>OZ245752.1:3115000-5636933 GCA_965227455.1 Alphaproteobacteria bacterium | reverse complement strand
CGGGAACAGCGACTGGGCGGCGACGATGGTCTCAAGACCCTCGGGAAGCCACTCCTCGGCCGGCGAATTGAAGCCGTTGCCGAACAGGTCCGACACCGACAGCCGCCCGTCATGGAACAGCACCTCCACCGACCGGTGCCCCAGATTCCACAGCGCCGGAGCGTTGCGTGGAATGCGCTTGGCGATCCGGTCGTCGCCCTCGCCGGCAGTGCGCTCAGGCCCGACGCCCTCCCCACCTTCGCCAATGCCGAGGGACAGCCCGTCGGCCCCGGCGAGGTCGTGGTGATGGCAGGTGCCGCAGGCGATGTTGCGGTTTCCGGAGAGTATCTTGTCGTAGAAGAGCAGCTGTCCGATCCTGGCCTTCGCCGGATCGACCGGGTGGAAATCCTCGGGACCGAGGCGCCCGTCATCGCCGGCCGCTGATGCGCCTGTCGCAATGAAGACGGAGAACAAAAGAACATGCGCCATCGACGTACGGCTTTTGCCGTCTTTCTTGCGCTCCTGCTGGCCGCCTTTCCGGCCCTTGCCGATGTCGAGGAGGGCCGCGACCTGATGGAGGCAGGTCTCTATGTCGAGGCCCGCGAGGCGCTGTGGCCGGCGGCGCGGTCCGGCAATGCCGATGCGGAAGAGCTGATCGGCGTCATGTACGCGCTCGGTCTCGGCGTCGAGCCCGATCCGATCCGCGCCTTCGACTGGTATCTCAGGTCCGCCATGAAGGGGCATCCCGGCGCCCAGTCCGGCGTCGGCTGGTATTACGAGCTTGGCATCGGCATGCCGGCGCCCGACCTGGTCCGCGCCTATACCTGGTACGTGCTCTCGGCGATCGGCGGCGACCCCGACGCGGCGATCAGCCAGGAAGAGGTGGTCAAGAAGATGACGCCGGAGGAGATTGAGCAGGCCCATTTGCTGATCGACGATTATCGCGTCTGGATGTACCCGTTCCGTTGAACCCGGCCCGGCCGAATGCATGAGGGCCCCCGCAATCGGGGGCCCTCGTTACATCCGGCCTAGGCCGTTCAGTTCAGGTCGGAAGCACGCTGTGCGGCGATCTCCTCCTCCGCCTCGGCAACGGCCTCGAGCAGGGCGTTGAACACCGCCTCGCCGCCGTCGACATTGTCCTTGAACCAGTCATAGACCGGCTCTGCGGCGTCGCGGAAGGCGGCCTTCTCCTCCGGAGTCGGCACGTAGATGTCGCCGCCACCGGCCGCGAACTCCTGATAGGCGTCGATGGATTTGCGCTTCGGCGAGGCGAAGGTCGCCTGCTGCAGCGCGTAGAAGCCATCCACGACGACCCGGCGCAGCTCTTCCGGCATGGACATGAACTTCTCGTTGTTCATGAACCACAGCGCGCCCATATAGGCGTGTCCGTCGAGCGTGATGTATTGCAGCCCGGCATCCGGGAACTTCATGCCCATGATGTCGGTGATGCCGTTCTTGGAGCCCTCGACGACGCCGGTCTGGAACGAGGTGAACAGCTCGGGCCAGGGGATCGGGGTGGGCGAGGCGCCGACGGCCCGCACCAGCTCCTGCGGCAGATCGGCGACGACGGTGCGGATCTTCAGGCCTTCCAGGTCCTCAGGATTCTGCACCCGCCGCTGGGTGTTCGCGAAATTGCGCCAGCCGCCGGTGTTGCCGATGGTCATCAGCCGGACCATGCCGCCGGAAGCGTCCGACACCATCTCCTGCATCTGGGTGACGAAGGGCGAGCCGGATTCCAGCACCGCTTCGGCGATGCGGTCGTCCGCCATCAGATAGGGCAGGTCCAGCACCTGGACGAACGGGAAGATGTTCGCCGTGCCGCCGGAGGTCTGGATGACCACGTCGATATTGCCGTCGGCCACGCCGGCCAGGCATTCCGAGCCGTTCGAGCAGAGCTGCGTGCCGATGAAGAGCTCGACCTCGATGGCGCCGTTCGACGCCTGCTCGACATAGTTCTCGAACACTACGAGGCCGTCATAATCCTCGTCGTTCTCGTTCGAGTTCGCCGTCGCGCGGATCGTAAAATCCTGCGCCGACGCGGCCAGCGGAGCTCCCGCCAGCATCGTCGCCGCAAGTAGTGAGGCCAACATTCCCTTACGCATTCTTATCCTCCCATTTGGTTCGCTGCATCAGGGTTACCCCGTGACGAATCCGGTCAATCGCGGAATCGTCATGGAAATCGCAGGTATGAAGGTGATCAGGAAGATCACCAGAACCTCGACGGCCAGGAATGGCAGGATCGCCCGGGCGATGGTCTCCACCCGTTCGCCCGACACCGATGAGGCCACGAACAACACCAGCCCCATCGGCGGCGTCGCCAGCCCGACCGTCAGGTTCACGCTCATGATGATCGCGAAATGCACCGGGTGCACCCCGAGATCGACGAATATCGGCCCCAGGATCGGGCCGAGGATGATGATCGCCGGCCCGGCATCCAGGAACATGCCGACGAGGAACAACAGCAGGTTGATCAGGAACAGCAGGATCAGCGGGTTCTCCGACAGCGCCAGGATGAAGGCCGCCAGGGTCTGCGGCGCGTAGGAGAGCGACACCACGGTCTTGAACGCGATCGCCGCACCGACCAGCAGCAGCACGACCGCCGAGGTCATCGCCGAGCGGCCGAAGATCTCCGGCAGGTCGCCGACCTTCATCGTGCGCAGGATGAAGAAGCCGACCAGCAGCGCGTAGGCCACCGCCACCGCGGCCGCCTCGGTCGGCGTGAACACGCCGATCAGGATGCCGCCCAGGATCAGGACCGGGGTCTGCAGCGGCACCACTGCGCGCTTGCAGACCATGCGGAAATCATGGCTGACGAAGCGGCGTCCACCCATCAACAGAGCATGGGAGGCCAGGATGCCGCCCACCAGGACCAGCAGCTTTGTCAGGGCCGAGACCGTCTCGCCTTCCGCCACGAAGGACTCGAACGGCGTTACCAGATAGATCAGCCCGCCGAGATTGAGGCGCGCTAGGGCGAAGGAGAACCAGTATTCGATCGGCGAGATCTTCTGGTCCTTGTGCACGATCCGCTCGGCCTTGGGCAGGTCGTATTTGTCGGCCAGGATGCGGACCACCGCCATCAGCCCGACCCCGACCAGCACGCCGGGGATGATCCCGGCCAGGAACAGCGCCGCGACGCTCTCGCCCATCACATAGGCGTAGATGATCATGATGCCCGAGGGCGGGATGATCGGCCCGATGACCGAGGAGGCGGCGGTGATGGCGGCGGCGAAACGGCGGGTATAGCCCTGCTTTTCCATGGCCGGGATCAGCATCGACCCCAGCGCGGAGGTGTCGGCCACCGCCGAGCCCGACAGCCCGGCGAACAGGATCGAGGACAGCACGTTCACATGCGCCAACCCGCCGCGCAGATGCCCCATCAGCGCCTGGGCGAACTCCACCAAGCGGGTGGTGATGCCGCCCTTGTTCATCAGTTCGCCGGCCAGCATGAAGAACGGGATCGCCATCAGCGGGAAGCTGTCCATGCCGTTGTAGACATTGCGGTACAGCAGGTTGATCTCGCGCTCCTGGCCGTTCAGGTAGAGCAGCAGACCGGGCGCTGCCACCAGCCCGAAGACGATCGGCAGTCCGATGGCGAGGAACAGCAGGAAGACCGGCAGGAACCAGAGAAGCATCTCAATCGTCTCCCGCCGCCGCCGCGCCCGGGATCGGTCTGAGGCTCTCCTGCCCGCCGAAGAACGAGATGATCTGCCGCAGCATCAGCTCGATATTGACGGTCAGCAGCAGCACCACGCAGACCAGCAGCGACCAGTTCATCCAGGCCCGCGGCACCTTCACCCATTCGCCCGAGAAGGTGGGGTAGTAGAGCGAGGCGGTGGCGAATTTGGCGGAGAAGCCGGTCACCTCGCCCCAGCCGATCGGCAGGGCGACGATCAACACCACCAGCGGGATGATCAGGAGGACAAAGGAGAGGATTTCCGCCACGCGGCCGGGCAGCGCCCGGACCATCATGTCGATCGCGACGAAGCCGCCCTGGCGGTAGGCCAGCGGCGCCATGAAGCCGGTCATCCACAGCATGCAGAAGCGCGCCGCTTCCTCCGACCAGGCCAGCGGGCTGCCGAGCACGTAACGGAAGAACACCTGCATCAGGATCGACAGAACCATCAGGCCGATGGCAACGACCGAGATCCACCACCCAATACGGAGCACGTAGTCGTTCCAGGTTTGGAACGGCAGGAGCACGTATTTGCCCAGCGCCATAGCGCAACCTCCCTGCTACCCGTTCGAGCGGGCATTTCTGCCACCACTCTCGGTTTTCTAGAGGCATCTGTAAAGTGGCGCTTGGGACTGCGGTATCCTGGTATTTGCACCAACGACCCTGTTTGTCATTCCCGCGAAAGCGGGAATCCAGGGTTGTTGTCGCAGGTACCGCTCTCACCTGTTTTTGTCATTCCCGCGAATGCGGGACTCTCAATTGGCAAAGCGCTCAAGGGCTCTGGATTCCCGCTTTCGCGGGAATGACGATTGGGAAGAGGGCGAACCAGGCCGACCCGGCCGCTAGCCCAGGCCGAACTCCGCCATCTCGACCGGCCGCCGCTCCTTGATCGAGCGTTCCGCGGCCAGCCCCATGGCAACCGCCTTCAGCCCGTCGGCCAGGCCGACCTCGGGCGCGGTGCCCTCCAGCATCGCCCGACGGAAGGCCAGGTGCTCGAAATAGGTGGAGCCGTGATGGTTGCCGGCGGCGAGCACGTCGGGGTCGACCGGTACGATCTCCGTGCGCGATTCGCCGCTTTCCCGGTCGCCGATGAACAGGGTCGAGGACGGTACGCCGGCCTCCACCTTGCCCCGTTCCCCGACCGCCGCGATCTCCTCCTGGTCGCGGGAGATCTCCGCGAACATGCACAGATCCAGCAGCGACCGGGCGCCGTTCCGGAAATCGACAATCACATAGGCGTTGTCGACCATGTCCGGGATCTCGCCGTCATAACGTTCGTCAAGGTGGTTCACATCCTGGGCGCCGCTGGCGAAGACGCGCACCGGCTCGGCATCGACGATCACCCGCATCAGGTCGAAGAAGTGGCAGCATTTCTCGACCATGGTGCCGCCGGTGTTGCGCTCGAACCGGTTCCAGTCGCCGACCTTCTTCAGGAAGGGAAACCGGTGCTCGCGGATCGCCAGCATGCGCAGGCGCCCGATGGTGCCGGCGCGGACCTCCTCGATCAGCCGGGTCACCGGCGGCATGTAGCGGTACTCCATAGCGACCCAGACCGGTGCCGACCGCCCGTTCGCCGCCGCCAGCACCGCCTGGCAATCCTCCAGGTTGGTGCAGAGCGGCTTCTCGACCATGATCGGAAGCCCGGTCTCCAGCGCCGGCATCAACTGGTGGACATGGGTGTGATTGGGCGAGGCGATCACCAGCACATCGGCGATATCCGCTGCCAGAAGGTCGCGCGGATCATCGAAGGCCCGCACCTGCGGCCCCGCCAACGCGGCCGCCTTCTCCCGCATGCCGGTATCGGGATCGGCGATCGCCGTCACCGTCGCCTCGGGGATCAGCGCCAGATTGCGCATATGCTCCTGGCCCATATTCCCCGAGCCGATGATGGCGTACCGTGTCGCACTCATGAGTCCTGCCCGACCTTCCTGGATATTCCTTATCGCTTAGGCTGCGAATAGCACCGGCCGTCGCCGGCCACAAGCGCCGCTCTTGCAACCGCGCCATGCGCCCACGGGATGCGGCCTTCCCAAGCAGCCGCCCCATCCACGCCCGCTTTTCCCGCTATCGACCCTGGGTTAGAACGTTCATCGATCCCCTTCTCACCGAGACGCGAACCCCATGCCCGACACCGCCCCGCAGACGATCCGCCTTGAGGATTACCGCGTTCCGGAGTTCCTGATCGACACGGTCGATCTGACTTTCGACCTGTTCGAGGATGGCGCGACGGTGACGTCGAAGCTGGCCATCCGGCGCAATCCGCAATCCGATCGCCCGGCCGCGCCCCTGGTGCTCGACGGGCATCATATGGAGCTGGTGTCGGTGGCGCTGGATGGCGAGGCGCTCGGCGGCAACCGCTACGCGGTCGACGATGCCAGCCTGACCCTCGCCGACGTGCCGGACGGTTTCAACCTGGAGATCGTCACCCGCATCGAGCCGCATAAGAACACCGCGCTGGAGGGGCTCTACACCTCCGGCGGCAATTTCTGCACCCAGTGCGAGGCCGAGGGGTTCCGGCGCATCACCTATTTCCTCGACCGGCCGGATGTGATGGCGCGCTACTCGACCACCATCATCGCCGACAAGGCGAAGAACCCGGTGCTGCTGTCGAACGGCAATCTGACGGAAACCGGCGATGCCGGGAACGGCCGTCATTGGGCGAAATGGGACGACCCCTGGCCGAAGCCCTCCTACCTGTTCGCCCTGGTGGCCGGCGATCTGGTGCCCTATCGCGACTCCTTCACCACCCGGTCGGGCCGCGTGGTGCCGCTGGAGATCTATGTCCGCGAGGGCGACCAGGACAAATGCGCCCACGCCATGCGCTCGCTGAAGAACTCCATGAAGTGGGACGAGGACGTCTACGGCCTGGAATACGATTTGGACCGCTTCATGATCGTGGCGGTGAGCGACTTCAACATGGGGGCCATGGAGAACAAGGGCCTCAACGTCTTCAATTCCAAATACGTACTCGCCAGCGCCGAGACCGCGACTGATAGCGACTACGCCAATATCGAAGGCATCATCGGCCACGAGTATTTCCACAACTGGACCGGCAACCGTGTCACCTGTCGCGACTGGTTCCAGCTCTCCCTGAAGGAGGGGCTGACCGTCTTCCGCGACCAGGAATTCTCCGCCGATATAGGCAGCGCGGCCGTCAAGCGCATCCACGACGTGCGCCGCCTGCGCGCCACCCAGTTCCCCGAGGATGCCGGCCCGACGGCGCATCCGGTACGCCCGGACAGCTATATCGAGATCAACAACTTCTACACGCCGACCGTCTATGTGAAGGGTGCGGAGGTGGTGCGGATGATCCACACCCTGATCGGGGCGGCGGCGTTCCGCGCCGGCAGCGACCTCTATTTCGAGCGCCATGACGGCCAGGCCGTCACCATCGAGGATTTCGTCAAGGCGATGGAGGATGCCAGCGGCACCGACCTCGCCCATTTCCGCCGCTGGTACGCCCAGGCCGGTACGCCGGAGATCACCGTCCGCGACGTCTACGACGCCGAGGCCGGCGCCCTGACCCTGACCGTCAAGCAGCACACCCCGTCGACGCCGGACCAGGATGACAAGCAGCCGGTGACCATCCCGCTTGCGGTCGGGCTGCTGGACCAGTCCGGCAAGGACATGACGGCGACCCTGGACGGCGGCTCCGTAGCCGGCACCACTGTTCTAACCGTTACCGAGGCGGAGCAATCCTTCCGGTTCGAGAACGTCGCCAGCACCCCGGTCCCGTCCCTGCTGCGCGGCTTCTCCGCCCCGGTCAAGCTGACGGCGCAGCCGCGGGACCGGCTGCTGTTCCTCTATGCCAATGACAGCGACCCGTTCGCCCGCTGGGAGGCCGGCCAGCAACTGGCCTCGCAGCTGCTGCTGGAGATGGCCGCCGACCATCAGCGCGGCGAGCCGTTGTCGCTGGATGGGGATTTCGTCGAGGCCTTCGCGCAAACGCTGGAGGATGCGTCGCTCGACCGGGCCTTCGTCGCCGAGGCCCTGATGTTGCCCGGCGAGGCCTATCTGGCGGACCAGATGGCGGTGGTCGATGTGGATGCGATCCATGCCGCCCGCAGCTTCGCCCGGCAGGAGATCGCCGCCCGGCTGGGCGACCAGCTGCGCGCAACCTATGCCGCCCATCACGATGACGGCCCCTACGAACTCAGCCCCGCCGCCATCGGCCGTCGGGCGCTGAAGAATCTCTGCCTGGGCTATCTCGCGTCGCGGACCCGGGACGCCGACGCCATCGCGCTGGCGACGGCGCAGTTCCGCGACGGCAACAACATGACCGATGTCCAGGCCGCGCTCTCGGTCCTGCGCGACGTGGACGCGCCGGCCCGGCAGGAGGCGCTGTCCGCCTTCTACGAAAAATGGCGGCACGACGCGCTGGTGATCGATACCTGGTTCACGCTGCAGGCGATGTCGAGCCTGCCGGGATCCTTGTCCGAGGTGACCGGGCTGACCAAGCATCCGGATTTCGACTGGCGCAATCCGAATCGGGTGCGGTCCCTGATCGCCGCCTTTGCGACCGGCAACCAGCTGCGCTTCCACTCCGCCGATGGCGGCGGCTATGCCGTGCTGGCCGACGCGGTGCTGACCGTCGAGGCGCTGAACCCGCAGCTGGCGGCGCGGCTGCTCGTGCCGCTCGGCCGCTGGCGGCGCCAGGACCCGGCCCGGCAGGATCTGATGAAGGCGGCGCTGGAGCGCATCCTGGCGGTCGAGGGCCTTTCCCCGAATGTTTACGAAATTGCCAGCAAAAGCATTGCATAACGATAGCCAGGACATCGACGGTCGGCATGCGTGCCGATCCGCAACGAAGACAAGAGGTGACGCCCGATGCCGCAGGGCGTGAACATCCGAGAGCTTGCCGCGCTGGTAGCGGCGCTCGCCGCCCTGGCGGCCGCGCCGGCGGCTGCCCAGACCAATGACTGCCAATGGTCGTTCGACGGCGAATGCGACGAGCCGGCGATCGGCAGCGGGCTCTGCGCCCGCGGCACCGACGCCGCCGATTGCCAGCCCCTGGCCGATGCCTGCCAGTTCGCCTTCGACGGGGAATGCGACGAGCCGATCATCGGCACCGGCCTCTGCACCGCCGGCAGCGATACCGGAGACTGCATCGCCATCGCCAATAGCTGCGAACACGCCTCGAACGGCATCTGCGACGAGCCGGGCGGCACCGATCTCTGCGCCGCCGGCACCGATGCCCTGGATTGCGGGCCGCAGGACGTGGCCAGCCCCAACAGCTGCAAGTTCGCCTTCGACGGGGAGTGCGACGAAACCGGCACGGGCACCGGCGTCTGCGCCATCGGCACCGACACCGCCGACTGCCGACGCCAGGCCATCGCCGGCGGTCCGGACAGCTGCAGCTTCGCCGATGACGGCGAATGCGACGAGCCGGGTGTGGGCACCGGTCAATGCATGGCCGGGACCGACACCAAGGATTGCCGCGGCATCTCCGCGCCGTCGAGCCTGGTCTTCCAGGTCCAGTCGCTGCTGCAGAGCCTCGGCTACGATCCGGGCAGCGTCGACGGCCAGATCGGCCCCGCCACCCGCGACGCGATCCGCCACTTCCAGCGCGATCGCCGCCTGCCGCAGACCGGCCAGGCGACCCAGGACCTGCTGGATACGCTTCAGGGACTGTATTGAGGGAGGGGCGGCGCCAGGCCACCAACCAACTCGATTGTCATTCCCGCGAAAGCGGGAATCCAGGATTCACGCCACCGACGCCGGCACGATCGAGCAGACTGGATTCCCGCCTTCGCGGGAATGACAACAGTGATGGTTGACGTTTGGCGGCCCTAAGGCCCGGACACCTCAGCGCAGCATCGCCTGCGCGTCGGTGAAGGGCAGGGTCACGAAGAAGGCGATCGCCTCGCCTTCGGAGATCACGCTCTGCTCTTCCCGGTCGGGGGCGCGGCCGATCTGGACGAAACTGCCGCCGGGAAGCGGGATCACCTGCCAGTCCTTGCCCGAATGGGGTCCGGCGAATAGCCGGCCCTGCCGCAACTCACCGATAATGTGCTTGGCTTCCGTCTTGGTCATGGATGCGATCCGAAACTCTTGGTTGTCGTCCAACGGCAACCCGGATCGTCGGATGCGAACCGTTTAGGTTCTCTTAACGTTTCGCATCCGCATCCAAAATCCCGCCCGGAATCGGTGCGGGTCAGACCTTGTTGACCGGCAGCTTCAGATAGGAAACTCCGTCCTCCTCGGGCGGCGGCAATTCGCCGGCGCGCATGTTCACCTGGACCGAGGGCAGCAGCAGCTTGGGCATGCCCAGGCATCGGTCGCGTTCGGTTCGCATCTTCACGAAGGCCGCCTCGTCCACATCGCCGCCGATATGCACATTGTTCTCCCGCTGCTCGACGACGGTCGTCTCCCAGGCGAACTGGTCGCGCCCCGGCGCCTTGTAGTCGTGGCACATGAACAGCCGCGTCTCCGGCGGCAGCGACAGGATGCGCCGGATCGACCGGTATAGCGCCGATGCGTCGCCGCCGGGGAAGTCCGCCCGGGCGGTGCCGAAATCCGGCATGAACATGGTGTCGCCGATAAAGGCGGCATCGCCGATGACATAGGTGACGCAGGCCGGCGTATGGCCTGGCGTATCCATCACCCAGGCCTCGATCTCGCCAAGCTGGAAGCGCTCCTCGTCGGCGAACAGATGGTCGAATTGCCGGCCGTCGGTGCTGAAGGACGGCTCGGCGTTGAAGACGGTCTTGAAGACGGACTGCACGTCGTTGATATGGCTGCCGATGCCGATCCGGCCGCCCAGATGTTCCTTCAGATAGGGCGCGCCGCTCAGATGGTCGGCATGGACATGGGTCTCCAGCACCCAGTCCACGGTGAGGCCCTTCTCCTTCACATAGGCGATGATCGCATCGGCCGGCGCGGAATCCGTCCGGCCGGAGGGCGCATCGAAGCCCATGACGGAGTCGATGATGGCGCAACGTCCGGTCGCCGGATCCGACACCACATGGCTGGCGGTGTTGGTCGGCTCATCGAAGAACGTCTTGATCTCCGGCGTCATGGTCTCCTCCGTCCTGACAAATTCCATTCGAGGTCTTGATTACATATTAGTCTCTTCGTATATTCGCAAGTATGAATATACAGGAGATGCACAACGTCGCCGCCCAGGTGTGCGCCCTGATGCAGGGCCTGTCCAACCGCACCCGGCTGCTGATCCTCTGCCAGCTGTCCGGCGGGGAGCGGTCTGTCGGCGAATTGGCCCGGCTGCTCGGCGTCCGCGAGGCGGCCATGTCGCAGCACCTGGCGATCCTGCGCCGCGACGGGATGGTGGAAACCCGGCGCGATGGCCAGACGATCTACTACGCCCTGGCCAGGGCCGATGTGAAAGCCCTGATGGCCTTTTTGTACGCAACCTATTGCAGCGACCAGCCGGCGCTGAGAACCGAGGAGCCAAGCCTGTCATGACCACCAATCCCCTGCGCGAAGTCGACCCGCAAACCTTGAAGCGATGGCTCGACGAGAACAAGGCGGTTCTGATCGACATCCGCGATTCCGACGAATATGTGCGCGAGCACATTCCCGGATCGCGCCTGGTGCCACTGTCCAGTTTCGACAGCGCGGATTTCCCGCGGGACCATGACAAGATCGCCGTGTTCCACTGCAACACCGGCAACCGCACCTGCACCGCCGCGCCGCAGATCCTGGGCGCCGGCTTCGCCGAGGTCTATCACCTCGACGGCGGTCTCCAGGCCTGGAAGTCGGCCGGCCTGCCGGTGGATTTCAACGCCAAGGCGCCGATCAGCATCATGCGCCAGGTGCAGATCACCGCCGGATCGCTGGTCGTTCTCGGCATCGTGCTGGCGCTTCTGGTCTCGCCCTGGTTCATGGCGCTCAGCGCCTTCGTCGGAGCGGGCCTGGTGTTCGCCGGCGTTAGCAACACCTGCGCCATGGCCTCGCTTCTGGGCCTGATGCCCTGGAACCGGAAGTTCCAGACGCCGAAGACGCAAACGATGGCGCCTGCACCGGGCGCCTGAGGCGGGCTACATCACCGCGCCGATCTGCCAGGGGATGAATTCGGAATCGCCGAAGCCCTGGGCCTCGCTCTTGGTCGGCGTGCCCGAGGCGATGTCCAGGATCAGCTCGAAGATCGCCCGGCCCATGTCGTCCAGGGGCACGCCCTGGTCGATGATGGCGCCGCAATTGACGTCCATATCCTCTGACATGCGCTCATACATGGTCGAATTGGTCGCAAGCTTGATGCAGGGCGCGGGCTTGAAGCCGGAGACCGAGCCGCGGCCGGTGGTGAAGCACACCAGGTTGGATCCGCCGGCCACCTGCCCGGTCACCGAGCACGGGTCGTAGCCGGGGCTGTCCATGAAGGTGAAGCCCTTGGCGGTCACCGGCTCGGCATATTTGTAGACCCCGACCAGATTGGTGGTGCCGCCCTTGGCCGCCGCCCCCAGGGATTTCTCCAGGATCGTGGTCAGACCGCCGCGCTTGTTGCCGGGCGAGGGGTTGTTGTTCATCTCGCCGCCATTGCGGGCGGTGTAGTCCTCCCACCAGCGGATGCGCTCCACCAGGGTCTCGCCGACCGCCTGGCTGACCGCGCGGCGGGTCAGCAGGTGCTCCGCGCCGTAGATCTCCGGCGTCTCGGCCAGCACCGCGGTGCCGCCGTGCCGGACCAACGTGTCGGCGGCCACGCCCAGGGCCGGATTGGCGGTTATGCCGGAATAGGCGTCGGAGCCGCCGCATTGCAAGGCGAGCGTCAACTCGCTGGCCGGGACCGTTTCGCGCCGGGCCTCGTTCGCCACCGGCAGCATCTCGGCGATCATCGCCACGCCGCGCTCCACGGTTTGGCGGGTGCCGCCGGAGGACTGGATGTTCATGGTCTGGAATAGCGGCCCGCGCTCGATGCCATAGGCCTCGAGCAGGAAGTCGATCTGGTTGACCTCGCAGCCGAGGCCGACCATCAGGATGCCGGCGAAGTTCGGGTGCCGGGCATAGCCCCACAGCACCCGCTGCAGATTGTCGTAGCCCTCGCCGGTATCGGCCATGCCGCAGCCCGTCGAATGGGTCAGCGCCACCACCCCGTCCACCTGCGGATAGCTGTCCAGAAGCTGCTCCTCGGCGGTGCGCGCGATGTAGCGCGCCACGGTGGCGGAGCAGTTCACACTGGTCAGCACGCCGATGTAGTTGCGCGTGCCGACCTTGCCGCTGGGCCGACGGAATCCCTGGAACGTCGCCCGCTCGGCCTCCGGGACGAATTCCGTCGGCTTCGCCGCGGCGCCGAAGGCGTAATCCCGCTCGAAATCCTGCATCTCCACATTGTGGACATGCACATGGTCGCCGGCGGCGATCGGTTCGGCGGCAAAGCCGATGATCTGGTCGTATTTGCGGATCGGCTCGCCGACCGCGATCGCGGCGGTTGCCAGCTTGTGACCGGCAGGCACATGGGCGCCGGCCGCCACGCCCTCTTCCGGCACGTCGGTCCCGGGCAGGATGTCGGCCCGGGCCACGACCACATTGTCGGCCGGGTTCAATCGGATAGTCAGCGTCGGTGGGCCGGACATTGCTACGACTCCAGGGTTCTTTATTCTCTAAGCGTACACCTCCGGCGACCGCTCCGAAACCACGGCGCACCTGACGCTGGAGTGAGTTCTGGATGACAAGGGTTTCGTGCCTCCGGGAGCCTGCCAGGGCCATCCGGCTTTACGCTGCGTTCATACCGACCGCCTAGAATCGCGACGACGCTGAGAGGACCGGCCAAAATGTCTCAAGCCCGCATCCTGATGACGCTCATCGTCTTCACCTTCGTCAGCATGTTCCTGGTTTTCGCCGGTGACGAGGACGAGGACGAGGCCGGTGTTGGCAAGCGCGCGCACTGGAACATCTCCTGGTCCTATGAAGGCGATCCGGAGCTGAGCGAGGCGATGATGGAGGCCCAGGCCTCGCTGGGCCAGTTCGTCGCGCGCCTGCCGGAGCTGCGGACGGCGGGCGCCTTCACCAGCGTCAAGTTCCCGCTGATCGAGAACGACATCGTCGAGCATGTCTGGATGAGCGATGTCGCGTTCGACGGCGAGATCTTCACCGGCTACCTCGCAAGCGAACCGCTCTACCTTGCCGGCTGGTCCTTCGGCGACCGGATCTCCGTGCCGGAGGCTCGCGTTCTCGATTGGTCCGTCATCGAGGACGGCACCATGTATGGCGGCTTCAGCATCTATGTGCTGAACCGCCGGGACTCGCCGGAGGATCTGCAGGCTAAGGACGAGCACCGGGGCTTCTCCCTGGGAGATAGCGCGGTCCTCTGGGAATAGCCTCAGGGGCCGGATTGCCGGTATCCGTACGCCCAGCGGCTGCCGCCGTCTTCGCCGGTAACGACGTCATGCTCCGCATGGGCTGGAATGAAGACCTCGTCGCCGATCGCCGGCCGATGCACGGTCCCGGCAACGGTGATCGTCACCGAACCCTCCAGCGGCACCACGATCTCATCCACGTCGTGGACGAAGCCGAGCCATTTCTGGCCCGGCGGGTCGACGAAGATGCCGAAGCTGTAGCCGCGCTCTACGAAGCTGCGCTCGAGCGCCTCGATTTCGATGGCCATGATCGATCCTAGGCCAAATCGCGTGCGATCGCGCTAGCCCTTCACCGCACCCAGTGTCAGCCCGCGCACGATGTAGCGCTGGGCCAGCAGGGCGATGACCACCGGCGGGATCATCGCGATCAGCGAGCGCACGGCCATGAACCAGAACTGCACCCCGCGGGTGTCGACGGCGCCGGCCATGTGGACCGGGATCGTCCTCGCGTCGCGGTCAGCCAGGGTGATGGCGAACAGGAACTCGTTCCATGCGAAGGCGAAGATGATCAGACCGGTGGCGGCGACCGCCGGCAGCGCCAAGGGCAGGGCTATCCGCAGGAAGGCCTGCATGAAGGTCGCCCCGTCCACGAAGGCCGCCTCCTCCAGCTCGATCGGCAGGTCGAGGAAGGTCTGGCGCACGATGACCACGACGAAGGGCAGGATGAAGGTGGCGTTGATCAGGATCAGAGCCAGATGGGTGTCGTAGAGTCCCAGCGTCTGCACGATCAGGAAGAATGGGATCACCGTGGCCACCGGCGGCAGCACCCGCTGGGACAGGAACCAGACCGTCAGATCCTTGTTGGGGATGCGCTTGAATCGGAACCGGGCCAGCGCATAGGCCGCCGGAAGCCCGAGCATCAGCGCCAGGATCGTCGCGCAGATCGCAATGATCGTGGAATTGACCAGGGCGTTGACGGATTCCGGCGTCGAGAGTTGGTCGATCCAATTGTTCAGCGTCGGATCGAAATCGAGCCAGGGAATGCCGATGCCGCTCACCGTGAAGGTGTCCATCGGGTTGCGCAAGCTGGTCGAGGCTGCCCAGTAGATCGGAAAGAACACGACCAGCGCCGCAAAGATCGCGAGCAGCGAATAGATCGCTTCCGTGAATCCGCTCTTGCGTGTGACAGCCGCCATGCCCGCCTCCTCAGTAGATCTGCCGGAGGCGGTTGAAGAAGATCGTGACGATGATCATCACCACAATCAGCATGCAGTAGGCCATCGACGATGCGTAGCCGACATCGAAATATCGAAGCCCCGTTCGGAAGGCGAGGAAGGAATAGGACTGGGTGGCGATGCCGGGCCCGCCGCCGGTCAGCGCAAAGGGGATGTCGAACAGCTTCAGCGCCTCGGCCAGCCGCAGCAGCAGGACGATGATGATCACCGGCTGCAGCAGCGGCAGGGTGATGTGGGTGAAGATCTGCCAGCCGGATTCCGTCTCCAGCCGGGCCGCGTCCAGCAGTTCCTCGTCCATGCCCTGCAGGGCGGCGAGGAACACCAGGAAGGCGAACGGCGTCCACTGCCAGACATCGACCAGAATCACCGAGACAAGCGCCCAGTTCGGATCGGACAGCCACGGTATGCCGGTGAAGCTGAGCGGCCCCCCGACCTCGTAGAAGATGGTGAAGAACAGATAGCCGACCGCGATCGGCGTGGCGAAGATCGGCAGGATCATCACCGATCTGAGCAGCCCGCGGGCCGGCAGCGCCCGGTTGAACAGCACCGCCAGGGCCATGCCGAGCGTCAGTTGGATGGTCACCGCCGACAGCACGAAAATGGTCGTCACCCACACTGCCGACTGCGCTTGGTCGTCCCGGAAGATCCGGGCGAAATTGCTGAAGCCCTGGAACGTCCATTCGCGGATGTTCTCGCGCTCGATCACCGTGCGCAGGCGCGGTTCGCCGCGCCGGTTGAGGACCGGGTTGCCCTCTTCGTCGAGCATCGGCACCCGCTCGCGGGTCACCTCCATCCGGTCCTCGATCTTGGAGAAGCTGAGGCCCAGGGAATAGGCGAGCGGGAACACCGTGAAGGCCAGCACCCACAGCACGGCCGGCAGCAGGAAGATGAAACGCGCGGGGCGGCTCCACATGGGCGACGCGGCCTATCTGTGGCGGGAAACGATATGAATACGAAAGAGTGAAGGGCCGGCCGGGGTGCGGGACCCCGGCCGGTCGGACCTCAGGGCCCTTTACCCGTCATACCCGATCGCGTCCTGATACAGCCGAAGCTGCTCGTCGCGACCCAACCGGTCGGTGACCTCCTCCCAGGCCGCCGCGGTGGCGTCGAGGGCCTGCTTGGCCGCGAATTCGCCGGCCATGGTCGCCGAGAGGTTCTTGTCCAGGATGTCCCAATACTCGAAGGTGCCGGGGATCCTGAGATAGGTCAGCATGGTCGGCGCATAGAACGTGTCGTAATACGCCTGGGTGTAGTCGCCGACATCATTGGCGTTCCACCCGGCCGAGACATAGTCCTCGACCTTGGCCTGACCCAGGGGCTCCAGGAACTGGTACGAGTATCCGGGATCGACGCCGGTCCAGCCATAGCTGGCATTCCACATCGACACCGGCTTGATCGCCATCAGCGCCAGCAGCGAATAGGTGGCCTCCGGGTTCTCCGAATAGGCCGACACGACGCCGTGCCAGGATCCGCCGGTGGTATTGCCGACCGACCGGCCTTCCGGCGCATCCACCCATTGCTCGGTCTCGAAGTCCCAATACTGCTCGGCGATCGGCAGGATCGACGATCCGAGCAGGCCCTTGATGTTGGATCGGCCTTCATCCTGGACCAGCGAGCCGACATCGCCCCAGCTGAAGACGAAGACCGACTTGCCGCGCAGGAAGTAGTCCCAGGCCTCGCCCAGGCTCCAGCCGACCTGTGCCGCCGGACCGGTCTTGTGCAGCTCCTGCAGGAACTCCAGCGCCGCCACATGGCCCGGGCTGTTGATCAGCGGGGTCATATCGGTCGGGTCGAACCAGTAGACGTTGTCGTACCGGGTCACGTCGTCGCCCGGATTGAGCACGAAGGAGGCCGACAGGGACTGGAAGTGATAATGCCCCTGCTCGCCGACCTTCAGATGCAGCACCGTGCCGGAATCCGGATCGGCGTCGTTGTCGTCCCAGTTCTTGCCGTTGAAGAAGTTGGAGATGTCCAGCACCTGCTGCCAGGTCTCCGGCGGCACCGGGATGTCATAGCCATATTCCGCCTTGAACTGGCTGTTCCAGTTGGCGTCGGTCAGCACGTCCTTGCGGAAGTACAGCACCTGGCCGTCGGCATCGTTCAGCGTGCCATAGATGTCGTCGCCCCAGGTGTGCAGGGTCTGCAGCGACGGCGGCATGTCGTCCAGGGTCCATTCCGGGAACTCGCCGCTCTCCATCAGGTCGTTGATCGGGAAGCCATAGTTGCCCTCGGCGATGTCGCCATACCAGAACGCGCCGACCATGAAGGCGTCGTACTGGCCGGTGCCGTTGCGCAGGTCCAGCATCATCTTGGTGTAGTGCTCGCCGAACGGCAGCTCGACGATGTTGAGCTTGCCACCCGACAGCTCCTCCCAGATCGGCCGGAAGGTGTAGAGCGGGCCCGAGATGCCGCCCTTGGGGCCGCTATTGTTCACCGTGACGGTGATCTCCGCCCCGTCGAACGGCTTCTCGCCGGGACCGAACAGCGCACCCAGTTCACCGGGTGCGGTGGCGATCACCGTGCCGTCGTCGAGGATGAGATCGGCGCCGCCATCATCGCGCCAATTGACCGTTTGGGCCGACGCCGCCGACACGCAGAGCGCGGTCGCCGCCGTGGCCAGCATTAGGGTCTTGAATACCGACATTTGTCCTCCTCCCATTATTCGGCCCTTCTGGGCCGTCGCTTCATTGGTTCGGATGCATTCTTGCGTCCGTCTTCGGGGTCCCTCCGTACTCCGTCAGCCGCCGGCGATCTGCTCGATCAGCCGGTTTACCTCCGGTGCCGCCTCCATGTGGACCATGTGGCCCTTGCCGTCGAAGACATGCACGCCGACCTGACCCGGCAGCCCGTCGCTGTGGGCGACCGGTACGATGCGGTCCTCGCGCCCCCAGACCGCCTGGATCGGCACCGTGATCGCGTCGAGCCGGTCTCGTGCCACCCAGGCCTGCCGGCCGTCGGCGAACACCGCCCCGGCAACGGTCCTCAGCGCCGCGTCGACACCGTCCAGCCGCTTGTAGCGAAGGATGTCCTCAAGCATGTCGCGGCTCACCAGGGACGGGTCGGCGAACAGCATCTGGATCACCGGCTTGATGTCCTTGCGCCGCCCGGCGGTGATGAATCCGGTGATGTAGTCCTGGGCGATTTCCTCGCCCAGACCGGCGCTGCACACCAGGGTCAATGACAGCGTCCGCGCCGGGTTGGCCAGGGCAAGCCCCATGGCCACCGCCCCGCCCAGGGAATGGCCGACGATATGGGCCGCCTCCAGCCCGACGGCGCCCATGAAGCCGTCGATCGCAGCCACCAGGGAGTCCACGTCGCCGGCTCCGACATCCTTGGCGGAGCCGCCATGGCCCGGCAGGTCGACGGCGTAGACCACATGATGTTCGGCCAGCATGGGCTGGTTGAACATCCAGTTGTTCAGATCGCCGCCGAAGCCGTGGACCATCAGGATCGGCGGACCCTCATGCCCGATCTTCAGGAACCGGATCGCACGGCCGCCCACATCGACCGTTTCCGGCTCGGCGGCAGCGACCTCGTCCACCGCCGCCTCCGCCGCGACCTCCGCCTGGAAGCCGTCGATGAAGGCGGCAATGGCCTCGTCGCCGACGCCGGCCGGCGCGATCACCGCCAGCAGGGCGCCCACCGGCAGGGTCTCGCCCTCCTGGGCGCAGATCCGTCGCAGGATGCCGGTCTGTTCGGTCTCCACCGCATTGGTGATCTTGCTGGTCTCGATGTCCAGGATCTCCGTCCCCGGCGATACCGCGTCACCCTCGCCGACGGCCCAGCCGGCGACCTTGCCCTCGGTCATGGCAAGGCCCCATTTCGGCATGGTGACCGCATGGATCTCCGTCATGCGGAAACCTTGTCCGGCAGGATCGCCGAGACCGCTTCCTGAACGGTCGACGCATTCGGAATGTAGAGGTCCTCCAGCGCTGAGGAGAACGGCACGGGAATGTGCGGCGGGCTCACCATCTTCACCGGTGCTTTCAGGTGCTCAAAGGCGTCCTGGGCAATATTGGCGGCGATGTCGGTCGCGATGTTGCACCGCGGGCTGGCCTCGTCGACGACGACCAGCCGGCCGGTGTTCTCCACGCTCTCCAGAATCGTATCCATATCCATCGGGGATGTGGTGCGTGGGTCGATCACCTCGCACTCCACGCCCTTTGCCGACAGCGCCTCTGCCGCCTCCAGGGCGACATGGACCATGCGCGACAGGGCGACGATGGTCACGTCGTCGCCGTCGCGCACGATGTTCGCCTCGCCGAACGGGATCGTGTAGGGCTCGTCCGGGACCTCTTCCT
Organism: Alphaproteobacteria bacterium; assembly: GCA_965227455.1. Taxonomy (GTDB): domain Bacteria; phylum Pseudomonadota; class Alphaproteobacteria; order DSM-16000; family Inquilinaceae; genus JABDIP01. The sequence continues at coordinate 5,617,495 of OZ245752.1, read as the reverse complement.
CCATGTCGTAGAGCATTTTGTGTTCGAAGAAGATCACCGGATCGTCGTCGCGGATCGCCTGGGTCAGCAGGCCCTTCGCTTCATACGGTCCGGACGGCATGACGCATTTCAGCCCCGGAACATGGGTGAACACTGGGTACAGGCACTGGCTGTGCTGGGCGGCGGCACGGAAACCGGCGCCGATCATGGTGCGGACGACGAGAGGCGTCACCGCCTTGCCGCCGAACATGTAGCGGAACTTGGCCGCCTGGTTGTAGATCTGGTCGAAGCAGACGCCCATGAAGTCGACGAACATCAGCTCGGCGACCGGCCTCAGGCCCGTGGCGGCGGCGCCAGCGGCCGCACCGATGAATGCGGCCTCGGTGATCGGTGTATCGAGGATGCGGCTACGCCCGAACTTGTCGTGCAAGCCCTTGGTCACGCCAAGGGGACCGCCCCAGGCATCGTCCTCGCCAACCGCCCCCATGCCCCCGGCAACGTCCTCGCCCATCAGCACGACGGTCTCGTCGCGCTCCATTTCCTGCATCAGCGCTTCGTTGATCGCCTGACGATAGGATTTCTTTGCCATGACTGTTCCCCGTGAATTCTATTGCGGCGGTCAGTATGAGACGTAGACGTCGGTCAGCAGATCCGCCTTCGTCGGCATGGGCGCCGCCTTGGCGTCGATCACCGACTTGTCGATCGCCGCCATCGTCTCGGCGTCGATCTCGTCCAACTGCTCGGCCTCCAGAAGCCCCGCTTCGGTTACGCGGCGGCGGAACAGGTCGAGGCAATCCATGGTTTCGCGGATGCGCTCAACCTCGCCCTCAGCGCGATAGGTTTGGGCGTCGCCCTCGAAATGGCCGTAGTAGCGATTGAGCGTGACCTCAACCAGGCTCGGGCCGCCACCGTTGCGGGCCCGGTCGATGACCTCCCGGGCAACGTCGTGGACTGCGAAGAAGTCGTGGCCATCGACTTTATGGCCATGCATGCCGAACGCTTCTGCACGGTGGACGATTTCCTCCGCGGAAACCGACCATTGGCTGGCAGTCGACTCGGCATAACCATTGTCCTCGACCACGAAGATCGCCGGCAGTTCCCAGACCGATGCCAGGTTCATCGCCTCGAAGGTCGTGCCCTGGTTGGAGGCGCCGTCGCCGACGAAGGCGATCGCCACGCCGCCGGTGCCAAGCGTCTTGGCCGACAGCGCCGCACCACAGATCAGCGGCGGGCCGCCGCCGACAATGCCGTTGGCGCCCATCATGCCCTTGGATAGGTCGGCGATGTGCATGGAGCCGCCCTTGCCGCCGCACAACCCGTCCTTGCGGCCATAGATCTCCTTCATCATGCCGTCGACATCGCAGCCCTTGGCGATGCAATGGCCATGGCCGCGATGGGTGCTGGCGATGCGGTCGCGGTCATCGAGTTGCAAACAGAATCCGACAGCGGACGCTTCCTCGCCGGCATACAGATGCACGAAACCGGGTATCTCGCCGGTGGCGAATTCATCATGCACACGATCCTCGAATGCGCGGATCGTGCGCATGGCGGTATAAGCCTTAAGCAGTTCTTCCCTGCTGAGCTGCATGCGACCCTCCCTAATCGGCCCCCAACGCTCAAATGGGCAGCCATGATCGGTCTATGTCGGTTTCGTTCGCTATTTTCTAATTATCTGGCACCGGGCGCCGCGAAACCGACCGATGTTACCGTTAAAACGTTTCAATGGGCAACGGGTTGCATGCAGGAACGCGGTCTTCGTTAACCGGCGAAGCGCGGTTCCGGCAGGCCGGCGGTCTCCACCTCCAGGGCGAACAGCCCGCCCGCCAAAGGCCCGCGCTCCAGGGCTCCGGCATCGAGATGGATGGAGGCGGAGGTGACGTAGAGGGTCTTCAGATCGGGCCCTCCCAGCATGCAGCTGGTCGGCCGCTGCACCGGCACCACCACCTCGCGATCGATGCGCCCGGCCGGGTCGTAGCGCACGATGCGCCAGCCATCCCACACCGCCGACCAGATATAGCCTTCGGAATCGACCGTAAGCCCGTCCGGATAGCCGGTCCCGTCCGGGACCTCGGCGAAGATCCGCCGGTTGGAGATGGCGCCGTTATCCGGGTCGAAATCGAAGGCCCAGATCGTCCGGACTACGGAATCGGTGAAATACAGGGTGCGGTCGTCCGGGCTCCAGCCGATCCCGTTCGATACCACCGCGCCGCCCTGCATTAGGGTGACGGTTCCGTCCGGGTCGAGCCGGTAGAGACTGCCCAGGGGCTGGGACTCGGCATCGTTCAACGTACCGGCCCAGAACCGTCCCTGGCGGTCGACCTTGCCGTCATTGAAGCGATTGTCGGGACGGTCGGCCTCGGGATCGGCCACCGGCTTGACGGCGCCCGACTCCAGATCTAGGAAAGCGAAGCCGGTCCTCAGCCCGACGACCATCCCGCCCCGCTCCCGCAGCGCCATGCAGCCGATATCCGACGGCAGCGTCCAGTTGCCGGTCTGGCCGGCCCGCGGATCGAATCGGAAGATGGCGGGTCGCTTGATGTCCAGCCAATACAGGACCTGCTCGCGCGGGCACCAGAGCGGCCCTTCCCCCAGGATCGCGCCCGCCGGCTGAACGCACCGCACCACATCCGACATGGTCCCGCCTCCCGCACATCGCCCCAAGCCGGCGATGGTGGCTCAGTCCAATAATGCGAAGCAAGACGCATCGTTTCTAATTTATTCCGGCAGCACAACCCCGATCTTGGCCATCAGGCCGCCATCGACCTTGTACTCGCCGCCGGTGCAGAAGGAGGAGCGGGGGCCGGAGAGGAAGGCGATCAGCTCCGCCACCTCCTCGATGCGGCCGACGCGGCCGATGGGATGGGCCCGGCCCCAGACGGCGATGATCTCGTCCTCGGTGCCGTCGCCTTTGTTCTCCGAGGCGGCGTAGCGCAGCATCGGCGTGTCGATGGAGCCTGGGCAGACGGCGTTGACGCGGATGCCGTCGGCGGCGTGGTCCTGGGCCATGGCGCGGGTCAGGGCCAGCATGCCGCCCTTGCTGGCGGCATAGGCGGCCACATTGGTCTGGCAGGCCAGGCCCTGGACCGAGGCGATGTTGACGATGGCGCCGCCGCCGCGCCGGCGCATCTGCGGGATGGCGAAATGGCCCATGCGATAGGCGCCGGTCAGGTTGACGCTCATCACCCGGTCCCAATCGGCCTCCGCCATGGTCTCGACGGTGCCGTAGGGCTGGATGGCGGCGGAATTGACCAGGATATCGACGCCGCCGAAGCGCTCGACGGCGAAGGCGATCGCATCGCGGCAGGCCTCCATGGACGTGACATCCGCGACCTTTCCGGCGGCGTCCAGGCCCTCCGCCGTCAGGGCAGCCTCGGCATCGCGCAGGGGCCCGTCTTCATGTCCGCACAGCACCACGCTGGCGCCGCCCTGGGCCAGCCGCCTCGCCGCCCCCAGCCCGATGCCGGTGCCGCCGCCGGTGATCACCGCGACCCTGCCCTCGAATTCGCCCATGGATATCGACCTCCGGAAATGTTCTTAGCCCCCTCACCCTCTCAACGCTGCGCGTCGGGTCCCTCCCTCTCCCACGAGGGGAGAGTGGAAACAAGAGCGACATGCAAGTCACGCCCCTCTCCCCTTGTGGGAGAGGGAGGGACCCGCGCGCAGCGTGGGAGGGTGAGGGGTCTGACGGACATTTTGCCCGGCGTCGGCCGGGTCAATTCCCCCGCAGGTTCCGCCAGATGTCGATCAGGTTGCGGTAGTTGGCGGCCATGCGGTCGACGGCGGCGGCATCGTCGAGGCGGCCGGCGAACCAGTCCTCTGCGGTGGTGCCGAAGATGGTGCGGCCGACGGCGAAGCCCTTGCACAGCGGCTGCCGGGCCGCGACCGCGAAACTCGCCTGCAGTTCCTCGGCCGGCGCGTCGAGGCCGAGCAGCAGGATGCCCCGGCAATGGGGATCGTTGTTTCGGATGACCTGCTGCACATGCCCCCAGCCCTCCGGGCTCGCCGCCGGCAGCTTCCACCAATCGGGGAAGACCCCGAGTTCGTAGAACCGCTGCAGGGCGCGGGACACGGTGCTGTCGTCGGCTGGCAGGTCCTTCGGCGGGATGACCTCCAGCAGCAGCTCGTGGCTGGTCTCACGGCAGGCCTCGAACAGGGTCACCACCTGGCGTTCCTGTTCCGCCCGGACCGCCGGGTCCTGCTCCGGGTGATAGAACACCAGGCATTTGACCACATGCTCCACCGGCCATTCCCGGAGCGTCACGCCGACATCCGCACCGCCCTCGAAGCGCAGCGGGATCGAGCCGGGCATCTCGATCGGCCGGCCGATCCAGCAGCCCGAGCCGGTCGCCTCGAACAGGGCGTCGCGGCCCAGCCGGCCATCCAGCAGGATGCCGAAGGAGGGCAGCACGCCGCCGGCCTTGCGCGCCGCCTTCCAGGCCAGCGATTTGAAGGCGCCGATCCGCTCCCGGTCGACGCCGTTGCGATCGGCGATCTCCTCGAACTGGCTGCGATGGTCGAAGGCCATGGCACAGACCTCCGGCCAGTCGCGGCTGCGATTGGTGGCCCAGTGGATGTGGTTCAGCCCGGGGTCCTCTCGCAGCCGGAAATGGGCGCTGCCATGGTCCAGGAAATGCTTCAGCTCGGTCCAGCTCGGCACCGCCGGGGCGCAGCCGTGTCGCGAGACGGCGAAGGCGCCGCAGGCATTGGCGAAACGGCAGGCCTCCTCCAGCGGCTCGTCGCGCAGATAGCCGCGCAGGAATCCGCTCATGAAGGCGTCGCCGGCCCCCAGCACGTTATAGACATCGACCGGGAATCCCGGCCCCTTCACCCCGTCCTCGATATCGTCGGGAATGGCGCCGGGAAAGGCGACGCAGCCCATGGGCCCGCGCTTGCAGACGATGATCGCCGAGGAGAGCTCCCGCAGCTTGCGGATCGCCGCCAGGGTGTCGGTAGTGCCGCCGGCGATGTGGATCTCCTCCTCGGTGCCGACGATCACGTCGCAATCGGCGACGATGGTCTGCAGATGCCGGCTGACCGCGTCGTCGGCGACGAAGCGCTCCTCGCCCAGACCATGGCCGGTCAGCCCCCACAGGACCGGGCGGTAGTCGATATCGAGCACGACCTTGGTACCGCTCTCCCGCGCCAGGCGCACCGCCTTGCGGCTGGCGGCGTCGACCTCCGGCGTCGAGAGATGGGTTCCGGAGACCAGCACCGCCTTGGCCGAGGCGACGAAGGGCGCGTCGATGTCGTCGGCGCTGATCGCCATGTCGGCGCAGTTCTCGCGATAGAAGATCAGCGGAAAGACGCGCTGGTCGCGGATGCCGAGGATGACCAGCGCCGTCAGCCGCTCCGGATCGGTGATCACATGGCTGGTGTCGACGCCCTCGCGGGCCACCTGCTCGCGGATGAAGCGGCCCATATGCTCGTCGCCGACCCGGGTCACCAGGGCCGATTTCAGGCCAAGCCGGGCGGTGCCGACGGAGATGTTGGTGGGGCAGCCGCCGACATATTTGGCGAAGCTGGCCATGTCCTCGAGCCGGCCGCCGACCTGCTGGCCGTAGAGATCGACCGAGGACCGGCCGATGCAGATCACGTCGAGCGGTCGCGAGGATGCGGGCTCGCCGGACATCTCAGCCCTCTACGGGCGCGGCTAGGGGATGTCGTGCGGTCATCAGGTACCGCTCCTACTCAGCGGAGACTGCCCTGATGAAACAAAAATTCCAACTGAGTGGCAAGAACAGAATGGGAGTTTGACGGCCATCCTTCGACCCGGCTGGCCAGCCCTCACCCTTCGCCGGTCGCCTCCCCGCCATCGCCTGCCAGCCTCTGGCCGAGGCCGACCACTAGCGACATGGCCAGGCACATGCTGGCGGTCAGGGACCGGAAGGACTGCACCTGCGCCTCCTCGACCTCGAAGCTGACATCGGCCAGCGGCGTCAGCGGGCTGAGCGGGTTGTCGGTGATGCCGACGATGGGGATGCCGGCATCCTTGGCCGCCTGGACGGTCTTCAAGGTCTCCGGCGCATAGGGCTTGTAGCTTACCGCGAGCAGCGCATCGCCCGGCGCCATGGTATGCACCTGCTCGCCCAGCATGCCGCCGATGCTGTCCAGCAGATGGGACCGGCAGTCGAGATGGCTGAGCGCATAGGCCAGATAGGCGGCGACCGGAAAGGCCCGGCGCTGGGCCACCACATGCACGATCTCGGCCGCCGCCAGGATATCGATCGCCGCCGCCAGATCGTCCGGCCTTATCTCGTCGCGCAGATGCTCCAGGGCCCGGATGCCGGCCTCGGCGAAATGGTCCAGGGGATTGGCCAGCCCGGCCTCGTCGTCGGTGCCGGATTGCAGCGTCTTGATCCGCTCGCTGTAGCTCGGCAGGCGGTCGACCAGGCGCGAGCGGAAGATCCGCTGCATGTCGCTGAACCCGTCATAGCCGAAGGCGTTGCCGAACCGGATCAGGCTGGACGGGTGCACGTCGGCGCGGTCGGCGATCACCGCCACGGTTTCCAGCGCCATGTCGTTCGGGTTCTCCAGCGCGTATTCGGCGATCTGCTGCAATCGCCGGCTCAGGCCGGAATGGCGCGCGGATATCTCGGCACGAAGCTCGTCATAGGTCCGGGGATGCGGGTCTGTCTTCATGGGGCCTCCAGCCGCAGATGTAACAGATATTCCAATCTTCCGAAACGATTGGAATGAATCGAAGACTCATGAGATCGGTTTCAGCGGTGCACAAGGTCCGTGATCAGGGATAAGCTGGGAAAGAAAGCACTTTACAGGGCAACTTGGAACGTGCATTCTATTCGGAAGAATAAGTGAAACCTGCGTTTTAAGCAGGTGAGATGGGAGGTGCAACCCGGTGCAATCGGTCCAAGACACACTCTCCCTGCCTGCTTGACTACCGGCCCGCCAGCGGCTGCGCTGACGGGTTCACGACACTCAGCGATGGGCCCCCGTCCGGGGCCGACCAAGGGAGGTACCGAATGAAGACTCTGAACAAGTTCCTTGCCGCCTCGGCCATTGTCGCGGCTTCGGCGGTCTCGCCGGCCATGGCCCAGGACGACATCCGGATCGTGGTGGTCAGCCACGGCCAGGCGTCCGATCCGTTCTGGTCGGTGGTCAAGAACGGCGTCGACGCCGCCCAGGACGAGCTGGGCATCACCGTCGAATACCTGGCGCCGGACACCTTCAACATGGTCCGCATGGCCCAGTTGATCGACGCCGCGGTGGCGTCGGCTCCGGATGGTCTTGTGGTCTCCATCCCCGATGCCGACGCGCTCGGCGGCTCCATCCGCGACGCGATCGCCAGTGGCATTCCGGTGATTTCGATGAATTCGGGCAGCGATGTCCGCAAGGAGCTCGGAGTCAGCGTCCATGTCGGGCAGACCGAATACGAGGCCGGTTTGGGCGGCGGCGAGCGCATGGCGGCGGCCGGCGTAAGCTCGGCCATCTGCATCAACCAGGAGGTCGGCAACGTTGCGCTTGATCTCCGTTGCCAGGGCTTCAGCGACGGCCTCGGCGGCGATGTCGAGGTGCTGGCCGTCAGCATGGATCCGACCGAGATCCGCAATCAGGTCATTGCTTACCTGACTCGCAATCCCGACACCGAGGCGGTCCTGACCCTCGGCCCGTCGGCTGCGGAACCGACCCTGGCCGCGCTTGAGGATGAAGGCCTGATCGGCAGCATCAAGCTGGGCACCTTCGACCTGTCGCCGACCGTGCTGCAGGCGCTGGATGCCGGCAAGATGGAGTTCGCCATCGACCAGCAGCAGTTCATGCAGGGCTACCTGCCGATCGTGCTGCTGACCCTGAACCACAAATACGGGCTGATGCCCGGCGCCGACGTTCTGACCGGCCCGGGTTTCGTCACCCCGGACAATGCCGCCCAGGTCATCGAGCTGAGCGCGCAGGGCATCCGCTAGCCGCGGATGGGTACCGGATCGGACCCGCGCCGTCGTGGCGCGGGTCCCCTCCGGCACTGATGTTCCGATAGGGCCGTCCCGGTCCATCGGGCGGAACCTCCGGAACATCGAAGGCAGACCGGCTGGCGGGGGCGAATTCCGCCCGCACCGGAGAGGGCGCATCCCGCCCACGGTCGCCCAGGCCACGTATGGCGACGGCTCAACACATTGGGGAAACGCGCAATGGCCGAAACAGCGATAGGCAAAGCCGAAAGCGGCGACGAGCGACTGCGAAAGACGCCGCTGATCCGCAAACTCATGAACCGGCCGGAACTGGGCGCCGTGGCCGGCGCCATCCTGGTCTTCCTGTTCTTCGCCATCTTCGCCGGCGGCAGCGGCATGTTCAGCGCCCGCGGCCTGGTCGGCGTGATGGAGGTCTCCTCCCAGCTCGGCATCCTGGCGATCGCCGTGTCGCTCTTGATGATCGGCGGCGAGTTCGACCTCTCGGTCGGCTCGATGATCGGCGCCGCTGGCGTAATCATCGCCATTCCGGCCGCCCAATGGGGCTGGCCGATCTGGCTGTGCATCTTGCTCGCCTTCGCGGCCGCCGGTGTGGTCGGCTATCTGAACGGACTGATCGTCTTCCGTACCGGTCTGCCCTCCTTCATTGTGACACTGGCGGGCCTGTTCATGCTGCGCGGGCTCACCATCGGCTTCACCCGCCTGCTGACCGGCCGGACCCAGGTCTCCGGACTGCGCGACCTGGCGGAGGGAGACTGGCTTGCCGCCCTGTTCTCGGGCGACGCCTTCTCCGGCTTCTTCGCCTGGATGGCCAATACCGGGATCATCGCCCAAAGGGCCGACGGCGCGCCCTCGGTAGCCGGACTGCCGGTCATCGTGATCTGGTTCCTGCTGCTCGGCGCGCTGGCCACCTGGGTCCTGCTCCGAACCAGCTTCGGCAACTGGATCTTCGCCGTCGGCGGCGACAAGGTCGCGGCCCGTAACGTCGGCGTGCCGGTGCTCCGGGTGAAGGTCATCCTGTTCATCTGCACCGCCGCGGCGGCGACCCTGGTCGCCACCATCCAGGTGCTGGACGCCGGCTCGGCCGACACCAATCGCGGATTGCTGAAGGAGTTCGAGGCGATCATCGCGGCGGTGATCGGCGGCTGCCTGCTGACCGGCGGCTACGGCTCCGCCATCGGCGCCATGCTGGGCGCTCTGATCTTCGGCGCGGTGCAGCAGGGCATCTTCTTCACCGGCGTCAACACCGACTGGTTCAAGGTGTTCCTCGGCGCCATGCTCCTCATCGCGGTGCTGTTCAACAACTTCATCCGCAAGAAAGTGACGGAGTCCCGCTGATGGCTGAGACCGCCCTTATCGACGTGCAGAACATGTCGAAGTTCTTCGGCTCGGTCGTCGCGCTGAAGGACATCACCGTCACCGTCAATGCCGGACAGGTGCTTTGCCTCCTGGGCGACAACGGCGCCGGCAAGTCGACCCTGATCAAGACCCTGGCCGGGGTGCACAAGCCAAGCGAAGGCACCTTCACGGTCGAAGGCAAAGAGGTCGAGTTCGAGTCGCCCCGCGACGCGCTGGATCACGGCATCGCCACAGTCTACCAGGACCTGGCGATGGTGCCGCTGATGAGCGTGACGCGGAACTTCTTCATGGGCCGCGAGCCGACCCGTGGGAAGGGCGTGCTTCAGCGCATGGACATGGAGGCCGCCAACCGCATCGCCAAGGAGGAGATGGCCAAGATCGGCATCGACGTGCGCGATCCCAGCCAGGCGGTCGGCACCCTGTCGGGCGGCGAGCGGCAATGCGTGGCGATCGCCCGCGCGGTCTACTTCGGCGCCAAGGTGCTGATCCTGGACGAGCCGACCTCCGCACTCGGCGTCAAGCAGGCCTCCATGGTGCTGCGCTACATCGCCCAGGCCCGGGCGCGCAATCTCGGCGTCATCTTCATCACCCACAACGTCCACCACGCCTATCCGGTGGCGGACAAGTTCACCCTGCTGAACCGCGGCCGCAGCCTCGGCACCTTCATGAAGAGCGAGGTCAGCCGCGAGAAGGTTCTGGAGATGATGGCGGGCGGCAAGGAGCTCGACGAATTGAGCTCCGAGCTGGAGGAATTCTCCCGCGCCGACACGGCAGCGGCCTCCGGCCAGGTCTCTGCGCTCGAGGCCACGGCGGCGGCCGAATCCGCCCTGGCGGACTCGTTGAAGGAAGAATCCGAGAAGGTGCAGAAGCACCCGGATTGAGCGGTATCGCTCCGCTGAGTGTCAGGGCCGGCGGCACCCACCGCCGGCCCTCTTTTTTCGTCCCTGCGGTCAGCCGATCTCGTCGACAGAGACCCAACGTCTTTCGGCCGCCGACAACTCCACCGCGTCGACGATGCGGTCGACCTTGTAGCCGAAGCGGAAATCCGGCTGCGCCTTCTCGCCGCTTGCGACCGCCACCAGCAGGTCGCGGGCCTCGATGATCTTCTGGTCGTTGTAGCCGAGGCCGATGCCGGCGATCGGATGGAAGGCGCCATACCACTCGTGGTCGGGGCCGGTGTAGATGGTCTTGTAGCCGCGCTCCGCCGACGGATCGCCGGCACGGTAGAACTGCAGCTCGTTCATCCGCTCCTGGGTGAAGAAGAGCGCCCCCTTGGTGCCCTGGATCTCATAGCTGACCCAGAGCTTGCGGCCGGTGCCGATGCGGCTGGAGGCGATCTGACCCAGAGCGCCGTTCTCGAACCGGCAGAGGAACTGGGCGACATCGTCGTTCTCGACTTCCCGCATCTCGGCATCGGCCGTCGCCTTGGCGGTATGGCCGGAGCCGCCGCTGGGCACGGCGCGCCGTTCGATGAAGGTGCCCAGCATGCCGCAGACCTCGGTGACATCGCCGACCAGTTGCAGGGCCAGGCTCAGCACATGACTTGCAGTGTCGCCCAGGGCCCCGGTGCCGGCGATCTTGCGGTCGTGGCGCCAGCTGAAGGGGATCGTCGGGTCGGTCATGAAATCCTGGTCGAAGGTGCCCCGGAACTGGGTGATCTCGCCGATCTCGCCGGCATCGATCAGCTCCCGGGCCAGGGCCTGGGCCGGATTCTTCAGGTAGTTGAAGCCGACCAGGGTGATGACCCCGGCCGCCTCCGCCGCCTCGGTCATTTCCAAGGCTTGGGGCGAGGTCAGTGCGAGGGGCTTTTCGCAATAGATGTGCTTGCCGGCGCGCGCCGCGGCGATGGCGATGTCGGCATGGGCGTTGTTCGGGGTGGCGATGTCGACCACGTCGACCGCCGGATCGGCCACGAGCTCCTTCCAATCCGCGGTCCAGCGCGCGAAGCCGAGGGTCTCGGCGGCGTCCCGGGCGCGGTCGGGATCGATGTCGGCGATGGTCTCCAGCACCGGGATCGCCGGCTCGTTGCCGAACAGCATCGGCACGTTGCGGAACGCGGTGCTGTGCGCCTTGGCCATCCAACCGGCGCCGACCACACCGATGCGAATTTCCTTCATGATCCCCTCCCCGGAACAGCGCGCCGCGCGCCGGCAAGGCGCTTGAAACGTTTCTTGCAGCCGGCCGCGACTTCCAGACTATTCGTTCCACATACCGTGTAAAGCGCCAAGTGCTCCGCTCATCGCGGTGCCGTGCGGCTCAGAAATCGGGCCCGATCCGGACCCGCAGATCGTCGATTTCGTCGCCTGCGGGCCGTGCGAACTCCTGCGCCAGCCGCTCCTCCAGGCACAAATCGAACGCCTCTGAGCCCGGGGCGTGACCGGCCGCCAGGCAGGCTTCGCGATCCTCCTGGGCGGGTTCCATCGGCGCGCACCCCGATACCGCCACGAAAAGGCACAGGCAGGTCCAGGAAATCGTCTTGTCCAACGCTCTGCTCCAAGGCTCGGGTTGGCGGATGCGATACTTTGCGTCCGGGGCGCCAAAACGGCTATCATCAATTGTAGGTATTGTGATCGCGGTCACTGTCCCCCGGGTCGGGTTGTCGCAACACCTGAAGCGTGTCCGTGGGACATCAACGATCAACATATCTCGTGAGGAATCAGATGAAGCGCGCATTCTTTGTCTTGTCCGGCTTGCTCGTCGCGATAGCGACATCGGCCTTCGCCCAGGATGCCCCGGTGTTCACCTCGGATGAGTGGATCGGCGCCCTGATCACGCCGGTGAAGACCGACGAGCGCGGATTGGCGGTGGTGCCCGGTGTCCAGGTGCGGGTGCAATTCGCCTTCGGATCGGCAGATCTGACCGACGCGTCGAAATCGACGCTCGACGAGCTGGGCAAGGCGCTGGCGTCCGAACAGCTGTCGCCCTTCAATTTCCGGATTCACGGACATACCGACGCGGTCGGCGAGAAGCCCTACAACCAGACCCTGTCGGAGAGCCGCGCCGCCGCGGTCGAGAGTTACCTCACCGCCAATTTCTCCATCGACCCGGCCCGCCTGATTAGCGTAGGGCTTGGTGAGGATGTGCTGCTCAACAACGACAACCCGGCTGCGGACGAAAACCGCCGGGTCGAGATTATGAACGTGGGACCAAACGGTTAGGTCGGGGCCTGCACCCAACCTCGCCGCCAATCCGGGCCTTGGCCCGCAAAGAAGAGCGCATGTGACCCAAGTCACTGCCGCATGGACACAACCGGTCTATCGATACGGACACAGATACCGATATCGACAGACAACACGCTGATGAGGAACGAGATGAAACGCGCATTTTTGGCACTGCCGGCCTTGGTGGTCGCTCTGACCGCGGCACCGGCACACGCTGACGGCACGGGCGTCCAGCCAATGGATGCAGCGACCGTCTCTCAGGGATCGAACGCCTACGTCCAGGTCGCCCAGGCGGTCACCACCGAGGATTGGATCGAGGCCCTCAAGGAGCCCGTCGACCCCGCCGAGCTGCGGGTCCGGGACCGCATCACGCGCGGCCTGCGGGTAGAGGCAACCGCCCCGCCGCCGGCCACCGGCGTGCAGTTCAAGGTGCAGTTCGCGTTCGGATCCGCCGAGCTGACCGACGAGGCGCGTTCGGTGCTCAACGAGCTTGGCACGGCGCTCAATTCCGAGCAGCTGACGCCGTTCCGGTTCCGCATCACCGGCCACACCGACGCGGTTGGCGAGAACCGCTTCAATCTGAGCCTTTCGGAGCAGCGGGCCCTGGCGGTCGAGCGCTACCTGTCGGCCAATTTCGGCATCAGCCAGTCGCGGCTGGAGAGCGTCGGCCTTGGCGAGAGCATGCTGCTGGTCCCCGAAAATCCGTCGGCGGATGCCAATCGCCGGGTCGAGATCATGAATGTCGGCACGGGAAGCTGAAACCCGGAGGTTCACTCCGTAATCAGGGTTGCATAAAGCGGCCGGACCGGTTGGTCCGGCCGTTTTCCTTGTGCGCGGACGGCACTCAGGAATTCCTGAGATATCAGAGAAACCTGCAAACCTAGGTCAACAAAACATCCATTGACCTTCGAACACCCAAGATTGGTGCGAGTATATATCCTAATCTCTTGTAATAAACACTAGGCCCCGTTAACCAAATATATTGCTATTATACTCGTTTTTAGCTATTGGCAGTGTATGTTTTTCCCCACATGGACCAAACCCTAAAAAGGGTACTTGTGATGATGAAGAACATAGCAGGATTTCCGCACAACGAGTCAGGAGCTACCGCCGTCGAATATGGTCTGATCGCCGCCCTGGTATCCGTCGCCGGGATCGCCGCGCTGACCCTGATGGGCACCAGCCTGACTAATATTTTCTCGACCGTCGGCACATTGATCGGCGACGCCGCTGCGGCTGCCAAGAGCACCTGACCGCGGACCGGTCGCGAGGCCCCGGACCGACTCTCGCGACCGCTCGGGATTAGTTCATTTCCGTTTCGGTTTCGGCTGCCCGAGGGGCGGCCCGTTTCGCGTTGTCCCGTGACGGCCGGCCGCCTCACCCCTTCGCCGGCGTCGGCCTGGCGGCGCCCGTCCCGCTCTCGATCGCGTCATAGTCCAGATTGGGGCGCTTGGCGCGGTCGCGGGCGATGAAGCTGTAGGCGACCGGGACGATATAGACCGAAAACACCGTGCCCAGCAGCAGGCCGCCGACCACGACCCAGCCGATCTGGTGCCGGCTCTCCGCCCCGGCGCCGCTGGCCAGCGCCAAAGGCAGGGTGCCCAGGATCATGGAGAAGGCGGTCATCAGGATCGGCCGCAGCCGCAGGGTCGAGGCCTCGATGATGGCCTCCGCCTTGGCCTTGCCGGCATCCTGAAGCTGGTTGGCGAATTCGGTGATCAGGATGCCGTTCTTGGTGATCAGCCCGACCAGGGTGATCATCCCGATCTGGCTGTAGATGTTGAGCGAGTTGCCGGTGGCCTGCAGCGCCAGCAGGGCGCCCAGGGCCGAGAGCGGCACGGTGAACATGATGATCGCCGGGTCGATGAAACTCTCGAACTGGGCCGACAGGATCAGGAAGATGAACAGCAGCGCCAGGCCGAAGGTCAGGTAGAGGCTGGCGCCGCTTTCGAAGAACTCCAGGCTCTGGCCGTCATAACCGATGGACGCGGTCTGCGGCAGGGTGCGCTCGGCCGCCTCGGCCATGAAGGCGAGCGCCTCGCCCAGCGAATAGCCGGGCGCAAGGTTGGCGGTCACCGTCACCGAGCGCGAGCGGTTGAAATGGTTGCGGTCGCGGGGCGTCACCGTCAGTTCGATGTCGACCACGGCGGAGAGCGGGATCAGATCGCCCTCCGGCGCCCGCACGAAGAACCGGTTCAGATGGTCCGGGCTGGCCCGCTCGGCATCGTCGGCCTGCAGGATGACGTCGTATTGCTCGCCATTCTGGGTGAAGCGGGTCACCTCGCGGCCGCCCAGCATGGTCTCGATGGTGCGCCCGACCGTTGCGACGTCCAGCCCCAGCACGCCGATCAGGTCGCGGTCCATCTTCACCCGGACCTCCGGCGTATTGATGCGGAAATCGGTGTCGACGCTCAGCAGGTTCGGGTTCTCGGCGATCTCGGCCAGGAAGGCGGTGAGGGACTCGTTGATCTCCTCATAGGGGCGGCTGTCCATGATGACGAAATTGACCGGCCGCTCGATGGGGCTCGCACCCAGGGATGGCGGCGCCACCGGAAAGGCCAGGGTGCCCGCCACGCCCTGGAACTGCCCGAAGATCGGGCCGACAATCTCGCCCACCGAGCGCTCGCGCTCGTCCCAGGGTTTCAGCAGCAGGACGCTGAAGGCCTCGCTGGCGATCTGGTAGCCGCTGGCGGTGAAGTACTGCCGGGCGTCGGGCACGCCGGCATAGATCTCCTCGACCTGGCGCATATAGGCGTCGGTGTAGTCGATGGTGGCGCCCTCCGGCCCCACCAGGATGCCGAACACGACGCCGCGATCCTCCAGCGGCGCCAGCTCGCTGGGCAGGCTGGTGAAGACGGCATAGTTGCCGGCGGCAGCGAACAGCGCCACCAGCACGACCACCGCCCGATTGTTCAGGGCCCATTTCAGGCTGGCGGAATAGACGCTGTCGAGCCGGTCCAGGCCCGCCTTGATCCCGCGGGCGATCGCCGGCTCCTTCACCTGGCGTCGCAGCAGCCGGGAACACATCATCGGCGACAGGCTGAGCGCCACGAAGCTGGAGATGACGACGGCGCCGGCGAGCGTCAGGGCGAATTCGGAGAACAGGCGTCCGGTCCGGCCTTCCATGAAGGCCACCGGCACGAAGACCGCGGCCAGGGCGACGGTGGTGGCGATCACCGCGAACTGGATCTCCCGCGCGCCGGTCAGCGCCGCCTTGATCGGATGCATGCCCTCTTCGACATGCCGGTAGATGTTCTCCAGCATGACGATGGCGTCGTCCACCACCAGGCCTACCGCCAGCACCATGGCCAGCAGGGTCAGCGTGTTGATGGAGAAGCCCAGCACCCACATCATGAAGAAAGTGCCGACCAGCGAGACAGGGATGGTGATGAGTGGGATAAGCACCGAGCGGAAATTGCGCAGGAAGAACAGGATCACCGCCAGCACCAGGATCACCGCCTCGACCAGCGTCGTGTAGACATTGTCGATCGACGCCTCGATGAAGACCGAGCTGTCATAGGCGAGATCGATATGCATGCCGTCGGGCAGCCGCGACTGGATGCGCGGCAGTAGCTCCGTGACCTCGGCGGATATCTCCAGCGGGTTGGCCACCGACTGGCGCACCACGCCGATGCCCAGCGCGTTGATGCCGTTGAAGCGGGCGACCTGGCGGTCCTCCTCCACCCCCAGAGCGGCGCGCCCGACATCGCGCAGCCGCACCAGCGAGTACTCGTCGGACCGGATGATCAGGTCGTCGAACTGGTCGACGGTCACCAGATCGCTCTCGTTGCGGACGGTGTATTCGCGCTGCAGGCTCTCGACCCGGCCGCCGGGGATCTCCTGGTTCTGCCGGCGCAGGGCGTCCTCGATGTCCTCCACGGTCACGCCATAGGCGGCCATATGCAGGGCGTTGAGCCACAGCCGCATGGCATAGCGCCGCTCGGCGAAGATGATGGCGTCGGCGACGCCGTCGATGCGCTTGATCTCGTCGATGATGAAGCGGTCGATGAAATCGGTCATTTGCGCCGGGGTGTGCCGGTCGCTGGAGAACGCGATCCAGATGATCGGGTCGGAATTCGCCTCGACCTTGGCGATGATCGGTTCGTCGATATCGTCGGGCAGGTCGCCGCGCACCCGGCCCACCCGGTCGCGCACCTCCGCCGCCGCATCGTCCGGATCGCGGCCCAGGCGGAAGGTGACCGAAATCTCGCTGGTCTGCTCGCGGCTGACCGAGTCGATGGTCTTGATGCCCTCGATGCCGGCCAGCGAGTCCTCGATGATGGTGGTGACCTGGGTCTCCATCAGCTCGGCCGGCGCGCCGCGATAATTCGTGGTGATGCTGACGGTGGGCTCGTCGATCTCGGGGTATTCCCGGATCGTCAGCCGGTCATAGGCGACCAGCCCCACCAGCACCACCAGCAGGCTGAGCACGATCGCGAAGACCGGCCGCCGGATGCAGATTGCCGAAAGTCCCATGTCTCAGCCCCCGTCCGATCGCTTACTGCGTCAGGATCTGGATTTCCTCATCCGGCGGGCTCGGCGGCACGAAGGTCGGGTCCTTCGGGATCACCGGCACGCCATCGGCCAGCCGCTGCTGGCCGGCGGTGACGATCAGGTCGCCGGGCGAAACGCTGTCGCCGCGGATCTCCACATGGCGGGCGATCCGGGTGCCGGCCTCCACCGGCACGATCTCCACCTTGCCCTCGACGATGCGGTAGACGAAGGGCTGTTCGACATTCGGGATCAGCGCCTGTTCCGGCACGAAGGTGGCCCCGCGCCGCTCATCGACCCGGACCGTGACCGAGACGAACTGGCCGGGCCGCAACAGCCCCTCATCGTTTTCGGCCAGGGCCTGAACCCGGACCGCGCGGGTACGGGCATTGATCAAGGGATCGATGGCGCCGATCTCCGCCTCGAAGATTTGGCCCGGATAGGCGTCGCTACGCAGTTCCACGACCTTGCCAACCTCAAGATCGGTCAGGAAGCGTTCCGGCACCTCGAAATCGACCTTGATCGGGGCGATCTGCTCTATGTTCACGATGTCGTCGCCGGCCGCCAGGAAGTCGCCGATATCGACCGCCCGGATACCGACCCGGCCGTCGAACGGCGCATAGATCTCGCATTTGTCCAGCCGCGCCTGGGCCAGATTGACGATCGCCCGTGCCGACAGCAGCGCCGCCTCGGCCTCGTCGCGGCGCGACGCGGTCCCGGCGCCGCGCTCCAGCAACTCGCTGGCCCGGACGAATTCCCGCTCGGCCAGATCCAGCATCGCCTGGGCCTCGGCCAATTCGGCCGCCCAGACGCTCTTGTCCAGCTCCGCCAGCAAGGTTCCGGCGGCGACCTCCGCGCCATCCGCGAAATGGATCACGGCCAGGCGGCCGGCGATCTCCGGCCGCACCACCACCGACTGGTTGGAGGCCAGCGTGCCGATCGCCTTGAGCTTGCGCACCGAGGTGGCGCGAATGGCCTCGCTGGCCTCGACCACCACTCCCGGCGGCACCGCCCCGGTCATCTGGGCCTGGGCGCCCGGGTTCTCGCGCAATGCCACCCACCAATACGCGACCGCCACGGCCGAAAGCACCGCGACCGTGGTCACGAATGAAAGCCACTTCTTCATGTTCGGAAATGTCCCCTACCGCACTGCCGCTGATATGAGGGCTCGAGCTCGAAATGTCGAATCCGATGCGGCGGCGAAGCGATCACAATTTTCGGTGGCCGGATTTCCGTCGCCCCCGATTGATCCTGTAAGGTCCGCATTTCGAAGGGGAAGGACTCCATGAACGATCACCGGCTGATCGACCGGATGCTGCAGACGATCGAGGACGACATCGTCCCGCTGACCCGTGACGGCGTGGCGGCGGGCAACAAGGTCTTCGGCGCCGCCATCCTGCGGAAATCCGACCTCTCCCTAGTCATCGCCGGCACCAACAACGAGACGGAAAACCCGCTCTGGCACGGCGAGGTGCATACGCTGAAACTGCTCTACGAAATGCCGCGAGCGCAGCGGCCCGCGCCGGCGGAGTGCCTGTTCCTCTCCACCCACGAGCCCTGCTCCATGTGCCTCTCGGCGATCACCTGGGCCGGCTACGACAATTTCCACTACCTGTTCAGCCACGAGAACTCGCGGGACGACTTCGCCATTCCGCACGATCTGAGGATCCTGAAGGAGGTCTTCCGCCTCGACCCCGGCGGCTATGCGAAGAGCAACGCCTATTGGACCAGCGCCGGCCTGGTGGAGCTGATCGCCGCCTGCGAGCCGGATGACAGGGCCGGATATCTGGCCCGGGTCGATGCCCTGAAGCGTGTCTATGCGGAGATGTCGGAGACCTATCAGGCGAACAAGACCGGCACCGAAATCCCCTTGAGCTAGGACCTAGGTCAGAAGCGGGTCGGTCATCACCTCGACCAGGGCCGGCCCGTCGACCGTCAGCGCCTCCTCGAAGGCCTTGGACAGGTCCTTGGGCTTCTCCACCCGAACCCCGTGGCCGCCGCAGAGGCGGGCGTACTCGGCGAAGCTGGGGTTGTGCAGGCTGGTCTGCCAGACCTTCCATTCGCCGTCCCGCTGCTCCTTGGAGATCTTGCCGAGCTCGCCATTGTTCAGCAGGACATGGGTGATGTTCATTCCGTATTTCACCGCGGTGGTGAACTCGCCCATGTACTGGCCGAAGCCGCCATCGCCGCTGATCGACACCACCTTGCGGCCGGTATCCGCCGCCCAGGCGCCCATCGCCGCCGGGAAGCCGAAGCCGATCGAACCCAGATAGCCGGACATCAGCACCGACTGGCTGTCGCATTCGAAATAGCGGCCGAAGGAATAGGTGTTGTTGCCCACATCGACGCTGAGGATGGCGTCGCCGGGCACCGCCTCTGAGAGGTGCTTGAACAGCAGTGCGGAGTTGATGCCGTTGCCATCGTCCTTGCCGGCGCGCAGCTCCTTCTCCGCCCGCCACACGGCCCAGCGCTGGGCGAGCTCGGCGCGCTGGTCGGTGCAGGCGCATTTCGCTGGCAGCCCGTCGCGGAACAGCGCCGCGGTGACCCCGATATCGCCCCAGACCGGCTCGTGCACACCGTGGAACTTGCCCAGCGCCATGCGGTCGAAATCGACCTGGATGGTCGGCTTGGCCTGCTCGATGCCGGTGTGATGCGAGAACGACGCTCCGAACACGATCAGCAGGTCGGACTCGTTCATGAACCAGCTGGCCACCGGCGTGCCGCTGCGGCCCAGCACACCTGCGCCCAAGGGATGGGAGTCGCTGATCTGCCCCTTGGCCTTGAAGGTGGTGATGACCGGGCAGTTCAGGGCCTCGGCGAGCGCCGTCACCTCCTCCATGCCGTCGCGAGCGCCATAGCCGACGATGATCACCGGCCGGGTCGCCCGGGCGATGCGGTAGAGCGCCAGGTCCACCGACTCCTTCGGCGGGGTGATGGCGGTGGCCGACAGCCGGCCATCGGCCCGGCCCGGACCCTCGGTGCCGGCATCGATGACCTGCACCTCGTCGGGCAGGATGAGATGGGAGACGTCGCGCTCGACGATGGCGTTCTTGGCCGCCAGCGAGGCCAGCTCGGAATGCTTGCTGTCGTGCAGCACGGTCTGGCTGAACCGCGCCACCGCCTCGAAGGCGGAGGCGAGGTCGATGTCCTGGAAGGCGCCCGGCCCCATGACCTGGGTCTGCACCTGGCCGGTCAGCGCGATGACCGGGGCGCGGTCCACCTTGGCGTCCCACAGCCCGGTCAGCAGGTTGGTGGCGCCCGGCCCGGCGATGGCCAGGCAGGCGGCCGGTTTGCCCGTCGCCTTGGCATAGCCTGAGCAGGCGAAGGCTGCCGCCCCCTCATGCCGGATGCCGAAGAAGCGCATCTTGCCACGGCCTTCCTGGATGCGGATCGCCTCGGCCATGCCGAGATTGGAATGCCCGACCATGCCGAATACGGTATCGACGCCCCATTCCACCAGTGTCTCGGCGATGACGTGCGACGCGGTCCAGTTCGAGCGCTTGGGCTGCGGTACGGCGATCTCGACGGTGCCATCCTGCTCGCGGACCTTAATGGTTTCCGCGGCCTCGTCATTACCGACGCCCTTGCCGGTCTTCAGGTTGAAGTCGTAGCCGTGCCAGGGGCAGCGCAGTGCGCCGTCGCAGATGGCGCCTTCCGCCAGCGGGCCGCCCTGATGCGGGCAGCGGCCGTCGAGCGCGAAGAAGCCTTCCTCGGTGCGGACCAGCGCCACCTGCTTCTCGCCGATTGTGAGCGCGTTCACCGAACCGACCGCGAAATCGTCCGCCTTGCCCACCGGCGCCCAGGCCTCCTCGCCATCCTCCTCGCCGCGATTGGCCTTGGCGATGGTCAGCGCCTCGTCGTCGCGGAACCCGGCATACCAATGGCTGCCGTCGCAGAAAGGCTTGTTCTTGGAATGGCCGCAGCGGCACAGCACGTAATGCTCGCGGCTGGCGCCGGCGCCGAACTCGCAATCCTCCAGCGTAATGCCGCCGCGGACGTAGTACGGGCCGTCGCGGGAGACATGGATCTCCGGCGTGTCGTGGTAGTCGGTCTTGGTCTCGCCCGCCTCCACGTAGCTCAGCGCGCCGGACGGGCATTGATGGATGATCGCCTTGATCTCGTCGGCGGCGGCGCCGTCGGGATCGATCCAGGGCTCGATCGTGGTGCGCCAGACGCTGGACAGGCCGGAGGTGCAGAACCCGGCATGGGAACACACGCCGCGATTGTCGCGCACCGTGAGGTCCTTGCCGGCATAGTCGTCGAGCTGGTCGGCCATCCGGTCCGGCGATTTCTCGTCGGTGAAGCCGATGGCGGAATGGGTGCCGTCGCAAAACGGCTTGTTCTTGGACGCGCCGCAGCGACACAGGTAGACGGTCTTGCGTGTCTTGATCGGTTCGCCGCGCGAATTGGTGAAGGTCTCCAAGCCGGTAACCTTCAGCGGCCCGTCCTTCTCCATCGCGATCGCCGGCAGTCCGGCGGCCGTCTTGTCACCCATATCAACCCCCTGTTGTCGCATGCCCCGGCGCTGCGGCCGGCCAGGACCTGGTTGAATTGATGCCGATACGACGTGCGGCGTTACAGTTCCGAGACCCGGAGCATCAACGTTAGCCAGTCGGCTGCGGCGGCGCCAGCATCGCCGGCCGATGCAGCCTGGTCGGACCCTATCGGGAGTGCGTTGCGTGGATATGTTCTCGGCCCTGATGACGCTGCTGATCGAGTCGCGCATGGCCATCGCGGCGCTGAACCACCTGGCCGGCGAACACGGAAAGCCCCGTAAGGCCGTCGGACCGTCACCGGCTGTTAATCTGTTTGTAATGTGAATTCGGGCCCGCCGGCCCGATCACGCTCATATATTGCCCCCATGTTCACGACGAAACTCACGCTCGCTTTCGCGGCGATGCTTGCGTTCGTGCTTTTTCTGGCGGGCGTGCTGCTATGGGGCGCGAACCGCTCGAGCTACTACCTGCAACGCAGCCAACTGGCCCATTACAATCTTGAGGCCTATCTGCGACTGTCGGACGAGACCTACCATCACTTCAAGCAGCTTGCCGACATCATCCTGATCGACGACTGGCGCAGCCGGGTCGACGTCTCGCCCTCGCGGCGCGAGGTCGATGCGGCCCTGGACCGGGTCAAGGAGCTGACGACGGCAGAGCGCGACTTCGTGGAGGAAGACGAGGTCGAATCGGAAGAGCTCGAACTGCTGCGCATCGGCGAGATCGAGCGGACCATCGACGAGGCGCAGTCGGAGTTCCTGGAGGTCATCGCCTTGTTCGACGCCGGCCGCCCGCAGGATGCCTGGCCACGTCTCTCCGAGCTCCTGGAAACCCGCATCGACGGCAGCTTTGCCGAATTGGTCGATGCGGCGATCCTTGACGAGGAGGAGGAGGTCGTGGTGGCCGACCGCGAGGCGCAGGCCCTGCTGGCGCTGCTGACCCGGGTCGCTTGGCTGACGGCCGCGGTCTCGGTGGCCTTCGTCGCCCTGGCCGGATTCGTGCTGTTGCGCCGCCTGCGCGCACCGATGGAGACATTGCTGGGCGGGACCCGGAAGCTGTCCCAGGGAGCGCTGGATCATCGTATCGCGATCTCGGGCCGGGACGAGTTCGCCGCCCTGGCCGGCGGATTCAACCAGATGGCGGCAAAACTGGAGCAGCAGCGCCGCGACCTTCTGGAGGCGCGCGCCGGTCTGGAGCGCGAGGTCGCGAAACGCACCGAAGAGCTGAACGACGCCAATTCCGCGCTGCGCCGGACAGACCGCGAGCGGCGGCGCTTCCTGGCCGATGTCAGCCATGAGCTGCGCACGCCCCTGACGGTGATCCGGGGGGAAGCCGAGGTGACACTGCGTCGGCGGGCCGCGAACAAGGATGAATACCGCGAAGCCCTGGACCGCATCGTCGACCTGTCGGCGCAGCTAGCGCGGCTGGTCGACGATCTGCTGTTGATGGCCCGGACCCAGGCTGGCGCCGCCCGGCTGACCCTGGCCGCCGTGTCGCTGCCCGACCTGCTGGCCAAGACCTGCCGCGATGCGTCGGTGCTGTTGAACGACCACCGGATTGCGGTCGCCCAGCCGGATGGCGCCGCAGACATCATCGTGCCCGGAGATTCCGGTCGGCTGACCCAGCTGTTTTTCATCCTGATCGACAACGCCATCCGGTATTCCAAGCCCGATGGCGCCATCTCCATCGAGATCGGGCGCGAGGACTCCCGGGCCTGCATTCGCGTGATCGACGAAGGGCCCGGCATCCCGGCCCACGAGCTGCCGCACCTGTTCGAACGCTACTACCGGAGCGAGGCGGGTCAGCGCATGTCTCCGGAAGGCACCGGCCTCGGCCTGCCATTGGCGCGGGCCATCGTCGAAGCCCATGACGGCGAAATCGCCATCGACAGCACCGCCGGACACGGCACGACCGTCACCGTGTGCCTGCCGATGTCCGCCGAGGCCATGCAGTCGGCCTGACTCTGGCGAGACGATCCTCCAAACCCGCCCAGGTGCCGGCGACGGCGATCCGATCGCAATTATTCGTGCCGCACTGCGGAATAATCGGTTCCCCGCGCCGTTATCGGAACAGACGGGCGCGGCGGCCCTGCAGATAAACCGGACTGCCGCGACTCAACAGACAAACACTGCGTAAGCAGACACGGAACAAGGTCGTGCGGGCCATGAACCGACAACTGGGAAGCATCACTACCGATTCTGACGAATTGCCGCAGATATACGTCGGGACCGATCCGGTCGGGACCGCGAGCTGTAGGGATTCGTGATCATGACATGCCTCCTGCCAGTCCCGGTCGCCGCCGATCCGTCCTGTGGCAACTGGGTCGGACGAATGACAATCCTGCTGATCGAGGATGACGAGCGGATCATCAGCTTCCTGGAACGCGGCCTGAAGGCCGAGGGTATGGGCGTCACCGTCGCCCGAACCGGGCCGGAGGGGTTCGAGATGGGTCGTTCCAGCGAACATGGCCTGATCATCCTGGACCTCATGCTGCCGGGCATGCATGGCCGGGATGTCTGCCAGGAATTGCGGGCCTCCGGCGTGCGGACGCCGATCCTGATGCTGACGGCGATGGACTCCCTGGAGGACAAGGTCAGCGGTCTGCGGCTGGGCGCCGACGACTACCTCGCCAAGCCCTTCGCCTTCACCGAATTGCTGGCCCGCATCGAGGCGTTGTTGCGGCGCAGCGGCGGCTTCGCGGAAAAGACGTCCCTGCTGCAGGTCGGCACGCTCAGCTTCGACCGGGACACCCTGGAGGTCCGACGCGGCGACCGCCTCGTCGAACTGACCGCCAAGGAGCTCGCCCTTCTGGAATTCCTGATGAGCGCCCCCGGCCGGGTCATGAGCCGGGCCCGCATCCTCGACGCGGTGTGGGGCTATTCGACCGATCCGCTGACCAATGTGGTCGACGTCTATATCAGGCGCCTGCGGGCCAAGATCGATGACGACGAGCCGGAGCAGCTGATCAAGACGGTGCGCGGCTACGGCTACAAGATCGACTCCAACTGACCGACCTCGCCGGCCTCGGCCGGCCCTGATCCAACCTCACGAACAGCCATGGAAAGCGGGCCCGAAAGGCCCGCTTTTCCTGCTTTTTCGCCGAGCGATTTTCGAAACTCATACCCTTCATTTGTTGTTCATGTGCCATTCAGCCGCGATTAATCGCATCGTCAGACCCCCATCATTCCGGCCTGCCATTCTCTCCTCACAGCCCAATCGGGACACCGGGCCAGCACACCACGCCGCAGGAGCGCGACGCCCATACATGGCCAGCTCAGAGGAGATCACCATGCCAGCCATCAGTTTGAACCCCGGCCGACTTGCCAAGACCAAGATGGCCTTCACGACGCGGCGCGTACACACGGCCGACTTGCGCGCCATCGACACCGATATCGCGGATCCGGCTCCCGGCGACCTGGTGTTGGCGCGGGTGGAGAGGATCGGCCAGCACACCGGCCTGCAGCTGCAGAACGGTCGGCGCGCGGCGATCCATACCGGGGACGAGATCATCGTCGCCTTCGGCGAGCGCTATGCGCCGGACCAGTTCGAGGCCGAAGTCGGCGTCGAGGACGGCCGCTGCCATCTGATCGCCGCCGGCGGATTGGCAGGCCGTGTGCTGTGCAGCCATGCTCGCATGGCGCCGGCCACCGAACTCACCCCGATCGGGCTGATCACCAACCGCGACGGTCGGACGGTCAACCTGCGCGACTATGCCCTGGCCCCGGTCAGCTATGTCGGCGGCATCCCGGTCCTGGCGGTGCTGGGCACCTCGATGAATGCCGGCAAGACCACCACGGCGGCCAGCCTGGTGCGCGGCCTGACCTTGGCCGGCATGCGGGTCGGCGCCACCAAGGTGACCGGCACCGGCGCCGGCGGCGACGTCTGGTCCTTCACCGATGCCGGCGCCCACAAAGTGCTGGACTTCACCGATGCCGGCCATGGCTCGACCTACCGCGTCGATCCTGCGGAGATCGAGCGGGTCATGCAGACGGTGCTTGGTCATCTGGTTCATGCCGGCGCGGATGTGATCGTCATGGAGGTCGCCGACGGCATCTTCCAGCGCGAGACGGCCGCCCTGATGCAGTCGCAGCTGTTCCGCACCATCATCGAAGGGGTGGTGTTCGCGGCCGGCGACGCGGTGAGCGCGGTCAGCGGGGCCGGCATGATCGCCGAGGCCGGGCTGCCGGTGATGGGCGTGAGCGGCGTAATCACCCGGTCGCCGCTGGCCTGCCGCGAATTCGAGGCGGCGGCCAGGGTGCCGGTGCTCACCAAGGAGCAGCTCAGCGATCCCGAATTCGCCGCCGGGCTGGTGACGCCGATGCCGGTCCGGCGCTCCGCGTAATGAGCCTGCCGTCCCTTTTGGGCGCCGGTCGGGCCCGGCAATTCGCCGGGCTCATCGGCTGCGGTGTCGCACAGGCGGGCGTGGCCGTTGGCACCGCCTACCTGGTGCGACATTCGTTCGATGCCTTCCTGCGCTCGGACCAGGCGCTGGACACGACCGCCCTTGCCCTGATGCTGGCCGGATTCGCCGGCATCGCAGGCGCCCTGATCCTGTTCCGTACCCTAGAACGCGCGACGGCCGAGGCGCTGGGACAGAGCTTCGTGGGCAGCGTGCGCCACATGCTGTTCAAGCATCTGCTGACGGTGCCGCTGCGGGACTTCCAGCGCCGCCGCTGCGGGCATCTGATGCTGCGCTTCATCGGCGATCTGAACGCCCTCAGGCTGTGGATCAGCCAGGGCGTGGCGCCGCTTCTGATCGGCGGCATCATGATCGCCGGCACGCTGACCATGCTGGCGATCATGAACCTGCGCATCGCGGCGGCCGTCGCCGCGGTATCCCTGACGGCGATGGGCATCATGCTGCTGTTCGGACCCGTGCTCGCCAGACGGGTCCGCGAGGCGCGACGGCGCCGCTCGCAGCTGGCCGGCAATCTGGGCGAGAAGCTGTCATCGGCCGCCGTGGTGCAGGCCTTCGGACGGTCGCAGAAGGAACAGCGGCGGTTGCGCCGGCAGACCAAGCGGCTGATCGCCTCCGCAGTCGCCAGAGCCCGCATCTCCGCCATCGTACGGGTCTTGCCGGAGGCAGGCGCCACGCTGTGCGTCGGGCTCGTCATCTTCATCGGCATGTTCGAGATCCAGCGCGGCGCCGCAACGCCGGGCACCCTGTTCGCGACCCTGACCGTGCTGGGCCTGCTGGCCACGCCGCTGCGCGACATGGCACGGGTCTTCGACTACTGGCAGAACTTCAAGGTGGCGCGCCAGAAGATCGAGGTGTTCCTGGCCCTGCCCTCCATGGAGCGCGGCAAGCGCCGCCGGGCGGAGCTCAGCGTCGAGCGTGGCCGGTTGGCGATGGAAGGAGTCGGCATCGATCCCGGCGCCGCGGATCTGACAGTGTCGGTCGAACCCGGCGAGATGGTGGCCATTGTCGGCCCCAATGGCGGCGGCAAGTCGACTTTGCTGATGCTCGCCGCCGGGCTGATCCCACCGGATCGCGGGCGGGTCACGATTGACGGCCAGGACCTGTCGAAATGCACGCTGGCGTCGATCCGCGAGGCCGTGGGCATCATGTCGCCGACCCTGCCCCTGCTCAGCGGCACGCTGGGCTGGAACCTGCGCTATCGCGTGCCGGATGCATCGGATGACGACATCGCCGCCATCGCCGCCCGGTGCGGCGTGGACCTGGAGGGACCGCATTTCCCCGCCGGCCCGGAAACCCGGCTTCAGGAATCCAGCCGCAACATTCCCACCGGTCTCGCCCAGCGCATCTGCCTGGCCCGGGCGCTGATGGGCGCGCCGCCGATCCTGCTGCTGGACGAACCGGATTCCGAATTGGACACCGCCGGCCGGAGCACGCTGAACCGGGTGCTGCGAGACCGCTCCGGCATGACCCTGGTCGTCACCCATGATCCGCAGCGGTTGCTGTCGGCCGACAAGGTCTGGCATGTGGCCGGAGGACGTATCATCGAACACGGCGCGCCGGACGATATTCTCGCTTGCGTCGGCCCCACGACCCGCCTGTTCGGCCTGCGACCTGGCCAGCTGGTGGCCGCCCGCGGAGTGGCCGACGCCGGTTGACTGGAATCAATCTTCAAAGACCTAACTTCCGTTAGATTTGGGCGCTCAACGAGAGCGACCAGGCACCCCTATGAATACTGAGGAGCGGCAGGGGACACTGCTGGACCGGTTTCCGGCGTTGCACCACCTCGAGGAGCAATCCCTGCGACTGCTCGAGCAGTCTGCGATCCCGGTCACCCTGCCGGCCGGCGCAAAGGCGTTCGAAGCCGGTATGCCTTGCGGCAACTACCTGATGGTGGCCAGCGGCCGGGTGCGGGTGCAGCAGCTATCGGAGTCGGGCCGGGAGATCGTGCTCTACCGGCTTGCCGGGGGCGAGTCCTGTGTCCTGACAACGGCGTGCCTGCTGGCCCATGAGGATTACGCCGCCGAGGCCATCGCGGAGACCGAAGTTTCGGCGCTGGCCGTGCCGCGCGCGTGCTTCGACCGGCTGCTGGCGGAGTCGCCACGCTTCCGGGACTTTGTGTTCAGCGCCTATGCCAGCCGGTTGACCGACCTGCTGCTGCTGGTGGAGGAGGTCGCGTTCCGCCATATCGACGCGCGCCTCGCCGAGCGCATGCTGGACTTGCAGGACCCGCCGGGCACCCTGTCCCTGACCCATCAGGAGCTGGCCGTCGAACTGGGCACGGCGCGCGAGGTGGTCAGCCGGCAGCTGAAGGAATTCGAGCGGCACGGCTATGTCCGGCGCGAGCGCGGCCGGATCGATATCGTGGACGCTGCGGCCCTGAAGGAGATCGCCGACAAGACCTAGCGTGACTTTATCACCGACGGCCGGCGGGCCCGGCGCGCAGATTGCAGCATCTGAGATGGATCTGAGTAGAGGAGCCCCACCCATGAAAAACGTCGGAACCATCGATCGCGTCGCGCGCCTGATCGTCGGCTTCGCCCTGATCGCCATCGTCTTTGTCGGGCCGCAGACCCCGTGGGGATGGATCGGCGTGATCCCGGTCGCAACGGCCCTGGTCGGCTTCTGCCCGGCCTACCGGCTTTTTGGCCTCCGCACCTGCAAGGTCGCGCCGCAGGGCAAGCTGGGCACGGACAGCGCCTGACGGCCACTCCGGGGCCGCACCCTGAAACACGTTCCCCGCCGCAATCCGAAGACTCGGAGGACCTGTCATGACAACAGAGGTTCTGGTGAAACCCGATGTGAAATCCTTCTTCGACGAGGCGACCTTCACGGCGACCCATGTGGTCACCGACCCGTCGACCGGGCACTGCGCCATCATCGACTCGGTGCTGGATTACGACCCGAAATCGGGCCGTACCGGCACCGCCTCGGCGGACGCGGTGATCGCTCATGTCCGGTCCCGGGATCTGACGGTCGACTGGATCCTGGAGACCCACGCCCATGCCGACCATCTGACCGCAGCCCCGTATCTCAAGGCACAGGTCGGCGGCCGCACCGCCATCGGCGAACACATCACCGATGTGCAAAAGATCTTCAAGGCGGTCTTTAACGCGGAACAATCCTTCCATGCCAATGGCGAGCAATTCGACCATCTGTTCAAGGATGGCGAGACCTTCCGCATCGGCGGCCTCGAGGCCCGGGTGCTGCATACGCCGGGGCATACTCCGGCCTGCTTGACCTACGTGATGGGCGACGCCGCCTTTGTCGGGGACACGCTGTTCATGCCGGACTTCGGGACCGCCCGGACCGACTTCCCGGGGGGCGACGCCGGAACGCTGTTCCAGTCGATCCAGAAGGTGCTGGCCCTGCCGCCGGAGACCCGGCTGTTTCTGTGCCACGACTACAAGGCTCCGGGCCGCGACGCCTTCGCCTGGGAAACCACCGTCGCCGAGGAGCGGGCCCGGAACATCCACGTCCATGAGGGCACCGCCGAGGCGGACTTCGTGAAGATGCGCACCGAGCGCGACAAGACGCTCGACATGCCGGCCCTGATCCTCCCCTCGGTCCAGGTCAACATCCGCGCCGGCGACCTGCCGCCGCCGGAGGACAACGGCGTCAGCTATCTGAAGATCCCGGTCAACGCGCTCTGAGCGCGCACCGGCGTGTGCAATCAAGGAGTATCGGGAGGAGACCGAAGATGGAAACGCTAGCCAGGCTGACGCCGTTCCTGTCCGTGTCGCCGCAGGTGGCCGAGACCGACCTGGGCATCGTTGCCGCACAGGGATTCAAGTCGATCGTCAGCAACCGACCGGACGGCGAATCCGAGGATCAGCCGAGCAGTGCGGACCTTGCCGCTGCGGCCGAGCGAAACGGGCTCGACTATCGCCACGTGCCGGTGGAGTCCGGCAAGGTGACCGATGACGACGTCGCCGATTTTGCCGCAGCCCTGTCGGAATTGAAGGGTCCGGTGCTGGCCTTCTGCCGAACCGGAACCCGCTCCAGCACGCTTTGGGCGCTGTCGGAGGCCTATCATCTGGCCCCGGAGGCCGTGCTCTCGACGACCGCCGCCGCTGGCTACGATCTGGAAGCGCTGCGTCCGCGCCTGGAAGCGCGCTGGCGTAGCGGCCAGATCGCCGGAGAAGCCGGCAAGGTGGTGCCCATGCAGCGGGTGCCGACGGCGGCACCCTACGATGTCGTGGTGGTCGGCGGCGGCTCGGCGGGAATCTCCACTGCATCCAGCCTGCTGAAACGGCGGCCGTCCCTCACGATCGCCATCGTCGAGCCGCGCGACAAGCACTACTACCAGCCCGGCTGGACCCTGGTCGGCGGCGGCGTCTTCGACCGCGCCAAGACCGAGCGGGCCATGGCCGATGTGATGCCCAAGGGCGTGAAATGGATTCGCGCCGCCGTCGCGGGCTTCGAGCCCGAACGCAACGAGGTGGTGCTGGAGGACGGCGAGCGCCTGCACTATCGCACCCTGGTCGCCGCCCCCGGCATCAAGCTGGACTGGGCAGCGGTCGACGGCCTGAAAGAAACGCTGGGCCGCAACGGCGTCACCTCGAACTATCTGTTCGAGATGGCGCCCTATACCTGGGAGCTGGTGCAGGCCACGCGGGGCGGCACGGCGCTGTTCACCCAGCCGCCGATGCCGATCAAATGCGCCGGCGCGCCGCAGAAGGCGATGTATCTGGCCTGCGATTACTGGCGCCGCAAGGGCGTGCTGGGCGATATCGACGTCTCGTTCAACACCGCGACGCCGGTGCTGTTCGGGGTCAAGGACTTCGTGCCCAGCCTGATGGCCTATGTCGAGCGCTATGGCGCCGAGCTCTGCTTCAACGCCAACCTGAAGGCGGTCGATGGGCCTGCCAGGAAGGCCTGGTTCACCGTCAAGGATGCCGACGGGGCGATCGAGACGGTGGAGAAATCCTTCGACATGATCCATGTCTGCCCGCCGCAGACCGCGCCCGACCTCATCCGCAAGAGCCCGCTGGCCGACAAGGTCGGCTGGATCGAGGTCAGCCCGGAGACGCTGCAGCACACGCGCTACGGCAACGTGTTCGGACTGGGCGACGCCTGCTCGGCACCGAACGCGAAGACCGCGGCTGCCGCCCGCAAACAGGCGCCGGTGGTGGCGGAGAACGTGCTGTCCGTGCTGGACGGACAGGGACCGCGGTCGATCTATGACGGTTACGGCTCCTGCCCGCTGACCGTCGAGCGCGGCCGGATCGTGCTGGCCGAGTTCGGCTATGGCGGCAAGCTGCTGCCGACCTTCCCGTTCATCGATGCGACGAAGCCGAGCCGCCTGGCCTGGCTGCTGAAGGAGAAGCTGCTGCCGCCGATCTATTGGGACCTGATGCTGAAAGGCCATGAATGGCTGGCCGCACCCGAGCGCCTGCCGCACGAGCCCGGCGCGCATGCCGCCCAGGAAGCCTGCGACTACACCGAGCCCGGCAAGGCGAGGCGGGCGTGATGGCAACGGGGCTCGGATGTCCCGAGCCCCCTCACCTTCCCACGGCTTCGCCGCGGGCCCCTTCCTCTCCCGCAAGGGGAGAGGAGTCGCATTGGGGAACCCGCTAGGATTCCCTCTCCCCTCGCGGGAGAGGGCTAGGGTGAGGGGGCTCGGAAAAACGGAACACGATCAAGAGTCGGGCCAGAAACGACGGTCACGCATGAAATAACTGGAACGGGCAAACCGCCAACATGAGAGTACCTCTGGCGAGTATCGTCCCGGCCGCCGGCTGGCTCAGGACGTATCGGCGATCTCATCTGGCCAGCGACCTCTTGGCCGGGATCATCGTGACGATCATGCTGATCCCGCAGAGCCTGGCCTATGCGCTGCTCGCCGGCCTGCCGCCTCAGGTGGGGCTCTATGCCAGCATCCTGCCGCTGATCGCCTATGCCCTGTTCGGCAGCAGCCGGACATTGTCGGTCGGGCCGGTGGCCGTCGTTTCGCTGATGACCGCGGCCGCGATCAGCAAGATCGCCGCGCCGGGCTCGCCGGAATACCTGGCCGCCGCCCTGCTGCTGGCCCTGCTGTCAGGGCTTTTCCTGCTGGGCCTTGGCCTCGCGCGGCTGGGTGCCATCGCCAATCTGTTGAGCCACCCGGTGATATCCGGCTTCATCAGCGCTTCCGCTGTCCTGATCGCGGTGAGCCAGATGAAGCACATTCTGGGCCTGCCGGTGCAGGGCCACAGCCTGGCCGAGATCGCACCGGCTCTGTTGGACCAGGTGGCCGCAACCAACCTGCCAACCCTGGCCATCGGCGCGCTCGGCATCGCCTTTCTGGTCTGGGTACGGGCGCGGCTGAAACCGCTGCTGGTGCGCGCCGGCCTCGCGCCGCGGCTGGCCGACGCGCTGGCCAAGGCAGGACCGGTCGCCGCCGTCATCGCCAGCATTGCGGCGGTGACGCTGCTGGATTTGCAGGAGGCCGGGGTCCGCATCGTCGGCGATATCCCGCGCGGACTGCCGCCCCTGACCTTGCCGGCCTTCGATCTCGAACTCTGGCAACGGCTGCTGCCAGCCGCAGTCCTGATCGGCCTGGTGGGCTTCGTCGAGTCGGTTTCCGTGGCCGAAACGCTGGCGGCCAGGCGCCGGCAGCGCATCGACGCCAATCAGGAGCTGGTCGGCCTGGGGGCGGCCAATCTGGGCGCGGCGATCACCGGCGGCTATCCGGTGACCGGCGGGTTCTCGCGCTCGGTGGTCAACTTCGCCGCCGGGGCCGAGACGCCCATGGCCGGGATCATCACGGCCGGCCTGATCGCGCTCACCGTGGCCTTCCTGACACCGCTGTTCTTCCACCTGCCCAACGCCGTGCTGGCGGCGACCATCATTGTCGCCGTCCTGTCGCTGGTCGATCTCGGGGCAATCCGCCGGACCTGGCGGTATTCCAAGGCCGATTTCGCCGCCATGGCCACGACCATCGCCCTGGTGCTTTCGGTGGGCGTGGAGGCCGGCATCGTGGCTGGCGTGGCCTTGTCCGTCGTGCTGTTCCTGTGGCGCACGACGCGGCCGCACATGGCGGTCGTCGGCCAGGTGCCGGGCACCGAGCATTTCCGCAACGTCGAGCGGCATGCGGTCATCCAGAGCGAGACCGTGCTGACCATCCGGGTCGACGAAAGCCTCTATTTCGCCAACAGCCGCTACCTGGAACGGCAGATCCTCGCCGCCGTCGCCGACCGGCCGAAGGTCACCGACGTGGTGCTGATGTGTCCGGCGGTGAATTTCATCGACGCCAGCGCCCTGGAAAGCCTGGAAGCCATCACAGACCGGCTGAAGAGCGCCGGTGTCCGGCTTCATCTCTCCGAAGTGAAGGGCCCGGTGACCGACCGCCTGAAACGCTCCGAATTCCTCGACCACCTCACCGGCCAGGTCTTCCTCAGCCAGTACGAGGCCATGCGCAGCCTCGATCCGGATTCGGTCCTTCAGGAGCCGACCCCAATCGAAGATACCGGCCGAGATTATCCGGTGATCATCCGACATTCTCCGCCAGCACGCGGTGGATGAACTGGACCGCGATCGAGCCCTCGCCGACCGCCGAGGCGACGCGCTTGACGCTGCCCGAGCGGACGTCGCCGACGGCAAAGATGCCCGGGCGGGTGGTCTCCACCAGGAAGGGCGAACGCGCCAGCGGCCACTTCGCATCGGCCAGCGCCTCCGGGCGCAGATCCGGCCCGGTGACGATGAAGCCCTTGTCGTCCAGCGCCACGCCGGATTCGATCCAGCCCGCGTTGGGCTGCGCGCCGATCATCACGAAGAGGTGCCGGATGGCGCGATTCTCGGTCTCGCCGGTCTCCCGGTTGCGCCAGGTCATGCCGTCGAGATGGCCGTTGCCGGACACGCCGACCACCTCGGTGAACGGATGCAGCTCGATATGCGGCTCGGCCTCGATGCGTTCGATCAGGTAGCGCGACATGGTGCCCGACAGGTCCGACCGGCGGACCAGGATGTGGACCCTGGAGGCGTGCTGCGACAGGAACACCGCCGCCTGCCCGGCTGAATTGCCGCCGCCCACCACCACCACCTCGGCATCCTTGCAGAACGCCGCCTCGAGCTGTGTCGCGCCGAAATAGATGCCGCTGCCTTCGAAGTCGCCGCCATTGTCGATGTCCAGCCGCCGATAGGTGGCGCCCGAGGCCACCACGATGGTGGCGGTGCGCACCCGCGTCCCATCGTCCAGGGTGAGCGTGTAAGGCCTGAGGCCGCAATCGAGCGACTCGACGCTGCGCGGCAGGGCGATCTGGGCGCCGAATTTCTGCGCCTGGGTGAAGCCGCGGGCGGCCAGGGCCTGACCGGAGATGCCGGTCGGGAAGCCGAGATAGTTCTCGATCTTCGAGGAGGTGGCGGCTTGCCCGCCCCAGGCCTCCGCCTCCAGGGTGAGCACCCGCAGCCCCTCCGATGCGGCGTAGACCGAGCTCGCGAGCCCCGACGGTCCGGCGCCGACCACGACGACGTCATAGATGTCGTCTCCCACGCCGATGTCCGACAGTCCGAGTTGGTCGGCCAGTTCCCGCTCGCTTGGGTTCTTCAGGACCTCCGAGCCGCGCAGGATGACGATGGGAATGCTCTCGGGCGGCACCTGAAACGCGCAGAGTGCACTCTCCGCCTCCTTGTCGCGCTCCACATCCATGAAGCGGAACGGGTGCCCGTTGCGCGACAGGAAGCGCCGCAGCCTGAGCGTGCCGGCCGAGTTGGACGATCCGATCAGGACCAGATCGCCGAAGCCCTCCTCGATCAGCACGGTGCGCCGCAGGATGAAGGCGCGCATCACCAGTTCCGAGAGCTCCGCATCCTGGGCGATCAGCCGGCGGAAGTCGGCGCGCGGCACGATCAGCATCTCGCCGGCCTCGGCGATGCGGCCGATGACGATGTTGCGGCGGTCGGAAAACATGTTGATCTCGCCGGTGAACATGCCGGCGCCGTGGCGCACGATCAGCCGCTCCGCCCCGTCATGGTCGACCACCAGGATGTCGAGCTGGCCGGACAGGACGACGACAAAATCGGTGTCGGTGTCGCCGGGCGAAAACAGGATCGATCCGGCGTCCCGGGTCTCGACCCGGCCATAGGGTTTGATGCGTTCGATCTGGGCGGCGCTCAGCTCCGGATAGAGCTGGTGTCGCCGCTGCTCCCGCATGGTCATGCTGGTTCCTCGCTTCCTGAAATGGCTGCCGGCCGCCCCGGGCCGCTTCCAGGAAACTAGGTCGGCACCATGACAGTTTGCACCCGGCGGGCGGGAAAATCGGTGCCCCTGACCGTCAATTCCGGGCAGCCCGGCGGATGCGAAAGACCGGCATCGCAGTCGGGATCGGGCTCGACCACCCGCAAGATCCGCGCCTTCCGGGGCGCGCAACAAAAGACTGTCATGTAGTTTTAATATTTCCGTCATTCGGCGGTAATCAGGCCGACAGGTCGGGTTCATTCCGGCTGCCGATATTCGTTCCTGCCACGTCAGACAAAGCCTCGCGTCCCTCCCCGGGGATGGGGGTCCGGGAACGAAGCCATGACGATCACACTCGACGACCTGTCGGCAGCCGATGAGCCGATCCGTCCCAGCCGGCCGGTATCGAAGGACCCTGTCGGACAGCCGTCGCCGCTCCTTGCCTCGATCCGGCGCCACGTGCCCTGGCGGTTCACCGCCGCGACCGCGCTGGCGGCCCCGCTCGGCTGGGTGCTCTGGACCCACACCGCCGGTCTTGCGACGGACGGGCGGGTGGCGCTGATCGTCTTCGCGCTGGCCGTCGTCTATTGGATCGTCTCACGTCTGGACAAGACGTTCGTCGCACTGGCCGCCCTGTGCGCCTGCGCGGTGCTCAGCGGCGTGCATTCCGACTCCTCGGTGCTGAGTGCGCTGGGCGAAGGCATGATCGGCCTGCTGATGGCCGCCTTCGTGCTGGCCGGCGCGATCACCGCCTCCGGCCTGGCCGACCGCTTCACCGCGGTGTTGATCCGCCATACCCGCTCGGTCAGCGGCTGCTTCTACGCCCTGACCGGCGGAATGATCGCCCTGGCCATGGTGATGCCGTCGACATCGGGCCGCGCGGCCCTGATGTTGCCGGTCTTCCTGGCCATCGCCGACCGGGTCGAAAACCCGCGGGTGACGCGCGCACTGGCGCTGCTGATCCCGACCATCATCCTGCTGTCCTCCGCCGGCTCGCTGATCGGCGCGGGCGCAAACGTGCTGGCCGCCGACGCCATCTGGCGGCTGACCGGAGAGCGGATCGACTATCTCGGCTGGATGATCCTCGGCCTGCCCTTCGCGGTGCTGAGCTGCTTCCTGTCGGCCTGGGTCATCCTGACGCTGTTCCTCAGCCGGCGCGAGCGCGCCCAGGCCCTCGACCTGCGCCTCGACGACAGCCGGACCGCCAGGCCGCTGACCCTGCGCGAGCACTACATCCTGCTGGTCGCCGTCGTGCTGGTGGTCTTGTGGTGCACGGAATCCCTGCACGGCATCGACAACGTGACCATCGCGCTGCTCGGCGCCCTGGCGGTCACCGTGCCCGGCCTTGGCGCCATGACCTTCAAGCAGGCGGTGAAGAGCGTCGACTGGACCCTCCTGCTGTTCATGGCCGCGTGCCTGCAGCTCGGGCACGGGCTGGTGACCTCGGGCGGAGCCGAATGGGCGATCGAGCGGATCTTCCAGGCGGTTCCGGTGGACGGCACCGACGCTCTCGCCTTCGTGGCCGTCGTGACCGCGCTGTGCCTGCTGGCCCATCTGGTGGTGACCTCGCGCATGGCACGGGCCTCGATCCTGGTGCCGATGATCCTGCCGATTGCGATGTCGTTCGGATACAGCCCGGCGGCCTTCGCCATCATCGTGGCGATCGCCACCGGCTTCTGCCTGACCCTCTCGGTCAGCGCCAAGCCGCTGGCGATGATGAGCGAGCTCGACCGGCCGACCTTCCGGCCTGGTGACCTGCTGCTGCTGAGCGCGGTGCTGCTGCCGCTGCATCTCGGGCTCGTCCTGCTCCTCGCCTTTCACGTCTGGCCCTGGATGGGCCTGCCCCTGGCCGGCTGATGCCGGTCCCGCCAAAGCCGCCGCCACCCCTGATAGGAGCATCAACCATGCATGTCGTCATCGCCCCGTCCGGCTTTAAAGAAGGATTGAGCGCCGCCCAGGCGGCCGATTGCATCGAGCGCGGCGTGCTCGCCGCCATGCCCGGCGCGCGCGTCACGAAGATCCCGGTCGTCGATGGCGGGGAAGGCTTCACCGAAGGCCTCGTCGCGATCACCGGCGGCTCGATCCGTCGTGCCCGGGTGACCGGTCCGGTGGGCGATCCGGTCCGATCCCATTTCGGTTTTCTGGGCAACAGCCGGACGGCCATCATCGAGATGGCGGCTGCTGCCGGGTTGCGGCTGGTGCCGCGGGACCGGCGCGACCCGACCAAGACCACCAGCTTCGGCGTCGGCGAGTTGATCCGGCTTGCCCTGGATGCCGGTGCCGACCGCATCATCCTCGGCTGCGGCGACAGCGGCATCAACGATGGCGGCGCCGGCATGGCCCAGGCGCTTGGCGCCCGGCTGCTGGATGACTCCGGCCGGGAGATCGGACCGGGCGGTGCCGAGCTCGCCCGGCTCGCTTGCATCGACCTGTCCGGGCTCGATCCGCGGCTGAAGGATGTGCGGATCGACGCGGCGGTCAACTGGAACAACGTGCTGCTGGGTCCGCGCGGCGTGGCCCGGGTGTTCGGTCCGCAGAAGGGCGCCACCCCGGCCCAGGTCGATCAGTTGGAACAGGCGCTGGAGACCTATGCCGGAATCATTTGGCGCGACCTCGGCATCGATGTCGGCAACCGGCCGGGCAGCGGCGCCTCGGGCGGGCTGGGTACCGGGCTGCAGGCGCTGATCGGGGCGACGCTGCACCCGCGCTACGACGTGGTCATGCAGTATTTCGACATCGATCGGCACCTTGAGGATGCCGACCTGGTTCTGACCGCCGAGGGGCGCCTGGACGACCAGACCCCGCATGGCAAGGTGCCGGCCGAGGTCGCCGCCCGCGCCAAGCGCCACGGCATTCCGGTCATCGCCCTGGCCGGCAGCATCGGCAAGGGCGCCTACGCCAACCTGAACCACGGGATCGATGCCTATGCCAGCATCATCAAGGCGCCCTGCTCCCTCGACGAGGCGATCGAGGGCGGCTGCAAGCTCCTGTCGCACGCGGCCGAGCACGCCGTGCGCATGGTCGGCATCGGCGTCACGCTGTCGGCCCGCGAGCCCGCGCTGGCGATGGCGAGCTGACGCGGCGGTCAGCGCCGGCCGCGGTCCAGGTTCAGCCAGGCCACCGTTTCGGCGTCCAAGTCCACGGTAAGGGCTGGCAGCGTGGTGACGATCTCGCCCGCCGTTCGCGGTCCGACCAGAGCGAAGGACGCGAAGGGCTGTGCCAGCACCCAGGCCATGGCGATGTTGTGGGCCGACACGCCGTGCTCGGCGGCGAGGGTTTCGGCACGGCGCCGGCGTTCGGCGTTGGCGTCGCTGCCGAAGCAGGTCTCCGGCGCGGTCGCGGCCGGCAGCCGGTTCCTGAGCGCCTGCTCCAGGAAATAGCCGCGGGCCTGGGAGGACCAGGACAGGTGCACGACGCCCTCCTCCCGCAGGAAGTCGAGCGTCTCCGGCGCATTGGACGTGACGCAGCCCCGCCAGACTGGGCGTTCCATCACCGCCAGGGCGAGGTTGTTGTTGAGGATGCGCATCGGCTCGAGACCGTTCGCGGCGGCATAGGCGTTGGCCTCCCGGAACCGCTCGATCGACCAGTTCGAGCCGCCGAAGATGCCGATGCGGCCGGCCCGGTGTAGTCGGTTCAGCGCATCGACGAACTCGCCGACCGGCACGTCCGGATTGTCGCGGTGCAGGATGTAGATCGGCGCGCGATCCAACCCAAGGCGGTCCAGCGATATGGCAAGCTGGGCCGCAACGACCTGGGGAAAGCAATAGGGCGGGTGCGCCCCCTTCACGACCACGACCACGTCCGCGGCGACACCGCGATTGTGAATCCACTGCCCGAGCACCCGCTCGTGCAGGCCGGCGCCATAGACGAAGCCGGTGTCGAAGGCGTTGCCGCCGGCCTCCATCCAGGCATCCCAGACTATCGCGCCATCGGCGATCGTGTTCTTGTTGTCGCAGCCCATGATCAGGCGCGACAGCGGCAGATCGAGACCGTCGATCCGCTGTTGCGGCACCGCCGGACAGCCCGGCGGCAGCACGCCGGGCAGGGGTCTGTTGTCCTCCGGCTCCTCCTCGGTGATGGCATGGCCAATGGCATGGCGCCAGCGGTCGAGGGTCTCGGCATTGCCGATGCTGTCTGCCCAGCCGGCGGCGGGCGGTTCGGGTTCGGTGCGGCCCTCCAGGATCGATCTGCTCGCCAGTTCCACCTCGAAAGCGAACAGGTGCTCGGGGCGCCGGATCTCCTCGACCCGGGTCTCGCCGTCCACGGCAATCTCGATGGTCGCATCGGACGGGCCGGCATTGCGGCCGGGAACCCAGGGGTCCGGCAGATGCAGGGATCCCTTGCTGCCGGTGATGGTGGCCGAATTGTCCATGGTCCGCGCCACGGCCGCTGCGCATTCCGCGGTCACGCCGCTTGGAAACCGCAGCAGGGCATAGGCGGTCTCGTCGACACCGGATACACCGATGGTGCCGACCGCCTCCACGTCACTGGGATTCTCGAAGGGGGCGCCTGCCGCCACGCCGGCCACCAGCCGCGCCAGGGAGACCGGGTAGCAGCCGACATCGAGGATGCCGCCACCGCCCAGCGCCTTGTCATAGGCCCGCGACCGGGCATTGAACGGCGCGGCGTAGCCGAAGGCCGCGCGGATGTGCCGGATCTCGCCGATCTCGCCCGAGCGCAGGATCTCCAGCATGCGCCCGATCTGCGGATGGCAGCGATACATGAACGCCTCCATGAAGAAGACGCCCTGCTGGGCCGCCACCTCGGTCATGGCGATCACCTGGCCGGCGGTCATGCCGGCCGGCTTCTCACACAGCACCGGCTTGCCGGCCCGCATCGCCATGATGGCGAGCTCGGCGTGGAACGGGTGCGGAGTGGAGATGTAGATCGCCTCCACATCGCTATCCGCCGCCAGCGCGGTGTAGTCGGAATAGCGTTTGTCCGGCGCGATCCCGTACGCGTCGCCGAAGCGATCGCGCCGGCCGGCATCCCGGCTGGCAATGGCCAGCAATTCGCCCGATGGCGCCTCCTTCAGCCCATCGGCGAAATTGTGGGCGATGGCGCCCGGCCCAATGATCCCCCAGCGTAGGCTACGCATGCGTGTTCCACCGCCATGTGTCTGGTGTTCGGGACCAATGTCCGGACAGGTCGCCAGGCGAGGCTACGCGGCCTTTGGCTACGGCAATTGCAATCCGGAGATGGTCACATCGAACCCACACCCTAAGGGACCGGAGCGGACTCGATCCAGTGGGATTTGGCGGGCGGAACGAATAGTGGAATTCGGCAGGATCAACCCGTTCCGGCACAGAGCCGACGGGTCTCCCGCGCGATCACGCCCTCTTCATCCGTCGGCACGACGAACAGGTCCACGGACGAGTCCGCGGCGGAAATCCGGGTGGCGTTGTCCCGGTTCGCGTCGGCATCGAGCACCGCCCCGAGCCATTCCAGGCCGGCGCACATGCCACGGCGGACCGGGGCGGCATGCTCCCCGATCCCGCCGGTGAACACGATGCCGTCGAGCCCGCCGAGCACCGCCGCCATGGCACCGATCTCCCGCACCGCCCGGTAGACGAAAAGGTCGACGGCCCGCTTCGCGTCCGGGTCCACCCGATCCAGCAGGGTGCGCATGTCGCTGGAAATGCCGGAGACGCCCAGCAGGCCCGACTCCGCGAACAGCATGCGCCGGACGTCGAAGGCGCTCATGCCCATCTCTTCGAACAGATACAGCACCGCGCCCGGATCGAGCTGCCCGGGCCGGTTGCCCATCACCAGACCGTCCAGCGGGGTCAGCCCCATGGTAGTCGCGACGCTCTTGCGGTCGCGCAGTGCGCACAGGCTGGCGCCGTTGCCCAGATGGGCAACGACGATGCGACCGTCGGCCTTCTCCCCGACAACCTCCGGCAACCGGTCGGCGATCGACTGGTAGGACAGGCCGTGGAAGCCATAGCGCTGGATGCCCTGGTCGGTGACCGCCTTGGGCAGCGCGAAAGCCCGTCCGGCCCAGGGGATGGTGCGGTGGAAGGCGGTATCGAAGCAGGCGATCTGCGGCAGGCCGGGCCAGGCCTTGGACACCGCACGGATGCCGGCCAGATTGTGCGGATTGTGGCTGCGGGCGAGCGGGATGAGGCGCTCGATCTCCTTCATGACCGCCGCGTCGATGACCACCGGCTCGGCGAAGCGGGCGCCGCCATGGACCACCCGGTGCCCGGCCGCGATCAGCGTCAGGCCAAGCCGGTCCCGGATGATTCCGATCAGCCAGCCGACCAGCCCGGCATGGTGATGGGGAACGCCGGCCGGCAATTCGGGCGTCTCCACCGCGGCGCCGGACGCATCGCGGATGTTCACCCCGGGCTGGGTCCCGATGCCGGAGATCTGGCCCCGGAACAGCGGCCCGGCATCCTCATCCGCAGCATACAGCGCGAATTTCAGGCTCGAGCTGCCGGCGTTGAGCGTCAGGAGGGCGTCCATCCCGGTGTTCCTCTGGGCGGCCCGCCGCGGCCGGGCCGATCACGCCGGGCAGGCGAAGCCCCGCGACACTATCTCAGGCGGCGGCGTGCTGATCGAGTGTCTTGCGGAACACCTCGACCATCTCGTCGATGTGGGACCTCTCGGAGATGAAGGCCGGCGCCAGGATCGCCGAGTCGCCGGTGAACTTCACATGCAGGCCGTTCCAGAACATGTCTTTCTGGAGCTGTCCGCCGCGACGGCCGGGCGCACCGTCTGCATGGACCTCAACCCCGGCCATCAGGCCGTAGCCGCGGATGTCGAAAACCAGCGGATGGTCCTGCAAGCTCCAGATCGCGTCGAGAAAGTAGTCGGACAGGCCGGCGGCGCGCTCGAACAGCCCTTCCTTCTCGTAGATGTCCTGGGCGGCGAGGCCGGCAGCACAGGCGGCCGGATGGCCTGAATAGGTGTAGCCGTGGAAGAACTCGATGGCGTTCTCCGGTGCTGCGTCGGTGATTGCATCGTAGATGGCGTCGGTGACCGCCACCGCACCCATGGGAATGGCGCCATTGGTCAGCGCCTTGGCCATGGTGACGATATCCGGCGTGACGCCGAACGCGTCGGCGGCGAACGGCGTGCCCATGCGCCCGAAGCCGCAGATCACCTCGTCGAACACCAGCAGGATGCCATGCTGGTCGCAGATCTCGCGCAGCCGTTGCAGGTAGCCCACCGGCGGCACCAGGGTCCCGGTCGATCCGGCCACCGGCTCGACGAAGACCGCCGCGATGGTGCTACCGCCATAGGTCTCGCAAAAGCGCTGCAGGTCATCCGCCAGCTCCGCGCCGCTGGTCGGCTGGCCGCGCTGGAAGCGGTTTTCCTCCTGCCAGGTGTGCCGCATCATTACGATGTTCGGCATGGTGACCGGGAAGCTCTCGCGGTTCTTGACCATGCCGGACAGGGAGACCCCGCCAATGTTGACGCCGTGATAGGCGCGCTCGCGGGACACGAACCGGGTGCGCTGGGACTGGCCGCAGGCGCGGTGATAGGCCATGGCGATCTTCAGCGCCGTGTCGACGGATTCCGACCCGGAATTGGTGAAGAACACGCTGTTGATCGACTCCGGCAGCAGCTGCGCCAGCTTGCTGGCAAGCGCAAAGGAGCCCGGATGGCCGAGCTGGAAGGGGGCCGTGTAGTCGTTGGTGGTCATCTGCGCATGGACCGCGTCGGCGATCTCCTTGCGGCCATGACCGGCCGGGCAGCAGAACAGGCCGGACGAACCGTCGATCAGCCGACCGCCATCATGGTTCCAGCAATACACGCCTTCCGAGCGCACGATCAGGCGCGGCGCCGCCTTGAATTCCCGGTTGCCGGTGAACGGCATCCAGTGGTTTTCCAGCGTGTTGACCCGCTGCTTGTCGTGCTCCAGCACCTGGACGACTGCGCTCATGACAGACCCCACCGATGTTGCGGTAAATCGAGCGGCGATACTATTGTGCGCCTCTGGCTCCACAATAGGACCAGATCGGGCCGAACGGTGATACCACCGAAGGGCAGAAAGGCCGCTGGCGGACCATGCGCGACGCGCTGTTTCATCTCGAACGCGCCCAGGCGACGACCCTGCAATCGCAGATCCGGGAAACCCTGGTTTCCGCGGTGCTGGCGGGGCAATTGGCGCCCGGCGCGCCGGTGCCCTCGACGCGGGCCATGGCGCGCCGGCTGAAGGTCTCGCGCAACACCGTCACCCTGGCCTATCAGGCGTTGGTCACCGACGGATTCCTGGCCGCACGGGAGCGCAGCGGCTTCTATGTCGCGGAAGACGCCCCGGCGGTTCATTTCCAGGTGCCCCAGGCCGGGCATACGGGCAGCGCCCGGCCGGTCGATTGGGAGCGCCGGTTCCGGGTCCATCCGACCCGGCAGGACAATATCCACAAGCCGGTCGACTGGCGGCGCTTTCCCTATCCCTTCATCTACGGCCAGATGGATGCGGGGCTGTTCCCCATCGCCGATTGGCGGGACTGCGTGCGCCAAGCCATGGGCACGCGATGGCTGGACGCCTGGACCGAGGACCGGTTCGCCGAGGACGACCCGATGCTGATCGAGCAGATCCGCCGGCGGATTCTGCCTCGGCGCGGCATCTCGGCCAAGGAAGACGAGGTGCTGGTGACGCTTGGGGCGCAGAACGCGCTCTATCTGCTGGCCAGCCTGTTCGTCACGCCGACGACCACCGTCGCGGTCGAGGACCCAGGCTATCCCGACATCCGCAACATCTTCCAGCTGCGCACCGACCGGGTCCTCCCGATACCCGTGGATGGCGACGGCATCGCCGTCGACGAGCGGCTGGCCGGTGCCGAGCTGGTGTTCACCACGCCGAGCCACCAGTTCCCCACCACCGTGACCATGAGCCTGGAGCGCCGCCGGGCCCTGCTGGAGGCGGCCCACCGCAATCGCACCG
This sequence comes from Alphaproteobacteria bacterium, assembly GCA_965227455.1. Taxonomy (GTDB): domain Bacteria; phylum Pseudomonadota; class Alphaproteobacteria; order DSM-16000; family Inquilinaceae; genus JABDIP01. The sequence continues at coordinate 5,573,620 of OZ245752.1, read as the reverse complement.
TCATCATCGAGGACGATTACGAGTTCGAGGCCAATTATTGCGGCGAGCCGTGCCCGGCCCTGAAATCCCTCGACGGCGACGGCCGGGTGATGCATGTGGGCAGCTTCTCGAAATCGCTGATGCCGGGGCTGAGGCTCGGCTTCATCGTCGCGCCGGCGGCGGTGATCGATGAGGCGCGGGCCCTGCGCCGGCTGATGCTGCGCCATCCGCCCGGCAACAACCAGCGCACCGCCGCTCTGTTCCTGGCGGCCGGGCACTACGACGCCCTGATCCACCGTCTGCACCGCGCCTATCACAGCCGCTGGAATACCATGGGGCAGGCCCTGGAACGCCACCTGCCCGGCTGGAGCCGGATGCCGAGCTTCGGCGGCACCAGCTATTGGGTCGAGGGCCCGCCGGACCTGGATGCCGACGCCCTGGCCGACGCGGCACAGCGCGAGGGCATCCTGATTGAGCCGGGCGCCATCCATTTCGCCGGTGAAGAGCCGCCGAAGAACCATTTCCGGCTCGGCTTCTCCTCCATCGCCGAGGACCGCATCGAACCGGGCATCGCCCGGCTTGCCGAACTGGTCGACGCGGCGCGGTGAACCCATCCGAATTCTGGCGCTCGGGATAAAGGGCAACAGGCCCTATGCGCCTTCTTAGCGTCGGCCGTAGTCTCGAACGCTGCGCGATAGAGCAGCAGATCAGCAGCAAAGGAGCGCCGGATGCGGGGCAGAGGCACCGTCGCCCATGTCGGATAGACGCCATGACCGGCCGGTCGGGAGCGGCGCAGGGTGATCCTCGGGCTGGAATGGGGCGGCTTCGCCATGGCCGCGGCGGCCTTCTTCCTGGCCGGCTTCGCGCGCGGCTATGCCGGCTTCGGCCTGTCGGCGATCATCGTGGCGGCGCTGACCCTGGTGCTGTCGCCGGCCGAGGTGGTGCCGATCGCCATCCTGCTGGAGGTGACGGCCAGCGTGGTGCAGGCGCCAGGCATATGGCGGCGGGTCGATTGGCGGACCCTGGTGCTGCTGCTGGTCGGCGCCGCGGCGGGCAATCCGGTCGGCGTGGCCGGGCTGGTTTGGCTGTCCGCCGATACAGCCCGGATCATCATCGCGTCCACCATCGTCGTCGCGTCCCTGCTGATGCTGGGCGGCATCCGGGTGCGGCGGGCCAGCGGTACCGCGGGCAGCATCGGCGCCGGCTTCGTCTCCGGCGTGGCCAACGGGCTGTCCGCACTGGGAGGCCTGCCGATCGCGCTGCTGCTGGTCGCCCGGGACGATACGCCGGCGGTGATGCGCGCCACCATGATCGCCTATTTCTTCCTGCTGGATTCCTATGCCGGCGGCCTGTTCGCCTATCAGGGGCTGATGACGGGCGACGTGCTCGCCCGCTACGCCACCGGTCTGCCTCTGGCGTTGGCCGGGCTGTTCATCGGCGGACGGATGTTCTCACAGAGCGAGCCCGCCTCGTTCCGGAAGGTCGTCCTGGGATTGCTGATTGCCCTTTCCGTAATCGGTCTGATCAAGGGCGTGCTCGGCTCATGACCGATCGCGTTCCCCAAGACCCAGATCGCCAGGTCCGCCATCGCCATGTTCTGCCTGCGGCTGCGCGACGCGCCAGAGTATCGATTAGCCCCAAGATTCTGGTACCTTAGACCTGAGTGAATTGGACCTAATGGGGCCTAAGATTTGCTGCATAGTTGACCGTAAGGAGTGTCCAGGAAAAGATGGCACGACGTTCGCATGCAACAACCAACGACAAAAATCGAACAGGAGAAGGCACGTGAAGAAGATTTTGACCGCGCTCGCTGCGAGCGCCTTCGTATTCTCGGCCCAGTCCGCGAATGCGGTGGACGAGATCACCGTCGGATACTTCCTGGAATGGCCGATGCCGTTCCTGGCAGCGAAGGCCACGGGCGATTATGAAGAAGCGCTCGGCATCGATGTCACCTGGCGCGCGTTTGAGACGGGCACTGCCATGTCGGCAGCCATGGCCTCGGGCGACGTGCAGATTTCCGTCAGCCAGGGCGTGCCGCCCTTCGTGGTCGCCGCCTCGGCCGGCCAGGACATCCAGGTGGTCGATGTCGCCGTCAGCTATTCGGAAAACGACAACTGCGTCGTTCATGCCGATCATGAGATCGACAAGGAGTCGGCCGACGAGCTCGAGGGCCTGAAGGTTGCGGTGCCGCTGGGGACCGCCGCGCATTTCGGCTTCCTGCGGCAGATGGCGCATTTCGACGTCGATGTCTCGACCCTCGATGTCGTCAACATGACGCCGCCGGAAGGTGCAGCCGCACTGGCGCAGCGGGCGGTCGACTTCGCCTGCGGATGGGGCGGCGGCCTTGCCCGGATGAAGGAGCATGGCAACATCCTGCTGACCGGCGCAGAGAAGGAAGAACTTGGCATCCTGGTGTTCGACGTGACCTCGGCGCCGGCCGACTTCGTGGCGGAGAATCCGGACGTCGTTTCGGATTTCCTGGCCGTTACGGCCGAAGCGAACGCCAAATGGAACGCATCGCAGGACGACGCCATGCTGAGGCTGATCGCCCGTGAATCCGGCATGGACGTGGATTCGGCCCGATCGTCGATCTCGACGATGACCTTCCCGTCGGTCGACGAACAGCTTTCCGACAAGTGGCTGGGCGGCGGTGCTTCTGCCTTCATGAAGGGCGTCGCAGACGTCTTTGTCGAGGCGGGGTCCATCGACGGCGCGCTCGACACCTATGAGAATGCGGTGAATGCAGGTCCGCTGACCGCGGTCCAGTAAAACGCAGGAGCTTCGGCCCGGGGATTCCGCCCCGGGCCGGCTTCCGGCCGGCTGTCGGCCGAACTCTCTGGGGCGGGGCGATGACGGGACTGCTGATCGACAATGTGTCCATGCGTTTCGAACTGCCGAACGGACAGGCGGTTCAGGCGCTCCAGAATGTGTCGCTGGACATCCGCGAAGGCGAGTTGATGGCGGTCCTCGGGCCGTCCGGCTGCGGCAAGACGACGCTGCTGAACATCGTCGCCGGTTTCCTGGCGCCGACCGAAGGCAGCATCGCGCTGGGCGGCGAGCCGATCGCCGGGCCGGGGGCGGAACGCGGCATGGTGTTCCAGCAGGGCGCGCTGTTCGAATGGATGAGCGTGCGCCAGAACATCGGCTTCGGGCCTTCGATGAAGGGCACGCCGAAATCCGAGATCAATTCGCGGGTCGATGAACTGTTGGAAATCGTCGGGTTGCACGATTTCGGCAGCAAGATGATCTATGAGCTGTCCGGTGGCATGCAGCAGCGCGTGGCGCTGGCCCGCTGCCTGGCCAACGACCCGGAAGTGATCCTGATGGACGAACCGCTCGGCGCGCTCGACGCGCTGACGCGCGAGAAGATGCAGTCGCTGGTGCTGGAGATCTGGAAAGAGACCGGCAAGACGATCATTCTGATCACCCATTCGGTCGAAGAGGCGCTGCTTCTGGGCGAGCGCCTGCTGGTGATGGCGCCGCGCCCCGGCCGCATCCACAAGGAATACAACCTGCCCTTCGCCGAACTCGGCGTCGGTGCAGACCTGCGCGAGGTCAAGAAGCATGACGAATTCGGGCCGAGGCGGGAAGAGATCCTCTCGATGATCTGGGACATGGAGGAAGAGATCATGGGCCGCACGGAGACCGCGGCATGATCATCCTGCTGATCTATGTCGCGATCTTCGTCGCGGCGTTCCTGGCAGTGCGGTTCGTGGCGAGCCGGATGCACCACATCGCCGACTTCATGTCGCGCAAGACCGTCACCTTCGGCGACGCCAGCGCGGTGCAGGCAGACCGCGCGGCCTCAGTGATTTCGGTGATCGCGATCTTCGCCTTATGGGGGGCCTTCACCGGATCGGTGCTGATGCCGATCCATGTGCCGGGTCCGTTCATCGGCGATGCCAGCTTCAGCTATACCGCCGAGACGGAGGACGGCGCACGAGACGACGCCACGGTCCATGTGCGGGTCTTCCCGGTCGATGAGGAAGCGGAGGAGCCCCAGACGGAGCCGGGCGACGGCTTTGCCAAGAACGATACCGCCAAGGTCGGCGCCTGGCGGTCCATCCTCATCCGCGTCGACCGCAACGACGATATCGGCAGGGATGACGGCGCCCGCGTCGTCGCCATCGATGGCCAGCCGATTGCTCCCGGCGAGACCGTCGCGATCGAGTCTGGCGAGGTGACGCTGAGCGCCAAGGGCACGCCGAATTACAAGCCGGCGACGGGCCTGCAGATGGAGCCAATCTGGCTGCCGCCGCCGGAGGCCGTGTTTGGCCGTTTCATCGAGATTGCCAGCGCCGGCTATCAGAATTTCACCCTGCTGGAGCATGTCGGCTGGTCGCTGTTCCGCGTCGTCGCCGGCTTCCTGGGCGGCGCCATCGTCGGAATTCCGCTCGGCTATGCGATGGGTTTGAGCGACTGGTTCCGCGGCTGGTTCGACCCGATCGTAGAATTCATGCGGCCGGTGCCGCCGCTGGCGCTGATCCCGCTGGTCATCATCTGGGCCGGCATCGGCGAAGTCGGCAAATGGGTGCTGCTGTTCCTGGCGGCATTGTGGATCATGGCGATCGCGGCCCGGGCCGGCGTGTCGGGTGTGCGGATCTCCAAGGTGCACGCGGCCTATTCGCTCGGCGCCTCGAAACGGCAGATCCTGCTGCATGTGATCGTGCCCAACTCGCTGCCGGAGATCTTCACCGGCGCGCGAGTCGCGATGGGGGTCTGCTGGGGCACGGTGGTCGCGGCCGAACTGGTCGCCGCGGAGAAGGGTGCGGGCATGATGATCATGGTCGCCTCACGCTTCCAGCTCACCGACATCGTGATCATGGGCATCATCCTGATCGGCACGATCGGCTACGGCATCGACATCCTGATGCGCCGGGCGGAGAACTGGCTGATCCCGTGGAAGGGACGAGGTTAGGCGGCCGGCAAGTTCACAATGGGATCGTCATTCCCGCGAAGGCGGGAATCCAGATGGCACCAATCTGACGGCCGCTCCGGCGGGAACACTGGATTCCCGCCTTCGCGGGAATGACGATCTTTTTTTCATCAGGCGGTGGTTCGGATTATGCCCAATCCCCTCACACTCTCCGATTTCGGATCGGAGAGCGGCTTCAGGCTGGCCTGGGCGGCGAAGCACTCGCCAGCGACCTCGATGTCGTAGGCCCCGGCCAGCAGATCAGCCGGCGTTTCTCCCGCTAGGGGAGCGGCAATCCATTCGCCGACACCGCTGCAAATCAATGGAGTCTGACCCGCAGATCCCCGAACAGGGAGGCCTATTTCGTGAAGTCCCGAACCCAGGTTGTCGTCATCGGCGGCGGGATTGCCGGATGTTCAACCCTCTTCCACCTGACACAGGAGGGATGGACCGATGTCGTCTTGGTGGAACGCAATGAATTGACGAGCGGAACCACCTGGCATTCGGCGGCCCAGGTGACGAATTTCGGCATGAACCAGACGATGGTCGGGCTGAAGACGCACTCCATCAATCTCTACAAGGAGCTGTCGGAAGATCCGGACTATCCGATCAACTATCACCACGGTGATGGCGGCATCCGTCTGGCCAATACCGAGGCGCAGATGCAGGGCTACCGACACTTCGCCTCGATGGCGCGCGGCATGGACGTGCATCTCGAGGTGATCGGCGCGGAGGAATGCGCCCGCCGCCATCCACTGATTTCAACGGACAATCTGCTCGGCGGTTTGTGGGATCCCCTCGATGGCGATATCGATCCGGCGCAGCTTTGCCAGGCGTTGGCGCGCCGCGCGCGCAAGGCCGGTGCCGAGGTCTATCGTAACACGCCCGTCATCGGCCTGACCCAGCACAAGGACGATACCTGGACCGTCCATACCGAACACGGTGACATAGACTGCGATATTGTCGTCAATGCCTGTGGCTACCGGGTGAACGAAGTCGGCGCGATGATGGGCGTACACCACCCGGTCGCCTCCATAGAACATCAGTACTTCTTGACGGAGGAAATCCCCGCCATTCGGGAAGCCGGCCATCGCATGCCGCTGATCCGCTGCCCGATCGCCGACTTCTATTGCCGGCAAGAGAAGTTCGGACTGCTGGTCGGCTTCTATGAACAGGGCTGCAAGCCCTGGGGCATGGACGGCATCGACCCGCACTTCGTCAACGCGCTCTGCCCGGACGATCTTGACCGGGTGACCGATGTCATGGAAGGCGCCTTTGCCCGCATGCCCGCGCTCATGGAAGCCGGCATCCATTCGGTGATCAATGGCCCCATCACATACACGATCGACGGCGCACCATTGGTCGGTCCGATACCCGGCAAACGCAACGCCTTTTGCATCATCGGCCTGCGTGCGGGCCTGGGCGAAGGCGGCGGACACGGCTGGCTTCTTGCCCAGCAGATCGTGCATGGCGAGGCTTGTTTTGATACCTGGGTGATCGACCCGCGCCGCTTTACCGGCCACGCCAATGTGGAACTGACGTCGCTCAAGGCCGTCGAGGATTATCAGAACGAGTTCCGTTTCCATTTCCCGCATGAACACCGCCCCGCGGGCCGCCCAGCCAAGACGACATCGCTGACTCCGGTCCTTGCCGCAGAGAGAGCCGAATTCACCGTTGTCAACGGATGGGAGCGGGTCGACTACATCAAGCCCTCCGCCGATTTCCACCCCTCGCTCAGCTTCGACTTTGATGAAGCTTTCGATGTGGTCGCCGCCGAGGTGAAGAATGTGCAGGAGAATGTGGGCCTGTGCGAAGTGAACGGCTTCAACCGGTTCGAAATCACCGGTGCCGATCGCCACGATTTCCTTGATCGGATGTTGTGCGGATCGGTCAGCAAACGCGAAGGCCGGGTCGGGCTTGGATACCTCCTCAACCACCACGGCATGATCAAGAGCGAGGCGACGATCGCCAACCTGCCAGCATCCGATCGCGGTCCCGCTCGGGTCTGGTACGGTTCCGCCGCAGCCAGCGAATACCACGACATGGACTGGCTGACCGCTCACGTCAGGCCCGATGAGGATGTTCAGATCCGCAGCCTCACCAACGACCAGACGATCCTCGTCCTGGCAGGCCCTAGATCACGCACAGTCCTATCGGCATGTTCGCGCGGCGACTGGTCCCGGGAAGCCTTCCCCTGGCTGAGCGTGCGCGAATGCTTCATCGGCTTCGCGCCGGCGACTGTCATGGGCGTCAGCTTCTCTGGCGAACTGGCCTATGAGATCCATGTGCCCAATGCCTCGCTCTATGCCGCCTGGCAGGCGCTCAGGACGGCCGGCGACCAACATGGCATGAAAGTCTTTGGCGGGCGGGCGGTTGAATCGATGCGGATGGAGAAAGGTTTCCTGCATTGGAAAGCCGATCTCCTCACCGAGTTCGATCCATTCGAGACTTCGCTCGATCGTTTCGTGAAACTGGGCAAGGGCGATTTCACCGGCCGGGAGGCGCTGAAAAAGCGTAGATCCGAGGGTCTCCGCAAGAAGCTGGTATCCCTGAAAGTCGATGCCACGCACGCGCCTGCGCACAGCGGCGCGTCGGTGATGCTGGACGGCAAGGTGGTCGGTACCATCACCTCGGGAGATTGGGGGCACCGGGTGGGCATGAACCTCGCCTATGCATTTGTCATGCCGGATCTTGCCCCAGTCGGCAGCACCATGCAGCTGGATCTGTACGGCGATCTGGTCGGCGCCGAAGTCATCGCACCATCGCCATACGATCCGGATTTTGCCCGGATGAGGAGCTGAGTACGCCGGGCGGAGAATTTGCTGTTCCCGTGGAAGGGGCGCGGCCAAGCAAGTACTCGCGGCAAACCACCCACACAGCCCTCGTTCCCGCGTAGGCGGGAATCCAGCGATCACGACGTGCCGGTTGCCGGACCGGGGCTACTGGATTCCCGCTTTCGCGGGAATGACGGCTGTGCGTTGGTCGATCAGGCGATCTGCTGTGGGCGCATGTCCTCGCGGTTGATGCCGGCGACCTTGACCGGCGTCTTCATCGCATCGCGGCGGAAGGGCTCGCCCAGCTCCTGATTGAGGACGACCTCCACGAATGTCGTGACATTGTTCTCCATCTGCTCCTGGACCGCCATCCGGAGCGCGTCGGTGAGCTCGTCCATGGTGCGGACCTGGACACCCTTCAGGCCGCAGCCCTCGGCGATCTTGGCGTATTCGACGCCGAGGTTGAGCTCGGTGCCGACGAAATTGTCGTCGAACCACAGCGTCGTGTTGCGCTTCTCCGCCCCCCATTGGTAGTTGCGGAAGATCACCATGGTGATCGGCGGCCAGTCGTTGCGGCCGCAGGCGGTCATCTCGTTCATCGAGATGCCGAAGGCGCCGTCGCCGGCGAAGCCGATCACCGGTGTGTCCGGGCAGCCGATCTTGGCCCCCAGGATCGACGGGAAGCCGTAGCCGCAGGGGCCGAACAGTCCGGGCGACAGGTATTTCCGGCCCTGCTCGAAGGTCGGATAGGCATTGCCGATAGCGCAGTTGTTGCCGATGTCGGACGAGATGATCGCGTCCTTGGGCATGGCCGCCTGGATCGCCCGCCAGGCCATGCGCGGCGACATGCGCTCGGGCTGGCGGTTGCGGGCCCGCTCGTTCCAATTGGTGCCGGGATCGTCGTCCTCGTGATCCATGGAGGACAGCGTCTGCAGCCAGCGCGATTTTGTCAGCGCGATCAGTTCCTTGCGTTCCTGCCGGTCGACCTCTCCCGCTGTCTCGGAGAGCTGGTCGAGGATCTGCTCGGCCACCGCCTTGGCGTCACCCTGGATGCCGACGGTGACCTTCTTGGTCAGCCCGATGCGGTCGGCGTTGATGTCGACCTGGATCACCTTGGCGTCCCGCGGCCAATAGTCGATGCCGTAGCCGGGCAAGGTCGAGAACGGGTTGAGCCGGGTGCCGAGCGCCAGCACCACATCGGCCTGGGCGATCAGCTCCATGGCCGCCTTGGAGCCGTTGTAACCCAGCGGCCCGACGGCGAGCGGATGCGAGCCCGGGAAGGCGTCATTGTGCTGGTAGCCGCAGCAGACCGGCGCGTCGAGCCGCTCGGCCAGCGCCTTCGACGCGTCGATGGCGCCGCCGATGACCACACCGGCGCCGTTCAGGATCACCGGGAATTTCGCCTCGGACAGCAGCTTCGCCGCCTCGGCGATGGCGGCCGGCCCGCCGGAAGGGCGCTCCAGGCGCACGATCTGCGGCAGCTCGATGTCGATGACATGCGTCCAGTAGTCCCGCGGCACGTTGATCTGGGCCGGGGCGCAGCCGCGCCACGCCTTCTCGATCACCCGGTTCAGCACCTCGGCGATGCGCGACGGGTCGCGGACCTCTTCCTGATAGCAGACCATGTCCTCGAACACGGCCATCTGCTCGATCTCCTGGAAGCCGCCCTGGCCGATGGTCTTGTTGGCCGCCTGCGGCGTGACCAGCAGCATCGGCGTGTGGTTCCAATACGCGGTTTTGATCGGGGTCACGAAATTGGTGATGCCGGGACCGTTCTGGGCGATCGCCATGCCCATCTTGCCGCTGGCGCGGGTATAGCCGTCACAGATCATGCCGGCATTGGTCTCATGGGCGCAGTCCCAGAAGGTGATCCCGGCGGCCGGGAACAGGTCCGAGATCGGCATCATCGCCGACCCGATAATGCCGAAGGAATGCTCGATGCCATGCATCTGCAGCACTTTCACGAAGGCCTCTTCGGTGGTCATCTTCATCGCGGTGGTCCTTTCCAATCGGTCGCCGACAGGCCGAGGGCTCCATTCATAGAGCATAACGCTCGCGGACGAAGAGCCACCTGTTCCCGATCCACAGGACCAGTGCGGGGCAGATCGATCCAGACTCCGGATCCATTCGCCCGTTGACTGAGATCAAGGCTATCAACCGGAAGCGGATTACTGAATCATGTCAAATGGACCAGCATCCGAGGAGATTGCGGGGGATCATGTCTGAAAGGCTGACACTGACCGGAAAATGCATGTGCGGTGCGGTCAGGATTATTGCGACCGCCGACAGGCCTGCTGTTGCGGCTTGTCATTGCGACATGTGCCGCCGCTGGTCGTCGGCGCCGTTCATGGAAGTGACTTGTCAAGACGTGCGGTTCGACGGCGAAGAGAATATTCGCCGATTTCGCTCATCTGACTGGGCTGAGCGGGGGTTTTGCACCGAATGCGGTTCGAACCTGTTCTATCACATCATTGACAGTGGCGATTATCAGATAGCCGCCGGTCTGTTTGACGATCAATCGAAGCTGCGCTTTTCACTACAGGTCTTCACCGACAGCAAGCCGCAGTTTTACGAGTTTGCCAACAAGACCAAAATGATGACAGCCGCAGAGGTCATCGCCGCCTTTGCCCCGCCATCAGATTGATCGATCGGCGGTAAGCACGCTAGTCAGACTTCCGCAACTTAGCATCGCTGCCGCCAGTGTGGATGACCGAGCCCAACCTGCTCGGAATGCTCAAGGAACTTCACGCGGCGCAAACAGCGAGATGTTTCTCTCCAGCCTGAACAACGCGCATCTGCCAAGGCTGCGCCACGCCGCGGCAGAACTCTCGCGGCTGGTGATCGAGGGCGGCTGATGCCGCCGTTGCCCCAGGCGCGGTGGAGGTGACAATCAGGTGACGGTCGTCATGTACATAGGCTCCGGTCTGCAAGCCGGCCCCTTTCCGGGCCGAATACCGGAGTGCCATTCATGCCAAGCATCGATGCGATCGGCCAATACGACGAAGACGCCCCGCAAAGCGACGCCTACCGAAATGTCGCGACCTTCTATGCGTCCCGGATGCGAAGCGGCGACGCCTTTCTGGTCGACACGGCCCAGCACATGGTCAATCGGATTGGCCAGCGGCTCGGTTCCGGCCTGAAGATCGACCGGCTTCGGATCTTCGGCCATGGTGCACCCGGATTTATCCAGTTGGGACGGCTGACGAGGGCGTCGGTCGACGCCACCGGGCAGATCTCGATCCCCGGCGTGTCGACTACCGCTGTAAGCGAAGATCTGGCCCGGATCATCATGCTCGGCCCGGAAGGCGGTATCGTGAACGGGCATAACATCGCCAGCCTCCGCGAGCGGTTCGAGAGCGGCGGGTGGTGTGAACTTCACTGCTGCAACGTCGCGGCCGAGCAAAGAGGCAAGAACCTGCTGCAGGCGCTGGCGGATCTATGGAACGTCAACGTCGTGGGCAGCGAAGACCTGCAATATCCGGGCGGAGGTCTGGAAGGCGCAAGATACGTGGCGCGGCCGAACGGCGTTACTCCCAGAAGAGCGCATTGACGGCATTCGTCCGGCTTCGATCACATCCAATGCAATTCCGAACTCCGCGGCAGTCCGGACGACTCCACCCTCCTTGGCGCAATGCATCGGAATAGCTTCCAAGCGAGCGGATGCAACGGCTTGTTGCCTCCTAAACTCGCGGAGCGAGAGAGAACCGTGTGTCGTCGAAAAGATTGGTAGCGGAGGAGGGACTTGAACCCCCGACACGCGGATTATGATTGTTTGCGTAGGTCCGATTTTCCTTTCTATCTCAATATTCTGCGCCAGTCGATCTGCGCGCGTGTTGGCAGTGTGTAATTCCTATCCAGTCGCTGGCCACAATTCTCTTCTCACATGAATGGCCCTCAGAACATCTAGGGATCACTGAAACTAAGTGCACCACCTATTTCTCTGCAGAGGTCCAGCTCCATACTTTGCTGATAGCCCCCGTTGAGGTCCAATTCAACCAGAGTGAGCCACCTGCACCAAATGTAGCCTGGTTCCGTCCGCAATTCAGTTCTTGCCTTGACCAAGATCTGTTGAGTTGGAAAGCGGACAACATGTTCGTCAAACTCGTCACCACATTGCGCCAGTGCCTCCACATAGTTGGGCATGTAGAGCACTGCCAATTCGACTGAAATTTCAGCTGGGCCTATCCCCTCAATGGCTAACCAGTCTCGCCATTCTTGTTCAGCCAGTCTGACGCAGTCAGATACAAGAGTGGTTGGCTCTACTGGCGATATTGAAGGGGTAGCCATCGCGACTTCGTCTAATGCCGAAGTGGTCGGCTCTGCTTGCGCTCCTATAGGCTCATTGAAAGGACGCTCATTATCAGACTCCGGTCGCTCTTGCCTCGACTCAGCAGGGGGCTCCCTCTGTTGCTGCTGGTTTGGCGTTGATTGTGTCGCTGATGGTGAGGTTGGCTGCTCGGATGATTGTAACGTTGATGGCGGCGCTGTTGATGAGGTTGGCTCAGCTGGAGTAGGAACCGTCACGATGAAAGTTGGTGCAGATGGCTCATCTTCTTGAAATATGCCAAAATACACGCCAGCCACAGCAGTGATGATCGCTGCAATACCGACAAGCAAAGCACCGATCGCAGTGATCTTTGACCAATTACTGTGTTTGTCTTCCAAAACTTGTCGCCCATGTGGCGGGTTCAGCCCGACACTCTTGCTACTCTAAATCCATCATGGATCGCGACACAACCATTGCCCCTTGCACGCCATGCGTTAACAATCCAGCATTCATGATCTTTTTCGTTGCCATGCCTGCGCTGAAGCCATGTCGGAAGAAGACACGCGAGATCAGCAGAAGACCAATCCGCTCATCACTGTCTCGCGCTGGGTCGGGACGCTAGGTGGTATCCTCGCTCTGTCGAATATGGTCGATGACCTGGTGCAGTGGATCGAGCAGATCGAGGGTGTTCTCATTTTTTATCGTAAAGTCGTCAATGTGATCTGGCGGCCGGTCGATTGGGTCCTTCCATTCAAAATTCCAGAACTCATCAAAGATTATTATGTGATTGGACTTGTATTTGCAGTAACTCATGTTAGGATCTCACTTGTATCATTAAAATATCAAACAAAACTCGGAGCAATATTCATCATTCCATTTGAGTTGTTAATTGCCGCGTCCATTTTTCCATGCACATTTGTCGTATTTGCAGCCACCATGATAAGGCCCAAGCTCGGATTACCAATCAGAGAAGGATCCGACACCAGAGAGGCGAATAGGCTACAGCGACAAAGGTTCGAAGCCCCGCTTGTGCTCAGCTGGTTCGGCGCCGTGCTTCTAGGTTTTTTCGTCCTTTTGCTGATCAGCACCGCATTCACCCTGGCACGTGCGTCGTAGAGAGAGAGAGAGAGAGAGAGAGAGAGAGAGAGAGAGAGAGAGAGAGAGAGAGAGAGACCGGCTGGCGAGCGATTTTCAACTACGGTGACGGTTTACTAGGGTCCGGACTCATTAGATCCACCAGATGACGATGGCCGCGATGGTGACAGTTGCCAGGAAGTTGGTGACTTTGCGGTCGAAGCGGGTGGCGATGCGCCGCCAATCCTTGAAGCGGCAGAACATGCGCTCGATCACATTGCGCTGCCTGTAGACGGCGGTGTCGCAGTCGAGCTTTGTCCTGCGATGGCGCTTGGGCGGGATGATCGCCCGGGTTCCGCGCTCGGCCAGCCAGCGGCGCAGATCGTCGCTGTCATAGCCTTTGTCGGCAACGAGGTCGGCCGACGGCGGCAGCGCCGCGATACACTCCCTGGCCACCCTCATGTCGTGGGTGTTTCCGGGTGTCAGTAGCAGGACCCAGGGCCGCCCTTGCCTGTCGCAGACGGCGTGGAGCTTGGTGTTCCGGCCGCCGCGGGTCTGGCCGATACCATGGGCCAAGGCCCCCCTTTTGCGCCGCCGGCCGTGCGATGCACCTTGATGCAGCTGCTGTCGATGAACAGCCGGTCGGGGGTGTCTTCGGCCCCGGCCAGGGCATGAAAGATGTCCTCCCACACACCACGCTCCGCCCAGCGCACGAAGCGGTTATAGAGCGTCTTCTTCGGTCCGTAGACGTGCTTTGGGCAATCATTCCAGCGCCCACCGCTCTGCAAGGCATGGACGATGCCGCTCAACACCCGGCGATCGTCCACCCGCCGGCGGCCACGTGTGTTCCGCGGCAAGAGCGGCTCGATCCGAGCCCACTGTTCATCCGAAAACCAGAAGAATTCCGCCATGTCCAACGCCTCCGCCAAAACGGCGTTGAATCACAATCCCGGCATCGTGGGAATCGCTTTAATGGGTCCGGACCCTAGGTCCCCTATTGTGCTTTCGCCCCGCAGTACCCTACTGGCGATGTAGCTAACCGTCGCCGTATTCCGAGTCGAGCCTGGATAACGCCAAGGCCCACCTGCCAAGGCGAAGGCACTCAGCAACCGAGCTATCACGGCTGGTGATAGAGGGCGCCTGAATCGCGCCAGATTTCGGAACAAGGGTTGGTAGCGGAGGAGGGACTTGAACCCCCGACACGCGGATTATGATTCCGCTGCTCTAACCAGCTGAGCTACTCCGCCCCAATGCGCTGGAAGGCCCTGCGTATATGGCTTGCGGGTGGTGGCTGTCAAGGGTTGCGGGCGGGCGCGGCGGCCTCGCGCGGCTAGCCGGGCTCGGCGGCGCGCTCCGCCAGGCGGACCAGGTCGGCGAGGCTGTCGGCCTGCATCTTTTTCATGACATTGGCGCGGTGGACCTCGACGGTCTTGGGGCTGATGGCAAGGTCGCGGGCGATCTCCTTGTTGGACTTGCCGGCGATGACCAGGTCCATCACCTCGGCCTCGCGGCGGGTCAGGCGGTCGCGGTTGCCGCGGGCGCTGGCCCGCTCGGCCGCGGCGCGGCGGGCTGCCAGGTCGCGCTCGATGGAGGCCTGGATTCGGTCCAGCATGGCCTGGTCGCTGAACGGCTTTTCGATGAAGTCGACGGCGCCCTGCTTCATCACTCGGACCGCGGTCGGCACGTCGCCATAGCCGGAGACCACGATCACCGGCAGGGTCACGCCCTCGGCCGCCAGCCGCTCCTGCAGCTCCAGCCCGCTCATGCCCGGCATGCGCACATCCAGCACCAGGCAGCCGGGCCGGTCGCGATCGTAGCCGTCGAGGAAGGCCTGGGCGCTGTCATAGGTCTCGGTCCTGAGGCCGACCGAACCGACCAGCCATTCGAAGGACTGGCGCACCGCTGCATCGTCGTCGACGACGAAGACGGTTGGCACGTGTTCCGGCGCGGCTTTAGGCGACATCGTCCAGCGCCTCGCGGTCAACCGGGAGGGTCAGCCGCACGGTACCGCCGCGGCCACGGCGGTCGATGCGGATCCGGCCGCCATGGGCCTCGACGATGGTGCGGCTGATCGACAGCCCCATGCCCATGCCGTTCTCCTTGCTGGTGACGAACGGCTCGAAGGCGGTCGCGGCGGCCTCCTTCTCGAAGCCCGGGCCGGTGTCGGAGACGACCACCTCCAGGACCCCCTCCTCGCCGGCATGGGTGCGGATGCGCAGCTCGCGGGCGTCTACCGGCGTGGAGGCCATGGCTTCGATGGCGTTCCTGGCCAGGTTCAGCAGGACCTGCTCGATCTCGATCCGGTCGACAAACACGGGCAACGCCTCGTCATCCAGTTCCACCTGCAAGCGGATACGCCCGTCCTGCAACTGCCCTTCCAGCATGGCCGCCACCGCGTTCACGATCTCGGCGATGTCGACCGGCCCCCGTTCCGGTTTGGCCTGGCCGACAAAACCGCTGATCCTGCGCAACACGTCGCTGGCGCGTTGGGCCTGTTCGCTGATACGGGTCATGATCTCGTTCAGATCGCCGGTCTTCAGCACATTCGCGCGCATACGCCGCAGGCTGCCATTGGCGTAGTTCACCATTGCGGAGAGCGGCTGGTTGAGCTCATGCGCCATGACGCTGGCCATCTCGTCGAGCGTGCTGCGGCGCAGGAGTTGCGCCAGCTCCGCCTCGCGCTGGCGGATCACCTCCTCGCTGCGCTTGCGATCGGTGATGTCGAGCCCGACGGAGATCAGACCGCCATCCTCGAGAATGTAATCGTTGATCTCAATCCAGGTGCCGTCGCTGCGGCGGAACTCGAAGGCGCGGGCCGGCGCATTGCGGCGGTTCAGGCGCTTGGCGGCCCAGGCCTCGGCATCCGTCTTGGTGCCGGCAATGCCGCCGCCTTCGGCAAAGGCGCGCACCAAATCGGGGTAGTGTGCGCCGGGCACCATCGGTGTAGACGGTTGCTCATAGACCGCCTGATTGACCTTGTTGAAGGCGATCAGCCGGTCATCCGCATCGAACAGGGTGAAGGCCGCAGGCACTGCCTCGATTGCGCGGGCAAGCCGGGCCTCCGCCTCCCGCCGCTTGTCCTCCGCCTCGACCTCGGCGGTGATCTCCGAGCCGACGCCGCGATAGCCGAGGAACGCGCCATCGGCGTCGAACAGCGGCTTGCCGCTGACCTTGAAGCGGGCAGTCCGCCCGTCGGCCAGCTTTCGCCCGTAGACAAAGTCGCGAAACGGTCTGCAGGCCTCCAGATCGGCCCGGTGGCGTGCCAGCGGCCCCGCTTCGACCACAAGGCCGGGCAGCTCGTAGCGCACACGGCCAATGACATCCTCGGACCTCAGCCCAACCTCCTCGACCCCGCTTCGAGAAACGAAAGTGAAGCGATTGTTCGAATCGGATTCCCAGAACCAGTCCGAAGCCGCCTCGGCGAAATCGCGGAACCGCGCCTCGCTGTCCCGCAGGGCGCGTTCGACCTCCTTCAACGCCGTGATATCGGTACGAACCCCGACGATACCGCCATCCTTGGTGCGCCGTTCCGAGATTCGCAGCCAGCGGCCGTCGCCGAGCTGCTGTTCATGCGGCCCCGTGGGATTGAGATGGGAGCGCATGCGTTCCGCGACCCATTCCTCCTCGCGTCCCACGGCCTCCGCGATCTCTCCGGCATAGGCGCTGGGGCGGATCTGGTCCTCGAAGGTGACGCCGGGAACCAGCAGATGGGCGACGGCCGAATACATCTCCCGGTATTTCTCGTTGCAGGCGACCTGCCGGTCCTCGGCGTCGTAGAGGGCGAAGCCATCGGTCATGGACTCGATGGCATCGAACAGCCGGCTGCGCGCCCGGGCGGCGCGTGCCTCGCTTTCCCGCAGCGCCCTGTCGGCCTGCTCGCGGCGCCGGACATGATCGGTCTCCTCGGTCGATGTGCCGCGATAGCCGAGGAACCGACCATCGTCATCGAAGATCGGCTTGCCGCTGACCCGCCAGTGCCCCAGGCGACCGCTCTTGTCACGGGCCGAGAACCGGAAGTCGCGAAACGGCCGTCGGGCCTCCAGATCGGCCCGGTGGCGGCGCCACTTCTCGGTCGCATCCGGATCGACGCCGGCCACCTCCCACCGGGTCCGTCCCATGATCGCGGCCGGCGGCGGGCCAACGGAGAACCCGGCCTGGTCCACGGCATAGGTGAACCGCAGGGACTCGTCCATCTCCCAGTAGCGGTCGACCGAAGCGTCGACCAGGTCGCGGAACCGCTTCTCTTCCTCACGCAGGGAGGCGTCGGCGCCGCGGCGATCGATCACCAGCCGGCGCAGGAACAGGACGGCCGCGAAGACCATCAGGCTGACCGCCAGGCCGGGCAGTTCCTCGAGGTTCGCGGTCGCAAAGCCGGTCCACGACGGCTGCTGCTCCTGGGCCAAGACCGTCAGCACCTGGCGCAATGCCATCAGGGCGACCGTCGCACCCAGGAAAATGAACCAGCGATCGCGCAGGCGCAGCCAGATGATCAGGGCAGCCGCCAGGGCCGCCAGGCGGATGGCTATGGACAGGACAAGGACGAGACTCATGCGCCGGTTCCTCAAACTGCCTGTCAGCCGTCATTGCGCCGTCCCGACTCGACCGGCGATGGCGAACAGAAAGACTATCGCAAGGCCAGCGGGTGCCACCATAGGACAAACCGCCCCCAAGGTGGACGCAGTCGACACTATACCTGGGGTATTCCCGTAATCCGCTAAGTGCCGGACCGAATTTACCCTCGATATCCCTCGCCGTACCTTGGCGTCGATGCCGATAGCTCGGACCAATCGAGGTCGCGAGCGGGTGTCGGCCAGCCATGGCTGGCTGGAGAGCGCGTGAATATCCGGATTGGATGGAGCACGGACAAGGTGACGAGCGTATTGGCGAAGATCGAACCGGCGACAAACGGCCGGATCGCGACGACCCCCAACGGCAATGGCGCGGCCGGTATGCCGCCCCTGCCGGAAGAGCAGGCGCTGATCGCAGAGGCGGCGCGGGCGGCCGGGCTGGGCCCCTGGGTGCGTTACGGCTCCAGCGCGGACTGCATGTATTGCTCGCCGGAGGCGGCGCGCGTGTTCGGCGTGCAGCCGGACCAGGTCGGCACCACATTCCTGGAATTCTGGTCGTTCATCCATCCCGATCATCGCGACCGGGTCGCCCGGCTGATGGATTCGACGCGTCGGGACCCGCGTCCCTATGCGATCGAATACGCCATCACCCTGCCGACCGGCGAAATCCGATACGTGGCGGAGACCGCGCAGCCCTATTTCGACGAGGCGGGCCAGCTGACACACTTCCTTGGCGCGTTCCAGGACATCACCGAGCGCCGGCATCCTGATGGGGGACCGGACATGGAAGACTTCGGACAGGCGAACGCCGATGGGGATCGTCGGCGGTCCCGCAAACTCGATTCGGTGGGGTCGGAAATCAAAGGCCTGCTGGACATCATCATCACCTCGTCGGAGCTGATGCTGTGGCAGCAAGAGGGCGAGTTGCCGGAAACCTATCGCGGCTATACCCGCGATATCCGTCGCAGCGGCATGGATCTGAAGCTGATCCTTGAAGACCTGCTGGCAGAGGTCGCGGAGAACGATCCGCCATCCGGGTCGGAGCGCCAGATTTCGATCAATTCAACTGAATAAGCAGGGGCCTGCGGCCAACCTTCGGTTTTGCCCGCCGCTGAGAACGTCCGCCGATACGTTCAGTCTTCGAGCATCGCGGCCAGCTTGAGCGCCGCCGCCATCGATCCCGCGACCTTCAGCTTGCCGGTCATGAAGGCCAGGGTCGGGTCCAGGGCGCCCTCGATCAGCTTGGCCAGCGCCTCGCTACTCATGCTCAGCGTCGCGTCGGCTTCACCTTCATCTTCGGACGAGATCACGGCCGGCACGTCGGTACCGTCGATCAGGATCGCGCCGGCACCGTTGAGGTCCAGGCGGACGCGGTAGCCCAGCTTGGGGCTGGTGGCCGCGCGCTGGCGCATGGCCTCGATCAGGGCATCAAGTGTCATGACCGGCACTTTGCCAGCGCACCGTGTGCAAATCCTTACCGTTACAGGGGATTGCAGGCATCCGGTCGGGATCAGGCGGCACGGTCCAGCGCCGCACCTGTGATCCAGCCGCCGCCCAGCACCCGGTCGCCGTCATACAGGACCGCCGCCTGGCCGGGCGCGATCCCATGCTGCGGATCGTCCAGCACGATCTCGGCACCCCCACCGGGCAGCGCGAAAGCCTCGCCGGACGAGGCCGGCTGGGCGGATCGCAGCTTGATCTGGGCGCGGCGGCCGGGTCCTTCGCCGGCATTCGCCAGCGGCTCCCGTTCCAGCCAGTTGAGCGCCTGGATGCGGACCCGGTCCCGCGCCAGGGCGGATTTCGGCCCGACCACGACCCGATGGCTCTCCGGCTCAAGCCGGACGACATAGAGCGGATCGCCGCCGCCAATGCCGATGCCGCGGCGCTGGCCGATGGTGAAGTGGATGATGCCGTCATGGCGGCCCAGCACCTGGCCGTCCAGATCCACGATCTCGCCGGGTTCGACGGCGCCCGGGCGCAGCTTCTCCACGACGCTGGCATAGCCGCCATTGGGCACGAAGCAGATATCCTGGCTGTCCGGCTTGGCCGCCACCGGCAGGTCGAAGCGCTCGGCCAGGGCCCGGGTCTCGGGCTTGCTCAGCCCGCCCAGCGGAAAGCGCAGGAAGGCGAGCTGCTCCGCCGTGGTGGCGAAGAGGAAATAGCTCTGATCCTTGGCCGGATCGGCGGCGCGGTGCAGCTCCGGCCCGCCCGGTCCCTCGACCCGGCGCACATAGTGGCCGGTGGCCAGCGCCTCGGCGCCGAGATCGCGGGCGGTGCCAAGCAGATCGCGGAACTTGACCGTCTGGTTGCAGCGCACGCAGGGGATCGGCGTCTCGCCGCGCAGGTAACTGTCGGCGAAATCATCCATCACCGCCTCGGAGAAGCGGCTTTCGTAGTCCAGCACGTAATGGGGGATGCCGACCGTATCCGCCACCCGCCGCGCGTCATGGATATCCTGCCCGGCGCAGCAGGCGCCCTTGCGCGCCACCGCCGCCCCGTGGTCGTAGAGCTGCAGCGTCACGCCGACCACGTCATAGCCCTGCTCGGCCAGCAGCGCGGCCGTGACCGAGCTGTCCACGCCGCCGGACATGGCGACGACGACCCGCGTGTCGGCGGGCGGCTTATCGATACCCAAGGTATTCATGGCGCGGAATATAGGGCGTGCGCCGGGCAGTACAATCCGAAACCCAGCGGCGGGGGCCCGGCCCGCTCAGCCCGCGTAGAGCGACCCGGTCGGCGTCTTGAGGAATTCCGCCAGGGGAATGTCCTCCTGCCTCAGGAAGCCGGAGTTGGGCAGCGTGCCGTCGCGCACCATCTCGATGACCGCGACGACCGACGCGGCCGTGGTCCAAGCGATGGCCGTCCGGGTCTTGCCGGCAAGCTCGATTGGGCGGTAGGCGCGGACGAACTCCTTGCGCTCCGGATGACCGTCCTTGGTGCCTTCCGCCGATACGTGGATGTAGACGACATCGTCCTGCACCGGCGGCTTGGCGTGCACCAGGATCTCGCCCGCCTCCTTGCGCCGGTCGCGCATCAGCAGCTCGTGGAAGAAGAAGTTCATCTGCTTCATGTGGCCCGGATACCGCATCGATTTGTAGTCGAGGTTGGCGACCCGTCCGAGATAGGTGTCGCACATGGTGCCAAGACCGCCGGATGTGGTGAATGCCTCAAGCTTCACGCCATCCACATAGAGGGTCTCGTGCCATTCCATCGGCGAGACCCATTTGCGCTCGCCATCCTCGATCACCTCGCAATCGTTGAGGTACTCGTTCACCACCCCATCCGGCGACCAGTTGAAGGCGTAGCCCATCAGCCCGGTCGGGTTCTGCGGCAGCGCGCCGACCCGCATCTTGCAGCTGCGGCACTCGTCGAATACCGAGATCAGGTCGGCGCCGACGATCCCGACGAAGCCCGGCGCCAGCCCGCATTGCGGCGCCATGAGCCCCTTTGAGGTCTTCGACAGGTCCAGGATGACCTTGGTCGTCGGCACGTCCTCGGTCAGATCGAAATAGTGGATGCCGGAATCGTGGGCGATCCGGGCAATGTTGAAATTCAGGTGATAGGGCAGGCAGGACAGCACGGCGTCATGCCGCCGGAGTTCCTCCTCGATGCCATGACGCGCACCCAGATCCAGCGTCTTGACCGGGAATTCGGGTGCCGTCGCCGGCAGCTTCAGATCAAAGCCGGTGACCTCGAAACCGGAGCCATGCAGCAACTCCGACGCCAACGCGCCCACCTTGCCGAGACCGAGCACAGCCACTTTCTTCATGTCGTGTTCCCAGGAGCCAGACAGGAACCGGGTCAGCCGGTTCCCTCACCGATCGACGGTGCGCAGGGAGTGCCCGAACTACCGACGAACACGCAAGATCAAACCGATAAAAATGGTCTGGCGATGGCCTAATACCGCCGGCAGGCGATCAATTCGCCGCTCATGTTGGACTGCCGCGTCGCCCGCGGCTCCTCGCAATGACGGCGGAGAGGTCGAGATCAGCCTTTCGGCTCTTCCGCCGGTTCGGGCTGCGGGGCGACGCGGAAGCTTTCGCCGCAGCCGCAGCGGTCGATCTCGTTGGGATTGTTGAAGACGAAACGGGCGCCCAGATCCTCCTCAACGAAATCCATCTCGGTGCCGAGCAGGAACATGGTGGCGGTGGGCTCGATCAGCACCGTCACGCCCTTATCCTCGATCATCTCGTCGAAGGCGCCCTTCTCCTCGGCATATTCCATCTTGTAGGACAGGCCGGAGCAGCCGGTCGACTTGACGCCGACGCGCACGCCGATGATCGGCTTGTCGGACAGCGCCATGAGCTCCTTGACCCGCGCCGCGGCGCGGTCGGTCAGGGTGATCGCCTTGGGCAGTGCCTTCATCGCCTTCCCTCTCAAGTAGTGCCGTCTAGAAGATGCCGAGGGCCAGCCTGGCCTCTTCGGACATCCTCGACGGGTCCCAGATCGGCTCCCAGACAAGCTGGACATCGGCCGCCTTGACGCCGTCGACATCCTGCACCGCTTCCATCACCTGCTCCGGGATCAGATCGGCCACCGGGCAATTGGGCGCGGTCAGGGTCATGTCGATCGCCACCCGGCCGTCGGCCGCGATGTCGAGCCGGTAGATTAGACCCAATTCGTAAATATTGACCGGAATTTCCGGGTCGTGGACGGTCTGCAACGCTTCGATCACCCGTTCGCGCAGCCCTTCGGGCCCGTCGCCGGATTCCAACTCCGGACGGCCGTCGGTCGCCAGCTTGACCAGATCGATCGGCATCGCGTTCTTGTCCTCGCCCTCCATCATTCGGTGGTCACGCTGTCCTTGCCGTCTGCCGCCGCCTGCATGGTGTGCCAGGCCAGCGTCGCGCATTTCACCCGGATCGGGAACTGGCGCACGCCGGACAACGCCTGCATGCGGTCCAGATCGTCCTCGTCCAGGCCGTCGGTCTCCACATCGTCATTGCCGGTCGCCATGCCCTGGAAGGTCTCGAACAGCTTATTCGCCTCCTCCAGCGTCTTGCCCTTGACGATCTCGGTCATCATTGACGCCGAGGCCATGGAGATCGCGCAGCCATCGCCCTTGAAGCCGGCATCCCGCACGACGTTGTCGTCGTCGACCGTCAGGTAGATCACGAAGGCGTCGCCGCAGACCGGGTTCTGGCCCAGCGCCTGCCGGTTGGCGCCGGCCGGGCAGCACCGGTTTCGCGGGTTCTTCCCGTGCTCCAGGATCACGTCCTGGTACAGCTCGCGCATATCGTCGAACATCAGCCGAACAATTCCCTCACGCCGTCAAGGGCCTCGACCAACATATCGATCTCCGCCTTGGTGTTGTAAAGGCCGAACGAGGCCCGGGTGGTCGCGGTCACGCAGAACCGGTCCATAAGCGGCTGGGCGCAATGATGCCCGGCCCGCGCCGCCACGCCGGCCCGGTCGATGATCGTTCCGACGTCATGGGCGTGGGCGACGTCCAGCACGAAGGAGACGATGCTGCACTTGTCCTCCGCATTGCCGATGATGGTGAGCCCCGGCACCTGCGACAGCCGGTCGGTGGCGTAGGCCAGCAGATCCGCCTCATGGGCGGCGATGCGGTCGAGCCCGAGGCCGGTGACGTAGTCGATGGCCGCCCCCAGCCCGATAGCCTGGGCGATCGGCGGCGTGCCCGCCTCGAACTTGGCCGGCAGTTCGGCGAACTCGGTCTTCTCATAGGTGACGCGGCGGATCATCTCGCCGCCGCCCTGATAGGGCGGCATGCGGTCCAGCAGGTCTTCCTTGCCGTAGAGCACGCCGATGCCGGACGGGCCGTAGAGCTTATGGCCGGTGAAGACGTAGAAATCGGCGTCTAGATCCTGCACGTCGACGCCCCTATGCACCACGCCCTGGGAACCGTCCACCAGCACCGGGATGTCCCGCGCATGGGCCGCCGCCACGATGCGCTTGATCGGCGTGATGCTGCCCAGCGCGTTGGAGGCATGGGTGATCGCCACCAGCTTGGTCTTGGGCCCAAGCAGCGTCTCGAATTCGTCGAACAGGAAATTGCCGTCATCGTCGATCGGCGCGACCTTCAGAACCGAGCCGACATCGTCGCGCAGCAGCTGCCAGGGCACGATGTTGGCATGGTGCTCCATGGCCGAGATGACCACCTCGTCGCCCTCGCCCAGGAAGCTGCGGCCATAGCTGGCGGCCACCAGGTTGATCGCCTCCGTGGCGTTGCGGGTGAAGACGATCTCCTTGTCGGACCGGGCATTGATCAGCGCCCGGACTTTCTCTCGCGCCGCCTCATAGGCGTCGGTCGCCACGCCGCTGAGGTAATGCAGGCCGCGATGCACATTGGCGTAGTCTGTCTCGTACAGGTGCGAGACGGTGTCGATCACCTGGCGCGGCTTCTGCGCCGAGGAGGCGCTGTCCAGATAGACCAGCGGCCTGCCATAGACCTCCCGCGACAGGATCGGGAAATCCGCCCGGATTGCTGCGATGTCGTAGTCGTTGACACCGCTCGCGTGCAGCGGCGTAGCCGCCACCTTGGTCGCACTCATGATCCCGCCCCCATGGTGGCCAGTCGCGCCTTCAGCCGCTCGGCGAACTCGTCTCGCACCGCCGGCACGCTGACCTCTTCCAGCGCCTCCATCAGGAAGGCCTCGATCAACAGCGCCCGGGCCTCGTCCTCGCCGATGCCGCGGGTGCGCAGATAGAACAGCGCGTCCTCGTCGATCTCGCCGGCGGTGGCGCCATGGCTGCATTTGACGTCGTCGGCATAGATCTCCAGCTCCGGCTTGCTGTCGATCTCCGCCCCCTTGGAGAGCAGCAGGGCGCGGTTGAGCTGATGCCCGTCGGTCCGCTGGGCGTCGCGACGGACCACGATCTTGCCCTGGAAGACGCCGCGCGACTTGCCGTCCAGCACGCCGGCATAGACCTCGCGGCTGCGGCAGTCGGGTTCGGCATGGTCGATGAAGCTGGTGGTGTCCATATGCTGGCTGTCGCCGGCCACATAGGCGCCCGACAGCCGGCAGTCGATGCCGGTCGCACCCAGAACCGCGCCGATATCGTTGCGCGCCAGCTTCGCGCCAAGGGACAGGATGAAATTGTCGTAGGTGGCGTCGCGGCCGAGCCGGACCTGCAGATTGGCCAGATGCAGCGCGGCGTCGCCCTCATCCTGCAGCTTGTAGTGATGCAGATGCGCGCCGGCACCGACGGAGATCTCAGTAACCGCGTTGGTGAAATAGGGCGTGCCGTCGCCGCCGCGATGGATTTCCACCAGCGTCGCCTGGCTGTTGTCGCCGGCCACGACAAGGTTGCGCGGATGGGCGACCGCCGCGGCGTCCGCCTCCAGATCGGTCAGGAAGACGATCCGGATCGGCTGTTCGACGACCACGCCGGGCCGCAGATGCAGCACCAACCCGTCCTGCATGAGCGCGGTGTTGAGGCCGAGGAAGGGGTGGCCCGCGGCCTCCGTCACCCGGCCCAAATGATCGGTCAGCAACGCATCGCCATCGGCCAGCAGGGCGGCGGTGCTGGCGACCGTCGCGCCGTCCGGCAGCCCGTCGGTCCGCGACAGGTCGGAACGGAAATGCCCGTTGACGAAGACCAGACGGTGATCCTCGGCGCCGGCCGTCTCGATCTCCGAGGTCAGGCCCTGGGAGACGCCATTGCTGTGCACCGGTGCAGGCGCATAGTCGAGCGCGGCGAGCTTGCGGACATCGGTGTATTTCCAGGCCTCGGACCGGCGGTCGGGCACGCCAAGCGCCCGGAACGCGGCGATGCCTTCGGCACGCATGCCGTCGGCCCAGGCCTGGCCGGCACCCGGCAGCGCGGCGCGGCGGTCGTCGAACCGCTCGGCGACCGGCATGGCGACGGTCTCGCTTTCAACGGCGCCGGCCATCCCTAAGCCGCCTCCTCAGCCAGTCCGGCATAACCCTTGGCCTCAAGCTCATGGGCCAGTTCCTCGCCGCCGGAGCGCACAATCTTGCCGTCGGCCAGCACATGCACGTGGTCCGGCACGATGTAGTTCAGCAGGCGCTGGTAATGGGTGATCACCAGGGTCGCGTTGTCGGGGCTGCGCAGCCCGTTGACGCCGTCGGCGACGATCTTCAGGGCGTCGATGTCGAGGCCGCTGTCGGTCTCGTCGAGCACCGCCAGCCGCGGCTCCAGCAGCGCCATCTGCAGCACCTCGTTGCGCTTTTTCTCGCCGCCGGAGAAGCCGGCATTGACCGCCCGCTTCAGCTTGTCGTCGTCGATGCCCAGAGCCCGGGATTTCTCGCGCAGCAGGCGCACGAATTTGATCGGATCCAGTTCCTCCTCGCCGCGATGCTTGCGGAGCGCATTGACCGCGGTGCGCAGGAAGGTGGTGGTGCCGACGCCGGGGATTTCAACAGGATACTGGAAGGCCAGGAACACGCCCTCGCGGGCCCGCTCCTCGGGATCCAGCTCCAGCAAATCCTTGCCGTCGAAGGAGATCGACCCGCCGGTCACCTCATAGCCGTCGCGCCCGGATATCACGTAGGAGAGCGTGCTCTTGCCGGAACCGTTCGGCCCCATGATGGCGTGCACCTCACCGGCCTTGATCGTCAGGCTCAGCCCCTTGAGGATCTCCTTGCCCTCGACGGCGACCCGCAAATCCTTGATCTCAAGCATTCCATTTCCCCAACATCGCGCCCGGAGAGGCGCGGCACTTCGTTCGAAATCGGTTCGTATTCCCGCCGGTCAGCCGACGCTGCCTTCCAGGCTGATGCCGACCAGCTTCTGCGCCTCGACGGCGAATTCCATCGGCAGCACCTGCAGCACCTCGCGGCAGAAGCCGTTGACGATCAGCGCCAGCGCCTCTTCCTCACCGATGCCGCGCTGACGGCAGTAGAACAGCTGGTCCTCGCTGACCTTGGAGGTCGTCGCCTCGTGCTCCACCTGGGCGGTGCGATTACGCGACTCGATATAGGGCACGGTGTGGGCACCGCATTTGTCGCCGATCAGCAGGCTGTCGCACTGGGTGAAGTTGCGCGCGCCCTCGGCCCCGGGCAGCACCCGCACCAGGCCGCGATAGGTGTTGTCCGAGCGGCCGGCGGAGATGCCCTTGGAGATGATCCGGCTGGTGGTGTTCTTGCCGATATGGATCATCTTGGTGCCGGTATCGGCCTGCTGGCGATTGTTGGTGATGGCGACGGAGTAGAACTCGCCGACCGAATTGTCGCCCTGCAGGATGCAGCTCGGATATTTCCAGGTGATCGCCGAGCCGGTCTCGACCTGGGTCCAGGAGATCTTGGAATTCCGGCCCCGGCAGGCGCCACGCTTGGTCACGAAATTGTAGATGCCGCCGCGGCCTTCCTCGTCGCCCGGATACCAGTTCTGCACCGTGGAATATTTGATCTCGGCATCGTCCAGCGCGATCAGTTCGACGACGGCGGCGTGCAGCTGGTTCTCGTCGCGCATGGGCGCGGTGCAGCCTTCCAGATAGCTCACATAGGAGCCCTTGTCGGCGATGATCAGGGTGCGCTCGAACTGGCCGGTGTTCTCCGCATTGATGCGGAAATAGGTCGACAGCTCCATGGGGCAGCGCACACCCGGCGGCACGTAGACGAAGGACCCGTCGGTGAAGACGGCGGAGTTCAGCGTCGCATGCTTGTTGTCGGAATAGGGGACGACGGAGCCGAGATACTTCTTCACCAGCTCCGGATGGTTCTGCACCGCCTCGGAGATCGGGCAGAAGATGACGCCTGCTTCCTCCAGCTTCTTCTTGAAGGTGGTGGCGACGGAGACGCTGTCGAACACGGCGTCCACCGCCACGCCGGCCAGGCGTTCCTGCTCGCGCAGCGGGATGCCGAGCTTCTCATAGGTCGCCAGCAGTTCCGGATCGACCTCGTCCAGGCTCTTGGGTTTCTCGGTGTTCTTGGGCGCGGCGTAGTAATAGGCGTCCTGATAGTCGAGCGGCGGGAACTCTACCTTGGCCCATTCCGGCTCCGGCATCTCCAGCCACAGGCGATAGGCCCGCAGGCGCCATTCCAGCAGCCATTCCGGCTCGTCCTTCTTGGCGGAGATGTAGCGGACGATGTCCTCGCTCAGCCCCTTGGGCGCCATCTCCTGTTCGACATCGGTCACGAAGCCGTATTTGTACCGCTCGCTGGTAACCGACTCGACCTGCTGCGCCGTTTCGTCCAAGGCAGCCATTGATCCTACCCCACCTTCCTGTGTCGCCAGCGACGATGCCGGCCAAGACCCACCAACCTACTTGGCTAAAGTCCCCGTTTGGGAAAACAAACCGGAGAGGCTTCTCCCCGCAACGATCCCTTCGTTATTTGGCTCGCGAAACGCCGATTTCCAACACTTTCGGCACTCCGGAACGCCCTCAAACCCTTCGATAACAACAATTTCACGATATCACAGGCCAACTGCCCGAAAAACCACAACATTTCTGTTGAAATGCCAACCAAAGGCGGTTCGCCGACCAGCATTGCGTCCGGATTTCGATTTATCCCACCAAATTAGTTGGTTATGTGCCAAGCCTCTCATCCGGAGCCCCGATCATAGCATCATGTTGTTGGTGCCTTCCGGCAGGCTGACGACCAGCCCGTCCAGCGCCTCGGTCAGGATGATCTGGCAACCGAGCCTCGAGGTCCGGGTGAGGCCGAAGGCGAGGTCCAGCATGTCCTCCTCGTCCTCCTGGATCTCCTCCAGCTTGTCGAACCAGCCGGGATCGACGATCAGATGGCAGGTCGAACAGGCCAGGGACCCCTCGCAGGCGCCCTCAAGGTCGATGCCATTGCGGTGGGCGATCTCCAGCAACGACAGACCGACCGGGGCGTCGATATCGCGCCGGGTTCCGTCCTGTTCGACAAAAGTGACCCTAGGCATGGGCCGGAATACTCCTCGAAAACTGATAACGCTCTGCAAATGGCGCGCGGTGTTCTAGCGAAAGCGGACGGCGGATGCCAGCGACCCGTGGCGCGGCACCGGACCCGGCACGATGGATCGGTGAGAAATCCCTTCGCATCCCGCTAAGCCGCCTGCGTTCCGGCACGCCGATAGATCGCGGCCCAGGCCGTCACGAAGGCATCGATCTCGGCGGCCTCCGTATCCCAGCCCAGGCTCACGCGGATCGCCGAGGACGCGTGGCGTTCGGCCACGCCCATGGCGGCGAGCACGGGGCTGGCGGCGACCTTGCCGGAGGAGCAGGCGGATCCGGCGCTGACGGCGATGCCCGCCAGGTCGAAGCCCATGACCTGGGTCTCCGCCGGCACACCGGGCATTCCCAGATTGCTGGTGTTCGCCAGGCGCGGGGCCTTTCGCCCGAAGATCGTGGCGGCCGGGCATGTCTCCAGGATCCGCCGCTCCAGCGTGTCGCGAATCCCGGCAAGCGCCGAGAAGGTCTCGAGCCCCGCCCGCGCTGCGGTCGCCGCGGCGCCGAATCCGGCGATGCCGGGCACGTTCTCGGTACCGCCCCGACGGCTGCGCTCCTGGCCGCCGCCGGTCATCAGCGGCGGGACCACCACCCCGTCCCGCAGCACCAGCGCGCCGACACCGGGCGGCCCGCCGATCTTGTGGGCGGAAAGGCTCAGTAGGTCGACGCCCATGGCATCGAAGTCGACGGCGATCTTCCCGGCCGCCTGGACGGCGTCGCAATGGACCAGCGCACCGTGACGCCGGGCGATCTCGGCCGCCTCCGCAACGGGCTGGATCACGCCTGTCTCGTTGTTGGCCGCCATCAGCGAGACCACGGCGGGCCCGCCCGCGGCCAGTTCCGCCTCCAACGCCTCCAGCGACACGCGGCCGTCCGGCAGGGCCGGAACCACATTGGCCTCGGTCGCCGCCGGGACGGAGGGATGCTCCACCGCCGAGATGACGATCCGGCGGCCGGCGGCGGCCAGCCCGCGCAGCGCCATGGTGTTGGCCTCGGTGCCGCCGCTGGTGAACACGATCTGGGCCGGGGTCACGCCGACCAGGGCCGCGACGGCATCCCGCGCCTCTTCCACCAGGCGCCGCGCGGCGCGCCCGAAGCCGTGCACGGAGGACGGGTTGCCGGTCACCGACAGGGCCCGGATCACCGC
This sequence comes from Alphaproteobacteria bacterium, assembly GCA_965227455.1. GTDB lineage: Bacteria > Pseudomonadota > Alphaproteobacteria > DSM-16000 > Inquilinaceae > JABDIP01. The sequence continues at coordinate 5,544,032 of OZ245752.1, read as the reverse complement.
GTCGCACGCCTGCGGGCGCAACGGCGCGGTGGCGTTGTAGTCGAGATAGATCGCCTGGGTCATCGCCGAGCCGGCAGCCGCCGCGTCCAAGATCCGGACGGCCGGACCTATTCCGCGGCCAATCCGGGTTCGGTTTGCAGATTGCCGGGCGCAAACACCCGGCTGGTGCCCAGCACGCGGCGCAGGACCACGTCCTCCAGGGACACCGAGCTGAGATAGAGATGGATCTGGTTGCCCAGTTCCTCCCAGAGGTCGTGGGTCAGGCAGCGGCTCTTGTCGCTCTTGCACCCGGCCGCCGAGCTCGGTGGGCAGCGGGTGGCGCGGATCGGCTCGTCCACCGCCAGGATGATGTCGGAGATGCGGGTCTCGTCGATCGGCCGCGCCAGCATGTATCCGCCGCCCGGACCGCGCACGCTGCCGACCAGCCCGGCGCGCCGGAGCTTGGCGAACAACTGCTCGAGATAGGAGAGCGAGATTTCCTGGCGCTGGGCGATTTCCGCCAGCGCGATCGGCCGGCCTTCGCTCTGCCGCGCCAGATCGACCATCGCCATCACCGCGTACCGGCCCTTAGTGCTGAGTCTCACCGTCGTCCATCCTTTCCGCCCCGCACGGCGCCGATCCCGGGATCGGGCGCGTCAACAGGTGCCCCTCGGCTCGTCGGCCTCGCCGGCATCCGCCGCCTCGCCATCGGCCTCCAGGGGCACGACCGGCGGCTGGTTGCCTTCCAGATCCTCGACCCGCCGGCGCAGCGTCGTGACCTCGTCGATCAGCCCGCGGATCGCATTGGCGACCGGGTCCGGCAGGTCGCCGAGCGGCGTGCCGTAGGGTTCGAAGTGCTCGTCCTTGACCGCCTTCGCCTTCGACACCACCCGTCCGGGGATGCCGACCACCGTGGCGCATTCGGGCACGTCCTTGGTGACGACCGCATTGGCACCGATCCGCGCCCCGGCGCCGACCGTGATCGGTCCCAGCACCTGGGCGCCGGAGCCGACGATGGCCTTGTCGCCCAGGGTCGGGTGCCGCTTCTGGTCCCGCTGGGCGTCGGAATCGACCGATGGGGCGACACCGCCCAGGGTCACGCCCTGGTACAAAGTCACGTCGTCGCCGATCTCCGACGTCTCGCCGATCACCACGCCGGTGCCGTGGTCGACGAAGAAGCGGCGGCCGATCTTCGCACCCGGATGAATCTCGATTCCGGTGACGATCCTCGCCAGATAGGATATGAACACGGCGAGGGTCCGCCAGCCCTTGCTCCAGGCCCAGTGGCTGAACCGATAACCGAGGAGAGCGTGGAAGCCCGGATACAACAGTATGACGGCGATCCGCGACCGCGCCGCAGGATCGCGCTGCATCGCGCTGTCGATGTCTTCGGCAAGACGCTTGAACATCGGGCATATCCCTATGATATGTAACCGTATTCCGCACGGTTCGGCCGCATCGCGACCGGGTGTCGAATGTCCGCCCGACCGCCCGGGACGGTGGTAGGACATTGAATATAGCATATAAGGAAACCGACCAATCTGGTCAAGAATTCGCCCTCGACCCAATTGTAAGAGTGCAATTTGACCAACCGAATTGGTGGGAGAAACAATCGCCCGAAATAAGGGGCGCAACAACAGGATCGGATTGAAACATGCCCGAGGTGATCTTCAACGGCCCGGAAGGCCGGCTGGAAGGCCGTTACCAGATCGTCAAGACGACCAACGCCCCCATCGCCCTGCTGCTGCATCCGCATCCGGAGCATGGCGGGACGATGAACAACAAGATCGTCTACGCCCTCTACCAGGCTTTCGCGCGCCGCGGCTTCGCGGCCTTGCGATTCAACTTCCGCGGTGTCGGGCGCAGCCAGGGCAGTTTCGATCGCGGCGAGGGCGAGTTGTCCGATGCCGCCGCCGCCCTGGACTGGCTGCAGGCCAACAATCCCAACGCCTCGGCCTGCTGGGTCGGCGGCTTCTCCTTCGGCGCCTGGATCGGCATGCAACTACTGATGCGCCGGCCGGAGATCGACGGCTTCATCTCCATCGCGCCGCCAGCCAACATGTACGATTTCAGCTTCCTGGCCCCCTGCCCGTCATCGGGCCTGGTGGTCCATGGCAACCAGGACGATGTGGTGCCGCCGGACTCCGTCTCCAAGCTGGTGACCAAGCTGTCGCACCAGCGCGACATCACCGTCGACCATCGCGTAGTGCCCGGCGCCAACCACTATTTCCACGGCCGCATGGCAGAGCTGGTCGGCCATGTCGACAGCTACCTGGACACCGCCCTGAAGCCGACGGAAGCCGCGATCGCGGAGTAGGCGCCGCGATCCGAAGTGCCGCGACCGAGTCTCTACGTTTCGATCGCCGGGCCGGACGCAATTATCGGGCCGACGCTCGACGCGCCTATTCAGGCAGCTTGGCTCTGGCGCGCCTCATCGATGCTCCTGGGCCCCGGCCCTGCGAAATCCAGGTACAGGAACACGAAGCAATACGGGATCGCCGGGTCGCCGCCATTGTTGACCGGGCAAAATCCCTCGGCGCGTGGGCCAGCCAATAGGCGAACGCCTCGGCCTGCCCATCATGGGGCCTAGTGGTCCGCGACAACCCGGACAGAGATCACCAACCGAACGGAACGACTTCGCGTGCTCTCTGCAAAAGGGGGCGGTTTGCAGATCACCTATCCGTCAGAACCGCAGCATTGCGCACGTTTCTTCCAGGGTCGGCAGATCGGTCTGAGGCGCCCCCGTGATCCGGAGCAAATCCGAAAACTCGGGATCATTGGCGAGCAAAGCTCCGCCGACCTGTAGCAGAGCGTCGATCTCCTCGGCCTCCAGCGTCCAACTCGTGTCAATGCCCTGAAAACTGCGCCGGCATTCCCGGTCAGCAATTGCATCGAAATCAATCGAGATGAGAGCCGTATTCTCCGCCAGGCTTTGAAACCTTCTCGCGCGAGTCGGATCCGCCAAGGACATCTGGCGAAACTCGTCGAAAAGCAGCTGCCGTAGTTGGCCGGCCGTCCCTGCCGTCGCCCGGTCGATCGGCGCGTTGATTGAAGCAATCAGCATATCGAATAGCCCAGGCGTCGATCGAGCCATGTCCAGCTCTGAATCGGCGAAGGATCGAGCATTGATCACGATGAAGATCAGTTTGGTGATACGACCGCTGTCAATCTCTCCCAGGAAAGACGGCTGCGTATCTCGCGTTGTCAGCATGCGAAATGGCTCGAATACGCCCAGATTGTCCACAATGCCGCCGTCCAGCAGATGGATGTAGCGTTTCTGGGCGCCCAGGGGCGCGCTGCGGCCCAAGGAATAGGCGAACTCCGCGCGACCGAGCGTCGCTCGCTGCTGGTTTTCGTACCAGATGCTGGGCATGCCGAAGGGATCGTCCGGGTCGTCAAGATTGGCCTCGACCCAGGCTGGCGGCCATCGCCCGCTGACGGCATCGCAGGGCTGGTAGTTGGTCAAGGTCACCGGAGAGAGAGCGACCGGGAACGCAGCGGAGGCGGAGGCTGCGGTCGCAAGCGGCATCCTCGCGAGATCGCTGCACAGAAGGTCGAACTTTCGCTGCGTGAAGGAGAACGGGACCCCTTCGACCATGTCAGCGGCGTTCAACACGAGGAATGGCCGCTCGCCCTGATCGAGAAGCGTCTGGTAGGTTGCGCCGTCGAACAATCGTTCATCGAGATAGTCGATGAGGAGGTCGATCCGCTCTTTTCCATGTGTCGCCAGACTGAATAATCCAACCGGATTGAGCCCGGCCCAGAGCAGCGCCCCGATGCCGTCCTTGCGAATGAAGTCTTTTTCCAGCGCTTCGAAGCCTTCACGCCCCGTCAGCGCGAAATAAGATGCTGCGACGCTTCCCCCGGAGACGGACGAAATGAGATCTATTTCCTGGGCCAAGGTCCGGCCATTGCCAAGCGAAACCCTGTCAAGTCCGCGCAGCACCGAAAGCGTCAACGCCGTGGCCCGGGTGCCGCCGCCGGAAGCAGTCACGATTACGAGGGTATCTTCAAGGCTGCCGGGCTCAAGGTTTCCCCAGCGATAGCCGCTGGTCTCCGATATCTGTAGAGCCAGTTCATTTCGCGTTGGATAGGAGCAACCAAAGACGGCCAGGATCAGAATGATGCCGGCCTTGCGCAACACTGAGTGTCCCTTGCACATTGCCGCCTCCTCTAAATGGGCTCCGGTGGGTCGACCGGATCGAGGTCGATCCTGATTTCCGTATCCTCCCTTCTGACCCGAAATCGCTTGCGATGATCGACCTGACGACCACTGTTCAGGGTCTCGAATATCTGACCGCCGCTTGGAACCGTGAAACTGTCGGTCGAGGAGTTTCCGGCGTGTTGTGCGTAGTCGCCGCCAATGTAGATCCGTCGGTTACTGGGTTTGTTCACCCATACCGTGACAAATGTCATTGCAATGCCCCTTAATATATTTCATTTGAGAAACATCTCATGGAAAAGTTCTGATTTGTCAAAATATAGATTCAAATAAAACTATCTGAGAATATTGGACACTCCCGCCCTTGGGCGCCAAACAAATCTCAGGAAGTCTGAGCAATACGTCCTAGACGATTGACTGCCTCGCAATCAGCATAGCGCCAATGCGCTCGCGGATCTCGAAAATACTACCCAAACAGGGTTCGGGAGTCGTCAGCAATCGATCGGCCTTTCGGAATTGGCCCCCGCTGATATGTCCTGCAGGGCTCTCGAGCACAGCTCAATCGCGGACAAAGTCCCCTTGCGGCCAATCAGCGGCGGCCGCGTTGCCGCTCTTCGGGGAATGTGATACATCGCCGGGCCCGACGAAAGCAGGCCGGCCATGACCACCCCTCGTTCCGACTTTCTGCGCGTCCTCCAGGAGCGCGGATTCATCCATCAGTGCACCGATCTCAAGGGTCTCGACGCGCTGGCCCGGAGCGGCGACCTGACGGCCTATATCGGGTTCGATGCTACGGCCGACAGCCTGCATGTGGGGTCGCTGCTGCAGATCATGACGCTGCGCTGGCTGCAGAAGACCGGCGGGCGGCCGATTGTGCTGATGGGCGGTGGGACGACCAAGATCGGCGACCCTTCCTTCCGCGACGACGCCCGGCCGCTGCTCGACACCGACGCCATCGACCGCAATATCGACGGCATCAAGGAGAGCTTCGCCCAGTTCCTCACCTTCGGCGACGGGCCGGGCGACGCGGTTATGGTGAACAACGCGGACTGGCTCGACACCCTCGAATACGTGCCCTTCCTGCGCGAGATCGGGACGCATTTCACCATCAACCGCATGCTGACCTTCGAGTCGGTCAAGATCCGGCTCGATCGTGAGCATCCGTTGACCTTCCTGGAGTTCAACTACATGATTCTCCAGGCCTACGACTTCCTCGAGTTGAACCGCCGCCTGGGCTGCCGGCTGCAGATGGGCGGCTCGGACCAGTGGGGCAACATCGTCAACGGCATCGACCTGGCGCGGCGGATCGCCGGCAGCGAGCTGTTCGGCCTGACCACGCCGCTGATCGCCACTGCGTCGGGCGCCAAGATGGGCAAGACGGCCGCCGGCGCGGTCTGGCTGCGGCCGCACCGACTGAGCCCGTACGACTACTGGCAGTACTGGCGCAACACCGAGGATGCGGATGTCGGGCGCTTCCTGAAGCTGTTCACCGACCTGCCCCTGGACGAGATCGCCCGCTTGGAGGCGCTTGAGGGGGCCGAGATCAACGACGCCAAGAAGATCCTGGCCACCGAGGCGACGCGGCTGTGCCATGGCGATGCCGCTGCGGAACAGGCAGCGGAGACTGCGCGCCAGACCTTCGAGGCCGGCAAGTCGGCCGAAGGGCTGCCGACCATCGATCTGCCGCGCGGCGATCTGGAGGCCGGGGTGGTCGCCTTCCGCCTGTTCCCGATGGCAGGGCTGGCGGCCTCGAATGGCGAGGCACGGCGGCTGATCGCCGGTGGCGGCGCCCGCCTGAACGACCAGCGGATCGAGGATGCCGAACAGTCGATCGGCGTCGGCGACATCAATGCCGAAGGAGTGATCAAGCTCTCCGCCGGCAAGAAACGGCACGCGCTGGTCAGAGCGGTCTAATCCAAGATATTGCGGCGCCGGCCCGCTCCCCCGCCCGGCCACCCAACGCCAGTATCCTCATGGGTGGCCGGGCGGGGGGAGCGGGCCGGTGCCGCATGCGCCTAGGCGCAATTCACTCTACTCGTCGTCGTTCAGCCTCGGCTGCAACTGCCGCCGAGGCGGTTCGACGCCGGATTGCCCAAGATCCCCGTCCAGGAAGAACAGGTTGCGGACGAATCCAGGGGCCAGGACCGAAAGCGGGTTGACCACCACATCCGGCTCCGTGATCGAGCCGTCGATGGAATAGGCGAAGGCGAAAATGCCGCCGCCAGAACCGCCGGTGAGAATATCCCCGATGATCGGGATCGCGCCGATGATCTGGTTGACGCCATAGATCGGTACGATCGTGCCTTCGACATGCAGTTGGCTGGCGTCGATATCGAACTCGCCGTTCATGGTCAGACCCAGCGCACCGCCGGATGTCCGGGCATCGCGCAGGGACAGCACGTCGTTGGCGAAATGGTATTCCCCGGTCATCTTCTGGAAGGTCAGGCCCTCGGTCGACAGCACGTTCTGCAGCCCGCTGAGCGACAGGGCGGCCAGCAACCGGCCCAGCGCCGGCATGTTCACCGCCCGATACTCCTGCAGGTCGATGCTGCCCTGGAGCGGGCCGCCGCGCTCGTCCTGCACGCCTGTGACCGCCAGCCGGCCGCCGCTGATGTTCTCGGTGAAGTCCAGGGCCCGCAAGGCGGCGCCGGCATCCTCGGCGGTCAGGCTGAACTGATGGCCGTTCTCGCCAACCGGCTCATAGCGCGACTGCACCTGGCCGCCGGTATCGGTCCGCGACACGAGATCGAATTCGGTCCAGCCGACCGAGTCCCGCGCGGCGATGCCCGAGACGTCGTAGAGCTTGCCGCCATCGCCGGCGATGACTTCGTCGAAGGCCACGGTGACCTGCAGGGGCGTCACGCTCTCGTCCCCGTCCGGGCCGGTCTCGGCGGTACCGGCCGGCTCCTCGGCCTCCGCCGGGGCTTCCTCCCCCGTCACCGAGATGGCACTTGCCAGCAGCGGCCGCGCATCCAGCCGCGGCCCGTAGGCGTTGACCGAATACCCGCCATTGGGCAGGCGCGTCAGCTCGGCGGTGACATCGGTCTCGCCGTGCCGGAACTCCGACAGCAGGATCTCGCGAACGCCATCGGTCTCCGGGTCGAACGCCGCGTCTCCCCGGACCGTGAGCCCGGCGCCGTCGATAGCAAATGAGGGGATCGCGGTAATCCGATCGTCGGTCAGGGCGATTTCCACCACCGCGGTTCCGGGATCGCCCATGGGCTTCTGCCAGCCGATCTCATCGAGTCGGATCGACGCCTGGGTCAGATCCGCGGTCACTGCCCAGCTCGAGTTCCGGCCGTTGAGATCGGTATAGGTGGCGTCCAAGTCCAACGCCCCATCCCACGGACCGTAGAAGTCGATGCCGAGTCGGCCGGCATCCGCCTTGCTCACGGTGCCATTCGCGGTCACACGGGTTCGAAAGGCGCGGTCGTCGACAAAATTCTCGGTCAACTCGAAGGTTAGCGGGACCTGCAGCAAGATCGCGTCGCCGGCAATGGTCATGCCGCGGCCGTCCAGATTGAGCGTGCCGTTCAATCCGGAGATCTCGCCCAGTTCCGGGCTGGTGAGACCGACATCGTCGAGATTGGCGGCGGCCGCGATGCCGACCTGGTCGAAGGAGACATCGTTGATCAAGGGGAAGGTGAACCGCACCCGCCCGGCCATGGAGCCGGTGGCTGACGCCGCGTCGATGCCCAGCTGGCTCACATAGCCGAGCCGCGGACTGTCGACGACCTCGAGCGTCGTGCGCACCGGCCCGGACAGCACCAGCTCGATGTCGATGAACTCGATCGGCTGGTCGAACCCGGTGATGGCGATGTCGGCGCCGGTCAGGGACAGATCCCGCAGCCGACCGGAATTCAGCGCGATATCGAAACGCTCGGCGTCGAAGGAAGCATTGCCGGCGACGTCGTGCACCGCCGGCAGCCCGTCGAGATAGTTCACGCGGACACCGTCGAACACGATCATGCCGCCGATTTCCGTGACCTCGCCCTCATCGGGCGCGTCCGCCGGCACCCGCGCCCGGATCGAGGCGCCGGCGGCGCGCACGATGCCCAGCGACAGATTGCCGGTCACCCATTCCCGCGCATTGGTTCCCAGCGCCTCGGGCCAGTAGGTGGCCAGCAAGTCGACGGGCATGTTCTCCACCAGCGCCTCGGCGTCCACATCCAGCACGCCGGTGATGTCCTTGACGGTGGCCGAGCCGCGCAGGCTGGGGCCGCCGAGGTCGACCTGGAACCGATCGATGACCAGCCGGTCGTCTCCGACATCGACAACACCGGACAGGGCGAGGCCGGCGACCGGCAGTGGCATGTCGTATGCCTCTTCGATCCGAAGCTGGCCGGCGCCGCCTTGCAGCACGAAGGCCAGGCGATCGGGATTGAGCCCGGAGGTGAAATTGCAGGTGATGGTGCCGAAGACCGGCGTCGCCACGATGGCCAGGGGCTCCAGCAGCGGGTCCATGCCGGCGAGTTCGGCTGGGACGAAATTGGCCAGCCCGATCTCCAGCTCGGTCTCATCGGTCTCGATGGAATAGTCCAGTTCGGCCGACAGGGCGGCCAGGCTGTCGCCCAGTTGAAGGTCCAGCAGCATGCCGCCACGGATGGCGTCGTCGGCGCGGCTCAGATCGACATCCGCCCTCGGAATCGTCCAGGTCACGCCCAGCAGCCGGTCGTCGATGACGATCTCGCCGCCGGTGATCTCCAACTGCCGCAGCGACGCCATGGGGACATCGGAGGAACCCGGCTCGGCCCGCAGGGAGCGGAGCAGAACCTCGACCACATCGATCTCCTCCGCGGTCTGCTCCTCTGCCGTCAGATCACCGTCCGGCGCGCCTCCGGCGTCGGGATCGCCGATCAGAAAAGTGAACTCGCCGGCCTCCGTACGGGTGGCCTGTACCCGGGGCCGGACAAGGTCGATGCGCTCCGGCGTGATGCGGCCGACCAGCAGACTCGGGACGTTGAACGCCAGCTCGACTTCCGGGACCGAGGCAATCGTCCCGCCTTCGGGCTCCGTCAGCCTCAGATCGACGGCCACGAAGGCCAGCGGCTGGGAGAACCCGTCCCATCGCACCAGCGTTCCGCCCAGCGAAAGCTGCACGCCGCCGACCGACATCGCCGATTCCAGATAGGGCGTCAGGAAATCGGCCTCGATCGGTCCGCTGGAAAGCCTCCAGGCGAGCAGGCCCACCAGGATCGCCGAACCGGCGACAATCACGCCGAGGACCTCCAGGACGATTTTTGTGCCGCGTCGGATCATGCGGTACCTGGACTCCGGTTCGGTACGGCACGAGGGCTCCGCTTGACCGCACCCGGTGCTTGGACGAGTCTGGCATGTCCCCCCGCTCCGGCGACACCGGAAGGTTGGAATACCGTGCTGCTGACCGTCGAGAACTGGCCGCGTCCCGTAGACGCGGAGCGCGCCCGACTGGGCCTGGAACGGCTGCGCGAGCGCGCCGACCAGGCACCCGAGGCGGCGCTGGGCGAATTCGTACAATCGTTGACCGAGGACGGCAACGGCCGCGCCATGCTGGAGACCGTGTTCGGCCACAGCCCGTATCTGACGGAATGCATCCTGGCCGAGATCGGCTTCCTGCAGCGGCTGGTCGAAGAAGGCCCGGATGCCTGCCTGATGGCGGTGCTGGAGGAGATCGACACGAAGCTGGACGCCGAGCCGGATACGGCGCGGCTGATGTCCGGACTGAGGGTGGCCAAGCGCCGCTGCGCCCTGCTGATCGCCCTGTCGGACATCGCCGGGCTGTGGTCGTTCGATCTGGTGACCGGCGCGCTGAGCTGGCTGGCGGAGGCAAGCCTCAGGGTCGCGGTGCGCCATCTCCTGCGGCAAGCCGCGAATCGGGGCGTCCTCACCTTGGAGGATGTCGACCAACCGGATGCCGGATCCGGACTAATCATCTTGGCCATGGGCAAATTGGGGGCCGGTGAGCTCAACTATTCCAGCGATGTCGATCTGATCGTCCTTTACGACGACGCCAGGGTCCGCGTCCGCCGACCGGACGAGATGACCCGCACCTTTGTTCGTCTGACCCGCGACCTGGTGCGCATTATGGAAGAGCGCACCGCCGACGGCTATGTTTTCCGCACGGATCTGCGGCTTAGGCCGGATCCGGGCGCCACGCCCATGGCCGTCTCGGTCACCGCCTCGGAAGGCTATTACGGCAGCATGGCGCTGAACTGGGAGCGCGCTGCGATGATCCGGGCCCGGCCCGTCGCCGGCGACATCCAGGCCGGGCACGACTTCCTGCAATCGATCTCACCCTTCATCTGGCGGCGGGCCCTGGACTTCGCGGCGGTCCAGGACATTCACAGCATAAAGCGGCGGATTCATGATGCCCGCGGCCATGAGGTGATTACGATCAATGGCCACAATCTGAAGCTCGGGCGCGGCGGCATTCGCGAGATCGAGTTTTTCACCCAGGCCCAGCAGTTGATCTTCGGCGGACGCGACCCGCGCTTCCGCACCTCGCGCACCATCGACACGCTGGCGGTGCTGGCGGAAACCGGCCGCGCCGACCGCACCGTGACCGACGCGCTGGCCGCCGACTACCGATTCCTGCGGCGGGTCGAGCACCGGCTGCAGATGGTCGACGATCAGCAGACCCACAGCCTGCCCGAGCAGGACGAGACCCTGGACCGGCTGGCGGTCTTCCTCGGGTTCACCCGGCCGAAGGAGTTCCGCGACGCCCTGGGTGCTGCCCTGCGCCGGGTGGAGCGGCAATACGACGCGCTGTTCCAGGGCGCGCCGCAGCCGCCATCCGGCGCCGCAACCATGGTGTTCGCCGGGGCCGATCTGGATCCGGACACGGTGAAAGCCCTGGCCGACCTTGGGTTCAGCAAGCCGGAAGCGGTGGTCGACACGGTGCGGGGATGGCTGCACGGCCGCTACCGCGCGACCCGCAGCGAACGCACCCGCGGCATGCTGACCCAGCTTGCCCCGACGATCCTGGATGCCCTGGCCCGGACCGGCGACCCGGACGGCACCCTGCACCGCTTCGACACCTTCCTGCAGCGCCTGCCCGCCGGCATCCAGCTGTTCGCCCTTTTCCACAGCAACCCGCATCTGGTGCCGCTGATGGCCCGCATCCTGGGCACCTCCGGGCGGCTGGCGGATTACCTGGCGCGCAATCCGGCGCAGTTCGATTGCGTGCTGATGCCCGGGTTCCTGGACAACCTGCCCAATCGCGGCCAGCTGGCGGACGAGTTGGCGCTGATGATGGCGGCCGCGCCGGACTACGAGGACGGCCTCAATGCCCTGCGGCGCTTCACCAATGACAATCGGTTCCGCATCGGCGTGCAGATGCTGCGCGGCAGCGAAGGCGAAGGCGCCCATGGCGGCTTCCTCAGCGACGTGGCCGAGGCGGCGCTGGCGGCGCTGATCCCGAGGGTCGAGAAGGAATTCGCCCGCCGCCACGGCAGATTCACAAACGGCGCCATGGCCATCCTCGCCATGGGCAAGCTGGGGGGCCGCGAGCTGTCGATCCGCTCCGATCTCGACCTGATCATGGTCTACGACGTGCCGGACGGAGACCTGCAGTCGGACGGCGACAAGCCGTTGGCTCCTACGACCTATTACGCACGGCTGATCCAGCGCCTGTTGAGCGCCATCACCGCACCCACGGCCGAAGGCTCGCTGTATGAGGTCGACATGCGGCTGCGCCCCTCCGGGCGCTCCGGTCCGCTGGCCACCAGCCTGGAGGCCTTCACCCGCTATCAGGATGAAAGCGCGTGGACCTGGGAGCACATGGCCCTGACCCGGGCCCGGGCGATCTGCAGCGACGAGCGGCTCTGCGCCGCTGTCGAAGGGGTGATCCGCGACGTGCTGTGCCGTCCGCGCGACACCGACACCTTGCTGCGCGACGTCGCCGACATGCGCGCCCGCATCGACAAGGAGCACGGCACCGAGGACATCTGGAATGTCAAATACCTGCGCGGCGGGCTGATCGATATCGAGTTCATCGCCCAGTACCTGCAATTGCTGCACGCCCATACGACGCCGGACGTCCTCTCGCCGAATACCGCGACGGCGCTCGGCCGCCTTGCCGATGCGGGCGCCCTGTCGGCAGAGGCGGCGGAGACGCTGACCGTGGCCCTTTCCTTATGGCAGCGCATCCAGGCCTATCTGCGCCTGTCCGTGGAGGGCGCCTTCAATCCGGGCGAGGCATCGGAGGCGCTGCTGTCCGGGCTCGGACGGGCAGCCTTCCCGGATGAGAAGGGCGATATGGCGCTGGCGGCGCTGGAGAAGAGGCTGCGGGACGTCGCTGCGACCTGTCATGCCCTATTCGCCGAAATCGTGGAGGAACCCGCGGCGCGCCTGCCCAAGAAGGACCCATAGGCGTCCCGGCCCCAGTCGCCCCTTGCCTGGAGAAATCCCCGGCCTATCCTTCGCTTATGGCGACCGTCGCCCGACGGCCGCTTTCCCATAATGGCAACGACAAGGATCGTCCGCGATGACCATAGAGGTTGGCCAACCCGCACCGGATTTCACCCTGCCCACCGCCGGCGGCGGCGAGGTCTCGCTGGCGGCCCTGAAGGGCCGCAAGGTGATCGTCTATTTCTACCCGAAGGCCGATACGCCGGGCTGTACCAAGGAATCCTGCGGCTTCAACGAAGCGCTGCCGGATTTCGGCGGGGCCAATGCGGAGATCATCGGCATATCCAAGGACCCGGTGAAGAAGCTGGACAAGTTCCGCGACAAATACGGCCTGACCTTCACCCTGGCCTCGGACGAACCGGGCGCCGTGGTCGAGGGCTACGGGTCCTGGGTCGAGAAATCCATGTACGGCAAGAAATACATGGGTATCGACCGCTCGACCTTCCTGATCGACGAGAACGGCGTCGTCCAGGGCGTCTGGCGCAAGGTCAAGGTCCCGGGTCATGTGGACGCGGTGCTGAAGGCGGCGCAGGGCGAGTGACGCCAAGAAATCTGCGCCGATGCATGTCGGCCGGACTATCAGCCTCCCGGGGTGCTGCATTTCTGCATGACAATCGTGGCACCGCGCGTCAGGAAGCGGAACCGCGAGCGCGGCTGAATGGCTGTGGAGGGAGCGGAAAGGAGCGTCGCGGATTCGCGTCCGACGGGCTGCTCGACCGTGGGGGACCTGAGCAGACTCGGATGCCGCATCATTTACTTCCCGCCATTTGGGCTCGGGCTGGCCCGCAGCTCGGCGAGGTTCTTTCTGCGATTCTCTATCTCCTCGTCAATAATGCGTCGGGCCTCTGGATTGTCGCCGAATCCTTTCTTCAATGCTCTGAAGGCAGAGCCCCGGACATCTTCGCTGCGGTCAGTCTTGAGACGGCTGATCAGTCGATCCAGCGCCTTTGTATTGCCGGAAAAATGGGCGCCCAGCATCTGAACGGCGGCCATACGCACGTCTTTGGAGGGGTCAGAAGCCGCGCGGCTGATGACCCGAGCCTCTGCCTTCGGAACATGGGCAAATCGTGTCGCCAGGGCCTTCACGGCAACCAACCTTGTCAGGTAATCCTTATCGTCTCGCGAGCGCTTCAGCAGCACTGGCAGCACCCGCGGATCTTCGGCGCCATGCTCGACAAGTGCTTTTGTCGCAATCCGGCGCACGGTGGGATTGCTGTCGTGGCTGGCCCGGTCGATTAGAAGCGGCACCGATTCCGGCCCATCAGGATGAGCTTGCATGAGCGGGAAGAAGGCCGCACAGGCCAGATGATCGTCTTCCGTGCGCTTGGCGAGGTCGACCAGCAACGCGTAGGAAGCTTCATCGGCCGGCAGATATGTACCAATCGCGCCTATTGCGGCGGTAGCGCCATGGGTTCGCGCAAGTTCCTCAAGTAGCGGACGCGTTTCAGGATGGTCTGCGTGATGCCGAGCCAGCGCTTCGATCGCCTCCACCAAGGGCGCCCGGCATTCGTTTCTCTTCGCACCCCGAACGAGATAGGGCCGGGCCTCCAGCCGATGCCCAAATCTGCCGGCAATGAGTTGGAGAGCACTCCCGTTCCATTTATCGGCGAAATGAGCGAGCACCTCAAATGTCTCGGGATGTTCACCCATGCTCCTCGCGAGGATTCGGACGGCCTCGTCCTGGTGCTCGTATGTCCTGCCCTCCACAGCCATGCGGCGGAAGAATGAGAATGCCTCCGCGCTCGTGCAATATTCTTCGATCAAAAGCCGATGAGCCACGTCGCGCCATTGCTCCGGCCAAAACTCGTATCGATTGCTGGGATCACGCTGCCCCACCGCCTCCTCCCAAAGGAGGACCATCAGCGCCTGCCGTGCGGTGCTATGCTTGGCGCGGGTCACGATGTCTTCGACAAAACGCAGGCGATCGGTTCTGTCGACGGCCCTGAACTCCCTGAGCAACGCCTCGACAGCGGCGTCTACTTCTGCATTGGGCATAGCGGCGATGACCCCGATGAATTGCGTTCCAATCTGAGATAGCGGATTTAACAAACACTTTCCCGCTATCGAAATTGGCTGCCTGCGGCTCCGAGCCAATCCGCGTCGGAAAATTTGTTTCCCACGTGGCATTCTGGTTGCCCGTGATCGGCATACACCGACAACGGCTAATCAAGGCCCGAGGAGAACGAGACCATGGCTCACCTGACCCGCGGCCGCACCCTGGCGGCCGCCATCCTTCTGGGCGGCGCATCCCTGGCGTCGCCCGGGCTGTCCGCGGCCGCGGCGGCCGACGAATTGACTCTGCGCCGCGTGCTGCTGTCGACCGGCGGCGTCGGCTATTTCGAATACGAGGCGGAGGTCGTGGGCGACGCGGCGCTCACTCTCGATGTGCGGCTGGACCAGGTCGACGACGTGATGAAGAGCGTCGTGGTCTATGACGCGCAGGGTCGCATCGGCGATATCAGCCTGCCTGGCCGCGAGCCCTTGCGGGAGGTGTTCCGAAACCTGCCCTTCGGCCCCGAGGCGCTGACCAGCCCGGTCGCCCTGCTGGGCGCCATGCGCGGGGCGGAGGTCCAGGTCACCGGCACGCGCACCACCACCGGCCGCATCGTTTCCGTCACCGCAGAGACGGCGGAGCTGCCCGGCAATGGCGGCACGATCGTCCGCAACCGGGTCAGCCTGATGACCGCCAACGGACTGCAGCAGGTGATTCTGGAAGACACCGACGCGGTGCAGTTCGTCGACACCGCGCTGCAGGCGCAGCTGGAGGAAGCCCTGGCTGCCATCGCCCGGCACAACACGCCGGATCGCCGCGCCCTGGATGTCCGCGTTTCGGGAACCGGCGAGCGCACCATCCGCGTCGGCTATGTGATCGAAGCGCCGCTGTGGAAGACCTCGTACCGGCTCACCATGGACGGCAGCCAGGCGGCGGATGAGGCGGCGATGCAGGGCTGGGCGATCCTGGAGAACCTAAGTGGCGAGGATTGGCAGGATGTCGATCTGACCGTGGTCTCAGGCAATCCGGTGACCTTCCGCCAGGCGCTCTACGATTCCTATTTCGTGTTCCGCCCCGAGATTCCGGTCGAGGTACTGGGCCGGGTTTTGCCGCCGACCGATGTCGGCGCGATGCCCGCACCCGCGGCCATGGCACGCATGGGGGCGGAAATCGACGGCCTGCGGGAGTCGCGCGCGCAGGCCCTGTTCCGCGGCGACATGGGCGCCGGTGCGATGGCGGACATGGACATGGCGCAGGTGGTCGCCGCCTCCAGCGACGAGGCGACGACCCAAGTGGTCTTCCGCTTCCCGGACCCGGTCAATGTCGCCAAGGGCGAGTCGATCCTGCTGCCGGTGATCGCCCGCGATCTGCCGGCGGAGCGCCTGTCGCTCTATCAGCCGAACACCGACCCGACCCATCCCCTGGCGTCGATCCGCATGGACAATGACAGCGAGAGCGGCCTGCCGCCGGGCGTGCTGACCCTCTATGAGCGCTCGCCGCAATCCGGTGCGGTGGCCTATGTGGGCGATGCCCGCCTCGGCCCGTTCCCGGCCGGCGAGGACCGGCTGCTCAGCTATGCGGTGGACCAGAAGGTGCGGATCGACCGGGAGTCCCAGGGCAGCCGGACGATCTCCTCCGGGCGCATCGTCGATGGCGTGCTGAACCTCACCATCACCCAGCGCCAGACCACCTTCTATACGATCACCGGTGCCGCGCGCGAGGACCGCGCCCTGCTGATCGAGCATCCGCGCCAGTCTGGCTGGACGCTGATCGCACCGGAGGGCATGGACGAGGACTCGGTCGAGATGACGCAGACCCACTACCGCCTGCGCATCGATCTGGCGGCCGGGGAGACCCGGACGCTGCCGGTCGCCATGGAGATGCCGCTCTACGAGCGTCACGACCTGACGACCCTGCCGACGGACCGCATCTCCACCTTCATGGCCTCCAACGAGCTGTCGCCGGCGCTGCGCGAAGCCATGTCGCGCCTGGCCGAGTTGCAGGCAACCCTGGCCGACCATGAGGCGACGGGCCGCGAATTGCTGCGGGACCTCAACGCGGTGATCGAGGATCAGGGCCGGCTGCGCAGCAACCTCAACACGGTGCCGCGCAACAGCGACCTGCATCAACGCTATCTCGGCCGCATGGCGGACCAGGAGGACGAGATCGACCGTCTGAGGATCGAGATCGACACCGTCGAGACTGCGGTGGAAGAGGCGCGGCAGGCGGTGGTGGATTACGTGCGGAATCTGAGCGTCTGAGGCGGCGGCCGCTGGATCGAACAAAGCCAGCACCAGGGGAACCGGGGATGCGACCATTGGCTGCGGCATAGAGTAGTGTTCCTAGACCACGCCGTGGAGGCTCTGCAATGGCTCGACCCTTCTTCGCACTTGCGCTGCTGGCATTCGCCCCGACGGCCGCCGCGCAGACCGCCCCGTCCACGGCGCAAATTGCCGCCTATGACGGGCTGCACCGTGCCGCTCATGATGGCGACGCCGCGACGATCGCCGAGCTTGCGGCTCAGGGCGCGGATCTCGACGCGCGCGACGCGGCGGGCCGGACGCCGGCCCATGTCGCGGCCTTCGCCTCGAATGACGATGCGCTGCGGGCGCTGGCCGATGCCGGGGCGGACATGAACGCGCTGGAGAACCGCGCCTATGATGTGCTGACCATCGCGGCCGTGGCCGATGATCCGGAGCTGGTTGCCCTGGCTCTGGAGCTCGGCAATCGCGCCGACCTTGTCACCAGCCCCTATGACGGGACGGCACTGATCGCCGCCGCGCATTTGGGCCATGCCGACGTGGTCCGCCGCCTGATAGCCGGGCGCGCGCCCCTGGACCATGTCAACAACCTCGGCTGGACGGCGTTGATGGAGGCGGTCGTTCTGGGCGACGGCGGACCCGACCACATCGCGACCGTCGAGGCATTGATCGGGGCTGGCGCCGACCCTGCAATCGCCGACCGGGCCGGGATAACGCCCCTTGCCCATGCCGAGGCACGCGGGTACGCGAGGATCGCCGAGATCATTGGAAGTGCCGAACAGCGGGGCCGGTGAGTCCCGAGGACGGCAAAGACGAGCCGGGCAATCGCAGACCGGTACCTGCGCCCTATCCCGCGTCGAACCCGTAGGCCGCCGCCCCGCGGACGTTCTCGTCGACCACCAGCCGGTGCTGCATGGGCGGGAAGGCGCGCTGGCTGCACTCGGCGCGTTCGCAGAGCCGGCAATGCAGTCCGATGGGCACGGCGGTGTCGCCGCGGTCGAGTTCGATGCCGTCGGCATAGACGAGCTGGGCCGCATAGGCGATCTCGCAGCCCAGGGCCACGGCGAAGGTCTGGCCGGGATCGCGGTAGCCGCCGCCCTCCTTCGCCACCGTGCGGGCGATGCTGAAATAGCGCTCGCCATCCGGCATTTCCGACACCTGCCGCAGGATTTGCCGGGGCGCGGAGAAGGCGTCGTGCACGTTCCAGCGCGGGCAGGCGCCGCCGAAGCGCGCGAAATGCAGCCGGCTGGCGCTGTAGCGCTTGGAGATGTTGCCGGCGTGATCGACCCGGATCATGAAGAACGGCACGCCCTTCGAGCCCGGCTGTTGCAGGGTCGTCAGTCGGTGGCAGACCTGCTCGAAGCTGGCCTCGAACCGCTGCATCAGGATCTCGATGTCGTAGCGCAGCGCCGTCGCCGCCCGGTAGAAGGGTTCGTAGGGCATCAGGATGGCGCCTGCGAGGTAGTTGGCGAGGCCGACCCGGCCCAGCAGCGCCGCCGCCTCGCCGGAGAAGCCGGCCTCGGCCACCAGACGGTCCAGCAATGCGCGGTACTGGATCTGGCCGATCTGCACCGCCAGCTGGAACACCCGGGTCGACGGGGTCAGCATCTCCGACAGCAGCACCCGGCGGCCATGCCGGTCATAGCGGCGGCGGATCGCGCCCATGACGTCGACCGGCATCACCTTCACCCGCACGGTCAGCTCGTTGTCGAGATAGTCGGTCAGGCCCTGCTGCAACGCGCCCTGCTCGAGCCCACCCTGGCGCCAGATCTCCGCGGCGGCCTCTTCCAGGGCGGGGAAGTAGTTGCCCTGCTCATGGAAGAAATCGCGGACCTCGTCGAGGGCCGAGCCGGGCGCGCCCGCGGCCGGCTGTGAGTCGCCGCGATCGGCGGAGGGATCGCCGAGCAATTGCAGGCTGTCGCGGGTCTCGCGATAGGCCTTGTAAAGCGCGATCACCGCCTGAGCCGCGGAGGGGATGGCGTTGGCGAGGTCGGAGATGTCCTGCCGTTTCACATCGGAGTCGGCGAAGAGGGGATCGCCGAAGACCTCGGCCAGCCCGCCGACCAGCCGCGCGCCCTCGTCCTCCGCGAAACTCTGCAGGTCGACGTCGAAGGCCTGACCGATTCGCAGCAACAGGTCGACGGTGACCTGCCGCTGGTTGTTTTCCAGCAGGTTGAGATAGCTGGGAGAAATCCCCAAACGCTCCGCGGTCTCCGCCTGCGTCAGCTCCTGCTGACGCCGTAGACGGCGGATCTTGTGGCCCAGCATGGCCTTCTTGCCCTTTGCCATCGCGACTCCCGCAGAATCAGCCGTGATTTACAAGATTTACATGATTGCTGGATATCCTGTGTGTAACTTTACTATATGGCCATTTTACTTACAAGTTTGATTGAAAGCGGCGACCACCCCACCCAATCTGTCCCCTGACGCACGGACACATGACGGCCGGCCCGCGTCGGCCCGATCAGGAGATGGACAGATGTCACCATTGGACAACGCCCGCACGACCTACACCGATGCCGCCCGGCTGGACGATCTGCACGCCCGCCGGTTCGACGGCGTCGTCCGCGACTACACCCCGGCCGATGTCGACCGGCTGCGCGGCTCCGTGAAGATCGAGCACACCATCGCGACCCTTGGCGCGCGGCGGCTGTGGGAGCTGATGCACACTCGCGACTATGTCAACTCGCTGGGTGCGACCACCGGCAACCAGGCCATCCAGATGGTCCGCGCCGGGCTGGAGGCGATCTACCTCTCCGGCTGGCAGGTGGCGGCCGACGCCAACCTGTCGGGCAACATGTATCCCGACCAGAGCCTGTACCCGGCCAATTCGGTGCCGTCGGTGGTCAAGCGAATCAACCAGTCGCTGCAGCGCGCCGACCAGATCGAACACGCCGAGGGCGGCGCCAAGCGCCACTGGTTCGCACCCATCGTGGCCGATGCCGAGGCCGGCTTCGGCGGCCCGCTGAACGCGTTTGAGCTGATGAAGGCGATGATCGAGGCCGGCGCCGCCGGCGTGCATTTCGAGGACCAGCTTGCGTCCGAGAAGAAATGCGGCCATCTGGGCGGCAAGGTGCTGGTGCCGATGAAGACCTTCATCCGCACCCTGAACGCCGCCCGTCTGGCGGCCGACGTGATGGACGTTCCGAGCATCCTGATCGGCCGCATCGACGCGGAAAGCGCCAAGCTGATCACCAGCGATATCGACGAGCGCGACCATCCCTTCATCGACCGGACAACCCGCACCGATGAGGGCTTCCACCCGATCAATCCGGGCGGCCGCATGGAATACTGCATCGCCCGCGGTCTGGCCTTCGCGCCCTATTGCGACCTGCTGTGGATGGAGACGTCCAAGCCGAACCTGGAGCAGGCGCGCATCTTCGCCGAGGCGATCCGCAAGGAGTTCCCGGACAAGATGCTGGCCTACAACTGCTCGCCCAGCTTCAACTGGGAGGCCAATCTGGACCGCGACACCATTGCCCGTTACCAGCGCGAGATCGGCGCCATGGGCTACAAGTTCCAGTTCGTCACCCTGGCCGGCTTCCACAGCCTGAACATGGCCACCTTCAACCTGGCCAAGGGCTACAAGGAGCGCCAGATGGCGGCCTATTCGGAGCTGCAGCAGGCGGAGTTCGCGGCCGAGGCCGAC
This sequence comes from Alphaproteobacteria bacterium, assembly GCA_965227455.1. Taxonomy (GTDB): domain Bacteria; phylum Pseudomonadota; class Alphaproteobacteria; order DSM-16000; family Inquilinaceae; genus JABDIP01. The sequence goes on along the minus strand of OZ245752.1, from coordinate 5,523,600 downwards.
GGCTACACCGCCACCAAGCACCAGCGCGAGGTCGGTACCGGCTATTTCGACGCCGTGTCGCTGGCGATCAGCGGCGGCAAGTCCTCGACCACCGCCATGGCGGACTCCACCGAAACGGCGCAGTTCTAGGCGCCGGCTCTCCAAGGGGGAATGAGAGAGATGAACACCCAATTCTGGATCGTTGGCGGCGAGTATGACGACACCGCCTTCACCCAGCTCAGGCCTGGGACCCAGACCGTGCAGGGGCCCTATCCCTGCTATGACGACGCGCTGGCGCGTTGGAAGCGCATTACCCACGACACCAAGGGCAATGCCCATATCCGCTACGCCATCGCGGAAGAGACCCTGACGAGAAGGCGGCACGAACCGGCCCAGGTTTAGGGAGGACTCCGGCGGCGGCCGACCCCAAGCGGCCGCCGCCGGCGCCCGATCGGAGTTCCGAAGCCATCGACGGCGCCGACCGGCGATGCTATCGAGCGCGGCCATGACCGCGCACAATCCCAAGACCCTGTCCGAAGCTGCTGTCGCCGTGCTGGCAACCGCCGATGCCCGGGCGAAGGCAAAGCTGAGCCACGCCCATGCTGCCGCCTGGCGGGACGGATCAGTCGCACCCGTTGGGAAGTCCGAGCCGCCGGATCGCCCGGCCCGGCCGGCCCATCCCGAACTGCGCCTGCCCCGCGACATGCCCAAGCGGCGCAAGGCCGGCACCGAGGCTAGCCGCATCGCCCTGCTGCACGCGCTGGCCCATATCGAGCTGAACGCGGTCGACCTTTCCTGGGATATCATCGCCCGCTTCTCCGGCGAAGCCGAGGAGGCCGCGGGAAATGCCTTCGCCCTGCCGCGCGCCTTCTTCGACGACTGGGTGCGGGTCGCCGACGAAGAGGCCAAGCACTTCCTACTGCTGTCCGATCGGCTGGCGGCGCTGGGCTCCTCCTATGGCGCCCTGCCGGCCCATGACGGGCTGTGGGAAGCGGCGACCGAGACCGCCGGCGATCTGGCGGCCCGGCTGGCGATCGTGCCGCTGGTGCTGGAGGCGCGCGGCCTCGACGTGACGCCGGCGATGATCGAGAGCCTGAACGCCGCCGGCGACCCGGACTCCGCGGCCATCCTGCAGATCATCCACGATGACGAGATCGGCCATGTGGCGGTCGGCCGCCGCTGGTTCGAGCATGTCTGCGCCCGCCGCGGCGAGGAACCCATCCCGACCTGGCAGGGGCTGGTCCGCAAGCATTTCAAGGGCGCGCTCAAACGCCCCTTCAACAAGCCCTCCCGCGACAAGGCCGGCTTCGCGGCGGCGTTCTACGAGCCGTTGGCAGAGTAGCTCGCCGCCGCATTCGCCGCCGGGTCAGGCGGCGTCACCTCCGAAGAAATGCGCCCGCAGCACCTGGTCGACATCATCGTTCCCGGTCGGGAAGGCCTCCTGCGCACAGGGTACGCCGGCATCCAGAAGGATCCGGATGCATTCGGCGTGCTTGCAGGTGGAGGTGCCCGGCCAGTGGCCTTGGATGCCATGCAATGTCCAGCCCATGGGCGAGCCGCCGAAATCGCGGTCGGTCGCGTCCAGGGACGGATCGTGGTCGAGCACCAGCCGCATCATGTCCGGATTGCCATGGAATCCGGCCCAGTGGATCGGCATCGCCTCGTGCTGGGACTTGGCGGTGACCGGGAAGCCGCGCTCCAGCATCGCCTTCATTGCTCTGATGTCGTTGTGGCGCCCGGCATCGGAGACAGCGCGCAGGGTCTTGTCGTCGGCATTGCGGATGAGGTCGGAGTGCTCTGCCAGCAGCGCGTCGGCTGTGGCGATATCGCCGGCCCATAAGGCATCCAGCAGCCGTCCGGTCGGATCCGCCGCCTCGAGCAGCACCGCCAGAACGTCGTGCCGTTCGAACTTGCGGGCGATCTCGAAGGCGGAGAGGTAGAAGCCGAGCACCCATTGATAAATGTGGCCGCCATTCGGGGCGGTGTCGATCATCGGGAACCAGTCCTGGTTGACCGCCATGCGGATCGATCCCGGGTCCTCCGCCAGGTGCCGCCGCACCAAATCGACATCGCCAAGGCCCACCGCCATCAGCAGGTCGGTCTTGGCGCCGCGGGCGATCAGCAGCCGGCAGATCTCCGGCTGCTTGATCACCATGTATTGCGCCGGCGTGGAGTGGTGGTCGTCATCCAGCGCGTCGATCTCCGCGCCCCGGTCCAGCAGGTATTTGGCGATCTCCACGGTGCCGGCGCAGTGCAGCGGGCGCTTGCCGTCGCCGCCCTTGGCGTCGACCAGGGCCGGGTCCGCCTCGATCATCGCCTTCAGCGCGTCGAGCCGGCCGAGATGCGCCGCCGACCAGACATCCATCACCGCACCGCGCGCGATCAGCGCATCGGCCTGTTCCACTTCCGCATCCTCCAGGATGCCGAAGCCGCCATGCTCCCATTCGCTCTTGGCGTTGATGTCGGCGCCCTTGGCCAGGAGCATGTCGAGCATGGCCAGGTTCTCGCTCGCCGCATGCACCGCCTTGCGGCCGAAATCGAACAGCGGCGCGTTGATCTTGGCGGCGACCTTGGGCTCGGTTTCGATCAGCCGCCGCGCGACCTCAACTTCGCCTGCCCGGACTGCATCGACGAACCGGTCGACCGGCGTCTTGGTCAGCGAGTCGATCTTGTGCTTCAGCTTCGGCCAGCTTGCGAAGCCGTAGCCGCGGGCGATCACCAGCTGTGCGTCGCTGAGAGCGAAGTCGGCCGGTTTCGGAGGCCTGGGATGCAGTGCGCGCACCTTCTCCGTGGCCGCCCTGGTGCCACGGCAATAGTTGCGCATCAACGTCTTGGCGAGCTTCTTCTGCTTGTCGAGATTGGGGTTTGCGGGCAGCGGGCGCACGAACCGCGCTGCCTCCGCCTTGGAGGGTGTTTTCGTCATGACGAACCGTCTTTCCCATTCGGGCCCGGCGTCCACAAGACGGGCGGAAAGCGGTGCGTCGCCAGTATCTGGCAGAGAGAAACCAGGTGGGAGGATCCCTTCCCGTGGACAGGGCGCGTCCTGACCGCGCACCGTCATCCTACATCATCGCGGGTTAAGGATTCCATGCGTCCCGAGCTTGCGATCCGATGGCCCGCATGATTGTCTCGCCCGACCCATGAAACGCGACGCCGCCACGCCCGCCGACTATCTGGCACAGGTTCCCGACAACCAAAGGGCGCTGATCGAATCCCTGCGGTCGATGATCCTCCGTGACCATCCGGACATCGTCGAGGGCCTGCGCTACGGCATGCTGGACTATCCGGGGCTCGCCAACCTGGCGGCCCAGAAGGCGTATGTGGCGCTGTACGTGAAAGCGTCCGTCCTTGCGGCGTTCAAGTCCCGCTTTCCAGACGTGAACTGCGGCAAGAGTTGCCTCCGGTTCAAGCGTCTGGAGCAGGTCGATGAGGCCGCCATGCAGGAGCTGCTGCAGGCCGTGCGGCAGGCGCGGCGCGACGATTGTTCGGAGTGACCGGCCGCTAGCGCCCCAGGGCGTCGGCGGTGATGCCGAACTCGGCGAGAATGGCCAGCTTGTCCGCATCGCCCCGGCGCTCGGCCTCCTCGAGCATCGACCGCCGGGCCTCGTCGGAGAGCGCGACGCCACTCTCCAGGAAATAACGCAGGATATCCGGCGGTCCGGTGACCGCACTGTAGGGCGCCCGCCGGGCATCCACGGAGAACGCGATGTCCGGGTCCTTAATGGCATCGATGTAGCGCAGCAGCGTTTCGGTGTCGCGGGTTGAGAAGGCCCGGTTGAGCGCGTCCTGGCTGATCCCGATCCTGAGCCCGGGGATGGTCAGCAGCCGTCGTTCATAGGCGTTCAGCGGCCCCTCCTCCGGCGGGCCGCCGCGCTCGGCCGCCAGGTAGAGCAGCCGTCCCGGCCGGTCGGCGAAGGCGACGTACTCGTTCAACTGCATCCAGGGCACGAAATAGAAATGGAACAGCAGGATGGCGACCGCCGGACCGACGATCGCCGTAAGCAGCGCCTTGCCCGCAAACCCGTGGAAGATCGAGATGCCGCCGGCCGGGCCGCGCCCATTCGCGGCGTCGACCATGTACCAGGTCGAGAACAGGATCCAGGTGAACGCGATCCCGCCGATCAGGGCGATGCCGACGATTGCATAATATCCGGCCGACCTGTCGGCCCGCGCCAGGTTCTCGTAACCGGGGACGACGCGCACGGTGACCGCATCGCCAAGCCCAACATCCTCGCGCGGGATCACGCTGCGAAACCATCGGGAATGCCCGCCCTCGAGCGGCCAAGTGTAGGAGATCGTCGGGAACTTGAACCCCTGCGCCTGCCTGTCGAAGGTGCTCGACCGGCGGCCGGGATCGACCTGGTAGACATCGGTGACTTCGCCCTCCACGGCCACGCCTTTGGCGTAGTGAAACAGCGACAAGGTGGTCTCAAGCACACCGAAGACCAGAACCGCCAGCACACCCAGCAACAGCACGAACTGCAGCAGCTTGAAAACCATCAGGACCACGACCGGAAGCCCCCTTCTAGTTTCCGTCCCGTCAATCCCACGGCGCATGATCCCTCCCAGTCGGCCAGGGTGGCCAAGCGGCATCTTCAGCCCGCCGGCCGTTCCGCCTCTTCCTTGCCCAGGATCGGACGGGTGCTACAATTTGGCAAATATCGAACTGCACGGCCGTCACAGGCCTGCCGCAAGTCGGAACTGCACCGTTCCTGAACATCAAGCGATCAGCTTTACGTATGCATTAACGCATGCATAATGACAATCTCCGGATATCGGTTGAAAGCCTGTGCGGGTAGCAAGAGCAGTCGAGGACACGATGCCAATTCTGCTGGGCGCGATCGCCGATGACTTCACCGGCGCCACGGACCTCGCCAATACGCTTGTGACACGCGGCATGCGAACGGTCCAATCGATCGGCGTCCCATCGGCACCTATCGACATCGGCGATGCCGAAGCGGTTGTGATTGCACTGAAATCCCGCACCGCGCCCGCGAGCGAAGCGGTGGCGTCGAGCCTGGCGGCGCTGGCTTGGCTTCGCGACCATGGCGCCCGGCAGATCGTCCACAAATACTGCTCGACCTTCGACTCCACGGCCGAGGGCAATATCGGGCCGGTGGCCGACGCCCTGCTGGACGCGCTGGAAACGGATTTCGCCCTTGTCTGCCCCGCCTTTCCGGCCAATGGGCGAACCGTCTACCAGGGCCATCTGTTCGTCGGCGACCGGCTGCTTTCGGACTCCTCCATGAAGGACCACCCGCTGACGCCGATGCGGGATTCGAACCTGGTCACCCTGATGGCGGCGCAGTCCAAGCAGCGAGTCGGGCTGATACCCCATGCAAGCGTCGCCCAGGGGGTCGTCGCCGTTACTGCGGCGGTCGAAGCGCTGCGTGCCGACGGCGTGTCCTACGGTGTCGCCGACGCCCTGACGGACAATGATTTGGAAACCATCGGCACCGTCGCCGCCGAGCACCGATTGGTAACCGGCGGCTCCGGTATCGCCCTGGGACTGCCGGGGAATCTCCGACTTCAGGGCCTTCTGGAAAAACCGGCATCGCCGGCTCCGCCGACCGCCACCGGCCGCCAGGCGGTATTGGCCGGAAGCTGCTCGGCCGCGACCCGGGCGCAAATCGCCTACGCCCAGGCACATTGGCCGCATCGCAAGCTGGACGCCGCCCGCATCGCCGCCGGCGGGCCCGAGGTCGAGGAGATCGTCGAATGGGCCAGGGCCCAGCCGGAGGACGGCCGGGTATTGATCTACAGTTCCGCCGACCCCGAAGAGGTCACCGCCAACCAGGCCCGGTTCGGTCGCGAGCGCGCGGCAGCCATGCTGGAGGACTCGTTGGGACGCATCGCGAGTACGTTGGTCGACAGTGGCTTCGCACGATTGATCATCGCAGGCGGCGAAACTTCGGGCGCCGTCGTATCGGCCCTCGGCGTCCGTGCGCTCAGGATTTGCGCCGAGATCGACCCCGGCGTGCCCTGGACCGAGACGGTGGATGAGCCAAGGCTCGCCCTGGCCCTGAAGTCGGGCAACTTCGGCGGCGAGGACTTCTTCGCCAAGGCTCTGGACATGCTGCCCTGAGAGCGGCGGCACGCGGCCGCCGCCTCGACGATCATGCGATCAACTGGACCTGGGACGACTGCGGATTGGCGTCGTTGATGTTGCTGCGGCAGAAGGAGCAGTGAAAGTTGACCGCGCCCGGCATGGCCTTTTTGACCGTCTCCACCACGTAGGACAGGTTGACGTCGCTGCGCATGGCGCGATTGCGGATCGTCACGACGCTCATCGACTTGTAGCTGCTGAGCTGGTGCGCCTTGATGTTCTTGCGGGCGGCATTCTGCTCGGCGCTCCAGGACAGCATGGTCCTGAAGATCCGCTGGTCCTCCGCATCGATGAAGCTGTTGATGGACCCGTAGGTCTCTCCGGCCTGATTGTGACGGCCCTGATACTTGGAGAGGATGTAGTTGATGCAGGGTTTGCCGGCCGGGATCTCCTCGGTCACCTCGGCGTTGAGGTACATCAGGCTCATGCCGGGGTCGGAGAGCGTCTTGTCATGCTCGCCGTAGAACTTCATGGCGACGCCCGTGGGGACGTCGAAAGTGTTGTTGGCCCGGTAGTACCCGCCATGGGCGGAGATCAGGACATCCTTCACATTGGTCTTGGATTTGAAGACGTAGAGCTTGCTTCCGAGGGGCTCGGCGCCCGGCGGCATGGTCATGGCGACACCTCAGTTTCTTATTGGTCCACACCTCACGGTAGCTGCGATGTCCAGTCGTGTCATTACCGGGAGGCCTGCCGGTGCCGCCAGCCAGGGCCCTCGTTCGACCCGGGAGAACGCCGCTAAGCCGGTGCCGCAGATTGCGGTTATTCCGACTCCTCCGACCCGCCCTGCACCTTCGCGGCCAGCGCCGCCTCCAGGAAGGCATCGATGTCGCCATCCAGCACGCCCTGGGCATTGCCCTTCTCGACGCTGGTGCGCAGGTCCTTGACCATCTGGTAGGGCTGCAGGACGTAGCTGCGGATCTGGTGGCCCCAGCCGATCTCGGACTTGGCCTCCGCCTCGGCCTGCGCCGCCTCTTCCCGCTTCTTCAGCTCGGCCTCGTAGAGCCGAGCGCGCAGCATGTCCATGGCCCGGGCCCGGTTGCGGTGCTGCGAGCGGTCGTTCTGGCACTGCACGACGATGCCGGTCGGAACATGGGTGATGCGCACCGCGCTGTCGGTCTTGTTGACGTGCTGGCCGCCGGCCCCGGAGGCGCGATAGGTGTCGACCCGGAGGTCCTTGTCCTCCACGACAACATCGATCGACTCGTCGATCACCGGCGAGACGGAGACCGAGGCAAAGCTGGTGTGGCGGCGGGCCTGGCTGTCGAACGGGCTGATGCGGACCAGCCGGTGCACGCCGGATTCGGTCTTCAGCCAGCCATAGGCGCTGTCGCCCTTGATCTCGATGGTAGCGGATTTGATGCCGGCCTCCTCGCCGGCGCTCTCCTCCAGCCAGTTAACCTTGTGGCCATGGGCCTCGGCCCAGCGCAGATACATGCGCAGCAGCATCTGGGCCCAGTCCTGGGCCTCGGTGCCGCCGGCCCCGGCATTGACCTCCAGATAGCAGTCATTGCCGTCGGCCTCGCCGGACAGAAGGCTTTCCAGCTCCATGCGGGCAATCCGCTTATGCAGCCTGGTCAGTGCCTTGCCGGCATCCTCCACCACCTCCTGGTCGTCCTCGGCCTCGCCCAGTTCGATCAGTTCGACGGAGTCGTTGTATTCCTGCTCGACGGTGCGATAGCCGGAGATCGCCTGGTCCAGCCGGGTGCGCTCGCGCATCAGCGCCTGCGCGGCGTCCGGATCGTCCCAGAGCTTGGGGTCCTCGACCTGGGCGTTCAGCTCCTCGAGCCGGGCTGTGGTCTTCTCGAGGTCAAAGAGACCTCCTCAGCAGGGCGAGAGATTGGGCAATCTCATCGGCCACCGCTTGCAGTTCGGCGCGCATGGGCGCTGCTCCTTGCGGACAGGATCTTCGAAACGGATGTCGGCAGTCGGTTTAGGGGGTCGCGGGGCGTTAGTAAAGTCCGCCGGTCCCCGAGGTCGTGCCGCTGCTCTGGCCGAAGCTCGAGCCGCCGGCGGTGGCGCCGCCGGTTTCCGGATAGCGGATCGCAGGGCCGGTGCGCACCGGCTCGGTACCCGGCCGGAACGGCTGCCAGATGCCGGACGTGCCGGGAATGACCGGCATGCCGTCCTCCGGGCTGACCTGCACCATGCGGATGCCCGGCGGGATCCGGAAAGGCGGGACCTCCTGGCCGGCCACCGCTTCGCGCATGAACTGCACGAAGACCGGCGCGGCGGCGCTGGATCCGGTCTCGTTTTCGCCAAGCGTCCGGGGATTGTCGAAGCCGACATAGACGCCAACCGCCAGGTCGGGCGAGAAGCCGACGAACCAGGCGTCGAAGGAATCGTTGGTGGTGCCGGTCTTACCGGCCAGAGGCACGCCGATCGACCGGGCGCGCCAGCCGGTGCCGCGCTGCACGACGCCTTCCAGCAGCGCCACCATCTGGTAGACGGTGACCGGGTCGGCGATCTGCGCCCTTTCGTCCGGCAGATTGGGGGCCTGCTGGTCGACCCATTGCGCCGTCCGGCAGTCCGGGCAGGGCCGCTCATCCTTGCGGTAGATCGTCCGGCCGGTGCGATCCTGGATCCGGTCGATGAAGGTCGGCGTGATCTCGCGCCCGCCATTGACCAGCATGGCGTAAGCGGTGGTCAGCTGCAGCGTCGTCGTCTCCACCGAGCCGAGCGCGCTGGAGTAGTAGAGCGGCATGTTCTCGAAGATATGGAAGTCGCGGGCGACGTCGCGGACCGGCTCCAGGCCGATTTCCTGCAACAGCCGCACGGTCATCAGGTTACGCGACTTCTCCACCCCGACCCGGAGCGGCACGGGCCCAAGGAAGGTGCCGGAATAGTTTTCCGGCTTGTAGAGTTCTTCCTCCTGCGGTCCGAGATCGATCGCCAGCGGCGAGTCCAGCAGGATCGTGCTGGGCGTATAGCCGCGATCGAGCGCCGCCAGGTAGACGAAGGGCTTGAACGCCGAGCCCGGCTGCCGGGCGGCCTGGGTCGCACGGTTGAACTCGCTCATCTGGAAGCTGTAGCCGCCGGTCATCGCGAGCACCCGGCCGGTATGCGGGTCGAGCGCCACCACCGCGCCCTGCACGTCGGGCACCTGGCGCAGGCCATACGGGCGGCTCCCGGGCGTCTGCTCCGCCGCTGCGGTCTCAGTGCCTTCGGTCTCGGGGTCATCGACGAACAGGGGCTCGACCAGCACCACGTCGCCGCGGTTCAGCACGTCGGATGCCCGGGTCGGCTCCGGGCCCACCTCCTGCTCCGCCTCCCATTCCCGCGCCCAGAGCAGCTCATCGAGCGAGATCGTGCCGCGGCTGCCGTCCGGGAAGCCGATTTCGGCCTGCTCCTGGCTGACGCCGACGACGGCGGCCAGGGTCCAATTGCCGGCACCGGCCGGCAGGGCGATCTGGGTCAGGCCGTTCTGCCAATCATCCGGCTCGCGCAGGGAGGCCACCGGGCCGCGCCAGCCATGGCGGCGGTCATAGGCGATCAGGCCTTCGCGCAGGGACCGGGTGGCGATCTCCTGCAGCCGCGGATCGACGCTGGTGCGGACCGACAGGCCGCCCTTGTACAGCGCCTCGTCGCCATAGATGTCCTGCAGCTCGCGGCGGACCTCCTCGGCGAAGTAATCGGCGGTGATGAATTCCGTGGCCGAGCGCTCATAGACGTCGAGAGGGACGGCCCGGGCCGCCGCGGCCATCATCGAGGTCAGCGCGCCATCCTCGACCATGCGGTCGATCACATAGTTGCGCCGGGCGATGGCCGCCTCGCGGCGATGGATCGGATGGTAGTTGCGCGGCGCCTTGGGCAGGCCGGCCAGATAGGCCGCCTCGGCGACCGAGAGCTCGGTCAGCGGCTTGTTGAAGTAGTTCAGCGCCGACGCGGCGACGCCGTAGGAATTGCGACCGAGATAGATCTCGTTGAGGTAGAGCTCGAGGATCTGGTCCTTGGTGAAGGCCTGCTCGATCCTGAGCGCCAGCAGCGCCTCGCGGATCTTGCGCTCATAGGACACCTCGTTCGACAGCAGGAAGTTCTTCGCCACCTGCTGGGTGATCGTCGAGGCGCCGACCAGCCGTCGGTCCGATCCCAGATTGCGCACATTGGTCAGCGCGGCCCGGATGATGCCGACGAAATCGATGCCGCCATGCTCGTAGAAATTCTGGTCCTCGGCCGAGATGAAGGCCTGGATGACATGGTCGGGGATGGCGCCGATCGGCACGAAAAGCCGGTTCTCCACGGCATACTCTGCCATCAGGCGCCCGTCGCCGGCATGCAGGCGGGTGGTGATCGGCGGCGCGTAATCGGCCAGCTGGGTGTAGTCCGGAAGGTCCTTGCTGAAATGCTGCAGGGCCATGAAGCCGGCTACGCCGCCGGCCAGAGCCAGAAACACCAGGGAGGAGAAGATCCAGCCAAGAAGTCGCATCATCGTTCCAGTTTTGCGGCAACGCGATGGGCACGCGGCTGCCCACGGATCCGTATGCCCGCTCTTTTTGGGCGCAAACTCTAAAGGATTTCCTTACCGGGAGAATATGACCGTCGCAAGGCCCGCCGGCATGGGCACCGAAGATCGGCGGCTTCGCGGCACTACAGGCCCGAGGGCCGGTCCCTCAGGCCGAAATACCGATCGATGGCGCCGGCGATGGCCCGTGCCAGCTCGCCGCGATGCTCCGGCGAACGCAGCGCCTGCTCGTCGCGGCGGTTCGACAGGTAGCCGAGCTCTACCAGCACCGACGGCACGTCGGGCGCCTTCAGCACTGTGAAGCCCGCCTGACGGTGCGGGCTGCTGACCATCCGCGTCGCCTCGCCGAGATAGCTCACGAGGCTGTTCGCGACGCTGCCGGATTCATTCTGCGTGTGGCGCTGCGCCAGATCGATGAGGATCGAGGCGGTGACGTCGTCGACCGGATCGAGCGCGATCCCGGCCAGCGCATCGGCCCGGTTCTCCCGCGCCGCCAGCTGCGCCGCCTCGCGGTCGCTGGCGACGTCGGAGAGGGTGTAGACCGAGGCGCCGCGGAAGCGGGAATCGCTGATCGAATCCGCATGCAGCGAGATCAGCAGCTCGGCACGGGCGTCGCGGGCGGCCTCAACCCGTTCGCGCAGTCGCAGGAACATGTCGTGCTCGCGCGTCAGCACCACTTCGTAGCGGCCGGTCGCTTCCAACAGGGTGCGCAGCCGCCGCGCCACGTCGAGGGTCAGATCCTTCTCACGCAGTCCGGTGACCCCGACCGCGCCCGGATCGATGCCGCCATGCCCGGCATCGATGGCCACGATGCGCAGCCCGGCGCGTTCGGGCGGCAGCGCCGGCGGTAGCGGCACGCTGGCGGACGCCGCGGCGGCCGGCACGAGGTCGGCGGTGGCCACCGGGGCCGGCGCCGGCTCGGAGCCTGCGGGTTCGCCTGGCCCATCCGGGGCGAGATCGAGCACGAAGCGGTAGGGCAGATTGCCGACCGCCGGCAGGTAGAAGGAATCGACCACCCGCGCCGGCCCGGTGAGGTCCAGCACGACCCGGACCGCGCCGTCATCCCGCGCCCCGTGACGGTGGCCGGCGACAAGGCCGACACCGCCGCTGCGCGGTGGGCCGGCCTGCCATTCCGCGGCCTCGAAATCGATCACCATGCGGTCGGGATTTTCCAGCGCAAAGATGCGGAAATCGGCGGCTTCCGACATCTCGAGCACGAATCGGGTCTTGCTGCCATGGTCGCCGACCCGGGCGGTGAGGATGGATGTCGCGCTTGCCGGAACCGCCTGCGGCTCGGCCGGCGCCCAGTTCGGCACCATCGCCGTCGACGAATCCTGCGCCCGCGCCGGCGCACCGCCGACAAGAAGCGGCGCAACAAGGATCGCCATCAGGCCAGCCCGAAGCCAGAACGTCATGCGCGGTAACCTCAATCGGTCCGAATCAGGTAATTACACACTGAATCAAAGACTTCAATTCAAAAGGTGAATTACGATCTCACGGACCGATTAGCCCTTGGTTAACGAGAGGTTGCGAATGCGGCGCAACAATCTCTCATTGTCGAAGGCAAAAGCCGTCGCTATGTTGGCAGTGCGACTAACCGTATTCCGTTCGATCTGCACGTTTCGCCCGCAAGGGCCCGCGCAGGTCGCAAGGCAGGACGCTAGCATTGAAATTCCAGACCGTGCTTCGGTGCGGAACGGGTCTTCTTTCGACCTTCGGGCGCGGCTCACGTTGATGCCGCATTCGGGGTGTACTACGGCGATACGGTTAAACGGTTAAACACGGAGCCGGTTCGGGCCGCCCCTGGCCTGGGCCCGGAGGGATAAGGATCCACGCCGAGCAGGCAGCTGAAGAAGCGCCGTTCGAGACGTCGTCGGGTCGCCCTTCGCGAGCTTCGCACAACAAATGGCATGCCATCGGTGCGTCAGTCGCGCGTGCCGGTGCCCATGTCATGAGGACATAGAATGGCTAAGAGGATGTTGGTCGACGCGACTCATCCGGAAGAAACCCGGGTGGTCGTGGTTCACGGCAACAGACTAGAAGAATTCGATTTCGAAACCGCCAGCAGGAAACAGCTCAAAGGAAACATCTACCTCGCCAAGGTCACCAGGGTCGAACCGTCGCTGCAGGCGGCGTTCATCGAGTATGGCGGCAACAGGCACGGTTTCCTGGCGTTCTCGGAAATCCACCCCGACTACTACCGCATTCCCGTCGACGACCGGCAGCAGCTGCTGGCCAACGAAGAGGAAACGCTGCGCCAGGCCGAAGAGGCTGAGGGCAACGGCGAGGCGGAAGCAGGCGATGGCGCGCTGGACGATCCCCTGCACGATCCGCGCGACGGCGACGACGACGCCTTTCTGACCGCCGAGCCCGCGGCGGAGGAAGACGATGCCGCCGCCGACGACGACGACGAGGATACGCCGCGCGCCGAGGCCTCCGAAGATGTCGAGGACGCCGAGGAAGAGAACGGCGAGGCGGAGAACGGCGAGGCCGAAAACGGCGACGCGCCCCGCAAGGGATCGGTCGAGACCGTAGGCGGCGACGGCGTCGACGAGGCGCGCGAGCGCCGGCTGGCGAAGATCCGCCGCAGCTACAAGATCCAGGAGGTGATCAAGCGCCGGCAGATCATGCTGGTGCAGGTCACCAAGGAGGAGCGCGGCAACAAGGGTGCGGCGCTGACCACCTACCTGTCGCTGGCCGGCCGGTATTGTGTGCTGATGCCGAACACGCCGCGCGGCGGTGGCATCTCCCGCAAGATCGCCAATCCCAAGGATCGCAAGCGCATGAAGGCGATCCTGGACCAGCTGGACCTGCCCGAGGGCATGGCGGTCATCCTCCGCACCGCGGGCCTGGAGCGCACCCGGACCGAGATCAAGCGCGATCTGGACTACCTGCTTCGCCTGTGGGACTCGATTCGCGAAACGACGCTGGAATCGACGGCGCCGACGCTGATCCACGAGGAAGCGAACCTGATCAAGCGGGCGATCCGCGACCTCTATTCCAAGGATATCGACGAGATCGACGTGGCCGGCGACGACGGCTACCGCACCGCCAAGGACTTCATGCGGATGCTGGTTCCGTCCCATGCCCGCAAGGTGAAGCCTTACCGGGAAGAGGCGATCCCGCTGTTCCAGCGCTATCAGATCGAAGCGCAGATCGACGCCATGCACAGCCCGACGGTGCAGCTCAAATCCGGCGGCTATATCGTCATCAACCCGACCGAGGCGCTGGTCGCCATCGACGTCAACTCCGGCCGCGCGACCCGCGAGCGCAACATCGAGGAAACCGCCTACCGCACCAATCTGGAAGCGGCGGAGGAGGTGGCCCGGCAATTGCGCCTGCGCGACCTGGCCGGCCTGATCGTGATCGATTTCATCGACATGGAGCAGGACCGCCACAACAACGCCGTCGAGCGCAAGCTCAAAGACGCGCTAAGGCACGACCGGGCGCGCATCCAGGTCGGCCGCATCAGCCATTTCGGCCTGCTGGAGATGTCGCGGCAGCGCCTGCGGCCCAGCCTGGTCGAAACCAATTTCGACACCTGCCCGCGCTGCGAGGGCGCCGGCCTGATCCGATCCATCGGTTCGGCGTCGCTGCACATCCTGCGCGCCATCGAGGAGGAAGGCATCCGCCAGCGATCGGCCGAGATCACGGTGACGGTTCCGACCGAGATCGCGCTCTACCTGCTGAACGAGAAGCGCGACGCCCTGGTGGAGGTGGAGCAGCGATACGGATTCCGGGTGCTGTTGCGCGGCGACGATACGCTCATCGCGCCGGACCATCGGCTGCAGACCACCCGGGCCCGCGGCGAGGCCGACGAAGTCCTTCGGCCGGCGATCGATGCCGAGCAGATCCGGTTCGACGTATCCGAAGACGACGCGGCCCAGCCTGCGGCCGCTGCCGAGGCGGATGGCGAAGAGCAGCAGCCCCGGCGCAAGCGTCGTTCGCGGCGCGGCCGACGGCGGCGGGACGACGCCCAGCGCACCGATGAGGCCGTCGCTGCCGGCGAGGAAACGTCCGCGGCAGAAGGACCCCAAACGGACACGGAAGGCGAAGACGGCGAAGCCATCGCAGCGGAAGCCGCGCAGGACGATGCGCAGCCCGCTCCGGAGGAACGCAAGAAGCGGCGGCGCGGGCGGCGCGGCGGCCGCCGGCGGTCGTCCGGCACCGAGGTTTCGGCCGATGCGGAGACCACGGCGGAAGTGCCCGCCGAGGCCGCAGAATCGGCTCCTGCGGACAGCGAAACCGCTGCCCCCGAGAGCGATGCCGACGGATCGGACGAAACACCGATCGCGGCCGATGCCGATGAGTCACCGCCGGTAGAGGCGGCGCCGACCGAAGCGGAGGCCGAAGTTGCGTCCGAGGAGCCGCCGGCGGAGAAGCCCAAGCGCAAGCGGGCCAGCCGAAGCCGGGCGTCGGGCGAAAAGCCTGCACGGCGCACGCGGCGCAAGTCCACCAAGAGCACTAGCAAGCCCGCCGATGCGGACGCAGCCGAAGCAGAGCCGGCCAAGGCGGAGTCCGGGGACGCCGCGGCCAGCGAGCCGCCTCCAGCAGAAGCTCCGGAAGAGGCTCCGGCTCCCGAACCCACTCCGATCGGCCTGGCGGCCATGACGGAGCCCGAGCAGGAGCAGGCGGCGGGCCGCAGCAACGGTCCCACACAGGCGGAAGAGCCCGAAGGCGCGGTCAAGGAAATCGTCAATCAGCCGCCGGACACGCCACGTCGCGGCTGGTGGCGGAGGGTCCTTGACGGCTAGGACACGGCCGGCGCCTCACCTGCGCCTCATAGGCAATCGAGCTGCTCGGCGGCAACGACCCGGGATCGTGCCTGGATCGTCGCCGCGCGGCCGCGGATGTAGCTGGTCGGCCGGCCCGCCGACCAGCGTCGCGGATTCGGCAGCACGGCCGCCAGCAGCGATGCTTCCCATTCGGTCAGGGCGTAGGCCGGCTTGCCGAAATGGTAGCGGGCGGCGGACTCGATGCCGTAGATGCCCGGCGCCCATTCGGCCACGTTCAGATAGACCTCGACGATCCGACGCTTGGGCCAGAACCACTCGATCATGCCGGTGAGATAGGCCTCGATCCCTTTGCGAAAGAGGCTGCGCCCGGGCCAGAGAAACACGTTCTTGGCGGTCTGCATGCTGACCGTGCTGGCTCCGCGCAGCCGGCCCTCGTCCAGATAATCGGCCACCGCCTGCCGGAACTCATGCCAGTCGACACCGCTATGCAGGCAGAACCGGGCATCCTCCGCCGCCAGAACCGCCGGCACCACATAGGGCGAGACGTCGTCCAGCGGCGTCCAGGCCCGCTCCAGGCTCTCGCCTTCGATCAACCGGATCGCCATCAGCGGCGTGAAGGGGGGCGGCACCACCCGGAAAAGCAGCACGAAGGTCACCGGCAGGACGACGACCAGTCCGAAGATCGTCAGCAGCACGCCCAGAATCCATCTGCGGATGCGTTTCCCCAGACTGGGGCCGGATTTGCCGCGTCTCTTGCTCGATCTACGGGCCATGGATCACTTCTGACTTGCGCCCCGGCGGCAAGGGGCTAGCGCAGCCAGTCGTACAGGCGATCGGCGGCGGCCGCCATATCCTCGGTGGGCCCGGCGAAGGAAAACCGCACCGTGCCATGGCCGCGCCTGGTGTCGAAATCCACGCCCGGGGTGGCGGCAATGCCGGTTTCCGCCAGCATGCGCCGGCAGAAGGCCTCGCTGTCATTGGTCAGGTGGCGGACATCGGCATAGATGTAGAAGGCGCCATCGGCCGGCGCCAACCGGTCCAGTCCCGCCTTGGGCAGCGCCTCGAGCAGCAGGTCTCGGCTCGCCGCATAGCGCGCCACATTGGCATCCAGTTCCTCGGCGCAGTCGAAGGCGGCGACAGCGGCATGCTGCGACAGGGTCGGCGGCGAGATGAACAGATTCTGAGTCAGGCATTCGACCGTCCGGAACAGATCCTCCGGGACCACCATCCAGCCCAGCCGCCAACCGGTCATCGAGTAGTATTTCGAGAAGCTGTTGATGACCACGGCACCATCGCTGAACTGCAGCGCCGTGGCGGTCGGCATGCCGTAGGTGATGCCGTGATAGATCTCGTCGGAGATCAGGCGAATGCCACGCTCCTGGCAATAGCCCGCCAGCACGCCGAGCTCTGCTGGTGACAACATCGTACCCGTCGGGTTTGACGGACTGGCGACGATCAGGCCGTCGACCGGCGGGTCCAGCGCATCCAGCAGATCCGGAGTCGGCTGGAAACGATGCTCGGCATCGGTCTCCAACTCCACCGGCGTCACGCCGACCGCGCGCAGGATATTGCGATAGGCCGGGTAACCCGGCGCGGCCAGCGCTACCCGATCGCCGACATCGAAGGCGCCCAGAAACGACAGCAGGAATCCACCGGACGAGCCGGTCGTCACGACGATCCGCTCCACTGGCACCGCGACGCCATAGGCCGCTTGGTAATGCTCGGCGATGCGCTGGCGCAGCGCCGGAACGCCAAGCGCCAGTGTATAGCCGAGTACTTCGGCGTCGAGCGCGCTATGGGCCGCGGCGATCACCTTTGACGGCGCCGTCGTCCCCGGCTGCCCGACCTCCAGATGCAGCACGTCGCCGCCCTGCCGCTCGCGCTCGGCGGCGGCGGTCATCACGTCCATAACGATGAATGGCGGGATCGTTCCCCGCCGCGATGCTTTCAGGGCCACCGGCTGCTAGCCCTCCACCGTGAAGGCCAAGCCGGCGCCGCGCGGATCGGCGGCGCTGGAACAGAAGCTGCTCGACGCGCGGTCCCACAGGCAGAAGATCACCGCCCCGCGCCCAAGATCGGGCACGCCGCGCACCGGCTGGCCCCGTTGGCGCAGGGCCGAGACCGTCTCCTGCGGCACCGCCGCCTCGACCAGCACCGCGCCGTCGGCGGCCTGGATTTCGGCCCGCGGCGTCGCCAGCGCGTCGCCGACCGTGGCCTCGTCCAGAAGGATCTCCAGCATCGGCAGCATCAGCGCAACGGTGGAATCGGCCGCTCCGCCGTAAATGAACTGGGATTTCGGCTCATTGACCAGCATCGCAAGCCCGGCCACCAGCGGCTGCCCCGGGACCGGCGGTGCGGCCACCAGGACGCCCGTGTCGCCGGCAAGCCGACCAGAGCCGAACAGGCCGTTGACGGTCAGGCTGCACGCCACCGCCATGCCGTCATTGGACAGCGCCACCAAGCTGGCACTGTGTCCCGGCGCCGACACACCACGCCGCCCGGCCAGGGCGCTGTTCGGCGAGTAATCCGCCATCAGCAGCCGGACGCCGGATTCGTCCGACGCCACGCCGCTGCTCCCGGCGGCGCGGCGCTCCGCCTCAAGCAGCAGGTGCAAGCGGTCGGCAGCGCCCAGGTCCTCGTAGTCCACGAAATCCGCTGCGACCTGCCAGATCAAGGCCTGCTCCGCGCCCGGCGCTCCGGGATCGGGCATGAAGTACATCCGGTCGCGATCGAACGGAACCACCACCGGCTCGATCCATTGCGGCCGCACATCCCGCACCGCGCCGACCGGAAGCGGCAGCCCGGCGGCGGTGGCGCCCTCCGCATAGCGCCTGGCAAGCCCGCCACCATGGAACGCCGTGGCACCCCCGGACCGGATCTGCGAGATCAGGCTGGCCAGGGCAGGCTGCTCCCATTCATCGCCTTCGCGCAACGGCCGGCCGGACGCATCGGTCATGCCGGCAGCGGCCAGGACAACAGGCGGTGCTGCGGCAATGTCCCGGGCCAGAGCCCGCGACACCGGCGCGCCGAACCGGGCCGCGTTTTCGGCACCTATGACGTCCGACTCCCATCGCAGGTTGCCGTATTCCGCATGCAGCGCGAACAGGCCGCGCAGCATCGCCGGCAGGCCGGCTCCGGCCTGTCCTGCAGATCCTCGGGGAAGGAAATCCAGGGCCCGCACCTTACCGGTCTCCGGATCGTGCACCAGGCAGGCACCACCGCCGCCCAGCCCGGCCCGGGAGGGCAGAGTCACGGTCATGGTCATGGCCATCGCGACAGCGGCATCGGCGGCGCTTCCGCCCTGCGCAAGCACGTCACGACCGGCCAGCGTGGCTCTCGGCTCGTCGCTGGCGACGGCGATGCGGAAGATCGTGGCGTCGCGGCCTGCCCTCTGGGTGCAACCCGTTGCGAGCGATACTGCGACAAGGATTCCACCGATCAGACACAATTTTCCGCTAAGCTGGAATTTGGTCTTGAATTTCGACGGGGTAGCCGGGTTGGGGTCCTTGCGCACGTTTCTGTCCATTCTGCTTCTAGGCGGCATGATAGTGGCGCTGGCCGCGCCGCCTTCAGCGGCCCAGGGACGCCGATTGTCGTTTGTCCGCGACGCGGAGATCGAACATATCATCGGCCGCTTTGCCGAGCCAATCTTCCAGGTTGCCGGCATCAATCCAGACTCCGTTGGCATCTATCTGGTCAGTGACTCGCGCCCGAACGCCTTCGTAACCGGCGGCCAGAACATGTTCTTCACCACCGGCCTGCTGACCCAGACCACCGGGCCGGACCAGTTGATCGGCGTCATCGCCCACGAAACCGGCCATCTGGCGGGCGGGCATCTGGCCCGGGGCCAGGAGCAGCTGGTAGCAGCACAGCGCACGGCCATCATCTCGGCGCTGCTAGGCGTTGCCGCCGCCATCGCGGCCGGCGACGCGGGCGCCGGCGCGGCGGTGATCTCCGGCGGCCAGGCGGCAGCCGAGAGAAGCTTCCTGGCCTATTCCCGGACCATGGAATCGGCAGCCGACCAGGCCGGAGTCACCTATCTCGACCGGGTCGGGATTTCCTCCGAGGGCATGCTGTCCTTCTTCGAGCAGCTCGAGGATCAGGAACTGCTGCCGCAATCCCGGCAGGCGGAGTATGTGCGCACCCACCCGCTGACCCGCGATCGTATCGAGTTCGTGCGCCAACATGTGCGCAACTCCGATTTGACGGGCCGCCCCCTGCCCGACGACTACATCGAATCCTATCGCCGCGTTCAAGCCAAGCTGATCAGCTTCCTGCAGCCGCAGGCCGCCTATTCCCGATATCGTAACGACGAGACGGTGGCCGGCCGCTATGCCCGCGCGATCGCCCAGTTCCGCATGGGGAACCTGCAGGCCGGGCTCGGACTTATGGACGGATTGATTGCGGATGAGCCGAACAACCCGTTCTTCTACGAATTGAAGGGCCAGATGCTGTTGGAGAACGGACAGCCGGCCGCGGCACGGGCCTACTACGAGCGCGCCAACACCCTGTATCCGGGCGAGCCGACGCTGATGGTGCCCCTGGCCCAGACCATGTTGGCGACCGAGCCGGACGGCGGGCTCCGGGAAGCAATCGAATTGCTGAACCAGTCGGTTTCGGCGCGGTATGGCAGCTCGCCACTGGCCTGGCGCCTGCTGGCAACGGCCTATGGCCGCAGCGGAGACATCGGGATGGCGGCGGTGGCGCTCGCCGAAGAGGCACTTGCGCGCGGCGACCGCGCGACGGCAAGACAACAGGCCGAGCGGGCCCTGCAGACCCTGCAGGAAGGCTCCGCCGGATGGCTGCGAGCCCAGGATGTGCAACGCGCTGCCGAAGAGACCTGATTTTGGCCGCCTTCATGGGATATCAACCGAAAGCCGGTCAATTTGTCGTTACAGAGAGTCCGAGTAATCTTGCTTCGGCAACACCACGCGGCCATGTCTGGTGCTGACGCGCCGCGATGACGAATAGGAATGCATGATGGCAATGAGCCCCCAGACCCGCCGTCCCACCCTCCGGCACGCCCTGATCGGCATGGCCGCGGGCCTCGGAATGGCCGGATCCGCGAATATCGCGGCGGCACAGTCCGACACGATCACCATCGACACGGACGACCGGGCCGCGATCGAGACCATCGTGCGCGAGTACCTCCTGGAAAACCCGGAGATCATCACCGAGGCGCTGGACATCCTGCAGCAGCGCGAGGAGATGGCCGAGCTGGAGCGCCAGCGCGCCGCCCTGGTGGCCCAGCACGATGCGATCTTCAATTCGCAGTCGCCGATCATGGGCAATCCGGACGGCGATGTGACGCTGGTCGAGTTCTTCGATTACCAATGCGGCTTCTGCAAGCGGGTGCTGGACGACGTCTTTGCGGTCTCCCAGGACGATCCGGGGCTGCGGGTCGTGTTCAAGGACTTGCCGATCCTGGGCCCGGCCTCCGCCGTGGCGGCGCGCGCTTCGCTCGCGGCCCGCAACCAGGGCCTCTACACCGAGTACCACAACGCGCTGATGGCCCATCGCGGGCAGCTCAGCGACCAGGTGATCTTCGACACCGCCGCCGATGTCGGCCTCGACGTGGACCAGCTGCGCGCCGACATGCAGGCGCCGGAGATCCGCGAGGAGCTGAACGACAATATCCGCCTCGCGCAGCAGCTGGGGATCCGCGGCACGCCGGCCTTCATCATCGGCGACGAGATCATCCCGGGCGCCCGCAGCCTCCAGGAGCTCGAGGCCTCGATCGAGCGGGCCCGCTCGAGCTGACCCGGAGGCATCGCCGGGCGGTTCAGCCGCCCAGCATCCGGTAGGACCCGATCTCAGAGAGTTCCACCGCGACCGGCGGCTCGTCGCAACGGTCGCGGATCTCCGCCGTGAACGCCTTGAAGGCCGGCAATTCCGCCAACGGATTGCTCTCCGCCTCGATCGAGGCGATATGCACGAAGCTGACGCCGTCCTCCTGCCTGAAGGACGCGTAGCGCACGCCGTCCGGCGACTGGCTCTGCAGTTCGGCGAAGACCGCCCGGATGAAAGACTCGTTCTCCTCCACCCGATCCGGCTTGATCCGGTAGCGCACCATCACCCGTTTCATGGGATCCCTCCTTCGTTCCTGATGGCGCCGTCATAGGCGCGGATGGCGGCCGAGAAGCCGCGCTGGAAGGCGTCGCGCATGGACGCCCATTTAGGTGCTGCCATGCGGCCGGCGCTGTGGCGCACGACCACGTCGGTCGATTGCGGCCCGCCTTCGGTGAAGGTCACCTCGACCTGGGTCGCGGAGGCCGGGTCGGTGCTCATATGCCAGGTAAAGGCGATGCGGTCCGGCGGCTCCCAGGCTTCGATCACGCCCCAGGTGAATTCACGGCCATCTGCGGTGCGTTCGAAGAACCGGCCGCCGGCCTCGCCTTCCAGGCAGATCGTGGTCCCCGGATCGCCGCTCCTGGTGTGCCCGGGTTTCGGCCACCAGAGATCGATATGCCGGACCCAGACCTCGAACGCCCGCTCCCGGCCGACGGCGACGGAGAGGCTGTGGATGACCGCGTCCTGGCTCATGACGTGCCGTCATCCTCTGCCGGCAGGTTCTCGGCGACGGTCTTGAATCGCCGCAGGGCGTGCGGCCAGAACCCGTCCAGATAGGCCCGAACCGCCTCGAACCCGTCCTCCTGCAGCGCATAGACATGCCGAGCGCCGTCGATACGGCGGGTCACCAACCCGGCGGCCCGCAACCGCACCAGATGCTTGGAGACCGCAGGCCGGCTGACCGGAAGATTCTCGGATAGGCCGGTGATCGAGCTCGGCTGCTCGCCGATCAGTTCCAGGATGCGGCGGCGCGTCGGATCGCCCAGGGCGTCCAGCGCCGATTCGGCGGCAAGGGCCATAGTCGTAACTCCCAAGTTACAACTATCCGTAACCCGTCAGTTACGACCTATCAAGCCCTTATTCTACGGCGTCGGGTTGTCGCCCCGGTGCGGCGGACTGGAATTCCGGCAATTCCAGGCACGCGGCGTTGATCCTCCGGATGGTTGGATAGGCGTCCAGCGGGCAGTTATAGCGCTCGGCATTGTAGACCTGCGGCACCAGGCAAATATCCGCCAGCCCAGGATTGTCGCCATGACAGAAACGGCCGGTGGCCGGGCTGTCCGCCAGCATGCGTTCCAGCGGCCCGAACCCCTCGTCGATCCAGTGCCGGTACCAGGCGTTGCGGGCCTCCTCCGACAGGCCCAGCGCCGATCCAAGATGTTTCAACACCCGCAGGTTGTTGAGCGGATGGATCTCGCAGGCGATCGCCAGCGCCAGGGCCCTGACCCGCGCCCGTTCCGTCGGCGCCTCCGGCAGGAAGGGCGGCTGGGGATGCGTCTCGTCGAGATATTCGATCTGCGCCAGCGACTGGGTCAGCACATGCTCGCCATCCACCAGCGTCGGCACGAAATGCTGTGGGTTGAGCGCGTCGTAGTCCGCACCGTGCTGGGCCCCCTCACGCAGATGAACGAATGCCGACTCGTAGTCGATCCCCTTCAACGCCAGCGCGATGCGCAGCCTGTAGGCGGCCGAGGAGCGGAAATAGGTATAGAGCTTCATATGCGAATTCCTCCGTTCCCAGGCGCGACTCGCCCGCATAGTATCGCGAACCGGCAGATCGCCGGGCCTCCCATTTCCAACCGTGAGCCGTTCATGACCAAGACTGCGACCGTGCCGGTTTTCGACATCGGCGGTGTCCTGCTCGACTGGAACCCGCGCTACCTCTACCGCAAGCTGTTCGACGACGAGACGGCGATGGAGGACTTCCTGGCCACCGTCTGCACCTCGGAGTGGAACCGGCGCATGGATGGCGGGATGAGTTTTGCCGAGGGGATCGCCGAGTTGCTGGAGCGGTTCCCCGACCAGTCCGACATGATCGAGGCCTATCGCGACCGCTGGCCGGAAATGATCCCGTCCGCACTGGACGATTCGGTTGCCATCTTCGAGGTTCTGAAGGCGGCCGGGCACCCGCTCTATGCGATCACCAATTTCGCGGCGGAGACCTTCGTGCAGGCCCGCGCCATGTATCCGTTCCTGAACCGGTTCGACGGCATCGTTGTCTCCGGTGAGATCAAGGCCCTGAAGCCCGGACCGGAGATCTACCGGACCCTGCTGGAGCTATACGACCTCGCGGCCGGCGACTGCCTATTCATCGACGACGTGCAGGAGAATGTCGACGGCGCCATCGCGGTCGGCATGCACGCCGTGCAGTTCCGCAACGCGGAGACACTGCGGTCCGACCTACAGGACCACGGGCTTCTCTAGGCCCGCTCGTACCGCACCACTTGCTGGTCGATGGCGCCGAAGATGCTGGCGCCTTCCGCGTCCTGCATCTCGATGCGGATACGGTCGCCGAAGGCCATGAAGGGGGTCTCCGGCTTGCCGGACTCGATGGTCTCGATCATGCGCTTCTCGGCCAGGCAGGAGGAGCCGACGGCGCGGTCGGTATTGGAGATGGTGCCGGAACCGACGATGGTGCCGGCGCCCAGATGCCGGGTCTTGGCGGCATGGGCGACCAGCTGCGGGAAGCTGAACGCCATGTCGACGCCGGCATCCGGATGTCCGAAGGGCTCGCCGTTCAACACCGAAAGCAAGGGTCTGTGCAGCTTGCCGTCCCGCCAGGCACCGCCCAGGGTCTCCGGAGTCACCGCGACCGGCGAGAAGGCCGTCGCCGGCTTGCCGTGCAGGAAACCGAAGCCCTTGGCCAGCTCACCCGGGATCAGGCCGCGCAGGGACACGTCGTTGACCAGCATGACCAGCTTGATGTGGCCAGCGGCCGCGTCCGGCGAAGCGCCCATGGGCACGTCGTCGGTGATCACCGCCACCTCGGATTCGAAATCGATGCCGTGGTCCTCCGACACCGCCTCGATCGGATCGACTGGGCCGATGAAGCCGTCGGACCCGCCCTGATACATCAGCGGGTCTTCCCAGAAGCTGGCCGGCATCTCGGCGCCGCGCGCCTTACGCACCAACTCCACATGATTGAGATAGGCAGAGCCGTCGACCCATTGATAGGCCCGCGGCAGCGGTGACGCGACGGCGCCCGCGGCGACCAGTTCGGCAAACGGCAGGATCTCGTGCCCATCGCCCTGGTTCAACAGCCGGTAGATCGATTTGAGCTCCGGCGCCAGTTCTGCCCAGTCTTCGATCGCCGCCTGGAGGGTCGGCGCGGCGTCGGGCACCCGGACGGCCCGTGTCAGATCCTGGCTGACCACGACCAGCGACCCATCGCGGCCGCCATCCTTCAAAGAGGCGAGTTTCAAGGGCATTTCGGCGATCCCGCAGTTCTTCCGCCGGCGTGACAGCCGGCCCCCGCCCGGTTATAGTTGCAAATGAAACCATTCACAAGGATCGCGCATGGCAGGCGATCGCACGGACACCGGGTCCTCCGGCGAATCGGACGCATTCGATCTGGAGCAGTTCTTTCCCTATCGCCTGTCGGTCCTGGCCAACACCGTGACCCGGGCATTGGCCAGCCTGTACGAGTCGGAGCACGACCTGACCATCGCCGAATGGCGGCTGCTGGCGATCCTGGCCCGGTTCGGTCCGATCTCCGGCAATGGCGTATGCAAGCGGTCCGCTATGGACAAGGTGCGGGTCAGCCGCGCGGTCGGACGCGCGGTGTCGCGGGGCCTGGTCGATCGCGACATCGACGTTGAGGATCGTCGCCGCCTGGTGCTGACGCTGACCCCCAAGGGGCGGGCCATCCACGACCGGATCGCGCCGCTGGCAAGGGAGCGGGAGGCGCAGATTCTGTCCGCCCTCTCCGATTCCGAGGTCGAGGTGCTGATGGGGGCTCTGTCGCGCCTGCAGACATCCGCCGGGGCGTTCGAGGCCGGCGAAGCCGAGGCCGACTAGGCCGGACGGCAAGCGCCGAATCGGTCACAAATGCCGGTCGTGAGCCCCAATCGGCGGCGCTGATCACAAGGCGTCCGGCGCGCGCCGGGAGCGGCCCATTGCTTAGATACCGCGCCATGCTATAAGGGCGAATCGAAGCGATCGAGGATAAGCGACCCGTGACGGCAACTCCGTCGGAAGAACCGACGGTCCTGATCATCAACGGACCCAACCTGAACATGCTGGGCGTCAGGGAGCCGTCGGTTTACGGGCCGGATACCTTGGGGGACATCGAGGCGGCCTGCGCTGAGCGTGCCGAGTTCCTGGGCCTTGCCGTGGATTTTCGGCAGACCAACAACGAAGGCGAGATCATCTCCTGGATCCAGGAAGCGCGCGGAGGCCATGACGGCATCATCATCAACGCCGGCGGATTTTCCCACACCTCGATCGCCATCCTCGATGCGCTACGCATGGCCGACCTTCCGATCATGGAAGTGCATCTCTCCAACATCTATCAACGCGAATCCTTTCGCCACCACTCCTATGTCTCGGAGGCGGCGACGGGCGTGATCTGCGGCCTTGGCGGACAGGGCTATATGTTTGCCCTCGACGCCATGGCCGGACTCATCGGGGCCAACAGCTAGCGGGCCGGTCAATGGCAGAGAGCAAACGTAGCGCGGGCATGAAGGTCGACGGCGACATGATCCGCAATCTGGCGGAGTTGCTGGACGAAACCGGCCTGACCGAGATCGAGTTCTCGGAAGGCGATCGTCGAATACGGGTGACCCGCGCCAGCACCGGCATCGTCGCGGCGGCGGCACCCGCCGCAGCGCCGGTTGCCGCCGCACCGGCCGCCGAGGCGGCGCCCGCGGCCGCGGCCCCGTCGGCCAACCAAGCCGGCGCTGTGACCTCGCCCATGGTCGGCACCGCTTATGTGGCGCCGGAACCCGGCGCCGGCCCCTTCGTGAAGGTCGGCGACCAGGTGGCGGAGGGCCAGACGGTGCTGATCGTCGAGGCGATGAAGGTGATGAACCCGATCCGTGCACCACATGCCGGCACGGTTCAGCAGGTCCTGGTGTCCGATGGCCAGCCGGTGGAGTTCGGCGAAGTCATCATGGTCATCCAGTAAGCCCAGGGCCGGTCCGAGCATGTTCGACAAGGTCCTGATCGCCAATCGCGGCGAGATCGCGCTTCGCATCCACCGCGCCTGCCGCGAGATGGGCATCTCGACGGTGGTGGCCCATTCCACCGCCGACCAGGACGCGATGGCGGTGCGGCTGGCGGATGAGAGCGTGTGCATCGGGCCGCCGGCCTCAACGGGCAGCTATCTCAATGTGCCGGCGATCATCTCCGCCGCCATGGTCACCAATGCCGACGCGATCCATCCCGGCATCGGCTTCCTGGCGGAGAACGCGCAATTCGCCGAGATGGTCGAGGAGCATGGCTTCGTCTTTATCGGGCCGACCGCCGACCACATCCGGGTGATGGGCGACAAGATCGCCGCCAAGCAATCGGTGGTCGCCGCCGGGCTGCCGGTGGTGCCGGGATCGGACGGCGCGGTGGAGACGGTCGAGGAGGCGATGGAGCTGGGCGACAGCATCGGCTATCCGGTGCTGGTCAAGGCGGCGGCCGGCGGCGGCGGCCGCGGCATGAAGGTGGCCCAGACCCGCGACGATATGGCCGACGCGTTCAACCTGGCCCGCTCGGAATCCCGCGCCGCCTTCGGCGACGACAGCGTCTATATGGAGAAGTATCTCGCCCGCCCGCGGCACATCGAGATCCAGCTGCTGGCCGACACCCACGGCAATGTGGTGCATTTCGGCGAGCGCGACTGCTCGGTGCAGCGGCGCCATCAGAAGGTGATCGAGGAGGCGCCGTCGCCGGCGCTGAACGAGGAGCAGCGCAGCCGGATCGGCGCCCTGGCAGCGGAGACCGCGCGCAGCATCGGCTATCGCGGCGTCGGCACCATCGAGTTCCTGTTCGAGGATGGCGAGTTCTACTTCATCGAGATGAACACCCGCCTGCAGGTCGAACATCCGATCAGCGAGATGATCAGCGGCATCGACCTGGTGCGCGAGCAGATCCGGGTCGCCGCCGGGACACCGCTGGGCTACGACCAGTCCGACATCCGCTTCAACGGCCATTCCATCGAGTGCCGGGTCAATGCCGAGGATCCGGAGACCTTCACCCCCTCGCCCGGCCGTATCGGCAGCTATCACGCGCCCGGCGGGCTGGGCGTGCGGGTCGACAGCGCACTGTACTCCGGCTACAGCGTGCCGCCCTATTACGACAGCCTGATCGCCAAGCTGATCGTGCACGGCACCTCGCGTAACGAATGCCTGATGCGGCTGCGGCGGGCGCTGGAGGAGTTCGTCATCGAGGGTGTGTCGACGACCTTGCCCTTGCACCAGGCGCTGATCTCGCAGCCGGATTTCATCAACGGCGACTACGACATCCACTGGCTGGAAGAGTTGCTGGACGGACACGGCTAGACTGCGGGGAGTCGCCGCTACAGGGCTGAAACCGACGCAGCGTCATGGAGATCACACCGGGCCTTCTGCTTCGCGCCTACGCCCACGGGCTGTTTCCCATGGCGAAATCGGCGGAATCGGACGAGCTGTACTGGTTCGACCCGCCGATCCGCGGCGTGCTGCCGCTGGATAAGTTCCATATTCCCAAGCGGCTGCGGCGCGACATCCGTCGCGGCGTATTCGACATTCGCTACGACACCGCCTTCGACGAGGTCCTGCAGGCCTGCGCAGAACCGG
Source organism: Alphaproteobacteria bacterium (assembly GCA_965227455.1). Classification (GTDB taxonomy): domain Bacteria; phylum Pseudomonadota; class Alphaproteobacteria; order DSM-16000; family Inquilinaceae; genus JABDIP01. The sequence goes on along the minus strand of OZ245752.1, from coordinate 5,495,703 downwards.
CGGCCGACCGCCCGACGACCTGGATCAACGATCGGATCGTGTCGCTGTATGGCGCCCTGTTCGAGATCGGCCATGCCCACAGCGTCGAGTGCTGGCAGGACGGCCGGCTGGTCGGTGGCCTCTATGGAGTCTCGCTGAAACGCGCTTTCTTCGGCGAAAGCATGTTCAGCCGCGCCACCAACGCCAGCAAGATCGCCCTGGTCCATCTGGTGGCGCAGCTCCGCTATGGCGGCTTCCGGCTGCTGGACACCCAGTTCACCACCGAACACCTGCGCCAGTTCGGCGGCACCGAGATCCCCCAGGCCGAATACAAGTCCCTGCTGGCGGCGGCCATGGAGGGGGACGGGATCTTCAACCCGGCCAACGACGATGCGGCGATCCGGTCATTGCTCGACACACCGGACGGTTAGGCCGCCTAGATCAAGATCGATTGAGATCGATCCGATCACAATCGTGAGTCTTGATCTATTCGAACATGTTAGAGACTGATTCACGCCTAATGCCGTTCGGCATGAGGCGATCAGGCTCTAGGCCTGACCGGAGGACTCCGCGATCAGCGCGGTGAGCTTGCGCCGCAGGTCGGCGAAATAGAGCCGGCGGTCGCCGGCTTCCGTGTCCTCGGCATCCGGCTCCGGGATCGATTCCGCGTAACGGACGATGGCCTCGAGACTGGGTCGCATCGGGCCGACCGCCGCCGCGGGCACCGACCCCAGCGCATCGGCCAGGGGCTGCCAGGCCTCCTCGATGAAGTCCCAGTCCGGAACGCCGGGCTGGGCGAGGCGGGTGGCGATGGAATGGGCCAGCCAGGCCAGGGCCACCGGGCCGGACCCCGGTGCCAGCAACCGCAGGAGTCGCAAGTCGATCGCCGGATTGCGGCGCGACGCCAGCCCGTTCAGCGGCGGCCAGGCAAAGCGTGTCTTGGCGCCGACCAGCTGGTCGAGCAGGGCGACGGAGCCGTCCGCGGTTTGCGCCTCGGCTGCCGCCAGAACCCGGCCCGGACCGTCGGACTGCATGGCCAGTTCGCCGATCTGCAGCAGCAGTTCGCGACGGTCCTCCACCGCCAGGCGCTTGTACAGACCGCTGGCGGCGATTTCGGCGGCTGGATGCCGCTCGCGCACCAGCGCCACCACGCGGCCGCGGACCTGTTCCGACGGATCATGGGCAAGGCTCACCAGCTCGGCGAGGCCTAGCCCGAGGTGGTCGAGCACGGAACTCTTCAGGATCTCGTCGCGGACCTCCCAGGCCGGGTCGGCGAACAGGCAAAAACGCAGGAACTTCGCCGTCTCCGCGTCGCCGGGCTGCAGGGTCTGCAGCAGGTACTGGCATCCGGACGCCCGAACCACCGCGCTTGGGTCGCCTTCGGCCAGGATGCGCACGATCAGGTGCTCGCCCAGCCCGGCCAGGATCACCAGGAGCTGCCGGCGGATGCCCGCCGACCGGCCGACATCGCCGTTTGCAAGAATGTCGGGGGCGGCCTGTCCACCGAGGATTGCCGTAAGAGCCCACGCTGCCCATACCCGCTCGGCACGATCGCCGTCCGTCAGTAGCCGGCGTAGCGCGTCATGATCGAGAGCGCGCACCGCCTCGTAGGATCCATATGTCGCCACAGGCACCCCCCGATGCCCCACGGCGCAGGCATGCCGGGTCGCTATCGTCTCCTGGCCGCGGGTGGTTGTTCGGGCACCGGCGGGTCATTGGGCAGCCGGTACCGCCTGGTTTCGCCGAAATCCTCGGGATCGGCGATGAGTTGGTCGACACAGCGCAGCACCCAGATGTCGAACACCGGGTGATCGAGTGCGGAGACCGCCGGCGAGGATGAGAACATCCAGCCGGAGAATACGCTATGGCGGGCCTCCCCGGGCGGCGTGTCGGAAATCTCCAGGAACACGGCGTTCTCCGGCGTCTCGTCAGGACGGGTGGACCGGCAGGCGCGCACCACGAAGTCCAGCGTGCCGAAGGACGATGCCTCGCCGACCTCGACCTGCATCCGCGAGACCTGGGCGGTCACCTTGTCCAGCCCTTGCAGCACCGCGATCTGGCGATCCACGGTCGGACGTACGGCGGATGCCGGCCCGGCCGAGGCGACCGTCGCGGCGACCGCCAATGCAGCCAAGACCCGGGATTTCGATTTCATGAGTGTTGCCATCGCAATCGGTTCCGGGAGCACCGCAGAACGGCTCAACTCCCGTCGCTCTGGGATCCGTAGATGAAGCGGCCGATAAGGTCTTCCAGATTGACCGGCGCCTGGGTGTATTCGATTTCGCCCCCCGGAGAGATCAGCTCCACGTCGCCGCCCGGCTCCAGCCGCATGAACTTGCCGCCCAGCAGGCTCTCGCTGGCGATGATGGCGGCGGTGTCGATCGGCAGCTCGATGCTGTCATCGATGCTCATCCGCACCTCCGCCAGGAAGGTCAGCGGATCGAGCTCGTGGCCGACAACGCTGCCGACCTTCACGCCGCTGATGCGCACGTCGCTGCCGACCGTCAGCCCCTCGATCGACGGGAACTTCGCGGTCACCTCATAGCCCTCGACCTTGCCGAGATCGGCGCTGGTATAGGCGAACACCAGGAAGAACAGGGCCACGACAAGTACCACGCCGCCCATGACGGTCTCGATCAGATTGCGGTGCATACGCTCTCCACTGTCCGCGCCGGTCCCTGGGACCTAGTTAGGTGTCCAGGGCTGGTAGTCACCGGTCGCCGGGGCACGATTGCCGCCCTTCTCGGCCGCGCCCGGCGGCCGATAGGCGGCCCCGGTCCCGGTCAGGTTGGGTGTATGCGCCTCCTGCCAGTCGCGGCGATAGGGGCTGGTCTCGGTAGGGATGTCGTCCTGCTGGTGATGCAGCCAGCCATGCCATTCCGGCGGCACCCTGCTGGGCTCGGAGACGCCGCCGTTGAACACCACCCAGCGCCGCTCGCGCTTCTGGCCGGCGGTGCGGCGGTCGCGGTAATAGCGGTTGTCGAACTGGTCGGTGCCGACATGCTCGCCGCGCCGCCATGTGACATAGCGCAGATAGACCCGGTAGCCCCATTCGGAGAAGTTCCAGCCCATGATCGAAGAAGCGTCCGGAGGAAGTGTCTGAGATTCGGTCGGCAGGAATATGGCACCTGGGGCCGAATGCGTCCAGAATCCTAGGCACAGGACGGGCCGGCGCCTATAACCGCTGGTCGGTCGCAATCCCTGGACTCCCATGCCTGCTCTGACCCATCGCATCGGCCTTGTGCTGGTGGTGTTGTCCGCATTCGGCTTTGCGGCGTCGCCGAGCCTGGCGCGGCTGGCCTATGAGGGCGGCAGCGATCCGGCGACGGCGGCGCTGTTCCGCTTCGCCGTCGGCACCATCGTGCTGTTCACCGCCCATCGGATGCGCGGCGGCCGGCTGGCGCTGGACCGCCGGCTAATGCTGATCGGGCTCGGCATCGGGCTGATCTATGCGGTCGAGTCGATTGCTTATCTGTTCGCGGTCCGGCTGATTCCGGTCAGCATCACGGTCTTGGTCTTCTTCACCTTCCCAGTCTTCGTGGCGCTGCTGGTGCGGCTGATCGACAAGGTGCCGGTGACGCCCCTCAAGCTGGTGTCGCTGACCGCCGCCTTCGCCGGCGTGGCGCTTACCACCGGCGCAGCACCCCAGGCGCTCGACCCGCTCGGCATCGCCCTGGCACTGGTGGCGGCGATCGGCACCGCCCTGTTCATCGTGCTGGGCGGACAGATGACCCGGGCGGTTGGCAGCATCGGCTTCGCCTTGATCGCCTTTACCGTGGCGGCCGGCGTCTTTGGCGGCTGGGTGCTGGTCACCGGCGCGCTCAACCTGCCGGAGACGGCCCTTGGCTGGTTCGGCCTGGTCGGCGGTTCGCTGGCCTTCGTGACGGCCATCCTGTGTTTCTTCACGGCTCTGAAGGCGGTGGAGACGGTCACTGCGACCCTGATTGCCAATCTGGAGCCGATCCTGGCGATCGGGCTGGCCTATCTGGTGCTGGGGGAGGTGCTGACGCTGACGCAGCTGGCCGGCGGCGCCATCGTCGTGGGCGCGATCCTGCTGCCCAGCCTGGCGGGGAAGCGCTCCGACGGCTGAACGAGTCCTTAATTCCAGCTATCGGATTCCTGCAATGCTGCACTGCAAAAAACACTCTGGCGAGCGGGCTTGGCAGGTCCAAACTATGGACCAGGCAAACAGTTCGCCGGTCGGAGAAGACCGCTTCGGGCCGGCACTTTCGAAGGAGCAAAGCCATGAGCGAGACCATTGAAATGATCAACCAGCGGCTGGCCAGGGCCAACATGTCTGCCGAGGAGCGCGCCCGCGCCATGCAGGCCGCCTATGTCGGCGAGGCCATCAGCGAGACCTTCGCCGCCATCGGCCGGACCGTCGTCAGCCTTTACCGGCGCTGGCGGGAGTGGTCCGAGACCCGCCGCTCGATCGCCTATCTGGAAGGCCTGGACGAGCGCCTGCTGAACGATATCGGCCTCAGCCACGCGACCCTGGGCGAAGCGCTGCAGAGCACGGCCCACAACGCGGTCGATGTCCCCGTGGTGGCCCCGGTCGAGGCGGTGATCGCCGAGACCGCGCCGGCCAAGACCGCCGCCAACCAGGACAGCCCGGCCAAGCGGCACGCCGCCTGACACGGCACACCCCGGCCAGGGCCGCCCGGCGGCCCGCACAATTGCCCTTCGAAAGCCCCCGACCGGCCCCGCCGGCGGGGGTTTTCGAGTCTGGGGGCCCTCTCGGTCTTGGTTAACAAAGGGTTAACGCGGGCTTCGAAAAAAGTGCCCGCCATGACGATTTTCCGCTTCCCGACACACCACATTTAGTGTCAGTATCCGTCCCCGCCACGACATCTATGGCATCCGCCAAGACGGCGACTCACATCGGCGGTTGACCTGGAGCCTTCGGGCAAACTCGCAAACACGTGTGTACAGGGGAGCATTATGCGCATCGAGCGGCGATTCACCACGGCTGGAACGGACCCGTATGACAGTCTCAAATTCCGTCCGGCCACGAGCGAGATCCGCAATCCGGACGGCTCGGTGGTGTTCCGCCAGACCGATATCGATGTGCCCGAGAGCTGGAGCCAGGTCGCCTGCGACATCCTGGCCCAGAAGTATTTCCGCAAGGCCGGCATCGCCGCGAAGCTGAAACCCGTCAAGGAGAGCGACGTCCCCTCCTGGCTGTGGCGCAAGGTCCCCGATGAGAAGGCGCTGGAGAAGCTTCCCGAGGACGAGCGCTATGGCGGCGAGACCCGGGCCCAGCAGGTCTTCGACCGGCTGGCCGGCACCTGGACCTATTGGGGCTGGAAGGGCGGCTATTTCGACGCGGAAGAGGACGCCTGCGCCTATTTCGACGAGATGCGCATCATGCTGGCGCGCCAGATGGCCGCACCCAACAGCCCGCAATGGTTCAACACCGGCCTGCACTGGGCCTATGGCATCGACGGACCGGCCCAGGGTCATTTCTACGTCGACTTCAAGACCGGCAAGCTGGTCCGCTCGAAGAGCGCGTACGAGCACCCGCAGCCCCATGCCTGCTTCATCCAGTCGGTCGGCGACGATCTGGTGAACGAGGGCGGCATCATGGATCTCTGGGTCCGCGAGGCGCGGCTGTTCAAATACGGCTCCGGCACCGGCTCCAACTTCTCCAAGCTGCGCGGCGAGGGCGAGCGGCTGTCCGGCGGCGGCCGTTCCTCCGGCCTGATGAGCTTCCTGAAGATCGGCGACCGCGCGGCCGGCGCCATCAAGTCCGGCGGCACCACCCGCCGCGCCGCCAAGATGGTCACCGTCGACATCGACCATCCGGATATCGAGCACTACATCGACTGGAAGGTGGTCGAGGAGCAGAAGGTCGCGGCCCTGGTCGCCGGCTCGAAGCTGGCCAACCAGCACATGACCGCCGTCATGCAGGCCTGCAACGGCGACGACGCGCCCGAGGGTGAGGACCGCTTCGACCCGAAGGTCAACCGGCCGCTGAAGAAGGCCATCGTCGCCGCCCGCAAGGCGATGATCCCGGAGAACTACGTCCAGCGGGTCATCCAGTTCGCCCGCCAGGGCTACACGGCGATCGAGTTCAAGACCTATGACACGGATTGGGATTCCGACGCCTATCTCACCGTCTCGGGCCAGAACTCCAACAACTCGGTGCGCCTGACCAACGCCTTCCTGGAGGCGGTCGAGCGGGACGGCGAATGGCGCCTGTACAACCGCATCGGCGGCGATATCGCCAAGACGGTCCAGGCCAAGGATCTGTGGGAGAAGATTGGCCACGCCGCCTGGGCCTGCGCCGATCCGGGCGTGCAGTTCGATACCACCATCAACGAATGGCACACCTGCCCCGAGGGCGGCCGGATCAACGCGTCCAACCCGTGCTCGGAGTACATGTTCCTGGACGACACGGCGTGCAATCTGGCCTCGCTGAACCTAATGACCTTCCGCCATCCGGAAGGCACGGCGAATGCCGGCGCGATCGACGTCGCCGCCTTCGAGCATGGCTGCCGGCTGTGGACCATCACCCTGGAAATCTCGGTGCTGATGGCGCAGTTCCCGTCGAAGGAAATCGCCAAGCTGTCCTATGACTACCGCACGCTCGGCCTCGGCTATGCCAATATCGGCGGCCTGCTGATGGCCTCGGGCATCGGCTATGACAGCGCCCAGGCGCGCGGCATCTGCGCCGCCCTGACGGCGATCATGACCGGCGTGGCCTATGCCACCTCGGCGGAGATGGCCGACGAATTGGGCGCCTTCCCCGGCTACGCGAAGAATTGCGATCACATGTTGCGGGTGATCCGCAACCACCGCCGCGCCGCCCACGGCCAGTCCTCCGGTTACGAGGCTCTGTCGGTGGCGCCGGTGCCGATCAACGATGCGGAATGCCCGGATCCGGCGCTGCCGGAGGCCGCTCGCCGGGCCTGGGACCGGGCGCTGGCGCTCGGCGAGCGGCATGGCTTCCGCAATGCCCAGTCGACGGTCATCGCGCCGACCGGGACCATCGGGCTGGTGATGGATTGCGACACCACCGGCATCGAGCCGGACTTCGCCCTGGTGAAGTTCAAGAAGCTGGCCGGCGGCGGCTACTTCAAGATCATCAACCGCGTCGTGCCGGAGGCCCTGCGCAAGCTCGGCTACGGCGAGACCGAGATCGAGACGATGATCAGCTACGCGGTCGGCCACGGCACCCTGAAGGGCGCTCCGACCATCAACCCGGAAAGCCTGAAGGCGCTCGGCTTCACCGACGCCGCGTTGGAGGCGGTCGAGGCCGGGCTAAGCAGCGCCTTCGACATCAAGTTCGCCTTCAACAAATGGACCCTGGGCGAGGATTTCTGCACCCGGGTGCTGGGCGTCGAGGCCGAGGCGCTGGACGATTTCTCCTTCGACCTGCTGGCCCATCTCGGCTTCACCCGCGACCAGATCGAGGCCGCCAACACCTTCGTCTGCGGCGCCATGACCCTGGAGGGCGCGCCGTTCCTGAAGGACGAGCACCTGCCCGTGTTCGACTGCGCCAGCCCGTGCGGCCGCATCGGCAAGCGCTCGCTGTCCTGGGAGAGCCATATCCGCATGATGGCGGCGGCCCAGCCCTTCATTTCCGGCGCCATCTCCAAGACCATCAACATGCCCAACGCGGCGACGGTGGAGGACTGCAAGAACGCCTATCACCTGTCCTGGCGCCTGGGCACCAAGGCCAATGCGCTGTACCGCGACGGCTCCAAGCTGTCGCAGCCGCTGGCCTCCTCGCTGCTGGACGATGTGGATGAGGACGAGGAGAGCCTGGCCGACGAGTTGATCGATGCTCCGGCCGCGGCCCGCGCCCCGATGCTGGCGGAACGCGCGGCCGAGAAAGTGGTCGCCAAGCTGGCCGAGCAGGCCCGCGGCGACCGCGTCGCCCTTCCTGGCCGGCGCAAGGGCTATACCCAGAAGGCCATCGTCGGCGGCCACAAGGTCTATCTGCGCACCGGCGAATACGATGACGGCAAGCTGGGCGAGATCTTCATCGACATGCACAAGGAGGGCGCCGCCTTCCGCTCGCTGATGAACAATTTCGCCATCGCCATTTCGCTCGGGCTGCAATACGGCGTGCCGCTGGAGGAGTTCGTGGAGGCGTTCACCTTCACCCGCTTCGAGCCGGCGGGCATGGTCTCCGGCAATGACAGCATCAAGATGGCCTCGTCGATCCTCGACTACATCTTCCGCGAGCTGGCGATCAGCTATCTGGCCCGCAACGACCTAGCCCATGTGCAACCGGACGATCTGGCGCCGGACACCGTCGGCGGCGGCGTCGAGGAAGGCGACCTGCCGGAACTGCCGGCCGTCGCCCAGATCGCCAACGAGACCCTGCAGAAGATGGCCTCGAACGGCTATGCCCGCGGCAACCTCCGGGTGCTGGATGGCGGCCGCACGGCGGCGGCGCAGGAGGTGGTGGGCCAGGCCATGGTCGCCCTGCAGCACCCGGCCGCCGAGGGCGCAGTGGCGCTGGAAACCCAGACCACCGTCGAGGCGGTCTCGGTGCGCGAGACCACGCTGGTCTCCAGCAGCCGCAGCGAGGCGATCCTGGAGGCACGCGCCAAGGGTTATGAAGGCGATCCCTGCCCCGAATGCCAGAACATGACCCTGGTCCGCAACGGCACCTGCCTGAAATGCGAGACCTGCGGCGCCACCACGGGCTGCAGTTGATCGATGTATGACCCAGCTTGGCGGGCAATCGGCCCGTCAAGCTGTGCCCAATGGTCGGACGGCATAGCAGCATGGCCAACGGACCGGCGATGACCAAGTGGAGCATAGTTGGCCTGCGGGTCGTTCTTGTCCTTGCGGGCGCGTTTATCGTGTTCACCGGCCTCGATGTCGCGCTCGGCGGCATCCTGACCCTTGGCTGGCAGGTGCAGTCGCCATTCCTCGAAGTGACCGACCGGACCGTGTTCCTGGTGCAGGACAGCCATACGCGGTTTCTCGGCGGCGTGTGGAGCGCTCTTGGCGTCCTGTTCATCGTTGCTGCCCGCGCGCCCTCCGCGCTAAAGCCGGCCCTGTACTTCGCCTATGCGGCGGTCTTCCTTGGCGGATTGGCGCGGCTCAGCCAATTGCAGTTCGATACGATCTTTGGCCCGGACATCGTCGGCTCGCTGATCGCTGAATTGATCGGCATGCCCCTGCTGTTCCTCTGGACCTGGCGGGCCGCCTGAGCGGACGCTGGGCCGCCCTCCGCCCGATTGACCCCACAACCCTCCGGTGTATCCTGGCTGAAACACGTCCAAAAGGACGGTCGTTGCGGCCGCTATCGACGATCTGCTGCCCATTCCCGGGACACGCGGCCGACAATCCAGGGAGGGTGTCATGCGGGTCCGCGTCTTCTGTCTTTCCGTCCTTGCCAGCCTGGTCCTCGGCCTTCCGGCCGAAGCGGACGATATCCGCTTCGAGATCGACCGGCTCGACAGCCGGGCCCGGATCATCCGCGACGCCGACGGCGTGGTGCATATCTTCGCCCGGACCGAGCACGACCTGGTCTTCCTGCAGGGCTGGGTGCATGCCCGCGACCGGCTGTTCCAGATGGACACCTTGCGCCGGACGGCCAGCGGCACCCTGGCGGAGCTGCTGGGCGACGGCGCGCTGGCCAGCGACGTGCAGCTGCGCACCTTCGGGCTCCGGCGGGCTGGCGAGCGGGCGCTCGACGTCCTGTCGCCGGAATCCCTGGCCGCGATCGACGCCTATGCCGCCGGGGTGAATGAATACGCCCTGGCCAATCCGCTGCCGCCGGAATACACCGCTCTGGAGCTGACGAGCTTCGAGCCCTGGACCGCCATCGACACCCTGGCCGTCGCCAAGCTGTTCGCCTTCAGCCTGTCGTTCGACCTGCAGGACGACATCGACCGCACGGTGGCGCTGCAGACCTATCAGGCGACCGGCGCGGCGCTGGGGTTCGACGGCGCAGCCTTGTTCTTCGAGGACGTCAACCGGTCCGCCCCGTTCGACCCTGCCTCCACCATTCCCGATGCGAGCGTCCCGGCCGCCGCGATGGCCTCGGCCGCCGGCAGGGGCGCCGGCAAGATGGCGCTCGTTCCAGAGGGCGTGGCCGGCATGGCCCGCGACTATCTGGAACACCTGCGCTCGCTGCCCCATGTCGACCGCGTGGCCCGGGAGCCCGACGACGATGGCGGCAGCAATCAATGGGCGGTGAGCGGCGCCCTGACGCAATCCGGCCGGCCACTGCTGGCCAACGACCCTCATCTGACCCTGGACACGCCGTCGATCTTCTATCCGATCCATCTGCGCGCGCCGCGCGCCGGCTTCGACGTGATCGGCTCCAGCTTCCCGGGCGCGCCCTATGTCATCCTGGGCAACAACCGCCGGCTCGCCTGGGGCGCGACGGTCAACCGGATGGATGCAACCGACGTGTTCCAGGAGACCATCGCCCCGGATGCCACGTCGCCGGCGGGCATCGGCATCGTCTATGACGGTGCTGTCGAGCCGATCATTCCGTTGCCGCAGGTCTTCCGGGTCAACCTGCTGAACGGAACGCCGGACACCGTGGTGCCGGTCCCGCCCGCCGGGCCGATCCCCGAGGCGGTTCTGATTGTGCCCCGGCGCAACAACGGCCCCATCGTCAGCACCGACCTGGCGGCCGGAACCGCGCTCAGCGTCATGTATTCCGGCTTCAGCGGCACCCGCGAGATCGACGCCTTCCGGGGCTACAACCTGGCCCGCGACCTGGACGATTTCGTCGACGCGGTCCAGAGCTTCGATGTGGGCTCGCAGAACTGGGCGGTCGCCGACGTGCGCGGCAACATCGCCTATTTCACCAGCGCCGAGATGCCCATCCGGGCCGATCTTCAGGCCGGATTCGTGGCAGGCCTGCCGCCCTTCTTCATCCGCGAGGGGTCCACCTCCAGCACCGACTGGCTGCCGGTCTCCAACCCGCAGCCAGCGCAGTCGATCCCGTTCGAGATCCTGCCTTTCGACGAGATGCCGCAGATCGTCAACCCGCCGGCGGGCTATTTCGTCAATGCCAACAACGATGCCGCCGGGCTGAATCTGGACAACGACCCGCTCAACCAGCTGCGCCCGGGCGGCGGCATCTTCTATCTGGAATCCCAGTACAATCTTGGCCTTCGGGCCGGCCGCATCACCCGGCTGCTGGAAGAGAAGCTGGCCCTGGGCCCGGTCACCGCCGACGACATGCGGGAGATCCAGGCCGACGTCCAGCAGGCCGACTCGGTGGTCCTGGTACCGTTCCTCCTGGACGCTTTCGACGCGGCCGAGGATCCGGCGGCCGATCCGGCGCTGGCAGCCACCGCATCCGATCCAAGGATCATCGACGCGGTAGACCGGCTCGCCGAATGGGACGGCGGAACGCCGACCGGATCGGAAGAAGGCTGGGACGCCGCAGACGAGGATGGCGTGCGGTCGCTGCCGAGCCAGGGCGAGATCGATGCCAGCGTCGCCAATACGATCTATGCCGTCTGGCGCGGGCGCATCATCGCCAACACCATCGACGCCACTCTCGACCCCCGCGGGCTGCCCCGGCCGGGCCGGGAGCGCACGCTGATTGCCCTCAGGCACTTGCTGGACACCTATCCGGCGAGCCAGGGGGTCGGTGCCTCCGGGCTCGATTTTTTCCAGGTGCCCGGAATCGCCGATGCCGAGACCGAGCGCGACATTCTGCTGCTGCAAAGCCTGTCGGAGGCGCTGGACCTGCTGGCCGGCGATGCCTTCGCCGACGCCTTCGGCAACTCCACCGAACAGGACGACTATCGCTGGGGCCGGCTGCACGGGATTGTGCTGGACAGCCCGCTGGGCGGCCCGTTCAGCCAGCCGCCCCAGCCCAGCGACCCGCCCGGCTTCGCCACCGATGGCGGCTACCAGACCGTCGACCCAGCCGACCACGCCCTGCGCGCCGCCGACGATGGCAGCTTCATGTACGGGGCCGGCGCCAGCCGGCGCTATGTCGCCGATTTCGCCAACCGGCGTCGGATTGAAGCCCGGTCCAGCCTGCCCGGCGGCCCCAGCGGCGATATCTTCAGCCCGTATTTCGACACGCTGCTCGACCGCTGGCTGACCAACGACACCTATCCGCTGCGCCAGCGGCCGGCCGACGTTCTGCGCGGGGCGGTGGAGGTCCTGACCGTCCGTCCGCCGCGGGATGACGAGGACGACGAGGATGACGATGGCGACGACGGCGAAGATTAGCCGCTGATCGGCGCCCCGCTGCGGTCGAGACGCCATGACGGATTGGCGGCCTTCCGCCCGTACGCGGCGACACCTGCTGTGTCGTGCGTCACTGATGCCCGGTAAATTCTACTGTAACGTGTCTCAATATCGCTGCGGAAACAACGAGATGGAGGCATTATGGCTTGGCCTACCCAGGGATTGTTCGGAATCAAGGGGTTCGGCGCTGACCGGACCACCCGGCACACGATCCTGTTTCTGATCCTGGTCGCCAACGCGGCAACGCTGATCTACGCGTTCGACCGGATCATGGAGAAGGACGACAGCGGCTTTACCGCCGTTCCGCCGGATTTCGGCTTCTTTGCCCTCTTGGCATTGTCGGTGGTGTTCTCGGTGGTCAGCCTATTCCTGCCGCAATATGCCGACGCCGAGACCCGGTTCGGCGCCCGCGCCGTCACTTCGGGACTGCCCATCGGCGCCGCCGCCATCCTGCTTTACGCGGTTCTCTAGCGGCATTGCGAGCGTGCCGGCACGTTTCTGCGGCACGCAGTTCGTTGCCGGATCTGCCGATGACGCAGACCCGTCGCCATGCCTTGGAACCTGCGTCGGGAACCGCTACGTTCCCGGGACAATCGGCATCCGCCGAACATCCATTCCAGGGAGCAGACCATGGCCGGGACCATCGAGCAGCGGCTGATCGACCACGACATCGAATTGCCCGAGGCGGCGACGCCGGTGGCCAACTATGTTCCGGCTGTCCAGTCCGGAAGCATGCTGTACATCTCCGGCCAGGTACCGCTGTGGAACGGGCAGCGCCGCCATATCGGCAAGCTTGGCGCCGATACCTCCGTCGAGGACGGCCAGGCGGCCGCCCGCCTCTGCGCCCTGAATGTGGTGGCCCAGGCCAAGGCCGCGCTGGGTGACCTGGACCGGGTGACCCGGGTGGTCAAGCTGGTCGGCTTCGTCAATTCCGCACCGGATTTCACCGACCAGCCGGCAGTCATCAATGGCGCATCCGATCTGATGGTCGAAGTCTTCGGCGACAAGGGCCGCCATGCCCGCTCGGCGGTCGGCGTCGCGGCCCTGCCGCTCGGCGTGGCCGTGGAGGTCGAGGCGATCCTGGAAGTATCCGGCTGACCCGCAGCACGGCCGGTTCCTCTTCGCGGTCGTCGCCTTGCGTTCCAGATCCGACCATGGCGGTCCGTCGACCGCGCCCTGTCTCCAACAAGGCGAGGCGTCGCGATGTCAGACTATCCGGACTTTGAAGATCCGATTAAGCGCCCGCGTTACATGGGCGTCCCGACCTTCATGCGGGCGCCATACCGCGAAGACCTGTCCGAAGTCGATATCGGGCTGATCGGCATCCCGTTCGACGGCGGGGTCACCAACCGGCCCGGCGCCCGGCACGGCCCGCGCGAGATCCGCAACCAATCGAGCCTGATGCGGCGCATCAACCAGGCGACGGGCATCGATCCCCACTCCCTGTGCCGCGTTGCCGATATCGGCGATGCCTGGGCCGAGAAGCCCTATGAGCTGACGGGCGCCCTGGAGGAGATCGCGGCCACCTATGCGCGGGTGCACGCGGCCGGCGTCGTGCCGGTCTCTGCCGGCGGCGACCATTCCACCAGCCTGGCGGTGCTGCGCGGCATCGCGTCGGAACGGCCGGTGGGCATGATCCAGTTCGACGCCCATTGCGATACCGGCGACGATTATCTGGGCTCGCGCTTTCATCACGGCGCGCCGTTCCGGCGGGCGGTCGACGAGGGCTTGCTGGACCCCAAGCGCACGGTGCAGATCGGCATCCGGGGCACGGTCAACGACCGCGACATCTGGAAATTCAGCCATGGGTCCGGCATGCGCGTGGTCTACATGGAGGAATTCTACGAGGCCGGTCCGAATGCCGTTATCGAGGAGGCCCGGTCCATCCTGGGCGACGGCCCAACCTATATCAGCTTCGACATCGATGGCCTGGACCCGGCCTTCGCGCCGGGAACCGGCACGCCGGAATGCGGCGGAATGTCGGTCCTGGAGGCGCAGATCATGCTGCGCCGGCTGCAGGGCCTGAACCTGGTGGGCGGCGATGTGGTGGAAGTGGCGCCGCCCTTCGACCCCAGCGGCAACACCGCCATGGTCGGTGCGACGCTGATGTTCGAGATCCTCTGCGTCGTGGCCGATGCCGTTGCCGCGCGCCGAGGCAGCTGACCCGACGCCGAGACCGATCGGCACATCCGCTGAGGAGCGGTCAAGGCTGTAACGCCGACCGGGATGCTATCATCCCTAGCTGGCCAGTCGAAGACAGCCAATCGAAGACGGGTTGATTCCATTGACCCGTTTTCGTGACGTTCACGCAAAGATAACCGATTTGCGACTGGCCACCGGCGGATTTATCGCCAGTTAGTGGAAGAGGCCTCGGTGTCGCACGAGGCGGTCAAGCGCGATGGGATTGGGCCTGAACCAGATGGACGGCATTCGTCTTACGCATCCTCTGTGCGGCAGCGATGCGGCGACCCTGCTGCGCGTGCTCGGCCGGGCCGGTCCGATTCGGGCCAGCCGCCTGCCCCAGGTGACGATCGCCATGCTGGCGACGCTGGGGCGGTTGCCGTTCACCCTGCTGGAACAGACCTTCGTCCGGATTAAATCCGATAGTGGCGTCCTCGCCGAGCCGCCGATCTTCATCGTCGGCCATTGGCGCAGCGGCACCACCCATCTCTACAATATCCTCAGCCAGGGGTCGCAGTTCGGCTACGTCTCGCCCTTCGCCACTGCCTTGCCTTGGGATTTCCTGCTGCTGGGCCGGATGCTGGAGCCGCTGCTGGCCCGCGCCCTGCCTTCGGGACGCTATATCGACAATGTGGCCGTGGAGCCGGACTCGCCCCAGGAGGATGAGATCGCGCTGGCCAATATGACGCCGCTGTCCTTCTACCACGGCCTCTACTTCCCCGGGCGCTTCGAGCAGGCATTCGATGCCGGCGTATTCTTCGACGGCTGCAGCGCCGACGAAGTGGAAGGCTGGCAGCGCACGCTGCGCTACTTCTATCGCAAGCTGTCCATGCGGCAGGACGGCCGCCGGCTGCTGATCAAGAACCCGGTCTACACCGCCCGCGTCGGCCTGCTTGCCGAGACATTTCCAGGCGCCAAGTTCATCCACATCCACCGGAGTCCGTACAAGGTCTTCGGCTCGATGCAGAATTTTTACCGCGCCCTGTTCGCGCAATTCGCCCTGCAATCCTACGACCACGTGCCCGTCGACGAGGTCATCTTCCGCAGCTATGGGCGGATGATGGACGCGCTGGTGCGCGACGGCGCCGTGCTCCCTTCCGATCAGTTCGTGGAGATCCGGTTCGAGGATCTGCAGCGCCAGCCCATGGAGACACTCGGGACAATCTACGACCGGCTGCGATTGGACGGGTTCACCGAGGCTGCCCCGGCATTCTCGCACTACCTCGACTCGGTCCGCGGCTACCAGAAGGGCAGCCACCATATTTCCGCAGATCTGCAGGCCCGGATCGCCGACCGGTGGCAGCCCTATATCGAGCGATGGAACTACTCGGTTTCCGCGTGACAGCGCTGCCGCGGTCGCGGCTCGGTCTGCTGGCAGCGGCACTGGCGCTGGCCGGCGCGCCGGCCCATGCCCAGGTCTCCGGCTGCCGGGCCATCGACCTGCATGTTGCCGGCACCGGCGCGCAAATCGTGGGCGCTGAGGACATCGCCGTCGATCGGACGACGGGCACGGCCTATATCGCCGCCTATGACCGCCGCGCCGTGGCAGAGGAACTGGACCGCGGAGCCGTCGAAACCGAGGGCGGGATCTATGCCCTGACCGCCGCCGACATCGCTACCGGCAATTCGGCAGGCATCGTCGACCTGACCGCCGAGCTTCGGCAATGGCGGGATTTCAGGCCGCATGGCATCGATCTGCATCGCGGCGGCAACGGCCATGTCACCCTGTTCGCCGTCAACCGGGCCTATGAAGACGGCGAAGGCGGGCCAGAGCCCGATATCGCCATCGAGGTGTTCGATCTGACGGCAGACGGCCTGACCCACCGCGGCACCGGCGGGACGCTGCGTGATCCCGAGCTCTGCAGCCCGAACGATATCGCGGCGACCGGCCCCGACAGCTTCTTCGTAACCAACGATCACGGCGCCTGCGAAGGTTTTGGCCGCATGGTGGAGGATGTCGCCGCGCTCGACCGCGCCTACGTCCTGCACTTCGACGGCGCCAGATTCAGCAGGATCGCCGAGGGCATCGCCTTCGCCAACGGAATCGCCGTCCGGCCCGGAACCGATGGCTCGCAAGCCAGGCTCTATGTCGCGGCAACCCGCGACAAGGCTCTGCAGGTCTACGACCTGACGGTCGGAGAGGATGGAGTCCGGGCCCGTGAAGGCGAACGCATCGCCTTGCGGTCGGCGCCGGACAATCTGTCCTGGGGGCCGGACGGCGCGTTGTATATGGGCGCCCATCCCAACCTTCTGTCTTACGCCGCCTTCCGCGGCGGATGGCTCCGCCGCGAAACGGCGCCGTCCCTGGCGTTGCGGCTTGAGCCGGACAGTATATCGGTGGAACAGGTCTATGCCGATGACGGCGGCGAATTGTCCGGAGCCACGGTCGCGGCGGTCCTGGGGGACATGCTGCTGCTGGGATCGGCCTTCGATGACCATATGGTGGCCTGCCGCCTT
The DNA here is from genome assembly GCA_965227455.1 of Alphaproteobacteria bacterium. Lineage (GTDB taxonomy): Bacteria > Pseudomonadota > Alphaproteobacteria > DSM-16000 > Inquilinaceae > JABDIP01. Next base: position 5,478,894 of record OZ245752.1, on the reverse strand, counting down.
GGTGCGTCGCCATGAGCCCGGCAACGGCCTTCGTCACCGGCGGCGCCGGCTTTATCGGCCGTCATCTCGTGCACCAGCTCGTCGCACGGGGACACCCGGTCCGCGTGTTGGACCCGGCCGCCTCCGGCAGCGGGTTCGGACCCGATGTCGAGGTGGTGCGCGGTTCGGTGCTGGATCGGGACACCGTCACGCGGATGACCAGGGATGCCGGACTTGTGTTTCATCTGGCCGCCAATACGCATCTGTGGATGCCCGACAAATCCTCCTTCGGCTCGGTCAACACCGATGGCACGCGGGTCGTGCTGGAGGAGGCGGCCCGCGCCGGGGTCGGCCGGATCGTGGTGACGTTGACCGAGGTCATCCTGCGCGGCTGGCGCGACGGCAGCGCCACACCGGTCAACGAGTCTGAGCCCACGCCGCGTCTTGAAGACATGGCGGGCGAATACTGCCGGTCGAAATACCTGGCCGACCAGATCGCGGACGAGGCGGCCCGTGAAGGCCTGCCGGTGATCAGGGTCTATCCGACGGTGCCGGTGGGGCCAGGCGACAACAGCATCACGGCGCCCACCCAGATGATCATCGACCTGATCCAGGGCCGGCTGCCGGGATATCTGGACGGCATGATCAACTTCGTCCCGGTGGAGGATGTCGCACGCGGCCACATCCTGGCGGCCGAGCTCGCCGCCCCCGGCGACCGATTCATCCTGGGCGGCGAGGATCTGCGGGTGCGGGATCTGATGGCGAAGCTTGCCGAGATCACCGGCTGCCCGATGCCGACCCTGCGCGTCCCGTATTGGGCGGCCGTGGCCGGCGCCGCCACCATGGAGCTGGTCGCCGACGCCCTGACGCGGCGGCCGCCGTTGGCGCCGCTCGCCGGCGTGCGCCTGGCCAAGCATGACCGTCCCATCGACAGCTCCAAGGCCCGGCGGGAGTTGGGATGGCAGCCCGGGCCGGTCGCGGATGCCCTGGTGCGGGCGGTTGACTGGCTGTACCGGCGTGGCCTGGTGGCGCCGCCGGACAGCGAGCACGGTCAGCGTCGCGCCTCCGGCACGGAGCGATAGCGTCTTGTCCAGAGGGCCGAAAATCTGCCGTCCGATCTTGACGACGCCTTGTCATGGGCCCGCGCCACACCCAGACTCCATTCGACCTTCGGCCAATCGGAGCGGCTTATGCCGGACGACAGCACGGCTTTGATCCTCAAGGTTCATGCCGATATCGGCGCAGTGGACGCGGCCGCCTGGGACCGTTGCGCCGGCACCGCCAATCCGTTCGTCGGCCATGCCTTCCTGTCGGCGCTGGAGGAGTCCGGTTCGGTGTGCGCCGACAGTGGCTGGCTGCCGCAGCATCTTGTGCTGGAGACCGAGGCCGGACAGGTGCTGGGCTGCGTGCCCATGTACCTGAAGACCCATTCCTATGGCGAGTACGTGTTCGACTGGGGGTGGGCCCAGGCCTATGAGGAGGCCGGCGGGCACTATTACCCCAAGCTGCAGGTTTCGGTGCCTTTCACGCCTGCCACAGGGCCGCGCCTGCTGGTCGGGCCCGATCTCGACCGCGACGCCGTATCGGACGCGCTGATATCCGGCCTGCAGCAGGTTGCCGACCGGCATCAGGTGTCGAGCCTGCATGTGACCTTCCCCACCGAGCCGGAATGGGACCGCTTCGGCCGTGCCGGATGGCTGCAGCGCACCGGCCAGCAATACCATTGGGAAAATGCCGGCTACCGGACCTTCGACGAGTTCCTGGCAGCGCTCGCATCCCGCAAACGCAAGGCCATCAAGAAGGAGCGCCGGCAGGTCGCGGAGGCCGGCGTGGAGTTGCAGGTGGTCACCGGCGACGACCTGACCGAGGCCCATTGGGACACCTTCTACCGCTTCTACCGCAACACCAGCGACCGCAAATGGGGCAGCGCCTATCTGACCCGCAGTTTCTTCTCGTTGCTAGGGGAGCGGCTCGCCGACCGTGTGGCCCTGGTGGTTGCGACCCACGAGGGTCGGCCGGTCGCCGCGGCGCTCAACCTGATCGGCGACGACACGCTCTACGGCCGCAATTGGGGCTGCAGCGGCCACTTCAGGTTCCTGCATTTCGAGGCCTGCTACTACCAGGCCATCGAATTCGCCATCGCCCAGGGCCTGAAGCGCGTCGAGGCCGGCGCCCAGGGCCAGCACAAGGTGCAGCGCGGCTACATGCCGGTGCACACCTACAGCGCCCATTACATCCGCGACCCGCGCTTCCGCACCGCGATCGAGGATTTTCTGGAGCGCGAGGGCCGCATGGTCGATTGGGAAATCCAGGCCATCGCCCAGGGTTCGCCGTTCCGCAAGGAAGACGACCAGCGCGGATGATTTGCGGCAGCGATGCGTTGCGGCATCGCGGTCGCTGCCGGTAATCTCCGGGCATGAATCGCAGCCCCCTCGAGATCCTCAATTCGGTGTTTGGATTCGAGGCGTTCCGGGGGGAGCAGGCGGAGATCATCGACCATGTGATCGCCGGCGGCGACGGGCTGGTGCTGATGCCCACCGGCGGCGGCAAGTCGCTGTGCTATCAGGTGCCGGCCTTGTGCCGGGATGGCACGGCGGTGGTGATCTCGCCGCTGATCGCCTTGATGCAGGACCAGGTCGAGGCACTGCGCCAGCTCGGGATTTCCGCCGCGGCGCTGAATTCCAGCATTCCCTATCACGAGGCGGGCGCCATCGAGCGCGGCATCGAGGCCGGAGATCTGGACCTCGTCTATGTGGCCCCCGAACGGTTGCTGACCGACCGCTTCCTCGACCTGCTGGACCGCAGCCGGGTCGCGCTGTTCGCCATCGACGAGGCCCATTGCGTCTCGCAATGGGGCCACGATTTCCGGCCGGAATACCAGCAGCTGGACATGCTACGGCAGCGCTATGCCGGGGTGCCGCGCCTCGCCCTGACCGCGACCGCCGACGGGCCGACCCGCAAGGACATCGTGCAACAGCTCGGCCTGGCGGACGGCCGGGTCTTCGTCGCCGGCTTCGACCGGCCGAACATCCGCTACCGGGTCCAGGCCAAGGCCAACCCGCGCAGCCAGCTGCTGGCCTTCCTGGACGAGCGGCATCGCGGCCAGTCGGGCATCGTCTATTGCATGACCCGCGGCAAGGTCGACGACATGGCGCGCTGGCTGGCCGAGCGCGGCTTCGACGCGCTGCCCTACCATGCCGGCCTGGATAAGGATGTGCGGGCGGACAATCAGGATCGCTTCCTGAAGGACGACGCGGTGGTCATGGTGGCGACCATCGCCTTCGGCATGGGCATCGACAAGCCGGATGTGCGCTTCGTGGCCCATATGGACCTGCCCAAGAGCCTGGAGGCCTATTACCAGGAAACCGGCCGGGCCGGCCGCGACGGGCTGCCGTCGGAGGCCTGGATGGCCTATGGGCTGGAGGATCTGGTCAAGCTCCGCCAATTATCCGAGCTCTCCGACGCACCGGAAGAGCAAAAGCGCATCGAGCGGCAGAAGCTGGACGCGCTGCTGGGCTATTGCGAGACCACCCGCTGCCGCCGCCAGGTGCTGCTGTCCTATTTCGGCGAGACCCTGGAGGAGCCCTGCGGCAATTGCGATACCTGCCTGCAGCCGGCGGAGACCTTCGACGGCACCGAGGCGGCGCAGATGGCGCTTTCCTGCGTCTACCGTACCGGCCAGCGCTTCGGCGCGGTGCATGTGGTCGATGTGCTGACCGGCGGCGACACCGAACGCATCCGCCATTTCCGACACGACAATTTGAGCACCTACGGGATCGGCACGGCCCACAGTCGCAACGAATGGCGGGCGATCATGCGCCAGCTGGTGGCGCTGGGCCTGCTGACCGTGGACATCGAGGGCCATGGCGGGTTGCGGCTCTCCGATGCGGCGCGCCCGGTGCTGCGCGGCGAGAAACGCATCCAACTGCGCCGCGACCCGGTCGCTGCCCGCGCCAAGGCCAGATCGGGGCGCAAGCGCGGGCCGGTGACGCTCGAGGATCCGTCGGCGGAGGCGCTGTTCCAGGCCCTGCGCGCCCGCCGGCTGGCCCTGGCCAGGTCCCAGGGCGTACCGCCCTATGTCATCTTCCACGACTCGACCCTGGCCGAGATGGCCCAGGCCCGCCCCCGCGAATTGGGCCAGCTGGCCGGCATCACCGGCGTCGGCGCCGCCAAGCTGGAACGCTACGGCCTCGATTTCCTGACCGTGATCGCCGAACACCAGGAGCAGATGTGATCTTCGGTCACGGACCTCTTTAGACCCCTCACCCTCCCGCTTCGCGGGTCCCTCCCTCTCCCGCAAGGGGAGAGGGGCAGGACTACGGCGCTGAATTCATACACCTCTCCCCTTGTGGGAGAGGGAGGGACCCGCGGCGAAGCCGTGGGAGGGTGAGGGGTCTGAGGAAAGCTTGATCGAAGATCGCCGCTCTGCGCGGCCCGGTCAGTAGCGGATCTTGTCCGGCTTGGCGGCCCAGTCCTGGAAGACCGTGTTGGCCTCGTCGGACAGCAGTTGCCGCATGGGGACGGTGCGCTGGTCGATGGGCAGGGCGACCTGGTCGTAGATCACCGCGTCGTCGAAGCCGATCGCCGCCGCGTCGCTGCGGCTGTTGCCGTAATAGAGCGCCGACAGGCGCGCCCAATAGACCGCGGACAGGCACATCGGGCAGGGTTCGCAGCTGGTATAGATCACGCAATCGTCCAGCCGGAAGGTGCCGAGCCGCGTGCAGGCATGCCGGATCGCCACCATCTCCGCATGGGCCGTCGGGTCGTTGGTGGAGGTGACCTGATTCCAGCCCTCCGCAATGATCCGGTCATCCTTGACGATCACCGCCCCGAACGGACCGCCGGCATTTGCCGCCATATGGGCCCGCGACAGGGCGATCGCCCGCCGCATGAAACCATCGCTGTCCACGCTCAATCCCCGTTGGCTTGGCGCTCTGCCATCACATGGACTCTCAGGAGGCCTTGGCCTCCGGAACCGGTTTCGCGCCGACATCGGCCTTGCTCTGCCAGCCGGCCAGCACCGCCTCGGCATCGGTCTCGATCATCGGCGTCCGCTGTGCCGGCTTGCCGCCATCGACATGCAGCGGGTTCAACACCTGTAGTCCGTCCCGGGCACCGGCCTTCTGGCGCAGCATGCCCCGCGCCTGGAGATGCGGGTGCTCGCTCAGATCCTCCGCCGGCCAGACCGGCTCGAAACAGCAATCGACGGGGAACAGCCGCGCACTCCATTCCTCCAGCGTCCGCGACCGCATCAGGTCCGCGACCTCGGAGATCAGATCGCGCTGGGGCAGGCGCTCCCATTGCCGCTCGATCCATTCCGGCTTGCCGACGGCGTCGCAGAAATGGGCCCAGAACTTCTCCTCCAGCGCCCCCAACGTGATGCACTTGGCATCGGAGGTGCGGTAGATCTGGTAACAGGCCGCACCGCCGTTCAGCACCTCGTAGCGGCGCTCGGGCGGGTGGCCGCTGAGCACCGCGTTGAGCGGGATGGTCTGCCAGGCCAGAACCGATTCCATGATCGACAAATCGATATGCTGACCGCCGGCGGACTCCGTGCGCGGGTTCATGCGGCCGAACAGGGCCGTCACCGCGGCCAGCGCCGCCTGCAGGCCGGAGGCATGATCGGCAGTCGGCGGATAGCCGATCGCTGGGGTCGCGGCGGTGCCGGTGGCGGTCAGGCCGCCGCCCAGCGCCATGTAGTTGATGTCGTGGCCGGGCCGATGGGCATAGGGGCCGGTCTGACCCCACCCGGTCAGCGATACGTGGATCAGCGCCGGGTTCAGCGACTGGATACGCTCGCGCGGGAACTCCAGCCGATCGAGCACGCCGGGGCGGAAAGACTCGATCAAGACGTCGGCGGCTTCCAGCAGCCGGGCGAAGGCGTCCCGGCCCTCCGGCGATTTCAGGTCCAGGGTGACCACCGACTTGCCGGCATTGATGGCGCGGTAGTCCATCGACAGGCCGTCGACATCGAACGGCGCCATGCGGCGGAACGGATCGCCGTCCGGCGGCTCGACCTTGACCACGTCGGCGCCGAGATCGGCAAGGATTTGAGCGGCGTAGGGACCGGGCAGGTACTGCCCGAGATCAACGACCCGGATGCCGGCGAGGAAATCCAGCGGCGCCGACTCCAGGATTTTCAGACTGCCAAGGATACCCGAACCCCCTTTTTCAGACGTCCGAAGGACGCGTCCGGCCCCGGGGGCCGGACGCTATTCCTATCGAACACCGTTTGCGGGGTGCTTGTCGAGCCTTGAGTGCGGTACAGACGCGCCGCGGATCAATCGACTAGGGCCGGAACCTTCTTGTTCGAGTTGTCCTTCGGCGGCAGCGCCTTGAAGGTAAAGGTCAGCTCGTCATCCTTGACCGCCACCTTGACCAGGCCGCCCTTGGCCAGCTTGCCGAACAGCAGCTCGTTGGCCAGCGGCTTCTTGATGTGCTCCTGGATCAGGCGGGCCAGCGGACGGGCGCCGAACAGCTTGTCGTAGCCCTTGCGGCCGAGCCAGGCCCGGGCCTCCTCGTTCAGCTCGATGGAGACGCGCCGGTCGGCGAGTTGGGTCTCGAGCTGGATGACGAACTTGTCGACGATCTGGGCCACGATCTCCGGCGTCAGATGGGCGAAGCCGATGATCGCGTCCAGGCGATTGCGGAATTCCGGGGTGAACAGCTTGTTGATCGCCTCGGTATCCTCGCCGTCCCGCGTGTCCCGCTCGAAGCCGATGGCCGCCTTGGACAGCTCCGATGCGCCCGCATTGGTGGTCATGATCAGCACCACGTTGCGGAAATCGATCGTCTTGCCGTTGTGGTCGGTCATCTTGCCGTAGTCCATGACCTGCAGCAGGATGTTGAAGACGTCCGGATGGGCCTTCTCGATCTCGTCGAGCAGCAGCACGCAATGCGGGTGCTGGTCCACCGCGTCGGTCATCAGACCGCCCTGGTCGAAGCCCACATAGCCCGGCGGCGCGCCGATCAGCCGGCTGACCGAATGCCGCTCCATGTATTCCGACATGTCGAAGCGGATCAGCTCGATGCCCATGGTGTGGGAGAGCTGGCGGGCGACCTCGGTCTTGCCGACGCCGGTCGGACCCGAGAACAGGTAGTTGCCGATCGGCTTGTCGGGGTCACGCAGGCCCGCCCGGGCCAGCTTGATGGCGCTGGCGAGCGCAGTGATCGCCTTGTCCTGGCCGAACACCAGGGTCTTCAGATCGCGCTCCAGGGTCTTCAGCGCCGCCTTGTCGCTGCGGCTGACGCTCTTGGCCGGGATGCGGGCGATCTTGGAGACGATGTCCTCGACATCCTTGACCGTCACGGTCTTCTTGCGCTTCGACGGCGGCAGCAGCATCTGGGCCGCCCCGACCTCGTCGATCACGTCGATCGCCTTGTCCGGCAGCTTGCGGTCGCCGATGTACTTGGCCGACAGCTCAACCGCGGTGCGCAGCGCGTCGTTGGTGTAGCGCACCCGGTGGTGCTTCTCGTAATAGGGCTTCAGGCCGCGCAGGATCTTCACCGTGTCCTCGATCGACGGCTCGTTGACGTCGATCTTCTGGAACCGGCGGACCAGGGCCCGGTCCTTCTCGAAATAGTTTCGGTATTCCTTGTAGGTGGTCGAGCCGATGCACCGCAGGGTCCCGCTGGCCAGGGCCGGCTTCAGCAGGTTGGAGGCGTCCATGGCGCCACCCGAGGTGGCGCCGGCGCCGATCACCGTGTGGATCTCGTCGATGAACAGGATGGCGCCGTCATGCTCCTCGATCTCGGAGATGACCGCCTTCAGCCGCTCCTCGAAATCGCCGCGATAGCGGGTTCCGGCCAAGAGCGCACCCATGTCCAGCGCGAAGATGGTGGCACCCTCCAGCACCGCCGGCACATCGCCTTCGACAATTTGCTTGGCGAGGCCTTCGGCGATGGCGGTCTTGCCGACGCCGGGATCGCCCACATAGAGCGGATTGTTCTTGGAGCGTCGGCAGAGGATCTGGATGGTCCGCTCGATCTCCATCTCCCGGCCGATGACCGGGTCGATGCGGCCCTTGTTGGCCTTGTCGTTGAGATCGACGCAATAGGCTTCCAGCGCCTCGCTGCCCTTCTTCACCACCTTCTCGGCCGCCGCGTCCTCATCGGCGCCGGAGACCCGCTTGGGCTCGGTGCGCTGGGCCGTCTTGGCGATGCCGTGGCTGATGTAGTTGACCGCGTCGAAGCGGGTCATGTCCTGCTCTTGCAGGTAATAGACCGCATGGCTCTCGCGCTCGGAGAACAGCGCCACCAGCACATTGGCGCCGGTCACCTCTTCGCGGCCCGACGACTGCACATGGATGGCGGCGCGCTGCAGCACCCGTTGGAAGCCGGCAGTGGGCTTGGAATCCTCGATCCGGCTGGTGATCAGATTGGCCAGCTCGTTGTCGAGATAGGTGGTCAGTTCGGTGCGAAGCTTCTCGATGTCGACCCCGCAGGCCCGCATCACCGCCACCGCGTCCTGGTCTTCGGTGAGGGCGAGCAGCAGATGCTCGAGCGTCGCGTACTCGTGGCGCCGCTCATTGGCATAGGCAAGTGCTCTGTGCAGGGTTTGCTCAAGCGTGCGTGAGAGCATCAAATGGTCCTTGTCATCGACCGTGCGGATGCATCGATCAGGGGTCAGGCCTTCTCTAGTATACACTGCAACGGGTGCTGGTTGCGTCGCGCAAAATCCATCACCTGGGTCACCTTGGTCTCGGCGATTTCATAGGAGAAGACGCCGCAGATGCCGACGCCACGACGGTGGACATGCAGCATGATGGTCGTCGCCTCTTCCCGGCTCTTGTTGAAGAACCGCTCCAGCACGTGGACGACAAATTCCATCGGCGTGTAGTCGTCGTTCAGCATCAACACCTTGTACATGGCGGGTTTCTTGGTTTTCGGCCGGGTCTGAACGACGACACCGGTCTCACCGTCTCCGCCATCATGTTTTTCAACGTCGCTCATCGCGTATCGCTACTTACGAACCCAGGCTTCGCCGCAGCGTGCTGGCGATGACTAATAATATGAGATCGGACCTTCCGGAAGGAAGACCCCATACGGATCACAATGCCAAGGGCCATGGATATTGGTCGGTCTGTCCGTGGTTGCAATCCTGCCCGCACAGCGACGGCCGGTCCGTGCTGCGAGCCCCGGTCTGCCTCATGAAAGCGGCCAATATCCATGGCTTCCGGCAGCACAAGACTGGCACGGCGAATTTGGCTGTTTGAGGGCAAAAAAAAGAACCCGACAGCGGGCGCTGCCGGGTTCTTTGTGAACCTCCGTGAGGAGGTCCCAAACTAGGTCGTGAGGCGTTACGCCGCCAGCGGCTTGGAGAACTTCTCCACCGTGGCGTTGACCCGGGCGCTCAGCGGCGCCATCGCGTCGTTGGTCACCTTGACGCCCATCTCCGACAGCTTGGAGCTCTCGGCGACCAGCGAATCGAAGGCCGACTTGGCGTAGGTGCTCTGGATGTCGACCAGCTCGCGCGGCGACTTGACGGCCATCATCGCCTGCATGGTGGCGACGTTGTTGTCGACGGTGCCCTTGGCGAAGGCGAACCAGGCGGCGCCCAGATCCTGCCAGCCCTTGGTGGCGATGTTGCCGGCGGTCACGACCGCGTCGATGTTCTCCTTGCCGAACGCGGCAACGTCGTCAAAACCCTTGAACATGCTTCCACCCGCCTTCTCGAACTGCTCCTTGGTCATGGCAAACGCCGTCTCCAGGTTCTTCTGGACGACGTCCTGACCGGCCTTGACTGCCGTCTCCACCGTGGTCCGGGTGGCGGCAAGGGTCTCTTCCATCACATTCGCAGCCGTGTTGGCCGCCTTGGTCTTCGCTGTGGTCATTGCAATCCGCTCCTAATACCCAATCATCCCGCCGTCATCCTGGCGATCGCCGGCCCGCCTCGTGGCCGCTTCAAATTCCGTATGCTGCACCGCAACATGACGTGGTATATAAGCGTTCCAGCGGGCCTGTCAATGAATTTTTGTGCACTGCACAATAGACAATTTCAGACCAGGAATCGGGCTCTTACGCGCAATCTGGCGATATCTTAGGCCGCAGTTGCGACAGTTTCGGCACCGTGACACCATGCGCGGCGATTGACCGCACCGATTCATTTCATGACGAGCGCCGCGCCATGACCTATTGCCTCGCCATTCGCACCCGCGAAGGATTGATTGCCCTGGCCGACGGCCGGGTGACCAGCGGCAGCCAGATGGCGCTGGCCCGCAAGGTCACGATGATGGGCAGCGGGCCGCAGCGGTTCTTCCTGATGACGTCGGGGCTGCGCAGCGTCCGCGACAAGGTGCTGGCCTACCTGCGGCGCGAGATCAAACGCCAGACCGCGAACAATTTCGGCTCCATGCTGGAAGCGGTGACCGCGTTCGCCAGCTGCCTCAGAACGGTCGCCAACGAGGATCGCGAGGCGCTGGCGGAGTCCGACCTGTCGTTCAACCTGCATGCGATCATCGGCGGCCAGTTGGAAGGCGACAGCGAGCCTACGATGTTCTTGGTCTATCCCGAGGGGAACTGGATCGAGGTCGACAAGCGGACCCCATACCTCTCGATCGGCGCCACCGCCTATGGCAAGCCGATCCTGGACCGCGCACTGAGCTACGATACCGAGATGCGGCATGCGCTGAAGCTGGCCTATCTGTCTTTCGACTCCACCCGCTTCAGTTCCACCGATGTCGGATTTCCCATCGACCTGCTCACCTATTCCGCCGCCGACCGGCAATGGCGCGAACAGCAATTCGACTACGACGATCTGGTGGAACAGCGGCAATGGTGGAACCGCGCCATCACCGAGCTGGCCGAGCGCATGCCGGACGGCCCCTGGGTCGCCGATCTTCTGCCCAGCGGCAGCAACCGCCTGACCGTCGTCAAGGATGAAGGCGGCTGAGCCGCCGGTCAGTCGAACGTCGTGATCCCGACCAGCCCATCCTCGCCGACCTCCACCCAGTAACATCGCGGATTGTCCAACTCGGCGCCTCGACCCCTGTAGCAGCGCTCGACCCGCCGTGCCTGGTTTGGCGTTGGCAGCCGCAGAAAGTCGATACCTGTCCGGTCCCGGACTTCGAGAAAGGAGACGAACCGCAGCTGGTCGTAGCGATCGGACGGATAGCGGTAGCCGGTCAGGAAGAAGCGCCCGTCCCGGCAGCCGCTGACGATCCAGTAATGGCTGCGTGAATTGAGCCGCAGACCGACCGGCGGCGGCTCGAAGGCGCCACTGGCCTGAAGCAACGCTTCCAGATGGTCGAACTCTTCCGGGCTCAGGAAGGATCGCGCCCGCACCGGGACGCCGACCAGGCTGGCATCCACCGGCCGGCCGGATTCGAACACGATGCCGCGGTCGACCATCTGTTCCACCACCGCCCCCTCGCGGACATCCCAGACATCGTAGGCGCGGGCCTGGCGCACCCGGTCGGCGTTGTAGACGAGGCGATAGCGGTCCGACGCACCGTCGGCGCACTGCGCCCGGATATCGTCGCCATTGAGGTAGCTGAACCAGGTCGCCTGCTGGCTGATGACATTGCCGGCCGGCCCTTCATAGGTGCAGGCAGCGGTCACCACGAGCAGCAGCGTCGAAACGATGGCCATCGACAGCCGGGGATTCACAGCAACGCCTCCAAATCGGTGCGGCAATTTGCTTCAGGCCCTAAGAGCATGGCGACTTCATTATTGCCGCAAATGGGCTGATTGCATGGTGCAAAGCCACGTTAACACTTTGTTGACCAATTTTAACTGGCCTTTGAAGCGCATTTCGGGGATTAATCTAGAATCTGATGAAAGCGTTCAAAGCCGCTGACCTGGATTGTGACATGGACCGTGGGATGCCGACGAACATGCCTGGACATCGCAGCTTTCCCGAAACTGGTCTCGGCATTCTCTTCAGGCTGATACTTGTTGCCGTTATCGCCGCAGGTCTGTCCCTGGCGACCGGCTCGGCATCGGCGAATTCCCGCTACGGCGCCATCGTCATCGACGCGGTGTCCGGCGAGGTCCTGCATCAGGAGCACGCCAACCGACCGCTCTATCCCGCGTCGCTGACCAAGATGATGACCCTCTATATGGTCTTCAAGGCGCTGGAGGACGGTTCGCTCTCCCTCGACCAGCGCATCCCCATCTCGCGCAAGGCTGCCGGCCAGGCACCGTCGCGACTGGGGCTGTCGCCCGGCTCGACCATCCGGGTCGAGGACGCGATCTATGCCCTGGTCACCAAATCGGCCAACGACATCGCCACCGCCGTGGCCGAAGCGATCGGCGGCACCGAGTTCCAGTTCGCACAGCAGATGACCCGCGAGGCGCGGCGCCTGGGCATGTCGAACACGACGTTCCAGAACGCATCGGGCCTGCCGCATCGCCGGCAGGTCTCCACGCCGCTCGACATGGCCCTGCTGTCGCAGGCCCTGATCCGCAACTATCCGCAGTACTACCACTACTTCGACACGCAGCGCTGGAGCTTCAACGGCCGCACCTACCGCAATCACAACGAACTGCTGCGCAGCTATGACGGCATGGACGGGTTGAAGACCGGCTATATCCGAGCCTCCGGCTACAACCTCGCCGCATCGGCGGTGCGCGGCCGGCTGCGGCTGATCACCGTGGTGTTCGGCGGACGGACCTCGCGCAGCCGCAACGCGGCCGTCGCCTCGCTGCTCGACCAGGCCTTCGCCTCCAGCCGCGGACGGCACCTGATCGCCCGCGGCAGCGCGCCCTTCTACCCGCCGCTGCCGCCGCGCCACCCGACCCGCGACGGCGCGCCGATCGTGCTGGCGACCTCCGGATCCGATACGCCGCTGCCGCCGCGCCGACCGCCGGAGGTCGTTGCCGCGACCCGCACCGGCATCGTCCCGGCCGCGGCGGTGCTGCCGCCGCCGGTGCCGGCCGACCGCATCCAGCTGGCCGAGGCCACCATTCGCACCGATGAGGGCAGCCGCCCCGGCCTGCCGTCGAAGGTCTGGGGCATCCAGGTCGGCGCGTTCTACAACGCGGCCCAAAGCCAGCGGGCCATCGACGCCGCCAAGAACCGCGTCCCCGACCTGCTGGTATCGGCGCAGCGCATCGTGATCCCCGTGGAGACGTCGCGCGGCCGCATGTACCGGGCACGGATCATGGGGCTCGACGAAAGCGAGGCCCTCGCCGCCTGCGGCCGCCTTCAGGCCACCGGCAACGACTGCCTGCCGCTGTCCCCGGACGCGAATTTCTGATCGCACGCTGACGCTAGTCAGTCGCCGGCTGCTCGAGCCGCTGAGCTCTGAACCTAGTCCAGCGACCCCGCCAGCACCGCACCGCGCGAGGCCATGAAGTAGAGGCCCAGATGGTGGGTCAGGTCCTGCGGATGAGCGGCGGTGGCCGGCAGTCCGAGCTGCTCGGCGGTTGACCGGGGCAGATCGTAGGTCGAGCAGCCCGGCTCGTAGACGACGATGTCTTCCAGGCTCTCCATCATGCCGTGATTGCGGGCCGACAACAGCGTCAGGACGAAATCCATCACGCAGATGTCGGTGCAGATGCCGACCACCAGCACCGCCTCGAGGCGGTTTTCGTTGACCCAGTCGACCAGCCGGTTGCGGCCGCCATCGATGGCCCCGACGAAGCCGTTGATGCAGTCCTTGCGGATCAGCGTGGCCGCCGCTTCGCTCTCCAGCCACTCCAGGGCCGGAACCAGCAGCTCCTCGCCGGTGCCGGCCTCGCAATGCGGGGGGTAGGGCGGCTCGGGCTTGCCCGGCTCATGGGTGTCGAGGAAGGCCAGGATCGGCCATCCGGCGGACTGGAACCGCCGGCCGAGCGCCACCGTCTCCTCCACCATGCGCGACACTTGCGCATTGGGCACCGGCGGCGCCAGATTGCCGGCGCCGACCGCGGCAAAGCCGTTGACCTCGTCGACGATCACCAGGCCGGTTGGCTTCGCCGAGGGATCGAACGCCGCGAGGCTGGTCGGCATGGCATGGGCCACGGCCGCCAGCAAGCCCTCAGTGACGGAATGATCTGGCATGGCGAATTCTCCTCTGGCCGGACGCCAGGACCCAGCCGCTGCCGTCCGAATTCCCGGTCCGGCGGCTAGTGCCCACCGCCGGCAAAGCTCGGGCCCTCCAGGCCCGATTGCTCAAGCTGGCCGACCAGCTGCGCCTTGAGCCGTTCCAGCCCCTCGTCGCTCTGGCTCTCGGCCCGGGCGACCAGCACGTCCTGGGTGTTGGAGGCGCGCAGCAGCCACCAGCCATCCGGGGTCTGGACCCGGATGCCGTCGATATCGTTGACGTCGAGATCCGGATCGTCGGCTTCCGCCGCATGCATGCGCGAGCGGATCTCCTCGACGATGTCGAATTTGCGCGTCTCGTCGACCTGGAAACGGACCTCCGGCGTGTTGATCACCGAGGGCAGGCGATTGCGCAGGGCCGAAAGCGGTTCGTCCGAGTTGGCCACCAGGCTCATCAGACGGATGCCGCAATAGGGGGCATCGTCAAAGCCGTAGTAGCGGTCGGCGAAGAAGATATGGCCGGACATCTCACCGGCGAGCGGCGAGCCGGTCTCCGCCATCTTGGCCTTCAGCAGGGAATGGCCGGTCTTCCACATCAGCGGCGTGCCGCCCAGCCGAGCGATCTCGTCGTAGAGGGTCTGGCTGGCCTTCACATCGGCGATGATGGTGGCGCCCGGATGCTCCTTGAGGACTTCGGAGGAATAGATCGCCAGCAGCTGGTCGCCCCAGATGATGCCGCCGCCCTCGTCGACGGCGCCGATCCTGTCCCCGTCGCCGTCGAAACCGATGCCGAGGTCGCAGCCGTTCTCGACCACCGCCTTGCGCAGATCGACCAGGTTCTCCGGGATCGTCGGGTCCGGGTGATGGTTCGGGAAGCTGCCGTCGATGTCGTCGAACAGCAGGATGTGCCGGCCGGGGAGCCGTGCGGTCATGCGCCGCAGGATATCGCCGGCGGCGCCGTTTCCTGCATCCCAGGCCACGGTCAGCTCGCGGCCGCCGTCATAGTCGGAGACGATCCGGTCGATATAGGCCTCGTCGACCGCGACCTCGCGGCTGCTGCCCTCTCCGGTGACAAAATCCCCGGCGGCGGCGACCCGGCCGATCTCCTGGATCTGGTCGCCATAGACCGGGCCGGCGGAGGTGACCATCTTGATGCCGTTGTAGTCCGGCGGGTTGTGCGAGCCGGTGATCATAACCCCGGCATCGGCGTTCAGATGCTTGCAGGCGAAGTACAGCATCGGCGTCGGGCCGAGGCCGATCTGGTTGACGGAAAGCCCCGTGGATGCCAGCCCCTCGACCAGCGCCGCGGCCAGGGAAGGAGAGCTGAACCGGCCGTCATAACCGACACAGACCGTGGTGCCGCCGCCGCGCGCGACGATCGTACCGAAGCCCCGTCCAACGGCGTTGGCATCGGACTCGTTCAGGGTCTTGCCGACGATGCCGCGAATATCGTACTCGCGAAGAATGGTCGGATCGAAAGAATAGGCGTCGCTCATGGTGGGTGCCTTCCTGCTGCGGCTGCGGTCCGATGCCGGCCCAGGGACCTAGGCTTGCGGGTCGTTGCCCGGCGGCATCGAGGGCCTTCCGACACTGTAATATGCAAAGCCGGCGGCGGCCATCTCGCCGGGCTTGTAGATATTGCGTAAATCCACCATCACCGGATGCGCCAACAGGTCGTGGACCCGGGACAGGTCCAAGGCCCGAAACTCGTTCCATTCGGTAAGGATGGCGACGCAATCGGCGCCCTCCAGAATGGCATAGGCGTCGCTGCCGTATTCGACCCCCTCCAGAAGCTTGGCGGCCTCCTCTCGGCCGGCCGGATCATAGGCGCGAACACTGGCGCCCTTTTCCTGCAGCGCCGGGATGATCGCCAGACTCGGGCTCTCGCGCATGTCGTCGGTATTGGGCTTGAAGGTCAGCCCCAGCACCGCGATCGTCTTGCCATCGACCGACCCGCCGCAGGCATCGACGATGCGATCGGCCATTTGGCGTTTGCGCCGGTCGTTGATCTGCACCACCGTCTCGACGATCTGCTGCGGTGCGCCGAAATCGCGGCCGCTATGGACATAGGCCTCGGTGTCCTTGGGAAAGCAGGACCCGCCATAGCCCGGCCCGGCATGCAGGAATTTCGAGCCGATGCGGCCGTCGAGCCCGATCGCCCGCGCCACGTCATGCACATTGGCGCCGACCTGCTCGCAGAAATCGGCGACCTCGTTGATGAAGGTGATCTTGGTGGCGAGGAAGCTGTTGGCGGCGTATTTGATCAGCTCGGCGGTTTCCAGCGTGGTCACCACGATCGGCGTCTCGATCAGGTAGAGCGGCCGGTAGAGCTGTCGCAGCACGCCGGCCGCGGCTTCGCTCTCCGAGCCGATCACCACCCGGTCCGGTCGCATGAAATCGGCGATCGCCGATCCTTCGCGCAGGAACTCCGGGTTGGAGGCCACGTCGATGGCCAGGTCCGGCCGCGCTTTGCGAATCGTCTCCGCCAGCCGGCGACCGGTGCCGACGGGGACCGTCGACTTCGTGACCACCACGGTCGGGCCCGTTACGGCCTTGGCAATCTCCTCGGCGGCCGCGAACACATAGGTCAGATCGGCATGGCCGTCGCCGCGGCGGCTGGGTGTCCCGACGGCGATGAACACCGCATCGGCGCCATCCACCGCGGATGCCAGATCGGTGGTGAAGGTCAGCCGCCCGCTTTCGACGTTCTTGTGCACCAGGCTTTCCAGCCCGGGCTCGTAGATCGGGATCTCCCCCCGGCGCAGGCGCTCGATCTTGGCCTCGTCCTTGTCGACACAGACCGTATCGACGCCAAATTCCGAAAAGCAGGTGCCGGATACGAGCCCGACATAGCCGGTGCCGATCATCGCAATGCGCACGTGCGGAGCTCCTTTTGGAAGGCGGCCCGGAAGGCCGTTGAATGGGGTCTAGCCGGCACCGTCCAGCAGCGCCGCGAGCCTCGGCTTCAGGCCGGCGGCCAGGTCCGCCCGGTCCAGGGCGAAGGCCACATTGGCGGCCACGAAGCCGGCTTTGTCGCCGCAATCGTACCGGTCGCCGTCGAAGCGGACGCCGTGGAACGGCTGCTGGCCGATCGTCCGGGCCATGGCATCGGTCAGCTGGATTTCACCGCCCGCCCCGCGTTCCTTGCGGTCGAGATGGTCGAAGACGTCCGGCTGCAGGATGTAGCGGCCGACGATGGACAGGTTGGACGGTGCCTCGTCCGGCGCCGGTTTCTCCACCAGCCCGGTGACCGCCGCGACACTGCCGTCATCCTCGCCGACCGCCAGGATACCGTAGCGGGCGGTCAGCTCCGGCGGCACTTCCCGGACCGCGAGCAGGTTGCCGCCCAGGGTCTTGTAAGCCTGCATCATCTGTTTGAGGACGCCGGGCTTGGCGTGGAAGACCTCGTCCGGCAGCAGCACGGCAAACGGCGCGTCGCCGATCACCGATCGCGCGCACCAGACCGCGTGGCCCAGGCCCAGCGGCTCCGGCTGGCGCACGAAGGCGTAACCGCCGACCGGCAGCTCGGCCGCCCGGGTCGCCGCCAGCTCTTCCGTCTTGCCGCGGGCCTCCAGGCTCCGCTCAAGCTCGAATTGGCGGTCGAAATGGTCTTCCAGAGCGCTCTTGCCGCGGCTGGTGACGAAGACGAATTCCTCGATCCCGGCTTCCGCCGCCTCTTCCACGGCGTATTGGATAACCGGCTTGTCGACCACGCACAGCATTTCCTTCGCCACCGCCTTGGTGGCCGGCAAAGAGCGCGTCCCCAGGCCGGCAACCGGGAACACCGCTTTCCTGACGGGCTTGATCATGTAGGCACGGACCATGCTTGGTGAGCGCAGACCCCGCTGGGCCCGGCGCGCCCTTATTGCCACAGGGTCCG
Source organism: Alphaproteobacteria bacterium (assembly GCA_965227455.1). Lineage (GTDB taxonomy): Bacteria > Pseudomonadota > Alphaproteobacteria > DSM-16000 > Inquilinaceae > JABDIP01. The sequence goes on along the minus strand of OZ245752.1, from coordinate 5,461,069 downwards.
GTGAGCGGACAAGCGGCGGTTGCCGCACCGGCGCAGACGCCGCATGGGAGCGCCGACGGGATTATTCCCCAAGCAGGATCGCCTTGGCCTCGTTCAGCTTGGCGGCGATGTAGTCCGATCCGCCGTGATCGGGATGGAAATTCTTCATCATCCGGCGATGGGCATCCTTGATCTCCGCTGGGCTCGCCCCCGGTTCCAGTCCCAGGAAGCGGAAGGCCTCTTCCCGTGTCATGGGCCCATCGGACGCGCCCGCCGGGGCCCCCGCCTCGTCGTCGTCGACACGCCAGCCGGCGCCGAAGCGCCGATCCAGATAGGCCTCGAGGATGGCCACGGATTTCGGATCGTCGCCGGAGCATTCGCCGCGCAGCACCAGCAGCTCCTCCAGGGAGAGCCCGGAGATTTCGCGCCCTTCATGGATGCCGCGCCGGACCGTGCCGGTCATCTCGCCGCTGTCGTGATCGAGCTGCATGTCGAGGAACGCGGTGGTTATCGACGATGTCTGGCCGGGCGACGGTCCTGCTGCCGCCTTGATCCGCGCCTGTATCGCCCGCCAGTTGAGGATGGCGATTGTCGCCAGGGTGGCCAGCGCGATCACCAAGCCCAGGCGGCCGGAGATATACAGTGCCACGGCGATGAGGGCGGTGAGGATAAGCGCCGTGCGGCGCACATGCCGGGCGAGCAGCTTGGGATCCGCATTGGCCAGCCAGCGCGCCAGCACCACCAAGCCGACGACGACCAGGATGGCGGCCATGAAATAGGGGAAGGTCATTTCCTGCCGCGTCCGCCTGCGCTCTCGTCGAGCCGATGGGTCAGGCGCAGGGCCTCGCCGCCATGCTTGCGTCCGTAATCCTCCAGCGCCTTGTGGCCGCCGGCCGCGAACACCGCGACCGCCGCCAGCAGATCCTTGAGCTGCTGGGCGCTGGAGAGGTCGAACGGGCAATAGGCGCCGTTGGTCAACCGGGCGATCTGCTGGAACATTTGCCGGGCGCCGGGCTCCGCCCCCTCATGGAACATAAAGGCCGGCACCCCGCGCAGGCCGAGCTCTCCGGCCTTGTGGCCGACCGGGTCCGGCTTCTCCTCGAAGCAGTCGCCGACCACCACAAGGGCATCCACCTGCTGCTTGTCGGTCTCCTTGATCGCGTGTTTCAGCACCCGGCCGATCTGGGTCAGGCCGGACAGGCATTGCACCGCCGTCATCCGCTTGAGCAGCTCGGTGGTGTCGGAGACCCAGGGGCTGGCCCGGCATTCCCGGAACCCCCGGAAATAGACCAGCTGCACGTCCAGGCCGCCCAGCTCCCGGGTCGCCTCGAACATCTCTGCCTGGATATGGCACGCCTGGTCCCAGGTCGGCTGACGGCTGGCGGTGGCGTCCATGGCGAAGATCAGCCGGCCCCGCCGCGCCGACTGCTTGGGCGACGGTGTCACCGCCAGTTTCCGCAGGAAGGCGTCGACCTCGGCCTGGCTGGTGCCATGCGTCGGAAGTTGTTCGCCCTTGTCTGCCATGCGCCCGCCCGTTGTTCAACCGCACGGGCAGTGTGCCGCAATTTCGGCTGCCACGCCCGCTTCCCTTAATCTGGGTCCCGGAGCGGCGATTTTCAGCCCAAAGCTCGGCGATCAGACTCCGTCGTGGTGCAAGATGCCGTCGGGCTTGAAGGTATGGAACACGAAAGCGAAGGGGATGTCGTGCACTACGTCTTCCAGAACGCCGTTGACGCGGCGCTGGACGACGACATTGCCGACATCGCGCCCCCGGGAGATGATCCCGTTGTCGAGGGCGGAATTCTGCCCCTCTTCCCAGGTGAGGATCAGGTCGCCATGCTCGATCCGGCCGGCGGCGCGCAGGGATTCCATAGTCCAGGCCTCATCGCCGACCACCACGACCCGCGCCAGGGGCGGCACCGGGCCGTCATACTGGCCGCGATACAGGAACGGCCAGCTGCCGCTGTCATAGCCGGCATAGGGGTTGCGCCCGTAATTGCGCATGCGCGGATTGGTCGGGACCAGCAGCTTGCCGTCCGGATACCGGGCCGCGAAGCGCTCCAGCGATTCCATCCGTGACGGGATCGTGTCCAGCACGGTGCCGGTCAACTCGCCGACGATGGCCTCACCGAGGAATTGCTGCCACCAGCTTTCGGTCAGCCGGTCATACATGACCATGTCCGACCGCCGCAGCTTGCCGGTGGTGCCGAATTCGGTGACCTGGCCGTCGATGACCCGGTCGAAGACGATGCCCGAATTGCATAGCGGGCAGTAGGTCACCGCCACCGGCTTGCCGGCGACCACGTCGTTGACGATCTCATGCCAGATCAGAATCTGTAGCGGATAGGCGCGAGCATCGCCGTCGATCTCCAGGCTGATCACCGGTTCGGTCGGCGACAGGTCGCCGGCCTCGGAAAGCGGTACGAAGACCGGGTTGTCGATCGAGGGTATGCCGTCCTTCGGCGGCCCGCCGGAGATGATCTCGGAGAAATCGATGGATGACCTTTCGAAATCCGTCGCCGGCCATTCGGCCGTCCAATAGCGGGGCTCCGCGTTTGCCGGCTGGGCAAATGCGAAGATCAGCGAGGCCAACGTGGTGACGATGAGAAACCACAGGCTATCGACCGGATCGGTCGGCTTTCGTAGGTTTGGCATCCTCCATGATCGCACGGGACATGCAGAAGACCTCTGAAACTCGGATCACAAGCCTGTGAGAGCCGCGGCCCTGCTGGCGCATCGCGGCCTTGCGGTGCTTGGCCGGCACGCGACGCTGCTGCTTGCCGGCGGAGTGTTCTCCGGACTGCTACTTCAGGATCTGGCAGCTACGCTCCGTCCTCTGCTGATGCCGTCGATTGGTCTGCTGCTGTTCCTGTCGGTATTGCGGCTAGACTGGCAGCGGGTTTTTGCCTACGCCAGGCGCCCCCTTGCGACGGGGCTGGCCAGTATCTGGCAGCTCGCGGTCTCGCCGCTTCTGGTCTGGGGCCTGGCCACCGGCATCGGTCTTCCGCCCGCCCTGATCGCCGCCATGGTCCTGAACGCGGCGGCATCGCCGGTCATGTCCTCGACCGCCTTCGCCCGGTTGCTGGGATTCGACGTCGAACTCACGGTCGTCGTGCTGGCGGTGACGACGCTGCTCCTGCCGGTGACCCTGGCACCGATCGCGCTCGGCCTGCTCAGCCGCGAGGCCGCCATCGATCCGACGGGCTACGCGCTGCGGGTCTGCATGTTCCTGGTCCTGCCGCTGGCCGCCGCCTGGGCGGTGCGGCGGTTTGCCGGCGAGGACCGCATCGATTCGCTGGACCAACCGCTGCAGGGCCTGACGGTGATCGTGCTGCTGGTCTTTGCGATCGCGGTCATGGACGGGATCACACCCCGCCTCGGTGCGGAGAGCGGCACCGTCCTGCTGTACCTGACCTGCGCGTTTGCCATCAATCTGGGTTTCCAGGCGGTCACGGCGCTGCTGTTCCGGCCCATGGGCCGGCGGGCGGCGCTGAGCCTGGGGCTGGTCTCCGGAAACCGCAATATGGCGCTGGCCTTCGCCGTAACCGGTGCCGTCGAGCCGGATCTGCTGCTCTACCTGGCTGTGGCGCAGATCCCGATCTATCTGTCGCCGTTGTTGACCCGGCAGATCTATGGCCGGCTACTGGGCCCAAGCGGCGAGGCGGGCGATGCGGCGAATTGAAGACAACAGCGGAAATCGTGCCATTGCTTGGCCCAATTTCCCTGTAGAAACTGCATCCTGTCGGGACCGGCCCGGCACAACCCATCTTGCGGCAAAGACAGCTTAGCACCTTGAAGCACACCGTATTGCAACTGGCTTCGGCGGGACTGCTCGCCGGCGCGGCGGCTTTTCTGGCCCTGGGCTTCGGCGACGCGAAGGCCCAGGATCGCGAGGGCTGGCCCGAGTCCCTGACCATCGGCACCGAGACCGACGGCAGCGCCTATGCGCTGTACGGCACCGGCATGGCCGAGTTGCTGAGCGAAGATCTGGGCCTGGACGTCACGGCCGGGCTGACCGGCGGCGCCTTTCAGAACGCTGCCCTGATGCAGACCGGCGATCTGGATCTCGGTCTGATCGCCGTCGGACCGATGTACGAGGCCTGGGGCGGCCGCAGCCCGCTGAGCCCGACCCTGCCGCATGACCAACTGCGGGCCCTGCTTCCGGTGTTCTCCACCACTTTCCAGATGATGACCCTGGACGGGTCGGAGATCAGCGGTGCCGACGGGCTGGGCGGTACCACGGTCGGCGCCGGTCCGGCCAGCGGCGCCAGCGGTATCTACGTGCCGCGCTTCTTCGAGGCGCTGGGCATCGAGATCGAGCCGCGCAATGGCGAAACCTCGGATCTGGCGCTGCAGCTGCGGCACGGGCTGATCTCTGGCCTTGCCGTCGCCGACGGCATGCCGATCCCGGCCTTCATCGAACTGGGCCCGGACGATCCGTCGCCGAACCTGCTGAGCCTGACAAACGAGCAGCAAGCCGCCCTGCTGGACGCCTTCCCCTCGCTGGTGCCGGCTTCGATCCCCGCCGGCACCTATCCGGACCAGTCGGCCGATATCGAAACGGTGGCCATGTGGCATTTCATCGTGGCCCGCGCCGACCTGCCGGAAGAGCTGGTCTACCAGATCACCAAGACCTCCTTGGAATACAGCGAATCCCTGGCCCGCAACGTCGCCGGCCTGTCTCACGCCCAGGCCGAGGACATCATCCAGAATGCGATCGTTCCCCTGCATCCCGGCGCGGTGCGGTACTACGAAGAGATCGGCCTGGAAATTCCCGAAGAATTGAAGGCCTGGTGATCCTGCGGCCCTGACGGGCGGTTGACGGCCCGGCCGGCGCAGACGATGGTTCGGCCCGCAGCAACCGCAGACCGCCAGGAGCCTCCGCATGCCGGCCGCCGTCGACTACTATTTCGCGCCGATCTCGCCCTATTCCTATCTCGGCCATGAGCGTTTTGCGGCCATCGTCGAAAAGCATGGCGCGACGGTCAATCTGATCCCCATCGACCTGATGCAGGTCTTCCCGGTCTCCGGCGGTGTTCCGGTCGGCAAGCGGGCGCCGCAGCGCCAGGCCTACCGGCTGGTCGAGTTGCAGCGCTGGTCCGACCATCTCGGCGTTACCCTGACCCTGCATCCGAAGCACTGGCCGACCGACGATGCCGCCGCCTCGCGGCTGGTGATCGCCGCCGATCGGGCCGGCGCCGACGCCATGGAGCTGGCCTTCGCCCTGATGCGAGCCTGCTGGTCGGAGGATCGCGACATCGCCGATCCGGCCACTTTGGAGGCCATCGTCGATTCCTGCGGATTGGATCGCGCGCTACTCGAAGCCGCCAATGCGGCGGATGTGGAAGACCAACGTGTCGCCTTCACCCAGCAGGCCATCGACCGGCAGATCTTCGGGGCGCCGTTCTATGTGGTGAATGGGGAGATGTTCTGGGGTCAGGACCGGCTGGACTTCGTGGATGCGGCACTGTCCGCCGGCTGAGGGCTCAGGTCTCGCGGTCGCGGACCACCTGCCGCACCGTGAGGTACAGCCAGGCGTGCAGGATCGCCGAGAAGGCCAGGAAGACCGCCGCGAAGATGCCGAGCGCCGCCAGCGCATCGACATAGCCGACAAACCGGTCCCACAGGATGATGCCGCCCACGGTCAGCAGGTTCCCGACAAGCGCGATGACGATCAGCCGGACATAGACCGGCGGCATCTGCCGCTCGATCCGACGACGCTGGATACGGTTCACCGTGAAGCCGGGCAGCCAGGTGCCGGCCGGAAAGAAACGGAGCTGCCGGCCATTCTCGCGGAACAGGCCGCGGATCTGCCGATCCATCAAGAGAAGCCCTGGTAATATCCGCATCCGTCGGTCGCTGTGGTGTCTCGGCATCGCTGTCGATGGCGGCGACCGTAACGGCCAAATCGGACCAGATTCCGGCGAGCGTGCGGACCAGCCCACGCCTGCAGCATTACGCCCATCGACGGCCCGTCACGGCCACGATATATGGAGCCTGCAAAGAACAATCCGGTCGAAGCGAGGAACCCCATGCTCATCGGCGTCCCCAAGGAGATCAAAGCCCAGGAATTCCGCGTCGGCCTTACCCCCGGCTCGGTGCGTGAACTGACCCATCACGGTCATGAGGTGATCGTGGAGACCCAGGCCGGCGCCGGCATCGACTTCACCGACGATCAGTACCAGCGCGCCGGTGCGTCCATCGTCGGCACGGCGGAAGAGGTCTTCGAGCGCGCCGAGATGGTGGTCAAGGTCAAGGAGCCGCAGCCCGTCGAATGCGCCCGGCTGCGGGAAGGGCAGGTGCTGTTCACCTACCTGCATCTGGCCCCGGACCCGGACCAGGCCGAGGCGCTGATGAAGAGCGGTGCGGTCGCCATCGCCTATGAGACCGTCACCAGCCCGCGCGGCGGCCTGCCGCTGCTGGCGCCGATGAGCGAGGTGGCCGGCCGCATGTCGATCCAGGCCGGCGCCCATTGCCTGGAGAAGGCGCAAGGCGGGCGCGGCTTGCTGCTGGGCGGGGTTCCGGGCGTGCAGGCGGCAAGGGTGCTGGTGCTGGGCGGCGGCGTGGTCGGCACCAATGCGGCGCGCATGGCCATGGGGCTGGAGGCGCAGGTTACCATCGTCGACAAATCCCTCGACCGGCTGCAGGCGCTGGACATGCAGTTCGGGCCGACCCTCAACACCCTGTTCTCGACCGTCGACAACATTGAGTCCCATGTCCGCAATGCCGACCTGGTGATCGGTGCGGTGCTGCTGCCGGGTGCCGCGGCGCCGAAGCTGGTCAGCAAGGAGATGATCGCCGGCATGAAAACTGGCTCGGTCGTGGTCGACGTCGCCATAGACCAGGGCGGCTGTTTCGAAACTTCGCGCCCGACCACCCACGCGGATCCCACCTATGTGGTCGACGACGTGGTGCATTACTGCGTCGCCAACATGCCGGGCGCCGTCGCCCGCACCTCGACCGAGGCGCTGAACAACGCCACCCTGCCCTTCGTGGTCGCCCTGGCCGATGAAGGCTACCGCCGCGCCCTCTACGAGGACCCGCATCTGCGCAACGGCCTGAACGTGCACACTGGCCGCATCACCCACCCGCAGGTCGCCGAGGCCCTCGGCAAGCCGCACACGGCTGCGGAGGAAGCACTGCGGCTGTAGATGGAGATCATCCTCCGCCCGGAGCTCATTGGATTCCTCCCGGAGGACAAGAGCGGGACGACACAGCGGGTAGCTGCAAAGGCTTTCAAATCAGCCTGCTATACAGCGGCGCACGCTGTCGGCGGCAGGGTTTCGGATTTCCGAGAGCCAGATATCACGCCAAGCTTTTACGTCGTGCACATCGCCGAAGGTGAGACCTCAACCGCGGTGTTGGGCCATCGTGTGAAGCCGTTCATCGCCTTCGCGCAACCGGTCGATGCGATCGCCATGTGCGCCGATTTTGTCGATCACATACACCTGGCCAGCGCGTTTCGCGACCTCACACCGTTCACCCCGCTGGACTTGGCGACCCTCAATCGACCGCTGACTGATGACGAGTTGGCCGGACTTCACCCAGCGGCTACCAAGGTGTTGCGGCACTGGAAGGCGGATACGCTGGGCAAGGCGATGTTCAATTGGTTCGACTGACGCGCGGAAACGATGTCCAGCCGGCTAACCCAGGATCGTCATTGCGAGCCGAAGGCGAAGCAATCCACTGTATCCGTCAACGTGGATTGCCGCGTCGCTTCGCTCCTCGCAATGACAGCAAAGTGCAGACAACTGCCCGCCGAGACTAGAGCCTGGCAAGCCTTTCCAGGATCAGGGCGTAGAAGCCGTCTGAGTCGATCTGGTTGATGACCGTGCAGTTCGGCTCCAGACCGGTGACGCCCCACCAGTCGACCACCGTGGAGCCCAGGGTGGTTTCCGACATGGTCTCGATGCGGACATTGCAGTGCTTGCCGCCGAAAAGCTCGGGCTTGAGCAGATAGGCGATGACGCAGGGATCGTGCAACGGACCGCCGGCCTCGCCGTATTTGTCCATGTCGTAGCGTTCGTAGAAGGTCAGCATCTCCGCCGCCGCCGTGCCGACCGGCGTGTCCAGCGCCCGCAGCTTCTGGATCCAGGCATCGTTCATCAGCGCCTTATGGGTGACGTCCAGGGGATGCATGGTCAGCTTTACGCCGCTGGTGAACACCACATGGGCGGCGTGCGGGTCGACATAGATGTTGAATTCGGCATGGGGCGTGGTGTTGCCGCCCTCGAAGAAGCCGCCGCCCATCAGCACGATCTCGTCGATCTTGGGCAGGATGCGCGGCTCCTTGACGATCGCCATGGCGATGTTTGTCAGCGGGCCGACCGGGCACAGGGTGATCGCGCCGTCCTCCGCCGCCATCAGCGTGTCGACGATCCAGTCCACCGCATGCTGCGGCTGCAGCGGCATGGTCGGCTCGGGCAGGTCGGGGCCGTCGAGGCCGGTCTTGCCGTGCACCTCCTCGGCGGTCACCAGCGTCCGCAGCATCGGCCGGGAGCAGCCGGCGAAAACCTTCATGTCCGACCGCCCGGCCAGCTCGCACACCTTGCGGGCATTGGACTCGGTCAGCGAAAGCGGCACGTTGCCGGCCACCGCGGTGACCCCCAGGACCTCCAGCTCCGGCGAGGCGAGGGCCAGCAGCAGGGCGATCGCGTCGTCCTGTCCCGGATCGGTGTCGATGATGATCGGCCGCGCCATGATGTGCCCCTCCCGCCCGGTGAATTTCGGATGTTATCGGCTGCTATCACTCCCGGTCCGGGCGATCAAGCGGCGCGTTTCACAGGGTCACCGAATCCCGCACATCGGTTGGGTAATTTTCTTTCGCAGACATCGGTCGACTCGGCCTCAAAATATCCAACAAGTAAATACTATGGACACTTCGATACTATTTTGATTTCGGCTTGTACGGCGATTGACCGACCTTAAATACTCATTAATACTCAACGTCGGACAATTCAATCGACGGTCGCATCTCTGCTTGTTGCACTGCAATAAGGATGGCTTTCATGTCCCTGTTTTCGGCTCAGGATTTCGACGAACACGAGCAAATTGTCTTCGCCGCGGACGCGGAGACCGGCCTTCGCGCGATCATCGCCATTCACGACACCAGCCGCGGCCCGGCCCTTGGCGGCTGCCGCATGTGGAACTACGACAATGAGGACGAGGCGGTCCGCGACGCCCTGCGACTGTCGCGCGGCATGACCTACAAGGCGGCGATCGCCAATTTGTCCCTGGGCGGGGGCAAATCGGTGATCATCGGCGACCCGCGCAGCGACAAGACGCCGGAACTGCTGCAGGCCATGGGCCGGGCGGTGGAGAACCTGAAGGGCCGCTACATCATCGCCGAGGATGTCGGCACCGGCGTCGAGGACATGAGCCACATCCGCAAGGAAACTCGCCACGTTACCGGCCTGGCGCCGGAACAGGGCGGCAGCGGCGACCCCTCGCCCTCGACGGCGCTGGGCGTGCTGATGGGCCTGAAGGCGGCGGTCGACTACAAGGACAGCGGCAAGGGCCTGTCCGGCCTGCGCGTCGCGGTGCAGGGCATGGGCCATGTCGGCTTCCATCTCTGCCGCTATCTGGCGGCCGAGGGGGCGGAGCTGGTGGTCACCGATATCCGCGAGGAGTCGGTGCAGCGGGCGGTCGAGGCGTTCGGCGCCACGGCAGTCGCCGCCGACGACATCTTCGACGCCGATGTCGATGTCTTCGCCCCCTGCGCGCTGGGCGCGATCCTGAACGACGATACCATTCCGCGGCTGAAGGCCGGCATCGTCGCCGGCTCTTCCAACAACCAGCTGGCAGAGGCGCGCCATGGCGACGCCCTGCGCGAGCGCGGCATCCTCTACGCACCGGATTACGTGATCAACGCCGGCGGCGTGATCCAGGTCGCCGGCGAGCGCGAAGGCCAGGACCGCGATCAGGTCACCCGCAAGGTCAAGGGCCTCTACGACACGGTGCTCGGCATCCTGGGCCGCGCCGACCGCCAGAACATCTCCACCAGCCTTGCCGCCGACCGCATCGCCGAAGAGCGCTTCCGGCCGCATCGCGCGACCAGTCTCGCCGCGTAGCGCGCCTCCCACCAGCCCATCCCTGCAAGGCCGGCAGTCGATTGCCGGCCTTTTGCTTGCCGGGCGCAGTCCCTCCGTCGGGCTATTTCCCGTCCGGGGCCGGGCGCTCCGGGCCGGCGGCGGCGACCGCGCCCAGGATCTCCCGAATTCTCGGCAGGCACTTGCCGCATTGCGGCGCGCAATCCAGCGCGGCATAGACCCTTGAGACGGCGGCGGCGCCGGACCGGGCCGCATCGGCGACCGCCTGCTCGGTCAGGGCGTTGCAGGTACAGACATAACGCATGCGGCAATCCCCGCTGGCAGCGGCCGGACGCTAGCCCTGCGCCCCGGCGATCGTCAAATCGTCAGGGCGGCCGGACTCGAAACGGCTCATACGCAAGATTTGCAAAGAAAAAGCAAATTTCCGCAATTTTTTTGGTCGAAACCGGACCCGTGCCCTTGCTATCCGTTTCGATGTTTCATAGGGTGCCGGAAAGCAGCCGGATTGCGGGAACGGCCATGCCTCTCCTGCAAAAGTTGAACGGTCCTAGGGGAGGAGACTTACGAAATGGCTGAAGTGACCCTGCGGGGGATTCGCAAATCCTTCGGAGAGCTCGAGATCATCAAGGGTGTCGATCTCGACATCAAGGATAACGAGTTCGTCGTCTTCGTCGGGCCGTCCGGCTGCGGCAAGTCCACCTTGCTGCGCCTGATCGCCGGCCTGGAGGACATCACCGCGGGCGACCTCAGCATCGACGAAGTCCAGGTCAACGACCTGCCGCCCGCCCAGCGCGGCATCGCCATGGTGTTCCAATCCTACGCCCTCTATCCGCATATGACCGTGGAAGAGAACATGGCCTTCGGCCTGAAGCTGGCGAAGGAGAGCAAGGAGAGCATCAACCAGAAGGTCGGCGACGCGGCCCGCATCCTCCAGCTCGACCACCTGCTGCAGCGCAAGCCCAAGGAGCTGTCCGGCGGCCAGCGTCAGCGCGTCGCCATCGGCCGCGCCATCGTCCGCCAGCCCAAGGTGTTCCTCTTCGACGAGCCGCTGTCGAACCTCGACGCCGCGCTGCGCGTGCAGATGCGCATCGAGATCGCCAAGCTGCATGACGACCTCAACGCGACCATGATCTACGTGACCCACGACCAGATCGAGGCGATGACCCTGGCCGACAAGATCGTGGTGTTGCAGGCCGGGATCGTCGAGCAGGTCGGCTCGCCGCTGGAGCTCTATCACCACCCGACCAACCTGTTCGTCGCCGGCTTTATCGGCTCGCCGAAAATGAATTTCATGAAGACAACCATCACGGCGGTCGATGGCGGGACGGCCACGGTCACCCTGCCGGGCGGCCAGCCGATCACGATTCCGGTCCAGTCTGAGGGGCTGAATGTCGGCGACGCGGTGACCCTGGGCGTGCGTCCGGAGCACATGATGGAGAAGGGCGGCGGCGACGGCCAGATGCCCGGCAACGTCTTCGTGGTCGAGCGGTTGGGCGGCGAGACCTTCCTCTACATCCGCGGCGAGGGCGACGAGCTGATCACCGTCCAGGCCGACGGCGACAGCACCAGCAAGGCCGGCGACCAGCTCTCGATCGGCATTTCGGCGGCGACCTGCCATCTGTTCGATGCCGACGGCATCGCCCATGGCCGGGCCGAACGGCACCCGCTGGCCGATATCGGCCGCGGCAAGACCCTGGGCGCCGCGACGGCCTCCGCCGACTGACGCACGACGCTGTCTGACAGTTAAGCGCTGCCGCCGGGCGACTGGCGGCAGCGTTTCTTGTGGGGTATCAGGGCCGGCGCTGCCCCTTGGCCGTCATTCCCGCGAAGGCGGGAATCTCGATGGTACGGTTGTGCTGGCGTTTCTGGTTTCTCGCTTTCGCGGGAATGACGAGGGTGGATGGTTGCGGCGTCCAACCGCAGGCGCCCCTCACCGGAAGCTCCGGGCCCGCGGCAGCGTGACCTGGCGCTGGTCGCCGATCGGGCGGCGGATCTCGTCGGCATGGGCGAGGTGGCGGTCGAAACTGGCGGTGGGGTTGCGCGATGCGGCGACGACGCGTTCGGTGCGCCGGGGCGGCGCCTCCTCAAGCAGGTCGCCCAGACGGTCGGAGAGGTTGTACAGCCGGTCGACCTTGAGATGCACCACCTCATGGCCGTTGCCCGTCGGCCGCTCGATCCGGCCGCTGGCGCCGAGCAGGCGGGCGCCCATCACCTCGCGGCGGAAAGCCTCGAAGACCGGCGGCATGATCACCAGGTTGGTGACCCCGGTCTCGTCCTCCAGGGTGATGAAGATGACCCCGTTGGCGCTGCCCGGGCGCTGGCGCACCAGCACCAGCCCGGCCATGGCGATGCGGCGGCCATGCTGCAGCCGGCCCACCATCTCCGCCGGCGAGAAGCCGGCCGCCGCCAGACCGTCGCGCAGCAGGGCGACCGGGTGGCGCTTCAGGGACAGGGACAGGCTGGCGTAATCCTCCACCACATGCTCGCCGATCCGCATGGTCGGCAGCAGGGCGGCGGAGTCCCGCTCGGGCTGCTCCGGCACCCCACCCTGGTTCCGGGCCCGGGCATCGGCGGCGGCGAACAGCGGCAGCGGCTCCGGGCCCAGCGCCTTGACCGCCCAGCCCGCGGTGCGCCGGTCGAGACCCATGGAGCGGAACGCATCGGCCCGGGCCAGCACATCCAGCGCCGCCACCGTCAGCCCGGCCCGGCACCACAGGTCGCGCGGATCGCGGAAGGGCCCGCCCACCGCCCGCGCCGCCACCAGCCGCTCCGCATCCTCCTCCTTGAACCCCTTGATCCGGCGCAGGCCAAGGCGCAGGGCATGGTTCGACCTGACCGGCTGATCGGCAAATTCCGGCCGGCAGCGCGCTTCCCCCTCACCCTCCCAACGCTTCGCGTCGGGTCCCTCCCTCTCCCCAAGGAGAGGGAAACCAACGGCCGCCTCGAATTTCCCTCTCCTGGGGGAGAGGGAGGGACCCGCGGCGAAGCCGTGGGAGGGTGAGGGGGACGGCGGTTGCGGATCGAGGGAACTCTCCGTCATCAGATCGGATCCCGCCAGCGGCTCCAGCGTGCTGTCCCAGTCCGAGAGATTGACATCGGGGGCACGGACCGCGACGCCATGGTCGCGGGTGTCGCGAACGATCTGCGCCGGGGCGTAGAAGCCCATGGGCTGGCTGTTCAGCAGGGCGCAGGCGAAGACGTCCGGGTAGTAGCATTTCAGCCAGGCCGAGACATAGACCAGCAGGGCGAAGCTGGCAGCATGGCTTTCCGGGAAGCCGTAGGTGCTGAACCCCTCGATCTGCTTGAAGCAGCGCTCGGCGAAATCCTGGTCGTAGCCGCGGGCCAGCATGCCGTCGATCATCTTGTCGCGGAACAGGTGGATGTCGCCCAGACGCTTGAAGCTGGCCATGGCGCGGCGCAGCTTGTCGGCCTCGCCGGGGGTGAAACCGGCGGCGACGATGGCGATGCGCATCGCCTGTTCCTGGAACAGCGGCACGCCCAGGGTCTTCTCCAGCACCTGGCGCAGATCGTCGGAGGGGTACTCCACCGCCTCCTCGCCGCAGCGCCGGCGCAGATAGGGGTGCACCATGCCACCCTGGATCGGCCCCGGGCGCACGATCGCCACCTCGATCACCAGATCGTAGAAGGCGCGCGGCTTGAGCCGGGGCAGCATCGACATCTGGGCCCGGCTCTCCACCTGGAACACGCCGACCGAATCCGCCCGGCACAGCATGTCGTAGACCGCCGGATCCTCCGCCGGCAGCGTCGCCAGGTCGTAGCGCTTGCCGTAATGCTGCGCCAGCAGGTCGAAGCCGCGGCGCACGCAGGACAGCATGCCGAGCCCCAGCACATCGACCTTGAGGATGCCGAGCGCGTCGAGGTCGTCCTTGTCCCATTCGATGACGGTGCGGTCCTCCATAGCCGCGTTCTCGATCGGCACCAGTTCCGACAAGGGCCCGCGGCTGATGACGAAGCCGCCGACATGCTGCGACAGATGGCGCGGGAAGCCGATGATCTGGCGGGCCAGGATCAGCGCCCGGCGCAGCAGCGGGTCGTCCGGGTCGAGGCCGGCCTGGCGCACATGGTCCGTCTCGACCCCGTCGCCGCCCCAGCCCCAGACGGTGCGCGACAGCTTCTCCACCACATCGACCGACAGGCCCATGGCCTTGCCGACCTCGCGGATCGAGCCGCGCGAGCGATAGCAGATCACCGTGGCGGTCATGCCGGCGCGGTTGCGGCCGTATTTCCGATAGATGTACTGGATCACCTCCTCGCGCCGCTCATGCTCGAAATCGACGTCGATATCCGGCGGCTCGTTGCGCTCGGCCGAGACGAAGCGCTCGAACAGCAGATCGGCCTTGGTCGGGTCGACGGCGGTGATGCCGAGCGCATAGCAGACCGCGGAATTGGCCGCCGAGCCGCGGCCCTGGCAGAGGATCTTCTGCGAGCGGGCGAAACGCACGATGTCGTAGACGGTGAGGAAATACGGCGCGTAGTTGAGCTCGCCGATCAGGTCGAGCTCATGGCGCAGCTGGTCGCGTACCCTGGGCGTCAGCCCCTCCGGGTAGCGCTCGGTAGCCCGCTCCCAGGTCAGGTGCTCCAGCTCCTCCTGCGGCGAGCGACCGCCCTGGGTGATCTCGTCGGGATACTCGTAGCGCAGCTCGTCGAGGGAGAAATGGCAGGCCTCGGCGATCTCGACCGTGCGGGCGACGGCCTCGGCATGGTCGCGGAACAGCCGCACCATCTCCTGCGGCGCCTTGAGATGGCGCTCGGCATTGGCGTGCAGGCGCCAGCCGGCGGTGCGGATGGTGCAATGCTCGCGGATGCAGGTCAGCACGTCCTGCAGCGGCCGGCGTTCCGGGGCGTGGCAATGCACGTCGTTGGTGGCGACCAGCGGGATGCGGTAGCGCTCGGCCAGCGCCGCCAGCCGGGCCATGCGCTTGCCGTCATCGCCGCGATAGAGGTGATGGGCGGCCAGGTACAGGCGCTCTCCCAGCATGCCGCGATAGGCGGAAAGGTGGCGGCCAAAGGCGCCATCGATGTCCAGTAGGGGCTCCGGCTCGGTCGCCGCTTCGGGCTCCGGCGGCAAGACGACAAAAATCTGCCCGGCCCGGGCCTCGGCCACATCGGCCCGAGTCAGGTGGCATTCGCCCTTCGGCGCCCGCCGGCGCCCCACCGTCAACAGCTTCGACAGCCGGCCATAGGCGGCCCGGTCGGTCGGGAAGCACAGCAGGCTGGGGCCGTCCTGCAGGTCGAGCCTTGCCCCCACCACCAGCCGGATGCCGGCCTGCTTGCAGGCGATATGGGCCCGCACCACCCCGGCCAGCGAGTTGCGGTCGGCCACCGCGATCGCCGCATGCCCCAGCGCTGCCGCCGTGACCGCCAACTCCTCCGGATGCGACGCCCCCCGTAAAAACGAAAAATTGCTACTCACCTGCAGCTCGACATACCGGGCGGGGGGCGGCGAGCCGCCTTCCTTTTTCTTCCGGAGCGGCATCTTGCCATCGCGGAAGAGCGGCTGAACCGTTGCGCTCATGGTCCCCTCTCCCCTTGTGGGAGAGGGCTAGGGTGAGGGGGCCGCACGGTTGCAGACCGTGCAATGACATCCAGAACGCCTTCGAGGTTTTCGCGAACCTCATTGTTCCAGAAGCGCAGGACCCTGAAGCCCTCGGATCGCAGGAAGGCCGTGCGGCTCAGATCATGCTTACGCCGCCGCGCATGCTGACCGCCATCGACTTCGACGATCAGACAAGCATCGAAGCAGATAAAATCGACGACGTAACGGCCCATAGGGACCTGCCGACGGAATTTCAGGCCGGCACATTGCCGATCCCGCAGAGTGCGCCAAAGACGACGCTCGGCATGGGTTTGATGACGTCGCAGATGGCGGGCGCGGCCTCTGGAATGATTTTCGTGAGCCCCCTCACCCTCCCACACGCCTTCGGCGTGCGGGCCCCTCCCTCTCCCACGAGGGGAGAGGGATTTACCAGGCACCATTCCCAGTTGATCGAGGATAGTCGGCCCGTTCATGGGAAGACGCCGTGGAGGTACCAGCGGGGTGGGGTGGCGGGGTCGTAGAGGCCGGCGCGGTAGAGCCAGAAGCGGCGGCCCTTCGTGTCCTCGACCCGGTAATAGTCGCGCGGGCGGTTGGCCGCCGCACCGGCGGGTGCGTCCTGCCACCATTCCGGCGACAGTCGTTCCGGACCGTCGGCGCGGACCACACGGTGCACGTTGCGGCCGCGGCGGAACAGCACCGGCGGGTCGTCGGGGATCGGGGCGGTGACCTCGATCGGCTCCGGCACCGGCAGCAGGCGCATCGGGCGCAGGCGGTCCGGCCAGGCGGTGGGCGCATCGGGATCGGTCACCGGTCCGTCCATGGCCGGGCGTATGGCCACCGCGCGCTCGGGCAGATGGCTTTCGAACGGCACCGGGCGGACCACCGAGCCCCGGCCGAGCCGGCCGGCCAGCCGGTCGACCAGATCGTCCAGCGGGGTGTCGTCCGCACCCAGCCCGCCAGCGCCGCCCGCCTCGCCAAAGCCGATCTGTGCCGCCCCGAGCGGCTCCGCCATCAGCGCCGACAGGACCGCCACCTCGATCCCGAAGCCGGCATCGACACGGTCCAGGCGCTCGGCCAGCAGGCGGAACAGATGCCGCGGGCGGCGGCTCGGCCGGCTGGTGCCGATGGTCTGGCGGTCAACGCCGCCATCGACCCGATAGAGCGCCAGCTCGACCCGGCGGGCGCCCTGCTGCGCCTCTTCCAGCCCGGCGCAGAGCCGGTCGAGCAGCCGCGCCAGGGCCGCTTCCACATCCTCGGTGCGGCCGATCGCCTCGGGAAAGACCATGCGGGCGAGATGGACCGGGACCGGCCGGCGCGGCGAGACCGGTTCCGCCGACCGGCCTAGCGCCTGGTCGATGCGGCGCAGCACCTCCGGCCCGAAGCGGGTGGCCAGGCTGTGGCGCGGCAGGGTCGAGAGGTCGCCGATACGGCGCAGGCCGAGCCGGGCGAGGGCGTCGACGGTACCCGGGTCGAGCCTGAGCCCGGCGATGGGCAGACCGGCCAGGGCCGCCTCGGCACCGCCCGGCGGGATCAGGGCGTCGCCCAGAACCGCGCCAGCCGGACCATAGCCGCCACCCATGCGCGACACCGCCCAGGCCGCGCCGGGGGTATCGGCGACGGCCAGCACGCCGGCATAGCCGATCGCCGTCAGCCTTGTAATCAGGTCGCGGGCCAGCCCGGCCTCGCCGCCGAACAGATGGGCGCAGCCGGTGATGTCGAGCAGGATGCAATCGTCGCCATGGGTCGCGGTCCAGGGGGTGTAGCGGCCGCACCAATCGGCCAGCCCGGCCAAAGCCCGGGCATCGGCCACCGGATCGGCCTCGACCACCTGCAGCCCCGGCTCCAGGGCGCGGGCATCGGCCAGCGGCATGCCCGGGGCCAGGCCGGCATCGGCCGCCGCCGCATCCAGGGAGACCAGGTTCATCCGCCCGTGCTCCGCCGCCATCACCGCCAACGGCGCTTTAGAAACGAGGGAAATTCCGGGGACAGTATCCTTATCTTTTCTTGAGATAAGTACACTGTCCCCGGAATTTCCCTCGTTTCTAAAGCGCCGTAACCGGTCGGTCGGCAGGGTCGGCAGCCATAAGGCAAGGATGCGCCGGGGCATGGCCCTCTCCTGGATCGAATGAGAACATAATAGGAACATTTGTGGACGAATCAAGTCAGCTGAACGCCCTTCCCTCCTATCGTCGTCCCCGGCTTGACCCGGGGATCCATGGAACGGCCGGCACATCCTTGACTGTGAGCCAAGGGTGCCCGGTGGGTCCCCGGATCAAGTCCGGGGACGACGGTGGGAGAGAAGGAGCCCTAGGCCGCGTCGGCGGTGGGCCGGGCGGGGGCCAGGCGCGGGCCGGGGATGTCGGTATGCGCGGCGGGGGCCGGATCGGCCAGGGCCAGCCCCTCGGCCGGGCCATGCCATGCCACCGGCCAGCGGTCCGGGCGGCCGCCGCGGCAGCGCAGCAGGTCGAGCTGCCAGCAGGGATGGCCGATGCCGGGCTCGCCGGCGACCGGCCGGCTGCCCAGGGCGGCGACACGCCAGCGGGTCACGGCGCTGCTGGTCACCTCGGCCTCGCGGCGGCGCAGCAGGAAGGTGGTGACGCCGCCGGCCTCCGCCGCCAGCTGCAGCCGCCGGCTGGCGGTCAGATCAGCCGACTCCACCTCGCCCACCACTGCGGCGACGGCGTCCGAGCGGGCCGCCTCCTCCAGCGCCCAGAGCAGGTCCGCCGGCCGCCGGCCGCGCGCCACCAGCAGCCGGTCCGGAGTCAGCCCGTAGCCGGCCAAGCCCGGCGCGTGCAGATCGGCCTCCTGCGTCAGCCACAGCACCGACCGCCCGGCCCGCGCCGCCAGCCGGGCCAGCAGCAGGGCGACGAACCCGGTCGCGGCCCCGTCATCGGCGGCGCCAAGCACCTCATGCAGACAGCCGAGCGGCAACCCGCCACCGGCCAGCGCCGCGTCGACCGGTGCCACCCCCAGCTCCAAGACGTCGCCGGCCTTGCCGTCCACGCCCTCCAGGCCGCGAATCCGCGCCTTCAACTCCGTCAGGACGGCATGTTTGTCCGGCTTGCCGAATCCATCCATGCGATCGGCGGCGGTCACGTGGTCTGGCGCACGCATCATATCAACTACCATTGTTCTTGATTTGTTCTAATCAGAGTGCGACAGAGAGTCAAGATTACGGACCCAAAAACAGGAAATCATTCCTTTATCACGAGCAAATGGCACGAAATACAATCCCGAAAGGTCGTTAAGAACCAGCCGCTCTATTCGAGGTTGCTGTTCGAGCCCCTTGACGACTCTCGCCGCCAGACCGGAACCACCCCGTCCAGCATGCCCATCGCGGCGACCACCGCCTCGTTGTCGAAACCCGGCAGGCGTCGTTGCAGGTTTTCCAGCAGCTCGTCCGACCCCGCCGCCTCGACCGGCACGTCACAGCGGGCACCGTCTTCGCCAACCAGACGCCAACAGAGATTGCCCACCGGAACCTCGTCGACCGCCTCAAGGAACACCACCTGCAGGGCCGACCAGGACACGCTCTCGGTCGCCCCGCGCGGCGAGCGACAGGACACGACGTCCTCGGTGACCGTCACCCTATAGGTCGGAGACTTGTCCCGTCTGGGCGCGATGACGTCGAACTCAACCAAGGCATTCCAGCCGTAGCCGACGGCGCACAGCCCGAAGCCGACAAACCCCGCCCAGGGACCGACCCCGCCGCCATTCAACCCGCCATAGAGTCCGCCGGACGCCATGGCCAGGCAGGCCAGCGGCAGCAGAACCGCCTCGGCCCGCCGGAACAGCCGGGTCAGGCGCGAGCCGCCGCTCGACCGGCCTTTCAATCCGTGCAACCGAACGCCCACCATGGTGCTCTCCGAGAGCGAATCGGGACCGACGCCACGGGCCGTTCCTGTTCACCGCCCTTCGAATTTCGGCGTCCGCTTGTCCAGGAACGCACGATAGCCCTCATGATAGTCCTCAGTTCCGAAGGATTCGTAACTGCCGGCGATCTCGCCAGACGTCAGCGGCGCGCCGGATGCCAAGCGCCGCGCGAAGCCCTTGTGGGCCCGGTTCACCAGCGGTGCGCCGGCGGCGATCCGTGATGTGCTGTCGGCGACCGCTGCGTCAAGATCGGCATCCGGCACCACCCGGGTGACGATGCCCATCGCCAGCGCCTCGGCCGCATCCACCACCCGCGCCTCCAGCAACAGCGCCAGGGTGCGCTCGCGGCCCAGCACCCCGAACAGCACAGCGAACTCCGGATACGGCATGGCCAGGCCCAGGCGACTGACCGGAGCCCCGAAGCGCCCGCTCTCGCCGGCGACCCGGATGTCGCACAGCAGCGCCAGCACCAGCCCGGCGCCGGTGCATGGCCCCCTGATGGCCGCGACCACAGGGTGCGGGCAGGCACGAATGGCGTCATAGGCGGCATCCATGATCCGGCCATAGGTGGCGGCCTGCTCCGGATCGGCCCGTTCGCTCTCGAACTCGGCGATGTCGGCGCCCGGCGAGAAGGTGTCACCGGCGCCGCGCAGAACGACGCAGCGCACAGACTCATCGGCAGAGAGATCGGTGAAGGCCGCCGTCAGCATCGGCCATAGGGGCTTGTTCAGGGCATTCCTGCGATCGGGCCGATCCAGCACCACGGACGCAACGCCCTCCCGCCGTTCAACCGACACCAGATCCGCCATGCCTGCCCACCCAAATCCGCGAACGCGCCAGCCTAGAGCATTGCCCATCTGCGGGATATCCGCGCGGCCATTGCTTTTCGCCGCCCGGACCGCACGGTACTGTTACCGGCCGAGCCTCGCCGGCATCCAACCCAATGATCGGCAATGAGGAACCGCAATGACCGCCGAGCCGCGATCCACGGATCGGATGACGGGATGGCTGGCCCATGTCCAGGTGTCGCTGTTCGCCGTCACCATGGGGCTTGGCGGGCTGGGGCTGGCCTGGCGCGCCGCCGACCGGGTCCTCGGCTGGCCGGGCGTGATCGGCGAGGCGATCCTGATCCTGGCGGCGCTGTGCTTCGCGGCGGTCGCAGCGCTATACGCCGCCAAGTTCCTGCGCCATCGCGCCGCCGTGGCGGCCGAGTTCGCCGACCCGCTGCGCATGAACTTCTTCGCCGCCGCCTCGATCGGGCTGCTGCTCCTGGCCGATGCGGCTATACCCTATGCGCGGCCCGTCGCCGAGGGGCTATGGATCCTGGGCGCGGCCCTGCATCTGATCCTGGCGATCAGCGTGGTGCGCTGCTGGGTGACCCGGGATTACGCGATCCACCATGCCTCGCCGGCCTGGTTCATCCCGGTGGTCGGCAACATCGTGGTGCCCCTGGCCGGAGTCCAGCTCGGCCATGTCGAGATCTCCTGGTTCTTCTTCGCCATCGGCCTGGTGTTCTGGATCGTGCTCTTCGCTATTTTGCTCTACCGCATCGTCTTCCACGACCCGATCCCGACCCGGGCTCTGCCGACCCTGTTCATCCTGCTGGCGCCACCGGCGCTGGGCTTCAGCGCCTGGGACCGGCTCTCGGGCGGCGGCCTGGACAGCGCCGGCCGCGTACTGTTCTACGTGGCGCTGTTTCTCGTCCTGTTCCTGGTGAGCATGGCGCCGCGATTCCTCAAGGTGCCCTTCGCCCTGTCCTGGTGGGCCTACACATTTCCGTCCGCCGCCATGGCCTCGGCCTGCCTGAGCTTTCACGAGCTGATGGCGACGCCGGCGACGGGCGCCCTCGCCGGCGTGGCCCTCATCGCCTCGTCTGCCATCATCGCCCTGGTCGCCGCTGCCACGCTGGGCGCCCTGCTGTCCGGCCGGCTGTTCCTCCCGGACGGTTGATCGGCCGCGGCTCCGCCCCTACAAACCGGCAGTCAGTCACAACGGAGCGATCATGACCGAGGCGAACACCGAGACCGCCCGGGCGGCGGCACGCATTCTGCTGGAAACCGAATCCGTGCTGTTCCGGCCCGAGGATCCGTTCATCTTCACCTCCGGTCGGGCCAGCCCGGTCTATGTCGATTGCCGCCGGCTGATCTCCTTTCCTGCCGCCCGCAATGCCCTGATGGACATGGCCGTCGCCATGCTGGCCCGCGAGGCCGGGGCGGATGCCTTCGACGCGGTGGCAGGCGGCGAGACCGCCGGCATCCCCTATGCCGCCTGGATCGCCGACCGGCTGTCGCTGCCGATGCTTTATGTGCGCAAGAAGCCCAAGGGCTTCGGGCGCAATGCGCGGATCGAAGGCACTTTCGAAGAGGGTGCCAGGATCCTGCTGGTGGAGGACCTGGCGACGGATGGCGGCTCGAAGCTCAGCTTCGTGGAGGCGCTGCGGGAGGCCGGCGGCCAGGTCGCCCATTGCTTCGTGGTCTTCCACTACGGGATCTTCCCCGAGAGCGTATCGAGTCTCGCCGAGCAGGGTGTCAGCCTGCACGGCCTCGCCACCTGGCACGACGTGGTCGCGGCGGCCGACGAGGCCGGCTATTTCACGCCGGAGGGCCTGGCCGAAGTCCGGGCATTCCTCGACGCGCCGGTGGCCTGGTCGCGGGCCCATGGCGGCAAGGAGGACTAGCCGGCCTCTCCGCCGCTCCGCTATTGACAACCCGCCGCCCGGCGTCAGCTAATCGGCGATAGCTACGCCAGTCATCTGCAACCGGCGCATTCCCTATCGGAGGCCCTGCCATGCATATCCGACATCCGCTCGCGACCGCCGCCGCCCTTGCCGCCCTGTTCTGCGCGCCTGCGCTGCAGGCGCAGGAGAAGACCCTGACCATCGGCGTCTCGCAATTCGCGTCCACGCTGCATCCGAGCATCGAGTCGGCGGTGGCCAAGTCGATGGTGCTGGGCATGGCCTACCGGCCGATTACCACCTTCAATGCGGATTGGGAGCTGATCTGCATGCTCTGCACCGAACTGCCGTCATTGGAGAACGGTCTGGCGGAGCTGGAGACGACGCCGGACGGCGAGGACGGCATCGCAGTCACTTTTACGATCCAGCCGGACGCCACCTGGGGCGACGGCACGCCGATCACGACCGACGATGTGAAGTTCACCTGGGAGGTCGGACGCCACCCACAATCGGCCTTCTCGAGCATCGAGAGCTACCGTCAGATTTACGAGATCGACGTCATCGACGACAAGACATTCACCCTGCACAACGACAAGGTCGAGTTCCGCTACAACGCGGTGAACGATTTCCGACTGCTGCCGGCGCATCTGGAGCGGCCCATTTTCGAATCCGACCCGGCCGAGTACTCAACACGCACGCTCTACAACACCGATCCGACCAATCCCGGGCTCTATTTCGGGCCCTACAAGGTGGTCGACGTGGAATCCGGCGCCTTCTTCGTCCTTGAGCCGAACGAGACCTGGTATGGCGAAGCACCGTATTTCGAGCAGATCGTGATCCGCACGGTGGAGAATACGGCGGCATTGGAGGCGAATCTGCTGTCCGGCAGCATCGACATGATTGCCGGCGAACTGGGCATGACCATCGACCAGGGACTCGCCTTCGCCGACCGCCATGGCGACGACTACACTATCATCTTCAAGCCGGGCCTGATCTACGAGCATATCGATCTGAACCTGGATAATCCGCGGCTGCAGGATCGCCGGGTGCGACAGGCCCTGCTCTATGCCCTCGATCGCGAGGCGATGGTTGAGCAGCTTTTCCAGGGCAAGCAACCCGTCGCCAATACCAACGTCTCGCAACTCGACTGGATCTACGACGAGGGCGTGCGGACCTACTCTTACGATCCCCAGCGCGCGATCGCGCTGTTGGAGGCCGCGGGATACACCGAAGTCGAAGACGGCGTTCGACAGAACGCCGCCGGCGACAGGCTCAGCTTCGAATTCATGACGACGGCCGGCAACCGCACCCGCGAACTGGTGCAGCAAGTCCTGCAGTCGCAGTGGCGCGACGTCGGCGTCGAGGTGGTGATCCGCAACGAGCCGGCCCGGGTTTATTTCGGCGGCACCCTGTCGGAGCGCAAATTCACGGCCATGGGTATGTTCGCCTGGATCTCATCGCCGGAGAACGTGCCACGCACCATCCTCCACTCCGATCATATCCCGACCCCGGAGAACAACTGGTCGGGTCAGAATTACAGCGGCTTCTCCAACCCCGCCATGGACCAGTTGCTGGAAGCGACCGAGGTCGAGCTCGACCGAGATCGCCGGCGCGAACTCTGGCGCTGGATCCAGGCGATCTATGCGGACGAGGTGCCGGTCCTGCCGCTGTATTTCCGGGCCAACACCTATGTGCTGCCGAAATGGCTGGATGGCGTCGTTCCGACCGGCCATCAATACGGCACGTCGCAATGGGTCGAATTCTGGCGCCGCAGCGACGCCACATGATGCGCTAAGGTCGGTAGGCACGCGGCCGGCACTGGCCGGCCGCGACGCCATCGCGCATCGGACATCGTGACCCGTTTTCTCGTAAACCGCTTCTTCCAGGCCCTGGTCGTCGTCGGGCTGGTCAGTTTCATCGTCTACGGCCTGATCGGGCTGATGCCCGGCGACCCGATCGACATCATGGTCAGCGGCGATCCCGAGATCACCTCGGAAGACGTCGCGAGGCTGAAGGCGCTCTACGGCCTCGACCGGCCTTTGCTGGAGCGCTATCTGAGCTGGGCCAGCAACGCGCTCACCGGCGATTTCGGCTTCAGCCGGGTCCATGCGGTGCCGGTGCAGGACATCCTGCTGCCAAGGCTCGGCAACACCTTGCTGCTGCTGGGCTTCAGTCTGGTGCTGGCGCTGGCGCTGGCCGTGCCCATCGGCGTCTACGCCGCGGTCCGCCCCTATACGCGAACCGACACCGTCATCAACCTGGCCTGCTTCGCCGGGATATCGATCCCGCCGTTCTGGCTGGCGCTGATGATGATCATGCTGTTTGCGGTGTTCCTGGGCATCCTGCCGGCCAGCGGCCTGTATACCCCCGGCGATGGCGGCATTGCCGACCGGGCGAGGCACCTGATCCTCCCGGTCCTGACTCTGACCCTGGCGTCGGTCGGCGACTATACCCGCTACGTGCGCGCCGCGGTGATGGAGCAGCTCCGGCTGGACTACGTCCGCACGGCGGCCGCCAAGGGCGTCGGCCACAGCGCGGTGGTCTGGCGGCACGCGCTGCGCAACGCGCTGATACCGCTGGTCACGGTGGTCTCGTTGGACCTTGGAACGCTGTTCTCCGGCGCCCTGATCACCGAGACGATGTTCCAATACCTCGGCATGGGCAAATTGATCTACGACTCGGTGCTGGGGAACGATTTCAACCTGGCCCTGGTCGGTCTGCTGTTTGCGACCGTGACGACGATCGGCGGCAACTTCCTGGCGGACATCGCCTATGTAGGCCTGGACCCGCGTATCGGATTCGATCGGAGGCGGGTATGACTGAGACCCTGCTCTCCGCGGAATCCACCCGGGCCGTCTCGTTCGACGGGCTGACGCCTGGGCGACTGCGCTGGCACCGGTTCCGCAAGCATCGCATGGCTCTTGTCAGCACCGGCGTCCTCATAGCCCTGTGCCTGATGGCCCTGGGCGCCCCGTTCATCGAGCAGCTGATGGGGCAGGACAGCAACCGGGTCGACCTGCTGAACCGGTTCGCCCCACCATCGACGGAGCATCCGCTGGGCACCGACGAGCTGGGCCGCGACCTGTTCCTGAGGCTTCTCTATGGCGGCCAGGTCTCGCTGACGGTCGGCCTGGTGACGGCGTTTTTCGCCATGGTCATCGGCACGGCGATCGGCCTTCCATCGGGCTATTACGGCGGTCGGGTCGATGCGGTGCTGATGCGATTCACCGACATGATCATCTCGCTGCCGTTCTTGGCCTTCATGATCATCCTGGCGTCGCTCGACCTGAACAAACTGCCGCTGCCGGAGGACTGGGTCAAAAGCCAGTCGGTCAGCCTCTACCGGATCGTGATCATCGTGGCGCTGTTCGGCTGGACCACCGTGGCGAGACTGGTTCGCGGCGCAACCCTGGCTGCCCGGCAACAGGATTATGTCCGCGCCGCCCTGTCGCTCGGCGCCGGCAATGCCCGCATCATGGTGCGGCATATCCTGCCCAACGTGGCCTCGCCGATCATCGTCGCCACGACGCTATCTGTCGGCAAGATCATCCTGCTGGAATCGGTGCTGAGCTTCCTGGCACTGGGTATCCAGCCGCCGATCCCGAGCTGGGGGAACATGCTGACCAACGCCCAGGAGCTGATCTGGTCGGCCCCGAACCTGGTCTTCTATCCGGGGCTGCTGATATTCGTGACCGTGATCGCCTTCAACTTCCTGGGCGACGGCCTGCAGGACGCTCTCAACCCGCGCTCCGTCACCAACCGGCGATAGCGTCGCGGGCCGAGCGGGTCCGAATGGCTACCCCGACGGAACCTAAGACCCAATGCGGGTGAACTGGATCGGCCCCCTATGGGCCCGCACCAGGCGCACCGCATAGGGCGCGGTCAGAGCCTGGGATACGATGGCATCGGTCGGCGGCACGGTTTCCAGATAGCGGGCGACGACCTGCCCGCCGCTGATCGCCACGCGCTCGAAAGCGACCGTATAGCCGCCCGTGGGCCGCTGTCCGAGGAAGATGCCAACCGCCATGGCGCCTTCGGGCAGATCGCCTGGCGGCTCCTGTCCGACCAGCTGCCAGATGATGCGCCATGACCGCTCGTCCCGGGCGGTGACGAGGATGTCCATATTGGCGGCGCTCTGGGCGCCGAACCAGTCGGTGCGGCCGTTGATACCGGGCCCGGGGCTCAGGGATTCCGAGGCCGCCTCGACCGGGGCCTCGATCGGTTCCTGGCCGCCACCCAAGGCGTCGATCGGCGAGGATTCGCCACCGCACCCGGCCAACAGCAGCAGCAATGCCGGTCCCAGAACGCCGCTGAGAAAGTGATTCACGCGCATCAGTCCTGATCACCCAGCCGGGTTTCGACCATGTTGGCGAAGACGCTGGCGCCGATCGGCAGGACCTCATCGTTGAAGTCATAGCGCGGGTTGTGGACCATGCAGGCGCTTGGCCCTCCGGCCTGACCGAGCCAGAGATAGGCCCCCGGGCGCTGCAGCAGCATGTAGGAGAAATCCTCCGCGCCCATCACCGGCTCTTCATCGACGATGACGTTCTCCTGGCCGACCACGTCACGGGCGATCCCGGCCGCGAAGGCAGCCTGCTCCTCGTGGTTGACCGTCGCCGGATAGCCGCGCCGGTAGTGGAATTCCACCTGGGCGCCGAACCCATCGCAGATGCCCTGGGCGATGCGTTTCATGCCCTCCTCGACCATATCCTGGGTCTCGGGCCGGAAAGTGCGCACGGTGCCGGTCAGGACGGCATGCTCGGCGATCACGTTATGCGCGCTTCCCGCATGCACCTGGGTCACGCTGATCACCGCCGAATCCAGCGGATCGGTGTTGCGGCTGACCAGCGTCTGGAAGGCCGTCACGAGCTGCGCGGCGATGACCACCGGATCGTTGCACAGATGCGGCATGGCCGCATGCCCACCCTTGGCGGTCACCGTAATCTCGAAGACATCGGCCGCGGCCATGATCGGGCCCGGCACGACGGCCACAGAGCCGGCATCCAGTTTCGGCCAATTGTGCATGCCATAGACTTCGTCGCAGGGGAACCGGTCGAACAGGCCCTCCTCGACCATGACGCGACCACCGCCTTCCCCTTCCTCGGCCGGCTGGAAGATGAAATTCACCGTGCCGGCGAAGTTCCGAGTCTCGGCCAGATATTTGGCCGCGCCCAGCAGCATGGTGGTGTGGCCGTCATGGCCGCAGCCATGGAACTTGCCCGGGTGGGTCGACTTGTAGGGTACGTCGTTCTCCTCCTCCATCGGCAGGGCGTCCATGTCGGCGCGCAGCCCGATCGACCGGCCGCTGGCGCCGTCGTCGCGCCCCTTCAGGACACCGACCACGCCGGTCTTTGCGATATCCCGATGGACCTCGATGCCCCACTCTTCGAGTTTGGTGGCAACGAGATTGGAGGTCCGAACCTCCTCGAACGCGATTTCCGGGTGGGCGTGTATGTCCCTTCGCCACTCGGTCATTTCTTCCTTCATGGCGGCGATGGAGTTGATGATCGGCATGCCTTGCTTTCGTTCAGGAATGATGGGTCGGCGGTAATGTGCCTTGCCGGCTACTCGGCGGCAACCGCGACGTTCGCCGCAGGTCGTTCCCGGACCGAAACGCCGTTCTTGATCACGCTGCGATGGTTGGCCCGGTCGGCCACCATGGCGATGTCCTGCAGCGGATTGCCGTCGACCAGAAGCAGATCGGCGATCCGACCGGCGGCGAGAACGCCGCGATCGTCCAGCCCCATGAGGTTCGCACCGTGCCGGGTGGAGGCGATGATCGTGTCGCGCGGCGACATGCCGACCTCGACCATCAGGGCCAGTTCACTGGCATTGGCGCCGTGATAGTTGAAGGGCGTACCGGCATCCGTCCCCATGGCGATCCGGCCGCCGGCCTCATGGAACATGCGGACCGACTGCACATGGCGCTCGGCCATCCGGGCCGCCTTTTCCACTGCATAGGCGGGAACGCCGTTGTCGGCATTGTCTACGATGTGCTTCACGGCCGACAGGGTCGGGACCAGATAGGTGCCATGGCGGCACATTTCCTCGACGCATTCCTCGGTCATCAGGATGCCGTGCTCGATGGAGGCGGCACCGGCCCGTGTCGCATTGAGGATGCCTTCCGACCCTTGGGCATGGCAGGCGCAGCTGCGATGGAACCGCCGCGCTTCGGTGACACCGGCCGACAGCTCCTCGAATGTCAGATGGGCGTCCTCCGGATTGACCCCCGGGGTCATCACGCCGCCAGTGGCCATCATTTTGATCAGGTCGCTGCCGGCATGGATCTGTTCGCGGACCGCCTTGACGACATCATCGGGGCCATCGGCATTGCGGCCGAACCGGTTGCCGTGGCCGCCGGTCATGCAGATGATCCGACCGGAGGCACGGATGGTCGGCCCCACGAACTGGCCGCTGTTGCAAGCATCGCGCACCGCCAGATCGATATAGTCCTTGCCGCCGCAATCGCGCAGAGCGGTGATGCCGCCGGCGAGCGAGTCTTTCGCCCGCTTAAGCGCATTCATGGCCGTCACGGCCGGCCGCTCCTCGGCCAGGATCATCGCGTGGTTCGGCGCACCGCCGATCGTGAGATGCACATGGCAGTCGATCAGGCCGGGAAGCAGGGTACCGCCCGCCATATCGACCGACTGCCCCGCAAAACCGATGAACTCCGATGACGGGGCGATGCGGACAATACGGTCGCCCTCGACCAGCAGCGCATGCTCGGACAGCAGGCTCCCCGCTTCTCCGAAGATCGAACCGCCGCGATAGAGTGTCTGCATGGGTGGCTACCTGGTTTGTCTAGCTGTTCGACCGGGGCGGAGGCACCCGATCCAGATTCCGGGTAATCGCCTCCGCCGTGGGGAGGCTTTCCTGAGCGCCCAGCGCAATACACGCCAGGGCCGCACCGACATTGGCGCGATGCATCGCCTCGGGCAAAGGACAGCCGGCATCCATCGCGGCGGCAAGCACCCCGGTGAAGGCGTCGCCCGCCCCGGTTGTATCTACCGGATCGATTGCCATTGAGTCGACCCGCCAGATTTGGCCGTCATCGATCGCCAGCGCACCTCGGCCGCCAAGCGTGACCACGCAAGACAGCCCCGCCATCTCCGCCAGCGCCTGGGCCGCAGTTTCCGAACCTTCGGAAGGAAGTCCGAATTCCGAAGCGATCATCTGCGCCTCGATCTCGTTCACGATCAACAGGTCCAGCGCCTTCAGGACGTCCTGAGGCACCGCGGCGGCCGGCGCAAGGTTCAAGATGCTTCGGCCGCCGGAGGAGCGGATCCGATCGATGGCCGTCCAGTTCTGCTCGGCCGGCACCTCCATCTGCAGGACCAGCAGACTGTCAGACGAGAGCGCCGCTTCATCCATCTGGGCGGCGTCGGCATCGAGATTGGCGCCGCTTGCAACGGCGATCGCATTCTCTCCGTCGGTATCGACACAGATATAGGCGACCCCGGTCGGCCGGCTTGAACGCTGGATCCCACCCGCGTCGATCCCCTCGGCCTTGAGCACCGCCAGCAGGCTGTCGCCGAACGTGTCCGCGCCCACCTGTCCGACCATGGCGACCGAACCGCCGGCACGCGCCGCGGCGACCGCCTGATTGCAGCCCTTGCCGCCCGGCTTGGAGATGTACTCCGGGCACAGCACGGTTTCGCCCGGACGGGGGATCGAGGGGACCTGAAGCACCAGGTCCATGTTCAATGAGCCGAAGACGATAATCATGGGGCGCAATCATAGCGCGCCACCGTCGCGCCGCCAGCCCTGCACTTCCGGACGCGCTGAAGGACTCTTCGAGGAGCTCCAAGCAATACCACTATAGAACTAAGGTGTTAACGAGTTAATACTTATTTAACCTTAACATCGCGAATAAACCACAACGTTTACGGTATTGTGAACGCATGTTGATCGCGTCAAATTATTGACTTTTGTCTACAACTTTAGTAAGTTTTATTCATTCAATCAGCGTATTGGTTAACACGGCGGACGAATTCATTCGCAATATGGCTAATAGCGTTGTTGATCACCTCTTCGAGATCGATGCCGAGTCTTCCCGACCGGCAGCCGAGACCGATGGCGTTCAGCCGGCGCGATCGGCGTCCGACTCCGGCGCGGTTCCCCGCCGGGCCGGTCCAAGGCTGGCCAGCATCGACCTGGTTGCCGCGGCGGCGGTGATCGGCGCAATCGACACGCTGACGAACCAGGACACCATCGCACCGCCGCTCCAACTCTCCCTTTCGCCGGCCTCCGGCGCCGGCTCCGACCTGACGGATGCCGAACTCGACCAGCTGATGGGCATCGCCGTGGAGGCGCCCGCTGACCAGCGAATCCCTGCGGATTTCGACATATTCGATCTCGATCTGGAGCAGCTCCTGGCGGTTTCGGTCTACGGCACCGATGCACCGCCCGAGGATCTGACCCTGATGGCCTTCGAGGATCTGGTGCAAATCGGCGTGCAGGCCGCCTTCCCCGACCCTCTTGTGCCCGTTATCGACCTGACCGAGATCGCCCTGGAAACGCTTCAGGATATCCAGTTCGGAGAGAAGGCCGGCGGCGCCGAGACCCCATACCGGCAGCTCGCCGCGCTGGATTTGAGCAGCGCTCTCGATGAGGAGGGCGTCAACGACGTCACATTGGTCGACCGCACGACGGAGCTGAGCCGCGGAGGCGCGGCGGACCTGGCCGCCCCACCATCCGCCGGCCCGGCCCCCATCGCCGACGATCGCGATCCACCGCCATTCCCAAGCCCCAACGCGCCGCCGGTGGCGCGTCCCGAGGCGCTGAGCACGCTCGAGGACACCGCGCTGTCCGGAAACGTGTTGTCAAATGACAGCGACCCCGACGGCGACCCGCTGACGGTGGTCAACATCGGAACGTTCGACTCGGCCATGGCCGGGACCGTGGCGATGAATGCCGACGGGTCCTTCACCTACACACCACCGGCGGGATATTGCGGCGCCGATTCCTTCGATTACGCCATCACCGACGGTCACGGGAACACAGCGCCGGCCGTGGCGAGCATCGATGTGATCAAGGCCAACCTGCCGCCAGTCGCGACCGACGACAGCGCGGCCACGACGGAAGACAGCGCCGTCATCATTGACGCCACCGCAAATGACAGCGACCCGGACGGCGACCCGCTGACCATCGAATCCGTGACCCAGGGCGCCAAGGGCGCCGTCGCGATCAAATTCGACGGTACGCTGAGCTACGTGCCGGATCCGGATTTCAACGGCAGAGACAGCTTCACCTACACCGTCATCGATCCGTCCGGCGAGCGCGCAACCGCCACCGTCACGGTGACGGTGACGCCGGTCAATGACGCGCCGATCGCAAAGGATGACGGGATATCGGGCAACGAAGACATGGCCGTGACCGGCAATGTGCTGGCCAATGATTTCGACCCGGACGGCGATGCGCTGCTGGTGACCAGCACGGGTTCGCTGGTCACCGGCAAGGGCGGCACCGTCGTCATGTCCGCCGATGGCAGTTTCACCTACACCCCAGCAGCCGACTACAACGGACCGGACTTCTTCGTCTATACCGTCGAAGACGGAAACGGCGGAACCGCCGGCGCCCGTGTCGACATCGACCTTGCGCCGGTGAATGACGCGCCTGTCGCCATAGACGATGCCGTCTTGGCGACGGAAGACACGGCAGTCACCGGCAACGTGCTAGCGAATGACGCCGACCCGGATGGCGATGCGCTGATCGTGACCAGCACCGGATCGCTGACAACCGTCAATGGCGGAACCGCAGTCATGGCTGCTGACGGCAGCTTCACCTACACGCCCGCCGCCAACTATGACGGGCCGGATTCCTTCCAATACACGATCTCCGACAGCAATGGTGGGACCGCGACGGCCCTTGTCGACATCACCGTGGCGCCCGTCAACGACGCGCCGGTGGCGAATGACGACAGGCTGTCGGGGCTCGAGGATACGGCCATCTCCGGCAACGTCCTCACGAACGATGCCGACCCGGATGGCGACGCGCTGACCGTGACCAGCACCGGGACGCTGACCACCGGCAAGGGCGGCACCGTCGTCATGGCCGCCGATGGCAGCTTCACCTACACGCCGGCCGCCGACTATGACGGGCCGGATTCCTTCCTCTACACCGTGTCCGACGGAAATGGCGGGACCGCCACAGCCCGCGTCGGCATCACCGTGGCACCCGTCAATGACGCACCACGGCCAATCGACGATTTGGCGTCGGGGCTAGAAGACACCGCCATCACCGGCAATGTTCTCACGAACGACGCCGACCCGGATGGCGACGTGCTGACCGTGACCAGCACCGGCACCCTGACGACCGGCAGCGGCGGAACCGTCGTCATGGCGGCCGACGGCAGCTTTACCTACACCCCGGCCGCCGACTTCAGTGGCGCCGATTCCTTCACCTACATGGTCTCCGACGGCAACGGAGGCACGGCAATGGCAACGGCCCGCCTCGACATTGCCGCGGTCAACGATGTGCCAATCGCCAACGACGACAGCTTCGCCGGCAGTGAGGATGCGAACCTCACCGGCTCCGTCCTTGGAAACGATACCGATCCCGATGGCGACCCGCTCACGGTCGTCAGCCTAGGGACGATGACCTCGGCCGAGGGCGGGACAGTCATTCTCAATGCAGACGGCAGCTTCGCCTACACCCCACCCGCCGATTTCAATGGGCCGGATTCCTTCACCTATGTGGTCTCAGACGGCAATGGTGGCACGGCGACGGCGACCGCCCACATCGACGTAGCGGCGGTCAATGATGTACCGGTCGCGGCGGACGACTCCTATACGGCAACCCAGGGAGTCGAAATCCGGGGCAACCTCCTCGACAACGATCACGATCCGGATGGCGACCCGCTTGCCGTGACCAACACGGGCATGTTCACCACCGGTATCGGAGGCCAGGTGCAGATTGCGGCCGACGGGACATTCGCCTATCGCGCGCCCACCAGTTTCACCGGAACCGATACGTTCACCTATACGGTGACCGACGGTGCCGGTGGCACCGCAACTGCCACCGCGACGATCGACGTCGTTTCATCGAACACGGCGCCCGTCGCGGTCGATGATGCATTCGACGTCGCCATCGACGGCGGCGCGACCGGCAACGTGCTGGCCAATGATTTCGATGCCGACGGCGATCCACTTACGGTCACCAGCGCTGGCACCCTGACCACGGCCCAGGGCGGCATGCTGGCACTGTTTGCCGATGGCAGTTTCGACTACAAGCCGCTTGCCGGCTTCACCGGCACCGACGGCCTGACCTACGTGATCGAGGACGGGCGCGGCGGCACCGCGATCGCCAACATCACATTCACAGTCACCGCCGGCGTTACCCTCAACGGTACGCCGAATGCCGATCGGCTGGTCGGCACCGTCGCGGACGACGTCATCGACGCCAATGACGGAGACGATCTGCTGATTGGACTGGCAGGCGCCGACCGCCTGGCCGGCGGGGCAGGTATCGACACGGTGTCATACGAGGATTCCGCTGCGGCGGTGCAAATCAGCCTGGAGAGCGGCACCGCCTTCGGCGGCGACGCGGAAGGCGACGTGCTCACGGGCATCGAGAACGTGATCGGCTCGGCCTTCGACGACTACATCCGCGGCGACACCGGCGACAACGTGCTGTGGGGCGGGGCCGGCGACGACGAACTACTGGGCTATGTCGGCGACGACGTGTTCATGGGCGGTCCGGGCGCTGACCGGCACATGGGCGGCGATGGCGTCAACCGTATCGACTACAGCGCCTCCGACGCGGCCGTCGACGTGAACATCGACCTGGAGCGCGGGTTGGGCGGCCACGCCGAGGGCGACTACATCGAGAAGACCGACAACGTCACCGGCTCGGCCTTCGGTGACCTGATCGTCGGCGACCGGGACGTGAACATGCTGGACGGCGGCGCCGGCGATGATGTGCTCTCCGGCGCGGGCGCAAACGACGAGTTGCTCGGCGGCGACGGCGACGACACGCTGATCGGCGGCGCCGGAGCCGACACGCTGACGGGCGGAGCCGGCATCGATACCGCGTCCTACGCGGATGCCGCCGCCCGGGTTGAAGCCAACCTGCAGACCGGCAGCGGGCTGGTCGGCGACGCGGCCGGCGATGTCTTTTCCGGCATCGAGAACCTGATCGGCTCGGCGTTCGATGACCACCTGCACGGCAACGGCGATGACAATGTCATCGATGGTGGTGCCGGCAATGACGACCTGTTGGGATATCACGGCGATGACGTCTTCATCAGCGGGCTTGGCGGCGACCGCCATCGCGGGGGCGACGGCATCGATCTCGTCGACTACAGCGGGTCCGACGCGGGCATCGACGTCGATCTGGAAACCGAAGACGGTTTCGGCGGCCATGCCGAGGGCGACTTTCTCGAGCAGATCGAGGACATCATCGGTTCGGCATTCGCGGACGAGATCGCCGGCGGCAACGGCACCAACACGCTGGATGGCGGCGCCGGCAACGACCTGATCTGGGGCGGCAACGGGGACGACCTCTTGTTTGGTGGATCGGGAGACGACACGCTCGAAGGAGAACGGGGCGACGATGTCCTGAACGGCGGGTGGGGCAATGACACCCTTCTCGGCGATCAGGGACGCGAAACATTCATCGTCGACCCCGGTTCCGGTAGCGACACGGACACGATCCAGTTCTTCGTCAGCGGCGAGGACGTTATCGATCTGAGCAGTTTCGGCTATGCGGCCTTCTCCGACATCTCGATCGCCGCCGACGGGCTCGGGGGCAGCGTCATCACGCTGACCAGCGGGGACAGCATCGTCTTGCTTAACATCGAACCGTCGGCGCTGACGCCTGCCGACGTCGTTATCATCTAGGAGGCGAAGATGAATGCATTCGATTGCCTCCAAAAAGTTGCGCGTTCCGCCGAAACTGGCGAAGCGCGGAGTCCGATATGGCAGCAGGGAGACAAGGGAACACCGCCGCCGCGATCCGCGGGCAAGCCAAAAAATGGCAATGCGCGCCGAATGCGCAAAAATTTTGAAGAAAATTTTAATAATTGGGTGGTGGAATGTGAAACTGAATTCAACCTTTGGTGCCGGCCCCCATTGAAAGCCGGGAAACTGGAGGAGATTTGATGACAGGACGGTTTTCATCGGCCGGAACCGGCCGCCAGCCAATAGGAGGGCGTTTCGCCAGAGACGCCTCCGGGCAAGGCCGCCCATGAGACGGCTCATTCACCCTCTCGCATTGCCGGTCATCGCCTGCGTGGCTTTCCTCGCCAGCGCCGTCGGCGACGCTGCGGCCGGGCCGATGGAGGAGCGCCGGACGAACGCGGCCGGCCTGCCGGAATACACCGTGAAGGCGGCGTTCGTTTACAACTTCGCCCGCTTCACGGAATGGCCGGATGCCGCCTTCCAGGACGCCGGATCGCCGCTGCACCTCTGCGTGCTTGGGCAGGATCCGTTCGACGGCGCCCTCAACACCATCGCCGGCAAATCCGTCGGCAGCCGCGAGCTGCAGGTCAGCTATCCGATCTGGGCCAGCGAGGTCCGCGACTGCCACATCCTGTTCATCAGCCAGGCAGCGGGAAGCCGCCTGCCGGAGATCGTCACCTATCTGGACGATTCCCCGGTGCTGACCATCGGCGACTCGCCGGACATCGCCCGGTCCGGGGGCATTATCGGCCTGGAGAATGTCGAGAACCGCATCCGCTTCCAGGTCAATCTCGATGCCGCCCATCGGTCGGGGCTCAGGCTGAGCTCCCAGATCCTCGATCTGGCGACATCGATTCACAGCGAACGGCTTTCGGGGCCGGTGAATTGATGGCGCGGTTCGCCGACATTCCGGTTCAGGACAAGGTGACCTCGATCATCTTGTTTACGAGCTGCGTGGCGATCCTGATCGCATCGGGTGTCTTCATCACCGGCGACACCATCCATTCCCGCAGCGAACTGGTCCGCGAGCTGACGACGGTGGCGGACATTACCGGCCGCAACAGCGCCGCGGCGGTCCTGTTCGACGATCACGACGCGGCGCAGGAGACGCTATCCGCCCTCGGCAGCATGCCCAACATCATCGTGGCCGCGATCGTACGCGACGACGGCGCGGTCTTCGCCTCGTTCGCGCCGCAGGAGATCGTCGAAACGCTGCCCCTGGACAGCCTATTGGCCGAGAGCGCGGCGGACATCCGGCACCTGCGGACATCGACCGACTCGTCCTACGAGAACGCCCGGTTCTTCTCCCGGTATGTGGCGGTTCTGAAGGACATCGTCCTGGATGGCGATCGGGTCGGCCAGATCTACCTGCGCGCCGATCTCAGCTACATCCTCGAGCGCATGAAGATCCAGCTTTCCATCCTGGCCGTCGCTGCGCTGATTTCCTTCACCATCGCCATCGTGCTCTCCGCCCGCCTCCAGAAGGTGATCTCGCAGCCGATCCTGACCCTGGCGGAGGCCATGAAATCGGTCGGGCGCGACAAGCGGTACTCCCTGCGGGTGCTGAAGCACAGCAATGACGAGTTCGGGGTGTTGATCGAGGGCTTCAACGACATGCTGTCGCAGATCGAATCCTACGAGGACAGCGTCGCCGCCCGCATTCGGGCAGAGGCCGCAAACCGCGCCAAATCGGAATTCCTGGCCAATATGAGCCATGAACTGCGCACCCCGCTGAACGCCATCATCGGATTCGCCGACGCCATGAAATCCAAGGTGTTCGGGCCGCTGGGCTCGGAGCGCTATCAATCCTATGTGGACGACATCCACTACAGCGGCAACCACCTGCTGAACATCATCAACGACATCCTCGACCTCTCGAAGGCCGAGGCCGGCAAGATCACCTTGCGGGAGAGCAATTTCCTGCTGCCAGGCACCGTCAACCAGGCCATGCGCATGCTGCGCGAGGAGGCGGTCGCCAATGGCGTCTCCATGTCCAGTGACATCCCGTCCTGGGAACCCTGGCTGCATGGCGACGAGCGGCTGGTCAGCCAGGTTGTGATCAACCTGCTGTCCAACGCCATCAAGTTCACCGAGGCCGGCGGCCGCATCACGGTCTCGCTATGCGGCGACCCGAATGGACGGAGCGGCCTGCGGGTAACGGATTCCGGGATCGGGATCGCCCAGGAGGACCTGACGGCCATCCGCAAGCCCTTCGTCCAGGTCGCCAATGCCTTTGTCCGCAAGCATGAGGGGACCGGCCTGGGCCTGCCCCTGGCCGATCAAATCATGCAGCTCCATTGCGGCGTGCTGGAGATTGAAAGCGAGATCGGCGTCGGTACGACCGTCACCGCCTGGTTTCCCCGCAATCGGGTCGTAAAGCAGGCCGAGGCGCCAGAATCGGAAAAGCGGGTGGCGGCCGGCGGCGCCGACTGATCAGGCGACCGTCAATGCGACATCAGCACCGGCACCGTCATGTGCCGAAGGATGTCGTGTGTCACGCCGCCGAGAATCAGCTCGCGCACTCTTGACCGGCCATAGGCGCCCATCACGATCATATCCGCCGAGAGATCGGCGACCCGGTTCAGCAGAACGTCGGCCGGGTTCAGCCCCTGGGACTCGATCCGCGCCGCCTCGACCGTGATGCCGTGGCGTGCAAGATGCAGCGCGATGTCGGCACCCGGCGCGTCGCCCAAGGCATGTTCGTCGGGATCGACCGCCAGCACCGTGACGCGATCGGCCGCCTCCAGGAGCGGCAGCGCATCGGCGACGGCGCGCGCCGCCTCCCGGCTGCCATTCCAGGCGACCAGCACATGCCGCCCGATGGTATCGGCGCGGAAGGCGTAGGGCACGACCATGACCGGGCGCCCGCCCGACAGCACCAGTTCGGCCGCCGGAACGCGCCCGTTGTCCGAGGCATCGGGCTCGTCCTGGCCGGTCACGACCAGATCGGCGTAGCGTCCGAGAAGGGCGGCCCGCTCGGCCGGCACACCGTGTTCGGACATCCATTGCGCCCGGCTGGCGAGACCGGATCCGGCGACCGACTGCTCGAACATCGCCGCCGCCGCCTGCGCCTTGGACTTTGCGTTCTCCGCCTGCAGCGCCCGCGCCTCGGGCGGAAGCTGGGCCATCACATAGGCCGGTATGTCCGGGGCCGCGGTGACATAGAACCCGGTCAGATGTGCATCGTACCGATCGGCCAACCGGACCGCAAAGGCGACCCGTGCCGCAGCGGCCTCGCCATCGTCGACGGCGACCAGAATGTCTTTCAACGCCATCGCACCCTCCATTCGTAACGCAAGCGATGTCGGCATCGGCCGCCGATCTTGGCGGCGGTGCCACAGGTTATTCGTAGCGCTGACGGCGTCGTGGGGCGTTGATTTGGGTCAGAAGTGCGGTGCGATGCTGAGGGAAGGCCGGCTTCGTGCCTATTCGGACGGAACCGGCAGATCGTCGTCCGGCAGGGCGACACCACGGTCTTCCGCCGGCAGGCGTCCCTCCTCGACCGCATGGCACGCGACCGCGGTGCCCTCCTCCGTGCGCACTGGTTGCGGCAGCTCGGCAGAGCAGCGGTCGTTGGCATGCGGGCACCGGGGGTGGAACGGACAGCCGGATGGCGGGTTGATCGGGTTGGGCACCTCGCCGGCGACCGGCTCGCGCTGGCGCCCGCTCATGTCCAGGCTGGGGATGGTATCGAGCAGAAGCCGGGTGTAGGGGTGGCGCGGGAACTGGAACAGGGTCCGCTTTTCCGCCACCTCGACCAGCCGGCCGAGATACATCACGCCGACCTGGTCGGACATGTGATAGACGACTGCCAGATTGTGGCTGATGAACAGATAGGTCAGGCCCAACCGGCGCTGCAGATCCTTCATCAGGTTGAGAATCTGCGCCTGCACCGAGACGTCCAGCGCCGATGTCGGCTCGTCGCAGACCAGGAAATCCGGGTTGCTCGCCAAGGCTCGGGCAATCGAGATGCGCTGGCGCTGGCCACCGGAGAACTCGTGCGGGTATTTGTCGGCATCCTTGGGGTCGAGGCCGACCTGGGTCAGCAACTCGCCGACCCGCGCCTTCACCGCCGCGGGCTCGGTTTCGATCCGATGGGCGCGCAACGGTTCGGCGACGATATCGGCCACTCGCCAGCGCGGATTGAGGCTGGCATAGGGATCCTGGAAGATCATCTGCAGCCGGCTGCGAAACGGCTTCATCGCCGCCCGCGTGGTCAGGCCGGCCAGATCGGCGCCCTCGAAGACCACGGCACCGTAGGTGGGCCGGTAGAGCCCGACCACGGTGCGCGCAACGGTCGACTTGCCGCAGCCGGACTCGCCGACAAGGCTGAAGGTCTTGCCCGGCGGGATGTCGAAGCTGACATCCTGGACCGCCCGCAGGATCTGCCGTTTCTCACCTTCGAAAAGCCGGTTGAGGAACGGCTTCGACACGTCGAAATGCTTCGCCAGCCCGTCCACCCGCAGCAACGGACCGCCGCCGGCCTTGGCATCCATCGCAACCGCCGCGTCAGACATGGGCCGCAGCCTCCTCTTCGGCGAACAGCCAGCAGGCGACCTTGCCGCGTTCCGCCGGCATCGGGTCCGGCCTGATCCGGCGGCAGCGGTCGAAGGCACGCGGGCAGCGCGGGTTGAAGGCGCAGCCGGTGGGGATGTCGGTCAGGCGCGGCATGCTGCCCTCGATCTGGGAAAGCTGCTCGACCTCGTGACCAATGCCGGGAATGGAGCCCATCAGCCCGACCGTGTAGGGGTGCAAGGGATGCTTGACCACGTCATGCACCGGCCCGATTTCGGCGAGGCGCCCGGCATACATGACGGCGACCCGGTCGGCGGTCTCGGCGATCACGCCCATATCATGGGTCACCAGCATCACCGCCGTGCCATGGTCGCGGCACAAGCGCTTCAGCAGCGCCAGGATCTGCGCCTGGATCGAGACGTCCAACGCCGTGGTCGGCTCGTCGGCGATGATCAGCCGCGGATTGACGCATAGTGCCAGGGCGATCACCACGCGCTGGCGCATGCCGCCGGAGAACTGGTGCGGATAGCCGTCGACGCGCTTGTCCGGCGCCGGGATGCCGACTTCGGCCAGCAACTCGATGGCCCGGGCGCGCGCCTTGGCGGCCGACATGTCGGTATGGGTCTGAATCGTCTCGACCAGCTGACGGCCGACCGTGTAGAGCGGGTTCAGGCTGGTCAGCGGGTCCTGGAAGATCGCCCCGATCTCCCGTCCCCGGACCTGGCGCATCTTGTTGTAGGGCAGGTCGTCGATGCGGCGGCCGTCGAGCACGATGCGGCCGCCGGCGATGCGGCCGGGCGGCTCCAGCAGGCCGATGATCGCAGCGCCCGTCAGGGATTTTCCGGCCCCGGATTCGCCGACCACGCCCAGCACCTCGCCGGGATCGATGTGGAACGAAACATCGTCCACCGCGACCAGGGTGCCGCGCCTCGTCGGAAACTCGATGCGCAGGTTGTCCACGCTGAGCAGGGGTGCCGCCATGTGTCGGATCTCAGCGCAGTTTGGGATTCAGGGCGTCGCGCAGCCAGTCGCCCAGCAGGTTGACCGACAGGGCCAGCATCAGCAGGGCGAAGCCCGGGAACAGGGTGATCCACCACTCGCCGGAAAACAGGAAGTCGTTGCCGATGCGGATCAGGGTGCCGAGCGACGGCCGGGTCGGCGGCGCGCCGATGCCCAGGAAGGACAGGGTCGCCTCGGTGATGATGGCCAGCGCCAGGCCGATGGTGGCGATCACGAGCACCGGTCCGATCACGTTGGGAAGCACGTGCCGCAGCATAATCTTGAGAGGGTGGATACCGATCACCTTGGCTGCCTGTACGTATTCCTTGTTCTTCTCCACCAGGGTCGAGCCTCGTACGGTACGGGCATACTGCACCCAGGTGGAAATCCCGATGGCGAAGACCAGAACGTAGATCGCCAGGGAGTCGTGGAACTGCCGCGGCACCACCGCGCGGGCCACGCCGCCGACCAGCAGTGCGATCAGGATCGTCGGAAAGCTGAGAAAGATATCGGCGATGCGCATGATCAGGCCGTCGACCCAGCCGCCCAGATAGCCAGCCAGGAGCCCGAGGCCCACGCCCAGCACCATGGCGAAGATCACCGATGCGAACCCGACCATGAGGGAGATGCGCGACCCGTACAGGATCGCGGAAAAGATATCCCGTCCCTGATCGTCGGTGCCCAGCCAGTACACATTGCCGCTGAAGCTGTCGCCCATGGGCGAGGTGAAGCCGTCCATGAGTTCCAGCGACGCCGGATCGAACGGGTTGTAGGGCGAGATCAACGGCGCGAAGGCGGCGCCGATGAAGAAGATCAACGTGACCACGGCGGCCACCACCGTCACCGGCGAGCTCTTGAAGCTGTGCCAGATATCGGTATCGAGCGCGCGGGCGAAGACGCCGGGCGGGGAGATCGCCAGCTTTTCTGCAGTAGTGGCGTGGCTCGGCAGTTCCTGGGTCTGGTCCTGGGTAGTCATGCGGCGATCCGCCCTGCTAATGCCCGCCGCCACCGGCGGAGGATTCGATGCGGAGCCTGGGGTCGACGGCGTAGTACAGCAGGTCGACGATCAGGTTGATGATGACGAAGAACAGGGCGATCAGCACCAGATAGGCGGACATCACCGGGATATCGGCGAAATTCACCGCCTGGATGAACATCAGCCCCATGCCGGGCCATTGGAACACCGTCTCGGTGATGATGGCGAAGGCGATGATTGCGCCCAGCTGCAAGCCGGTGATGGTGATGACCGGAACCATGGTGTTCTTCAGCGCGTGGCCGAAATTCACCGCCCGATCCGAAAGCCCCCGGGCGCGGGCGAACTTGATGTAGTCGGCGCGAAGGACCTCCAGCATCTCCGCCCGCACCAGGCGCATGATCAGGGTCATCTGGAACAGCGCCAGGGTGAAAGCCGGCATGATGATCGCCTTCAGCCCGCTGACAGTCAGCAGGCCGGTCGTCCACCATCCGAGATCCACCACCTGCCCGCGTCCGAATGAGGGCAGCAGCGGCAGTGTCACCGCAAACAGGTAGATCATCAAAATGCCGATCAGGAAGGTCGGCAAGGATACCCCGACCAGCGACAGGAACATCACCAGCCGGCTGCCGGCGCCATCCCGGTTCAGCGCTGTATAGACGCCCATGACGAGGCCGAGCACCACCGCGATCACCGCGGATACGATCGACAGCTCCAGGGTGGCCGGCAGCCGTTCGGCGATCAGTTCCTCAACCGGGCGCGCCAGCCGATAGGAGATGCCGAACTCGCCCTGTACCGCATTGCCGACGAAGCGGACAAACTGGACGTAGAAGGGATCGTTGAGACCGAGCCGCTCGCGCAGCTCATCGCGCTCGATGTTCGTGGTCTCCTGCCCGACCATGTTGTTGATCGGGTCGCCCACATAGTTGAACAGCAGGAAGGCGACAAAGGACACCACCAGCATCACGATGATGGACTGGATCAACCGCCTGACGATGAATGCCGCCATGGCCTTGCCTTCGACCTGTTCTGGACGCCGGTATCGAAAGGGCCGCCGGATGGTCGTCCGGCGGCCCCTTGAACCGATCTAGTTGTTGTACGTGACGTACTTGAAGCGGACCGAATCGTCGCCGCGAATGTGGACGTTGACGTTGTCCGCCATCGCCCAGTTCAGCACCTGGTGGTGCAGCGGCAGATAGATCACTTCCGCGTTCACGATGTCCCAGATCTGCTGGATCTTGGCGTTGCGCGCCGCCAGATCGACCTCGGTGACGATGTCCACCGTGAGCTCGTCGACGGTCGCATTGGTGAAATGCGTGCCGTTCCAGGACCCGCGGGTGCCGTCATCGGTGTGGAACAGATAGCTGAAGATGTACTCCGAATCGAAGGTCGGGACGCCCCAGCCCAGCATGTAGAACGCCGTGTTGCGGTTCGACAGCTCGGCGAAGTGAATGCTCTTCGGACGGGCATCCAGGCTGACATTGATCCCCGCCTGGCCAAGCATGCCGACCACCGCCTGGCAGATCGCCTCATCGTTGATGTAGCGATCGTTCGGGCAGTGCAGGGTGATGTCGAAGCCACCGCCATAGCCTGCCTCGTCGAGCAACGACTGGGCGGTCGCGATATCCTGCGCCGAACGGACGTCCATCTCTTCGGTGTAGCCGTTGACGAAGGGCGGAGCGACCATGCCGGCCGGCGCTGACTGCCCGCGCATCACCACACGCTGGATGGCGTCGCGGTCGATGGCGAGGTTCATCGCCTGCCGCACCCGGAGATCGGACAGCGGGTTGTGGCCGGTGATGTTGTCGTACTCGTGGTCGTCCTCGCGAATGTCCATGCCGAGGAAGATCACGCGGTTCTGCGGGGTCGTGGTGACCTTGATGCCGTCGGCCGCCGACAGGCGCCGCAGATCCTGCACCGGCGGATCGAGCACGAAATCG
Organism: Alphaproteobacteria bacterium; assembly: GCA_965227455.1. GTDB lineage: Bacteria > Pseudomonadota > Alphaproteobacteria > DSM-16000 > Inquilinaceae > JABDIP01. The sequence goes on along the minus strand of OZ245752.1, from coordinate 5,417,611 downwards.
AGCTCACCGGACAGCAGCGCGGCCACGCGGGTCGGGGCAGAGGTGACCGGCGTATACACGATCCGCTCGATCTCGTTGGGGAACTCGTCCTTGCCCCAGTAATCCTCGTTGCGCACCATTTCGGTGCGGATGCCGGGTTCGCGCGACTCCAGGACGAACGGGCCGGTGCCGTTGGTGTTGCGCGCCGCGTATGTCTCCTCGCCTGCGGCGAAGTCCTGCGGCAGCTCGACGCCGTTGGCCTCCGACCAACCCTTATCCATCATGAACAGGTTGGTCAGGTTGTTGGGCAACAGCGGGTTGGGGCCGTCGGTGACCACATGCACCGTATACTCGTCGACTGCCCGCACCTCGGTGATCGACGTCAGCAGGCCCTTGTAGTCCGAGATTTCGTGCCGCGCCCGGTTGAGTGAGAACACGACGTCCTCGGAATTGAACGCCGCCCCGTCATGGAACGTAACGCCTTGGCGAAGCTTGAATTCCCATACATTGGGGTCGTCGGTCGGCTCCCATGAGGTCGCCAGGCCCGGGACAATCTGCAGGTCGTTGTCGCGGTTTACCAGCGGCTCGTAGATCTGGTGCGACATGGTCGCAGTCGGACCTTCATTCTGGCCGTGGGGGTCGAGTGTCAGCGCATCACCGGCGCTGGCCCATCGCATGACGCGATGGCCGTCCGCAAGGCTGGCGGTCGCCGTGCCAAGAACCAGCATGGCCCCCAGCGCAGGTACCAAAATCCTCATCGAAAAACTCCCTATTCTTGGCGCCGTTCGGCGCATCCGTTGTCGTATCCGTCGTCCGGGCTGGAGCGGCACGCTCCGTGCCGGCATCCGAATCTCACGCCGGGGCGTGGATTGGAATCCCGGAACGCATGGTGGTTATAGCATCGTACGACATGTCGGAATCGATGCATTCGTCGCAGCATGCCCACTGGCCGGGGGTCGCGCAAGCCAAACGGCAACCGGGAGGCGGTCGAAGCCCCCCGGTCGCCGCGCAAGCGGTCAGTTCCCGATGATCACGTGGCGCCAGTGGAACACGTTGTCGGCGCGCTGCACCAACTCCACGCCGTCGCGCACACCCCAGGACAGCGCCTGCTGATGCAACGGGATATACCCGACATCGTCATGCAGCATCTGCCAGGCCTGGTCGATCAGATCGCCTCGCTTCTCCAGATCGGTCTCAACCAGGATCTGGTTCGCCAGGTCATCGATACCGGGGTTGGAATAGCCGCCGACATTGAAGGTTCCGCGCCCGGACGTGTCGTCACGGGTGCCGAGCAGATTGTGCAGCGGATTCCAGCTGTCGAAGCTGCCCGGGGTCCAGCCGAGCATGTAGAAGCTGGTGTCATAACCGCCCTGGGCCAGAATCTTGGCGAAGAAGATGCTCTTGTTCTGCGCCAGGAGATCGACCTCGATGCCGACCCGGTCGAGCATGCCGACCACCGCCTGGCAGATCGCCTCGTCATTGACGTAGCGGTCGTTCGGGCAATCCATGGTGATCTTGAAGCCTTCTCCGTAGCCGGCCTCCTCCAGCAGCGCCTTGGACCGCTCCGGATCGTAGGGATGCCGCGACAGATCCGCCGGGAATCCATTGATGCCGGGGGCCACCATGGAGGCGGCGGGAGTCGATTGCCCCCGCATGACGACCCGTTGGATCGCCTGGATATCGATGGCCTGGTAGAAGGCCTGTCGGACTCGCTGATCCTTGAAGGGATTGGCGCCGCTGACGCTGGAATAGAGCAGTTCGTCACGGATCTGGTCCATGCCCAGGAAAATCGTCCGGAGTTCGGGGCCGGTCAGGGCCGTCGTCCCGTCATTGGCATCGACCCGGTCGACGTCCTGAAGCGGCACCGGGTAGACCATGTCCATCTCGCCGGACAGGAGAGCGGCTACCCGCGTCGGGTCGGACGCAATCGGCTGAAGCAAAACTTCGGTCAGATTGTGCGTGGCCTCATCCCACCAGTTCGGATTGGGCACCGCCACCGTGCGCACATCCGCTTCCCGCTCCACCACCATGAATGGACCGGTGCCATTGGTGTTCCGGTTTGCGAAATTGTCGGTGTTGGCGTCGGAGAGATTGGTGGGCATCGTGGTGCCGTTTTCCTCGGCCCACTCCTTATCCATGATGTACCAGGTGTCCCATTCCGCGTTCAGGATCGGATTGGGAACCTCGGTCACGAAGTCGACGGTGTGGTCATCGACCTTCACCACATCCACGACCCCGCTCAGGCGGGTCTGCAGGCCAGAGCCTTCCATCAGCACGCGCTCGGCACTGAACACCACGTCGTCGGCGGTGAACGGGTTGCCATTGTGGAAGGTGACGCCCTGACGGAGGTAGAACCGCCATCGTGTCGGTTCGACGATCTCCCAGCGCTCGGCCAGGGACGGCTTGATCGATAGGTCGACCCCGCGTTGGGTCAGGCCCTCATAGATGTTCCCCAGGAAGCCGAGCGTGAAGGTCTCGTTCCGGCTGTAAGGATCAAGGGTGTTAACGTCGCCTTGAAAGGCGAACCGCAGGGTCTCGGCCGCGGCCGGCTGCAACGATGCCGCGACCAGCGCCGTACCGGCGACAACGGCGGATTTCCATCGCATTTTCTGTTGTCTCCCTGTTCCTGCCCCCATTCGGGGCGTCGATTTCCCGCATACCGGACATAGATCCGGTTGCTTTGATGGCACAGGAAAAGAGATCGATTGAATGGAGTCAATTCGATTCAAAGTAAACGCGCCCGCAATAGCGACCTTTTTTGACCCAAAATCAGCCGGATGGAACGTCAAATGGCCGGGTCGGATTCCAGAGGCGAGAGCGCGAGGCCGCCTGATCGGTGTTGACGAAAGTCAATTCCCGGATGGCGATCGCGCCGCATTATGCGTTGCGGCTCGGGGTGCACATCGAGGCCGAGTCCGGCTAGAGTGGCCCTGAAATTCGGCATCGCGCCCGAATGCAATCGCAGGACCGGCGTTCAGGAAAGGCTGACAATGGATTACGAGGGGTTGTTCCGGGGCGCGTTGGAGGGTTTGCGGTCTGAAGGCCGCTACCGTCTGTTCGCGGAGTTGGAGCGGCATACCGGGTCCTTCCCGCGGGCCCGGCATCACGGCCTGACGCCGCTGCCCGAGGGGTCAGAGCCGCCGGCGGAGCCCTGCGACGTGACGGTGTGGTGTTCGAACGACTATCTCGGCATGGGCCAGCACCCGGCGGTGCTGTCCGCCATGACCGAGGCGGTGCAGCGCTACGGCGCCGGGGCCGGCGGCACCCGCAACATCTCCGGCACCCATCACCTGCATGTGCTGCTGGAGCGCGAGCTGGCCTCGCTGCACGGCAAGGAGGCGGCGCTTCTGTTCACTTCCGGCTACATCTCCAACGAGGCGGCGCTGTCGACGATCGCCCGTCTGGTGCCGGACTGCGTGGTGTTCTCAGACGCGTTGAACCACGCCTCGATGATCGCCGGCATCCGCAACTCCGGGGCCGAGAAGCACATCTTCCGGCACAACGACCCGGCCGATCTGGAGCGGCTGATGAGCCGCTATGCGCCCGACCGCCCCAAGCTGGTGGCGTTCGAGAGCGTGTACTCCATGGATGGCGACATCGCGCCCATCGCCGAGCTGTGCGACGTGGCGGAGAGCCACGGTGCGATGACCTATCTGGACGAGGTGCATGCGGTGGGCATGTACGGGTCCCATGGCGGCGGGGTGTCGGAGCGCGACGGCGTGGCCGACCGTCTGACGGTGATCGAGGGCACTTTGGGCAAGGCGTTCGGGGTGATGGGCGGCTATATCGCGGCCTCCTCCGCCCTGGTGGATGTGGTGCGCAGCTTCGCGCCGGGCTTCATCTTCACCACCGCCCTGCCACCGGTGGTGGCGGCGGGGGCGCTGGCCAGCGTCAAGCACCTGAAGCAGAGCGGCGAGGAGCGTCGCAGCCAGCAGGAGCGGGCCGCGACCCTGAAGCGCATGCTGTCGGAGGCGGGCCTGCCGGTGATGGCGTCTGCGAGCCACATCGTGCCGGTGCTGGTGGGCGACCCGCGTCTGTGCAAGCAGGCCTCGGACACGCTGCTGGCGGAGCACGGCATCTATGTGCAGCCGATCAACTACCCGACGGTGCCGCGGGGCACGGAGCGGCTCAGGCTGACCCCGTCGCCGCTGCATGACGATCTGCAGATGGCCCGGCTGGTCGACGCCCTGAAGGATGTCTGGGGACGACTCAGGATCGAAGCCGCGGCCTGAACTCAGTACTGAGGCCCCACGAGAATCTGTGCGCCGTCCCTGAACTTCTGGGTTTCCAAGCTGCGGCAAGGACTGCAAGTCGATGACCCACGACAAAGCGTTGCTGCCAAAGCAGGTACTGCGACTTTGCGCGCTCGGCAAGCTGATGCAGTCGGGATCGATGAGCTATGCCGAGCTGGCGCAGTCGGTCACGGAATTCACCGCGCATCTGATCGGGCCGACCCTGGAGATGATGGGCTCTTCGCTGGAGTTGCTGCGCTATGACGGTCTGATCGAGCCGGCCGGGGATGAAGACCGACTCTCGATTTCCGAGGCCGGAAAGGCCGAGTTCCATGAGTTGATGGCGGCGCAGCTGCCCACGCCGGCCAGCGAGCTGTCCAAGCTGGTCGTGGCGCTCAAAATCCGCTTTCTGCACCTGCTGGAGCCGGCACGCCGTCGGGAGGAGCTCTCGGCCCTGGTGGGCCTCTATCAGCAGGAGATCGCCCGGCTGGAGGATCTGCGCGAGCGGCAGGCCGACGAGCCCGGCCATCTGGATTGCTGGCTGGAGCACGATATCGCCCAGAATCGCAGCCGACTGGCCTGGCTTCGGGCGTTGGAGTCAGGGTTGTAGCGGCGCTCAGACCAGGTGCTGGCCGCCGGTGACGTAGATCTCGGTGCCGGTGACGTAGCCGCTGTCCGGAGAGCAGAGATAGTAGATCACCGAGGCCACGTCGGCGGCCTGGCCGAGCCGGTGCAGCGGGATGCGCGGTATCAGCGCCTCGGTCTCCGGCGACAGCATGGCGGTCTCGATCTCGCCCGGCGCGACCGCATTGACGCGCACGCCGAGCTCGGCGAATTCCACCGCCATTTCGCGGGTCAGGGACGACAGCGCCGCCTTAGACGTCGAATAGGCCGACCCGGCGAAGGGATGCACCGAATGGCCGGCGATCGACGTGATATTGACGACCACGCCCGGCCCCTTGGCCAGCGCAGAGGCAAACCCCCGCGCCAGGACGATCGGTGCGAAGAAATTCAGCTCGAACACCTCCCGCCAATCGGCGATGTCGCCGTTCAGGCAGCCGAGCCGCTCCTTGTAGGGGGTCTTGGGCGACATGCCGGCATTGTTGACCAGGGCGTCCAGCGGACCGCCGGCGAGGGCGTCATTAGCGAGGCCGATGAAATCGGATCGGCTGGCCTCGTCGCCCAGATCGGCGGTGATGTGGTGGGTCCAGTTCGGATCGCGCTTGCATTCCGCCGGCACCGCCTCGCGGCTAACGGTGATGATGCGCCAGCCGGCATCGCTGAACCGCTTGACCGTGGCGTGGCCGATGCCGCGGCTGGCCCCGGTCAGGATCATGGTCTTTTTGCTGTCATTCGCCATGGAGCAGACGATAGCACCGGATCATGGCATTGGCATGTAATCCCACAAGCGGTTCAGAATTGGGGTCGGGTCTTGACCGGGCGCTGGATCAGCGTGCCGAATACCCGCGAGGACGCCACCAGAGGGCGAGGATAGAGAATGAGCGACAGCAACAACTCCAGGGGGATTCTCGGGCCGCTGATGTATCTGGCGTTCGGACTGCTAGTCTATGTGGTGCTTTTCCAGCCAGACTCCGGGTTCAGCTGGGCGAACCCCTGGGTCTACATCGTCGCTGTGTTCTGGCCGTTCGCCCTGATCTACAAATTCACAATCGCGATCTTGCTTCTTGTCGTGATCGCGATCGTTATGGCGTTCGCCTACAACAAGATCAAGCGCTGGCGCTAGACGGGGCCGTTCACCCAGAATTGCTCACCGCACGCTCGCGACACGGAACGGCAGGGCCGTCCCGTCATGCTCGGTGATGGTCACATACTCGCCCTCGACCATCCGGTGGCGATCGAACTTGAAGATCGGCTCGTCCTCCTCGGCGTCCTGGCCATCGTAGTGGAAGGCCCAGGTACGGTGCCGCGTGTGCACCAGATGACCGTGTTCGTCATCCTCGCGCGGCCAGAACCTGCGCACGGTGCAATCTTTCTTGCGGCCACGCCATTCCTCCGGATCGAAGTGACCGTCGGATGTGAGCGGCGCGACAAATTCGTAGCCGCGTTCGGAACTGCCCATCGGAAAATCGGGTGTTCGCGCCAATTCCAGGCGGATCCTGTGCAGGGTCACGACCGCTTCCTCCCCTTATGGCCTGTACCCATCATACAGAGGAAAGCGACTGGGTGTGCTCTTCCAAGAAATGCTTCAGGACGAGCTTGAGCTTGGCGGCATGGGCATGATCGCCGCGGGCGCTGGCCATCTCGATATCTTCGCGGATCATCCGCCGGATGCGACGCTCGCCGGTCGGGGTCTCGACCAGATAGGCCGCCATTTCCGCGGCCAGCATTTTTGGCAGATGCTCGTGCTCGGCGATGGCCTCCACCTCCTCCTCGGTCAGGCCGCACAGCGCAACGCAATCCTCGATCGTAAGCATGGTCATTTCCTTCGAACGCGACGCCTTTGCGGGGCCGTCGGCCCCGGGCATCGTCAATGTGTCATCAGCACCGACATGTCCGCATGGCCCAGGACATAGCGCGTGACGCCGCCAAGAATGAGCTGGCGCAGCCGGCTGTGCGTGTAGCCGCCCATCACCAGCAGGTCGGCGCCGAGATCCGAGGCCGTCGTCAGGACCGCCGTCCCGACCGATGCCTCGATCGGCTCCACCGGCTTGGCGGCGGCCAGTATTCCCTGCCAGGCGAGATAATCGACCAGCCCTTCGGCCACCGAGACTTCGGTCTTGCGGGTCCCCGCGGTCAGGATATGGACCGCATCGGCCTTGCGCAGGAACGGCAGCGCACCGGCCACCGCCCGTGCGGATTCGGCACTTCCATTCCAGGCGATCGCTGCCACGCCGCCGATGCGCTGGCCCGGCAGGGCGGGCGCCAACAGCACCGGCCGGCTGCCCTGGAACAAGGCCGCCTCCAGCGTCAGAGTCAGCTGGGCATCTTCATCGTCGCCACGGCTATGGCCCAGCACCACCAGATCGGAAAGGTGGCCCGCCGCCACCACCGCGTCCTCCTCGCTGGCCACGACATCCCGCCAGGCCGCGGTCATCGTGGCCGGTCCGGGCGGCTCCTCGTGCAACGGGGCATCGAATGCGCCGACCGCCCGTTCGAAGGCGTGCCGCGCCGATTCCTCCCGCCGCGACCATTCCTCCTCTGCGGCCGTCATCAGCTGTTCCACGACGGCGCCCGAGATTCCTTCGCCGACCATCGGGACCGATGCGCTTGCCGGCTGGCGAGCAAACAGGACGTCGACATGGGAATCAAAGTCTCGCGCCACGGTCAGCGCGGCGGCAAGGGTCAGATCGTCGCGGGCGGCGCCGCAAACCGGTGCCAGGATCGTCTTGTAGGACACGGCCACCTCCTTGGTCGCTCGGCAGGGGCACGGGTCCGTCCCCAGGTAAAGAAGCTAAGCCCCCCCCGCTCTGCCCTCATTGACCTGCGTCAACGGCCATTTCGTCCGGCAGCGGGCCGCTGATCGCCGGTCCATTGCGGACGAGGTCGGCGACATCGTCCGGGGCACCCGATGCGTCCACACGGCGCCAACGCATCTCGCCGATATCGAACCCGGCCTGCAGAGCGACGATCCGGGAATCGGCATCGGAGGCGTCGCCGATGCGCTCCTCGACCCTGGCCCGCAGGGTCTCCTCCGGCGCGGTCAGCCATACCGCATCGAACGGGGCGTCCGCGGCCGCCGCGGCGAGCGCAGCCCGCTCATCGGGGCGGGCGAACACGGCGTCGGCGATGGCAGAATGGCCTGCCTCCAGCACGCCTCGGGCGCATGCATAGAGCTCGTCATAGACCGCCTCATTGGCCTCGGGCCCGTAGGCCTCGTCGGGAAGCGGGTCGTTGCGGGCGACACCGAACCGGCGCTTGCGCAACACGTCGCTGCGCAGGATGACGGCACCCGGTGCAGGGTCCATCTCGGGCGCCAGCAGGCGGGCGACGGTGCTCTTGCCGGTTCCGGAAAGACCGCCGATCGCCAGAAGTCCGGCACGAACCGGCGCCAGATAGCCGATCGCCATTTCCAGATAATCCTGCGCCAGGCGTCGGAATTCGGCGGCCCCGTCGCGATTGTCCGGCGACACCGGCATCGCCTCCGCGATACTGGCGCTGACCTTGGCCCGGACCGCCGCCCGGGTCGAAAGGAAAAGCGGCAGGACCGCTAGCCCGCCATAGTCTCCGGTGACTTCCAGATAGCGGTTCAGCACCCGGTTGCCGAACGGGCGCAAGCGGCAATGGTCCAAGTCCATCAGCAGGAAGGCGAGATCGTAGAAGACGTCGATCACCGCCAGCTCCTCGTTGAACTCGATGGCATCGAAGATGGTTGGACGTCCGCCAAACTCGACGACGTTGCGCAAATGCAGATCGCCATGGCAGTGGCGCACGAGTCCGTCCCCGGCGCGCCGCTCCAGGACAGGCCCCAGCCTGTCGAGCGCGGCTCCCGCCAGGCGTTCCAGCCGATCGACGCGATCTTCGGCGAACAGGTCCGGTTGTTCCCGCAATTCCTGCAGGTTTTCGTCCACCACCCATCGCATGGCCGGCTCGGCGGCAATGGCCCGGCGCTCGGCAGTGTCGTGAAACGCCGCCACCTCCTCCGCCAGATCCTCCACATGCTCGACGGTCAGCGCGCCGCGCTGGGCCATGCGATCGAACAGAGCATCCTGGCGAAAGCGACGCATGACGACGCACCAGTCCACGACCTCCATCCCCGGTCCCGGCTGGCCGAACGCCATGCGCCCGGCACGATCCCGGCAGATCGCCTCGGCTCGCAGATAGATGTCGGGTGCGGTCCGGCGGTTCAGGGCGAGCTCCGCCTTGCATGCGGCCTCGCGCAGGGCCAGCGTGCTGAAATCCATGTAGGGATACCGCACCGCCTTCTTAATCTTGTAGGCGCGGTCATCGGCCAGGAAGACCATCGCGCCATGGGTCTCGATCCGGGTGACCTGGGCGCCGTCGTGGCTGCCCGGATCGGCCAGGAAGGCGGCCACCTCCGATTGATCCTGGACGACATGGGGGTCTGTCATCACGACGCTCCTGCTTCGGCTGCAGCGATCATAGGCCCGGTCGGGATCGCGACTACTGCGCCAGATCAATCTGCGATTTGTATAAGAAAATTGCGCCCAGTGTCGCCAAACAGTCATGAAACTGTCGAGAAAGCGCAGCCCTACCGTCAGAAGCCGACCCCAGAGTCCGCGCGATCAATTGTCGCATGAACCATTGGGTGGGGCGCGCATGCTGGTTTGTTCCGACCCGGCCGATCAAGCAGCGCTTCTCCGAGGCGCAGGCCGAAGGATTGCTCGCGATTGCCTGGTGGGACTGGCCGCGGGACCGGCTGAAAGCAGCGCTGGGCGATATCCGGCCCCTGTCGGTCGACGCCTTCGTGGAGAAGTATCGGGGCTGAGCTCGGCCGTCAGGCCACCCGGCGTCCGGCCCGCCACACCTCAAGAACAATCGGATAGCCATCGGTCGGCCGGATGCGCAGCAGATCCGCCCGCTGCCCTTCCGCCAGACGACCGCGATCGGTCAGCCCCGCCGCGTCGGCCGGGCGCAGCGTCGCCATTGCGGCCGCCGCCGGCAGGTCGGCGGGAATCTCCGGGTCCTCGGCGATCCGGAACACGGCGTCGAGGATCGACCGCGGCACGTAGTCCGACGCCAGCACATCCACCAGCCCCTCGACCAGCAGGTCCCGGACCGCCACGTTGCCCGATTGCGAGCCGCCGCGCAGGTAGTTGGGCGCCCCGGCCACCACAATCATCCCCTGCGACCGCGAGGCGCGTGCCGCTTCCAGGGTGGTCGGGAACTCGGCGATGGTTGCGCGATCGTGCACCGATTCCTCGACATGTTCGACCGTGGTGTCGTCATGGCTCATCAGCGGCAGCCCATGCTCATGCACCAGCGATACGACCTCCTGCCGCAGGGCGCCGGCGATCTCGGCAGAACCGGCGATGGCCTCCTTCATCTCGGCCTCGATGACCTCGCGGGTCCGGCCGGTATCCTTGATGTTGCGCCGGATATAGGCCTCGACGTCGCGGCTCTGGCGGGCGCCCGGCGTGTGGTCCATCACCGATGCCAGGCGCACGATCGGCCGGCCGATCGCCTGCCGGGCCAAATCGGGCGTCACCGGGTCGATGACCTCGCAGCGCAGATGCACCAGATGTTCGGCGCGCAGCATGCTGCCCGCTTCCGCCTGCTCCAGCGCCGCGATCATCGGTATCAGGATCACCCGCCGTTCCGGGTTCTTCCAGGCGGTGCCGACACAGAGCGAATCGAACACGGTCGTCACGCCGCCGCCGATCACCTGGGCGTCGTGGGCCAGGGCGGCGGCCAGCATGTCCCACCGGACATGGCTGCGGGGGAACACATGCTTCTCGAAATGGTCGGTGTGCAGGTCGATCAGACCCGGCATGATGATGTCGCCGCGGCAATCGACGTCGGCGGACGATGCGGCATCCCCCTCGGCGATTTCCACGATCTGGCCGCCGTCGATCGAGACCCGCCCGCGCAGCACCCGGTCCTCCAGCACCAGCCGGGCATTGGCCAGGGTGCATTCGCCACTGGCGGCTCGGGCTGTCATGACGGCATCCATGGGCGTATCCCTCGTGGCGCGACCCGTCGGCCTCACGGGTTCTTGCATCCTGGTACGGCTAGCGGAATCTAAGGTCTAGGCCAACGCGGTTTCAGTGTTGTCATCACCATATGACCATTTGACGACAGCTCGCGGTCGAAATCCCGCTACCTACGTCCGCGGGCGATGGCGTCGTCGAGCCGCGCGTCCTCCAGCCCGGCCGGCTCCTGGTGGATGATGATGGCCGCCCCGGGGAAGGCTTCGGAGAGCGAGGTTTCCACCGCATCGGCAATGTCGTGCGCCTCATTGAGGGTCAGGGTGCCGTCCAGTTCCAGATGCAGCTCGATGAAGGCGGTGGTTCCGGAACTGCGCGTCCGCAGGTCGTGCAGGCCCCGCACCCTTTCATTGGCCCGCACCACGGCCTCGATCCGCTCGCGGTCCTGCTCGGGCAATTCCCGGTCCATCAGCAGGTCGAAGGCCGAGCGCCCGACCGATACGGCATTGACCAGCAGATAGGCGGCTATCGCCAGGGCGATAAGCGGATCCAGCCAGACGATTCCGAATTGGGCATAGGCCGCCAGGGTCGCGATAACCGCAAGGTTGATCAGCAGGTCGCCCTTGTAATGCAGGCTGTCGGCGGCGATGGCCAGCGAGCCCGTCACCCGGACCACATAGCGCTGATATCCGACCAGTGCCGCGGTGCCGGCGATGGACATCACCATCACCGCAATACCCATGGCGGTGGACCGCAGGGGCTCCGGATCGATAAGCCGGTCGACGGCCTGGAACACGACGAACAGGCCGGAGCCGGCGATGAAGGCGGCCTGCGCCAGCGCGCCGAGCGGCTCCGCCTTGCCATGTCCGAAGCGGTGCGAGCGGTCCGGCGGCCGCAGCGCATGGTGTACGCTGACCAGGATGATTGCGGAGGCGGCGACATCCACGAAGCTGTCGAGCAGCGATGAAAGGATGGTGACCGACCCGGTGACCAGCCAGGCCGCAAGCTTGGCCACCGCCAGCACCGCGCCGACCGCAACGCTGGCATAGGTCGCCCTGCGGCGCAGACGATCGGCCCGCGACAGATCGGATCGGGTGTCAGGCAAGGGCGGTGTAATGCGAGGCCTCCTGCGGCAATCGGGCTATCCGCCAAGCGGCCCCGGTCCGTCCCAAGATCGGCGGCAGTGTAATGCCGAATGGCGCCCTGGAGAAAAAACATCGGATCGCCCTTGAAAAAAATACGAACGGTCGTATTATTTTAGTATGAGAAAGGGTGAGAGAACACGGGCGGCTGTATTGGACCAGGCGATGGCCGTGGCCAGTTGCAAGGGCCTGCAGGGGCTCAGCATCGGTGCCCTGGCGTCCCGCTCCGGCCTGTCGAAGAGCGGCCTGTTTGCCCATTTCGGGTCCAAGGAGGCGTTGCAGCAGGCGGTACTGGAAGAGGCCGTGGAGGCCTTCGTGCGTGAGGTCGTGGCTCCGGCACTGAAGGTGCCGGCGGGAATCGGCCGCATCCGCGCCTGCTTCGAGAACTGGCTGAACTGGACCAGCGCCAGCCGGTTTCCCGGCGGCTGCCCGCTGATGGGCGCGACGTTCGAGCTGGGCAGCCAGCCCGGGCCGTTGCGCGACTATGTCGCCGCCCAGCAGGGCCGTTGGCTCGAGGCCCTGGCTCGCATGGTCGATTCCGCGATCTCGGCCGGGGAATTGTCGCCCGATACGGATCCGGACCTGCTGGCTTTCGAGATCAACGGCATCGGCCTGTCCCACAGCTTCTCATGCCGGCTGCTGGAAGATCCCGACAGCACCGGACACGCCCGCAAGGCGTTCGACAACCTGATGCAGCGCGCCGGCGTTCGGCCCGCCTGACCCGTAGCCCAGCGAGGAACGAGACATGATGGCCCAAAATCACGCTATCCCGGAAAATAGCACGACCGTTCGTTCACAAATCGGCCCGCACCAAAATCCTCTCGGGCTTCGCAACACATCTGACCGGTTGTCGCGGAGCTCAGGCGGGGTCGAAGGACGGCCCTGGGCGAAGCAGACCGATCGGCTGGAAATCCGCGAGGCCAGGGATGACACGGGCCGCCTGGAGCGGCTGGTCACCGGCCTTCTGACGATGATCGCCGCCGGATACGCCATGGCCGTCCTCATCCGCATCATCGCGCTGTACGCGTGACGCGATCTCCGATCGAGGTATTGCCCGGCCTCAGGGATAAAGCCGCTCCGTGCGCCAGCCCGTACCTTCGGCGGCATAGACGAGACGGTCGTGCAGGCGGAACTGGCGGTTGCGCCAGAATTCAATGCGCCGCGGCACCAGGCGGAACCCGGACCAGTGCGGCGGCCGGGGAATCTCGCCCAGCGGATACCGCGCGGTCACCTTGGCGACCTGCTTGATCAGATCGCCCCGCCCCTGCAACGGCCGCGACTGGGCCGATGCCCAGGCGCCGATCTGCGATCCCCGCGGCCGGCTGTGGTAATAGGCGTCCGCCTCGGCGTCATCCACCAGGCTGACCCCGCCTTCGATCCGGATCTGCCGCCGCAGGCTCTTCCAGTGGAAGCAAAGCGCGGCATGGGGATTGCCCAACAGCTCGCCGCCCTTGCGGCTTTCCAGGTTGGTGTAGAAGACGAACCCGCGCGACGGCGCATCGGCGCCGTCGACCCCCTTCAGCAGCACCATCCGCGCCGAGGGCACGCCCTCGGAGGTCGCGGTTGCCAGGGTCATGGCGTTGGGATCGTTCGGCTCGCTCCGCTCCGCCTCTGAGAACCAGGCGGCGAACAGGTCGAAGGGATCATCCGCGGCGGCCAGCTCCGGTTCCGAATCCGGGACGGCTGCGATCTCGCTGTGCTCGGCCATCACTTATTTTCGTCACAGTTGCGCCTATCTTGGTCCGTACAATAAGTTGGCGCGTGGGATTATCCAACGCATGACCGGCCGGATCACCGGCCGCATGTGTCTGCCGCGCCGCACAGCAGTTTCCCGTGCTCCAGGAGGCACCAGACATGAATACCAAAGCCCTCATTCCAGCCGTTCTCGCGGCCTTCGTATTGGCCGGCTGCGCCCAGGGCGCGGGCGACAAGCAGACATTCGGAACCATCGGCGGCGCCGTCGCCGGCGGACTTCTCGGCGCGCAGTTCGGCAGCGGCACCGGCCAGCTGGTTGCGACCGGCGTCGGCACCCTGTTGGGCGCCTGGGCCGGTAGCGAGATCGGCGCATCGCTGGACCGGGCCGACCAGGCCTATGCCCAGCAGGCAGCGCAGAGCTCGCTTGAATCGGCACCCACCGGCACCTCCACCACTTGGCGTAACCCGGATTCCGGCAACTACGGAACGATCACGCCGACCAACACGGTGCCTCGCGGTAACAGCTATTGCCGTGACTTCACCCAGACGATCTATGTGGAAGGCCGCTCGGAGACCGCGACCGGCACCGCCTGCCGCAATCCGGACGGGACCTGGAGCATCCAGAACCAATAAGTCCATGGGGGGCTGATCAATCGCGATCAAGTCCCCGCGATCTCAAGGGTCTTTCAGGCGTCGCGGGGATTGCGGGAACGGCCCCTCGTCGCCATCTGAAGACATAGGCGCGCCGTGCACGCGGCGCGCCGCCACTTTGACCTTGGCTTTGCAACAGGTTTCCTGGGGGCTGAATGCGCGATCCTTACGAGGTTCTCGGCGTATCCCGCTCGGCGAGCGACGCGGATATCAAGAAGACCTATCGCCGGCTCGTGAAGGAGACCCATCCCGACCTCAACCCCGGCGACAAGAAGGTCGAGCAGCGCTTCAAGGAGCTGTCGGCGGCCTACGACCTGCTCAGCGACAAGAAGAAGCGCGCCCGCTATGACCGCGGCGAGATCGATGCCGAGGGCCGGGAGCGTCCGGAATTCGCCTTTCATCGCGCCTATGGCGACGCCGCCCGGGGCGGCGGCAGGGCCAGTGCCGCGGGCGGCGGAGGCGGCGGCAGCTTCTCCGCCCATGACATCTTCGACGAGCTGTTCGGCCGGACCTCCCTGAAGACCAAGGGCGCCAACATCTCCTACACCCTAGCGGTGGATTTCCTGGAGGCGGCACGCGGCGGCAAGCGGCGGGTCGTGCTGTCCAGCGGGCGCAGCCTGGAGGTGAACATCCCCGCCGGCACCGAAAACGGCCAGACCCTGCGGCTGAAGGGCCAGGGCCTGCCCGGCATGGGCGGCGGCCCCAACGGCGATGCGCTGATCGAGATCAAGGTCGGCAGCCACCCCTATTTCAGCCGCAAGGGACGCGACATCGTGGTCGACGTGCCGGTGACCCTGCATGAGGCGGTGCTGGGCGCCAATATCCAGGTGCCGACCATCGACGGCAAGGTGGCGGTCAAGGTGCCGCGCGGCGCCAATTCCGGTACCCGGCTTCGGCTCAAGGGCAAGGGCATCGCCGGCCCCGGCAATGTCAAAGGCGATCAGTACGTCAAGCTGACGATCATGCTGCCGGACAGCCCGGACTCGGAACTCACGAATTTCGTCGGTCGCTGGAAGCCCGGGAAGAACTACAATCCGCGCAAGAAGGCCGGGCTGGACTAGGGCCCTTCCGGCCGCTCAGCTTCCGCCGCCGGCGCGCTGATCCAATCGCACCGGTTCGGCCGACGGCTCCTCCACATCCACGTCGGCGAAAAGGTCCGCGAGCCGGACGTCGAGCGCCTGCCATTGCCCATCTTCCGCCGCCTTGAGCAGGGCCTCGACGCGCTGTTCATGGGCCGGATGGCCCGGCACCGCGCCGCCCGCCCCGAGCAGCCCCACATCCAGCGCGATCAGCAGATCCTGGAGAGTCGCGCTCGAGGGGTCTCGCGCCAGCATCCACCGGTCGTTCGCCGTCTTCTCCACGAACCGCGCCTCCCGCAGCTGGGAGAGCATATCCTCGAGGATGACCACCTGGACCGGCAGCTTCCGCAGCAGGGCCTTGCGCTTCAGGCCGCCGCCCGTTCGCGCTGACACCGCCAGCTCCCGCAGCACCGCGAATCCCAGCATCGCCCGTTGCGCCGACGCCATCGATCCCGGCTCGCCGCCGAACAGCCGGTCCGCCCGCCAATCCGGCAGGGCGGCCGCCACCAGCGCGCCGATCAGCACGATCGACCAGGCGACATAGAGCCAGACCAGGAAGATCGGCACCGTCGAGACGGCGCCGTAGATGGTCTCATAGACCGGAAAGGCCGTCAGATAGGCCGCGAATCCGCCCTTCGACATCTCGAAGAAAATCGCCGCGACCAGCCCGCCCGCCGCGGCGTCGCGGGCCAGCACCGGCCGGTTGGGGATGATCCAGTAGAGGGCGGTGAAGCCGACGAACTCGAACACGCCCGGCAGCAGGCCGACAAAGGGCTTGAAGTTCAGCACCTGGCTGCCAAGTTCCGATCCGCGCACGAACTGCCCGGTGATCGACAGGCTGGCGGCGAACATCACCGGCGTCAGCGTCAGGATGGCCCAGAACGAGAGCAGCCGGACCAGCCAGGGCCGCGACTCCCGGACCCGCCAGATATCGTTGAACGCGCCCTCAATGGTCGCCAGCAGCAGCACGGCGGTCACCACCAGACCGACCAGACCGACCGAGGTCAGCCGCCCGGCATTGGCCACGAAGCGGTCAAGATAGTCCTGCACCGCGGTGCCCACTTGCGGCACCAGATTGTCGAAGATCAGCTTCTGGGCATTGGCCTCGATATCCTGGAAGGCCGGGAACGCGCTGACCACGCCGATGGTGATGGTCATCAGCGGCACCAGCGCCAGCAGCGACGTGTAGGTCAGGGCCGCTGCCGCCTGGGGGCAGCGGTCATCGGAAAAGCGCCGCGCGGCGTAGCTCAGGAAGCGGCCCGATTCGGCCGTCATGCGCCACGTCCTCGACGTCCATTCCGGTCTTTGCGAACCGCTCAAACCAAAGGCTCCCGCCGGCTTGCGAGCCCGTGCCGGCCCGGTTTGACCGCCTTATGCATTGGTGTAGGATCAGCGCTCCCAACCAGGGCACAGCACCCGTCACGAGGCAGTCGCATGACCGTTCCCTCCCCCCTTATGGCCGGCAAGCGCGGTTTGATCATGGGCGTCGCCAATGATCGATCGATCGCCTGGGGCATCGCCAGCGCCTGCGCCGAACAGGGGGCCGAATTGGCGTTCACGTTCCAGGGTGAAGCGTTGGCGCGGCGTGTCAAGCCGCTTGCCGAATCGGTGCGCTCGGAACTGGTGCTGCCCTGCGACGTCACCGACGAGGCCAGCATCGACGCGGTCTTCGAGACATTGAACGAGGCCTGGGGCTCGCTGGACTTCGTGGTGCACGCCATCGCCTTTTCCGACAAGTCGGAGCTGGACGGGCTGTATCTCGATACCTCGCGGGAGAATTTCCTCAAGACCATGGATATCTCCTGCTACAGCCTCACCGCCGTCGCCCAGCGGGCGGTGCCGATGATGGCGTCCGGCGGCAGCATTCTGACCCTGACCTATTACGGCGCCGAGCGGGTCATGCCGCATTACAACGTCATGGGCGTCGCCAAGGCGGCGCTGGAGGCCAGCGTGCGTTACCTGGCGGTCGATCTCGGCGGCCGCGGCATCCGCGTCAACGCCATCTCGGCCGGCCCGATCAAGACGCTGGCGGCCAGCGGCATCGGCGATTTCCGCTACATATTGAAATGGAACGAGTTGAACGCGCCGTTAAAGCGCAACGTCACCACCGACGAGGTCGGCGGCTCCGGGCTGTACCTGCTGAGCGATCTTGGCGCCGGCGTCACCGGCGAGGTGCACCATGTCGATTGCGGCTATCACACCGTCGGCATGGTGGCGGTGGACAGCGCGGCCGACACGGCCGAACTTCTGCAGGGCCTGGCGCCGAAAGACGGATGACCATCGACATCCGCCACGCAACGGCGGCGGATCGCGATGCGCTGGCCGAGCTGTTCCACGATATGGACCGGCATTACTGGGGCGACGACGCACCCTCGGCCGATGAATGGCGCCGCTTTCTCGACGCCGTGGTGCTGCCGGCGTCGAAATCCTGCGAGATCGTGATCGCCGAGGATAGCGGCACCCTGGTCGGCCTCGCGACCTTCGCCATCGTCTATCCGGCAATCAATCTGACCGGCCAAATGTTTATGAAGGAGCTCTACACCACCGCCGCCGCCCGCGGCCAGGGAGTCGGCCGCAAGATCATGGCCTTCCTGGCGAAGCTGGCCGGCGAGCGCGGCTGCTCCCGGATCGACTGGGTCACCGAGCGCACCACGCCGCGGGCCATGGCATTCTACGACCGGCTCGGGGCCGAGCGCATGGACCAGCGCGTCTATTACCGGCTCGGCGGCGAGGCGCTTTCGGCCCTGGCGGGTGAATCCCATGGCCAGTAACAGTTTCGGCGATATCTTCCGTTTCTCCACCTGGGGGGAGAGCCATGGGCCGGCGATCGGCTGCGTGATCGACGGCTGCCCGCCCCTGATCCCGCTCGACGAATCGGACATCCAGCCCTACCTCGACCGCCGCCGCCCCGGCCAGTCGCGGCACACCACCCAGCGCCGCGAACCCGATCAGGTGAAGATCCTGTCCGGCACCTTCGAGGGCAAGACCACCGGCACCCCGATCTCGCTGGTGATCGAGAACAAGGACCAGCGCTCCAAGGATTACGGCGAGATCGCCCGCAGCTTCCGCCCGGGCCATGCGGACTACACCTACTGGGCCAAATACGGCATTCGCGACCATCGCGGCGGCGGCCGCTCCTCGGCCCGCGAGACCGCCAGCCGCGTCGCCGCCGGCGCCGTCGCCCGCAAGCTGCTGGGCGAGGACGTCACCATCCGCGGCGCCCTCGTCTCCATGGGTACGGAGACCATCGACCGCGCCAATTGGAATTGGGACGAGGTTGCCCGCAATCCGTTCTTCACCCCGGACGCGGATGCCGCCGGGCGCTGGGCCAAATACCTCGACGGCATACGCAAGCAGGGTTCCAGCGTCGGCGCGGTAATCGAGGTGGTGGCGTCGGGCGCGCCGGCCGGGCTCGGCGACCCGATCTACCGCAAGCTGGACTCGGAACTCGCCACCGCGATGATGACGATCAACGCCGTCAAAGGCGTGGAGATCGGGGCCGGATTCGGCGCCGCTGCCCTGACCGGCGAGGAAAACGCCGACGAGATGCGCTCCGGCAATGACGGCCCGGCCCGGTTCCTCTCCAACAATGCCGGCGGCATACTGGGCGGCATCTCCACCGGCCAGGACGTGGTGGTGCGCTTCGCTGTCAAGCCGACCAGCTCGATCCTCACTCCGCGCAGGACGGTGGATGTGGAGGGCCGCGAGACCGACATCGTCACCAAGGGCCGCCACGACCCCTGCGTCGGCATCCGCGCGGTCCCGGTCGGCGAGGCGATGATGGCCTGCGTGCTGGCGGACGCGCTGTTACGGCAGCGAACGCTGCGCCCGCCCGAATAGCCATTCCCGCCCGGGCCGCCCGTGCGGCGAGGCCCCGGCAGCAACCGATGTCAGCGCCACGCCGCAAAGCCCAGCGCTGGCCGAGCAGTCGACAGGAGCCAGACCATGTCCTTTGCCCAGTATACCAGCCTGAAAGACGCAATCGTCTTCGTCACCGGCGGCGCGTCCGGAATCGGTGAGGAGATCGTGCGCGCCTTCGCAGAGCAGGGCTCGCGGATCGGATTCGTCGACATCGATGCCGAGCGCGGGAATGCACTCGCCGAGGAATTGGCAGGTAACGGTGCGACGATCCAATTCGAGGCGTGCGATCTGCGGGATATCGATGCCCTGAAGACCGCCTTCACGGCGCTCCAGGAGGCGCTCGGGCCGGCGACGGTGCTGGTCAACAACGCCGCGCGGGACGACCGGCATGGCTGGGAGGACGTGACCCCGGAATATTACGACGAGCGCATCGCCACCAATATCCGGCACATGTTCTTCGCCACCCAGGCAGTGGCGCCGGGCATGATCGCCGCCGGCAAGGGTTCGATCATCAACATGGGCTCGAACTCCTGGTGGGAGGCGTCGGGCGGCATGCCGGCCTACACGACCGCCAAGGCGGCCGTGCACGGCATGACCCGGTCCTTCGCGCGCGATCTCGGGCCCCATCGCATCCGGGTCAACACCATCGTGCCGGGCTGGATCATGACCGAACGGCAGAAGACGCTCTGGGCGACGCCGGAAGCGCTGGAGCGCCATCGCGAGAACCAGTGCCTACCCGACCTGATCGAGCCGGTCTATGTCGCCCGCATGGTGCTGTTCCTGGCCTCCGACGACGCCGCCATGTGCACCGCCAACAACTACATGGTCGAGGCGGGATCGATCTGATCGCCCGCGTGGACGGGGGCCCGTCCGCCATGGTTTAACTCCCAGCGGTTCGAGCCGACCGCTTAGCGAAGGATCGTCGCCGATGCCCCAGCCAGACCATGTGATGGACCTGCCGGTGCCCGACCCGGACGGGCTCGAAGACGACCTCAAGGCCTATTTCGCCAAGTGCCAGGAGAAGCTGGGGCTGGTGCCGAACGTGCTGAAGGCCTACAGCCTGCGACCGGCGAAGCTCCGCAACTTCATCTCGCTCTACAACGAACTCATGCTCGGCGACAGCGGCCTTTCCAAGCTGGAGCGGGAGATGATCGCGGTCGTCGTCTCGTCGGCCAACCATTGCTATTATTGCCTGGTGGCCCATGGCCAGGCGGTGCGGCACTTCTCCGGCGATCCGGAGCTGGGCGAGATGCTGGTGATGAACTACCGGGTCGCGCCGCTGGAGCCGCGTCAGCGGGCGATGCTGGACTTTGCCTGGAAGCTGACGACCGCGCCGCACACGATCGTCGATGCCGATCGCGCCGGGTTGCGCGAGCACGGGTTTGCCGAGGAAGACATCTTCGACATCTGCGATGTCGCCGGATTCTTCAACATGTCAAACCGGGTGGCGACCGGCGTCGATATGATGCCCAACCGAGACTATCACGCGATGGATCGATGAAAATCTGGCGCATTCTGGTTGGCGGCTTCGCCGTCATCGGCTTCCTGTCCGTGCTGGCGGTGATCGCCGTCATGGTCATCACCTTCCGCATCGTCGGCTCCGCCGGCGTGCCGCCGGAACCGCCCGACACCATCGTGCTGCGGCTGGACATGCGGACCGGCCCCGCCGACCGGCAACCGGCCGACCCTCTGTTCGGCCAGCTTGGCGGCGGCCGCGGTGCGACCCTGCGAGAGCTGGTGCAGGCGATCGACCTGGCGCGCGACGATCCGCGGGTCGCCGGTCTGGTCGGCCATTTCGACGGCGACGCCTTCGGCATGGCCACCGCCCAGGAGTTGGCGGCCGCGCTGTCCCGGTTCCGGGAAAGCGGCAAGTTCACCATCGCCTACGCCGACACGCTGGGTGAATCCGGTGCCGGCAATATCGCCTATTACCTGGCCTCCTCCTTCGAAGAGGTCTGGATGCTACCGCTGGGAACGCTGGCCCTGACCGGCCTGCGGGCGGAAATGCCCTTCGCCCGCGAGGCCCTGAACGATTTCGGCGTCGATCCGCAATTCACCCGGCGCGGCGACTACAAATCCTTCTCTGAAATGTTCACCGAGCGGGATTTCACCCCGGCCAACCGGGAGATGACCGAGAGCCTGATCGGCAGCCTGTTCGACCAACTGGTCGCCGGCGTCGCCGAGCATCGCGACCTGGTCGAAGGCCGGGTGCGCGGACTGGTCGACGGCGCGCCCTTCACCGCCTCGGAAGCGGTCGAATTCGGGCTGATCGACCGGCTGGCGACCCGGCAGGACATGCGCGACGAGATCGACAGCCGGGCCGGGACGGATGCCGGCACTTTGAGCCCCCGCGAATACCTGGCGGTGGCGCGTCCGGACACCGCCGAGGAACGGGTCCGGATCGCGGTGGTCTACGCGTACGGCACCGTGGCCTTGGGCAATAACGGCGATTCCGCCCTGGCAGGTCAGGTCATGGGGGCCGATACGGTCGCCGGCGCCATCAACGAGGCCATCGACGATGACGGGATCCAAGCCATCGTGCTGCGGATCAACAGTCCCGGCGGCTCGCCGGTGGCGTCCGAGATCATCGGCGGCGCCGTCGACCGGGCCGCGGCCGAGGGCAAGCCGCTGATCGTCTCCATGGGCGAGGTGGCGGCTTCGGGCGGCTATTGGATCGCCGCAGGCGCCCAGCAGATCGTTGCCCAGCCGGGGACCATCACCGGATCGATCGGCGTATTGTCGGGGAAATTCGACACCAGCGAACTCTGGGACGATATCGGCATCAACTGGGGCAGCGTTCAGCGCGGCCGCAACGCCGATATGTGGTCGCCGACCGAGGGATTCTCGGTGACATCCGCCAATCGCCTGAACGCGGTGGTCGACGATATCTATGCCCGCTTCCTCGACCGGGTGGCCGCCGGCCGCGGCATGGAGCGGGACGCTGTCGATGCGGTCGCCCAGGGCCGGGTCTGGACAGGCGCCCAAGCCCAGTCGCGCGGGCTCGTGGACCAACTGGGCGGGTTGACGGTGGCGGTCGACCTTGCCCGCGACGCCGCTGGCGCTGCCCCGGAGGCGGGCACCGACCTCGTCATCCTGCCGCGACGCCCCAACCCGTTCGAACAGCTCTTCGAGTTGGCGTCCGGTGGCGGCCTGGAGAGCGCCCGACGGCTGGATGCCGCCGCCGAACGGCTGGAGCCCTATCTGCAGACCATGGCGCCGCTGCTGGAAGAACCGGGTACGCAGTTGATGCGCATGCCCGATCTCGTCATTCGCTGAGGGGCGTCGTCAATTCCTGATCGCGGCGATCAGGAACTCGACATTGCCTTCCGGCCCGGTGATCGGGCTTTCGGTAATGCCCTGGACCGTCCAACCCGCCTGGGCATCCAGCCAGTCGCGGATGCGGTCGCAGACCTCGGCGTGCAGGGCCGGGTCGCGGACCACGCCGCCCTTGCCGACCTGCCCCCTGCCGACCTCGAATTGCGGCTTGATGAGCGCCACAAGGCGGGCGCCGGGCGCGGCCAGCGCCATGCCGGCGGGCAGCACCTTGGTGAGGCTGATGAAGCTGGCGTCGCAGACGAGAAGACCAGTGGGCTCCGGGATGTCCTTATCGGTCAGGTTGCGGGCGTTGGTGCGCTCCAGCACGACCACCCGGTCGTCCTGGCGCAGGCTCCAGGCCAACTGGCCATGGCCGACATCGACGGCGTAGACCCGAGTGGCGCCGTGATGCAGCAGGACATCGGTGAAGCCGCCGGTGGAGGCGCCGATATCCAGGCACACCTGCCCCGCCGGATCGATGTCGAACTCCGCCAACCCCTTCTCCAGCTTCAGGCCACCGCGGCTGACCCAGGGATGATCGCGGCCCTTCACCGTCAATGCGGCATCGGCGGCAACGGTCTCGCCGGGCTTCGCAATGCGTCGGGTTTCCGCATAGACCGCGCCGGCCATGATCAGCGCCTGGGCCTTGGTGCGGCTCTCCGCCAAGCCGAGCTCGACCAGCCGCTGATCGGCCCGCTTGCGGCCCGCGGCCGTCACGCGCTGGCGCCCGCCAGTTCGACGTAGCCGGCGACCAGGCGGTCGCGGCGGTGAAAGCGGTGGGTGGCGACGATGGCGACGAAGGCGAGCCCCAAGGCCAGCCCAATCCAGACACCCGTTCCGCCGAGCGGCGTCGTCAGCCCCAGCACCGCACCCACCGCGAAGCCGAGCGGCCAATAGCCGATCACCGCGATGATCATCGGCACCCGTGTGTCCTTCAATCCGCGCAAGATGCCGGCGGCGATGACCTGGACGCCGTCGACGAGCTGGAACACTGCGGCCACGCCCAGGAAGACCACCGCCACGGCTGCCACGTCCAGATTGCCCGGCTTGCCGAAATCCAGGAAGAGGTCGACCAACTGCCAGGGCAAGAGCCAGAACAGGCTGATCGGCAGCACCGCATAGACGCAGCCCATGCAGAGCGCAACCCATCCTGCCCTGTGGATCCCGCCCCGGTCGCCCCGCCCGGCGGCGAGGCCGACCCTGACGGTCGCCGCATGGCTGATGCCGAGCGGCACCATGAAGGCCACGGCAGCGCATTGCAGGGCGACACCATGGGCCGCAAGCTCATTGACGCCGATCAGCCACATCAGAAAGGCGGCGGCCGAGAACATGCCGGCCTCGGCCAGGATCGCCAGGCCGATCGGCATGCCGATCCGCAGAATCTCGCGGAACCGGGGCCAGTCGGGCCGCCAGAAGCGGACCAGGATGTAGTACCGGCGGAATCGGCGGTCGCGCAGCACGAAGGCCATCAGCACCAGGAACATCACGGTGCTGACGATCGTGGTGCTGACTCCGGCCCCGACGACGCCCAGCGCCGGAAAGCCGAAATGGCCGAACATCAGCGTGTAATTGCCAAGCGCGTTGACCCCGATGCCAAGCACCGTGACCAGCACGACCGCGCGCGGCCGGCTGTGGGCGGAAACGAAGCTCCGCAGGACCACGAACCAGAGCGACGGCAGCAGGCTCCAGGCGGCGGCGCGCAGATAGCCCTGGGCCAGCGCCGTGCTGTCGTCGGTGGCGTCGAAGAACCGGAAGACGGTCTCGACGTTCAACAGCAGGACCACCACCGGGACGCAATAGAGGAAGGCCACCCAGAAGCCCTGGCGCGCGGTTCGGCGTATGGCCCGGAACTGGCGGCCGCCCAGGGCCTGGGCCATCATCGGCGCGGTCGCCGTGACGATTCCCATCCCGAACAGATACATCGGGAACAGCATATTGCTGCCCAGCGTCCCGGCGGCGAGAGCCTCCCGCCCCAGCCAGCCCATCATCAGGACATCCGTGGTCTGGATGGCGATCTGGGCCAGTTGGGCAAGCGCCAGCGGTATCGCGAGCTTCAGGGAGCTCGCGAATTCGTCGCGCCAAGCGCCAGCGCCCGGAGCCGAAAGGCCCCGGGCGGGATCGGAATACCGCTGCGTCATGGCGGCCACTATGGGCTATCGCATGCGGCAAGAAAAGCCGTGCCGACGGCAACAACCGGAGAAAATGTACGGGCAGTGCGCTGCCCTCACCCGGACTGCCTTCGGCAGCCCACCCTCTCCCAGTGGGAGAGGGTTCTTGCCGGCGCATTCCAGGTTCCCTCTCCCCCTGGGAGAGGGTGGCGAGCGAAGTCGAGCCGGGTGAGGGCTAGGCCCGGGCCGAGGCCTCTTCCGTAGCCTCGTCGATGCCCAGCGCCTGAAGCGCGGTAGCGACGATGCTGCGGCTGTCCAGCCCGGCCTGCTCGTACTGCAGGGCCGGCTTATCGTGGTCGATGAAACGGTCCGGCAGCACCATCGGGCGTACCGTCACGCCGCTGTCGAGCGCACCGCTCAGCGCCAATGACTGCAGGACGAAGGATCCGAACCCGCCGATCGAGCCCTCTTCGATGGTGACCAGCACCTCGTGATTGGTCGCCAGTTGCCGCACCAGGTCCTCGTCAAGGGGCTTGGCGAAGCGGGCGTCGGCGACGGTGGTGCTCAGCCCGCGGGCAGACAACTCCTCCGCCGCGGCCTGGCATTCCTGCAGCCTGCCGCCATAGCTCAGCAGCGCGATCTTGGTGCCCTCGGATATGACCCGCCCCTTGCCGATCTCCAGCACCTGGCCGCGCTCCGGCATCTCGATCCCGACGCCCTCGCCGCGCGGATATCGGAAGGCGCAGGGCCGGTCGTCGATGGCCACGGCGGTGGCCACCATATGCACCAGCTCCGCCTCGTCGGCCGCGGCCATCAGCACGAAGCCCGGCAGGCAGCCGAGATAGGCGATGTCGAAGGAGCCGGCATGGGTCTGGCCGTCGGCACCGACCAGCCCGGCCCGGTCGATGGCGAATCGCACCGGCAGGCTCTGGATCGCCACGTCATGGACGATCTGGTCGTAGGCGCGCTGCAGGAAGGTCGAGTAGATCGCCGCGAACGGCTTGTAGCCCTCGGTCGCCATGCCGGCGGCGAAGGTGACCGCGTGCTGCTCGGCGATGCCGACATCGAAGGCCCTGTCCGGGTAGGTATCGGCGAACAGGTTGACGCCGGTGCCGGACGGCATGGCAGCGGTGATCGAGACGATCTTGTCGTCGCGCGCCGCCTCGTCCACCAGCGCATTGGCGAAGACCTTGGTGTAGCTCGGCGCGTTCGGCTTCGGCTTGGCCTGGGCGCCGGTCACCACGTCGAACTTCGAGACGCCGTGGTATTTGTCGGCGGCGTTTTCCGCCGGCTCGTAGCCCTTGCCCTTCTGGGTGACGCAATGGACCAGGATCGGCCCTTCGGCCGCGTCGCGCACATTGCTCAGCACCGGCAGCAGATGGTCGAGGTTGTGGCCGTCGATCGGACCGACATAGAAGAAGCCCAGCTCCTCGAACAGGGTGCCGCCGGTCACCATGCCGCGGGCGTATTCCTCCGCCCGCATGGCGGCATTCTTCAGCGGCCGCGGGAACTTGGCGGCCAGATCCTTCATCAGGTGGCGCAGCGAACGGTAGGAGCGCGACGAGATCAGTCGCGACAGATAGGCGCTCATGGCGCCGACCGGCGGCGCGATCGACATGTCGTTGTCGTTCAGCACCACGATCAGCCGGCTGTCCATCGAGCCGGCGTTGTTCATCGCCTCATAGGCCATGCCGGCGCTCATGGCACCGTCTCCGATGACCGCCACCACATCGTTCTTCTTGCCGGCGAGGTCCCGCGCCACCGCCATGCCGACGCCGGCAGCAATCGAGGTGGAGCTGTGCGCCGCGCCGAACGGGTCGTATTCGCTCTCCGACCGCTTGGTGAAGCCGCTCAGGCCGCCACCCTGTCGCAGGGTGCGGATGCGGTTGCGCCGCCCGGTCAGGATCTTGTGCGGGTAGCATTGGTGTCCGACATCCCAGAGCAGCCGGTCGCCCGGCGTATCGAACACGTAGTGCAGCGCCACGGTGAGCTCCACCACGCCCAGGCCGGCGCCGAGATGGCCACCGGTCACCGACACCGCATCGATCGTCTCGGCGCGCAACTCATCGGCGACCTGCCGAAGCTGCTGCGGCTTGAGCGCCCGAAGGTCCGCGGGGGTGTGGACGGTATCGAGAAGCGGTGTCGCCGTTGGCATGGTCTTCGTCATCCCTTGTTCCGGCTCGTCAAGACGTTCGGCCGAGGACGAACTGCGCAATAGCGCGCAGATTGTCGGCCCTCTGTTCGAAAATTTCCAGGTGGCGGATTGCCTGATCGGTCAAGAGTCGCGCCTGTTCCTGCGCACGTTCGACACCCAGAATAGTCACGAATGTGGCCTTTCCGGGAGTAACCGTTGCGTCATCGTTCTGTTTTTGCGCTTTTTGCCGTCGCTCGGCGTCCAGCAGATGGCCGGTGATCTGGAAAACCAGGCCGAGATCATGGGCGAAGGCGTGCAGCGCATGGCGCCTCGCTGCGTCGACTCGGCCGAGAATGGCGCCGCTCTCGCAGGCGAAGGCGAAAAGCTCGCCGGTCTTCATGCGCTGCGAGCGGGTGACCGCGCCGAGGTCGAGTTCCTGTTCCTCGCCGATCATGTCGATCATCTGCCCGCCGATCATCCCGCGCCCGCCGGCCGCCTTGGCCAGGGCCGCGACCAGCCGGCTGCGCACCAGCGGATCGGCATGGGTCTCCTCCTGGGAGACGATCTCGAACGCCAGGGCCAGCAGGGCGTCGCCGGACAGGATGGCCGCCGCCTCGCCGAACTTGCGATGGGTGCTGGGATTTCCGCGCCGCAGATCGTCATTGTCCAGGGCCGGCAGGTCGTCATGCACCAGCCGGTGGCAGTGAATGCACTCGACCGCCGCGGCCACCCGCACGGAACAGGAATCGGCCACGCCGAACAACCGTGAGCTCGACAACACCAGGAGCGGCCGCAGGCGCTTACCGCCGGTAAGCACCGAATAGCGCATCGCCTCGAATATCGGCGCCTCGGTATCCCGCGGCTGCGGCAACAGCCGGTCGAGGGCCTTTTCGGTCAGCCGCGCGGCCTCCGCCAACAGGGGGTCGATCGCCGTCAACGGCCAATCCTCAAACCGTGAAACATGCCGCTCAGCCCAGGTCGGTCGGTTCTGCGGAGAGTGCGCCGTCGGCGGCCTTGGCGATCTTATCGACCCGCGCCTGGGCCTCGCGCAGCTTAGTCTCGCAATGGGCCTTCAAAAGCGACCCGCGCTCATAGGCGCCGATGGCGTCGTCCAGCTTGCTCTGCCCGGATTCCAGGCGTTTGACGATGGTTTCCAGCTCCTCGAGCGCATCCTCGAAACTGAGCGCCGCGATGTCGGAAGGCGGGGATTGATCGGCCATCGATGGACCCTGTGTTTTCGGCGGCGCGGACCATAGCAGTCCGAACCGACACTATGCCAGAAAAGCGAAGACGTTGAGCGGCTTGCAAACGACCTTCGGCGGAGATCGGGCCGTCATTCACGCGACCATCAATTCCTTCACATGCGCGGCGCAGCTCTCGGCCAGGGCGTTAAGATCGTAGCCACCCTCCAAGGTTGATACGATACGCCCCCGGCAGAGGTCCGAGGCAAGCTGAGCGAGTTTGACCGTCGTCCAGGCGAAATCGGATTCGTTGAGCTGCAGGGCTGCCAGCGGGTCGCTGCGATGGGCATCGAAGCCCGCGGAAATCATCAGCAGTTCCGGCTCGAATGCCGACAGGGCCGGCAGAACGGCCGCGGTTACGGCGTGCCGGTATTCCGGCGAGCCGGCGTGGGCATGCAGCGGCACGTTGAGGATGTTCTCCGCCGTACCGGTCTCATCCGCCATGCCGGTTCCCGGATAGAGCGGCGATTGATGGGTCGAGACGTAGAACAAATCCGGCTCGTTCCAGAAGATGTCCTGGGTGCCGTTGCCGTGATGTACGTCGAAGTCGAATACGGCAATGCGGCGAATCCCGTGCACGGCACGGGCATGGGCGGCACCGACGGCAACGTTGTTGAACAGGCAGAATCCCATGGCGCGGGCCGTTTCCGCGTGGTGACCGGGCGGCCGCACGGCGCAGAACGCATTGCGCGCCTCGCCGGACAGCACCGCGTCGACCGCCGCGCACACGCCTCCGGCGGCGCGCAAGGCCGCCTCCCGCGATCCGGGCGAGACCACCGTATCGGCATCCAGCCCGGCATAACCATGATCGGGCACCGCCTCCAGCACCCCTTCCACATAAACCTCCGGGTGCACCCGGACGATCTGTTCGACGCTCGCCTCCGGCGCCTCACGGCGGTCGAGCAGGGAGAAGGCCTCATCTTCGAACCGTCGCAGGATGGCTTTCAGCCGGTCGGGGCATTCCGGATGGCCCGGGCCAGGGTCATGGTCGGCGCAGGCGGCATGGGTGAAAAATGCAGTGTTCAATCTGCCTCCCAGGGGTCGGATTGGGCCTGCCGAAAGGCGTCGGCCACCCCGCATGTACCACGAATGCCGCACCGCACCCAAGATGCCAAGGGGCCAGCCTTGACCGGCGCCGGAATCGGCCGATCTATGCATAGGACTGGTTGAATTCGGTGCGGGCGATTACTCTCGGGACAATTGGAACCCGTGCGCGGGTACCGAAGGGGAACTCGAAGATGGGTTGGGTAACGGAAATCAGCGGCCGTCTGGCCGTTGTGTTGGCGTGCTTCGCTCTGGTCGCGGCAGCACCGGCATCGGCGCAGGATCAGCCGCCGGCGCTGGTGCATGTGGATGCCGTCATTCAGGAGCCGATGTCCCAGACCGCGCCTGTGGTCGGCCGCATCGTCGCCCGCGAGGCGGTGATCGCGGCCCAGGTCGAGGGCATCGTGGCGCGCATCCATGCGGTGATCGGCGACCGGGTCTCCCGCGGCGATCTGCTGGCGGAGCTCGACCCGTCGCGCCTGCAATCCGACGCCGATTTGCGCAAGGCCCAGAGGGATGAGGCGGAAGCCAATCTGGAAGCCTCGGCCGCCAGCCTGGCGACGGCCGAACAGGCCCTGGACCGCCTGCAAGGCCTGAAGGACAGTGCCGCATTCTCGCAGGCGCGTTACGACGAGGCCGAGCAGGAGGTGCGGCGCAATCGGGGCCTGGTGGCGGTCGCCGAGGCCCGGCTTCTGCAGTCGGAGGCCAATTGGGCGCGCGCCCTGATCGACCTGGAGGATTCCCAGATCCGGGCACCGTTCTCCGGTGTCGTCGGCGACCGCGCGGCCCATGTGGGAGAATTCCTGCAGGTCGGCGATCCGGTGGTCACGCTGATCAACGATTCCGGCCTGGAGATCGAGGCGGCGGTGCCGTCGAGCCGGCTTTCCGGCATCGAGGAAGGCGTCGAATTGACCTTCGTGCTGGACGACCAGAGCCGTCATCGCGGGCTGGTGCGGGCCAGCGTGCCAATGGAGAACAGTCTGACGCGCACCCGGATCGTGCGCCTGACCCCCGATTTCACCGAGACCGGCGCCCCGCTGGCCGGCAACCAGAGCGCCATCGTGCTGATCCCGGTGGGCGAGGTCCGCGCGGTGGTGACGGTGCACAAGGATGCGATCCTGAACCAGCCCCAGGGCACCGTCGTCTACATCGTCACCGAGGGCCAGGCGATGATCCGCCCGGTGCAGCTCGGCGAGTCGGTCGGCAGCCGCATCGAGGTGATCGGCGGCCTGGCGCCGGGCGATCTGGTGGTGGTGCGCGGCAACGAGCGGCTGCGCCCCGGCCAGCCGGTACGGCATAACGGCGCGAGCTGAGGGCAGGTCCGATGAACCTGATCGGCACATCCATCGAACGACCGATCGCCGTGATCGCGGCGGTGCTGATGGTGGTCATGTTCGGCTATGTCGCCCTGCAGACCATCCCGATCCAGCTGACGCCGGACATCAACCGCCCGATCATCGTGATCACCACCAATTGGGGCGGCGCGGCGCCGGCCGAGGTCGAGCGGGAGATCGTCAACCGCCAGGAGGAGGCGCTGAAGGGGCTGGAGGGGCTGGAGGAGATCGTGTCGAGCTCCAGCACCGGGCAGGGCCAGATCACCCTGACCTTCAACATCGACACCAATATGGATCGGGCCCTGCTGCTGACGGCCAATCGTCTCGACCGGGTGAATGGCTATCCCGACGAGGCCGACGAGCCGACCATCGCCACGTCCGACGCCAACGACAATGCGATCGCCTGGTTCTCGATCGTGCGGGCGGAGGGCAATGACCGGCCGATCCATACCTATGGCGAATTCATCGACGACGTGGTGAAGGAGCGGCTGGAGCGGGTGCCCGGCGTCTCCGGCGTCGGCGCGTTCGGCGGCAGCGACCGGGAGATGCAGATCGTCGTCGATCCGATCCGGCTGGCCCGATACCGGATGACGATTCCGGAGATCGTCTCGGCCTTGCGCGAGGCCAATGTTTCGATCTCCGCCGGCGATGTGGAGGAAGGCAAGCGCCGCTACGTGGTCCGGACCGATGGCGATTTCGCGGAGCTGGACCAGGTCCGGCAGGTGCTGATCCGCAGCCGGACCGAGTCCGATGGCGGCATCGGCCGGGTGACCGTCGACGACGTCGCCGATGTCCGGTTCGACTACAAGGAGCCCGGGGCCCGCATCCGGTTCCTCGGCGTGCCGGCGCTGGCGATCAACGCCCAGCGGGAGACCGGCGCCAACGTCATCGAGGTCATGGAGCAGATCCACATCGCGTTGGACGAGCTGAACGCCGGTCCGATACCGGATCAGCAACTTGTGATGCGCCAGCTCTATGACGAGACCGACTACATCAACTCGGCCATCGACCTGGTCCAGAAGAACATTCTCTATGGCGGCCTGCTGGCCGTCGTAGTCCTGCTGACCTTCCTGCGGTCCGGCCGGGCGACCCTGGTGGTGGCGCTGGCGATCCCGGTATCGGTGATCGGATCCTTCGTGGCCATGGCGGCGCTTGGCCGATCCATCAATGTGATATCCCTGGCCGGCATCGCCTTCGCCGTGGGCATGGTCGTCGATGCCGCCATCGTCGTGCTGGAGAACATCTACCGGCTCCGCCAATCGGGGCATTCGGCCCGCAAGGCCGCCTTTGAGGGCGCCCGGCAGGTCTGGGGCGCGGTGCTGGTGTCGGCCCTGACGACGGTCATGGTGTTCATCCCGATCCTGGTGATGAAGTTGGAGGTCGGGCAGCTGTTCCGCGACATCGCCGTGGCAATCTCGGTCTCGGTCATCCTGTCGCTGCTGGTCGCCGTCACGGTCATTCCCGCGCTCTCTTCGCGTCTCCTGAACGGCGCCAACACGGATGCCGAGAAGAGGATCCGGCTGCCCGTGATCGACACCTTCGCGCGCGCCTTCCTGGCTGGGGTGATCGGCTTCACCCGCCGCGTAGTGGGCAACCGAGCGCTTGCCCTACTGGTCGTCGCCGCGGTTTCGATGGCCGCCATAAGCGTGACCTGGATATTCCGCCCCGATCTGGAATACCTGCCCAACGGCAACCGCAACTTCATCTTCGGTTTCGTGCTGCCGCCGCCAGGCTACAACCTCGCCACCAGCACCCAGATCGGCCAGAATCTGGAGAATGCGGTCCGGCCGCTATGGGCCAGCGAGACCGGACCGGACTCGGAACCCGGCGGGCCGCCGAAGATCCGGCATTTCTTCTTCGTGTCGTTCCAGGCTAATTCCTTCATCGGTGCTTCTGCTGTGGAGGAACGCCGAGCCGGAGAGCTGATTCCGGTGCTAAGTGGCCCGATCTTCGCCGAGCCCGGCACCTTCGGCTTCATGAACCAGCTGTCGCTGTTCGGACGCGGCATCGGCGGATCGCGATCGATCGAACTCGATGTCTCAGGCGGCGATCTCGAGACGATCCTCGGGGTCGCGCTGCAGGCGACCGGACGCCTGACCCAGGCCTTGCCCGGAAACGAGGGCAACCGGTTCCGGCCGATCCCGGGCCTGGAGCTGGGCGCGCCGGAGGTCCGGGTCATCCCCGACCCGACCCGGCTGGCCGATAACGGCGTGACCGCAAGCGAGCTGGGGGCGACCATCGACGCCTTCAACGACGGCCTGCGGGTCGCCGAGATCACCGTTGACGGCAAGCGCATCGACCTGACCCTGATGGGACCGCCATCGCTGGTCGAGCAGACCCAGGGCATCGCCGCCATTCCGGTGGTCACCGGCGACGGCGCCATCGTCCCGGTCGAGGCCCTGGCCCAAGTCGGCGTCACCTCCGGCCCGACCGAGATACGCCATCGCGAGCGGATCCGAACCGTCACCCTGTCGCTGATTCCGGCCGACAACATCCCGCTCGAGGCGGCGATCGGCATCGTCAACGAGCAGGTCATCGCACCGCTGACCGAACAGGGTCTGCCGCCGGGCGTGTCGCTCAACCTGTCCGGGACTGCAGACAAGCTGAACGTCACCTGGAACGCCATGGTCCTGGATCTGATCCTGGCGCTGGTGATCGTCTATCTGGTGATGGCGGTGCTGTTCGAGAGCTTCGCCTATCCGCTGATCATCATGATCTCGGTGCCGATGGCGGCGGCCGGCGGCATCGCCGGGCTGGTGGTCCTGAACCAGTTCGTGCTGCAGTCGCTGGACATGCTGACCCTGCTCGGTTTCGTCATTCTGATCGGAATCGTGGTCAACAACGCCATCCTGCTGGTGCATCAGAGCCTGTACCACTACCGGTCCGACGGCATGGCAATCGACGACGCCATCATCGAGGCGACCCGCAACCGGGTGCGGCCGATCTTCATGTCGACCCTGACCAGCGTGTTCGGAATGCTGCCGTTGGTGCTGTTCCCGGGTGCGGGTTCGGAGCTCTATCGCGGGCTGGGCTCGGTCGTGGTCGGCGGGTTGAGTCTGTCGGCGGTGCTGACCCTGCTGATCGTGCCGCCGCTGATGACCGTCTTCATGGGCGCCATCGAGGGCCGCCGGAAATCCGTGCCCAAGCAACCTGCAGAACTGCCGGCGCCGCCCAAGGCCGCGGATCCGCATGGGGAGCAGCCGGCGGCGGCGGAGTAGTCAACCGGCCTTCTCGATCCTGAACTTCGTTGCGCCGTCGACCGTGCTCGTCGACAGCAGCACATTGCCCGTGGCCTCGCAGAAGGCGGCGAAGTCCTTCGGCGCGGCCGGGTCGGTCGCCAGCACCTCGAGCACCGCGCCCGCCGGCAGCGCATTCAGGGCCTTTCTGGCCTTCAGCACCGGGATCGGACAGATCAGATCCCGGGCATCGAGTTGGGTCACCGGTTCGGACACGGCGTCGCCTTCCTATCGATTTGCTTCCGCTCCCAAGCGCCAGATTAGGTCCGGCTGCCGCGCATTGCCATGCCTGCCCCGGACAGGAGACAATGGCGCCGCTGCGATTGTGCTGCTAGTGCTTGACCTGCAACCCGACATTGCTGAAGTTGACCCAATGAACACCGCCGAGCTGAAAGCAAACGCTCTGAAGGCGAGCACATTGCTCAAGGCCATGAGCAATGAACGGCGCCTTCTTATCCTTTGTTCGCTGGCGGAGGGCGAACTTTCCGTTGGCCAGATGGAAAGCATCGTCGATCTGAGCCAATCGGCCCTGTCGCAACATTTGGCGCGGCTGCGCCATGACGGGTTGGTCGAGACCCGCCGCGACGCCCAGACCATCTATTATTCGCTGAAGGGCGACGAGGCCCGCACGGTCATCCAGACCCTGCACGATCTCTACTGCAGCCCTGACTCCGCATCGCGCGCACAGGCCGCCGACTGAAGCGGCGGCCTGTCCGGCTGGCGTGGGTCGAGTTCGCCCTAGTAGTTCTTGATGAGATCGAGGAGAGCCGCGGCTTCCTCCGGCCGGTATTCTCCCTGCCGTCGCTTGTCGCAGGCGATGCCGTAGTATCGCGCCCGATATCCGCTTCGGATCGGCCGGGTCTGCTTGAGAAAGAGGATGCAGCTGTCGAGCCCGTCGCCGCCGATCGAGACATAGTCGAAGCCATCGCCGGCATCGCCCTCGGCGCCAAGGATCTTGAGATTGCCGGACAACCCGTAATAGTCCATCAGGTCAGGGAAATCGATGGACGACAGATAGGTGTAGCCGGCCCCCGACCGGGCGAACTGGAAGTTGATCAGGTAGTCGGGCGTCTCGCCGTGGATGCTCTCGGACCGGCCAATCGTGCCACTGCCCCGAAACCGCGTCTTGTAGCAGATCGGGCTGATGAACATCTCCGCCAGCTCGATATTCAGATTGTCGCAATCCACCGGCTCCTGCGCCTGCGCCGTGCCGGGCAGACCCGACACCGCAATCAGGCCGGCAACAATCGCAACGACCCGCGACCCGGCGCCAATGCCGCCGGCCAATCTCCGAATACACTCCATGGTCAAAATCGCCCCTCTTGTCGAGCCACAGTGTCCCGCGCTACCCGCAGGCCGCAATCTGAAATGCCTTTTCGCGGCCCGAATTGCCTTCGGGCTCTTGGCGTCAACTCCCGCACCGGTAGTATAATGACAGGATGAGTAAGGTACAGCCGGAACGCGCAAGTATCCCGAGCGCCGCTCGCCGAATCCGGTCGGTGGCGATCGCTTCGAGTCTGGTGGCCGCGATTATCCTACCAGGCTGCAACTCCCAGCCGCCCATTGAACTCGATGAGCGATTTCTTCTGGTCGGGTTCCGCGACGACATGGGGATGCCGCGCGAGCTCTATAAGTGGACCGCGCCGATCCGTGTCCACACCGAAGGGGCGACCAAGGACCAGCGGCGGATGGTCCGCGAACACGCGGAACTGCTCGGCCAGGTCACAGGGCTGCCGGTCAGCGTCGATCCGGTCGATCCCAACCTCGTGGTGCTGTTCGGAAACGAGGAGGAGTTACAGCCCTATCTCGACAATTGGGCGGTCGGCGGCGACAGGCTCAACTGGCCGGGCTTCTTCCGCAGTGAGTGCTTTGCCGGTGTCTCCGGCCCGGGCCACGATCCTTTCGCCATGGCCTTCATTCTGCAGGACCTGCCGGAACGCAAGAACCGCCTGTGCATCGTCCAGGAGATGACCCAGGCGCTCGGCCTGTTCGGCGATATCGACGGACGCTCGGACACGTCCTTCGCAAGCTGGGGCGGGGCCGACCGGCTGACCGAACTCGACGTCGTGATGCTCGAGATCCTCTACGACCCTCGCCTGCGGTCCGGCATGAGCGAGTCGGTCGCCATGCCGATCGTGCGCCAGATCATCGCGGAAGAGCTGCGCTGAGGTCCTCCGCGCCGCGACAGCGGATTCAGGCCTCCACCGGTTTCGGCTTGCGGGCCTTTGCCGGCGTGGGCTTGGCTGTAGGCGGAACGAAGGCCTCGGGCGTCTCCGACGGCACCGTCTCGACATAAAGCGACTGGCTTGGAAAGGCGAAGCCGCTGCCCGCGCCCTCGACGATCTCCTTGATGCGGTAGGCAAGCCGCTCCTTGATCTCCAGCCACTCGCCCCAGTTGGTGGTGATCGTGAAGCAGTACAACATGATGTCGATGGAGCTGTCGTTGAAGCTGTCGATACGCACGAAGGTTGACACCGCCGGCGGCTTGGCGAATTCGTCGCTGCCCAGGACGTAGCTCTCGATGCCGTCGCGGATCTGCCGCAACTGATCGACGCTTGTGCGGTACTCCACGCCGATCTTCCAATAGATGCGGCGGTGGGTCATGCGGCTGAAATTGGTGACCGCATTGTCCGACAGCTTGGAATTGGGCACATGCACCGGCGCCTTGTCGAAGCGGCGCACCAGGGTGGAGCGGAAACCGATGGTCTCCACCGTGCCCTCGACGACGCCGTCGACCCGGATCCAGTCGCCCCGGTTGAAGCGTTTCTCGGCCAGGATCAGGATGCCGGCGATCAGGTTCTTGAACAGATCCTGGGCGCCCAGCGCTACGGCCACGCCCAGCAGGCCCAGGCCGGCGATGATCGGCCCGACCTGAATGCCCCAGATCTCCAGGATCGTGGCGACGCCGATGAAGATGAAGGCCACCTTGATGGCCTTTTTCAGCCAGTCGATCATCTCCGGCGAGAACACCCGTTCCAGCCGCCCCAGCACGAAGCTCATCGGCTCGACCAGCTGATGGAAGGCCCAGAAGATGGTGTAGGCGATCAGCGATCGGACCAGGTTCTCGGCCCCGATCGCCAGGCTGCCCTCCAGCGACAGGTATTCCGTGGCCACGAAGACGCCCAGCACCAGCGGAATGAACCGGATCGGACCTTCCAGAGCGTGGATGATCTTCTCGTCGGCGTTGTTCTTGGTGCGCTTGGTCCAGGCCTTCAGACGGGCCAGCACGATCCGGGTGAACAGGCGGCGGAACACCAGGAACCCGAGAAGGATTGCAATTGCGATCAGGATTTCCCCGATGTCGATGCCCAGAAAGCCGTTGTTCCAGACGTCGACGACCAGGGCCCAGAAGTCCTGCAGCTGCGTCATGTTTTCCCCAACTGAAATCCGGCTGACGGCCCAAAGGCCGAGCGCCGCCTAATCAAGATTGAATTCGATTCCCTGCGCCAGCGGCAACTCGCGGGAATAATTCACCGTCTGGGTCTGCCGCCGCATATAGGCCTTCCAGGCGTCGGAGCCGGATTCCCGGCCGCCGCCGGTATCCTTCTCGCCACCGAACGCGCCGCCGATCTCCGCCCCACTCGGCCCGATATTCACGTTGGCGATGCCGCAATCGCTGCCGGCGGCGGACAGGAAGGTCTCGGCTTCGCGTATGTCCGTGGTGAAAATGCACGACGCCAGGCCCTGGGGCACACCGTTATGCATCGCCATGGCCTCGTCCAGCGCGGAGTAGCGCATGACATAGAGGATCGGGGCGAAGGTCTCGTCGCGCACGATGTCGGTCTGTCCCGGCATTTCGACGATGGCCGGCGAGACATAGCAGCCGCCATCCGGCACCCCGCCATTCACCTGCTCGCCCCCGGTCACGGTGCCGCCATCGGCGCGGGCGGCGTCCAACGCCGCCTGCATGCGCTCGAATGCGGCCCCGTCGATCAGCGGACCGACCAGCGTCTCCGCCGCCAGCGGATCGCCGATCCGCACCGCGCCATAGGCCTTCTTCAGCGCCGGCACCAGGCGGTCATAGATGCTGTCATGCACCATCAGCCGCCGCAGGGTCGTGCAGCGCTGGCCGCAGGTTCCGACGGCGGAGAACAGTATGGCCCGCACCGCGAGATCGAGATCGGCCGAGGGCGCGACGATCATCGCGTTGTTACCGCCCAACTCCAGCAGCGACCGGCCCATGCGCGCCGCCACCCGGGGGCCGACCTGCCGTCCCATGGCGGTGCTGCCCGTAGCGCTGATCAGCGGCACCCGCGGATCGTCGACCAGCCGCTCGCCGATCTCGCGCCCGCCGATGAGCACCGACAGCAACCCCTCCGGCGCATCGCCGAACCGCGCCAGCGCCTTGTTGAACAGCGCCTGGCAGGCGAGGGCGGTGAGCGGCGTCTTCTCCGAGGGCTTCCAGATAACCGGATCGCCGCAGGCGATCGCCAGGGCGGTGTTCCAGCTCCACACCGCGACCGGGAAATTGAAGGCGCTGATCACGCCGACCGGCCCCAGCGGCTGCCAGGTCTCGCTCATGCGATGGCCGGGCCGTTCCGAGGCGATCGTCAGGCCATAGAGCTGGCGCGACAATCCGACGGCGAAGTCGCAGATGTCGATCATCTCCTGGACCTCGCCGAGGCCCTCCTGGAAGATCTTGCCACACTCCAGGGTCACCAGCCGGCCGAGCGCCTCCTTGTTGGCCCGCAACTCTTCGCCGAACAGCCGCACCAGGTCGCCACGGCGCGGTCCGGGAACGGCCCGCCAGGTCGCGAACGCCGCCACGGCCCGCTCGATGGCGGCATCCACATCGGCTGTGGTGTGCTCGGAAACGCGGGCGATCTCGGCCCCGTCGATCGGCGATGTCACCGGCAAGCTACCGCCGGAGAGAGCGGCCTTGCCGAGTCCCAGGCTGGCGAATACCGCATCGCGGTTCATGGGAGGTCTCCTGGATGCTGGAATTTCAGGCGCCCATACCTATCGCCGCCGGACCGTCGCCGCAAGGCGAACCCGACGCCCGCGGCCATCGGACCGGTCACCTTTCCGAAAGGGTTGCGGCATAGAGTGCCGACGGTTCATTCGGCACAGGCAGAGGTCCCATCATGAACAGGCTTCCGGCACTCACCCTCGCGGCCCTCGCGGCGATGTCCCTGATCGCCTCGCCGGCCCTGGCAGACCAGATCAAGCGATCCAGCTATGACCGTTATGAAGGCCAATGGTGGCGGGTCAATGCCGGCCCGCTGAACGTGCGAGCGGATCCCAGGATCGGAGCGCCGGTCATCACCCAGTTGAACCCGGGCGACCAGGTCGCGGCGCTGGAAATGGGCCGCGAAGTGACCATCGGC
Source organism: Alphaproteobacteria bacterium (assembly GCA_965227455.1). Taxonomy (GTDB): domain Bacteria; phylum Pseudomonadota; class Alphaproteobacteria; order DSM-16000; family Inquilinaceae; genus JABDIP01. The sequence goes on along the minus strand of OZ245752.1, from coordinate 5,378,667 downwards.
GACCGCAGGGGCCAATGGGTGTTCGTCGGCACGCCGCAATGCGTCAACAACGCCTGCGAACACGTGCTCGCCGGCTGGGTTGCCAATTTCTATCTCGATGACCCCGAGGATATGGACCGCAACTGACCGGTCTATCCGTTCAGTCTCCTCCCGGCGGCCACAGCCAGGCCGCACCCCGTACGCCGCTTGAGTCGCCGTGCTTTGCGCGGCGGATCGGCGTTGCCGATTCCCCGCCGAAGACCCATTGCGGCAGCTTCTCCGGCACCGAGCGGTACAGCCGCTCGACATTCGACATGCCGCCGCCGAACACGATCACGTCCGGATCCAGCACTGTGATGATCGCGGCCAGTCCGCGTGCCAGCCGGTCTTCGTATCGGGCGAGCGCGGCCTCGGCCTCGGCGTTCCCGCTCTCGGCCCGGGCGACGATTTCCGCGCCGCTGGGCCGCTCGCCCGTGACGCGCTCGAAATCGTCCTGGAGGCCGGTGCCGGACACCCAGGTCTCCAGGCATCCGGTCTTGCCGCAATAGCAATTTGGCCCTGGAAGCTCATCGTCCTTCGCCCAAGGCAGCGGGATGTGTCCCCATTCGCCGCCGATCGCATTGCCGCCGACATGGGCCCGGCCATCGATGGCGATGCCGGCGCCGACGCCGGTGCCCAGAATGGCAGCGAAGACCACGCCGGCCCCGGCCGCGGCACCGTCGACCGCCTCCGAAACCGCCAGGCAGTTGGCGTCGTTCACGCAGATCACCGGCCGATCCAGGGCGGCCGACAGATCGCGGTCGAATGCGGTGTCTATCAGCCAGGTCGAATTGGCGTTCTTCACCAGCCCAGTGACCGGCGACAGCGCGCCCGGCATCCCGACACCGACCGTTCCCCGCTCTCCGGTCTCCGCCTCCAGCCGTTCGACCAGCCCGGCGATGGCGTCGATGGACCCCTGATAGTCGAAACGCGGCGTGGGCACGCGATGCCGGCCCAGTTCCCGGCCGTCCTCGTTCAGAGCGATCGCCTCGATCTTTGTACCGCCGAGATCGATCCCGATCCTCATTGCCAGACTCCCCCTCGCTGCCCGATGCGTCCTGCGGCGCGAACTCTAGCATCATCTGAAATCGCGCAAAGCGCCGGATATGCGCGCCCTGGCAGCGAAACCGGATTGACAGGGCCGCATCCCGACCGGAATAATTTTGGTCGAGATGTCAGACCAATTAAGCGCGCGTCGCGAAACCGCCCATCCTGCCGGACCGGATGCCGCCGCGGCACCGCCGACGCTGCGTCCGATCCGGACGCAGACCCGCGACAGCGCCGTCCTGGAAAGCCTCGCGGAGTTTATCGCCGGTTCCGGTTTCGCGGTCGGCACCCGGCTGCCGGCAGAGCGGGAACTGGCGGACCGGCTGCAGGTCAGCCGATCCACCATTCGCGAAGCCCTGAAGCGCTGGGAAGCGCTGGGCATCGTCGAGATGCGCAAGGGCAGCGGCACCTATCTGCGTGCTGCCGTCGACCGGGACGCGATCCACCTGCCGCTGACCATCCAGCGCCAGCGGGACAGCCTGCTGCGCACCCTGGACATCCGCCGCGCCCTGGAGGCCGAGGCCGCCGCCATCGTCGCCAGCAAGGCCAGCGACGCCGCGATCGCCGAGATCGAGGGCAAGCTGGATCACATGGAGGCGATGCATCGGAAATACGGCGACGCGCCGCAGGAGGATTGGGAGTTTCACCTGTCGATCTACAACGCGACCGGCAACCCGCTGTTCGGTCAGATCGTCGCGACCATGTACGAGGCCTTCCACGACTTCTTCTCCCACCCGTTCGGCCAGCAGGATTTCGCCCGGCGGTCCTTCCATCTGCACCGGGAATTGTTCGAGGCGATCAAGGCGCGCGATCCGGAGACGGCGCGGAACAAGACCCTGGCGATCCTGGAGATTGTCGAGCAGGACGTACGGGCGGCCCCCGAAGCCAATGCGCGCTGACGGCGACACAGACCGGCCGGCAACGGTGGTCGCCCATGACGGCGACTTCCCGTTCGGTGCGGTGGTGCCGCCGATCTACCAGACATCGCTGTTCACCTATGGCGATTTCGCCGAGCTTGAGCGAAGCTTGGCCGGAGAGAACCGGCGACCGATCTACAGCCGCGGCGACAACCCGACGGTCATGGAATTCGAATCCAAGGTCGCGGCGCTGGAGAAGGCGGAGGCGGCGCGCGGGCTGGCCAGTGGCATGGCGGCGATCAGCGCGGCGGTGCTGTCGAATGTGAAGGCCGGCGACCGGATCGTCAGCGTCCGGCATGTCTATCCCGATGCCTACCGCCTGTTCCTGAAGCTGCTGCCCAGGTTCGACATCACGGTCGATTTCGTGGACGGCGGCGACCCGGTGGCGGTGGAGCGCGCCCTGCCGGGCGCGGCCATGCTCTACCTGGAAAGCCCGACGAGCTGGGTGATGGAAACCCAGGACATCCCCCTGCTGGCGGACATGGCCCGGGAGCACGGGGTCGTCAGCGTCATCGACAACAGCTGGGCGACTCCGGTCTTCCAGCAGCCATTGACCCAGGGCGTCGATCTGGTGGTCCATTCCGCCTCGAAATATCTGAGCGGCCACAGCGATACCGTTGCGGGCGTGGTGGCGGGCCGGCGTGCCCTGGTGGACCGGGTCAACGACCTGATCCTGCCCTCCCTGGGCGCCAAGCTGTCGCCATTCGAGGGATGGCTGCTGGTCCGCGGTCTCCGGACCCTGCCGCTGCGCATGGCCCAGCACGACCGCAGCGGCACCGAGATCGCGCGACGTCTGGCACGGCATCGCGCCGTCTCAAGAGTATTCCACCCGGCGCTCGAGGACCGCATCGATGGTACCGTGCTGCAAGGGGCATCCGGCCTGCTCAGCTTCGAGGCCGATGCGGCGCTCGACATCCCCGCCTTCTGCGACGCACTGCGCCTGTTCAAGATCGGCGTCAGCTGGGGCGGTCATGAAAGCCTGGTCCTGCCAGCCTGCGCGGTGATGCAGCAGACCGGCGGGCCCAACTCGGCCGTGGATTTCGGCGTTTCGCCGCAAGTGGTCCGGCTGCATGTGGGCCTGGAGGATACGGAGGACCTCTGGGCCGATCTGGACCGCGCATTCTCGTTTGCACTTGGAACATAACCGCCGGCCGACGAACGGCCGGCATACGACAGAGGAGGACGGTAATGAGACGATTGTTCGCCACCACCGCTTTGGCCTTCGCCATGGCTGCCGGATCGGCCAGTGCGCAGACCACCCTGCAACTGGTCGAGGTCATCACCAGCCCGCAGCGCACCGAGGTGCTGCGCGGCATGGTGGACCAGTATGAGGCCGCCAATCCCGGCGTGACGGTGGAAATCACCTCGCTGCCCTGGGGGCAGGCCTTCGAGAAGCTCGCCACCATGGTGCAGGGTGGCCAGATCCCCGATGTGGTGGAGATGCCGGACCGCTGGCTGTCGCTCTATGCCAATAACGGCCAGCTCGTCAGCCTGGAGCCGTATCTGGAGGATTGGGACGGCACCGCCGAGCTGACCGACCGGACCCTGCAATTCGGCCGTTTCGCCAACAACACCGCCTACATGATCCCCTACGGCTTCTATATCCGGGCGCTGTTCTACAACAAGAGCCTGTTCGCCGAGGCCGGGCTGGACGGTCCGCCGGAGACCATGGAGGAGTTCATGGTCGCCTCGCAGCGCATCTCCGCGCTGGGCGACGGCAAGACCGGCTACTGCCTGCGCGGCGGTCAGGGCGGCGCCAATGGCTGGCTGATGATGATGCTGACCATGGCCGGCGACAACGCCTTCTTCGACGAGGACGGCCGCAGCACCCTGGACAGCCCGGCCGCGGTCGAGGGCTTCCAGTTCCTGGTCGACATGTACAAGAACGGCTATGCGCCGCGCGACAGCGTCAATTGGGGCTTCAACGAGATCGTCTCCGGCTTCTATTCCGGCACCTGCGCCATGCTCGACCAGGACCCGGATGCGCTGATCGCCGTGTCGGAGCGCATGGATCCGGAGGATTTCGCCGTCGCACCGATGCCGCTGGGACCGGCCGGCAAGGCCTTCCCATCGATCGGCTATGCCGGCTGGGCGATGTTCGACGCGACCGAGCATCGCGACGAGTCCTGGGCCTTGATCTCCCATCTCTCAAGCCGGGAGTCGAACCTGGACTGGTCGAAATTCGTCGGCGTGATCCCGATCCACAAGGGTGCGGACCAGGATCCGTTCTTCGCCACGGAGCAGTTCGAAGGCTGGTTCACCGAGATGAACGATCCGCGCTGGGACTTCACCTCGTTGCCGACCTATCTGGAGGAGTTCGCCTACTTCGCCGATGTCATGGTCGTGCAGACCGGGCAGGAGGCGCTGCTGGGTGAGCGCACCGCGGAAGACGTCACGGCCGAATGGGCCGAGTACCTGACCTCCGCACAGCAGAAATGGCTGGCCGAGCAATAACCGACCGGGCGGTCGCGGCGCCGGGGCTTCCCGTCCCGGCGCCGCATCGGCGCGCCCTCTCGGTCATCCTCGAACCCTACCTCTATCTTAGTCCGGCGCTGGTGCTGCTGGCGCTGGTGATGTTCGTGCCGCTGGTGGTCGGCATCTCCTATGCCTTCCAGAACATCGAGCTCCTGAACCCGTTCAAGACCGGCTATGTCGGCCTGGAGAATTTCGAGGAACTGATCGGCGACCGGCATTTCTGGCGGGCACTGTGGAACACGCTGTGGTGGACCGGCGGCTCGCTGGTGCTGCAGTTCTTCTTCGGCCTCGGCCTCGCCCTGCTGCTGGATCGCGCCTTTGCCGGCCGCAAGCTGGTGCAGGCGCTGGTCTTCCTGCCCTGGGCGGTGCCGACCTTCCTGTCCGGCCTGGCCTGGGCCTGGCTGTTCAACCCGGTGATCGGCCCGCTGCCGCACTGGATAGCCGATCTCGGCATCATCGCCGAGCCTTACAACATCCTGTCGAACCCGGCGATCGCCATGTGGGGGCCGATCGTCGCCAATGTCTGGTTCGGCATCCCCTTCTTCGCCATCACCCTGCTGGCGGCGCTGCAGTCGATCCCGCGCGAGCTGCACGAGGCCGCCGCCATCGACGGCGCCACCGCCTGGCAGCGTTTCACCAAGATCACCCTGCCCTTCCTGGCGCCGATGATCGCCATCACCGTGCTGCTCAGGACCATCTGGATCAGCAACTTCGCCGACCTGATCGTCGTGATGACCAATGGCGGTCCGGCCAATTCCACCCAGATCCTCTCCAGCTACATCTTCACCACCGCGTACAAGAAGCTGGATTTCGGCTACGCCTCGACGGTCGCCACGGCGCTCCTGCTCCTGTTGCTGCTCTACGCCGTCATCCTCCTGAAAATGCGCCAGCGCCTGCCGAGGGTGACATGATCGCGGTCGGCCAAAGTCGGCGGAAGGCCCTCGCCCTTACGGTCGGGCATTACGGCGCGCTTGCCTGCTACATGCTCTTTGCACTGTTCCCGCTGTTCTGGCTGATCAAGATCTCGGTGACGCCGGACCGGCTGCTGTTCACCGAGGGCGTTGCCCTGTGGCCGTCCCGGATGACCTGGGAAAATTTCGAATTCGTCCTGCTGCAGAGCGATTTCCCCGCCTTCTTCGCCAACAGCGTGATGGTGTCGCTGGGCACCGCAGCCATCGTGACCATCGTGGCGGCGGCGGCCGGCTACGCCTTCTCGCGCTTCCACTTCCGCGGCCGGTACATCGTCGTCTTCATTATGCTGCTGACCCAGATGTTCCCGCTGGTGATGCTGATCGCGCCGATCTACCGGCTGATGACGCCGCTGGGGCTGACCGACAGCCTGGCCGGGCTGATCATCGTATACACCGCCTTCAACGTGCCCTTCGCCACCTTCCTGATGCAGTCCTTCTTCGACGGCATCCCCAAGGAGCTGGAGGAAGCGGCGATGATCGACGGCTGCACCCGGCTGTCGGCGCTGCGCCGGGTGGTGTTCCCGCTGACCCTGCCGGGCATGGCGGCAACGCTGGGCTTCGTCTTCACCGCCGCCTGGAGCGAGCTGCTGTTCGCCCTGATGCTGATCAACAGCGAGGAGCGCATGACCTTCCCGGTCGGCCTGCTGACCTTCGTGTCGAAATTCTCCGTCGACTGGGGGCAGATGATGGCGGCAGCGGTGCTGGCGCTGATCCCGGCCTGCATATTCTTCGCGTTCATCCAGCGCTTCCTGGTGCAGGGCCTGACCGCCGGCGCGGTGAAAGGATAAGTCCATGGCATCCGTATCCGTCCGCAACGTCTACAAGGCATACGGCTCGGTGCCGGTGCTGCATGGCGTCGACATCGACATGGCCGATGGCGAGTTCGTCGTGCTGGTCGGCCCGTCCGGCTGCGGCAAGTCCACCCTGCTGCGCATGATCGCCGGGCTGGAGGAGATCACCGCCGGCGACATCCTGATCGGCGACAAGGTGGTCAACGACGTCGCGCCGAAGGACCGCGACATCGCCATGGTGTTCCAGAACTACGCGCTCTACCCGCACATGTCGGTGCTGCGGAACATGGGCTTCAGCATGGAGATCCGGAACGAGGAGCGCGGCATGATCGGCAAGGCCGTGGACCGCACCGCCTCAACCTTGGGCCTCTCATCCCTGCTCGACCGGCTGCCCCGGCAGCTTTCGGGCGGCCAGCGCCAGCGCGTCGCCATGGGCCGCGCCATCGTCCGCCAACCCAAGGTGTTCCTCTTCGACGAGCCGCTCAGCAATCTCGACGCCAAGCTCCGGGTGCAGATGCGCACCGAGATCAAGGCCCTGCACATGGATCTGCGGACGACGGCCGTCTACGTCACCCACGACCAGGTGGAGGCGATGACCATGGCCGACCGCATCGTGGTGATGCATGACGGCGTGATCCAGCAGATCGGCGACCCTCTGGAGATCTACGACCGCCCCGCCAACCGTTTCGTCGCCGGCTTCATCGGCTCGCCGGCGATGAATTTCTTCGGCGGCGTCGTGCATCGCGACGGCGATACCGCCTCCGTCCGCACCGCCGACGACCGCATCCTGCCGGTGCCGCCGAACGCCGACGCTGCCGACGGACAGCCGGTGACCTACGGTGTGCGGCCGGAGGCGCTGACCGTATTGGACACCGCCGACGGAGAGGTGCCTGCGACCGTCGAGGTCATCGAGCCGACCGGCCTCAATACGCTGGTCTTCGCCAAGATGGGAACGCAGCCGGCCTGCGCTCTCACAATGGACCGGCCGAGCCTGGAGCGCGGCCAACCGATCCAGTTGGTACCGAATGTCGCCAAGGTGCATCTGTTCGATGCACAGACCGGCGCCCGGCTCTAACGAAACGGGAGGATTCGGGCGGTCCCAGGAGATCCGGCCAATCGACGAGTTCAGCCGGCGATCTGCCGCATCAGGCCGGCCACGTCCTCCACATGGCGCTGTTCCGTAACGCGGCCATTCTCCAGCGTGTAGATGTCGACGCCGTTGATCCGGGCTTCCTTCCGGGACGGAGGCATGTTGAAGAAGGTGCCCGCATGGGTGCCTTGGAACGTCCAGTACACCACGACTTTTCCGTCCGGAAGCGGTTCCAGCAGGTTGATCTCATGCCGGTAATCCGCAAAGCCGCCCTTCAACTCCTCGAAGAACGCAAGATGGGCCTGCTTGTCGGTTAGTTCCTTCGACCACATCGGCGACCGATCGAAGTCGGTGAAGGTGTCGGCGAAATACGCCGCCAGATCACTTGCCGCGACGTCGGGAGCATCCACATCGGCATAGAGCCGTCGAAGCAGTTCCCGGGCCGGTTCGATATCCATGGTCATCCGATTCCATCCTTGCGCTGATTGATATCTGCCGATCGCCCTGCGAGATCGGTTCAAAGGCCGAACTGTCCGCGGATCCGTTCGATCAGGGCCGCGTCATCCAGGGAGTCCCGCATCGCGATCATCCGGGCGGCGTCATCGCCGGCCGGATAGCGCAGCGTGTCCGCATCGTCGGTCGCGGCCCGATAGATGGTCTCGGCCACGATTTCCGGCGGACCGGCCTCGGAGGCAAGCGATTCGGATGCACGTCCCATGGCAGCCACGAGGCCCTGATATTCCGAAAGAGCGGGATCGTCGACGAACTCCATCGCGCGCCCGAAATTCGTCGCGACGATCCCCGGCTCGACGATCTTCATTCGGACGCCGATCTCTCTGAATTCATAGCTGAGCGCCTCGGAGAGCCCTTCCACCGCGAATTTCGTCCCGTCATAGGCAGAGCCGAGCGGGAAGGTCATACGGCCGACGATCGACGACACATTGATGATCGTTCCCGCGCGCCGGGCCCGGAAATGCGGCAGCACGGCCTTTGTCACCGAGATCAATCCAAAGACGTTGGTCTCGAATTGACGTCTCACCTGATCCATCGAAATGGCTTCGAGCGGTCCGAGCAGGGCATACCCCGCATTGTTCAGAAGCACGTCGATGTGCCCGAACCGCGCAATGCCGGCACCGATGGCCGAGTCGATCGAGGCCGGATCGGTCACGTCGAGACGGGTCACAAAGGTCGAACCGCTATTGCTCAGCGTGGCCTCGCCATCGGTGGAGCGCATTGTCGCGACCACATTCCAGCCGCGCTCGGTAAAGACGTTCGCCGTGGCTTTGCCAATGCCGCTCGAAGCTCCGGTCACAAGGATCGTGTTGGTCACGGTTCGTGCCCCTCGTGCTATATAGTACGGTACGGTACCGTACTATATAGCACGAGGTGACGGCGTCAATGGTTCTGATAGGGTGGCGACAACCGGCTCCACCCCTAGGGATTGCGATGAAAGGCACGGATTTGGAAAAGCAGGAGCGTGTGGAACCACGGCGCCGGATCGTCGCAGCCGCTCGAAAGCTGTTTTTCGCAGAAGGGTATTCCGGTGTCTCGACCGAGCAGCTTGCACGACGCGCCAGCGTTTCGAAATCGACCCTGTACAAATATTTCGGCGACATGCAGGGCGTACTGCGTGCCGTCGCGGAGAGCGAAGCCGACCATTTCGAGTTCGACATGGCGCACGCCCCTGCAACGGCCCCGGAATTCGAGGCCGCCTTGGTGGCGTTCGGTTCCGAATTGCTGCAGCTCATCCTGCAGGAGGACAAGCTCCAATTCGACCGACTGATGTTCGAACAAGCGCGGTCGTCACCGGAAATCGCCGAGATCTATTACACCTCGGCCATTGAACGCACTCGGGTGCATTTGGAAGAGCTCCTGGAATACGGTCGCAATACCGGTTTCCTGAAGAGCGACGCAGATACTCAGACACTTTCGGATCACCTGCTATGCATGTGGCAGGGTCTGGCCAGCGTTCGACTTCGGTTGGGATTGCGACTCGGCAGCCCTCTGGATTTCGAAGGCTGGAGCCGGTCCTGCGTCGACGCGCTCCTGTCAAACCAGCGTCACTCCTCTGCGTAACCGCCGCTGCGCCGCGTCGATCCAGATCTGCAATTCAGCAAAGGTAGAGGGTCGGCGTCGACGAACCGCGCCGGCGAAACGAGTCCAACGGGTTCGCCCGTTGTGCGACCGTATGGTCTATTCCATCCCTTGGCGCCATTTCCGGCGCCCCTCAGACTCGGTTGCAATGACGCCCCTATCGCTCGATCAGGACGCCACAGGTTCGGTCAATTTGCCGGCCCTATTCTTGGCGCGGGTCTGTACCACCGTCATCTTCATGACCTATCCGGCCTGCCTCAGCGTCCTGCTGAGGGAATGGCAGATGAGCGCGACCCAAGCCGGCATCGTGCAGGGCGTCTTCACCGCGGCCTTCGCGGTTTCGCTGCTGGTGTCCTCCGTCCTGTGCGACCGGATCGGCGCCAGGCGCGTGTTCAACCGGGCGACGGTATTGTCCGCCGTGGCGGCGATCCTGTTCGCGCTCTTCGCACGGTCCTTCGAGACGGCCCTGGTGCTGATGGCGGTGATGGGTCTGTCCCAGGGCGGCACCTACACACCGGCCATCATGCTGGTGACCGCGAACACGCCGCAGCACAAGCGGGCATCGGCGGTCGGATGGGTGCTGGCCGGCATGTCCGCCGGCTATGTGATCTCGATCTTCCTGTCGAGCGCGCTCCTAGCGGTGCACGGATACGAGGCTGCCTTCCTGGGAACGGCGTCGATCACGGTTCTCGGATGGGGCTTGGGCCATATCGCGGTCCGTCGCGCCCGGGATGTCATTCAAGAGGCCGGGCAGGCCGATACGGTCTTCGATGCCTCGATGAAGCGCCGCTCGCGGCTGCTGACGCTTGGTTATATCGGCCATTGCTGGGAGCTGTTCGGCGCCTGGGGCTGGATACCGGCCTTCCTGGCGGCGGCGGTGCTGGCAAGGGGTACGATGTCGCCGATCGAACTCGGGCTCTGGACGGCGCTGACGCTGCATCTGTCCGGGTTCTTCGCCTCCTTCCTGTCCGGATATGCGGCGGACCGGTTCGGCTCCAGGAGCGTGCTGATCGCCCTCGCTATTCTGGGCGGGCTGTGTTCCCTCTCGATCGGCTGGCTGGCGGACCTGACCGTCCCACTATTGCTCTGCGCGGTGGCGATCTATGGCTTCGCCACAATCGGGGATTCCTCGGTCCTGTCCTCGGCGATGGCGGACGCCGTGCCGGCCCAACAACTGGGCCGCGTCCTGGGGTTGCGATCCGTGCTCGGAATCGGCGCCGGGGCATTGTCCCCGGCCGCCTTCGGCCTGACCCTCGACCTCGCGCCGGGCGCCTATGCCTGGGGGTTCGCCTTCTCGACCCTGGCGCTGGGTGCGGCCGTCGCGACGCTATGCGCGGTGCTGCTGCCGCGCCTGACAGCTACCCCAGCTTGAGGCCGTGTGCCGCAGCCCGGTCGCGCAGGAAGCCGAAGCCTTCCTCTACCAGTTGCTCGGAACTCGCCGCCACCGGACGCCAGACCGAAAGGGCGCGGGCGATGTCCGGGTGGATGACCATGAAGGATTCCAGGACCATGTCGCCGTCGAAGCCGATTGCCGCCAGGCCGGCAAACACGCTCTCCCAGTCGACATTGCCGGTTCCCGGCACGCCTCGGTCGCTTTCGGAGAGGTGGATATAGCGGCAATGACGGCCGATCTCGGCGATGGCCGGGGCAAAGCCCTTCTCCTCGATATTCATGTGATAGGTGTCCAAATGGACGAACACATTGTCGGCGCCGATGCGCTCGATCAGCTCAACTGCCTGGCGGCCCTGGTTCACCAGATGGGTTTCGTAGCGATTGCAGGGCTCAAGCCCCAGTTCCAAGCCCAGCGACGCCGCATGATCGGCCACCGGTTTCAGGGCCTTGGCGATGGTTGCGTATTCGCTATCGGTCGGCGGCGCCCCGGTCAGCTTGCCGATGGAGCTGTAAGTGACGCCGGTCAGGCAGCGGGAGTCCAGCCGCGCCGCGACGTCCAGCGCCGACTTCAGGAAGGCCTCGGCCTCCGCCGGGTGGTCGGGCAGCGTCGCGTGCTGGGGCAGACCCAGCGAACAGGTGACCGCGACCCCGTGATTCCGCGCCAGGGCCACCGTGGTGTCGACATCGATCTCATCGGGCCGCAGCAACGGGATCTCGACGACATCGAGGCCGGCCGCCGCCGCGATCGGCATGATGCGGGCCGCCGCGTCCGCCGACCATTCGGCCGACCAGATGAAGGTATGCGCGCCTAGGCGTGGCATGGGGTCCTACCGATCTGTTCCGGGGGCATCACGCGGCCCCAACGATATGGGCGACGACGGTGTTCATGGAGGTCTGGGCGGTCTGCTCGTCGGCGATCACCTGTCCCTGGCGCAGCGCCAGGATGCGGTCGCAGACCGCAAAGACATCGGTCAGCCGGTGGCTGATCAGGATGACGGCGATCTCCTGGCGCTTCAGCTCGCGGATCAGGTCCAGCACGTGGTCGACCTCGCGCACCGCCAGCGCCGCCGTCGGTTCGTCCATGATCACCAGCTTGGGCTCGAAGGTAAGCGCCCGGGCGATGGCGACCGATTGCTGCTGTCCGCCGGACAGGAAGCCGACCTGATAGCGCACCGAGGGAATCCGCGCGCCGAGCCGCGCGATGATGCGCTCCGCCTCGGACTCGATCTTCGGCCGGTCGATCAGACCGATCGGCAGGCCTATGACATGCCGGGTCGGCTCCCGCCCCAGGAAGATATTCGACGCCACGTCCTGCTGCCGCGCCAGGGCCAGATCCTGATAGATCATCTCGATGCCGAGCCGGCGGATGGCGCCAGGATCCTCGCCGGTGATGGTCCGGCCGTCGAATTCCACCTCGCCGCCATCGGGCCGGTAGATGCCGGTGATGGCCTTCATCAGGGTCGATTTTCCGGCGCCATTGTCGCCGACCAGCCCGACCACGGTGCCGGCCTCCACCTCGAAGGTGACGCCGCGCAGCGCCTCCACCGAGCCGAAGCGCTTGCGGACATCCTTGAGGGCCAAGAGGCTCATGCGGCCGCACTCCGGGCCCGGTTCACCTGGTCCAGCCACACCGCCAATACCAGAACCGTGCCCGTCGCGATCGGCTGGTAGTAGGGCGGCACCGCCAGCAGGTTGAGCCCGTTCTGCAGCACTCCCATGATCAGCGCGCCGACAATGGTGCCGAAGATGCTGCCGCGGCCGCCGAACAGATTCGTGCCGCCGATGATGGCGGCGGTGATCGCCGAGAGCTCGTAGGTCAGGCCCGCGGTCGGGTCGCCGGAATTGACCCGCGCCACGAACAGCAGGCCGGCCAACCCGGCCAGGGTCCCGGACAGGGTGTAGAGCAGCAGGCGATGCCGGTCGACGCGTACGCCCATGGCCCGGGCCGCGGTCTCGTTGTCGCCGATCACCAGGGCGTATTTGCCGAACTTGGTATAGGCCAGGACGTAATGGGCGATGCAGGCGACCACCAGGAAGATGATCACCGGCATCGGGATGTCGAGCGGCCGCCCCTGGCCGAGATATACGAAAGGTGCCGGCAATCCATAGACCGGCTTGCCGCTGGACAGCACCAGGGCGGCGCCGCGGGCGATGCTGAGCATGCCCAACGTGGCGATGAAGGCCGGAATCCGGGCCCGGGTGATCAGCAACCCGCTGATAGCGCCGGCCAGAGCGCCGGCCAGCAGGCAGCCGATGACCCCGGCGGCGGTCGGCAGCCCCAGCTTGTTCATCGCAAGCGCGCCGACGATGCCGGCGAAGGCCATCACGGATCCCAGGGACAGGTCGATGCCGGCGGAGCAGATGACGAAGGTGGCGCCGATCGCCAGCACGCCGATCACCGCCGTCGCCTGCAGGATATTCAGGAAATTGGCGACGCTGAGGAAATAGGGCGACAGCACCGACATGGCGACGCCGAGCACGACCAGCACCAGCAGCGATTCCAGTCGGAAATCGAAACGCCGCTCGCCCTTGCGGGCGCTCGCGGTCTGCTCGATCACGGCCATGGCAGCGTCTCGCGGGAGATTGGAAAAGCGGGTGGCGGGGCCCGCTTCGGCCGGCCCCGCCCTCGTCGGCCGCTAGCGGACGTATTGCAGCAGCGGGTGCTCGCCGGCCTCCAGGACCTCCTGGGTGAGCACCATGGTGTCGACGAACTGGAAGGTCTCGGCCGAGCCGCCGCCGATCACCTCGGTGATGCGCTCCACAGCCTGCTTGCCCACCAGATAGGGCAGCTGGGCGACCGAGGCGTTCAGCCGGCCTTCGCGGATCGACTTCACCGCATCCACATTGCCGTCGACGCCGATGACGATGATGTCGTCGCCCTTGCCGGCGGCATAGGCGGCCTCGACCGCGCCCAGCGCCATGCCGTCATTGGCGGCGAAGATCGCCACCAGGTCCGGATGGCGCAGCATGATGTCGTTGGTGATGTTGGCCGCCTTGCCGCGATCCCAGTCGCCGGGCAGTGAGGCCACGACCTCCAGACCCGGGGCCAGCTCGCCCAGGCGCTCGGCGAAGCCGCGGGCCCGCTTCTGACCGGTGATGTTGCCGGACAGACCTTCGATCACCAGCACCGGGCCGGTGGCGTCGGCGCCAAGCTCGCCCACCAGATAGTCGGCGCCCTGGGCTCCGGCCGCCTCATTGTCGGAGCCGATGGTGAAGGCGATGTCGACGCCCGCCGCCTTGGCGATCTCATGGTCCAGATTGGCATCCAGATCCACCACCGGAATGCCCATCTCGGTCGCCTTGCTGAGGCAGGGCAGCAGGATGGTCGAGTTGATCGCCGCGGTGATCATCACGTCGGGCTCGCGCTGCAGCATGGTTTCGCAGGTATTGAGCTGGGGCTCCGCCGCCTGGTCGGATTCCACGGCCTGCAGGTAGTATTCGACGCCGGCATTGGCCGCGCCGTCGCGCACGCCCTCTTCCATGGCGCCCCAGAACGGGTTGGACAGGGTCTTCATCAGCACCCCGTACACCATGTCCTCGGCCTGTGCCGCCGGCGACAACGCCAATGCTGCCGCCACCGCCGCGCCGAGCGTAATTGTCCTGCTTTTCATCGTCGTTCCTCCCATTGTTTCGACGTCCGGTCCATGTGCCGTCGCCATTTTCGAATTCCGATGCTGTCGATTTGTTGCCGCCGCTATCCGCCGCCCCCCGTCATCGCGGCCACGGTGGATTCGCGCACCCGCAGGGTGCAGGGCAGCCGGACCCGCTCCACGTCTCCGCGGCGGCCGGCCAGCCGGTCGGTGAGCAGCTTCCAGGCATGCGCCGCCATCTCCTGGGTCGGCTGCTGGATGGTGCTGATATAGGGCTTGAGGACGGTCATCCATTCGAAGTCGTCGAAGCCCAGCAGCGAGACCTGCCGCGGGAAGTCCAGGTCCAGATCCCGCACGGCATGGATCGCCCCGAGGGCAACGATGTTGGTGCCGGCGAACACCGCGGTCGGGCGGTCCGGCCGATCGAGGCAGCGCATGACGGCCGCCCGGCTCGATTCCACGGTCACGCCGCCGACCACGATCTGGGCGCGGTCCTGCAAGCCAGCCTCGGCAAGGGCCATGCGATAGCCCTCGACCCGCCCCTGGATGTTGTCCAGGGTCGGGATGCTGACCACCATGGCGATGTCCCGATGCCCCAGCCCGATCAGATGGCGGGTGCCTTCGCACGCGGCAGAGACATTGTCGGCGGCGATAGTGTCGATGCCGGTCAGCTGGCAGCCACGATCGACGATCACCGTCGCCACGCCCTCGGAGAGGATGTCGTCGCGGGTGTCGAAGGCGTCGCTGACCGGAACGACGATCAGCCCGTCGACCCGGCGCGAGAGCAGCGCATACATGCGCTCGCGCTCCTGCTCGGCATCCTCGTTGGTGCTGACCAGAATGATCTGATAGCCACTGCCGGCCGCCAGCTCCTCGATGTGCTGGACGAAGCTGCTGAAGAACGCGTTGACGATGTCCGGCACGACAATGCCGATGATGCGGGTACGCTGGCTGCGCAGGCTGGCGGCGATGCCGTTCGGCCGGTAGCCGAGCTCGTCGATGGCATCTTTGACCCGACTGCGCCGCTCCGGCCCGACATAGCGGCTGCCGCTGAGGACGTTCGAGACGGTGGCGGTGGAAACACCGGCCAGCGCCGCCACATCCCGGATTGTCGGAACGGAGTCGCGGATCCCCTTGGTTTTTTGCACGCAGGCCGCCGTCGTTTAAACGATTAAACTGAATGCATTGACGATATCAGGGCGATCGTTCCGCCGTCAAGCAAACCGGCGCAATAATGTTACCGGACCAAACGGGAAGTGGCATAGCATTTGCTTAACCATATTAAGCCCTTGGAAGGCGATATACGGCATTTTCCTAAAACGAATTGAATCATGGACGAGATAAGAAAGAACATGATCAAGGCGGCGCAAGAGCTTCGCGCGCTTGCCAAAACCACCGACGACCCCGTTCTGAAGCGCCGCTTGCTCGAACAAGCGGACCAGTTGGAGTCGGCGTCTCAAGAAGATTCTCAGGATGAGACCGATTCCGGACGTGGCCGGCCGATGCTGGCCGAACCGCATTCCGCGCCGTCCTAACAGACCGCGCTGACCTCGGCCTCTTCAATCGGTGGGGACATTGCAACCGGTCATGCGGCGTCAACTGGCCGAGGCGGCGCCGTCCCTGGCCGTCACGACGATATGCCGCTCGATATAGGCGACGATGTCGTCGACGCAGCCTTCGACATCGCTGCGGGCGGTGTCGACCACTAGCTCCGGCTTCTCCGGCGGCTCATAGGGCGCCGAGACGCCGGTGAACTCCTCGATCTCTCCGGCCCTTGCACGTTTGTACAGGCCCTTCGGATCGCGCCGTTCGCAGGTTTCCAGATCGGCGGCGATATAGAGTTCGTGGAAGGCGTCGCCGGCTGCCTGCCGGGCCCGATCGCGGTCGCTGCGATAGGGTGAGATGAAGGCGGTGATGACGATGAACCCGGCATCGGCGAACAGGGCCGCGGCCTCGCCGATCCGGCGGATGTTCTCGGCCCGGTCATCCGGGCTGAATCCGAGATCGGCGTTCAGCCCGCGGCGGACATTGTCGCCATCCAGCACATAGACGTGGAAGCCCTTGTTGAAGAGGCGCTTTTCCACATGCATGGCAAGGGTCGACTTGCCCGAGCCGGACAGCCCCGTGAACCAGACGACGGCCCCGTAATGGCCGTTGCGCCACGCCCGCGACCGCGGCGTCAGCAGATGCTCGACCTCGGTCAGGTTGCTGGACTTGACCTGGAAGAGGCTGCGCTGGTCCGGATAGCCGCGCATGCTCAGCACTCCGCCGGCCACCGTATCGTAGCCATCGACCAGCACCATGCGGCCGGTCGCGGCCCCCTGCCCGAATTCATCCAGGGTCAGGACCTCGCGCGACCGCAGGACCAGTTCGGCCACCTCATTGCGCTGCACCGCATCGCTGTTCTGGCCGGACAGATCCTGGGTGTCCACCACCCGTTCGATGGACTGCACGGTGACCGTCGACTCGCCCGTGGCCAGCTTCATTTTGAAGCTGCCGCCGACGGTCAGCGGCTTGCTGCCGATCCAGAACAGGCTGGCCCGGAAGACGTTGCTGAGGGCCGGCAGGTCGACGTCATGGCTGGCGACGTCGCCGCGCTCCACGAAGATCTGCTCGTCGAGGGTGAACCCGACCACCTCGCCGGCCTTCGCGGAACGCGGCCCGCGCTGCTTGCCCCAGACCTCGATGCTCTTGACCCTGGCCGTCTTGTTGCCGGGCGAGAACCGGAGCGTATCGCCGACCCGGAGGATGCCGCTCTCGACCCGCCCGACGATGATGCGGCGATGGTCGAACTTGTAGACATCCTGGATCGGGAACCGCAGCGGCCGGTCGACCGGCGCCGAGGGTGCGGCGAACCGGTCCAGGGCGTCCATCAGGGTCGGCCCGTCATGCCAGCCCATGCTGTCCGACGGCACCACCAGATTATCGCCCTCGCGGGCCGAAATCGGCACCACGAAGGTCGGCGCCAGGCCGATTTCCTCCAGATAGCCGGTGATCTCCGCCTTCAGGGCCGCAAACCGGTCCACATCGAAGTCGACAAGGTCCATCTTGTTGACGGCGACGGCGATCTGCCGCTGGCCGAGCAGGTGCAGGACGTAGCTGTGCCGCCGTGTCTGCTCGCGCACGCCCTCTTCGGCATCGATCACCAGCACCGCGGCATCGGCGCTGGCGGCGCCGCTGATGGTGTTCTTCAGGAATTCCCGGTGGCCCGGCGCATCGATGATCACATAGTCCCGATAGGCCGATTTGAACCAGATCTGGGTGCTGTCGATGGTCACCGCCTGGTCCCGTTCCGCCTGCAGCGCATCCAGGACGAACGACCATTCCAGCGGCATGCCTCGCTTCTCGCTGACCCGGCGCAGTTCCTCGACCCGGCCCTCGGGCAGGCTGTCGGTTTCGTGCAGCAGGCGGCCGATCAGGGTCGACTTGCCGTGATCGACATGGCCGACGATCACGATCTTCAGCGGCGCGACGGGCGTTTTCTTGCTCTTGGCCATGGGTCGGGGCTCACATATAGCCGTCGCTGCGCAGACGCTCGAAGGCGTCCTCGGATTCATGGTCCATGGACCGGCCGGCCCGCTCGGGGGTCCGGGTCACCTCGAGCTCGGCGATGATCGCGTCGATGGTGTCGGCGTTGCTGTCGACCGGAAAGGTGATGTTCTTCTCGCCCAGCGACCGGTACCGCTTGCCATCCCTCGCAAAATAGAGCGGCACGACCGGGATCTTCTCGCGCTTGGTATAGCGCCAGATGTCGAGCTCGGTCCAATGCAGCAGGGGATGGATGCGGACATGGGTGCCTTCGGGGAATTCGGTCTTGTACTGGTCCCAGAACTCCGGCGGCTGATCGCGGAAATCCCACGCCCCGTCCGCGCTCCTCGGGCTGAAGACCCGCTCCTTGGCGCGGGTGCTCTGCTCGTCGCGGCGGATTCCGAGGATCATGCCGCGGTACTGGTCGCGCTCCATCAGATTGCGCAGCCCGGCGGTCTTGCGGGCGGCGGCCCGGGCGCCGGGCGGCAGGGTCTGGTCCATGTCGGCCTCGGGCGGGCAGGTCTCGACCCTCAGGTTGAGCCCCCAGTCGGGGACCAGCGTGTCGCGAAAGGCGTAGACCTCCGGCAGTTCCATCTCGGTATCCAACTGGATCACCGGAAAGGGAACCCGGCCGTAGAAGGCCTTCCGCGCCATCCACAGCAGGGCATTGCTGTCCTTGCCGATGGACCACAGCATCCCCAGGGGCTCGATCCTGTTGAACGCCTCGCGCAGGATGTAGATCGAGCGGGCCTCGAGGTCGTCGAGATGGCCGTTCATGCGCATCAGCCCTAAACTACAGTGAATTTTGGGAAAACGTTTATATTCTACGAATGGACTTAAGGATTAGTTGTACGGACATCAACCAAAAAGGGCACCGCCACGCAAGGCGTTGCGGATCAACGGCCAAAATCCTGTCTGGATGCTCGAAACCGGTCAACGCCCAGCGTGACGGCTCCGGACGACGCTACCGCTAGTAGGTCGCCGGCGGATTGGTATCGTGGAAAACGGTGATCCGGGCCGTCTCGTCAAAAGCCGATGCCGGCACCGCCACTCCGACGGAGGTTCCGGCATCGTGCTGCACGGCAACGTTGATGGCCAGCAATTCGGCATCGCCGCCCGGCCGCACCAGCAGCAGCGGCGAGCCGGCATCGCCCAGCGTGGCGTCGCATCCGTGCAGCATCAGGCCGTTGACCCGGCTGATACCGGCCACGTCGCAGCCGAAATGGGCCGAAAGCCGGTCGGCACTGTCCTCGCTGAAACCGGCCCGCACGAGGGTCGCCTTGCCGTCCTCCAGGGCCTCGAGCAGGCCCGGTTGGCCGATCACGCGCCAGGGGATCGGGCGCAGCCCCAAGGGCCGGTCGATCACCAGGATCGCCCAGTTCCGCGTGGGCTCCTCAATCGCGACATCGTGGTATTGGGCTTCGTCGATTGCGAACACCAGCGCTGTGCCGGTCGCTGAATCGTCGCCTTCTCCGGTGCCGCCGGCGACGAATTCCAGCTCGTCGGCGCGAAACCACGCCAATCTTTCATGGTCATAGAGGCAATGGGCCGCCGTCAGGACGTGCCTCGGGCCGATCGCCGCACCGGTGCAGAATCCGCCGGTCGGCAGGTTCACCCGGCCGATCGCGGACCATGGCCAGGCATCGGATTCGACCGGAACGCGGTCATCCATGCCGAGAATGCCGGTCAAACCGCCGCCAGCGGCTGCACCGCCCAGGATCATCAAGAGACCGAGCGCGAGACAACCGGACCGCAAGAATGCGCGCAGACTCGGACGCAGGCGATCTGTGTTTCTATCCATGGAGCGGTGGCCGGGGGTCATGGCGGGGGTCAGGACGGCACACGAATTTGGCGGCCGCTGGTCGGGCCGCAGGACCTGAGTTGGCAACTCGGGGGTTTCGGTCGAAAGGTTCGAACGCAGCAGCCCTCATCTGATCGCGGCAACAGGGTCCGGCCGTTCCGGCCTGACGCCTCACATCCGCGCTGGTCCACGGAAGGTGCCAGGATTATCCCGAAAAGGGTGTGCGAATTCTGTGACTTATCGGCCACAGGGAGGGGGAGAAAAGGCAAAAAAAATTGGCGGGTGCCCCAGGAGCGCCCGCCAGAGATTGATAACATGGACGAGGAGGAAGCTATCAAGATGTACCGCATTGCTGTTGTGTCAAAGTTGTGACATCCCAAGGTTCGGCCAATTCCTGCTTGAATCTCATGGTGTTACAAACGACGTATCGGGACGTCAAACGAGTCCGGTCACAAGCATTGGCGGAACGCAGGGACTGAGGCCGACCCCCGCCCCTCATGCCGAGATTGACTCGTAGACCCCGCCTTCTAAACTGTTTTTTAGCCAAACATGGGTTCTTCTGTACCGACTGCTCATTGTCGATCGACTTGGCAATATAAGTCAGTGGAGGGGCCGGAAACACCAGATGCGGTACAACAGCAAAGATCGCGTCTTGGATAACCTGGACACCGACTTCGGACATCGTGCTCTGATGAAGCATGGACATCGATGGTTGGGGGCTGCGGTTGCCGCATTTCTGCTTGGTGCTTGCACCATGTTGGATCAGGCTGCCGAAACGCCGCCCGAAGCGGTAGAGTCGTCGGATGCCGTCGAGCAATTGGCGGCCGTTCCGATTCCACCAGTCAAACCCGTGCCGCCGCTCCGGGATAGCGAAGACGTTCCAGACGGTCTCGCCAGCGTCGTCGGTTTTGACGAGGACGCAGTGCGCAATCTTCTGGGCGAGCCGATCTGGGTGAAAGAGATCCCGCCAGCCCTGTCGTGGCAGTACGCCTCCGATGCCTGCGTTCTTGAGTTGCTGTTCTTCATGGAAGTGACCACGCGGAACTTTCGGGTATTGTCATACGACGTAACCAGTGATGACGATGCCATCGATGTCGACCAACGCTGCCTATCAACCCTCGTCGCCCAAGCGGACGACAGACGAAGCTGACGCGGTCCGCGTCGCGCTGATAGACGACGACGAGCTCTTCCGCGAGGCGCTCGGCATGAACCTGTTGGACGAAGGATACGACGTGGTGTCCTTCGACGGTGGGGAAGCCGCGCTGGCCTACTTCCAATCCGAAGGCGGACGCGCCGATATCATCCTGCTGGATTGGCGCATGCCCAATCTGGACGGGATCGAGGTGCTGCGCCGCCTGCGCGACGACGGAATCGACGTGCCGGTGATCTTCCTGACCGTGCTCAGCGACCAGATCTACGAGGAATCGGCCCTGGCCGGCGGCGCCATCGACTATGTCGAGAAATCGCGCAGCTTCTCGATCCTGCTGAAGCGCATGCAGCTCATAACCGGCGGCCAGAAGGCGCAGTCGGGCGAAGAGGGCGCCGCGGCGGGATCGGAGACCATGAGCTTCGGTCCGCTGGAACTGCATCTGGGCGCCTGCCGCGCCACCTGGCGCGGGCGTCAGGTCGATCTGACGCTGACCGAATTCAAGATCGTCCGGGTCATGGCGTCGCGCGCCGGTGAAGACCTGTCCTATCGCGAGATCTACGATCTGGCCCGCGGGGCCGGCTTCATCGCCGGCTATGGCGCGGCCGGATTCCGCGCCAATGTGCGCGCATTCATCAAGCGGATCAGACAGAAGTTTCGTGCGGAAGATTCGAAGTTCGACATGATCGAGAACTATCCAGGCTTCGGCTACCGTTGGAGGCGCGAGGGTGGCTGACGACTCGCAGGAGCGCGAAGACAGCGCTGCCGTCCTGCGAACGCCATGGTTTCTGCGGTCTCTTGCGATCAGAATGCTGGTGCTGGTCATAGTGTTCCTGACCGTGCCGATCCTGATCTATCAGCAGTTCCTGGCGGCCGACCGGGAGAAGCGCGAATTGCTGCTGCGCGACGCGCAGCTGCAGGGCGAATTGATCGCCCGCTCGCTGGCGCGCGTCCTGCAGAATGCCGAGACCGGCATCCCCAGCGAAATCGTCCAGGACCTGTCGCAGTTCGTGCAGAGCGATGCCCGGGTGCGCATCCTGCTACGGCCGGCGGAAGTCCCCGACGCGCTGGGCTTCTTCTATGTCGCCTCCGCCCCGCCGGTGTCCGTCGAGGCGCAGGAGCGCGACCGCGAGGAGCTGGTGGGCCAGGGCATCCTCGGGCGGCTGACCCAGACCTGCAGCGGCAATGTGCCGCTGGCCATGCGCTTTCCGACCCAGGATGGCGGCCAGGAGGTGCTGACGTCGATCACCCCGGTCAACACCGAGTTCGGCTGCTGGGCGATCGTGACGTCGCAGGATTCCGAGGCCATCGTCGGCTCTTCGATCGGCCAGCCCTATTGGAAGACGCCGGAAGTCCGGGTCGCAGCCCTGATCTACGCCGTCATGGCGGTGCTGGTTCTGGCGATCTTCCTGGGCATCTGGCGCAATCTGAGGCGGTTCGGTGGACTGGCCCGGCAGATTGGCAACGACCCGGTCAACGCGGAATCCTTCGCCGCCCAAAACACCTTGCCGGAACTGCAATCCGTGGCGCTCGATTTCGACCGGCTGGTGGAAAGCCTGCGCAGCTCTGCGGACCGGATCCGGCAGGCGGCCGAGGACAATGCCCACGCATTCAAGACGCCGATCGGCGTTATCCGGCAGTCGGTCGAGCCGCTGAAACGCCTGGTGCCGGCCAATTCCCGCGGCACCCGGGCGATCGACATGATCGAGCAGTCGGTGCACCGCCTGGACAATCTGGTATCGGTCGCCCAGCACATCGAGGACGCGACCGCCGACCTGCTGGAGCCTCCCTGGCGCAATGTGGATCTGTCGGATCTGGTGCGCCGCATGCTGGGCGGATATGCCGGTCTGGATATCAAGCTGCAGCCGCGTTTTGTCCTGAGCATCGACAAAAGCGTCGTTGTTCGGGCCAATGAAGACCTCTTGGAAACAGTGATCGAGAATCTGGTCGACAACGCCGTCAGCTTCTCACCGCCCAACGGCCGTATCGATGTCGGCGTGCACCGCAACGGCAAGACAGCGGAACTGACCATCGAGGACAACGGCCCCGGCGTCGATCCGACGAACCTGTACCGCATCTTCGAGCGCTACATTTCCGAGCGCCAGCCGCCGCCGGACGGTCAGGAGCCGGACGGCCGGGATTCCGGCGCCCATTTCGGGATCGGGCTGTGGATCGTGCGCCAGAACGTCGAGGCGGTGGGCGGCAAGGTGATCGCCGAGAACCGATCATCCGGCGGATTGCGCGTCCGGGTGAGCCTGCCACGGGCCGCCTGACGCAAGATTCGGTCTAAGTGCCGGAAATCCTCGACCTCAGGTTAAGCAATGCATTGACATTGCTACAAATCGGTTCAAATTGAATCAATGTCACAGAATTCACACAAACTGTCACCGCGGGCTCACCCTAGGCTGACGGTTGAGCGAGTCGTCGCGTTGCAGAGCCACGCGCGGTCATAGGATTGTATAGGACCCACATCTATTGCGCCCCCGTCCCGAAACGTTTCCAGCAACCAGTACCGTGTCAATCCGGTGGGAGTCCGTGAATGCCTGACGGCATGCTCGGAATGCCCGCCGCCATCGCGCCGCAGCTCCCGCCCGCCTCCGACTGGCTGTTTGGCGGAAGCGATGCGATGCATGCCAGCGGCCTGATCCGCACGACCGACAGCCTGAACCGGGAATCCGGCCGTCACATGCGGCGGATCGGCCTCTATTCGTCGCTGCTGGCCGGCCGGCTCGGCTGGTCGAAAGCTGCCGCCGCCCGGCTGCAGCAGGCGGCCGCCCTGCACGATGTCGGGAAGCTGCATATTCCGGGTCAGATCATCGACAAGCCGGGCCCGCTGGACGATCTAGAGCGGGCCACCATGCAGAACCATACGGTGATCGGCCATCGCATGCTGTCCGCCGGCCGACACCCGACCATGCAACTGGCCGCAGCCATCGCGCTCAGCCACCACGAGCGCTGGGACGGCAGCGGCTATCCCTATCGGCTGGCCGGATGCGCCATACCGATCGGGGCCCGCATCGTGGCGGTCGCGGATACCTATGACGCGCTCCGCATGGAGCGATCCTACAAGGCGGGCCTCAGTCATCAGGACGCCGTGGACATCATTCTGCGGGGCGATCGGCGTACCAAGCCCGGCCATTTCGACCCGCTGATCCTGACCATCTTCCAGAATCTGAGCGAAAGCATGCGGATGGTCTACGAGACCTATCGCGACTGGTAGGGATCGCGGCCGCGCCGACACGGTCCTCAAGACATTCTCAAGAGATTGCGCTGCCCGAGCGGGCGGTAGAGCCGAGGGCGGTCACTCCGCCGCGATGGTCTTGGGTTCGGAGTCGTTATCCGCCTTGGGCTCGTCCTCGTGGTCCGGCTTGTGTTTCGGCCAGGCGCGCAGCACGGCCTGAACCACCGTGGCCAGCGGAATGGCGAAGAACACGCCCCACACGCCCCACAGCCCGCCGAAAAACAGGATGGCCACGATGATCGCGACCGGGTGCAGGTTGACCGCCTCGCTGAACAGCAGGGGCACCAGCGCATTGCCGTCCAAGGCCTGGATCACGCCATAGGCGATCAGCACATAGAAGAATTGCGGCTCGAGCCCCCATTGGAAATAGGCGACGATCGCCACCGGCGCCGTCACCACGGCTGCGCCGACGAAGGGGATCAGCACCGACAGGCCGGTGATGGCGGCGATCAGGGCGGCGAATTGCAGGCCCAGGAAGGCCATCACGATGAACGTCACCCAGCCGACGATCAGGATCTCCCAGAACTTGCCCCGAACATAATTGGCGATCTGGGCGTTGACCTCGCTCCAGACCTGTGTGCTGAGCTGGCGCTCATGGGGCAGGAAGCCGGTGAGCCAGGCAATCAGCCGGTCCTTGTCCTTGATCAGGAAGAACACCAGGACGGGCACCAGGATCACGTAGACGACCATGGTGAGCACCGCCACCAGTGACGAGAACGAGTAGGACAGGACCTGCTGCCCCAGGATCAGCAATTCCCGCCCCAGCCGGGCAGTGAATTCCCGCGCCTGGCTCTCGGAGATGAAATCCGGATAGCGTTCCGGCAGGCGCATCACCAGCGCCTGGCCTTCCGTCACCATCAACGGCACCTGCTGGACGAGCTGGGTCACCTGCCCCACCAGCAACGGCAGCACCACCAGCGCCAGGAACAGCAGGAAGGCCATGAAGGCGAGGAACACCGTCGTCACGGAAATCAGGTGCGGCACCCCGAGCGCTTCCATCCGCCCCACAAGGCCCTGCAGCAGATAGGCGATAACGATCGCGGCGATCACCGGCACCAGCATATCGGCCACGAAGGCAATCGCAGCCGTAATGCCGACCAGCAGGATGATCAGAAGGACAACCTGCGGGTCCGCCAGATTCCGTTGAAACCAGGCGACGATCTGCTTCATGGGTTGCCTGCGTGCGATGGCCCCTGTCCGATCGGCTGTGGCGCCGTCCCTCCGGCGCGATCATTCTGCAATACAGCCTGCGGGCTGGCCGGTCCAGGGTACAGACGGGTGACACGGCCCTGGCACGGGGCCGCCACCGGGTTACCGGTTATCGAAATATCCTGCCGAATCATCGGGTTAGCGCAATTCCGGCAGGCGGATCACCCGACCGCCGGCATCGCCGCCCTGACCGGGGGAAACGCCGACGATCCGCGGTCGCACTGTCCGCACGGCGGGCGCCTCCGGGCTCTCCTCCGGCTCCTGTCGCGGCGCCGCAACGGCGGGCCTGGCCCGGAAATAGTCCGGTGGCGCCCCATCCTGGAGAACCGTCAGACGGTGATAGACGCGATCGAGATAGACCTGCTGCGCCTCCGGATCGCTGGAATGATAGCGGGCGACAGCGGTCCGCCAGTCGCCATGCGCGGCATTCAGCTCGGCCAGGAATTGTGCGGCGTATTCGGCGTTGCGCTCCGGGTCGAAGGCCTCGGAGAGGTCGGCAAAGGCGTCGGCGTGCCAGCGGAGATTGATCTGCCCGCAGCCGACATCGATGGAGTTGATCCCGCGCGCCTGCTCGCGCCGGACCAGCGCGATCGCTTCGGCCTCGGTATCCGGGAAATGGGAGGTGCCGGCGCTGTTGACCGCGAAGGCCTTCCAGCCGCTCTCCGCATGGCCCAGGGCCAGCATGAGGTCGGCGGGAACGCCGTGCCGGGCGGCCGCCTGCACCAGGGACGCAACACAGCCGGCCGCCGCCGGACCGGCCGTCGCCAATACGGCGCCAAGCGCCAGGATGAGAATCACCGCTTTCCGCACGGTGTCGATTAGGATGCGCGGAGGTAAAAATTCGGCAAATCCGCCGTGACAATTCTGGGAGAAGCTCCGGCCCCGTCACACGTAGCGGAAGACGCAAACGGCGTAGATGACCGAAATGACCACCGCCCCCCAGAGCGGCGGTCCGAACAGGCCCAGCCATCCCAGTTGGATGAAGCCGCTGCCCAGAAGCGAGATGAACAGCCGGTCGCCGCGGGTGGTGTCCAGGCCGAGCACACCCCGGCGCGGCCCGCCGCCGGGCGAGAACCATTCCCACACCGACATGCTGACGAGGCACAGCACGACGAAGCCGAAAAAGGCGGCCGTCGGCCAGGTCCATGCCATCCAGGTCAGGCCCATGATGCGTCCTCCTTCCTAGACCCGGCCCAGGGCGAAGCCCTTGGCGATGTAGTTGCGCACGAAATAGATCACGAAGGCGCCGGGGATAATGGTCAACGCCCCAGCCGCCGCCAGCAGCCCCAGCTCGTATCCCGCCGTGCTGGCAGTGCGGGTCATGGTCGCGGCGATCGGCTTGGCGGCCACCGATGTCAGGGTCTTGGCCAAAAGCAGTTCGACCCAGGAGAACATGAAGCAGAAGAAGGCCGCGACGCCGATGCCGGCGGTGATGTTGGGGATGAAGATGCGGGTGAAGAACCGCCAGAAGGAATAGCCGTCCACATAGGCGGTCTCGTCCAGCTCCTTGGGCACGCCGGACATGAAGCCTTCCAGGATCCACACCGCCAGCGGGATGTTGAACAGGCAATGGGCCAGGGCCACGGCGATATGGGTGTCGAACAGCCCGGCCGCGGAATAGAGCTGGAAGAAGGGCAGGGCGAACACCGCCGGCGGCGCCATGCGGTTGGTCAGCAGCCAGAAGAACAAATGCTTGTCGCCGAGGAACCGGTAGCGCGAGAAGGCATAGGCCGCCGGCAGCGCCGCGGTCACCGAGATCGCCGTGTTGATGATCACATAGGCCAGCGAATTCAGATAGCCGGTGTACCAGGTCGGGTCGGTGAAGATGGTGACGTAGTTCTCCAGGGTGAATTCCTGGGGGAACAGGGTGAAGGAGCCGAGGATCTCGTTGGTCGTCTTGAACGACATGTTGAGCAGCCAGTAGATCGGCAGCATGAGGAAGACGATGTAGAGCGTCGGGACGAGCCATCGGAAGCGGCGCATCACTGATCCTCCCCACGCATCATCACGGTGTAGAAGATCCAGCTCAGCAGCAGCACGATCATGAAGTAGATCAGCGACATCGCCGCCGCCGGGCCAAGGTCGAACTGGCCGAGCGCGATCTTCACCAGATCGATCGACAGGAAGGTGGTGGAGTTGCCGGGCCCGCCGCCGGTCAGCACCACGGACTCGGTGTAGATCATGAAGCTGTCCATGAAGCGCAGCAGGATCGCGATGGTCAGCACCCGCTTCATCTTCGGCAGCTGGATGCGGGTGAACACCGCCCAGCCCTTCGCACCGTCGATCTTCGCCGCCTGGTAATAGGCATCCGGGATCGACAG
Source organism: Alphaproteobacteria bacterium (assembly GCA_965227455.1). GTDB lineage: Bacteria > Pseudomonadota > Alphaproteobacteria > DSM-16000 > Inquilinaceae > JABDIP01. The sequence goes on along the minus strand of OZ245752.1, from coordinate 5,351,035 downwards.
GAGACCGGCATAGGACAGCAGCACCACCAGCGAGGTCCAGTGCCAGACATCCATCAGGATGGTGGTGAACCAGGCGGCCAGCGGCTGCTGGGTGAAGTTGTAGTCGATGCCCATGGCATTGATGGTGCGTCCCAGGAGGCCGATATCGGGGAGCGCGAAGATGTTCCACATGGCGCCGACCACGTTCCAGGGGATCAGCAGCGGCAGCGCCATCAGCACGAGACAGACCGAGACCCAGGGCCCCTTGCGCGGCATCGACAGGGCGATCGCCACGCCAAGCGGCACCTCGATCAACAGGATGATGGCGGTGAAGATAAGCTGTCGGCCGAGCGCGGCGTGGAAGCGCGGCGAGTGCAGCACCTCCTCGTACCAATTGACGCCGGCCCAGAAGAACAGGTTGTCGCCGAAGGTCTCCTGGACCGAATAGTTGACCACCGTCATCAGCGGGATCAGCGCGTTCAGCGCCACCAGCACCACGACGGGCAGGACGAACAGCCAGGCTTTCTGGTTTGTGGTCTTAGCGGCCATATCTGATCCTTAGGTCACCATCCAGCCATCGGCATACACCTGGGTGTGTGCGGGATCGAACCGCACCCGCGGCGAGTCGGCCGGCAGGGATTGTCCGTCCATGGCCAGCAGCTTGATGCTCCACTCCTGGTGCCGCGCCTCCACCACTTGATAGCGCCCGGCATCGCTGACCTTGACGATCTCCACCGGAATGCCGTCCGGGTCGAACGAGACGAATTCCGGCCGCACCCCGATCTCCAGATTGGCGCCCGACGGCACGTCGCCCGGCTTGTGCTCGGTGGCAACCGCATGCTCGGCGAAATAGGGGGTGCCGTTGTCGAGACGGCAGGGCAGCACGTTCATGCCCGGCGAGCCGATGAAATGCCCGACGAAGGTGTGCTGCGGCCGCTCGAACAGCTCGACGGGCGTACCGACCTGGACCACCGTGCCGTCATGCATCACCACCACCTGGTCGGCGAAGGTCAGCGCCTCGGTCTGGTCGTGCGTCACATAGATCATGGTGGCGCCGACCTGCTTGTGCAGCTCTTTCAGCTTCGACCGCAGCACCCACTTCAGATGCGGGTCGATCACCGTCAGCGGCTCGTCGAACATGATCACGTTGACGTCGGAACGTACCAGCCCTCGGCCCAGCGAGATCTTCTGCTTGCCGTCGGCCGTCAGCCCGGAGGCCCGGTTCTGCAGCGTGTCCTCCAGATCGAGCATGCCGGCGATCTCGCGGACCCGGGCGTCGACATCCTCGACGCCCCGGTTGCGCAGCGGGAAGGCCAGGTTCTCGTAGACCGTCATGGTGTCGTAGACGACCGGGAACTGGAACACCTGGGCGATGTTGCGGTGGTCCGGCGGCATGTCGGTCACGTCCTGGCCGTCGAACCAGACCCGCCCCTCGGTCGGCGTCAGCAGCCCCGAAATGATGTTCAGCAAGGTGGTCTTGCCGCAGCCCGACGGTCCCAGCAGCGCGTAGGCGCCGCCGTCGGACCATTCGATGCTCATGCGCTTCAGCGCCCAATCCTGCTCCTCGCTGGGGCCGGCGACATAGCTGTGGCGCAGCTCGTCCAGCGTGATCTTGGCCATCAGACTGCCTCCGCGCCGGTATCAAAGCCCAAGGCGCTCATGCCGCGATCAGCCTTTCGTCGGGACCGAAATAGAAGCATTGCCGGGTGTCGATGTAGAGCTCGGCGCTGTCGCCAACCTCAAAGGGGTGGATGCCATGGGATTGCGATACCCAGGTCCCGCCCTCGATCTCCACGTGGACCATGCTCTCCGAGCCGCTCAGCTCGGCGACCAGCACCCGACCCTCGATGCGCACGGCATCGGCAGTCACCGCGTCGGGGCGAACGTGATGGGGCCGGATGCCAACCGTATAGGGACCGTCCGGAAGTCCGCTCAGGCTTTCTGCTACCGGCCATTCCACCTGCGGGTTCAGGATCAGCCGGTCACCCTGCTTGGTGATCGCCGCCGTATTGATCGGCGGTTCGGAGAAGACCTGCGCGCTGCGCAGATCGGCCGGCCGGCGATAGACCGAGGCGGTTTCGCCGAATTGGGTCACGCTGCCCTCATGCAGCGTCGCGGTATGGCCGCCAAGCAGCAACGCCTCGATCGGTTCTGTGGTGGCGTACACCACCATGGCGCCGCGGTCCTCAAACAGCTTTGGTAGCTCATCGCGAAGCTCCTCACGCAGTTTGAAGTCGAGATTGGCGAGCGGCTCGTCGAGCAGCACCAGGTCGGAATCCTTGATGATCGCGCGGGCCAGCGCCGTGCGCTGCTGCTGACCGCCAGATAGCTCTCCGGGGCGGCGTTGCAGCATCGGCCCCAGCTTGAGCAGTTCGGCCACCTCGCCCACGCGGCGGTCGATCTCCGCCTGCGCGACGCCCGCGACTCGCAGCGGCGAGGCGATGTTCTCGAAGACCGTGAAATTGGGATAGTTGATGAATTGCTGGTGCACCAGCGAGACGTTGCGCTTCTGCACCGGCATGCCGGTTACGTTCTTGCCGTCGAACCAGATTTCACCGGAGGTCGGGCGCACCAGCCCGGCCATCAGGTGCATCAGCGTCGTCTTGCCGGACAGGGTCGTCCCCAGCAGCACGTTGAAGCCGCGATCCGCCAGGGTGAAGCTGGTCGGATGGATGTGGATCTCGTCACCGACCCTGAGCGCGACGTCGCGGAATTCCAGCGTCATCGCGCCGCGGACCCGCTCGCCTCGGACCGGGACCTGTGGGACAGGATTTCAGACATGGCGTGAAGCCTCGGACAGAACCCATGGCCGGCCGGTTCGAACGCCGGCCTTTATGGCAGCAGCCCGCCGGTGGCGCCCGGCCGGCGGAAACCGGCGCCCCGGGATGCGGCAGCCGCATCCCGGGGCACGGTTGCTAGACAGTCAGGACCGGCGTCTTAGCCGTCCTCGCTCCAGCGACGCACCAACTCGTCATAGCTGATGGTCTCGCCCTGCGGCTTCTCATTGGCCAGCATCGGCTTCGGCGAGCCCGGCTGGTTGAGCCAGTACTCGGCATCCCGCTCCTCGTTGAGACGCGGGCCGCAGCCGCCATAGACATTGGCCTGCTCGTCGGCCGCCTGCATACGGGCCATCACCTGGTCCATCTCCGAGGCCAGCCGGTCCATCGCCTCCTGCGGCGTGAACGCGCCGGAGTTGACGTCGCCGATCTGCTGCCACCAGATCTGCGCCAGCTTCGGATAATCAGGCACGTTGACGCCCGTCGGGCTCCAGCGCACGCGGTCCGGCGAGCGGTAGAACTCGACCAGGCCGCCGAGCTGCGGCGCCCGCTCGGTGAAGCTCTCATGCCGGATGTCGCTGTCCCGGATCGGCGTCAGGCCGACATGGGTCTTGCGCAGGGACACGGTCTTGGAGACCACGAACTGGGCATAGAGCCAGGCCGCCTTGCGCCGGTCGACCGGGGTCGACTCGAACAGGGTCCAGGACCCGGCATCCTGATAGCCGAGCTTCTGGCCTTCTTCCCAATAGGGCCCGTGCGGCGACGGGGCCATCCGCCACAGCGGGTTGCCATCGGCATCGACGGTATTGTTGCCCTCGCTCTGCGGCGCGACCATGTTGGCGGTGAACGCCGTGTACCAGAAGATCTGCTGCGCCACGTTGCCCTGGGAGAGCGCAGGCAGGGACTGGTAGAAGTCGTAGCTGGCGGCACCCGGCGGGGCGTATTCGCGCAGCCACTCATCCCATTTGCGGATCGCATAGACCGCCGCAGGTCCATTCGCTGCACCGCCGCGCGACACCGAAGCGCCGACCGGGTTGCAGGAATCCTCCTCCATGCGGATGCCCCACTCGTCGACCGGACGGCCGTTGGGGATGCCCTGGCTGCCGGCGCCGGCCATGGACAGCCAGGCGTCGGTCATGCGCCAGCCGAGATCCGGCGCACGCTTGCCGTAGTCCATATGGCCGTAGACCCGGACTCCGTCGATCTCCTGCACATGCACGGAGAAGAACTCGGCGATGTCCTCATAGGCCGACCAGTTCACCGGCACGCCCAGATCGTAGCCGTACAGGTCCTTGAACTGGGCCTGCAGCTCCGGCCGCTGGAACCAGTCGTAGCGGAACCAGTACAGGTTGGCGAATTGCTGGTCGGGAAGCTGATAGATCTTTCCGTCCGGCCCGGTGGTGAAGGAGATGCCCATGAAGTCGTCGGTGTCGAGCATCGGGTTAGTAACGTCCGCCCCTTCGCCTGCCATCCAGTCCGACAGGTTCACTGCGAGCTGCAGCCGGGAATGGGTGCCGATCAGGTCGGAATCGTTGACATAGGCGTCATAGAGATTGCGGCGCGTCTGCATCTGCGTCTGCACCGCCTGCACCACCTCGCCCTCGCCGAGCAGCTGGTGGTTGACCCGGATGCCGGTGATCTCCTCGAAGGCCTGGGTCAGGGTCTGGGATTCGTAGGTGTGGGTCGGAATGGTTTCCGACAGCACGTTGATTTCCATGCCGACGAAGGGCTCGGCCGCCTTGATGAACCATTCCATCTCGGCCATTTGCTCATCGCGGGACAGCGTCGATGGCTGGAATTCGTTGTCGATCCACTGTTCCGCCTCTTCCATGCCGGCGAACCCGGGACCCGAGAACGACAGCATGGCAACGGCGGCAACAGCGGCGAGAAGCCGATTTCTCATTAAGATTCCTCCCTGTTATCGATTTCGGCGGTTCATTGTCATCTTAAGCATGGACCGATGGCAATCGTAAACAAGTGGCGGCTCAGCTCGGGTCAGGCGCGTCATTCGGCGGGTATGCCGCCCACTCGTCACGCAGGATCGCAAAGCACCGCAGGTCGACGAAATGGTCGTGGACCCATTCGGCCTGCCGGCGGATGCCCTCATCGACGAGCCCGAGCCGTTCGATGACGGCGGTGCTCTTCGCGTTGCCGACCGCAGCGCAGATCTCAACGCGGTTCAGCTCCAGATCCTCGAACGCGAAGTCGATCAAGGCCGTGCAGGCGCGGGTCATGATGCCCCGGCCCTGATGCCCGGCGGACAGCCAGTAGCCGAGGCTGGTCAGCTTGTTGGTCCAGTCGATTCGATGGTGACCGATCACGCCGACAATGGAGCAATCCTGTCGGATAGCGCATTGATAACCATCGTTTCGCGACCGCTGATCAATGGTCGACTGGACGAAGGTCCGCACGTCTCCGGGCGCAGTGGTGACCCCCAACCAGGGCATCCAGGGCCGCAGGTGGTCGCGGTTGGAATCGACGAGGGCGAAGAGTTCGTCGACGTCCTCAAGCGTCAACGGCGCCAGCGAGGCGCCGTCGCCGATCGGGCCTTCGAAGGCCCAGCCAGCCTTGTCTTCAGGATTGATCATCGCGCGCCGCCAACCCTCCGGCCCGGATCTGGCTAAGGCTGGCGCGGGGGCTCAGCGCCTCCGGATCGATGCGCAGCTCGACCAGCGACGGTCCGTCGAAGGCCATCGCCTCCTGAAAGGCCGGCGCGAAGTGTTCGGTCGACTCCACGACCGCGCCGAAGGCGCCATAGGCCTGCGCCAGGGCCGCGAAATCCGGGTTGCGCAGTTCGGTGCCGCTGACCCGCTCCGGATAGTCGCGCTCCTGATGCATGCGGATGGTGCCGTACATGCCGTTATTGACGACGATGATGGTGATGTTGGACTGGTACTGGACCGCGGTGGCCAGTTCCTGCCCGGTCATCAGGAAGCAGCCATCGCCGGCGAAGGCCACCACCGTGCGGTCCGGGTAGCGCAGCTTCGCCGCCACCGCCGCCGGGGTGCCATAGCCCATGGAACCGGAGGTGGGGCCGAGCTGGGTGCCGAATTGGCGGAACAGATAGAACCGGTGCACCCAGCCCGAATAATTGCCTGCCCCGTTGGCGATGACCGTGTCCGAAGGCAGGTGATCCTTGAGCCAGGCCACGATCTCCGCCATCTGCACCGGCCCGGGACAGGGGATCGGCTGGTTCGCCTCCTCGAAATCGGCCCGGGCCAACTGGGTCCACGCGCCCCAGCGCACCGGTTCGGCGGGCGCCAGATCTTCCAGGGCGGCGGTGAAGGCCGGCATGCCGGAAAGGATCGGCAGGTCCGCCTGATAGACCCGGCCCAGCTCCTCCGCGCCCGGATGCACATGGACCAGGGCCTGGCGCGGGCGCGGCGCCTCGAACAGTGTGTATCCGCCCGTTGTTGCCTCGCCCAGCCTGGCGCCGACCGCCAGGATCAAGTCGGCCTCGCCGATGCGCGCCGACAGCTTTGGATTTATGCCGATGCCGACATCGCCGGCATAGTTGGGATGTCCATTGTCGAAATAGTCCTGGCAGCGGAAGGCACTGCCAACCGGCAGGTCGAACCGCTCGGCGAAACCCCGGAAGCGGTCGCAGGACTCCGCATCCCATCCGCCGCCGCCGAGCACCGCGAAGGGCCGCTTCGCATCGCCGAGCATCCCTGCCAGCCGTGCCATCGCGTCCGGCGACGGCGAGCCCGCGGCGGGAGTGACCGGTTGCATATCGGGCACCGTGGCACTCTCGCGCAGCATGTCTTCCGGCAGCGCCAGGACCACCGGACCCGGCCGCCCCTGCATGGCGGTGGCATGGGCCCGGGCGATGAATTCCGGGATCCGGGCCGGGTCGTCGATCTGCGCCACCCATTTCGCCATCTCGCCGAACATGCGGCGATAGTCGATCTCCTGGAACGCCTCGCGTTCCTGCATGTCGCGCGCCACCTGGCCGATCAGCAGGATCATCGGCGTGGAGTCCTGAAAGGCGATATGCACGCCGGCGCTGGCATTGGTGGCGCCGGGGCCGCGCGTCACCATGCAGATACCCGGCCGTCCGGTCAGCTTGCCGTCGGCCTCCGCCATCATCGCCGCACCGCCTTCCTGGCGACACACGACGAACTGGATGTCCGGCGTATCGTGCAGCGCATCGAGCACCGCGAGATAGCTCTCACCCGGAACGCCGAAGATGCGCTCGACACCGTTCAGCCTGAGTTGATCGACCAGGATCCGACCGCCGGTTCGCGGCTGGGGCGCAGGGGCCATGATGAGCGTCGTCCCTTGTTGCGGTGTGCAGCCCATAACGATACCGCGTTGATACCCGCCGGTCTTGTGCCGCGTCGAGAGGTCGGCCCGCGATCGCCAAGCGACCGGATTTCAACGCATTACGTGGCCTTGTGACCGGCGCGTGCAGGATCGGCAGCGCGGCGAATCGATTGCATTCAAGACGAAGGACGGCGTGGTGGGGACCGAAAGGCCGATCGACTCGGAAAAGAGTTAACGGCGCTCCGGCAACCAAACAAAGCCAATTCCATAAGATCAAGCGAGCCTGATTGAAGAAATTTATTACCAAAAGTTGCGCGATTGGTGTGACGAATTAACACAGTCGCGAAGAATTATTGCGTGATAGCTGCCATCAGTACTATTCTGATAGTGGGGCGCCACGACTTGCCGCAGCAGTGAGCAGGACGATGGCAGCGAAGATGAGACCGAACAGAGCTGCGTCCCCGCCGGAAAACGCCGAGAAGCGATCCGGAGGGACCAACGGACCGGAAGTCAATCCGGGCGACCCATCCGCGGTCCAGGCAGGACTGCCGGAAGAGCGGGAGATTCGCCGCCAGCAGATGGCAGCGCTGATCCGTCAGACTCCGGTCATCTCCACCGTCAGCATGGCCAACTCCCTGGTCACGGCCCTGGTCTTCTGGAGTGTCGCGTCGCGCCCGGTCCTGGTCGTCTGGCTCTGCGTCGTCTGGGCGATAGCCCTGGTCCATCTCAGCCGCTGGCTGCGTTATCGGCGGCGGCCGTCCAGCGCCCATGTGAGCCGGCGGGGTCCGCGGCGTGCGACGATCTGGGCCTTCCTGTCCGGATGCGTCTGGGCCAGCAGCCTGATCTTCTTCTGGGAAGCCCCCATCACCTATCAGATGGTGCTGATGATCGTCATCGCCGGCATGGCCGCCGGGGCGGCGACGACCCTCGCATCGATACCGTCCGCGGCCGCCGCCTTCGTCCTGACCAGTATCACCCCGTTCATCGTCTACTTCGCCATCCAATGGGACGTCGCCTATCTGGCACTGGCGCTGATGGCGCTTGTGCTGACCATGGCAATGCTGGTCTCGGCGTACATCGTGCATCAGCAATTCATCGAAAGCGTACGGACCCGGTTCGAGAACCAGGCGCAGCTGGCCCAATTCCATGCCGAGCGCGACGACTGGCTGGAAATCTCCGACACCTCGGAGGCCTTCGCCCTGTTCGACCAGGACGACCGGCTCTTGATGTGGAACGAGAATTACCGTCGCATCCTTTCGCTGCCGGACGGCGATCTGTACCGGGGGGCGCGCCGGGTCGACATCCTGCGCCAATGCGCCCCGCCGATCGATGTCGCCAATGGCGAGCGGACGCTTGGAGAATGGATCGAGGCGCAGCTTCAGCTGCACGCGGCGACCCCGGCGACGATCGTCGAGCAATTGTCGAACGGGCGGTCGCTGAAGAGCAGCGCGCGCAAGACCGGCCGGGGCCACACCGCCACCACCCATATCGACATCACCGAATTGAAGGATCACGAAGGCGCGCTGATCCGGGCCCAGGAAGAAGCGGTGCAGGCCAACGCCGCCAAGTCGGAATTCCTGGCCAATATGAGCCATGAGCTCCGGACGCCGCTGAACGCCATCATCGGCTTCTCCGAAGTGATGATGAACCAGCTGCTGGGCAAGATCGGCACGCCGCGCTACCTGGAATACTCGAAGAACATCCACGACAGCGGCCGCCACCTGCTCGACCTGATCAGCGACATCCTGGACCTGTCGCGGGTGGAGGCCGGCAAGATGGAGCTGTGGCGCCGGCCGGTAAACATGCTGCAGACGATCGAGGCCAGCTTCCAACTGGTCCTACCGGCCGCCAAGGAAGGCGGCGTGGAGTTGGTGATCAAGCCGGATTGCTGCGATCAATGGCCGCTGCTGTTCGCCGACGAGACCAAGATCAAGCAGATCCTGCTCAACATCCTCTCCAACGCGATCAAGTTCACGCCGCGGGGCGGCTCGGTCACCGTGCAATCCAACCGGACCGAGGAGGGCGCCTTCGTCATCAGCGCCACCGATACTGGCATCGGCATCGCCGCCGACGCCCTGCCGCTGGTGCTGGAACCGTTCCGCCGGCTGGAGCCGGCCCATCGCCGCCGCTATCCCGGCACCGGCCTGGGGCTGCCGCTGGCCAAGGCGTTGGTCGAGCTGCATGGCGGCACCCTGTCGATCGACAGCACCCCGGATATCGGCACCACCGTGACGATCACCCTGCCGGCGCTGCTGGCGCTGCGCCGTAAGGCCGGCGAGGACGCGGAAGCCGAGGCGGCACGGCAGGCGCCGGCCGAATGATCCAACCCATCGGCGGCGGGCCGCCGGCCCGTTGAACGGGAGCTGCGGAACCGCCAAGATGGCCAGGCCCGCCGCATGGCGGGGTTCGCCGATGGAGGAACGCTTGGCCGCCTACATGCTCGTTACCGTCGACGTGACGGACCCGGATCAGTACCGGCACTACACCGACCGCTCGCCGGCCGCGCTCGCCAAGTTCGGCGGCCGCTTCCTGGCCCGCGGCGGGCGAACCGTCACGCTGGAAGGGGAGCCGGAGACCCGCCGGGTGGTGGTCGTGGAGTTCCCCAGCATCGAGCAGGCGGAGGCCTGTTACGCCTCGCCGGAATACCAGGAGGCGAAATCCCATCGCGAGGGTGCCGCCACGGCGCAGTTCGTGGTGGTGGAAGGCGTCTAGCCCGCAATCCTACTCCTGGACGGATTCCAGATAGGCCAGTAGATCGTCGATCTCGTCCGGCGAGAACACGAATTCCGGCATCTCGACATCGTGGCGATGGCTTGTGACGATGCCTTCGGCCAGGGCTTCCGCCAGGTATTCGATGGGCCATTTGCGGGCCAGGCCGCTGAAGGCCGGTGCGTCGGCGACCGGACTCGGTCCCGACGCCACCGCGTGGCATCGCGCGCAATGGCGTTCTGCCAGTGCGGCGCCGGCCTGCCGGCTGCCGTCAGACCGTGCACATCCGGCCGCCATGGCGACCGTCACTATGGCAAGAACGCATCCGGTCCAAACGCGAGTCATCGATCCTCCCTGCGGATTGCCGCGGCGCGGCAATACCGTCATGGACGTCGATGGATTGCAAGGGGCTTGCCGGGGTCGCCGATCAGCTTCTGGGGGCGCCGCAGGTCCAGCGGCGAACCTCGAATTCCGGGTGCTCCCGCTCCCAGCGCACGGCGACCAGCTGCCCTTGCGTCAGGCAGGTCCGCAGGCTGCCGTAGATCGATTCGAACGCCGGTTGTCGGACGCTGCACTCCTGCGGGTTCAGCAGGCTGCAAACGATTAGAATGAGCTCGACCATACCGACACCAATCTCAGCCTCCTAAGCCGTCCGAACTCCCGGCGCAAAGCCTGCATGTCCACTGTGCAGGCCTGCCCACCAAATGAGCAAATCGTTCCAATCCGTTTGCCGAGTAACAGAAATATGGTTAATCTGGTAACGCACTGTACCGCGTCACGCAAGAAATGAACTCCCGAACAGAGGAGTTCTTGTCGCGCTGCACAATAAAAATGACCCGTGTTCCACACCGCGTGGTAGTAGGGAGGATCCTTGATGAACTCAGTGAGAGTTGCACTACTTGCGGCCGCCGCAATGGCGGTCACGGGCATTGCCAGCGCCAATGACGGCGTGCTGGAAGCAAGCGCCGATCCGTCCAACTGGGCGATGCAGCTCGGCAATTATGAGGGTCAGCGTTACAGCACGCTCGATCAGATCAACACCGGCAATGTCGGCGACCTGCAGGTCAAATGGACCTTCTCCACCGGTGTGCTGCGCGGCCATGAAGGCGGCCCGGTCGTGATCGGCGACATCATGTATATCCATACGCCGGTTCCGAACATCGTCTACGCCCTCGATCTGAACGACGACGGCCGGATCATCTGGAGCTATGAGCCCAAGCAGGATCCGTCGGTCATTCCGATCATGTGCTGCGACACCGTCAACCGCGGCGTTGCCGTGGCAGACGGCAAGGTGTTCCTGGCGCAGGCGGACAACACGGTCGTGGCCCTCGATGCCATGACCGGCGAGCCGATCTGGAGCGTCAGCAATGGCGACCATGCCCGCGGCGAAACCCTGACGGCTGCACCGGTCGTGGTGCGCGACAAGGTCTTCATCGGCATCTCCGGCGGCGAGTTCGGCGTCCGCGGCAGCCTGACCGCCTACAACACCGAGGACGGCTCGCGGGTCTGGCGTGCCTATTCGACCGGTCCGGACAGCGAAGTGCTGCTCGATCCGGCCACCACGCTGATGATGGGCGAGCCGATCGGCCAGGCCGATCTCGGCATCTCCACCTGGAACGGCGATGAGTGGAAGATCGGCGGCGGTACCACCTGGGGCTGGTACACCTACGATCCCGATCTCGACCTGATCTACTACGGCACCGGCAATCCGGGGACTTGGAACCCGGCGCAGCGGGCGCTGAACGGCGAGCGGGTCGACAACAAATGGTCGATGACCATTTTCGCCCGCGATCCGGATACCGGCATGGCGAAATGGGTCTACCAGAAGACTCCGTTCGACGAATGGGACTTCGACGGCGTCAACGAGAACATCCTTGCCGACATCGAGATCAATGGCGAGATGCGCAAGGTCCTCGTGAACTTCGACCGCAACGGCTTCGGCTACACGCTGGACCGTGAGACCGGCGAATTGCTGGTGGCCGAGAAGTTCGACCCGCAGGTCAACTGGGCCAGCCATGTGGACATGGAAACCGGCCGTCCGGTGGTCCTCGACCAGTACAGCACCTTCGTACAGGGCGAAGACGTCAACACCACCGGCGTGTGCCCGGCGGCGCTTGGCAGCAAGGACCAGCAACCGGCATCGTTCTCGCCGGATACCGGCCTGTTCTATGTGCCGACCAACCATATCTGCATGGATTACGAGCCGTTCGCGGTCTCGTATTCGTCGGGTCAGCCCTATGTCGGCGCCACCCTGTCGATGTACCCGGCGCCGAATTCCCATGGCGGCATGGGCAACTTCATCGCCTGGGACGCGGCCAAGGGTGAGATCGTCTGGTCGAAGCCGGAGCCCTTCGCGGTCTGGAGCGGCGCGCTCAGCACAGCTGGCGGCGTCGGCTTCTACGGCACCCTGGAAGGCTATGTGGTCGGCGTGGACCTGGCGGACGGTTCGGAGCTCTATCGCTTCAAGACCCCGTCCGGGATCATCGGCAACATCAACACCTATGAGCATGACGGCAAGCAATATGTCGCCGTGCTGTCGGGTGTTGGCGGCTGGGCCGGCATCGGCCTTGCGGCAGGTCTGACCCAGGATACCGACGGTCTGGGCGCGGTCGGCGCGCACAGGGCGCTGGGCGACTACACGCGGCTTGGCGGCGTTCTGACGGTCTTCGGTCTGCCGGACTGATCGTCGAACGCGGTTCGCACGGCCTGAGGCCCGGCATCCGGATCAACCGGAGGCCGGGCCTTTTGGCCTGTTCCGCCGCTGGCGGAGCGCCGCAGTCAGGATTTCATCACCGGGATTGAACGATCACACGCGACCGGACTGCCGCGTACGCCTCCGCGGCCGCCGCACCCGCGACAGGAAGCACGAGGAAAAGGTGGCTGGCATGACGACGAAGAGAGGAACGCTGTTTGGAATTGCCGTGGCCGCGGCGCTGGGCGCCGGCATGGCGACGGCACAGGCGCAGGACATCATGGAGAAGGCGCCGAACGACCTGACGGCACCGATCGACCCGCTCGACAACCCCTACCACGTAGCGGCGGACGGCAAGGTCGATCGCGGGACGTACAACGGATATCGCCGGTACCACGCGTCCTGCCATGTGTGCCACGGTCCCGACGGGCTCGGCTCGTCCTTCGCCCCGGCATTGGTCGACTCGATGAAACAGCTCGACTACGGCGCCTTCGCCGAGGTCGTCGTAAACGGCCGTCAGAGGGAAGGCGCGACCGGCAACAGCGTCATGCCGTCCTTCGCCTTCGACCCGAACGTGATGGAGTACATGAACGACATTTACGGCTACCTGCGCGCACGAACCGACGGCGTCCTCGACCGCGGTCGTCCGCAAAGGTTGCCCAACTAGGAGCACCTCGCCCGAGCGCGAGGCGCCAGAACGGGAACCCTGACCATGAAGGAACGTACACGTACGCCAGGATGGCTTGTCATCCAACCGCTTGCCGCCATCCTCTGCCTGGCCGCGGCCTGGGCGCTGCCGGCGCAGGCGCAGGAAATCACCGCGCGCACCGAGCTCAGGGTCTGCGCCGACCCGAGCCTGCCGCCCTTCTCCACCGAGGCCCAGAACGGATTCGAGAACAAGCTCGCCGACATGATCGGCGAGGAGCTTGGCATTCCTGTCGTCTACACCTGGTGGCCGCAGACCATTGGCTTCGTTCGCAATACCCTGATGGCCCGGCGCTGCGACATCGTCATGGGCACCGCGTCGGGCGAGGAGCTGATGCAGAACACCAACGCGTACTACCGCTCGGTGTATGCCTTGGTGTACCGCACCGACTCGGACATACGGGCGACCACATTGGCAGATCCGGCCCTGTACGGGAAACGGGTCGGCATCATCGCCCAGACGCCTCCGGCAAACCTGCTGTCCTTCTACGGGCTGAGCAACATCCAGCCCTACCAGCTCAATGTCGATACCCGCGCCGATCAGCCGGCGCGCCGGGCCGTCGAGGATGTGGCATCGGGCGAAACCGATCTCGCCGTCGTCTGGGGGCCGATCGCCGGCTACTACGCCGCCCTGCAGGACCAGCCCCTGACCGTGGTGCCGCTGGTCGACGAGCCGGGCCCCGCGCGGCTGGAGTACCGGATCACCATGGGCATCCGCGGCGACGAGCCCGATTGGCGGCACTGGCTGAACGGCTTCATCCGTGAGAACCAGGATGAGATCAATCAGCTCCTGGCCAGCTATCACGTGCCGCTGCTGGATCCGGCCGGCAATCTGATCGTCGTCGAACAAGGATCGGCCAATTGACCGTGCTCGGGCGGCATAGGTCCCACCGCTGGGCGGCTTCGCTGCTCGGCATCGCCGTGATGCTGCTCGCCGCGGGCGCCGCCTTTGCACAGAAGGTGCCGATCCCCGACGGCTATCGGATGTCGGATTTCCGGGCCCCGGTCCCGCCCTCGGCACCCGGCGCCATAACCGTCGACACGGCGTCGGTGCAGGAGTTGCTCGCCACCGGCGATGCCGTCCTGATCGACGTGCTGCCGCGGCCGCCGCGCCCGGCCGGGCTGTCCGAGAACACGGTCTGGACCCCGAAGCCGCGGCAAAGCATTCCCGGCGCCATCTGGCTTCCCAATGTGGGATTCGGCGCGCTGTCCGACGAGATGCATTCCTATTTTTCCGGACATCTGAAACGCCTGTTGACCGAGATGCCTGCGGCAAAGCTCGTCTTCTTCTGCGAGCCGGATTGCTGGATGTCCTGGAACGCCGCCAAGCGTGCGGCGGAATGGGGCTATGAGCAGATCTATTGGTATCCGGAAGGCGCGGGCGGATGGCAATCGGCCGGCCTGCCGCTCGAGGCCGTGGAGCCGGCCCCGACCCTGAAATGAGCCCTGAGGCCGCCGTCCGACGCTCAGCCCAGATGCGCCATGATCGTGCGCGCCAAGGCGCCGAGCCGCTCCTCCAGCAGGACCGGTTGCTCGCAAAGCGGCCTCAGCGCGCGCCTGCGATCGGCGAAGATGCGCCGGCTGATCTCGATACTGGCGGTCAGATCCTCGATGCGGGCGGCATTGGCCGCCGGGTCCTGCTGCATCTGCTCCAGTTCCGAAACCTCCGCCGACAGCGCGTCGACCATGCCGCGCTGGGCCCGCATGTAACGCTTGATCGCGGTGATGGCGTCGGTGCGCGACTCGTTGATCCGCTGGAAGATGCCGGCGAACAGCAGCGTCAGCCGATCCTGCTCGTCGGGATCAAGCCCTTCCGCGAACGCCTTGGCGCTGTCCACCGCCTCCTCGATCGAAACCCGTCGCGACGTCACCGAGTTGACGATGCCCACCACGTCCCGGTCGTCGGACCAGCGGTCGCCGACCTCATCGATCGGCGGACCGTTCCAGATCTGCCCGGCGGCCAACGTCGGCACCAGTCGCTGGATGCAGGGCCAGTCGGGGTCCTGATGCGGCTGGGCCTGTGCGGCGAAGGCCGACACCAGAAGCACCAGCCCTGCCAATCCTGCGGCCATGCCGGTGCTCGACGCCTTCTCGGACTGGTGCTCCTTGTTCTGGCAGCAGCGGTATCTCCGGACGATGCTGCCGCGGCGCAGCCCACGGCGGTGTTCGACGTCGAGATCTACGACACCAGCGGCGAGGGCGCTCATGCCGATCTGGAGGCACGCCTTGCCCGCATCAGTGGCGAGCTGCGCGAGGGACTTGCGGCCTCGCCGGATTACGAACTGGTCGACCTGACCCCCGCCGCCGACCGCATCGCCGCCCTGGGTCACCGGTATGGCTGCAATGGCTGCGAGGCGGCGATCGCCCGGGAATTCGGCGCCACCGCCTACGTCACCACCCTCATCCACAAGATCAGCACCCTGATCCTGACCATCCAGATCACCGTTCTGGACGCGGAAAGCGGCGCCGTCCTTGCGATCGGCACCGCCGATATCCGCGGCGACAATGACCGGGCCTGGTCGCACGGGGTCCGCTGGCTGCTGCGCAACCGCATCCTCGCCGACTGAAGCGCCGATCGGCGTCACGGACGCACCACGACGCCCCAGGGCAGCCGGCCGACGCCGACGGTCTGGATGACCCGGCCCTCGTCCAGGTCGATCACGGAGACGTCGCTGCTGACGCCGTTGGTGGTGTAGAGCCGGGACTCGTCCGGCGAGAGCGCCAGGTTCCACACCCGCTGGCCGACCAGGTGGTAATGTTCCACCTCCATGGTCTGCTGGTCGATCTGGGCGACGCGGTTGGACGGACCAAGCGCCACGAAGACCTTAGAGCCGTCGGCGGTCAGCGCGATGCCGACCGGCTGGATCGACTCCCGCGGCACGCCCTGCACTTCGAACTCGATCTTCTGGATGATGTCGCGGGTGCCGGTATCGATCACCGAGACGGTGCCGCCGATCTCCGAGGAGACCCAGACCCGGCTGCCATCCTGGTTGAACTGGGCCACCCGCGGCCGGCTGTCGACCAGCACGTTGTCGAAGATGGCGTAAGTCGAGGTGTCGATGAAATGGGCCATGTTGGTGGTTTCGGAGGTATTGACCAGGATGGCGCCATCCGGGCTGATGCCCATGCCCTCGGGCTCCACGCCGACCTCGATCTCCGCGACGATCCGCTTGGATTCCAGATCGACGACCGAGACCAGATTGTCGTCCTCATTGGCGATGTAGAGCGTCTCGCCATCGGGCGCCAAAACGAACAGTTCCGGGTCGGGGCCGGAGGGGAGCCGGTCGATGACGGTGTTGGTCGCCAGGTCGACCACATCGACCCGGTCGCTGTCGCCGACGCAGACATAGAGCAGCGACTGGTCCTTGCTGAGCGTGATGCCGCGCGGCCGGCGACCGACTTCGATCGTGTCGATCAGCTCCAGAGTGCCGCCGTCGATCACCGAGATAGTGTTGTCCCGCTCGTTCGAAATGTAGATCGTCTCCGCCGATGCCGCGCCGGCATAGCCGGCCAGCCACAGAGTGGCCGCTGCTGCAATCCAAAGCGCTCTCATGAGGTGCTCCCTTGCCCTGTGGTTAGATCGGAGGGGTCGATTCTTGTAACCGTCACAACGAACAACCGCTCTCCTGGCGGTCGTATCCCAGCGTGTCGAGTTCGGAGTCCGGATGCAGGAAGCCTTCCTGCGGCGAGACCGAGACCAGCACCCGCGGGCCGGCGATCAGCACCGGCTGGCGCAGCTGGCCGTTCCAGTCACGGAATGTCAGCCCCTGACCCTTGAAGGCGGCCAACTCGAAGTCCGGGCTGCGGATATAGGCGTCGATGTCTTCCGGCGCGACCGACTGCGTGCGGGTCGCGGCCTCTCCAACGGCGCGGATCGCCATCCAGACGCCGTAGTCGCGCTCGGTCATCCAGCGGTCGGCCAGGCGGGTGAAGCGTTTCTGCAGCTGGGTTCCGCCCCATTGCTCGAAAACCCGGTGCCAGGCGGTCGGCACCAGACCCTGGGTGCCCATGACCGGGCGCGGCAGGAAGGTGCGGTGGGCGAAATACTCGCCGAACTCGTTCATCTCGTCGGCGATGATCACCACGTCATGATCGTCGACCTGGGAGAAGGCCGGCACCGTGCGCTGCAGCGTTACATGGCCGGTGTCGACCCGGGCATTGCCCGCCTGATATGTCCAGTCCTTCTCCTCGACGATGTCGGCGCGATAGCGCTCCGCCGCTCGGCGCACCGCCTCGGCGAAGGCGCGATCGGCATCGTGCTGCCCAACCACCAGGAACCAGTCGGTCCAGCGCCTGACGACCAGATACTGCGCCAACCCGTCGGCCAGCATGGCCCGGCTGGGAATGGTATGTAGCACGTTGGCCCGGCAATCCTCCTGGCGCAACCGGTCATCCTTGGCCCGGGCGTTGAACAGCAGCATGTCGGCGGCGGCCGGGTGGTCGGCGATGGTCAGCAGGCCGTCGGCCGGCAGATCGGCCACGACCATGCGCACGCCGTCGGCGACGATTTCGTCGAACGCGGCGGAGAGGTCGCCGGTCTCCGGCACAATGAACTCGCGCAGCTCGAAATCCTGGCCCATGAAGCGGCCGGTGGAGATGTTGTCGGCCAGCGCCAGCCTGGCGCCCTGCACCCCTTCATCGGTGAGGATCGGATCGAGGAAGGAGATCGGGATCGGCGGTTCCTGTTCCTGGGTCAGGTAGCCAATGACGACGGTCTGGGCCTCGTCGGATTGCGCCGAAGCAGGAACGACGAACGCCGCTCCCAGGACAACCGCAACCATCACGCCGCAGAACAGATGGGCAAGGGCACCGGTCAGCCCGGCCGTTGACCGTGACACCATTCCTCCCTCAACACTTTTTTCGGTCGCGCTTTCGGCAACCATCTTGCTTGCGAGCATGATAGCGGCTCAGCCTAGCAGGGCAAATCCGTTTGATCACAGACGCTTGAGCTCAGGCCGCCAAGGTTTGTCGTGGCCCTGCAGGCGCGGTATCTTGGAATGCTAATGTATCCGTGCGGGGCGCCCTTCCGGATGGCGACCAATCTTCGAATTCGATGGCTTGCGATGGCAGTCGCGGCCTTCGGGCTGCTTGCGGCCACTGCGGCGCGCGCCGACGGGCATGCGGTCGACCCTCTGGCGGTCGAGGAGATCGCGCCCGGAGTCTTCGCCCATCGCGGCCATGAGCAGACGCCCAGCCGCGCCAATGTCGGCGACATCGCCAATATCGGCTTCGTGATCGGCGGCGAGGCCGTCGCGGTGATCGACAGCGGCGGCAGCCCGACCATCGGCGAGCGCCTGCTGGTGGCCATTCGCCAGCGCACCGACTTGCCGATCCGCTACCTGATCAACACCCATGTGCATTTCGACCATCTGTTCGGCAATGGCGCCTTCCGCGACGAAGGGGCAGAACTGGTCGCCCATGCCCGGTTGCAGGGCGCCCTGATGTCCCGCGCCGACACCTATCTGGCCCGGTTTGAAGAGATGGTCGGGGCGGAAGAGGCGGAGCGAGTCATCATGCTGCCCACGGACATTCCGGTCAGCGAGAGGCTGGAGCTGGAGTTGGGCGGGCGGGTGCTGGAGGTCGTCGCCTACCACACGGCGCATACCAATAACGACATCACCGTGCTGGATCGGCAGACGGGCACCCTGTTCGCCGGCGACCTGGTCAACCTTAACCATATCCCGGTTCTGGACGGCAGCGTGCTAAGATGGCTGGAGGTAATGGATCAGCTGGCCGAGATTCCGGCCGCGCGGGTCGTGCCGGGTCATGGGCCGATCACCGCGCCATGGCCGGATGCGATGGAGCCGCAGCGCCGGTATCTGGAAGGCCTGGTGGCCGAAATCCGGGCCCTGCAACAGGCCCGCGGCACGATCCAGCAGGCGGTCGGCGAGGTCGGCCAGGAGGCGGCCGGACACTGGCTGCTGTTCGACGAATATCACAGCCGCAATGTAACGGCGGCTTTTGCAGAGCTTGAATGGGAGTAGGACCAAGGAGGCCGGTCCGTTCGGCTGTTTGAGGAGGATGTGAGGATGTTCGAGGGTCTGTTTCGGATGCACGGCTCAGCCGGACGGCTGCTGATCGGCGGCGCCATGGTCGCGGCCATGGCCGGCGTGCATTCCAGCGCTCAGGCGCAGACCGAAGAGGACGAGGCCCGCTGGGGCGAACTCGCAGAGATCTATTTCCCCGGCAAGACCATTGTCGACCGGCCCGACCTTCTGACCATGGAAGCGCCCTACCGCGCCCATGACGCGGCGATCGTGCCGATCCGGGTCACCGCCACCTTCCCGCAGAACGAGGAGTTGTCGGTGGACCGCATGTGGCTGCTGGTCGACGACAACCCGGTGCCCATGGTCGGCAAGTTCGAGTTCGGCGACGACATCGCCGTTGCCGACCTGTCCACCCGGGTTCGGGTGAACGAGTACACCTACATCCACGCGGTTGCCGAGTTGAGCGACGGCACCGCCATCATGACCCGCGCCTATGTGAAAGCGGCCGGCGGCTGTTCCGCCCCGGCGATGAAGGACCCGGAGGTCGCCGCGGCGCGGCTGGGCAACATGCGCTTCAACCTGCCGGAAACGGTGGTGGCGCAGACGCCGATCACGGCCCAGCTGCTGATCAGCCACCCCAACAACACCGGCATGCAGTTCGACCAGATCACCCGCCACTACGTGCCGCCGCACTACATCGAAACGGTGCGCGTCAGCTATGGCGGCGAGACCGTTCTGGAGATCGAGGCCGACATCTCGATGAGCGAGGATCCCAGCTTCCACTTCTCCTTCATTCCTGAGGGCGAAGGCGTGATCGACGTGGAGATCGTCGACAGCGAGCAGAACGTGTTCACCGAAAGCTGGCCGATCACGGCCTTGCCGGCGACCTGATCGCGACGGGACCGGCCTTCAGAAGCACTGGAGGTCGGCTTCCACCTGCAACAGTTGGAAGTGGTCCAGCGCGTCCCGGACTCCCGGAACGTCGCGGAAGACACCGGCGCGTTCTCCCGGCACCAGGCGCATGCGCTTGATGGTCTCGATCTCGGTGTACTCAACATAGGACATGCGCTCGGCGATGTAGTCGATGCTGCAGGAGCATTTCGACATGACGAGCTGGTCCTGCCCGTTCGCCGCCATGCAGCCGATGACATAGTCGACCCGGGCGGCGGTCGGAAAATCGTTGGCGAGCGCCGGACCCGCGGACGCCATGGCCGCGAACACCAGCAGTATCGGGGCCAGCAGGAGATCTCTTGCTGCCGGGCGGCGCCCTCCTGACACACTCATTCTTCCGGCTCCTCTCGCGGCCTATTACTCTCCGCCACATTACTGTGACGGCTCGGCCGGCGGGGAGTCAATCGCCCCGCGAGCCCGCGCAACGACTTGGCCAGCCCGTGCGCGGCCATGTAGAACCATCGCGATGAATCGAAAGCAACGCCGTGCCGACGCCAGCCGTCGCCGAAGCACCGAACCGGCGCGCGCGCCCCGACCGGGCGCCGAAGACCGGCGGCGAACCGTCGCCCGGGTCGCCGAACGGGCACGGGCGCTGCGCGCGGCCGGCGACACTTCGAGAGCCGTCTCATCGTATCGCCAGGCCATTGAGATCGATCCGACGATCGCGGCATTGCACAACAATCTGGGCAATGCGCTGTTGGACCTGGGCGACCATCGCGCCGCCGCGGCCGCTTATCGACAGGCCCTCAAGATCGACTCTCTGCAAGCCGACGCGCACAGCAATCTTGGAATGGCTTTGCGCGAGGCCGGCCGTTCGGGCGATGCGATCGCGTCTTGCCGCCGCGCCGTCGAATTGGCACCAGGCCGCCCGGAGCTTCATGAGAACCTGGTGACCGTGTTGGACGGCAGCGGCCGGATCGACGAGGCGGCGGAGGTGCTCGACACGGCGATCCGCCTTTGCCCGCGGGAAGCGCGCCTACACAGCCAGCGGGCGCGCCTGCTGATCAAGACGGGCGACATCGCCGCGGCCGAGGCGGCGCTGCGAGACGCCCTGGCTGTCGACCCGGACTGCGCCGTCGCCCATTTCGAACTGGCCGACATCAAGACATTCTCGGCCGATGATCCCGATCTGACGCAGCTGCAGAAAGTGGTAGCGGCGGCGGCCGACCGGCCGCAGTCGGACCGCACCGATCTGCATTTCGCCCTTGCCAAGGCCTATGAGGATGCCGGCCGGTACGATGACGCGTTCGAAGAGCTTCAGCGCGGCAACCGGCTCATGCGACAGGCGCTGCCGTACGACGCCAAAGCGCAGGCGCGGCTGTTCGAGGCGATCGCCTCGGTATTCGACCGGACCCTGCTGGACCGGCTCTCGGGCGCCGGCGATCCGTCGAACCGGCCGGTCTTCGTCGTCGGCATGCCGCGATCGGGCACCACATTGGTCGAGCGGATACTCGGCGCCCACCCGCTGGTCCATGGCGCCGGCGAATTGCGCACCCTGAGCGAGATCGCTCGCGGCGGCGCTGCTCCCGGCAATCCGGTCGCGGCGCTGGAGCCCTTGGCCGGTTTGCGTGCGAAGCAATGCCGCTCGATGGGCGCCGAATATGTCCGCCAGGTTCGAAAGCTGGCTCCGGACGCCGAGCGGATCGTCGACAAGATGCCCTCGAATTTCCTGCGCATCGGGCTGATCAGCGTCATTCTGCCCCATGCACGGATCATCCATTGCCGACGCGAACCGGCGGATACCTGCCTCTCCTGCTATGCCCAGAAGTTCAATCGCGGCCAGGCGTTTTCCTACGATTTGCGCGACCTCGGGCACTACTACCGGCTCTATCTGCAATTGATGGAGCATTGGCGCGCGGTGCTGCCTGGCCATGTGCTGGATGTTGACTACGAGAAACTGGTGGCGGATCCGGAGGCCGAGGCGCGGCGCATGGTGGAATTCTGCGGACTGCCTTGGGATCCCAGCTGCCTGGAGTTCCACAAGGACCGCTCTCCGGTGCGGACGGCCAGCGCATCGCAGGTTCGCCGGCCGGTCTACCGGAGCTCGGTGGCCAGATGGCGCCGCTTCGAGCCGCATCTGGAACCGCTGCTGGAAGCCCTGGCCGGCGATCGGGTGAAACCATTCCCGTCATCCACGCGTCTCTAGACCGGCGGTAACGGTCGCGACTTGCCGGTTGCGAACCGGTCGTGGTCCAATCCGGCTTATGGGGACCTCGGCACGAGGCGGTTGGGAGAGCAGTACGATGGGTATGGTAGCCGGAATACGACATTGGCGTGGCCTGGCGGCCGGCCTCCTCTGCGCGATCTTTGTGGCGCTACTATCCCCCTCGGCGCTGGCGCAACTGCCCATCACTGGCGGGGAGTCGGAGGATCCCGTGTCCGGCCCCACCCTGCAGCAGATGCTGGATCAGATGCCCAGGCCGCTGACCACCGACCAGGTCGATGCGATCCTCGCCGTTCTGGACGATGCCCAGGCCCGCGCCGCCCTTCGCGAGTCCGTTCTCCAGCAGGTGGCCGAGGGGCAATCCGCCCAGCCGACCGAGACCCTGCTGGAACAGCATAAGCGTCGCGCCCGCGATATCGGCCAGGCCTTCCGCGAGCTCCCGCAGGCGCTGACAACGGCGCTGCACGCCCCCGGAGCCGACGGACAGCCCGTCGATCCGGTGCGACTGTTTCTGATCCTTGCCGGCCATGTCCTGCTGGGCGCCGTGGCCATGCTGGCGACACGGCGCGCGCTGAGGAATACCTGCAACAGCCTGATCAGTCATGAGAGCATGAGCGTCGGCCAGTCCATGGCACGATGCGTCGGGCTGATGGTCATCGACCTGGTGGAGATCGGCGCCTTCTGCCTGGCGATCATCCTGCTCTATCTGGTCTTGGCACCGACCGAGCCCCGCGCGCCCCTGATCCTCGAAGCCCTGTTGATCGCATCGGCCGCGATCCTGCTCACGGCCAAGATCTCCAATGTCATCCTGGCGCCGAAGATGCCGACCATGCGGCTGTTGCCTCTGTCGGATGCTGCTGCCGGCCGGATCCATTGGATCGTGGTGTCGGCATTCAGCTGGTTGATGATCATGAATTTCCTCCTTGCGCTGCTGGCAATCTTGGGATTGCCACGCGATGCCGAAGTGGTTTCGGGCATGATCCTGGGAGGCATCTTCTGCGGCGCCCTGATCGCCCTGGCCTGGATCAACCGCCGTCCGGTCGCCGATGCGCTCTCGCGCACTTTCGGGGAGGGGCAATACGCGGCCCAGATCGCCGGACTTTGGCCGGTCGCAGGCACCGCCTATATGGTCGGCCTCTGGCTGGTCGCGTCAGATGCCGAGATTCGCGGCAACCAGAACGTCATGCCCCAGGCGATCGGCAGCCTGGTGATCCTTATGCTGGTGCCTATCCTGGGCTATTACGCCGGCCGCCTGCTGCAGCGGTTCTTCGCCCACGCGCCGGAGCCCGTGGCGGTCGCGGCCGCCGGTGACGGTGAGGGCGGTCCCGCACCGGCGCCGGAACCGTCGAAACCGGTGGATCTGACCAAGCTGATGCGCGGCGTCTGGATCATCCTGGTGATCATGGCGATCGGCTTGACCGCCCGCATCTGGGGGTTCGATCCGACCACCCAGACCGGCGCCAGCGCCGCGGCTTTCCGGGTGGTGTTCGAAAGCACCTTCATCGTGCTGGCGAGCTATATCGGCTGGCAGCTCTTCCGCACCGCCGTCGACCGCAAGCTGGCGGAAGCGAACCGTGAGGATGCCTCCGCCCAATCGAAGCGCATGGCGACCCTGCTGCCGCTGCTGCAGAAGTTCATCATGGTGGTGCTGCTGGTGATGATCGCGCTGATCGTGCTGTCCTCCATGGGCATCGAGATCGGCCCGCTGCTGGCCGGCGCCGGCGTGGTCGGCCTGGCCATCGGCCTGGGGGCGCAATCGCTGGTGACCGACATCGTCGCCGGCGTCTTCTTCCTGATCGACGACGCCTTCAGCGTCGGCGATTACATCGAGGTCGGCAGCCTGCGCGGCACCGTGGAGAGCATCTCGATACGCTCCCTGAAGCTGCGCCATCATCGCGGCGCGGTGCACACCCTGCCCTTCGGCCAGATGCAATCGCTGACCAATTACAGCCGCGACTGGGTCATCATGAAGCTGGAGTTCCGGGTGCCGCACGATACCGACATCGCCCTGGTGAAGAAGCTGGTGAAACGCATCGGTGCGGAGATGGCCCAGGATCCGATCTACGGCGCCGATTTCCTCGAGCCGTTGAAATCCCAGGGCGTGCGCCGGATCGAGGACAACGCTCTGATCATCGGCGTGAAGTTCATGTCCAAGCCCGGCACCCAGTTCGTCATCCGCAAGGACGCCTATCAGCGCATCCGCGACGCCTTCGAGGCCAACGGCATCGAATTCGCCAATCGCGGCGTCACTGTGAGAGTCGAGTCGGAAGCGGCCGGCGGGGCCGCAGTGGGTGCGGCGGCGGCCGAGGCCATCGCCGACGCGGTCCAGCAACAGGCGGAACCGAATCCGGCGGAATGACCGCCCAACACCGCCGCGACAAGGCGGCGATGTGAAATGCGCATCTGAGTTGCCCCGCCTCGTGACCGGGCTGTGATCACCGTCATGTTTGCTGTTCGTATCAGCGGGCAGGATTCGCCGGCGACGTCGGGACTCCGTCCAACACGGCGACGCGCCCGCACCGAATTGCAGAGGAGCGACTCGATGATGTCCTTCATGACCCGGACGGCGCTTCGCCGCTTCCTGGCCGCGATGGCGATGTGCCTGGCGGTCGCCGTCTCCGCCGCACCGGCGGAGGCGCAGCAGCGCTACGTCGTCATCAACGGCGTCCTGATGACGCCCCAGGACCTCTACGTGCTAGACCAGCTTGCCGGGTACTACGTGCCCAACGGGAATTATTGGCTGGATCCCAACACCGGTGTCTGGGGCTATGCTGGCAACCCCTATCCCCAGGGCCAGATCGGCATGGGCAGCGGCGGTGGCGGCGGACCGAATTATTCCGGCGATCTCGATCGCGGCCCGTTCGGGACCTATATGAGCGACGGCAATTGCTCGTTTGTGAACGGGGTGCCGGTCGGCAATTGCTGACGCGCTAGCCGGCTCCGCCGGCGGATGCGGATTGGCTGGCCCAGTACTGCCGCCACTCGCGGATCAGATAGGGATTGCGGCGGTCCGCGGTGCGCTGCACGACGGCTTCCCGGATGAAGCGGCCGCCGCCATCCGTGGACGCATCGGCGCGGATGGTGAAGGCAGTGCCGACCGAGCGGATACGGGATTCCCCTTGCGCTTCCCGCCGTGCCAGCAGGGATTCCACCTGCTCTTCGCCCAGGCCCGGCATGGCCATCAGCACCTCCCGCGGCGCCACCACCGGATTGACCTGGGCGCGACCGGAATAGACGGTCAGGTACGGCGCCACGCGGTCATAGAGCGGCCGGGACACACCCAGCACCTGCTGCAGCTCCTCGACGGATTCGAAGGGCGCGTCCTTGGCCCCCCAATCCAGCCCGGCGGCGATGTAGTCGCTGTCCTCGGCCCCGGCATCGCGGCGATCTTCGTCGCGATCGGCAAAGTCGCGCATGGCGTCGATGATTGCCGCCGCCTCGTCTTCCGGCACATCGAACACCTCAAACAGGCCGGCGAGCAACCGGTCCTGGGCCCGGTTGAGATCGACCTTGCCGCCTTCGTCGTAGATCGTGATGACGACCCGCCCCTCGCCAAGCGCCATCTCATAGCGGGTCCCGTCGGCGCGCCAGGCGATGGCCGGATCGATCGACAGGATGCCGGCGACAGCCCGATAGACGCCGGCATCGGCCAGCGCCTGCGCCTTGGCATTCTCCAACAGGTTTCGCGTGAGGCCGCTCTGGCTGCGGGTATCGGCCAGGAAGGCGGCGGCGATGATCGACAGGATGGTCACACCCCACAGCACCGCCACCAATGCGATGCCGCGTTGGGAGGAGGCGCGCCCGACTCGGCGTCGCGCCGGCATCACCCCTCATCCTCCGGCGCCAGATCTATCAGCCCGTCGAGCCCGGTCAGTCGCTCGCGCAGTTCCTGTGTGACGTCACGGGCGTCCTGCAGGTCGCGCACAACCCGGGGTGTCAGCAAAACCAGCAGCTCGGTCCGGTCGATCCGGTCGGAGGTGGTCTTGAAAAGGTTACCGAGGACCGGGATGTCGGCCAGCACCGGTATGCCGGTGACCACGTCCCGGCGCTGATCCTGGATCAGCCCGCCAAGCGCGATGGTCTCGCCGCCCTGCACCGCGACGGTGCTTTCGATGCGGCGCTGGGAGATGATCGGATTGTTGGCGGTGTCCGCCGTGCTCTCCGAGACCGTGCTGACCTCCTGCAGGATGTCCAGAACGACGAGCCCGCCGGCATTGACCCGGGGCGTGACCTCCAGGATGACGCCGGTATCGCGGTATTCGATGGTGCTGACCAGCGGCGCGTCCGGGTCGGTGGTCGATTGCGACGACTGTACGGCGATCGGCACCTCGTCGCCGACCTGCAGCCGGGCCGGCTCATTGTCGATCACCAGCAGCTGCGGCGACGAGATCACCTTGACGTCGGTGATGCTGGTCAGGGCGTCCAGCACGACCTGCACGTCGGATCCCGACAGCACATAGGAGAAGCCGGGGAAGGACGCCGTCGGCGTGGCGGCGGTGGTGCCGCTGAAGGTGAAGCTGCTATCCCCGGACCGGAAGAACCATTGCAGCCCGTATTCCAGCCGGTCTGTCAGGGTGACCTCTACGATCGTCGCCTCGATCAGGGTCTGCAGCGGGATGACGTCGAGCTCGCGGATGGTCGACAGGATCATCCGGTACTCGCTTGGCGTCGACCAGACGAGCAACGCGTTGTTGCGGGTGTCGGCGACGATCCGCACATCGCCCACCGACCCGGAGGCCGGAATGCCGCCGCCGAAATCGCCGCTGATCGAGATCGCCGCCGGGCCCTCGGCGCCTTCGTCAAAGATGGCGGCGTCCTCGTTATCATCGATGATGATGGTTTCGCCCGCCGGATCGGTCGCCAGCTCGACCGGGGCCAGCCCCGGCGCCAGGCGGTCGCGCGCCGGTGCCGCCGACCCGGAATCCGCGAAGACCTGTCCCAGCACCTCGGCCAGATCGGCGGCGCGGCCGTTCTGCACCCGATAGACATAGATGCGCCGGCCGACGCCCTCCTCGCCCCGGTCCAGCCGGGTGATCCAGGTCTGGATGTCGTCGAGGTAGTCCGGCTGCGACGTCACCGCCAGCACCGCATTCAGACGCTCGATGGGCAGGAACCGGACGACGCCGGCCACCCCCGCCGCGCCATCCGTGCCGAACACGGCGCTCAATTCGGTGATCAGCGACGGCAGGTCGGCGAAGCGGACCGGATAGAGCCCGAACGACATGCCGGCCATGCGATCGATGTCGAAGGCGGCGATCAGGGATTCCAGATCCCGCGCCTCCAGGGAGGTGCCGGTAAAGATCAGCAGGTTGCGCTCGTCATCGGCCCGCAGGACGCGGCCGGGCGGCACGAACGGCTCCAAGGCGGTGCGCAGCGACTGGGCGAATGTGAAGTCGAGCGGGAAGAAGTAGAGCCCGAAGCCCTGGTCGATCGGATCGCCGCCGGACCGGAACCCGGCGGTGCTGATGGTCGCCGCGGCCGCATCCAGCGGCAACACCCGGTTCAACGTGTCGGACCGGACCAGGGCCGCACCCCGGGCCGCCAGGATCTCCTCCAGCGTCGGGATGACGGCGTCGCGCGGCACCGGCTTGGCGGTGCGCACCGTGACGCTGCCCTGGACCCTGGGATCGATCTCGTAATTCATGCCCAGGGTCTCGCCGAGGACCGCCGCCACCACATCGCGGATATCGGCATCGACGAAGTTCAGCGTGACGCCGCCATTCTCCGCCACGGCGACAGGGACCTGCGCGGCGCTCGGCTGGATGAGCTGTCCGGTGCCCCGATACAGCTCGGATCCCCTAAGCGCAGCGGTGCCCGGATCGGTGGTGACGGCACCGGGTTGTGCCGCACCGGTCAACCGGGTCGGCGGCCCCGTCGTGCTATCGGCCGTCGTCGGGCTCAATCCCGTGCCGCCAAAGGGCGGCAGGCTGGACCGTCTCTCGTCCAGCACCGTGCATCCTGCAGCGATCATCACCGCCAGCCAGACGCAGACGACGCCCCTTATCGTCGGCGACGGCAGCCGTGACGCTCCAGCCCCACCCATTCTTGTCTCTTTACTTGTTGTCGCCGGATGACGCCGCGCGCTCCCCTGCCGTTCGAATGGTAGGCAGGCGCGGCCGCGTACGTATACAAAAACTTGAGACACGCGCGGCCTCTATCCGTACCGGACGAGTAGCAAGGCAGGACAAAACCGCATCAGTCCTCGCGAAACTCGAGTTCCACGGTCCGTTCGTCGCCGTCGCGCTGGAAGACCAGGCGAAACGGCTCGATCGCGGTGAGAGTCCAGCCGGACAGCGTCTGCCCCTCCGCCAGCGGCACCAGGCGATCGCCGGAGTCGGGCTGAAGCAGCGCCACAGCGCGCGGGCCGGTGATGATCCCCACCACGATGACATCCAGGTCCTGGCGCCGGACCGGTTCCGGCGCGAACACCTCATCGTCCTCCTCGCCGAAATAATCCGGCGGCCGCCGATTCGGCGAGAAGACCGGCCGGTCGGCAATCTCGGAGAAGGCGTCGATCGGCGGCAAGTCGAACAGGACCTGGACCTCCGCATCCGTCGCGGCCGGCGCATCGGCCGCGAGCGCCGAGACCGGTGCCGTCGCCGGATCCGCCGGCCGCTGCAATTCCAGATACAGCGCCGCCCCCAGCCCCAGGCACAGCAGTGCCGGCAGGAAAGGTCCGGTTATCAGGCCGGTCCGGGCGCTCATGCGGTCACTCCATCACCGGCGGCAGGAAACCATACAGGTCGAACCAGACGAGCAGTTCGGGTTCTTCGTCCTCATCCTCCCCCAATCGGGCCCGGCGGCTCAGCCGGCCCTGGACTTCCAGATTGTCGACGAACAGATAGGGCGCCCCGGATTCCAGCCGGTGGATCGTGTAGAGCAGCGGCTCGACCGTCATCAGCGACTGCACCCGGATCGCCACCCGGCCGCTGTCATCATTGGCGGCAGACGGCATGGTCTGGATGCTCTGGATCTCGCCACCCTGGGTCTCGACGATCGCCTTCACATTGTCCTGCAGCGAGGCTGCGGCAACCGCGTAGGTCGTGCCGTCGAGATAATGCCCCTGCCGTGCCACCAGCTCCTGCAGCGCCGCCAACCGCTCTTCGAGCCGCGATCGTGCCGCCGCCTGGCGTTCGAAGCGCGCCAGAAGGTCGCGGGTTTCGACGATCGCCTCGCCATTGCGCCGGTAGCTGTCGATCAACGGCGCCACCGCCATCAAGTACAAAGCGGCCCCGGTCATCGCCAGCAGGGCCAGCGCCGCCAGCCGTCCGACCCAGTTCGGAAGGATCATGTGCCTTCCTCCGCTTCGACGGTGATGCTGGCCGACAGATTGAAGCGTTCCAGATTGATGCGCCCGTCCAGGGTGACCGGCGCCTCGAACCGCACCTCGGCAAACATCTCCGACCCTTCCAGGATCGGGATCAGCGCCGATGCGGCGCCGGAATAGCCCGCCATCGTCAATTGGTCGTTGAACACCCGGACCTGCAGCAGCCAGGTGTCGTCGGGCAGCAACCGAGTGATCTCGTTAAGCAGGGCGACCGCCGCCGGCCGCGCCGTCTTGCGTTCCACCAGCAGGTCGGAAATTCCCGCCGTCTCGGCTACCCGCTGGCGCAGGACGTTCACCGCCGCCGCCTCTGCCCGGCGGACCGCAAGCTGGGATTCCTGCTCGGCCAGCACCGCCTGCTGACGATGTAGCGGCAGGGCCACCAGCGCCCCGGCCAGAAGCGCCGCACAGACCCAGAGCACGATGGCAAGACGGCCGCCGATGCCGCGCTTGCGGACATCCGGCCTGCGGAACACGAATCCGGCCTCCGGATTGTCGGATTCCCGCTCATCGGCATAGCACACGATGTCCGGAGCGAGTCCCCAGCCCGCGGCAAAGGCCTGCTGCCGGGCGGCGGAGGCCTTCGGCACCGCGGCCAGATCGACGGTCAGCGTCTGCGCGTCGGCGTCGGCGGATAGCGGCCGCACGTCGAACAGCACGTCCTCGGCGGCAAACGGCGTATAGCGGTCCATCTCGAAGGAGACCACTTCGCGCAGATTCTCCCGCGCCGCCAGCGGCAGCTCGATGCTGCGCCGGAGCACCTGGTCCTCCGGCAGCACCAGCACCACCTGGCCGGAGCGGCGGCGCGGCCTGGAGGCCAGTGCCGAGACCTCGGCCCGCGCCGCATCCGGGACTTCAGAATCGAAGGCCACGCGGCCGATATCGGCAATGCTCGACGGTCGCCGGAACCGCAGCACCGCCTCGTCGCCATCGAAGCCCAGGATCAGCGTTCCGGATCGGCGGCGCAGGGCGGATCGCATCGGCGCGGGAACACAGGCCGCAAGCTCCCGGCCCCACCAGCGGAAGAACCCGCCGACCGCGCCGGGCAGCGACCGGATCGAGGTCACGCCGCCGAAATCCGAGGTGCTGCTCATCGCCGCTCCCCTGCGGTCACCGTGGCCAGGGCCGGGGCAATTATCAGCGGCGGCCAGTAGCGACCGTCATCGTCCGGGAAATCGACCGTCAGGCGCACCAGCTGCGGCAGCCCGCCCGAACCGTCCCAACCGTCGCGCCAATCCGGATTGCGGTCGCCATCCGGCGCGCCGTAATAGTCGAACGAGAGATCGGTGATATCGGACAGCAGCACGGTCTCGTCCTCGTAATCCTCATCGGTCGATGCCGGCGGCGTCTCCGGGCGCTGCAGCCGCCAGGCCAGGACCAGATGGTCGCCATCCAGGTCCCGCCGCACCCGCAAGGCGTAACCGTAGGCACCGCCGATTCCCCGATGGGCGGGCAGCGGCGCGGCAAAGTACACCGCATCGCGCCGTCCGGTGAAGGAAACCGCCTCGCGGTCGCGGCTGGCATTGAACAAGGAGACCTCGCGGGCCCGGCCCAGGAGCCGGCGCAACACCGATTGCGCCACTTCCACCTCGTTCAACGCCTCCAGCCGCGTATGCCCGGCCTCCCAGCTGCGGGCGCCGAACCGGATACCGCCGAACAGGGTGACGGAGATCATGCCGAGCAGCGCCACCACCACCAGCAGCTCGACCAGCGTGAAGCCCGCCTGCGGCGCGCGGCGTGTCGCGTCAGCCATTCTCGGCCCCCAGTCGCAGGGTGGTGAGGGTGACGGTGCGGCCGGCATCCCATTCCACCGAGACATCGACCCGATAGGCGAACAGGGTCCGGACCACGGCGGCAGCGCCGCTTTCTCCGGTGTCGTAGCGCTCGATCGAAATCCGCCAGCGCGAACCGTCCTCCAGCACGCCGTTGACGCGGCCCTCGCGGACCGGGATGGATTCGCCCACCGCCTCGAGCAGCGACTGCGCCTGCAGCGTGGCGGTGGAGATCGTTACCGCCCGATCGGTGGTCCGCAGCCCGTTGGAGAAGGCCAGCAGCAACCCGCCGAGGGACACGGTCAGTATGGCGAAGGCGACCAGCACCTCCATCAGGGTGAAGCCCCTCTCGCCATCGCGGTGTGCTGCTTGCGGATGGTCAGCCATCGACTGCCACGCGGCCGGTCAGCCAGTCGATCCGGACGTCGTAGTCGTGCCCCTCGTCGCTGACCGTGACCCGGCCGCCGGTCGAGGTGCCATCGGGGTAGAACCGGATCCGGCCGCTGCCATCGTCGATCAGTTCGGCGGTGCCGGTCAGCAGGCGGATGCCAAGGCCCGACCCGAATTCCAAGGTCCGGGCGGGCCCGATGGCCATGGACCGGTCCTCCAGATCCACCACCACCACGACCTCGCGATTGTCGCGGATCGCCAGACCGCGCGCCTCGCGCAGCATTGACACCACTTCCCGTGCCGTGGCTCTGGCCTCCAGACGCGGCGCCAGGCGACCGAAATAGGGCATGGCGATCGCCGCCATCAGCCCCATGATCAGCAGGACGACCAGCAACTCGACCAGCGTGAACCCGGCCGCACCGGACCGCCTACCAGCTGGTGATGTCCTGGTCTTCACCTTCGCCGCCTTCGCGCCCGTCCGCGCCCAGGGAATACAGGTCGAACTCGCCATGTTCGCCGGGATATCGATAGCCATAGGGATTGCCCCAGGGATCGGTCAGCGAATCCCGATTGCGGATGTACGGGCCGTTCCAATTCGCCGCGTTCACCGGCCGGTCGAACAGCACTGCCAGCCCCTCCTCCTGGGACGGGTAGGACCCGACTTCCAGACGGTACAGGTCCAGCACCCCGGCCAACCGGTCGACCTGTACGGTCGCCGTATCCACCTTGGCACCGCCGAGATACTGGATCACCCGCGGCGCCACCAGCACCGCCAGCAATCCGATGATGGCCAGGACCACCAGCAGCTCCATCAGCGTGAAGCCGTCCTCTCGTCGCGCGCGACGGTCATGCCGTTTCATCATGCCCTCCAAGTCCCCTATTCGGGCTCGCGTTTCGTTCCGTGTCAGAGCGGCAGGTCGTAGGCCCCTAGGATCGCCGACATCATCGATCCGACGATCACCGCGACCAATACGCCCAATCCAAGGGTGACCGCCGGTACCAGCAGCGACAGCAGGCGCTGCACCGCGCGTTTCACCTCGTCCTCGTAAATGCCGCTTACCTTGACCAGCATCTGTTCGAACTGGTCGCCTTCCTCGC
Source organism: Alphaproteobacteria bacterium (assembly GCA_965227455.1). Classification (GTDB taxonomy): domain Bacteria; phylum Pseudomonadota; class Alphaproteobacteria; order DSM-16000; family Inquilinaceae; genus JABDIP01. Next base: position 5,318,221 of record OZ245752.1, on the reverse strand, counting down.
CGACGCGGATCATCCGCACCGCCAGCGGCGGCACCGGCTCGCAGGCCTCCAGCGCGGCGGAGAGATGCTCGCCGCGCTTCAGCCGCGGCGCCAGCCCGCCCAGCGCCTGGCGCATGGCCCGATTGGCCACCGTGCCGATGGCGATCGGCAGCGCCTCCATCAGCGGCAGGCCATTGCCCAGCAGGGTCGCCAGGGTGCGGGTGAAGCGCGCCGTCTCCAGCCGGATCACCAGGGTGCGGGACAGCGGCAGCCGCAGCATCAACCGGTCCCAGGCCAGCCGACCCGAAGGCCGGTCAAGCCAGCGCTTCAGCACCAGGAACCCCACCGCCAGCACCACGCCGACGATGGCGCCGAATTCCCGCAAGCCCTCGCCCAAGGCGATCATCAGCTCCGTGGAGACCGGCATCGCCGCGCCGGATTGCTCGAACAGCGGCCGGAATTCCGGCAGCACCGCCACCAGCAGCAACACCAGCGCCGCCAGCGCCGTGACCAGCACGAAGGCCGGATAGATCAGGGCGGAGACCACATGCTCCTTCAGCGCCCGGGCATGTTCCATGGTCTCGGCCAGCTGCGACAGCACCGCCTCCAGATGGCCGCCAGCCTCGCCGGCGCGGATCATCCCCGTAAAGATGGCGGGCAGCGGCTGGCCCGACTGGTCCAGCGCATCCGCCAGGGTCGCGCCCGACCGTACCCGGTCCAGCACCTGGCGCATGAAGGCCTCGCGCGGGCCATCCTCGGCCACATCCGCCAGGGTCGCCAGCGCCCGGTCGAGCGGCAGCCGCGCCTGCATCAGGGTCGCCAGCTCGCGGGTCAGGGTCACAAGATCGGCGTCGCGCAGCCGCTTGCCGCCACTGAAGAGCCTAAACCGGCGTCCGGCCGGCCTGGCACGCGCGGCGATCTCGTCGGCGCGGATCGGTACGCCGCCATCGCTGCGCAGCCGGTCGATCAGCTCCTCGCGGGCGCCCGCCTCCATCTCGCCCTCGACGACCTCGCCGGTCGCCGTCACCGCCTTGTAGCGAAACCGGGGCACCGTGTTATCCGTCGCGGGTCGCCTGCATGACCTCTTCGATCGAGGTCAGGCCGGCGACCGCCTTTTCCATGCCGTTGTCGAACAGCACCCGCATGCCGTTGTCGACCGCCGCCGCCTGCAGCGCTGCCGCATCGCCACGGTCGAGGATCATCCGCCGGATCTTCTCGTCCACCACCAGCGTCTCCAGGATGCTGGTCCGCCCCTGATAGCCGGTGCCGCCGCAGGCCGCACAGCCCTTGGCCCGATACAGCACGATCTCCTGCGCGTCGGAATAGCGCCGTAGCCCAAGCCGCAGGACCATCTCCGCATTGGCCACATAGGGCTCGCGGCAGGCGGTGCACAGGGTGCGCACCAGCCGCTGGCCGGCGGCGCCATTGATGGTCGATGCCAGCAGGTACTCCTCCACGCCCATATCCAGCAGGCGCGGAATGGCGGCGGCGGCGCTGTTGGTGTGCACCGTGGAGAGCACCAGGTGGCCGGTGAGCGCGAACTCGATGGCGGTCTTGGCGGTCTCCGGATCGCGGATCTCTCCGACCAGCATGATATCCGGCGCATTGCGCAGCAGGGCCCGCAGCAGGCGGGCGAAATCGAGGCCGATCTGGGGCTTCACCTCCGCCTGCACGATGTCGGGAAGCTGATACTCCACCGGGTCCTCGACGGTGATGACCTTCTTCTCCGGCGTATTGATGTGCAGCAGCGAGGTGTAGAGCGTGGTGGTCTTGCCGCTGCCCGTCGGGCCAGTGACCAGGACCAATCCGTGCGGCCGCTCCAGCACCCCCAGCCAGTCCTCCAGGTCGCGGCCGGCGATGCCCAGCGTATCGAAATCCAGCGCCACCGCGTCGCGGTCCAGGATCCGCATCACGACGCTTTCGCCATGCACCGTCGGCAGGGTGGCGACACGCAGGTCCACCGGGATGCCGCGCACCGCCATCTTGATGCGGCCGTCCTGCGGCAGCTGCCGCTGGGCGATGTTGAGCCTGGCCAGGATCTTGATGCGCGAGACGATGGCGGCGCGGTAACGGTTTGGCGGCGATTCCACCTCGCGCAGGGCGCCGTCGACCGACACCCGGACCCGCAAGCCGCCGTCGCGCGGCTCCAGATGGATGTCGGATGCTCCGGATTCCACGGCCTGCTCGATCATGCGGTTGACCATGCGGATGACCGGCGCCTCGCTGGCCATGTCCTGCAGCTGCTCGATGTCGAACTCGACCGACTCGTCGCCCTCGCCGTCATCGGCCGGCTGCGCGTCGCCGGCGGCACCCTCCGCATAGAGCCGGTCGATGCCGGCATCCAGCTCGGACTGCACCGCCACCCGTGGCTCGACGGGGCGGCCGGAGACCAGCCGCAGGGCGTCTATGGCATAGGTATCGAACGGGTCGGCCATGGCCAGGACCAGGGAGTCCTCGGTCTCCGCCAGTGGCAGGACTCGGGACTCCTTCAGGAAGCGCAGGCTGACCTTGCCTTCGAGCAGCGGCAGGGCCGGGAAATCGCGCGCCTCGACCATGGGAACACCGGCCTGGCGCGCCAGCGCCTCGGCCAGGTCGCGCTCGGAGACCAGGCCGAGCTTCGGCAGCACCCGGGCCAGGCCCTGGCGGTTGCCGCTGCCGACCCGGCGGGCGCGTTCCAGCGAGCGCTCGTCCAGCTTGCCGGCGGCCACCAGCGATTGGCCGAGCGCCAACTCCATGGCTTCGCGGTCTGCTGCGAGAGAAGATTTCCCCAACCGCTCCTCCTGGCTGCGGTCCAAGACGCACCGTTCACGCCGAGGCCGAGAATATACAACCGTATGACTGAAACGGTAAAATGATCATCACCGATACGAGCATTCCGCCGACCGGGATGCAAATCCCGCCAGATCTCTCGAATCCCTTGCCCAGTCGGCGATTGCACCGTTTCTCGATGGCCATACTCCTCCCTCTTGCGGGCCACCGGGAAATTCCCCATTGCCGCCGCGGCATGCATTAGGCTGAAACGACAACGGGCCGGCCGTCTGCTGTATTCCGCCAGCCGGCTTCTCCGGCGGGACATCTCGCCCAATACCACATGCTTCAGGGACTTGCCCGCTCCAAACGATGACAGCGCTGTCCGAGTTCCACTGGCTGATCCTGCTGCTGGCAGCGCCATTCGTCGGCAGCTTCCTCGCCTTACTGATATTTCGGTTGCCGACAGGCTCGCCGGTCGTTTCCGGCCGCTCGCGCTGTCCGGCCTGCGGCAACACCCTGGAGGCGCGCGATCTGGTGCCCCTGCTCAGCTGGCTGTACAGCGGCGGCAAATGCCGGCACTGCGGCGAGGCCATTTCCCGGCTTTACCCCGGCATAGAGATCGCAGCCCTCGTCATCGCCGCCTGGTCGACCGCCGTGCTGCCAGGCTGGCTTGCCTGGGCCGGCGCTGCATTTGGCTGGGCGCTGCTGGTGCTTGCCCTGATCGACGCCCGCGACTTTCTCCTGCCGGACGTCCTGACCCTGCCGCTCGCCCCCGCCGGACTTGCGGTCGCCTGGTTCGCCAATCCGGCGACGATCCTGGACCACGCCATCGGCGGCCTTGCCGGCGCGGCGGTCTTCGCCCTGATCGCCTGGACCTATCGCCGCATCCGCGGCCGCCACGGCCTGGGCTGGGGCGACGTCAAGCTGCTCGGCGCGCTGGGCTGTTGGACCGCCTGGCAGGGCCTGCCCTCGATCCTGTTGTTTGCGGCCCTGACCGGCCTGATCTGGGTCCTAGCCCTGCGCCTCACCGGCCGCCAGGTGACCGCCACCACCCGCCTGCCCTTCGGCCCGTTCCTCTGCTGGGCCGGCTGGCTGGTCTGGCTCTACGGACCGGTGGTGCTGGGGACCTAGAACCGGTCCGGGCGCAGGACTTCGACCTGGGTGACGGTGACGACGCCGATATGGGCGCCGAGAAGGCTGGAGATCTGCTCCAGGCTGGATCGCACGCGCTCCTCGTCGCCGATCGAGATGATGGCGACCATGTCCCGGCTGGCCGAGATATCGGTGTCGCGCTGCCAGCGATTGCCGTTGCCATAGCCCGCCATGGCGGGCAGCACCGTATAGCCGGTCATGCCCGACGCCTCGAGGATGCGGCAGGCCCGCTTGTAGGCCATGCGTTCGATGATCAACTCGATGCGGAGTCTGGTGTGCATGCGGCGCCCCTATCCCACCGTCCACTGGGCCAAGGCAATATAGATCGGAATCCCCAGGGTGACATTGAAAGGAAAGGTCACGCCCAGGGACAGGGTCAGGTAAATCGACGGCCGCGCCTTGGGCAGGGCGAGCCGCATGGCCGCCGGCACGGCGATATAGGAGGCCGAGGCCGCCAGGGTCACCAGCAGGGCGGTGTCGCCCACGCCCATGCGCAGCAGCGCGCAGACACCGGCCGTCAGCGCCGCCGAAAGCAGAGGCATGTAGAGCCCGAACCCGACGGTGGCTGTGTCGAGCTGGCGCCAGCCCTGGCGCAGACCGCGCCCGGCCGCCAGCCCCATATCGAGCAGGAACAGGCAGAGCACGCCCTGGAACGGCGCCACGAAGAACGGCGCGATCGCCTGGGTGCCGGCCTCGCCGGCGATCCAGCCGATGATCAGCGCGCCGACCAGCACCACGACGGATGCGTTCAGCAGAACCTCGCGGACCAGTTCGCCCGGCTCCGACCCCGCCACCGGTTTTTCGACCCGGCCACCGCTTCGGGCGAGCATGAGGGCGCTGATGATGGCCGGCGTCTCCATCAGGGCGGCGACGGCGACCAGGTGCCCGGAGCTGTCAAGCCCGGCCAGGCGCACCGCCTCGGTCGCGGCAACGAAGGTCACGATGGAGATCGAGCCGTAATGGGCGGCCGTGGCGGCGGCATCGATCCGGTCCAACCCGCTGGTCGCCCGCAGCAGCGCGAAGGCGATGACCGGGATCAGGAAGGAAAGCGCGATGCCGGCCAGAAAGACCAGGCCGATTTCCAGGGTGAGAGGGCTCTTGGACATCTCCACGCCGCCCTTCAGGCCGATCGCCATCATCAGATAGATGGCCAGGCCCTTGGCCACCGCCTCCGGCACGCTCATCTGCGACCGCAGCAGCGACGCCGCCATGCCCAGCACGAAGAACAGCACGATCGGCGACAGCAATGTCGGGATGGCGACATCCATGGCAGGTCATGCCCCAGCGGGTCGAGAAGACTCGGGCCGTCATCGGCCTATGCTCGGACTGTTCCTATCCGATTCGCCCGAATTTCGGTGACGGAATACTCAGCCGGCGGCGCCTTCGGCGCTCTTGCGGGTCGGCCCCGGCTTGCGGCGGGCCAGGGCCCGGCCCAGGCGCGTCTCCAGCCCGGCGATGAAGGCCGCATCGCCCAGCGGCCGGCCGGTACGCTCATGGCCGCGCAGGGTTTCCAATGTCCGCTCGTCCAGGCCGCACTGCAGGAAGGCCTGCCAGTCGCCGGCCCGCTCCAGCAGCGGCGACACCTCCGCCAGGTCGTCGTCCCGCCCGGCCAGATGCGCCTTGGCGCTGGACCAGGACCATTCCTCCGGGCGGGCCGCCAGCCGTGCCCGCACCGGATTCAGCTCCACATAGCGGGCGGCGGCCAGCAGATGCGGTTCGTCCATGGGGAAGGAGTGGAAGCGTTCCTGCCAGAGATGCCCGCGCCAGCCTTGCCGCGCGTTCACCCGCCGCGTGTACCGCCTATGGGCTTCGCCGAGCGCGGCGCGCAACCCGTCGGCCTCATCCGGCACCATGATCAGGTGCACATGGTTGGGCATCAGGCAATAGCCCCACACCGCGACGCCGGCCTTGGAGCAATACTCGGCCAGGAGCTCGATATAGGCGCGATAATCCGCCTCCTCGAAGAAGGTCTCCAGCCCCCGATTGCCCCGCTGTGTCACATGATGCGGGACCCCGGGCACAACGACTCGCGCCAGCCTTGCCATGCGGCGACGCTAGCGCCGCCAGGGGGCAATGTCGAGAGTTAGGTATACTGTCCCCGGATAATCTGTACCCGGATAGGGTCTATTGCGCCAGCTCGATCGCCTCCAGGAAGCGGGCGGAGCGGCGGAGGCCGGATTTGTCGCGCAGTTCGATGATCAGGCGGGGGTTGGAGGTGAGCTTGCCCAGTTCCTGGAAGACCGGGACCCAGGGGATCGAGCCGTCGCCGAGCGCCCAATGGCGGTCGGCGAACCCGTCGGCATCCTGCAGATGCATATGCGCCAGCATGTCGCCGGCGGCCCGCACATAGCGGTCGACGGCCGGGGCGTTGCCGACGCAATGGGCGTAATAGGCATGGCCGGTGTCGATCGACACCTTCAGGGATGGGCTGTCCAGGCGCTTGGCGAGGTCGACCCGGGCATGCGGGTCCCGGTCCTCGATGTTCTCCAGAACCAGTTGGACGCCCAGCCGCTCGGCCCGATCGACCGCGTCGGTCAGGCAGATTCGGGCGTTGCGGACCACCTGTTCCGGACCTTCGTCGGAATTCTCCAGGTTCTCGTGATCCCAGCTCTTATAGGGGCTGTGGATCACCATCTGGGTGGCGCCCAGCTCCTCGCAGACATCCAGGCCCTGCATCAGCCGCTTGCGCACCACCGCCTGGATGTCCGGGTCTTCCGACGCGATGGAGAAGCCGGGAAACGGCCCATGGATGCCCAGCCGCCCACCATGGTTCGCCAGCAGCTGCCGCGCCTTCTGCGCCAAGGGCAGCCACTCCCCGTTCAGCACCTCGGCGCTGTGGAAGCTCTGGAGCTCCAGGTCGCGACCGCCCTCCACCAGCCAGTCGACGTAAGGCTCCAGCTCCTGGACGGGGATCGCGGCCCCCAGCATCGGCATGTTCGACATATCGCCCCCGGTGATTTTCGTGGCCGCGGCCCGGACGGCCCGGCGACTCAATACAGTTAGCTTGGCGCAACTGTATGACAGGCTGTTTGCACTGCGCGGTCAATCGATCGGTCCTGAGTGGACGGGCGCCATGCCCCTGGCGCTATACTTGCCGGGCATGGCTGCGGGGAGGGGAGCGGATCGATGACGGCTTCGGACGGCCGAAGCGCCTATGTGGTCGCAACCTGCGACACCAAGGGCGCAGAGGCCGCCTATATTCGCGACCTGATCGCCGCCGCCGGTCTGCCGGTGCGGCTGGTCGATGTGGGTCTGCTCAGCGACGACAGCGGCGCGGACGTCCCGGCGCGGATGGTGGCCGGGCATCATCCTGACGGCGCTGAGGCTGTCCTCGGCACCGGCGACCGCGGCACCGGCATCGCCGCCATGGCCGAGGCGCTGGCGGGGTTCGTGCGGTCGGCGGAGGATCTGGGCGGGATCATCGCCATCGGCGGTTCCGGCGGTACGGCGCTGGTCAGCCCGGCCCTGCAGGCGCTGCCCGTCGGGGTTCCGAAGGTGCTGGTCTCCACCGTGGCGTCGGGCAATGTCGCCCCCTATGTGGGCGCCAGCGACATCGCCATGACCTATTCGGTGACCGATGTGGCGGGGCTGAACACGATCTCGCGGCAGGTGCTGGGCAACGCCGCCCATGCGCTGGCTGGCATGATGCTGCGGCCGGTGCCGAAACCCGAAATCCCGGACCGGCCGGCCATCGGCCTGACCATGTTCGGCGTGACCACGCCGTGCGTCGAGCGCATCGTCGGCCAGCTCGAGTCCGACTATGACTGCCTGGTATTCCACGCGACGGGAACCGGCGGCCGTTCGATGGAGAAGCTGGTGGCGTCGGGCCTGGTCACCGGCGTGCTGGACGTGACGACAACCGAAGTCTGCGATTTCCTGGCCAGCGGCGTGTTCGCCTGCGGCCCGGACCGGCTGGACGCCATCGCCGCCACCCGGGTGCCCTATGTCGGCTCCTGCGGCGCGCTGGACATGGTCAATTTCGGCGCCCGGGACGCGGTGCCGGAGCGCTATGCCGACCGCCGCTTCCACATCCATAATCCCCAGGTGACGCTGATGCGCACCAGCCCGGAAGAATGCGCCGAGATCGGCCGCTGGATCGGCGCCAAGCTGAACGCCTGCGACGGCCCCGTCCGCTTCCTGATCCCGGAAGGCGGCGTGTCGATGATCGCCACCGAGGGCCAGCCCTTCCACGACCCGGAGGCCGACCGGGCCCTGTTCGACGCGCTGGCGGCGACCATAGAGACCACGGAGGACAGGCGCCTCATCCACCGCCTGGAGGCGATCAACGACCCGGCATTCGCCGACGCCCTAGTGGCCGAGTTCCGCGCCATCGCAAATCCGATCACCGAGGGAGCCTGACGGACATGCCCAGGATCGACCGCGCCATCCTGCTCGAGCGCTTTCACGCCATGGCCGCTCGCGGCGAGCCGATCATCGGCGGCGGGGCTGGCACCGGCCTGTCGGCGAAATGCGAGGCCGAGGGCGGCATCGACCTGATCGTGATCTACAATTCCGGCCGCTATCGCATGGCCGGACGCGGCTCGCTTGCCGGGCTGCTGGCCTATGGCAATGCCAACGAGATCGTGGTCGAGATGGCCGACGAGATCCTGCCGGTGGTCCCCGACACGCCGGTGCTGGCGGGCGTCAACGGCACCGACCCGTTCGTGCGCATGGGCCCGTTCCTGGACCGATTGAAAGCCATCGGCTTCTCCGGCGTGCAGAATTTCCCGACCGTCGGCCTGATCGACGGCACTTTCCGCGCCAATCTGGAGGAGACCGGCATGGGCTTCGGCCTGGAGGTCGACATGATCCGCATGGCCCATGAACGCGGCCTGCTGACCACGCCCTATGCCTTCAACCCGGACGAGGCGGCCACCCTGGCGGAAGCCGGCGCCGACATCGTGGTTGCGCACATGGGCCTGACCACCGGCGGCGCCATCGGGGCGGAGACGGCGCTGACCCTGGAGGACTGCGTCGACAGCATCGACCGCATCGCCGAGGCCTGCCGCCAGGTACGCTCCAATATCCTGATCCTCTGCCATGGCGGCCCGATCGCCACGCCGGACGACGCCCGCTTCATCCTCGGCCGCTGCGCCGGCATCCACGGCTTCTACGGCGCCAGCAGCATGGAACGCCTGCCGGTGGAGACCGCCCTGGTCGAAACCACCCGCGCCTTCAAGGCCATCCGCGGCTAGGCCCCGGATAGATCTGACAACATGCGAATGCCCCGCCTTTTCCCCCTCACCCAGCTCCGGCTAAGGCTCGGCCAGCGCCTCGCCAAGCCTGCCCAACCCTCTCCCCCCGGGAGAGGGGAAGTGGATGCGAGCACAATCATCCCTCTCCTTGGGGAGAGGGTGCGGAGGCTTGGCGAGGCCGGCGGCCGAGCCCTAGCCGGAGCTGGGTGAGGGGGCTGCGCAGACCAATCAAGAAACGGCCCCAACCGAAAGCCATCCAACAGGGAGACACGCCATGCCGAAAGCCTATGCCAGCGGAGTGGTCGCCGCCGACGCCGATACCGTCTGGGCCGCCATCCGCGACTTCAACGCCCTGCCCGACTGGCACCCGGCCATCGCCACCAGCCATATCGAGGACGGCCTGCCCGCCGATGCGGTGGGCTGCATCCGCAACTTCCAGCTGGTGGATGACGGCCCGACGATCCGCGAGAAGCTGTTGAGTCTGTGCGATGTCGGCCGCTGGTACAGCTACGACTTCCAGTCCCACCCCTTCCCGGTGCGCAGCTATCACGCCACCTTGCGGGTGACCCCGGTGACCACGATCAACGCCGCCTTCGTGGAATGGTGGACCCTGTACGATTGCGAAAGTGCCGACCAGGAGGCGATGAACGATCTCTTCGCCAACCAGGTTTTTGCGGGCGGCATCAACGCCCTGATCGAGCGTTTCGGCGGGTGACGCGGGCACCGGGACCGCTGCCCAGTGGTGACGGGGTCGGGCATCCCTCGGGTCCGACCCCGTCGCAGGATCGATCGCGCCCGGCGCCGCCCTAACCGCCCTTCTTCTTCGCCTCCTTCAGGAACGCCAGCCGCTCCTGGCGTTTCTTGACCTTGTCGGCATTCGCCGACGAACCCGCACCCGGGTTCGTCTTCTTGGTCAATTCCTGAAACAGGGCGCCGCCGCCCGACCGGCCCTCATAGGCACGGATCAGGGCGTCGATCGCCGCGACATTGCCGTCGCCGATCCTGGCGAACTTCGGCAACGAGTCGGTCGACAGCATCTGGACCTTGTAGCCGTCGGCCTTCGTGCCTCCCGTCATCAGGGTCTCGAACGCCTTGTCTCGCGCCTTTTCGACGTCGAGCTGGATGTCCAGATCGTCGGTCGGGATATCCGGGCGGATGCCGGGATATTTGTGCTGCCATTTGAGGCAGGCATACCCGCCGACATAGCACCATTTCTCAGGGGCCTTCGCGTTGAGAAAGCCCTCCAGCTCCTTGATCGTCTTCATGGTCGATGTCCTCCCCAGTTCTCGACACGTCGACAGCACGGGCGCCGCATAGGCCGCACCCGTCACACACTGGGGTCAGGTCCGATCGATCCACCCCATTGATTTCGCTGGATTCCAGGATGATCGCCCCGGGGCCGAACTGAAGCACAGGCTCCCCGGAGGCGTCAAAGCCCCATTTGCCGGCTGTCGAGGTCCGTCAGACCCCGACCGCGATAGTCTGCTGAAGCCGCATTGCCAGGTAACCGCCACCGGATTTGAACGGACAGGGCGCGCCGCAAGGTGCAATAGTAGCCAACAGCCCGCGTATCACGTGCATCCCTCAGTTTGCACGGTATTCCGCACTTGAACCGACATGGCGCCCTGGCCGATGCCGCTTGATCCCACGGACCGCCCGGCGTTGCAGTTTGCCCGATTGGTGCAAGTCCTTGCCGACCACGACATCCGCTGGGTCCTGTGCGGGTCGCAGGTTCTTGCACTGCACGGCGCCGATCTCGCGCCGAACGATCTCGACGTGGTGCCCGATCTCGATCCCGACAACCTGGCCCGTGTCGCCGCCTGCCTGAGGGCGCTGGACGCTATCCCGGCCCTCCTGGGCGGCAAGAACATCCCGCTGGAGGCCTGCCAAGCCTGGCGACCGGACCCGGCCACGGCGGTGAACCTCGACCACCTGCTGGTCACCCCGCTCGGCATGCTGGACATCGTGATCAAGAACGCCGACCCGTACGAGTCCCTCCTCGACGGCGCCACGCCCATGTCGGCCGACGGCACGCCGTATCTCGCCTGCGATCCCCGCCGGGTCCTCAAGGCGCTGGAGGGGCGGAACCGCAAGAAGGACCAGGCGCGGCGCCCAGCCTACGAGGCGATGCGGCGGCGGTTCGGAATGCCGGATCTCGGTGGATAGTCAGCCAAGGAAATCAATCGAGTCTGACCCATTGAATTATGGTCTGTTCAGTCGGTTTCTTCGCGCGGCCTGAAACCGAGGCCCGTGATACCCGCTGCCTCCAGCTCCTGCTTGAGTCTCTCGGAGATCCAGACGATACCGCCGGCGGCCAAGAACTTCTCGATCCAGGCATGCCGATCGCCGATCGCCCGGCGGCTGAAGACCAGTCTCCCGGTCGCATCGCCGGCGCCAATCCAAAGAGTTTTTTTCCTGTAGGTCGTCTTCTCGGGGTCGATGGAGTCGATCCGGTGCTGCGGATAGAACCAGTAGCGCTTGCCGGCGGAGCTGCCATCCTTCCAGAACAGCTCGACCGGATAGAAATCGTGAACCCCCGGTTCCAGGCGCTCCAACACCTCCTTGAAGGCCTCCGGCACAAGGTGGACTCCAAACGGATTCTGAATGTCTGTGAGATTGCGGCGCGGCCCACCCAAACGCAGCTTTGTCGGGATATGGGCGGTCTCCATCTTGATGCCCTGCGGCGTCCTTGACGCAAGTATGATCGCTCCCTCGTCTCTGGTCATGTCGACGGGCCTGATCTTCTTGATATCGCCGTCGAGAGCTGTGGTCACATAGAGCTCGTCTTCGTCGTTGTCCCAAAAGAGACTGCAGACCATTCGCTTGTCCTCATATTACCGTGACAGTCAGCCAAGCCCCCATTTTGCCTGGTCCTGGCCAATGTCGGCCTCGCTCGATTGTGATCCGAGTCCCCGAACTACGCCGGCAACAGGCCGGCAGCTTTAACCTTGGCCAGGTTGGCGCGGCTGACCGGCAGTTCGCGTCCGTCGGTCAGCGTCAGCACTGCCCCCTGTCCGTCCCGCCGCGCGGCGCGCACGGCATCGAGCGCGACCCAGTGCGAGCGGTGGATCTGCAGCCCCTCGGTATCGCCGGTCTCGGCGATGGCGTCGGACAGGCGCATCAGCAGCAGGGCCGTGCCGGCGCTGGTGGTCACCTCCACATAATGGTCGGCGACCGACATCGAGATCAGCCGGCCGCGCCGGTCGAGCGGCAGGCGCTGTAGCAGGCGCGGCGGCTCGGGTTTGGCGGGCGTGCCGCCGCCGGTCTCGATCACATAGCCGGCTACGGAGATGACCATGGCGATCGCGATGATGGTGCCGGCCGTTTCCGGCTCCCAAGGCGATATCCCGAACAGCAGCCAGTTGAGGGCCAGCACCTCCGCCGCGATGACCACGCCGGCCAGCGCACCGGCGCAGGGCGGCGCCATCCAGCGCCCCATCCAGGACAGCCTTGGCATCGCCAAAGGCACGATCAGCGAGCCGGTCGCCCAGGTCAGCGCCGCCAGGGCCAGCCAGTAGGCCAGCCGCGGCACCAGCCGCATCTCCGCATCGGTGCCGAACGGCCCGGCGATCCCCAGCACCAGCCCCACGGCGCCGACGCCGATCCAGAGCTCCTTGCGGGCCAGGTCGCGGCGCCATTCACGCATCGTGAGCTGCATGCCCTGTCCAATCCCGAAGGGGAGCCGTCATCCGCGCATCCGCGCTCGCGCCCGGCGCCAAACCCGTCCAGACCCGAACCCGAACCGCCCCATTGATCGCAAAGCAGGGTGCCCCTGACAATGCCGGTGACAACGCTGGAGCCCGTCCTGACCGCCCCCTGGCCGGTCCAAATCCACATCCTGGCCGCCACCGGCGCCCTCATCCTGTCGCCGATCCAACTGCTCCGCCGCCGCGGCGACACTTGGCACCGGGCGCTCGGAACCCTCTGGGTCACCTCCCTGGCCACCGCCGCCGCCAGCTCGTTCCTGATCTCCGGCTTCGCGGTCCTAGGCCCCTTCGGCCCAATCCACCTGCTCTCGATCTACGTCCTGTACCTGCTCGCCCGCGCGATGGCCGCACTCCGCGGCGGCGACGCCCCGCTCCACGGCGCCATCATGCGCGATCTGGTGTGGTGGGGGCTGGTGCTGCCGGGTTTGCTGGCGCTATTGCCGTCGCGGCTGCTCGGGCGAATCGTCTTCGACGAGAGCGGCTTCTTCGGATTCTTTGCCCTCTCGGGGATTGTAGTGCTGATTTGGACAGTCGCAGCAACGCGCCGTCGGCGGCGGACCGTGTAGTGAGTCAAGGGCCTGCCTGCTATGCATTCCTCATTCAGGGATTTAGTAAACTGTCACAGTAATTGAAACCTGTCATCGAACGCAGCGCGGGCCTCTTCTTCACCCACCTGCGGAACCGGCAAAGAAAGAAGCCAATAAATCGCATCTGCAAGCAAGTGAATTGTCCACACGCTTGTTCCAACTGCACTCTGCACCGCCCACCCGAACTGCAGCCTTCCAGGAAAAATATCGAGAAATTTCGATTTATCTTTGATGAGATAATCCAACAATGCATCCTTCATTTCAGCACTCAGGCCAAGTTGAATAGAATCAAATGATGGAGCCAAGAGATCCGATCCGTTATTCAACGAAATCGAATTAGATGCGATGCAAATAGCCAACAGATCGGTGCCAATTTCCTGAGAATATCGCGCGCCTAATCGACCATATGCGATCATTCCGCCCATGGGGACGTATAGTTCCGCACAACACTTCGATATTACAACCTTCTTTTTCGACAATGACTTGACGAACAATGGTGAGTCGTCAACTTCCGCTAAATTGCCACCGCCTGGCAATTCGTCTATCCAGAGTCGCGCTTTTGCATACCCATTTCCGGTAACATCTATTCGCATCAATTCCCCCAGAAATCTCTCCAGTTCGAATTGAAGTAGTCGGGAAACTGCTGAACTACCTCCGAATGGTAAACGCTGTATGGGGAGACGCCGTATTTCTCAAGCGCGCGTGCATGTGCATCATCGTAAGCTGCGCCACGTCCCATCATCGTCGCCTCGGCAATTTCATGAAGATAGAATGATGCATCGGCTCCAGTCAGAGATCGGCCGCCTCCTAATGCTGATCTGAGTCTATCAACCATTGCCTGATTCGGACCATAATCTCCAAACTGCTTGAGATGTTGTTCTACAATATCTAGTCCACGAGCGGTGATATTGACTGTCCGATCTGCGAGTCTCCCAAGACCATCGCCGAGTTGGTCGAATCCCCTTGAGAATGCGCCTGTTACACCAGTCCTACTGGCCCAACGAGAGATAATTCTTGTGCCTGCTGCTCCTAGTCGACCAGCAGCCTGAGCCGCTTTGGCGCCGGTCACAGACAACGCAATCTCGATTGCCGCCTCCTTGGCGGCACCTGTCAAGTCGCCTTGGACCAATGCGTCTAGCGCACCAGCCCCTGGAAGTATAGCCTCGGTGAGGTCCCAATAATCCAACGCGGCCCTGGGGCCAAAGGCCTCACCATAACCAATACCCGCAATCGCTCGAAGCGCATGGGCATTCGGATTTGTAGGATTCAACAGATTTGGGTTATGTCGAATTAGTTCAATATAGCCACTCTTTATTGACTCATATTCTCTCCAATCGTTGTGATCATTAAGGGCTTCGCTTGCGCGCTGCCCATGTTCCTCTGCATCGGACGGGTATTGATGTTCTGTTTCAGGAGTATAGTAGAGGCCCCATGGATCAATCCGCATCACAGGGCTATTTCCTGCGTATGCATACCGGTTCAGCCCCACCCCCCGGGTCATCGGGTCGGACGGGTCGGCGCTGACGAAACGCCCAATCACCGGGTCGTAGTAGCGCGCATGCAGGTAAAACAACCCGGTCGTGTCCTGGCGTTCGCCAATCCAGCCTTTGCTTTCTTCATGCGCGGTGGCCGTCGCGATGCGGTCGCCGTAGGGGTAGTAGGTGAAGCGCTGGACCTCTGCACCAGCATCGTCGGTAATGGCCTGGATCGAGCCCTGGTGGTCGTGGTGCAGCCAGAAGGTCTCCACCAAAGGGTCGCCGGGGCTGCCGACGCGCTTGGCGCTGCCGGGCAGGTATTTGGTCATGACGCCGGCGGCGATCTCGATGGTCCCGCCGAGATACAGGGTGGTGCCGCCGCCGGGGGCGCTGTCGACGGTCTTCCAGCGCTCGCCATCCGGGCCGTAGGTGTAGGCCTGGGTGTCGATCTGGGTCGGCCGGTTGTCGCCGTTGTAGGTGTAGGTGCGGCCCGCACCGGCCGTCATGTTGCCGTTGGCGTCGTAGGTGTAGCTCCAACTGCCGACCGAGGTGACGGCGTGCGGCCTGGCGCCGCCGGCAGCCGGATAGCTGTAGGTGCCGGTGACGCCGGAATTGGTCAGCATGTTGCCGATGCTGTTGTAGGTATAGGTGCGGTTGTGAGCAGCGTTGTCGGTGTTGGTGGCGGTCAGCAGCCGGCGTAGGGCGTCGTAACCGTAGGTCCAGCTCTCATCCGTGAAGGTGCTGGTGACGGCGGTGATCTGCCCGGCATCGTCCCGGCCATAGCTCATGTTCTGGATCGAGGTCGGGCCTGAGGTCGTGACCACGCTGGCCAGCCAGCCGCGGGTCAGGGAATAGCCATAGGTGCTGACCACGCCATTGGCGCGGGTGAAGACGTCGGCATTGCCGGAGGCGTCATAGGTGGCGGAGGTGACGAGGCCGGGCACCGCGTCGAGCCGGCCGGCGGCATCGTAAGTGATCGGGTCGAGGGCCGAGCCGACTGTGTCGCCGTCCGGATAGTCCTGCCAGATCAGCCGGCCGGCGATGTCGAATCCGCTGGCGATCGTATAGTCGCTGCCGTCGATGGTGTAGATGCGCTGGGTCTCGCGGCCGAGATGGTCGTAGCGGTAGCGCAGGATGCCGGCCGGGTTCTCCGCCCGGGTCAGCAGGCCCAAATTGTGGAAGCCGGCGACCGCCTCGTCATAGACGTAGGTAGTGAGCTCGGACTGGGCCGTGCCGTCGCGAGCCGACTTGGTGAGCACGCGGCCGAGCGCGTCATAGGTGAAGCGGGTCACCTGGGAGAGTGCGTCGGTCTGGGTCTCCAACTGCCCGGCAAGGTCGTAAGTCTTGGTCCAGACCCCGAGATCCGGGTCGTCGACGGTCAGCGTGCGGCCCAGGCTGTCATGGGTGTAGGCCCAGGTATTCTCGACATCGTCGGCGATGCCGGTCAGCCGGCCGAGATCGTCATAGGTGTAGTCGGTCTTGACGGTGGCCGCGCCCAGCGGCTCCTCCTTGCGCACCGCCCGGCCGAAGGCGTCGAGATGCAGTGTGACCGGGTGGCCGAGCTCATCCGTCGAGGTGGTGCTGACGAACACGCCTGCGACGCCGTAATCGGTCTCGGTCCAGTTGCCGTCGGGGTGGTTGGTGGCGACCGGCCGGTCGAGCGCGTCGTAGTCGAAGGTGGTGGTGTAAACCGGGTCGCCGGTGTAGTAGGGCGCGGTCTGGCTGGCGACGTTGCCGCGGTCGTCATAGGCGGTGTCGGCGGTGATGTCCTGGCCCACCGCCGGCCCCTTGGCGGTGCTGCGGTAGGGCCGGGCGAAGCCGTCCATATAGGTGCGCGACCAGATATTGCCGGTGCCATCGGCCGGCGGGGTCTGGGTCTCGACATACTGCGCCGTCGGGTCGCCGAGACTGTAGCTGGTGATGGTGAAACCGCCATCCGGCAGGTCGGTGCGGATCGGGCGGCAGAGCGCGTCGTACTGGGTGGTGGCGTCGTTGCCGTTGAGGTCGGTTGCGACCGTCGGCACGCCGCAGACGGTGTCCCAGGTCGTGCTGGTCTGGTGGCGGGTGTCGCTGGCGGGTGGGAAGTAGAGCGGGTTGCGGGCGGCGACCGGGTAGAGGTGGTAGACCGTGTCGTAATCGATCTCGGATCTGCGGCCCAGCGGGTCGATGGTGGCGGTGACGTTGCCTCGAGCATCGTATTCGGCCTGGGCTGCGATGAAGCGCGCCTCGGTGTCGAGCCAGTCCTGGGTCTCGGTCGGGTCGCCGCGCACCGGCGGCGTCGCCCAGTCGGTAGCGTCGTCGTAGAGGATGCGGCTTTCGGCCAGCAGAGTCCCGGTGGTGCCGTCCCCGTCGAAGCTGCGGATGCGGGCCGGCAGGGAGACGATGTAGTCGCCGGTGTTGGGGTTGAAGTCGGTGGCGGCGGTAATCTCGTCGCCCAGCACATCGGCATCGCCGTGCCCGGTCTCCTCGATCACA
The DNA here is from genome assembly GCA_965227455.1 of Alphaproteobacteria bacterium. GTDB lineage: Bacteria > Pseudomonadota > Alphaproteobacteria > DSM-16000 > Inquilinaceae > JABDIP01. The sequence goes on along the minus strand of OZ245752.1, from coordinate 5,300,900 downwards.
TTGCCATAGTCGTCGAACTCCCGCGTCACCCGGGTGCGCCGGGTGACGGCACCGACGATGATGTGGCTCTCGGAAGCTGTATTGAGCGCGGTGTAGGGCGCCGTCGTGTCGTTGACGACATACTCCTCCACCGACCGGGTCAGCAGCGTCCCGGCCCCGTCGAACCGGTCCACCTGCTCCACCCGCCCGGCTGAGGCCCTGTCCTGGCGAAAGGTCGTCTCGGAATACGGGCACTGCGCCTCCCCGGCAATGCAAGGCAGCGTCGTTGTCGCCTTCCTGAACCCGAGGAACCGCCGCTCCTCCGCATCCCACAGCCCGCCTTCATAGGCGTAGGACGTCGTCACAGCATTGCCCCGCCCGTCATCGGTGGTGATGGCGGAGACAGTCTGCAGGACCATCGGTAGGTTCTGGTTCGTCCAGGCGGAGGACGGGGTGTAGTCGACGGTCGTTGTGCCGCCGAGGGGGTTGGTGACGGAAGTCAGCGCATCAGTCGGTGCGGCGCCAGGCGCGGCCAGGAATGCGGTGACAGTCTGATTGTCGCCGCGTTGCACAAGGTCCACGCGCCCGTTTCCGTCGACGTCGACGATCTGAAACTCGTCATTCGTGTAGCCGGTGGTGAGACTGATCGGCATACCGGTGTCCGCAAAACTCTCGCCGTCGGACACGGCGATCAATACGGAGGAACCGAGGCGGAAGCTCAGATCTGCCAGGCCGTCGCCGTTGAAATCCGCCAACTTCACCTGGCTGGCATCGTAGTCTCCATTGCTGGCCAGGAGGTCGGTGAACCAAAGTGTCGGGGAGGTGAATCCGGCGCCGGTCGAAATCGCGACCTGGACGTTCTGATGGTTATCGCAGTCTTGGCACTGTTTGAAATAGACCGTGATCTGATGCTCGTCGCCGCCCCCGCCACAGCTGCCGCCATTGACTGTCCAACTGTCCACCCTGCTGTAGCCGGTCGGGCACGCCGGACCGGAACCGCCTGGCCCACAATGCCTTTCCTCCACCGTTACGTCTTGGCAGGTTGTGGTCGCTATCTCCCGGAAGATCAGATCGCTCTTTCCGTCGCCGTTCACGTCGGCGAACCGCACCTGTCCGGCATGGTAGGTCCCGTCGAGCGTGATGCCGGGGTCGATTTCCGTGAACGCCGATCCGGTCGAAAGCCCGATCGTCAAGTCGTTCGACGGACCGCGGAAGCTCACGTCGGACAGTCCGTCGCCATTGAAATCGGCGATTTGCACCTGGTCGGATTCATAGTCGCCGTTATTGCCGGCGAGGCCGGTCAGCCATTCGGTCGGGGCGTCAAAGCCGGTGCCGTTGGATAGTCCGACATGGATATCTTGCTGGCTGTCGCAATCTCTGCAGAGCACGTTATAGGTGCGCTCCGTCTCGTCACCGCCGCCGCCGCAGTTGCCGCCCCGATTTGTCCAGCGACTGACCACGTCGTAGCCGGCGGGACATGAAGGACGAGGGCCGGGCCCGCAATGACGGGTCCTTCGTGTTATGTCGTGGCATGTCGTCGTGATCTTTCGAAACACCAGATCGGCACGGCCGTCGCCATTGACGTCGCCAAAGAGTGCCTGGCCGTACTGGTAGTCCCCGCCCATGGACAGCCAGGATGCAGGCGCCGTGAAGCCGCTTCCGGTCGATGTGAATACGCCTATGTCGTTGTTCGGCTTGCGGAAGATCAGGTCGGCCTTGCCGTCCCCGTCGACATCGGCCAGCGAGGCCTGATCGGATTGGTGGGTCCCTCCCGGCGCGGCCCATTGGCTGGCGGCGCCGAATCCGGACGCCTCCGCCAGCGACACCCAGACCGTGTTATCCGATTTGCGGAACACCATGTCGGCCCGGGCGTCGCCGTTGACGTCGGCGTAGCGAACCTGGTCGGCATCATACGTGATTGCCGAATGCTCCGTGCTCCAGACCGCTCCCGCTGCAAAGCCCTGCGCCTGGCTGGCATAGGAGAACATCGTGGCAGGAAGGGAAGTGCCGGCCGTGACGATGCCGCTGGCATCCACCGCAGCGTCGGTGCCGAACATCTGCACGCTGTCGAGGATCGATCGGCCCGTGGCCGCGCTTTCAGTCAGATAGGTGAGCGCGTAGGCTCGAACGCGGTCGACTCCGGTCTTCACGTCGATTGATCGCAGGCGGGAACTGGTCCATCCCAAGGACGCGGTGCCGAGCGCAAAGCTCGTCTCGTCCGGCCTGGTCTCCCAGTGGAAAGTGACCGTATTGCCGTTGTAGGTGATGGTGTCTGCATAACATTGGACAATCGGCGTTCCGCTGCACCACCAGGAATAGCTGACGGAATTGGCGTGCGTGTCGGCGACGCTGGCCACGGCCCAACGATAAGTGCCGGCCTCCGCAAACGTATCCGGTCCCATGACCGCCGAATACGTGGTCCTGGTCCCGTCCCGGCCGGTCACCTCCCAAGTGTTGGCGGTCGCATCCTGCTTGATCCGCAGATAGCTCTCGACCTCGGTCGAATGGGTGCCGCCGGTGTCGCAGCTTGGGCTCATCGTGCCGGCCACGCACGGCACCAGCTCCTGGCCGTCGAGCAGGAAGATGTCGGAGCCGTCATAGGCCGGCGTGCCCTTGCCGGGCGAGGCCCGCTCGATCACCGACAGGCCGGATAGCGACCAGCCCACGCCGGCAAGACCGTTGCCGCGCGACGAGTTGTAGGTGAGCGCAAGGCGCGGTGCGATGCCGTGGAAGCCCGGCACTTGGATCGGGACTGAGGTCGAGAAGCTGCCGACAAACGGGTCTACGCGCTCACTGGGGGCGCTGTCGCCCAGGTTGGGCGCGCTCGCCGAGCCGCCGGCGGATGCCGAGTTCGTTGCGGCCAGGGGTTGGATGGCCTGGAGTTGGTCGGTCGACGGGTCCCGGGCGTCTTGGGACTTTGCCAGCTCCACGGTGTCCGCCTCGGCCTCCTCCGTCCAAGGCGCCAACGACATCGCGTCCGGCCCTTCGCTCTCCGCCATCTCCGGCTCGACGACCGGAACGGCCTCGGCCACCTGAACCGGGGCCGCGTCGCCGCCCTCCTGCGCCTCGCCCGGCTGGATCGCCAACACCGTACCGACCAAAAGGCCTACCGTCGCAACCAGGCTCAAACCGTTGAACAGACGCATGCTTCCCCCAGTCCCGAACGCCCATACGCGCCGGGTCGCAATGCAATCGATGGTTAGGTCGCGCGATCCGGCTGGATCGCGCGGTCAGCCCGGCCTAGCGGCCGCCGGGCCGTGGAAAATCAAGCTGGTAGCAAAGGGAAAGGCTGCTGCATCGCCCGCTCTCCCCAATCGAAAGAATGGACAGCACGCGTCTCGGACGAGTCGCGCCGCTCAATCATTACGCGAACTACCGTCGGTCGAAAACCCGATCAGGTCAAATGAAATTTTCCCGAACCGATATGCATCTAGGTTATTACTCGCCAAATTGGCGACATCCTGCAGCCACCCATCGGCAATCCCTATGCTCACATTCAGACAGCTTGAGGCCTTCCGGGCCGTGATCGATGCCGGCTCCGTGGTCAAGGCCTCCGATATCATGGGACTGTCGCAGCCAGCGGTCAGCCGGCTGCTGACCAATCTGGAGGCAACCGTCGGATACCGTCTGTTCAACCGGCGCCGGGGGCGGCTGGTGCCGCTGGACGAGGCGCGGGAGCTCTATGAGGAGGTCGAACGATCCTTCGTCGGGCTTGCCCGCATCGCCGAAGCGGCCGAACGCATCGCCCACAAAAGGGCGCGCAATCTCCGGTTTGCCACGCTTCCGGGACTCATGGCCGGACCCATGCCCGGTCTGGTGGCGCAATTCCTGGAAGATCATCCGGATGTGTTCCTGTCGCTTGAATCCCGGACCCGAACGCAGGTCCTGGACGGCCTTGCCCATGGCCTGCACGATATCGGCCTTGCAAGCCTGCCGATCTCACGCCCGGATGTCGGCACCATCCGCTGTCCCGGCAGCGAATGCGTCTGCCTCGTTCCCGCCTCCCATCCCCTTGCCGGTCGCAGCGAGATTTCCGCCCAGGATCTCGACGGCGTGGATTGCATCATGGGCGCCGACCGCACGCCGCTTCGCCTGAAGGTCGGCGAGGCTTTCGCCGCGGCAGGCGCGCGGCCGATTGTCCGCGCCGAAGTGACAGCGGCCCGAACGGCCGTGGCGCTTGTCGCCAAGGGAGTCGGAATCTGCCTTGGCTGGCGATACACGGAGGATGATGCCGTCGGGGATGAGGTCAGGATCATCCCGTTTCGACCACAGATCGTCGGCGAGCTGGCCATAGTCTATCCCATAGCGCGGCCGCCAGAGGGAATTGTCGCCGAATTCGTCGATGCCTACCTCGCAGCAGCAGAGGCGTGGCGGAACGGAGCGGGCTAGGCGGCGCTCGTCCGACCCCTACAGCGCCTCCACATACCGCACCATCCGCTGCCGCATCTGTGCACCCGGCAGGCGGCCATGGGCCGCACCCATGTTCTCGACCATGTGGTCGACGCGGGAGGTGGCGGGAATGGCGCAGGTGACGGCCGGGTGGGAGATGGCGAATTTCAGCAGGAACTGGGCCCAGTTGGCGCAGTCGATCTCAGCCGCCCAGTCGGGCAGCTTATGGCCCGAGACGTGCTGGAACAGGCGGCCGCGGCGGAAGGGGCGGTTGGCGATCACCGCCAGGCCCCGCTCGGCGGCCAGCGGCAGCAGCACCCGCTCGGCCTCGCGGTCGAGGATGTTGTAGGTGAACTGCGCAAAATCGAGCGGCTGGTTCGCCAGCACCCGCACCATGTCGGGGTGGCGGCGGCCATGGGAGGTGGTGACGCCGACATAGCGCACCCGGCCCTCGGCCTTCCAGTCCGCCAGAGTCTCCAGATGCGCCTCCCAATCCAGCAAATTGTGCACCTGCATCAGGTGGAAGCCGCCCTCCGGCGCCCACAGCCGCTCCGACGCGCGCATCTGCCGTACGCCAAAGGATTGCAGCACCGTCCACACCTTGGTGGCGGAGAACAGCCCCGGCGTTTCGCCGAGCCGCTCCAGCCCGTAGCCGATCACCTCCTCCGACGAGCCGTACATGGGCGAGCTGTCGATCATGCCGCCGCCGGCTGCGAAGAAGGCGCGCAGCACCTCTACCCGCGCGTCGCGCAAGCCCATGTCGTCGCCGACATCGAAGGTCAGCCATGAGCCCATGCCCACCACCGGCAGGCGCTCGCCGGTCGCCGGAATGGGCTTGGTGAGCATCGGCGCGGCCTGGGCGGAGGCTCCGCCCGGCGCCAGCGCTCCGGCAATCCCCAGCGCGCCCAAGGACGCCAGGACATCGCGTCGATACGGTCCACTCGGTGATCGGGTCATGGCTCCAGCCCTCTCGCGCCTCGTTCCTTACTGCCGCAGCCGGGGACCGACCGGCAAATCAGATTATCGTGCGTTGCTCAAGCCGGTCGCCGGCCATACACAGGTCGGATGAATTGCATCGGCGGTCAAGGACAACAATGAAGCCGATAGCCTGCCTCTTCGCGGCGCTGTTCGCCCTGCTGCCGACCGACGGCCCCGCGGCGACGGCCGGCAGGTTGGACATGGTCGCGATTCCCGGCGGCACCTTCCTCATGGGCGATGCCCAGGGCGATGCCAACGAGGCCCCCCGAACGGCTTCCGTCGACCCTTTCTCGCTGATGCGTACCGAGGTAACCAACGCCCAGTTCGCGGCCTTCGTCGCCGAGACCGGTCACCGAACCGATGTCGAGCAATCCGGGGCCGGCTATGTCTGGCGCGGCCGCTGGCGATTGATCGACGGCGCCGGCTGGCGCAGCCCCTCGGCCGGCGGTTCCAGCCTCGATGGCCTCGACGACCATCCGGTGGTCCAGGTTTCCGCCAACGACGCGGAGGCCTTCTGCGACCATCACGGCCTCCGCCTGCCCAGCGAGGCGGAATGGGAGTTCGCCGCCCGCGGCCTGGACGGCCGGCGTTATCCCTGGGGCGACGCGCCGCCGCGGCAACAGCCGGGCGTGGAGCCGCTGGCGAATTTCGGAACGGTGCCGTGCTGCGCCCCGGACGAGACCGATGGCCACCGCCTGACCGCGCCGGTCGGCCTCTACCCCGGCGGCGCCTCTCCCTTCGGCCTGCTCGACATGGCCGGCAACGTCTGGGAATGGACCTCCAGCGCCTTTCCCGGCCGGCCGGAACACCGGGTCATCCGGGGCGGCGGCTGGGGCAACAACCCCTATTGCCTGCGGGCCAGCTACCGCCACGGCAACCCGCCGCATTTCGGCCTCGACATGGTCGGCTTCCGCTGCGCCGGGCCCTAGCCGGCCGCCCTGCAAAATACCCGTCGATTGCCGGCCTGCGGCCCTCTTCGCTTGACCGGATCGCCCATCCGCCCAACATGCTTGACCAGGCCGGTCGTCAGCCCGGCCTGTCTTCGCCATCGCCCGGCCGCGTCGCCGTGACAGGGGATCCAATCATTGCCGTTTCACCGATGATCCCGGCCCGCGCTCTCTGGCTGTGCCTGGGCGTGACGGCCACCGGCCTGGGGCTCGTTGGGGCCGTGCTGCCGCTGCTGCCGACCACGGTCTTCCTGATCCTGGCGGCCTTCGCCTTCGCGCGCAGCTCGCCGCGGCTGCACGCCTGGCTGGTGGGGCATCCGCGCTTCGGCCCGGCGATCGTCAACTGGCAGGCCCATGGCAGCATCAGCCGCAACGCCAAGATCGCGGCGATGACGGCGATGGCCGTGTCGCTGCTGATCACCTGGGCGCTGGGCGCGGGCGAATGGATCCTCGCCCTGCAGGCCCTGGTGCTGGTCACCGTCGCCGCCTTCATCCTCTCCCGCCCCAACGGCCCGCGCGAACCGCAGGACTGACGGCGCAAAGCAATACTCTGGTCGACGCAGGGCAACGATGTCTGGGAAATCCGCCCGCGATTTCCCAGGCAGCGTTGCCCTGCCCATCTGGTCGCGCGCGCCAGGCATCAGTCCGGGCCGCGCGGCGCTTGCCGCGTCAGACTTCGGACCGGACCACCAAATCCGCGAGTTAAGCCCCATGTCTGGCGACACTCCATTGATCGTATTCGCGATCATCGCCGCGATTGGCTTGGTGGCGCTGGCCGGTGTGTTGTGGGTCGCGACCACCTGGCGAAGGGAGCGGCAACGGGCTCGGCTTGAACGGGGATTCGAGCGGGCGCGCAAGGTCGAGAAGAGCGGCAGCGGCATACAGGGCACGCCGTACAGCGTCTATGGTTCGTCATCGTGTTCCGATGGCACGCGACCCAAACGGTAGACCTGCACGCCAAACTGCGCCGCACTCTCCAGCAGCAGTTCCCACAGCGACACCGCGAATCCGCGCGGCAGGAACAGCTCGAACCCGGCCTCGGAGTGCCACAGGGTCACGCCAACATGGTGGAATGCGCTGGAGCCGACAGCCCCGACGGGAAAGGCGGCCGCGCTCAGATCGAGCGGCAGGTGGCGGTTGATCAGCGCGGCTGCGTCCGGCCCGCCGATCCGCACATGCGTTGTTGAATGAGAAAGGTCGAGCGTGGCGCCTTCTTCCGGGGTGAGTGAGGGCGGCGACGCCGCGAACAGCCACCACTTCAGCGGCGCGATCCGCAGCAGCGCTCCACCTTCGCCGGCCACGGCGCGGCAGGGCCCCGGTGCGGCCTTGACCGCGACCGCCTGGGCGGCCTTGTCGCCGACTGCGGCCAGCGTGTCGGGCCAGGCGGCGATCTGATGCAGCGCCAGCCCGCGTACCTCGCTCAATCGGACACCCGGGGCCCCTTCGGCGCCGAACCGGCCGATCCGATAGTGGTCTGCCAGCGCTGAGACACGTTCAACCACGCATGCGCTCCCCGTCCGGATCGTACATATGGGGCGAGACGACCTCGACCTCGACGTTGCCCTTGCGCACCGGATCGGCGGCCACGACCGTCCGGCCCTGCCAGGATTCGTGCCCGCCGGCGATGAAGCCGAGCCCGATCCAATGCCCCAGCGCCGGTGAATGGGTGACCGCGGTGACCCAACCCTCGCCGAGCCCCGATACTTCCTCCGGCTTGTACAACAGCGCGCCTGCGTTGAAGGTCTGGCTGCGGTCGGTCGGTAAGATGCCCACCAGCCGCGGGCGATCCGGGCGGATCAATTCCGGGCGCTTGCGCAAAGCGCTGCCGGTAAAGGCCTTCCTGTCGGAGGCCATCCTGCCCAGCCCGGCATCATCGATGCTGACCCGGCCGTCGAGTTCGGCGCCGGTGACATGACCCTTCTCGATTCGCAATGCGCCGAGCGCCTCCAACCCGTAAAGGCACCCGCCCATCGGCTCGGCGGCGCCCCACAGCAGGTCCATCAGGGGCGGCCCGTAATCCGCCGGCACATAGACTTCGTAAGCCCGTTCGCCGGAAAAGCTTATGCGCGCAATGCGGCAGGGTATGTCGCCCGTCAGCCGGGTCTCCACGATGCCCATGAACGGCAGCGCCTCGTTGCCGATGGCGTTGGGATCCGCGACGCAAGCGGCGAGCACTTCACGCGATTTCGGCCCTGCCACGGCCACCCCGGCCCATTGCTCGGAGACCGACGTCACATGCACCCTGAGGTCCGGCCAGCGGACCTGCAGGAGCTCTTCCAGCCAGGCAAGGACCTCGGCCGCCTGTGCCGTTGTCGTGGTCATGAAGTACTCGAACTCCGACAGGCGCCAAGCCGTGCCGTCGTCCTTCACAAGGCCATCGTCGCGCAGCATGATGCCGTAGCGCGCCTTGCCGATGGACAGTTTCGCGAACGGGTTCGAATACACGCGGTTCAGGAACTCCGTCGCATCTGGCCCCTGCACCGCGATCTTGCCGAGCGACGTGACGTCGCACAGCCCTACCGACTCGCGCACCGTCGCCGCCTCGCGAACATACGCCTCATCCAGGGACTCGCCGCGGCGGGCGAAATACCACGGCCTTTGCCATAGGCCGGCCTCGGTCATCGTACCGCCATGGGCGAGGTTCCATGCGTGCATCGGGGTGCGTCGCAGGGGCCGGAAATGGGCGCCAACCGCACCGCCAGCAAGCGCGCCGAGGCTGATCGGTGTGTATGGCGGGCGGAACGTTGTCGTGCCGACATCCGGGATCTCCTTGCCCAGTGCCTCGGCCATCAGCGCGAGGCCGATGACATTGCCCATCTTGCCCTGGTCGATCGCCATGCCCAGGGTGGTGTAGCGCTTCAGGTGCTCGACGGAGACATAGCCCTCGCGATGCGCAAGGCGCACGTCCTCGGCTGTCACGTCATGCTGCAAATCCACAAAGCTCTTCAGCCTTATGCCGGGCACGGTCACCTCGTAGAGCGGCCGGATCGGGTCCGACCAGCCGCCGGGCCCGGGCATGGACACCGGTGTCGCCTCACGGCCGAGTGCCGCTGCAGCCACGGCCGCCACGGCGCGTCCGGATTCGACGCAAGCGTCGTCGTCCCATATGGCGGCCGCGGCCCCCACCACATGGACTGGCGCGTTGCTCTCGCCCGGCACGAAACAGGCCTGCTCGGCGTCCCAAATCGGCTTCACACCGCGATGGGACAGCAGGTTGACCACCGGCGACCAGCCGCCGGATACCAGTGCCAGATCGCAGTCAATCGACCCCTGCGCACGCCACCCCTCGCCGTCCGCAACTGCGGTGCGGAGCGCGCGAACACCCTTGGCACCCACCGCCGTTAGCGGCGCCGTGCCGGGCCGCAGCGTGATCCCCCCATCGTCTGCCCGTGCCACAAGTGCCGCGGAGACATCGCGCCGCGCGTCGAGCAGCGTTACCTCCGCCCCGGCGGCCGCCAGTTCGACAGCCGCGTCATAGGCGGAATCGTTGTTGGTGGCGACGGCGATCCTCTCGCCGGGCAGAACCGCGAACCGGTTCAGGTAACTGCGCGCCGCGGCCACGGACATCACGCCGGGGCGGTCGTTGTCGCCGAAGGCGAGGTGTCGTTCCAGGGCGCCGGTCGCCAGGATCGTGCGCTTCGCGCGGACCGTCCAGAAGCGCTGCCGCGGCAGGAACTCCGGCGGGTCGGAAAGATGCTCGGTGACCCGCTCCAGCAATCCGGCAACGCCATGGTCGTAGAGCCCGAATGCGGTCGTCCGCCTCATGACGCGGACCCCGGCCTCCCTTGCCGCGTCGATCAGCTCGGTCCGCCGGGACTCCGCGGCATCGCCGCCACGGTTGAGCAGGTCGCCGCCGAGCTCGAAATCCTGCTCGACCAGAAGCACGTCGAGGCCCGACCGCGCCGCAGCGGCCGCTGCCGCGAGGCCGGCCGGGCCGGCCCCGACAACCAGCGCGTCGCAAAAGGCGTGGGCGTGCTCATAGCGGTCCGGATCCGGCTCTCGTGACGCGGCACCCATGCCGGCCGCCTTGCGGATCAGGCGTTCATAACGCATCCACATGCCGGTGCCGCGGCCCCATTCGAAGGGCGGCACGCCCATGAAGGTCTTGTAGTAGAAGCCGGCCGCGATGAACCGGGCCAGCAATCCGTTGGCCGCACCCAGGTCGAAGCGCACGCTCGGCCAGGCGTTCTGCCCGCTGGCGACCAGCCCCTCGAACAGCTCCTGGCTGGTGGCCTTGACGTTCGGGTCGCGTCGCGGGCCCCGACCAACCGTCACGATGGCGCCGGATTCCTCGACCCCCGCAGACGTGACGCCGCGCGGGCGGTGATACTTGAAACTGCGGCCCAGAACCCGGTCGCCGCTGGCGAGCAGCGCCGAGGCCAGGGTATCGCCCGGATAGCCGACCAGCTCGCGACCGTCCCAGGTGAAGCGAAGGCTTTGGGACCGGTCGATGCGTCCGCCAGTGGGGAGACGCCGGGCGGTCACCGCTCTTCCTCCAGGGCCCGCGCCATTCCGTCATGGGCCGGCCGCACACTGCGGATTTCATGGGTCATGGTGTCCCGCTCTACCACCAGCCACATGCGGCAGCCATGGGTGTGCTGCCAGGTCTCCGACTGCATGCCGCAGGGGTTCTCGCGCTGGAACACCGCCCGCAGCCAGTCCTCGGCCGGCGCCTCCAGCGGCGGGTAGTCGATCGAGGCATCGCCGCCATAGCTGAACTCGCTGTGGTCGCGTTCGCCGCAGTATGGACAGGGAATGCGGATCATCGTCGACGCTCAGCCATGCAGCTTCGGGTCGGGACCCGCCCCGCGCTCATCGATGTTCACGCCGCGCTCGAAGCGGCCGAGATCGTGGTTCGCGATCACCGGGTCCGGCCGGTCGTTGGCGATGAGATCGGCGAAGAACCAGCCGGAGGCGGGGCCCGCCTTGAACCCGCCGTAGTTCCAGCCGGCGTTCAGGTAGAGGTTCTCCAGCGGCGTCTTGCACAGGAAGAAGGAGCCGTCCATGGACATGTCCATGACGCCCGCCCAGTGCCGCAGCAGGCGCACCCGGCCGAGGCAGGGCAGGATCGAGATGGCGCATTCCGCGACGTCCCGCACCAAGGGCAGGTTGCCGCGCTGGGCATAGGATTTGTACCAGTCGATGTCGCCGCCGAAGACCAGGCCGCCCTTGTCGGACTGCGAGATGTAGAAATGCGCGCCGCCCACGCCGAACACCACCACGTGATCGAGCAGCGGCTTCAAGGGCTCCGACACGAAGGCCTGGAGCTTGTGGGTCTCGATCGGCAGCGTGCCAAGTCCGGCCATCGACCACAGGCGCGAGGTGTTGCCCGCAACGGCGAAGCCGACCTTCTTGGCACGAATGGGTCCGCGGCTGGTCTCGACGCCGGTTACGCGTCCGCCGTCGCGGAGAACGCCGACGACTTCGCAATTCTGCACGAGGTCGACGCCACGATGGTCGGCGCCGCGCGCATAACCCCACACCACCGCGTCGTGGCGCGCGGTTCCGGCGCGGCGCTGCACCGCGGCGCCGGTGATCGGAAACCGGGCGTCCGGTCCGTAATTCAGGTGCGGGATCGCCCGCTTCAACTGATCGAGGCTCCAGAGTTCGCCGTCGGAGTCGGTGAGCCGCATGCTGTTGTAGCGTCGCGCCGCCTCATCGCGTGCCGCCGGGCTGTGCAGCAGCGTGACATGCGAGCGCTGGCTGAACATGACATTGAAGTTCAGCTCGTGGCTCAGGTCTTCCCAGAGTCTCAGCGAGTGCTCGTAGAATTCGCGGTTGCCCGGCATCATGTAGTTGGAGCGCACGATGGTGGTGTTGCGCCCGGCATTGCCGCCGCCCAGCCAGCCTTTCTCCAGAACCGCGATGTTGCCGACCTCATGGTTGCGGGCCAGATAGTAGGCCGTGGCCAGCCCATGCAGTCCGCCGCCGACGATCACGACATCGTAGTCTCGCTTTGGCTCTGGATCACGCCAGGCGCGGTCCCAGCCCCTCTGCCCGGTCAGGCCGTTCCAGAACACGCTCCACGCCGAGTAGCGGGTCATTCCCGGTGTCCCGACTGCCGCGGCGACGCCGACCGATCGCGCACGGAGCCCCGCGCGCAGCCATGGCCGCATATGCTCATGTGGTCCTCAGTCACTGCGAGAGCCGAATCGAGCTTACCGAGGTGATTACCAGAAGCCGTTGGGCCGTGAAATGGAGGGCGTGCTGTCGCGCTCCCTGCGCTCGAAGAGCCAGCGGCACCCCTTCGCCATGTCTTCCATGCCCCTTGTGTACCAGTTAGAGGTACCGGCCGGAAGCCTAAGCTGCGGAAGTCTTGGAAGGTTTCGGCGCCTCAAGCACGACATGGTGTGCTGGCGTCCCCTAGGGGATTCGAACCCCTGTTGCCGCCGTGAGAGGGCGGTGTCCTAGGCCTCTAGACGAAGGGGACGCAGAGGCGAGGGAGGTGATGTAGTCGAATCGGGGCGGGAGTTCAAGCCTGACGGCAGCGGATCCGCTAGGCCGCCTTTTCGGACAGGCGCGCCGTCGTGGCGATGAAGGCGTCGACATGCGCCGGATCGGTATTGAAGGCGCAGACCAGGCGGGTCAGGCGCTCGTCCCAGGTGGAGAAGCCGAAACCGGCGGCGGCGAGCCCCTCGCGGACCGGCGGCGGGAAGGCAACGAAGATCTGATTGCCGTCCACCGGATAGGCGATCTCCACACCCGGGATTCCGCGCAGGCCGGCTGCCAGCCGCGCGGCCTGTTCGTTCGCGTGGGTCGCAAGCCGCAGCCACAGATCGTCCTTGAGATAGGCCTCCAGCTGCAGTGACAGGAAGCGCATCTTGGAGAACAGGTGCCCGGCGCGCTTGCGGCGGAACCCCAGCTCCTTCGCCAGCTCCGGCTTGAAGACAACCAGCGCCTCGGCGGCCATGCAGCCATTCTTGGTGCCGCCCAGGGTCAGGATGTCGACGCCGGCCTTCCAGGTCATCTCCGCCGCGGTGCAGCCCAGGGCCACCAGGGCGTTGGCGAAGCGGGCGCCGTCCATGTGCACGCCGAGCCCATGACCATGGGCGACGCCTGACAGGGCGGCGATCTCGTCGATCGAATAGGCGGTGCCGCATTCCGACAGCTGGGTGAAGCTGAAGGCGGCCGGCTGCACGTGATGCACCACGCCGACGCCGCCCTGGGCCAGGGCCTCTTCCAGATCGGCGGCGGCGATCTTGCCGTCGGCCCCGTCCAGCGGCACCAGCTTGGCGCCGCCGGTGTAGAATTCCGGCGCGCCGCATTCGTCCACATGGGCGTGGCTGCCGGCGTGGCAATAGACAGCGCCGAAGGGCGGGCAGAGCACGGACATCGCAAGCGCGTTGCCGGCGGTGCCGGTGGCGACCGGAAAGACCGCCGTCTCGGTCTCGAAGACCTCGCCGATGCGCTCGGCCAGGCGCGCGGTGACCGGATCGGCGCCGTAGGACGGCATGGACCCCGCAGCCCCTTCCGTCAGCGCCGCCAGCACCTCCGGAGCCGCGCCGGCGACGTTGTCGCTGTAGAAATTCATCCGTTCCCCGTTCCGATCCTCTGAGTCGCGTCCGAACCACAATGATAACCACAGAGACGCAGAGGCGCAGAGAAACAACAATCGGCTGTCGGCCGTCATTCCCGCGGAGACGGGACTCTCGATGCGCCAGACACTGAAACCTCTGGATTCCCGCTTTCGCGGGAATGACGGCTGGATATCGAGGGTTGTTTCTCTGTGTCTCTGTGTCTCTGTGGTAATTCGTACTCTGTTTCGAGTGCTTGCGGCGCCCCTATGGACTGGGTCCGCAGCAGCTAGCGAGTTCGGTATGACAGACATCCCCACCCTCGACCAGATCGACGCCGCCCGGTCCCGGCTCGGCGACCGGGTGGTGGAAACCCCCATACATCGCTGGCGCGGCCAGGAAATCGAGGCGGCGCTGGGCCCGGACACCGACATCGTGCTGAAGCTGGAATGCTTCCAGCGCACCGGAACGTTCAAACCTCGCGGCGCGCTGACGGTGATGCTGGACCTGCCCCGCGACGCGCTGGACCGCGGCATCACCACGCTCAGCGCCGGCAACCACGCCATCGCGACGGCCTATGCGGCGCAGATCCTGGGCAGCCACGCCAAGGTGGTGATGCCGCGCACCGCCAGCCCGGCCCGGGTGGCGATCGCCCGGGGCCATGGGGCTGAGGTGGTGCTGGTGGACGATGTGCAGCAGGCCTCCGAACGGGTACGCCAGATCGAAGCGCAAGAGGGCCGCACCTTCGTGCATCCCTTCGAGGGACCGCTGACGGCGCTCGGCACCGCGACCTTGGGAGCGGAATTCGCTCGCCAGGCGCCGAAGCTGGACGCCATGGTGATCGCCATCGGCGGCGGCGGGCTGTGCGCCGGCGTCGCCACCGCCGTGAAGCTGCTGCAGCCGGAATGCGAGGTCATCGGCGTGGAGCCGGAGGGCGCGGACACCATGCATCGCAGCTTCGCCTCGGGCCGGCCGGAAAGCCTGGACAAGGTCCGCACCATCGCCGACAGCCTGGGCGCGCCCTACAGTGCCGAATACAGCCTCGGGCTCTGCCTGCGCCATGTGGATACCCTGGCGATGGTCGATGACGACCAGATCCGCCAGGCCATGGCGCTGATGTTCCGGGAGTTGAAACTGGCCCTGGAGCCGGCCGGCGCCGCCGCGACGGCGGCCTTGCTGGGACCGCTCAGAGAGAGACTGCGGGGCAAGCGGGTGGGAATCCTGGTCTGCGGCTCCAATATCGACATTGCCGGCTTTGCCGAACAGCTGGCCCTGGCGGGATGAGGCGGGGAACTCAGTCCTGGGTCGCCACACCCGTGACCCGGCCGGTTTCCGGGTCGACGAAATGGATTTCGCGGCCGCCATCCGGGCGTTCGACGAGGACCGCTATGCGGTCGCCGGCGCCGGTGATCGTGACGATCTCGGCCCCGCCCGGCAGCCCCAGCGCGGCGCGGAACGGCGGCGCATCCTCGGAGTCCGCAAGCCGGGTCGCCTGCCGGGCAAGCCCGACCATCAGGATGACGAAGCCGATCGCAAGGGCCACGCTCATGGCGATCACCAGCCCCTTCACCAAGCGCAATGACATCCGACTCCCCAATTGAAACGGCCGCCGCCGGAGGAATCCGGCAGGTCACCGTACCGGACTCGGCGTCCGGCGGTCGCCTGGACAAGTTGCTGGCCGACGCCCTGGCTGACCTGTCCCGGTCGCGGCTGCGCGCCTTGATCGAGGCGGGTCACGTGTCCACCGGCGGCCGGACGATAGGAGACCCGTCGGCACGGGTCAAACCCGGCCAAACTTTCGACATCATCATTCCTGAGCCTCGACCGGCTGATCCGGTGGCCCAGGCCATCGATCTCGACATCGTCTACGAGGATGACGATCTGCTGGTGGTCGACAAACCGGCCGGGCTGGTCGTCCATCCCGCCGCCGGCAATCCGGACAAGACCCTGGTCAACGCGCTTCTCGCCCATTGCGGCGATCGCCTGTCAGGGATCGGCGGCGTCGCGCGACCGGGGATCGTGCACCGGCTGGACAAGGACACGAGTGGCTTGATGGTCGTCGCCAAATCCGATGCCGCCCATGCCGGGCTGTCGGCGCAATTCGCCGACCGCACCCTGTCGCGCACCTATCTGGCTCTGGTCGACGGCGCACCGCACCCGGCGCGCGGCGAGATCAATGCCGCGATCGGGCGTAGCCCGCACAATCGCCGCAAGATGGCGGTGGTCGCGTCGGGCGGAAAGCCGGCCCTGACGCGCTACCGGGTGCTGCGGCGCTTCGGTCCGGCCGAGCGGCCGCTGGCCAGCCTAGTCGAGTGCAAGCTCGCGACCGGACGGACCCACCAGATCCGGGTGCATCTGGCCTCCATCGGCCATCCGGTGGTCGGCGACCCGCTCTATCGCGGCCGGCTGGCCGGGCTTCCGGCCGATCACCCGCTGCGGTTATTCCGCCGCCAGGCACTGCATGCGACGGCGTTGCGGTTCCGGCATCCGATCGACGGTGAGAAGCGGCAGTTCGAGAGTCCGTTACCGGCTGATATTTCATCTTTGATCAATGACTTGCAGTGATTCAATTAGGCTGTACGGCAACCGGGCATATGAGGTAGAATGATCCGTTCTCTCGTCATGCGATGACTGGCAGGCGCACCGGCCGATAGCGGGCCGGGCGAGGCCGTCTTTCTGCGTATGGCGGGCGGGATTCGAAAGGCAGCACGATGGCACGAGTGACCAATGTTCCGGTCGTCGGGGCAGAAAACAATCTGACCCGGTACCTGCAGGAGATCCGCCAGTTTCCGATGCTGGAGGCGCAGCAGGAATATATGCTGGCCAAGGCGTGGCGCGAGCATGAGGACACCGAGTCCGCGCATCAGCTCGTGACCAGCCATCTGCGCCTGGTGGCCAAGATCGCCATGGGCTATCGCGGCTATGGGCTGCCGCTCTCCGAGCTGATCTCCGAAGGCAATGTGGGCATGATGCAGGCGGTTAAGCGCTTCGACCCGGAACGCGGCTTCCGCCTCGCCACCTATGCCATGTGGTGGATCCGGGCCGCCATCCAGGAATACATCCTGCACTCCTGGTCGCTGGTGAAGATGGGCACCACGGCGGCGCAGAAGAAGCTGTTCTTCAACCTGCGCAAGCTCAAGGGCCAGTTGCAGGCCATCGAGGAGGGCGACCTGCCGCCGGAGACGGTGACCGAGATCGCCACCCGCCTCGACGTGCCCGAGCAGGACGTGGTCAACATGAACCGGCGTCTCGCCAGCCCGGACCATTCGCTGAACGCGCCGTTGCGCGCCGACAGCGAGGGCGAGTGGCAGGATTGGCTGGTCGACGAGTCGGAGAGCCAGGAGATCCGCCTGGCCGACCAGCAGGAGCTGAGCAAGCGCCGCGAACTGCTGCAGAACGCCATGAAGCATCTCAACGAGCGTGAGCGGCATATCCTCAACGAGCGCCGCCTGCGCGACAACCCGACTACCCTTGAGGAGCTGAGCCAGCATTACGGCATCAGCCGCGAGCGGGTGCGTCAGATCGAGGTCCGGGCGTTCGAGAAGCTGCAGAAGGCGATCCGCAACGCCGCTATCGAGGAGCGGCTGGGCAGCTGACGGCCCGGCCGCCGGCTCCCTGATCGGTCGGATTACTGGGCGGCGGGTTTGCCGCTCACCTCCGGCCCCCATTCCGCGATCAGCGCCGCCTGCCGGTTTTCCAGGTTCTTGATCTCGGCTTCATTGCGGAAGGTGATGGCCGTTTCGATCACCTTGGGCAGGCCCAGCACAAGCGCCCAGCCGACTGCCGCCGCGCCGAAGGCGAACAGCCATGTATAGGGATCGGACAGAATGCGCCCGGCGGTGCCCAGCGCATGCCCGCCGGTCCACAGCCCCAGCATGGACGGAAACAGCCCCGCCAGGTTGAGCATGCCCACCGCCATCGGCGTATAGCCGTCGCGGTTGCGGTCGACGATCAGGGCGACCAGGGTGGGCACCATGCCGGCGGCGAACAGCAGCACCGTCGGCAGGGCGAAGAAGGCCGCCCCCGTGATCGCGGTTATCAACCACAACAGCAGCCCGGCCGGGTTCTTGCGCTTGGCCTTGCCTTCGGCCGGGGCTTCGGTGTCCTTTTCCGGAGTCTTCGCCATGCGCGCTGGCCTCTAGAACACCGTCATGATCACGGTGCCGACCGCCATCAGTACCGAAAGCAGGCTGGCGACGATCGCCGCCGCCTGACGGCCCTGGGCGCCGGCAATCTGGGATTTGCGCTCCAGCTCCCGCCGGCGCGCGGCAATGACGCGCTTCGCCTGGGCATGGGCCGCGGTGGCGGCTCGAAATCCGCCATCGTCGCGCTCGTTCAGCCCGGCATTCGCGATCAGCGGCTTCAGGTCATGCACACAGCCGCTCTTCCATGCGATCTTCAGCTCGGCCTTCAGACGATCCCGCAGGCTGCGGCTGTGATACCGGCCGATGGTGGCTTCGGCGAGGCCGGCCAGCCACTGGCACAGCTTAGGCAGCTTGGCGATGCTGGTGCGACGCTGGATCACATCGTACAGATCGACCAGGGCGGCGCAGCGCTGGTCGGGCGAGGCGTCGCCGGACAACACGGTCATCGATGCGTGGATGAGTCGGGCATGGCGACTCATAAGGAACGCCGCGACGTGACGATCGATCGGCTCCTTCGGACGGTCGGACCGGCCGGCCCCCGCCTCCAATGCCAGCAGCAGGGCCGTAGCGTCCAGCACATACCGCCCTTCGGTAAAGGG
Source organism: Alphaproteobacteria bacterium (assembly GCA_965227455.1). Classification (GTDB taxonomy): domain Bacteria; phylum Pseudomonadota; class Alphaproteobacteria; order DSM-16000; family Inquilinaceae; genus JABDIP01. Next base: position 5,282,349 of record OZ245752.1, on the reverse strand, counting down.
CCCGGCGCAAGGGGTGGAGGCGTCGAGGTCGTAGAGGCAGCGTTCGACGCCATATCCCAGCACGCTCTCGCCGACAAATCCGCTCAGCATGTCGAACTGCCGGACCAGCGGCAGAACGCTCTCGTCCCTGGTCTCCTGAAAGCCGATCCACGCCATCGGCAGCTGCGCGGCGATGATCTCGGCCAATTCCTGCACGCCCTGGCCGGTCGCTATCGCCGCGGCCAGGGCCGAACCGATGCCCTCCGGCATGACCGCGCGGCCGCGATAGCGGATCGGTGCCAGCGGATCGAGCACCATCAGGACCCGCGCCACGCGTCGGTCGGTCACGGAACCGGCGCGGCCCACCGTGGCCGTCCGTTTCGCCTCGGCGATCCGGTCCTGCAGATCGTCGTCGTCGATCGCCCGGGCGAGGCCGGCCTCCAGCCCGCCATTCTCGATGAACGCATCCGCGGCGGCCGAATTCTCCGACATCGCCACGGCCAACATCCGCACATTGGTGTAGTCCCGCTCCTTGAATTTCACCGGACGCTGCAGACGGCCGATGATCTCCGCCCGCCGCGGCGACTGGCGACGGCCTCCCAGCCAGGTATCCAGATCGTCCAATGTCCAGCGGTGCTCGGGATCGTCCATCAGCAATCCCCGGACCGGCTCCGTGATGAGCTGCGGCAGGTTGGCATCGCCGACCACAGCGGCAAAGCTTCCCAACTCGATCTTGGCGGCAATCATCGCGCGATCGTCCATGTCGCCGCCGGGTCTGCGGCCCAGAAGCATGAAGACGATGGTCACGCCCAGGGCGTAGAGGTCATCGGCCAGGGTCGCGATCCCGCGGCCCGCCGGTTCTGCCATGGCCCGACCGATCGGCTCGAATACGGCCGGTTGGATGTATCCGGTCGGCGCGGTCAGGCAATCGCCGACCATCAGGGGCTGGTCGTCCTGCAGCGAGCGGAACAGGTTGGTCGGATTGATCGCGCCATGCACCACCCGCAGCCGCTTCAATTCCTCCAGCGCCTCGGCCACCGGACGCACAAGCTGACGGGTGACTTCATCTTCGCGCATCGGCGTGACGGTCGTGTCCATCGAGTCGACGAGCCGGCCGGCCGGCCGTTCATAGATGACAATCAGCCGTTCGGTACCATCCAGCGGCCAGAAGGCGACCCCATGGGCAAGCAGGTTCATGACGCGGAAATGCTCTATGGCCCGCAACGCCGGCAGGATGTCGGTGCGCGCCGGCAATCCGCTGCGGGCCACCAGGGCGAAGTGCTGCGCCGCGCCGCCGCCGTCGACCTTCCTGGCGGCAAAGGCGTCGGCACCGGCGTGCCCGAGTTCCCGCAGGGGCTGGGTGGGATCGATCTCGTAGCGATCGTTGAGGACGACCTTCTGCATCCCGGACGCGGGTTTGCCGGGCGCCGGGGATGGGGTCGCCGCCGGCCCGGCCGTCTGCACCTCCGGTTCGGCGGGGCCGTCGGCCGGCGTTTCACCGGCAAGGAAACTGGCAAGATCGTTAGCCTGCATCTCTCATACTGGTCATGGTCTGCGCGGCGCTGTCCCGCCGACAGGGAAGGAAGGGCGCGCGGCGCGATGCAGCGCATCGGGCAAGCGGTCTGACGCACCCTGTCGGCGGGAAAGCGCCGCCCTTCGGGTCGCGACCGGGCGGCCCGCCCGCGGCGTCAAGGGCCTCGACCGTAGCGCTGCTACGCTCTTCGGCCCTTTCCTGGCGGATCGGACTGTCCGGTCGCGACGCAGGCCATGACCAGTATGAGAGATGCAGGCTATGTGCCATCGGCCCGGGGCGGTTCAGTGACGGATCAGGGTCGCCCGTCGACCGATAAGCCGATATGGGAAATAATCGGTTAATCCACAGCCAGAGCGTGCATCAAAGCCCCTCGGCCAAGCGGATTAGGATCAGCTGGCGAAAGGATCGCGGACCAGGATCGTATCGTCCCGCTCCGGGCTGGTGGACAGCAGGTCCACCGGCGCCTCGATCAGTTCTTCGATACGGCGGATGTATTTGATTGCGGTGGCCGGCAGATCGGCCCAGCGCCGCGCCCCCTGGGTGCTGTCGCGCCAGCCTTCGACGGATTCGTAGATCGGCTCGACCGCGCTCTGCGCCGCCTGCGACGCCGGCAAATGGTCGATCTCCTCGCCGCCCAGACGATAGCCGACACAGACCTTGAGCTCGTCCACCCCGTCCAGCACGTCGAGCTTGGTCAGCGCGATCCCCGACAGGCCGCCGGTCTTCACCGCCTGGCGCACCATCACCGCGTCGAACCAGCCGCAACGCCGCCGCCGGCCGGTCACCGTGCCGAATTCATGCCCGCGCTCGCCCAACAGGCGTCCGATCTCGTTGTCCTGTTCCGACGGGAATGGCCCGGCCCCGACGCGCGTCGTGTAGGCCTTGGTGATGCCTAGCACGTAATTCAGCGCCGACGGGCCGATCCCGGCACCAGCCGCCGCCTGCGCCGCCACCGTGTTCGAAGAGGTGACGAACGGGTAGGTGCCATGGTCGATGTCCAGCATCGCGCCCTGGGCGCCCTCGAACAGGATGCGTTTGCCGGCACGGCGGACCTCGTCCAGCCGACGCCAGACGACGGTGGCGTAGGGCAGGATGCGCTCGGCCACCGCCTCCAGCTTCTCCAGCAGGTCGCTGGCCGCGACCTCATCCGCGCCCAATCCGCGCAGCAACGCATTGTGGTGCAGCAGAAGCTTCTCGACCTTTTCCGGCAGGATGGCCGGGTCGGCCAGGTCGCAGACCCGGATCGCCCGGCGTGCCACCTTGTCCTCATAGGCGGGCCCGATGCCGCGGCCGGTGGTGCCGATCTTGCCGGCCCCGGCCGCCGCCTCGCGGGCCCGGTCGACGGCGCCATGCACCGGCAGGATCAGCGCCGCGTTCTCCGCCACGATCAGGGAGTTCGGCGTGATCTCGACGCCCTGCGAGCGGATCGCGTCGATCTCATCCAGCAGGGCCCAGGGATCGATGACCACCCCGTTGCCGATCACCGACAGCTTGCCGGGCCGCACCACCCCGGAGGGCAGCAGGCTGAGCTTGAACACGGTGTTGCCGATCACCAGGGTGTGGCCGGCATTGTGGCCGCCTTGGAAGCGGACGATCACATCGGCCCGGCTGGACAGCCAGTCGACCACCTTGCCCTTGCCCTCGTCGCCCCATTGCGAGCCGACAACCACCACATTGCCCATGAAACCGTCTCTCTTCGATGTCAGTCGAGCAGCACCGGCTCACCGTCGACAAGCACATGGCCGCAATTCATCCGCCGGGCCTCGGCCTTCAGGTCGTCGCACGGCCCCAGCCCGGCGACGGTGATCCAGCCCTCCCGACGCAAACGCTCGGCGACATCGGCGCCGGCATCCTCGGGCACGAACACCCGTCGTGGCGGCTCGGCCGCCGGCAAGGAGCGCAGGACGCTGTCCATGAACAGGGTCATGCCGGTCGCCGGAGCGCCCTCGCCGCCATTGGTGCGACCGCCGGTGGCGTAGCGGCCGCCGCGGCCCAACTCGCCGCGCACGCCCCTGGCGAACAGGGTGAAGCTGACCCCGTTGTGATACTCGAAACCGCGATGCTCGACCGGATCGACGGTCACGGTGACATCGCCGAGGGCGCCCAGCACCGGCTCGACCACCGCCAGCAGGCGATCCCGTTCCGCCGCCGCCGATTTCGGAAGCGACAGCGACCGCAGCGCCGCCACCGCGGACTCCGCCGGCCCGGTGGCGGCCATAAGCGCCTCGAGCGCGCCGGCCGACTTGCCGCCGACTGCCTTCACCGCCGTCAGGTCCTTGCGGTCCAGGGCCCGCCGCAGGGTCGACGCGTCGTCTTCGGATGCTTTCAGGTCCGCAAGCAGGGCCGGCACCAGCTGCGGCTGCTTCAGGTCGATGGACAACGGACCCGCCCCCAGATCGGCCAGGGCCTCCACCGCCATGACGATGATCTCCACATCGGCCTGTGGAGCGGGCCCGTCGATCAGCTCCGCACCGACCTGGGTAAACTGCCGCTCGGGCCGCAACTGGCCGCCGGTGACCCGCAGGACGTCGCCGGCATAGCAGACACGCAGCGGCTTGGGCGCGGATTGCAGCCGGGATTCGGCGATGCGGGCGATCTGCAGCGTCAGGTCGGCGCGCACGCCCATCATGCGCTGGCTGACCGGGTCCATGACCCGGAATGTCTGGTTCGCCATGGCGGCGCCGGGACCGGCCAGCAGGGTGTCCTCGAACTCCACCAGCGGCGGTTTGATCCGCTCATAGCCGCGCGACGCCAAGGCCGCCATCAGGCGCTCGACGACGGCCGCCTCCTGCCCGGCCTCGGGCGGCAGCATGTCCGGAAATCCGGCGGGCAGCAGGGCCCGATGTGGCAGATCGTTCATGGCGCGCGCAAGCTAAGCCGCCGCTCCCCCCAGCGCAAGCACGGGCGGGTTGGCGCATGTCATTGATGGGGCAGTCGCAGCGCCATCAGGCGGCCATCCTCGAATCCGAAGACCAGATGGCCGGCCACCGGGGCAATCGCGGTGGCGATGGTCCCATCCAGCCGGATTTCGGCCAATTCCTGAATCGGCCCGCGGTCGAGAATGAGCAGGTGCAGCCGGTCGCGGCGGTTCCCCGGCACCGCCAGATCCTTCACGCCGTCCCCGTCGATGTCGGTGATCGCGGCAAGACCCAGCTCGGTGCTGCCGATGGCATGGTTGGAGAAGCCGGTCTCGGATTGCTCTCGCAGGAGCTGTCCGTCCCGCCATTCCCAGACCATCAGCCGGCCGCCGATATGCGGTGTCTCCACATAGGCGATCTCCATCGCTCCGTCGCCGTCAAAATCCGCCGCGCCGATAGGGTTGAGCCACCGTCGCGGCCGCCCGATCGGCGGCGTTTCGCCGAGGATCACAAGCGCGCCCTCGGCATCCAATCCGACCACCGCGAGCGCCGCGCCCTGGTCGAGATAGGATTTTACGACAAGAACCTCGTCGCGCCCGTCGCCGTCAAGGTCGGCCAGCCTGGGAACGAGGTCCTCGAAGACGGCATCCTCGCCGACCGGCAGAACGAGCTGCGTCCCGTCCTCCATCCGCACCCTCAGACCGGCCGCCTCCAGCGCGTCGCCAAGCACGGCGTGGCCGTACCGTTCGGTCGCATCGGAGAGCCAGGCATCGCGAATGCCACGGCCACCGGTGGCCGGGCTGCTCTGCGGCAGCAGGTTGGTGAAAGTGCCATTGACCCGTGTGGCTTCGTCTTCCACCGGTGTCGCCGCCAGCCTGCCGCCCGGACCGAACCAGATGGTGTGGGGCGGAGCGGCCTCGACCAGGACCGTCGCCCGCCGGGGACCCGGCTGCACCTCCAGGATCCGCCCCGGAATGTCCATCTCGAAGATCTCGACCGGCATCGACTCCTGGGCAGTACCGGTCGGCGACAGCAGGCCGGCTGCGGCAAGGGCCAGCGGGGCTGCCAGCGTGCGCATCAGAACTTCAGCGTCTTGCAGGCCAGCACGCTGGGCATTCCGCAGATCGACTTCTGCAGCTTGGCCGGCAGTTCCGCATCGATGGCGACCAGCGCCACCGCGTCGCCGCCGGCCTCATGGCGGCCCAGATGAAAGCTGGCGATATTGATCCCGGCATCGCCCAGCGCCTGCCCCAACCCGCCGATCAGCCCCGGCTTGTCCTGGTTGCGCACATAGAGCATGTGGCCGGTGAGTTCCGCCTCCAGCGGGATTTCCTCGACCTCCACCAGGCGCGGCTTGTCGCCGCCGAACAGGGAGCCGGCCACAGCGCGGCGGCGCTGGTCGGTGGTGACGGTCAATCGGATCAGCGTGTGATAGCCTTCCAGCTTGGCCCGCTTGGTCTCCGACACCGAGATGTCGCGGTCACGGGCGATCGACGGCGCCGAGACCATGTTCACCGAATCCAACAACGGCTTGAGCAGCCCGGTCAGGATCGCGGCGGTCACGGGCTGCGTGTTCACCTGTGCGGCGTCGCCGCCATACTCGATGGCGACCTCCTGAATTCCGGATTCGGTGATCTGACCGGCGAAGCTGCCCAGCTGGTCGCCCAGGGTCAAATATGGCTGCAGCCGCGGCGCCTCCTCGGCGCTGACCGAGGGCATGTTCAGCGCGTTGGTGACGGCGCCGGTGTTGAGGAAGTCCGACATCTGTTCGGCCACCTGCAGCGCCACATTTTCCTGCGCCTCGTTGGTGGACGCGCCGAGATGGGGCGTGCAGACGACCTGATCGAGCTCGAACAGCGCATTGTCCCGCGCTGGCTCTTCGGCGAATACGTCCAGGGCCGCGCCGGCGACATGGCCGAGCTCCAGGGCATCCTTCAAGGCCGCCTCGTCGATCAGCCCGCCGCGGGCGCAGTTGATGATGCGGACCCCGGGTTTGGTCTTGGCGAGGGCGGAGCGATCGATGATGCCGCGGGTGGCGTCCGTCAGCGGCGTGTGCAAGGTGATGAAATCGGCCCGCTCCAGCAGCTCGTCCAGCTCGACCTTGTCGATCCCCAGATCGACCGCCCGGACATGGGTGAGGTAGGGGTCGTAGGCGACCACCTTCATGTTCAGGCCCAGCGCCCGGTCGGCGACGATGGATCCGATATTGCCCGAGCCGATGATGCCCAGGGTCTTGCCGGTCAGCTCCACCCCCATGAACCGGGATTTCTCCCATTTGCCGGCCCGGGTGGATTCATTGGCCTGCGGGATCTGCCGCGCCAGGGCGAACATCATGGCGATGGCATGTTCCGCCGTGGTGATCGAGTTGCCGAAAGGGGTGTTCATCACGATGATGCCGCGCGCCGTGGCGGCCGGGATGTCGACATTGTCGACCCCGATGCCGGCGCGCCCGACCACCTTCAGATTGTCAGCCGCCTCCAGCAGCTTGGGCGTCACCTTGGTGGCCGAGCGGATGGCGAGACCGTCATATTGGCCGATGATCTTGCGCAGGGCGTCGCCGTCGAGGCCGGTCTCAACATCGGCTTCGATGCCGCGCTGACGGAAGATATCGGCGGCGCGGGGGCTCAGCTTGTCGGAAATCAGGACCTTGGGCATTGCTACACCTCTGTCGGGCACCGACCGCGGCGGCCCGGTGGCTGTCGTCCGGGCCGCAATCGGCTGGTCGTGCGAAGTCTTGGGATCGTCGGGTTCAGGCGGCCTTGGCGAACTCGTCGCGGACGGCGGCGAAGGCCCAGTCCAGCCACGGCGTCAGCGCCTCGATATCGCGCGTCTCAACCGTGCTGCCGCCCCAGATGCGCAGGCCTGGCGGCGCATCGCGATGGCCGGTGATGTCATAGGCGACACCTTCCGCCTCCAGCAGCGCGGCCATGCGCTTGGGCACCGAGGCCTGGCTGTCGGTATCCAGGCCGGCGAACCAGGGATCGACGATCTTCAGGCAGATCGAGGTGCTGGACCGGCTGGCCGGATCGGCGGCCATGAAGTCGATCCATTCGCTGCGGGCGACCCAGCCGGTCATCGCCGCCAGGTTGGCGTTGGACCGCTCGATCAGCGTCGGAAGCCCACCGATGCCTTCGGCCCATTTCAGGGCATCGATCACATCCTCGACCGCCAGCAGCGACGGGGTGTTGATGGTCTCGCCCTTGAAGATGCCCTCGATCAGCTTGCCGCCCTTGGTGAGGCGGAAGATCTTCGGCATCGGCCAGGCCGGGGTATGGTTTTCCAGCCGCTCCACGGCGCGCGGGCTGAGCGCCAGCATGCCATGTGCGCCCTCGCCGCCCAGCACCTTCTGCCAGGACCAGGTGACCACATCCAGCTTCTCGAACGGCAGGTCCATGGCGAACACCGCCGAGGTGGCGTCGCAGATCGTCAGGCCTTCGCGGTCGTCGGCGATCCAATCGGCGTCCGGAACTCGCACGCCCGAGGTAGTACCGTTCCAAGTGAAGACCACGTCCCGGTCGGCGCCGACCTGGCCCAGATCCGGCAGCTCGCCGTAAGGCGCCGACAGGGTGCGGACGTCGTCCAGCTTGAGCTGCTTGACCACATCGGTCGACCAGGCGGATCCGAAGCTCTCCCAGGCCAGGACGTCGACGCCGCGTGGCCCCAGCAGGGACCAGAGCGCCATCTCGACGGCGCCCGTATCGGACGCCGGGACGATGCCGAGGCGATAGCCGTCGGGCAGGTTGAGAAGATCGGCGCTGCGCCGGATGACTTCCGCCAGCTTGGCCTTGGGTTGCTTGGCGCGGTGCGACCGGCCGATTTCGGCGCCGGACAGCGCATCCAGCGACCAGCCGGGATGTTTCGTGCAGGGACCTGTGGAGAATCGGGGATTGCTCGGCCGGGCGTGCGGCTTGCTCATGGCTATTCCTTCCAGAATAGTTGCGCCCCGTTGGGGGGGCGTGGCCCGCCGCGGAGAATACAGAGTGCCGGTTAACGGTCAACCGCGATTATGCCGCGCTGCAAAATGCACGAACCACGATCGCTCAGACTGCGATGGTCTCGTCCCGCTTTGCCAGAAGGTGCAGCGCGGTCCAGGTGGCGACGGTCTCGCCGCGCTGGTTGGATACCCGGTAGGCCATATTGACCCACCCGCGATCGGGGCGGCTGCGCGAGGGGCGCTGCTCGATCACTTCGACCTCGACCTTCAGCGTGTCGCCCGGACGCACCGGGGCCGTCCAGCGCAGCTCGTCGACGCCGGCGCCGCCCAGGCTGCAGGCGGCGATGGCGCCGGTCTGGTAGAACAGCCGGAAGCCCAGCGCCAGGGTCTGGAAACCGGACGCGATCAGGCCGCCATAGGGCGTGTCCTTGGCTGCTTCCCTGTCGATATGGAAGGGCTGCGGGTCGTAGGTCAGGGCGAAGGAGACGATCTCCGACTCGGTCAGGGTGCAACCCGGCGAGCGGAAGACCCGGCCGACGGTGAAGTCCTCGAAATAGAGCGCATCGGTCATCGGCGGGCCGGGTTCAGCGTCTTCTCGAAGACCAGCAGCCCGTCGGGAGCGCCCTCCGGCTCCGGCTCGGCAACCTCCAGGAAGCCCATGTCGCGATACAGGGCGATTGCCGTCTCCAGCTTCGGCACCGTGTCCAGCCGCATGATGGGATAGCCGATCTCCTCGGCTACCCGGACGGTCAGTTCGGCAAGCCGCCGCCCAAGCCCCAACCCGCGGGCTTCAGGGCGGAGATAGAGGCGTTTCATCTCGCATTTGCCGTCCAGATACGGCCTGAGGCCGACGCAGCCGACGATCTGGCCGTCCACCCGCGCCAGCCACAACCGGCCCCCCGGCGGGGCGTAGAACCCCGGGAGGGCCTCGAGTTCCTGATCGAAATCCTGGAAGCACAGGGAGAAGTCGAGGAATTCGGCGTATTCCAGGAACAGCGCCCGGATCTCGGCCATATCCTCCGGCCCCTCGGCGGGGTCGATCGTGATGACCGGCCCGCGCGAGGCCGCCGCCTCAGACATGTATTCGTCCCTCCATGTACAGAATCGCTTGGCCGGCGAGCCTGATCCGGCCGTCCTCGGTCAGTGTACAGTGGATGTCGCCACCGCGGGCCGAGATCTGCCGGGCCGACAGGCTGGTCCTGCCGAGCCGGTCGGCCCAATAGGGCGTCAGCATGCAATGGGCCGAACCGGTCACCGGATCCTCCGGGATCCCATAGCGCGGGGCGAAGAAACGGGACACGAAATCCACCTCGCGCCCGGGTGCGGTGGCGATCACGCCGCGGGCGTCGAGCCGGGCCAGCGCCGTCATGTCGGGCTCCAGGGATTGCACATCCGCCTCGTGCTCGAACACGGCCATCCAGTCATTGCCGGTGAAAAGCTCCAATGGTTGCCTGCCCAGGGCTTCGGCAACGGCCGGATCGACGTCCACGGGCTCACGCGGCCAGGGCGGGAAGTCCATGACATAGCGGTCGCCGTCACGGTCGACGGTCAGGGTGCCGGAGACCTTCGTGCTGAAGGCGACCGAGCGGCGCTCCGGCTCCAGCAGGCTCATGATCACATGCGCCGAGGCCAGGGTGGCGTGGCCGCACAGATCGACCTCGTGCACCGGGGTGAACCAGCGCAGCGCGTAGCCGTCGCCATCGGGCACGAAATAGGCGGTCTCGGAGAGATTGTTCTCCAGCGCGATCGCCTGCAGGGTCTCGTCGGGCAGCCAGGCGTCGAGCGGACACACGGCGGCCGGATTGCCGGCGAAGACGGCGCCAGCGAAGGCGTCGACCTGATAAAGCGGGATGGACATGGGCGACCTCCGAACCGGTAACCAACGGGTCGGAATTCGCTATCAGGTCGCCGGAGCACCGGTCAACGGGAGTATTGCCCCGGTTCAATCGGGACATGCGGTCGGCGGTCAGCGGTCAGCGGTCAGCGGTCAGCGGTCAGCGGTCAGCGGTCAGCGGTCAGCGGTCAGCGGAATCCACCAACCGTCATTCCCGCGAAAGCGGGAATGACGACAAGGGTATTGATGGCTGAAGGCTGGCCGCTGATTGCCGCAGATCACGCGCTGTCAGCGAGTTCCTTGGAGACCTGGTCGATGGCGCTGACGATGTCGTCGACCACGGATTCGACCAGGGTCGCGTCGTCGCCTTCGCCCATCACCCGGATCAGCGGCTCGGTGCCGGATTTGCGGATCACCAGCCGGCCGGACTTGCCGAGCTTCTTCTCGCCGCCCTTGATCGCCGCCTGGACCAGCGCATTGTCCAGCGGAGTCGACTGTCCGCCGGCGGCGCTGTAGCGCACATTGCGCAGCAGCTGCGGCACCGGCTCGAAGACCCGGCTCACCTCGCTGGCCGGCCTGCCGGATTGCTGGATCACGGCCAGCACCTGCAGCGCCGCGACGAGGCCATCGCCGGTGGTGGCGTAGTCGCTCAGCACCACATGGCCGGACTGCTCGCCACCGATATTGAAGCCCTTGGCGCGCATGGCCTCGACCACATAGCGGTCGCCGACCTTGGTGCGATGGAGCTTCAGGCCCTTGCCGTCAAGGAAGCGTTCCAGCCCCAGATTGGACATCACGGTGGCGACGATGCCGCCGCCGGACAGCCGGCCGGAATCGGCCCAGCTTGCGGCGATCAGCGCCATCAGCTGGTCGCCGTCTACCCGCTCGCCATGCTCATCGGCCAGGATCAGCCGGTCGGCGTCGCCGTCCAGGGCAATGCCGAGATCGGCGTTGTGGGTCACCACCATCTCCTGCATGCGCTCGGTGGCGGTGGCGCCGCATTTGTCGTTGATGTTGAAGCCGTCGGGCTCGACCCCGACCGGCACCAGCTCCGCGCCCAATTCCCATAGCACCCGGGGCGCCACCTTGTAGGCCGCCCCGTTGGCGCAATCGACCACGATCTTCAGCCCATGCAGCGTCAGATGGCGGGGGAAGGTGTTCTTGGCGCTCTCGATGTAACGGCCCTGCGGCTCCTCCAGCCGGCGCACCCGGCCGAGGCGGCGCGGCGACGCCAGGTCGGGACCGAAACCGTTCTCGGCAATGCGCTGTTCGATGGACAGTTCGACCGCGTCGGAGAGCTTGTAGCCGTCCGGGCCGAACAGCTTGATGCCGTTGTCCTGATAGGGATTGTGCGAGGCCGAGATCATCACCCCGATATCGGCGCGCAGCGATCGGGTCAGCATGGCGATCGCCGGCGTCGGCATCGGCCCGACCAGCAGCACGTCCATACCCATGGACACGAAGCCGCTGGTCAGCGCCGGCTCGATCATATAGCCGGAAAGGCGGGTATCCTTGCCGATCACCACCTGGTGGCGATGGTCGCCATTGCGGAATTGCGCCGCCGTCGCCATGGCGACCTTCAGCGCCGTCTCCGCCGTCATCGGTTCAGAGTTGGCGGTGCCGCGAATGCCGTCGGTGCCGAAAAGCTTGCGTGTCATGGAAGGATTGGAACCCGGACTGCCGTGAAGTGTTCGTTGACCGGCGCTGCGGCGATCACCGGCAGGGGGAGTGTTACGCTTCAATTACGTCATTTTCGAGCCGATTTGCCGTCACCGCCCGCCAGACCCGCACAGCCTGCCGGGTCTGGGCGATATCGTGCATCCGCAGCATCTGGGCTCCCTGGGAAAGCGCCACCAGCCCGGCCGCCAGTGATCCGCCCAGCCGCTCCTTGGCCGGTTCGCCGCGGCTCAGCACGCCGATGAAGCTCTTGCGCGACACACCGATCAGCAACGGGCATCCCAGGCCGTGGAACAGCGCCGTATGGCGCAGGATCTCGGCATTGTGGTCGACGGTCTTGCCGAAGCCGATGCCCGGATCCACGGTGATCCGGTCGCGGGCGATGCCGGCGGCGACACAGGCCTCGATCCGCAGGGCCAGGTGGTCGTAAACGTCCAGCGGCGCATCGACATAGTCCGGGGCGGCCTGCATGGTGCGCGGCTCGCCCTGCATGTGCATCAGGATCACCGGCGCCTGGCTCTCGACAGCGACCGACAGGCTGTCCGGATCGCCGGTCAGCGCGGTGACGTCGTTGATAATGCTGGCGCCGGCCGCAAGCGCCGCCCGCATCACCGCCGCATGCCGGGTGTCGATGGACACCACGGCGCCCTCCGCGGCCAGGGTCTCGATCACCGGCAGGACCCGGCGCATCTCCTCCTCCGGCGAAACCGGATCCGCGCCCGGCCGGGTCGACTCCCCGCCCACATCCAGGATATCCGCCCCCTGCTCGATCAGGGCCCGTCCATGCTCGATCGCCAGGCTCGCATCGTAGAAATCGCCGCCATCGGAGAAGCTGTCGGGGGTGACGTTGATGATTCCCATGACGCAGGGCGCGGAATCGCGCGATGCCGGATCGTGGCCCGGCAATGTCCGATCTGCGCACAGCGCCGCCAGTCTTTCCTCGAAGGCCTCGGCCAGCCCGTTGGCTCCGCACCAGGAATCGATGTCCGGCAGGGCGGCGGCGGCCCGCGCCGTGTCGTCGCCCCGACGCAGGATCAGTTCGGCGCGGTCGAAGCTGAGCGGTCCTCCGGCCAGCAGGCGGCGGGCCGAGTCCACGAGATCGTCGCCAAGCCCGAGAGGGCGCAGATAGAGACGTGCCGGGCCGGCCTGCGCAAAAGCCGAAAGGCCCCGGAGCGATCCGGGGCCGTCGGGTTCGTCAACCATGGTCGTGTCCGTAGAGGCTGGGTCAGGTCCCGGGCTGCGGTTCCGGGCCGATGCCGCCCTTGGTGCCGCCGGAGGGCACCGAGGCGCGCTTGCCGGCCGGCTTCTTCTTGGGCGGCGGCGGCGTGTCGTCCGGCTCCTCGCGCACGATCTCCTCGCCCTTCATCAGGCTCTTGATCTCGTCGCCGTTGAGGGTCTCGTACTCCAGCAGGCCGTTCGCGACCTTGTGCAGCTCGTCGATATTGTCGGTCAGGATCTTGCTGGCCCGCGCATAGGCCTCGTCGACGATGCGGCGGATCTCCTGATCCACCAGGGTCGCGGTGGCGTCGGACATGTTCTTGTGCTGGGTCACCGAATGGCCCAGGAACACCTCCTGCTCGGGCGCGCCGTATTGCAGCATGCCCAGCTTGTCGCTCATGCCCCATTCCGTGACCATCTTCTTGGCCAGGTTGGTCGCCATCTGGATGTCGCCGGAGGCGCCGGAGGTGACGCGCTCATGGCCGAAGATCAGCTCCTCGGCGATGCGCCCTCCCATGGCGACCGACAGGTCGGCTTCCAGCTTGTTGCGCGGCATCGACAGGCGGTCGCCTTCCGGCAGCCGCACCACCATGCCCAGGGCCCGACCGCGCGGGATGATCGTCGCCTTGTGGATCGGGTCGGATTGCGGCTCGTGGACCGAGACCACGGCGTGCCCCGCCTCGTGATAGGCGGTCAGCTTCTTTTCGTCGTCGGACATGACCATGGAACGGCGTTCCGCGCCCATCATGACCTTGTCCTTGGCGTCCTCGAACTCTTGATGGCCGACGACGCGCTTGCCGTGGCGGGCTGCCAGAAGTGCTGCCTCGTTGACCAGATTGGCCAGATCGGCGCCAGAGAAGCCCGGCGTGCCGCGGGCGATGGTGCGGGCGTTGACGTCCGGCGCCAGCGGCACCTTGCGCATATGCACCTTGAGGATCTTCTCGCGGCCGACCACGTCCGGGTTCGGCACCACAACCTGGCGGTCGAAGCGGCCGGGGCGCAGCAGCGCCGGATCGAGCACATCGGGCCGGTTGGTGGCGGCGATCAGGATCACGCCTTCATTGGCCTCGAAGCCGTCCATCTCGACCAGCAGCTGGTTCAGGGTCTGCTCGCGCTCGTCATTGCCGCCGCCCAGGCCGGCGCCGCGATGGCGGCCGACCGCGTCGATTTCGTCGATGAAGATGATGCAGGGGGCGTTCTTCTTGCCCTGTTCGAACATGTCGCGGACACGGCTGGCGCCGACTCCGACGAACATCTCCACGAAATCGGAGCCGGAGATGGTGAAGAAGGGCACATTGGCCTCGCCGGCCACCGCACGGGCGACCAGGGTCTTACCGGTGCCGGGCGGTCCGACCAGCAGCACGCCCTTGGGGATCTTGCCACCCAGGCGCTGGAACTTCTGCGGGTCCTTCAGGAACTCCACGACCTCTTCCAGCTCCTGCTTGGCCTCGTCGACGCCGGCGACGTCGTCGAAGGTGACCCGGCCGGTGCGCTCGGTCAGCATGCGGGCGCGGGATTTGCCGAAGCCCATCGCCTTGCCGCCGCCGCCCTGCATCTGGCGCATGAAGAACACCCAGATGCCGATCAGGATCAGCATCGGGAACCAGCTGAGCAGGATGCTGAACAGCGATGGCGAATTGCTGTCGTCGCGGACCGCGGTGATCTCGACCCCGGCGTCGTTCAGGCGCTGCACAAGGACCGGATCCTCCGGCACGAACAGCGAGAAGCCGCCGCCGGTGGTGTACTCGCCGGTGATCTGCTGGCCCTTGATGGTGACTTCCTTGACCTTGCCCTCTTCAACGTCCTCGATGAACTGGCTGTAGTTCGTCGGCGCCTGCGGGCCGGTACCGCCCGAGCGCTGGAACAGGTTGAACAGAGCAACCAGCAGCAGACCAATGATGATCCACAGCGCGAGATTCTTGCCGAAATTGTTCACTGGCCGTTGCCTCTCGTCGACCGGACGGTCCTCGCGTGCGCAACTGCGCTAATCGGCGGGACTGATCCTCTCAAAATTCGAACCGTGTTGTAGATAATGTGGTGCACGCCTTAAACAACCGCAAATGCCGGATCCGTCAATCGCCGCGACGGAAAGAACCTAGCCCCACACACCGACACCTTACAGGATTTAGTCCGCTGATGCAGTGAGACAAATTTCGGCAACGCGTAAAGGGCGTCCCCATCCCACAGCCCGGGCAGCGACAGCGCCGCCACCGCCGGCATCCGCTCGGCGGCCAGACCCGCGGACCTGAGCGCTTTGCGGCCCGATACGCCCAATCGCCGGATCCGCAGATCGGAGGACAGGCGGCCGGGCGGCGGCAGGATCCGGAATCGGCCGTCCCAATCGATCGCCCCCGCAGCCGATCGCTCTTCCGCGGCCAGCTCCACCGTTTCGGTCGCCGCCGGTTCGCGGCAGATTAGAAGATGGCCGGGTCTATCGGTGAGGATCCGGCAGCCGCCCAGGGTGCGTCCGCCGGCATCGCGGCCGGCCTGCAAAGCGCTATGGAGGCGCTCAAGACGATCCAGTCGCGGCGGGTGCTGCCCACCGCCAACCACCAGCAGGCAGCGCGACAGCGCCCGCAGGGCGATCTCTTGGGGCGCTTCCAAGAGCTCTGCACGGTCGAGCCGCACATATCCCTCGGGATAGATCGCCGCATGCCGGCCGAGCCAATCGCCGGCGGTAGCCTCCAGGGCGGCGCGGGCGCGTCCGGCCCGCTTCGCGGTGTCGGCAAGGCGCTCCGCTGACAGGCCTTCCGTCCCCAGCGCCTCGGCAACCTGGCGCAACCGGCCGCGGGCGAAGCGGGTCGCCCGGTTGGACGGATCCTCGATCCAGGCCTGCCCGAAATTTTGGCAGGTCGCCAGCAATTGCCGCTTGCCAGTATCCAGCAGCGGGCGCAGCAGCCGGACCGACCCGGTTTCGCGCACCGGTGCCATCGCGGCAAGGCCGTCCACGCCGCTGCCCTTGGACAGGCGCAGCAGCACGGTCTCGGCCTGGTCGTCGCGGGTGTGGGCCAGCAGGAGATGCAGGATGCCGGCATCGGCACAGGCTTGTTCCAGGAGCCGGTACCGTGCCGTCCGAGCCGCCGCCTGGATCGACCCTGCCGCCGGCCCATTCGCCTGGCGCCAGGCTAGGATCCGGTGATCGATCCCATGCGCGGCCAGCCAGCCGGCCACCGTCTCGGCCTCACGGGCCGAGTCCGGGCGCAGCCGGTGATCCACGGTCAGGGCAAGGACGGTTCCGCCATGGCGCCGGGCCCAGCGGTCTGCAAGCAGGCACAGCGCCATGCTGTCCGGGCCGCCGGACACCGCGACGGCAAGCGAAACGGCGGGCTCGAACGGCCCCAAGGGCGCCATGGCTGCCGCAAAGGTGTCGTCGTCGATGGGAGGTGCGGGTTCCATCGCCGGATCGCCGACATCCGGAACGGCGGCCGGCCTTTCAGCAGATGCCGACACCGGCGTCAGGCCGCCGGATCAGATGCACTGCAGGCGGCTGCGCTCTTGCGTCGCCCGGCGCTTGATGCCCGTCGGCGCGTTGGGGAATTCCACATCGAGCTGGTTCAGCGTCAGGCAGGCATCGTCGCGGTTGCCCGCTGCCGCCAGCGCCATGCCGAGCTTTAGCAGGCTGTCGACTGCCTTGGCGCCGTCCGGGAAGGACTGGTAGCCCTGGGCAAAGGCGATGGCCGCGTCGTCGTAGCGACCCCGGACATAGAAGGTCTCGCCCAGCCAATACTGCGCGTTGCTGGTCAGCGGATGGTCCGGATTGGCATCGGCGAACATCACCAGCGCCTGTTCGGCCCGGTCGTAGTCGCCTTGTGCCAGCAGCCCATAGGCATAGTCGTACTGGGTATCGGCGCTGCCGGCAGGCAGCTCCACCACATCCGGAGAGGCCGCCGCCACCTGCGCCGCATCGGCGGCCGGCGCGGTATCCGGGGCCGCCTCCAATGCCGCGGCCTGTCCGGGCTCGGCCGTCAGTTCCAGCTCGGTCAAGGAGCCGGCCTCCGGCGCGGTCGTGAGTTCGGCGCCGGCGGCACCGGTCGCGCCGGTCGCAAGCTGGGTCGGGGCGTCGGTGGCCGGTGCCGGAACCGGCAGCGGTGCCGCGGCGCTGTCGGACGACGAGAAGGGCACGGAGCCAGGCTCCGGCGGCTCGCCGCCTTCCAGCAGGATCAGGCGATATTCGATATCGGCGAGGGCGCGGTCCAGGCGGTCGGTCAATTGCCGGGCCCGGAACTGCGATTGCTCAAGCTGGCCGGTCAGGTCGCGCATCTGCCGCTCGATCTGCGACAGCCGCACTTCGAACTGCGCCGCGTAACCTTCGGGGACCGGGGCAACGGAACCGGACTCGACCGCCGGTGCGGGTTCGCCGCGATAGACCTGGAGGTTCAAGGTCTGGACTTCGCGCTCAAGCCGGATCAGCCGGTTGATCAGCGATTCCGTGTCACTGAGCTGTGCCGCCGCCGGCAAGGTCGTCAGGACGAAGAGGATCAGACCGAGGATAAAGCCGGAGATGACGATGCGGCCCGGCCGGCCGAATTCGAGAAGCTGTGACGCGGTTGCTGGCATCAGGACAATTCCCCATGGATCGACGCGCAATACGACGCCCCTGGTGGCGGCGATCGCCTGGGACGATGCTCGGGCAAACCGGCGAAATTGTGGCGCAAGGCCAGCCTTTCCGGGCATTGCGGCAGGAAGCCCAATGCCGCGCGGATCATTCGACGATCGTCACGCCGCGCCGGTTCTGCGCCCAGGCGACCTCGTCGGCGCCGAGGGCGACGGGCTGCTCCTTGCCGAAGCTGACGGTGGTAACGCGGTTCGGATCGACACCGACGGCGACCAGGAAATTCCGCACCGCATTGGCGCGCCGGTCGCCCAGCGCCAGATTGTATTCCCGGGTGCCCCGCTCGTCGGCGTGCCCCTGAATGATGATGTTGCGGCCGGGATACCGGCGCAGCCATTCCGCCTGGCGTTCCAGCGTGGCGCGCGCCGCCTCGGTCAGATCGTAACGGTCGACCGTGAAGAACACGCGGTTGCCGACCATCTCGACAAATTCCTGGGCGGAACCCGGCGCGACCGGCAATTCGGTCACCTCGGTCACGCCGCGCGGGCCAAGGGCAACCGGGCCAGTCGTGCTCTCCGCGACCGTCTCGTCGGTGCCCGACCCCGCGGTGCCGCACGCGGCGACAAAACAGATCAGGACCGGCAGCGCAAATTTCCCAACACGCATATTTTCCCCCTGCACCCATGCGAACCCGTCAACCCGACATGCGCCGGACCCGGTGGTCCCTATGTCGACCCTGCCGGCGCCAATCGCAACGATTTTGGCACCCGAGCCGACCGGCATGTCGCCGTTCGGGCGAAACGATCCGCAGTCAACCCGGCAAAAATAAGACGCCACGCCACCGTGCCCGAACTGTGCCGGGAACGGTGGACGTGGCGCCATGTCTCGCGGCCGAAGCCGCGGCGTTCTTCGCCGGGAGGTGAGGGTCCTCTAGTTGACGACCGTCACGCCGCGACGGTTCTGAGCCCAGGCGGCCTCGGTGGCACCGAGGACGGCCGGCTGCTCTTTGCCGTAGCTGATGGTGGTGACGCGGCTCGGGCTGACGCCGACGGCCACCAGATAATTCTTCACCGCGTTGGCCCGCCGCTCGCCGAGCGCCAGGTTGTACTCGCGGGTGCCACGCTCATCGGCATGGCCTTCGACGACCATCCGCCGATTGGGATAGCGCTGCAGCCACTGGGCCTGACGCTCCAGCGTCGCCCGGGCGGCCGCCGTCAGGTCGTAACGGTCATAGCCGAAGAACACGCGGTCGCCGACATTGACCAGGAAGTCCTCGGGCGAACCCGGGTCGACCCGACCGGTGCTGACCTCGGTACCCGTGGTCGTGGAACCTTCATTGCTGACCATGGTCTCGTCGGACGCACAGGCAGCAAGCAGAACGGCGGCAAACAAGGAAACAAACTTCAAACGCATCTCAGAAACCCCCTGCAACACGTTGGTGAGATCTGGCATGGAAGCATCCACCGAACGGCATGTTCGGCAGATTCCGGTAACTCGGTGTTGCGCCTCCCCGGCGCGCGGATCAGCCCCAGAGCGCTGCTCCGCCTTTAGATTGGCGCCAATATATTGTGGCGACATTAAGGAATCAAGGCCGTCCAGGCCGCTCCGGGCCTGTCCCCAAGCCATTTCAGCGCCCTGCCGGCCCCAGCGTCGCGGCTCCGCGCGCGGATCGACCGGATACGCGTCCGCCGCACCGGAACAGGCGTTTCTTGAAGGCAGATCAAGGCACTAGCGATTTACAGGCGGGTACCTGACGAGGCGGGAGGCAGTGTCGGTCCGGCCGCCGCCGTGAATCGTCAGGTGGAGAAGGCCTGCGGGCCGGTCCCGCAAATATCACAGAAGATGCGCCAGATTGACGCCTCCGCGACGACCACGCCGGCGAAGCCCGTCGGTCCGAACCGGATTCGATTCGGGCCGACCGGGAATCGCCGGCGTGTTCGTCGGGAGTAGAAGGGTGACCTAGTTGACGACGGTCACGCCGCGGCGGTTCTGCGCCCAAGCGGCCTCGGTGGCACCGAGAACGGCGGGCTGCTCCTTGCCGTAGCTGATGGTCGACAGCCGGCTCGGGCTGACGCCCACGGCCACCAGGTAGTTCTTGACCGTGTCCGCGCGCCGTTCGCCGAGCGCCAGGTTGTACTCGCGGGTGCCGCGCTCATCGGCGTGGCCCTCGATCACCAGGCGACGGTTGGGGTAGCGCTGCAGCCACTGGGCCTGACGCTCCAGCGTAGCGCGGGCGGCGGCCGTCAGGTCATAACGGTCGTAGCCGAAGAACACCCGATCGCCGACGTTAACCAGGAAGTCCTGCGGCGATCCGGGACGGACGTCGTCAGTATTCGTCAGCGCGCTGGAGTCGCCGCTGACCATGGGATCCTGGCTGCCACCGCTTTCGCAGGCAGCGACCAGCAGTACGGCGGCGAACAGGGAAACGATTTTGGTACGCATTTCTAACCCCCTACAACTCTTTGGTGAGGTCTGGCACGGTGGCATCCGATTTTCGGGATAATCGGCCGATACCGTTAACTGAGTGTTTACATCTCGCTTGAACCCGGAATTTCCGGGAAGCGGCGCTCAGCAAGCGTATCGGCGCGATGTTCCGTTTGATTGCTTCGAACCCTATGGAATCAGCGGTGACCAGGCCGGATCGGACCCGCCCACCGGGGTCGGGATCGTCCATTGATGCTGCCCGGTGAGATCGACCGCATGCAGGGTCGACACACGGGCGGAGCCGTCGACTCCGGACGGAATCTCGGAGAAGTAGATCAGCACACGGCCGTTCGGCGCCCAGGTCGGACCCTCGGCGTGGAACCCGTCCGCCAGCAGCCGCTCGCCGGTTCCGTCGGGGCGCATGACGCCGATGTAGAACCGGCTGGACAGGATCTTGGTAAAGGCGATGAGGTCGCCGCGGGGCGACCAGACCGGCGAGCCGTAGCGGCCGTCGCCAAAGCTGATCCGGGTCACATCCGAGCCGTCGGCGCGCATGGTGTAAATCTGCTGCGACCCGCCGCGATCCGATTCGAAAACGATCCGGGTGCCGTCCGGCGAAAACGAACCCGACGTATCGATGCCGGAATCATAGGTCAGCCGCCGCACGTCGCGGGTCCGCAGATCCATGATGTAGATATCGGAATTGCCGGCCGTCGACAGGCTCATGATCACCCGGTTGCCGTCCGGCGTGAAACGCGGCGCGAAGGTCATGCCGGGGAAATCGCCCAGCACCTCCTGGCGCCCGGTCTCGATATTGTAGAGATAGACCCTCGGCAGATCGTTGTAATAGGCCAGATAGGTGATCTCCAGCGCCGTCGGCGAGAAGCGGGGCGTCAGGACCAGCGTGCTGCCATCGGTCAGGAATCGGTGGTTCTCGCCATCCTGATCCATGATCGCCAGGCGCTTGATGCGCTGGTCCAGCGGCCCGGATTCGGCGATGTAGACAAGCTGGGTGTCGAAGAAACCGTCTTCTCCGGTGATCTCCTTGAAGACCGCGTCGGCGATGATGTGGGCGACCCGGCGCCAATTGTCCGGCGTGGTGAAATAGGCCAGCCCCGCCATCTGCCGTTCCGCGATCACATCCCAGAGCCGGAACTCCACGCGCAGCCGGCCATCCGCCTGGGCCTGCACCGACCCGCCCACCAGCGCCTCGGCATTGATGATGCGCCATTCCGAATAGTTTGGGCCGTTCTGCAGCGCTTCCGGGCTCTGGATGAACGCGGCCGGATTGATCGACGTGAACAGACCCGAACGCTCCAGATCGGACGTGATCACCGACGCCAGATCCTGTGCGACCTGAATCTCGGTCGGTTCAACCCCGTGGAACAGCGGTACCGCGATCGGCAGCGGCTCCACATTCGGCTGGGTGATATCGATGACGATCTGCGCGGCAGCCGGCAGCGGCGCCCCTGAGGCGAACGCGAACAGAACCAGGGACAGCAACGCCGTCCGGCCGCGACCGCGGAGTGTCTTGAGACTGACCATCATCGATATGCTCCTGCGCCTCTGCGTGCGCCAATCTTTGTGACTCATGGGATGAACCTGAAGATGTAAGTCTTCGCGTCGAGGCCGACCTGCTGGACGCGGCGGGCACAACGGGGATTCATGACGGCGCGCCGTGCCCTGTCGGCAGCCGATCGATAGATGGGATTGGATCGGTACTCGGGCTGATTGTCCACCGATGCGTCCTCTACGGCACCGTCGGGACCGATAACGACGGTCACCAATGGCAGGATTTCCTGGGCATTCGGCGCGGACAGGTCGGCGTTCCAGCACAGTCTTACCGCCTGGTCGACGGCCTCCCTCTGCGCTGCCGACAACTCGGTCGCCTGACTGTTGGTGATCAGGCGTCCTGCCGCCAGGCTGCTCAGCAGCGAGCCGAATGTGCTCTGGGGCTCCGGCTCGGCCTCCGCCTCCTCGGCAGGCGGTTCCGGGCGGCGCGGCGGCACCGGCGGGGCCGGCAGGGCGGCGAGCTGGGTCTCCGGCGGATCCTCGGCTTCGACGGGCTCCGGCGGCACGTCTTCGGCGAGCTGGGTGACCGGCTCCGGTTCCTCGGCGATCTCCGGCGGCTGCTCAGGCTCGGGCTCGGGTTCCGGCTCCAGTTCCGGCTCGGGCTCCGGTTCCGGTTCGGTTTGCGGTTCGGGGTCCTCCAGGACGACGGGCTCGGGCTCCGGCGGCGGCAGCGGGACCGGTTCAGGCAGCGCGGGTTCCGGTGCAAGCTGGGCCTCCGGCGGCGGCTCGGGCTCGCGCATCTCCGGCAGTTCCGCGGCCGGCGGCGGCGGTTCCGGGCGTTCGACCGGGGTCGGCGGCACCGCCGCCATTTCGGTCTTCGGCGGCGGCGCTTCGTCCGGCACCTCGATCTGCGGCGCCTCGATCAGGGTCGCCGGCTCCGAGGGCAGCACGTTCAGCCGCGCCAGATCGGCCTCGCTGATCACCGAAACCGGGATCGAGGTCGGAATCGGATCGGATTCACCGTTGAAGCTGGGCAGGCCGACCACCGCGATCACGATGACCGCGGTATGCAGCAGCAGCGATATGATGAACCCGAAGCGCATGGGAGCCGCTTAGCCGCCCGATCCCTGCGGCAGTTCCGCGACCAGCGCCACCCGGGTGAAGCCGGCGGCGTTGACCGACCCCATCACCTCCATGATGCGTCCGTACTGGATCGCCCGGTCGCCCCGCACATAGATCCGCGCCTCGGGATTGGCGTCGGTGATGGCGATCAGCAGCGGCACCAGATTGGCCAGCTCGACGGCGCTCTCCTGGACGAAGACCTCGCCGCCGGAATTGACTGAGATGATCAGCGGATCGTCGGGGTCGCTGATGTTCTGCGCCTGGGTCTTGGGCAGGTCGACCGGCACGCCGACTGTCAACAGCGGTGCGGTCACCATGAAGACGATGAGCAGCACCAGCATGACGTCGACGAACGGCGTCACGTTGATCTCCGCCAGCGGCCGGTAGGCCGCCCGCGCGCCGCGCCCGCGCAATCCCCGTCCGTGCAGAACCAGTCCCATTGGTCAGCCCCTCTCTTCCATGTGCCGCGAGAGGATGGCGGAGAACTCTCCCGCGAAATTGTCCAGGCGGTCGGAATAGCGGCCGAGATCGTTTGCGAACTTGTTGAAGAAGGCCGAGGCCGGGATCGCGGCGAACAGGCCGAGCGCGGTGGCGAACAGCGCCTCGGCGATGCCCGGGGCGACGACGGCCAGGCTGGTATTGGCCGATTCCGCGATCGAGGTGAAGGCGTTCATGATGCCCCAGACCGTGCCGAACAGGCCCAGGAACGGCGCCGTCGATCCGACCGAGGCGAGGAAGGTCATGTAACGCTCCAGCCGCGCCATCTCGCGGGCGTGGCTGACCTGCATCACCCGTTCGATGCGCTGCTGCAGGGCTGCGCGCATCTGCGAGGTTGAGGTCAGGCTGCGGCTCATGGCATGGCGCCATTCCTTCATGCCGGCGCCGAACAGGGACGCCATCGGGTCGTGCGGCGCGTCGCTGACCCGGTCGTAGAGGTCTTCCAGCGAGCCACCGGACCAGAAGGTCTCCTCGAAATCATTGGCGCGGGAGTTCAGCCGCCTGACCGCGCGCCATTTGGCGAAGATGATGGCCCAGCACCAGATCGAGGCCAGCAGCAGCATGATGATGACCGTCTTCACCACCAGGTCGGAGGTGAGGAACAGCCCCCAGAGGCTGAGATCCAGCGCCCCGGCCGTACCGGGAAGCTGCACTTGGGCAAGAGCGTTCGGCTCCATCTCGATATCCCGTCTCGAAGTTACGTCAGGTCTTGCAAGGCGGCCCGCAGCCCGGCCGGCATGCGGGCAGGACGCCCTTGCCGGTCGATACAGGCCAGTTTCAGAAGCATATGCACCAGAGTTGCGCCGGCCCTGAGGATCGTCTGTTCGGCGCGCAGGCTGGCGCCACCGATATCCGACAGCCGGGTGACCACCTGCAGCAGGTCGTCCAGCATCGCCGGCGCCCGGAAGTCGATTTCCATGCGCCGCACCACGAATCCCAGCCCGGTTTCCTCCAGCATGCGGCCCTGCTCGGTTCCGGCGTGGCGCAGCGCCTCGGTCCGGGCGCGCTCGGCGAATTTGAGATAGTTGGCGTGGTAGACCAGCCCGCCGGCATCGGTGTCCTCGTAATAGACCCGGACCGGGAAAACATGCCCGCTGTCGATGATCGCGCCGGTCATGTCAGTCATCGCCGGTCTCGCCGTCCAACGCGGCCGAATCGACCAGCAGCTCAAGCTGCTCTCGAACAGATTCCGGGGTCTCCAGGCCGAGATGGCGGTAGCCGCGTTCGGCCAGCATGCGGCCGCGCGGGGTGCGTTGCAGCAGCCCCTGCTGGATCAGGAACGGCTCGATCACGTCCTCCAGCACGTCGCGCTCTTCCGACAGCGCCGCCGACAGGGTGTCGACCCCCACCGGACCGCCGCCGTAATGCTCGGCGATGACGCCGAGATAGCGGCGGTCCATGGCGTCCAGCCCCAGCGCGTCGACTTCCAGCCTCTGCAGGGACTGGTCGGCGATGGAGCGGTCGATGGATTCGGTTCCGTGCACGGCGGCGAAGTCGCGCACCCGGCGCAGCAGCCGGCCGGCGACGCGCGGCGTGCCGCGGGCGCGCTTGGCGATCTCCGCGGCGCCATCGGGGGCCATCGGGCAGTCCAATATGCGGGCGCCGCGTATCACGATCTGTTCCAGCTCGTCGCTCTCGTAATAGTTCAGCCGCAGCGGGATGCCGAAGCGCTCCCGCAATGGGGTGGTGATCAGTCCCGACCGGGTGGTCGCGCCGATCAGCGTGAAATGCGGCAAATCGATACGGACCGAACGCGCTGCCGGTCCCTCACCGATCATCAGGTCAAGCTGAAAATCCTCCATCGCCGGATAGAGGATTTCCTCGACGGCGGGATTTAGCCGATGAATTTCGTCGATAAAAAGGACATCGTGCGGCTGGAGGTTGGTGAGGATGGCGGCGAGGTCCCCCGCACGCACGATCACCGGGCCCGAAGTCGCCCGGAATCCAACGCCCAGCTCGCGGCTGATGATGTTCGACAATGTGGTCTTGCCAAGGCCGGGCGGACCATAAAGCAGCACATGGTCGAGCGCCTCGCGGCGGGTCCGCGCCGCCTCGATGAACACCGACAGGTTCTCGCGCACCTTGCGCTGGCCGACGAACTCCGCCAGCGATTGCGGCCGGAGCGAGTTCTCCGAATCGTCTTCCGCCATCTGCTGGCCGTCGATCATGCGCCCATCGTTCATCGGGCCAGTTCCTTAAGGGCGGCCGGAATCAGCGCCTCGACCGCCGGCGTTCCGCCGATCTGGCGGGCGGCGGCCGCCACCGCCCCGACCGCGTCGGTGCGGCCATAGCCGAGATTGACCAATGCCGAGATGGCATCGGCAGACGGCCCCGCCGGCTCCGTCTCGCCGGCTGCCGTGATCGGTACGGTGCCGGGCATAGGCGCGCTGAGCGGTCCGGCCCCGGCCTTGTCCTTCAGTTCCGACACGATTCGGCCGGCCAGCTTCGGTCCGACGCCGTCCGCCTCGGTCAGCAGCGCCTTGTCCTGGGCGACGATGGCCAGGGACAGCCGGTCCGGGTCCAGCACGCCGAGGATCGCCAGCGCGACCCGGCCGCCCACGCCCTGCACGCCGGTCAGCAGCCGGAACCAGTCGCGCTCCGCGGTGTCTATGAAACCGTAGAGATGGATGTGGTCCTCGCGGACATGGGTCTCGACCTGCAGCACCGCCGGCTGGCCGACGGCGATCCGGCCCAGGGTCCGGCGCGAGGCGAAGGCCTGGTATCCGACGCCGTTCACGTCGATGACGCAGCCATCGGCCGAGATGCTGTCCACCAGGCCGGTCAGCTTGGCGATCATGCGCCGCCCCCGATCGCCGCCGTATCGGCCACCGGCCGGGCGAAGGCCGCCTGGGTCTGGCGATGATGGGCATGGCAGATGGCAACGGCCAGAGCGTCGGCAGCGTCGGCGGAGGAGATTTCGATGCCGGGCAACAACATTCCGACCATGGCCTGGACCTGGACCTTGTCGGCGTGGCCGGCGCCGACGACGGATTTCTTCACGTGATTGGCACCGTATTCCGCCACCGTCAGACCGGCCTTGGCCGGCACCAGCAGCACCACGCCGCGGGCCAGCCCCAGCTTCAGGGTCGAGGTCGGGTTCTTGTTGACGAAGGTCTCTTCCACCGCCGCTTCGTCAGGCGCCAGCCGGTCGATGATGGCGGCCAGCCCATCATGCAGCTCCACCAGCCGCTCATGCAGCGGCGCCTTGGAGGACGAATTGACCGTCCCGTCGGCAACATGGGTCAGCCGGTTGCCGGCGACATCGATGATGCCCCAGCCGGTATGCCGTAATCCTGGATCGAGGCCCAGCACCCGCATTCGAACGCCCTCCCTTGCGTACGATTCCCCAGGGCAATGCCGCCCTACGCCGTCAGGCGAGCCATGACCTCTTCCGGAATGTCGAAATTGGCCGAGACGCCCTGAACGTCGTCATTGTCCTCCAGGGCGTCGAGCAGCTTGAGCAGCGTGGAGGCCGCATCCTCGTCGAGCGAGACCGTATTCAGGGGCCGCCAGACGAGCCCTGCCGTGGCCGGCGGCCCGAACCGGTCCTCCAGGGCGTCGCGCACGGCGCTGAAATCATCCACCGCCGCGGTCACCGTATGGGCCTCGCTTTCGGATTCCACGTTCTCGGCCCCGGCCTCCAGGGCCGCCTCGAACATGTCGTCGGCGCTGGCGGCATCGGCCGGATAGGTGACCTCGGCCGTCCGGTTGAACATGAAGCTCACCGAATTGGTCTCGCCCAGCGATCCGCCGAACTTGCCGAAGGTGGCCCGCACTTCCGCCGCCGTGCGGTTGCGGTTGTCGGTCAGCGCCTCGACGATCACCGCGACGCCGGACGGGCCGTAGCCCTCGTAGCGGATCTCCGAATAGTCGGTGTCGTCGTCGCCGCCGATCGCCTTCTTCACCGCCCGGTCGATATTGTCCTTGGGCATATTGGCGGCCTTGGCGGCGGCGATCGCGGCGCGCAGGCGCGGGTTCATGTCGGGATCGGGCATGCCGGATTTGGCGGCGACGGTGATCTCCCGAATCAGCTTCGTGAAGACCTTCGCCCGCTTGGCATCCTGCGCACCCTTGCGGTGCATGATGTTCTTGAATTGAGAATGGCCGGCCATACCGACGCCCCACCTCGCCGTTCTTGCGTTTTCCGCCGATTGGTTGAGACCGGGCCTGACCGCGGCCGCGACCGCCCAGCGTTGCGACAGGCCGGTTATCGCAACGGCCTGCCTATCAACGCAATATGACGACTTTGCGGCGTGGGAAATTCCCGGTTTTCCGCCAAATCCGAAGGCGTCAGCCGGCGCCATCCGGACCGGCCATGTCCGGCCATTCCGGCCTCAGCCGGCCGCCGAGTCGCAAGGGCGCCACATCGGTCGCCAGGCCGGTCTTGTCGTCCGTATCGACCAGCAGCCCGCAGATCGTGGCCGCCGATTCGGCCGGGGTCAGGCGCTCGCCCGGCATCTTGGTGACGAAGCGCGCCATGGCCGCGGCCTTCTTCATGCCGATGACGCTGTCATAATCGCCGCACATGCCGGCATCGGTCTGGTATGCGGTGCCGCCGGGCAGGATCTGCGCGTCCGCGGTCGGCACATGGCTGTGGGTGCCGACCACCAGCGTTGCGCGGCCATCCAGGAAATGCCCCATGGACATCTTCTCGCTGGTCGCCTCGCCGTGGAAATCCAGCACGATGGCATCGGCGTCGTCCGGCATCGCCACCTCGGACACCGCCGCATCCACCGCGGCGAAGGGATCGTCCAGCGGATCCATGAACAGCCGCGCCATGGCATTGATCACCATGACCCGCCGGCCGCCGCGCGCCTCCAGCATGGTGATACCCCGCCCGGGCGTGCCCTCCGGGAAGTTCATCGGACGCAGCAGACGATGGTCGCCGTCGATCTCGGCGATCAGCTCGCGCTGGTCCCAGACATGGTTGCCGGTGGTGATGCAATCGGCGCCGGCCTCGTAGAGCTCGGCGGCGATCTTGGTGGTGATGCCGAAGCCGCCGGCGGCGTTCTCGCCATTGATAATGACGAAGTCGGCGTCCAGCCGCCGGCGCAGCGCCGGGAGCTGTTCCAGCACCGCCCGTCGGCCGCTGCGGCCGACGATGTCGCCCAGGAATAGGAGTCGCATGGCGCCGATCAGCTCCGCGGCCGGAAGGCCGAACGCTCGGTGACGATAAGGTCCAGGACCTGGTCGTATTCATCCACCGGCACCTCGTCGACCTGCTGGTCGGCATAGGCGATGCCGACGGTGCGGACGCCACGGCCGTCCTTCAGCTCGGCGATCGTGCGATCGTAGTATCCGGCGCCATAGCCGATGCGCCGGCACGCCGCGTCAAAGGCCAGCAACGGCACCAGCAGGATGTCGGGCACGACGACCGGGGCCGAGTCCGGCGGGACGCTGACCCCGAAAGCGGCATCGGTCAGCGGCGCGCCCGGCTGCCAGCTGCGGAAGATCAACGGCGTGTCCTGCCCCGTCACCACTGGCAGGGCGCAGGCATGGCCCTTTTCGGCCAGTGCCGAGAGCAGCGGCAGCACATCCATCTCATCGCGGATCGGCGCATATCCGGCGACAATCGCGCCGGCATCGATCGAGACATTGGCGAAAAAGGTCGCGGACAGCAGTGCGCCGGCCGACAGGCCCAGCCGGGCGTGGGCACCCTGGCGCTTGCGCTTGGCGGATCGGCGCAGATCGTTCTTGCGCCGGACCAGCGGGTCGCGCGATCGCACGTCGATGATGGAGGTGGCGAAGCCGCGACGGCCGTTGGTCATCCTATCTCCTCTTGGGCCCTGCTTCAGCAGGTGGGCGCCGTGTACCGAGACCACGGCCTCGGCAGGGACAGCTCCCGGAGGATCGCATGGCCCCGGGGATGAACAGACCTGACGCACCGCGCAGCCCGCCTGGTCCCTATCTAGGCTTGCTCGAGCCTCGCCGCAATGGACTCGAGCCGGCTGGCCAGGTGCGAGATCGACGCGGCGACCGATTCCTCTTCCACGGCGCCCGCGTTTCCGCCGCCGGCGCCGGCCCGGGTGGTCTCCAGCCTGGAATGGGCGTCGAACAGCTCGTCGCCCAGCATCAGGCTCGCCATCACCAGCACATGGGTGTCCGTCGCCCCGGCCATGCTGCCCATGGTGGTGATCTTCTTGTCGATATAGGCCGCGATGCGCCGCACCCGGTCTTCCTGGCCATCGTCGCAGGCGATCGGATAATGCCGGCCGCCCAGGGAGATATCGACCCGCGCCACGGAGCTCAATCCTCTAATACCGTCTCGAGGCGATGGATCGCCCGGTCGACCCGCTCGACGGTCAGGTCCATCTTCTCCTCCGTCTCCCGCCAATCGGAATCGCGCCGTTGATCGGCGGATTCGACGGCGTTCTCGAGCCGAAGAATGGCCGCCTCGAGCCGTTGCAGCTCCGTTGATATCCGTGACATGGCCCCCTCCGGACGGATCGCTTTGCCTGGGTTCGCGGCGGTCTGGAGATTAGGGGCGGCGGACATGGCACGTCAACTCGGCCGTCCGCCGCACCCACCCTGGAATTCCGGCCAGATGCCGGTTGACGCGGCCAGACGCCGACGGCATGGTGCGCCCGCCCTCGGGCCGGGTCCGCGGTGCTGGCCGAATTCGACCGGCATGCGCCTGCAGGGATTGCAAAGCATCAACATCGGGATCAAGTCCGTCATGCCGTCATCGCATGCAGCCGCATCCGCGCCGTCCCGCCAGATCAGCCACAAGGATATGGCCAACGTCATCCGCGCCCTGTCGATGGACGCGGTCCAGAAGGCCAAATCGGGCCATCCGGGCATGCCCATGGGCATGGCCGACGCGGCGACGGTGCTGTTCGGCAAATTCCTCAGATTCGATCCGTCGCACCCGACCTGGCCGGATCGCGACCGTTTCGTGCTGTCCGCCGGCCACGGCTCGATGCTGCTCTACTCGCTGCTCTACCTCACCGGCTATGAGCGCATGACGCTGGACCAGCTGCGCAATTTCCGCCAGCTGCATTCCCTGACCGCCGGCCATCCGGAAGTCGATTTCGAGGCCGGCATCGAGACCACCACCGGCCCGCTGGGCCAGGGCATCGCCAACGCCGTCGGCATGGCCTTGGCAGAACGCATGCTCAACGCCCGTTTCGGCGACGCGCTGGTCGACCACTACACCTATGTCATCGCCGGCGACGGCTGCATGATGGAGGGCATCAGCCACGAGGCCTGCTCCCTGGCCGGGCACCTTAAACTCAGCCGGCTGATCGTGCTCTACGACGACAACGGCATCTCCATCGACGGACCGACCGATCTCGCCTTCAGCGACGACACCGCCAAGCGCTTCGAATCCTACGGCTGGGACGTGCGCAAGGCCGACGGTCACGATCCGGAGGCGGTCGAGCAGGCGCTGGCGGAGGCGCGGGCGACCGACACGCCTTCGCTGATCTGCTGCCGCACCACCATCGGCTATGGCGCGCCGACCAAGGCCGGGACCGCCGGCGCCCATGGCTCGCCGCTGGGCGATGAAGAGATCGCCGGCACCCGCGAGGCGCTCGGCTGGCCCTACGCGCCCTTCGAAATCCCCGACGACCTGCTGCAGGCCTGGCGTGCGGTCGGCGCCCAGGGTGCGGCCCCGCGTTCGGAATGGGACGAGCGGCTGGCCGCCGCGGATACGGCGCTGCGCGCGGAGTTCGAGGCCGCCCTCAGCGGCGACCTGCCCGCCGGGCTGGACGATGTGATCGCCGCCTTCAAGCGTGAGACCGCCTCCGAAGCGCCAAAGATCGCCACCCGCGCCGCCTCCGGTAAGGTGCTGGACGTTCTGGTGCCGGCGGTGCCGGAGCTGATCGGCGGCTCGGCCGATCTGACCGGCTCCAACAACACCCGCACCAAGACCGGCCACGATGTCGCCGCCGACGCCCTTGACGGCCGCTACATCCGTTACGGCGTGCGCGAGCACGGCATGGCGGCGATGATGAACGGCATGGCGCTGCATGGTGGGGTTATCCCCTATGGCGGCACCTTCCTGACCTTTACCGATTATTGCCGGCCCTCGATCCGCCTGGCGGCGCTGATGCGCCAGCGGGTGGTGTTCGTCATGACCCATGACAGCATCGGCCTGGGCGAGGACGGCCCGACCCACCAGTCGGTGGAGCATGTCTCCAGCCTGCGGGCGATGCCCAACCTGCTGGTTTTCCGCCCGGCCGACGCGGTCGAGACGGCGGAGTGCTGGCAGATAGCCCTCAACACGCGCGAGACCCCGTCGGTCCTTGCGCTGACCCGCCAGGGCCTGCCCACCGTGCGCACCGATGCCGGCGGCGAGAACCTCACGGCCCGCGGCGCATATGTGATCGCGGATGCCGCCAACGGCGCCGATGTGACCTTGCTAGCCACCGGCTCGGAGGTCAGTATCGCGCTACAGGCACGCGAGCTGCTGCAGGCCGAGGGCATCGGCGCCCGGGTGGTCTCGATGCCGTGCTGCGAACTGTTCGAGGAACAGGACGCCGACTACCGCGCGTCGGTGTTGGGCGACAGCCGGGTCCGCATCGCCATCGAGGCCGGTTGCCGGCATGGCTGGGACCGCTATATCGGACCCGAGGGCGTGTTCATCGGGATGGACGGCTTCGGTGCCTCGGCGCCGGCGGCCGCCCTGTACCAGCATTTCGGAATCACCGCCGAGGCGGCCGTCGCCGCGGCAAAAGAACGACTTTAGAACGACGATAGAGGGTCCGTCCCCCTTTCGAACCTTGGAGAACGCAATGGCTGTCCGAGTTGCAATCAATGGCTTCGGCCGCATCGGCCGTCTGGTGCTGCGGGCGATCTACGAATCCGGTCGCAGCGACGTGGAAGTGGTCGCGATCAACGATCTGGCCGACATCAAGACCAACGCCCACCTGCTGAAATACGACAGCGTGCACGGGCGTTTCTCCGGCACGGTGGAGGCCGGCGATGGCGTGATGACGGTGAACGGCCATGCGATCAAGGTCGTCCAGGAACGCGACCCGGCCAATTTGCCCTGGGGCGATCTGGACGTCGACGTCGCCATGGAGTGCACCGGCATCTTCACCAAGCGCGACGGCGCCGCCAAGCATCTGGAAGCCGGCGCGAAGAAGGTGCTGATCTCCGCCCCGGGCAGCGATGAGGACATCACGGTCGTCTATGGTGTCAACCACGACAAGCTGACCGGCGACCACAAGATCGTCTCCAACGCGTCCTGCACCACCAACTGCCTGGCGCCGGTCGCCCACGTGCTGAACCAGACGGTCGGCATCCAGCACGGCTTCATGACGACGATCCACAGCTATACCGGCGACCAGCCGGTGCTCGACACCATGCACAAGGATCTGCACCGGGCCCGCGCCGCGGCGGTGTCGATGATCCCGACCTCCACCGGCGCCGCCAAGGCGGTCGGCAAGGTGCTGCCGGAGCTGGCCGGCAAGCTGGACGGCACCGCCATGCGGGTGCCGACCCCGAACGTCTCGGTGGTCGATTTCAAGTTCGTCCCCGGCCGCGCCACCAGCAAGGACGAAGTCAACGCCGCCATCAAGGACGCCGCCGCCGGCAACGCGCTGGGCGGGATCCTGGGCTGGTACGACGAGCCGCTGGTCAGCCACGACTTCAACCACGACGACCATTCCTCGATGTTCGCGATCAACGAGACCAAGGTCATCGACGGCAATTTCGTCCGGGTCATGAGCTGGTACGACAATGAATGGGGCTTCTCCTGCCGCATGGCCGACACCGCGGTGGCGATGGCCAATGCGGGCTAGGCGTCGGAGCGACGGCGGACACCCCCTATGAACGGAAAGGCGCCGGCAGCGGCGCCTTTTTCGTGCCGTATCGGCCATGCAGGACCGAGATGGAAATTTCTAACCTCGGTGCTTTCAAAAATCGCCCATGGTCCTACCATCGATCTTGAGGGCGCCCGTCAGGGAATCGCCTTGCGGCTCGGGGGCCCGTCTCGCCATCGGACGCATGGGAGGACCACCAGATGAGACTTGCACTTGCAGCACTCGCAGCCATCACCCTGGTCATCGGTGCCGGCGCCGCACTGGCCCATCACGGCTGGTCTTGGACCACCGGCGGCAATATCGAGCTGATCGGCATCATCAAATCGGTGAAGCTCGGCAACCCGCACGGCATTCTCGAAGTGGATGCCGAAGGCGAGGTGTGGACGGTCGAGGTCGGCCAGCCCTGGCGCAATGAGCGGGCCGGGCTGAAGGACGGCGACCTGGCGGTCGGCGTGGAGATCCGCGCCATCGGCCAACCGGCTGCCGACCTTTCGGAGCTGCGGATGAAGGTCGAGCGCCTGTATCTCGGCGACCAGGAATTCAACCTCTACCCGAACCGCAACTGAAGGCGCGACACCACGCATGCTAGGCGTTGAGCCGCTGGACGCTTTACTCGCGACGTTGGAAGGCACCGAAGTTGCGCAGACCCTGCGGGCTTCGCGCTGGGGCTACGCCGCGGTCAATGCCGCGCATATCCTCGGGATTGGCTTGTTGGTCGGGGCCATCGTGCCCCTCAACCTGCGATTCCTCGGCTTGTGGCGGGCGGTGCCGATCCCAATGCTGGTTCGTGTCCTCGTACCGGTCGCGGCCAGCGGCCTGGTGCTGGCGCTGGCCGCCGGCCTGCTGCTGTTCTCCGTCCGCGCACGGGAATATGCGGGAGTCGGCTTCCTGCAGATCAAGTTGGCGCTCGTCGCCATCGGAGTCCTGGCGGCGCTGGCGCTCCACCATGCCCATGGCCGCCTGCTCGAATCCGCAAGCGGCAGCCGCCTGGCCTTGCACGCCATCCTGTCGCTCTCTTGCTGGATCGGCGCGCTGGCATGCGGCCGCCTGATCGCCTTCGCCATGGATTGAGTCCGGGCGGAATGGCATCCCCCGGACATAGAAGGCACCCATGCCCGGCGCCCGATACTGGTGCTTAGCGATTTAATTGCTAAAATGCCATCTATTGCGCTACCCTTGATCCAGCAACGATTGAGGCTGTTCCCATGCCACCACCGGTGATGGAAGTCGAAAGCAATCTGGGGCAGAAGGTCTCCCGGCTGCGGGAACCCCAGGTCCGGGCCTATGGGGGAGGCCGACCGGTCTCGGTCGACGACGAGAACTGGCGCCAGACACTGACGCTCAACCTGGTGCTCAACCAGATGAACGTCGCCCATGCGCCCCATCGCGTCGACGGTCTTCCGACGCCGCTGGGCCGCATCATGGATTCCGACCGCAACTGGTTCCTGGTGCGCAACTGGCAGCGGTCGGAATGGACCAGCTTCGTCCGGGATTTCGAGCGGGTGACGGAGCGGTTCTGGAATAGCCGCTTCATGCTGGTCCCGCCCGCGAGCTATGGCGGCATGAACTGGCCCCGGCGCAATCCGACCCACCGGCCCAACGTGATCACGCGCATCGACATCGACATCCAGACGCGGGCCAGCCAGAACCCCTACCCCACCATTGACGGCCGTCGCCCCGTCGGCATCTGGAAGCTGGCGACCCGGCGGGACCTGCCGGGGCCACACGGCACACTCACCGGGACCATGGCGGCGGCGGCCCGGGATATCGGCCGCCGGGATTTTCGCAGCAGTTCCAGCACCCTCATTCGCGCCGACGCCTACGACAATCGGGGCAAGACCGCGATCCACGAAGTCGGGCACCTGACGGGGCAGCGGCATCCTGGGCAATGGCAGCATGTGCGGGTGCGGGGTTGCCGGGACGGCGGCGAGCGTGCCTGTTACGTCGGCGACCGGCCTGAGCACGAAAACAACATCATGGGCGCCGGGCGGGGCATCCTGCCGGAGAACGCGGATCCCTGGCGCGAATTCATCGCCCAGCACACCAGCACCCGCGAGGATGACTGGCACGTCTTCATCATGGACAACCCGAGCGGCCTGCCGAGGCCGGTCAGCCTGACGCCGCAAACCGCGAGCCGGGGTCCGACCCGCGTGCCGCACCGGATCACCTCGACGCCCTAAGTGGGTTGACCCGAGGCGGACATCCGCCGGCGAAATCAGACTACGCCGATCCGCCGGCGAGCTGATCGAAGGCCAGCAGAGCCTGGGCGCCGTACACGAAGGACGGGCCGCCGCCCATATAGGTCGCGACAGCGATGGTCTCGACGATCTCATCGCGGGTGGCGCCGTGCCGGATCGCGGCCTCGGTGTGGAATCCGATGCAGCCGTCGCACCGCCCGGCAATGCCGATGGCCAGCGCGATCAGCTCCTTGGTCTTCGTGTCGAGCGCCGCTGGCCGGGTCGCCGCCTTCGCCAGCCCGGAAAACGCCGACGCCATCTCCGGAGCCGCCTTGCGATAGGTCGCCAAGGCGTCTGAAAGGTCTTTATTGGCCGCCGGCCAGTCGCTGATCATCGCACTCATCCCGTCTGCAATTGCCGAGGGCTGACAAGCACCCTCGGCACGGGAAGTTGCCGCTGCCACCGATGGGGCGCATTGCCTTGGATCAAAGCCTCATGGCGTCGCAAATGGCGCTTCGGATGTCCGGCAGGATCAGCCCGCCCCATTCGGCCGCGCCGTGACCAGTACCCCGTCGGCGATACGGTCGGAGGGGTGTTGGATGAGGGTCTCTCCGGGTTCCAGGCCGCCCAGCACTTCCGCCTCGGTGCCGTTCATGCGGCCGATCTCGATGCGGCGCAGGGCGGCCTTGCCGTCCTCGACGGTGAAGACCGCCCATTGGCCGGCCTCTCGGAACAGGGTGCCGACCGGGATCTTCAGCACGTCGTCGCTGCGCCAGACCACGATCGCCACCTCGACGCGGTAGCCGTGGCCGAGGGATTGCCAGCGCTCCGGCGGCTCGGTGAAGTCGACGATGACGTTGACCCGCTGCTCGTCGATGCCGAGCGCCGAGGTCTTGGTGAAACCGTAGGGCTCGACCCGGCGGACCCGGCCCAGCAGCCGCTCGCCGCCGCCCCAGCCTTCGATGAAGGCTTCCGCCTCCTCAGCCACCTGCACCGCGTCGGTCGACAGCAGGTCGACGACGATCTCGAGGTCCGCGGCATCGCCGATCTCGACCAGCGGCGCCCCGGCCTCCACGACGCCCTCGCTTTCATGGAATATGCGCAGGATCTTCCCGTCGACCGGAGCCCGGACGGCGTAGCAGCAGCCGGCCTGGCGGTCGGTTTCGCGGTCCTCGACGGTCGGCAGGATCAGCGAGGCGCGGGCCGTCTCCAGCTCGAATTCCCGCATGCTCAGTCCGGCGCGCGACGTCAGCAACGCCGCCTCTTCCGTGCGCAGCTCCATGCGCGCCCGGTCCAGCGCCGCCTCGGACACGTTGCCGCGCTCGAACAGCCGCTCGGCCCGGCGGTATTCGGCGATGGCGAATTCGACCTGCGCCTGGGCCCGCGCCACTTCCGCCTCGGCCAGCGCCTTCGCCGCCTCGGCCGCCTGAACGGCGGCCTCCAGCTCGGAGCGGGTGCGCAGGTCGAGGAAGGTCGGCTGGGTCGGCAGGATGTTGGCCAGTACCGATTCTGCGGCTGTGACCGGGTCGCCGACATCGCCGACGAAGCGCAGCACCTGCCCCGGCAGCGGCGCGGAGACCAGATAGACCTCGCGCACCCGGGTCTCGCCATCGTCGGCAACGGTGACGATCAATTCTCCGCGCCGTGCCGTCGCCATGTCGACCGGCACCGGTTGCGGCCGAAAGGCGACAGCCAGCGCGACCGCCGCAATGGCGACCGCAAGGCCGCGCCAGACCCATTTCATCGTTTTCTTCACTGCGTTGTCATTCCCGTGTCTTCAGGACCGCGACCAGGTCGAATTGTGCCACCCGGCGGCCGACCAACGCACCGGTCACTACCGACGCCGCCAGCACGATCAGCACCGCAAAGCCATAGGTCGAAGGCTCGATGACGAAGGGCAGCCGGTAGAGATCGGTTTCGAACAGGCTGACCATCAGCGCCGCCAATCCGTAGCCGAACAGGCAGCCTAGCGGCATCGCCAATACCGTCAGGACCGCCAGCTCACCCAGCAGGATGTAGGCGACCTCGCTCTTGCGGAACCCCAGCACCCGCAGGCTGGCCAGCTCGCGCGCCCGCTCCGACAGGGAGATGCGGGCGCTGTTATAGGCAACGCCGACCGCGATCACCGAGGCGAACAGGATGTAGAACAGCACCTGGGTTATGATGGTGTCGTCGATGATGTCCTGGAACTTGTCGAACGCGGCGCGCAGCAACGCAGCACCCATCACGTCGGGGATTTCCTTGAGCGTGCGGAACAGCATGGGTTGCTGGTCTCCATCCACCAGCAGGACGGCACCATCGGCGACCGGCGGATCGCCCATCAGCCGGTTCAGCGTCGCGCGGTCCATGTAGGCCTCGGTGCCAATGTATTCCTGGATCACCCGGCTGACGGTCAGCTCCCGCACATGGCGGCGGCCTTCCAGCACTTCGGCAATGACCGTGCCACCCTCCTCGACCGCCAGCAGGTCGGCCAGCTTCGCGGTCAGGGCGATGCCCTGCGGCGGCAGATCCACCGGCCGTCCTTCCATGTCCACCAGTTCACGCAGCTGCGCTCCCTGGTCCAGGCCGTTGACGCCGACACGGCGCGAGAGGTGTCCGTGGCGCAGGCGCATGGCAACGACCCGGTAGAGCTCGGTCTGGATCACCCCGGGCAGGGCGTCGATCTCGTAGCGGGTGGAATCGTCGCGGATCTCGGTGAACTGGACCGTGATGTCCTGATGCTGCGATCGGAAAAAGTACGATTCGAGCATTTCGTCGATCGCATCGAGAAAGAACAGCGACATCACCAGCAGCGCCACCGAGGCGGCGATGCCGGCCGTGGTGGCGAGCGAGCGCAGCGGCCATCGGGTCACATGGCGCAGGATCATGCGCGTCGGCGGCCCCAGCGACCCGGCCTCGGCCAGCCGCTTCACCATGGTGCCGCGATACATGGTCGGCGGCGGCGGCACCATGGCGACGGCAGGCGCCAGGCGCACTGCGCGGCGCACCGCGAACAGGGCGCCGCTGACCGCCGCGACCAGGCTGACCAGCGCCGCACCGGCGAAGACCGCAGGTTCGTCCTGGTAGTAGAGGAACGGGAAACGGTAATAGTCGGTGAAGTTCGCCGTGACGCCGCGCCCCATCCAGGCGCCAACCCCCCAGCCGATCACGATCCCCACCGCGCAGATCGCCAGCACGAACTTCATGTAGAGCCAGCCGACCGTGAGATTGCGATAGCCGAATGCCTTCAGCAGGCCGATCTGCTCGCGCTCGGTCTCGATCAGCCGGTTTACGACCACATTGAGCAGGAAGGCGGCGACCAGGATGAAGATCGGCGGCATGGTCCGGGCCAGGTTGGCGAGCTGGTCCATTTCGCTGCGCACGAAGGTGTCCGAGAGATGGTTGCGGCGGCCATAGGCACCAATGCCGCCATAGCGCTCCAGCAGGGTGTCGACCTGCTCGATCACGGCGGATTCCGAACCATCGCGGGTCAGCCCGATGGCCACTTCGTTGAACGCGCCTTCCAGGTCGAAGGCCGCCTCCAGCGCCTCGCGGCCCATCCAGATGATCCCGAATCGCCGGCCGTCCGGCACCAGTTCGCCGGGACCGATCACATAGATGAACTCCGGCGCTAGGGCGACGCCCACGACCGTCAGGGTGCGCTGGCGGCCATTGATGTTGGCGGTGACGGAGTCGCCCGGCATCAGGTCGTGCGCCTCGGCGAAGGCCTCGCCGATCAGCGCCTCCTCGGGATGGCCGCGGCGGATCATGCGGCCGGTGCGGATCACCACCCTGTTGAGCTCGGGCTGCCGGCCTTCCGGCAGCGACACGATATTGGCCCGGGCCGGCTCGTCCATGCCGGGCATGTCCAGGATGACGTATTCGGAGATGCGGGTGCTGACCTGGGCGACGCCGGGGATCTCGGCGATGCGGTCGGCGAGGAATTCCGGGGCCCGCTTGGCCTGTGCGAAGACGTGGCCGAAGCCGTAGCGCTCGTAATAGGCGGTGCGGGTTTCTTTCAGCGAATGCAGGGTGCCCAGCGCCATCACCACGGTGGCGACGCCGGCCGCAATGACCAGGGCAATCGCCATCACCTGGCCCCAGAGCCGAGTGAGGTCGCGAATGAGCTTTCGATTCAATACGGACATACGGTCACCACGTCAGGTCCGAGGCGGCGCATCGGGTTGTGTTCTCGCGGATCTCGACAACATGGCCGTCCGCCATGCGGATCACCTGATGCGCCATATCGGCGATGGAGGCGTTGTGGGTGATGACCATGGTCGTGGTACCAAGCTCGCGATTCACGGTCTCCAACGTCTCCAGCACCTGCACGCCCGTTGTGCTGTCAAGCGCGCCGGTCGGCTCGTCGCACAGCAGCACCTCCGGGCGCTTGGCGACCGCGCGGGCAACGGCGACGCGCTGCTGCTCGCCGCCGGACAGCTGGGCCGGGAAATGGTCCATCCGGTCGGCCAGGCCGACCAGGGTCAGGGCCTCGTCCGGCCGCATGGGATCGCGCGCGATCTCGGTCACCAGGGCGACGTTCTCGCGCGCGGTGAGGCTGGGGATCAGATTGTAGAACTGGAAGATGAAGCCGACATGGGCGCGGCGGTAGCGGGTCAGCCCGGCATCGTCGAAGGCGGTCAGCTCCTCGTCGCGGAAGAAGACCTGTCCGCCGCTGGGCGAATCGAGCCCGCCCAGGATGTTGAGCAGGGTCGACTTGCCGCTGCCAGACGGACCCAGCAGCACCACAAGCTCTCCTTCGCGGATGGCGACGTCGATGCCGCGCAGGGCGTGCACCTCCAATTCGCCGTTGCGATAGACCTTGGTCAGGCCGCGGGTCACGATGGTGCGCCGGGCGCCGCCATCGGCCGCCTTGCCCTGTCCGTCCTTCTTCGCCAACTCTGCCATCGATGCATCCGTGCCGGGTCGCGCGCGCTGCACGATCCTCTATGCTCTCACTTCAGACCATGAACCAGATCAATCATACAACCGCTGCGCTTGTCGTTCACGGCATCGACGATGCCCGACAGGCGGTGGCCGCAGCCCGCGACCGGAAGACCACCCTGACCCTGATCAGTGCGCCGGGGGCGGCCGCCTATGCCGGCCCGGTCTGGTTCCTGGCCCTGGTCGAGCAGGCTCGCGCGGCATCACCGGGTCTCACCATCAGCGGCGTGCTGGATTGCGCCGATGACCCCGGGCATGCAATGGCAGCACTCAGGGCCGGTGCGGAGGCGATCGTCTTCACTGGCGATGACATCTTGGCGAAAAAGCTCGCGGCCCTTGCCGAGGCGAGCGGGGCTGTCGTGCTGCGCCGGCGGCCGCCTTGCTGCGATCCGGAGTTCGCAGAGGACAGGCAGGCCGCCTATGCGGCATTCCTTTCCGGCGCCTGACTGCCCAATGTCAACAAAGGTTCAAATGCCTGTTCTGGATCAAGGCGCTATGGTCCGCTCGGCGGGTAGGAATCGCCCGTCATCCATGCGGCCCAGCGGGGGAGGAACAACCGTGCCGGAATTCAACATCGTCAGCGTGGACTCGCAACCGATCCTCTATGTGCATCGTTCCAGCGCCTCAGATCCGCAATCGATCGGCGCCTGCATGGGCGAGGCATTCGGCACCCTGATGGGGTTCATCGGCCAGCATGGCATCGAGATGACAGGGGCGCCGATGTCGATCTATCACGGCTTCAGCGAGAACGAGGCGACCTTCGACGTGGCCCTGCCGGTTACCGCCGCCGATTCCGGACGCGCCGCCGGCCATGCCGATATCAAGGCGGGCGCCACTCATGCCGGCCAGGCCCTCAAGGCGGTCCATGTCGGCCCATACACCGCGCTGGCCGACACCTACAACCGCATCATGGCGCACATGGAAAAAGAGGGCCTGACGCCCTCGGGACCGTGCTGGGAGATCTACATGAACGACCCGGACAGCACGCCAGCGGAGGGCCTGATCACCGAGATCTACTTCCCGATCAGTTAGGGCTTTCCGACCCGCCTTCGGACAACGCGAGGCGCGAGGGCGATTGCTGTGCCAGCTGCCTTGCACGGAACGCAACGCTGCCATCGGGCAGCAAGCGCCGGCCGGCGTTGCATTCCCCCAGGCTCTGGTCTATGTCCTACCCGCTTTTCCCACGGCTCGCGGCAAGGATTGACCCATGGAACTGTCGGATACCGTTCGCAAGATCCTGTCCAACTACGGCGGTGACAACCCCGGCACCAAGGGCAATCTGGCCCGCTTCCTGATGCAGGGGCGGCTGGGCGGCACCGGCAAGATGATCATCCTGCCGGTCGACCAGGGGGTCGAGCACGGGCCGGCCCGCAGCTTCGCGGTCAACGCCCCGGCCTATGATCCGCTCTATCACCACAAGCTTGGCATCGATGCCGGCCTGTCGGCCTATGCGGCACCGCTGGGCGCGCTGGAGGTAAGCTCCGAGGCCTTTCCCGGGCTGATCCCGACGATCCTGAAGCTGAACCACGGCAACAGCCTGGCGCGGGACAAGGAAGGCGCCGACCAGGCGATCATCGGCACCATCGATGATGCGCTGCGCCTGGGCTGCTCGGCCATCGGCTTCACCATCTATCCCGGCTCCGACAGCGCGCTTGGCATGTTCGAGGAGATCGCCGAGCTCTGCCGCGAGGCCAAATCGGTCGGCCTGCCGACGGTGCTGTGGTCCTATCCGCGCGGCGGCAACCTGTCCAAGGACGGCGAGACGGCCATGGACGTGGTCGCCTATGGCGCCCATCTCGCCTGCCAGATCGGCGCCCATATCGTGAAGGTGAAGCTGCCCAGCGACCATCTGGAGCAGGGCGAGGCCAAGAAGGAATTCGAAGGCACCGACATCGCCATCGCCACCCAGGCCGACCGGGTCGCGGAGGTGGTGCGCTCCTGCTTCGGCGGGCGCCGCATCGTGGTGTTCTCCGGTGGCGCCGCCAAGGGCACCGAGGCGGTGCTGGACGATGCCCGCGCCATCCGCGACGGCGGCGGCAACGGCTCGATCATCGGCCGCAACTGCTTCCGCCGCCCGCGCGACGAGGCCATGGCCCTGCTGGACAGCATGATCGACATCTTCCTCGGCAAGGCTTGAGCGACCGGATTGACGATCAGTACCGTGATCACCTCTCCCCTCGCGGGAGAGGTCGGATCGCACAGCGATCCGGGTGAGGGGGCGCGCGGCAGAGCCGCGCGAAGTTGTTTCTCAAGACCCCTCACCCTAGCCCTCTCCCACAAGGGGAGAGGGGACCGGACTGTGGCGGCGGCGACAGATCGCCAATCCGTCCATGCCTGACTGCCTACTCTACCTGCTGACGCCGCCGGCGCTGGAACCGGCGGCGTTTGCGTCTGACCTGGCGGCGGCGCTCGACACCGGCCATGTGCCCTCGGTCCTGCTGCTGCCGGAAAGCCTTGGCGCGCCGACCGAAGACGCGCTGCGCAGCGCCATCGATGTCCTGCGGCCCGTTGCCCAGGACCGCGGCGCCGCCTTCCTGGTCGACGGGCGGCCGGACCTGGCGGCCGAGACAGGCTGCGACGGCGCCCATACCTGCCCGGACGGGCCGAGCTACCGCGAAACAAGGGCTCTGGTCGGGCCCGAGGCGATCGTCGGCTATAGCGCCAGGTTCAGCCGCCACGCCGCCATGACCGCCGCCGAGCAGGGCGCAGACTACATTGCCCTCGGCCGCAGGATTCCTAGCCCGGACGAATTGGTCCAGACATTGGACTTAATCGAATGGTGGGCGTCGATAATGGAAGTGCCCTGCGTGGCGCTCGGCGACATCACGCCGGAGACCTGCGCCGAGTTCGTAACGGCCGGGGCCGACTTCCTGGCCGTCGATGCTGCGGTCTGGGCGCATCCGGACGGGCCAGCGGCCGGGATCGCGGCGATGCAGTCGGCAATCGCTTCGGCCGGCTGATCCGGCGCGGGATTTCCAAAGCGTTCCCTTTAGAAAGTCGCCGCCCTTCGCATGGCAGCGTCCCAGGGTTCCAGATGCGCCTCGCCGGCAGGCACCAGGTGCGTGTTCACGTTGAAGGCATGCAGGAAGCCTGGCGCGACATGCAGGCCGGCCAGTCGGCCGGCCGATTTCAGCATCTCGGCATAGGCCAGCGCCTCGTCGCGCAGCGGATCGCAATCGGCCACCAGCACGAAGGTCGGTGGCGTGCCGGACGGGATGTCGTGCAGCACCGGTGAGACCAGCGGATCGTCCGCATTGCCGCCGGGCCCGAGAAAACACTCGGCGAACCATTCCAGCTCCGAGCGATCCAACCCGTACCCCGTGGCGAATTCCTCGACCGAGGGCCGCGTCAGGGTGAGGTCGACCCAGGGGCAGAGCAGGAAGGCGAGCGCAATCGGCGGCCCGCCCCGTTTCGCCGCCATCCGGCAGACCGCGGCGGTCAGGCCGCCACCGGCACTGGTTCCGCCGACCAGCAGCCGAGACGGGTCGCCGCCCAGCGACGCCGCAATCTCCACCACCCAGTTGAGGGCATCCCAGCCATCCTCCATGGCCGCCGGAAAGCGATGCTCCGGCCCCATGCGATAGCTGGCCGAGACGACGACAGCCGGCGTCCGCTCGGCGATGCGCCGGGCCTCGTGCTCGGATTCATCGATGCCGCCGATCACGTAGCCGCCGCCGTGGAAGTAGAGCACCACCGGCAGCGGGCCCTCGGCATGGGGCGTGAAGATGCGGCATGGCCGC
This sequence comes from Alphaproteobacteria bacterium, assembly GCA_965227455.1. Taxonomy (GTDB): domain Bacteria; phylum Pseudomonadota; class Alphaproteobacteria; order DSM-16000; family Inquilinaceae; genus JABDIP01. Next base: position 5,238,600 of record OZ245752.1, on the reverse strand, counting down.
GGACCGGACCGCGCCGGGATCGTGCGGTCCTCGACCCGCGCCATGTCGGCCATCGGCGGCTTGCCGGCCGCGACCGCCTCCTTGAGGATCGCCCTGGAACGCTCCGCCCCCATCACGTCCCAGGTGTCGTACCCGTTCTCGGCCCGCCATTCGGCGACCTGCTCCAGGAACGCGACGCTGTCGGGGTGCAGGGTCATTTCCGTTTGTCCTATTTGCTCGTCATTCCCGCGAAAGCGGGAATGACGCTGGAGTGACGTCAGGCGGCGGCAACTTTCGCCAGCGCATCGATGTGGATGCCGGCGCAATCGATGATGTCGAACCCGCAATCGCGACCGTCGAAGGCCAGAACCAGATCGGTTCCGCCCAGCATGATCGCTTCGGCCCCCTGCTCGGCGACCAGGCGACGGCCGGCGGCAAAGAATAGCTCGCGCTGGGCGTCAGTTACGGCCCCGGCCGCCGCCGTCGCAACATACGCCTCATGCACATCATCCAGGTCCGGGCCCGAGGGTGCGAGCACCTCCGCCGAGTCGATCGCGCCGTAGAACCGCGTTTTCATGACGGTCCGGGTGCCCAGGATACCGACCTTCGCCAATCCCATCCCGGCGACAGCCATCCTGACCTCCTGCAGCAGATCGACCACCGGTATCGGCGAGACCGCCTTGAATTCCTCGATGCAGAAATGCCCGGCGATGGCCGTGATCGCGACCGCCTGCGCGCCCGCATCCCGAAGCCGGTCGGCCAGCCGCAGGAAGATCTCCACCTGCGCCGCCTTGTCGCCGCGCTGGAGGTTCTCCAGCAGCGTCGCCGAGGAGGCATGGACGATGGTCAGCTCGAGGCTCACGCCGCCATCCGGCGACCCCGAGATGAGGCGACGATAGTAGTAGTCCGTCGCCGCGGGTCCGATCCCTCCTACCAGGCCGATATGCATGAAACGGGGCCTCCCATTCGAATGCCGGTGTCATGGCGTATCAGCCACGACGCCTGCGGTCTATCGGTCCGAGCTTGGGGTGTCGGTTTCCGCCACCGGGGCCCAGAGCACGTCTTCGATGTGCTCCGCCCCGGTGGCCAGCATGACCAGCCGGTCGAAGCCAAGCGCGATGCCGGCGCTGTCCGGCAGGCCATGTTCCAGCGCCGCGAGGAAGTCCTCGTCGACCGGATATTCGGTGCCGTAGAGCCGGCGTTTCGAAGCCTGGTCGGCCTGGAAGCGGGCGCGTTGCATCGAGGCGTCGGTCAGCTCGCCGAAGGCGTTGGCCAGCTCCAGGCCGCAGACATAGATCTCGAATCGCTCGGCCAGGCGCGGATCGTCCGGCTTGGGCCGGGACAGGGCGGCCATGGACACCGGGTAGTCGGTCAGCACCGTGGGAGCGCCGATGCCGAGCTTCGGTTCGATATGCTCCAGGAAGATGCGGAAGAACAGGTCGTCCCAGCGATCTCCGTCCCGGGCCGCGATGCCGAGCGGCCGGGCCTGCTCCGCCAGCAGGCCGAGATCGGGGTCCGCCGGATCGGGCGCCGTTGCCAGCAGGTCGATGCCGGCGTGGCGCTCGAACGCCTCGGCCACCGTCAGCACCTGCCAGTCCCACGCCGGATCGGCGCGTTCATCTTTCCAGGCAAAGCCGTCATGGCCGGGGACCGCCTCGGCAGCGGCTGTCAGCAGCGCCCGGCAATCCTCGATCAAATCCTCATAACCCGCGCCGGCCCGGTACCATTCCAGCATGGTGAATTCGGGGTGGTGGGTCGTCGAACGCTCGCCGTTGCGGAACACATGGGCCAACTGGAAGATCCGCTCCATGCCGCCGGCCAGCAGCTTCTTCATGGCAAATTCCGGCGAGGTGTGGAGGTAGAGCCGGCGCCGCTCCTCCGGGTCGAGCTCCTCCAGCTCCGTGGCGAAGGCCCGCAGATGCGGCTCCATGCCCGGCGAGACCTGCAGGGCCGGGGTATCGACCTCCAGGAAACCCCTCTCCGTGAATACCCGGCGCAGGGCCGCGGCGATGGCCGTACGGGCTTCCAGATAGGGCCTGCGGGCCGCCAGTCGGTCTGGGCGCCACCAGGGTGCAATCGGCCGGTTGATCATCCCGCGATGCGGCCTTTCCCGCCGTTGCCTTGGAAATGGCTTGCTGATAGGTTCCGCGCCGCGCTCGGCGCTGCACACCCCGTCCCTCTTGAAAAGCAGGCTTCGGCATGAAGGTCAATGCCATCACCATCCGTCCCGGCAACGTGCTCGACTACGAAGGCAAGCTGATGCTGGTGACCAAGATCGATCTGATCCAACCCGGCAAGGGCAATGCGGTCATCCAGGTCGAGATGAAGGACATCCGCACCGGCACCAAGACGAACAATCGCTGGCGGACCCAGGAGACGGTGGAGCGGGCCCGGCTGGACGAGGCGGAGATGCAGTTCCTGTTCGCCGAGGGCGACAGCCTGACCTTCATGGACAATGAGAGCTACGAGCAGATCACCATCGACCGCGAGGCGCTGGGCGATCAGGCGGTGTTCCTGCAGGAAGGCATGGTCTGCACCGTCACCAGCCATGAAGGCACGCCGCTGTCGGTCGAATTGCCGGCCACGGTGGTGCTGGAGGTGACCGAGGCCGAGCCGGTGGTGAAGGGCCAGACGGCCTCGTCCTCCTACAAGCCGGCCATCGTCGAAAACGGCGTGAAGGTGATGGTGCCGCCCCATATCGAAGTCGGCACCCGCATCGTCGTGAACACCGCCGACAACACCTACGCGGAACGCGCGAAGGACTAGTCCCGCCTGGGGGCGGCAGGTCGCTCCAGGCAAATCGAAACTCTGGCATTGGCGGGTTCAAGATGGCCGTCCGCTCGGCACTGATCAATGTGATGACCAAGGCGGCCGGCAAGGCGGCGCGCGGTCTGGTGCGCGATTTCGGCGAGGTCGAGCAGCTGCAGGTCTCCCAGAAGGGCCCGGCCGATTTCGTCTCGACCGCCGATCTGAAGGCCGAGAAGGCGCTCAGGGCCGAGCTGACCAAGGCGCGGCCGACCTACGGCCTGCTGATGGAGGAGAGCGGCGCCAAGGCCGGCAGCGATGCCAGCCATCGCTGGGTCGTCGACCCGCTGGACGGCACCACCAACTTCCTGCACGGCATCCCGCACTGGTCGATCTCCATCGCGGTGGAGCGCGACGGCGAAATCATCGCCGGCGTCGTCTACAACCCGGTCACCGACGAGATGTACTGGGCCGAGAAGGGCCAGGGCGCCTATCTGAACGACCGGCGGCTCAGGGTCTCGGGCCGGCGGCGCATGGAGGAAGCGGTGCTGGGCACCGGCGCGCCCTTCCTCGGCCATGGCGACACCGATACCTTCCAGGCGGAGCTCACGGCGCTGATGCCGACCATCGCCGGCGTGCGCCGCTTCGGTTCTGCCGCGCTGGACCTGGCCTTTGTCGCCGCCGGGCGCTTCGACGGCTTCTGGGAGACCGGGCTGAACGCCTGGGATGTCGCCGCCGGCATCATCCTGGTCAAGGAGGCCGGGGGCTATGTCACCGAGATCGGCGGTGGCCGCAATCCGCTGCATGGCGGCAGCCTGCTGGCCGCCAACACCCATCTGCACGTCCAGGTCGGCAAGGTGCTGCGCGGCGCCCGTGAGGGGCTGGCAAGGGCCGCCACGGCCTGACGAATAGCCCGGCCGGATGCCGCCGTACCGGCACACGTACACCCGCAAATCCCCGCAATTCGGTTGTCGGTCGCAAAGGGCATACGCTATGGTCGCGGCGTCGCCCGGGCGTATTCCGGGCATCGATGTTTGCCGCTGCGCGGCTGCGCCCGGACAGCCACCTGGCGATTGGCTGTGCGGTGATCGGGAGGCGGTTGCGGTTTCGTCTTGGTGGGTTCTGACATTTCAACACGGATCGGGCTGATGGGCCGGTCGTCTCGAACCGCGCTTGTAGCGGCGCTGACGGCGTTTGTCCTTGCCCTCGCCCCTTGTGCCCATGCGGCGGATCGCCCGGCGGTCTTCGTGGATCTGAGCGTGCTAGATGCGCTGGACGGTCCAACCGGCCCGGGCTGGGTCCCGCCGCTTCCCGGCCACCGGCCGCCGGCCCCGCCGATACGGCCGCGCCGGGTCCTGGCGGCACCCACTGCCGCACCCGCGCCGGCCGCCGAACCCGCTCCCGCGGCCCGTCCGACCGGATCCGGCCGGCTGGCGCCGGTGGTCCCGATTCCCGAGGTCTCGACCGCGCCGGTGCTGTGGCAACGGCCGATACCGGTGACCGCCGGAGCCGAACTTCTGCGGCAGGTGGGCGCCCGGTCGACGGCGCCGAGCCCGACTCCGTCCGAGAAGCTGGTCGGCGCCAATGTCGATGTCGAGGCGACCGCCGACACGATTTCGGCGCTACCGAACGGCGACGGCTTCCGGATCCTGTTCTCCGACGACCGCACCGCGCTCAGCGAGACCGGCGAGCGGCTGCTGGACACCCTGGCCGAGCGCATGTCGGAGCACAGCGACCTCAGGCTCAGCGTGCAGGCCTATGCCGGCGGCACGCCCGACACCGCCTCCCGGGCCCGGCTGCTGTCGCTGCAACGCGCCCTTGCGGTGCGCAACTACCTGTTCGACCGCGGCGTGCGAGGCAGCCGGATCGATGTGCGCGCCCTGGGCAACACCTCGATCGAGGGCCCGCCGGAACGCGTCGACCTGCTGCTGATCAACTGATGTCGACCCGTTGATGCCCCGCACGCCATCCGGCACCGACAGCGCAACCAGAGATCCCGCATGATCCGCTTTACGCCGTATCTGTTCAGAATGGCGGTCTGCCTGGCCTTCGTGGCTGGCGTGGCCGGGGTGCTCTGGGTCGGCGTAGCGCAGGCCTTCCTGGCCAATCCGTGGCTGAACGGCCTGATCGTGCTGCTGTTCCTGGTCGGCGTCGTCTACACCGTGCGTTCGGTGATGGTGCTGCGACCGGAGGCGGCCTGGATGGAGCAATTCCAGGCGTCCCGGGACGCGGAACAGCGGGAGACGGTGGCACCGCCGCCGCGCCTGCTCGGCCCGATGGCCAAGATGCTGAGCGAGCAGCAGGGCCAGCTCCGCCTGACGGCCATGTCCATGCGGTCGCTGCTGGACGGCATCCACGCCCGGCTGGACGAGAACCGCGAGATGTCGCGCTACCTGATCGGCATGCTGATCTTCCTCGGTCTGCTTGGCACCTTCTGGGGCCTGCTGAAGACCATCGCGGCGGTGGCCGACGTTATCGCCGGGCTCAGCATAGAAGGGGGCGACCTGGCCCTGGTGTTCGGCGACCTGAAAGCCGGGCTGGAGGCGCCGCTGGGCGGCATGGGCACCGCCTTCAGCTCGTCGCTGTTCGGCCTGGCCGGCTCCCTGGTCCTCGGTTTTCTCGAGTTGCAGGCGACCCAGGCCCAGAACCGCTTCTACAACGACCTGGAGGACTGGCTGTCCGGCGCCGCCCGGGTGACCACCGGCGGCGCCTTCACCGGCGAGGGCGAGGGCAGCGTCCCGGCCTATCTGCAGGCGCTGATCGAGCAAACGGCGGAAAACTTGGACACCCTGCGCCGGGTGATGAGCCAGGGCGAGGAGAACCGAAAACAGGGCAACGCCAATCTGATGGCGCTGACCGAGCGGCTGGGCACCCTGACCGACCAGATGCGCACCGAGCAGAACCTGATGATCCGGCTGGCGGAGAGCCAGATGGAGTTGAAGCCGGTGCTGACCAAGCTGGCCGACGGGATGAGCGATGGCGGCCTGCTGCTGGACGAATCCACCCGCCAGCACGTGCGCAATCTGGACGTCTACATGCACCGGCTGATGGACGATCTGCCGTCCAGCCGCGACCAGATCATTGGCGAGATCCGAGGCGAGATCAAACTCCTGGCCCGCACCATCGCGGCGCTGGCCGAAGAGACGCAGTAAAGCGGAGTCGGACGGGCAACCCCGAAGTGATTTTCGAAGCCCCCTCACCCTCCCACGCTGACGCGCGGGTCCCTCCCTCTCCCGCAAGGGGAGAGGGGATAGGTAGCGCGCAATCTTTGTTGCCCCTCTCCCCTTGCGAGAGAGGGAGGGACCCGCGTAGCGGGAGGGTGAGGGGGCTTAGGAACCCGCTTCATTCGCACCGGCGAATGGCCATCTGACCTATGTTCGCTGTCTCGCGCCGTTCCAGCCATCGCAGCATCAACATCTGGCCGGGCTTCGTCGATGCCCTGGCGGCGCTGCTGATGGTGGTCATCTTCGTGCTGATGGTCTTCATGGTGGCGCAGTTCTACCTGTCCAACGCGCTGTCCGGCCGCGAGGAGATGGTGGAGCGGCTGAACCGTCAGATCAGCGAGCTGAACGAGCTGCTGGGGCTGGAGCGGTCCGAAAACGCCGATCTGCGCGCCAGCTACGCGCAGCTCTCCGCCGAATTGCAGGGCATCATCGGCGAGCGCGACGCGCTGGGCGAGGAGATCGGCGCGCTGCAGGCCGAGCAATTGTCGCTGTCGCAGCGTCTGGCGGATGCGCTGGCCAGCCGCGAAGCCCTGGCCGAAGACGTCGCCGCCATCGAGGCCGAACTGGCCGACGCCTACCAGACCATCGACGCCGACCGCGAGACGATCGAGCTCAGGCTGCGGGAGATCGCCAGCCTGCAGGCCGATATCCAGGCGCTGCGCGCCGCGCGCGACACGCTGGAGATCGAGATCGCCTCCATGACCCTGCTGCTGCGGGCGGCGGAAGCGGAGGCGGAGGCGCTTGGCGTCTCCCTGGACGAGGCGCTGTCGCTGCAGGCGCTTCTGGAGCAGCAGCTGGCCGAGAGCCGGGCGGAGAACGAGGAGCTGGTCGCCACCCTGGAATTGCGCCAGGGCGACATCGACCGGCTGACGGCAGCGCTGGAGGAGAGCCAGGCCGACAACGCGACCCTGACCGCGACCTTGGAGGACCGCAACGCCACCCTGGCGGAGCTGGAGGCGGCCCTGGAGGCCAGTCGGCAGGAGACCGCCGAGGCGGTCGCGGCGCTGGAGCTGAGCCAGGCCGATATTGATACACTGACCGCGGCGCTGGAGGAGGCCCGGGCGAACAACGCTACGCTGACCGTGTCGCTTGAGGAGCGCGACGCCACCCTGGCCGATCTCCGGGCCGAATTGGAGACCACCGGCCGCGAACGCGCCGAGGCGATCGCGTCCCTGGAACTGAGCCAGGCGGATATCGATACCCTCACCGCGGCGCTGGAAGAAAGCCGCTCGGACAACCGCCTGCTGATGACCTCGCTGGAGGATCGCGAGGCCGATATCGCCGGCATCCGCGCCGAGCTGCAGGCCCTGCAGGGTGAGCAGTTGGCCTTGGCCGAGGCGCTGGCGGCCTCCCAGGCCAGCGAGAGCGAGCTGACCAACCGTCTGCGCATCAGCGACGAGGAGATCCTGCAGCTTCGCGACCTGCTGGCGTCCCGGGAAGTCGCCATCGGCACGCTGACGGAAGAACGCGATGCCGCCGCCGCGGCCCGAGATGAAACGGCGACGGCCTTGGATGCAGCGGCCGAGCAGGCCAGCGCCCTGACCGTCGAGTTGCGGCTGACCATCGAGGAGCGCGACCGGCTGATGCAGGAGCTGGCCGCGCTGCGCGACCGCAGCCTGGCGCTGGAGACCTCCCTGAGCGATGCCGAGGAGCGCACCACCCTGGCGCAGCGCGAGATCGACGACCGCGACATCCGCATCGAGGAGCTGCTGACGGCGCTCGGGACCACCGAGGCCGCCCTGGAGGAAGAGGTCCGCCTGTCGACCGAATCCCGCGCCCTGGTCGCCCGGCTCAACGACCAGATCCAGAGCCTGCGCGACCAGCTGGCCCAGGTGCAGGCGCAGTTGGAAGCGTCGGAAGCCTCGGTCGGCGAGCGCGACATCGAGATTGCCAACCTGAACGCCCGGCTGAACCAGGCCCTGGTGCGCCGGGTCGAGGAGCTGAGCCGCTACCGCTCGGAATTCTTCGGCCGGCTGCGCGAGGTGATCGGCCAGCGCGACGATATCCGCGTCGTCGGCGACCGCTTCGTATTCCAATCGGAAGTGCTCTTCCCGTCCGGCTTCGCCACCTTGCAGCCCGGCGGCAAGGAGCAGCTGGCCCGCTTCGCCGGCACACTGCTGGAGATCGCCCGCGACATTCCCGACGAGGTCGACTGGATCCTGCGGGTCGACGGGCACACGGACCGGGTGCCGGTCGGGCCTCGCTCGATCTATCCGTCGAACTGGGAGTTGTCGACCGCGCGGGCCACCCAGGTGGTGCAATTCCTGATCCAGCAGGGCATTCCACCGCAGCGCCTGGCGGCAGCCGGCTTCGGCGAATTCCAGCCCCTGGACCCGGCCAATACTGCCGCCGCCTTCCTGCGCAACCGCCGGATCGAGCTTAAGCTCGACCAGCGGTAGCGACGGCCGGTGCGACCGGTTACGCGGCGCGGTAGAGGATCGAGTTCTTCAGCGACCAGAGCAGCTTCTTGTTGAACCAGTCGACGGTCTCTTTCTTGTTCTTGTCGCCCGCCGGGTCGTTGAAGGTCACGTTCTTGCCGTCGGTCCCCGTCAGCACGATGGCGTGGCCGAAGCCGTACCACAATCCGGCGCACCACAGGGGCCCGGCCTGCTTCAGGGCGGCATAGATGTCGGCGGCGCTGAATCTGCCGACATTGGGATGGGGGAAGACGCTCAGCCCCTCGACCTTGGCGAGATTGTCCACCGCGCCATAGGAGAGTCCCGTGTTCGCCTTCCAGACATCGGGCAGGCCCAGCCGCGGACCCGCCTCCCGGTAATAGGCGACCATGCAGGCCGACGCATACCAGCAGGACATGTTCTTCTTCTGCTCTACCAAAGGCACGTCCAGTTGCACCTTGAAATCTGCCATCTTCGCCTCCGCGATTCTCCGCCAACGGAACTCCGGCAGAGCGCGCAGCGGGATTCCGGGCTGCGGCAATCCTCTGCGACTGGCAGTGGCGGCGGCCCGATCTTCAATGCGCGGGCATCCTAGCGGTGCGCCGAACTGCGTCAGTGACGCGGAACACAGACCGTACGTCTCATTGGTCGGCCGTCAGCCGCCTGCCTCCAGGCGCTCCAACTCGTACTCGTCGCCATCGGCGACCATGGTGCCGTAGCGGCGCCAGGCGGAGGGGTTGGCGAGGAAATGGTCGATCACCGGCTCGCTCTCGGAATTGACGGTGCGGGTCTGGGTCATGGTGCCACCCTGCACGCGCTCCACGGTCACCTCCTCGCGCGAGGTGGATTTGGCGATGTCGACCGACCGATGGAGGCTCCAGACCTCACCTTGCGGGCTGATCAGGAAGAGCTTGGGATCGAGGTCCTCGCTCGGCGCCGTCACGGTCGGCCGCAGAGTGACGTAACCCCGGAACCGCTCGCTGTCCGGATGCACCTCTTCGTCGAGCTTCTCGTGGGTGGTGATCAGATAGCTGCCCCAATCGAAGGCGATGTCGTACCAGTACGCGCCCGTGGAGGGGTAATAGAACTCCATGTACTCGGTCATCTGGTCGTCGAGGGTCTCCTCGCAGCCGGCCAGCAGGAATGCCGCGCCGAGCACGGCCAGGATTCTCGTCAGCTTCATGGATTGCACTCCGCCATGTCATCGATCGCATCGCCCCCGATGCGGCGGCCGGGAGGATGCCCGCGCGGTCTCACGCCTGGATCACTCTGCCGATGCCCGGCTGTGTCACGTCGGCAATTCGGACGGTGCGCTCGAGCTTTGCCGACCTCATCCTGAGCCTGTCGAAGGGTGAGGATGGCAAAGCCAGAGCGGCGTATGAGGATAGATCAGCGGCAGCGGACGCGACCGTCGTGCGTACGGACCGATCCCGCGTCAGAAAATCCCCGCGTCCAGCCCCGCCGCCATGGCGGCGCCCAGGTCACGGCATTGCCCGACGAAATCCTCCTGCCACTCGCCGCGGCAGATTAGCGGATCATGGACCGCGCGCCAGCGCAGGCCGGTGACGATGGTCTCGACGCCGCGCCGGGTGCCGGTGCCGTCATGGCCGGCGCGGATGTAGAGGCAATAGGGGAGGCCCTGGGTCTTCTCCAGGCAGGGGTAGTAGCAGCGGTCGAAGAAATCCTTCAGCGCGCCGCTCATGTAGCCCAGGTTTTCGGTGGTGCCGAGGATGATGGCGCCGGCCGCCAGGACGTGCTCCGGCGTGGTATCGAACGGGCCCAGCGCCTCGATCTCAATGGTCTGGTCCGGGTCCGATTTCGCACCCTCGACCACCGCGTCGCGCAGGCGGAGGGTGTTGGGGGACGGCACGTGCCCGACGATCAGGAGGCGCTTGCCGGCCATGGTCGCCCGCGCCCTACCCCGCCGCGATCTTCGGCGGCGGGGCGCCGTTGGCGGTGAATTGCAGGGCCGCCAGGCGGGCATAGAGGCCGCCCTGGGCGATCAGCTCGGCATGTTTGCCCGAGGCGACCATGCGGCCGTCTTCCAGCACCGCGATGCGGTCGACATTCTGCACCGTGGCAAGGCGGTGGGCGATGACCAGGGTGGTGCGGTCGCGCATCAGCCGGGTCAGGGCCTCCTGCACCACCCGTTCGCTTTCGGCGTCGAGCGCGCTGGTGGCCTCGTCCAGCAGCAGCACCGCCGGGTCGCGCAGGATGGCTCGGGCGATGGCGATGCGCTGGCGCTGGCCGCCGGACAGGCGCACGCCCTTCTCGCCCAGGAACGTGCCAAAGCCGTCCGGCAAGGCCTCGAGGAAATCCAGCGCATGGGCCGCCTCGGCCGCGGCGCGGACCTCGTCGTCGCTGGCGTCGGGCCGGCCGTAGCGGATATTGGTCATGGCGTCGGCGGAGAAGATCACGGGATCCTGCGGCACCAGGCCGATGCGCGCGCGCAGATCGCCGGGCTCGGCATGGCGGATGTCGACCCCGTCGAGGCGGATCGCGCCCTCCTGCGGGTCGTAGAAGCGCAGCAGCATCTGGATGACCGTGGTCTTGCCGGCGCCCGAAGGGCCGACCAGCGCCACCGACTCGCCCGGCTCGACGGTGAGCGAAAAATCCTCCAGCGCCGATTCATCCGGGCGCGAGGGGTAGTGGAAGCGCACCGACTCGAAGGCGATGCGACCCTGGGCCGGCTCCGGCAGCGGCTTCGGATCGGCCGGCGCCTTGATCTCCGGCTCCCGGGACAGCAGATCGAACAGCCGCTCGGTGGCACCGGCGGCGCGCTGGATGTCGCCGATCACCTCGCTGAGCGCCCCGGTCGAGCCGGCCACGGTGACGGCGTAGAAGACGAAGGCGGAGAGCTCGCCGCCGCTGATCCGGCCGGCCAGCACGTCATGGCCGCCGACCCAGAGGATCACGCCGACGGCGCCGAACACCATCAGGATGACGACGGCGGTCAGCAGTGCCCTGGCGGCGACGCGGCGGATCGAGGTGCGGAAGGCGTCCTCCACCTTGCCCTCGAAGGCGCGTTCCTCCAGCGCCTCATGGCCGAAGGCCTGGACGGTGCGGATGCCGTAGAGAGTCTCGTCCACATAGGCGCCGACATCGGCGATGCGGTCCTGGCTCTCGCGGCTGAGCCGGCGCACCTTGCGGCCAAAGGTGAGGATCGGCACCAGCACCAGCGGCACCACCAGCGCCACCAGCCCGGTCAGCTTGGGGCTGGTCACCAGCAGCATGACCGTTCCGCCGGCGAACATCAGCAGGTTGCGCAGGAAGATCGAGGCCGAGGAGCCGACCACCACCTGCAGCACCGTGGTGTCGGCGGTCAGGCGGGAGACGATCTCGGCCGTCTTGTTGGTCTCGTAGAAGCCCGGATGCAGGCGGATGACATGAGCGTAGACGTCGCGCCGCAGGTCCGCCACCACGCGCTCGCCGATCCACGACACCATGAAGAATCGGCTGAAGCTGCCGATGGCCAGGACGATGATGACGCCCAGCATCACCAGCAATGCGTTGTCCAGAAGCTCGGCATTGCCGGCCGAAAAGCCTTCGTCGACCAGGGCCCGCAGGCCCAGCCCCAGGGCCAGGACGGTGCCGGCGGTGATCACCAGCGCCACCGTCGCCCCGGCGATCATCCATTTGTAGGGGAGCAGGTAGGGGATCAGCCGGCGCATCGGCTTCAAATCGGTGCGCCTAGCCCGCTCCGACTTGCCGTCCTTGCCGGCCTTCTTGTCGCTTTCCATGTAGGTGGATTCGCGGAACACGCCGATCGACACCCTTGCTGCCTGCCCGAACGGGCCGCCAATCGGTGCCCCCCAAAGCGACGACCTAGACCCGCCCCTGATATAGCAATCGCCCGACGGGGCAACAAGTTGCACCGCTGGAGAGGGCGGGCGCCGCTCAATCCCGGCGGGCAATACGAGAGTTCGAGACAATAATTTCTGTTAGTACAGAAAGTTCTGTTACAATGGTGAAAACTGATGTAAACTCATGTCTCGATAAGGCGTTCTGTCCGAATGTTGGGGCGTCAACCCAAGGTAAGAGGTGATTGGAGATCGCCATGCAGACCTATGACTTCAGCCACCTGCAAACAGCCTGGTCGGCGATTGGACGCCCTCTCTTCGCCTATTGCGTTGCCTGCCTTGCGGCCGCGACCATGATGTTTCTCCTGGATGCGATATTCGAATCCTCCGGCTTCACGACGGACTATCTCGGCCTGCTCCCGGTCATCGCATTGGTCATTGCGGTATTCTGTCTGCTCCCTGTGCTGTTGGCGGCCGCGATCCTGCTCCGGACACGAGTTCCGCGAGGTATCGGCGAGACCTGTCTTGGCGCATTCCTGGGCCCAGCCCTCTCATTCGTCTTCATCTATTCGCCCGCCGTCCCACTCGGCACAATATTGTATCAACTTGCCACCTTCTCCCTGATGGGTGCCGTCGCCGGGCTGGTCTATTGGCTGCTCGTCGGCTGTCCACGCAATCCAAGGGCCACTGCCCGACGACCGTCGTCCTCGTTCTGACGGGGCCGTCTTGATCGAAGCCCTGCGGTAAATCGCGGCGAACGCCAGGCCGATGAATCTCCCGATCTTCGACTAGGTAATGCGATGGCTCCCGACCCGAGAACTGGATTGAGATGCGTTTGGCTGGCGATCATTCGTCCCACGATGGCGTACATCGTGGCGTCCTATGTGGCCGGAACCACAATTGGGCTGGGTATTCTGCCACCGAGAGGCATCGCCGACGCGTCTCATGCGGTCGCGAGTGTCCTGGGTAAGGGATTGGTTCTCGGAATCTTCGTTGCCGGGATGGCGTTCATTCCCACCCTGCTAGCCGCGTTCATATTCCATCTCACCCGTGTCCCTCGCGGCTACGCAGAAGCCTGCGCCGGTGCCCTCATTGGCCTTGCCTTTTCCGTGCCCTACGCCCTTTTGTTCCTGGACGCTGGCGAGCCTCTTGTTCGTGCTTTGGTAGCCGTCTGCGGGTCCTGCGGCCTCGCGGGCACATTGGCCGGACTGACCTACTGGACGATCATCGGTCGACCTGAGAACCCAAAGGCTCGGTAGGCTCAAAGAACATCCTTCGACTGCGCTTGCATCCCTCGGTCAGCTTGGCTATATACCGCGCCTGTTTTCGCGGAGCGCAAGACCATGAAGTCCGACATTCATCCGGATTACCACGAGATCACGGTCATCATGACCGATGGGACCGAGTTCAAGACCAAGAGCACCTACGGCAAGGAGGGAGACTCTCTGCGCCTGGACATCGATGCCAAGACCCACCCGGCCTGGACCGGCGTGCACCGCGTGGTCGACCGCGGCGGCCAGGTCGCCAAGTTCAACAAGCGCTTCGCCGGGCTGGGCCTGAAGTCCAGCTGACGTCCGCGCTAGCCGGCATTGAAAGGGCGTCTTTCGGAGGCGCCTTTTTCGATTCCGGGTCACCAATCTACCCGAGACGTTCCCCCTCACCCTCCCGCTTCGCGGGTCCCTCCTTCTCCCCTAAGAGAGGGATAGTCTCGCAACGCCGCTCTCCCCTCTCCTTGGGGAGAGGGTTGCGAAGGCTTGGCGAGGCCAGTGGCCGAGCCTTAGCCGGAGCTGGGTGAGGGGGATGGGAACCGGCCCTTCCGACTAGACCCCGATCAGCGCCTTCAAGCCATGGGAGACGATGCCGAGCGACACAACGCCGGCGGCCCAGATGCCGACGAACCAGGCGAGGCGGCGCCAGGCCAGCGGCAGGCGGGGGCGGTCAGCCATGATAGGCACCGTCGGGGGACGACTTGCCGCGGAATACCCAGTAGGCATAGGCGGTGTAGCCGAGCACCATGGGCAGGGTGATGGCGACGGCGGTCAGCACGAAGACCAGGCTTGAGGCCGGTGCGGCGGCGGAGTGGATGGTCAGCGCCGGCGGTACGATGGCCGGCCACAGGCTGATCACCAGCCCCAGATAGCCGAGCAGGAACAGCGCGGCGGCGAGCCAGAAGACCGGCCGCACCCAGTCGCGGCCGAGGCCGATCCACAACGCCAGGGAGACGGCGCCGGCGGTGAGCGGCACCGGCGACAGATAGAGCAGGTGCCAGCCGGCGAACCAGCGCTCGGCGATCGACTCATGCATCAGCGGCGTGGCGATGCTGACGACGGCCATGAACCCGGCGACCAGCACCAGCAGGATGCGCGACCAACGCCGCGCGTCGGCCTGCAGCCGGTCTCCGGTCTTTGCCACCAGCCAGGTCGCGCCCAACAGGCCATAGCCGCAGACCACCGCAACACCGGTCAGCAGCGAGAACGGGGTCAACCAGTCGAAGGCGCCGCCGGCGAATTGCCGGTCGACCACGGTCACGCCCTCGATGAGGCCGCCCAGCAGCAGACCCTGGGCGAAGGCGGCGACCACCGATCCGATGCAGAAGGCCTTGGTCCAGATATGCTTGCTGGTCACTGCCTTGGCGCGGAACTCGAAGGCCACGCCGCGGAAGATCAGGGCGAACAGCAGCAGCATGATCGGCAGGTAGAAGGCCGGAAGGGCCACCGCATAGGCCGTCGGGAAGGCGGCGAACAGCACCGCGCCGCCGAGGATCAGCCAGGTCTCGTTGCCGTCCCAGACCGGGGCGATGGTGGCGATCATCCAGTCGCGGTCGGCCTCGCTGCGGGCCGCCGGAAACAGGATGCCGACACCCAGGTCGAAACCGTCCAGCAGCACATACATGATGATGCCGAAGGCGATGACCCCGGCGGCGACGAGCGGCAGGTCGATGGCCATCACGACCTCCTACTCCGCCGCATCGGGCTGGCGGACCAGCGTCGGCACCGCCACCGGGCGATCCGGCAGGGCGGTCATGTCCGGCCCTTTCGCGATCACCTTGCACAGGTAATAGAGATAGGCGCCGAACAGCATGCCGTAGACCAGCACGAACAGGGTCAGCGAGGTGGCGACCGCGGCCGCGGGGATCGGCGAGGCGCTCTCGGCGGTGCGCAGAAGGCCGTAGACCGTGAAGGGCTGCCGTCCGATCTCTGCCACCAGCCAGCCGGCGATGGTGGCGACGAATCCGCTGGGGATCGCAGCGACGCAGAGCCGGTGCAGCAACCGGTCCTCATAGAGCCGCCGCCGGTATCGCAGCCAGACGCCATAGCCGGCGACCGCGAGCATGAAGACGCCAAGCCCCACCATCACCCGGAACG
Organism: Alphaproteobacteria bacterium; assembly: GCA_965227455.1. Taxonomy (GTDB): domain Bacteria; phylum Pseudomonadota; class Alphaproteobacteria; order DSM-16000; family Inquilinaceae; genus JABDIP01. The sequence continues at coordinate 5,223,091 of OZ245752.1, read as the reverse complement.
ACCAGAACACCGGCGCTACAGGCGGCTGGTTTTCGCGCGGCACCTCGTTCAGGCCCAGGACCTCGCCATCCAGTTCATGGGTCAGGATCAGGCTGGCCAGCTTGGGGACCTGGATTGCGAACCGGTTCTCCTGGGCCTCCTGGTCCGGCCACGCGAACAGCACCAGCGGCGCACCCCGCTCGGTCTCCCACAGCCCCTCCATGGCAGCGACCTTCATCGGCTGGTGCTCCTGCACGTTGAGGCCGTGCAAGTCGCCGAGGAAGATCTGGGTCGGGGCCAGCAGGGTCGCCATCAGCAGGCCGAGGGACAGGCCGGCGCGGCCGATATCCTCGCATTGCCGCTTCAACAGATACCAGGCGGAGACGCCGGCGACCACGAAGGCGGTGGTCAGGAAGGACGCCACCACCATATGCGCCAGGCGGTAGGGGAAGGACGGGTTGAAGATGATGGCCCACCAATCGGTGGGCACGAAGATGCCGTCGACCAGTTCGGCACCCGCCGGGGTCTGCATCCAGCTATTGGCCGAGAGGATCCAGAAGGCCGAGTTCAGGGTGCCCAGCGCAACCAGAAGCGTTGCCAGGAAATGCAGCCGCGGCCCGACCTTCTTCCAGCCGAACAACATCACGCCGATGAAGCCGGCCTCCACGAAGAAGGCGGTCAACACCTCGACCGATAGCAGCGGGCCCATCACCGGGCCGGCGATCTCGGAGAAGCGGCTCCAATTGGTGCCGAACTGGTAGGACAGAACGATGCCGGAGACCACGCCCATGCCGAAGGTGAGCGCGAAGATCTTGGCCCACAGCCGGTAGAGGCCGACATAGACCGGATTGCCGGTCTTCAGCCACAGCGCCTCGACGGTGACCAGGAACCAGCCGAGCCCGATGGTCAGTGTGGGAAAGAGGATGTGGAAGCCGATGGTGAACCCGAACTGGATCCGGGACAGCATCTCCGTGTCGAGTTCCGGCATGCGCGGGCCACCTCCTCAAGGTTGCGGAACAGAGGCATCACCGTCTCGCCCAGGCATCTACATCGCGATCCCGGGAAATACAGTCCCGCCAGGCGCAGGGCAGCCATGCGGAATCGGCGGTGGAATTCGAAACAAGAGGGTCGACGCCTGGCTATTTCGGGCGGCACGGCGGCGGTGACCCGGGCATGAATGGCAAGCACTGTCTCCGTTCGCCCGCGTGCAATGTGGGATTCGTCACATCCAATGCCCGGCGCCCGAGCCTATTCTCGAGCATGATCCAGAGGAGAGCCGGCCTGCGGATGGCATTCTCCTCGTTACAGGATGCTGGGCGATGAGATCTAATCGACCCCCTCATGAATACGGCCCTGGGCCGTTCTGCGCGGATCTTCATACCCAGGAATCCTACGTGGCCTTGCGGGCCGGCAGGCGTGACGCCAGACCGGGTGCCGGCTCCAGCGAAGAAACGCCAATCGCCTTCAAGCTGAGCAAGGCGGTGGGACGATTCCTGCTGGAAGACGCTGCGATCGGCCATATCGACTTTTTCGTCGGCCGGACGGACCGCCTGCATGTGGATGAACAGCGCCTGCGCTATGTAGGCCGCCTGATCGAGACCGAGCGGATGGGAGTGAAAACTTCGGATCTGCAGAAAGAGAACTATTCGGCATTTTATGATCCGGAGTGGCAGAAATTCGAATTCGATACGACGCTCTTCTATTCGAGTTGGAATGGATCACGGAAGCAGCGTCTTAAGCTGCGCTCCCTCATCATTCATGAGGCGGTGCATGCGGTGATCGACCTGAACAGGAGGCGGGTATTCGAGATGCGCGGCGAAGCGGCCGGCTATCTGGCAGCGGCCGTATATCTGCATCATCATGGTGCCGTTCAGGAGGTCATGCAGGTCGCGTCGGAGCTGTATAGAGACATCCTCGCTACCTCGGACCACATCGCCAAGCGTCGTGGGCTGTATGACGAAAAAGGCGTGCATCTGACCAGAAGCCATATCGCACCGTTACTTCGGCTTCTAAGGAATACGCCGCCTTATGACGAGGGAATACGTCTGCTGGACCGCACCAAATCGAATAGCTTCGACCATCCGTTCCTGCGGTATCGCTGACGGCAGCCAACCGCACCAATTCGGGGATCACAATGACGGTCCTCTACTCTTGGCTCCACCATGGGGCGTACTCCGCAGGTGTGAGCACCATCACAGATTCCGGCCAAGTGACTGTCTTTCAATCCCATTGGTTTTCAAATCACGTGCTCTGCCCGCATGTGCCGCGGGTCCCCAACAGAAGATCGTCACGTCGCGGAGGACCAATGGTTTTCTTTGGATTGGAAATGCCGCTGAAGAGCTGGCTGCTGGTGCTTGCCGCAGCCGCACTGGCACTCATCCTTCCGTTCGGGGTTATCGGCTCCATCGTGGCGCCGCTGCCGGAGCCGCTGAGCACGATCGTCGAGGTCGTCCTGGCCTATCTCGGGTTCCCGGCCCTGCTGTGCTACCTGCATTCCCGAAAGTTGTTCGTTCGGGGACTGGGATCGGTCTTCTTTAGGGTCTACACATGGTTCTACCTGCTGATCGGCGTGGCCGTGATGGTCGGCGCCTTCATCGCCGAGGAGGGGTTCAACCTCGACAGCTTCGTATTCGCCGTCCTGATGCTCGCGGTCGGCACCGGCATGCTCTGGTGGTCACGGAGGACCAGGGCAAGATTCGCTGCCGCGGTGGAAGATGAGGCAGTCGCCCAGGCGGCTTTGGAGCGCGAGGACGATATCCAGCGCCAAGCCGAGGCGATCCTGCGGGCCGAAGAGATGAAGCGGCAGCAGGACGGCGCAGAATAGCGCCAGTCGGAGCCGGCTTACCCAATCGCGCAAGCAGAGATTCGGAAAGGGCGCCCCGTCAGGCGCCCTTTCGCAACGAAGATCCTACAGCGCGCCGCGGCCCCAGGGTCCGCGGATGGCGAAGGTGACACCGGGGGACTGGACGTTGGCGAACAACCAGCGCCGATAGAATGTGGCGCCGGCCCACTCCCGGCCCTGGTAGTCGCCGGCGCCGCCGGCATCCCGGTTGTCTCAGAAATTCGCCTGGGTGCCTGGGAACACGGCGTCGATGGTGGCGATATCGGCCTCGCTCAGCACGATGCGGTTCTCGGCGAAGGGGAAGGTCTGACCGTCCTCGCTGAGGCCGATCAGCCGCTTGGGATTGGAGCCGCCATCCTCGCACAGCAGGATGCCGCCGGCTGACCGCCAGATTGTCCGGCCCGTCGACCTCCGTCGCATCGCTGGCCTCGTAGAGCAGATACAGAACCTCCGCGCGCGGATCGTACTGCCAGACCTGCCCCAGCTCGGCCGGGCCGCCATCGGTGGAGACGAAGTAGATCAGCCCGTCATCCTCCCAGCAGCCCTCGCCGCGGGAGAAGATGGCGGTGTCCGGGGCGGAATCGAAAGCCCGGCCGTTGACCGCCTCGGGGTCCTGGACCCGCTGCCAGCTCACGGTGAAGTAGTCGCCGACATTCAACAGGCCGCCGCGGTTGACCATGTCCTTGCGGGATTCGTCATCGTCCGCCTTGGCCGCGCGCGCCGCCAGCGCCGCGAAGGCGACTCCGGCGCCGCCCACCGTCAGTCCGGACTTAGCAATCGTTTAACAGGAATGATCGAAGCTGATCTCGCGCATGGCGCAACCGCCCGGACCACGCCGTGACTGGACCCGCCGTGGACACATCGCCACACAGCCGCAGCCATCCGACGGCGAATGGCCATCAAGACTTGCCGCCACCGGCTCGGCGGCAGCGCCGCTTCCCGCGCGGCCTTCTCTTGCTTCTCGCTCTCGCCGTGCTGGTGATCCCACGGACCGGACTCGCGCTGTCCTGCGCCGGACAACCGGAACTCATCGTGCTGGCGGCCAATTGCACAGATGGCGTGTGCACCGAGTCCATGGTCTTGCGGGAGCGCCTCTACCGCACCTTCATGTGCGCGCACGACACGCGGCCCGTGGTTGTGCCCCCGAGGAGCAGCTGGTTGTCGGTCCCGGAGATTGCGCGGCATCTGGGGCGGGAGGTCACGTCGGGCGTCTACGAGATCCTCACCTTTGACCACTGCCTCAGCGCCATGGCTCGCCGAGGATCGTCGCCATCCTGGGACGACGAGCGAGCCCGCTGCCTGCCGCAATCCCTGGTCCGGCGCATCTCGGAGGATGGCGGGGGCCAGGCGTTCGACCGATTGCGCTCGGACTGGAAGGCGACGGAGCGGGCGGGACTGATCCGAGCACTGCCGGTGATCGTCATGGACTCGTTCGCCGCCAAGGTCGCGGTGCTTCTGGCGGCGGCGGCCGCCATCATGGTGCCGTGGGCGCTTGCCTGGCGGGTGCGGTTCGCACCGGGACGGACGTCCGCGATCTTCCTGGTCGCCGTCGCCGGGCAGGTGCTGATCGCGCTGCTCGGACGACTGTCCATTCAGATGAGCTCGGACATCTGGAATGGTGGCGAACGCGGGTTCCTGCTCGTCACGATCGCCATGATGGCCCTCGCCGCCGCGGTCGTCGTGCAGGTCGGCTTCCTGATCGGTCGGTGGGTCTTCGCGCTCGTGGCGGAGCGCCGGTGACCGCCGCCCGGCCGGCCTCACAGATGGGTGTCGAGCCACTCCAGCGTCGTCGGCACCATCAGCTCGTCCAGCACCGCCGGGCCGGCGAACGCGCCCCAGACATGGTCGGTCTCGAAGACCGCCAGCTTCTCCGCGCCGTCGTGATAGTCGAGCAGCACCTGGCCCGATGCCGGCTGCGGCGCGACCACGGTGTCCTGCGACCCCACGACCACCAGCAGCGGCCCGGGATAGCCGGCGACCGCGGCGATCGGGCTGGTTGTCACCATCTCATGGTAGAAGGCGGCCTTCAGCACCGTCTCCGGCCCCCAGGGCAGGGTCGCGGTGATCTCGGTCTCCGCCGGGCTCGCAAAGGCCTGCTGCACCATTTCCGCACCGAGCAGGCCGGAATAGGTCTGGATCGGATGCACCACCGGCGCCCATAGCACCACCGCATCCAGCTCCGGCCGGGCCGCCGCCAGATGGCTGGCTACCAGCCCGCCCTGGCTCCAGCCCAGCACCGCCATGCGCTCGCCATCGATCCGGCCGCTGGCCTTCAGCCAGTCGACGGCGGCCACGGCATCGGAGATCTGGCCGCTGAACGTGGTGTCGGCCCAGGCCCCCTCCGACGTGCCGGAGCCCCGGAAATCGATCCGCAGGCTGGCGTAGCCGTTCTCCGCCAGCACCCGCGCGGTGCGGGAGAAGACGCCTTCCTCGGTCTCGGCCACGCCCAGCTCGTCCCGCGACGCGGTGAAGCCGTGGAGCATGAGAACGGCCGGCGGGTTTGCGATGCCGTCGGGCATTTCCAGCGTACCGATGACGGCCTGGCCTTCGACCTTGATCGAGACCGTCTCCTCCGCTGCTTGTGCCGCATTGGCGGCGAATGCAAGAACCGGAATAATCAATGCCCTGGCTAAATCTAGTGCCAAGTTCGGCATCGCCAGCCTCCATCAGTTGCAGGCACAGCATACCCAATTCTAAGCGTGCTGCGCATCGTCACCGTTGTGGCATCGTGGCCGGTCGTTCAATTGGCGCTCAAGATAGGCGCCCAGCAGCCGGCGAAGGGGAGCCAGGGTATTCAATCGGGCCGATCTAGCTCATTCAGTCCGTGGTGTTTTTCAGGTGATGCTCCAGGGCAGCAAAGGCACTCGATTTCAAAGCAGTCGAGCACAAGTTATGCCCAAAAATCGGACGTGCTCGACCACCTTGAAAATCAAAAGAAAGCAAAAAGGAAATAATCTACGACAAATACAGGTTTCATTATTTCAATCAATACAAGTCATCGATCGAAACAACAGGAACCCGACTGACCGATCCCTTTTTCCCCCCTTCACCTTCTTCACCCGGTCCGAGGGTCCATGGGTTGGGCACAACTCCGTCTGATCCGCGTCTACCGCCATGACAGTAGAACGTCCTGCCCCCCCTTGGTCCGCCGGCACCTTCGCGTCCCGGCCTCCCTCCGAGCCCCGGCCGTCCAGCCTGTCCCGGTCTATTAACAACCTTAGTGGCCGACAGCAGATTCATCGCATCCGGCGATGCAACGTAAATGACGTTGGCTCCGTCACCCCCATTGCCGGCATCACCTCCTCGACCGCCTAGACCAGCATTTCCACCTCGGCCTCCGTCTCCAGGCCCGCCTTTGCAGTCGATTAGGCTGTCGACACCGTCTCCGCCACTCCCACCGTTTCCGCCATTGCCTCCATCGCCGCCAATACCGCCGTCTCCACCATCAATGCCGGGCATAATGAGTCCCATGTCGACGAAATATGGCGGGTCATTTCTATCTATCTCCTTGATCGCGTTAGTGAAAACATAGATATCCGGAAGATGTCGCGTTTCACCTGCATTCCCAGAGCCGCCTGAACCGCCGTCCTCCCCTCGATGTCCATTGTTCTTTCTAGGCGCTTTCCCAGGAGTCTGGCCATCGCGCCCTCGAGCTCCGTTTGCCCCTGTGCCCGCATCAACGCCAGTAAATTGCCTTCGAATTATTGCTCGCTCTTCAGGAGCACGAAATCGAATTTCCTTCGCAACTATAGCTAAGAAATCCTCGTCTAATGCTGAAAGCTCTAGAACAGCGCCGACATCAAGTAGCAGCTGATCTACTTTCAGTATTTTCTCACCAAATATTTCTGTTGAAGTGACAGGAAATACATCCAGCGCAGGCGCTGCTTTTATTTCATCGATTACATTCAATGGTATATTATTCATAAATGAAAATATCTTGCTTCCAACCTCCTCGTCGACTTCTATTTCCCCTTCACTTTTTCCAGTGGACATTCTAAATGCAATGGCCATCAATTCTTGGCGTTCCATTACTTGCTCCAATCTGCAAAGAGAAAACTCACGAACGTGATATAGATCCAAAAAAAACTTCTAGAGTGCGGAGAGTTATGAGCAATCAAATACCGCGCCCATCACCGCTATCACGCAACACATGATAAAGTTCATCGGTCTGATTACCATACCCGAGGCGCCTTAACTGCTTCAAAAAGAAACTTTTCATGGCAGGATGAAGCGATTACAGTTTAGTGTAAAAGGAGGCTGTGCATAAGCGGGAGATTGCAGAATGGGGGCCGGGTCGGAGGCGGACCTGCTTCGAGAATTGGTGAACGTCTACTGTGCGATAACAGGTACGAAGAAGGAGTTTGTTCGAGATCAAGTGGATCTTGGGGCTCAGGCAGAAAACAGATGGAGTTACTTTACACGAAAGAAGAACCCGCTTCAGAGCCTTAAGCCCAGAGAAGCGGCGAGTCTGTATTCGTTTTTTCGCGCCAATTTCGATCAGCGTTTCTATTTCTATCTTCTCTCAAATTATCCAGAGGCTACTAAGTCTATCTTCGGCGAGTACAGCGAGTCGGCGCGCGACCGGAAGGATCGGCCGAGCCTGCCCGATGTTCGGGATCGGCAGGCGCAGTTCTTTCGCGAGTTCACGTCGCTGATGGAACTGGGCGACCAGGAGTCCAGCCGCAGGAAGTTCAGTGGCCGGTTCATCGGGTACCGGCATGAGGTCTCCGGCAGGCTCATCACCTCGTTGGTCACCATCAAGCCGTTCGAGCCTTACGCCAAGGCGGCGGAGGTCGTTGCGATCCGGGGGGCCCTCGATATGAACGAGGGTACCGTCATCACCTTTCGGGGATTGTTCTTCGGGAGCATCTATGGCTTCCAGATGCTTGGGCTGCCCGCCCCCAACAAGGGATTATGGCTGGTCAACTTTTCTCCGGTCGGCGAGACGGAGCACCCGGATCTGTACGGCATCCTCTCGATACTGAGCGATGAGACGTCCAGGCCGCTGGCAACGAAGGTCTATTTCGCAAGGGTCGTGGACGAGGTCCCGGACACGGACGAACTTCGGCAACGGGTCGACAGTGCCGCGGACCAACCCGGGCAACTCGACTCGATCCTCATGAATACCAAATGGCGGCACATCGAAGAGAAGCTGTATTCGGAGGTCGGGTTTATCACCACATAGCGTGCGCAATGACGCCCGTGGGCAGCGGCTAGGGCGCCAGGTGTCATGCTTACGGCGGCCCGCCCCGGCCGCCCTACCGTTGTCCTATGGGCCCTTGGCCTTCTCCCGCAGCACGAATTTCTGGATCTTGCCCGTGGATGTCTTCGGCAGGTCGCCGAACACCACCGTCTTCGGGCATTTGAAATGGGCCAGGTGGTCGCGGCAGAAGGCGATGATGTCGGCTTCGGTGGTCTCGGCGCCGGGTTTCAGGGTGACAAAGGCGCAGGGGGTTTCGCCCCATTTGTCGTCGGGTTTGGCGACGACGGCGGCCTCCAGGACGGCGGGGTGGCGGTAGAGGGCGCCTTCGACCTCGATGGTCGAGATGTTCTCGCCGCCGGAGATGATGATGTCCTTGGAGCGGTCCTTGAGCTCGATATAGCCGTTGGGGTGCATCACGCCGAGATCGCCGGTGTGGAACCAGCCGCCGGCGAAGGCGGTCTCGGTGGCGGTGGGATTCTTCAGATACCCCTTCATGGTGATGTTGCCGCGCATGAAAACCTCGCCGATGGTTTCGCCATCTGGCGGGACCGGCACGATCGTTTCCGGATCGGCGACGATCAGGCCCTCCTGGACCGGATAGGTGACGCCCTGGCGCGCCTTGTGGGTCGCCTGCTCGGCCGGCGGCAGGGCGTTCCACTCCTCGTTCCAGGCGCAGACCGTGGCGGGGCCGTAGACCTCGGTCAGGCCGTAGACATGGGTGATGTCGAAGCCGAGGCCGGCCATGCCCTCCAGCACCGCGGCCGGCGGCGCCGAAGCGGCCGTCATCATGTGCACCGGATGGTCGAAATTCCGGCGCTGGTCCTCCGGCGCGTTGAGCAGCAGGCCCATGACGATGGGCGCGCCGCAGAGATGGGTGACCTTGTGGTCGGCGATGGCGTCATAGATCGCCTTGGCCTCGACCCGGCGCAGGCAGACATGGGTGCCGGCCATGGCGGTAACGGTCCAGGGGAAGCACCAGCCATTGCAGTGGAACATCGGCAGCGTCCACAGATATGTGGGATGATGCGGCAGCGCCCAGGTCAGCACATTGCCGACCGCGTTCATGTAGGCGCCACGATGGTGGTAGACGACGCCCTTGGGATTGCCGGTGGTGCCCGAGGTGTAGTTGAGCGCGATCGCCTGCCATTCATCGGCCGGCAGGTCCCAGGCGAAATCCGGATCGCCGGTGTCCAGGAAGGCCTCGTAATCCATCTCGCCCAGCAATTCGCCGCCGGTGGCCAGCGGGTCGTCGATGTCGATCACCAGCGGCCGGGCATCCATCTGTCCCAGGGCGGCGGCGACCGTGGCGGAGAATTCCCGGTCGGCGATCAGCACCTTGGCCTCGCCATGCTCCAGGATGAAGGCGATGGTCGCCGGGTCCAGGCGGGTGTTCAGGGCGTTGAGCACCCCGCCGGCCATCGGCACGCCGAAATGCGCCTCCATCAGCTCCGGCGAATTGGCCGCCATCACGGCAACCGTGTCGCCGAGCCCGACGCCCCGCCGGGCCAGGGCCGAGGCCAGCCTGCGGCAGCGGTCATAGGTCTGCCGCCAGGTTCGGCGCAATTCGCCATGGATGACGGCGGTGCGGTCGGGAAACACCGAGGCGGTGCGCGGCAGAAAGGACAATGGCGACAGCGGCACGTAATTGGCCGCGTTCCGGTCCAGGCCGGATTCGAATGGGTTGCTCTTGGCCGCCATGGCGAGCGTCCTCCCCCTGTCTTTCCGTGTTCGTTTTGCGGCCATCATAGCCGAGGCGTAAGTATCTAAAAGTCCTCGCTGAAGGCCGCCAAGCACAGGTATCGCGTGCAATTTTTCGTGCAAAACCGCTACATTCCGCCCATATCTCGCGTGTGATTCGTTCGTTCTAACGAGATTTCGGGGGACCGGATGCAGGATTTCGAGACCGCTGTTCGCAATGCCGAAGCCCAGGTCGCGGAGGCGCAGAAGCAGGCCGCCGCAATCTCAACCACCTTTACGGGCGTCGATCTCGCCAAGACCGACACCCTGGCCATCGACATCGAGAATGCGACCCTGGAGCAGGTCGACGCGCATGCGGAATCGATGAACGGCAACATCGCCGAGCTGATCATCAGCCTGGACGAGGTCACCGCCGGTTTCTCCAAGGAATTCAACTCCATGCGGGAGAAGACCGGCTGGGAGACGGTGGTCGGCTGGTTCTCCACCGCCCGCGCCGACACCATGAGGGCGGAACGCATCCGTTTCGCCAGCATCGACGACAATCTTCAGGACCTGATCGCCAAGTCCAACACCATCGTCTCGATCCTGCAGGGGCAGTTGTCCAGTCTCAGCGAGCAGAAGACCAAGGTCGAGGGCAATTTGACCCGCACCCTGGACGAGCGCGAGCGGGTGGTCGGCGAGCTCGAGGGGCTGCGGGCCGAATTGCAGGCGCTGGACCCCAAGATCATCGATCTTGAGAACCGCGTCTCCATGGCCACCGACCCCGCCGAGCGCACCAAGCTCGAATCCGAGCTGGCGGCGATCAACACCCAGCACAACGAGCTGGTGCAGAACGAGCAGGTCCTGATCGCCCGGTCGCAGACGCTGGAGACCTATATCGAGAAGGGCAAGACCTGGATGGATTCGCTGCAGAACCAGGCGGCGACCCAGATGGTCCTGATCAACAAGCTGCAGACCGACACCAAGCAGCGGGTGGTGCTGTACGACGCCCTGACCAAGTCGCTGAAGACTGCCCAGCAGCAGGAAGTCGCCCACAAGATCAACGAGATCGGCACCGAGACCGACAAGGAGGCGCAGGTCGCCATGGCGGCGATCGGCTCGGCCACCCAGTCGCGCATCGCCGACATGATGGAAGGCCACGAGGACAACATCGTCTTCGCCCGCAAGGTGCTGGAGGAGAAGGCCAAGGCGGATGAGCGCTTTGCCCGCCGCTTCGCCAAGGTCGTGGAGAAACATGACGCCAACCTCTATGGCGGGGCGAATTAGCATGGCCGTTCCGACCCGCCGGAGATCCTTGCAGCGCTGACGGCGAACGGACAGCCGCCCGTGCCCGGTACCAGCCTTGTCATCGACGACCGCGAGGCCCGTCGCAGCTATTTCAGCACCTTCGTCGACATCATCGCGCGCTGCCGCGCCAACCCGGTCGAGCTGATCGCGGCGGAGCGCAAGGGCGCGCTTTCACTGCTGGAGCGCACCGGAATCGACGACTACCTGGACCGGCTCCGGACCAGCTTTGCGGCCCTGTCGGCCCGTTACCGGCGGGTGCAGCCCGGCGGCAAGGCGGCGGCCGGGCTGACCATCGACCGCAGCGATTCCGGCTATCCGGTGTTCCAGGAATTCCTGCAGCTCGGCATCGATCTGGACGAGGCGAACCGGATCCTGACCACCCTGCCGACCCGCCGGATGCTCAAGGCCCAGATGCTGGACCACGTGCTGACCCGGCGCAGCATGCCGCGCAAGCTGCAAACGCAGATGAGCCGGCGGATCTATTGCGAGATCCTGGCCGAGCGTCCGCCTTATCTGCCGGTGAACGCGCCGGACATCATGCAGGTGGGCGAGCGGTCCTCGGACCGGCGCGCCTATCTGGTGCGCTGGGCCGTCTATGACAGCCACCGCAACATGCCGAACATCTACCTGCTGGGCCTGGAAGAATCCGGCGACCGGCCGCTGCTGGGCGACGAGCGGCGCTGGCCGCGCCTGGTGGAGCATGTGACGGCGCAATCGCTGTCCACCCTGAAGCTGCTGACCATCGCCCGCGGCATCGACAAGGATTTCCCCGACGTCCACCCCAAGCGCCTGCGCCGCATCCATTTCGGGCCGATGTATTCCAACCGCTTCACCCGCCATGCCGATGTGGTGCAGGACCTGCTGTCGGAACCCGAGCCCGGATCGGAGCAGGACTGGATCTTCTGCTGGTCGGTGGAGACGCTGCGCTCGAAGGGGACGAAGACCACCAGCTCCGGCCTGTTCGGCAGCACCCAGAGCGAGGATTTCGACATCGACGTGCACGCCCATGACGAGATGGAGGCCGGCGCCACCCGGCTGGAGCGCGGCATGATCCTGCCCTATCGCCCCTATCAGCGGCTGGTCGAGCGGGATTCGCCGCAGCTTCGGCCGCTGCGGAAATATGTCGTCGGCCCGGACGGGCTGGTCCTGAAGCAGGGCTGACCCGCGTTATGAAGGACCTACTGGAATGACCGTGCAATCGCTGATCGAGATCAAGGAATCCGATATCCGCAAGCACTACGCCCAAGCGTATCAGCTGCTGGCCGGGTTCGATTACGCGCCGCGCTTCGGCAAGCCGGTCGAGGGGGCGCCGGCAACGCGCGGGCGGTCGCCGGGCATCCCCGGCCGTCGCCGCTTCCGCTCCACCACGCCGGGCCTCTCGACGCCGAGCGCGCCATCCGCCGGAGTGTCGCTGGAGGCCCGAATCCAGACGGTGGATGACGAGGATCCGCTGCAGAGCGAGATCCAGGCCCATGTGCTGCGCAGCGCCCGGCGGGCCATCGCCGTCGCCGAGGCGGTGGTCGTGCTCTACGCCGAGCTGACCCCGTTGCAGCAGATGCTGCAGCAGAACAAGCAGGGCCGGCTGGCCGACTCCCAGAAGGCGGAGTTCTCCGAGCTGCTGTCGGCCGCCTCCATCGTCGCCCTGTTCACCTTCGCCAACATGCTGGGCTTCCTGACCCGGGGCAGCGGCGAACCGGACATCCAGGAGATCGAGGTGGGCGACGTTGAGGAGATCGTACTGGACGATCCCAACACGGCGCTGAAGGGGGCGGTCTGGGATTTGGACCGCAAAGTCGCCCTGCATGCAGACAGCGACGCCAAGCTGGCGGCGGTGGTCGACGCCTTTGCCGAGACCCTGATGAAGGAGATCGCATTGCGCGCCGCCGGCGCCCGCCATCTCGACGCCTTCATCGCCCGCACCTACCGGGTCGAGGCGGACGATTTCCAGATCGACGGGTTCACCCCGGCCCATCGCGCCGCGGCTCAGACCCTGACCATGACCTTCAAGAAGCCGGAGGAGGTCGTCGGCAACCACATCGCCAAGCATCAATGCCTGAAGCTGGCCAAGATGCTGATGGCGTATGATTTCAGCCGCCAGCTCAACCCGTTCGTCGAGCTGGGCGGCTTCATCTTCACCTTCCTGGGCGACGGCAAGCCCGGCACCGGCAAGACCACCCTGATCCAGATGCTGGCCGGGCTGCTGAAGGACTACAGCGACGCCGCCGGCTACCCGTTCCGCTATGAGAACCTGTCCAGCGAGGCGATCGACTCCTACCAAGGAAAATCGGCGCAGAACGCCAAGTCGTTCATCCAGACCGTGCTCGATCCGCATGTCATCGGACTCGGGACCATCGACGATATCGACCAGATCGCCGGCCGGCGCGGCGACCGGCAGTCATCCTCGGGCCAGCAGGAGATCACCGCCGTCCTGATGGAGAGCTTCGCCGGCGCCAACACGGTGGTGCGCGGCAACTGCTCCTTCGGCATGTTCTCCAACTACCCGGAGAACGTCGATGATGCGCTGCGCCAGCGCGCCGGCGCCCGCTTCCTGGTCGACGGGCCGCAGACCGAGGCCGACTACATCGACATTCTGCACCTGCTGCTGGGCTCCAATCACAAGATCCCGGTCGGCAAGCACGATCTGTACGGGGCCCAGGAGCTGCGCCGTGCGGTCACCGCGTCCTATGAGAAGCACAGCCGTCCGGCGGAGCCGCAATTGGAGGCGATCCTGGAGGCGGTCGACAAGCGCCACGGCAAGCTCGACACGATCGCCAAGCTGGGCGCCTATTTGAAGGCGATCCAGGAGGTCGACGAGCGCTTCACCGGCCGCGCCATCAAGAACATCACCGATGCGATCAAGGTGCGGGCGATGGATGTGGAACTTCCGGATGAGTGGATGGAAAACCCGGAGCTGTTCCTGGCCAAGGACTACGACACCAAGTCCAGCATGATCGGAGAGCTGATGAATCCGATCACCCATGAGATGGTGCTGCAGGAGATCAACCGTTACGCCGATGCCGAGCTGCGCTATGCCAACGTCTCCGACGAATCCGCCATCGACGGCATGGTCCGCGACCTGCGCCTGCAGACCGAGGCAAGGCGCCGGTTCGGGTCCCCCGGGAGCTAGCGCAACGGCATGTGGACGCGACCAAGCCCCCTCACCCTCCCACGCTATCGCGCGGGTCCCTCCCTCTCCCGCAAGGGGAGAGGGGCCAATTCGCATGGCGCGTTGTTGATACCCCTCTCCCCTGGTGGGAGAGGGAGGTACCCGCGGCAAAGCCGTGGGCGGGTGAGGGGGATGCCGATGTCGGCACCAATCTCTCCAAGGTCGAAGCGCGGTTGACCATATGCACCGGCTGGCGGAAAACGATCTGATCTACGGGAACCTGTTCGAGGTTTCCACGCCGATCCTGCGGGACCGGTACAACAGCGCGCTGGAACTGCTGCATGGCCGGCCAACCGCGCTGGAGCGGTTCCGCATCGACCAGAGCGGGTTCTCGCCGGAGATCGCCGAGGAGCTGGACGATCCCAGCTATCTCAACCCCCAGGGCTGCAACCGGATGTTCATCCTGCTGACCGTCGAGCAGGCCTATCTGCCGCTGCTGGACGCCACCTTCTCCTGCAGCCGGGACATCCTGAAGCGCTTCATCTCCGACAACCGCGAGGCGCTGTTCGGCCTGACCGCCCGGGACGCGGTGTTCGGCGAGCTGGAGGATTCGGTCTACAAGATCAGCAACCTGGCCGACATCACCTCGATCAAGAACATCCGGGTCAAGGTGCGCACGCCGCGCAAGCTGGTCATGAAGGCCCACCGCCTCAACCGCCATATCGAGGAGTTCGAGCGCAGCGACACCGCCTGGAACGACGACGACCGCCTGCAGGAGATCATCGCCCTTGCCGAGGCGGTGGGCGATGTCCGCACCCACCCGCTGGTGCCCGAGGTGCTGCGCTACGAGCACACCGATTTCTACACGTCGCACCTGGATGGGCTCTACGTGTTCAACGCCACCCGCAAGCCGACGCTGATCCATTGCGGCGGCGGCGATGACGGGGTCAAGGCACATACCGACAGGACGACCGGCTTCCGGCATGTGCCGATCTCCGACCGAAAGGCGCTGGCGGCGTTCCTGATCGGCGATGGGCTGGTGGAGCGAATCCACGATCGCGACGACCGGGAATCGCGCGAGATCCTGGCGGAGAAGCTGGACCTGATCGCCCTCGCCCACGCCGGCGAGGAGGCCGATGCCGACGAGATCGAGCATTACGATCCGGTGACGCTGCGCCGCTATGTGCAGCAGAACGTCGACGAGCTGCCGGAGGAGTTCCACGACCTGCAGCGGGTGCTGCGCGGCATCGAGCAGGACGGCTCCGCACCGGCGATCGATCCGGAGGATCCGGCCTTCTTCTACCTTTATCGTTCCAGCAAGCATAAGGACCGCGACCTGGTGAACCATCTGCTGGCGCGGATGACGCCGCTCGACTGTCGGCAGCTGTTCATCTGCAACAAGGAGCGGTTCTACGAACTCTACGAAACCTGGCCAGACCATCGCCGGACCCTGGTCGCCGACTATCTGGCCCGCCATTACCAGGGCCGGCAAAGCGAGGTCTGGGACCACCTCTACGGCCATGACCCGCAAGTGAAGGGCCCCTGGGGGAAACGGAAATGAGGGCAGGGCTGACTGCGGTAGCGATGCGTTCGGCGAATTCGACCAAACGCTCTACCGTCATTCCCGCGAAAGCGGGAATCCAGGTGTTGCGACGGTGCCGCCATCGAGACCGTGCAATCTGGATTCCCGCTTTCGCGGGAATGACGATGGGTTGGGGTGAGATGACCGCTCTCTGGGTCAATGGACAGCATTTCGCGCCCACCCTATTGCCCGACCAAAGGAGGGCCGTGCCGTGAAGTACTTCACCTGGGGTATCAGGATCCTGCTGGTGCTGGTGGCGCTGGCCTTCCTGGATTTCTACCTGCCCTCCAACGACGTGGTCCGGGTGGTCGACACCGATGTGAAGCGCATGAACGTGCTGTCCCGGGACTTCGTGGAGGAGGACGCGGTCAACCTCTCCGCCATCACCCGCGACGTGCGCTTCATCAACGCGGTGTGGCCGGACGGGCGGCCCAGAGTCTATCGCAACGAGGAGACCGGCTGGGGCTTCCCGTTCTACTTCAAATTCGATTCCGGCAACCTGCAGACCGAGGCGCAGGACATGCGCTCGACCGCCGAGGCGCCGAATTGGGTGATCGTCAGACACTATGGCTGGCGCATTGAGATCTTCTCGATGTTCCCGAACGCGGTGAATGTCGAAACGGCACCGGGCCCGGACCATTACCCGATCCCGATCTTCCGCATCGTCTTCTTCTTCTGGCTGGCAGTCGTGTTCCTGGTTCTGTGGTGGGCCTGGCGGCGGTTCAAGGAGCGGGTCTGGACGCCGTTCATGGACAAGCTGGCGCTGGACCAGCGCTTCGACAACGCCTCCACCAGCCTCGGCCAGCTCTGGCGCTGGACCCGCGCCAACCGCCAGGACCGCCGGGCGGAACGCCGCAGCCGATACGGGCAGGGCGGGCGGCCGCGATAGGCGGCAGGACAGAAAATTTCATCGGCGCGGTTGACAAGCCACACCTATCGGATGTATCCACCCCGACCCCATCGCGGGGAAGACACGCAACTACGGACGCACCCATGGCGTTTGGATCGATACATCGATTGCCTTGGCAATCAGGCACACTCAGGGCCTGACACGCGCGTTGCGTCGTGTCCTGCCCGGACACAGTCACGAGACGGAGGGCAGGACCGTGAAACGAATACACGGAACATAGGAACAGGCCGGCACCCTTTTGGGTTGCACGGCTTCATTGGACGGTACGTTGGGTGCGACCTCAGCGGTACGGGTTCTGTAGACCCGGCCGGCGCGCTTGCGGCCCCGTAATGGGTCTTGCGTGTGTCGAGGGCAATCCCGGGCTCAGCGGAGCCACGTGCCCGCACGGCAATGTAGCTCAGCGTGCAGAGCGCCGAGGATAGCCTCGGAGGTCGTGGGTTCGATTCCCACCATTGCAACCAGGATGTAGCTCAGATTGGAAGAGCACAAGGCTACGGACCTTGGAGTCGGGGGTTCAACTCCCCTCATCCGCCTGACTGGAAATCAGGTTTCGCCATAACGCGAAGAACCAATGAAGGGTGCCGGAAGACGTCCAGGCGTCGCCACCAGACCGCAAGGCTTCGGCCGCGCGGCGAGGCGGCGGGGCCGGGCGGAACGGTGTTCCGAATGCTCTCGATCCGCCGCCCGAGCGCTCGCGCAAGGCGGGCGGGCACGCCGGTTCGGCCCCTGATGTCCCCGGACGTCATGCCGGCCGGCACCCCCGCCCGCCGCCCGCGTCCGCAGAGGCGGCGCCGAGGGCATCCGCACCGGACCGTCGGACGTCTTCCGGTCATCCTCTGACTGCAGGGCACGACGTACGACACGGACAGAAACATTGATTGCGGATTGGGGGGTCGTTCGTAGACCCCTCACCCTCCCACGCTGACGCGCGGGTCCCTCCCTCTCCCACAAGGGGAGAGGGAACCAAATGGGCCGGCGCGCTACTTGCCCCTCTCCCCTCGCGGGAGAGGGAGGGACCCGCGGCGAAGCCGTGGGAGGGTGAGGGGTTTCGGATGACTTCCCGAAGGGTCCGCTGAACTGGGAGAAGGATTATGGTTTGGAAGACCGAGCGGATTGCGGATTACGAGCTCGGCCTGATGTATCGGGACCGGGCGTTCCGGAAGGTTCTGGAGCCGGGCGTGCACCGGTTTGCGCCGGGCCAAGGCAAGCTTGAGCTGCGGCGGCTGGACCTGCGGCAGATGCCGGTGAAGGACTTCGCGCTGGCGGCCCTGGTGCTGACGCACCGGGCGCTGGTCGACGAGTACTTCGTCGTGGTCGACATGGGCGATACCCAGGTCGCCGCGGTGTTTGCCGACGGCAAGCTGGTCGACATGGTCGGTCCGGGCGGCGTGGCGTTCTACGGCAAGCGGCTGCGGGCGATCACCGTCGAGGTCTATGACGTCGCGGCCGAGATCGCCGTGCCGGAGGCGCTGGTGGCGCCGGCCACCTGGCTGTCCGCCACCAACCTGGTGCTGACCGCCGAGGTGCCGAGCGACCATGTCGGTCTGCTGTACGTCGATGGCGTGCTCGACCGGCAGCTGAAGCCGGGCCGGTATGCCTTCTTCAAGGCGGTCCGGAAGGTCAGCGTGGCCCTGCTCGACCAGCGGCTGCAAACCCTGGAGGTGACCGGCCAGGAGGTGTTGACCAAGGACCGGATCGGTCTGCGGGCCAACATCACTGCCGTCTACCGGATCGCCGATCCGGTCAAGGCGGTGTCCGCCACCGCCAAGCTGCAGGACTACCTGTACAAGGAGCTGCAGTTCGCGCTCCGGCAGGTGGTCGGCACCCGGACGCTTGAGGAGGTGTTGGGCGACAAGCTGGGCATCAACGAGGCGATCGCCGAGCGGCTGCTGCCGAACCTGGGTGACGCCGGTCTCGAGGTCCCGTCCGTCGGCGTGAAGGACATCATCCTTCCGGGCGACGTTCGGGAGCTGATGAACCGGGTCATCGAGGCGGAGAAGACCGCCCAGGCGAACGTCATCAAGCGGCGGGAGGAGACCGCGGCCACGCGGTCCCTGCTGAACACCGCCAAGCTGATGGAGGACAACCCGGTCCTCTTGCGGCTGAAGGAGCTGGAGGCGCTTGAGAAGGTGTCCGAGAAGGTCGGCAACGTCATCGTCGGCAACGGCATGGATGGCGTGCTGGACGATCTGGTCCGGATCAAGCCGCGAAACCGAAAGGAGGGCAAGGCGTGAGGGGAGGCCGGAATCCGTATAGCGGGTTCCGGCCTTCCTTGCGTTCGGGGCCTGCAAATGGGGTTCGGGCTCAGCCGACCTCACCCTTCGACAGGCTCAAGATGAGGGTGCGTTTGGCACAGTCCGTCCCCCAATCACCCTCATCCTGAGCCTGTCGAAGGGTGAGGATGGCACCGCCCAATCCGATGCCCACGGAATGGCAATTCCGGGTCCCGCCAGAGCCTTGTCACCGTCAGTGTTCAGCGAGTATGCCGAGACCTGGCCCACATTGACGGACAAGGTCGATGAGCGAGATCGATCTCGAAACAGCCCGCCATTGGTACGCCGAGAGCCTGCGGTTCCAGGCGCCGGCACGCTCCGACGCGGTCATCGCCGCTTTCGCGGCGGTGCCGCGCGAAGCCTTCCTTGGACCTCCTCCGTGGCAGATCCTGGCCGGCGGCCGCGATCACGGGCCGCTTGAGACCGACGACCCGCGACACCTCTATCACGACATCCTGGTGGCCATCGATCCGGCGCGGGACCTGAACAACGGCCAGCCCAGCCTGTGGGCCTATCTCTACGACCGGATTGACCTGAAGCGGGGCGAGCGCGTCTGCCACATCGGCACCGGGACCGGCTACTACTCGGCGATCCTGGCCGAGATCGTCGGGCCTGACGGGCATGTGGAGGCGGTGGAATTCGACGGGCACCTGGCCGAACGGGCCCGGGCGAACCTGTCGGGCTGGCCTCAGGTCCGGGCCGTCGCCGGCGACGGCCGCACCCATGACCCCGGCGAGTGCGACGCGATCATCGTCAATGCCGGCGTGACCGCGATCGAGTCGCTCTGGCTGGATTCCCTGGCCGATAACGGGCGGCTTCTGGTCCCGCTCACGGGCCAGGAGGGCTGGGGACAATTCTTGCTGGTGACCCGGCTTGGGGATCGCTACGGCGCCCGCTTCGTCGGCCGGACCGGCATCATCCATTGCGCCAGCGGCCGGAGTGCGGAGCAGGCCGAGAGGCTGGTCGCCGCCCTTCGCCGCCCGGGCCTGCTTGGTCCCAGGGCCGTGCGGTCGCTGCGCCGGGATCCGCACGAAAGCGGCAAAGGCTGCTGGCTGCACGAGGACGGGTATTGCCTTTCGACCCAGACTGTCGAAACACCAGCGCCGTAGGCCGGCCGATCGCCGCCAAACACGAGCGCATTGCGCAAGCCTTCATCAGCCCCCTCACCTTCCCACGGCTTCGCCGCGGGCCCCTTCCTCTCCCACAAGGGGAGAGGAGTCCGATCTGGGCCGGCTGGGATTCCCTCTCCCCTTGCGGGAGAGGGTTAGGGTGAGGGGGCTAAGGTCACGTCCGTCACCGTTTGCTCCTAGGCGACCCAGAGCGCCGATTTCGTGACCGGCAGCGACCGGACCCGTTCACCCGAGGCCGCGAAGATGGCGTTGGTGAGGGCCGGGATTGCCGGGGGCAGGCCCGGTTCGCCGACGCCGCCGGGCGGCTCCGCGCTCGGCACGATATGGGTCTCGATCGCCGGCGCCTGGGCCATGCGCAGCATGTCGTAGTCGTAGAAGTTGGACTGCGCGACACGGCCCTCCTCGATGGTGATCTCGCCATAGAGCGCCGCGGTCAGGCCGAACAGGATCGAGCCTTCCATCTGGGCCTTGACGGTGTCGGGATTGATCACCGTGCCGCAATCCACCACGCAGACTACCCGGTCGATGGCCAGCGCGCCGTCCTCGGCCACCGTGACCTCGACCACCTCGCCGACGATCGAGCGGAAGGATTCGTGCAGCGCCACCCCTCGGCCGCGGCCGGCCGACAGCGGCTGGCCCCAGCCCGCCTTCTCCGCCAACAGGTCCAATACCGCGCGATGGCGCGGGCTGTCGGCCAGCAGGCGGCGGCGATAGGCGACCGGGTCGGTCCCGGCGGCGTGAGCGCATTCGTCGATGAAGCTCTCGACGAAGAAGGCATTGTTGGAATGCCCGACGCTGCGCCAGAAGCCGACCGGCACCGGCGTCGGATAGTCGACCAGGTCGACCCGCGCCTTGGGGATCCCATAGGCAAGGTGGGCCGCGCCCTCGATGGAGAGACGATCCTTGGCGCCGTTGCCACCGCCCCAGGGCAGATTGCGCTCGCCGAAGGAGTGTTCGATCGACTGGGTGACGACCCGATGTTCCCAGGCTTCGGGATGGCCATCCGAGTCCAGGGCCGCACGAAAGCGGCTGACCGCGGGCGGCCGGTACATGTCGTGCTGGACGTCCTCCTCGCGCGACCAGACCAGCTTGACCGGGCGGCCAGGCACCGAGGCCGCAAGCGCCACCGCCTGCTTGGACAGGTCGAGATCGGCGCGCCGGCCGAAGCCGCCGCCGGTGAGGGTGACATGGGTGGTGACCGGCTCGGTCACCTCCGCACCGACCAGCTCGGCGCCGCGCTGGGCGCCCCAGCGGCCGGTCAGCGGCGACTGGGAGCTCATCCAGATCTCCGCCTTGCCGTTCTCGAACAGGGCGGTGCAGTTCATCGGCTCCATGCAGGCATGGGCCAGGAACGGCGTCTCGTAGGTCGCTTCGACCACGCGCTGCGACCCGGCGATCACCGCATCCACATCGCCATCGTCGCGGAAGGCATGGGCCTCTTCCGCATCCAGCGCCCGGTGCATATCGGACAGCCACTGCCTCGAGTCGCCGCCGGCATTGCCGCTGTCGTCGAACTCGACCGGCAGCGCCTTGACCGCCTGCTTGGCATGCCAGGTATTGTCGGCCACGACGCCGACCGCTTCGCCGAGGTTCACCACCTCGATGACTCCGGGCATCGACCGCACGGCATCGGCGTCAATGGACCGCACGGTGCCGCCAAAGACCGGGCTCTGGCGGATCGACGCATAGGCCATGTTCGGCAGGGTCACATCAATGCCGAATGTGGCCTCGCCGGTGACCTTCGAGGGAATGTCCAGGCGGGCGGTGGACCGGCCGATCAGCTTGAACTCGCTGGCCGGCTTCAGCGGCGGGTTCTCGGTCGGCGCCTTCGCCGCGGCCGCTCGGGCCAACTCGCCATAGGTCAGACGGCGGCCGGTCGGGCGATGCACGATATGGCCGTCCTCGCCGAAGCACTCATCGGCCGAGACCTGCCAGGCATCGGCTGCGGCCTCTGCCAACATCAGCCGCGCCGAGGCGCCGGCGACACGAAGCGGCTCCCAGGCGGCGACGACGCTGGTGCTGCCGCCGGTGCCGATATAGGGGAAGATGCCGAACACCTTCTTGCCGGCCCAGTAGAGAGGTCCGGTCGCCTCCTCCGGCCGGACGTTCAGGCCCAGCGTGTAATTGGCGTAGACCGCCAGCTCCTCGACCGGATGCTCGACCCGGATGTTGTCGCCGTCGAGGGAGACTTCCAGCTCCTCGGCCACGAGCATCGGCAAGGCGGTATGCACCCCCTGGCCCATCTCGGTGCGCGGTACGGCGAAGGTGATGGTGCCGTCCTCGGCAATGCGGATCCAGGCATTGAGGCTGACCGTGCCATCGTCGTTGATGGACCCGTCCAGCCCGGTCATGTCGATCGAGGACAGATATCCCGCGCCGACCACCAGTCCGCCCGTCACCGCGGCGCCGGTGACCAGGAATGCGCGTCGCGTGAGCTTGCCCATCATGCGTCTCCCAGTTCATCGGCGGCACGGTGGATGGCGCGCCGGATCCGGGGATAGGTGCCGCAGCGGCAGATATTGGTTATGGCGTCGTCGATATCCTGGTCGCTGGGCTGCGGATTCTCCGCCAGCAGCGCCGTGGTCGCCAGGATCATGCCGGACTGGCAATAGCCGCATTGCGGCACCTGCTCGTCGATCCAGGCCTGTTGTACCGGCGACAACTCGCCATCCGCGGCCACCCCTTCGATGGTGGTGATCGCGGCCCCGTCGACAGCGCTGATCGGGGTGACGCAGGTGCGTGTCGCGACCCCGTCCACCAGCACGGTGCAGGCGCCGCACAGGCCGACGCCGCAGCCGAATTTGGTGCCGGTCAATCCCAGGCTGTCGCGGACCGCCCATAACAGGGGCATGTCGGGATCGACGTCGAGCCGGCGATCTTCGCCGTTGACGGAGAGGGTGATCACGCTGCGATCTCCTTCGCTGGAGGGTGTCGGCGGCAATGGATGGCGGGACAGGACGAGTCGACCTTAACGCCGACGCTGCCTTGTCATGAAGTATACTATACGGTATAGTATACTCATCGTCAACGACGGTTTTGCATCCGGCAGAGGGAACCGACTACAGTCCGCACGCCATGGATTCAGGACAGACATCCCCCGAAACGATCGCCTCGGAGGCCGGCCTCGCCGTGGATCTGAGCGGCCTGCCGAAGCGTCAGGCCATCGTCATGGCGGCCAAATACGAGTTCATGGAGCGCGGCTTTGCCCAGGCGACCATGGACGGTATTGCGCTGAGGGCCAGCACCACCAAGCGCACGATCTACAACCACTTCAAGAACAAGGAAGAGCTGTTCGTCGGCATCGTCGAATTCGTCAGCCAGCGCTTCCTGGAGAAGCTGCCGCCGCCGGACCACTACTCCGACGACGTGGCCGAGGCGCTGAAATCCTATGCCGCGCGCTTCTGCGAATTGACGACCTGGACCGACTCGGTCGGGCTGCAGCGCATGATCATCGGCGAGATCGGCCGCTTCCCGGAGCTGGCATCGCGGCTCTACCGAACCGCCATGACGGCGGCCGAACGTCAACTCGCGGAGTATCTGGAGGATCGCACGCGGGCCGGCATCCTAACCGTCCACGATAGCGCGCAAGCGGCCGTCCAGCTGCTGGACATCACCTCCGGTGCCCGGCGGTTCCGTGTGCTGTACGGAGTGGACGCGCCGATACCCGGCCCGCCATCGGAAGACCTGTCGTTGCTAGCCATCGACGATTCGATCCGCGAGGCGGTCGCGGTCTTCCTCAGCCACTACCGCCCTTAGACGGCGACCGATCCGCGCTCGGCCAGCCAGCCGGCGATCAGTGCCTCGATGCGCTCGCCCGGCTGGAAACCCCGGCTGACCGCTGCATAGCCATCCTTGTCGGAGCCGACGATCAGCGTCGGAAATCCGGTGACGCCGGAATGGTAGGAAATGGCGAAATCCTTGCGGGTCTCCTCCAGGGTCTCATCGGCGTCGTAGACCGCCTCGAACTCCGCCCGGTCGAGGCCGACCTCTTCGGCCAGGCCGCACAGCACCGCGCGGTCCGTCACGTCCGCGTTCTCGGCATAGAAGGCTCGATGGGTCCGCTTCAGCATCGGCATCGCCTTGGCCGGGTCGATCCTGCGGGCCGCGACCACCGCCCGACACGCCGGCTCGGTGTCGTAGACGAAACCCTCGCGGTCGAAGAAGGCGAAGTCGAAGGGCTGGCCGCTGGCTTCGTGCACATGCTGCCAATGCTCCCGAATCGAGCTTTTCATGGCCTCGTCCATGGCATCCGTCGTGCCGGGCCTGAGGCCGCCCAGGATCAGCCGGACCGGCAGTTGGTCGCCGAACCGTGCCGTGACCGCCTCCATCGCCGGGGAGAAGCCCCAGCACCAGGAGCACATCGGATCGGCGAAGTAGATGAGCTGTTGATTCATCGCATTTCCCTTCGCGGCGATCCTATCTTCTAATCCCCGCGCTGACCACGACCGGGCGGTCGGGCCAGCGGGTTTGCGCTCGGCATCCGCCTGACGCACACTTCCATCGATCCGGCATCGCCAAGACCGGACATGAGGCTGATGAGGGAGCGGTTTGCGCCATGGGACGCTATGACGAGGTCTATCGCCGGTCGCTGGAGGATCCGCAAGCCTTCTGGGGCGCCGCGGCCGAGGAGATCGACTGGATCAAGCCCTGGGACCGGGTGCTGGACGACAGCAATCCGCCCTTCTACCGCTGGTTCGCCGGCGGCGAGCTCAACACCTGCCACAACGCGCTGGACCGCCATGTGGCGGCCGGGCGCGGCGCGCAGGCGGCGCTGATCTATGACAGCCCAATCACCGGCCGCAAGAAAACCTTCACCTATGCCGAGCTGACCGAGAAGACCGCCCGGTTCGCCGGCGTGCTGGCCGGGCTGGGCGTGGCCAAGGGCGACCGGGTGATCCTCTATATGCCCATGGTGCCACAGGCCGTTGTCGCCATGCTGGCCTGCGCCCGCATCGGCGCAGTGCATTCCGTGGTGTTCGGCGGCTTCGCGCCCCATGAGCTGGCGACCCGGATTGACGATTGCCGGCCCAAGGTGATCGTATCGGCCTCCTGCGGCATCGAGCCCGGGCGCATCGTCGAATACAAGCCGATGCTGGATGCGGCGATCGACCAGGCGACGCACAAGCCCGATGCCTGCGTGGTGCTGCAGCGGCCGGAGCATGAGGCATCGCTGGTGGCCGGGCGCGACCATGACTGGAAGGCGGCGATGGACGCCGCGACACCGGCCGATTGCGTGGCCGTCGCGGCGACCGACCCGCTCTACATCCTCTACACCTCCGGCACCACCGGGCAGCCCAAGGGCATCGTGCGCGACAATGGCGGCCATGCGGTCGCCCTGAAATGGACGATGAAGAACCTCTATGACGTCAATCCGGGGGAGGTCTATTGGGCCGCCTCGGATGTCGGCTGGGTGGTCGGGCATTCCTACATCGTCTATGCGCCGTTGCTGCATGGCTGCACCACGATCGTGTTCGAGGGCAAGCCGGTCGGCACCCCGGATGCCGGCGTGTTCTGGCGGATCATCCAGGAGCATGACGTAAAGGTGCTGTTCACCGCGCCGACCGCGTTCCGCGCCATCAAGCGCGACGACCCGGATGCCAAGCTGTTGCAGGACTACGATCTGAGCGGCTTCCGCACCCTGTTCCTGGCCGGCGAACGCTGCGACCCCGACACCCTGCAATGGGCCGAGGAGCACCTGAAGGTGCCGGTGATCGACCATTGGTGGCAGACCGAGACCGGCTGGGCCATCGCCTGCAACCCGATGGGCATCGAGCAGCATCCGGTCAAGCATGGCTCGCCGACCGTGGCAGTGCCGGGCTGGGACGTTCAGGCCCTGGGCAATGACGGCCATGCGGTACCGGCCGGAGATATGGGCTCGCTGGCCTGCAAGCTGCCGCTGCCGCCGGGCACCCTGCCGACCCTGTGGGGTGCCGACGACCGCTATCGCGAGGCCTATCTGGCGGAGTTCCCCGGCTACTACAAGACCGGCGATGCCGGCTTCGTGGACTCCGACGGCTATATCTCGGTGATGACCCGGGTCGATGACGTGATCAACGTCGCCGGCCATCGGCTCTCGACCGGCGCCATCGAGGAGGTGCTCTCGGCGCATCCGGACGTCGCCGAGGCGGCCGTGATCGGCGCCACCGATACCCTGAAGGGGCAGCTGCCCCTGGGCCTGGTCGTGCTGAAGGCGGGCGTCGACCGCGACGGCGGCGATATCGTGAAGGAACTGGTGCAGCAGGTGCGCGGCCAGATCGGCCCGGTGGCGGCCTTCAAGACTGCGGTGATCGTCGACCGGCTGCCCAAGACCCGGTCCGGCAAGATCCTGCGCGGCACGATGAAGAAGATCGCCGACAGCGACGACTACAAGATGCCCGCCACCATCGACGATCCGGCCATCCTGGACGAGATCTCCGACGCGCTGAAGGAGGCCGGATACGCGCAATAGCGTGGAGCCCTTTCCCCTGGGGTGTGAGCTTCGTCACACCCCGGCGGCCGATCCTGATCCATCATAGCCCCGGGCATCGTCCGGCGTTCGGCAAACGCCGGCCAGCGATTTGTTTTCATTGATCAATTCGCATGCGAGGGCACCATGGCGAAGCGTCTCATCTTCTATGGCGGAACCCGCGAAATTAACAATGACGGCACGGAACGGCCGGCCGGCAAGGCCCACAACTGGGCCTTCTATCACGCCGGCAAGAACGTCCAGAAGGACTACAAGAATTTCGCGGCGACCGGCGAATTCATCAAGATCGACTGCGCCGACACGATCGTGAAGAAGATCGGCGCCCAGAAGGAGAGCTCGATCCAGTCGCTGGACATCCTCAGCCACGGCACGCCCTACACGCTGAACTTCTCTGTCGAGGACGACCGCAATTGCGGTTTCGCCACCAGCACGATGATCAAGCTGGGTGTCAATATCGGCGGGTATTTCAGCGACCAGCTGAATGCGTTTGGCGCGCGGTCGCAGCTGTTCTCGGACATCGACTACTCGCGCTTTGCCAGCAATGCCCGGGTGCAGTTCCATGGATGCAGCATTGCCGGCGAGGATGGGTTTTCCGTTGTCGCCGACAACATCGCGGAGGTGGTGTCCAAGCTGCTGCACAGTGCCGGCAAGACCGGTTCCTACGTCATCGGCCACGTCACCAAATCCAATCCCAACATCAAGGGCAAGGCGACCAAGAACAGCGAACAGGACTACCGGCATGGCACCCGCGTCGTCTATCGCAACGGCGAGGTCATCTTCAGGACCAAGAAGGCCGGATTCCTCAAGGAGGAGGACATCATGGCGGGAGCCCGCTGAATCGCTCCGGCCGGTCCGCCGCCGGACCGCGTCGACCTGGTGTCCGTGACATGATCTGGCGCGAAGCTTGCCGGATCGGTTCAGGAAATTTCTTACCTTTCGTATTTTTCGTCGCCGAGAATCCTAACGGTTCATCGGGCATACGGGCCCGCAATGGACGTTCCCGCGGGCCAAATTTCCTTAGAGAATCCTGGATAAACGGCGAGCTACTGGGCGTGACGAGTTCGTGATATCGGCCGCCGGGAATAGAGTTTGGCTGTTAACCAATCCTTAATGGATGGCCTCTACGCTGACCATTATCGGATTAGGCGGTTGTACCGTCTCTGATTGATCCGATTCTTGTTGATGCCTCCCTGTTGAACCTGAGCCGTCCCTTTGGGCGGCTCTTTTTTTTGCGCAAAATCCCTGGCAACTCCGTGGGTTAACCACAAATTCGGCTTGACGTCGCAAAAATGTAACCATAGTGTGCAGCCCTTGCTCGGGTTGAGCAGGTGAGGCAAAAACAAGAATTCAAAAAAGGGGCCAGCCGCAGGCGCCCCTTTTTTCTTGCCTATATGATCGCCAATTAGTGGCGTAACTTTTCAGACTTCGCGTTAGGATCAGATTCTTACTTCCGTTGCGAGGCCGTCTCTTCGCATATGCGGCGGAAAACGGCGCGCCGAACCGGAGCGCCGCCTCCTGTCTTTACCGCAATAAGATGGTTCGGATTTACGCGGCCTTGCGCGACTCGATCTGCGCCGGGGCGGCACTGCCGATGGCGATGGTCCGCGGCTTCATGGCCTCGGGAACCTCGCGCACCAAGCTGATATGCAGCATCCCGTTCACCAGATTGGCTTCGCGGACCTCGATATAGTCGGCAAGCTGGAAGCGCCGCTCAAAGCTGCGCGCGGCAATGCCGCGATGCAGGACGCGGCCCTGCTCTTCCTCTTTTTCGACCTTGCCGCGCACGACGAGCGTGTTCTCGGCCTGGGTGACCTCGATGTCGTCCTCGCCGAAGCCGGCGACGGCCATGGTGATGCGGTAGTCGTTCTCACCGGTCTTCTCGATGTTGTAGGGCGGGTAGCCCTGGACCCGCGCGTCGGACTGGAACGCAGTGTCCAGCGCCCGCGACAGGCGGTCGAAGCCAACGGTGGAACGGAACAGGGGAGACAGGTCAAAACCGGTCATGGATATCCTCCTTTGAGCGATACCAGAGTTGCGGCGCGCCGCTTTGGCCACGCCATTTCGGGTTAAGGGCCGGACCCTTGGAGGCATCCGGCCACGCATTGAATCTGGGAAGCGACGATGTGTCTTTCAAGGCATCCGGCCATCGGCGCCGGGCGCGCGTGCACCTTATTTTAACGCCCGCGATGCAGTGTGTCGGGACCGCGAAACACGGGTTTCGCGGCAGCAAATGGACATGCAGTCGACACGGGGGGAGGCACATCATGAGTGAAGTCGTCGCCGTGTCGGCCTTCTTCGACAAGACCTATGAAGAGGCCCTGGCCCTGCTGGTCGAGGCGCGCAACTACATCGCCTATCAGGAAACCGCCGATCTGCAGCCGCTGGATCCGGAAACCCGCCTGATCGCCACCCAGGAGACCATGCGCGTCACCTGCCGGCTGACCCAATCCATGGCCTGGTTGCTCGGCCAGCGGGCGGCCCAGATCGGCGAGATCTCACCGGTCGAGGCGTTGGCGGATTATGCCGTCGGCGGCCAGCTGGTCTGCCTGGAGGACCGCTTCGCCGACGACGACCGCCTGCCGCCGGCGATCTGCACCCTGCTCGACCGCACGCTGAGCCTGTACGAGCGGGTCGGCCGTCTCGACGAGATGATGCGCGAGGCGGCCTGACCGACCGCCCCTCAATCCGCCGGACCTAGGATTTGAAGATCGCGTCGGCGCTGTCGCGGTGCTCCTTCTTCTTTGAGATTTCCTGCTCGACGCGGGCGATTTCCGCCTTCAGCTCCACGATGTAGTCGTCCAGCTCGTCCAGGGACATGACGTCGAGGTTCTTCTTTTGCGGCGGCCGGTTCCGGGGTTCCAGGTCGTCAAGATCCATCGGTGTCCTCCATCTTTGTTGCCACTTTGCGGACCGGCGGCTACACCTGCAAGCCCTGCGTGCGCCAAGCGGAGACCACCGATGAGCACGGGATTGCCCGCCTCCATGACCGCCATCCAGATCGTCGAGCCCGGCGGCCCAGAGGTATTGCAGCCGGCGACGGTCCCGCTGCCGGAGCCGGGCGAAGGGCAGCTCCTGATCGCCGTCGAGGCGGCCGGCGTGAACCGCCCGGACGTGCTGCAACGCAAGGGGGCCTATGCGCCGCCGCCGGATGCAAGCCCGCTCCCCGGTCTGGAGGTCGCGGGAACCGTGGCTGCGCTCGGCCCAGGCGCGGAAGATGCCGGCTGGAAGGTCGGCGACCAGGTCTGCGCCCTGACACCGGGCGGCGGCTATGCCGAGTACTGCGTCACCTATGCCGCCCATTGCCTGCCGATACCCAAGGGCCTGTCCCTGACCGAGGCCGCGGCCCTTCCGGAGACCTATTTCACCGTCTGGACCAACGTGTTCGACCGCGGGCGGCTGCAGGAGGGCGAGTCCTTCCTGGTCCATGGCGGGTCCAGCGGCATCGGCACCACCGCCATCCAGCTTGCCAAGGCGTTCGGCGCGCGGGTCTTCACCACCGCCGGAAACGCCGAAAAATGCGCCGCCTGCGAGGCGCTGGGGGCGGAGCGCGCGATCAATTACCGCGAAGAGGATTTCGGTCCCATCGTCCGCGACCTGACCGGCGGAACCGGTGTGGATGTGGTGCTCGACATGGTCGGCGGCGAATACCTGGCCCGCGACATCGATGCGATGGCGGTGGACGGCCGGCATGTCAGCATCGCCGTTCTGGGCGGTGCCCAGGCGACGTTCAACATCCAGGTGATGATGGTGAAGCGGCTGACCCTGACCGGATCGACGCTCAGGCCCCGCTCTCCGGCCGACAAGGCCGCCATCGCCCGATCCCTGCGCGACAAGGTCTGGCCGCTGTTGGATTCCGGCGCCGTCAAACCGGTGATGCATGCCACCTTCCCGCTGGCAGAGGCGGCGGCGGCGCACACCATGCTGGATGAGGGCGCCCATATCGGGAAGATCGTGCTGCTGGCAGGCAGCTGACGAACCTCCCCGGAAAAGCGGCGTTGCTTCGCCGTTGCAAAACCCTATATTGCCGGTATCCAGCGACTTAGCGGAGAGACGCCACTTGGCGCCGCGCCCGGACCCGGGTGCGCAGCGATAGCCTATTGCCACCGTGCCGGATGGCCGGTGAAGGAGGATAGATGGCCCAGTTGTTGATGCCCAAGGCAACCGCCGTGTGGCTGGTCGAGAACACCGCGCTGACCTTTCAGCAGATCGCCGAGTTCTGCGGCCTGCACGAGCTGGAGGTCAATGCCATCGCCGACCAGGAGGTTGCGATCGGCATGGTCGGCCTGGACCCCATCGCCAACGGCCAGCTGACCCAGGCGGAAATCGACCGCTGCTCCGCCGATCCGTCCGCCAAGCTGAAAATGGCGGAATCCGACCTGCCGGCGCCGACCCAGCGGTCCAAGGGTCCGCGCTATACCCCGGTGACCAAGCGCGGCGACAAGCCGGATGCCATCGCCTGGCTGCTGAAATCCCATCCGGAGCTGAGCGACGCCGCCATCTCGCGCATGATCGGCACCACCAAGCCGACCATCAACGCTGTGCGCGAGCGGACTCACTGGAACTCGGCGAACATCAAGCCGCAGCATCCGGTGCTGCTGGGATTGTGCACCCAGAAGGAACTGGAGGAGGCGCTGTCGAAGGTGCGCAAATCCGCGAAATCCGCCAAGCCGGCTCCGGTCGAAGACGATGCGGCCGCGGATGGCGGCGAAACCGGGGAACCGGCAATGCCGGATTTTGCGTCTCTATCGGTGGAATCGGAATCCGAGCCGCTCTAGGCGGTGCTCCGCAGGCCGCGGCGATTCACAAAACCACCCGCGCCCCCTGCCGGATTTGCAGAGGTACCGGCGCCTTGCAGTGGCGTTCAGCAAAAAGCGGCGGACGTCGCTGTCCGCCGCTTGCGGCGTTCTAGCCGACCCTGGTTTCCGCCGAATGGCTGGAGAGTCGGAAGATCTCGTCTTTCAGTCTAAGTTTTTCTCGTTTCAGTCGGGATATCTCTTCGGCGTTGGGGAGCGGACGCTGGATTTCGATCTTGAGTTGCTCATCCAGGCTCGAATGCCTGGCACGCAAGGAATCCATCCGCTCTATTTCCGACATTCCAGTCTCCAACAGTTGGTCAGTCGATCACTGGACGGCGGTCCAGTCGTTACAACTATATGACCAGCGGCCGGATTATGACAAATCAATCCCATAGACAAACCGTCGCAGCCGGACATCCGCCGGCACGTCCGATGCCGGCTCGAACGCCCGGCGAAGCCGGCGCAGCGGCGGTCGCGACGCGGTAGGAACGCCGCAGATATTGCGGAAAATCAGAGGCCTACGGGCCCGCCGGGTCAGCTCGCGGGTTCGTCGCCGATATAGATCCCGAGGCCGCGCGCGGTCTTGACCAGGGAGCCTTCCAGCTCAACGTCCTGGTAGTCGGCGATCGCCTCTTCCAGCGGCACGTCGACCACCTGGCGATTCGACCAGGCGACCATGCGGTCGAACTTGCCCTGAGCGATCAGGTCGACCGCATGCACGCCGAAACTGGTGGCCAGCAGCCGGTCCCGCCAGCTCGGACTCGAGCCGCGCTGCACATGGCCAAGCACCGTGACCCGGGATTCGGCCCCGGTCGCCGCCGCGATCCGCTCGCTCAGATAGTCGCCGATGCCGCCGAAACGCTTCTCGCCGCCATGATACTCCTTCTGCAAGGCATCGCCGCCGAGCGTCTTCACCGCCTCGGAGACGACCACCAGCGCGAAGTTGCGGCCGATCTGGCGCACCCTGTGGATCTTTTCGCAGATGCCCTCGATCGAGTACGGGATCTCCGGGATCAGGATCACATCGGCGCCGCCGGCCACCCCGGCATAGAGCGCAATATGGCCGGCATCACGGCCCATGACCTCCAATACCATGACCCGGGCGTGACTGGCCGCCGTCGGCTGCAGCCGGTCCAGGGCCTCGGTGGCCACCGTCACGGCGGTGTCGAACCCGACCGAAGTCTCGGTCAACCCGACATCGTTGTCGATGGTCTTGGGAATGCCGACGATCTTCAGATCGCCCTGCTGCGCCAGCTTCCGCAGGATCGCCAGGCTGCCGTCGCCGCCGATGACGATCAGCGCCTCGAGACCGAGTTCCCGGCAACCGCCGATGATCTCCTCCGAGCGGTCCTTGTGGCTGCCGTCGGCCATCGGGAAATCGAACGGATTGCCCTTGTTGGTGGTGCCGAGGATGGTGCCGCCCAGGCGCAGGATATTGCCGTTGAAGCGTTCCGGCCGCAGCACCTCGTATTGCAGCGGCCGCGACAGCAGCCCCATGGTGCCTTCCTTGATGCCGATCACCGTCCAGCCCAGCTCCGCGGCCCGATAGACCGAAGCCCGGATGACCGCGTTCAGCCCGGCGCAATCGCCGCCGCTGGTCAGGATGCCAATGCGCTTTTCGCTTACCATGTTCGAGAGTCCCAGGTCGCCATGGGCAAACAGCGCGTAGGTTTAGCAGAAAGCGTCCCCACCGCAACGGATTATGGAGCCGCAATGCGTTCGCACCCCTACTTCGCCGATTTCCCGGCGACGGCTCCGCGGAATGCCGCCAGCGGAGATGCGAACGGGCGCGAGTTCTGTTAGTATTCGACGCGTCGAGGATCGAGAGGGACGGCGTTGATGGACGAGACCGAGGATATGCAAGAGAGGCTTGTATCCCTTCGGCTGGAACATCGCGACCTTGACGACGTTATCGGCCAGATCACCGGTGACACGCCCGCCAACCAATTGCAAATCAAGCGGTTGAAGAAGCGTAAGCTGATGCTGAAGGACGAAATCGCCAAGATCGAGAGCCAGCTGCTGCCGGATATCATCGCCTAAGGCGATATCCGGAAGGACTAAGGCGAGCGCCGCTTGCGCTCGTACATTGCCCGGTCGGCGGCGTTCAGGATTTCATCCGGCTCGCCCGCGCCGGAGAATGCGAACGCCCCGTAGGACACCGACACCGTCAGCGAGTTTCCGTCATGGAAGAACGGAGTCGAGCTGATGGTCTCCGCAAGCGCCGCACCCTTGCCGTTTGCCGCCGCCTGGTCGGCCTGCACCAGCAGCACGCCGAACTCGTCGCCGCCCAGGCGGCCGACCACGTCGGAACCGCGGACATTGTTCAGCAGGGTGTTGGCCACATGCGCCAGCGCCTCGTCGCCGGCGGCATGGGTATAGGTATCGTTGATCGCCTTCATGCCGTCGACATCGAAGAAGACGACGCTTGAGACACCGCCATAGCGGTCGGTGAAGGCCATCATCCGCGACAGCTCGCGCACGAAGGCGCGGCGGTTCAGAATCGGCATCAGCGGGTCTTCGTCAGCCAGGCGCTCGAGATAGCTGATCCGCCGATCCTTCTCCTCATTGTCCTGGCGCAGCCGCTCGACTTCCGCCATCAGCTTGGACAGGCCCTCGCGTACGCTGGGCGTCAGCTCGGCCTCCGGAATTCCAAGGAAGGTGGCCACCTCGCCGACGGAACGGGCCGGGGCGGCCGAACTGGCCTCCGTCTTGGCCGGCGCGGAAACGCCGGACACGGGCCTTACGGTGGCAGCCGGCTGGGCCGGCCCCTTGCCAGAGATTCTCATCGGCGTCGAACGCCTATCGCGGCTGACTGGTGACCAACTTCGAAGTCTTGCGTAAATATCATACCAAATTCTAAACGCCGGTCCTGCGACGAATTCCTGACAACACTTGTGCCGGATACCTGTCCGCCTATAATCGCCCGCTTATTCATCGTAGATGATGAATATCAACAGCCATCGCTCAACCAGAAGTCGCTATCATGACCGACCGGCCCTCGCAAAACGCTCCCCCTGTCGGGATCATCATGGGCAGCCAGTCGGACTGGGCGACGATGCGCCATGCCGCGGAAACCCTCGCCGCCCTGGGTATCGACCACGAGACCCGGATCGTCTCCGCCCACCGCACGCCCGAGCGGCTTCGCGACTACGCCACCTCGGCCCGGGAGAGCGGCATCCAGGTCATCATCGCCGGTGCCGGCGGCGCGGCCCACCTTCCCGGAATGACGGCTGCAATGACACCCCTGCCGGTCCTGGGCGTGCCGGTGGAGAGCAAGGCGCTGCAGGGCATGGACAGCCTGCTGTCCATCGTCCAGATGCCCGGCGGCGTGCCGGTCGGGACCCTGGCCATCGGCAAGCCGGGCGCCATCAACGCAGCCCTGCTGGCCGCCTCGATCCTGGCTTTGGGCGACAGCGAGGTGGCGGCGGCGCTGGACGCCTGGCGGGCGCGGCAGACCGAGGCCGTGGCTGCCGCACCGGCCGACGAATGACCGACAGGACGCTCCCGCCCGGCAGCACCATCGGCATGCTGGGCGGCGGCCAGCTCGGCCGCATGACGGCCCAGGCGGCGGCGCGCCTCGGCTATCGCACCCATGTCTTCTGCCCGGAGCCGGACAGCCCGACGGCCCAGGTCACCGACCGCGCGACCCTGTCCACCTATGGCGATGAGGCCGCGCTGGAGCGCTTCGCCAAGTCGGTCGACGTCGCGACCTACGAGTTCGAGAACATCCCGCACCACACCGTCGCCTTCCTGGCCGAACGGGTGCCGGTGCGGCCCGGGCCGAAGGCGCTGTCGATCTGCCAGGACCGGCTCGCCGAGAAGGATTTCGTCTCCGGCCTCGGCGTCGCCGTAGCGCCCTACCGTTCGGTGCCGGCTGCGACCGAGCTGCCGGCGGCGCTGGCGGAGATCGGCGCCCCGGCGGTGCTGAAATCGACCCGCATGGGCTATGACGGCAAGGCCCAGGCGGTCATCCGCGAGGCCGGTGAGGCCGAGGCCGCCGCCGCGCGAATAGGCGACCAGCCGGCGATCCTGGAAGGATTCGTCGATTTCGACTTCGAGCTTTCGGTGATCGCCGCGCGCGCGCTGGACGGCACCATCACCTGCTACCCGCCGGTCGAGAACCGCCATCGCGACCATATCCTGGCCGAGACCATCGTACCGGCGGCGCTGCCCGACACCGAGGCCGAAGCGGCGGAGGAAATCGCCGGCCGGCTGATCGAGGCGCTGGACATCGTCGGGTTGCTTGCGGTGGAGATGTTCCACACCGCCGATGGCCGGCTGCTGGTCAACGAGCTGGCGCCGCGACCGCACAATTCGGGCCATTGGACCCTGGACGCCTGCGCCACCAGCCAGTTCGAACAGCTGGTCCGGGCGATCTGCGGCCTGCCGCTGGGCGCCGTCGACCGCCACTCCGACGCGGTCATGACCAATCTGATCGGGGCCGATGCCGAGACCTGGCCCGACCTGCTGGCGGACCCCGGCGCCCGGCTGCACCTCTACGGCAAGGCCGAAGCCCGCCCGGGCCGCAAGATGGGGCACGTAACCCGTCTGACGCCCAGAACATCCTAAGGGCCGATGCCGGAACCAACCGTTTCGAACCGCAGAGGCGCAGAGACACAGAGAACCAAATCAACATGAACTTCGTCATTCCCGCGAAAGCGGGAATCCAGGTTTCCCAGAGGTTCCGCCGTCAGAACTGTGACTTCTGGATTCCCGCTTTCGCGGGAATGACGACTGGTAGGGATCTTTGGGTCTCTGTGTCTCCGTGTCTCTGTGGTGATCTACAAATGCCGTGACGCCCGGGTCGTCATGACCCCCGACCGCAGATTATGATGACGGGCGAGCACACCGCCGCCTTGAATTCCTTGGAGATCCGATCCATGGCCGACACGCCAGACATCCGCATCGAGACCGACAGCCTGGGCGAGATGGAGGTGCCCGCCGACCGCTATTGGGGCGCCCAGACCCAGCGGTCGCTGCAGAACTTCAAGATCGGCGGCGAGCGCATGCCGGCACCGCTGGTGCGG
Organism: Alphaproteobacteria bacterium; assembly: GCA_965227455.1. Lineage (GTDB taxonomy): Bacteria > Pseudomonadota > Alphaproteobacteria > DSM-16000 > Inquilinaceae > JABDIP01. The sequence goes on along the minus strand of OZ245752.1, from coordinate 5,186,792 downwards.
GCCCTGGGCATCCAGAAGAAGGCGGCGGCCCTGGTCAACATGTCGCTGGGCGCGCTCGACACCAAGGTCGGCGAGGCCATCGTGGCCGCCACCGAGGAGGTCATCGACGGCACCCTGGCCGAGCATTTTCCCCTGGTGGTCTGGCAGACCGGATCCGGCACCCAGACCAACATGAACGCCAATGAGGTCATCGCCAACCGGGCGATCGAGATGCTGGGCGGCGAGATCGGCTCGAAATCGCCGGTCCATCCCAATGACCACTGCAATATGGGCCAGTCGTCCAACGACACCTTCCCGACCGTCATGCATATCTCAGCCGTGGAGCAGATCGAGCACGAGCTGATCCCGTGCCTGGAGCACCTGCACGCGGCCCTGGACGGCAAGGCCAAGGAATTCGCCGAGATCGTCAAGATCGGCCGCACCCATCTGCAGGACGCCACGCCGCTGACTCTGGGGCAGGAGTTCTCCGGCTATGCCTGCCAGGTGGCCTATGGCATCGCCCGGGTGCGCGACACCCTGCCGCGCCTGCTGCAGCTGGCTCAGGGCGGGACCGCCGTCGGCAGCGGGCTGAATGCCAAGGAGGGCTTCGCCGAGGCCTTTGCGGCAGAGGTCGCGCGCATCACCGATTTCGCATTCGTGACGGCGGAGAACAAGTTCGAGGCCCTGGCGGCCCATGACGCCGTGGTGGAGGCGTCGGGCGCCTGCAACACGGTCGCCGTCAGCCTGATGAAGATCGCCAATGACATCCGCCTGCTGGGCTCCGGCCCGCGCTGCGGCATCGGCGAGCTGGTCCTGCCGGCCAACGAGCCGGGCTCATCGATCATGCCGGGCAAGGTCAACCCGACCCAGTCGGAGGCCATGACCATGGTCTGCGCCCAGGTGATGGGCAACCACACCGCCGTCAGCATCGCCGGGTCCAACGGCCATTACGAGCTGAACGTCTTCAAGCCGGTGATGATCTTCAACCTGCTGCAGTCGATCCGGCTGCTGGCCGACTCGGCGCGCAGCTTCGCCGACAATTGCGTGGTCGGCATCGAGGCCAACCGCGAGCGCATCGACTCCCTGCTGCACGAATCCCTGATGCTGGTGACGGCGCTCAACCCGCATATCGGCTACGACAACGCCGCCAAGGTCGCCAAGAAGGCCTATGCCGACGGCTCCACCCTGAAGGCCGCGGCGGTGGCACTGGAGCTGCTGACCGAGGAGCAGTTCGACCAATGGGTGCGGCCGGAGAACATGGTCGGGCCCAGCGCCTAGTGCGCGGACACCCCAAGTGACGGCCGCGTGTTGAGGTCGTCGCGGCTGAAGCCGGCGACCTGCTTGTAGGCCTGCGCCACCGCCTCCAGTTCCTCGGCGGTGATCACGTCGTCCAGGGAGTCGAAGCCGTCCGGTGCACGGTCCTCGACGATCTGCATCACCTGTTCGGGGCCGTTGCCGCGATTGGCCAGGACGATTTGCGCGGTGGCCGGCCGGCGGGCTTCGTCGTAGGACCGCAGCGCCTCGACCGGGTCAGGGGTGGTCGCCAGGGCGTGGGCAAGGACCCGTGCGTCGAGAATGGCCTGGGACGCGCCGTTGGAGCCGATCGGATACATCGGATGGGCGGCGTCGCCGAGCAGCGTGATCCGGCCGTCGCTCCAGCGCTCCAGCGGGTCGCGGTCGACCATGGGAAACTCATAGACCGCTTCGGCGCCACGGATCAGCGCCGGCACATCCAGCCAGTCGAACCGCCAGGACTCGAAGGCGGGAAGGAAGTCTTCCAGCCGGCCTGGCCGGTTCCAATCCTCGCGCCGCAGCAGGTCGCGGTCGTCGAAGCGCAGCTCGGCGATCCAGTTGACCAGCGACCGGCCCCGGTCGGCCGCCGACCGGCTGATCGGATAGGCAACGAATTTCTGCGCCTGATGTCCGGCCATGATCATCGAGGCGCCGTCCAGGAACGGTTCCGCCTCCGTCGTCGCCCGCCACAGGATAGCGCCGTTCCATTTCGGCAGGCCCTCGTCGGGATGGTAGTGCCGGCGGACCGTCGAGTGGATGCCGTCGGCGGCCACCATCACCTCGGCGCGGTAGGAATGGCTCGGTTCGTCGCTGCCCGGCCCGACAAACCAGGCGGTGACCCCATCCCGATCCTGCTCGAACCGCGCCAGATGCTGGCCGGTGACGATCCGGTCGGCGCCCAGCCGGGCCTTCACGGCCTCAAGCAGGATCATCTGCAAGGCGCCGCGATGGATGGAAAATTGCGGCCAGTGGTAGCCGGCCGCCAGGCCGCGTGGCTCCTGCCAGATACGCTGGCCAAGCTTGCTGAAATAGGTCAGCGAGCCGGTGGCGATGGCTGTCTCGGCAAGGGCGTCCTGGAGGCCGAGTTCGGTGAGCTCGCGGACCGCATGGGGCAGCATGTTGATGCCGACGCCGAGCGGCTTGATCTCGGGCACCGATTCGAAGACCCGGACCGGGATTCCGGCGGCATGCAGGCTGAGCGCGGTGGACAGCCCGCCGATGCCGCCGCCGATGATCATCACCTCCATAGGCCGGCCTCCGCTGCCGACGCCGGCGCTATGGCGCATCGGCGTATTTTTCAACCAGGGCCACGGCGTCCCGCACCAGCCCTTCGCCATCTAGACCACGCTCATCCATCTCGGCGGTCCAGGCGGCGACGACCGCTTCGGACGCCTCCCGCCAGCGGACCGTTTCCGCCTCGTCGAGCACGATCAGCGCGTTGCCGCGAGACTCCGCGAGGTCATATGCGGGCGCGTCGGCCGCATCCATCACCCGGCCCATTTCGCGGGCTTCGGCAATGCCGGAATTGGCATCGATCACCGCCCGCAGATCGCCGGGCAAGCCGTCATAGGCGGCCTTGTTCATGGCGAAGACGAACAGCGTGGTGTAGAGGCCGCGATCGCCGGAGAAGTTGGTGTGGCTGTCGACCAGCTCCGCCACCCGCAACGGCCGCGTCACCTCCCAGGGCAGGATGGTGCCGTCGATCACGCCGCGCGACAGCGCCTCCGGAACCTGCGGCACCGGCATTCCGACCGGCGAGGCGCCCAGCGCCTGCAACAGCCGCGTGGTCATCCGCGTCGGCCCGCGCAGCCGCAGGCCCTCCAGATCGTCGAGGGTGCGGATGCCGTCCCCCTTCACGTGCAGCAGGCCCGGACCGTGGGTGTGGACCATGAGGACGTGCACGTCCTCGAATTCGTCGAGCAGGTGCGACTGGTAGAACTCGTAGGCGGCCTGGCTTGTGGCCTCCGCCGAGACCGGCAGGAAGGGCAGGTCGAAGACCTCGGATTTCGGGAACCGGTCGGGGGTGTAGCCGGTCAGCGTCCAGACCAGATCGACCACCCCCTCGCGGGCCTGGTCGAACAGGGCCGGCGGCCCGCCGCCGAGCTGCATGGCCGGGTAGATCTGGACCTCGATCCGGCCGCCGGACTGTTCGCCGACCCGTTCGGCCCAGGGCTGGAGGTAGTCGGCATGGGCTGGCGCCATGGGCGGCAGGAAATGATGCAGCCGCAGGATCACCTCCTGGGCCTGGCCGATGCCGGGAACAAATACGCCGCCAAGGGCAAGGCAGCACAGGAACATCCGTATGAGGCGCATGGTCGTCTCCCTGATTTGGTGCGGGTTTGCCCGCCTTTGTCGTTCAGCCGGCAGTATGCCGGTCCGGCCTAATGTCCGCAATCATAACTGTTATCTATCATTACAGTTATGATGAGTTCCTCTCCCCGTGCCGATTGTCTAGTGTTGCAGTAGCACGAAGACGACCATTGAGATGCCTGCCGATGAGCGCTCCGAAACCGAGGCCGGACGACCAGCATGCTGACGCGTGGGACGGCGAACGCTTCGACGCCCACAGGCCCGGCGTCGACTACGACGTCCTCGACGGTCTGGTCGGCTATGCGGTGCGTCGGGCGCAGATCTCGATTTATGAGGATTTCGATCGGACCATGGCCGGCACCGGCATCACGCCGCCGCTGTTTGCCGCGCTGGTGATCATCGGCGCCAATCCGGGTCTGAAGCAGACCGTACTTGGGCAGATCATGGGCATCGCCCGTTCCGGCGCCATGGCGAAGATCGACCGCCTGGAGGCCATGGGTTTCGTTGAACGCCGGCGGCCGCCAGGCGATCGGCGGTCCAACGGAATCTTTCTGACCGATGCCGGCGCGCGGACCCTGGACCGTCTCAAGACCCTGGTGACCGATCATGACCGGCGGATATCCCGCCACCTGTCCGAACGACAAAAGGCGTCGCTGTTTTCCCTTCTGGACCGGCTTGGCTGACCCGCTCCCCCGCTAGCGCGGCGGCGGGCCGGTGGAGCCCCGGATGATCAGGTCGACGTCGAGACGGGTGGCGTCCGGCGCCGGCTGGCCGTCGATCCGGTGCAGCAGGTATTCCGCCGCCAGCCGGCCCATGGCGTCCGACGGGACATGCATGGTGGTCAGCGCCGGGGTCAGCTCCGCCGCCAGTTCGAGGTCGTCGAAGCCGGTGATCGATACCGCGTCCGGCACGGCGATGCCGAGCGCATGGCATTCGAACAACGCCCCATAAGCCAGCACGTCGTTGCCGCAGATGACCGCCGTAGGGCGTGGATCCGCCGCCATCAGGCGCCGCAGCGCCTGGCGCCCCTCGCTGATGGCGTAGGCGCTCTCGATCACTAGGCCGTCGCCGAATGCCAGCCCCCGCTCCGCCAACGCCTCCCTGACCCCGTCGAGCCGTTCGGCCGCGCGGTCGTTGCCGGCGCTCAGTCCGGCAATCATGGCGATGCGCGTGTGCCCCATATCCATGAGATAGGACGCGATGCGATAGGCCGAGCCGCGGTTGTCGAAGCCGATCGACGGATGGCGGCTGTCCGGCCGGTAGGTCCAGGTGTTGACGTAGGGGATTGCCTTGCGGTCAAGCAGGTCGTAGAGGCCGGGCGGCCGCGCCTCGCCGATCAGCATGAGGCCGTCCAGTCCGCGTTCGATCAGGCTTCGGGCCTGGTTGAGCTCCTCGGCCACATCGTAATTCGAGCTCGCCAGCAGCAGCGTGTAGCCGGCGGTCGACAGGCGGTCCTGCATGGCCTGGATGCCGGTCGCGAAGATCGCGTTGTCCAGCGTCGGGACCACGGCGCCGACGGCGTGGGAGCGCTGGCTGGCCAGGGCCCGGGCGGCGCCGTGCCGCGTGTAGCCCAGCTCTGCAATCGCCGATTGGACCCGCTCGCGAAGTTCCGAGCGGACCGAATCGGCCTCGTTCAGGCAGCGCGATACGGTTGCCGTCGATACGCCCGCCAGGGCGGCCACGTCATGCAGGGTCGGGCGATCCGTCAGCCGTCGCTGTAAACGTTTTCTGACAATCGGCTCAGGCGCCGACATATGCTAGTACCCTGAAATTCTTACAAACCGCAGTGGATTCGATCATATCGGATGCGGAAGAGTCAATCCAGCGGCCGTTCACCGCTTGACGTCAATACGCCGCTGGCTTAGCCTGTTCAGCTTGTAAACGTTTACAACAAAGGCCCGAAACGGGCCGGACAAAACGGGGAGAGGCAACCATGGCGCAACATCCGCGAGCCATCGGCCGGCTGGCCTTCCGCGCCTCCGTGGTCCTCTTCGGCCTCTTCGTCCTGAACATCATTGTCGGCAAGGTATCGATCCTGGTCGGGGCCACCACCCCGGTCCATGCCGGCGACGTCGCCGAATTCCTCGTATTGCTGGCCGCCATCATCTGTTTCGTCATCGCCGCGCTGGACCGCGAAGCCGCGCGTTGAATCCGGCCGCAGGCAAGCGGCCCATACCTAGGGAGGACAATCATGACATCACGGGATCCGGATACGCTGCAATCCGCGGAACGCCGGCGTTTCTTCGAACTCACCGGCAAATACGGCTTTACCGCCGCCGTGGTCGCGGCGGCCGCCGGCACCCTCGGCTCCACCGAAGCCTCGGCGCAGAACGCGCGCGAGGAGCGGGACCGCGAGGACGCCGCCGAACACATCATGACGGTCGCCACCGCCTATATCCTGGGCGCGTCGCGCAGCTATCCGATCATGCAACTGGATTTCAAAGAGAACATCCAGAACATGTCCAACGGCCGGATCTATGTGCGCCTGGCCCCGGGCGGGCAGCTGGGCGCCGGCGGCGCTCTGGCCCAGAAGGTCCAGGGCGGCACCATCCAGGCGGCACAGCACTCGCTGTCCAACTTCGCGCCGTTTGCGCCGACCGTCGATTTGATCAACATCCCGTACTGGTGCGGTGAGAACCAGAAGTTCATCAACCTGGTGACCTCCGACGCCTGGGCGGCGGAAGTGAACCCGAAGGTCGAGGCCAAGGGCTTCAAGCCGCTCTGGTATGTCTGCATCGACCCGCGCGTGGTCGCCCTGCGCCAGGGCATCGACGGGCCGATCCGCACCCCGGCGCAGATGCAGGGCATCAAGTTCCGCGTGCCCGGCTCGCAGATCCTGCAGCAGTTCTACCGCCTGCTGGGCGCCAACCCGACCCCGGTCGCCTGGGGCGAGACCCCGAGCGCCATCAAACAGGGCGTGGCCGATGCGTTGGACCCTTCGGTCGAGGCGCTGCACGTCTTCGGCTTCAAGGACGTGCTCTCCTGGGTGACCTTCAACCGGTCGGTCCCGGATTCCCAGGTCTATTCCTGCAATCTGGAATGGTTCAACAGCCTGCCCGGCGACCTGCAGGAGGGCATCGAGTTCGCCTCCGACGTCACCATGCAGCAGAACCTGGCAAAGGTTCCGGCGGCCCGCGCCTACTCGATGGCCGAGCTGTCGGCGGCCGGCGTGCAGTTCTACGCACCGAATGCGTCGGAGATGGAGGAATGGGTCGCGGCGGCCGGCCACCAGCGTTCGGAATGGAACGAGTTCAAGACCGATCTCGCCGGATCGATCGCGACCTTCGACCGTCTGCTGGAAGCGGCCAACACCCAGGGCCGTCTCTACGTGCACGACGTCTGATCGGGCGGGCGGCCCCGGACCCAAGGGGCCGCCCTTCCTGCCACCGGGGAGGCTTGCAATGGGCGGAGTGCTTCGGAAAATCGATCAGGACGGCGAGCGCTGGCTGCTGCTGATCCTCTACGCCATGATCGTGGCGACCATCTCGACCGAGGTGATCCGCCGCTTTGTCCTCAGCTATTCTTCGATCTGGGGCGAGGAGATCGCCCGCTACGCCTTCATCTACCTGGCCTGGATCGGCGCATCCTCGGCAATCCGCGAACGCGCCCATATCCGCATCGACGTGATCCTCCACTATCTGGGGCCGAAGACGAAAGCCGCCATCTACCTGTTCGGCGATTTCGCCACCCTGACCCTGGCGGTGATCGCCTTGTACTGGTCGCTGGAGCCGATCCTGACCTCGATCAAGTTCGGCTCGGTGACCCATGGGCTCAGGATCAGCAATGCCTGGTTCCTGGCGGCGGTGCCGATCGGATTCGCGATGATGGTGTTCCGCCTGGTGCAGTCGATCCTGCGCGACTGGAGCGATTTCCGCGCCGGCCGCCCGGTGTTCGAAGGCGCCAAGCTGTTCGACTAGCTGGAGGTCACGACCATGCTCTATCAACTCCAGCAAGGCTCCTCCCTCGACCTTGGATGGGAATTCTACGTACCGCTGTTCGGCATCATCCTGCTGATCGCCATGGCGGTGCCGGTCTGGGTGTCGCTTGGGCTTGGCGCGGTCGCCATGCTCTACTTCACCGACGTGCTGCCGCTCTCCCTGGTCGGGGAATCCCTGTTCGACGGCATCGACGCCTTTGCGCTGATCGCCGTGCCCCTGTTCATCCTGACCGGCGATGTGCTGGTGCGCACCGGGCTGTCCGACAAGCTGCTGGACATCGCCGAGGCGACGACCGGCGGGTTCCGCGCCGGCTTCGGCACCGCCACGGTGCTGGGCTGCGGCTTCTTCGCCTGCATCTCCGGCTCCGATGCCGCCGGTGCTGCCGCCGTCGGGCGAATGACCATCGACCGGCTGGTCAAGCAGGGCTACCCGAAGCCTTATGCCTGCGCCCTGGTGGCGTCCGGCGCCTGCACCGGCATCCTGATTCCGCCGTCGATCGCCTACATCATCATCGGGCTGGTGCTGGGCATTTCCGCCTCGACCCTGTTCATCGCCGCCGCCGTGCCGGGCCTGATGGTCATGCTGTCGATCATGATCACCAATGTGGTCATGAACCGCATCCACGGATACGAAAGCACCGAGCACGGGTTCTCGTTCCGCCGCTGGTGGGCCGCCATCGTCGCCGGGCGCTACGCGCTGCTGGTGCCGATCATCATCCTGGGCGGCATCTATTCCGGCATCTTCACGCCGACCGAGGCGGCCGCGGTGGCGGTGGTCTCGACCATCATCATCGGGCTGTTCCAGGGCACCCTGACGATGGCCGATTTCCCCAAGATGCTGGAGAGCTCGGCCAAGGTGAACGGCGTCATCCTGCCGATCATCGCTTTGGCCCTGCCGCTGGCGCAGACCCTGGCGGCACTGCAGATCCCGCAGGGCTTCGTGTACGCGGTGACCGCGGCAGTGGAGAGCGACGTCGCCATCATCCTGCTGATCGTCGGCATCCTGATCCTGGCCGGTTGCGTCATGGAGACGACGCCGAACATCGTCATCCTGTCGCCGATCCTGCTGCCGCTGGCGCAGGAGATCGGCATGGAGGATGTGCATTTCTGCATCCTGATGGTGACCGCGCTGGGCGTTGGCTTCATCACCCCGCCGTTGGGGCTCAACCTGTTCGTGGTGTCCGGGTTGACCGGGACATCCATTTTGAAGATCGCAGCCCGCGCCGTCCCGTATGTGACGTCGATGCTGATCGTCGTGCTGCTTCTGGCCTTCATACCGTCGATCTCGCTCTGGGCCTTTTGACCGCACAATTTCGACTGCCGGCCGACGGCCGCAAGATCCGGGGAACCAGACCATGTCCGTTGAGTATATGAAGAAGGCCGCCAAGACCGCGGCGACCGACGACCAGCAGGTCGGCAAGACTGTGGCCGACATGCTGGCTGCGATCGAAGCCGGCGGCGAGGAGAAAGCGGTCGCCTTCGCCCGGGACTTCGACCGCTGGGACGGCGACATCGTGGTCTCGGCCGAGGCCCTGGCGGCCGCCGAGGAGCGCGTGCCGCAGCGCCTCAAGGACGATATCCGCTTCGCCCATGATCGTGTGCGCACTTTCGCCGAAGCGCAGCTTGCCAGCTTGTCGGAATTCGAGGTCGAACTGCAGCCGGGCCTGCGCGCCGGCCAGAAGCTGATCCCGGTCCAGGCGGCCGGCTGCTATGTGCCGGGCGGCCGCTATTGCCATGTCGCCTCGGCGATCATGAGCACCACCACCGCCAAGGTCGCCGGCGTCGACCATGTGATCGCCGCCTCGCCGCCGCGCGACGCCGACGGCATCCATCCGGCGGTGCTCTATGCCCTGAACCTCGCCGGCGCCAACACGGTGCTGACCATGGGCGGCGTGCAGGCGGTCGCGGCCATGGCGTTCGGCCTGTTCACCGGCCGCCCGGCCGACATCCTGGTCGGGCCCGGAAACCAGTTCGTCGCCGAGGCCAAGCGCCTGCTCTACGGCCGGGTCGGCATCGACCTGTTCGCCGGGCCGTCGGAGATCCTGATCATCGCCGACGAAACCGCCGATCCGGAGATCGTCGCCATCGATCTGGTCGGCCAGGCGGAGCATGGCCCGAACTCGCCGGCCTGGCTGATCAGCACCTCCCGCGATCTCGCCGATGCGGTGATGGCCCGCATGCCGGCGCTGATCGCCGACCTGCCGGAGCAGAACCGGCTCAATGCCGAAGCCGCTTGGCGCGACTATGGCGAAGTGATCCTGGCCGATGGCCGCGAGGCGGCCGCTCAAGCCAGCGATCGCTATGCCTCGGAGCATCTCGAGGTGCATGCCGCCGATCCCGATTGGTGGCTGGCCACCCTGCGCAATTACGGCTCGCTGTTCCTCGGCGAGGAGACCACGGTGGCGTTCGGCGACAAGACCTCCGGGCCGAACCACATCCTGCCGACCAAGGGTGCTGGCCGGTATACGGGCGGCCTGAGCGTCGGCAAGTTCATCAAGACGGTGACCTATCAGCGCATGTCTCAGGACGCCAACCGCACCATCGCCGCCGTCACCGCCCGCATGTCGCGGCTGGAGGGCATGGAGGCCCATGCCCGCACCGCCGATTGCCGGCTGCACAAATATTTCGCCGGCGAGCAATTCGACCTCGCAGGCTAGGCGCGGGTGCGGCACCTCTTCGATCTCGACGGGCGCGTCGCCGCTGTCACCGGCGCCAGTTCCGGCATCGGCCAGGCCATCGCCAAGGCCCTGGCCGGGGCCGGGGCCTCGGTTGTCTGCGTTGCGAGACGCGAGGCGGCCTTGGCCGAGACGGTTCGGGAGATCGAGGAGGCCGGTGGCAAGGCCGCCGCGGTGGCCGGCGATCTTTCCGACCATCATCGTCTGGATCGGGTCGCGGCGGCGATGGCGGAGCCGTTCGGCGCTCCGGACATCCTGGTGAACGCCGCCGGGATCAATCCGCGCGAGCCGGCGGCGGCGGTCACGCCGGAAAGCTGGGACCGGACCCTGTCGCTGAACCTCTCGACGCCATTCTTCCTGGCACGCGCCCTGGTGCCGGCCATGCGCGAGAAGGGGGCCGGCCGCATCATCAACATCGCCTCGCTGCAGTCGGAACGGGCCTTCCCGAACTCCATGCCCTATGGCACGTCGAAGGGCGGTGTAGCGCAGCTGACCCGGGCCATGGCCGAGGCGTGGTCCCCGGACGGCATTACCTGCAATGCCGTCGCCCCTGGCTTCTTCCCGACCGAACTGACGGCGGCGGTGTTCGAAAACGCCGAAATGGTGGAGCGCAACGCCCGCCAGACCGCGATCGGGCGCAACGGCCGGCTGGAGGACCTGCACGGGGTGGCGATTTTCCTGGCCGCGCCGGCCTCGGACTACATTACCGGCCAGATCCTCTATGTGGATGGCGGCTTCACCGCCAAATAGGACGAGAGCTGAAAACCCATGAAAGCGCTGGTCTACACGGCTCCCGAAGAGGTCACCTACCGCGACGAGCCCGAGCCCGAACCCGGGCCGGGGGACGTCGTGGTGCGCATCGACTCGGTCGGCATCTGCGGTTCGGATATGCATGCCTTCCACGGCAAGGACCCGCGCCGGGTGCCGCCGCTGATCCTGGGCCATGAGGCCTCCGGCGTGGTCGAGTCCGGGTCCGGTGCCGGCCGTCGGGTGGTGATCAACCCGCTGATCAGCTGCGGCCGTTGCGACGACTGCCTCGGTGGCCGCTCCAACCTTTGCAGCAAGCGGCAATTGATCGGCATGGCGATTCCCGGCGCCTTCGCCGAACGTGTCGCCATCCCCGAGGCCAATCTGATCCCGATGCCCGACGGCATGGACCCGGCCCTGGCGGCCCTGACCGAGCCGGCAGCCACCTCGCTGCATGCGGTCAACCTGGCGGCCCGGGCGGCGCACCGCCCCTTGAGCGAATCCCGGGCGCTGGTCCTGGGCGGCGGCTCGATCGGCCTGTTCGCCGCGCTGTGCCTCTGGCGGCAGGGCTGCACCGACATCATGCTCGGCGACACCAATCCGCTGCGCCGCAAGACGGCCGAGGCGATCGGCGTGGCCAAGGTCTACGACCCTCTTGCCGCCTCGGGCCCGCCCGCCGCCGACACCATCGATGTGGTGGTCGATGCCGTCGGCACCGCCGCGACCCGGAAAGCCGCCGTGGCGGCGGTGCGCCCCGGGGGCGTGGTGATGCATATCGGATTGCTGGACAGCGCCGGCGAGCTGGACGTGCGCAAGATGACCCTGTCCGAGATCACCTTCATCGGCACCTACACCTACACCATGGTCGACCTGCGGGCGACGCTGCACGCCCTGCACACCGGCGGCCTCGGCGCGCTCGACTGGATCGACCGGCGGCCGCTATCGGACGGCGCCGCCGCGTTCCACGACCTGGATGCCGGCCGCGCGGCACCCAAGATCATCCTGCAACCCTCCTGATCGCAACCGCCATGCCCATGGACATCTAAAATGGCCGTTGAGAAACGCTCCGTGCTGGTTGCCGGTCACCGCACCAGCGTCTCCTTAGAACCGGAATTCTGGGAGGCCCTGAAGGGCATCGCCGCCCGCCAGGGCGCGTCCCTGAACCAGCTGATCGCGGGAATCGACGCCGAACGCACCGGCAATCTGTCCAGCGCCATCCGGATCTTCGTGCTGAAGAGCCTTCAGAGCTGACGGTCAGCCGCGCTCGATCAGCTCCGTCGGCACGACCTCCTGAAGCGCCTCCGCCGGCTCGCCATCGATGCGGCGAAGGAGGAATTCGGCCAGCTTTCGGCCGGCGGCGTGCAGGGAGAAGAAGCACGAGCTGATCGGCGGGTTGAGATACGCGGTCAGCAGGGTGCCGTCGCGGCTGACAATGTCGTAGCCGGCATCCGGTCCGCGGCCGGCGTCGCGCAGCCCGGCCAGCACGCCCAGCGTCGCCACCTCGTTGATGCACACGAAACCGGTCGGCGGTTCGGGCAGCCGGCTCATATGCAGAGTGCCCTCGCGGCTGCCGGCCGCGCCATGGTCGCCATGGGTGGCCAGCACCGGGTCCGGCGACAGACCGGCCTCGGCATGGGCACGGCGATACCCGGCAAGCCGCTGGCGGGTGTAGAGGTAATCCAGGCTGCGGTCGATCAGGGCGATGCGACGATGGCCCTTGCGCAGCAGCAGGGCCGTCGCCTGATAGGCCGCGTCCTCATTGTCCACGTCGAAATAGGCGTGCGGCGTGAACAGCTCGGTGCGGCCGAAGGTCACGAAGGGCACGTCGCGTTCGAGGAGGAATTTCACCCGCTCGTCCTGGGGCAGGGTGAGGTCGAAGGTGATGCCATCGGCCAGGCCGGCGTCGACCACCCGCCGCAACGTCTCCAGCCGGTCCATGCCCGGCACGATGGGGATCGCGGTCAGGCTGTAGGGCGTGCCTTCGAGCACCTCGTGGATGCCCTGCATCAGCGCCACCGAGCCGGCATCCCCGACCTCGTCCGCCCGCGGCGCCGCCAGCATCGAGTAGATCGTGAAGGTGCGGCCGGTGCGCAGCTTGAGGCCGCTCAGATGCGGCACGTAGCCCAGCGCGTCCGCCGCCTCCTTCACCCGCGCCACCGTGTCCGGGCGCACCTCCGGCCCGTCCTTCAGGGCGCGCGAAACCGTCGTGACCGACAAATCCAGATGCCGGGCCAGGGTTTTGAGGGTGGCGCGTCCCATCGGTCGGACGTCAGCGCGCCGGCTCGAACTCGGCCAGCCCGTTCTCGCCGATGATCCGGCTGAGATGGTGGAACGACGCCTTGGGCGTGCGCTTCAGGGTGTCGAAGTCGACGTGCACGATGCCGAATTTCTTGGCGTAGCCCTCGGCCCATTCGAAATTGTCCATCAGCGACCAGATGAAATAGCCGCGCACATCGTGGCCGCGCTCGAGGCCGTCCAGCAGGGCGCTGATGTAGCCGCTGAAGAAATCGACCCGGTTGCGGTCATCGACCTGCCCGTCCCGGCCGACCACATCGTCAAAGGCCGCACCGTTCTCGGTGATGTAGATCGGCGGCATCTCGCCGTAGCGCTCTTTCAGATCGTCAAACTGCTCGACCATCGCGCTCGGGTCGATCTGCCACTGCATTTCGGTGATCGGCACGTCGCCCGGCGGCGGGATGTCCTGGACCCCGAAGATACGGTCGGGATCGGGGGCGGCGTACATGCGGTTGTAGTGGTTCATGCCGAAATAGTCCGGCCGCACCCCGATCAGCTCCATGTCACCGGATTGCACGTAGGGCGCCAACTCCTCCGCCAGCAATTCCGGATAGCGACCGAGCATGATCGGGTCGCACATGACCCGCCGCCACAGGCAGTCCACCCATTCCGCGGCCCGCTCGTGCTCCGAATCGTCCCGTGCCGGGTGCACCGGGCCGAGCGAGATGATCGGACCCTGCCGGATGCCGGCATCGACGGCGCGGACCGCCTGGACGCAGAGGCCGTAGGCCAGGTTGATGTGGTGGATGGCGGCCAGGGTCTCGTCGCGGCTGCGGGCGCCCGGGGCATGCACGCCGGCATCATAGGCGACCCAGGGCAGCACGTTGGGCTCGTTGATCGGGGCCGAGTGGCGCACCCGGTCGCCGAGTCGCCGCATCACCGTCTCGCTGTAATCGGCGAAGCGATAGGCGGTGTCACGGTTGCGCCAGCCGCCGGCATCCTCCAGCGCCTGGGGCATGTCCCAGTGATGCAGGCAGATCCACGGATCGATGTCCGCCGCCAGCAGGGCGTCGACAACGCGATCGTAGAAGGCCAGCCCGGCCTCGTTCGCACGGCCGCGCCCCTCTGGGAAGATCCGGGTCCAGCCGGTCGAGAAGCGATAGGCCCCGACGCCGAGCTTCTGCATCAGCGCGATGTCTTCCGGGTAGCGATTGTAATGGTCGCAGGCCACATCGCCGGTATCGCCGTTGAAGGTCCGGCCCGGCGTGTGGCTGAAGGTGTCCCAGACGCTGGGACCGCGGCCATCGGTCCGAACGGCGCCCTCGATCTGGTAGGCCGACGCGGCCGTTCCCCAAACAAACCCTTCCGGAAATCGTCGCATCGCCGTGTCCCTTCGTCGCCGGAAATCCGTACGGTCCGGCGCGGATTTGAACGTTTCAATCACACCGATGGACGGTGGCTTACCACAGTCATATTTCTCTTGCATAGCGCAAAGATCGCTCGTTATCGTAACGTTACGATCATCGCCTTGCGAAGACCGTGGCGATACGGCCCGGAAGAGGCGATACTACGCAGCACCATCGCCCGATTACCGAACAAGCGGGGCGCTCGCGCCGACCTCCCCGCTGCTATCCCGAAGACCCGGAGACCCGAATGACCTCCTCGCCCTGGCTGCTCTCGCTGCAGCTCTACAGCCTGCGCCACATAGGCGGCTTGCCGGTGCAGCTCGACGTCGCCCGCGACAACGGATTCCGGATCGTGGAGACCATCGGCAGCCACCTCACCGATGCGGCACAGACCCGCGCCCTGCTGGATGCGCGTGGGCTGGCCGCCATGTCCGGCCATGTATCGATGGACGCGCTGCGGGACCGCTTCGACGAAACAGTGTCGGCGGCCAAGACCGTGGGGCTTTCCCTGCTGGCCATGCCGGCGATGCCGCCGGATCAGCGGGAGCTGGATGCCGAGGGCTGGCGGGCTCTGGGGGCGGAGCTCGGCGGCATGGCGGCACGCATGGCCGATGCCGGCCTGACCCTGGCCTATCACAACCACGATTGGGAGATGCGCCCCCTGGCCGACGGCGCCCTGCCGCTGGCGGCGCTTCTGGACGCCGGCGCGGCAGGCGGGTTGCGCTGGCAGGCGGACCTGGCCTGGGTGATCCGCGGCGACCAGGACCCGGCCGCGCTGCTCGACCGCTTCGGCGACCGGCTGGCCAGCGTCCATGTAAAGGACATCGCCCCGGCCGGAGAGGCCGAGGATGAGGATGGCTGGGCCGATGTCGGCCACGGCACCATCGACTGGGCGGCGCTATGGCGTCAGTGCAGCGGCACCTCCGCCCGGCTGATGGTGGCTGAACACGACAACCCGTCCGACGGCGCCCGATTCGCCCGCCGCAGCTTTGCGGCCATGAACCTTCTGGCCAAGGAGACGGTCGCGTGACCGCCGGACATGATCCGATCACCATCGGCCTGATCGGCTGCGGCAACATAAGCGGCACCTATCTGCAGCGGGCGCCGGAGTTCGACGCGATCCGTCTGAAGGCCTGCGCCGATGCGGATGCCGAACGAGCCGAAGGGGCGGCGGCGGAATACGGCGTAGAGGCCATGACGCCCGAGGCGCTGCTGGCGGACCCGGAGATCGCCCTGGTCATCAACCTGACCCCGCCCCTGGCCCATGCCGAGGTCGGCCGGCAGGTGCTGGCCGCCGGCAAGCACCTCTATTCGGAGAAGCCGCTGACGGCGACGGCAGCCGAGGCTCAGGAGCTGCTGGACACGGCCAACGCAGCCGGGCTCCGGGTCGGCTGCGCACCGGACACGTTCCTCGGCGGCGGCCATCAGCAGGCGCGCAGGCTGGTCGATGACGGCGCCATCGGGCGACCCATCGGCGGGTCCGTGCGCTTCCTGTCCCACGGCATGGAGCATTGGCACCCCAACCCCAGCTTCTTCTTCAAGGCGGGCGGCGGGCCGCTGCTCGATATCGGCCCCTACTACCTGACCGCCATGGTCAATTTGCTGGGCCCGGTCTCAGCGGTGATCGCCCATGCGACCAAGGGCTTCGAGGAACGGATCGTCACCAGCGAACCGCGGCATGGCGAACGCATCGCGGTTGAGGTGCCGACCCATGTGGAGGGTGCGCTGGAATTCGCCGGCGGCGCCGTCATCTCGCTGACCGCGACCTGGGATGTCTGGCCGTTCGATCGCTATCGCCTGGAACTGTTCGGCACCGAGGGCTCCATGCAGATGCCCGACCCGAACTTCTTCGGCGGGGCGACACGGCTGACCAAGGACGGCAACACGATCGACACGCTGGAGCCAGACGGCTTCGACTATGCCACGCCGAACCTGGTCAGCGGCTCCGGCGCATCGGTCGCCAATTACCGCATCATCGGCGTGGTCGACATCGCCGAGGCGATCCGCGACGGCCGGCCGCACCGGGCCAGCGGCCAACTGGCCTATCACGTACTGGAGGTGCTGGAGGCCCTGCAGCGATCCTCCAAAGAGGGCCGCCGCATCGCCATCGAAAGCACCTGCAAGCGGCCGGAACCGATGGCCGGAGCGGGCTGACGCAATCAGGCGTTCTCAATGCCGATTGGTGATGGGTCTTTCATAGCCCCCTCACCCTCCCAACGCTTCGCGTCGGGTCCCTCCCTCTCCCGCAAGCGGAGAGGGGTTTTCCGCCAGCGCTCACTGATGCCCTCTCCCCTTGCGGGAGAGGGAGGGGCCCGCGGCGAAGCCGTGGGAGGGTGAGGGGGTATGGATTGTTGGTTCGGCCTACCGCGCCGCCCAGAGCAGCCCGCGTTTCAGGATTTCCTTCATCTGGGGGACCTGGAACTCGTCGGCGACGTGGCCGAGCGCGCTGTAGAAGACGCGGCCCTTGCCGTGGTGGCGTTTCCAGACCACCGGGATCTCCACACCCTCGATCCAGGGGCAGTGCTCGCCGGAAAAGCGGGTCGTCGCCAGCACCTCGTTGCTGGGGTCGACATGCATGTAATACTGCTCGGAGCGGTAGGGGAAATCGCCGATCCCGTTGACGATCGGATCGTCGTCGCGGGTGATGTTTACCGTGTAGTCGATGATGTTGCCGGGATGCGCCACCCATTGGCCGCCGGTCATGAACTGGTACTCGACCTCGTTGCGGAAGGCGTCGCACATACCGCCGTGAAAGCCGCCCAGCCCGACGCCGGACTCCACAGCCGCACAGAGATTGGTGAGCTCCTCCCGCTCGATGGTCGACATGGTGTAGATCGGCACGATCAGGTCAAGGTCCTTGAGGACCGGGTCGGCGAAGGCCTCGGTGGTGTTCTCGATATAGACCTCGAAATCATGCTCCTTAAGCATGCCGGCGACGATATGCGCGCCCTGCTCGGGCGTATGGCCATCCCAGCCGCCCCAAACGATCAATGCTTCCTTCATCCCGCACGCCCTCTACTACGACCCGTCGTCGAGCCGGCCCGGCGCCAAGTCGGTCGGCAGCGCCGCCGGGCGCTCGCAGCGACTTTCGATCTCTATGAAGCGGCCTGCGTGCGACGATTTCAAGAACCCTTCCATCACCTCGAGCACGTGATAGGCCAGTTCCATGCTTGCCCGATGCGGCCGTCCGGCGCGAACCGCATGCGCCAGATCGGCGACTCCGATGCTGCGATAGTTGCCGTCACCAAAGCCGTGGGTCAGCGCCACCTCCTCCCAATCGCCGCCGGCACGGGACAGGTGCACCGGGCCGCCGAAGGTGTTCGGATCGGGAATGCGCAGCGAGCCCTCTTCGCCATAGAGTTCCAGCGGCGTGTGGTCGTGGCGCCAGACATCGAAGCTGGTGACGATGGTGATGATGGCGCCATTGTGGAACTCCGCCAGGCCGGAGATATGGGTGTCGGTGTCGACCGGAATCGTCTCGCCCGCGCGAGGACCCTTGGCGATCTGCCGCGAGGACAGGCCGGCCGCGGTCAGGCTGGCCACGCGGCGCACCGGCCCCAGCAGATTGACCAGCGCCGTCAGGTAGTACGGCCCCATGTCGAGCATCGGCCCGCCGCCCGGCTGGTAGTAGAAGTCCGGGTTGGGATGCCAGCGTTCATGGCCGCGCAGCATCATGAAGGCGGTGCCCGAAAGCGGCTGACCGATGGCGCCGTCGTCCAGCAGCTTTCGCGCCGTCTGCTGGCCGCCGCCGAGGAACGTGTCGGGCGCGCAGCCGACCCTGAGCGCGCCGGCGGCGTCCCGCAGCTGCCCGGCCTCCTCGGTCGAAACCGCCAAGGGCTTTTCCGAATAGGCGTGCTTGCCGGCGGCCAGGGTCTGCAACGCCACCGGCACATGGGATTGCGGCGTGGTCAGATTGACGACCGCCTCGATCTCCGCATCGCCCAGCAGCGCGTCAACTTCGACCGCCGGCACACCGAACTCGTTGCCGCGCGCCTCGGCCGCCGCCGGATTGATGTCGGCGATCGCCTTGATGCGAAGCGCCTCGAAGCCCGGCGCGGCCTTCAGGTAGGCGCCGCAGATATTGCCGCAGCCGATGATGCCTATGGTCAATGGCTCCATGTTCGAGCCTCCCTGCCTGACTGTGCACCGATCATCCCGACGGTCGATCCAGGACCGTCCGCCAGGAATGGGCCGGTTGATAGCCGAGCACGCGCCGGGCCTTGTCGATGCTGATCATGGTCTCGTGGTTGCCGAGCTCGGCCGATATCGGCACGCCTGGAAAGACCGCGTCGATCAATTCGCGATTGCTCTGGGTCATGATGCTGTCGGCCGCCGCGATGATGAAGACATCCGCGTCGGCGTTGCCGCATTCCAGCGACAGCCGAACGCTCTGCGCCACGTCGCGGGCATCGACATAGCTCCAAAGGTTGAACCGGCGGCTCTGTATGTCTTCCCAATAGCCAGGGATATTGGCGTAGCTCGCCGGATGATCCGGGTCCTCGAACAGGATATTCGAGAAGCGCAGCCCAACGAAGGGCATGCCATAGAGCCGGTTCATGTGCTCGGCCAGCTGCTCGCAGACCACCTTGGAGAGGGCGTAGCTGTTCTGGGGCTTCGGCGCATGGGTCTCGTCGACGGGCACGCTGTCGGGTCGCACGTTTTCGAAGGGGAAGCCCAACGCCGTCTCGCTGGAGGCCCAGACGACCCGCTCCATGCCCAGCGCCACGGCGGCCTGGAAGGCGTTGTAGGTCGAGACGGTGTTGCCCTTGAAGCGGTCCGCGCCGGTTACGAAGTCGAAATCCGGCTGCGGATTGGCCGCCAGATGAACGACCGCGTCGTAGCCGTGGAATGCGGCGAAGACGGCGCCGTAATCGGTCATGTCGACATGGACGTAGGGGCAGTCCTCCGTGCCGGGCGGAACGATGTCCAGATTGCGGACCTCGTAGCCGTGGTCGAGCAGGTCGCGGACCACGAAGCGCCCGGCCCCGCCGCTGCCGCCGGTGACGACGATCTTCTTCATGCGCCTTTCCTTCTGTGGACGGCAGCCGCGTGACGGTGAGTCAGTTGCTCCATGCCGCCTTCTCCTCCTTCGATTCCTGTGGCTGGCTCGAGGCCAGCGGCGTTTCGTAGAGCTTGCGCAGGACGAGGCAGGCGGCACCCCGGGC
The DNA here is from genome assembly GCA_965227455.1 of Alphaproteobacteria bacterium. Classification (GTDB taxonomy): domain Bacteria; phylum Pseudomonadota; class Alphaproteobacteria; order DSM-16000; family Inquilinaceae; genus JABDIP01. The sequence continues at coordinate 5,167,045 of OZ245752.1, read as the reverse complement.
CCAGACCTCGTCGGTCCACTCGTGGAAGATGATCTCGGTCCGATGCGGCGCGGCGCTCAGGCCTTCCTCGACGCTGGACAGGATTGCGTCCTTCATCAGGTCCGCGGCCAGCAGGCCCTCGCCGGACAGGATGATTTTGGCCGGGTTCAGCATGTTCACAATCAGCGCCGTGGCGCGACCGAGGCTGATGCCGGCCTCGCGATAGAGCTCGATCAGGTCGTCATTGCCTTGCCGCGCCAGCTCCGCGATACGCCGCATGGTGGCCGGGGTCGGCAGATCGTCGGTCGGCCCGTCCAGCTCTACGATCTCGCGCGCCTGGCGGTGGATCGCCGCCTCCGAAGCGTAGGCGTCGACGCAGCCGGACTTGCCGCAGGTACAGGGACGGCCGACCGGATCGACGGTCAGGTGGCCGAATTCCGGGCCGATGCCGTTGGCGCCGCGATAGAGCTCGCCGCCGACCATCAGGCCGAGACTCACCGTCTGCTCCACCGTCACCACGGCAAAGGTGTCCAGGCCGCGGCCATGGCCGAACCAATGCTCGGCCAGAGTCACCAGATTGGCGTCGTTCTCCAGGGTGACGGGGATGCCCAGACGGTCGACCATCAGCCGGCCGAAGGCGATCGGCTCGTCGCCCAGGATCGGCGTGCGATGGCAGAGCCCGGCCCGGCTCTCGATGATCCCGGGCAGACCGATCCCGACGCCGCTGATGCGGTCCATGGCGAGCCCCGCATCGGCGACGCAGCGCCGCACGCCGTCCTCGATGACATCAGCGACCACGGCCACCGACTGGCGGGCGACCCGGATCGGCAGGGTTACCGAATGCACCACATCCGCCTTGAAATCGGTCACGGCGACGCTGATCTGGTGTGCCGCCAGCTTGACCCCGACCACATAGGTGGCATCGGGGTTGAGCTCCAGCATCACCCGGGGCCGGCCGCGCGGGCCGCCATTGGGGACCTGGACGTGGCGGGTATGGATCAGGTTCTCGTCGATCAGCGCGCCGGTGATGGCGGAGATGGTCGCCCGGCTGAGTTGGATCTGGTCGGCCAGTTCGACTCGCGACACGCTGCCATGCTCGCGGATGGCATCCAGCACCAGGCGCCGGTTGATGGCGCGCATCAACTCCGGATCGGCGGTCTTGAACACCGGTCTTCCGCTCCGCCTCAGACTGCGCCCGCAGGCGCCCCAGAGGGCATCGGAATTAATTCAGCGTGTTGACACAAAATCCTGACCTCCCGACGGACCATCCTGCCGGCCTCATGCCAAATCTTCGCCCGTGCGCTGCGGTTTGGAACATCCGCTTGCGAGGGGCTTGACAACCCCTCGGATTCTATCCGACCATTTTGTTTGGATTGCAAATTAAAAATCAAGGAAGTTGGGAGGGAGCGATGAGAAAGCGTTGGTTCATGCCGCTGATCGCCGGTCTGGCGGCAGCGCTGTATCAGGTGGGAGCGCAGGCGGAGACCACGGTCCGCTGGCTGCATATCGAGCAGAACCCGCAGATCCTGGAGACCTGGACCCAGCTGGCGCGGGACTATGAGGCCGAGCATCCCGACGTCACCATCGACATGCAGTTCCTGGAAAACGAGGCCTTCAAGACCAAGCTGACGACCCTGCTGCAATCCGACGACCGGCCGCATATCTTCTACAGCTGGGGCGGCGGCGTGCTGCAGGCGCAGATCGAGGCCGGGGTGCTGCGCACCGTCACCGACCATATGCGCGGCGACTGGGAATCCAGCCTCAGCCCGGCGGCGGTCAACGCCTTCACCTATGAGGGCGAGGTCTACGGGGCGCCGATGCTCGTCTCCCAGGTGGGCTTCTGGTACAACAAGGATCTGTTCGCGCAGGCCGGCGTGAACGCCGACGAGATCGTCGAATGGGACGATCTGCTGGCCGCGGTGCAGACCTTCAAGGATGCCGGGATCACCCCGATCGCCGCCGGCGGCGCCGACAAATGGCCGCTGCATTTCTACTACACCCTGCTGGCCATTCGCCTGGGCGGGGCGGAGGGCTTTGCCGCCGCCATGGCCGGCGAGAATGGCGGCTTCGAGAGCGACGTCTATGTCCGCTCCGGCGAGTTGTTCCAGCAACTGACCGAGATGGAGCCGTTCCAGCGCGGCTATCTGGCGGCCAAGTACCAGGAGGCGGCCGGCGTGTTCGGCAATGGCGATGCCGCCATGCACCTGATGGGCAATTGGGACTACAACACCGCCAAGACCAACTCCGTCTCCGGCGAAGGCATCGCCGACGACAAGCTGGGCTGGTTCGATTTTCCGCAGATCCCAGACCAGGCGGGACGACCGACCGACACGCTGGGCGGCATCAATGGCTGGATTTTCTCCGCCGGTGCGCCGGACGAGGCGGTGGATTTCATGCGCTTTTTCCTGAGCCAGGAGAACCAGCGCATGATGGGCCGGGAAGGCTTCTTCATCCCGGTCGCCCAGGGCGCGTCCTCGGACATCGAGAACCCGTTCTTCAAGGCCGTGGCGGACAATATCGCCGCCTCCCAGTATCACCAGATCTTCTACGATCAGATGCTGGGCCCCGATGTCGGACGGGTGGTCAACGACGTGTCCCAGGACCTCGCCTCGGGTGTGATCACGCCCGAGGAGGCCGCCGAGCAGGTCCAGCAGGCCTACGAGGACGCCACCTTCTGACCCGGAGTTGGGTGTGTGACGTTACACGAGCATCCACCGGCGCGACCCTCTTCCGAATTCGGGAGAGGGTCGCGTCGAACTCGGAGGCCAGCGCTCGAAGCCCTCACCCGGCCTGCCTTCGGCAGTCAACCCTCTCCCGGCGGGAGAGGGTTGGAAGCGGCGGCCGTTGGTTCCCTCTCCCCCTGGGAGAGGGTGGCGAGCGAAGGCGAGCCGGGTGAGGGCTTCCAGCGCTGGCCGGAGGACCCCGTCTCCCGATGAGCAGCATTAGCAGGTCAGCAACGGCAACGGCGCAGTTGGCGGGCGCGGCGCGGTCTTTGAGACTCAGGGAGCGTTACGCCCGGGCCAACCACAATGGCCGGGTGACCGCGATCATCCTGTTCCTGCCGCCGGCCCTGCTGCTGTTCACCATCTTCGTCATCCTGCCGATCTTCGAAGCCGGGCTGATGAGCTTCTTCCGGTGGAACGGCTATGGCGAGGCGACCAAGTTCGCCAACCCGGTCGGCATCCAGAACTATGAGCGGCTGGCCGGCAACAGGGCCTTCATCCGCGCCCTGCTGAATACCGGCGGAATCATCCTCGTGTCGCTGGCGGTGCAGTTGCCACTGGCGCTGGCCATGGCGCTGCTGGTCGCCAAACGCTTTGCGGGCGCGTACCTGTTCCGCACCATCTTCTTCCTGCCCTTCATCCTGGCCGAGGTCGCCACTGGGCTGATCTGGCGCTTCGTCTATGACGGCGAGTTCGGGCTGGTCTCCGCGATCTGGGGCGTCTGGGGAGCGGAGGCGCCCTTCGTGCTGGCCGACCGCACCTGGGCGATCTACGCCATCATGATCGTGGTGGTGTGGAAGTATTTCGGCTGGCACATGATGATCTATATCGCCGGCATCCAGAACATCCCGTCGGACCTGGTCGACGCCGCGCGCATGGACGGGGCGACGCGCTGGCAGGTCACACGCTACGTGACCATTCCGCTGCTGATGCCGGCGATCCGGGTGTCGACCTTCTTCGCCATCCTCGGCTCGCTGCAGCTGTTCGACCTAGTGATGCCGCTGACCCGCGGCGGGCCGTCCAACGCCACCCAGACCATCGTCACCTATCTCTACAATTTCGGCATCGAGCGCACCCGGATCGGATTCGGCAGCGCGGTCGGCGTGGTGCTGTTCTTCATCTGCCTGGGCTTCGCGGTCAGCTATGGCCGCACCCTGTTCCGCAAGGAGTGAGCGGGATGGATCGCCGCGCCAGCTTCGATACGTTCAACTTCACCCGCTATGCGGTGCTGATGCTGGTCTCCGGGCTGGTGCTGATCCCGCTCGTCGCAACCGTGCTGGGCGGGTTCAAGACCCTGGGCGATCTGCGGCTGAACCCGTTCGGACTGCCGAGCGAATGGGTGATCGGCAACTACTGGCAGATCCTGACCGAGGGCAATCTCTGGGGATTCCTGTGGAACTCCCTGATCATCGCCTTCTTCACCGTGTTCCTGACCCTGGCGACCGGCGCCATGGCGGCCTATGTGCTGGCCCATATCCGCTTCTTCGGCAACCGCATGCTGGGCAGCTATTTCATGGTCGGGCTGCTGTTCCCGGCCGCCGTCGCCATCCTGCCGCTGTTCATCAAGATCCGCGATCTCGGCCTGCTGGACACATACACCGGCGTGATCCTGCCGCAGGTCGCCTTCTCGCTCGGCTTCTGCATCCTGCTGCTGCGCACCTTCTTCCGGCAGATGCCGCATGAGCTGTTCGAGGCCGCGCTGATCGACGGCTGCTCCTACATCCACTTCTTCTGGCACTTCACCCTGCCGCTGTCTCGGCCGATCCTGGCCACGGTTGGGATCTTCACCCTGGTGCAGAGCTGGAACAATTTCCTGCTGCCGCTGGTGGTGATCAACGACGACGCCCAGTTCACCTGGCCGCTGGGCATCATGCAATTCCGCGGCGAATACAGCACCGACTGGACCCTGGTGCTGGCCTTCATCACCCTGACCCTGGTGCCTGCCGTCATTTTCTTCCTGCTAACCCAGCGCTACATCGTCGCCGGCCTGACCGGCGGTGCCCTGAAGGGCTGACCGCCCGCTAGCGCTGCAGCAACTGCTCGAACAGCAGGGCGACTGCCTCCGCACCGGGATCGTTGTTGTCGGCAAGCTGTTCGGCCGAGACGTAGGACGCCCGCCCGGCCTTGGCGCGCAGGATTGTCGCCGTGTGGTCGGCCCCGGCCCGCGCCGCTTTTGCCGCCGGCTCCAGCCCGTCCCGCAGCGCCGCCAGCGCCGGCGCCAGCGCGTCGATCATGGTGCGGTCCCCGGGTTCGGCGCCGCCCACCTGCTGGATGCGATCCAGCCCGGCGGCCAGCGCATCGATGGCATCCTCGCCATTGTCCGAGGCGTCGCCCGCCGCGGCGAAGAAGATTGCCAGCAGCACACCGGACGATCCGCCCATGGTCTGGCTGAGCTCGGTTCCGACGGCGCGATAGAGCTGGGTCAAATCGGCCAGCGGCAGCCGGTCGAGCGCGGCGATCAGCGAGCGGGAGGCGGTCGCCAGCGTGGTGCCGGTATCGCCGTCGCCGGATTTGGCGTCGAGCGCGTTCAACGCGGCCTCGGCCCCGATCAGGATCTCGCAGCAGGCCTCGACAATGGCACGCCGCCCGGGATCGGCCGACGGCGTGAACCGAATCGGCTCCAGCCCTTCCGGCAAAGGCAGCACCTCGACCCCGCCGATTGGCTTGAGGCCGGGCCAGGCCCAGGGGGCGGCCGGCGCCTGCAACGCCGCCTCGTCATCGGCAGTGACCGGCAGCAGCGAGACCGAAAACCCGTGCATGTCCAACGAGGTCATCATATCAGCCGGGCCGACCATCCATTTCAGCCGGTCGGCGATCTCGGAACGGGCGAGTTCCTCCGCCAGGACAGACATCTCAAGCGGCATGGCGCCGCCGAGATTGTTGAGAAGCACGGCGTGCGGCCCCGGCCCGAGATTGGCGCTGAGCCGCTCCACCACCATTGCCACGGCCTCGCGCGCGCCTTCGAAATCGACCTGTTCAACGCCCGCCTCGCCATGAATGCCGAGGCCGAGCTCCGCCTTGCCCGGCTCGATGCGGACCTCCTTGGGCGAACCCGGTACGGTGCAGGTGTCCAGCGACATGCCGATGGAGACGACGCCATCGATGACCCGTTGTGCGGCGGCGGCAACCGTGTCCAGATCCGCACCCCCTTCCGCCAGGGCGCCGGCGATCTTGTGAACAAACAGCGTGCCCGCCACGCCGCGCGCCTGCGGCAGGTCGGGCAGCGCCACGTCGTCGTCGACCACCACCATGGCGACCTTCAAGCCGAGACTGCGCGCGCGCTCGGCGGCGAGGCCGAAATTCAGCCGGTCGCCGGTGTAGTTCTTGACGATCAGCAGGCAGCCCGCCTCGCCGGTGACGGCGAGGATGCCGGCCAGGACGGCATCGACCGATGGAGAGGCGAAGACCTCGCCGCAGACAGCGGCCGTCAGCATGCCTTGCCCGACGAAACCGGCATGGGCCGGCTCGTGCCCCGACCCGCCGCCCGATACCAGCGCCACCTTGGTCCGGTCCCAGTCGGTGCGCACCACGACCTTGATATGCGGATAGCCGTCCAGCCGCGCCAAGCTGCCCTCGCCGCCGCGCAGGAATCCGTCGATCGCCTCGGTGACGAGCGCGTTCTTGGTGTTGATGAACTGTTTCATGGTTCCCCCCTCATACGATGCGCGCACCGCAAGGCGCGGCGCCGGCGGGGGCGTCGCCGAATTCTCTGACGGGCGGCGTGTCGTTGCGCAGCACCCTCGTCCTCCCCGCCATGACGGTATTTACTTACTCCGAGGTCCGTCAATCCGTTCGGTGCTATCGCGCCGCCAGGAGATCGACCTGCGAACGCAGCCTTGCGCTGGCGAAATCGATGAAGGTGCGCACCTTGGCGGCGGCACGGCGGCCCTCGGAGTGCACCAGGTGCACCGGCATCTGGCGATCCTCGAACCCCTGTAGAACCTCGACGAGGGCCCCTGCCGCAAGTTCCGCCGCCGCCTGATAGGACAGCAGATGGGTGATGCCCCAACCGGCCCGCACCGCATCCAGCGCCCCGGCGACCGTGTTGACCGTCAGCCTTGGCGTCAGGCGCACGGATTGCGTTTCGCCACCGGCGACGAAGACCCATTCAGGGCCTCGGAGGAGACCGATCGGCTGGACGATCCTGTGGTGCTTGAGGTCTTCGGGCGTCTCAGGCCTGCCATGGGCCGCCAGATAGCCGGGCGACGCGACCGTGACCCTGCGGACCGCTCCGACTCGGGTGGCCGACAGGGTGGAATCCGGCAACTCGCCGATCCGGACGGCCACATCGAGCCCCTCGTCGATCAGATCGACGATCCGATCCACGAACAGCACATTGGCGGACACGTCCGGATAGGCATCGAGGTAATCCCTGAGGATGGGGGCGATATGGCGCTGGCCGAACATCACCGGCGCCGTCACCCGCAATTCCCCGCGCGGAGACTGGTGCGCGCCCGCCGCCGACGCCTCCGCCTCCTCCAGCTCCGCCAGGATCCGGGTCGCATCGGCGAGCAGGCGTCGCCCGGCTTCGGTCAGGGCGACGTGACGCGTGGTGCGGGTGAACAGCCGGGCGCCGATCCGCCCTTCCAGGGCCGTCACCAGCCGCGTTACCGCCGGGGGCGACAGGTTCATCTGTCGCGCGGCGGCATTGAAGGCGCCGGTATCCGCCACCGCGACAAACGTAGTGAGTTCCCGAAAGCGATCCATAATTCCAAATTTCTGAATTATCTTTTGCCCATTCTGCATATTCTGAATCTGAGCGAAAGCGCCGATCTTTCCTCCGACGGCCGGACACGGCCCACGGCACCCCGGAGGATCAAATGGCCCGCGCCTTTGCAGAGATCGCTTTCACCCCCGCCGTCCTGGCGGCCCAGGAGAAGCAGGGCTCTGCCAGGAACTACGCCAAGTTCCTGACGCCCGAGGCCGATGCCGGCGACCGGCTGACCGCCACGGAGGCCGGCTTCATCGCGGCCCGGGACGGCTTCTTCCAGGCGACGGTGTCCGAGACCGGATGGCCTTATGTGCAGTTCCGCGGCGGCCCGGCGGGCTTCCTGAAGGTGCTGGACGAGAAGACGATCGCCTATGCCGATTACCGCGGCAACCGGCAGTATCTCAGCGTCGGCAACCTGTCTGAGGACGACCGGGTCTCGCTGATCCTGGTCGACTATCCGAACCGCCGCCGCCTGAAGATCTGGGGTCGCGCCAGGATCGTCGATCTGGCGACCGATCCGGATCTCGTCGCACGACTGTTCGACGACGGCTACCGGGCCCGCCCCGAGCGCGCGGTGGTGATCACCGTCGAGGCGTTCGACTGGAACTGCCCGCAACACATCCCGCAGCGCTTCACCATCGAGGAACTCGAACAGGCCCTGGCGCCGCTACGCGAGGAGCTCGAGCGCCTGCGCGCCGAGAACGACCGGCTGAAGGCCGGCACCCCATGACCCCTGACCGCCGAACAAGGAGAGCGAAGATGACCTGCACCCATACCCATTGCCATCACACCCCGGAAGAGATCGACCAGAAGCGCCGGCGTTTCCTGAAATCCAGCGCCGCCCTGGCCGGCCTCGCCGCCGGCAGCGCCGCCGCCGGTCATGTCACCGCCGCGACCCCGGAGGCCGAGGTGAAATACGCCGATCCCGAGACGCCGGGACTGCCGGTCGTCCCCTTCGACGTGACCGCCGGCAACACAGCGCTGGTGATCACCGATCCGCAGATCGACTTCCTGTCGGAGGACGGCGTGACTTGGGGCGTGGTCGGCAACAGCGTCACCGAGCAGGGCACGGTGGAGAACCTGGAAAAGCTGTTCATCGCCGCCAAGGCGACCGGCATGCCGGTCTTCATCTCGCCGCACTACTACTACCCCCACGATCACAAATGGAAGTTCGAGGGCGTGCTCGAGCGGGTCATGCACTCGATCGGCATGTTCGACCGCAAGGGGCCGCTCGACGTCGAGGGCTTCGAAGGCTCCGGCGCGGACTGGATGCCGCAATACAAGCCGTATATCGAAGACGGCGAGACCATCATCTGCTCCCCGCACAAGGTCTATGGCCCGGAGCAGAACGACCTGAACCTGCAGCTGCGCAAGCGCGGCATCGACAAGGTCATTCTGGCCGGCATGTCCGCCAATCTCTGCGTCCAGGCGCATCTCTACGAGCTGCTGGAACAGGGCTACGAGGTGGCCGTGGTGCGGGACGCGACCGCCGCCGCCCAAGTGCCGGAAGGCGACGGATACCAGGCTGCGATCATCAATTTCCGGTTCGTCGCCAACGCCGTGTGGTGGACCGACGAGGCCGTCCAGAAGATCCGGGCCGCCGTCTGATCCGCCCATCCCCAACCGACTTTCGATGCGGCCGATCAGGCCGCATCCAGGAGACAGATCATGTTTGACACCATCCGCAAGATCACCGGCGCCGCAGCAATCGCCGCCGCCCTGCTGACCGCGCCCATCACCTCGGCCGCGACCATCGACGAGGCCGGCCGGGCCGTCGTCCATCACCGCTCCATGGAGATCCAGGGGGTCGAGATCGCCTACCGCGAGGCCGGCGATCCTTCGCAACCTGCCATGCTGCTGCTGCACGGCTTCCCGACCTCGTCGCATATGTTCCGCAACCTCATCCCGGTGCTCGGCACCCGCTACCACGTCATCGCGCCGGACTATCCGGGCTACGGCGCCAGCGGCGCGCCGGCGGTCGAGGATTTCGACTACAGCTTCGACACCTTCGCCGACATCGTCGGCGAGCTGGTCGAGCGCATGGAGGTCTCGTCCTACGCCCTCTACCTGATGGATTACGGCGCCCCGGTCGGCTATCGGCTGTTCGCCGAGCATCCGGAGCGGGTGACCGGCTTCGTCATCCAGAACGGCAATGCCTACGAGGAGGGCTTGCGGGAGTTCTGGGATCCGATCCGGGCCTATTGGGCAGACCCGTCGCAAGAGAACGGCGACGCACTGCGCGGCTTCCTCACCCTGGACGCCACCAAATGGCAGTACACGCATGGCGTCGGCGATGAGAGCCGGGTCAGCCCCGACAACTGGCATCACGACCAGTACCTGCTGGACCGGCCGGGCAATCAGGAGATCCAGCTGGCCATGTTCTACGACTACCGCACCAACGTGCCGGAATACCCGAAATGGCAGGCGCTGTTCCGCGAGTACAATCCGCCGGCACTGCTGGTCTGGGGCGAGAACGACCACATCTTCCCGGCCGAAGGCGCCCATCCCTACAAGCGCGACCTGACCGATCTGGAGTTCCACCTGCTGCCAACCGGCCACTTCGCCCTGGAGGAATTCGGCGGCTTCATCGCCGAGCGGATGCTGGCCTTCCTCGACCGCATCCACGCAGTGAACTGACTGCGAGGCGGCAACCGACCGCGGGGCGGGGACCGGTCCATCCGGGCCCCGCTTCCTTGCATCGCGACTTGAATTCCATTCGCGCCATGGCCAAGCTCTGACCATGGCCACCCCGAAGGTCCAGCTACCGCCCTTTGCCGCCCTGCGCGCCTTCCACGCCGCCGCCACCCATGATCGCTATCGCGATGCCGCCGAGAGCCTCGGCATCACCGAATCGGCGATCAGCCATCAGGTGCGCAAGCTCGAGGACTTCCTGCACACCACCCTTTTCGAGCGCACCGCCAGCGGCGCGCGGCTGACCGAGACCGGCCGCCGCTACCTGGAGCAAATCGATCCGGCGATCCGGCAGATCCAGGCAGCGACCGAGGCCATCCTGCCGTCCGGAGGACGCCATGCCGTGCGCCTCACCCTGCCGCCCTCCATGGCCGCGACCTGGGTGATCCCACGGCTCAGCACCCTGGAACGCGACCATCCCGACATCGATCTACAGATGATTCCAACGACCCGGGTGGTCGATCTGCGGCGGGACCAGGTCGACCTGGCGATCCGCCATGGGCGCGGCGACTGGCCGGGCGTCGAGGCGGAATTCCTGCTGGAGGAAACCGCGATGCCGGTCTGCGCGCCGGGCTATCTGGACGAGCCCGGGCCGGCGCCAGACCCTGACCTGTTTGGGCGGGTCAGGCTCGTGGTCAACGGCACCTATCCCGACGAATGGGCGGAGTGGGCCGCGGCGCACGGGCTGCCACCGCCGTCGTCGGACGGAGCGATCACCCTGGACGCCACCGAGCAGGTGCTGCAGGTGGCGGAGAGCGGCCATGGCATGGCTATGGGCCGGCGACCGGTGGTCGATGGACGGCTGGCCCGCGGCACGCTAGTGGCCCCGTTCGGCGGCGCCAACCCGACCGGTGCCGCCTACTACCTTTGCAGCCCGACCGAGCTGACACCGACGGCGGCCGCACGGCGCCTTGCACGCTGGCTGCGGGAGATGGCGGCGGAGTGGCGCGACAGCCGGGTGGTTGTCGTCGATACTGGCGATACTTGAATTTCGTTCAAGTCATCCTGAATCGAACTCCTTAGCGCGCCGGCACCGCCCGACCCATGTCTTGCCATGGCAGGGCGCCGGTTTCCGTCCGGCGCGGCAGAGCAAGGAATCCGTCATGACCCAGATCGTCCCCGCATCGGCGGCCTCGGCCGCAACCGTCGTCCCGCACTCCTTCGCCGGCGTGTATGCGCCGCTGAGCTTCATCCGGCCGCAGGACACCAAGCCCTCCTTCCACAGCTCGGCCCTGACCGGCGGCGAGCCCAAGCTGCTGTTCGACACCGAGGAACGGACCGTTCCCATCGCCGACATGCGGCCCTTCGCCGACAGCTTCTCGGTGGACCGCGAAGGGTTCGCTCTTGTGCCGCACAGAACGGAGGTCGCGGACCTATACGACGATCAGGCGGTGAAGCGGACCTATTATCAGGAGATCAAGGCCCTGCTGCGCCGGGAGTTCGGCGACAGCCGGATCGTGATCTTCGACGCCACGCGGCGGTCCGACAGCGGCGCCGGCGCGCCGAATCCGGACGGACAGCGCGGCCCCGCAAGCCGGGTGCATGTGGACTACACGGCCAAGAGCGGCCCGCAACGGGTGCGCGACTTCTTCGGCAGCGAAGAGGCGGCACGGATGCTGGACAGCGGCACGCGGCTCGTCCAGGTTAATGTGTGGCGCCCGATCCGCGGTCCCGTGCTGAGATCCCCGTTGGCGCTGGCCGACGCCACGACTGTGCGCCAGGAGGATCTGATCGCCACCGACCAGGTCTTTCCCGATCGCGTCGGCGAGATCTACCACCTGGCCTACGACCCAGATCAGCGCTGGTACTACGCGCCGGAAATGACCCCGGACGAGGTGCTGCTGATCAAGGGTTGGGACAGCGACGACAGCCGGGCGCAGTTCACGCCCCACTCGGCCTTCCCGCTGCCCGGCACCTCCGATGCGACGCCGCCGCGCGAGAGCATCGAGATCCGCACGCTGCTGGCACTGAAATAGCCGGCGGGCCCAAATGAGTCTGAGCCCGTTGCCGGGGACCTAGTTGGTCTCCGGCAGCGGCTCCGGCACGCCATCGGTCACTTGCCGGTCATCGCTGCGATCATGACGCCGGGACACTGCATCGGCCGCACGGCGGGCGATGAAAGCCTGCAGGTCGGCGGTCTGGAGAACGCGCTCGGGATTGTCGGGCGGACCGATCAGGCGCACCCCGAAGCCCGGCGCGTCGGGCATGCCTGTCAGATCGAACTCCGACGTCAGATCGATCTGCCAGCGCGACAGGTCAAAGGTGCCGCGGCCGTCGGCTACGCCATGCTCGCCCACCAGCCTCAGATCGTCGGTGGTGGCGACGCCGTCGGCAACGGCAAAGGTGGCGTTGATCGCACCGAAGGCGGTGGCCCCGGTGGTAAGCGTCTGCTGCTGCAGCCGAAGGAATTCCAACGGGTCGGTCAGCCCGCTCAGTCCGGACGCGGCGCTGGCCAGGTCGATGCCGCGCAGCTGCCCGTCACGGGCGGAGACCAGGCCGGAGCCGTTCATGTTGCCGACGAGTTCGGCCGGGCTGATTCCATGGGTCTCGACCTCCAGTCCGAAATCCAGCGCGCCGGCCAGCGTGTCGATCCCGACCGCCGTCTTCAGCGCCTCGGTCAGATCGGCACCGACGAGATCCAGCGTGAGCCGGGCCGTCGGACGCGGCTCACCGGCATCGATGCGGCCGGACAGGCCAAGCGCACCGCCGGACAGCTGACCGCTGAGCGCCGTGAGCTCGAGAATGCCGTCCGTCAGCCGTGCCTCCAAGGCGGGCTCGGCGATGCGAACGCCGCCGGCGGCCAGGCCCGTTGCGGTCAGCGCCAGGGTGCCGTCGAACTGCCGCAGTCCCGAGAGGTCGAAGGCCTCGTTGGACCAGCGTCGGGGCGATCGCGCGCCGGTGCGGGCCGACCGCGCGATCCAGGGATCGACCGCCAGCTCGCTGGCCCGCAGGATCGCCTCGAAGGACGGCCGGCCGCCGGTGCCGTCGAAAACCAGCTGGCCGGCGAGCGTAGTGTCGCCGATCGTGCCCTGGACGCCATCGATCACCAGCGCCTCCGGCGTGCCGGCGATGACCGCGAAGACATCGAGCGCGCCGAGCGGACCCCGCGGGCGATAGCTCGGCGCCCAGACCGCCAGCACGGAATCCAGCTCCGGGTGCCGAACCCGCAGGGACAGGTCGTAGACCGGCGAGGTCCAGGGTTCGGCCACCCGGCCGCCCAGTTCCGCCGAACCGCCGGCGGCATCGACCAGCACCGCCAGGGACAACGCGTCCGCGCCGCCGGCGATGCGGCCGCTGAGCGACAAAGCATCGAGACGGTCGAGGGGCGTTTCGCCCGCGATCCCGAAGGACCGGGCCAGCCTCGGCGGGTCGGACGACGCAATGCTGAAGGCGATGTCCGCACCGGAGAGAGGCGCCAGCCCGGCGATCGCCCCTCCCAGCGACACGGTGGCCCCGGCGGCATCGCCCGTCGCGGCCTCACGGATGGTAATGGCTCCGTCGCTGACCGTCGCGTCCAGGCGGAGATCGCGGAGGGTGATGCCATCGATCGTCAGCCCGGCCATGGTGACATCCAGATTGGCGTCGACCGAATCCAGCACGCCCGCCAATTGGCCTAGGACCGCGCCATCCAGCAGCCGCTCGGTGCCCAGCGGCCGATAGGCGTCGATATTGATCCGCGTGGCGTTGAGGCGCAGGCCGATGCCGGGGCGGCCGCGGTCGATATAGGCCAACCCGCCGGTGGCGCGCGTACCGTCGATGACGAAGTCGAAACCGCCGATCTGGAAGTCGTTCGGCCGACCGGACACGGTCGCCGAACCGGAAAACCGGCGCAGCCTGAAGCCCGGAACGTCCTCCACGGAGTATCCGAGCCATGCCAGCACGCCGCGCAAGTCGTTGGCGGCCGCCTGCGCGTCGAAATCGAAATGCGGCACGCCGCCCTGCGCCTGCACGGTGCCGGCCAGCGAAAGGTCGGAGCCGCCGGGCAGTTGCGCGGTCAGCCGGCTGACCGAGAGCATGCCGTCATGGAGGAAGCCTTCCAGCCGGGCCTGACGGATCAGCCCGCCGCGCAGGGTCATGGAATCGACAACGATGTCGACAGTCGCGGTGAGCGTAGAGGGGAGGGCAAACCCATCCGCCGACGCGGCGCCGAGCCCCGCCAGGATGCCGGGCCGGTTCGATCCGGCGTCGCCCGCATCGGGGATCCAGCCATCGAGATTCATCCGGTTCAGCGACAGGGCCAGGTCGAAGCGCGGCGCTTCCGAAAGCGTCATCTTCAGCGTGCCGGTCGCTGCACCGTCGCCCAGACCTGCGGTCAGGGCGGTCAGATCGACGGCATCGCCGACGGATCGCATCGCCGCCTCGAAGGAGAAGGGCTGATCGGCATTGGCCGGCAACGGGCGGTCCGGCCAGATCCGGCGCAGCACAGCCAGCAACGATCCCGTCTCTCCCGATACCTCGCCCTGGAAGCCGCCCTCCAGGCTGGCGATGCCTGCCAGGCGCAGATTGCCCTCGACACCCTCCAGTTCCAGCGAGAGCCCGAGAGGCAGCGCACCGGCTGCAGTGACCCGGCTGGTGGAGAGGTCGATGGTCAAGGGCAGGCCGCGCAGGCTGGCGCTTCCCACCATCTGCATCGGCCCGCGCAAACTGGCCGCGGACAGGCTGACATCGATGTCCTCGAGCCGCTCCTCGCGGCCGCTGAAGCCATCCCGCCAGACCAGGACCCCATCCTCGATATTGACCCGCTCCAGCCGCACCGAGTTCGGCATCGCCCCGCCGGCGCCGAACGACCAGTTGGTGCCGCCTTCCGGCAGGGTTTCCAGTGTCAGCTGCGGCTTCAGCAGGGCCACCTGCTGAACCTGGACATCGCCGCTAAGCAGCGGCATCAGCGCGACCTGCACCTCAAGCGCATCGACCCGCGCCATGTCCGGGCCAACCATGCTCGACAGCTCGCCGATGCGCACGCCGCTCGCCTTAAAGATCGGCCGGGGAAGCAGCGCCAGATCCATGTCGCCATCGATGGCGACCTGCAGGCCGGTCGCAGACCCGATGCGGGCGGTGACCTGGTCCTTGTAGCGGTCCCAATTGACGAATGCCGGGCCGATCAGCACCGCGGCAAGCGTCAGAACCAGCAGGACGAGCAGCAGAATTATGGGTTTCTTCACGGTGCTCCAGCATTCTGCCGGGGCCGAGTGCGCCGACGGAACTTGCCCGTTATGGCGCGCGGCCTGTTGCTCTAAGCTTACGACCCACCAACTTAGAGCGTGGGTACAAAATCGCTGTCGCCAGGCACAAGCCCATCGGCAGCTGCGTTGCGGAGACCAGGTCGCACTGGCCGAAAGGAGCGGCACCGATGGGTGAGGTAATCAACCTGAACCGGGAGCGCAAGCGGCGACAGCGGGCCGAAAAGCAAAAACTCGCGGCAGTGAATAGAAAGAAACATGGGCGCAAAAAGGGCGAACGGGCCCGCGACGCCGCCACGGTCGAGCAGGAGAACCAGAAATTGGACGGAAACCTGATCGAGGATCAGGACTGACCGGACCGCCACCGCCCTGTCGCGGGCACGCCTCAGATCCGGATGACCTTGCCCGGATTCATGAGATTATGGGGATCCAGCGCCGTCTTCACCTGCCGCATCAGCGACACGGCCTCGCCCTGCTCCGCCTCCAGGAAACGCATCTTTCCATAGCCGACGCCGTGTTCGCCCGTACAGGTGCCGCCCATGGCCAGGGCCCGCAGCACCATGCGCTCGTGCAGCGCATCGGCGGCTTCGACCTCCTTGGGGTCATCGGCGTCGATCACATAGACCAAATGGAAATTGCCGTCACCGACATGGCCCACCATCGGCGCCAGCACGCCGGCCGCATCGTTGTCGGCCCGGGTCTCCTCGATGCAGTCGGCCAGGCGTGAGATCGGCACGCAGACATCCGTGGTCATGCCCTGAGCGCCGGGCCTGAGCGCCAGGGCCGCGTAATAGGCGTCGTGGCGGGCCTGCCACAGCCGGTTGCGGTCCTCCGGCCGGGTGGCCCAGCGGAAATCGCTGCCGCCGAACTCGCCGGCGATGGCGCCGACCTGCTCCGCCTGCTCCTCCACGCCGCGCTCGGTGCCGTGGAACTCGAAGAACAGGGTCGGCGCCACCGCATAGTCGAGCTTGGAGAACTTGTTGCAGGCATCCATCTGGGTCGCATCCAGCAGCTCGATCCGGGCCACCGGAATGCCGGACTGGATGGTCATGATGACGGTGTTGACCGCGTCGGCGACGCTGGGGAAGGGGCAGACCGCGGCGGAGATCGCCTCGGGAATGCCGTGCAGCCGAAGGGTGATCTCGGTGATCACGCCGAGCGTGCCCTCCGAGCCGACCATCAGCCGCGTCAGATCGTAGCCGGCGGCCGATTTGCGGGCCCGCGTGCCGGTGCGCACGATGCGGCCATCGGCCATCACCGCAATCAACCCGAGCACCGCCTCGCGCATGGTGCCGTAGCGCACCGCGTTGGTCCCGGAGGCCCGCGTGGCGGTCATGCCACCGATCGAGGCATCCGCGCCCGGGTCGATGGGGAAGAACAGACCGGTGTCGCGCAGGTATTCGTTGAGCTGCTTGCGGGTGACGCCGGCCTGGACGGTGCAGTCGAGATCCTCGGCCGACACGCGCAGCACCTGGTTCATGGCCGAGAGGTCGATGCTGATACCGCCTTCCAGCGCCGCGATACCGCCCTCCAGCGAGGTGCCGGTGCCGAATGGGATGACCGGCACCCGATGCTTGGCGCACAGCTTGACGATCTCGGCAACCTCGTCGGTGCTCTCGGCGAAGGCGACGGCGTCCGGCGCCATGGCCGGATGGTAGGATTCATCCTTGCCGTGGCGTTCGAGGATCGCCGACGTCGTACTTAGCCGGTCGCCCAGCAGGGCACCCAACGCATCGATAAGCGCGGAAGCACGCGGGCTCCGCTTGCGCTCGGCTTTTCCTGCCATCGTCCGTCTCCTGCCAATGGGGCGCCGACTCTATCGGCGGCATGTACCATCGACAAGGCAAGTCCCGATCGCCTTGCGATTGCCGCGAAGTCGGCGTGTATTGATTGCTCGGGTTGGAGGACGATTTCGTCATGTGGAACTCCCGATACATCGTCGGCATCGTGACCGGCCTCGTCTTGCTGGCGTCGCCGTTGCGTGCTCAGGACCTGCCGGTCGACCTGGAACTGGTGCTGGCAGTGGATACGTCCCGTAGCATCGACCTCCACGAAGCAGAGTTGCAGCGTCAGGGCTATGTGTCGGCACTGACGGATCCGGAGGTGATAAGGGCAATCCGCTCCGGAATCCTCAGCAGAATTGCCATCACCTATCTCGAATGGTCCGGCCTTGGCCGCGGCGATGTGATCGTCGACTGGGCGCTGATCTCCGACGCGGCGACAGCACGCGCCTTCGCCGATGCACTGGCCCGGAGACCGCTTGCGAGCGGCCGGCGCACATCGATCAGCCACGCCATCACGACGGCAATGCGGTTGTTCGATGATAACGGCTTTGAGGGCACCCGTCGGGTGATCGACATATCCGGCGACGGACCGAACAACCAGGGCGTGCTGGTCACGGCTGCCCGAGACCTTGCTGTCGCTGACGGCGTTACCATAAACGGCCTGCCGATCATTAACGACCGCCCGTCGCCGTTCGGTTGGCCGGGCCTGCCGGACCTGGATCTCTATTTCGTCAATTGCGTAATTGGAGGGCCGGCATCGTTCATTATCGTCGCGGAGGGATTCGAATCATTCGCCGCCGCCATCCGCAGCAAGTTGATCCTGGAGATCGCCCGTGTTCCGGAGGCCCCGTCCGAAAATCGGGAAATCGCCGCGCCCCGGTTCCGACTCGCCGCCGCCGGGCCGCCCTGCGATATCGGTGAGCAGCGTTGGCGCAACCGCAACTTTCTTCCCTGACTGCAACTCGGTGGCGGAGCGGTCGCTCAGACCTACGGACGATATCGCTCCAACGCCCTCCGCGCCCGCCGCGTCATGTAGGTGAAGGCGATGATCGCCGCCACAAGGCCGCCGCCATACAGCGTCCAGACCAACGGCGAGCGAGCTGCGCTGTCGAACCCAAGGGTAGCCAGGTCGTGGGCCAGCGTTCCCACATAGACCAGCACCATGGTGATCGGCAGGAAGCCGATCGCCGTTCCCAGCACGAAATGCCACAGGCGGAATTCGGTCAGGCCGAAGAAGTAGTTGGACAGCTTGTAGGGGAAGAACGGGATCAGCCGTGTCAGCAGCACGATCTTCCATCCCTCCGGCGTGAACTCGTCGCTGAGCAGGCCCAGCTTGGGGTGCTCCAGCACGTAGCGGCGCATCTGTTCGCCGAAGAACCAGCGCGCGATCAGGAAAGCCAGCGTGGCGCCGAGGGTCGTGCCGGCCATCATATAGGCGGTGCCGGCGACGAAGCCGAACAGGTAGCCGCTGCCCAGCGTCAGGACAATGCCGGGCAGCACCAGAACCACGGTCGCCGTTTCGAGCAGGATCAGGATGATCGGGCCCAGGGGCCCGAGACCCTCGATCCAGGCAAGCAAGTCGAGCAGATAAGCCTGCGCGTCGGCGCGGAACAGCCAGGCCAGGGCGGCAAATGCCGACAGGCATGTTGCGCCAATCACAATGGCCGAGACGCTTCGGGTCACTCGTCGCTCTCCACCGGCTCGGGCCAACGATTCGCCACCGGCGCGACCCTACGCCCCCTGGCCCAGGACGGCCAGCGCGTCAGGCCGCCGGCACTTCGTCCATGGACCGATAGACCGGCAGGCCGCGGGCTTCGAAGCTTGCCATCTCCTGGTCCGCGCCGACCGACGGCCCACCGATCCGAAGGATGGCATCGCAGCGTTCGGCGAGGGCTAGAGAGATGGGCATCATCATCTCGTCGAAGGCGTCCGGACCGGCCTCCGCGATCACCGGCAGCGCCATGTTGACGCCGATGATCGGTATATGCCCGCGTCGAAAGACCTCGACGGCCGTTCGGTTCATCGCCCGGAGATTGCGCGCCCGGGCCTCCGCATCCGCGCCGCCGCTGGAGTAGGGGCCGGCGATCATGATCCACATGGCGGAGCCTCCTCAATCGGCGTCCGGCTCGCCAAAGCCGCCGCCGCCCGGCGACTCGATGACGAAGACATCGCCCGGCGCCATCTCGATCTTGTCGGTGCTTGCGAGATCGACGCGCTCGCCACCGACCCGCTCGACCCAGCAGCGCCCGACCTGCCCCGGCGCGCCGCCCTTGGCGCCGAACGGGGCGACGATGCGGTGGTTGGCCAGGATCGCCGCCGTCATGTCCTCGCGGAACCGCACCCGGCGGGTGGTGCCGTCGCCGCCCTTGTGCAGCCCCGCACCGCCGCTGCCTGGGCGCAGCCCGAAGCTCTCCAGAAGCACCGGGAACCGAAATTCGAGGATCTCCGGGTCGGTCAGCCGGGAGTTGGTCATGTGGGTGTGCACCCCCGACACACCGTCGAAATCCGGTCCAGCCCCGGCGCCGCCGCAGATCGTCTCGTAGTACTGGTGCCGCGCGTTACCGAAGGTGAAGTTGTTCATGGTGCCCTGGGAGGCGGCCAGAACGCCCAGCGCCCCGTACAGGGTATCCGTCACGCATTGCGACGTCTCGACATTGCCGGCCACGACCGCGCCCGGCGGCTGCGGGCTCAGCATCGAATGGGCCGGCACAATGATCTTCAGCGGCGCCAGGCAGCCATCGTTGAGCGGGATCTCATCATCGACAAGCGTACGAAACACGTACAGTACGGCCGCACGTACAACGGCGGACGGCGCGTTGAAATTGTTGTCGAGCTGCGCCGAGGTGCCGGTGAAGTCGATCTCCGCCGAGCGCGCCTCGCGGTCGACCCGGATGTCGACCTTGATGACTGCGCCATTGTCCAGCGGGTATTCGAAACTGCCGGGCGTCAGCACGTCCAGCACCCGGCGGACCTGCTCCTCGGCATTGTCGCGGACATGGCCCATATAGGCGTGCACCACATCCAGGCCGAAGGTGGCGACCATGCGCCCGAGTTCCTGTACGCCCTTCTCATTGGCGGCAATCTGAGCTTTCAGGTCGCCAATGTTCTGCTCGTTATTGCGGGCCGGGTAGCGACCGCCATCCAGTTGGGCGTTGAGCGCGTCCTCGCGGAAGCGGCCCTGCTCGACCAGCAGGAAGTCGTCGAACAGTACGCCTTCCTCCTCGATGGTCCGGCTGTCCGGCGGCATGGAGCCCGGGGTCAAACCGCCGACATCGGCGTGGTGGCCGCGGCTGGCGACATAGAACAGTACGGTCGCCCCGTCGGCATCGAATACCGGCGTAACCACGGTGATGTCTGGAAGATGCGTACCTCCGTTGTAGGGATCGTTCACGGCGTACACATCGCCGGCCGACATCTTGCCCGTACGTTTCTCGATCACGTGACGTACGGTGACGCCCATGGAGCCGAGATGAACCGGCATGTGTGGCGCATTGGCAACAAGATAGCCGTCGCGGTCGAAAACGGCGCAGGAGAAGTCCAGGCGCTCCTTGATGTTGACCGAATAGGCGGTGTTCTGCAGCGCCGTGCCCATCTGCTCGGCGATCGACATGAACAGGTTGTTGAAAACCTCCAGCATGACGGGATCGACCGTGGTTCCCACCGCCACCCGGCTGGGCAGCGGTACCACCCGCTCCATGACCAGATGATTGAGGGGCGTCACGGTCGCCCGCCAGCCCGGTTCGATCACCGATGTCGCATTGGCTTCCTTGAGGATCGCCGGCCCGTCCACGGATGCGCCCGGCAGCAGGGCATCGCGGTCGTAGACAGGCGTCGCGCGCCCCTCCCCTGCCATATGCGTCTCGACCTCTGCCAGTGGTTCGGGCCTGGCCGCGCCCGCGTCTTCGGCCAGCGGACGATCCGCGATCTCCGCTCCGCCGCCGACCAGCTCCACCGAGACCGAATCGATGATGTGGTCCCGGCCGGTCATGACGAAGCCGAACTGCGCGCGATGGTCGGCCTCGAAGGCGGCGATCGCTTCGGCCGGCTCAGCGAAGGCCACCGGCAGGGCGGTATCGGTTCCGCGATACTTGATGTGCAGGCGGCGAAAGGCCCGGTGATCCGCCACGCCCTGGGACTCCAACTCCGCCTGCGCCTCGCGTTCCATCGCCGCCAGCGCCTGCTCCGCCGAGGCCAGCGCGTCCTGCAGCGGCGCCTCGATGGTGCGCTCGCGCATGGCCCGCACCTCGGCCAGCCCCATGCCATAGGCCGAGAGCACGCCGGCGAAGGGATGGATATGCACCCGCTTCATGCCGAGCGCGTCGGCCACCAGGCAGGCATGCTGGCCGCCGGCGCCGCCGAAGCAGACCAGCGTATAGGCGGTTACGTCGTGGCCGCGCTCGATCGACACCCGCTTGATGGCGTTCGCCATGTTGTCGACGGCGATGCGCAGGAACCCGTCGGCAACCTCGGCCGGCCCGCGGCGGTCGCCGGTGGCGGCGGAGATCCCCTCCGCCAGGGCGGCGAATTTCGCGTGCACGGCGGCGGCATCCAGCGGCTCGTCGCCGCCCGGGCCGAACACCCGGGGGAAGAATTCCGGCTGCAGCTTGCCCAGCATCACGTTGCAGTCGGTGACCGTCAGCGGACCGCCGCGGCGGTAGCAGGCCGGCCCGGGATTGGCGCCCGCGCTCTCCGGCCCGACCCGGTATTTCGCGCCATCGAATCGCAGGATCGAGCCGCCACCGGCCGCCACCGTGTGGATCTTCATCATCGGCGCACGCATGCGCACCCCGGCCACATGGGTCTCAAAGGCGCGCTCGAAGGCGCCGGCGTAATGGGTCACGTCGGTGGAGGTGCCACCCATGTCGAAGCCGATGATACGGTCGAAGCCGGCCATCCCGGCCACCTTCGCCGCGCCGACGATGCCGCCGGCCGGACCGGACAGGATGCTGTCCTTGCCCTGGAACAGCCGTGCGTCGGTCAGCCCGCCATTGGACTGCATGAACATGAGCCTCACGCCGCCCAATTCGCCGGCCACCTGATCGACATAGCGCCGCAGGATCGGCGAGAGATAGGCATCGACGACGGCGGTGTCGCCGCGTCCGACCAGCTTGATCAGGGGGCTGACCGCGTGGGAGGCGGAGATCTGGGTGAAGCCGATCTCCCGCGCCAGCTCCGCGACCGCCTGCTCGTGGCCCGGATAGCGATAGCCATGCATGAAGACTACGGCGCAGGCCCGGATGCCGTCCCGATAGGCCGCCTCCAGACCGGACCGGGCGGCGTCCAGATCGATCGGCGCCAGTTCCTCGCCCTCGGCCGTTACCCGGCCGGGGATCTCGACGACCCGCTCGTACAGCAGCTCCGGCAACCGGATATTGCGGTCGAACAGCCGCGGGCGCGCCTGATAGGCGATCCTGAGCGCATCCCGGAATCCCTCATTGATCAGCAGCAGCGTGCGGTCGCCCTTGCGCTCCAGCAAGGCGTTGGTGGCCACGGTGGTGCCCATCTTGACCGCTTCGATGCGCTCGGCCGGGATCGGCTGGCCGGAGGCGATGCCCAGCAGGTCGCGAATGCCCTGGACGGCAGCGTCCGGATAGCGCTCCGGGTTCTCCGACAGCAGCTTGTGGGTGGTCAGCCCGCCATCGGGCCGCCGCGCCACGATATCGGTGAAGGTGCCGCCCCGGTCGATCCAGAACTGCCAGCGGCCATCCCCGGCCCGGTCGGCGATATCCCTGTCCGATTGCGACTGCATGCCCCCTCCCAACACCGGCACTGGCCATGCCCTGGCCGAAGCACCATCTTAGCGGCGTGACGCCATTCCGCGTTCCCGGCCCCGAAGATGACGCATTTGATCTCTGGAATCGACGGTCCGTTGGGTGGGCGCAGGTTTCAGGTTTAGGTCGGGAGACGCATGATCAAGCGGGCAACACGCATGGTGGGTATCTTTGTGGGGCTGGTATTGGTGCTACTCTGCGGACCGTTGCTGGTGCTGGTCAGCGGCACCGTCGATCTCAGCGCCCGCTGGTCGTCCGCCAGCCGCGAACCGGCCGGCCTCGCCCCGGACCCGGCGGCGACGCCCGAAGCGGTGGTGCAGGTCTACGGCGCGCGGGCCTTCAGCTGGCGAGGGGCCTTTGCCGTCCATACCTGGATCGCGGTGAAGCCCGAGAACGCGGACACCTTCACCACCTACGAGGTCTTGGGCTGGCGCGCGCGACGCGGCATCTCGGTCGTCGCGACCAGCACCGGACGACCGGATCGCGCCTGGTACGGACAGCCGCCGGAAATCTATGTCGACATTCGCGGTCCGGAGGCATCGGCCCTGATCCCCCAGATCCAGGCGGCGGTGCGCTCCTACCCCTATGGCGACACCTATGGCATCTGGCCCGGCCCCAACAGCAACACCTTCACCGCCCACGTGGCCCGGCTGGTGCCCGGAATGCGGCTCGATCTGCCGCCGACCGCCGTCGGCAAGGATTATCTGGGCGCCTGGCGGCTCTGGGCCTCCAGCCCCAGCGGCACCGGGTACCAGATCTCCGCACGCGGATTGGCCGGGGTCATGGTCGGCGCCGAGGAAGGGCTGGAACTGAACCTCCTGGGCCTGTCCTTTGGGATCGATCCGGCCGATCTGGCGGTCCGGCTGCCCGGCATCGGCGTGCTCGGCGCCGGGTCCGGCCGCGCCATCGCGGCCTCCCCGGATGAGGATGGCTGACGGGCCGCCTGACTGCCCGGCTCAGCCGTCGCCGAGTCGCGGCAGGACGATCCGGAAGCTGGTTCCGCGACCGGGCTGGCTGGCCACCGAGATCGCGCCACCCATCTCGACGACGATGCCGTTGACGATGGCCAGGCCCATGCCGGTCCCTTCGCCCTCCGGCTTGGTCGTGAAGAAGGGATCGAAGATCCGTTCCATGGTTTCCCTGTCCAGCCCAGCCCCGGTGTCCTCGATCGTCAGTTCGACATAAGTGCCGGGCTGCAGGCCGAGCGCCGCGCTGTCGGCCTCGCCGGCCAGTTCCCGACGCTGCAGACCGACCGTAATGCGCCCCTCCTCCGACCCGATGGCGTAGGAGGCGTTGGCACACAGGTTCAGCACGATGGTCTGGATCTGGGTCCGATCCGCCATGACCGTGCCGGCCGGGTCGTCGAGCCTGGCCTCGACCCGAATGTCCGAAGACAGCGTCGGGCGCAGCAGGTCGATCGCCGCCTCCACGGCTTCCTGCAGGAAGATCGGTTCCGTCTGCGTCGGGCGATCGCGGCTGAAGGTCAGGATCTGCCGGATCAGGTCCTGGCTCGCCTCGGCCGCGGTGAGCACCTGTTCCAGCCTTTCCCGGCCTTCGCTGCCCTCGGGCAGCGTTTCCAACACCAGCTCGGTGTAGCTGACGATGGGCACCAGCCGGTTGTTGAACTCGTGCGCCACGCCGCCGGCCAACTCGCCAAGCGCCTCCATCCGCTCCGACCGTCGCGCCCGCTCTTCGGCGGCCCTGCGCATGGTCTCGTCGGTAACCGACCCGGCCATGCGATAGGCCCGCCCGTCTTCATCCCACAGGGCAAGGCCCCGGATCAGCGCCCAGATCTCCGAACCGTCCGGCCGCACCAGCCGGCATTCGCGGGAGAAGAAGCCCTCGCCGGCCTTGAAGTGGGTCGACAGGGCGGCACAGTAAGGCGCCAGGTCCTCCGGGCGGATGAACGCCTGGAATTCCTCCGCCGTGATGCGTTGCACATCCGTTCCCAGCCCCAGAATCTGAGTCAGCCGCGGCGAAAGGATGATGCGATCCTCGGCGATGTCCCAATCCCAGATGCCGTCATTGGTGCCGGCCATGGCCAGGGCGTAGCGTTCCTGCGAGGTGCCGAGCTGCGCCCCGGTCCGTTCATGGGCGGCGATCTCGCCGCGCAGGGATCGCGTGAGTTCCGCGTTGTCCTGCTCCCTTTGCCGCAAGCCCTCGAACATCCGCCCGAATACGGCCGCCGTTTCGGACAGGTCGCGAAAGCGGCTGCGGAAGGTCCAAGCCTCGTCGAGGCGGCCGGCCTCCACCGCCAGCGCCCCGTCCCGCAGGGCCGCGGAGAATCGCGCGACACCGCGCCAGATGAAGAAGCCGATCACACAGGCGGCGAGGCCAATGGCAAATGCCAGAAGCCCGTTCACCAGCCGGGCCCGCTTGACCTCGGCCAGGACCACGTCCTCGGGGAAATACAGGCCCAGGATCCAGCGCCACTCCTCGCTCGGATACGGCACGGCAATGGAGAGATAGGCCTGGCCGCCGGACCGGAACCGGCTGAAGACCTCGCCGCCGAATTCCAGCTCGGGCAGGTCGGCGCCGAGCGACAGGATGGCCGCCTTGGCGGCAGGAATCTCCAACTCTTGGACGGTCGCGAACCGCAGGCCATCCTCCACGGCGCTGGCATCGACGGTCGCGGTCCGGACATCGGGCAAGGCGATCACATCGCCGCGGCGGTCCAGTATGTAGGCGGAGCCGTGCTCGCCGATATCGAGCGCGGACAGGAAGTCGGCGATATCGTCGATGACGATATCGACGCCAACGACGCCCGCGACCCGGTCCGCATCGTCGCGGACCGCCAGTGCGGTGCTGATCCCGGGATGGCCGGAGGTGAAGAACACGTATGGCTGGGTCCAGGTCAGCCCCTCATGGGCGATGGCCGCCTCGAACCATGGCCGGGTGCGCGGGTCGAACGGGTCGGCGGGGTCGGCTTCCCGCTCGATTTCCACGAAATCCGCGTTCCTCAGGATGAACTCGACCTGCCGGTCAGTACCGTCGATTTCGATGATCTTGGTGTAGAAGCCGCCATCCGAGTACACGTCATCGGTACGCACGAAGACGAAGCCGCCATCCTTCCGGCCGTAGAATATGCCGTCGAGCCAGGGCGTGATCTGCAGTTGGCTGTAGAAATACCGCTCCATCACTGCCGGATCGTCGGTCCGTAGCACCTCGTGCTCGGCCAGGCGCTCGGTCAGCACCGTCGCGTCGCGGGCCGGACGGAAGAAGCCCTGCAGATGCTCGACGGAATCGGCTCCGGCATAGCTCATGGCCCGGTTGGCCAGCCTGACGAGCGCGTGCTCGGCCGTGACATAGGACGATGCGATGATCGCCGCGACCGATACGATCTGGAGACCGATGATCCCCAGGAAAAGGACGAGTCGTAGAGACAGTGTTTGCGCCCCCGTTTTTTCCGAGAACTTAGCAGCATCGCCGGCCATTGCCATGGGCGCGCCGATCGGAGCGCCGCGGTTGGCGACCGGGAAGCGGCTCGCTATTGTGCGGTGAGCGTGCGGGACAACCGATTCACATGAGCATCTGGGGCAAGATCATCGGCGGCGCCGCCGGGCTGGCGCTTGGCGGGCCATTGGGCGCGATCCTGGGCACGGCGGCCGGGCATGCGGTCGACCGCCTGACCGACGCGGCGACCGCCCCGTCCGATGGCGACGTGGAGAAATCCAAGAAGGAGGTCGCCTTCACCATCGGCGTCATCGTACTCGGCGCCAAGATGGCCAAGGCGGACGGCGTCGTCACCGATGACGAGATCCGCGCCTTCCGCGAGGTCTTCCGGGTGCCGCCGGAGGAGGAATCGAAGGTCACGCTGATCTTCAATATCGCCCGGCGCGACCATCGCGGATTCGAACCCTATGCGCGGCAGATCGCCAAGCTGTTCCGCAACCAGCCGGCGGTGCTGGAGGAACTGCTGTCCTGCCTGTTCCACATCGCCAAGGCCGATGGCGACGTTGCAACGGCGGAACTGGAGTTCCTTCACGGCGTGGCCATGTCGCTGGGCCTCGACGAAGCCGATTTCCACCGGATCCGGGCGGAAGAGATTGGCCCCGACGCTGGCGACCCCTATCACATCCTGGGCGTGGACCGGACCCACACCGACGACGATATCAGGAGCGCCTTTCGCAAGCTGGTTCGGGAAAACCACCCGGACCGGCTCTTCGCCCAGGGCATGCCGCAGGAGTTCGTGGATGTGGCGAACGAGAAGGTGGCGACCATCAATGCCGCCTACGACCGCATCAAGCAGGAACGCGGCCTGAGCTGAGCGGCATTTTGCCGGCCTGCGGCCATCCCGGCGCCCGGTGATTCCGATGGACGCGGCCGGCCGACCGCTTCACCCTGTCGTTTCCGATGGCCAGCCCGGCCGTCTTCTCACGGATACACCGCCATGAAGCTGGCCGACATTCTGGTCGGGCTGATGATCGCGTTTTTCTGGGGCATGAATTTCGCGGTCTCCAAGACCGGGCTGGCGCAATTCCCGCCGCTGCTGATGATCGCCCTGCGATTCGCCCTGGTCGCGACCCTTCTGGTGCCGTTCCTACCGATCCCGCGCGGCCGATTGAAGGAGATCGCCCTCTATTCCTTCACCCTCGGGCTGCTGCATTTCTCGTTGATGTTCAACGGGCTGGCCCGGGTCGACGCAGCTGTCGCCGCCATCACAATCCAGATCCAGGTGCCCTTTGCAGCCCTGCTCAGCGCCATTCTGCTGCGCGATCCGCCGGGCTGGCGCCGATTGCTCGGCATGGCGCTGGCGATCGCCGGGGTGGCCATCCTGGCCGGCGAGCCGCGCGCCAGCTCCGCGCTCTGGGCGATCGGCCTGATCGTGGCCGCAGCGATGGTCTGGGCGGTGTCGAACATCCAAATGAAGCAGCTTGCCGATGTCGACGGCTTTGCGCTGAACGGCTGGATGGCGCTGATGTGCACGCCGCAGCTCCTCATCGCCTCGCTGGTCCTGGAAGGCGGCCAGTGGCAGGCGATCACCGACGCCGATTGGCTGGATTGGGGTTCGGTGATCTACCAGTCGGTGGTCGTCGTGATCCTCTGCTACGGGCTCTGGTACGGCCTCTTGCGCTGCTATTCGGTGAACCAGGTGATGCCGTTCACGCTGCTGGTGCCGTTGTTCGGCGTGCTGTCCGGAGTCCTTTTCCTGGGCGAGGCGCTGACCTGGGCCCTGGTGATCGGCGGCGCGGCGACGGTCGCCGGCGTGGCGATCATCGTGTTTCGGCGCCCCAAGCTGGTGGACCAGAAGACCCGGGCGGTCTAGCCGCGCAGCCGACCGCCCGCGGGATGCCTCTATGCCTTCATCCGCTTCTTGACATCGACCTGGTCAGGCACCGTGCGGCCCAACCAGAACCGGATCTTCTCGACCAGCTTCGGCCGGTCGATGGGCTTTTCGATGAAGTCGTTCATGCCCGCCGCCTTGCAGGCCTCGCGGTCCGCTTCCATCACATGCGCGGTGACGGCGATGATCGGAACCGCCCCGATCTTTCCCGGCAATCTGCGAATCTGCCGCGCCGCGCCGGGACCGTCCATCTCCGGCATTTCGATATCCATCAGCACCAGATCATAGGGTCGGTTCTGCATCGCCTCGACGGCCTCCAGGCCATTGGCGACCGTGTCGATGCGGTACCCGCAGCCGCTTAGCAGCGCGATGACCACCTTGCGGTTCGCCGAATTGTCTTCGGCGAGAAGTATGCGGAACACCTTGCCGGAGGCGGGGGGCTGCTTCGGCGACCCCTTTGCGGCTTCGAGCTCGACGACGGGCTTGGCATCGAGCAGGCCATTCAGGCATCGCAGCAGCAGACCGGGGCGCAGAGGTGTCGGCAGGGCCGCGTCATATCCGCTTTCCCGCGCCGCCACGTCCGAGTCGATCCGTCCGATCGCCGAAGACAGGATCAGCGAGACCGTCTCGCTCCCGGACTCCTCTCGGAAGCGTTTCGCCGCAGCCCGCCCATCGGCCGGCATGGTCATGTCGTCCAGGATCACGATGTCGATGGGGGCCTCGGCCTGCGCCGCCTCGCGCAGGCAGGAGTACCCGGACTCTGCGTCGTCGGCGCAAACGACGTCCAACTCAAGCGCGGCCAGCTGTCTCTCGAAGGCGGCGCGGGCCCGCTCGGCACCGGAGACGACCAGGATCCGGCGTCCGCGAATGGGCTCCATCAGCTCGTTGGTCCAATCGCCGGCGAGGCGGCTGCAATTCTTGAGCGGGACGGTGAACCAGAACCGGCTGCCCTGGCCGACCTCGCTCTCGACGCCGATCTCCCCACCCATCAGCGTGACCAGTCTCTCGGATATTGCCAGCCCAAGGCCGGTACCGCCGAACCGTCGCGTGGTCGACGAATCCGCCTGGGCAAAGGCCCCGAAGATCTTCTCCAGGGCGTCGGCCGGAATGCCGTCGCCGGTGTCGGTGACCACGAAGCGCAGGACGACTCCGGCCGTGACCGAAGGCTCGCCATCCACCGTCACCTCAAGCGTCACGCCACCGGACTTGGTGAATTTGACCGCATTGCCGATCAGGTTCAGCAGGACCTGGCGAATCCGGCCGTCATCGCCGCGCAGGTCTCTCGGAATGCCGGGAGCGAGATACCCCGCAAGATCGATGCCCTTGCCGTTGGCTTCCGGCCCGAGCAACTCGAGAACGTTGTCGATGAGCGGCACCAGCCCGAAATCCAGCTCCTCCAGAGTGAGCTTGCCGGCCTCCGCCTTCGAGAAGTCCAGGATATCGTCGATGATGGTCATCAGGCTTTGGCCGGATTTCTTGATCGTGCGGGCGTAGTCCCACTGCTCCTGGCTGAGTTCGGAATCCAGGAGCATCCCGGCCATTCCGAGAACGCCGTTCATCGGCGTCCGCACTTCGTGGCTCACGATGGCAAGGAACTCGGATTTCGCCCGATTGGCGGTCTCGGCCGCCTCCTTCGCGGTACGCAGCGCCGCTTCCGCCTGCTCGCGTTCGGCGATCTCGCCCTCCAGTGCAAGGTTCTTCGCCTGGATGTTCTTCTCGTTCTCCTCGAGCTCGAGATACTGCTTGTTGAGGATGCCGTCCGCGCGACGGACGATCACGAACAGCGCGCCGTACAGCACCGCGAAGATCAGCAGGAACAAGGCCATGTAGCTGGCGGTATTGCGGTCGAGGCGGTCCTTCAGCGGGGTAACGTCGGTGTAGATTTCCAACACCCCCTCGACCGAACCGTTCGCGCCTTGCACGGCGACATAAGTCTCAACCAGGTCGCGGTTCTCAACCGCTCCGGAAAACGCGCTGAAGCTGTCGCGGGAGCTGAGCTTGCTGGCGGGCCGGGAGTCGTCGCGCGCCATCAGGAAGCCCGCATTGCCGCTCTTGTCCTCGCCCATCTGGCTGGCCTGGGAGGAATAGACCGTCAGGCCATCCAGGTTGTAGATCTTGATCTTGAGGACCGGCAGACCGTCGGTCAGGGTCCTGAGGACGTCATGCAGCTGCGCGGTCTCCGGCCTCTGCCTCAGACCGTCGCCGTCCTCGTCGACGGTGGTGACGTAGTCGGCGACATCCGGCCAGATCGTGTTGGCGAAGGATCGGGCAAGCGAGACATTATGTGTTTCCGCTGAAGCGATCAGGTCCGACACCGCCCCCTGGCGGTAAAACAGGACCATTACGACAGTGACGACTGCAATGACGAGGGCACTCGTCAGTGAAAAATATCGTAATAGCTGAAACATCGGGCCTTCCACTGTGGATAAGTAGTAGAAATGCCCTGGAGCCGTTAATTTATATTGAATTCCGGATCGTCGGCCCACGGCCTTCCGGCAGCCTGGATCGCCGATCTTGTCCTTCCGGCCTCTCCTGCACCCATCCGGCATCCGAGGTCCGGCGCCTTGCGGCCCCGTGGCCTCGACCCTATTTTCAGGATCGCCAGACGGTCGGATGGCCGCTTTCGGCGTCGCTTCGGCGGCGCCGGGGGAGGAAAGTCCGGGCTCCACGGGAACACGGTGCCGGGTAACGCCCGGCGGGGGCGACCCCAGGGACAGTGCCACAGAAAGCAAACCGCCTGCGCCGCCGGTAACGGTCCGCGGGCAAGGGTGAAAGGGTGCGGTAAGAGCGCACCGCGCGGCCGGCAACGGTCGCGGCAGGGTAAACCCCACCGGGAGCAAGACCGAATAGGGACGGGCGCGGCGCCGGGGAGACTTGGCGGCCGCGACGGGCGTTCCCGCCCGCCGTCCGGGTTGGTCGCGCGAGGCGTCCGGTAACGGGCGTCCCAGAGGAATGGCCATCCATCGGCCCTCGGGTCGAGGACAGAACCCGGCTTACAGACCGTCTGGCGCCGCGGCTCTCCACACAACCGCCCCATGAAATCCCATGCCAAGACCACCCGTCGGGCACCCGGATCCGTATCGCCGCCGACCGAACAAAAAGAGAACGAACCTGTCAGGATAGATGAAAATTGGTTAACACTTGGATAATTTCGGAGCGATTTGCCCGATTCTCGCCGACTTTCATCCGATTCATGAGAACCGAGGCAATTTTCTTTGATTATCCAACCGATTACTGTGAATCTCGTTGACGGCCCATGAAATCCCATGATATCCCATTTCCTCCCAAGCCGCATGGGAAGCCGTCCGTCCTGCCCGAACGGCAGGCCGTGCGGCCGTGGACAGCAATGCGGTGCGCCAAGGCGCCGGGTGTCGGAGATCGATGGCTCTCTTTACGTCGACATACCTCAACAAGGTGGACCGGAAGGGACGTGTCAGCGTGCCCGCGCCGTTCCGTGCCGCCTTGGACGGGTCCGGCGGCAGCCTGGTCTTCGTCAAGCCGAACCACCCGCTGGGCGCCATAGACGGGCTGAGCGAAGCCTGGATGGAGCAGATCCAGGACCGTATCGACGAGTTGGACATCTACTCCGAGGAGCGCATCGCGCTGGAGACGCGGGAGTTCGCCGAGACCACCCGCGTTCCGCTGGACCCGGAAGGCCGCATGATTCTGCCCCGCGACCTGATGGCGGCGGCGGAGATCACCGACCAGGCGACCTTCGTCGGCCTCGGCCGCTACTTCCAGATCTGGCAGCCGGAACGCTTCGACACTCATAAGAGCCGGCAGGTTGCGGCGGCGAAATCTCTGACCTTGCCCAAGCCGGGCGGACGCCCGAACGGTGGTGGCGCATGACCGTCGAGCGTAGAGACCATGTGCCGGTGCTGCTGGACGAGGTCGTCGCGGCGATCGCCCCCAGGGACGGCGACATCATCGTCGATGCCACCTTCGGCCGCGGTGGCTATTCCGCCGCCTTTCTCGACACCGCCAAATGCACGGTCATCGGCATCGACCGCGATCCGGACGCGGTGGCCGCCGGTCGGGCAACCGAGGCGGCGGCGCAAGGCAGGCTCACCGTGATCGAGGGCCGCTTCGGCGAGATGGACGGGCTGGTGGACGGCCCTGTCGACGGCGTGGCCTTCGATGTCGGCGTCTCGTCGCCGCAGATCGACGACCCGGAGCGCGGCTTCTCCTTCCGCGCCGACGGGCCGCTGGACATGCGCATGGCGCGCCACGGGCCGACCGCCGCCGATGTGGTGAACACCACGCCGGAAGCCGATCTGGCGACCATCATCTACCGCTATGGCGAGGAGCGCCGGTCGCGCCGGGTCGCCAAGGCGATCGTCCTGGCGCGCGCCGACGCGCCGATCACCCGCACCGCGCAGCTGGCGGAGATCGTCCGCCGCGTGGTGCCGCAATCCCGCGACGGCATCGATCCGGCGACGCGCACCTTCCAGGCGCTGCGGATCCATGTGAATGACGAACTGGATGAACTGGACCACGGCTTGAGCGCCGCCGAGCGACTCCTCCGGCCTGGCGGGCGGCTCGCCGTGGTCTCTTTTCACAGCCTCGAGGACCGGCAGGTCAAACGCTTCCTGACCGAGCGCAGCGGTGCCGCGCCGCGGGCCTCGCGCCATCTGCCGGAGTCCGGCCAGGAAAGGCCGCCGACCTTCCGGCTGATGCACCGCAAGCCGGTGACGCCGGGCAAGGCCGAGCGGGCGGCCAATCCGCGCGCCCGTTCGGCCCGCCTGCGGGCCGCCATCCGCACCGACGCCCCGGCCTGGCATGAGGGGAGGGCCGCATGATCCGATCCCACATCATGTTCTGGTCGCTGCTGGTGGCCGCCGCCGTCGGCGTGCTGTTCTACACCAGCCACCAGACCCAGGAGCTGGAAGCCGAGTTGGAGGCCAGCCATCGCGCGGTGATCGCCGAGCGCGAGGCGATCCGCGTGTTGCGCGCCGAATGGGCCTATCTCAACGAGCCCGGGCGCCTGCGCGACCTCGCCCGCCAGCACACGCCGCTGGGACCGGCCATGCCGATCCAGATCATCAGCCGCCCCGGCGAGGTGCCGATCGCCCTACCAGGCCTCGGCGCCCTGCCCGGCGTGCCGCTGCCGGCGCACAAGCCGCTGCCCGGCGTGGAGCTTGCGACCGGAACCGCCGTCGCATCCGCCCCGGCCGGGCAGCCGGCCATCGCACCACCCCGCAGGCCGGCCGCCGCCGCGACGCCACGCCCTGCACCCGCCCAACCGGGCACGCCGCTGCAGGCCCTGCTGGCCAATTTCCGGGCCCAGCAGACCGCCGAACAGACAGGAACCGGCCAATGAGAACGCGGCCCGTAAGAAATCGTTTGGGGCGGCGCGCGGACGACGCCCGGCAGGGCGTGCTGCCGCTTGTGCTGAAGCCGGGCCGCGAGGCCCAGCCTCGTACCGAGGATCCCGCCGAGCGCTGCCTGGAGCTGGGCCGCCGCCGGCTGGCGATCACCGGCATCCTGTTCCTGCTGGCCTTCCTCACGGTCGGCGGTCGGCTGGTCGATGTGGCGGCCATGGGCGGCGGCGAGCCGCGGCTGGCCAGCATCGCGACCACCGAGCTTCCCGGACTTCGTGCCGACATCGTCGACCGCAATGGCGAGATCCTGGCCACCACCCTGCCGACGGCCTCGCTCTATGCCGATCCTGGCCTGGTGATCGACCCGGCCGAGGCGGCGGAGATGCTGGTCGCGGTGCTGCCGGACCTGGACTACGACACGGTCCTGGCGGCACTGGAATCGGACCGCCGCTTCGTCTGGCTGCGACGCGGCCTGACACCCAGCGAGCATCATCAGGTCAACCGGCTGGGACTGCCCGGCATCGCCTTCCAGAACGAGGATCGCCGCTACTATCCGTTCGGTCCGCTGACCGGCCATGTGGTCGGCTTTACCGATGTCGACGGCCGCGGCCTGGCCGGCATCGAGAAATCCCTCGACCGGCGCCTGCGCACCGACGGCGAACCGCTGCGGCTGTCGATCGATGTCCGGGTCCAGTCCCTGCTGCACCGGGAGCTGCAGGCGGCGATCGACGAGTTCGCCGCCATCGGCGGCGCCGGGCTGGTAGTGGACGCCAATACCGGCGAGATCGTCGCCATGGTCTCGCTGCCGGATTTCAGCCCGGCCCGGCCGGACAGCGCGCCCGATATCAGCCGCTTCAACCGGACCACGCTCGGCGTCTACGAGATGGGGTCGACCTTCAAGATCTTTAACACCGCCATGGCGCTGGACAGCGGCGCCATGACGTTGGCCGACGGCTTCGACACCACCGATCCGATCCGCGTCGGCCGCTACACCATCAACGATTATCACCCGGAACGGCGCTGGTTGTCGGTTCCGGAGATCTTCATGCACTCGTCCAATATCGGATCGGTGCATATGGCCATGGCCGCCGGCACCCGCAGCCAGCAGGACTATCTCGATCGTTTCGGGCTGATGCGCATGCCGCAGGTGGAGCTGCCGGAAGTGGCCATGCCGATGGTTCCGCACCCCTGGCGTGAGATCAACACCATGACCATCGCCTTCGGCCACGGTCTGGCGGTGAGCCCGCTGCAGCTGGCGGGAGCGGTCTCCACGGCGGTCAATGGCGGCATCCTGCGCACGCCGACCCTGCTGGCCCGGGAGGACGGCACACCGCTGTCCGGACTGCGGGCGATCTCGGAAGAGACTTCCGACGTGCTGCGGCGGCTGATGCGGCTGACCGTGCTGTCGGGAACCGGCGCCCATGCCGACGCCGAAGGCTACCTGGTCGGCGGCAAGACCGGGACCGCGGAAAAGGCCCAGGGAAGCGGCTACAGCCGGCGCGCATTGCTGTCGTCTTTCGTCGCGGCTTTTCCCATGACAAGCCCCGAATATGTCGTATTTGCCATGCTTGATGAGCCTCAGGGCAATGAGCGCACCTTTGGCTATGCCACGGGTGGTTGGGTGGCGGCGCCACTGGTCGGACGGGTGATCGAGCAGATGGGGCCAATGGTCGGGATTACCCCGGTCGACCCAAACGCGCCTGAGATCCAAGAGGCGATGCATGTCGACCTGCCCGGGGCGGATCAGACCCCCGGCACCGCGCTTGCAGCCTACGCGAACTGATGTTGTTGATGACCGGAACGCGTACCGAAGCCGCCGCTGAGGGGATGCCCGACATCACCGGGCTGACGGCGGATTCGCGCGCTGTCGAACCGGGATTCCTGTTCGCCGCCCTGCCCGGAACCCAGGTCGACGGGCGCGATTTCATCGAACAGGCCCTGGCCAAGGGGGCCCGCGCGATCCTGGCGCCGACCGGCACCCAGCTTCCGGCCTCCGCCAGCGGCATCGACCTGATCACCGACGACCGGCCGCGCCGGCGTTTCGCGCAGATGGCCGCCGCCTTCTATGGCAGCCAGCCGGCGACGATCGCCGCCGTCACCGGCACCAATGGCAAGACCTCGACCGCCAATTTCGCCCGGCAGATCTGGGAGAAGCTCGGCAAATCGGCTGCCAGCCTGGGCACGATCGGCATGACCGCCCCCGGCCTGGAGCAGTATGGCGGCCTGACGACGCCGGACCCGGTGACCCTGCATGCCAGCCTGGCCGAACTTGCGCAGGCGGGCATCACCCATCTGGCGATGGAGGCATCCTCGCACGGCCTCGACCAGTATCGCCTGGACGGCGTTCGGGTGACCGCCGCCGGCTACACCAATCTCAGTCGCGACCACCTCGACTATCACGGCACCATGGAGGCCTATCTGGCCGCCAAGGCGCGCCTGTTCGACGAGGTTCTGGAGCCCGACGGGGCCGCCGTGCTGAACGCCGACACCCCGGAATGCGAGGCCCTGGCTGCCCGCGCCAAGGCCGCCGGGCGCCGCACCCTGCTCTATGGGCACAAGGGCACCGACATCCGCCTCGATTCCGCGCAGCCAGTGCCGCGCGGCCTCGACCTGAAACTCACGGTTCGGGGGGAAGCGCTGGCCCTTCGCCTGCCGCTGGCCGGCACCTTCCAGGCGGCCAACGCGCTGTGCGCGCTGGGCCTGGTGCTGGCCGACGGCACCGAGGCGGAGGCCGCCATCGCCGCGCTGAAGACCCTCACCGGCGTACGCGGCCGGCTCGAACTGGTGGCGCAGCATCCCAACGGCGCGGCCATCTATGTGGACTATGCCCACACGCCGGATGCGCTGGAGACCGTGCTGACGGCGCTACGGCCCCATACCGGCGGACGCCTTGTGGCCGTGTTCGGCTGCGGCGGCGACCGCGACCCGGGCAAGCGGCCGGTGATGGGCGCCACCGTCGCCCGGCTGGCGGATACGGCCATTGTCACCGACGACAATCCGCGGACGGAAGATCCCGCGGCCATACGCGCCGCCGCCCTGGCGGCGTGTCCTGGAGGCATCGAAATCGGCGACCGGGCGGAAGCAATCCGTTCGGCGATCGCCGGCCTGGCACCGGACGACGTCCTGGTGATCGCGGGCAAAGGGCATGAAACGGGACAAATCGTCGGCGAGGACGTCCATCCCTTCGACGACGCCGAACACGCCAGAACCGCCGCCAACGACATTGGCGCCGCGGCCCCGGCGGGAGACTCATGATGAGCAAGAATCCCTTGTGGACCGCCCAGGACGTGGCGGCAGCGACCAGCGGAACGCCGATCGGCGACTGGGCCGCCAACGGCGTGTCGATCGACAGCCGCAGCGTCGAACCCGGCGACCTGTTCATTGCCCTGGTCGGCCCCAATTTCGACGGCCATGACTATGTCGCCGACGCGCTCGGCAAGGGTGCGGCGGCGGCCATGGTGCACCGGCCGCCGAAATCGGTGGATCCGGACGCCCCTCTGGTGATCGTCGACGACACCATGGAGGCGCTGACGGCGCTGGGCACCTATGCCCGCCTCCGGTTCGCCGGCACGGTGGTCGCGGTCACCGGCTCGGTCGGCAAGACCAGCACCAAGGAAGCCCTGCGCACGGCGCTCTCGGCCCAGAAGCCGACCTTCGCCACGACCGGCAATCTCAACAACCACTGGGGCGTGCCTCTGAGCCTGTCCCGGATGCCCGCGGACCACACCTACGGCGTGCTGGAACTGGGCATGAACCACGCCGGGGAGATCGAGCCGCTTTCGCGGCTTTGCAAGCCGGACGTGGCGGTGATCACCACCGTCGAGGCGGTGCATCTGGAGAACTTCGACAGCGTCGAGGGCATCGCCGACGCCAAGGCCGAGATCTTCGCTGGCATGTCCCCGGCCGGCACCGCCATCCTGAACCGCAACAACCGGCATTTCCCGCGGCTGGTGGCCCATGCCCGGACTGCCGGGATCGGCCGTGTCTGGAGCTTCGGCGAGCATCCCGACGCCGAGGCCCGGCTGCTGGACTGCTCCCTGCACGCGACCTGCAGTGCGGTGAGCGCCTCGATCTGCGGCGAGGTTCTGCAATATTCGCTTTCGGTTCCGGGCCAGCATTGGGTGCTGAACAGCCTGGGCGTGCTGCTGGCGGTCAAAGCGCTGGGCGGCGATATCGCCGCGGCGGCGCGGGCGCTGTCCAAGATCCAGCCGCTGAAGGGCCGCGGCGCGCGCAGCCGCATCCGGCTGCTGCATGACGACCAGGTCAGCGCCTTCACCCTGATCGACGAATGCTACAATGCCAGCCCGACATCCATCGCCGCTTCGCTTTCCGTATTGGGCACCGCCGATCCCGATGGCGGCGGCCGCCGTATCGCCGTGCTGGGCGACATGCTGGAGCTGGGGGACCAGGCCGCTGAGCTGCATGTCGGGCTGAAGCAGCCGCTGGTCTCTGCCGATGTCGACCTGGTCTACGCCTGCGGTCCGCATATGGCGAAGCTGTTCGACGCGCTGCCGCCCTCCATGCGCGGCGCCTATGCGCCCGACAGCCGGGAGCTGGCCGTCAAGGTCGCCGAGGCGGCGCAGCCGGGCGACGTGATCATGGTCAAGGGCTCGCTGGGCAGCCGCATGGCGCTGGTGGTCGACGCGCTGCAGGCGCTGGACTCCGGCGATGACGGGCAATCCGGACTGATGTGCCGGCCCCGGGCGGTGAACGGAGGCTGACGGTTGCTCTACAACCTCCTCTTCCCGCTGGCGGACGACTTCATCGTCTTCAACCTGTTCCGCTATCTGACGTTCCGCACCGGCGGCGCGCTGATGACGGCGTTGATCGTCGCCTTCGTGATCGGGCCCTCCCTGATCCGCCGGCTGCGCTCGCGCCAGGGGGCGGGACAGCCGATCCGCGATGACGGGCCGGAGGCGCATTTCGCCAAGCGGGGCACACCCACCATGGGCGGGCTGATGATCCTGATCGGCGTTCTGTTCTCGACCCTGCTCTGGGCCGATCTGACCAACGCCTATGTGTGGATCGTCCTGCTGGTGACCACCGGGTTCGGCCTGATCGGCTTCTTCGACGATTACCTGAAGCTCACCAAACGCAACTCGCGCGGCCTGCCGGGCAAGGTCAAGCTGGTCCTGCAGATTGCCATCGCCTGCGGGGCGGCGATCTGGACCATGTCGGTCGCCGGCGATCCCCTGGCCACGGGGCTGGCGATCCCGTTCGTGAAGGATTTCTTGATCCAGCTCGGCATCTTCGGCTTCGGCGTCTTCGCCGTGCTGGTGATCGTCGGCGCATCGAACGCGGTGAACCTGACCGACGGGCTGGACGGGCTGGCGATCGTGCCGGTGATGATTGCGGCGGGCTGCTTCGGGGTTATCAGCTATCTGGCCGGCAACTTCAATTTCGCCGAGTACCTGCAGATCCACCATGTGAAGGATTCCGGCGAGCTGGCGGTGCTGTGCGGCGCCCTGATCGGCGCCGGGCTCGGCTTCCTGTGGTTCAACGCGCCGCCGGCCATGGTGTTCATGGGCGATACCGGATCGCTGTCGCTGGGCGGCGCGCTCGGCTCCATCAGCGTCGTTACCAAGCACGAGCTGGTGCTGGCGATCATCGGCGGCCTGTTCGTGCTGGAGACGGTTTCGGTGATCGTCCAGGTGGCGTCGTTCAAACTGACCGGCCGGCGGGTCTTCCGCATGGCGCCGCTGCATCACCACTACGAACAAAAGGGCTGGGCCGAACCCACCATCGTCATCCGCTTCTGGATCATCGCCGTGGTCCTGGCCCTGGTCGGCCTATCCACGTTGAAGCTGAGGTGATGCAGTGATCGACCTCGGCTTCCTCAAAGGAAAGACGATCGCCGTACTCGGGCTCGGAAAGTCGGGCATGAGTGCGGCGCGCGCGCTTTCTGCCTCCGGCGCCGAGGTGCTGGCCTGGGACGACGGCAAGCCCGACCCGGCCGCGGTGCCCGAAGGCGTCACCGTTACCGATCTCTCCCAGGCCGATCTGTCCCGGGCGGCGATGCTGGTGCTGAGCCCAGGCATCCCACGATGCCATCCGGCACCGCATCTGGCCGTGGCGCGCGCCCATGAGGCCGGCTGCCCGATCGTCAGCGATATCGACCTGCTGGGTCAGGCGCAGACCGGCGCCCGCTATCTCGGCATCACCGGCACCAACGGCAAGTCGACCACGACGGCCTTGATCGGCCATGTCCTGACCAAGACCGGGCCTCCGGTTCAGGTCGGCGGCAATCTCGGCATTCCCGCCCTGTCCCTGAAACCGCTCGAAGCCGATGGCTGGTATGTGCTGGAGCTCAGCTCGTACCAGCTCGAAACCGTTTCGGCGGTGGAATGGGATATCGGCGTGCTGATCAACGTGGCGCCGGACCATCTGGACCGTTACGCCGACATGGACGGCTATGTCGACGCCAAGCGGGCGATCTTCGCCAGGCAGCCGAAGGGCGCGACGGCCATCGTGGGTGTCGACGACGAATGGTCGCGCGCCACATTCGACATGCTGTCCTGCGACAAGAACCGCCGCGTCATTCCGATCTCGGCCCAGGGTCCGGTGGCCGGCGGCGTCTTCGTGCGCGACGGCAAGCTGATCGACGCGACCGGCGGCGCTGAGCGCCCGGTCCTGGACCTGCGCGGCGTGCCGACGCTTCCGGGCAGCCACAACTGGCAGAACGCGGCGGCGGCCTATGCCGCGGCCCTGACGGTGGGATCGGCACCCGAGGCCATCGCCGATGCCATGCGCGGTTTTCCGGGTCTGCGGCACCGCCAGGAATTGGTCGGATCGATCGGCGCGCTGCACTTCATCAACGACAGCAAGGCGACCAACCCCGACGCCGCGGCGCGGGCCCTCGCCTGCTATGACCGCATTTACTGGATCGCCGGCGGCCTCGCCAAACAGGGCGGGCTGGAGGTGCTGATTCCACATCTTGGCCGGGTGGCCCATGCCTTCCTTATCGGCGCCGCAGCGGAGATGCTGGCCGAATTCCTCGACGGCAGCGTGCCGACGAGCCAGTGCGGCGAGATCGCATCCGCGGTCGAGGCCGCCGTGGCCCAGGCCCAGGCCGATTGCGGCGGCGAGGCGGTCGTCCTGCTCTCGCCGGCCTGCGCCTCCTGGGACCAGTTCGCCAACTTCGAGGCCCGCGGCGACGCCTTCGTGGCGGCGGTGCGCGGCCTCGCGCGGCGCTCCAGCACGGGGGCGGCGGCATGATCGGCTGGGCCCGCACCGATACCTCGATCCTCGGCCGCTGGTGGTGGACCGTGGATCGCTGGAGCCTGGGCGCGCTGGGCCTGCTGGTCGGCTTCGGCGCGGTGCTGATCGTCGCCGCCAGCCCGCCGGTCGCCGAGCGGCTGAATGTGGACGAGTTCCATTTCGTGCGCCGTCATCTGGCCATGCTGGTGCCGGCGGTGCTGATCCTGATCGGCACCTCGATCCTGTCGCCGACCGGCGTGCGCCGGTTGTCGGCCCTGGTGCTGGCCGCCGGCCTCTTCGGCGTGCTGCTGACCCTGATCGCCGGGGTCGAGATCAAGGGCGCGACCCGCTGGCTGCAGATCGGCGGCCTGTCCCTGCAGCCCTCGGAATTCGTCAAGCCGGCCTTCGCGGTGACCGCCGCCTGGCTGTTCACCCGCTCGGCCATGCGCGACCAGCCCCATGAGAACATCGCCTGCTGCGCCCTGCTGGCGGCGATCGTCGGATTGCTGCTGCTGCAGCCCGATCTCGGCATGGCGGTCGTTGTGACCGCCGTCTGGGGCGTGCAGTTCTTCCTGGCCGGGCTGTCCATGGGCATGGTGGCGGCGATGGCCGGCCTGGCCGTCGCCGGGCTTGCCGGTTCCTATCTCGCCTTCCCGCATGTCGCCAGCCGCATCGACCGGTTCCTCGACCCGGCCAGCGGCGACAACTACCAGGTCCAGCGCTCGCTGGAGGCGTTCAGCAATGGCGGCCTCTGGGGCACCGGGCCAGGCGAAGGCACCGTGAAGGAAAGCCTGCCCGACGGCCATGCGGATTTCATCATGGCGGTGGCCGGCGAGGAATTCGGCGTCGTGTGGTGCGTGGTGCTGATCGCGCTGTTCGCTTTTGTGGTGCTGCGCGGCTTCAATCGCGCCATCGGCGAGCACAGCCTGTTCGTGTTGCTGGCGGCGGCCGGACTGCTGGTCCAGTTCGGCCTACAGGCCCTGATCAATATGGGCTCGGCGCTCAACCTGATCCCGACCAAGGGCATGACGCTGCCCTTCGTCAGCTATGGCGGATCGTCGCTGCTGGCGCTCGCCTTCGGCATGGGCATGGTGCTGGCCCTGACCCGCCGCCGCACTGCGGTCCTGCCGACCGGAGGCGTGTCATGAGTCGGGCTCTGATCGCCTTGGCCGCCGGCGGCACCGGCGGGCACATGTTTCCCGCCGAGGCCCTGGCGCGGGCCCTGATCGGCCGAGGCCTGAAAGTCGCCATGGTCACCGACACCCGCGGCGGCGCCTTCGGTTCCGACCTGGATGTGGAGGTGTTCCGCGTCCGCGCCGCCACCGTCGGCGCCGGGCTGATCGGCAAGCTGAAGACCGGCTGGGCCATCGCCGTCGGATACCTCCAGGCGCGCGGCATCCTGAAGCGCCTGAAGCCGGCAGCACTGGTCGGCTTCGGCGGCTACGCCTCGGCACCGACGGTATTGGCTGCTGGCGCCCGCCGGGTGCCGGTGCTCCTGCATGAGCAGAACGCCATCCTGGGCCGCACCAACCGGCTGCTGGCAAAGCGAGCCGCAGGTATCGCCGTGGCCTTTCCGTCCGTGGGGCAAGCCGGCGAAGCCAAGCTCGTGCAGACCGGCAACCCTGTACGGCAGGGCATCATCGAGCGTGCGGATACGCCATACGCACCGCCCGAAAGCGGCCCGATCCGCATCCTGGTGCTTGGTGGCAGCCAGGGCGCGAAGGCCCTGAGCGAGCTGGTGCCAGGCGCGCTGGCCAAGCTGCCGGAGCCTGTTCGCAAGCGGCTGGTGGTCACCCAGCAATGCCGGGCCGAAGACCTGCAGACGGCACGCGAGGTCTATGAGGAAACCCAGATCGTCCACCAGTTGGACACCTTCTTCCAGGACGTGCCGCGCCTGATGGCCGAGACCCATTTGGCGATTTGCCGGTCCGGCGCCTCGACGCTGGCGGAGCTCACCGCCATCGGTCGCCCGGCGATCCTGATCCCCTATCCCTTTGCCGCCGACGACCATCAGACCGCCAATGCCGCGGCGCTGGAAGCGGCCGGCGGCGGCTGGCTGATGCCGCAGAGCGCGCTGACCATCGACACCTTGTCGGAGCGGGTGGCAACCCTGCTCGACGACTCCAAGACGCTGACCGCGGCCGCGGCGGCAGCGAAGACCTTCGGCACCACGAAGGCGGCGGAGAACCTGGCCGACGCGGTGATGCGCCTGGCCGGGCTGAACCGGGACAACGGAGGAGGCAGCACCCAACCCCGACAGGAGGTCGCGGCATGAGACAAATGCCTCTCGACATCGGAACCATTCATCTCGTCGGTATCGGCGGTATCGGCATGAGCGGTATCGCCGAAGTGCTGCACAATCTCGGCTATTCCGTCTCCGGCAGCGACGTGGCCGAAGGCGCCAATGTCCAGCGCCTGCGCGAGAAGGGCATAGCCGTGGCCATCGGTCATCGCGGCGAGAATGTCGGCAAGGCCGCCGTCGTCGTGGTGTCCTCGGCGATCCAGCCGGACAACCCGGAGATCCAGGCGGCCCGCGCGGCGCTGATCCCGGTGGTCCGGCGGGCCGAGATGCTGGCCGAGTTGATGCGCCTGAAATGGGCCATCGCGGTCGGCGGGACCCATGGCAAGACCACCACCACCTCGCTGATCGCGGCGATGCTGGACGCGGCCGAGCTGGACCCGACCGTCATCAATGGCGGCATCATCAACGCCTACGGCACCAATGCCCGCCTGGGCGAAGGCGAGTGGATGGTGGTCGAGGCCGATGAGAGCGACGGCAGCTTCACCCATCTGCCGGCGACCATCGCCGTGGTCACCAATATCGATCCCGAGCACATGGAGTTCTACGGCTCGTTCGAGGCCCTGCGAGACGCCTTCGAGCAGTTCGTGACCAACATCCCGTTCTACGGCTTCGCCGCCATGTGCATCGACCATCCCGAGGTCCAGGCGATGATCCCGCGGGTGCCGGACCGGCGGGTGATCACCTACGGCTTCAGCCCCCAGGCCGATGTCCGTGGCGTCGATCTGGAGATCAGTGCCGAGGGCTCGCGCTTCGATGTGGTGATCACCGATCGCAGCACCGGCGAGAGCCGGTCCATCGACCGGCTGCACCTACCGATGCTGGGTCAGCACAATGTCCAGAACGCCCTGGCCAGCGTCGCCATCGGCGCCGAGATGGGCATGAGCGACGAGCGCATCGCCCAGACGCTGGCGGAGTTCAGCGGCGTCAAGCGGCGCTTCACCCGCACCGGCGTGGTCGACGGCGTCACCGTCATCGACGATTACGGCCACCACCCGGTGGAGATCACCGCCGTGCTGACCGCCGCCCGGGCGGCGGTGGAGAATACCGCCAAGGTGATCGCCGTGGTCCAGCCGCACCGCTATTCCCGGCTGTCGGACCTGTTCGAGGATTTCTGCACCTGCTTCAACGACGCCGATGCGGTGATCGTGTCGCATGTCTACGCGGCCGGTGAGGACCCTATCCCCGGCGCCGACCGCGACGCCCTGGTCGAGGGGCTGCGGTCGCGCGGACATAGGCTGGTGATCCCGCTGACCGACGACGCCTCCCTGGCGCCGATCGTCAAGGAGATGACCGATCCCGGCGATCTGGTGGTCTGCCTGGGAGCCGGCAATATCACCGCCTGGGCCCATGCCCTGCCCGACCAGCTTCGCGCACTGGGGGAGGACGCGGCATGACGGCGATGTCCAGACCCTCCC
Organism: Alphaproteobacteria bacterium; assembly: GCA_965227455.1. Taxonomy (GTDB): domain Bacteria; phylum Pseudomonadota; class Alphaproteobacteria; order DSM-16000; family Inquilinaceae; genus JABDIP01. The sequence goes on along the minus strand of OZ245752.1, from coordinate 5,122,687 downwards.
TGATCGAACGGCTGCCGCCGGTGCGCGGACGGCTGACCGAGAACGCGCCGCTGTCGACCGTGACCTGGTTCCGGGTCGGCGGGCCGGCCGAGGTGATGTTCAAGCCGGCGGACGAGGACGATCTTGCGGCCTTCCTGGCCGGCTGCCCGGCGGATGTGCCGATCACCGTTATCGGCGTCGCCTCCAACCTGCTGGTGCGCGACGGCGGCGTGCCAGGCGTGGTGATCCGGTTGGGCCGCGCCTTTGTCGGGATCGAGGCCAAGGGCAACAGCGTGCATGCCGGCGCCGCGGCCCTCGACGTCAACGTCGCCAAGGTGGCCGGCAATGCCGGGCTGACCGGGCTGGAATTCCTGGTCGGCATTCCCGGCACCATCGGCGGCGCCCTGCGCATGAATGGCGGCGCCTATGGTTCGGAGATCAAGGACGTGCTGGAAAGCGCCTGGGCCTTCGACCGGCAGGGCAAGCGCCTGGAGCTGTCCCTCGCCGATATGGGTCTCAGCTATCGCCATTCCGACGTTTCCGAGGACGTGGTGTTCGGCGGCGCGGTGCTGCGCGGCGAACCCGGAGACAAGGAGGCGATCGCCGCCCGCATGACCGAGATCAGCGAGGCGCGCGGCTCGACCCAGCCGATCCGGTCGCGCACCGGTGGCTCCACCTTCGCCAACCCGCCGGGCCACAAGGCCTGGCAGCTGGTGGACGAGGCCGGCTGCCGCGGGCTGAAGATCGGCGGCGCCCAGGTCTCGGAGATGCATTGCAACTTCCTGATCAACACCGGCGACGCCACCGCCTCCGACCTGGAGACCCTGGGCGAGACCGTGCGCGACCGGGTGCGCGACAAGCACGGCATCGAGCTGCGCTGGGAAATCCGCCGCATCGGCGTGCCGCTGGAAAGCGAGGCCGGTCATGGCTAAGGGCAACGGCGTGAAATCCGGCAAGCATGTCGCCCTGTTGATGGGCGGCTGGTCCGCCGAGCGCGAGGTCAGTCTGGTGTCGGGCCGCGATTGCGCCAAGGCGTTGGAGCAGGCCGGCTATCAGGTGACCCGCATCGATGTCGGCCGCGATCTCTCGGCCCTGCTGGCGGCCCTGACGCCGCCGCCCGACGTGGTGTTCAACGCCCTGCACGGCAAGGGCGGCGAGGACGGGGTTATCCAGGGCATCCTGGAGGTGCTGCAGATCCCCTACACCCATTCCGGCGTCATGGCGTCCGCCCTGGCGATGGACAAGGAGGTCGCCAAGCGGGTGCTGGCCACCGTCGGTGTGCCCACGCCCCATGGCGTCGTCGTCGACCGGGACGACGTGCTGGCCGGCCACCCGATCGATCCGCCCTATGTTGTCAAGCCGGTGGACGAGGGGTCCAGCGTCGGCATCCGCATTGTCATGCCGGGCGACAACGCACCGGGCATCGACAAGGACTCCTGGGTGTTCGGCGACCGGGCGCTGGTCGAGAGCTACATCGCCGGGCGTGAGCTGACCGTGGCGGTGATGGGCGACCGGGCCCTGGCGGTCACCGAGATCATGCCCAACGAAGGCTTCTACGACTACACGGCCAAATACACCGACGGCAAGGCGGTGCACCAGGTTCCGGCCGATGTGCCGCAGCAGGTCTATGACGAGTGCCTGCGCCTGGCGCTGCTGGCCCATGAGACCTTGGGCTGCGCCGGCGTCAGCCGTGCCGATTTCCGCTACGACGACAGCCGGCCCGGCCTCGACGGGCTCTACATGCTGGAGGTCAACACCCAGCCCGGCATGACGCCGCTTTCGTTGGTTCCCGAGCAGGCAGCGCATCTGGGGATCAGCTTCCCCGATCTCTGCGCCTGGATGGTGGAGAACGCCGCATGTCACGCCTGACCGCAAGCCGGCGCCTGGCCGGCGTCGCCACCCGGCCCGCCCGGGCCAAACCGCCGGCACCGCCGCGCCGCCGGCCGACTCCGCGCTTCCTGCGCTGGCTCGTCCTTGGCACCGGCGGCCTGCTGGCCGCCGGTGCCGTGGGAACTGTAATCTGGGCCTTCACCAGCGGCTGGGTCGGCGACACCATCGACGCGGCCGTGGACCGCACGCTGGCCATGACCGTCGATGCCGGCCTGGGTGTGCGCAACGTCCTGGTCACCGGGCGCGACCGCACGCCGGGCGCCGACATTCTCGCCGCCCTGGAGGTGGAAACCGGCACGCCCATCCTGACCTTTGACCCGGACGACGCCCGCGACGCCGTGGCGGCCCTGCCCTGGATCCGCAATGTCGTCGTCGAGCGCCGGTTCCCGGACACCATCTATCTGCGCCTGGAGGAGCGGCAGCCGCTGGCGCTGTGGCAGTCGGACCGCACCATGCGGGTGATCGATGCCGATGGCGTGGTGCTGACCGAGGACGGGCTCGAGGACTATGCCGCCCTGCCGCTGGTCGTCGGCCTCGGCGCCCCGGACCATGCCGGCCCGCTGCTGGAGAAGCTCGCCGAAAGGCCGGCCATCGCCGATCGGGTCGAGGCCGCGATCCTGGTCAGCGAGCGCCGCTGGGACCTGCGGCTCGACAATGGCGTCAATGTGCGCCTGCCGGAAAAGGGGATCGACGAGGCGCTGCTGCGCCTGTCGGAGATCGAGGCCGATAACGGCCTGCTGGATCGCGACATCGTCGCCATCGATTTGAGGATCGGCGACCGGCTGGTGGTGCAGACCACGCCGGGCGCCAGCCAGCGCCGGCGCATGCCGGAAGAGGACACATGAGGATTGGCGGAACGGGCGCTTGCCCGGCACGGGGGGCCGCAAGAGGCAATGGGGTTTAACGGGGTCAAACGCTTCAAGGCGCGACCGCGCGGCGAGCTGATCGCCACGCTGGATGTCGGCAGCACCAAGGTGGTCTGCTTCATCGCCCGCATGGACGATGACGACCGGCCCAAGGTGATCGGCATCGGCCACCAGGTCAGCCGCGGCCTGCGCAGCGGCGTGGTGGTCGACATGGAGGCGGCGGAGAAGGCCATCGGCCATGCGGTCTCCTCGGCCGAGCAGATGGCCGGCGAGCAGATCCGCGAGGTCGTGGTCAATGTGATCGGCGGGCATCTGGCCTCCCAGATCGTGCCGGTCGACGTGCCGATCGCCGGTCACACCGTCGCCGAGGCCGATCTGCGCAAGGCGCTGAAGGTCAACGGCCGCGCCCGCCTGCCCTCGGATTGCGAGGTGCTGCACGCCATCCCGGTCGGCTATGCCATCGATGGCAGCCGCGGCATCCGCGATCCACGCGGCATGATGGGCAGCCATCTGGGCGTCGACGTGCATCTGATCACCGCCGGCACGGCCGCGGTGCGCAACCTCGCCACCTGCATCACCCGCTGCCATCTGGAGATCGAGTCCTTCGTGGTCTCGCCCTACGCCGCCGGCCTGGCCTGCCTGGTCGAGGACGAGATGGATCTCGGCTGCACCGTCATTGATCTGGGCGGCGGCAGCACCGGCATCGGCGTCTTCTCCGAGGGCCGGCTGGTCTTTGTCGACTGCATCCCGGTCGGCGGCAGCCATGTGACCAACGATGTGGCGCGTGGCCTGACTACGCCGGTGCTGCACGCGGAACGCATGAAGACCCTGCATGGCCATGCCATCCCAAACGTCTCCGACGAGCGCGAGCTGATCGACGCGCCGCAGGTCGGCGAGGACGCGCCGTCCCAGGCCAACCATGTGCCCAAGAGCCTGCTGACCGGGATCATCCGGCCGCGGCTGGAGGAAATCTTCGAGATGGTGCGCGGCCGGCTGGAGGATAGCGGCTTCGACAAGGTCTCGGGCCGCCGCGTGGTGCTGACCGGCGGCGGTAGCCAGCTCCAGGGCGTGCGCGAGCTGGCGCAGATGGTCATGGACAAGCAGGTCCGGCTGGGCCGGCCGCAAGGTTTCGACGGGCTGGCGGAAGCGACCGGCGGCCCCGCCTTTTCCACCGCCGCCGGGCTGCTGGCCTACGCGGCGCGCTATCAGGCCGATCCGGTGCTGGCGGGGGTTGCCGCCGGTCCGGACGGCGTCGAGGTCGGCGGCGGCCTCTGGAACCGGCTCGGGGGCTGGTTCCGCGAGAATCTGGGGGATCTGTGACAGGACAGCATGACGAAAAGCGGCGGCGGCCCCGCCTCGCCGAAAGACTGCCGGGGCGCATTATCGAGCAAGAGTCGGATCAGAGCATACGTGCGGGACAAGAAAGGGACGGAGGTCAATGATGATTAACGTGAGCATTCCGGAGACCGAGCTGCAATTACGGCCACGGATCACGGTGGTCGGGGTCGGCGGTGCCGGCGGCAATGCGGTCAACAACATGATTCAGTCGAACCTGGAAGGCTGCGAATTCCTGGTCGCCAACACCGACGCCCAGGCGCTTGCCGGCAACGAGGCCGACCGCAAGCTGCAGCTTGGCACCGGGCTGACCCAGGGTCTTGGCGCCGGGTCCCGCCCGGATATCGGACGCGCCGCCGCCGAGGAGGCGATGGACGAGATCGCCACCTATCTCGACGGCAGCCACATGGTGTTCATCACCGCCGGCATGGGCGGCGGCACCGGCACCGGAGCCGCACCGGTCATCGCCCGGGCGGCGCGGGAGCAGAACATCCTGACCGTCGGCGTGGTCACCAAGCCGTTCCACTTCGAAGGCGCGCACCGCATGCGCGTCGCCGAGGCCGGGCTGAACGATCTGCAGCAATATGTCGACACGCTGATCGTCATCCCAAACCAGAACCTGTTCCGCATCGCCAATGAGCGCACCACCTTCGCCGATGCGTTCAAGATGGCGGACGAGGTGCTGAGCTCGGGCGTGCGCGGCGTCACCGACCTGATGGTCATGCCGGGCCTGATCAATCTGGACTTCGCCGATATCCGCACCGTCATGGCGGAAATGGGCAAGGCGATGATGGGCACCGGCGAGGATGATGGCGAGCGGCGCGCCGTCGGCGCGGCCGAGGCGGCGATCTCCAACCCGCTGCTGGACGACGTCTCCATGAAGGGGGCGCGGGGCGTGCTGATCAACATCACCGGCGGCCTGGACATGACCCTGTACGAGGTCGACGAGGCCATCAACCGGGTTCGCGACGAAGTCGACGCCGACGCCAACATCATCTTCGGCTCGACCTTCGACGAGAGCATGGAAGGGCGCATCCGGGTCTCGGTGGTTTCCACCGGCATCGACCTGGATGTCTCGCGGTCCCCGATGGCGGGCCCGGCCGGCAGCCTCAGCGTCGTGAGCGATCGTCCGGCGCCGAGCCCGGCGCAGCCGGTCGAGCGCAGCCCGCTGGCCCGGCCGGCGGCCGGTTCCGTCCGTTCGCAGCCGGCGGCGGAAGCCGCGCCGACCGCGCCTGCGGCCCCGACGCCGGAGCCGACGCCCGAGCCCGTGGTGGCGGCCGCTCCTGAGCCCCCGCGTGCCGAGCGCCGGGACGGTGCTTTCATCGCCCCACGCCCGGTGGCAAGCCCGACGCCGGCGGCGCCGAGCCTGCAACGGGATGCGGCGGAGCCCTTCGCCGAAGCGGAGATGGCCAATGCGTCCGGCGGCCTCGAGCCCCGGCGCGGGCGCAACATCTTCCGGCGCATGACCGGGCTGCTGCGGGAGGACGAACAGGCCTCGGCCGCGCCCAAGCAGCCGACTGTGCAGCCCACCGCGGAGCCGCAGCAATCGCAGCCGCCGGCACAGCCTCGGCTAAGCGGATTGGACGTCGGACAGAGAGGACCGTTGCCAAGCGCAGAAGACGATCAGTTGGATATTCCGGCTTTTCTTCGTCGCCAAGCAAACTAGACTAAGCTGCGCTGTTAACGATCGCTTAATACTTGAGTAACAAACCGTAACAAAGAGTGATTTGTTTGCCCCAGGGGATGTTGGTATCTATCCCCTGGGGCACAGTTCTTTCGCCCCAGCCATACTGAAGCCAGTTAGGTTTTGGCCGCTACAAGCCGCGGAAACCATTAGGGGGCGTGCGGGTGATACTCGAGCAACACGGTGGCGCCGAATCGTCGGCGCAAAAGACGATGCGTAGCAAGATCCACTGCACCGGCGTGGGTCTGCATTCGGGCGCCAAGGTCAACATGACCCTGCACCCGTCCGACATCAACACCGGCCTCACCTTCGTTCGTACCGACCTGCCCGAGGATCAAGGAGTGATCCCGGCGCGGTGGGACCATGTCTGCGACACCACCATGTGCACGGTGATCGGCAATCGCCACGGGGCGACGATCGGCACCGTCGAGCACCTGATGGCGGCGCTGCGCGGCTGTGGCGTCGATAATGCGGTGATCGAGATCGACGGCCCGGAAGTGCCGATCATGGACGGCAGTGCTGCGCCGTTCGTCTTCCTGATCGAATCCGCCGGGGTCACGTCGCAGGCGGCGGTCCGGCGCGCCATCCGGGTGCTGAAGACCGTCGAGATCCGCGAGGGCGACAAGGTCGCCCGGCTGTCGCCGGCGGCCGGTTTCTCGTTCAGCTTCGAGATCGATTTCCCGAATTCCATCGTGTCGCGGCAGGAAGGTGCCATCCGGCTTGCCAATGGCGCGTTCAAGTCGGATCTGGCCCGGGCCCGCACCTTCGGCTTCCTGAAGGATGCGGAGGCGCTTCGGGCGCGGGGGCTGGCCCGCGGCGCGTCGCTGGACAACGCCGTCGTGATCAATGGCGGCCAGGTGATGAACGAAGGCGGCCTGCGCTACGAAGACGAATTCGTCCGCCACAAGATCCTCGATTCGATCGGCGATCTGTATCTCGCCGGGGCGCCGATCCTCGGCCATTTCCACGGCAGCAAGTCCGGCCACGCGCTGAACAATTCGCTGCTGCGGACCCTGTTCGAGGACGACATGGCCTGGTGCTACGACACCATGGACCACGCGGAACTCTCCCATAGCGGCTGGAATGCCGTGCCGCTGGCGCAATCCGCCTGAGCTGATTTCGGTTTTCCCATTCTGCGAGCCGGCACAGCCATGCCGGCTCGCAAATCATGTCGAGCATGGTATATAAGCCGTTCCCGGATCAGGAACGGACCGACAGACCCACGGCCATGCCAGCGCGCGCAGTTTCATCCAAGACACCAGGCCTGTTGACGGCGCTCGGATTCGCGGCCGCCCTCCTGGCCGCCGGCTGCGCGTCGGACGACGAGCCGGCCTATGTGGAGCGGCCGCCGGAGACCATCTACAACGAGGCGCTGGTCGAGCTGGAGGCGGAGAACTTCACCACGGCCGCGGTATTCTTCGACGAGGTCGAGCGCCAGCATCCCTATTCGCAATGGGCGACCCGGGCGCAGCTGATGGCCGCCTTCGCCCACTACCAGGCCACCGAATACGAGGACGCGATCCTGGCGCTGGACCGCTTCCTGGCCCTGCATCCGGGCAATGAGAGCAGCGCCTATGCCTATTATCTGCGGGCGCTTTGCTATTACGAGCGGATCACCGATGTGGAGCGCGACCAGTTGATCACCAAGCAGGCGCGCGACGCTCTGCAGGAGGTCGTCCGCCGCTACCCGAACACCGACTATGCCCGGGATGCCGCCCTGAAGCTCGATCTGACACTCGATCAGCTCGCCGGCAAGGAGATGACCATCGGCCGCTGGTATCTGCGCCAGGGCCACTACAATGCCGCCATCAACCGCTTCCGGTCCGTGATCGAGCAGTATCAGACCACCACCCATGTGCCGGAAGCGCTGCACCGCCTGACCGAAGCCTATCTGGCGATCGGCCTCCCGGAGGAGGCCCGGCTCAACGCGGCCGTGCTGGGGCACAATTATCCGGGGACCGACTGGTACCTGGACAGCTATGCCCTGCTGGTCGACGAGGGCGTGCGCCCGCCGGAATCGCAGGGTTTCTTCGGTCGCCTGGCGGACAGCATCTTCTAAGCCGCCGACCGACCGCCCATGCTGATCGGCCTGTCGATCCGCAACGTCGTCCTCATCGAACGCCTCGAAATCGGCTTCGATGCGGGCCTCTGCGCCCTCACCGGCGAGACCGGCGCCGGCAAGTCCATCCTGCTGGACGCGCTGGGGCTGGCGCTGGGCGCGCGCAGCGATGCCGGGCTGGTGCGGCATGGCAGCGATCAGGCCACCGTCACCGCCGAATTCGACCTGTCGGACGATCATCGCTCCCTGGCGCTGCTGCGCGACCACGACCTGCCGGATGGCGACACGCTGATGCTGCGCCGAAGCGTCAATCGCGACGGCCGCAGCCGGGCCTTCATCAACGACCAGCCGGTGGGCGTCGCCCTGCTGCGGCAGGTGGGAGAGACCCTGGTCGAGGTGCATGGCCAATTCGACACCGCCGGGCTGCTCAATCCCCGCACCCATCGCGAGGCCCTGGACGCCTTTGCCGGCCTGCAGGCGGATATCGGCCGGGTCGAGGCCGCCTGGCGCACCTGGCGCCAGGTCGAGGATGAGAAGGCGCAGGCCGAGGCGCAGGCGGCCCAGGCCCGGGCCGAGGAGGACTATCTGCGCCACGCAGTCAGCGAGTTCGACGCGCTGGACCCGCAGCCGCAGGAAGAAGAGGCCCTGGCCGACCGCCGCGCCATGCTGATGCATCGGGAAAAGCTGATGGAGGCCATCAGCGACGCCGTCGACCAGATCTCCGGCGAGACCAGCGCCGACCACGCCCTTGGCGGCGCCCGCCAATTGCTGGAGCGAGTCGCGGACAAGGCAGCCGGCCGCCTGGACCCGATCCTCGAAGGCCTGGACCGCGCCCTGGCGGAAACCGCCGAGGCCGCCGCGGATTTGCAGAGCCTGAGCGCGGATATCGATCTCGACGTCGGCGAGCTGGAATCCCTGGAGGAACGGCTGTTCTCGCTGCGCGCGGCGGCGCGCAAATACGGCGTCGATGTCGACGGCCTGGCCGGCCTGCGGGCGGAGATGGCGGAGAAGCTCTCCCTGATCGAGGGCGAAGGCGATCGCCTGACGCAGCTGGCCAAGACGGCGGAGTTGGCGCGCGCCGGGTATCTGGAGGCGGCCGAGGCGCTGAGCGACGCGCGTTTGCGCGCCGCCGGCGATTTGGATGTGGCCATTGCCGCCGAACTGCCGCCGCTGAAGCTGGAGAAGGCGCATTTCGCGACGGCCGTCGAGATATTGCCGGAATCCGAATGGGGATCGCATGGCCGCGACCGGGTGGCCTTCCAGGTCGCCACCAATCCGGGCGCCCCGCCCGGCCCGCTGAACCGGGTGGCGTCGGGCGGCGAACTGGCCCGTTTCATGCTGGCGTTGAAGGTGGTGTTGGCCCGCGGAGGCTCCGCCCCGACCCTGATCTTCGACGAGGTCGACAGCGGCATCAGCGGCGCCGTCGCTGCCGCCGTCGGCGACCGGCTGGGACGGCTGGGGCGCGACGTGCAGGTCCTTGTCGTGACCCACAGCCCGCAGGTCGCGGCCCGTGCCGGCAGTCATTGGCGGGTGGCCAAGGCCGCCGCCGGCGACCGCGCCGCGACCACCGTCGCGGCCCTGGCCGATGACGAGCGTCGCGAGGAAATCGCCCGCATGCTGTCCGGCGCGACGGTCACCGACCAGGCCCGGGCGGCAGCCGACAGCCTGATAGCCGCACGGTCCGCCTGATGTCCGAAACCGACCCCAGTGCCGCACCCCCGGATGCACTGACCGCCGAACAGGCCGCGGCCGAACTGGAACGGCTGGCCGCCGAAATCCGGCTGCATGACGAGGCCTATCACGGGCGCGACGCGCCGACGATCAGCGACGCTGAATACGACGCCCTGCGCCGCCGCAACGAGGCGATCGAGGCCCTGTTCCCCAAGCTGAGGCGTGCCGACAGTCCTTCCCTGTCGGTCGGCGCGGCGCCGGCCGCCGGGTTTGCCAAAGTGACCCACCGGGTGCCGATGCTGTCGCTGTCCAACGCCTTCAGCGACGAGGATGTGGCCGATTTTCTGGCCGGCATCCGGCGCTTCCTGATGCTCGGCGAGACCGAGGCCGTGGACATCGTCGCCGAGGCCAAGATCGACGGCCTTTCCATGTCGCTTCTCTATGAGAAGGGGCGCCTGGTGACGGGCGCGACCCGGGGCGACGGCGCCGTCGGCGAGGATGTGACCGCCAATGTGCGGACCATCGGGAACCTGCCGGAGAAGCTGTCCGGCAAGGTGCCGGATCTGGTCGAGGTGCGCGGCGAGGTGTTCATCCGTAACGCGGATTTCCGCACCCTGAATGACCGTCTTGCAGCGGAGGACAAGAAGACCTTCAAGAACCCGCGCAACGGTGCCGCCGGTTCGCTGCGCCAGAAGGACCCGTCAATCACCGCCGGCCGGCCGCTTAGGTTCCTGGCCTATGCCTGGGGCGACACTACCGAGCCGCTCGGCGAGACCCAGTGGCAGGCGCGCGAAACGCTGGCCGGCTGGGGCTTCGAGATCAACGAGCCGGCGGCCCTGTGCCACAGCCTGGACGACATCCTGGCCTTCTATCGCCGGCTGTCCGGCGAGCGCGCGGAGCTGCCGCACGACATCGACGGCATCGTCTACAAGGTCAACCGGCTGGACTGGCAGGAGCGACTCGGCTTTGTCAGCCGGGCGCCGCGCTGGGCGACGGCCCACAAGTTTCCGGCGGAACAGGCTGAGACCATCCTGCACCAGATCACCATCCAGGTCGGCCGCACCGGCGCCCTGACGCCGGTGGCCAATCTGGAGCCGATCACGGTCGGCGGCGTGCAGGTCTCCCGGGCCACCCTGCACAATGAGGACGAGATCGCGCGCAAGGATATCCGCGAAGGCGATCATGTCATCATCCAGCGCGCCGGCGACGTGATCCCACAGGTCGTATCGGTCGTGATAGAAAAGCGGCCGACCGATCCGGAGCCGCCGAAATTCGTGTTTCCGGAGGTCTGCCCCTGCGACCTGCATACGCCGGTCGTGCGCGAGGCCGATGAGGCGGTGGCCCGGTGCAGTGGTGAGTTGGCCTGTCCGCATCAGCAGCTGCGCCGTCTGTTCCACTTCGTCAGCCGCGACGCCTTCGATATCGAGGGCCTGGGCGGAAAGCACATCGAGACGTTCTGGAACGAGGGCCTTGTGGTCGGCCCGCCGGATATCTTCCGGCTGCGCGACCACGCCGATGCGCTGAAGACCCGGGAAGGCTGGGGCGACCAATCGGTGGACAACCTCCTGGGCGCGATCGAGGATCGCCGCACCATACCGCTAGACCGTTTCATCTATGCGCTGGGCATCCGCCAGGTCGGCCAGTCGACCGCCCGCTTGCTGGCGCGCACTTATGGGACGCTTGAGGCGTGGCATCAGGCGATGCGCAGCGCGGCCGATGAACGGGAAGCGAACCCCGACGCCACCAAGCCGCCCGAGGTCGGGGAGTTCTACGCCGACCTGTGCAATGTGGAAGGTATCGGGATGAGCGTAGCCGACGACATCGCCGCATTCTTTGGCGAGCAGCACAACCGGCAAGTCATCGAAGATCTTGAAGCGGCGCTGACGGTCGAGGCGCTGGAGGCGACTACGACCGAGTCCCCGATCGCCGGCAAGACCGTCGTGTTCACCGGCACGCTGGAAACCGTTTCGCGATCCGAGGCCAAGGCGCGGGCGGAAGCCCTCGGCGCCAAGGTTGCCGGTTCGGTGTCGAAAAAGACCGATTATGTCGTTGTCGGTGCCGAGGCAGGGTCGAAGGCGCGCAAGGCCGCGGAATTGGGGATCGCGATCCTATCGGAGCAGGAGTGGATTGAGCTGATCGGCAGCTGAGCTTGCAAACTCAATCGCTTGTCTCGTCTTTCATTATTCATCAACCAAGTATTCCCGCGATTTCACAGCGTTTTCCCGACCGAACATTCGGCCGGCTTTAATACGTCATTAGGGTCCGCATCGTACCTTCCGCGCTCGGTCTTCTGCATTGCATGGTTGGGAACCAATGGATCATTTGACGGCCGCAGATCTGCTGTCCGCGCCGGCGCATCAGGGCAACCGGCCACTGGTCATGACCGTGGCACGGCTTTCGCCGCCATGGCCGAGCAGCGAGCCCGACTTCATCGCCAACCATCCGCGTTTCAAGCAGCTCAACGACTATCTGGTCGCAAGGGCTCCGGACGGCACACTGCCGGGCCGCCAGCATATCGACCCGACTGATATCCCGGCCCTGCTCTCATCCATCGCTTTCGTCGATGTGGAACGCGAAGATGGCGACATCCGGCTGCGTTTCCGTCTGGTCGGCACCACCTGCACCGAGGCCTTCGGCCAGGACCTGACCGGCGAGTACATCGACGGCAATCATGCCACCCAATGCGGCGAGGCGATCGTCGAGCAGATGCGCCAGATTATCGAATACCGGCAGCCCGGTTTCGGCGACCTCTCGGTGTCGCTGGCCGGCCGCGAGCATGCCGGGTATAAGCGCGTCTACTTCCCGCTGGCCCGCAACGGCACCGACGTGGACATGCTGATCGGGGTGCACGCCTTCCATTTCGAATCCAACCGCCGGCGCGGCCTCTTCTAGGCCGCTCGGCCGTCAGACGCTTCGCAACGGTCAGCCGCCGATAGGGCGGGTCGCCTGGGCGATCCAGTCCGCGGCCTCGCCGTCCAGGCCTGGGCCGATTTCCGAGCGCACCCGGGCGTGATAGGCATCCAGCCAGGCAATCTCCTGCGCGCTCATCAGCGCCGGCTCGACAAGCGCGAGGTCGATCGGCGCCAGGGTCAGGGTCTCGAATTCGAGCATCGGCCTTTCGGCATCTGGCAGATCCTGACAGTCCCGCACCAGCACCAGGTTCTCGATGCGGATGCCATAGGCGCCGGTCCGGTAGTATCCGGGCTCGTTCGAGAGGATCATGCCCGGCTCCAGCGCCACGTTGCTGGGCATCTTCGAGATCCGGGCCGGGCCTTCATGGACGCTGAGATAACTGCCGACGCCGTGGCCGGTTCCATGGTCGTAATCCAGCCCGTCGAACCACAGGAACTGGCGCGCCAGCACGTCCAGTTGCGATCCCGATGTGCCCTTCGGGAAGCGGGCCACCGCCAGGGCGATATGGCCCTTCAGCACCAGCGTGAAGCGCCGCCGCATCTCCTCGTCCGGCGTTCCGACCGCGATGGTTCGGGTGATATCCGTCGTGCCATCCAGATATTGCGCGCCGCTGTCGACGAGATAGAGGGAGCCCGGATCCAGCACCCGATTGCTGTCCTCGGTGACCCGGTAATGGACGATGGCGCCGTTCGGACCGGCCCCGGTGATGGTGTCGAAGCTGTCATCGCGATAGAGCGGCTGCTCGGCCCGCAAGGCCCGCAGCTTCTCCTCCGCAGCGATCTCGGTGATGCCGCCGCCGGGCGCCACCCGGCCCAGCCAGGCCAGGAACCGCGCCACCGCCGCTCCGTCCCGGGCATGCGCCGCCCGGGTGCCGGCGATCTCGGTTGCATTCTTGCGAGCCCTGGGCAGGGCGCAGATATCGGTCTCCGGCCGCACCACCGCTCCGGCCTCGCGCAGGCGGGTATCGATCCAGGCGGGGCCGGTGCCCTTGTCGGTCCGGATCACGAGGCCGTCGCGCCCCAGGGCGTCGAGCGCCGCCCCCAGACCCTCCGGCGGCTGTACCGCCACCTGGTTGCCGAGATGCCGTTCAAGCCCGGGCGCCAGCTTGCGCCGGTCGATGAATAGATCGACCTGCCCATCGGCCCGCAGCACCGCGAAAGACAGCGGCAGCGGCGTGCGGGCAACGTCGCCGCCGCGGATGTTCAGCAGCCAGGCGATCGCGTCCGGCGCGGACAGAACCGCCGCATCGACGCCGCCTTTCTTGAGCTCGTCGCCCAGGGCCGTGCGCTTCTCGTCCGAACTCCGACCGGCATGGGCCTCGTCATGGGGCACCACCGGCGCCAGCGGCATCGGCGGCCGGTCGATCCACACGGTGTCGACCGGGTTGTGCGTGACCGGCACCAGGCTGGCGCCCGCCGCCTCCAGCTTGGCGCCGACTCGCTGTACCCAATCGACGGTATGGAGCCAGGGATCGAAGCCGACGCGGCCTCCGGCCGGCACCGACTCCGCCAGCCAGTCGGCATGCGGGTCGTTGATCAGGTGCTTGAATTCGAACAGCGCGCCATCGACCTGGGCCGGCGCCTGAAGGGTGTAGCGCCCGTCGACGAACAAAGCGGCACGGTCGCGCAACACGATGGCGATCCCTGCAGACCCCGTGAAACCGGTCAGCCATGCCAGCCGTTCGGCGGCGGCCGGCACGGTCTCTCCCTGATGGGCGTCGGCGCGCGGCACGACAAAGCCGTCGAGTTCCAGTGCCGCCAGATGAGCCCGCAGGGCCGGCACACGTTCCGGAAGCGCCGGACCATGCTCGCCCGTCTCCCCGGCCAGGGCGGTTCTGGTCTGCTGTAAGCGGTTAGCGATGTCCGGGGATGCATCCGGCGCCACAAGATCCAGCCAGTCCCGCGATTCGGGCGCGGCGTTGATGCCGAGCAGCAATTCGCGCAGATCCGCCGGCTCCATGGCGAGGCCGGCATCGGCGATCAGGGCGGTCAGAGCCGCGTCGTCCGGGGTCGAATGTGTCACCTGGCTCGTGTCTCCTGTTGCGGCGAATTCAGGCTAGGACGCCGCCCTGCGGCCGGCAAGGCGGAAGGGGCCGGACGCCTGTGCAAGCAGCTTGCCAGAAGGCATGCGCAACCGGTTGTGCTGCAATGCAAAACCGTCAATGCAATTACAACGAAAAATCACAAATCGTTAAGTAACTAGATGATAGTGCACTGCAACATGAACGCCGCAAAACGCACGGAATAGTGCAGGAGTCGCCCGATGGGCGCTCCATCTGGAAACGCACCGGTGATTGGCACTCTCAACCGCATTGAACTGGGTTACTGACATGAGCAACACAGCCAGTCTTCCGAGCATCGGCCACCCCCTGACCGTGGCGGTGCATCGTATCCTGCGAGGCCTCGGCCTCGGCCGGCGCGCCCGCGAGCAGCGGTCGACCTATGTCCAGCTGTCCCGGCTCTCCGATCATCAGCTCGCCGATATCGGGCTGACCCGGGGCCTGATCGAGACCGTCGTCATGCAGGGGCCGGCCAGCATCCGCGCCCTGCAGCCCGACGGCGCTATTCAGCAGGCCGCCAACAGCGACCAGGTCCGGCGCATCGCCTGACCGCATTGTCCCCCACGACCGCTCCGGCCGCCCAGCCCTCGGGCGCGCCGGGGCGGCGTGGTTATTCCGAGCGTCGCCTTGGACGCTTACGCAGCACCAGTGTCGGCCAATCGCCGGCCGGCAGCCGGGCAACCAATTCCAACCCCTGCTGGCGGTGGGCGGCCAGGACCTGCGCCTGCTGTCCAGACAGCAGGCCGGCCAGGATCGCATTGCCGCCCGGCGCCAGATTGGTCGCCAGATCCTTGGCCATGGCGACAAGCGGACGGGCGAGGATGTTCGCGACGATCAGATCGTAAGGTCCTTCGGCCTTCACGCGCCGGTCGGCATATCCGTCGCCGGCAATCGTCGTGACCCAGTTGCCGACGGCATTCGCCCGTGCGTTGCTCCGCGCGACCCTCACCGCCTCGGGATCCACATCGACCGCCAGCACCGGGGCTCGCCAGAGCCGCGCAGCCGCGAAGGCAAGGATGCCACTGCCGCATCCCATATCCAGCACGTTCCGGAAACGGCGCTGCTTCGCCAGAAGCTGCAACGCCGTCAGGCATCCTGACGTCGTCTCATGCTCCCCGGTCCCGAACGCCGTCGCGGCATCGACGCACAGGCCGATAGCGCCGGTAGGCACCGACGCACGGTCATGGGATCCGTGGATGTGGAACCGTCCAATACGAATGGGCGGAAATGCCTGGTAAGTCGCCGCCAACCAGTCGGTCGGCGGAATCTGCTCGATCGTAAGCCGGGGTTCGTCCGTGCCCAGCGACCGGGCGAGGAGCGCCACAGCTACGGAAAGCTCGGCTGTGTCCGGCTCGGCCGGATCGAACGCCTCAACCTGTCGCTTGGGATCTTCGTCCCCGCCAAACACCGAAACGGTGCCCAGGCGATCGGAGAGGAGCTGCGAGAAAAGCTCGGCGGAAGACGCGGGAACCGTGATGGCGACCCGCCAAACGGCGGCGCTCTTCTCCATCAACCCGCCTGGTCGGCCGGGACAACGAAGCTGTCCATGACCTTCTTGTCGCCGGCATGGTCGAAGGTGATGGCGAGCTTGTCGTGGTCGACGGACGCGACCGTGCCGTAGCCGAATTTCTGGTGGAAGACGCGGTCGCCGGGGGCGAAGGCCTTGGCTGGGCGGGGGCGGGCTTCGACTTCGTAGGCGACTCCTTCCAGGGTCACCGGAGACGAGCGGGCCATGAAGCCGGATTGTCGCGGCGCCTGGAAGGCGAAGCCCGGCGTCGTCTCGCGCAGACCCAGGCCCGGGTCGCTCTGGACGTCGACATGCTCTTCCGGCAGTTCCTCCAGGAAGCGCGACGGCAGGGCGGCCTGCCACAGGCCGTGGATGCGGCGGTTGGCGGCGGCGCTGACATGGACCTTGTGCTTGGCGCGGGTGATGCCGACATAGGCCAGCCGCCGCTCCTCCTCCAGCCCGGCGATGCCGCTCTCGTCCAGTGCGCGCTGATGCGGGAACAGACCCTCCTCCCAGCCGGGCAGGAAGACCTGTTCGAATTCCAGCCCCTTGGCGGAATGCAGGGTCATCAGATTGACCATGTCGCTGCCCGGGTTCTCGGTGTTCTCCATCACCAGGCTGACATGCTCGAGGAAGCCCTGGAGGTTCTCGAACTCCTCCATGGCGGCCACCAGCTCCTTCAAATTCTCCAGCCGGCCGGGCGCATCGGCCGATTTGTCGGCCTGCCACATGGCGGTGTAGCCGGATTCGTCCAGCACCGTGCCGGCCAACTCCGGATGCGGCGTCTTGGGCACCATGGCCCGCCAGCGCTCGAAATCGCCCATCAGCGCGCGCAGGGAGTTGCGGGCCCGGGCCGGAATGTCGTCGGTTTCGACCAGGCGCAGCGCAGCCTCGGTCAGCGGCACCTGGCCGGCGCGGGCAAACTGGTGCAGGGTCTTCAGGGTCGCCGCCCCCAGCCCGCGGCGCGGCGTGTTGACGATGCGCTCGAAGGCGAGATCGTCGTCCGGCTGGGCGATCACCCGCAGATAGGCGAGCGCGTCGCGGATCTCCATGCGCTCATAGAAGCGCGGTCCGCCGATCACCCGGTAGGGGACGCCCAGCGTGATCAGCCGCTCCTCGAATTCGCGCATCTGGAAACCGGCGCGCACCAGGACGGCGATCTCCGACAGGCGGATCTTGCGGCGCTGCAGGGCCTCGATCTCGTCGCAGACCCAGCGTGCCTCCTCCTCGCCGTCCCAGACATTGCGGACGGTCACATGGTCGCCGCCGTCGGATTCGGTGAACAGGGTCTTGCCCAGCCGGCCGCGATTCTGCGCGATCAGCCCGGAGGCGGCGCCCAGGATGCGGTCGGTGGAGCGGTAGTTGCGTTCCAGCCGGATCACCTTGGCACCGGGGAAATCGGTCTCGAAGCGCAGGATGTTGCCGACCTCTGCCCCGCGCCAGCCATAGATCGACTGGTCGTCGTCGCCGACGCAGCAGATGTTCTTGTGGCCCTGGGCCAGCAGGCGCAGCCAGAGATATTGCGCCACGTTGGTGTCCTGGTACTCGTCCACCAGGATGTAGCGGAAGCGCCGGTGATAGTCGGCCAGCACCTCCGGGTTGCCCTGCAGGATCGCCAGATTGTGCAGCAGCAGATCACCGAAATCGCAGGCGTTGAGGGTGCGCAGGCGGTCCTGATAGGCGCGGTAGAGATCGATCACCCGTCCGCCGGCGATGTCGCCGGCATCCTGGGGCTTGAGCTTGTCCGGCGTCAGCCCCTTGTCCTTCCAGCGCTCGATGACGCCGAGCACAAGACGCGCCGGCCAGCGCTTCGAATCGATGTTCTCCGCCTCAAGCAATTGCTTGATGAGGCGGATCTGGTCGTCGGTATCGAGGATCGTGAAATTGGACTTCAAGCCGACCAGCTCGGCATGGCGGCGCAGCAGCCGGGCCGCCATGGCATGGAAGGTGCCCAGCCACCAGCCCTCGACCGGCGTGCCGGTAAGGGCGGAGACCCGGTCCTTCATCTCCCGCGCCGCCTTGTTGGTGAAGGTGACGGCCAGGATCTGGCTGGGCCAGGCGCGGCGGGTCGCCAGCAGATGCGCCAGCCGGGTGGTCAGCACACGGGTCTTGCCGGTGCCCGCGCCCGCCAGCACCAGCACCGGCCCGTCCAGCGCCTCCACCGCCTCGCGCTGCTCCGGATTCAGCCCGTCGAGATAGGGAAAGCCACCGGCAGGGGCAGGCGGTCCGCCTGGCGTCGCCTCTTCGGGCGCGCCGTCGGATTCGTCCAGCGGGTCCGGGGTCCAGGATGAACTGCTCATGGACCAGATATAGCATCGCCGGCCGGCACCGGAAGGAAAGAACCGTCCCCGCTAACCCCGTCCGCGGGCGTAGAGTTCGGTGGCTTGGTCGGCCGGGAAGAACTGTTCGATGCGCAGCTCTTCCAGTTCCGCGTCCATCGCCGTGCCCAGAGTGGCGACGGTGGAGAACCAGGACAGCGTCAGGTCTCCGCGCTTCAGCACCAGGGGCAGGATCGGGGATATCGGGGCGGCGGGTGCCCGGGCCCGGCGCTCCGGTTTCGGCAGCAGCGCCTCTACCTCCTGCACCAGGGCGAGCAGCACCGGGTCCGGGGCGCCGGTGGCGGCCTCGCGCCGGATCCGCACGCGCATCGATTCCGCCAACTCCGGCCAATCGGCGATCCAGGGCCTGAGCCCGTCGGGATGCACGGTCAGCTTCAGGATGTTGGGCGGGCCGTCGCCGCAATGCTTGGCGGCGAAAGCCTCCAGGTCGACGAAATCGGCGATCATCGCCCCGGCCGCCGCATTGGCCATCAGCAGGTTCCAATGCCGGTCGATCACCAGCCCCGGATAGGGCTCCTGCTGCTCCAGCATGAAGCCCAGCGCCCGGCGCACAGGTTCTGCCTCGACCCCGGCCAGGCCTTCTTCCCGGAACATCGGCGCGAAGCCGGCGGCGACCAGCATGGCATTGCGTTCCCGCAAGGGGAGGTCCAGGGCGCCGGCCAGCATCAGCACCATCTCGCGGCTGGGGCTGGAGCGTCCGGATTCCAGGAAGCTGAGATGCCGCTGCGAGACGCCGGCATCCAGCGACAGATCGAGCTGGCTGAGCGCCCGGCGGCGGCGCCATTGCTGCAGCATGGCTCCGTACCCGTCGGCGGGTCCGGCGCGGTCGATGGTCGAGAGTATCTGCATCGGGCGAGTCTAGCGCGGCCACCGGCCGGTCGCCATTACCCGGGAGGTAATGGATGCGGAGAATCGCGGCGGAAAGATTCGTCCGAAATCGCTCTGTCCCGATTAACGAATGACCGCGGATGCCCGGCGCGATGGCGCGGAATTCCTTACGCACAGTTGTGCGCCGCCACCGCCCCTTCGCCAGATCGGCCACCGTCGGCCCTGTGAGCAGATTTGATCGAACGCGCGGATTCCCTGGCTTTCGTCTGATTTCGCCGGCATTTCCGCCGCCATTCCCATGGCCGGTGATCACAATGTCCGGCGATGCGATTTTGTTAACGAATTCGAGATTTCTTGATTTGTAAACTGGTTAACGACGCGCCCTGAACGTCGCATCCGATCGCCCCGGGAGGGGAGTCCGGACCGGCCGGCGGGCGCACCGCGAACGGGTGCCGCTGCATGTCACATTCGCGCCCCACGGTTGCCTCATCTGGTCCCTATGTTGGGAAGGTGATGCAACTCGGCCAACTGGCACAGGACCGTGCCGGACGCCGCGCGGCTTCGGATCCATCAGGTAGGTATCGTCGCAATTCCGCTGCCGCGCCTTGCGTGGCGTGGCGCCCAAGCCGAGGAATGGCGGCCGCCGCAAGTTGTGATTGGATTTCGGCCTTGTGCCGAAACAGATCATGCATATGAGAGACCGCTGGATGGTGAGGAAAAGACATGGCGTCGAATGAGGATGTGTTTGGTCTCTTTTCCGAGACCTACGACCGCAACAAGCAAGCCGAGATGTCCCTGAAGGATTTTCTTGAGGGATGCCGGGACGATCCGATGCGATACGCCAGCGCTTCCGAGCGCATGGTGGCCGCGATCGGCGAGCCGGAGCTGGTCGACACCTCCAAAGACACCCGGCTCGGACGGATCTTCATGAACCGTACGATCAAGTTCTATCCGGCCTTCGAGGATTTCTACGGCATGGAAGAGACGATCGAGCGGATCGTCGGCTTCTTCCGACACGCAGCCCAGGGCCTGGAGGAGCGCAAGCAGATCCTCTATCTGCTGGGTCCGGTCGGCGGCGGCAAATCATCGCTTGCCGAGCGCCTGAAATCCCTGATGGAGAAGTGCCCGGTCTATGTGCTGCAGGCCGGCGACGAGCTGAGCCCGGTCTTCGAGAGCCCGCTGTCGCTGTTCGACCCCGAGACCATGGGCGCGACGCTGGAAGAGAAGTACGGCATTCCCAAGCGCCGGCTGACCGGCCTGATGTCGCCCTGGGCGGTCAAGCGCCTGGACGAGTTCGGCGGCGACATCTCCCGCTTCACGGTCGTCAAGATGCACCCGTCGAAGCTGCGCCAGGTCTGCGTCGCCAAGACCGAGCCCGGCGACGACAACAACCAGGACATCTCCTCCCTGGTCGGCAAGGTCGACATCCGCAAGCTGGAGTATTTCGGCCAGAACGACGCCGATGCCTATTCCTACAGCGGCGGGCTGAACCGGACCAGCCAGGGCATCCTGGAATTCGTCGAGATGTTCAAGGCGCCGATCAAGATGCTGCATCCGCTGCTGACGGCGACCCAGGACGGCACCTATGTCGGCACCGAGAATGTCGGCGCGCTGCCCTATCAGGGCATCATCCTGGCCCACTCCAACGAGTCGGAATGGCAGAGCTTCAAGGCGAACAAGAACAACGAGGCCTTCCTGGACCGCATCTGCGTGGTCAAGGTGCCGTACTGCCTGCGCGTCACCGAGGAAGCCAAGATCTACGAGAAGCTGATGGCCCAGAGCGAGCTGTCGACGGCGCCCTGCGCGCCTGGCACGCTGGACATGCTGGCCAATTTCTCGGTGCTGTCGCGGCTGAAGCCGCATGAGAACTCCAGCCTCTACTCCAAGATGCGGATCTATGACGGCGAGAGCCTGAAGGACACCGATCCGCACGCCAAGTCGCACCAGGAATACCGCGACGTGGCCGGGGTGGACGAAGGCATGGAAGGCATGTCGACCCGCTTCGCCTACAAGATCATGTCGGAGACCTTCAACTTCGACACCAAGGAGGTGGCGGCCGACCCGGTGCATCTGATGTATGTGCTGGAGCAGGCGATCAAGCGCGAGCAGCTGCCCGACGAGCTCGAGAAGCAGTATATCGAGTTCATCAAGGAGGAGCTGTCGCAACGTTACGCGGAGTTCATCGGCCACGAGATCCAGAAGGCCTATCTGGAGAGCTATCACGATTACGGCCAGAACCTGTTCGACCGCTATGTCTCCTATGCCGATGCCTGGATCGAGGATCAGGACTTCAAGGATCCGGACACCGGCCAGCTCTTGAACCGCGAGCTGCTGGACCAGGAGCTGAGCAAGATCGAGAAGCCGGCCGGGATCGCCAACCCCAAGGACTTCCGCTACGAGGTGGTCAAGTTCTCGCTGCGCGCCCGGGCCCGCAACAAGGGTCACAACCCGAACTGGACCTCGTATGAGAAGATCCGCGAGGTCATCGAGAAGCGCATGTTCAGCCAGGTGGAGGAACTGCTGCCGGTCATCAGCTTCGGCACCAAGAAGGACAGCGAATCGGAGAAGAAGCACGCCGAGTTCGTCGAGCGCATGGTCGGCCGCGGCTATACCGAGCGCCAGGTCCGCCGGCTGGTGGAATGGTACATGCGGGTGAACAAGTCGAGCTGACCTGAATGCTGACGCTGATGAACATCGTCGACCGTCGCCTCAACCCGAAGGGCAAGAGCCTTGGCAATCGTCAGCGTTTCGTCCGGCGCGCCAAGGCCGATATCCGGGAGGCGGTCCGCGATGCGCTCAAGCAGCGTCGTGTCTCGGAGGTCGAGGGCAGCGAGAAGATCAAGATCCGCGCCAAGACGGTGCGCGAGCCGACCTTCGGACTGTCCCGCACCGATGGCCGCCGGCACGGCGTGGCGCCGGGCAACAAGGAATTCGTGCCCGGCGACCTGATCCCCAAGCGGCCGCCCGGACAGGCCGGCGGCCGCGACGGCAGCCCCGACGGCGAGGGCCAGGACGATTTCGTCTTCACACTGTCGAAGGAGGAGTTCCTGGACGTCTTCTTCGAGGATCTGGAACTGCCGGACCTGCTGAAGACCAAGGTCAAGGACGAGAAATCGCCGAAGCCGACCCGCTCCGGCTTTTCCACCCAGGGCTCCCCGGCCAGCCTGAACGTGCTGCGCACCATGCGCGGCAGCCTGGCCCGGCGCATCACCCTGCGCCGCCCGAAGGAGGAGGAGATCGCCGCCCTGGAAGCGGAGATCGCCGCCCTGGAGAAGGAAGGCGGCAGCGAACGTCGGATCGCCGCCCTGAAGACCGAGCTCGAGGTCAAAAAGCGGCGCCGCAAGACCATCGCCTATATCGACCCGATCGACATCCGCTACAACCGCTTCGAGCGCCTGCCGCGGCCGGCGACCCAGGCGGTGATGTTCTGCCTGATGGACGCCTCGGCCTCGATGACCGAGGAAATGAAGGAGCTGGCCAAGCGCTTCTTCATGCTGCTGCACGTCTTCCTGACTCGCCGCTACCGGCATGTGGAGGTGGTGTTCATCCGCCACACCAGCCACGCCGCCGAGGTCGACGAGGACACCTTCTTCCGTTCGACCGAAACCGGCGGCACGGTGGTCTCCTCGGCGCTGGAGGAGATGCAGCGGGTGGTCACCGCGCGCTATCCCATCGCCGACTGGAACATCTATGGCGCCCAGGCGTCGGACGGCGACAATTTCCGCAACGACATGCCGCGCTGCATCGACCTGCTGGAGCAGGCGCTGCTGCCGGTGTGCCAACAATTCTCCTATATCGAGGTTGGCGAGAAGCGCATCGGCCTCGGCTTCGAGAGCGAGATGGCGGAGAGCCCGCTGTGGCTCGGCTATCGCGACGTCGCCGCCCGCAACCGGCATTTCGCCATGCGCCGGGTCGCCACCCCGGCCGACATCTTCCCGGTCTTCCACGAGCTGTTCTCGCGCAATTCGAGCAAAGCGGCATGAGCGATACCGACGCCACCAAGGCCGCCAGCCCCGCCGACGAGGCCAAGGCCCCGGCCAAGCCGAAGCCAAAGACCAAGCGCAAGTCCCGGCGCCAGAGCAAGCTGATCTCCGACGGCGCGGAATGGAGCTTCGACAGCCTGCAGCGGGCCTATGAGGCGATCGAAGAGGTCGGCATCAAGGAGCTGGACCTCGACGTCTATCCCAACCAGATCGAGGTGATCACGTCGGAGCAGATGCTCGACGCCTATTCCTCGATCGGCATGCCGCTGATGTACCGCCACTGGTCCTACGGCAAGCATTTCGCCCGCGACGAGATGCTCTACCGCAAGGGCGCCCAGGGGCTGGCCTATGAGCTGGTGATCAACTCCAACCCCTGCATCAGCTATGTGATGGAGGAGAACTCCACCACCATGCAGGCGCTGGTGATCGCCCATGCCGGCTTCGGCCACAACCATTTCTTCAAGAACAACTACCTGTTCCAGCAATGGACCGATGCCGACGGCATCCTCGACTATCTCGCCTTCGCCAAGACCTATGTGACGAAATGCGAGGAGGTGTACGGCATCGACGCGGTGGAGCAGATCCTGGACGCCGCCCATGCGCTGATGAAGCACGGCGTCAACCGCTATGCCCGCCCCGGCAAGCCGAACCTGACGGCGGAGCGGGAGCGGCGGCAGGAGCGCCTGGACTATCTGGAATCCACCTATAACGACCTCTGGCGCACCCTGCCCGGCGACAAGCGCCATGAGGAGATCGACCACGAGGCCCGCGACCGCGAGCTGAAGCGCAAGGCGGAGCAGCGCGCGCTGGGCCTGCCGGAAGAGAACCTGCTCTACTTCCTGGAGAAGAACGCGCCGAAGCTGGAGGACTGGCAGCGCGAGCTTCTCCGCATCGTCCGCAATATCGGCCAGTACTTCTATCCGCAGAAGCAGACCAAGGTGATGAACGAGGGCTGCGCCACCTACGTGCACTACCGGATCATGAACCGGCTGTACGACAAGGGGGCCGTGGACGAGGGCGCGATGCTGGAGTTCCTGCGCTCGCACTCGGCCGTGGTGTTCCAGCCGGGCTTCGACGATCCGCGCTATAGCGGCCTCAACCCGTATGCGCTGGGCTTCGCCATGATGTGCGACATCCAGCGCATCTGCGAGGAGCCGACCGACGAGGACCGCGAGTGGTTCCCGGACATCGCCGGCAACAACGACGCGCTAGGCACCCTGAAGGACGCCTGGGCCCATTACCGGGACGAGAGCTTCATCCTGCAGTTCCTGAGCCCGAAGGTGATGCGCGACTTCCGCCTGTTCTCCGTCTTCGACGACTCGGAAGAGCCGGCGATGATGGTGGAAGCCATCCACGACAAACGCGGCTACGAACACCTCCGCCGCCAGCTCGCCCGCCAATACGACATCGCCCGCATCGAACCGGAAATCCAGATCACCGACGTCGACCTGAAAGGCAACCGCCGCCTCATCCTCACCCACCACGTCCGCGACGGCCAATTGCTGAACAAGTCCGACTGCGACAACGTGCTGCTCTACCTGGCCCAGATCTGGGGCTATGGGGTGAAGCTGCTGGAGGTGGATGTGGAGAGCGGCCGGACGCTCAGGAAGCATACGGCGGTGCCGTTGCCTTAGGGCAATTGCAACCTATTGCCAAGATCGTCGGGTGTCAGCAGTGCCCGCAACCGCCTTTCCATAAAGGTAATCGCCGGATCCGAGCATCTGGCTTGACCACAACATTATTGTTGTGTAAGTACGCTCGGCATGGCGCCGAAAAAAATGATCCTCAACGAGCGGGAGCTTCGGGAAGCGCGCATTAGAATTGCGGCACTTGATGAAGCTCTAACCTCCGCTCGGGCCTTGGAACAGATAGTTGTCGGCCTGCCGCCCGAAGTGGTGGTTCAGGTCACTCGGGCAATGAAAGTCGAACGTGAAGACCTCATCGAATCAGTCTCGACATTCGAACTAGCAAAAGATACAGGCGATCATCAGGCTTTGCTCGAGAGAGCTGGAACCGATCCAGGATTGACATTGATCGTTGCTCGAATTGCCAAGGGCCTGTCCCAAAGGGAACTAGCATGGCGATTGGGAGTAAAGGAGCAACAGATTCAAAGGTATGAGGCTGATAGATATAGTACAATCAGCCTAAAGAACTATGGTCGAATTGCTGCATTGCTTGGAGTCCGCTTGCGGGCAGAGATATCCAGCATTAAAGAGCTAGCCGGACTAGATCTAGTTATCGACGACGTTTCAAAGAGTGACATTAAGAAAATTCTGAAGCATGCCCGTAAGAACAAATGGTTCTCCGAAGATGCAAACGAGGCCGATTTGCGCAAATTCATTGCTGAGAACCGGATTAACTTCGGCAGCCCCTCACTACTTCGCACTGGGCTGAATGTCCGAGACCATAGCGAGGACATACTTCTCCATGCATGGCGGGCAAGAGTTGCGAATCGTGCGAGAAATACCATAGAAAGGCTCAAGCTCAAGTTCAGTCCTACAAGTTTGTCTTGGTTGCCAGACCTCGCTCGATTGAGCGTCCATGAGGACGGCCCTAGTCGAGCTGTAGAGATGCTACTGTCACATGGAATTGTTCTCGTAGTAGAACCTCAGATTCCCGGGCTTGCGATCGATGGAGCTGCCTTCCTAGAAAAAGATATTCCGGTAATCGGTATGACAATAAGAAACGACTCAATTGACAATTTTTGGTTCACGCTGTTGCACGAACTAGGGCATGTAATTCTACATTATAGAAGTGGACTTGCGGTGGGATTTTTCGATCAGTCAGAAGCGGAGTCTGTCGATGAACAAGAATCCGAAGCCGACTTATTTGCTTCAAATATTCTAATTCCGGAAGAAATCTGGCGTAGATCAACAGCACGCATCGCAAGATCGCCATCAGTAATCGAAAGGTTCTCCGACGAAATTGGCATCAATCCGGCAATCGTTTTCGGCAGGGTTAGGAAAGAGAGAAACAATTATTCGATCTTCTCGGACAAAATTGGGAGGAAGAATGTGCGCAGCCAACTAATTGATACTAATTAGGAAAGGACTCAGATGCTTCCTTACCACCCTGGCCTTCGCTTCAAGTTGGGCGAATATTCCGGTGCGGGCAGTCTTGCGCCTGACGTCAAAAATCATGTTGAGCCTCGTTTTGTAATCCCGCCACCGAAGGA
The DNA here is from genome assembly GCA_965227455.1 of Alphaproteobacteria bacterium. Classification (GTDB taxonomy): domain Bacteria; phylum Pseudomonadota; class Alphaproteobacteria; order DSM-16000; family Inquilinaceae; genus JABDIP01. Next base: position 5,096,399 of record OZ245752.1, on the reverse strand, counting down.
TTACGATCATGAATTAGAAAGACTGCCGAATATTGGAGAGATTTCTTATTGCACCGGCGACAGAATTGGTAAGCACTGGCCTATTGGCCGTTGTTTCTTGGATGTCCAGTTTATCGCAGACGACTTGGGCGACGATGGAATTCGAAGACTCTTTCGTCTCGCACAGGCACGCAACTCCTCTATCGTCCCGATTGCCACTTTACGGCACTTGCCGAACCCACTATTTCAGGAGGTCCAATGTGCCGGGAGAGTTAAGCTTGCAATTCTTGTTACGTATGAAGAAGCAGCAGACCCGGAAGCGATTGCCAACGCACTAAATGCCGCTGGCTTTGAAGCATCCGAATGCACCTTGTTCATCGACTTTGCAGGCGCGCCACTCAATCCTGAAATTGCCGTTGGTTCGGTCAGTTCTATCTTTGATTTGGTTGATCAAATCGGACTGTGGCAACGGATAGTTTTCCAGGCATCGAATTTCCCGAATAGTAACCCAGCAGATCATGGCGGCGACGCCTTGATACCTAGGAATGAGTGGAAGGTATTCCACGCGGCCATGAGGGAGTGTGGCGTTGCTCCCCACCGGCTTGGATACGGAGATTTCGCCGCAGACCATGGAGAGATGGAATTCTCTCGCAAGAAAGGCGGTGGTCGTGCAATCCGGCATCTTCGCTATACTACGAAGTCAGATACGCTTGTGGTACGGGGAGAAAATACTGGAACGGATCAGGAGGTGATGCGCGACGTCTGCAAGCGGATTGTCAACAGTGGGAGTTTTGCCGGGCAGTCGTTTTCGCCAGCTGATGACAAGATCTTTCGCCTTGCAGATCCAAGATTTGGGGCCGGTCCTGGCAATTCTTCAACATGGCGCGAATGGAACACAAACCATCACATTACTCGTGTCGTTCGGGACCTTGGTGCGATGGATGGTATTACGTTCGAAGATGTAACTACTAGCATCGCCCCCGATCAATATTCATTGCTAGAACTGGACGACGACGAATAGAAACTGTAGTGAAAGCTTGAATGTTTGGTCTCTAGAACGATGATTTTGGAAAATTCTATAGCAGTTTACTAGGGTCCGGACCCATTAAAGCGATTCCCACGATGCCGGGATTGTGATTCAACGCCGTTTTGGCGGAGGCGTTGGACATGGCGGAATTCTTCTGGTTTTCGGATGAACAGTGGGCTCGGATCGAGCCGCTCTTGCCGCGGAACACACGTGGCCGCCGGCGGGTGGACGATCGCCGGGTGTTGAGCGGCATCGTCCATGCCTTGCAGAGCGGTGGGCGCTGGAATGATTGCCCAAAGCACGTCTACGGACCGAAGAAGACGCTCTATAACCGCTTCGTGCGCTGGGCGGAGCGTGGTGTGTGGGAGGACATCTTTCATGCCCTGGCCGGGGCCGAAGACACCCCCGACCGGCTGTTCATCGACAGCAGCTGCATCAAGGTGCATCGCACGGCCGGCGGCGCAAAAGGGGGGCCTTGGCCCATGGTATCGGCCAGACCCGCGGCGGCCGGAACACCAAGCTCCACGCCGTCTGCGACAGGCAAGGGCGGCCCTGGGTCCTGCTACTGACACCCGGAAACACCCACGACATGAGGGTGGCCAGGGAGTGTATCGCGGCGCTGCCGCCGTCGGCCGACCTCGTTGCCGACAAAGGCTATGACAGCGACGATCTGCGCCGCTGGCTGGCCGAGCGCGGAACCCGGGCGATCATCCCGCCCAAGCGCCATCGCAGGACAAAGCTCGACTGCGACACCGCCGTCTACAGGCAGCGCAATGTGATCGAGCGCATGTTCTGCCGCTTCAAGGATTGGCGGCGCATCGCCACCCGCTTCGACCGCAAAGTCACCAACTTCCTGGCAACTGTCACCATCGCGGCCATCGTCATCTGGTGGATCTAATGAGTCCGGACCCTAGTTCACCATGTAGACTGACACGGTGATTCGCTTGTGCGCTTAGAGATAAGCGTCAAACGGATACAGTTCTACATACTGAAAGTTATCGTTTCTAAACCGCAACTCGTCGATTTCCTCGGGGTCGCTTTCCTCGTTTACTGCGATCGACATGGACACATCCACATCGAAGCTAACTTCTGTCTCTCCACTCACATCTTCAAAAGGATACAGGCGTTTGTCTTCGGAATCGTAAATCGCATCTTCCCAATTGGGATGGGTATAGGAAACGTCCGCCGTCACCGAAATGCGGGCAACTACTAGGATCGAGCCTTCTTCGTCCGTAGAGCCGAAGCTCGTCAACTCACTCACCTCCACTTCGGTAACGCGCGTGTCCTCGATATCTGAGCCCTCAATGTCACCGATGAGGCCCCAGTCACTCAGCTCGCGGTCGACCGCTTCAACCAAATCCTCTTTGTGACCCTCGAAGAAGTCGTCCAATTCGGGCGCATCCACTTGGAGCCCAAGTGTCTCGAAAAGTTCGGGCAAGGACTTCACGAGCGAAATATGATTCTGACCCTCAACCGGTTTCTCGAAATCCCCATCGTTCGAGACAATTATCACTGGTTGCTCCTCCGACGCCTCGGCCTTGAGGCACTCGAAGATGAAGGCATCGGGAAACTGGTCCTTCTTGCCCTGGCCGGCGAAGAATCCTTCTTCGGCAGAGTAGGCCGAGAACACTGCAGACGGCTTGACGCTGTCAATCGCGAGAGTCGTGGCGACTAGCCCCTCAAACATGGCTTTGGTGGACTGACCATAGCCCTCAGCGAGCTTGGCCTTCAATTCGGCCTTTGTGGTGTTGCCGAGCTTGTCTCCTGTTACTTCTTCGACGGTCTTGCGGAAATGAGGCCGCCCCACTTCCTTGATGACCTCATAGTCGTTCTCGGCATGCTTTTTGGCGACTTCGGTGCAGGTCAGGTCAGTTGTGAGCACAGTGATGAGTTCGGCCTCAACTAGATCCTTTACACGAACTAAGACAGGCCCTCCCGGCGGTTTGCCCGCCTGGATCACGACATTGGCATCTAGAAAGACTTTTGGAACCTTCTTAAGTGGCATCGCAACGTCCTGAAAATACGGTGACAGTAACCTATTTGATCGGTGGCATGCCGAATGACAGCACTATTGGATGCAGCGAATTAGGTTACTGTCACCGCAATTGTACGAATCAACAATCGAAGATGAGGTCGCGGAATTTTGCCCATCCGTAGATGAATTCCCGCATCTCCTGCACCCGAGTGCTGGCATTCTTCTTTCCATCTCGGATGGACAGTGCCGACGGTACCGAAAGAAGTTGGTTCACAAGGCCGAGCCGGTCCCACACTTCGCCAGCATCGTTGTAGCCGGGGTTGAGCCATTGAACGTAAAGGAAGAATCCCCGATCGATCAGAAAATCCAGCGTCTTATGAACTTCCTTCGTGTATTGCATTGAACACAGCACAATTCGGCAATCCTGATTGCTCAGTATGTCGCCAGCATACTCGCGTCGCTCCTCGAAGGATCCACTGACTAGAAAAACCTCAACGCATTCCCGAGGCCGCAATCTTAGGTGACGCGACGTCTTCCCACGTTTCACCGTCCTGCCAAACAACGTGTTCCAGGTATGTGATTTCCCAGCATTGCGGTTTCCCAACGAGGCGACCAGCAGTCGATCCGCCATTTTTCTTACCTCACTACGAATGCCCTACCTTTACCTTCCGAAGAGATTTGGCAACCTGAGCCAAAGAACGCTTTTCCTCGAACTGCCTATTGTTTTCCGGCTGTCTCAAAGAATTACGGTGCATCAACCTAACTTGTTAGCTAGCAGCAACCCACCGATTTGAAAGGTCGGGTCGCTTGGCGGCCAGACCGGTTCCTGGCGCTTCTTCAGACAGATCATCCACCCACTTGGGACGATCTGCAAAGAGAACGGTTGTTTCGGTCATTCATGGTCCGGCGGACGGCACCATATGGTCCGGGGCCGGGCAGCGGTGCTGCCTTCCGTACCGACCAATCTCTCAAGGAGATGCGCCATGCGCTTTGTGACCAGGACCATCCATGCCTATCTCGATTACCCCGTCGCCATCGCCCTGATCGGCCTGCCCTTCCTGCTGGGTCTGGGCAGTTCCAATCCGCTGGCGTTGTACATCTCGCCGGTCGTTGGTGTGGCGGCGTTCCTGCTGACCGTGTTCACCGATCACCATCTCGGGGTCGTCCGCGTCCTGCCCTACAAGTTTCACCTGGCCGTCGATCTGAGCGTCGGCGTGCTGTTTCTGGCCCTGCCTTTCGCGTTGGGCTTTTCCGGCCTCGATGCGGCCTATTACTGGCTCAACGGCGCCGCGGTGGTGGCGGTAATCGCCTTGTCGAAACCGGAGACCGCAACCGCCATGGCATGACAGCGGGCCGCCAGGTTCGCAGGCCGGCTTCGCCATCAGCGTCCGGGTCGCAAACGCATCCCGGGCAAACGGGGGAAACAATACGCATCTGCGCAATGCGTATTGTGTCCCTCGTATTTCCATGCGGGCGGATCTCGGGGCGGTCAGGACAACAGGCCGATCCCAGAGATGTGATCGAGGTAAATGGCGGCGTCGCGGATATCGAAGATGAAGGAAAACAGAATGACGCAGGTTATGACCGCGGACCACACCGCATAGGCGGAGCGTTCTTTCAAAAAGGGCCTGCGCGTGAGGAGCAGGTACAAGGCCGGTGACCAGAAAATGAGATGCAGCAAGGCAATAAGGCCGGCCAGCGGCACGATGTCCGTCAGCATTTGAGAGAGTACCGCTGTGGCAAATACGCCAAGAAAGCCGCCCACGGCCCACCGGGCTTCGACGCGCCACCACACAAAAACAAGTCCGGTCGCAAAGGCGAGCTGCATGATGCTGAGCCATATCCGGACCCATACCGGTACATTGGCTCTCGCGTCGGCATCCCAGACCTGCAGAGCGCCATGCCCGGACTCATAGTCTTGCGCCAGCGCGGCGTCGCCGAAGCCAAATCCCAAGACCCCAAGGACCAGGAACACGCCCGGCAACAAGCGGCACAATCCCAAAGCCATTTTCGACCTCTCAGAACGGGAATCGGGGGGCCCGGATATTCGGGACCACAACGCGGGTTACATCGAAATGCGTTTGCGTCTTCGGATGTCCAGACGCTCAGGCAGCTTACGGCGATGCCGTTGCATTTTTTGGGGCAGTCTGCGGCAGCTGAGATCAATCAACTCTGACGCCGTCGAGACCTGTTCCCATCGACGGCCTTGAGGTGTTCCGGGGTGCCAACGCCGATCTGCCCCCAGACCGGAAATCGTTCGCCCTTCACGTCATATTGCGGGTCCGCTTCCCAGAGGGTGAGGATCTGGTCCGGGAACAGGACACTTGCTTCGTCGAAGACGATGTCCGCCGCATCGAACTGGTCCTTCAGGTCTTCGAACAGCGCTTCTGCCGGAAGATCGAAAACGTCCCGTCCATTGAACGTCGCGCGGATATCGGCGTGGGGAGCGATGCCGATGAAGCTGACGCGGTCGTCGTCGGTGATTTCGACCTGCAGGGCATTCTCGATGTAGTAGTCGGTGCGCGACACGCCCTCGGGCGGGTCGACCCCAAGCTTCCGCAGCAGAGCGGCGTCATCCCTGCTTGAGGACAGGTCGCGCCCCAGATCCTTCATCACCGTCCGGACCTCGTCGGAGGTGGCGCCGAGACGGACGGGGAGAATGCCGACATGGGGCTGGATTTCCAGTTCGACCTTTCGGGGGCGGCCAAACAGTCTCTTGATCATCGTGCTCCGTCCAGGCGTCGGATCCGGCATCGGGACACGGCAGTGTGCTCAGCGGGGGTTAACGATTTGCCTCGCTCGCCGGGCCGCGGCGTCCCGGGCAATCGGCCCCTCGCCAATCTGATCACCCCCATTGCCGCCAGTTCTCGACGGTCATGGAGCGGCGGTAGTCGGCGGCCATTTCGGGGGTCAGGAGCTCGATCAGGACCTGGCCCTCGACCCAGAGTTCGATCAGTGCGAAGGGGCCGCGGTCGCAGCGGCGGGCGGGCCAGCCTTCGCGCTCGGCGATGGCGGCGATCTCGGGTTCGGAGAGTGGGGTTTCCACGGCGGCGTGGCTGGCGATGTTGGCCGGCGGCGGCGCGCTGCCGGAGCGGAACTCCAGCGCGGTTTCGCCGGGGATCAGGATCGTGTCGGCGGGGTAGATCTCCAGCGCCGTGCCGTGCTCGTCGCCGGCGAGCACGATCCAGGCGCCGGGGACCGGGTGGAATTCGAACGCCTCGCCGCGCCAGATCTCGGCCATGATTGCGGTGACGCGGGCCGGATCGCGGGCCGGCAGGGAAAGGTGGAAGATCATCGGCGAAGCCCTTGCTCAAAAAAGCGAGGTCCAGGATTGCGAAATTACGAAATCACCGGGCGAATGTCTTCGGGGATGCGCATCGCCTGCGACGCGCTCGACAGCGGACCATCGACGCGGCGAGGGCTCGTCGGTCTCCAGGACGTGATGCCGACCGACCGCCAAGGCGTGACCGCCTGCCCCTCTCCGCCTTAATCGCCGGTCAATCAAACGAGCCTAGGGTTCCGGGAGGTCGGCAAAACCGCCGGTCCAGACCCTGCATGACCATGACCTCTCGCCTCGCAGCCCTGATCGTGATCCTGGTCGCCCTCGCCGGCCAGGCACCCCAGGCGTCCGCCGGCTTCATTCTCTGCGACGAGGACAATTGGGATTGGGATCAGTGCGTATCGGAAGGCTACCGGGACCATAACTCCAAGCCGCCGCGCCTGCTGATCGGGGCCGCCACCGGCGCGACCGTCGCACTGCCGCTGGCCCTGCTCCTCTTCATGCGCTCGGCGCGCAGGCACCATGCGAGCCTGTTTATCGTCAGCGCGCCGCTGCGGGCCGGCGTCCTGTACTTAACCATGCGGGACTATGCCGACCGCTTCCTGGGGGATTTCGCCCTGTCGGCGCCTGGGCCATCGCCAGCCTTCCATCATGCGTGCATGTTGATCCTGGTTGCGACGACGGCATTGGAGTTCCTGGTACTCCTCGTGCGGCGCTGAATCCCGGGACCGTTCCTGCCATCCCGCACAGTTCGAGCCCCAACGCGGGGACACGATGCGCATTTGCATGGTGCGCGTGTTGTCACCGACATTCGGTGCCGCAGGTCCGGCGGGCGGTTCGCCGGCGACAGGGCCGCCGATCACGGAACCGTCGGCCCTTAGGCGGTCACGGCGTCAGAAGCCCTGGACGGTGAAGATCAGCGGCGCGTGGTCGGAGAATTCCTTGATCCATTTGTCCTTCTTCGCCGGCGTGTCTTTCTTGGCCCAGCCACCGACCTGCACTTCGGCGCCATCGTCGTCTGTCTCGAAAGTCAGGTGATTGGCCGAAAACACATGGTCCAGGTCGGAGGGCGGCAGGTCGGAGGTCGATCCCTTGAAGAACGTGAAGGGATGGCTCTTGGTCGGCGCCCGCATCTTCCTGCGACGGAACCGGTTCTTCACGATGCTGATTTCGTCCTCTGAGGGGATGTCATGCTGCTTGCCTTCATAGTCCATGCCCATCGTGTTCATATCGCCGACGACGATGTAATTGGCCGGCCCGCCGCCCGCATCCCTTTCCTTCTTCTCCAATTTCTTCTTCAGGTTGAAGGCCTTGTCGAACATGGCATCGCGCAGGCCGAAGCCCTCGGGCGAGGTCATGCTTTTCAGATGCGTGAAGAGGACCGCCAAATCCTTGCCGCCCTTCCGGATCGCCAACATCGCGCCTGGCCGAAGAAATGGATTGCTCCGCTTGAATTCGTTGCGCTGGGTGAAGAAGGTCGTCAGCGACGATCTCGCGCCGATCAGGATCTCCTGCGATTGCCTTCCTTCCGTTATGTGGAAGGTGTAGCCGGAAAGCTTCTCGACGAACTTGTCATAGACGTCCTTCCCCTCGACCTCCGAGATCCCGAAGACATCCGGATCCTCTTCCGCCAGGACATCGGCAACCCGACCCACGCGGTCCAGACGTGCGTCCTTGTTCCTCTTGTCGATACCGCCCGATCCATTGAAATGCTCAATATTCCAAGAGAGAATGGAAATCCCTGCCATGATAAAATCTCCACTATTTGAAATTGCGGCTAAGGAGAATTGCTCTGTATCCCTTCCTTTGAGAGTGAGGACATAACTCGCAGCTTGGAGAAAATCCCATTATGCACCCGGGATCGGTTGGCGGTAACCGCAATTCACCGGCTGCAGGTCAACACCTACTCGCCTCTGGCCCCTTCTCAGAATTCCGACAACCACTCAAGGAAGACGGCATCGCATGATCGAGACCTGCAGCATCCGTGCGTTCGAGCCGGACGACCTGTCCAGGCTGCACAAGATCCGCGAGGCGGCATTCGCGCCGGTCTTCGCCTCGTTCCGGCAGATCGTCGGCGGGGCCGTCGCCACGGTGGCGTTTGCCACAGCGGAGCGGGAGCAGGCGGAACTGCTGGACCGGATCTGTGGCGCGGAGTCGGAGCATGAGGTCATGGTGGTCGAGCACCGCTCGGAGATCGTCGCCTTTTGCGCTGTGAAAGCGGACCGGGAGTCCGGTGTCGGGGCGATCGACCTGAATGCGGTGCATCCCGACTGGCAGGGCCGGGGGATCGGCGCCTGGATGTACGGGCAGGCGCTGGATCGGCTCAAGGCCGCGGGGATTCAGGTGGCGACGGTGGGAACGGGCGGCGATGCAGCGCATGGGCCGGCGCGCCAAGCCTATGAGAAGGCGGGCTTCGGCGTCGACATCCCCAGCGTCTATCTGTACCGGTCGCTGTAACTCAGGAGATCGCGGGCCCGAGTTCGAATCGGGCCGGATGCGGCGGTTGTTACGTCGCATCCGGCCCTATTGTCCTGACGGGCCGAGGTTAGTCGGAGCCGTCGATGCTTGCCACGGTGATGCGACGGAGCTCGTCACCCTCGCAGCCGCTGAGCCGATCGCTATCGGCCAGGACGCAATCGGAATGCTTATCACCGCCGGCGTCGATTCCGGCGGTGACGGCCGGCCCGTCCTGCGCCGGTTCGGCAAACGGTGCCGCCTGCCATGCAACGGCCGCCAGCGCGAACGCCAGTGCCAGTCCAAATCCTTTCATCATCGCTCTCCCGAGTAAGGTTGCATGGTTGCGGCGAAGACTATCTTAAGTCGGCAATAGCCCAATAGACAATCGTCCAAGTCGCATATTCGGCCCCACTACATATTCGTGGCAGCGGCGATTCATCATGGGTTAACCCTGACGCGCGTATCCCCGACGGGCGGGAACAATCGGCGCGGCGGCGACCGCGCCCCCTCGCGGCGCCCGGAGCGCCCGGGCCTTTTGCGAAAGAGGTGGCATGAGCGGGAGCTTGGCCGAGCGGGTTCTGGAGCGGTTGAAGACCGCCCGCAGCGGGCGCCTGACCGAGGAGGAGGTCGCCGGGCTGGAGGCGGAGCCGGAGAAGTCGCTGGCCTGCTGCAAGCTCCTCGGCATGCATTACTACAATCAGGGCGACTACGCCCGATCCGCGGACTATGCCGAGGCCGTGCACAAGACCCGGCCGAACCGGGAGAACGCCCGCAATCTCATCGCCGCTCTCACCCGGGCACGCCGGTTCGAGGACGCGCTGGCGATCGCGACGGCGTCGGAGGAGCATTTCGAACCCTTCGAGCACGCCTCGGTGATGTGCGAGCTGCTTTGCGATCTCGGCCGTCGCGACGAGGCCATCGCCTCCGGCACCAGGGCACTGGAGCTGAAGGACACGCTGACCCAGCCGGTCGAGCGGCCGAAGCCGGTGACCCGCCCCTTCGATCCGGACAAGCCGGAACGCAATATCATCGCCTTCTCGCTGTTCGGCGCGCGGTGGCACTACCTCAAGGGGGCGCTGAACAACGCGATCGTGGCGCGCTACCTCTACCCCGGCTGGACGCCGCGCTTCTATGTGGACGACAGCGTGCCGGCCGACACCGTCCAGGCCCTGCTCCAGGAAGGGGCGCAGGTGCGCAAGGCGGTCAAGCTGCCGGTCGAGCCCTATGGGCTGTTCTGGCGCTTCCTGGTCGAGGACGACGGCGAGGTCGACCTCTACCTGGTGCGCGACGCGGATTCGGTGATGAACATGCGCGAGCGCGCCGCCGTCGAGGACTGGCTCGCCTCCGGCCGCCCCTATCACGTCATGCGGGACAATCCGAAGCATTGCGAGCTGATCCTGGCCGGCATGTGGGGCGCGCATCGCGGCAATCTGGGCCCTATGGGCAAGACCATCACCGCCTATGTGGACGCCAATTCCGGCCGGCTGAACGACCGGGCGCTGGATCAGAAATTCCTCCGGGACACGATCTGGCCGCTGATCCGCCGCGACGCCCTGGTGCACGATGCCTGCTTCGGCTTCGGCGACACCGCGGCGTTCCGGGACGAATTCGCCCTGCCGCCGCCGATGCATATCGGCCAGAACGACGCGGTACGGTTCCGGACGAAACCCGCAGGCCGCGAGAGGGACAAGGGCTAATCCGTCCTACCGGAACGGCACGCCCCCGACGCCGTCGCCACGCAGGTCGCGGGGCGGCGACCAGGTGTCCAGATCGGTGATCATGGCGGCCAGCGCCTCCGCGGCGGCCTCGAGCAGCCGTTCGCCCTTCTCCGCATTCGCCCGGGTCGGGTTCCCCGCCACCCCGTTGGCGGTCATGTGCTGGAAGGGGCGCCAGCGATACGAGCTGGTGCCGGCGCCGAGGAAGCCGACGCCACGGTCGGTGGCGAGGGCCGCCAGGTCGGAGGCGTCCACCAGCTCCGGCTCCAGGGCCAGCATCATGGAGGTCTCGGCCTCGCCGGCATGTTGCACGCCCGGCTGGTCTTCCAGCAGGGCGGCAAGCGCCTCGTGACCCTCCTTGGCATAGGTGGTGGCGACGATGGTGGCGCCGAGCTCGGTCGCGAACCGGTCGGCGGCGGCCTGCATGGCCAGGATGTTGCCGCCATGGCTGTTGGAGATCAGCAGCTCGGTGAAGCCGTGCCGCGTGACGCTGGCGATCAGGCAGCGCAGCACCGCGAAGAAGGTCTCGTGATCCAGGGTCAGGGTGCCGCCGAAATCCATGTGGTGCCCCGACAGGCCGGACCAGACCACCGGGGCCACGACTGTCGGGCGCCGGTCGAACGCCTTCAGGGCCGCCCGCCGCGCCACCTCGCCGCCGATCCGCGTATCGGTCATAACCGGCAGGTGCGGTCCGTGCTGTTCGATCGCCGCGACCGGCAGGATCACAACCGCCTTGCGGCGCGCCAGATCGCGCAGCTCATGCGCCTTCAGCTTCGCCCATTCGACCTCCGGCATGGATTTCCTCCCTCTCCACCTTGTACCCAGCCCCGCGTCGCGATCGATATCCGGCCCGGCATGCGCGGCCTCGTCGGGACATCATACCCATTTCCACAACGGTCGGCCGGCCACACGGTCGACTGCGAAGACAGCCGAATCAGTTGGCCGCTTGCAGTATGCGGCCGGCCTTGGCGTCCTGGCCGGCCTCGATGCGCAGGATGCCGTCGGCCAGGCCGTCGATTGCCGCCAGATCCAGCTGCAGCACCGGCGGACATTGGTATCCGAGTTCCCGACCGACCAGACAGCCGACGATCAGAACCGCATCGACGGCGCCCAGGATCAGCGCCGCGGGCGCATGGCCGGTGCGGATCAGCTCGAGCAACACCGCGGAGGAGGATGACGAGCCGATCAGACTTGGGATGGCCAGCACCGTACCGGCGATCCGTGCGCCGTTCTGCGGGTGCCGGACATTGACGATCTCGCCGGAGTCCGGATCGACCCCGCCCCAGAAGCTCAAGGGCTCGCTCAATCGGAGCAAACTGCCCTGGGCGTGACCGGGGAAGAGGGTCCTCGCCGTCAGCGCCATATTCCGGGATCCCTGACGAGCGTTCCGGCGACCGCCGTCTCGACGCAGTCGGACAGGCTGCCATACAGCACCTCGTGGCCGATATTGCCCGGGGCGTAGTGAGCGAACTTACCCGAATTGGTCATCAGCACACCCCGCGGCTCCTTGATGATCGGCGTGGTGACGATACAGGTGTCGGCGACAATGGTGACGCCACAGGCTTCGAGCTGCGTCAGGTATCCCAATTCCGCCAGCCGCTCCACCACATGCCGGCCGGTATTGGCGTAAAACGGCAAGCGCAGCTTTCGGCCGCGCAGCGCCGCCAGCAGGGTCCGAAATTCGGCCAGCGAAAGATGCGGCGAACCGATGCCGACCGCCGTGACCTGCCCGCCGGTGGACGTGGACAGCCCGTCTAGCGCCTCGCGCACATCCGCCGCGCCGACGTCGATGATCTCTTCCGGGACGGTCTGCCGAAACGCATCATCCATGGTGCCAGCCTCGGGCGTCGCACCGATCACATGGAACAGGGCCACCGATCCGAAGGACGCGGCCGCGGCGCCGAACGCCTTGAGCCGATCCTCGGTAGCGAAACCGCCCAGCCCGTCGATCGCCCCGACCGCATCGCCGACGCGCTGACCAAACACCGCGCCGATCACCGGCCAGAACGCATCCTCATCCTTCAGCCGGTCCGATAAGGCATCGGTCTTGATCAGTATCCGAGCGACACGGTTCTCGCTGAGATGCAGGCCGTAGTCCGGTGCATGTCCGGTGATCGCACAGGCGATGTCGAGGAAATCGCCGTAACGGTTGGTGCGGGCGCCAAGCACCGAATTGCAGAAGGCGACGGCGTTCGATTCCCCCCAGGCGACCTGCTCGCCGAGCCCTGGCCGGTGGCCGGCCTGGTAGGGCGAACAGGTCCATGTCGGCCGGCAGCCAAGCGCGACATAGGCCTTCATCTGCCGCAGCGCCATGCGGCGCCGATGCCCGTCCAGATGCACGGTCCCGGGGTGCAGAAGGTCCAGCGACCCGACATTCAGGGTCGTGGGCACCGCCACGCGACCGTCGCCCTGATATAGGAACTCCGCGAATTCGGTCCCGCTGTCGCCGAGATGGAGGCATCCGTCGATATGGGCCGAGCCGATTGGTATCAGCCGCTCCGCGCCCAAAAGGTTGCCGGTTTCCACGACGATGCGTATGGCCACCTCGGCGGCCTGTCCACGCCGGCCATCCAGAAGGGCGCGCTGCTCGGGCGTCAGATAGATCATCCAGCCAGCATAGCGGCATGGGCCAGCCAGGTGGACAATCGGCTCTGGCCATGGTCAGGCGGACTTCTTCCGCACTTGAGCGGGATGGACGACCGTGGGAATACGGCTCGGAATTCCGGACAGGAGTGGCACGCATGACCACGCGGCTAGAGGTCTGCATCGATAGCGCCGATGGCATCGAGGCCTGCGTCACCGGCGGTGCCCACAGGATAGAACTCTGCTCCGCCCTGGCACTCGGCGGGCTGACCCCGTCGGCCGGGCTGATGAAATTGGCATCGGCCTGCCCGATCCCCGCGCGGGCGATGATCCGTCCCCGTCCCGGCGGATTCCGGTTCTCGCGGGCCGAGATGGCGCAGATGATCGCCGATATCGACGCGGCCCGCGACGCCGGGCTGGACGGCGTCGTGCTGGGCGCCGCCCATGCGGACAACGCGCTGGACGTCGATGCCCTGCGCCTCCTGTCCGATCGGGCGGACGGCATGGGCCGGACCCTCCACCGGGTGGTCGACCTGCTGCCGCGCCCCCATGAGGCGGTCGAGGCGGCGGTCGCGCTGGGCTTCGACTGCATTCTCTCCTCCGGCGGCGCGCCGGCCGCAGCCCAAGGACTGCCGGAACTCGCTCGGATGGTAGATGTCGCAAATGGACGTCTGGAGATCATGCCCGGCGCCGGGGTCACGGCGGAGAACGCCGCACACATCATTTCGGAAAGCGGGGCGGATTGGGTTCATGGCTCCTGCTCACGCCCGCAGGGCAGCGATCCCGAGCACCGGCGGTTCGGCTTTGCCACCGGGCGGGAGAGAGCAACGGACCCTGACGAGATCCGGACTCTGCTCAGCGCGATCGAATCAGAATAGTCAGAGGCGGACGGGCGCCTTACAGGCGTGCCGCTTTCCGGCGGGCGGACACCACCCGGTCGCGAGACTGCGCCTCGGGGTCTGCCACGTGTTCATTGGACCTCCCGGGCATCGAGGTAGATGTTCCACCAACCATCGAACCAGGGCCGGCTCTCCACATAGACCACGAAGCCGCCGACCAGCAGGCCCAGGATGACCAGCACCGCCCAGCCGCGCATCCGGCGAGCTGTGGCGCGGGCAGCGACCCATTTTCCCGTCATGAATCCACTTCCAATCTCATCGCACTATCGCCTGGTATGGAGGCTGCGCGGATTGGCCAGCGTCCTCGGATCGGCGATGACGATATCGGTGAGTTCGGTGCCGGCGAAATCGCACTGGTAGTGATAGCGTTGTCGCGCGCCGGCCTCGTCGGCGACCGTCAGGATGCCGGAGACCTGCCACGTACCCGGACGCCCGACATTGGCCGATTGTCCCAGCGATTGGCCGGAAACGACCCAGCCGGCGGGGAGTCCGGACCGCAGCGCCTGCCGGCACTGAACTGGCGCGTCGTGCATCGTGCTTTCATAGCGGGTGCGTTCCGCCCCCTGCTGCACCAATTGGGTCGCGCCGGCCTGGGCCCAGGGCTGCATGAGGCGGGACTGGATGTCCTTGCGCCTTTGTTCGGCCCGCAGCCAAGCCTGCACGGTCTGTTGATGCGCCACTTCGGCCGGGTGCAGGCGATGAATACCGGCTTCGACCTCTTCGGCGATCGCCATCCATTCCATGACCTTGATGACGGAAACGATCACCAGAATGCTGGCGATCGCACCCAGACCTGACCATCCGATCACCTTCCGGCTCAAGGACATAGCAAGACCGTTCCCCAGTGCCGACAGCCTGAAACCTCGCCGGCAGCATCCCACACCAGGATCAACCAATGGTTTATGCGCGCATCATCCCTGCCAGGGATCGCGGACCGGCCGGCTGTCGCCGCGCTCCTCCGCCCGGGCCTGCAGCAGGGCCCGGTGATAGGCCAGCACCACGTCGTGCTCATGCAGGAAGCCGACGACGTGGCGGGTTTCGGCGTCGGAGATCACCGGCAGATGGGATTCGCCGGCGCTGTCCATCAGGCGCATGGCTTTGCGGACTTCGTCGCTCGCCAGCACCATCGGCGGGTCGCAGCGGGCGACCTTGGCGGCCAAGGGCGGATCCTCGCCCTCGGCGGGCTCGGGGGCATGCGCCAGATCGGCGACGGTGACGACGCCCACCAGCCTGTCCTCCTCGTCCAGCACGAACAGCTCGCCATAGCGGGCCGTGCGCAGGCGCTCATGCATCTCGTCCAGGCTCGCGTCCGGGCGCACCGCCGCATAGTCGCGCTTCATCACGTCGGCAACGTGGACCTGGCTCAACAGGCCGATCTCGCGGCCGCCCTTCAGGTTGATGCCGCGTTTCTCCAGCTGCCAGGTGAACAGGCTGCGGCCGAAGGATTGGTCGGTGATCACCGAGGCGATCACCACCGCCACCATCACCGCGATGGTCAGCTCGTAATCGCCCGTCATCTCGAACACGATCAGGATGGTGGAGATCGGCGCCCCGAGCACGGCGCCGGCCACCGCCCCCATGCCGACCAGGGTATAGGCGCCATGGCCAGACGACAGATCCGGGAACACCTGGGTGGCAATCACGCCGAAGGCACCGCCGCTCATCGCCCCCAGGAACAGGGACGGGCTGAACACGCCGCCGCCGAAACCGAAAGCGAGGCTGATCGCCGTCGCCGCCGTCTTGACCACGATCAGCGCCAGCAGCAGCTGGAGCGGCAGGGTGGCGCGCAGCGCCTCGTCGGTGGTCTCGTAGCCGACGCCCAGCACCTCGGGAAAGGCGATGGCAATCGCGCCAACCAGCAATCCACCGATCGCAGGGCGGATCACCAGCGGCAAATTCAGGCGCTGCACCAGATTGCCGGACATGTCGACGCTGCGCATGAAGATCAGCGCCACCACGGCGCTGACAAGGCCCAGCAGGGCGAAGGCCGGGAACTCCAGGAACGAGACGATCTCATAGCTCTGCGGCAACACGAATGCCGGGAAGTCGCCGTAATAGAGCCTGGAGACGATGGTACCGGTCACCGAGGCCAGGACGATCGGCGCGAAGGCGCTCAGCGCATAGTGGCCGATCACCACCTCCAAGGCGAAGAACACGCCGGCGATGGGCGCGTTGAAGCTGGCCGCCACCGCCGCCGCCACGCCGCAGCCCAGCAGAGTCCGCGACAGGTTTTGCGACAGCCTGAGACGCTGCGCCAGCCAAGCGCCGAGCGTGGCGCCCAGATGCACCACCGGGCCTTCGCGGCCGGTGGAGGCGCCGGCCCCCAGCGACACCGCGCTAACGCAGGCCGCACCCAGCCCGGTCCGCAGCGACATGCGGGCGCCGCGCAGGGCGCTTGCCTCCATCACGTCCGGCACGCCCTGGGGCGCCTGGCCCGGCATCGCATAGCGCAGGATCAGCCCCACCGCCAAACCGCCCGCGGCAGGCACCAGAAGCAGCTGCCACCAGGGCAGCTCCGATGCCAGGCTGGCGACCCGCTCCGAGGAGAATCCGTAGCCGAGGAACTGGATGCCGCCCAGCAGCAGTCGGAATCCGATCGCCCCGGCCGCCGCCGCCGCGCCGATCACCACCGCCAGCACCGCCAGCACCAACTGGTCGTTGCGCAGCACATGCCGCAGCATCACCAGCATGCGCAACAGCGGCCGCCGCACCATCAGCGTCGCCCCATCCCGCGACGCGGCAACCCATCGCCCGATTGCAGGCGAATTGCCATTGCTGCACCCCATCTCGTCTTGGGCACCCGAGCCGACCGGCCAGGGTCCGCCACCGACCTTAGAGCATTATCCCGGCTGGCGGAATCGGTGCCGGAAAGGCCGCGGCCCCGGCCGATCCGGTGATACACTGGGCCGATGAGCACGCCCATGGACCGACGAACCGCCCTGGCAGGCATCGGCTCCATTACCGGTTCCCTGCTGCTGCCCGGCTGCAGCGGCGGACCGCTGCCGGCCGGACCGCCGCCACCCCCGCCGGCAGGCCTCGGCCCGCAGCCGCGCCGCGGCTTCCGACTGGGCACCACGCTGTGGCCGCCGGACCTCACCCTGGAGGCCGTCAGCCGGGTGGAGAGTTTCGTCGCCCGCAACTGCGATCTCGCCGCACCGATGCTGCTCGGCGGCGTGCCCTGGCCGGAGGCGCTTTCCGGCGCGCCGTTCTCCGCCAACGTCAACGAGAAGCTGTCCTACCGGCCGCCGCCCGGGCACAAGCTTCTGGTCTCGCTGGAGCCGACCGATCTCGGCCGCAAGCAGCTGGCGCTCTATATGGGCGAGGAGGACAACCTGCCGCTGCCGGCGCCGTGGAACCGGCTGGGCTTCGATGCGCCGGAGGTGCAGTCGGCTTTTGCCAGCTACGCCTTACGGGTAGTCGATGCGATGCAGCCGGACTGGCTGGCCATCGGGATCGAAAGCAACCTGCTGCTGCACAACAGCCCGCAGGCCTGGGCCGGCTACAAGGAGTTCCATCGCCGCACCTACCGAAGCGTCAAGGCGCGCCACCCCGACCTGCCGGTCTGTTTCACCATCGAGGCCCTGCATATGCTGGGACTCAGCGACGGGGCCGATGCGGCCCGCCAGCGCGCCGAGATCCTGGACCTGATGGATGCCAACGATCTCATCGCCTTCAGCATCTATCCGCATATGACCTATGCGGTGCCGCGGCCGCTGCCGGAGGACTTCTTCGATTTCGCCCGCGACCTTGCGCGCGACGCCGGCGGCAAACCGATCGCGATCGCCGAGTCCGGGTACCCGTCGCGGAACGTCCGGGTCATGGGGCTGACCCTGTACGGCAGCTATGCCGATCAGCAGCGCCACATGGACCTGCTGTTGCGGACCGCCGAGCGGGATTCATTCGAATTCGTGGTCAACTTCGCCGGGATCGATTTCGAGCGGCTGACCGAACGGCTGAGCGGCGATATCCGCGAGCTGGCGCTGATCTGGACCTATACCGGTCTGGAGACCGGCGACGGGGCGGTGAAACCGGCGCTGGAGGTCTGGCGCAGCTGGCTCAATGCACACAGCAGGCCGGCGTGACCGTGCTCTGTCCCCGCTGGAATCACCAAATGAGTCTTCAACCCCATGTCTGATGTGTCCGTGCGACCGGCGGTTCAAGCCGACGCGGCGTTCATCCTCGAGATGATCCGCGAGCTGGCCCGCTTCGAGAAGGCGGAAGACTCGGTCCGCGCAACCGTGTCCGATCTAGAGCGCGACGGCTGGGGCGGCACGCCGCGCTTCGAGGCGCTGATCGCTGAGCGGGCGTCAGAGCCGGTCGGCTTCGCCCTCTATTTCCACAACTACTCCACCTGGGAGGGCCGTGCCGGGATCTATCTGGAGGATCTGTATGTGCAACCGGCAGCCCGCGGATCGGGAGCGGGCCGGCGGCTGATGGCGCGGCTGGCGGCGATCGCCGTCGAGCGCGGTTGCGCCCGGCTGGATCTGAGCGTGCTGGACTGGAATCCGGCGCGGCGTTTCTACACCGAGCTTGGCCTTACCCAGATGGAGGAATGGCTGCCCTATCGGGCCGAAGGCGAAGCGCTGGAGGCGCTGGCGGCGGAATCGGACGGGGCCTAGCCCGGCCGCGCCTCGTCAGCCGGTCGCGGCGATCTTCTTATCGGTGGGGCCGGCGGCCATCACCCGGTTGCGGCCGCCTTCCTTGGCCTGGTAAAGCGCGGCGTCGGCCCGTTCGATCAGCGACGACATCGCCTCGCCGGCCTCGTATTGCGCAGCGCCGATCGACAGGGTGATGTTGCCGAAGGTCTTGCCAGAATTGCGCCGGACGATCTTGCGGCTGGCCATCGATTTGCGGATGTGCTCGCCGACCGAGACAGCGTTTTGGATGGTGGTCTCCGGCAGGATGATGCTGAACTCCTCGCCGCCATAGCGGGCCGCCACATCCTGGCCCTTGATCGAGGTCTGCAGCACCCGGGCGACCAGCTTGATCACCTCATCGCCGATCTGGTGGCCGTGCTCATCGTTGAATTTCTTGAAGAAATCGATGTCGACCATCAGGAGCGACAGGATCTTGCCGGTCGCCATGGAGTCCATCACGGCCTGGCGCAGATGCATGTCGAAGAACTTGCGGTTCGGGATGCCGGTCAAACCGTCCGTCATCGCCTCGCGCTGCGCGACCTCCAGCTCCTCGCGCAGGTTCTGCATCTGCTTGGAGGATTGCTTCAGCTTGTCGTCCAATTGCCGGTTCTGGGCCGCCACCTTCTGGGTGTCGGCAATCAAGGTCTGGACGATCCGCCGGAGGCCATCCAGTTCGACATCGCCGCCTCCCAGCGTGTCGCTGGCGCTCTGCAGGCTGTCGCTGTAGGCGCCGGTGCCCTCGCTGACCTCGCCCAACAGGCCGATGACCGACTCCAATTGCGACTGGATGCGTTCGCCCACATCCTTCACGACCTGGCGGCCGGTCTCGGGGCCGATGAATTTGTCGTACAGTTCGCCGTTCAGCTCGTCGCCGAATTTCTGATCGCCGGCCACCAGGACGTCGATCTCCTTAACCAGCGCTGCGTTCTTGCCGCAGTAATACTCGTACCAGACGGCGAAATTCTCGGGGTTGGCTGGAATCCCCTCATGCGCCATCCGCTCCATGGCGGCGCGCGCATATTCGGTGGATTGCGGGATCGTGTCGGAATACATGGGGACGCTCACTCCGTCGGACGAGTGACGATGATGCCGCCCCTGTTTTCGCCCGGATTGGCTTACAACCCGTTAATTGCTAAGTATTGGTCGCCCGACGACTAGAAACAATACTACACAATTGTCTAGAGCATATTCTGGGATACGATGAGAATCTATTGACTGGGCAACACTATTAGTTGCACTGGCCAATTGATCCTTCCGCGCAGATGCGCGTTCCGTCGACCCAGGTCGCCCCGGACAGATCGGCATTGCGCAGATCGGCGCCAGCGAGCCGGGCACCGCTGAAATCCGCTTCCCGCAGGATCGCGTTGACCAGTTTCGCGTTGCGCATATCGGTCTCGCGCAAGCTGGCGCCGGTGAGGTCCGCCTTTGTCAGGTCCGCTTCGAACAGGCGCGCGCCGTCCAGGGTCACGCCGGCCAGTTCGGCGCTGATGAACTTGGCGCGAAATCCGTCGATGCCGCTGAGATTGCCGCCTTCGAGGCTGGAGCGCTGAAACGTCGCATCCCGGAGCTGCGCCCCGGTCAGATCCACCGCACCCAGCTCTCGGCCGTCATGGTAGCAGCGCCGCCAATTGACCCCCGGCGCGGCGGGATCGGTGCACCCGGCCACCGCGTTGGTCGAGACCGGAATCGTAACGCAGAGGGCCAGAGCGGCACACAGATATCGAAGCATAGTTCCAGATTTAGCCCGCGACCGCCGGATTGGCAAAGCCCAATGTCGCGGTTCGAAGGTGAGTGCTGCGCTATTCGCCGGGCGATCCCAGCGACGCTATGGCACGCCCGGCATCCGAAGGCCGCGGAATTTCCGCCTGTGCGTCCAGCAGACCTACCAGCGCCTCTCTGGCAGCCTTGGGAAACGGCGCGGTCCGCCGTGCCGCCATGTCGACATGCACCCCCAGGCTCTCCATCGTCGCTGCTAGGTAGTCGCCGCCTTCCGGCGCCATGCGCTGGAAGAAATGCAGCCGCTTTTCATCGAAGCCCAGGAGCTGGGTGGCGATCACAAACCGCTCGCCCTCCCTGAGTTCCCGCTTGTAGGCGATATGCTGCTCGACCGCGAACAGCGACCGGCCCTCGCGCCGGCAATACGCCGCACCTACGCCGAGGCCGTCGAAGAATCCGTCCGTGGCGTGGTCGAACGCCATGACATAGAAGGCCACGTTCATGTGGCCGTTGTAGTCGATCCACTCGGGACGAACCGTCTCGTGATGCAGGACGAGCGGCGGCGCGAAGGCGGTCTCGGTCATGGAGCCTCGTGGTGTCGGCGGGCGAATGCCGGGCGATGCTATCAGACCGTGAAGTACTTCGCCTTGGGATGGTGCAGGACGATGGCGGAGGTGCTCTGTTCCGGATGCAGCTGGAATTCGTCCGACAGTTCGACGCCGATCTGCTGCGCCTCGAGCAGCCGCAGGAGCTGGGTCTGGTCCTCCAGATTCGGGCAGGCCGGGTAGCCGAAGGAATAGCGGCTGCCCCGATAACCCTGCTGCAGCATGCGCGCGATGTTGCGGTCGTCCTCGGCGGCAAAGCCGAGCTCGGCGCGGATGCGCTTGTGGGTGTATTCCGCCATCGCCTCGGCCATCTCGACGCCGAGGCCGTGCAGGTAGAGATAGTCCTCGTACTTGTCGGCGGCGAACCACTCGCGAGCCACGTCGGACGCGTGCTGGCCCATGGTGACGACCTGCAGCCCGATCACGTCGCGCACGCCGTCATCCACATCGCGGATATAGTCGGCGATGCAGTGCCCGTCCTCGCCGGCCTGGCGCGGCAGGGAGAACCGCGCCAACTCGGTCTCTCCGGCCTCGTCGAACAGCACCAGATCGTTGCCGGTGGCAGCACAGCGCCAATAGCCATAGACCGCCTGGGGCACCAGGATGTGCTCGCGCTCGCAGCGATCGATCAGATCCTTCAGCAGCGGCCGCAGGTTCTGCTGCGCCCATTTCAGGTACTCGTCCAGGCGTCGGCCTTCCTTGCGGTAGCCCCATTGCATCTGGAACAGCATGCGCTCGTTCAGATAGGGCACCAGGGTCTTGAGCGGCACCCGGGCGATGACGCGCGGCCCCCAGAAGGGCGGCTCTGGGATCTTCACGCCGTCCGCCAGCGCATTGCGCCGCGCCTGGGCGGCCGCGATGTCCACCGTCTCGGCCGGCTTCGCGGGTTTCCCCAGCCGGCGCTCGCGGTTCGACGGCCGCGCCGCCGCCTTGGCCCGCACCCCGTCGAGATGGCGGTCGAAGCTGCCATCCACCACCTTGTTCATCAAGGCCAGCCCGTCGAACGCATCGCGGGCATAGGCGACCCGGCCATTGGCGTAGATGGGCGCGCAATCCTGCTCCACATAGCCGCGGGTCAGCGCCGCCCCGCCCAGGAACACCGGCACCTCGAAGCCCTCGCGGGTCATCTCGACGATGTTGTCCTTCATGACGACGGTCGATTTCACCAGCAGGCCCGACATGCCGACGGCGTCGGCATTGTGCTCGCGCGCCGCCGACATGATGGTGGCGATGGGCTGCTTGATGCCCAGATTGACCACCCGGTAGCCGTTGTTGGTCAGGATGATGTCGACCAGGTTCTTGCCGATGTCGTGCACGTCGCCCTTCACCGTGGCCAGCACGATGGTGCCCTTCTCCTGACCCTCGACCCGCTCCATATGCGGCTCCAGATGGGCGACGGCCGCCTTCATGGTCTCGGCGGATTTCAGCACGAAGGGCAGTTGCATCTTGCCGGCCCCGAACAGGTCGCCGACCACCTTCATGCCGTCCAGCAGGAAGGTGTTGACGATGTCCAGCGGCGGATACTGCTTCATGGCCTCGTCGAGATCGTCGGTCAGGCCCTGGCGGTCGCCATCGACGATGCGGTCCTTCAGCCGCTCCTCGACCGTCTCGGCGCGCTTGCGGGCCTCGGTCTTCTTCGCCGTGCGGCCCTCGAACAGCTCCATGAACCGCTCCAGCGGGTCGTAGCCCTCGCGCCGGCGGTCATAGATCAGATCCTCGGCGACCTGCACCTCCTCCGGCGCGATCTGGTGCAGCGGCATGATCTTGCTGACATGCACGATGGCGCCCGTCAGCCCGCGGCGCATCGCATGGTCCAGGAAGACCGAGTTCAGCACATGGCGGGCGGCCGGGTTGAGGCCGAAGGAGATGTTCGAAAGTCCGAGGATGATCTGGCACTCGGGCAGTTCGGCGGCGATGCGCTCGATCGCCTCCAGGGTCCACAGGCCGAGCTTGCGGTCGTCCTCGTTGCCGGTACAGATGGTGAAGGTCAGCGGGTCGAACATCAGGTCGCCCGGCGGCAGGCCGTGCTGGAGGCAGGCGAACTCATAGAGGCGCTTGGCCAGCACCACCTTGGAGTCGGCATCCTTGGCCATGCCGTCCTCGTCGATGGTCAAGGCGATCACCGCCGCGCCGTATTTGCGGGCCAGGGCCAGCTTTTCCGCCGCCGGCTCCTCGCCATCCTCGAAATTGATCGAGTTGACGATGCCCTTGCCGCCATAGAGCTTCATGGCGGCGTCCAGCACCGGGTATTCGGTGCTGTCGAACACCAGCGGCGCCGTCACCTCGCCCGTGAACCGCTGGACCACCGCGGTCATGTCGGCAATCTCGTCGCGGCCGACATAGGCGGTGCAGACATCCAGCGTGTGCGAGCCCTCGCCGACCTGCTCCCGCGCCATGGCGGTGCAGCCGTCCCAATCCTCGGCCGCCTGCAGCTCCCGGAAGCGCTTGCTGCCATTGGCATTGCAGCGCTCGCCGATGGAGAGATAGGCGTTCTCCTGGCGCAGCGGTACCTGGCCGTAGAGGGAGGCGACCGACGGCACCCAGTGCACGCTCCGTCGCGCCGGTGCCGGCCGGTAGGCGGCGCCGTCGCGCTTGCGCAGCATGGCGTCCAACGCCGCGATATGGGCGGTGTCGGTGCCACAGCAACCGCCGATAAGGTTCAGCCCGTCCTCCTCGATGAACCGCTCCAGCCATGCCGACATCTCGTCGGGCCCCAGCGGATAGACGGTGCGGCCGTCGATCAGCTCGGGCAGTCCCGCATTGGGCTGCACCGAGATCAGGCCGGGCCAGTTCTCCGCCAGCCATTTGACGTGCTCGGCCATCTCCTGCGGGCCGGTGGCGCAGTTCAGGCCCATCAATGGCACGTCCAGAGCCTGGATCGCGGTCGAAGCGGCGGCGATGTCGGCGCCGACCAGCAAGGTGCCTGTGGTCTCCACCGTCGCCTGGACGAAGATCGGAAGATCGATGCCCAGTTCGGCGCGCGCCGCTTTGGCGCCGTTTACCGCCGCCTTGATCTGCAGCGGGTCCTGGCAGGTCTCGATCAGCAGCGCGTCGGCGCCGCCGGCGATCAGGCCGCGGCACTGGACCGTCAGCGCCACCTCCAGCGTGTCGTAGTCGGTATGCCCCAGGCTGGGCAGCCGGGTGCCGGGGCCGACCGAGCCGATCACAAAGCGGTCGCGGCCGTCGCTCCAGCCCTCGGTCGCCTCGCGGGCCAGCTCGGCGGCGATGCGGTTGATCTCCTCGGCCCGGTCGGCGAGCTCGAACTCGCCCAGCGTGATGGGAGAGCCGCCGAATGTGTTGGTCTCCACCATGTCGGCGCCGGCTTCCAGATAGCCGCGGTGGATCTCGCGCACCAACTCCGGCCGGGACAGGTTCAGCACCTCGGTGCAGTTCTCCTTGCCCCAGTAATCCCGCTCGATCTCAAGATCGAGGGCCTGGACGCGGCTGCCCATGGCGCCGTCGCACAGCAATACGCGCTCACCGAGGGCTTCGAGGATCGGTTGGGGCATTGTGGGGAACTCTAATTGGCGAGGGCGGGGGCCGGCTCGGGCCTGGCCGCGGTCCGGGCGGCACCCAGGTCCAGGCTTCGGCAGATCGTCGCCGTCGGCTCGGCCCGGTTCAAGGTATAGAAATGGAACCCGTCGATGCCGTGGGCCATCAGCACCCGGCATTGCTCGACGGCGAATTCGATTGCGGCCAGGCGGCGCGACTCGGCGTCTTCCAGCCCGGCGAAGCGGTCAGCCATGGACCGTGGGACGCGGGCGCCGCATTTCGCCGCGAACTCCGCCGCCCGGTCGAAATTGGTGACCGGCAGGATTCCGGGCACGATCGGCGCCGCGATGCCCAGCGCCCGGGCCCTGTCGCGGAACCTGAGGAACGCATCATTGTCGAAGAAGAACTGGGTCAGGGCGCGCGAAGCTCCGGCGTCGATCTTGCGCTTCAGGTTCTCCAGGTCGAACGCGGCCGACGGCGCGTCGGGATGCACCTCCGGATAGGCGGCGACGCTGATGTCGAAATCGGCGATGCGCTTCAGTCCGGCCACCAGATCGACCGCATAGCGGTACGGGCCCGGATCGTGCCGTTCGGCCGCATCCTCGCGAGGATCGCCGCGCAGCGCGACGATGCGGCGGAGCCCGGACTCCCAATAGGCCCGGGCCAGATCCTCGGTGTCGGCCGCCGACCGTCCCACGCAGGCCATATGGGCCGCGACATCCATCCGGCTGTCCCGGCGCAGCCCGTCGACCACGCCGCGGGTCAGATCGCCGCCGGACCCGCCGGCGCCGTCGGTCACCGAACAGAACCGGGCGTCGAGGGTCTCCAGCTGCGCCACGGTCTGCCGCAGCGTCTCCGCCATCTTGTCGGATCGCGGCGGGAAAAACTCGAAACTGATGTCCGGGGTGCTGGCCGTCATGGTGCAGGTCTCCGACATTCGATCAGTTCTGTCCGGCGGCGGGGCGGCCGGCCGTCTCCATGGCCGGCTGGATCGTGGATGGCCGATTGGCGGGCCAGATCGTGACCGTCAGGGGCTGCCCGGGCAGATGCACCGGGTCGGGGCACTCGAACCCGCATTGGCTGAGCCAGGCGGTGAGCTGCTCATCCGCGAATCCGAGCCAGCGATGGGCGTGCTCGTCGCGCAGGCCGGCCACCTCGTGCGGCGCGAAATCGGCCACCAGCAGACGGCCGCCCGGCCGCAACACCCGCGCCGCCTCGGCCAGCGCCTCCGCCGGCTCCTCCAGGTAATGCAGGACCTGGTGGATCACCGCCACGTCGAAGGACGCCCCCGGGAAGGGCAGCTGATAGAGATCGCCATGCCGGACCTGCCAGTTGCGCTTGCCGGCGGCCTCCAGATTGGCCCGGGCAACCGCAAGCATCTCGCGCGAATAATCGATCCCGACACAGCGCTCGGCCCGATCCGCAAGGACCGACAGAATGCGGCCGGTACCGGTGCCCAGATCGAGCAGATCCTCGATCGGACCCGACGGCAGCAGATCGGCGATCGCACGCTCGACCTCGCTGTCGGCGATGTGAAGGGTACGGATCTCGTCCCAATGGGCGGCGTTCTCGGCGAAGTAGCGCGAGGCCTGTTCGGCCCGGTTGCGCTTGATCCCGTCAAGCCGCTCCAGGTCGAGGGCAAGCGTCGTGTCGGATACCGGAACAAGATCGACCAGGGTGCGTCCCAGATCGGCACAAGCGCCGCGCCCGGACAGCCGGAAATAGGCATAGGTGCCCTCGCGGAACCGATCCAGCAGACCGGCATCGCAGAGCAGCTTCAAGTGGCGGGAGACCCGCGGCTGGCTCTGGCCGAGAATCTGGGTCAGATCGCTGACCGAGAGCTCGCCATGGGCACACAGCGCGAGGATGCGCAGTCGGGTCGGTTCCGCCGCCGCCCGCAATCCCTGCAACAATTGATCCATGCCGTCTCGCCGCCAATCCGTTCCGAAGCGCAACCCAACATCGACCAGTGTATCAGCCGACGCGTCGCTAAGAAAGCAATATATAAAGATATCTTTATGCAACAATTAACATGTCAGACGCGATTGTGACGCCTGGGTGACCGGGCGGCCCTACGGAACTGTGATCGCGGCACTGTTGTCTGGCGGCAACAGCGGCTGCCCCGCGCGACGGACCGCTTAGGCAACAGGTGGTGGATGCAGACCGGCTGTGATACCTGGGTTGACCCAAATTAGGACGGTCGATCAGCCCACGGCGGTGTGACTTGACGCACTGTAACCACGGCTTAGTTTGGCCATCATAAATGCCACGATGGCTATGCACCATCTGGCGAGGCACAACAGGATGGACTGGGCATTGGCATCTAAAAATTTCAACAAATGCAAAGTCTTACTTGGGCAACATGGACGGTTTTTCAGGTCGTTTCTGATCACCATCCTGTTCGCCGCGATGACGTCCGCCTGCGCCTCGAGGCAGAGCGACGACGGCTTCCAGACCGTCTATGACCCGCTCGAACCGCTCAACCGGTCGATCTTTCAGGTCAACGAGGCGGTCGATTTCATTGTCATCAGACCGATCTCCGCAACCTATCGCCAGGTGGTGCCGGATCCGCTGCAGGAAATGGTGACGAACTTCCTGCGCAACCTCGCGACTCCGGTCACGCTGCTGAACGAACTTCTGCAGGGGGACTTGGAAGGCGCGGAGGTGGCGGTGACCCGCTTTTTCCTGAATTCCACCGTCGGCCTCGCCGGGCTGATCGACATCGCCGGTTACAACACTCCGGAATTGGCGCACCGATCGGAGGATTTCGGCCAGACCCTCGGTGTCTGGGGCGTCGGCGACGGGCCCTATCTGGTGCTTCCCCTGCTGGGACCCACCAATCTTCGCGATGGTGTCGGCCGCATTGTCGACACCGCCTCCGACCCGCTGACCTACTACGACGACGAGACCTTTGCCTGGACCCGTCTCGGGCTGACGGCCGTCGATGCGCGGGCACGCTCCCTGGATGCGCTGGACGAAGTCAAGCGATCCTCGATCGACTACTACGCGGCGATCCGGAGCCTGTATTGGCAGAACCGTCGCTCGGAAATCTTCGACGGCGCGCCGCCGCAGACGGACTCATTCCCGGATTTCGATGATTTCGACGATGAGGAGTTCGACGATAGCGGTGTTGCGCCGGTCGCGCCCGCCGGAGAGACTACGGTGCAGTTGTCGGAAGCCCGGCCGCCGGCCCATGAGGATTTCGCCGAAATGCTGATCCTCGACCTGGAACCCTTGAGAGAGTGAGACCCATGACGCTTCGCCCCCAAAGCATCATCATGGCGGTCGTCCTGGCCTATCTGACTTGGACGCCGGCATCGGCCGCGGACACCGAACAGGCGGAATTGTTCATCACCGACCTCGGTGACCTCACCATCGAGATCCTGGAACAACCGGACCTGACGGTCGAAGAAGCGACGGCGAAATTCCGCGAGGTGTTCTCCAGCAATTTCGATATTCCCACGATCGGCCGCTTCGTACTGGGGCGGTACTGGCGGACCGCAACGCCGGCGCAGCGGGACGAATTCCTGGATCTGTTCCGCGAGTTGATCGTCGAGACCTATGCCCGGCGCTTCACCGAATATTCCGGTCAGAGCTTCCGGGTCCTGGGTTCGCGCGACCTCTCCGAGCGTGACGCCATGGTGTCGACCGCGATCGTGTCGCCCGACGGCGCGACGATCGCCACCATCGACTGGCGGGTGCGCCAGCGCGACGGCCGCCAGCGCATCATCGACGTGGTGGTCGAGCAGATCAGCATGGGCGTAACCCAGCGCAGCGATTTCGACGCGGTGATCCAGCGCGGCGGCGGCAACATCGACGCGCTGTTGGACGCGTTGCGCGACCAGATCTCGCTGGCCCAGAACCAGTCCTGATTGGATCCCGGTCGGTCTCGGAGGATTAGCCTGCATTTCTCATACTGGTCGCGGCCTGCGTCGCGTCCGGTCGGTCCGATCCGCCAGGAAAGGACCGAAGAGCGTAGCAGCGCTCCGGTCGAGGGTCTTGACGCCGCGGGCGGGCCGGGCGCGACGCAGGCCACGACCAGTATGAGAAATGCAGGCTAGGCCCGCTTCAACGGCTTGTAGCGGATGCGATGGGGCTGGTCGGCATCGGCGCCCAGACGGCGGTGCCGGTCGGCCTCGTAATCCTCGTAATTGCCCTCGAACCAGACCACCTGGCTGTCGCCCTCGAAGGCCAGGATATGGGTCGCGATGCGGTCGAGGAACCAGCGATCGTGGCTGATGATCACGGCGCAGCCAGGGAAGCTCAGCAGGGCCTCTTCCAGGGCGCGCAAGGTCTCCACATCGAGGTCGTTGGTCGGTTCGTCCAGCAGGATGACGTTGGCGCCGGATTTCAGCATCTTGGCGAGATGCACGCGATTGCGCTCGCCGCCGGATAGCTGGCCGACCTTGCTCTGCTGGTCCGGCCCCTTGAAGTTGAACGAGCCGACATAGGCGCGCGACGCCATCTTGCGCTTGCCCAGATCGATCTCGTCTGCGCCCTCGGAGATCTCCTCCCAGACCGTCTTCTTCGCATCCAGCGCGTCGCGGCTCTGGTCCACATAGCCCAGCGAGACCGTCTCGCCGACCTTGAAACTGCCGGAATCCGGAGTTTCCTGGCCGACGATCATGCGGAACAGGGTGGTCTTGCCGGCACCATTGGGCCCGATCACTCCGACGATGCCGCCGCGCGGCAGGGCGAAGTTCAGATCCTCGATCAGCAGATGGTTGCCGAAGCCCTTGCGCACCCCCTCGGCCTCGATCACCAGATCGCCCAGCCGCGGCGGTGTCGGGATCAGAATCTGGGCCGAGCCCGGCGCCTGCTCGCGGGATTCCGCCAGCAGCTCCTCATAGGCCTTGATACGGGCCTTCTGCTTCGCCTGGCGGCCGCGGGCGCCGGCGCGGATCCATTCCAACTCGCTGTCCAGGGTCTTCCGGCGCGCCTGTTCCTGCTTGGCCTCCTGGGCCAGCCGCTTGCGCTTCTGCTCCAGATAGGCGGAGTAGTTGCCCTCATAAGGAATGCCGCGGCCGCGGTCGAGCTCCAGGATCCAGCCGGTGACGTTGTCGAGGAAATAGCGGTCGTGGGTGATCATCACCACGGTGCCGGCATAGTCCTTCAGATGGCGCTCCAGCCAGGCGACGGATTCCGCGTCCAGATGGTTGGTCGGCTCATCCAGCAGCAGCAGGTCCGGCTGGGACAGCAGCAGCTTGCACAGCGCAACCCGGCGCCGCTCGCCGCCGGAGAGTTTTTCGACATCGGAATCGCCCGGCGGGCAGCGCAGCGCATCCATGGCGATCTCGATGGTGCGATCCAGGTCCCAGGCATTGGCGGCGTCGATCTTCTCCTGCAGTTCGCCCTGCTCCTCGATCAGGGCGTTCATCTCGTCATCATCGGTGACCTCGCCGAATTTGAGGCTCACCTCCTCGTAGCGCTTGACCAGGGCGACGATCTCGCCAAGACCCTCCAGGACGTTCTCCTGCACGGACTTGGAGGCGTCGAGCTCCGGCTCCTGATGCAGGATGCCCACCGTGGCGCCCTCGGCCGCCCAGGCCTCGCCGACGAACTCCGGCTCAAGCCCGGCCATGATCTTCAGCAGGGTCGACTTGCCGGCGCCGTTCGGCCCCAGCACGCCGATCTTGGCGCCGGGCAGGAAGCTGAGATGGATGCCGTCCAGCACCTTGCGCCCACCGGGATAGGTCTTGGACAGGCCCTGCATGACATAGATGTACTGATAGGAGGCCATGGCGCGCCGCTGAGTCTCGTTTGGGAGGGAGGTATTCTCGGCCGGGTTTTAGCCCAGCCGGAAGCGCCGGCCAAGCCCGCAACCACGAGGCGGCGGTGCCTTCGTCACTATGGTGTCATGCTGGCCGTTCGGACTCCCTGCCCAGGTGTTCGCGACAGACCCGATCGGCCTGCTTCAGCAGAGTTGGCAATCGGTTGGCTCCGTGCATTCCGGCAATGCAGGCCTTGGCCCGTGACAACGGCATGCCGACGGATGTGACGTAGAGCGGCTGCTTGCTGCCACCTCGATAGAGTCGGCAGGTCTCCGGCGTACCGACAAACTCTGATTTGGCGACCCCGATGACCGGAAAGCCGCCGCCCAGGCGGTCATGAAGATGCCATCCGAGGCCTGGCGACTGCTCCGGTCCCAGGGTTACGTAGCCATCGACGACGACAGCTTCGAGCGTCTCGTCGACCGCCTCCAAGAGACGAAGCAGGCAGGGCAGCTCGCGCTTGTAGAAGGCGCCTGGCTCATACGGCGCGACCGTGTCGATGCGCTCGACGATCGTCCGCTCGGCGGCAGCGCTGTCCCAGCCGCGATGGAGGATGCCGGCCGCAACGGCGGCCGTCTCGGAATAGGCGACGTCAGTGGTGAGGATCAATCGTTGCGGTCCTCGGCATCGGCGTGCCACTCGGTGTCAGCGTAGTGTCGCGGAGGTCAGCCGGGCCATATCGCCTTACGCCCAATATTCGGAGATCGCGACATGGACCAGTTCATCATCCGCATTGATCAAAAGGTGGCCCGCCGAGACCGCTCCAAAATAGAGTCGGCGGCTGCCGTCCGGCTTGCCATCAGAATCCACGCATTCAAACGTTCTGTATTCGCCTCCCAGGAACCCGATGACCGCGTCCAGCGTCACCGTTCGGTCTGAATCGAAGGGCGGCTCACGATTGGCGATCGTCAGGAGTTGCCGGTACTGGGACAGGCGCGTTTCCGTCTTTTCGATCCAGTCCTGGTAGAACTCGACGAACCGGCTGCGTTTCATGATGCCTTCGGCCCATTCGGTCCAGACCCGGCCCGGATCGGGGCCGTTGAGTTCAATCAGGCTGTAGGTGGCGCAACCGTGGTCGCAGATATAGGCAAGACCCGGAAGCTGCCAGACCGGATCATCTTCCGTGCTATCGGACTCCGGGTCGTCGGGATACCAGACGTCTTCGCTGCGCGGAAACGGAACCGAAAGGTCCATGTGAAACCCCTCGTCCCGGAAATCGTATATGCCGTATTCCGGCCCGGCCCCTCCGGCGCCGAAGGCCTCGAGATAGGTGCGAAACTCAAGCGGAAGGCTGAGGCCGGTCCGCCGTTCGAAGGCGATCAAGTCCCTTTCCGGTATCGTCGGCAGGATCTTGTAGTCATGCCCGAAGCCACGCACCCTGGCGCCGAAGATCATCCGTCGGTCATCCAGGGCGTCGAAGCTCTTAACCTTCTCCCTCGCGTTCGCCCAGAATTCGAGATAGTCGCGCCTGTCCATGGGCGCCACATTACCTCAAGCAAGCACTTCGGACATGGCGACCGTCCGCCCGGTCTCCGAAGAGCGCACCGAGGCCTCGACCATTGCAAGGCTCTTGACGTTGTCGCGGCCGGAGCTGAAATGCGCCGGCGGGGCGCCGGTCTCGACCGCATCCCGAAAGGCGGCGAGGCAGCCGGCCCGGTCCAGATGGGCCGGAGGCGACAGTCCTTGCGAGGACTCGTCGACGCCGTCGCCGCGCACCACCAGCCGGTCGCGGGCGTAGCGGTCGCCTTCGGAGCCCCGGCTGGTCCAAGAAAGCTCCGCCTCGTCGAACACCATGCGCCAGACACCGGCCCAGGGCGTCGGCCTGTCGTCGCTGATCCAGCTTCCGGCGTATTGCACAGTGACGCCGCCGGCAAATTCCAGCGTCGCCTCCGCTGCCGGCGGTCCGGAGAACCGGGTGCCTTCCGCACCCCAGGTCTTGCAGGACACGGTCTCCGGCTCTGCGCCCAGGACCATGCGCATCAGGTCGAAATGGTGGATCGACATGTCGCTCAACATCGGCTGGGCCAGATGGTAGTAGCGGTAGCCCAGCTCCCCGGCATTATGGCGGAAATCCACCTCGACGCCGTGCAGCGCTCCGAAGCGACCGTCAGCGACGATCTCCGCGACGGCCAGCGGGGCCGGAAAGTGCCGGTAATTCTGGCTGACCATCAGCACCCGGCCACGGGACTCCGCCAATGCCACCAGCTCGGCGGCCTCCCTGACGGTCTCGACGAAGGGCTTCTCGACCAGCACGTGCCGATCGGCGGCGAGCGCTTCGCGAACCACGGCCCCGTGCCAGGCGAGCGGCACGGTGGCGAGCACCGCGTCGCACTCCGCGGCGGAGAGGGCGTCGGTCAGGGTCGGATGATAGAGTGCGCGGGGTTCGTCCAAAGCCTTGGCGCAGCGAGCCCGTGCGTCCGCGTCGCCGTCGGCCCGGGCCACCACCTCGACCCCGTCGACGGACGGCAGGATCTTCCGGGCCCAGTCGAACCCCCACGGCCCGAGGCCGACCTGAATGATCCGCACGGCGGCTGACTCCCTGGTTTTCGAATCGGCGGCGGACGAAGCGTCCGCGGAGATACTACCACCGGCCGCCGCGGCTCATGCGGGCAAGTTCGTCTTCCAGGGTCGCCAGCTTGTCCGCCGCCTTGCCCTCGCCGGACAGCACCGAATGCACGGCGCTGTAGAAGGCGTTCGCCACCCCGTCATAGCGATCGCCGGCCACCGCCGATGGCGGCGCCACGGCCCCTTCCAGGCACAGCAGGAGCTGCTCGAAATAGGGATTGGCCGCCAGCACCTCGGGATCGCTGTACAGCTCCGGATAGGTCGGCGGGAACCCGCCTTCCACCGCGCGGATCTTCTGCATCTCCTGGCTGGTCAGGAAGCGCACCAGATCGGCCGCCAGCTCCGGATTGTCGGAATAGCGCGAGACCGCCAGCTGCCAGCCGCCCAGGGTCGCCGCACTGCGGCCGTCGGCGCCGCCCTGGGGCAGGGGTGCCACGGAGAACAGGCCGGCGATCTTGCTGTCGGGCTGATTGCCCGGCTCATAGGCGAAGCCGCGGTTGCGCATGAAGGCGGCATTGCCGACCTGGAATACGCCGCGGACATCCTCGTCCTGATAATTCAGCGCTTCCGGCGGAGTGATGGTGCCGACCCAGGAGGCGGCCAGTTCGATGGCCTTGACCGCGTTGGGATTGTTGACGGTGATCTCGCCATCCGGCTCGACGATGCGGCCGCCATTGTGGCTGTTGATCCATTCCAAGGCGCTGCCGGTCAGGCCCCGATCCGCCTTGCCCTGCCAGACATAGCCCCAGAACCGGTCATTGCCCGAGGCGCGCTCGCCCTCCTGGATGACCCGGGCCGCCTCGGTCATCTGGTCCCAGGTGACCGGCACCGAGAGCTGGTACTTCTCCAGCAGATCGGCCCGGTAATAGAGCATCGGCGCGTCGGTGAACCAGGGCATGGCCAGCAGCGCGTCGTCGCGGGTCAGCCCGGAGATGATGCTGTCGAAATGGCTGGCAACGTGTTCGGCCTCGAAATGCGGCCGCATATCGATGAAATGCTCTCCCAGCATCCCGGGCCAGGTCATGTCGATCTGGAAGATGTCCACATCCGGCGATTCCGTCTCCAGTAGCTGGCGGTACAGCTCCAGCTGCTGCTCCGCGGCCATCGGCGGCGAGTAGACCTCGACCTCATGGCCGGTGATCGCCTCCCACTGTGCCACCGCGTCCTGGCACAGCAAGTGTTCCACGCCGACGGAACCGCAGGTGATGGTGATCGTAGCGGCAGTGGCCGGGTTCGAAAGCGACAGGCATGACATGGCGGCAAGCGCGACGAAGAGGGGGCTTCGCATCGATTTCCTCATGGTCCGAGGTCCAACTCTGGACGCTGCGAGCCCGCCGCACTCAATCAGCTTCCGGTTGCATCATATGGGTCATTTCCGTTCCGACCCAGAGCAATTCTGTATCAAGAACGCATTGGAATGAAAGCGCTTTGACGGCCGGTTATCGTTCCAGGGCGCCGCGGACCATCTCCGGCACCATGTCCAGGCGCCGCAACCAACCCGCCAGGTTGGCCCGGGTTTCGGAATCCAGGCGGCGCGGATCGACCCGGCTTCCCGGAGGCCGGCCGGCGGCGATGTCGGCGATCTGCTGGCCGAGGATCGCGTCGAATATGGCGCGATGCGCCCGGGTCAGGGTGTTCAGATCGGGTTCGCTCAGCCGCCCGGCCTGGTGGACGGCCGCCAGGCGCGCCGAGGTCCCGGTCTCGGCGATGCCATGCCGCAGGGCCAGGACCCGGGCGCTGGCGACGATCGGAAACAGGCCGCCGATCTTCAGGTCGATCATGCCGCCCACGGTGCGCAGCCTGCCGAACAGGCCGATCGGCGGCCGGAACCGCTCGACCTCCTGGGACAGGGCGATCAGGAACGGCATCGAGCGGCCGGCGACGTCGAGGGCGTGGCGGCGCAGCTCTTCCGCCAGTGCGACATCCCCGGTGACCGGCAGGAAATCGTAGAAGATATCGACATTCATCAGGTCTTCCGGCTTTGGCCGATCGACCCAGCCCGAAACCTGATCGCGCCAGTCTTCGACACCGTGGCGCCAGAGCCGGCGGGACGCCATCACGCCGCCCTTGCAATAGGGAACGCCGGCCTCGTCGAGAATGCCGGTCATGCGCTCGGCAAGCTCGGCATACCACGGGTCGTCGGCTTCGCTGCCGGCATGGATCAGCGCGTTGTCCTGGTCCGGCGCCAGCAGGCTCTCGCCGCGCCCGCCCGATCCCAGGATCAGCATGCAATAGGGTGCGGGAGCCGGCTTGGGCATCGAAGCTTCCGCCAGCGCCGTGGCGCGGGCCGTCAGGCCCCGCATGACATCGCTGATGACAGCCGCGATATCGTTCGGCGGCACCTGCTCGGCCAGCAGCCCGCCGGCGAGATCGGCCAAGCCGGCCCGAACCCGCCCGAGAGCGGCCGCATCCTCGGCCACCGAGACCTCGTCGCCTAGGGCCAGGGCCGTCCCGGCACGCTGCCGCAGCAGCGCCCGGGCGGTGATGACTCCCGCTGCCGAACCGTCCGTCTCGGCGACGACCAGATGCCGGACCCCGAGACGGTCCATGCGGCCGATCGCCCGGTAGACCAGGGCGTCCGGCTCCAGCGTTTGCACGGGCGTCATCATGACGTCCGAGATGGGGCGCTCCAGCGCGCCGCCGCCGCCCGCCGCCACGGCGGTCAACACATCCCGTTCGGTGACGATCCCCACGGCCCGACCGTTGCCATCCTCTCCGACCAGGACCGAGCTGATACGACGCAGGTGCATTTCCTCGGCGGCCCGGGACAGCAGGGTCTCCGGCGGCAGCACCACCGCCGGGCTGGTCATTACGTCGCGCAGCCGATGGCGGTACGGAAAACTGTCGATGCGGCGCAGCGGCTCCGGAGCGTCGTCGGGAAGCGCACTCACCAACCGGCCGCCTTCTGCTGCGCGATCATGCGCTTGGGCGTGCCGGCCAGCGCCTGGGCCGCCGCGAAATCGGCGACGCCGCGATCGGCCATCAGGGCGATCAGCCGGGCGAAGATCTCGGCCGTGACCAGGCAGTCGCCCAGCGCGGTATGCCGCCCCTTGGTTTCGACCCCGACACGCTCGGCGATCGCGTCCAGGCTGAGATCGGTCATCTCCGCGAACAGCGCCGCCGCCACATGGCCGGTGTCCAGCATCGGCGGGTCCTGCCAGGGCAGATCGCCGCGGCCGCACTCCGCCCGCAACAGGGCACCGTCGAATCCGATGTTATGGCCTACCAGCACACACCCTTTCAGAAACCCCGACAGATCCCCATGCAGGTCGGCGAATCGCGGCGCATCGGCGACCATGGTGTCGGTGATGCCGTGCACCGCGGTCGATGCCGCCGGGATCGCAAGGCCCGGATTGACCAGCCGGTCGAGGGCCACATGCGGATAGGCGATCCGCCCCTGCATGCGCACCGCACCGATCGAGACGATCCGGTCCCTGGCGACATCCAGGCCGGTGGTCTCGGTATCCAGGATCACCACCGGCAGATCGTCCATCCGCGTCGATCCCCCGATGCCGGCGGGCGGTGGCGGCTGGTCGTGCAGCCCGAGATCGTAGTGGACGGCGCCGTGCTGCTCGATGGCCGCCGCGGAGAAGGACAGGACTGCGCCGCCGGGTGCCCCGAGCTGCGTCACCCGCGCCTCGATCTCGGTTCCGTCGACGAGCCGCAGCGTGGCCGACACCGGCTTGTCCCCGTCCCGGGCCCGATCGAGGGCGGCAGTCAGGGTCTCGCGTTCCAAGGCGGCGAAGACGCTGGTGCCGACCGTGATGGGCTCGGCGCCGAGCACGCCTCGCGCCGCGCCATTGGCGACGCTGACAAGACCTGTCGGCGTGATGACCAGGAAGCCGTCCTCGATGGCCGACAGCACGGCGGCGAGCCGGCGGTCCGGTTCTCCCATCCAATCGCCGACGCGGCCGACGAAATCCGCGGCGGTGGCCGCAACCCGCATGGCCTCGTCCGCACCCTGGCCGGCCTCCGCCCATCGCGGCGGCAGGGCCGGCTGGGTCGGGTCGACGGCCAGGATGTCGGCACGCAGCCGCTCCAGATCGGCGAAATGGTGGTCCAGCACCGTGAGGGCGATCCAGATGCCGACCGCCGCGACCACCACGCAGGCGGCGAGAACGATGATGGACACCGACGAACCGGTGCCTCCGGTCGCCGCCCAAGCAACGATCGCCGCCAGGCTGGCCGCGACCAGGATGAGGCAGGCGCGGACCGTCGTTCGGGTGGATCGTCGCCGTGCCATCGCTATCGCGACCGGTTGCTGGGCGTTCGGGCCATCGATGTCACCATG
Source organism: Alphaproteobacteria bacterium (assembly GCA_965227455.1). GTDB lineage: Bacteria > Pseudomonadota > Alphaproteobacteria > DSM-16000 > Inquilinaceae > JABDIP01. The sequence goes on along the minus strand of OZ245752.1, from coordinate 5,059,407 downwards.
CTGGTGAGCCCTTGCGGAATTAAGGTCCCCGGATGGTAGGCGCCGGCGACCGGACTGTCACATTCGCGCGGCCGGAGACGGGCGGGCATTGGCATAGGTCAAGGCGCAACGAACCCGTCGTACCGGCGGCGGATGTCAGTTGAAGGCGTTGTAGATCCCGCGCGCGATCTCGCCCTCCAGGGGGAAGGAGAGCATGCCGAGCACCGAATACCCCAGCAGCCAGGGCATCAGGTAGAAGCGGATCATGAAGAAGAACCACGCGACATAGATCGGCACCAGCGGTTCGATCAGGAAGCGCGGCGTGACCGGCCGGAAGACGCGGATGATCGGATCCGTGCCCTTCACGAACACCTTCATGAAGAAGAACTCGGAATCCGGCTTCAGGAAGAGGCCCATGGCGACCCGGCCGATCAAGGTCCACATGACCATGCCCAGCAGGTAGTCGATGATGATCACCCAGATCGGGAAGACCGCCAGTGGTTCAGCCATCGGAATTCGATCACGCCCCGGAAATAGAAAGGGTGGCGGGGAATCCCCGCCACCCGAGTTTACACAATACTGGTTGGTTTCAGGTCAGTGCTGTTTGCCGAGGATGGTTTCGCCCGAAGGCACCCGAACCTCGTCGACCATCGCCTGGGTCTCCGCATCCGGCGCCTCGGTCATCAGGCTGACCACGACCATGGCGACCAGGCTGACCGGCATGCCGATCATCCCGAACCGCAGATGGTCGATACCCAACCACGGCTCCATTCCGGTCCGCACCAGGTAGAGGTAGAGCGAACCGGCCACGAAGCCGCAGATCATGCCGGCGACGGCCCCCTGCTTGTTGGCCCGTTTCCACCAGACACCAAGGACCAGCGGGAAGAACAGACCCGAGCAGGCAAAGCAGAACGCCCAGGCCACCGCGCCGAGAATGCCGGTGAGCTGCAGGCTGGCCACGGCCGCGCCGGCCGCGCCGATACCGAGCAGCAGAACCCGCGCCACGATCAGACGGATGCGGGTGTCGGCCTTCGGATCGATGATCTTGTAGTACAGATCATGGCTGAGCGCGTTGGCGATCGCCAGCAGCAGTCCGTCCGCCGTCGACATGGCGGCAGCCAGGCCACCGGCGGCCACCAGGCCGGAGATGACGTATGGCAGGCCGGCGATTTCCGGCGTTGCCAGCACGACAATGTCGGCCCGCATGAAGAACTCGTTGAGCTGCAGGATCCCGTCTCCGTTGCTGTCCGACAGGAACAGCATCTTCACGTTCTCCCAGTTCTGCACCCATTCCAGGCTCTTCACCGCCTCGAACGACTGTCCGATGATCGCGGTCGGCAGGTCGGGATCCAGAAGCTGCAGCTTCGTCAGCGTGGCCAGGGCCGGCGCCGTGAAATACAGCAGGAAGATGAAGAACAGCGAGAACGCCACGGATTTGCGGGCGGCCCGCACCGACGGCGTGGTGAAGTAGCGCATCAGGATGTGCGGCAGCGAGGCGGTGCCCGCCATCATGCACAGCGCCAGGGTCACGAACTTCCAGCTGTCCATCCCGCCCTGCGGGTCGTTGTGCGGTGTCATCAGGGTCCTGACGCCACCGAACGGAGCGCTTTCCGTCGCCGCGGTTCCGAGGCCGACCAGCGGCTCCAGTTCCTGGATACGGGCCACCGCGTCTCCGTAGGAGAAGTGCGGGATGATCCCGAAATCCTGCTTGTTGGACATCCAGATCACCGGCACCAGATAGGCGATGATCAGCACGATGTACTGCGCCACCTGGGTCCAGGTCACCGCCCGCATGCCGCCGAGCATGGAGCACAGCAGAATGCCGAGCAGGCCGATCCAGACACCGAGCTCGAACGGAAGCTGCAGCGCCCGGGCGGCGATGGTGCCCGATGCGTTGATCTGCGCCGTCACATAGGTGAAGGACGCCACCACCAGGATGATCACGGCGCACAGCCGCGCGGTGTTGCCGCCATAGCGGGTGCCGATGAAGTCCGGCACCGTGTAGCAGCCGAACTTGCGCAGATACGGCGCCATCAGCGAGTTGACGAGCACGTAGCCGCCGGTCCAGCCGACGATGAAGCCCAGATAACCGTATCCGCCGAAATAGATGCCGCCCGCCAGGGCAACGAATGAGGCGCCGGACATCCAGTCCGCCGCCGTCGCCATGCCGTTATAGACGGCCGGGACTTCACGTCCCGCCACGTAGTAGGCGTCGACCTGCATGGTCCGCGACAGCCAGCCGATCAGGGCGTAGATCGCCACAGTGAAGGCGACGAACAGGATGCCGATCGTCGCGGCGCTGACGCCGAGTTGCTCGAGGATCGCCATCAAAATGATGAAGACGAGGAACCCGCCGGTGTACATGGCGTACACGCGGCCGAGATTGTCGATAAAGCTTCCCTTTATCATGGTGCTGCCCCCTTCCTACTCTTCGCCGACGCCGGCTTCGTCGTCGATCGAATCCTGCCGCCAATTCTGGAAGAAGATCAGCAGCACGAACACGATCAGAGAGCCCTGGACGCAGAAGTAGTAGCCAAGTGGAAAGCCGAGGAACGAGATGTTGTTCAGCGCACCGGCATTCCAGGGCAGCACGAATGCAAAGATCGCCCAAATGACCAAAACCAAGATTGTGAGATTGCGCGTCCTAGACCAATGACGCGCCCTCGCTTCGGGATTCATGCCGCTCATACGAACGCCTCCTCATCCTGTCAGTAACGTTGCACCCGGAATTGTAATTCTCTCAGTTTCTTGACCAACGCCCCCCAAGAGCCGAGCGCGGATTGGCGAGGGGCGAGAGTAGATCACGATTGGAGTCGAACGAAAACCTCAGATTTTGTTCCGAAAGTCGCAGGGATTTTAGCTTTCCGGCATGGCATGGCTTGGATGTGCTCACTCAGCGTGCGACCGAATTGGCCAAGGGGCGCGGCCGGATTGCGCCGATAGGCTCCCAGCGTCCGAGACAACGGCCCACCACCGCCATTTAGTCCAGCATTTCCGCGGGATTGCGGGCCGGCCTCGAAAAACCTCCAAATCGGTCTGGCAAGCCAACGCGTGCAGGTTATGGTGTTTGCGACAGCGCTCTGCCGATCAAGGCGTCGACCGGGACCCTGCAACTTCCCGGACTGTCGCATGCATGGCCCCTTCAACTTCTTTCGAAACGGCTTGTGAACAAAACCCCTGAAGATCGTTTCGAAAGGCCGGGTGGAAATCGGCGAATCGCAGAGCGTGCCGGGCCGGAGAGAGGTCTGGCGGGCCGAATCTGGTCGTTCCTGCCGGAATTCTTCGCCCGCCTGAAAATCCGGCGCGATTCCGGGCCCATCGATACCATCGACGGCGTGTGCCGGTTCGTCTCGACCCGTTCGGCGTTCGTCGCGCAAAAGACCCTCTACGGCTATCTGAAGACACGCATGGGCACGCGATACCCGGCCATGTTCGAGGACGACGTCATCATCGAGTCGGTCGACATCGCGAAGATGCACATCTTTGCCGCCTGCCTGTCCGACCTCGCGGTGTATGCGGCCGCCCGGGCGCTGCAGGACGACCCTGCGGCGACGGCGCATGCGGATCTGGCGGAACGCTGTTTCGAAGCCGGCCTGGCCGACAATGAGGAGCAGGCCCTCCGCGTCGCGGCCTTCTCGATCGAGGAGGCAAAATCCGCCTTCCGGCAACGCCTGGCCTTCGTCGATTGGCAGGCGGCGCCCCAGGGTCCGGCCCTGTTCACGCGGAGTCCCGTCGCCCTGGTCGAATGGGCGCCGATCGCACCGGAATTGAAGAGGCATGACACGGAGATCATCGAGAACTCGATCAGATTCACGTGGCGGGAGGTGCGGCAGCAGTTCGAACGGCGGATCGACGGGGCGAGTGTCGCGGCGGAGTTAAGCAGCCTCAGCAGGTCGGGCAATTGATCCTGATCAACCGCTTTCCGCGGCCCCACTCTCCCGTCATTCCCGGACCCGCGGGTCCGACTCGCCCCCCGCCGCGCGCCGCGCTAGACTTCCATCGGCGGAGAGTGCCTCGGTGGGAAGCCATGGATCGCATTCGATATTATGCCGAAGTCTCTGTATTGCGCGCCCTGGGATTTACCGGCCTCGGGGTGATGACGCTGATGCTCGGGCTCAGCTTCGACCCCCGGCTGGCGCTCAGGACGGCGGCGGTGCTGCTGGCAATCACCGGCGCGGTGCTGGTGGCCAAATCCATCAATGCGGCGCGGCGCAACTACCGCCGGACCGAGGTGTGGATCCTGCTCGGCCGCAGCATCGAGTTTCCCGAGCATCGCGCCCAGCAGATCATCGGCACCGTGCTGAAAGAGACCTACAGCCGCTACGCAAGGATCGTCCTGACCGGCGCCCTGGTCGCCTGGGTCATGAGCGTGATCTACGGGCTGGCCTTCCCAATCTGACCGGCTGTGCCTAGCCGCCCTGTTCGACGATGCCCAGGCTGACGAGCTTCGCCAGCTTGCCCGCCACGAAGGTCGGCAGGATCTGTGCGATCGCAGCACGGGTCGCCTCCGCATCGGTAATCACGCGGCCGCCCTCATTGAGCTGCAGCCCACGCCGGCTGAACTGATCGGCGGCGGCGGCGATCGGGTCGTCCGTTTCCAGCGCCAACAGCAGGCAGGCTTCCAGCGCGCTGACGCTGATGCCGGAGCCGGCCGCCGAAGAGGCCAGCACGACCGGGCTACCGGGACGGTCGATCGCATTCAGCAGCTTGCGGTTCAGGGGCGGGCAGACGCGGATCGGCCCCTCGGGCGCCGGCGCTTCCGGTGTGCCGCGGCGGGCAAAGGGTATCAGCGCCCGCCCGGCCGTCATCAGCGTGACCAGATCCGGAATGCCGCTCCCATCGCCGGCCGGAAACTCCGGCAGGGCACGGATTTCCGCCACCGACAGCGCGCGATAGGCCAGCAGGTCCTTAAGCCGCGCCGCCCGGTCGCCGGCGAGGGTGACCTGGCGGTCCGGCAGATCGACCGTGTCAGGCAACTCCTGCGGGGTCTTCTCCAGCCCCAGCAAGACGTCGGAGATCGGCGCCCCGCCCGAGGCATCGTCGCCGCCGGCCGGCCGGACATAGACGTCGCTGCGGAAGAACCGGTTGCTGGCGAAATCCTTGGTCATTTCCTGGGACAGGCGGTCCTCTTGCCGGCGCACATGGTCCACCAGCGGCGCCGGCAGGATGTGCTCCAGCAGGTTCTCCACGATCTGGGCGTCGGCTGCGAAATCCAGGCCGATCTCCGACATCTCGGATTGCACATCGGCGAAGGGCATGGCCTGCCAGTCCGGGCCCAGGAATTCATGGGCGACATAGCGCGGATCGGCGCTGCGCATGCGCTCGAGGATCTCCGCAGCACTCGGATTTGCCTGGAAGAACGGCGCCCCTTCCCGTCGCAGCATCTCCAACTCGTCCAGGATGCGGGTCACCTTGCCGGTGATCTCGCCATCCAGCTTGCCGGCGCGATCCTGGAAATACCGGCGCATCTGCCCGGCACCGCCCCAGCCCGGCAGCGTGTTGTAAGTGACGTAGACCAGCCCGCCGGGCCGCAGCTTGGCCGCGATGAAGCGGCGGATGCCGGCTCTGACCTCGTCCGATACCCAGCCATAGAGACCATGCATGGTGATGAAGTCGAATTCCGGCAGCGCGTCCATGTCCGGCCCGGCCACGTCGGCGGTCACGAATTTGGCGTTCGCCACGCCGCTGTCGTCCGCCATGGCCTGGGCCGCCGCGACATGGGTCGGGTTGATGTCGATGCCGACGAATTCGGCCTCGGGATTGGCGGCGGCCAGGACCACGAGCGTCTTGCCGGCACCGGCCCCAAGCTCGCAATAGCGGTAGGGGCCGGACGGGTCGGGGCCGCGGACGCCGTTCAGGGCGCTGACATAGGACAGATGCACCGGCGCCTGGTTGGCGTAGAATCCGGCCGGATAGTCGACTTCGCTGACATAAGCGGATGTCGGGGCGGAGGCCGGCCGCTCTTCAGTCATATAGTTGCTCTCCAACAAATGCTTTTGCACGATTCCATCGCGCAATACGATCGCCCGCCCATCCCCGAGACAACCTGCCCGATTGACCGCAATTGCGCCATGGGCGAACCTGTTTGTGGCCAGACGCGCAATTCGCCGCCGATTCCGGGCTGATGCGGGTAATTCCGATGCCGCCGGATGGCGATTAACCATCCGGCGCCGGGTCAGAAAAGGTCTACCTCGAAATGCGATCGCTTAACAAATTGCAAACGAGTTTGAGTCACCCTTTCGGAAAGTTCCCGTACAAGGGGGAGACCAAGCGATGGCAAACACCAGGGTCCAAGTTGGCCAGCGCTTCCGGACTCGTGGCCAGTACGACGTCCGGATCTGGCAGGTTGAAGCGTTGTTCGAGGACAACGACAGACTTCCGCACGCACGGCTGTGCGAGGTCGACAAGACGAACGAATACCGCACCTTGGCGTGCGAGGTCCTGTTGGACGAAGAGCGGTTCAGCCCCGTCTCGTAACCGCTCGTGTATGGCTGCGGCCACGGCGCGGACATAAGCGCCGTGGACCGCATGCCGACCAACCGCCGCCGCCATATCCGGCGCAGCCACCCAAATCTCGATACCCGTCTGGGCAGTGCCATCTTTCCCGCGGCCGACTGGTCGCTGGGCGGCCTGGCCGTGCGCGGGCTGGCCGACTGCCTGGACCGCCGCAGCCGCGGCACCGAGGTGACCGGCTATTTCGGGCTGTCCGGCGAGGATATCGCCTTCAAATTCTCCGCATCCATCGCCAGGATCGATATCGACCAGGACCTGGTCGGGCTCGATTTCACCCGGCTCTGGCCGGAAAGCGCAGAGATCCTGGACGATCTCTTCCGCCGCCCGCCCGCCATCCGTCAGCCTGCCCCGGCCCTGCGGCCGCGGGATTACCTGCTCAAGGCGCTCGACGTGACGACGGCGCGTCTGGCGCGGCGTTGGCAGGCCCCGCCCCCGCGCGGCTGATACCGAGCCTGCCGGCCCAGTAGAACCAGGCCAGCGCCGCCAGTTGCACCGCGAGCACCATGGCGAAAGCGGCGGTATAGGCTTCCGCCGGCGACCGGCCGTCGACCGATGGCCACAGATCGATCACCAGCCCGATCGCGTATTGCGCTCCGAACGCGCCGAGGAACACCAGCAGGTTCAAGGCGGTGTTGGCACGTCCCGCATAGGCCAAGGGGAAATGCCGGGAGAGCTGCGGGTAGGCAAGCGCCGTCGCATTGCCCAGCAGTCCGAACAGGACCCAGGTCCATATCGCCTCCGGCAACAGACCCGTCACGATGACGCCGAGGGTCAGCGAGAACAGCGCCATGGACGCGCCCATGACGCTCATCAGGCCGATGCCGCGCGCCGCCAGCCGGTCGGCGACCAGCCCGGTTGCGACGAAACCGACCGTCATGGACAGGGCCAGGCCGAACAGATAGTCGGCAACCCGGTCACTGCCGAATCCCGCCACGTCGCGCAGCCAGGGGCCGGCCCACAACCCCTGGATCGACATGTTGCTGGCCATGCTGGCCATCGAAATCGGCGCCAGCCGCCAGAACAGCCGGTCGCGGTAAATCGTCGCCAGCCCGGCGATCTGGTCGCGCAGTTTCGGTACCTCGGCCGGCCGGCCCATATTCGGCACTGCCAGGAAGATCACCGCGGCCACCGCCACCGTTACCGCCGCCAGCCCGGCGAACAAGCCGCGCCAATCGGTCAGGCCCAGCACCGCCTCCACCGGGGTCGTGGCCGACATGGCGCCGAGCCCGCCCATCGCCAGGAAGCAGCCATTGACCAGCGGCCATCGCGCCTTCGGAAACCAGAGGGTTATCGCCTTGAAGGAGGCCATCAGCCCGCCGGCGACGCCAAGTCCGATCAGGGCCCGGCCGAGGATCAGCGTGGCCGCGCCCTGGCCCATGGCGAAGACCACCGCCCCCAGCGCGGCGACACAGAGCAGCAGGGATTGCACCCGGCGCGGACCATAGCGGTCCAGCAGCAGGCCGAGCGGGATCTGGAAAGCCGCAAAGGCCAGGAAATAGGCCGAAGTCAGCAGGCCCAGCGCGGCCGGATCGAGCGCGAGGTCGGTGGCCAGCCGGTCGGCGATCACCGCGTTCACCGAGCGGAACAGATAGGACAGGTAGTAGCCGCCGGCGAACGGCAGGAACACCGTCGCGACCGCCCGCCCGATCCCGATCGGCGCGGTACCGGCACCGCTGGTCATCGCATGGCCCTTCCCCACTCGCCGCAGGGCCGCCGATGCGACCGGGTGCGACTGGCACAGGCGCCGATCTATGACTCACGGCATGGGGCAGGGCAAGAGCGGCCGGGCCGACGAATGCCGGCCCGGCCGCTCGGCGGTATTACTGCGTTGTACGAATCTCGGTCAGCTGATGGAAGATCTCGCCGAAGGCGTCCCGGAGCTGCTGCGTGTTCGGCGCGTGGAAATAGTACTGGTCCGGATCGCTGGTGCAGGCGGCCATGGTCGTCGAGATCGAGTCCCCGGCGGTGATGTCATCACCGAAGGTGATGGCGAAGATGTGGATCGCCGACCCGCCCTCGATGGGATCGGGCACCGCCTTGATGGCGTCGCAGCTGTCGATAAGCCGTGTCTCCAGGATGGTCTGGATGTCGCCGGCGCCCAGCGGCCGGGAATCGTTCGGGTGCATGTACCCATAGGCCGACCAGCGATAGTCCGGGCCTTCGCGCTGCTGGGCGTCGACGGCGCCGTCGCCGAGCAACAGGCCATCCATGTTGCGTTCGTCCGGATCGAAGCGCCATTGCGCAAACAGCGGCGGCTGTTGGGCCAGCGGAAGGGTAACCTTGTCGGCATTGTCGCAGCGGCTGTTCTGGCTGGTAAGCACCTGCCGGCCGTCGGTAATCACGATGATCGCCTTCTCCCAGCCGTCATCGTCATAGGTCCGCCCCTGATCGAAAGGCGGGGCGGGAGAGATCACCCGCCAGCCCCAATTCATGCCCAAGGCGGTCATGGTTCCGTTGCCGCCGACCACGGTCAGATCGTTTTGCAGGTAGTTCCAGACGGCCGCCCGATCGTTGGTCAACGGCAGCAGCGGGCCGGGGCAGCCCTTGTTGGGACCGTCCGTATCCCGATCGTAGTACCGGTAGCCGGAGATCAGATTCGGCGGCAGCGAGGCGTCGAGCCAGGTATCGAAATCGCTCGACTCGAACTGGGTCAGCGGATCCTCATAGACCCGATAGTCGCCGGTGGTGTTGTCGGCCATGGTCTCGCAGCGGCTGTTGTAGGTATAGCCGCTGCTGCCACGGCGATCCGCTTCGATCGGCCAGCGATAGGCAGGCCATTCGCCGGTTCCGTCCGACGCGCCGGGGATGTAGATGTCGGTCAGGTCATTGTCGTTCCTGCGGGTCTGGACGCAGCCGAACCAGGTGGTCTGATTGAAGGGGTTGTCGGCGGTCGGCAGGCCGTTGGCGTCGAGCCCGGTGTCCGCGACGAATTCATGCATGTCCGTGCCGATATTGACCGTCGTGTTGTATGGCACGATGGCGACCCGCATCAGCTCGGGCGCCGGATTGTCCTCGAACAGAACATCGACCAGTTCCAGGGTCGCGTCGCGCATCGACTCGATCCGCCGTTCGCCGCTGGAATAGTTGGAATACATCGAGCCGGTGACATCGAGAACGAAGACAACTTCCAGGCCCTTCATCCCGGATTCGGTCGAGGCGGCGGCCACGCCGACGCTCTGGGCGGCGGCCGCCAATGCCACGGCCGCCAGACTTGCGGATATCAGGTAACGACCGCGACCGGTTGGTCCGAAACGACAAATCAACTCCGAAACGCGTGCAAAGGCATCGTGGGTCCGTTCCATACTGCACCTCTGAGTTGGGGACGACCTGCCGACCGGCAGGACGATTCGCGCGTTCGAATATTGCGCCTCGGGTTGAGTTGGCGCAAGAAATACAGTTAATAGTTGTTTTTGCACGAACTTTTCAGGGTTGAAAATCTGGGTTGCCGCGTCGGCGCACGGCCCATTCGCGACAGATGCCATGTTCGACGTGCCGCAAGGCACTATGCACCGCCGTCCGGCGGATTAATTAGTTAGTTATCAATATGATGGGAATCCGCCGTTCAGGGACCCGGCGACCCGATCTCTGGCCTCGTCACGGCGGGAGGGATCCCACCTTGGGTTGAAGACGCGGGCACAAAAACGGCCGGGCCGGCAATCAGCCGGCCCGGCCGCTCGCTTTGCGTCGCTCAGCCCGACAGGCGCAGCGAGGTGAGCTGGCGGGCGATCTCCTCGAACGCCGCTTCCAACTGGGCCGGTCCTGGCGCGTGGAAGTAGTTGTTCAACGGATCGCTGGTGCAGTTCGCCATCATCGTGGAGACCGAGTCGCCGGCGGTGATGTCGTCGCCGAAGGTGATCGAGAAGATCTGGATCGCCGAGCCGCCATTGATCGGATCCGGCACCGCCTTGATCGCGTCGCAGACGTCGCCGAACCGGGTCTCCAGGAGGGTCTGGATATTGCCGGGGCCCAGCGGCCGCGAATCATTGGGATGCGCATAGCCATAGGCCGACCAGCGATAGTCCGGGCCCTCGCGCTGTTCGCTATTGGATGCGCCCTGGCCGAGCCGCAGGCCCTCCATGTTGTAGTCGGCCGGATCGAACTGCCAGTGGAGCCATGGCGGCCCACCGCCTGGATTCGGATTGGTGACCTTGTCGGCATTGTCGCAGTTGTTGTTCTGCTGACTGAGCACCTGGCGGCCGTCGGTCAGGACGATGATCGCCTTCTCCCAGTCGATATCGTTGTAGGCGGCAATGGGAAGCCCCTGATTGTCCACCGAGAAGGGCGGGTCCGGTGAGATCACCCGCCAGCCCCAGGTCAGCCCGGCGGCCGTGATGGTGCCGTTGCCGTCGACCACGGTGACGTCCTGCAGGTAGTTCCAGACTTCCGCGCGGTTGTTGGACAGCGGCAGCAGCGCGCCGGGGCAGCCCTTGTTCGGCCCGTCGGTGTCGCGGTCGTAGTACCGGCGGGTCACCGGCGAGGGTACCAGGTTGGGCGGATCGGCGGAGTCGTAGATCATCCAGTTGTCCGGATCGTCCTCCTCAAAGACGGTGAGCGGATCCTCATAGACCCGGTAATCGCCGGTGGTGTTGTCGGCGATGGTCTCGCAGCGGCTGTTGTAGGTATAGCCGGAGCTACCGTCCCGGTCCGGTTCGATCGGCCAGCGATAGGCCGGCCACCGGCCGCTGCCGTCGGTTGCCGTCGCGTTATAGACGTCGGTCAGGTCGTTGTCGTTCTTGCGGGCCTGTACGCAGCCGAACCACTGGGTCTGGCCGAACGGATTCGGCGTAATGGGATTGCCCATCGAATCCAGCCCCGTATCTTCGACGAAGCTGTGCATATCGGTGCCGATATTCACGGCCGTGTTGTAGGGCACGATGCCGACCCGCAGCAGCTCGGGCTCGTACTCGTGCTGGAACAGGATGTCGACCATCTTCAGGGCCGCGTCCCGCATCGCCTCGATGCGACGCTCGCCGCCGGAATAGTTGCTGTACATGGAGCCCGTCACGTCCAGCACCATCACCACCTCCAGGCCCTTGACCTCGGTCAGCGCCGTGGATTTGGCCGCCACGTCGACGAAGTCGAACTGGGTCGACGCCGAGGGCGAAGCCGTCTCTCCGGCATAGGGCAGCAGGCGGAAGAACAAGGTATCCACGCGGGCACTCGCGGTGATCGCGAAGCTCTCCGGCCGGCTGGTCGGATCGCTCGGATCGACTCGGGTCACGGTGATGTTCAGGTTGGCCGGCTCGGCCCAGAAATCGGCCGGGAAGTTGGCGTAGAAATAGGTGCGGCCAAGGGTCATGATCTCGTCGTCGGTCCCGTCGGCCGAGCCCATGGCGATCGCCGCGGAATCGATGGCGGCCTGCAGCCTGGCCTCGGCCAGGTAGGCGCGGGCGATGTCGACGCCCATTCCGGCAACGGCCACCATCGGGATCGCGGCGATCCCGATATAGACCATATAGCTTCCGTCCTCGGCCCGCCCGAAACGGCAGAGCGCCGTCGCGGCACGCTTGATGCGTTGGAAAATCCCGTCCATGTCATCTACCCCTCTTTTGACCAGCCGCTTTAGTGCGGTTCGAATGGTGTGCGGTTGCGTGTTCCCGATCGCCCGGTGTCCGGTCGAGGCGGTCCGACGGATCAGCCCCGTCCGGCCACGCATGTCCTCGGCGCAATTGAGCGCCCCGGACGGTTTGGCCCGGAAACCGGCATCACCGTTACGGCGCGGACCAAGGCCGCGGCTCTCGCGGTGCCCGGCATAAGTCTGCAGAGCAGGCGCACCACGCCCTGCAAACAGTCCGTTTGGCGTAAAATAGTAAAACCCATCAACGCCACACCTTAATTCTCAATTCGTCTCAACGTTGACGTGCAAAAACATCAACTTCGACACAAACTACGGCAAAGATGGATTGATTTACTTAACTTATTGTTACGAAATACGGTTAACGCCTACGAATTAGCCCGTATTGTTAGAATTGTATTTTGCCGAGAAACAAAATTTCTTGCAGAAGTGATGGAGGCACAGGAGCCCGGGACGGACCGGCCCCGCACCGCCAAACGACACCGGCCCGACCGCGCCTTGCCGAATTCGCAAGGTACGGTCGGGCCGGTTTCGTGAAGGCCGTTGGGCGTTAGTCCGTCAGGCGCAGCGAGGTGAGCTGACGGGCGATCTCCTCGAACGCCGCTTCCAACTGGGCCGTGTTCGGCGCGTGGAAGTAGTTGTTCAGCGGATCGGTGGTGCAGTTCGCCATCATCGTGGAGACCGAGTCGCCGGCGGTGATGTCGTCGCCGAAGGTGATCGAGAAGATCTGGATCGCCGACCCGCCATTGATCGGGTCCGGCACCGCCTTGATGGCGTCGCAGACCTCGCCGAACCGGTCTTCCAGGAGGGTCTGGATGTTACCGGTGCCCAGCGGCCGCGAATCGTTCGGATGCGCGTAGCCATAGGCCGACCAGCGGTAGTCCGGGCCCTCGTTCTGCTCGCTGCCGGGGGCGCCCCAACCTAGTCGCATGCCATCCATGTCGTAGTCGGCCGGATCGAACCTCCAGTCTTTCCACAGCGGCGGCTGATTGGCGATCGGGTTGGTCACTTTGTCGGCGTTGTCGCAGCTGCTGTTCTGGGAGCTCAGCACCTGCCGGCCGTCGGTCAGGACGATGATCGCCTTCTCCCAGTCGATATCGTCGTACTCGGCGATGGGAAGCCCCTGATTGTCCACCGAGAAGGGCGGATCCGGCGAGAGGACCCGCCAGCCCCAGCTCATCCCAGCCGCGGTGATGGTGCCATTGCCGTCGACCACGGTGAGCTCCTGGAGGTAGTTCCAGACTTCCGCGCGGTTGTTGGACAGCGGCAGCAGCGCGCCGGGGCAGCCCTTGTTCGGCCCGTCCGTGTGGCGGTCATAGTACCGCCGGGTCACCGGCGAGGGCACCAGGTTGGGCGGATCGGCGGAGTCGTAGATCATCCAGCTGTCCGGATCGTCCTCCTCGAATGTGGCCAGCGGATCGTCGTAGTAGCGGTAGTCGCCGGTGGTGTTGTGGGCGATGGTCTCGCAGCGGCTGTTGTAGGTATAGCCTGAACTGCCGTCCCGGTCCGGCTCGATCGGCCAGCGATAGGCCGGCCAGCGGCCGGTGCCGTCGGTCGCCGTCGCGTTGTAGGTGTCCGTCAGGTCGTTGTCGTTCTTGCGGGCCTGCACGCAGCCATACCACTGGGTCTGGCCGAACGGGTTCGGCGAAACGGGATTGCCCATCGAATCCAGGCCCGTGTTCTCGACGAAGCTGTGCATGTCGGTGCCGATATTCACGGCCGTGTTGTAGGGCACGATTCCGACTCGCAGCAGATCGGGCTCGTGCTCGTGCTGGAACAGGATGTCGATCATGCTCAGGGCCGCGTCCCGCATCGCCTCGATGCGACGCTCGCCACTGGAATAGTTCGAATACATCGAGCCGGTGACGTCCAGCACCATGACGATTTCCAGGCCCTTCACCTCGGTCAGCGCCGTCGAGCTGGCGGCCACGTCGACATAGTCGAAATGGGTCGACGCCGACGGCGAGGACGACTCCCCGGCATAGGGCAGCAGGCGGAAGAACAATGTGTCGACCCGGGCGCTCGCCGAGATGGCGAAGCTCTCCGGCCGGCTGTCCGGATCGGCCGGATCGACCCGAGTCATGGTGATGTCCAGACTGGCCGGCTCGGCCCAGAAATCGGCCGGGAAATTGGCGTAGAAGTAGCTGCGGCCGAGGGTGATGATCTCGTCGTCGGTCCCGTCGGCCGAGCCCATGGCGATCGCCGCCGCATCGATGGCGGATTGCAGCCTGGCCTCGGCCAGGTAGGCGCGGGCGATGTCGACGCCCAGACCGGCGACGGTCACCATCGGGATGGCGGCGATCCCGACATAGACCATGTAGCTTCCTTCCTCGGCCAGCCGGAAGCGGCCGAACGCGGCCGTCATTCGCCTGAGGAACTCGAAAATCCGTACCATGTTATCTACCTTCTCTTGCGGCCAGCCGCGTTATCGCGGTTCGACGGGCTCGTTTGCGTTTTCCCAACTCCCCTTGGATGGCAGAGGCGTTCCGGCGGATCGGGGCCTGCAGGCAAATGCCCGACAAGAAAGTAAATCCGTCAGAAACCAAACCTTGTTCCAAAATTTGCCTCAACATTGATGAGCAAAAACATCAAACTCGATGCAAACTAGGGATATATTGTCTGGAACGATTTAAATTACTGTTAGTAACTAAGGTTAATGTTTGTAAATTATTTCGAATTTTTGGGAGTGTATTTTGTCACTCAACAATTCGTCGTCAGAAGAAGAAGAATTTCTCGAAATTCGGGAGGGCAGAGACCGACTGGTGGCAAGGCCGCGCATCCTCAGCCATGGACGGGGAGCGGCATGGGGCAAACGGTCTCGGGCACTGGGGAGGGGGCGGGGCGCATCCGGGCCGGCCGGACGCCGCCCCATGAGCCGCGCACAATCGGCGCGTCATGCGCGCCTACGGCAAAGGAAAACGGCCCGGCCGCACCCTGCTATCTGGGCAGGGCGCGACCGGGCCGGTCGTCCTGGAGGCCGGTAGGCCTTAGTCCGTCAGGCGCAGCGAAGTGAGCTGACGGGCGATCTCCTCAAACGCCGCTTCCAGCTGGGCCGTATTCGGCGCGTGGAAGTAGTTGTTCAACGGATCGGTGGTGCAGTCCGCCATCATCGTGGAGACCGAGTCCCCAGCGGTGATGTCGTCGCCGAAGGTGATCGAGAAGATCTGGATCGCCGAGCCGCCATTGATCGGATCCGGCACCGCCTTGATGGCGTCGCAGACCTCGCCGAACCGGTCTTCCAGGAGGGTCTGGATGTTGCCGCTGCCCAGAGGCATGGCATCATTCGGATGCGCATAACCATAGGCCGACCAGCGATAGTCCGGGCCTTCGCGCCGCCCGCTCGAGGTGCCGCCTTCGCCAAGCACTTCGCCGTCCATATTGTAGTTGGCCGGATCGAACTCCCACGGAACCCAGAGCGGCGGCTGGTTGGCGATCGGGTTGGTGACCTTGTCGGCATTGTCGCAATTGCCGTTCTGGGAGCTCAGCACCTGGCGGCCGTCGGTCAGCACGATGATCGCCTTCTCCCAGTCGATGTCGTCGTAGTCCCGACCCTGGTCGAAGGGCGGGTCCGGCGAGATCACCCGCCAGCCCCAGGTCATCCCGGCGGCGGTGATGGTACCGTTGCCGTCGACGACGGTGACCTCCTGCAGGTAGTTCCAGACATCCGCCTTGCTGTTGGTCAGGGGCAGCAGGGCGCCGGGGCAGCCCTTGTTGGGACCGTCGGAATCCCGGTCGTAGTACCGGCGGGTCTCGGTCGACGGGACCAGGACGGGCGGATCGGCCGAATTGTAGACCATCCAGCTGTCCGGATCGTCCTCCTCGAAGGAGGTCAGCGGATCTTCGTAGTAGCGATAGTCGCCGGTGGTGTTATGGGCGATGGTCTCGCAGCGGCTGTCGTAGGTGTAGCCAGAGCTGCCGTCCCGGTCCGGCTCGATCGGCCAGCGATAGGCCGGCCAGCGGCCGGTGCCGTCGGTCGCCGTCGCGTCGTAGGCATCCGTCAGATCGTTGTCGTTCTTGCGGGCCTGCACGCAGCCGGCCCATTGGGTCTGGTTGAACGGGTTCGGCGTCGTCGGGTCGCCCATCGAATCCAGCCCCGTATTGTCGACGAAGCTGTGCATTTCGGTGCCGATATTGACCACCGTGTTGTAGGGCACGATGCCGACCCGCAGCAGCTCCGGCTCGTAATTGTCGCCGAACAGGATGTCGACCATGCCCAGGGCCGCGTCGCGCATCGCCTCGATGCGCCGCTCGCCACTGGAATAGTTCGAGTACATCGACCCGGTCACGTCCAGCACCATGACCACCTCCAGGCCCTTGACCTCGGTCAGGGCGGTGGAGCTGGCGGCCACGTCGACATAATCGTATTGCCCGGCGGCCGATGCCGCGCCCTGCCCATAGGGCAGCAGGCGGAAGAACAGGGTGTCGACCCGGGCCGACGCGGTGATCGCGAAGCTCTCCGGGCGGCTTGTGGGATCGCCGGGATCGACCCGCTCCACGCTGATGTTCAGATCGGCCGGCTCGGCCCAGAAATCGGCCGGGAAGTTGGCGTAGAAATAGGTGCGTCCGAGGGTGATGATCTCTTCATCGGTTCCGTCCGCCGATCCCATGGCGATCGCCGCGGCATCGATGGCCGATTGCAGCCTGGCCTCGGCCAGATAGGCGCGGGAGATGTCGACGCCCAGGCCGGCGACGGTCACCATTGGGATCGCGGCGATCCCGACATAGACCAGATAGCTGCCTTCTTCGGCCCGCCGGAACCGGCCGAGCGAGGCCGCAATTCCCATCAGGGCTTCGAACATACGTGACATGGCATTCACCTTTCTTGCGGCCAGCCGCGTTGCCGCGGTTCGACAGGCTCATTTGCTTGTTTCCAATCACCCCTTGGCCGGTGAGGCGTTCCCATGAATACGCCTCCCGCGTGCCATGGGCCTGGCAAGCGGACGCGTGCCGCCCTGCACATCACCTCTCGGGGCAATGCAGTTGCGCTCTCCAAATCCGAGATTTGCTCCAGAGTTTTTTCTCAATAATGACGAGTAACACTTTCGATTCCTAAGCAAAGGACCATCATATTAAATAGAACGACTTAAATTACTGTTATCTTCTGAAGTTAATGCGAGCATTTTATTTAGATTTGTCAAAAGAACGCTTCCAAGAAGCCAGATGCCGCCGGGCGATGGCAACGGACGGTTGGGCAGCGCGTGCCGGAACGACCGGCGCCGACGCCGCCGGGTCTATCGGGGGACGGAGAGGGCGGCATTGAGTGGCCGCGGCACCCTCTGGCGAGGCCATGGAGATCCCGACCCGGCAGGCCATATGCGCCCTGCTGCGGCCGCTACCAGGCCGGCCGGGTTATGTCTCGAGCGCGAAAGGGTGGGGGGGATCAAGGCGCGAAGGCCGGCAGTCCCGATCGCCTGCACGCGGGCGCATCTTGCCCGCATGGGCCAAACGAAACCGGCCCGGCCGCACCCTGCCGAATTTGCAGGGCACGACCGGGCCGGTCGTTATGGAGGCCGGTAGGCCTTAGTCCGTCAGGCGCAGCGAGGTGAGCTGACGGGCGATCTCCTCGAACGCCGCTTCCAGCTGGGCCGTGTTTGGCGCGTGGAAGTAGTTGTTCAACGGATCGGTGGTGCAGTCCGCCATCATTGTGGAGACCGAGTCGCCGGCGGTGATGTCGTCGCCGAAGGTGATCGAGAAGATCTGGATCGCCGACCCGCCATTGATCGGGTCCGGCACCGCCTTGATGGCGTCGCAGACCTCGCCGAACCGGTCTTCCAGGAGGGTCTGGATGTTGCCGGTGCCCAGCGGCTGCGAATCCTGCGGATGCGCATAGCCATAGGCCGACCAGCGGTAATCCGGGCCCTCATCGATGGGAATGCCGTTCATGTTGTAGGTCGACGGGTTGAACACCCAGGGGATCCATTGCGGCGGCTGGGCCGCGATCGGGTTGGTGACCTTGTCGGCATTGTCGCAATTGCCGTTCTGGGAGCTCAGCACCTGGCGGCCGTCGGTCAGCACGATGATCGCCTTCTCCCAGTCGATGTCGTCGTAGTCCCGACCCTGGTCGAAGGGCGGGTCCGGCGAGATCACCCGCCAGCCCCAGGTCATCCCGGCCGCGGTGATGGTGCCGTTGCCGTCGACGACGGTGACCTCCTGCAGGTAGTTCCAGACATCCGCCTTGCTGTTGGTCAGCGGCAGCAGGGCGCCGGGGCAGCCCTTGTTGGGACCGTCGGAATCCCGGTCGTAGTACCGGCGGGTCTCGGTCGACGGGACCAGGACGGGCGGATCCACCAGGGTGTTGTAGACCATCCAACTGTCGGGATCGTCCTCCTCGAAGGAGGTCAGCGGATCCTCATAGACCCGGTAATCGCCGGTGGTGTTGTCGGCGATGGTCTCGCAGCGGCTGTTGTAGGTGTAGCCGGTGCTGCCATCCCGGTCCGGCTCGATCGGCCAGCGATAGGCCGGCCAGCGGCCGGTGCCGTCGGTCGCCGTCGGAAAGTAGACATCCGTCAGATCGTTGTCGTCCTTGCGGGCCTGCACGCAGCCGGCCCATTGGGTCGCGTTGAACGGGTTCGGCGTCGTGGGATTGCCCATCGAATCCAGCCCCGTATTGTCGACGAAGCCGTGCATGCCGGTGCCGATATTGACCACCGTGTTGTAGGGCACGACCCCGACCCGGAGCAGCTCCGGCTCGTAATTGTCGCCGAACAGGATGTCGACCATGCCCAGGGCCGCGTCGCGCATCGCCTCGATGCGCCGCTCGCCACTGGAATAGTTCGAGTACATCGACCCGGTCACGTCCAGCACCATGACCACCTCCAGGCCCTTGACCTCGGTCAGGGCGGTGGAGCTGGCGGCCACGTCGACGTAATCGTATTGCCCGGCGGCCGATGCCGCGCCCTGCCCATAGGGCAGCAGGCGGAAGAACAGGGTGTCGACCCGGGCCGACGCGGTGATCGCGAAGCTCTCCGGGCGGCTTGTGGGATCGCCGGGATCGACCCGCTCCACCGAGATGTTCAGGGTGGATGGCTCGGCCCAGAAATCGGCCGGGAAGTTGGCGTAGAAATAGGTGCGTCCGAGGGTGATGATCTCTTCATCGGTTCCGTCGGCGGAACCCATGGCGATCGCCGCGGCATCGATGGCCGATTGCAGCCTGGCCTCGGCCAAATAGGCACGGGCGACGTCGACGCCCAGGCCGGCCACGGTCACCATCGGGATGGCCGCGATGCCGACATAGACCAGATAGCTGCCTTCTTCGGCCAGGCGGAAACGGCTGAGCGCAGCCGCAGTTCGCTTCAGCGTTCTGAGAATCCGTTCCACGTCACATACCTCTGCTTTTGACGGTCCGTTTGCCGGACCTGGGGAATGTCGCCGTCAGGGAGTGTCGCCGTCAGGGGACGATGAACGTCGTGTTCGCGGGGTCCGAGGCAATCTGGCGGATCAGCCTCGGCCGTGCGTAAGTCTCCTTGCTGAAAGTCATGACGCCGGGAATATTGATCCCGAACAGCGAAAAGTCGCTCCGCCACAGGGATTGGTAGCGGTAGTTCATCCGCAGCATGATCAAGGCGTCGCCGGGGGTTCCCAGCGGACCGACCACCGCCGAGGGCGGCGCCGACACCGTGGCGCCATTGGCCGCGGCCTCCGCATCGGAGTCGGAAATCTCAACTGCGCCGGGGTTGATCAATGCCCGCCATGCGGCCGTCGAGCCCATGTCGGGCGCGCCGCTGATGTCGTCGAAGGGCACATGGGCGATGGAGATATCGAAATCCGTCGCGAAGGGCTGCATCATCAACTGGGCGGCGGTCAGCGTCTGGTTCATCACGCCCTGGTCGACGGCCTGCCACTGCGAGACGAAGTCGGCGGTCGACTGGGCGGTCAGCGTGACCTTCCGGTCGATCATCATCATGTGCGACAGGGTGATGGTCATGAACAATACCAGCACCAGGATCGGGAACATGAAGGCGAACTCGACCAGGGAGGCGCCCTGCGCATCATCGGCGAACCGCCGTGTCCGACGGCTTAGCCCGTGCATCGGACGGGCTCGTTTCTTTGCAGGAATCGTCTTCATAGCGTCAGCGGGAACGGTTCGTTGCGGAAGACCATGATCGACTGCATCGACAGCCCGTTGCAGCCGCCTTCGGCCGTCGACTTGTAGTCACGGCCCGCATATAGCAGCGGATTGGGAATGATCGGCTCGTACGGATAGACGACCGTCACGACAACCACCTGCTGCGGCAGGCCGATGGCGAAATTGGGAGAGTCAATGTCGCCATCGGTGTTGCAGTTCACACCCACCGTGGCGACGTTGAAATTGGTGTAGACCTGCACGTCATAGGACAGGTCGGAACAGTCGATCAGAATCAACTCATTGCACATGGCGTCTTCGAACAGGGTCATCTGGGTAGCGACGTTCAGGCCAGGCAAGGTGGCGGTATAGATCTGCCCGGTCCGCACCGCGCGCGCCGCCCGGTTGGCGGCGGATTCCAGCAAAACGCTGGTGCCGAACAGCATGGCGACCTCGAAGATCGCCAGCAGGGCGGTGAAGAAGATCGGCGCGACCAACGCGAATTCCAGGGCCGTGCCGCCCTTGTCATCGCGCACGAATCCGCCGGGCCGCCTACCTCGTCGCTGCCCACGGATTGCGCCGCGCAAGAAACTGATCGCCATTGATCCGATACCCCGAAAATGCGCCTTATCGTCCGGATTGATAAGTAAACGCATCAATTTCTATACAGATCGTGCAAATCTTGGCCCGGACACATTAATTTTTTGTTAGGAATTACGGTTAACTTCCGGTGCCAGCATCTTAAATTTCTCATGCAACGTCTTGAAATTTCGGTACGACTTACTACGACGGCCATACCTCCACCAGAAGTGGCCATGGCATGACTTGCAACCGGCTCGGAGAGCCGCTCGTATTCTGTCCGGCAAGCCTGAGGATTTGGTGAACGCGGCCGCGCGAAACCGGGTCGGACGGACAACAGGCGCGCGACCATGAGCCATCGCGGGCCGTTGGAACTATCGGTGCGGGAGAATGGTGGGCCCGGCAGGATTCGAACCTGCGACAACACCGTTATGAGCGGCGCGTTCTGACCACTGAACTACGGGCCCGCCGACCCGCACTTCTACTCATAGCCGCCCGCAAGGGCAAAAGGATTTGACGGAGCCACTGGACATGCCCGGGCGGCGATCGACCTGCCTGAAAGAAAACGGATTGGCGCACTGGATCCCGTCATTGAACTAGAAAAAGATGTTGAAAAACAAGACAGACATTTGATGATGATAAGAATAAATAAAAATGCAAATCCTTATAATAATTGTCGATTTTTTGTATTGTCCCTGAAGGTTAAATTGATGTTCTAGTAATATTTGAGTGTATAATTTCGTGAATTACTGTGCGGGAAAAAGAAGAGAGGAAGTAAAAATCGAGAAATACGAGCGACGAACTACCACCAAAAGTAGGAATCGCCGTCTCGTCTTTATAGGAGCACAGTACAGTGACCCGCACCGCCGCTTCCAAAGCCCGCCAAGGCGGCCTCAATACCACGCGGAATGTCTCGCTGTTCCGCAACAACGAACAGGGTGGCATGGTCGTCTATGCCGCCGCCATCACTCCAATCCTGCTCGGTATCGCCAGCCTGGCGATCGACGCTACCGCGTGGCACGCGGGCAGCCGCATAACACGCTCGATCGCCGATTCCGCCGCGATGGCCGGCGCGCTGGAGATCGCCCGCACCGGACAGGCCGGGGCCGCGTCGGCCGCCTCGAGCAGCGCGCTGTTCAACGGTCTGCAGCCCGGTGTCGACATCCTCACCGTCAACATTCCGCCGACCAGCGGCGCATACATGACCGGGGACGCGGTGGAAGTGATCGTGGAGCGACCGGCGCCGCAAATGCTGTCGCTCCTGTTCTTCTCGGAGCCAATGACGATCGCTTCGCGCGCCGTTGCCCGGCTTGACGGCAATGACACCTGCGTCTTCGCGCTCAACCCGTCGGACTCGGGCACGTTGAAGATCTCGGGCGGCGCCCAGGTCGAACTGCCCTGCGGCGTGATCGTCAACTCCACGGACGGCAGCGCAATCGTGGAAGCAGGCGCTACCTCCTGCCTGACCGCCATCGAGATCAAGACGGTCGGCGGCTATAGCGGCGACTGTCTGAACCCGGGTCCGATCACCGGGGTCAGCCCCAGCGCCGACCCGTTCGAGTTGCTCGAACCTCCTGCCTATGGTGCCTGCGACCACAACGCGACCTACCGGGTCAACGGCGGACAGACCAAATACGCCAGCCCCGGCCACTACTGCAAAGGCATCGAGGTCCATGCCGGCGGAACGCTCTATCTGCAACCGGGCCTCTACGTCCTCAGCGGCGGCCTGACCATCAACGGCGGCGCCACCGTCAGCGGCACCGGGGTCACCATTTTCATGAGCGACGCGATCGGCCCCTCGGACAATATCAGCATCGCCGGCGGCGCGTCGGTCGATCTGACGGCTCCGCTCTCCGGCCCCTATGCCGGCATCCTTTTCTACCAGGAGGCCACGACCCAGCCGGGCATGACGCACTCGCTGACCGGCGGATCGGACCAGATCCTCGACGGCGCGCTGTACTTCCCGGGACAGGAGCTGAAGTTCTCCGGCGGCTCGCTCACCGAGAATTCGCCGACAATGATCATCGCCGACACGCTCGACTTCACCGGCTCCAGCCATCTCGGCGACCTCAGCGCATCATCGGCGGGGAGCAGTTACCAACTCGTCTCGGCGTCGATGGTCGAATGACGGCCGCCCACCCCGGAGGTCGTCGCGAGCCGGCCGGCAGCCGCCTTCAGCGCTGCCGGTCGGGCTCGGTCAGCCTGGAGTTCGCGCTGATTCTGATCCTCCTCATCCCGCTGGTCGTCGCCGCCACCGATTTCGGCCGCTTCAGCCTCGAACTGGCCAGCCTGTCGGCGGCCGCCCGGTCCGGCGCGCAATATGCGACCCGCAGCCAGTCCTTCGTCAATGACACCGACGACATCATCGCCGCGGTGCGCCAGGACGCGGGCGATCCGAGCCTGGCCGTCACCACACGGACCTATTGCATGTGTCCCGGCGAAACCGTGGAGGACAACTGCACCACCGGGCTGTGCGGCCCGGCCGGCGACCAATACATCCCGATGTATGTCGAGGTGACCGTGGCGAAGGACCTGCCGCTGTTGTTCGACTATCCAGGATGGACCGACGTGGTGCCGCTATCCGCCCAAAGCACCATGAGGGCCCGCTGAGATGCGGCCGCGTCGTCTACGCCTTTCGGGACTGACTCGCTTCCAGAGGCGCCAGGAGGGCACCGCCGCCATCGAATACGCTTTCCTGGGCCCGGTTCTGATCATGCTGTCAATCGGCGTCCTCGACGTCGGCCGACTGGCCTGGAGCATCTCCAGCATCAACAACACGGCCCGCGAGGCGGCCCGATACGCCTCCGTACGAGGCGATGGCACGTTGCTGGAGGCCGATTCCGCCGAGATCGTGGGCTTCGCCCTGGGCCGCTATATCGGGATGGACAAGGAATCACTCGTCGTGGACGTGTCCTGGACCCCGGACAACCGCTCGGGCGGAACCGTCATGGTGACCTTGACGCTGCCCTTCGAATTCCTGGCCGGTCGGATGCTGGGGCTCGACCCGCTATCCCTGAGCGGGCAATCAAGCATGGTCGTGCACTGAGCCCAGCGCAGGCCGGTTCAGGAGCCTTCCGGGTCGGAGGTTCCAGGCGGCTTGCCAGCACGGATTCGCCGGCTCCGCGCCTTTTCCTTGATCTCGCGAATGCGCTTGCGGGTTTCCAGCAGGGACTCGCCGATCTGCTCCAGCCTCCGGTCGCCGCCCATGTCGATCTCGAACCGGAGGCACAGCAGCAATTCCTCCCGCGGGCTCAGCCCGTCGACGAGGCCGTCGATCCCGGACTCGTCGGCGACACCCTGGTCCATCGACACCAGCCCCTTGGCAAGGCCGATATGCTTGCGCACATCCTTGATCGGCAGCCGTAGATCCCGGGCCAATTCCTCAGGCGTCGGCTGCTCGCCGGACTGCCGGCGCAGGCGGGCGCTGGAGCGGACCAGTTCCTTGATGATGTCGATCATCGGCGGGCGGACCGCCGGCCGGCCATGGTCAGGTGTCCAGGAAGGACCTGAGCTTGCGCGACCGGCTGGGGTGCTTGAGCTTGCGCAGCGCCTTGGCCTCGATCTGGCGGATGCGCTCGCGGGTGACCGAGAACTGCTGGCCGACCTCCTCCAGGGTGTGGTCGGTGTTCATGCCGATGCCGAAGCGCATGCGCAGGACGCGCTCCTCGCGGGCGGTCAGGCTGGCCAGCACCCGGGTGGTGGTTTCGCGCAGGTTCGACTGGATCGCCGCGTCCAGGGGCTGGACTGCGTTCTTGTCCTCGATGAAGTCGCCGAGATGGCTGTCTTCCTCGTCGCCGATCGGGGTCTCGAGCGAGATCGGCTCCTTGGCGATCTTCAGGACCTTGCGGACCTTCTCCAACGGCATCATCAGCCGCTCGGCCAGTTCCTCCGGGGTCGGCTCGCGGCCGATCTCGTGCAGCATCTGGCGCGAGGTGCGGACCAGCTTGTTGATGGTCTCGATCATGTGCACCGGGATGCGGATGGTCCGCGCCTGGTCGGCGATCGAGCGGGTGATCGCCTGGCGGATCCACCAGGTGGCATAGGTCGAGAACTTGTAGCCGCGGCGGTACTCGAACTTATCCACCGCCTTCATCAGGCCGATATTGCCCTCCTGGATCAGGTCCAGGAACTGCAGGCCGCGATTGGTGTATTTCTTGGCGATCGAGATCACCAGGCGGAGATTGGCCTCGACCATCTCCTTCTTGGCCCGGCCGGCCTCCTTCTCGCCCTTCTGCACCGTGGAGACGATGCGGCGGAATTCCGGCACCGGCAGCCCGGCGATATCGGCGATCTCGGCGATCTGGGTGCGGACGTCGATGATGTCCTCGCCATGGCGATCGGCGAACCGAGCCCATTTGGAATCGATCTTGGACACCCGGTCCAGCCAGCCCGGATCGAGCTCGTTGTCGAAATAGTTCTTCAGGAAGGCTTCGCGCTGGATGCGGCTGTCGATGGCGTGGCGCAGCAGGCGCCCCTCATAGCCGACCAGGGTGCGGTTCAGGATGTAGAGCTGCTCGACCAGCTGCTCGATGCGGCCGTTGTTGAGGTGCACGCCCTCCATCTGCTCGACCAGCTCGGCCTTGAGCTTCTCGTATTTGGTGTCGGACTGCTTGGTCGGCGCCTCGCCCTTGGTCATCAGGGTCAGGCGCTGGTCCTGCAGCTTGTGCAGCTTGCTGTAGGTCCCTTCGATCTTGTCGAAGGTCTCCAGCACCTGCGGCTTCAGCTGCTCCTCCATCGCCGACAGGGAAGGGCCGCCCTCGTCATCGTCTTCATCGGAGTCCGACTCGTTTTCGCTTTCGGACTCCTCGGACTCGTCCTCTGAGGACTCTTCGCCCTCCTCCGCCTTGACCTCCGGCGGGCCGCCGGCCGGCGCCTGGGTCGCGCCATCGGGACCGGCGCCATAGGTGGCGTCCAGGTCGATGATGTCGCGCAGCAGCATCTTCCCGTCTTTCAGGGCGTTGTGCCATTCGATGATGGCGCGGATGGTCAGCGGCGACTCGCAGATGCCGCCGATCATCATCTCGCGGCCGGCCTCGATGCGCTTGGCAATCGCGATCTCGCCCTCGCGGGACAGCAGCTCCACCGAGCCCATCTCGCGCAGATACATGCGCACCGGATCGTCGGTGCGGCCGATCTCGTCATCGTCCAGATTGCCGGAGGCGCGGACCTCGCCCTCCGAGCCGCTTTCGGCCGAGGCGACGTCGTCGGATTCTTCGTTCTCGACCACGTTGATGCCCATGGCCGAGAGCTGCGACATCACATCCTCGATCTTTTCGGAATCGGTCTTGTCCGGCGGCAGCACGGCGTTGAGCTGGTCGATGGTGATGTAGCCCCGCTCCTTGACCTTGCCGATCAGCTTCTTGATGTCCTGACCGGCGTTGTCGAGCAGCGGGCCGTCGCCCGTCTCCTCGCGATTTTCGCTCACATCAACCGCGCTCGTCGCTTTCGTGGCCATTCGGTTTCGTGCCCTTACGATATCGAGAGTTTCATGTCGTCGCGCTCAAACGACAAAAATCGGCCCCGGCCCGTGCCGCCCGCACGATCCGTTCCAATTTCGTAGCCAGGTATTTAGGTCGATCTCGGCCCCTGCACAGGCACGGGCCCTTCCACACACTTCCTGGATCGTCGCCTTCGCTCCCATCCCATTCAGCCTGTAGGGCCATTTGGGCACCAGATTCCTGTCCGGCGTCTCCGGCCCGGTACCGGCTTCGGAAAAGTGGCTACGATCCGTGGCCGAATCAAGCCCCGTTTGCGCAGCTTTTGCGACATTCGCCTTACGTTCCGCCGGATTGCCGTCCAGTTGCATGCCGCCGGCCAATGGCCGCAGCGCCTGTCATCGGCGGATTCTCTAGGGATCCTCTTGATTTGGCGGTTTACGCCGGCCGAGCTTGCGCAGTGCCTTCGCCTCAATGGCGCGAATGCGATCGCGTGTCCTCGAATAGCGGTCTTGGAGGTCCTCCAATTCCCGCCGATTGTCGCGACTGACGCCGAATCACACCACGATGCGGCGGTTCCGATCTGCCCGACTTGCCGCATGGCTCGGCACAGCCCCATTGTCGCCGGATCGCAGTCCTCAACACCCTCGGCCCGCGCCTAATCACAGATGTCAATGCCCAAGGCGTGCAATTTCTCGATCACATCCAGGAGGACCGCCTGCTCGATCTCTTCAGGCAACACAGAGCGCAGTTCGGCAAGCGTAACGAAGCCTCGCGCGTTCATACGCTTGATGAGCGAATGAACGCCTCGACCGTCATCGCCATCCGAAGGCGATCCTGAGAAGCCGTGACCGTCACCCGCCATTCAATCCCCGCTGTGACTGCGTCAGAAGGACAGTCGGCCCAAGAAAACCGTGAGCGGAATCTGGGCGATGATCTCGCTGTGCCAAGACTTTTGTCTAGAACGGGTCCGACTCGTCACTCTCTGCCTGGCTTAGCTCGGCATGCAGTGCCAGGACGCGGTCGGAATTCACCTCGGTGGTATCGGCCCCGAGCGCCTGCCCGGCCCGCTGCAACTCCCTTTGCAGCCGGTCGAGTTCTATCAGGCGGGAAATCTCAGCCCAGGCGGCCCGGGCCTGTTCCAGGGACGCGGATCGGCGGGCGCGGGGTTCGATAGTGTCGAGATGCGCCGTCAGGAGCCGATCCAGGCTGTCGCGATGCCCGGCTTTACAGAGATGCTCATACAGAGCAACTGCTTCCTGTTCCGGATTTTCCGACAACCATGCAAACAGATCCCGCCGGACCGCCTCCAGCCCCGGATCCGGCATGTCGATGCCGACAAACCACTCGGCCACCTCATCCATCAGTCCGGGATGATTGATCAGCAGTGCCAGCAGGGTGGTCACACGATTCATGCCGCGGCTCGGCCGGCGCGCCGCCGGGCCGGAGACCCTGCGGTCCGGCTGCCGGCCGGGCATCCGGCGCGCGCCGGCCGGATATGGAGTCCGCCCGCCCCAGGGAAAGGCCTCGCGCAGCCGTGCCTGGAAATCGCTGCGGTAGAAGTCGCGCACTGTAGGCTCGGAGATACTCTCCGCCTCCCGGTCCAGCGCCGCCTTCAGTCCGGCCCGGCCCTCCGGCGTGTCGGTGTGCTGCAGGGCCAGCGCCCGCTGCCACAGCACCTCCGACAGGGGCAGGGCGTCCTGCAGGACCGATCGCATGGCCGATGCGCCGGCGGCGGCGATCAGGGTGTCCGGGTCCTCGCCCGCCGGCAGGTAGGCGATACGGACCGACTGGTCCGGCAGCAGCTTCGGCAGCGCCCGGTCGGCGGCCCGCCAGGCGGCACGGCGGCCGGCCTCGTCGCCGTCGAAGCAGAGCACCGGGACCTTTGCGATTTTCCACAGCTCGTCGAGCTGGGCCTCGGTCAGCGCCGTGCCCAGGGGCGCCACCGCTGCCTGGAACCCGGCCCGCACCAGGGCGATCACATCCATATAGCCCTCGGCGACGACCACCGTGTGGCCCTGATGGGCGGTCTTGCGGGCCCGCGCCAGGCCGTAGAGCAGGTGCCCCTTGTGGAACAGGGCGTGGTCCGGGCTGTTGATGTATTTCGGGCCGTCGCCCTCCAGGATGCGCCCGCCGAAGGCGACCACCCGGCCACGCCGGTCGCTGACCGGGAACATCACCCGGTTGCGGAAGAAGGCGTAGGGGCTGCGTCCGTCATCGGGGCGCCGGGCCAGCCCGACCTCGATCATCTGATCGATCTCGTAGCCATCGGCCTTAAGCGCGGTGATCAGCGCGTTGCTGTCCTGCGGCGCATAGCCGATGCGGAACCGCGTCAGGGTCTCGTCGTCCAGGCCGCGACCGTGCAGATAGGACAGCGCCGCCCGCCCGCCGACCTTGCGCAGACTGGCCTCGAAGAAGGCGCAGGCCGCCTCCACCAGATCGTGCAGGCCGCGATTGCGCTCGATGCGGGCGTAGTCCTCGGGGGTGGCCTGGGGCACCTGCATGCCGGCACGGGCGGCCAGTTGCTCGACCGCCTCCATGAACGGCAGGTTTTCGTGTTCGCGCAGGAAGCTGATGACGTCGCCATGGGCGCCGCAACCGAAGCAGTGATAGAAGCCCTTCTGGTCGTTGACCGTGAAGCTGGGCGTCTTTTCCTTGTGGAACGGGCACAGGCCCTTGAATTCATGCCCGGCGCGGGTCAGCCGCACGCGGCTGCCGACGACCTCGGAGACCGGCACCCGGCTGCGCAGCTCGTCCAGGAAATCCGGCGGCAGGGACATGTGGGCTCCTTCTTGTGCGGAGCCAGAGCCTAAACTAGGCCAGCGAGGATTTCACCAGACCGCTTGCCTTGGTGAAGTCCATGCGGCCGGCATAGCGGGTCCGCAGCTCCGCCATGGTGCGCCCCATATCCTTCAGGCCCTTGGCGCCGACATCGGCGATCACCGACCGCACCGCCTGTTCGATGGAATTCTCATCCATCTGCTCGGGCAGGAAGCGCTCGATGATCGCGACCTCCTCGCGCTCGCCTTCTGCCAGGTCCAGACGGCCGCCCTGCTCATACAGGGCGACGCTGTCCTCGCGCTGGCGGATCATGGTCTGCAGCAGCGACAGGATCTCGTCATCGGAAATGCCGTCGGTGACGCCTTTGCTGCGTGCCGCGATGTCGCGGTCCTTCAGGCAGGCCAGTATCAATCTCAATGTAGAAACGGCGCGCTTCTCCTTGGCCTTGATGGCCTCGGTCAGCGCCTCGTTCAGCCGCGGGCGGATCATGGTTCAACCTCTTCCAGTCGGCTTGTCCAAAGGCCGCGTACCATACCCAAATCGGAATTGCGGCGCAAATGGCAAGAGCCCATATAAACTATTGATATCATTCATTTTTCATTCTTGACCGTCGCACAGAACCGGCTGCGCGCGGCGTGAGGCGGAGCGTGTAAAGGGTTGGCGGAACGCGGTCAACCATGCTTTATCACGCCGCGAAACTTCCAGCCGTCCTTGGACCGACTTCATGAGCGACCGCCTTGCCGCGCCGATCGACCTGAGCCAGCAGGCACCGCCCCCTGGCGCCACCGGTGCCTTGATGCTGGCGGACGGCACCATCCTGTGGGGCCACGGGCTTGGCGCCACCGGCCAATCGGTCGGCGAAGTCTGCTTCAACACGTCGATGACCGGATACCAGGAGATTCTCACAGATCCGTCATATGCCGGCCAGATCATCAATTTCACCTTCCCCCATATCGGCAATGTCGGCGCCAATGCCGAGGACATCGAGACCACCACTGCCGCGGTGCGCGGCCTGGTGCTGCGCGCCGACATCACCGAGCCGTCGAACTGGCGGGCGACCCGGCATCTCGACGACTGGCTGAAGGCGAACGGCCTGGTGGGGCTGAGCGGCATCGACACCCGCCGTCTGACCCGCCGCATCCGCGACGGCGGGGCGCCGACGGGCGTTATCGTGCACGCGCCGGACGGCCGCTTCGACCTGCCCGCGCTGCAGGCTGCCGCCGTCGAATGGCCGGGGCTGGAGGGCATGGATCTGGCCGCGGAAGTGTCCTGCCGGCAGACCTATGCCTGGGACGAGACGCCCTGGGCCCCAGGCGACGGCTATGGCCGGCTGGAGACCGCCCAGCGCCATGTGGTGGCGATCGATTTCGGCGCCAAGCGCAACATCCTGCGCTGCCTGGCCGGGCTCGGCTGTCGCGTGACCGTGGTGCCGGCCGATGCCGGGGCGGAGGAGATCCTGCGCCACGAACCGGACGGCATCTTCCTGTCGAACGGCCCCGGCGACCCGGCGGCGACCGGCGTTTACGCCATTCCGACGGTGCAGGCGCTGCTGGAGACCGGGCTGCCGATGTTCGGCATCTGCCTTGGCCACCAGATCCTGGCCCTGGCGCTGGGGGCGAAGACCGAGAAGATGCATCTCGGCCATCGCGGCGCCAACCACCCGGTCAAGGATTTGACCACCGGCAAGGTCGAGATCACCAGCCAGAACCACGGATTCGTGGTCTCCGACGCAAGCCTGCCGGAGGGCATCGAGGCGACCCATGTCAGCCTGTTCGACGGCTCCAACGAAGGGCTGGCGGCGAAGAACCGGCCGGTCTTCTCGGTGCAGTATCATCCGGAGGCCTCCCCCGGCCCCACCGACAGCCATTACCTGTTCCAACGCTTCGTCGACCTGATCGACGGCGCCCGGGCCGGCTGAGGGGCAGGCGCGCCGCCATGGAATCGATCCTCGACAACGCCGCGCTGAGCTTTCCCGTCCTGATGGCGCATTCGGCGCTGACCCTGCTGATGTTCATCGTCGGACTGACGATCTATGTCTGGGTCACGCCGCATCGCGAATTCGCCCTGGTGCGGCAGAACAATCCGGCCGCGGCCATCGCGCTGGGCGCCGCCATGCTGGGCTTAGCCATCCCGCTCGCGGCGGCCATGGCCAACAGCGTCAGCATCTGGGAGATCGCGCTGTGGGGCGGCGTCGCCGTGCTGCTGCAGATTATCGCCTTCAAGATCGTCGACCTGGTGATGCGCGACCTGGGCAAATCCATCGAGGAAGGCCAGATCGCCCCGGCCCTGGTGCTGGCCGCCGCCAAGATCTCCGTCGCGCTGGTCAACGCGGCGGCGATGTCCTAGGAGCACGTCCGCTCCATGGACCGGTCCGTCTGGCTCGCCATCATCCTGCTGGTCGCCGTCGCCATCGGCGGCGGCATCCTGGAAGAAATGCCCCAGAGGATCGGCGGGATCGGCGATCTGATCTTCGACCCCGGTCAGCCGCAACGCCGCGGCGGACCTTCGCAACAGCCAGAATCCGCCCTCGATGCCGAGGCCTTTGTCCGCCAGATTCCGGGACCGCCCTCGCCGCGCCTGCGCACCCAGCTGGTGATCGAGGGGGGCGGCCAGCCGCGCCGGGGCGGCACCTTCATCGGCACCGCCTGGGCCCTGACCGGGAGCGACACCTGGCTGAGCGCCCGTCATGTCACCGATGGCTGCCGCCAGCTCAGCTTCCTGGGCGGCAACCGGCTGCCGGCCGCGACCGGGCATCCGACCGCGGATATCAGCGCCATCGCACTCGGCCGCCGCCACCGCGATGCCCTGGAGCTGAGCCGCGACCCGCTGACCTCGGGCGAGGACGTCTATCTGGTCGGATTCCCGTCCGGCGACGCCGCCGCCGTCTTCGGCACCGTGTCCGGAACCGGCACACTCGACCATCGCTCGCTCGGCCACCGCGAGACCATCGTGGTGGTGGCCCAGCGCAAGCGGGTGCCGTCGGGCTCGGCCGATCTGGGCGGCATCAGCGGCGGGCCGGTCCTCGATGCGGACGGCAATGTGGTCGGCACGGTGATCGGCGGCTCGGCCCGCCGGGCGCGCAGCATCATCAGCATCGAGCGCAATG
Organism: Alphaproteobacteria bacterium; assembly: GCA_965227455.1. GTDB lineage: Bacteria > Pseudomonadota > Alphaproteobacteria > DSM-16000 > Inquilinaceae > JABDIP01. The sequence goes on along the minus strand of OZ245752.1, from coordinate 5,027,377 downwards.
TCGCCTGGCTCGCCGCCTCAGCCGGCGGGGCCACCGCCGACAGCCTCAGCGACCCGCAGCCGGCCCTTCCGCTGACCCCGGCCAATTTCGCCCGCGCCACAGCACCCCTGCTGGCCAACGGTCCGGTGCGGATCGTCCGGTGCGACCGCTAGGCGTTCCGGCGTCCCAATGAGCCCGCTGCGCCCCCTGCCGCCATGCCTCGACGGCGAGGCCGTCCGGGTCACGCTGGTGGCCGCAGACGATGCTGCCGCCCTTGCGGAATTCCACAATCGCAACCGCGATCATCTGAAACCGTGGATGCCGCCGCTGCCGAAGGGCTTCTACTCCCTCGACTATTGGCGGCGATGGTCGGCCGGCGCGGCCGGCCTCTTCGAGCAGGATCGCTCGGTGCGCATGGTGATCCGGGATAAATCGGATGTCGACGGCCCGATCCTGGGCCAGGTCAATCTCAACAACATCGTGCGCGGCGCCTTCCAGGCAGCGCATCTGGGCTATCACCTGGGCCGCGATTGCGAGGGCCGCGGATTGATGAAGCAATCGCTGTCCCTGGTGATCGACTACGCCTTCAAGGAATTCCGATTGCACCGGCTGATGGCCGGCTATGTCGTGGGCAACGCCCGCAGCGCCAAGGTGCTGGCCCGGCTGAATTTCCGGGTCGAAGGCATTGCCAAGAGCTACCTCTATATCGACGGCGCCTGGCGCGACCATGTGCTAACCGCGCTGACCGACCCGTCCAACCAGGCGCCGCCGCCTCTCAGGCGCTGACGACCTCTGCGGCACAGACTCTCACCGGCCGCGCGAAACGCTGGCGCGCCGCGCCGCGCATCACTATAAGAACGCCGGCCCGGGGGACGTGCTCTTCTAGGGGGAATTCGAACCACAGAGACACAGAGGCACAGAGAACCAACAGGCACCTGGCGTTAAGGCAGCTCACGTCGTGGTCTTCGGCAGGGTGGCTTCAGTTGGAATCGATAGGTCGAATAGCCAAGAGATGACTGAACCCAAGGACCCCGCGACAGATCGGATTATTGGTCTGGCAATCGAAGTCCATAGGGCTCTGGGGCCTGGGCTTCTGGAATCAGCCTATGAAGAGTGCCTTTGCTACGAGCTTGAATCTCATGACATTCCATTCCTTCGTCAGGTTCCTTTGCCGGTCACCTACAAAGAGGTGCGACTTGATTGCGGCTATCGAATGGATTTGGTCATTGCAGACCAGACAGTGGTCGAATTGAAGACTGTTGAGCGAATCCTGCCGATCCACGAGGCGCAATTGTTGACTTACTTGAAGCTGAGCGGAATGCGGACTGGTTTGTTGATGAACTTCAATGCCGCCGTCCAGAAGGACGGTATCAAAAGGCGTGTCCTGGGATGATAGCGCTGCTCGGTTGTTACTCTGTGTCTCTGTGCCTCTGTGGTTCCCAATTCCTGGTTGGCTTGCAGACCAATGCCTAAGCGCACCGACATTTCCTCCATCGCCATCATCGGTGCCGGCCCGATCGTCATCGGCCAGGCCTGCGAGTTCGACTATTCCGGGGCCCAGGCCTGCAAGGCGCTGAAGCAGGAGGGCTACCGGGTCATCCTGGTGAACTCGAACCCGGCGACGATCATGACCGATCCGGAGCTGGCCGACGCCACCTATGTCGAGCCGATCACGCCGGAGATCGTGGCGCGCATCCTGGAAGCCGAGCGGCCGGACGCGCTGCTGCCCACCATGGGCGGCCAGACGGCGCTCAACACGGCCATGGCGCTGCACGAGGACGGCACGCTGGTACGCCTGGGCATCGAGCTCATCGGCGCCAAGCCGGACGTCATCGCCAAGGCCGAGGACCGGCTGCTGTTCCGCCAGGCGATGGACCGCATCGGGCTTGAATCGCCGCGCAGCCGGCTGGTGGAGAGTCGGGCCCAGGCCGAGGAGGCGCTGGAGGCGGTCGGCCTGCCCGCGATCATCCGGCCGTCCTTCACCCTGGGCGGCGCCGGCGGCGGCATCGCATACAACCTCAATGAGTACGAGGAGATCGTCCGCAACGGCCTCCGGCTGAGTCCGGTGCACCAGGTCCTGGTCGAGGAATCCGTCCTCGGCTGGAAGGAGTATGAGATGGAGGTGGTGCGGGACAACGCCGACAACTGCATCATCATCTGCTCCATCGAGAACGTCGACCCGATGGGCGTGCATACCGGCGACTCGATCACCGTCGCCCCGGCCCTGACCCTCACAGACAAGGAATACCAGCGCCTGCGCGACGCCTCGATCGCGGTGCTGCGGGAAATCGGGGTCGATACCGGCGGATCGAACGTGCAGTTCGCGATCAACCCGGACAACGGCCGGCTGGTGGTCATCGAGATGAACCCGCGGGTTTCGCGTTCTTCGGCCCTGGCGTCGAAGGCGACCGGCTTCCCGATCGCCAAGGTCGCGGCCCGGTTGGCCGTCGGCTACACCCTGGACGAGCTCGACAACGACATCACCCGGGTGACGCCGGCCAGCTTCGAACCCACCATCGACTACATCGTCACCAAGATCCCCCGCTTCACCTTCGAGAAATTCGCCGGCGCCGACCCGTTGCTGACCACGTCGATGAAGTCTGTCGGCGAGGCGATGGCGATCGGCCGCACCTTCCAGGAGAGCCTGCAGAAGGCGCTGCGCTCCATGGAAACCGGCCTGACCGGCCTCAACGAGGTCGAGATCCCCGGCTATGCCGATGAGGGCGACCCGAACCTGATCCGCGCCGCGCTCTCGAAGCCGACCTCCGACCGCATCCTGGTGGTCGCCCAGGCCATGCGTCTGGGCCTGCCGCAGGATGCGATCAAGGCGGCCTGCCGCTTCGATCCCTGGTTCCTGGACCAGATCGCCGGGATCGTGGAGGCGGAACGGGCGCTCGCCCGCGACGGGCTGCCCGCCGAGACCCGCGAATGGCTTAGGCTGAAGAAGATGGGCTTCTCGGATGCCCGCCTGGCCGAACTGACCGACACCGCCGAGCCTGAGGTCGCCGCGCAACGGCGCGCGGCCGAAGCGTGGCCGGTCTACAAGCGCATCGACACCTGCGCCGCGGAATTCGCCAGCGCCACGCCCTACATGTATGGCTGCTACGAGGGCAACGGCCTGACGCCGCCGGAATGCGAGGCCGGGCCGAGCGACCGCGACAAGGTCATCATCCTGGGCGGCGGTCCGAACCGCATCGGCCAGGGCATCGAATTCGACTATTGCTGCGTGCACGCCGCCTATGCGCTGCGCGAAGGCGGGTTCGAGACCATCATGGTCAACTGCAATCCGGAGACCGTGTCGACCGACTACGACACCTCCGACCGGCTGTATTTCGAGCCGCTGACCGCCGAGGACGTCATCGAACTGGCCCGGATCGAGCAATCGAAGGGCCGCCTGCTGGGCGTCATCGTGCAGTTCGGCGGACAGACGCCGCTGAAGCTGGCCCACGACCTGGAAGCGGCCGGCATCCCCATCCTCGGCACGCCCAAGGACGCCATCGACCTGGCCGAGGACCGGGAGCGCTTCAAGGATCTGCTGAACCGGCTCGGCCTCAGGCAGCCGGCCAACGGCATCGCCCGCTCGGTCGAGGCGGCCGAGACCATCGCCGCGGAAATCGGCTATCCGGTGCTGATCCGGCCTTCCTACGTGCTGGGCGGACGGGCCATGGAGATCGTGCACGACCGCGACAGCCTGCACCGCTACATGGACACCGCCGTCAAGGTCTCCGGCAAGACGCCGGTACTGATCGACAGCTATCTGCAGGGCGCCATCGAGGTCGATGTGGACGCGGTCTGCGACGGCGAGACGGTCTATGTGGCCGGCATCATGGAGCACATCGAGGAGGCCGGTATCCACTCCGGCGACAGCGCCTGCGCCCTGCCGCCGCACTCGCTGGACGCCGCGGTGATCGCCGAGATCGAGGAGCAGACCCGGCAGCTTGCCAAGGGGCTGGGCGTGGTCGGCCTGATGAATGTTCAGTTCGCCGTGAAGGACGGCACCGTCTACATCATCGAGGTCAATCCGCGGGCCAGCCGGACGGTGCCTTTCGTCGCCAAGGCCACGGGCACGCCCATCGCCAAGATCGCCGCCCGGGTGATGGCCGGCGCCAAGCTGAGCGAGTTCGCCCTGACCGGCCCCACACCGCCGCACACCGCGGTCAAGGAGGCGGTGTTCCCCTTCGCCCGCTTCCCCGGCGTCGACACGCTGCTGGGGCCGGAGATGAAGTCGACCGGCGAGGTGATGGGGCTGGATCGCGATTTCGGCCGCGCCTTCGCCAAGGCGCAGCTGGGCGCCAGCGTGGTGTTGCCGGAGGCCGGCACAGTGTTCCTGTCGGTGCGCAACCAGGACAAGGACGCCATCGTGCCCCTGGCCAAGAAGCTGGACCAGATGGGCTTTTCCCTGGTCGCCACCAGCGGCACCACCGACCGCCTGACCGAAGCCGGGCTGCCGGTGACCCGCATCAACAAGGTGCTCGAGGGCCAGCCCCATGTGGTGGACGCCATGATCAATGGCGATGTCCAACTGGTCTTCAACACCACCGATGGTGCCCAGGCCATCCGTGACAGCTTCAGCTTGCGCCGTACCGCGCTGGTCAATAACATCCCGTATTACACTACCGTGGCAGGCGCAGGCGCCGCGGTCGAGGCGATCGCGGCCTTGAAGGCCGGCCGTCTTGAAGTCGCCCCGTTGCAGTCTTACCTTCGCGGAGCGAATTAAATTGGCCGGGGCCCGGTGCGCACGCGCCGGGAGAGCCCCGTATTTACGTTTGGCAAGGCTTGTAAAGGCTGAAGTCTATGGAAAAAGTGCCCATGACGGCGGACGGATACACCCGCCTTCAGGAGGAACTGAAGCATCTGAAGACGGTGGAACGACCGACGGTGATCCGGGCGATCGCCGAGGCGCGCGAACACGGCGACCTGTCGGAGAACGCCGAGTACCATGCGGCGCGGGAGCGCCAGAGCTTCATCGAAGGCCGCGTCCTGGAGCTGGAGGACCGCATCTCGCGGGCCGATGTGATCGACGTGACCGCCCTGTCCGGCGACAGCGTCAAATTCGGCGCCACCGTGAAGCTGGCGGATGAGGACACCGACGAAGAGGCCACCTACCAGATCGTCGGCCAGGATGAATCCGACATCAAGGCCGGGCGGCTGTCGGTGACAGCGCCTTTGGCCCGCGGCCTGATCGGCAAGTCGGTCGGCGACGTGGTCGAAGTCACTACCCCGAACGGATCCAAATCCTACGAAGTGATGGACATTCAGTTCGTCTGAACGGGCGCTTCGCGTGTCCTAGAACAGCTCTGAATACCCTCACCCGGCCAGCCTACGGCCGTCCACCCTCTCCCACGGGAGAGGGTTCTTGCGGCATGCCGATGTAGTTCCCTCTCCCACCCGGAGGGGGTGGCGAGCGCAGGCGAGCCAGGTCAGGGCTTTCAGCGGTGAATTCCGAGCTCTAGGACTGCCGCTATTCCACGGCGTCGTGATTGCCCTGGGGCACCTCGATCGGCACGCCGGGCAGGTTCTTGCCGGTGCGGATGGCGAGGGCAGATTTGACGTGGCTGACGCTGGGGGCCGAGGTCAGCTGGGTAGTGAGGAACTTCTGATACGCGTCCCAGTCCTCGGCAACGACCTTCAGAAGGAAATCGGTCTCGCCGGCCAGCATGTGGCATTCGCGCACCAGCGGCCAGGTGGCGACCAGATCCTCGAACTTGCGCAGATCCGACTCCGCCTGGCTGCTGAGTCCGACCTGGGCGAAGACGGTGACGCCGAAGCCCAGCGCCTCGGAATTGACGTCGGCATGGTAGCCGCGGATGAAACCGGCCTCTTCCAGCGCCCGCACCCGCCTCAGGCAGGGCGGTGCCGATATCCCGGCCCGTTTCGCCAACTCCACATTCGTCATGCGTCCGTCATTCTGAAGATCCCGCAGAATCCTGCGGTCGATACGGTCCAGTTTCACACGGCGCATGGGGTTTTCTCTCGAAACAAGGAGGGGTCTTTTGCGAAATGTTATTACCCAACTTGCGGCGCGACGCAAGACAGAAAGCCGGTCGACCCGCCCGTTTCGCAACTTGCGAATGCCCGGGCGGCAGGCAATAGTCTGAGCCGATTCCCCCCGAAATCCGGCCGAGGAACGCCGTGTCCATAGACAGTTGCTGGGTGATCACCGACGGCAAGCCCGGCATGGAAAACCAGTGCCTCGGCCTGGCCGAGGCGCTGGGACTCACGCCGAAGATCAAGCGCATATCGCTGCGCCCGCCCTGGCGCCAGCTTTCCCCCTATTTCCGCGCCTTCCTGCGCTTTGCGCCGGCATCGGACTGTGCCGATATCGCGCCGCCCTGGCCGGATCTGGTCATCGCCTCCGGCCGCCAGAGCGTGCCGGTGGGCCTGCGCATCCGGCGCACCAGCCGCGGCCGGGTATTCCTGGTGCAGATCCAGGACCCGGTGATCGATCCGCGGCATTTCGACATGGTGATCGTGCCGCAGCACGACCGGGTGCGCGGCGACAATGTGCTGGTGACCACCGGATCGATGCATCGCGTGACCGCCGGGCAACTCTCCCAGGCGGCCGAACGGCATCGGGACCGGCTGGCCCATCTGCCGGAGCGCCGGGTGGCGGTGCTGATCGGCGGCGACAACGCGGTCTACCGCCTGACGCCGGAGCGCATGCGCATTCTGTGCAATCAGCTGGCCGCCCTGGCGCGCGACGAGGGTGTCGGACTGATGGTCACGCCGAGCCGCCGGACGGGCGCCGCCAACGAAGCCATGCTGCGCGAGGCCCTGGCCGGCCTGCCGGCGGAGATCTGGGACGGTTCCGGCGAGAACCCGTATTTCGCCTATCTCGGCCTGGCGGATTCCATCATCGCCACCGCCGACAGCGTCAACATGGTGTCAGAGGCCGCGTCGACCGGCAGGCCGGTGCATATCGTCGAGCTGGAGGGCGGCTCGGCGAAGTTCGCCGCGTTCCACGACTCCATGCGCGAGGCCGGCCTGACACGGCCCTTCACCGGCAAGCTGGAGTCCTGGGACTACACTCCGCCGGACGAAACCCGCCGCGCCGCCGCCGAGATCCGCCGGCGGATGGCCGCGAGAGAGGTCGATCAAGCGGCCTGAGTCGCGGCGGACGCCGCACGCCACCCATTGCCAGATGCCGGCCAATCGGCAGACTTCGCGCTGAAGTACCGCGCGCCTTTCGCCGGTGAGTCCGGTGCCCAGACGAGAGACCAATGCAGATACGAACAGCCACCCCGGCGGATGCGCAGGCCATCGCCGACATCTACGCGCCCATCGTCCGCGAAACCGCGATCTCGTTCGAATCCGAGCCGCCCAACTCCGAGGAGATGGCCGGCCGCATCGCGCGGACCCTGCAGACCCATCCCTGGCTGGTGGCGGTCGAGGACGACGCCACGCTCGGCTATGCCTACGCCTCGCAGTTCCGTGCCCGCGCCGCCTATCGCTGGACCTGCGAGGTGAGCGCCTATGTGTCGACGGAAACCCGCCGCGGCGGCGTCGGGCGAGCGCTCTACACGCAGCTCCTGGACTGCGTGCGCCGGCAGAACTTCCATACCGCACTGGCCATCGTCACCCTGCCCAACGCCGCCAGCATCGGGTTTCATGAATCCTTCGGATTCGAACCGGCCGGCGTGCTCAAGGAGGTCGGGTTCAAATTCGCCGCCTGGCACGACGTGGCGACCTTGCGCCTGGCCCTCTCCGATCCGGGCGCGACGCATGCCGAACCGATCCTCTTTCCGGCGCTGAATGGCAACGAGAACACCCGGGGCTGAAACACCCGTAAAGCGGCCATGGGCCACTGTGGTCCGGCAGCATTTTGCTGTACCGTGCCATCGGTATTTGATCTTTCGATTTTCAATGGCAGGGGGTCGCCCGGACCATGGAAAAAATCTCACGGAATCGGAGTTCCGCCTCACGGCTCGCCGGCGTGGCCACCATCGCCGCAACGGCCCTGATCGTCCTCGCGCCCATCGGCCCGTCCGTATCGCCGGCCAGCGCCGCCGCCGGCCAGGGCGCTCAGCCACTCGAAGGTGCGCGGATACCGTGCCCGCCGCCGGACTCACGGCTGCAGCCCACCGGCACAATGGATTTCGACATCGGCTTCAAGCCGGACAGCTTCGCGCTGACCCGGGACAGCGAGCCGGTCTTGAACGATCTCTCCATCGCGCTGAATTCCGACCAGCTGAGCGGCTTTCACTTCGCGGCCATCGCCCATGTCGAGGCGCTCGGCGACAAGGCTTCCGAGGAGCGCGCAACGAAGCTCATGGCCACGGCCGTCATCGACTATCTGGTCAGCGAGGGCGGAGTCGATCCGAATCGCCTGGTCTGGTCGGCCTGCGGCGCATTGCAGCCGAGCGAGACCAAGATTCCGGACTCGCTGCAAAATCGTCGCGTCGAGATTGTCAATATGGGCGTGCGGTAACCGGCATCCGCGCGGTTGCGGATTGACCGGAGCCGGTCGCCGCCATACATGATGCGGGTTCCCCGCCCAAGACACATGGTGGACCCGCGATGACCGTGGACGTTGCGTCCCATCTCGATCTCGACCGATTCCGCGCGACGCCGCTGGAATCCGATCCGTTCCCCTATCTGATCGTGCCGGGCTTCCTGAAGCCCGAGGCGGTAGACCGGGTCAACGCCGACTATCCGGAGATCGACAAGCCGGGCAGCTTCCCGACCTCGGAGCTGCGCTACGGCCCGGAATTCGAGCGGCTGCTGGCTGAGTTGAACGGACCGGAGATGACCGCCGCCTTTGCCGAGAAGTTCGGCATCGACCTGACCGACCACCCGATCATGATCACCGTGCGGGGCCAATGCCGCGCCAAGGACGGCCAGATCCATACCGACAGCAAGACCAAGATCATCACCGTCCTGCTGTACATGAATTCCGGCTGGGAGGCCGATGGCGGGCGGCTGCGCCTGTTACGCTCCGGCGACAGCCTCGACGACATGGTGGCCGAGGTGCCGCCCGAGGAAGGCACCCTGCTTGCCTTCCTGAACGGGCCGACCGCCTGGCACGGGCACAAATCCTTCACCGGCCAGCGCCGCACGATCCAGCTCAACTGGGTCACCGATGACGATGTCGTCGCCCGCGAGCAGGCCCGCCACCGCTTCAGCGCCAAGATCAAGCGCCTGAACCCCTTCGCCTGACCGCCGTCCCGGACGCGCAATTACCGGGTGGCTGCGCCCGGGCTGCTCCTGCTTGTTTCTCGTCGAACGGCGCAACCGCCGAAGCACGATATCAGGAGCACAGGATGACCCAGCTTAAGGGAAGGACCGCCATCGTCACCGGCGCGAGCTCAGGCATCGGCCGCGCGACGGCGCTTCTATTCGCCAAGGAGGGTGCCAGCGTCGTCGTGTCGGCGCGGCGCCGGGAGGCGCTGGCCGCGCTGGTCGCGGAGATCGAGGCGGCCGGCGGCAGGGCCGTGGCCCATGCCGGCGATGTCCGCGACGAGGCCTGCGCTGAAGCGCTGGTCGCCTTGGCGACCCGGGAGTTCGGCGGCCTCGACATCGCCTTCAACAATGCCGGAACCCTGGGTGCCATGGGGCCGGTATCCGAAATTGCGCTGTCGGGCTGGCGCGACACCCTGGACGCCAACCTGACCGGTGCCTTCCTCGGCGCCAAACACCAGATCCCGGCGATGATCGCGCGCGGCGGCGGATCGCTGATCTTCACCTCGACCTTCGTCGGCCACACCGCCGGCATGCCCGGCATGGCCGCCTATGCCGCCAGCAAGGCCGGGCTGATCGGTCTGACCCAGGTGCTGGCCGCCGAGCACGGCCCACAGGGCATCCGGGTCAACGCGATCCTGCCCGGCGGCACCGACACCGCCATGGGCCAGTCGGTCGCCAGTACGCCGGAGCTCATGGCCTTCGTGGAAGGCCTGCACGCCCTGAAGCGCATCGCCAGGCCGGTCGAGATCGCCCGCTCGGTGCTGCATCTGGCCTCGGACGCGGCCAGCTTCGTGACCGGTGCGGCTATGTTGGTCGATGGCGGGGTGTCGATCACCCGGACCTGACCGCCCGCCGGTTCAGGGCCCGGTTCTGCAATTGCCGGCACCGGCGATACGAATCTCTTCGCGTCGGCGGGGCCGGGCGGTATAACACCGCCGATCTCCGTCCCTTCGTTCTTCGATCGCAGGACGCCATGGCCCTCAATATCCAGACATTTTCCAACACCAGCGGTGGTTCGGCCCTGTTCAAGGCGCTCGGCCATCCCGAGGCGGCTCCGAAAGGCGATTCGCTGGTCGCCCGGCTTGCCGCCGCCGGCCCGGTCGCCCTCTACGACCCGCTGGGCCAGTTGGAGACTTTCGCCGCCCTCTACGATGTCTCGGGCGTGACGATCGCCGGCGTCTTCGTGCAGGACATCACCCGCATCGGCGAGACGCTGCTGGGCCAGTCGACCAGGCCGGTCAGCGAGCTGACCGGAAGCGGCGCCGCCGTGGTCCTGGTCGCGGCCTTCGATTCGGGCCGGCTGATCGACCAGATCCGGCATCTGGTGCCGGACGGCGCCGACGTGCTGAGCCTGGACGAGATGCGGGTGCCGGACGCGCTGTTGACCAACACGCGGCAGTATCTGGCGCCTATCAACTTCGCCACCAACTTCGCCTTTTTCCGCGAGGGCGGCGGCCACCACACCAGGCTGGTGACGGCGAATTACTGGGGCGGGTATGGCGCCAAGGATGCCCGCTTCTGGGCCACGCTGTTCGACGAGAGCGGTGCCCGGATCGCCACCTGGGAACAGCCGCTGGGCGGCCCCAACGCCACCATCGTGATCGACAGCGCCGAGGTCCGGGCCGAGCACGGGCTCGGCGATTTCACCGGACAGCTCTTCGTGCATGTGGTCGGCGGCGCTGGCCATGACATCGTGAAATACGCGCTGGACACCTATGGCGACGAGCCCTCGGTTCTGTCCTGCACCCATGACGCCAATGCCTGGCCGTCGGATCACTATGCCGGGCTGCCGGCGCCGCGGGACGGCGAGACCGTGGTGCTATGGATCCAGAACAGCCATTCCTGCGCCATCCCGGCCAAGGGCATGGGGCTCAACATGATGGGCCGGCCGGAGATCGCCTGGCTGGACCGGGAGATCCCGGCCTTCGCCACCTATGCGTTGGACGTCACCGAGCTGTGGCCGGATGCCCGCTGGCCGGAGCAATTCGAGATCCAGGCCGGCAAGCATGTGGTCCGCCCGCGTTACGAGATCACCAAGGCCAATGGCCGCCTGCGCATGGCCCATGTCAATGTGGAGCGTGTCGATCTGAAGCCCGATCCCAAGCTGAAGGAGATCGGCAACCTGATGGGCAAGGGCTTCATCCTGCCAGCACCGGTGCTGCCGACGGGCCGCTATCGCACCAGCATGCTGCCGACGCCGATGGCGACCGGCCAGGAGACCCTGCCGATCGCCGCCATCGTCTATGACGCCAATGGCACCGAGCAGGCACGGCACAGCTTCGGCTGCCTGCAGCGCAGCGACAGCACCGCGGTGGAGATCGCCGATATGCTGAACGGCTCCGCCGAGGCGCTGGGCGGCGGCCACGGCCATGTGGAGATCGTCTACGATTTTGCGCAAGGCGGCGACGCCGATGGCTGGCTGCACGCCATCTTCCGCTACGAGGACACCGAGTCCGGCCATGCGGCGGAGACCAGCTTCGGCGCCCATATGTTCAACACCGTGCTGACCTACAAGGGCGAGCCGCAGAGCTATGCAGGGCGGCCGCCGGGCCTGTCGACGCGGCTGTTCCTGCGGCTCGGCCGCGACGGCACCGACGCGTTCTGCCATCTGGTCTACCCCGCCTCCACCCCCTGGCACGCCACCAGCAAGACCAGCCTTGTCCTGACCGACCGCGAAGGCCAGGAGGTCGCCGTCAAGGAGGTCGCCATCCCCTGCGGCGGCTCGCAATTGTTCCGGGTGTCGGAGACCTTCACGGCCGCCGAACGCGAGGCCGCCGGCAGCGACGCCTATGTGCTGATCCGCGACGTGACCTGCCGCCTGTTCGGCTACCACGGCCTGCGCAACGCCGATGAGAGCTTCAGCCTGGACCACATGTTCGGGTTCTAAGGGACGGCGGCCCCACTTGGATCGTCATTCCCGCGAAAGCGGGAATCTCGAGACGCCGGCGCTCACGTGCCATCCAGATTCCCGCTTTCGCAGGAATGACGACGGCAAGAGGGCAAACAGGCAACGGTGCACGCTAATCCCCTGTGGCGGCCGATCGCCGTCTTGCTGAAGCCACTGCCGCTCCCTAGATTAAGGCCACCCTATAAAGCCCCCTTCAGCCCCTGGAACACCATGCCCGAACGTCATCATGCCAAGGTCCTGATCATCGGTTCCGGACCGGCCGGTTACACCGCCGCGATCTACGCCGCGCGCGCCAGCCTTGAGCCGATTCTGATCCAGGGGCTGCAGCCCGGGGGGCAGATGACGATCACCACCGAGGTGGAGAACTATCCGGGCTTCGCCGACGTCATCCAGGGCCCCTGGCTGATGGAGCAGATGGGTGCCCAGGCCGAGCATGTCGGCACCAAGATGGTGTTCGACATCGTCAATGACGTGGATTTCACCCAGAGGCCTTTCACCGCCCAGACCGATTCCGGCGACGTCTACACCGCCGACACGGTGATCATCGCCACCGGCGCCCAGGCCCGCTGGCTCGGGCTGGACAGCGAGCAGGCCTATCAGGGCCGGGGCGTGTCGGCCTGCGCCACCTGCGACGGATTCTTCTTCCGGGGCAAGGAGGTGGCGGTGATCGGCGGCGGCAACAGCGCGGTGGAAGAGGCGCTCTACCTGACCAACCACGCCAGCAAGGTGACCCTGGTGCACCGCCGCGACCAGCTGCGCGCCGAGCAGATCCTGCAGAAGCGCCTGTTCGCCAACCCCAAGATCGAGACCGTCTGGGACAGCGTGGTGGAGGAGATCCAGGGCGGCGGCGACCCGGATGCGGTGACCGGGGTCAAGCTGCGCAACGTGCAGTCCGGGGAGACCAGCGTGGTTCCGGTGGACGGGGTGTTCGTCGCCATCGGGCACGATCCGGCGACGGCGGTGTTCCGCGGCAAGATTGCCATGGATGCGGAAGGCTATATCATCACCGCGCCGGACTCGACGGCGACTAATGTGCCCGGCGTCTTCGCCGCCGGCGATGTGAAGGACAAGATCTACCGCCAGGCGGTGACCGCCGCCGGCATGGGCTGCATGGCGGCGCTGGAGGCGGAGAAGTTCCTCGCCGAACATGCCGATGTCGGCATTTCCGCCCGGATCGCCGGGCGCGGTGAGACCGCCGTGGCGGCCGAAGCATAAGCGCCGGATCGCAGCCGTGGTAACCGTCGGCGCCATCGCCGCATCCACCGCGCATAGGGATCGGGCAGCAAGGGTGATCGCAACACCCGGATAGCGGAACACGGGAGAGCGGCGGCCAACTCATCGGGCGGCGCGCCGACGATGAGAGGGCAGGATGGATTGGGACAAGCTGCGTGTATTCCACGCGGTGGCGGAAGCCGGCAGCTTCACCCATGCCGGAGAAACCCTGAATCTGAGCCAGTCGGCGGTCAGCCGGCAGATCAGCGCCCTGGAGGACAGCCTCTCGGTGCCGCTGTTTCACCGCCATGCCCGCGGCCTGATTTTGACCGAGCAGGGCGAACTGCTGTTCCAGACCGCCGACGAGGTCTTGGCCAAGCTGTCCCAGGCCGAGGCCCAGATTACCGACAGCAGGGAGGTGGCGCGCGGACCGCTGACGGTGACCTCGACGGTGGCCTTCGGCTCGACCTGGCTGACGCCGCGCATCCGCGAGTTCCTGCAGCTCTATCCGGAACTGCAGCTCAGCATGCTGATCTCCGACGAGCAGTTCGACCTCAGCATGCGCCAGGCCGATGTGGCGATCCGCATGACCGCGCCGACCCAGCCGGACCTGATCCAGCGCCATCTGATGACGGTGCGGCTGCACATTTACGGCTCGGTCGACTACCTGAAGCGGCGCGGCATCCCGAAATCGCCGCAAGACCTGCAGAACCACGACCTGATCATCTATGGCAACGAGGCCAAGGCGCCGATCGAGAACGTCAATTGGCTGATGTCCGTCGGCGACCCGGAGCCCGGCACCCGCCGGCCGATCCTGAGGGTCAACAACCAATACGCCATCTACCGGGCGGTGCGCAGCGGCCTCGGCCTGGCCGGCCTGCCGGACTACATGGTCGATCCCAATCTGAACGTGGTGAAGGTGCTGCCCGACGTGAACGGCCCCAGCGCGGAATCCTACTTCGTCTATCCCGAGGAACTGCGCCACTCCAAGCGCATCCAGGTCTTCCGCGACTTCCTGGTGCGCAAGGTGGCCGAGAGCAAGTTCTAGCCAATACGGGGACAGTATACCTATCTTAATGAGATAGGTATACTGTCCCCGTATTATTGTCCGACATTGGCTGCACCGTCCTGTCAGCAGGATAACCGTAATTCCTGGAGTCTCGCGCTCGCGGGAATGACGATCAGTGGGTCTCCGCGCATCTGGAAACGGCGGAATCCCTGGTGTGACGCGGCGTCAGCCGATCACGCGATTCCTGACCGGGCGGTCAGCCATGCGTCTGACGCATGCAAGAATTGTGCGATTATGCATAGCAAACCGGCAGCCAGTGCCTATCTATTAACCGTGAGGGCGCTGCATTGCAGCATTTCTCACAGCCTCCGAACGCCGTTCGGAGCGGGGCCTGGCCACATATCGCCGGGTCCTACGTCTCCCAGACGTGAAGCCTCCCTGTTCAACTCGCCGGGCCTCGAGCCCGGCGTTTTTTTGTCCGGGAGGCGCGGAAACCTTCGTTTTCGGTCGGCACCGGCCCGCTCCCCCGCCCGGCCACCCAACGCCAGTATCCTCATGGGTGGCCGGGCGGGGGAGCGGGCCGGTGCCGAATCCGCACAAGCGGAAAAGACCCTTACATGAACAGCCGTTCGTCGCTCTCCATCCCGTCATACAGATGGGCGACGAATTCGCCGTAGCCGTTGTACAGCCGCGTCGGCACCCGGTCGCCGGAGCCCAGCAGCCGTTCCGTCGCCTGGCTCCAGCGCGGATGGTCGACCTCCGGGTTCACATTGGCCCAGAAGCCGTATTCGCTGGACTGCAGCTCTTCCCAGAAGCTGACCGGCCGCTCTTCGGTAAAGGTGAAGCGCACGATCGACTTGATCGACTTGAAGCCGTATTTCCACGGCACCGCGAGCCTGAGCGGGGCGCCGTTCTGGCGCGGCACCGGCTTGCCGTAGAGGCCGGTGACCATGAAGGCCATCTCGTTGGTGGCCTCCTCGATGGTCAGCCCCTCGATATACGGCCAGGGATACCAGAACTGGCGGAAGCCCGGCGCGTCGTCGTCCTGGAAGGTCTCCATGCGGACATATTTCGCCGAGCCGAGCGGCCTGGCATAGTCGACCAGCGACGCCATCGGGAAGCCGCTCCAGGGCACGGTCATCGCCCAGGCCTCGACGCAGCGATGGCGGTAGACCCGCTCCTCCAGCGGCATGGCCGCGATCAGCGTGTCGAAGTCGACCGAGCGCTCCTGCTCCACCAGACCGTCGAAGGTGACGGTCCAGGGCCGGATCTCCAGCGCCTGGGCGGCACGCCAGATGTTCTTGTGCGAGCCGTACTCGTAGAAATTGTTGTAGGTGATCGCGTCGTCTTCGTCGGTCAGCTCGCGCTCGACCCGATAACGCAGGTTGCGCGACACCGGATACAGGCCGGCCGTCGGATCGTCGTCCTGCGCCAGCGCTGCGGAGCTGCCCAGCACGCCGGCCGCACCCGCGGCGATGGGTCCGGCGGCCGCGGCCTTCAGCAGGCTGCGGCGATTGAGATAGACGTCCTCGGGCGTCGCTGCCGATTCCGGCAGCTCCCAGCCCTTGCGGCTTCTGATCAGCATTGTCACTCCCTCACATCGACAGCCAATGACATAGGCCGCCTTGGGGCCTGAGACAAAATCAACTGTCAGTGAAATTTTTGTGTGGGCCCTTAATTCGGAGGGCCGGGCGTCAGCTGCACAACCCGCGCAAGGCCTGCCACTGCGCCGATTCCAGCGCCAGATAGTTGCCGGTGCCGCCCTCACGCAGCAGCTCGACGCTGTCGTCGGAGACCGGGTGCATCCGGGTCATCAGATCGGCCGACTCTTCGTCGGCATCCAGACGGGCGGCACGGAACGCCGCATAGGGTCCGGTAACGATGCCGGCATGGTTGAGCACCTGGAGGGCGAACGCATCGCTATCCTCCTCATGGGCCTCCCGATAGCCCTCTTGCAGGAACTGGGATGCCAGCGAGGCATCGAACGCGCCGGTGGACCCGTCGATCGGCAGCAGGCTGAACAGCACCGCCACCGGATCCCGCTGCAGCAGGGTCCGGGTCGGATGATCCGCCGCCACATGGCCGATCTCATGCGCCAGGATGCCCGCCAGGGCCTCCGCGCTTCCGGCGGCATCGGCCATCGCCCCGGACATGACGATCTGGCCGCCCGGCAGTGAGAACACCGCCGGCTGGTCTCCCCGGATCGCCAGCAGGCCATAGCGCGCATCGGCGGCCGGCCCCTGGGACAGCACGGCGAACAACTGCTGTAACGAGGCCACCGCGCGCTCGTCATAGCAGAACATGTCGTCATAGGCCCGGCCGTCGCGGGCGGCGATCGCCGACACCACCTGGCCGGAGAGCTGGGTGCCCAGCCGCGCCTTGGCGCTGTCGGGCACCACCGCCGCCACATATTGCGCCGCCAGGGGCGCCGCCAGCAGCCAGGTGACGATCGCAACGACCAGGGCGCCGGCCGCCCAGGCGCCCATCTGCATCCAGGATCTGAGACCGATGGCATTTCGCCCCTGCAGGCCCGGAAAATATTCTGCGAGGTTGTCGATCACCGGGGCCGCGAAGGTCAGTCGCGGCGGTGCGCCGCCGCAGCTCAGGCGAAAGGGCGAGCGTCCGATCGGCCGCTCCACGAATTCCAGCCCGGCCGCCGGCCACATGGAGATCCGCTGGTCCTCGGAGTTCATGATCGCCAGCCCGGAGGCGTCGATCGCCACCGTCACCCGATGGCTGACCGCCGAGTGGCCGTCATTGTAGAGCGCGCGAACCCGCACCGGCTAACCCTTCCCGGCAGCGGCCAGCTCGGCGGCCATGGCGGCGCCGGTCCGGCGCGCCTGCCGCGTCACCGGCCCCTGGTACTGCTCGATCATCTGCAGCGGCGACAGCTCGCCGATCAGCAGGGTGCGGCACGCCGTGCGCATGACCTCGCGGCGCAGCCAGAGGGTCTTCACGATGGAGACAAAGACGCACACCAGCAGCCCGACCCAGAGCGGGAACAGGATCCCGACCGGCTGCATGGCTTGGGCGGCCTCGATGGCCGAGCGGTTCAGCCACAGCAGGGCCAACCCGGCCCCGACCAGGATCAGGGTCCAGTGCAGCAGGACCGCGACCACCAGCGAGACGGTCGGCAGGGCGCTCTCCAGCTCGATCCGGCCGAAGCTCGTGGCGGCGGCCACGAAGCGCAATTCCCGTATCCGATAGCGGATATAGAACACCGCCGGCACGATCAGGCCCGCCAGCGGCAGATAGGTCAGCGGCGGGCCCGGTTCCGGCGGCAGGCCTTCCCGCCAGCCCTCCACCATCGCCAGCACCGCCGCCTGGTTCAGGCCGGCAAAGGCGATCAGGACTCCCACCATGCTCAGCCAGACCAGCAGCCAGGCGCCGAAGGGCGGTCCGCCAGGCGGCTCATAGGAGAAATGCCGGTTGCCGAAACGCGCCCGGCTGACCTGATAGGCCCAGCAGCGCCCGCGCATCCAGGGATAGGCCAGGCCGAGCGTGGCGATGACCAGAAGCCAGCCGGCGACGGAGATCGCGCCGAAGACGAAGCCCGAGCCATCCATGCCGCCGCGGATGCCGCGCCACAGGGTATGGGAAGCGAGATATTGCCGGAGCCGGAAGCGGCGCACCTGTAGCATATAGCCGATCACCACGACGGCGCCCGCCAGGGCGCCCAGGCGGATCACCGGATCGGCGCCCCGGATCAGGTACATGCCGACCAGGATCCCCGCCAGCACCGGAACCGTCACCGCGGCACCGATCAGGAACCGCATCAGCGACTGGGCCGGGCGGCCGTCATATTCCATGCGCTCGCCACCCAGGGACAGGTGGCGCCACATGAAGGACCTGAAATCGGCAAGAGCCCAGAACCGGTAGGCACCCAGCGTGAGCACCGTCAATGCCCAGCCTTTGAGCACCAGCAGCAGCAATGGCAGACGGGGCGGTTCGAAGCGGGTCGACGCGGCTGTCCGACGCCGAGTCACCTGCGGGCCAACAAACGCCGGCCCGGTCATCCCACCGCCCCGGCGCGGTCGTCGCGTCGAGTCCCAAACATGTAAACCCATCCCGAGCAGGGACCGTGCAGCGGTCAAACGGCCCCGTGTAAAGCAGCGCGGGAAGAGTAGTAACGAAGGGTTAAGAATTCGATACTCTGTGTTAACTTTCAGGCGCGCAGCATTTACCAATAATCAAGGTCAAATTACATGGAATGAATGAGGGGACAGCATACCGATCCTGACAAAGATAAGTATACCGCCCCCTGTCTGCCGTCTCGTCGTTCCGGATCACACGACCAGGCGTCGGCGGGTCCATCCCGCCGGCGCCCTAATCTATTCCGCGGCGACGGAGGCCGCTCTGGTTTCGATCACCCGGTCGGCCAGGCGGCCGGTCAGTTCGGAGAGATGGTCGAACTGGGCGGTGTAGGTGCCCACGCCCTGGGTCAGCGAGCGCAGCTCGATGATCAGATCGTGCAACTCCTCCTGCGGCAGATAAGCCTTCACCTCGTCCCAGCCGTCCCAGCCCGGGCGGCTGTCATAGCCGAGGATCTGGCCGCGGCGGGAGCTCAGCAGGCGCTGGGCTTTCGGGGTATATTCCGCCGGCGTGGCGATCGCCACCTCCCAGATCGGCTCCAGCAGCACCGGCTGGCAGTTCGGCAGCCCTTCCTGCAGCGCCATGCGGCCGGCGGTGCGGAAAGCCATGTCGGAACTGTCGACCGAGTGGTACTGGCCGCCGGTCAGCGTGACCGAGATGTCAACCACCTGGAAGCCCAGCGGACCCTGGGCCATGTAGTCCTGCGCCCCGTGCTCCACGGAGGGGATGTATTGCCGCGGCACCACGCCGCCGACCACCGTGTCGGCGAACTGGAAGCCGGTGCCGCGCGGCAGCGGCTTGATGTCCACATGGATATCCGCGAACTGTCCATGGCCGCCGGATTGGCGTTTGAACCGGGCGTGCTGAGAGGCGCCCTTGCGGATCGTCTCCTTGTAGGGCACCTGCGCCTTCTGGCCCTGGACCGCGACGTTGTATCGACGCTGCAGCCGATCGATGGCGATCAGCAGATGCACGTCGCCCTGGCCGCGGATGACCAGCTCGTTGGTATCCGCCACCTGTTCGTAGGACAGCGACGGGTCCTCGTCGATCAGCTTCTGCAGGGCCGAAGAGAGCTTGACCTCGTCGTTGCGGTTGTCGGCATGGATCGCCAGGGAATAGACCGGCGGCAGCGTCTCCGGCCACAATTCGCCGCGGCCGACCGCATCCGGCTGCAGGATATCGCCGGTGGACACCAGCTCCATGCGGCCCAGCGCCACGACCTCGCCAGGGCCGGCATCGGACAACTTGATCTGGTTCGCGCCGACCATGCGATAGAGGCCGGACACGCGGGTATCGCCGAAATGCATGCCGTCCTCGATCTTGCCGTGCCAGACCCGGGCGAAGGACAGCTTGCCGGCATGGGCAGCATGGACGGTCTTGAAGACCTGCACCGCGGCCGCGCTTTCGGGAATCTGCAGCCGCTCGGCGGTCTTGCCGGGATCGGGCACGTCGTGCCGCAGCGCCTTGAGCAGGCGGCGGACGCCGTGGTCGTGCTCGGCGGCGCCGAGCAGCACCGGCACGATCAGGTCGCCGGCCAGATCCTTGGCGATCTGCTCATAGATCTCGTCCTTGGCCGGTTGGATGTCCTCGAGCAGCTGCTCCAGCAGCGTGTCATCGAAATCGGCCAGGGATTCCAGCATCTCCTGGCGGGCTTCCTGCTCGCGGTCCTGCACGCTCTCGGGGATCGAGATCAGGTCGGAGGCCTGGCCGGGCTTGTAGTGGTAGGCGCGCTCGGACACCAGGTCGACATAGCCGGTGACCGCATCGCTCTCGCGGATCGGGATCTGGCGCAGCACCAGCGGCTTGGCCGATACGCCCTGCAGGGCCTGCAGCACGTCGGCGACGCGCACCGAGGCGGTGTCCATCTTGTTGATGAACAGCATGTGCGGAATCGCCATGTCGTCGAGGAAGCGCAGCATCGGCGCAAGCGCGACGGCGCGGTCGAGATCCGGTTCGCAGACCACCACGGCCGCATCGACGCACATCAGCGCATTGTAGGAATCCTGTGCCAGCTCCACCGAGCCCGGACAGTCGACAATCGTCCAGTCATCGTCCAGATAGCTGGTCGAGGCGATGGAGGGCTCGGTCGACATTCCCCGGGCCCGGGCCTCGTCGGCATGGTCGCCGACGGTCGAGCCTTCCTTGATGCTGCCCTTGCGCTTCACCGCGCCGGTGGCAAAAAGGATGCTCTCCAGCAGCGTCGTTTTGCCGCTGGACTGTGGCCCGACCAGGGCCACGCATCTTGGTGCCCCGCCATTTGGATGATTGCCTTTGTCCGCCATGAGCGCCTCCCGAAATTGGCTGTTCCGCCTCAGGCGCCCCGCGAGCGAGTGGATGTTTTCGCGCTTGGCCGCCTTTGCCCGGCGGTTCGCTTCGGGCGCTTAGGTCTCCTCAGGCGAACATGGTCCAACGGCGGCGGGCCGAAGTCCATAGCAAATGACCGAACGATGACACCGAATCCGGCGTTAACCATGACCGTTGCGCGGTCCCAGGGCACCCGGCTTCGACCCCGAAAAGGGCTCCCACGGCATGGTATCAACGGTTCGCGCAGATGGCTTGTTGTCCGCTCGCGGCCTGACTACCGTGTCGGACCGAAACCAGGAATTTCCAATGACCGCCAACCTCGTCGTTCGACCCGTCGTGCGCCCGGATTTCGAGCGATGGCTGCCCCTGTGGGACGGCTACAACGCCTTCTACAAGCGCGAAGGGCCGACCGCCCTGCCGCGTGAGATCACCGACACCACCTGGGAGCGGTTCTTCGATGTCTACGAGCCGGTCCACGCCCTGGTGGCGGAGCAGGACGGCGCGCTCTTCGGCCTGGTGCACTACCTTTTCCATCGCAGCACCACAGCTATCGGGCCGGTCTGCTACCTGCAGGATTTGTTCACCGCCGAGGCGGCGCGGGGCAAGGGGGTCGGCCGGGCGCTGATCGAGGCGGTCTACGACCGGGCCCGGGAGGCCGGCGTGGCCCGGGTCTATTGGCTGACCCATGAGACCAACGAGACGGCAATGGCGCTATACGACAAGGTTGCGAAGCGGTCCGGCTTCGTCATGTACCACCAGTTCATCTGAGCGCCGCGACGCGGACCGCGGCCGACCCGGCACGTGAAGATCCTCCTCCTCACCTTCGGCTCGCGCGGCGACGTGCAGCCCTTCGTCGCGCTGGGTGCGGCCCTGCGGGCGCGGGGCCATGCGGTGACACTGTGCACCGGCCAGGGCTTCGAGGACATGATCACCGCGCAGGGCCTGGCTTCGGTGCCGCTGTCCGTCGATATCCGGGCCCTGATCGACTCGCCTGAGGTCCGGGCGGCGATGCGATCGCTCTCCGGCAAGGTCCGCGCCTGGCGGGCCTCGCGAGAGATGATGCGCCGGCAATTGGACGAGACCTGGGAGATCGCGCATGCACAGCGCCCGGAGATCATGGTCTACCATCCGAAGGCCCTGCTGGCGCCCTACCTGGCTGAGAGCCTGGATGCCGTCGCCATCCCTGCCTTCCTGCAGCCGGCCTTCACCGCGACCGCCGCCTTTCCCAATCCCCTGCTGCCCTTCGCCAGCCTGGGAGGCCTGGGCAACCGGCTGAGCCACCGGTTCCTCCAGCGTGTCATGCGCCTGGGCCAGGCGGCCCTGCTCCGCGACTGGCGCCGGCACCGGCCGGATCGCGCCCCGCCGACCCTGCGCGACCCGTTCGACGGTCACCCTTCCGGCGGGGAGATCTTCCGCCTGCACGCCCACAGCGCCCATCTGGTGCCGCGACCGGAGGATTGGCCCGAACGGGAGCGGGTCACGGGATATTGGTTCACCGATCCGGACCCCGGGTGGCAGCCGCCGCCGGCGCTTGCCGCGTTTCTCGACCAGGGGCCGCCGCCGGTCTATGTCGGCTTCGGCAGCATGCCGGCTGATGATTCCGGACGCATGACCCGGCTTGTGATCAGGGCGCTGGAGCGCACGAGCCAGCGCGGCATTCTGGCGGCCGGTTGGGGCGGGCTCGAAAAGACCGGCCCGACGGATCGCATCCATATGCTGGACACAGCACCCCACGCCTGGCTGTTCCCGCGCTGCTCTGCGGTGGTCCACCATGGCGGCGCCGGCACCACCCATGAGGCACTGCGCTGGGGCCGGCCCTCGGTCGTCTGCCCGGTCTTCGGCGATCAGCCCTTCTGGGGCCGGCGCGTGGCAGCGCTCGGCGCGGGCCCGGTTCCCCTGCGACAAAAGCACCTGTCCGCCGACGCGCTGGCTACGGCGCTCGCGACCGCCCTGGCACCGGAAAGCGTGTCCCGGGCCGCCGAACTGGGCGAGGCGATCGGCCGGGAAACCGGCGCGGAAAACGCGGCGGCGCTGATCGACGGCCTTTCGGAACCGGCCGCCTGAAGGTTATTCCGCCGGGTGGGCCGAGCCGCCGGCAAACTCCGGATAGGTCTCGCGGATCACCTGTTCCACACGCTCCTTCAGGTCGGCCCGCAGGCCGAGGGCGAAAAAGACCTCGGCGACCAGGAACATCGGCCCGATCAGCGCCTGGAACAGGTTGCTCAGCAGGGCCGGCCGCCGCCCTTCATAGACATGGCCCCAGAGCTGCAGCGCCCAGCCGCCGACGAACAGCACCGCGAAGACAATCCAGACGGTGGCCGTCGACTGGGTGGCGGCGATCCATTCCGCCAACGCCCAGGAGGGGACCATGAACAGGCCCATGGCGAGACCGATCTGCCGGTCCAGCACGATCCACAGGACCCAGGCCGCGACCCCGACCAGCAGGGCCAGCGATACGCTGGCCGCGCCCAATCCGATCCGCGCCAGGGCCAAGGCGACCAGCAGCGAGACGATGATCGCCGGGATGCCGAAGAAATGGGTCAGCCGGTTGCGGTGATCGCGGTGATAGGTGGTGTACATCGCCATCTGGCGCTCGAACAGGGTGGCGGCCATGGCCTGTAACCTCGGGTTGCGTCTGCGATGGGCGCAAGTCTAGCGCCGCTTGCGCATCCCGTCATCGCCGATGCGGTCAATCGAGCCCGACATCACGCCGCAGATGATCGCTGAGTCCATCGACATGCGGCAGGCACTGCCGGTAACCCAACCGCGACAACCACCGCACCGCCCGCCACAGTCCGGACCAGGGGGTCCGGCCACGAACCAATTCCGTCATGGAATCCTCCATCCAATCTCGACAGCGGCGGGCAGGTTCATCTATTCAATCCAGTATGAGAATTCTCAGAATCCGGAAGGAGCTATTCGTGAATGAATAACCGGGATGGCTAGCAACGCTCTCGATTGGGACGATCTCCGGGTCTTCCTGGCGTTGGTGGAGACCGGCAGCCTGTCCGCCGCCGCGCGCCGGCTCGGCCTCAGCCAACCGACCATCGGCCGCCGCATCCAGGCCCTGGAGCGGTCGCTGGACAAGCGGCTGTTCGACCGCCTGGCAAACGGCTATGCGCCGACCGCCGCCGGAGAGGCCCTGCTGCCCCAGGCGCAGTCCATGGCCGATGCCGCCTATGCCATCGAGCGCAGCCGGGCCACCAGCGACGCCCTGGCGGGAACCGTGCGCATCAGTGCCGGCTCTTCCATGTGCCGCTTCCTGGGCGGACGACTGTCGGGGCTGCTAGAGGGGCTGCCGGAGTTGGAGTTGGAATTCGCCGCCTCCTTCGCATTCAGCGATCTCTCCCGGCGCGAGGCCGATATCGCGATCCGCAACCAGCGTCCCGAACGCGGCGACCTGACCATCCGACGCATGGCGCGGCCTGCGGTCGCCGTCTACGGCAGCCGGAGCTATGTGAACCGCCACAAGGTCGTGCTGCGACCCGACAATTTCGGCGCGTGGGACTGGGTCGGCTATGACGAGGGCCGCCAGCACCTGTCGACCGCGCGATGGCTGACGGAGAAGCTGAAGGGCGGCCGTCAGCGAATCCGCTGTACCACACCGGTGGAGAAGCTGGACGCGGTTCGGGGCGGCGGCGGCCTGGCCCTGCTGGCCTGCTATGCCGCCGACACCGAGCCCGATCTGGTGCGCGTCGCCGCCCCGATCCCGGAGCTGAAGGCCAGCACCTGGATGGTGGTCCACCAGGACCTCCGCCACGTCCCGCGCATCCGCGCCATGATCGACCGCCTGTCGGACATGTTCCGCGACTTCGCCCCGCTGTTCGACGGCAAGCGGCCGATTGTCTAGTGCGCACTTGTGGACTGCCGGATATCCGTGTCGCCGACAACCATGTGAACCCGTTCTGCATCGCCTATCCTTCGCTATCCATGGTTGTTAGCCTTGCGCACGGCCAATCGCTGAGTGTCTGGCAAGACCATGGCTGCACTGCATATCGTCGGTTATCTCGGCAAGCCCGTTCCGAACGCCTTTGTCAGACAGGACGGCGAAGCGCGACATCTCGGCGTCATCTTGCCGGGCTTGCGGTATCGCTCCAGCATGCCGGCCTTGTACTACCCGGCCCTGCAACTCAAGGCGCTGGGCGCCGACGTGCTGGCGGTCAATTACAGGTACGATGAGGAACCCGGGCTCAAGACAATGCCGGACGCCGAGCGCGCCGCGTGGTGGACGACCGATGCGGCCGCCGCGATCGATGCGGCGTTGGCACAGCGGCGCTACGAACGGGTGACGATCGTCGGCAAGTCCCTCGGCACAAGCACGATGGCGCCGCTGTTGGCGGACGACGAGAGGCTGCGGACGGCCGAGGCCATCTGGCTCACCCCGGTGCTCAAGAAGCCGGGATTCCCGGAGCTGATGAAGCGCTGCCCGCAGCGCGGGCTGATCGTCATCGGGACCGCCGATTGGTACTACGACGCGGATACCCTCGCCGACCTTGAACGCCACGGGCTGCAGGTCCTGGCGGTGCCGGACGTCACCCACGGCCTCGAATGCCCCGGCGACACCGTTCGCTCGGCAGAGGCCATGGTCGAAGCCACGCGGGCCATCGACCGGTTTCTCGCCGGGAGGTGATCGATCGCCTGAGGGGTAGCGACTCGCATAAAGCATCGACGCTCGGCCCGGCGGTAAATGAATCGTCAACGCCTCTCTCTAGACTCAGCCGGAGGACTCCGCGCCCGCAGTTCGCGGCGATTGACCGATGCGATCGGTCGTGGCGGACCTGCCGATACATGCATTAGAGGTTGCCGTGACGGACGAAGCCCAATTCAACCAATCGCCAACCACACCCGGCAGCCTCTCGCCGTGGACGCGACGAAGGGTCAATGCGATCTATTTGGCCGCGTACATCGTCTTGGGACTGGCCGGCGTTGCGGTCATGGCAGGCTCGATCTGGGTCGCCAATACCATGATCGAAACGCTGCCGGTTGCCTGGAACCCGGATCTCGATCCGGAATTCCGCCCCGTACCCGTGACGGGCATACTGACAATGCTGTTCTGGGGTTCATTGGTGATGACCAGCGCGCGTATGCAGCCGAAGGACGAAGACGTCACGGACTATGGCGAAGTCCGGATCGTATCATCTGCCATGCATTTGGTCGGATGCGGAATCGTGCTTCTGGCGGGTCTGGCGTGCGTTTCCGTGGCCAAGAATGCCGGCGTTCACCCCTCCGCCGCGCTGCTGGGCCTATTGGCCATGGCGTTCGGCTTTCCGGTGATCAACATGATCGTCGGACCGAAGGTGCGACGACGGGCCCCGGAGATCTGGGCCGAGGCGCTCGCGCGCAGTGCCGACGTCGTCAAGGCCTCCGCCGAACGGGCAAAGAAGCCGATCCCGACGCGAAACAAGATTGTTGGTCTGATCGGCCTGGGGATAGGCATGCTGGTGTTCTTCTTGAGTACCCTGCTGGCCACCTTCTGACGCTGACCTCCCGCGCACCAGCCGTAGTCTAAGTAAGCGCCGCGCAGGCCTTCTGGATGCGGGTGCAGGCTTCCGTCAGCGCCTCCATCGAGGTGGCGTAGGAGACCCGGAAGAACGGCGAGAAGCCGAAGGCGGCGCCGTGCACCACCGCGACGCCGACCGATTCCAGCAGGTAGCCCGCAAAATCCTCATCCGTGTCCAGCCGCTTGCCCTCCGGCGTGGACTTGCCCATGCAGCCGGCGCAGGAGGGGTAGACGTAGAACGCCCCTTCCGGCTTGTGGCAGGAGATGCCTTCGGCGGCGTTCAGCATGTCGACCACCATGTCGCGGCGGGCCTTGAATGCCTCGGCGCGAACCGGGATGAAGTCCTGGGTGCCGTTCAGCGCCTCCACCGCCGCCGCCTGGCTGATCGAGGAGGGGTTGGTGGTGCTCTGGCTCTGCACCTTGGCGATCGCCTTGATGAGATCCTTCGGCCCCGCCGCATAGCCGATGCGCCAGCCGGTCATGGCATACGCCTTCGACACGCCGTTCATGGTCAGGGTGCGGTCGTAGAGGCCCGGCTCCACCTGGGCCGGGGTGACGAATTCGAAATCGTCATAGACCAAGTGCTCGTACATGTCGTCGGTCATGACATGCACATGGGGGTGGCGCATCAGCACATCGGTCAGCGCCTTCATCTCGTCGCGGCTGTAGGCCGCCCCGGTCGGGTTGTTGGGCGAGTTGAGGATGATCCACTTGGTCTTCGGCGTGATCGCCGCCTCGAGGTCGGCCGGCTGCAGCTTGAAGCCGGTCTGGGACGGGCAGTCGACCACCACCGGCGTGCCGCCGCACAGCAGCACGATGTCCGGATAGGACACCCAGTAGGGCGCCGGGATAATCACCTCGTCGCCGGGATCGATGGTGGCGACCATGGAATTGAAGATGACCTGCTTGCCGCCGGCCCCCACCGTCACCTGGTCGGTCGTGTAGTCGAGACCGTTCTCGCGCTTGAACTTGGCCACCACGGCCTGCTTCAGCGCCGGCGTGCCGTCGACCGCGGTGTACTTGGTCTGGCCCTCCCGGATCGCCAGGATCGCCGCCTCCTTGATGTTGTCCGGCGTGTCGAAATCCGGCTCGCCGGCGCCAAGCCCGATGACGTCGCGGCCGGCCGCCTTGAGCTCCCGCGCCTTGGTCGACACGGCGATGGTCGGCGACGGCTTGATGCGGCCGAGCGATTGCGAGAGGAACGGCATGACGGGCCCCCAAAAGTGACAACAAGACGGGTAATCCGGCGGTCCCGAACACTAGGCCCGGCGCCGGCGCCGCGCAAGGCGAGAGGGCATCCGCGCCCGGCAGATCTCTCGCGCCGGCCGAGCAGCGGCGATGCGAAACTTAACTGCGATAATCACGCTCTTGATGACCAGAAATTGCAGGAATCCGCTCGCAATATTCCTATAATTGCAGTACTAATGGTTGTGCCAATTATGGCTTTTTCGAATTTGCCGCTATTTCGAACTCCAGCCCCGGCAAGACCGGCTGGCCTGTGCCGTGACTGGTGGGGAGGTAGTCATGAACAGAATTGCGATTTCAGCAGCCATACTCATTTTTGCAGGCACTACCGCGACGGCGGATGACGATGATGATGACGGCGGTGGCGGCAATCCCGGCAGCCCCGCCGAGATCAACGTCGATTGCGACCGCGGGGAGACCATAACCGAAGCTCTCGCGGCAGGTGACCCCGACAGCCCGCTCACCATTACGATCCGCGGGACTTGCGTGGAGAACGTCTCCATTACGCGGGACGATGTCACGTTGCGAGGCATCGACCCGAGCATGAGCAGGATCATCGGTGCGGCCGATCCCGGACTCGATGAGAACCCGATCTCCATTCTCGGCGCGGAAAGAACCATCGTCGAAAGACTGACGGTGACGGGCGGACAAAACGTCGCCGGCATCGGCGGCACCACGGGCTTCTTCACCGTCCGCGATTGCGTGGTCGAAGACAATCAGAGGTTTGGAATCCTGGCAGGCCAAGGTGCCCACGGAAGGGTCGTGGACTCGATCGTAAGAGGCAATGGCGAGCATGGCATTGTCGCGTTCGGTGGCGGATTCGTGCGCGTATGGGATAGCGAAATCCGCGACAATGTGGAGAGCGGCATCCTCCTGCTGAGCAGTGCCAGCGCCGCGATCGGCTTCTCTCCGAATAATGGTCCGCCGGGCCCCAATATCATCGAGTCCAATGGAATCAATGGCATTCAGCTCGGCGGCAACAGTGAAGCGAGAATTGCCTCGAACACAATCCGGTCGAACCGGAACAACGGAATAGCTGTCTTCCGCGGATCGTCTGTCAGTATCGTGAACAACAGGGTCGTCTCGAACGGAGGAGATGGGATCGATGCATTTGGCGGCTCATCAGCCACCGTCACTGACAACATCGTTGAAGACAATGCAGGCCGCGGCATCCAACTTGCCGGTGGCAGTTTTGGGTCTGTTGAAGGAAACGAAATCACGGGCAATCGCCGGGCCGGGATCGGCATCTTCGGCACATCCGCCGCAGATCTGGAGGGCAACATCATTTCGTCCAATAACAGCTCGGGCGACGGCTCCGTAGGTGGCATTCGAGTGTTCGCTGGCACCGTCCAGCTCAGCGGCAGCAATGTGATCAGCGAAAATAACGGGGGCGGGATCTTTGTTAGCCAAGGCCTATTGACGATAGGCGGTGGGCCTCCTGAGGACGTTATCGAGATGAACTCGAGATTCGGGATCAGAGGCCAGCGTCACTCGTCGCTGCTCATGGATGATGGCAGGATCGAGGGCAATGACGGCGATGGAATCCAGGTTGTCGGACAATCGTATCTGGTCATCCGAAATTCGACCGTCCAGAACAACGCCGCATCCGGCATTCTGATCGAACGTGATTCCGGGGTGCGGTTCACCGACGCGCCGGCCATCGTCGCCGGCCATCCGTTCTTCGACCTCGAATGCGCTGACATTGAATCGAGTGTCGAGGGAGATACCAGTGGCGTCGGCGGGATCGATCCCGCCTGCACCGGGTTCTGACGGCGGGCTCGCCGCAAGTCGGAATCGATCGGGGTCAGCCATTTCGCAACGGCCGGACTCCACCCTATGCGATGAAGGACTCCAGCGCGCCGAAGGCCAGCGTGGATGCGGTCATGATCCAGAGCAGTCGGCGGCCCATGGCGTTGGTGCCGCTGGGGCGTCCAATGATCAACAGGGCCAGCACGGCGGCCGCGACGAAGTTCACCGCGACCGCGCCGCCGGCCCCCAAGCCGCGCCATCCGGTGGGCAGCGCCTCGATCATCAGTGCCAATCCGACACCGATCAGCAGGCTGCCCAATAGCCTCGAGTAGAAGCGCTGCTCGCCGGATGGCAGGCCCAGCGTCTTCATTATTCGGCCGGCCGACAGCAGCAGCACGACGCCCACCGCAAGCTTCAGCAGGGCGTCACCGATCAGGATGAAGTCCGCAATCACAGCCGAGCCCCCGCAATCGCCTCTCTGGCGGCGAGTGTCTGCAGTTCGGTTCAGCGAGTCGAGTCCGGCCGTCGATGCCGCCCATACGTCGCCATCATTGATCACCGAAAGACCGCTTTTCGCCCGTCCTGACGCCGCGCCGGGCCGCAACCCTGGGTGCAATAACAAAGCACCATCCATGGGGACATCGACATGATCCGGGCCGAAGCCTTGGCGCGCGGGCGCCTGTTCACCTATTGCCTCATTCTCTTTGCCGCCCTTCTGACCGTCGCCGCCATGGTCCGCGATGCCGCGGCCACCGGTTCGCCGGAGCCGGTGCCGGCGGAGACCATGCTGACCCAGGGCGGGCTGTTCCTTCCCTCGGAGCGCCCGGGTTACGTGATCCCGGCGACCGGCGTCGATTCCGACGTCGCGATCGAGATCAGCGGCCTGGTCGCCCGGGCGCGCATCACCCAGTCCTTCGAGAACCCGACCGCCCATTGGGTCGAGGGGGTCTACGTCTTCCCGCTGCCGGAGAACGCCGCCGTCGACCGGCTGGAGATGCGCATCGGCGACCGGATCGTCCAGGGCGAGATCCAGGAGAAGGAAGCGGCCCAGCGCATCTACCGGCAGGCCGCCGCGGCCGGCCAGCGCGCCAGCCTGGTCAGCCAGGAGCGGCCGAACATCTTCACCACCGCCGTCGCCAACATCGCGCCGAACGACTCCCTCGTCGTCACCATCGAGTATCAGCAATCGCTGGCCTATGACGCCGCCGCAGGGCTGTTCTCCATGCGCTTCCCGATGGTGGTGCTGCCGCGCTACATCCCCGGCACGCCGATCGCCGCCACGGAGGCGGATCTGGAAGGCACCGGCTGGGCGGTCGACACCGACCGTGTCCCGGACGCCAGCCGCATCACGCCGCCGGTCGCCGCCCCCGGCACCGGCCCGGTCAACCCGGTGACGCTGACCGTAAGGCTGGATCCCGGTTTCCCGGTGGAGGCCATCGAGAGCCCCTATCACGGCATCGCCGTCGAAGATCACGACGATGGGCGGTTCACCATCACCCTGGCCGAGGGCGCGGTCTGGGCCGACCGGGATTTCGAGCTGACTTGGCGGCCGGTGGCGACCGCCGCGCCGACCCTGGGCGTCTTCCGCGAGACGGTCGCGGATGCGGAGTACTACCTGCTGCTGGTCATGCCGCCGATCGCCGAGGATGCCGCCATCGCGGCGGAGGACCGGCCGCGTGAGATCGTCTTCGTGATCGACACCTCCGGCTCGATGGCCGGCGACTCGATCCTCCAGGCGCGCCAGGCGCTGCTGGACGGCCTGGCCCGGCTGGGCCCCAGCGACCGCTTCAACATCATCGAATTCAACAACCAGCCCAACGCCCTGTTCTCCAGCGCCAAGCCGGCGGTCGAGGGCACCCTGCGCCGGGCACGCAATTTTGTTGGCGGCCTGGTCGCCGATGGCGGCACCGAGATGCGCCAGGCATTGGAGATGGCGCTGGACGGCACAGCCGAGGAGGGCACCATCCGCCAGGTCGTCTTCATCACCGATGGCAGCGTCGGCAACGAGGCCGAGCTGTTCACCGTGATCCACCGCCTGCTCGGCTCGACCCGGCTGTTCACGGTCGGCATCGGCAGCGCGCCGAACAGCCATTTCATGCGCGAGGCGGCGGAGATCGGCCGCGGCACCTTCACCTATATCGGCGCGACCCGGGAGGTCGGCGAGACCATGGCGGCCCTGTTCGACAAGCTCGACCGGCCGGCGCTGACCGGCATCGCCGTCACTTGGCCAAGCGGCGACACACCCGAGGCCTATCCGGCGACCGTGCCCGACCTCTATGTCGGCGAGCCGGTGCTGGTGAGCGTCCGCCTGCCCCTGGACACCGAAGGCGATGTGGCGGTCACCGGCAGCGCCGCCGGGGCGCCGTGGCAGCGCCTGGCGACCCTGGAGACCGGCCGCGACGCGCCGGGCGTGGCGGCGCTCTGGGCGCGGGGCAAGATCGCGGAGCTGGAGCGCGACCGCTATCGCGGCGCCGATCCCGGGGCCACCCGCGACCAAATCCTGGAGGTCGCCCTGGCGCACCAGCTGGTCAGCCAGTACACCAGCCTGGTCGCGGTCGACGAGGAGGTGGTGCGGCCGCCGGAGGAAGACCTCACCACCGAGGCGGTGGCGACCAACATGCCGCACGGCGTCGACATGCAGATGGCCGGCCCCCGGCCGCAGCAATCGGACCCAGCGCCGCTGCAGGACGCATCGCTGTCCGGTCCGCATCCCGACTCGGTCGCCGCGATCCGCTCCATGGCCGAAACCGGGTCGCCGATCCACGTGGCGCAGCTTCCCGGCACCGCGACCTCGGCTGCGGCCAATATCGCGTTCGGCGCCATCCTGCTGCTGGCGGCGGCCCTGCTGCTCTGGGTCGCCGGCCAGCGGCGCCTGGTCGCATGAGCCGACGCCCCACGATCCTGGCAATGGCCGGCCTGCTGGCAGCCCTCGGGCTGTGGCAGGCCGGCTCCGGCCTCTATATCCATGCCAAGGCGCTGCTGGCGCAGGCGCTGCTGCAGCGTGCCTGGGAGCGCACGCTGGCCGGCCAGGAACAGGTGCGCCCATGGCCCTGGGCCGATACCTGGCCGGTGGCCAGGCTGGAGGCGCCGGACCATGGGGCCGACCTGATCGTGCTGGACGGCGCCAGCGGCCGCACGCTCGCCTTCGGTCCCGGCCAGCTGCATGGCTTCTCCGCCATCGGCGATCCCGGGCCGGCGCTGATCAGCGCCCATCGCGACACGCATTTCGAGTTCCTGCGCCATGTGGGCCAGGGCGACCGGCTGCGGCTGCACACCGCCGATGGATCGGTGCACGCCTATCGGGTTGCCGGCACCGAGATCGTCGACCACCGCAACGCCGCGATCCCGGCAAGCCCGTTCGCCTCCACCGTCACGCTGGCGACCTGCTACCCGTTCGACGCGATAACCCCCGGCGGCCCGCTGCGCTTCCTGGTCCACGCGGTGGCGGAAGAGCCGGAGCCCGGCGTCGAGACGGCCGATTCCGGAACCCACTCGGGGTCCTAGAGCGCCGACCCGTCATCATCCCATGGTTGCGCCCTGCCGGGATCGGAGTCACGCTTCCGGCTCGGAGAGGGGCCATGCCGCGCGTCAGCTTCACGGCGAACCTGCAACGCCATCTGGACTGCCCTACCGTCGAGGCCGAAGGCGCGACGGTGGCCGAGGTGCTGGACGCCGTGTTCGCCGGCAATCCGCGGCGGCGCTCCTATATCCTGGACGACCAGGACCGCCTGCGCCGGCATGTGAACGTGTATGTCGCCGACCGGCCGGTTGTCGACCGCATCCGGCTGAGCGATCCGGTCGCCGCCGATGGCGAAGTCCATGTCTTCCAGGCCTTGTCAGGGGGCTGAGATGAGCGAAACGCTGTACGCCGCGACCCGCAAGGGGCTGTTCACGCTGGTGCCGGACAAAGGCGGCTGGCGCAGCACTAGACTGGCCTTCACCGGCGAGCCGGTGACGGCCCTGCTGCCCGACGGCCGCGACGGCACGCTCTATGCGGCGCTCAATCTCGGCCATTTCGGGATCAAGTTTCACCGCTCCGAGGATGGCGGGGAGAGTTGGACGGAGCTGCCGGCGCCCGCCTTCCCCAAGGCAGACGGCAAGGAGGACGGGCCGAGCGTCTCCCTGATCTGGACCCTGGCGGCCGGCGGGCCGGACCGGCCGGGGGTGATCTGGGCCGGCACCCTGCCCGGCGGCCTCTTCCGCTCCGCCGATCGCGGCGAGAGCTGGTCGCTGGTCGAGAGCCTGTGGGCGGTGCCGGAGCGCAAGGAGTGGTTCGGCGGCGGCTACGACGACCCCGGCATCCATTCGATCTCGGTCGATCCGCGCGACAGCGATGCGCTGACGGTCGGCGTGTCCTGCGGCGGGGTGTGGACCAGCACCGATGGCGGCGCGAGCTGGAGCCTGGGCGGCCAGGGCCTGCGC
Source organism: Alphaproteobacteria bacterium (assembly GCA_965227455.1). Lineage (GTDB taxonomy): Bacteria > Pseudomonadota > Alphaproteobacteria > DSM-16000 > Inquilinaceae > JABDIP01. The sequence continues at coordinate 4,993,777 of OZ245752.1, read as the reverse complement.
GCCGATTACATGCCGCCGGACATGAAGGACGACCGCCACATCCAGGACCCGCACCTGCTGTCGCGCTGCACCGCCGAGCCCGGGCGGATCTGGTGCCAGCACCATAACGGCATCTTCCTCTCCGACGATGCCGGCGCCAGTTTCGTCGAGATCACCACGGCCCGGCCGTCGGCCTTCGGCTTTGCCGTCGCCGCGCATCCGGCCGACCCTGACACGGCGTGGTTCGTGCCGGCGGTAAAGGATGAATGCCGCATTCCCACCGACGGACGTTTTGTCGTCACCCGTACCCGGGATGGCGGCGAGAGCTTCGAGCAGCTGGCCAACGGGCTGCCCGATGGCGCGGCCTACGATCTGGTCTATCGCCATGCCCTGGCGATCGACGATAGCGGTGCGCGGCTGGCGATGGGCTCGACCACCGGCAGCCTGTGGTCGACCGGCGATGGCGGGGAAAGCTGGACCCTGGTCAGCGCCAACCTGCCGCCGATCAACCAGGTGGTGTTCGGCGCCTAGACCAGGGCGGAAACAGAGTCATGTCGTGCGCCGGCGGACGGCTCAGGCGAACTCGTCCATGAACTCCTCATAGCGCCAGCCGGCGTTGTAGAGGACCCGCCAGAAGGTGCAGCGGGACCCGACCTTGCAGCCCTTGCTGCTCTTCTTGTCCGGGTCCCTGTCGTACTCGCCGATCTCCTCTTCCCAATCGTCGACCGACTTGATCTGTTCGCCCTTGCGGTTGAATTTGTAGACGAAGTCGTCGTAATAGGCGTCACCCTGGCCGTACCCGTAATCCCGCAGATTGCGGCCCTCCAGGGAGAGGTTCTTGGTCGCCATCGTGCGGAACCAGAGATTGTCGTAGAAGCGGTTGGTCTCGTACTTGCTGCTTCTGATCCGCTTGCGCTTCTCCTCATAGAAGCCGGCGACGCTCTTGCTGCCGTCCTCCAGCCAATGGGCGGCGAGGCGGCAATACATGCACTTCTTGGAAATCCCGATATAGACCGGGTTGAAATAGTCCCCGCGCAGGAAGCCGATCTCGTAGACGCCGTACTGACCCTTGAGATTCGTCCAGAGCATGAATTCCTTGAGGCGTCCGCAATAGCTCCAGCCCATGTCGTCCTCCTGTCCTTGTCGCGCGGTCGTTGAGGCGTGGTCGGCCTTAACCACAATATATCACATTAAAGATAAATTGCGGAGTTGAGACTGGGCCTGCATCGCATGGGCGTTGAGGACGGTATCCGGCAGGAGGACCGGACGATCAGCGGCCCCAGCGCCGGACGGTCTCGACCACGGCCCGGGCGGTCGGCGCGCAGGCGCCGGCGTCGCCATAGAGCCGGATGGTGGCCAGCATGCCCCACATGGCGCCGACCAGGAACTCGGCGAGGTCGTCCACATCCTCGTCGGCGCCGATCTCGCCGCTGTCGCGGGCCCGGCCGAGGGCGCCGCGGAAGGAGTTGGTCAGCATGTCGCGATAGGCCTTCACCTTGGCCGCGATCTCCGGGCTGATGCCCTTCACGTCCAGCACCGTGTTGACCATCAGGCAGCCGAAATTGACCGGCGAGTCCGGATCCTCCGCCGCCATGCCCTCGAACAACCTGGCGATCTGCTCCAGCGTGCCATCCGCCAGGCAGTGGGAGATGTTCTCCGTCGCCATGGCGTGGTAGCGGTCCAGGGCCCGCGCGAACAGCCCCTCCTTGTCGCCGAACGCGTTGTAGATGCTGATCCGCGACAGGCCGGTCGCCGCCTCCAGATCGACGATCGAGGTGCGGTCATAACCGTTGCGCCAGAAGGCCATCATGGCCTTGCCGATCACCTCCTCCTCGTCGAATGCCCGCGGTCTCGCCATGGCCGGATCCTCGTTCTGAACCGGTCAGTTCATAACATGCTTGACTTCTGAAACGAACAGTTCAGAATAATTATATACCGATCGTTTCGGAATTGTCGACGACCGGTCCCTTAAACCCGATCACGGAGCATTCCCATGCCGACTTTGACACTCACCGTGCCCCAGGGCGCCTGGTCCAAGGAGCAGAAGGCGAAGATCGTCGACCGCCTGACCAACGCCCTGAACGACGTCGCCGCCGAGGAAGGCAAGGGCGACATCAAGCAGTTCATCGGCGTGCAGGTCAGCGAGACCGCCGAGGGCGGCTACGCCATCGGCGGCCAGATCTTCGGCTGACCGGCCCATCGCTTCACCGCAATCAAGGGAGACGTGTGATGCAGATCAGGAAATCGATCGCCATCGACGCGCCGGCCGAACGGGTCTGGACGATCCTCGGCCCCGACTACCTGCGGGTCCAGGACTGGGCCAGTTCGGTCAACGTTTCGCGCAACCGCGACGCAGGCCGGGCGCCGAAGGGCGCGCCGGCCTCCGGGCGGGTCTGCGAGACCACGCTCGGCCCGGTCCGGGAGACCATGGTCCGCTACGACGAGGCCGGCCGCGAGATGGCCTATTCGGCCCAGGCGGAAAAGATGCCGTTCTTCGTGCGGCAGATGGTCAACAACTGGAAGGTCACGGCCAAGGGACCCGGCCAGTGCCGCGTCGACATGTGGCTGGAGGTCCAGCTCTCGTTTCCATTCAACCTTCTGATGGGCTGGATGATGCGCATGCAAATCGGCAAGCTGCTCACCGAATCCGTCGAGGAGCTGAAGCACTTCGCCGAGACCGGCCGGCCGCATCCGCGCAAGGAAAAGGCGGCGGCCGCTCATTCCGCCAATCAGGCGGTGCACGCCTGACGCCTACAGCTCCGGGTTCGCGGGCCACCGCGGGCCCGGACGGCCACTCCAGCACCGCCTGGCCGTCGATGGAGGTGTTGCCGTTCGGAATTCGGACAGAATCGGGGTATTCCTTTCTGGAGCAATGGAGTCGACGTCCACAATCCAAGGTCAGGCATGACCCGGTTCATCTGGTACGGCGGCGCGCGCGAGATCAACAATGACGGGTCCCGCCGGCCCCAAGGTCCCGCGCACAATGCCGCCTTCGAGTTCGCCGCCCGGAACGTAAGGGCCGACTACAGCGATTTCGCAACGCGGGGCGTGATGAAGAAGATCACCTGTGCCAGCGACATCGTGGCGATGCTGAACGCCCGGCCGCGCAACTCGATCCGGTCTCTGGACATCCTGTCGCACGGCACCGAGGTTTCGTTGAACTTCTCCATCCGGGACGACGAGAACTGCGGCTTCGTGACAAGCTTCGCCGCCCGCGCGGCGATCAGCTCCTATGGCAGCTTCACCGATGACGTGAACGCCTTCATCGGGGGGTGGCGCTATTTCTCCGATATCGACTTCCGCAACTTCGTTGAGGCGGCGCGGGTGCAGTTCCACGGGTGCAGCGCGGCGGGAGAGGTGCCCCTGCTCGACAATATGGCGAAAACCGTTTCCCGACACCTGCACGATGCAGGCAAGGAAAGGGCCTTCGTGATCGGCCACGTGACCAAGAGCACGCCCGAATTTCCCGGCCGGCCCCATACCAACGAGAACCAGGACTACCGGCACGGATTGCGCGCCGTATACAACGGCGGCGAAAAGGCCTTCGAGACGAGGAAGTCCGGCTTTCTAACCGATCAGGAGATTCTTGCGAGGATTGCGCGATGACGGGTCCCCGGGGCAGGCGTGGCGCTGGACGACTGGTCCTCTGGCTGCTTGTCGCGATCGTGGCCGCGCCGGCGGTCGCCCTGGGCGGTTTCATGGCGGCGAAGACCATTCGTGATGGGCGGCAACACGATCAGACCGTCACCATCCGGGCACACTTCATGCACTTCGCCTGCGAGAATTGCCTCGATATGCGGGTGATCGGCGTCTCCGATCCGTCGTTCTCCTTTCTCGTCGGCGACTTTGTCGAGCCATACGCTGATGACCGGGACCTTGGCGCGTATATTCTCACCGAGTTCGAAGTTGGCGACGTGAGCCGAGAGTTCTGCCTGACGGGCAAGCTGCACAGATATCGTGACGACTGGGTCCTCTTCGGCTCACCGCCGTTCAGCTATCCGCTGGGTCTGGAGGACATCGACTACGCGGAGACGTGCCCCGGCGTGCCGTGACGCATCGCGGCGCTAAATCTCCAGCACGACGCGGCCGTCGATCGTGCCCTGGCGCATGCGGTCCAGCACGGCGTTTACCGCTTCAAGCGGCTGGGTCTCGACCGTGGCGGCGACCTTGCCCTCGGCGGCGAAGGCGAGGCATTCGATGAGGTCGAGGCGGGTGCCGACTATGGAGCCGCGCACCGTCTTGCCCTGCAGCACCATCTCCATGATCGGCACCGGGAAGTCGCCCGGCGGCAGGCCATGCAGAACCGCGGTTCCCCGCTTGCGCAGCATGCGCAGGCCCTGGGTGAAAGCGGCGTTGGAGGAGGCCGTCACCAGCGCGCCATGCACCCCGCCGACCGCCTTGCGGACCGCCCGCACCGCGTCGCCATCCGATGCGTCGATCGCCAGATCGGCGCCCAGCCGGGTCGCCAGGTCCAGCTTGGAGGTCGATACGTCGACCGCCACCACATGCCGGCCCATGGCCTTGGCATATTGCACCGCAAGATGGCCGAGGCCGCCGACTCCGACCACGGCGATCCACTCGCCCGGCTTGGTGTCGGTCTGCTTCAGCCCCTTGTAGACCGTCAGCCCGGCGCAGAGCAGCGGCGAGGCAGGCGCGAAATCCACCGCGTCCGGCAGATGGGCGACGAAATCCGCCTCGGCCAGGGCGAATTCCGCGTAGCCGCCATTGACCGAATAGCCGGTATTGCGCTGGGCGTTGCACAGGGTCTCCCAGCCGCCCAGGCAATGCTCGCAATGGCCGCAGGCGGAGTAGAGCCAGGGCACGCCGACCCGGTCGCCCTCCTTGACGTTGCGCACCCCGGCGCCGATTGCCGCCACGGTGCCGACACCCTCATGGCCGGGGATCAGCGGCAGCTCCGGCTTCACCTTCCAGTCGCCATCGGCGACGTGCAAATCCGTGTGACAGACGCCGGTGGCGGCGATCCTGACGACGATCTGGCCCGGACCGGGCTCCGGCACCGGCATGTCCTCGATCACCAGGGGCGCACCGAACTCCCGGATCACCGCCGCCTTCATCGTCCCCGCCATGTCGCCCTGTCCGTCGCTGAGTCACATTGCAGCGCAACATAGCAGAGCGGAGGCGCCGGCCAACAGCGCCGCGCGCCCACGACGCGGAAGTGTCAGGTGCCGGGGCTGGAGGGCGAGCGGGTGCCGTGCCGATGCGCCGTGCGACGCCTGGTGATGTCCTGGCCGCCCATCAGGAAGGCGCCGATCAGGTTGGAGACCGCCAGACCGGCAATGGCGAGGAAGACCGGGTTCCCGGCAAGGAAACCGGCCAATCCGAAGATCAGCGCCACGATGGCAAAGATCTTAAGGGTGATGGTGTCGTCCATCATTCAATCCTAACGTGCCTTGCGATCGGTCAAAAGCGCCATGCCGGTCGGCAGAACCTGCCGACCACCCGCCCCGCAGGTTCGGAGGTCTCCCGGGAATCCAGTATGTGCGGCTGGCATCGGGATTGCTTTGATGGAGGACAACACTTCCGCAAGGCGGCATTGAGGCGATGGCGACAACCCATATCATCGACGGCTATCGGGTGAGCGACAGCGTACTGGGCGCGGTGCGCGAGGCAAGCCGGCGCACCGGCGCGGATTTCGACTACATGCTGGCCAAGGCGGCCCAGGAAAGCGGCTTCCGCGCTGATGCCGAGGCGGCCACCAGCAGCGCCGCCGGCCTGTACCAGTTCATCGAGGCGACTTGGCTGCAGATGGTCCGCGAGCACGGAGCCCGGCACGGGCTGGGCGGGCTGGCCCGCCAGATCGAGGACGGCCCGGACGGACGCCCCGATGTCGCCGACCCGGCCGCAAGGCAGCGCATCCTCGACCTGCGCCACGATGCCCGGCTGAACGCGGTGATGGCCGGCGAGTTGGCCAATGCCAACAAGGCGCACCTGCAGCGCGAGGTCGGCGGCGAGATCGGCTCCACCGAGCTCTACCTGGCGCATTTCCTCGGCGCCGAAGGGGCCTCGGTCTTCCTGAACGCCCAGCGCACCACGCCCGACCGTCCGGCGGCGGACCTCTTCCCGGCCGCCGCGCGGGCCAACCGATCCGTGTTCTTCGATCCGGCCACCGGCACCGCGCGCAGCCTGGATGCCGTCCACGCCCGTTTCGCCGGCCGTTTCGAGGATGCGATGGACGTGACGAGCGAAGCGCCGGCGCGCCACCGATCTTCCGCGCCCGGATCGATCCAGCCGGAGTTGGGGCCCATGCCGGCGCCCGCCTATGGGATACCGACAGGCGGCAGAGAACCGATATCCTTGTGGAACCTGCTGTATCTCAACGCCCTGCCGCTGCCCGGCAAGTGAGGCTGCCCTAGCTGCCCGCCTCCGGGGCGAAGATCATCCGCACCATCCGCATGACGAAGTCGAAGTCCGGATTGTAGGTGGTCCGCGCCACCGGCGTTCCGTCGGGCGACCGCGTTCCCCAGGCGCCGTACCAGAGCAGCGGTGCGGTCCGGCAGGAGCCGCGCAGGGACTCGCTGACCCCGTTGCAGACCACCAGGTCGCCATCCCGGCCATAGCGCGGGTTCCCCGGTGCGATCATCAGGCCCATATGCGACTGGTTCAGGATCCGACCTTCGGAATTCGTGCCGGACCGGACTATCTCCCGACCGTTACGAGGCTCAGCACCGTTGGTGCTGTAGATCACGATCCGGTTTCCGGGCGCCGGCAGACGGTCGTTGAAGACCTCCCGCACATAGGCCGCATCAACCACGGAATCCTCGGTCGTCACCACCACGAGGGCGGGGATGTCGAGCGTTCTTTCGCCCCAGAGGTCCAACAGGTATTGGGTGATGTCGTAATACTGTACGCCCGCATTGACGGCGATCGAGCGGTAACGCACCGGATTGACCACCGGCCCGGTGAAGGCCCAGTCGCGGGCCACGGCCACCACCTGCGACCACCACAGGACGCCGTCCTCGTCGCTGCGCCAGGCCGGCGCGAACAGCAGCAGCCCGTCGACGGAATCGTCCTCCAAAGCCAGCACCGTCGCGATGACCCCGCCCAGGGAGAATCCGCCGAGATGGATTGGCGTGTCGTCGGTGTTCCAGGCGTCCAAATGCCCCCGTGCCACCGCCAGCCAATCCTCCTGATCGACGTCCAGCATGGCGCCCGGCCGCACCCCATGCCCCGGAAGGAGGATGGCCCGCACGTCGAAGCCGTCCCGGCTCAACGCGTCGGCCAGGTCACGCCAGATGAATGGGGAATCGCTCAGACCGTGGAACAGCAGGAACTTGCCGCGATAGGCGACGCCATCGGCCGCCCGCCGTTCGAACGGCGCGTTGAGTGCCACCTCCTCATCCGCCGCCGCCGGATCGGCGGCCACCCGATTGCGCGCCAGGTACCCCGAGACGGCATCGCGGTGGCCGTAGAAATCCCCGATCTCCGCCGGGAACGGTTCCAGCACCGGCTGATGCGCCAGGTCGGTGGGCCCGCAAGCGGCAACGACGGCCAAGCTGACCGTCAGACCCGCGATGCCGCGAAGGGCTGCAAAAGCACGGTCGACAATTCCTCTCAACCGACCTTGTCCCCTTCGAGTTTCCAGCAATCGCCTAGTGTGGCCGATGCGAACGAAGCTAGTCGATTAATTGCCACTGGCAAGGCCAGCGGCGCCTAACCCCGCGCATCCAGAATTGCAATGCTGGTGAGACGATCTGCGAGCATACGGCACACGCCGAACCGCTCCAGATCGGCGGTGACAAACTCCCGGTGATCATTCATGAGCCCGTTGAAATCTCCGCCACAGATCAGCTGGACGTTCCGAGAATCGCCGATCGGAGCGCCCCAAAGCTCCCAGTCGGTGCTGTTTCGGCCCCCCATGATGGTGAGCAATGCCCTCTGGATCGCCCCGGAGGCGGGGGAACCGCCAAGGCGATCGATATTGTCGACGTAGAGGATTGAAGGCGGCAGGACGACGTGGTCCGAGAACGGTTCATAGACGGCGAGGCAGAGTGCCTTCAGAGCCTCCATGCGATCTCCGCTCGAGAGGAGATCGTCGGCGTCGATGGCGATCATAGGGAGGTCGGACAGGTCGGTCAGGAACCTGACCAGGCGACGGCGCACAGCCGACTTGCCACCGGCCAAAAGCACATCGCAGCGAAGATCGTCTCCGCCCACGAGCGGCCTCTGAAATCGCCCGACATGTCGCCAGACTGCAGTCGCCAGCGCCTTCTTGGCGTGTCGATTACCATCGACAACGCGGTCCAGAAGTCCCGCCAGAGCGGCGGGCCCGGGCCGATCATCCCAGTCCTCCGTGAGTGTCCTGCGCATTATGCGCATAGCCTCGGCCACGCATTCATCGCAGATGAAGACGCTGGGACCGGCAATGAGTTTCGCGACGTCATGTTGAGATTTGCCGCAGAACGAGCACCGCATGAGCGGCCGTTTATCCGAGCCACTTTCGGGGCTGTGCCGCGCCCGATCGCCCGGCATCGCGGACGGTTCGGATTCGCCGGCCAGAGATCGATCGTCGGGATCGGCCTCCCGGCGAGAGGCCGGGCGAAACAGCCAGAGGCATGCCAGCCCTGCGAGCAGCGCGAAGTAACCACAACACAGGGCAATCAGCACATTAGCGCCCAAGGCTGGCCTTCCTGTCCGTCGCAAGGTCCTCCGTAGCTGGGACTTCAGGCGAGATGTGCAAGGACAGCGCTTCGGCCCGCATCAATTCACGGCGTCCGCCGAGCGGACCCTACTGACACATACTGACAGCAATGGACGCGCGGGGATGCCGGTGGTTCTGGTCATCGCGTCCGGCGGCACGATATAAGAGCGGATGAGCACCGCCGTCGCGATCCGCAAGCACGAGCTGCCGCCCACCGAGGCCGCGGCACCACTGGAGATTTCCTCTGAGTTCTCCCCGGCCGGCGACCAGCCACAGGCCATCGCCGAGCTGGTCGAAGGGCTGAAGCGGGAGGAAAAGGACCAGGTCCTGCTGGGCGTTACCGGGTCGGGCAAGACCTTCACCATGGCCCATGTGATCCAGCACCAGCAGCGGCCGACGCTGGTGCTGGCGCCGAACAAGACCCTGGCGGCGCAGCTCTATCAGGAGATGAAGGCGTTCTTCCCCAACAACGCGGTGGAGTACTTCGTCTCCTATTACGACTACTACCAGCCGGAAGCCTACGTTCCGCGCACCGACACCTATATCGAGAAGGAAAGCTCGGTGAACGAGCAGATCGACCGGATGCGCCATTCGGCCACCCGGGCGCTGCTGGAACGCAGCGACGTGATCATCGTCGCCTCGGTGTCCTGCATCTACGGCATCGGCGATGTGGAGACCTACAGCGAGATGACCCTGCCGCTGTCCACCGGACAGCGGGTGCCGCGCACCGAACTGCTGCGCCGGCTGGTCGAGCTGCAATATCGCCGCAACGATGCCGGTTTCGGCCGCGGCATGTTCCGCGCCAAGGGCGACGTGATCGAGGTCTTCCCGGCCCATCTGGAGGACCGCGCCTGGCGGCTGTCCCTGTTCGGCGACGAGATCGAGTCGATCCATGAGATCGACCCGCTGACCGGCGAGAAGATCACCCCGCTGGAGGCGGTCCGGGTCTACGCCAACAGCCACTACGTCATGCCCAAGCCGACCCTGCAGCAGGCCATCAAGCAGATGAAGCAGGACCTCAAGGTGCGGCTGGAGGAGTTCAACCGCGACGGCAAGCTGCTGGAGGCGCAGCGGCTGGAGCAGCGCACCCAGTTCGACATCGAGATGATGGACGCCACCGGTTCCTGCGCCGGCATCGAGAACTACTCCCGCTACCTGACCGGCCGGGCGCCGGGCGAGCCGCCGCCGACCCTGTTCGAATACCTGCCTGAAGACGCCCTGCTGGTGGTCGATGAGAGCCACGTCATGGTGCCGCAGCTGGGTGGCATGTTCCGCGGCGACCGGGCCCGCAAGGAGACCCTGTCGGAATTCGGCTTCCGCCTACCGGCCTGCGTCGACAACCGGCCGCTCAAATTCGAGGAATGGGAGGCGATGCGGCCGCAGACCGTGTTCGTCTCCGCCACTCCGGGCCCGTGGGAGCTGGAGCGCACCGGCGGCATCTTCACCGAGCAGGTGGTGCGGCCGACCGGCCTGACCGACCCGCAGCTGCTGGTCCGGCCGACCGCCAGCCAGGTCGACGATCTGCTGGCCGAATGCCGCGACTGCGTCGCCAAGGGCCAGCGGGTGCTGGTCACCACGCTCACCAAGAAGATGGCCGAGGCGCTGACCGAATACATGCACGAGGCCGGCATCAAGGTGCGCTACATCCACTCCGACGTGGAGACCCTGGAGCGCATCGAGATCATCCGCGACCTGCGCCTGGGCGCCTTCGACGTGCTGATCGGCATCAACCTGCTGCGCGAGGGGCTCGACATTCCGGAATGCGGGCTGGTGGCGATCCTGGATGCCGACAAGGAGGGCTATCTGCGCTCCCGCACCTCCCTGGTGCAGACCATCGGCCGCGCCGCCCGTAACGTCGACGGCCGCGCCATCCTCTATGCCGACACCATCACCGACAGCCTGCAATTCGCCATCGACGAGACCAATCGCCGGCGCGCCAAGCAGGAGGCCTACAACAAGGAACACGGCATCACGCCGGAGAGCGTGCGCAAGAACATCGCCGACATCATGGACAGCGTCTATGAGCGCGGCGACCGGGTGACGGTGACCACGGGCGTCGGCGAGGCGCCGCATCTGACCGGCAAGACCCTGATCGAGCACATCGCCGATCTGGAAGAGAAGATGCGCACGGCGGCCGCCGATCTGGAGTTCGAGGAGGCGGCCCGGCTGCGCGACGAGATCCGCCGGCTGGAGCAGAGCGAGCTCGGCCTGGCCCCCGAGGACACGCAATACGGCGCCAAGATCGTCGACGCCCGCAGCGGCGGCCCGTCCGGCCACCGCTCCGCCACCCCCAAGCCGGCCCGCCGGGGACGGGGACGGCGACGTCGGGGGCCGTGATCGGCGCCGTTCAGGCCTTCAGGTGGCCCACATAGAGTAGCTTTCCCTTCAGCCTTGCCTTGGCAATGTCTTCCGGGCTGCTCCAGACCGGCTTCTTCGTCGTCAAGGCGACTCCCGCGTGCTCATAGGCGGCAAGCACCAGCTGGGAGCAAAAGAACTCATCTCTCTTGATGAAGGGATTGACCTTGTCGCGCATGTTTGCGCACTCCACGTCGCCCGTGATCCAGCAGCCGAGGCTGAAGCCGGCGAACCCGGCCAGTCCCACGGCCTGCGCCTGCGGCGGTAGCTTGACCCCCGCCTGCCTGATCAGCGCGCCGTAATTGTAGTCCTTCCCGACCTGACGACCCGCGAAATCGCGCACCTTGAGCGCCTGCATTTCGGTCAGGCCCGGGTGGCGGTAGGCCACCGCCAGGTTGGCCTCCTTCACGGCATCGAAGATGGAGCGCTGGACGACCCCGTCACCGATGGCCTCCACGACAAGATCGCCGCCGATGCACAACATCGCGTGGCTGACCTTGGAAAGCGTGGCGAGGCGAATGGCCTTGGAAACGCCGGCCGGCGTCGTCGACAGCACGATATCGGCAATCTTTAGGGCACCGGGGGCGATCGACCGTCCGCCAATGCCTGGATCCAATGCAATGCTCATGAAAACTCCCCTAAACACCACCCCGAAAATGCGAGGCCGCACCCACAACTATGTCCCTCGGTCCCGGGCCAAGTCCATTCCGATTCTGGCGCGGCATGATCGGCTCCGAATCCCAGAGACCGGCGAGAACGAAACGCGAAGCCGGCCTCGGAATTGCTGATAGCGCTTTGCCTCTGGCCGACTCGCCCCTATATGTCCGGTTTGCGGCGGGACCCCGCGTCCCGTCCTTCGCCACTCCGCAGCGAGCACGTCCACCATGCCGCCGGCCCGTCCCGCAACCGCGCCGCGCCCCGTCAGCGGGAGCGTCCGACATTGATCATGGACACCGCCATGACCGTCGGCGGCCTGGTGCTGCTGATGGTGGGAGCGGATTACCTGGTCCGGGGCGCCGTGGGTATCGCGCGCAGCCTGGGCGTTTCGCCTCTGGTGATCGGCCTGACGGTGGTGGCCCTGGGCACATCCCTGCCGGAGTTGGTGATCTCGCTGAGAGCGGCGCTCGAGGGGTCGCCGGGCCTGGCCGTGGGCAACATCGTCGGCAGCAACATCGCCAACATCCTGTTGATTCTCGGGGTCGCCGGGCTGATCGCACCGATTCGCTGCAGCCGCATGGCCATCTTCCGCGACGGCTCGGCGATGCTGGCGGCAACCGCCTTCTTCATCGTCGCCGGCCTCCTCGGCATGCTCAATATCGTCTATGGGGTTGTCGCCCTGGCGATGCTCGCCGGATACATGTACGTCTCCTATCGCAGCGACAAGCGGGCCGGAAACGGTCTGCACGCCCGGGAGGCCGACGAAATCGAGCCGATTGCCGGGGCCATCTGGCTGTCCGTTCTCGCAGTGGTCGCCGGGCTCGCCGGCGTGATGTTCGGCGCCGAGCTGCTGATTGCCGGCGCCCAGGGGCTGGCCCGGGCCTTCGGCGTCTCCGAAGAGGTGATCGGCCTGACGCTGGTCGCCTTCGGCACCTCGGTGCCGGAACTGGCCACGACGGTGGTGGCGGCGTTGCGCCGGCACGCCGATGTGGCGCTGGGCAATGTCATCGGCAGCAACCTGTTCAACCTGATGGGCGTGATGGCCGTCGTCACCTGCGTCATTCCCATAGAGCTGCCGGCGCAGATCGTGCGCTTCGACCTGTGGGTGATGGCCGGAGTCAGCGCCATGATGATCCAGTTCATGTATTCCGGCCTGCGCCTCAGCCGGGGCGAGGCGGGCCTGTTCCTGTTCACCTACGCCGCGTTCATCGTCATCCAGTTCGTCGGCGTCGAGAGCCTGTTGCCCTGAGGCCTGGCGGCGGCGGGCTTGACAGCCCGGCCATTTCGCCCACCTTGCCCACATGGCCAAATCCAAAGACACGCCGGCGGGGACCGCGCTGGTCACCGGCGCAGCGCGGCGCATCGGCCGCGCCATCGCCCTCGATCTGGCCCGGCATGGCTGGGCCGTCGCCATCCACTACAACACTTCCGGCGACGACGCCGCTGAGGTGGTGGCCGAGATCGAAGGCCTCGGCGGCCGGGCCACCGCATTGCAGGCGCCGCTGACCGAGGAGGAGCAGGTGCTTGGCCTGGTGCCGGCGGCGGCCGACGCCCTGGGGCCGGTCACGCTGCTGGTCAACAACGCCGCGTCCTTCGTCCATGACGACATCCTCGAGGGCCGGCGCGAGACCTGGGATCTGCATATGGAGGCCAATCTGCGCGCGCCCGTGGTGCTGACCCAGGCCTTCGCGCGGGCGCTACCGGAGGGGCCGGCCGGCAATGTGGTGAACATCCTGGACCAGCGGGTGTGGAACCCGACGCCGTATTTCATGTCCTACACGGTCAGCAAGGTGGGACTGTGGACCCTGACCCGGACCCTGGCCATGGCGCTGGCGCCGCGAATCCGGGTCAATGCCATCGGGCCGGGGCCGACGCTGCAGGGCGAACGCCAGACCGACGAGCATTTCCGGCTGCAATGGCAGAATGTGCCCATGCAGCGCAGCACCGAACCCGAGGAAATCGCCGCGGCCATTCGCTTCATCCTGGATGCGCCCGGACTGACCGGCCAGATGATCGCCCTGGATGGCGGCGAGCATTTGGGATGGGCGCAGCCGGGTCGCGGTTTCAAACCGGTTGAATGAGAACCGGTAACTGTTTGGCGGCGTTCGGATTCATGACTTCGCGACCGTAGGCTGCTTGGTCACGCGTGCAAGGATTCGGCCACCGACGCATTAGTTGTGCACAGTAAGGCGGTCGATGCACCATAACGTTCTGATCATCCCAGGTTTTTTGTTCCTTCATAATTCCTTAACGGTTGACATTCGTTTTTTGTATTGAAATCAACGAGTTGACTGATTTGCCTCTTTTTTAGGCAGACGTGTCACAATCGCGCGATTGCGCGACTCCGATGCCCTGCAACGGACCTTATCGACAGAGTTATCCACAGCCTTCGTGGATAGTGAAATCGCTTGCATTTGTGTCACCAGAGAGAGGCCAGGCGGTTGCCTGCAAGGGCGCCGCAGACGATATTCCGGACATGACCAGTTCTCCGGCATCGACATCCGGACCGGCGGCCGATGACGGCCGGCCCGGCAAGGCTTCGACCGGCCGCCGCCGCCTGACCGCCGAGACCCTGGCCGCCGGCATCGAAACCATCCAGGGCCACCTCAAGACGCTGCCGAACGGCCCCGGTGTCTATCGCATGCTCGATGCCGAGGGCGAGGCGCTCTATGTCGGCAAGGCCAGCAACCTGCGCAAGCGCGTCACCACCTACACCCAGACCGGCAAGCACCCGGCCCGACTGCTGCAGATGATCGCCGAGACGGTGGCCATGGAGTTCGTGGTCACCCGGTCCGAGGTCGAGGCGCTGCTGCTGGAGGCCAATCTCATCAAGCGCCTGCGGCCGCGCTACAACGTGCTGCTGCGCGACGACAAGACCTTCCCCCATATCCTGATCGCCAGCGACCACCCCTTCGCCCAGGTCGCCAAGCATCGCGGCGCCCAGAAGCGGCCGGGCACCTATTTCGGGCCCTTTGCGTCGGCCGGCGCCGTCAACCGCACGATCACCGCCCTGCAGCGTGCCTTCCTGCTGCGGTCTTGCCCGGACACGGTGTTCTCCAGCCGCACCCGGCCCTGCCTGCAATACCAGATCAAGCGCTGCACCGCCCCCTGCGTCGGCCTGGTCGACGAGGCGGATTACGCCACCCAGGTGGCCCAGGCCGTCGATTTCCTGAGCGGCAAGAGCCAGGCGGTCCAGGCCCAGCTGGCGGAGGAGATGCTGGCCGCCTCCGACGCGCTGGACTTCGAGACCGCGGCCCGGCTACGCGACCGCATCAAGGCTCTGGCGGCGGTCCAGGCGCATCAGGACATCAATGCCGAGCATATCGGCGATGCCGACGCGATGGCGGCCTACCAGGCCGGCGGGCAGACCTGCATCCAGGTCTACTTCTTCCGGGGCGGCCGCAACTACGGCACCCGCGCCTATTTCCCCAGCCACGACAAGCATCTGGACGCCGCCGCCGTCCTGGCCGCCTTCATCGGCCAGTTCTACGACAACAAGCCCGCGCCCAAGCTGGTGCTGGTCAGCCATGCCCTGCAGGAGGGCGAGTTGATCGCCGAAGCGCTGTCGCTCAATGCCGGCCACAAGGTATCGCTGCTGCGGCCCCAGCGCGGCGACAAGCGCCGGCTGATCGACCACGCCCTGGCCAATGCCCGCGAGGCGCTGGGCCGGCGCATGGCCGCCGGCGCCTCCCAGCGCAAGCTGCTGGAGGGGGTGGCGGCGGCCTTTGCCCTGGACCAGACGCCGCAGCGCATCGAGGTTTACGACAACAGCCACATCTCCGGCACCAACGCCATCGGCGCCATGATCGTGGCCGGACCGGACGGGCTGATGAAGAACGCCTATCGCAAGTTCACCATCAAATCCGACGTGGCCCCGGGCGACGACTACGCCATGATGCGCGAGGTGCTGAACCGGCGCTTTTCCCGGGCGCTGAAGGAGGACCCGGATCGCAGCGGCAGCGAGTGGCCGGACCTGGTCCTGATCGATGGCGGCAAGGGCCAGCTGGCGGCGGCCCAGGAGGTGCTGGCCGAGCTTGGCATCGCCGACCAGCCGGTGGTCGCCATTGCCAAGGGCCCGGACCGCAATGCCGGCCGCGAGCGGTTCTTCCAGCCCGAGCGGGTGCCATTCAGCCTTGAGCCGAGGGACCCGGTGCTGTACTTCCTACAGCGGTTGCGCGACGAGGCGCACCGGTTCGCCATCGGCACGCACCGGGCCCGCCGCGTCAAACAGGTCGGCCAGTCGCCGATCGACGAAATCGCCGGCATCGGACCGCGGCGCAAGAAGGCGCTGCTGCTGCATTTCGGATCGGCGCGGGCCGTGGCGCGCGCCAGCCTGGAAGATCTGCAGGCCGTTGACGGCGTCAGCAAATCCGTCGCGAAAAAGATTTATGATCATTTTAATCAGGACAGATAGACTGTCTCGTTGCCGGCACGGATCAACGGTCCGCCGGCCTGGCAGCGGCGCGTAGAAAACGGGTTGAAGACCGAATAACCGTGAAGATCTGGGGTCCCCATTGTCCGCAAGCCTGATCACACTGCCGAATATTCTCACATTGTCGCGGATCGCGTGCATTCCGGTCATCGTGGCACTGTTCTTCGTGCCCGCGGATTGGGCCGCGTGGCTAGCCTGCGCGGTATTCTCCCTGGCCGCGATGACCGACTATCTGGACGGCTATCTGGCCCGGCAGCGCGAGCAGGTTTCCGCCTTCGGCAAGCTGCTGGACCCGATCGCCGACAAGATGCTGGTCGCCGCAGTGCTGTTGCTGCTGGTCGGATCCGGACAGCTGGGCGGCATCTCGATCATCCCGGCGCTGATCATCCTGATGCGCGAGATCCTGGTCTCGGGCATGCGCGAATTCCTCGCCGGACTCGGCAGCAAGGGGCTGCCGGTCACCTTCCTGGCGAAATGGAAGACCGTGGTGCAGATGGTCGCATTGGGATTCCTCATCGTCGGCGATGCGGGCCCGGATTTCCTGCCGGTGACGCTGATCGGCGTGATCGGCATCTGGGCCGCCAGCGTGCTGACGCTGATCACCGGCTGGCAATATGTGCAGGAGAGCGCGAGCCAGATCGTCGAGGCGCCGGCGGGCAAGTCCAAGACCAAGGGACAGACGCCGCAGGGAGCGGACACGGTGGGCAAGGCATGAAACTTTCGTGAGTGTTTATCGGGGCTTGTCGATTGTCCCGGTACACTCAATGTATGATCAAAGCGGGGACGGAAGGGCCGAACCGGCCGCACGAAACCGCGATAATATGGACGTGGCTTAGTCACAGTGCGCTTTTTTAGACGCCAGTATTTCCGCAGGTTCCTGAAGCCGATCAACCGGATGCGGCTGTCGCCGTCGGTGGTCGGGCGGACGGCCGTGGTCGGGCTGGCGTTCGGGCTGACCGCCAGCGTCGGCATTCAGCTGATCGGGGTGTTCCTGATCTGGCTGGTCGGCCGGGCGATCCGGCGGCCGATAAACCTGGCGCTGGCGGTGTTGCTGACCAGCGTGACCAACCCGCTGACGATCGTTCCGATCTACACCGGCTATTTCTTCATCGGCTGCGCCATGCTCCAGTGCGACACCTCGGTCATCACCATCGAGCCGATGATCGCCGCCATCAACGCGATCGATCTGACGGGCCTGTTCACCGGGTCCTGGGACACGGCACTTGCGAGCTTCGCGCCGCTGGGCGCCGGATCATGGGAGACGATTGGGCTTCCCCTGACGATCACCGCCGTCGGCAGCCTGCCCTTCGCCATCGCCGGCTCGGTCGCCGGTTACTATTTCGGCCGCTATGTGGGCGAGCGGCTGCATGTCCGCAGAGTCCGGCGCGCGGCGCTCAGGGCGCGACGGGCGCAGGCCGCGGAAGCAGAGCGGACCGCGGACGCGGCGCAGGCCGGCCCGCCGACGCAGCCGGCGACGTGACCGCGACGATCCGCTGCCCGTGAAGGTCCTGGGCATCTCCGGCTGGAGCGGGAGCGGCAAGACCACCCTGGTGACCAGCCTGCTGCCGGAACTGATCGGCCGCGGCCTCACCGTCTCCACCATCAAGCACGCCCATCACGGCTTCGATGTCGACCGCCCGGGCAAGGACAGCCACCGGCATCGCGAGGCGGGCGCGACCGAGGTGGTGATCGGCTCCGCCCGGCGCTGGGCGCTGATGCACGAAATCCGCGGCGACGAGCCGGAGCCGCCGCTGACCGCCTTGCTGGCGCATATGTCGCCGGTCGATCTGGTGCTGGCGGAGGGATACAAGGCCGAGCCCCATGATAAGCTGGAGGTCCACCGACGATCGGTCGGCAAGCCGCTGCTCTGGGGCGAGGTCCCCAATGTGGTGGCGATCGCGACCGACGGGCTGGACCAGGAGGTGACGGTCCCCGTGCTGGATCTGAACGACATCCCGGCAATCGCCGATTTCATCATCGAGCATGCCGGCCTGAAGGCCGACTGACTTGGCGCAGCTCACCGACGATTGCTTCGCCTTCGGCGGCGCCCTGACGCCGGTCAACGAGGCGCTGGCCGAGTTGGACCGTCGGCTGGTCGTGGTGGCCGGGGTCGAAACCGTGCCGCTGAGGGACGCCGCCGGCCGGTTCCTGGCCGAAGACCTGGTGGCGCCCCGATCGGTGCCGCCGCACAACAATTCGGCGGTCGACGGCTATGCGGTGCATTTCGACGATCTGTCGGCCGATGGCGAGACCCGGCTGCCGGTCTCCGGACGGGTCGCCGCCGGCCACCCGCTATCCGGAGAGGCCACGCGGGGGACGGCCCTGCGCGTCTTCACCGGCGCGCCGATGCCCCAGGGTCCGGACACCATCTTCATGCAGGAGGATTGCCGGATCGAGACCGCGGCCGGCGCCGAGCAGGTCGTGCTGCCGCAGGGGATCAAGCGGGGCTCGAACTATCGCTTCGCCGGCGAGGACATCGCCGCCGGCGCCACCATCCTGGCCGCCGGCCGGCGGCTACATCCGCGGGATATCGGGCTGGCGGCATCGATCGGCCGCGACCGGCTGAGCGTGCGCAAGCCGTTGAGGGCGGCCCTGTTCTCCACCGGCGACGAAGTCCATGAGCCGGGCACCGACGCACCGCCCGGCGGCATCTATGACGCCAACCGCCATGCCCTGACCGCGGCCCTGGAGTCCCTCGGCTGCTCGGTGACCGATCTCGGGATCCTGGCCGATCGCCGCGAGGCCATCGCCGGCGCCCTGGCGGAGGCGGTGCGCGCGCACGATCTGGTGGTGACTTCCGGCGGAATGTCGACCGGCGAGGAGGACCATGTGAAGGCGGCGGTGGAGGCGGCCGGCGGCAAACTGCATGCCTGGCGGCTGGCCATCAAACCGGGCCGGCCGGTGGCCCTGGGACAGATCGGCCAGGTGCCGTTCATTGGCCTCCCGGGCAATCCGGTCGCGGTGCTGGTGACCTTTCTGAGGGTGGCGCGGCCGCTGATCCTCCGCCTGGCCGGGGCCTCCGACACCGAGCCGCGGCATTTTCCGGTGCGGGCGGATTTCGACTACCGCAAGAAACGGGACCGCCGGGAATATATCCGGGTCAGCCTGACCGACGGCGAGGACGGCATGCCGGTCGCCAGCAAGTTTCCGCGCGACGGCGCCGGCATCTTGAGTTCAATGGTGGCGGCGGATGGACTGGTCGAACTGTCCGAAGACACGACACGGCTCGAACGCGGGAGCATCGTCCCGTTCCTGCCGTTCTCCGAAATGGAATAGAGTGGGTGCCCGGGTCCGGGTCCGGGTCAGGCGAGTTCGACCCGCAGATTGGTATTGATCGCCGAAGCGTAGGCTTCCAGGCGGTTTGCGGTTCCGGGCTTGGCGGCCAATTCGTTCTGCCGCCCGCGCAAATCCGCCGCGACCTGCCGCAGCTCGGTCGCCATGCGCTCGTAAAGGCTCAAATCATGCTCGTTCAACAGAATCATACGTTGCTCTCCAGTGCACCCCGTCCATGTTGCAGTTATGGTTAATGATTTGCAAACAAAGTAATCGAACCTGGGAAGAATGCAACGCATAAATGCAGACCACCCGCGGAAAGCCTCGCCCGGTAGACCATTGCCGGATTCTACCACTGATGCCCAACTGCAACACTTCGCCGTTGTCCGTTTGCAACAGGGCCTGGGCGAACGGGCTCAGGGATTGGGTGCGGGGCGGATCCGGTTCGATTTCACCTTGGCGGACAATGCGCTAGACTTCGGGCAGCACAAGATCGAGGCCATTGCGGCATGAAGCTCCTCTATTTCGCCTGGCTCAAGACCAAGATCGGCATGGCCGAGGAAGACGTGTCGCCCCCCGACGACGTGCGCACGGTGGCGGAGCTGATCGCCTGGCTGAAGGGCCGGGGGCCGGCCTTCGCCGATGCGCTGGCGAACGAGTCGGTGGTGAAGGTGGCGGTGAACCAGGAATATGCGCGGCCCGACCAACCGGTGCGGCCGGGGGACGAGGTGGCGCTGTTCCCGCCGGTGACCGGGGGCTGATATGGCGGTCCGGGTGCAGACGGAGGATTTCGACCTCGCCACCGAACTGGCGGCGCTGACAGCCGGCAACAGATCGGTCGGCGGCGTGGTCAGCTTCGTGGGTCTGGTGCGCGACATGGCGGGCGGCGCGCCGGTATCCGCCATGACGCTGGAGCACTATCCCGGCATGACCGAGCGCAAGCTGGACGAGATCGAACAGGAGGCCCGTCGGCGCTGGCCGCTGGAGGCCGCCCTGATCATCCATCGGGTCGGCCGGCTTGAACCGGGGGACCAGATCGTGCTGGTGGCCACCGCCTCGGCCCATCGCGAGGCGGCCTTCCAGGCCTGCCACTTCCTGATCGACTGGCTGAAGACCCAGGCGCCGTTCTGGAAGCTGGAAGACGGCCCGGACGGGGCACACTGGGTCGAATCCCGCGCCGAGGACGATACCGCCGCCGACCGCTGGTCGGAACCGGATCCCAAGGCGGCGGAATAGCGCGAGCCTGATGCTGCGAAGCCTTTCGTAAGCCCCCTCACCCTCCCGACGCTTCGCGTCGGGTCCCTCCCTCTCCCGCAAGGGGAGAGGGGTACCAACCGAGACTGCCCTATTTGCCCCTCTCCCCTTGCGGGAGAGGGCGGGACCCGCGGCGAAGCCGCGGGAGGGTGAGGGGGCTTATGTAGACTCGATCGAAGATCGCCGAAAAAGAACGGGCCGGGTTTCCCCGGCCCGCTTCGATACTTCCGTGCTGTCCGGTCAGACCGCTTCGGCGATCGCCAGGTTAGGGACCTCGCGGCGGACCTCCACCGCATAGGCGTCCATCAGCGCCTCGCAGACCTCGCCGGGGGTGAAGGTCAACTCGTCGATCCGGCCGACCGGGGTGACCTCCGCCGCGGTGCCGGTCAGGAAGACCTCCTGGGCGGATTTCAGATCCTCGGGCCAAATCTCCCGCTCGACGACCTCATAGCCGCGGGCCTTGGCCAGATCGATCACCGTGCGCCGGGTGATGCCGTCCAGGAAGCAATCCGGAATCGGCGTGTGCAGCACACCGTCGATCACCAGGAAGATGTTGGCGCCGGTCGCCTCGGCCACCCGGCCACGCCAGTCCAGCATAAGCGCGTCGTGGAAGCCCGCGGCCTCGGCCTGGTGCTTGCTCATGGTGCAGATCATGTACAGGCCGGCCGCCTTGGAATGGACCGGTGCGGTGTTCGGCGCCGGACGGGCCCAGTCGGAAATCGTCAGGTTGATCCCCTTCAGCCGCGCCTCGGGGTCGAAATAGCTCGGCCATTCCCAGGTCGCGATCGCCATATGGATGGTATTGTGCTGGGCGGAAACGCCCATCATCTCGCTGCCGGCCCAGGCGACCGGCCGGACATAGCCGTCGACGATTCCATTCGCCTCGATGACCGCGTTGGTCGCGGCGTCGATCTCGGCAACGCTGTACGGGATCTTGAAGCCCAGGACCTCGGCGGAATAGATCAACCGCTCGGAATGCTCGGTCAGCTTGAAGACGCTGCCGCCATAGACGCGCTCGCCCTCGAAGACGCAGCGGCCGTAATGCAGGCCGTGGCTGAGGACATGCAGCGTGCTCTCGCGCCACGGCACCATCTTGCCGTCGCACCAGATCAGCCCGTCACGATCGTCGAATGGAATAATCGACATTTGTATGCATCCAATTTGTTCATTTGTGTCCCGTTTGGGTGTGGCTGTCGTAACATTCCCCCGTTATTATGTCAATATGACTGACATAAAATCCGCTGCGAACCCGCTCTTCCTTCGCGAGGAGGAACTGCGCCAGGGCATGGAACTTCTGTTCTACGCCTACCGCGACTTCACCGCCGAACCGGATGCGATCCTGGCCAAGATTGGACTGGGCCGGGCCCATCACCGGGTGATCTATTTTGTCGGCCGCAACCCGGACATCAGCGTCTCGGAACTGCTGAACATCCTCAGGATCACCAAGCAGAGCCTGAGCCGCGTGCTCGGCGAGCTGGTGCGCAGCGAGTTCATCGTCCAGCGCCAGGGCACCCGTGACCGGCGCCAAAGGCTGCTGCGGCTGACCGACAAGGGCGAGGCGCTGGAGCGCCAGCTGTCGGAGAACCAGCGCCAGCGCATTGCCCGCGCCTATCGCCGGGCCGGGGCCGCGGCGGTGGAGGGCTTCCGCACCGTGCTGCTGGGAGTCATGGACGACGACCGGCTGGATCAACTGACCCTGGACGGCAGCGACCGCCCGCGCCGCGCGGGGTAGCGTCGCCCGCCATCGACGTCGCAAGAATTCGGTGCGGTTGGTAGGGTGCCCCGATGACCCAGGAACAGACCCATGTGCTGGTCGTCGACGACGACGAACGCCTGCGCGAGCTGCTGCGCCGCTACCTGGCCGATAACGGATTCCTGGTCAGCACCGCCGGCGATGCGGCGGATGCCCGGGCCAAGCTGGGCGCGCTGGATTTCGACCTGATCGTGATGGATGTGATGATGCCCGGCGAAAGCGGGCTGGAGCTGACCCGCTCGCTGCGCAGGATCCGCACCACGCCGATCCTGCTGCTGACCGCCATGGGCGAGCCGGAGAACCGGATCACCGGGCTGGAATGCGGCGCCGACGATTACCTCTCCAAGCCCTTCGAGCCACGCGAGCTGGTGCTGCGCATCAACTCCATCATGCGCCGGGTCGGCCCGCCGCCCTCGGCCGCCTCCGGCCCGGTCCGGCTGGGGGACCACGACTACGATCTCCAGCGGGAGGAACTGAGCCAGGACGGACGGCCGGTGCGCCTGACCGGAGCGGAGGCGAGCCTGCTGACGGTCCTGTCCCAGGCGCCGGGCGAGATCTTCTCGCGGGAGATGCTGGTCGAACGCTGCGCAATCAGCGGCAGCACCCGAACCGTCGACGTGCTGGTGACCCGCCTGCGCCGAAAGATCGAACCGGACCCGCGGATGCCGCGCTACCTGCAGACCGTGCGCGGCCAGGGCTACGTGTTGCGGCCGGATGAGGGGTAGGGCGCCGGGTCCCGCCAGCCGGTCTTCGCGGAGGGTTCAGCGCTGCCCTCACCCGGTCGCCGCTGACGCGGCGTCCACCCTCTCCCAGAGGGAGAGGGTTTTCCGGACCGGCCTCCGGTTCCCTCTCTCCCTGGGAGAGGGTGGCGAGCGAGAGCGAGCCGGGTGAGGGCAGAGCTGGATGCGGGACCAGAACGGGCCGTCGAATTCAGTACAGCCGCCCGCCATTCGGCACGGCATGGTCCACGCCGATCAGGACCACCTCGCCTTCCGCGTCGGGAAAGCCCACGACCAGGACCTCGGACATGAACTTGCCGATCTGCTTGGGTGGGAAATTCACCACCGCCGCGACCTGTCGGCCGACCAGCTGGTCCGGCTGGTAATGCCGGGTGATCTGCGCAGAGGTCTTCTTCTCGCCGATCTCGGGCCCGAAATCCACGCGCAGCTTGTAGGCCGGGCGGCGCGCCTCGGGATAGGGCTCGACGGCGAGGATGGTGCCGACGCGGATGTCGACCTTGAGGAAATCATCGAACGAAATGGTCATGGCGGCCCGGGCGGTCAGTGGAAACGGCGCAGCCCCGCACTGCGGCCCTGGGCAGGCCGGCGGGCGGGGCTGATGCCAGAATAGACCGGCCGGGCGGCCGGACCGCAAGGCGTTACTTCTTCGCCGCGGCCTTGATCTCGTCCAGGTTGGCGCTGATGCGCTTGCTGATGACGTCCGCCGCCTCGTAATTCGACTTGGCGATCATCTCGGACATTTCCTTCATGTTGGTCAGCGCCTTCTCAAAGGCGGTCTTGACCAGCTCGGCCTGCTTGGCGACGCCTTCCTCCGGGGTCCCGGAGGCCATCAGATCCTGCATCATGGAGGAAGCCTCCTGCATGGTCTGCTGCAGGATTTCCATTTGCCGGCGCGACACCGCCTGCATGCCCTCGACGGCAAGCTGGTTGGCGGCGGTCAGCGCCTCGATGTTCCGGCGCTGCGACTGCAGCACCGCGTCCATGTCGACGCCAGGTACCTTGAAGTCGGCCATCATCTTGGTGATGTCCATGTCCCACATCGGCGGAGTCTTGCTGGCCATCGGATCGTCCCTTCCGTGGTTGGACAGGGCGATCACGGGCCCTGTCATATTGCGGCGCAATGCCGCGCAGAGTTCACAATACCGCGTATCTAAGGACTATTCTGCTGCATTGCAACATAAACTCATTCGGGGTCGGCCGAAGCGTCGTCGGCTCCCTCTTCCGACGCCTCCCCGCGCCGCCTCCGGCCGCCGCGCTGCAGTGTGTTCGCCAGCTGCTCGACCTGCGCCAGGCGGCCGTCCAGGGCCTTCATCGTGGCCGCCATGTCCTCGGTCTCGTCCTTCAGCCAGGCGCGCAGCACGCTCAGATACAGCAGACCCAGGACCCGGACCCTGGCCAGGCCGAACAGCCCGTCCGCCTCCAGCCCGGCCGCCTCCAGGGTCCAGCGCATGGACCGTTCGAGCTGCGGCAGATGGGCGATCGAGGACACAGGGTCCCGGCGCAGCTCGCGGGCGATGGCCGTCAGGCCCTCGCGATGGGATTGCAGCACATCGAAGCGGCGCATCAGAAGATCGAACAGCCGGTCGCGGGCCGAGTCGGCCGGATCGGCCGGCCCCTCGGCCAGCATCGCCTCGTCGACCATTCGGGAAAACCCGTCCAGGATCGCCAATTTGGAGGCGAAATGCCGGTAGATCTCCGGCAGCGACACGCCGGATTTCTCGGATATCCGCGCCATGGTCAGCTCGCGCCAGCCCATTTCGGCCGCCAGATCGACGGCCGTCTTGATCACCTTGGGTCCGGTATCGGCCGTCTTCACCATCGCGTCTCTCGATCGGCAGCGGGTCTTCCGGAAAAATAGCCCGTGGGAGGCCACGGGCAAAGCGCGTCCGGCGCCATGGCGCCTAATCCTATGGCCGCTTGGCGATATCGGCGCGCAGTCCGCCGGTCATTTCGGCCAGCTGATCAGGCGTCAGAGCGAAGACGCTGTTCGGCGTGCCGGCGGCGGCCCAGATGGTCTCATGCAGGAACAAATCGGCGTCGATCACCGTCAAAGGCGTCTCGGCATGGCCGATCGGCGCCACCCCGCCGATGGAATAGCCGGTGCGGGCGCGCACGAAATCCGCATCCGGCCGCTTGATCGACTCGCCGGCGATCGCCTGGGCCAGAGCCTCGGCCAGCCGGCGCTCATCGACCCGGTTGGGGCCGCTGGCGATCACCAGCACCGGCCGCTCGCTCTTCGAGGTCTTGAACACCAGGGATTTGGCGATCTGCGCCACCTCGCAGCCGATGGCCGCGGCGGCCTCGGCGGCGGTGCGGGTGGTCTGGTCGAAGCGCACGATACGGTGCTCCCGGCCCAGGGCCGCCAGCGCCGCCGCGAGCCGCTCGGCCCCGGATTTCGGCCCGGCGCCGCTCACGATCCGCCAGCCAGTTCGCGTCCGCGCCGCTCGGCGGCGGCCAGGGCGCGGTTGAACAGGGGCTGCATGCCGTCATCCGCCATCAGCACTTCCAGCGCCGCCTGGGTGGTGCCGCCGGGGCTGGTCACGTTCTGCCGCAGGGTGGCGGCGGTCTCGTCGGATTGGCCGGCCAGCGCCGCGGCGCCGATCACCGTCTGGCGCGCCAGTCGCATGGCCAGATCCCCCGGCAGGCCGACCGACCGTCCGGCCTCCGCCATGGTCTCGATCAGCAGGAAGATATAGGCCGGGCCGCTGCCCGAAAGGGCGGTGACCGCGTCGATCAGCCCTTCATCGTCGATCCACTCCACCTTGCCGGCCGCCATCATCAGCCGGCCGGCCAAGTCGCGCTGCGGCTGGCCGACATTGTCGGTGGCAACCAGCACCGAGATGCCCTGGCCGATCGCCGCCGGGGTGTTCGGCATGACCCGGATGATGGCCGCCTCCGGCCCCAGCCGGTCGCGGAAATAATCGATGGTGCGGCCGGCCGCCACCGACAGGAAGACGGTATCGGGTCCGGTGAAACGCCGGTAGGGCGGGACGACCGAATCGGCGACCTGCGGCTTGATCGCGAACACCACGACATCGGGCGGGGTGTCCGCCGGCACATCCTCGATGCGGTCGTATCGCGAGATCTCGGGATCGTCGGGCACCTGGTCGGCGGCAGGTTCGACCACATCGACCCGGGCGGCGCTGCCGGCGGCGAGCCAGCCCGTCAACAGGGCGCCCCCCATCTTGCCGCAACCGACAAGCAATACGCGATGACCCATCTGCTTCCCCCGTTCCGACTCACTGCGGACGGCGGCGCCAGCGGGACTGCAGCCAGCGCGCCGACACCGCGATTTAGGGCGAGGCGCGTCCGGCCACCGGGACTCTTGCCGGGCTCAGGCCTCGGCGACGGTGTCGAGAATTGCGGCGGAGACCGCCTCCGGCGCGGTTTTACCGCCCCAGATGACGAATTGGAATGCCGGATAGAACCGCTCGCACTCGGTGAGCGCGATGTCCACCAGATCCTCCAGCTGCTCCACGCTGGCGCCCTGGGCGCCGCGCAGCAGGGTCGTGTGGCGGAACATCGGGATCTGTTCTTCGGAGTCGATGTCGAAATGTCCGAGCCACATGCGCTCGTTGATCGTCGCCAGCAACTCATGCACGGCCGGCGCACGGCCGGACGGAACCTTCATGTCGTATTGGCAGCAGAACTGCATCGCGCTGATTTCGTCCTGCCAGAAGAAGAACATACGGTAGTGGCACCAGCGACCGGCGACCTCGACCAGCATTTCGTCATTGCTGGCCCGTTCGAACGCCCAATCATTGGCGCTGACCATCTCCTCTACGATATCCAGAGGGTTCTGAGTGAAGCTGTTGGCTTCGACCGACATTATCGCCATGCTTTGCCCTCCTTGATCGGGCGCGCAATTGGTGAACCTGCGCCCGCCCCCTTTTCCTAGATATCGAGTTCAACACGATATCTGGTAGATGGCCGGGCAATGGCCACTACAGAGGGCACGGTGTCACAGGTACTCCGACCCTTGCAACACCAATTCAGCAGGTATTCGTGACCAATAAGTGAATTTTAGGGGGAATCGCGGTATTTTATCTTAATCCGGCTTATCGTCCTTCTTGGCCGCGGCCGACGTCTTCGCCGGCTTTCGCGTTTTCGGTGCGGCCGGCCGTTTCGCGGCCTTTCGCGGCGCCGCCTTGGCGGCAGCCTTCGGCGCCCGCCCTTCCAGTTCCGCGATGCGACGCTCCAGCGCCGTCACGGTTTCCGCCAGAGCCTCCTGCTCCCGGCGGGCATTGGCGGCCAGTTCCCGGACCACCTCGAATTCCTCGCGAGTCACCACATCCATGTGGGCCAGCAGCCGTTCCATGCGCTGGCGCATCTGCGCCTCGACCTCGTCGCGCAGACCGGTCACGGCACCGGCCGCTCCGGCGGCCACGCGCGCCAGATCGTCGAGCAGCTTGTTGTCGACCTGCATTTCGCCCCAATCCTTCGGGAAAGTGCGCGCAGTATGGCGACGCGCGTGGTGCGTTGCAACACCGGCGGTGCCGGCGCTATAGAGGGCCGATCGCGGCATCGGCGGGCGCCGCGCGGGGCTTAGGCGGACAGGCGGGGTTCATGGAAGCAGGTGCGGGAGAATGGATCCTCGATCCGATCGCCTTCAGGGTGTTCGGGTTGCCCATTCGCTGGTATGCGCTGGCCTATCTGGCCGGCTTCATCCTCGGCTGGCGCTATGCCCTCAGGCTGGCGCGCACCGGGCTTGCCAAGCCGACGGCCGAGGATATGGACGAGTTCCTCACCTGGGCGGTGCTCGGCACCATTCTCGGCGGCCGGATCGGCTACGTGCTGTTCTACCAGCCGGCGCATTTCGCCGCGAACCCCGCAGAGATCGTCAAGATCTGGACCGGCGGCATGTCCTTCCATGGCGGCATGCTGGGGGTCGCCGTCGCCATGCTGCTGTTCGCCAGGCGTCGTGAGTTCGGCTTCTTCGCCATCGCCGATATCGTGGCGACCGTGGCGCCGATCGGCCTGTTCTTCGGCCGCATCGCCAATTTCGTCAACCAGGAGCTCTACGGCCGGATCACCGATGTGCCCTGGGGCATCGTGTTTCCGATCGCCGGCGAAGAGCCGCGCCATCCCAGCCAGCTCTACGAAGCCTTCCTGGAAGGCGCGGTGCTGTTCATGCTGCTGTCGGCGCTCGCCCGGCGGCCCGAGATCCGTGGGCGGCCTGGCAGCCTGTGCGGCATCTTCCTGATGGGATACGGTCTGGCCCGGTTCGGCGTTGAATACGTCCGCCAGCCGGACGCCCAGTTCATCGACGGCAGCGTGGTGCTCGGCCTGACCATGGGCCAGGTCCTCTCGCTGCCGATGTTCCTGCTGGGTGTCGGCATCTTCGTATTCGCCCGCCGCCGCCAGCAGGAAACCCTAGTGGCGTGACCGGCTTGCTGGACGCCCTGCGCCGCGAGATCGCGGCAGACGGGCCGCTGCCGGTCGACCGGTACATGGCGCTGGCGTTAGGCCATCCAAAGCACGGCTACTACGTGACCCGGGATCCGCTGGGCGCCGATGGCGATTTCGTCACCGCGCCGGAAATCTCCCAGATCTTCGGCGAGTTGGTTGGCATCTGGCTGGCCGATTGCTGGGACCGGATGGGCCGGCCCGACCCGGTTGGGGTGATCGAGCTGGGCCCGGGGCGCGGCACCCTGATGCACGATGCCCTGCGCGCCGCCCGGGTTCTGCCGGGCTTCGTCGACGCCGCCCATGTGCAACTGGTCGAGACCAGCCCGGCCCTGCGCGACAAGCAGCGCGACGCCCTGGCGGGGCATTCCTCGGTGAACTGGCATGACCGGCTGGCCGATGTGCCCGCCGGCCCTGTGCTCGCGGTGGCCAACGAGTTCTTCGACGCGCTGCCGGTGCGCCAGTTCCAGCGCACGGAGTCCGGCTGGCGCGAGCGCCTGGTCTCGGAGGATCCGGACTCCGGCGGCCTGCGCTTCGTGCTGTCGGACCGGCCGGATCCGGCGATCGCCCTGGCGCCCGGGGCCGCGGGCGACGCGCCGGAAGGATCGATCGTCGAGCTGTGCCCCTCGGCGCTGTCGCTGGCCGGCGAGTTGGCGGGGCGGGCGGTCCGGCACGGCGGCGCGGCGCTGGTCATCGATTACGGCCATGCCCGCTCGGCGCCCGGCGACACGCTGCAGGCGGTCCGCCGGCACCGCTATGCCGACCCGCTGGCCGATCCCGGAGAGGCCGACCTGACGGCGCATGTGGATTTCGCCGCTCTGGCCGCCGCCGCCGGCGAGGCCGGTGCGGCAATCTGCGGCCCAGTGACGCAGGCCGATTGGCTGGCGGCCATGGGGATCGCCCAGCGCGCGGAGAGGCTGAGCCGATCCGCCGGCGAGCGGCAGGCGGCCGAGATCGCCGCGGCGGTTCGCCGGTTGACGGCACCCGACCAGATGGGACAGGTGTTCAAGGCCATGTCCATTGCCGCACCAGCCCTGGCACCGACCGCCGGATTCCCGGCCGCACCCTCGGACGGGACGCCATGATCCAGCTTGAGTCCCTGAGCCGGCTGCCGTCCATCCGGCACGGTTTCTTCACCCGTGTCGGCGGGGTCAGCGACGGCATCTACGCCGCCAAGAATTGCGGCTTCGGCTCCGGCGACAAGCCGGAGAACGTGGCCCGGAACCGCGTCCGCTGCATCGCCGAGATGGCCAATGGCGGGGCGGCGCTGGTGACCGCCTACCAGATCCACAGCGCCAATGCGATGGTGGTCGAGGCACCCTGGCAGCCGGAGGACGCGCCGCAGGTGGACGGTCTCGTCACCGACCGGCCGAACATCGCGCTCGGCATCCTGACCGCCGATTGCGCTCCGGTGCTGTTCTGCGATCCCGAGGCGGGAATCATCGGCGGCGCCCATGCCGGCTGGAAGGGTGCGGCCGGCGGGATCCTGGAGGCGACGGTGGCGACCATGGAATCCATCGGAGCGGCACGGCGCCGCATCTTCGCGGCCATCGGGCCGTGCATCGACCAGGCCTCCTACGAGGTCGGGCCGGAATTCCGCGACCGGTTCCTGGCCGAGGATCCGGGCAACGACCGCTTCTTCCGGCCCGGCAAGCGGCCGGACCATCCGCATTTCGACCTCAAGGGCTATGCGGCCGCCCGGCTCGAAGGGCTGGGTCTGGCGGGAATCGAGGTCGACGGCCATGACACGGTGGCCGAGGAGGACCTGTTTTTCAGCTATCGCCGCGCCACACTGCGCGGCGAGCCGGATTACGGTCGCGGCCTGTCGGCGATCATGATCGAGGGCTGAGACGATTTCCGGCATTCGCCGCGAATCCGCCGCTTAACCGCCGGGTAATTCCGCCGGGATAAGCTTCTTTCCGATTGTGAAACGGTGATTGGCGGTTGATGGGGATCCCGTCCATCGGATCGGTGCGGATTGCCGGCCCGACCGGAGTGTCCGGTGTGGTGGTCGATGCGCGTCCGCTTCCCGGCGACAAGGACAGCGAGGCGCTGGTCGCGCTTCGGATCCGGTCCCGCGCCGCCAGCCATGGCATTCCCGGCACCGCCGCGGCGGCCGACCCGGTTCGGCCGGGCGAGACCCAGTCCGGATTGCGGGCGGAACTGGCCGAGGCCGTTCGCGCCCGCGATGCCGAAAAGCCCGCTATCGCACGCACGCCCGATCAGCTCTCGCCGCAGGACCGGGCGGTGGTCGAGGCCCTGCGGCAACGCGACGCTCAGGTGCGCCAGGAAGAGACCGCCCATGCCGGCGTTGCGGGCTCGCTGGCCGGGCCGATCTCCTATGTCTATCAGCGTGGTCCGGACGGACGGCAATATGCCGTCGGCGGATCGGTGCCGATTTCCGCCCAGGCGGTGACCGGCGATCCCGACGAGGCGCGCCGGCTGGGCGGCCGGATCGCCGCCGCCGCCCTGGCCGCCACCAACCCGTCGGCCGCCGATCTTTCGGCCGCCACCAGCGCCTATCGATTCGCGCAGCCGGAAACCGCGGAATTCCGCGAAGAAACGCACCAAATTGAAGGGCCGGCAACGGCCCTCGACCGGAGCGTGTAGGCGCGAAATGGCGATTCCCAAGGGCTCGCCTTTATGACGTTTACATGTCGAAATCGCCTTGATATATCCACGCGCGACTCCCGTCCTGGGGGTCGACGACCGGCTCGGGCCGCGGCGACGCGAGTCGGAAGGGGCGCACGCGAGAGAGCCGCCGAGCAATCCCGACCGACATGAAAATCATAGCCTGCAACAGCAACCGCCCGCTCAGCGAGGCGATCTCCGCGGCTCTGAAGATTCCCCTGACCAAGGCCAGCATCCGCCGGTTCGCGGACATGGAGATCTTCGTCGAGATCCTGGAGAACGTGCGCGGCGAGGACGTCTTCGTCTGCCAGTCGACCAGCTATCCGGCGAACGACCATCTGATGGAGCTGCTGGTGGCGATCGACGCGCTGAGGCGCGGATCGGCCCGGCGCATCACCGCCGTGCTGCCCTATTTCGGCTATGCCCGGCAGGACCGCAAGACCGGCCCCAGAACCCCGATCTCGGCCAAGCTGGTAGCCAACCTGCTGACCCGCGCCGGTGCTGACCGGGTGCTGACGCTGGACCTGCATGCCGGCCAGATCCAGGGATTCTTCGACATCCCGGTGGACAACCTCTATGCCTCGCCGGTGTTCGTGAAGGACATCCAGGAGAACCTCAACGGCAGCGATCTGGCGATCGTCTCGCCCGATGTCGGCGGTGTGCTGCGCGCCCGCGCGGTCGCCAAGCGGCTGAATGCCGGGCTGGCAATCATCGACAAGCGGCGCGAGCAGGCCGGCGTCTCCGAGGTCATGCATGTGATCGGTGAGGTCGACGGCCGCAAATGCATCCTGATCGACGACATCGTCGACAGCGCCGGCACCCTG
This sequence comes from Alphaproteobacteria bacterium, assembly GCA_965227455.1. Taxonomy (GTDB): domain Bacteria; phylum Pseudomonadota; class Alphaproteobacteria; order DSM-16000; family Inquilinaceae; genus JABDIP01. The sequence goes on along the minus strand of OZ245752.1, from coordinate 4,961,814 downwards.
TGCAACGCCGCCCGGGCCCTGAAGGACGCCGGCGCGGAATCGGTCAGCGCATACACCACCCACGGCGTGCTGTCCGGCGATGCGGTCGCCCGGGTCTCGGCGGCGCCCTTGGATGCGCTGGTCACCACCGACAGCATCATGGCCACCGAGGCGGTCCGGGTCAGCGACAACATCCGCCAGATCTCCATCGCCAAGCTGATGGCCGAGGCGATCTCCCGAATCTCCGACGAGCGCTCGGTCTCCAGCCTGTTCGACTAGGGCGTGTAATCATATGTGAGTGAACGTCGATGCCCGCTTTTGGCGGAACTCCTGAAGGCGATCAATTAACCGCATAGGCTAGCAATGCGGGACAAACCTGCGTTTCACAACAACTGAGTGAACGTCCGCTTGCGGCATCACATGTGAACCGTAGGAACGGTTTTCCCTTTCTGGTTCTGTTCCCATTCGGAGATCAGGGCATCTCCACACCCTTCAAAACCGTCAGCAAGTATTCGGTGGCTGATCACGCGATCCAACCTGAAATGCCGAATGTCACGTCGCAACTCACACCAGGCCGCGACCATGGCAGCGTCCAGATAGTAGATCAGAACGAGCGGCCAGATCACACGCTGCGTTTCGCGGCTTTCGGCATCGCGATAGATGATCCGGACCTTCTTCTCGGTGCGGATTGCTTTGCGGAGTTCCGATAGCTCGACATTCGGTGTTGACCCCATTGACCAGGACGACGTGACAAGTCGGCGTGTACCGGGTGCAGTTTCATTCAGCTTGCGCGCGGCACGTTTGGCTGCCCGCCAAAGTCCGGCATCGCCCGTGCGGGCAATCATGCCGAGGCCGACCGAAATCGCCTCCGCTTCTTCAACATCGAAATTGATCGGCGGGAGGTCGTAGCCCTTTCGCATGACGTAGCCGACGCCGGGCTCACCCAAGATCGGAGTCTGCATCGCCTGAAGCGCGGCGATGTCTCGGTAAACCGTCCTTATCGATACCTCCAACGCGCTGGCCAAGTCACGGGCCAAGAGCGGTTCGTTCGCCGATCTCAGCAACTGAATGACCTCGAAAAGTCGCACTGATCTGGACATCGTTTCGCCTCCTGATCTCACACGAATACCAGAGCACTACTGCCACGCAGATGGCAGTAGTGCTCTGGTATCAAAGCCCAAGTTGATGGTCTTGCAGCAAGGGGGTGGTGGCCGATGCCGGCGCCTGCAACAGGTAATCAGATCTGGCGAGGGGCCGTATATGTCATTGCCGCAGCGTTTCTTTTTGCTGTCGCGCCTGCAGTCGCAAGGTACGCATCCAGCGATCTGAATGTCCTGATCCTCGTGTTCTGGACCAATGTCTGGATGTTCATCCTGATGTGCTTATGGGTCATGGTTCGACCGCCGGTCGGCGGTCTTCGCACCGGCAAGCTGGGGAAGCACTTTCTGAGATCCGTCTTCACCTATGGTGCCATCGTGACCTACTTCTTTGCGGTGGTGCACATCCCCTTCGCCAACGCTGTCATTCTGCAATCCATGGGTCCGCTCTTCGTGCCGATTTTGGCCCTGCTCATCTTCCGCAGATTGTCAGATCGGTATGTATGGCTCGGCGTTCTGATCAGCTTCATTGGCGTGGTGCTGATTGTGCGCCCTGACCGCTTCGGCGTATCCGTCGGTGAGGTTTCTGCCTTGCTTGCGGCATTGGGAGGCGCGGCGGCAGCGCTTGTGATCTGGTCACTGGGGACAACGGAGCCCGCGGATAGGCAGATGTTCTACTTCGCACTCTTTGCGCTTCTGCTGTCCACTCTGTCACTTCCCTGGGTGTGGCAATGGCCGACAGTAGGACAGATGATCCAGGTGTTTTTCATCGCGTTGTTCACGATTGTCGGGCAGTTCTTCTACGCGAAGGGCTTTTCAATCGCGCCGGGTGACAAGGTGAACACGTGGATTTACATGTCGCTCGTGTTTGCCTCAATTATTGCCTTCGTCTTGTGGGATGAACCCATTCTCGCATTCACAGTCGTTGGAGCAACTCTTGTGGTTGGCGGTGCGTATCTGGCGACGCGGGAGAACGGCGCAAAGGAACCCCAGGCGGGATGAGTCGTCGGTGTAAGTGGTTGAGTGGCATGTCACTCGTATTGCCGCCATCCGTTCACTGCGCGGCATTGGTCAAAGTGGGCTCATAGCGGCCGGTCGACCCAAAGGTCGAGCCACAGCGTCCAAGGGCAAAGCGGTCCTTGAAGTTTGACATGCCGCCAACTTTCTCGCCTTCGTCAAGCTCGCGGCCATACGGCTATGGCCACGTGATTATCAGTCCACGTCCTGGGAACGGCCGGGCCGCATTCGGTCAGCCGGGCAGCAGCTTCCTCATGCTCACCGTATTGCCGCTGCCGCCGGTTTCCACCCAGCCATTGCGCGCGTAGAGACCGATTGTCTCCGGCATGCCCGCATGGGTATTGAGGTGCATCTCGGAATAGCCCCGCTCCGCCGCTTCGGATTCGGCCAGCGTCAGCAAGCGGCGGCCAAGGCCGGTGCCCCGCCCGTCCGGATGCACCGCCACATTGGCCAGCAGCATGAAGCCGTCGCGCGGCGCCAGCACCAGGGCGCCGACGATTCTGCCGCCGGTCTCGGCCACCCAGACCAGATTGGCGGCGATCTCCTCGGCGCACCCTTCCGACATCGACGGCAGGTCCGCGATGCGGGCGGCGGATTGCGCGTAGGCCGCGTCCAGGCATTGCCCGAGACCGTCAGCATCCTCGATTGCCGCCCGCCGGATTGTCACGCCTGTCATCTGCCCGCGCCCCCCAATGAAACTGGTCCCCTGCTTCTAGCATGGCGCGGCATGGGAAAATCGTTCCGTGAGCCCACCCGGCATTGGACAAACCGACAGCACGCTGCTACATCACCGCACTTCCGTACTAGGCATCGCTGAGAACGGTTTGTTGGCGCCGACACCCCTGGAGGTCGGCGCCGGATTTTTGTGACTTGGAGACACGACATGGCCGACACAATCGTGATCGAGGCCGAAGCGCGCGACCGGGCCGGTAAGGGGGCAGCACGGGCGGCGCGGAAGGCCGGATTGATCCCCAGCGTTATTTACGGCGACAAGCAGCCGCCGGTCCCCATCGCCATCGACGCATTGCGCCTGAAGCTGCTGATGCGCGACCCCGGCTACGCCACCTTCCTCTACGACATCAAGGTCGGCGACGCCAACCATCGGGCACTTGCCCGTGACGTCCAATACGACCCGGTCACCGACCAGGTGATCCATGTGGACTTCCTGCGCGTCAGCGCGCGGACCACGATCACCGTGGAAGTGCCGGTCCAGTTCATCAACGAGGAAGAGGCGCCGGGCCTGAAGGTCGGCGGCGTGCTCAACGTCGTGCGCTACACCATCGAGGTGGTCTGCCGCGCCGACAGCATCCCCGAGAAGCTGGTCTGCGACCTGACCGGCGTGGAGCTGGGCGACAGTATTCACATCAGCGCGTTCGACCTGCCCGAGGGGGTCACCCCCGCCATCACCGACCGCGACTTCACCGTCGCCACCATCGCCGCCCCGTCGGCGATCAAGGCCGAGGCGGAAGAGGAAGCCGAGGAAGGCGAAGAGGGCGAGGAGTTCGAGGGCGAAGAGGGCGAAGAGGGCGAAGGCGAGGAGAGCGGGGACAGCGAGGAGTAGTCGTCGCACCCGCACGGATCAGCCATGCTGCTCGTCGTGGGCCTGGGCAATCCCGGCCCGGAACACGCCTATCACCGGCACAATATCGGCTTCATGGCGGTGGACGACATTGTCCACCGCCATGGCTTTTCGCCGTTCCGCGCCCGCTTCCAGGGCCGGCTGGCGGAAGGCCGGCTGGCCGGCGACAAGGCCCTGGTCCTGAAGCCGATGACCTACATGAACCGCTCCGGCCAAGCGGTCGGCGAGGCGATGCGCTATTTCAAGCTGACCCCGGAGCAGGTCGTCGTGATCTATGACGAGTTGGACCTGGCGCCGGGCAAATGCCGGGTCAAGCGCGGCGGCGGCTCCGGCGGCCATAACGGCATCCGCTCCATCGACCGGCATATCGGTCCGGAGTATTGGCGGGTCCGCCTGGGCATCGGCCATCCCGGCCATAAGGACCGGGTGCATGGCTATGTCCTGCACGATTTCGCCAAATCCGACGAGGACTGGCTCGACCCGCTGCTGGAGGCGGTGGCCGACGCCTTTCCGCTGATGGCCGAGGGCGAGCCGGAGAAATTCATGACCCGGGTCGCCATGCTCACCACACCGCCCAAGGACTGACGCGCCCGGATACCGTCAATCAGGAGTCCGACCCGTGGGATTCAAATGCGGCATCGTCGGCCTGCCCAATGTCGGCAAGTCGACCCTGTTCAACGCCCTGACCTCGACCCAGGCGGCGGAGGCGGCGAACTACCCGTTCTGCACCATCGAGCCGAATGTCGGCCGGGTCGGCGTGCCGGATCCGCGCCTGGACCGGCTGGCGGAGATCGGCCAATCGGCCAAGACCATCCCGACCCAGCTGGAATTCGTCGACATCGCCGGGCTGGTGCGCGGCGCGTCCCGCGGCGAGGGGCTGGGCAACCAGTTCCTGGGCCATGTCCGCGAAGTCGATGCGATCCTTCATGTGCTGCGCTGCTTCGAGGGCGAGGTGACCCATGTCGAGGGCTCGGTCGACCCGGTCCGCGACGCGGAGACCGTCGAGACCGAGTTGGTGCTGGCCGATATGGAGAGCGTCGAGCGGCGCATCCAGGCGGCCGTCAAGAAGGCGCGCGGCGGCGACAAGGAGGCCAAGGCGCAGCTTGCGGTGATGGAGGCGGTGCTGCCGGCGCTGCAGGACGGCCGTCCGGCCCGCACCGCCGCCCCGAGCGGCGACGATCTGGCGGTCTTCCAGTCGCTGCAGCTGCTGACTGCCAAGCCGGTGCTGTTCGTCTGCAACGTCTCCGAAGACGAGGCCGGCACCGGCAATGTCCACTCCGAACGCGTGGCGCAGATGGCGGCCGGACAGGATGCCGACTCGGTGGTGATCTCCGCCGCCATCGAGGCGGAGCTGGCGCAGCTGCCGGACCCTGAGGACAAGGCCGAGTTCCTCGCCTCCCTGGGCCTGGAGGAGCCGGGCCTCAACAAGGTGATCCGGGCCGGATACGGGCTGCTGGGGCTTCTGACCTTCTTCACCGTGGGCCCGAAGGAGGCCCGGGCCTGGACCGTGCGCACCGGCGCCAGCGCGCCGGAAGCCGCCGGCGTGATCCATTCCGACTTCCAGCGCGGCTTCATCCGGGCCGAAACCATCGACTACCAGTCCTTTGTCGACCTCGGCGGCGAACAGGCCGCAAAAGACGCCGGAAAGATGCGCCAGGAAGGCAAGGACTACGTGGTCAAGGACGGCGACGTCCTGCACTTCCGCTTCAACGTCTGACCCAATCTGCAAGGGTCCGCGGCGCCCCCTGGGGCGGCGCAGATGGGGCCGCGATCTGTGATATCGCCACGACATTGCCACCCGGCATTGTCACAGCCCCCGGACGCCCTACGCTTCGCATTGAATTTGTTGAATGTTTTGGATCGCGTTTGCGGCCAACAAGTTTCGACTTAACAAGTCATTGACCATTCGAATTTAATCATCAGTTAACTATTTCATTAGTTGTACACTTTATTTGAAGTCTTGGTGTCACAACTTTTACACAACTATAGACCGGGTGGTTGGCGTACAGTAAAGCTGGAAATTTGGCTCGGGGGCCGAGAAAGGAAGAGGAGTTATGCCGGAAGCTGCAGCAATCGACCGGGCAAAGGTGGATGCGACTGTCAGTGCCGACCTTCCGACCGCTGACGCGGTCCTGGCCCCCTTGCATCTGTTCGAACGCCCGCTCGCCCTTCTTCGGATCACCAATTCGCGGATCTCGCTGTTCCATGTGCGGGTCCAGGGCGATGGCGCGGAAGCCATGGGCTTCCTGCTGCGCCGGCTGTTCGACCTGGAAGCGATGATCGAACCGCTGGCCGATGGCAGCTTTGCGCTGCTGTTCGTGCGCTACAACGAGGACCAGGCGGCGATGACCGCCCGCGTCCTGCGGACGATCCGCGACGCCATGGGCGTGCCGGCCTTCGACGGCCGCGGCCGGGTCGATATCTCCGCGGTGCACCGGCATTCCGGGTTCATCGGCGAAGCGGAAGACCTGTTCGCCGAACTGGCGGCCAAGGTCGCCAACGGCCCGGATATCGTGGCGCCGTAGGGTAAGGAATCGGGACCCAGGTAGGGGTCATCCGACGCAGGGACCGGCCGCGGGGGCCAGTCACTGCAGGTCGCAGAGAGAGGGCGCGGTGCCAAACACCGCGCCCTTTTGCTTATGCCTTGAATCTTTGCGATATGCGCAGAACCTTCCCCCTCACCCAGCGAGGAACCGAAGGCCCTACTCCGCCGCCTTCGCCAGTTCGCCGCCGATGACCAGCCCGTCGTCGCCGGCCGTCACCGACACCGACTGGCCGTCCTCGACGCTCCCTTCCAGGATCATCGACGCCAGCGGGTTCTGCAGGGCTCGCTGGATCACCCGCTTCAGCGGGCGGGCGCCATAGACCGGGTCATAGCCGGCCTCGGCCAGCCACTCCTGTGCTCCGGCGTCGAGCTCCAGCGTGATCTCCCGATCGGCCAGGAGGCCGCGCAGGTGATCCAGCTGGATGGCGACGATGCCGGTCATGTCCGTACGGCTCAGCCGGCGGAACACGATCATCTCGTCGAGCCGGTTGATGAACTCCGGCCGGAAATGGGCCCGTGCCGCGGTCAGCACCTGCTCGCGGGCGATGACGTCGTCCGCGTCGCCGACGCTGGCCAGGTGCTCGCTGCCCAGGTTGGAGGTCATCACGATCAGCACGTTGCGGAAATCCACCGTGCGGCCCTGGCCGTCGGTCAGCCGGCCATCGTCGAGGACCTGCAGCAGGACGTTGAAGACGTCCGGATGGGCCTTCTCGACCTCGTCGAACAGCACCACCTGGTAGGGGCGCCGCCGTACCGCCTCAGTCAGGGCGCCGCCCTCGTCATAGCCGACATAGCCGGGCGGGGCGCCGATCAGCCGGGCGACGGAGTGCTTCTCCATGTATTCCGACATGTCGACGCGCACCATGGCGTGCTCGTCATCGAACAGGAACGCCGCCAGCGCCTTGGTGAGCTCGGTCTTGCCGACGCCGGTCGGCCCGAGGAACATGAAGCTGCCGATCGGCCGGTTGGGATCCTGCAGCCCGGCCCGGGCCCGCCGGATGGCATTGGCAACGGCGGTGACCGCCTCGTCCTGGCCGATGACCCGGGAGTGCAGATTCTCCTCCATGGCCAGCAGCCGCTCGCGCTCGCCTTCCAGCATCTTGTCGACCGGAATGCCGGTCCAGCGCGAGACCACCGAGGCGATCTCCTCGGCCCGTACCTCCTCCTTGAGCATGCGGCTTTCCTTGGCGGCGTCGGCCTCCTTCAGCTTGGCCTCCAGCTCCGGGATCAGCCCGTATTTGAGCTCGCTGGCCCGCCCCAGATCGCCGCCGCGCTGGACCTGCTCCAGCTCCAGCCGGTGCTGGTCGAGCTGTTCCTTCAGCTTCTGGGCCGAGGAGAGCTTGTCCTTCTCGGCCAGCCAGCGGGCGGTCAACTCGTTGGACTTCTCCTCCAGATCCGCCAGCTCGGTCTCGAGCTTAGCCAGCCGCTCCTTGGACGCGCTGTCGGATTCCTTCTTCAGCGCCTCGCGCTCGATCTTCAGCTGGATGATGCGGCGGTCCAACTCGTCGATCTCTTCGGGCTTGCTGTCGACCTCCATGCGCAGGCGCGAGGAGGCCTCGTCGACCAGGTCGATCGCCTTGTCGGGCAGGAAGCGGTCGCTGATATAGCGGTTGCTGAGCGTCGCGGCGGACACGATGGCGGTATCGGTGATCCGCACACCGTGGTGCAACTCGTATTTCTCCTTCAGCCCGCGCAGGATCGAGATCGTGTCCTCGACCGTCGGCTCGCTGACGAAGACCGGCTGGAAGCGCCGCGCCAGGGCTGCGTCCTTCTCCACATGCTTGCGGAATTCGTCCAGCGTGGTGGCGCCCACACAGTGCAGCTCGCCGCGGGCCAGGGCGGGTTTCAACATGTTGGAGGCGTCCATCGCGCCCTCCGCCTTGCCGGCGCCGACCAGAGTGTGCATCTCGTCTATGAACAAAACGATCTCGCCAGCGGCGGCGGCGATCTCCTGCAGCACCGCCTTCAGGCGCTCTTCGAACTCGCCGCGGAACTTGGCCCCGGCGATCAGCGCGCCCAGATCCAGCGCCAGGAGCCGCTTGTTCTTCAGCCCCTCCGGCACGTCGCCGTTGACGATGCGATGGGCCAGGCCCTCGACAATGGCGGTCTTGCCGACCCCGGGCTCGCCGATCAGGACCGGATTGTTCTTGGTGCGCCGGGAGAGGACCTGGATGGTGCGGCGGATCTCCTCGTCGCGGCCGATCACCGGGTCCAGCTTGCCCTCGCGCGCCACCTCGGTCAGGTCGCGGGCGTATTTGTTCAGCGCGTCGTAGGAATCCTCCGCACCGGCGCTGTCCGCCTTGCGCCCCTTGCGCAGAGTCTCGATGGCGCCATTCAGGGACTGCGGCGTTACACCGCAATCGGACAGCGCGGAGGCCGAGGCCGTGCCTTTCGCCATGGCCAGCGCAAGCAGGATGCGCTCCGCCGCGACATATTGATCGCCGGCCTTTTTTGCCAGCGTTTCCGCGCTTTCCAGCATGCGGACCATCTCGCGGGTCGGATAGACCTGGCCGGCGCCGGTGCCTTCCACGGTGGGCAGCTTGTCGAGTGCCGCCTCGACGCCGGACAGAGCCCGCTTGGCGTCGCCGCCGGCACCCCGGATCAGGTTCGCCGCCAGCCCTTCCGGGTCGTCCAGAAGCACTTTCAGCAGATGTTCCGGTGTCAATTGCTGGTGACCCTCGCGCATGGCAAGGGTTTGGGCCGCCTGGAGGAAGCCGCGCGACCTCTCGGTATACTTCTCGAAATCCATCACACTCTCCAATTTCCGGGAGAATCGTCTTCTTGGAAGCCCGATTCCGCCTTGACCCACGTCATGTGCGATCCATGGAGGACCTCGTCTCCGTCATCCGCCTCTGCGCGATTCCGGGACCATTTCATATGTGGGCTCGCCGTCCGGCGTCTCAAGGCGTGAGATTCCGGCCTGCCCTTGCCGGCCTGGCCCCAAAAGCAACATCTATATGTCGCATTTCGGGAATTTCTTTCGCTTTTGTGCAACAAGTTTGGAACGATTCGATTAATTCTGTTAAGTCGCGGATAGCAATGATTGTTAATGCAGTGAAGCCGGATCATATGATAATATTGGTTTTATTAGTGGAAGGTGATTCGCCATAAAAATGTTTGGCCTGATCAGCGATAGGCAGTTGCCGATCGAGGCATTGGACGATGACCGCCTCGTCCGGTTGTTGGACTACTGGACTGGCAAGAAGGGCGACCGGATTATGCCGGGTCGCTCGGATATCGATCCATTGGAGCTCAAGGAGCATATGGGCCAGCTTCATCTGATCGATGTGCTGGGCCCCAATTCCTTTCGCTACAGAATCTATGGCAGCCGGGTGACCAATCCCGACCTGACCGACATGACCGGAAAATCGGCTTCGGACTATCAGGACACCGCGTTCGCGTCGATGACGACCCGCCACTACCAGTCCTGCGCCGATGCGCGGGCACCGGTGTTTCATCACATCGTCGGTGAAATCGAACTCCACCGCTACGAATACAAGCGTCTGTGCCTGCCATTGTCGAAGACCGGTGAGACGGTCGACATGATCCTGGCCTCGCCGATCCGGCTCGTCGTGCCCACCGCGCTTGCGGCTACCGGCCGGTTCGAGGATCACTGAAAATCGGGCGCATTTCCCTTGCGGCATGGCCCGCAAGCACCGGATCCACCGGATATCCCCGGAATATTACAGCGTCGCGACGTATTTGCCGTGTGCCGGGCCGATTCGATCTGTTAATGGTTAATGGGCCGCGTGTCCAAAAATTGCGAGGGAATGAAATGCAAGGCATCAATCGGAAAATTGGCATGCTGGTGGTGGCTGGGGTGATGTCCATCGGCGTTGCGGGCTGCGAAACCGGTATGGAAGAGGGCAGCATGTCCGCTTCCGACAGCGCATCGGCCGCCCAGGCCGCGGCGGAACGGTCGGCCCGATCGGCGGCTGCCGCCCAGGCAGCGGCGGAAGCCGCCCAGGCCGCCGCAGAGCGCGCCGAGCGGATGTTCCAGCAATCGATGCAAAAATAGTCTTTCGGCCGCGGATACCCGTTCAGCGGCTGACGCGAACCGGGTATCCGCGCCTTTCCTTCACTGCGGCCAGCACCGCTGCCCAATCGATAGCATTGCCGCCGGTGGTCTCGGCAAAGGCCTGGACCTGTCCCAGGATGCCGGACGGCACGACCGGGTCGAATTTGCCGTCGATCTCCAGGCCGTCGGATTGGCTTTGCGTGGGGTGGGCCTCCAGATAGAGGTCGCCGCCGATCCAGCCCATCTTCACCGGCTGATCGACCACCGTCACCGGCGTGTTCACCGGCACCCGCTCGAACAGCGACACGATATCCTCCGGATACATGCGGATGCATCCGCTGCTGATCCTGCGTCCGATGCCCCAGGGTCGGTTGGTTCCATGGATCAGATAGGCCGGCCAGTCCAGATAGAGGGCGTGGCTGCCCAGGGGGTTGTCCTCCCCCGGTTCCACAACGGCCGGCAGTTCCGGACGTTCGGCCCGGATCGACTCCGGCGGATACCAGCTCGGCGCCTCGGCCTTGCGCACGATGCGGCTGGTGCCCGTGGGCGTGGTCCAGCCCTCGCGGCCGATGCCGATCGGATAGGTCTCCGGCGGCTGGCCGGGCTCGGCGAAGAAATAGAGCCGCATCTCCGGGAGGTTGATGACGATGCCTTCCCGCGGCGCTTCGGGGAGCAAATGCGCCGTCGGCAGGACGATCCGCGCGTCGGCGCCGGGCAGCCACGGATCGATACCCGGATTGGCCGCCCGCACCTCGACGAAGCCGAGATCGTGGGCGCGCGCCACATCCAGGAGATTGTCCTCATACGCGGTCCGATAGGTGCCCATCCGGCCGACCACGTCGTCGATATCGGCGGCGGTCGCCGGCATCGCAAAAAGTGTCGCGAGCGCCAGCGCTGGTATACGTCGAGTTAATCGCTTGACCGGTATCATCGACCTTCCTCGTCGATCAGGACCATCCTGGTCGCCATATGTTAGGCTTTCAAGCCCGTGCGGTGCTGAATGATTGGATCGAATACATTGCCGCATCATCCGGTAGGCCCGCGCCAGGCATCCGCCTCACCTCTTGTCGCGCGCGTTTTCGGCGCCTTCATGGCCGTCCTGGCCCTGTGCGCCTCGGGGCTGCCGGCCCATGCCGAATCCAAGGCGTCGGGCGAAGCCATCTGGAGCGGGGAGCCCAATCGGGTCACCGAACAGGCGATGTCGACCGCGCCCGAAGTGCTGGAGCGGGAATCCGCCGACATGGTGCTGGTCTACAAGGGCCGGCGGACCATGTATCTGATGCGCGACGGGGAGATCCTGCGCAGCTACTCGGTGGCGTTGGGCCGCAACCCTTACGGCCACAAGAACCGGGAGGGCGACGGCCGCACCCCGGAAGGCGGCTATCTGATCGACTGGCGCAATGAGAACAGCGACTTCCACCTGTCGCTGCACATCTCCTATCCACGCCCCCAGGACCATCGGCTGGCCACAGAGGCCGGCAACGACCCCGGCGGCGCGATCATGATCCACGGCCTGCCCAATGGACGCACCGCCGAAGAGATCGGGCACCCGCGGTTCGACTGGACCAATGGCTGCATCGCCGTGTCGAACGAGGAGATCGAGGAGATCTGGGAGCTGGTGGACGACGGCACGGCGATCTTCATTCTGCCCTGACGTCGCCCGGGTTCGTCGCGGCTCGCCTCAGCAGGCCTCCCAGGCCTGCTTCTTCCGATAGATCGTCGAAGCGCTGATTTCCAGCATCGCCGCCGCCTTGGAGATATTGCCGCCGCAGGCGGCGATGGCATGCTCGATGGCGTCCCGCTCGACCTGCCAGAGCGGCCGAACCTCTCCATTCACCCGGCTGTCGCCGGCGGCGGCCTGGAGCGCGGCTTCGGTCGTTCCGACCGGCGGCGGCAGCATGGCGACGGTGGCCTCGGGGCCCTGATTGAGCACCACGACATGGCGCACCACGTTCTGCAGCTCGCGGACGTTGCCGGGCCAGTCATAGGCTTGCAGGGCAGCCAGGGCGCCGGCGTCGAAGCGCTTGAAGTCGCGCCCTTCCTCGCCGGCATATTGCGTCAGCAGATGCTGGGCGATCTCGCCGATATCGCCGCGCCGTTCGCGCAGCGGCGGCATGTGCACCGGCACCACATGCAGGCGGTAGAACAAGTCCTCCCGGAAGCGGCCGGCGGCCACCTCTTCCTGCGGATTGCGGTTGGTGGCGCAGATGATGCGGATGTCGACGGTCTCGAGCTGGTTGCCGCCGACCTTCTGGAAGGCGCCGGACTGCAGGAAACGCAGCAGCTTGCTCTGCAGCGCGGCGTCCAGCTCGCAGACCTCGTCCAGGAACAGGGTGCCGCCATCGGCCATCGCCGCGGCACCCTGCCGCTCGCTGATGGCGCCGGTGAAGGCCCCCTTCACATGGCCGAAGATCTCCGATTCCATCAATTCCCGCGGAATCGCGCCGCAATTGAGCGCGATGAACGGGTGTTTGCACCGGCCGCTATGGCGATGCACGGCGTCGGCAAAGACTTCCTTGCCGGTACCGCTCTCGCCGGTCACAAAGATCGTCGCCTTGGAGGCCGCGATGCTGTCGATCGCGGCATACACCGCCTGCATCGGCTCCGAGGAACCTATGAACCCGTAATAGCGGGCGCGCTCCTTGCCGGGCGCCGCCGTTGCCGCCGCCGATTCCAGCTTCACCCGGTCCAGGGTGGTGATCACCGCCTCGGTCAGGCGGGCCCGGCTGGCAGGCTTGATGACATAATCATGGGCGCCGTCGCGCATCGCCCGGACGGCGGCGTTGATGGAGCCGTTGGAGGTCAGCACGACGACCCCGATGGGGTCCGGCTGCTCCAGCGCCAGGCGCATGACCTCGTCCGCCTTGCCGCCCGGCAGATCCAGATCCAGCAACAGCACCTGCGGCGCGTCGCGGCGGATGGCCTCGCGGGCTTCGGCGGCGGTATTCACGCACCGCGTATCGATGGACGCGCGGCTCAATTGATCCGCGTAGGTCCTCGACAGTGAGGGAGAGTCGTCCACGAGCAACACTCGTGCGCGCCACATTGACCGGGTTCCCACCGGCATCCCCATGGCACTGGCAACCCGTCCCCTCGGATTGATGAGTTCTGCCGTCATAACGCTGAACCCGTGCCAGACGCTCAAATGAATGAGCAAGATTGTTTGCATAGGCTCGGCGAGAAAGTTTAAATATAGGTAAAAATCAATCCATCGCGTTTTCCGAGTGTTTTTCTATCTTTCGCGGTTGTATATGCCAAGAAATTCATCTTTTGTTAGAAAAGCCGAAAAGATTCGTCCAGTACCGGCATTTTTCTGACGCATGCCGGGTTCGATCGGACCGGCGACAAAGGCCGGCCCGACCTCTCGATCAGTGTGGTTGTGGACTGCGGGACCGCTATTCGGCGGCGGCGGCGATCCCCGTGCCGGCCTGCACCACATGGATCTGACGCTGCGGGAACGGGATCGAGATGCCCTCCGCATCGAGCCGCTGCTTGATGGTCTTGGTCAGGTCGAATTTGAGCGCCCAGTAATCCGGCGCATCGCACCAGACCCGAAGGATGATGTTGACGGAACTGTCCGCCAGCTCTCCCACCGCAACCATGGCTTCCGGATCCTTGTGCACCCGATCGTCCGCATTGGCGGTTGTCAGGATCAGCTCCATGGCGCTGTCGATGCTGTCCTCGTAGCCGATGCCGAACAGGAAATCGACGCGCCGGGTGGGATGGAAGCTGTAGTTCTTGATCGCCGTATTCCACATCTGCCCGTTCGGGGCGATGATCTGGACATTGTCCGGCGTGCTCAATTCGGTGGCGAACAGGGACACGGACTTAACCGTCCCGGCCAGGCCGCCGGCATCGACGTAATCGCCGACCTTGAACGGCCGGAACAGCAGGATCATGACACCGGCGGCGACGTTGCTGAGCGTTCCCTGCAGGGCCAGGCCGACCGCCAGGCCCATGGCGCCGAGCACGGCGATGAAGCTGGCGGTCTGGACGCCGAACCGGCTGAGCACGGCAATCACCGTGAAGGCAAGGATGCCGTAGCGCACGAAGCTGGCGAAGAAGCCGCTCAGCATGGCGTCGACCTTGCCGGTCCGGGACATCAATTTCGCAACCGTGCGGCTGCACCAACCGGCGGCGATCCAGCCGAGGATCAGGATCACGATCGCGCCTATCACATTCAGCCCGTAGGCCGTGACCAGACCGATGACCAGGTCCATGGTCTCGGTGAGGTTCTCACTCATGTGACTTCTCCCTGAACGCGGCGACGCCCGGTACCATGGAGGCATGGCCCGGTTGGCGACGCCGTATGTCGTGCAGCATCCGCCCGGCTCTTGCCAGTGCCGGGAGTAACACGGGCCGGCGCTTCGACACGCCGATGGACGCCGCCTGCCCGTCGGACAGGGCGCCGTCCATCATCGGTCTTCAGCCCCGGCGGAGCAGTGGCCGCGCCCCTCCGCGGGGCGCGGCCGAACCGCTATTGGACAACGATGAAGACGCGCCGGTTCTGAGCGTTGCTCACCTCGTCGGCCGTCGGCACGAGCAGGTCGCTCTGACCGACCGCCGATTTGGTGATGGCATCCGACGGCACGCCGTTGGCGGCCAGATAGGCGGCCACCGCATCGGCCCGCTCCTGCGAGAGGGCGAAGTTGTAGTCTTGCGACCCGACGGTGTCGGTGTGGCCGGAGACCGAGACCTTGGCGTCCGGATTCTTGGCGATGTCGCTGAGGATCGTCGACAGCAGCGCACCGGCCTCCGCGGTCAGCGACGCATCGTCGAAGTCGAAGAAGACGTTGTACGGACCGGCACCGCCGGCCATCGCCAGCAGAATGCCGTCCACCTCGGACATCGCATCCTCGTATCCGGCGCGGCAGCGGGCGATATCGCCCGGCTGATGGTTTTCCTCCTGCTCCTGCATCCAGCAGTCGAACATGATCTGCGCGGTGGCGACCTCGACCGGCGCTGCGTCCTGGGCGCCCTGGCCATAGGCCGACAGCAACCGGACGCGGGCGGCGCCGAGTTCGTCCTGGTTGGCCGAGGGGATGTCGCGATAGTCGAAGGTGTCGGGCTCGACGGCGGAGTCGGAGCCGGCGGCAACAGCCTTCTGCGCAAAGTGGCGGGAATCGCGCCAATCGTATTCGGCCTGCTCGTTCGACGCCAATTCGGCGTAGCCGCTGCCCAACGCCTGATTGAACGCATTGGACGATGTGGGCGCCATGCTCGGATCGACGGTGCTGCATGCAGCCATCAGTGCCGCGGCACACACCGTGGACGTGAGACCCATTGCTCTTTTCATCTCAGGTTCTCCAATTTCTTCGTTGATGCCAGGGCCTCGCTATCGTTGCCGGCCCCTGCGTCCGGGGCAATCGATGCGGCGGCCAAATAGTGCGCCTTTTGGTCGCAGACACGCATCACACTCCCCGAAACCGTAAGCTGCTTCCCCCTGCATGCGGGCGCAATCGACCCTCTTCGTGGCTGTCTTCACGCCGCACCGGCACACAATAGCGCCACTTTTCCCGCTAGAGCCAGATTGAAGTAAATTTTGCGCTAATTACGTTTTTTGTCCGATACGTTTCTCCACCAAGGCGCAAGCTCCCGGTTTGCATGCCACCGGGACGGCCCATACGCCATCCGGTCCGGGCGCGAATCTGCTGGAACTGATGTCGTGCGCAGGCTTAGTCTTGCCGCAGAACTGGCGTGCTATCGCGCCCTTGTTGTCAAGAAATCGCGGGCAAACCAGAGCGTATGCGACGAGCGCCCCAGATTGACGCGAGCCGGGGTCTAGCCCGCAATTGTCCCCTTTGTTGCGGTCTGGTCGGTAGGCGATGACCGGGCAGTATCCAGACCCGACGGTTTTTGCTGCCCGATGGCTCGTCGAACAGAAACTCATGGGCGTCGTTATGCTGGACGACGCGGGCAACATCGTCAGCACCCATGGCGCCCTGGTCGATTGGGTCGAACCGGGCGGCCCGTGCCACGAGAGCCTGCCCTTCCTGGTGCCCCATGCCGACGCGTTGGCTGCGTTGCAGCGCGGCGAGGTGCAGACCCTCCGTATTCCCGAATTCCGCCACCGCCATGCCGATGGCCGGGATATGTCCTTCACGGTCGACGGCTTCAGCGCCCCGGAACTGCCCGGCATCGCTCTGGTCTTCCAGGATGCGACGCGGGTCGGCGAGTTGGAGCGGGACAATCTGCAGCAGCGCGACGATCTTGCGCGCGCCGAGCGTCGCCTGACCCGGGCGAACGATCTGGCGGACGCCGCCGAGGAGGCCAAATCGGTGTTCCTCGCCAATATCAGCCATGAGCTGCGAACGCCGCTTAATGTCATCATCGGCAATGGCGAGATCCTCCGGGATTGGGATCCGGCCAAGCTGCCGGCGGAGGATCTGCGGACATTCGCCGAGGACATCCTGGAGAACGGCACCTTTCTCCTGGACCACATCAACGACCTTCTGGACCTGGCCAAGGCCGAGGCGGGCGGGCTCACCCTGATCGAGGAGGCGGTCGATCTCGACGAGGTGATCGACGACGCGCTGGCCGTCATCGGCCGCCAGGCCGATGCCAGGGCCTTGTCCCTGGATCATCGCAAGCAGCCGGACCTGCCGCCGCTCATCGGCGACGCCAGGCGGCTGCGGCAGGTCATGCACAACCTGCTGGACAATGCGGTCAAGCTCACGCCCGATGGCGGAACCGTGTCGGTGCGTTCCTTCGTCAATGCGGAAGGCTGCGCTACGATAGAGGTCTTCGATGACGGGATCGGCATTCCGCCCGACCTGCAGGAGAGCGCGTTGCAGCCTTTCGGACAGGCGGCGGCGCCGGTCGAGAACCGGGGGCAGACCGCCAATGGCGTCGGGCTGCCATTGGCCAGGATGCTGATCGAGCTGCATGACGGCACCCTGACCCTGCACAGCACGCCGGGCGAGGGCACGCGGGTGGTGTTGCAGTTCCCGGCCAGCCGGGTTCAGGTCGAGGCATGAGGGCCCGCCCCCTTGCCGAACCGCCACGGTTCGGTTATCCGACGCGGCCGATCGCAATCACGGCCGCCGCCGGCCGCCAATGGGATCAGAAACGGATCACCGGGCTTCCATGATCCAGACGCGCAGACATACCGTTCTCCTGGTCGAGGACACGCCATCCCTGGCGCGGACCTATCAGGGCTTCCTCAGGGACGAACCGTACGACATCCGGCATGTGGAGACCGGCGGCGACGCGCTGGCGGCACTGGAGGAATACACCCCCCAGGTGGTGCTGCTGGACCTCAAGCTTCCGGACCGGGACGGGCTCGACATCCTGAAGGAGATCTCCACCCGCCGGCTGCCCTGCGCGGTGATCGTGGTGACCGCGCACGGTTCCCTGGATACCGCGGTCCAGGCCATGCGGGCCGGCGCCAGCGATTTCCTGGTCAAGCCGTTCAACATGGAACGGTTGCGGGTGACCCTGCGCAACGTGCTGGAGCGCAGCGAGCTGGTCCAGGTCGTCAAGGCCTATCAGGAATCCATCGACCGCCATTCCTATGAGGGCTTCATCGGTTCCAGCCTGGAGATGCAGGCCATCTACCGCATGGTTGAAAGCGCCGCCGCTAGCGACGCGACGGTCTTCATCACCGGCGAGAGCGGCACCGGCAAGGAGGTCTGCGCCCAGGCCATACACCGGGCCAGCCCGCGCGGGAGCCGGCCCTTCATCGCCATCAACTGCGCCGCGATCCCCAAGGATCTGATGGAGAGCGAGGTCTTCGGCCATGTGAAAGGCGCTTTCACCGGTGCCGTCAGCGACCGGCCCGGCGCGGCCAGCCTGGCCAATGGCGGCACGCTGTTCCTTGACGAGATCTGCGAAATGGACCCGCTGCTGCAGACCAAGCTGCTGCGCTTCGTGCAGACCGGCGCCTTCACCCCGGTCGGCGGCAGCCGGGTGGAATCAGTCAATGTGCGGTTCATCTGCGCCACCAATCGCGAGCCGCTGCGGGAAGTGCGCGAGGGCCGGTTCCGCGAGGATCTCTATTACCGGCTGCACGTGATCCCGATCTTCCTGCCGCCGTTGCGCGACCGCGGCGACGACTGCCTGGATATCGCCCGCAGCCTGCTGGCCGAATATGCCAGCCAGGAGAGCAAGCGCTTCCAGCGCCTGGCACCGGAAACCGAACGCATCATCGGCGGCTATGACTGGCCCGGCAATGTGCGCCAACTGCAGAACGTGCTGCGCAATATCGTCGTGCTGAACGACGGCGAGGAGGTGACGCCGGACATGCTGCCGCAGACCCTGACATCGCCCAAGCGCGCGCCGACTCCGGAACCGCGACGACCCGGCTTATCCGAAGTCTCCAGTCAGCCGCCCTACGAGCCGGGCGAGGTCACCGATATGGGCCGGCTGGCGGAGCTGATCCGGCCTCTGGCCGAGGTCGAGTGGGACGCTATCGAGAACGCCGTCGCCCTGTGCGGCGGCGATGTCCGCAAGGCCGCCGTCTTCCTCGGCATCGGCCCGGCGACCATCTACCGCAAGCGCAGCCTGCGCCGCGCCGAGGACAAGAAGGGCGCGGACTGACTGGCCCGTTCTCCGGTCAGGTCAGATTGAACCCCCTCACCCTGCTCCGGCTAGGCTCGGCCTCTAGCCTCGCCAAGCCTGCACAACCCTCTCCCCAGGGGAGAGGGATAAGAAAGGTCGATCACAATCATCCCTCTCCTTGGGGAGAGGGTGCGGAGGCTTGCCGCGGCTGCAGGCCGAGGCTTAGCCGATGCTGGGTGAGGGGGTTCACCCGCCCGGCCCACACATCCGCTCACGCGGTCGCGAACCGGGTTTATTCGCCGCTCGACTGATCCGGTCCTATCTCTGATCGCGTAAGACCCGTGATGAGGATCGACCCGCCATGCACCGACGTCATTTCCTGACCCTGGCCGCCGCCGTTCCGCTGGTCGGAATGGGCACGCGCGCAGCCGTCGCAGCGCCGTCAGCGGACCTTTGGGATTATTGGTCGGCGCATGACCCGCAGTCGCCAAAGTCGGTCGACCATGGCCGCTGGGACCGGTTCCTGAAGCGCTATGTGATGCCGTCCCCGGACGGTATCTACCGGGTGGCCTATGGCGCCGTGCTGCAGGCGGACCGCGATGCGTTGAAGGCCTATCTGAACGACATGGCGATGGTCAAGGCGACCATGCTGGGGCGCGACGAGCAGTTCGCCTACTGGGCCAACCTCTACAACGCCCTCACCGTCGAGGTGGTGCTGGAGCACTACCCGGTCGACAGCATCCGCGACATCGACATCTCCCCCGGCCTGTTCTCCGACGGACCCTGGGGCAAGGCGCTGATCGAGATCGAGGGCGAGGCGGTCAGCCTGGACGATATCGAACATCGGATCCTGAGGCCGATCTGGCGCGACCCGCGCATCCATTACGCCGTCAACTGCGCCTCGATCGGCTGCCCGAACCTGGCCATGACCGCCTTCACCGCCGCCAATACCGAGGGGCTGCTGAATGCCGGCGCCTCCGCCTATGTCAATCATGACCGGGGCCATCGCATCGAAGGCGGCGCCTTGCGCGTCTCCAGCATCTATGAGTGGTTCGACGAGGATTTCGGCGGTAACGACGCCGGGGTGATCGCCCATCTCAAGCAGCACGCCAAGGGCGCGCGCAGCCTGGCGCTGGCCTCCAAGACCAAGGTCTCGGGCCACTACTATGACTGGCGCCTCAACGACAAGGCCGGGCTCGGCTGATCGGCATTATGGGGATGGCATATGGGGACAGTTTACCTAACGCATTATGGGGACAGTAAACCTAACTCAATGAGTTAGGTATACTGTCCCCATAATGCGAAGCCGCCATCGGCGCCGATTGACAACCGCGCATCGCCGCCCGCATAACCGCGGGCCATGGCCATCGAACTGCAACGAATCTGTCGTTATCCGGTCAAGGGGCTGAGCCCCGAAGACCTGGAGTCGGTCGCGCTGACGCCGGATGAAGGCCTGCCCGACGATCGCCGCTATGCCCTGGCCCATGGCGCCAATCGTTATGAGAGCGGCCGGTCGGGCTGGCTGCCGAAACGCCATTTCCTCAACCTGATGAGCAATGAGCGGCTGGCGACGCTCGACACCCGCTACGATTCCGAAAGCGGCATCCTGACCATCCACCGCAATGGCCGGCAGGTGGCCCGCGGCAACATCACCCAGCAGATCGGCCGCGACCTGATCGACCAGTTTTTCGCCGCCTTCATGCGCGACGAGTCGGTGCGTTCGCCGCGGCTGGTGGCCTCGCCCGGCGTGATGTTCAGCGATGTGAATGAGAAATTCGTCTCGATCATCAACCTCGATTCGGTGCGCGACCTTGAACGGGTAACGCGCCGGCCGGTCGATCCGGTCCGCTTTCGCGGCAATCTGATGATCTCAGGCGCCAAGCCCTGGCAGGAGCTCGACTGGGTCGGCCGGGACATCCGTATCGGCGACGTGACGATGTCGGTGGCCGAGCCGATCGGCCGATGCGCCGCCACCAATGTCGATCCGGCGAGCGGCGAGCGGGACATGAACATCCCCAAGACCTTGCTGTCCGGCTTCGGCCATACCCATTGCGGAATCTATGTCCGCGTAACCGCAGGGGGCACCGTGTCGCCGGGCGATCCGGTGACCGTTTCCTAGGACAGGCTTACGAGGTCGAGCCGGGCCCGTCGTTGGAACCGGAGGCTGGCGTGCGCAGCCTTCGTAGACTGTGCAGGCTTAGCCATCCTCACCTTTCGACAAGCTCAGGATGAGGGCTCTGGGTGGAGGGGAAGCCACACAAACCCTCATCCTGAGCTTGCCGAAGGGTGAGATTGGCTAAGCCGGAGCCCCGATACGGAATCGGATCTGGCGGTCGTGCGAATTTCCCGCGGTCATTCGCCTGCCGGGATGAATGCCGGCGCGTCTAACTCAGTCGCCGTCGGCTTCCGGGGCCGGGGTCGCGCTTTCCTTGGCGGCCGCACTCTTGCGCGGACGGCCCGGGCCGCGACGGCGCGGCTTGGGGGCCGGGGCCTCTTTGGCCGCGGCATCGGCGCCGTTGGGCTTGCTGACGGCCTCGTCCGACGAATCGGGATCGGCGGCGGAACTCGTTGCGATCACCTCGATCACCGCCTCGCCATTGGACTGTTCGGACGGAGTATCGCGGGCATCGTCCTGGCGCGGGTCCTTGCCGAACTCGCTCTCGGCCTCGGCGCCGGACGGTGCCGAATGCGAGGCCGCTACACGCCCACCCTGATGGCCGTTTTCACGGGCGCCATTATCCTGATGGCCGGCCTCGCGGTTGCCAGAATCGCGGTGACCGCCATCGCGGTGACCGCCGTCGCGGTGGCCGTTTTCCCGATGGCCGTTGTCGCGGTTGCCATCCCGGTGACGGTTGCCGTCCCGGCCTTCGGACTGCTGCTGCTGCGACTGGCTCTGGGCTTCGTTGATGGAGGCGATGATGCGGTAATAGTGCTCGGCGTGCTGGAGATAGTTCTCCGCCATGATGCGATCGCCGCTGGCCGAGGCGTCGCGCGCCAGGGCCTGGTATTTTTCGTTCACCTGGAACGCGGTTCCACGGATGCGCACATCCGGGCCGTTGCTGTCGAAAGTCTGATTTCGATTCGGAATGCTGCTTCGGCGTCCGCTGTTGCTGCCCCTACCACGCGCACGCCTGTTGCTCGGTCCTTGTCTCATCTAAGCCTTGCTTTTCATCATGATAGCGTGCCGACCCTCCGCCGGTCGGACTTGGGCGAGATCCACCGGCCGTCATCCGGTGGCTGGGTGATCGTATGGTCGCAGCAATTTCGGGAAGCTGGACGACGATCCGGAAGCGTGTGTCCCAGTCCTTCGCTGCAACGAACCTACCGGTTCGGCGTCCGGAAGCCAATCATTTTTTCCCGCAAATGCAGCGTTTCACGCCCCCCAGGTCCTTAATTGCCGCCAAATTTGCGAGGCAGGCGTCCGCCAGCAGGGAAGCGACCGCGGATGCCTGCCCGGCGCCCACTTCCAGCACGACCCACCCCTCCGGGCACAGGAGCGCCGGCAGAATCGGTGCCAGGCGACGATAGGCCTCCAGGCCGTCGGCACCGCCATCCAGCGCCGCAGGGGGATCGTACCGCCCCACCTCCGGCGCCAACCCGGCGATCTCCGATTCGGCGATATAGGGCGGGTTGCTGACCACCAGATCGACGCGGGCGCCCAAGGCCGTAGCCCAGTCTCCCACCAGGAATCCGGCGCGATCGGCGACACCCAGCCGCGCCGCATTGCGCCGCGCGGTCGCCACCGCATCGAGGTTGAAATCGATGCCGATGCCCCTGGCGTTCGGCAGCTCGGTCAGCAGCGCGATGAGCAGGCAGCCGCTGCCGGTCCCAAGGTCGAGCACCGTCATCGGACCGTCCCGGTCCGCGACGCGGTCGAGCGCCGCCTGGACCAGCGTTTCGCTGTCCGGCCGCGGATCGAGGGTTGCCGGCGACAGGGCGAAGTCGAGGCTCCAGAACTCCCGACGGCCGACGATGCGCGAGACGGGCTCGCGGGCCGCCCGGCGCGCCGCCACCCGGTCCAGTTCCATCATCTCCGGCGCGGTCAGCCGGCGGTCGCGATCGACATGCAGGCCTATCCGGTCGATGCCCAGCGCATGGGTCGCCAGCAGCCGGGCGTCGCCGGCCGCGTCCTCCACCCCGGCCGCATCGAGTCGCCGGGCCAGCCCGGTCACCGCCTCATGCAGAGTCGGCGCCGTCATCTTCGGCCATTGCTGCAAGCCGCGCTGCCTCGTCCTCGGTTGTCAGCGCGTCCACCAGCTCGTCCAGCGCCTCGCCGGCAAGGATCTTGTCCAACTTGTAGAGGGTCAGGTTGATGCGGTGGTCGGTCACCCGGCCCTGCGGGAAATTGTAGGTGCGGATGCGCTCCGACCGGTCGCCGGAGCCGATCTGGCTGCGCCGCTGCTCCGCCCGCTCCGCATCGGCGGCGGCGCGCTCCTGCTCATAGATCCGGGCGCGCAGGATCTTCATCGCCTTGGCGCGGTTCTTGTGCTGGGACTTCTCGTCCTGCTGCGAGACCACGATGCCGGTGGGCAGGTGGGTGATACGCACCGCGCTGTCGGTCTTGTTGACCGATTGGCCGCCGGGGCCGGACGACCGGTAGGTGTCGATCCGCAGATCCTTCTCCTCGATCTGCACATCGACGTCCTCGGCCTCGGGCAGCACCGCGACGGTGGCGGCGGAAGTGTGGATGCGGCCCTGGGCCTCGGTCGCCGGCACACGCTGCACCCGATGCACGCCGCTTTCGTATTTCAGCCGGGCGAACACGCCGGTGCCCATGATGTTGGCGCTGGCCTCCTTGAAGCCGCCGATCCCGGTCTCGTGCAAATCCATGGTCTCGAAGCGCCAGCCCTTCATCGCCGCATAGCGCTGGTACATGGCGAACAGATCGGCCGCGAACAGCGCCGCCTCGTCGCCGCCGGTGCCGGCCCGGACCTCCAGGATGGCGTTACGGCGATCGGCCTCGTCCTTGGTGAGCAGCATCAACTGGAGTTCGCGCTCCAGCTCCGGGATCCGCTCCTTGAGCGCGCGGAATTCCTCTTCCGCCAGGGATCGCATCTCCGCGTCGCCGTCCTGATCGGTCATCAGCTCGGCGAGGTCGCCCATCTCGTTCCGCTTCGCCCGCAGCTCCTCGATCCGCTGCGCGACCGGTTCCAGATCGGCGTATTCCTTTGAAAAGGCGGCAAATTCCTCGGGCGACAACGTGCCCTGGGCCATGGTCTCGGACAGCTCTGCGAACCGTTCCAAGACCTTGCTGAAGCTGTCTTCCAGACTCACGACTTACAATCCCACGCTCAAAATCCGTCCTACCCAGTCCGCCGCGGGACCCGGACGTTCAACATGTCGTGGTCATCGGTCGGATGGGAACCCTCGATGGGGCTCCGCTACTCGGCGGCCGACAGGGGCCGCTCTCCTTCGGCCTCGGCCGCCGCCTTCTCGGCCTCGATCTCCGCCGCCTTGGCCTCGACCATGCCGACCAGGTGGTCGACGATGTTCGGGTCGTTGAGGCGGTGGTCCGGCAGGCCGTTCACGTAGACCTGGTGCACGCCGCGACCGCCGCCGGTAAAGCCGATATCGGTCATGGTGGCCTCGCCCGGCCCGTTCACCACACAGCCGATCACCGACACGGTCATGGGCGTGGTGATATGGGCCAGCCGTTCCTCCAGCACCTGCACGGTCTGGATCACGTCGAACTGCTGGCGGGCGCAGGACGGGCAGGAAATCACCGTGACGCCACGGCGGCGGATGCCGAGGGATTTCAGGATCTCGTAGCCGGCCTTGATCTCCTCCACCGGATCGGCGGAGAGCGAGACCCGGATGGTGTCGCCGATGCCCGACCACAGCAGCATGCCCATGCCGATCGCGCTCTTCACCGTGCCGCTGGCCAGGCCGCCGGCCTCGGTGATGCCCACATGCAGGGGGTAGTCGCAGGCCTCGGCAAGCCCTTGATATGCGGCGACGGCCAGGAACACGTCCGACGCCTTCACGCTGATCTTGAACTCGTCGAAATCCTCGTCTTCCAGGATGCGGGCGTGGTTCAGCGCGCTCTCGACCATCGCCTCCGGGCAGGGCTCGCCGTAGCGTTCCAGAAGGTCGCGCTCCAGGCTGCCGGCATTGACGCCGATGCGCATGGAGCAGCCGTGGTCCCGCGCCGCCTTTACCACCTCGGCGACCCGCTCCTGGGAGCCGATATTGCCGGGGTTGATGCGCAGGCAGGCGGCGCCGTTCTCGGCCGCCTCGATGCCGCGCTTATAGTGGAAATGGATGTCGGCGACGATCGGAACGGTGACTTCCGGCACGATCTCCTTCAGCGCCGCCGTCGAGGCCTCGTCCGGGCAGGACACCCGCACGATATCGGCGCCGGCGATCTCCAACTGGCGGATCTGGGCGATCGTCGCCGCGGCGTCGGAGGTCAGCGTGTTGGTCATCGACTGCACGGCGATCGGGGCGTCGCCGCCGATCGGCACCTTGCCGACATGGATCTGCCGGCATTTGCGGCGATCGATCTGGCGATATGCGCGGACGGTCATTGGGAGACCATAAACCGAAGTTGTGTCAGAGACGCGACGACCGCGCCTTTATAGGCGACCTGCGATCCGGGCGAAAGCCGTTCCGGCCGCCCCTACAAGGTGGTGATCGGCAAGCGGTCCGGCAATCCCGGCGGCCGCCTCCGGTAAGGACGGATGGCTAGCCTGCATTTCTCATACTGGTCGTGGCCTGCGCGGCGCTATCCCGCCGACAGGGCAGGAAGAGCGCGCGGCGTCAAGACCCTCGACCGTAGCGCTGCTACGCTCTTCGGCCCTTTCCTGGCGGATCGGACCGACCGGACGCGACGCAGGACGCGACCAGTATGAGAAATGCAGGCTAGTTGGCGCCGAATCCCTCGGGATCGAGGGCGACGTTGCGAACCACCGTGCCGCGCAGGCCAAGCGGCGGCTGCACCACCCCGTCCACCAGGACCTCGAGCCCGCCGGCATTGCCGGAGGCAAGCGTCAGGCCGTCGGTGTTCGGCACCCGGTAGGTCTCGCCCGGCTCCAGCACCCGGGTCATGACCAGATTGCCGAGATCGTCGGTGATCTGCACCCAGCTCATCTCGGTGGCGCGGATCAAGATGCGCGAGTTGAGCGATCCCAGGCCGCTGCGCCGGGTCTGATCGGACTGCACGGCCGGCGGTGGCGGCGGCGGTGCCGCGGCGACGGAAGTCGACCGATTGGGAATGATGTTGGTCGGGGCGGAAATGGCCCCGCCCGCCGATTGCTCCTCCGTGGCCGCCTTGGGCTGGGCGTTGGAGGAGGGCGCGTCCGGGGCCGCCGCGACCTCGAAGGGTTGCTGCGGGGTCGTGCCGGGCACGGCCGGCGGAACCCGGCGGATCGTCTCGACATTGCGCGCCGTCTCGATCGGCTCGACCGATTGCGCCGGCGGGGCCGGCGGCGGCGCAGGCTCGGCGATGACGACGGGAACCACCGTCTCGACCGGAGCCGGCTCAGGCTCCGGGGCGGGGTCCTCGGTCACCGCGACGACCGGCTCGGCCGCGGGCGCGGCAGGCGGTTCGGCGGCGGCGGTTTCGGTCTCAGCGGCCGGTTGCCGGGGCTCGGCCACGGCCGCCAGGGCATCCAGATCGGGCGGAGACGCCGGCGGCTGCGTCGCGTCCGACGGCGAATCCGTCGCCATCTCCGCGACCGGATCCGGCGATGCGGCCGGAGGAGCCGCGGCCGGTTCTCCGGCCTCGCCGCCGCGGCTGGCCAGCTCGGCGAAGCGGTCCGGAATGTCGGCGACCCGGTCGACCAGCCGATCCTCGCCGGTCGAGGTCACGTGCCAGGCGCCGTAGGCCAGCGCGGCCAGCAGCACGCCGACGACCAGCAATCCGACCCCCGGCACCCGCGCCTCGGTGGGCGCCACCGGAAACACGTAGTCGGTCCGTTTCGACAGCTCCGACGCCTCTTCCTTGAAGCGGCGCACCATCTCGTTGGTGTCGAGGTTCAGGAAGTCGGAATAGGTGCGTACGAACCCGATCGCGTAGACGGTGCCGGGAAGGTCGCCGTAGCGGCCATCCTCGATCGCCTCGAGATAGGGGCGCTGGATGCGCAGCAGCTGCGCGATGTCCGGGATGTCGTACCCGGCCTCCTCGCGTGCCCGGCGCAGCACCAAGCAGACCGGATCGCGGGTCAGCGCAGCCGTCATGGGCGGCGCCGACTCGTCCTTGTCTTCGGGAATAATGGCCACGTTCAACGGCTTCCTACCTTGCGCCATCTTGCGTCGTCTTTACCTGTCCGCGCTAGTTTCGCCGACGGCACGGCACAGCGGCCCAAGGGTCCGGCCAGGCGCATGCGGGCCTGCGAACCGGAAGGGTCCCGCACATCTTCGCCATTCTTAGGCAGGCAATCCTTAAAAGTTGTTAACAACAACGATTCGTTACCAGATTTGGCAGTGTGCGGAGAACCCGCATGCCACAGCCGTTATAGCGCAATTCCCCGGTCCCTGGCGAAGGCCTTGAGGCTGTCGCGCACGGTTTTCTGCTGCCCGGTGCACAGGACGTCGAGATATTCGGTCAGGGCGGCCACGTCGAGGCTGCGGATCATGGTCTTTAGGCCGCCGATGGCGACCGGCGCCGCGGACAGGCGGCGCAGGCCCAGGCCGACCAGCGCCATCGCCTCCAGCGGCCGGCCGGCCATCTCGCCGCATACGCTGATCGGCACGCCGGCCTGGGTGCAGCGCGCGATCAGGTCGCGCATCACCGTGAGGAAGGGCGGCGACAGCGGGTCGTAACGCCCCGCCAGCTTCGGATTGCCGCGATCGGAGGCAAACAGGTATTGCAGCAGGTCGTTGGACCCGACCGACACGAAATCGGCCCGCGACAGCACAGCCGGCATCTGCCACAGCAGCGACGGCACCTCGATCATCACGCCGATGGACACCGATTCGGGCGGCTCGAAACCGTTGGTATCGGCGCGCGCCCGCTCCAGTTCCAGCAGCCGGACCGCGGCATCCAGTTCGGCGATCTCGGCGATCATCGGGAACATGACGCTGATCGGCCGCCCCTTCGAGGCCCGAAGCAGGGCGCGCAGCTGGTTGCGCAGCATGGCCGGGCGGTCCAGGCCGATGCGGATGGCGCGCCAGCCCAAGGCCGGATTCTCCTGGGGCAGGTCGGCAAAGTAGGGCAGCCGCTTGTCGCCGCCGATATCGAGCGTGCGGAAGATCACCGGCTTGCCGTCGGCCTGGTCCAGGACCCGGCTATACAGCTCGGTCTGCACCGCCACGTCCGGATAGGCGGCGCGCACCATGAAGGGGATCTCGGTGCGGTACAGGCCGACGCCGTCGGCGCCGGTCTCATGCAGATGCGGCATGTCGAGCAGCAGCCCGGCATTGATATGCAGCCCCACGCCGACGCCGTCCCGGCTCTCCGCCGGCAGCTTGGCGAGCCCCGCCATCTCCCGCTTGCGGCGGTCGCGCAGCTCGGCGTGCTCGGTGAACACGGCCTGCACGTCGTCGGCCGGGCGGATGAAGATCTGGCCGTTGTCGCCGTCGACGATCACAGGATCCAGCGGCTCGGTGCGCGACAGCACGTCCGCGCACTGCCCGACCACCGGGATGTCCAGGGCGCGGGCGACGATGGCCACATGGCTGGCGGCCGAGCCTTCCTCCAGCACCAGCGCCCGCAGCCGCCGCTGGTCGTAATCCAGCAGCTCCGCCGGCCCGATGGAGCGGGCCACCAGCACCACGTCGTCGGGCAGGGTCCCGGCCGCCGCGGCCGAGGTTTTGCCGGCCAGGTGCAGCAGCAGCCGGTTGGCCAGGTCCTCGAAATCCGCCAGGCGTTCGCGCAGATACGGATCGGTCATATGGACGATTCGGGCCCGCATGTCGTCCTGCACGCGCTGTACCGCTGCCTCTGCGGTGAGGCCGGTGGTGATCGCGTCGGTGATGCGGTTCAGCCAGCCGCGATCCTCGGCGAACATGCGGTAGGTTTCCAGGATGTCCTGGGAATCCGCCAGCGCGTCGGCGGTGCTGGCCAGCAGCGCGTCGAGCGAGCTGTGCATGGCGTCGACCGCCTGCCACAGCCGCGCCTGCTCCGCCGCCGGATCCTCGGCCACCATTTCGCGCACGGTGAGCTGCGGCCGGTGCAGCACGGCGATCCCCTGAGCCAGCCCGGCATTCAGCGACACGCCCTCAATGCGCGACGGCAGGACGCCGCCGGCCCCGTCGCCGGCGATCTCGCCGCTGGCGGCCAGCTGCTGGCCGGCGACCAGCTCGGCGACCACCATGGCGACCGTCTGCAGGGTCTCGACATCCTCCTCGCTGTAGCTGCGGCGGTCGCGATGCTGGATCACCAGCACGCCGCGGACCCGGCCGCCGCGCAGCACCGGCACGCCGAGCAGGGAGTGATAGGCCTCCTCGCCGGTCTCCGGGCGGTAGGCGAAATTCGGATGCGCCGGCGCGTTGGCGATGGCCAGCGACCGTGCCGTCGCCGCCACCTCGCCGACCAGGCCCTCGCCCACCCTGAGGCGGGTCTTGTGCACCGCCTCCGGGTTCAGGCCGATGGTGGCGAACAGCTCCAGCACATCGCCTGGACGCATGACGTAGGTGGAGCACACCTCCGCCACCATCTCCGCGGCGATCAAATGCACGATCTTATCGAGTCGGGAGGCGCCGTCGCCGGACGCCGCCATGACGTCGCGCAGCCGCGCCAGCAGCCGCCGGGACGGGCTGACCTCCGACGCATAGGCCGCTGTATCGCCGACGCCGGGCATCTCAGACCTCGTCCAGACCGTAGGCGGCGTGGAGAGCGCGGACCGCGAGCTCGGTGTATTTCTCCTCCACCAGCACGCTGATTTTGATCTCCGAGGTGGAGATCACCTGGATGTTGATGCCGTTCTCCGCCAGCGCCTTGAACATCTGCTGGGCGACGCCGGCATGGCTGCGCATGCCGACCCCGATCACCGAGATCTTGACCACGTCGCTGTCGGGCCGGAGCTGGCTGAACTTGATGTCGGAGTCGAGACCGTTGAGGACCCGCACCGCCGGGTCCAGCTCCGCCTTGCTGACGGTGAAGGTCAGGTCGGTCGCCTTGCCGTCCTCGGAGATGTTCTGGACGATCATGTCGACATTGATGCCGGCATCGGACAGAGGCCCGAAGATCGACGCCGCCACGCCCGGCTTGTCGCGCACCCCGACCAGGGTGATCTTCGCTTCGTCCCGGCTATAGGCGATGCCGCTTACGACCTGTTGTTCCACGATTTCGTCCTCGTCCACCACCAGTGTACCCGGTGCATCGTCGAAACTGGAGAGCACCTGGAGCCGCACACGATGATTCATGGCGATTTCCACCGAGCGGGTCTGCAAGACCTTGGCCCCGAGTGAGGCCATTTCTAGCATTTCCTCATAGGTGATCTTGTGAAGTTTTCGTGCCTTTCGCACGATCCGCGGGTCACAGGTGTAGACCCCGTCGACATCGGTATAGATGTCGCAGCGGTCTGCCTTCAGCGCCGCCGCCAGCGCCACCGCGGAGGTATCGGAGCCGCCACGCCCCAGCGTGGTGATGCGGCCAGCCGGCGACACGCCCTGGAACCCTGCCACCACCGGCACCTCGCCGGTCTTCATGCGGCGGTCGAGCTCTTCGGTCTCGATGCTGGAGATCCGCGCCTTTCCGTGCACGTCGTCGGTGCGGATGGGGATCTGGCTGCCCAGCCAGGAGCGCGCCGGCACTCCGGCCTGCTGCAGCGCCATGGCCATCAGCCCGGCGCCGACCTGCTCGCCGGACGACACCACCGTGTCGTATTCCCGCGCGTCATAGAGCGGCGACGCCTCGCTGCAATACTCGACAAGCTGGTTGGTGACTCCGGCCATCGCCGAGACCACGACGGCGACCTCGTTGCCCTGATCCAGCTCGGCTTGGACGCGCGTTGCGGCGTTGCGGATGCGGGCGATATCCGCAACCGAGGTGCCGCCGAATTTCTGCACGATGCGCGCCATGGACGTAACCGATCCCTAAGCCCTGGATTTCCGGCAATAATAAGCCCCGCGGCACGGCATGGCGACACTGTCGCATTGCCGCGGCGAGGCGGCGTATCCATACTCTCAACGAAGGTTTCAAGCAACTGAAGCGCGAGACGAGCCATGCCAGCCAAGGGCACCGCCGCTGCTGCAATCGATCATGACGCCAGCATCGACGAAGCCGAGATCAGCCGGTTCGAATCGGTCGCGGCGGAATGGTGGGACAGCGACGGCCAGTTCCGGCCGCTGCACCGTATGAATCCGACCCGGGTCGGCTATATCCGCGACGCGCTGTGCCGGCATTTCGGCCGCACGGTGGGCGGCGCCTCGCCGCTGGAGGGACTCACCATCGCCGATGTCGGCTGCGGCGGCGGGTTGCTGTGCGAACCGATGGCGCGGCTCGGCGCCAAGGTCACCGGCGTGGATGCAGGCGAGGAGGCGGTGTCCATCGCCCGGCTGCACGCCACCCAGATGGGGCTGGAGATCGAATACCGCCAGGCGACCGCCGAGGCGCTGGCGGCGGACGGCGCCAGTTTCGACGCGGTGCTGGCCCTGGAGATCGTCGAGCATGTGGCCGATATCGACGCCTTCCTGGCGGCGGTCGCAAAGCTGGTCCGCCCCGGCGGCGCGCTGATCATGTCGACCCTGAACCGCACGCCGAAGAGCTTCGGCCTCGCCATTGTCGGCGCGGAATACCTGCTGCGCTGGGTGCCGCGCGGCACCCATGACTGGCGCAAATTCGTCCGACCCAGCGAGCTGGCCGCCGGCCTCCGCCGCCAGGGCATCGAGATCGACGAGGCCCGCGGCATGGTCTTCAACCCGCTCTCCGGCGCTTGGTCGCTGTCCGAGCGCGACCTGGACGTGAACTACCTGCTGGCCGGGCACAAGGCCTGACGCGACGCCATGCTGACCGTGCGAACCGCCATTCCGGGCGACGCCGCCGCCATCGCCGAGATTCACGTCGAGACCTGGCGCGACGCCTATGCCGGCCTCCTGCCCGACCATGTGCTGCTGGGCCTGTCGGAGGTGCGGCACGCGGCGCAATGGCGGCAGCATATGGCCCGGGACCGGGTCAAGGTGGCGGTGGACAACCGCTACGGGCTGGTCGGGTTTGGCAGCGCCGGGCGCGCCCGCAACGGCCGGCTGCCCTATGATGGCGAGGTCTATACGCTGTACGTCGCTCCCGATTTCCAGGGACGGGGCATCGGCAGCAAGCTGCTGATCGCCCTGTTCGAATCCCTGCTGCGCGACGGCATCGACTCGGCCATGCTCTGGGTGCTGGCCGACAATCCGGCGCGGTTCTTCTACGAGGCCATGGGCGGCAAATGGGCCGCGGTGCGCGACGAGACCCTGTGGGGCGTCACCCTGCCGGAACGCGGCTATGCCTGGGCCAACCTCGCCCAGGCGATCGAGCGGTCCGAGGGCTAGGACGGCCAGACCGTCACCACCACACTCGCCTTCGTCGTTCCCGCGAAAGCGGGAACCTCGCGACGCCAATACTAGGTCCCATCGAGATTCCCGCCTTCGCGGGAATGACACCGTTGGATGGTTGCGAGCAGCCACCCATTGACCTTCCAGTGACTGGAAACCTTATCTAGGGGTGGACGGCCCGGGCATGCCCGGGCCAAGAGCTTCCATTTGGGAGAGCGGCGCGCCATGACCGCCCAGCCACAAGCCAGTCCTGGCACCGAACCCGCCAGGGACCCGGTCTGCGGCATGTCCGTAGACCCCGCGACGTCCGGGCACAGCGCGGAGTTCGAGGGCGAGACGTTCCATTTCTGCTGTGCCGGCTGCCGGGAAAAGTTCCTCGCGGCACCCGCCGCCTATCGCGACGGCACACCGCCGCCGGCCGAACCGGTCCCGGAAGGCACCCTCTACACCTGCCCGATGCATCCGGAGATCGTGCGGGAGGGGCCGGGCACGTGCCCGAAATGCGGCATGGCGCTGGAGCCCATGGGCATTCCCGACCCGGATCTGCCGAACGAAGAGCTGATCGACATGACCCGGCGCTTCTGGATCGGCGGCGCCCTGACCCTGCCGGTGCTGATCCTGGAGATGGCGTCGCATCTGTTCGGACTGCCGGTGGAGCGCCTCGTTTCGCCGGCCATCAGCCCCTGGCTGCAGCTTGCCCTGGTGACGCCGGTGGTGGCCTGGGCCGGTCGGCCGTTCTTCGAGCGCGGCTGGAACTCGGTCCTGACCGGCAATCTGAACATGTTCACCCTGATCGCCATCGGCACCGGCACCGCCTATGGCTACAGCCTTGTGGCGACCGCGGCGCCGGGGCTGTTCCCGCTCGCCTTCCGCGGCCATGACGGCTCGGTGGCGGTCTATTTCGAGTCCGCGGCCGTGATCACCGTCCTGGTCCTGCTGGGCCAGGTCCTGGAGCTGCGGGCGCGGGAGCGCACCGGCAGCGCCATCCGCGCCCTGCTCGACCTGGCGCCGAAGACGGCGCGGCGGATCACTGCCGATGGCAGCGACGAGGACGTACCTCTGGAAGCCGTGCAGGTCGGCGATTTGCTACGTGTCCGGCCAGGCGAAAAGATCCCGGTCGATGGCACGGTCGCCGAAGGGGCCGGCGCCGTCGACGAGTCGATGCTCACCGGCGAGCCGATCCCGGTGGAGAAGACCGCCGGCGCCACGGTCACCGGCGGCACGCTGAACGGCCCCGGCAGCTTCGTGTTCCGGGCCGAGCATGTGGGCGCCGACACCATGCTGGCGCGCATTGTCCAGATGGTCGCCGAGGCGCAGCGCAGCCGCGCCCCGATCCAGGGGCTGGCCGACCGGGTCGCCGGCTGGTTCGTGCCGGCGGTGATCGCGGTCGCGGTGATCGCCTTCATCGCCTGGGCGCTTGTCGGGCCGGAACCGGCGCTGGCCTTCGCGCTGATCGCCGCCGTATCGGTCCTTATCATCGCCTGCCCCTGCGCGCTCGGCCTCGCCACGCCGATGTCGATCATGGTCGGTGTCGGACGCGGTGCCGGGACCGGCGTCCTGATCAAGAACGCCGAGGCGCTGGAGCGTTTCGCGGAGATCGACACGCTGGTGGTCGACAAGACCGGCACCCTGACCGAGGGCCGGCCGGAGGTTCGATCGGTCGAAGCGGCGGAGGGCCAGGACAAGGACACGATCCTGCGTCTTGCCGCGGGGCTGGAGCGGGCCAGCGAGCACCCGCTGGCGGCCGCCATCGTCGGCGCCGCCCAGGTGCAGGGGCTCGCACCCGGCGCGCCGGATGCGGTTTCGGTCGAGCCCGGCAAAGGGCTTTCCGGACAGGTCGAGGGCCGCACGGTCGCGCTCGGCAACGGCGCCATGCTGGAGCATCTGGGCCTCTCGGCCGGGGATCTGGCGGAGCGGGCCGAGGCCCTGCGCGCGGACGGCGCGACGGTGATGTTCGTGGCCGTCGACGGCAGCATCGCAGGTCTGATCGCGGTCGCCGACCCGATCAAGCCGACCACGCCGGAGGCGATCACCGCCCTGCGCGCCGACGGCCTGCGCATCGTCATGGTCACCGGCGACGCGCCCGCTACGGCCGAGGCGGTGGCCGGCCGGCTGGGCATCGACGAGGTCGAGGCCGGTGTGCTGCCGGCCGACAAGGCCCGGACGGTCGCGCGGCTGCAGGCCGCCGGCGCCAAGGTCGCCATGGCCGGTGACGGCATCAACGACGCACCGGCCCTGGCCCAGGCCGATGTGGGCATCGCCATGGGGACCGGCGCCGACGTGGCGGTGGAGAGCGCCGGGCTGACCCTGGTGAAAGGCGACCTGAACGCGATCCTGCGGGCCCGGCGGCTGAGCCGTGCCGTCATGCGCAATATCCGCCAGAACCTGTTCCTGGCCTTCGTCTACAATTCCGTCGGCGTGCCGGTCGCCGCCGGGGTGCTGTACCCGCTGACCGGCCTGCTGCTGAGCCCGATGATCGCCGCCGCCGCCATGAGCCTGAGCTCGGTCTCGGTGATCGGCAACGCGCTCAGGCTGCGCCGGGTTAATCTCTAGCCGCCTGACAGGAAGGCACCTTGCCCGCACCCGACCGGCGCCCGAAACCATCATGACGCCGAACCGCCGACAGGATCGATTTCATTTCGCGGCGGCGACCGCCGGCATCCCGCGGCTTTGGACGCAATGGCGCCGCGGCCCATACCGACATGGATAGCAGCAAGGACAGCACCGATCTGCCGGACAGGCCGGAACCCGGCGCGCTGCTGCGGGACCTGGTTCCGGCAACGGCATTCCGCACGCTGGACGCGAAGTCGGTGCTGTTCCGCCAGGGCGACGCCGTCCGCGAGGTCTTCGTCGTCGTCGAGGGCCGCGTCCGGCTGCAGCGCCATACGGTGGAGGGGGTCAAGCTGACCCTGCAGACGGCCAGCGCCGGCGCGCTGTTGGCGACGGCATCCCTGTTCGCCGACCGCTATCACTGTGAGGCCGTCGCCGATAGGCCCAGCCGCATGGAAGTCTTCTCCCGTCAAACGATCCTGGATGCCCTGTCCAGCCGGCCCGACGCGGCGCGTGCGGTTATGGCGGCGCTTGCCGCCCAGGTCATCGAACTACGCACACGGCTCGAACTACGCAACATCCGCTCGGCACGCCAGCGGGTCTGGCACCACCTCGCCCTGGCCGCCGATCCGGACCGGCGGGTCGCCACCCGCGGACCGCTGAGGCACATGGCCGACGCTCTCGGGCTGACGCCGGAGGCCCTATATCGGACCCTGGCGGCACTGGAGCGCGACGGAGCCATCCGCCGCATGCCCGGCATGATCCGAATCATGCGCAGCGATGGCCATTGATGCGATACCGGCGGTCATGACGACGATCTCGACAAAGGCGATCCTGGCGGCCGCATCGGCGGTCCTCGTAGTCGCACCCCTTGCCGCCGCGCAGGATGTCGCGGACCCCCAGCCCTATGCCGGCTTCGAACGGCGCGAAATCAAGGCGCTTTCGCCGGCCCAGATCGACGATTACCGCCGCGGCCGCGGCATGTCCCTGGCGCTGGCCGCCGAACTCAACGGCTATCCCGGCCCGCGACACGTCCTCGACCTTGCGGAGCCCTTGGGCCTGACACCCGAGCAGGTTTCGCAGACGCAAGCGCTGTTCGACGCCATGCAAGGCGAGGCGGCGGCCCTCGGTGACGCCATCGTCGCGCAAGAGGCCGAACTGGATGCCCGGTTCGCAGAGGCGACGGCCCGGACGGATGAAGTCGGGGCCTTGGCCGTGGCGATCGGCAGGCTCAATGGACAGCTTCGCTTCGTACATCTGCGGACCCACATCGCCATGCGGGCACTACTGAGCCCGGCCCAGATCGAGGCATATGCCGCGTTGCGCGGATATCGGCCCGACCGACCCCACGCTGGCCACGGTGGTCACCACTGAAATCGGCTCAGGCGGCCCCGTCGGGCGAGCGCCGCATTTCTGAACGCGACACTTGTTGCTAGTAGCTGGAAGGTTGCTATATCGAAGACTGGCACTGTCCCCGTGGCCACGACGACGACCATCGCGGCGCCGCCCGGCGGCCACAACGGCCAGAAGAGGGGGAACAGCAAGATGCAAGGCAAAAACTGGGCGACACTGGCGTTTCCGGCGGCTTTGCTGTTGTCGGTCACGGCGCTCGCCGATCCGGTCGAAGGCTATCAGGGTTACGGTCCGCACATGATGTGGGGCAACGGTTGGGCCGGCTGGATCTTCGGACCGCTGATGATGCTGCTGGTGATTGCCGGGATCGTCGCGGCGGTCGTGATCGTTGCACGCAGCGTTGGCCATGGCAGCCACGGCCCGGCGCCAGGTCCAGCGCCGCTCGACATCCTGAAACAACGCTTCGCACGGGGCGAGATCGACAAGGACGAGTATGAGGAGCGGCGCCGGTTGCTTGGCGACTAGCGCGACTTTCAGGGGCGACCCGGCTGACGAGGGAAAATGTGGAATGAAGATCAGTGATGTCGCCGACCGGTCCGGTCTGCCGCCCAAGACGATCCGCTATTACGAGGATATCGGCCTTGTGCGGCCGGCATCGCGTCAGGGCAATGGCTATCGCGACTATGACGACCGGGACGTGCAGATGCTTCGGTTTCTGAAGCGGGCACGAGGCCTGGGCTTCAGCGTCGCGGATTGCCGCAACCTGATTTCCCTGTACCAGGATCGCGAGCGCGCCAGCGCCGACGTCAAGGCGCTGGCCCAGCACAGAGTGGACGAGATCGACCGCAAGATCCACGAACTGCACAGCATGCGCGACGCTCTGACCCATCTGATCGAACGCTGCCATGGCGACGACCGCCCAGACTGTCCGATCCTCGACGATCTGGCGGGGGGAGCCGGGAGCACGTGACCGTCCGGGAGGTCCTGCGCCGGCCGATTGTGTGGCTGTCCTCCGTGGCGGCGTCCGGCATCGTCGCCTATCTCCTCTTTCCCATGCTCAGCGATACCCCGCAGGCCCTGCCATCGGAGACGATTCTGGTCGCCGAGGGCGCGCCCATTTATGCCGAGTATTGCGCCTCCTGCCACGGCGCCAATCTCGAAGGCCAGCCCAACTGGCGGTCCCGGCTTCCCACCGGCGGACTGCCGGCGCCGCCCCATGATGAGACCGGCCACACCTGGCACCACCCCGACCAACAGCTCTTCGAGATCACAAAATATGGCGGCCAGCGGCTGGCCCCCGCGGGATTCCAGAGCAACATGCCAGCCTTCGAGGATCGTTTGAACGACCGTCAGATCGCCGCCGTCCTGGCCTTCATCCGCAGCCGATGGCCGCAATCCATACAAGACCGGCAGCGGCGGCTTTCCGAGCGGGCGGAATGACCCCGTTGCACGCCGATCACCGGCGGACAAGAGCCCGCCACGTCCGCCCCATAGCCCCGCACCGCCGTTTGATGCCGTCGATTGGCAAGCGACGCAGTGTTTGCGGAGGAGGCCGCACGTGAAGCGTCGCATTCCGATCGTCCGGCTGCCGAGGCGAGAGCGGCGCTACGAGCGGTTGCGCGGTGGCACCGGCGTGTCGCTGATCCTGGTCGCGACCGGCGTGATCCTGGACATCGTTGAGGACGCTGCCGGCTGACCAGCCCGCGGCGGCTTCCATTAGGCGGTCCGATGATCTGCGTCAATGCACGGTTGCGCCCTAGCACAAGACTCTCGCGCATTGGCATGCGATGCCCAACCTGGCGCGAGGAGTACACAAGATGACGAAGAAACTGCTGGCCATGCTGGCCGGCATCGGCCTCGGCGTTGCGGCGGCGGCGTCCGCCTCGGCACAGACCGCGGACACACCATGGCCCGGACAGTTCGGGCCGAATTGGATGATGGGACAGGGCGGGAACTGGATGATGACGCCGATGGGACCGGCCTGGAGCGGCCAAGGCGGACCGCAGGGCTGGATGATGTGGTCCCCGCAGGCGACCCGGCCCGGCGGCATGGGCGGCGCCTTCTATCGCTTCGCGATCATCGATGCCGACAGCGACGGCACGATCTCCGACGCCGAGGCGGCCGCCAATCATGAGGAGGTCTTCGTGACGATGGACGCCGACGAGGACGGCGCCCTGACCCGCGAGGAATATCTCGCCGTGAGCTTCGGCCCCGGCCCGATGATGACCGACGGCCGCGGGCGCCTCCGCGAACAGGCATTGGCGCGCAAGGCCGCCAATTTTGCCGAGATGGACGGGGACGGGGACGACAGCGTCACCCAGCGCGAGTGGATGGCCGCCGGGGAGGACAGATTCGTCGCCTCCGATCATGACGGCGACGGCGTGGTGACGGTATGGGAATTCCGCTCGGCCCGGCGGTTCTGAGGCGTTTCCGGGGCGGGCGGCACCCTTCCGCCCGCCCCGGCTGCCCCGGAGAGCCCTCACCCTGAGCCTCCTCGTCATGAACTCGGCAAGGGACGAAAGGTGAAGGTGGCGGCGCCTACGCCGAAATCGCGGCATTCCGCCGAAAGATTCCGCCCAGGGTTGGTGGCGGCGCTCCGCATGTTCCTGATATGTTCTCTTCCATCAGATCCATGGTCTGTTGGGAGGCATCGCCATGGTCAACATCCGCAAGGTGGTGACGCTGGGCTACCTGTTTGCCAATGGCGGCACGCTGGACTGCCGCTGCGGCGGCTGCGGTCACGCGCGCCGGCTGGCGGCCCGGCCGCTGCTGCGCCGGTTCGGCGCCGGCTGCCCGATCGCCCGGTTGGAACGGCAGCTGACCTGCACCCGCTGCGGCGGCAGGGGCGCATCCGTGCGCGCCGTGTGGCCTCCGGACCCGGAATCCGGCAAGCGCCTGGTCGACTAGCCATGCCCGATCTCGAGAAGCCGGTCACCCTGGGCTATCTGCTGCGCCAGGGCGTGCGGGACCTGGAGTGCATGTGCAATGCCTGCGGCCATACCAAGATCGTGCCGCTGAGCCGGCTCATGCTGGCCCTGTCGCAGGCAACGCCGATCACGCGCGCCGGCCGCCGAATGCGCTGCTCGCGCTGCCGCCGCCAGGACGTGACCCTGCGCCTGGCACGCAACGGCGGAGACATCCGGCCGTATCGGTAGGTTTCCGGTCCAGTCGAATCCGGGTGTTCCTACCAGCTCCCGGACGCACCGCCGCCTCCAAAACCGCCGCCGCCGCCGCTGAATCCGCCACCGCCGGAGCCGCCGCCGCTTCCGGAGCCCCCGCCGCCGCCATAACCCAGGGAGTCGAGGTGGGATGTCCGATGGAAGGTGCCGACGCCTCCCTCGATGCGCGCACCGCTGAACATGGCGACAACGAACCAGACGGCCACGCCGAAGATCAGGAAATAGTACAGGTATTCCAGAAGCCTGCTGGACAGCGGCGACAGGCCCGGTGCCGAGTAGGCGCCGGATATCGCGGCTAAGATGCCGTCGGTTCCGGCCCGCACGCCACTCTCGAGATCGCCGCGGCGAAAGGCCGGCAACATTTCGGAATCGATGATCGTCTGGGCCAGCCCGTCGGTCAGCGTGCCTTCAAGCCCTTCTCCGACCTCGATCCGCACCTTGCGCTCATTCGGGGCCACGATCAGCAGCACGCCATTGTCCCGCTCGGCCCAGCCGATGCGCCAATGCAGGCCGAGTTCATGTCCGAAATCTTCGATCGTATGGCCCTGCAGACTGCGCAGCGTGACGACCACCACCTGGTTGGTTGTCTCGGCCTCATGGGCGCGAAGCTGCTCGGCGATCGCCCGCTCGGTCGAGGATCGCAGCACGCCGGCCTGGTCCACGACCCGACCGGTCAATTCGGGAAACACCGGCTGATCCGGCGATGGCGAAGCAAGTGCCGCGAAGACGGCCAGCATCCACGCGGCGCAACAGGCGCCGATGCCCGCAATCGTGCGGCGCATGGTCAAATCTCTATGAGGTGATTGGGCAATTCGTCCGCATCGCCGCCGGATCGCGGGAAATGCTCTGCCAACAGGGCGCCGCACCGGTCGACCGCGCCTGTGAATCCCTCGGCGATCCGTCCTTCCCGGACTTCGGACACGAAGGTCTCGACCAGCGTCTCCCAGCTTTCCGGCCCGACCTTGTCATTGATCCCGGAATCGGCCAGCACCTCCACGTAGCGCTCGGCGACGGATACGAACAACAGCACGCCGGTCCGGCCTTCCGTCCGGTGCACGCCCTGCGCCAGGAACTGCTCGCGCGCCAGCCGGCCGGCGCGGCGGCGCTTCACCGCACCGGGAACCAGCAGCATCTTCACCGGCGTCCAACGGAACAGCAGCGCCAGGACGGCAAACACCGCGAGCTGTCCGACATAGAGTTCGACCGGGTAGATCCACGGATCGACAAACAGCACCACCGCCGGAAGGCCCAATGCCAGGACGGCGGCCCAGAGCAGCGGGATGAACCAATAGGCATCCGCCGAACCGGCGATCACGGTGACGATCTCGCCGCTGGTGCCGCTCTCCGCCTGTCGGATGGCCTCGGTGATCCGGGTTTTGTCCTCCGCTTTCAGGAACGCGATCATCACCAACTCCCCGAGGCGCCGCCGCCTCCGAAACTGCCGCCGCCGCCGCTGAAGCCTCCACCGCCGCTACTGCCACCGCCGGTCCAGGTGTTGTCGCGGCGGCGATGCCGTTCGGTATGCGGCATGGTGTAGTACTCATCGCCGATCTTGACCCGGTTTCTGCTCCGGCCGTCGCGGAACGCGTCGCGGACGATCATGATCACCACGAAAATGAACAGGCCGACGGCCAGGAACGGGATAACCGCTCGCACGGACTCACCCGACCAGTTCGATCTGGACGGCGCCTCGTAGGTACCGTCGATGGCCGCCAGGATGGCGTCCGTACCGGCCCTGACGCCGCGTTCCATTCTGCCACGGCGGAAAGCCGGCAGGATCTCGCTATCGATGATGGTCCCGGCAAGGCGAACGGTCAGGGCGCTCTCCAGCCCCCGGCCGACCTCGATCCGTACCTCGCGCTCGTTCGGCGCAACGATCAGCAACACGCCATTGTCGCGCCCGGCCTGGCCGATGCCCCAATGGTTGCCGAGACGCCGGCCGAACTCGGCGATGGAATAGCCCTGCAGCGAACGTACCGTCACCACGACCACCTGGTTCGTGGTTCGGGCTTCAAGCGCCTCGAGCTGGTCGCGGATGGCCCGCTCGGTAGCGTTTCGCAGGATGCCGGCCTGGTCGACGACCCGACCGGTTAGGCTCGGGAATTCCGGCTGCGCCCAGGCGGGCGTTGCCAGGACCACTGCCAGGAACAGGAAGATCGGCCAGACCAGCGGTCGCGCGGGATTGCCCCGCGCCCAACGGCCGGAATCGCACCTGTCCATAGGCATTGCCCCCTTGCCGGCAGAAGAATCATGCCGACCAACGGTAACAGAGCCTTAGGTCAAGCTCTACCGGAGCGATCATACGCCGGACGGCTGGACCTCAATTCGCCAGCGCGAACTCGCGCAGCGCCTCGTAGGTAAAACTGTAGTCGGTGTCGGTCAGCGGCTTGTGACAGGCAAGGCAGGGGCCCTCGTTGAGGCCCGGGCGAGGGTCGCCGCCGGCCGCGAACACCGCATAGCGCCAATCGTCGTTGCGCAGGATGTCGGGCACCTCGTCGCCCCAGCCCGCCTGCTTCTCCATGGCCGTGAAGGCCGCCCTGTCGCCCACGACCAGCTGGCCATCCGCGCCGGTCACCAGCTCGCCATCGGCATCGACCTCGGCCTTGAAGATCTCCACGAACAGGTAGGAGCCGGCCGGGAACGGGCCGCCGGCCTTGGCAGCCTCCAGGGCGATGGCGTTGGCGCTGTAGAAGCGGACCTGCCTGCGGCCTTCGAAATCGATCCGCTGGTAGCGGGTGAAGGTGTCCTCGAAATCGGCCGGGAAGGACGGGTCGGTGCCGTCCAGCCCCGACAGGTTGGCTGCCGTCATGCCCGGATCGGCCCCGGGAAGGCTGGCGAAATGGGCCGCCAGGTTCTCGATATCGGCGTCGGAGAGCTGGGCCGCGATGGCCTCCATCAGCGCGTTCGACCGCTCGCCGTCCCGAAACGCCCGCAACTGCCCTTCGACATACGCCGCCTTCTGCGCGGCAAGGTTGGGGAAGGTGTCGCCGGTACTGATCCCGGCCGCGCCATGGCATCCGGCGCACTGAATGGCCAGATCCGCGCCGGCCTCGAGATCGGCGGCCGGGGCGGGCGCGGCGAGCAGGCCTCCGAGAGCAAGACTCAAGGCTACGGCGGAAATGCGGTGGATCGACATAGGTCCCTCCCTCTGTCCTGCGGAAGACGGCCGCCCGGCCGCCGGCTCGATTTGTCGGGCTTTCACCGAAGCCTACGGCCGGCAAAGAGACCATTCCAACGGCTTTCCGATCACCGTTTGGTGAGGACGGCACGCCAATTCGGACAAGGGACGGGGATTGGAGCGGGTGAAGGGAATCGAACCCTCGACACGTAGCTTGGGAAGCTACTGCTCTACCACTGAGCTACACCCGCGCCGCCGGCAGTTATAGGCGATGCGGCCAATTCCGTTCAAGATGACGCCGAACGATACTCCTCATGAACCGTAATCCCCGCTGGCCGGCTCGGGCCGACGCAGCGCGACACTGCGACGGTCAATGCGATGTTTGAGCAACCGCTGAGCACCACCCTGGCTGAAAGCGACCGGTTTATCGCCGGACTGCGACTCTGTGTCACCCGCATCATTCCCATCCTTCAGATCGGCGGCGCCCTCAGCGTAATCGTCGCCACGATTTCGGTGATCCCATATTCCACGCCGGGCAGTCTGATCGTGTTCGGGATCTTCCTGGCCGTCGTCTTCGGACTTGGGGTGGTGAGCGCGATCCGTCTTTGGCGCGACGGCGTCACTGGACGGAGATATGCCGTGATCCATCAGGCATTGCTGATTCCCAAGCTGTCCCTGCCTGGTCTTTTGACCTACGACATCCAGGACATCCTTCACTGCAATGTTCTGTTCATTCAATTCGAGAACGCCTTCGGCGGTCGGTTCGATACCGGAGCCGTATTCGGCCAGTTGGGGCTGAACCTCCTGGTACCGACCCAAGGGCTGGTCCTCGGCGTGAACCTGGTGCCGATCGCGGCGATCCTCATGCTCCGGTCATGGCCCGATCTGCGACGGCGCAATGAAGAGATGAAGTACCGGGTGTTCAGCTGAGCGAGCAAAGCGGCGCTACACATGCCTCAGGACGGCTGTGAACGCTCGCACCGCATAAAGCCTGCGTGAGGATCGGCTTGCACTGCTGACAGGGCGGGGATCAAACTCTAGGTTCGCGTCCGAAAACCTGGATGGGGGGACCCATGATCATGGGCAAACGGATTTGTGCCGCGGTCTTCGGCCTGGCCTTGGCGATGACCGGCGGACTCGAAATCGCCCGGGCCGACGATGCGGGCTGGGATGCGGTGCTGGAGCGGGCCCGCGGCCAGACCGTGTTCTTCAACGCCTGGGGCGGCTCGCAGCAGATCAACGACTACATCGCCTGGGCCGCCTGGGAGATCCAGGACCGCTATGGCGTTGAGCTGCGCCACACCAAGGTCGCCGACACCGCCGACGTGGTCAGTCGCATCCTGGCGGAGAAGACCGCCGGGCGGATGGAAGGCGGCTCGGTCGATCTGGTCTGGATCAATGGCGAGAATTTCGCCGCCATGAAGCGCAACGGGCTGCTGGGCGCACCCTTCACCGAGGCGTTGCCGAACTTCGCCCTGGTCGACACCGACGGCAAGCCGACCACGCTGGTCGATTTCACCGTGCCGACCGATGGGCTGGAATCGCCCTGGGGCATGGCGCAGATGGTCTTCATCTTCGACACCGCCCGGCTGGACGATCCGCCCGCCAGCATGCCGGCCATGCTGGATTATCTGCGGGACAACCCCGGCCGCTTCACCTATCCGCTGCCGCCGGATTTCCTC
Source organism: Alphaproteobacteria bacterium (assembly GCA_965227455.1). Taxonomy (GTDB): domain Bacteria; phylum Pseudomonadota; class Alphaproteobacteria; order DSM-16000; family Inquilinaceae; genus JABDIP01. Next base: position 4,917,782 of record OZ245752.1, on the reverse strand, counting down.
GGCACCACCTTCCTCAAGCAGGCCCTGATCGAGCTGGCGGACGACCGCGAGCCGCTGCTGCGGCCGGTCGAGGAAGCGGATTTCGGAGCGGTCACGGCGCCGCTCTGGGCCTTCCTGGACGAGCTGCACCCGCTGCTGTGGCGGCGCGGCGAGACTTTCCCCACCAGCAGCGAGGCGACGCTGCAGATGGTCGACGATGGCGAGATCGACATCACCTTCACCTTCAACCCCGGTGCCGCCAGCGCCGCCATAGAGGACGGGCGGCTGCCGGATACGGTGCGCACCTATGTCCTGTCCGGCGGCACCCTGGGCAATACCCATTTCGTCGCCATCCCGTTCAACAGCAGCGCCCGCGAGGGGGCCATGGTGGTGGCCAATTTCCTGCTGTCGCCCGAGGCGCAGCTGCGCAAAGAGGACCCGCAGGTCTGGGGCGACCCGACCGTGCTGTCCATGGACCGGCTGGACGAAGCCGACCGCCAGGCCTTCGCCGCCCTGCCGCGAGGCATCGCCACCCTGTCGCCGGAGGCGCTGGGCCGGCCGCAGCTTGAGCCGCACGCCTCCTGGACCGGCGCGCTCGAGAGCGAATGGCTGACACGCTACGGCCAATAGGCGGCCGTGACCGCGATCTCCTGAACGCTGTGAGCGCGCCGGCCCGTCCGGCGCGGCCCGGCGGCCGGCTGATCGCCATTCCGGCGATCACGCTGGCCTTGTTCCTGATCCCCATCACCCTCGGACTGATCGGCACCTGGGCGCCCGCGGTCGGCTTCCTGCCGGCGCTGGGCGGCACCGCCTTGACCCTCGATCCCTGGCGGGAGTTGTTTTCCGCCCCGGGGCTGGGCGGCGCCATCCGGCTGTCGATCACCAGCGGGTTCCTGTCGACGGCGCTGGCGCTGGGCCTGTCCCTGTCGCTGCTCGCGGCCTGGCACGGCACCCGCGCCTTTGGAATCCTGCGCCGGGTGCTGGCGCCGCTACTGGCGGTACCGCATGCGGCGCTTGCGATCGGCCTGGCCTTCCTGCTGGCGCCCAGCGGCTGGCTGGTCCGCGTCGCCTCGCCCTGGGTCACCGGCTGGGAGCGGCCGCCGGACCTGGCCATCGTGCAGGACCCATACGGTATCGCCCTGACCCTGGGCCTGGCCCTGAAGGAAACGCCGTTCCTGCTGCTGATCGCGGTCGCCGCCAGCAGCCAGATCGGAGCCGACCGCACCCTGGCGGTCGCCCGCACCGCCGGCTACGGGCCGGTGATGGCCTGGGTCAAGACGGTTCTGCCGCAGCTCTATCCGCTGATCCGCCTACCGGTCTATGCGGTGCTGGCCTTCTCCCTGTCGGTGGTCGACATGGCGCTGATCCTGGGGCCGGCGACGCCGCCGACCCTGGCGCCCCTGGTGCTGCGCTGGTTCAACGATCCGGATCTGCAGATGCGCTTCATGGCGGCGGCCGGCGCCTGCCTGCAATTCGGCATCGTCGCCGGCGCCATCGGGATCTGGTACGGGATGGAACGGCTGGCGGTGCGTCTGGCCCGCCCCTGGATCGCCGCCGGCCGCCGGGGCGGCAGCGGCGGGCTGCTGCGCTTCGCCAGCGGCGGCACCGTGATGCTGGCGGTCTCCGCCGCCGCGCTCAGCGTGATCAGCCTGGCGATCTGGTCCCTGGCCAGGCGCTGGCGCTTTCCCGACGCCCTGCCCGGCACCTGGACCGCGGATAACTGGATGCAGCATTTCTGGTCCCTGTCGCATCCCGCAACCACCACGCTGACCGTGGGCGTGGCCTCCACCGCCGTGGCCCTGGTCCTGGTCATCGGCTGCCTGGAATATGAGTGCCGGGCCGGGATCCGGCCGACCACACGGGCGCTGTGGCTGCTCTACACGCCGCTGCTGGTGCCGCAGATCGCCTTTCTGTTCGGCATCCAGGTGCTGCTGGTGGCCGGCCGGCTGGACGGGCGCTGGATCGCGCTCACCTGGAGCCATCTGCTGTTCGTGCTGCCCTATGTGTTCCTCGCCCTGTCCGATCCGTGGCGCAAGCTGGACGACCGCTATGCCCGCACCGCCGCCTGTCTCGGCGCCTCGCCGGCGCGGGTGTTCTGGCGCATCAAGATGCCGATGCTGCTGCGGCCGATCCTGTTCGCCGGCGCCGTCGGCTTCTCGGTAAGCGTGGCGCAATACCTGCCGACCCTGTTCGCCGGCGCCGGGCGGCTGTCGTCGCTGACCACCGAAGCGGTCGGGCTGGCCGCCGGTGCCGATCGGCGCATCGTCGGCGTCTTCGCCTTCGCGCAGATGGCGTTGCCGCTGCTCGGCTTCGCGGTCGCGCTCACCGTGCCGGCCTTCCTGTTCCGCCACCGCAAGGGGCTGCAGGTATGACCGCCCCGGCCCAGGTGGTCCCCTTGCGCGGAACCGGCGACGGGCTGGACCTCGACGGCATCACCCTGACGCTGGGCGGCGAGGTGCTGCTCGGACCGCTGACCCTGTCGGTGCGGCCGGGCACCATCGCCACCCTGATGGGCCCCAGCGGCTCCGGCAAGTCGAGCCTGCTGGCGCTGATCTGCGGCACCCTGGACCCGGTGTTCGAATGGTCCGGGCAGGTTCGATTGGCGGGCCGCGACATCACCATCCTCCCGCCGGAGCGGCGCGGCGTCGGCATCCTGTTCCAGGACGATCTGCTGTTCCCGCATCTCTCGGTCGGCGACAATCTCGGCTTCGCCCTGCCGCCGGCCGTCAAGGGCCGCGCCGCGCGGCGCGAGCGGGTGGAGGCGGCGCTCTCGGAGGCCGGGCTGACCGGCTTCGCCGACCGCGACCCGGCGACCCTGTCCGGCGGCCAGCGGGCCCGGGCGGCGCTGATGCGCACCCTTCTGGCGGAGCCCCGCGCCCTGCTGCTGGACGAACCCTTCTCCAAGCTCGACGCCGAGCTCCGGGCCCGGTTCCGGGAATTCGTCTTCAGCCACGCAAGGGCGCTCGGTCTGCCGACCCTGCTGGTCACCCACGACCCGGCCGACGCCGACGCCACCGGCGGCCCGGTCATCGAACAGCCGGTCGGGGGTTAACGAATTAGGATCACCACAGAGGCACAGAGACACAGAGAACCAAGAAAAGTCGACATTCCCGCGAAGGCGGGAATCCAGATGGCGGGCAATCGCCGACGGCGCCATGGTGATCCTTGGATTCCCGCTTTTGCGGGAATGACGGCTTGTTGGATGGGTTGGTTCTCTGTGTCTCTGTGGTTCGAATTCAGTCGATGTTGATGAACCGCCGGCCTTACCCGTTAACCATGTCAAGAAGTTAACCTGAATTTGACACAAACCACCGGCAAAACGGCCGGAATCCTTAGACAAATTGCCCAAACCGACGCGGTGGGGACAAGACGGGCACGACGCCCGCGCCCGCCGCAGGGACCGCGCGATCGCCATGACGTCGCGGGACACAACCGGAGGGGCAGATGACACTTCAAGGATCGCGGCCGATCGCAATCGGCCTAGGCGCGGCCCTGCTCGCGGGATGCAGCGGGCAGGCCATCGAGCGTTTCGAGAGCACCGACGCCGTCGGCGACCCGTTCACCCAGCGGCTCGCCGCCGAATACCGCCAGACCGTGGCATTCGAGGCCGGCGAGATGTTCGACTGGACCGATGCGGCCTATTTCGCCCGCAAGGGCACCCAGGTGGCGGCCGGCGAGCGCCTGCCGCCGGAAACGGTCGAGGATTGGCAGATCCCCGCCGCCCTGGTGGAGGAGATGTCGGTGGCCCATGGCCGTCTGGCCAAGGTGCTGGACGACGGCGCCCGCGAGCTCGACCCGGATTCCGCCGCGGTCGCCCAGGCCAAGTTCGACTGCTGGATCGAGCAGCAGGAAGAGAACCACCAGCCCGAGCACATTGCCGCCTGCCGCGACGATTTCCTGGTGGCGCTCACCGCCATCGAGGACAAGCTGGCGCCCGCGGCCGCCATCGATGTGCCGGTGCATCTGGTGTTCTTCGACCATGACAGCGCCGAGATCCCCGAGGCGGCCGGCGAGGCCCTGCGGGCGCTGATCGACGCCGCCAAATCCGGCGGCGCCCCGCAGATCACCGTGGTCGGCCATACCGACCGCTCCGGCGGCGAGGCCTACAATATGGGCCTCTCGATGCAGCGCGCCGAAGCCATCAAGGGGGCGCTGGAAGCCGCCGGTGTGACCGGGTCGCGGATCGTGCTGGAGGCGGCCGGCGAGACCGCCCCGTCCATCGCCACGCCGGACGGAGTACGCGAGCCGTCGAACCGGCGCGCCGAAATCCTGCTGCGCTGACAATCCGCTCCGTCGGGCGGCGCCGGGCCATGGCCGGCGCCGCTGGACAGGATCGCCGGCAACCGATATCTAGGGGTGCCCGTGACCGGCCAGGACGGCCCGGCACCGGTGCCCAGGAAACGGTTGTCGGCATGTACGAGACAGTGACCCGCGACATTATCGTGACGGTGGAGCCGTCCTATCTGGACGACCAGTCATCGCCGTCAGACAACCATTTCGTCTGGTCCTATCACGTGCGCATCGAGAATAACGGCCGGGAGACCGTGCAGCTGCGGAACCGCTATTGGCGGATCACCGATAATCGCGGACAGATCCAGGAGGTGCGCGGCGCCGGCGTGGTCGGGGTCGAGCCGGTCCTGAGCCCCGGCGAGAGCTTCGAATACACCAGCGGCACGCCGCTGAACGCGCCGTCCGGCATCATGGTCGGCAGCTATGAGATGGAAACCGTCGGCGGCGACCGTTTCGACGTCGATATCCCGGCGTTCTCCCTCGACAGCCCCTACGACACCGCGTCCCTGAACTGATGCCGGAACACCGCTGCTACGGGTATCAGCGTTGCCGGAGCCGCACTTGAAACGATTTCTCAACGTGCCACGTACCTATTCTTGACGGTTCGGTCCGACCGAACCCATCGAAGCTGCGACACGGAGGTCGCTGTGACACCGGCACCCACCCCCTTGCGCAAGCGCGCGCGCTCCACCGGCGGCGATGATGCCGCCGACACGTCTTCGCCCCGGCCGGCCAAGGCGGAGGTCGAGGAGGCCATCCGCACGCTGATCCGCTGGGCTGGCGACGACCCCGCGCGGGAGGGCCTCTTGGGCACCCCGGACCGCGTCGCCCGCGCCTTTGAGGAGTTCTTCGCCGGCTACGCCCAGGATCCGCGCGAGATCCTGCAGAAGACCTTCGAGGAGGTCGAAGGCTATGACGAGATGGTGGTGCTGCGGGACATTCCCTTCGAATCCCATTGCGAGCATCACATGGTGCCGATCATCGGCCAGGCCCATGTCGGCTATCTGCCGCATCATAGGGTGGTCGGGATCAGCAAGCTGGCCCGGGTGGTCGACGCCTATGCCCGCCGGCTGCAGATCCAGGAGAAGATGACCGCCCAGATCGCCGACGCCATCGACGGCGCGCTGCAGCCGCTCGGCGTGGCGGTGATCATCGAGTCCGAGCACCACTGCATGACCACCCGCGGCGTGCACAAGGACGGTACCACCATGGTCACCAGCCGCATGATCGGCGCCTTCCGCGACGACATCCAACTGCGCCGCGAATTCCAGGCCATGGCCGGGCTCAAGGCCTAAGTCTTTTCACCACCAAGACACCAAGAGTCCCGGTTGGTTGCGCCGCAGGCGCATCAGTCGATTTTCACCACAGAGACGCAGAGGCACAGAGAACCAAATGGAGATCGCTTCCGGCGATGACGCCAGGGCGATATTGATGGTTGGTTCTCTGTGCCTCTGTGCCTCTGTGGTGGATTCTAATGCGCCTGCGGCGCAACCAACCGGGACTCTTGGTGTCTTGGTGTCTTGGTGGTGAAAACCCAGCAACGGCAGCCGCCATAGACGAACCTTTCAATACGGGGACAGTATACGTATCTTGATCAGGTTAAATATACTGTCCCCACATTGAATGCCCATTGCCCCGATTCCGTCTTGCAGCTTTCCGACCCGAAGGGGTGCAACGCATTGAATCTCTTCGTGCCCTGGTGTCTTGGTGGTGAAAAACCCCAACACTGACCGCAACTATGGACAAATACCGCCCATAGGGACGATCATCGCGCCCGTCATTCCGACCCATCCCAAGAACAAAGAACCCCGGAAGACTTGCTCGACTTCCGCCCGATCGCATTCGTCCTCGGCATCCTGCTGTGCATCCTGGCCGCCGCCATGCTGCTGCCCGCACTGTTCGACATCGCCGCCGACAACCCGGACTGGCAGGTCTTCGTCGCCTCGGCCGCCGCGACCCTGTTCGTCGGCACCGCGCTCACCATCACCAGCCGCGGCAACCCGTTCGACCTGAAGGTGCGCCAGGCCTTCGTGCTGACCACGCTGGCCTGGGTGGTCATCGCCGCCTTCGCGGCCCTGCCGTTCGCCTTCTCCGAGCTGCGCCTCTCCTACACCGAGGCCTTCTTCGAGAGCATGTCGGGCATCACCACCACCGGCTCGACGGTGCTCACCGGGCTGGAGGGGCTGCCGCCGGGCCTCTTGATGTGGCGCGCCCTGCTGCAATGGCTGGGCGGCATAGGCATCATCGTGGTCGCGCTGTCGATCCTGCCGCTGCTGCAGGTCGGCGGCATGCAGCTGTTCCGGCTGGAGAGCTCCGACACATCGGAGAAGGTGTTGCCGCGCGCGGCCCAGATCGCCACCTCGATCGGCCTGATCTATCTGGCCCTGACCCTGATGTGCGCCGCCAGCTATGCGATATCCGGCATGCCCTGGTTCGACGCCCTGGCCCATGCCATGACCACCATCGCCACCGGCGGCTTCTCCACCTCCGACCAGTCGATCGGCAACTGGGACAAGGCGGCCATCGATTATACCGGCGCCGCCTTCATGATCCTCGGCAGCCTGCCCTTCGCCCTCTATCTGCGAGCCGTGCGCGGCAGCGTGATGCCGCTGCTCCGCGACAGCCAGGTGCGCTGGTTCCTGTCCATCGTGGTCGTCGCCGTCGTGGTGATGGCCCTTTATGTCTGGCACAGGGTGGAGGCGGCCACCCTGGAAGAGGCCTTCCGGCTGAGCACCTTCAACGTGGTCTCGATCATCACCGGCACCGGCTACGCCACCTCGGATTTCGGCACCTGGGGTCCGTTCGCCGTCGGCGCCTTCTTCTTCCTCATGTTCATCGGCGGCTGCGCCGGCTCGACCACCTGCGGCATCAAGGTGTTCCGCTTCCAGGTCGGCTACGCTACGGCGCGGGCGCAGATGTACAAGCTGATGCATCCCCACGGCGTGTTCATCGCCTATTACAACGGCCGGCAGATCCCCGACACGGTCTCGGAATCGGTGATGAGCTTCTTCTTCCTGTTCGTGATCTGCTTCGTCGGGCTGGCCATGGGGCTCGGCCTGCTGGGGCTGGATTTCCTCACCAGCGTTTCCGGCGCGGCATCGGCCATCGCCAATGTGGGGCCGGGGCTGGGGCCGATCATCGGTCCGGCCGGCACCTTCCAGGACCTGCCGGACGCCGCCCTCTGGCTGCTCTCCTTTGGCATGCTGCTGGGCCGGCTGGAGCTGTTCACGGTGCTGATGCTGATCGTGCCGGATTTCTGGCGTAACTGATCGGCACGGCGGAGATGACCGGCACGATTCTCACCCCCCTGCAGGTGCTCGACCGGCTGATCGCCTTCGACACCGTGTCCTCCGAGCCGAACCGGGCGTTGATCGACTGGGTGGCGGACTACCTGCGCGGCCACGGCGTCGAGCCCCAGGTGCTGCCCTCGCCGGACGGCGCCAAGGCCAATCTGTTCGCCACCATCGGGCCCGACGGCCCGGGCGGCATCGTGCTTTCCGGCCATACCGACGTGGTGCCGGTGGCCGACCAGGAATGGTCCAGCGATCCGTTCGCCCTAACCGAGCGGGACGGCCGCCTCTATGGCCGCGGCACCGCCGACATGAAGGGCTTCCTGGCCATCGCTCTGGCCCTGGTGCCGGAGTTCCGGGCGCGTCCGCTGGCCCGCCCGATCCACCTCGCCATGTCCTATGACGAGGAGACCGGCTGCATCGGCATCCGCCACCTGCTCCATCACATCCGCGAGCACCTGCCGACACCGGGGATCGTCATCGTCGGCGAGCCGACATCGATGAAGCCGGCCAATTCGCATAAGAGCCTGCGCGCTTTCCGCACCACCGTGACCGGGCTGGACGCCCATTCCAGCGCCCCCGATCTGGGCGTCAGCGCCATCTCGGCGGCGGCGGAGATCGTCGGATTCATCGACCGCCTGGCCGATGAGGCGCGCCAGCAGCCGGTGCCGGCCTCCGGCTTCTCGCCGCCGCATGCCACCTTCAATGTCGGGATCATCGAGGGCGGCACCGCCCTCAATATCATACCCCGGCAATGCAGCCTGGTCTGGGACTATCGCGCCCTGCCGGGGGAGGACACCGACGCGATGGTCGCCCGCTACCGGGCCTTTGTCGACGACGAGCTGCTGCCCCGCATGCGGGCGCGGGCCCGATCGGCGATGATCGAAACCGAGGAGCTGGCCACCGTCCCGGCCATGGCGCCGGACCCGGACGGGCCGGCCGAGACCCTCGCCCGCCAGCTCACCGGCGCCAACGCGTCGGGCGTGGTCGCCTTCGCCACCGAGGCCGGCCTGTTCCAGCTAGCCGGCATCTCCGCGGTCATCTGCGGCCCTGGAGACATCGCCCAGGCCCACCAGCCCGACGAGTTCATCACCCTGGAACAGATGGCGGCCGGCGAGGCATTCCTGCGGCGGGTCGCGGAGTGGGCGCGGGGCTGAGCCGCCTTACGCAGCAGCCCCCTCACCCAGCTTCGGCTAAGGCTCGGCCTGCGTCCTCGCCAAGCCTTCACAACCCTCTCCCCAGGGGAGAGGGATAGGAAAGGCCGATCGCATTTGCCCCTCTCCTTGGGGAGAGGGTGTAGAGGCTTGGTGAGGCCGCAGGCCGAACCTTAGCCGAAGCTGGGTGAGGGGGCTGCTGCGCCGAATTCCGAACGCGCTATCGCACCAGGAATTGCGGCAGGCCGGACGTTACCTCCTGCTCGAACTTGGCATCCAGGTCGCGGATCGTTTTCTCGGTCAGCTCGAACCAGACCTGCTCGCGCTCTGCCAGCGAGACGTTCTCCGGCACCGTGATCGAGCGCCGCGCAAGCGCGTTGCTGACGCCGGTGCTGCGGGTCGCCGGCTGGTCGATCTCCAGCCGGACGGCAAATTCCGCCTCGTAGCGCTCGGACTGCTCGATGGTCACCAGGCCGCGGAGCCCCGGGTCCCGGGCCAGCGCCTCCTCGGTCACGCCGGCATTGACGATGATCAGCGTGGCGGTGCCGGAGGTGCCCCGCGCAACAAGCCTGTCCTCGGCCCAGCGCCGGATGACCTGGGCCGGCTCCTGGGGGAAAAGGTGCTCCACATAGGGGTCGGAAAGGGTCGACTGGTAGCGCTGCACGATCTCGATGCGGGCCACGTCCAGGCCGATCTGCGGGCTGCCGGCGAAGGTGATGTCGGGCTGCACCCGCGACGGTGCCGAAGGGCAGGCGGCCAGCACCAGGACGAGTGTCAGAAGCGCCGAAAGGCGCGCGATGGCATAGCCGCTCATGGATGAACCCCCGATAGTGCTTTTCGCGCAAGGAACCGCGCCAGAATGGCGGATTGATGGCGTCCGGCCGTCCGGCTCTCAGGTGAAGACCGCTTCCAGCTGGTCGTCGTCGAATTCATAGGTGTTGTTGCAGAATTCGCATTGCACCGCGACGGCGCCGTCCTCCTTCATCTCATCCACTTCGGCGCGCGGCAGCGATGCCAGCATGTCGGCGACCCGCTGGCGGGAACAGCGGCAGGCGGCGCGCAGGGCGACCGGCGCAAAGACGCGTACGCCATCCTCGTGGAACAGCCGGAACAGCAGGCCGTTTGCGGCCAGGGCCGGATCCAGCAACTCCTCTCCGGTGGCGCTGCCCAGCAGGATCATGGCGCGGCGCCAATCGTCTTCGCGATCACTGGCCGGTACCGTGCGCTGGGCATCGGGCAGGCGCTGGATCATCACCCCGCCGGCCCGCCAGCGATCGTCGCTCCGTCCGGCCGAGATGACGATGCCGGCATCGATCTGCTCCGACTGGCGGAAATAGTGCTGCAGGCAATCCGCCAGCGTAGGGCCGCTGAGCTCTACAATGCCCTGATAGCGGTCGGTGAAATCGCCCTGATCCACGGTAAAGGCGAGCAACCCCTTGCCGATCAGCGCCGACACGTCGCGGCCGCTCTCGGCTGCCAGGCGGTCGGCGTCGAAGCGGGCATAGCCGCGCAGATCGCCGGTGGAGGTGAGATCCACCACCATCAGCGGCACCGGCCCGTCGCCCTTGGTCTGCAGGGTGAAGATGCCGTCATATTTGAGCGCGCTGGCCAGGATCGCCGCCAGCACCACCGCCTCGCCCAGCAGCGTCGCCACCGGCTCCGGATAGTCGTGCTGGCCCAGGATGTCGTCGACCGCGCTGCCCAGCCGGACCAGCCGGCCGCGCAGCCCCGAGGCCTCGATCTGGAACGGCTGGACGATGTCGTCCGCCGAAGGATCCGTACCGGCTGCTACGCCAGACACCAGAGCAGAATTCCCTTCTGGGCGTGCAGCCGGTTCTCCGCCTCGTCGAATACCACCGATTGCGGCCCGTCGATGACGCTGTCGGTGACCTCCTCGCCGCGATGGGCCGGCAGGCAGTGCATGAACACCGCCTCCGGCTTGGCCAGGCTCATCAGCCGGTCATTGACCTGGTAGGGGCGCAGCAGGTTGTGCCGCGACGGCGCCTCCTTGTCGCCCATCGACACCCAGGTGTCGGTGACCACGCAATCGGCGTCGCGGACGACCGAGTCCGGATCGTTGCTGACGCTCACCCGGGCCCCCTGGCCGTTGGCCCAGGCCAAGAGGTCGGCCGGCGGCTGCAGATCCTCCGGGCAGGCCAGGCGCAGCTCGAAATCGAACTGTGCCGCCGCACGGATCCAGGACCGCGCCACGTTGTTGCCGTCGCCGGTCCAGGCCACCGCCTTGCCGGAGATGTTGCCGTTGTGCTCCTCGAAGGTCATCACATCGGCCATCAGCTGGCAGGGATGGCTGTTGTCGGTCAGACCGTTGATCACCGGCACCGTGGCGGCGTCGGCCATCTCGTTCAGCCGCTCCTCGCCCCAGGTGCGGATCATGATCGCATCCACATAGCGGGACAGCACCCGCGCGGTATCGGCGATGGTCTCGCCGCGGCCGAGCTGGATCTCGCGCCCCGACAGCATGACCACGTCGCCGCCGAGCTGGCGCATGCCGACCTCGAACGACACCCGGGTGCGGGTCGAGGGCTTCTCGAAGATCATCGCCAGGGTCTTGCCGGCGAGCGGCTTGTCCGCGCCCTTGGCGAAGCCGTTCTTCTTCACCTTGACGGAGGCGTCGATGATGCCCCGCAGATCGTTACGGTCGACCTTGTGCAGGTCCAGGAAGTGCTTCGGGTCAGCCATCGGCGGCCGCCATCTGCCCGCAGACCCGGACCAGGCACTCGAGCGCCTGGTCGATTTCCGGCTCCTCGACGATCAGCGGCGGCAGCAGCCGCATGACGTTGTCGGCCGCCGGCACCGCCAGCATGCCGGCATCGCGCAGCGCGCCCACCACATCACCGACCGGCGGCACCAGCTTCAATCCCAGCATCAGCCCGGCGCCGCGCACCTCCTCGATCACCGTCGGATAATCCGCCGCCAGTTTGGTCAGCCGCTCCCACAGGATGCGGCCCTTGCGATCCACCGCGTCCAGGAAGCCCGGCTCCAGGATCACGTCAAGAACCGCATTGCCCACCGCCATGGCCAGCGGGTTGCCGGCATAGGTGCTGCCATGGGTGCCGGCGGTCATGCCGGCGGCCGCCTTCTCGGTGGCCATGCAGGCGCCGAATGGGAAGCCGCCGCCGATGCCCTTGGCGGCGCATTGCACATCCGGGGTGATCCCGGCCCATTCATGGGCGAACAGCTTACCGGTCCGGCCGTAGCCGCACTGGATCTCGTCGAAATAGAGCAGGATGCCGAATTCGTCGGCGATCTCCCTGAGCGCACGCAGATAGTCCAGCGTCGAGGTGCGGATGCCGCCCTCGCCCTGCACCGGCTCGACGCAGATCGCCGCCGTCTCGTCGGTGATCGCGACGCGCAGCTCGTTGAGATTGCCGAAGGCGACCTGGTCGTAGCCTTCGACCATGGGACCGAAGCCGGAAACCAGCTTCTCGGTCTTCGCGGCGGCGATCGCCGACAGGGTGCGGCCATGGAAGGCGCCGCCCACGGTGACCACCCGCCAGCGCTTGGGCTGGCCGATATGGCTCATGTATTTGCGGCAGACCTTGACGCCGCATTCCCAGGCCTCGACGCCGGAATTGGTGAAGAACACCGTATCGGCGAAGCTGGCATCGACCAGCCGTTGGGCCAGCCGCTCCTGCTCCGGCACGTGGAACAGGTTGGAGGTGTGCCACAGCTTGCCGGCCTGCTCTTGCAGCGCCGCCACCAGATGCGGATGGGAGTGACCCAGGCAGGTCACCGCGATGCCGCTGGCGAAGTCCAGATATCGTCGCCCGTCGGTGTCGAAGAGGTACGCCCCTTCGCCCCGCTCGAACGCCACATCGGCCCGCGCATAGGTCGGCATTACGGCTGGTATCATCACGACCGCCTTTCCGGTCCACCCGATTTCATCTGTTCCGTCGGAGCCCGACCGCCCTTCCATACCGCACCGGCAGGGATCGATCAGCCTCTCGATTGCCCCAATACAAAAACGGCGCCCAAACGCGCGCCGCCTCTGGACCGGCACTAAACACAAGGTGAGGCGCGGCTGTCAACGTGAGCGGCAAGGGACCGGCCGTCGAGGCCGCATGCGACCCGTCATTGCCAGGCCTCTGCCCGTGATCGGGTCGCTCGAGAGCCCGCCGAATGCACAGGGTGCGGGAATGTTGCCCCGTGGCCGGGAAAGGCCATACCCTGGCCCGCGGACGGCCGATCGCCACACTGGAGAGTGAGAGTGATGCAGACCGGCGGCACTGACGACGTGTTCCGCTTTGCCGATGATCTGGGCCCGCTCCAGATCGTCCATCTTCACGAGCCGTCGGCAGGGCTGAAGGCCATTGTCGCCGTGGACAACATCGCCGCCGGCCCCTCGATCGGGGGCGTTCGGATGGCAGAGGATGCCAGCCTGGAGGAATGCTTCCGCCTGGCCCGCGCCATGACCTTGAAGAACGCCGCGGCGGGCCTGCCCCATGGCGGCGGCAAGTCGGTGCTCGTCGCCGATCACCGGATGCCGTCCGACGAGAAGCAACGGCTGATCCGCGCCTTTGCCTGTGCCATTCGCGACCTGTCCGGGTACATCGCCGGGCCGGACATGGGCACCGACGAGCGCTGCATGGCCTGGATCCGGGACGAGATCGGCCGCGCCGTCGGCCTGCCACGCGAAATCGGCGGCATTCCCCTCGATGAGATCGGCGCGACCGGCTTCGGACTCAGTGTCGCCGTCAATGTCGCCGCGGCGCATTGCGGCCTCGACCTCAAGGGCGCCCGTGTCGCGATCCAAGGGTTCGGCTCGGTGGGCAAGCACGCGGCCCGATTCCTGGCAAAGAGCGGCGCCACCTTGGTCGCCGCGGCCGATTCAAGGGGCACGCTGCACGATCCCGGGGGCATCGATATCGACCGATTGATCGAGACTAAGGATGGTGGAGGAAGCGTCCTCGACTGTGATGGGGGTGACAAGCTGGCCGGCGACGCGATTATCGACATCGATTGCGATATCTGGATTCCGGCGGCACGGCCGGACGTCCTGCACTCGGACAATGTGGGACGCCTGAGCACGAAGCTGGTTGCACAGGGCGCCAATATCCCGGTGACATCCGAAGCGGAAGTCGCTCTGCATGAGCGCGGCATTCTGGTGATCCCCGACTTCATCGCCAACGCCGGCGGGGTGATCTGCGGCGCCGTGGAATATGCAGGCGGGACCCAGGCCACGGCCCTGCAGACAATCGAGGAAAAGATCCGCCACAACACTTCGGCCGTGCTGGAGGAAGCCGCCGCGCGGCACGTGCCGCCACGCCGGGCCGCAACCGACCTCGCAATCGGCCGGGTCCGCAAGGCCATGACCTACGGCCGGTGGGCCTGACGCGCCATCGGCATAGGGCGCCGTCGCCCTTACGGATCCGAATCCGATGTCCCTCCGGGCTCATTCCGGCGCGCGAAGGTCCGCCCGGCTATGAGAGCCGCTGCAACGCCACCCTGGCGATGTCCTCGACCGTCTGGCGGTCGCCGGTGAGGCGGTGGGTCAGGGCCAGGGTGCGCTGGGTGACGGCGAAGAAGCGGGCCAGGGCCAGCGGATCCGATCCTGGCGGCAACTGCCCCTCGCCCAGCGCCTGCAGGAAGCGTTTGTAATAGGCGGTCTCGGCGCGCACGAACGATCGGCGGACGATCTGCTCGATGGCGTCGCCGCGCCCGGCGACCTCGGCGAAGCTGTTGGCGATCAGGCATCCCGGCGGATGGCCCGGCTCATCCAGTTCTTCGAGCACGCGGTCGAAAACGGCCGCCAGCGCCTCTCGGATATCCGGCGCCTCGAGCAGGGCCAGCAGCGGCTCCTCATGCGCCGCCAGATACCGGCGATAGGCGGCCAGGAACATCGCCTCCTTGTCGCCGAAGGCGGCGTAGAGGCTGCCGCGCTTCAAGCCGGTCGCCGCCACCAGATCGTCGATGGAGGTCGCCTGGAACCCCTCGCGCCAGAACGCCTCCATGATCTGGCCCAGGGCCACATCCTCGTCGAACTGCCTGACGGCCACCATGATCCGCCTCCGGCCGAATCGGCCCCGGCCATTGTTTCCCGTCTCATAACACAGAGTTTCATGCTTGACCAGCCAGTCATGAATGACCAGTTGTTCAAGCATGAGGCTTGGCATGGTGCCCAGGCCAACCGACAGGAGGATCTTTCCATGACCGAATCGCTCAGACAGGACCGCCTGAGTGGCAAGACAGCCGTCATTACCGGCGGAACGACTGGCATCGGCTTCGAGACGGCGCGCCGGTACCTGGCCGAGGGGGCCCGGGTGCTGATCACCGGCCGCAGCCAGGACCGTGTTGACCATGCAGTCAACGAACTGGGCAATGGCGCCCTCGGCCTGGTGGCCGATGTGGGCAGGCTTTCCAACCTGGATGCCCTGGCCGCCGACGCCGAAGCGCGGCTCGGCCGGGTCGACATCCTGTTCGCCAATGCCGGGCTCGGCGTCTTCGCGCCGATCGACCAGGTCGACGAGGCCGCCTATGACAACCAGTTCGACATCAATGTGAAGGGTGTCTTCTTCACGGTGCAGAAGCTGCTGCCCCTGATCCCCGACGGCGGCAGCGTCGTCCTCACCGCCTCGGCGGTGAACGAGAAGGGGATGGCCATGGGCTCCCTCTACTTCGCCAGCAAGGCCGCCGTCCGCTCCTTCGCCCGTACCCTGGCGGCGGAGCTTGGCCCGCGCGGCATCCGGGTCAACACGCTGAGCCCGGGCATCGTGCGCACCCATTTCTCGCAGAAGCTCAACGTCCCGCAGGACGCCTTCGAGGGCTTCATCCAGACCGTGGTCGGCCAGGCGCCGCTGGGCCGCGAGGGCACCCCGCTCGACATGGCCAACGCCGCCGTGTTCCTGGGCAGTGACGAGTCGAGCTACATGACGGCCGCCGATCTGGTGATCGATGGCGGCTGGATGAATGTGTGAGCAACCGCCGGGGGCGCGTCATCGCGCCCCCGATGCGCTGGATGTCGGGTGCGGCGGAGCGAGGTCCCATGGCTGGCCATCGTTTCCCGGACTTTCAGCCGGCCCGAAGGCCTGTCCTGTCCGGCGCGTTCGCCGAAATGCTAGCGGCCGGCCTGGTGGCCGGTAGGGAGCCGGTAATCGATCAACCGTTCCACGGGATAGGCATCGATCTGGACGGAGTTGTCGCTGTTTCCGGAAATGATGGTCACGGTCCCGGCCGCTATGTCTTCGCTCAGATAGAAACCCACATGGCCTGACGTCGGGTGGGGCGGCCTGGAAAACACCGCGATGGCGCCAGGTACCGGATCGGGCGTCGATTCGCCCCATTCCAGCCAGCGGCGAGCCGCAGCGGAATTCAAAGGCTCGTAGCCGGCCTGCGCCATGACCCAGTTGACGAAGGAAGAGTTCCAGGGTGTTTCGTCATCCCTCGCCTGCAGTGATGTGCTCCGATGATAGTCCAGGATCCGAGGGTTGTTGTAGTCTCCGCCAGGAATCTCGGTCACACCGAGTTCGGCGAGCGCGATCGTGACCCATGCGATTGTTCCGGCCTCGGTTGCCGCTTCCAGGATCGCCGTGGTCTCCTCTCGCGTCAGGCGGGATTTCGGTTCGTCGATCCCCGAGAACAGGAGAGAGAGCGGCTGACGAACCACCTCCTCCTTTGCATCGTCAGGGACCGGAACGCCGGAATAGGTGCCGATCACCTCAATCGCCCATAATCGAACGCCCGGCAGGTCCTGGCTCAGAAGCTGCGGCAGCAGCTTCATGATCTCGACCTCGCGCTCTCGCTCCTTGATCGATGCCGTGTACCAGCTGCCGATCAGACCGACGATGATCGGTGTAATGACAATCGAGATCGCCTTCGACGAAATCTCGAAGGTTTCCAACCAGCCACGCCGTCTCTCGCCGTCCCCACTCATCTCCCGCTCCACAACTTTAGAGATAGGAGCTGAAGCTTAAGACCACATTGTAACGGCGTCGAAGCATTACTCGCAGGGGTGACTTGTGTCCGCCAGCAGTCGACTGGTGCGACAAAGCGATGTCCAACGAGACGATCAGCGCATGGAGTGCCCGGTCGGCGCTAGCGCGGCGCCAGCCGGACCAGGTCGAACAGATGGGCGGTGTCGCCCAGGATCGGGATCAGGGCCGGGTCGGCATCGGCGATGGTCCGCGTCTCATCGACCCGCGGACGCTTGAGGATCACCGCATCGTAGTCGCCTTCGCCGCTCTGGATCGCCACCAGGGCGGCGATCTGGCGGCCGGCGGCGATGCGCTCGGCTTCCTCGATGCGCCCCGCCAGGCGGGATTCGTCGCTGCTGCGCCCGCCGCTGCGCGATCCGCTGGACAGGATCCCGGTCCCGGCCTCGGCCAGCAATGCGCGCTCCACCGGCAGCACCGCGGTGATCGAGGGCGGCGCGGTGAACGGCCGCTCCACATTCTCGGGCAGGCGGGCCTCCTGCTGCACCGGCGGCGCTTCCACCTTGGGCACGATGTTCAGCGGCGCGCTGGAATCGGCGCTGGCGGGCTGTTGCGGCTGGGCAGCCGGTGCCTGTGTCGCCGGGGCCGGCGTGACCTCGCGCGGCGCCGGTGCAGGCGCTGGTGCCGGCGCGGGCGCCGGAGTCGGGGCCGGTGGCGGTTCCGGCTCGGGTGCAGGCGCCGGTGTGGGCGGCGGAACCGGTTCGACGCGTGAGATCGTGACTTCGGAATCCGCCACCGGCTCGGCCGGTGCCGGTTCGGCCTCCTGGGCCGGCGGCGGCGGCTCGACGCGGGCCAGCACCGATGCCAGGTCGAGATCCCGGACCTCGGGCCAGACCTGGACGGTGACCGCGGCGATCACCGCCAGTGCCACCAACGTGCCCACAAAGGCGAGGCCGGAGCGCCCCTTGCGCGGCTTGTTGCCCTCCTCGATCGCCTCCGCGCCATCGGCCCGAATGCGCATATCGGCCATCAGATCCGCGGCCGGCTGCGCTGCCCGATAGTGGACCTCCGGCTTCGGCCGGGTCGGCGTCGCGGGCCCCGGGATCGGTTCCGCGCTCGGCTGGGGAACCGGCCGGGCGGCAGGCTGCGGCGGCGCTTGCGGCACCGGCCGGAGCATCGGTTCCGGCTCGGGCGCGCGTTCGGGCTCGATGGCGCGCAGCGGCTCCGGTTCGGGCTCGGGTGGCGGAGGCGGCGCCGGCTGCCTGCGCAAGGCGGCGGGGCGGCTCGCCTGCTTCTTGATGACCGCGACCGAGGCGCCCGGATCGATTCCCAGCGCCGCCAGGTCGGCAAGGACCTCTTTCAGAGGCAGATCCGCGACCGCCCCTTCGTCCTGCAGGCTCAACAGCAATTGCCGGGCCGGAGATGCCTTGGCGCTCATGACCCGTGCTTCTCGATATAGGCGCGGACTTCGCCCTTCATGCGCTTGCGCATATTGCCGATTTCCACCGGCACCACTTCCAGCGCCTCAGCGAGTTCGGCGGTGCTGTGGACGTTCTCCAGCAGCATCAGCGAGGCCAGCTCGCCGTACTTGTCGCTCTTGTCGTAGAGATGATCCAGCAATTGCCGACGCTCGGACCGCCATTCCTCGCCCGGCCCGTCGGCATTCCCGGATGCGGCCATCATTCCGGCCTTGGCCAGGACTCCGCTGCCGACCGCGCGTGCAAGGTGCTCGTACAGCGTGTCGCGGCTCGGGTCCCAGTCATGCTGCCCGGAGATGGTCTCGGCGATCGCCCGGTCGACGATGTCCTCGGCATCGGCGATCGCCAAGGCGACGCCGTGGCGGTCGTCATCGATCGCCGCCCGCGACATGCGCAGGACCGCAAACAAGATGAGGCGCGGGATCAGGTCGTCCCAATCCTCGGCCGTCCAATCAACCGAATTACCGTTCATCGGCGCGGAATCGTAACTCACCGTTCGAATTCGTCGCGCAACAAGGAACGGCCAAGCGATGGCAGGATCAAGGCAAAGATGTTTCGCCCGTCGCAAAGCGGCGGCAAGGACATGGCAGCGCTATTCGGATGTCCCGTCCGGACGCGGCGGCAGCCGAATCTGCTCGAACACTTCAGCCCGATCGCCAAACAACAAGATCAGGAGGATATCGGGCTCCTCGGGCGTCGGAATTTCGGCAGCCGCATCGCGCAGGACGATTACCGTATCGTAGGTCTGCCCGGCCTCCTCGACCGTGGCCAGCGCTACGATATGCCGGCCGGCGGCGACCTCGCGCATGTCCGCGATGCGTCCTCTCAGGACCTCACTGTCCGTCGTCAGGCCGCGCTCACGGCGCGCATCCACCGAGGTCAGCGCACCCATGGACGGTGCGATCAGCGGATCGATCGGCAGCAATTCGACGATCCGGGGAAAGCCGGCCGCCAGGGCGGACGGGTCCGTAGTAGGAACGACGGCAAGCCCGCGCTCGGCCGCTCCGGATCTGAATTCGGACGCGGGTTCCGCCGCATCCATTAGCGCCTGCGGCATGGTCGGAACCGCCCCGGCACTTTCCGCTTCCGGCACCTCTGCCAGGGCCTCGGCCTCCGCGACATCCGGTGCGTCGTCGAGCCCGGCATCTGTTTGGGCGCGCCATTCCGGCCGCCTCGGCGGTGGTGGCGCAACCTCACCTGCGGACAAGGGCGCCGTTTCCGTAGCAACGGAGGCCTCCACTTCCGGCACTGGCGCGGATTCCACCCTCAAGCCGGCACGTGGTCCCGGCGGTGCGGACAGCAGCGCCTCCAGGGCGTCCTGCGCCTCCGGGTCGCCGCGCCCGACCGGGGCGCCACCAGCGGCAGCGCCTGAACTAACATCGGCCTCCGGCAACGCCTCCAGCCGTTCGATCCGCAGTTCCGGCACCGATTGACGCGGCCTCTCGGCACCGGCGATCTCGGCCGGCGCCGCCGAGGGCTCGGGCAAAGCCGACGACGCACTCGCCGCGTCCGCGTCGCCCTCCACGCTATCGGCCTGGAACGCCGGCGAGGCCAGCCGGTCAAGTCCGGAGGACAATGCCTCAGGCGGTCCGGATTGCGCTTCAAGGGCGCGGTCGGCCATGGGCGGCAGCGCCTCGACCGCCGCCATTTCCGGCGTGGGCGCGAAGTCTTCGGCGTGCGGCCACCATACGCCGACCACGATCAGGGCGCAGGCGGCCATGCCGACCAGCGAGCCGGCCCAGGCCCAGGCCGCGCTCCGCCTCCGGCGCAGGCCGACGACGTTGGATTGGGCGCCGGCGCGCCGCTGCGCCTCGGCCGCGACCGCGGCGACGGTCCCGACTTCGAGCCGGTCGCGGACGCTATCCAGATCGGCGGATTCCAGCGCCGCGATTTCAGCCTCCGCCGCCTCGTCCTCCAGCACGGCGCCCAGCAATGCGGCCGCCGGTCCGCTGCTCTGCTCCGCCAGCCGCCGGGCGAGGCGGGTCGGCCCCGCCGGATCGACGCCATGGGCCTCCAGGTCGGCCAGGATCTCGTCCAGCGGCCGGGTCTCCAGCCCGCTCTCCTCCTCCAGGATGGCCAGCAGCCGGCGGGCCGGTGTGGTAGCGGCACTCATGACGAGTCTTCCGCGATGAAGGCCCGCACCGCCCGTTTCAGGCGCTTACGCAGATTGGCCACCTCCGACGGCGCCGCATCCAGAGCCATGCACAGATCGGCGGTCTCGCGCCGGTCCTCGACCAGCATGCAGATCGCCATGCGACCGAGCATCGGGTCGACGCTTTCGAGATGGTCGATCAGGCGTTGCTGTTCCGATTGCCACAGCACCGCCTGTTCCGGATCCGGGCCGTCATCGGCGGTGTCCGGCGGCCATTCGGAATCCGGATCGGCGGCCGCGGCGGAGACCGTCATGCGGTTGTCCGACGATTCCGCGGCATGGGAGATGTCGCTCACCACCGCCCCGGCCAGATGCTGGAACAGGGTGCAGCGATCGGGGTCCCAGGCGCGGATGCCGGCCATGGTCTTGGCGATGGCATCGTTGACGAAATCCTCTGCCTGGGCGGCGCCCGGCGTCGGCCCCCGGCGGCGCCCCCGCCAGGTCATGCGCGACAGCCGTGAGACCGCCAGCAAAAGCAGGCGCGGGACCAGGTCGTCCCAGTCCTGCGCCGTCCAGTCGATGTCTTGCCCCCGCATCGGCCGAGGATCGTACAGGAGACGGCCCTCGCCGTCCCCTGCCGACATGCCCGGACGGGCCTGCATGGAATCCGCCTCCACCCCGCGGCTCAAGGCTCAGTTCTGCGCCTGCATGGCCGAGGCGGTCTCCGCCATCTGGGTCAGGCGGACGAATTCCGAGCGATAGCCGAAGGCATCCTCGCCGCGCGCGGCGCGCGCGATGTCCACGATCCGGGCATAGGTCAGCCCTTCCACATGCGCATCGCCGCGCAGCAACTGGCCGAAGCCGGCGACCGCGGCGGCGAATCGGGCATCCGCCGGGGCGGCGTCGAAACTGGTCGAGGCACTGGCCAGGATCGGCTGTTCGATCAGCCGGCTCTCGGCCTCGCCCGGCGGCTTGTAGCGGATCTTCAGGAAGGCAAGCTCGTCGGACTCGATCGTCTCGACCTCCTCCTCGCCGCCATAGCGCAGATCGTCGATCAGGCGTGAGTCGCTGTCCGGCGGCGTGATCTCGTACAGGGCCGTGACCGAATGGCCACTGCCCACCTCGCCGGCATCTACCTTGTCGTTGTTGAAATCCTCGCGGTTCAACATGCGGGTCTCGTAGCCGATCAGGCGGTATTCGGCGACCAAGGCCGGGTTGAACTCGATCTGCACCTTCACGTCGTCGGCGATGGTGAACAGGGTCGAGCCCATCTCGTCGACCAGCACCTTGCGCGCCTCCATGACACTGTCGATGTACGCCGCGTTGCCGTTGCCGGCCTGGGACAGGGTCTGCATCAAGTGGTCGTTCAGATTGCCGCGGCCGAAGCCGAGCACCGACAGGTACACCCCGGTCTCGCGCTTGCGGGCGACGAAATCCTCCAGCATCTCCGGGTTGGAGATGCCGACATTGAAATCGCCGTCGGTCGCCAGGATCACCCGGTTGATGGCGTCTTCGTCGAAATTGGCCTCAGCAAGCTGATAGGCCTGCCGGATGCCTTCCGCCCCGGCGGTGCTGCCGCCGGCCTGGAAGCGTTCGATGGCGGCTGTGATCTTGCGACGCTCCGACCCCGCCGTCGGCTCCAGCACCACGCCGGCCGAGCCGGCATAGGCGACGATCGAGATCGTGTCCTCGTCGCGCATCTCATTGACCAGCATGATCAGCGACTGTTGCAGCAGCGGCAGCTTGTCCGCACTGGTCATGGAACCGGAGGTGTCGACCAGGAACACCAGATTGGCCGGCGGCCGCTCCTCGACAGCCAGCTCATAGCCCTGCAGGCCGACACGGATCAGCTGGCTGCCGGCATCCCACGGCGAGTCGAATACCGCCACATCGGCGGCAAACGGTTCGTCGGTGCTCTCCGGCACCGGATAGGCATAGCTGAAATAGTTGATCAGTTCCTCGGTCCGGACCGCGTCGATCGGCGGCAGGATGCCGTCAGTCAGATAGCGCCGCACATTGGCATAGGCCGCGGTATCGACATCGATCGAGAAGGTCGAGACCGGCTCCTCGGCCACCAGCCGGACCGGATTGGCCTCGAAATCCTCATAGCGGTCGCGGAACTCCTGCGGCACCGGCGGCGGGGCAAAATCGCCGACGATGGGGATCGCGCCGCCCGCCGCCGCCTCCATCGGCATCGGCTGGACCCGGGTGCCGCGCGTCGACGGCTGGGCCGCCGGCGCGGTCAGGGCCTCGATCCACCGCTCGGCACGGGCCTCGGCCTGCGGGGCTTCCGCATCGGTCCGGACGGGTGCGTCCTGCTCCAGCGTTGAAACCTCGGGCTGGTTCGCCTCCTGTTCGGAACAGGCGGCGACAATCAGGAGCGCAAAAATCGAAACACCGCCCAGAAGGGCGGACGCCGTCTGCGACGGGCGGCTGGACGAACGGTTCATCGGGTTTATTCCCTCGGCAATTGGCTTGTGAACCCGTATGCCGGTGGGGACCCGCCTCGATGCCAAGGCGAGGAAATTTTGTTGGATGTCCAAGGCCAGCCCTCCTGGCGCGGCGCGCAAAGACCACGTGGCCGCGCCGGCCGCTCCTGACGCAGCGGTCCGTTCGCACTCCCGATCAGGACGAGGCTTCGGCCGCGCTCACCCTGGGGCACACGCGGACGGTCTCGGCATTCGGGTGACAGCACCAGCTCCCGACGGAGGTCAGACGCGGCGCAGGGCCCAGAGTACCGACCACCGCATCAACTTTTCGGCCACCGTTCCCGCCGGGTCGAGATTGAGCCGCTTCAGGCAGTCCCGTTCGTCGGCGGTTGGCGACGGTGCCAAGGCCTCACCGGCCGCGGCCTTCAGGAGGCGCGGCCTGCTGTGTGCGATCGCCTTCAGGTTCTGCAAGGCCGTCACAAGGCGGGTTTCGACGGTCGTCATCTGCGTCCCGAGAGGGAATTGCGGCAGCAGGCCGTCCTGCCGCGCCTTTTGCATTGGGCTTTCGATTCTCTCGGGCAGATTCGTGCGAAACGCGTCGGGGATTTCATAGCTGCGTTCGATCTTGCCCACGCGCTTCGCGGTCGCCAGCAGATCGGCCTGGAACCGCGAATCCGCGATGTTGAGCATCGCCGCAACGACGTCGCGATCCGATTTTCCGCGGAGATCGGCAACACCGTACTCGGTCACAACGATATCCTTGAGATGGCGCGGGATGGTCGTATGGCCGTAGTTCCAGACGATGTTGGAGGTGGTCCGGCCCTGCGCCGTCCGCGTCGCGTCGAGAGTCAGGATTGACCGCGCTCCGTCCAACTCGTGCGCCTGCGCGACGAAATTGTACTGCCCGCCGACACCGCTGACGACGCGCCCATCCTCGAGCCCATCCGAAACGACCGCGCCCAGGGCCGTGGCCATGAGCGCGCGGTTGACGAAGCGCGCCTTGCGGCGCTGCGCCCGCTTCAGCGCTTCGTCGCCATAGAGCTGGTTGACGAAGGAAACCGCCGTCATGGCGATGTCGGCGCGCTCATCCTCGGGCAGATCCCTGAGCTCATCGTAGAGATCCTTGGAGCCGAGGAAGAAGGCGGCGTGAATCATCGGGCCTTGCGCATCATCCGGCCGCTCGGCGTCCTCCGGCACCCGCCTCTTCAATATGCCGGCCCTTTTCAGCTCGAGGAGGCCCTCGACCAGCATCTCTGAACTGGCATAGAGCCCCGCATCGAACGGTTCCAGCTCGGGGCGCGGACTGGTGGCAGCGGCCTGGCCCAACTGTCCGACGAGATCTCGGAAGTCCCGGTTGTTCGACTGGCGCAGCACCAGCGCGTGCGTCACGGCATCGGAGAAGCTGCCGATGCCGATCTGCAGCGTCCCGCCGTCTTCGATCAACGTCGCCACGTGAAGAGCCGCGGCGTATTCGGTCAGGGAGACGGGTTGCTTGGGGACCGCGAACAGATCGAACTGGCAATCCGGACCGTGGAGAATGTAGTCGAAGGCGCCCGGGTCCAGCACCGCCGGGCCCAGCATGAAGGGAAGTTGCTCGTTCACCTGGCCGGCAACGGCGACCCTCTGGCCAGCCAGGCTCCGCCGGTTCAACTCCGGCAGGACGTCGAGGGTGATGTCAGGATTGCAGCTCAAGCTCAGCGCGTCGCTGCCATTCAGCCGCCGCCGCGCGACCAGCTGGGCGACCACGTTGATGCCCTGGTCGAGCAGGTCGCGGCTGATATGGGTGTAGTTGGCGCTCGTGTAGGCCTGCTGGGCGAGCGGGCTGTTGAGCCGGCGTCCGGCGGGGACATAGAACTCATGCACCGCAACGTTGTCCGGCAGGCGTCCCGCTCGAATAGCCGTGTTGTAGGCAAGTTCGGGATAATTGCCGGACAGCCGTGCAAACAGCGGATCGAGGAAGCGGCGCTCCAGTTCCGACTTGCCGACCGGCCGGCCGAGACTCAATGCCGTGAAGATCCGGAGCTGGATGGAGCTGTCCTGCGCCGCGCGTTCGTACAGCGCATTCGCGATCGTATTGGCCTTGCCGAGCCCCAACGGGAGACCAAGAACGATGGTCTTGCCAACCTTGGACAAGATGGCCTCGACACACGCCTCGGCCGAGGTGTGCCACTCCGGTGTTGCTCTTGTCATCGTCCGAAGCGATTAGCCTCGTCATTCGGATCCAAGCTGCACACGCTAGCACACAACGACCATGCGCCCGGCGCGATTCGCACCGCGCCGAGGATCTCTGGCGCAATGACTGGGCGGTACGGGTCCCAGCCCAATTTGGCGCTACGGCTTCAGCTTCCAGCCGCGCGCGACGAGCCGGTCGCACAGAGCCCAGAGCGCCATGATGGTCGTTGCGACCACGGCCAGGCTGAGGCCGATGGGGGCGGAGTGGATGCCGAGCGCGCCGGCGCGGAAGCCGTCGATCACATAGAAGATCGGGTTCAGCTGCACGATCTGCGGCAGCGGCGAGGGCAGCAGCTCGACCGGGGCGAACAGGCCGGAGAGGAAGGTGAGCGGGATCAGCAGGAAGGCGAAGAAGGCGGTGGCGTGGTCCCATTTCGCCGACCACAGCCCGACCAGGATGCCGGTCAGCGACAGCATCAGCGAGCCTCCGGCGGCGAAGGCGAGGACCAGCGCCGGCGAGCCGACCGGCATGTCCAGGGCGACGATGGCCACCGCGAGCACCGGCGTGCCGGTCACGAGACCGGCGGCCGCACCGGCCAGCGCATAGGCGGCGACGAGCTCGCTGGCGGTGAGCGGCGGCATCAGCACGTCGCTGATGGAGCCCTCCAGCTTGTCGTAGACCAGGGTGAAGACGGTGGTCTCCGCCGCCCGCTCCAGCACCGCGAATAGTACCAGCCCCGGCAGGATGAAGCTGAGCACCGCCTGCCCGGCCGCCGTATCGCGGTCCGGGCCAAGCGCGAAGGCAAACACCGCCAGGTAGAGGATCGCCGAGAAGGACGGCGCCACCACCGTCTCCAGCCATTCCTTCAGGAACCGCCAAAGCTCCCGCTGGAACAGGGTCCAGACCCCGATCCAGTTGCACGCCCCGAAGGCGCGGATGGCCCGGGGCGCGGCAGCGGGTTGCAAGGCGGTGGTCATTGCCCCCCGCTCGGGATCGATCTCCTGCCCCTCTCCCCTTGCGGGTGAGGGAGGGGCCCGGTGCGAAGCACTGGGAGGGTGAGGGGACCAGAGATGAGTCTTCGCGCGGCAGACGCCGCGCGACCCCTCACCCGGATCGCCTTGCGATCCGACCTCTCCCACAAGGGGAGAGGAATTGGGCCACCGCACGCAGGCTTTTTCATGCCTTGATTTTGTAGCCGGTGGCTATCAGGCGGTTGGCGGCGAGCCAGAGCAGCATTGTGGTGCCGGCCAGCACCGTCACGCTGAGGCCGAGCGGTGCCACATGCACGCCGGCTACCGCGCCGCGGAAGCCGTCGATGGCGTAGAAGATCGGGTTGAACTGCACCGCCGTCTGCAGCGGCCCGGGCAGCCTGTCGATGGGCGCGAACAGTCCGGAGAGGAAGCCCAGCGGCACGATGAAGAAGGCGAAGACGGCCGCCACATGGTCGAACTTCTCCGCCCACAGCCCGGCCAGGGTTCCGAACGAGGCCATCATCAGCGCGCTCAGGACCGCGATGAGCAGGGCCAGCAGCGGCTGGCCGACCGGGATGTCGAGGAACAGCAGGATGCC
Source organism: Alphaproteobacteria bacterium (assembly GCA_965227455.1). Lineage (GTDB taxonomy): Bacteria > Pseudomonadota > Alphaproteobacteria > DSM-16000 > Inquilinaceae > JABDIP01. The sequence goes on along the minus strand of OZ245752.1, from coordinate 4,891,439 downwards.
GATCATGATCGGCAGGCCGGTGATCAGGCCGCTCATGGCGCCGCTGACCGCGTAGGCCACCGCCAGCTCGGTCGGCGCCAGGGGCGGGTTCAGGATGTCCGAAACCATGCCTTCCAGCTTGTCGAACATCAGCGAGAAGGTGCAGTTCTCCGCCGAGCGCTGCATCACCGCGAAGACGAGCAGGCCGGGCGCGATGAAGGGCAGAACGGCGGCGCCATCGGCAGTTTCGCGGGCACCGCCCAGCGCCAGCACGAAGATGAGCAGGTAGAGCAGTTGGGCAAAAGCGGGTCCGGCGATGCTCACGCGCCAGAAACTGAAGTACCTGCCGAGTTCGCGCCTCAGCAGCGTCGCCAGCCCCAGCCAGTGCACGAAGCCGATCGGCCGCGGCGGCCGCGGCGCGGCGACCGGGACCATCAGGGCTTCAGCTTGTAGCCGGTGGACAGCATGCGCAGCACCAGCGCCCAGAGCCCGAGATTGACCCCGGCCATGACGGCAAGGCCGATCATCAGCGTGCCGTCGGTCTGGCCGATGAACCCGTAGCGGAAGCCGTCGATCATGTAGAAGAACGGGTTCAGATGGGCGATGAACTGCCAGTTCTCCGGCAGCCGGTCGATCGTGTAGAAGGTGCCGGACAGGAAGGCGAGCGGCGTCACCACGAAGTTGGTGACGGCCGCGATGTGGTCGAACTTCTCCGACCAGATGCCGCCGATCACCCCCAGCAGCGCCAGCATCATCGACGCCGCGATGCCGTGGAACAGGATGAAGAAGACCGAGTGGATGCCGACCGGCACGAACAGCCGGATCGCCAGGAAGGTCGCCAGCCCGACCAGCAGGCCGCGCGTGACGCCGCCCGCGACATAGCCCAAGGCCAGCTCGAACGGCGACAGCGGCGGCATCAGCACGTCGACGATATTGCCCTGGATCTTGGAGATCATCACCGAGGAGGAGGTGTTGGCGAAGGCGTTCTGCACCATCGACATCATCACCAGCCCCGGCGCCAGGAACTCCAGGAACGGCACGGTGCCGGCCATGCGCACGATGCCGCCCAAGGCCAGCGCGAAGATGGTGTAGAACAGCAGCGTGGTGACCACCGGGGCTGCGATGGTCTGGGTGAACACCTTCAGGAAGCGGAACACCTCCTTGCGGTACAGGGTCCACAGGCCGACCCAGTTCACCGGGCCGACCGTCCGGGGCGCGGAACGGTAGGGTGTCATCGCTTCCAAGATCGACGTGAAATCGGCGGCGACCATACCGCGCACGGCCCGGCGCCGCAAACGGCCTGACAACGCCATCCCGGCGGTGGCACAGTGCGGATCCCATGTCCGATTCTCCCCGCACCCGGAAGCGTCCGCGCAAGATCAGCCCGAAGAGCCTGGAGGCGGCCGCTCTGCACTATCTGGAGCGCTTCGCCAGCTCGGCGGAGAACCTGCGGCGGGTCCTAACGCGCCGGGTGACCAAATCGGCCCGGGTGCACGATATCGACCAGGAGGAAGCGGCTGGCTGGATCGACGACATCGTCGCCCGCTTCGCCCGCTCCGGCCTGTTGGACGACCGGACCTATGCCGAGTCGCTGGCCCACAGCCTGTCGCGGCGCGGCGTCGCGACTCGGGGCATTCGCGGTCGGCTGATGCAAAAGGGCGTGGCATCCGACGACATCGACCACGCGCTCGCCGCGCTTTCGGAAAAGACCGGCGACGCCGACCTTACGGCGGCGCTCGCCCTGATCCGCCGCCGCCGGCTTGGGCCGCATCGAGCCCCGGACGCCCGCGCCGCGTTTCGCGACAAGGACCTGGCCGCCCTGGCCCGTGCAGGCTTCTCCTACGATCTGGCGCGCCGGGTGATCGAGGTCGACGATCCAGAGTCCATTCTTACCCAGCTTCCGGCGACCGGCAGCTAGGTCAATGTCATTGCTGAAACGCTGGCTTGATTCGCTGAAACTGAAATCGCGTTTTGGCGGTTCGTCCTTCGAGGTCGCACGTATGCCGGGCTGGATGCGCGAGCGCGAGCGGCTCCACGGCGTCGAGTTGGTCGATGGCCCGGCGGCGCGGGCAGTATTCATCGATATTGTTCGGGACGACCTGTTCGCGGCGGGGTTTGTTCTGGACCGTGACACACGGTTCGCCAAGGTCGTGTCGGACGACATCATCCAGCTGCTGCGGTTGGACGCCTTCAAAGGCAGGCAATACAGCTTCTGTTGGGGCGTATCGCTCAGCTTCGTGCCGCATGGCTGGAAGCGCCGGCTGGAGTGGCATCGCACCGTCCGCAGCGCCCGAATGGACCTTTTCCATAGGCTGGGGGACGATGATTCGAACGACGACTCCCTCTCCGACCGCAGGCCGGGCGAGGTCGACGGCCTGCACGGCACCATGGCGTTGCGCGAGGACATGGTCGCTGCCTGGCGCCAGCAGCGAGAGCGGATGTTGGACTGGTTTGAGGCGGCCGCCAGCGTCGAAGACGTGCTGACAGTAGCGCAGTGCCAGGCCCGGGAGCCCGGGAGCGGCCCAGGCCATTGGCCGCCACCACGACTGGTCGAAGCCTTCAGCCAAGCCAGGCTAGGCCGGCGGCCAGAGGCCGAAGCGGCTCTGGACGACGCCCTGGAAGGGTATGCGCAGTTCTTTGAGCCCAGCGAAAGGCTGCGCGATGGGCTTGCGAAAATTCTGGCTGGAAGTACCCGTTGAGACCCCAGTCGGCTAAACGACCAGTTCGAACGCCTCTTTCGCGACGCTGCGGCCGTTGACGATGATCTCCACCTCATGGGTGCCGGAATAGTAGCGGCGGGTGGTGATCGGCTTGAAGGGGTGGCTCTTCTTCACCCGCACCGTGGCGCCCGGCGCGATGTCCAGGGTCTTCAGGCGGAACACCTTCGGGGTCGTGCCGCCATTGGCCTTGCGGTGGTGGATGGCGTAGTCGACCAGAAGGTCCTGGGGTTCGGTACCGGTCGAGGTCAGGGTCAGCGAGAAGGTGAGGCTGTCGCCCATCGTCAGGGATTTCGGCGTCAGCGAGAATCCGTCGGCCGTGACCTCCGCCCCATTGTCGTAGCCCAGCAGGGTCAGGGCACGCGGCTCGCCCTGCTTCAGCAGCGTGCGCAAGGCGTGGCGGACGATCCAGCGGCGCTCCTGCCCGGCATCGCGCGACCAGCGCGCGCAGACCTCCAGCGTTACGTTCGGATGGTCCTTGGAAATGTCGTTCAGATGGTTGGCGACCGAGCGGCGGACATACTCCGAAGGATCGTCCTTCAGGCGGTCCAGGAACCCCATTGCCAGCGATGGGTCGGCCTGGAACTCCCTGAGGCGCTGGCCCCAGGGCAGCAGCGGCCGGGTGCCCTCCGAGACCAGCCTGCGGACATGTTCATCCGGGTCCTCGACCCAGCGCGCCAGATGGTCCAACGTCGCGTTCCGGTGCTCGATGAGGAACGGCCGGATGGCGAATTCGGCGGAGAAGAGCGGCGTGAGGCGTCGGAGAGCCGGCAGCGACTCGTCGGGATGGCCGACGCCGTAGAGCCCGACGAAATCGATGATCGGCCAGGCGGAGAAGCCGCCGAGCGAATCGTCCGGATCGCGCTCTGGCCAGGCCTCCGCCGCCTTGAGGATCACCGCCAGCGCCTTGGGGAATGGCTTCGGCAGCACCGCATCCAGGCTCTCGGCGACACGGATCACCCGGTCCTTCAGCTCCAGCGCGTCCAGGCCGTCGCAGGCCCGGCGCAGGAAACCGTTGGAGGCGAAGTCCGGCGCGACGCCCGAGAAGGTCGCCGCGATCCGTTCGATGGCGGCCCGGTTCAGGCCGTCCTTCATGGGTTGTGCGCACATGGGATGGGAGACTGGCACTGCCGCGACCGGCCGGCAACGCAAGACCGGAGGTTCGCGTCAAGCCTGCTGCCAGTATCTGTCAGCATGCCGGCGCGGTACCGCATCAGGGTGCAGGATCTCAGCCAGCACTTCTGCGGAATCGGCCAGACGCGGCCCCGGCCGATTGAAGCAGGCATTGCCGTCGGTGACATAGACCCGCCCGGCGCGCACCGCAGTCAGATCCGACCAGCCGGGCCGGCCGGTCAGCGCCGGGAGTTCGGCGCGGCAGCGCTCGATGTCGAAGCCGCAGGGCATCAGCACGATCACCTCGGGATCGGAGGCCAGCAGGTCGTCCCACTGCAGCCAGTCGGAATGGGCGCCGGCCTCGGCCAGCAGCGGCATGCCGCCAGCAGCCGTCACCAGGTCTGGCACCCAGTTGCCGGCGATCATCGGCGGATCGAACCATTCGATGCACGCCACGCGCGGCCTCGGCAGGCCCTCCACGGCCCGCGATACAGCCGCGACCCTGTCCCGCAGCCCGGCGACCAGCGCATCCGCCCTGTCCGCAAGCCCCAGTGCCCGGCCCACCGTCAGGACGTCCGACCAGACATCGTCCAGCGTCGCCGGTTCCAGGGAGACCAGCGCCACCTCGCCGTCCAATGCCTGGCCCAGGGCATCGCGCACCTGGTCCAGGCTGACCGCGCAGGCCGCGCACAAGGTCTGGGTCAGCACGAGATCGGGGCGCGCCGCCGCCAACGCCTCGCCATCCAGCGCGAATACCGACAGCGCCTGTTTCAGGATCCCGGCGATGTCCCGGTCGATTGCGGCGGACGGCCGCGCCGGATCGATCCGCGGCGCGGTGAGGACCGGCGCACCCGCCACCTCGGGCGGAAAATCGCATTCATGGCTGATCCCGACCAGCCGGTCCCCGGCACCCAGCGCGCAGACGATCTCCGTGGCGCTGGGCAGCAGAGAGACGATGCGCCGCGGCATCATCCGAGCGCACCGGCCACCCAGACCGTGATCCCGTCCTTCTTGCCGCGCACCTCGGCCGAGCGTTGCTCGAAGCCGTCGGTTTCCAATTCGGCGTGGCGGAACACCGCGTCGGAGACCACCAGCTGGGCGCCGAACTCCTTGGTCAGCCCCTCCAGGCGGCTGGCGGTGTTGACCGCGTCGCCGATGGCGGTCAGGGATTTGGCACGGCCATAGCCCATCTCGCCGACGATCACCGGGCCGACATGGATGCCGATGCCCATGCGCAGGGGTACCGGGAGGTCCTCGCCCAGGGACCGGTTCAACTCCGCCAGGCTTTCGGCCATGGCGCGGGCGGCGTTGAGCGCCCGGCGGCAGCCTTCCGGCGCCCCGGCCTCGACCCCAAAGAGCGCCATCACCCCGTCGCCGATGAACTTGTCAATGCGACCGCCGGACAGCTCCACCGCCTGGCCCATCAGGGTGAAGTACCGGTTCAGCACGAAAACCACGTCATAGGGCAGCTTGGCGTCGGAGAAGCTGGTGAAACCGCGCAGGTCGGCGAACAGGATGGCGATCTCCCGCTCCTGTCCGGACAGGTAGTCGGCCCTTGGGCCGGCGTCGCGGGCGCTGGCGGTCGGCGGCATCAGCGGTGTAACTGCCAGATCGCGAGTCGGCCGGATCTGGCAGGCCAGGCGCACATCCGGCGGCGCCCCGACCCGGCGCAGCACTTTCTTCTCCGCGGAAGACGCCTCTTCCAGATGCTCGGCACCGGCCCCGACCCGTACCCGGCAGGTCGAGCACCGGCCGCGGCCGCCACAGACCGAAGCATGCGGAATGCCGGCGGCGCGGCTTACCTCCAGCACCGTCAGCCCGGGCTGCAGCCGGACCACGCGGTCGCCGGGATAGGTCAAGCTGGGCGCGCCGGTGATCCGCCGCACCGCATAGGGCACCCAGCGCGCGCCCAGCACGGCGGCAACCACGGCGGCATAGCCCCATTGGAACCAGTCCGTGCCGTTGACCACGAAAGCGATGGACTGCGGGGTCAGCCGGGCGCGCTCGAACACCTGGTCGACGAAATCGGGCACCCGCTCCGCCAGCGCCAGCACCTCGACCCCGGACGACACGATGCCGGCCAGCGACAGGGTCGGCACCAGGATGGCGACCGCATAGAGGGTGGGCACGGCCTGCGGATACCAGGGCTTCACCTGCCACCAGTAATGCAGGCCGATGCAGCCATGGACCCAGGCGAGCACCAGGACAGTGACCTGCATGATGCCGCTGGACGGAGCGGCGATCCAAAAGACGGTCTGGATGTAGGTATAGTCGGTGCGGACGTCGAAGGCCCGGTCGGCACCCATGGTGCCGATGACGTGCTCGGCCAGCAGCATGGGGATCAGCAGCCCGAGGATCAGCTGCGCCGCCTCCCATGGCCGCATGCGAAGCGTGCGCCGCTGATAAAGCGTGATCAGCGCGATCACCAGATGCACCAGGAAAGCGATGGTCACCAGCAGCGAGGAGACCGGATTGCCCCAGACGGCGCGGAACACCTCAAGCCCGGCATTGGCCGCGTCCAACGACACCAGCCCGACCGCGTGATTGACCAGATGGCAGAGAACGAAGGCGAACAGGACCAGCCCGCTCGCCGACCGCAAACGGGCCACAATCATATCCTATGCCTGCACATGCCGCTGGCCATCCCAAGGGCCAGGTGATGACTCACATCAACGAATGCCGAACCCGGGTCTGGTACATCCACTGCATGCTTGGAATTGGTCGAGGGAAGAGATGACACTCGGACACAGACCAGTCGTGATCGATGGGAAGCGAGTCGGCGATCTCGTGTCATTGGACCTGAAGGTGGTGTTCTACACAACACTCACCGCGCTGGCCGCTCTGGACGGCAAGATCTACGACAGCGAGCAGGCCGCGAGGGCCGAGATCCAGAAGCTGCTGGTGCCCGGCAAGGCGGCCTGACCGCCGCGCTTCAGACCAGGGCCACCAGCCCCTCGCGGACCAGCCGGCGGATCAGCACCCGCTTGCCCTCGTCGTCCAGGTCGCCGGGCAGGTCGCCGACGGTGAAACTGTCGGATTCCAGGGCGAAGCGCACCGCCGCGGCGGTGTGGGCCGGCAGGCTGATCTCCTTGCCATAGCAGTCGATCCGCACTGTCTGGGGGGACTCCGACAACCGATAGATCAGCCCGGGCCGCGCGCCCGCGATGCTGTCGGTCTTCAGCCCATCCAACCGCGCCAACTGGGCCATCTGGCCCTGCAGCATGGGGTGCCGGGTCGAAACCAGATCGTCGACGAAATGGTCCAGCACCTCGTCCAGATCGGCGGAGGCGGCAAAGCGTTCGATCAGCGCGGCAAAGGCGCTTCGCGCCGCGGCGCGGTCGAAACCCTCCCGGGCGAACCCGGGCGGCAGCGCCTTGCGGAAGGCCGGATCCTTCAACGCCACCGCCGACAGCGCATCCAGCATCAGATCGGTCCAGCTGTTGGCCATGACGCCGGTGGTGATGTGCAGCGAGATCTCGTCGTTGGAGGTGGCGTCATGCACCAGCCCGCGCGGGATGTAGAGCATGTCGCCCGGGTTGAGGGTGAAGCTCTGGGTGACCTCGCCCAGCGGATGGATGGTGCTGTCGAAATGCTGGCCCTTCAGCGGCAGCTCCACCGGCGTCTCGAAGATCTGCCAGTTCTTGCTTCCGGCGATCTGCAGCACGAAGACGTCGTGGGTGTCGTAATGCGGCTTGAATCCCTGGGCGTTGCCGGGGGTCATGTAGATGTTGGTCTGGAAGCGCGCGCTGAACTCGCGCTCCAGGGCCCGGCAGAAGGCCGCCAGCGCCGGCACCCGTGTGTGCAGCTGCGGCAGGATGATGGTCGCGCCGTCATCGAAGTACTGGTAGAGCTTGGCCACATCCACCATGCCGCTGCGATAGGTGTATTGCTGGGCCCGGATGTCCTCCGCCGAGCTGACCAGCTGCACGTCCGGATGCGACAGGTTCAGCGTGGTGATGACCCGGTCGATCTCGTCCAGGGACAGCAGCGGGTCGAAATAGCCCGGCGCATCCCGGGCCACGACCAGGGGCTTGGCCTCCCAATAGGCGTCGAAGAATTCGTCGCGGGCGACCGGATCGAGGATCCATTGCAGCGAGAGATCGGGGCTGTGCATCGCGGCACCAAGACTGGCGGCGGCCCTCGCATCTCTTCACGAGAGCCGCCCTTGTCCGGAACCGGCCGTGCCTCGCCTGGCCGGCCGGGAGAGGCGGCCGGCTAGTCGGAGTCGGCCGGGTCGGCGTAATAGCCGCTGTCGCTGTCGAACGGGTCGCTGCCGCGCCCGGCGCCGACCGCATCGGCGTAACGGCCGGCATCGGCGTCGGTCACGCCACCGCCGCGGCCGCCGCCGACCGGATCGGCATAGCGACCGGTATCGCTGTCGGAACGGCTGCCGCCACGACCGCCGCCTGCCGGGTCGGCATAGCGGCCAGTGTCGCTGTCGGACAGGCCGCTGCCACGGCCGGCCCCCACCTGGTCGGCATAGCGGCCGGTATCGGCATCGGTCGTGCCTGTGCCGCGGCCAGCGCCGACGGCATCGGCGTAACGCCCGGTATCGGAATCGGTGACGCCGGCACCGCGCCCGGTCCCGCGGCCGGCGCCGGCGAGGTCGGCATAGGCTCCGGTATCGGCGTCGGTCAGGCCGGTATTGCCCGAATATCCGCCGCCCGTCGGCGCGCAACCGGTCGCCGCCGCGGCCCCCACCACGCTGGCCCCGACCATGGACATCACCCGCCGCCGCCCCATCTTGGGCGTCGTCACAATGTCCTTGTCGGACAGGCTCTTGGGAATTCTGGAGGGTCGCTTGGAGCGTTTCCGACCGGCCATTGCCGTTCCACCTTTCCTGCAAACACGGAATTCTCTGAATCCGGGGCTACAGGAAATTGATTAACGGCTTCATAAAACGCGCCGTTGAGGGCGGCGTGTCAGTGCAGCGGGCCGGTGAACAGCCAGTTCTCGACCGTGTCCTGCGCGTGTTGGCTGGAGCTCTTCGGGTGGTGGTAGCGGAAGACCCGGGCCGCGGCCTCCATCGCCACGCTGTCAGGCGCGCCGCTGGCGATCATGCCGGCATAGGCGCGCTCCACGGCAGCCCGGCAGAAGCAGCCATCCGGATCCGACTCCGGGCCGCAGTTCTCCGCACGGCCGAGGACGATCGGCCTATCGCTTCTTTTTTCGGCCATAGAGTTCCAGCCTGTGGTCGACCAGTTCGTAGCCCAGCACGTCAGCGATGTGCTCCTTCAGCTCCTCGAGTTCCTCGTTCTGGAACTCGATGACCTTGCCGGTTTCCAGGTCGATGAGATGGTGGTGGTGCTCGAGATTGACCTCGAAGCGCGAGAAATTGTCGTTGAAGTCGTGGCGCTGGACCAGGTTCATCTCATCCAGCAGGTGCAATGTCCGATAGACCGTTGCGATGCTGATCGCCGAATCGATCTCCTTGGCCCGCTGATGGACGGTCTCCACCGATGGATGATCTTCCGATTCGGTCAGGACCTGGAGGATCACACGACGCTGGCCGGTCATTTTCAGTCCGGCATCGATGCATTGCTGTTCCAGTTCCGTCATCCGAACCCTCCAGTCGCCGGGCCCAATTCGGCCCGTCCGCCATCTGCGCGGCAGCATAGCGGGCGCCGCACAGCCTGTCATCCGAGGGCCGCCGGCAATAAAAAGGGCGGGACCGAAGTCCCGCCCCGAGCGGCCATTGGGGGCATTAGAGGGCCGCTGGAAACCGTATGCTCCGGCTTTACGGCAGGATGACCTTGTCGATGACATGGATGACGCCGTTATCGGCAATGATGTCGGCGGCGACCACATTGGCGCCACCAACCTTCACGCCGCCCTGCAGGGCGTTGATGCGGACCGTGGAGCCCTCGACCGTGGTGGCCCTGGTCTGCTTGTTCATGACGTCGGACGCCATCACCGTGCCAGGCACGACGTGATAGGTCAGGATGGAGATCAACTGCTCCTTGTTCTCCGGCAGCAGCAGGGACTCCACCGTGCCGGCCGGCAGCGCGGCAAAGGCCTCGTCGGTCGGCGCGAAGACAGTGAACGGGCCGTCGCTCTTCAGCACATCGACCAGATCGGCGGCCTGAACGGCGGCGACCAGGGTGTTGAAGCTGCCATTGCCGGCGGCGATGTCGACGATGTCGTCGGCCTGGGCGGCGGTGCCGGCCAGCGCCAGCGAGGACGCCATCGCGACACCGAGGGCAAGTTTGCGGATCGAATTCATGGTGCTCTCCCTTTACCGGCGCCAGGCCCGGGATGGGCAGCGCCTGTCTTTGCGTGATTGCGACCATGGTTACGGCAGCCCCGAAGCGCCGGATCATCCGCTGACAGAATGTCACAGCGGCCGTCGGCATCGGTTCCAATGGACTGTTGATTTAGCGGATCGGCGACCTAATAACGGTCATGCGACCGGCCGGTTTTCCGGGCAATTTCTATCTTCGGCGATTTGCGCGTGTTGGATGCCCTGCCGCCGAGAGAAGGGAAAATCCGGCGGTCTACGGCCGGATTTTCCCGCGTTCACGTTTTTGTGATGGGAAAACCCGGCGCCGGTTGCGACCGGAAATCGGCGACTAGATGTTCCAGCCGCCGTCGATGATGTGGGTGGCGCCGGTGCAATAGGACGACTCGTCGGAGGCCAGATAGACCGCCAGGGCCGCGATCTCCTCCGCCGTGCCCAGGCGGCCCATGGGCTGCCGGGCGATGAAGGCGGCGTGCGCCGCCTCATAGTCGCCTTGGGCGCGCATGCGGTCGTGCAGCGACGGCGTGTCGACGGTCCCCGGGCAGATCGCGTTGCAGCGGATGCCTCGGGTCACATAGTCGGCCGCGATGGCCTTGGTCATCCCGATCACCGCCGCCTTGCTGGCGCCGTAGGCAAAGCGGTTCGGCACGCCCTTCACGCTGGAGGCCAGCGACGACATGGTGATGATGCTCCCGCCGCCGGCCTCCAGCATCGCCGGCAGGAAGGCGCGGGTGGTCAGATACATGGCGCGGACATTGAGGTCGAAGCTGCGGTCCCAGTCGCCGGGCTCGCAATCCAGGATGGTCCCGTGATGCACATATCCGGCGCAGTTGAACAGCACGTCCAGCGCGCCGAGTTCCCCGGCCAGGGCGGAGACCGCCGCCGCGTTCGTCACGTCCAGATGCCGCGCTTCCACCGCCGGCACGGTCTCGGACAAGTCCGCCAGGGCCGCGTCGTTGATGTCGGTGGCGATCACCGACGCCCCCTCCCGCGCGAAGGCCTCGGCACTGGCGCGGCCGATGCCCTGGCCCGCCGCGGTGATCAGGGCCCGTTTGCCGGCCAGGCGGCCGCCGCTCTGCTCTGCCATGCCGGCTATTCCTTCTTGGGCACCAGATCCAGCGCCGCCGAGTTCATGCAATACCGCTTGCCCGACGGCTCCGGACCGTCCTCGAACACATGCCCCAGATGGGCGTCGCAGCGGGCGCACAGCACCTCGGTGCGGACCATCCACAGGGTCCGGTCGGCCTCGGTGGCCACCGCCTCCTCGGCCACCGGGGCCCAGAAGGAGGGCCAGCCGGTACCGGAATCGTATTTGGCCTCGGAGTCGAACAAATCGTTGCCGCAGCAGATGCAGCGATAGGTGCCCGGCTCCTTGGTGTCCCAGTATTCGCCGGTGAAGGCGCGCTCGGTGCCCTTCTTGCGGGTGACGCGGTACTGCTCCGGCGTCAGCTGCGCCTTCCACTCCGATTCGGGCTTGGTGATCTTTTCGCTCATTCCGTCCGCTCTTGCGATGCCCCGGCCGCGAGCCCGCGTTCCGGGAATGGGAGTTTCGACAGAACATGGCGGAACTCGCCGCCGCGGCCAAGCCCGACCGCAGGAAAATGACACTTCGTGATTCATCGGACGCGGGACCGCCCGAGCAGCCCACTCGGCCGGAAGATCAGCACCAGGGTCAGGACTCCGAACACGGCGATGTCCTTGTAGGCGATGGTCAGATAGCCGGACCAGAAGGTCTCCAGCATGCCGATCAGGAAGCCGCCGATCAGGGCGCCGGGCACCGAGCCGATGCCGCCGACGATGGCGGCGGTCAGCGCCTTGAAGCCGATCAGGTGGCCCGTATAGAAGTTCACGCCGCCCAGATAGGTGGCGATGATGAAACCCGCCACTGCCGCCAGCCCGGCGCCGATCAGGAAGGTCCATCCGATGGTGCGGTCGACATCGACCCCGACCAGGGCGGCCATGCCGGCATCGTCGCTGCAGGCCCGCTGGGCCCGGCCGAGGCCGGTGCGGGCCAGCACCAGCCGCAACCCGGCGAACAGCACCACGGTGAGGCCCAGGATCAGGATCTGGCCCTGCCCGATGGAGGCGGTGAAGCCGTCCGCCGAAACCAGATCGGTCCGTCCGGTGAAGATCGGCTGCAGCCAGTGGTCGCGGGAGCTCTGCACCAGCCGGACATATTCCTGCAACCCGATCGCCAGGCCGATGGTGGCGATCAACGGTGCTTGGGAGGCGGTTCCCCGCATGGGGCGGAACACCAGCCGCTCGGTCGCCCAGCCATGGACCGCGCCGACCAGCATCGCCAGCGCCAGCACCGCCAGCAGGGCCGCCGGCAGCATGATGCCGCCAAGCGCCGCCAGCAGGGTCGCCCCGATCACCGTGGCGAAGCCGCCGATCATCGCCATCTCGCCGAAGGCCAGGTTGATACGGCCGATGATCCCGTAGACCAGGGTGTAGCCGATCGCCAACAGGCCATAGATGCAGGAGATCACCGTGCCGTTCACCAGCTGCTGCAGGAAATAGGCGCCGGAGAAGCCCAGCGACCGGTCCGACTCCGGCACCCGTTCCGAGCGCACCGGCGATCGCTCGAACACGCCAAGCCAGACCTGCAGCATCCTGAGGCGGATCGGCGTCAGCTCCCCCTCGCGGTCGGTGGCCACGCGATCCAGCCGCAGCCGGTCGGCATCCAGGGTGCCGCCGGCGAAGCGGCAGAGGATCCAATGATCGCGCTCTAAGTCGCCGCTGCGGTAGGTCACGAGCACACCATGCGACCCGGACGGGTCGGGCGCTTCTTCCAGGATCTCGACCGGGTCCGATCCCTCGAAGGCCGGGATCAGCGAGCGGCATAGCCGGGCCTGCTCCCCATCGACGCCGCAGGCGGACAGCAGCAGCGCCAGCGCCGGCAGGACGCCGCAGCCGATCCAGACCCGGCCGCGCGCCATCGAGTTCCTGGCTGCCGGTGCGACCATTCCGCCCCCCGGAATCGAAAACGGCCCCGGCACCGCCATCTGGCGGGACCGGAGCCGTTCTTTGTAGACCCGCCGGCCCTGACGGGCCAAGCGGCGGTCTAGCCTGCATTTCTCATACTGGTCGCGTCCTGCGTCGCGTCCGGTCGGTCCGATCCGCCAGGAAAGGGCCGAAGAGCGTAGCAGCGCTACGGTCGAGGGTCTTGACGCCGCGGGCGGGCCGCCCGGGCGCGACCCGAAGGGCGGCGCTATCCCGCCGACAGGGTGCGTCAGAGCGCTTGCCCGATGCGCTGCATCGCGCCGCGCGCTCTTCCTGCCCTGTCGGCGGGATAGCGCCGCGCAGGACACGACCAGTATGAGAAATGCAGGCTAGGGGTCCCCTAAGCGGCGCGGCGCAAGGCCGCTCCGTTGGCGGCGACGGCGCGGCCGTCGGTGGGGAAATGGCCGTCGACCAGGCCGGCATCGCGGAACAGCAGCACCGCATGGCCGCGCGCCGCGGCGCGGACGTCAGCCCGCCCCATGCCGATATCGGCCAGCTCCGCATCGCTGTAGCTCGACAGCTCGCGGTAGATGCGCCGCTCCTCGCGCCAGGCGGCCAGCCGCTGGGACAGCAGGGCGCCGCGCCGGGCGGCCAGCTCGGTCCGGGCCGCGGCCACGCCTTCGGCCAGGGTCTCCCGGCTCAGGCCCAAATCGGCCAGCACCCGGTCCGACTTGCGGCGCAGCTGGCGCACGGTGGCGGCGTCCCTGACCGGAGCCAGGGCGGCGCCGATCGCCGCCTCCAGCACGCCGGCCAAGCCGGTGGCCGGCTCGCGCATCGCGGCCGGCTTGGCGATGGCCGCCTTGCGGGCGGCCGCCACATCTGCGGCCAGGGTCTCGCGGTTCAGGCCCATGTCGGCCAGTTCGCGATCGGATTTGCGGCTCAGCTGCCAGACCGTCGTCCGGTCCCGCAGGGCACCTAGCATGGTCTTGATCATTCCAGGCCGTCCCAATGTCGTGGAGCTCGCCTCGCGAGCGGGGAACACATCGGCACGGTCGACCGTGCCGCCAGCAAACGCATGGCTGATAAAGCGGTCGTTGGTCATATCGGTCACTCCGAATGGCGATCGTCTCGAATTCGCCGGTTGCATTGCGCAACAGATGTCCTCGAACGCGCCATGCAACCAGCGAGCTTTTTGCACTGCAGCATTGCAGAAAACCGATGCCATTTGGCACGGCGGATTCGTCCCATTTGACCGGGGTCAATGCGTCGGGCGCATCGTTCGGAGATGATGCACACCAATGCAACGGACGGGTCCAGGCAGCCGCCTTCGCCGGCCGCCGACGACGACCGCACGGCGCATTTCGATCCGCAACCAGCCCGGCAACCTGCCCCGACTCACCCTTTGTCGGGCGGCGGGCCATTAGGGAGACACATCATGAGCACCACTGGGCTCAGGGTATTCGATCACACCATCCATCTGTCCGATACCTGGCTGAAGGAGCTGAAGACCATTCTCGACTGGGACGACCGGCAGGCCGCCTATGCGGCGCTGCGGGCCGTGCTGCACGCCCTGCGCGACCGGATGAGCGTCGACGAGGCGGCGCAACTCGGCGCCCAGCTGCCGATGCTGCTGCGCGGCGTCTATTACGAGGGCTGGCACCCGGCCGGCAAGCCGCTGAAGCAGCGGCACAAGGCGCAATTCCTGGACCATGTTCGGCAGGAGCTGAGACGCGACGGCAATGTCGACCCGGAGCCGGCGGTCGAGGCGGTGTTCGAACTGCTGTCGAACCGCATCTCGACGGGTGAGATCGACGACATCAAGGGTCTGCTGCCCTCCGAACTCAAGGAACTCTGGCCGGCCTAGCCAAGGCCGTACCCGCCTGTGACACCGCCGTGTCCGGGAGCCCATAAGGTCGATCGTGATGGCCGTCACAGCCGCCGGCGGCGGCTGCGGCGATACTGCCAATCGCCGCCTCGCGAGGTCCTCACAAAGCTGTGTAAATCGAAGGCGCTACACTTTTTGTTAAAAATCGCTTAAATTATACGTTAACGACAGGCGCCAAGATCCAGAAAGGATTGGCAATGGGCATCGACACACCGACCGGCAACAGCCGCAGGCTGGCCGAGCTCGACAAGCAGATCGAGGGCCGCTGGGCCTTGATCAACCGACTGTTCGAGGACGTGGAAGAACTGATCGATGAGCGCGACCGGCTGGCCGGCCGCAATACCGGCTTCCTCGACCGGCTGTTCGGACGCCGCCATTCCGCGCCCGCCCCGATGGGCACCACCACGGTGCGCCGGCCCGAGGTTCTGCGCGGTACATCCGCCGACCGCGATCGGCGCAGCGGCGGCATGCGCGCCGCCTCGTAGAGTCGCTGCCCGGACGGCGCCGGATCCCTGGTCCGGGGCCACCGCAGGCAGCCGTGGAAACACCCGGAACCGGCCGTCGCCAGCGGCCGGTTTCGTGTTTTTTAACCATTTGATCCTACTGCTTGAACCGCTCACCTAACCCGGAGTGACGCGGACATGATCTTCCAGCAAGAGAAAACCAACGGTGCCGATACCGGCGCCGGATACGACAGCAAGAACAAGAAGGTACAGCACTCGGTCATCAGTTCGGATCTGAAGATCAAGGGCGACCTGGAAAGCACCGGCGACATCACCATCGACGGCGCCGTCGAAGGCAACATCAAGTGCCGGACCCTGATCCTCGGCGAGGAGCCGGAGATCAAGAGCTCCATCGAAGCCGACACGGTGCGCATCTGCGGCGCCTTTTCCGGCGACGTGAAGGCGCGCAAGGTGGTCCTGACCAAGACCGCCAAGGTCACCGGCGACATCTATCACGAATGCCTCGAGGTCGAAGAGGGCGCCGTCCTCGAAGGCCGGCTGGGCCGCCTGAAGGGCGACAAGGCCTCGTCGAACGGCAGCGGGAAATCCTCCGCCAACAACGACGACCCGAAGGTCACGACCCTGAAGCCGGTCGAGAGCGCCACCGGCAACGACTGACCGGTTCGCGGCGGTTTGCCGCGGCCGCCGACGTCCCGACAGTTCCGACGAGCCCGGCCTGAGGCCGGGCTCGTCTGCGTTTGGACGGTGGCAACTGCAAAGCCCTTCAACCTACTTCCTCATTCCCGCGAAAGCGGGAATCTCGATGGGCTGCGCTCAGGCGACTTTGGATTCCCGCTTTCGCGGGAATGACGATCCTGTGTGGAATCTGAAAAGCCGGCGGGCGCCGGCGACCGTCTACTGCACCGTGCGGTCTACGCTCTCGATGCCGAAGCGTTCGACGATCACGTCGTTGAACAGCAGCAGTTGCAGGGCGACGGCGATCGCCTTGTGGTCGGAGATGGTCTCGCCGCTGAACAGGCCGGCGGCGCGCAGGTGCTCCACGCGCTTGCGGGCCTCGGCGATGTCGGGATCGTTGCGGTCGTCGGGATAGAAGCCCCAGCTATAGGCCAGCAGCCTCTCGGCATTATCCCAGCCATTGCGGAAGCTGGGATCGCAGGCCCGGGCCAGGCTGCGCAGCCGGCCGGCCATTGTGCGGGCATCGTGGCCCGACAGGGAGGAGAGCGCCATGCCGGCGACCCGCGAGCGGGCCGAGCCCTCGACCTCAATGCTGGCTGCGCCGACCGCCTTCAAGGCGCAGCCGACCAGGAAACCCAGGGCAAACGGATCGTCCCAGAAGCCGGGCGGCACGCCGACGGCGCGCTCCAGCCCGTTGAGATAGATGCCGGCGATCCGAGCCCCAAGCTCAGCCGCCTCGCGCTCTTCGACCTTCCGCATGTGCGCCCCATGCCCAATCAAACTGACTAGGCAGGACTCTGCGCGTCGAAAGATTAACCTTTCCTTTCCCGTGCCGGCTTGGTCGGCCAATCGTCACGATTCAGGCCGCTAGTCGCCCGTCGATTGGCTACCAGTCCTGGCTTCCGGGCACGCCCTTCAGCGGCCCGACGATTCGCGACGTGACCCAGCCACCGTAGAAACCGCCAGGCTGGGGAGAGACCCGTTCATCGCCGAGCCAGCAGGCATCGACCCGGTCCGGATAGAAGGCCAGATAATCCCGAAGCCGATCGTAGCCCTGGCCGAGATCGGTCAGCGGATCGGGATAACTCCAGGCCGCCGCGTCGGAACGCCAGTCTCCGACGACAAGATCCCAATAGCGGGCCACACCTTTCCACTCGCAGAGCGACCAACCCTCCGCGGGCACCAGGCATCCGAGCACGACATCCGCCGGCGGCAGGTAATAGACCGGGGCTCCCGCTGTCTCGACAACCCGCAACGCCCGCCGGCTGTCGGCTACCGCCAACCCGGCAAATTCCACACGGACCCTTTGCGACACGGGTTCGACGCGCGGCGGCCGTGGGAAGTCCCAAACCGATTCCTGGCCAGGACCAGGCAGGACGATATCCCCGGATGGAGGACGCCCGCGCGGCACCGATCGATATTGGGCAATCAGCTCCCGCAGTTCGGCATCAGCCGGTTGCGGCCCGGTTATCGGCAATGGCCGAAACGTCCGGCGTGTTGGAAATCGATGGCTGAATACCGCTTCACAGGATCGCCTGCTCCGTTTCCGGGTCGAACAAATGGAGATGGTCGAGGTTGAGGGCGACCTTGGCCGTGCCGCCTGCGGTCGGGACGGTTCGGCCCTCGGCCTTGCCCACCATCTCGTGGCCGGCCAGGTCCAGGAACAGGATCGATTCCGGGCCCATGGGCTCGACCACCGCGATGCGGCTGTCGGTCTGCCAGCCATAGGCCGGGCTGTCGGGCTCGACCAGGATCAGGTCATCCGGGCGAATGCCCATCACCACGGGGCGGCCGTCGCCCAGTCCGGCGACGCCGTCTTCCGGCAGCGGCACCCGGACATCGCCGCCGATGTCGCAGGCCAGCCCGCCGTCACCGGCGGCGATGCGGCCGGGGATCAGGTTCATGGCCGGGCTGCCGATGAAGCCGGCGACGAAGATGTTGGCCGGGTTCTGGTAGACGTCCAGCGGCGTGCCGATCTGCTGGATATAGCCGTCGCGCATGATGACGATGCGGTCGGCAAGCGTCATGGCTTCGATCTGGTCGTGGGTGACGTAGATGACGGTGGTCCGGACCTGCTGGTGCAGCTTCTTGATCTCGGTGCGCATCTGGTTGCGCAGCTTGGCGTCGAGGTTGGAGAGCGGCTCGTCGAACAGGAAGACCTGCGGGTCGCGGACGATGGCCCGGCCCATGGAGACGCGCTGGCGCTGGCCGCCGGAGAGTTCGGCGGGCTTGCGCTCAAGCAGCTCCTCCAGACCCAGGATCGCCGCTGCCTCGCGGACCTTGCGGTCGACCTCGTCCTTGGGCAGGCGGGCGGCGCGCAGCCCGAAGGCGATGTTCCGCCACACCGTCATATGCGGATAGAGGGCGTAGTTCTGGAACACCATGGCGATGTTCCGGTTCTTCGGCTCGACATTGTTGATCAGCCGGTCGCCGATATGGATCTCGCCCTCGGTGATCTCCTCCAGCCCGGCGATCATGCGCAGCATGGTTGACTTGCCGCAGCCCGAGGGCCCGACCAGCACCACGAACTCCTCATGGGCGATCTCCAGGTCGAGGCCGTGGATCACCTGCACCTTGCCGAAGCGCTTGACGACATTGCGGATGGAAACGCTGGCCATGTCAGGAAATCCCCACTCCGACTGCGAGCGGACATGACAGAGCCCCCTCACCCTCCCACGCTGCGCGCGGGTCCCTCCCTCTCCAACAAGGGGAGAGGGGTTCAATTGAGCACCTCAGACGCCCCCTCTCCCCTTGTGGGAGAGGGAGGGACCCGACGCGAAGCGTTGGGAGGGTGAGGGGTCTAACGAACATCATCCCTTGGCAACCTATCGTTTTGCCGGTGCCGCGCCGGTCGGTTCGGCGGCCCCCAGATAGTCGTCGACAATGTCGGTGAGCGCCGCGTCGGCGGCGGCCATGCGGTCTTCGAAGACCGCCAGGGCGGTGGCATGGCCCGCCAGCTGCTTGGCGTAGCCGGCGATGCTGGCGGCCAGCGCCTTGGGGCCCGGGCCGCCGAAACGCTCGCGCACCGCGATGAAATGCTCCGGCGAGACGAAGCGGCGGAAATCGGCCTCCGACAGCTTGGGCGGCCGGCCGATGATCTCTTCGAAAGCCTCAGCGACGGCTTTGAAGGGCACCGTGCTTAGGCTCTCGCCGCGATCGACCACGCGCCGGGCCAGCGTCGCCGCCACCTCATGGGCCTGGCGGAAGGAGATGCCCTCGACCCTGACCAGGCTGTCGGCCAGCTCGGTGATGGTGATGCAGCTCTCGTCGATGTGTCGGGCGACCCGCTCGCCATCGACCCGCACCGCGGCGATCAGCCCGTCGAGCAGCGCCAGGGCCCGGCCGCCGGCCTCGAAGGCCGCATAGCCGCCGGCCTGCACCTCGGACTCGCTGTCGTTCATGTCGGTGAACGGGGTGTTGTGCATGGTGTTGGTGATGGTGTCGCAGTGCCCGGCCGCGGTTGAGAGCAGCAGGCGCAGATGCTCCACCGGCACCGGGTTGCGCTTCTGCGGCATGATCGAGCTGATCTGCACGAAGCCGTCGGGCACGTGGAGATGGCCGGTCTCGAACCCGGTCCACTGGTTCAGATCCTGAACGAAGCGGCCAAGGTTCAGGAACAGCACCTTCATCGCCGAATAGAGCCCGGTCACGTAGTCGCAGGCGGCGATGCAGCCGTAGGAGTTCTCCTGCACCTCGGAGAAGCCGAGAAGCTCCGCCATGCGCTGCCGGTCGATGTCGAAGCCAGTGGTGGTGATCGCCGCCGCGCCCATGCTGCAGCGGTCCAGGTCCCGGCCCGCATGCGCCAGCCGGTCGAGATCGCGCAACAGCACCTCGATCAGGGCCGAAAGATAGTGCCCGAAGGTGGTCGGCTGGGCCGGCTGGCCATGGGTGTAGGCGACGACGATGGTGTCGCGGTTGTCATGGGCGACGGTGATCAGCGTGTCGACGAGGTTGGTCAGCCTGTGCAGCAAGCCGGCTAATCGGCGCTTCAGCACCATCTTGAAGCCGGTGTGGTCGATGTCATTGCGGCTGCGCCCCGTATGCAGCTTGCCCGCGAGGTCGATGCCGAGCCGCTCGGCCAGTGCCGCCTCGACGTGAAAGAACAGGTCCTCCACGCTGCCGTCATAGGAGAGTGCACTGGCGTCAAACCCGGCCTCGAACATGCGCAGCGCGGAGAGGATCGCCGCCGCCTCGTCACGGGCCAGGAGGCCGCGTTCGGCCAGCATCACCGCGTGAGCCTCGTTGATGCGGGCCAGCGGCCCGGCGTAGTGCCGCTTGGCCGTGTCGAACAGCGGCCCGAGCACGGTCTCCTTATAGACCGGGGCCGGGAAGGTGTCGGCGTCGTCGGTCATCGTGGTCAGCCCTTCAGCCCGGTCAGCATCACACCGCGGATGATGTAGCGCTGGAACAGCAGGAAGACGATCAGGGTCGGGATGGTGGCGAGGCTGGAGCCGGTCATGATCAGCTCCCACTGCACCTGGGTCTCCACCGAGAAGGAGGCGAGGCCGACCGGGATCGTATAGAGCTCGGTGCTGTTGGTGACGATCAGCGGCCACAGGAAGGCGGTCCAGTTGCCCAGAAAGACGAAGATCGCGAGCGCCGACAGGGCCGGCGTCACCAGCGGCATCGCCACCTCCCACCAGATCTGGAACTCGTTCAGCCCGTCGATGCGGGCGGCATCCAGGAAATCGTCCGGCACGCTCTCGAAGAACTGCTTCATCAGGAAGGTGCCGAAGCCGGTCATGATGCCGGGGAACATGATGCCCCAATAGCTGTCCAGCCAGCCGAAGCTCTGGGACATGAGATACCAGGGGATGACCAGCATCTCGGTCGGGATCATCAGCGTCGAGAGGATCGCCACGAAGACGATGGTGCGGCCGCGGAACTTGAACTTGCACAGGGTGTAGCCGACCAGGCTGTCGAAGAAGAGCACCGAGGCGGTGGTCGCAAACGCGATCACGAAGGAGTTGAAGAACCAGCGAAAGAAGCGCCCGTCGGCGAGCACGTAGATGTAGTTCTCCAGGGTCGGCTCGTTGGGGATGAGGCGCAGATCGTAAATCTCGTGGGGGTATTTCAGCGAAGTCGAGATCATGAAGATGAAGGGCATGATCATGGTGATCCCGCCCATCGCCAGCAGGGTCCAGGCGACGATACGGCCCGGATTGACCGGCTTGCGGTAGCGCGTGGCCGTGGTCGGTTCGGCGCGGCTGAGGGCCTCTGCGGTCATCGCTTCCTCAGCAGGTACATCTGCAACAGGGTGATCACCAGCAGCACCAGGAACAGCACCACGGTCTGCGCCGCCGCATAACCCATGTCGAAGGCGTCGAAGGCGCTTTCGTAGATGTAGAGCACCATGGGCTTGGTGGAGTTCAAGGGCCCGCCATCGCCCTGCGGCGTCATGTTGAAGACCTGGTCGAAGATGCGCAGGAAGCCGATCGAGCTGATCACCACCAGGAAGATGATGGTGGGCCTGAGCAGCGGGATGGTGATCTCGAACAGGATGCGCCATGGCCCGGCGCCGTCGATCTTGGCGGCCTCGTAATAGGTGCCGGGGATGGCGCGCAGGCCGGCCAGGAAGATCACGATCTGGAAGCCGAGCCCGGCCCAGATCGCCGGCGCCAGGATCGCCGGCAGCGCCTGGGTGGTGGATCGCAGGAAGGGCTGCTGCGGCAGGCCCAGCGTGGAGAGGATCTGGTTGAAGGTGCCGATCGGCACCGGCTGGTAGAACCAGCGCCAGACCCAGGCCATGGCCACGGCGGTGGTCAGGAAGGGGATGAAATAGAGCGCCCGGATGGTGCCGTGAAGGAACCGCACCTGGTCCAGGAAATAGGCCACGACGAACGCAAACAGCAGGCTGATCGGCGTGCCGATGATCAGGTACTGGAAGGTGTTGACGAAGACCTTGCCGAAGGTCTCGTCCTCCAGCAGCCGGGCGTAGTTGTCGATGCCGATGAAGTTGCGCTCGCCGACCAGGTTCCAGTCGGTCAGCGAGATCAGGAAGGATTCGAAGGTCGGGTAGAAGCGGATGACCACATAGAAGACGATCGGCACGCCCAGGAAGCCCCAGGCCCACATCGCCCGCTTCTTGCCGATCGGCAGCGTCTCATAGAAGGCTCGCATGGGCGAGTCAGAGGCCCGAGACGTCGGGGTCTGAATCGAACCAAGCAATTCTTGAACTGCTGTTCACGCTCCTCCCCCTCGTCATTCCCGCGAAAGCGGGAATCCAGTCAACACCTGCGTCACCTGGATTCCCGCTTTCGCGGGAATGACACCGAGAGGGTGACGTAAGGCAGTACTCCATTGGCGCCTATCCGACGAACGACGAATCCCGCGTCGGAACGGTGAATCCGATACGCCGGGGCCGCCGCGAACGGCAGGCCCCGGCGCACGGTCGCGGCATCACATGGCGCCGTAGAAATCGTCGAGCAGAGCCTGCTCGGCCTCCGCCGCGGTGCGGACCGAATCCTCGACGCTGGCGCCTTCCAGCAGGATCCGGTCGACCATGTCGACCATCATCTGGCGCTGCGCCGACTCGTTCACGAACTTGGTCGCATTGGCGTATTCCAGACCGCGGATGAACGGCCCGTATTCCGGATGCGCGGTGTTCTCGTCGGTCAGCGCCGCCGCCTGCCGGGCCGGCAACTCGCCGACGGTCTCCAGCCACAGCTGCATCGCCTCTTCCGAGGTGATGAAGGCGAGGAACTTGGCCGCCGCCTCCGCCCGCTCGCCCTGGGCCTTGGAGGTGATGCCGTTGACCCAGTAGGAGGAGAAGTTGAACCGCTCGCCGGCGGCATTGGCCGGCAGCTCGGTTACGCCCCATTCCAGGCCGCGCTGGTTGCGCAGCGCGCCGAGACGGAACGAGCCGTCGATATGCATGCCGGCCCGGCCTGCCTTGAAGGCGGCCTGCGGCTCGTCCATGAAGCCGATCTGGCTGACCCCATGCTCCTCGATCAGCCCGACATAGAAGTCCAGCGCCTTCTGGCCGGCCTCGCCGTCATAGGTGACCTCCTGGCTGTCCGGCGAATAGGGCGCGCCGCCCATCTGCCGCACCAGCACCTCGCGCCACCAATGATGGTCCTGCGCGGTCATGCCCATGGTGATGCCGACGGCCGTCAGATTGCCGCCGCCATCGCGCTGGGTCAGCGCCTCGGCATATTCGACCATCTGGTCGAGGGTCTCCGGCGGGCCCTCGAGCCCGGCCTCCTCGAACAGCCGCTTGTTCCAGAACAGCGCCAGCGAGCGCACCGCGGTCGGCATGGCGTAGTACTGGCCGTTGATGTTCATGGCCTGGACCATCGGGAAGAACTCTTCCTCGATCTCGGCCGGGTTGAACATGTCGGTCGGCAGCGGCTGCAGCAGGTCGGCCTCGATGTAGTCGTTCAGCCAGCCATAGAAGAGCTGCACCACGTCCGGCCCCTCGCCAGCGGGGATCGCCGCCGCCACCTTGGTGCGATAGTCGGCATAGGGGAAATGGGTGTGGACGACGGTGATGTCCGGGTTCTCGGCCTCGAACTTCTCGATCAGGGCATCGATCGCATCGACCCGGCCCTGGAAGAAGTACTGCCAGTATTCGATCTCGACGGCCCGTGCCGGGCCGGTTGCCGCCAGCGTCGCGCCGGCCAGCATGGCGGCGCCGGTCAACGCCGCTAATTTACGCTTCATCTGACCCTCCCTTGTTCCTTCGTCGGGTGCCGGCAGACCACCGGCCGGCACCTCGGGAACCTTCCCATTGGAATGTTTTGCCATCGGCCGCCGCTTGTCAATAAATCAATCATATTGAATTAATCGCTCGCCTGCGGCATCGTTTCGTTACCCGCCGCCAATGTCGGTTCGCAAATGCTGCTGAGCGGAACCAATATCGAGCATACGAGGTCGTTCAATCGCCGCGTCGTCCTGGAGGCGGTGCGGCGGCATGGGCCGATTTCCCGCGCCGAGATCGCGCGGCTGACTTCTCTCACCGCCCAGACCGTTTCCAACATCGCGTCGGAGCTGCAAGAGGGCGGGCTGATCCGCAGCGAGGGACGACGCCGAACCGGGCGCGGCCAGCCGCCGGTGGAGCTTTCGATCAATCCGGAGGGCGGCTATACGGTCGGGCTGCAGCTGGACCACCGCCGGCTGAGCGGCGTCCTGGTCAACCTTGCCGGCGAGGTCCGCGAGCGCAGCACCGCGGAAATCGGCCGGGCGGCGCCGGAGATCGCCCTGCCGCTGATGGCGAAGACCGTGGCAACCCTGTTGCGCCGCGCCGATGTGACGCAGGGCCGGGTGCTGGGCACCGGCGTGGTGATGCCGGGGCCGTTCGATGTCGACAGCCTGACCTCGGTGGGGCCGACGACCCTGCCGGGCTGGCGCGGGGTCGATCCGGCGGCGCTGCTGTCGAAGGCGATCGGCCTGCCGGTGCTGGTGGAGAACGACGCCACCGCGGCGGCGCTGGGCGAGCGGCTCTACGGGGCGGCCCGGCATCTCAGGACCTTCTTCTATCTCTATGTCGGCATCGGCCTCGGCGCCGGGCTGATCCTGGACGGCCAGCCCTATCGCGGCGCCTGGGGCAACGCCGGGGAGTTCGGCCATTTCGTCGTCGCGCCGGAGGGCCGCAAGTGCTTCTGCGGCAATGCCGGCTGCCTGGAGCGCTACGCCTCGCTGCATTCGGCCATCGAGGCGGTCCGCGCGGCGGGCTGCGATGCAGAGACGATCGACGATCTGGCAGTGCTGGCGGCCGACGGGCACCCGGCGATGACCGGCTGGATCGACTCCGCGGCGAAGCATCTCCGCCTCGCCCTGAACGCGGCGGAGAACCTGCTGGACCCGGAGGCGATCCTGATCGGCGGCGACCTGCCGGAGATCATCTCCCAGGCCCTCATCGACCGGCTGGAGCCGCTGATGGTGTCGGTCAGCGCCAGGCGCGAGCGACAGCGGCCGCGGCTGATCAAGGCCACGGCCGGCATCGAGGCCACCGCACTTGGCGCCGCCGCCCTGCCGATCTTCGACTCCATGAGCCCGAGCTTCAGCCTGCTGTTCAAGAACGGCGCGGGCAGCCCACAGCCCGAGCAACGACCGGTGGCCGCGACCGCATCATGACGCCCGACCAGAAACGCATCGTCGAACAGGCCTCGGACAGCGCCATCGCCCGGCTGTGGGACGCCCTGGTACCGCTCACCTCGGTCAACAGTTTCCTGCAGACCGGCGCTCATCCCGACGACGAGACGACCCGGCTGCTCGCCCGGCTGGCAAAGGCGGACGGCGTGAGGCTGGGTTTCGCCTGCGGCGTGCGCGGCGAGGGCGGCCAGAACGATATCGGCACGGAGAACCGCTCGGTACTGGGCGTGCTGCGCACCCGGGAGATGGAGCGCGCCGCCGCAGTGCTGGACATGGAGCTGTTCTGGCTGAACGAGGAGATCGAGGGTGCGATCTTCGATTTCGGCCTGTCCAAGACCGCCGAGGAGACCTTCGGCTATTGGGGCCGGGAGCGAACCGTGGAGCGGCTGGTGCGGGCGATCCGCGCCTTCCGCCCGGATGTGGTGGCGCCGACCTTCCTGGACGTGCCCGGGCAGCATGGCCACCACCGCGCCATCACCCAGGCGACCGAGGAGGCGTTCCACCTGGCCGCCGATGCCGACGCCTTCCCCGAGCACGCCCGCGACGGGCTGGCGCCGTGGCAGGCGGCCAAGCTGTACCTGCCGGCCTGGTCCGGGGCCGGCGGCGCCTATGACGACACCGAGCCGCCGCCCAACGCCACCATCACCGTGCCGGTCGGCGGCTTCGATGCGGTCCATGGCGCGACCTACGCCCAGATCGCGCAATGGTCGCGGGCCTATCACCGCACCCAGGGCATGGGCCATTGGGTGGAGGAAGGCGAGGCTGAAGTGCCGCTGCACCGGCTGGCCTGCACCATCGACGCGCCGGATGAGGAAACCGGCCTGTTCGACGGCCTTCCGACGAACCTGGGCGAGCTGGCGGAGACGGTGGCGGATGAAGGCCTTGCCGAGGCCATGTCGGCAGCCCAGGGCCATATCGACGGGGCCCTCCGGGCATTCCCCGACAACGGGCAGGTCTTGCACGCCATCCATGCCGCCTTGGGCGCCGTCCGCCAAGCGGTGCAGGCCCTGGCATCGGCCAATACCGCCGATCGCGAAGCTGCCGGCCACCGGCTGGAGCTGAAGGAAAGGCAATTGTGCCATGCCAGTCGCTGCGCCGCCCTGCTGACCGCCCGGTTGGCGTGCGAGAGGCCGGTGGTCGCCGCCGGCGACGATGCGGATCTGACGCTCACCGCCTATCTGGGGGGGCCGGTCACATTGACCGCCGCATCGCTGGAGCTGGTGGCGCCAAAGGGCTGGCGGGTCGAACAGGACGGCGCGGCGCCGGCTGTCCTTCGCCCCGGCGATCGGATGAGCGCGGCCCTGCGCGTCTCGGTACCGCCCGACGCGGCGGATTTCGAGCCCTACCAATTCCGCACCGCGCCCCACGAGGCCAATGACCGAGTCTACGGGCTGGTGCGCTATGCGATCGACGGTGTGTCAGCGGAAACGGTGGTGCAGCCGGAGGAGCCGCTGGCAGTGCTGCCGGCGGTGGCGGCCGGCGCCCAGCCTGCGGCGATCGCCCATAACCTGAACCGCGCCTGGCCAATCTCCGTCAGCGTGACCGCCCGGCGCAATGGCCGCGGCCGGCACGCAGAGACGGTAATCGGGCTGTCGCCGCCGTCCGGCTGGCAGGTCTCGCCAGACTCCGTGCCGCTGTCGCTGGCAAATCCGGGCGAAACCGGCACGGCGCGGTTCACCGTCGTGCCGCCCGAGGACCTGGCGCCCGGCCGCTACGAATTGCCGGTCGTCGTGGACGGCCTTCCCGCCCGGTCGGCCCGCACCATCCGACATCCCCATATCCGCGCCACCCATGTGGTGACGCCGGCCCAGGCGACGGTGCAGGCGATGTCGGTGGCGCTGCCCGAGGGGTTGCGCATCGGCTATGTGGATGGCGGCTCGGATCGGGTGCATGCCTGGCTGACTCAGCTCGGCTGCGACGTCACTCTGCTGGATTCAGACGCGCTGAGCGGCGGCGATCTCGGTCGGTTCGACACCATCGTCATCGGAATCTTCGCCTACAAGGCGCGACCCGACCTGCTGGCTGCCAATGGCCGGCTGAAGGAGTGGGTCTCAGCCGGCGGCAACCTGGTCACCCAATACCACCGCCCCTGGGACAATTGGGACCCGGAGACCATCCCGCCGCACTACCTGAAGATCGGCCAGCCGTCGCTGCGCTGGCGGGTCACCGACCACACCGCCGTCGTCACCCATTTGGCGCCGGACCACCCCCTGCTGACCCATCCGAACGTCATCGGCGAAGAGGACTGGCAGGGCTGGGTCAAGGAGCGCGGCCTCTATTTCGCGGCCGAATGGGCCCCGGACTACACGCCCCTGCTCTCGATGGCCGACCCGGACGAGGCGCCGCTGACCGGATCCCTGCTGACCGCGCCGGTCGGCAAAGGCCGGCACACCCATACCAGCCTGATCCTGTACTACCAGATGGACTTTCTGGTGCCGGGCGCCTTCCGCCTGATGGCCAATCTGGTGACGCCGTCCTGAGGCGATGCCTGCAAGCGCAGCGTCGACCTTTGACACAGCGGGAGAAGCCGAGTCCCGATGACAGCGCAAGGCGAGAACAATCCGGGGCTCGGCATCCTGTTCGTCACGCTCGGAATGGGCTGCATCTCCATCAATGACATGCTCATCAAGCAGCTCTCCGGGGACTATCCGCTGCATCAGATGGTCTTCGCGCGGTCGGCGATCGGGATCCTGTTCAGCCTGGTGATCCTGCAGTTCGAGGGCGGGTTCCGGCTGCTGCGGACCAACCGGATCGGGCTGCATCTGCTGCGCGGACTCTGCATCGTGGCGGCGAACATGGCCTTTTTCGCCGCGCTTGCGGTGATCCCGCTGGCGGATGCCACGGCGCTGTTCTTCGTCGCGCCCCTTTTCATAACGATCCTGTCGATCCCGTTCCTCGGGGAGAAGGTCGGCGCGCGCCGCATCGGAGCGGTGCTGGTTGGGTTCGTCGGCGTGCTGATCATGCTGCGTCCCGGCACCGCCGGTGCCGGCCCAGCGCCGGATCGGATCATTCTGCTGCTGCCGATCCTGGCCGCCTTCGCCTATGCCTGCATGCAGATCCTGACCCGCCGTCTGGCCGTTTCGTCTACGGCATCGGCAATGGCCATCTATATCCAGGGCACCTTCATCGTGGTCAGCCTCCTCTTTTGGGCCGTCGCGGGCGACGGCCGGTTCGTGCAGGAGGTCGAGAACGAGAGCGCGATCTTCCTGCTGCGCGCCTGGGTCTGGCCGGCTCGGGAGGACCTTCTCGTCTTCCTGGTGCTCGGGCTGATGTCGGCGGTGATCCACTACTCGCTCTCGCAGGCCTACCGCCAGGCCAACGCGGCGACCATCGCGCCCTTCGAATATATCGCCCTGCCGCTGTCGATATTTTGGGGCTGGGCGGTGTTCGGGGACCTGCCGGATCTGTGGGTGTTCTCGGGCATCGCCCTGATCGCGGCCGCGGGTCTCTACGTCTTCGGCCGCGAGAAGCAGAAGGCGCGCTCGGTCGCCAGCGGCAGGCCGGTGCGACGGGTGTAGCCTTGATGGTCGGGGCGACGCGTCGCCGGGGACGTGATGAGGAACTGCACACTGTGCTGCTCAGAGAAGCCGGGGCCCGGATGGGAGAGGGGGAAGCATGGCCACCATTCGCGGATACATCGCCACCAGCCTTGACGGTTACATCGCCACCGCCGATGGCGGAGTGGACTGGCTGGAGAAATACGGCGATGTCGGCGGCGGGGCATTCAGCTACGAGCGGTTCATCGCCGGCGTTCGGACGGTGGTGATGGGGCGGGCGACCTACGATGCGATCGCCGGCTTCGATGTCGATTGGCCCTATGGCGGCCAGCGCTCCATCGTCGTGACCTCTCGACCCATAGAACGGCCGGCCGGTCCGGTGGAGACCTGGTCCGAGGGGGTCGATGCCCTGGTCGGACATCTCCGGGCGCTGGATGACGGCGATGTCTGGCTGGTCGGCGGCGGCCGGCTGCAGCAGGCCTTCATCGAGCGCGACGCGCTGGACAGCCTGGCCTTGTTCATCGCGCCCGAGCTTCTTGGCGGCGGTATCCCGCTGTTCCCGCCGAACGGCTTCGCCCGACCGGTCAGGCTGGTTTCCTCGGAGACGCTGAAGGCCGGGTTCGTACGGACGCTCTACGACTTCGGCGCGGCGCCGGCAGACTGATCGCCCGTTTCGGCCAGCAGGCTATCCCAGCCGCAACTCCAGGTCCTCGAAGCCGCCGATATGTTCCCCGTCGATGAAGATCTGGGGGATCGAGCGGATTCGCGGAAGCCGTTCGCGGAACTCCGCCTGGACGGCCGGGTCGCTGACGTCGCGCTCGGTGAAGGCCAGTCGATGCCTCTCGAGCAGGGCCTTGGCCGCGTCGCAATAGCCGCAACCGGGCCCGGTGAAGATCTCGATATCCGCCATGGCGTCCCTCCGGTCGCGGGGCGCGGACCGAACGGGCCCGCGCCGCCGCCGCTGTCAGTGGTTGATGGTCAGGACCGGCTTCACGCCATCGAACATCGGTTCCAGCTCGACCCCAAGGGCATCGCCGAATTTCGACACCATGATGTAGGTGGTGATGACGAAGCAGGCGTCGACGATCTGCGGCTCGGTCCAGTGCTTGTGCAGCCGGTCCCAGAGTTCCTTCGGAACCCGGTTGGCGTCCTCGCCGATCTGGATGCAGAAGTCGAGCAGCGCGACCTCGCCCTCGGTGAAATGCGGGCTGGTGCGGTATTTCACGCCGTCGATATCGGCGACCTTCTCGGCCGGCATGCCCAGCATGTCGCAGAGCCGCTCGTGCTGGATCACGCAATACTGGCAGTCATTGCCCTGGGTCGCCTTCAGGATCAGCAGCTCCTTGGTCAGCCAGTCGATCTCGCCATCCTTGAGGATCGCCATGATCAGGTCGGTGAAGGCGTTGCCGTATTCCGGGTGGTGACCGAAGACCTTGAAGATGTTCAGCAGGGCTTTGAACCGATCCTCGGCCTTGTCATAGAAGGCCAGCGTCTCCGGGGTCGCGCCCTCGCGTTCCACATATGATACGGACATTTCTGCTCCTCCCTTTGTGTTGAACGATCGTTCCATATTGGCCAAATTTTTTAGGCCAGCAGCATCCTGGCCTGGGATGTGATGGCATCGCGCGCGCCCCTCTCGGCGCCGGACCGGGTCAGCACCCGCAGGCCGAGGAAGAGGCCGAGCAGGGCCTGGGCCGTGGCCCGCGAGGCGTTCGCCCCGGCAATCGTCCCGTCCCGCTGGGCCCGCTCGATCATGGAGAGGAAGAACGCCTCGACCTTGGCGAAGGAGTCCTGGACGAAGGCGCGGACCTCCGGATCGTGCGGCGAGAGCTCCAGCGCCGTGTTGACGGCCAGGCAGCCGGCCGGCAGGTCGCTGGAGGATGTATTGCCGGCGGCGTAGTCGAACACGGCGATGATCGCGTCCTTTGGCGCGTGCCGGGCCGCCAGCCGGGCCAGGAACTCCTCCTGATAGTGCTTGTCGTAGTGCCGCAGGACCCTGAGAAACAGCGTCCGCTTGTCGGTGAACGCGGCGTACAGGCTGCCCCGGTTGATGCCGGTCGCCCGGACGAGGTCGTTCACCGACGTGGCTTCGTATCCATGGGCCCAGAAGGCGCGCATGGCCTGCTCCACCACGTCCGTCTCGTTATACGTCTTCTGCCAGGGCATGCAGCGTGTCTCCCGCATGCCATTCTCAGAGTTTTGAACGATCGGTCAACATGGATTTGCAGACGGGTCGGAGAGGTCGCAAGGCCGTCTCAGAGAGCCGGCGGACCCGACCACGCCACCGCAATGGTCAGCAGCCCTGTGACGAAGTTGCTGCCGCACCAGAGGATTCGGAAGCGATCGGATTGGAGTCCGTGGCCTGCGGCCCTGCGGTCGGCCTCCCAGAACCAGGAGTTCAGGCTGTGATAGAGAAGGACCGATCCCGGGAGCCATGCGAGATCGTAAGCCCAATCCGCATTCAGTATCAGACCGACAGCAGCAACCGGATAGGTCCAGCCGATCAGCACATCGGCGACGGCGGTCCCGTGTTCGTAGGGATAGTAGTCGGGCGGAGCGGCCTTCTCCTGCAGCCCGAGGCGTTGGGCGGCGTCCCAGTTCACCACGGATATCAGCTGGCCGATGAAGTGGAAGCCGAATCCGACGATGAGCACGAGTATGCCGGCGACGATGTTGGCGTGCGGAAAGACCATCGGCCTGCGGTCCTGCGAGACAGGCACCGACCGTGACGGCGCGGACCCTGCCGCGCCATGATCTGCCTCAAGCGTCGTCAGCCGCCGAAGCGCTGGATCAGATCCTGGACCCGCTGCTGCCGGTCGTAGTTCAGGGCGTAGATGAAGAAGCGGTCGTAGCGGTCGTGATAGCCGCTGACGGACTTCAGGAAGTCGTCCAGCCAGGCGGCGAAACGGTCCTGCCCCTCGAATTCGAAATGCCCGTAATTGGCGTCGAAATAGCGGAAGATCTGCTTGCCGCCCTGCTGTTCCGACTGCACCGCCACGCCATGGCCGCCGCCCTTGCGCTTCAGGCTGATATAGAGGGCGCCGGAATGGGCGGCGGCCGCTTTGGCGATGGCATGGCCGTTGGGCCGGAACGGGCAGTTCTGGAACCGCTTGTAGGAAAAGCCGTAATTCGCCAGCAGGGATTTCAGCCCGGCGCCGTCGCGATACAGGCTCTGCTCCTTGGTGGCACGCCAATGGGCGATGCCGTCCAGCCGCGAGGTCTGGTTGTCATAGACGAAGTCCATGTCGGTCATGCGCAGGCTGGCCCAATGGGTCGCCAGGGCCGCGCAATAGCCATTGTATTTCGCATTGTCGCCGTCGGTCGCGATCCGGCTCGGCAGCGTCCGGCCCCAGGGGCCCGGCTGCGTCAGTACCGGAGACTCGCTCTGGCGGAACCGATAGACCAGCTCGCCGCTGGACTTCGCCGTTTCCCAAACCGTCATCGCCGAACCTCCCGATTTGCGTCATTGCAACTGGCCAGAATGGCCTCCGGCGGAACGTTCAGGTGTATCAAAGCGCGATGGAATGTCGCTGTGACGGTCCTCACACCGGCCGTCGAATGGCGTAGGGTTGCTCCGGGCGCATTGCATCGCGGCGTGTTGCGCATACGCTGCGATTCCGCATACGATAGGATGAAAGAAAAACGTTTTTCCTGGGGAGGCGATATGGGGCTCGGCGACGCTGAGAGCTCTTGGCCCGGTGCGGGCGGGCAATGTCCGATCTGAGGATCACCGGGCTCAGCAAATCCTACGGCGACGTGGCGGCGCTCCAAGGGCTCGAGCTGACGGTGGCGGCCGGAGAGTTCTTTGCCATCCTGGGGCCCAGCGCCGCCGGCAAGACCACGACCCTGCGCAGCATCGCCGGGCTGGAGCGCCCGGATGCCGGCCGCATCCACTTCGCCGGCCGCGACGTCACCGACGATCCGGTGCAGGGGCGCGACATGGCGATGATCTTCCAGACCTTCGCGCTCTATCCCCATCTCAGCACCTTCGCCAATCTGGCCTACCCCTTGCGTGAGGCGGGAATGGATCGCGGCCAAACCGCCAGTCGGGTCGGCGAGATCGCCGAGATGCTGCGCATCAGCCACACCCTGAACCGCAAGCCCAGCACCCTGTCGGGCGGCGAGCAGCAGCGCGTCGCCATCGGCCGCGCCCTGATCCGCCGGCCCAGCCTGCTGCTGCTGGACGAGCCGCTGACCAATCTCGACGCCAAGCTGCGCCACGACACGCGGGCGGAGTTCAAGCGGCTGCACAGGGAGCTGGGCATGACCATGGTCTACGCCACCCCGGACCAGCTTGAGGCGTTGACCATGGGCGACCGCATCGCCGTGATGCGCGAGGGCGCCATCGTCCAGACCGATACTCCGGAGGCGCTGTACCAGTCGCCGAAGGATCCGTTCGTCGCCACCATGGTCGGCGCCCCGACCATGAACCTGATCCCGGCAACCCTGACCCGTGACGGCAAGGTGCCGGTGATCGCCCTGCCGTTCCAGGACGTGGATGGCGGGCGCTGGGCAGCACCGCTGAGTGACACGGAGGCCGGAACCGAGCTTCTGTTCGGCATCCGGCCGCATGACCTGACGCCGGTGAGCGGCGACCCGGAAGGCCCGACATTCCGGGCCCGGGTGCATTTGACCGAGCCGTTGGGCGACGTCACCATCCTGGATCTGGACGCCGCCGGAACGATGGTGAAGACCGTGCTGCCGGAGGACGAGGCGCTGGCCTATGCGGTCGGCGACGAGGTGGATGTCGGCTATGCGCTGGCGGACGCGCATCTGTTCTATCGCGAGACGGGGGTGCATATCGGCTGATCGCCCCGGACAACCGGATCGTGGACCATCAATCCGCACAGGACGTGCGGGAGACAATGAAACTAGGGAGGAGAGGACATGAAATTTTGCAGCACTCGTTTGCCGGGCACCTTGCTGGCAGGCGGCGCCCTGGCCGCCGGAGCCCTGGCGATGCCGACGGCGGCCTCGGCGGAGGACATCGTGCTCCGCATGGCGGCGCCGGACTGGCCGCCGACCCGCTTCCTGCAGGAAGAAGCCGACCGCAGCTACACGGCCCCCAGCGGCAACAACGTCAAGCTGGAAATCGACTTCATCCCCTGGCCCAGCTTTTACGAGCGCGTCGCCGCTTCGCTGACCTCGGGCGAGGAGAAGTACCAGATGCTGGTGACCGACAGCCAATGGCTGGGCGCCTTCATCGAGGGCGGCTACTACATGAAGCTCAACGACTTCATCGATGAGGACCCCGAGCTGCAGGCGCTGATGGAAGACCTGCATCCGGCCCTGGTGGCGGCCTATTCAACCTATCCGCACCGCTCGGAGAACTATTACGGCTTCCCGCAGATGCCGGACACCTATGTGACCTGGTACCGCAACGATTTGTTCTGCCATGACGGCGAGCGGGCGGCGTTCCAGGCCGAGTATGGTCGGGTCCTTCCCTGCACCTACGAAGAATGGGAAGACGTCGACTGGGACACCTGGGAGATGATCGGCCTGCACTTCCGCCGCGCGGCCGGCGAGCCGCTCGGCGACGGGGTCGCAGAGGACGATTTCTACGGTGTCGCCTACCAGGCCGGTAAGGGCTACGACTTCTCCACCATGGCCATCAATGCCTTCTTCTGGCAGTGGGGCGGCGGCATCTGGGACGAGACCCAGGAACCCGACGGACCGGCGCTTGGCGTGGTCAACTCCAACGAGAACGTGGCCGCCTTCGACCGCTATCTGGAGATCCTGAGCCTGGCGCCGCCGGCCTACCAGACCGGCCAGATGGACATCTTCCAGATCCAGGAACTGTATATGCAGGGCAAGGTCGGCGCGATCATCAACTGGGTCGGCCTGGGCGAGCCGGTGCTCGATCCGAGCACTTCGCAGGTCGCCGAGGTGTCGAGCTTCGGCGTGGCGCCGGGCCGCCGCATGCCGGACGGCTCCATCGACCGCTGGGCCAATATCGGCGGCCAGCCCTTCGTGCTGACGACCTGGAACAGCGACGAGGTGATCAGCGAGGCGCTGGACCTGGTGAAATGGTGGTTGTCCGAAGACGTGCAGGTGAAGTTCGCCCAGAACGGCGGACAAAGCGGCCTGCAAAGCGTCATGGCGCGGTCGGACTATGCCGATTTCCGGCCGTGGAACGAGGCCCATGTCGCCATGCTGCCCTGGCAGCGCGATGTCTGGCATATCCCGGAATTCTTCGAGTTGCTGACCCAGCAGCAGGAGGAATTCGACAAGGCGATCACCGGGCAGATCTCCGCCAAGGAGGCACTGGATGCGGTGGCCGAGTTCCAGGACGAGCTCCTGCGCGACGCCGGCCGCATCGAGTAGGACGGTTGCGGGCACGGGGCCAAGGAATGGCCCCGTGCCCGAATTCTTGAACCGCTAGCAGGACCGATCGCTGAGACGCCTATCGGCGACCCGGTCACGACGGTGATTATGGAGACAACCCCCTCACCCTCCCACGGCTTCGCCGCGGGTCCCTCCCTCTCCCCAAGGAGAGGGGTATTCGTGACGGCCGTTGATTTCCCTCTCCTTGGGGAGAGGGAGGGACCCGCGAAGCGGGAGGGTGAGGGGGCTTCTCTCCGTCACATCGAAATTCGCCTGTACGGGCAGCACACAGTGACTTCGCAGTCCCCCAGCTCAGGAACGCCGCATGCCCACCGATAGAACCGTCGGGGCGCCGACTGCCGCACAGCCCCGGTCCGCGGGTGGGTTCTTCGCCTGGATGATGGCGCCGGAACGGCGCGGCCCCTATCTGGTGGCGCCGGCGATCATCGTCCTGTTCGTGATGAACATCTTCCCGCTGATGTGGTCGTTCGGGCTCAGCTTCTACCGCTACCGCGCCAACCGGCTGGCAGCGCCGGATTTCACCTGGTTCCGCAACTACGAGAAGATCCTGACCGACGACACGGTTTGGGAACGCTTCCAGACCACCGCGGTCATCGTCGCCTCCAGCGTGCTTCTGCAGCTGATCATCGGCTTCCTGCTGGCGCTGCTGTTCGAGAAGGAATTCCCGCTGCGCCGCATCCTGCTGATGCTGGTGCTGACCCCGATGATGCTGTCCTTCGTGGCAGTCGGGGTGTTCTTCAAGCTGTTCTACGAGCCGACCTTCGGCCTGCTGAGCCAGACCGTCGGCGCCTTCACCGGCGAGCCCTTCGTGCTGCTGTCGACCCCCATGGGCGCGCGGCTCGGCATCATCATCGCCGATGCCTGGATGTGGTCGCCCTTCGTCATGCTGCTGGTGCTGGCCGGGCTGGTCAGCGTGCCGAAATATCTCTACGAGGCGGCGGAGATCGACCGGGCGTCCTGGTGGCGAAGATTCACCACGATCACCTTCCCCTATATCCGCAGCCTGCTGCTGCTGGCGATCCTGTTCCGCACCATCGAGACCTTCAAGCTGTTCGACGTGGTCTATCTGATCACCGAGGGCGGCCCCGGATCGTCGACCGAGACCATCGCGGTCTATGTCTACCGGCTGGCCTTCCAGTTCTTCCGCACCAGCCAGGCCTCCGCGCTCGGCTACATCCTGCTGTTCGTCGTGATCGTGCTGACGAACCTGTACCTCTACACGATCAAGACCCGCCAGGTGGAGCAATAGCGATGGCACGCAAGCGCGAAAAGCGGATCGGCAAGGCGGGCTGGGGCTGGACGGCCTTCGCCGGCGTGATCAGCCTGATCTATTTCTTCCCGGTCGCCTGGATCATTATGACGGCGTTCAAGACCCGTCCGGATGCCCTGGCGACGCCGCCGAAATTCTTCTTCCAGCCGACCCTGGACAATTTCGTGCGGGTGTTCTCGCGCGCCGCGGTCGGCGCCGACCAGGCCTTCGACACCGGCTTCAGCCTGTTCTTCTTCAACTCGATCTTCATCGCCGGGACCAGCGTCGTGCTGGCGCTGATCATCGGCACACTGGCGGCCTATGGCTTCTCGCGCTACCCGCTGCGCGGCAACGACACCTACCTGTTCATCATCCTGACGACGCGCATGCTGCCGCCGATCATCGTGATCATCCCGATCTTCCTGATGTTCCGGGTGACGGGGCTCAGCGGCACCTATTTCGGCATCATCTTCCTCTACACCGCGTTCAACCTGCCGTTCTCGATCTGGATGATCAAAAGCTTCTTCGACGAGCTGAACCGGGATGTGGAGGACGCGGCGCGGATCGACGGCAGCTCGGACTTCAAGGTCTTCTTTAGAATATGCCTGCCGCAGATCACCGCCGGGCTGGCGGCGACCGCGGTCTTCGCGCTGATCCTGACCTGGAACGAGTTCCTGTTCGCGCTGCTGCTGACCGGCACCGAGACCCGCACCGTGCCGGTGGCCATGGCGCGCACCATCGGCGGCGAGATCGGCGTCGACTGGGGCCTGCTGGCGGCAATCGTCAGCCTGTTCCTGATTCCGGTCTTCATCGTCACTTTCGCGCTGCAGCACCAATTGCTGCGCGGGGTGACCTTCGGCACCATCCGGAACTAGGCGGGCGCGATGTCGGACATCAAGCTCAGCAAGCTGACCAAGCGCTTCGGCGACCTGACCGCCGTCGACCGGGTCGATCTGGAGGTGGAGGCCGGCGAGGTGGTCTGCCTGCTGGGGCCGTCGGGCTGCGGCAAGACCACCACGCTGCGCATGATCGCCGGGCTGGAATTCGCCAGCGAGGGCGACATCCATATCGGCGGCAAACGGGTCAACGACCTGGCGGCGCGCGATCGCAACGTCGCCATGGTGTTCCAGTTCTACGCGCTTTATCCCAGCCTGACCGTGGCCGAGAACCTGGCCTATCCGCTGCATGCCGAGCGCATGAGCCCGGCGGAGATCGAGCAGCGCGTGGCCCGGGTCGCGGAGATCCTGCATATGGGCGAGGTGCTGCACCGCAAGCCGAACCAGCTTTCCGAGGGCGAGAAGCAAAGGGTCGCCGTCGGCCGCTCGATCGTCCGCGATCCGACCTGCTTCCTGTTCGACGAGCCGTTGAGCCGGCTGGACGTGCAGCTGCGCGAGACCATGCGCGGGCAGATCCGCGAGGTGCTGTCGGGGCTGAACAAGGCGACGGTGATCGTCACCCACGACCAGCTCGAGGCGCTGACCATGGCCGACCGCATCGCGGTGATGCGCGACGGGATCATCGAGCAGGTCGCCAGCCCGCACAACATCTTCGCCCGCCCGGCGAACCTGTTCGTCGCCGGCTTCATCGGCACGCCGCAGATGAACCTGCTGCCGGCCAACATCGACGGGCCGGAGGCCGGCGGCGTCAAGTTCCGCACCGGCGACCAGCAGATCGTGCTGAATGTCGAGCCGGCCGTGGCCAAGCTGCCGCCCGGCAGCTTCGTCACCCTGGGCATCCGGCCGCGCAACCTGGAGCTGGCGTCGGAAGGCGACGACACCACGATCGGGGCGGCGGTCGACCTGGTCGAGCCGATGGGGGCGGAGACCCTGATCCACCTGATGGAGGGCGGCCGCGATCTCCGCGCCGTCGTCGACCGGCGCACGGCGGTCTCGGTCGGCAGCCATGTCCATGTGCGCAGCCGGGAGGGCCGCGCCCATGTCTTCGATCACTCCGGCGAATTGGTGCGCTGATGGCAGATCCCACACCCAGCGAAGGCATGAGCCGGAAGCAGGCCCGGACCATCGAGTTTTCGATCATCGGCCTGTGCATCCTGGCGCTGATCTTCGTCTTCCAGCCGCTGTCGATTACCCTGTACGGGATCGGCGCGGTGGCGGTGATCGTCGGCGGCCTGGCGTTCAACCTGGTGCCGATGTGCCGCCCGGGCGCGCCGCTGCGCGGGCTGATCAAGGCCGGGCTGATCGTGCTGACGATCCTGGTCGTGGTCATCCTGTTGGCGCTGGGCGCCACCGAGCTCTACAAGATCTACCTCGCCAGCAACTGACGGGGAGTCGACAAGGGAGGGGAATATGTCGGCCACATTGTTCACCAACGCGAAGGTCATCGACGGCACGGGAGAGGCCGCCTTCCAAGGCGATGTGCTGGTCGAGGGCAACCGCATCAAGACGGTCGCCCGCGAGGTCGGCGCCATCGCCGCCAATGGCGCGGATGTCGTCGATTGCGCCGGTGCCACGCTGATGCCGGGCATGGTCTGCGCCCATTGCCACATCACCTTCGCCAATACCTCCACCCTGGAGGCGCTGGGCGAGATCCCAACCGAGGAGCATGTCCTGCTCTCGGCACGCAATGCGAAGAAGTATCTGGATCACGGCTTCACCAGCATCAACTCCATGGCCTCGGCCAAGTCGCGGCTGGACATCGTCATCCGCAACGCCATCAACAATGGCGACCTCCCCGGACCGCGCATGCTGGCCGCCACGCCGGAGCTGACGGTCAGCAGCGGCCTGGGTGACGTGCGCCTGCTGCATATGAAGCGCGACAGCTTCGCGATCATCTGCGACGGCCCCGACGAATTCCGCCGCGAGGCCAGGGTTATGGTCCGCGAGGGCGTCGACACCCTGAAGATCAACCCGTCCGGCGACGAGTTCGTGCCCCATGCCAAGGCTGAGCACACGGTGATGACCGAGGCCGAGATCGCCGCCGTCGCCGAGGTCGGGCACGCGGTCGGCCTGCGCATCGCCGCCCATGCCCGCAGCGCCAATTCGGTCAAGCTGTCCCTGAAGCACGGCATCCAGCTCATCAACCACGCCACCTTCGCCGACGAAGAGGCGCGGGACATGCTGGAGGAGGCGAAGGATTGGTGTTTCGTGATGCCGACCCTGGGCATCACCTACGCAACCGCCTATGAGGCGGGGGACTGGGGCATCACACCGGAGGTGGCTGAGCATCTCGGCATGCCGCGCGAGTTCCGCATGGGCGTGGAGAACATGAAGGATCTAAAGAAGCGCGGTGTTCGGGTGCTGCCGAGCGGCGATTACGGCTTCGCCTGGAATCCGACCGCCCACGACGCCCGCGATCTCGCCCTCATGGTCGAGCACATGGACTTCACGCCCATGGAGGCGCTGGTCTCGATCACCAAATGGGGCGGCGAGCTGATGATGCATCCGGGCGAGCTGGGGCTGATCACCGAAGGCGCGCTGGCCGACATCCTGCTGGTCGACGGCGATCCGCTGAAGGATCTGTCCATTCTGGTGGGCCCGGACAAGCTGCGCGCCATCATGAAGGACGGCGCCTTCCACAAATCCCCGGATCCGCACGCCGCGGGCGTGCAGCAGGCGGCGGAGTGATATTGCCGGGGATCCATTCGTAAGACCCCTCACCCTCCCACGCTTTCGCGCGTGCCCCTCCCTCTCCCACAAGGGGAGAGGGGCCATTGGCGCGCTGGCCTTGTTTCAAACCCCTCTCCCCTTGTGGGAGAGGGAGGGGCCCATGCGGAGCATGGGAGGGTGAGGGGTCTCACTGAAACGCATGCCGAAGGCATTCAATTGAGAGAGGAACAATGGCTCATGATGTCGCCTGTGTCGGGCTGACAATCCTGGATGTGCTGGGGCGGCCGGTCGAGAAGATCCCGGATGGCGGCAATGTGGATTTCATCGACGAGATCCGGCTGACCGTGGCGGGCACGGCCGCAGGTACCGCCATCGACTGCGCGAAGCTGGGGCTGAAGACCCTGGCCGTCGGCGCCGTGGGCGACGACGAGAAGGGCGATTTCGTCGTCGACACCTATCGCCGCTTCGGGGTCGAGACCTGGGCCGTCAAGCGCACCAAGGACGCGCCGACCTCGGCCACCATCCTCAACGTGCGGCCCAATGGCGACCGTCCGGCCCTGCATGTGCGCGGCGCCTCGGACCACATGTGGATCGACGATGCCGACGTGCCACCGGTCTGCGACGGGCCGTTCGTGCACATGGGCGGCACCGGCCTGCTGAACCGGTTCGACGGCCCGCCGACCGCCGCCTTCCTGGAGAAGGCCAAGGCCGCCGGCTGCATCGTCACCTTCGACCTGATCGCGCCGACGCCGACAACCATGGAGATCGTCGGCCCCTGCCTGCCGCATATCGATTACTTCATGCCCAGCATGGAGGAGGCGGAGGTGATATCGGGGCTGAGCGACCCGGCGGAGATCGCCGCCTTCTTCCACGATGCCGGTGCCGCCACCTGCATCTTCAAATGGGGGGCGAAGGGCTCGTATTTCTCCACCCCCGACGGAAACGAGCGCATCCCGGCGCAGCGCTTCGACGTCACCGACACCACCGGCTGCGGCGACGCCTATTGCGCCGGGTTCATCGCCGGGCTGAAACAGGGCTGGGAGCCGGTCAAGGCTTGCCGGCTGGGCACGGCGGCGGCCGGGCTGGTGTCGACGGGATTGGGGTCGGATGCCGGAATCATCGATCTGGACCACACCATCGAGGTGATGGAGAGCTATCCGGTCCTGGAATGAGGCCGGTGTCGGCCCTCACCCGGTCTGCCTGCGGCAGCCCAACCTCTCCCCCTGGGAGAGGGTGGCGAGCGTCGACGAGCCGGGTGAGGGCTATTGCCGCCGCAATCGGACTTATGCCTGCGAGAACATCGCGCAGTCGGCGGGATGGTCGACCAGGCGGGTGAGTTCGTCGTCGAGGTCGAGCAGAGTGACGGAGATGCCGCCCATCTCCAGGGACGTCACATAGCTGCCGACCATCGAGCGGTGGATGGTGGTGCCGAGATCGTCCAGGCGCTGGCGCACCCGGCGATAGGCGATGTACTGCTCCATCAGCGTGGTCGAGCCGAGGCCGTTGACCAGCACCGCGACGCGATGGCTGGCGCCGAGCGGCATCTCCGCCAGGATCATGTCGAGCATGTCGTCGATCACCGCGTCGGCCGGCTGCAGCGGTCCGCGCCGCACGCCGGGCTCGCCATGGATGCCGAGGCCGATCTCCATCTCGTCTGGGCCTAGGGTGAAGCTGGGTTCGCCGGTCTGCGGCAGCGAGCAGGGTTCGAGCGCCACGCCCATGGTGAGGCAGGCCTGATTGGCCTTCTCGGAGACGGCCACCACCCGGTCCAGGTCGTAGCCGAGATCGGCGGCGGCACCGGCCACCTTGAAGACGAAGACGTCGCCGGCCACGCCGCGGCGGTCGGCACGCTGGTCCGGCGGGGCCGAGGCCACGTCGTCTGTGACCAGCACCGTCTCGACCCGGATGTCATCCATCTGGCACATCTCCGCCGCCATGTCGAAGTTCATCACGTCGCCGGCATAGTTGCCGTACATGTAGACGACGCCGGCCCCGGCATGGATCGCCTTGCTGGCCTCGTAGATCGGGTCGGGCGGCGGCGAGGCGAAGACATTGCCGACCGCGACCGCATCCGCCAGCCCCTTGCCGACATAGCCGATGAAGGTAGGCTCGTGACCCGAGCCGCCGCCGATCAGGATCCCGACCTTTCCGGCGACCGGCGCATCGGCCCGCACGACCGCGCGCGGATGGCTGTCGAGCCGGCGCAGATGGCCGGAATGGGCGGCGATGATGCCGTCCACCATCTCGTCGATCACCGCGTTGGGGTCGTTGATCAGCTTCTTCATCTCGGCGCCTCCTCCTGCCGTTGCTGCCATTCGGCTTGGCCGCAGGTTAGTGCATAATCCGGTGTCGGGGAATCCGCGCCGGCCGGCTTCGCCGCGCCGCCGATCCGGCCTACACTCGGCCGCCGCAAGATTGGGGAGAGGGACGCCATGGCGATAACGCCGCCGCAATTCATCGAGGTGCTGTGCCATGTGGGCCGCGCCATCGACGCGGAGAAGGACCGGTTTTCCGAACTGGACCGGGCAGTGGGAGACGGCGATCACGGCGTCAGCCTGTCCCTGGGCTGGCGGGCGGTGCTGGAGGCACTGGACGAACTACCGCCGGAGACCGGCTTCGCCGAGATCTGCATGGCCTCCGCCCGATCCTTCCTGAACGCGGTCGGCGCATCCTGCGGACCGCTCTACGGCACCGCCTTCATGCGCGGCGGCATGGCGCTGAAGGGCAAGGAAGTGGCCGATCGCGAAGCGCTGGTGGCGTTCCTGGAGGCGGCCGGCAACGGCATCCGCGACCGCGGCAAGGCGGAGCCCGGCGACAAGACCATGCTGGACGCCTGGCTGCCCGGCCTCGCCGCCCTGGCCGAGGCGCGCGACGCCGACCGGTCGCTGGGCGAGTGCCTGGCCGCCTGCGTCGAGGCTGCCGAGGCCGGCATGGAGGCCACCCGGGAGATGCAGGCCAAGAAGGGTCGCGCGGCGCGGCTGGGCGACCGCTCCCTCGGCCATATCGACCCCGGGGCGGCGTCGAGTGCCGCGTTCCTGAAGGCCTTCGCGGAGGGCGTCACCGAGCAGGCCGGCTGAGTCCACGCCCGTCGGGCACCGGACTGGGGGACGACGCCAGTCCCCAAGGCCGCTGCCTCGCTGTTGATCCACGTCATGGCCTGCGTACCGGCCGGGCAGGCAGGCTGGCACCTTGTCCGGTCCCGACCGAAGGGTGCCATGACCTCAGTCGAACCCCTGCGCCCGGATTCGCTCCGCCGGGTTTGCGATCAGGAGCTGCTGGATTTTTCGACCACCGACGATCTGCCGGATCTCGATTCCATCATCGGCCAGGATCGCGCACTCTCGGCGCTGGGATTCGGCATCGGCATCGAGCGGGACACCTACAATGTCTATGCGCTCGGCTCGGCCGGCCTGGGCAAGCATACTGTGGTCCGCGCCCTGCTGGACCAGCACGCCAAGGCGCGGCCGGTGCCGCCGGATACCTGCTACCTCTACAACTTCGACGAACCGGACCGGCCGCGCGCGCTGAGGCTGCCGGCCGGCCGTGGTGCCGAGTTGCGCCGGGCGATGGACCAGCTGGTCGAAGAGCTGGGCGTGGCCATCCCGGCCGCCTTTGAGAGCGACGATTTTCGAACCCGCAAGGACGCCATCGAGGACGAGGCGCGACAGCGCCAGGAGGACGCCTTCACCGCCCTGGCGGAGGAGGCCCAGTCGCAGGGCGTCGTGCTGGTTCGCACGCCGGTAGGCGTCGCCCTGGCGCCGGCCCGCGACGGTCGCGCCATGGCTCCGCCCGATTTCGAGAAGCTGCCGGAGAAAGACCGGCGGGCCTATCAGCAGGCCATCGAGACGCTGCAGGACAACCTGCAGGAGATCGTCAAGCAGATCCCGCAATGGGAGCAGGAGGCCCGGGCCAAGGTCCGGGCGCTGGCCCGCGAGGCCACCACTCTGGCGGCCCAGCATCTGATCAACCAACTGCGCGCCAAATTCGCCGACCTTCCGGACGTTGTTGGATATCTCGATCTGGTGGAAAGCGATGTTATCGCCAGCGCCGCCGACTTCATCCGCGTCCATTCCCACGATGGTCAGCCGCAGGACCAGCCGCCCGAGGACGGGGTCCGGACCTCCCCATTCCAGCGCCACAAGGTGA
This sequence comes from Alphaproteobacteria bacterium, assembly GCA_965227455.1. Classification (GTDB taxonomy): domain Bacteria; phylum Pseudomonadota; class Alphaproteobacteria; order DSM-16000; family Inquilinaceae; genus JABDIP01. The sequence goes on along the minus strand of OZ245752.1, from coordinate 4,847,529 downwards.
ACCTGCTGGTCGACAATGGCGGCCTGACCGGGGCCCCGGTCATCTACGAGGATCATCCGACACACGACAATCTGATGGGGCGGGTGGAGTACATCTCCCGCTTCGGCGCGCTCGTCACCGATTTCACGCTGATCAAGGCGGGGGCGCTGCATCGTGCCAATGGCGGCTACCTGGTCCTGGATGCCCGAAGGCTGTTGATGCAGCCCTATGCCTGGGAGGGGCTGAAGCGCATCTTGCGGTCGCGCGAGATCCGCATCGAATCCATCGGCCAGATGCTGAGCCTGATCAGCACCGTGTCGCTGGAGCCCGAGCCGGTCGCGCTGGACGTCAAGATCATCCTGATCGGCGATCGGATGATCTACTACCTGCTGAGCGCGCTGGACCCGGATTTCGGCGATCTCTTCAAGGTGCCGGCCGATTTCGGCGAGGATATCGACCGGACCGACGGCAATCTCAAGAGCTATGCACGGCTGATCGCCACGATGGCACGCCGCGATGCGCTGCGCCCTCTCGATGCCGGCGCCGTCGCCCGGGTCATCGAGCATGCGGCACGGATTGCAGAGGACGGCGAAAAGCTCTCGATGCACCGGGAGGTGCTGTGCGACCTGCTGCGCGAAGCTGATCACTGGGCGGGGCGGGCCGCGGCGGGGTCCATCGCCGCCGATCACGTACAGCAGGCGCTCGACGCCCGCATCCACCGCGCCGACCGGGTCCGCGAGCGGATCTACGAGCAGATCCGCCATGGCACGATCATGATCGACATCTCGGGCGAGCGGGTCGGCCAGGTGAACGGTCTGGCGGTCTCGGAACTCGGCGGATTCCGCTTTGCCCGGCCAAGCCGCATCACCGCCAGGACGCGGCTGGGGCGCGGCCGGGTGATCGACATCGAGCGCGAGGTCGAGCTCGGCGGTCCGTTGCACTCCAAGGGCATTCTGATCCTGCAGGGCTTCCTGGCGGCACGCTACGCCCCGGACATGCCGCTCTCTCTGGCCGCGAGCCTGGTCTTCGAACAATCCTATGGCGGCGTCGACGGCGACAGCGCGTCCTCCGCCGAGCTCTATGCCCTACTCTCCTCCCTATCGGGCCTGCCGATCCGCCAGGCCCTGGCAGTCACCGGTTCGGTCAACCAATTGGGACGGGTCCAGGCGATCGGCGGCGTCAACGAAAAGATCGAAGGCTTCTTCGATGTCTGCCGACAGGCCGGGCTGACCGGCGACCAGGGCGTTCTGATTCCGCAATCCAACGTTCGCCACCTGATGCTGCGGCAGGACGTCGTCGATGCCGTCGCCGAGGACCGCTTTCGGGTCTATCCCATCACCACCATCGATGAGGGCATCGCCTTGCTGACCGGCCGGCCAGCCGGGGAACGGGGCGCCGACGGCACATTTCCGGACGACAGCGTCAACCGGCTGGTCGAGGACCGGCTGACCGGCTTCGCGCAGGCCGCCCGGACCTTCTCCGCCGCCGGGGAACCGACGCAATGAGCGGCGATGAGGCCATGGAGACCGGTGTCCGGCGCATCCTCGCCGCATTCGACGCCACCCCGGACACGTCGTCCCTGAGTGCCCTGGCAGAGATGGCGGCACTCCTCCAGGCCAGGCTGGAGCTGCTGCTGGTCGAGGACAGCGAGTTGGCGCAGGTCGCCGGCCTGCCACTGGCGCGGCAGATCAACTTGTGCACCGGCGCTGCCGGACCGCTGGCACCTGACGAGTTGGCGGCCGAACTACGCGCGACCGAGGGGCGGATGCGACGGTGGTTGGCCGATGCCGCCGCAAAACGCCAACTTCGATGGTCCGTCCGAACCGTTCGTGGCGAGGCCGGCAATGCGCTGCTGCTGGCGTCAGAGGCATACGACCTCCTTGTGCTCCGCCGTCGGCCCGGTTGGGAACGGAATCGATCGTCGCTTACGGAACCGCTGTCCGTCGCACGGCAGGCCCGCCAATCGGTCCTGCTGTTGGAACACCGGGTCGGGACGCCTCGGCGGATAGTGGTGCTGTACCGGCCGGACGCACAGGGGGCATCCGCCCTGACCCTGGCCGTCCGGCTTGCCGCTGCCGGCCGCCAATCCCTCGAGGTTCTGGTGCCGGAGTCCGAGGCTGTCGAAACGGCGCATGACAGGATCCGGGCCCTAAGCTCCGCCACCGCGACGCATGGCCCAAGGCCGCGAGTTTCCCGGCTTGCATCAGATGCGACGCTTTCCGATATCGCCAGCCGGATACCGGACGGCCTGCTGATCATCGGCGCCGACGACCCGATCCTGCGGCCCACCGAGGCCTGGGACCGGCTGACGGGAGCCAACCGGGCCATTCTGCTGGTGCGATGATGCCGAGCGGCCGCCGATGGCGGTCGGGCCGGGGGATCGGCGCCCGACGTCGTTCAGCCGCTGTTAGTGGTGCGTTAATGCTGCGTTCATGGTGTTGCCGAGCGGCGCGCCGTAGAGTGCCGCCCCATGTTCAAGACCAAACTCACCGCCGCGTTCGCCGGCCTGCTGGCGATGCTGCTCCTGCTGGCCAGCTCGCTCTATTGGAGCATGAGCCGGATCGACCGGCTGGTGGAGCGCACCCATCTCGCCCATGAGGAGCTGGAGACGTATCTGTCCCTCTCCGCCGAGACCTACCGGATGTTCAAGCAGTTCCGCCGCATCCTGCTGGATGAGGGGGCGCAGGAGACCGACGAGGTCGACGAGTACCGCCGAAGGCTGGAACGGCAGATCGACGAGCTGCGGCTCGAGATCGCCTCGGAAGCCGCCTTCATCGGCAGCGGCGCCGAGGACGATGCCGAGCAGGTGCAGGAACTGGCCAGGCTGGCCTTGCTCACCGAAGAGATATCGCAAGCCCTGGACGACGTGACGGAAGCGCGCCGGCTGTTCGAGGCCGGCCAGCGCGAGCAGGCGGCCGCGTTCCTGTCGGACGTCTTGGTGCAGCGGATCGACGGCCGCGTCGGAACCTTGATCGACGAGGCAGTCGCCCTGGAACAAGCCCAGGTGGCCGAGATCGAGGCCGCCGCCGACCGCTTGACCGGGCGCATGGTGGTGTTCGCCGAGATCACCGCGGTGGCCGGCGTGCTGCTGGCGGTCATGGCCGTCACCATGTTGCTGCGCGGGCTCTCCCGACCGCTGGACGCCCTGACCCATGGCGCCCAGACCCTGGCGGCCGGCGATCTGTCGCACCGCATCCCGGTCCGGGGCGGCGACGAATTCGCCCAGCTTGCCGGGCGCTTCAACGATATGGCATCGGATCTGGAGCGGCAGCGCCAAGCCCTGCAGGACGCCCAGCGCGGGCTGGAGATCAAGGTCGCCGAACGCACCGAGGAACTGCGCCGGGCCAATGAGGCGCTGAAGCAGACCGACCGCATCCGGCGCAATTTCTTCGCCGAGATCAGCCACGAGCTGCGCACGCCGCTGACCGTGATCCGCGGCGAAGGGGAGGTCTCTCTGTATGGCGGCGGCGAGGTGACCGGCGAGGATTATCGCGAATCCATCAAGCGCATGGTCGAGCAGGCGGAACATCTGGGCAAGCTGGTCGAGGATCTGTTCCTGATCGCCCGCTCCAGCGCCGGCGTGGCCGACCTCCGCGCCAGGGAGGTGGTCCTGACGGCGTTGACCCGCGAGGTCTGGGGCGATGCCCGGGTGCTGGCGGCACCCAAGAGCATCGATCTGAAGCTGTCCGTTCCGGACGAAGAGATCATGGTGATGGGCGACCGCCGGCGGCTGCGCCAGCTGCTGCTGATCCTGCTGGACAATGCCATCCGCTATTCCCCCGAAGACGCCGAGGTGTCGGTCGCTTTGCAATTGGGCCCGGACATCGTCACGCTGACGGTCGCCGATCAGGGGTCCGGAATCGCCAAGAAGGACCTGGCATATGTGTTCGACCGATTCTATCGCGGAGCGCAGGGACGACGGCTGTCGCCGGAAGGATCCGGCCTGGGCCTGCCGCTGGCGAAATCGATCGCCGAGGGCCATGGCGGCGAGATCGCCATCGACAGCACCGAAGGCGCCGGCACGACGGTCACGGTGCGCCTGCCGGCCTTGTCGGCCCTGGACGAACCGGAAGACACGGAAGAGGCCGAGATCGGGTCATGAGGCTCTTGCTGGTCGAAGACGATGAGCGGATCGTCGAATTCCTGGGCCGCGGCCTGGAATCCAAGGGCTATTCCGTCGAGGTGGTGAATTCGGGGCCGGACGGGCTCGAATATGCCCAGTCCGATCTCTACAAGGTGATCATCCTCGACCTGATGCTGCCGGGCATGCATGGCCGGGAGGTCTGCCAGCAACTGCGCCTGGCCGGGGTGAAGACACCCATCCTGATGCTGACCGCCATGGACGCGCTGGAGGACGTGGTCGAAGGGCTGCGCATGGGCGCCGACGACTACATGACCAAGCCCTTCTCCTTCGTGGAGCTTCTGGCCCGGCTGGAAGCGCTGACCCGGCGCGGCGGCGACTACGCCGTCACGCCGCGCACATTGAAGATGGGCAATCTGACCTTCGACCGGGAATCCCTGGAGGTGTGGTGCGGCGAGGCGCCGGTGCAGCTGACATCCAAGGAGCTGGCCTTGCTGGAGTTGCTGATGACGGCATCGGGCAAGGTGGTGAGCCGGGCCCAGATCCTGGAGAATGTCTGGGGGGCCTCCTCCGACCCGCTGACCAATGTGGTCGACGTCTATATCCGGCGCCTGCGGGCGAAGATCGATACCGAGGGCAAGGAATCCTGGATCACCACGATCCGCGGGCGCGGCTACCGCATGGCGGCGCCCGCCGAGAATGCCGGCGCCGGATAGGGCTCGGCTAGCCGCCGGCCGCCGCCTCCCGATCCAGGGCCAGGATGTCGCGGCGCAGGACCTCGAAGCGCTTCTCCACGGTGCGACCGAACAGCGGATCGTCGGGATTGCTCATCCGCATGGCGATGTCGGCCCAGTCCTCGCTGGTCAGCGCGCGTTCCGCCGCCGGCAGGAACACCGCCTCCTCGCCCTGCATGTGGCGGCGCTGCGAGCGGATGAATTCCGCCGCCAGCCCGGTGACCCGGTCGCGCGGCAATTCCTCCTCTCCGAGGACCTCGCGGATGACGTCCAGGAACTGCTCGGTCAGCGCCTCCAGCGCCTCATGGCTCTCCTCCAGCGCGCCGACCTCTTCGGCAGCGGCAGGGTCGCGCAGGCGCAGCTTCTCCAGCACCAGATCTTCCTTGGGATGGTGCCAGCGATCGGACCAGTCGCGCAGGTATTCCACCACCCCGAATAGGATGTCGTAGTCGGGCTTGCCGCCGGACTCGAAGATCGCGACCTGCCGCTCCAGGAGGTCGAGCAGCTTGGTCATGTTGACATGCTCCTGCCGAAGAGAATCGATGACGGCCGGCATGATCTGTCCCTCCTGCAGTGTCCGCAGCCAAGGTAGCGAACACACCGACGAGCCGGATTGACCTGGCTCAAGCCGGCCCGACTTCGTCTGTCCTATGCTGCAATCGGCCGCCAATGGCGGCCGGATCAAGACGCTGCAACTATTTGATAAAGAACAGGAAAATATTGCATTTCCACGATGTGGAATTGCTTTCAAGAAGCTTGGACCTTTGTCTCGGACCGGGCTAGGATGCCTTGTCGATAGCGACGGGCCGCGCGTCTTTCCAGCAGCCGCGCCGGACCCGAGGAGGTGGACGAAGCTATTGAAACGGCGAGATTTTCCGGCAGATCGCCCCGCCGGTGTTTGCGGGCTGTCGGCAATCGCGCTTATAGTGCGACAACACCTTAGAGTTCGAAACGGCGACCGACATTCGACCGCCATCCCGGTTGAAACATGGACGTCCGATCAATCGATCCAGGGATGGAGAGCAACAAGCATCTGGGAGGGTTCCAATGGATAAGACGAAATCGCAGAAGACAGAGGACAAGACGCCGGCCGCGTCCCGCCGTAAGTTCCTGACCGGCGCCGCGGCGGCAACCGTCGGCGGCGCCACCATGGTGGCGGCACCGCATGTTGCACGGGCCCAGAACCGCGTCCTGAAGATGCAGGGCTCCTGGGGCGCCACCTCGATCTTCTCCGACATGGCCAAGCAGTATGCCGACCGGGTCGGCGCCATGTCCGGCGGCAGCCTGACCATCGAATACCTGCCGGCCGGCGCCGTGGTGAAGGCATTCCAGGTGCAGGATGCCTGCGCCGACGGCGTGCTCGACGCCGCCCATACCGTGACCGCCTACTGGTACGGCAAGGACAAGGCCGCGTCGCTGTTCGGCACCGGCCCGGTGTTCGGCGCCAATGCCTCGCAGATCCTGGCCTGGATCCACTATGGCGGCGGCAAGGAGCTGTATCAGGAGCTGGTGCAGGACAAGCTCGGCCTCGACCTGGTCGGCTTCTTCGCGATGCCGATGCCGACCCAGCCGCTCGGCTGGTTCAAGGAGCAGGTCTCCTCGGCCGCAGACATGCAGGGCCTGAAATACCGCACCGTCGGCCTGGCGACCGACATCATGCAGGGCATGGGCCTGCGGGTGACCCAGCTTCCCGGCGGCGAGATCGTCCCGGCCCTGGAGCGCGGCGTCATCGAGGCGTTCGAGTTCAACAACCCGACCGCCGACCGCCAGTTCGGCGCCCAGGACGTGTCCAAGCACTACCACATGGGCTCGTACCACCAGGCGGCCGAGTTCTTCGAGATCATCTTCAACAAGCGGGTCTATGAAGGGCTTCCGGCCGAGCACCAGGCGATCCTGGAACACGCGGCCGAGGCGGCCAACACCGCCAATTACGGCCTCGCCATGGACAAGTACTCCGCCGACCTGCAGACCCTGATCAACGAGGACGGTGTGAACGTCTACCGCACCGACAGCTCGATCATGGCGGCCCAGCTCGACAGCTGGGACACCGTGCTCGAGGGTCTGATGGAAGACGAGTTCTTCGCCAAGGTCGTCGACAGCCAGAAGGCCTGGGCCGAGCGGGTCGCATTCTACGATCTGATGAACGCGGCGGATTACAAGCTCGCCTACGACCACTACTTCCCGGGCAAACTGCCCTTCTAAGCCACGTTTGCTGTCGCGATCCGATCGCGATGACCGGTACAGTCGACGGAGGGGGCAACTGACCCCCTCCGTTCGCTGTTCACCCTGACCGGCCGGGAAGACGATGGAATCCTTAGTCACCTTTATCGACCGGCTGACCGCCTGGTTCGGCAAGGCGTTCGCCTGGTGCATCATCATCATGACCTTCGGCGTCGGCTATGAGGTGTTCGTGCGCTACGTGCTGCGCGACCCGACCTCCTGGGCCTTCGACCTCAGCTACATGATGTACGGCACCCTATTCATGATGGCGGGCGCCTATACCCTGTCGCGCGACGGCCATGTCCGGGGCGATTTCATTTACCGGCTGTGGAAGCCCAGGACCCAGGCCAGGGTCGAGCTGGTCCTGTATTTCCTGTTCTTCTTCCCCGGCATCCTGGCGCTGATCCTCGCCGGCTGGAAATACGCCGGCCGCTCGTTCCGCTTTACCGAGGTCAGCGTGATGAGCCCGGCCAACGTGCCGATCTTCCAATTCAAGGCGATCATCGTGGCGGCCGGCATCCTGCTGCTGCTGCAGGGCATCGCCCAGGTCTGCCGCTGCATCTTGTGCATCCGCTCCGGCGAGTGGCCGAAGCATGAGGAGGATGTCGAAGAGCTCGAGGACATCCTGCTGAAACAGGCGGCCCAACACGGCCCGGGTGCCCCCAGCGCCCTCACGGACGCCGATACGGACGGGCGCAAGGACACATGACCGATCCCCAAGTCGCGATCCTGATGCTGGGGATCTTCATCCTCACCATCTTTCTCGGATTTCCGGTCTGCTTTACCCTGATGGCGATGGGCGTGGCGTTCGGCTACTACGCCTATTACGACGCCGAGCGCATGCAGACGATCTTCGACAACAGGATCTTCGACCTGTTCGTCAACCAGACCTATTCGGTCATGGCCAATGACGTGCTGACGGCGATCCCGCTGTTCCTGTTCATGGGCTATATCGTCGAACGGGCCAATATCGTGAACCGCCTGTTCGACACGCTGTATGTCACCGCCCGGAACCTGCCCGGCGCCATGGCGGTCGCGGCCCTGGCCACCTGCGCCCTGTTCGCCACGGCGACCGGCATCATCGGCGCGGTGGTGACCCTGATGGGGCTGCTGGCCCTACCGGCGATGATGCGGGCCCGCTACAACACGTCGTTCGCGTCGGGCGTGATCTGCGCCGGCGGCTGCCTGGGCATCCTGATCCCGCCCTCGATCATGCTGATCGTCTATGCCGCGACGTCGAACGTCTCGATCGTGCGTCTGTATGCCGGCGCCATCTTCCCCGGCTTCCTGCTGGCCGGGCTCTACATCCTCTACGTGGTCGGCCGCGCCTGGCTCAATCCGAGCCTGGCGCCGAAGCCGCCGGAAGAGGAATTCGAGCGCCTGCCGCTGGGGCGTGTGATCTTCATGCTGGTGACGTCGTTCTTCCCGCTGGCCTTCCTGATCTTGTCGGTGCTGGGCGCCATCCTGTTCGGGCTGGCGACACCGTCGGAGGCGGCGGCGGTGGGCGCCATCGGCGGGCTGGTGCTGGCCATCGCCTATCGGATCGCGGCGATCCGCGACGGCCGGATCACGCCGGATTGGGCCGCCGGCGGCGAGCGCGCGGTCAATCCCTGGGTCTATTCCATTGGTGTCGGCGGAATCGCAACGATCGGGCTGTACCTCGCCTACTTCACGCTGCGCATCCTCGCCGAAAAGCTGTTCGGCGCACCAGCGGTCGAGCCGGCGCTGCCGGGCGGACCGGGCAGTTCCATCGTGCTGACCGCGGCCATCGCCCTGATGGTGCGGTTCTATGGCGATCGGATCACCGTGCTGCGCTGGATCCAGCCGCAGTCCCAGGCGCTGGTGCCGATGTTCGAGTTCGCCGGACGGGGCGCCCTGATGGGGGTTCTGGGCGGTGTGATCCTGTCGGTGATCATCCTGATCGACCAGCAGACCGTGTTCCGGTACCAGGAATACAGCCCCTGGGCCTATGACACGGGATTGCTGCTCGGCGTGCTCGGCTGGACCGGCTGGAACGTGCTCGAAAAGCAGGGCCTTCGCGAATCCGTCTATCTGACGGTGCGGACCTCGGCCATGGTGTGCTGGATGTTCGTCGGGTCGTGGGTTTTCTCGTCGGTCTTCTCCTATCTGGGCGGAGAGGGCCTGATCAACGAGTTCGTCGTCGGCATGAACCTGCACCCGATCGCCTTCCTGATCATGGCGCAGCTGATCATCTTCCTGCTTGGCTGGCCTCTGGAATGGTCGGAGATCATCATCATCTTCGTGCCGATCTTCCTGCCGCTGCTGCCGGTCTTCGGGATCGACCCGCTGTTCTTCGGGATCCTGATCGCACTGAACCTGCAAACCTCCTTCCTGACCCCGCCGATGGCGATGTCGGCCTATTACCTCAAAGGGGTGGCGCCGCCGCAGGTGGCGCTGACGGACATCTTCAAGGGCGTGATGCCCTACCTCATCCTGATCATCTTCTGCATGTATCTGGTCTACGAGTTCCAGGGGATCGTGTTCTACCTGCCGGACTATTTCTACGGTTCGAGGTAACGACGTGCCGAGTCGAATGCCATGAAGCCGGCCGCCGACATGGGCGCCGTCGACGCCGCGGCGGCTATCGCGGGAGGCGCCTTCAGCGCCGAACAGATGACCACCGCCTGCCTGGACCGGGCCGAGGAGGCCGAGCCGGAACTCCAGGCCTGGGCCTATCTGGACCGGGAGCATGCGCTCAAGGCATCCAAGATGCTCGACGCCCATAAGCAGCGGGGCCTGCCGCTCGGGCCCCTGCACGGCGTGCCCGTCGGCATCAAGGACATCATCGATACCGCCGGCATGCCGACCGAGAACGGCACCCCCGCCGATGCCGGTCGGCGGCCGCGGGACGACGCCACCGTCATCCGCCGGCTGAAGCGGGCGGGGGCCGTCATCCTGGGCAAGACGGTGACCACCGAGCTGGCCTATTTCCATCCGGGCAAGACCCGCAACCCGCATAACCCGGAGCACACGCCAGGCGGCTCGTCCAGCGGCTCCGCCGCCGCGGTGGCGGCAGGCGTGGTGCCGCTGGCGCTGGGCACCCAGACCAACGGTTCGATGATCCGGCCGGCCTCGTTCTGCGGCGTCGTCGGCTTCAAGCCGAGCTTCGGCGCCATTCCGCGCACCGGCGTCATGGAAGCCGCCGCCAACCTGGACACCGTCGGCATCTTCGCCCGCAGCGTGGCCGATGCCGCCCTGGCCGCCGAGGCGCTGATCGGCGACGACGGCGCCGACCCGGCCGCGATCGACCGGCCCTCGGGCGGCCTGCTGGCGACCGCGACCTCCGAACCGCCGGTGCGCCCGGCCATCGCATTCGTCAAGACGCCGGCCTGGGACGGTGCCGAGCCGGCCACCCGGGCCGCCTTCGAGGAGCTATGCACGGCCATCGGCGATGTCGACGAGGTACCGCTGCCCGAGACCTTCGACGGCGTGTTCGACTGGCACAATGCGATCATGGCGGCGGAGATGGCCGCGAGCCTGGGCCATTATGTGGACAAGACGCCGGAGCTGATGAGCGATGCCTTCAAGGCGCTGGTCGCCGATGGCCGCGCCGTTGCCGCCACCGACTATCTGGCGGCGCGCAACTGGCAGAGCGTGCTGAACAGCGGGCTGGATGCGGTGTTCGACCGCTACGACGCCATCCTGACGCCTGCCGCGCCCGGCGAGGCGCCGAAGGGGCTGGGGGCGACCGGCGATCCCAGCTTCAATACCTTGTGGACCTTCTGCGGCACGCCCGCCGTCACCCTGCCGCTGATGACGGGCGAGGCCGGGCTGCCCATGGGCGCACAGCTTGTCGGTCCGAGGGGGGACGATGCCCGGCTGCTGCGCACCGCCAACTGGCTGGTGCGGCATCTGGCGGAAGATGCTGGGGGAGATGGGTCATGAACACCGAGACCGAGAAGATTGTCGCCCTCGCCGCGTTGATCGGCTTTGTGGTGTTTGTCGGCGTCCTGGTGTGGTTCGTCCGGGAAGTGGATCTGGTGATCGTCGTCGTCATCGGCGTGGTCCTGGCAAGCTACGATTTCTTCAAGACCCTGATTGCAGATCGCGAGCCCGGCGACTGACGCCCGATCTGCACCGGCGCCGCCAAGGATAATCCAACTGGACAACGGACCATGGCCGACAAACCGACCGTATTGGTGACCCGGCGCCTGACCGATGCCGTGCATGCGCGGCTGGAGCGCGACTATGAGGCGATCCTGAACCTGGAGGACCGGGTGTTCGGCCGGGACGAACTGGTCGACCGCTGCCAGTCCGTCGATGCGGTCCTGCCCTGCCATTCCGAGATCTTCTCCGCCGAGGTGATCGCCGAATTGCCGGAGCGGCTGAAGGTGATCGCCAACCATTCGGTCGGCGTCGACCATGTCGACCTGGCGGCGGCCAAGGCCAAGGGCGTGATCGTCACCAACACGCCGGACGTGCTGTCCGACGCGACCGCGGAGATCGCCATCCTGTGCATGCTGGGCGCGGCCCGGCGCGGCAGCGAGGGCGACCGCATGGTGCGCGAGGGACGCTGGGATTTCTGGAGCCCGGCCTTCATGGTCGGCACCCAGGTGACCGGCAAGCGCTTCGGTGTGATCGGCATGGGCCGGGTTGGGCAGGTGACAGCCCAGCGCGCCCGGGGCTTCGGCATGGAGGTGCATTATCACAACCGCCGGCGCCTGCCGCCGGAATTGGAACAGGGCGCGGTGTTCCATGAGAGCGTGGACGACCTGCTGCCCCATTGCGACGTGCTGTCTCTGCATTGCCCGGCGACGCCGGAGACCAACGGCCTGATCGACGACCGGACCCTCGCGCTGCTGCCGGACGGGGCGGTGCTGGTCAATACGGCGCGCGGCGCCCTGGTCGACGAGGCGGCGCTGGTGCGAGCGCTGCAATCCGGCAAACTGTTCGCCGCCGGACTGGACGTCTTCGTGACCGAGCCCGGCGGCAACCCGGCCCTGTCGGCGCTGGAGAACGTGTTCCTGCTGCCCCATATCGGCTCAGCCACCCGCGAGACCCGCGACGCCATGGGCTTCCGCGCACTGGACAATATCGACGCCGTCTTCGCCGGCCGCGAGCCGGGCGACCGGGTGGCGTAAAGGAAACACCCTCAGTCGTCATTCCCGCGAAAGCGGGAATCCAGTTGTCCCGACCCTGACGCCGTCACCGGCGCAAACCTGGATTCCCGCTTTCGCGGGAATGACGGCTTAGAATGTGGCAACGACCGACAGCACGGAGCACGTTATGAACGCACTCGACCTGAAGGGCCGCACCGCCATCGTCACCGGCGGTGCAAAGGGCATCGGCCTCGCCACGGCGGAGCGCATGTTGGACTCCGGCGCCGCGGTGAGCCTGTGGGACCTGGACGCATCCGGGCTGGCCGACGCGGCGCAGGCACTGTCTGACAAGGGCACGGTGGATACCGTGGTGATGGATGCGACCAATCCGGACTCCGTCGACAAGGCGACGAAGACGACGCTGGAAAGCTTCCCCAAGGTCGACATCCTGGTCGCCAATGCCGGCGTCGTCGGGACCATCAAGAGCGCCTGGGAGTATTCGCTGGCGGAGTGGGACCGGCTGATCCGCCTCGACCTGACCAGCGTGTTCCTGTCCTGCCGGGCGCTGGTGCCGCACATGCTGGGCAAGGGCTACGGCCGGATCGTCATCGTCTCGTCGATCGCCGGCATGGAGGGGGCGGCCAACAACGCAGCCTACTCCGCCGCCAAGGCCGGCGCCATCGGCTTCACCAAGGCGCTGGGCAAGGAGCTGGCGACCACCGGCATCATCGCCAATTGCGTCACCCCGTCCGGCATCGAGACCGGCATGCTGAAGGAGGTGACCGACGAATACCTGTCCTATGTGCTGACCCGCATGCCGATGAACCGGCTGGGCCAGCCGGAGGAGGCGGCGGCGCTGATCGCCTGGCTGGCCTCGGAGGATTGTTCCTTCAGCACCGGCGCGGTGTTCGACATCTCCGGCGGCCGGGCTGTCTACTGATCCTTTGTCTGCGCCGGCGCACCGGCCTCCGGTGGCGTGCGGCGGTTGATCACCGAGGGTCGGGCGCCGTCGCCGTGGGCCGGCGCCGTCCAGCGCACCGCGTTGCCGATCACCCGCAAGACGTTCTCGTCGTAATAGATCGGGAAGGTCTCGTGGCCCGGGCGGAAATAGAAGATGCGGCCCCGGCCGCGGCGATAGCAGCAGCCCGAGCGGAACACCTCACCGCCCTGGAACCAGCTGATGAACACCAGCGCCTCGGGCTCGGGAATGTCGAAGGGCTCGCCATACATCTCGGTCGCCGGCAGCTCGATATGGGGGCCGATGCCCTCGGCGATCGGGTGGCCAGGATCGACCACCCAAAGCCGCTCGCGCTCGCCTGCGTCGGCCTCGCGCCAGGCGAGGTCGCAGCTGGTGCCCATCAGCCGGCGGAACACCTTGGCGTGATGGCCGGAATGCAGCACCACCAGCCCCATGCCGTTCAGCACCCGGCGCTGCACCCGGTCGACAACCGCGTCCGACACTTCGTGATGGGACATATGGCCCCACCACAGCAGCACATCGGTCGTGTCCAGCACGTCCCGGGTCAGCCCGTGCTCGGGCTCGTCCAGGGTGGCGGTGCGGATGGTCAGGCCGTCGGCGGCGATGCCGGCAGCGATGGCGCCATGGATGCCCTCGGGATAGAGCTCCGCCACCTCGGGCTTGGTCTTCTCGTGGCGGAACTCGTTCCAGATGGTGACGCGGATCGGCTGTGTCATGGCGTCACCGATACCCCGGACGGCATCGAATTACAAACGCCCTTCAAGGCGGTATGATCGCCGCGACAAGATGCCGGAGGGAGAGCGCCTTGTACGAGATCATCGATCGTCACATGCCGCACACGATCGGCATTCGCATCAGCGGTGATATCCAGGAGGAGCATTTCGTACAGCTCCGCGAAGAGATGTCGGGAATCCTCGACGAATCCGCGCCGCTGAACGTGGTGTTCATCTGCGCAGAGGGCGTGGCGATATTGCCGGCGGTGCTGTGGGACGACATGAACTTCATCCAGGGTCGCGCCGGGCAGTTCGGCCGTATGGCCCTGGTCGGCGGCGAGGAATGGCTGCCGATGGTCGAGATCGTGCGCGACGCTGGATTCGACTCCCGGTTCTTTGCCCATGCCGAGGCCGACTCCGCCTGGGACTGGGCGAACACCGGTTGAGGCGCGCCATCGTCGACACCGTTCAGCCCTCACCCGGCTCGCTGCGCTCGCCACCCTCTCCCAGGGGGAGAGGGTAAAAGGACGGCCACTGACAACCCTCTCCCCTTGGGAGAGGGTGGGCTGCCGCAGGCAGACCGGGTGAGGGCAGAGCGGCGTTGGCGGGCGGAATCCCTGCGTGCTAGCGTCATCCGATGTGCGGCCGTTATCTCATCACCACGCCGGTCGAGGCGATCCGGCAGATCTTCCAGGTCGACCAGCGGCCCAACCTGGCGCCGCGCTACAATGTGGCGCCGACCCAGTCGGTGCCGATCATCCGCCGCGGCGAGGCGGGCCGCGAGCTGGTCACCGTGCGCTGGGGGCTGGTGCCGTTCTGGGCCAAGGACCTGAAGATCGGCGCCAGGATGATCAACGCCAAGGCCGAGACCGTGGCCGAGAAGCCGGCCTTCCGCGACGCCTACAGGCGCAAGCGCTGCCTGGTCCTGGCCGACGGCTTCTATGAGTGGAAGAAGATCGACGGCGGCAAGCAGCCCTATCTGATCCGCCTGAAATCCGCCGAGCCGTTCGCCTTCGCTGGGCTATGGGCGGATTGGAAGGACAAGGAATCCGGCGAGCGCATCGAGAGCTGCACCATCATCACCACAGAGCCGAACGCGCTAGCGGCGACAATCCACAACCGCATGCCGGCCATCCTGTCGCCCGACGCCTACGACCTCTGGCTCGACCCGGAGGCGGCCGACGGCCAGAGCCTTCTGCTGCCGTTTCCGGAAGCCGCGATGGAGGCGTTTGCGGTGAGCCCCAGGGTCGGCAATGTGAAGAACGACGATCCGGGACTGATCGAGCCGATCCCCACACAGGCGGCGCTCGAGCTGTGACGCGGGGTCGAGGCGCGGATCAACCGGCGGCTGATCGATAGGGCGCGTACCAGGCGAGTCCCTCGGCCGTCGTCGTCCTGGGCCAGTACTCGCAGCCGATCCAGCCCCCATAGCCCTGGGCGTCGAACCAGTCGAACAGGAAGGGATGGTTGATCTCACCGGTGCCGGGTTCGTGCCGGCCCGGCGTGTCGGCGATCTGGATATGGGCGATGCGGTCCTTCAATGCGGCGAAGGTCGGCGCCAGATCGCCCTGCATGATCTGCATGTGATAGCAGTCGTATTGCAGGAACAGATTGTCCGAGCCGACCCGGTCGAACAGGTCGATCGCATGGCCGGTGTCGCTGACGAAGAATCCCGGCATGTCGCGGGTGTTGATCGGTTCCAGCAGCAGCCGGATGCCGGCCGCATTCATCCTGTCGGCGGCGAAGCGCAGATTGTCGACCAGGGTCGCGGTCGCCCGACCCGGATCGAGGGAGTCCGGCCGGATGCCGGCCAGGCAGTTGACGTTGCGGCAGCCAAGCGCAGTCGCGTATTCGATCGCCAGGCCGACCCCGTCTTGGAACTCGCCGATGCGATCCGGCAGGCAGGCGATGCCACGCTCTCCCGCTTCCCAATCGCCGGGCGGCAGGTTGAACAGCGCCTGTGTCAGCCGATGCGTTTCCAGGCGCTCCGCCAGATCGTCCCGGTCGAAATCGTAGGGGAAGTGGAATTCGACGCCGGCAAACCCGGCCTCGGCCGCGGCGGCAAAGCGATCGAGGAAGTCATGCTCGGTGAACAGCATGCTCAGATTGGCACAGAATT
This sequence comes from Alphaproteobacteria bacterium, assembly GCA_965227455.1. GTDB lineage: Bacteria > Pseudomonadota > Alphaproteobacteria > DSM-16000 > Inquilinaceae > JABDIP01. The sequence goes on along the minus strand of OZ245752.1, from coordinate 4,831,644 downwards.
TCGGCACCAAGGCCTCCTTGCACGTCGCCAGACAGGTCGGATGTGCCGGCGTCGCCGGTGTGATCGCCGACACTGTAGCTGTGTTCAACCTGTGATGTGCTACCCGCAAAGTGGCAGCGATCAGCCCCGAGTCCCGACGGTCAGATTCCGCTCGTCCTCGGCGCAACGGGATCGCGCAGGCAACATGGATCGCAACCCATGCAGGATCAGTCTGGAGGGAGAGGCGGGACATCCCGGGCAGCCGGCGTTCTCGCCGGTTTCGCGGCCATCGTCGTGCTGCTCGCCTGCGTTCCGACGGTCGCGGGTCCGCAGACCCGTGAAGAGCATTCCCATGGCGGGCTGAACATCACCCTCGATCCGGAGCAGCCCTTCGGATCGATCAACGAGCGCGACGCCGACAGCTCGGCCGGTACCACGGAGTTGCGCCGGCTGGAGACCGCGATCGGCGGGCTCGACTGCAGCCGTCTGCGCCTGGTCGACAGCCTTGCGACCGGAGGCGTCGAGCTGCGCGGGCACGTGCCGTCGGCCGAGCTGGTACCGGATCTCCTGGCCTCCTCGCGCCGGCTGCTGGGCGGCGGGACCCGGGTCACCGGGAACGTGATGGTGCTGCCGCCGCCCTATTGCACCGTGCTCGAGGCCATCGAATCGCTGGGGCTGACGCAGTCCCGGTTCCAGCGCAACGATCCGCTGGCGGTCGGCGCGGAGGCCTGGTCCGACATAGTGCGGGTCACCGAGGGCGACCGCGCCGTCTTCAATCTGCGCGCGCCGGGCTACGACGCCCATATCACTATCGACTATTTCGACAGAGACGGCAGGGTCATGCACCTGATGCCCACCGATATCGCAGCCGACAACCGGTATCGGGCCAACGTCCCGTTGTCGATCGGCGGCGCGGCGGATCCACGCCGGATGTATTTCTCTGCACCGCTCGGCCTGGACATCGCCCTGGTCATCGCCACCTCCGAGCCGCTCCACGACAGCCGCGGGCCGGCGGTGGAAGACGCGGCCGGCTATCTGGACTGGCTGGACGGCCGGGTGCAGGCCCAGCGCGAGGCCCATCCGGATTTCCACGGCGAATGGGCATTCATGCTGATCCTGACCGAACCCGGTTAAGGCACCGCGCCTATTTCGGGTAGACGCGCATGGCCTCCCAATGGCCGTCGAGGCTCGGGTAGAAGTCGCGCAGCAGCTTGGTCAGGGTGAAGTTGAACTGGCCGCCCGCATGCTTGCCGGTGAAGGTCGCCATGCCATAGTTGGGATCGAAGACCGAGATCGCCGAGCCCTTCCTGCGAAAGGCGATCGCGTGACCGCTGGAGTCGGTCGACGACTGGAAGTGATACTGGTAGTAGGCGTCCTTGTTCTGCACGAAGCGGCTGATCTCAAGGATCGAGTTCGAAGAGCGGCTTTCGCCGATCGCCATCTCGCCCTTGAAGTCGCATTTGTAGATCTTCAGCACCTCGCTGACATAGCCGACGAAATAGCCGCCGAGCTGCGACGCCGGCCCCGAGGCCTTGGATGCCAGGCCCTGAAATCCCCGCACCTGCGCCTTGCCGACCTCGCTGTTGATGTGGGAGTTGAACGACGCCATGTTGCCGTCCTGGCCGATCCACACGCAGCACAGCGTCATGCAGCACCCGCCGTGCAGATAGGCCGGGAATTGCGAGATGTAGGTCGACTGGTTGAACTCGGCGTCGCATTTGCCGCCGTAATGCTCCGCCCACAGCATGAAATTGTTCACGGATCTATCCCCTCGGTCCCCACGGGTTGGTGGCCGGCAACCGATCGGTTGCCGCAGTCATCAGATCACCGCAGCGGTTCCGAGCCCCGCTTCCTGGACCGGCCCCGACCGGTCCGCGCGGATCATCGTTCTTTTCGTTGACCTCGACCGTACCAGCCTAAGATGACAAATGCCCGCAGTTCCTGGCGGAAAACCGCCGAACAGCGGATTTTTCTAAAATTAAGGTAAATTGGCCGCGCCGGAACAACCTGCGTGAAGCCGGCATTGGCCGATTTAGTCCTGACATACCGATGAGTATATGATACGATACTCATGCGTATGGAGCAGGATCCATGAAGGTTCGAGACCGGATCATCGCGGCCACGCGGACACTTTCGGCACGTAAAGCGGTTGCAGAAATCAGCTTGGCGGAAATCGCCCGCGAGTCCGGGGTCAGCTGGCCGACGGTCCGCCGGCACGTCGGCGGACGGGCCGGTCTGCCCGAGTTTCTTCACCGCAATATCGGCGATTCCGCCCCGCCCGTCGGCGAATCGACGAGGGAACCGTCGACAGATACACGAACGCGAATTCTCCAGGCGGCATTTCGGATCGTTTCGGAACGTGGCTACTCCGGCGCCACCTTGGACGATGTGGCGGCGGATGCAGGCCTGACCAAGGGTGCGGTCTATTGGCACTTCGCCAGCAAGGACGATCTCTGCATGGCGCTCATCGAGGATCGGTTCGAGCGGGAGGGGCAGCGTTATGCGGATGCGGTTGAGGCGGCGCTCGGCGCAGGTGACGGCGAGGCCATCGCCGTCGCGTTCATGGAGGGCGAAGTGGAACAGGCCCGCCGCGCCGAGGGCTGGCGCCAGTTGGGTCTCGAATTCATGTCCCGCAGCCGCGACCCGATGGTGCGGCAAAGATATGCGGAGCTTTCCGGCAAGATTTATGCGGAGACCGTTCCGGTGGTCGGCGCGCTGATCGAGCGGGGCATCGTTGCCGGCGGGGTGGACGCCAAGGCGTTCGCCGCGTTGTGGCGCTGCCTGCTGCTGGGAATGGGGCTGTGGATGACTCAGGATCCGGACGGAATGGATTTTGAGGCCATGTCACCGAAATTCGCCAGGCTCCTGTGGCGGGGCATGGCACCCGACGTGCCACAGCAACGCCCAGAGAGCGACGAAATTTCGAACTAACGCCGACGGATATTGCAAACCCACGCGGGCAATCAACAAACACGTTGGCATTCGACAAGAAGCATTGGGGGGATTGCACACCAAGATCGCGTCCGGTCAGGCAGACAATGATCGCGACTGGCAAGATCGGGGATGCAAAGGGAGATCGACATTCTGCGGGAAATCGCCCGCATCTGCGCCGCCGGCGAAAAACTCGACGAGGCGCTGGCGCGCTGGCTGGCATCCGCGCTGGAAGATTTTCTGAACCAGCGCTGCTCCCGCCTTGAGGAGGCATTCGGACTGATCGCCTGCCAGGGCGGAATGCCGTGGTGGCTGGAAGACGCGGTGCGCGAACGAAACGCGGCCCTGCGCAATCTCGCCGATCTGTTGAAGCCGGCGCATTCGCTCGCGGCGCTGGTGCGCGACGTGCATGCCCGCACCGTCCGATATGGCGCCAGCGCCTGGCTAACCGACCGGCACCTAGACGCCCCTCCGCCCGCCTATGTCGGACGGCCCAAGGAATATCTGTGGCGCGCCTACAAATCGGGGGCTCCGATGCCGCTGGGCGAACGTCAACTGCGGACGATCTTGGGGGCCGGGCGCAGCTGAGTTCTTCGCACGGCGCTGCCAATTCCGTTTCGTCCGACAGGCTGCTGGTGCCCGGCCCGGCACCTGCAATCTCCAGTGCCAGATCCTCGGTTCCAAAAGGCAAGGCCGCGCACGTCGTGCAGTCCATCCCGAGAAATGGGAATCCGGCAATCCGTCACCGCAGTTCCGTGAACACCGCACACTCAAATCGTTCGAATTGGAAATTCACTCCGATTTGGTTTTCAAGACTCTGTCCAGATATTCCGTGAAGACGGCAAACGACGCCCCGATGAAATAATGGCCATACCTGGCTTGGGCATTGAATTCGCAATAAAATCTTGGATTGGAGTCTATCATGATTACGAGCGGCACTATCAAATTCACTGACGGCAATCCCGCTAAACAATATTTGGTCGAACTGTGGGACAGCGACCTCGGGCCTGACGACTTCGTCGCCAACACCTTCACTGACAAGAGTGGCCGCTTTTCGATGGAGCACGCCCGAAACCAGGACCCGGCGATTTCCGGCAGCAACAAAAGAAAGGGCGACTTCTACGTAAAAATTTTCAAACCAGGCCGGATTCTAAATGGAGTCGCTCTGCCTCCCTACAGTTTCGTCGGCAGATCAGCAACCTACGATGACTATGGCAACCAGGACCTGATCATAAACCTGTCCTTCGACGCCATCCTCCAGACCCATCCCGTCAACACGGTCTATGGAACGGTCACCGGCCTGTTCCCGGACGGCACCGAAAGGCCCCTCGTCGACCATCTGGTGAAGATCGTGGACGAGGATCTGACGTGGGACGACCGTCTGGGCACGGTCACCACCGATGAAGACGGTCAATACCTGCTGTCGTTTTCCCGCCGGGACTGGGACAAACCGGGAGAGATTGAGCACCGTGGTCCGGATTTGCTGGTCAGCGTCTATAAGAAAATCTCACGCGAATGGCGGTCTATCTGGCGGCACAAGAAGCTCGGTGATTCCTTTCTTCCTCGCCGGGTCGATGTCAGCGTGCCGGTCGTGACCGTGAGAGGAAAAGTCGGAAGTTACTCACAATGCTCGAATGGCCGGATGGTCCAGAAGAATCCGGACGATCTAGTCGCCAGAGCTTGGGATCATGATGGAGTATTTGGCAAGGATTTCCTTGGCCAATCCATGGTGTCCACCGAGGGCCACTTTGAGATCGACATATTCGGCAGCCGGGACCATCCGTACAACTGGAAGGACGGGAACGACATCTTGATCGCGCTGCGAGACAAGACAACGGACGAGATCGCCTGGCAGAGCCCAGTGCACGCCAACGTCCTCGAACCTCAAATCATCACGCTGAACGAGGGCAACGAAATCGAAGCATCGATCGCCTGCCCCGAAATAGAGGTGGATGAGCCGCAAAGGGGCGATGCGGGGACGACGGTGCGCATCACAAACCTGCTGAGTGAGGTCAGACACATCTATCGCGATGGTCGATATCTGACGAGCCTGGGGGTCCGCGGCTCGGCCAACAGCAATACCGACCTCCATGTGGACTGCGACGCTATTTCCCGAATCCAGGCGAAATCCGAAATTTCAAACAGCTTCAATCCTGTGACGAAGGAACTTGATGTAAGGGGAGCGTGCCAAACGACACCTCTCGTTTTTACTTGGCATATAGACAATTGAATTTGGAAAATATTTGAATCCGACACCCTCTATATTTGATGAATTTACATTCTCCCGAGCAATACGTAAGGAGTGGCAAATGCACTTAATCGAGCATCGTTTAATTTCTTCTTCTTTTTTGTACGCCAGCTTGTTCCTTCTATTGGGGACAACAGGATCGTTGGCGGCTGATGTCTGCTGCGTTTCGAGGACCAGACCGAATCCATTGCCGCCAGGCTGTGCACGACAGTGAGCAGTACGGCAAATTGGCGGCGAGGGGTGGGCGACTTGACGCGACAGAACCAATGGCACTGCGCGCTGCTCAGCGGAACCTGTGCGGCGCTCTGTCCCGTCTATCCGAGTGGATCCCCGATCACCTTGGAAAATTGTCCGATCACCATCGAGGTCTCGGAAGAAAGAGACTAGGTCCCGATCGGACATGCACGCCACGAACTCGGGTGCTACGGTTTGCGCCCAGTTTTTTTGGCGGCTCCTGGCCTCCGACGCCTGGCCGAAATCGCTCTCGCAGAAACATGGCGCGCCCGGGAAGACTCGAACTCCCAACCTCCTGATCCGTAGTCAGACGCTCTATCCAATTGAGCTACGGGCGCTGGAGCCGCGACGGGCGGGGCGGCGCGATGCCGCATGCCGGCCCGTCGGGAAGCGGGAACCTACGCGAGAGGTGTTTCGGTGGCAAGAGCGGATTTGCGCCGGCCGGAACGCAACTGTTGCGCGTTGGCCACGGGGTGTGGCAAAGCGTCTGCGGTGCCGCCTGCCCTCTGGTATCATAGGTGCGCGATGCGTCGCAGCCTTGAATTCCGCGCGCGGGTGTTCAGCCTGCTTTTCCCAATGCCCGGTGCGCCGATTCTTGCGGCGCTGCTGGCAACGGCGTGTGTCCCCAATCCGCAACCCCTATGGCCGGCCCTGACGGGCGAGCCCGATGTCGGGTCCACCGCCGGAATCTACGTGCCGGCCGCCGCCGCGACCGATTGGCCGGCGGTGCTCAGCCTCAACGCGGGCGCCTTCCAGCCGGCCCGGCTGTCGGCCCTGCCGACCGGCGAAACCCCGGTCGCCGAGGCGCTGCGAGAGGTTCGCGACGAGTTGGCGGAGATTGCGAGGTCCACCACCGGCAGCGACCGGCGGCTGCAGCAATTGCGCGCAACGGCGGCCGAACGCTCCGAGGACTACGTAGCGCTGGCCGAGCGTATCGACAGGGGCCTGCAATCCGACCCGGATGCGGCCGATCCGGTATTGGAACGGCGCTGGCGGCAGGCGCTTTCGGCACTGGACCGGCTGGCCAGCGACGATCCGGCGCTGGTCCGGCTGACCGGACGGATCGCGGCCGATGGCGAGGCGGCAAGCGAAGCCGCGCAAGCCCTGCGATCGGAGATCGACATGACAGGGGCCACCGCCGGCGAACGGACGATCCGGGACGTGCTGCTGCGCGATGCCGTGACGGCCGGCGATGCGCTGTCGACCATGCTGTCCGAAGCCGAGCAGGATTTGGCCGCGCTGCGGGCCTATGTGGCCGCCGAGCGCGCCAATCTCCAGATCCTGCGGCTGGCCATCGCCAATGGCGAGCCCTATGGGATCAGCCTGGCCAATCGCGCCGTTCCCGATATCGCGGCCCGGCCCGACAGCCCGCGTCCGCCGCGGCCCGGCGACAGCCCGCTGGTGGTGATCCGCTTCGAGGACGACGACATCCGCTATGAGCAGCCGCTCTATCGGGCGGCCTCCCTGGCCCTGGAACGCCGGGCGGATGCGTTATTCACGCTGGTCGCGGTCGGCACCGAGGCGGAACTGCAGCAGGCCCGCGATCATGCCGGGGAGGTCCGCCGGATCCTGGCCGAAATGGGCCTGCCGGACGATCAGCTGACCGAGACGAACTGGAGTGATCCCGGCGCCGCCGGCGCCGAGGTGCATCTCTACGTCCGCTGACGATCCAACCGTCAGGCTGGACATGGGGCGCAATCGGACCAACTCTCTTCGCAGGCCGGGAGGATCGTGCCCGGCAAGCGTCGCGAGGTCCCCCATGCCCCTGTTTCGTCTGTTGCCCGCAATCCTTGTCCTGATCGCCGCCCTAGCCACCGCGCCGGCCTGGAGCCAGGAGGCGTCGCCATCCGACACCGACGGCAATGCCATCGTCTCGGTCATCCAAAGCCAGTTGAACGCCTTCAAGGGGGATCGCGCCGTCGAGGCGTTCGGCTATGCCTCGCCGGGCATCCAGGCGATGTTCCAGACGCCGGACCGGTTCATGCAGATGGTCCGCTCAGGCTATGCCGCGGTCTACCGGCCGCGCGAGGTGCAGTTCCTGGATCTGGTGGTCGAAGGCGGCCAGCTGGCCCAGCGGGTGCTGTTCGTCGGACCCGATGGCGTGCCGGTGATCGCCCATTACTTCATGGAGCGGCAGCCGGACGGCAGCTGGCGGATCAGCGGCGTGACCCTGAGCCCCAGCGACGATCGAACCACCTAGCGGTAGATTGCGCCGCGGCACCGGCCCGCTCCCCCGCCCGGCCACCCAACGGCAGTATCCTGAATGGGTGGCCGGGCGGGGGAGCGGGCCGGTGCCGATTTCGCGAATGCGCCAAAGGTTCCGCCGCGTTGCCGGCCGCAAAACGCTCGTCTATAAGACCGTCGGCCGCCGGTGCGGCGGAATGGGGCGAGGGAGAGAAGACGTGGCCGAAGGCGCGGGTTTCAACAAGAGCTTTCCGGTTTCCTGGGAGGAACTGCATCGCCACGCCAAGGCGCTGGCCTGGCGACTGGCGGAGTCCGGACCGTGGGAGGGCATCGTCGCAATCACCCGCGGCGGGCTGGTCCCGGCGGCGATCCTGGCGCGCGAACTGGACGTGCGGCTGATCGATACGGTCTGCGTCGCCAGCTACGATCATCAGGATCAGCGCGAGCCGAAAGTGCTCAAGTCGCATGAGGGCGATGGCGAAGGCTGGCTGATCGTCGACGATCTGGTGGATACCGGCCAGACCGCCAAGCTGGTACGTGAGATGATGCCGAAGGCGCATTTTGCGACGATCTACGCGAAACCGGCGGGCCGGCCGCTGGTCGACACCTTCGTGACCGAGGTCAGCCAGGATACCTGGATCTTCTTCCCCTGGGATATCGAGCCGCAATACCGGCAGCCGATCGCCGAATTGCGCGGTCGGTAGGAGAGCGCCGCCCGCACCGGACAGCGCCGGGCCGCGTTACCAGGGCAGCGCCATCACCGCCGACATCGGGTCTTTTTCCGGCCGCTTGTTCAGTTCCGGATCATGCGCCTCGATCAGCATGCGCTCGATCTCCGTCCGCTCCTCTTCCTGGGAGCCGGGCATCCAGCGCACCATCACCAGGGTGGCGCCGAGATTGCGGGCTTCGGTCTGGCGCAGATAGCCGCCGGCGCGCGAGGACACGTCGCTGGATTGCTCGATATAGAGCACTTCCCAGCAGGGCGGGCTGATGATTCCGCGCGTTTTCGAGAGACCGCCGCGGGCCGGCCTTACAAATGCGATCAGGCCGGGCGCTTTTGGCAGGGCTGTGTCCAGGCGGTAGGGGGCGAATATATGTTCCCGACCGGAAGCGTCCGCCAGTCGGATCAAACCTTCGCGATTTTCTACTGTGGCATGCGCGGGGGGTGTGTGCATTCGTGCTCTCGTCGGTGCCAACGCGGCGATTGTGAGTCCATGTTTGTTGACAAATTCCTATCCTGAAAATTTTAGCGAATTACTAACAATCCGCATTTTGTACAACCTTTTCACAGCAACATGCATTTTCGCAGATTGCGAGACTATGGAGCTGCTAATTCCGGGAAGGGTTCCTGTCGCTGGCCGGAAATATTCCAGATTGAATGCCTTACGGCGTCCGACGCGTCGAATTTCAACCCGGGCACACGCACTCGTGCCAAGGGCAGCCTAGTCGGCGCTCCAAACCAAGCGAAGTGATCCGCTCAGGGACTCTCTACCAAAACGGGTGCCGGGTCCGGCGACATACCCTTAACGGCCGCGTGTCGTCCTGGTTGCGTCTTCGATCAGCTCTTGATCATCGGATCGGGACCGGCATCGCCGCCGGCAGCCGCGATCGTCAGCCGCCCGAGATAGTGCTCCCAGCCCTGGGTGTGCGGCGCCACAGCCGGTTCCGGCAGCCCGGAATGGGTGAACACCAGCAGGGTGCCATGGTCCTTCGGCGCCAAGTCGACCTCGACGACCGACGAGCCGGGCGGCACGCCGGTTTCCTCGGAATCCCAACCCCAGGTGAAAACCAGCCGCGAATTGGGCGTCACCTCGCGGAATTCGCCCTTGGCGACATTGCCGTTGCGGACATCGACCAGGAAGATGCCGCCCTGGCGGGGGTCCAGCTCGTGCGAAACGCCCATCCACCGGCTCATCTTGTCCGGATCGGTGAAGAAAGCGAAGACCGTCGCCTGCGGCGCCTCGATGAAGACCTCGCGCCTCAAGCTGCCATTGCCTGCCGTCATGGATCCATCCCTCCTTCTTGTCGGCCAATATCCTCGGCCGCCTGTTTCAACCGTGCCAGGCGCTCGTCCCAGAACGCCTCCAGACCGGCCCGCACCGCCCGCATGGACTGCCAGTTGAGCCGGTAATGCCGCCGCGTGCCGTCGATGCGCACCTGCAGCAACTCGGCCTCGAGCAGCACCCGCAAATGCTGGGAGACAGCCGGGCGGCTGATATCGAAATGGGTGGCGATCTCGCCCGCCGTCCGCTCCTTGTCGCTGACCAGCGACAGGATGCGCCGCCGGTTGCCGTCCGACAGCGCCCGCAATGCCTCGTCCATGGAATAAGCGTAAGAGAACACTTACGTAAGTGTCAACTTACATTGTTCCTTACGGACCGTCATTCGCATTTCGCTATGCTCGGATCCGGAGCCAGGAATGTCGGAGACCGCAATCGATGGCAGAGGCCAATGGCAAATCCGGCCTCCCCGCCGCTGCCGCCAGGGCCGCGGATTGGGTGATGCGCGACGGCACGCGCGGCGGCGCCCTGGCGGCGCTGCTGGACGGGCTCTGCCAACGCCTCGCGGCGGGGCCGGCAGCGATCAGCTATGGCCGGCTGGACGTGCACGCCCTTCATCCGCTGGTCGCGGAGTCCTCTTTCGAATGGCGGCGGGATACGGCCCAGGTGGTTGAGATCCCCCGGTTTCACATCGGGCTGCCCTTCGCCGACGGACCGGCCGCCGGTCCGCCATCCCGTCCCGACGATGAGATGCGCCGGGTCCGGATCGCCGAGGAGTCTCCGGCATCGGCCGATCCGGAGATCGCCGCGCTGGCGGAATCCGGCGCCACCGACTACCTCGCCTGCCCGGTGGTCTGCGGCGACGGCCAGCGCCATCGGGTCGCCTGGGCGACCGAGATCGCCGGCGGCTTCGCCGAGGACGATATCGCAGCCCTGACAGAGCTTGCGGCCGGGCTGGCCGGCCCACTGGAAACCCTCGTCACCCGCCAGACGGCCTCGGTACTGCTGGAGACCTATCTCGGCCGGCGCTCCGGCGCGCGAGTGCTGGCCGGGGAGATCCATCGCGGCAGCGGCGAGACCATCAACGCGGTGCTGTGGCTCTCCGACCTGCGCGGCTTCACGGCCTTGTCGGAGCAGCTGCCGAGCAACAAGACCATCGATCTGCTGAACGCCCATTTCGAGCGGCTGGTCGGGCCGATCAAGGCGTTTCGCGGCGAGGTGCTGAAATTCATCGGCGACGGGCTGCTGGCGATCTTTCCCATCGAGGACGACGATTCCGGCCGCGCCGCCACCGCCGCTCTGAACGCGGTCAGGGCCGCCCGGGCCGGGATGGCGGCCCTGGCCGGCGAACGCAAGGCGGCCGGCGAGCCGGCGCCGGATTTCGGTGTGGCCCTGGCCATCGGCGACGTGGTCTACGGCAATATCGGCGCCCCCGACCGGCTGGACTTCACCGTCATCGGACCGACGGTCAACGCCGCCAGCCGCATCGAGCCGCTGTGCAAGACGCTGGGCTGCCCGGTGCTGGCTTCGGACGGTTTCGCCGCCGCAGCCGCCCTGGCCGGGCACGAAATGACCAGTATCGGCCGGCACGCCCTGCGCGGGATCGACGCGCCCGCTGAGCTCTTCACCCTGCCGGAATTCACCGCCTCGCGCCCGGAGGGTTGAGCGGGACTTCAATCCGGGCGGCCCGGCGCGATAGGGTGTGGATTCCCAATCCCCGTCGCTAGGACCGCCCGTGACCCTCTACCCGCACATCCCGCTCAATCCGCCGCCGCAGCGCACGCCAGAGGAGATGCAAGACCGCGCCGAGGCCTTCCTGGCAGAGATCCGACGCCGGCGGACCGTGCGCGACTTCTCCGACCAGCCGGTGCCCCGCGCCGTGATCGAGCGCTGTATCGCCGCCGCCGGCACCGCGCCCTCCGGCGCCAATATGCAGCCCTGGCACTTCGCCGTGGTCGGCGATCCGGAGATCAAGCGCCGGATCCGCGAAGCGGCGGAGGCGGAGGAGCGGGCCTTCTATGGCGGCAAGGCCGGCGACGACTGGCTGCAGGCCCTGGCGCCGCTGGGCACCGACGCCAACAAGCCTTTCCTGGAAACTGCCCCCTGGCTGATCGTGGTCTTCCAGCAGAATTACGGGCTGGGGCCGGACGGCGAGCGGGTGAAGCACTATTACGTCCAGGAGAGCGTCGGTATCGCCACCGGCTTCCTGATCGCGGCCCTGCACCATTGCGGCCTGGCGACCCTGACCCATACGCCGAGCCCGATGAAGTTCCTGGCGCGGATCCTGGGCCGGCCGGCGAACGAGCGGGCGGTGATGATCCTGGTCGCCGGGCATCCGGCCGCCGATGCCACCGTCCCCGAGATCGGCAAGAAGCCGCTCGAAGACATCGCGAGTTTCCTCTGATGCCGCTGCATTTCACCGATGTCGAGATGGAGGAGCGCCGGGAGAAGGCCTGCGCCGCCATGGCGGCGCGCGGCCTGGATGGAATGCTGCTCTTCCGCCAGGAGAGCATGTACTACCTGACCGGCTACGACACCTTCGGCTACGTCTACTTCCAATGCCTGTACATGGGTGCCGACGGCACCATGACGCTGCTGACGCGGGCGCCGGACATGCGCCAGGCCTTCTTCACCTCGCATATCGAGGATGTCCGGGTCTGGGTGGATTCCGAAGGCGCCACGCCGGAGCGGGCGCTGCTCACGATCCTTGAGGAGCACGGCCTCAAGGGCAAACGGCTGGGGGTGGAGTGGAATGCCTACGGGCTGACCGCGGCCCTCGGCTTTCGCCTGCGCGCGGCCCTGGAGGGGTTCGCCGACTTCGTGGATGCGTCGGACCTGGTATCCCGGCTGCGCCTGGTGAAGAGCCCGGCCGAGCTTGCCTATGCCCGGCGCGCCGCGGAACTGGCCGACGCGTCCTATGCGGAGGCCGTGCGCCTGGCCGAGCCCGGCGCCTTCGAGGGCGATATCCTGGCCGCCATGCAGGGGGCGGTGTTCGCCGGCGGCGGCGACGATCCGGCCAACGAGACCATCATCGGCTCCGGGCGCGGGGCGCTGATGTGCCGCTACTTCACCGGCCGCCGGCATCTGGATTCCGACGACCAGCTGACGCTCGAATTCGCCGGCGTCTTCCGCCACTACCATGCCTGCCTGATGCGCACCATCCGCATCGGCGAACCCTCACCGCGCCAACGCGCCATGCATGGCGCCGCCCTCGACTCGCTCGAGGCGGCCAAGGCAGCGCTAAAACCCGGCCGCCCGATCGGCGAGGTGTTCGATGCCCATGCGAAGGTGCTGGACGATAGCGGCTTCGGCCCGCACCGGCTGAACGCCTGCGGCTACAGCCTGGGCGCCACCTATGCGCCGAACTGGATGGACTGGCCGATGTTCTTCCATGGCAATCCGGAGCCCGCCGCCGAAGGCATGGTGTTCTTCATCCACATCATTATCTTCGACAGCGATCTCGGCCTGGCCATGACCAGCGGCCAGACGGTCGAAGTGGCGGCCGATGGCTGCGCGCCGCTGACCCAGGCGCCGCTGGAATTGATCGTGAAATAGGCGCGCCCTTCTACCCCGCCCGGAAGATCCTCAGCCGCGGGTCGAGGACGTCGCGGAGGCCGTCGCCGAGAAGGTTGAGGCCGAGGACGGCCATGGCGATGGCCAGGCCGGGGAAGATCGCCTGGCCGGGATCCACATAGATGTGGGTCTGGGCGTCCAGCAGCATGCGGCCCCAGCTCGGTTGCGGCGGACGGGTGCCCAGGCCGAGATAGCTGAGCGCCGCCTCGGCCAGGATGGCGATGGCGAACTGGATCGTCGCTTGCACGATCAGCGGGCTGAGCATATTCGGCAGGACATGGCGCAGCGCCACGTCAAGACGGCTGCGCCCCAGCGCAGCCGCCGCCCGCACGAACTCCCGACCGTAGAGCTGCACCGCCGCCCCGCGGGCGACGCGGGCGAAGACGGCGATGTTGAAGATGCCGATGGCGGCGATCGCGTTGACCGCGCCGGGTGAGGTGAGCGCGGTAATCAGAATGGCGGTCAGGATCGCCGGGAAGGCGAAGGTGAGGTCGACCAGCCGGCCGATCGCCTGGTCCAGCCACCCGCCACGCGCGGCGGCGACCAGACCGAGCGGCACGCCGGCCAAGAGACCGATGCCGACCGCGACCACGCCGACGGCGATGGAGTTCTGCGCCCCCGCCATGATCAACGACAGGGTGTCGCGGCCGAGATGGTCGGTTCCAAGCCAATGCGCCAGGCTCGGCCCCTGCAGCCGGTCGCGCACCGCGATGTCGGTTACCGAGTAGGGCGTCCACAGCAGGCTGACCACGGCCATGGCGACCAGCGCCGCGGTCAGGACCGTGCCCAGGCCCAGGCTGCGGTGGCGGAAGAGGAGGCCGGCGCGGTGGATCATCGGATCGCGCCTGCGGATGGGCCGGCGCTGCCCTCACCCGGCTCGCCAAGCTCGCCACCCTCTCCCGGGGGGAGAGGGAACCCTGAGCAGTCCGCACTGCAACCCTCTCCCCCTGGGAGAGGGTGGGCGTCGCGACAGCGGCGACCGGGTGAGGGCGGCACCGGCTTCTCCATCTAATCCGACCTTGGCCGCGGGTCGATGGCGGCGTAGAGCACGTCGATCGCCAGATTGACCGCCACCACCACCGCCGTCAGCAGGACCACGACATCCTTCACCACGATCAGGTCGCGCTGGGTCACCGCCTGGAATGTGAGCCGGCCGAGGCCGGGCAGGTAGAACACGTTCTCCACCACCACCACGCCGGCCATCAGGAAGGCGAATTGCAGGCCGATGATGGTCATCACCGGGATCAGCGCGTTGCGCAGCACGTGCCGGCGCAGGATCGCGGCGTGGCCGAGCCCCTTGGCCCGGGCGGTGCGCACATAATCCTCGCGCAGGGTCTCCAGCATCGCCGAGCGGGTCACACGGGCCAGGATCGCCGCCTCGGGCAGCGCCAGGGCGATGGCCGGCAGCAGAAGGGCCTGCAGGGCCGGCAGCGCTCCCGCCTCCCATCCGGGAAAGCCGCCGGAACCGAACCAGCCCAGGGTCACCGAGAAGATCAGGGTCAGCACGATGCCGAGCCAGAAGTTCGGCACCGCCATGCCGAGCTGGCTGAATCCCATCACCGCGTAGTCGCCGAGCCTGTTGTGCTGCGCCGCCGCCAGCATGCCGAGCGGCAGGGCGATGACCGTGGAAAGGGCCAGCGCCATCACCGCCAGAGGCAGGGTAATCGCCATGCGGTCGGCGACCAGCTTGGCGACCGGGACAGAATAGGTGTAGCTGGTGCCGAGATCGCCGGTGAGGAAGCCGGCGATCCACAGCAGGAAGCGCTCCGCCGCGGGACGGTCCAGGCCCATCTGAGCGCGCAGCGCCGCCAGGGTGTCGTCCCGCGCCTCGGTCCCCAGCATCAGCAGGGCCGGGTCGCCGGGCAGCACTTCCAGCACCAGGAATACGACCAGCGCTGCCGCCAGCAGCGTCAGTAGCAAGGTCAGGGATCTGCGGATCAGGAAGCTCAGCATGGTCCGGCCGGACCAGTGTGTCGATTTGCCCACCGCTGTCCAAGGAATTCGAACCGGCGGCGTGGCCCGGACGGCTATCCGACTGGGCCGTGCAAGGCGTCGTGCGACATCAGGTTGGCTGCATCCGGCCAATTCGTCGCCGGCGTAAAACCGATACTCGAATTGTGAGAGTATTTCTGAATGTTTCTCTCAAATTCAAATACAACTCGGCAGAACTTCCTGACTATCGCATGTCTATTCGGACCCAAGTTGAATATTAAAATAAGTTAATCAGGTTTTTTAATTTCATTTACACAAATGCCTGGCAAATTGACACAAGAACGAAACGATCCGGGCCAGCATTCGTGGCGGTTATCGCCGGGACGGGTGGCCGGATCAGGGGAATTCAGTGGCGCGCCCCGCCGCAGATCCGCCAGAGAAGGAGACCCCGGATGTACAAGTCCGCAAGCAAGCCGATGCCTTTTGGGGCCATGATTCTGATCAAGAGCCTTCTGGTCGCCACGGCGCTCATGATGATGACCGTCACGGCATCTGCCGACAGCGCTGTCGACCGATCTGTGCGCCTGTCGTTGCGGCAATGGCACGAGGTCGACCAGATGACGAACGCCGCTACGCTCGCATCCCTCGGCATCAACATCGTTCGAGGGGTCGAAACCATCGAGCAGCAACAGGCCGCCTTCCCGCAGACGTTGCGCGCCTTGCGCGACGGCGATGAGGCTCTCGGGCTGGAGCCGCCGCTTTCCCCGGACGTGCTGGACCGGATCGCCAGGGTTGAGGAGCTGTGGCTGCGCTACGACGCGGCGATGACGGCGGTTGTTTACGACCTCCGCAGGGAGCCGCTGGTGGATGTCGATAAATTCGAGGCGCTGTTCAACGTTCACGTCGAGATTACCGACGCCATCGACGACATGACGGCGGCGTTCATGCGGTCTCGGCAGCGGCTGACCACGGCCTATTACCGGTCATCCGCACCGACCATCGAGTAAGCGCACAGCGCGATCGGTCGAGATTCGGCGCTAACCGAAACAACGACCTCGTATATTGATTGGGTATAGATCCTATATTTACTCGCAAATTAGTACGGTTAAGACCTCTTTACTAGAATCTTCAAAATATCGTGAGATCAATTCTGAGGTCTTATGAATATTAATGTACATTAGTCAATCTACTTAATCGTTTTTACATAAATCCCTGACAAATTTCGCTCGATTTGGAGTCCTTCTAAGGTGCGTTCGAAACGCATGCTTTAGAGGGGCTGTCGAGGTTCGGACCCGCCAGGGGCTGGTATTCGTCCGCAAGCAAAGGAAAGAAACAATGCGCAGGCACTCCGCCAAACCGATTCAGAGATTTGCCGGCATCCTGGGCTGCATCGCCCTGGTCCTGGTCGCGCTGCCCGCCGAGGCGCGGTCCGACTACAACCGGTCGATAAACCTGGCCGCGCGGCAATGGCTGTTGGTCGAGCAGATGACCAACGGCACCATGCTGGCCGCGCTGGGCATCGACGCCGAGCAAAACATCCGCAATGTGGCGCAGGCGCGCGACCTCTTCGAGCGCACGCTCGCCGGTCTGCGCAACGGCGATGAGGAACTGGGGCTGATCGCCGCGTCGGAGCCCGAGGTCATCCGCCAGATCGGGCGGGTCGAGACATTCTGGCCCCGCTACGACCAAGTGCTTCAATCCCTCACCGCTTCGCTTCAGGATCCGTCCGGGGTGCGCGAAACACAGATCCGCGAACTGGCGGAAGTCCACCGGGTGATGATCGAGACGGTGGACCAGGCGGTAGACGCCTTTGAGGAGTATTCCCACGGCGGCGACACCCACTCCATCCTGACCACCACCCTGAACGGCTCCGTGCAGCTGCGCAGCCGCACCCAGCTGATGCTGGGCGAGCTGCTGGCGATCGCCTATCACGACAATGAGGAACAGAACCGTCGGCTGCTCGGCCAGGCGACCCGCGAATTCGACCGGACGCTGAACGGGCTGATTTACGGCGACCCGGAATTGCGCCTGTTGCCGGCCGCGAATGACGAGATTCGGGCCGAGCTTGCCAAGGTGCAACGGCTGTGGAGAGAGATCCAGCCGATCCTCGCCGGCATCGCGGTCGGCGCCCCCGTCGATCAGCGGTCGATCACAACCGTTTCCCGCTATGCCGGGCGGATGATCCCGCCGCTGAACATGACCACCCTGATGTACGAGAATCTCTAGGCGCGCCCTGGCGCGTGCCCAAGGTTGGAGCTGGATCCATGATCGCAAAGACACGCACACGACGCGCCGCCATGGCGGCCCTGTTCGCCGGGGCGCTCTGCGCCGGTATCCTGTCCCTGGGCGCCGGCGGCCCCAAATCGGCGATGGCGCAATCGAACGAGTTCCGCGATATCGCCTTCAGCCTGGCGATCCTGCTGCGTGGCGGCCATGAGGTGATCTCGGACGCCCAACCGGTCATCAACGACCCGTCGATCGGCCATAAGGGGCTGACGGCGGAGTATGTGGTGCAGGAGACGATCTTCTACTTCGAGATCGACACCGGCATCCGCATCGCCGACATCCCGGCGAGCTCGCTGCACGGTCGGCTGGTCCAGGCCGTGCTCGAGGCGACCGCCGAGGTCACCGAGCAATGGCAGGACGTCATCAACGTGTCCGGGATCGGCTACAAGGGCTTCCTGCCGGCCACCTTCGCCATGCAGGTCGCCGACCGGTTCGGCGAGAAGGCGGCCGGGATCGCCGAGATCAAGCTCACCGGGCCGGAGGATTTCGTGCGCAATCCGCTGAACCTGCCGGACAGCTGGGAATCCTCGGTCATCGAGGATCAGTTTCGCACCGACAGCCATGTCTACGGCCGCGAGGTGTTTAGCGCCACCACCCGGAACGGCCAGCCGGCGCACCGGCTGATGCTGCCGGAATACTACATGCAGTCCTGCCTGAGCTGCCATGGCGGCACCAAGGGCGAGATCGACATGACCGGCGGCCCGATGGAAGGCGGCCGGCTGGGCGAGGTGGGCGGCGCCATCAGCGTGACGATCTTCGGCCGCGGCTGAGGCCATTGCCTGCCAGGGCGGCCGTGCGGCCACAGCGGGGCGGACCTTCCCGACCGGGAGGGCCCGCCCTTGTTTCGTCCGGCGTCAGTCGATCCAGTACGCGGCCGTGACGTCGTTGGCCTGGATCGGGCTGTTGGCCCACATGCCCTGCAGCTTCGCATTGCGGACGCCGATCTTGGCGAGCTGGAAGACGAAGATGCTGGCCTCGTCATCGGCCAGGATGCGCTGCGCCTGGCCGTAGAGCCGGGCCCTCTCCGCCGGATCGGTGGCGGCGTCCAGATCGGCGATCACGGCGTTGAAGTCGGCATTCTCGTAGCCGAAGTAGTACTCCCCGCCGCGGGCATAGATGCCGATATCCAGCGGCTCGGTATGCGACACGATGGTCATGTCGTAGTCGTAGCCGCGGAACACCTGTTCCAGCCATTGCGCCCATTCCACCGGCTCCAGCTCGGCCCGGATGCCGACCGCGGCCAGCTGCGCCTGGATGATCTCTCCGCCCCGCCGCGCGTAGGCCGGCGGCGGCAGCTTGAAGTTCATGTCGAATCCGTCCGGATAGCCGGCCTCGGCCAGCAGCGCCCGGGCCCTGTCCGGATCGTGCGGATAGCGGCCGCTGAGATCCACATAGGCCGGGTTGTGTGGGGCGAAATGGCTGCCGATCGGCGTGCCGAAGCCGAACATGGCGCCGTCGACCACCTCCTGCCGGTCGATGGCGTGGGCGATGGCCTGGCGCACCCGGCGATCGCTGAACGGCTCGCGGCGCAGGTTGACACCCATCACCGTCTCGCCCTCGGTGGTGCCGACCACCACCGCAAAGCGGTCGTCGTTCTCGAACCGGGCCAGGGTCTCCGGCGCGCCCATATTGGGGATCGCGTCCACGTCGCCGGCCAGCAGGGCCGCCACCTGGGCCGCGGAATCGGAGATGAAGCGGAAGGTGACGGTGTTGAGCCGGACCGCATCCGGGTCGCGGAAATCGGCATTGCGCGACAGCTCGACCCGGTCGCCCTCGACCCAGCGGTCGAACTTGAACGGCCCGGTGCCGACCGGGCTGGTCTTGTTGGTGTCGGCGCTTTCCGGCGCCACGATGGTGGCGTCGCCCGAGCCCATGTTGAACAGGAACAGGCCGTCGGGCCGCGACAGCCGCACCACCACTTCGCCTGGCGACGGCGCCTCGACAGCGGCGATGGCCGCGAAATAGCCCTTCTGGGCGTTGACCGAATCCTCCGACCGCGCCCGGTCCAGGGAGAACTTGACGTCGGCGCTGTCGAAGCTCGAACCGTCGTGATAGGTCACGCCGTCGCGCAGCGCGAAGGTGTAGACCAGCCCGTCATCGGACACGGTCCAGCTTTCCGCCAGGCCCGGCAGGATCTCGCCGCGCTCGTTGATGCGGGTCAGGCTCTCGAAGACATTGGCGTAGACCACTTCGTCGATGGCGGCGGCCGCACCGGCCGTCGGGTCGAGATGCGGCGGCTCCAGCGTCATGCCGATCACGACGCTGTCCTTGGCGGCCGCCGCCGGCCCGGCCAGCAGGGCCATGGCGATCGCGGCGGTGAGAAGGCGCAGACTGTTCATCCTCCTGATACTCCCCTGTGCGCTGTCGGGCGCGTTGCGGCCCGTTTCATGGATATTGCGCCGCCGCGGCCGGCCGCATCAACCCCGGCCGGTCAAACGGTCGGCTTCAGCGCGTGTCCGTGGACCTCGCGATAGCCCGGTTTGTCGCCCAGGGTCTCGGCCGCGAAGACGCCGCGGGCCAGCGCCCTGGCGACGGTATCGGCCGCCATGGCGCCGAGGAGCGCGAGAGACACCGGTCGCGGGTCCGCAAGGGCCGTCGCCCCGGTCGCCAGGACAAAGATCGTGTCGCCGTCGAACGGGGTGTGGGACGGGCGCACCGCCCGGGCGATTCCGTCCTGGGCGGCGATCGCAACCCGGCCGGCCTCGGCCTTGCTGAGATCGGCGGACGTGGCGACAACGCCGATGACGGTATTAGCGCCGGTCCGGGCATCGCCGGTTCCCAGCGGCGCCAGATCGCACTCCAGCGACACGGGAGCGGTCGGCACCGGCTGGCCGCCGAGCTCACCACCCTGTTCCAGCATCCAGGCCCACAGGCAGTCCTGCCCGGGCATCACCGCCGCACCGACCGGGTTCGCCGCGACCAGCGCGCCGACCTCAAGCCCGGCCTTTGCATCGATCGCCGAGACGCTGCCGAGGCCGCCCTTCAAGGGGCCGGCCTTGGCGCCATATCCCGCGCCCTGGTTTCCGAGATCGAATTCCAGCCCGGCCGAGGCACAGGCCTCGGCACCGAACCGTCGGTAGGGCGGGTCCGCGTCCCAGCCCTTGTCGCCGCCATTGGCCAGGTCGAAGAGGATCGCCGCCGGCACGATCGGCACCCGGGTGCCGTGCACCGGATAGCCGCGCCCCTCCCCAGCCAGCCATGCGACCGCGCCGGCCGCGGCATCGAGCCCGAAGGCCGAGCCGCCGCTCAGCACCACCGCGTCGACCGCTTCGACCAGGCCGGAGGGGTCGAGCGCGTCGGTCTCGCGGGTGCCGGGCGCGCCGCCGCGCACATCCACCGCGGCGGTGACCCGGCTGTCCGGCAGCACCACGGTCGTCCCGGTCCGTGCCGCGGCGTCATGGGCATTGCCTACGCGAATGCCGTCGATATCGGTGATGAGGTTGCGCGGTCCGGGTCGGATCATGAAGTACCCACCATCATGGATGGTGGGTACTAGGCCTTGCTGTGGCGGTCAGCCGCCATCTGCCAGGTCCAGAAGGACGTCTCGGTCGGCCAGGTCGACCTTGTTGCCTTCCAGCAGGCGGATGACCTGCTTGGATTTCAGCGCGGTGAAAGTCCGGCTGACGGTCTCGGTTGTGAGGCCGAGATAATCGGCGATGTCTGAGCGGCTCATGGGGATCGGCACCGGATTGCCCTTCTGGCCTCGCCGCTCCAGGCGCCGCGACAGGCCGATCAGGAAGGATGCCACCTTCTCCTTTGCCGTCTTGCGGCCGAGCAGGAGCATCTGGTCCTGGGCCGCCTCGAGCTCGTTGGAGGCCATGGTGAACAACCGCTGCTGCAGCTTGGGGAATTCCTGCAACAGCTGCTCGATCTGCCGTCGCGGGAACTGGCAGAGCGACACCGGCGTCACGGTCTCTGCCGAATAGGCGTAACGGTCGAGCATTGACAGGCCGAGGAAATCGCCGGTGAACAGGAAGCCTGTGATCTGCCGCCGTCCGTCGGGCAACAGCTTGTACAGCTTCACCGTGCCGGCGGTGACGTTGTAGACGTAACCCGCCTCGTCGCCCTCGCTGAACAGCGTCTTATGGGTCTCCAGATGCCGCGTGCGGACGATATCGGCCATCCGCGACAGTTCGGTCTCTTCCAGCGCGGCGCATACGGTCAACTCGCGAATCGGGCACGCGCTGCAGGGATTGACGTCGCCGGCGACCGTCGGCTTGGGAGAGATACTTATCGGCGCCATTGCGGGGGTCCTTGGGCCTCCGGGGGAACGCGTTATCCTGCCTGAATATTAGCAAAACCGCAATTAAAGCGGTCCTGCCACGGCAGCCGCGGCCGCTGCCTTGATCTACATCATCGCACTATCCGGAAGTGCGGTCCAGTATCAGCCTGGCAACCGCAGCGATAGTGCGATGCCCGAAACGCCGTCCGCCATTCCGCTTGGCCTGGAGGGAATCGACCAGGCCTATCCGATCGTCCACACGCTCCTGCCGGCGCTGTCGATGGATGCGTGGCGTCGCTACGCCAATGCCCTGATCGTCGACGCCGACCCGGTCCGCGGTGTGATGACCGCGCAGCATGGGGGCTATATCCGCGGACTGTTCTGCCACTGGCCGGATCGCAGCCTGCAGCATGGCGACATGCTGATGGTGGACAATTTCTCGGTCATGGATCTGTTCGACCCGAAGGGCGCGACGAATGCCCTGGTCGAGGCCATGGAAGAGTTGGCCGCCAAACACGGCTGCACGGCGATCCACACGCTTCTGAACGACTATCGTCCCACTGCCGTGCATGGCCACTTCCAGACGCAGGGCCATCGCGTCGCCAAGGTCGTGCTCTGCAAGGCGCTGGCCGACTGATCGGGCGATGAGTCGACCCTGCTAGGCGGCCGGCAGCGCGATCTCGAACACGGTTCCTTCTTCGCCGCTTTCCACCAACCGCAGATCGCCGCGATGGGCGACCACGATCTCCCGTGCGATGGCGAGGCCGAGACCGGTGCCGCCGGGTCGGACGGTTCCGGCGAACGGCTTGAACAAATGCTCGCGGGCGCGCATCGGCATGCCGGGACCGTCGTCGCACAGGTTGATGGCGATGCCGCCATCGCCGTTCTCGGCGGTGATGGTGACGCAGTCGGCGCCGGCCTCGAAGGCGTTGCGCCCGAGATTGACCAGCACCCGCCGCAGCTGATCCCGGTCGGCGGTGACGCTGAAGGAGTCCGGAACCCGGTTGACCCAGCGCGAATGCCCGTTCTCCACCGGCGCCATGTCGGTCTCGACCTCGTCGACCAGTTCATGCAGGTCGAAGCAGGAGCGATGCAGCGGCGGGCCGCCCTCGCGGGTGTAGTCCAGGGTGTGCTGGCAGAGGTCGGCGGCCCGGTCGATGGCGTTCAGCAGCCGCGGCCCGGTCTGCTTGACCACCGGATCCTCGACTTGGGTCAGCCGCTCCGAGAGCAGCGCCGCGGTGGAGAGGATGTTGCGCAGATCGTGGTTGATCTTGGTCACCACGGTGCCCAAAGCGGCCAGCCGGCTGCGCTGGGTGATGGCGTTGCGGACCGCGATCTGCATGTCGTGCAGCTCGCGCTGGGCGATCCCGAACTCGTCGGCGCGCCGGGTCGGCACGATGACGTTGTCGGCATCCGCCGGATCGTCCCGGAAGGCGATCATCTTCTCGGTGAAGCGGGCCAGCGGCCGCACCATCAGCCAGCGCAGCGATGCGAACACCAGACCGGCGGTGAACAGGGAGATGACGATCGACAAGCCGAGGATCCGATTGGAGAAGGCGATCATCGCCTCGGTCAATGGCGCCTCGTCCAGGATCACGTCGATGAATGCGTTCGGATCGCGGGGCGAATAGCCCGACACCTTGAGCACCCGGTTCTCGGTCTGAAACAGGCTGTCGAACGCATCCATGATAAGAACCATGAAATTGCGCTCGCGCAGATCGACCTCATGGTCGATGGGCGGCATGGTGTTGCCGAGCATATAGATATAGCTGTCGGTGGCCGGCCGGCGCAGATCGACCATATAGGCGTCGACATGGTCGAGCAGTTCGCGCTCGAGCTCCTCGGTGACCACCCCCTGGGGCGTTGCCACCAGCGCCAGACCCGCCAGATGCCCAGACGCCAGCTTCTCGTCGAGCCAGCTCAGCCGGAACCGGGCGATCGACGGCGTGTAAATCAAGACTTCGGCGACCATCACGAACAGCACCGTCATGACCAGCAGACGGGCTGACAGGCTGCGCGTAAAGGCAGGCATCGACATGGGACGACGGGCCCTTTGTTCGCGAAAACCCGGAATCGTCATAGCACGCCCGGCGCGCAAAGGTCCAATCGGGTGGAATGCGGCATCGCGGCCCGAATTGAGACTTGCCCGGCGGGGTGAAACGGCGGCGGTGACTGCGCGGCGTACCGGCCTCCTCGCGGCGGGGCAACGCTCATCGTGTCAGGGCGTTGACGATCGTCAGCAGCACCGGACCGATCCGCTCCGGCATCGCGAGATGGATCGTCAGGTAACGGTCGAGGACGACACGCTGCCCGAATGGCGCCACCAGGGCGCCATGGGCGATGGACTCGGCCACGAGCGCTTCGTGGCCCATGAGCACGCCCGCGCCGTTCTTCGCCTCCTCGACGGCCAGGCTGTAGAGGGAGAACACCGGACCGCTCAGGTCGAACGCGGCGTCCCCCAGAGTCGCGGCGGTCCAGCACCGCCAGTCATCGGACCATGTCGCGTCGTGCAGCAGCGTCACCCGCCTCAGATCGGAGGGCTGCCGCAAACTTGTGGCGAGCGCGGGCGCGCAGACCGGGAAGATCGCGTCCGGAGCGATCTTCACCGATCCGGCACGGGGCGGCACGTCTTCGTAGAAGAGGCTCATATCGAACGGCTCGCGCCTGAGATTGGGCGGCGCTTCCAGCGCCGTGACCGAGATCTCGATGTCCGGCGCGGCAGTGCGGATCGCCGGGAGCCTGGGAGAAAGCCAGAGCTGTGCGATGCTCGGCAGGGTCGCCACCCGCACGCGCTGAGGCATGGCCTGGGCCCGCAGCATCTGGACCGCCTCGCCCAGCCGATCGAAGGCCTCGGAGAATTTCGCGAGCACTCCCGCTCCGAGCGGCGTCAGTGCCACGCCTTGGGCGCCGCGCTCGAATAGTCGCGCTCCGGCCCAGGCCTCCAATGCCTTTACCTGTTGCGCGACGGCACCCGGCGTCACGCAGAGCTCATCCGCCGCCGAGGCGAAGCCACCCAGCCGCGCGGCGGCCTCGAATGCCCGCAGGGCGTTCAGCGGCGGGCCCTTGGGTCTGGGCGGGGAAACCGGCATGGCATAGCCCTAGATTTTCTACGCCTAGTAAATAGCATAAGTCGTTTGCGCCAAACCAGCGGCTTTGCTTCGCTGGCGAAGGCAAACGGGAGAGCTTGATGGCCGCATTGATGCAACGGAAGTGGGTGCCCACCGCCTGCGAGGCCCATGTCCAGGAGATCGCGCAATCCACGTGCGATCGGGACTCTGACGGAAATGTCAGTCGGATCGACGCCCTGGTGGCGCGCAACCGCGCGATCCACGAGCAGGAGTGCTTCAACCTCAACCCCGCGACCAACGTGATGAACCCGAGAGCGGAGGCCCTGCTTGCCTCCGGGCTCGGCTCGCGCCCCTCGCTCGGCTATCCCGGCGACAAATATGAGATGGGGCTGGAGGCGATCGAGGAGATCGAGGTCATCGCCGCGGAACTCTGCGCGGAGGTTTTCCGGGCGCGGTACGCCGAGATCAGGGTGGCGTCCGGTGCGATGGCGAACCTGTATGGCTTCATGGCGACCTGCAAGCCGGGCGATGCCATTATCGTGCCGCCCGCCGCGATCGGCGGCCATGTCACGCATCAAGCGCCCGGTTGCGCCGGTCTCTATGGGCTGGTCAGCCATTCCGCCCCTGTCGATGCGGACGGCTACACCGTCGATCTCCAGGCGCTGCGTGCGCTTGCCCATGAGGTCGGGCCGGCTCTCATCACCATCGGCGGCAGCCTGAATCTGTTCCCGCATCCGGTCCGCGAGATCCGTGCGATTGCCGACGAGGTAGGCGCGAAGGTGCTGTTCGACGCGGCCCATCAATGCGGGATCATCGCCGGCGGCGCCTGGGCCAATCCCCTGGTCGAGGGCGCGAATCTGATGACCATGAGCACCTACAAGAGCCTTGCCGGGCCGGCGGGCGGCCTGCTGGTCACGAACGATGCGGAGATCGCGGAAAAGCTGGACGCGATCGCCTTTCCCGGCATGACGGCGAATTTCGACGTGGCCAAGTCGGCGGCGCTGGCGTTGACGATGCTGGACTGGCGGGAGCATGGCCGGGCCTATGCCGCGGCGATGGTCGACACGGCGCGAGCCTTCGCCGGGGCCCTGGATGCGGAGGGTGTTCCGGTCTTCGCCAAGGCACGAGGCTTCACGCGGTCGCATCAGTTCGCGGTCGAGGCAGCGCGCTACGGCGGCGGACAGAGAGCCTCGAAGGCGCTTCGGCGAGCCGGGTTCCTCGCCTGCGGCATCGGCCTGCCGGCCGCCCCGGTCCCGGGCGACCTGAACGGCCTTAGGATCGGAACGCCGGAACTGGTCCGGTGGGGCGTCACCGAAGCCGATATTCCCCGGATTGCGGCGCTGACTGCGCGCGCGCTCGAATCCGACACGCCCGAATCCCTCGCCGGGGACGTCGCCGGGTTGCGCCGGACCTTCGATACTCTGCGCTTCGTCCGCGGGTAGGGTTCGGCCGGCTATCGATCAGCCGAATTTCGACAGGAAGCGCACCACCTTGCGGGTCCGGTCGCTGAACAGGCTGGGGGTGTAAAAGCTGCCGGCGGCGCGCTTGTTGACCTCGCCCAGGGTCGGATAGGGCGCGATCATGTTGGCGATGGCGCCGATCTTCAGCCCCTGGCTCATGGCCAGCACCCAGGTGTGGATCAGCTCGCCGGCATGGGGGCCGGCAATGCCGGCGCCCAGGATATGGCCCTTGGGGCTGGTCACCACCTTGACCATGCCCTCGGTCTCGCGCTCGGCCTGGGCCCGGTCGTTCTCGTCGAACTTCCAGCGCAGGACGCGGATGTCGCGGCGCTCGGCCCGGGCCTGGGCCTCGTTCATGCCCACCTGGGCCAGCTCCGGATCGGTGAAGGTGACCCAGGGGAAGGCCGCGGTGTTGGTCTTGGCCGGCAAGCGGAACAGGGCGTTGCGGATGAAGATGCCGGCGTGGTAGCCGGCCATGTGGGTAAATTGGAAACCGCCGGCCACATCGCCGATGGCGAAGACCTTCTTGTTGGTGCTGCGAAGACGCGCGTCGACCTTGATGCCGTTCGGGGCGTAGTCGATGCCGGCCTTCTCCAGCTCCAGCCCCTCGATGTTGACCCGGCGGCCGGCGGCCACCAGCAGGTCGCTCGCCTCCACCCGAGCCTCGCCGGACGGCTCGTTGAGGATCACCACGATGCCGTTGCCGCTCTTCTCGACCCGGGCGATATCGGCGCCTTCACGCAGGTCGATGCCGTCGGCGACCAGGGATTTGCGGACCAGCTCGACCAGTTCCGGGTCGTCCTTGGGCATGATGGAGAATTTCTCCAGCACCGTGACGCGGCTGCCCAGCCGGCGATGGGCCTGGGCCATCTCCAAACCGATGGCGCCGCCGCCGATGATGATCAGGTGTTCCGGCTGGACCCGGTTGTCGAAGATCGTCTCGTTGGTCAGGAAGGAGACCTCGTCGAGGCCGGGGATCGGCGGCACGGCGGCGCGCGATCCGGTGGCGACCACGAAGCGGCGCGCCTTGATCTCGTAATCGCCGGCGACGACCGTGTTGCGGTCGGCAAACTTCGCAGAATCCTGGATGACCTTGACGCCCAGGCCCTCGAAGCGCTCGACGGAGTCATGCGGCGCAATCTGGCCGATCACCCCGTGGATATGGTCGTGCACAGCGGAGAAATCGATCTCCGGCTCATGGCCGTTGACCCCGAAGCGGGCGCCGGTGCGCACGGTATGGGCGGCGCGGGAGGCGGCGATCAGGGCCTTGGACGGCACGCAGCCATAATTCAGGCAGTCGCCGCCCATCTTGCCGCGCTCCACCAGCACCGTGTCGGCGCCCATCTGGACCGCACCGGCGGCGACGCTCAACCCGCCGGACCCGGCGCCGATTACGCAGATATCGGTGTCGATGCGCTGTGCCATCGCTCTGCCTCTTCGATGATGGTGGGGTCAGGCCTTGCGGGCCTTGATCTTCTTGTAGACCACCGGCACCAGCGACAGCAGCGCGATGCCGATCAGAGGCAAAAGGATTCCCGGTTTGAAGATAATGCCGAGATCCGGCTCGCCTCCGGCGTCGAAAATCACGCCGACACCGGCGCCCACACTGGCATAGACCACCGTGCCCGGGATGATGCCGAAGAATGTCGTCAGGACGAAAGTCCTAAGGCGGACGCCGAAGAAGGCCGGCACGAGGTTCACCAGCCAGAACGGTGCCAGAGGCACCAGCCGCAGCGTGATCAAATAGCTTGTCGCGTCCTCCTGAAAACCGGCCTCGAGCTTGGCCATCCAGGGGCCGGCCTTGCGCCGCAATACGTCGCCGAGCGCGGTCTTGGCCGCGAGGAAGACGCATGTGGCGCCCAAAGTGGCGCCCACGACGACCAGACTGGAACCCCATACGGTGCCGAACATGAAGCCGCCGACGATGGTCATGATGGCGCCGCCGGGGAGGGAGAAGGCGACCGCGACGGCATAGACCAGCAGAAACACAATCGAGGCCAGTGCCGCGTTCTGCGCCACATAGTCCAGCAGCGACTGGCGGTTCTCCTTCAGGACCTCCAGGCTGACATAGTCGTTCAGGCCGAAGGCGAAGAAGGCGACGAGCCCGGCGATCAGAATGCCGATCGGCAGGAAGCGCTTGTAAGTGGATGTCGGCTTTTTCACGTCGGCAGACGCAACTTGCTGTTCCATATGTCGATTGCGCCCCCAACGCGCCCGGCCGGTTAGCAGGTTTACAGCAGGGCTTCTCGCCATGCCAGCTTGCGGGTATCTAGCAATCGACCCGATCAACCACCAGTCACCATGGTGTGAGACCGTTCGTGAGCCCGCAGGAATCTTAAGCTTCCGGGGCCTGAACGGCGATTGACTTGGCCCCTGCGAGCGCCTATAAGCGCGGCTCGCTTGCGAGCAGCGTTGTTTTTCTACGGAGAGTGTCGTGAAACGCACCTATCAGCCGAGCAAGATCGTGCGCAAACGCCGTCACGGCTTTCGCGCCCGTCTGTCGACGGTCGGCGGCCGCCGGGTGCTGGCCAACCGCCGCGCCAAGGGGCGCAAGCGGCTGTCGGCGTGACCGTCGATGTCGCGCCGAACCGGCAGCGGCCGGGACGCGCACGCGGCCTCTGACACCACCGCCATCCCTGCCCTGGCCCGCCTGAAACGCCGCCCGGAATTCCTCGCGGTCGCCGCCGCGCGTCGCCGCTGGGCGACACCCGGCCTGGTGCTGCAGGCCCGGCGCCGCGATGCGGAGTCCGCCCCGGTGCCGGCCGCCACCATCCGCTATGGCATCACCGCCAGCCGCAAGGTCGGCAACGCGGTCGCCCGCAACCGTGCCAAGCGCCGGCTGCGCGCCGCCGCGGTGGAAATCCTTCCGAGCGCCGCCGCGCCGGGATACGATGTTGTGCTGATTGCCAGGGCGGCCACCGTGGACCGCCCCTATGCCGCGCTAAAGGCCGATCTGGCGCAGGGATTGGCCAAGCTGATGCCATCGCGGCCGGCGGACACGACCACGGACAAGGCAACGGAATTGGAATCGTGAGCCCGCTTGCCCATCTTCTGAAGGGATTGGTGCTGGCATACCGGTACAGCCTGTCCTCGCTGATCGGAAACGAATGCCGGTTTCGTCCGACCTGTTCGGAATACGCAATGGACGCTATAACCGCGCACGGCGCGATCAAGGGCGGGTGGCTGGCCATCCGCCGTATCGCGCGTTGTCACCCCTGGGGCGGCAGCGGCTGGGACCCGGTCCCGCAGGCCGATGACGCTTCGGACGACACCAACACCGCCGGACCGCCCACGTCCGGCCGACACATTTCCTGATCGCCAGGCGATCGAGCCAGGAGCCTGACCTGCGATGCCCGACCAGAAGAACCTTGTTCTGGCGATCGTCCTATCCTTCCTGATCATCTTCGCATTCAGCTACCTGAACCCGCCGCCGGAACCGCCGCCGCAGCAGGCGTCGACGACCCAGGATGCCGGGACGGGTGCCGGAACCGGCGACCCGCTGGTCGGGGTCGACCTTCCCGGCGAGCCGGTGGCGCAGACGGTGACCCGCGACGAGGCCCTGGAAGCCAGCGCCCGCATCCGCATCGACACGCCGCGGCTGCACGGTTCGCTGTCCCTGATCGGCGGCCGCATCGACGATCTGACGTTGGCCGATTACCGGGAGACCGTCGATCCGACGAGTGACGAGATCGTCCTGCTATCGCCGCGCAACGCGCCCAAGCCCTACTACGCGGATTTCGGCTGGGCGGCGAGCGGCGGGGTCGCGGTTCCTGGGCCGGACACGGAATGGACCGCCGATGGCGAGGTGCTGACCGTCGGCGAGCCGATCACGCTGCGCTGGAACAATGGCGAGGGCCTGGCGTTCGAGCGGGTCGTTTCGGTCGATGCCGACTACATGTTCACCATCACCCAGCGGGTGAGGAACAATAGCGATGGCGCAGTCTCGGTCTCGCCTTACAGCCGGGTGCAGCGCTTCGACACGCCCGACACGCTCGGCTTCTACATCCTCCATGAGGGCCCATACGGGGTCTTCGATGAGACTCTCAAGGAGCACGATTACGACGAGCTGGTCGACGATGGCGAGGTTCGGGAGGAATCCGTCGGCGGCTGGCTCGGATTCACCGACAAATACTGGCTGGTCGCCCTGGTTCCCGACCAGGAGGCGGCGTTCACCGGCCTCTTCGCCCATCGCGACTCCAGCGGACGCGACCGCTATCTGGCAACCATGCAGCGCACCGAGGCCGAGACCGTCATCCCCGGCGCCGGCTTCGAGCAGACCAGCCATCTCTACGCCGGCGCCAAGGTCGTGCAGATGATTGAGGGCTATGGCGACGCGCTCGGCATCCAGCGCTTCGACCTGACCATCGACTGGGGCTGGTTCCACTTCCTGACCCGGCCGTTCTTCTACGGTCTCGCCTATATCAACGGTCTGGTCGGCAATTTCGGGGTCGCCATCCTGATCCTGACGGTGGCGATCAAGCTGGTGCTGTTCCCGCTGGCCAACAAATCCTATCGCGCCATGGCAAAGATGAAAGCCCTGGCGCCGGAAATGCAGAAGCTGAAGGAACGGTTCGGCGAGGACCGCCAAAAGCTGAACCAGGAAATGATGGCGCTGTACAAGCGCGAGAAGGCCAACCCGGCCGCCGGCTGTCTGCCGATCCTGGTGCAAATCCCGGTCTTCTTCGCGCTCTACAAGGTGCTGTTCGTCACCATCGAGATGCGCCACGCGCCGTTCTTCGGCTGGATCCAGGACCTGTCGGCCCGCGATCCGACCTCGATCTTCAACCTGTTCGGCCTGCTGCCCTTTACCCCGCCGGAGATCCTGCTGATCGGCGCCTGGCCGCTGATCATGGGCATCACCATGTGGCTGCAGCAGAAGCTGAACCCGGCCCCGACCGATCCCATCCAGCAGAAGATCTTCACCTTCCTGCCGATCGTCTTCACCATCATGCTGGCGGCGTTCCCGGCCGGGCTGGTGATCTACTGGGCCTGGAACAACCTGCTGTCGATCCTCCAGCAATACGTCATCATGCGGGCCGCCGGCGTGAAGATCGGCGGCGGCGTGGTGAAGCCGACGCCGCCCACGCCCCCAACGAACGGCAAGGCGCCGGCGGAGGGGTCCGGCGACGGCGCGGTGGATACCGAGATCCGCGGCCTGCAAAACGGTGATGCGGGCGACGCAACCGAGCCGGCCAAGGCCGAAAGCGCCGAGGAGGGCGAGGCGCCGGAGGCGCCGGCAGCGCCGCCGCCGCAGCGCCGGCCTTCCGTCAAGCGACGCGGCGGCAAGGGCCGTCGGTCGGCCTCGCGCCGCCGCAGCTGACCCGGGCGGCGTCCGCCGCAGACGCCCGGAACGGCCATGACCAGCGACCCCACGCCGGAGCAGATCGAGGCCGGCCGGCTTCTGTTCGCGCAGGAGTGCCGGTTCACCCTGGCCGTCGCCAAGCTGCAGCAGCTGCCGCCGCTGGGTCTGCCGGAGGTCGCCTTCTGCGGCCGCTCCAATGTCGGCAAGTCGAGCCTGGTCAACGCCCTGACCGGCCGCAACACCCTGGCCCGGACCAGCAACACGCCGGGCCGCACCCAGCAGCTCATCTTCTTCGAGCTCGGCCAGCGGCTGACCCTGGTCGACCTGCCCGGCTACGGCTATGCCAAGGTCTCCAAGAGCATGGTCGAATCCTGGACCCGGCTGCTGCGGGCCTATCTGAAGGGGCGGGTCACGCTGCGCCGGGCCTGTGTCCTGATCGACGCCCGCCACGGGGTGAAGCCCGGCGACGGCGACATCATGGAGATGCTGGACCAAGCGGCGGTGCCCTATCAGATCGTGCTGACCAAGGCCGACAAGGTGAAGCAGGCCGAGCTGGAGCGGCGCGTCAGCGAAACCACGGCGGCGTTGAAGGCCCATCCGGCGGCCTTCCCGGACATCCTGGCGACCAGCGCCCGCGACGGCACCGGGATCGGCGAGCTGCGCGCAAGGCTGGCCGAGCTGGCGGAGCCTGTCGCCGGCTAGGTCCAGCCCGCGGTTCTCCCCTCCGCTGGACCTGCCGGCGCGGACTGTTAAAGTGCGGCGCGAATAGAAGGGCGGATTGCGGCGATGGACGCCTCAAGGACAAAAAAGGCAGGCACTGCCGAACTGGAGAAGTGGCTGGACAAGGCGCACACCCTGTCCGAGGCCCTGCCGTTCATGCGCCAGTACAACGGTGCCACCTTCGTCGTCAAATATGGCGGCCACGCCATGGGCGATGCGGAGCTGGCCCGGGATTTCGCCCGCGACGTGGTGCTGCTGAAACAGGTCGGCATCAATCCGGTGGTCGTCCATGGAGGCGGCCCGCAGATCGGCCGCATGCTGGAGCGCCTGAAGATCCAGTCGGAATTCGTCGACGGCCTGCGCAAGACCGACCGCGACACCGTCGACATCGTCGAGATGGTTCTGTCCGGATCGATCAACAAATCCATCGTCGCCGCCATCCACGAGGTCGGCGGCCGGGCGATCGGGCTGTCGGGCAAGGATGGCGGGCTGGTTGCCGCCCGCAAGCTCCAGCGCAGCAAGCGCGATCCGGACAGCAGCATCGAAAGGCTGCTGGATCTGGGATTCGTGGGCGAGCCGGCGACCATCAACCCGGAGATCCTGGAAACCTTCCGGGGCTCCGAGTTCATCCCGGTGATCGCCCCGATCGGCTTCGACCATGATGGCCACACCTACAACATCAACGCCGACACGGTGGCGGGCGCGGTTGCCGCGGCGATCAACGCCGAGCGGCTGTTGCTGCTGACCGATGTGGTCGGCGTGCTGGACAAGCAGAAGGCGCTGATCCCGGAGATCAATTCCGCCCAGGCCCGCGACCTGATTGCCGATGGTACCATCCATGGCGGCATGATCCCGAAGATCGAGACCTGCGTCGGCGCCGTGGAAGGCGGGGTCGAGGCGGCGGTCATCCTGGATGGCCGGGTGGCGCATGCACTGCTGCTGGAGATCTTCACCGATGGCGGCGCCGGCACCCTGATCAGGAGTGCCTAATATTTGGTCATAGCTGACCAAGAATTGTGCGGAACCGGTCTCAAAGCGCGTTCGCATTTTATTTTTGCTTTTCCGTCGCCTATCCCGAGCGAAGATGACTTTCCGCACTTCAACTCAAGGGATCGGAGTGCTACGGTTCCCGCGGTTCTTGAAGCGATCTGGGAACATAGGCCCATAAATTCGAGACGGTTTACGTGAGCGCAGCGGCAAAGACTGCGAGGGCCGGACGAGCGTTTTAAACCGGGACGCCAATGTTCCCGCGAGCAATAGAAATTACTGGGAGGTACTCAAAGAATGACCCTTCGAAAGGCCATACCCCTGGGCGCTGCGGCGCTTTCGCTGCTGGCGGCCAGTGCCGTGCAGGCACAGGATGGCAGCAATCTCGTCTATCCGATCGGTGACGATTCCCGTTTCCACTGGGGCGATCTGGATCGGTTCCAGGCGATGGATCTGAGCGGGCAGGAGGTTACGATCCTCGGCCCGTGGCTCGGACCCGACCGCGATCTGGTCAACAGCGTCCTCAACTATTTCGTGGCGGCGACGGGCGCGACGGTGAACTACGCCGGCTCCGACAGCTTCGAACAGCAGATCGTCATCGACATCCAGGCTGGCAGCCCGCCGAACCTTGCGGTGTTCCCGCAGCCCGGCCTGGCCGCAAACCAGGCGGCGAAGGGCGGGCTGATTCCGCTCGGCGACGAGACGCGGCAGTGGGTTATCGACAATTACGCCGCTGGCCAGTCCTGGGTCGATCTCGGGACGTATCCCGGACCTGACGGCAATCCGGAATTCTACGGTTTCTTCTACAAGGTCGATCTGAAGAGCCTGGTCTGGTACTCGCCGGAGAACTTCGAAGATGCCGGCTACGAAGTGCCGGAGACCATGGAAGAGCTGATCGCGCTCAGCGAACAGATCGTCGAAGATGGCGGCACGCCGTGGTGCATCGGGCTCGGCTCCGGCGACGCCACCGGCTGGCCGGCGACCGACTGGGTCGAGGATCTGCTGCTGCGCACCCAGGCGCCGGATGTCTATGACGGCTGGGTGACCAACGAGATCGCCTTCAACGACCCGCGCATCGTCAACGCCATCGATACCTTCGGCACGTTCGCCAAGAACGATGACTGGGTCGACGGCGGCGCCGCGGCCGTCGGCGCGACCGATTTCCGTGACGCCCCCAGCGGGCTGTTCTCGGTTCCGCCGCGCTGCTACATGCACAAGCAGGCCAGCTTCATCACCACTTTCTTCCCGGATGGGACGGAACTTGGCCTGGACGCTGACTTCTTCTACTTCCCGCCGTTCGAAGCTGAGGATCTCGGAAATCCCGTGCTAGGCGCCGGGACTTTGTGGGCGATCACCGCGGACAACGAGGCGACGCGGATGCTGCTTGAATACCTCAAGACCCCGTTGGCCAACGAGATCTGGATGTCCCAGAGCGGGCTCCTGACGCCGCACATGGGCGTGAATGTCGACACCTATGCCAATCCGACATTGCGTAAGCAGGGCGAGATCCTGCTCAACGCCACGACCTTCCGGTTCGACGGCTCCGATCTGATGCCAGGTTCCGTCGGCGCCGGATCGTTCTGGACCGGCATGGTCGATTATGTCAGCGGCAGTTCGGCGGAGGATATTGCCGACGCGGTCCAACGCAGTTGGGACGCCATCAAGTAGATCGCGGCAGTCCCTGTAGTCACCGTCACCGGCGGGCTTGGCTAAGCGTCAAGCCCGCCGGCCCCAAACAACACGGAGATCGACGGCGTGGCTGGACAGCTACTCAGTGCCCTTGTCGCAATCGTACTCGGCGTTGGGGCCAGTATTCTCTACTTCTCTGGTACGAACTGGGCTCTCGACACCTTCCTGGGCGATCGCCGCAGGCCGGACGGCCGTGTGATCAGCCGGGAGACCACGCGGGGCGCGATCCGGCCCTGGCTCTTCGTCGGACCGGCTCTCCTATTGCTCGGCATCTACCTGGTCTACCCGGTCTTCGAGACCGCCAAGCTCAGCCTCTTCGACCGCACCGGTGACATCTTCGTCGGGTTTGGGAATTTCGTTTGGGCCTTCACCGACGACGAGTTCCTGCAGTCGATCTGGAACAACATCCTCTGGCTGCTGATCGTCCCGGCGATGAGCACGATCATGGGCATGATCGTCGCCGTCCTGGCCGACAAGGTTGCGTGGGGCACGATCGCGAAGACATTCATCTTTCTGCCGATGGCGATCTCCTTCGTCGGCGCCAGCGTGATCTGGAAGTTCGTCTATGATTTTCGCGGACCCGATGCAGACCAGATCGGTCTGCTGAACGCGCTCGTGGTGGCATTTGGCTTCGAACCGCAGGCCTGGGTCACGCTCCCCGGCTGGAACAGCCTGTTCCTGATGGTGATCCTGATCTGGATCCAGACGCCTTTCGCGATGGTGATCTTGAGCGCGGCGCTCAGGGGCGTGCCGACCGAGACGCTGGAGGCGGCTCGCATCGACGGCGCCAACGAGTTCCAGATCTTCTTCAAGATCATGTTGCCGCAGATCATGGGCACGGTGCTGGTCGTCTGGACCACCATC
The DNA here is from genome assembly GCA_965227455.1 of Alphaproteobacteria bacterium. Lineage (GTDB taxonomy): Bacteria > Pseudomonadota > Alphaproteobacteria > DSM-16000 > Inquilinaceae > JABDIP01. Next base: position 4,795,965 of record OZ245752.1, on the reverse strand, counting down.
ACCATCATCGTCCTGAAGGTGTTCGACATCGTTCTGGCGATGACGAACGGCCAATGGGACACCGAGGTCCTGGCCAACCTGATGTTCGACTGGATGTTCCGCGGCGGCGGCGATTTCGGCCGCGGCAGCACCGTCGCGCTGATCATCATGATCGCGGTGATCCCGATCATGATCTGGAACATAAGGCGCTTCCAGGAAGAGGAGGGCATGCGATGAAGACCCGGCGGATCATGGGCATCAAGGTGATGCATCCGCTGCGGATGGTCACCCATCTATGCCTCTTCCTGCTTGTGCTGGGCTGGACGATCCCGACGGCAGGACTGCTGATCAGCTCGCTGCGCGACAAGGACCAGTTGATCGTCTCGGGCTGGTGGACGGCGCTGTCCGCCTCACAGGGGGCCGAGCGGGGCCGCACCGGCACTGCCGACGATCAGGTCGAACGGGGCGGCGAATACATCATCTCCGGCTCGTTCTTCGAGGAAGGCAGCCCGAAATCGATTGCCACCTTCGGCACCGGCCAGAGGGACCTGACCGAGTTCCAGGCCGGCGAGACCGCGAGCCTGGACGACGGCACCCGGTTCACGCTGAACGCGGACGGGACCTATGAGTGGGTGTCGCCGGTGCCGTTCGACAACGCGCGCGGCAAGCGCTTCTTCTATATCGCGCAGATTCCGCCGATCTTCAGCCTGGACAACTATCGCGAGATCCTGTCTTCGGAAGGCTTCGGCCAGTCGTTCATCAACACCCTGACGGTGACGGTACCGGCCACGATCATCCCAATCCTGATTGCAGCCTTCGCGGCCTACGCGTTCGCCTGGATGGATTTTCCCGGGCGGCAATTCCTGTTCGCGGTCGTCGTCGGCCTGCTGGTCGTACCGCTGCAGATGTCGCTGATCCCGCTGTTGCGGATGTACAACGGGATCGGTGCGGCGTTCGACGTGTCGGCGAAATCCTATCCCGGCATATGGCTGGCCCATACCGGCTTCGGATTGCCGCTGGCGATCTACCTGCTGCGCAATTATGTCGGCGGCCTGCCCAAGGACATCATCGAATCGGCCAAGGTGGACGGTGCCTCGCACTTCCACATCTTCACCCGGCTCATCCTGCCGCTGTCGGTGCCGGCGCTGGCCTCGTTCGCGATCTTCCAGTTCCTCTGGGTGTGGAACGATCTGCTGGTGGCCCTGGTATTCCTAGGCAAGCAGGAAAACCAGATCGTCATGACCTCGAAGCTGCGAGAGCTGCTGGGGTCGCGCGGCGACAACTGGGAGATCCTGACCAGCAGCGCCTTCGTTTCGATCATCGTGCCGCTGCTCTTCTTCCTGTCGCTGCAGCGCTACTTCGTGCGCGGCCTGCTGGCAGGTTCGGTCAAGGGCGGCTAAGCCGCAGCCTGCGCGGCCGGGCGGCGGAATTCTCCGCCGCCCGATCGATCCGGATTCTTCTTCGGGCCGGTGCCGATTGCGCACGAGCGCATACGGCTTCAGGCCGCGCCGAAGAATTCGAGCTGCCAGGTCAGCTCTTCCTCGGTCAGCGGGAAATCGACGCCATCGCGGGCCTTGATGACGCTACTCGGAGCGATCTGGGCGATCTGCAATTGGACCTTCATCGCCAGCCGCATGCCAAGCCCGGCCTTCCACACGATTGCCACCACGCCCCGGGCGCTGTGGGCGTTCAATATGGCCTCGACGATCGCGTCGGAGACCCCGGCCAGCAGCGCCAGGCCGCGGACCACGAAGGGCCGATCGCCGCGGAAGATCGCATCGTCGATCTCGTCCTCGGTCAGGGTGCCCTCGGCGTGCATGCTGCGCGCCCGGTCGGCGCCCGAGGGACCGTCGGACTCCCCCTCCGTGGCCGGCGGCGGCTCGTCGGCAAGCGGCGCGCCGTTCTTTGCCAGCCGGGTGCGCAGGGTGGCGACGACGGCCTCTGCAGTTTCCTCGTCCATCTCGTGGCGCTGCTGCAGCACCTCGATCAGCGACACCGCGACGAAGCGCGCCAAACGCCGGACCGCGGCACTGGAAAGGTTGGGCCGGTAGACCAGCGGCCGGTGCCAGGATTTGCGCGACGGCGCCCTGGCCAGGATGTGATCCAGCGTCTCCTCGCGGATCTGGGCGCTTTCATTGCCCAGCAGCAGGGCAACCGCATCGATGTCGTCGGTGCGCACCACCGCATCGGCGACCCGCTGCGACAGGTCCGACCGTTGCGCGATGGCGGCGACCCGGCCGCGCGTCGGCGTGGTCTTGAGGACCGTGACCAGATCCTCGTCGGTGACCTGCGGCGAGTTGCGCAGCACCGGTTCGGCCACCTTCGCTTCCTCGTCGCGGACCAGGCAGCTGACGACGGCCGGCGGCACGTGCACCAGGGACTGCACCGCCTCCGCCAGCATCTGCCGCATGGCGGGCGACGGATCGTCGGCCAGGACCGTGAGCACCTTGAGGGTGAACTTCTCCAGCGGCCCGTCCGGCTCGCTGCCATTGGGCGGGATCCGGCCGACCGCCTTCTCAAGCGCGGCGGACCGGACCGAATCCGCCGGATCCTTGGCCAGCAGGACGTCGGCCTGCCCCGGCGTCGCCGGGTTGGCGGCGATCTCCCGGCGCACGGCCTCGGCGGTATCGGCCGCCAGGAAGAACAACAGTTCCGGCGAGACATCGGTCCGCTCGGCGACGGATCGCCGGACGTCCGGATCGGCGTTTCGGGCCCGGAGCTTGGCGTCCTGCGCGCCGTCGTCGGCCGGCCGCCGCTGTGGTTGCCCACTCATGTCGCTTCTCCGTTTTCGGCCAGGGCCCAGCCGCCGCCGGCAAGGGCTTCGCGGCTGGCGGCCTTGGCCTGATACATCGCCTTGTCGGCCCGTTCGATGGTCGCGGCGACATGCTCCCGGCTCTTGGCCGGGCGCACCGCAACCCCGACGGACAGGCCGGCGGGCCGGTCCGGTGCCGAGGAATGCGCCGCCAGCGTCCGGCCGCGCTCGGCCATCGCCGTTGCGACTTCCGCCGCCCGGGAACCGTCGGCGCCCTCCAGCCAGACCACGAATTCGTCGCCGCCGATGCGGCCGCGCAGATCGTCGGGGCCGGTGGTCTCGCGCAACAGCGTCGTCACCTCGGTCAGCACCGCGTCGCCGCGCTGGTGGCCATGCACGTCGTTGACCGATTTGAAATTGTCGATGTCGATGTAGAGCACCGCCCCCGCGCCCCGGTTCCGCCCATCCATCCGCTCCGCCAGCCGCTCCATCATGGCGCGGCGGTTGAGCAGCTTGGTCATGCCGTCGCGGTCGGCCTGGGCCTGCAGCCGCTCCAGATAGGCGGTGTGCAGATAGGCGACGCCGATCTGGTCACCGACCGCCTCGATCAGCTGGCAATCCTCATCCGTCCAGGCTTCGCCGCCCGGCGACCGCCAGACGATGACGGCGCCGCTGGCCCCGTCCTGGGCCCGGGCCGCAATCGCCAGCCCGCGTTTCTTCGATCCCACCCGCCGCGCCCGGGTGCCGACGCCGGGCCGGTCCAGGATCTCGGCCACATCGAAGGTTGCGTCGACCCTGCCGTGATCGGCAGCGACGACGACGCGGCCTTCGATATCCCGGCGATAGAGCCGGCAGCCATCGGCGCCGATGGCATTGGCGATGGCGGTCGCGGCACCGGCCAGCATCCGGCCGGGCTCGACCTCGTCGCGCATGGTGCGGACGATGTGCTCCAGCAACTGCTCGCGGGTCCGCGCCCGGGCCAGGGCCGCCTCGCGCCGGCGCATCTCGGTGACTTCCCGGCACAGGCCCCGGGTGCCGCGCCAGTCGCCGGCCTCGTCCAGCAGCGGACGGGCCCAGGCGACCACGCAGGCATCCTCGCCATCGGAGCGGCGCAGCCAGAGCTCCGCCCGATTGACGGCCCGCCGGGCCTGGAAGGGCGACCGGGTCACCGAGTCCCGATCCTTCAGCAGATCGTCCGGGTCGTGGCCGACCAGCGCATCGGCGGCATAGCCCAGCGCGCCTTCCGGCGACACATAGACAAAGCGCCCGTCGGCCCCGGTTTCCCAGGCGAAATCGCTGGAGATGTCGACCAGGTCGCGGAACCGCTGGCGGGATTCCGCCAGGGCATCGCGCAGATTGGTGTCCAGGGTTACGTCGCGGCCCAGAAGGGCGACGGTGTTGTCCGGCAGGGCGACGGCGGTCCATTCCACCACGGCCGGGCCGCCATCGGTTTCCAGCGGAAAGATCTTCACCGTGCCGTCATCGTCGGCCGGCCGGGTCAGCCAGCCATAGAGCTGATCCCACCAGGGGCCGGACGGGCCGGCATCGATCAGCGGCTGCAGCGATTCACTGGCCGTCAGCACCGTGCCGTCGGCCGCCACCACCATGGCCAGGCCCGGATGGCGCTCGATCAGGTCCGGCACGGCCGCGCGCGGCGGGGCGCTTCGACCCGATGCGGATTTCTCCTGACGGTGGAACAGACGCAAGTCGGCAACCTTCGGAAAATACCTATCTCCGAAAAGCTACCTTCGCGCGCTTAAGCGGTGCTTAAAACACGTTAACGCTAACTTGCGTCCTCCGTAACCGCAGCCTAGCTTTCGTTCCATGCCCCCGACCGCCTCATCCCCCGCACTCGCCCATGTCGATGTCTGGATCTTCGATCTGGACAACACACTCTACCCGGCCTCCTGCGACCTGTTCGAACAGGTGCGCCTGCGCATCGGCGGCTTTATCGCCGAGCGCTTCGAAATGGATATCGACTCCGCCCGGGCCCTGCAGCGCAAATACTTCCTGGAACACGGCACCACCCTGCGCGGGCTGATGACCGAGGACGGGGTCTCGCCGGAGGAATTCCTGGATTACGTCCACGATATCGACGTGACGCCGGTGCCGCCTAGCCCGGCGCTGGACGAGACCCTGGCGGCGCTGGACGGCCGCAAGCTGATCTTCACCAACGCCTCGGCGGCGCATGCCGAGCGGGTGATGGACCGGCTAGGCGTATCGCGGCATTTCGAGGCGATCGTCGACATCGTGGCATCGGAGTACTTGCCCAAGCCGGACCAGCGCGCCTATGACCGCATGATCGATGCCCACGGCATCGACCCTTCCGCGGCGGCGATGGTCGAGGACATGGCTGTCAACCTGGTACCGGCCCATGCCATGGGCATGACCACGGTCTGGGTGAAGACCGAGCATGCCTGGACCGGCCCGAAGCCCGGCGAGACCCATGTGGACCGGGAAATCGACGATCTGGCCGACTGGCTGACATCGGTAGTGGCGGCACGCCGGGCATCCGGTTGACAGGAGGCCGGGCGCGACCCAAGGTGCGCCGCTTCCCGCCCATATCCACCAGACGACAGACCATGACCGACACCGCATTGCAGCAGACCATCGAGCAGGCCTGGGACGAACGCGAGACGATCTCCATTACCACCAGCGGACCGGTGCGCGAGGCAGTGCAGACGGCGCTGAACGGGCTGGATGCGGGCGAATTGCGGGTCGCGGAGCAGACCGGCGATGGCTGGATCGTGCATCAATGGCTGAAGAAGGCGGTGCTGCTGAGTTTCCGCCTGAACGACATGCAGGTGGTGCAGGGCGGCCCGGGGGCGGCGACCTGGTGGGACAAGGTGCCGTCGAAGTTCGAGGGCTGGGGCGAGAACCGCTTCCGCGAGGCCGGGTTCCGGGCCGTTCCCAACGCGGTGGTGCGCCATTCCGCCTATATCGCGCCGGGCGTCGTGCTGATGCCGAGCTTCGTCAATATCGGCGCCCGGGTCGATAGCGGCACAATGGTCGATACCTGGGCCACCGTCGGCTCCTGCGCCCAGATCGGCAAGAACGTGCATATCTCCGGCGGTGTCGGCATCGGCGGGGTGCTGGAGCCGCTGCAGGCCGGCCCGGTGATCATCGAGGATGATTGCTTCATCGGCGCCCGCTCCGAGGTGGTCGAGGGCGTGGTGGTCGAGCGCGGATCGGTGATCTCCATGGGCGTGTTCATCGGCGCATCGACCAAGATCGTCGACCGCGCCACGGGCGAGGTGCATTACGGCCGTGTGCCGCCCTATTCGGTGGTCGTGTCCGGCTCCCTGCCCGGCAAGCCGCTGCCCGACGGATCGCCCGGCCCCAGCCTCTATTGCGCGGTCATCGTCAAGCAGGTCGATGAGCGGACTCGCTCGAAGACCTCGATCAATGAGCTGCTGAGGGACTGACTCCGTTCATGTCGGAGATCGATCCGGTCGCGCTGACCCAGGCGCTGATCCGCTGCCCGAGCGTGACCCCGGCCGATGCCGGCGCGCTGGCCGAGGTGCAGCTTGCGGCGGAACGGCTGGGGTTTGAGTGCGAGCGGATCACGTTCAGCGAGCCCGGCCACGCGGACATTGACAACCTCTATGCCAGGCTCGGGACCGAAGGGCCGAATTTCTGTTTCGCCGGCCACACCGATGTGGTGCCGGCCGGCGATGCCGGCGCCTGGCGGCACGACCCCTTCGCAGCGGTCATCGAGGACGGCCTGCTCTATGGCCGCGGCGCCGCCGACATGAAGAGCGCCATTGCCGCCTTCCTGGCCGGCGTCGAGCGCTATCTCGGCGGGGCCGGAGACTCCTTTAAGGGCTCCATCAGCCTGCTGATTACCGGCGACGAGGAAGCCGATTCGGTGAACGGTACGGTCAAGCTGCTGAAATGGCTCGAAGATCGCGGCGAGAGGCTGGACGCGGCCCTGGTCGGCGAGCCCACCAGCCCGGAGACGCTGGGCGACATGATCAAGATCGGTCGGCGCGGCAGCCTGTCGGGCTGGGTGACTGTCAACGGAATCCAGGGACACACCGCCTATCCGCATCGCGCCGAAAACCCGGCCAACCGGCTGGTCGCCATGCTGGCCGGGCTGACGGCGGAGCCGCTGGACCAGGGCAGCGACCATTTCGGACCCAGCAATCTGGAGATCACCACGATCGATATCGGCAATCCGGCCAACAATGTGATCCCGGCCCGGGCCAGCGCCGCCTTCAACATCCGCTTCAACGACCGCCACAGCGCCGCCGGCCTGGAAGACTGGATCCGCCGTACCTTCGATGCCGCTGGCGGCGATTACGAGCTGACGGTACGCTGCAGCGGCGAGAGCTTCGTGACGGCGGAGGGCCCGCTGAGCCGGGTGGTGTCGGGCGCGGTGCAGCGGATCACCGGTGTGATGCCGGAGCTGAGCACCAGCGGCGGCACCTCGGATGCCCGGTTCATCAAGGATTATTGCCCGGTCGTGGAATTCGGGCTGGTCGGCCGGACAATCCACCAGGTTGACGAACACGTCGCCATCGCCGATATCGAGTTATTAGCAGAGGTTTACGCCGCGGTTGTTCACGACTTCTTTGCTGTCGTGGAGTCATCCTGATCGCTTGAAACGCATCACAGCAGCGGATCGCACGGCGTGATCACGGTCAACGAAATGGGAAGTGCGGTCTTCGGGGCCTATCGACTGGCCTGCCGGGACCCGGGCGGCATGGCGTTCTTCGACCGCACCCCCTCCGGTGCGCTGAAGAGCTTCTACGCGGCCGGATTGCTGCTGCCGTTCTACGTCTTCCTGATCGTGACGCGATGGTGGGACGAGCTCGACACCCTGTCCGCAGCCCATGTCTTCACCGTCGAGTTTTTCCGCCTGGTCATCGCCTGGACCGCGTTTCCGGTGCTGATGATCAGCATCTGCAAGTGGATCGACCGCGAAGAGCGCTTCTTCGTCTATCTGGTGGCCGCCAACTGGGCGACGGTGGTGGCGATGGCGGTGCGCTTCCCGGTGGTGCTGGCGCATCGCGTCGGCCTGCTGCCGGAGCCGATCGTCGATCTGCTGTTCTTTGCCGTGATGTCGCTGATCCTGGTCTACTTCTGGTACGTGAAGAAGACGGCGCTCGACATCAATGGCGGCCTCGCCGCCGGGCTCACCGCCGCCGATTTCTTCCTCGGCGCTTTGATCCGCGACGTTTCCAGCGCGATGATCCGGGGCACGCTCTAGAACGGGTTCGAGCCCGCTCAATCGGGTGGATAGCGAACGGCGACCAGGTACAGCCCGTCGGCCGGCGCCGTCGGACCGGCGGCGGACCGATCGCGGGCCTGCAAGGCGTCGGCGACGTCCCCAGCACTCCACTTGCCTTCGCCCACGAGTTTCAGGGTGCCGACCATGTTGCGGACCTGGTGGTGCAGGAAGGAGCGCGCCTCGGCGACGATTTCGATGTCCTCGCCGAGACGGGTGACGTCGAGCCGATCCAGCGTCTTCTCCGGCGATTTGGCCTGGCACTCGCTGGCCCGGAAGCTGGTGAAATCGTGATGGCCGATGAGTTCGCGGGCGGCCGCGTGCATCGCCTCGGCATCCAGCGGGCGGATCACATGCCAGGCCCGTCCGCCCTCCAGGGCCAGCGGCGCCCGGCGATTGACGATCCGATAGAGGTAGGACCGCCCGATTGCCGAGGTGCGCGCGTTGAAATCCTCCGGGGCCTCCGCCGCTTCCAGCACCGCCACCGGCTGCGGCTTGAGATGGTAGTTGACCGCGTCGCGGAGCTTGTCCGCCGCGGCGTCGCGCACCAGGTCGACATGGGCGACCTGGCCCAGCGCATGCACGCCGGCATCGGTGCGCCCGGCACATTGCACCCGCACCGTCTCGCCGCAAAAGGCGTGGATCGCCTCCTCCACCGCCTGCTGCACCGACGGGCCGTTGGCCTGCCTCTGCCAGCCGACGAAGGGGCGGCCGTCATATTCGATGGTCAGCTTGTAGCGGGTCACAGCCGGCTGCCTTCGGGGATGGCAAATCCGCGCAGCAGGTCGCCGGCCTCCATCGGCGCCTTGCCGGGACGTTGCAGGCGCAATAGCCGCACCGCGCCGCCGGCGGCGCAGGCGACCGTCAGATTATCGTCCAGCACCGCGCCCGCCGGACCCTCGCCTGTTGCCGGTTCCGCAGCATGGACCTTCAGCCGCTCGCCGGCGAATTCGAACCAGGCGCCGGGACGGGGCGACAGGGCGCGCACTTGGCGGCCCACCAGTTCCGCATCGGACCAATCGATGCGCCCATCGGCCGGAGCGATCTTGGCGGCATATGTGACGCCCTCCGCCGGCTGCGGCACCGGCGCCAGCCCCCTGACCGCGGCCGTTTCCAGGGCTTCGACGATGAGGTCGGCGCCCAGAGTGGCAAGGCGGTCATGGAGGATGCCGGTCGTAGTAGATTCGTCGATGGGGACGGACCGGCTGAGCAGCATGGCGCCGGTATCGAGCCCTTCATCCATCAGCATGATGGTCACCCCGGTCTCGCGGTCGCCGGCCAGGATGGCGCGGTGGATCGGCGCTGCCCCCCGCCAGCGCGGCAACAGCGACGCGTGCACGTTCAGGCAGCCGAGGCGCGGCGCATTCAGGATGGCTTTCGGCAGGATCAGCCCGTATGCCGCGACCACCGCCGCGTCCAGACCCAACGCCGCGAAGGCGACATGCTCGGCCTCGTCCTTGAGCGAAACCGGCGTGTGCACCGGCAGGCCCTTCTCGGCAGCGAAGTCATGGACCGGCGAACGGCGTTCGCGATGCCCGCGACCGGCCGGTCGCGGCGGCTGGGTATAGACCGCCGCCAGGTCGTGGCCGGCATCGACGAGCGCCGACAGGCTCGGCACCGCGAATTCCGGCGTGCCCATGAAGGCCAGGCGCAGGCGGGGATTGGTCATGTCGGGTGTTCTAGCGCGTTGGCTGAATATGTGAAATCGGCAGCGGCCCTATGGCAGCCGCGCAGGTCAGGCGGCGTTCGCCTTCTTCATCTTGGTCAGCTTGCGCAGGATCATGTTGCGCTTCAGGGCCGACAGGTAGTCGACGAACAGGATGCCGTTCAGATGGTCGATCTCATGCTGGATGCAGGTGGCCAGCAGTTCCTTGGCATGGAGTTCCTGCGGCGCATTGTCCTCGTCGAGATAGCGGATCTTGGCCTCGGCCGGCCGGGTCACCTCGGCATAATGTTCCGGCAGCGACAAGCAGCCCTCTTCGTAAGTGAATGTTTCGTCCGAGGTCCACACCACCTCCGGATTGGCCAGGCGCAGCGGTTGCCGCTCCTCATCCTTGGCCGACACGTCAACCACGATGACCCGCTCCAGGATGCCGATCTGCGGCGCCGCCAGACCGATGCCCGGCGCGTCGTACATGGTCTCCAGCATGTCGTCCATCAGGGCGCGGACGCGGTCGTCGACCGCCTCGACCCTGGACGCCTTCTTCCGCAGCACCGGGTCGGGTGCGATGATGATCTCCCGGATAGCCATGCCTGCCGCTCTATAACGCTCCGATTTCCGCGCCGCCTGCGCGGATTGATGTCCATGAAGGTCTGGACATATGACCTCACCCTGTCGCCGTCAAGCATCGCCGTCTCAGTCGGCAAATGCTACCGTTGCGAACACGCGAATCGGAACGGATGCGGAACAAGATGGATCTGTCGATCATCGATCGGATCGACCCGGCGGTGCTGGTGGCGCTGGGGATCGGGCTGGGCACGGCGGTGCTGCTGGCCCTGATCGTGGTGATCATTGTTCTGGTCCGGCGCACCACCGCCACGCAGCAGGCGTTGGGGGACATGGGAGGCCAGGTGTCGCATCTGGCGGAGACCGCCCGGCATATGGGTGCCGGCCAGGCCGAGCTGACCGGGCGACTGAGCCAGATCGCCGAGCAGAGCGCCAGCGCCCAGTCCCAGCTGGCCGAGCGGCTGCAGGCGCAGGAACGCCAGATCAGCAAATCCCTGGAAGAGCGGCTATCGGCGGTAAGTTCCAAGGTGCATGAGACGCTGGAGAAGAACGCCCATCAGACCGCCAATACGATGAGCGACCTCAGGACCCGCCTCGCCATGATCGACGAGGCGCGCAAGACCATCGCCGAGCTGTCGACCGAGGTGGTCGGGCTGCAGGACATCCTGTCCAACAAGCAGTCGCGCGGCGCCTTCGGCGAGGTCCAGTTGATGGATATCGTCACCGGCATCCTGCCGCCCTCGGCCTATGAGTTTCAGGCGACCCTGGCCGGCGGCCGGCGGCCGGACTGCCTGCTGAAGCTGCCCAACCCGCCGGGACCGATCGTCATTGACGCCAAGTTCCCGCTGGAGAGCTATCGCGCCCTGACCGCAGCGAAGGACGAGGCCGCGCGGATCCAGGCGGCGCGGACCTTCACCAAGGATGTCAGCGTGCATGTCGCCAACATCGCCGAGCGTTACATCGTGCCTGGCGAGACAGCGGAATCGGCCCTGATGTTCCTGCCCTCCGAGGCGGTCTACGCCGAACTGCATGCCCGCTTCCCCAATGTGGTGGAGGAATCCTATCGCCGCCGGGTCTGGATCGTCTCGCCGACGACCCTGATGGCGACGCTGAACACGGTGCGGGCGGTGCTGAAGGACGTGCATATGCGCGAGCAGGCCGGGGTCATTCAGTCCGAACTGCTGCACCTGCTGAAGGACGTTGAGCGGCTGGATCAGCGCGTGGAGAAGCTGCAGAACCATTTCTCCCAGGCCGACCGCGATATCCGCGACATCCGCATCTCCACCGACAAGGTGAAGCGGCGCGGCGAGAAGATCGACGGGCTGCAGTTCGATGACACAGCGGACCCGTCCGAGGCCCTGGAACCGCCGCGGCCGAAGGTGGTCGGCGAATAGATCGCCGGCCGGTGCCCAACCGGCTGCGGCCTACATGAAGAGGCTGTCCACGGACGCGACATCGTTTTCAGGTTTGGCGTCGGTCTGGCAAAGGACCGCGACCACCCTGTCGCGGCGGCGGGTCGAGAACCCGTAGACGGCAGTCTTGTAGCGACCGGGCGGCACGTCGATGAGCATGCTGTGGTGCGGTTGGGACCCGCGCCACGGTCCCGCCATCGCGCCATAGTCCGCCAATCCGATTCCTCCGGTCGGCAACTCCAGAACCAAGGTCGGCGTGGAGGATTCGAGGCGACCGTATTCCTTCGCCTCGAGCACCGGCTCGGCACTCTCGATGAGCCGCACCTCCGCGCCAATCATCCCGTCATATCCCGTGGAGAAGACGAGCCTTTGGCCGGACATCATCCAGGCGACCATTTCCCTCTCGGTCCAGGGCTCGCAGTCGGTAGCCGGCGTCATGCCGACATCGCCGATCGCAAAAGTGGCGGTTTCGGTCGCGATGTTGCCCTTCTTGCGCGCGACCAGCTTTTGCTCGCCGGCGCCAGTCGCCTCCAACCAGCGGACCGTGACCTTCGACAGAACGCGGCGAACATCCTGCGGGAACGAGTGAATGCGCGCCGTCTGAGAGAGGATCTCCATGTAGAGCCGGAGGGCCTCCGCGTCGTCCATGCCGCGGTCGAAAGCGTGGCCCGCGAAAAAGCTCGATCGCTTGAGAAGCTTCAGCCGGTCCCGGTACGCGGTCTCGGCCTTCGCCAGCTCCCAGAAATGCCGCGCGAGTTGGTCATGATCCTCGGCTTCGACCGCCTTCGGCGTCTTGCTCGCCGTCACTTCCAAAGCGTGTTGGTCGCTCATGGTGCTTGATGCTCGCGAAACTATCGTCAGGCGCCGCATCATCGTCGCGCGATTTGAACAAGAATCCCTGAACGGACGAAGCAACCGAACTGGGACGCTACGATCTGATCGGAGGGCCTACAAGGCCCGCCGCGACTTGAGCGCCGCCATGAGCGTGCCGTCGTCGAGATAATCGAGTTCGCCGCCCACGGGGACACCATGGGCCAGGCGGGTCACCTTGACCCCGCAATTGGCCAGGCGGTCGGTGATGTAGTGGGCGGTGGTCTGGCCGTCGACGGTGGCGTTGAGGGCCAGGATCACCTCCTCGGTCTCCGATGCCCGGGCACGGTCGATCAGCGCCGGGATGTCCAGATCCTCCGGACCGACGCCGTCCAGCGCCGAGAGCGTGCCGCCGAGCACGTGGTAGCGGCCGCGGAAGGCCTTGGTGCGCTCCAGGGCCCAGAGGTCGGAGACCTGCTCCACGACGCAGAGCAGCGCCCGGTCGCGACCGGCATCGGCGCAGATGGCGCAGGGATCGCTGGTGTCCAGATTGCCGCAGGTCGCGCAGGCGCGGATCGCATCCGCCGCCTCGGACAAGGCCTTGGCCAGCGGCTCCATCACCGTGTCGCGATGGTCGAGCAGGTACAGCGTCACCCGCCGCGCCGAGCGCGGGCCGAGCCCCGGCAGCTTGGCCAGGAGCTGGATCAGCTTGTCGATCTCGGGGCCGATCATGGGGCCGAATGGCGTGCTGGCGCGGCGGCCGTCCCCCTCACCCAGCTTCGGCTATGGCTCGGCCTGCGGCCTCGCCAAGCCTTCTCAACCCTCTCCCCAAGGAGAGGGGAACTCGTGAACGCATTTGGTTTCCCTCTCCTTGGGGAGAGGGAGGGGCCCGATGCGCAGCATTGGGAGGGTGAGGGGGCAGGCGCGGCGCGGCTCGCCTGGGCCAGGTCAATGTGGAAAGACACGATCTACTCAGAACGGCAGGCTCATGCCCGGTGGCAGGTTGAGGCCGCCCATCAGCTTGGAGGTCTCTTCCTGGACCATGGCCTCGACCTTCGTCTTGGCGTCGCCGACGGCGGCGACCACCAGATCCTCCAGCACCTCCACATCGTTAGGGTCGACCAGGGTCGGGTCGATCTTCAGGCCGCGCAGCTCGCCCTTGCCGTTCATCGTCGCGGTGACCATGCCGGCCCCGGCCTCACCGGCGACCTCCATCTCGGCCAGCCGGTTCTGCATGTCGGCCATCTTGCCCTGCATCTCCTGGGCCTGTTTCATCATCTGGCTGAGATTCTTCATGGGCTCACTCGTCCTCGATGGGGTCGGGCGGAACCTCGTCCGCCGGGGTCTCGGGCAGATCGTGCACGGCCTCGATGCGGGCGCCGGGAAATTGGTCCAGCACGGCGCGCACGGTGGGATGTTCGGCGGCCTCGGCCAGTGCCTTGTCCTGGGCGACGCGATCCTGCTCGCTGAGGCTCGGCTCGCCCGGCTCGCGCGACACGCTGACCACCCAGCGGCGCCCGGTCCATTCGCCAAGCGCCTCGGCAACCTGGCTCGCCAGCGTCTTGGGCGCCTCAGGCCGGGCATGGAACTCCAGCCGGCCGGGCTCGTAGTGGACGAGCTCGACATTGAGATAGAGATTGGCCTGGACGCGCGGATCGCCGCGCTCTTCGAACAGGGCCACCAGGCCGCGGAAATCGGCCGGCGCCTGGACCGTTTCGGCTGCAGGCGGCTCGGAGGAGGCTTCCGCTACCGGATCCGGCATGGCGGGCGCCGCCGCGGTCGCCGCCGGCCCGATCTCGGATGCAGACCGCTCCGGCCTGGCGGCCATCGTCGGACCGGCGGCCGGCGTGCGGGCCGAGGTCTGGCCTCGTTCCGTAGCTGTGCCATTGCCCGGCGCCGTATCCGCACCGGCATGGTCGCCGGCCTCCAGCTTGGCGATGACCTCACCCGGGGTCGGCAGGCCCGAGGCGTGCATCAGCCGGATCAGCACCATCTCCAGGGCCGCCTGCGGCGATGGCGCGCTCTGCACCTCGCCGACGCCCTTCAGCAGCATCTGCCAGGCCCGGCTCAGCGCCGGCATGCCCAGCGACTGCGCCAGGGCCGTGCCGCGTACGCGTTCCGCCTCCGCCGCGCCGGCCTCCTTGGCCACGTCGGGGACCAGCTTCACCCGGGTCAGGAAATGGGTGAAGTCGAGCAGATCCTGCACCACCACCAGCGGGTCGGCGCCGTCGCGATACATCTCCGCCAGCCGGTCCAGCGCCAGCGGCGCCTCGCCCTTCGCCAGGGCCTCGAACAGATCGATGATCGCGGTGCGGTCGGCAAGGCCCAGCATGTCGCGGACCTGGGCGGCGGTGATCGCGGCACCGTCCGCTGCGGAATCCTGGGCGATAGCCTGGTCCAGCAGGCTGAGGCCGTCGCGGGCCGAGCCGTCGGCGGCGCGGGCGATGAGCGCCAGGGCATCGGCCTCGATCGCCACCGATTCCATCTTGGCGATATCGGCGAAGTACTCCGCCAGCACCGCCGCATCGATGCGCCTCAGATCGAAGCGCTGGCAGCGCGACAGGACGGTGATCGGCACCTTGCGGATTTCGGTCGTGGCGAACACGAAGGTCACATGCGGCGGCGGTTCTTCCAGCGTCTTCAAGAGCGCGTTGAACGCGTTCTTCGACAGCATGTGCACTTCGTCGATGATGTAGACCTTGTAGCGCGCGGACACCGGCGCGTAGCGCACGCCGTCGATGATCTCACGGATGTCGTCGACGCCGGTGCGCGAGGCGGCGTCCATCTCCATGACGTCGACATTGCGGTCGGCGGCGATGGTGCGGCAGGGCTCACATTCGCCGCAGGGCTCGACGGTCGGGCCGCCGGTCCCGTCTGGGCCGATGCAGTTGAGCGCCCGGGCTATGATCCGCGCCGTTGTCGTCTTGCCGACTCCGCGCACCCCGGTCAGCACGAAGGCATGGGCCAGCCGGCCCGATTTCATGGCGTTGGTGAGGGTCCGGACCATCGCCTCCTGGCCGATCATGTCGGCGAAGGTCATCGGCCGGTATTTGCGCGCCAGGACCCGGTAGACGGCGTCGTTCGAGGTGCTGTCTGTCATGCCGATGCGGATGATAGGCGCGGTCGCCCCGGCGTCCAAGCCGCGCATGCCGGCGAACCGGTGTGCGATACTCTGGCGGCGGGGAATGTGGGGCGGGAGGCTGAACGACGACCCGGGTCGAAACTCGTTACGGCTGCTTCCTTCCGGACCTGACCGGGTTGGCGAGGGACCCGTCCATCGCCAACCTCCCTGCCGCTATATATCGCTCCGACGGCGGCCGATGGCAAGGGCTGCGAGAGCGGCGGGACTCAATCCCCGGGAGTGGCCGCCTGGAGGCGCTGCTGCGCCAGCTCGTACCATTCCCGCTGGGCCCGGAAATACGCCTTGCTGCCGGTGTCTACGGAATTCACCACCTGGCGGAACTGGGATTCCGCCAGGTCATGCTGACCGGTCCGTTGCAGCAACTGGGCATAGCGACAGCGGGCCTCCTCGCCGGGATAGTAGTCGGTCAGGGCGGCGTATTCGGCCAGCGCCTCACCGTCGTTGCCCTGTCCCTCCATGGCGCGGGCATACATCAGATGCCCCTCGGATGATTGGTAATCGGGATTGGCATCGCGCAACCGGTCCAGCGTCTCGCAGCATGCGGCATAGTCCGCCAGGCCGAATTCCGCCCGCGCCAGGGCCATCATGATGTTGGGATCGTCAGCATGGATGCCGGTCAGGCATTGCTCCAGCAATTCCCGGGCGTCCTCGAACCGGCCCCGGCCGTTGCATTCCTTTGCCAGGTCGAACTTGGTCTGCACCGTGTCGGTGCGCATCGCCTCCTTGGTCAGGCGGCGCAACTCGCCATCGGGGTTGACCACCGACCCGATATCCTTGGCGACCTGGCGGCCGGCGCGGCTGTGGCGCATCTCCGGCAGCACTTCGAGGAACAGATAGGCAAGGGATCCGGCGACCGGCAACAGCATGATCACGAACAGCCATTGGGTCGGCCGCCCGGTGCGCAGGACATGCACCGCGCACAGGAATTGCAGCCCGAGTCCTATGCCGAACAGTAGCGGCATCGCAAAACTTCGCCCCCAAGGATCGACAGCCAATGGCTGAAGGTCACACGGCGTCAGTTAATCCCAGGTTGATCCACCCGGCAATGCCGAATACCGGTCAGGAGACTTCGGTCGGCCGCCCTGCCTCGGCGCGGTCCAGGCGGGCCTGGAAATCGAGATCCTCGGCCTCGCCGGTGCGTCGATAGCTCTCATACAGCAACCGGGCATCGGCATGTCGGCCGAGCAGCATGCATTCCTCCGCCAGGGCCAGTTGGCTTTGCGGGGTCCGAGCGCTCACCGCCCGGTAGCCCAGCCCGCCCAGGGCGTCCACCTGCCCGCCATTGCCCCGCTGCCGCGAAGCCGGCTGCCGTGCCGCGGAGGCATAGGCGCGCAGCATTTCGGAACAGCAAAACGCCAGGGCGCCGAACACCGGAATGAGCAGGATGATCTGGAGCCAGACGGTGGGGCGGGCGAGCTTGATCGCACAAAAGGCGCAAGCCAGTTGTAGGGCGATAGCGGCTATCAGCCAAAAGCCCATATCCGTCCCAATACCCCGTCTGGTTACTGTCTAAAATTATTTTTCAACTAAAGTCATTAAGGCATCGTTACCGGATGCACGCCCTGCGCAGCCGGTTGCGTCGTTCGGGGCCTCGTGTCACCGTGCGCCGCCCATGCCGGACCGAAATTTCTACATCCACCGCACCATGGACAGGCTCGCCGAACGCCGCGGCGAGCAGGCGTTCCTGGACGGCTTCCTCTCCAACGCCAAGACCCGGCTGCTGCCGGTCTGGCAATCGAAGAACCTAATTACCGGACCTCGGGAATCACCACGGCCAAGCATGCCGACGGCCGCGGAAGGCTGGTGGCAGGAGCTGGCGTCGGAGACGGTTTTTCTCGGCATGGTCGAGGACACGGCCTACCTGGCGATCGATGTCAGCGCGGTCGAGGACCCCGACAGCCACCCACATCTGTCGGCGGCCGGCAAGTTCGTCGACCTGAGGACCACGGGCCCGCTGATGCCCCAGGACACCGGTGCCCTGCTGGCCTATGCCCGCGGGCTGGTGTGGTGGCACCAGCGGCACCGCTTCTGCGGCGTCTGCGGCCATCCGACGATGAGCATCGAAGCCGGCCACCAGCGGCGCTGCCAGAACCCGGATTGCGACACCCGGCATTTCCCGCGCACCGACCCGGCGGTCATCGTCCTGGTCCATGACGGCGATCGCTGCCTGCTGGGGCGGCAGTCGATCTGGCCTGCCGGCATGCATTCGGTGCTGGCCGGGTTCGTGGAGCCGGGCGAGAACCTGGAGTTCGCGGTGGCACGGGAGATCTGGGAGGAGTCCCGGATCGCGGTCACCGATATCCAATACCGCTCCTCCCAGCCCTGGCCGTTCCCGCAATCGCTGATGATCGGCTTCACCGCCCGCGCGACGACCACCGAGATCCAGGTGGCCCAAGACGAACTGGAACACGCCGCCTGGTACCATCGCGACCAGCTGCTGGAATCGCCGGAGGACGAGACCTTCCGGTTGCCGCGGCGCGACAGCATCGCGCGCCGGCTGGTCGACGAATGGCTGGGCGTGACGCCGCCGCAGCCGGGTTGAACCGACGTCCTGCGCGGTGTCAGTTCAGCCTCTCGGACTGCACCTTTATCCAGTCCGCAAACCGACGTTGTTCA
The DNA here is from genome assembly GCA_965227455.1 of Alphaproteobacteria bacterium. Taxonomy (GTDB): domain Bacteria; phylum Pseudomonadota; class Alphaproteobacteria; order DSM-16000; family Inquilinaceae; genus JABDIP01. The sequence goes on along the minus strand of OZ245752.1, from coordinate 4,777,797 downwards.
GGGTCGCGGAAATGGATTTCGGCAGCGCTGCCGGGGACCAGATCGGCAATTGCGCCGCTAAGGTTCGGACGCCCGATCGATGACCGATCGAGCCAGATCCGGGTGTCGCCGATGATGGTCGCCGTGACTGTTTCGGCATCACCGGGGCGGCGCAGGGTCAGGCTGCGGGCGCCGGGATCGACCGCGACGATCTCCCCCACATAGGTCACGACGTCGGACAGACCCGGTGACCGACCGATGGGAATGAACTGCTCCGTCGTCCGTTGAGCTTCGGCCGCGTTCAGAACGGCGACCAGTGCCGCGATCATGGCGATGCCGGCCAATACCACCCGGCCAATCGGCGGCCGGCCCAACGGTCCCGATCCTGGCGTCATGACGGCTCCTCCACCAATTCGGCCCGGGCACGTTCCTGGGCGGCGATCGCATCGCGTACCAAGCCGTTGCGCCGGAACAGGCTGTCCGCGGCTCGCTCCGTCAACCGGCGCGCCTCTCGCAGATGTGCGACAGCATCCGGGTGGAGCCCGCCGCCGGCCAGGACCGTGATGCTGTCATCGGTCTCCGCAATGGCGATACGGAGTGCCTGTTTCGCCGGTTCGCGGGCGCGCTCCAGACCCTGCTGCAAGCGCTCGATCGAAACACGGATGTTCTCCAGCGCGTTGATCACCCGCAGGAATGCCGCCACCTCGACTACCTGGGTTCCGTCAAGATTGATGCCGCTGCCGGTGGCGGTGACCAGCAACTGTCCGGCCGGCGAGTTGTTGAAGGCGTCGCCGTTGTAGAACGCGACCGCACCCTCGATGGTCTCGACCGAGTTGTTGTGGAAGAACGGTCCGGTATCGGCTGCCTCGACGAGCGGTGGTGTGTTGAACTCGCCATTGCCCGGGGTGCCGAACCCGTCATCCGGCGGCACAAGTTCGCCAGTCAGATCGGCCGGCTGATCCGGCAGGTCTTCGACACCGGTGTTGAAGTTCAGGTTGCCGGCACCCTCGCCGAAGATCTGCGGATCGCCGTTGGCACCGGCATTGACGTGGCAGGCGTTGCATTTGCCCAACGTGTTGTCGAGGAAGATCTCCTGTCCGCGCGTCGCAACGAATCCCTTGAGCGCCAACGGCAATTGCAGGTCTTCCTGACGTCCCAAGGACAGCTGAAATGCCTCCAGCGCATCGAGCTCTTCGTCGGTCGGCAACCGGAAATCGACGCCCGGGATGCGGTTCAGCGTCAGGGGGAAATGCTGGATGACGGCACCTGTCGCGAACGCCCGCAGCGTCCCGTCGCCCGGCGCGCCGTCGCCGGACCACCCGGTGCGCGGCCCGGCGGCGCTGTCGATCGAGGTCCCCTGGGCCAGGACATGGGGCACGCCGCGCAGCACGAAGACATTCGCAAGATCGTCGAACCCGTCCAGGTTTTCCACGATGAGCCCGAATTCGCGCATCAGCCTCGGGTTCTCGAAGTTCTCGGCCAACGCCGGCACGAACTCGGCGACAAACAGCGGGTCGTCGTCCGGGAGGGTGGCGATGAAGGTCGGGTCGATCGTGAAGTTGTTCTCCTCCGGGTGACAGCTGCCGCAGGTCCGCCCGTTGCCATTGAAGGTTTCGTTGAAGAAGAGATCTCGGCCCTTGGCCACCAGCGGATCCGTCGGTGGATCCGGCCTGTCGCAGCCCTGGGCCAGAAATGCAGCCAGACAGCATGACACCGTTCCGCGCCAAGACCAGCCGGCACGTGCGGCATTCGGGATATTCGCGACCTGCATGGGATGCCCTGCCTGACTTGGTGCAAGCGAGGCGGCGGAAGGGAGCGTAACAACGCCGTTGGGGCGTCGGTGTGACAATGTCAGGACGAATTTGGTTGCCGAAGAATTGCCCGGTTCGACAGGCATCAAACGCGCCGTCCGCAGCTTGCTGCATGGAGGGAGACGCCTGACCGTGGCATTCCGGCCGCTGGAGAGCTTGGCCGATCATTCCGCTTCGAACCGGGAAGAGCGATGATCGGCGTCTTCGATTCCGGCAGTGGCGGGCTGACCGTCCTGCGCGCCCTCGTTTCCGCGCTGCCAGACCGGCGCTTCACCTATCTCGGCGACCATGCCAATGCGCCCTATGGCGGCCGTCCGGCCGAGGAGGTCTATCGGCTGACGATCGCCAGCGTGGACCGGCTGTTCGCGCAAGGCTGCCGGCTGGTCCTGCTGGCATGCAATACCGCCTCCGCTGTCGCCCTGCGGCGCCTGCAGCAGCATTGGCTGCCGACCGTCGGTCCGGACCGTCGTGTGTTGGGCGTCATGGTCCCCATGGTCGAGGCGATCACCCATGTGCCCTGGCGGGTGCAGGCTCCGCCCTCGGACCGACCGACTCCGCCGGCGGTAGTCGGGGTCTTCGCCACCACCCGGACCGTCGCTACCGGTGCCTACCCCTACGAGATCGGACGCCGGGCGCCGGCGGTGCGGGTCGTGCAACAGGCCTGTCCGGATCTGGTGGCGGCGATCGAGGCCGATGCCGAGGCCGGCGCCATCCAGTCGCTGGTCGATGGATATGCCGCGGACCTGCTAGACCGTGCGCCGGACCGCCGGCTCGATTCCGTCGTCCTGGGCTGCACCCATTATCCGCTGGCGGCCGACGCCTTCGCCAAGGCCCTGCCCGAAGGGCTGCCGATCCTGGAGCAGCCGGAGATCGTGGCGCGCAGCCTGGTCGCCTACCTGCGGCGGCATGGCGATCTCGACGAACCGTCAGAGGCCGGCGATCCGGTGCGATTCCTCTCCACCGCGCCGGGCTCGGCAAGCGATGCGGTGGCGTCGCGATTCTTCGGCAGGCCGGTGACCTTCGCACTCGCATAGCCGCCACACCTCTCCGAAATTCGGGAAAAACCCCGGAATTCCGCACGCTCGCAAACGGCGACAATCTGCCGCTGGTACTTCGGCTGGGTTGCGTTATGGTTCCGGCGTCCGATCCGGACGGCCGCTGGGGAAATCTTCCGCAACGGCGGCCATTCGAGGCAACCAACAGGTCTAGAGGGAGGGGTCGATGCGGCTGCCGTTCGTGCTGTCGATTGCGCTGGTGCTGGCAATGGTCTTCGGGGCACCGGATGCCCGGTCACAGACGGAGAGATGGGACTCGGTCAAGGACCGGGTCTTTTATTTTGTGCTGCCGGACCGGTTCGAGAACGGCGATATCAGCAACGACCAGGCCGGCATCGGCGGCGATGCGCTGCTGCACGGCTTCCTGCCCGACAACAAGGCCTATTATCACGGCGGCGACCTCGCCGGGCTGATCGACCGGCTGCCCTATCTCGACCGCATGGGCGTCAGTGCCATCTGGCTGGGGCCGATCTTCCGCAACAAGCCGGTGCAGGGCGACGGCACCATCGAAGGGTCGTCCTCGGGCTATCACGGCTACTGGACGCTGGACTACACCCGGATCGACCCGCATTTCGGCGTCAATGCGGAGCTGCAAGAACTCGTCGAGGCGTCCCATGCCCGCGACATCAAGGTCTTCTTCGACATCATCACCAACCACACCGCCGACGTCATCAAGTACAACGAATGCCATGACGGCATTGCCGACAGCAGCGGCAACGGCACCGACGATCTGGACGCCGACGGGCCGCTGCCTGGCGGCGCCTGCACTTATCGCAGCATCGGCGATTATCCCTTCGACACCGAAGGCGGGGCCGGCGGCAACCCGATCAACTCCGGCTTCCTGGTGCCGGACGCGCCCCTGGCGGAGTCCAATTTCGACGCCCTGACCAACATGCGCTACGCCTTCACGCCCTACGTGCCGGCGGAGGAGCGCAACGCCAAGGTACCGGGCTGGCTGAACGAGATCCGCTACTACCACAATCGCGGCGACTCGACCTTCACCGGCGAGAACTCGCTGCACGGCGATTTCGTGGGCCTGGACGATCTGTTCACTGAGCATCCCGACGTGGTCGCCGGGATGACCGAGATCTTCATGGACTGGATCACCGATTACCGGATCGACGGCTTCCGGGTCGACACGGTCAAACATGTGAATATCGAGTTCTGGCAGCAATTCGCGCCGGCCATCCTCGACCATGCCGAGACCCAGGGCATCCCGGACTTCTTCATGTTCGGCGAAGTGTTCGATTCCACCCCGCAATTCCTGTCGCGCTTCACCACCGAGGGGCAGCTGCCGGCGGTGCTCGATTTCGGCTTCCAGGCTGCAACCCAGGCGGTTGTCGCGGACAACAATCCGACCGATGTGCTGCGTCGGTTGTTCGCCGATGACGACTACTACACCGACGCCGACAGCGATGCCGGGCTGCTGCCCACCTTCGTCGGCAACCACGATATCGGCCGGATCAGCTATTTCATCCGCCGGGCCAATCCCGGCGCCGATGACGACGAAGTGCTGGCCCGGGTGCGCCTGGCCCATGGGCTGATGTTCTTCGCCCGCGGCATGCCGGTGATCTATTACGGCGATGAACAGGGATTCGTCGGCGACGGCAACGACCAGGACGCCCGGCAGAACATGTTCCCCTCCCAGGTCGACAGCTACAATGACGACGTGCTGGTCGGCACCCTGGCGACCACCGCCCAGTCGAATTTCGATCGCCGACATCCGCTCTATCGTGCGTTCCGGCAGTTCGCCCGATTGCGCGACCGCTCCGGCGGCCTGCGTTATGGCGACCAGTTCCACCGCTATTCCGAGGATGGGCCGGGCCTCTACGCCTTCTCACGCATCGATCCGGACAATCCAGTGGAATATCTGGTGGTGATCAACTCGTCGGATCAGGCCCGCACCGCGGCGATCCCCGTCCTGAACCCGAACCGCCGCTACCGGCCGATGCTGCCGCGCGGCGGGACGACCCGCAGCGCCGAGGACAGCACCCTGACGGTAACGGTGCCGGCCTTCGACCTGGCCGTCTACCGCGCAACCGGCCGGCCCGCTGCGCAGGCCGCGCCGGACATCCGCTTCGCCTCGCCCAGCGAAGGCGAGTCGGTAACCGGACGGCTGGAGGTCTGCGTCGCGGCCGAAACGGCGGCCTATGGCGCGGTGTCCTTCGACGCGGTGATCGATGGCGAGCCGGTGATGCTGGGCGTCGATCCCAGCCCGTCGGTCTTCCGCGACGGCGACAACACCTCCTGCCCGCGCGGCGAGCCGACTTACCGGGTCTTCATCGACACGCTGGCCTATCCGCACGGCTCCGAGGCGACTCTGCATGCGCGCTTCGCCACCAATGCCGGGCGCCATGACGATGACGATGACGATGACGACGATGACGACGACGATGACCGGCCGCCGGTGGATGAGAGCTTCGCCCAGGTCACCTTCCGCCTGACCCATGAGCGTCCTTCGGTAGCGCTGCGCTACGAAAACGGCAACGACCGCACCGGCGTCTACGGCGTCACCGATACCGGCGCCGTGCTGTTCCCGACGGCGCTGGGCACCGAACTCACCTTCCCCTGGCCGGACAATAGCGGCGCGATGGTCCTGTTCTTCGAGAGCGGCGCGGAGGCGGACGGGTTCGCCTTCGACGTTCCGGTGACCATCGACCTGCGCCGCGACGTGCTGCCGGCCGCCGAGGACGGGCCGGACGGGTTCGTCGCGACCCTGTACCTGAATGACGACCATGTCCTGTCGACCAGCGACAATTTCGCCGACGGCGACACGCCGCCGGCATCGATGGCAGCGCCGGTCGACGCGCCGCCACCGTTCGGCACTGTCACCATGCATGTGCGCGGCGGCATGAACGGCTGGGGCACCGGCGACCCGATGGACTATGTCGGCCAGGGGGCCTATGGCCGCACGATCGCGCTGGGCGCCGGGCTGATCGAGCATAAGTTCGCCGACGCGTTCTGGAGCGATCCGACCAATTTCGGCGCCCCGTTCTCCGAGGCCGGCCTCAATCGCGGCGGCGGCTCGGGCAATCTGGTGCTACAGGTCGCGGAGTCCGGGGACTACCGCTTCAACCTGTTCCGCATCGAAGGCGCCGGCCCGGGCGGCGGCCCGCTGACCTTCTACCGGGTGGCGCCGGCGCCATAAGCGGAGCTTCGCTGGTCTTCTTAGCCCCCTCACCCTCCCACGGCTTTGCCGCGGGCCCCTCCCTCTCCCGCGAGGGGAGAAGGGTCAACACCGAAGCCGCTCTGAGTTGCCCCTCTCCCCTTGTGGGAGAGGAAGGGACCCGCGAAGCGGGAGGGTGAGGGGGCTTACGAAGGCTCGATCGAAGATCGCCTCTTTGCCGCTCAGTCGTCGCCGATGGCCTGGCTGGGGTCGCGGCGGAACGGGTTTGCCGGGTAGACGCCGAGGATGCGGAAATGTCGGGAGAAGAAGGCCAACTCCTCGAAAGCGAGGCGCAGCGGCCGGTCTTCCGGGTGGCCCTCCACATCGGCATAGAACTGCGCCTGGGCGAAGCGGCCGCCGACCATGTAGCTCTCCAGCTTGGTCATGTTGATGCCGTTGGTGGCGAACCCGCCCATCGCCTTGTAGAGCGCCGCCGGCACGCTGCGCACCTCAAACACGAAGCTGGTGATGGTCGGGCCGTCGCCCGGCGGCGGCGGCTTCGCCTCCCGCTCCATGACCAGGAAGCGAGTGGTGTTGTGGTCGGCATCCTCGATATCCGCCCGCAGGCTAACGAGGCCGTAGATCTCCGCCGCCAGGGCCGAGCTGATCGACGCGATCGTCGGGTCGCCGCTTTCCGCCACCATCTTGGCGGCGCCAGCGGTGTCGGCATGGACCACCGCCTCCAGCCCGAGTTCGGCAATCAGCCCCTTGCATTGGCCAAGCGCATGCACATGGCTGTAGACCGTCTTCAGCCCATCGACGGTAGCGCCGGGAACGGCGAGCAGGTGATGGTTGACCCGCTGGAAATGCTCGCCGTTGATGTGCAGCCCGGCCTTGGGAAGCATGTGGTGGATGTCGGCAACCCGGCCGGCGACGGAGTTCTCCACCGGGATCAGCGCGGCATCAGCGGCGCCGTCATGGACCGCGGCGATGGTCTCCTCGAACGACACGCAGGGCAGGGTCGCGTGGTCGGGGAATATCTGCCGGCAGGCGAGATCGGAGTTGGCGCCGGGCCAGCCCTGGAAGGCGATCGTTCTGGAGGACATGGGTTGTTCCGGTGACGTCCTGTCGGGTTTCGATTGGGCCGTTGCGGCCCGCTCTGCCGCCTAGGGTGCCAGCAGCCGGGCGGCGCGATCAAGGTCGGCGGGCGTGTCGACGCCCAGCGGCACCGTCTCGACCACCGCCACCTCGATCCGCATGCCATGCGCCAGGGCCCGCAGCTGCTCAAGCCGTTCGCGCCGTTCCAGCGCCGAGGGCGGCAGGCTGACGAATTTGGTCAGCGCGTCCCGGCGATAGGCGTAGAGCCCGATATGGTGCAGCAGCGGGCCGTCGCCGGAGGGTGCGGGCAGGCGGGTGAAATACAGAGCCCGGCCGACCGTCCGGCCCGGTGGGAATTCGACCACCGCTTTGACCACGCCCGGCTCGTCGCGCTCCTCCTCGGTCCGGATCTCCGCCGCCAGGGTGCCGATATCGACCGCGGGGTCCGCCAGGGCCCCGATCGCCGCCCGGATCGAGGCCGGATCGATGGTCGGCAGGTCGCCCTGCAGATTGACCACGGTCGTGTACCGCCGGTCCGGGTCGAAGCGTTCCAGCGCTTCGTGGATCCGGTCGGACCCCGATGGATGGTCGGGATCGGTCAGCATCGCCAAGCCGCCCTCTGCCTCGATCGCATCGACGATCTCCCGGTCGGCGGCGGCGACCAGCACCGGGCCGACATTCGCCTCTTCGGCCCGTCGCCAGACATGCACGATCATCGGCACGCCGCGGATCGGCGCCAGCGGCTTGTTCGGCAATCGGGTCGCGGCCAGCCGCGACGGGATGGCGACGATCGTGTTTTCCGGGGTCGCGTCGGACATGGCCGTCTGGTGCGACAATCGGCGGTTCAGGTCAAGGCCAATCGGTCTCGCCACTCGCCGCGCGATAGCGCCGGAATCGGGCGCGCATGGCATCGACAAGCGCCCGAGTGGCGGCTATCTTTCGGCCGCCCACCTTGCGAGGAACAGCATGTCCAGCCTGGAATTCAACAAGATGGCGATGGCACTTCTCATCGCCGGAATCACCGCCATGGTCGCCGGCTTCATCGCCCGGGGGACGGTCAGCCCCGAGCCGCTGGAACAGAACGCCTATGTGGTCGATCTGGGCGAGGACGCCGCAGCGGTGGAAGAGGTGGTCGAGGAGGTGCCGTCGATCGGCGAGCTCCTCGCCTCGGCGGATGCGAGTTCCGGAGAGGGCCTGTCGCGCGCCTGTGCCGCCTGCCACAGCTTCGACAATGGCGGCGCCAACAAGATCGGTCCGAACCTGTGGGACGTCGTCAACCGGCCGCTGGCCTCGGCCGCCGGGTTCAACTATTCCTCGGCCCTGGCCGAAAAGGGCGGCGATTGGACCTATGAGGCGCTGGAAGGCTTCCTCGCCGCGCCGCGCGACTGGGCGCCCGGCACCTCCATGAGCTATGCCGGCATGCGCAAGCCCGAGGACCGCGCCAATCTGATCGCCTGGCTGCGCAGCCTGTCGGACAATCCCGCACCCCTGCCCCAATAGGCGGCGCGCGGCCGGCAAACCGCGCGAATACGGCGGCGCAGCACCGGATTTGCCATGCTGACGCCATCTTCCCTGCCCTTGATAAGCATGGAAAGTCGCCCATTATTGCAGCGGGGCTGATTCGTCCCCCCGCCGCGGAGCTCGTATATGCGCCTTGCCGCCGCCGCCCTGGCAGCCGCTGTCGCCATCTTCTCGCCGCTCGCGGCGTCGGCCGACGGCATCACCATCTCCCATGCCATAGCCGAATTCGGCGAGCCGAAATACGGCCCCGATTTCGAGCATTTCGACTATGCGAACCCGGATGCTCCCAAGGGCGGGGACGTGACATTCGCCTCCATCGGCAGTTTTGACAGTCTGAACTTCCTGCCGGTCAGGGATGAACAGGTCCGCAGCATCTCGGTCATCTACGACAGCCTGATGGTCCAGGCGCAGGACGACCTCTCGGTCTACTACCCGCTGGTGGCAGAGAGCGTCGAGTATCCGGACGACCGGTCCTGGGCGATCTTCAATCTGCGGCCCGAGGCGCGGTTCCACGACGGCATGCCCATCACCGCCGGAGACGTCGCGTGGTCGTTCGATATGATCCGGGAGCACGGGCAACCCTTCCTCAAGGCGCAGTTCGACGACGTCGCCGCCGCCGAGGTTCTCGACGATCGCAGGATCCGGTTTCGGTTCTCCACCACCGGCGTGATGCAGCCGCTGACCAGTGTGGCGGCGATGAGCATCCTGCCGCGTCATTATTGGGAAGAGGCCGGCGCCGATCGCGACATCAGCCGGTCGTTCCTCGAGCCTCCGCTCGGCAGCGGCCCCTACAAGCTGACTGGGGTGGATAGCGGCCGGCAGGTCGTATACGAGCGGGTCGAGGATTACTGGGCGGCGGAACTCCCGGTCCAGCGCGGCCATTGGAATTTCGATCGCATTGTCATCGACTACTACCGCGACCGCACGATCCTGTTCGAGGCCTTCAAGGCCCGCGAATACGACTGGCATCGCAGCTATTCGTCGCGCGAATGGGGCGCCGGGTTCGACTTTCCGGCATTCGAGGACGGCCGCGTGCTGCGCACCGAGTTCCCGGTGGTCAACTTCCGCGGCATCCAGGGCTTCATGTTCAACAGTCGCCTGCCGCTGTTTTCCGACATTCGGGTCCGTGAGGCGCTGAACTACCTGTACCCGTTCGAATGGGTGAACAAGAACGTCATGTACGGGCTGTATTCGCGCAATCAGAGCTATTTCCCGCATCCGGACTACACCGCCGCCAACGGCCCTCCGACGGGACGTGAGCTGGAACTGCTGGAACCGTACCGGGATCGCCTGCCGGCGGCCCTGTTCACCGAGCCGTTCCGGCTGCCCGTCAACGACAGGCAGAATATCAGCCGGGCGAATCTACGGACCGCGACCCGCCTCCTCGCCGAGGCTGGCTGGGTGGTCCGCGATCAGCAACTGGTGAACGCCGACACCGGCGAACCCTTCACCTTCGAGATCATCCTGTCCTCGGCGGTGCTCGAACCGCACACGCAGCCCTGGATCCGAAACCTCGAGAGGGTCGGCATCGAGGCCAGCATCCGGATCGTCGACAGTGCCCAGTACCAGGCGCGCTATCAGGACCGCGAGTTCGAGATCCTGGTCCTGACCTATACGTTCTACCCGCCGCCGGGCACGGAAATGCGCAACCGATTCGGATCCACGGCAGCTGACACCATCGGCAGCGCCAACCTGATGGGCATCAAGGATCCGATCGTCGACGCGCTGATCGAACAGGTGATCGCCGCGGAGGATCTGGAGACCAAGCAGGCCGCGACCCGGGCCGTCGACCGCGTGCTGCTGCACGGTCACTATCTCGTGCCCCATTGGACGAACCGGGTGGCGTGGGTCGCCTATTGGGACCGGTTCGGATTCCCCGACACCATCCCGATCTACAATTTCGGCTTTTCCGCATCGCTCGGCTTTCAGCCGACTTGGTGGATCGACCCGGAGAAGGACGCCGTGCTGGCGGAGGCTCGATGACCAACACCCAACGATACGCGGCCCCGGCGCTCGCAATTGCGGCGCTGCTGTTCCTGGCGCTGCCGGCACCGGCTACCGAGCAATTGGCGGTCTACACCTCCTTCGCGGAATTCGGCGAGCCGAAATACCAGGAGGGGTTCACCCATTTCGACTATGTAAACCCGGATGCGCCCAAGGGCGGTGCCATCAGATTGTCGGCATTCGGGACGTTCGAGCGGCTCGACACGATCAGGCTCGGCGGCTCATGGGCCGCCGGCATCGGGCTGACCAGCGATAGCCTCATGACCGGTTCCGCCGACGAGTTGGCAAGCTACTATCCGTCCATCGCAGAATCGGTCGCCGTGCCCGACGATCTCAGCTACGCGGTCTTCACCATCAACCCCGCAGCCCGCTATCACGACGGCCATCCGATCACGGCCGAGGATTTCGTCTTCGCCTTCGACCACATGCAGGAGAACGGCCGACCGCTGCTCAAGCAGTTCTTCCAGGAGATCGTCAGCGCGACCGCTGTAAGCGAGCGTGAGGTCCGCTACGACTTCGCCACCACCGACAGTTGGAAGGTCGTGGGCCTGGCCGCCGGCATGTCGCCCGAGCCGAAACACTTCTGGGAAGAGTCCGGCCGCGACATCAACGAATCCTACCTGGAGCCGGCCCTGGACCATGGCGAGTACCGGATCGTCGACGTCGATCCCGGACGATCGATCACCTATGAGCGGGTCGAGGACTACTGGGCGGCGGATCTGCCGACAAAGGTCGGCCAGAGCAATTTCGATCGCATCACCTACGTCTATTTCCGCGACGACGACGTGATGTTCGAGGCGTTCATGGGCGGAGACTACGATTTCCGCAGCGAGAACAGTTCGCGGCGCTGGGCGACGCTCTATCAGGACACCGAACAGGTCGAGTCCGGCAAGGTCGTCGTGACCACAATGCCGGACAACATGCCGCGCGGCTTCGTCGGCTTCGTGTTCAATACGCGTCTGGAGAAATTCCAGGATATTCGGGTCCGCGAGGCCCTCGGGTACCTGTTCGATTTCGAATGGACCCGCGAGAACGTCATGTATGGCAGCTACGAGCGCTCGCGCAGCTATTTCAACAACTCGGATTATGGGATCTCGGATTTCCCTATTCCCGAGGGGCCGGAACTGGCGTTCCTGGAACCGTTCCGGGGCCAGGTATCGGAGTCGGTGTTCACCACCCCCTTTACGGTACCGGAAACCGATGGCAGCGGCCGCATACGCTCCCAAATGCGCACGGCCCTGCGTCTGCTCGGCGAGGCCGGCTGGGAGGTCCGGGAGTCGGTGCTGACGAACACCGCGACCGGCGCGCCATTGGAGATCGAATTCCTGCTGCGATCCGACGCCCTCCTGCGGGTCATTCAACCCTACGTCAACAACCTCAAGCGCGCCGGCATCAATGCCGAGGTCCGAATCGTCGACACGGCGCAATATGAAAGGCGCACCGACGATTTCGACTACGACATCATCTATATCGGCGCCAATTTCTTCCCGCCGCCCGGAGCCGAACTTCGGACGTACTTCGATTCCGCGATGGCCGACGAAAGGGGGTCCGCAAACTGGCCGGGGATCGACAACCCGGTCGTCGACGCCTTGCTGCTGGAAGTGATCAAGGCCGGCGAGACCGGCGATCTGGAGCTGCTAAAGGCCGCCAACCGGGCCCTGGACCGGGTCCTGCTCTGGAACCACTATATTATCCCGAGCTACTTCAATCGGGAGTTCCGGATCGCATATTGGGACCGGTTCGGTCGGCCGGAACAGCCGCCCCGATATGGAATCGGCTTCCCCGGATCCTGGTGGTTCGACGAGGAACGGGCGGCGCAACTGCCGTCGGGCCGGCGCTGAGCCCGGCCGCGGACAGCCGCACCGTCACCGACAATACAGAGGTCCCGTGCTCGCCTACATCATCCGCCGCCTGCTGCTGATCATCCCGACTCTGGTCGGGATCATGGTGCTGAACTTTGTCGTGATCCAGTTTGCGCCGGGCGGCCCGGTCGAACAGCTGATCGCCGAGATCCAGGGCACGGCGACCAGCGCAACCGACCGCTTCACCGGCGGCGGCGGCGATTTCGGGCAGGCGCCCGACCCCAGCCGGCTGGAGTCCGGCGGCACCGAGAGCAAGTACCGCGGCGCCCAGGGCCTCGACCCCGAGTTCATCGCCGAAATCGAAAGGATGTTCGGCTTCGACAAGCCTGCCCATGAGCGCTTCCTGCTGATGATGGTGAACTACGCCACCTTCGATTTCGGCGAGAGCTATTTTCGGGACCGCAGGGTGGTCGATCTGATCGTCGACAAGATGCCGGTGTCGATCTCGCTCGGGTTATGGACGACGCTGCTGGTCTATCTGGTTTCGATCCCGCTTGGCATCCGCAAGGCGGTTCACGATGGCTCGCGGTTCGACGTGTGGACCAGCGGCGCGATCATCGTCGGGTATGCGATACCGGGCTTCCTCTTCGCCGTCCTGCTGGTGGTGCTGTTCGCCGGCGGTCGGTATTTCGACTGGTTCCCGCTGCGCGGCCTGGTTTCGGACGACTGGGAGTTGCTGAGCTGGCCGGAGAAAATCGTCGACTATTTCTGGCATATCGCCCTGCCGATCACGGCAATGGTGGTCGGCGGCTTTGCGACGCTCACCATGCTGACCAAGAACTCCTTCCTGGACGAGATCAACAAGGTCTATGTGCTCACGGCGAAGGCCAAGGGCCTGACCAGCCGGCAGGTCCTCTACGGGCATATCTTCCGCAATGCCATGCTGATCGTGATTGCCGGCTTCCCCAGCGCGTTCATCGGCGTCCTGTTCACCGGCGCCATGCTGATCGAGGTGATCTTCTCCCTGGACGGGCTCGGCCTCCTGGGTTTCGAGGCGGCGCTGAACCGCGACTATCCGGTGATGTTCGGAACGCTGTACATGTTTTCACTGCTCGGCCTGATCCTGAGCCTGGTCGGCGACATCATGTACACGATTATCGATCCGCGCATCGATTTCGAAGCGCGTCAGGTCTGACGGGGCAGGCTGGACAATGGCACCCAAAGACACCCTGGCGCGGCCCGACGGCCAGACTGATCCTCCGCGCAAGCATCGACTCCTCCGTCTTAATTTCTCGCCGCTGAACCTCCGCCGGCTGCACAACTTTCGCGCCAACCGGCGCGGCTATTGGGCGGCATGGATCTTTGCCTTCCTGTTCCTCTTTACCCTGTTCGCCGAATTGATCGCCAACGACAAGCCGCTGCTCGTCTATGCGAATGGCGATCTCTACGTGCCGGTCTTCAAGTCCTATCCGGAGACGGCTTTCGGCGGCGAGTTCGAGACCGAAGCCGACTATCGCGACCCCTACGTCATCGAGTTGATCGAGGAAAAGGGCTGGATGCTGTGGCCGGCCATCCGCTTCTCTTACGACACCATCAATTACGATCTCAGACAGCCGGCACCCTCGCCGCCGGACGAGGTCAACTGGCTGGGCACGGACGACCAGGGCCGCGACGTACTGGCGCGCGTCATCTACGGGTTCCGGATCTCGGTTCTCTTTGGCCTGACCCTCACCATCTTCAGTTCCATCGTCGGCATCGCGGCCGGTGCCATGCAAGGGTATTTCGGTGGCCTTGTGGATCTCCTGTTCCAGCGGTTCATGGAGATCTGGTCGAGCATGCCGACGCTCTACCTGCTGATCATCATGGCCAGCATCATCACCCCCGGCTTCTGGCCGCTGTTGATCCTGATGCTTTTCTTCAGCTGGATGGCACTTGTCGGTGTGGTGCGGGCGGAGTTCCTGCGCGCCCGCAATTTCGACTATGTCCGGGCTGCGCGCGCGCTCGGCCAGCCAGACCGCGTCATCATGTTCAAGCATGTGCTGCCGAACGCGATGGTCGCGACGGTGACCTTCATGCCGTTCATCCTCAACGGCTCGATCACCACCCTCACCAGCCTCGATTTCCTCGGATTCGGCCTGCCGCCCGGATCGCCCTCGCTCGGAGAATTGCTCAAGCAGGGCAAATCCAACCTGCAGGCGCCCTGGCTGGGCTTTACGGGATTCTTCTCCATCGCCATCATGCTGAGCCTGCTTGTATTCATCGGCGAGGCCGTGCGAGACGCCTTTGATCCGCGCAAGGCCACCGGCCCACTTTCGAAAAAGGATTCCGGGCCGGCGGCCGAGAGCGTGCGCCAATCCGAAACCAGAGCGGCCGCAGAATGAGCGATACAGCGAACGGCGAAGTGCCCGCCCAGCCGAAGACGGTCGGCGAGAAGCTGCTGGAGATCAAGGACCTCTCGGTCGATTTCTCCATGCCCGGCACCACGGTCCACGCCGTGCGCAACGTGTCGTTCGACATCGCCAAGGGCGAAACCCTGGCGCTGGTCGGCGAGAGCGGATCGGGCAAATCGGTCACCGCCCTGTCGGTGCTGCAGCTGCTGCCCTATCCCATGGCCAGCCACCCCTCGGGCAGCGTCCGGTTTCGCGGCACCGAGATGGTCGGCGCCGGCGAGAAATCCCTGCGCACGGTCCGCGGCAACGCCATCTCGATGGTGTTCCAGGAGCCGATGACCTCGCTGAACCCGCTGCACACGGTCGAAAAGCAGATCAACGAGGTCCTGTTCATCCACAAGGGGCTGAACCCGGCCCAGGCCCGCGCCCGCACCCTGGAGCTGCTGCGCCTGGTCGGCCTGCCCGAAGCCGACAAGCGCCTGACCGCCTATCCGCATGAGCTGTCCGGCGGGCAGCGCCAGCGGGTGATGATCGCCATGGCGCTGGCCAACGAGCCGGAATTGCTGATCGCCGACGAGCCCACCACCGCCCTGGATGTCACCATCCAGGCGCAGATCCTGGAGCTTCTGCAGGATCTGCAGCGGCGCTTTGGCATGGCGATCCTGCTGATCACCCATGATCTGGGAGTGGTCCGCAAGATGGCCGACCGGGTCTGCGTGATGAATGACGGCGAAATCGTCGAGCATTCGCGCTCCGAGCAGCTGTTTACCTCGCCGCGGCACCCCTACACCCGCAAACTGCTGGAATCCGAGCCCTCCGGCGAACCTGCGGCACCGCCGGCCGACGCCCTGGAGGTGATGCGCGGCAGCGAGATCAAGGTCTGGTTCCCGATCAAGAAGGGCGTCCTTCGCCGTACCGTCGACCATGTGAAGGCGGTCGACGGCATCGACCTGACGGTGCGCGAAGGCCACACGGTCGGCGTCGTCGGCGAGAGCGGGTCCGGCAAGACGACGCTGGGCCTGGCGCTGCTGCGGCTGATCTCCTCCCAGGGCGACATCCAGTTCCGCGGCGACGTGATCCAGGGGCTGCAGTTCAACCAGATGCGGCCGCTGCGCCGGGAAATGCAGGTCGTCTTCCAGGACCCGTACGGATCGCTGAGTCCACGCATGTCGGTGTCGGAGATTGTCGCCGAAGGGCTGGAGGTCCACAAGATCGGCGCCAATGCCGCCGAGCGCGAGGCGATGATCGTCGAGGCCTTGGACGAGGTCGGCATCGACCCGGAGAGCCGGCACCGTTATCCGCATGAATTCTCCGGCGGCCAGCGTCAGCGCATCGCTATCGCCCGCGCCATGGTGCTGAAGCCGCGTTTCGTGGTGCTGGACGAGCCGACCTCGGCGCTGGACATGTCGGTGCAGGCGCAGATCGTCGACCTGCTGCGCGACCTGCAGGTCAAGCACCGGCTGGCCTATCTGTTCATCAGCCACGATCTGAAGGTGGTTCGCGCCCTCTCCGACGAGGTGATCGTCATGAAGGACGGCAAGGTCGTCGAGCAGGGCACCCGCGAGCAGATCTTCGAGACCCCGCGCGAGCCCTACACCAAGGCCCTATTGAAAGCCGCCTTCGAGATCGCTACCGCCGAACCGGGCGTGGTCAGCACCTAGTGTTGGCTGGCGGCCCTCCGCACGGCTTTGTCTTTGCGGCGGCCCTGGCGGGACTCCTGACCACAGCTTCCATCGCGACGGCCGAGACCCATTTTCCGGTCACCGAGCGGGACTCGTTGCTGTCCCGTCCGATCGGGATCGACCTGGGCGGCAGAGGTTCGCGCCCTCTGCGCGACGGCCAAGCCTTCACGTTTCCGGCGGCGAACCTTTCGGCGACCGACCACGAGAGCTTTCTTGCCGGCAAGCGGGTGTTCAACGCCGATTGGTTTCCGCCAGGCGCCGATGCCGGAGAGTTCGCCGGGCTGGGCCCGGTGTTCAACCAACAGTCCTGTTCGGCCTGCCATCCGGAAAACGGGCGCGGACAGCCGCCCGAAAGCGAAGGCGCGCCGATGCTGTCGATGCTGGTCCGGCTCAGCGTGCCCGGTACTTCGGCGATGGGCGGTCCGCCGGGCCATCCGGCCTATGGCGACCAGTTGAACGACCGGGCTATCGCGGGGGTGCCGGCAGAGGGGCGGACGGTCGTCTCCTATGCCGAGATCCCCGGCGCGTTCGACGATGGCGAACCCTATTCGCTCAGACGGCCGACCACCCGGTTCGAGGATCTCGCCTTCGGCCCGCTGGGCGACGATATCCTGATATCGCCGCGGGTGGCGCCGGCGATGATCGGGCTCGGGCTGCTGGAGGCGGTGCCGGAGTCCCTGATCCTGGCACTGGCCGACCCGGAGGATTCCGATGGCGACGGGATTTCGGGCCGGCCGAACCAGGTCTGGGACGAGGCCGCTGGGACGGAAGCGCTGGGCCGGTTCGGCTGGAAGGCCAACGCGCCCAACCTGCGGCAACAGAACGCCGGCGCGGCGGTCGGCGATATCGGCATCACCTCGCCAATGTTCCCGGACGACAACTGCCCGCCGGGCCAGGATTTGTGTGCCAACGCCGCCATCCATGTCGGGCCGGAGCTGTCGGCAAGCTTCCTCGACCGGATGACCCTCTATACCCAGGTGCTGGCGGTGCCCGATCGCCGCGACGCGCTGGATCCGGCAGTCAATCGCGGCGAGGCGCTGTTCCGCGCGTCCGGTTGTGCCGAGTGCCACATGCCGACGCTGCTGACCGGAGACCACCCGGTGGCAGCTCTGTCGGGACAGACGATCCACCCCTTCACCGATCTGCTGCTGCACGATATGGGCGGGGGGCTGGCGGACGGACGCCCGGATTTCCTCGCCAACGGCCGGGAATGGCGCACCCCGCCGCTCTGGGGCATTGGCCTGGTCGGGACCGTCAACGGCCACAGCAACTTCCTGCATGACGGCCGGGCCCGGAACCTCTCCGAGGCGATCCTCTGGCATGGTGGCGAGGCGGATGCGGCGCGGCTGGCCTTCCTCGCCATGCCGAAAGCCGACCGGGACGCGCTGCTGGCCTTCCTGTCCAGCCTGTAGCGCCATCCGATCAGTAAGTGGCGCGGCCGCCGCTGAGATCGAACACGGCGCCGGTGGTGAAGCTGTTCTCCTCCGAGGCGAGCCAAGCGACCATGCCGGCGATCTCGCCGACATCGACAAACCGCCCGCGCGGGATCTTCGACAGCATGTAGTCGATATGCTGCTGCGAGATCTGGTCGAAGATCCGGGTCTCCGCCGCCGCCGGGGTGATGCAGTTCACCGCGATATCGTACCCGGCCAACTCCTTGCCCAGGGATTTGGTGAGCGCAATGACGCCCGCCTTGGCGGCGCTGTAGGGGCCGGCATTGGGATTGCCCTCCTTGCCGGCAATCGAGGCGGTGCAGACGATGCGCCCGTAATTGCGCGCGATCATGTCGGGCACCACGGCCCGGCAGCACAGGAAGACACCGGTCAGGTCGATGTCGATGACCTGGCGCCAGGCCTCCACCGGGTAGTCCCACAAGGTTGCGCTGGGCCCGGCGATGCCGGCATTGGCGATCAGGATGTCGATGCCGCCCAGCGCCCGTTGAGTCTCCGCCGCGGCGGTGTCGACCGCATCGGGATCGGTGATGTCGAGCTCCTGCACATGGACGTCGCCGCCGGACGACAACGCCTCGGCGGTTTCCGCCAGCATCGCCCCGTCGCGGTCCCACAGGCTCACCCTGGCGCCGGAGGCCATCAGCCGTTCGGCGATAGCGCGTCCGATGCCCTGCGCGCCGCCGGTGACAACGGCGCTGCGGCCGTCCAGATCGATACGGTTCATGCTGCCTTCCCTGTGCCTGCGCCCGCAGCCGGTGTCGGCTGGGTGACGCCCGGGGCGATCTTGGCACAGCCCGGCAGGGCGGGGAAACCGGCCCGTCTGCTTGGCTCGACGGCCCGGCGCACCTTGAATCCGGGGCCATCGGCCCCATTTGACTCTTGAGAGCGGTGCCGCCGTGCGGGCCGCTGTGACGTCGCCGGGAGACCGGGTCGTTAAATGACCAGATTGGCCACTCGCTCAAGGGAGGAGATTGGCAGATGAGCCGAATGTCGCTGCTCAACAGTCCGCTGCTACTGGGGTTCGATCAATTCGAACGCGCATTGGACCGGGTGGCAAAAGCGTCTTCCGACGGATACCCCCCTTACAATATCGAACAGCTTGGCGAGGACCGCCTGGGCATCACGCTGGCCGTCGCCGGATTCGGCGAGGACGAGTTGTCGGTCCAGGTGGAGGACAACCAGCTGATCGTCCGGGGCAAGCAATTCGACGACAAGGACCGCGTCTATCTCCATCGCGGGATCGCGGCGCGCCAGTTCCAGCGCTCATTCGTCCTTGCCGACGGGCTGGAGGTATCCGGCGCCACCCTGGACAACGGGCTGCTGCATATCGAGCTGAAACGCCCGATTCCGGCAAGCCGGGTCCGCACCATCGAGATTAGCAATAAATCCGGCAAGAAGGCCCGGACCCTCGAAGTCGCGCCCGAACGGGGCGACGACTGATCGCGGAGGACAGGACGTATGAACACCACGATCAACGCATATCTGCGCCACCTGTCGCCGGCGGATTTCGCGGCGCTGGGCGTTCACGACATGGCCTATGTCAAGGAAACCCAGGTCGACGGCAATGCGGCCTTTGCGGTCCATGCCGCCGATGGCACGCCGTTGACGGTGATGAACAATCGCGACGAGGCGTTCGCCGTCTGCGTCCAGAACGATCTGGAACCGGTCAGCGCGCACTGAGACCCCGCCCGAAAGCGGGGTGCCGAAGAGAGGCCGGATGGCCGCCGGTCAGGCGGCCGCGGCCTCGGTCTCGTTCATGAGGGCATAGATGCCGTCGGCGGTGTCGCAGCCGCGCAGCTTTTCGCACAGCTTCTGGTCGCGCAGCAGCCGGGATACCCGGGCCAGCGCCTTCAGGTGATCCGCCCCGGCGGCTTCCGGCGCCATCAGCAGGAAGATCAGGTCGACCGGCTGCTCGTCCACCGCGTCGAAATCGATGGGCTTCTCCAGCCGCGCGAACAGCCCGTGGACGCGGTCCAGCGACAGCAGCTTGCCATGGGGAATGGCGATGCCGCGGCCGACGCCGGTGGTGCCCAGCTTCTCGCGTTCCAGCAGGGTGTCGAAGATCGCCCGCTCATGCTGTCCGGACAGCTCGGCGGCGCGTTTCGCCAGCTCCTGCAAGGCCTGCTTCTTGCTGGTGGCGCGCAGGTTGGGAATGATCCCGTCGGAATTCAAAAATTCTAGCATGTCTCGCTTTTCTGCCGGCTTATGCGGTGCCGGCCTCCGTGCTCCCTTGCGGGTCGATCCAGCCGATATTTCCGTCGTCTCGGCGATAGACCACATTCAGCCCGCCATGGGCCGAATTGCGGAACATTAACGCCCGGAGGTTTCCCAAATCCAAACGCATGACCGCTTCGCTCACGGTCAGGACGTCGATATGGGTGGTCATCTCGGCGACGACGATGTGATCGGTGGGCTCCTGGTGGTCTTCCGGCGTTTCTTCAGGCTCGGCTTCCAGCACATAGGACTGGGCCTGCCAGGGCTCGTCCTGCGCCCCATTCTTGTGATGGTCCTTCAGCCGGCGCTTGTACCGGCGCAGCCGCTTCGCGACGCGGTCGGCGGCCTGGTCGAAGGCGCCATAAGGGCTGTCGGCCTCGGCGTTGCCCTGCAGCAAAATGTTGCGGCCCACATGGACCGACACGTCCGATCGATAGAGATGCGCCTCCCGCGAGAACACGACGGTGGCCTCGATCGGATTCGTAAAATACTTCGCCGCTACGGCGCTCAGGCTGTCTTCGACATGGCCGCGCAGGGCTTGGCCAACGTCGAGCTGCCTCCCTTTAACGGTGAGCTGCATTGCTCGAACTGTCCGGAAGAATGTCTCTGCGTCTGGTCGTCGAAACCTCTCCGGCGGCGCAGCAGAACCGGAGGGCGCGGAACATATGTGCGGGTTGTCGAAGTTGTCAACAACTCCTCCCGACTTCGTCCATGTCAGTCCGATATAGGTGGCACCGGACCCTTGGGATTCCTAGGCGTCGTTTACAGCCGCATGCTTTTTTCGCGGCGGCGTTGCACCGACGACGGTATCCGCATCGATTCACGATACTTGGCCACGGTGCGACGCGCAATGTCGACGCCGTCGGAACGCAGAATATCGACGATGCGGTCGTCGGACAGAATCTTGTCGGTGGCTTCCGCCTCGATCAACGAACGGATGCGGAACCGCACCGATTCCGCCGAATGGGCGTCCTCGCCATTGGCGCCCTGGATGGCGGAGGTGAAGAAGTATTTCAGCTCGAACACGCCGCGCGGCGTGGCGATGAACTTGTTCGACGTAACCCGGCTGACGGTGCTCTCATGCATGCCGATCCGCTCTGCGATGTCGCGCAGGATGAGCGGCCGGAGATACTGCACCCCCTGGGCGAAGAACCGGTCCTGCTGGCGGACGATCTCCGTCGCCACCTTCAGGATCGTCGTGGCCCGCTGGTGCAGGGATTTCACCAGCCAGTTCGCCGAGGCGAAGCATTCCGAGAGGTATTCCTTGTCCGCCTTGTCGCGGACATTGGCGTTGACCTCGGCGAAATAGCGCTGGTTCACCAGCACCTTGGGCAAGGTGTCGGCGTTCAGCTCGACCAGCCAGCCGCCGCCGGGCTGCTGCCGCATCAGGATGTCCGGGGTGACGGTCTGCGCCACCTCATGGGCGAAGGCCTGGGCCGGTTTCGGGTCCAGGGCGCGGATCTCCGCCACCATCTCGGAGAGATCGTCACGATCGACGCCGCACAGCCGGTAGAGCGTGGTGAAGTCCCGCTTGGCCAGCAGCGGCAAATTGTCCAAGAGCGCCTGCATGGCCGGATCCAGCCGGTTGCGGTCGGCCAGCTGCAACGCCAGGCATTCGGACAGGTCGGCGGCGAAGATGCCGGGCGGATCGCATTGCTGCAGCTGCCGCAGCACCCGGACCACGGTCTCCTCGTCGCATCCCAATTGCTGGGCGATGGTGGGCGGCGGGGTTGTCATGTAACCGGACTCGTCCAGCAGGTCGACCAGATAGGCGCCGACCAGCCGGTCGGTCGAATCCGGCAGCCCGGCATTGACCTGCTGCAGCAAATGGTCGCGCAGGGTCAGGGTATCCGACAGCACCTGCTCGAGATCGAATTCCGACGGGCCGTCGAAGCCGCCGCCGCGGTTCGGCCCGCCCCAATCGGACAAATTGCCGCCCTCCGAGGCCGGCGGGTCGCCGGCTTCCTTGGCGCCGTCGCTGGTCCAGACATTCTCGTAATCGGTGTCCAGCGGCGCATCGGCATCGGATTTCAGGGTCTCGGCATTGGCCAGCCGGTCGGTCCCGACCAGATCGCTGCTCGCATCCGGCGCCGGCGCGTCCCCGCCCGGCACCAGCTCGGCCGGCGCCGGTCCACTATCGGACTCGTCCATTTCAAGAAGCGGGTTCCGTTCGATCTCGCCCTCGACATAATCGGCGAGCTCGGCATTGGATAGTTGCAGCAGCTTGATCGCCTGCTGCAACTGCGGCGTCATGACCAGCGACTGCGACTGTCTGAGATCGAGGCGTTGGGTAAGCGCCATGGCTAAAGTCTTCTAAAGACTAAATCTTTCGCCTAGGTAAACGCGTCTGACGTCCTTGTGGGCAACGATCTCCGAAGGGTCTCCCTCCATCAGGACAGCGCCGTCATGAAGGATATAGGCACGATCCACAATGTCCAAAGTTTCCCGGACATTGTGATCGGTGATCAGCACGCCGATTCCGCGATCCCGCAGGTGGCTGACCAGGTCGCGGATATCGCCGACCGCCACCGGATCGATGCCGGCCAGCGGCTCGTCGAGCAGGATGAAATGCGGGTGCGAGGCCAGGGCGCGGGCGATCTCCACCCGCCGCCGCTCGCCGCCGGACAGCGCCAGCGCCGGCGCCCGCCGCAGATGGGTCAGCGAGAATTCCGCCAGCAGATCGTCCAGCATGGTCTCGCGGACGTCGCGGTCCTTCTCGGACGCCTCCAGGACGGCGCGGATGTTCTGTTCCACCGACAGGCCGCGGAAGATCGACGCCTCCTGCGGCAAATAGCCGATCCCAAGCCGGGCGCGGCGATACATCGGCAGGTTGGTGACATCGTGCCCATCCAGCGAGATGGTGCCGTAATCGGGCGCGATCAGGCCGGTGATGATGTAGAAGCAGGTGGTCTTGCCGGCCCCGTTCGGGCCCAGCAGGCCGACCGCCTCGCCACGCCGCACGCTGACCGTAACGTCGCGCAGCACCGGACGCTTGCGATACTGCTTGCCCAGCTTGCTGGCGACCAGGCCGGCACTCTCGGACACCAGTCTTGGCGTCGCCCCATGCTGCGGCTCTGACGCGTCGGATTGCGCTGGCAGGGTTCCGTCTCTCACCGGCGGCTCACTGTTCCGGGGTGAAGATGCCCTGCACCCGGCCGTCGGTGCCGGGCTGGGACAACAGGCGGCTGACGCCGGTATCGAGATTGACCTCCGCGAAATCGCCGTTGAGCTGGTTCGGCCCGCGGGTCAGGCGCACCGAACCGCTGAGCGTCGCGGTGTTGGTCTGGCGGTCGTAGATGCCGTGGTCGCCGCGGGCGATATCGGTCGGCGTGGTGATCACCACATTGCCCGTCGCCGCCAGGCTGTCGATCTGCAGGTTGCCGTCGCCATCTTCGCTCAGTTCCGCCTTCAGCTCGTCGGCGTCGATCTGGTCGGTGCCGCGCTGGGCCCGGGCATTGCCGCGGGCGACCGCCACCTGCTCGCCCTTCCAGTATTCCAGGCTGTCGCTGGCGGTGATGGTCTCGGTCTCCGTCTCCAGCCTCAGATCGGTTCCGGTCAGAGTGAAAACGTCGGTCCGGATGTCATAGACCCCGCGGTCTCCATGGACCTGCTGGGTCGGGGTGGCGATCAGCACGTTGCCGTCGGCGATGACCTGCCAGATTTCGGTGTTGCCGTCGTCGCTCTCGCGATAATTGGCGGTTAGCGTATTGGCGGAAACGGTGATGTCGCCCTGGCGCAGCCTGGCATCGCCACGGGCCACGTAGGCGCGCTGCTCGCTGAGCCATTCCAGGCTCTGCGACGCCTCGATCTCGATCGCCTGGGTGCTCAGCTGAGCCGCCGCAGAAGCGAAGATGATCTGGCCGAACAGCACCGTGCCGGCCGCAAGGGCGATCAGAATTCTAGTTTTCATCACCGGCCGCCCCGTCAATCGGAGCGCCTTCCGCTGCGCGCGTCTCGCCCGAGACACCGCTCAGAACCGCGCGCGACTGACCCGTGAAGATGACTGTAGCGCCGTTATCCTCGATGCGAAATCCCTCCGATTGGATTTCGCCCATGGGTCCTTCGCCCTGAACCGGGCTGTTGCCCCAGGCGCTCTGCGAATCCATGTCGACGAAGGCCTCGTCGGTGGCGAAGCGGTGGCCGTCGTTGCGCGACAGTTCGACATCACCCAGCAGGTGCAGCTGCTTGCTCTCCCGGTCGAACCGGCCGATCTCCGCGTTGAGGCTGATGCGCTCGCCGCCGCCCGTGGCGATCTCGCCCTCGGGCCGCGACAGCTCGACGATATGCGGCCCTTCCGCGCCCTGATTGGCGCGGTCGGCGGCGATGCTGTACGGCCGGTCGGCCTGGTCGGTGCCGACCAGGACCGGGCCGGTGACCTGCAGCAGTTCCGGCTCCTTTTCCAGCGCCTCGACCATGGGCTGCTCGGAATCGCGGAAGGCCGGCCACGCGGCGATGATCGCCATCAGGCCGATCGCCGCCAGCGGCAGGACGAATTTCATGACCCCGACGAACCGGCTGTAACGACGGCCGATGCGCTTGATCGGCTTGCCCGGCCGGACCTTCAGCGCCACCGATCGGCGCGGCGGGACGGATTCGTCCCCTGCGTCGGCGGCGGCACCGATGTCGCGATCCAGGGCCATGCCGCTACACCACGCCGGCCCTGAGGCAATCATGCATGTGCACGATGCCGACCGGCTTGCCGTCCTCCGCGACGAACAGGCTGGTGAACGGGTGCTTGGCCGTGTTCATCATGTGCAGCGCTTCCGCGGCCAGCGCGCCCGGTCGAATGGTCCGCGGGTCGCCGGTCATGATCTCGCCGACCGGCCGGCCCAGCAATCCGGGATCCATATGGCGCCGCAGATCGCCGTCGGTGACGATCCCGGCCAGCCGTCCCGACGCGTCGACGATGCCGACGCAGCCGAACGCCTTGGCCGTCATCACCAGCACCGCCTCGGATGTCGGCATGTCCGGGCCGGCGAGCGGCACCGCATTGTCCGTATGCATGATGTCGGAGACCTTCACCAGCCTCCGGCCCAGCGCCCCGCCGGGATGCAGGTCGCGGAAATCGTCCGAGGAGAACCCGCGGCGCTCGAGCAGGGCCACCGCCAGGGCGTCGCCCAGGGCCAGCATCATCGTCGTCGAGGTGGTCGGCGCCTCGACCATCGAACAGGCCTCTTCCGCCTTGGGCAGCAGCAGAACCACGTCGGACTGCTCGGCCAGCGGCGAGTCCGCATTGGAGGTAATGCTGACCAACGGAATGCCGAAGCGCCGCGAATAGCCGATGATATCGGCCAGCTCTGTGGTCTTGCCGGAATTCGACAGCGCCAGCAGCACGTCGCCCAGCGCCACCATGCCGAGATCGCCATGGCTGGCCTCGCTGGCATGCACGAAGCAGGACGGCGTCCCGGTCGAGGCCAGGGTCGCTGCAATCTTGCGCCCGATATGGCCGCTCTTGCCGATCCCGGTCACCACCACCCGTCCCCGGGCGGCGAGCATCACGTTGATGGCACGCGGCAGGGCCATGTCGAGGGAGCGCGCCAGCAGGGTGAGCGCGTCGGCCTCGGCCCGCAGCACCCGCTCCGCGACCTCGCGGTCGAGGTCGAGACTGTCGGCAGGCGCGCTGGCTTGGGCCATATCTCGGGAAGCTTTGAGGGTCATGATCCGATCGATACCGCGTCTCTCACCACACCGGTAAGGCGATTGCAAGGCGGCGAATTCCGGCCCGCCGGCCTGCAACGCGCCCTAATGGGCAAAAATATCGTTGTCCCGCCAACCAGCCAAATCCAGTTCGGCCCGTGTCGGCAGGAAGGCGAAACATGCCGCGGCAAGCGCTGTCCGCCCCTCGCGCTCAAGCATCGTATCCAACTTCGCCTTCAAGGCGTGCAGATACAAAACATCGCCGGCCGCATAGCTCAACTGCTCCGGCGTCAGTGTCTCCGCCCCCCAATCCGAACTCTGCTGCTGCTTGGAGATATCCTCCCCCAGCACTTCGCGGCACAAATCCTTCAACCCGTGCCTATCGGTGTAGGTGCGGACCAGTTTGGACGCGATCTTGGTGCAGTAGACCGGCGCACAGACTATGCCGAGATAAGCATGGATGACCGCAATGTCAAAGCGGGCATAGTGGAACAGCTTGGTGACGGCGGGGTCCGAGAGCAGGCGTTTCAGGTTGGGCGCGTCGTAGTCGCCCTTGGCAAGCTGCACCAGATGGGCGCTGCCGTCGCCGGCGGAAAGCTGCACCAGGCACAGGCGGTCGCGGGCCGGGTCCAGCCCCATGGTCTCGGTATCGATGGCGACCAGATCGCCGAGATCGAGATCGGCCGGCAGGTCACCCTGGTGGAGAATCGGTTGCGACGACAATGGACGAATTCCTCAGTTTGACGCGCCAGTTCTACGCGTCTTCCCGTTAAGGAACAAAAAAACCCGCACCAAGGCGGGTTGTTTTTCGACCGTTCGGCATCTGCGAGCCGGATGGTGCCCAGGAGAAGACTCGAACTTCCACGACCTTGCGGCCACAGGCACCTGAAGCCTGCGCGTCTACCAATTCCGCCACCTGGGCAGCGCGGGCCGACTTACTATGCTCCGGGCGCGGTTCTGTCAACCGCATTGGTGCCCCGAGTCGGACAGTCTGTTCGGAGTGCGACGATGCTGCACTCTGGCACAGCACGGCCGGCTTGATTATAAGCGGGGGACCGCGCGCATTCGTGTCGCGGACCGGCAACTGACAGGTGGGAGGCGGCCATGGCGTTTCGGGTCGTCACGGTATTCGGCGGGTCCGGCTTTCTGGGCCGGCATCTGGTCAAACGCCTGGCCCAGCGCGGCTGGCGGGTCCGCATCGCGACCCGCAATCCCGGCGACGCGCTGTTCCTGAAGCCGGCCGGCGCCGTCGGCCAAATCGTGCCGATCTTCGCCAATGTGCGCGACGACCATTCCGTCGCCGCCGCCGTGGAGGGCGCCGATTACGTCATCAACCTGGTCGGGATCCTCTACGAGAGCGGCCGCCAGACCTTCAAGGCGGTGCATGAGGAGGCCGCGGGCCGCATCGCCCGGGCCGCCAGCCAGGCCGGCGCCAGCCGGATGATCCAGCTTTCCGCGATCGGCGCGGCGCCGGAATCCCGGTCGCGCTATGCCAGGACCAAGGCGGCCGGCGAACGGGCGGTTCTGGAAGCGTTCCCCGACGCCACGATCCTGCGTCCGAGCATCGTCTTCGGACCGGATGACGGCTTCTTCAATCTGTTCGCGTCGATGACGCGCGTCTCCCCGTTCCTGCCGCTGATCGGCGGCGGCAAGACACGGTTCCAACCGGTCTATGTGGGCGACGTGGCCGAAGCGGCGTTGGCCTGCCTCGACCGCCCGGAGAGCCAAGGCAAGACCTATGAGCTTGGCGGACCGACGGTCTACAGCTTCCGCGAGCTGATGGAACTGATACTGAAGACTATCGGCCGCGAAAGGGTCCTGATGCCGGTGCCCTGGTCGATCGCCGGCTTGCAGGCGACATTCCTCGGCATGCTGCCCAAGCCGTTGCTGACCCGCGATCAGCTGGCGCAGCTGAAAACCGACAACGTGGTCGCCGAAGGGGCATTGACCCTGGCCGATCTCGACATCGCCCCGACCGCGGCGGAGCTGATCGTGCCGACCTATCTGGAGCGCTTCCGCGTCGGCGGTCGCTTTGCCGGACGCCGGGTGGCCGAGTAACGGCCGATCGGGTAACCGCCCGTTAGCCGGTGATCGCTAAGCTGCCGCCTATCGATTTGCGACGGCTTGGGCATGCGATGCACAGAACGATCCGGCTTTTGGTCCTGATCGCCCTTGCGGGCGTACTGCATTCGAAAACGGCGGTGGCCGAATTGGAAGCCGACGGCGTATTCCCGTCCTATTCCGTCGAGCTGCGCGCCGTTCCCTACGAGGCGCCGGAGCCTGCCCTGGAACTCCTCGACCAGCTCCGGGACAGGGGCTACCTGGCCTATGCCTATCGCTTCGATACCGATGGGGAAAGCTGGCTGCATGTGGCCGTGGGCGCGTTCACCGACCGCAACGCGGCGGCCGGGTTCCAGCGCAGCTTCACCGCCATCGAATCGCACCGCGCCTCGATCGTCGAGGCGCCGGTCCGGATCATTCCCGGCAGCGACGGCCGGGACTTCGTCGTGACGCCGACGGCGCTCTGGGTGCGGGACCGCGACGGGCCGCGGGAGGTGTATGCCTTCGGGGCCGAGCTGCCCTATTGGCGGAACCTGGCCCGCGTCATCCTGGCCCGGCTGTCGCCGGACCGATCCTCGCTGGCCTTCGTCTACGATCGTGCCGTCCATGTGGCCTCGCTGGACCGGCGCGATACCCTGCGCCTGACCGATGGGCAGGCGCCGGCGGTCTCGCCCGTCGGCGACTACCCCTGGCAGCCGGACTGGTCGCCCTCGGGCCGCCATGTGGTGTTCCTGGACCGCGCCGTGTTCGGCCAGCCGACCGGCCTGTGGACGTCGCGCAGCGACGGCCCGGCACCGCGCTGCCTGGCCTGCGATCCCTCCGGCGTTCAAGCGGTGCGCTGGTTCATCTGGCATCCGACCGAGGACCGGCTGCTCTTCGTCCGCGCGACCCGCCCGCGCGCCGTCGGCGGCGAATTGCTGAGCGCCGAGATGGACGGCACGGTGCGTCCGGTCGCGGCCGCCGCCATCGGCGAGTTCGAAGAGATCGTCGGTCCGCTGACCATCGAGGACGGCCGGCTCCGCTTCAAACGGTTGCGCTCGATCGACGAGAACTATTCCCAGCACAGTGTGACCGAAGAGCAAGTGCCCATCGATACCCTGTAGGCTCCGACGGCAGCCCTGGAAGACCGGGTTCGACCGGGAAACGAACCATTAGGGTCCATCGTATAGATTGGTGCAGCCCGCTTCATTCCGGAGGCGATGATGCGAAACATCGCATTCCTCATCCTTCTGGTCGATCCCGCGATCGCCGCGCCTGGCTCCGCCACCGGCCAGGAGTCCGCAGAGTCCCTTTATTCGGTCCAGCTGAATACGCCCGGCGACAGCGTGGCGACCTATCGTGCGCTGCGCGACAAGGGCTATTTCGCATATGCCTTCCTGGAGGACGCCGACGACACATACGTGCTGGGTGTGGCCATCGGGGCTTTCGCCAGCCCGGGAGCCGCGGCGGAGTTCGGCCTCGCCTTCGCCGCTGCCGAGTCCATGGATGCGACCGTGATCGAGGCGCGCGTCCAAGTGATCCCGGCCGCCGGGCAGCGCGAATTCGTTGTCACGCCCAATGCCGTCTGGCTGCGTAGCAGTGATCAGACACGGGAGATCTTCGCCGCCGAGATTCAGCACCACGAGCGCCGCTCGACGCTGCCGGCGGAGATGCTGGCCGAGATTGCGCCCGACGGCCGGACACTAGCGCTGGTCTACGAACCCGATTTGGTCATTGCCACGGTAGATGGCGATGCCGACTACAGATTGCTCGAGAACGGCAATCCCTACGTTACGGAGAATACCGAATATCCCTGGCGGCCAATCTGGTCGGCATCCGGCAACCACGTCGCCTTCCTGGGAAACCCGGGTTGGGGAAACCCGGCGGCCGTCTGGGTATTGCGGCTCGGCGGTGACGAATATCCGGGTTGCCTCTCCTGCGACTTTGGCAACCTGCGTGCGGCCGAGTGGTTCGTCTGGCATCCGTCGGAAGAGCGGGTGCTGTTCATAGAGAGAGCCGGCGACGGAGCAGCGGCCGGCGGCCGGCGGCTGCGCAGCGCCGATATGGGCGGCTACGTGACGGACATCGATTCCATCGCCCTTGGCAAGAATGAAGAGATCGCCGGGCCGCTCAGGATCGAGAACGGTCGGCTTCATTACCGTCACGTCCAATGGCGCGACGGCGATCGCACGGACAAGACGATTTCCGATGCGAGCATATCGATCGACGCGTTGTAGCCATCGGCCGTCACCAGTCCTGAGGGCCGGAAAGCGGGGCAGATCCATGAGACAACGGCTTGCAGTGTTCGCTTTCGCCGTCGCGCTTGCCATCCATCCGACCGCCATGGCGGATCAGGCCCCGGCCAGCTTTTCGGTGCAGGTCCGCGCCGTGCCGATGGACCAGCGCGAAGACGGACTTGCCACAATGCGCAGCCTCATCTCGCGGGGCTATCTTGCCTATTCCTATCCGGCCAAGGTGAACGGTGCGTCCTGGCTGCGCGTCGCCGTCGGCGCCTTTGCCAGCCGCCGGGCGGCAACCGAATTCGGCCGGGCCTTCGCCGCGGCGGAAGATATGGACTACTTCGTCACCACGGGCCCTATCCAGGTCGTCGAGGGCGCCGACATCATGTCGAAGCCCGGGCGCGAACTCGTCGTGACGCCGAATGCGCTCTGGCTGCGGGACAGCGGAGGTGCGAGACGGGCCTTCGACTACACGGCGGAACCGCCGCCGCTGCCCGAGCGGACCGCAGTCCCGGCCTCGATGTCTCCCGCCGGCGACGCCGTCGCCTTCGTCGTCGGCGGCGCGGCGTATGCAGCGCCGCTCGACGGCGGTCCGGTCGTCGCGCTCACCGGGCCGGACCATCCAGGCGTGTCGAGCGACCCCGACTATCTCTGGCGGCCGCTGTGGTCGCCGTCGGGTCGCTATGTGGCATTCCTCGATCAGGCCTATTGGGAATACCCGATCGGGCTGTGGGTCGCCCGTGCGGATGGCGGCGCCCTTCGATGCCTGGCCTGCAATCGCAACGGACAAAGCGCCGTGAAGTGGTTCGCGTGGCATCCGAGCGACGACCGCGTCCTGTTCGTGGAAGGGTATTCGCACGGGACCGTTGCCGTCGGCGGCGGGCTCTACAGCGCCGGCGTCGACGGTACGATCCGAACGATCATTCCTGCGGACCCGAGTGTCGGATGGGAGGCGTATGAAGAGATCGCCGGCCCGCTCAGATTCGAGGACGGCTATCTGCACTTTCGCCGCGTCCGTTGGCTCGACGACAACTACGAGCAAAACCAAATCACCGACGACCGGCTGCCCCTCGACGCGATCCAATAGTGCCGTAAGCGTCACCAGGGACAAACTTCGCGCAGCCGGCCGAGTTGGACCCGGGTCCGACCCAGGACAAGGCACGCCCTAAGAATTGTCGCTCAGCGCCTCGACCAAGAACGGCAGGCTCTGGTCCATGCGGTAGTCGACGCTGGAGTGGTTGTCGGGAAACTCCTCGTAACGGTGGGGAACCGCCAGCCGCTCCAACTCCCGATGCATCCGGCGGGCGCCATAGACCAGGTCGTATTGGTCGACATCGCCGCAATCGATGTACAGCCCCTTCAGGCCGCGCAGATTGTCGGCATGGGCGTCCACCATGCGCAGCGGATCCCAGGCCAGCCAGTTGGCCCAGCGCTCCTCGATCACTTCGCAGGTTTCCGGATCGACCGGCAGCCGGATGCCGAGGAACTGGCTGGGATCCGGGTCGTAGGTCGCCGCCATGGCCAGATCCATCAGCACATGGATGTCCTTGTCGCCGGGCTTGTTGGCGTTCTCCAGATCGGTGATGAAATTCTCGATCGAGCCGTCCTTCTTGGCCAGGGCGCGCAGGGTGTCGGGCATGGCCGGCAGGTAACAGAGCTCGAACCCCATATCGCCGGAATGGCAGGCCGCCGCCGACCAGGTGTCGGCCCGGCGCATGGCATGCACAATGGAGCCATAGCCGCCGGAGCTCTTGCCGAATACGCCGCGGCGGCCGGCGCCGCCGCATCCGAACCGCCCCTCCACGAAAGGCAGCAGCTCGTCGATCAGCACGTCTTCCCACGGGCCCATGGCGGCGCTGTTGATATACTGGTTGCCGCCGAGCCGGGTGAAGCAATCCGGGAAGGCCACGACTACCGGCGACATGGCGCCGCTGCCGATCAGCCGGTCCAACCGCTGGGGCACGTTCTCGCCGAAATTCTTCCAGTTGGTATGTCCGAGGCCGCTGCCGGTGAAGCCGGCGAGGTCGACCAGCAAGGGCAGCCCGCTTCCATCCCGGCCATGCGGCAAATAGACGTCGACGGTGCGCTCGGTCGGATCGCCGAGCAGGTTTCCGGCCAGCAAGGCACTGTCGAAGGTCAGCCGGTGCAGGGTGCCGGCAGGATGGGAACGGTCCTTGCGCATGGCGGTCTCGTCGCTGTGGGAGGGGCGGGATCGGCACCGATCCACATAGCACAGCGCCGCCCCGGTCTCACCCGGATCGTCGTCGCAGGCGCGGACTAGGCGTAGATCCAGACCAACAGGCCGAGACCGAGGATCACCCGATAGATGACGAATGGCAGAAAACTGGCCCGGCGCAGCCAGCGCATCATCAGCGCGATCGCCGCCAGGGCCGCCAGGCAGGAGAGGACCGCCGCCAGCAGGGCGTCCAGGCCCAGCGAGACGTTCCCGGCGCTGTAGAGGTCCCAGCCGGCCAGCGTGCCGGCCCCCAGAATGGTCGGGATCGACATCAGCAGGGAGAACCGCGCCGCCGCCTCCCGGCCCAGGCCGAGAAAGCGTCCGGCGGTCATGGTGATGCCGGACCGGCTGGTGCCCGGGATCAACGCCAGTACCTGGGCCAGTCCGAAGACCAGCGCGCCGCCGAAGGTGATGTCCTCGGTCCGGCCCGTGGTCGCCCCGACCCGGTCCGCTATGCCCAGCAGGACTCCAAACCCCAGGGTCGCCCAGGCAATGATGGCGGCGCTGCGAAACAAATCCGGCCCCAGCTCGTGCAGCGCCGCACCGGCAACCACCGTCGGCACGGTGGCGGTGACGACCAGAAGGGCCAGCCTTGCACCGGCGTCGAACCGCCGCGCCGCCAGGGTCAGGAAGCCGGCCGCCATCGCCGCCACGTCGCGCCGGAAATAGATCAGCACCGCCACCAGGGTGCCGACATGGGTCGCCACGTCG
The DNA here is from genome assembly GCA_965227455.1 of Alphaproteobacteria bacterium. Taxonomy (GTDB): domain Bacteria; phylum Pseudomonadota; class Alphaproteobacteria; order DSM-16000; family Inquilinaceae; genus JABDIP01. The sequence goes on along the minus strand of OZ245752.1, from coordinate 4,744,820 downwards.
ATAACCATGCCCTGGTCGTCCCAGCCGGTGAGGGCGGGGACCAGGATCAGGTGGCCGCTCGAGCTGATCGGCAGGAATTCGGTGATGCCCTGGACCAGCGCCAGGACGACGATGTGGAGAAACGGCACGGTCACCCGGGCAGTCGGAATGGACGGCCGCGCTTATATCATCGGCAATGTGGCAGAACTACATTCCCGCCCTTCCGAAATTTAGTCCCGAAACGGTACAAAAATTTTCCGCCATTGCGGCGCCCGTATAGGGAAGACCCTGAATCTCACGGCGCGTTCTGGAATTTTAAGTCAGTATTTCTGACATACCGGTCGGATTCCGCTCGCCAAGACCGGCGGAATGCCTTATGAAATGCGTCCCCGGGGCACGGGCGCCGGGCAATAAACGCGATCCAGGGTCTGTCCGCAATGCCGCAGCGCATGCTGAAATTCACCAGTACCGGCCCCGAGATGCCGGCCAAGCGCGACGCCGACGAGCGCCGCGGCGATTGGCATGAGGTCTATGGCGAGTACATCGAGGCAAAGGCCGAGGAGCAGGCCAGCCGCTGCTCGCAATGCGGCGTGCCGTTCTGCCAGGTGCATTGCCCGCTGCACAACAACATCCCCGACTGGCTGAAGCTGACCGCCGAGGGTCGGCTGGAAGAAGCCTATGAGGTCAGCCAAGCCACCAACAACTTCCCGGAGATCTGCGGCCGCATCTGCCCGCAGGACCGGCTGTGCGAGGGCAATTGCGTCATCGAGCAATCCGGCCACGGCACGGTGACCATCGGTGCTGTGGAAAAGTACATCACCGACCGGGCCTGGGAAGAGGGGTGGGTCAAACCGCCCGCGCCGACGATCGAACGCAAGCAGTCGGTCGGCATCATCGGCGGCGGGCCGGGCGGCCTGGCGGCGGCGGAACAGCTGCGCAGCCGCGGCTACCAGGTGCATGTCTACGACCGCTACGACCGCATGGGCGGGCTGATGATCTACGGCATCCCCAGCTTCAAGCTGGAGAAGCCGATCGTCGAGCGCCGCAACGCGCTGCTGGCCGAGGGTGGCATCACCTTCCACCTCAATTTCGAGGTCGGGCGCGATGCCAGTCTGATGGAGCTGCGCGGCCGCCACGATGCGCTGCTGATCGCGACTGGCGTCTACAAGGCGCGGGCGCTGAAGGCGCCCGGCGTCGGCCTCGGCAACATCGTTCCGGCGCTGGACTACCTCACCGCATCGAACCGCAAGGGTCTGGGCGACGCCGTGCCCGAATTCGACAGCGGCGATCTGAACGCCCAGGACAAGCGCGTGGTCGTCATCGGCGGCGGCGACACGGCCATGGATTGCGTGCGCACCGCGGTGCGCCAGGGCGCCACATCGGTCAAATGCCTTTACCGCCGCAACCGGGCCAACATGCCGGGTTCGGTGCGCGAGGTGGCCAATGCCGAGGAGGAAGGCGTCGAATTCGTCTGGCAATCGGCGCCGGAGGGCTTCACCGGCAAGGACAATGCGGTGGCGGGCGTGAAGGCGCAGAAGATCCGGCTGGGCGTGCCCGACGCCACCGGCCGCCAGACGCCGATTCCGGTCGAGGGCTCCGGCTATTCCCTGGAGGCCGATCTGGTGATCAAGGCGCTGGGCTTCGACCCGGAAGACCTGCCGACCCTGTTCGGCTGTCCGGAGCTGAAGGTCTCGCGCTGGGGCACCGTGACCATCGACTGGAAGACCAAGATGACCAACATCGACGGCATCTTCGCCGCCGGCGACATCGTGCGCGGTGCCTCGCTGGTGGTCTGGGCGATCCGCGACGGCCGCGACGCCGCCGCGTCGATCCATGAATACCTGGCGGAGCGTGCGGATACCCGCTCCGAGCTGGCCATCGCCAGCTGAGCCGGCTCCGTCGAAGGGCCGCCGATTGGGAGAGCGACAGCCATGACCGAGCGCAGGAACGAGTCACCGCGGCAGGAGGCCGGCTCCGGTTTCGTCGACTGGTATCGGAGCGAAGCGTCCCGCCTGCAGACCGCCCATGCCTACGATCCGGCCGATGAGCACGATGCCTGCGGCGTCGGCTTCGTGGCGGCGGTGGACGGCGTGCCGCGGCGCGATGTGGTGGTCGCCGGCATCGATGCGCTGAAGGCGGTGTGGCATCGCGGCGCCGTCGACGCCGACGGCAAGACCGGCGACGGCGCCGGCATCCATGTGCAGATCCCGCAGGAGTTCTTCCGTGAGGTGGTGGCCCGCACCGGCCACGAGCCGCAGGCCGGTCGGCTGGCAGTCGGCATGGTGTTCCTGCCGCGCACCGATTTCGAGGCGCAGGAGCGCTGCCGTTGCATCGTCGAGGGCGAGATCCTCAAGCTCGGCTATTACATCTATGGCTGGCGGCAGGTGCCGATCGACATCGGCATCATCGGCGAGAAGGCGAACGCCACCCGGCCCGAGATCGAGCAGATCATGATCGCCAACACCCGCGGCGTGCCGGAGGAGCAGTTCGAGCGCGACCTCTATGTCATCCGCCGGCGCATCGAGGAGGATGTCCGCGAGGCCAGCATCAACGATTTCTACATGTGCTCGCTGTCCTGCCGCTCGGTGATCTACAAGGGCATGTTCCTGGCCGAGCAGCTGACGGCGTTCTATCCCGACCTGCTGGACGAGCGCTTCGTCTCCAACTTCGCCATCTACCACCAGCGCTATTCGACCAACACCTTCCCGACCTGGCGGCTGGCGCAGCCCTTCCGCACGCTGGCCCACAATGGCGAGATCAACACCCTGCGCGGCAACATCAACTGGATGCGGGCCCATGAGACCCGCATGGCGGCGGAGGCGTTCGGCGACGATATCGACGACGTACTGCCGGTGATCCAGGACGGCAGCTCCGATTCCGCCGCGCTGGACGCGGTGTTCGAGGTGCTGTGCCAGGGCGGTCGTTCCGCGCCCATGGCCCAGGCGCTGATGATCCCGCAGGCCTCGTCGGATTCCGCCGACATGCCCGACAGCCATCGCGCCCTGATCAGCTATTGCAACGCGGTCATGGAGCCCTGGGACGGGCCGGCGGCGATCGCCGCCACCGATGGTCGCTGGGTGATCGGCGCCATGGACCGCAATGGCCTCAGGCCGATGCGCTACACCCTGACTGGCGACGGGCTGCTGGTGGTCGGGTCGGAGACCGGCATGGTGCCGGTCGACGAGACCAGGGTGGTGCGCAAGGGCCGGCTCGGCCCGGGCCAGATGATCGCCGTCGACCTTGCCGCCGGGCGCCACTACCAGGACCGCGAGATCAAGGACCTGCTGGCCGCCCAGCGCCCCTTCGCCGATTGGGTCGGCCGGATCAAGGAGCTCGACTCGCTGATCCAGGACGGAGGCAGCGAGCCGGTGCTGCTGGACAAGGATGCGCTGCGCCGCCGGCAGCTGAGCTGCGGCATCAACATGGAGGACATGGAGCTCATCCTCCAGCCGATGATCGAGGAGGCCAAGGAGGCGGTCGGCTCGATGGGCGACGACACGCCGATCGCGGTACTGTCCGGCGCCTATCGCGGGCTGCATCATTTCTTCCGGCAGAATTTCAGCCAGGTCACCAACCCGCCCATCGACAGCCTGCGCGAACGCCGGGTGATGAGCCTGCGCACGCGCCTGGGCAATCTGGGCAACATCCTCGACGAGGACGAGACCCAGTGCGACCTGCTGCAGCTGGAATCCCCGGTGCTGTCGACCGCCGAGTACCGGGCCATGGTCGCCCATATGGGCGACACCGCCGCCGTCATCGACTGTACCTGCGACGTGCGCCAGGCGGGCGCCAACGCCCTGCGCGAGGCCCTGAACCGGGTCTGCCAGGAGGCCGAGGACGCGGTCCGTGGCGGCGCCACCCATGTCATCCTGACCGATGAGGATGCCGGGCCCGATCGGATCGCCATGCCGATGATCCTGGCCACCGGCGCGGTCCATACCCATCTCGTGCGGCAATCCCTGCGGACCTTCACCTCGCTCAACGTGCGCTGCCAGGAATGCCTGGACGTGCATTATTTCGCGGTGCTGATCGGTGTCGGCGCCACCACCGTCAACGCCTATCTGGCACAGGAGGCGATCGCCGACCGCCATCGCCGCGGGCTGTTCGGCGATTTGTCGCTGGAGGATTGCGTCGGCCGCTACAAGAAGGCGATCGGCGATGGGCTGCTGAAGATCATGTCCAAGATGGGCATCTCGATCATCAGCTCCTATCGCGGCGGCTGCAATTTCGAGGCAGTCGGCCTGTCCCGCTCCATGGTGGCGGAGTTCTTCCCCGGCATGTCCAGCCGCATCTCCGGCATCGGCCTGGGCGGCATCCAGAAGAAGGTGCTGGAGCGGCATCGCTGCGCCTATGACGACGAGGTCATCGCGCTGCCGGTGGGCGGATTCTACCGCTACCGCCGCGGCGGCGAGCTGCATGCCTATGAAGGCCGCATGATCCACATGCTGCAGAACGCGGTGGAGACCGACAGCTACTCCGCCTACAAGAAATTCTCCGACGTGCTGCATGACCGCGCCCCGATCCATCTGCGCGATCTGCTGGACTTCCAGCCGACCCGGCAGGCGATCCCGACTGACGATGTGGAATCGATCACCGAGATCCGCCGCCGTTTCGTCACGCCCGGCATGTCGCTGGGCGCTCTGGGTCCGGAGGCCCATGGCACGCTGAACGTCGCCATGAACCGCATCGGCGCCAAGTCGGACAGCGGCGAGGGCGGCGAGGATCCGGCCCGGTTCAAGCCCGACCACAATGGCGACAACTGGAATTCGGCGATCAAGCAGATTGCCTCGGGCCGTTTCGGGGTGACCGCGGAATACCTGAACCAGTGCCGCGAGATCGAGATCAAGGTGGCCCAGGGTGCCAAGCCCGGCGAAGGTGGCCAGCTGCCTGGTTTCAAGGTCACTGTGGAGATCGCCAAGCTCAGGCATTCCACCCCGGGCGTGATGCTGATCAGCCCGCCGCCGCATCACGACATCTATTCGATCGAGGATCTGGCGCAGCTGATCTACGATCTGAAGCAGATCAACCCCACCGCCAAGGTGACGGTCAAGCTGGTGTCGCGCAGCGGCATCGGTACCATCGCCGCCGGCGTCGCCAAGGCCAACGCCGACAACATCCTGATCTCCGGCCATTCCGGCGGCACCGGCGCCAGCCCGCAGACATCGATCAAATATGCCGGCCTGCCCTGGGAGATGGGGCTGTCGGAGGTGCATCAGGTGCTGACCCTGAACCGGCTGCGCCACCGCGTCAGGCTCCGCACCGATGGCGGCATCAAGACTGGCCGCGACGTGGTCATGGCGGCGATCTTGGGCGCGGAGGAATATGGGGTCGGCACCGCCTCGCTGATCGCCATGGGCTGCATCATGGTGCGGCAATGTCATTCCAACACCTGTCCGGTCGGAGTCTGCACCCAGGACCCGGCCCTGCGCGAGCGCTTCACCGGCACCCCGGAGAAGGTGGTCAACCTGTTCACCTTCATGGCCGAAGAGGTGCGCGAGATCCTGGCCCAGCTCGGCTACCGGACCCTGAACGAGGTGATCGGCAAGACCGAGCTGCTGCACCAGGTCAGCCGCGGCGCGGAGCATCTCGACGATTTGGACCTCAACCCGCTGCTGACCCAGGCGGATTCCGGCGGGGCTGCCACCTATTGCACGCTTGAAGGCCGCAACCCGGTGCCCGACACGCTCGACGCCCGGATGATCGAGGATGCCCGTCCGCTGTTCGAGGACGGCGAGAAGATGCAGCTCACCTACAATGTCCGCAACACGATGCGGGCGATCGGTACCCGCATGTCCTCGATGATCACCCGACAGTTCGGCATGACCGGGCTGCAGTCGGGCCATGTCACCGCCAGGCTGCGCGGCTCCGCCGGCCAGTCGCTGGGCGCCTTCGCGGTGCAGGGGCTGAAGCTGGAGGTGTTCGGCGACGCCAACGACTATGTCGGCAAGGGGCTGTCCGGCGGCATGATCACGGTGCGGCCGATGACCTCAAGCCCACTGGAGAGCAACGACAACACCATCATCGGCAACACGGTGCTCTATGGTGCCACCGCTGGCCGCCTGTTCGCCGCCGGCCAGGCCGGCGAGCGCTTCGCGGTGCGCAATTCCGGCGCCGTCGTGGTAGTCGAGGGCTGCGGCTCCAATGGCTGCGAATACATGACCGGCGGCACCGCCGTCATCCTCGGCCCGGTAGGCGAGAACTTCGCCGCCGGCATGACCGGCGGCATGGCCTTCGTCTACGATTCCGACGGCACCTTCGCCGATCGCATCAACACCGACAGCGTGCTGTTCCAGCGCATCGAGACGCAGCATTACGAGGATGTGGCGCTGGGGCTGATCCGCGAGCATGTCGCAGAGACCCAGTCCCGCTTCGCCGACCAGCTGCTGGCCGATTGGGAGCTGGTGCGCGGCCGGTTCTGGCAGGTGGTGCCGCTGGAGATGGTCGACCGCCTGGAGCATTCGATCCGCGTCGAGGACGACGAGGCCATTCGCGAGCCCGCCGAGTAGCGCCTAGCGGATTCGCCAGCGGCCGGCGCACCAGACGACCGCACTGGCGCCGGCCCCCAGGACCGGCCTTCCCGTACCCACGCAATCGGAGTCCGGCCGGTCGCCGCCTGCCGGCTTGGCATTGTGCCCGAGGCGCATGGCATTGAAATGCTCTGCGCTGATATCCGACAAGATTCGAAATAAAATTTCTATACGCCCTAACCTGCAGTTAACTCCGAAAATTTATCATTCAATTTCTTGAAAGTTGAAAACTACATACTGGGTCGTCCAATGATGAGGCTTGTACTTGCCGCCGCGACCGTCGCGATCGGTCTGGCGGCCATCTTTTTTTTCGCCGCGAACTATGGTGACGTCGGCTCCTACCAGAGTGTGGTAATCGAGAGTCCGCGCCCGAGTTCACCCTCGCCGGCGCGCACCGAACCAGCCACGGCACGCATCGAACCAACCCCGGCGCCCGCGCCAGTCGCGGCGGCGCCGAGCGGTGTGGAACTGCCGCCGGTCACGGCGGTCCGTGCGAACACTCGCCTGGCGATCGGCCGGATCTCCTCCAACGTGCCCAAGCACTGGCCGCGCCTCGAGGCGATGGCGAACTATCTGGCGGCCGAGCTGGCGCCCTACGGCGTTACCGGCGTCGACATCAAGATGGTCGATACGATGGACGAGATGCAGGAACTCCTCGTGGCCGGTGAGGTCGACCTGGTGTCCGAGACCGCGTTCGCGGCCATCGAGCTGACGCGGAGCGGCAGTGCCGACATGCTGCTGCGCGAGTGGAAGAGCGGAGTCTCCGACTACCACACCGTGATTTTCGCCCGGCGGGACAGCGGTATCGAATCGCTCGATGATCTCGTCGGACGAACGATCGCATTCGAGGATCGCGGGTCCACTTCGGCCTATCTGGTGCCTCGAGCCCATATGGCCCAAGAGGGCTTCAATCTCGTCGAGCTGGACGATCCCCTGGCCCGGCCGCCTCGCGGCAGCGTCGGTTACACCTTTGCCGATGACGAAAGCAATGTCGTCGGCCGCGTCATGCGCGGCTATGCCGATGCAGGGGTCATGAGCAACCTGGATTGGGCCGATGAGGACGAGGTGAGCGAAGTCGACAGGCGCGAGCTTGTCCTGATCGAGAGCACCGATCCGATCATCCGGTCGATCATGCTGGTGCGCAACTCCCTGGACCCGGACGTCAAGACCCTCATCGCTGCCGTGCTGCAGCAGATGCACGAGTCCGAAGCCGGCCTGGAGACCCTTCGTGAGTACTGGAAGGTCGCACGGTTCGACCGGATCGAGGGTCCGGCCCTGGAGAACCTGCTGACGGCGCGCGCCCTGCACGAGACGTTCCGCAGCTTCTGACCGCGAACGACTCTCCATAACGCGAGGGTCGGCGCGGCCCTTGACGCAGACCATGGGCTCCGGATCATGCTTGTGCATGGTGCGGAGCCCATTGCGTTCATTCCTTCGTTTCGGTTGCTGAGGCGACGCGTTGACGATTTCAGATTCCGAGATACGCCGGCTGGAGGAGATCGGCGCCAGAACCTGGCCGGCCCGGACCACCGAGCGCCGCCACGGCTGGTTGGTGTCGATCGATGCCGGGGTGACGCGGCGCGCGAATTCCGTGCTGCCGCTGGATTGCGAGGACGGTCCGGCAATCGACCAACGAATCGAAGACGTTGAGCAACGTTTTCAAGAACGCGGCCTAACCCCCTGCTTCAAAATGACGCGCGCGGCCCGTCCCGGCGATCTGGATGCGCTGCTTGAGCGGCGCGGATACCGCGCGGAGGGGTACAGCCATGTGCTGACCATGGCGACGTCGCAGGCGAGCGGCTCGCAGGGCCCGTCGGTGGAATTGTTTTCCGAAGCGACGCCCGATTGGCTTGCATGCCATTGGCCGGGCCACACGGATGACGAAGGGTGGATCGGCATCGTGCGCAGGATTGCCGGTCCCAAGGCCTTCGCGCTGGTCCGGATCGACGGGGTACCGGCCGGCACCGCCCTGGCCAATGTCGCCGATGGCTGGACCTGCATTACGGCGGTCCATACCCAACCGGCATATCGCCGGCGCGGCGTCGGGCGGGCGCTGGTCACAGCCCTGGCGGATTGGGCACGCCGGCAGGGATCCGGGATCTTCCTCCAGGTGGAAGCGGATAATGCAGCCGCCCTGCGGCTCTATGTCTCCGTCGGATTCGCGCCGGCCTATGACTACCATTACCGGGCGCTGCAATCCTGATGGGCGGTCCGGGCCAATGGTCGCCGATGCATGAGTCCAGCGTGGTATTCCAGGTCCGGCGCGCGGGTGATTTGCTATTGTGCTAAAGTCGATGGGTTCCTGCACCGGCCGCTTTGCAGGGATCGGCGTCACGGCTGGGCATGACGATGTCCGCCGGCAAAATGGGTCGCGTCGATGCCCGATCTCGGGTCGACCCGCGTCGTATGGGGAGCAACATGCCCGTGTTCACTGAGCGGGTCGCGCGGCCACTACGCCCGCTGACACTTGTGTTTCTTGCCGCAATGATTGCGTTCGGCGGACCGAGGGAGGCCGCCGCGGACAGCCTGCGCGTGGTCATCGGCCGAATCTCGGAAAAGCCCCGCGAGCACTTCACCCGCATGCGGTCGCTGGCGGATTATCTGGCCGTGGAACTTGCTGAGGATGGCGTGACCGGTGTCGATGTCGTGCTGGTCGACAGCCTGGCAGAGATGCGAGAACTGCTGGAATCGGGCCGCGTAGATATCCTCTCGGAGACCGCATTCATGGCGGTGTCCCTGGTCGAGGCCGGGGTGGCCGAGATGGCGCTCAGGGAATGGAAACAGGGCGTGCCGGAGTATCACTCGGTCTTCTTCGCCCGATCCGATTCCGGACTGGAGTCCATCGAAGACCTTGCCGGCCACACCATCGCATTCGAAGACCCGGGTTCGACCTCGGCCTACATGATTCCGCGGGCGACCCTGGAGAGGGAGGGGCTGGAGCTGACGCCCCTGGACCAGCCGGGCGATGCGGTGCCGGAGGACCAGGTCGGCTACCTCTTCGCCGAGGGCGAGATCAACATCGTGGCCTGGGTCCATCGTGGGCTGGCCGATGCCGGGGTGGTGAGCAACCTCGATTGGGAGAACGAAGACGAGACGCCATCCTTCCTGAGAGACGATCTGACAGTGATTTACGAAACCCGGCCGATCATCCGATCCCTTCTGCTGATGCGCAGCAATCTTGACATGGCCTTGAAGGATCGGATCTCCCAGATCCTGCTGGACATGCATCAGACGGAATCGGGTCAGCGGGCGCTGCGCCGCTATTTCTCCGTCAGCCGGTACGACCCGATCGACGAGATTTCGGCCGGCGGATTGCGGATTGTCCGCGAGATTGTCCGCGGCAACCAGGCGGAGGACTCGATCGAGTGATGTTCCGATCCGTCGGCAATGAATGGACAATCGAGAACGGGCGCGCATTGCCGACCGGCCCCGACCCGATTTTCCCGCTAAGCCTGGCGCAGGCTGGCTTCTAGCCGATCGCCATGCGGTTTCGACTCAAGACCCGCTATGCGTTGACCCTGGTCGGCATGACCCTGGCCGTGGTCGTCGCGCTGTCGACGGCGCTGTTCCTCGAGTTCCGCACCGCTGCGGAGGATCTGCGGCAGTCCAATGCGAAATCGCTGGACGAGGCTCTGCTGCGGCAATACCAGCAGCGGGCCGTCGGGCTGTCCACCGCCCTGTCCAACAGCGTCGTGGATGCAGTCTACCGGCTCGATGTGGAGGAGATCGCGACCCTCACTTCCGGCCTGTCGGCGCTGCCCGACGTGGAGGGGGTCGCGGTGCTGGACGGTTCCGGCCTGCTTTATCTGGACGGGAACATTCCCGGCTTCACCACCGACGAATCGGCCGTGGCCGCCTGGAGCGCGGCCGATGCCCTGCCCGATTCGACCCTGGTCGAATTCCAGGAGGACGACGTGGTGACATCGACGCCGGTCAAGCTGGCCGGCACGACGATCGGCCATGTGGTGCTGAGCGTATCGCTGATGCCGATCAACAATGAACTTGCGGCGGTGCAGTCCGACTACGACCGCCAGGTCTCCGATGCCGTCCGCCGGGTGCTGAGCACATCGGCACAGGTCGCCGCGGCGGCGGCCGTGGTCTGCCTGGTGCTGGCCTTCCTCGTCGGCGGCCGCCTCAGCCGTCCGATCACCTCGCTCTCGGTCCTGGCAAAGCGCGTCGGGCGCGGCGATTTCGAGGTCCCGGCGACCCTGGGCGGTCCCGGAGAGGTCGGCGAACTGGCGGCGTCCTTCGTGTCGATGGCACACAACCTCCGCCGCAGCACCGTCAGCAACGCTTATCTGGACGGCATTCTCAACAGCATGCTGGACGGGCTGGTGGTCACCGGCACCGACGGCACGATCCGCAAGGTCAACGCGGCCACCTGCGGCCTGCTGGGCCTCGACGAAGGGGCGTTGATCGGCCAGCCGATCCACCGCTACCTGGAGATCGAGCGCGCTACCGGCGAGTTGCAGCAGCCTCGCGAGGGTGCGGCCCGGCACAGCGAGGGCCATGCCCTGCCGGTCCTGGTGTCGAGCGCCGACCTGACGGGCGGGCAGGATGGCGCCCCGTCGGTCGTCTGGGTCTTCCGCGACATCACCCGGATTAAGCAGGCCCAGAACGACCTGATCGGTGCCAAGCAGGAGGCCGAGAAGGCCAACGAGGCCAAATCCCAGTTCCTGGCCAATATGAGCCATGAATTGCGGACGCCGCTGAACGCCGTGCTCGGCTTCACCGAACTGGTCATCGACGGCACCTATGGCGAGGTACCGCCGGCCATCCTGGAAGCGATGGAGCGGGTCGAGCGCAACGGCCAACACCTGCTGGGGCTGATCAACGACGTTCTCGACCTCTCGAAGATCGAGGCCGGGCGCCTGACGCTGGCCCATGGCCGGTATGACATGGCCGATGTGGTCCGGACAGTGGAATCGTCGCTCAGCCCGTTGGCGGCCGAGAAGCGGATCGCTCTCGACTGCTCCATCCCCGAGGGGCTGCCCCATGGATGGGGGGATGCCCGCAGGATCACCCAGGCGCTGATGAACCTCGTCGGCAACGCCCTGAAATTCACCGAGGCCGGCGAGGTTACGGTGCGGGTTGAAGCCGACGACACCTGGTTCCGGCTCTCGGTCTCCGATACCGGGCCCGGGATCGCGGCGTCCGACCTGAAGGCCATCTTTGACGATTTCTACCAAGTCGACGGTTCCCTGAGCCGCCAGCAGGGCGGAACCGGGCTGGGTCTGGCGATCGCCAAGCGCATGATCGAGATGCATGGCGGGCGGATGTGGGCGGAATCGACCCTGGGCCAGGGCGCGGATTTCCACTTCACCTTGCCGATCCGGGCCGACGGGCAGATCGAGGCGGCATGAGCAAGCGAATCCTGATTGTTGAGGATCAGGAGGATAACCGGCGGATCGTCCGCGATGTGCTGATCCATGCCGGCTTCGAGACCGAGGAGGCGGCGACCGGCGAGGACGCAATCGCCCGGGTGAAGGCGCAGGCGCCGGACCTGATCCTGATGGATGTGCAGTTGCCCGGCCTGGACGGCTATTCCACCACGCGCATGATCAAGGCCGATGCGGATATGCGCCAGGTCCCGGTCATCGCCGTCACCTCCTTCGCCATGGCTGGCGACGACCAGCGGGCCCGCGAGGCGGGCTGCGACGACTACATCGCCAAACCCTACAGCCCCCGGGCGCTGGTGAAATTGGTCAGGGACCTGCTCGGCTGAGCCGCCTGCCGGCTATTGCAGCCCGGCCTCCTCCCAATAGGATGGGCGGCCCAGGGTGGCGACCAGATAATCGACAAAGGCCCGGACCTTCGGCGACAGGTGCCGGCTTGCCGGGTACACCGCGAAGACGTCCCGGTTGTCCGCCTCGTGCCCGGTCAAAAGCGGCAGCAATGCACCGCTCTTGATGTCCTGGGACAGCACATAGGACGGCAACTGGACGAGCCCGACCCCGGCCCGGGCCGCCTCGCGCAGCACGTCGGCGCTGTTCGATTCGATACTGCCGCTGACCCGCAGGGATCTCAGCGTCTTGCCGGCCCCGAACTGCCAATGGCCACGCGGCTGATAGGAGGTCAGCACCAGGCAGTCATGGTCCTTGAGCTCTGCCGGGCTGTCCGGCCGGCCATGGCGCTGGACGTAGTCGGGGCTGGCGCAGACCAGCCGTCGGAACGGCGCGATCCGCCGCGCGACCAGGCTGGAATCGCGCAGCTCCGCCACCCGGACCGCAACATCCAGCCCCTCCTCGACGAGATCGACAAATCGGTCGTTGATCGACACGTCGAGGGTGATCTCCGGAAAGCGCTCGGCGAAGGCGGGCAGGATCGGTGCGACGTGAATGTTGCCGAAGATCGACGGCATGCTGATCTTCAGCACACCGCTCGGCGCGGCGCTGAGATCGACCACCGCCTGCTCCGCCTCGGCCAGAGCGTCGAGGGCGGCCCGGGCCCGTTCGTAATAGGCGGCGCCGATCTCCGTCAGGCTGATCCGCCGCGTGGTCCGGTTCAGCAGCCGGGCGCCGAGCCGGTCCTCCAACTGGCTGACCTGGCGGCTCACCGCCGACGGCGTCAGGCCCAGGACGGTGCTGGCCGCGGTGAAGCCGCCACTCTCGACCACCTGGGCAAAAACCGGCAGACCGGCCAAGGAGGTGCCGCTCAGCATTATTGAATACTACGCATAAATCATGTTCCCGATCACCGGATTATCGTCAATCGAGAATATAGTATGGTTGCGATGACACCGGGGCAAGCCCTGCCCTGGACTTCGGAAGGATCGGATTCATGCATATGACCCCCCAAATCCGGCCGGAAAGCCTGGACCACTACATGCGGCAGGGACGAAAGCTCCGCTCCGCCGCCGCCTTCGAGATGTTCGCCATGATCGGCCGGTCCCTGGCCCATGCCCTCGAGCGGGCCTTCGTGCGCCCTTACCGGATGACCAGGACGCCGGGCTGCGGCTGCGAGGCGTAGGGCCGGCGACCGCTAAAAGTTCCGCAAAAGCAGCACCTAAAGCGGAATCCGTCCCTCCCGCTTCGTGACGCATGGCGCGAGCGCTGCACGCTGGTAAAGTGCCGCGCCATGCGAACGCTGCTGCATCTCTGGTTGTCGGCCCCCTGCCGGATCATCCGCATCGCCCTTGCGGAGAAGGCGCTCGAGGTCGAGTTGAAGGTGGAGAAGGTCTGGGAGCGGCGGGACGAGTTCCTGACCCTCAACCCGGCCGGCGACGTGCCGGTGCTGATCGAGCCGGACGGCACCACCCTGACCGATGCCTGGGTGATCTCGGAATATCTCGAGGAGGTCCATCCGGACCCGACCCTGATCGGCAACGACCCGGTGGGGCGCGCCGAGACCCGCCGATTGCTGTCCTGGTTCGACCGCAAGTTTTCCGCCGAGGTGACCGAGAACCTGGTCGGCGAGAAGATCATGAAGCGGTTCCTGGGGCTGGGACAGCCGAATTCCGACGCGATCCGCGCCGGCCAGGCCAACATCCACTACCATCTGGACTACATCGCCTATCTGTCCGAGCAGCGGAACTGGCTGGCCGGCGACGCCTTCAGCCTGGCCGACATCGCTGCCGGGGCCCATTTGTCGGTCATCGACTATATCGGCGACGTGCCCTGGAGCGCGCATCCGGAGGCCAAGGAGTGGTACGCCCGGATCAAATCGCGGCCGAGCTTCCGGCCGCTGCTGACCGACCTGATCCCCGGAGTGCCGCCGCCGCGCCACTATGCCGATCTGGACTTCTAGCCCGCCGGCGAAATCCGCAACACCGCGCCATTGCTTTCATCGGTGACCACGTAGACCACGCCCTCCGGTCCGATGGCCACGTCGCGGATGCGCTGGCCAAGCGGTTCCAGCAACCTCTCCTCGCGCACGACGCGCTCGCCGTCCAGTTCCAGCCGCACCAGCGCCTCTGACCGCAGGCCGCCCACCAGCACATTGCCCCGCCAGGCAGGAAAGGCCGAACCCTCATAGAACGCCATACCGGACGGGGCGATGACCGGAGTCCAGGTGACCACCGGATCCGCCATGCCCACCGCACTGCTGCGGCCGGTCCCGACCGGCGTGCCGCTGTAGTTCACCCCGTGGGACACGACCGGCCAGCCGTAATTGATGCCCGGCCGTGCGATGTTGATCTCGTCGCCGCCCCTGGGGCCGTGCTCGATCTCCCATAGCTCGCCGGTGACCGGATGGAGGGCGGCCCCCTGGATGTTGCGATGGCCGTAGGACCAGATTTCCGGCCGCGCACCGGCCTGGCCCACGAAGGGATTGTCGGCCGGGACGGACCCGTCCTCGTTCAGCCGCACGACCTTGCCGAGCAGCGAGTCGAGATCCTGGGCCTGGGTGCGGAATGCGGTGTCGGAGCGCTCGCCGGTGGTGATGAAGATCCGCCCGGCACCGTCGAACAGCAGTCGCGAGCCGTAATGCTTGGTGCTGCGGACCTTCGGTTCCTGGCTGAAGATGACCTCCACATCCTCCAGCCGCGCCCCGTCGGCGCTGAGACGGCCGCGGGCCGCGGCGGTGGAATTGGTGCGGTCGGGTCCGGGCTCCGCATAGGTCAGGTATACCAGCCGGTTGCTGGCGAAATCCGGATGCAGGGTCACATCCAGCAGGCCGCCCTGACCGCGCGCATCGACCTCGGGAACGCCTGCGATCGGATCGGAGACCCGCCCGTCCGGCGTCACCAGCCGCAGGCGGCCGGCACGCTCGGTCACGATCATCCGCCCATCGGGCAGGAAATCGATCGCCCAGGGACGCGAAAGCCCTTCCGCCACCGTCGCGACGCGGATATCGCCGGTATCGGACTGGAATACCCGGTCCACCGCCTCCGCCTGGGCGCAGGCGCCCAGCACCGCGCACAGGATCAGCACACTCACGGGGTTACGAAGCATCGCGAACTCCTTGCCCTCGGGCCATCGCCCGACCACCGGCCGTCTCCTGCATGATGTAGTGTTTGCGGCCGGGAAGTCCCGGCTCTAATTGCGCGAACGCCGGTCAGGGTTTGCGCGCCAGGTTGCGCCGGGCCGACTGGGCTGCCGCGGAATCCGGCGCCAGCGACAGGACCTGCGACCAGTCACTTTGGGCGCCCGCGAAGTCCTCCATCAGCCAACGGATGTTGCCGCGTTCCAGGAACACGTCCGGGTTGGCCGGCGCCGCGGCGACCGCGTGGTCGGCTTCGATCAGCGCTGCCGGAGCGTTGCCGCTGAAGCGCAGCGCCGCCGCCTTCAGCAGGTGGATCTCCGCCAGACCCGGCGCCAGTTCCTCGGCCCGGGTCAGATCGGCCAGGGCGGAGCTGTAATCCTGCCGGGCGGCGTGGGCATAGGAGCGGGCGATATAGAGTTCGGCATCCTCGGGCGTGAGCGCGATCGCCGCGCCCAGCGCCACCTGTGCAGCTACCGGTTCGCCGGCCAGCAGCCAGGCCCGGCCCGCCTGGTCATGCAGGCCGGCGGTCAGAGCCCGGTCGACGCCGCCGATCTCGACCGCCAACGCCTCCAGCCGGGCCGCCGCCTCTTCGTAGTTGCGCAGGTTGAACAGGGCGATGGCGGCGCAATGGCGGGCCGGATTGCCGCCGCCGACCTCCTCCCAGCTGCGCGCCGAGGCCAGCGCCTCGGTTGGCGCACGGTCGGCCAGCAGCATGCAGGCATCGTATTCCGCGCTGTGGTCGATGCGGTCCTCGGCGACGGCCTCGCCGGCGCCGGCGAGTGCCATCATGACGAGCGCGGCGAGCCGCGTTCCGCGGAGTGTCTTGTGGCTAGGCATGGGCGCCCGTACAGTCGCCGCCGCAACGCCCCAGTGCAAGCGTGGAGCGCTCATGTCGCGCCTGTTCTGCTTCGGGCTGGGCTATTCCGCCCAGGCCCTGGCCGACCGGCTGATCGCCGATGGCTGGTCGGTGTCCGGCACCTGCCGGACCGAGGAGAAACGCGCCCGCTTGGCCGCGCGCGGCATCCAGGCGCATCTGTTCGATCGCGACCGGCCGCTGGACGATGCGGAGGCGGCGCTTGCGGGCGCAACTCACCTGCTGAGCTCGGTGCCGCCGGACGCGGCCGGCGATCCGGTCCTGGACCATCATGCGGCCGAGATCGCAGCCATGGCCGACGGCGAGCTGGGATGGGCCGGCTACCTGTCGACCACCGGCGTCTATGGCAACCGCGACGGCGGCTGGGTCGACGAGCAATCGGCACTGGAGCCGACCGGCGAGCGCGGCCGCCGCAGGCTTTCGGCGGAACGGGCCTGGCTGTCGCTGGGCGAGGAGGCCGGCCTGGCGGTGCATCTGTTCCGCCTGTCGGGCATCTATGGCCCGGGCCGCAGCGCCCTGGACACGGTCCGCCGCGGCCGGGCCCGGCGCATCGAAAAGCCGGGCCAGGTCTTCAACCGCATCCATGTGGACGACATCGCCACCATCCTGCAGGCCTCGATCGCCCATCCCAACCCGGGGGCGGCCTATAACTGCGCCGATGACGACGCGGCGCCGCCGCAGGACGTGATCGCCTATGCCTGCAACCTGCTCGGCGTCGAGCCGCCGCCGCTGGTGCCGTTCGAGCAGGCCGAGCTGTCGGACATGGCGCGCAGCTTCTATGCCGACAACAAGCAGGTCCGCAACGACCGCATCAAGGCCGAGCTCGGTGTGACCCTGATGTATCCGAGCTATCGCGACGGCCTCGCGGCGCAATTGGCGGCCGGGCTGTAACGAAAGTTTAGCAAGCCGACGCTTGCAAGAAATTTTGCAGTGCATATACTATCTGCAAGTTTGCTTGCGAGACGGACATGGATGAAAACGGCAAACGGCGTCCCCTGACGCTGATGCTGCGCGGCAAGGCGCCGTCTCTGACCAACGCCGATCAGCGGCTGATCGACGTGATGATGGCGGATCCCGCCACCGCACAATTCCTGTCGGGCGCCGATCTTGCGGCACGGGCGCAGGTGCACGAGGCGGCCGCTACCCGGCTTGCCAAGAAACTCGGCTTCAAGGGATATCCACAGCTTCGCGACTCGATCCGCGACGAGGTCCGGGCCAATTCGGAGCCGGCCGGGCGGATCGAGCGCAAGCTCGATGCGGTCGAAGGCGACAGCCTTATCCAGGATCTGGTGCGCCGCGAGGTGGCGACGCTTGAGGCCCTGGCCGGGCAGTTGGACCAGCAAAGGCTGGATGCGGCGGCCGACACCCTGATCGCGGCGCGGCGCATCTTCCTGTTCGGCCGCGGCCACGTCACGTCGATGGTCGCGCTGCTGGACCGCCGGCTGCGCCGGTTCGGCCGGCAGACGGTGCCGCTGCCCACGGATGGGCGTGACCTTGCCGAACATGTGCTCGGCCTGCAGGAAGGCGACGCCGTCCTGGGCTTTGCCCTGAGGCGGCGCCCCAAGGGGCTGGGACGTCTGTGCGAATACGCGGCGGAGACCGGCGCGGGCTCGGTGGTCGTGGCCGACACCGTCGGTCCCCGGCTGACCCCGGTGCCTGACCATCTGCTCTGGGCCTCACGCGGCCCCGACGAAGAATTCCAGACCCTCACCGTGCCCATGGCGATCTGCAATGCGCTGGTCCTGACCATCGCGCAGCGCAACCGGGCCCGGTCGATGGAGGCGCTCGACCGGCTGGGGACGCTGATCGAAGCCTTCGAATAATGCCAACAACAAACTCGGGGAGTGAACGATGACGGGATATGGGCCCAAGGGGCATACCGCGGTTCTGGCCACCCTGGCCGCCGCGTTGTGGTCGCAGGCGGCATTGGCCGACGGCCATCTGGACGGCATGAGCCATGAGGAGCTGGTCGCGGCCGCCGAGGCCGAAGGCGAGGTGACGGTCTATTCCTTCACCTCGCGCATCTTCAAGGTCGAGGCCGCGTTCGAGGAGGCCTATCCGAACATCGACCTGATCGGCCTCGATATCAGCTCGACCGAGCAGATCGCCCGGCTATCGGCCGAGCTCGCCGCCGACATCGCCAATGCGGATGTCGCCTACACCTCCGACGCCGCCGTGGTGTTCACCGAGCTGGTCGAGCCCGGCTGGGTGCAGGGCTACGTGCCGCCGCGGGTCGCCGACCTGGTCCCGGCCGCCTACCAGCAACCGCTGCTGGCCCAGCGCCTGTCAACCAAGGTGCTGATGTACAACGAGGAGGCCAGCCCGGACGGCCCGCCCGTCGACAACCTCTGGGCGCTGACGACCGACGACTGGCGAGGTCGCGTTGTCATGGTCGATCCGCTGCAGCGCGGCGACTATCTCGATCTGATGACCGAGATCGTCCTGCAGTCCGACGCCATGGCCGCGGCCTATGAGGCGCAGTTCGGCCGGGCCATCGCCCTCGATGACGGGGTGAGCTCAGCAGGCGAGCAGTGGATTGCCGATCTGTTCGCCAACGACGTCGTGCTGGTCTCCAACACCGATGCGGTCAATGCCGCGGTCGGCGCGGTGGGCCAGGATAACCCGCCGGTGGGGTTCACCAGCTATTCCGACCGCCGCGACAATGAGGAGGAAGGTTGGGCCCTGCAGGTGGCCAACACGGTCGAGCCGGCGCCCGGCATCATCTTCCCGGCGGTGATTGGCGTGGTCGAGAACGCCCGGCATCCGGCGGCGGCACGGCTGGTCATCGATTTCCTGATGGGCGACGACAGCCCGGATGGCGGTGCCGGCTTCGCGCCGTTCTACGTGCCCGGCGACTACGCCACCCGGACCGATATCACGCCGCATCCGGACGCCGTACCGCTGGATGAGTTCCGTGCATGGCGGGTCGACCCGGCATTGACGGCGGCGCACCGCCGCGACGTCGCCGATCTGGTGCTGATCCTGCAATAATCGGCGCACTCGAGGTCGAAGGGAACGGCCATGGCCGTTATCGACATGGTCGGGCGGATCGGACGGTCCGCCCGACCCGGGGTGCTGGCCGGCGGCGTGCCGCTGCTCCTACTGCTGGGGCTGCTGATCCTCGGACCGCTGGCCAACATCGCCTGGAAGACGCTGGCGGCGGATGGCGGTGCCGTCTGGGGGCAGGTCGTGGCCAGCCGGCTGTCGCCCAACCTGCTCTACAAGCCGCTGGCGAACACCCTGATCCTCGGCATCGGCGTGTCGATCGGCACCATCGCCATCGGCGGATTCCTCGCCTGGCTGGTGGTGCTGACCGACGTGCCGTTCCGGCGCACCATCGGCGTGCTGGCGACCCTGCCCTTCATGATTCCCAGCTTCGCCGTAGCACTGGCCTGGAGCGTGCTGTTCAGGAACGGCCGGGTCGGCGGCGGCGGCTTTTTCCATGATCTCGGCTTCACCGTGCCCGACGCGCTGGCCTGGGGGCTGGGGCCGGTGCTGGTCGTCCAGACGGCGCACTACTATTCCCTGGTCTTCGCCCTGATCGCAGCGGCGCTCGCCTCGATCAACTCTGATTTGCTGGAGGCGGCGCAAATGACCGGAGCGTCAAAGCGCCGCGTGCTGCTGGGCATCGCCCTGCCGATCGTCACACCGGCGGTGATCGCCGGGGCCTCGCTCGCCTTCGCCAGCGCGGTCAGCAATTTCGCGGTACCGGCGCTGCTCGGCCTGCCTGTTCGGATGCAGACCCTGTCGACCCGGCTGTTCGGCATGATCGAGACCGGCCAGACCCTGCGCGGTTTCGCCCTGTCGCTGATCCTGATCGTGGTCGCCGGGCTGTTCCTGTGGATCGGCAACCGGCTGCTGGCAGGCCGGCGTTCCTATTCGACGATCACCGGCAAGGGCGGGCGCAGCCGGCGCTTCCAGCTCGGCATCTGGCGCTGGCCGCTGTTCGGCGTCGCGGCCCTGATCTGCCTGCTGACCACCATCGTACCGATGGCGATCCTCGTCGCCTCCAGCCTGACGGCGCGCAAGGGCGGGCTGCTGGGCGAGTACACGCTGCATTTCTGGACCGGCACCTCGGACCCGTCGATTGCCCAGGGTCAGCCGGGCATCATCTACAACGACGCCATCGTCGGCGCGATTGCGACCACCATCGGCCTGGGGCTGGTGGTGGCGCTGTTGGCCACCGCGCTGGGACTGGTCATCGCCCTGTTCGTCGCCCGCTATCGCGGCAGCGCCCTGGCCGAGACCGTCGGGCAGTTGAGCTTCGTGCCGCTGTTCATTCCCGGCATCGCCTTCGGCGCCGCCTATATCGCCCTGTTCGGCCGTCCGATCGGGCCGTTCCCGGCACTCTATGGCACCTTCGCCCTGCTGGTGATCGCCGCCACCGCATATCTGCTGCCCTTCGCGGTGCAGTCCGGCCGCTCGGTGGTCAGCCAGGTCGGCGGCGAGTTGGAGGACAGCGCCCGCATGACCGGGGCGTCGTTCCTGCGCCGGCTGTGGGCGATATTCCTGCCGCTGACCGCCCGCGGCGTGATTGCCGGCGGGCTGCTGGTCTTCGTGAAGATCCTGCGCGACCTGTCGCTGGTAGTGCTGCTGTTCACCCCGGCGACGCCGGTGCTCAGCGTCGTCGCCTTCCGCTACGCATCGGAGGGTTTCCTGCAATTCGCCAACGCCATCACCGTGATCATCCTGGCGATCTCGGTCGTGGCGACAGTGATCGCCCAGCGCCTGCAACACCGTGTACAACCCTGGATGACCGCATGAACGCTCTCGCCGCCCTGCAACCCCCCATGACTGAGACCATGCCTGAACCGTCGGATGCCGCGATCCGCATCAGCGGCCTCGTCAAGCGGTTCGGCCCGGTGCCGGCGGTGCGCGGGATCGACGTCTCCGTGCCCAAGGGCGCGTTCCTGGTGCTGGTCGGCCCCTCGGGCTGCGGCAAGTCGACCACCTTGCGGATGCTGGCCGGGCTCGACGCGCCCAGCGAAGGCGAAATCGCCTTCAACGGCCGGGTCGTGTCGGACGGCGGACGGGGCGTGATCGCCGCCGCCAGCCGCCGCGATTGCGGCTTGGTGTTCCAGTCCTATGCGCTGTGGCCGCATATGAGCGTGGCCGGAAATGTCGAATGGCCGCTGAACGTGGCCGGGCAACCCACATCGGAGCGTCGGCAGAGGGTCGCCGAGGTATTGGACCTGCTGGCCATCGCCGAGCTGGCGGATCGTTATCCGGGCGAGATCTCCGGCGGCCAGCAGCAGCGGGTCGCCATCGCCCGCATGATCGCACCCCGGCCGAGCATCCTGCTGTTCGACGAACCGCTGTCCAATCTGGACGCACGGCTGCGGCTGGAGATGCGCTCTGAGTTGATGCGGGTGCACCGCGCCAGCGGCGCCACCTCGGTCTATGTCACCCATGACCAGGTCGAGGCGATGACCATGGCCAGCCATGTGGCGGTCATGCGCGACGGGCTGGTCGAGCAGTTCGGCCCGCCCCAAGACCTGCTGGCGGAGCCGCGCACCGCCTTCGTCGCCACCTTCGTCGGAACGCCGCCGGGTAACCTGATCCCGGTGGAGGGCGAGGGTGGGATTTTCCGCTATCGCGATGTGCCGATCGCGCCATTCGCCGACATCGCGCCTGGGCGCTATCAACTGCTCTACCGGCCGGAGGATTTGGACCTGGCCGACGGCGAGGCTCCGGGACGGCTGGAATGCCGCCTGGCGGAGGCGACGCCGATCGCCGGCCGGACGATGGTCACCGGTTTGCGCGAGGACGGGCTGCGATTGACCATCGTCACCGACCGCCCGATCGGCGGAGCGCCTGGCACGCCTGTCTGGGTTCAACTGCCAGACTCCCCGGCTGCGATCTTCGACAGCAAGGGCGGGCGCGTCCGATGAAACAATTGCTGTTGGTCCGGCACGGACAATCCCAGGGCAATGCCATGCGCCGGCTTCAGGGGCAGGCGGATTCGCCGCTGTCCGAGACAGGCCAGGCACAGGCCGAAATGCTGCTGCCGATGATCCGGCCGCTGGAGCCCGACCGCGCCATGTCGTCCGACCTGGCGCGGGCGCGCGACACGGCTGCGATCCTCGGCCATGCGGATGCGGCGCTCGACCCGTGCTGGCGCGAGATCGATGTCGGCGACTGGTCCGACCGGCCGATCGCCGAAATCACTGCCGCCGACCCGTCGGCCTATCGCGGCTGGCGGGCCGGCACCCACACCCCTCCGGGCGGCGAGAGCTGGCCGCATTTCCGGGATCGCATCCGGGCGGCGTTGGAAGGCCTGGTCGATGGCGATGGACGGCGACCGTTGGTCGTCTGCCATGGCGGGGTGATCCGGGCAGCCTGCGAGATCCTGCTTGGCCTGCCGCCGTCCAAGATCCTGCCAGTGGCGCCCGCCAGCCTGACGGTGATGACCGTGGAGCCGCGAAAAAGCGAGCTCAAGGCCCGGCTGCAGGCCTTTAATCTGACCCCGGGCCGGCTGGTCCTCGACGCCCCGGATTGATCGGCAAGCCCCATTTTCGGCACCTGACGCAATTCGCCCTGGAAATGCGAACGATTCGCAATATCTATGGGTCTTGCACTAGGATGTGCCGCTCGTCTAACCAGGATCCCCATGGACACCATCGATCTGTTGCTCAAACGCCGCTCCGTCGTCGCCGCCAACATCACCGGGCCCGGCCCGGATGCGGCCGCGCTGGAGACCATCCTGCGCGCCGCCACCCGCGTGCCCGACCATGGCAAGCTCGCCCCCTGGCGCATCCAGGTGCTGCATGACGCGGGGCAGAGGCGCCTGGGTGATCTGTTCGCCGAGCTGTTCGCCCGCGAGATCCCGGAGGCCAACGAGAAGCAGATCGAATTCGAGCGCCAGCGCCCGCAGCGCGCGCCGGTGCTGCTGGTGGTCACGTCGAAGATCGTCAAGCCGCACAAGATCCCGGAGCTGGAGCAGCTTCTCTCCGGCGGCGCGGTCTGCACCAACATGCTGATCGCCGCCAATGCGCTCGGCTTCTGCGGCCAATGGCTAACCGAATGGCCGGCCTACCGCCCGGAGATCGCCCGCGCCCTGGGCCACGACCCGGAGACCGACCAGATCATCGGGTTCATCTATATTGGAACACCCGTGGAGCCGCCGACGGAACGGCCGCGGCCGGAACTGGACGCGGTGGTCAGCGAATGGACCGGCGAGGCGGTGGCGGCGGAGTAGAGTCGCGCTGGGAAGGGGTCACCTCTTACCCCGACCCCCATATTCGTCATTGCCGCGAAAGCGGGAATCCAGGTTGCTGATCACCCAACCGTCACGACTGTGCCATCTGGATTCCCGCTTTCGCGGGAATGACGACAAGGAGAGAGGGTCCTAGCAGCCGCTACTCATCCCCCATCTTCAACGCCGCGATGAAGGCGCTTTGGGGGATTTCGACATTGCCGAACTGACGCATGCGCTTTTTGCCTTTCTTCTGTTTTTCCAGAAGCTTGCGCTTTCGACTTACGTCACCACCGTAGCATTTCGCCGTAACGTCCTTGCGCATAGCAGAAATCGTCTCGCGGGCGATGATCTTACCGCCCAGCGCCGCCTGCACCGCGATCTTGAAGAGCTGGCGCGGGATCAGCTCCTTCAGCCGTTCGCAGAGCGCCCGGCCGCGGCGCTCGGCCATGCTGGCATGCACGATGGTCGACAGGGCGTCCACCGGCTCGGCATTGACCAGGATCGACATCTTGACGAGATCGCCTTCGCGGTAGTCGTCCATCTGGTAGTCGAAGCTGGCATAGCCCCGGCTGATCGATTTCAGCCGGTCGTAGAAATCGAACACCACCTCGTTCAGCGGCAGCAGATAGACCACCATGGCCCGGTTGCCGGCATAGGTCAGCTCGACCTGCTCGCCGCGCCGGTCGGTGCAGAGCTGCAGGACGCCACCCAGATACTCGTCGGGCACCAGGATGGTCGCCTTGATCCAGGGCTCGTCGATGCTGGCGATCTTGACCACGTCGGGCATGTCAGCCGGGTTGTGCAGCTCGATCGTCTTGCCGTCGGTCATGTGGATCTTGTAGACGACCGAAGGCGCGGTCGCGATGAGATCTAGGTCGAACTCCCGCTCCAGCCGCTCCTGGATGATCTCCAGATGCAGCAGGCCGAGGAACCCGCAGCGGAAGCCAAGGCCCAGCGCAGCGGAGGTCTCCGCCTCGAAATGGAAGCTGGCATCGTTCAGCGCGAGCTTGCCGAGGCTGTCGCGCAGCTGCTCGAAATCCGCCGAGTCGACCGGGTAGAGGCCGCAGAACACCACCGGCACGCTGGGCTTGAAGCCGGGCAGCGGCGTGTCGGCCAGGCGGCGTTCCTCGGTGATGGTGTCGCCGACCTTGGTCTCGGTGATCGCCTTGATGCCGGCGGTGATGAAGCCGATCTCCCCGGCCTCCAGCCGGCCGGTCATGGTGGCCTTGGGGGTGAAGACGCCGACCCGGTCGATCTCGCGGGTGGCGCCGGTGGCCATGAAGCGGATCTTCTGGTCGACCGCCAGGACGCCGTCGACCACCCGCACCAGGATGATCACGCCGAGATAGGCATCGTACCAGCTGTCGATCAGCAGCGCCTTGAGCGGCGCGTCCTTGTCGCCGGTCGAGGGCGGCGGCAGGCGGGTGACGATGCCCTCCAGCACATCGTCGATGCCGAGCCCGGTCTTGGCGGAGATCTCCACCGCGTCGGAGGCATCGAGACCGATCACCTCCTCGATCTGCTCGCGCACCCGCTCCGGCTCGGCGGCCGGCAGGTCGATCTTGTTGAGCACCGGCACGACCTCATGGTCGGCATCCACCGCCTGGTAGACATTGGCCAGGGTCTGGGCCTCGACCCCCTGGCTGGCATCCACCACCAGCAGCGAGCCTTCGCAGGCGGCCAGCGAGCGGCTGACCTCATAGGCGAAATCCACATGGCCCGGCGTGTCCATCAGGTTCAACTGATAGGTCTCGCCATCCTGGGCGGTGTAGGTCAGGCGGACGGTCTGGGCCTTGATGGTGATGCCGCGCTCGCGCTCGATATCCATCGAATCGAGCACCTGTTCCTTCATCTCGCGATCGGCCAGGCCGCCGCAACGCTGAATCAGCCGGTCGGCCAGGGTCGACTTGCCATGGTCGATATGGGCGATGATCGAGAAATTGCGGATATGGGAAAGATCGGTGGCCATGGCCGTCGGTCGGGATCCTGGGCTGCGGAATGCGCGCGGAAAATAAGGGGCGGAGAGGCGGTGCGCAACGCTGCCGTAAAGCGGGCCGTCAGTCGGTCGGAATGCTGTCCAGCGCATAGAGCGCGGCGCGCTGGCCGACATGGCCCGACCAGGCGAACCAATAGGCGGTCATGCCCGGCAATCGGGGCAGTTTGGCGCCGTTCGGGCCCAGCAACTCCTCCTCCGACACCCGCCAGACCTCCTGGTCGTCGGTATACAGCACCCGCGGCGACGCCGAGGCGGAGAAGACCCGGCCGTCGCGGCGATAGGCGCGCACGGTGCGGCTCTCCGCGTCGCCAATCAGCACCACATCGACCGGGCCGATGGAATCGTTGATCACCACCCCACCGGCGAAGCTGTCCAGGGGCCAGGCCTTGTCGCCGGCCGGCAGGCGGATGCCGAACACCAGATCCTTGGGCGCCATGCGGTAATCGGTGACATCCACCGGGAAGAGGGGATCCGGGCTGTCGGCGTTGCCGGCGTGGGCGGCGCCGGGGATATAGGGATGGTCGTAGCCGGTGTCCCGGGACAGCACCTGCGTGTCGGGATGGCGCTGCTGCCAGTCCGACCAGCGGGTCATGACGATGGGCAGGGTGTGCAGTTCTATGCCGGAGCCGGTCAGCGGCCCCACCACCGGCCGGCCGGAAAACAGGTCCCACAGGCTGTCGGTCTGCAGGTCGTAGACCAGCTGCCGGGAGCGGTAGACCAGCCCTGAGGAGCCGAACTCGATCGGCGCCTCCAGCCCGTCGACCTTGGTCGCGTACAGCACGCCGGTGCCGCAGAGCGGGCAGTAGGCCACGGTGACCGGGGTGTCGCCGATGACATCGTTGATCACCTCATGCCAGTCGAGGATGCGCAGCGGATAGGCGCGGGCGTCGCCGTTGAGCTCGACCCCTAGAACCAGTTCGTCCGGCGTCAGATAGGCGTCGGCGATGGCGGCCGGCGACATCTTGGGATCGGTCAGGGCGCCGACCCCGTCGACCGAAAGGCCGCGCCAAGCCACCTCCTCCAAGCGGATCTCATGGGCCAAGTCGGGCCGATTGAAGAAGCGGTTGAAGCGCCGATCGATGCGGGTCAGCACGTCCAGCTTCAGGCGCAGATAGCTGTCGGCGGCCACCAGGTCTCCGCGCCCCTGCTGCCAGACCATCCAGTCGTCCCAGCCGCGGATGCCGCGATCGCCGGTCAGCGCCGCCAGCGTCTGGTCGATGGCGTTGCGATTGCTGCCATAGCGCAGGGCCATGATCAGCGCCGGCACCACGTCCCGGTCGCCGCGCTGGCGCAGGCGGAACAGGGCCTCGCGGCTCTGACCCTCGGTGCCGAAGACCACCATGCGGCTCAACCGGTACAGATCGTCCTCGGCGATACCCTGTGCCGCAGCCGGGGTCGCGGCCAGCGCCGATGCCAGCAGCAGTGCCGCCCCGAGTCCGGTGGCTCTGAATGTCATCCGCCGAGTGCTGTCCATGATCGCCGAATTGTGGGGGTGGCGAGCGGAAGAGGCAACGGGCGCTTCCGCAGACGCCGGATGCAGTCCCATCTATGCATATCTTGGGAAATGAAGCGTTAATCTTCGAAAAGAATTCGTTAAGCGGCCGACCCCGAAAGCGGTGCGGGAAGGCCGCCCTTCGGACCGCCAGTACCGGCAGAATTCCGCGAATTGCGATGGCCGCGCCGGCCGCCGAACGCGTTCGCCAGACCGGGTCCAGCTCGAGCCTGCGCGCGGAAATGTTAACAGCCGGCCTGAGCCGGCTGTCTAACACCGTCACCGGATTGGGCCGCCGCCTTGCCGGCAGCGGCCCGCTGGGTCACTGGCTGAAAAGGTATTCGATGACCGCGGCCCGCTGCCCTTCGTCCCGAATGCCCCGGAAGGCCATGCGGTTGCCCGGGATATAGCCGCGCGGGTCGGCCAGGTAGTCGCCGAGGGTCGCGGCGTCCCAGGTAATGCCGGAATTCTTCAGCGCGTCGGAATAGCGGAAACCGTCCACCGATCCCGCGGCGCGGCCCTCGAGGTCCGCCAGGTTCGGCCCGACCCGGTTCACCCCGGCCTCGAGCGCATGGCAGGCCTTGCACTGGTTGTACACCCGCGCCCCATCCTGGGCCTGGGCGTTGGAATGAGCCAGGGCCAGGGGGCTCGCCAGTGCGGCGGCGACGGCGAACTGGCCGAGCTTACGAGAAAGACGCGAGGCCGATTTGCGGCTCTGGCGCGCGGTACGGTTCAACATTCTGCACTCCCAGCTATCGATTACCGGACAACCGTAGCGTATTCACCGGCCTTGGCAAGATCGTGGCGGCCGGATCGGCACAGTTCCGCGGCCTGCAAAGGATTGTGTCAAGAAAGGTTCATGGATCGGCGCGGTTGACGGGGGAGGTCGGCATCCACATATTGAACAGTGTTCATAATCATGCTTCAACCTTTCGGAGATGTCCGATGCCCTGGAAGACCAAGTCGCATAAGGCGCTGGCCACCCTCGCGATTCTCGCCTTGGCGCTGGCCGGCTGCCGCTACAACGTCCAGACAAGTTCCGGTGCGGATTACCTGTCCTCCTATCCCCGATCCGGGCTGGTCGAGGAGACCGACATCGACCAGCAGGTCCGCGCCGTGGCGGCCGTCGAGCCGACCTTGCGCTTCCCCGCCCGTATCGGCCTCGCCCGGATCCATGAGGGCGTCCTGTCCGCCATCCCGGCCGCAGAGGCGGAGGCCTGGATTGCGGCCGAACGCCGGCTCGGGCCCGAATACGGGACCTTCGTGCCGATCAACCGGCTGGTGGCGGAAATGGTCACGCCGTCTTCGATCCGGTCCGGCCCCGGCAATCCCAGGCTGCGGCAGGTGGTCGAAAAGATCCGACTGGGTGCGGCCCGGCAGCATGTGGACGCGGTGCTGATCTACGAGACCCACTACATTACCGACGCGACGGACAACCTGCTTTCGGTGGCGGATTTCACCATCGTCGGCGCCTTCCTGCTGCCGGGGCAGTCGATCGATGCCACCGCCTTCGCCTCCGCCCTGCTGGTCGATGTGCGCAATGGCTACCCTTATGGCACCGCCAATGCCGCCATCGACGAGGATCGGATCGCCACCCTGGCCAGCGTGGATTCGATCAGCGACGAGCTGGGACGGGATGCCGGCACCGCCGCCGCGATTGAGTTGGTGGCCGATGTGGAGCAGATGTTCATCGCCCTGAAGCAGGAACTGGACCTCGCCGCCACCCCGGGCACGACCTGGCGCGAGCCCTGACCGAGGCGGGAAATTCGGGACGGCCTCGTCGCCATAAGGAGGTCACCGCATCGCCTTGATTCACGCCCGCGCGCGACACAAGGCGATGCGACCCTGCCGTGCATCGAAACAGGGGAATTGGGGGATTTCGATGCCATCGACACGTATGTCTCTGAGCCTCGCTGCGGTCGCTGTGCTGGCGCTGGCGGGCTGCGGCTACAACGTCCAGACGAGTTCGGGCGCCGATTATCTGTCGGGTTACTCCAAGGCCGGGCTGGCCGAGGAGACCGCGATCGACGAGCGGGTATTCGAGGTCGCAGCGGTCGAACCGACCTTGCGCTTTCCGGCCAGAATCGGACTGGCGCGAATCGACAATGGCGAGATGTCGGCGATCCCAGAGGCAGAGGCAGAGGCTTGGGTCGCGGCGGCGCAGCGCCTGGGTCCGCGCTTCGGAACCTTCGTGCCGGTCAACCGTTTGGTCGCCGAGATGGTCGCTCCGACGGTCGGCTATCGCGATGCCAGCATCAACCGGTTGACACATGTGGTCGAGAAGATCCGGCTGGGCGCCGCCAGGCAGCATCTCGATGCCGTGCTGATCTATGAGACCCACTACACCGCCGATGCGACCGACAACGTCCTGTCCATCGCCGACTGGACGATTGTCGGCGCCTTCCTGCTGCCAGGCCAGTCAATCGAAGCGACGGCGTTCGCTTCCGCCTTGCTGGTCGACGTCCGCAACGGCTACCCCTACGGCACCGCCGACACAGTGGCCGATCGCGACACCATCTCGACGGCCTATGGCAGTCGGTCTGCCGGCAACGCGCTGGGTGAGGAGGCCCGCACCCTCGCCGCCCTGCAACTGGTCACCGATGTCGAACAGATGATGGTCGACCTGCGCAAGGAATTGGACGTGGCCGACGCCACGCTAGATGAGGCGTGGCGCTGACCGGCCATCGGCAGTCGGTCGCTACCGGACCGGCTTGGTCTCGGGCTGAATGAAATTCAGCACCGTTTCGGGCGCCCGTCCGGCGAACAGGAACTTGATGACGATCGCCGCTGCCGCCTCGAGCTGATAGGCATGGGCGTTGCCGCCGAGCTGCACCGGCTCGGACCCGGTATCGGCGATCAGCTCCGCAATGGTCTCGGCGGCACCGTCATCGGCCGTATACAGCGTCACCAGCGTGCGACCGTCGAAGCGCATGTCGGGGTTCGCCCAGACACTGGCCTGGGCCATGTTGAAGGCCTTGCCGACCCGGGCGTCCGGCAGTGCCCGGGCGATGGCCTCGGTCAGCGAGCTGCCGTCATCGCGGGTCGTCAGGAAGGTCTCGATGCTGACGGGATTGTTGATGTCCAGCACGGTCTTGCCGGCGAAGGCGGCGGAGCCGCCCGCCTGCTCGATCGCTTCGAAGACCGATTCCCACCGGGTCGCCAGGACGACCACATCGCCGAACGCGGCGGCCTCGGCTGCGGTGCCCGATCCGGCGCCGAACGGGCCGGCGGCTTCCGCTGCCCTGTCCACATCGCGGCCGCCGAAGAAGAGCTGATGCTTGCCCTGCCATTTATTTGCGAGCGCCTTGGCCATGTTGCCGTGGCCGATGAACCCGATTTTCATGAGATCCGTTCCCTCTGTTGGAGACCCTGCGCTGTGTCTGTGAACCCGGTGCGCAACGTCCATGGCTGCGATGGACAAGAGATGAGGGTTTGGAATACATAATTGAAATCGATGGTTCTTATCTGATACATAATCCATATGGATTTAAGGCGAACCGATCTCGGGCTCCTCGTTACGCTTGACGTTCTGTTGAGCGAGGGCGGCGTCACCGCCGCCGCCAAGCGCTTGAACATCAGCCAGCCAGCCATGTCGGCGCAGCTGGCCCGCCTCCGCCGGCTGTTCAACGATCCGCTTCTGGTGTCGTCGGGCCGTCGCATGGTGGCGACGTCCAGAGCGCTGGAATTGCGCGGGCCCCTGCAGGCCCTTCTGCGAGAGCTGGACATGCTGGTCCGCAGCGGCGCGGATTTCGATCCGGCCAGCTCGCGCGAGGTGTTTCGGCTGGGCGGCACGGATCATAGCCATTCCGTCCTCTCCGCCCCGCTTGCCCGGCGGTTCGGCGCCCAGGCCCCGCATGCCAGGCTGGCGCTCCTGCCATTCGACCCCACCGACACCTGGACGTTCCTGGAAGACGGCCGCATGGACGCGGCGGCGGTCACCAGTTTCGTGGAACTCAACGAGGCCCGGTCGCGGCATCTGTTCCGCGAGGTCTTCGCGTTCGTGCAACGCAAGAACCATCCGCGCGGCGCCGCTCCGCCGGATTTGGACACGTTCTGCGCCTTGGACCATGTGCTGGTGTCGCCGGAGGGCGGCGGGTTCACCGGAGCGGTCGACACGGCACTCGAGGCGCTCGGGCGGTCGCGAAACGTGGTCGCGTCGCTGCCGAACTTTCTTCTCGCCCCGCCCCTGATCGCCAAGACCAACCTTGTCGGAGTCTTGCCCCGTCGCGTGGCGCTGGGCTTCACCAACTCCCTCGACATCTTCGACCTGCCGCTGGACATCGACGGCTTCGACCTGCAGCTCATCTGGCATCCCAGGCGACAGAACGACCCCGCCCATATCTGGTTCCGAAAGCAGATCGTCTCGGTATGCGGCGCCGCGACTGCCTGACCGGACTTGCAATGCCTTGTCATTATGTGTATATACACATTTCTGACCAATCGAAGTACACTTCCGAAACGGCGCAACGCCATGGATCTGAGCCAGTGCACCTGCGCCAATCTGCGCAAGGCGTCGCGATCCATCACCCAGGCCTATGACACCGCGTTGCAGCCGACCGGACTCAAGGCGACCCAGTTCACGCTTCTCGGGACGCTCGCCATACAGGGCGATGCGCCGTTGACCCAGCTGGCCGACGCCCTGGTCATGGACCGCACGACCTTGACCCGCAACCTCAAGCCAATGATCCGAGACAATCTCGTCCGCATCGACAGCGAGGACGATCGCCGGGTCCGCAAGGTCGTGCTGACCGATACCGGCCGGGCCGCCCTCGAGGCCGCGCGGCCGCATTGGGAACAGGCGCAATCGCGCATCCACAAGGCCCTCGGGCAGGACCGCTGGGCGGGCCTTCTGGCCGACCTGACCGCCACGACCGAGATCGCCCGGGGCGCATGACTTTTTTCGCATGAAATGTGTATATGCACTTAAATATCGGAGACTGGAAAGATGAGCGTATTCTCGTCCATACCGTTGCTGTTCGCTGCACAATGGCTGTTCATGGCGGCGGCGGCTCGGCGGGCGGCCAGCCTGGCGCCAGGCAGATCCCACGCCATGACCAGTGCAGTCGTGCTTGGGATGGCGCTCCTTGCCTGGGGCGCCGCAAGCGGCTGGCTTGCGGTGTCCGGGGTCTATGACAGCGCTGGCTTCCTGCGCCTGCTGCCGGGCCTCTGGATCACCACCGTCTCGATGACGATCGTCTTTGCGCTGGTGGTAGTGGCCGGTCCGGTGCGCCGCGGCCTGGGCGAGATCCTGCGCAGCACGCCAGCCCATTGGCTGGTCGGCATCCAGGCCCTGCGGATCACGGCCCTGGGCACCATGATCCGGTCCCTGCAGAACGAGTTCCCCCACCATGTGGAGATCGCCATCGGCCTGCCCGACCTGGCCTATGGGATCAGCGCGCTGTTCCTATATCCCCTGGCCAGGGCCGGCCGGCTGTCCTCCGACGCCCTGATCATCTGGCATGCAGTGGGCATCCTGCTGCTCGTGGTTGCCGGGCCGATCTCCATCCAGACCGGCCTTCCCGGGCCGCTGCAGGTGTTCGACACGGCACCGACGGCGGAGACCATGTTCGATTTCCCCATGGTCCTGGCGCCCAGCGTCGTCGTGCCGGTTTTCATGATGTTCAACCTGCTCGCCATCGCCGCCGCAAGAACGTCGTCGTTAGCAGGCCGGGCCTGACGTCTCCGGCCTGTCCGTCGCCGGCTATCCCAGCAGGGTCAGCTCGTTGCCGTCGGGATCGCGGAAATGGGCCAGCGCGCCGCCCCAGGGCTGCTTCTCGGGCGGCGCGGTGAATTCCACGCCCTTCGCCTTCAGGGCCTCATAGGTCGCGTCGATGTCCTCCACCTGCAGCGAAACGCCAACGAAGCGGCCGACCAGCGCCTCGCCGTCGGCATCGCCGGGCTGCACCCGTTCGACGCCAAATGCCGGGCCGCCGAGATCGTATTCCGCCCAGCCCATATCGTCGCTGCGAAAGCGCTCGGTCAGGCCCAAGGTCTCGCCGTAGAAGGCGCAGGCTTCCGGCCACTGCCGGACAAAGATCCGTACCGCATAGAGCTTCATCGGCCTCGCTCCTCACTGCCATCGACAATCTTTCGGCACCACTCTGATCTGGTTGGTGTAACCCGCCAACCATGAAGGCAATCGATCTCGGGACAACGATGAGAAACCCGAAGCGCCGCCCGGAGAGACCATGGCCGATCTCAGCAAATACGAACTCACCGCCGCCCTGCGCGCCGCCAGCGCCGCCCATCACGATTATGAGTCCGTCACCCTGAAGAGGCAGCGGGACGAGCACTGGGCCGGCTGGTACGCGGCCTATGTCCTCGGCCGGCTCGGGGATTTCGCCACGCCGAGCCGGCTCACCGCCTGGCTGGAAGCCGCCGCCGGCGAGGACCGGGCCGCCTCTGCCACGGACGCGGTCCTGTCGCATCTGGATTGATCACCGTCCCGACGCAATCCCATTCTTCCTGCCCGCCGGGGTGACATTCTGGAAACCGTTGCGCCGGTATTCTCCGCAGCCACGATTGCGGGCCGGGAGGGTTCGGTGGAAAAACGCGACGGCGCGATTATCGACCTTGCGGGCGTGAGCCCGGGCTCCAAGGACCTGCTGGTCTGGGGCGAGGCGATCGATGTCGACATCCTCAAGACACTGCCGAAGCTCGAGGGTATCGAGGTCTACCGGACGCGAGAGCGGGACCTGCCGCAGGTGGCGCGGCTCGGCGAGCTCCGGCTGAACCATCTCAGCCTGCGGTTCTGGCAGCAGCCGGATCTGACCGAATTCCGGCCGCCCGAGGGTCTTACCTCCCTGACGATCTGGCAAAGCAACAAGCTGGTTTCGCTGGACGGCATCGAGGCCGCCACCGAGCTGGACACCCTTGTGCTCAACGACAATGGCCGGCTGCAGAGCCTGGCGCCGCTCCGCAAGCTGCCCAAACTGAACGCCCTCTATCTGTCCGGCGGCATCTGGAGCAAGCAGGAGACCGACGGCCTCGAGGGGCTGGAGACACTGGAGTCGCTGCGCCGCCTGCAGCTGCGGGGCATCGACGGACGCGGCGTCGACCTGACGCCGGTCGCCCGCCTGCCCAATCTCGAATGGTTGGACCTATGGGCCCGCGACTTCCCGATGGAGGAGGTCGCCAAAATCGCCGCCGCCCATCCCTTCGTCCTGAAGCAGCTATTGGAGCTGGAGGATTACGGCCTGCGCGACAGCATAGGCCTCTGCGGCAAATGCGACACCATGAAGAAGATCATGTTCCTGAAGGGCCGCAAATTCCTCTGGTGCCCGGAGTGCGAACGCAAGGGCCTCGACCGGCTGCTGGGCCTCTTCGCCGATGCGGTGGACAAGGCGCGGCGCGATTTGGGCCTGCCGGAAACGGCGCAGAGCGGTGCCGGTTCATGACCGCATCGCCCCCGGAAAACGCGGCCGATCGCTTCGATGCGCTCGATCTCACCCGCCGCTACGCAATCGAAATCGCGCATCGGGACGGCGAGCGGCTGACGCTGCAATTGATAGATCACTCGGTCACCGATCCCAGCCCGGACGATCCTTACAGCAGGGAATACGAACTGACATTCAACATGGTGCTCGGAGGCTCAGTCGTGGCCGAGGGGCGGGGGCTGGGGCTCATCAATCATTGGAAGGCCTATCGGAAGTCCCCGTTACTGGATGAGACCAAACAACTGAGCGACACATATGGCGAGGAGTTCACCCATTTCGAGCTGACGGGACACTCCGGAACGCTGGCCGTCGTAGCGCGCGACTTTACCCTTACCATCGTTCGGATGAGCCGGTTGACAATCGACCACACCCCACCGGCGGGGGGCGAAGCCTAGCCATGACCGCACATGATCCCATACAGGAATTCAAGGACACGCTGATCCTTCAGCAAGGCATATTGGGCGGCTTCGTTCTCGACCCGCCGAAAATCGCGCTGCGATTCCAGTTCCCGAAGCGCTTTGAGATCCACTTCATTCGCGTCGAGCATTATCGCGCCGATATGCCGCTCCATTTGGGTCCGGCGGTGAAGCGGTGGTCGGCCTACAAGGACTCGGAATTCCTGACGGAGTTCCTCGAGCAGGATCGCCCCGTCGAGCGGAGCAAACCCGATTTCAGCAGCCTCTGTCATTTCCACGTCGAGTTCCACCGGGGACATCTCGATGTCCTGGCGGACGACGCCGTCTTCATGATGGTGGCCCGGTAAACTAACCCCGCAGCGTGCCGCCGGTGCGCTTGACCACATTGGCGACGATCTTGGCGGAGACCGCCTCGATCTGCTCTTCGGTCAGGGTGGCCTCGACCGGCTGCAGGGTCACCGTGATGGCGACGCTCTTCTTGCCGTCCTCCACGCCCTTGCCCTGGTAGAGGTCGAAAACGCCGACATCGGCGATCAGCGTCTTGTCGCCCCCCTTGGCGGCGCGCACCAGTTCGTCGGCGGCGACGTTCTGGTCGACCACGAAGGCGAAATCGCGCTCCAGCGGCTGGAAGGGCGACAGCTTCAGCAGCGGCTTGGCCGTGCCGCGCTTGGCGGCTTTCGGTTGCGGCACATGGTCGAGGAAGACCTCGAAGGCGGCGATCGGCGACGGCGCGTCCATCTCGGCCAGTATCGCAGGGTGGATCTCGCCGAACACCGCCAATACGTTCGGCCCGAGCCTGAGGCAGCCGGAACGGCCGGGATGATACCAGTCCGGCGCGTCGGTGGTGACCTGGCAGTTGCTGACAGGCGCCGAGGTGGCGGCCAACACCGCGATCGCGTCGGCCTTGGCATCCATCGCATCGGCCGGGCGCGGCTTGGCGGCCCAATGGCGATCGCCGATCTCGCCGGCCCGGATGCCGGTGGCGACCATGCTCTGACCCTTGGGCGAGGTGTCGCGATAGACCGGCCCGATCTCGAACAGCGCGGCGTTGGGCAGCCCGCGATCGGTATTGCGGGCGGCGGCCTGGATCAGGTTCGGCAGGATCGACGGCCGCATGGCGTCGAGGTCGCTGGCGATCGGGTTCAGCAGCTTCAGGTCTGTATTCTGGAAGCCGAATCGGGCGGCCAGGCCGGACTCCATGAACGACCAGGTGACCGCCTCCTCCATGCCCCGCGCCGCCAGCAGCCGGCGGACCTGGGTGGAGGCCCGCTGCTTGGGCGTGATCGCCGGCCGGGTCAGGGCGCCGAGCCGCGGCATGGAGACCGGCGGGATGTTGTCGAATCCGTTGACGCGCAGCACCTCCTCGACCAGGTCGGCCTCGCCATGCACGTCGCTGCGCCAGCTTGGAACATCGGCCTGCAGCATCCCGTCCTTGTCCTCGGTGACACCGAAGCCGAGCGCCGTCAGGATGCGCACCTGCTCGTCCAGCGGCACCGCGACGCCGCCGAGATGCTCGACCCGCGACGGGCGCAACGTCAGCGTACGGCGCCACTCCGGCACCGCGCCGGCCACCACCAGCTCGCTCGCCTCGCCGCCGCACAGCTCCTGGATCAGGGCGGTGGCCTGCTCCATGCCGCTGATCACCGCCTCCGGATCGACGCCGCGTTCGAAGCGGTAGCGGGCGTCGGAATCGATCTGCAGCTTGCGGCCCGACGCGGCGGTGCGGACCGGGTCGAACAGCGCCGCCTCGACGAAAACGTTGACCGTCTCCTCGGTGCAGCCCGAGGCGGTACCGCCGACGATGCCGCCCAGCGCCAGCACGCCGTCATCATCGGCGATGACGCAGACCTCGTCGTCCAGCGTGTAGGATTTGTCGTTCAGCGCATCCAGGGACTCGCCGGCCTTGGACAGGCGCACATGGATGCCGCCGGCGACGGTGTCGGCGTCGAACACGTGCAGCGGCCGGCCGCGATCCATGGTGAAGTAATTGGTGATGTCCACCAGCGTGGAGATCGGCCTGAGGCCCACGGCGCGCAGCTTGTCCTGCAGCCAGCGCGGTGCGGGCCCGTTTTTCAAGCCGCGAATGTAGCGGCCGACAAACATCGGGCAGGCGGTCTCCTTGCCCTTCGGCAGCTTCAGGGTGACGCCGATCGGGCTCTTGAAGCGGCCCGGGACCGGGTTCGCCGGCAGATCCTTCAGGGTGCCGATGCCCGATGCCGCCAGGTCGCGGGCGATGCCGCGGATCCCGGCACAATCGCCGCGGTCCGGCGTCAGGCCGATGTCGATCAGCGGGTCGTTCAGCCCCATGATTTCGGCAAAGGGCGCGCCGACCGGCGAATCCTCCGGCAGGTCGATGATGCCGGTATGCTCGTCCGACAGCCCCATCTCGCGTTCCGAGCACAGCATGCCATTGGAGTCGACGCCGCGGATGACGCCCTTCTTCAGTGTCATGTCGGTGCCCGGGATGTAGGTCCCGGCGGGCGCGAAG
This sequence comes from Alphaproteobacteria bacterium, assembly GCA_965227455.1. Taxonomy (GTDB): domain Bacteria; phylum Pseudomonadota; class Alphaproteobacteria; order DSM-16000; family Inquilinaceae; genus JABDIP01. Next base: position 4,707,492 of record OZ245752.1, on the reverse strand, counting down.
ACGCCCTTCATGCCCTGCCGCGCATTGGGCGCGCCGCAGACCACCTGGACCTCGCCCTTGCCGGTGTCCACATGGCAGACCTTCAGCCGGTCGGCGTTGGGGTGCTGCTCGCAGCGCACCACATGGCCGACGGTGAACGGCGCCAGGGCGGCGGCCTTGTCCTCGACGCCCTCGACCTCGAGGCCGAGCGCGGTGAGCTGCTCGGAAATCGCGTCGACCCCGGCCTCGGTGTCGAGATGCTCCTTGAGCCAGGAGAGGGTGAGTTTCATCGTTGTCTCCCGGTCAGCGCGTCAGGCCCTGGGCCATGGACGGAATGTCCAGCGGCACGAATCCGTAATGGCGAAGCCAGCGCAGATCGGCCTCGAAGAAGGTGCGCAGATCCGGGATGCCGTATTTCAGCATGGCGATGCGCTCGATCCCCATGCCGAAGGCGAAGCCCTGATAGCGGCTGGAATCGATGCCCGACATCTCCAGCACGTTGGGATGCACCATGCCGCAGCCGAGGATCTCCAGCCAGTCGCCGTGATTGCCCAGGACCAGCTCGCCGCCGGTGCGCCGGCATCCGATATCGACCTCCGCCGAGGGCTCCGTGAAGGGGAAGAAGCTGGGCCGAAAGCGCAGCGGCAGATCGTCGATGTCGAAGAAGGCGCGGCAGGAATCGATCAGGCAGCCCTTCAGATGGCCCATATGGGTGGTCTCGTCGACCACCAGCCCCTCGACCTGATGGAACATCGGCGTATGGGTTATGTCGTAGTCGGACCGGTAGGTGCGGCCCGGCACGATGATCCGGATCGGCGGCGTGGTGCTCATCATGGTGCGGATCTGCACCGGCGAGGTATGGGTGCGCAGCACCGTGCTGCCGCCCTCCGCATCATCGCGATGGGGCAGGTAGAAGGTGTCGTGCATTTGCCGGGCGGGATGCTCCTCCGGCATGTTGAGGGCGGTGAAGTTGTGGAAATCGTCCTCGATATCCGGCCCCTCGGCGACTGAGAACCCCATCTCGGCGAAGATCGCGGTCAACTCATCGACGGTCTGGGTGATCGGATGGACATGGCCCTCAGCCTCGGGCCGGACGGGCAGCGAGACGTCGATCCGCTCTTCCTCCAGCCGGCCGGACATGGCGGCCCGCTCCAGCACCCGCCGCCGCGCCTCGACCGCCTCGGCGACCGAGTCCTTGACGACGTTCAGGGCCGCGCCCGCTTCCTTCCGCGCGGTCGGGTCCAGCCCGCCCAGTGTCTTCATCAGGCCGGTGATGCGGCCCTTCTTGCCCAGGGCCGCGACCCTGGCCGCGTCCAATGCCGCCAGATCGCCGGCGGCATCGATCGCCCCCAGCAGCTCGCTTTTCAGCGCCTCCAGATTCTCCATGCCCGGTCCCCTTGCCTTTCCATGGCTGGCCCGATTTCGCTGCGCCGGCCCCCGGTCATGCAAAAAGGGCCACGCTGTCAGGCCTGGCCCCTCGCTTGTCTCTCACCTCAACTCCGGATCCGGCATCACCGTGCCGGGCGGGGTTAGGCGGCTTGTTTCAGCGCGGCCTGGGCCTGATCGACCAAGGCCTTAAACGCATCCGGCTCGCGCACCGCCAGCTCCGAGAGGACCTTGCGGTCGACTTCGATGCCGGACAGCGCCACGCCGTGCATGAACTGCGAATAGGTCAGCCCATGCTCGCGCACGCCGGCATTGATCCGCTGGATCCACAGCGCCCGGAAGTTCCGCTTGCGGACGCGACGGTCGCGATAGGCGTAGGACAGCGCCTTTTCGACGCGCCGCGCGGCCGCCTTGAACGTGTTCTTGGACCGGCCGCGATAGCCCTTGGCGAGCTTGACGACCTTCTTGTGACGGGCGTGGTTGGTGACGCCCCGCTTTACCCGTGCCATGTGCTTCTCGCCTCCGCGTCAACCGTTCGGCAGCATGTGGCGCCGCACCTTGCGTGCGTCGGCGTCACACATGACCGAGGTTCCCTGGTTCCGCTCCTTCGCCCGCTTGGTCTTGCTGATCAGGCGGTGCCGGCGGTAGGCGGAATTGAACCGGACCTTGCCGGTCGCGGTCAGCCGGAAGCGCCGCTTGGCGGCACTCTTCGTCTTCATCTTGGGCATTTTCATTTCCTTCGTGTAACGGGCGACCGCCTTGGCGGCCGCGTCTGGCGGCTGGGCATGCCCTATGGGGTCGTCCTGCGACCCGGCCTCACCACCGATATGGAGCGCGGGTTATAGCGACGTGTCCGGGCGAGTGCAAGGGCGGGTTTCAGCCCGGGGACAGCCCGGCGGGTTCAGCGGGAATGGGGCCGGTAGGCCGACACCAGATACAGTGTTCCCGGCATCGAGGCAGCGACGAAGCAGATGCAGAGCCAGAGCTGCAAGTCGCGATCCCCCCAGATGCCAACAATGAGGGCGCCCGGACTCCCGGCCATGACATAGACGATGATCGGATAGGCAAGCATCACGGTGGAAAAGGCCGATCCGATCAGGATCGAGGCCGCTATCCCGTCGCTGGCCGTCGATATGTTCGCGGCGGGTGCGTTGAGCAGGTTCAACAGGACATGGACAAGGGCCACCAGCACGACAGAGAAAATCGCCGAAGACATGAAAATATCGAGATACATGTCGTGCCGGATGCTTTGCGCCCAGTCGTCAAAAACAGGTCCGGCTTCACAGCATAAATCCGGAAGGTTAACCGGGACCTAGAGGTCGACACTTTCCTGAATCCAGCCGCGGCAGGGTTGCGGCATCCATGCACGTTCAAATCGTTCTGACGTCAAATCCGCTCAAGACCGCGGCGTTCCGGCGATTTCCGGTCTTGGGCGTGCCGTCGCACGCAATTTCTAGAGCCGCGACGACAGCAATACAACCTAGGAATTTATCGACTGTTGCGTATCGACAGTCGATTTATTCCAATCGAATTTCGCTTCACAAAATGTCTTCGGTTCATATCAATCCTTTCTCTTGCACGACTTGGTTATTTGTAGAGTTCGGTAGGGTTGTATCGGTCCGCTACTTGAACAACACCGGCCAATTCGCCGAAAATGGCGCTGAGAGCGACTTCGTGTCGATGAACCGTTTGTTCCGGCTCACGGGCCGATTGGTGATCTTGTGGGCCTCGGCCGCCTCGATGGGCGCTTCGGCCATGCGACCGACCCCGCATGGTGGACCAACGCCACCACCCACTGGCAATTGCATCCGGCTCCTCGGTCGGGCGCGCGAGGAGTGTACTCATGAATCCGATTGCGGATTCACGATGGTCGCAGGGAGAACCGGCCCCCCCGGCGGCCGATGCGGCCGTGCACACGCGGAGAACAGGACCGGGCCGACGGCGCGGCGACTTCGGATAACCGAACAACGTACAAAAGAAAGACCGCAGCATGAGCCAGGCGCGCCCAGCAAACGCTCCCCACCCGGTGGACATCCATGTCGGCCGACGCCTGCGGGAACGGCGGCTGGTAAAAGGACGATCGCAGGAGCAGCTCGCCGCCCGACTTGGCGTAAGCCTTGCGCAATACCGGCGCTATGAGAATGGGAGCAACCGGCTGGCGGCGAGTCGGCTGCACGACGTCGCGGCGATCCTCGGCGTCCCGGTCGTCTATTTCTTCGAGGATATGCCGGCTTCGGTTGCGTTGCGACTGCCGGCCAAGGCGCGGGGCGGCCGCCGTACGACCGCCGGCCCGGCCGGCACCAGCCACGTGCCGGCCAGCGAGAAACGCCAGGACGAGCAGATCACCGCCGATCTTGTCGATGCCTATCATCGGATCGGTACCAAGGGCGTGCGGCGCAAGCTGCTGGAACTGATGCAACGGCTCGGCGACATGTGCGCCGAACTCGATGCGCTGGAGCGGGAGGTCCTGAAGGACGATCAGCCCGTCAAGCCGCCAAGCGCCGATTGCGGCTAGGTCGCCTCTCGCCCCTATCGTTCGGCCAGGGCCAGCCGCAATCCCAATGCGGCGAAGGTGCCGGAAAAGCCGCGCCGGAGCCATTTCATGACATTCGGCCGGGTGACCACGTAGTGCCGGGTGGCCGACGCGCAGGCGCCGTAACCGACGAACACCACGAAGGTAAGGGCCATGAACGTGGCGGCGAGCCCGAGCATATACGCGGTCGGGTCGGGAGCGGCCGCCGGCACGAATTGCGGCAGGAAAGCCAGGAAGAACAGCGACAGCTTCGGATTCAGGATGTTCAGCAGGAAACCGCTGCCCATGATCCGAACAGGTGAAACCGTATCCGTTCGGCCGGACACCTGCAGCGCGCCGCCAGCCCTCAGCACGCCCCACGCCATGTAGAGCAGATAGGCGACGCCGAGATATTTGACGAATTGGAACGCGAGCGCGCTGGCATGCAGCAGCGCCGCCAGCCCGACAATGCTGGCGGCGATATGCGGCAGGATCCCGAAGGTGCACCCCAGTGCTGCCCAAACGCTGGCCCGCCATCCCCGGCCCAGGCCATACGCGAGCGTGTAGAGCACGCCGGTACCCGGCAACAGAACGACGATCAACGAGGTGAGCAGATATTCCAGAGTCATTACCCCACACTCCCCGCGCCAAATCCTAACGACCGAATTCGACTGACGCGACGTATATGCGCAAGCGACTTAGAAATCACGAACCGGAGTTTTCACCACCCTGTCGGACCCTCCGATTGATCAGCGCATTTCTGAGAACCGAATTGCAACCAAGGAACGGCGAATTGGCTGCGCGCTCGGCGCGAATTGAGACCAGGGCCATCGTCGACGGGGCATGGCAGTCCTGAACGGTGGCTTGAAGAATCAGATAGGCCGATCGGTCTGACCCATGCTGTCCGATTGCCTGCGCCGAGTTCGGCAGTTCATCGAGGGCATATCGTTGGAATTCCGCGGCGGTTTGGATTTCATGCGTCATACCCGAATGTCTACGGATCGGCAGCCGACCCGGCATTCGATCTGCGGTCGGCCCACCAAAACCAGGACTTCTCCAAGCGATAAGGACTATCTTTTCATGTTTACGATTGCACTCAGGAATATTTACTGCCTGGACGAAACTGGCGAGTGGGGCTCTGATGAGCCCTACGTGTTGGTAACGTCTGTCAACCTCCGCTCGCTCGCGCCGCAGGTTGAAGTCGTGAAATACGGTCCGTTCGGCGATGTCGATCGTCGCGAGGCCCGGACGACTGTTCCGTATTCGCACAAACTGCCCCAAAACGTGAAAGACATGCTGAAGCGGTATGTGGTTGCGCGCGTGCCGTTCTGGGGCCTGAACGAGCGGCCCGCCAACATCGCCGATCTTGATGACGTCGTATTCGTCGCGGCCATGATGGAGAATGACGACGGAAACAGCGATGCCAAGCGGTCCGTTGTCAAGACCGCGGCGACGGCGTCGATCGCCGCCAGCAATGGGATGTCCCGGGCGGCACGGGTCGGCAAATTGATCACCGACATCGATGGCGCGCTCGACGTGCCCACTGGGGCACCGAATTTTGATGATCAGATTGGCAGACCGCAGGAAATCAGATTGAGGCCCAGCGATCTCGCGAGGGCGACGTCCCGAGGCCATCGCCGCCGGTACCTTTGGTTCACGGGTGCCGGAGGGCGGTACCGAGCCGGGTTTGAAATCAAGCACGAGGCGGCCTGACCTCCACCCTGGAGCCAAGCGTACCCAGTTCGAGTCTTAGTGATGTGATCGGAGTCGCGCCCGGACCCAAGCAAGCCGGGCGCATTCCCACTCATCAGCAAAAGGCCGGGAAAGTTGGCAGACGGCGATCCATCCGAATCTGCACTGCGCACAAGCGCCTGGCCGCATACTGACCACCGAGATGTTGAATTTCCGGCGATTGCCGACGCGGCCGTTCGGCCTCAAACTGCCGCGTGGGCCCCGCTCAACGCGGGGCCAGCACCATGACCATCTGGCGGCCTTCCATCTTGGGCATCTGCTCGACCTTGGCCATCTCGTCGAGCTCGTCGCGGACCCGGACCAGGACATTCATGCCGAGTTCCTGATGCGCCATTTCACGGCCGCGGAAGCGCAGCGTGACCTTGACCTTGTCGCCCTCGCCGATGAACCGGCGGGCGTTGCGCATCTTCACCTCGTAGTCGTGGTCGTCGATGTTGGGACGGAGCTTGATCTCCTTGACGTCGACGGTCTTCTGCTTCTTGCGGGCCTCGTTCTTCTTCTTCTGGGCCTCGTATTTGTATTTGCCGTAGTCCAGGACCTTGCAGACCGGCGGCTCCGCGCCCGGCGAGACCTCGACGAGGTCCAGCCCCACTTCTTCCGCGGCCCACAGCGCTTCGCGCAGCGGCACCACGCCTACCATGTTGTTTTCAGCGTCGATCAGACGTACCTGCGTGACATCGATCTCGGTATTCACCCGCGGCCCTTCCCGGGTCGGAGGTGCGTTATGGGGTGGTCTGGCGATAAAAAGGGTACTCCTCTGGAAATGGTGCCTTACGTCCTGTCGAACGCTGCTGCGACCTACGCGTCGATCGGGGACCGCACCTCGGATTTCAGTGTATTGAGCGCCTGATCCAGGGCAAGGATTTCTTGCGCCTTGCCGCCCAGGCGGCGCATGGCGACGGTGCGCTCCTCGGCCTCGCGCTTGCCGACGACCAGCATCACCGGGACCTTCTTGTGGCTGTGCTCGCGGATCTTGTAGTTGATCTTCTCGTTGCGCAGATCCGCCTCGGCCCGGATGCCGGCGGCCTCCAGCGCCGCCAGTACCTCCTCGGCATAGGCGTCGCTGTCCTGGGTGATGGTCGCCACCACCACCTGCACCGGCGACAGCCACAGCGGCAGGCGGCCGGCATAGTGCTCGATCAGCACCCCGATGAAGCGCTCCAACGAGCCCAGGATCGCCCGGTGCAGCATGACCGGGCGGTGCTTGGCGCCGTCCTCGCCGATATAGGTGGCGTCGAGCCGCTCGGGAAGGACAAAGTCGAGTTGCAAGGTGCCGCATTGCCATTCCCGGCCGATGGCGTCGCGCAGCACGAATTCCAGCTTCGGCCCGTAGAAGGCGCCCTCGCCGGGATTGAGCTGGTATTCCAGCCCGCTGGCGTCGACCGCCGCCTTGAGGGCCTCCTCCGCCCGGCCCCAGGTCGCGTCGTCGCCGGCACGCACCGCCGGCCGATCGGCGAAGTTGACCAGCACGTCGTCGAAGCCGAAATCGGCGTACATCTGCATCAGCAGCTTGCAGAACGCGATGCTCTCCTCGGTGATCTGATCCTCGGTGCAGAAGATGTGCGCGTCGTCCTGGACGAAGGCGCGGACCCGCATCAGCCCGTGCAGGGCGCCCGACGGCTCGTTGCGGTGGCAGGAGCCGAACTCGGCCATGCGGATCGGCAGGTCGCGATAGCTCTTGATGCCCTGGCGGAAGATCTCGACATGGCACGGGCAGTTCATCGGCTTCAAGGCGAGGTTCTTGTCGTCCTCGTCAGGGATGACGAACATCGCCTCGCGGAACTTCTCCCAGTGGCCGGACCGCTCCCAGAGCGTGCGGTCGACCAGCTGCGGCGTCCGGACCTCCTGATAGCCGGCGTCGCCGACACGGCGGCGCACATACTCCTCGGCGATGCGATAGAGCGTCCAGCCCTTCGGGTGCCAGAAGACACTGCCGGCCGCCTCCTCCTGCAGGTGGAACAGATCCATCTCGCGACCCAGCCTCCGGTGGTCGCGGCGCTCGGCCTCCTCCAGGCGCTGCAGATGGGCCTTGAGCTCCTTCTCGTCGCGCCAGGCGGTGCCGTAGATGCGCTGCAGCATGTCGTTGCGGTGGTCGCCGCGCCAATAGGCGCCGGCCACCTTCATCAGCTTCACGCCCTTGCCCACATGGCCGGTTGAGGGCATGTGCGGGCCGCGGCACAGATCCAGCCATTCGCCCTGGCGGTAGATCGAGATGGTCTCGCTCTCGGGCAGGTCCTGGATGATCTCCGCCTTGTAGTGCTCGCCCTTGTTCTTGAAGAACTCGATGGCCTCGCTGCGGCCCCACTCCTCGCGGGCGAAGGCCTCGTCGCGGGCGATGATCTTCTGCATCGCCGCCTCGATCTTCTCCAGATCGTCGGTGGAGAAGGGCTCGTCGCGGGCGAAGTCGTAGTAGAAGCCGTCGGCGATGGCGGGGCCGATGGTGACCTGGGTTCCCGGATAGAGCGACTGCACGGCTTCCGCCATCACATGGGCGGCGTCGTGGCGGATCAGCTCCAGCGCCTCTTCGGACTTGCGGGTGATGATCGCCACCTGGGCGTCGGAGTCGATGCGGGTCGCAAGGTCCCTGACCTCGCCGTCGATGGCCACGGCGATGGCGGCACGCGCCAGCCCCGGCCCGATATCGGCCGCGATGTCGGACCCGGAGACCGGGCCGTCGAAACTGCGTGTGCTGCCATCCGGCAGGGTGATGACCAAGGCAGCGCCTCCGCTGGCGCCCTTGGCCGGTGCGGCGTCGTTCATCTCATATCCTTCGGCGGCCGGCACTCTATGACGCCCGGCCGGCGAGTCAAGTCACGTAAGCTAGCCCGCATCTCTCACCATGGTCACGGCCTGCGTCGCGTCCGGGCGGCCCGCCCGCGGCGTCAAGCACCTCGACCGTAGCGCCACTACGCTCCGCGGCCCTTTCCTGGCGGATCGGACCGCCCGGACGCGACGCAGGCCGTGACCATGGTGAGAGATGCGGGCTTCTGTCATGCGACGGCCTTGGCCGTCTCCGCCGCCCGGTTGGTCAGAAGCTCGTCATAGAGCGCCAGGGTGTCGGCGCACATCCGCTCGCGGCTGAAATTCTGCCTCACATGGGCGATCGCCCGCTGCGCCATGGCGCTGCGCTGATACTCGTTGAGATCGAGCGCCTTGGTGAGCGCCTGGGCCAGGGCGGTGGGGTTGTCCGGCGGCACCAGCCAGCCGGTCTCGCCATCGATGATGGTCTCGGCGGTGGCGCCGATATTGGTGGCGATCACCGGCCGGCCCAGCGCCTGGGCCTCGACCACGGTGCGGCCGAAGCCTTCGGGCTCGACCGAGGCGCTGACCACCACGTCGGACAGCTTGTAGGCGGCCGCCATGTCGTCGCAATGGTCGGTCAGGTGCACCACCGCCTGCAGCCCCAGCTTTCCGACCTGTGCCTCCAATTCCCGGCGATAGGCGGTTCGGCCCTGGTCGGAGCCGACGATCAGGCAGCGGATATCGGTGCGGCCGAGCTCGGCCAGCGCCCGCATCATCACCACATGGCCCTTCAACCGGGTCAGCCGGGCCGGCATCAGGATGACCGGCATGCCGTCATCCAGCCGCCATTCCGTCACTAGCTTGATCACCCGCGCCGGGCTGACCGCCTCCGGCGTGAAGATCTCCAGATCCACCCCGCGCGGCACCACCCGCACCTTGCCGGGATCGACATGATAGGTCTGGAGGATGTGCTCGCCGATATAGTCGGAGATGGCGATCACTCGGTCGCTGCGCACCATGACCGAGTTGTAGAGCTTCTTCAGCGGGTTGCTGGCGCCGTAGACGCCATGAAAGGTGGTGACGAACGGGATCTTGCAGCGCCGGCTGGCCGACAGCGCGCTCCAGGCCGGCGCCCGGCTGCGGGCGTGGATCAGATCGACGCCCTCCTGGCGGATCAGCTTCACCAGGCGGCCGACATTGGCACGGATCCTGAACGGGCTCTTGGTGTCCATCGGCAGATCGATATGCCGGGCGCCGACCCGCGGCAGCTCGCGCGTCATCGCGCCGCCGGAGGAGGCGACCAACGCCGTTCCGCCATGGGCGACGATTGCCGCGGCGACATCGATGCAGCCACGCTCCGCGCCCCCTGTCTGCAGGGCCGGAAGCACCTGCAGGACCACAGGGCCGCTTGATTTTGCAGGACTGGTCACGATGCTAACGACGCGGCGCTGCGCGATTGTGCAGCAACAAGAGGGTCTCCCGCATGGGCGAATCGGCCGACCTTAATACCTTATCTCTTTCGCATGGTGCCAGCATTGCGTTTCGGCGCAGCCCCGGGACCGCGCCGGATCTGCCCGGCGTAATGTTCTGCGGCGGCTTCCGATCCAACATGTCCGGCGGCAAGGCGCAGCATCTGGAGGCCGAATGCCGCCGGCGCGGCCAGGGCTTCCTGCGCTTCGACTATACCGGCCATGGCGAATCGGACGGGCGTTTCGAGGATGGCACCATCGGCAGCTGGCTGGACGACACGCTGGCCGTGCTCGACCGGCTGACCGAAGGCCCGCAGATCCTGGTCGGTTCGTCCATGGGCGGCTGGATCGCGGCCCTGGCGACCCTGGCCCGTCCGCAACGGATCGCCGGGCTGCTCGGCATCGCCTCCGCACCGGACTTCACCGAAGAGCTGATCTGGGGCCGGCTGAGCGAGCCGCAGCGTGCGGAGCTGATGCGCGACGGCATCCTGCTGCGCCCCTCCGACTATGACGATAATCCCGATCCGATCACCCTGCGGCTGGTGGAGGAGGGCCGCGAGCATCTGCTGCTCGGCAGGCCGATCCCGATCACCGCACCGGTCCGGCTGATCCACGGGATGGCTGATGGCGACGTGCCCTGGCAGCAGAGCCTCAGGCTGGCGGAGCGGATCGCGACGCCGGATGTGCGGCTGACCCTGGTCAAGGATGGCCGGCACCGGCTGTCGCGACCGGCCGATCTGGCGCTGATCGCCGGCGAGCTGGACCGCCTCAGCGGGTATATTGCCGCAGGATGAGCGCGCCGCTCCAGCCGCGGCGGAACAGGATCAGGACGACCATGCCCGGCACCGCCATCAGGGCGGCCAGGATCGCAATCGCCTCGGCCAACGGGAACAGCAGGATGCGCAGGGATTGAGGGTCCGCCAACGCGCCCGGCAGGAGACACTGGGCCGCCGATTGCACGAAATCCGGCTCGGCCGCGCCGCGACCGGCAAGGTATTCCACCGCCGGAATGTCGAAGACCGGCACCCCCTCGAACCAGATCACCAGCCCGTAGGACAGGACCAGGACCGCCGGGAACACCATCATCCAGCCGATTGCGCGCACGAACGCCATTCGCCGACCTCGATTCACAAGCCATGTCGGGAAGCAGGGGCTTCACCGTGCCAAAGAGGACAACGGTTCAGTCGCAGCCCTTATTCCGGCCGGTCCACATTTTTTCCGCGGCGACCCGGTCAGCGCATGAGCCGACGGCGGCGACGGCGGAACAGGCTGACCAGCAACAGGCCAGGCACCGCGAACACCGCGAAGACCAGCCCGAGACCGCCAGCCACCGGCCAGAGCAGGACACTGATCACGAAAGGATCCCAGATGGCTGGATGCAGGTAGCGCTGAGTCACGGCCTGGGCAAGCCCCAGGCTGTCCGAGTTGACCTCGAACCAGTATTCGCCGCCGGTCTGCTCGAAGATCGGCGTGCCGCCAAGCAGGATCACCACCGCGAAGACGAGCACCAGAACGGCAATTAGAAGCAGCACCCAGCCGGCGCCGCGCAGGAACGCCATCGTCCCGCCCCCAATACAATGCGACTCGGGCGCATTAGACATGAGGCATGGCTGCAAAGCAAAGCGCCTGGGGGCGCGCGGCGCCAATTCCGGGCTAAGCAATTTCTTGCGGAAGGCCGGCCGCATCAGTATCGTGCCGCCGCTCCCGCGACCCGGATTTGCGGAGGGATGGCCGAGCGGTTTAAGGCGCACGCCTGGAAAGCGTGTTGGGGGCAACCCCTCGCGGGTTCGAATCCCGCTCCCTCCGCCAATCAGTCCGTTGTCATTCTGGCGCTTTCTAAGAGGCGGTCGAACTCTGCGGCATTTCCGAGGGCATTGTCACAGGAACCGACTGGCCATGCCGCCGTCTACAACTGCTTCAAGGTCCAGCGTCATCTAAACTCCGCCGCACGCTCCGCGGGTTCCGCGCCTCAGCCTTCGAACAGTGGCGGAACGCCATCGCTGCAGCGTGACAACCACGAGCCCAACCGGTTACCGGCCGTCGATCCTAGATGTGACAGCGCCGCGCAGACTCTAGACCTCCGAGAGGATGAGGTCGGCGGCTTTCTCGGCGATCATCATCGTTGGCGCCGACGTGTTACCGCCAATTATTGTCGGCATTACCGAGGCATCGGCGATGCGCAGACCGCCGAGCCCCCGCAATTTCAACGCCTGATCCACAACCGAGTCCGGATCGACGCCCATGCGACAGGTGCCGACGGGATGGAAAATGGTATTAGCGCCCTGGCGCACCCATTCATCGATCGCAGTATCGTCCTGGAGCGGACCCCCGGGAGAAATCGGACCCGCGTTGTACCGGGCCAGCGGCTCCGTATCGCCGATCTTCGCGGCAAGCCGCACGCCGTCACGCAGGCAGCGACGATCGGCTTCCGCCTCCAGGTAGTTCGGATCGATCACGGGAGGACCCTCAGGGTCGTTCGGATCGACGTGCACTCGACCTCGGCTCTCCGGCCTGAGCTGGTAGAAGTTGATCAGGTATCCGTGCCGACCTTGGCCTTTCCGGGTGGTCTCCAGATTGAGGCCGGGCACGAAGGTGATGTGAATATCCGGGATCTCCAGATCGGGCCGCGTGCGCAGGAAGCCTCCCGCTTCCAGCGGCACCGCGCTCCCCGGCCCGGTCCCGAACAGCAACACTCCAAGCGCCGCGCGGACGGCCCGGTCGGGACGGAACAGGCTGTAAAGCGTGATCGGCTCGCGGCATGCGTAGGTGAGATAGACCCCGAGATGGTCTTGGAGATTGGTGCCGACCGCGGGCAGCGCATGCCGGCATGGGACACCGGCGGCGGCGAGGACATCGGGGTCTCCGACGCCGGACCGTTCCAGCAGGATCGGCGAATTGACGGCGCCGGTGGAGAGGATGACCTCCCGGCCGGCCGTGACGGTCATCGGTCGCCCCTGGCGTTCGACCTCGAGCCCCCTCACGCGTCTTCCCTCCAGCACGAGACGCCTGGCATGGGTCTTCGTCCAGACCGTGAGATTGGGCCGGCGCTCGGCTGGTCGCAGGAACGCCGTTGCCGAAGACTCCCGCCGGCCGTCGCGGTAGTTGAAGTCGTAGCGGCCCAAGCCCTCCTGTCGCACGCCGTTGAAGTCATCGTTCTCGGGATGGCCATTGGCATACCCGGCACGCAGGAAAGCCTGGTAGAGCGGATGGTCGGCCTTCGCCTTGACGACGCGCAGGGCGCCGCCCCGCCCGTGATAGTCATCGTCGCGGTCGGCATGGTCTTCGGACTTCCGGAAATAGGGCAGGACGTCCTCGTAGCCCCAGCCCTTGAGGCCCATCTGCGCCCACTGGTCATAGTCGGCAGCGTTGCCGCGCATATACATCATGCCGTTGATCGAGGAGGAGCCGCCCAGAACCTTGCCCCTCGGCCAGGCGATCGAGCGGCCGTCGAGATGGGTCTGCGGCGTGGTGACGTAGTTCCAGTTGATCGATTTCCAGAAATAGACGAGGCCCGCGGTCAGAGGGATCTTGATGAACGGGTTGCTGTCACGGCCGCCCGCCTCGATCAGCAACACACTGTGCCGACCGCTTTCCGAGAGCCGGTTGGCCAACACGCACCCGGCCGACCCGGCGCCCACGACGATGTAATCGAACTCGACCATTTTCCTTGTGCTCACTGTGCCGCTTCGGCATCGAGTTCGCCCGAAGTCACCCTGTGGCACCGGACGAGACGTCCGTCCGGCAGCATTTCGAGTCGTTGCGGCCTGGTATGGCAATCGCCGACCGCGTGCGGACAGCGTCCGGCGAGGTAGCAACCGGACGGCAAGTCTACCGGCGACGGAATCTCGCCCACCAGCACTTCGGACACGCGACCCTCCACGCGCCGGCGCGTGGGGTCGGGGAACAGGTGCGAGGCGAGAAGCGATCGCGCATAGGGGTGCATCGCATTCGCAAAGACCTGCTCGACCGTGCCGAGCTCGACGATTTGGCCGAGATACATGACTCCGACCCGGTCGCAGATGTATTTCACCGTGGTCAGATCGTGCGAGATGAACAGGAAGCTGAGTCCCAGTTCGCTCTGCAGCCTGCGCAGGAGCTTCACGAAGCCGGCGACCGCCACAGGCGGCAATACCGATGTGGGTTCATCGAGAATGATGAACTCGGGTTCCGTCGCCAGGGCGCGGGCGATGTTGAGTCGCTGAAGCGCTCCGGCGCCTAGGCTCTTCGGCTTGACCGTCGACAGGTTTGGATCGAGTCCGACAAGCGACAGCAATTCGCGAATACGTTCGCGCTTGCCGTTGGCCGAAAGATCGGAATGCAAATCGAGCGGCTCGCGCAGGATCCGCTCTATCGTCCAGCGCGGATTGACGCTGTCATAGGGGTCCTGAAAGACGATCTGAAGGCGCGATCGGATGTCTTTCAGCGCGGCGCCTTTGCGATGTCCGATGTCTTGCCCGCGATAGGCGATCTCACCCGATGTCGGCTCGACGAGACGCAGGAGACACCGTCCGACCGTCGTCTTGCCCGAGCCGGACTCGCCGACAAGCCCCAGCGTCTCGCCCGTGCCGATATCGAACGAAACGCCCTCGACGGCCTGCACCACCTTGTCGCTTCCGCGGATCGCAAAGGTCTTGTGCAGGTCGCGCACCGAGATCAACGGCGCGTCCTGCGCGCCTGCGCCAGACCGGGCGGCAAAATGACCTGGCTGCGCGTTCTCCGCCTCGCTCTGCAGGTCGAGGATCGAACGGCTGTAACCGTGCTGCGGGTCGGCAAAGAAGTCGCGCACGGGCCGGTCTTCCACGATTCGGCCCTCGAAGAGAACCACGACGCGATCGCAGTAGTTGGCGACAATCCCGAGATCCTGCGTGATCAGAAGGATCGCCGAGCCGGTGCTCTGCACGGTCGCCCACATCTGGTCGAGGAACTGAGCCTGAATGGTAACGTCGAGACCCGATGTCGGCTCGTCGGCGATGAGCAGCCGCGGATTCGACGACAGGGCGATTGCGATGAGCGCCCGCTGGGCCATGCCGCCGGAGAGCTCATGGGCGTAAGCATCGACCCGCCTTTCGGGATCGTTGATTCCGACCATCCGCAACATCTCGACGGCGCGGTCACGTGCCTGTCCCGCGGACGCCGCATTGTGCGCCTGGTACACATTGCGGATCTGACGGCCGACGCGGAGCATGGGATTGAGCGACGCGCGCGGGTTCTGCACGATGATCCCGATCTCCTTGCCGCGGATTTGGCGCAGACTCTGTTCGTCAAGCGTCCGAAGGTCCTTGCCGTCAAACAGGATCGTGCCGCGCTCGATCACGCCCGGCGGACGCGCGATTCCCATGAGGGCCAGTGCCGCGGTCGATTTCCCCGCACCGGCATCGCCGATAAGGCCGACCACTTCGCCTTCCCGGATGGTCAGCGCAAATCCCTCGATCGGGCACACATCGCCGCCCCGGCCGCGGTATCGCACCGCCACGTCCTTCGCTTCGAGCACGATCGGCCGGGGGGTCGCACCGGGCTCAGGCGGCGGCATGTCGCCTCTCCAGCGTGTTGCCTAGCACGGCGAAGCCGAACACGGTGAGCGAGATGGCGATCCCGGGAAAGATCGACGGCCACCAGTCGCCGATGACCATTTGGTTTACGCCGGTCGAGATCATCAGGCCCCATTCGGGCGTCGGCGGACGCACCCCCGCGCCGACAAAACTCAGGCCCGCGGTCAGCAGGATCGCGAAACCGATCGTCACCGAGGACTGGATCAGGGCCGGCGCAAGCGAATTGGGAAGGACATGCCGCATGGCAATCATGAATTCCGAGTTGCCCAGAGCCCGTGCCGCCTCGACATAGCCGCGCACCTTCTGGGCCATCACTTCGGCGCGCGTGAGACGGACATAGATCGGCGTGTAGAGCAGCGCGAGCGCGATCACGATGTTGACGGTGGATCGGCCGGCCAAGGCCACCAGGATCATCGCGGAAATGAAGACCGGAAAGGACTGCAGGACGTCGGACGCCCGCATCATGACCTCGGTACCCCAGTTGCGGAAGTACCCGGCGATGAGACCGAGGAACACGCCGATGAGGAGCGACAGACCATTCGCCGCAAGCGCGATCGTCAAATCGGTGCGCGGCGCGGAAATGACGCGGGAGAACACATCGAAGCCGGAGGCATCCGTTCCGAACAGATGCGGAGCCTGGTCCAGGTCGCCGGTCATGGCGGCGAGGAGAAAGCCAGGCCATTGGGATATCGGCGGCGGCGGAGACGACACGCGTATTGTCGCGATGGTGGGGTCGTAGGGCGCTATGTAAGGGCCGAAGGCCGCCAGAAACGTCACAAGGGCGACAATCGCCGCACCGACGACGAATAGAACGTCGATCGGGCGCCGATCGGATTCTGGCGGCAGCGCCGCCTCAAGATCCGTTGAAGTCAATGCGCGATCCTCGGATCGATGATCGCGTGCACGACGTCGAGCAACAAGTAGACGATCAGGGAAATCGCCGTAATGACCAGCACCACGCCCTGGATCGCCGGATAGTCGAAGGCGAGGATGGATCGGATCGCATATTGACCGATCCCGCCGAGGGAGAAGACGCTCTCGACCAGAACGGCTCCGCCGAGCATGAAGCCGTAAAGGATTCCGATGAGCGTCAGCGACGGCGCTATAGCTGCGCGAAGTGCATACAGGGCCACGCGCCACCGCGAGAGTCCGGCACACCGCGCATAGAGGACGAAATCGCTCTCCAGCGCACGCACCATATTCTGCCGCACCATCTTCACGATCGGACCCGATAGGACGAAAACGAGGGTCGCGACGGGCAGCATGAAATGGTGCAGAGCCTCCACGAAGAGTGACGGCCGGCCGCTGAACAGACTGTCGATCAGGATGAAGCCGGTCACCGAGGGCGGCGCCGATGTCAGCGGCGACAGGATTCCGAGCGGCGCCGGTGCGACGCCGAGCGTGTAGAAGAACACGAAGACGAACAGGATGCCCCACCAGAACTCGGGCTGCGATCCGGCGAACAGGGAGTAGACGAAGACCGCTTTGTCGGACGCTCCACCGGGTCTCAGAGCCGCGAGCATGCCGACCGGCACGGCAATGACGAAGGCGACGAAGAAGCTGAGCGTGATGAGTTCGATGGTGAGCGGCAATGCCGTGGCGATCTCGGATGCCACCGGCGACCCGGTCACCCAGGACGTGCCGAAGTCGCCCTGCAGGAGACCGGTGCCCTCGCTCGGGGCAAAGCCGAGGTAGTGGCCGAGCTGAGTGAGGACCGGCCGATCAAGTCCGAGATTCTGCTCGGCCTGCGCATAGGCTTCCGGGCTGGAATTCAGCCCGACGAACCGCGATACCGGATCGGCCGGCAGCAGTCTGATCAGGAAGAAAACGGCGATGGTCAGCACGAAAAGCTGGACGAGGCCGACAGCAACCCGTCCGAGGACATAGCGAAGGCGCATAGAAGCGGATCCCAGTCGCTGAAATTTCCCGGCGGCCACCGCACCCGACAAATGCGCCGTCTGCTGCCGACCCTACCGAGCGTAGCTCAGATCGAAGAAGCGGACCGAGTTGTCCGGATGCCATTGCAACCCTTCGAGACGATCCGAAAACGCCCAGCGAGTTCGGTACTCGACGATGGGCAACCACGCCACGTCCGCCATCAGCCGATCCTGGATCTCGGTGAGCAGCATATCGCGCTTTGCGGTTTCCGGCTCGACCCGGGCCAGTGCCCAAGCATCATCCACGGCGTCATTCGAGTAGTTGACCATATTGTTCAGGCCGCCTTTGTCGGTGGAGACGAAGAACAGCTGGATCGCGTAGCCGGCATCGACGCCGATCGGTTTCTCCTGATCGTTCACGGCGAAAGGCAGATCGCGCTTCACCAGCTGCCGGTCGCCGTACTGGGTCTGTGGCACCGGATTGAGCGTCACCGGAATGCCGACCTCGCGAAGCGCGGTCTGGATGATGTTGACGATCGGCGCCAACACGGTCTCCTTCTCCGCGACGTAGGTCAGCTGCAGCGCGTCGGCGTACTGCTCCAGGCCCTCGCCATTGGCGAACCCCGCTTCCGCGAGAAGCTGTCGCGCCCTGTCGGGATCGTACTCGTATCGCAGCGGCGGCTCGTGGTAGCCGGGATAGGTGGACGGGACGTGACCGCGCCAGCGCTCGGCGGATCCGAAATACGCGTTGTCGACGATCTGCTGATACGGAACCGCATGCGCGATGGCCTGTCGAATTTCCGGAGTGTCGAAGGGCGGCGTCTGGAAGTTCATGTGCAGGAACAGGTTCTCGTTGCCCGCCACACCGGCCACCGTGACCCCCGGGGCGTCGACAAGGCTCTCGTATTCGCGCGGGGTCAGGTTCTGGGTGAGCTGGGCCTGCCCGGTCCGGAGGATCACCACGCGGTTCGATGATTGCGGAACGCGCTTCATCACCACGCGTTCGATGGCCGGCGCGCCGCGGTAATAGTCGGCATTCGCCGTCAGGATGATTTCGTCGTCCTTGGTCCAGCTTTCCAGGCAATACGGCCCGAAGCTCGGGACACCGACGTTGTTGGTGTATTGATGCGCCCAGGGATCTTCGTCCGTGGCGTTGGCCTCCATCAGCTCCTTGTCGAAAATGTAGAGCCCGAAGATCGTCAGCACCGGCAGGAACAGCGCATTAGGCTCGGATTGCCGGATCGTCACCGTGTGGTCGTCGACCCGCCGGACCTCGTCGCCGAGCACCTTCGCCTCGGCATCCTCGCCAAAGACGTCTGCGGTGAACCCGTCGATCGAGGCGACGTTGGACAGGAACCAGCCGATCGGCGCGGCACCCGAGACCGATTTGGCCCTTGCAAAGGTGTAGATGACGTCATCAGCGTCGAAGGTCGCGCCATCGCATCCCTTCACGCCCTGGCGCAGGGTGAGGGTCCAGGTCAGGCTGTCTTCGTCGTACTGCCAGCTTTCGACCAGCCGACCCTCGAAGGTCTGGAAATCGGGGACGATGACGCCGTCCTCGTTCGGCCCGGCCGCGGCGTAACCGAACAGCGGCTCCATAAGATTGACCATGCCCGTCTGGCTTGTCGGAATGGCCGCCGCGGGGCCGTCATAGTTCAGGCCCGCCGGCACATCCTCGGCGAGGAACAGCAGGTCTTGGGCGCCCGCGGCGCTCGACAAGGCTACGGCAACAACGAAGGCTGCAACGGAAGTCCGGACGAAAGCCATGCCCCGATACCCTTTTCTTGGATTTGTCCGGACAAATAATGAAAGTCGGCCCTTTCGATTGTCAAGCGCCGATCGCGACGGTGGCAGCCCTCTCATCGAACCGCGGATCGCCCGCAGGCGAACGGAGACACATCGGACTTGACCGCATAGGGGGGGATGCCGCAATTTGTCCGGACAAATAAGAACAGAGATAGTGCGGTGCCTAGACTGGTCGTCCTTTTCAATCTTAAGAGCGATGCGGACAGGCAAGCTTACGAGGCTTGGGCGCGCAGCACGGACCTGCCGACCGTGAAGGGTTTGGACTCGGTGGATGATTTCACGCTCTTTCGCTGCACATCGCAGCTCGACGGATCGCCCCCGCCTTACGCCTACCTGGAGATCATAGACATCAACGACAGGGATCGCTTTGGACAGGAGATCGCCTCCGCAGCGGTGCAGAGGGTCGCGAGCCAGTTCCAGGGCTTTGCCGATGATCCCCTTTTCATCATGACGGAACAGACTGCGTGATGACGACGGGCGATCAGCGGGTCGCAGTCGTGACAGGCGCCGGGCGCGACAATGGCCTCGGGCAAGGCATCGCTGCCCGCCTGGCGCGGGACGGGATCCGTATCGTCCTGCACGACCTCGGCCAACTCGCGGGCGAAATCGCTCCGGCCCATGGCGTAGGTGTTGCCGGCGACCTCGAACGCACCGCCGAGCGTCTCAGGTCTGACGGTGCGACAGTCACCACATTTTGCGGCGATCTCCTCGATGAAGCGGCGGTCAAGGCGCTTATGGACCACGCGGTGGAGGCTTTCGGCCGGCTCGACATCGTCATCAACAATGCGGGGATCGGCTATCTGTTCGGCCCGATCCTCGACATGACATCGGAAGCCTGGGATGCGGTTCTGGGCGTCAACCTGCGGGCGCCGTTCTACGCGATGAAACACGCAGCCCCCCACATGATCGCCGGCGGCCGTGGCGGGCGGGTCGTCAACATCGCCAGCCAAGCGGCGAAATCCGGCTTCGCCTTCGCCTCGGCCTACACGGCGTCGAAGCACGGCCTGCTCGGACTGACCCGTTCCGCGGCGCTCGAATTCGCCGAACACAAGATCACGGTGAACGCGGTGTGCCCAAATCATGTGACCACGGGCCTCGGCGCCTGGCAGAACGATTTCATGGCGAAGGCGCGCGGACAGACCCTTGACGACTACATGGCCGACATGCGGGCGCGCATACCGCTTGGCCGAACGGGACTTGTAGAGGATGCCGCGGCCGTCTGTGCCTTTCTCTGCTCCGTGGAGGCCGGCTACATCACGGCGGAAGCTGTCAACGTCTCCGGGGGCGAGGAATACCATTGATGGGTTGGTCAACGGACGCGGACGCTCCATATGCGCGATCGCTGCTGTTTGTCCCCGGCTCGCGGCCGGACCGCTTCGCAAAGGCGGCCGCCGCCGGCGCAGATATCGTTTGCGTGGATCTTGAGGATGCTGTCGCGCCCGACCTGAAGGATCGCGCGCGCGCCGACGGGTTGGCCTGGCTCTCCCAGAGTGGCGCCGCGGCCGCGCCGGCGATTCGGATCAATGGCCTCGGGACGATCGCCGGCCTACGCGACCTCACCGGGGTCGCCGAGGCGGCGCCGAAGCGCGGTTTGGTCTTTCTGCCCAAGGTCGCCTCGGCCGCCGAGGTCCGACTTGCCGATTCGGTCTTGACGGAAGCCGGCGCCGATGTCTGCTTGATGGCGCTGATCGAAAGCGTCGAGGGCCTCGAACAGGTCCATGAAATCGCATCGGCCTCGCCCCGCCTTGCGCTGCTGATGTTCGGCGCAGCCGATCTCGCGGCCGAGCTCGGCGTCGAGATCGCGCACGAGCCCCTGCTCTACGCCCGCGCACGGGTGGTGCACGCCGCCAAGCGGGCCGGTCTCGGCGTGCTCGATGTGCCGAGCCTCGACTTTCGCGACCCCGCGGCCGTGGAGGCGGAAGCTGTGAGGGCCCTCCACCTGGGCTTCACGGGAAAGGCGGCGCTGCATCCAGGCAACGTCGCGACCATCAATACGGTCTTCACGCCGACGACGGAACAGGTTGCCGATGCGACGCGGATCGTCAGGGCCTACGAGGCCAGCGAGACCGGCCTCGCGGTGATTGACGGAAAGCTGGTCGAAGCGCCGGTCGTGCGCGCCATGCAGCGCGTCCTGGCAATTGCGGACCGGATGCAGCGCCACGGGGACGGTCATGACCGGGAGGAGGAAGGCGCGTGACTGAGGCACCGCTCACCCTGCCGCTCACCGGCGTCACCGTGTTGTCGGTCGAGCAGTACGGCGCCGGGCCTTTCGGGTCGATGTACATGGCCGACATGGGAGCGATGGTGATCAAGATCGAGCAGCCGGCGCCTGAAAACGGCCGAGGCGGCGACAGCGCGCGCCACTCCGGCCCGCATTTCCTCGGCGACAATGACAGCCATTTCTTCCAGACCTTCAACCGCAACAAGCGTAGCATCACGCTCAACCTCAAATCTCAGGACGGCCAACGCATCCTTCATCGGCTGGTCAATTCGGCCGACATCTTGATGAACAACCTTCGCGGCGATCAGCCGGACCGGCTCGGTCTCACCTACCCATCCCTGGCGCCGCACAATCCACGGCTCGTCTGCGGGCATCTGTCCGGCTACGGGCGGGCCGGTGAACGGTCCAAATGGCCGGCCTACGACTACCTCATCCAGGCCGAGGCGGGCTTCATGGAGTTGACCGGAGAGCCTGACGCGCCGCCGACGCGCATGGGCCTCTCGATCATCGACTATCTGAGCGGCATCACCACGGCGTTTGCGTTGACGGCGGCCCTGCTCGGCGCCATGCGCACCGGCAGGGGGCGCGACGTGGACGTAACGCTCTACGACGTCGCCATGCATCAACTGACCTATCCGGCTACGTGGTTCCTCAACGAGGGAACGGATGTCGGCCGGCGGCCACGGTCCGGGCATCCGTTCGTCGTACCTTGCGAACGGATTCCGACGGCCGACGGCCACATCTTCGTCATGTGTGTCCTGCCGAAGTTCTGGGCGGCGCTCTGCGAGGCTGTCGGTCGGCCGGAGCTGGTCGGCGACCCAAGATTCGCGGACTTCCGGCAACGCTACGAAAACCGCGATACGCTGACGTCGATCCTCGACGAAGTCTTCGTGACGCGCACAACAGACGCATGGATGCGAATCTTCGCCGGGACGGTGCCCGCCGCACCGGTGCTCAGCCTTCGGCAGGCCCTCGAGAACCCGTTCTTCATCGATCGGGCAGGCGTGCAGCCGGTCGATCATCCGCTCCATGAGAACCTGAAGATGGTCGCCAGCCCGATCCGTCTCGATGGCGTCATACCATCCGCCCGACCGGCGCCCGCTCTCGGTGCCGACACCGACCAGGTTCTCTCCGATCACGGCTATTCGGCAGCCGAGATCGCCGGATTCCGAGCTGGCGGCGTGGTGTGAGACGATGAAGCTCGACGGCATCCGCGTCCTCGATCTCTCGATGTTTCTGCCGGGACCGCACCTGACCATGATGATGGCGGATCACGGCGCGACCGTCGTCAAGATAGAGCCGCCTGCCGGTGAACCGGTCCGCGCCGTCGGCTATCGCGCGGGTGGCGCATCCGTCTGGTTTCGCAACACGCATCGTGGCAAGCAATCCGTCGTCCTCGACCTGAAGACCGATGCCGGCAGAGCGGCGTTCCACAAGCTTTCGGAAACCGCCGATGTCGTCGTCGAGGCCTTCCGACCTGGCGTGGTCGATCGACTGGGCGTGGGATATCGTACGATCTCGGAAATCAACCCGCGGATCGTCTACGCTTCGATCGCCGCCTTTGGCCAGACTGGTCCGCTCGCAGATTGTCCCGCGCATGATCTGGCGATCCAAGGGCATGCCGGCACGCTGTCCCTCAACCTCGGCAGTGACGGCGCGCCGACCAATCCCAACATGCCGGTCGCCGACATGGCGGGATCGCTGATGGCCCTCGCCGCGATCCTCATGGCGCTGCTCCGACGGGAGGCCACCGGGAATGGCGATTACATCGACATGTCGATGCAAGACGCGCTCATGGCCTGGCTGCCGAATGTAACCGGGCCGGTCTTCGCCGAGGACCGACCGCCGGTGGTGAAGCACGAGCGTTCTTTCGGCGGATATGCCTTCTTCTCAATCTACCCGACCAAGGATGCCGGCCATATCGCGCTTGGCGGCGTCGAACGCAAGTTCGCCACGGCTCTTCTGACCGCACTCGGGCGCCCGGACCTGATCGAGATGGCCTGCGGCCCGCCCGGCCCCGGACAGGAGCCGGTGAAGGCATTCCTGCGCGAAACCTTCCTTACGCGAACCCGCAGCGAATGGGATGCATGGCTCACGGGCCAGGATGTATGCTATGCGCCGGTGCTCGATCTGCGCGAGGCATTCCTGTCCGATCAGGTGCGACATCGGGAGATGCTCAGACGCGATGGCGAGGGCAACCTTCACATCGGTCTGCCGATGCGGTTTCGCGACGAACCCGGACGCCTTGACCCGATGCTGCCGACACTTGGCGAGCACACACGGTCCGCGCTGGAAGCCGCCGGTCTGGCGCCCGCGCTCCTCGAGCAGGTTCTGGCGCGCATGCAGCGGTGATGCTCCTCAGCCGGTCGCACCGCTGCCAGGATCGTCGCGCTTCAGGCTCATCGAATAGATGAAATCCGCCGCCGGGTGCCAGTTGATCGATGCCTGCAGCGGCCGGTCGCCAGGACCGAGATAGCGGCGGGTCATCTTGATCGTCCACGCGTTGCCATCGAGCCCGAGGAGCCTGGCGATCCGCGGCGCCACCGTTTCGGCCTCGATGGACTGGATCACCTCTTCGACGGACGCGCCGAATCGCTCCTCGATCAGCGCGTAGAACGGTTTGGTGAGGCCGCGAAGCTCCGGCTCCAGCGCCCTGAAGTCGCTGTTCACATAGACCTCGGTATAGCTGATCGGCTCGCCTTCGCGGGTGCGCCGAACCCCGACGACCTTCAGCCACTCGCATCCGGGCGTCCGGCCCAGGAGATGCGAGAGCGCCGCGTCGGCGGTCACGATCCGGGTCTCGGAGATATCGAAGACGGTGTCCGCGGCATACTCGTAAAGCTCGCTGAGCGAGTGCATTTTCTGCGCGAAACCGCCCCGCGGCTCCGTGCTCAGAACTTCTGAGCCCGCCCCTTGCCGACGGGTCACCAGTCCAAGCTCGATGAGCTTGCGCAGCGCCTCACGCACGGTGTAGCGGCTAACCCGAAACTCCTGGCAGAGGTCCTGCTCCGTCGGCAGGAAGCTCCCGACCGGATAGCGCCCGGCGCGCACGCGCTCGGTCAAGATGTCAGCGACCTGCTGGTAACGGGGCGCTTGTCCGGTTGCGGTCCGCGGTGTTCGAAGCTCGTTCATGTCCAGCGTGTCGGTCGGATCGAGGATGCCGGTTCTACATATTCCGGCGCATGGTGTCCCACGCGTCCGCAAGCTGCCCTTTGAACGTCGGATGGGCAACCTCGATCAGCGACGAGGCGCGCGCGTCGATGTCTCGCCAGCGCAGGTCCGCCGCACCGAACTCGGTGACGACATAGTCTGCATCGGACCGCGCGACGGTCGCCACCGTGCGTTCGGCGAGCGCCGGCCTGATGCGGCTGATTCGGCCGGCCTCGGCTGTCGACGGAAGGGCGAGGATGGAGCGGCCACCGCGTGACAACCGTGCACCGCGCGAGAATTCGACCAGCCCGCCATGACCGGAGATCTGACGGCCGTCCAGCATCTCGGCATTGGCCTGCCCGAACAGGTCTATCTCCATCACAGAGTTGACGCTGACGGACCGCTCGATCGCGGCGAGCGTCGAAACGGAGTGCGTTTCGCCGACGGATGCGAGTCTCAGCGATCGAAGTCCGGCGACTTCTCGGTAAAGACTCGAGCTGCCGAGCGCGACGCCGGCCGTCTGGCCATGCCCGAAGACGCCGCGCGCGAGCGGCTCGAGGATCGGTTCGGAGATCATGCCACCGTGAAAGGCAAGATCGCGGTGATCCGTCAGATGAGCCAGTACCGCGGCCTGAACTTTGCCGATCCCGAGTTGAAGCGTGTCGCCAGGTTCGATCAGGGACGCGACATGCTGGCCGATCGCCATCATCTCGGTCGAAAGTGCGCCGGCCGAATACCCGAGCAAGGGGGTCTCCGCCTCTACGAGCGTCTCGAACCGCTCCACCGGAACGGACGGTGCCGACCCGACAAAGGGCATTTCGGGGTTGATCTCGCCCACAAGCCGCGCTCCGCTTTCCAGCACGGCGGGCGTGAAGTCCGCTGCCAGCCCCAGGCTCACCATGCCGTCGCAAGGTGGTGATACCTGGAAGATCGCGCCATCGAGACGTGCCGGTCCCGCAAGCCATTCGTAGATTGCGGTATAGTGAAGCGGCGCAAACCCGATGCGCCCGTCGGCAAATCCGGCGCGCAGGGCTCGCGTAACGAAGAAGGTCCGTGCGTGCGCCCCCGGGACCCCATCCGTCGGATCGCGCTCATTGACCCCCGGGATCCAGACACCGGTGAACGAGAGCCCGCGCCCGAGATCGGGATCCGCCACCAGGACGTCGAGGCAGCCCGTGGGTTCCCCGCAGCAGCCAGCGAGGTAGATCCGGCTGCCGGGCCGGAACACATGCCAAGCCGCTTGCGGTCTCTCGAAATTCATACCGTCTCCGAATCTGACGGGACGAACGGGCGCGCAACCACCGCCGCACGTTGCGGATTGCCTTCCGTTCGAGGATGCATAGAATATGTCCGGACAAATTTCAAACGCATTGCAGCGGTGCGGGAGACATGACCCAGAGTCTCACCCGGCGTCTTGTGGGTATTGCAGGCCGCCCGCCCGACGCACGCGACCGTCGGCGCGCCGCCTTGCATGTGCTGGATTGGCTGGGCTGCGCCCTGGCCGGAGCCCGGCAACCCGCGGGCGAGATCCTGCGGCAGATGGCGCCCATGCTGGGCGCCGGCCGCTGCCGCGCCATTTTGACGCGCGACCGGTTGGCGCCGGCCGGAGCCGCCTTCATCAATGGCGGCCTCGGCAACATCCTCGAGATGGATGACGTACACCGGACCTCCATCCTGCATCCCGGACCCGTCGTCATCCCGGCGGCGCTGGCCGCTGCCGAGGCCCATGGTGTGCCGCCGTCCGCTTTTCTCGATGCGGTCGTGCGAGGCTACGAGGCGGTCATCCGGGTCGGCCGGTCCGTGGGGCCGTCGCACTACGCCCACTGGCACAACACTGCGAGCTGCGGCCCCTTCGGTGCGGCGATGGCGGTCGCATCGGTTCTCGGAATCGACGACGATCAGCGCGTAGCCGCCCTGGGCAACGCCGGATCCACGGCGAGCGGCCTGTGGCGCTGCCGCCACGAACCGGTGATGACGAAGCAATGGCACACGGCGATAGCGGCACAGGCCGGCCTGATGGCGGCTACTCTGGCTGCCAACGGCTTCAGCGGTCCGGCGTTCATATTGGAGGGCGAGCAGGGATTCTTCTCGGCCACGGCCCCCGATGCCACCCCGGACCGCGTGACAGCGAGACCCGATGAGGACTGGCTGATCTTCGACACGAGCTTCAAGCCCTGGCCGGCCTGCCGTCACGCCCACGCGACGATCGACTGCGCGCTGGCGCTGCGCGACAGGGTACCGGAGCCCGGGCAGGTGACCGAAATCGTCGTGGAGACCTATCGCGACGCGGTGCTGTTCTGCGATCGTGTCGACCCGACGACACCGCAAGAGGCCAAGTTCAGCCTTCAACACTGCGCCGCGGCAACCCTGATCGACGGTCCGCCGGCGCTCGATCTTTTTGAACCGCGTTCGATCGCGCGGCCGGACATCGCGGCGCTACGCCGAAAGGCCCGCGTCTCGGCCACGAGCCCCTTCGTGGAGTCCTACCCCGAGCACTATGGCGCCGCTGTCGCGGTCACATTGTCGGACGGGCGCACCCATCGCGCCGAAGGTCGCGATGCACTCGGCGATCCCGCCAACCCGATCGGCGAGGATGGCGTTGTCGGAAAGGCGCAGATCCTGATGGAGGCGGCCGGGATCAAGCCGGCCGGGCGCGAAATGATCATCGACGCCGCTCTCGGCCTGACGACCGCGGCAACCCTCGACCCCTTCCTGAGTGCATTGGACAGCGAAGACGAACGATGACGCAACGACAGGGCAATATGCGCGGCAAGAACTACTTCCAGGCGCTCGACATCGACGGCATTCAGACGGCCTATCCGATGGGCGAGGCCTTCCTCGACACCTATCGGGGCATGAGCCGCGACGAATTGCGGGCGCGGCAGAACGCGCAGTTCATGCGCGCCGCGGCATTCGCTTGGCAGGTGCCCTTCTACCAGCGCCTGTGGCGCAAAGCCGGGCTTGAGGTTGGGGACATCCGGTCGCTCGACGACATCGGCAAGCTGCCCGCCTATTCGAAGGAAGATCTCATGCAGTCGGTCGAGGAGCATCCGCCGATCGGCGACTTCCACGGTCTCGACACATACGACGACGAACAACGCCCGCCTCTGATCTTCCAAACGACCAGCGGGACGACCGGCAAACCCCAGCCGCTTCTCTTCGGGCCGAAGAGCCGCGAGGTCCAGTCGCTGCTGCTCGGGCGGCTTTACGCGCTCCAGGGCATGAGCAATCGCGATGTCGTCCATTCGGTCTACGGACACGGCATGGTCAATGGCGGCCACTACGTACGTGAGGCGATCAATCACTGGATCGGCGCGCAACTTCTGACCGCCGGGACCGGTGTCGAAACGCGATCGGCGAACCAGGTCCAGCTCATGCACGCCTTCCGGGTCACGGCGATCATCGGGTTCGGCGACTACATAAAACGGCTCTCGCAGATCGCGCGCGAGCAGGGATTTGTGCCCGGACAGGACATACCGGTCCGCATGATCTCCGGCCATATGGGCGCGGAAAGCCATGCCAGCATGTCGGACGCCTGGGGCGGCGCCGAGGTGTTCGATTGGTATGGTGTCGGCGACACCGGGGCGATTGCCGGCCAGGGGCCGGACCGCTCCGGCCTGCACCTGATGGAGGACGCCCAGCTCATCGAGGTTCTCGACGTGGACACGGCCGAACCGGTGGACGATGGCGATATCGGCGACATCGTCTGCACCTGCCTCTACAAGGACGACGTCTTCCCGATCATCCGTTTCAACACCCATGACGTGACGCGTCTGGTCGCCGGCGATAACCCGCTGGAAATCCCGTTCCACCGCATGGAGGGCTTTCTCGGTCGCAGCGACAACATGGTGAAGCTGCGCGGGATCAACGTTTATCCGCAAGGAATCGGGGCGATCCTGTCGGCGCGCTACCCGGAGACGACGGGCGAGTTCATTTGCCGCGTGACAAGCGAAGATGGCCGCGACGCCATGACGGCCATCGTCGAGACGGCCACGATCACGGATGCGCTCCGCGGCCAAATGGAAGAAACCCTGCGCACCCGGCTCGGCGTGGCGATTGCCGTCGAACTCGTCGAGCCCGGCGCAACGGCAGTCCTCACCGGCATCGAGGCCCGGCAGAAACCGATCCGCCTCATCGACGAGCGCAAGCGATGAACCCGCCGATGGTGACCGACACCAGTTGCGCTCGGGATCGTGCGGAGTCCGCGTTCGCGCGGATCGAAGTCGAGAACGCTCAGACGCATATCTTCATCTCGACGCGGCGGGCCGACGCGCTTGCCGAAGCGGAGGCGGCCGATCGACGGCGGCGCGATGGTGCGGTGCTCGGCCCGATGGACGGCCTGCTTGTCGGCATCAAAGACAACATCGCCGTCCGTGGTCTTCCCTGGACGCTCGGCATCGGCCGCTATCGCGACCGCATTGCGGAAGCGGACGCAACCGTCGTGCGCCGGCTCAAGGACGCTGGAGCGATCATCCTCGGGACCTTGAACATGCACGAGGGGGCGCTCGGCGCGACGACGGACAATCCGCATTTCGGGCGATGTGCCAATCCGCTGAAGCCCGGATACACCCCCGGCGGTTCGAGTGGCGGATCCGGTGCCGCGGTGGCGGCGGGCCTCGTCGATGTCGCCCTCGGGACCGACACCATGGGATCGGTTCGGATCCCGGCCGCCTATTGCGGGGTCGCTGGACTGAAACCGTCTCGCGGCGCCATCGGCCGCGGCGGGCTCGGCTATCTAAGCCCCACGCTGGACACGATCGGCCCGCTCGCGGCTCGGGCCGACTGCCTTTGGCCTGCCTTGCGTGTGCTGCTTGGCGAAGACGCGGCGGACCCCGATTGGGCCGGCCCCGCCGTCTGGCCTGAAACGCCGCCAAGCCACGACGACTTGTCCGGCATTCGCATTGGCGTGCCGCGCCAGATCGAAGAGGTTTCCTGCGATGCGGCCGTGATGGCGGGATTCGAGATGGCCAGGACCTCCGCCGAACGCGCAGGCGCGCGGATCATGGACGTCGATCTCGACGGCTGGGGCCCGTCTCGCACCCGCCGCGCCGGCCTGCTCCTCGCGGAAGCCGAGGCGGCGGCGGCGATGCCCGAGCTCTTGAACGAGCCGATCGACGGGGTTTCGGAGGCGTTCCACGGTTTCCTGCGCTACGGCCGCGATGCGTCGTCGGCCAAGCTGGTCGCGGCCTTGGCTGAACTGCGCAAGAGCCGCGCCGCCTTTGCCCGAGCCTCTCGCGAGTTTGACGCTCTGATCCTGCCGACCGCCCCGCAACGTGCTTTTCCGCATGGAGACGCGGCGCCGGACAACCAAGCGGACTTCACGGCCCTGGCCAATGTCGCCGGCGGCCCGGCCGCCGCAGTCCCGGTATGGCTCGACGGCGAAGAGCTTCCGGCCAGCGTGCAGCTCGTCGGTGTTCATGGCTCCGATGCGCGGATCTTGTCGCTGGCCGCCGCGATCGAGCGTGCGCTTCAGGACCTTTGATACCGATGCACGGGCGATCTCTAGCGAAACCGCGGCTTCCGTTTCTCGATGAAGGCGCGGTAGCCCTCGGCAAAGTCGGCATGACCGAAAGCCGCGTCGAATGCTCCCTTGAGCGCGGCCGTTTCGCGATTGGCGCCGCCGCGGATTGCATCGACCATCCGCTTCGCGACCCGCAACGAGTTCTGCGACAACGCGCAGAGACCGTGGGCGTAAGCCATGACTTCCTCCTCCAGACGGTCGTCGTCGATCAGGAAGTCGACAAGCCGGCACTGAAGGGCCTCGGTAGCGTTGATCAGGCGCCCGGAGAACAGGATGTCCTTGGCGCGCGACGGTCCGACCGTATCCACCAGCCGTTTCGTGTCGCCGAACGAATAGGCCGCGCCGATCTTGGACGGGGTGATGCCGAAGCGCGCGGAGTTTGCTGCAAAGCGCAGATCGCACGCCAGGGAGAGGCCGCAGCCAGCGCCGACGCAGACTCCGAAGACCATGGCAAGGGCGGGTTTCGAGAGACCGGCGATCGCGACTTGCCCCGCTTGTATCGCATCGTTGTAGGCCCGGGCGGATTCGGACGTCCCATAGGTTTCCGGGAATTCAGAGATGTCCGCGCCGCTCGAAAAGGCCTCCCGGCCCTCGCCGCGGAAGACCACGACCCGCACCTGGTCATCGCCATCGAGATCGCGCGCGACGTCCGGCAGGGCTCTCCAGATCGCGCTGCTCAGGGCGTTGCGCTTCGCCGCACGGGCAATCTCGACGATGGCGACCGAGTTGTCGACCGAGACGCGGAGGTCACCGTCTGCATAAGTCATGGCTAGCTCTCGATTTGGGACATTGAGCAAGATGCAAAAACCGGCAGGATGGCGCACCCGCTTCGGACTCGTCGTGCCATCGACCAACACCTCCGTGGAACCGGACTTCGAAGCGATGCGGCCACCGGGCGTCTCCAACCACACGGCACGGATTCATATCCCGAACATGTCGGTCGCATCGGACGACGACTTCAAACGCCTTATCGCCGTCGCCAAGGACCGCATGTTGGAGGCGATCGACCGCGTGACGACCATGAGCCCGGACCGGTTGATCCTCGGCATCTCCTCCGAGGCAATTTGGGAGGGCAAGGCGGCGTCCGATGCGCTGCGCGCGCAAATCGAGGCGCGGTGGAAGACACCGGTTACGCTGGGCTCCGATGCCTGCGTCGCCGCACTGAAACGCCACGGCGTCAGTCGGATCGCACTGATCACGCCGTACATGCCGGTGGGTGACGAGCGCACCACAGCCTTCTTCTCCGAGTGCGGCTTCGAGATCGCAGGTGTTTTCGGATTCAAATGCGCAAGCCCGCAGGCGATCGCCGCCGTCACGCCGCTGCAGCTTGCCGACGCCTGCCGGCGGGTGGATCGGGACGACGTCGAAGCGATCCTGCAATTCGGCACCAATCTCGACTTCGCGGCCGGAGCCGCCGCGGCGGAGATCTGGCTCGGCAAGCCGGTGATCGCGGTCAATACGGCGCTCTACTGGCACGCCCTGCGGGAGAGCGGCATCGCCGATCCGGTCGACGGCTTCGGGTCGCTTCTGACGGACCATTGAGGAGGCGTCATGGCGTCGACCGCACCGACACCCTGGTCCCGCAATCCGTTGAGCGAGCTGCGGATCGGAGTGATCGTCCCACCGTCCAACACAACGAATGAGGCGGAATTCGCGACCTTCGGGCCGAAGGGCGTGAGCTTTCATATGAGCCGGATGCCGGTTCATCTCGAGTCGGGCGCGGCGGACTACGAGGCGCATGTCCTGCGCGACCTCCGGACGGCGAGCGCCCTGATTGCGGACATTGACGCCGACTGTGTCGCCTATGCCTGCACCGCCGGCGCCATGCTGTTCGAGGATGGCGCGATCCGGGAGCAGATTTCGGCCGTGACGGGCGCGCCCGCCGTGACGACCGGCGGCGCCATCACCGACGCACTGCACCGCCTCGATGCGCGCCGCATCGCCATTGCCACTCCCTACGACGACGCGCTCAATGCAATCGAGCAAAGTCATTTCCGGCGTCATGGGTTTGAGGTGACCGCAATTGTCGGGCTTGGTCTGGATGTCCGGAGCTCGGACGTCCGGCTGCTTTCGCGCATACCCGAGGCGACCGTGGACGGCCTTGTACGCCAAGCGCTCGCCGCGGGACCTGCCGACGCGATCCATATCTCCTGCACCGATCTGCCGAGCCTCGCCTTTGTCGAGCGCCTTGAGCAAGAGTCCGGCCTTCCGGTGGTGACCTCCAACCAGGCGACACTCTGGGCGGCGCTTCGGACCGCCGGGTTCACCAGCCCGCTCTCCTGTCTCGGCACCTTGCTGCGGGAGCATTGACGGGCACCGCCTCATCGCATGGTCGACGGTAGCCACGTCACGATCTCCGGATTGAACGTGATGACCACGACCAGCAGGATCATGATCAAGCAGAACGGCGCTGCGGCCTTGGCGATCCGGCCGATGGGATGGCCGGTCAGATTGTGGATGACGAACAGATTGAAGCCAATCGGCGGCGTGATCTGCGCCATCTCGATGGTGATGATGAGAAAGACGCCAAACCAGACCGGATCGAATCCGGCTGCCGTGGCGAGCGGCAAGGTCACGGGCAGGGTCATCACGATGGTCGACAGCCCGTCCAGAAAACAGCCGAGCGCCAGATAGAAGAGCATCAGCAAGAAAATCAGCACCAGCGGCGTGAGTTCCAGCAACTCGATCGCCGCCGCGACATCGGTCGGAATCGACAGCCGCGCCATCGCCTTGGACAGAAACAATGCGCCGGCGATGATGAGGCCGATCAGGCTGCAGGTCTTTACGGTGCCGAGCAGCGATGCGCGCATCATGGAGGGCGTGAGCTGACCTTCGAGGGCGGCAAGGATCGCAGCGCCCAGGACGCCGATTGCCGCGGCTTCGGTGACCGACGCGAATCCCAGATACATGGAACCGATGACAAAGAAGATCAGGAGCACCGTCGGGAGCAGCTTTCGCAGCGCGAACAGCTTTTCCCGCCAACCTGACCCCGGCTGACCGATCGGCGCGAGCTCCGGATTTACGACCGTGCGCACGCCGATATAGCTCATGAAGCCCACGGCCAGGACCAATCCTGGAAGGATGCCGGCCACGAACAGATCGAGGATCGAGACCTCGGCAAGGACACCATAGACGATCAGCGGAATGGAGGGCGGAATCAGAAAGCCGATCGTGCCTGAGCCGGCCAGCGACCCTGCGGTCAAAAGGGGGTCGTAGCCGCGTCGGTCGAGTTCGCGCAGCGTGATGCGCCCAACGGTCGCCGTCGTCGCGGCGGAAGATCCGGACACCGCTGCGAACAGCGTGCAGCCCAGCACATTGACATGCAGGAGGCGCCCGGGGAGCGACCTCACCCATGGCCTGAGGCCGCCGAAGAGGTTCTCGGAGAGCCGCGTGTGAAAGAGCAGCTCACCCATGAGGATGAACAGGGGCAGCGTGACGAGTTCAACGGCCGTGGAGGTGCTCCAGAGATCGGAGGCGAGGAAACGATCCACCCGCATCGTCTTGAAGAATTCCAGCGAGAAGATTCCCACCGACATCAGGGCAATGCCGACCCACACGCCGCCCACCAACAGGAGCGCAAGGACAACGACGATGAACAGGAGCGGCGCCGTCATCCGCGCGACCCGGCAATCTTGCCCCGGCGCACCGGTTCGTCCGGCGTATCGCCGACGAGAAGCCTGATCAACCGGGCGATCAACGCAAGCAGCAATAGCCAGAAGCCCAGGGCCAGGACGAATTGCGGCAAGTACAGAGGCGTGCGACTCGGGAAGTAGCTGGTCGAGCCAAGCTCGAAGCTCCGCAGCGCGATCTGAGTTACAGCGACGACCACGTAGCCGCAGATACCCAGTGCGAACACTGTCGCGCCCACGTCGAACCAACGCTGGGCCGACCGCGGCAGGAGATGGACCACCGCACCGACCCGGATGTGGCTGCCCTGGCGAAGCGCCCAGCCCGCCCCGGCGAACAGGGTGATGGCCAGCAGGTATCCGCTGTACTCGACGGCCCAGGGCTGCGACCAACCGAAGAACGATGTCAGCACGACCTCGGCGATCAGCATGACCGCAAGCACCAGACAGCCGAGGCCTGCGAGAATGGCGCCCGCATAGCAGGCGCCATCGATAAGGGCCAAAAGGCGTCTCACGGTTTCATCCTCGCGCTCGAGGTCCGCCGCTCACCGACGGAGGGCCCGGCAGGGCTCGCGCCTAATTTGCCCGGCGCTCGTTGAAAGCCTCGATGATGGCGCCCGCCTCGCCACCGACGCGTTCGACGAATTCGCCGGCCATGTCGGCCGTCGCCTCGCGCATGACGCTCGACAGCGCATCGGAGACCGGCTCGACCGTCATTCCGTTATCGACGAGTTCCGCCATCCGGGTCTGGTGCTCGCCCTCGGAGACCGCCCAGAACTGCGGTTCCATTTCCGTGGCCAGGGTCTCGATCGCCGCTTGTTGCTCGGGCGTCAGGGCGTTCCAGGCATCCATGTTGACCGCCATGATGTTGGAGGCCCAGAGGTGGTTGGTATTGTAGACGTGAGCCAGGAACTCCCAGTATTTCTGTGCCACCGCCGTCGTGCCGGAGGTCATGACCGCGTCGAGCTTGCCAGTCGCCAGGGCCGGCACGATATCCACGTTGTTCATCTGCAGCGGGATCATGCCAATCCGATCGACCATGGTCGCCGTGTTGGCATCGTAGGTGCGCATCCGAACGCCCTCGAAATCTCCCGACGTCACGATGGGCTGCTTGGTGAAGAAGTTCTGGCTCGGCCAGGGCACCACGTAAAGGACCTTCTGATTGCGCCGCTCGAGTTCCGCCTCCCACAGCGGCCGCACGAGATCGTGCATGATCCGCAGGTCCCCGTAGTCACGGATGAGGAACGGAATGGATTCGATGCCAAGGATCGGCACGTCGCCGACATTTTGAAACGCCGCATACTCCGCCATGGGCACGGCGCCGTCCTCGACCGCCCGCAGCGATTCGTGGGCCCGGATGCCAAGGGCCCCGCCGGCGTGGATGGTCATGACCACCGCGCCGCCCGTCGCCTCCTTCACCGCCGCGGCAAAGTTGCCCGCGTTGACCGTGTGGAACTCGCTCGGCCCCCAGGGGATGGATACGTCCCACTCCACCTGTGCGAGGGCGGGTGTGCTCAGTCCCAAACCAATTCCGACGAGCGCGACAGCTGCCGATTCCAACAACCTCATCATCTTCCGTCTCCCAGTTCATTTGCGGCGTTCGGCCGCGTTCTCAATTGTTCAGTCTGTGATAGGACCGCCTCCCCGACGCTTGCCGCCGCAGCCAAGTGGCCGTTTGCTCGACCCTTCAGATCCGATTGCGCTCGATCAACTGCTTGGCAATGATCATGCGCTGGATTTCGTTGGTTCCCTCGCCGATGCACATCAAGGGCGCGTCGCGGAAATACCGCTCCACGTGGTATTCCTTCGAGTAGCCGTAGCCGCCATGGATGCGCATCGCCTCGAGCGCATTGTCGACCCCGGCCTCCGACGCGAAGTACTTCGCCATGCCCGCTTCCATGTCGCAGCGCTCGCCGCGGTCATAGGTTCGTGCCGCGTCATAGGTGAGAAGGCGCGCGGCCTGGAGGCGGGTCGCCATCTCGCCGAGCTTGAGCTGGATGGCCTGATGTTTGCAGATCGGCTTTCCGAAGGTCTTGCGCGTCTGGGCATAGACGACGCTGTCCCTGAGTGCGGCCGATGCCAGCCCACATCCACGGGCGGCAATGTTGATGCGCCCCAATTCGAGGCCAGACAGGGCGGCTTGCAGGCCGCGGCCTTCGCTGCCGCCAAGCAGGTTGGCCTCTGAGATCCGATAGTCCTGAAAGATCAGCTCGGCGCTGTCGATGCCCTTGTAGCCGAGCTTCTCGAGCTTCTTCGAGACCGAGAAGCCCTCGGCCTTCTCGGCAATGAACATCGACATGCCCTTATGGCGCGGCTCGGCATCCGGATTCGTCTTAACCAGGAGCGCGAAGCACGAACCGTGGATGCCATTGGAGATCCAGGTCTTCGTGCCGTTGACGACATAGTGGTCGCCCTGCTTCTTCGCGCGGGTCCGGATCGCCTGCAGGTCGGTGCCGGCATCGGGCTCGGTCAGCGCCAGACCGCCGCGCAGCTCCCCGGTCGCAAACCGCGGCAGGAGGCGTGTTTTTTGCTCGTCGGTGCCGAGGCGCTGAACACAGGCGGCCATGATCAGATGGCTGTTGAAGATGCCGGTCAGCGACATCCATGTCTCGGCGATCTTCTCGACCACCTTGGCATAGGTCGTCGCGCCGAGCCCGAGCCCGCCATACTCGGTCGAGATCGTCGCGCCGAACAGGCCGAGTTCCGTCATCTGCTCGACCATGTCATGCGGGTACTCGTCGGCATGGTCGAACTTCATGACATGTGGCCGGACGTCGCGCTCGAGCCAGCGTTCCACGCTGTCGAGAATCAGGCTTTCCTCTTCGGCGGAAGTCTCGGACGCGACGGCCTGCGTGTCACTCATCCAGGTGCTCCTTGCGAAAGCGCCGGTCAGTAACCGGCCTTCTCCTCATTTTCGAAGCCGCGCCTCGCGATCAGCATCGTGCGGGAAAACTCGCAGACGAGCGTCTTGTCTTGATTGAATCCGCGCGTCTTCACGGTGACGAGTCCCGCATTCGGTCGCGACTTCGAGTCCCGCTTCTCCAGAACCTCGGATTCGGCCGTCAGCGTGTCGCCGGCAAACAGCGGATGCGTAAGCCGGATGTCGGTCCAGCCCAGATTGGCGATCGCCTTCTGGCTGACGTCGGTCACGCTCATGCCCACCATCAGCGCGACTGTGAACGGCGAACAGACGATCGGCCGTCCGAATTCGCTGTGCTTCGCGTACTCTGCGTCGAAGTGCATTGGATGCGTGTTCATGGTGAGCAGCGTGAACCAGGTGTTCTCGGTCTCCGTGACCGTCCTTGCCGGCCGATGCTCATAGATGTCGCCAATCTCGAAATCCTCGTAGTAGCGACCAAACCGTTCGCGATAGCGGCGCTCGCCAACTGTGTGGGCGGTGCCGACCATGTCGTCTCTCCGATCGTGACAGGCTCAATTTGTCCGGACAACTATGCCCCAGCCGGCAAAGAAAGCAATAAATTTGTCCGGACAACTTCGTACCAGACCGAACACCCTGCGCCGGCCGTCAGCCGTTGATCACGGTCAGCCGCGACAGGGCGGATACATCGCGTTCCGCCTCGAGGCGCGAGACCGTCTCGACGATGGCGTCGGCTTGTTGTTCGGACATGGCGGTCCGGCCATAGCCGACGCAGCGGCGGAACTTGGCTTCATTGTCTTCGACGCTCATCGGGACGACAGGATGCCCGTAGACATGCTGCAGGGTGATCGCATGCCGCGTGCCGTCCTTGAGCTCGACAGCGAAACTCTGCGGATCGAGCGCGTTTTCGTCGGGGTTGTCGTCCTGCTCAAGATCGACCAGCGCCGCGTAGCGATGCACCCGCTCATCGCGCAGCGTGTCTGCGCCCCGGAATTCAGGAACATCCACACGTCCGCGCGCGAGCCAGGTTCCGGCCACGAACCGAAGGCAGAGCTTTGCGTAGTTGGCATCCGGCTCCGGGATATCGGGCCGTCCGACAAGGCGGTAGACAAGCGGCGGAACGCGGCCATGGATGCGGGCGATTTCATCGGCTCCGAAGCCGTGTTCGCGGGTCAGTCGCATCAGCGCATCGACCACGCCATGCGTCAGCCGACCGCTCGGAAACGGCTTGTGCGCCAGCTGGGTGACCTGCCATTCCGTCCCCAGCTTCACCAGCGCCGGCGCCAAGTCGAAGTCCCCGTTTTCGAACAGGCGCAGGTATCCATACGGCCCGTCGATCACGTCGTGCGGCCCCCTGATCCCTGCCGCCGCCAGGTCGAGCGCGCTGAGCGCTGCGCGCACGTTGAAACCGATCTGCAGGCCGAGCAGGATCGATCCTTCCACATGGGGCTGCAGGGTTCCGCTGGTCTGCGCATAGAGTGCGCCGAAGGCATTCTTGACCTCTGTCGCGCCGAGCCCCTGCAATTTGGCAAGCGCGGCGACGGCACCGAATCCGCCGGCCGTCGCCGGACGGAAGAACCGCACCGGACCGGTCGCCGCCACGCCGAGCAATGTCGCGACATCCACGCCGACCGCCAGCGCAAGCAGAAAGTGCGCCCCCTCGACCGGTCGGCCCTGTGCCGCGCAGCGGTCCGCATATGCCATCATCGCCGAAAGGATCGTCGCCATCGGGTGCACGACAGCGCCCTCGTGAACGCAGTCGTATTCCAGGCAGTGGATCTGATACGCGTTGACGATCGCGGCGAGCTGGGCCGGCAATCTCTCTCCCGTCACCCAGACCGTGGCCTCATCGCCTTGCCCCCAGGCGGCTACGGTCGCCCGCAAATCGTCGATCGCCGCCCCTGCGCTTCCGGCGATGCCGACGCCGAGGGTATCGAGCAGGAACATCTTCGCCTTACCGATGTCCCGCTGGCTGAGGTCGGTGAAACGCGCACTCACCACATGGTCCGTCAGGCGGTCGACAGCCGACCGTC
This sequence comes from Alphaproteobacteria bacterium, assembly GCA_965227455.1. Lineage (GTDB taxonomy): Bacteria > Pseudomonadota > Alphaproteobacteria > DSM-16000 > Inquilinaceae > JABDIP01. Next base: position 4,668,991 of record OZ245752.1, on the reverse strand, counting down.
CGGTGTCGGAGCTTTCACCCATCACGGCTCCCCTCGGCGCTCGCCGGCACGCGCTCCTCCGCGCGCCACAGATCCTCGGCCGGGTAGTCTCTCGCAAGCCACCGATCGCCCGCTGTCAGCCGCCACACCAAACCGGCCGCATCGGCGGCCATCATCAGCCGGTCGAGATCGCCCGGATCGTAGGTCCATCGGGCCTGCGCCGCGGCGACAATCTGGCCGACCATGCGTCCGCGGTCGAAGACCGGCGCATAGAGTGCCGAGCCCATTCGGCTGGTCTTTAGGAACTGCTGAAACGACCGATGGTCGTCCGTATTCTCGAGGAGCAGCGGCTCTTGCGTCTTCACCACCCGCCCCGGATGGCTCCAACCGACAGGAATCGCGAGGCGGCGCTGCTCTTCGGGGAATCCGACGCTGGCGACAAGCATGTTGTACTGGCCATCCGGCGTGATCACGAAGACGCCGGCGACACGGTAATCGCGCTCCTCCGCCCGAAGGGCCCCCGGCCGCCTCGCGGCGTCGCTGTCGCCCAGGCACTCCTGCAGCGCCCGCGTCAGGTGGCGTAACGCCTGTTCGAGATCCGTCTCGGCGAGAGCACCGCTGACTGCCCGAGCCATCGCCGCACGAAACTGTCCGTCACCAAGCCGGTTCATGCCGCGTCACCCGTGCCCCAGGGCGGTCCGCCATCATCCGGCCCAGGGGTGATGCTCGGCAAACCGAGCGGCGATATCGCGGCGCGACGCGATCCAGACGCCGCTCTGCGCCGTGACGTGCTCAAGAAACCTCTCCAGCGCCCAGATGCGCCCCGGTCTTCCGATGATCCGCAGATGCAGCCCCACCGACATCATGCATTGCCGCTTCTCCTCCGCCTCCGCCAGAAGCCAGTCGAAGCTGCGCTTGGCGTAAGAGAGCCACTGCTCCGGCCCATAGGACGGCGCTGTCCACATCTTCATGTCGTTCGTATCGATGGCGTAGGGCACGCAGATCAGCGGCCGCACCGAGCCATCGGACATCTCGACGGGTTCCCAGCGCGGCACGTCGTCCGAAAGGTCGTCCATGTGATAGACGTAGCCTTCCTCGACGAGCAGGCGCCGTGTGCGCTCCGTGTGCAGATACCGGCTGAGCCAGCCGGCCGGCCGGGTGCCTGTCGTGCGCTCGATACTGTCCGCGGCCCTGCGAATGAAGTCGCGCTCCCTGTCCTCGTCATAGGAAAACTGGTGGATCCAGCGCCAGCCATGCGCGCAGACCTCGTGGCCCTGCTCGACGATGCGTCGTGTGAGATCCGGCGCGCGCTCCAGGCTCAGCGCGGCGGCCGTGAACGTCGTCGTGATATTGAACTTTTCAAGTAAATCCAAAACGCGCGGGCCGCCGGCGCGGATCCCGTACTGATAGTTGCTCTCGTTGAGGAAGTTGCGGATCGGGATGTTGAGCGCGACTCCCAGCTCGTCGACCGGTTCCGGTTTCTTGTCACCGTCGGCCACCGTCATCTCGGAGCCCTCTTCGACATTGACCACGATCGACAGCGCCAATTTCGCGCCGCCGGACCACAACGCCGCCTCAGCCATTCGGCTTCACCTCAGTACGCGCAGAATTTGTCCGGACAATTTCATCGACCGTCGGCTGATTGTCAACACGCGGACCACGAGAACTGCGCCACTGCTCCCACCTTGACAGCCGGGACGGCCGAGTCCAATTTGTCCGGACAAATTCGGGGGCTGAGGGTGTCGAATAGGGGAGGGAACCGAGATGGCCCGATGGCATGGACCTGGCTCTCTCGACTGTGGTCCGCCTCGATGAAGGCCCAAAGACGAGCGGCGCCGTGACCGGGACACGAATCGCGGCCGTGGCGGCACGCTGGTCGGCTCGGTTGGGCGGGACCGTGATCCTGCTCTCGGCACTGCTGGTGACAGCGGACGTCGCGGCGCGCAATCTCGGACTTGGCCTGCGGCTGCACGCATTCGAGCTGACCAACTACACCTTCGCCTCGGCGGTCGCTTTCGGCTTTGCCTTCGCGCTGACCGAGCGCTCGCACATTCGGATCGACCTTCTCTACCGGTGCCTGCCGGTACGGGCGCGCGCGGTACTCGACGCGACGGCATTGGCGTCGCTGACCGGTCTGGGCGCGGGGATGGCTTGGCATGGCTGGGGCGTCGTAGCGGCAAGCCTGCGGCTCGGGGCGCGGCCGAACTCCACCCTCGACATCCCGCTGGCCGCCCCCCAGGCGCTGTGGGCCGCCGGGCTGACCTGGTTTGCCCTGATTGCCGCTCTGTTGACCGCGTCGGCCGTCGCCGGGCTGGCGCGCGGTCGAGTGGCCGAAGTCCATGCCGTGTCCGGCGTCCTCGTCGAGGGCGCATCGGAGCAGGCCAAATGATCGGCGTCGCGGCGGCAATCCTGGGCGCTCTCGTCGCCCTGGCGCTGCCCGTTGCCGTGGCACTGGCAATCCTCGGGGTCGCGCTGGCCGCGCTCTATTCCGTCTTCCCGCTGCTGCCAGCGGCCGGCGAGATCCTATGGTCGTCCTCGACCGAGTTCGTGTTGGTCGCAGTGCCGATGTTCATCCTGATGGGCGAGATCCTGCTGCGCGCCGGCGTGGCGCGCGAGATGTACGAGGCTCTCGACGCCTGGGTAAACCGCATCCCGGGCGGGCTGATGCATACCAACATCGCCTCCTGCACCCTGTTTTCGGCGACCTCGGGTTCGTCCGTGGCCACGGCGGCAACAATCGGCACGGTGGCGATCCCAAATATGACCCGGCTGGGCTATTCGCCGGGGCTCTATCTCGGCTCCATCGCAGCAGGCGGGACGCTCGGGATCCTCATTCCGCCCTCGATCAACATGATCCTCTACGGGGTTCTGGCAGAGGTCTCGATCACACAGCTTTACCTGGCGGCGTTGATCCCCGGGCTCATGCTGGCAGCGTTCTTCTCTCTGGCCGTGTTGGTTTTGTGCTTGTTGCGGCCTGACCTTGATGGAGACTCGACCCCGGTGGGGTTCGCCAAGCGGCTACGCGGGCTGCCGGCGCTGGCAGCGCCGCTGGGACTGTTCCTGGTCGTCGTCGGCTCGATCTATGCCGGCGTCGCGACGCCGACCGAGGCGGCGGCCCTTGGCGTGGTCGCGGCGCTTCTGCTGGCGGGGGCCCGGCGGACGTTGACACTCTCCGCGCTGACCGCGGCGTTGGAAGGGACGATGCGGACCACCGCAATGGTGATGCTGATCGTGCTCGCGGCATTCTTTCTCAACTTCGTGATGGTCTCGATCGGGCTGACGGGGGCGATTACCGACGCGATGCGGGCGCTCGACCTGCCAGCGGCGGGCGTGATGTTGATCATCGTCGCCCTCTACCTCGTACTCGGGTGCTTCATGGAGACGCTGTCCCTGATGATCGCCACGACGCCCATCGTGGCGCCGGTGGTCGCCGCGCTGGGATACGACCTCGTCTGGTTCGGAGTATTGTTCATGATCCTGATCGAGGCCGCGTTGATAACGCCACCCATCGGGGTCAACCTCTTCGTCGTGCAAAGCGTGCGTACCGGTCGCGATCTGGGACCGATCCGCGACGTAATGCTCGGCACGACGCCCTTCCTGGCGATGATGCTGGCGATGATCCTGCTGCTGCTGGCAGCTCCCGGGCTGGCTTTGTGGCTGCCCGAACTGGCGATGCAATGACTACGACAATCAAGGAGGCGAAGATGAAGACAACGATTTCTCTCGCAGCGCTGCTGGCGCTCGTCGCAAACTTGGCACAAGCTCAAGAGCTGACGGTGAACGTGGTCGGTAATCTCGGGATCACAACGCAATCGAAGACCATCGAGGCGCCATTCTGGACCGAGGACATAGCAGAGCTCTCAGACGGTCGCATCGCGGCGAACTTCAAGCCATGGAACGAGATGGGGCTGAAGGGACCCGAGGTGTTCCGCCTGCTCGGCCAGGGCGTGATGAATGTCGCCACAGCGCAACTCGGCCACCACGTCGGAGACGCGCCAATCAACGATGCGACGGACCTCGCCGGCCTGTCGCCGACAATTGAGGAGTTTCGCGATGTTACGGAGGCGTTTCGCCCAGCCCTAGCGGAGTTCTACGCCAAGGAACTCGGGCTCGAAATTCTCACCCTGCAGAGCTTCCAGGCCCAGATCCTGTATTGCAGCGACGAGTTCACCGGCCTCAGGGACCTCGAGGGCCGGAAGGTTCGCTCCTCGGGCGCGAGCCAGGCCGATTTCATCGAGTATTTTGGCGGAACGGCCGTCAGCATGTCCTTCGGCGAGGTGCAGCAGGGCCTCCAGCAGGGCGTGATCGACTGTGCAATCACTGGGACGCTCGGCGGCTATTCGGCCAAGTGGTACGAGGGGGCGCAATACCTTTACACCCTCCCGATCAACTGGGGCGCCGGTGCTACGGCGGCCAACAAGGCGTGGTGGGACAGTCTTGCCGCTGCCGACCGGGAGTTCATCCGCAATGAGCTGGCGAAGGTCGAGGCGGAGATGTGGGCGCTCAACGAACAGGAAAACGAGATCGGAATCGCCTGCAATACGTCCGGGCCCTGCCCTCTGGGCGAACCTGCCGGCATGGTTCGGGTCGATCCTTCGTTGGAAGACGTGGCGCTGCGCGAGGAAGCGATGCGCGCCGCCGTCTTGCCAAGCTTCAAGGATCGTTGCGGCGAGCCTTGCGTGACAACCTTCAACACAACGATCGGCCCGGTGGCAGGTATGACCATCGAGTGATGGCCAATTGGCGGAAGGCCAGCGGGGCTCCGGCCGGCTTTGTCAGGCTAATCGGCGCCCCGCGTTGGCGAGCTCTGGTAGCCAGGGTTTATGACGATCTCCTACGCTCGGCACCGCTTCCCGCCTGCCATCATTCAACATGCTGTGTGGCTCTACGTTTGGTTTGGCCTCAGCTTTCGCGACGTCGAATTCCTTCTGGCGGAGCGTGGCGTCAACGTGACTTGAGAGACCATCCGATTTGGTCACTGCTCGGTGGCTCTCGGTCGCCCGAGGCGCACTGAGCGGTGACCAAATAAGCCTCGATCCGGTTGGTGCTCCCCTAGAGTAGTGTGGCCCTCGGTGGTAGAAGACCACTGTCAATGCCAGTCCATGGGCTAGCTTGACTCATCATGCCGCCGCTAGGAAAAGGCCCTGCTGATATCGACGGCTGCGCGCCCAAGATTTGACCCTCATGCGGCAACATCGAATGGCCGAATTGAACCCTCAGAGAACATAGCAAGAGTATTGATCGGTAGGTCTCGGTGGTTGCAGGCCCCCGCAACCAGATAAAAGTAGGCTATATCAGAACTTTAGCCCCGTCTTGGCGGGGCATTCAGTTGTCCGGAAACCGTCGGCGGCGACGTGGTTCGGTTCATTCCGGGAAGACCATCGGCCGTCTCATGTCAAGCGTCGCCGATGATGACCCTGTCGATCAGCACCCGACGCCGACCACACGCATCCTGGCGCGGACTTCTCTCGCTCCAGCAACGTGCTCCGATCCGCTGCCAGGTCTGTCGACAGGGCGGCTGGCCAGCGCTAGGAATGTGGCTGGCATCGGTTCCCCTAGCATGCCTGACTCGGGTCGCCCCATCCGCCGCCCGTGGCTGTGGAGATCAGGACTTCGTCGCCCGCTTCGAGGACAAGCCCGCTGGTGAATGCGTAGCTCTCGCGAGTGCCGTCCGTGCGAACCACCGACAGGCCGTTGGTGCCGCCGTCAACGCCACCGTTCAGTCCCCAAACGGGTCGGCGGCTGCGGCTGTAGCCGGCCGAGAGCACGGCGCCGCCTCGCGGCCGGTAGCAGATCGACAGCCCCTTGCCGCCGCGATGGCGGCCACGCCCCTCGGTGCCGTCGTTGAGCCGTTTCCAGCCGACATCGATTCCGTAGCGCGCTTCGCAGATTTCCACCGGGCAATTGAAGGTCTCGCCATGGCTGGCGGAATACATGGCGTCGAGGCCGTCGCGTGCGGCGGTCGCACCCCAGCCGCCCATCTGAGGCTCGACCATGGTGTAGCGGCGGCCGGTGTCAGGGTGCTCGCCGGCGATCACGGTGCCGCAGATCGACGCGAAATGGCCGGCCGGAAGCCGGTCGGGCATCGTCTGGGCCATGCAGCGCCACAGCATGTCGTACAGACGGATGCGTGTTTCGAAGTAGTAGCCGTGCGGTGCGGTGCCGGTGGCGTGAAAGACGGTGCCGGGCTCGGTGATGACCGCCAGCGGCCGGAATGAGCCGGCATTGGCGAACAGTGTCGGGTCGGTGAGCGCCTTGAAGATCATCTGGGCGGAGATGACCGCACCGTCGCGGCTGGTGTTGTAGGGCGCTTTACGCTGCGGGGGGTTGCCCGTCAGATCGACGGTGAACCGGTCTTGCGAAATCCGGATCGCAGCCGACCAGACGGCGCCGTCATCCTGCTCCTCGCGGATCTCATGGTCGCCGAGCGGCAGGGTCGCAAGACCGGCGAGGCCGCGCTTCTCGCCCTCCTCGAACAGCGCGGACAGGGCGGCGCGATAAGCGTCAATGCCGTACGCTGTCACCAGTTGGCGGATGCGGTTCTCGGCACGGCGGCTGGCTGCGATCTGCGCCCAGAGATCGCCGCGCACGAAGTCCGGCAGCCGCGAATTGGTGAATATGATGTCGAAGACGGAGTCGACCGGCGCGCCGCCGTCGAATAGGCGGATCGCCGGCAGGCGCAGGCCTTCCTGGAAAATCTCATTGACGTCGGTCGACATCGAGCCGGGCGTCATGCCGCCGACATCGTTCCAATGCGCGATCGAAGCGGCCCAGGCGACGCAGTCGCCTCCTGCGAAGACGGGCAGGGCAATCACCACGTCGTTCAGATGGGTGACGCCGCCGAAATAGGGGTCGTTGGTGACGAACAGATCGCCCTCCCGGATTGCCTCAAGCCCATAAATCTCAACGATGCGCTTGACCGCCTTGTCCAGCACGCCGACGAAGGTCGGGATGCCGGCGCCGGAGCTCACCAGATCGCCATGGGCATCGGTGATGCCGGCGCCGACATCCAGCACCTCGTAGATGATCGGGCTCATCGCGGTCTTCTTCAGCACCGCGAACATCTCATCCGCCGCAGCGACGAGGCCGGACTGGATCACCGACAGGGTGAAGGGATCGGTGGCGTTCAAGGCCCGCTACCCGGCGACGTGAAGGGCGCGTGCCCCACCACTGCCATCCGTGCCGAGGTGGAGGTGCTCATCCTCTCCCTCCCTTTGATGGTCAGGTTGCGTCGACGATCATGCGGCTGCCGAAGGCGTCGCCCTCGTCGAAGCCGCCGAAGCGGGCGATCTCCTCTTCCGGCGGCGGCTCGCAGGACCATTTTCGGCTCGGCACCCAGCCGCATTGGCGCTTCAGCAGCGCAGCGTATTCGGCTCGTTTCAGCACCGCGATCGACGGGTCGATGACTGGCACGCCGAGCGTCGCTGATACCTCCTCGTGGAAGCCGACCTCCAGGGTGCAACCCAGGATCAGGGCTTCGGCGTAATCCTCCTCGACCGCCCTGCGGCCGGCAGCGATCAGCCGTCGTTCGGTCTCTGCATGGTCGCGCTGGAACTCGTTGACGCCCAGCTCGACATGGTAGAAGCCGGCTAGCCTCTCGCCATGGCCATGCTCCTTCACCACACTTTGCATCTGGTTCACCCATTTGCGGCGCCCGACGATGACGCCGAAGCGATTGGCCAGACTGGCGGCGATCTCGCAGGAGGCGGCACAGGGGGCGGTCACCACCATCTCGCCGGAAATCTCGCGGGCATCGTGCAGGGCGGTGTCGTAGAAGCAGCCGATGGCGAAGGCGTCGAAGCCCTCGCGGGCCGCCGCCCGGACGGCGCGGATGATTCCGCGCGTCACGATCGCCTCGTAGGAACGAAACTCGATATGGGTGAAACGCCCATCGTCGAGCGGCAGCGATGTGACGTGCACCTCAGTGTTCGGAAGTTTGTGCGCCTTCGCCATGTCGGCGAAGATGCCGTCATCCGCGCCGCGGTTCCCGACCGGGCTTAGATACATGATTCTCAGAGGCTCGCCATTCGTCATCTCGTCCTCCTCGCTGCTATGCGGTCATGGGTCGATTCCGTAAATTTCTTTCGCCCTTTCTGAGGTCAATAGGCCGTTTTTGATGTCCTGCCTGATCAACTCCGGTTCGCGGTCCCTGGGGTCACCGATACCGCCGCCGGTTCCGGTCACGACGCGGATCACGTCGTCGGTGCGGGTGGTAAGCCCGGAGACGAAGGCAAAGCGCTCCTTCGAGCCGTCGGTGCGGATCACCTCGACGTAGTTGGGCGAGCCCTCATTGCCGCCGTCGAGCGCCCAGGGGACGAATTTCGAGCGGGTGTAGCCGGCGGTCAGAAACCCGTTGTCGGCGCGGATGCGGTAATCCATGCGGATGCCGCGGCCGCCGGCGAAGCGGCCTTCGCCGCCCGGCTCCTCGTTCAGCTCCATACGGTCGACGATCAGCCCGTTGCGCGCCTCGTTGATCTCAGCCGGGCAGTTGTAGGTCTCGCCGTGGAAGCCACAGAAGATGGCGCTGTTGCCGTCGCCGTCCAGGCTGGCGCCCCAGCCGCCGAGCTGCGGCTCGATGATGGTGTATTGCCGTCCGGTATCGGGGTGGATGCCGCCGATAAATGTGCCGCAGACCGAGGCGAAATGTCCGGCCGCCAGCCGCTCCGGCATGTGCTGGGCGAGGCAGCGCCAGATCAGGTCGTACACGCGCAGCTCGATCTCGTAGTAGAAGCCGATCGGCGCCGGCTCCTTGGCGTGGAACACCGAGCCCTCGCGGGTCAGCAGGGTGATCGGGCGGAATGAGCCCTCGTTGCAGGGCGAGTATGGGTCGGTGAGCGACTTGAAGATCATCTGCGCGGCGACCATCACGCCGTCCCGGCTTGTGTTGACCGGGTTGTCCGCCTGGTCCGGATTGTCGCGGAGATCGACGGTGAAGGCGTCGTCAGCGATGGTGATCTTCACGTTGAAGATACGGCCGTCATCCTGCTCCTCGGACAGCTCGAAAGTGCCCTTGGGCAGCTTGGCAAGCTCGGCGCGGGACACCCGCTCGCCGAAATCCATGAACGACGCCATGGCGATCTCGAACGTCGCGACGCCGTATTTCTCGGCCAGCTCGACCAGCCGCCTGGCGCCGATGCGCACCGAGGCGATGGCGGCCCAAACATCGCCCTCCAGCACGTCGGGCATGCGCGAATTGACCTTGATGATCTCCATGACCGGCCGGATCGGCTCGCCCTCGGAGATGATCTTGATGGCCGGCAGGCGCAGGCCCTCCTGGAAAATCTCCTTGGCCTCGCCGGTCAGCGAGCCCGGCGCCATGCCGCCGACGTCGGAGTTGTGGGCGATGTTGGCGGTCCAGGCGATGATGTGCCCGTCGGCGAAGACCGGCATGGCGACGACGATGTCGTTCAGATGGGTGACGCCGCCGTAATACGGGTCGTTGGTGGCGAAGACGTCGCCGGGCTTGATGTCGCCAGGCTTGTCGAACTTCTTCACGATCACTTTCACCGCCTTGTCCAGCACGCCGATGAAGGCCGGGATGCCGGCGCCCGACGATGCGATCTCGCCGCGCGCATCCATGATTCCGGTGCCCATGTCCAACACCTCGTAGATGATCGAGCTCATCGCCGTCTTCTTCATCGCGGCGAACATCTCGTCGGCGGTCGCCTGCAGTGAGTTCTGGATGATCTCCAGCGTGATCGGGTCATTGGGCAGATGGGTCATCGCACTCCGCCTAGGACTGGATGTGGATATGGATGTTGCCGTAGCCGTCGACCGCGGCCCGGTTGCCAGGATGGACGACGACGGTGGTGCCCGGGTCCTCGACGATGGCCGGGCCTTCGAACGCCATGCCAGGCTCGAGCTTCCCGCCGTCATAGATCGCCGAGTCCTGGGTGCCTTCCAGCGCGAAATCGACGTCACGTCGACTCTTCAGGGCGATCTCGGCGGCGCTCCCTGTCGGCGAACGATCGGTCATGGTCAGCTTGCCGACCTCGGCCGAGGCGACCAGGTGGATGCCCACCATCTCCACCGGCGCGTCCAACCGGTAGGTGTATTCGCGCTCGTAGGTCTCGTGAAACGCGGCCTCGATGGATGCGATCTCCGCATCGGTGATCGGCCCGCCGTCAAGAAGCACCTCGGTGGTGTGCTCCTGGTTCTGGTAGCGGAACTTGCCGAAGCGCAGGAAGCGGACCGTCGCCGGGTCCACGCCTTCGGCCTCGAACTGCCGGCGGGCCTGGTTCTCGGTCTCGGCGAACAGGGTCTCGATGCCCGCGGCGGCACCCGGCCTCAGATCAGCAAGGCGAGTCACGAAATAGTCGCGCCTGAGGTCCGACATCATCATGCCCCAGGCGGAGAAGACCGCGGCGCCGGCAGGGACCACCACCTTGCGCACCCCCAACTCCTGGGCTAGCGCCACCGCGTGCATGGCACCGCCGCCGCCGAAGGCAACCAGGGTGAAGTCCCGCGGGTCGAAGCCGCGGTTCAGCGACACCAGCTTGAGCGCATTGACCATGTTGTTGTTGGCGATGCGGATGATGCCGCGCGCCGCCTCGTCGGCATCGACGCCCAGCTTCGCGCCGACCATTTCGATAGCGGCCTGGGCGGCGGCCATGTCGGCCTCGATCTCACCGCCGCAGAAATAGTCGCGATTGATGCGGCCGAGCCAGAGATTGGCATCGGTGGTCGTCGCCTCGGTGCCGCCCTTGCCGTAGGCGGCCGGTCCCGGAACCGCGCCGGCGGATTGCGGCCCGACATGCAGCTTGCCGAAATCGTCGACCCAGGCGATCGAGCCGCCGCCATTGCCGATCTCCACCAGATCAACCACCGGCACCATGATCGGATAGCCGGCCGACGTGCGGTCGCGCTCGATCCAGTAATCGGTCATGATCTTGACGTTGCCGTCCTCGATCAGGGCGCATTTCGCCGTGGTGCCGCCGATGTCCAGCGCCAGAACGTTGGGCTCGCCGATCAGTTTGCCGATCTCCGCCGCCCCCCAGACGCCGGACGCGGGGCCGGACTCCACCATGGTGATCGGGATGCGCGAGACGGCGTCGAGGGAATCGACGCCGCAGTTCGACTGCATGATGTAGGGGCTGCCGGAAAATCCCTTCTCTTTCAGACCGGCGTCCAACCGCTGCAGGTAGCGCTCCGCCACCGGCTGCACATAGGCCGACAGCACCGCGGTGTTGGTCCGCTCGTACTCGCGCCACTCGCGGGTGATCTGGTGCGAGGAGACCGCCGCCGCCTCCGGCCAGAGCCGCTTCAGCTCGGCGAGCGTGGCCTGCTCGTGGCTCGGGTCGGAATAGGAATGCAGAAAGCAGATCGCGACTGCCTGCACGCCTTCCGTCTTGAAGTCGTCGACGATCGCCGGCAGGCCGGAGAGGTCGAGCGGGCGCATCTCCTCGCCACGATAGCTCATGCGGCCCGGCAGCTCGCGTCGCAGATAGCGCGGCACGAAGGGTTTCGGCTTTTGGTAGTGCAGATTGAAGAAATCCGGCCGGTTGCCGCGGGCGATCTCCAGCGTGTCGCGGAAGCCCTCGGTGGTGATCAGCCCGACGGTCACGCCCTTGCGCTCGGTGAGTGCGTTGATGACCACCGTGGTGCCATGGGCAAGGAAGCCGATTGCTGCCGGATCGACCGAGCCCTTTTCCAGCACGTTCAGCACGCCAATCTCAAAATCCGGCGGCGTGGTGTCGGACTTTGCCGTGCGGATGGTCGGCGCGCCGGTGGCCGCGTCGGTCTCGAAGCAGACCAGGTCGGTGAATGTGCCGCCGACATCGGTCGCGACGCGGATGGTCCTTTCAGGCACTTGGCGCCTCCTCGCTGGCGAGCGCGTCGCGCAGCGCCAGCTCGTCCTGGGTGATTACGGGCACCGCGCTGATCAGGCGGCGGGTATAAGGGTGTTCGGGGCTAGAGAAGAGCCGCTCGGTCGGGCCGATCTCGACCAGCCGGCCGCGCTCGAACACGGCGACCCGGTCGGCGATGTTGCGCACGACGGAGAGGTCGTGGGTGATGAAGATGTAGGTCAGCCCGCGTTTCGGCTGCAGTTCGCTCAGCAGCTTCAGCACTCTGGCCTGGACCAGCACGTCGAGCGCCGAGGTCGGCTCGTCGAGCACGACCAGCTCGGACTCGCAGGCCAGGGCCCGGGCGATGGCCACGCGCTGACGCTGGCCGCCGGAGAGGGCCGCCGGCGCGCGGTCGGCGAAATCCGCCGGCAGGCCGACCTCCTCAAGCAAAGCGGCGATTCGGTCACGGCGAGTGGCCCGGTCGCCGATTTTGTGGACGTCGAGGGCGAGCCGCAGCGAGGCGCCGATGGAGCGCTTCGGGTTTAGCGAGGAAAGCGGGTTCTGCTGCACCAGCTGAATGGCCTGCCGATGCTCGAGCGCGCGGCGGGCAGGCAGGGGCGTGCCGCGGAACACCATCTCGCCAGAGGAGGCGGGATAGATGCCGAGCACCAGGTTGGCCACGGTGCTCTTGCCCGAACCGGATTCGCCGACGATCGCCAGGCATTCGCCGGCCCCGACCTCGAAGGAGATGTCCTGCGCGGCACGGATCTCATGGCCTTCATGATGAAAGGTCTTGCAGAGGTTCCTGACCGAGAGGATCGGGGTGTCCATGGCCGCTCCCCTTCTCAGGCGTGCACGACCAGCGGCGCGGAATACGCCGCCGCGTCGTCGTCGATCTCGGGGATACCGCCGCCGGTGATGCGCGGCACTGCGGCCATCAGGGCGCGAGTGTAGGGGTGACGCGGCTCCTCGAACAGGGCTGCCGTCGGCCCTTCCTCGACCATCCTGCCCTTGTAGATGACGTAGACGCGGTCGGCGAACTCCCGCACCACGCCAAGATTGTGCGAGATGAACAGCACGGCGGTGTGGTGGTCCTCGACCAACCGCCGCATGAGGGCGAGGGTCTGGGCCTGCACGGTCACGTCGAGGGCGGTGCCGGGCTCGTCGGCGATCAGCAGGGCCGGCTCGTTTGCCAGCGCCATGGCAATCATCACGCGCTGGTTGAGACCGCCGGATAGCTGGAACGGATAGGCGTTCAGCACCCGGTCGGCATCAGTGATCGACACCTCCGACAGGATCGTGGTGGCCCGGTCATGCGCATCGGCCTCGGTGATCGCCGGGTCGGCGCGTTTGAGGACCTCGTGGAACTGGGTGCCGATACGATAGGTCGGGTTCAGCGACGAGGTCGGATCTTGAAAGATCATCGACATGCGGGTGCCGCGCAGGCCGTGGCGCTGCTTCGGCGGCAACGTGTCGAGGTCGATGCCTTCGAATTCAACGGTGCCGGAGACCCGCGCGCCGCGCAGAGACTGCAGCAGGCCGAGCACGATGCGGGCGGTGACCGACTTGCCCGACCCGGATTCGCCGACCAGGGCCACGCGCTCGCCGGGCGCGATGGTGAGGGAGATGCCGTGCAACACCTCGACGAGGCCGATCCAGCCCTTGAAGGCGAGCCTCAGATCGCGGATGGCGAGTGTCGGGGGGGTCATTGGTCCGCCCCCAGGACGTCGCGCAGGGCGTCGCCGATCAGGTTGAAACCGAACACCGCGACCAGGATGGCGAGGCCGGGAAAGACGGTCAGCCACCAGGAATCCGGCAAGTAGCGGGCGCCCTCGGCCACCATGGAACCGAGGTCGGGCGTCGGCGGCTGCACGCCGAGGCCGAGGAATGAGAGCGAGGAGGCGATCAGGATGACGAAGCCCAGGTCCAGCGTCATCTTGGTGACGATGGCCGGGACGCAGTTCGGCAGGATTTCCCGGAAGGCGACGTGCGCCTTCGATGCGCCGATGATCTCGGCGGCGAGCACGTAGCCTTCCTCCTTCTCGCCGCGGGTGATGTTGTAGACGAGCCGCGCATACCAGGGCCACCACATGGCCGTCACCGCCAGCATGCCGTTGGTCAGGGTCGGCTCCAGCAGGCCCATCATCGACATCGCCAGCACCAGCGGCGGGATCGACAGGAAGACGTCGGTCAGGCGCATCAGCACATATTCGGTGCGGCCGCCGAGATAGCCGGCGATCAGCCCGACGGTGACGCCGATCGGCGTCGCGATCGCCAGCACCACGACGCCGAGGATGAGCGAGATGCGGTAGGCGTAGAGGATGCGGCTGAACAGGTCGCGGCCGACCAGATCGGTGCCCATCAGATAGGGCCAGTCCGGGCCCTTGTTGAAATTGGCGAAATCGACGACGGCGCCGCGATGGGTCGGGAACGGCGCGATGAAATCGGCGAAGACGGCCGAGAGGATGACAAGGCAGACCAGCACCAGTCCCAGAAGGCTGAGCGGGTTGGACACCAGGATCGCCATCACCCGTTTCATGTCGCCCTCTGGGAATGGCGGATGCGCGGATTGATGAAGGCGATCAGCAGGTCGACGATGATGTTCACGATCAGGAAGGTCGCCGAGATGATCAGCACCGTGCCGACGATCGCGTTCAAATCCTTGCGCAGAATGACGGCGACGCCGTAGCGCGACAGGCCGGGCCAGGCGAACACCGCCTCGACCAAAAACGCGTTGCCGAGCATCGCAGCGAAATCGAGGCCGATGATCGTCAGGGACGGGATCAATGACGGCTTGAAGGCGTAGCGGTTGGCGATGCGCTTCTCCGGGAATCCGTAGGACCGCGCCATCTCGATGAAGGGCTTGTCGTAGGTCTCGACCATGTTGGCGCGGGTCAGCCGTGCCGCCTGGCCGATGCCCGAAAGCGCCAGGGCGAAGGCGGGCAGGGCGATGTGCCAGACCGCGTCCAGGAAGGCGCGCGGCTCGCCGGCGATCAGCGTGTCGACCAGCAAAAAGCCGGTCACCGCGGCGATTTCGTAGCTGTCGGAAATGCGCCCGGCGATCGGGAACAGCGGCAGGAAGAACGCGAAGAGCAGCATCAGGATAACGGCCCAGACGAAGCTGGGCGCCGAGACCCCAAGCAGCGAGATGAGCCGGATCGCGTTGTCGGCGAAGCGGCCGCGAAACCGCGCCGACCAGATGCCGAGCGGGAGACCGATGCCGATCATCAGCACGCCGGCGACGAGGATGAGCTCCAGCGTTGCCGGCAGGAACTGGGCGATATCGGCCGTTACGGGCCGGTTGGTGTAGAGCGAGACGCCGAGATCGCCGCGTGCCAGGTCGCGGATGAAATAGCCATACTGGACAGGCAGCGGCTGGTCGAGATTGAGGTCGGCGCGCAGGTTGGCGACCTGCTCGGCCGTGGCGTTAGGTCCCAGCGCGATGCGCGCCGGGTCGCCGGGGATAACCCGGGCGATGGCGAAGATCAGCATGGAGACCCCGACCAGCACGATCAGGGACGTTCCCAGCCGCTTCGCTAACAGGCGAATGACGGGCGGCACCGCTGTCCTTCCGGCCGAAGCGGGGCGGGCGCCGGCAACCGCCAGACCCGCCCCGGGGTTGCGAACGGCTACTCGACCATCTCCATCAGGCGGAACGAGAAGCCCATGCCGTCGAGCCCGAATGCATGTGCCGGGTCGCTGAGCGCCGGCGCCCGGAAGCGGTTGCTGGCGGCAAAGATCGACTGCCGGTCATAGGCATAGATGGTCGGCGAAATCGCCATCAGCCGCTCGTTGAGCGCCGCATAGGACTCCGCACGCCCGGCCTCGTCCGGGTTCGCCCGGCTGGCTTCCAACAGGCTGTCCACCTCGCCGTCGCTCAGATGCTCCGGCGACTGCCATGTGCCGGCCGCCGACGAGTGGTACATGCCGTAGAGCAGTGTGTCCGGGTCGCCGGTGACGGCGTTGACAAAGAGCTGCGAGATATGCGGCGTGTTCTCCGCCTTGGAAACCTGCTCAGAGAACAACGCCCAGGGCAGCTTGCGGATTTCCGACTGGATGCCGAGCTCGGCGAAGTTCGCCTGCATCAGAAGCGCAAAGCGCTCCTCCAAGGGCACCTCGGCGATCCAGGAGATCTCCAGGTTGATGTCGCCGGGTGCGTGGCTGCAGGCCGCGAGATGTTGCTTGGCCGCATCCAGGTCGCGGCTCAGGACAGTGTCTGGCGGGTTGGCGCCCAGCATGCCCACGGGGATGGCGCCGGTCGGGGCGCTGCCCTGTGAGACGTCGCCAGTAATCGCGATCATCTGGATCGCGGCCGCATAGTCGAACGCATCCGCCAACGCCAGGCGGCAGCTGACGTCGTCCAGCGGCGGCTTGGTCGTGTTCATCTTCACGTAGAAGCCACCAGTGCCGCTTTCAGAGAGGAGCTGCGCGCCGTCCTCGGCCAGGGCCCGGATCACCTCGGGCGGCAGCCACTGTGAGGCGATGTCGTGCTCGCCCTGGGCGATCAGCGTGCGCACGGTGGCCGCTTCCAGACCATAGCGCAGCCGGACCACGTCGGGCGCTGCGTCCGGCACGCCCAGGAAGTAGGCCGGGTTCTTGGCCATCACCGTCTCGTCCTGAGGATTGTGCGCCGTCACCGTATAGGCGCCGGTACCGGCCCCGTTCTCCGACAGGAATGCCTGGCCCCAATCGCCCATGGCCCCGTCGCCCTCGCCAAGATTGTCCATCACCAGTGTGCTGTCGATGATCGGCAGCCGCAGCAGAGAGGCGACGAAGGGCGCGTAAGGTTCCGCCAGGTTGAAGCGCACGGTCTGGGCGTCGACCGCCTCGGCGCTCTCGACACCGGTGAACAGATAGGAGAGTCCAAGCCCGATTGCCTTCATCCGGTCCAGCGAGAACACGACGTCTTCGGCGGTCAGCGGGTTGCCGCTCTGAAATGACACGTCGTCGCGCAGGGTGAAGACGTAGCTGTTGCCCTCCGCCTCCCAGCTCGACGCCAGATGCGGCACCAGACCGGGGCCGCCCTGCCGCGGCAGCACCAGCGTGTCATAGAGATTGAACATCAGGATGGAGTCGGCGTAGTCGGACGCCTTGGCCGGGTCGATCTCGCCGACCGCGACCTCGTCAAGACGCAGGACGGTCTCGGCGGCCGCCGCCCCAGCGAAGGCGATCGTAGCCGCCGCAAGCAGGGCTGCACTGGGTGTCAATATCGTTCTCATCGTGGTGGCCTCCTCTTTGTTGCCGGCCGCTTGTTTCGCGGCCTGATGGCCAATCTCAAGCCGGTTGCTATCGCTCCTCGTCGATGTGCTCGCCGAACAGATCCATGGTGCCGACCCACAGCATCACCGCCGGCTTGTCGGTGTGGTTCCACAGGCAGTGGCGCATTTGGGACGGGTGGTGGACGGAATCGCCGGCCTGCAGGACGACGGCCCGTCCGTCCAGCTCGGACGTCACCGTGCCCTCGAGCACGAATTCCATCTCCTCGCCCTCATGGGTGATCGGCTCAGACCGGTAGCCCGGCGGCATGTGGATGATGACGCTGTGCATTGTCTGCCTGGCGAAGGAGGATGAAACCCGCTCGTATGCAACGGATTGGCCCTCGATCGAATAGGTTTGGCGCTGGCCGTGCCGGGTGTAGCTGGCCAGGGCTCGAGGTTGCTGCAAGAAGGTGCCGATCTCCGTTCTCAATACGCGCGAAATGGAGACGAGCGATGAGAGCGACGGAGCGGCGAGTCCGCGTTCGACTTGCGAAATGAAGCCGACCGACAGTCCGGCTCCTTCGGCGATATCCTTGAGGGTCAGTCCGAGTTCGCGTCGCTTGGAGCGCAAGCGCATTCCGAGCGGCTCGTCCATCGTTGCGCTTTCCGCCCTTCCCTGTGCTTCTCCAGCCACGTCGCGCCAGTTCCAATTTTAGTATATATAAAATCGTGGATCATCGACGATGAAACGTCAACTGGGCTTCGTGACGTTGGCAGCGGCTCGGCTAGGCCTGCGAACTCTCGAACCGTGTCTCAGGCAGCGACAGCCCAATCATGTGGGCCGGCATTAGGAAGAGATTGTCTAAGCACCGGCTGGCCGACCGGCAGGTGCAGGCCCCCACGACAATTCAAACCGACTATGGAATTTAGTTCCGAAATATGGGTCGAATACGCAAATTAATTCGGCCTTCGAAATTTGACACTCATTTTCCTGTCCATCACGATTAACAGACATCAGAATATTACGGGCAGGGGGCTGTAATGACCTTCATGAAACGGACATCGGTGCTGGTGTGCGGATGCGCGGCCTTGGCCATTACCGCGTTGCCGGCGTTGGCGCAGAGCAATGTCGTGACCTTGAACACGGTGCAGATCGTCGGGACCATCGATCCCGCCAAGATCAACGACTACACGGAATACATGGCGGCGGTGAACCTGTATGACGGGCTGGTGACCGTCGACGCCGCCGGCCAGATCGTGCCGCAGCTTGCCGAGAGCTGGGAGGTGTCGCCGGATTCCACGGTCTTCACGTTCAACTTGCGCGACGACGCCGTATTCTCCGACGGCAGCCCGGTCACGGCTGAGGATGTGGTCTATACGGTCGAGCGCCTGCTGCGCCTCAACCAGGGACCGTCCTATCTGTTCGCCGACGTGCTCGGCGACGGCGCGGTCGAGGCGGTCGACGACCGCACGGTGCGCTTCACTCTGAACAAGACCTATTCGCCGTTCCTGGCGACGATGCCATCGGTGATGATCGTCAATTCTGAGACCGTTCAGGCCAACGAGGGCGGCGATGACGGCCAGACCTTCCTGGCGAGCAATGTCGCTGGCGCCGGGCCCTATGTGCTGGACAGCTGGGAGCGCGGCAGCCGCATGGTCATCAAGGCCAACGAGAACTACTATCAGGGCTGGACCGACACCGCGATCGACGAAGTGCGCATGTTCGTGACCAATGACGAGGCCACGGTGCGCTCGCTGGCGGCCTCGGGCGAGCTGACCATGACCAGCCAGTACCAGGCGTCGGAAACCTATGAGGCGCTGGAGGCGATGGACCGGTTCCGCGTCGTCTCCGCGGATACCGCGGTCGCCTTCTACTACAAGCTCAACACCCAGGTGCCGCCGACCGACGACGTGCATATCCGTCGGGCGATCGCCTGCGCCACCGACTACGAGACGATCCGCGAGGTGATCCTGCCGGGCGGCGAGCTCAAGACGCCATTGGCCCCACTGTTCGCGGAGTTCCACTGGGACGAGGCGCCGTCGCCGGTCTATGACCTGGACTGCGCCCGGGAGGAGGTTGCCAAGAGCCGCTATGCCGGACAGGGGCCGATCCCGATCGTGCATGCCTATGTCGCCGGCACGGCGTTCGAGGAGGAGATCGCTCTGCTGTTCCAGGCAACCATGGAGTCGCTCGGTTTCGCCGTGACCCTGCAGCCCGAGCCATGGAACCGCCTCACCGAGCTGGCGTCGGATGTCTCGACCACGCCGAATGTGAACCAGGTGTTCTTCGGGCCGACCTACCCGTCGCCCGATTCCATGTTCTTCACCCAATACCATTCCGATGCAGCCGGCACCTGGGCTTCCATGGAATGGGTGCTGAGCGACGAGGTCGATGGCCTGATCGACGCGGCCCGCCAGACCGCGGATCCGGCCGAGCAGGCGGAGATCTACCTGACGCTGCAGCAGAAGCTGGTCGATCTGCAGCCGGATGTCTTCCTGCTAACCCAGAAGGTCCGGCACGCCATGGACAACTGCCTGGATGGCTTCGCCGCGGTGCCCATGCAGTCGTTCGAGTACGACTTCTACCGGTACAGCTGGAGTTGCGAGCCCAACGGCTGACGTGAGGCCGGCCGGGCGGCGCCACGCGGGCGTCGCCTGGCTTCCAGTCCTCCCGGATTCCCGGCCCCATGGAATTCCTCTATTTCATCGTCCGGCGGCTGCTTTGGTCGTTGCTGGTCCTGTTCGGCCTGTCGTTGGTGATCTTCACCATTGCCCGGGTGGTCCCGGGCGACCCGGCGCGTATCGCGCTCGGGCCTTTGGCGACATCCGAACAGGTCGACCAGCTGCGCACCGAAATGGGCCTCGACTTGCCCCTCTGGGAGCAATATGGCCGCTTCGCCGGGGGGCTGGTGCAGGGTGATCTCGGGCGGTCGCTGCTGACCCAGCGCTCCGTCAACCTGGACATCGCACAGACCTTCGGGGCCACCTTCGAGCTGGTCTGCGCCACCGTGCTGCTGGGGTTCCTGATCGGCGTGCCGGCCGGCGTGCTGGCGGCCCGCAACAAGGACCGCTGGATCGACAACACCAGTCGGCTGATGGCACTGCTGGGCGTCGTCACGCCCAGTTTCTTCCTGGCCATCCTGTTGCAGCTGCTCGCCGGATACGTGCTCGACATCCTGCCGGTGTCCGGCCGGTTGCCGGCGGGCCTGCCGTTCCAGGCGGACGTGACCGGTCTGCTGCTGATCGACACGCTGATCAAGGGCCGGCCGGATGTGTTCGGCGAGGCCTTGCGCCACCTCCTGCTTCCCAGCCTGGCGCTGTCGGCCGCGACGATTGGCCAGATCACCCGGATTACCCGGTCGAGCATGATCGACGTCGCCCGGCAGGACTATATCGAGGCCTCCCGCGCCTTCGGCATTCCGGCCTGGGTGAGGACCTGGAAATACATGCTGCGGCCGAGCTTCGTGCCGCCGCTGACGATCCTCGGGCTGGAGTTCGCGTCGCTGATCGGGAACGCCTTCGTGGTCGAGCTGGTATTCGGCTGGCCCGGCATGGCGAGCTACGGCGTGCGCACCATCCTGCAGAAGGACCTGAACGCGGTGATGGGGGTCGTCATGATCTCCGGCCTGTTCTTCGTCACCATCAACCTGCTGATCGACATCCTGGTGGGCTATGTCGATCCCCGGGTGCGCATCCGGGGGGCACGATGACGGTCGAACCCGCCGGCGCCTTCGAGGCCAGGGAAACGGTCGCCGCGGCCGCGGTCTCCAGCCGCTACAAGACCTGGTACCGCTTCCGGCGCAATCCCACCGCCGTGATCGGCGCGCTGATCGTCATCAGCGTCTTCATCGCGGCCATCTTTGCGCCGCTGATCGCCCCCTATCCGGAGCAGGTCGGCGCCTTCGTCGATTTCCGGGCGCGCCATCTGCCGCCCAGCCTCGAGCACCTGTTCGGCACCGACAATGTCGGCCGGGACGTCTTCACCCGGGTCATCTACGGCTATCGCGTATCGCTGATGCTGGTCGTCGTGGTGCTGGGTGTCTCGGTCCCGTTCGGGATCATGTTGGGTCTCGTGGCCGGCTATTTCGGCGGCTGGGTCGAGATCGTGGTGATGCGGGCGACGGATATCGCCCTTGCCATCCCACCGCTGGTCATGGCGCTGGCGATCACCGCGGTGCTGTCGCCGAACCTGATCAACGCCATGATCGCCATCTCGATCCTGTGGTGGACCTGGCACACGCGGCTGATCTACTCGATCACCCGCACCCTGAAGCATCAGGAGTTCATCGAGGCGGCGGAGATCGTCGGCGCCAGCAAGTTCCACATCCTGTTCCGCGAGCTGCTGCCGAATTGCGTCTCGGCCATCTCGGTCAAGGTGACGCTGGATGCCGGTTTCGTCATCCTGATCGGCGCGTCGCTCAGCTTCCTCGGCCTCGGAATCCAGCCGCCGACCCCGGACCTCGGCACCATGGTTTCCACGGGCGCCGACTACTTGCCGGACCGGTGGTGGCAGTCGGTGCTGCCGGGGGCGGCGATCCTTTACGCAATCCTGGGGTTCAACCTGCTGGGCGACGGGCTGCGCGACCTGTTCGACGTCGAGGAGGTGCGATGAGCGCGCCGATCCTCGAGGTCGAGAACCTCACGGTCCATTTCGACACCTATGGCCGCGCCGCCAGGGTGCTGGAGGACGTCAACCTGACCATCCGTGCCGGCCAGCACGCCGCGCTGGTCGGCGAGACTGGCTGCGGCAAGTCGGTCACCCTGCGCGCCATCATGGGCATTCTGAGGAGCCCGCCGGCGCGCGTTGTCTCAGGCGCGATCCGCTTCGAGGGCGAGGACCTGCTGACCATGCCGGCCCGCCAGCGCGATGCTCTCAGGGGAACGGCGATGTCGATGGTCTTCCAGGACCCGATGACCTCGCTGAATCCCGTCTTCACCATCGGCGACCAGATGCTCTCGATCGTGAAGCATGCCGACCGACGGCTGGGGCGCCGTCGGGATGCCGCGGCACGCCGATCGCGTGTGCTGGAGATCCTGGACCAGGTCCGCATGCCCGATCCGAGGCGCATCGTCGAGGCCTACCCGATCATGCTGTCGGGCGGCATGCGCCAGCGGGTGCTGATCGCCATGGCGCTGCTTAATGAGCCGCGATTGCTGATCGCCGACGAACCGGGCACGGCGCTGGACGTGACCACCCAGGACGAGATTCTCCGCCTGCTTGACGATCTGGTGGCGGAGCGCGACCTGGCGCTGCTGATGATCACCCACAATCTGGGCGTGGTGCGGGAGATGGCCGACGACGCCTACGTCATGTATGCAGGCACCATCGTTGAGCACGCACCCACCCACGACCTGTTCGAAGCGCCCAAACACCCCTACACACGAGCGCTGATCGACTGCGTGCCCAAGCTGTCGGGCGACACCACCTTCCGGGGCATCGACGGCACCATCCCCGACTATGTCGACCCGCCGGCGGGCTGCCGCTTCGCGCCGCGGTGTCCGCACCGGTTCGCGCCGTGCCGGGAAACGCCCCGACGATTCACCGTCGGGGACGGGCGGGCTGTGGCCTGCTGGCTGAACGCCGAAGGTGCGGAGGCGGAACTGCAAGCGGCGGAGGCCGGCCGATGACGGCGGCGAATGCGGAACCGCTGCTGACGGTCCGGGGCCTGACCAAGCATTTCCCGATTCGTCACGGGCTGGTCCAGACGGTCCGTGGCCAGGTGCGCGCGGTGGACGGTGTCGATTTCTCCATTCCGCGCGGCGCGGTTTTCGGCCTCGCCGGAGAGAGCGGGTCGGGCAAGTCGACCATCGCCCGCATGCTGGTCGGTCTCTACCGGCCAACGGCTGGGACCATTCGTTTCGACGGGCGCGATGTCGATGGCGAGACGGGTGGCCGGGCCTATCGCCGGCAGGTCCAGATGGTCTTCCAGAATCCCGGCTCGTCGCTCAATCCGCGGCGCAGCGTCGGCAGCAATGTGGCGGTGCCTCTGGAGGCGCAGGGGCGGGCCCGGGCCGGGATCGCGGCCCGCGTCGCCGAGCTGCTGGAATTGGTGGAATTGCCGCGCGGCTTCGCCCAGCGGTTTCCGCACGAGCTGTCCGGAGGCCAGAAGCAGCGGGTCGCCATTGCCCGAGCGCTGGCGGTCGAACCGTTGCTGATCATCCTCGACGAGCCGACCTCCGCGCTGGACGTCTCGGTTCAGGCCAAAATCATCGACCTGCTCGCCGGGCTGGCTGCGGATCGCGGGCTGACCTTCCTGTTCATCTCCCACGACCTCAGCCTAATGCGCAATTTCGCCGGCCAGGTGGGCATCCTCTATCTCGGCCGCATGGTCGAGAGCGGCCCGACGCCGGAGGTGTTCGAGCGGCCCAGCCATCCCTACACCCGTAGCCTGATCGCGGCGGTCCCGGTGATCTCCGACGCAGAGGCCGCGCTCAGGCCCGACATTCCGCCGCTCAGTGGCGAGATTCCAAGCCCGGCGCGCATCCCGCCGGGATGCAGCTTCCACACCCGTTGCCCGAAGGTCTTTGAGCGCTGTCGCCGCGAAGACCCCGTGTTCCACACGGCCGGCGCCGGTCATGACGCGCGCTGCCACCTTCTCGACGCGCCGGAATCCGGACGCCGGGATACGCTGAAAGAGGAGTGATCTCATCGTGCTACGCATCGGCATCGACGTCGGCGGGACCAACACCGACGCAGTGGTGATGGATGGTCGGACTGTCGTCGCCAGCATCAAGGCGGCCACCACCCAGGACGTCATGGGCGGCGTGATCGCCGCGCTGGAGGGTGTTCTGGAGGCGTCCGGCGTCGCGCCGGGCGAAGTCGACGTAATCATGATCGGCACCACCCACTTCACAAACGCGGTGGTGCAGCGCCGCGACCTCGCCCTGACCGCCGCCGTTCGGCTCGGACTTCCGGCAACCGCCTCGCTGCCTCCAATGGTCGACTGGCCCGAAGACCTCAGGTCGGCGATTGGCAACCACGTCTACATGGCCCATGGCGGGCATGAGTTCGACGGCCGCGTGATCTCCGCGCTCGACCCGGACGAGCTGCGCCGCATCGGCGCCGACATCGCCGCCAAGGGCATCCGCTCGATCGCCATCTCCTCGGTGTTCAGCCCGGTCAACACGGAGATGGAGGAGCAAGCCGAAAGCGTCCTGGCCGAGGTGGTCCCGGACGCCCACATCACGCGGTCAGTCGATATCGGCCGCATCGGCCTGTTGGAGCGCGAGAACGCGGCGATCATGAATGCCTGTCTGCGCGACCTGTCGGCGCAGGTGATGACGGCGTTTCGCGGTGCGCTGGACCGGTGCGGCATCAAGGGCCGGTTCTTCCTGACCCAGAACGACGGCACCCTGATGGATGCCGGCTTCGCCGAGCGCTTCCCGGTGTTGACCTTTGCCAGCGGCCCGACCAACTCGATGCGCGGCGCCGCCTTCCTCTCCGGCGTCGCCGAGGCGATCGTCGTCGATATCGGCGGCACGACGACCGATGTCGGGGCGCTGCACAAGGGGTTCCCCCGGCCGGCCTCGGTCGCCGTGGAGGTCGGCGGGGTCCGCACGAACTTCCGCATGCCCGACGTATTCTCCATCGGCCTCGGCGGCGGCTCGCTGGTGGTCGAAGAGGCCGACGGCAAGGTCGCCGTCGGACCACGCTCGGTCGGGTTCCGGCTGACCGAGGATGCGCTGTGCTTCGGCGGCGATACGCTGACGACGACCGATGTGGTGATTGCCGCAGGTGCTGCCGAGATCGGCGACCGAGCCAGCGTCGAGCACCTCGACGCGGGGCTGATCGAGCGGACGCGCGAGGAGATCGCCCGGATGGTGGAACTGGCGGTCGAACGCTCGCGGCTCTCGCCCGAGCCGCTGCCGGTGATCGTCGTGGGCGGTGGCAGCATCCTGGTCGGCGATCGGATCGGCGAGCTCGACGTCGTCAAGCCGCAGCACTACGCCGTCGCCAATGCCGTCGGTGCCGCGATCGCCCAGGTCAGCGGCGAAATCGACCGGGTCTACGCGCTGGCCGAGATGGGGCGGACCGAGGCGCTGGACGACGCCAAGCGCCGGGCGACGGAGGCGGCGGAGTCGGCCGGCGCGCGGCCCGAAACCATCGACATCGTCGATGTCGAGGACGTGCCGCTGGCCTACCTGCCGGGGAACGCCACCCGCATTCGGGTGAAGGCCGTCGGAGAGCTTCATGCCTGAGACCTGGCGCTTGACCGAGGCGGACCTCGAGCCGCTGGCGCTCGGTGCCGCCCTGTTGGGGACCGGCGGCGGCGGCAGCCCCTATATCGGCATGCTGCGGACCCGGGAGCTGATGCGCCGGGGCGCGGTGGTCGACATTCTGCCGCTTGGCGCCTTGCCGGACGACGCGCCGGTGGCCAGCGTCGGCGGCATCGGCGCGCCCGTCGTCGGCGTCGAGAAATTCGAGGAGGGTGAGGAATGCCTGCGCGCTCTTCGCGCTCTGGAGGTCACGGTCGGGCAGCCGATGGCGGCGCTGATCGCGGCGGAGATCGGCGGCGCCAACTCCATGGAACCGATGCTGACGGCAGCGCAGGCGGGCATCCCGGTGCTCGATGCCGACGGCATGGGCCGGGCCTTTCCCGAAGTCCAGATGACCACCTTCTTCATCTACGGCCAGTCGCCCGCGCCGGCGGCAATCTCCGACGACAAGGGCAACACCGTCGTCTTCAAGGACGTCGTCGACATGTACTGGTTGGAGCGCTTCGCGCGGTCGATCGCCGTGGACATGGGCGCCGGGGCGGGGTTGGCGACGGCGCCGATGCCGGCCGGTTTCCTGGCCAGCCACGCGATCCCCGGCACCGTCACCCAGGCGCTGGAGATCGGCCGTGCGATCGTTGACGCCCGCGCCCAGCGTCGCGATGCAGTTGACGCCGTGCTGGCGGCTACCGGCGCCAGTCTCGCCTTCACCGGCAAGGTGATCGACGTCCGCCGCGACCTGAAAGGCGGGTTCGCGGTCGGAGAGACGTTGCTGGACGGCGTCGGCGACCATCGTGGCGAAAGCGCGAAGATTGCCATCCAGAACGAGAACCTCGTCTTCTGGCGGGACGGCGTCGCCGAGGTGACGGTGCCGGACCTCATCATCAACGTTGAGCTGGAGACCGGCGAGCCGATCACCACAGAGATGCTGCGCTACGGCCAGCAGTTGGCGACCATCGCGCTGCCGGCCCATGACCTGTTGCGGACGGTACCCGCGCTGGAGGTGGTCGGTCCGGCCGCCTTCGGCTACCCCGAACTGGACTACCGCCCGCTGGCGGCCTGACCCGGAAGGACTGACCTATGCGGCTGATCGACATCGACGACATGGACGACATCGCGACCGGCGGCGCCATCCTGGGTACCGGCGGCGGCGGTGATCCCTATATCGGCAAGCTGATGGCGAAGGAGGCGATCCGGCGCAACGCCCCGGTACGGTTGGTCGACATCGACCAGATGCCCGACGACGGCTGGATTGTGCCTGCCTGCATGATGGGCGCGCCGACGGTGATGACCGAAAAGCTGCCTCAAGGCGACGAGATCGTCTTAGCTTTCCGCAAACTGGAGGAACTCCTCGGCGAGCCGATTTCCGCAGTACTTTGTGGCGAGGCGGGCGGCCTGAATTCCACAACGCCCTTCATCGTCGCAGCGGAGACTGGACTGCCGCTGGTCGACGGCGACGGCATGGGGCGTGCCTTTCCCGAGTTGCAGATGGTGACCTTCACCCTGCACGGCGTCGCCGCCACGCCAATGGTGCTGGCCGATGACAAGGGCAACTCGATCATTCTCGACACCATTGACAACCGCTGGACCGAGCGCCTGGCGCGGGCGGCCACCATCGAGATGGGTGGGTCGGCATTGCTGGCCTTCTATCCGATGCGTGGCGCGCAGGCGAAGAAGGCCATCGTTAAGGGCACGCTGACGCTGGCCGCCGATCTTGGCCGCACCTTGCGTCGCAGCCGCGCTAAGCACGCCGATCCGGTCGTCACCATGCAAGATCGCCTCGGTGCCTTCGCCCTGTTCCGCGGGCGGGTTCAGGATGTTGAGCGACGGACCATCGGCGGCTTTGCGCTCGGCGAGACGAAGATCGAGGGGCTGGACCAGTTCCGGGGCCGGACGCTGCGGCTCAGTTTTCAGAACGAATTCCTGATTGCGTATCTGGACGGAAAGCCGATCGTGACGACGCCGGATCTCATCACCCTGCTCGACATCGATACCGGTGAGCCCATAACGACTGAATCCCTGCGGTTCGGACTTCGGGTGGCGGCGTTGGCAATTCCCTGCAATCCGCAGTGGCGTTCTCCGCAGGGCCTCGAACTCGTCGGGCCACGATATTTCGGATATGACCTCGACTATCACCCGGTGGAGGACAGGCCGTTCCATCAATCGCCGCCGTAGCCAGTCGCGGCTGAGGACCACCATCGTCGGTTGGGTTCGATGGTCGGTGATGGGGCCGATCGATTGCCCGCATTCAAACCGGCACCAGCAAAGTCAATTCTCGGTGGTTGCAGGCCTCCGATTCGAACCTGAGCGCCGCCCGAACGGTCGTGCTGATCTGCTGAATGATTACCCTGTTCCCATATCGAGATTCCCTGATCCATTGACAGATTTCCCTGTTCATTCCCTGTTATTCAGGGAAATTGCACCAGAGACGGTTTCGCTCTGGACCGCCCGCACCGCCAACAAATCCGAACGGGCACAATTTCGGATGATTTTCTGCGTTGCCGGCCAGGTTGGCGGCAGACCGCGGGCCCTGAAGGGCCGACGCTGTCAAAAGCTGACCGGGAGTCGGCGGCAGCCGGGCTGCGCGCTTGGCCTCACGGCGTGCTGACGACGACGGTCGTCAGCGCCGTCCGATTGGCAGGAGGTAGAGCGGCTCCATTTCCGGTCTCATCTGCAGTACGTCGCGGATCTCATCGTCCCGAAACGCACCGACCGGCGTCACGGCCAAGCCCAGGGACGCGGCCTGAAGACAGATGTTCTGGGCGGCATGACCTGCCTCCATATAGACGTATCGAATGCCGCGATCGCCGTACTTCGACGTCGTGCGTCGCGGTATCGCCGCGACGGCGATGATCGCGGCGCTGTCCCCGATCCACGTCTGCGAGAGCGCCGCCCGGCTTAAGGAGCGGCGTCGATCGCCCGATCCGACCCGTTCGAGCTTGTGTCTTGACGGTTGGTATCTGAACACGTCCGCGGGAAGCGACTCGACCTGCCCGGCGGCCACATAGAGCTCCAGCGGATAGAGGGCGCCGGCCGAAGGCGCCGTCCGATACCCCGCAGGGCTGGTGATGCCTTGCCCGGCCCAAAGCAGTTGCGAGATCTCCGCCAATGTCAGGGATCCCTGCGAGAACGCCCTGATCGAGCGCCGCCTTGCCAATGCTGCTTCGAGCGTCAGGCGCCCTTCTTGATGAGGCTCCGGCAGTGCGGTTTCGCGAGGAGGGTCGTCAGTCTGAGCGATGGAGATTTGAGGCATCGGGAGTCCCAGGGTGCTCGCGGCCAACAACGCGGCCTTCCCGCTTCGGACAAGGAAAGCGCGACGCAGGAAGCTCGTATTCGATGGTCTGGCCTCACCGTCGGCCGGTCGAAGTCTGCGCCCTGACATTACGACCGGCTTGTCATCGCAACGGCTCGTCACAAAAGGCGTCCTCTTGCGAGACGATGTGGTCATTCATGGAGAAGTCTGGCTACGGAGGGGCCGTAGGGCATTGACCTGCGTCAGACGGTCGGAATCCAGCCTGCGCCAAAGGGAGAGAAGCCAGTCGGGCTTGGCCGCGGCCAACGACGTGAACTGTCGTTCCGGCGTGAGGGTCATTCGCTGCAGAGGCTCTCGGCCGGGCCTGCCGCGCTCGGGCCTTGACACAGGTCAAGACAGTCGCAATCGCCGCCGGCAACAATGCGAAGGGGCGCCGGTCTGCACCGACAAGACCCAACTGGCGCCGCAAGGGAGCACGACGGACGCACGCTGTGATCGCTTCGATTAGAGACAAGGCGCTGGATCTGGGGGCACAGGGAACGAGGCCCGAGCCCGGCTACCGAGCGCTGCTGCGATCGGGCGCGTTGTCCCGCCGTGTCGCCGAGGCGAGCGAACACCTGAAGGATTGCGACCTCTGTGCCCGGTATTGCCACGTGGATCGGACCAAGAGCGTCAAGGGCGCGGTGTGCCGAACAGGCGAGAATGCCGTCGTCTACTCCTTCGGCCCGCACCACGGGGAAGAGGATTGTCTGCGGGGATGGGGCGGCTCCGGAACGATCTTCTTCTCTTGGTGCAATTTGCGCTGCATCTACTGCCAGAACTGGGAGATCAGTTGGAAGGGACAGGGCCGCGAGGTTTCCGCCGAGGAACTCGCCGGGATGATGCTCTCCTTACAGGCGCAGGGCTGCCACAACATAAACCTGGTCAGCCCGAGCCACGTCGTCGCCCAGATCCTGGCGGCCGTGGCGATCGCGGCGGAACAGGGGCTTGAGTGTCCTTTGGTATACAACACCGGTGGCTATGACAGCCCGGAGGCGCTCGCCCTGCTGGAAGGCGTGATCGATATCTACATGCCGGACATGAAGTATGGCGATCCCGACATGGCTCGAAAGTATTCCCGGGTGCGGGACTACGTTGAAGTCAACCAGGCGGCGGTGACCGAGATGCATCGCCAGGTTGGCGACCTTGTGATTGCCGACGACGGACTGGCGCGGCGCGGTCTACTCGTGCGCCATCTGGTCCTGCCTAACCAGATCGCCGGCAGCGACCAGGTGCTGCGTTTCCTCGCGGAGCAGGTCTCGCCAAACACTTACGTGAATCTCATGGATCAGTATCGACCCTGCTATCGGGCCGGCGACTACCCGGAAATCGACCGGCCGATCAGCCAGGATGAATACCACGAAGTACAGGCAGCGGCTGCACGATATGGCCTTGAGCGTCTGGACGAACATTCCGCGGCCAGCTGGCGGTTTCTTCGGTTCTGACACCGGATTGTCGCCCATGGCAGCGCGCTCCCTGGAACCTGGCGCGGGGGACTCGAATTGCGGATGTGCTCGCGCTCTGCGGTGTCGAATTCGCTAACCCGTCCAGGACCTCCTTATGCGTCGGGGATCCAGGCGGAGACCGGTTCGCCGGAGTCCGCCCGCACCGCCAGCAGGTCCTCAACGTCGCACAGGCTTAGGCAAAATCGCAGATAGAGCCAGACAGGGTGATGGATCACGGGCGGTGGCAAGTGATGGCGGGCCTATGAAATCTTCAACATCCGCCGGGCTACCGCAACAACGTCTCAATTGGCGGCCGGTTCTTGTAACAATGCCCGAAGCGGAGGCCTAGTCACTCATTTGCACCGACGAGGTCAGCGGTTCGATCCCGTGATCGCCCACCAGGTCCCCGCTCGGCGTCGCGGCGACCGTGGTCTAGTCGAACAACTCAATAGTGCCACCGGCAGGATTGGCGGCCACGCGTGGACCCTCGCGGACCTCCCGCCCGATCAAGCCGGTCGCCGAGCCGTCCTTCAGCTCGCGCATGCGCACCTGACCGCTGTGAGGAAAGAACTGGATCTTGCGCGGCCAGATGCCGCGCAGGTGCTGGGCGGCGACCTCGAACCCCTCCGACCGCAGGAACTCCTCGACGAAATCGGCATTGCGATGGCCGATGGCGGTCATGCCGCGCATTACGTTGGCGCCGCCGAAGACCTTGATCTCAAGGCGCTCGCGATGCCCGCCTGAAGCCATCACCGTATTGATCAACTGTTCCATGGCGAAACTGCCATAACGCAGGCTGGCCGCCGCGATGTCCTCCACAGGACGCTCGCGGCCCGCCGGCAGCAGGAAATGGTTCATGCCGCCGCAACGCGCCACTGGATCGCGCACGCAGGCCGAAACGCAGGACCCCAGCACCGTCGTTAAAACCTCGTCCGGGGCGGCGGAGACGTAACAATCGCCCTGAAGGACCTGGATTACGGTGGCGCCGATACCCTGGTCGAGATAGCGGCGGCGGGCATCGGTCGGCCCGGCGCCAGGCCCGCGAACTCCAGGTTTGTGGCTGGCGGTGGTCATGGGTTCGATCTCACTCCCCGTGGTCATGCATCGGACTGTGCGGGCGCGGCGCCTGGCAAGATGGCGCCGTCGAGCGAGGCGCCGTCCAGATTGGCGCCGTCCAAGAGCGCGCCGGTCAGGTCGGCCGGCTTCGACCGGCCGGTGGAGGCGCCGTCAGCACCTCGCAATTCAGCCGGACCGAGATCAGCCATGGAGAGGTCCGAGTCGCGCAGCACGGCATTACGTAGGTCGGCGCCGCGCAGGTCCGCCTCGCTCAAATCGGCACCGCTCAAGTCGCTGCCCCTGAGATCGGCTAGCATGAGCCGGGCGCAGCGGAGCCTGGCTGCGGGCAGGGCGACATGCCGCAGCACAGCGCCGCTCAGATCTTGCCCCTCGAGGTCGGCGGCGCCCAGCGCAACGTGGGTGAGAACCAGCGCCGCGCCGCCGCGCCCTTCCAGCCATAGGCGGTGCGCCGCGATCCTGTCCAAAAGGTCCGCTTGGCCGTGATCGTCCTGCTGGAGAACCGTTCCGACCAGCCGGGCGCCCTCCAGCACCGCGCCGTCCAGGCGGGTCGTCGCCAGGTCGGCACCCGTCAGATCCGCATTTGAGAGCACCGCGCCGGACAGGTCGGCCTGGGTAAGCGCGGCCTCGGACAGGCTGGCATCACTCAGGTTGGCGCCGGCCAGATCGGCAGCGGTGAAGTCGGCGCCGAGCGCGTCGACCCCGGACATCTCCGCGCCGCGCAAGACCGCCTGGCGGAAGTTCTGCGGGATCGTCTCGATGTCGACCTCAGAGGCGGAGGCGAAGCGTAAGCCGCGGCGCAGGCGCGCGGATCGCAGGTCGCCGCCGGACAAGTCGGCGCCTTCGAAGACCGCGCCGCGCAGTTCCGCGTTG
Organism: Alphaproteobacteria bacterium; assembly: GCA_965227455.1. Taxonomy (GTDB): domain Bacteria; phylum Pseudomonadota; class Alphaproteobacteria; order DSM-16000; family Inquilinaceae; genus JABDIP01. The sequence goes on along the minus strand of OZ245752.1, from coordinate 4,637,130 downwards.
ACGAAGGTCGCTTTTTCCAACCGGGCTCCGGACAGGTCGGCGCAGAACAGGTCGGCCTCGTCGAGCCGGGCACCGGACAGGTCGCACCGGCAAAGCCTTGCATCGCTGAGGACCGCCCGCCTCAGGTCGCGTCCGGAAAGATCCGAGCCGGACAGATCACACCCTGACAGTTCGGCGCGGGCGCCGTCGGCCTGGCCGCGCAACCACCGATCATGTTTGTTCAGGATTTCTGCAATGGCGGCAGGAGTCATGGGGCGGCAGTTGCGATAGTGCGGGGCATGATGGCGGCATATATCGGCATTGATCCGTGAACTATAGACCTTAGAAGTAAAAGTTCCCTGTATTATTAATCATATTTGAAAAAGACGATATCGAATATTTCAAATTTATTGAAATATCGATATTGATATTTTCATAATCCGTTAAGCCAATCGAAAGCTCGATATCCTAGACTTTCGCGAAGTCCGCCATCGCCGCGGCCAATATTGATAGCGGCAGCGAAAGGATTGGTCGCCGATGACGTCGACCGCCGGAAGTGAGAACCGTCCAGAGGCGCGTGGCGCCGCCCGACCCGGCGTGGCGTCGCTCGCCATGGATGTACCGCCGGAAACGCTTGTCGGGTTCCTCCTCGGCGGTCTCCATGCGACCCGCGAGTCCATCGAGAGTACGCTGTCCGAGCAGCGGCGCATGATGGATGTGGTCTCGGGGCACCTGTTCGGGCCGATTGGGGCGAACCGGCCGGATTTGGGGCCGGAGGAGATGAACGAGCTGGTGACTGCGCTGCAGTCCGACGATCTCATCCGCCAGACCCTGGAGAACCTGGTGCGGGCCTTGGAGGTGATGGTGGGCGCGGTGGAGGCGATGCCTACACCCGACGGCGATGGGCAGGCCGGCCCGGCGGGTCGGGAGTGGACCGCCGCTCTGCTTGACGTGCTGCTGATCGAGGATCTACGGCGCCGCTTCGCCCGCCGGCTCGAGATGCCGCCTGAAGAATAGCCGCCACGCGGCCTGGCCGGCCCCGGGGGCCTATTTCAGGGCGCCGACGACCGCCTCGATCTTGTCCTTCAGAACCTTCGCGCTGAACGGCTTCACGATATAATTGTTCACACCCGCCTTGATGGCCTCCTGGACATGATCCTTGGAATTCTGGCCGGTCGCCATGATGAACGGCGTCTTCTTCTGCAGCGGGTCGGACCGGATCGTCCTGAGCAGATCCATGCCGTCCATGCCCTCCATGTTCCAATCGGAGATCACCAGGTCGAAGCGGTTCTGCTGCATTGCCTCAAGGGCCTGGTGTCCGTTCTTGGCTTGAACGACGTTCCGTACGCCGATCTGCTCCAGCGTGAAGCAGGCCAGTTGGCGCATGCTCTGCTGATCGTCGACCACAAGGACAAGCATGTTCTGCGCTGTGGGCATAGTCTGTACTCCAAATAGAATCCCAGCGGCCAACGCCGAAGGGACGCTTTTTCACACTCCAAGTTTCATCGACGGTGCAGGGCCCATCCGGCCGGCAAACCGGCCCTGATCGATGGGCTTTCCTGGACCACGATGGCTTCAAGACTCCCTGATCCGACGCCGGGCATCGCCCGGATCCGCGGTCATGCGCTGGCCTTCTGCCGGGTTGCCCGGCAGGCTTCCGCGATCATCCCGGCGATCCGGCTGAGCGGGTACTCGTCCATCACTGCGCCTGCCTCCGCGGCCGCCCTCGGCATGCCGTAGACCAGGCAGGTCGCCTCGTTCTGGCCCATGGTGGCGGCACCGACTTGGCGCATCCGCAGCAACCCCGCCGCGCCGTCCTTGCCCATGCCGGTCAGGATGACGCCAACCGCGTTGGCGCCAGCGGACTCCGCCATGGACCCGAACAGGACGTCGGCCGATGGCCGATGGCCGGAGACCGGGGCCGTGTCGGCCAGCTGGCATTGGAACTGCGCGCCGGAGCGGACCAGCCGAAGATGCCGGTTTCCCGGGGCGATATAGGCATGTCCCGGCAGCACCCGCGCGCGGTCGGCGGCCTCCGAAACCGACATGGCGCTCAAGCCGTCGAGCCGCTCGGCAAAGCGCTCGGTGAAGCTCTGCGGCATGTGCTGCACGATCAGGATCGGCGGCCCGTCGGCCGGCATCGCCCCGATGACCGTGCGCAGTGCCTCCACCCCGCCGGTCGACGCACCGATCGCGACAACCTTGTCTGTGGTGCCGAATGCCAGCGGCGCCAGCGGGCCGGACCGAGCAACGCCGGGCCGCTGGGTGAGTGCCGTGACCCGCGCGCCGGACGCGGCTTTGATCTTGGCGATCAGCTCGTCCCGCAATTCATCCCAGCCGTTCTGCACATCGATGGTCGGTTTGCCGATGAAATCGACCGCGCCCAGCTCCAGTGCCTGCAACGTGGTGTTGGCACCCTTCTGGGTCAGGGTGGAGATCATGACGACCGGCGTCGGACGAAGGCGCATGATCTTCTCCAGCATAGTCAGCCCGTCCATGCGCGGCATCTCGACATCCATGGTGATGACGTCCGGATTGAGCTCTTTGATCTTCTGCCGCGCGACAAAGGGATCCGGCGCACTGCCCACGACGTCGATCTCGGGATCGCTGGAGAGGATTTTGGTGAGGATTTGCCGCATCAGAGCGGAGTCGTCGACGATGAGGACACGGACCATTCTTCAGTTCCAGCGCTCGTGCGGTCGTGATGACTGGCAGGGGGAACGGGTCGAATCGGCGCTGCGGCGGATACCCATCACGCGACCTTCTGATAGATGCTCTGCCCTTGAGATCGGAATCGGTCGGTAACGTTGAACAGCGACTCGGAGTGTCCGATGTAAAGGAAGCCGTCATCCTTCAGGATGTCGGCAAAGCGATCGAATAGCGACCGCTGGGTCGGTTTGTCGAAATAGATCACAACGTTGCGGCAGAAGATTACGTCGAATGGGCCCTTCATCGGCCAGGTTTGCAGCAGGTTGAGCGGCTTGAAGGTGATCAAAGAGCGTGCATCGTCGGTGACTTGGCACTCCCCCTCGGCGCCAGCGTCCAGGAAAAAGCGTTTGCGCAGATGGGGCGGAATGTCCTCGATGATGCGCCGTTGATAGAGGCCTGCACGGCCCGCCTCGATCATGTCGGTGTCGATGTCGGTGGCCAGGATCCTGGCATCCCAGGTGTCCAGTTCGCGCATATGCCGGCACAGCGTTATGGCGATGGAGTGCGGCTCCTCACCGGACGAGCAGCCGGCCGACCAGATACGCAGGCGTCGGGCGCCGCAGCGTTCGGCTCTCTCGACCAGCGGCGGCAGCGCGACCTTCGCCAAATGCTCGAAATGGTGCCGCTCACGGAAGAACTTGGTCAGATTGGTGGTCAGCGCATTTTTCATCTGGCGGATCTCGGCATCCCGGTCCGGGCCGGACAGGTGGTCGCAATAGGCCTCGAAGCTGTCGAGACCGAGGACCCGTAGGCGCTTGATCAGCCGGCGATACACCATGTCCCGCTTGTTCCCGGCCAGGGTGATGCCGGTTTGCTCGCGCAACAGGACGCGAATGAAGTCGAAGCTCTTCTCCGTGAGGTCGATCTTCGGGAGGCCCTTCAGGGCGTCCTGGCCGGCCGGCGGGACGCTCATGCCGGTCTCCTTTGGGGTGCGGGCGGGGCGGGTCATGGCTGCGCTGCCTAGAATTCCTGCCAGTCGTCGTCGCCGGCGACGGTGCCGCCGGTGGCGACCTTCCTGGTGATCGTGCGTTGCTGCCCGTGCCCCTGGTTCGGCTTGGCCGCGGCCCCGTCGGCGACGACGGTCAGCGGCACCGCCGCCTCGGGGGCGGCGCTCTGACGTCCGGTCTTGAAGAATCCGACCAGGTCGTCCAGGTCGGCCACCTGGGTCTGGGCGGAGGTCAGCGCCGCCGTGGTCTCCTCGACCAGGGCGGCGTTCTGCTGGGTCATTTCGTCCATGTTGGTGACGGCAGTCGACACCTCGTCGATGCCGGAGGCCTGCTCCTGGCTGGCGGCGGCGATGTCGGACACGATGTCGGCGACCTTCTTCACCGAGGTGACGATCTCCTCCAGGGACTCGCCGGCCTGCTTGACCAGGCCGACGCCCTCGCGGACCTGGCTGTCGGAGTTCAGGATCAGCTCCTTGATCTCCTTGGACGCCTGGCCGGAGCGTTGGGCCAGCGCCCGGACCTCGGTGGCGACCACGGCAAAACCCTTGCCGGCCTCGCCGGCCCGGGCCGCCTCCACGGCGGCGTTCAGGGCCAGCAGGTTGGTCTGGAAGGCGATCTCGTCGATCATGCCGACGATCTCGGTGACCTTCTGCGACGACGCCTCGATCTGGCCCATGGCCTCCACGGCGGAGGTGACGACCGCGCCGCCGCCGGTGGCGGCCTCGCGGGCGGCCGCGGCGAGCTGGTTGGCCTGCTGGGCGTTGTCGGCGTTCTGGCGCACGGTGGCGGAGAGTTCTTCCATGGAGGCGGAGGTCTGTTCCAGCGACGAGGCCTGCTGCTCAGTGCGGCCGGCGAGGTCGGACGCGCCGGCGGCGATCTCGTCGGTGGCGCTGCGCACGGCGGTGGTGCTCTCGGAGATGCCGCCGGCGATCTCGGCGATCTTCTCGGCCATGCGGTTGGTGTCGCGCTTGAGCTGCAGGAAGCTGCCGTGATAGTCGCCATCAATGCGGCGGGTGAGGTCGCCTTCGGCGAGGCCGGCCATGACCTTGACGGTCTCCGACAGGCCCTGGTCGACGGTCGCCGCCAGGGCGTTCATGCCGCGCGACAGCTCCAACATGAAGCCGGCCTTGCCGGACTCGTCCAGCCGCCGGGTGAAATCGCCCTCCGACGCCGACCGCACCAACTCGGCCACCTCCTCCTCGATTGCCAGCTCCAGGGTCACGTCGCGCCACTCGACAGTCGCGCCCAGACGATCGCCGGCTTCATTCATTACCGGCGTGAGCGCAAGGTCGTAGGTCCGGCCGCCAAGCTTCAGGCGCGCCCGATGGCAGCCCGTCAGCCCCTCCAGAATGCTGCGCTGATGCGATGGGTTCTTGTGGAATGCGTCTATATTGGTGCCGATCAGCCCGTCGGCGCTGAACCCGGAGAAGTCCTGGCGCAATTTCGCCTCCGCCCCCCGGAACATTTCTACCGCCACTTTGTTCATGTAGATGATGTTGTGGTCGGCATCCGTCATCATGATGACGGCCGACGCGCTGTCCAACGCGGCCTGGGCACGGGTTGCCGTAACACCGACGGTACGAATCTGTTCCAGTGACCGGGCCATCTGGCCGATCTCGTCCGCCCGGGTGCGCCCGGGGACCTGACACTCCATGTCACCGGAAGCGAGCTGCCCCGTGGCGGCGGTCATCTTCCTCAGTGGAACGGCCACGTAGGCTGCGCCGGTCACACAGACAATCATGACAAGCAGCGCGGCGATCCCACCGAACACCACGATCTTGTTGCTCAGACTTTGAGCCGCTGCAACCTCATTTGAAATGTCGCTGGTGACTTCCAGCACGCCGCGAACGTCGCCCAGGCGCCAGTCAGTCTTCGGTGAATCCGCATGGGTGTTGTGACACGTCACACAGGCTTCGGCGACCATCCGATCGGCAACGGCCGCCCGGATGATGGTACGGTCACCGTGTTGCTCTTCGCGCGTGGCAACCTCTTCGGGACGCTCTGTCAGGAACTCCCAAGTCTGGGCTTGGAACTCGTCAAGCTGCCTGTCGCTGCGGACGGGGAAGGGAAAGGCACTGTAGAGACTGACAGTAGTATCCTCTTCGGCGAGCAGGGCGCTCACGTCATGGATGAAGGTAGCCGGCAACGGGATCCCGTCCGGTTCCGATTGGTGCGTGAAGGAGGGTCTGAGATTGCCGTCCGCGACGACCTTGCGGACCACATTGTTGGTGTAGTAGCCGCGGATCGTTTTGAACTGGTTTGCGGTCTGGATCGCCGAATTGATGGCACTTTCGCGCGCATGCTGGATGACGCTCTGGGGGATCAGGTACCAGGCGGCGGCCAGGCAAATGACCATCACGAGCGGCACGGGAACGGCAAGCTTTAGGAACAGGCTGCCGGTCAGTCTTCTGTGCAGGGGCATAGCGCACTATCCATATTCAATGAGACTCTGATCGTCAGAATTCCTGCCAGTCGTCGTCGCCGGCGACGGTGCCGCCGGTGGCGACCTTCCTGGTGATCGTGCGTTGCTGCCCGTGCCCCTGGTTCGGCTTGGCCGCGGCCCCGTCGGCGACGACGGTCAGCGGCACCGCCGCCTCGGGGGCGGCGCTCTGACGTCCGGTCTTGAAGAATCCGACCAGGTCGTCCAGGTCGGCCACCTGGGTCTGGGCGGAGGTCAGCGCCGCCGTGGTCTCCTCGACCAGGGCGGCGTTCTGCTGGGTCATTTCGTCCATGTTGGTGACGGCAGTCGACACCTCGTCGATGCCGGAGGCCTGCTCCTGGCTGGCGGCGGCGATGTCGGACACGATGTCGGCGACCTTCTTCACCGAGGTGACGATCTCCTCCAGGGACTCGCCGGCCTGCTTGACCAGGCCGACGCCCTCGCGGACCTGGCTGTCGGAGTTCAGGATCAGCTCCTTGATCTCCTTGGACGCCTGGCCGGAGCGTTGGGCCAGCGCCCGGACCTCGGTGGCGACCACGGCAAAACCCTTGCCGGCCTCGCCGGCCCGGGCCGCCTCCACGGCGGCGTTCAGGGCCAGCAGGTTGGTCTGGAAGGCGATCTCGTCGATCATGCCGACGATCTCGGTGACCTTCTGCGACGACGCCTCGATCTGGCCCATGGCCTCCACGGCGGAGGTGACGACCGCGCCGCCGCCGGTGGCGGCCTCGCGGGCGGCCGCGGCGAGCTGGTTGGCCTGCTGAGCGTTGTCGGCGTTCTGGCGCACGGTGGCGGAGATCTCCTCCATGGAGGCGGAGGTCTGCTCCAGCGAGGAGGCCTGCTGCTCGGTGCGGCCGGCGAGGTCGGACGCGCCGGCAGCGATCTCGTCGGTGGCGCTGCGCACGGCGGTGGTGCTCTCGGAGATGCCGCCGGCGATCTCGGCGATCTTCTCGGCCATGCGGTTGGTGTCGCGCTTGAGCTGCAGGAAGCTGCCGTGATAGTCGCCATCAATGCGGCGGGTGAGGTCGCCTTCGGCGAGGCCGGCCATGACCTTGACGGTCTCCGACAGGCCCTGGTCGACGGTCGCCGCCAGGGCGTTCATGCCCCGCGACAGCTCCAACATGAAGCCGGCCTTGCCGGACTCGTCCAGCCGCCGGGTGAAATCGCCCTCCGACGCCGACCGCACCAACTCGGCCACCTCGCTCTCGATCGCGGCTTCCTGCGTGACCTCCCGCCATTCCACGGTGGTCCCGATGCGGGAACCGTCCTCGGAGGATACCGGTGTCGCGGCCAGGTCATAGGTGCGGCCTCCAACCTGTATGCGGACCTTATGGACGCCAGACAGGCTGGCGAGCATGTTGCGCTGGTGCGCCGGGTTCTTGTGGAACGCGTCCATCGACGAGCCGACGATGCCATTGGCCCGGAAGTCCGGTAAGTCCTGGCGCAGATCTGACTCGGCCTCCTGGAACATGCCCAGGGCGGTCCGGTTGAGGTAGACGATGTCGTTGTTTGCGTCGGCGATCATGAAGCTGCCCGACGCGCTATCGAGCGCCGCCTGGGCCTGGGCGGCCCCGATGCTGATGCCGCGGAAATCTGCCAGCGCCTTGGACATCCTGCCGATCTCGTCGCGACGCTCGGTGTCGGGAATGGCGACGCTCTGGTCGCCATGGGCCAGACGATCGAGGCATTCGGTGACCAGGGCGATGGGCCGGCTCATGGTGCGGGCAATCACGACTGCGAGGACTGAGCTGACAAGCAGGACCGCGAGCCCTCCGAGGGCGATCCAAACCGTCATGCGGCGCACTGGTGCCAGGATTTCTGCCTCGTTGATCTCGGCCAGGATCGCCCAGGTCGTCCCGAGAAACTCGACATGGCCGAAGGCGGACATCACCGGGACTCCGCTATAGCCGGGGACGATATCGACGCCGGTCTCCCCGCTGAGGGCGCGCTCGACCGTCTCGGTATCGACCTGGACCTCGAGGATTGTGGACTCCTCTGAGAACCGGGAATCGCTGTGCATCAGCCCGTCATGGCCGACGATGTAGCTCTCGCCGGTTGCTCCCAACCCGATATGGACGTTCATGATGTGATCAATCCGGTCGATCGGCATCTGGAATGCCAGGACGCCGAGCAACGTCCCGCGCGAGTCGGTGATCGGCGTGGAAATGAAGCTGGCAGGCGAGCCGTGGCTCGGCGCATAAGGCATGAAATCAAAGAAGAAATGCGCGTCCTTCCGACCGGCGTTGCGGGCCGCGCGAAAGGCGTTGCCGAGGTCGGTATCCCGCCACTGCCCGGTATTCAGATTGGTCGCGTAATCGAGCTCCTTGAACACCGTGTAGACGAGGTCGCCGTCGCGGTTGAACAGAAAGATGTCGTAGTAGCCCCGCTCCCGTAGGAACTGACGGATCCACGGATGGTATGTCGTGTGGACGGCGCTGTAGCGGCTGTCATCCGGTGCGGCGTCAAGTTGATCCTTCGAACCGGTCGGGTAGGGGTTGTCGGTGATGTAGGCGCGCTGCAGGTAATCGGTCGGGTCGCCCAATTCGTGCCATGCGGCCGAGAAATCCTGCAGAGCATCGGCGATGATCGGACTGCCGGCCATGATCCGGAGATCCTGGCGCACCGTTTCGAGGTAATCCTCAAGAGCCTGCTGGCGTCCGTGCATCAGGGCCTCGAGCTTCTCGGCGGCGTCGTGCCTGTGCCCGATGGAGGCGGCCTCGTAGCCGATGAAACCGGTGATCAGGATGGCCAAAAGGCAGAGCAGGCCCATTGTGGCCGGCAACTTCGCTGAGATGCTGATGTCTTTGAACACGCTTGTTATCCTCGTAGTCCTTTGCGCGAACCATCCTCACGCGTCTCTGGGCTGCGCACCGCAACAGGCAGGTGTCCACGGGGCCCGATGGCCGGGAATCGTGGCGGACGTCCCCGCGGTCGCCGTCATCGCCATCAATGCACCACGGCCTTGTCGACGATCTGCGGCAGGGCGATCATCGCCACCATCTGCCCGTCATTGGTGATCAGCCCTTCGATGAAGGGGTTCTCGGCATTGCCCTCGGATTGCGGCACTGCGTGGATGTCCCTCTCGGCGACCGTCAGGATGTCCGAGACGGTGTCGGCGAGCAGCCCGTAGAGCCGCTCTCCGACCACCAGGATGATCACCACATGGGTCTTGGTGGCGTCGGTCTGGCCCAGCCCGAACCGGGCGCCCAGATCGATGATCGGCACGATGGTGCCGCGCAGATTGATCACGCCGCGCACGAACTCCGCGGTGTTGGGCAAGACGGTGGTGCCGCTCCAGGCGCGGATCTCGCGGACCGCCATGATGTCGACGCTGTAGAACTGGTCGCCGACCGTAAACGCGACCAGCTGGGTGCAGCGGCTATCTGCCTGCTCCGCAAGGTCTTTCGCGTCCTCGACACCGGCGGCCTGCGCTTCGGGGATAGGGGCGTTGTCCATTAAGCGGCGTCCTCCTGACCGTGGGTATCCCCGCGTCGATCGCGGCCGGGCGCGACGAAGCGGTCCTGCATCACGCGTAGGCCGGCGACGTCGAGGATCAGAGCAACGTTGCCGTCGCCGAGCACCGTCGCGCCGGCGATGCCCACGATCGGGTCGAAGTTCTCTTCCAGGCTTTTGATGACCACCTGTTGCTGTCCGACGATCTCGTCGACCAGCAGCCCGACCTGTTCGCCGCCCTCGATCTCGACGATGACCACGAGCGGCTGCACGCCGGGCGCCGGCGGCATGTGGAAGGCCGTCCGCAGGGAGAGAATCTCCACATAGCGGCCGCGAATCTGCAGCAGGTCAGGCCCGCCGGCGACGGGCCGGACGTCGTGTTGTCCCGGCAGCACGCTCTCGACGATGGTTGCCAGCGGCAGCACGTAGGATTCCGAGCCGACCCGCACGATCATGCCGTCCAGCACCGCCAGGGTCAGCGGCAGGGTCATCACCATCCGGGAGCCCTTGCCCGGCTCGGAACGGACGGTGACCCGGCCGCCCAGCTTCTGGATGTTCTGCTTGACCACGTCCATGCCGACGCCGCGGCCGGAGATGTTCGAGACCTGGTCGGCGGTCGAAAAGCCGGGCAGGAAGATCAGGTTGTCGATCTCTTCGTCGCTCAGCTTGGCATCGGCAGAGATCAGGTTCCGTTCGATCGCCTTATGGCGCACCTTCTTGCGGTTGACCCCGGCGCCGTCATCGGCGATCTGGATGACGATCCGGCCGCCACGCTGTTCGGCGGAGAGGTGAATGGTGCCCTCGGCGGGCTTGCCGGCCGCTTTGCGCACCTCCGGCGCCTCGACGCCATGGTCGGCGGCATTGCGGATCATGTGAGTCAGCGGATCGTTGAGCTGCTCGATCACCGTCTTGTCGATCTCGGTGGTCTCGCCGCTCATCACCAGCTTCACCTTCTTGCCGGTCTGGGCCGAGAGCTCGCGCACCAGGCGCGGCATGCGCGAGAACACCGACTTGACCGGCTGGGCCCGGATCGCCATGACGCTGTCCTGCAGCCCGCGGGTGTGCTGGTGGAGTTGTTCCAGGCCCTGGACCAGCTGCGGGTATCGTTCCGCCAGCATCGAGTCGGATTGCTGCGAGATCATCGCCTGGGTGATCACCAACTCGCCGACCATGTTCACCAGTCGGTCAATCTTTTCCAAGTCGACCCGGATCGCGGTTACGCCGGCCGTCTTCGCCTGCCGCGCCGGCGCCTCCTTCGTGGACACTTCCGCCGGTGCGGCCTCGCCAGATGGCGGTGCAGGGTGCGGGGGCACCGGCCCCATTGCCGCCGCTTCCGGTTCGATGGTCGGGACCAAAAGCATTTCATCCGCGGTAGCCTGGCTCGCCAGTTGCCCAGCGGTATCGGGCTCCGGACTGTCCGGTTGTGACGGCTCGGGATCCGGTACATCCGCGAGCGGCGGGTCATCGGCGTCAAGCGTCTCGATGCTCAGTTCGCAATCGTCGACAACGAACTCGAAGATCTCTTCGACCGCCTGTCGTCCGGCCTGGGTACTCAACTCGAACGTCCAGGCGATGTAGGCGGCTTCCGGGTCCAGTTCGGCGAAATCGGGAAGCTCCGAGACATCCGCCGTCGTCGTGACGCCGCCTAGTGCCCTCAGCTCGCGCACGAAGATCAGCGGCTCGTGGGCGCGGCCGAACATGGCCCTGGTCGGCCTGAAACCGATCCGGAAGCGCTCATTCTTAGCCTGCACGGCCACTGCCTCTGCCGCGTCATCTGGGGCGAGGGCTTCGGTTTCGGGCTCCGGCTCGACCGGAATGGGCGTGAAGTCGATGTCGTCAAAATCGCCGCCGGCCGCGTCCGCCGGGGCGTCGGTGGCCAACCCATCATCGCCTGCGATAGCGGCCAGCTGCTGCAGCACCTCGGCGCCGAATTCGGCGTCCGGTTCCTCGCCGCTGCGCGCGGCCGCCACCAGGTCGGCGACGATATCGCCGGCCCGCACCACCACCTCCACGCACTCCTTGCTTGGCGCCACCTTGCCCTCGCGCATGAAGTCCAGCACCGTCTCGAAAGTGTGCGAGAACGAGACCAGGCGGTCGAAACCGAAGGCGCCGGCGCCGCCCTTGATGGAGTGGATGGACCGAAAGGCGGCATGCAGGGTCTCGACCTCTGTGACGCCATCCTGCAACGCCATCAGATGCGATTCGAGATCGGCCAGGAGCTCGTCGCACTCCTGGAAATAGGTCTGTTTGAATTCCTCCAGGGGGTCCATGTCTGTCTTGCGGCTTATGCTGGTTGGGGGCGTTGGCGGGCGGCGGGGATCAGTGGCTGACCCGGCGCACCACATCGACCAGTTTGTCCGGGTCAAAAGGCTTGACGATCCATCCCGTAGCGCCGGCGGCACGGCCCTTGGCCTTCATTTCATCGGAGCTTTCGGTGGTCAGAATCAGGACCGGGACCGTGGCCTGCGCCTTGTCCTCGCGCAGCCGCTTGATGAAGGTGATGCCATCCATCACCGGCATGTTCACATCGGTGATGATCACGTCGACGGATTGCCCGCCCAGTACATCAAGGCCCTGCTCGCCGTTCGTCGCCTGCAGCACCTCATACCCGGCGTTCTGCAGCGTGAAAGCCAGCATCTTGAGCATGGTGGGGGAGTCGTCGACGGTCAGGATTTTTCCGGTCATCCCTTGATGGTCCATTGCTTGAGATGGGAGAAGACGCCGAGATCGTTGAAGGTGTCGACGAAGGCGTCGGATGGATTGGCGAGCGTGAACGCGACGTCTGCGGCTTTCATCGCCCGCTCCGCGGCGATCAGGACCTGCAGGCACGGCGTCGACAGGCGAATGACCCGGCCGGCGTCGACGACAATTGGCCGATCGCCTTCAAGCGCCGCCGCCAGCGCCGTTTTCAGCGGCGCGGCGGTGCTCAGATCAAGGACCTCGGGCAGGGCGATCTTCGCCGTCTTGCCCCTCTTGGTCAGTCTGACGTCAGCCATGGCGATTGCCTAAAACATGCAAAGCCGAAGGAGCCTGGCGATTACAATCATTAAGCGATCCTTTGGCATCTGCTTTGACGTCTAGATGCAGAGACTTAAGGATTTACTATTTTAATCTTGCGTTAAGGCTTGCGACACGGTCTGGAAGCTCCTGCGTTGCGAGGGCTTGCGGTTCAGAAAAAGCTGGCCGGTCTTGAGCGAGCGCAGGCCGGAATCGCCCGCAAGCGCCGGCGCTGGAAGGTTTGGCAGAGCCACCTTGATCCCTGGCGGCTGGTCTTCATCGATGAGACCCCCGATCAAGCCGGGGGCAGGCTCTAGATCAAGACCAACATGGCCCCGCTCGGGTGTTGGCGCACCCTGACCTTCCTGCGGGCTCTACGCGGCGACCGGCTCACCGCCCCGTGCGTGTTCGATGGCCCGATCAACGGTCAGTGCTTCCGCGCCTATGTCGACCAGCAGTTGGTCCCCTTGCTGCGGCCCGGCGACATCGTTGTCATGGAAAATCTCGGCAGCCGCACGTCCAAGGCCGTGCGCGATGCCATCAGGGCCGCCGGCGCCCAACCCTGGTTCTTGCCGCCCTGATCGCTGGATCTCCCGTTGAGCCGGCCGATCAAGCTACGGGCCCACGAGTGCGAGAAGTTCCCGGTTCGACTCGCAGGATCCCCGATATCTCGATTAGGGAATTCGATCAAAAGTGGCAGAAATATCAGTCTGTTATGCGGCCACTGGAGGCAGGATCGGCTGTGATCTGCGAGAATTCCCTGTCTTTTCCCTGTTTTTCAGGGAATTCGCCCCGGAGACGGGTTCGCTCGAGACTCCCTGCACCGCGAACGGACTTCCGAGGCCGCGCGAAGTCCGACATGCGGTCTTCGCGCGGCGCTTTCCGGACCCGCATTGCCGGTCAGGGCTGGGTGAACGTCTCGGTGGTCCTGTAGACCAGGAGCGCGGTCACCAGCGTGGTGGCGGCGGCCACGACCTCGGCCGGGACTTGAATGCCGGTCGTGCTCAGGTAGTAGACGACGACCGTCACGATGGCGCCGCTCAGTGCACCGACGGTGACCTTGCGCGTGCCAGGTTTGGGGTTGGTATCAGCCATGTCGAGTCTCCTTTCGGGTTGGGCTGGATTGGGAAGATCGCGAGGCCAGGCCATTCGTGCCGCAATCCCTTTCGGGCACGGCCAGGCCGAGGGCGGCAGCGACCGCAGCGCCGGCATTGACCCGGCCATACCCATAGACGGGGCTCCAGCCGTCGGAATCATAATCGGCGGCCTTCGGATCGATCTTGTCGGCCGTGTCCTGCAGAATGCGCTTGACGTCCTCGGCGCTCAGATCCGGGTTGACGCTCAGCATCAGCGCCGCGACGCCTGCCGCCAGCGGCGTCGCCGCCGATGTGCCGTTGAAACCGCTCGGACCGCTTGCCTCGCAATAATGGCCGTCCGGGCGTTCGTTGTATCCATCGGCGCCGGTCACGTCGGTGGTCTCGATCGACAAGGTGCCGCCGCCTGACGGCGCGACGATATCCAGCCCCTGTCCGAATTGGCTGTATTGGGCGCGCTGATCCAGATTGGTGCTGGCTCCCACGGCCGTCACGAAGGGCAATGCCGCGGGGTAAGCAATGCCATTGGACAGCAGGGCATCGTTGCCGGCGGCAAAGAATATCGGGATCCCCTTGCCGCCCCGGCCATTCGTGGCCGCGGCCCGGATCGCGTCGCTCAGCGCGCTTGAACGTCCGATGCTCCAGGAGCAGGAAATGACCTCGCCGTTGGCCGCCGCCCATCGGATCGTCTCGACCCATGTTTCGAAGGTGTGCCGTCCGGCGGCACGCAACGGCACCAGCCGGCAGTCGGGCGCCACGCCCACGCATCCATCGCCGTTGCTTGCCGCGGCGACGATCCCGGCACAGGCGGTACCGTGCGGTCCGCCCACATTCGAGGCTTCGTCGTCATGGTCGAAATCCCAGCCGGGCTCCAGATTGGCGGCAAGGTCCGGATGGCGGGTATCGATGCCGGTATCGTGCACAACGATACGGATCTGCGGGTCGCCGCGCGTGATCCGCCATGCCTTGAGCGCGCCGACATCCGCTCCGGGCGTGCCGCCACGCTGACCCGTATTGTCGAGATGCCATTGGTTGGCGAAGAGAGGATCGCTTGGCGGCCAATGGTACTTCGCCGCCGCGAGCATGTTCGGCTCCGCATAGGTGACGCCGCGCTCCTCGCTCAGCCGGTTCGCTGCGATCAGGGGCGCGTCGGGATGCGGGTCGTCGACCCGAAGTCGCCAGGCCCCGTATTTCTGCTTGCGGACCGCCGAGCAGCCGTGCCTGTCGGCGATGCGGCCCCGATCGGTTTCGTCCATGGTTTCATCGAACTGAACCAGGATGTGGTCGGTCAGAAGCATTTCGTGCCCGGCCGAATCCGAAAAGGCGCTTCGTGCGCTCCGGATATCGGGATAGCGTTCGGTCTCGGCCAGCTTCGCGGCGTCGCCGCGGACGACAAGGCAGCCTTCGGCCGGGCCGGAATCGATGGCCAGGCGGGATGACCGGGCAAGCCGGGCGGCGACATGCGCCACGGTAAACTCCCGCGCCGGACTGATGAGGCGCGCCGTGTCGGTGCGCCGCAATGGCTGCTCCTTGCCGTCCGCGACGTAGTAGAGATCTCGTAACATTCATGCCACCCGAGTTGCTCGATCCTTGGTGGCAGGAGTATCGCGGCGGCGTGTCATGCGGTCGTGAATCACCGTCCGCCGCACCGGGTCACCGCGTGAAAGAATCGTGAAAAATCCAAGGACCACAGGTCACGATTAATTACGTTGAACCCGCAATTCCAAGCCGTTTTAGTCTTGTCATTGACTTGGGAGGCAGGCGATGGATTGGAAAGATGAAGTCCGGAGTGAATTTCCATTCGAACTGATCAGCGGCCCGGAAAATCCCAGGGTAAACCTCGATATCCTCAAGCAACTCGGTGGCCGCTACACCGTGCAGGGAGAATCTGAATCGGGAGACGAGCCACGATGGGTCGATCTTCGTGTCGACCCCGAGCATGCGCTGATCAGCGGGGACGTCTTTGAGGACGGGGCGCGCCAGGAGCATCACTATTCGTTCATCAGCGAATCCATAGCGTGTCGCAAGACCGCATTCGACTGCTTCACCATCGTCTGCTTCGTCGACATGTTCGACAGCAAACCCGTCAAAAAGGGCGGGCTGCTTCTCCGCTGCAAGGATGGACACATCACCGATTGCTCCATCATGGCCTTCGAGAGCGCAGGCGGTGGCATGCTGCCATCGCGCCACTACAGCGTGCGGGCCGGCCGGATGGACGGACCTCACAAGCTGTTCCGGCAGATGAAGCTGGACGTCTTTCATGCGCTGGGCGCCGATGTGCCGAAGGTGTTCGACGACCCGCCCTATGATTTCGCCAACACGAAAACCGTCAACTCGGTCGAATCCGCATTCCGGCGCGCCGGCGTCGCGATGAAGGTCGAGGTCCATTCCGACCCGGTCCTGCGCGTGGGCACGCAGGGGCCGGTCGGCGAGGTTACGAACGAAGAACTGCACGCTCTGCTCGCCCAGGACCCGGCCGCAGAGACGATGCGTTGGGGCGCGCGGTTGCTGTACGCGACACGCCTGACACCCGAACCGGGCAAGTCCGCAAAGAAGCTCGGCGTGATGTTCGACGCCCAGGAGCCTGCCAGGCAGGGTGCTGCGGTCTTTCTCGAAGCGATCAGGGACTCCAAGGAATGGATGACCGATCCGCAGGCAAAGCAGAACGAGATCGAGTACCTGAACCTGCACACCACGATTCACGAGATCGGGCACCTCTTCAACCTGCTCCACACCCATCAAAAGGACCTCGACCCACGGCGCACCCGCATCGGTCGCGGCGGCAGCCTGAGTTGGATGGCCTATCGCCGCTTGTTCCCGTTCGGACGGCTGGCGCAGTTCGTCGGCCGACGGAACTGGGCGGGTCACGATCTGTTCCGCCGGCTGTTCCGCGATTGGGAGAATTTCGACCGTGACGAGATCCTCCACATCCGGCACGGGCCCTATCCCGATGTCGTGATGGGCGGGGCCTGGGCGGTGCCGTCAGCCGCTGGGGATCTGGTCGAATTCCAGGAAATGGCCGAGGATTCGCAATTTCCGGATATCTCCCTGGACGTCACCCTGCGGGGTGCGGGCAATGGGGCAGGTGCAATGCCGTCGATCGAGCAATACGCCATTCCGGAGGGACGGATCCGCCTGCGCTACACCGGAACCGGCGACATCGATCTGCCGCGTGGCGTCGCCGCAGAGGACGGGGTCGTCGAACTGTGGATCGGCGAGGCAGGCTCCGGGCACGCCCGCCGCTACAAGCCGCCCCAATTCGGCTGCGGTGAACTTGAGCTCGTCCATGCGGATGGACCGGAAGAAATGGAGGCGCCGCTTCCGCCGATGTTCGGTGCGGAGGGATGGTTTGCCCACAAACCCGCAACCTACGTCATGCATGCGGTTTGCCGCCTGCCGGACGGTCGGACTCTCGTCTCCAATCCTCTCAAGTTCAAAGTCAGGAAGCTGGGCACGCCGCTGTCGAAAGGGCTCGCAAAGCGGCTCGAGAACCCGCGCGTGGCGCAATTCGTCGCTCTAAACGGATCCCACGCACCGTATTTCGAATGCGTGTGCGAAACGGTGGAAAAGCTGAAAAAGGACAAGCCGAAGCTTGCCATATCGCGGCAGCTGGGCGCGCTGCATCTTTCGGCCGGCGTGCGGCCATGGCGGATCCGCAATGCGGGCGAATTGAATGCCGACCAACGGTATCGCAATGCTCAAGACCTGCTGGGCCTGAACAAAGGCCAGCCGGCCGGCGCAAAAGAGCTTGGCAATGCCGACCCGGCCCGTATCGCATCGGCGTTGGCCGACGCTTACCGCACCGTCACCGAATACCGCGGCGGGGATGTAACCGAGAGTCGGGACGACTCACCACCGGCCGCCGAAAGGGTCAAAAAGCTGACAGAAAAACTGCTGAAGCGCAGCAAAGCATCGAAACAACTGAGGAAGTGGACCAACAACATCATCGACGAAAAAACCGAACAGGCAGTCGCTGCCAAGTGACGGCAGCAAATACCAACAACCAACATACGTAAAAAGGGGCGCATACAATGTCAAAGCCGCACAGACTAATCGTGAAATACAACGATACAGCATATTTGGTAATGGGGAGCTCGCTGCTCGAATTGAGAAGCGACGATGAGACGGATTGGGTGAAGCGATGCGTGGCACGGGCCGATAACTGGCGCCGGGGCCTGCTGGTCAATCTGCAGGCAGCGATCGCCTATGCCGACGGGAATGAAATGGGCCGGGATGTCGGCCTGGAAGACGATCGGGACAGCCAGGACAATCAGGACGATTCCGGGGAGTGACGGGATGGGAGTCGAAGACGGCGCGGCCTATTCGAACTGGCTGCGCCGTCCGCGACCGCAGGACGGGATGATCTGCTTATCGGCACCAATGACGGACCGGGCCTTGCCATGGTCCGGACAGGCCACGCAAAAGGCCCTGCGGCGAGGCGGCCATCGTGTCGTGGCGCTCGACGCGACGCTCGAGCGCGTCCTGCCGCACATGCAACGCATCGGAGTCACCCGGCTTGCCGACGTCACCGGTCTGGACCGGCTGGGGGTTCCGGTGGTGATGGCCGTGCGACCGTTCAGCCGGTCGGTCTCGGTCCACCAGGGCAAGGGCCTCAGCCTTGCGGCGGCCAAGGCATCCGCCGCCATGGAGGCCGCCGAGAGCTGGCACGCCCAGCACCTGCGACTGCCCCGGATCTGGTCCAGCGCGTCTGATCTCGCCCGGGATCAGAGGGTGATCGACCTCGACCAGTTGCCTGTGACCGGAGAACCGGATGTCGACAGGCAATCCTCCATCCATTGGATCTGCGGCACCGACCTGCTGAGCGAGGATCGTGTCTACGTGCCGGCACAGCTCGTGCACACGGATTTCTGCGCACCACGGGAGCTCGCAAACCTGCCGACCAGCAGCAATGGGCTGGCGTCGGGGAACTGCCTCTGCGAGGCGCTGTGCGCAGCGATCTACGAGCTAATCGAAAGGGATTGCACCGCCTTGCTCCGAGCGCAGGGCAGCGCCCAACGCGACGCCCTGAGGCTGGATGTCGAGACCGTCTGCGACCCGGCGGTCGCCGGCATCCTGAACCAATTCCAGGGGGCCGGGCTGATCACGCAGGTCTGGGACATGACGTCCGATATCGGCATTCCGGCGTTTGCCTGCCGGATCTTCGAGTACGCTGCGGATAATCGTCCCGTCACCGTGGCCAGCAAAGGATTCGGCTGTCATCTCGACCCGGCGGTCGCCTTGGCCAGGGCGCTGACCGAAGCGGCGCAGGCCCGTTTGACCGTGATAGCGGGGAGCCGGGACGACGTTGGACCGGCATTCTACCAACCGCCTCGCGACGGCAACGAGCGCTATGCCATGGAGGAGATCTGGCTGCGGGACGAGACCCGCGTGGACTTTCGGGACCTGGCCGATCTCAGCACCGACACCATCGAGGGTGACCTGCAGGTGCTGCTGACACGGTTGCGGGAAGCGAATTTGAGGCAGGTGGTTTGGTTCGACCTCTCCCACGCCGATATGGACATTCCGGTCGTGCGGGTAATCATTCCCGGACTTGGCCGGACGAGCAGAGGGACGTTTGCGATCGGCCGGCGCCCCCATGGTGCAATGGCATGACCATGATGGCCCAATCCGTCGTGTTCGTCGGACCGACGCTCAAGGCCTCCGACATCCGGCGCAATGGTCGGGATTTCCGCTTTCGTCCGCCGGTGGCCGATGGCGATGTCTTTCGAGTCGTCGCCGCGGGGGCGTCCGCCATCGGCATCATCGACGGCTATTTCGAGACTCGCCCGGCGATCCGGCACAAGGAGATCCTGTGGGCCATCTCCCGCGGCGTTCGCGTCTATGGCGCGGCCAGCATGGGGGCGCTGCGAGCGGCGGAGCTCGGCCGGTTCGGCATGATCGGCGTGGGCTCAATCTATGAGGCTTTCGCCGATGGCCGACTCGAAAACGACGATGCCGTCGCGGTCTCCCACGGTCCGGCGGAACTCGGTTTTCCCGCGGTCAGCGAAGCCCTGGTCGACATCCAGGCGACCGTGGACCAGGCAACGGGCATGGGCGTCCTGAAAGATGGCGAGGCCGACCTGATCGTAAAGGCGGCGCAGTCCCTGTATTTCAAGGACCGTGCCTGGCCGACGATCGCCCGGGCCCTGTCCGGGCACGGAATCCTCAAGACACGACAGAGGGAAATCGTCGCGGCGATGGCGCGATGCGCGGTGAGCGTGAAGCGCCAGGATGCGTTCGCTCTGCTCGACCGCCTGCGTACGGACCGCGCGGCATCGGCCGATCCGCCGGGATTCGACTTGCCCGAGACGCCGGCGTTTCAGAGCAGCCGGGATCGCGCATTGGACACGCGGGGCGGCTGATCCCTGGACGACCTCCTTACTACGCCGGCAGCCCGGCCGAGCGAAGCCCGTCGCGCAGCAGCGCCTCGTCCTGCTCCCGCGCGAAGGGCATGAACTGGAAGGCCCATTCCACATAGTCGGACGGACCGGCCGTCGGCGCCCCGACCCAGATGCGTTCCACCCGGGCGACGAACTGCTCCGCCTTGCGCTCGGCCATGTCGATCAGGCCCAATCGTCCATAGGTCGCGGCCAGCCACAGTGCGGGTCTGAACGAGCGCTGCTCGCCGAACTCCAGATACTGCCGCGCCACATCGAAATCCTCCTTGAGGAAATAGATCTGGCCGAAATCGGTCCGCAGGTAGTCCAGATCGAAGGCAACCGCCTCCTTCGATTGCTTCAGCACCGCCAGCGCATCGTCGAGCCGGCCCAGATACATCAATCCCGTTGCGATCGCGTTCAGCCGATCGGCATCGTAGGGCGCCAGCCGCAGCGCATCCTCGAAATGCGATCCCGCCAGGAGGAATTGCCGCTTCCACATCAGGCACCAGGCCATGGCGATATGCGCGCTCGGATTCTTCGCGTCGATCGAAAGCAATCGCTCGGCGAGCGTCAGCGCTTTCTGGCGATAGTCGGAGAGGTTTGCGCCGGCGGTGCTGAAAGTCAGTTCCGTGTTGTAGAGGCGGATCAACTGGACGATGACGGCCTCGAAATTCGGATCGAGCTCATAGGCCTGCTCGAAATGAGTCAGCGCACGCTTCGCGTAATCCTCGCTCTCGCCGGCATAGAAGATGTGCTTGCCGCGAAGATAGAGGTCATAGGCCTTAAGCACCTCCGTCGAGATCATCCGGATACGCGCAGCCTCGTGCTGTTCGACGGCCGGGACGGTCGCGGCCCGGACCGGCTCGACGACACGATCGATCAGCGTCAACAGGTCGCCGGACTTGTGGTCGAACCGTTCTCCCCAGACATGCTGACCGGTCGCGAGATCGCTGATATGCAGATTGAAGCGAAGCGTTTCGCCGGACCGCATCATGCTGCCGAGCAGCGCGTAGTCCGCACCCAGCCGGCTGCGCAAAGTGCCTAGATCGACATCGAGCCCGCGGAACCCGAAGCTGACATGCCGCGACAGGACACGCAGTTCACCCAGTTTGGATAGGGCGGTGATGAATTCGTCGCTGATCCCGTCGCACAGGTAATTCTCCGACGGATTGCCGCTGAGATTGACGATCGGGAGCACCGCCAGTCGGGGCGCCGTTGCGCGGGAATGCACCTTGCCCTGGGGGCGAAGCGGCGATCCCTCAAGGACCGGCGCACTTCGGATCTCGCCGCGCTTCACCTGCCCGATCAGATCGAGCGTCTCGGCCGACGGCCGGGCGTCCAGGAGCCATTTGAGGTCCTTCTCCAGCGCATCGAACTGTCGGATCGCCGCGGCCGCGTTGCCGCTTTCGGCCAGGGCGCGGATCGCCGCCCGCGCCGCCAGCTCGTTCGTGGCATCGAAGTTCAGCAATTGCTTGGCCGCATCGTTGATCTTGTCGGGCTCGTTGCTTTCGACCGCCAGATTGAGCCGGCGCTCGAGGTGATGCAGCCACAGATTCCGCAGTCGGGCACGCTCGACGCGCAGCCATTCGTCGAATTCAGGGTCGATGCCGTCAAGGTCCTCGAGCAACTCGCCGGGCCAGTCCGTGGACGGGGGGCCGTCCTGCTCGATCCCGTCGATATCGCTTGAGATCAATGTCCGGTCGAGGCAGACGCGGGCCCGGTCGACATCGATGATGTCCGCGCCGGCGGCGCCAAAACTGCGCCGGATTTCAGCAATGGCCTGCCTCAGGCTGGCACGGGCCTGGTCCTCGCCACGATCGCTCCACAATGTGCCCACCAGCCTGTCGCGGGCGACGCAGCCGGTCCCGGACAGCAGGGCCTGGGCGATGATGCATCGCGCCTTGCGGCCGCGCGGTAGCAGGGACGGGCTGGATTTCGTGAAGATCTGGAATTCGCCAAGCAGCTTGGCGTGAGCAATGAAGGTATCGCGTCCGGTCGAGCCTTCAACAGGGTTGTCGGTCATGTCGCCCCCGTTTGCCAAGCTATGCGTGGCGGACACTCTGCTCTTGCAAACGGACGCCCATGACGCCCCCTGTCCTAGCCGTCGGTCTCCGCCGACTCTGCGCCCGCCAGCACAAACCGCGCTGCATACCGTGACCGCTTCGGGTCTTCTAGGCCGAAAACCGTGCGAAAAGCGTCCCCACACGCCTTCATTAGCCGGCCAAGGGTATTCCTATGTCTCCGCTGAACGACGCCAAGAAGTTATACACGATTACATTCAGAAATTGCGCTACTCGAAAACTAAGCAAAACTCTAGGAGATTTCTCGTAATTAGAGAATCGCTCAGCCGGCAAGGATGATCGGCTCGAGCTTTTTGGAAGGGAAAATCCGTTGCTTCCCGATCAGCCGGCAGTCTTTGTCGCCAAACTAGAATTTCACCGCAGCGTCGGTATTTTCACGAGCGTTTGACGCGCTGCTTATGCACGCATAATGCGTGTCCGCAATGCTGCGCCCATCGGTCTTCGAAAGGGCGTCGATACGGATTGGCATCCCTCCAACCCCTCGGATTCCGATAGCGCAAAACGCCGCATTGCGGCCGCGTGGTCACGATGCGGGCCATCCCGACATCTGGAATCAATGGAGCGAGAACATGCCGCGTACGTATAACTACAGCCTGGTTCGGGTCAGCGATGCCGTCCGCCGCAACAGGCTTGAAGAGCCGTTCGAGAAGTGCGTCGCCATCTACAAGACGAAAGCCAACGTGTTGAGCGCGACCATCGACGGCTTCAGCACCCCGACGATCACGCAGCCCGGCAGCAAGCCTGATCACGTCGAGATTACCGCCACCGGTTCGGCCACGATCGACAATATGAGAACCGGCGACATCGACAAATCCCTCACTGTCTATGTCGGATACGATTTCGATTCCCTGCAAAGGCAACCGACGGTGAGCGTCACATTGACCGACAAGAATGGCGAGACGTTCGAGTGGGAGGAATCGAACGAAGAGGCCCGCAGCTAGGGCAACCTCGGACATGCGCCCCGGGGAATACCGTCCCCGGGGCAGCCCGGCGGCGGGCGCAACCGTGACGGTGCCGCCTCAAACCAGGACATCCAGGCCGATATCCAAGCCGGTGACGCTGTGGGTCAGCCAGCCCAGCGAGATGATGTCGACGCCGGCCGCGGCGTAGTCCTGCACCGTGTCGGGTCGGATGCCGCCGGAGGCCTCGGTGGTCATCCGGCCGTCGACCCGCCGAACCGCCTCCGCCACGGTCTGCGGCGTCATGTTGTCCAGCAGGACCGCATCGATGCCGGTGCCGATCGCCAGGTCGAGCTGGTCCAGGGTGTCGACCTCCACTTCGATCCTCATCATGTGACCGGTGGCCGCCCTGGCGCTTTCGATTGCCGGCAGCAGCCCGCCGGCAGCGGCGATGTGGTTGTCCTTGATCAGAATTCCGTCGGACAGGCCGAAGCGATGGTTGATGCCGCCGCCGGCGCGCACCGCATATTTTTCCAGCGCCCGCAGGCCAGGCGCGGTCTTGCGGGTGCAGGCGACCCGGGTTCGGTGCGGCCGAACGGCCCGTACTGCGGCTCGGGTCGCGGTGGCGATGCCGGACAGTCGGGTCAAGATGTTGAGCGCGGTGCGCTCGGCGGTCAGGATGGCGCGCGCCGAGCCGGCAATCCGGGCGATCGCGGCGCCGGCCTCGGCATCCGCGCCCTCGGCCAGCAAAGGTTCGACCCTGATCGCCGGATCGCATTGATGAAAAGCCTCCACCGCGATCGGCAGACCGGCGATGCGCCCCTCCATCCGGGCCACCAGCCGGGCCTCGATGCACAGATCCGCCGGCACGGTGGCCTTGCTGGTCACATCGCCGGCCAGCCCCAGATCCTCCTCGAGGGCGCGTTGGACGACCGGGCGATAGAGCATCGGCTCGATGGTCGGTGGCAGGGATCCGGCGATGGTCGACTGATTTGCGGCACTCAGGTCCAATGATCTCATGGCGTCATACCGCCTCCGCCCGGGATTTCGTCGCATCGAGGTCGTCGAGGGTCACGATCTGCCGGTGCGCCCAATCGGCGCGGCTCTTGGGCACATCGCTGCGGAAATGCGCACCGCGGCTCTCGTGCCGCCGTAGGGCCGCAAAGGCGATCAGCCGCGCGGCCAGCAGCATGTTGCGCAGATCGCTCCAGCGGTGGATCGTCGCGAATGCCGGCCTGCCGGATTCATCCGCACGGTCCGACGGCACGTCGAACTGCGCCTGAAGCGCCTCCAGTGCGGCCAGCGCCCAGGACAGACCCTGGGCCTGGCGGACCAGCCCCACATGGCGCGACATCATCGCCCGCAGGCTGGTTTTCAGGACCTCGGGGGCGTGGCCCACGGCCGGAAGTGCGATGCCGTGTCCCGTGGGGCGGGCTCCGGATAGCTCTCCAGAGGTGGATGTCACATCCGACGCCACCCGCTGCGCGAAGACCAGAGCCTCCAGCAGCGAATTGCTGGCCAGCCGGTTGGCGCCGTGCACGCCGGTCGCCGCGACCTCGCCGCAGGCCCACAGCCCATCGAGCGACGCGCGGCCCCGGCTGTCGGTGAGAACGCCGCCCATGTGGTAATGGGCCGCCGGTGCGACCGGTACGGGTGCCGCCTCCGGGTCGTATCCGGCCGCCCGGCAGGACTCCATCGCCTGCGGAAATGCGCCCGCGCCGCGCCGCAGGATCACCGGCCGCAGGTCGAGATGGACCGGCTCGCCCGCCGCCCGCCGGCCCCAGATCGCCCGGGCCACCACATCCCTCGGCGCCAGGTCGCCCAGCCGATGCTCATCGCGCATGACGGCCCGGCCGCGCCGGTCGACCAGCCGGGCGCCTGCACCACGCAAGGCCTCGGTCAGGAGTCGCATTGGCCGGTCGCCGGCCTTCGAGGGAGGAACCAGGGCGGTGGGGTGGAACTGGACGAATTCCAGATCGGCCAGCCGCGCCCCGGCCCGGGCGGCCATGGCGATCCCATCGGCGGTGGCTTCGTCCGGATTGGTGGTGTCGGACCACAATGCGCCGGCACCGCCGGTCGCCAGGATGACCGCCGGGGATCGGAACACCACCCAGCCGCAATCGCGACCATAAGCCAGCAGACCCGTCACCCGCCCGTCCTCGACGACAAGATCGAGCGCGACGGTCGCGGCCAGGATTTCGATCGAGGGCGCCGACACGGCACGGGCCAGCAGGGTCGCGACCAGGGCACGGCCGGTCGCGTCGCCGCCGGCATGGACGATGCGATCGGCGGAATGCGCCGCCTCGCGCCCCAACGCCAATGTGCCATCCGCATGGCGGTCGGCCGGGAACCCCTGATCGAGCAGCGCGCCTACGGCATCGACGCCGTCGCGAACCAAAGCATCGACCCGGCCGGCATCGGACAGGCCGGCACCGGCCGAAAGCGTGTCGGCTGCATGGTGCTGCGGACCGTCCGAGGGGTCGAGGGCGGCGGCGATTCCGCCCTGGGCCAGAAAGCTCGATCCGCTTTCCGGCAGGGCGGTCTTGGTCAGCACCACGACGGGCCTCGGCGCCATCGCCAGGGCGCAGGCAAGGCCCGCGGCGCCGCTCCCGACGATGACCGCCGGCGCGTCGCGATAGGTGACGTACGGTCGGCCTCTCACGCCGGCCTCCCCGGCCCGCGCCCGACCGCCAGCATGCGCTCCACGGCCCGGCGGGCCTTGCCGGCGACGGCGGGTGCGATTTCGACCGCCGGCTCCAGGGTCTCCAGCGAAGTCAGGATCTTTTCCAGGGTGATCCGCTTCATATGCGGGCAGAGATTGCAGGGCCGGACGAATTCGACGTCGTCCAGCCCGGCGGCTACATTGTCGCTCATGGAGCATTCGGTGAGCATCAGCACCCGGGGCGGCCGCCGGTCCGTGACGAAATCGACCATCTGCGCCGTGGAACCGACGAAGTCCGCCGCCTCCAGCACATCGGGCGGGCATTCCGGATGGGCGATCACCGCAAGGCCGTCGATACCTCTGCGATAGCGGCGGATCTCGTCGCCGGTGAAGCGTTCATGCACCTCGCAGTGGCCATGCCAGGTGACGATCTCCACATCGGTCTGGGTCGCCACGTATTTCGCCAGGTATTCGTCGGGGATGAAGATCACCCGATCGCAGCCCAGGGATTCGACCACCGCGACGGCGTTGCCGGAGGTGCAGCAGATATCCGATTCCGCCTTCACCTCCGCCGAGGTGTTCACATAAGTGACGACGGGCACGCCGGGATAGGCCTCGCGCAGCCGGCGCACATCGGCGCCGGTGATCGATTCGGCCAGGGAGCAGCCGGCCCGCAGATCCGGGATCAGGACCGTCCGGCCGGGGTTCAGCAGCTTCGCTGTCTCGGCCATGAAGTGCACCCCGGCCATGACGATCACGTCGGCATCGGTCTCCGCCGCCTGCCGCGCCAGGGCCAGCGAATCCCCGACGATGTCGGCGACGCCGTGAAAGATCTCGGGTGTCTGGTAGTTGTGCGCCAGGATCACGGCGTTGCGTTCGCGCTTCAGCCGGTTGATGGCGGCGATCTGCGGCGCGTGGATCGACCATTCCAGGGCCGGGATCACCCGCTTGACCCGCTCGTAAAGCGGCTCGGTTTCCTGCAACGCGATGTCGAGGCTCGGCAATGCTGCCGGCATGGCGACCTCCTCGGATCCAATTCCGAATTTTATGCTCAACTGGAGCATATATTATACTCGTGATGAGCATAATCAAGAGGCAGGTCGCGTGATTATCGGATGGCGGGCTATTCCGCGGCGCGGGCGCTCGGCAGGCCGAGCCCGACGGCGGCGCGCTCCCGCACCACCTCGCGCCGGAACCGATGCAGTTCGGCCGGGCGGCCGCGGCCGGCGCTTTCCATCCGGCCGGTGGCCTCGACCAGATCACCGGTCAGGACCATGCGGCGGAAGTTCTGCTTGTGCAGGCGGATGCCGGCCAGCGCCTCCGCCACCCGTTGCAGCTGCAGCAGGGTGAACTCTTCCGGCAGCAACTCGAACACCACCGGCCGATAGGCCAGCTTGCCGCGCATCCGGCCGAGCGCGCTGGCCAGGATGCGCCGGTTGTCCAAGGCCATGGGCGGCCCCAGAGCCCGCGCCAGAGCCGCAGTCCGAGGGTCGAAGTCCGGTCCGACCGGATGATGCTTCTGCTGCAGGGCGGCCCGGTCGCGATGCGCCTCGGGGACCAGCCCGGCCTCGTAGAGTAGCTCGTAGCGTTCCAGGGTGCGGATGCGATCATGCTCGGCATCGGTCTCGAGTCCGAAACAGATGCCGACCCGCTCCTCGCGGTCCCGACGCTCGGCCTGGCTGCCGGCCTGCCGGATCCAGCGGCGCAGCGTCGGCCGGATGGTCTCCGCGATCACTGCAGGTGCCCCATCGCGCCAATCTTCCCAGGGCAGGAAGTCGTACCAGTCATGCCAATAGGCGTCGCCGGATCCCGAGACCGGGGATTCGTGGGTCAGGGCCAGATAGGCAACCGAAACCAGCCGCGGCCCGCCGCCCAGCTCGCGCAGATCCCGGTACTGGTTGCCGAACGTGTAGAGCTGCTCGACATAGCGCAGGTCGAGCCCAGTTTGCTCTTCGACCCAATGGCGCAGGCCGAGCTCGAGCGTGCGGTGATGCTCCGGTTCGAACGGCCCGAAGGGCAGGGTGTCCGGACTGTCGGCGCCATCATCGGAGGACCCGCGCTGGGCCGGCGTCGCCAGCGGGTGGCGCATCCGACGGACCACAAGCACCCGCGGCACCTCATCCGTCACCGCCAGGATGACGGCGGTCAGTCCGACAACGATGTCCGGGGCACCCATCGCACGTTCCTGTCCGGTTCCGCCCCCTTATACCGCAGAACCGGCCTCCGTCCCGGGGCTCTGCGCCGGACCGCCGAGCCGCTCGAGCGACAATTGCGCGGCCGTCTCGGCCGGCGCGATGTCGACCAGCCGGCAGTCTGGGACCGCGAGGGCGCGATCGAAGGTCTCGAACAGCAGCGGATGCAGCCGGGCGGCACCGCCCGCCAGACCGACCGGCCTGAGCCCGACCCTGTCGAT
The DNA here is from genome assembly GCA_965227455.1 of Alphaproteobacteria bacterium. Classification (GTDB taxonomy): domain Bacteria; phylum Pseudomonadota; class Alphaproteobacteria; order DSM-16000; family Inquilinaceae; genus JABDIP01. The sequence goes on along the minus strand of OZ245752.1, from coordinate 4,609,079 downwards.
CAGCGCCAGGCCGAGTTCGGCGAGCGCGCGTCCGGAGGCGGCGATGATGCCGGTCGCGGTCGCGTCGCCATTCTCCGCCGCATGCGCCACGGCCGGCGCCAGGGCGGCAATGCGACTGCGGGACTCGGCATAGGTATAGGCGCGGACCGCCTCCCAGTCGCGGCCGCCGATCCGGTCGAGCAGCGCATCGGCCAGCAGGCTGGTCGGCAGGGACCCGGTGGCGTCGGCCCGTCGCATCATCCAGCGCAGCGCCCTTTGACCGATCCAGAACCCGGAGCCGCCATCGTCGATCAGCCAGCCATGGCCGCCGGCGCGCACGCTTCGGCCCTCTGCATCCACATGGCAGGCGGCGCTGCCGGTACCGGAATAGACCAGGATGCCGTCGCCGGGCCGGAAGGCGGCGTGATAGGCCAGCCAGAGATCGTCTCGCACGACGACCTGCTCCGCCGGCAACTCCAGCAAGGCGGCGATGGTCTCCGCCAGCACCCGGCCTTCCGGCCCGTCGGATGAGAGGCCGGTGACGCCGGCGGTGGCCGCCTTGACCGGCACGTTGGCGGCGCGGATGTCCCGCCCCAGCGCCCGCAGCGCATCCATGGCGATTTCGCGCTCGTCGCGGCTGAAGATATGGCCGGAAAGGCGCGGGCCGGTGCCGTCCGCGAGACGGGCTCCCGACTCATCCAGCAGGTGCCACCGGCTCTCGCTGCCGCCGCAATCGAGGCCCAGCGCCGTCATGACACCGGCTCCATCGGGCAGGCGGCAGCAAAGGTGCGGGTGATCTCGCGGGGATTGGTGATGGCGGTTCCCACCACCACCGCATGGGCGCCGGCCGCGAAGGCGGAGCGAATCTGGTCCGGCGTTGCATATCGGCCTTCTGCGAGCACGGGCACCGGCAACCGTTCCGCAAGACGCCGTACGAGTTCGACATCCGGCCCCGGCCCGCCCGCGGCATCGTCCGTATAGCCGGACAGCGTTGTCGCGACATAATCGGCACCGGCCTCAGCTGACGCCAGGGCCTCGGCCTCGGTAGCGATATCGGCCATCGCCGCCAGGCCCAGCTCCTCCCGGACGAAGGCGATCAGCCGGCCCGGAAGCGGCCCGGACCTCGGGCGGTCGGTGGCGTCCAGGGCGACGATGTCGGCGCCGGCCTCCGCCGCCTCGCGGGCGGCGTCGAAATCGGGCGTGATGTACACCGCCTCGCCTTCGCGCCAGCGCTTGACCAGACCGATCACAGGCAGTCGGGTGACCTGGCGGATGGCGGCAATGTCGGCCCCGCCATTGGCCCGGATCGCCCTGGCCCCGCCTAGTTCCGCGGCCCGGGCCATTGCGGCCATGAAGTCCGGCCCGTGCAGCGGATTGTCGGCCCGCGCCTGACAGGACACCACCAGCGATCCGTTCCCAATCACCGCCGTCATTGCACTGCGTCCAAGGTTACACCGGCAGCCGGTGCAGAATGATCGTTCTAGCCCGCCTGCACAATCACTTCGCCCTCGGGCCGGATGTCGGTCAGGCGACCGTCGAAATGGCGGAGGAAATGCTGACGATAGGGGTGCTCGCGGCAGACATCCTCGTCGATCTCTATGCCCAAGCCGGGACGGTCGCTGAAGTGCAGATGCCCATCGATCAGGCGAATGTCCTCGTCGCAGAGCCGTTTCCGCCACGGCACATCGGTCATCATCGTCTCGAGAATGACGATGCCGTCGAGCGCCGCGCACAGATGCATGTTCATCGCGTTGGCGACCGGCCCCATGGGGTTGTGGGGCGCCACCGGAACGAAATGCGCCTGCGCCGCGGCGACGATCGCCTTGGCCGCCTCCAGCCCGCCGACATGACAGACATCCGGCTGCAGCACGTCGGCGGCACGCTCCGCGATCAGTTGATGGAAGCTCGACGGGTCGTAGTAGCGTTCGCCCGTGGCGATGGGTACGGGGCTGTGGCGTCGCACGTCGGCTACCGCCGCGATCGATTCCGGCGGGACCGGCTCCTCGAACCAGAGCGGTCCGTAAGCCGCCATGGCGGTGGCCGCGCGGCGCGCCGTCGCGGCGTCGAACCGGCCGTGCCCTTCGACGATGATGTCCACATCCGCGGGAACGGCGGTCCTGACGGCCTCGATGCAGGCCATCGAACGGGAAAGCTCCACGGCGGTCATGTCCATGCAGCTCGCACCGAACGGGTCCCATTTGAGCGCGGTGAATCCGAGGTCGACCACCGCCTTCGATTTGTCGGCGAAGTCCTGCGGCGTCCGCGCGCCGGTGAACCACGCATTGGCATAACAACGGATCGAGTTTCTCGCCTTGCCGCCGAGAAGCTCGTAGACCGGCACGCCGAGCGCCTTGCCTTTGACATCGAACAGGGCGGCCTCGATTCCGCTCAGAGCGCTGCGCAGCACCACACCGGTCCGGAAATAGCTCTGACGGTGCAGCAGGCTGACGATGCCGTTGATCTCGAACGGGTCCTTGTCAATCAGATAGGGACGCGCCGTCTCCACGGCGGCGGCGACCGCGGGTTCGTTGAATTCGACCGTGGCTTCGCCCCAGCCATGGAGACCCGAGTCGGTCTCGACCTTGATCAGCACGAGATTGGCCCGGAAGACGTCGACGACGAAGACTTTCAGATCCGTGATCTTCACGACAGGCCTCAAAGGTCCGGAGGGTCGGTGGGAGTCGAGCGGGCGCCGATGGCTTTGGACATCATTGGCGTCTTCCGGTGCCCGCAACCTCCAGCCAGCCCAGGCGCTGAAGCTGTTGGACGAGGTCGTCGCGGGCGGAATAGACATGGTCTGCGGCGGCCCGTCGCGACGCTTCTGGATCGTTAGCCGCGATCGATCCGACTATCATCCGGTGCTGGTCGGTGATTTCGCCCAGGCGATCGGGTCCGTAACCGATCTGCTTTCGCAGGGCCGCGAACAGAGGCGTTCCACGCGCCACCAGGGCGCGGGCCTCCTCGTTTCGGCCGATTGCGTTGATGCGCGCATGCAGGTTCGCATTGGCCCTCACCAGATCGGCGACCTTGCCGCCCGCCCTGGCCGTATCCCAGAGCCCGAGCGCCTTCTGCAGCGTGCGGATGTCGGCTGAGCTTGCCACGCGCGCGCAGGACTCCGTCAGGATTCCTTCCAGCGCGGCGCGGACCTCGTATATGTCCTGGACGAAACCGATCGTCATTGGGCGCACCACAGCGCCGCGATGGGCATTGAGTTCGATCAGACGCTCGCCATCCAATTGCCTGAGCGCCTCGCGCACCGGCATGGCGCTTGTGCCATAGCGGTCCGCGAGGGCCACGATCTTCAGACGCATGCCCGGCGGGAAGCGGCCGGCGATGATGTCGACGCGCAGCGCCTCGGCAATCCTGTCGGGCGCCGTGGCGGGCTCGTTCACCGCGACCGACCGTTTGGTTTTCGGGAGAGCGGCCATGGGGGATCAGCGCATGAGCATGCCGCCATTGACGTCGATCGTGGCACCGGTCAGGTGCCGTCCGGCGGGACCGGCCAGGTAGACGATGGCGGCAGCCGTGTCCTCCGTCGAGGCGATTCCGAGCGGAATCGCGGCGGCGATCGCGGCGAGCTCCGCTTCGCCATGGGCGCCGTGCAGCATCGGCGTATCGGTGACTCCGGGGGCGACCACATTGACAGTGACGCCAAGCGGTGCTGCGGTGCGGGCCAGCGTTTTCGCCAGACCGTGGACACCCGCCTTGCTGGCGGCGTAGGCGGCATGACCCATGAGGGCGCCCTGATGGCCGACGACCGAGCCGACGAAGATGATCCGCCCGCCCGCGCCTTGCGCCCGCATCTGCTCGAGCGCCGCCTGGGCGCAGAGAAAGCTGCCGGTGAGGTTGGTCCGCAAGATCTGGTCCCAGAGCTCGAGGGGGGTCTCGAAGATCGTCTTCGGCGCCGTGACGCCGGCGCAGCAGACAAGCACGTCGAGGCCGCCCATTTGGGCGATCGCCGCATCGAACATCTGCCGGACGGCCGTCGGGTCGCCGATATCGGCCGCGACGGCGAAACCGGCATGGCCCTCATCCCGAACCGCCGCCGCCACCGGCTCCGCACGCGACGCCGCGATGTCGTTCACCGCCACGTCGGCGCCGGCCGCGGCCAAGGCCCTGGCCGTCGCAGCACCGATGCCGCCGCCCGCGCCGGTGACCAGCGCGCGTCGGCCATCGAGCCGAAAATCCAGCATGCTCGTGCCCAGGCTCTCTCCTAATGGCGCCGGACGCCGCGCGGGACATTCCACGCGCGGTCTGGTCCGCTTGAGATTTGATCATATTCGTGGCGAAATCACCAAGTCAAACGGACTTGACAGCCCCACAAACCGTGGACTTTTCCGTCCTTGTCGGCAATATTTGATCAAAAATCAAAGAGGGAGGATCAAATGACGAAGCTGGGAACGTTGCATCGGGCCGCCGCGCTGGCCGTGGCCGCACTCTTCTTGAGTCCATCGGTCATGGCGGCCGATCTGTCGTTCTGGAGTTGGCGCCAGGAGGACAAGGCGGTCTACGAGGAACTCATCGCCGACTTCAACGTCACGCATCCCGATATCAACATCACGTACGAGGCCTTCGAGTCGCAGAACTATCTGACGGTGCTTTCGACGGCGCTCGCCGGCGGCACCGGGCCCGACATCATCCACGTGCGCGCCTATGGCAGCCTGGAGAGCCTGGCGAAGCCCGGCTACCTGCGAGCGCTGGGCGAGGGCGACGTGGATCTGGCCGGATTCTCCGACCTAGCGATCAGCGCCGAGACAATGCGCGATGACGGACAGCTCTATGCCGTGCCATTCGCCTCGCAGACTCTGGTGATCTACTACAACGCAGACATCTTCGCCGAACACGGCCTCACGCCTCCGGAGACCTGGGACGAGCTGCTGACGACGTCGCAGGCCCTGCTCGATGCCGGCGTCACGCCGTTCGCCAACGGCACCGCGACCGCATGGCAGAACGAGATCCTGGTCGGCACCCTGGTCCCGGCCTTCTATGGCCAGCAATTCGAAGCCGATATCGTGGCCGGCGACGCCACCTTTGAGGATCCGCGCTTCGTCGGCGCGCTGGACAAGCTGCTGGAGATTACCGGTTTCCTGCCACGCGGCTTCACCGGAATCGACTATGCCAGCGCACAGCAATTGTTCCTCGGGGGACGAGCCGCGATGTTCGCCGGCGGCTCGTGGGAGATCGCGAATTTCCGCCGGCAGCAGCCGGATCTGAACTTCGACCTCTTCGCCAGCCCGGCAACGACAGAGGGGGAGGCGCGCCTAGTCTCCACCTTCTTTGACGGCGGCTATGCGGTGAACGCGGCGAGCGAGCACCAGGAGGAAGCCATGGAATTCCTCCGCTTCACCGCCACCGCGGATTTCGGCAACACGTTGGTGGAGAAGCTCGGCAACATCTCCCCGATCCCCGGCGTCAGCATCGACGATCCGCTGCTGAGCAAGGTGGCCGCCTATAACCGGAATTCGGTCTCCTACATCATGCTTGTGCATTTCCGCTACGAGCAGCCGAGCGGTTCGACCCTGCTGCAGGAGAATGTGCAGCGGATGATGGCCGGTCAGGCCACGCCGGCCGAGGTCGGCAAGGCGGTGACGGAGGGAATCGCCACCTACCACCAGCCCTTCCAACAATAGGCCTCAGATGCCGCCGCCGGATAAGTGGGCGTTTCCGGCGGCGGCCCGCTCTTCGGTCGCCCGACGACCTGGACAATGAGCCGCTCCCGCCTCGCGCTTCCAAGCAAGCACCGCCTGCGCCGGGCCGCCTGGATCGCCTTCCTGATCCTGCCGGCGCTGATCGTGATGGTCACCTTTGTCGTGGTGCCCATCGTTTCGGCGCTGGCCTTCAGTGTCTATGAATGGCATGGCACCGCGCGCGGCCAATTCGTGGGGCTTGAAAACTTCCGGCAGGTGCTGTTCCAGGAGCCGTTCGGGCGATGGACACGCAATGCGTTCACCAACAACGTGGTGGTGTTCGCCACCATCATGGTGATCCAGAACGCGTCCGGCTTCTTCCTTGCCTACGCGATCTACAGGGAGCCGTTCGGGTTCAAATTCTACCGTATCTCGGTATTCCTGCCGGTCGTTTTGTCCACGGTCATCGTCGGCTTTCTCTGGAAGCTGTTCCTGCATCCCCTCTTTGGCCTGGTGAACCAGATCCTCGTCAGTGTCGGCCTAGAGGCTCTGGCGTTGCCATGGCTTGGCGATTCCCGCACGGCGCTGGGCGCGCTCATATTCGCCAATGCCTGGCATTTCGTCGGGTTCCCGACGCTTATCTACCTCGCCGCCATGCAGCGGATCCCGCAGGACTATATCGATGCCGCGCGGATCGAAGGGGCCCGCACATGGGGGATGATCCGCCACATCATCTGGCCGTTGGTGGCGCCGGCGACGACGATCATCTTCGTGCTCACCTTCATCGGATCGTTCAACTGGTTCGAACTGCCCTTCATCATGACCGGTCTGGACGGTTCGCCTTTCGGGGCGACCGATGTGCTGGGGCTTTACTTCTACCGCACCGCCTTCGGCAACCAGGCCGCCGGGATTCAGGATTTTGCCAGAGGCAGCGCGCTGGCGGTGCTGATCTTCCTGGTCATTGTCGTCGTCGCGGCGATCTGGACCGTCTATCTGCGGCGGCGCGAGGTGGCATTGTGAGCAGGGAAGCGGCGGCGACGCGGGGCGCCGGCCTGCCGGCCTTCAAGCTGCAGCCGGTTCTGCTGCAGATCGTCCTGGTCGGCACCACGATCCTCATGCTCTACCCGATCGTCGTGATGGTCTTTTCCGCCTTCAAGTCGACGGGGGAAATCTATGACCAGCCCTTCGCGGTGCCCGATTTCAGCAACCTGGCGAACTTCGTCAAGATCATCACGCAGACCAATTTCCTGCTCTATCTGTCGAACTCGGTCATCGTCACCCTCGGGGCGATCCTGTCGATACTGGCGCTGGGCGGCATGGCCGCCTATGGGCTGGCCCGTTACCAGTTCCGCGGCAGCACCTTCCTGTTCCTGTTCTTCCTGAGCGGGCTGATGGTGCCGCTGAAGCTGGCGATCATCCCGCTGTTCATCCAGTTCCGGACCTTCGGCATCCTCGACACGCGGCTGAGCCTGGTGCTGCTGTACACCGCCATGGGCCTGCCCTCGACGATCTTCATCCTCACGGGATTCATCCGGACGCTGCCCAGCGAGCTGGAGGATGCGGCACGGATCGACGGCGCCAGCGAGCTCAGGATCATGCTCCTCATCATGCTGCCTCTCACACGGCCGGCCATCATCATTGCCGCGATCCACAACGCCGTCCCGATCTGGAACGACTTCTTCTTCCCGCTCGTCTTCCTTCAGACCGACGCCCGCAAGACGCTGCCACAGGGGCTCACCACCTTCATGGGCGAGTTCAATACCGATTGGGGGGCGCTTTTCGCAGGGCTGACGCTATCGGCCCTGCCGATCATCATCGTCTACATCGTGCTGTCGCGCCAATTCATCGCCGGGATGACCTCGGGCGCGCTGAAATAGCAGCCGGGCCCGCCCTGGATCAGCTCCGATAGTCGCTGACCAGCCGGCGATAGGCCGGCGCGTCCTCCTCGATCTCCGGGAACCGTCCGACCGGCTCGTGGAAGCGGTTGTCGGCGGCGTCGTCATTGACCACCGAGACCTCGCCGAAAAGCACCCGCCCGTCATGGCCCCAGAGACGGTGATAGCAGTACGGCATCAGGGTGATGCTCTCGCCGGTGCCCAGCAGCACCGTCTCGCCGGCGGCAAAGGTCCGGCGCACGCCGTCCATGCTGACGGTGACGTCGCTCTCGGCGAAGGACCCGTCCTCGTTGGCATTGTGCAGTTGGATGGCCAGGGTTCCGCCGCCGCGATTGATGATGTCCTCGACCTTCACCCAGTGGTGATGGGCCGGGCATTCCTGGTCCCGCTCGATGACAGCGATCTTCTCGCAATAGGTCTTGCCGGTGCCGGTCTTGATGTTCTCCGGCGCGCCGTTGCGGATGGTGAAGAGGACGAGGCCGCAGCTTCGGAAATCGCCGCGACCGAAATCGGTGATGTCCCAGCCGAGCCCGTGATACAGGATCTCGGCGATTTCGTCGCCTTTCGCGGTCCAATCGGCCTCGGTCCAGCGTCCGAAGGGCGGCAGGTGGAAGTTCTGCGCCGCCAGGAAGTCCTCGGTGTCGCGCATGATGGCATTGATCTCCGAGCGTTTCATGGGCGGCCTCCCGGGTCTTCGGATCGGCCACAGGAAAACCACATCCGGCGGCCAGCTTCCCCGCCATCATACTCCAGAACCCCCGGCCCATCGCGGCATGAGATCACGGCAAACGACCGCAACCGCGTCTCCAGGCATCCCGCGTCGACTGTCGCGAAATCGCAACATCATTGGCGTAATATCAACATCGCTGGCAGAGTCGCTTACATTGCACAACATATGTGCGGTTGTACATCAGAAGCCTTTTGAATAGCATTCGCCCGCCGCTCACAGCCGATGGCTGCACCGCTGCTTTAAAGCAGGTCCGGCCACGCAACGGAGTTCTCCCCATGGCCCAGATATCCGCCGCGTCGGAGCCGGTCCGACGGACAGACACCGGCGACCGCGAGGCTCTGATCCGGCGATTCGAATCGGTACGCGCCGACACCGAGGCGCTGACGGCCAATCTGGCGCCCGAGGACCAGGTTGTTCAGTCGATGGAGGATGCCAGCCCGAGCAAATGGCATCTGGCTCATACCACCTGGTTCTTCGAGACCTTCATCCTGGCCGAGTTCGCCAGCGGGTACAGCCCGTTCAGCGCGGATTTCGCGTTCCTCTTCAACTCCTACTACGAGACCGCCGGCCCCCGCCACGCCCGGCCGCGGCGCGGCATGGTGACGCGGCCGTCGGTCAACGAGGTGATGGCCTATCGCGGCCATGTCACGGCGGCGATGGCCGAGTTGATGGGCCGGGTCGAAGGGGAGGCCTGGCCTGCGATCGCGTCCCTGGTCGAGCTCGGCATCAACCACGAGCAGCAGCATCAGGAGCTGTTGCTGACCGACATCCTGCATGCCTTCTCCTGCAACCCGATCCGCCCGGCCTACGGGCCCTATCGTCCGGCCGCGGCCGGTACCTCGGAGCCCCTGGACTGGCTGTCCTTCGAGGGCGGCATCCGCGAGATCGGCCATGCCGGTGACGGCTTCGCCTTCGACAGCGAGGGGCCGCGCCACGAGGTCCTGCTGCGGCCGTTCCGGTTGGCAAGCCGGCTGGTCACCAATGCCGAGTGGATGGAATTCATGGAGGATGGCGGCTATGCGGTGCCGCAGCTCTGGCTGTCCGACGGTTGGGCGACGGTTCAGCGCGAGGGCTGGCAGGCCCCGGGCTATTGGGAGCGGCAGGAGGATGGCTGGCACAGCATGACCCTGGCCGGCATGCGGCCGGTGGAGCCCGACACGCCGGTCTGCCATGTCAGCTTCTACGAGGCCGAGGCCTTTGCCCGCTGGTCCGCCCGCCGGCTGCCGACCGAGGCGGAATGGGAGGTCGCCGCCGAGGACCTGCCCGTGACCGGCAATTTCGCCACCGGCGGGCTGCTGCGGCCGCTGCCGGATACCGGCGGCGCCGGCCTGCGCCAGATGTATGGCGAGGTCTGGCAATGGACCCAGACACCCTACGGCCCCTATCCGGCCTTCCAGCCGCCGGAGGGCGCCATCGGCGAATACAACGGCAAGTTCATGTGCAACCAGATGGTCCTGCGCGGCGGCTCCTGCGCCACGCCGGCCGGCCATACCCGGGCCACCTACCGGAACTTCTTCTACCCACACCAGCGCTGGCAGTTCATGGGCCTGCGCTTGGCGGAGGATGCATGATGCGGGCGACGGCGATCGATCTCGGGCCGCTGCAGGGCTTCCACGACCTGGAGCCGGCGGTGGAGGAATTCCGCACCGCGGTGTGGGACGGGCTGGCCGGGCCGCAGAAGCGCATCCCGGCCAAGTTCTTCTACGACGCCAAAGGGTCGCGCCTGTTCGACGCGATCTGCGGTTTGGCCGAGTACTATCCGACCCGCACCGAGATCGGCATCCTCAGCCGACATGCCGAGGAAATCGCCGATGCCATCGGTCCGGACGCCACCCTGGTCGAGTTCGGCAGCGGCTCCAGCGTCAAGATCCGTATTCTGCTGGACGCGCTGAAGGATCTGGCCGCCTATGTGCCGATCGACATCTCCCGGGACCATCTGGTGGGCGCCGCACGGGCCCTGGCCGACGACTACGACGGCCTGGCGGTGGTGCCGGTCTGCGCCGATTACAGCGGGCCGGTGGTGTTGCCGCCGGGCGTGACGCGGCACCGGCTGGCCGGCTTCTTCCCGGGCTCGACCATCGGCAATTTCGCCCCGACCCAGGCGGCGGCGTTTCTCAAGCAGGTCGCGACCCTGCTCGGCACCGGCGGCGGCCTCTTGATCGGCGTCGACCTGCAGAAGGACGAGGCGGTCCTGAACGCCGCCTACAATGACGGCCAGGGCGTGACCGCAGACTTCAACCTGAACCTGCTGGCCCGCATCAACCGCGAGCTGGACGGCGATTTCGACCCGGACGGCTTTGCCCATGACGCCTGCTACAACACGGCCCGCGCCTGCATCGAGATGCACCTGATCAGCCGCAGGCACCAGACCGCCACCATCGCCGGCCGTAGTTTCGAGTTCCAGCACGGCGAGACCATCCACACCGAGGATTCCCACAAATACACGGTGGAGAGCTTCCACGCCCTGGCGGCGGCCGCCGGCTGGCAGGCCGAGCAGGTCTGGACCGACCCGGACCGCCTGTTCAGCGTGCATTACCTGGTGGCGACGTAATCTCCGCCGAAAGATCTGCTTTCCTTCACCTCTCCCCTTGTGGGAGAGGTCGGATCGCGCAGCGATCCGGGTGAGGGGTCGCGCGGCATTGCCGCGCGGAGTTGGTTTGTTAGCCCCCTCACCCTAACCCTCTCCCACTAGGGGAGAGGGAAATTGTCATCCAGTCCAGTTGCCTAGAACGGCGTATCCAGCGCCTTCGTCAGGAACCGCATCAGCGGGGTGGCGGAGCGGAAGGCGTGTTCGACGCGGTCGGCGAAGTCGGGGCGCATGGCCTCCGCCGCGTCGGTATGGTGCATGGCGAAATAGCTCTGGCGCTTGATGTCCTCGATATGGGGGTGGTCCGGGTCGAAGCCCCTGGGCGGGCGCTTCAGGCCATCGCCCATGACTGCCCCGAAGCACTCCACCAGGGCCTTGTCGCCGACCACCTTGCTCCAGCCGGCGGCATCGCCGGCGATGGCATTGCGGATGCGCTCCAGCTCCGGCTTGGGCGGTTTCCAGGTGCCGCCACCATAGACCACGCCGTCCGGCGCCATATGCACGTAGAAGCCCGGCGCATGGGCGTCCTTGCCGGCCTCGTGGCGGAACTGGCAGGCGCCGTGCTCCTTGTAGGGCCGCTTGTCCTTGGAGAAGCGGACGTCGCGGTAGATGCGGAACATCGAGCCGCCATTGGGCCGGGGATCGGCCACGTAATGCGGCGAGATCTTCGCCAGCCGGGGCGCCATGGCCTCGATGAAACCGCACATGGGCTCGACGACGGTGGTCCGATAGCGGTCCTTGTTCTCGGTGAACCATTCGCGGTTGTTGTTCTTCGCCAGATCGGTGAAGAAGGCGAAGAAATCCCTGGAAAACCCTGCAAAGCCGCTCATCGGCGCCCCTCCTGCCAATCGTGTCTTCAGGCCCCCGGGATGGCGTCCGGCTGGGTCTCGAAGGACACCAGCTCCGGGTCCATGCGGTCCCATGGCTGTGCCGTGCCGGTGAAGACCAGCATTGTGGGCACGAACTTCGTCGGATCGTCCAGGCTCGCCGCCCGCAGGAACATGTGATCGGGAAAGCCGGTGTTGCGCGACAAGACCGGCGAGCCGCAGGCCGGACAGAAGCCTCGGCCGACAATGTTGCCGCTGTCTGCGGCCGAGTCCCAATAGCGCACCTCTCCGTGCACGGTGAGCGCCTCCTTCGGCACCATGATGTGCGATCCGTGGCCGGTGCCGCTTGCCCGCTGGCAGGCCCGGCACTGGCAATGGCCGCAGATCATCGGTTCGGACGAGCTCTCATAGCGGACAGCGCCGCAGGCGCAGCCGCCGGTCAGGGCGACGGTCATCGGTATTCTCCCTTCGAAAAGCTTGCGCACGTTTCGAGGCACGCTACCCCCTCACCCTCCCACGGCGTCGCCGCGGGCCCCGCCCTCTCCCCAAGGAGAGGGAAACCCACCGGTCCCTCGCGTATCCCTCTCCTTGGGGAGAGGGCTGCGAAGACTTGGCGAGGCAAAAGGCCGAGCCTTAGGCAAAGCTGGGTGAGGGGGAGTCGCGCCTGTCTCAGCCGTCCTTGCGCTCGTAGGTGATGATCGAGATGGCGGCACCGCCGGGATCGGCGATGGTCGCCATGCGGCCGACGCCGGGCACGTCCATGGCCGGCATCAGCAGCTCGCCGCCCTTGGCCTGGGCCGCCTCGATACGCTTGTCGACATCGTCGACGGTGATGTAGCTCATCCAATGGGCCGGCGCGCCGGGCACCGGATTGGCCATGATGCCGCCGACCGGTGCGCCGCCGGCCTTGACCACCGTATAGACGCCGTTCGGCATCTCCATGGCTTCGGTCTCCCAGCCCAGCACGTCGGTGTAGAAAGCCTTGGCCGCATCGGCGTCGGCGGCCCTCAACTCGCACCAGCTGAAAGCGCCATGGGTCTGCATCGCATCGCTCATCTGGTCTTCTCCCTCTCAGATCGAAATGAACCCTGCTCGCCGGCCTCGTCGCGGCCCGGACCTGCGATCTGGGCGGCAAACGAGGCCGATATTCCTAGACGAAGCCATCGGCATCATCCCGACACCCGGGTGGGAGAAATTATCTGAGGGCCGCCCGCTTGGAGCGCAGGAAGGCCCGTTCGCTGGGATTCTGCGTCAGTTCCAGCGCCTTGTCATAGGCGGCGGCGGCATCCTCGACCTGGCCGCATTCCGCCAGCAAGGCCGCGACGGCGCCGTGGAAATACGGGTAGCGCTGCATATCAGCGGAGCCCTCCAGCGTCCGAAGCAGGGCGATGCCGGCCTCCGGACCGTCGGTCTTGGCCACTGCCACCGCCCGGTTCAGGGTGATGACCGGCGAGGATTGATGGCGTTCCAGCGCGGCGTAGAGGGTCGATATCTCCTGCCAGTCGGTCTCCTCGGCGCTGGCGGCACTGCAATGCACCGCCGCGATCGCCGCCTGGATCTGGTACGGACCCGGGCGCTTGCGCCGCAGCGCCCGCTCGGTCAGGGCCCGTCCCTCGGCGATGGCGACCGCGTCCCAGAGGCTGCGGTCCTGCTCGTCCAAAGTGACGATGTCGCCGGCGTCGTCCAGCCGGGCACTGCGCCGGGAATGGTGCAGCAGCATCAGCGCCAGCAGGCCCTCGACCTCCGGCTCGGCCCGGAACAGGCGCATCAGCAACCGGCCGAGCCGGATGGCCTCGGTGCACAGCTCGGTGCGGATCAGACTGTCGCCGGCGGACGCGCTGTAGCCTTCGTTGAAGATCAGGTAGACCACGGCCAATACGGCGCCCAGCCGATCCGGCAATTTGGCCGGCGGCGGCACTTCGTAGGGGATGCCGGCCACGCTGATCTTGCGCTTGGCACGGGTCAGCCGCTGCTCCATGGTCCTGGGCGCGGTCAGGAACGCGCTGGCGATCTCATCCACCGAGAGACCGGCAACGGCCTTCAGGGTCAGCGCGATCTGCGCCTCCGGCGCCAGGGCCGGGTGGCAGCAAGTGAAGATCAGCCGCAGCAGATCGTCTTCCACATGGCCGCGCAGCAGGTCTACCGGGTGATCGCCGGGGGCTGGCTGTGGCGCCACCAGACGCTCCGATTCCACATGCCGCGCCTCCAGCGACCGGCGGCGGATCTGGTCGACGGTGTGGTTGCGGCCGGTGGTCACCAGCCAGGCTACCGGATTGTCGGGAATGCCGCGCTTCGGCCAGACCTCCAGCGCCCGGGCGAACGCCTCCTGCAGCGCATCCTCAGCGGTGTCGATATTGCCGAGGAGGCGGATCAGGGTCGCCAGCGCCTTGGGCTGTGCTGAGCGCAGGGTTGCCGCTTCGGACTGCATCCTGACTAGCCGGTTGGTGGTCCTTCGAAATAGGCGATCGGCCGGATCTCGATGCAGCCATCGCCCATCAGCGGGATGCCCTTGGCGTAGTCGATCGCCTCGTCCAGGCTCTCGCATTCCATGACATAGAGGCCCATCAGCTGCTCCTTGGTCTCGGCGAACGGCCCATCGATGATCGCCGCATTGCCGTTCTCCCAGCGCACCGAGGTGGCGGCATCGACCGAGACCAGCTCGTTGGCGGCGCGGAAGACGTCGCCGGCCTTGCTGCGCTGCTGCAGCTTGCGGTGCCCGACCAAACAGGCCTCACGCTCCTCCTCGGTGGTCGCCGCGACCACGTCGGCCGCCTGGTAGATCAACATCGTGTACAGCATGGGCGCCCTCCCGCCGGTCCTGGAACTTCCAAGAATAGACGAACCAGATCCCGGATTCCCGACACAATCGTGGCGCAATGGGCAATCTGATTGGCCAGCGCTCCCCCTCACCCTCCCGCTACGCGGGTCCCTCCCTCTCCCCAAGGAGAGGGAAACCAGATGCCACCTCCAAATCCCCTCTCCTTGGGGAGAGGGAGGGACCCGCGGCGAAGCCGTGGGAGGGTGAGGGGGAGTGCTGGCGCTGAAGTCACAATGCAAGATCGCAGTCAGCGCACGGCTTCATTTGGATCGCGCCGATCCTGTTGCCGAGACCCCGCACAAGAAGACGGCCGCCCGAAGGCGGCCGTTAGTAAAGGCGCCGGCCAGTTGACCCCGGTCCGGCCGGGCCCGTTCAGATTTCTCCTGCCGCCATCTGGTCGGCGATGTAATCGGCCTGACGGATCGCCAGGGTGACGATGGTCAGGGTCGGGTTCTCCGCAGCACCGGTGGTGAACTGGCTGCCGTCGGAGACGAACAAATTGGCGATGTCGTGGGACTGGCCCCAGCGGTTGACCACCCCGTCGGCCGGATTCTCGCTCATCCGGTTGGTGCCGAGATTGTGGGTCGACGGATAGGGCGGGGTCGGGAAGGTCCTCACCGCCCCGACCGCGTCATAGACCGCGGCACCCTGTTGATAGGCGTGCTCGCGCATGGCGATGTCGTTGTCGTGGTCGGAGAAATGCACGTTGGGGATCGGCAGCCCGTGCTGGTCCTTCAGCTCGGGATGCAGGGTCACCGCGTTGGATTCCTGCGGCATGTCCTCGCCGACCAGCCACATGCCGGCCATGTGGTCGAAGCCTTCCATGGCGCTGGCGAATTCCCGGCCCCAGGCGCCCGGGTCCAGGAAGGCCGCCATGAAGGGCAGGCCCAGGGACAGAGTCTCCATCTCGTAGCCGCCGGCGAAACCGCGCGACGGATCGTGAATCGACTCGTCCTGGATGATCCCGGCCATGGTGGTGCCGCGATACATGTAGACCGGCTTGTCGAACACCGCGTAGACGCTGCCGGTCATGTGCCGCATGTAGTTCTTGCCGACCTGGCCGGAGGAGTTGGCCAGCCCGTCCGGGAACATGGACGAGGCGGAGTTGAGCAGCAGCCTCGGCGACTCGATCGAGTTGCCGGCGACCGCCACCGCCCGCGCCCTCTGGCGCTGGGTGGCGCCCGACGCATCGACATAGACCACGCCGGTGACCTTGCCGGTGTCGTCATGCTCGATCTGCAGGACCTGGGATTGCGGCCGGACCTCCAGATGGCCGGTGGTCTCGCCCTTGGGGATCTCGGTGTAGAGCGTCGACCATTTCGCCCCGGACATGCAGCCCTGGAAGCAGAAACCGATCTGCTGGCAGGACGCGCGCCCGTCGCGGGCCTGCGAATTGATCGCCATGTTGCCGGTGTGAACCTGCTTGTAGCCGAGCTTCTCCGCGCCCTTGGCCATCACCTTGAAATTGTTGTTGCCGGGCAGGCGCGGGATGCCGTTGGTGCCGGTGACGCCCATCTTGTCCTCGGCGCGGGCGTAGTAGGGCTCCATCTCCGCCAGGTCGATCGGCCAGTCCAGCAGGTTGGCCCCGGCGATGTCGCCGTAATGGGTGCGCACCTTGAACTCGTGCTCCTGGAAGCGCAGCGAGGCGCCGGCCCAGTGCACGGTCGAGCCGCCGACGCCCTTGACGATCCAGGCCGGCAGGTTGGGGAAGTCGCGGGAGACCCGCCAGTCGCCCGACGTCGTGCGGTTGTCCAGCCAGGCGGTCTTGACGAACATGGGCCATTCGTCGTTCTCGAAATCGGCGATCTCGTGCCGTCCGCCGGCCTCCAGGATGACGGTGTCGATGCCCTTCTGGGCCAGTTCGTTGCCCAGCGTTCCGCCGCCAGCGCCGGAGCCGATGATGACGACCACGCTGTCGTCGCTCAGGTCATAGGGTGCAGTCATGATCCGGCCCTCCTATGCCTGGTCCAGCCAGTCGATATCGTCGAAGCCGCGGTCGATGTAACCGCCATATTCGACCGACGAGCCCTCGTATCCGAATTTCGGCCAGACCTCCTTGTTGTTGTAGAGGCCGGTGATCAGGTCGCCGCGGATTTTCTGGAAGAACGGGGTGGACTGCATGTCGCGCAGGATCGCGACCCGGTCGGCCTCCCAGCTGACGTCGACATAGCCGGCCCGGTCGTAGCGGCCGGCAGCCGTGCTATCGAGCTCAGCGACACCATCCTCCAGCATCGCCTTCAGCGCCGGGTCGTCGCCGGCCGCCGCGTCATAGGGCATCACCGCCGCCACGTAGTAGCGGTCGGCCAGCCGGTCGTGCGGATAGACGTCGCGAGCCATCTGAACCAGGGTGGCCATGGTCTCCGGCTTGAGATTGCGGACCTCGACCGCCCAGGCCGCGTTCGGGCCGATGATCGTCGTTCCCGACAGCATCATGGCGCCGAAAGCCGTCGCACCGCCCGCAGTCAGCAATGTTCGTCTGCGGACCGACGGTCCTTTGTCCAATTCTCGCATGGGTTCCTCCCTGGTTCTTTTGTTATCGGTCGCCGATCAGCGGTAGCGACCGTGTTGTTGCAGCACTTCGATCTTGTATCCGTCCGGGTCCTGGACGAAGAAGAAGCGGGCCATCAGCGCGCCGTCGCGATGGAATTCCTTGACCGGCGCCGGGTCGAGGCCGAGCTCGCTGAAGCGCCGGTGCTCCTGGTCCAGATCGCCGACGGCGAAGGCCAGATGGCCATAGCCGCCGCCGTGGGAATAGGGTTCGGTCTGGTCGTTGTTGACGGTGAGCTCGAGCTCGAAATCCGCGTCGTCGTTGCGCAGGTAGACCAGCGTGAAACCGTCGAACGCGAACCGGTCGGCGATCTCCAGGCCAAAGGCGCGCCGATAGAACGACACGGACCGGTCCTCGTCGAGGACACGGATCATGGTGTGAATGGCCTTGGCCATCGGCACCCTCCCGTCTTGCCGGCGGCCAATTGATGTCGCCGATCCGCGGGCTCCCGAAAGCCCGCGGGCCGCAAGGCCGCTCATTGCCGGTGGTGGGCGGGCCGCAAGACGGACCGTCCACCGTACCTTGCAAAAGCGTACCGCTTTCCCGGTGCCGGGTGGTGTTATCCGAATACTACAGGCAGCGTCGATCCGCTGCCGCCGATCGGCTCAACCGGTCAGGCGGCGGCGCTCGCGATCATCCGGTCCTTGGCCTCGCCGCTCAGGTAGACCAGGCAGGCGCAGCGCAGCAGCGATGCGAAATTCCCGACATCGCCGTGGATCTCCAGGGCCTCGTCGTAGAGCTGCGAGAGGAATTTCGGCATCGAAAGGTCCTGCGCCGAGGCGACCTCCTCCAGGATTCCCCAGAACTTGGATTCCAGTCGGATGCTGGTGCTGTGGCCGGCCAGCCGTACCGACCGGGTATGGTAGGCGTAGGATTCCGGATCCTGTCCGGCGAAGACGTAGCACATGGGTCGGTTCCTCCTGTTGGTGTCGTTGTTCTTGTTAGTCGCTAATGGTGCACCACTCGCAACGCCTCTGGCAATTCTTAGAATGCTTCCAAAATGCCAATTGACATTCCACCTTGCCCGCCACACCCGGTCGCGCTTATGAACCTGTCCCTGCGACGAACGGCGGTGGCCGGATAACAGGCAGGGGGACGCGATGAGTGGGGCGGATACGGCGTGGATGCTGACATCCACGGTGCTGGTGTTGTTCATGACATTGCCGGGATTGGCGCTGTTCTATGCCGGGCTGGTGCGGGCGTCGAACGTGCTGTCGGTGCTGATGCATTGCTTTGCGCTGGCCTGCCTCATGTCGATTCTGTGGCTGCTGCTGGGATACAGCTTCGCATTCGGCGATGGCGGCGGCGCCAACGCGTTCTTCGGCGGGTTCGGCAAGGCGGCGCTGTCCGGCGTCGGCCGGGACTCCCTGTCGGGCACCATCCCCGAGACCGTATTCTTCATGTTCCAGATGACCTTCGCGATCATCACTCCGGCGCTGATCGTCGGCGCCTATCCGGAGCGGGTGCGCTTCCCCTTCGTACTGGCCTTCAGCGCGGTCTGGCTGCTGGTGGTCTACGCGCCGGTGACCCATTGGGTCTGGGGCGGCGGCTGGCTCGCCGACAATGGCGTGATGGACTTCGCCGGCGGCATCGTGGTGCATGCCACGGCCGGCATCTCCGCCCTGCTGATCGCCCGCGAGCTGGGCCCGCGGCGCGGATTCCCCAAGGAGCTGCGGCCGCCGCACAATCCCGGCCTGACCATGATCGGTGCTGCCATGCTGTGGGTCGGCTGGTTCGGGTTCAACGCCGGCAGCCAGCTGGCCGCCGATGGCGGCGCCGGCATGGCGATGACCGTCACCCATATCTCCGCCGCCGCCGCCTCGCTGACCTGGGCCGGCTATGAATGGGTGCGCTACGGCAAGCCGAGCCTGGTGGGCATCGTCACCGGCATGGTGGCCGGGCTGGCGACCATCACCCCGGCTTCCGGCTTCGTCGGACCGCTGGGCGCGCTGATCCTCGGCGGAGTGGCCGGGCTGCTGTGCCAGTTCGCGGTCGGCTGGGTGAAGAACCTGATGAAGATCGACGACTCGCTGGACGTGTTCGCGGTGCATGGCGTCGGCGGCATCCTGGGCACCCTGGCCACCGCCTTCCTGGCCCATGAGGCGTTCGGCGGCGGCGGCCTGGCCGAGGGGGCGACCATGGCCTCGCAATTCGGCGTGCAGCTGCTGGGCGTCGGCTCGGTCGTGGTCTGGACCGGTGTCGCGACCTTCGTGATCATCAAGGTGCTGAAGCCGATGACCGGGCTCAGGGTCGACACCGAGACCGAGATCGAGGGCCTGGACATCAACGCCCATGGTGAGCGCGGCTACTACGAGATCGGCTGACCGCGCGGTCCCGGCTTGATACCGTGCCGGGAACCAATTCGGAGAGCTGATGGGCGCGGTCCGCAACATCCTGTTCATCATGTGCGACCAGCTCAGGGCGGACTACCTGTCCTGCGCCGGCCACCCCACGTTGGAGACGCCGCATATCGACGGCCTGGCGGCCCGTGGCGTGCGGTTCGACCGGGCCTATTGCCAGGCGCCGGTCTGCGGCCCGTCGCGCATGTCCTTCTATACCGGCCGCTACATGTTCAGCCATGGCTCGACCTATAACGGCGTGCCGCTGGATGTGGGCGAGCTGACCCTGGGCGATTATCTCGGCCCGCTCGGCCTGCGCACGGTGCTGGTCGGCAAGACCCATATGCGGGCCGATGACGAGGGCATGGCGCGGGTCGGGCTGGAGGAGGACAGCGATATCGGCCGGCGGATCGCCGAATGCGGCTTCGAGATCTTCGAGCGCGATGACGGTCTGCATCCTTCGATCTCGGCCGATCCGGACCTGGCCTATAACGCCTATCTCCGCGCCAACGGCTATCCGGGCGACAACCCGTGGCACGACTACGCCAATTCCGCCGAGGGGCCGGATGGTGAGATCCTCAGCGGCTGGGCCATGCGCTATGCAAGGCTGCCGGCCCGGGTGCGCGAGGAGCATTCCGAGACCGCCTATATGACCGACCGGGCCATGGCGTTCATCGAACAGGCCGGGGCGGATCGCTGGTGCCTGCATCTCAGCTACATCAAGCCCCATTGGCCCTATGTGGCGCCGGCGCCCTACCACGAGGCCTATGGCCCGAACCAGGTGCTGCCGGCCAACCGGCATCCGGATGAGCGGGTCGACCCGCACCCGGTCTATGCCGCCTTCACCGAGCATGAGGAGAGCCGGAACTTCGCCCGGGACGAGGTCCGGCGCACGGTGGTGCCGGCCTATATGGGGCTGGTGAAGCAGATCGACGACCATATCGGCCGGCTGCTTGCCTTCCTGGAAGCCCAGGGCCGGATGGACGACACGCTGATCGTCTTCACCAGCGATCATGGCGACTATCTGGGCGATCACTGGCTCGGCGAGAAGGAACTGTTCCACGAGGAAAGCGTGCGCATCCCGCTGATCGTCTGCGACCCGGACCCGGCTGCGGACGCCACGCGGGGAACGGCCGAGAGGGGATTCGCCGAGGCCATCGACCTGATCCCGACCTTCATCGAGGCGGCCGGCGGCGAGGCCCGGGACATGCGGCTCGAGGGCCGATCGCTGATGCCGCTGCTGCGCGGCGTGCGCCCCGACGATTGGCGCGACGCCACCTTCAGCGAGGCCGACTATGCCTTTCGCCAGGCGCGCCAGGCGCTGGATCTGCCGCCGGACCGGGCCCGCGCCTTCATGATCCGGACGGCGGATTGGAAATACGTGCTGTATGACGGGTTCCCGCCGCAGCTCTTCGATCTGCGCGCCGACCCGTCGGAACTGGTCGATCTGGGCCGCGACCCGGCCATGGCGGAAATCCGCGCCGACCTGCACGAGAAGCTGTTCGCCTGGCTGCGGGCGCGGCGGACCCGGCGCACCATTGACGCCGAGACCATCGAGCGGAGGACCGGCACCGCAAAATCCCGCGGGTTCCACATTGGCGTCTGGTAGCCGACACGATTCCTTCAGATTCTGCGGCGATAATCGTTAGGGTCGAATGGAACCGCCGCGGCGATTCGATTTGACCCGGCGCCGGATGCGACGCCGGCATGTCGGGCGCGGCGTGGGATGCCGCGCCACCTGAGGGGTCGACACCGCCATGATCAGCGGATCGTTCGCAAACGCGTTCATGATTCCGTTCTCAGCCACGGCGACGCTGCTGGCGCTCATCGCCACCGGACTGTGGATCGCGCTGCTGGGCAGCAAGGAGAAATGGCGCATGCCCGTGGCGGTGCTCGCCGGCCTCGCAGCCGGAGCGATGCTGCTCAGGCTCGGCGTCGCCCTGCCGTTTCCCGGCTGGGTGCTGCCCGGCTCCGTCATCGCGCTGGGCGTCGTGGTCGCCCTGGACGTGGTGGTGGTGGCCTGGATCGCGCTGGCCGTCACGGCGGCCATCTTCGTCTATCATGGCAGCGCGGTCGCGCCCCGGGGCGGCGACCTGTCGACCTGGCTCGGCTTCGCAACGGGCACCGTGACGGCACTGGCGGCCGGCATCGGCTTCGACTCGATGATCGTGCACGCGACGTCGAGTCGCGGGGTCCGGGTATTCGGCGGCGTCATCGCCCTTGCCGGCGCATGGTTGCTGCTCCAGGTCTTGTAACGGGATGCCGCCGAACGGAGATCACGATGAGATTACTGGGCGGAAGCAGACGCTCGTGATGTAATGGTTGAGATAGAGGAGGCGATCCGGCAATGAAGCCCGATCCGCACCGGCGACGCGCCACACGCAGAACCCTGATCCGGTCCATCCTTCCGACCACCCTTGCGCTATCCGTGCTGGTCGGCGGCGGCGCCCTGTTCAGCGCCCATGCACAGTCGATGCGGTTCTTCAGCATCGGCACCGGCTCCACCGGCGGCACCTATTTCCCGATCGGCGGCATGATCGCCAGCGCCATCTCCGGCCCGCCCGGCGCACCGCCCTGTGAGCGCGGCGGCAGTTGCGGGGTGCCCGGCCTGATCGCCGTGGCCCAGGCCAGTTCCGGCTCGGTGGAAAACTTGGAGAACATCCGCAGCGGCTTCATCGATTCCGGGCTCGCCCAATCCGACACCGCCTTCTGGGCCTATACCGGCACCGGGCTCTACGAGAACATCGAGCCGATCGCCGATCTCAGGGCCATCTCGCATCTCTACGCCGAGTCGATCCATGTGGTTGTGCCGCAGGACAGCGCCGCCCAGTCCGTCGCCGACCTGCGGGGCCTGCGGGTATCCCTCGGCAAGGAAGGCTCCGGCACGTTGATCGACGCCCGCATCGTCATGGCCGCCTACGGGCTGAGCGACGAGGATGTGGAGGCGGCCTATCTCAGCCCGGAACCGTCGGCCGACATGATCCTGAGCGGCGAGCTGGACGCCTTCTTCATCGTCGGCGGCGCGCCGTTCCTGGCGGTCGAAGACCTGGCGCGGCGCACGCCGATCCGGCTGCTGCCGGTCAGCGGTCCGGAGGCCGAGGCGCTGTTGGCCGATCAGCCATTCTTCGCCGCCACCACGCTCGAGGAAGGCACCTATCCCGGTGTCGACGAGGTCGAGACGATCGCCGTCGGGGCCGACTGGCTGACCTCGGCCAATCTGGACGAGGAGCTGGTCTACGGCATGACCCGCGCCCTGTGGCATCCGACGACCCGCATTTTGCTCGACAACGGCCATGCCCGCGGCGCCGAGATCCGGCTGGAGCATGCCCTGCGCGGATTGGCGGTGCCGCTGCATCCGGGTGCCGCCCGCTACTATCGAGAGATCGGGCTGCTGCCGCTGGAGGAGCGGGTGGACCGCTAGCCTGCATTTCTCATACTGGTCGTGTCCTGCGCGGCGCTATCCCGCCGACAGGGCAGGAAGAGCGCGCGGCGCGATGCAGCGCGTCGGGCAAGCGTTCTGACGCACCCTGTCGGCGGGATAGCGCCGCCCTTCGGGTCGCGCCCGGGCGGCCCGCCCGCGGCGTCAAGACCCTCGACCGTAGCGCTGCTACGCTCTTCGGGCCATTCCTGGCGGACCGGACCGACCGGACGCGACGCAGGACGCGACCAGTATGAGAAATGCAGGCTAAGGGTCGACAAGCACCCAGGGTTCCTCCGCCGCCGCTGCGATCCAACGTCGCATGGCCGGCCAATCCATGATGGCCCGCACATAGGCGTCCGAATCGGCGTCCAGAGAGACGCCGTAGGTCCTCAACCGGGTCGCGACCGGTGCGAACATGGCGTCGGCGATGGAAAAACTACCGAACAGGAACGGTCCGCCGGCACCGAAGCCCTGGCGGCACTGCGCCCAGATGGCGGTGATTCGGGCGATGTCGGCCAGAGCACCGGAGGTATGCCCCTGGCCCGGACGCTCCCGCTTCAGGTCCATCGGCATGTCGCGCCGCAGCGCCTCGAAGCCCGAATGCATCTCCGCGGAGACCGACCGCGCCACGGCCCGGGCATCGGGCTCGCCAGGCCACAACCCGGCTTCGGGAAATCGCTCGGCAAGGTATTCGCCGATCGCCAGGCTGTCCCACACGGTCAGGGCACCGGCCCGCAATACGGGCACGCGGCCGGCCGGCGAATGGGCCTGGATCGCGGCCCGGGTGTCCGGTCGATCGAGCGGAATGACGATTTCGTCGAACGGCGCGCCGGTCGCCTCGAGCATCAACCAGCCGCGCAGCGACCACGAGGAATACGCCTTATTGCCGACAACGATGGTAAGATCGGTCACGGTTCGCCCTCACCGCTGAATAACCTGCTGGCCGCGCTTGGCAAAGCCGCGGCTTTGCCGCATCGTTACCTTCGGCCGCGCCGGCCGACAAGGAGCCATCCAAAGTGCTGAGCCATCTGATCGATTCGAAGACCGCCGACACGGTTCCGATCACCGTGCTGGCGAAAGACGAGCTGGCGGAATGGCTGTCCGGTCAGGACGCAAGCCTGGGCGCATGGCTGGAAAGCACCGGATTCGAAGCCAAGCCAGGACAAACGGCGCTGTGCCCGGGTTCGAAGGGTGCGCTGGCGGCGGTCCTGGTCGGCCGGGATGCGGCCGCCGGGCTCTGGGGGCTGGCCGGCCTGCCGTCGTCCTTGCCGCAGGGCGCTTATCGACTGGCCAATATCGACGATCCCGAGCAGGCGACAAAGGCAGCCCTGGCCTGGGCGCTGGGCTGCTATCGCTTCGACCGGTACCGCAAGGCCGGCCGTGCACCGGCCCGGCTGGCCTGGCCCGAGGCCGCCGACCGGGTGGCGGTGGCCGCTGCCACTGCGGGAACCGGTTTGGCGCGCGACCTTGTCAACACGCCGGCCGAAGACATGGGGCCGGAAGAGCTTGCCGCCGCAGCCGAGCAGCTGGCCGGGGAATTCGAGGCCCGCATCACGGTGCTGACCGGCGATGCACTGCTGGCCAACAATTATCCGACGATCCATGCCGTGGGCCGCGGCAGCAGCCGGGCGCCGCGCCTGATCGATATAAACTGGGGACCGGCCGATGCCCCCCGCGTGACCATCGTCGGCAAGGGCGTGTGCTTCGATTCCGGCGGCATGGATCTGAAGCCGTCCAGCGGCATGCTGCTGATGAAGAAGGATATGGGCGGTGCCGCCCATACGCTTGGCCTGGCCCGGATGATCATGATGGCCGAGCTGCCGGTGCGGCTGCGGGTCCTGATCCCGGCGGTCGAGAACATGGTGTCGGGCAATTCCTTCAAGCCGATGGATGTGATCCGCACCCGCAAGGGCATCACCGTGGAGATCGGCAACACCGATGCCGAGGGCCGGCTGGTGCTGTGCGACGCCCTGGCGGAAGCCGCCGACCAGGAGCCGGCGCTGATCGTCGATTTCGCCACCCTGACCGGTGCGGCGCGGGTTGCGCTCGGCCCGGACCTGCCGGCCATGTTCTGCAATGACGATGCAACGGCGACGGCACTCGCCGCGGCGGCGGACAGGGTCGAGGATCCGCTGTGGCGCATGCCGCTCTGGCAGCCCTACGCCAAGAACCTGCGCTCGGCGGTGGCCGATGTGAACAATGTGAGCGACGGCCCGTTTGCCGGCTCAATCACCGCGGCGCTGTTCCTGCAGAAATTCGTGCCCGAGTCGATTCCCTGGGTTCATCTCGACGTCTTCGCCTGGAACCCGGCGGCGCGTCCGGGCCGACCGAAAGGCGGCGAGGCCATGTCCATGCGGGCGGTTTTCGCCATGATCGAAGAGCGCTTTGCGGGCGCCTGACCTGACACGGCGGGCCCTCCCAGGTCGAGGGCCGCACCCTCGTTTCCGATGTGGAACGGGACCATATGATGAACGAATCGGATACGACGACGGTCCTGCAGGACTGGCGCCACGCGCTGGTGCAATCGGTGCGCCGGGACACTCCCGACCTGTCGGCCCGGCAGATGGCGCTGCTGCTGACGGTGTACCTCACCCAACCGCCGCACACCGTGCGCGGCCTGGCCCAGGCGCTCAACATCTCCAAGCCGGCGGTCACACGGGCGCTGGACCGGCTGCAGGGTCTCGGCTACATACGCCGGGCGCCAGATGAGATGGATCGCCGCAACGTGCTGATCGGGCGCACCGCGGCCGGTTCGGCCTATCTTAAGGACTTCGCCGCGATGTTGTCCGCCGGAAGGACCGCGACACGGCAATGAGTTCCATGCCCGACCCCAATGTGAACGCCTACCGTCCGGACCTGGCGTCGGAACGGCTGCGCGGTATCGTCGCGGCCGAGCGTTATGCCGAGGGCGAACGGCGGCAGGCCCGGCAGGGCACCGTGCCCATGCGCGACGCGCCGGCCCCGGACGCGTGCCAGGTTTCCGAGTTGCTGTTCGGCGAGGAGTTCGTGGTCCTGGACGAAGCGGATGGCTGGGTCTGGGGCCAATGCGTCGACGATGACTATGTCGGCTACGCCGCCGCGGATGCGTTCCGCGCCGAGCCCCTGGTGCCGACCCACAAAGTCGGGGCGCTCAAGGCGCATGTCTTCTCGGAGCCGGATCTGAAATCGCTGCCGCTGGATTCGGTGAGCTTCGGGTCCCGGGTCGCTATCACCGATCGGTCTGGCAAGTATGCCCGGCTGGCCGATGGCGGCTGGCTGCACCAGGTGGCCCTGGCGCCGTTGGATGGGACGGAGCCGGATTTCGTCGCTACCGCGCTGCGTTTCATGGGCGTGCCGTATCTGTGGGGCGGCCGCTCGGCGCTGGGACTCGACTGTTCCGGGCTGGCGCAGGTCTCCCTGACCCAGGCCGGCATCGCCTGCCCGCGCGACACCTATATGCAGGTCGATGCGGTCGGAGAGTCGGCTGCCTCGGACGGCCCCTACCGAAGGGGCGATCTGGTGGTGTTCCCCAACCATTGCGGCCTGATGATCGACGACAGCGACATGGTGCACGCCAACGCAACCGCCATGTGCGTATCCATTGATCCGCTTTCCCGGGTCGTCGAGATCGTCGAGGGCGAGTCGGACGGCGTCGGGATCACGGGGGTCCGCAGGCTCGCAGGCGGCTAACGCGCTACCAGCTCAGCCGGCCTCACCCTTCGACAGGCTCAGGATGAGGGGTTCAGGGTGGAACCGACACCTCAAGAACCCCCTCATCCTGAGCCTGTCGAAGGGTGAGGTCGGCAACGCCGCAACTGCCCCAGCCGTTCAGTACCCCCGCTCGAGATCGACCAGGTTCTCCAACGGCTCGCCGGCTTCCAGCCGCCGGACATTGGCGGCAACGCTCTTGGCCGCGGTGCGGGCATGGGTGACGCTGGCGACATGCGGGGTGATGGTGATGCGGGGGTCGCGCCAGAAGGGATGGCCGCGCGCCAGCGGCTCATCGGCGAAGACGTCGAGAGCGGCGCCGGCCACCTGGCCGCTGCCAAGCGCGGCCAGCAGGTCGGTCTCGTTGAGATGGCCGCCGCGGGCGGCGTTGATGACATAGGCGCCCTTCGGCAGACGAGCGAAGGTCTTGCCGCCCAGGATCCCGGTTGTCTCCTCGGTCAGCGGCAGCAGGCAGACCAGGATCTCGCTGCGCGCCAGGAAATGGCCGAAGCCCTGCCCCGATCCGTGAAAACAGGTAACGCCGTCGATGGTCTTGGCCGAGCGGCTCCAGCCGGCGACGTCGAAATCGAGCGCCGCCAGGCCCAGCGCCGTGGCGCGGCCGAGCTCGCCCAACCCCATCACCCCGACCTGCCGTTCCCGCGCCAGCTTCTGCCGGCGCGGCCGCCACAAGGCCTTGCGCTGCTGGCCGCGATAGACGGCACCCTGCCGGTGCCAGTCCAGCACCTGCAGGGCGACGTATTCGACCATGCCTTCGGTCAGGCTCTCGTCGACCATGCGGACCAGCGGCACGTGGCGGGGCAGGGTATCGTCGGTCAGGATGCCGTCGACGCCGGCGCCGAGCGAGAAGATCGCCTTGAGGTTGGGCAGGCTGGCGAGCAGGCCCGGCTTGGGGTTCCAGGCCAGCGCATATTGGATCTCCGCGGGCTCGCCGATATCGGGCCAGACCCGCACATCCAGCGCCGGCAGTTCGGCCTTCAGGGCCGGGACCCAATCCTGCGGGTCGTCGAAATCGGTGACAAAGAGCAGACTCATACCTACAGGGTCTCCGAAAGCGGCGGCTTGGGCAACCGTCCGGCGGCACCGGGCGACCGGTTCAGCGCCGATCGGCGAGGAATCGCAGGATGGCGTATCCCAGCGCGGCCGACAGCACCGACCCTCCGATCACACCGATCCGCACCTCCGCCGCGAAGGTGGCATCGCCGAAGGCGAGCGTGCCGATGAACAGGCTCATGGTAAAGCCGACCCCGGTCAGCAGCGCCACCCCATAGAGGTGCAGCCAATTGACGCCGGAAGGCAGCCGGCACCAGCCCAAGCGCACCGCCGCGGCGACGCATCCGAACACCCCGACCTGCTTGCCGACGAACAGGCCGGCGGCGATGCCCAGCGGCACCGGCGCCAGGAGGTCCGAGACGGACAGGCCGGCAAGCGACACGCCGGCATTGGCGAAGGCGAAGGCCGGCAGGATGCCGAAGGCGACCCACGGGTGCAGCGCGTGCTCCAGCTCTTTCAGCGGCGAATGATCGCCGGACCGGCCGCGTCCCAGCGGGATGCAGAATGCCACCGCGACCCCGGCCAAGGTCGCGTGAATTCCGGATTTCAGGACGCAGACCCACACCGCGATGCCGATGAGGATGTATCCCGCCAGCTTGGTGACGCCAAGCCGGTTCATCACCACCAGCGCCGCGATGCCGATCAGCGCCAGACCCAGGGACAGCAGCGACAGATCGCCGGCATAGAACAGGGCGATGATCAGGATCGCGCCGATATCGTCCATGATCGCCAGCGCCAGCAGGAACACTTTCAGCGAGGCCGGCACCCGCGATCCGACCAGCGACAGCACACCGAGCGCGAAGGCGATGTCGGTCGCCGCCGGAATGGCCCAGCCGCGAAGGGCGATGGCATCGTCCAGGTTCAAGGCCAGATAGATCAGGATCGGCAGCACCATGCCGCCGACCGCGCCGGCCGCCGGCAGCGCCGTCTGCGACAGGGACGACAGCTCGCCCTCCAGGACCTCGCGCTTGATCTCCAGCCCGACCAGGAAGAAGAAGACCGCCATCATCCCGTCATTGACCCAGAGCAGAAGCGGCTTGGAGAGCGAAAGGGCGCCCACCTGCACCACCACCGGTGTCGCCAGGAGCCCGTCATAGAGCCAGGAGAGGGGCGAGTTCGCCAGCAGGATGGCAACCGCTGCGGCGCCGACCAGGATGATCCCGCCAGCCGCCTCCAGCCTGAGAAACTCGCGAATCGCGGTCAGAGGAACCATCGGAATCCTTGGCCGGGGGAGGCGCAGCGTGTGCGGTGCAATATCCATGGATTGGCAATCGCATTCAACCCCGGGCGGGCGCCGGTCCCGGCGCCGCGAAGGCCCGGCCGAACAGCCCTCAATAACCCGATCCATGGCCGCTTGATATTGCGAATGATTCTCATTATCGTCAAATCAGCCGCACACTTTTTGGGAGCGATGACCGATGACCCACTCCGATCCGCATTCCAATGTCCATGGCCTGCAGCGGCCGGAAAAGCTGATCGTCTGGGCGATGCGTGTCTGGGTCGTCGGCGCCCGCGAGCGCATCTGCGTCGATGAGGTCCTGCGCGGCTCGTTCTCCCGCGCCGGCGCACCCGCCGCCCTGGCAGTGCTGGACAACATGATGGCGGTGATCGCCGGCGGCGCCGCCCGGACCATCGACATCTCCTGTGTGTGCCATGAGCGGGTCAGCGACGATGAACGCCGTATCCTGGATGTGATCGCCCTGTTCCAGGCCGGCGATACCCTGGAGACACCGCTCATGCTCCGCTCGATGCTGACGCCGGCGGCAACCACGAGCGCCGCCAGGCTGGTCTCCAGGCTGGCCGGCATCCTTTCGGATGCGGGCCTGCGGCTGCGCCCCAGCTCCTCGCAAACCCGCCGCTACGCGCTCGAGGCCAACGCCGCCGGCGCAGCTTGGGCCGGCACGACGACGGTGCATTGACACGGCCCATTCCGGGACGCTCCGTTCAACCGGCAGGCGCGACACAGTGCCAGCCGCCGGAATGCGGCCATCGGCCGGAGCCGGTTTAAAGCCTGCGGAAAATGCACTAGTGTCGCGCCGCCGAGTCGTCCCGGCCGGCGACAATCACCGTGCGAGAATCGATGGTCAACGTCGTCTGTTTGAAATGGGGGACACTATATGGCCCCCATTACGTGAACAGGCTCTACCGCGGCGTCGCGCGCAATCTTGCGCGCCCGTTCCGCTTCGTCTGCTTCACGGACGATCCCACCGGCGTCGAGCCGCCGGTGGCATGCAAGCCGCTGCCGCCGATCGAGCTGCTTCCCAGCCGGCCGCAGTCGGCGCACCGAAAGCTTTCCCTGTTCGCCGAGACGCTGGACGATCTGGAAGGTCCGACCCTGTTCCTCGACCTCGACATGATCATCGTGGATTCGATCGACTGCTTCTTCGACCATCCGGGCGAATTCTGCATCATCCACAACTGGATCGAACGCCGGAAATCGCTGCTGCGGGCCCGGCCGCATATCGGCAATTCATCCGTGTTCCGATTCACCGTCGGCCGCCACACCTACATACTCGACTATTACAACGCGAACATCGAGCGGGCCACCAACGACTACCCCGCACCCCAGGTCTTCCTGTCGGAAGCGGTGCGCGAGATGACGTTCTGGCCCGAGGAGTGGTGCCGCAGCTTCAAGCGGCATTGCATTCCCACCACGCCATTCAATCTCATCCGGGCGCCGCGGATCCCGGAAGGCGCGAGGATCGTGGTCTTTCACGGTCGACCCAATCCGGACGAGGCAGCCGGCGGCTATGCCGCCAACTGGCGCAAGCGCACGTTGCCGGCCCCCTGGATCGATCAGCTCTGGGTGTGAAGGGCCATTGCGGCCGCCCCGATGCCGCGCTTACGAGCCGGCCGGATCGCGCATGAAGGTGTGGTTGCCGATGATCGCCGCGACGGTGAAGGAGCGCGACCAGTAGGGCGTCACCAGCCGATGGGCGTAGTAATAGTCGGCGCCGTCGGTCAGGTCCTCGGACTCGCCGGTCATCGCCTCGACGGCCACCTCGACGCTCTCGATCCAGGCATCGAACGCCCAGGGCCGCTCCACGCCATTGCGCTCATACAGCGGGATGCGATCGGATTTGCCGTCCTGGGTCCAGGAAAACTGGCGGTGCTGCCAGACGACCTCGCAGATGGTGTCCGGATAGCGGGCACTGTCCACCCGGTTCAGGGTGACGTGCGCGACGGCACTCTTGCCGACACGATGCTCGATGCTCGCCTCGAAATAGATGTTCTGGGCGAGGCAGAAGACCTCGTCCGCATCCAGCTCGGTCGTCGGCGCGCCAAAGGTCGCCATGACGGCGATCAAGATCGACATCGGTGTCGACATACCTGCCTCCTGCTTATTCCTTCGTTGGGAACATTATCGAAATATTAATGATCATTTTCAAGAAAATTTTAGAGAATTTTCATACCTTGTAAATAGAAGTTAACAGTTCGTTAACAAGACTGGTTAAGAAAACTGGTTAACAACTTGGACGTCACTTCAGCTCTTCTGGGCCTACGAGGCCACATATTCCACAGGTTGGAGAATGTCCTGATCCGGACATCCAAGAACCGATATTTGGTGATCGATCGCGAGACAGGGCGCCATAGAGCGCGTGCACCGGGCGATCGGCGGCTGCGCTGATTTACCATGCCCGCAGACAGGTTCAACCGGGAAATGCGCCGCGCATGGCTGACATGCGCCACGCTCCTGCCACGTCACTAAACTGCAAGGGGACCTCCGGAACTGAGGATGATACGTCCGCGGCCTGAGCAATTGGATGAAGGTGGCGCGAATTCGGTCCGGCCGTCCCGCGTCGGCGTGATTCCGCAGACCCTGCCGGTGCACGGCTGGCAATCGCTTCGCTACCTGGATTCCGACACCCGGTCGGCGACCGAGAGCGACGCCTTGGACACATGCGTTCGTCAGGTCGGACCAGGAGGATGTGAGGTCGAGGCGACCCCACATCCTCTGCACCTAGTGCATCCTCGTCGCCAGGCGGACTTAAGAACCGGTATCGTCGACCATCGCCTTTTCGACCGGCTGCGGATCCCCGTCGCAATATGGACCGAGCCTCTCTGCAAACGGCGCCTTCGACCCGGCAAGGGCAGCCAAGATCAGGTCGACCTGCCGCCCGTTGTAGTCCGCGATTCCACGCCGGCCGTCGGGACTCCGGTTTATCGGTTCGCCCGTCAGCTGGGCATAGATCTCCTCGCGCGTGGCGTCGGACAGCACCCAGCCCAAGGGGAGCGGAACGTCGTATTCGCAGAGTCGGAAGTGAACGTGGCCCCCCGGTTCGACCACCGGCAGGTATTTCGTAACGGCGCCGACGGTCTGCACCCGGTTCGCCAACGACGTTCGCGCCTGATAGCCACGCGCCGGCCGCGAATTCACCAGCGCCTCCACCGGTGACAGCAGCTCGGGCAGAAAGCCGCCCGCCCTCGCCTCAAATCGCAGGGTGAGATCGTCCTGTCGGATCGGATCGTTGCTGATGTGAATGATCACCGGCAGGATCCGCTGCATCTCCAGCCCCGCCTTCTGTCGCCAATCCGTGCGGTGCTCGGCTATGGCCTCAAGCACCGAAAGGAGCTCGCTCGCCGTCACCGCACCCGAGTTTTCGAAATATCCGCCATCGACAACCCGGATCAGCCGGTCCTCTTCCGTGTGATCCGCATCCAGATCCAGACGCCGGATCGTGCCCGCGGGGCTGACATAGGTGAACCGGGCGCTGGTACCGACCACGGCGCTCAGAGGGGCCTCGTGACCAAGCACCCGGTTGGTCTCGATAGCATCGCTGAACGTGGCCTCGAAGGTTTCGACCGCAAGCGGCAACGGGCTCGAGATCATACGTTGACCAGTTTCCACAACAGTGCTGTTCAGGAACAGCAGCGGGACGCCGTAGGATCGGTCACCCTCCCACAGGTGGCCGAACGGCTCGGAAAACACCGAACGGTCTGACACGCACCGGTCCCAGGAGTTCTCCCAGGCATGTTCCAGCGCGACCGCCCGGTCGTTGAAGGCGGAGACGAAATAAAAGCGCTGGAAGAAGTCGGGGAACAGCATTACTGCGACCGTCGGCGCCAGGAAATCGCGGGAAAGGACGCAATCGGCCCTATCCTGTAGCCAGTTGTCGGCAGCGATCGGCGCTCCGGCCAGGGTGTACTCGCCCTGCTGATCCTCCGGCTTCGGATCGGGCCGCGCCGCCAGCAGCCCGGCGAAAGTGGCGGCGCCGAGGCTGCCGCCGGAAACGCCGCTGATGGCGAAGACATGGCGCGCGAAGCCTCGCCTCGCCAGCCCCAGCTCCTCACTTCTGGCCTGCAGCTCGCCAAGCACCAATGCCGTCCAATAGGCGGCCCGGATTCCTCCGCCCTCGGCCGACACGATGAAGACGGGAATCGGCCTGCCGTCGGCATACTCGGCTTCCAGCTCTTCGATCCAGGCGTTGTAATAGCGCTCAAATGTGCCGAATTGCGCATACGCGGCCGGTCGCGCCGGTTCGGACCTGAAGCTGCCATAGGACGTCATCTCAGGGTGTTGCCTAACGCGATGGTTGTCGACCACGAAGCTCATTGCGATGAGCCAGATGCAGGCGAAGCCGATGACCGGAACACCCCAGCGCTCCCCGAAATAGAGGACGAGGAACGTCCCGTTCGGGATCAGCGCGATGGCGAACAGGAGCCCGATCGTGGCCGTGCCCAGGGACGGTGCGATATTGACGGCCTGGTAGGCGAAAAGGACAGTTAGACCGACTGTCAGCGCCAGCCCGGCCAGGAAGAACGGCCAGGTTTTCTGCCAGAGCCGATCGATGGAGTTTGGTTCCTGCAGCGGTGCGGCTGCATCCGATTCCTGTTGCGGATTGGTGGAGCCTGACAGATCCCCATCGCACAGATGCACCCATTTGCGCAGGCGGGGGCAGATCAGGAAGAAGGCGACCGCCGCGACGGAAAACCCGATTGCACCGACCAGAAGCTTCACCCAGGGCTCGGAAAAATCAGCTGCCCAAAGGTCCGAGACCTCCCTTTGATACGGTCGCATGGCCCGGACCATGCCCCAGGCGATCACCCCCAACACTGCCGATCCGATGAGCCGCGGCAGATACTCCTTCATCCCGACCAGCCATTTTTCGATTTTCTCAAGCTCCGTATCCGGCAGCTTGAGTTTCGCCAATTTCTTGCTGGAGAATTTCTTCTGTGTGGCCTCGATATCCTCGTAGCTGAAGAAGAAGGCGACGCGCGCCCAATACCAGGCGACAAATGAGCAGAACAATGCGCAGAAGGCGAACCAAACGATCGACCAGAGGCCGGACGACTCGGCAAGCGCCCGCAAGACCTCCTGCGCCTGCGGGTTCGCGATCAGCACATAACCGAGCACGACCGCCACAAGAAGGCTGAAACGGACCAGCATGAGCAGGCGAAACGTCGGCCTGACCCACCCATTCCAGATCCGCGGTATCGATCTGGTGCGTATGTGCCGGGCACCATCCGTCAGCTCCTGCGCGCCGCTGACGA
This sequence comes from Alphaproteobacteria bacterium, assembly GCA_965227455.1. Classification (GTDB taxonomy): domain Bacteria; phylum Pseudomonadota; class Alphaproteobacteria; order DSM-16000; family Inquilinaceae; genus JABDIP01. The sequence continues at coordinate 4,575,058 of OZ245752.1, read as the reverse complement.
CCTTCCGGCCGGAATCGTAAAGGTGTTCGTATGTTTTACCTGAAAATTTCCTGAAAGAACTCCCTAGCATCTCGAATACTCCTGGTATCTATCAGGAAGCAATCGAACAGACGACGCAATTCAGAAAGTCTTAGACACAAAATCAAAATGACGACTAATCGCAAATCGATGCTGTTGGACTCTTTATTGTTGTCTAGCTCCCGTATCGTACCATTCGTGCGCCGAACCGAAGATCGCGCTTCCCGGGCCTGACCATATCGGCTGCCAGGCCGGATGATATCCCATGCCCTACCACCACCGCGTCACAAGTCGATTGTGTGCCGCCGTCGAATCTCAAGGATTCGCTCCAGACTTGGCGAGCAGGCTATTGACTTTGAGCAATCTGGCCGAAACGCCCGCCAATTGATTGGCGGCGCAAGCCCGATACCTGGTCAGAGCGTATGGTCTTCGCCGTGGGGCTCCACGGTGAGCTGCACCCGGTCGCCGGCGAAATCGGCGATGCCGTATTTGATGATGCGGCCATTGGCGTCGGCATCGATGCTCTCGGTTCGCAGGACCGGGCTGTGCGGCGGCAGCTTCAGATGCCGCGCTGTCTCGGCATTGCACTGGCAGGCGGTGATGCGGGTCGATACCCGGCGGTAGTCGGTGACGCCGAGGCGCTGCAGCGACTCGGTCATCGATCCGGTCTCCCGCATCGGCTCCAAAATGGCCGCGAAGCGCCGGGCCGGCAGGTAGTTGAGCCCGACCACCACCGGTCGGCCATCGGCCTCGCCCAGGGTCTGCAGCAGGGCAACCTCGGCGCCCTTGCGCAGGCCCAGATTGCGCGCGACGGCGCTGTCCGCCTTGACGATCTCCGACCGCAGCACGGACCGGCCCGGCATGCGGTGGTCCGCCGTCACGTTCTGCGTGAACCGGGTGCGGCGGCCCAGCGGATAGGTCAGGACCGCCTCCTGGACGAAGGTGCCGCGGCCCTGGTCGACCCTGAGTCGCCCCTGCTCGCTCAGCGTCCCGATCGCCCGGCGCACCGTATGCCGGTTGACCCCGAACCGGGTCGCCAGCTGCGCTTCGGTCGGCAGCCGGTCGCCTGGCCCATACACGCCGCCGGCGATCTCCGCCTCCAGGGTCTGGGCGATCTGGCGCCAGATCGCCATGCCTTCGACCCGCTGCACGCACGCCCCTCCCATGTCACCGAAACTTCACGCCGCTGCGGTTTACAACCCGCGCATGATGGCCTAATCATAGCATAGAATTATCTAGACATCTAGATGACTTGTGAATTTGTCGAGGGAACCGCAATGGCGTCTTCGAAGCCTCGATCATCGCCTGCAGAACAGGCGCGGCAGGATCGCCGGGCCTGGATGGGGGTCCTGGCGAAGGCCGATCCGGACATGCTGGAGACGCTATGGGCCGAGCTGGGCACAAAGCCGTCCCACACGCTGGTCCGCCCGCCAGAGCGCGGCTCGGTTATGGTGCGCGGCCGGGCCGGCGGCGGCGGTGCCGCCTTCAACATGGGCGAGGTCACCGTGACCCGGTGCACCGCGCAGCTCGAGGGCGGGCCGCTGGGTCACGCCTATGTGGCGGGGCGCAACGCCCGCCATGCGGAGATCGCCGCCCTGCTGGACGCCATGCTGCAGACCGAAGACCACGGCCCGCAGGTGCGCGCCCACATTCTCGAGCCGCTCGCGTCGGCCCAGGACGCCGCGCGCCGCGACAAGGCCGCCAAGGTGGCCGCCACCAAGGTCAACTTCTTCACCCTGGTCCGGGGGGACAATTGATATGGGCCTCGCTTCAGGCGAATTGATCGCCGGCTTCGACGAGCCGGTCTTCCAATCCGGCGCGGTGTTCCGGGCGGTGCTCGACGCCATGGCCCGGCCCGGCCTGATCCAGGACTGCCCGGTCCTGCCAAACGCACCGGACGGGCTCGACCCGGTCGCCTTCGCGGTGATCCTCACCCTCTGCGATCCGGACACGCCGGTCTGGCTGTCGCCGGCCTGCGATTCGCCGGCGGCGCGCACGAACATCGCCTTCCACACCGGGGCGCAGGTCATCGAGGAGCCGGGAGCGGCGCATTTCGCGGTGCTGCAGATCGCCGAGGCCGAGGCGGCGCTCGCCGATCTTTCGGTCGGCACGCCGGAATACCCGGACCGGTCGGCCACGGCGATTGTCCTGACCCCGACCCTGACGAGGGACGGCGGGGCATCGCTGAGCGGTCCGGGCGTCAACGGCCGCACCCGGCTCTCCGTCGGCGACGGGGAGGCCGGGTTCTGGGCCGCGCTGGCGCGGAAGAACACGCAGTTCCCACTCGGCATCGACGTGATCCTGGCCGGGCCCGGACAGCTCGCCGCGATCCCGCGCAGCAGCAAGACGGAGGTCTGAGGATGTATGTCGCGGTCAAGGGCGGCGAGAAAGCCATCGCCAATGCCCATCGCCTGCTGGCCGAGGAACGGCGCGGCGACACAGACATCGGCGAACTCTCCATCGCGCAGATCCGCGAGCAGCTGAAGCTGGCGGTCGACCGGGTGATGACCGAGGGTTCGCTCTACGACCGGGATCTGGCGGCGCTAGCCATCAAGCAGGCGCGCGGCGACCTGATCGAGGCGATCTTCCTGGTCCGGGCCTATCGCACGACCCTGCCGCGCTTCGGCTATTCGGAACCCATCGACACCTCCGCCATGGCCGTCGACCGGCGCATCTCGGCCAGCTTCAAGGACATACCCGGCGGCCAGATCCTGGGGCCGACATTCGACTACACCCACCGCCTGCTCGACTTCCGCCTGGCCGCCGACGGCGAGGCGCCGGAGCCGGCCATCGCCGAGGAGGCCGATGACGGCGCGCCGCCGCGGGTGCTGGACATCCTCAATCGCGAGGGCCTGATCGAGACCAGCGAGACCGACGACACCGTCGAGCCGGCCGATCTGACCCGCGAGCCGCTGGGCTTTCCGGCCGGCCGAGACCTGCGACTGCAGAATCTGGCCCGCGGCGACGAGGGGTTCATCCTGGCCATGGGCTATTCGACCCAGCGCGGCTATGGCGGAAACCACCCGTTCGCCGGCGAGATCCGGCTCGGCACGGTCTCGGTCGAGTTCGAGCCGGAAGAGCTGGGTTTCCCGATAGAGATCGCCGAGGTCGAGGTGACCGAGTGCGACATGATCAACCAGTTCAAGGGATCGTCCGAGGTGCCGCCGCAGTTTACCCGCGGCTACGGCCTCGCCTTCGGCCATTGCGAGCGCAAGGTCATGTCCATGGCGTTGGTCGACCGGGCATTGCGCGCCGACGAGTTCGAGGAGGTGCGGTCCGCGCCGGCCCAGGACGAGGAGTTCATGCTGTCGCACAGCGACAACGTCCAGGCGACCGGCTTCGTGGAGCATCTGAAGCTGCCCCACTATGTCGACTTCCAGGCGGAGCTGGAGATGATCCGCGGCATGCGCCGGAAGATCGCCGAACGCGGCGAAAGAAAGGAGGCGGCCGAATGACCGCCGCTTCGGCAACTGCCGCCCCTGCCGCCATGGGCGACGGCGAATACAATTTCGCCTATCTGGACGAGCAGACCAAACGCATGATCCGTCGCGCCATCCTGAAGGCGGTGGCGGTGCCCGGCTACCAGGTCCCGTTTGCCAGCCGCGAGATGCCGATGCCCTATGGCTGGGGCACCGGCGGGGTCCAGGTGACCGCCTCGATCCTCGGGCCGGAGGACCGGCTGAAGGTGATCGACCAGGGCTCCGACGACACCACCAACGCGGTCAGCATCCGCAATTTCTTCCGCCGGGTCGCCGGGGTGGAGACGACGGAGGAGACCGAGCAGGCGACCATCATCCAGACCCGCCACCGGATCCCGGAGACGGCCCTCACCGAGGACCAGATCCTGGTCTACCAGGTGCCGATGCCCGAGCCGCTGCGCCGGCTGGAGCCGCGCGAGACCGAGACCCGCAAGATGCATGCGCTGGAGGAATACGGCCTGATGCACGTCAAGCTGTATGAGGACATCGCCCGCCACGGCCGCATCGCCACGACCTACGACTACCCGGTGCTGGTCAACGACCGTTACGTCATGGCGCCCTCGCCGACGCCGAAATTCGACAATCCGAAGATGCAGCAGATGCCGGCGCTGCAGCTGTTCGGCGCCGGCCGCGAGAAGCGCATCTACGCGGTGCCGCCCTATACCGAGGTGAAGAGCCTGGACTTCGAGGATCATCCCTTCGACGTGCAGCGCTGGCAGGACCCCTGTGCGCTGTGCGGCGCCGAGAATAGCTATCTGGACGAGGTCGTCCTGGATGACAGCGGCGGCCGCATGTTCGTCTGCTCCGACAGCGACTATTGCGGCCGGCGGCGCGCTGCCGGCCATATCGGCAGCGCCGGCGAAACCGCCCCCGAAGAACTGACCCAGGGCCGATGACGATGCAAACGGAAACGCCTCTGCTGCAGGCTCAGGGTGTCGGCAAGTCCTTCGGACGCCATGTGGGCTGCCTGGATGTCAGCTTCGATCTCTGGCCCGGCGAGGTGCTGGGCGTGGTCGGCGAATCCGGCTCCGGCAAGACCACGCTGCTGAAATGCCTGTCCGGCGCCCTGCCGCCGGATACGGGGACGGTTCTGTACGACACCCGCGACCGGGGGCCGGTCGACATCCGCGCCATCTCCGAGCCGGAGCGGCGCATGCTGGAGCGCACCGACTGGGCCTTCGTGCACCAGAACCCGCGCGACGGGCTGCGCATGGGCGTGTCGGCCGGCGCCAATGTAGGCGAGCGGCTGATGGCGGTCGGCCATCGCCATTACGGCCGCATCCGCGGCGCAGCGATCGATTGGCTGGCCCGCACCGAGGTCGATACCGGCCGCGTCGACGATCTGCCTTCGACATTCTCCGGCGGCATGCAGCAGCGCTTGCAGATCGCCCGCAACCTGGTGAGCAATCCGCGGCTGGTCTACATGGACGAGCCGACCGGCGGCCTGGATGTCTCGGTGCAGGCGCGGCTGCTGGACCTGCTGCGCGGACTGGTCTCCGACCTGTCCCTGTCGGCGGTGATCGTCACCCATGATCTGGCGGTGGCGCGCATGCTGTCGCACCGGCTGATGGTGATGCAGGCCGGACGGGTGGTCGAGACCGGCCTGACCGACCAGGTGCTGGACGACCCGCAGCACGCCTACACCCAGCTCCTCGTCTCCTCCATCCTGCAGAACTGAGGCGCCCCATGACCGAAATGCTGCGTATCGAGCAGGCGTCCAAGACCTTCGTCATGCACAACCAGGACAGCCGCGAGCTGCCGGTCTTCCGCAAGCTGGACCTGAGTCTCAGCAGCGGCGAATGCATGGCCCTGGCCGGCGAATCCGGCTCCGGCAAGAGCACCCTGATGCGCATGGTCTACGGCAATTACGCCTGCCCGGAAGGCCGCATCCTGATCATGCGGGCCGACGCGCCGGTGGATCTGGCCTCGGCGACGCCGCGCCAGGTGATCGCGCTGCGCCGCGACACGGTCGGCTATGTCAGCCAGTTCCTGCGGGTGATCCCGCGGGTCCCGGCCCTGGATGTGGTCGCCGAGCCGCTGCGCGCCGTCGGCATGGCGGTGGACCAGGCGCGGGCGCGGGCGGCGGCCCTGCTGGAGCGGCTGAACATGCCCGAGCGGCTGTGGTCGCTGTCGCCGACCACGTTTTCGGGCGGCGAGCAGCAGCGGGTCAACCTCGCCCGCGGCTTCGCGCTGGAATATCCGCTGCTGCTGCTCGACGAGCCGACCGCGTCGCTGGATCGCCGCAATCGTCAGGTGGTATTGGATCTGATCAATGAAGCGCGGGCGCGTGGGGCGGCGATCCTGGGCATCTTCCACGATGCCGAGACCCGCGAGGCCGTGTGCACCCAGAGCTTCGACGTGGCGCGCTTCAAGGACGCCGCGTGACCCATATCCGACCTTATGCCAAGGATCATAGATAATGACCGGTTTCATGGAGCCCATTGGTTCTTTCGGGCAGGCGCGGCGCGCAGCGCGATGCAGCGCATCGGGCAAGTGTCGCAACGCCCCCGATAGGGCCAATGGGCTCCACCGCAGGCCGCTCTCCCAGGTCCGCCCGCCGCGTTGCGGCCCGCTTGTGGTGCGCTGCACCACGGCACGGACCGTGCCTAACGGGCGGACCTGGGAGAGCGGTGAAACCGGTCATTATCTATGACCCTTGGTATTGGGAGCCCGCCCGGGTAATGCAGGAAACCGTCATCTCCAATGCGCGGATCGTGCTGACGGACCGGGTCATCGACGGGACCGTGGTGATCGCCGATGGGCATGTCGTCGAGGTCGGCGAGGGCCGGTCGGCGGTGGCCGGCGCGATCGACCTGGAAGGCGACCTGCTGATCCCGGGCCTGGTCGAGCTGCACACCGACAATCTGGAAAAGCACATGCGGCCGCGGCCCGGCGCCGACTGGCCGTCGATCGCCGCCGTCGCGGCCCATGACAGCCAGATCGTCGGCTCCGGCATCACCACGGTGCTGGATGCCGTCGCGATCGGCGATTTCCAGGATCGCAGCCTGCGCCTGCAGCGCCTGCAACACATGATCGAAGCGCTGGACACCGCCCATGAGCACGACCTGCTGAAGGCCGACCACCGGCTGCACCTGCGCTGCGAGATCGGTCATCGCGGCATGCCGGAAATCCTCGACCCGCTGGTGGATTCCGAGCATGTGTGCCTGCTCTCGGTCATGGACCACACGCCGGGCCAGCGGCAATTCGCCTCGCTGGAGACCTATCGTGCCTACTACAAGGGCACCTACGGGCTGAGCGACGCCGATGTCGAGAAGCTGATCAACGAACGGGTCGCCGAGCAGCAGCGCTGCGGCGACGCCAATCGCCAGCACGTGGTGGCACAGGCCCGTCGCCGCGGCCTTCCCGTCGCCAGCCATGACGACGCCACCGCCGAGCACGTTGCCCAGGCGACCGCCGACGGCATGGTGATCGCGGAATTCCCGACCACGGTGGAGGCGGCACGCCTGTCCCACGAGCAGGGGCTGGCGGTGCTGATGGGTGGCCCCAACCTGGTGCGCGGCGGCTCCCATTCGGGCAATGTCTCGGCCCTGGAACTCGCCAAGGCCGGCTATCTGGACATCATCTCCAGCGATTACGCGCCGGCCAGCCTGCTGCACGCGGCCATGCTGCTGTCCGAGTCGGTCGACCACATCGAACTGCCGGCGGCCATCGCCACCGTCACCCGGACCCCGGCACGCGCTGCCGGCATGGACGACCGCGGCGAGATCGCACCGGGCCAGCGCGCCGACCTGGTGCAGGTCCGCGACACGCCATTCCATCCGCTGATCCGCGCGGTGTGGCGGGGTGGGGTGAGGATTGCGTAAAGGACGGTCGTGATGCCCGTGAAAGCGGGAATGGTCGAGTGGATGTCGGCCTGCGCCTATCCAGCCCAAGATTCAGACGCCACCGCGCCCGCATGTGACACACTTGTGAGCGCATTCCGCGATGGTGCAGATTGCTTGCATAGCACCGAAATGGCGGCATCGTGGCGGTTGGGAAGACGAGACCCGTCAAGGGACCCGACACCGGCAAAACAACTGGGCAAGACGGCAAGTCGGGCGGATCCGCCACAAGGTCCGATCGGGTTGTGCTACAGCGGCGCCTTCGATTCCTGTCCTTACTCTTGGTGTTCACCGCCAGCCTGACCGCCTATGGCGTCTTCGTCGACGAGTCGGTCCGCCCCGACCCTTTCACCGAACCGTCCGGGTTCTGGGACTGGTTCGCCTACCGGCCGTCCCATGACGCGCTTGCCGAAATCCCCGTCGTGCCCATCGGTTGGCGGGGCATTCTGACCCTTCGTCCAACCAGCACGGCCCTGATCAATTCGCCGGACATTTCAGGGTTGATCGTGCCACCAGAATTGTCGGTCGAGCCGCAGCAAAGTCCGGCCCAGCAGAGCAGCGCCGGAGCGACATCTTCGAACGCCGATTTCACCGCCTATGTCATGGCGGAGTTGGATGTCGCCTTTGCACGGTCGAGATTGGCGTTGGCGGCCAGTGATGGCGGTCCGCCAACCGCCGAACAGATCGACGCCCTCCAGGCAGAGCTGGATGCTGCGACCGACAGCAGAGATTCCGTGCGGGACATCGTCAGCCGCGGCCAGCCACCGGCCGGACCTCTTGCGGTCAGTCTGGCGCGCTTCTCCCCGGACGGTTCGGCGGGCTGGATTGCGGTCGACAATGCCGGCCTGTACTGGACCACAGATGGCGGAGCCAGTTGGGCCCCGGCGATCGACAATATTTCCGAACCCCTCGCGGCTTTCGACGTCAGCCAGTGCGGCTGGGCGGTCGGCCTGTCCGGCACGCAATATCTCAGCGACGATAGCGGCCTGCGATGGCGCGCGGGACCGGACCGCTCGCCCTGCACGCGGGAAATGGGAAGAATCCAGTTTTGGGCGAACGGCGGTACTGTTGCGGAGGGTCCGGAGCAAGGCATACGGCCACTACTAATATCCCACGCGGTCGTGAGACTGGCGCTCCTGCCGGAGCAAAGCGACGGCTCTTTGATACTTGTTCTTGATGCGAGTGGGTCCGTCTTCAGTGGGGCTCAGGGCGATGACGAAAAGGCCGCTGAAACGCCGAATCTACCCCTGTGGCAATTTGAGATATCGACCCCCATGACCTCATCCTTCCGAGCGTGGCTGGACGCGGCAGACCCGGACGGCGAGGATCGAATCGGCTGGGCGGTTGGTGATAACGGCGCGCTGGTCTCGGTCGACCTCAATCGGCTGGGTGCGGACGACGAAACGGCCTGGCGCCAGCATCCGACACCAACGACGGCCACGCTTCGCTCCATCTATTTCCAGACAGGCGACGAGATTGGCTGGGCGTCCTCTGGGTGGTTCGACAGCGAGGCCGATGGCGGACGGCCGGTCATCCTGCAGACAGTCGACGGCGGCGAGACCTGGGAGCGGCTCCATTATGGCGGCGGCCCGGCCGGCTGGGTGCTGCTGATCGCCCTACCGGGGCTGGCTTTCGCGCTCTATGGCGTCGGGAGCGTCGCGCTCGATTTGCGCAATGCGGTGGAGCCGCATGAAGCCATCTCCGACGATGCCGACTCCGATGCACCGCTTGGCTGGGAGGATCGCGACGCGCTGGGGCTGAAACCCATCGCCCGGGCGCTGTCGAAATTCGTCCGCAACAACAGCACCGATCCTCCTCTCACCTTCGCGGTCACCGGGCAATGGGGCAGCGGCAAATCCTCGCTGATCAATCTGGTGGCGGAGGATTTGCGCTATTTCGATGCCCGGCCCGTCTGGTTCAACGCCTGGCATCATCAGCGCGAGCGGCATCTGCTGGCGGCCCTGCTGGAGAATATCCGCGATCAGGCGATCCCGCCCTGGTGGCGCGGTTCGGGGCTGGCTTTCCGGCTTCGACTGTTGCTTGTGCGCAGCCGCAAGAGCCTTGCGGGGCTGCTGGCCACCGCGATGTTCCTCCTGCTGGTCGCCGGTGCGATCAGCATCTTCCATGCCACCAGCCTGCCCAATCTCGCCGAGGATGGGCTGCGCTCCGGGACGTCATTGGTCGACTCCTGGTTCGACCTGGCGGTCGGCCAGGAAGAAACGGATGCGGAGGAGGGGGAGGATGACGGTTCCCAGGCGGGAGACGGGGATGCCGAGACCGGTGATCGGGTCGACATCATCGACCGTCTCCTGGCACTGGCCGCCGGCTTCGGAACGCTTGGGATCGCGCTGCTGACCGTTGTTGCGATCCTGCGCCGGCTCCGGGTCCTGACACTCGATCCGGCCAAGCTGATGACCACCCTGACGGAGCGAAGCCGAGTCGGCGCCTTTCGTGACCAGCTCAGCTTCCGTCATAAATTCGGCGAGGAATTCAAGGATGTCTGTGTGGCGCTGAGGACAAGGCGCTCGCCCGGCATGGTCATCATGATCGACGATCTGGACCGGTGCCGGCCAGAGAATGTTCTGGAGATCCTCGAGGCGGTGAACTTCCTGGCGACCGTGGCGCCCTGCTTCATTTTCCTTGGCATCGACGAGGAGAAGGTCATCAACGCCGTTGCCTATGGCTTCAAGGATTCGATCCTGGAATTGCCGCGCAACGGGCGGCAGATGCAGGCCAATCGCCACTATCTGGAACCGGACCCCCAGGCACTGGCCAAGTTCTCCGAAGCCTATCTCGAAAAACTGATCAATATCGTGGTTCCGGTTCCCGCTCCGACCGCCGAAACCGCCGAAAAGATCCTGCGGGCCAACAGTCCGCCAGCCGACGCGGTTGACGGCGAAGATGGCGAAGCAGACAACCAGCCGGAGGCGCCGGTCTCTCCCTGGCCAAGGCGGATACGACGCTTGCTGCGTTCCACGATGGACGGGCTTCTGGGCCTGATTCCGCTGACGATGGCCGGATATCTGCTGGTCCTCACGGTGCTGTTGGCGATGCCGGCCGAGCAGGGATTGCCGGTCGCAGGCCAGACGCCACCGGCCGCGCAGCAAATTCCTCCGTTCGATCCGGAGGGGAATCCTCTCGTTCTGCCGCGCGTTGCGGAAGAGTCGTTGGAACAGGCCTACCCCGCAATTGGCCTTGAGGCCGCCACCGACGGCGGCAATTGGCTGGGCTGGGGTGCACCCGCCATTGCGCTTGCCTTCATCCTGCTGCTGGCAATGGCGCGGCTGTTGTCGGTCCGAGAAGTGGAAGTTTCCGATTCTCCGGATTTCGGTCGCGCCATCGCCTTGTGGAGCCCCGTCGTCTATGCGGCCAATCCCACCCCACGAGGCGTGAAGCGATATAAGAACCGGCTGCGCTATTTCGCCATGCGCCTGCGAGGCGACGACCGCCCCCTAGACTGGATCGACCGCCTCTTCCAGCGCCGGGAATTTCCGATGCGGCGCGAACCGGCGGACGGCGATGGAACAATCGACGAGGCCACCCTGATCGCGATCGGTGCTCTGGATGCGCTGGACCCCGATCTGCTGACCCAGGCACCTGCGGATCGCGCCAGACTGATGGAGGCGAAAATCCGGCGCCGGCAGGCAGACCATGGTCTGCAATTGGGGACCGATTGGAATACGCAGACCATGGTCGCCGAATTCAACAAGGCCTATCCCCAGGCCTGGAATTTCGGCGCCGAGGACGTCAAGCGCTACCGCGTGCTCAACCGGACCATTGAGGGCTAATCCGGGACATCAGCCCATCAGCGCAATCCGGGCGACGATCCGGAAGCTTGTGCCGTCGCCGGGGTCGGCGAAGAGGCAGAGGTCGTTGATGACGAACGGCTCCGGCTCGAACCGCGCCACCAAGGGCTTGAGCGCCGCTTCCGCCCGCTCGGCGTCCTCGGCGGGCAGCGGGCCGGTCAGCGTCAGGTGGAAGCGGAACTCGTCCAACACATAGGGATAGCCCCAGCGCCGCAGGTATTCATCCTGGCGGTCCGTAAGGCCGGACTTGCGACGCTTTGCCAGTTCGGCGTCGTTCAGCGGCGCACGGAGCGGGTCAAGATCCACGGCGACGCGCTCCGCTAGGTGATTGAGCGATGACGCATCACCCTGTGCCGTCAGTGCGATAAACCGCCCCAGCCGACTCAGCGCCAGCCCCGGCATCGTCACCGGCGGCAGGGTCGCGGCGAGTTGCTCCACGGCTTCGGCAAGATCGTCATAGCCGCGGCCGTCCGCCAGGCGGAACGGCGCCTTCAAGGTTCCATGGAAGCCATAGCGGCGTGGGAACGCGGTGACCCGCGCGACGTCCTCGGCGCTGAGAGGTGGTGCGTCCGGATGCGGCAACGTCCGGGCCTGGGCCGGATCCCATCCCAGCCAGGAGGCGGCGAATCGCGCCAGCTCGCTCGATTCCGGCGGCGCGAAATAGACCGCATAACGATGCGCCGATTCCATTGCGCCTTCCCACACCCGCAGACAGCAAAACGGCCGGAGCGGGGCCCGGCCGGTCGAGAAGTGATTTGGTGGAGCCAAGGGGAGTCGAACCCCTGACCTCTACAATGCCATTGTAGCGCTCTCCCAACTGAGCTATGGCCCCACCGGGATCCGCCGGCGGCCCGGAGTGTCCCGGACCCGGCAGGCGGCTTATGTATCAAGGGTGCCGACGCGGCACAACGAAAAATCTCAGGCGCGGTCGACGGCCATTCGGTGCCGAATGCCCCGATCGCCGATCAGGTGTTGGGATCCTCGTCGCTGCTGATGTCGACGACCTCGTCGACATCGTCGTCGCCCAGTTCCGAGGCATCCTCCAGCAGCACATCGCTGTCATCCTCCTCGTCGTCTTCATCGTCAACACCGAGGTCCGGCTCCGACTCCGCTTCGTCGCCGTCCGAATCCTCTTGCACGTCATCCAGCTCGGCGACCTCTTCATCCGCATCCAGGACGACCTCGGCCACCTCTTCCGGCTCTTCCGGCGCGGCTGCGGCCTCAACGGCGGCCTTGGGAGTAGCAGCGGCCTTCGGGGCCGCGACCTCCTCGACCGCGGCGCTGCGGCTGCGGCGGGATTTCAGGAACGCCTCGGGGTCGAACTGGGTGTTGCATTTCGGGCATACGATCGGATCGCGCTTCATATCGTAGTAGCGCGCTCCGCAATTATGGCAAATGTGCTTGGAACCCCATTCAGGCTTCGACACGCCTGCGTCTCCTCTGATCACCGATCGCTGTCGCGCCTTTGCCACGGTGTCGCTCCGCTGTCAAAGCGAAAACGCATCGCCGGCCGATCGGCTCCGCTCGGCTTTCCCGGAACGACCGCCTATGCTATGGCCCACGCCGTCCATAGCAATGTCCACGACCATGACCCGGATCGATCGATGCAACCGTTGACGTCGCACCCCACCGGCGGCCTGTCGGGCACGATCCGCGTGCCCGGGGACAAGTCGATCTCGCACCGCGCCCTGATGCTGGGGGCGCTGGCGGTCGGCCGTACCGGGATCGAGGGATTGCTGGAAGGCGAGGACGTGTTGCGGACGGCCGCGGCGATGGGCGCCCTGGGCGCCGAAGTGGTCCGCGGCGACGATGGCTCATGGCATGTCGACGGCGTCGGCGTCGGCGGTCTCACCGAACCCTCCTCGGTCCTCGACATGGGCAATAGCGGCACGGCGGCACGGCTGCTGACCGGCGTGCTGGCGACCCATGGCCTGACCGCCTTCATGACCGGCGATGCCTCGCTGGTGAAGCGGCCCATGGCCCGCGTCACCGTGCCGCTGGTCCGCATGGGCGCGCAATTCGTGACGCGCGAGGGCGGCCGCCTGCCGATGGCGGTGGTGGGCACACGGTCGCCGGTGCCGATCACCTACACCCTGCCTGTCGCCTCGGCCCAGGTGAAATCGGCGGTGCTCCTGGCCGGCCTCAACACACCGGGCGTGACCACGGTGATCGAGCCGCATGCCACCCGCGACCATTCGGAAAACATGCTGCGGCATTTCGGCGCCGAAATCTCGGTGGACGATGCGGAGGATGGCGGCATGGCGATCGCGCTGACCGGCGAGCCGGAACTGACGGCTCGGAACATCGTCGTGCCCGGCGATATCAGTTCGGCCGCCTTCCCGATCGTGGCGGCGCTGATCCGTCCGGATTCCGACATCACGCTGACGGGAATCGGCATCAATCCAAGGCGCACCGGCCTGCTGGACACGTTGATCGAGATGGGCGGCCGGATCGAATTGCTGAACCGCCGCGATGAAGCCGGGGAGCCGGTCGCCGACATCCGGGTGCAGGGCAGCGATTTGCGCGGCGTCGACGTGCCGCCGGAGCGCGCGCCCAGCATGATCGACGAATACCCGGTGCTGGGCATCGCCGCCGCCTGCGCCGAAGGCACCACCCGCATGCTGGGGGTGGGCGAGCTCAGAGTGAAGGAGAGCGACCGCCTGGCCATGACCGCGGCCGGGCTGGACGCCTGCGGCATCACCGTCGACGCCGAGCGCGAGAGCCTGACGGTCCAGGGCGCCGGCCAGGGTGCGGGCGTGCCGGAGGGCGGCGCGACGGTGGCGACCGAACTGGACCACCGCATCGCCATGAGCTTCCTGGTGCTGGGCATGGCCAGCCGGTCGCCGGTGGCGATCGACGACGCGCAGCCTATCGAGACCAGCTTCCCAGGCTTCGCGGAGCTGATGAACGGGCTCGGCGCCTCGATGACCGCAGCCAAGGCGGCGGCATGATCATCGCCATCGACGGTCCCGCCGCGTCCGGCAAGGGCACGCTCGGCCGACGCCTGGCGGCGCATTTCGACCTGCGGCACATGGATACCGGCCTGCTGTACCGGGCGGTCGGTCTGGCGGTGCTGAGATCCGGCAGCGATCCGTCCAATGCGGTGGCCGCCGAGGCGGCGGCCCGGGCGCTTCGGCCGGAGGATCTGGATGCGCCCGACCTGCGCGCCGACCAGGTGGCGCAGGCGGCCTCCAAGGTTGCGGCCATGCCGACCGTGCGCGAATTGCTGCTGCAGTTCCAGCGGGACTTCGCGCATCGACCGCCGGGGGCGGTGCTGGACGGACGCGATATCGGCACGGTGGTTTGCCCGGACGCGGACGCGAAGTTCTATCTCACCGCCTCATTGGAGGCGCGGGCCGAGCGCCGGTTCAAAGAGTTGCGGGAACGCGGCCATGACGTTATATACCCCGCGGTCCTGCAGGATATGACGCAGAGGGACGAACGCGACAGCGGCCGGGCGGTGGCACCGCTCAAGCCCGCCGATGACGCAAAGGTCCTGGATACCAGCGACATGACGGCCGATCAGGCCTTCGAGGCGGCGCTGGGGTTCATTGCGAAAGTCGCGCCCACGGGCACGGCGGTTCCGAACGGGACATGACATAGGATCGACGCCGGGCGCGTGACACGGAAGTCAGCCCGGCGAGCCGACGGCACGCTTTCCATTGCGGGACAACCCGCGGCGGGCCGGTCGGTAGATCATTCGAGGAGCATTCATGACAGATACTGCAGCCGCCCAGGCTGGCGGGGACGCGGAGAGCTTTGCCGCGTTGCTGGAAGAGTCGCTGGGCAAGACTTCGAGTTTCGAAGGGACCGTGGTCAAGGGCACGGTCATCGCCGTCGAGAACGACATGGCGCTGATCGATGTCGGCCTGAAATCCGAGGGCCGGGTGCCGCTGAAGGAGTTCACCGCCCCGGGCCAGGAATCGGAGATGAAG
Source organism: Alphaproteobacteria bacterium (assembly GCA_965227455.1). GTDB lineage: Bacteria > Pseudomonadota > Alphaproteobacteria > DSM-16000 > Inquilinaceae > JABDIP01. Next base: position 4,559,978 of record OZ245752.1, on the reverse strand, counting down.
CCGGGCGACGAAGTCGAGGTCTTCGTCGAGCGCATGGAGGACCGCAACGGTGAGGCCGTGCTGTCCCGCGAGAAGGCCCGCCGCGAGGAGGCCTGGACCCAGCTTGAGAAGGCCTTCAACAACCAGGACCGGGTGACCGGCACCATCTTCGGCAAGGTCAAGGGCGGCTTCACTGTCGACCTGTCGGGCGCCGTCGCCTTCCTGCCTGGCAGCCAGGTGGACATCCGCCCGGTGCGGGACATCTCGCCGCTGCTGGGCACGCCGCAGCCCTTCCAGATCCTCAAGATGGACCGCAACCGGGGCAACATCGTCGTGTCCCGCCGGGCGGTGCTGGAAGAGAGCCGGGCCGAAGCGCGTTCCGAGCTGGTGGCCAACCTGAAGGAAGGCCAGGTGCTGGAAGGCGTGGTGAAGAATATCACCGATTACGGCGCCTTCGTCGATCTGGGCGGGGTGGACGGGCTGCTGCACGTCACCGACATCGCCTGGCGGCGCATCAACCACCCGACCGAGGCGCTGCAGATCGGCCAGACCGTCAAGGTCCAGGTGATCCGCTTCAACCCGGAGACCCAGCGCATCAGCCTGGGCATGAAGCAGCTCGAGGCCGATCCGTGGGAAGGCGTCGATGCGAAGTATCCGGTCGGCACCAAGTTCAAGGGCCGGGTCACCAACATCACCGATTACGGCGCCTTCGTGGAGCTGGAGCCGGGCATCGAAGGCCTGGTCCACGTCTCGGAGATGAGCTGGACCAAGAAGAACGTGCATCCGGGCAAGATCGTCTCCACCTCCCAGGAGGTCGAGGTGATGATCCTGGATGTCGATCCGCACAAGCGGCGGATCAGCCTGGGTCTCAAGCAATGCCTGGAGAACCCCTGGGACGGCTTCGCCGATCGCTTCCCGGTCAACTCCGAGATCGAGGGCGAGGTCAAGAACATCACCGAGTTCGGGATGTTCGTCGGCCTGCCGGGCGACATCGACGGCATGGTTCACCTGTCGGACCTGTCCTGGTCGCAATCCGGCGAAGAGGCCATCCAGACCTACAAGAAGGGCGACAAGGTCCAGGTCAAGGTGCTCGACGTCGATATCGACAAAGAGCGCATCTCGCTGGGCGTCAAGCAGCTTGAGGAAGACCCCTTCGAGAAGTCGGCGACGACGGTCAAGAAGGGTGCGGTGGTCACCTGTACCGTCAGCCAGATCACCGATGGCGGCATCGAGGTCAGCGTCGGCGAGGAGGGGCTGATCGGCTTCATCCGCAAGTCCGACCTGTCCCGCGAGCGGTCCGAGCAGCGGCCCGACCGCTTCGCCGTCGGCGAGAAGGTCGACGCCAAGGTGACCCAGGTCGATCGCGCCTCCCGCAAGGTCTCGCTGTCGATCAAGGCGCGCGAGGTCCAGGAAGAGAAGCAGGCGATGGCCGAATACGGCTCGTCCGACAGCGGCGCTTCCCTGGGCGACATCCTCGGTGCCGCGTTGAAGCGGGCCCAGGAGGCGACCAAGGAAGACGGGGCCGACGAGGCCGCGGCGGAGGCTGCCGCCGAGGCGCCGGAAGCGGCCGAGGCCGAGGCCGAGCCGGCTGAAGCCGAGGCCGAGCCGGAGAAGGCCGAAGCGGCGGAAGCCGAGGCTGACGCGCCGGAAGCCGCGGACGAAGCGGAGCCGGCTGCCGAGGCGAAGGAGGCCGAAGCCGCACCGGAAGCGGAAGCCGAACCGGAGGCCGAGGCGGCCGAAGAGGCCGCGGCGGAAAAGCCGAAGGCAAAAAAGACCACTGCCAAGAAGACCACCGCAGCGAAAAAGACGACCGCAAAGAAGTCGACCACAACCAAGAAGGCCAAGGCCAAGACGGCCGACGACGAGGCCGGGTCCGAAGACGACTCGGACGCCTGACCTCGCCTTCCAATTACCGTTCTATGCAGGCCGCCACGCCCCGTCGTGGCGGCCTGATCTTTTCCGCATCCTCTTCAAATCCTTACGTCGTTCAGGAAAACCCTTTTTTCTGAGGGGCTTATCCTTGCGTTTGAAAAACCTCTCTGGCACCATCGAGTGTCGCACCGGCTTTGCCGGCGACGAACGGGGGTTGGGGAACGACAGGCAGCGTTAGACCGACGATCGCAGACGGCCGGTTCAGGCCGCATCCGGAGGGCAGGGAACCGCGCTCGGGGCGTATCGGCGGACCCATAAAAGAACGGAATAACCGCAGCCGTCTGGGGGCAGTCAACACATGACAAAATCGGAACTGATTACACGTCTGGCAGAGCAGAATCCTCATCTCTACCAGCGCGACGTGGAGAAGATTGTCACGACCATTTTTGACGAGATATCCGAAGCGCTGGCCCGCGGCCAGCGGGTCGAATTGCGCGGGTTCGGCGCCTTCTCCGTGAAGGAGCGCAGTGCCCGGGTGGGGCGCAATCCGCGCACCGGCGAGGCCGTCCGGGTGGCACGGAAGTTCATCCCGTTCTTCAAGACGGGAAAGCAGCTGCGCGAAAGGCTGAACGCGGGCTGACCTAGAGCCCGGCTGCCCGCGCGAATGGCCGGCGGGCGACGTCCGCCGGTCGCATCAATTCGAATGCCGATGGTGCCTTTTAGTGCGCCGCGCCTCGAAGACAACCCGCCGGCATCTGCAATTTCTGGAATAATTTTGCGTACAGCGCGCAATTTGCCTGTGACATCCGGCTAGCCCGGCGACATCATAGTACATACCCAAAATGGGTGATGGCTGCCGCGTTCACCTCTGGCAGCCGGTTCGACCTGCGCTGCAAACTCGTTGCGCACCAACCAATGCGTGTGGGGAGGGAACATGAGCCGGGACCGGGTTGACGGCCGAGGATTCTGCGTATCGGCGTTACTGGGACTCTTCTTTGTGCTTGTGATCGGCATCGCGCCGGCTAAGGGCCAAAACGGGCCGATTTCGACCATCGACGACTTCGAAAGCGGCATTCCGTTCGCACCCCTCCCCCTCGTCGATCCGGTAGGAATTTTCACCTTCGGCGGTGACGGCGACGACAATCCCATATTGTCCGACGTCGCATCCGACCGGCCAGGAGCGGCTCCCGGCAATCGCGTCATGCAGGTCGACTATGACATCAATATCTTCGGCGGCTTCGTTCACAATCTGAGCTTCGACACCGACCCGCAGGATTGGAGCGCGTTCGAGGGGTTCCGCTTCTGGTTCCGCGGCAGCAATTCAGGCGACACCATCCAGATGGAAATCAAGGACGGCGGCGCCAATGCCGAAGCCTCGGAGCTGTGGGAGGTCTTCTTCGTCGACGACGTCGACGGATGGAAGCTGGTTTCTTTCCGGTTCTCCGACTTCGTTAGACGCACCAGTTTTCAGCCGCCCGGTGCGCCGAATGACGGCAATCTGGATCTAACGCGGATGTGGGGCTATGCGTTCGGCTTGCCGATCGGCACCGGGCCGGCCTCGTTTCTGCTGGATCAGGTCGAGGTCTTTCAACAGGTCATCACGCTGGAAGACTTCGAGGGCGACATCCCGTTCGGCTTTCCTGTAGGCATCTTTACCTTCGGCGGCGACGGCGACGACAATCCGACATTGACGGCGGTCGATCTGGACCTGCCGGCACTCGGGCTCAGCCCGAACCAGGTCCTGCAGGTCGACTACGACATCAATATCTTCGGCGGCCTCGTCCAGAATCTGAGCTTCGATTCCGATCCGCAGGATTGGAGTGGATTCGAAGGCATACGATTCTGGTTCTTCGGAACCAATATGACGCCGCTGCCGCCCGGCTCGGGACGGACCATCCAGTTCGAGATCAAGGATGGCGGCGTCAACGCCGAGGCGTCGGAACTCTGGGAATTCTTCTTTACCGACGATTTCGCAGGTTGGACCGAAGTGGTCATTCCATTCTCGGAATTCCGTCTGCGGACCAGCTTTCAGCCAACCGGCGGCCCGATCAACGCCACCCTGGACCTCACTGAGATGTGGGGCTACGCCTTCGGTCTGCCGATCGGCTCCGGAGCCGGGTCCTTCTCCCTCGACCAGGTGCAGGTCTTCGGCTTCGCGCCGGATCCGGTGCAGGCGGTGGTGGATTTCTCCAGCCCCGTCTATCTGGCCGACGAAGGCGATACGGCGACCGTCGAAGTCGTCCTGGAGACGACCGACGGCGAGCCCATCGCAGCGCCAATAACCGCCACCGTCACCTCTACGGCGGACGGCACCGCGCTGGCCGGTGACGATTACGCACCGGTCTCCGAGACGCTGGTCTTCGACGCCGGCACAGCATCGGGCACGGCCAGGACCGTCTCCGTGACCACGGTGTCCGACAGTGTCGACGAGTTCGCCGAGACGATCGCCCTTTCGCTGACGCTGGCGGATGACGGACAAACGGTCGTCGGTGGCAACAACCCGGCCAATGTGGTGATCAACGCCCATGGCTTTGCCTATCTCGATCCTGACCGTCCCGTCCGCGAGCGGGTCAACGACCTGATATCGCGGATGACCGTGGAGGAGAAGGTCGGTCAGATGACGCTGGTCGAGCAGGGCTCGCTGATCGATGCCCAGGATATCGCGACGTTCCAGCTGGGCGCCCTGCTCAGCGGCGGCGGTTCCGCACCGACGCCCAACACGCCGGAGGCCTGGGCCGATCTGGTCGACGGCTATCAGGCGCGCGCATTGCAGACCCGTCTGCAGATCCCGCTTATCTATGGTGTCGACGCGGTTCACGGCCACAACAACGTGGTCGGCGCTACCCTGTTTCCGCACAACATCGGCCTCGGGGCCTCGCGCAATCCCGATCTCGTCCGGCAGATCGCCGAGATCACCGCGAAGGAGGTCTATGCGACCGGGATCCCCTGGGACTACTCCCCCTGCCTCTGCGTGACCCGCGACATCCGCTGGGGCCGAACCTATGAGAGCTTCGGCGAGCACCCGGATATCGCAACCATGATGGCCTCCAGCATCGACGGCTATCAGGGCGACGATCTGTCGGCCCCGAACACCGTGCTGGCGACCGCCAAGCACTGGATCGGCGATGGCGGCACCACTTTCGGCTCCTCGTCGACGGGCGCCTACACCATCGATCAGGGCATTACCGAACTGACCGAGTCGGAGTTGCGGGCGATTCATGTGCCGCCCTTCATCGAGGCCATCGAGCGGGGCGTGGGGTCGATCATGCCGTCTTACAGCAGCGTCGACTTCCTTGACGGCAACGAGCCGCTGAAGATGCACGCCCATGACTACCTAAACAACGTGGTGCTCAAGGGTGAACTGGGCTTTGACGGCTTCATCGTGTCGGACTGGCAGGCCATCGACCAGATACCGGGACCCTATGACGTGGTCGAGGGCGCCAATTCGAGCGATGTGGAGATCGGCATCAATGCCGGCATCGATCTGGTCATGGTGCCGAACGCCTATCAGCTGTTCATCGGGACTTTGCTCGGTGAAGTCGCCGAGGGCGATGTCCAGATGGCTCGAATCGACGATGCGCTCGACCGCATCCTGACCAAGAAGTTCGAGCTCGGCCTGTTCGAACGGCCGTTTGCCGATCGCACCGAGATCGGTTCGATCGGCTCGCCCGAGCACCGCGCCGTGGCGCGGCAGGCGGTCCGGGAATCCCTGGTCCTGTTGAAGGACGACGACTACCTGCTGCCGCTGGCCGAGGATGCCCGAGTCTATGTGGCGGGCAAGAACGCCGACAATATCGGCCACCAGTCCGGCGGTTGGAGTATCGCCTGGCAGGGCGGCAGCGGCGATATCACGCCCGGCACGACGATTCTGGACGGCATTGAGGCTATCGTCGCCGGCGGCGGCCCGGTCACCTTCAGCGAGGACGCGTCAGCCCCGACGCTGGGGCACGATGTCGGAATCGTCGTGGTCGGCGAGACGCCCTACACGGAAGGTTTCGGCGATATCGGCAATATCGAGCAGGGCCGTTTCGACCTGCATCTCGATCAGGCCGACCAGAATGCGATCACCACGGTTTGCGGCGAGCTGCCTTGCGTGGTGGTGATCGTGTCGGGCCGGCCGATGATCATCACCGATCTGCTGCCGAATATCGATGTGCTGGTCGCCGCTTGGCTTCCGGGCACGGAGGGGGACGGCGTCGCGGAGGTGCTGTTCGGACGGGCCGATTTCCGCGGCACCCTGCCGGTCAGCTGGCCGCGCAGCATGGACCAGATCCCGATCAACGTTCCGGTGCGGATCGGCGACGACGATGACGACGACGGCGATGATGACGACGATGACGGGGACAACCGCCGCTTCGTCCAGCGCGTCTCTCACGACGGCGATGACGATGACGGCGACGACGGCGATGACGACGACGGCGATTTCGGTTCGCAGATCTATGATCCGCTGTTCGCGTTCGGCTTCGGCCTGAGACACGGATTCGCCCATGAGATCGAGATCGACGACTGCAGCACGGGTGTCCGGGATGCCTTAACCGACGTTCTCGGCCGACCGCAATTCATCTCGGACGCGATCGGCCAGTGCGTGTTGGATTCGTCCGGCCACGGCGCATTCGTGCGGTGTGTGGGCGACGTGACGTCGGAGTTGAGGCGGGCGGAAGTGATTTCCGGCCAGGACCGCAGGGCGATTCGGAGCTGCGCCCGCCGGGCGGACCTGCCCTAGCCTGGCCCGGACTGTCAGACACGCCGAATCCGCCGTTTCGGCACATCGGATTTCAGCCGCGCGCCGCGGGTGGAAGGCCGCTTGATTTGCTGGCGGAATTGGCGAGACTCTCGGGACTCGCGCCGCCACCGGATTACGGCACTCGATGAAACAGCCCCTGCGCTATCTGTCCTGGATCGTCACCCTGCCGCTGGCGGTCCTGGTGATCTCGTTTGCCGTCTCGAATCGCGATCCGGCGGTCCTGAAGCTCTGGCCGCTGCCGTTCGAGTTGGAGATGCCGGTTTTCCTGCCGGTGCTCGGCGCCCTGGTGGTCGGCTTCATCACCGGCGGCTTCATCGCCTGGTGGTCCGGCGGCCGCTACCGGCGCCTGGCGCGGCGCCAGCATAACCGGCTGCGGCGCCTGACCGCGGAAGCCGAGACGCTCAAGGCGCGCGAGGCGGAACAGGCGGAATCCGAGACCCGGAAACGCGAGGCGGCCCGGGTCGCCGCCGCGACCAAGGCCTCGGAATCCGCTGCCGAAAAGGAGGCCGCGGCCACGCCGCCGCAGCTCGCCTCCCCCAAGACCGGATGATCGCCGCCGGCCGCAACCGCGCCGCAGGACGGCCCTAGCGCCATGCGGATCATCGGCGCCAGCGAGGTCGAGACCGCCCTGGATTACCCCACCCTGGCGGAAAAGCTGCGGCAGATGTTCCGCTCCGGATGTGCGGTGCCGCTGCGCCATCACCACACCATTCCCACCCATGGCGACAGCGACGCCACCCTGCTGATCATGCCGGCCTGGCAGACCGGCCGGCATATCGGCGTCAAGCTGGTCACCGTGTTCCCGGACAATGCCCAGGCCAGCCTGCCCTCGGTGATGGGGGCCTATCTGTTGCTGGACGGCAAATCCGGCCAGCCCCAGGCGCTGATCGACGGCCCGTCGCTGACGCTGCGACGCACCGCCGCCGCTTCCGCCCTGGCGGCCCGCTATCTGGCGCGGGAGGATTGCGAGCGGCTCTTGATGGTGGGGACCGGCGCGCTGGCGCCGCATCTGATCTTGGCCCATGCGGCGGTGCGGCCGATCTGCAACGTGCTGGTCTGGGGCCGCAACCCGGACAAGGCGAAGAAGCTGGCGAGCCGGCTGGACCGGCCGGATTTCCGGGTCTCGGCCACCACCGATCTGGAGGGGGCGGCGCGCGGCGCCCATGTCATCTCCTGCGCCACAATGAGCCGCGACCCGCTGATCCTGGGCGACTGGCTGGAACCCGGCACCCATCTCGATCTGGTCGGCGGCTTCACGCCGGAGATGCGCGAGACCGACGATGCCGCGGTCGCCAAGGCGCGGGTCTTCGTCGATACCCGCGAGGGCGCCACCAACGAGGCCGGCGACATCGTCCAGCCGCTCAAATCGGGTGTCATCACCGAGGACGACATCGCCGGCGACCTGTTCGAGCTGACCCGGGGCGAACGCGCCGGCCGACGCTTCTACGACCAGATCACCCTGTTCAAATCGGTGGGCACGGCCCTGGAGGACCTGGCCGCCGCCCAGCTCGCGGTGCAGGTGGTCTGAGCGGCCGTGGCGATTCCCGATCTCGCCTCCTGGCTCTTGAACGGCGTGGTTCCCTTCTGGGCCGAAGCCGGTGTCGATCCGCGCAATGGCGGCTTCGTCGAACAGCTGACCCTGGACCGTGCCCCGCAGCTCGATGCGGACCGGCGCCTGCGGGTCCAGGCCCGCCAGATCTACGTCTTCAGCCATGCCCATCTGCTGGGCGCGCCGGGCCGCCCTCTGGATGTGGCCCGCGACGGCTTCGCCTTCCTGACCGAGCATGGCTGGGACCCGGATGGCGGCTGGCATCACCTACTGACTGGGGCAGGCGACCCGAAGAACGTCACCAAGGACACCTATGACCACGCATTCGTGCTGTTCGCCACGGCCTGGCTGTACAGGACGAGCGGCGATCGTTCGGCCCTCGACTGGGCCGAGCGCACAATCGGGTTCCTGGACCACTGCCTGGCGGATCCCAGCCGAGGCGGGTATTGGGAAGAGCTGGCGCCCGACGGGACGACGGACCGGATGCCGCGGCGGCAGAACCCTCATATGCATTTCCTGGAGGCCTGCCTCGCCCTGTTCGAGGCCACCGGCGACGAGGTCTGGCGCCACCGCGCCGAGGCGGTGATCGCGCTGTTCCACGCGCATTTCTTCGATGCCGAGACCGGCACGCTGGGCGAGTTCTTCACCGCCGACTGGCGGCCGGCAGAGGGGGCGGAGGGCTCCCTGCGGGAGCCGGGCCATCATTTCGAATGGGTCTGGCTGCTGCTGCACTATCGCCGCCTGACCGGCGATGACAGCGTCGTCGGGCCCGCCGACCGCCTGTACCGCACGGCGCTGGAATTTGGAGTCGATGCGCCACCGCACGGGATTCCTGCAGCCTTCGACGCGGTCGACACCACCGGCGCGGTCGTGGAGCCCGGCAAGCGGCTCTGGCCCCAATCCGAAGCCATCAAGGCCCATCTCGCCCGCCATGAACTTCTGGCCGATCCGAAGGCCGAGGCGCGTGCCCGGGCCCATCTGGCGATGATGTTCGACCATTACCTGGAGGCCGACGGCCCGGTCTGGCGGGACCGTCTGGCGCGCGACGGTGAGGTCCTGTCCGATACGATTCCAGCCAGCACCCTCTATCACCTGTTCCTGTGCATCGCCGAGACGATGCGGGTCCTGGGCCGGGACTAGGCCGTCTCTAGGCACCACCATCTATTACCAGCGCCTTAACGAATTCCGCGAGCGGACCTGATAGACTGCCTGTCATCGGCCGCACGGAACCGACTCATCCAGTTTTTGCCGCGCAGAACATTGGGGAGTTACTGCATTGGCAGCGATGCGCGTAACGGTCGTCGGCGCAGGGATCATGGGTCTCAGCACCGCCTGGGCGCTGAAGCGGCAGGGCCATTTCGTCACCGTGGTCGAACAATACGACGTGCCCAACCCGTTGGGATCGTCGGTCGACCAGCACCGGCTGATCCGCCACACCTATGGGGCCAAGGCCGGCTATGCGGCCATGGTCAACGACGCCTATCCGGCCTGGGACCGGGTCTGGACCGATCTCGGCCGCAGCCTGTTCGTGCAGACCGGCACGCTGTGCGTCGGCGGGGCCGGGCAGGGCTGGATCCAGGACAGCGCCGACGTGCTGGCCAAGACGGATATCGAACATGAGTGGCTCGACCGCGAGGCGATGGAAAAGCGCTTCCCGCTGATCCATGTGCGCGACGACGACCGCGCCTTCTGGCTTCCCAGCGGCGGCGTACTGCTGGCGAATTCGATCATCGAGGGGCTGGCGCGGTATCTGGCGGCCCACAGCGTGCCGATCCGCACCAAATCCCGGGCCACCGCCATCGACCCGAACCGGGCGACGGTGCGGCTGGCCGACGGCCGGGCGATCGAGGCCGACCGGCTGGTGGTCGCCGCCGGCCCCTGGGTCGGCCGGCTGCTGACCGGCATGGAGCGCCGGGTCACGCCCTCCCGGCAACTCGTCGCTTATGTGGAGCCACCGGCGGACCAGACCCTGGCCTGGAGCCGCATGCCCATGGTGCTGGATATCGATCCGGCCTTCGGCTTCTACCTGGTCCCGCCGGTCGGCGGCACCCGCATGAAGGTCGGCGATCATACCTTCACCCTGACCGGCGATCCGGACCAGGATCGCGAGGCGACCGAGCAGGAGGCCAGGACCCTGCTGGATGGCTGCAACGGCCGCCTGACCGGCTTCGACCGCTTCCGCCGCGGTCCGGTCAAGACCTGCTTCTACACGGTCGAACCGGAGGAGCGCTTCATCGTCGAGCCGGTGGGCGATGCCGCCTGGGTGATGACCGGATTCTCCGGCCACGGCTTCAAATTCGGCCCGCTGCTGGGCGAGGCCATGGTGGAGGCCCTCACCGGCGAACGCCTGCCCAGCGCGCTTGGCCGCTGGGCCGCCGGCCACCGGGATTGACGGGCCGGCGCGGCCGGCATGGCCATGGTCGGCGATGCGGGCTAAACAGGGACCATGATCGGATCCCTGATCCGAGCCATCGTGATCCTGCCGGGCACGGCGCTGGTCTTCGTGCCCGCGCTGATTCTTTGGCTGGCCCATGACGAACCTGTCCAAGCCTCGCTGGCCGGGCCGGCAACCATCCGATTCTGGCTCGCTCTGGCGATCGGCGGCTGCGGGCTTGCCATGGCCGTCTGGACAGTACGGCTGTTCTTGCGCATCGGCCTGGGAACGCCGGCACCATGGGACCCGCCGAAGCGGCTGGTGGTGCGCGGGCCCTACCGGCATGTGCGCAATCCCATGATCACCAGCGTGCTGGCGATGCTTCTGGCGGAAACCCTGCTGTTCGCCTCCTGGCCCCTGGCCGCCTGGATGCTGGTCTTCCTCGCCGTCAATGCGGTCTATTTCCCGCTGAGCGAGGAAAAAGGGCTGGAAAAACGCTTCGGAGAGGATTACCGCATCTATCGGGACAACGTGCCCCGCTGGATCCCGCGGCTGCACCCCTGGACGCAGCCCTGAGGGCCGGACCGGGCATCCGAACTTCGCAAGCTGGGAGAGACAACATGACATCGCCGCGCGCGAACCCGGTCTTCTGCGCAATCGACACCCCCTCGTTGGATATGGCGCTGGACTTGGCCAGACAGGTTGCGCCCCATGTCGGCGGGCTGAAGCTCGGCCTGGAGTTCTTCAACGCCAACGGCCCCGATGGCGTGCGGACGATCACCGCCCTTGGGCCGCCACTGTTCCTGGACCTGAAGCTGCACGACATCCCCAACACCGTTGCCGGCGGCATCCGCTCGGCAACGGTCCTGGGCCCGGCCTTCATCACCATCCATGCCTCCGGCGGCCGCGCCATGATGCGGGCGGCTGCCGACGCGGCGACCGAGGCTGCTGAAAAGCACGGTGTCGCGCGGCCGCGCCTGCTGGGGGTGACGGTGCTGACCAGCCTGGACGGAGACGATCTGGCCAGCGTTGGCCAGGATGCATCGGTGGCGGATCAGGTCGACCGGCTGGCCCTGCTGGCGCAGGACTCCGGCCTGGACGGGATCATCTGCGCGCCGCAGGAGATTGCGCGGCTTCGATCCCTGTGCGGCACCGATTTCACACTCATGGTGCCCGGCATCCGGCCCGCCGGCTCCGATGCGGGCGACCAGAAGCGGGTGATGACCCCGGCCGAGGCGATGGCGCTGGGCGCCGATCATCTGGTGATCGGCCGGCCGATCACCCGCGCGGAGGATCCGGGGCAGGCGGCGCGCGCCATTGAACAGGACCTGCTGCAGGTCCATTCTTGAACCATGTCCCTCGAGGTCAAAATCTGCGGCATCCGGTCTCCGGAAGTGCTGGAAGCGGCGGTGGCCGGCGGTGCCCGCTATGTCGGGCTGAATTTCTATCCGCCGAGCCCGCGCGCCGTCGGACCGATGGAAGCGGCAGCCCTGGCCCGCATGGTGCCGACCGGCATCCGCACGGTCGGCCTGTTTGTGGAGCCGGATGACGAGTTGCTGGATTCGATCCTGGGCCAGGTGCCGCTGGACCTGATCCAGCTCCATGGCGGCGAGACCCCGGCCCGGATCGCGGAGATCAAGGCGGCGATCTCATCGCCGGTGATGAAAGCGATCCGCGTCGCCGAGGCCTCCGACCTGAAGCCGGTCCCGGATTACGAGGCGGTCGCCGACATGCTGCTGTTCGACGCCAAGCCGCCGCCCAATGTGACGGCCCTGCCCGGCGGCAACGGCGTGCCCTTCGACTGGACCATCCTGGCCGGCCGGCAATGGTCGCGGCCCTGGATGCTGTCCGGCGGTCTGACCGCCGAGAACCTGGCGGAATCCGTGCGGACCACCGGCGCCACGGCGGTCGACGTCGCGTCGGGGGTCGAGGACCGGCCCGGCCACAAGGTGCCGGAGCTCGTCACCGGATTCCTGGAGCGTGCAGCGAGCCTGGGGACGCCGGCCGCTAACCCGGCGTAGACAGCCAGTACAGGGCGTAGAAGACGATCCAGATCACGGTCAGCACCCCAACCTGCTGACGCTTGCCCAGCCTGGTCGCCACCAGCCGGCTCAGAATCCCGGTCACCAGCCACAGCGCCAGGAACCGCGCCGCCCGGGCGGGTACGCTGACGGCCAGGAAGATCGGCATGGCGATACCCGCCGACGGCGCCAGCCCGGCGAAGATCTTGTAGGGCACGCCGGTGAAGGCGGCGCCGAACAGGGCGGATTGCCAGTCTCCGGCCAGCGACTGCCGCACCTCCTGGATCATTGCAGCGCCGATCGCCGGTACCTCGTCCAGCGCCGCGGCCATGCCGGCGGGATCGTCGCCGCCCCAGTGAAACATCGCCGCACCCCCGGCCACCGCGCCGAGGGTGGCGAAGAATACCGTCTCCACCCCCCGGCGCATCCCGAAATAGACCGTCACATAGGTGATCAGCACATCGACGACGATGAAGAACAGAGTCGCCTCGGCGAACCCCCAGGCCAGCGCAATGCCGGCGATGATGGCACTTGTCATAAGCTCATTCCCACGCCGGGAACCGGCCTTCGTCCGCCAGGTCCTGGATGGAGGTCTCCAGGGCCGCCATGAAGGCGTTGCGGTCCTCCGCCTTGGCCATCCGCTTGCCGATGAAGACGTCGCAGAAGAACGGCACCGGCAGCCAGTCGCCCCGGGGCAGCACCTTGCCCATGCCGTGCAGGAAGACCGGGGTGACGGGGACCTCGGGATGGCGTTCCGCCAGCCGGGCGATGCCCTTCTTGAAACTGGAGAGCACCTCCGGCTCGCCGCGCGACCCTTCCGGATAGAGCAGCAGGATGTCGCCGTGCTGCAGCGCCTCGGAGCACCCGGCCAGCGGGTCCTTGTTGCTGCCACGGGCCTGCCGCTCGATCGGCAGGATGCCGATGATGGTCAGCGCGAACCAGCTGAACAGCCGGCTGCTGAGAAAATAGTCGGCCGCCGCGACGGGCCGCAGGCGTGGAAGAAGCCCCAGCGGAAACAGGCTCATCAGCGCCAGCGTATCGAGATGGCTGTTGTGGTTGGCGACCACGATTGCCGGCCCGGAGGTGGGAAGCCGGTGCCGGTGGCGCACGTTCAGCCCGACGGCGATCAGCACCACCGGCCGGACCACCAGCGCAAAGAACAGCCATCTAAGAAGCCGGCCCAATCTCCGTCACCGTCCTAGTAGTAGAAGAAATAGACGTAGTGGAAGAACAGCGGCGCCGTGAAGGTCAGGCTGTCGATGCGGTCCAGGATGCCGCCATGGCCCGGCAGCAGGCTGCCGGTGTCCTTGACCCCGATATCGCGCTTGATGGCCGAGATGGTCACATCCCCCATGAATCCGGCGAAGCCGATGAGCAGGCCGGCGACCAGGGCGTGCTTCCAATCCATCGGCGTCAGATAAGGCGCGATGACGAGCGCCAGCGCACCCGTGGTCAGGAAGCCGCCGAGATAGCCCTCCACGGTCTTGTTCGGGCTGACCGAGGGCGCCGCCTTGTTGCGCCCCAGCATCTTGCCCCAGACATATTGCGCCACGTCATTGGCCTGGGTGAGGAAGACCAGGAACAGCAGCAGGCCGGCACCGCCGGCCGGGCTCTCGCCTTCCAGCACCAGCAGGTAGGACGCGTGGCTGACCGCAAAGACGCAGGTCATCAGCCCCCAATGCAGGGTCCCGGCCGCCTTCAGGAAACCGGTGGTCTCGCCCCGGATGACCATCAGCGCCGGCAGCAGCAGGAACATGTAGACCGGCACGAAGATGATGAACATGCCGTACCATTCCTGCCCGACCCAGACATATTGCAGCGGGATCGCCAGATAGGCGAAGAACAGCACCCGGCGGTCGGCCCGCCGGGTCGGCACCATGGAGAGGAACTCCTTCAGCGCCAGGAAGCTGACGAAGCCGAAGAACACCATGGAGGTGACCGGGCTCAGCACGATGGCCACGGCGAAGATGGTGATCATCACCCACCAGGACCGCACCCGGAGCACCAGCTCGCCGTAATCCTTTGCCGGCCTGGCGCGCACAAGCACGAAGACAATCACCGAGGCGGCCGCCAGCACCGCGAACAGCGCCGCCAGCGCCCACACCACATTGTCGGGGACGGGGCTAACGAACGGGATCATCGGGTTCCGCCAGGGCCCGGCGGGCCCGATTGAGGATGGTCAGGCAGGACAGGGCCAACACCAGATAGAGCGCCCAGGGCAGCCAGGGCAGCAGCGGCACGCCAAGCCCGGCGAGAAAGCACAGCAGCCCGAGCGCGGCGGCCCGGTCCGACTTGCCCATCGGCCCGTCATAGCGGCGCTCCGCACCGATCTGGATCGCCACCACGCCGGTCATCTCGCCGATCACCGCCGCCAGCACGATCGCCACCATGATCCAGGGCGGGGCCGGCAGGACCACCGCCAGAGGCAGGTAGAGGGCGCTGTCCGACAGCACGTCGCCGAGTTCATTGAGCACCGCCCCGAGCCGGCTCTTCATGCCGTGCTCGCGGGCCAGCATGCCGTCGACCGCGTTCAGCGCCATGCGCAGGAACAGCACCGCCGGCACCAGCAGCAGCACCCAGCGCTGCCCCTGGAAGACCAGCAGCGCCGCACCGGCGGCCACCGACAGGACCAGGGCGGCCAGCGTCACCTGGTTGGCTGTCACGCCGGCCTTCGCCATGGCACCGACGGCGGGTCGCAACAGGCGCTGGAACGCCGGTTTCAGATCGTAGACGCTGGCCATAAGCCTGGCTTGTGGTGGACGGGCGCGGCCGTCCGGTCGCGCGCCCAAGGCGGGGTGAACCTGCGTATAGCAAAAAAACCCTTACGACGCCGTTGACGGATGGCCCCGCCCCCCGTATCTACCTGCCGCCGCCGCCCAGGCGAAGATTGACCTTGCCGGGATGGGGCGGGATAGTCTCCTGCTTGGCGCTAGGTAAACAATAAAGGTGCCGCCCCGCTGCCGGGGCCGCAGAGCGAGAGTTGGCCCATCGTGACCGCAGCCGTCCCTGACAGCGACGCGAAACGCAACACGTTTCGCGCCGGGCCGGATGAATCCGGCCATTTCGGTATTTTCGGCGGACGCTTCGTCGCCGAGACCCTGATGCCGCTGATCCTCGAGGTCGAACGGGCCTATGACAGGGCGAAGAACGACCCCGGCTTCCACGCCGAGCTGAAACATTACCTGACCCATTATGTCGGCCGTCCCAGCCCGCTCTACTACGCCGAGCGCCTGACCAGGCATTTCGGCGGCGCCAAGATCTACTTCAAGCGCGACGAGCTGAACCATACCGGCGCGCACAAGATCAACAGCTGCATGGGCCAGATCCTGCTGGCCCGGCTGATGGGCAAGACCCGGATCATCGCGGAGACCGGCGCCGGCCAGCACGGGGTGGCGACGGCCACCGTCTGCGCCCTGTTCAACCTGCCCTGCACCGTCTACATGGGCGAAGTCGACATTGAGCGGCAGCAGCCCAACGTGTTCCGCATGAAGCTGCTGGGTGCGGAGGTGAAGCCGGTGGTGTCCGGCAGCCGCACCCTGAAGGATGCGATGAACGACGCGCTCCGCGACTGGGTGACCAATGTGGAGGACACCTATTACCTGATCGGCACCGTCGCCGGGCCGCATCCCTTCCCGACCATGGTGCGCGACTTCCAGTCGGTGATAGGCGAGGAGCTGCGCGACCAGATGATGGAAGCCGAGGCGCGGCTGCCCGACACGCTGGTCGCCTGCATCGGCGGCGGTTCCAATGCCATGGGTCTGTTCCACCCGTTCCTGGACGATCCCGAGGTCCAGATGCACGGTGTCGAGGCCGCCGGCAAGGGCGTCGACACGGACGAACATGCCGCATCCCTGAACGGCGGACGGCCCGGCGTGCTGCACGGCAACCGCACCTATCTGCTGCAGGACGAGGACGGCCAGATCAACGAGGCCCATTCGATCTCGGCCGGCCTCGACTATCCGGGCATCGGCCCGGAGCATGCCTGGCTGAACGATGTCGGCCGGGTAAAATACGTGTCCGCGACGGACCAGGAGGCGCTGGACGCCTTCCAGCTCTGCGCCCGGATGGAGGGCATCATCCCCGCCCTGGAGCCGGCTCACGCGCTGGCCCATGTGGCCAAGATCGCGCCGGATCTGCCGAAGGACCATCTGATCGTCATGAACATGTGTGGCCGCGGCGACAAGGATATCTTCACCGTCGCCGACGCGCTCGGGGTGACCATATGAGCGCGAACGGACCCTCCCGGCTGGATCGGCGGTTCCAGGCCCTGCGCGACGAGGGGCGCGGCGGGCTGGTCGCCTTCGTCACCGCCGGGGATCCGGATCTGGAAACCGGCTACGAGCTGTTCCGCAGGCTGCCGGAGGCCGGCGCCGACCTCATCGAGCTCGGCATCGCCTTCACCGACCCGATGGCCGACGGCCCGGCGATCCAGGAAGCCAGCCAGCGGGCGCTGAAGGCCGGTATCACGCTCGCCAAAACCCTGGACATGGTGCGCCGTTTCCGGACAGGGGACGACGACACGCCGGTCATCCTGATGGGCTACTACAACCCCATCTACAGCTATGGCGTCGACCGCTTCCTGAAGGATGCGACCGCCGCCGGGGTCGACGGCCTCATCATGGTCGACATGCCGCCGGAGGAGGATGAAGAGCTCTGCCTGCCGGCGCTGGAGGCCGGGGTGGCCTTCATTCGGCTTGCGACGCCGACCACCGACGACGCCCGGCTTCCGACGGTGCTGCGCAACACCAGCGGCTTCGTCTACTACGTCTCGATCACAGGCATCACCGGCGCCGCCTCGGCGGCGGATGCAGACATCACCACCGCCGTCGAGCGCCTGCGTAAGCACACCGACCTGCCGGTCGCCGTCGGCTTCGGCATCAAGACGCCGGAGCAGGCCGCCGCCGTCGCCCGTGTCGCCGACGCGGCCGTGGTGGGCACGGCGATCGTGAAGCGGGTCGCCGATAATCTCGACGAGACCGGCACAGCTCTGCCGCAATTGGCCGATAGCGTCCTCGAATTGGTAAGCGGCCTCGCTGACGGGGTGCGCGGAGCCCGCACCACCGCATAATCGCCGGAGGGTCCTGTCATGAGTTGGCTGAGCAACTTCGTACGCCCGAAGATCCGCGCGCTCGTCGCCAAGCCCGACGTGCCCGACAACCT
The DNA here is from genome assembly GCA_965227455.1 of Alphaproteobacteria bacterium. Classification (GTDB taxonomy): domain Bacteria; phylum Pseudomonadota; class Alphaproteobacteria; order DSM-16000; family Inquilinaceae; genus JABDIP01. The sequence goes on along the minus strand of OZ245752.1, from coordinate 4,542,279 downwards.
CTGGCACAAATGCACCAAATGCGAAGCGATGATCTTCCATCGCGACCTGGAGCAGAACCTGCATGTCTGCCAGCATTGCGGCCACCATATGCGCCTCAAGCCGGAGGACCGGCTGGCAATGCTGTTCGACGACGGCAAATACGAGACCATCGAGCTGCCGAAGCCCCCGGCCGATCCGCTGAAATTCCGCGACACCAAGCGCTATTCCGACCGGCTGCGGGACGCCCAGTCCAAATCCGGCCATCAGGATGCGATCCTGGTCGCGCACGGCACCATCGGCGGCATGAATTCGGTGATCGCCGCCTTCGATTTCGGCTTCATGGGCGGCTCCATGGGCACGGCGGTCGGCGAGGCCATGCTGGCGGCGGCCAACCTGGCCCGGCTGCAGGAGGCGCCGCTGATCGTCGTTCCGGCCTCGGGCGGCGCCCGCATGCAGGAAGGCATCCTGTCGCTTATGCAGATGCCGCGCACCACCATCGCGGTGCAGCAGGTCAAGGAAGCCGGCCTGCCCTACATCGTCATCCTGACCGACCCGACCACCGGCGGCGTCACCGCCTCCTTCGCCATGCTGGGCGATATCCACATCGCCGAGCACGGGGCGCAGATCGGCTTCGCCGGCGCCCGGGTGATCGAGGAGACCATCCGCGAGACCCTGCCGGAGGGCTTTCAGCGGGCGGAATACCTGCTGGAGCACGGCATGGTGGACATCGTCGTGCGCCGCAGCGAGCTGCGCGAGACCCTGGCGCGGGTTCTGGACCTGCTGCGTCGGCCGCTGCCGCCGGCCGAGGTGGTCGACCTGCCCCTCGACGAGTCCCGCGGAGACGTCCCGGCCGGCACCCTGCAGGTGACCGGACCGGTGGAGCAGCCGCCCCCGGCCGAGTAGCCGCACGCACCATATTCTAGTGGCCCCGGCCGTCCCGGAGGTGTAATCAGGCGTCCGCCGTGATCACCCTCGGCACGGCAGAGGATGAGGGCTGCGCTATCTCCGCTCAGTTTGAAAGCAATGCGCCGGCGGTAGACGCGGTGCTGGACCGGTTGCTGGCGCTGCATCCCAAGCGCATCGACCTGTCGCTGGAGCGCATCGAACGGCTGCTCGAGACCCTCGGCCATCCCAATCGCAAGCTGCCGCCGGTGATCCATGTCGCCGGCACCAACGGCAAGGGATCGACCGTCGCCTTCCTGAGGGCCTGCCTGGAGGCCGCCGGTTATCGGGTGCACGCCTATACCTCGCCGCACCTGGTGCGGTTCAACGAGCGTATCCGGCTGGCCGGCGCGCTGATCTCCGACGAATACCTGATCGACGTGCTGGAGCGCGCCGAGGCCGCCAATGCCGGTGCGGAGATCACCTTCTTCGAGATCACCACAGCCGCCGCCTTCCTGGCCTATGCGGAGACGCCGGGCGACGTGCTGCTGCTCGAGACCGGGCTCGGCGGCCGCCTGGACACCACCAATGTGGTGGACCATCCGGCGATGACCGCCATCACGCGCATCTCCATGGACCACATGCAGTTCCTGGGCGGCACCCTTGCCGAGATCGCGGCGGAGAAGGCGGGCATCCTGAAGCCCGGCGTGCCGGTTGTCCTGGCGCCGCAGCGCTCGCAAGAGGTGGTCGCGACGATTCGCAAGCGGGCGTTGGAGATCGGGGCGCCGCTGCTCGCCTTCGGCGCCGACTGGCACACCGAGATCCATGACGACGGGATGAGCGTCTGGATCGGGGAGGAGGAGATCCGCCTGCCGCGCCCGAACCTCACCGGCGCCCACCAGATACAGAACGCGGCAGCCGCGGTGCTCTGCCTGCGCAAGCTGGATGGACTCGATGTGCCGGTGAGCGCCCTGGCCGCCGGCCTGACATCGGCCGAATGGCCGGCCCGGCTGCAGAGGCTGACGCGGGGACCGCTGGTCGAACGGCTACCGGCCGACTGGGAGCTCTGGCTCGACGGCGGCCACAATGACAGCGCCGGCGAGGTGGTCGCGGAATGGCTGGGCGGGCTCCAACGCCGGCCGACGCATCTTGTGGTCGGTATCCTGTCGACCAAGGACCCGCGCGACCTGCTGCGGCCGCTGGCGCCTTTTGTCTCCAGCCTTCAGGCCATTGCCATTCCCGGCGAGCCGGCGACTCTGTCGGCAGCCGACCTGGCCACCGCGGCGCGCGAGGTCGGGGTTTCCAACGTTGCCACGTCCGACTCGCTGCCGAATGCCATCGATGCGATCCTCGAGGTCGTGGATCCGGAATTCGCCCCGACAGAGTCATTGCCGGCCGCGGTCGAGGCGATTCTCAAGGCACATCCCACGCCAAGCCGCGTGCTGATTTCAGGATCGCTCTATCTGGCCGGACAGGTTCTTTGCGACCACGCCTGACGGGCGATCCGCCAATCTGTTCTAATAGATTGCTCTAAAGAACAGATTCAACCCATTGATAAAGAGCGTTTTTCGGCAGAGCACCGATCTTGGTGGCGGCGACCTGGCCGTCCTTGAACAACATCAGGGTCGGGATCCCGCGCACGCCGTATTTCGACGGCACGCCGGGATTGTCGTCGATATTGACCTTGGCGATGGTGATCCGCTCACCCATCTCGCCGGCCAGCTCTTCCAGGGCCGGTGCGATCATCTTGCAGGGCCCGCACCATTCGGCCCAGAAATCGACAAGGACCGGAGTGGAGGACTCCAGAACATCGGTCTCGAAGCTGTCATCGCTAACGGCTTTGGGGCTGCTCATTGTCGTTCCTTTACACTCCAGCGCCGCGCTAGAGGCGGGCAGCGGCTGGCCCTTTCGGGCGTGGACAGACGCTAAATTAGGGGTCGCGTTCATCAAAGGTCAAGGCGCCCACCGATCCAGCAGCGCGCCCGGCAAAGCCATCAGCCGCGGCCCATCGGTCCACAAAAGCGCCGCGGAGACCGGCCGGTCCGGGTAGATTTCCCGCAATACCGCGCGGTAGGCCGCCATCTGGCCGAGATAGACCGGCGGCACCGCCTCGACCGTGTCCGGCGGCGGCCGGTTGCTCTTGTAATCGACGATCAACACCGAGTCGTCGGTCACCACCAGCCGGTCGATCTGCCCGGATACCGGCTGCGCGTTAACCAATCCGACGACCGGCACCTCCGCCAGGCTGCCGGGCGCGAACAGGGGGGCAAACTCGGCTGTCTGGAGGACCGCCAGCGTTTCATCGGCGATCTCCGCCTGCTGATCCGGCGTCAGGCCGTGGGAGTCGAGCGCCAGAAACCGTTCGGCGGCCAGGCGCCGGGCGGCATCATCGAGGTCGGGTAGGGTTTGCAGCAAGGTATGGATGATCAGCCCCCGCCGGAACCGTTCGCCCTCCTCCCCGAAGGGCGACCGGACCGCCGGCTCCGCGTCCCTGGGCCGCGACGGCGCCAGGGGACGTGGCGGCTCCGGTTCCGGCGCCGGCGGCGTCCGCGCCCAGTCCGGAAGCGCGGGCGGCACGACGCCCGCATCGAATTCCAAGGCGGCAACCGGCCGCGTCTGGGGTATCCGGTACCGCAGCATCTCGCCATCCCAATCCGGCACGGCGCGGCGTTCCGCCCCGGCCAGTCCTTCGAGCGCATCGCGGCACAGTTCGTACCAGCAGCCGGCGGCCGGGGCCTGAACGCCGTGATGGCCGCAGATGTAGAGCCGGTCCTCCGCACGGGTCAGCGCCACATAGAGCAGTCGCCGGTATTCCTGGTCGCGGCGCTGGTTCGCCCGTTGCCGCGCCGCCCGCGATTCCGGGTCTTCCACGGCCCGGCGCGGCGGCCATAGCGGCACCGGCAATGCATCATCCGGCCATAGGATCTGCGAGCTCTTGCGCGGCACCGACATGGTTTCGGGCAGGATGACGATGGGAGCCTGCAGGCCCTTGGCACCATGAACGGTCATGATCCGCACCCGGCGCAGCTGGCCCTGCTCCATCTCCCGCTTGATCTCGGCCTCGCCGGCGGCAAGCCAATGCAGAAAACGCTGCAAGGACGGCGGCTGGCCGATTTCGAAGGCCAGCGCCAGGGCCAGCAGCTCGTCCAGCGGATCGACCGCCTCGTCGCCGAGCCGCGACAGGATCGCCTTGCGGCCGCTGACCGGATCGGCCGGGCAGGTCGTCTCCAGCACCCGCGAGAACAGCTCGTAGGGCGGCAGGAAATCCACTTCGGCCAGCAGCCCCGACAGGTAATCCGCCACCTCCCGGAGGTCGGAATTGCCGCGCAGAGCCGACCACAGCCGGCCGCCCCGGCCATGGGCGAGAGCGAACAGCCGGTCCTCGGAAAGCCCGATCAGCGGACCCTTGAGCACCGTCGCCAGGGTCAGATCGTCGTCGGGCATCAGCAGGAATTCGGCCAGCGCGATCAGGTCCATCGCAGCCAGCTGATGGGTCAGCACCATGCGGTCGACGCCGGCGATGTCGATGCCCTTCGCCTTCAGCGCCCGCACCAGCTCGACAAAGAACCGGTTGCGGGTGCGCACCAGCACCAGCACGTCGCCGGCATGGATCGGCCGTCCGTGGGCCTCCAGGATCTCGCCGCCGGAAATCCAGCCATGCACCGTATCGGCGATCCGGCGGGCCAGCCGCGCCGCCGGGTCGTCGCCGGCGCCCTGGGCGATCGGCGGCGACCAGGGCTCGGTCTCATCGACGGCCTCGGGGCCCACCGGCGGCCACAGCTCGACCAGCCCGCCGGCGCCGCGCCGGTATGGGATGTGCCGGATCGCCGTGTCCGGTTCGCCGGCAACGCCGTCGCCGGCCTCGTTGCGGGCAAAGACGGCATCGACCACATCCAGCACCGCCGCTGTCGAGCGGAAGGAGATGGACAGCGCCACCTGGCGCAGGGCCTTCCCGGCATCGTCGATCCTGGCGTCGAAGGCCGCGCGCATGCGCGCGAAGGCGGTCGGGTCGGCGCGCTGGAAGCTGAAGATCGACTGCTTCTCGTCGCCCACCACGAAGACTGTCCGATCCATATCCCCGGCACCCTCGCCAGCGAAGAACTCCTCGCTCAGCGCCTGGACGACCGCCCATTGCTCCGGATTGGTGTCCTGGGCCTCGTCGATCAGGATGTGGTCGATGCCGCCATCCAGCTTAAACAGCACCCAGGGCGCGATGCCCTCTCGTTTCAGCAAGGCGGCAGTCCGCAGGATCAGATCGTCGTAATCCAGCAGGGCCCGGCGGCGCTTCTCCTCCTCATAGGCGTCCACCAAGGCGGTCCCGACAGTCAGCAGCGCTCCGGTCGCATCGGCCACCGCCGCCGCATTGCACCGCTCGATGACGGCCAGGACCCGTGCCCCCTCGGCCTGCAGCGCGTCCGCCGTACCGGGATAAGCCGCGTCGGTCTTCTTGGTCACCAGCGTCTTGCGGATGCCGCCATCGGCGGTCAGGAATGCCGCCGCATAGGTGTCGAAGCCGTCGGCCCGTACCTCCGGCGAGGCGCCCAGCCAATCGGCGATCGCCCCGCCGCGGCCGATATCGGTCTTGGAGCCGTCCAGCAGGGCCTCCGCCGCCCCCGTCAGGGCCAACCGGTCGAACGCGCCATCGGCGGCGGCAGCGGCCAGGATGGCCTCCCGATCCTCGTCCGGCGCGAGACCCAGATGGCCCCGGACCGCCGCGACCAGCCGCTCTACCCCGTCGTGCTCGTCGCGCAGCCGCGCAAGCCGGCCGCGTTCCCGGGACAGGGCGGCCATCAACTCACCGAAGGTTTCGGCATTGACCAGCCCCGCAACCGCCGCAAGGGACGGGCCGACGAAGAGGTCGGGGTCCTGCAGGATGCGCTGTCGCGCCTCGGCGAGAAGCTCGGCCGCACTGCGCTCGTCCAGCAGGTCGAAATGCGGCGGCAGGCCGGCCTCCAGCGGGAAGCGCCGCAGCAGCGATTGGCACAGCGCATGGATCGTCTCGATCTTCATGCCGCCGGGCGCGTCCAGCACCTGGGCGAACAGGCGCCGGGCCCGGTCCTCCGTGTCGCGATCCGGCCGGGCGCCGGTCAGATCGGCCAGCGCCAGGGAAAGCTCTCCATCCTCCATCACCGCCCAGCCGCCCAGGGTCTGGCTGATGCGGATCGCCATCTCCGCCGCCGCCGCCTTGGTGAAGGTGATGCAGAGGATCTTCTCCGGATCGGTGCCGGCCAGCATCAGCCGCAGCACCCGGTCGGTCAGCACCTTGGTCTTGCCGGTGCCGGCCGACGCCGCCACCCAGGCGGAAACCTCGGGATCGGAGGCGCTGCGCTGGGCGATCTCCGGCTGCAGGGGTCGCGCCGCGCCGCTCATTCCGCCTCTCCGCCGCCGGCCGACCATTCCAGCACCCGGGCCAGATGGGCGTAATCGTCGAAGCGCGGCACGAAATCCGGCCGGGGCCGGGCCAGATAGGGGGTGTCGGCCGCATCGAAACGCTCGATCAGCCGCTTCAGGCCGCGCTCCGCCTGCGCCATCAAGGTGGCGGCATCGGCGATCCTCGGCGCCTTGATCTCGCCGGCCGGGCTGCCGCCGGACAGTCGCCAATGGGCCAGCCCCGACACCGATGCCGCCGGCAGGTCGTCGAAGGCTCCGGCGGCCGCCATCAGCCCCTCCAGCGGAAGCTGCGGCGCATAGCCGGCGATGATCTGCTTGTCCGTCGGCACCGCACCGGTCTTGTAGTCGATGATCTCGAACGCGCCATCGGTACCGCGATCGATCCGGTCGGCCCGGGCCGTCAGCTCGAACGGCCCAAGCGGACCGCGCATCGTCAGCGCACCCTCGATTTCCGTCGCCGATCGCGCGACCGAATCCCTACGGCTCCCCTCCTGTGCCACGAACCATCGCGCGATGCGCTCGAAGCGGGGCCACCAGAAGGCGCGGGCCTCCGGCCACGCCGAAAGCTGGGCGAAGGCCGCTTCGCCATGGAGCAGCAGCCGGTCCAGCGCATCCCCATCGCCGTCACCGGCCCGGAGGAAGGCACTCAGCGCTTCGTGGATCACCTGCCCGCGTTCAGCCGCCCCGGCATCGGCATCGATAGGATCCAGGGGTTTCAGCCCCAGGACATAGCGGGCATAGACGGCATACGGATTGGTCATCCAGGTCCCGACCGCCGTGACCGAAAGCCGACGCGGGCGCGCCGCGACCGGCGGACAGGGGCGCGGCGGCGGGCATGGCGTCACGGCGTCCGGCGCGTCCAGGGCCTGGGCCCAGGCGACCCAATAGGCGCCTTCGGCCCGGATCTCCTTCATGATCTCGGCCGGGGCGACCGTCTCGAGCCGGGCCAGCCAGCGGGACGGCACGGTCGGCGTGCCATCGACCCGCTCGGACCGGGTCAGCACCACGTTGGGGGCCGCCAGCGCCTGGGCGAAATCATGCGCCGCCAGGCCGATCCGGCGTTCCGGCGACGGCAGGCCGAATTGCCGGCGCATGGGCCGGGACATCCAGGGATCGGCAGCCGGCTCGGCCGGCCAGGTGCCCTCGTTCAGGCCGCCGAGGATGAGCAGGTCGGTCTGCTGGAGCCGCGCCTCCAACGGCCCCCAGATCGACAGGCGCGGATGGTCGCCATAGCGCGGCCGCACCACCCGTCCCGCCATCAGCGCCTCCAGCAGAGCCGGATACTGGCCGAGCGACAGGGGCGGGAACCCGCCGGCCGCCGACAGCAAATCATTGGCGAAGGCCGATGCCGCCTCGCCATCATCGTGGCGCCAGAGCCGTGCTGCGCCGGCGCCATCCTCCTCGGCCGCCAGCGATTCCGCCACGGTCAGATGGGCCAACAGCAATGCGCCCACATCCGCTTCGCCCTCTTCGAAGGCCAGCAAGGGCCCGAACAGCGACCGCAGCCGCTCGCACCACTCGAGCAGGGCGGACCGATCGGCGGCATCGTCGAACCGGTCATCCTCCGCGGCCTGCAGCGCCGCGGCGATCCCGGCAAAGCCGGGCCCGGGACGCGGACCGCGCAATACCGCCCGCTCCAGGTCGCGGACCCGGGCCCGGAATCGCGCGGCCGGCTCGCCGCCGGCGGTCAAGGGGTGCTTCAGCAGGGCGAGCAGGTCCGACGGCGCCATGGCCCCCGCCGCGCACTCGGCGACCAGCCGCAGATAGGTCCCGGCCGGGGTATCGGCGAGGGGTCGGCCGCCGCTGTCGTCGACCCGGATGCCCCAGCGTCCCAGAGCTGCCGCCACCCGCCGCGCCAGGCCGCGATCCGGGGTGACCAGGGCGGCGGTCCGGCCCGGGGTCTCCAGGGCCTGGCGCATCATCAGCGCCACGACGCCGGCCTCTTCCCGCGGCGTCGGGCAGTCGACCCGCAGGATCCCGTCCAGCGCATGCCGATTTGGCGGCGCGATCCGCTGCCACAGCTCGCTGGTTGCTGCCGGCCGCATGACCTCGCCGACCAGCCGGAGCCGGTCCGGCAGCGGCCCTGGGGCAGGCGGCACCGTCGGTGGCCAATCGGCGACCGCATCCCGGTCGAGGCCGATCCGCGTCAGGAGGTGTTTCATGCCGAACTGGGCGTGGCCCTCATCGACCGCATCCCAGCTCTCGTCATCCATCTCGCGATCGAGGCCCGGCAGCACCACCAAGCCGTCGGGCAGCCGGGCGACCACGTCGAGCAGCGCAGCCGTGGCCGGGATCGAGCCGGTGGAGCCGGCGGCGATCACCGGGCCTGCGGGCGGCGCCTTCCGCCATGCCTCGGCCCGGGCATCGAGGATGCGGTTGCGCCGCTCCGCGCCGTCGACGGCACCTTCCGCGGCCAGGATCTCCGGCCATTGCGCGGTGACGATCTCCAGGAACTGCAGCGTCTTCTGCCAATGCTCCGCCAGCTCCGCCGGGACCAGATTGGCGAGTTCGGCGAAGTCCAGGCGCTCGGTCGCCACCTGGTCGATCAGCCGGCCCAACTCCGCCGCCAGCCACACCGCCTGTCCCGGCGCCAGGTCCATATCGTCCCGCGCCAGGATCAGCCGCCCCAGCAGCAGGTCGCGCCGCGTATCGGAGATCGCCGGCGGCAGGTCCAGCGCCCCGATCCCCGGAACCGCCTCGACTTCCAGTCCCAGCGCCTCCGGGTCGATATCGCCGATCGGGCTCATGCGCGGCAGCAGCAGGGCGGGGCTGTCGCGGCCAGAAGCGGCCCGCAGGAACGCCTCGCGCAGGCTGCGGCAGGCGCGGCGGGTCGGCAGCAGGACCGTCATCCGGCCCAGCGAAAACGGGTCGCCGCGCGTGCGGTTCAGGATACCGACCACCAGCGCATCGACGAAGGGCAGGCCGGCCGGGATGGTGTAGACGGTGGGATCCCTCACCGGCCGGCATCCATGATTGCGGCCAGGCGACCGGCCCATTCCGGCGACGCCGAGATATTAGCGATGCGGCTTCCGGCCTCGGCACCGAAGGACAGGTCGATCTCCAATCGGTCCGCCGGCAGCAGGGGCCCCAGCCGATCCGGCCATTCGACAAGCGCGATGCCGCCGGCGCGGGCCTCGTCCCAGCCCAGTTCGATCACCTCGTCCGGCCCCGACAGCCGATACAGGTCGAAATGCCAGATCGGCCCCACCGGCAGGTCGTAGGTCTGCACCAGGGTGAAGGTCGGGCTCGGCACCTCGACCTCGGCACCGGCCGCCGCGCGAATCAGGGCCCGCGCGAGAGTCGTCTTCCCGGCCCCGAGATCGCCGCCCATGGCCAGCACATCGCCCGGCCGCAAGACCGCCGCAAGCCGCGCCGCAAGGGCCTCGGTCGCCGCCTGATCGGGCAGCGCAAGCGACAGCGCGCCGGCGGCGGGGTCTGGCATGGTGTCGGTCATCGCAGCGATTGTCCGGGGGCCGGCATGCCGCCGCAAGGGGCGATCCCGGTCCGGCCCGTTCATTGACATCGCAACGCACCCTGCATATGTATCCCCGGCCATGACGCGACAGATCGTTTCTTCAGCACCGTTTGCACCGGAACTGGGTTCGCCAGCGAGCCCGGGACATGAGTCGTGCGCGTTCGGAACTGCTGATGTGAACTGACTGCCCGTCAAAGGCATCGTTCGCCGAAAGCCCCTTCCGGACCCCCGGAAGGGGCTTTCGGCGTTTTTGGGCCTGCATTTCGCAGGCAATCGATGGAGGAGACAATGACCAAGCTGCATGTGAACGTCGGAACCATTGGCCACGTGGATCACGGCAAGACCACGCTGACGGCCGCGCTGACGAAGATCATGGCGGCCCTCCACGGCGGTAACCCGATGGATTTCGATCAGATCGACAAGGCGCCGGAGGAGAGGGCTCGCGGGGTGACGATCAACGCCACCCATGTGGAGTACGAATCCGCGCACCGGCACTACGCGCATATCGACTGCCCGGGCCACGCCGATTACGTGAAGAACATGATCACGGGCGCGGCCCAGATGGACGGCGCGATCCTGCTGGTCGACGGGTCCCAGGGCCCGCAGGAGCAGACCCGTGAGCACGTCGTGCTGGCGCGTCAGCTGGGCCTGGAGCACATCGTGGTGTTCGTGAACAAGGTCGATGTGGCGGATCCGGAGCTGCTCGAGCTCGTCGAGCTGGAGGTGACGGAGATGCTGGCCGGCCTTGGCTATGCGGACGCTCCCGTGGTGCGCGGATCGGCACTGAAGGCGCTGCAGGCGGCGGAGGCCGGCCGGATCGACGACCCGGCGGTCGATGCCATCCGGGCGCTGGTCGCCTGCATGGATTCCCGCATCCCCGATCCGGCGCGGGACCTGGCGGCGCCGTTCCTGATGCCGATCGAGGATGTCATGACCATCCAGGGTCGCGGCACGGTGTGCACCGGCCGGGTGGAGCGTGGCGTCCTGCGGCCGCAGGACCCGGTGGAGATCGTCGGCCTGACCGACGCCGACGGCGATGCCCGCACGGTGGTGGTGAGCGCCATGCAGGCCTTCCGGCGCGACATTCCGATGGCCGAGGCCGGCCAGAATGTCGGCCTGCTGCTGCGCGGCCTGCATCGGGACGCGGTCCAGCGCGGCCAGGTGCTGGTGGCGCCGGGATCGGTGGCGCCGCGCCAGGCCGGTGCCGCCGAGCTGTATGTGCTGACGGCCGAGGAAGGCGGACGCCGGACCCCGTTTAGGTCCGGCTACAAGCCGCAGTTCTTCTTCGGCCTGACCGGCGTGACCGGCAGCGTCGCGCTGGCCGAGACCGATGAGGCCACGGGCGTGCTGCCCGGCGACCGCCGAACCGTGCGCTTCGACCTGGAGCGGCCGGTGGCCTTCGAGCCCGGCATGCGCTTCGCCCTGCGCGAAGGCGGCCGGACCGTCGGCGCCGGCCTCGTGACGGAGGTGCACTAAAGCCGGCGATGGGAAGGGGGACACGGGGTGCCGTGTCCCCCGACCTGCTTTCCGCCCAACGGCCGGCACTGTCATTGCCATGGAATCGCCCGGTCACGATGATTGAACTGCGCTGATCGATCTGCGATCCAGTCCTTCACCGATCAAACCCGTTCCCGAGACCCGATCATGACCGATGCACCGCATATGACCGATGTCGCCATAATCGGGGCCGGCCCGGTGGGCCTGTTCGGGGTCTTCGAATGCGGCATGCTGCGCATGAACTGCCATGTCATCGACGTGCTGGACGTCGCCGGCGGGCAATGCGCGGCGCTCTATCCGGAAAAGCCGATCTACGACATTCCGGGCTACCCGGTGATCGAGGCGTCCGGGCTGATCGAGCAGCTGCAGGCCCAGGCGGCGCCCTTCGACCCGGTCTACCATCTCGGCCAGCGGGTCGAGACCCTGACCCGGCAGGACAATGAGCGCTGGCTGCTGGAGACCTCGACCGGCACCCGGATCGACGCACGCTGCGTGATGATCGCCGCCGGGGTCGGCGCCTTCGGGCCGAACCGGCCGCCGTTGGCCGGCATCGAAGGCTATGAGGGCACCAGCGTCCACTACATGGTCGCCAAGCGCGAGGCCTATCGCGGCAAGCGGGTGGTGATCGCCGGCGGCGGCGACAGCGCGCTGGATTGGTCGATCATCCTGGCCGACATCGCCGAGTCCGTGATGGTGGTGCACCGGCGGCCGAAATTCCGCGGTGCGCCCGACAGCGTCGCCAAGCTGCACGCCCTGGCCGAGGCCGGGAAGGTGGAGCTGGTGGTGCCCTATCAGCTGGCCGGGCTGGACGGCGACGGCACCCAGCTCTCCGCCGTCATCGTGCGCACCCTGGACGGCGACGAGCGGCGGCTGGAGGCGGATGCGTTGCTACCCTTCTTCGGCCTGTCGATGAATCTGGGCCCGATCGCCGATTGGGGGCTGAACCTGGACCGCAACCACATCGCCATCGACCAGTCGACCAGCGCCACCAACGTGCCCGGCATCTTCGCCATCGGCGATATCGCCACCTATACCGGCAAGCTGAAGCTGATCCTGACCGGCTTCGCGGAAGCCGCGGCGGCGGCCCACACCATGTTCCCGCTGGTCCATCCCGACGAAGTGCTGCATTTCGAGTATTCCACCACCAAGGGCCTGCCCGGGGCCGCATAACCCGGCTTCGCATGCCTGGCGGGGCGGATTACCATCCGCATCCGAACAGAAGAGGCATGCGCATGATCACGGTCTATTCGGACAAGCATCGGCTGCACGCACCGAAGAACGAACTCTATGGCGGCGAGTTGGTCACGCCGTTTGAGTCGCCGTTCCGCGCCGAATTGATCCTGAAAGCGGTCGGCAAGGCCGATCTCGGACCGGTCATCGCACCCGAGATGTTTGGTATGGAACCCGTATTGGCGGTCCACGACACGGGCTATGTCCGATTTCTCGAGACGGCATGGCAACGCTGGAGCACGGAGGGGTATGCCAGCGAGGCCATACCCACCTGCTTCCCGGCCCGCCGCATGGCCCAGCGTCCGCCCGACGATATCGATGGGCTGCTCGGCTACTATGCCTTCGCGTCGGAAACCGCGATCACCGCCGGCACCTGGGAAGCGGCGCTAGCGGCGACCCGTTGCGCTTTGACGGGAGCGAAGCTGGTCAGCGGCGGCGAGCGGGGCGCGTTCGCTTTGTGCCGGCCGCCGGGGCATCACGCCGCGCGCGATCTGCTCGGCGGCTACTGCTATCTGAACCACGCGGCGATCGGCGCACAATGGCTTCACCATGCCGGCGCCGCCCGGGTTGCCGTCCTGGATGTTGACTTCCACCACGGCAACGGCACCCAGGACATCTTCTACGACCGCGCCGATGTGCTGGTCCTGTCGATCCATGGCGATCCGAAGGACGCGTTCCCGCATTTCCTGGGCTTCGCCGACGAGACCGGGACCGGAGCCGGCGAGGGCTTCACGGCCAACTATCCGCTGCCGCGGGAAACCGCATATGACCGGTGGTCCGAGGCGCTGGACGACGCTCTCGCACGCGTCCGGGAATTCGGGGCCGAGGCGCTGATTGTCTCGCTGGGCGTCGATACCTACGAGAAAGACCCGATCAGCTTCTTCCGGCTGGGCCGCGACGATTTTACGCGGTATGGCGAGACCCTGGGCCGGCTGGGTCTGCCGACCCTGTTCTGCATGGAAGGGGGATACGGGGTGCCGGAAATCGGAACCAACACCGCCAATGTGCTGATCGGATTCGAACAGGTCGGGTGAGATCTACGACCGCATGCTGCGGCGCACGCGCCGCTCGGAGAAGACCAGGATCTGGCTGACCGCCTTGCCATCCTCGGAGAGGGGCAGAAGGATCGAGTATTCGTCGACCACACGGTTCTCCTCGGTCACGAAATGCAGCGGTTCGTAGAGGAAGGTGCGATGCAGCCGCACCGCCTCATACGAAGCGATGATCTCCTCCTCGCTGGGCCCGAAAAACCCCTCGACGACCAGCTTGCCGGTCGGGTCGTGGCCGCGATTGGCCACTTCCGCGGTGCCGACGACGCGATAGCGGTAGCGGCCGATCCCGGTTTTATCGACGCCCTCCACGTCGATCAGCAGCAGGCCGGGCAGGTGCGCCGGCAGATCGACCGGGTCAAAATCCCGCCTTCTGGGCATCTTCCGCGATCCGCAGCTCTTTTCCCAATAAAAGAAAATTTCGCGAATAAGATCGGAAGTATCGTCCAAAAATCCTCTATCGCCGGGATTTGATGTCATGCGGCATGAATTGGCTCGTTTATTCGCCAATGACAATAGGCACGCCCGCTACATTGTCAAATGAGCGGAAACCATCGACATCTAATGGTTGAGGTCTGAATCTTTATTGGGAGCATGCGGCGACGTCCGAACCGCAGGCATGCTCATAGTTCGAGCCCGTCGCTCCTACTTGAGCAGCGCCCACCAGCTCGCCGCCGCGAAGCCGAGGAAGGCGCCAGCGAACACCAGGCGCTGCCAGTCCTTGGCGATGCTGGCGTGGTTCGGGTTGGTTGGCCGGTATCGCACGCCGACGATCCAGCCCAGCGGCCATTCCGTGTTGCGCCCCACATCGCCGCGCACTTCGTAAGTCTGGCCGTCGGCGGCGATGAACTCGACCCGCGGGAAATAGGAGTACTGGTCGTGCCGATGATGGCCGCTCTTGCGCGCGTCGTTCCCGACCACCTTGCCCGATGTCCTGGGCCAGGTGCCGACCCAGACGAAATAATGGCCGAACGCGCCGACGCCGATCACGGTCAGGACGATCGCGACGATGAGGGTCAGGGTTTCCGTCGACATGGCTGTGCTCGTGGGGTCGCTCGAGAGGATCGCGGCAACCCAGCCAGTCTGACCGGACGTCGTAGACAAACCGTTAACCATGAAGCCAAAACGGCTGCCCGCAATACGATGGCGGTGGCGGAGCGTTGCAACCTGTGCAAAGGTTTCCCCAACCGTGCCGGCGCGGATGCCGGTGCCGCCGCGAACACCAACACAGGCCTTTCAGGGAGGCTCTCCACCATGAGGAAAATCATCGGCTTGTTGGCCGTCTCCGCGCTGCTTGCCGGCACCCCGGCGGCTGCCTTCGAGGACGGCGTGCTGCGCGTCTGGATCAACGGCGACAAGGGCTATGACGGTCTGCAGGAGGTCGGCAATCTGTTCGAAGAGGAGCTGGGCATCCCGGTGATCGTCGAGCACCCGGACGACGCCACCAACAAGTTCCAGCAATCCGCCAGCGCCGGCGAGGGGCCGGACATCTTCTTCTGGCCGCACGACCGGCTGGGCGAATGGGCCGGCGCCGGCCTGCTGTCGCCGATCGAGCCATCGCCGGAGGTCACCGCCGACGTCATCGACCTCGCCTGGGACGCCTTCACCTTCAATGGCCAGCTCTGGGGCTATCCGATCTCGGTCGAGGCCATCAGCCTGATCTACAACAAGGATCTGGTGCCCGAGCCGCCGGCCACTTTCGAGGAGGTGATCGCCATCGATGCCGAGCTGCAGGAGAAGGGCGCCCGCGCCATCCTGTGGGACTACACCAACACCTATTTCACCTGGCCGATCCTGGCCGCCAATGGCGGCTTCGTCTTCGAGAAGACAGCCGACGGCTTCGACACCGACGTCACCGGCGTCAATTCCGACGGGGCGAAGACCGGCGGCGCCCTGATCCGCCAGATGATCGCCGACGGCGTCATGGCCGAGGGCGCCACCTACTCCGTCATGGAGGCCGGCGTCACCAGCGGCGAGATCGCCATGATGATCAACGGCCCCTGGGCGTGGCAGAACCTGCGCGACAACGGCATCGATTTCGGCGTGGCGCCGATCCCGGCCGTCGCCGGCCAGCCCTCGCGCCCCTTCGTCGGCGTGTTGGGCGGCATGATCAACGCCGCCAGCCCGAACAAGGATCTGGCCGTGGAGTTCCTGGAGAACTACGTCCTGACGCTTGACGGGCTGCGCGCCATCGACGCCGACGTGCCCCTGGGCGCCCCGGCCTCCGCCGCCTTCTTTGAGGAGTTGAAGGGCGACGCCAACATCGCCGCCACCCTGGCCAGTGCGGAGGCCGGCGAGCCGATGCCCAACATCCCGGAAATGGGCCGCTTCTGGTCCTCCATGGGCGTGGCCCTGCAGAACCTGGCCTCCGGCCGCCAGACTCCGGATGAGGCCCTGGACGCGGCCGCCGAACGCATATTGCAGGGCGGATCATGATCTAGCCTCGGGGCGGGGCGATGCGGTTGGGGCTTGCGGCAATGGGAGGTGGACCGCCTGAGCGGCGGAAGCCTTTCGTAGCCCCCTCACCCACCCAACGCTTCGCGTCGGGTCCCCCCTCTCCCGCAAGGGGAGAGGGTACCAACTGCAGGCCGGCACTTTGTTTCCCTCTCCCCTCGCGGGAGAGGGGGGGACCCGCGGCGAAGCCGTGGGCGGGTGAGGGGGCTCGCAGAACGTTTGCTCCGGCACGGCCGGGGCGCCGCGCCCCATGACCGACGCCGTCGCATCGCCGATCGCGCGCCGGGCCGAGCGGGCTGGCATCGGAACCCCGCCCGCGACGCTCATTCGTTGGGGCATCGCGGCGGTCGTCTGGCTGGGGGCCGCCTATCTGACCTCCATCATGTACCGCGCCGGGCAGGTGGAGATCGGGTTGCTGACCCTGGTGGTGGCGACGGCCGGGGTCTACGTCTATTCCAGCGCCCGCGCCTATGTTTACCGCTACCTGTTCCCGGGGCTGGCCGGCATCGCCGTCTTCATCCTGTTCCCGCTGCTCTTCACCACCTCCATCGCCTTCACCAATTACAGCGCCCGCAACCTGTTGAGCTTCGAGCGGGCCCAGGCCTATTTCCTGGACCAGAGCTATCTGGCCGAGGCCGGCAATTTCGCCCTCGCACTGCACGGGCCCGCAGAGGCCCCGCGCCTGGTGCTGACCGCCCCGGATGACGGCACCGTCTACGCCAGCCCGCCCCTGGACCTCGCCGCCGGCGAGCAGACGGTGCGCCTCGACCCCATCGCCGCCCCGGAAGACGCCGGCGAAGCCCTCTCGCGCCGCGCCGTGGTGCAGAACCGCCAGGCCCTGGGCGCCCTTACTGCCGTGCTGCCCTCCGGACGCACCCTGGTGATGAGCGGGTTGCGCGCCTTCGCCGCCCGGGCGCCGCGCTACACCCTGGCCGAGGACGGCACCCTGACCGACAACAAGGAAGGCGGCTGGCTCACCCCCAACCCGGATACCGGCTTCTTCGAGACCATGGACGGCGAACCGATCTCCCCCGGCTATCGCGTCGGCGTCGGCTGGAAGAACTATGTCCGCACCTTCACCGACACCGGGGTCAGCGGCCCGTTCCTGCAGATCTTCGTGTGGAACGTCGCCTTCGCCTTGCTGTCGGTGCTGCTGTCGTTCCTGCTCGGCTTCGTGCTGGCCTGCCTGATGCAGTGGGAGAAGCTCAAGTTCCGCGGCATCTACCGCCTGTTCCTGATCCTGCCCTATGCGGTGCCGGGCTTCATCTCGATCCTGGTGTTCCGCGGCCTGTTCAACCAGGAATTCGGCGAGATCAACCTGCTGCTGGAGGCGCTCATAGGGTTCAAGCCCGCCTGGTTCACCGATGAATGGCTGGCCCGGACCATGCTGATCATCGTCAATGTCTGGCTCGGCTTCCCCTACATGATGATCCTGGCCATGGGCCTGCTGCAGGCGGTGCCGAAGGACCTCTACGAGGCGTCGGCCATCGACGGTGCCGGCCCCGTTTCCAACACTGTCCGCATTACCCTGCCGATCATCATCACCCCGTTCTGGCCGCTGCTGATCTCGTCCTTCGCCTTCAACTTCAACAACTTCGTCATCATCCGCCTGCTGACCGACGGCCGTCCGGACATCATCGGCGCCTCCACCCCGGCCGGCAGCAACGACCTGCTGGCCAGCTACACCTACCGCATCGCCTTCCTGGATTCCGGCCAGGATTTCGGCCTGGCCTCGGCCATCGCCACCCTGATCTTCCTGATGGTCGCCGCGATCGCCCTGGTGCAGCTGAGATTCGTGCAGAGGGAAGGATAGGAGCCGGATGTCGACACGACCCGCGCCCACCTTGCTCGTCGTTCGCGCGAATGCGGGAACCTCGAGCCGCCAGCGCTCCGAATCCACCGAGATTCCCGCTTTCGCGGGAATGACGTTCGGGGTGGGAGGAACAATCCAATGTCGCTAGCGCTCAGGTACCTCTTCCGCCCCTGGCCCAACCTTCTTTTGTCATTCCCGCGAAGGCGGGAATCCAGTCCAGCACCGCGCCTCCTGGATTCCCGCCTTCGCGGGAATGACAACGGAGGTGGCAGTCGCCATCCGAACTCAGCGACGCCGCGCCGCGCCATTTGGGAAGGCGACAGCGCCACCGAATACGCCCGCCGGCACGGCGGTCATTCCCCCTGGGACGGCTGAGGAGCGCCCGCCATGGCCATGGTCGAATCGAAAGCGGCGCGCTACCGGGTCTGGGCCGCCCATGCCTTCCTGATCGCCTTCATCGTGGTGACCATGTTCCCGCTGCTGATGATCGTTTCGATCTCGTTCCGCCAGGGCAATCTGGCGGTCGGCAGCCTGATCCCCGAGAACGTCACCCTGGAGCACTGGTCCCTCGCCCTGGGCATCCCGTACGAGCGCGCCGACGGCACCATCGTGCCGCCGCCCTTCCCGGTGCTGCTGTGGCTGTGGAACTCGATCAAGGTCGCCGTCATGTCGGCGGCGCTGATTCTGGCGATGTCGACCACCGCCGCTTTCGCTTTCGCCCGCATGCGCTTCGCCGGCAAGGGGTTCACGCTGTCCACCATCCTGGTGCTGCAGATGTTCCCCGCCGTCCTCACCCTGGTGGCGATTTTCGCGCTGTTTGACCAGATCGGCGAATACGTGCCCTGGCTCGACATCAACACCCATGGTGCGCTGGTGCTCAGCTATGCCGGCGGCATCGCGCTGCATATCTGGACCATCAAGGGCTACATGGAGCAGCTCTCCTCGGAGCTGGAGGAGGCGGCCCGGGTCGACGGCGCCAGCTACTGGCAGGCCTTCCGCTTCATCTTCCTGCCGCTCAGCGTGCCGATCCTGGCGGTGGTGTTCGTGCTCGCCTTCATCGGCACGATCATCGAATACCCGGTCGCCTCGATTCTGCTGCAGACCGAGGAGACCCTGACGCTCGCCGTCGGCTCCCGCCTCTACCTCTACGAACAGAACTACCTTTGGGGCGACTTCGCCGCCGCCGCGGTGCTGTCCGGCCTGCCGATCACCGTGGTCTTCCTGGTGGCACAGAGGTGGCTGGTGTCGGGGCTTACGGCGGGGGCGGTGAAGGGATGACGCCGGCTTAGGCCGCCTGTGCGGCGGCACTCTGGTTCGATCGCACCTTGTTGGCGAGCCCTTGCAGGTTTCCGTCGAGCACCTTGCCCATCATCATCTTCATCAGGGTCTGGCCCAGCACCCAGCCGAACGGGCCGTACTTCACGCGATAGTCGAAGCCCCAGATCACCTTCGACCACCCGTCGCCCAGCGGCTCCACGGTCAGATCCGCATAGGCTTCATGAAGCGGCATCCCCGGCATTTCGGACAGGCGGACCCGATACCCGCGATTGACGTCCCACTCGGTGACCTCTTCCACGACGGAACCACCGTCGGAGAAATGGCAGCGCCGTTTCGACCCCAGCCCGTCTTCGCCCTCGGTGAGCGCCTCCACCGATGTCACCAGCGGCGCGAATTCGTCGATATGCATGAAGCGGCAGGCAACCGCCCAAATGGCTTCAGGCGTGGCGTCGATATCGAGGGTTCGTTCGAAGTGAATCATCGTGCGTGTCCCGTCCCGGTTTCGGATCCTGTCTAAAGGATGCCTACTGACATCGTACTGTCAGTATGGACCGTTCGGAAGGTCACCTGCGCGGGGCGAGGGCGAAATAAGGGGACAGTATACTTAACTTTATAAGTTAAGTATACTGTCCCCTTATTTATTTCCCCAATTGCCGATTGGCGGTGAGCCCGACGCGCGCTAGGTGTCTGATGCAGGCGATGACCGGACCGCTCGGTAAGCGCCGCTTAGAAATGGAGTCCCAACGCCATGGCCACCGTGATGCCCGCGATCTTCTTCGGACACGGCAATCCGATGAACGCTGTCACCGCCAACGGATATACCGAGGCCTGGCGGCGGATGGGGGCGGAGACGCCGCGGCCGAAGGCGGTGCTGGCGATCTCGGCTCATTGGTACGTGCCGGGCACCGGCGTCACGGTCGCCACCGCGCCGCGCACCATCCATGATTTCGGCGGCTTCCCCGACGAACTCTACCGGGTCCAGTACCCGGCCCCCGGCGACCCGGTCCTGGCCCGCCGGGTCCAGGACCTGCTGGCCCCGCTGGAGGTGCATTCCGACACCGATTGGGGCCTCGACCACGGCACCTGGTCGGTGCTGGCCCATGTCTACCCGCAGGCCGACGTGCCCGTCGTGCAGCTCAGCATCGACGAGTCCCGGCCGGCCGCCTTCCATTTCGAGATCGGCCAGCGCCTGGCGCCGCTGCGCGAGGAGGGGGTGCTGATCGTCGGCAGCGGCAATCTGGTGCACAATTTGCGCACCTATGCCTGGGGCCGGCGCCCGCAGGACCCGTATGACTGGGCCATCCGCTTCGAGGACTCCGCCCGCCAGCTCATCCGCGCCGGCGACCACAAGCCCCTCATCGCCTACGACACCCTCGGCCCCGACGCCGCCCTCTCCATCCCCACACCCGACCACTACCTGCCCCTGCTCTACGTCCTCGGCGCTGCCCAACAGGGCGAGCCGATCACCTTCCCGGTGGATGGCGTCGACGGCGGCTCGATCTCAATGCTGGCGGTGCAGGTGGGGTGAGGAGGTGAGGCTGGATCGCGGTGACCCAAGAATGAGCGGCTCGAATTGGTTACTGTCACCGTATTTGTCCGACCGGACGGCAGGGGCTGGGAAGGGGTGATAAGTGCTCCGAGTGAAGACAGTCTCGCATGTGGCCCCAGTCTATCCAGCCATCTAAGTCGCAAACACCAGCTAGTGGCAAATTGATAACCTATCGCGCTACCGGAAGGTTCCCTCGAGAACGGCTATTCAGCCATGAAGGCCTTACGCGCTCGGTTCTCTGCCCACCCGTGTGCATTAGTGATGCGAATTCGATACTGGAGAAGGCTCAGGCTTACACCATAGAATTCGCATGCCGATTTTAAGTCACGAAACGCTTCTATTGCATATAGCGCCGCGATCTTCGGAATTAGAAGAGTAAATCCGAGTTCGCTTGCCTCCTTTTCGATTTTATCATCAAAACTCCTATAACCGTTATCATTCATTGGAGGTCTTGGTGGATGGCCCAATATTATATGAGATAGTTCATGAATGATGTTTGAGGCCTGCCGGTTGGGGTGTTGGAAGTCGTTGTGAATAATCTCCCTATAGTTTCCATTGGCAATTGTCGTAGCAGAGAAATCCGAATTTCCTGCTCCTCTAAAGTGCCTCTTCACTTCGTCGGGTATGCTTGGGTGCGCCGACAGATCGTGAATTGGGACTTCGAGATGATCTGCGAGCTTTCTCGGGTCAAGCGGGTCATGCGCCTCAAGACCAAGCTCTTCTCGAAATTCTTCGGAATACTCTTCCGCTTCTTTGCGAAATCCACGCCTAAGTTTCGTTTTCATTTCGCCTCATATGTTCATAAGCAGATTTTAACATCGTCTCGAGAGCTATCGCGCTCTCTCCACTGAGATTCCGATCTGCTCGAAGCAGGGCGGTGATCTTTGCGAGAGGTTCAGCTTCCGGTGCGTCTTTTGTGGATGGCCTGAAAAAGTCTCTCACATCGATACCTGACCAACTCGCAAGCGCCGCGAGCCCATCTACATCGGGCCGCTTTCCCTGCCCCATTCGGGTTAACGTTGAAGCCGCCACCCCCGCTTCCTTGGCGACCTGCTTCCATGTCCGTTTTCGCGCCTGCCTCTGGCTATCCAGGGCTGCGTAGAATCCTTCGATATCAAATCGCTCATTTGACATTCGACCTCCGATTTTATTCTTGCAATCACGACGCGGCTGTGAGATGCATGGTTGAGACGATTGCAAAATAGCAATTCGTAATCATGATTGCAATGGAGAGCGATTGCATGCGTAACCGAAATCAGCACGTCGTACCGCATCCGAACGGATGGGCTGTCAAACCCGCAGGCGGCGACAAAGCCTCTTCTGTTCACGATACGCAGCAGAGTGCGATCGACCGCGCACGAGAAATAGCCCGCAATCAGAGTTCAGAGCTGATCGTCCACGGTCGGGATGGCCGAATTCGCCTTCGCGATTCGCATGGGAGCGACCCTTTCCCACCGACAGGCTGATCAAAGGAGCAACCAAGATGCTAAATGCACCAACAAATGAAACCGAAGGTAAAGCAACCTTCCGAATAAAGATCGGCAACGATCGACTTGAATTTCAAAGGCTCTCAATAGCAGATCCGGTGCCGATCGGCCGCCAGATCCTGAGCGCCGCTAAGCTCTTGCCAGTAGACGAACATCTGATCTTCGTGGTCCGGCCGACTGGCGCACTCAGGGAACTGAGGTTGGATGAGACTATCGATCTCAGGAAGCGCGGGGTCGAGAGGTTCGTGACCTTTCGAAGCGACCGTTCGTTCCGCTTCATACTCGATGGACGTCGGTTCGAGTGGGGTGCGGCAACGATCATGGGCAAGACGCTAAAGCTATTGGCCAAGGTCGATCCGGACACCAATGGTGTCTGGCTCGAGCGTAAGGCAGAGCCGGATCTTTTGATCGGAGACGGTGATTCGGCTGATTTGACTGAACGCGCCGTCGAGAGGTTTAGGACGTCTCCCTTCTTTCAGATCTGCATCGAAAACGGAGTATTTCCCTGGCCACGACCGACGATAACGACCGAAGGAATCGCTCAACTCGGCGGCTGGGATCCGGAAATTGGGGTCATCGAGGTCGACTCTGAGCAAAACGAAAGAACGTTGGCGCCGGGCGAGGTAGTGGAGCTGAAGCCTGGCAACAGTTACGGCAAGCCGCTCTGCTTCAAACGAGGCTCGTCATGAGCACGCGGATCAAGGCGGAGCGTCAGTTGCTCCGCCTTCACTATCCAGTGGTCGATCTGAAAGAAGCAGACGGACTGCATTGGTTCCTAGTCGATGGATTTCGAACGCCGGATAATTGGTGTCCAGATCTAATCTCTGTCGCGTTCCACGTCACGCAAGCGTTTCCGGGCACCCAACCCTACGGCTTCTTTGTTCCCGCTGATCTCTCGCTAGCTGGTGCACCTCCAACAGAAACCCAGGCGAGCCAGCAACCTCCATTTCCCGGCATTTGGCGTTTCCTCTCATGGACGACTGAGCATTGGCGACCGTCGGCTGACGTTGCCAGCGGCTCGAATCTCTGGGGCTGGGTACGGTCCTTCCGGGGAAGACTAAGGGAAGGGCAATGACCATGAAGTTCGTTCTGAGGTTGGATTCGCAACGAAAGCAGGACCTTTGGGCACATTTGGCGCCGGAGAACTCCGTTCGAGAGCAAGCCGCCTTCCTGTTCTGCTCGTCAGAGACAGTTGGCGACACGACAAGTTTTTCTGTCGTCGATTCGGCATTTCTCGAGTCCGGGGATTTCGTGGCACAGGACGCAGATTACTTCGAACTCACCGACGCCACGCGCTTGGACCTGATAAAGCGATCCCACACTCTCGGCACGTCACTCGTAGAATGGCATTCGCACTTGGGTCGCTGGCCAGCGGCGTTTTCCTTCACGGATCGATTGGGTCTTCGCGAGACCGTTAAGCACATGTGGTGGCGCCTGAAATGCCGTCCATACCTCGCATTCGTACTCGCCTCGAACAGCTTTGACGCATTGGTATGGGCTGACGATCCTGTCGTTCCTGCGCCGCTAAAGGGAATCCAAGTCGACACCACTCTCTTGAGGCCAACAAACGCCTCGTTACGGGGATGGGACAATGTCTGACGAACATCGGTTTGATCGCAACGAGCGGCTCTTTGGAAAGGAAGGGCAAATTGCCCTGCAACAGACCAAGGTCGCTTTAGTCGGCGCTGGTGGACTAGGCGGTCCGGCTGCACAGCAACTTGCACTACTTGGCGTTGGACACCTATCGATCATCGATGATGAGGAGTTGTCGGAGAGCAACAGAAATCGTTACGTAACTGCCAAGCATTCTGATCCCGTCCCAGGATCACTAAAGGTAGACCTTGCCAAGCGGTTGGTTCACGAGATTAACCTATCAATCAGTGTTTTGACGCTGGCAGAAGCATTTCCGTCGAAGCGCACTCTCGACGTCATACGGGACGCCGATTTCGTGTTCGGATGTCTGGACAACGACGGTGTGAGGTTCGTGCTCAACGAGGCCTGCCTGGCATATGAGATTCCGCTTTTCGATTTGGCATCCGATGTGCCCGAACCTGGACGGTACGGCGGACGCGTAACAATTGTCTGGAAGGAGGGTGATGGCTGTCTTCACTGCCGTGGCGTACTAGATCAGGACGAAGTACGCAGGTTTCTCTCACCAGACGGGGCGCTCGATAATGAGGCCGCGGTGTATGGCATCGCACGCGACGCGTTGGGCGAATCTGGGCCATCGGTCGTGTCTCTCAACGGATGTGTAGTGTCGCTTGCCATTACAGAGTTCATGGTGGCCGTCACCAATATGAGGGATCCGATTCCCCATCTTGAGTACCGCGCATATATGGGGGTCGTTGCGAATAAGAAGGATAAACCTACCGACGACTGCCCCTATTGCCGAGGTACCCGTGGGATAGGAAATGAGGCGAACATTGAACGTTACTTCGGCCTGGGCCGCCGATAGCCCGTAGTTTGCCGCTAGCTCTGCTGGCAAGAGCCAACATACCTAATGCTAGAGAGAGGCCGAAATTGACAACCAATCAACCAACAGGCAGGCAACTCAAGGCTCTCCGGCAAATCCAACTGCACGAATCCGGTCGGAGGGCAGTGATCAATAGAGACGATGCAGAGGAATGCGAAGACAAGGGCTGGGCCCAGGCGCAGCCCGGAGGTGGTTATCGCCTAACCGACGCCGGAAAGCAGATTCTCGCAAATGCAAAGTCAGACTGATCAGCTCCGGGCAGTCCGCATTACTTGACCCCACCGCCCACCCCCGCTACCGTCCCCGACCATGAGCACCCGTGACCAGCAGCTTGGGCTTCGACTTACCGCCCCGGTGTCCTGAACCGGCACCGGTTTTCGTGCGTTTGTCCTGCTGTTGATTGTCGAGTTTGTGCCATGTCTCCGTATCGTTCTGTCCGCCCGGCCGTATCCGCGCAGCGCGCAGCTTTGAGTGCGCGCTTCCTCCGCCCGTTCGCGCCGCTGGCGCGACTTATCGGCGGCCGTCGGCTCTAGGCGGCCGGCCGGCGGCTGTTTGCGCGGCAGCGCCCCAACCCACCCGATGACGAGATTTTTGCCGCCCGGCGCGACCCTCCAGGGGTAGGATCGCCGGCGGCCGATGAGGAGTTCCAGAGCCATGCGAGTCACTCCTGGCGACAAGTACAGTCCGTTCCCCCCCGTCGATCTGCCCGACCGGCGCTGGCCGTCGGCGGTGATCGACACCGCGCCCATCTGGTGCTCGGTCGATCTGCGCGACGGCAACCAGGCGCTGATCGAGCCCATGGGCACCGAGCGCAAGCGCCGCTTCTTCGACCTGCTGGTCCGCATGGGCTTCAAGGAGATCGAGGTCGGGTTTCCGTCCGCCTCGCAGACCGATTACGACTTCCTGCGCCTGCTGATCGACGAAAATCTCATTCCCGACGACGTCACCATCCAGGTGCTGACCCAGGCGCGCGAGCCGCTGATCCGCCGCACCTATGAGGCGATCGCCGGCGCCAAGCGGGCCATCGTGCATTTGTACAACTCCACCTCCACCCTGCAGCGGCGGGTGGTGTTCGGCCTGGACCGGGCCGGCATCACCGACATCGCCGTCGCCGGCACCAGGCTGTGCCGGGAATGCACCGACGCCATGGAGGGGTCGGGCACCGAGATCCAGTTCCAGTACTCGCCGGAGAGCTTTACCGGCACCGAGCTCGACTATTCGGTGGAGATCTGCGAGGCGGTGATGGAGGCCTGGGGGCCGAGCGCCGAAGACAAGATGATCCTCAACCTGCCGGCCACGGTGGAGATGGCGACCCCTAACATCTATGCCGACCAGATCGAATGGTTCGCCCGGAACTGCCGCAACCGCGACCATTATGTGCTGAGCGTGCATCCGCACAACGACCGCGGCACCGGCATCGCGGCGACCGAGCTGGCGGTGATGGCCGGGGCGGACCGGGTGGAAGGCACCCTGTTCGGCAATGGCGAGCGCACCGGCAATGTCGACATCATCACCCTGGCGATGAACCTGTTCACCCAGGGCGTCGATCCGGGGCTGGTGATCGAGGACATCGATGCCATCGCCAAGACCGCCGAATACTGCACCCAGCTGCCGATCCACCCGCGCCACCCCTATGTCGGCGACCTGGTGTTCACCGCCTTCTCCGGCTCCCACCAGGACGCCATCAAGAAGGGCATGGCGGCGCAGAAGCAGGCCAACAGCCCGCTGTGGCAGGTGCCCTACCTGCCCATCGACCCGGCCGATCTGGGCCGCGACTACGAGGCCGTCATCCGCATCAACAGCCAGTCCGGCAAAGGCGGCGTCGCCTATGTGATGGAGCAGGATTACGGGATGCAGCTGCCCCGCCGGCTGCAGATCGCGTTCTCCGGCGTGGTGCAGGAGATCGCCGAGCTGACCGGGTCGGAACTGACGTCGAAGGACATCTGGCAGGCCTTCGAGCGGGAGTATCTCGACGAAGGCGCCATCGCCATCATCGACCACCGCACCGTGCCCGACACCCATGCCAGTGAGGTGCGGCGCATCACCGCTACGATCCGTGAAAATGGGGTCGAGCGGGAGATCGAGGGCTCGGGCAACGGCCCCATCGCCGCCTTCGTCGACGCGCTGAAGCAGGAATGCGGCGTGGCCCTGAAGGTCGCCGACTATCACGAGCACGCGGTCGGCGAGGGCGCGGACGCCACCGCCGTCGCCTATGTGGAGGCGGTGACCGAGGCGGGCGAGACGGTGTTCGGGGTGGGGCGGCACTCCAACATCTCGCTGGCGTCGCTCAAGGCGGTGGCGAGCGCGGCCAACAAGGTCGCGGCCGGCGCGGCGGAGACGAAGAAGGCGAGCTGACGGGAAGTGAGGCGGAGGGCCTTCCGGCCCAACCTGTCTTCAGACCCCTCACCCGGCTCGCTGACGCTCGCCACCCTCTCCCACAAGGGGAGAGGGGTGTTTCGGCCGGTGCTGTTCCAAACCCCTCTCCCCAGCGTGGGAGAGGGTGGCGAGCGGATGCGAGCCGGGTGAGGGGGCTCATGAAAGCTTGGGCCGCAGGCCCTCTACATTCTCCCAACGCCGCTTCCTACCGCCGCTCGGCTTCGCTATCCTCATAACTATATCCCAACCGGGCACCGAACCCGGCCAAACTCCGCATCATCAGGAGTCGCCATGAGGTATCTGCATACCATGGTCCGCGTCACCGATCTGGACGCGTCGCTGGATTTCTACTGCAACAAGCTCGGCATGACCGAGACCCGGCGGCATGAGAGCGAGAAGGGCCGCTTCACCCTGGTCTTCCTCACCACCAACGAGGACGAGGACGCGGCCCGCGAGGTCAAGGCGCCGGTCATCGAGCTGACCTACAGCTGGGACCCGGAGGAATACACCGGCGGCCGCAATTTCGGCCATCTGGCCTATGAGGTCGACAATATCTACGACCTCTGCCAGTCGCTGATGGACAATGGCGTGACCATCAACCGGCCGCCGCGCGACGGCAACATGGCCTTCATCCGCTCCCCCGACGGCATCTCCATCGAGCTGCTGCAGAAGGGCGACCCGCTGCCCTCCCAGGAGCCCTGGGCCTCCATGGGCAATACCGGCAGCTGGTAGCGATGCGGTTCGATCGCCGAACCGGCCGGCTGATAAAGGAAGTCGGACATTGGGATATCGTCACCGCTTGGCGCAAGCATGGCATCAAGCGGGCGACGAAAGGTGTCCTGGTCGGCTACTGGATGACCGTGACCGGCATAATCGGCCTCTTTCTGATAGCCGGATTGACGCCGCCATATCATGGCGTGTTGAGCAGGATCACGCTCGCTTTGGTGTTTCTCGGCGGGCTCGTCATGTTGATCTCCCACTACCTCGAAAAGGCCAGAAAATCCCGCCATTCGAACGATCGCTGAGCGGGCGCCAAGGCATTTCGGGACGGATCACCTCTCCCCTTGCGGGAGAGGTCCCTAAGCCGCCACCGTCTTCCGCCTTCGCAGCCGGGCACCGCACCCGGCCCCCAACCCCGCATCATCAGGAGTCGCCATGAGGTATCTGCATACCATGGTCCGCGTCACCGATCTGGACGCGTCGCTGGACTTCTACTGCAACAAGCTCGGCATGACCGAGACCCGGCGGCATGAGAGCGAGAAGGGCCGCTTCACCCTGGTCTTCCTGACCACCAACGAGGACGAGAATTCCGCCCGCGAGGCCAAGGCGCCGGTCATCGAGCTGACCTACAATTGGGATCCGGAGGAGTACACCGGCGGCCGCAATTTCGGCCATCTGGCCTATGAGGTCGACAATATCTACGACCTCTGCCAGTCGCTGATGGACAACGGCGTGACCATCAACCGGCCGCCGCGCGACGGCAACATGGCCTTCATCCGCTCCCCCGACGGCATCTCCATCGAGCTCTTGCAGAAGGGCGACCCGCTGCCGTCCCAGGAGCCCTGGGCCTCCATGGGCAATACCGGCAGCTGGTAATGCCGCGGCGGCGCGACGGATACGGCAGGGCCATGGTTTCCGGCCTTGTCATCGCCGGGCTCGGCCTGGTGATGTTCGTCGCCGCCTACGCCTACACGCCGGCCTATCAGGGCCCGCTGACCGGCATCGGCCCCGCCTTCCTGATGATCGGCGGCCTCGGCGCCATGGCGATCGGCGGCATCTCCGCCGTGCTCGCCTACGCCCTCGGCGCCCTCTTCCGCCGCCCGCAGGAGCCGGACGACTTCTAGGCGTCCCAAGGCCGTACAATACGGCCCCCTCTCCCCTTGCGGGAGAGGGTTAGGGTGAGGGGTCTTCGAAACAACTTCGCGCGGCTCTGCCGCGCGCCCCCTCACCCGGATCGCTGGGCGATCCGACCCCCGATCGAGCCGGGGGCAGGCTCTCTCCCGCGAGGGGAGAGGTGAAAACAATTGACCCCCGCTGCAGATCCTATGCCGCCACCGCCTTGCGCCGCCGCAGCCGGGCGATGACCAGCAGGTTGCCGAGCAGGACCAGGGCCACGCCGGCCAGGGCCTCGAGGGTCCAGACGTAGTCCTCCAGCACCGTGGAGATGGCCAGCGCCACCACCGGGAACAGCACCATGGAATAGGCCGCCCGGTCGGCGCCGATGCGGCCGAGCAGGGTGTAGTAGCCGGCGAATGCGATCACCGAGCCGAACAGGGTGAGATAGGCGAGCGAGCCGAGATAGCGCGCCGTCCACTCGATCGCCGGGGCGTGGCCCTGCAGTAGGGCGAAGACGAAGACAGCCGCCGCCCCATAGGCCATGGCATAGCCGGTGCCCTGCAGCACCGGCACCCCGGCGCGCTGGTTGCTGCCGGCGATCAGGTTGCCCAGCGATGTGGTCACGGTCGATCCCAGCGCCAGGGCGAGGCCGATCGCCGTATCGCCGGTCAGGTCCACGCCGACGATGTCCGGGGCGAAGATCAGCAGCATGCCGATGAAGCCGATCCCGGCCCCGAGCGCCACCCGTGCCCTCAGCGCCTGTCCGAACCACAGCGCCCCGAACAGGATGTTCAGGAACACCACATTGGCGTTGGCGACCGCGATCAGCCCGCTGGTGAGGTACTGGGCCGAGAGATAGACCAGCGTGTAGGTGCAGCCGAAATTCAACAGCCCCTGGGCCGCCATGCGCAGATGCTCGCGGCCCGTGAAGGAAAGCCGGTGGCCGCGTAACCGGGCGAAGGCCAGCAGCATCAATGCCGCCAGCGCAAAGCGATACGCCACCGACATCTCCAGCGGCACGGTGCCGATCTGCAGGGTGATGACGTACCAGGTCGAACCCCAGATCAGCACGGTCGTCACATAGATCAGGGCATTGGGCATGGCTGCGCTTCGGGCCGGTCCGGGGTTTTGGCGGGAGCCGGACGCTAGGCCCGCCGGGCCGGCCGGGCAACCAAAGTATTGTCCCGGTCCAATGGACCCTCGGCGCGACAGCCGGGGGAAAGGGCGGCGAATCGGCGCAAAAAGGCCGAGTCTGTGGTAAAATGACATCCGAGTTGCCATGTCATGAAGCTCTTGTTTCGGCCAAAACCCCCAACACGATTCAGCCCCTACGCCATGAGCACCGAGGATCTCCAAGCCACCATCCGGCGGCCCTATCTCGCCGTCTTCGTCGCCATCCTGGTGACAGTGGTCGCCGTGCTTTCGGCCTATCCGTTCTCGGAGGAACGGCTGGACGCGCTGACCAAGGAGGATGGCTGGATCGAGGTGACGACGGTGATCCTCTATGCCGCCGCGATCCTGGCGCTGCTGGTCTCGTGCCGGTTCGACCGGCGTTTCTTCGCCCATTCCGCCTTCATCGTCGCGCTGATGGGCGCCCGTGAGCTGGACCTGCACAAGGCCTTCACCACCGACAGCGTGCTCACCACCCGCTTCTTCTTCCGCGACCATGTGGACCTTCCGGAGAAGCTGATCGCCGGCGCGGTGCTGCTGGTGCTGCTGGTGATCACCCTGCGCTATCTGCGCAACTGGAGGCGGCTGCGCGACGGGCTGACGCTGCGGTCCCCGGCGGCGATCTCGGCGGCGCTGGCCATCCTGCTGATGCCGGCGACCAAATCCCTGGACGCCTTCGGCCGGGTGGCCAAGGGGCTGGGCTTCGAGATCACCTTCAATATCGACGCGGTCGGGATCGTCGAGGAAAGCCTGGAAATGGCCATCCCGGTCCTGATCGTCCTGTCGGTGGTGCAATACACCCTGGCCCGGCGGGCGGACGACCGGCGCACGGTGCCCGCCTGACCGGGGCGGTCCTGCATCGGGCATTTGCATTCGCCGGCAAGCGACAATAGGGTCTGCGCTCCTCTCTCGGACCGCTCCCGAGTCGCTTCCCGATGCGCCCATCCGCACAGCCGCTCTGGTCCACCCCGGCCTTCGTTGCCGGTGCCATCCTCCTCTATCTTGCCGCCCATCTGATCGCCCGGCTGGCCATGGCGCCGACGCTCGGGATCGACGATTCCGAACAGGCGCTGTTCGCCCAGCATTTCGTCTGGGGATACCGGTTCCGCCAGCCGTCGCTGTTCACCTGGATGCTGCTGCCCGCCTTCGAGGCGTTCGGGGTCAACATCACCGCGATCAGCGTGCTGCGCTATCTGCTGCTAGGGCTCGGCTACGCCTTCATCTATCTGACCGCGCGCCGGGTGATCGCCGATCCGGCCTGCGCCGCCCTGGCGGTCTTCAGCTACGCTCTGATCTATGTCTTCGCCTATTACGCCCATCACGACCTGACCCACACGACCGCCCTCTCCACGGCGATCGCGGCGACCTTCTACGTCTTCGTGCGGCTGGCCGAGCGGCCCACCCTGGGCCTCTACCTGCTGTTCGGCCTGGCCATCGGCATCGGCGCGCAGACCAAGTTCAACTTCCTGATGCTGGCCGTCGGCCTGCCGCTGACCTGCCTGATCCTGAAGGACTACCGGCATCTGGTTCTGACCTGGAAGTCCCTGCCGGCGATGGCGATGGCCGGGCTGGTGGTGCTGCCCAGCGCCCTGTGGATGCTGGCCCATGTGGAGTCCTTCGGCGGGCTGGCCGCCGATATCGCCGGCACCAAGGAGACCCAGTCCTGGGGCGGCGCCCTGGTGGAGGGCAGCGTCGAACTGGCCTTGGCTGTGGTCGCCTTTCCGCAGCCGCTGCTGCCGCTGTTCCTGGCGGCCCTGGCGCTGCCGATGTGGCGCGGCCGGCCGGCGGTTGCCGCAGCACCGGCATCCGGGGCCATCGGCGCCCGCTTCCTGGGTGTGCTGATGCTGGTGATCATCGCCCTGCATTGGCTGCTGGTCCCCACCCTGGGCGCCACCGCCTTCGCCGAGCGCTGGATGCATCCGGCCCTGATGATCCTGCCCGTCTTCCTGTTCGCCCTGGTGGCCGAGGGACGGCCGTCGCGCCGATCCGTCACCGCCTATCTGGCGATGGTCGTGCTGCTGGTGGCGGTGGCCTTTGCCGCGCGCATCGTGGTCTATGCCCGCGGATCCGACCATTGCGGCAGCTGCCGCGCCCTGGCGCCCTTCGCGGAGCTGACTGAGCAGCTGCGCGCCGCCGGGTTCCAGCGCGGCACCGTCCTGGCCGATGGCTTTCATGTCGGCGGAAATCTGCGCGTCGCTTTTCCCGACAGCCGGGTTATTGTGCCGACCTATCCGTTGGCGGTCTGGCCGGAGGATGGCAGCGGCCGGCAATGCCTGGTGGTCTGGCGGGTCAACGACCCGACGGCGGACGCGCTGCCCGGGGCGGCCGGCGCCTTTCTTGCCGAGCGTCTGTCGGCCGCGCCCGACGCGCCGCACTCCGCGGGCCATGTGTCCGCCAACATGCTGGGATCGGAGACCAGGGTCATGACCCTTCGCTATCGGCTCTATGACGACGGACCTGGAGACTGCCGATGACCGCAGAGACCGCCATTGCCCCATCCGGAGGTGCCGGGGCGGCGCACAGCGTCAGCGTCGTCGTTCCGGTCTTCAACGAGGTCGAGTCGCTGGCCGAGCTGACCGAGCGCATATGCGACGTCGGGAAGGACGGCATCGACCTGGTCGAGATCCTGTTCGTCGATGACGGCAGCACCGACGGCTCCTGGGCCGAGATGCGGCGGCTGGCGGCGGAGAACCCGTTGGTCCACGCGGTCCGGCTGCGGCGCAATTTCGGCAAGGCGGCGGCCCTGGATGTGGGCGTGCACCAGGCCCGCGGGTCGATCGTCGTCACCATGGATGCCGATCTGCAGGACGATCCGGTCGAGCTGCCGCGCTTCGTGGAGATGATCGACCAGGGCTACGACCTGGTGTCGGGCTGGAAGAAGACCCGCAACGACCCGCTGTCCAAGACCCTGCCGTCGCTGCTGTTCAACGCCGTGACCGCCCGGGTCAGCGGCACCCGGCTGCACGATTTCAATTGCGGCTACAAGGCCTATCGCCGCGAGGTGTTCGACAGCATCCAGCTCTATGGCGAGCTGCACCGCTATATCCCGGTGCTGGCCAGCGCACTGGGCTTTCGGATCGGCGAAATCGCGGTGCGCCACCACGCCCGCAAGCACGGCCAGTCGAAATACGGCGTGTCGCGATTCCTGCGCGGCTTCCTCGACCTACTGACGGTCGTCACCATCACCCGCTACGCGCGCCGGCCGGCGCATCTGTTCGGCGGCGTCGGCGCCTTCGTGCTGCTGATCGGCGGCAGCGTGCTGACCTATCTGACCGGGCTCAAGCTGTTCACCGGCGCCGATATCGGCGACCGCCCGCTGCTGCTGTTCGGCGTCATGGCGGTGATCGTCGGCATCCAGCTGATGCTGTTCGGCATGCTGTCGGAGCTGATCAACAGCCGCTCGCCGGCGCTGATCCGGTCGGAGGACCTGGTCAGCGAGCGGGCCGAACAGGCCGCCGCACCGGTGGCCAAGAAGCCGCGCCCGCGTCGCAAGCCTGCCAAGCGCGCCGCAGCCGGATCGCAGAAGACCGGGACATCGAAGACCGAGCCGCCGCCGGCCGAGCCCGTCCAGACCGACGAATCGGTGCGACCCGGCGCGTGACCGGCGCCCGGATCCGCGCCACCCTGCTGGCCGCCGCCGTCACCGCGGCGGTGATCTACGGGCTGCTGGCGCTCTCCGACCCGGCCGTCCTGCTCGACAGCCTGTCGCAGGCCGACCCCGGACCGCTGATCGCGGCCTGGATGCTGGTCCCGTTGGTGCAATGGCTGCGGGCCTGGCGCTTCGCCCTGTTGATGTCGGGGACCGCGCGACTGCCCGAGCGGGACATGATACGGGCCGCCACGCTGCTCAATTTCTTCAACTTCCTGCTGCCCTTCCGGGTCGGCGAGGCCAGCTTCCCGATCCTGATGAAGCGGCGCTACGGCGTGGACTATGCCCGGGCGACCGGTATCCTGGTGCTGGTGCGGCTGATGGATGCCTGTGCGGTGGGCGCCCTGCTCTGCGCCGCGGCGGCGGCGGCCTTCGAGGCTCCGCTATGGGGATGGGGCCGACCGGTACTGCTGGCGATGAGCCTGGCCGGACTCCTCGGCCTTCTGGCCCTGCCGCATGTGGGCGGCGCGATGCGGCACCGGTCGGGACTGATGCTCGGCCGATGGCCGCGAGTGCAGAAGCTGGCGGACGGCCTGATGTCCGGCGGTGCCGAGTTGCAAGGCACTGGCGGACACCTTTGGACGATCATCCTGACGCTCGCCGTCTGGACGGCGCTGACGGCGATCGCCGTCCTGGCCATGGTCTCCGTCGATTCCGGCGTTGGACTGGCGGCCGCGCTGACCGCCAGCGCCTCGGCCAATCTTGCCTTCGCGCTGCCGATCACCGGTATTGCCGGGCTGGGTCCGACCCAGGCCGCCTGGGCGACCGCCCTCAACCTGACCGGGACGCCCTGGGAGACGGCGATCGCCAGCGCCCTGGCCGGCTATGCGGTCTTCGTCTCCGGCGCGCTGGCCCTGGGCGGGCTCGCCCTGCTGGTCCCGGCAAGGGGCAATGGGCGGGAAAACCAGGCCTGATCCGGTACGGCGCAACGGCCGCGAAGACCCGGTTCAGTCGCCCTGGGCGGCGTGGTCCAGGGTCGGAGCCTCCTTGCTCTCGGGCTCGCTCTGGGCGGAGCGGACCGGCAGCACGCAGCTGACCGTCGTGCCCTCGCCAGGCTGCGAGTTCATCTCGACCCGGCCGCCATGCATCTCCACCAGGCTCTTGACCAGCGCCAGGCCCAGCCCGACGCCCTGGTCGTGATGCCCGTAGCCGCGCTCGAAGCGGCCGAACAGGCGACCCTGCTCCGCCTCGTCGATTCCGACGCCGGTATCCTTTACGAACAACGAGATCTGGTCGCCGTTGCGTTTGGACGACAGGGTGATGACGCCGCCGGCGGGGGTGAACTTGATGGCGTTGCTGACCAGATTGTGCAACGCCTGCTTCAGCCGGCGCTCGTCCGCCTGGATCTTGCTGGCCTTGACCTTGGGGTCGACGCGGATGGTCAGGTTCTGCTTGCCGGCCCATTCATGGGTCAGGTCGTAGACGCTCTGCAGCACCGCCTTGACGTCGACCTGCTGGTAGTTCAGCGACATGTAGCCGGCCTCGATGGTGGCCAGGTCGAGGATGTCGTTGATCAGCGCCAGAAGCCGTTCCGAGGCGTCGGTGATGCTGCGGGTGTATTCCGACTGGCGGTCGTTCAGCTTGCCGAAATACTCGTGGTTGAGGATTTCCGCGAACCCCATGATGGCGTTCAGCGGCGTGCGCAGCTGGTACGACACGTTGGCGATGAACTCGGTCTTCAGCTGGTCGGCGGTTTCCAGCGCGTCGTTGATGCGGCGCAGGGCCTGCTCCACCCGGGCGCTGTCGGTGACGTCGAGATAGCTGTTCAGCACACCGCCATCGGGCAGCGGCACGGTGACGTAGTGCAGGATCGATTGGTCGCTGCGCTCGATCCGCCCTGTGCCGGCATCGCGGTCCAGGGCCCGGCTGATCATCTCCTCGCGCTGGGCCGACCAATCCTCGCCGGTATCGAAGAAGGGACGGGTCTTTTCGATGATTTCCGAGACATGGGGCTGGCCGGCGACATCGTCCGGGGTCAGGGTCCACAGCGCCAGGAAGGCCGGGTTGCTGAGCCTGAGGCGGCCATCGCTGCCATACACGGCAATGCCCTCGGCCAGATTGTCCAGCGTCTCCTGCTGCACCGCCATCAAGGTGTTGTAGTTGCGCTCCAGCGCCAGCGAGCTGGTCACATCCTCCTGCATGAACAGGAGACCGCCGAAGGGATGCGGCGTGATGACCTGGCGCAGGGTGGTGCCGTCCGGCAGGTGCAGGGTGTCGTCGCTGGCCTCGATCAGCGAGGTGAACAGGTCCAGCTGGCCCTTCTTGAAGGCCGGGAAATCGGCGTGCTCCGGCAACCGCCGGCGCTCGCGCAGATCCTCAAGCACCTCGCCCATGCCCGGCTTGGTGTCGAGCCAGCGCTCGTCCAGGCCCCATAGGGACACGAAGGCCTGGTTGAAGAAAGTCAGGCGCTTGTCCGGCCCGTATATGGCGGTGGCGGTCTTGAGCTGCTCCAGCACTTCGGCATGGGCGTCCACATGGCGGCGCAGTTCCGCCTCGGCCATCTCCTGGTTGGTCAGGTCGACCGCGTAGCCGACCAGCGACGCCTCCACGCCGTCCGGCAGCGACTCGCCCAGCTTCAGCGGCATCTCGGTGATGGCGATCCAGCGCCGCTCGCCGGCCATGACGATATGGTGGGATTCCGACACCGCACCGTCTTCCGAGCGGGCCCGGGCGGCCAGGGCCCGGCCGCCATCGTCGATGGCCCCGGCGCCGATCTGGCCCTGATCGGCCAGGACCTGCTCCACCGTCGAGTCGACGGCCACCGCATAGGCGGTGTTGACCCAGACGATCTCCAGATCGGCATCGCGCAGCCACACCGGCATCGGCAGCGCCTCGAGCATGCCGCAGAAGGTGGCCTCCTGGGCCTGGGTCTTCTCCAGGGCGCCCTTGTCGCGGGCCATGGCCGCCTCGCGCTTGGTCACGTCATAGACCCACAGCACGTCGAAATGCGCGTCGCCGTGATAGGCGCGGCCGCGCCGGCCGGTCATCAGCAGGGTCTTGATCTCGCCGCCGTGGCGGGCGGCGGCGGTGTGGACGGTGAGCCGGAACGATGTGCCGTCATTGCGCAGGCGCACGAAGGCCCGGCGCAGCGCCTCGGCATCGTCCTTGTCCAGCGCCAACTCGATGTCTTCCAGGGTGCGCACGGAATCGACGCCGAGCAGCCGCACGAAACCGTCGGACACTGCCAGCTGGCCGGCGGTGTCCCAGCCGCAGCAGGATTGCGGCGCCGCATCCAGGAAGGCTTCCAGCCGCAAGGTCTCGCCGGCGAAATGCCCGGCCCTGGCCGATTCGTCCTTCATCTTGCGGCGGAGCAGCGCCAGCACGACCAGGGCGATCGCGGCGGCGATCAGGAAGCCGGCCATGCCGCCGCCAAGCAGATAGCCGGCGGGGCCGATGTTATGTTCGGCCCAAGCCGGCGTCGTCGCGGCGGGGACGGACAGGACCAACGTCGATCCGAAAAGCCGCAGCGGCCAGGAGGGTGTCATCCGAACCTGACTGGCTCTCGGTAATGAACAGCGCACGGCCGCCAACTTACCGTGGCTCGCGCGGCACAAACAAGGCGGCTTTGCGGCAAATGCTTAGCGCCCGAAGGCCCACGCCCGCCCTCAGGCCGAGTGTCCTCATATCGCTGCGAAAATCCCCTCTCCCTCCGGGAGAGGGCGGGCTGGCGCCGCGTTCAGCGGCGACAACCCGGGTGAGGGCAAGTGGCTACATCGGCGAGAATCAACCGGCCGAAGCTATTCACGCCGCTAGTACCGGTAGTGCTCCGGCTTGTACGGCCCGGCCGATTCGATGCCCAGATAATCGGCCTGCACCGGCGTCAGCTCGGTCAGCGTGGCGCCCAGCTTCTTCAGATGCAGGCTCGCCACCTTCTCGTCCAGCGCCTTGGGCAGCACGTGCACGTCGATCGAGTAGCGGTCGGAATGGTTCCACAGCTCGATCTGCGCCAGCACCTGATTGGTGAAGGAGGCGCTCATCACGAAGCTCGGATGGCCGGTGGCGCAGCCGAGATTGACCAGCCGGCCCTTGGCCAGGACGATCAGCCGCTTGCCGTCGGGGAAGACGACCTCGTCGACCTGCGGCTTGACCTCTTCCCATTTGTAGTTCTGCAGCGCCCCGATCTGAATCTCGCTGTCGAAATGGCCGATATTGGCGACGATCGCCCGGTCCTTCATGTCGCGCATATGGTCCAGCGTGATGACGTCGACATTGCCGGTGGCGGTGACGAACATGTCGCCGAGGGGGGCGGCCTGGTCCATGGTGACGACTTCATAGCCTTCCATGGCGGCCTGCAGGGCGCAGATCGGATCGATCTCGGTGACCATGACGCGGGCGCCCTGGCTGCGCAGGCTGGCGGCCGAACCCTTGCCGACATCGCCATAGCCGCAGACCACGGCGACCTTGCCGGCCATCATCACATCGGTGGCGCGCTTGATGCCGTCGACCAGGCTCTCGCGGCAGCCATAGAGGTTGTCGAACTTGGACTTGGTGACGCTGTCGTTGACGTTGATCGCCGGCACCTTGAGCGTGCCCTTCTTGGCCATCTCGTAGAGCCGGTGCACGCCGGTGGTGGTCTCCTCGCTGAGGCCCTTCACATTGGCCAGCAGGTCGGCGTGCTTCTCGTCATGCATCAGCAGGGTGAGGTCGCCGCCATCGTCCAGGATCAGGTTCGGGGTCCAGCCGTCCGGGCCATGGATGGTCTGCTCGATGCACCACCAGAACTCCTCTTCGGTCTCGCCCTTCCAGGCGAAGACCGGGATGCCGGCGGCGGCGATGGCCGCGGCGGCCTGGTCCTGGGTCGAGAAGATGTTGCAGGAGGACCAGCGCAGCTCGGCCCCAAGCTCGATCAGCGTCTCGATCAGCACCGCCGTCTGGATGGTCATGTGCAGGCAGCCGGCGATCCTGGCGCCCTTCAGCGGCTTCTTGCCGGCATATTCCTCGCGCAGGGCCATCAGGCCCGGCATCTCGGTCTCGGCGATCGCGATCTCCTTGCGGCCCCAATCGGCCAACCCTATATCGGCCACCTTGCAATCGCTGAACCCACCGGCATCCGGCATCTCAAGCATCCTCATCTGTCTGGAAATTGGCTCCGATGTACCAGCAGGAGGGTACGGCAGCAAGCATAAAGATTTCTTTATATATGGATCGGATCGAGAATTCCGGATCACGGCATCGAACCACCATTGCGCCAAATCAGGGTGGCGATCGTCACCCTTCGCTATGTTCATTCTGAACGCGGCACCGGGTCCATGTCCGCGACGCCTCGATGCGGGATGCATGGTCTCGGCCGATCTGACGACCGACGACGGTTCAAGAGCCTGTCTTGCCTGATGAACCGCTGCAAGGCGGCGGCGTCTTGCGGACCGAGCCCGACCCGTTCTGCGTGTCGCAGGCCAAGGCCAAGGATCGAAGCCAATGAAGGACCGGACGGAAGAGACCCGCGATGCTTCTCTGACCAAAGGCGCGTTTTGGGCCAGCGCGGCGTTCTATGCACTCGTCGCTCTCGAGTTCTTCTATATGGCAAGCCCCTTTGCCGCCTATTTCTACTCCGTGTACGGGCCGGGGCTGGATGTCCTTGGCGAAAGCCGTCTGGCGAGCTGGCTCGTCGGCTTCTTCCTGCCCCACATCGTAGCCCAGACATATTCGCCCCTCGTCGACGCGCACAACGTCGTGGGCGCCATCCTGACGATCGCCGGCATCGCCGGGTTCGCGGTCGGAGCCTATCAGGTTTATGCCGCCAAGTTGCGCAGGGGCGAGATGGTTTCGGGCGGCATCTACCGCTGGATC
This sequence comes from Alphaproteobacteria bacterium, assembly GCA_965227455.1. GTDB lineage: Bacteria > Pseudomonadota > Alphaproteobacteria > DSM-16000 > Inquilinaceae > JABDIP01. The sequence goes on along the minus strand of OZ245752.1, from coordinate 4,502,903 downwards.
CGGCATCCGCAATACCTCGCCCTGATGGTCGCGAGCTTCGGCATGCTCCTCCTCTGGCCGCGCTTCCTGGTCCTGTTCGGATTCGTGACGGTGGTATTCGTCTATCTGCTTCTTGCGCGATCCGAAGAACGCCAGTGCGCCCACAAGTTCGACGGCTATGCAGACTACATGCAGCGGACCGGCATGTTCCTGCCGCGCGTCGTCGAGGCGCCCTTCCGGCTGATTGCGATGCCCCGCCCGGGACTCTGGCGCGCACTGGCCTGGCTCCTCTGCTATCTCGCAACGCTTGCCATTGCCGTCGTCGCGGCGCGCGCCGTTCAGTCCCATGCCATCGGCAGCCTCTCGGCGTACTACACCGACGACGCCGCCTACATCTCGGTGGGCCGGTTGCCCGAAAAGGAGATCGCCGATCTGGCCGCCATCGCGCTCGCCGATCCGATTGTGACGGCGGCGATCCGGCAGGCGCGGGAAGGCGGGAACGCCCGGTTCCTCAACTACGTGCTGCCGACCGAGATGTTCGTCGCGGAAATTCCTCTGCATCTGCCGCCCGGCGCCGCGACGGGCCACACCTTCCCCGACGATCACGACCGCAACCGCTACAAGATCGTCTTCACGCTCATTCAGCCGCGACCGGGCACGGTTCCGACGGGGCCGTCCATCGTCGCCGACGCGCTCAACAAAACGCCGGTGATCGAAGCCTGGATCGATCGCACCGCTGAAGAGGTCACCGAGACCTTTCGACCACCAGAGGAGGCGTCCTACGGCGGCATGCCGGTGCCGGTCTTCTAGGTCGGGATGGTTTCCAGTCATGTCGATCGACAGAACTGGGGTCGGACTCGATAAGTCCGAGGCGTGCGACTCAGAAGATCACTGGGGTCAGAGTCGATTGATTTCACGTCGCCTACGTTTGATCAGTCGACTCTGACCCCATTTGGTTTCTGTTGTCGTCACACAAAGTCCAGAAGGAGGCCTCTCAACCGATGCAGGGTATCAACGAGCCGCGCGGCGCCATAATCATAGAAGGTGACGCCTGAAACGCCCCATCGGGAGTTGGCGACTTCTGCCGGGATCGGGTCAGCGACCGAACTGATCAGGTGCTCGGCCCGATGGGTGAGTGCAACAAATTCTGACGCGATTGTCGGATCGGACGCGAGATCGGCTAAGCGGAGGTCAATGGTGCCCGGACCGTAGGCACGCGGGATGTTCCGCCACAATTGGACAAAGTCGGTGAGCCTGCTGAATTCCGCCGGCTTTTGGTCGAAGGACTCGGCCAAGATCTGCGTCGCCAGCAGCAAATCGAGGTCGTCGAACCACTCCCGGCTCTCTTGGACCGACTGCATTGAATGACCCATATCGCTTTAGTGCCCCTCACTCCCCCTCATTGAAATCATCCAGCAGCGCGGCGATCCGCCCAGGGTCGCTCTGGTCCATGATCATGCCGGCGCGGCGGGCGGCGGCGACGGTGTCGAGGGTGCGGACGCGGCGTTTTACGGCTAGGAGCTTGGCGGGGGACATGGAGAGTTCCTGCAGGCCAAGGCCGACCAGGAGCGCGGTGTAGCGGGGATCGCCGGCGATTTCGCCGCAGAGGCTGACCGGGATGCGGGCGCGCAGCGCCGCCTCGGTGGCGAACTGGATCAGGCGCAGGACGGCCGGGTGCAGGGGGTTGTAGAGGTCGGCCACCTGCTCGTCGCCGCGGTCGATGGCCAGCGTATACTGGATCAGATCATTGGTGCCGATGGCGAAGAAATCGGAGGCCTGGGCCAGGGCGTCGGCGGCGAGGGCCGCGCCGGGCACCTCGATCATGGCGCCCAGCGGCGGCAGCGGATCGGCATAGGGCAGCTTGCGGCGCTTCAGGCGCTGGATCACCCGGGCCAGGGATTCGCGCACCGACTCCATCTCCGCCACACCGGTGATCATCGGCAGCAGGATGCGGATCGGCCCATGCGCCCCGGCGCGCAGGATCGCCGCCAGCTGGGTTTCCAGCAGCTTGGGCTCCCGCAGGCTGAGGCGGATGGCCCTCAGGCCCAGCGCCGGGTTGGCGGATTCGCCGAAGCGATCGCCCAGCGACGTGGCCAGCTTCTCGCCGCCCACGTCGAGGGTGCGGATGGTCACCGGCCGGCCTGCCATGGCCACCACGATGGTGCGCAGGGCGCGGTACTGCTCGTCCTCGCTGGGCAGGTCGTCGCGGTTCATGAACTGGAACTCGGTGCGCAGCAGGCCGACCCCGTCGGCGCCGATCTCCACCGCGTTCTTCACCTCGCGCGGCAGTTCCAGGTTGACCGCCAGGGCGATCTTGACCTCGTCGCGGGTCAGGCCCGGCTGGCCGATCAGGGCGCGCAGCCGGCGGCGGTCGGCGGCCATGGATTCCCGCCGCCCGGCGTACTCCGCCAAGGTGTCCGGGTCCGGATCGATGATCACCAGGCCGGAGGTGCCGTCGACGATCACCGTCTTGCCCGACGCCGAGCCGTCCATCAGGCCGACCGCGCCCAGCACCGCCGGCAGCCCCAACGAGCGCGCCATGATGGCGGTGTGGCCTTCCGCGCCCCCCAGGGTGGTGGCGAAACCGGCCACCCGCTTGGGATCCATCAGTGCGGTGTCCGAGGGGGTGATCTCCTCGGCGATGATGATGCTGCCCTCGGGCAGGGTGGCGAAAGCCTGGAACTTGCGGTCGGACAGGTTGCGGATCAGGCGGGCGCCGACATCGCGGATATCCTGGATGCGGCCGGCCAGATAGGCGTCGTCCATGGCGGCGAAGTGCTGGGCGATCGAGGAGACCTCGGCCTGCACCGCGTATTCGGCGTTGTAGCGGTCCTCGACGATGCGCCGCTCGACCCCGCGGATCAGCCGCGAACCGCCAAGGATCGCCAGATGGGCGTCGAGCAGGAAGTCGAGATCCTCCGCGGCCGATTCCGGCAAGGCCGCCGCCTTGGATTTCAGCTTGCGGATCTGGCGCAGGGATTTCGCCACCGCCGCCTCGAAGCGCTCCCGCTCGGCCCCGATCTCGCCCGGGATCACCACATATTCCGGGACCTGCTCGAAGCCGCTCTCGACCACATGGGCGGGACCGATGGCGATGCCCGGCGACACGCCCAGACCGCTCACTTCCCGCGTCTCGGCGGGTTGGGCGGTTTCGGTCACGGGCGCGTCTACCATCGGTTCCTCTGGGTGCTAATCCTCATCGAACTTGCGGACGATCAGATCGACGATCGCCCGCACCGCCGCCTCGGCCTCCGGGCCGGTGGCGATCAGGGTGATGGTGCTGCCCGGGCTGGCAGCCAGCATCATCAGCCCCATGATGGAATCGCCGCCCACATCCATGCCATTGCGGGTGACCCGGATCTGGGCGTCGAAGGTGGTCGCCAGCTTGACGAACTTCGCCGCCGCCCGGGCATGCAGACCGCGGCGGTTGAGGATGGTGGCCGCCCGGACCACCGGCGCCGCCCCGGATGGAGGACCGGCGGGACGCGCGCTGTCGTCGGCCGGACTCATTTATCCTCGGCCAGCAGGCTGGACGCCACGTTGATGTATTTCTGCCCCGCCTCGCGGGCGTGGGAAACGGCGCTCGCCATGCTCTCGCTGCCGCGCACCTGCACCAGCTTGATCAGCATCGGCAGGTTGATGCCGGCGATCACCTCGACCTTGGCCTGGTCCATGATCGAGATCGCCAGGTTGGAGGGCGTGCCGCCGAACATGTCGGTCAGCAGCACCGCGCCGCGGCCGGTATCGACCCTGGCGCAGCTCTCCAGGATCTCCATGCGCCGCTGTTCCATGTCGTCGTCGGGGCCGATGCAGACGGCGGCGATGTTCTCCTGCTCCCCCACCACATGTTCCAGCGCGGCGATGAATTCCTCGGCCAGGCGGCCATGGGTCACCAGGACCATTCCGATCATCGGCTGGGAGTCCATGGGTCAGGTTCCTCCTGATCGTCTTTCGCTTAGCGCGCCGGCAGGTCGCGATGAATCAGGCCGACGCGATAGCCCTGGTCCTGCAGCCAGAGCTCGAGGCGGGTGGCGACGAACACCGAGCGATGCCGGCCGCCGGTGCAGCCGATGGCGATCGTCAGATAGCTCTTGCCTTCCTGATTGTAGCGCGGCAGCAACGGGCTGAGCAGCCCCGTCATCCGATCGAAGAATTCGGCATAGTCGCGGTCGGCGGCGACCGCCTGCTGCACCGCCTCGTCGAGACCGGTGAGCGGCCGCAACTCCGCGTTCCAATAGGGGTTCTCCAGGAAGCGCACATCGAACACCAGATCCGCTTCGCGCGGCAGGCCGCGGCGGAACGAGAAGGAGAGCACCTGCACGAACAGCCCCGGCTCGCCGCCGACGGAGAACCGGCCCTCAAGCTGGCGCCGCAGATCGTGGATCGACAGGGCGGTGGTGTCGATGACCGCGTCGGCCTGGTCGCGCAGCGGGCCCACGACGTTACGGTCGGCGGCGATGCCGTCCGCTACCGGCCGGTCGACCGCCAGCGGATGGCGGCGGCGGGTCTCGGTATAGCGGCGCTGCAGCGCCTCGTCGTCGCAATCCAGGAACAGCAGCCCGACATCCAGGGTGGCGTCGTCCCTGAGCTCACCCAGCTGTGCCAGCAGGCGCTTGGCGTTGAACCCGCGGGTCCGGCTGTCTATGCCGATGGCGACCGGCCGGTTGGACAGGTCGCCCTGGGCGACCAGCGCCGGAACCAGCGGCAGCGGCAGGTTGTCGATCGCCTCGTGCCCCAGATCCTCCAGCGCCGACAGGGCCGAGGACATGCCGGCCCCGGACATGCCGGTCACCAGAACGATCCGCCGCCGCATGCCGTCCCCGCCTTCCATGGTCACGATTCCTTCGCCAGGGGCAGCTCGCCGTCCGATCGCCGCAACGCGGCAACGGCGAGCCGCAGAGCCGCCGGTGCGGAGGACCGGAACGGGTCCAGGGCGATCAGGGGCAGCCGGATGCCGAGATAGGCGCAGGTGGCAGGCTCGGGCATGCGATCGATCTCCCCGCCGGGTTTCAGGTCGACAACCAGGCCCACGGGGGCCGATGGCTGGCTGGGGGCCGGCAGCAATCCGATCCCGCGGACCTCCAGCAGCCCGGCTATCGCCGCCGGCGACCGGGCGATCAACCGGCCGCCATCCTCGCCGTCGCCTTTTGACAATTGCACCTGATCATCGGCCACCAGCACCGCGCCCCCGTCGATCAGCCGCAGCGCCAGATCGGATTTGCCGCTGCCCGAGGGGCCGCGCAGCATCACGCCCACACCGTCAACGGCAATACAGGTGGCATGAACCGAGCCCATACCGGCCAAGGTGGCGTTGGCGGCGGCACCTGTCAATCGCGGGTGGTTCCGGAATCCGCCGGCCACCCGGACCCGGCCCGCGCTTCCGCCAGCTTCGCCAGGATGTCCTTCAGCCGCGCCAGGTCCCGCGCCCCCAGCCGCGTCGCGAATTCGGCTTCGATCTCCAGCTTGATGCGGTTGCCGTCGGCCAGCGCCGCCATGCCCTTCTCGGTATAGCGCACGATGCGGGCGCGCTTGTCGGCCGGGTCCGCGGTGCGCACCAGGATGCCGGCGGCGACCAGGTCGTCGACCAGCTGCTGCACCGCCTGCTTGCTCAAGCCGGTGCGCTCGGCCAACACGCTCTGCCGGGTTCCGGACCGAGGCAGGCAGCCCAGCAGATTGGCCTGGGCCAGCCCGTACCAGCCATGGCCGGCCCGCTGCATGCCGCCAATGAACAGGTCGACCCACATCCGGCCCGCCTGCCACAGCCGCCAACCGACATGGTCCAGCAGGGGCGGCGACGCGGACGCATCGGGATTTTCGTCAAGTCGCTTGACCAATCGACCCTTCCGAATTTATAGTCAAGTTACTTGACTAAGTTACATCATGCTTCAGGCGCCGGCAAGCGCCTGCCGAAGACCCAGCCACGAGGGACAGACCCATGACCCATCTGGACGAAGACACCTTATCCATCCTGCTCGCCGGGAATACCCATTATGTGGCCCTGGATGCCGGTGGCGAGGCGGTGATCCACTACACCGCCGACCAGCGCTCCTATATGCGCCTGCCGAACGGCCAGTTCCTGCAGGGACGCTGGGACCTGGCCGGCGACGGCTACCGGACCGACTGGCAGGACGGCCCCAAGGGCCATTGGCATATCGACCATGCGCCGGGCTGTTTCGCCTATGTGGATGGCGAGCGGCAGCGCCGCGGGGTTATCAGCCGCATCGTGCCCGGCGATCCGGAGGCCTTCGCAAGCTAGCGGGCGGTCCAAGGCGGAGGCCCGGGATGAAAACCCCGACCCATGCCCTGATCGGCTATGGCTGCGCCCGCCTGCTGGGTTGGCGCGGCCGGTTGCGCACCGCCCTGATCGTGGGCGCCGTGGCGCCGGACCTGCCGGTCGCCATCGTCTGGAGCTGGATCGCCGCCGCCGTGACCCTGCGCGACGGCCGCTTCCACCAGCCGGCGATCCAGGTCGAGATGGACCGGGTGTACTTCGCGGATTCCTGGGTCAGCGCCCTGCACAGCCTGCTGCATTCGCCGACCAGCCTGGCCGGGCTGGCGCTTCTGGTCTGCCTCTTGGACCGGCGGGGCGCATGGCTGCGGCCGCTCGGGCTGGCCTTCCTGCTCGGCGCCCTTACCCATTCGGCGGCCGACATCGTCTCGCATGTGACCGACGGGCCGCTGCTGCTGTGGCCCCTGAACGACACGATCCGGTTGCGGGGCCTGTTCAGCCACTGGGATCCGACCTTCGGCGGGCTGTGGATCACCGGGCTCGAGGCGGTCGGCGGAGCGGTGTTTCTGATGGCCTGGCTGATGCGGGCGGCGCATCGCAGGCTGGCAGCCTGGAGCGCCGCCCGTCAGCCCTCCAACGCGGCCGGGGCGCTGGCGCGCCGCCTGACGGTCATCAGATAGAGCGCGACGGAGACCAGCATGACCGCAAGCCAAACCACCGGCCCGTGCTGCTCCCCGAGCAGCACCATGCCCCACAGGAAGCCGGCGAACAGGGACACGAAGCAGCCGAAGGCGACGAACACCGCGCCGCGGGTCTTGAGCAGGTAGAAGTAGAGGTAGACCTCCAGATAGCTCACCGGGACGAAGGCGAGGATCGCCCATTCCGCCGGCCCCAGCGTGGCCGGCATTCCGGTGAAGCCCTCCAGCATCGCCCAGATCGGAAACAGCAGGGCGGCGCCGGCAAAGGCCTCGCCGGTCACCACCTGCAGCGCGCTCAGATCCTGGGGCCAGCAGGACGACACATAGACCCCGTCAATGGCATAGGCCAGCGGGACGATGAGGACGATCAGCAGGCCGAAGGCGCGGGCATCGGCGGTGGCGGTCACATCCGGCCACATGGCAGCCGCGACGCCGGCGAGCGCGATCGCCACGGCCCCCAGCCGGCGGCGCGACACGATCTCGGTCCTGAGCAGCAGGACGATCATGATGGTGAAGACCGGGTCCAGCGCCTCTGTGTAGAGGACGATCAGGCCTGCCGAGAGCCGGTCCGCGACCCAGAGCACGCCGCCAAGCGGGATGACATAGCCGAACAGGCCGCTGATGATGAAGAAGCGCACATGGCGCCAGGTCGGCCGGAACCATTCCCGCCGCGCCGCCAGCGTCGCCAGATAGGCGATGGCCAGCAGCGCCATGGACCCGGTCAGGATCGACAGCTCGCCGACCTGCGATCCGGCGGCGATCTTGAGCAGCGCGAATTGCAGCCCCCAGGAGGCGCCGAGCAGCAGCAACAGGATCGCACCGGCCCACACGGCGAATCTGGAGCGCAATGCCTGCCGGGTCAGGCTGACCGGGTTGCGCTCAACACTCCGGGGACTACGGGGATCGGGCCTCGGCATCCCCCTTCTTGGACAAGGGGGATCACCATCCAGTCACAAACTGCGGGCGCGCGCTCTACCGCGCCGGGATCTTCACCGTGAAGCGGGCGCCGCTGCGATCGTCGCGGTTGGCGGCGGAGATCTTGCCGTGATGGGCGTCGACGATCTGCTTGGAGATGCTGAGCCCAAGGCCGGAATGGGTGCCGAACTTCTCGCCGGCCGGGCGCTCGGTGTAGAAGCGGTCGAAGATCGCCGCCAGTTTCGACGACGGGATACCTGGGCCCTCGTCTTCCAGCTCGACGATGACGTAGCCGGATTCGCGCCGGGCCCGGATGGCGATGACGCCGCCGGGCGGGGAGAACGAGATCGCGTTGCCGATCAGGTTGCGGAACACCTGCACCAGCCGGTCTTCCAGCCCGTTCACATAGAGGGTGTTGAACGGCGGCAGGGTGAGCTGCAGCTTCGGGCCGTCCTCTTCCACCGTGGTCTCGTAGAGCTCGACCAGCATGGTCAGCAGTGCCGCCACGTCGACCTCTTCCGACTCCGCACGGGACAGTTCCGCATCCAGCCGGGAGGCGTCGGAGATATCGGTGATCAGCCGGTCCAGGCGCTGCACATCCTCCAGGATGATCGCCATCAGCCGGCGCTGCTGCTCCAGATCCTTGATCCGCGACACGGTTTCGACCGCGCTGCGCAGCGAGGTCAGCGGGTTCTTGATCTCATGGGCCACATCGGCGGCGAAGCGCTCGATGGCGTCCATCCGGGTCCACAGGGCCGAGGTCATGTCGCGCAGCGAGGCCGACAGCTCGCCGATCTCGTCCCGGCGGCGGGAGAAATCCGGGATCAGCTGCTGCCGTCCATGGCCGCGGCGCACCCCTTCGGCCGCCGCCGCCAGCCGGCGGATCGGCCGGGTGATGGTGCTAGCCAGATAGAGCGACAGGGCCACCGTCACCAGCAGCGCCACGCCCCAGACCTTCAGGATGTCCTCGCGCACCGACTGGATGGCCTTTTCCATCTTGCCGGTGTCGCGGGTCACCAGGATGGCGCCCTTCACCGCGCGCAGCCGCTGCACCGGCACCGCCACGCCCAGGATCTTGCCGCCATCGGGGTCGGACCAGACCTGCTGGCCGATATTGCCGGACAGGGCGCGCAGCACCGGCGGGTAGTGGGCGGCCTGCTGCTGCGCCTGCTCGGTATAGAGCGGCCAGCCCTTGCGCTCGGGCACCAGCTGGGTGATCCAGCCATAGACCGAGTCGAAGGTGTCGCGCAGCCAGACGCTGTCGTCGGCGGGCCGCAGCAGCTCGATCTCGATGACGCCGCCGCCGATCAACAGCCGGCTGTCGGCCAGCAGGGTGCCCTCGGTGGTGAACAGGCGGGTGCGGGTGTCGGTGGTCTCGTACAGCCGCCGGACCATCTGGCGGCCGCGCTCCGGATCCAGGTCGAGGCCGATATCCGGATCGCCGACGATGGCGCCCTCGGCCAGGGCGCCGGCGAAGATCAGCGCCTCGGTGCGCAGGCTCTCCATCTCCGCCTGGATCAGGCGCTCTTCGTAGCGGCCGAGATAGAGCAGCCCGCCGACCAGGATCATCAGGGCCAGCAGGTTGATCGCCAGCACCCGGGCGGTGAGTTTGGAAAAACGCCAGCGGCGCCGGATCGGCAATGGGGCGGTGTCCGTCTGCGACGCGTCGGCGTCCCGGGACTCTGCCGTCGACCACACGGATCCCGTCGACGCGTGCGGCTTCCGGGTCTCGTCAGCCGGCGCCGCGGGGGACGCCAAATCGGTCGGCGCCCTCAGGTCCGAGCGGGTCTCTAGCCTCATCCGGCCTCGGCGGGCTCCTTATACCGGTAACCGACACCATACAGGGTTTCGATCTGTCCGAAATCCGCGTCGATCGCCTTGAACTTCTTACGGATGCGCTTGATGTGGCTATCGATGGTGCGGTCGTCGACGTAAATGTGCTCGCCATAGGCGGCATCCATCAGCACGTCGCGGCTCTTCACATGGCCCGGTCGCATGGCCAGGGCCTTGACCAGCAGGAATTCGGTCACCGTCAGTTCGATCGGCTTGCCGTTCCAGGTGCAGGCGTGGCGGTTGGAATCCAGCACCAGATCGCCGCGCACCACCACCGCCGCCGGATCGGCGTCGGCGTCGGAGACCGCCAGCTCGCCGCGGCGCAGCAGGGCGCGGATGCGCTCGATCAGCAGACGCTGGGAGAACGGCTTCTTGATGTAGTCGTCCGCGCCCATGCGCAGGCCCAGCAGCTCGTCGACCTCGTCATCCTTCGACGTCAGGAAGATCACCGGCACCTGGGAGACCTTGCGCAGCCGGGTCAGCAGCTCCATGCCGTCCATGCGCGGCATCTTGATGTCCAGCACCGCCACGTCGACCGGCCGGGAGGTCAGCCCCCTGAGCGCCTCGTCGCCATCGGCGTAGGTCCGGACGTCAAAACCCTCGGCCTCGAGCGCGATGGAGACCGAGGTGAGGATATTGCGGTCGTCATCGACCAGCGCGATGGTTTGAGCCACGGCAGCGCTCCTTCCCTTCGATATGGGGACCTGCCGCCCGACATCACCGGATGGATGCGGGAAAGGCGCCCCAACGACAATCCTTGCCGCTGCCGAAGGTTGCCCCCCAATATGGCGCATTTGCGGCTGCTTTGTAACCTGGGCCGCCGGAATCCCGCCGTTTTTGGCGGGTTCCATCACCGTCTATGGCGAACCAGGCACATGCCCGTGACCAGAATGGGTGATTCGCCCGAACGAATGAGACGATCCCGCTCCGGCCGGGTTCGCTCACCACGGTGCCTGATTAATATCTTGACCTTACAGTAGCTGGAATCACCATCTTCTGCATCGCGTCCGCTTCAGACCTTCGACCTACCGAACGTCCGCCGACCCGATCTTCGGCAATTTCCCACCCGGCCAGGGAGTTCCCCCAATGCGAAGCCGATCCGCATATCGACGGATGACAACCCTGGCGATCGCCATCGGGCTGAGCGCCGGATTGGGGATCATGGCGTCAGCCCATGAGGGCGCCACAGGAGTGGTCGGCGAGCGCATGCGGGCAATGGAGGCCGTCGGGGACGCCATGAAGGTGATATCGGCGATGTTCCGTGGCCAAAGAGATTACGACGCGGACGCGGTCCGCGAGGCCGCCGATGTGATTGCCGGACACGGCAGCGAGCACCTGACGCGGCTGTTCCCGGACGGCAGTCTGGACCACCCGACGGAGGCCCTGCCAGCGATCTGGCAGGACTGGGATCGGTTCGAGTCCCTGGCCGTCGATCTGTCCGCCTACGCCGGCGCGCTGTCCGCCGCCGCCGGCAACCCGCAGCCTGATGGAGGCGCCATGGGCGGGAGCATGATGGGCGGACGAGGCGCCATGATGGGCGGGGAAACCCCGATGATGGGCGGGCAGAATTCCATGATGGGCGCCAATCCCGGCACGGGTCCGATGTCCGATCCCGAGTTGCTGGCCGGGATGCCGCCGCAGGCCTCGTTCGTGCGGTTGAGCCAAGTCTGTAACGCCTGCCACACGCGGTTCCGCGAAGAGCAGTGACCGGAAGGCGGACCGCGACCTTGCGATTGATCCTTGGCATCGGGCTGCCCGCCCTGCTGATCGCACTGTCGGCGGGGACCTACCTGTTCGCCGCCGTCCCGGCGCCACGGCCGACGCCGGCTGTCGAGGGCGACGTTGCACGAGGTGCCTATGTGGCACGGGTGGCCGGATGCATCGCTTGCCACACCGATTCGGACGGGGGCGGCGCTTTCCTTGCTGGCGGCGAGCCGATCGAGACGGCGTTCGGGACCTTCTATGCACCGAACATCACGCCGCATCCCGAGGACGGTATCGGCGCCTGGTCCATGGGCGACTTCATGGCCGCGATGACCGCCGGCAAGGCGCCGGACGGACGGCACTATTTCCCGGTCTTCCCCTATGCCGAATACACCCGGATGACCGACCAGGACATCGTCGATCTCTGGGCCGCGATGCAGACGGTTCCGGCGGCACCTGGCCGACCGCCCACCCACGACATCGAACAGCCCTTCGCAAACAGGACGCTGCTGGCCGTCTGGAATGCGCTGTTTCTGGAGCCCGGCAGCTACGAGCCCGATCCCGGCCGGTCGGACGCGTGGAATCGCGGCGCCTACATCGTGACCGGTCCGGGCCATTGCGTTGCCTGCCACACGCCACGCAATATGCTCGGCGCGCGTATCGAGGACCGAAGCCTCACCGGTACCAAAGACGGCCCCGAAGGCGACCGGGTGCCGTCGATCACCGGGGCCGCGCTTCGGGCCGCCGGCTGGACTACGCAGGACGTCGTCTTCGCCCTGCGTCTCGGCCTGACGCCTGACGGCGATTCGCTGGGTGGAAGCATGGGGCATGTCATCAGCGACAGCACCTCCTGGTTCAGCGACGACGATCTCGCGGCGGTTGCGGAGTACCTTATGGCGTCCGACGGCGGGTCGGACTGATACTGCAGCCTGGCAGCGCTGATCGCTGGAGACTGGCAATGCATCGACGTCAAGTGATCAAGGGCGGGGTCCTGGCGGCAGCCGGCGTGGTGGCCGCAAACTGGCCAGGCGCGGGTGCGCAGGCCGATTCCCATCGCACGCTGACGGCCCGCGAGGGGCGTGCGGCGTTGTATCCGGATGGCGGCGGCACAACACCAATCTGGGGATTCGACGGGCGCTCCCCGGGACCGGTCCTGCGGGCCCGGCAGGGCGACATGCTGAAGATCCGGCTGGCCAACGAACTGCCGCAGGCGACCAGCATTCACTGGCATGGCGTGCGCGTGCCCAACGCCATGGACGGCGTGTCCGGGCTGACCCAGGAGGCGGTGCCGCCCGGCGGCACGTTCGACTACGCATTCCGCCTTCCGGACGCCGGAACCTATTGGTATCACACGCATAATCGCTCGTGGGAGCAATTGGCGCGCGGGATGTACGGCGTCCTCGTGGTCGACGAACCCGAGCCGCCGCCGGTCGACCAAGATCTCATCTTCCTCGTCGATGACTGGCGGCTGGACGAGTCCGGTGCCATCCACGAAGCCAGCCTGGGCGACATCCGCGACTGGGCCCATGCCGGACGGCTGGGCAACTGGATCACGGTCAACGGTGAATCGGAACACCGCATCCCGGTGACGGCGGGCGCTCGTATGCGTCTGCGCATCCTCAATGCCGCCAACGCGCGCGTCACGACCCTGTCCTTTCCCAAGCACGACCCGATGGTGGTCGCCCTGGACGGCCAGCCCATCGAACCGTTCGCCCCCGCCGGGTCGCGACTGCGCATCGCACCGGCCCAGCGTGTCGACCTGATGATCGATATGGGTCTGGAACCGGGGTCCGAGACGCCGATAATCGAGACCGGCGGACGGGAAACGGTGACGATAGCCCGGTTCGTCTATGGCCCGGACGCTCCGCGCCGGCGCACCCCGCTGCCGCCGCTGGCGGCGTTGCCGGCAAATCCGATCCGCACCGATCTCGATCTCGCAAGCGCGGTGACCGCCGAGCTGCTGATGGAGGGCGGCGCCATGGGGCGCATGAGCGGCGCCACCCTGGACGGCCGCTTCCTGACCATCCGGGAACTGGTCTCCGCGGGCCGCGTCTGGGCCTTCAACGGCGTTGCCGGCATGCCCGAAGAGCCGCTTCTGCGCGCCGCGACCGGGCAGACCGTGGCAATCGATCTGCTCAACGAGACACGCTGGCCGCATGCCATGCATCTGCACGGCAGCCATTTCACGGTTGTCCGCCGCAACGGCCGTCCGGTGGAGGCCGGCCCATGGCGCGACACCGAGCTGCTGGACCCGGGCGACCGCGCGACCATCGCTTTCGTCGCCGACGCGCCGGGCAAATGGGTGTTCCACTGCCACATGCTCGAACACCAGGCCGGAGGTATGGTGACCTGGATCGAGATCACCTGAAAAGGAGTGTCGACGATGCACCTGAGCAACATTCGCGCTTCAACCGGCCGCTGGCGCGGTCTGGCCGTGGCAGCGGTCCTGGCTGCATCGGTGGCCGCCCCCGCAATGGCGGAGGAACATGCGGCGCAGATCGAGGTCTACAAGAGTCCCTGGTGCGGGTGCTGTGCCGCCTGGGTCGACCATCTCGAGCGGAACGGCTTTTCGGCGATGGTCCACGATGTGGAGAACCTGTCGGCGATCAAGCAACTAGCCGGAGTTCCGCAGGATCAATGGTCCTGCCACACGGCAATGATCGACGGCTATGTGATCGAGGGCCACGTCCCCGCCTCTGCCATAGACCGCCTTCTCGCCGAGCGACCCGAGATCCGCGGGCTGACCGTGCCGGGGATGCCGCAGGGCTCGCCGGGGATGGAGGGACCGAACCCAATCCCCTTCACGGTCTACAGCATCGGATCGGATTTCGAATCGGAGCCCTTCATGGAGTTCGGCGCAGACTGAACCGCGCCCCGACGCAGCGCATCAGGCCTCTACGGTGCGGTAGCGCCGCATCGTGTCGATCAGGGCGGAGCGGATGCCGGGCTCCATGGCCGAATGGCCGGCATCGGGCACGACCACGAAGCGCGCTTCGGGCCAGGCATGGCGCAGATCGTTGGCGCTGGAGATCGGGCAGACGATGTCATAGCGGCCATGGACGATGGTCGCCGGGATGTCGCGGACCCGGTCGACATCGGCCAGCAGCCGGTCTTCCGGGGTGAACAGGTTGTTGCGGAAGAAATGCGCCTCGATCCGCGCCAGGCCCAGGGCATGGGCGTCCTCGCCCGCCGCCGCCACCGTGTCCGGATTGGGCAGCAGGGTCGAGCAGGCGCCTTCATACATGCTCCAGGCCCGCGCCGCCGGCAGGTGCACGGTCGGGTCGGGATCGATCAGCCGGCGGTAATAGCCCTCCAGCAGGTCGGTCTGGTCCTCGTCGGGCAGGAAGCCGCTGAAGGTCTCCCAGGCTTCCGGGAAGATCGCCTTCATGCCGTAAAGGAACCAGTCGATCTCGCTGCGCCGCATCAGGAAGATGCCGCGCAGGGTCAGCGACAGGCAGCGGTCCGGATGGGCCTGGCCATAGGCCAGCGCCAGGGTGCTGCCCCAGGAGCCGCCGAAGACGTGCCAGCGGTCGATGTCGAGCTGGCGGCGCAGCGCCTCGACATCCTCGATCAGCAGGTCGGTGGTGTTGTTGGCGATCTCCCCCAACGGCCTAGACCGGCCGGCGCCGCGCTGATCGAAGATGATGACCCGGTAGTGGTCCGGATCGAAGAACCGGCGATGCACCGGCGACGCGCCCGCACCCGGCCCGCCATGCAGGAAGACCACCGGAACACCCGCGGGATTGCCGCATTGCTCCCAATAGAGCTCATGCACCGAATCGACCTTCAGCGTGCCGGTCTGGAACGGCTCGACAGGGGGGAATATGGCGTCGCGCGGCATGCGGTTCGTTGCTCCGGGGTCTCTCCTACCCGCCATGACGGGCGGCGCAGAGTCGAGTGTATGCAGTCCTGGGGGCGGACGCAAAACCTCCTGCGGCCGCTGCGACCATCAGTTACAAGGGGTGCTATGCGACCCTTGCTGATCCTCTCGGTCCTGCTGCTCGCAATGCCTGCCCATGCCGATGCGCCGGCAGGCCTGGTCGTCGATGGCGGCGGCATCGTGTCCGAGATCGTCGACGGCGATACGGTGTTCCTGGAAGACGGCACCGAAATCCGGCTGGTCGGTCTGCAGGCCCCGAAGCTGGCCCTGGGCCGGCGGGATTCCCGCGACTGGCCGCTGGCGGACGCGGCACGGGACCGGCTGTCCGAGCTGGTGCTCGGGCGGCGGGTCGCTCTGGCCTATGGCGGCCGGCGGATCGACCGCCATGGCCGGGCCTTGGCCCATCTGCTGCGCGATGACGGGCTGTGGGTCCAGGGCGCCATGCTGGAGAGCGGTATGGCCCGGGTCTACAGCTTCCGGGACAACCGCACAGCCGTGGCCGAGATGTTGGAGGCGGAGCGCGAGGCCCGCGCCGCCGGGCGCGGAATCTGGGCGCATCCCTTCTATGCGGTCCGCGAGGAGGCGGAGACCGGGGCGCTGCTGGACAGCTTCCAGCTGGTCGAGGGGGTGGTGCTGGACGCGGCCGAGGTACGCCGGCGCATCTACCTTAATTTCGGCCCAGATTGGCGCGACGATTTCACCGTGAGCATCGCGCCCGACCATGTCCGCGCCTTTCGCGCCACCGGCCTGGATCCGCTGAACCTGACCGGCCGGCGCATCCGTGTGCGCGGCTGGGTCTATCAGCGCAACGGGCCGATGATCGACGCCACCCATCCCGAACAGATCGAACTGCTCGAGACCCCGCAATGACCCGACTGACCTGGACGCGCATCGGCGGTTTCCTCACCGCCGCCCTGGCCCTGGTTACCGCGCTGGCCGGCTGCGCCGTCAATCCGGCGACCGGCCGCCAGCAGTTCTCCCTGCTGAGCCCGCAGCAGGAGGCCTCCATCGGCCGGCAGGAATTCCCCAAGCTGGTGGAGCAGTTCGGCGGCGAATACCAGGACCCGGCCCTGTCGGCCTATGTGGAACGGGTCGGCCGTCAGGTCGTTCAAGCCACCGGCACGGCCGGCCAGCCCTACAGCTTCACCGTGCTGGACAGCGATCTGCCGAATGCCTTCGCCCTGCCCGGCGGCTATGTATCGGTGACCCGCGGCCTGCTGGCGCTGATGAACGACGAGGCGGAGCTGGCCGGCGTGATGGCCCATGAGATCGCCCATGTCACCGCCCGCCACAGCGCCGAGCGTTACAGCCAGGCCACCCTGGCGCAGCTGGCGACCGGCATCCTTGGCTCCGCTACCGGCAGCAATGAGCTGGCCGAGGCCTTCGGCACCGGCGCCCAGCTCTATCTGCTGAGCTACAGCCGCGGCCAGGAATCCGAGGCGGACGCCGTCGGCATCCGCTATCTGGCCGATTCCGGCTACGACCCCTTCGCCATGAGCAGCTTCCTGCAGCAGCTCGGCCGCGAAAGAGACCTCGACGCACGGCTCGACGGCCGGTCGACCGGCGGCAGCCTGCCGGCCTATCTTTCGACCCATCCGCGAACCGAGGACCGGGTCCGGCAGGCCAGCGCCCTGGCCGCCCAGGCGCCCGGCCAGCCCACCCGGCGCAACCGCGACGCCTATCTGTCGGCCATCGACGGCCTCGTCTGGGGCGAGACCGGCCGCAACGGCTTCATCGACGGAACGGTTCTGTCTCATCCCGGCGAGGGCATCCGCTGGCAGGCGCCGAACGGCTTCCAGCTCGGCCATAACGGTGACCGGGTGGTGGCCCGGGACAGCGCCGGCACCTTGATCGCGTTCGATGTGGTGACGCCCCGCGGCAGCGCCAATCCCAGGTCCTACCTGACCGGGGAATGGGTCCGGAACGCACCCCTGAACGGGTTGGAATCGATCGACGTCAACGGCTACCGGGCCGCCACGGGAACCGTGCGGCTGAACACCAATGCTGGGGTTCGCGATGCGCGGCTGGTCGCCATCCAGAGCGACCAGGACCGCGTTTCCCGGTTCGCCTTCTTCACCCCGCCCAATATCACCGCCCGCATGGAGCCGGCGCTGCAGCGCACCACGTTCAGTTTCCGGCCCCTGACCCGGTCCGAGCGCTCCGCCCTGCGTCCCCGCCGCATCTCCATCGTCACCGTCCGGCGCGGCGACACGGTCTCGTCCCTGGCGCGCGGCATGGCCTTCGACGATTTTCAGGTGGAACGGTTCCTGGCCCTGAATGGGCTGGACGCCGGCGCGCCCCTGCAGGCGGGCCAGAGGGTGAAGCTGATCGTGCAATAGGCAGGATCGAAGGCGATCTTCGATCAAGTTTTCCTTAGCCCCCTCACCCTCCCACGCTGACGCGCGGGTCCCTCCCTCTCCCGCAAGGGGAGAGGGGCGATTTGTCTGGCGCTGACTGAAACCCCTCTCCCCTTGCGGGAGAGGGAGGGACCCGACGCGAAGCGTTGGGAGGGTGAGGGAGCTTACGTAATCTTCTCGAGCTCTGCTCGAGTCCGAAGATACCGAGCGCTACTGCTCGGCAATCAACTCGTCGGCGGTGCGGACACGGGTGCGCAGGAAGGCGCGCATTTTCAGCAGGGCCCGGTGCTCGAGCTGGCGGATCCGCTCCTTGCTGACACCGAGTTGCTCGCCCAGCTTCTCCAGCGTATCGCCATCCTCCTTCAGCCGCCGGCGGCGGATGATGGTCTGCTCGCGCGGGCTCAGCTGGCCGATCGCCTCGGCCAGCCAGCGCGACCGGGTCTCGCCGTCGCGCATGCCGATCACCACCTGCTCCGGTGACGGCCGGTCATCGGCCAGGGTGTCCTGCCAGTCCAGATCGCCGCTGGGCGACATCGGCGTGTTCAGCGACTGGTCGCCGCCGGACATGCGCATTTCCATGGATTCCACGTCGCCCACATTGACGTTCAGCTCGCGGGCGACCTTCTCGCGGCCGTCATGGGTCAGGCGAGTGGACGAGGCCTCCTCGATCCTGGCCTGCAGCCTGCGCAGGTTGAAGAACAGGGATTTCTGCGCCGCCGTGGTGCCGGTGCGCACGATCGACCAGTTGCGCAGCACGAAATCCTGCATGGCGGAGCGGATCCACCAGGCCGCATAGGTCGAGAAGCGGACTTCGCGGCCGGGCTCGAAACGGGCGGCGGCCTGCATCAGCCCGACATTGCCCTCCTGCACCAGGTCGCCCATCGGCAGCCCGTAATTACGGAAGCGGGATGCGGTGCTGATCACCAGCCTGGTATAGGCGCGCACCAATTCGTGCAGGGCGACCTCATCATCCTGCTCGCGCCAGCGCCGCGCCAGGTCGAATTCGCGGTCGCGGGAGAGCAGCGGCTCGCGCATCGATCGCTTGATGAATGCCAGATTGGCGCGCTGGGTTTCCGAACCGTCGATATGCGCCATGCCGGCCTCCTGATCGTCGGCCGCGGCGCTGCGCCTGCGGCCGTTGACTTCTTGAAGGTGATACGGTCGTCGCGGCCAATCGGATTACCCGAGGCCGAAGACAGCTTAAAACGGTTCTAAGGAAAGCGATAGGACGGATTTGTGCGCTGCAACAAACTGTAACAAATGCCTGACCCGAGCGTCAGGCCTCGAGCAATTCCATGATCTGTCCGTCGGCGCCGATCTCGGCCGCGGTCAGCGTGCCGCCGCGGCCGCAGCCGCTGTCCAGCGTCGCGGTCACGTCGCCGACCATGACGCCGCCATTGGCCGGATCGTAGCCGCGGATCACCTTGCGGCAGCCGAAATAGGGCTCCGACAGCTCGTCGAAGCCGCTGCCGCCCCACCAGAAGCTGTCCCCCTGGGCCGGAAGCGGCCGCGACGGATCGATCCCGGCGCTGACGAACAGCACCGCCCCATCCTCGGTGAACGCAGCGCGGCGCAGCACGGCGAACAGATTGTTGTGGCCGGGTGCCGCGCGCATGGCGGCGCGCAATTCATTCGTCCAGCGGGTCAGCTGGACGGCCCCTTCGCGGGCCGCCGCCATGCCGGGTTCGGCGTGGCCGCCATAGGCCCGCAGGGTCGGCTCCACGCCCTGCTCCAGCATCCAGCCCAGAACATCCTTGGGATTGGGCGCGAATTGCAGCTGCAGCAGCTTCTGCCACATCTCTTCCTGGGCGCCGCGCAGATAGACCAGATCCTCCGCCAGCACGCCGGGGATCGCCAGGATGTCCCGGCGGAAGCCGAGCATCTCGGCGATAGTTTCGTGGACGGCCTCGCCGCGGCCGACGAAATTTCCCAGATAGACGATGCGGTCGCCGACGGCGAATTGGCTGGCCAGATGGTCGTGCAAGGTCGTGAGGCGGTCGACCTGGGCATGGATCGCGGAGACCGCCCAGATCCGCTTCGGCCGTCCCAGCGAGGCAAACTTTGCGCTATCGGAATTCAAACTGACTGCCGCTTGTCGTCAACAATTCATAAAACCTTCGCGAATCGCGGCAGTGTAGCCGGAACGCGCGAGCGAAGAAGCGGCAATTCCTGGGCAGGCGGCGCATTGCTCGTCGCCGGACGCCCAGAAGAAACGGCCGTCCGGGGACCGGACGGCCGCTCTTAAGATGTATAGCAATGCCGGCGAACCGGCAATGGCGAGACCGAGGCGGGTCAGGCCGCCTTGGTGAGGACCTGCTCCAGACGCTCGGTGGCGTGCACCTCGTCGATCTTTTCGACCGCCGCCAATTCGCGGGACAGACGCTCCAGGGCCGCCTGGTAGATCTGCCGCTCGCTGTAGGACTGTTCCGGCTGATCGGCGGCGCGGTGCAGGTCGCGCACGACTTCGGCGATCGAAACCGGATCGCCGGAGTTGATCTTGGCCTCGTATTCCTGGGCGCGGCGGCTCCACATGGTGCGGCGAACGCGGCTGCGGCCCTTCAGCGTCTCCATGGCCGTCTTGATCCGGTCCTTGGAGCTCAGCTTGCGCAGGCCGGCCTTCTTGGCCTTTCCGGTCGGGACCTTGAGCGTCATGCGCTCCTTGTCGAAGTTGATCGCGTAGAGCTCAACTTCCATTTCGCCGACCCGGTGGGTCTCGATGCCGGCAATACGACCCACGCCATGGGCGGGGTAGACCACGTAGTCACCGACGCTGTATTCGAGTTGATGCGACATTCCTGTAATCTCTGCCCCACAGTTTCTCCAAGTGCGCCCACTCCTGTGAGCGCCTGGCGACCGCGCCTTTACCGGCGTCGAGTCGCGGCGCACCCGACCATAAGGACGACCCCCACCGTCCGCGAGAGCGCGGCGCAGCCCCGCCAGGGGACCGACATCGGGGAGGGGACAAGGTCCGCCATAATAAGAGGCCGGTCAGACTGCACGACCGGCACGTTCATCCAATATAGCCTAAAATGCCGTCGTTATAAAGGGTTGCGATTGAATTTCACCGGATTCGGTTAACTGCGCAACATAGCGTCCCGAATAAAGCCCCGATTAATCGCCATCGCCCGGCTTGGCACTGAAATGTTTTGCGAACTTGTCCGGCACCGTCTGCCAGTCATCGGCGTCCGACGGCGGTTCCTTCTTTCGGATGATGTTCGGCCAGATTTCCGAATACTCGCGGTTCATTTCCAGCCACTTCTCCGCCGCATCGCCTTCGGTGTCCGGCTTGATCGCTTCGATCGGGCATTCCGGCTCGCAGACTCCGCAATCGATGCATTCGTCCGGATGGATGACCAGCATGTTCTCGCCCTCGTAGAAGCAGTCCACCGGACAGACTTCGACGCAGTCGGTGTATTTGCATTTGATGCAGGTCTCGGTCACCACGTAAGGCACGATCGCCCTCCAAATCCTAGCTTTCCGGACGCTGCGCGCGGCCGGTGATTGCTCTACCTGTGTTGTTCCCTAGCCTATGCCGTGCCGGCCAAGCGTCCGTTTCCGGGCCGCCCCGCTTTCGCCATCGCTGACATTGAGCAGACCGCAGATCCGCCGCAGCAGGTTGGCTTCCAGCTCATGCACTTCACCGTCGGCACAGGCCACATCCCACAGCATCTCGACCAGCTGCACCCGCTCCGCATGGGCGAACGCATCCCGGATGACCCGCGTGAAACGGTAGATCTGGACCGAGTCCTCGGTCACCCGCTCTGCCTCGGCGATCAGGTCGGCCGTCTCCTCCTCGCTCAGGGAGAAACGCCACCGGACCAGCTCGCCGATCCGCTCCAACTCCTCGCCGTCGACCGTCTCGTCCATGCGCGCCGCCTCGACCAGCAGAGCCGCTGCGGCGAGATGCAGCTCATCCTCGGTGTGCGTCGCGGCAGCCGGCTCGACCTGCTCGGTCAGCAGCGCCTTCAGGCGGTTCATCATGGGCTTCCGTAGCACTCCACATCGCGGCTCGCAACCCTACGAAATCTGGGGATTTTGCCCGCGGCGACAAGGTCCATGGGGCGACCGGCGGCATTATTCCTGGCCGGTCAGCCGGTCGGTGCTGCGGCGCTCCTTCTTGGTCGGACGGCCGGCGCCGCGGTCGCGCCGCCCCGCCGCCGCATCGGTGCGCGGCATCGCCGTTTCCGGCTTCGGCGGCGACAGATCCTCATAGAGGGTCTGCGCCTCGCTGGCGGGCCCGCGCCGCGTGCCGATCGCCACCACCTTGATGACCCGGACATGTCGTCCCTGGACGAAGGTCAGGACCTGTCCCGGGCGCACCGTCGCATGGGCCTTGCTGACCGCCGTGCCGTCCAGCCGGACCTTGCCGTTGGCGCATTGCGCGCTGGCCAGGGTGCGCGATTTGAAGAACCGGGCATGCCACAGCCATTTGTCGATCCTGAGGGTCGGTTCGTTCGCCATCCCGCGATCAATCCGACCCGGTTTCGGATTCGCCGCCGGCCCAGCCGCGCAATTGCGCGAAGGGCGATTCCGGATCGCCGCGGCGCGGCCGCGGCCGGGCGCGGCGGGCCCCCGGCCGGAAGGTGACCGCGCCGGCCTCGTCCCGGGCCGGCCGGTAGCCCAGCACGGCCAGGATTTCATGCAATTCCGCGACCGGCGTCCCGACCAACCGCGCCAGATCCGGGGTCGCAGCCAACGCGCCGGCGCGACGGCGCTTGGCGGCAGCGCCGGCCAGCGCCTCCAGCCGATCCAGCCGGACCGCCCTGCGGCCGGCCGGGCAATAGCCACAGATCCGATAGAAACCGTCCGGCGTGCCGGCCTCCCGCGCCACCGAAAGACTGCCCGGCGCCGGCAGCGGCGGCCGCGGCCGCTGCAGCGCCACCGACCAGAGCAGGGCGCACATCGCCGCCGCCCGGGGCTTCAGCAGGGCCGGCAGGAACACATGGGCCACGCCGATCCGCACGCCGAGCGCCGAGAGCGCCTTGCGATCGGCCCGCGACAGTGTCTTGAGCAGCGGATCGAGATCCTCGCGCCGGCATGCCCCAAGCCGCTCGACCAGCTGATAGGCGACGCCACGGGCGGCTCCGGCCAGTTCGGCGTCGCGCAGCGCGAGCAAGGGACGCAAAGCGGCGGCGATCCGGCCGTCGATCCAGCTTTGCAGCCGGGCCGCGATGCGGTCCCGTGCGGCCGGCTCCAGCAGATCGCTGGACAAGGGCTGGACCTGGGGAGTCAGCAGATCCGGCCCCGGAGCCAGCCGGGCCACCGCATGGTCGTCCCAGACAATCGTGCCGGACGGCTCGTCGTCGTCTTCCGCAATGGAAAACGCTGCGTCCGGCTCCGCCTCGAAGCGCAGGATGCGCGCACCGATCTCGCTGCGCAGCGCACGCCGCGCCGCATTCAACAGGGCCCGGGCCTCCTCGCCCTGCACCGCCGCATCGGCAACGAAGCGGAATCCGTCCAGGCGGCCGACATATTCGCCTTCCACCAGCACGTCGCCGTCGCGGGTGACCGCACCTGCCAGCTCACCGCCCTCCGCCAGGCGCTGGACCAGGACGGTCGCACGCCGATCGACGAAACGCTGGGTCAGGCGCTGGTGCAGCGCGTCCGAAAGCTTGTCCTCGATGGCCCGGCTGCGATCCTGCCAGTGCCGGGGATCGTCCAGCCAGTCGCCGCGATGAGCGATATAGGTCCAGGTCCGTACATGGGCGATCCGGGTCACCAGCGTGTCGATGTCGCCGTCGGTACGATCCAGCCGCGCCACCTGCCGCGCCACCCAATCGGCATCCAGGGAGGCCTTTTCGCCGGCCAGTTGGCGATAGAGGCGGCCGAGCAGGCGGGTGTGGTCGTCGGACAGGATCTTGCGGAAATCCGGGATCTGGCAGACCTCCCACAACAGGCGGGTGGCCGCCGGATGGCGGGCCAGGGCGACGATCTCCGGGTCCCGGGACAGCGCTGCGAGCGCCAGTTGGTCGTCGGCCTCCGGCGCCCGGCGCAGCCTGTGCGAAGACGGGCGGGCCCGCAGGCTCTTCAGCAACAGCGCCGGACTGCCAAAATCGAGATCGGCGTTGCGCCACATCAGCGCGGTCAGCGGATCGAAGCTGTGGGTCTCCACCGCCGCCACCATGTCTTCGTCCAGATCCGGCGCGTCGCCGGTGGTGCCGAAGGTGCCGTCGGACATGTGCCGGCCGGCGCGGCCGGCGATCTGCGCCAGCTCCGGCGCCAGCAGACGCCGCGGCCGCTGGCCGTCGAACTTCGACAGCCGGGCGAAGGCGACATGGTCGATATCCATGTTCAGCCCCATGCCGATGGCATCGGTGGCCACCAGATAATCGACCTCGCCGGCCTGGTACATGCCGACCTGGGCGTTGCGGGTGCGCGGGCTGAGCGCGCCGAGCACCACCGCCGTGCCGCCGCGCTGGCGGCGGATCAGCTCCGCCGTCTCGTAGACATCGGCGGCGGAGAAGGCGACCACGGCGCTGCGCGGCGGCAGCCGGGTCAGCTTGCGATGGCCGATATGGGTCAGGCTGGAGAACCGCGCCCGCTGGTCGAACTCCGCATCCGGCACCAGCTTGCGTAGCAGCGGGCGAATCGTTTCCGCGCCCAGGAACATGGTTTCCTGGGTGCCGCGGGCGCCGAGCAGCCGGTTTGTGAAGATGTGCCCGCGTTCCGGATCGGCGCAGAGCTGGATCTCGTCGACCGCCAGGAAATCCACCGGCCGGTCCAGCGGCATGCTCTCCACGGTGCAGACGAAATAGGCGGCGTTGGGCGGGACGATCTTCTCTTCGCCGGTCACCAGCGCGACCCGCGACGCCCCCTTGATCCGCGCCACGCGATCGTAGTTCTCCCGCGCCAGAAGCCGCAGAGGAAAGCCGATCATGCCGGTTGCATGGCCCAGCATCCGGTCGATTGCCAGATGGGTCTTGCCGGTGTTGGTCGGCCCTAGCACGGCCACCAGCCGATGCCGCTCAGCAGTCGATCGCATGCTCTGAAGATTGAGGTTTTGACCCCGCGATGCAAGCGCCGAGCGGATCGTTCGTCGCGGCGTAATCGGCGCCGCGGCAACAGCCCGAAAATGCCCGGTGACCTTTTGTTAACCATTTGCCCGGCAGGCTTCTTCCACTCTGGGATGTTTGGCCTGTAATGGCCGGCAACCAAAGGAAGGTTCGGCTAATGTGCTGCCGCTCCACCAAGGCCATGTTGATGGCCGCCCTGCTCAGTGCCGGGCCGGCCGCCTGGTCCGCTCCGGCTTCGGCCGCGACCGCGGACGAGATCCGGGCCGGTCTGCAGGACTGGATCGCCAATGCGCTGCCCCAGTCCAGGGCCGGCGTGACCGCCAAACTCGACGGATCGATCTCCGTTACCGTCTCCGGCGCCGGATTCTCGGCGATGCTGCCGCCGATCCGGCTTTCCCTCGGATCGCACGCCCATTCGGCCCTGCTGGTCGAATCCGTGACGGTCGATCTGCAGCCGCTGCTCAGCGGCGGCTACGCAGCCAATTGGAGCCTGCCGGACACGGTGGCCCTGCAGGGCCCCGGCGGCGCGCAGGCCACCATCACCATCGGCGAGCAGTCGGGCCATGGGCTGTATGCGCCGGAGCTGGCCCTGATGATCTCGACCGATTTCGATCTGCGGGACATCGAGGTGGCGGCGGACGGCCATGCGCCGCATCTGGCTCTGGACTCGCTGGCCGCCAGCATGCGCTACGACGCCGTGGCGCCCGGCGTGTTCGACCAATCCACCGAATTGCACGTTGGCGGGTTGTCCGGCCTCGACCCGGATGGCGGGCAGGTCCTGCGGATCGCCTCGATCGCGCTCTCGGGCGGCGCCCGCGGAATCGATCTGGCCGCCTGGCGCGACCTCAGGGCCTCGCTGCAAGGATCCCTCGTCCACCGCCCGAAGAGCAGCGTGGTCCCTTCAGAGCCGGCCGACCCGGTGGCGCTGGAACGGGCGGCGTTGCTGAACTCCTATGAGGGCAATCATCGGATCACCGATGCCAGCTTCGAATTCGCCGGCGGGCCGTTGTCGATCGGCGACGGGGCGCTGGACTTCTCCTTCGACGGCCTCGATTCCAGCGCCTCCACGCTGGCTATCGCGTTCTCCCTTTCGGATATCGACCATCCGGCTGCGATCGGGCCGTTGACCCCGCGGGCCATGGCCGTCGACCTGGAGATCAGCGGGCTGCCCACCGACCGCCTGTTCGAGGCCCTGACGACCGTGGCCGCCGGCGCCGGGCTGGCACCGTCGAACAACACCCTGGCGATGTTCGGACTCTATCTGCAGGACGCGATGATGACCTCCGGCGCGCGGATCACCATCAACGAGGTGCTGCTGACCGGCGACGAGTCCCGCCTGCGCCTCGCCGGCACGGTCAAGCCGACCCATGCCGCGCCGCTGGGCGCGATCGCCGAGCTCGACATGTCGATCGCCGGCCTGCCTGGAATGCTGGCTGCCGCCCAGGCCGATCCGGCCGATGCCCAGACGGTCCAGCAGCTGGCGGTGCTGCAGGCCGTGGGCACGCCCGGCACCGACCCGGATGGCACCGCGGTGCTGCAGTATGGGCTGGAGATCACCCAGCAGGGCCAGATCCTGCTCAACGGCGCCAACCTGCTGCCCGCGCTCGCCACCGCCGCGCCCTGAATCCTCCGGGCAAACCCCCATCCTCTCCTCAAGGCCTGTTGCCGCCTGCGGCGACTTAGGGCTATGTGATGTGGAATCCGCCGACGCTCCCTGACCCCGCATGGGTCCGGGTCCCCGCGCGCCGGCCATGGCCATATCGATCAGAGGATTTCACATGCGCACATTGAAGGGTTTCGCCGCAGCGGCCGCGCTTCTGGCCGCCTTCGGGCCCGCCGCCCAAGCACAGGTCAATGCGGAGACGGCCGAGGAGCTCCGCCGCGCATTGAAGGTCTGGATCGGGCAGAACGTGCAAAGCCCTGGCGCCGCTTACACGATGGAGCTGGATGGCCAGATCGCCGTCGTCCCCGATGGCGGCCTGTTTCGCGTCACCCTTCCCGGCGGCCGGGCGGTGTCCCCTGGCGACGGCACGCTCCATTTCGGCGAGACCGCGATCGACCTCGTTCCGTTGGACAATGGCTGGTACGACGCCAGCTGGCGACTGCCCGACAGCTATCGCATCGAGTCGGCCTACGGATCCGAGGGGCTGGTGACGATCGGCAGCCAATCCGGGACAGGAGTGTTCGCCCCGGAATTCCAGACCATGATGAGCATGGATGCGGAACTCAGCGCCATATCCGTCTCCTCCGACGAAGACGACACTCGCCTCACCGTGGATCAGATCACCGTCGTGGGCGATTCCACCGAGGTTTCGCCCGGCGTCTACGATCAGCAGTCGGAATCGCGGATCACCGGTTTTCGGGTTACCGGCAACGGCGGCCGCAACAGTCTCGAAGTCAGCTCGGTCGAAATCTCGGCCGCCAGCGATGACGGGCGGTTGGCCGACCTGGCGGAATTCCAGCGCCAGTCGAACGCGCTGACCATGCAGCTCGAGGGCGCCAACGATCCGAACCAGCTCAATGCCGCGGTCGGATCCTTCGCCGACCTGATCGAATCCATGCCGACACTGCTCGCCGGCGCGCGCGTCGAGACCCGCGTGGGCGCCGTCTCGTTCACCGAATACGGCGACAGTTTCAACATGGATGGCGGCATGTTCGCCGTCACCTTGGACGGCCTCGACCAGGATCGGTCCGAGGTGGCGATGTCCATCGGCGCCGATGGCATGCGGGTGAGCGACCCCGAGGTCGCCAGGCTGATTCCGAACGAGACCCGGTTCCGGCTGGCCATGACCGACCTGCCCAACAGCGAGTTGGTGCAGCTCGGCATCGGCACCATGCGCTCGATGGCCACGACCGACCCGGCCATGGCCATGCTGATGGCGAGCGGCGGCCTGCAGCAGGCGCTGACCACCGCCAACAGCACCATTGAGATCGGCCCGATCCGGATCGCCTCGGACACCTCCAGCATCGACCTGGAAGGCGTATTGCGGCCGGAGGCGTCCTCGCCCTACGGCGTCGTCGGCGAGGCCGACATGGTGGCGACCGGGCTCGACACGCTGATCGCCGAACTCCAGGCCATCGGTGGCGACGACGAGGCCATCCAGGTGCTGACCCTGATGCAGACCCTGGGCGCGCAGGCCCCGGATGCCGACGGGCGCAGCGTGCGGACCTACGAGTTCCGCCTGGACAGCGCGGGAACCATGCTGCTGAACGGCTCCGACATCATGCCGCTGATCGGCGCCATGCAGTAGCCGACGTCGCGTCGGACGGGTTTTGCCGCGACGGGGTTGCACCGCCGCGGCGGCTCCCACATATCTGCGGAAAGCACAGCACAATCTGCGAACCGGGTCCGCGATGAGCGAGGAACGTCTGCAATTCCAGGCCGAAGTCAGCCGGCTTCTGGATATCGTGGCTAAGTCCCTGTACAGCGAGAAGGAGGTCTTCCTCCGCGAGCTGATCTCCAACGCGTCGGATGCCTGCGACAAGCTGCGCTACGCCGCGCTGACCCAGCCCGACCTGCTGTCCGACGGCGACGATGGCGGCAGCTTCCGGATCACGCTGAGCATCGACAAGCAGGCCCGCACCCTGACCATTGCCGATAACGGCATCGGCATGAACCGGGAAGACCTGCTGGAGAATCTCGGCACCATCGCGCGATCGGGCACTGCGGCCTTCCTGGACTCCATGGGCGGCGACGCCCAGGACGATATGGCCCTGATCGGCCAGTTCGGCGTCGGCTTCTATTCCGCCTTCATGGTCGCCGACCAGGTCGCGGTGCTGACCCGCAAGGCCGGCGAAGGGCAGGGCTGGCGCTGGCTGTCGGACGGGCGCGGTGAATTCACCATCGCGGAATCCGGCGGCGTGGCGCGCGGCACGCGGGTGATCCTGCATCTGGCCGAGGGGCAGGACGAATTCCTGGAGCCGGACCGGCTGCGCCAGGTGGTGAAGACCCATTCCGACCATATCGCGATCCCGGTCGTCCTGGCCGGTGCGGCGGAAAATGGCGAGGCGGCCGAGGACGAGACCCTGAACCGGGCCTCAGCATTGTGGACCCGGCCGCGCAACGAGATCTCCGACGACGATTACAAGGAGTTCTACCACCACGTCGCCCACGCCTTCGATGAACCCTGGCTCAGGCTGCATTACCGGGCCGAGGGCAAGATCGAGTACACGGCTCTGCTATTCGTGCCCACGACGGCGCCCTTTGACCTGTTCCATCCGGACCGCGAGCATCGGGTGAAACTCTATGTCCGCCGGGTCTTCGTCTCGGACCGGGCCGAGGGGCTGCTGCCGCCCTATCTGCGCTTCCTGCGCGGCATCGTCGACAGCGAGGACCTGCCGCTCAACGTCAGCCGCGAGATGCTGCAGAACAATCCGGTGGTGGCGAAGATCCGCCAGGGCCTGACCAAGCGCGTGCTGACCGAAATCGGCAAGCGTGCCGACAAGGAACCGGAGGAATACAACGCCTTCTGGGCCCAGTTCGGCGCGCTTCTGAAGGAAGGCGCGTATGAGGATTACGACAACCGCGACACCCTGCTGTCGCTGCTGCGCTTTCGCACCACCCATGACGACGGTGCCGGCTGGACCAGCCTGGCCGACTATCTGGAGCGGATGAAGGACGGCCAGGAGGCGGTCTACACCATCACTGGCGACGATCTGGAGACGGTGAAGACCTCGCCGCAGCTCGAGGGCTTTCGCGCTCGCGGCATCGAGGTGCTGCTGCTGACCGATCCGGTCGACGAGTTCTGGATCCCGGCGATCGCCAAATACAAGGACAAGCCGTTCAAATCGGTGACCCGCGGCGGCGCCGACCTGGCGAAGATCAAGCCGGAAGGGGAATCCGACAAGGGCGACGAGTCAACCCGTCCGGAGCCCGCCGCCGACGCCCTGATCGGCGCCCTCAAGGCGGCTCTCGGCGATCACGTGAAGGACGTGCGCAGTTCCGAGCGCCTGACCGACAGCCCGGTCTGCCTGGTCGCCGACGAGGGCGACATGGACATGCACCTGGAACGGCTGTTGATGAAGCACAAGCAGCTCGACACCACCGCCAAGCGGATCCTCGAGGTCAATCCCGGCCACCCGCTGATCATGCGCCTGGCGGAGGTGGCCGGCGCCGAGAACGTCGGCGGCGACCGCCTGTCCGACATGGCCTTCCTGCTGCTGGACCAGGCGCGCATCGCCGAGGGCGAGCCGGTGCCGGACGCGGCCGCCTTCTCCCGCCGCATGTCGGCGGCGTTGGCCCGCAGCCTGGATAGCTAGGCGAGGCCTAGAGCGTCCAACCCCTGCAGATCCCCAAAAAAGAGTAGGCCGGCGCTGAGGCCGGCCTAATGTCGATCCTGGGATCGACCGAGGGAATCACTCCCGGGTCAGGTTCCCGGCTGCACCATGATCCGGGCGGCGCCCAGGATCGGGCCGTGGTCGGGCAATTGCACCAGCACCGCGCAGCCCCCGGGAATGTCGCTGACCGGCATGCTGGCGCTGAGGGTCAGCGATTCGCCGCGCCACTGGCCGATCACGTCGAACTGCCGCACCACATTGACGTCGGTCAGGGTCCGGCCGCGATTCTCGCCGCGGGCGACCTCGGTCACATGCGCCTTGTCGTACCGCACCAGGATGATATCCGCCGGCTCGCCATCGTAATCGGCGGCGCCCAGGGACACGATGAAGCGGTTCGCGTCCGGCTGCTCGACCGACACGGCCACGGTCTGCGGACGGTTGGCCGGGGCGGCCTCGATTGCCCGGGTCACCTCGCGGCGGCGCGAGCCGACCACCGAGACGGCGCCGTCGACCACCATCTGGGGCGTGAACACCGAGCGCAGATCGAAGGCGCGGCCATAAAGCCGCTGGCGCATGGTCGATTCCCGGGACGCGAAGGGATCGGCCCAGCCGATATAGTCCCAATAATCGACGTGGTAGCCCAGCGCGAGCACGTCGTCCCGTTCGGTCAGCTCTTCCAGCAGCCGGTCGGCCGGTGGGCAGGAGGAGCATCCCTGGCTGGTGAACAGTTCGACGACGGTCGGCGAGTCGACCGCGATTTCCGCCCGGGCCGGACCAGCGAACGGTAACAGCATGGCCGCCAAGGCAATAAGACCGGTACGTATTTTCATGGACGCCAGGATGAAGGGGTGGCCGCCGATAGGCGACTCACAATGTATCGCAGCGTTTCACAGCTGGGTGAAGGCGAAGTTAACCCCCTGGTAGGGCGGGGAAAATCGAACCGAGCCGTCGCCGGGGCACGTCATGGTCAGGATAGCGTAGCCCCCTCACCCAGATTCGGCTACGGCCCGGTCTTCGACCTCGCCAAGCCTGCACATCCCTTTCCCCAAGGAGAGGGAAACCCACCGCTGCCCGGATTACCCCACTCCTTGGGGAGAGGGTGCGGAGGGTTGGCGAGGCCGCAGGCCGAGCCTAGCCGGAGCTGGGTGAGGGGGCCTGCGAAGACCACATCGGAGATCGCGCTAATCAGCGTGCACCTGCACGTCCACGGCCATTTCGACGAACGCATCCGGCGGTCCGAAATAGCTGCCGGACAAGGGCACCGCCTGGGACGGGTCGCGGGCCACAGCCACCCGGATCAGGTGGCTGCCGCCGACCTTGCCGTTCGTGGGATCGAACTCCACCCAGCCGGCGCCGGGCAGGTAGACCTGCACCCAGGCATGGGTGTCGCCGGCGCCGACGATGCCGCTCTCGGCCCCGTCCAGGGCCGGGTCGTAGAGATAGCCGCTGACGAATCGGGCGGCGAATCCGAGCGAGCGCGCCGCCTCCATCATCAGCAGCGCCAGATCGCGGCAGCTGCCGCTGCCCAGCGCCAGGGTCTCGGTCGGGTCCTGGATGCCGATCGCATAGCGGCGCTGATAGCTGAATTGCTGATGAATGGCGGCGGTCATCGCCGCCAGAAGATCGGCGGTGCCGGTCTCGCCGGACTGGCCGCCGGTGCCCTGGCCGACGAACTGCCGGGCCCACAGATCGACCTTGCGTTCGGGGTCGGGATGGTGGCGTTCGATGGTACGGCCGAGATCGGGGATCTCCTCGCTGGGATAGCCGAACGGGTAGGTCCGGGCATACTCCTCCAACGGAAAGTCCGGCCCCTCCAGCCCATACACCTCGACCGCGATATCGCTTTCGAAGGACAGGGTGTCGGCGGCCTCCTCGAACTCGGCGATGGCGATCGAATTGCCGAACACGTCGTGCAGCCAGCGCACCTTGGCCGACGGGCTGATCGTCAGCGCCGCCGACACCAGCCGCAAATCATGGCTGTCGCGCGGCCGGAACATCAGCCGGTGGGCGCCGAATCGCACTGGCTGGGCGTAGCGGTAGGTGGTGACGTGCTGGACGGTGAGGCGCTGCATAACGTCGGGGCCGCAATGGATGACGACGGTGGGCCGGCGGCTATTGCGCCCGGTCGCCGCCGCCGAATCTCCAGGCGCCGGAACTGTAGTCGGTTCCGAATGTGGCAGCCAGCGTTACGGTCTGCACAAAGCCGGAGTGGAACAGATCGTCGGTCAGCGGCGACAGCTCATGCAGGAACAGGCTCCACAGCGTTTCTTGGGCGATGGCGTAGCGCGCATCCATGGCGGTGTCGAAATTGGCCTGCAGCAGCCGGAGCAGCAGATCCTTGCGAAGGGTGTCGGTGCCGGCCACCGGCACCATGATGCGCATGCGGTCGGCCGAGATATCGGTCAAGATGAAGACCTGGAAGCCGCGATAGACGAACCGCCACGAGCCGTCCTGGGACTCGATTTCGCTATCCACCCCGTCAAGGGCCGAAATCAGGCGGTCGAGCCGATCGGTGGTCATGGGGCCGGCATCGCCGTTCTGCGCCATGGCGGTCGCGGACCACAGCAGGACGGCCGTCAGGGCCGCGATGGGGAACTGCCGCATGTCCGCCCTTTGCGTTGTGCGTGCGGCCCGCGAGAGGTGCCGACGGGACAGGATGCCGCAACCCTAGCGACCGACAAGGGCGGATTTGAGGCCGTCGGCAGGCCGGCGCAGGTGAAATTGTGGCGCCGGTCGGGGCCGCGGGCTGCGGCGTTTCGCAGTCCTGGCGTAGCCGACCTCACCCTTCGACGGGCCCAGGATGAGGGTTCTGGTGGCTAACCCTTACCACATGAACCCTCATCCTGAGCTTGTCGAAGGGTGAGGCCGGCTAAGCCAGCGCCAAACCCTCAGTCCAGGGCCGACCTCTACGCCGCCTCGCCCATCATGTTGCGCAGGACGTATTGCAGGATGCCGCCATTCCTGAAGTACTCGACCTCGTCCAGCGTATCGATGCGGCAGAGCAGGGTCGCCGTATCAGACGAGCCGTCGGCACGATGGATGGTCAGGGTCACGTCGCAGCGCGGCGCCAGCCCCTCCTCGATCCCGGTCAGGTCGAAGGTCTCATCGCCGGTGATGCCTAGCCCCTCGCGGCTGTCGCCTTCGGAGAACTGCAGCGGCAGCACGCCCATGCCGATCAGGTTGGAGCGGTGGATGCGCTCGAAGCTCTCGGCGATCACCGCCTTGACGCCCAGCAGCCTGGTGCCCTTGGCGGCCCAGTCGCGGGACGAGCCGGTGCCGTATTCCTTGCCGGCGAACACCACCAGCGGCACGCCCTCGGCCTTGTAGCGCATGGCGGCCTCATAGATCGGCAGGCTCTCGCCCGACGGCACATGCTTGGTCACGCCGCCCTCGATGCCCGGCACCATCTCGTTCTTGATGCGGATATTGGCGAAGGTGCCGCGCATCATGACCTCGTGGTTGCCGCGCCGGGAGCCATAGGAGTTGAACTCCCGCGGCCGCACCTGGTGCTCGGTGAGGTAGCTGCCCGCCGGGCTGTCGGATTTGATCGAGCCGGCCGGCGAGATGTGGTCGGTGGTGACGCTGTCGGCCAGCTTGGCCAGGACGCGGGCGCCGTGCACATCGGCGACGGGCTCGGGCTCCGGCTTCATGTCCTCGAAGAAGGGCGGCAGCTTCACATAGGTGGAGCCGGGCGCCCATTTATAGGTCTCGCTGGTCTCGGTCGCGATCTTGCGCCACTGCTCCGGACCCTCGAAGACATTGGCATAGCGCTCCTGGAACATCGCCGGGGTCAGGCATTCCGCGACGGTGTCGGCGACCTCCTGATTGCTCGGCCAGACATCCTTCAGATAGACCAGTTCGCCATCCGTGCCCTTGCCCAGCGGCTCGGTGGTGATGTCGCGTTTCATGTTGCCGGCCAGCGCATAGGCGACCACCAGCGGCGGCGATGCGAGATAGTTCGCCCGCACATGCGGGTTCACCCGGCCCTCGAAGTTGCGGTTGCCCGACAGCACCGAGCAGACGGTCATGTCGCCGGCCTCCACCGCCTCGGCGATCGGCCCCGGCAGCGGTCCGGAATTGCCGATGCAGGTGGTGCAGCCATAGCCCACCAGGTTGAAGCCCAGCGCGTCGAGATCGTCCTGCAGCCCGGCCTTCTCCAGATAATCGGTCACAACCTGGGAGCCCGGCGCCAGCGAGGTCTTGACCCAGGGCTTGACCTGCAGGCCCTTCTCCCGCGCCTTGCGGGCCACCAGCCCGGCGGCGACCATCACCGAGGGGTTGGAGGTGTTGGTGCAGCTGGTGATGGCGGCGATCACCACATCGCCCTGGGCCAGCGCATGGTCGGCATCGGCCACCGGCGTAGTCTTGTCGCCGGCGGCACCGGCCGCGCCGAAGGTGGTCGAGAGCTCTTTCTTGAAGGCGGCGGCGGCGGTCGACAGCGGCACCTTGTCCTGGGGCCGCTTCGGTCCCGCCAGGGACGGCTCCACATCGGCCAGGTCGAGCGACAGCGTGTCGGTGAAGACCGGCTCCACCGAGCTGTCGCGCCACATGCCCTGTTCCTTGGCATAGGCCTCGACCAGCTTGACCCGGTGCGGGTCGCGGCCGGTGAAGGTGAGGTAGCGCAGCACCTCCTGGTCGATCGGGAAGAAGCCGCAGGTGGCGCCGTATTCCGGCGCCATGTTGGAGATCGTCGCCCGGTCGGCCAGGGAGAGCTGGTCGAGACCCGGGCCGAAGAATTCCACGAACTTGCCGACCACGCCCTTGGCCCGCAGCATCTGGGTCACGGTCAGGACGAGATCGGTGGCGGTCGCGCCCTCCTTCAGGGCACCGGACAGACGGAAGCCGATCACCTCGGGGATCAGCATGGAGATCGGCTGGCCCAGCATGGCCGCCTCGGCCTCGATGCCGCCCACGCCCCAGCCCAGCACCGCCAGGCCGTTGACCATGGTGGTGTGGCTGTCGGTGCCGACCAGCGTGTCGGGGTAGGCGACCATGCGGCCGCCCTTGCTCTTGTCGGCCTCGGTCCAGATTGTCTGGGCCAGGTATTCCAGGTTCACCTGATGGCAGATGCCGGTGCCCGGCGGCACGACGCGGAAATTGTCGAAGGCGGTCTGGCCCCAGCGCAGGAATTCATAGCGTTCCTGGTTGCGCTCGAACTCGCGCTCCACATTGGTCTCGAAGGCCATGGCGGTGCCGAACTCGTCGACCATCACCGAATGGTCGATGACCAGATCGACGGCGGAGAGCGGATTGATGCGCTGCGGGTCGCCGCCCAGGGTCGCCATCGCCTCGCGCATCGCCGCCAGATCGGCGACCGCCGGCACGCCGGTGAAATCCTGCATCAGCACCCGTGCCGGGCGGTAGGCGATCTCGTTGGTGGAGCGGCGCTCCTTAAGCCATTCCGCGACGCCCTGCACATCCTCCATCTTGACCGAGCGGCCGTCCTCGTAGCGCAGCAGGTTCTCCAGCAGCACCTTCAGGGAGTAAGGCAGGGTCGAGATGTCGCCCAGCGCCGATTCGGCCGCCTTCAGGCTGAAATAGTCGTATTCCTTGCCGTCGACGGTGAGGGTCTTGCGGGTCTTCAGGGTGTCATGTCCGGTGACGGTCAAGGTCGGGTCCTCCTGAGGGCGCGCCGGTCGAATTCCGGCGAAATCGGCATGCCGTGGCACGGGCGGGAAAAATCGCCCTTCATGTAGTGGGTTTTTCCCCCCGGATCAAATGGCGGAGGCCATCCGCCGCGGCACCTCACGCTAAGATGACCGAAGCCCCGTGCCGGATACGCGCCGGTTGTGGCGCATGGGCCTTTCGGCAACGAAGCGTCAAGCCATCGTCGCTAGGGTGACGACCGCAACTAGGCGGCGCATAAAGAGCGGCATGATCGAGATCACCAACACCATCCGCATCGACCGCGGCGAGATCGAAGAGAGCTTCATCCGGGCCGCGGGGCCGGGTGGGCAGAACGTCAACAAGGTCTCCTCCGCGGTGCAGCTGCGCTTCGACCTGCGCGGCTCGCCCTCGCTGCCCGACGACGTGCGGGCGCGGGCCGAGCGGCTGGCCGGCAGGCGGCTGACCAAGGACGGCGTGCTGGTGATAACCGCCAACCGCTTCCGCACCCAGGAGCGCAATCGCGACGATGCGGTGGCCCGGCTGGTGGAGCTGCTGCAGAAGGCCGCCCGGCCGCCCACGCCGCGCCGGCCGACGCGCCCGACCAACGCGGCGAAGAGGCGCCGATTGGCGGACAAGGCGCATCGCGGCCAATTGAAGAAACTGCGCGGCCAGTCGCCGGCGACGGATTGAACCGCCCCAACTGGCGGGCCTGACAGCCGGCCGCTATCCTGGCCGGGATGCCGCTCCGCAGGAGGGTCCCGATGTCCGCCAAGACACCTCAATTCCTGAAGCTGGCGCCGGGCGCCTTGCTTGCGTTGCTGCTGACGCTGCCTGCCGTGCCGGCCCTCGCCGACGCCATCGACGGGCATTGGTGCGCCGAGGACGGACGCCACCTGTCGATCGAGGGCCCGGCCATCACCACTCCGGGCGGCGCGCAGATGCGCGGCGACTATCGGCGGCACTATTTCAGCTATGTCATTCCGGCGTCAGAGCCCAACGCCGGCGCGACGACAAACATGACGCTGATCAACCACAACGAGCTCCGCCTCAAAGTGCAGATCGACGCGGCCAAGACCGAGACCTGGCGGCGCTGCGACTTCACCTCCTAGGACGCAGTCAACGGTCGCAGCCGGGCGGGTTCGCCGATTCTGTCCAAGCCCGGTGGCGCTTCGCCGCGCCGAGGCGTCTAATACGTTGACGGCCTGCCCGTCCGGGCACGCCGTTCCACAACGCGCGACATCACGGAGGACGCCATGGCTGAGAGTGTCTACAAGGTCATCGAACTGGTCGGAACCAGCACCGAGTCCTGGGAGAAGGCCGCTGCGGCCGCCGTCGGCCGCGCCGGCCAGAGCCTGCGCGACCTGCGCGTCGCGGAGGTGTCCGACCTGGACATGACGATCGAGAACGGCTCGGTGAAGTCGTATCGGGCCAAAGTCAAGGTGTCGTTCAAGTTCGAGCAGGGCTGATCCGACGCGGGCGGTGCGATTACCCGACGCGTAATTGCCGGCCCTAAGCGCCCTCGGCACTCTCCCGCCATCCCAACACGGCGAGGAGAGTGGACAATGGCAAATCCGGGAACCGTGGTCTGGCTCAAGGCCGCGTCGGCGATCGTCATCGGCTTCGGGTTTCTGATCGCGCTCGCGGCAATACCCGTCGCGGCCGGGCCGACGGCCTTTCTGATCGATCTGGTGTTCTGGCCGGTCGACGGCGCCCAGCGCCTTGCCGGATCCGACATGCGGCTGCTCTGCGCCATCACCGGCGGCCTGTCCGTCGGCTGGGGCACGGCGATGTGGCTTGTTGCGACGCGACTCTATCCGCGCGAGCCGGCCCTCGCGCGGACCATCATCCTGACCAGCGTCGGAACCTGGTTCGTTGTCGACAGCCTGGGTTCGGCAGTAGCCGGCGCGCCCCTGAACGCGGCACTCAATCTCGGCTTCCTGCTCGCCTTCGTGCTGCCGCTTTGGCGGCCGGTCCGCACGGTGCCGGGCTGAGCGGGGCGCCGCGGGCCGCTTCAATAAGCGGCCCGCGGTCCAGGATCCTCAGGCGGCGAGGCTCACACTGTCCGAGGGCCAGGGATCGCGCCAGGCCGGAAGGGCGTTGAGCCGTTCGTACCATTGGGCGATACCGGCATACCCGTCCAGCGGTTCCTTGGCGTCGGCGGCGAGCGGGATCACCACGCCGACGGCGAAATCGGCCACCGTGAGGGATTTGCCGACCAAGTATTCGCGGCCCTGCAGATGGGAATCCAGCACGCCGGCGAACTGGTGCAGGAAGCTGGTCGCCTCCTTCACCGCCTCGGCGTTGGGCTCGCCCATGTCCAGCGCGCCCTTGATGAACTTCTCGAAGAACAGGGTCCCGGCGTGGCGGGTGAAATGGGCCTGTTCCCAGGTCATCCACTTGATCGCGTCGATCTTCTGCTCGTCATCGGCCGGCCACATGTCCGATCCGGCCTTCTTGGCCAGATAGCAAAGGATGGCGTTGGATTCCCACAGCGTGCGGCCGGCGTCGACCATGGTCGGCAGTTTGCCGTTCGGGTTGATGGTGAGGAATTCCGGGGATCGGTGCACGCCCTTGGTCAGGTCGACCAGGACGTAGTCGACATCCAGATCAAGATGCTTGGCCAGCGCGCAGACCTTGCGCGAGTTGGAGGAGATTTCGTGGTGGTAGAGCTTCATCTCTCACGC
Source organism: Alphaproteobacteria bacterium (assembly GCA_965227455.1). Classification (GTDB taxonomy): domain Bacteria; phylum Pseudomonadota; class Alphaproteobacteria; order DSM-16000; family Inquilinaceae; genus JABDIP01. The sequence continues at coordinate 4,464,727 of OZ245752.1, read as the reverse complement.
CTTTCATCGGTGCCGGGCGGGCCGGACATCGCCGGCTCCCGATCTCTAGACGCGGGGCGGCCGATGATTCCGACAGTCACGTTCAAACTTGCGATAGCGGGCGAACAACGCACCTTAGGCCGTTGATTTGATTTTCGACCCGTGGACGATCGTCACACGCAGCAAGAGATAGAGAAACACGGCGTTCAGCAGATGCCAAATGAAATGGCTGCCGATCGGAGCGGCCGTGCATACGGCCGGGTCGGCGGTCCGGGACGCATAGGAGAGGATGAACACGCCTACCGCGATGGCGAAGGCCCGGCCGCCCTCGGGCCCGACCCGCCGGAAGAACACCCAGCCGAAGACCAGCAGCACGACGATCGAGGGCAGGTAGAACGCCCCGCCCCACAGGAACCCGGCCGGAAGGAAGGCCTCGATAGAGAAGGTCGCCGCGAAGAACGCCAGCATGGCCGGGACCGAAACCCATAGAGGCCAGCCGATCACCCGGGTCAGCACCATCCACAGATAGGTCAGCATGAAGACCAGGATCGGGATCACGTCGAGCCATCCGGCCCAGGCGGTCCCGACGGTGTGGAAGGCGAAGCTGCCGAACCCGACGATGGCGATGACGACAATCAGCACCCGGGTCAACCCCGAAGCCGGGTTGTCCGGATAGCGGGATTGCAGCCGCCAGGCCGCCCAGGCGGCGATCAGGAAGGCCGCATTGGTGACCGCGTTGATCGGCTCCGCCCAGAAGGCCTCGCTGGTCCGCTCGCAATAGATGTCGACCGCCTGGCAGAGCCTCGGATCGATGGCGGCGATGAAACCGGGGCACGCGATGGACATGGGCTCGACCTTCCGACTGGCAAATGTCCGGCGGCCGGACGATGCACGGGCGACCCGATGGGCGGAAGTGAAATGTCCGTGTCAATCAAGCCCCGTCGATGAACGGGCGATACGCGGCAGCACGCGGTAGGCGGCCTCGCAGTGCCTGAAATTGGAGCAACCTGATCAGCGCAGACCGGCGAGGCCCACCTTAATCGTCAATGCCACCTGGATCACCAGCAGCAGCAAATGCACTGGACTGATTGCACTTGGTACAGCTTTGGAATGGGATTGCTGATATTCAACTATAGGGCGCAATTCCAGAGTGGAAATCCGCAGCATGGCAACCCTGAACTGGCCAGAGGGCCTTCCGCTACTAGAACCAAGAACCTTGGAGATCTACGACGAAAACATCGTCCGCCAAATTATCAGTAGATTTGCGATACCTAGCGATAATACTCGTCGGCTACTTAACTCAATAGATCTTGCCACAAAGTATTATCTGGCGTCTATTGATCTTGCAGAAATGAATATATCCGTAAAGGAATCAAAGAAACATCTTGAAAGAATTGCGAAACAGTCTGACGAACTCAACAAACTACTCGAAAAGAAGCCGAACCCAGTATGGATGGCGCTGCGCAACGCGGAGCAAAGCCTCATACATGAGCTGATGCAGGTCGAGAACCCGACACTTGAGTCGATAGGCGCAGCGCGTCGGATTGCCGGTGATTCGGGGGATGGCTTCGAATTCTTGACTTACTGGGACGCCGAAGCCGGCGTCCGCCTGATCCAAAGGATCGCCGAGTTGGCAAATGACTACATCAAAGAAGGGAAACCGGGTCGCCGGTCGAATTGGGGATTGGACAGCTGGACTCATGTTCTTTGTGGATTCTGGTCAAGAGATCTCGGGCGAGAAGTAACCCATTGGGAACATGACGGAGAGCCAATTACTGAAATCGGACAATTCCTCATTACCGTCATGGAGCCATTGGCCCCGTCTTCAATTCCATCCATTCGTTGGTCGCTGTCCAAGCACAGAACGAAGATGCGCCAGCTAGAGAAAACTAGGGCAGTTCCTTCCCCCGATTAACTCCAACGAATGAAGGGGCATTGCGGCCATGGGTTCGATACTTTCAACCTGTCTAGACTGGAGACGCAGACAATGGCTGTCCCGAGCAGGCGGAAAGACACCACCAAGGGAGGTATCGAAGGAGAGATCTCGTTCGCCTTGGGAAGTGTATTTGAGATAGGCGCAACATTGGCCGAACGCCGTCAATCCACGCGACACGTCATTGCATCGATCTCCGTGAAAGTTTGCCTCAGGGATATTCCCGCTGTCTGCCGACGCTGGATGACTAGACTTTCTTGACGGCAAAGGGCCGACTTAACGTGGCGTGCCGGCGGCCACCTTCGGCTCCGTTCAGTCACCAGAACTGTCGATGAATTTCACAATGCGCGGCAGCACCCGGTCGGCGGCCTGGTGGTGCGGGACATGGGCGCAGTCGGGGACGAGCCAGGTCTCCACCGGGCCGGGGACGCCCTCGGCGATGCATTCGAGTTGGCGCGGCGTGCCGTATTCGTCGCCATCCCCTTGGATCGCCAGCACCTGCGCCGCGATCTCGGCAAGCTGGTCGCGCATGTCGAATCCGGCGAAGGCCGGGTCGAGCCAGGCATCGGCCCAGGCGGCGAAGACCGCGTCGGTGCGGTCGCCATGATGCCGTTGCAGGGCGGACTTCAAGCGACTGCCGGCCGCCTCGTATGCGGCCTTGGCGTCGCGGATGCCGGCCAGCGTCACCTCCTCGACGATTACATGCGCCGCTTCGCTGACCAGCCGGTCGGTGCGATCCGGAAACCGGGCGGCGAACAGCAGGGCGATCGAGCCTCCATCGCTGTGGCCGATCAGCACCGCCCGGTCGATGCCGGCGGCATCCAGCACGCCCGGCAGCGCCTGCCAGGCCTCGTCAAAGAGGTAGCCCGGATGCCGCGGCGCGGAGAGCGGATCGGACCGGCCGTATCCCTGGCGTTCGTAGACCAGGGCCGGGCGACCGGTCGCGGCGGCCAGGCGGGCCGGAACGTCGACGCCGCGCGCCGTCCATTGGGCGATGCTGCCCAGACCCTCATGCAGGAAGACCAGGGGCGCCTGCTCCGACTCCGGTGTGTCCGGGACCAGCCACAGCGCATTCAGGCGCGTTCCGCCCACCAGCAATTCGAGCGGGCGCCGGTCCGGCGGCATTGAGATTTCGGTCGGTTCCATGCCGCGTGATAGCAGCCGAATCCGGCCTCTGCCACCCTGCATGGGCTTGAATTGTCCGGGACAATCCGCTGCGGCATTGCCACCCACCGTCGTAACCGGTTACAACCCTGATGCTCGTTTTCGCGGGCCAAGACAAAAGAGGCAACGCCTCCAGGGAGGATCGATGATGGGCGACGGCGCCCGAGGCGGAGCATTGCCGGCCACCGTCCGGAGTTCGGCGGTTTGCCGCATGGCCGGAGGCCGGGGCCTCTGATGGCGATGCGGCCGATGCAGTTGCCGGATACGGCGACGCTGGACACGCTGCCGAAGCTGCTGGCGCACAACGCGGCGAACTGGCCGGACGAGATCGCGCTCCGCGAAAAAGATTACGGCATCTGGAACACCATCACCTGGGCCGAGTACAACGCCCGCACCCGCGCCATCGCCTGCGCCATGCAGGCGCTTGGCCTCGGAAAGGGCGATGTGGTGGCGCTGATCGGCGACAACCGGCCGGACTGGGTGATGGGCGAGATCGCGGCCCATGCGGTCGGCGCCATGAGCCTCGGCATGTATCGCGACGCGCTGGACGACGAGGTCGCCTATCTGGTCAACCATGCCGGCGCCAAGCTGGTCATGGCCGAGGACGAGGAGCAGGCCGACAAGATCCTGCGCCTGGCCGACAAGGTCCCGACGGTGGATCACATCGTCTATTCCGATCCGCGCGGCATGCGCAAATACGACGATCCCCGGCTGCTCTCGGTGGACGATTTCACCGCCAAGGGCGAGGCGGCCCTGGCCGCCGATGCGGGCCTCTACGACCGCCTGGTCGCCGAGGGCAAGGGCGAGGACGTGGCGGTGCTGTGCACCACTTCGGGCACCACCGCCAACCCGAAGCTGGCGATGCTGACCGGCGGCGGGCTGATCCGTCATTGCGCCGCCTATCTGGCGGTCGACCCGAAGGGGCCGGACGATGAATACGTCTCGGTGCTGCCGCTGCCCTGGATCATGGAGCAGATCTACGCGCTGGGCTGGGCTCAGCTGAGCCGCATGAAGGTCAGCTTCGTCGAAGAGCCCGACACTGCGATGCACGACATGCGCGAGATCGGGCCGACCTTCCTGGTGCTGGCCCCGCGGGTCTGGGAGGGCATCGCGGCGGATGTGCGCTCGCGCATGATGGACGCCTCGCGGCTGAAGAACATGCTGTTCGACTACGGCACCGAACTCGGCCTGAAGGCGCTGGACCAGGGCCGGCGCAACTGGTTCGCCGACCTGACCGTGCTCAAGCCGCTCAGCGACCGGCTCGGCTTCGGCAAGCTGCGCTCTGCGGCGACCGGAGGTGCCGCCATGGGGCCGGACACCTTCCGTTTCTTCAACGCCATGGGCGTGCCGCTGCGCCAGCTCTACGGCCAGACCGAGTTGATGGGCGCCTACACCATCCATACCGCCGGCGATGTCGATTACGACACCGTCGGGGTGCCGCTGAACGACTCGGTCGAGGTCACCATCGAGAACCCGGATCCCAACGGCGTCGGCGAGATCATCACCCAGCACCCGAACATGTTCGCCGGCTACTTCAACAATGAGGAGGCGACCAAGGAGGAGCTGCGCGACGGTCGCATGCACACCGGCGACGCCGGCTATTTCAACGACAATGGCCATCTGGTCGTCATCGACCGCATCAAGGACCTCGCCACCACCTCGAACGGCGACCGCTTCAGCCCGCAATTCATCGAGAACAAGCTGAAGTTCTCGCCCTTCGTGGCCGAGGCGGTGATCCTCGGCAACCAGCGGCCCTATCTCTCGGCGATGATCTGCATCCGCTATTCGATCGTGTCGAAATGGGCCGAGAAGGAGCGCATCGCCTTCACCACCTATTCCGACCTGTCCAGCCGCGACCAAGTCTACGTCCAGGTCCGCAAGGAGGTGGAACAGGTCAACGCCTCCATGCCGGCGGCCCAGCGCATCCGCAAATTCGTCCTGCTCTACAAGGAGCTCGACGCCGATGACGGCGAGCTGACCCGCACCCGTAAGGTCCGCCGCGGGGTGGTCGGCGAGAAATACGCCGACATCATCGAGGCGCTCTACACCGACACGGAGTCGATCCCGGTCGACACCGAGATCAGCTTCCAGGACGGCAGCAAGCAGCGCATCCGCACCAGCCTGAAGGTGGTCGACCTGGCGCCGGGCGCGGCCGAGACCCGGGCCGCGGCGGAATGATCCCGCGATGACCGGACGCCCAGATATCGGCCCGCCAATCCTGCAGGTGGACAATGTCAGCCTGTCCTTCGGCGGCGTGCGGGCGTTGTCGAATATCTCCTTCGAGATCCGCAAGCACGAGGTCCTGGCCATCATCGGCCCGAACGGCGCCGGCAAGAGCTCCATGCTCAACGTGATCAACGGCTTCTACCACCCGCAGGAAGGCCGCATCACCTTCAAGGGCAAGACCCGCTCGCAGATGCGCCCGCATGAGGCGGCGGCCCAGGGCATCGCCCGCACCTTCCAGAACATCGCCCTGTTCAAGGGCATGTCGACGCTCGACAACATCATGACCGGGCGGCTGCTGAAGATGCGCCAGCCCTTCTACATGCAGGCGCTCTATTGGGGCCCGGCCAAGCGCGAGGAGATGGAGCACCGCGCCTTCTGCGAGAAGATCATCGATTTCCTGGAGATCCAGAACATCCGCAAGACGCCGGTCGGGCGGCTGCCCTACGGGCTGCAGAAGCGGGTCGAGCTGGCCCGGGCCCTGGCGGCGGAGCCGGAACTGCTGCTGCTGGACGAGCCCATGGCCGGGATGAATGTCGAGGAGAAGGAGGACATGTGCCGCTTCGTGCTCGACGTCAACGAGCAGTTCGGCACCACCATCGCCCTGATCGAACACGATATGGGCGTGGTCATGGACATCTCCGACCGGGTGGTGGTGCTGGATTACGGTCGCAAGCTGGCCGACGGCACCCCCGATGAGGTCCGCGCCGACCAGGCCGTCATCGACGCCTATCTCGGCGTCAGCCACGACGACGACCTGGAAGCGGCGGAATAGGAGGGGGACGGACGCGATGGCCACACGAATGCTTGTCCTTGCCTGGCTGTTCGGCACCCCGCTGGCGATCGCCGCGCTCGGCCTGACGCTGCAGGGCGTCGCCCTCATCGATTCCAGCTTCTTCTTCGCCTGGGGCTACTTCCTGGAGGTGCTGCTCGCCGGGCTGCTGCAGGGGGTGATGTATTCCCTGGTGGCGCTCGGCTTCGTGCTGATCTTCAAGGCCTCCGGCATCTTCAATTTCGCCCAGGGATCCATGGTGCTGTTCGCCGCCCTGACCATGGTCGGCCTGATCGAGATGGGGCTCTACTGGGCGCTCGCCTTCCTGGCCACCGGCGCGATCATGGTGGTGGTGGCCATGGCGATCGAGCGGGTCGTGCTGCGCCCGCTGGTCAACCAGGAGCAGATCATCCTGTTCATGGCGACCATCGGCATCTTCTATTTCCTCGACGGGTTCGGCCAGATGATCTGGGGCTCCGACGTGAAGGTGCTGGACATCGGCATCCCGAAGGATCCGCTCTTCATCCTGGGCGGCCTGTTCGAGGGCGGCATCCTGCTCAACCAGTACGATTTCATCGCTGCCATCACCGGCGGCGCGCTGGTGGCGGCCCTGGCCCTGTTCTTCCAGTACACCCGCACCGGCCGGGCCCTGCGCGCCGTCGCCGACGACCACCAGGCAGCCATGTCCGTGGGCATTCCGCTAAAGGTGATCTGGACCATCGTGTGGTCGGTCGCCGGCATCGTCGGTCTGGTCGCCGGCATCATGTGGGGCGGCAAGGCCGGGGTGCAGTTCTCCCTGGCGCTGATCGCGCTGAAGGCCCTGCCGGTGCTGATCCTCGGCGGCTTCACCTCGATCCCCGGCGCCATCGTCGGCGGCCTGATCATCGGCGCCAGCGAGCAGCTCGCGGAGATCTTCCTGGGCCATTTCTTCGGCGGCGCCATCCAGGACTGGTTCGCCTACATGCTGGCCATGATCGTCCTGCTGTTCCGCCCCCAGGGCCTGTTCGGCGAAAAGATCATCGAGCGGGTGTGACCAGAATGAGCACCACCAAGACACCAAGGCACGAAGAGGGAGGTGCAAACGGCAACTCCTCCTTGTCATTCCCGCGAAGGCGGGAATCCAGCCTGCCCAAACCTATCCTGGATTCCCGCCTTCGCGGGAATGACAAGAACGTTGGGAAAGCGAAGGCTTCCTTGGTGCCTTGGTGTCTTGGTGGTGACCAAATTCGATCCCGGCCGGAGACATACTGACGATGTTCTATCGCGAGACCGGGCAGTTCAAGACAAGCTACGCCGCCGACCAGGCGATCTTTCCGATCTTCCAGGACAGGATCGGCGTCGCGATCATGCTGGCGATCGCCTTCGGACTCATTCCGCTGATCGCCAACGAGTACTGGCTCGGCACCATTCTGATCCCGTTCCTGGTATTCTCCCTGGCCGCCATCGGCCTCAACATCCTGACCGGCTATTGCGGGCAGCTCTCGCTGGGCACCGGCGGCTTCATGGCCTGCGGGGCGTTCTTCGCCTACAAGCTCTCGACCAGCTTCCCGGACCTGAACATCGTCGCGGTCTTCCTGCTGTCGGGGCTCGGCACCGCGGTGGTGGGCATCCTGTTCGGCATCCCGTCGCTGCGGATCAAGGGCTTCTATCTGGCGGTCGCCACGCTGGCGGCGCAGTTCTTCCTGCTCTGGGTGTTCAACAAGTTCCCCTGGTGGGTGAACTACAGCCCGTCCGGCGTGATCTCCGCGCCGCCGCGCGAGGTGCTGCCCGGCGTGTTCGTGACCGGCATCGACGCCACGCCGCTCGCCAAATACATGTTCCTGCTGGTGTTCGTGGCGGTCCTGGCGCTGATCGCCAAGAACCTGGTGCGCGGCCGCATCGGCCGGACCTGGATGGCGATCCGCGACATGGATATCGCCGCGGAGATCATCGGCATCCGGCCGCTTATGGCCAAGCTCTCCGCCTTCGCCATCAGCTCCTTCTATATCGGCGTGGCCGGGGCGATGTGGGCCTTCATCTACACCGGCTCCGTCGAGGCCCTGGCCTTCGAGATCAACCGCTCCTTCCAGGTGCTGTTCATGATCATCATCGGCGGCCTGGGCTCGATCCTGGGCTCGTTCCTGGGCGCCGCCTTCATCGTGCTGCTGCCGATCTTCCTGAGCAGACTGCTGCTGTCGATCGACCCGACCGTATCGACCGCCGTGGTCTCCCATATCGAATTCATGATCTTCGGCGCGCTGATCGTCTTCTTCCTGATCGTGGAGCCGCACGGCCTGGCCCGGCTGTGGCAGATCACCAAGGAGAAGCTGCGGCTCTGGCCGTTCCCCTATTGAGCCGGTATTGGCGGGCGACAATTCGGAGTGATAGGCTCACCGCCATTCGAAAACCGAACGAAAACAAACCTGAAATGGGAGGTCCCAACCATGAAGTTTAAGACCCTAGGGCTTGTCACGGCCGGTGCCGCGGCGCTGGCCATGGCCTCCGCCATCCCGGCGGTCGCGCAGGACGCACAATTCGTGCCCGGCCTCATGTACCGCTCCGGCCCCTACGGCCCGAACGGCGCCCCGTTCGCCGACGGGTTCCACGACTATTTCAAGATGATCAACGCCACCGGCGGCATCAACGGCGTGATGATCGAGTACGAGGAATGCGACACCGGCTACAACACCGATCGCGGCGTGGAGTGCTATGAGCGGCTGAAGCGTCCGGGTGCGGCGGCGATCACCCCACTGTCGACCGGCATCACCTATGCCCTGATCGAGCGTGCCACCGCCGACGAGATCCCGGTGCTGTCCATGGGCTATGGCCGCACCGCCGGCTCCGACGGCACGGTCTTCCCCTACGTCTTCACCCTGCCGGCGACCTATTGGTCCGGCGCCGACATCATCGTCAACTACATCGCCGAGAACGAAGGCGGCTACGACGCACTGGCCGGCAAGGACATCGCGCTGGTCTACCACGATAGCGCCTATGGCAAGGAGCCGATCCCGACGCTGGAATCCCTGGCCGCCGAGCACGGTTTCGAGCTGCACCTGTTCCCGGTCGCCCATCCGGGCCTGGAGCAGAAGGCGACATGGCTGCAGATCGGCCGGCAGGTGCGCCCGGACTGGACCATGATGTGGGGCTGGGGCGTGATGAACTCCACCGCCATCAAGGAAGCCGCCGCGGTCGGCTATCCCATGGACCGGTTTGTCGGCATCTGGTGGTCCGGCGCGGAGCAGGACGTGCTGCCGGCCGGCGACCAGGCCGTCGGCTACAAATCCCTCAACTTCAACGGCACCGGCACCGACTTCCCGGCGCTGCAGTCGATTCTCACCGAGGTCCATGATGCCGGCAACGGCACCGGCGAGCGCGATGGGGTCGGCGGTGTGCTCTACAATCGCGGCGTGATGAACGCGGCGATCATCGTCGAGGCGATCCGCGTCGCCCAGGGCATGTACGGAGAGACGCCGCTGACCGGCGCGCAGATCCGCGACGGCTTCGAGAACCTGGACATCGACGCCGCAAGGCTGGAGGACATGGGCCTGACCGGGTTCATGGAGGCGATCCAGGTCAGCTGCGCCGACCATGAGGGCACCGGTCGTGCCTATGTCCAGCAATGGGACGGCGAGCAGTGGAGCGCGGTCTCCGATTGGATCGAGCCGAACCGTTCCGGCCTGCTGCGCCCGATGATCGAAGAGGCCGCTGCCGCCTACGCGGCGGAAAAGGGCATCACGCCTCGATCTTGCAGCTGATCGGCCTCAGCTCCGCCTGACGGGCCCCGCTTCGGCGGGGCCCTTTGGGCGCATCCGATAAGATGTTCGAACGGGACGGGACCGGAGCCCTGGCATGGTGAACGCCGCAATCCGCGATGATGCCGGCGACAAGGCGGCGCAGGCCACGCCGGTCCTCAGCGTCAACAATATCGAGGTCATCTACGACCACGTCATCCTGGTCCTGAAGGGCGTCTCGCTGGAGGTGCCGCCGGGCGGGGTGGTGGCGCTGCTGGGCGCCAACGGGGCCGGCAAGTCGACCACCCTGAAGGCGATCTCCAACCTGCTGCGGGCCGAGCGCGGCGAAGTCACCAAGGGTACCGTCACCTTCGAGGGCGAGCGGGTCGATCAGCTGACGCCCAACGATCTGGTCACCCGCGGCGTCATCCAGGTGATGGAAGGCCGCCACTGCTTCGAGCATCTGACGGTGGAGGAGAACCTGCTGACCGGCGCCTATACGCGGCGCGAGGGCCGGCGGGCCGTGGCCGAGGATCTGGAGATGGTCTACGGCTATTTCCCGCGCCTGAAGGAACGGCGCACCAGCCAGGCCGGCTATACCTCCGGCGGCGAGCAGCAGATGACGGCGATCGGCAGGGCGCTGATGTCCAGGCCGCGCATGATCCTGCTGGACGAACCCTCCATGGGCCTGGCGCCGCAACTCGTGGAGGAGATCTTCGAGATCGTGCGCAAGCTCAACGAGCGCGAGGGCGTCACCTTCCTGCTGGCCGAGCAGAACACCAATATCGCCCTGAAATACGCCTCCTATGGCTATATCCTGGAGAATGGCCGCGTGGTGCTGGACGGCGACGCCCAGACCCTGCGTTCCAACGAGGATGTGAAGGAATTCTATCTCGGCCTGGGCACCACCGGGCGCCGCAGCTATCGCGACGTCAAGTTCTACAAGCGCCGCAAGCGCTGGCTCTAGTTCGCCGGCCCGGTACGGGCCGTTTCGCACATCGGGGAGGACAATCGGATGGCCAAGGGCTATTGGATCGTGCACGTCACCGTCACCGACGCGGAGAACTATCCGCAATATGTCGCCGCCGATACGCCGGTGCTGGAATCCTTCGGCGCGCGCTTCCTGGTCCGCGGCGGCCGCAGCGAGGGGCCGGAAGGCGCGGTGCGGGATCGCCACGTGGTGGTCGAGTTCGACAGCTACGAGCAGGCGCTGGCCTGCTACAATTCGCCCGGCTATCAGGCCGCCGCCAAGTTGCGTCAGGCCTATTCCGACTCCGAAATCGTGATTGTCGAAGGACAGGAGTGACCCCGTGCACAAGAGCCGTCCCGGTGTCTTCGTGATCGATTGCGACGCCGACGATCTGGAGGACGCCAATGCCTTCTGGAGCGCCGCCCTGGGCTATGCCGTGGCGGAATCCGACGAAAAGTATTCCAAGCTCGAGACCCCGGAGGGCCAGCCGCAGATCCTGCTGCAGGCGGTCGATCATCAAAGCCGCATCCATCTCGACATCGAGACCGACGACAAAGAGGCGGAGGTCGCCAGGCTGGAGAAGCTCGGCGCCAAGCGGGTCGGCGACGTCAAGCGCTGGGTGGTGATGGAGGCCCCGACCGGCCACCGCTTCTGCATCGTCAACCCGCAACGACCGGATTTTGCGGAGAGCGCCAAGGAATGGCCGTCGGAGTGACACCGTCGACGCCCGGATGGTTTTTTCACCACCAGGGCACCAAGGCACCACGTTCGAAGCTCATTGCCGCCCCCTCCAGTTGTCATTCCCGCGAAAGCGGGAATCCAGCGAGGGCGGTCCATCTGGATTCCCGCTTTCGCGGGAATGACGACTGAGGGGGACAGCCAGGCGCTCAAGACTTGGTGCCTTGGTGGTGTAAATCCTTTCCGATCCCGCCAGAACCGCCACCAGCAATAATTGTGTCGAAATCGGCGCGGCGATGCCGTGATCGTTTCGCAATTGCAGCCCGATACGGTCGCAAACTTTCCCTATCCCTGCCGTCGCGCCACCGCCGCCGGCATCCCGCCTGGCCATAAGGCGGGGCGCAGGGAGAGCGGATATGAGCGATACACCAAGCGAGTCCCCGCCGGCTGCACGGCCGCCGCAATCGATCTGGCCCGCGGGCCTGCCCTCGGTCGCCAATGGTGCGCCGGTGCTGAAGGTCATCGTCATCCTGGCCATGGTCCTCGGCTTCCTGCTGCCGCTGGCCATGGTCCGCAGCGTCATCTTGGAGCGCCAGCACCGCCAGCAATCGGTGGTCAGCGAGATCGGACAGGTCTGGGGGCATCAGCAGGAGGTGCTGGGGCCGATCTTGACGATTCCCTATATCGAGGTGTTCTCCACCCCGGCCGGTATCGAGCGGCGCCGCGACCGCATGGCGTATTTCCTGCCCGATCGCTATGAGGTCGGCGCCGATGTCCGTTCGGAGACGCGCCATCGCGGAATCTTCGAGGCCGTCGTCTACACCGCCGATGTCCTGCTGACCGGCGAGTTCGTGCTTCCGCCAGCCGCTGACTGGGCGCCGGACAATGCCCAGATCCAATGGGACCAGGCGACCGTCACCCTAGGCGCCAACGACCTGCGCAGCCTCGACGGGCAGGTCACCATCGACTGGAACGGGCGGACCCTGCCGCTGCAGCCGGGATCGCCGGTGCTTGGCAACCTGATCTCAGGCCGCATGAGCGCCGGCGTGCCGGGCATGGAGGCGGCCGAATCGCGGGCAATCCCGTTCGAATCCAGGCTGACCCTGAACGGCAGCGACACGCTCGATTTTGCGCCACTGGGCCGCGAAAGCCGGGTCTCGATGAGGGCGGACTGGGCCGACCCCAGCTTCATCGGCGCCTTCCTGCCCGATGGGCATGACGTGACCGAGGACGGCTTCGACGCGGAATGGTCGGTCTCCTATTACGGCCGCGCCTACCCCCAGCATTGGACCACGGAGGCGGAGAACGAGACCGTGTCGGCCATCCGGGACTCCTGCTTCGGCGTGCGCTTCGTGCAGCCGGTCAGCGCCTATTTGCAGTCGGAACGCTCCGCCAAGCACGGCGTGCTGTTCATCATCTTCACTTTCGCGGTGTTCTTCCTGTTCGAGACCGTGGCCGGGCTGCGTATTCATATCTTCCAGTACGGGCTGGTCGGCATGTCCCTGTGCCTGTTCTACCTGCTGCTGATCTCCCTCGCCGAGCATCTGGGTTTCACTTCGGCGTATGGCATCGGCGCCACGGCCGTGGTCGGGCAGATCGTGCTGTACACCGCCAAGGTGCTGGGCTCGGCCAAGCGCAGCGCCGCTATCGGCGCCCTGCTGGCGGCGCTCTATGGCGGGCTGTTCGTGCTGATGGGGCTGGAGGATTTCGCCCTGTTGTTCGGCTCGGTCGCCCTGTTCGTCGCCCTGGGCGCGGTCATGTTCGTGACCCGCAACATCGACTGGTACGCCCTCAAGCGGCCGCTGCCGGCCGCGACCGGGTAGCCGTGGCGGGCTCCTTGCGGTATCCAGAACAGAGATCGGGTACCGCAGGGAGCATGCCGGCATGACCGCCACCGAGGGCTTCTACGACACGCTGGAGACCCGCGACCCGGCCGAGCGCGAAGCGGCGCTGATGGCCGCGCTGCCGGAGCAGGTGGCGCTGGCCAAGCGCCGGGCGCCGGCCTATTCCGCGCTGCTGGCGGAGATCGAGCCGGAGAGCGTGACCAGCCGTGCCGCCCTGGCCGCCCTGCCGGTGACCCGCAAGTCGGACCTGCCGGGGTTGCAGGCCACCGACCCGCCCTTCGCCGGATTCACCTCGGTCGCACCCCGCGAGCTGCACCGCATCTTCGCCTCGCCCGGCCCCACCTACGATGCCGAGGGCAGGGGCCCCGGCGGCCGGGATTACTGGCGTTCGGCCCGTGCTCTGTTCGCCACCGGGCTCAGGCCCGGCGACATCCTGCACAATTGCTTTTCCTATCATTTCACCCCGGCCGGGGTGATGTTCGAGACCGGGGCGCATGCGATCGGCTGCGCCGTGGTGCCGGCCGGCGTCGGCAATACCGACCTGCAGGCCCGGGCCATCGCCGACATCCGTCCCCGCGCCTATGTCGGCACGCCGGATTTTCTACAGGTCATCCTTGAGAAAGCCGACGCGCTGGAATTGGATTGCGGCTCGATCGAACTGGCCCATGTCAGCGGCGGCCCGTACCTGCCGCCGCAGCGGGCCTTCTATGAGGCGCGCGGCATCGCCGTCTACCAGAGCTACGGCACCGCCGATCTGGGGCTGGTCGCCTATGAGAGCCCGGCCCGCGAGGGTCTGATCGTCGACGAGGGCGTGATCGTCGAGGTCGTCCGGCCGGGAACCGGCGACCCGGTCGCCGAGGGCGATGTCGGCGAAGTCGTGGTCACGAGCTTCTCCCGCGAATACCCGCTGCTGCGCTTCGCCACCGGCGATCTTTCCGCGGTGCTGCCGGGCCCGAGCCCCTGCGGGCGGAGCAATATGCGGATCAAGGGCTGGATGGGCCGGGCCGACCAGACCACCAAGGTCAAGGGCATGTTCGTGCATCCACATCAGATCGCCGAGGTGCTGAAGCGCCACGGTCAATCCGGCCGGGCCCGCCTCGTGGTCGACAATCCGGGCGACGGCGACACCATGGTGCTGACGGTGGAGACCACATCCGGCGATGCCGGGCTGGCGGCGGCGTTGTCCGACTCGCTGCAGGCCGTGACTAAGCTGCGCGGTCAGGTCGAGATCGCCGAACCCGGTACCCTGCCCAATGACGGCAAGGTGATCGACGATATCCGCAGATACGAATGACGATCGCCGCCATGGACCACTTCGGACATCACTCCATCCTGGCGAGGGCAGCTTTGGCCGTCGGCGTGATCGCGGCCGCCCTCGGCATCGCCCCGGCCTCCCTGGCCGGCGCGCCGGAGGAGCAGCGCTGTGCCGATGGCGACGCCAGAGCCTGTACCGAGGCCGGCATCGACTATGAGCTGGGCCAGGGCGTGGTCGAGGATTTCGGCCAGGCGGAGGCCTACTACCGGCAGGGCTGCGATGGCGGCGACCTCGAGGGCTGCGTCTATCTCGGCGTCCTCTACGAATTCGGCACCGGCGTTGCGGAGGATCTTCCGCGCGCGGTGTCCTTGTATCGCCGGGCCTGCGACGGCGGCGATGCGCTGGGATGCGTCAATCTCGGCGTGATGTACGAGTTCGGCCGCGGCACCAAGGAGGATATCGGCCAGGCCGCTGTGCTGTACCGCCGGGGCTGCGACGGTGACATCCCCCGCGGCTGCTACAATCTGGGCTACCTCTACGATGCCGGCATCGGCCAGCCGACGGATTATGCCGCCGCCGCGGCGCTGTACCGCGAGGCCTGCGACGGCCAGTACGCGGAGGGCTGCACCGGCCTGGGTCTGCTGCACGAGCTGGGCGACGGAGTCGCGCTGAACCTGGTCGAGGCCGCCTCCCTGTATCGGCAGGGCTGCAATGGCGGAGATGCCGCCGGATGCACCAATCTTGGCTTTCTCTACACCCAGGGGCAGGGCGTGGCGCTGAACCTCGGTCAGGCGGTTTCGCTCTATCGCCAGGGATGCCGGGGCGGCAATGCGCGGGGATGCACCAATCTCGGATTCATGTTCGAGCAGGGCGACGGCACGGCGCAGGACTATACCCAGGCCGCGAATTTCTATCGGCAAGGGTGCGAGGGCGGCAATCCGCTCGGCTGCACCAATCTCGGCTACCTGTTCGAGAATGGCCGCGGCGTCGCGCAGGACCTGGCGCGCGCCGCGGAGCTGTATCGAGAGGGCTGCGACACCGGCAATGCCCGGGGCTGCACCAATCTCGGCTATCTCTACGATCTGGGCAACGGGCTGGAGCAGGACTACGCCCAGGCCGCCGCCCTCTACCGGCGGGGATGCGACGGCGGAAATCCGGTCGGATGCTCCAACCTTGCCGGGCTCTACACCGACGGTCTGGGGGTCGAACAGGACTACGTGCAGGCGGCCGGCCTGTACCGCCAGGCCTGCAAATCCGGCGACACGCCGGCCTGCAGCGATCTCGGCCGCGCCTTTGAACTGGGGCTGGGGGTGGACACCGACCAGGTCACCGCCGTCTCGCTCTACCGCCAGGCTTGCAATGACGGCGTGCCCCAGGGCTGCGCCAATCTCGGCCGGCAGTACTACAGCGGTCGCGGAGTGGAGCAGGATTACGGTCAGGCCCGGCGCAATTTCGGCCGCGCCTGCGATGCCGGCAGCGCGCAGGGCTGCACCAATCTCGGCTTCCTCTTCGACGAGGGGCATGGGGTGGCGAGCGACTATGCCCACGCGGCCAGCCTGTACCGGCGGGGATGCGAGTTGGGAAGCGCGCAGGGCTGCGCCAACCTCGGAGAAATGTACGAACAGGGGCTCGGCGTGCCGCGGGATGCGGCGCTGGCCCGCTCGCTGTACCGGAAATCCTGCGCCATGGGCCTGCAGGACACCTGCAGCAAATCCCGCTAACCGGTTTCGAAGGCCGGCCGCGATCATGAGTTTCATTGCAGATGCGCAAGACGAGTTTCAGTCGGTCGAGCAACGGGCAAGGAGCAACGCTGGCAAATGTCCGCGCCTCCCTCTGCTGGGGACAGAAGCGGTATCTGATGTGTGATTGCGGTTCGGTGACCGGGCCTTGACCGTGCTGCTCACATTCTGCGGCGCCGCCGGAACCGTGACCGGCTCGTGCTACTGGGTGCGCCATCCCGGCGGTCAATTCCTCGTCGATTGCGGCCTGTTCCAGGGGCCCAAGACGGTGAAGGCGCTGAACTACGGCCGCTTCCCCTTCGATCCGTCCAAACTTGATTTCGTGTTGCTGACCCATGCCCATATCGACCATGCCGGGCTGGTGCCCAAACTGGTCAACCTGGGATTCGCCGGCCGGGTCATCGCGACCGCAGGCAGCCGCGACCTGCTGTCGTTCATGCTGCCCGACAGCGGCTATATCCAGGAGACCGAGGTCGAGCGGCTGAATCGGCGCAATGCGAGGCGCGGCATCGCCCCGGTCAGCCCGATCTACACGCGGGCCGACGCGGAGGCGGCGCTCGACCGGTTCCATTCCGTCGATTACGGACACTGGGAGGAAGCGGGCGCCGGAGTCCGCGCCCGCTTCTGGAATTCCGGGCACATCCTCGGAGCGGCGTCCGTCGAGCTCGAGATCGCCACCGGAGCCTCCGCGCCGCGGCTGCTGCGACTGCTGTTCTCCGGCGACCTCGGCCCGGAGCACAAGCGCTTCCACCCGGACCCTGACGCGCCGGACGGCTTCGACTACGTCTTCTGCGAGGCGACTTATGGCGACCGGCCGCGGCCCAGCGTGACGCCGGACCAGCGCCGGGCTCAACTGGCGGAGGAGGTCTGCGCCGCCCTGGAGAACGACGGCACTCTGCTGATCCCGAGTTTCGCGGTGGAGCGAACCCAGGAGTTGCTGGCCGATCTGCTGGACCTGATGGACGCGGGGTCGGTGCCATCGGTTCCGCTGTTCCTCGACTCGCCGCTGGCCATCCGGGCAACCGAGGTCTTCGCCCGCCACGCCGCCGAGTTGGAGGATGTCTCGCCCCGTCCGGAGCTGTTTGCCAGGGACAATGTCCGGTTCACCGCCAGCGTCGAGGAGAGCAAGGCGATCGAACGCTTTACCGGCGGAATGATCGTCATGGCTGCGAGCGGCATGTGCGACGCAGGCCGCATTCGCCATCATCTGAAGCACCATCTGTGGCGGCGGGGCACCACCGTTTTGCTGGTCGGCTTTCAGGCCGTCGGCACGCTCGGCAGCCTGCTCGCCGACGGGGCGCAGTCGGTCCGGATCCATGGCGAAGACATCCGGATCCGGGCACGGATCCGTCGCATCGATGCCTATTCCGGCCACGCAGACGCCGACGAGCTGGTCGCCTGGATGGAGGAGCGGCGTCCGATCGCCCGGGCGACCTTTCTGACCCATGGCGAGGAGGGCGCCCTGACCGCCTTGCGCGACCGCCTGATCGCGTCAGGATTCGAGTCGGAGAGGGTGCTGATCCCGCGGCTGGACGATGAGATCGACCTGCTGACCGGAGCGGCAAGCCCGCAAGCCGCGCCACGACGCCTGCCGCCGGACGCAGTCGGCCGCCCCGACTGGCACAACGAACTGGCCCAGATCACCCTCGACCTCAGGTCCGCCCTGGAAGGCGCCGCCGGCTCCAAGGCCCGCGACAAGATCCTGCGACGGGTCCGCCGTGCCTTGGAGAACGAACGCTGACGGACATTGCCCGGAACAACTCTGTACAATCGTAGAAACGGACAAGAAGCGCCGCAGGCATCGGTTCGTTCTGCCGATCGTTAGAGGCGGAACCATTAGAGGATCCGGTCCGCAGGGGTGCGGTAACTTGTCCAATTGCGGAAACTTTGTGAGCCCGTTAAGGAATCATCTTAGTTTCGCCACGATCGGGTCTTAACGTATCCTTAACAAAGATGGTCTTTTGACCAGGCGGTTCGCACGAGCGTGCCGTTGACTCCCCAGAGAACCGGACGCCTCGGCATTAGCCTCCGCCAGCCGTGGCACCGGACTGAGAGACGGCCGCCGCATCGCCCCCGCGGCGGCCGTCCTTTTTTTGGCAGCCGCTTTTGCTTGGCGTCCGGCGCCGCTGTGCTATAGCAGCCGCCATGTCCGGACCCGGTTTCACGCCCCCATCCGATCCCGCCCTCGCCAATCGCCGACATGTTCGCCGGTAGCGACCTCTCCTGCGCCCGCGGACCGCGTCTGCTCTTCACCGGCCTCGATTTTGCGGTGGAGCCCGGCGGCGCCCTGGTGCTGACCGGACCGAACGGCAGCGGCAAGTCAACACTGCTGCGGCTGATGGCCGGGCTGATCCGGCCCCTAACCGGCGGCCTGACCTGGGATGGCGAGGCGCTGCACGGCTCCGACCAGCCGGTTTCGGCCAGGCTTGCCTTCCTCGGCTATCACGACGCCATCAAGCCGGCCCTCAGCGTGCAGGAGAACCTTGCCTTCTGGGCCGCGCTCGCCGATCCCTCCGAGGCGGCCGCCCGTGCCCGGCTGGCGCTGGAGGAGCTCGGTCTCGGCGACCTTTCCGACCTGCCGGGGCGCTATCTCTCCTCCGGTCAGCGGCGGCGCCTGGCCATCGCCCGGCTTCTGGTGTCCGCGGCACCGCTCTGGCTGCTCGACGAGCCGACCGTCGCGCTCGACACCGACGGGGTCGGCCGCCTTGGTTCGGCCATCGCCCGCCATCGCAATGGCGGCGGCATGGTCGTCCTGGCGACCCATACCGAGATGCCGCTGCCCGGGGCCGAGCAGCTGCAGGTCGCCGACTACGCGCCGGCGGCCGGCGCCCTGGACGAGGTTGACCCGTCGGCCGACCTCGCCGCCGAGGGGCTGGCATGAAGCGCTTCGCGGCTCTCATCCGGCGCGACCTGAAGCTCTCGCTGCGCGCCGGCACCGACGCCACCACCGCCGTCATGTTCTTCGTGGTGACCGTGGTGATGTTCCCGCTGGCGCTGGGGCCGGAGGCGACGCTGCTGGCGCGTATCGCCGCCGGCGTGATCTGGGTCGCGGCCCTGCTGGCCTCGCTGCTGTCGCTGGAGCGGCTGTTCGCCAACGACTACGAGGATGGCGGCCTAGACCTGCTAGCCCTGTCGCCGCTGCCGCTGGAAGCCTGCGCGCTCGCCAAGGTGACGGCCCATTGGCTGGTCACCGGCCTGCCGCTGATCGCCGCGGCCCCGGTGCTGGCGCTGCTGCTGGACATGCCGGCGGAGGGGTTCGTGGTGCTGATCGTCAGCCTGGCCCTGGGAACGCCGACCCTGAGCCTGATCGGTGCCGCCGGCGCGGCGCTGACCCTGGGCGCGCGGCGCGGCGGCGTGCTGCTGTCGCTGCTGGTTCTGCCCCTGTTCGTGCCGGTGCTGATCTTCGGGGCCACCGCCGTCGAGGCGGCCCTGACCGGGGTCTCGGCCCGGCCGCATCTGCTGCTGCTGGCCGGCGTCCTGGCCGCCGCCCTGCCGCTGGCCCCGATTGCCGCAGCCGCGGCGATCCGCCAGGCGCTAAGCTAGCGGTGGCTTGCAACTTCCTCCTGCGTCGTCCCCGGGCTTGACCCGGGGACCCATGTCGGGGAGGAGCGCTGGCGGCGCCATGGGTCCCCGGATCAAGTCCGGGGACGACGAAGTTAGAGAGAAGCGAATTGTCCGAAGTTCGAATGACATCGATCAAGGCGCGGCCGGCCCGGGCGGGCATTGTCGGGCCGGTCGTGGCCCTGACGATCATTTGACCGCAGTTGTGGCCATGACCATGCCATCGTCATGGAATAGATCGCCGCAATGCCCTATCTAACCGGTTGATATGCACCGCTTCGCCAACCCTGCCCGTTTCCAGCGCATCAGCGCCGCGATCCTGCCCTGGAGCGCCGGGCTGACGATCCTGCTGCTGGCCGTCGGCCTGTACTTTGCGCTGCTGGCGTCGCCGGCGGATTATCAGCAGGGTGAGACGGTGCGGATCATGTATGTCCATGTGCCGTCCGCCTGGATGGCGATGTTCGTCTACGCCAACATGGCGGTGGCCAGCTTCGTCGGGCTGGTCTGGCGGCATCCGCTGGCGGAGCTGTTCTGCAAGGCGGTGGCCCCGATCGGCGCCGGCTTCACCGCCATCTGCCTGATCAGCGGCAGCCTGTGGGGCGAGCCCATGTGGGGCACCTGGTGGGTCTGGGACGCCCGGCTGACCAGCGTGCTGATCCTGTTCTTCCTCTATCTCGGCTACATCGCCCTGGTGAACGCCTTCGACGATCCCGGACGCGGGCTCAAGGCCGGCGCCATCCTGGTGCTGATCGGATCGGTCAACCTGCCGGTGATCAAGTTCTCCGTCGACTGGTGGAACACCCTGCACCAGCCGGCGTCGGTCAGCCGCCTCGACGTGCCGGCGATCGACCCCAGCATCCTGACCCCCCTGCTGATCATGTCGGCCGCCTTCACCGCCTATTTCGTGACCCTGGCCCTGCTGCGCACCCGTGCCGAGATCCTCAACAGACGGGTCCAGGTCATGCAGCTGGCGCGGGCCGGGCAGTAGGGGCGGCGGGATGAGCGAATATTTCGCCATGGGCGGCCACGCCGCCTTCATCTGGTCGGCCTATGCGGTCGCGACCGTGGTGATGATCGGCATGCTGGTCGCCTCGCTGCGCTCCCTGCGCCGCCAGCAGCAGGCGGTGCGCCTGCTTGAAGAGGCCCGCGGCAAGGGGCGGGCGGAACGGCCCGATCCACCGCCGGCCGCCTTGACGGAGAGCAACGCCGGGGAGGCACGATGACCCGCAAGAAGCGGCGGCTCTACCTGCTCGGATTGTCGCTGACCGGCCTGGCCGTGGCGGCGGCCCTGACCCTGACCGCCTTTCAGGACAACCTGCTGTTCTTCTACAGCCCGTCCGACCTGCAGGCCAAACCGGTCGCCGTCGACCAGCGGTTCCGCCTCGGCGGGCTGGTGGCCGAGGAAAGCGTCGAGCGGCTCGATGACGGGATCTCGATCGCCTTCACGGTCACCGATCTGGCCCACACCGTACCGGTGGTCTACAGCGGCATCCTGCCGGACCTGTTCCGCGAGGGGCAGGGGGTGGTCGCCGAAGGCCGGCTGCGCGCCGACGGCACCTTCGAGGCCAGCGACGTGCTGGCCAAGCATGACGAGACCTACATGCCCCGCGAGGTCGCCGACGCGCTGAAGGAAAGCGGCGAGTGGCGCGGCGGCCAGGCCGCTGGACAATGATCCCCGAACTCGGCCATTTCGCGCTGATCCTGGCGCTGCTGCTGTCCCTGGTCCAGGCGGTGGTGCCGATGGCCGGTGCGGCGCGCGGCAATGCAGACTGGATGGCCATGGCAAGGCCGGCGGCGGTCGGCCAGTTCGCCATGATCCTGGTCGCCTTCCTGGCGCTGATGTACGCCTTCGTGGTCTCCGACTTCACCGTCTCGAACGTCGTCGAGAACAGCCATTCCGCCAAGCCGATGCTCTACAAGGTGGCCGGGGTATGGGGCAATCATGAGGGCTCGATGGTCCTCTGGGTGCTGATCCTGGCCCTGTTCGGCGCCATGGTGGCGTGGTTCGGCGACAATCTGCCGCCGCGCCTGCAGGCCCGGGTGCTGTCGGTGCAGGCGATGATCGGCCTGGGTTTCCTGGCCTTCATCCTGATGACGTCGAACCCGTTCCTCAGGGTCGACCCGCCGCCCTTCGACGGCACCGACCTGAACCCGCTGCTGCAGGATCCGGGCCTCGCCTTCCATCCGCCCTTCCTCTATCTCGGCTATGTCGGCTTCTCCATGGCCTTCAGCTTCGCCGTGGCCGCCCTGATCGAGGGCCGGGTCGACGCCGCCTGGGCCCGCTGGGTGCGGCCCTGGACCCTGGCCGCCTGGTGCGCGCTCACCGTCGGCATCGCGCTCGGCTCCTGGTGGGCCTATTACGAGCTCGGCTGGGGCGGTTGGTGGTTCTGGGACCCGGTGGAGAATGCCAGCTTCATGCCCTGGCTGACCGGCACCGCCCTGCTGCACTCCGCCATCGTGGTGGAGAAGCGCGACACCCTGAAGAGCTGGACCATCCTGCTGGCCATCCTGACCTTCGGGCTCAGCCTGCTGGGTACCTTCCTGGTGCGCTCCGGCATCCTGACCTCGGTGCACGCTTTCGCGGTCGATCCCGAGCGCGGCGTCTTCATCCTGCTGCTGCTCGCCATCGCCATCGGTGGATCCCTGACCCTCTATGCAATCCGGGCGCCGGGCCTGAAAGGCGGCGGGCTGTTCGCGCCGATCAGCCGGGAGGGCGGGCTGGTGCTGAACAACGCCCTGCTGACCATCGCCGGCGCGGTCGTTCTGATCGGCACCCTGTACCCGCTGTTGCTGGAATCCATCGGCGGCGGCAAGGTGTCGGTGGGCCCGCCCTTCTTCAACACGGCCTTCCTGCCCCTGGCGACGGCGCTGATCGGGGTCATGGCGATCGGGCCCATGCTGGCCTGGAAGCGGGCCGACCTGGCCGGCGCCCTGGGCCGGCTGAAGATAGCCGCGGCGCTCTCGGTGATCATCGGTCTGGGCGCGTTCTATTGGCACTCCGGCGGCCCGGTGCTGGCGCCGCTGGGCATGGCATTCGCCGCCTGGGCCTTTTTCGGCGCCCTGACCGAATTCGCCGAGCGCATCCGCCTGTTCCGCGTTCCCGCTGCCGATAGCTGGCGCCGGGCCAAGGGGCTGCCGCGCAGCGCCTGGGGCCTGACCATCGCCCATGCCGGCATGGGCATCGCGGTCGCTGGCATGATCGGCACCTCGGTCTGGAAAACCGAGCGGATCGAGTCCCTGGCGCCGGGCCAGAGCGTGGAGGTGGCCGGTTTCGAAGTGACGTTCGACGGCGTCGAGGACGTCCAGGGCCCGAACTACGTGGCCGAGCGCGGTTTGCTGACGGCGCGCCGCGACGGCGAATTCGTCACCGTGCTGGAGCCGGAAAAGCGCTTCTACCCGGTCGCCGGCATGCCGACCACCGAGGCAGCGATCCGTACCACCATGCTGTCCGATCTCTACGCCGCCATCGGCGACGGGCCGGACGACCAGGGCCGCTGGGTGGTCCGGCTGTGGCACCACCCGCTGGTGCCCTGGATCTGGATCGGGTCCATCGTCATGGCGCTGGGCGGGCTGGTCAGCCTGAGCGACCGGCGCCTCAGGGTCGGCGCCCCGACCCGTGCCCGCCGCGCCGCGCCGGCCGCGCCGCAACCGGCGGAATAGACCCGCCGCACCCATCCGGAGCGTGCTAGGAAGGGCCGATGAGCGAGCCTGTACCCCGCCACCACAAACCGCTGCCCAAGCGGTTCGCCGCACGGCTGAGCGAAGAGGCCTATGCCACTCTCCGCGATCTGGCCGAGGCCACGGGGCTGGGCAACAACTACGTGCTGACGGTGCTGCTGGAGGATGCGGCGACCACCATCGACCGAGACGCCTTTCTGCGTGCCGCCGAGACCATGAAACAACGCCATTCCAAGGAGCCGAAAGGCCGATGAGACGGCTGATCTTCCTGCTGCCGGTGCTGCTGTTCGCGGCGGTCGCGGTGTGGATGGCGGTGCCGCTGATCCGCGGCGACGATCCCAGCGTGCTGCCCTCGGCCCTGATCGACCGGCCGGCGCCGGACTTCGCCCTGCCGGCCCTGCCCGGCATCCCGGGCGGCGTGGCGCGGGCCGATCTGGCGGGCTCCGTGCAGCTGGTGAACTTCTTCGCCAGCTGGTGCGTGCCTTGCCTGGCCGAGCACCCGCTGCTCACCCGCCTGGCCAGCGAAGAGGGCATTCCGGTCTTCGGCGTCAACTACAAGGACGAGACGGCCGACGCCACCGCCTGGCTGTCCCGGCACGGCAACCCCTATGAGAAGGTCGGGGCCGATGCCGACGGCCGCACCGCCATCGACTGGGGCGTCTACGGCGTTCCCGAGACCTTCGTCGTCGACGGTGACGGGCATATCCGCTTCCGCCATGCCGGCCCGTTGACCCCGGACATCGTGCGCGACCAGCTGATGCCGCTGATCGAAGGGCTTTCGGGATGATCGCGCTGGTCCGCAAGGCCGCCATCGCCGTGCTGGCAATCGCGCTCTGGCCGGTCCTGGCCGGCGCGGTCGAGCCGAGCGAGCGGCTGGACGACCCGGTGCTTGAGGAGCGGGCGCGGGAGCTGTCCAAGGAGCTGCGCTGCCTGGTCTGCCAGAATCAGTCGATCGACGACAGCAATGCCGATCTGGCCCGGGACCTGCGGGTGCTGGTGCGCCAACGGCTGGTGGCCGGCGACAGCGATGCCCAGGTCCTGGCATTCGTCACCGAACGCTATGGCGACTATGTGCTGCTCCGCCCGCCGGTGCAGCCGAACACCTATGCGCTGTGGTTCGGGCCGGCGGCGATCCTGGTGATCGTCGCCATCGGCCTGGCCCTGGCCATGCGGCGGCGCGCCGGCGCCACCACCGAGCCCGATCCGCTGACGCCTGACGAGCGCCGCCGTGTCGATGCGCTGCTGCGCCAGTCGGCCGATGACCGCAAGGACGACCCGGCGTGACCCTGTGGCTTGCCGCCGCGGCGATGACCGCCGCCATCGTCTGCCTGCTGCTCTGGCCGCGCCGCAACGCGGCCGATGCCGAGGCCGGCGGCCACGACATGGCGGTCTATCGCGACCAGCTGGCCGAGGTCGACCGGGATGCTGAGCGCGGCCTGATCGACGCCCGACAGGCCGAGGCCGCCCGCACCGAGATCTCCCGCCGCATGCTGGCCGCCGCCGATCAGGATTCCCGGTCCGGCGGCGCGCAACGCGGCGGGCGATGGCTGCGCCTGGCGGTGGTGGCCCTGCTGCCGATTGCGGCCCTGGCGCTCTACCTGCCCTCCGGCCGGCCGGACCTGCCCTCCCAGCCCTTCGCCGCCCGCGACCAGTCCGGGCAGGAGGTGCTGGTGGCGGCGCTGCGCGAGGCCGAGGCGCTGGCCGCGACCCTGGCCGACAATCCCGAGGATGCCGCCGGATGGGTCGAGCTGGGCCAGCGCTATCGCGATCTGGGCCGGCCCGAAGACGCGATCCCGGCCTTTGTCCGCGCCATCGGCCTGACCGGCGGCGACCCCACCGTGACAGGCTTCTACGCCGAGGCGCTGGTGGAGGCGGGCAACGGCATGGTCACGGCGGACGCCGTCCGCGCCTTCGAATCCGTTCTGGAGAGGCTGCCGGACGATCCCCGGGCGCAATACTACCTGGCCCTGGCGCGGGCCCAGGCCGGCGACGATGCCGGCGCCCTGGAACGCTGGCAGGCCCTGGCCGCGACCAGCCCGGCCGGCGCGCCTTGGCTGCCGACGGTCGAACAGCAGATCCGCAATACGGCCGAGCGCATGGGGCTGGACCCCGACAGCCAGGTGCCCGAACCGGCGCAGGCTGCCGCAGGACCGCGCGGGCCGACCGCCGCCGACATCGAAGCCGCGCAATCCATGACGCCGGAAGAGCAGGCGGAGATGATCCGCGGCATGGTCGAGGGGCTGGCGAGCCGGCTGGAAGACGATCCCGACGATCTGAACGGCTGGATCCGCCTGGGCGCCGCCTATCGCGTGCTGGGCCAGGCCGAGGATGCCAGCGCCGCCCTGGCCCGGGCGGTGGAGCTGTCGCCCCAGGACCCCGAAATCCTGGGCGCCTATGCCGACGCGCTGATGGATACCGCCGCCGGCCGCGAGTTGAGGCCGGAATTCATCGCCGTCATGGACCGGTTGCTGGCGCTCGACCCGAACGACACCCGCGCCCTCTGGTTCCTGGGCGCGAAGGCCTTGGCCGACAACCGGCCGGACGACGCGACGGCGCTGTGGCAGAGGCTGCTGGGACAGCTCGAGCCCGGGACCGAGGCTTACAAGACGGTGCGCGAATTCCTGGCATCGGTGACGCCGGAAGAGCCCTAGCGGCCGGGCCGGGGGCCGCACGTCCTCAGATCGTTATCTGGACCAGATCTTCGAGCGCGCCTGTCAGATCCGGGTACCGGAAAACATAGCCCGAGGCGAGCGTGCGCTTGGGTTTGACGTTCTGCCCGCGCAGCAGGATCGACGAACGCTCATCGCCGACAATTGCGCGCACCAGCCATTCCGGCGCCGTCCAGACGATCGGCCGCCTGAGACGCTTGGCGAAGGCCTCCACGAAGTCCCGATGGGTGACGATCCCCGGCGACACGGCATTGTAGCGGCCTTCCGTCTCGGGGCGGTCGAGGACGTGCAGCAGGATGCCGGTCATGTCGTCGATATGGATCCAGGGGAAAGGCTGCGTGCCCTTGCCGATCCGGCAGCCGAGCCCCAGGCAGAACGGCAGCCGGATGATCGGCAGGAATCCCCGCGCCCGGCCGATCCGCCATAGCCGGCCGAGGGGCGACTGCCGCTCCACCGCCCCCAGCACGACGCCGATCCGCACACGGATGTGGCGGACCCGCCCGGCATCCACCCCTTCGGCCGCGGCCTCCCACTGGCCGACAAGCTCGGCGGGAAAGTCCATGCCCATAGGCTGGGAATCCTCGTCGAGTTCGGGATGGCTTTCATCGGCGTCCAGCTCCCGGGTGCCGTAGAAGCACTTGCCGGCCGTGGAGACGAAGACCTCCGGCGGGTTGTCGCTGGCGTTGATCGCCTGCACCAGGGTCTTCGTGGTCTCGACCCGGGAGCGCAGGACCTCGTCGCGATAGGCATCGTTCCAGCGCCGGCTGACATCGAGGATGTGCTGCCCCGCCAGATTGACCACCGCATCGCAGTCGGGCAGGCCGTCCCGCGCCAGTTCGTCCCAGGTCAGCCGCCCGGGCCCGGCCGTCCTGGAGATCAGCGAGACCGTATCGCCGCGCGCGGAAAGGGCCGCTGACAGCGCCGACCCGATGAACCCACTGCCGCCGCCAATCAGAACGTGCCGGCTGTTCTTCCCGGCGGCCGGACTGGTACCTGCCATGGTCATGCGATGTCGCTCCGCACCGTATCCGAGATTCCATGAGCCGCCGAGGCATCACTAAACCACACGTGTTTCGCGAGCATTAACCGATGGCCGGATCCGGCGCGTCGGGCAGGCACTTTCCCGGGCCGCACCATGGTTCTACACTCCTCCTGACCGCAAGGCGCGGCAGGGGGAGCGGCATGACGGATTTGACAGGGCCGGGAAATGGCGGCAATGGCGCCGTTCCCGCCATCGAGGTCGAGGATCTGCACAAGCGCTTCGCCGATCTGGAGGTGCTGAAGGGCGTCTCGATGACCGCCCATCAGGGCGACGTCATCTCGATGATCGGCTCGTCGGGCTCCGGCAAGAGCACCTTCCTGCGCTGCATCAACCTGCTGGAAACCCCCGATGACGGCCGCGTCCTGGTCAATGGCGAGCTGATCCGCATGAAGCGGCTACGCGACGGCAGCGCCGTGCCGGCGGACCGCAAACAGGTCGACCGCATCCGCGCCAGCCTGGGCATGGTGTTCCAGAGCTTCAACCTGTGGGCCCATATGACGGTGCTGGAGAACGTCATCGAGGCGCCGGTGCATGTGCTGAAGGTGCCCAGGGGCGAGGCGGTGGAACACGCCATGGAGATTCTGGCCAAGGTCGGCATCGCCGACAAGCGCGACCATTATCCGAGCCACCTCTCCGGCGGCCAGCAGCAGCGTGCCGCTATCGCCCGCGCCCTGGCCATGCGGCCGAAGGTGATGCTGTTCGACGAGCCGACCTCCGCCCTGGACCCGGAACTGGTGGGCGAGGTGCTCAGGGTGATCCGCCAGCTCGCGGAGGAAGGCAACACCATGCTGCTGGTGACGCACGAGATGCGGTTCGCGCGCGAGGTGTCGTCGCAGGTGGTGTTCCTGGATCAGGGCCGGGTCGAGGAGGCCGGATCGCCGGCCCAGGTTTTCGACAACCCGCGCTCCGACCGGTGCCGGCAGTTCCTCGCCACGAATTTCTGAGGACGGGCCGCAGGACGCGCGCGAGATATTCAGAACTGGATTTAAGAACAAGCTGAAACGAGTTGATTTTATTTATATAATTTCCCAAGAAGTTTTGGTTTGCTAGGTGCCGCGAGAGGCCGAAAACACAAATTCTTATGTGTTATCAAACATTTATGGTGATTATTTAATTCTACACATGAATTTTTAGGTGACGAATTGCGAGGGTTGTGGCATTCGACTTGACCAACGCGGTGTTTCCCGCCGAAATTCCGCCATCCCGACGGCCGTCCCGGCGGCCGGAATGAGACAAGAACAACGGAAAACTGGAGGTTTCAGGTGAATAAATGGGTATCAACGATCGCCGGCGCCGCCCTGGCGCTCTCGGTCACGGCGGCATCCGCCCAGGACGATGTGATCCGGATCGGCACCGAGGGTGCATACCCTCCGTGGAACTACACCGAGGCCAATGGTGAGCTCGCCGGCTTCGAGATCGATTTGGCCAACGCCATGTGCGAGAAGATGAACGCCACCTGCGAGTTCGTCGCCCAGGATTGGGACGGCATCATCCCGGCCCTGATGAACGGCCGCTATGACGCCATCATGGCCGGCATGTCGATCACCGAGGAGCGCCGCGAGCGGATCAATTTCAGCCAGGGCTATGTCACCGACCCGGCCTATTTCCTGGCGGAGAAGTCCTCGTCGCTGCAGGACGCGGAGACCCTGGACGATCTAAAGGCCGCGATCGACGGCAAGGTTGTCGGTGTTCAGACCGCGACGATCCATGCCAATTTCGTCGAGGAACAACTCTCCGGCATGGTTGAGCTGCGGCTCTACGACACCCAGGAGAACATGGAGCTCGACCTGAGCAGCGGCCGGATCGATGCCGCCCTGGCCGATTTCGCGGCCTGGAAGGCGTTCATGGAGAAGCCCGACGGCGCCGCGTTCGATGTCTTCGGGCCGCGCCTGACCGGCGCGGAGTTCCCGGTGTTCGGCGAGGGCGTCGGCGTCGGAATGCGCAAGGACGACACCGAGCTTTTGGAACGGGTCAACGCGGCCCTGACGGCGCTGAAGGAAGACGGCACGGTCACCATGCTGTCCAACCAGTACTTCGGCTACGACATCACCATGTTCTGATCGGGTGGTTGACGCCGCGCATATCTCGTAAACGGTCTGCGGCCGTCCGCCCTGGCGGGCGGCCGCATGCGCTTTCTCGGACATGATAGAACTCTTCAGCTTCGGCGAAACCGGTTGGGGCGACCAGATACTCCTGGGCGCCGGCATGACCGTGGTCGTGGCCGTCCTGTCCTTCCTCAGCGGCGTCGTCGTCGGGATGGCTGGCGCCGGCGCCAAGCTGGCGCATAGTGCAGTGCTGCGCGGGTCGGCCGACGTCTTCACCACCGTCGTCCGCGGTGTGCCGGAACTGCTGGTCATCTACCTGCTGTTCTTCGGCATGCCCGGCGCCGTGCAGGCGGTCGCCGCGGTCTTCGGCTACACCGGTTCGGTGCAGGTGCAACCCTTCACCGTCGGCGTACTGGCGGTGGGGATCATCTCCGGCGCCTATTCCACCGAGGTGCTGCGAGGCGCAATCCAGACCATACCGGCCGGCCAGATCGAGGCGGCGCGGGCCGTAGGCATGCATCGCTGGCTGATCTTCCGCCGAATCATGTTGCCGCAGATCATGCGCTACGCTCTTCCGGGCCTCGGAAATGTCTGGCAGCTCACGCTGAAGGACACCGCGCTGATCTCGGTCACGGGATTGGCGGAACTGATGCGGCAATCAAGCGTGGCCGCCCGGTCGACGCGAGAGCCGTTCAATTTCTACCTCGTCGCCGCCCTGCTGTTCCTGGTCATGACGACGTTCTCGACGATCGCCTTCCAAAAGGGCGAAAAACACTACGGTCGCGGCACGAGGCGAGGCTGACATGGATTTCTCGCTGATGATCAGCAGCCTGCCCAGAATCGCCGAGGGCATCCCCGTGACCATCGGCCTGGTCGCCCTGTCGCTGCTGTTCGGCGGAGTCGCTGCCATCGGGCTGGCGACCATGCGCATGTCGGTCAACCCGATGCTGTCGGGATTCGCCTACAGCTACGTGTTCGTGTTCCGGGGCACGCCGCTGCTGGTCCAGATCTTCCTGATCTACTACGGCATCGGCCAGTTCGAGGTGGTGCGCGAGAGCTTTGCCTGGCCGGTGCTGCGTGACGCCTATTGGTGCGCCATCATCGCCCTGGCCATGAACACCGCCGCCTATACCAGCGAGATCATCCGTGGCGGCATCCAGTCGGTGCCCCATGGCAGCGTCGAGGCGGCGCGGGCCTGCGGCATGTCGACGATCATGACCTATCGCCGGATCATCCTGCCGGCGGCGTTCCGCCAGGCCCTGCCGGCCTATGGCAACGAGGTAATCCTTATGGTGAAGGCAAGTTCGCTGGCCAGCACCGTGACGATCATGGAGATCACCGGCATCGCCCGAGCCATCGTCAGCCGGACATTCGCGCCGTTCGAGATCTTCATTGTCGCCGGCGCAATCTATCTGACGATCAACTTCCTTGTGACCCGTGCGATCAAATTCGCGGAATGGCGACTGACACCGTATCTGAGGGACCGCCCGGCGACCCATACCGATTTCGCCCTGCGACGCTAGACGACCTGCCGATGCTGCGCCGCTGGCTGGCGGCGGATCATGTCCGGCGATGGTGGGGCGAGCAGGACCATGAGCTGGAGATGGTCACCGACCTGATGGCGGCGGATTGGGCGGAGGTCTTCATCGTCGAGGCCGACGGCCGCCCGATCGCCTATCTGCAGGCCTATGACGCCGCCGGGGCCGGGCCCGAATGGCCCAGCCAGCCCGCCGGCACCTGGGGCCTCGACACCTTCATCGGACCGCCGGAGGCGACCGGGCAGGGCCACGGCTCCGGCTATCTGCGCGCGTTCGGCGACTGGTTCCTGTCGCGTCCCGGCGTGGAGCGCCTGTCCGCCGACCCGTCACCGGACAATCGCGGCTCGATCCGCGCCTTCGAGAAGGCCGGCTTCGTGGCCGACCGGATCGTCACGACCCCGGACGGTCCGGCGCAGATGATGATCCGCAGCCGGTGACGGCCGGCGCCGTCCAGCCCGCTGGTAGCAATCTCACCCGGCCGTTCGCATATTGGTAATGGACTGAAGAGCAGTATATGCGCCGCACGAGCGCACCTGTTCTTACATCCCGACCGGCGGGGCAATCCATGATGAGCAATCATGAGGCGCTGAACGCAGTCTTGCAGCAATCCGGGGTCTCCAAGACGATCTATTCGCTTGTGATGCCGGAGACCGAAGCGGTGATTGACGATATCCTGGGAGACACGGGCGGCCCGGTCCGCGACGCCTTCCACGATTCCTATCGCGAGGCATGGACCCAGAAGCAGGACGCCATGCATGAAGCGTTCTTCGAGACGTGGAAACACTGGTCACGGCCGATCGTCGAGGCGGATTGGAACCGCTTCCCCTTCATGTATCCCACCGCCGGCGCCAGCGAGGGACTGCGCGAGGCGATCCACGCCTATGGTGCCCGGGCGCGCATCGAGGGGTTCCAGCCGCAGATCCACGTCTTCATCGGCGAGTATGAGGGCTTCGGTGCCTATGCCTCCGCGGCGGGCATCCCCGTCACAACGCACAACCGAAGGAGCTGGCGTGAGTGCCTGGCACGGATCGGCCCGACGGATCAGGTCTATCTGAGCCACCCGTCCGCGATCGACGGCAATGTCTGGCCGGATTTCGACGCTTTCGCCAGCGCCCTCCATGATGCGCAGCCGACCGCCGAGTTGATGCTGGACCTGACCTATGTCGGATGCATCGCCAGGCCGTTTCGGGTCAGGGCCGACCACCCGAACATCCCGACTGTGTTCTTCTCCTTGAGCAAGCCGGCCGGTGTCTACTACCACCGCATCGGCGGCGTATTGTCGCGTACCGCCTATCCGGGCCTGTTCGGCAACATCTGGTTCAAGAGCCTGATGGCCCTGCGTATCGGCACCGAGGTGATGAAGCGCCACGGCGTGCATGACCTGCCGAAGAAGTACTCAGTCGCGCAGGCGAGCGCGATCGATCACGCAAATCGGAGACTGGGCCTGGCCCTTGCGCCCAGCGATGTCTTCCTCCTGGGTACCATGCCGCCCCGCAAGGACCCGACCGATCTGGAGCGGTATCTGACGCGCGGATCGCAAGGAGAGGAACTGGTCCGCGTCTGCCTGACCCCGACCATGGCGCACGACATCGACACCCGGGTGGATCCGACGGTCCGGGCGCGACCGCATGAGGGCCTTGAGCGCGATGGGAGGCCAGTATGAGAGATCCGATCGTACTTGCGGAAGCCGACGACATTCGCGCCTTCACGCGCGATCTGTGGCGCAGCGAATTCTTCCGGCACTCGCACGACTCCGGCGGACTGATCCACAAGACCGTCGAGCAGTTCTGCGGCCTGCCCCGGTTCTTCTTTCCGGTGACCCATGAGGCCGAGAACCCGCATTTTTCGGCCTGGTGGGGCGGTATCCAGATCCGCGAATACGATAACCCGGCAATCCACGATCTCTATTACCTGCACGAGATCTGGCATGCCGGAAGCATGGTGTACCTGCCTGGCATGGAATTCGCCAACTTCCAGCGCAAGATGATCGACAACGAGTTGGAGGCAAGCGTCCTCTCCGAGATGATCATCTATTACGAGATCCCGGAGCTCAGGCGGGCGACATTCCCGTATGAGATCTTCGTCGACCGGTTCCTGTTTCCCGACGGACCGGACGGTGATCCGGATACGGTCGGTCTGGATCGCTGGCGCCGCAATCCGGACCTGCTGCTTGCGTCGCTGAAGCTACGCCGTCGCAATGTGATGATGGCGCAGAATCCCAACAACGAGGACGATGTGGAGTTCTGGATCCAGCGCTACACCCATCAAAACGAGATGTGGGCGCATCTGTGGTACGCCCGCTACGACATGGTCGAGGCGGCCATGGCCAGGCTCATCGACGACTGCAAGACGATGGGCCGAAAGGCCGCGATGGATCGGTTCATGGGCTGGCTCACCTCGGACGAGGTGACCCACGGAACCGACATTCCCTTCCCGGACGAGGCGCACGCCTTCGCCGGCGTGTACGCGCTCAACAAGAACCTCTACCGCACTGTGTTCGAAGAGCAGAACGCCGCGCAGCCGGTGAGC
Organism: Alphaproteobacteria bacterium; assembly: GCA_965227455.1. GTDB lineage: Bacteria > Pseudomonadota > Alphaproteobacteria > DSM-16000 > Inquilinaceae > JABDIP01. Next base: position 4,431,398 of record OZ245752.1, on the reverse strand, counting down.
TACAAGGCCCAGGAGGCCTAGCACACTGAAGCGGGGCCGCTTGCGCAACCGACTTCCACCCGGTCCGGGCCTGCCGGAAGACCGTGGGCCTTGGCCCGCGGGAGAAAGCATGGTTAGACTGCTACCCGAGGCGCCGCCGTTCGGCAGCCATCGTGCCGCCGGACCCAATGCGGACGCATGTCGGCAGGAGGCGCAGATGGGGGAACGACCATGAATGTGGAAATAATCCTTAAGACCAAGGGCAACGAAGTTGCCACCACCAAGCCGGACGCGACCCTGGCCGAAGTTGCCGGCGAGCTGTCCAGCCGCCGGATCGGCGCACTGGTGGTCAGCGGCGACGGCAAGAGCGTCGACGGCATCATCTCGGAGCGCGACATCGTTCGCGCCGTGGCGGATGCCGGCGCCGAGGCGCTGAGCAAGCCGGTCAGCACAGCGATGACCAGCGACGTCTTCACCTGCTCCCGGCACGACAGCATGGAAGAGTTGATGAAGACCATGAGCCAGAAGCGCATCCGCCACCTGCCGGTGACCGAGGACGACGCTCTCTGCGGCATGATCAGCATCGGCGACGTGGTGAAGTACCGGCTGGAAGAGGTCGAATACGAGGCCGAGGCGCTGCGCGGCTTCATCGCCGGCGGTTAAAGAGCGGGAGGGCGCTATCGGCGGGAATAGAGCCTTCGAACCCAATCGTGTGAGCCGGCCGATCCTGGTCTGGATCGGGGCGGTTCTGCTGGCCGTGACAGCCAGCACCGGCGCCATTGCCAAATGCCTGCCCATGGCCGGGCTGCAGCCGGGCATCATCCTTGCCGCCCTGCCGGCGGAAGGCAGCGTGCGGCTGACCTATCTCGGCCATTCCAGCTTCCTGATCGAGACGCCGGGCGGAGTCAGCGCGGTCACCGACTATAACGGCGTCAACCGGCCGCCGACCCCGCCCGACATCGTCACCATGAACAATGCCCATAGCACCCACTACACGGATTTCGTGCGGCCGGAGATCGACGAGGTGCTGCGCGGCTGGGACCCGGCGGGCGGCATGGCGGCGCACGATCTGATCGTCGAGGATCTGCGCGTCTGGAACGTGCCGACCAATGTGCGCCAGGGAACCGGCACCCGCTACAACGGCAATTCGATCTTCGTCTTCGAGGCCGGCGGGCTGTGCATCGCCCATCTCGGCCACCTGCACCATGTGCTGACCGAGGTGCATCTGGCGGAGCTGGGCGAGATCGACGTGCTGCTGGTGCCGGTGGATGGCGGCATGACCATGGCCCAGGAATACATGCTGGAAGTCATCGATCAGATCGACCCGGACGTGGTCGTGCCGATGCACTTCTTCACGCTTGGCTCGCTGGACCGCTTCCTGCGCCTGATCCAGGACCGCTACGACCCGGTGATCGTCGACGAGCCCTCGGTGGTGCTGTCCCGGCTGACCCTGCCCTATCGCAAGGTTCTGGTTCTGCCACCTGGCTGATTTGGCTTGCCTCAACCGCCGCCATTGGCCGTGGACATCAGGAATTCGTTTCTCGTGTCGATCGCGAGCCCTCGGTGTGCGACTGGCCTCGATCTTCACGAGCGCGATAACCAACCGACTCCGGGACAGTGCGAATCCAGGAAATGCGCGGGATCGGGCCGGGGTCCGCGAGTTGGCAATTCGACACTTCGTACTCTAACATCTGCTCAAATGCTGCTGACACACGCCGAATCCGGCTCTGAGCGGGCGTCCGGGACGAGGTGATCGATCCTATTGGTTCGCCCCGGACCTGCAGAAGAATTGTTGTGTCCAGCACAGTGGGGGTTTGCCGTGATCGTCCGCTCTAGTGCTGCGAAACTCATCTTGTGCGCCGGACTTTTGGTCCTGCCCCAGGCAGCAGTCGCGCAGGATCATCCGCCGCAGATCATGTTTTTCAGCGGTGCCCTGGTCGCAGACGTCACGGAAGAGATGGACCTGCCCGGAGCCGAGTCGATCCCGCCGGATGCGCGCAAGGCCGCCTACGAAGTCCTGGATGGTGCGGACATCGTCTCCTGGTCGCCGTCAGGCCTTGCCTTTTTTGCGCCAACGCTCTTCGGCGCCGGCTCGGAGATCTTCAATACCGTCGCCGGGTTTGACGGAAGCCTCAGGGGACTCGACCCCGAGCAATCGCGCCTGGCGCAGGACGCGTTGGACTTGATGTTTGTCGATGGCGACTTTGACGGTGCGGCGCTCGTCCTGGCCGAGCTTGTCGGGTCGGGCGCCGCCTCGCCCGAGGCGATGGTCCGCGGATTGTCGAGTTCGGTTAGTGACCATGTCCAGAGGCTCGGGGCGGCTTACGCGGCTCCAAAGGATCGCGAACACCGGATCGTCAACGAAGCGACCGGTCAGGAGGTTCTTGCCCGATGGGATCTTCAGGGCGGGGAATTCGTCCTCCGGATGGAAGATGTCCTGCCGCAAGGCGCAGCGACAGGCTGGCTTGAAATCTCCGCACCCGTCACTTTCACGCTTCATGACAACCCGGTGCATCTGGCGGCCGCCCTGCATCTGGAAGAGCGGCGAATTCGTTTCGGCGGCGCCGGTTCCGGCGAACCCGTGCTGCCGGCGCCACTGGATGTGGCGGAAGGTGACACGGGCGGCCTGCCGCCCGATCCCATGCAGGTCGAGATAAACCGGCTGGAGGGCATGCTGGTCTCCGCGAGATGCACCGGCGTGCTGTGGGAACATAGCGCAACGGCGGAACGGGTCTGCACCCGCGAGGGCGAAACGCCAGCCGGGCAATTCCAGTCGCTCGGCCCGAATGTCGCCATGGACGGGCCGGCCGCCGACCTTCTCGCCAGCGCGCTCACGCCGCAGATCGAGCAGCTCCGGCAGGTATTGGCGGCGATGCCCGGACCGTCGCCGGTGCCGGATGCGGGACCGGTCGTCCCGCCGCCCGCGGAAGAGGATTGTTCGCAGCGGCGCTCTCGCATCGTACCGGCGGATGCCGCCGGGCCGGCTGATGGATCCGGACTCCTCAACATTGTCTGTGGGCCCGTTCAGAATTTCGGCGGGTCGATCGCGCTCGATGTCACCATTCCCCAAGACCAGTTCAACGTCAGAGACGCGAATTATTCCGACAATGGGACCTATCACCGGATCGTGCTCAGCAGCGCAGCACGGATCATGCGCGGCGAGGGCGTTCGGCCGGCCCATGACTGGCCCAGATTCGACCTTCGCAGCCCGACAAGCCGGCTCGATCTTGGCGTGTTGGCACCAGGCTATTACCGGATCAGCCTCTACGCCTGGCGCGAGCTGAAGGCGGAGACCTGGCTGCTGATCACCGTCGACGAGCGACCCGGCACGCTCAGACTCGCCGACAGCAGCGCGCCCGCGACCAAGGAAAATCTCTCGCTTCAATTCGAGGCGCCGGCCCTGACCCCCTATAACGAACAGGGGCCGCCGCTGCCCCGCTACGAGTTGGATTTCGTCCAGATTGGCGAAGACGGCAGGCCCCGCAAACGGACCACGGTGCGCCATCCCAACCTTGAATTCGATATCCATCCAGGCCGCGCGATCCCCATCCCTTCCTTCATGCTGGCGCCGGGGGACAACCAGTTCACCCTCCTGATCAATGACGGCAGTCAGCGATATGTGCTCGACACGCTGGTGCTGGATCTGGGTGGCGAGGTGATCGAACCGGGCGTGTTCCACTTCGCCCTCAATGGTGAGGTGCGGCTGATCGATGCCGATCTGCACACCGGAACGGGGCAAACCAACACGGTGGAGGTGGCTTGGAACGGGCCCGCCACGCCCTTCTACGGCCACGCCATCTTGCGCATTCACAGGCTCCGCCCCGGCGATCCGCATCGGCCGGCGGCACGGCAATACCCTCATGCTTCGACGGGCGATGGAGCGCTTGGCGAAGTCGTGGAGGAGCATGAGCCAATACGCTTCCGGGCGCTGACCGCCTGGACAATCCGGACGCCACTCTCGCCGGGGCCATATGCCGCCAGTGTCGAACGGGTCGAGACTGGAGACCGGTGGCATCTGTTCTTCGAAGTCATACCCGATGCCAATGCCTTCTTCGAGATCGAAGGCGGCGACCGCTTCCTGAGAGATCAGTCGATCACCGCGCGATGGCGCATTCCTCCCGAGACCCATGGCAATCAGAGCGATGCCACCTTCCGCCTCTACCGGTTGGGCGGCCATGTGCCGGGCTGCGCGCGGATGCGGGCGAAATTCATCGACCATAGCCAGGTCACCATCACACTCGATCCGGGTCAGGAAGGCAGTGCGCAGATGCGCCTCGACACGCCAGGCCTCTATCTGGCGCAACTGGTGTCCGACAGCGGCGAGCATGAACCGATCCTGGCCGAGCAGGGCTTTGAAGTTCTTGCCGATGCGGAGGCCGGCACATGGAAGGTCGGAACCTCGACGGAACCGGTCACCGACCGCGACCGGCGGGAGGCCGAGCAAAACCCCTGGTCGGGTGTCGGGCGCAGCTTCACGGGCGAGGACTGCTCAAACACTTTGCTCGGCACGGAAGAGATCGCTTTGCATCTGGTGGCGTTTGACGGCGAGGCCTATCGGGACGTTACCGGGCCGGCGCGCTATGGCACGCCCTATTATCTGGAGGGGCGGCTCCAAACAGGCGCGCGCAGATTGAGCTATCTAGCGACGATCGGCTTGCCCGACGGCAGCGCTCGCGAGGTGCGGCTCTACCGGCTGGAGGACCAACCGGACAGGTTGCGCAGCGAGATCCTCTATTTCGTCTGGGATGCCTATGCGGAGGGAGAGCCATGATGTCTGTCCAGAGACTTCTCCTTTCCGCCCTGCTCTGCCTTTGTGCCGCTGTCCGGCCGGCGGGTGCCCAGGACGTCGATCCGGCGATGTTCAATGGCAGTTGGAAGGCCGAGTATGCCGACACCCTGCTCGGCAAGATCGCGGGCGACGCGCAGATCGACATGGAGGCTGGGAGCGCCACCCTGACCTACCGGCATCCCGAGACTGGAGAAGATTTCCCGCTCGTCTCGGAAAGTTTCCATCGAGACGGGGCGACCCTTCGGATCACATTCGCCGGACAGAGCCCGGCCGCGCCTGCCGATGACGGCCTCGGCTATCCGGTGATCGATCTGGTGGTGCCGGAGCAACAACGGACGGCGACCGCCTCCATCGGCGGGCCGGACATGCCGATCACCATTGCACCCCGTATTCCTTCCGATGCCGCGAGAGTCGATCTCGAGCTGACTTTGAGCGACGATCAGACACTGATCGGAAGCTGGCAGTATCGGGCGGACCCCTTCACTCGCAGGGCCCGTGACGGGCTGGGCCGGATCGGCCAGTTCGAATTCCTGGAGGATGGCGGCGGGCGACAGGCCGGCAGCGAGATCTGGACCCGCCCGATCCCCAAGATCGTCACCGCCTTTTCGCTCGGTGCCCAACTCGGCTGGAATTTCGACCTGGACCAACCGGCGGTGCCCTATCCGTTCCAGGACGACGCCTACTCAGCCGACAGCACGCGCCGCTTTATCGCCATCGCCGGGTATGATCTGCCGAAGATCCGCAGCGACCCGGTCCGGCTCAACTCCCTGAGTCCGACCGTCAGCTACGGGCGGATGATCGACGCCGACAGCACATTCCAGTTTGTCGCCGGCCATGCCGATCCGATCGGCACCGCGCGCGACCGCGTGGCCGAGAGCTTTGCTCCGACCCTCGGGGAGCTTGCTGCTGCGCAGTTCGCCGCGTCGCTGGACTATCTGATCGTGGAATCGACGATCCGCAAGGAGGTGGTCAATCCGCAACCGGGACCGCTGCTGGTCGAGACCGAGCCGGGGCTGCACCGCTTCATGCTGAATGGCGAGACCGGCGGCTGGAACCTTGCCTTCAGCAATAACGGCGCGCAGATCCGGTTCGTGCGGCCGATCGATCCGTCCGTGGCGCTGAGGCGGCGTTTCGACAGTTTCGATATCTTGCTGCGCAATGCGGATGCGACGCTCACCCACGCCCGGCTGCGCATTGAGGTCAACGACCTTGTCGATACCGGCCGTGTTGCGCCGGCCGGCCCGCTCTGGGTGCGGTCGGGCGGACGCCTGACCGGAACCATCGACAGCGCCACTTTCTACACCGTTTCTCCGGATACGCGGGAGAGGATCGCAAGCGCTCCGGGCATGGGCTGGCTACGTGAACGCGGAGACGCGACCGTAACCGGCGAAGAGCGGGTCCTCCGGCCGGGACCCTATCGCGGGCAATTCGGCACCTTCACCATCGATGCGGCCGGCGCCTTCACCTATGACGCCGATCGGCTGGCATGGTTCAGCATCGGCCATGAGCCCACGGAGCATCTGTTCGCGCCGGAGGTCTTTCGCATAGCGGTCCGCACGGATGTCATTCTGCCGCGCTCTGAGATAAAGGTCATCCTGGGCCGCGGCCAGCAGATCCTGCAGATCGACGGCGCCCGACAGATCTCCGTCACGCGCGACACGGACGATCCGCGGCTCTATTACAGCGACCCGATCTTCCTCCCGCCAGCCGGGCATGGCGGGGATCTGGCTGTGCCGACCGGTGCCAGGCCGACCTCCGTGGCGCTGGAAGAGGCTGACATGCTCTTCGCCACCATCGCCGACCCGGGCCTGATATCGGTGCTGCCGCCGCCGGCGAAAGCGCGGGTCAGCGTGACACCCGCGCGCATGGAAGACGGGCAGAGCTTCCATCTGAACGATGGCCCCCATCTCAGCTTCTTGTGGAAGGAGCATCTTCAAAGCGCCCATGGCTGCTATGACGAGTTGGACCCGATCGACTGGGACCGGTCGGATTTCGACTTCGTCGCCACGCTGGAAGAAGACCTGAATTTCGAGTGGTACAAGCTGATCGCCCCGATCAGCTTGCTGTTCTCCTCCGAAACGCTGACCACGGACTTTCAGCTCGGCGATCACGCGGCGCTTCTGCTGCTGCGCGACGCGTTCGGGGCGCAGCTGCGGCCGCGACTGAATGAATATCGGCGCCTCGCCACGGCCGACCGGGTGGAGGTCGCGGCCTTCTGGATCAGCATGAACCCCTATGCCCAGGGCAGTTCGACCGCCTTTCATCCGCTGAACGATCACCGTTTCGGCTTCACCGTGCCGATGCCGAACGGGACCGAGGAGCCCTTTTTCTACACCTTCCGTCACAACGCCTCGTCATCCAGCAGGATCGTCGATTTCAACGATCCGGCGGAGGTCCCGTCCTGGATCGTGGAGGCGACCCGCAGCGCGCTCGGCCAATATGTCGAGGCGATGGAGGAGAGCCTCGCCGAAGCCCGCGACGTCGACCGCTGCGAGGTCGAAGACCTGGTCAAGTTGGTGGGCGCGCAATTCAACAATGTGGAGGACTTCCTGTTGCCGCGTCTGATGCGGCTGTCCGACGGGCCCCAACTGATCTGGGAGCCTGACTATCACGGGCGCCTCCGGATCCGACAGGTGGCCAGCAAGCTCTGGCAGGTGCGCGCGCATCAAAGGCTGTCCGAGGCGGACACCGACCAGATCGTCATGATCGGCACCGTCGTCACCATCCCGTTGGGCGGGCTCGGCACCTATGCGTCGCTGGCGATGCTTGCCGTCAATACCGGGGTCTATCTGGCCGTCGAGACCCCGAGATATCTCGAAAGCCAGACGGAGATGGCCTTCGCAAAGGGCGCGGCGGAGACACTTGGTGCCGAGCGGTACCTGATCGCCGAGCGCAACGAGTATCACACGATCCAATTCATTGCCGGCATCGCCATGACCATGTTGGGGGATGCGGCCGGGAACAATGTCCTGAAAGCGGCCGCGGCCCTACCGGGTCGCACCATTGAGATCGTCAAGGCGGCGGCACGGTCCGTCGCGAATGTCTCGCGGGAAAAGCTGGCCGAGGCGGTCCGCCGGGCATCCGCCGGACTGCGCCGTCGCGCGATCCGCGCAGGCGAAGCGCTGGTGAACGCGGATGACTTCGACCTCGCGCGCATTGTCTCCGGCGCACGTCCACGAGACTCGGAAGATCTGGCGGAATTCCTGTCCTATGCGCTGCAGCGCGAAGCGGCCGGCGAAACGCTTGAGCCGGGCCAGCAGGCGGCCCTCAACCGCCTGAGAGCGCTCAACGATACCCCCGCCACCGCGCCCGCCGATGCCTTTACCGGTGAACTCAGCGTGCTTCGGGATATCGCCCCTGCGCGGGCCGATTTGCGGCAGCTGGTTGCCGAGGCAGGTGATCTGGTCAGGGGTGCGATCGCTGCCGGCGGCCGCATGCGTAGCGAGGCTCTGGGGCTCCTGCGCTACACGGCGCAGACCACCGGGGAGAGGTTCCAGGCCGCGCTCAATGCCCGCGTCGCGCGCCTGCGGGAGCCTCTGGGCAGAGAATTCTACGCCATGACGGCGCCGGAGAACCGAGCCGTCACCGACCTGCTGGAACAGAATGGATGGGCGATCGGCGTCGAGCCGGGTGACGAGCCCCTCAAATACAATATCAACATCGCCGCGCCAGGCGGGTTCGAGGATCAGATCATCCGCGGCTTTGACCCCGATAGCGGTGTCGTGCGCTACATCAGCGGATTTCGGAACGAGGTCCCTGGCCATATCGATATCGGCCTGCCACAGGCGATGACGAGCAGAGGCGTGCCGACCTTTCTGTTTGCTCAGCTGCGCTTTCTCAATGAGGTCGGTGTCGGATTTGCGGGCCAGAACGGCCATCTCATGCGCCGGGTCGACTTGGATTGGGTCCTGAATGCGCGCACGAACGTGCAGCTGACCTGGTTTCGCAACACCTATTATCCGGGGCGCAGCTTCGCCTCGCTTCAGGAAGAAGGGCTGTTGGACGAATTCGTCCTGCACACGCGGGCGGTGGACTATGCCCGCACGGTCATCAACATGGCGGGATACCGGGTTCAGGCCGCCCGTTTTGTGTTCGACGGCGACCCCCGGCGGCTCTGGTCGCTGGGACGCATCTATCGCGAGGCGGCGGATGGCGAGTCCTGGGAAGATTTCTTGCGGCGTTACAATCTGGGCCGCAATTCTCTCGGTCCGCCCAATTTCGCAATCGAGATCGACGTTGTGCCCTTTTCCCGCTCCGGTTCCGGATCCGCTTCGCCGCCGGACACGGTTCGCTTCGATATCGACATGCCGCCCGAGGCCACCCAGCGCCTGACCCTGGAGATGCCGCCGCCGCGGCCCGGTGCAAGCGAGACCGTCGAACTCACTCTGGAGATGCCGCCGCCACGGGCCGATGGAGCCGAGACGATCGATGATGTGATCGATCCGCCGTCGCAGGGTTTGGATGGCGACACGGTGCCACCGCCGGCTGCCGACGATGCAGTCGATCAGGTAGGCCCCCAACAGGTGGTCGGCAACGACACGGTGCCGCCACCGGCCGCCTTTGAGTCCGGCGAGACCTTCATCGAGCGGCAACCGGTGCTGACGGGGCTCGCGGAGGATATCGAGCGGCTGCGGGATGCCGGCATGATCGATTTCCGCAATCAGGTGGCCGGAGCGGGCGACCGGATCGGCGAGTTGGACATGGCGGCAAATATGCTCAGAGCCGCCAGCCCGGAGGAGCAGGGCCTAGCCTATGGCGCAGCGGGCATGATGCGCGCGCTCTCCGTGCCGGAACACGACGCCATCATGTATGCCGCACTCCATTTCCGGCGCCCGGTATCCGAAGCCATTGGCAGCAACGTGCTGCAAGCCCAGCTGGTCGCCGAGGCGATCTATTGGCGAGGCGTCCGGCCGGTCCCGCTGACCGAGTTCATGGAGGCGACCGGATTGCCTGAAAGCGCTGCGCGCTTGGCGATGGAGCGCGCCGCCCGGCGCTGGAACCTCGTCTATCTGCCGGGCGAGATCCGGCAGCCAAGGTTCCTGCCACCTGAATTCCGCTAGGCAAGGCGAGGCGGCCAGGTTTCGGTTTTGGTGGAGCCGAAGGGAGTCGAACCCTCGACCTCTAGAGTGCGATTCTAGCGCTCTCCCAACTGAGCTACGGCCCCACAACCGGACCGCGCCGGGGCTTGCCCGGGCGACGGGCGCGCACTATGTGTCGGCGGATAATCCCTGTCAAGCGCGGCAGGAACTGGCTCCCCGGCCGATCGCCTTGCCCGGCGATTGGACCGGGACTAGGGTATGCGGCCCGCCGATTCCCGCCCGCGATTCCCAGCTACGGACTGCCTCATGATCGTTCTCGAGCCGCTCATCCAAGTCGTGATCATGGTCCTCGAGCTCTACAAATGGGTCCTCATCGTATCCATCGTGTTGAGCTGGCTGGTGGCGTTCGAGATCGTCAACATGCGCAACCGCTACGTCTACATGGTGGGGAATTTCCTGAACCGGCTGACCGAGCCCGCGCTCCGGCCGATCCGGCGCTTCATGCCGAACCTCGGCGGCATCGATCTGTCGCCGATCGTGCTGTTCCTGGCCATCTGGTTCGTCCAGCGGGTGCTGGGCAACATCCTGGTCTCGCTCTACCGTGCGGGGATCTGAGGAGACACCGTTCTCACGGGTCTCCGACGGGCTGCGCGTCGCCGTCAAGGTCACCCCGAAAGCCTCCCGCACGAAGGTCACCGGGCTGGCCCGGGATGCCGAAGGTCGCGCCATGCTGGCCGTCGCCGTCTCGGCGCCGCCGGCGGATGGCAAGGCCAATGCCGCGCTGATCGCCCTGCTGGCCAAGCAATGGCGACTGGCAAAGGGCGCGGTCTCCATCGCCTCCGGCGCCGCCTCCCGGCACAAGATCGTGCATATTGCCGGCGATCCGACACGTTTGCTCCTTGATCTTGGGGCCTGGCTGGACGACATCCGATAGCGGGCAACACCAATCGGGTCTTTGCGGGGGGCGCAATCCAATGACGGGTACGATGACGGAGCTGCTGGCGGCCGGGCTGTTTCTGCTGGCCAGCCATTACGGGATCGCCAGCACGTCGCTGCGCGGGGTGCTGGTGTCCAAGATCGGCGAAGGCCCGTATCGCGGAATGTTCTCGGTGATCGCCCTGTTCGCGCTTGTCTGGCTGGTCATCGCCTTCAATGCGGCCCCGTACGGTCCGTTGCTCTGGGATCTCGGAACGGCCGGTGCGGCGCTGCCCGTGATTCTGATGCCGATCGCGCTGCTGCTGCTGATCGGCGGGTTGGGCCCGTCCAACCCGACCAATGCCGGCTCCGAGAAGCATCTCGAAGACCCGGAGCCTGCGACCGGCGCACTGCGCATCACCCGGCATCCGATCCAATGGGGCATCGGGCTCTGGGCCATCGGGCATATGGCCGCCAATGGCGATCTGAAGACGGTGGTCCTGTTCGGCACCCTGGCCGTGCTGTCGCTGTTCGGCACCCTGCTGCTGGACCACCGTTTTCGCCGCGACAAGGGCGCGCTCTACGCCCCGTTCGAGCTGTCGACGTCCAACCTGCCGCTGGCGGCGATCATCCAGGGCCGGCAGAATCTGGGCCAGGCGGTGCGCGAGATCGGCATCATCCGGGGCGGCGCGATCGTCGTCGTGTACGGCCTGCTGCTGCATTTCCACGGTTGGATCTTCGGCGTACCGGCGTTCCCGGTCTAGGCGCCCCCCGCTGGCGGGCAATCGCCGCAACCAGGAGATCGACCACCAAGGCCAGCGCCAGGGCGGCGCTGGCGAAGATGAAGAGCGGCGCGTAATCGCCACCGGTGCGCTGGAACAGGTAGGAGAAGCCATAGGCGGCTGCGGCCTGGCCGATGGCGAAGGCGGCGGTGGCCATGCTCCAAGCCGCCTTGCGGCCGTCGCCCGGCGGCAGCAATTCGTGCACCCGCCCCAGCACCAGCGGCACGATGCCAGGGACGAAGGCGCCGATGACGATGCTGGACACGATCAGCGCGACCGGACCGGTGTCGATGATCAGCGCCGCCACCGCCAGGACCTGCAGCAGCAGCGCCAGGCGCAGCGCGGCGGCGAAACCGATGCGGTCGGCGACGGTCCCGGTGGTCACCGCCCCGATCATCGCGCCGCCGCCGAACAGCACCCAGTACCAGGCGCCGGTTTCGATGCCCTGGCCCAGGCCACGAGCGATGAAATCGACCAGGAACACCATATGCGGCACCAGACCGGCCGCCACCAGCGCGTATTCGAGATAGAGGCTTTTGAGCGCCAACCCGGCTTTCGGCGGCGTGAGCGGGGTCGCCGTCCGTACCGAGGGGGTGTCGCCAGGCCAGCCGCCCCAGGCGATCGCGGTCAGGGCGAGCGCTACGAGACCAAGCCCGAGCCAGGTCTCCGCCAATCCCATTGCCAGCAGGGGCGGCACCAGGGTGCCGGAGGCAGCGATGCCCAATCCGACGCCGGTGAAGATCACGCCGCTGGCCAGCCCCTGGCGCGCCGGCGGCACACGCGCCAGCACCGCCGGGGCGGCCAGCGCCATCAGCGCGCCGCCGGCCAGCCCGGCGGCGAACCGCCACAGCGTGTACCAGGGTACGGAAAGCGGAAAGGCGCAGGCGAAGAAGGCCGCCGTCGCCAGCAGCATCATCGACCGCAGCGCGCCGCGGGTGGAGGCGAGTCCCGCGATGCGCCGCGCCAGCAATGCGCCGGCGAGGTAACCGGCCAGGTTGGCCGCACCCAGGTATGCCGCCTGGGACGGCGTGAACCAGTCCGCGGCGATCAAGGCCGGAATCAGCGGCGTGTAGGCAAACCGCGCCAACCCGATGCCGACCAGCGTGGCGCACAGCCCGGCCAGCACGGCCGGCCAATGCCTGCCGGCGGCCGCCCCGGATGTCCTGTGCCGATCTGCCTCCATCGTCCGGCACGCTAGGGCGTCAGAGCGGCGGCGGGAAACGGTTTTCCGTGATAGGGGCGATCTGTCTTGGCGATAGGTCGACCGTCAGGCGGCCCGGTCGCGGCCGACCCCGGTTCCGGCCATGCAGTCCACGAAGGCGCGCAGGGTGCTGGACGCATATCCGTCGCGGCGGCGAATGAAGACAGTGTCGACCAGGGCCTCGGCCGTCGGCAGGGCATGGATCGCAACCCGGCCGGCGCGCGCCGCGTCCTCGACGACGATACGCGGCAGCAGGGTGATGCCGATGCCCGCCCCGACACAGGCCAGAATCGTGTCCAGCGTGCCGAATTCCAACCGCCTCATGCCGACCACGCCACGGCGGACCAGGATGTCCTCCAGCCGCTGCCGGTAAGAGCAGCCGGCCCGCAGCACCACGATCTTCAGATCTGACGCCTCGCGCAGCGCACGCAAATCGGCGACTCCGGGTGCGGTGACCGCCACCAGCTCCTCCCGGAAGACCGCTTGTTCGGCCAGGTCGGGATGGTCGACCGGGCCGCAGACAAAAGCGCCCTCCAGCCGGTGCGACAGCACGTCGGCGATCATCTCCTCGGTCGTGCCGGTGTTCAGCACGAGGTCGACCGCCGGGTGGGCCGCGGCGAAGGCCGCCAGACCCGGCGACAGGCGCAGCGCGGCCGTGGTCTCCAGGGAACCGACGACAAGCGGCCCGGCGGGCGTGCCGTCATCGCCGGCCGCCCGTTTCGCATCCTCCAGCAGCCGGCCCATGCGCACCGCATAGGGCAGCAGGCGGGACCCGGCCGCGGTCAGGGCCACGCCGCGGCTGTGCCGGCTGAACAGCTGCGTGCCCAGCGCATCCTCCAGCTTGCGGATGCGGGCGGTCACATTCGACTGCACCGTGTTGAGATCGTCGGCCGCCCGCTTCATGCCGCCGACACGCGCCACCGCCTCGAACACCCTGAGATCCGCCGAATCCATGGAGCGCCTCCGACCGAGCTATCGCGAATTGCGATCGATGTTAGCTCAGGAAGGCAGAAATCGCGATGCCGAGTTCGGTCATGGGGCTCCAGAGCCAACCCCATATCGTCATTCCCGCGAAAGCGGGTATCCAGGACTCTCCGGTGTCTCCGCGTCACGGCCGGGAATTCTGGATTCCCGCTTTCGCGGGAATGACGATGGGAGGAAGGAGCAGACGCCCGGGTCAGCCTCGCGTGGCCGTTCACCCCTCGCCGCGTTCCACCGCGGCCAGGCGCAACCGCAACGCGTTGAGCTTGATGAAGCCCTCGGCGTCGCGCTGGTCGTAGACCTCGTCCTCCTCGAAGGTGACGTGCTCGATGCTGTAGAGGCTGTTCCGGCTACGCCGGCCGACCACCGTCACGTTGCCTTTGTAGAGCTTCAGCCGCACCGTGCCGTTGACCAGCTCCTGGGTCTTGTCGATCAGCGCCTGCAGCGCCTCGCGCTCGGGCGAGAACCAGAAGCCGTTGTAGATCAGCTCGGCATAGCGGGGCATCAGCTCATCCTTCAGATGCCCGGCATTGCGGTCCAGCGTGATGGATTCCAGCGCCCGGTGCGCGGCCAGCAGGATGGTGCCGCCCGGGGTCTCATAGACGCCGCGGCTCTTCATGCCGACGAAACGGTTCTCCACCAGATCGAGCCGGCCGATGCCGTTGGCACCGCCCACTTCGTTCAGCCGGGTCAGCAGGGCGGCCGGGCTCAAAGGCGCACCGTCGAACGCCACCGCGTCGCCGGCGAGGAAATCGAGCTCCACATAGGTCGGCGTGTCCGGCGCCGCCTCGGGGCTGACGCTGCGGGTGAACATGTGCTCGTCGGGCTCGACCCAGGGATCCTCCAGCGCCTTGCCCTCATAGGAGATGTGCAGCAGGTTGGCGTCGGTGGAATAGGGCGCCTCGCCGCGCTTGTCCTTGGCGATGGGGATCTGGTGCTCCTCGGCGTAGGTGATCAGTCTGGTGCGGCTGTTCAGATCCCATTCCCGCCACGGCGCGATGACCCGGATATCGGGTTTCAGGGCGTAGTAGCCGAGCTCGAAGCGGACCTGGTCGTTGCCCTTGCCGGTGGCCCCGTGGCAGACCGCGTCGGCGCCGACCTCCCGGGCGATCTCGATCTGCCGCTTGGCGATCAGCGGCCGGGCGATGGAGGTGCCCAGCAGATAGGTGCCTTCATAGAGCGCATTGGCGCGGAACATCGGGAAGACGAAGTCGCGGACGAACTCCTCGCGCAAATCGTCGATATAGATGTGCTCCGGCTTGATGCCGAACAGCTCGGCCTTCTTGCGGGCCGGCTCCAGCTCCTCGCCCTGGCCGAGATCGGCGGTGAAGGTCACTACCTCGCACCGATACGTCTCCTGCAACCACCTAAGGATGACCGAAGTATCGAGGCCGCCGGAATAGGCCAGCACCACCCGCTTGACGTCGCCGCTCATGTTCTTCTTGTCCTACGCCCACCTGGAAAGCGCGGCACATTAGGGCGGCGGCGGCGGAACGGCAAGCGGCGGCGATGAGCTTCCGGGCACCGTCCGCAGTCTCAGCGCAAAACCCAGACTGGCCGCATAGCCGCACTGCCAGCCGACGAGCAGGATTGCCCATCCGAAAAAGGGAATGCCATACACCAACGGGAACAATACCAAACCCAGAGCGGCCCCCGTGAAGACCATCGACGCCGCCCCGAGCCGGCTGGGAGGGTACGGGAAGTATTTGATGGCGTAGGCCGTCACGATGCCCGAACCCAGCAACCCGCAAATGGCACCCACATGCCAGAACCTTTCGAAATTGATAGCGATCCTGATGCGGTAGCTCGATGAGCCGAGGCCCTCTGCCGCGCTTAGCGCGAAACCGAGGGACATGGCCAGGAGCCAGGCAACGGTTGACGCGACGGCAAATCCCAGATTGAAACCGGCGCCCGCATAATGCCGATTGCCGATCGTGTATCCGATCATCAGGCCGAAAACCAATCCCGGAGCCACCATCGCCAATAATGCCGAACCAGATTCGGGGGCTCCGACGGTAAGAAACCCCATGAAAGCCACGACGCCTGCGCTAATGGCACCGGAAACAGCCCCGACTCCAGTCAGCACCAACGGGAGAGACCAGTGGGGTCGCGTGACGCGGTCTGTGGGCATGCGGACGCTCCTTGATGTGAGCCGCCACGACACTGGCAGGTTCGCCTTAACGATTGTTTGCGTCTGACCCTCCACCGGTTCGACCGCTGTCCGGGCGAGAGCTCAGCGACGCGGAAGGGCCGTCGCGAGACCGGCGGCGTAGGCGGACTGCCACAAGCCGTAGAAGACAAACCACCACATCAGGCCCTCGGTGGCGATCGCCGGACCGAGAAGGGCGCCCAGCGCGCCGCCCGCCAGCACGGTCAGCAGCACCGGGCGCGGCTTGCGGGCGACCGGCAATAGCGCAAGCGTGCAGGTGGTCAGACAGGCCGCACCGAACAGCCCGGCGAGGATGCCGGCGAGCCAGACCGCGTCGATCCGGTCGACCAGCACCTCCGTGGTCAGGGTCACGGCGGCGAAGTTGCTGAGGGTTGCGGCCAGGACGTAGCCGACGAAGCCGGCCGGCGATGTCCGGTCGCGCATCAGCAGGGCCAGGCCGATGACGAAGCCGAAGACCAGCCCGGGCACGACGGAGAGCGGCCAGATGTCCGGCCCGCCGGGGATCGAGACATGCCAGTCCGGCTTCAGCCGCAGGATCGCGACGGTGGCGACGCCGGACCCGGCACCGAGCAAGGCGAAGAGCGGCACCGGGCGGATCGAAGTCTTGGCGGAAAGCATGGCGGCATCCTGTGTGGTGGGGTCCGACCCTCGGTTGAGTTCCGAAGGCACGCTTGATCGAAAAGCGGTGCGAAATTGGACGGGACCACGTGACTCCATCGTGATTTGGCCAACCCGGCCGGGATTCACGCAAGGATGACGCCGGGCCAAGCCGGGTATGACAGATGCCGGCGTCGGCTGCGGTGATCGCCGGCACAGATGCGAGAGAACGGCTGATGCGAGCGCTTTCCCCCTCACCCACCCACGGCTTCGCCGCGGGCCCCGCCCTCTCCCCAAGGAGAGGGAAACCAAAACCGGGTTGTCCCGAGTTTCCCTCTCCTCGGGGAGAGGGTGCGCAGGCATGGTGAGGCCGGAGGCCGAGCCCTAGCCGAAGCTGGGTGAGGGGGAAGTCCGCCGGCCGGGAGCCCTAGCCGGCCGCCTCAGGAAGCCTCCGGCGCTCGCGGATGCTGTCGGATTTGAGCTGGCCGCAGGCGGCCATGATGTCCTGGCCGCGCGGGGTTCGCACCGGGCTGGAATAGCCGGCCGCCATCACGATCTCGGAGAACCGGCGGATGGCGTTGTTGGACGAGCATTCATAGGGCGCGCCCGGCCAGGGGTTGAACGGGATCAGGTTGACCTTGGCCGGAATGCCCTTCAGCAGGCGCACCAGGGCATGGGCGTCGGCGGTCGAGTCGTTCACGCCCTTCAGCATCACGTATTCGAAGGTGATGCGGCGGGCATTGCTGGAGCCGGGATAGTCGCGGCAGGCCTGCAGCAGCTCGGCGATCGGATAGCGGCGGTTGAGCGGCACCAGCTCGTCGCGCAGATCGTCGGTCACCGCATGCAGGCTGATCGCCAGGTTAACGCCGAGCTCCTCGCCGCATTGCCGGATCATCGGCACCACGCCGGAGGTCGACAGGGTGATGCGCCGCCGCGACAGGGCGAAGCCGTCCGGGTCCATGGCGATGGTCAGGGCCCGGGCAACGTTCTCGTAGTTATAGAGCGGCTCGCCCATGCCCATCATCACGACATTGGTGAACAGCCGCTCTTCATGGGGCCGGCGCCACTCGTCCAGGGCGTCGCGGGCCAGCATCATCTGGCCGATGATCTCGCCGGCCTCCAGATTGCGCACCAGCCGCTGGGTGCCGGTGTGGCAGAAGCGGCAGGTGAGGGTGCAGCCGACCTGGGAGGAGACACACAGCGCGCCACGGTCCGCCTCGGGGATGTGCACCGCCTCGACCTCCTGGCCGTCGGCCAGCCGCAGCAGCCATTTCGAGGTTCCGTCGACGGAATTCTGCGCCCGCGAGACGACCGGACGGTCCAGGGAGTAGCGCTCGGCCAGCCGGGCGCGGAAATCCTTGGCCAGGTTGGTCATGACGTCGAAATCGGTGGCGCCGCGGGCATAGATCCATTGCCACAGCTGGCGCGCCCGGAACGGCTTCTCGCCCAGCGCCGCCATCTCGGCGGTCAGCGCCTCACGGCTGAGCCCAAGCAGGGATTTGCGCCCGTCCGCCGTCGGGGCGGCGAACAGCGCGGCATGGCTGGCGATGCTCATGCCGCCTTATAGCAGCCCGCACCGCCCTTGGCATGCCCGAGAGCGGGCCGGTGCCGCCCTCCGCAATAGCGGAAACCGCTTACAGCCCGCAGGTCCGGGTAATCTCGTTATAGGCGGCGGTGAAGCCGAGCAGGCTGTAGGTGTCGGTGGTGAGGGTGCCGCGGCTGGAGGTGCCCTTGATGATCATGCTGGACCCAGCCTTCATCGCCGTCACCATGCTGGCATCGGTCGCCGAATCGCGCGCCCAGGCGGTGTTCTCGCTGGTGAACAGCTCGAACAGCTTGTCGCCGATGGTGACCGTCGCCTCGGATTCCGGCCCGTAGGTATAGCCGGTGATCACGCTGACCACGTCGCGCGAGGCCTCCGCCGGCCGGTGGGTGACAAGCAGGTAGACGTCGCCGCGCTGGGTGTACTCGCCCTCCTCGTTGGTCGGCTTGCTGGCCATGTAGCAGACCAGATTGCCGTTCTCCTGGAAGGTATAGGTGTGCCAGTCGCGATGGGTGTCGAGGTGCTCCGGCTCCTGCGCCAGGGCCGGTGCCGTTCCGTGCCCGGCCTGCATCACGAGGATGAAGGCGACGGCAACGGCGATTCGAAACAGCATTTTCATTGAGCCAACCTGCGGTTCGACGTTTCTTGCCATACAGCGCCCGGCCGCGCCGGGCATGACGTCAGGCGTCAATCACATTCGGATAGATCGTCAATTTGACGATTTTGAGGAACCGGTGATCCACCGGCCATGGCTTCGCGTATAGACCGTGAAATGGATCACGTCCAGGCATATGCCGATACGCGGAGCGCGGGCGGCCGTGGCCACGTTCCACGGGTTGTCGGCGGGCGTCCCTTGGCGTTCAATGGCGCCATGACCGCCACCACAACCACGCCGAAAGCATCCGGCGACGGTGCGGCGCCCTCGTTGAGCGATCTCGTCGTCGCCGTGGGGCGTCGTCAGGACCGCGTTGCCTTCGCCGGACTGTTCGCGCATTTCGCGCCGCGGCTGAAGGCATATCTGATGCGCGGCGGCTGCGAGGCGAGTGCTGCGGAGGAGGTGGTCCAGGAGGTCATGGTGACCCTGTGGCGGCGGGCGGAAACCTTCGATCCGTCCCAGGCCAGCGCCAGCACATGGGTGTTCACCATTGCCCGGAACAAGCGCATCGACATGGTGCGCCGGGAGCGCCGCCCGGAGATCGACCCGGAGGATCCGGCGCTGAGGCCGGAGGCCGAACCGGCCGCCGATCACGCCGTCGAGACGGCACAGGATTCAAAGCGGCTGCAGGCGGCGATGACCGTCCTGCCGGCCGAGCAACAGGAGATTTTGCGGCTTGCGTATTTCGAGGACCTGCCCCACAGCGCCATCGCGGAACGCTGCGACATGCCACTGGGCACGGTGAAATCGCGCATCCGCCTTGCGCTGACCAGGCTGCGCAAGACGTTGAAGGAATGATGAGATGATGACCTTGAACGCTGCCCATACCGCGCCGGCGCCGTCGCATCACATCGACGATGCGCTGCTGATGGATTACGCGGCCGGAGCGACCAGCGAGCCCGAATCGCTGATCATTGCCACCCATCTGGCCCTCTGCCCCGAGTGCCGCGCGAAGGTGCGCAGGATGGAAGAGGTCGGCGGCGCGCTGCTCGACGATGTCGCACCGCAGGCCGTCTCCGACGACGCGCTGTCGGCGGTGATGGCGCGCATCGAGGGTGAGGCGCCGTCCGAGCCGACGGTGCAACGCCGCTCGCTTTCTGCGGACTCCATCGTCGTTCCGGAGCCGCTGCGCAGCTATCTCGGCGGCGGGCTGGAGAGCGTCGACTGGCAGCGGACCATGCGCGGCCTGCACGTCTTCGAGGTGCCCACCGGCCGGCCGGACCTGAAGACCCGGCTGCTGAAGATCAAGGCCGGCACGCCGATGCCCGAGCACACCCATCACGGCCAGGAATACACCCTGGTGCTGACGGGCGGCTATTCCGACGAGCGCGGCCACTTCATCCGCGGCGACATCGACATCACCGATGACAGCGTGCAGCACACGCCGGTCGCCGACGCCGATGAGGATTGCATCTGCCTCACCGTCACCCAGGCGCCGCTGAAGCTGACCGGCCGGATTGGCCGCCTGCTGAACCCGTTCGTGAAGTTCTGATCCGGAAGGCCGCGCCGCCAAAAGACGGCGCGGCCGAAGCGGACTCAGTTCGGCGTGAGCCGGTGGATGTCGCCACCGTCCACGGCGGCATAGAGGCTACCATCCGGCCCCTGGACCACCGACCGGAAGCGACCGGCGGCCATCGGCAGGGACATGGTCGTCACGCTGTCGACCGACATGTCGTCGTCGCCGAGATCGATCACGTCGATGCGCATGCCGACCGGGGTTCCGCCGAAGCCGATCCCCATGATCCCGACAACCATGCGGCCATCCCACGCACCCCATTGCTCGCCTTCCAGGAACGCGGCTGAGGAGGTGCCCTGCGAGAGGCCGTCATTATTCCACGCCGGCGGCATCGCCTCCGGATAGGTCTCGGTGTCGGTCATCGGCATGTAGGCGGCCCGTTCCGCCGGGTCCATGCCTTCCATCTGGTTGGGCTGGTAGCCGCAATAGTCGACCGGGCAGTCGCTGCGGCCAGCCATATTGGGGCGCGGATCCCAGCCGCCGTTGCCGCCGTTCTGGAGCACCGTGATCTCATCGGAGTGCCAGGGCCCGTGCTCGGCCACGACCGGCTGATTGTCGCCCGGGCGGAAGGCGATGCCTTGCACGTTGCGGTGACCATAGGTGTAAATCCGCGGGTCGAAGCCAGACGGTGCGAGGTTGCCGGGCGCCGCGTTGCCGTCGCCGTCGATCCGCAGCACCTTGCCGCCAAGCAGCGTCGGGCTCTGCGGCACCACGCCGTTATGCGTGTCGCCGGTGGTCACATAGAGGAAGCCGTCGCCCGGATTGAACCGGAGGCGCCCGCCATTGTGGGCGCCTGGGCCGCCGAAGGGATGATCGGTGGCGGCCGGCTTGTAGGGGATGTCGTCGACGATGTCGGTGCGGTCCGACACGCTGCTGAAATCGTCGCTCACGGTAAGCCGCAGCACCCGGTTGCTGCCGGGGGCGGTCAGGCTGGACGACGAATAGACGTAGATGGTGCGGTTCTCGGCAAAGTTCGGATCGATCGCCACGCCGTTCATGCCGGCCTGCCCCTCGCAGAACAGGTCGTCTTCGGTGCTCGCATAGCCCTCGGAGCCGGCCATGCCCATCAGGGCGTTGACGTCGCCGGACGGAAGCAGAACCGAAAGGCCGAGGCATTTCTCGGTGAAGAACATCGTCCCATCGTCGAGGAACGCCATGTCCCAGGGGTTTTCCAGCCCGGACAGGACGGTGGAATGGGTGAGGCTGGGCGCTGAGGCGTGCCCGTCCGCGGCGGCTGGCACACTGTAGGAAATGGCTGTGGCCATGACCGCGCAAAGCGGCCACGCAGCAAGATTCCGATACATGGAAGATCCTCCCGATAATTTTTTTAGCCTCGGTCGACGCCGAGCGATCGAATTGTATCGACTAACTAGAACGATTCAAACTTTCATGCCTATGGGCGTTACACGTTTTCGAGAATTCGGCCGGGCGGGTCTTCCGCGCTCGTCCGGCAACGCCCGGAATCGGGGTGGAAGGCAATCTGCCCGACGAAGCCGCATCTGACGGGCTAACCGCCGAAAATGGCGGTGTCCTGCAACTCGTAGCGCTGGTCGTCGACGCGGATGATGTGGCGGTCGCCGTCCCGATGCCAATCCGTATCGCGGCCGGTGCCGGACATCGTGGCATCGCCCGAGATGAACTCGCCATGGGCGAAAAACAGCATCCGCCGGAAGCCGTTCGAAAAGGTCACCGCCACCGTCGCATCGCCGCCGCCGCCGCGCGCCACGCCGTACGCGCACTCGCCCATCGGCTGACCGCGGATCTGCGCGCACGGGATCGTGCCGCTGGCATCAAAATCGCCTTCCCGCGCCCGCTGCAGGCTGTCGTCGCTGCCCATCGGCACGGTGCCGTCCGGGGCGATCGCCGGGCGCAGATTATCCGCCGTCACATAGCCTCTGGACCTGCTCCGCAGCGGGCGCACTTCGCACCAGAGGCGATCCCCCGCCCGCGCGCATCCGAGATTGGACAGGATGGCGCCCTGGGCAAGCGTTAGGATGACAGGCGAGTCGTTGGCCGGGGCCCTGTGCATGTCGAGCCCGCCGCCGCCCACGACCTCCCAGCGTCGCGGGCCGCCCGCATCGGGAGCCACGAACGCCGTGTCAGCGACGGCGCCGGCCGCATCCGATGCCGGCTCCTGGGCCCAGACCTGCAGGCTGCCGGCCAACACCGCAACAGCCAGGAGGTTGGCGCGCAGCATGGGCTGCCTCTTCAAAAATCCGGCTCGGATACCGGACGAAAGGAACGCTTCAATCGCCGCGTTTGCTCACTGGAATGTAGCGGACACGTAGACGGCGAGGTTGGCGATCTCCTCATCGGTCAATTCGGCGACCAGCGACATCATGATCGCGGAGTTGGGGCCCACCTTCTCCCTGGCACGGTATTGCGTGAGCCGTTCGGCGATGTAGTCGGCATCCCTGCCCGCGATCGACGGAAAGCTCGCCATGCCTTTCCCCGCGGTGCCATGGCAGTTCACGCAATTTACCTTGTATCTGGCTTCTCCCGCCACGGCGTCTCCGGCCCGGGCCTCTCCGACACTCAGAGCGAGGGTTGCAAAGATGGCAAACAGCAGCGGCAGCCGAAACGTCATCCAGGCCTCCTCCGATGGCGTTGAGTTTGGTGTGGCCGAGCGCGAACAAGCCTAGGGCCGGTCGTTTTTGCCTGTCAAATCCGCGTGGGCGGGGCGGGGCGCACAGATGACGGCCGCGATCCACCAGACGCCTGGAAAGGCGGACCCTATTCGTCCTTCTTCGGCCGGAACTGCGGCGCCCCGTGCACATGCGGCGGCAGGGGCTCGGTCGGACCGCCGGGCCGCTCGGGACGCGCCGCGAACCGGCCCAGGCTGATCAGCCGGTCGTACATCACCAGCGCCCCGGCCAGGGACAGGTTGATCGAGAACCGGGTCGGGACCTTCACCACATGGCTGCAGCGGGCGACCAGCTCCGGCGACAGCCCACCACGCTCCGGCCCCAATACATAGGCGGCACGGCGCGGATGGCGGAAACTCGGCAGCTCCACCGACTCGTCCATCAGCTCAATGCCGACCAGATCGCAGCCCTTCGGCAGGTCCAGCGAGTCCACATCGGGATAGGTATAGAAGGGCAGGTTCTTCGCCGTCTCCGACGTGTCGGAAGCCCGGAACCCGGCGACATCGGTCACCGGCGCGATGGTGAAGACGAAGCTGGCCCCGAACGCATGCGCCGTGCGCAGCACCGCACCGACATTCGCCGGCTTGCTGATCCCCTCGACACCAATGCCGAAATATCCGCGCAAAGCATTCTCTCCCCAGATCGGCGCGGAACCTTGCACAGGGCAGTGCGGCGGGGCAAGGTGCCGTCTCCTCGCAACCGGGCAAGACGCAATGGCACAGGCGGCCGATTTCACCACCCAACCATCCGACGATCCGGTGCTGGTGGAGGTCACGCGCGGTCCGGTGGCCGAGAGCCGCCATCGCGGGGTCGCGGCCATCGTCGATGCCTCCGGTAACGTGCTGTACCATTGGGGTGATTTCGAGCGACCGGTCTATCCGCGCTCGGCGATCAAGGCACTGCAAGCGATCGCCCTGGTCGAATCCGGCGCCGCCGAGGCCTTCGACATCAGCGACGAGGAACTGGCCCTGGCCTGCGCCTCCCATAGCGGAGAGCCGGCCCATACCGAGCGGGTCGCCGCCTGGCTGTCGCGCATCGGCTGCTCTGTCGACGATCTGGAGTGCGGACCGCAGGTGCCGACCTATGCACCGGCGGCCGAGGCGATCGTGCAGGCGGGGATGCAGCCCACGCCGCTGCACAACAACTGCTCCGGCAAGCATACCGGGTTCCTGGCCACCGCCCGCCATCTGGGCGAGCCGACCCGGGATTACCGGCTGTTCAGCCATCCGGTGCAGCAGCGCATCCTGGGCATCCTGGAGCAGATGACCGGGCAGGAGTTGGGCGACGCCCCGCGCGGCCTGGACGGATGCTCGATCCCCACCATCGCCATTCCGGTCGGGGCGCTGGCCATGGCCATGGCCCGCATGGCCGATCCGAAGGACTTGCCCGAACGCCGCATCGACGCGGTGCAGCGCATCCGCAATGCCTGGGGGCAGCACCCATTCTATGTCGCCGGCACCGACCGGTTCGACACGGCGTTGATGGAGGCGACCGGCGGCAAGGTCCTGGTGAAGACCGGGGCCGAGGGCGTCTATTGCGCCTGCCTGCCGAAACTCGGCCTGGGCATCGCGCTGAAGATCGACGACGGCGCCGGCCGGGCAGCGGAGGTCGCCATCGCCGCCCTGCTGCACCATGTCGGCGCCCTGGATGAGTCCGTGCGCAAGGCGCTGGCCGATCTGATCCGCCCACCGGTCCGGTCCCGCCGGGGGTTCGATGCCGGCGAGATCCGACCCGCCGCCGGCTTTCCGGAATGAACGGTCGGGTCCGCGAACAATACGAGGCCTATCCCTATCCGGCGCGCGACCCCCGCGACGAGGCCAAGCGGCTGATCACCGGTTCGCCCAGCCATCTGGACGAGCTGAACCACTACGTCTTCGCGGGCGGCCTGGATTTTTCGGCACCGTTCCGGGTCCTGGTGGCCGGCGGCGGCACCGGCGACGCGCTGATCATGCTGGCGCAGCAATGCGCCGATGCCGGCATCCCGGCCGACATCACCTATGTCGACCTGTCGGAGGCTTCGCGGAGCATCGCCGAGGCCAGGGCGGAGGCCCGCGACCTCGCATCGATCAATTTCCTGACGGGTTCGCTGCTGGACATCGCGTCCCTGGCGCCCGGTCCTTACGACTACATCGATTGCTGCGGCGTGCTGCATCACCTGCCGGACCCGGATGCCGGCCTGGCGGCCCTTGCAGCCCAGCTGTCGCCGGATGGCGGCATGGGCCTGATGCTCTACGGCACCTATGGCCGAACCGGCGTCTATCCGATGCAGGGCGCGCTGCGCCGGCTCGGCGGCGACAGCGACGACCGGTCCCGCGTGGCGCTCGCCCGGCGCTTGCTCGCCGCCTTGCCGGAGACCAACTGGTTCCGGCGCAACCCGTTGCTGCAGGACCACAAGGACAGCGATGCCGGCCTCTACGACCTACTGCTGCACAGCCAGGACCGCGCCTACACGGTTCCCGAACTGGCCGCGCTGACCGAAGGCGCGGGACTCGGGATTTCCGGATTGGTCCCGCCGCTGCGCTACGACCCGGCCGCCTATGTGCACGATCCCCGGCTGCGGAAATCGATCGCCGGCCTGGCACCGCTGGAGCGTGCGGCGCTGGCCGAGGAGCTGACCGGGGCGATCAAGACCCACAGTTTCTATGCGGTGCCGGCGGACCGGGCGGCGCGGGCAGCCGCCACGCCGGAGTCTCCCGCGGTCATTCCCGTCCTCCGCGACATCGACGGCCCCGACCTGGCCCGCCGGCTGAAACCCGGCCAGGGCATCTCCGCCGACCTGCCAGGCCTGACCGGCCGCCTGCCGCTGCCGCCCCTGGCACCGGCCATGCTGGCGCGGATCGACGGCCGGCGGACTCTGGAGACGCTGCATCGGGAGGTGGCCGATGCGGGCGGCGGCACGCTGACCTGGGACGCTTTCAAGCGGCAGTTCGACCAGCTCTACGCAACGCTGAACGGCCTGGCCAAGCTTTATCTCCGCACCGCCGGTTCCTGAGCCCGGTCATTTGACTTGCGACCGGTGCCGGGCCGTCCGCCCGGTCACAACTCCAGGCGGCCGCCGGGCACAGCTTTGCCTTTATTTCCGACTTTGATGGCAACGCGGCCGGGTGACCGGCGGCAGGCGAAACTTGGAACGGTGACCCATGAAGGCCAGGCTGGCGGCGGTGGTGTTCCTCTTGGCGCTGGTGGCCGCGCCGGCGGCGCAGGCATCCTCCTGCAAGCCGATCCCCAGCGTATTCGACTATCGCGGGTTCTTCCCGGAGGTCGAACTCATCGTCTCCGAGATCGCAACGCTTCCGGGCAATACGACGATCCTGGGCGGGCAATACCACGATGGCGCCCAGACCGTGCATCCCGCCCTGCTGGTGAAGGACCCGGAGGACGGAGAATGGTCGCGCATCCGGCTCCCCTTCCGCGGCGCCGCGATCAGGCACCTGACGACCATCGGCACGGAGTCCGTCTGGGCCGTCGTTGAATTCCGCCAGGAAGGACTTCAACTGGCGCAGGCGCTGCTGCGCAGCCGCGACGCCGGCCGGAGCTGGTGCGCCGCCGCCCTCAGCGGGATTACGACGCTGAACGCCACACAGTCGCTGCGTTTCTTCGACCGCAACCACGGCCTCATCGTCTTCGACGACGCGCCTTTCGATCGCGAAATGGCGGTCTATCAGACGTCGGATGGCGGCGACACCTGGGAGCGTCTCTGGGACACGAATCCAGCACCGCCCGCCTCCGTCGAGACCGACTTCTCCTATCCGCAAGACCCACCACCGCCGCACGCGCCGGTGTGGCGGCATGATGCGGACCTGCATCGGATTTCCGGATTGCTTCGGGTCAGGACCGGGGTTCTGAGTGTGGTAATCGAACGGCTAGATTTCCTCCAGGGCCCGGACTGGGTCGAAGTCGAGCATCTCGAACGCTACCGGCTGACCGCCGATCTGGCGGCCGACCGATAGATCAAGCCTCAGACCCGCCAGAACGGCTTGGCGGCCTCGATGTCGCGGGTGTGGCCGTCAAGGCCGATGTCGCGCAGCTGGTGCGCGTCCATGCGGGCGAGTTGGCGCCGGCTGCGGGCCCGGAACTGCCAGTCCCAGAGCACGGCAAGCGCGCGGTTGGCCAGGAAGAGGATGTTGTTGGCCAGGTCCGGTGCGGCGTGGCCACGGGTCGTGTTGTGCAGTCCAGCCATATTCGTATACCTTATCTCTGCGACGACGGCTCCAGATACCGTCAGGTTGCGATAACTATATGATGTTACGAATAAGATCGTGGTTCTGCCGGTTCGCCACAATGGATGAATTCTCATGGTCGACATTAGAAATTCTTATTTCCGGGTGAGGTCCTGACAGTGGCGCGCCTGCCGACCTTGAATGCATTGCGGGCCTTCGAAGCGGCCGGCCGGCATCTGTCCTTCACCCGCGCGGCGGAGGAGCTGCACGTCACCCAGGCGGCAATCAGCCACCAGATCAAATCCCTGGAGGAGCAGCTCGGCATCCGCATGTTCCGGCGCGGCCCGCGCGGCCTGCTGCTGACCGATGCCGGCCAGTCTTATCTGCCCGAGGTGCGCGAGGCGTTCCAGCAGCTCACCTCGGCGACCGAGCGGCTGCTGGAGGACGATGCCCGCGGCACGATCACCGTCAGCGTGCTGCCCTCCTTCGCGGCGCGCTGGCTGGTGCCGCGGCTGACCCGGTTCCGCGAGGACCATCCGGATATCGAGGTCCGGGTCTCGGCCGATGACCGGCTGGCGGATTTCGACCGCGACGATGTCGATGTGGCGATCCGCTATGGCCGCGGTGACTATCCCGGCCTGCATGCCGACCGCTTCCTGACCGAGGAGCTGTTTCCGGTGTGCAGCCCGGAGCTGCTGAAGCGGGTCCCGCTGGAGCGTCCGGAACAGCTGTGCGACCACACCCTGCTGCATGACGACATGCGCATGGATTGGTCGATGTGGCTGCTGGCCGCCGGGGTGGAGGGCGTGGACCCGCGTCGCGGGCCGTCCTTCAACGATTCCAGCATGGTGCTGCAGGCCGCCGTCGACGGTCAGGGCGTGGCGCTGGGCCGCAGCGCGCTGGCGCTCGACGATCTGGCCGCCGGCCGCCTGGTGCGGCCGTTCGATTTCAGCCTGCCGGCGGAATACGCCTATTACATCCTGTGTCCGGAACGAATCGCCAACCGGCCCAACATCAAGACGTTCCGGGAATGGCTGCTGGCCCAGTCGGCGCCCGACTCGGACGACGACTCCGAGTCCGAGGAAGACGCCTAACCGGCATTCGTCAGCTCCGCCTGCGCGGGCTATCCTGGCTCCTGTCGCGAGCCTCAGGTCGCAAGGGGATGTGAGATGACTGCCGTCGCCATGGAGGGCGCACCGACCGGCCGGTCGGACCGCGCGTCGGAATCGCTGAGCGAGACGTTCCGTGCCGAAGAGCTTGACGGGCTGAGACTGGCGACCCGGGGCCGGATCATTTCGCTGGCGGCGATCGCGGTGTTGTTGTTCTTCCTCGCGCCGCCTCCAGAGGTCTTCTACTACCAGGGCTCGCTGGTGCTGTTCGTGCTGATCGGGCTGGCCGATTATGCCGTCGCCCGCCTGTCCTTCGGCCGGCCTTGGCATCGCTACCTGTTCATCGCGCTCGATTTCGCGCTGATGACCTACATCTTCGTGGCCCCGAACCCGTTGGAGGTCCTGCAGGCGCCGGTGCAGATGCAGCTGCGCAACGGGACCGCCATCTACTTCTTCATGCTGCTGGCGGGCTTCGCCTTCAGCTTCAATCCGCGGGTCATGATCTGGGCCGGGCTGGCGGCGGCGGTGTGCTGGATCGTCGGGACCGGCACCCTGATCGCACGGCCGGAGACCCTGACCTGGTACGGCATGTCCCTCGACGAGATCCTGGCCAACCCGGACGCGTCCATCGCCCTGGCCCTGGATCCGCATTTCGTCGACATCAACATGATCGCCCAGGATGTCGCGGTGATACTGATCGTCGCCGGCATCCTGGCCGGAGTCGTGGCGCGCTCGCGCCGGCTGGTGCGGCGCCAGGTCTCCGCCGCCCGGGAACGGGCCAATCTGGCGCGCTACTTCTCGCCCAACATGGTCGACCAGCTGGCGCAGTCCGACCAGCCGCTGGGCGAGGTCCGGGCGCAGCCGGTGGCCGTGCTGTTCGCCGATATTGTCGGCTTCACCCGGCTGTCGGAATCGATGACGCCGGAGGCGGTGATCGCCTTGCTGCGCGGCTGCCACGACCGGCTGAGCCGCACCGTGTTCCAACACAACGGCACCATCGACAAATATATCGGCGACGCGATCATGGCGACCTTCGGCACACCGCGCGCCGGGCTGTCAGACGCCAGCGACGCCCTGGCCTGCGCCCGCACCATGGCCGAGACCATCGGCCAGTGGAACCAGGAGCGCATCGCGGCGGGCGAGCCCCCGATCGCGTTGGGCATCGGGTTGCACTACGGAGAGGCGGTGCTGGGCGATATCGGCGGCGAGGGCCGGCTGGAATACACCGTCGTCGGCGACGCGGTGAACGTCGCTAGCCGGCTCGAGGCGCTGACCCGCACCCTGAACGCCACGATCATCGCCAGCGACCCGCTAGCCCGGCAGGTCCGCGACGAAACCGGCGATGCGCCGCTGAACGGCTTCATCGCCGGTGCCCCGCAAAACCTGCGCAATCGCACCGAACCCATGGGCGTCTGGATGCTGCCGGCGGATTGATTGACGGGAGCGCGTTGTTTCACCCCTCTCCCCTCGTGGGAGAGGGAGGGGCCCACGCAGTGGGAGGGTGAGGGGGCTAACGAAGAGTTTCCGCGCGGCGGACGCCGCGCGACCCCTCACCCGGATCGCTGCGCGATCCGACCTCTCCCACAAGGGGAGAGGTAAATCTTTGAGGATCTCGCTATTCCGCCCGCTTGCGTTCGATCGACAGGGCGGCGATGACCGCGCTGAGCAGGGCGAGGGCGGCGGCGGTGATCATGGCGAGGCGGAAACCGTCGACGAAGGCCTCGTCGATGGCGCGGGCCAGGTCGACCCGCAGGGCCGCGTCCAGCCCGACCGGAGGCTCCGTGCCGGCGAGGTTGATGCGTTCGGAGTCGAGGTCGGCGCGCGCCTCGGCCGGGATCGGAATGTCAGTGAGACGCTCGTCGAGACCGCTGTTGAAGGCGCCGGAAACCACGATGCCCATCACCGCGATGGCCAGCAGCCCGGCAATGCGCGACACGGCGTTGTTGATGGCCGAGGCGATGCCGGCCCGGCGGGTCTCGACCGCCCCCATCACCACCGTGGTCAGCGGCGCCACGCTGACCGCCATGCCAAACCCGAGCACCGTCACCGCCGGAAAGAAGGTGGTCCAGTAGCTGCCATCGGTGCCGGGCAGGGTGAAGAGGGCGAAGCCGGCCGCGGCAATGGCCGGCCCGATGATCAGCGGCAGCCGGCCGCCATGGCGGCTGACCAGATCGCCGGACCAGCGCGACAGGGTCGAGACGATCAGAATGAACGGCAGCATGGCCGCCCCAGCGGCGGCGGTGGAATAGCCATGCACCTGCACCAGGTTGAACGGCAGGAAGAACAACGCCCCGCTGAGCGCCGCATAAAGCAGGAAGGTCACCAGATTGGCGCCCCCGAAGCTGCGCGAGCGGAACAGGTCGAGCGGCATCATCGGGGCGGCACTGCGCGCCTGGACCATCAGGAAAGCGGCCAATGCGGCCGCGCCTGCGGCCAGCGTGCCCAGGACCACCGGCGCGCCGAAGCCGAGGATGCCGGCCTCGATCAGACCGTAGATCACCAGGCCCAGCCCAAGAGTGCAGAGCACCGCGCCGGGCCAGTCGAGCTTGGCCGGCGCCGCCTGGTCGCGGCTTTCGGGCACCCGGGCGTAGAGGATCCAGACCACGGCGATCGCCGGCGGCACGTTGATGAAGAAGATCCAGCGCCAGGACACTGCGTCGACCAGCCAGCCGCCGAGTACCGGCCCGAAGGCCATGGCCAGCGCCGTCGCCGCCGACCAGATGCCGAAGGCGCGGCCGCGCTGCTCCTCGCTGAAGGTGGCGCTGATCATCGACAGGCTGCCGGGCACCAGCAGGGCGCCGCCGATGCCCTGAGCCGCCCGGGCGACAATCAGCTGCGTCGAGTCCGGTGCCAGGCCGCACCACACCGAGGTTACGGCAAACACCACCGTGCCGATGGCGAACAGCCGCCGCCGCCCGAAGCGGTCGCCGAGCGCGCCGCCGACCAGGATCAGCGAGGCCAGCAACAGCATGTAGGACTCGACCACCCATTGCAGCTCGGCCACGTCCGCACCCAGTTCCCGCTGCAGCGCCGGCAGCGCCACATTGACGACGGTGCCGTCGATGAAGGCCATGCTGGACCCTGTCACCGAGGCCGCCAGCACCCAGCGGCCGGTGGCCGCCGCACAGGGCGGCGGGCAGGGTGCCGCCCGGACGATCGCGTTTTCGCAGGGCGGGTTGGAGATGTGGGACATGAAGGCCGGTCCTCAGGCGCCCGTCTTGCGCCGGCCGTAATTGAGCTGGGTCCCGATCCTATGGAAGCCAAGCGCGCCGTAAAGCCCCTCGGCGATATCGTCATCGGCCGACAGCCAGGCCGGCGCGCCGGTATGCTCGAAATAGCCGTCCAGCAGGCGGCCGCAGAGATCGGCCGCGTAGCCGTGCCGGCGATAGGCGGGCAGGGTGCCGACGCCGGCCAGCTCCGCCGCACCGCCGCCGATCATCAGAACCGCGCCGCAACAGGCCTTGCCTCCGACCTCTCCGATGGCGGCGATCATGCTGCCATCGGCCAGTCCGGATTCCAGGATCGGGCGCCAGCCGGTCGGGCCGGAATCTATGCGCACGCCGAAAGCGTCGCCCTGCACCGACATGAAGCGCTCCACCGCGACCGTATTGCCGGATTCGATCAGGATCATCTCCAGCCCGGTGCGCCGCGGCGGCCGAAAGCTTTCCGGGCCGGCCACCATGACCGGCGCGCTCTTGTCGCGCGCCACGGCGGCGGTTTCCAGCGCCGTCGGCAGGTGGGGAAACAGCTCGGCGAAGAACTCCAGCCGCAGGGTCCGGCTGTTCTTCGCGAAATGCTCCGACAGCCGCGCCAGCGGATCCGACCAGGCCCCCGGCGGACGGTCGTCGGCACCTGTCGGTGGCGGCCGCGGCACCGCGAAGCTCATGAAATAGTCTCGGCTGCCGGCCGACAGGAAGGCCTCGAAATCGCCGACGGTGGTGGCAGTCCGGCCACGGCGGCCAACTGCGATGACGTTGCCCGCCATGCGGCCGAGCTGGCCGAGATCGACGGCCACCATGGGCTCAGGTCAGGGCGGGGGCCAGCCGCTCCATCGCCCGGCGCAGCAGGTCGTGGGACCCGCCGAAGCAGATCCGCAAATACCCCTCACCGCCGGGGCCGAAGGCGCTGCCCGGGGCCAGGCCGACATTGGCGTCGTCGATGAGGCGAATGGCCAGCGCCCGGCTGTCCGTTTCGCCATCGACGGAGAAGAAGACGTAGAACGCGCCCTCCGGCCGGTGGAAGCGCACCCGCGGCAGTTCGGCCAGCGCATCGCAAACGATGTCGCGGCCCTCCCGGCAACTTTCGCGCAAGGCGGCAACCGTCTCGTCGCTGCCGATCGCCGCCAGGGCGCCGTACTGCAGGAAGCTGGCGACGCCGGACGTGTTGAACTGGATCAGGTTCTCGAACACCTGCCCCAACTGCTGCGACGCCACGATCCAGCCGATCCGCCAGCCGGTCATGTGCCAGTTCTTGGAGAAGGTGTTGACCACCAACAGCTTCTCGTCCGCCTCCATGATCTGCAGGAAGGATGGCGCGTGGTCGGCTTCGTAGGTCAGCCGGCCATAGACCTCGTCGGAGATGACCCACAGGTCGCGGGCGCGGGCGAAGTCGCGGATGCGGATCATGTCCTCGCGGCTCAGGGTCCAGCCGGTCGGGTTGCCCGGGGAGTTTATGAAGATCGCCTTGGTGCGCGGGCCGCAGGCGTCGAACAGCCGCTGCAGGTCGAGGGTCCAGCCCTCCTCGGTCAGCGTCATCGCCACCGGCTTCGCGATGCCGCCAACTACCTGCACCGCCTCGAAGATGTTCGGCCAGACCGGCGAGACCATCGCCACCTCGTCGCCGGCATCGATGATCGCCTGCAGGGAGACCAGGATCGCGCCCATGCCGCCGACGGTGACGAAGATGCGCTCGGCACCGACGGCGGTTCCATAGGCTCGGTTCAGGTAATCGGCAATGCCCTGCCTGAGCGGCGGGATGCCGCGCTGCCAGGTGTAGAAGGTCTCGCCGTCCAGCAGCGCCTTGTGCGCCGCCTCGCCGATGAAGGTTGGTGTGGGCTGGTCGCCCTCGCCGATCCACAGCTGCAGCAGGCCCGGTTTCCCGCGGCCGTAATTGACCACCTCGACGATGCCGCTCTCCGGCAGGCCGGAGATCGCCGGCCGCAGGCTCTGCATCAGATCCGGCGTCACAACGCGGTTGTCCATCGGTCGTTCAATCCCTGCCCGTGCCCGGCCGGCGAGAGTATCAGCCGGGCCGTCGGGCGGTAAGGGGCGAATTGTGTGGCGACAAACCGGCCCTGTCAGCGTGCCAGGCGCCACGCCGCCAAGGCGCCGGCCACCAGCGCCACGGCGCCGTAGACCTGCGGGCTCTTCGGCTTCAGGCCATGGGCAATGCGGATGAAGTGTTCGCAATTGAAGCGCAGCACGTCGTAGCGCCGGCCGGCCATGCGCCGGGCCCGGTCGGCGACCTCCTCACCAGGCATGTCGCTCAGCGCCTTGTGCACCCGGAAGGCGCGGCCGCCAGCGAAATCCCCCAGCGACTCCTCGCGCACGCCGCGATGGGCATGGGAGTTGGAGATCACCGCCGGCATGCCGTCGATCCGCCAGTCGGTGACGATCCCGACATGCTCGATCGGCCCGAACCGCACGCCGATCACGGTCCCCGGCGGCAGAGAGACCTCGCTGTAGTCCATCCCCGGCGCTCCCTGGTGTGTCGTGGACAGTCGATTATAGATGGGGATGCGGGTGGATCGGATCAATTTCGCGGAGACGTCGATGGCCGGCCGCCGTACCCGAGAGGTCGGCAAAGCCAGAACCGAATTCAAGGCACCGGAAACCGCCGCTACTCCTGCAATTCCGGCAGATCCTCGTACAGCTTGAGCGCCCCCGGGTTGGCCAGGGCCTCCTGGTTCTTGACCGGCCGGCCATGGACCACGTCGCGGACCGCCAGCTCGGTGATCTTGCCGGATTTGGTGCGCGGGATGTCGTCGATCTGGACCACCTTGGCCGGAACGTGCCGCGGCGAGGCGCCGGAGCGGATGCGGGTCCTGATGGTCTTGACCAGATCCTCGTCCAGGGTCAGCCCGTCGCGCAGGCGCACAAACAACACGACGCGGACGTCGTTGTCCCAGTCCTGGCCGATCACCAGCGCCTCGATCACCTCGTCCAGCGCCTCGACCTGGCGGTAGATCTCCGCCGTGCCGATGCGCACCCCGCCCGGGTTCAGGGTCGCGTCGGAGCGGCCGTAGAAGACCAGCCCGCCATGGTCGGTCAGCTCGACAAAATCGCCATGGCACCAGGTGTTCGGGAAGCGGTCGAAATAGGCCTCGTGGTACTTGCGCCCGTCCTCGTCGCCCCAGAAGCCGAGCGGCATGGGCGGGAAGGGGCGGGTGCAGACCAGCTCGCCCTTCTCCCCCCGCACCGGCCGGCCGTCATCGTCGAACACCTCTACCGCCATCCCGAGGCCGCGGCACTGCACCTCGCCGCGCCAGACCGGGCCGGTCGGATTGCCCAGCGCGAAGCAGGAGATGAGGTCGGTGCCGCCGGACATGGACGCCAGCTGCACATCGGCCTTGATGGCGTCGTAGACATAGTCGAAGCCCTCCGGCACCAGGGTCGAGCCGGTCGAGGTGACGGCGCGCAGGCTGTCCAGCTTGTGGGTGTCGGCCGGGCGATAGCCCTGCTTGGCCAGGGCGTCGATGTATTTTGCCGAAGTGCCGAACAGGGTCATCGCCTCGGCATCGGCGTAGTCGAACAGGATGTTCCCGTCGGGATAGAAGGGCGAGCCGTCATAGAGCAGCAGCGTCGCCTCCGACGCCAGGGCCGAGACCAGCCAGTTCCACATCATCCAGCCGCAGGTGGTGAAGTAGAAAACCCGGTCGTCGCGGCGGATGTCGCAATGCAACCGCTGCTCCTTCAAATGCTGCAGCAGGGCGCCGCCGGCCCCGTGCACGATGCATTTGGGCACGCCCGTGGTGCCGCTGGAGAACATGATGTAGAGCGGCGCGTTGAAATCCTGGCGGTGGAAATCGATGTCGCCGGCGGCAAACGGGGCAATGTAGTCGCCGAGCACGATGCTGTTGAGCACCCGGGCGACCGCCGGCCGCTCGCTGACATAGGGGATCAGGATGGTGCGCCGCACGGTCGGCAAGGCGGCCTGGATCTCCGCCAGCTTGTCCAGGCCATCCAGGGTCTTGCCGTTGTAGAAATAGCCGTCCGCGGCGAACAGGATCTTGGGCTCGATCTGACCGAAGCGGTCGAGCACGCCCCGGACGCCGAAATCCGGCGAGGCCGACGACCACACAGCCCCCAGCGAGGCGGTGGCCAGCATGGCGATGATCGCCTCGGGCATGTTCGGCACATAGCCGGCAACCCGGTCGCCCGGTCCGACTCCGTCCGCCTTGAGGGCCTGCGCCAGCCGGCTCACCGTGTCGTAGAGCTCGGCATAGCTCAGCCGCCGACGCACCTTGTCCTCGCCCCAGAACACGATGGCGGTGCCGTCGTCGCGACGGCGCAGCAGGTTCTCGGCATAGTTCAGCCGGGCGTCGGGAAAGAAGCGGGCGCCGGGCATCTTGCCGCCATCAGCCAGGACGCGGTCGCCACGGGTCTCGGCGATCACCCCGCATTCGTCCCAGAGCGCCGTCCAGAAGGCCTCCATATCGGTGATCGACCAGTCGTAGAGCGCCGCGTAATCGGGCAGGTCGACGCCATGCTCGGCGGCGACACGGTCCTTGAAGGCGGTCAGATTGGCGGCGGCGACGCGGTCCGGCGACGGCGTCCACAGCGGTGACGACATGCCTGAACTCCTTGGGCTTCGCGGGCGATCGACTGGGCTTGGAATACGTGGTCCAGCCTAGCCCTCCGCGCAATTCACGCAACCGCCACGTCGGCGTGAGAGGCCGGTCAGGGCGCCCGGGCGGTCAGCACCCAGACCCGGTGCGGCACCTGCATGGGCTCTTCAGGGAAATCCCGCGCCAGCAGGGCCGCATGGTCGGCATCGAAGGCGGCGACGGCGGCGGGCGGCAGGGAGGCCGCGACGCCGGCGCTGGCCCGGATGCGGCCCCGCCAGCTCTCGTGGTCGTACGGCACCGGAAGATCGAAGGAGAAGGTCTCGATATCCGTGAATCCCGACGCGGCGACATGGCCGGCGCAGTCCGGATGGAACCCGTTGCCGCCGGCGAAAGCCCAGGCGGGATTGTGCTTCAGGATCAGCCGTTCGGTGGCCTCGACCACGTTGCCGGGCAGGGGCAGCCAGTCGAAATGGCCGATCACCAGTCGGCCGCCCGGCACCAGGACACGCCGTGCTTCGGCCGCCGCCCGCGGACCATCGAACCAATGCCAGCACTGCCCCGCCGTAACGACTTCGGCGATGCCGTCGTCAAGCCCGGTGGCCTCTGCCGTGCCCTCGACATAGCGCACGGAAACGCCGGCCTCCCGATCAAGGGCCTCGGCCTGCGCCCGCAACGCGTCGGACGGGTCCAGGCCCGTCACGGTACAGCCGCGCCGCGCGAAGCCCCGCGCCACGGTCCCGGTACCGGTCCCGAGATCGACCAGGCGGTCACCCCTGGCAACGACGCCGATGGCCATCAGCCGGTCGAAGAACCGGTCCGGAAAGCCGGCGCGATGCCGGGCGTAGTCCTCGGCGGTGCGGCCGAAATCGATGGTCATTCGTCGCCTCGTGCTCTGTGCGCCGCAGTGTAGCGCAGAGATTTCGACGCCGCTCTGACCTCCCCATTACCGCCCGCACTGGCATTCCGCCACGGACGGCGTATGGTGTCGGCGTCCTGCAACCCGAGGCTCGTCGGGAGGCCCGCCATGGTCGATGTGATCGCGTTCGACGGGGACGACACGCTCTGGCACAACGAGACCCTGTTCTCGGTCACCCAGGAGAAATTCCGCGCCCTGCTTCGGCCCTATGTGGAAGAGGCGGATATCGACGCCTCGCTGCTGGCGACGGAGAAACGCAACCTCGCCCTGTTCGGTTACGGCATCAAGGGCTTCACCCTGTCGATGATCGAGACCGCCATCGAGGTCTCGGGCGGCCGGGTGGAAACCACCGACATCCAGCGCCTGATCGATTACGGCAAGTCCATGCTGGACCATCCGGTGGAATTGCTGGACGGCGTCTCCGAGATCGTCGACTCGCTGCGCCAGCACTACCGGCTGATGCTGATCACCAAGGGCGACCTGTTCGACCAGGAGAGCAAGATCGCCCGCTCCGGCCTGGCGGACCTGTTCTGGAAGATCGAGATCGTCTCGGAGAAGGATCCTGCCACCTATCGCCGACTCTTCAACGCCCATGACATCGCCCCGGAGGAATTCCTGATGGTGGGCAATTCGGTGAAGTCCGACATCCTGCCGGTGCTGGAGGTGGGCGGCCGGGCGGTGCATGTGCCCTATCACGTGACCTGGGAGCACGAGCACGCCGACCCGCTGGCGGCCGCCCAGCACGCCTTCCGCACCCTGGACAGCCTGCTGGAACTGCCGACCCTGCTGCGCGACCTCGGCGAGGACGACTGACCCGAAACGCGAATTGGATCACCGATGCCCTGCATCACCACCATCGACCACGTGAACATCACGGTGCCCAAGGCGCTGGAAGACGCGGCACGCGACTATTACCGGACGGTGCTGGGGCTTGAGGAACTGCCCAAGCCGGAGCGGCTGCAGAAGCGCGGCGGCGCCTGGTTCAGGGCGGGTCCCGTCGAACTCCATATCTCGCTGGAAGACGGCCCTTCGAACAGCAATGCCGAGAGCCGCCGGCATGTCTGCTACCTGGTTCATGATCTGGCCGCGGCGGAATCCGAGATTCGGGAGCGCGGTGGCGAGATCATCGCCGATACACAGCCGGTCCCGGGCTTCGTTCGCTTCTATCTGCGCGATCCCGCCGGCAACCGCATCGAGATCGCCCAGCGAATGGACTGAACGAAAAATCTAGTACCGCATGCTGCGGACGACCTGGCCGGCGGTCGCGGCATCCGCCGTGAACAGCTCCTGCGGCTCGCCGATTCCTCGCAGGCTGTGGCAGCCGAGCGACCGGAACGGAGCCGCCGATCCGGCGGCCCGAACGAAGGCGCCGGAAATCAGCAGCGGACAGTCGAGCGCGCCGCACATGGCCTCCATGCGGCTGGCGGCGTTGACGGCGGGTCCGATCACCGTGAAATCCAGCCGTCGCTCGGAGCCGACATTGCCGTAGAGCACATCCCCCAGATGCAGGGCGATGCCCAGCTCCATGATCGGCAGGCCGTCCGCGGCGCGCTGAGCGTTGAGGGCGGCGATTGCCTCGAAGGCCTGCGCCGCCGCGGTCATGGCGCGGCCGCAGGCGGATTCGGCCCCCTCATCTCCCAGCGCGAATGTTGCCAACATGCCGTCGCCGAGGAATTTCAGGACCTGGCCGCCATTGGCATCCACCGGATCGGCCATCGCCGCGAGATAGGCATTGAGCATCGGCACCAGCGCCGCCCGGTCGATGGTATCCGAAAGGGCGGTGAATCCCCGCAAATCGGAAAACAGGATTGCCGAGTCGATGACCTGGACGTCGCCGCGGCGGATGCCGCCATCGAGCACCCGGGCGCCGGCATCGGCGCCGAGATAAGTCGCCATCACCGTCCGCGCGATCTCCTCCCCGAGCGCCGTCCGCGCCGCCACCGCGAGCGCCAGCTGCACCCGCTGCAGGGCAGCGATGTCGGCGTCCGCGAAGCCACCCGGCCGGTCGGTGACCCAGGAGGCGATCATGCCGGTCTTCACCTCGCTCGGGGCGACGCCATCGGACCCGAACAGCGACCCCGACGCCATATAGTCGGTGCCACCCATATCCCGGAGCTCGCCAAGCATCGGATAGGTCGCAACATCGGCGGCGGCGTCGAGTCGATGGCGCACCAGCTCCGTCTCGCCTCGGACCAAGGGCTGCAGCGGGCTCTGCTGCCAGGCCGGCCGCTGATCGTTGCCATGTTCATAGCGGTCCCGGACTTCGAGCCCCTGGCCGCGCCGCCAGGTGACGCCGACCGAGGCGAATTGCGGATGCAGGGTCGTCGCGGTCAGATGACCGCGCAGCAGCGGGAGTCCGGCCGTCACCAGCCGGTCCGCGCAACCTTCCAGCAGGGTGTCGATCGGCGCCGCCAGCAGCGCCTGCTCCGTCAGCCAGTCGCAGACCGGCCTCGGGTCCGCCATCACGGCTCCCGCCTCAGCCCCTGGGCCTCCAGGGCCTGCAGATAGGTCTCCCAGATCTGATCCTGGTCGCGGCCGAGGGTGTAGAGGTACTGCCAGGAGAACAGGCCGGTGGAATGGCCGTCGTCGAAGATGATGCGCACCGCGTAATTGCCCACCGGTTCCAGCCGGGCGATGCCGACATCGCGCTTGCCGCCGATGGTCTGCTTCTGGCTGGGGCCGTGCCCCTGGACCTCCGCCGATGGGCTTTCGACCCGTAGCAGCTCCGCCGGATAGACGAAGCGCGCACCATCGTCGAAATCGACCTCCAGCCGCTTCTCGGCTGTCTTCAGGCGGATTTCGACCGGCCAGAATTCCGTGCCGGGTCCGTCGGGCGCCATGGCCTTACCGCTCCGCATCGGCGTCGAGCTGCCGCGCTTCGTCGACCAGCATGATCGGAATGCCGTCGCGGATCGGATAGGCCAGCCGCGCCTGGTCACTGATCAGTTCCTGCGCCTTGGAATCATAGCGCAGCGGGCCCTTGGTCAGCGGGCAGACCAGGATCTCCAGCAGCTTGGGATCGACCTTCGCGGCGGTTGCCGGATTGCTCTCGTTCACCTTCCCCTCCTGGTTCCATTGACTGTGCGCCGTCCCACGCGGAGCCGGAGTGCGGCGATCTTACCATTCGCAGCTCTCCATTGATCGGCTCGCGAAGCAATCTCACCTCACGGCAAGCGACGACAGTGTTTCAGCGCATGCGAAGCTGTACCCCGGATCTTCACCATCTTCCATGTCCCAACTAGCGGACAAGCCGGC
This sequence comes from Alphaproteobacteria bacterium, assembly GCA_965227455.1. Lineage (GTDB taxonomy): Bacteria > Pseudomonadota > Alphaproteobacteria > DSM-16000 > Inquilinaceae > JABDIP01. The sequence goes on along the minus strand of OZ245752.1, from coordinate 4,391,360 downwards.
ATGGGCAAAGGCGAAATCGAGAACGCGTTGGGACTCCAGACCGACATGCCGTGCATAGAAATCCGCCAGTCGCTTCATGCGATCCTGGCTGTGAACCAGATCTCCGTGGGGCACCGGATTCCGCAAAAGATTGGCCAGGTCGTAGGTCCGTTCGCCAATGAGTGCCTTCGGGTCGATGGCAAGCCAGCCGCGGTCACCGGCATCCAGCACGTTGCCGTGATGCAGATCCCCATGAAGTGGGACCCGGTCGCCCTCGGTTGCAAGCAGCCGGCGGGCCACGGCGGCGCAGCTGGCCAAGAGACTGCTGGTGCTTTCACGTTCGAAGAGTGCCGAGAACCGCTCCATCAAGGAGGTCAGCGGCCGCGGCGTCTCGCGGTCGCGGGGCGCGTGCAACGTCGATACCGTGGCGGCCAGCACATCTGCGGCCGCAGTGTCGTTGCCGGACGTCGCCATGGCTTTCAGAGAACGCGGCCCCATCGCCCGCTCCATCAAAATCGCCTTGTCATCCGCCTCATATAGGCGAACGGCGCCTTTTCCATCGTAATAGCCGAGCAACTTCGCAGAATTCGCTTCGTCGCTGGTCGGCTTCAGAAGCTTGAGAATCGCGCGTGCCTCGCGGCGGCGCACAGGCTGTATGATGCTCGTCGGGGTCTCGATGCGGTCACCATCGACCAGAAGCGACCATCGAACCAGATACCGGTCGATCTCCTCGTAGATCATGCTCCACTCGCCCTGCCAATGTCTTCGGCGCATCGTTGAATGACAGGATGGCCGCGCCTGTCCGCGGCACCGGAGTCCGGAATGGCTAGGCCGAGCCCATTGGCCAGATCTGGGAGCGCCCGTCGCCGCTCAATGCCGGGCCGGCGTGTCGCCGCCCGGGGAATGCACCGCCATCTCGACCAGGCTCATCATCATCTCGGCGCGATCGGCCAGGGTCGGGGCCTCCAGCAGGGCCTGTTTCTCGGTCGGACCAAAGGGGCAGATCATCGACAGCGAGGTGATCAGCCGTTCATCCGGCGTCTCCTCGATCGCTTCCCAATCGGCCGAGATCTCGTGCTGATGGAAATAGGCGGTCAGCGCCGCCGCCAGGCGCTTGCGGTCCAGGGTCACCGAGCACTGATCGTAATCCGCCGCGAAGGGCGACCAATCGGCTTCGGCCACCCGGTAGCCGCCATTCGCCAGCGTCTCGCCGGTAATATGGAACCGGCAAACGCCGGTCAGCGTGATCAGGTAGCGGCCGTCCTCGGTCTCGTCGAAGGAGGTGATGCGGCCGGCACAGGCGGTGCGATAGATCGCTGGCTGGCCCTGGGGCGAGTGGCCGGATTCGGCATCGGTCGGCTGGACCATGCCGATCAGCCGGTGCCCGGCCAGCGCGGCGTCGACCATGGAGAGGTAGCGCGGCTCGAAGATGTTGAGCGGCAGCACGCCGCGCGGCAGCAACAAGACTCCGTTCAGGGGGAATATCGGCAGCGACGGCGGCAATTCGTCGAAGTCGGTCGTGAATGGCCCGGTCACTGCAAGGAACCCCGCATCGCCGTTAAGAGAAGAGAATGGTCGACAGCCGGCGGCGGCCGCTGACCGTCAGCGGATCGGCCCCGCCGAACGCCTCGAAGAAGGTGACCAGCTGCTTGCGCGCCGCCTGGTCGTTCCATTCCCGGTCGCGCCGGACGATCTCAATCAGCTCGTCCACCGCCGCCTCGCGCTTGCCGGCGCCGTACAGGGCCATGGCCAGGTCGAAACGGGTCTGGTGGTCGTCATGGTTGCCGGCCAGCTTTTCCATCAGCGCGGCCACGTCACCGCCGGCGCCGGCGGTCTGTTCCGCCAGTTCGATGGTGCGCAGCACGCCGACGATCTCCACGTTCTTGGCATTCTCGTCGCTGACGCCCTCGACGACCTGCCGCGCCTGGGCCAACTCGCCGACCCCGATCAGGCAGCGCGCCAGCCCGGCAAGGGCGCCGGCATGCTCCGGCTCGGCCTGGAGGATCTGGTTGTAGACCGCGGCGGCGGCATGGAAGTCGCCGGCATCCAGCACCTCCTTGGCGCGGGCCAAAGCGTCCTCCAGCGCGGTATCCGCACCGCCGGCAAGCTGCACCAGCTTGTCCACGAAGCTCTTCAGCTGGCTTTCCGGAAGGGCGCCGGCGAAGCCATCCACCGGCCGGCCCTGGTGGAAGGCATAGACCGCCGGGATCGACTGGATGCGCATCTGGGCGGCCAGCTGCTGGTTTTCGTCGATGTTCAGCTTGACCATGCGGACCTTGCCGCGGGCCGCCCGCACCACCTTCTCCAGGGCCGGGCCGAGGGTCTTGCAGGGGCCGCACCAGGGCGCCCAGAAATCCACGATCACCGGGATGGTCATCGACGCCTCGATCACGTCGGTCGCAAAGCCGGCAGTGTCGGTGTCCTTGACGACGTCGCCGGCTTCCGGCCCGGCGGCACTCACGATCGGCTCCATGAATCCTTCCTGCATTGCATCCAGTAAGTATGGATCGCGGGGATCGCGCCGCAAGCGCGACGCGCCCTATTCGCCGGCTGGCCCCTGGGACAGCCCGTCCATGTCGATGATTTCGTAGGCGTGTCCGCAGGCCTCGATGAACCGGATCAAATCGTCGCGGGCGATCGCCGTGGTGCGCGTGTTCACCAGCGGATGATAGTTCAGCAATTCGTGGCGCAGCATGCGTTGATCCAGGACAACCTGGATCGTCGCCTCGGGCTCGTTGATCAGGGCGAAGGGCGTCACCGAGCCCGGCGTGACACCGAGATACTGCATCAGCCGCTCCGCCGAACCGAAGGAGAAGCGGCCGGCGCCAAGGCGCGTCCCCAGCGCCTTCAGGTCGACCGGCGTGTCCTCCTCGCAGACAACCAGCCAGCACCGCCCCTTCTTGTTGCGCAGGAACAGGCTCTTGCAATGGCCGCCGGGCAGGGCGTCGTGCAGGTGCCGGGACTCCTCGACCGTGAACACCGGATCGTGGTCATGGGTGGTCACGGCAATCCCCAGCGCGTCGAAGCGCGCAAAGAGGTCTTCCGGGGTCGCCTTGGCGGTGTCGGTCTGGGTGTCGGGCATAAGGCGGGAGTTATAGGCGCGCCGGGGCGGTCGGCTCAAGGGCGGCGTCGGGTCGTTGCGAGGTAACCTGCGAGAGCGGCCCGAGATTGAGCCAGGCGGCCAGCCGCTTGCGCATGGTGGCGGTGCCGGTGACCTCCAGCCGGTCGCTGGCGACGGCCCGGGGGAGCGGCAGGTCGCCGCGATAGAGGTAGATCATGTCCGCCAGCGTGCAGGCGAGATGCAGGTCGATCCCGAAGCCCGGGTCGCTGACGCACAGCTCGCAGGCACCGCCCTGGTTGAGGAACCACCAGTTCGTCTTGCCCGCCGGCTGGTCGGTGAAGCTGACCTGCACCACCGCCCGACCGTCGAAAGCGGCCGCGTCGACGCTGCGCTCCAACCCCCAGATCAACAGGCCGATATCCATCTCACCCTCGGTCAGCTCGCGCCGCGACCAGCGCTGGCCCCAGACTCCCAGCGCCTCGACCAGGGGCGCGAATTCCGCCCCAGCCGGGGTCAGGTGATAGGTCGATCCGCGGCCGGTCTCCAGGGGTCGGCGTTCGACGATGCCCTCCGCCTCGAGCTGCTTCAGCCGGCGCGAGAGCAATGTCGGCGACATCAGCGGCACGCCGCGCTGCAGCTCCGAGAAACGAGTCGAGCCGAGCACGAGATCGCGCAGGATCAAGGCGGTCCAGCGCTCGCAGAACAGCTCGGCGGCCTTGGCAACCGGGCAAAATTGTCCGTAGCTCTTCATGACATCCCTCCGCCAGCGAGCATAGCCGCCGCCCGGGGCGGGGGTGAACTACACTTTGTGGACTAGCTGTGACACGGACCCGCTTGGATACTGGGACACGGCATGGGTAAGGCACGCGGAGGTGGGAGATGGAAAAGTCACTGGAAACATCGGTCGCAGCCCATTACGGGCGCGGCGGATTGGCGGAGGCGATCCTGGACGGCGTTGCGGCCGCAGGGCTGGACCCGGATGCGCTGACGATCGAGGATCTGGCGCCGGTCGACGAGTTTCACACCGCCGGCCGGATGGCAACCCTGCGGGCGCTGGCGATGATGGGGCCGGAGGCCGGCATGCATGTGCTGGACGCCGGCTGCGGCATCGGCGGCACCGCGCGCTGCCTGGCGGCCGAGCATGATTGCCGGGTGACCGGCATCGACCTCACGCCGGAATATGTCGAAGTCGCGCGCATGCTGACCGAGCGTTTGGGCCTGTCGGCGACCTGCGATTTCGACGTCGGCAGCGCCATTGACCTGCCCTATGCCGAGGCGAGCTTCGATGCGGCGGTCAGCTTCCACGTCGCCATGAACATCCAGAACCGGCCGGGCTTCTATGGCGAATTGGCCCGGGTGCTGCGGCCGGGGGCCCAGCTCTGCATCTTCGACGTGATGGACGGCCCGACCGACGGCATGGTCTATCCGGTGCCCTGGGCCGAGACCGAGGTCACCAGCTTCCTGAAATCCCCGGACGAGACGGGCGCCCTGCTAACGGAGGCCGGATTCGCAGTGACCGAGGTCGCCAGCCAGCGCGACATGGCCTCGGAATTCTTCCGCGCCGTCTTCGCCAAGGCCGCGGAATCCGACGGTCCGCCGCCGCTCGGCCTGCATCTGCTGACCGGTTCGAACGGGCCAGAGAAATTCGGCAACTACGTCCAGGCCCTGGAGGCCCATCAGATCGACCCGACGATCATCATCGCCCGGCGGACCTGACGGGCGCCGGAGCCTGCCTGCTGACAATCCTGCTGACACTAGGCTGTCAGCGGCCGGCCATACGATGCAACGATGACCGTTCCCGCCACGCGATCCGAGAGTCCCATGCCAGACAACCCAAGACCGACAGCCCTCGACGCGGCCGCGCTGCCGCCGCGCATCGGCTCCGACTATCCGGCCCCGTTCGACGAACCCTGCGCCGAACGCGAGCGCCGGGCGCTCGGCAATCCCTTCGGGCTCAGCCAGTTCGGGGTCAACCTGCTGACCCTGCCGCCCGGCGCCTGGTCGTCGCAGCGCCACTGGCACGAATGCGAGGACGAATTCGTCTATGTGCTGTCGGGCACCATCACCCTGATCACCGATGCCGGCGAGCAGGCGCTGACGCCAGGCATGGCGGCCGGATTTCCCGCCGGCAGCCGCGATGGCCACCACCTTGTGAACCGCAGCGACAGTCCGGCCCAGGTGCTGGAGGTCGGCACCCGCGCCGACCGGGACTATGCCGAATACCCGGATATCGACATGACGGTCGAGATCACCGGCGGCACCGCGCAATTCCGGCACAGGAACGGCGATCCCTATTGACTGCCGTTCGCCATCGGATCGCAACGGACCGAATCGGAGTCATCGGGCTTGCAATGGCGGCGGCTTTGCGTATGATCCGCGCCCTTGACGCGGCGCCTCCGGGCGCCTAAATCGGCAAGCGGACGCGGGCGTAGCTCAGGGGTAGAGCGCAACCTTGCCAAGGTTGAAGTCGTGAGTTCGAATCTCATCGCCCGCTCCAACCGATCCGGCGGCACCACACAGGTGGTTGGCCGCCGTTTTCATGTCCGGGCGGGCGCCGCTTCCGCCTGGGCCAGCAGCCAATCCGACACCGTGTCGACGATGGGGTCGTTTGCGTCCGGGCGCGGCGGCGAGAGGTAATAGCAGCGATCGGCGTCGATGGTGGTCGGCGAGACCCGGACCAGCCGGCCTGCCTTGAGGTGCGGCCCGATCAGGGCCAGACGGCAGAGCGCCACCCCGTGGCCGGCCAGGGCAGCAGCGCAGAACAGGCTCGAGCCCTCCAGGAACAGGCGGTGACCGCCGCCGGCGCCGGGGAATTCGACCCCGGCGGCGGCGAACCATTGCGACCACATGCGCTGATCCTCGTCATGCAGCAACGGCGCGGTGCGCAGGTCGTCGTCGCAGGCGATCGGATGGCGGGCAAGGCAGTCCGGGCTGCACACCGCCGCCGCCTCGCCGGACAGCAGCGGGCGCGCTCCCGGCGGCACACCGCCCTTCTCGGAGAACAGGATCGTCAGATCGGCCTCGGGCGAGGCCGGCTGGTCGGCGATGGCATAGGCGATGTGCAGCACGATCTCCGGATGGTCCTGCAGCAGCGCCGGGATGCGCGGTACGAGCCAGTCGGCGGCGATGATCGGCAAGGCCGCCACCGTCACCGGCCGCCGCGAGCGCAGCGGCAGACGATCCATCTCGTGGCGGATCGCGTTGAAGGATTGGTGCACGATCTGCGCCAGGCTCTCGCCGGCGGCGGTCAGCGCCGTGCGCCGCCCGTCGCGCCGCACCAGCGCCTGGCCGGACCAGCCCTCCAGCACCCGGATCTGATGGCTCACCGCGGAATGGGTCACGTTCAGCAGTTCCGCCGCGCGCATCACGCTCTGGCCCAGGTGCAGCGCCTCCAGGGCGCGCAGGGATTGCAGCGGCGGCAGACGGTCGGGCATGACGGTGACCTGAACCTGATTATGTGAATGAAACTAACGTATCGCAGAAATAACTGACTTTTTCGCTGGGGTGAAACGGGATTTAATTCTCGATACGTCGATCAGATGCACGAAAGGGGATGATGCGGCAGAGCCTGGAGATCTGCGTGGCGCAGATGAATTCCACCAATGCCCATGCCGGCAATATCGAGACCGCGCGCGGCATGATCGCCGCCGCCGCGGCCCATGGTGCCGAGCTGGTCTGCCTGCCCGAGGCGGCCAACATGATGCAGCGGGACCGGGAGAAGGCGGCGCGCATCATCCGGCCCGAGCGCGACGACCCGTTCCTGGCCGCCTGCCGCGACCTGGCCCATGAGCACGGGCTGTGGATCCACACCGGCTCGCTGGCCCTGCGCGAGGAGGGGGCCGACCGCTTCACCAACCGCAGCTTCGTGATCGACCCGGCCGGCGACATCCGCGCCCGCTACGACAAGATCCATCTGTTCGACGTCGACCTGCCGGACGGCATCCGTCGCCGCGAATCCGAACGTTATGCGCCGGGGCGCCAGGCGGTGCTGGTCGACACCCCCTGGGGGCCGTGGGGCCTGTCGATCTGCTACGACATCCGCTTTCCCGGGCTTTATCGGGATTATGCCAAGGCCGGCGCCACGATCCTGTTCGCGCCATCGGCCTTCGCCCTGGTCACCGGCGAGGGCCATTGGGAAACTCTGTTGCGGGCCCGCGCCATCGAGAATGGCTGCTTCATGGTCGCCGCCGCCCAGGTGGGCGACCACGATGACGGCCGGCAGACCTGGGGCCATTCGATGATCGTCGATCCCTGGGGTACGGTGATCGCCGATGCCGGACGGCAGCCCGGCCTGACCTTCGTGACCCTCGACCTTGCCAGCGTCGAGCGGACCCGCGGCATGATACCGTCGCTGGCCAATGAACGGGCCTACGAGAACGCGGGCCCGGCAGCAGAACAAAGACAGACAGCAGGAGGTTGACATGACACGGATGTCAGGGGGACTCCACCGGATCGGACGACTCGCGGTCCTGGCGATCGCGACCGTGGCGGTCTTCGCGGCCGCCGATGCGCCGGCCCAGGACCGGCCGGCGCTGACCGTCGCGGTGGACAATCTGTGGCCGACCATGGATCCGGTGATCGGCATCTCCACCACCGGTGCGAGGGTGCATTGGAACCTGTTCGATACCCTGGCCCGGCGCAATTTCCACGAGGACGAGTTCGGCCGCACCTTGGAGCCGCATCTGGCGACCGGCTGGGAGCGGACTTCGCCGACGGTCTGGACGATCACCCTGCGCCAGGGCGTCACCTTCCATGACGGCCATGAGATGGACGCCGAGGACGTGGCCTTCTCCATGTCGGCGGAGCGCCTCTGGGGGCCCGAGCCGATCGCCCGGCGCGGCACCCGCTATGCCCGCGGCATCACCCGGGTCGAGGCGACCGGCCCCTATACGGTAGAGATCGAGACCGGCACGCCCGACCCGTCCTTCCCCAACCGGCTGGTCACCCCGCTCGGCTTCGTGCTGCCCAAGCACCATTACGAGGAGGTCGGCACCGACGCCTTCGGGCAGGCCCCGATCGGGACCGGCCCCTACCGGCTGGTCGAGTTCGACCCGTCCGACAAGCTGGTCGCGGTGGCCTATGACGACTACTGGAACGGCACCCCGCCGGCCGGCCAGATCACCTGGAAGGTGGTGCCGGAATACTCCACCCGCTATGCCGGGCTGGCGGCCGGGGAGTTCGACATCATCGTCGGCATCCCGGCCGACCAGGAGGAGGTGGTCGCCGGTACCGAAGGCGTGACCATGCTGAAGCAGTCCATCGAGAACTATCCGATGTTCGCCTTCAACACGCTCGCGACCGAGCTTCTGCCGGACAACCCGCTGCAGGACGCCAATCTGCGCAAGGCGATGGTGATGGCCATCGACCGGGACTCGATCACCGAGGCGCTGTGGGGCGACGCCAGCTTCACGCCGGCCCCCTTCAACTTCCCGGAATACGGCGAGTACTACGACCCCGACCGGCAGGCCCGCTACAGCTACGACCCGGATCGTGCCCGCGAATTCCTGGCCGACAGCGTCTATGACGGCGAGGAGCTGATCTGGCACATCACCCGCGGCTTCTACCCGAACTACGAGACGGCGGCGGAGTTCATGGTCGAGCAGTGGCGCGATGTCGGGATCGACGTGCGCATCAAGATCGTGGACAATTTCTCCCTCGCCTATCAGCGGCCGTTCCACCTGCTCAACATGTCCATGTCGAGCGAGTTCTCCGGCGATCCGTACCGGCCGCTATGGATGGATTGGGGGCCGCAATCGAGCCGCTGCTGCGCCAGCCACAAGACCTGGGTGCCGACCGACGCCTTCCTGGAGATCGGCGCCCGGTTCGAGGTCGAGAGCGACATCGAGGCGCGCAAGCAGCTCTATCTCGACCTGGTCGAGGAATGGGAGAACGTGACGCCCGGCATGTATCTGTGGCGCAACGTGGTGACCTATGCCTATCGCGAGGGCATCGAGTGGCGCACCGGCGCGGTGGCGCGAACCGTGTTCGACAGCCTGTTCCTCAAGGTCGAGGGGTAGGCGGGCCTATACTCTCGGCCGCGCGGCCATGACGGACGAAAGGCCGGCGGTCCTAGAGGTGGGTTCGCTCTCCGTCTCCTTGCCCCCCGGCGGGGAGCGGCGCTGGGCGGTGCGCAATGTCGGCCTGTCGGTGGCGGCCGGGGAGACCCTGTGCGTGGTTGGCGAGTCCGGGTCCGGCAAGTCGATCACCGCCCAGGCGGTGATGGGCATGGTCCCGCCGGGACTCGCCGTGGAAGACGGCACGATCCGCTTCGAAGGCGCGCCGCTGCCGGTCGACGATCCGATCGCGATGCAGAGCCTGCGCGGCGCCCGCATGGCGATGATCTTCCAGGAACCGCGCGCCACCCTGGACCCGGTGCAGCGGGTCGGCCGGCAGATCGAGGAGGTGCTGGAGGTCCACGGCATCCGCGATCGGGCCGAGCGGCGCGACCGGGTGCTGGAGCTGCTGGCGGCGGTGAAGCTGCCGGAGCCGGAACGGGTCTTCCGCGCCTACCCGCACCAGCTGTCCGGCGGCCAGTGCCAGCGCATCGTCATCGCCATGGCCCTGGCGCTGGAGCCGGCGCTGCTGATTGCCGACGAGCCGAGCACCGCTCTGGACGTCACCACCCAGGCGGAAATCCTGGCCCTGATCGACGAGCTGAAGACGACCCGCGACACCGCGGTCCTGTTCATCACCCATGATTTCGGCGTGGTCGCCGACATCGCCGACCGCATCGCCGTGATGCGCGAGGGCGAGATCGTCGAGACCGGACCGCGCGATCAGATCCTGACCCGACCGCAGCATCCCTACACCAGGACCCTCATCGCCGCCGTGCCCTCGGCCAGGCCCGGCGCCGGCAATGGGAACGCGGCGCGGCCGGTGCTGTCTGCCGACGGCGTCTCGCTGACCTACAGGATCCGCAGCGGGGTGTTCGACATCCGGACGGTGACCGCAGTGCGCGATGTGGGGCTCAGCCTGGAACGCGGCAAGACCCTGGGCGTCGTCGGCGAATCCGGTTCCGGCAAATCCACCCTGGCCCGCTGCCTGTTGCGCCTGGAGGAGATGGACTCCGGCCGTGTGATCCTGCATGGCGAGGACATCTCGCACGCATCCGGCGACACGCTGCGCCGGGTCCGCAAGCGGATGCAGGTGGTTTTGCAGGATCCGTACACCGCCCTCGACCCGCGCCAGCGGGTCCGCGACGCGGTCGCGGAGGGTCCACTGATCCATGGCGCGTCGCGGGCGGAGGCGCGGGAGACGGCGACAGCGCTCCTGTCCCTGGTCGGATTGCCGCCGCAGGTGATCGAGCGCTACCCGCACGAATTCTCCGGCGGCCAGCGCCAGCGCATCTGCATCGCCCGGGCGCTGGCCGTCGAGCCCGAAGTGCTGATCGCCGACGAGCCCGTCTCCGCCCTGGATGTCTCGATCCAGGCGCAGATCCTTGCCCTGTTCGAGGAGTTGCAGGAGCGTCTGGGTTTCGCGCTGCTGTTCATCACCCACGATTTGCGGGTCGCCGCCTCGATCTGCGACGACATCATGGTGATGCGCGACGGGCAGGTGGTGGAACACCGGCCCACGGCCGAATTGTTCGACGATCCGCACGACGGCTATACCCGCGCGCTGCTGGATGCATCGCCGGGCCGCGATGCGGCCTTCGAGGAGACCGTGGCGCGGCTGGCGGCGGGGGCGGAGGCATGAGCCGCTTTGTCCTCGGCAAGACCCTGCGGGCACTGATCACCCTGCTGATCGCGGTCTCGCTGGTGTTCGTTTTCATTCGCTTCTCCGGCGACCCGGCCGCCGCGCTGGCGCCGCCGGACGCCGACCAGGCGGTGATCGACGAGTACCGGGAGAAGCTCGGCCTCGACCAGCCGCTGATCGTGCAATACGGCAAGTATCTGGGCGCCCTGGCGCGGGGCGAGTTCGGCTTCTCGGTGCACACCGGACGGCCGGTGATGGAGGTGGTGGCGGAGCGCATCCCCAACACCCTGGTGCTGGGCGGCACCGCGCTGCTGATCGCCATCGGCATTGGCGTGCCCATCGGCGGGCTGGCGGCGCTCAACCGCAACAGCCGCCTGGATCGTGCCGTCATGGCGTTTTCGGTGTTCGCCTTCGCCATGCCGAATTTCTTCTTCGGGCTGATCGTCATCCTGACCGCCGCTCTGGTGTTCAAGACCTTCGTCGGGGCCGGCGAAATCGGCTTCCTCGGCCTCCTGATGCCGGCGGCGACCCTCGGCCTCGCCAATATGGGCTCCTTCGCCCGCTTCACCCGCTCCTCGCTGCTGGAGACCCTGGGCAAGCCCTACATGATGGCGGCGGAAGCCCGCGGCGTGCCACGCCGGCGGCGCATCCTGCGCCACGCCCTGCCGAATGCGGCGATTCCCATCGTCACCCTGATCGGCCTCAGCCTGGGTGCTCTGATCGCCGGCTCTGTCGTAACCGAGCAGGTGTTCAGCTGGCCCGGGGTCGGCTTCCTGCTGGTGCGCTCCGTCGCAACCCGCGACATCGCCATGGTGCAGTTCATCGTGCTGATGGTCGCCTTCACCATGACCTTCGCGAACCTGGCGGTCGACCTGATCTACATGGCGATCGACCCGCGGATCCGGGCGCGCTGAGATGACCGACACCACCCTGACAGCTGCCCGCCCCACCATGCCGCTGACCGTGCGGGTCGCGCTCGGTTTCGTCGCTCTGTTCGTGCTGTTCGCGCTGTTCGGCGAGCTGCTGACGCCGCACAGCTTCCGTGACACATCCTTGATCGCGCGTCTCAAGCCGCCGTCCTTCCTGGGCGGCAATCCCGATTATCTGCTGGGCACCGACCAGAAGGGACGCGACCTGCTGGCCCGGCTGGCGGTCGGCGCCCAGATCAGCCTGATCGTCGCCATCGTCGGCACCCTGCTGGGGGCGGTAGTCGGCTCGCTGCTGGGCATCTTGGCGGCGGCGAGGCGGGGCTGGACAGAGGCGGCGATCATGGCGGCGGTGGACGTGCAGGCCTCGCTGCCGATCATCATCGTGGCCCTGTTCGTGCTGGCCATGTTCGACAACAGTTTCTTCCTGTTCCTGCTGCTGATCGGACTGTCGGGATGGGAGGTCTATGCCCGGCTGATGCGCGGCGCGACCCTGTCGGCCAAGGAGCACGGCTATGCCCTGGCGATCCGGGCGCTCGGCGCCTCGCCGCCCAGGGTCTATCTCGGGCACATCCTGCCGAACGTGTTCAACGTGGCGCTGGTGCAGTTCACCGTGAACCTGCCGCTGACCATCCTGCTGGAAACGGCGCTCAGCTTCCTCGGCCTCGGCGTGCAGCCGCCGCTGACAAGCCTCGGCCAGATCATGAGCGAGGGCCGCGACCGGCTGCTGACCGCCTGGTGGCTGACCATGCTGCCCGGCGCCATCATCTTCCTGCTGGCCCTGTCGATCAGCCTGATCGGCGACTGGCTGCGCGACCGCCTGGACCCGACCTTGAGGGGCGCGCGGCACTAGCGCGTAGCGCAGGAATTCTTCGTAAGCCCCCTCACCCTCCCAACGCTGTGCGTCGGGTCCCTCCCTCTCCCGCAAGGGGAGAGGGTAACGAAAGCGCGCGACAGCTTGTCCCTCTCCCCTCGCGGGAGAGGGAGGGGCCCGCGGCGAAGCCATGGGAAGGTGAGGGGGCTAAAGAAGACCTGATCGAAGATCGCCAGATTCGGTCAATCGTCGGCTTACATCCTGTTCAGGCGGCCTGTTCCGCCTTGCCGGCGTCGAGGGGCAGGCGGATGGTGAAGACGGTGCCCTTGCCTGGCTCGGAGGCGACGGCGATCTGGCCGCCATGCTTCTGGGTGACGATGGAGTAGCAGAGCGACAGGCCCTGGCCGGTGCCCTTGCCGACCTCCTTGGTGGTGAAGAACGGGTCGAAAATGCGGCCCTGGTTCTCCGGCGCGATGCCGCAGCCGCTGTCGCTCACGGTGACGACCGCCGAGCGGTCCTCGACGCGGGTGGCGATGGCGATCCGGCCCTTGCCCTCCGCTCCCGCCTCCTCGATCGCCTGGGCGGCATTGACGATCAGGTTCAGGAAGACCTGGTTCAACTCGCCGGGATATCCGGGCACCGGCGGCAGGCCGTCCTGAAGATCGGTCTCCAGCTCGGCCACGTGCTTCCACTGGCTCGCCGAAACCGTCACGGTCGTGTCGATGGCCTCGTTGAGATTGAAGTCCGTGCGGTCCTGCAGGCCCGGATGGGCGAAGACCTTGATCGCCGAGACGATCTTGGTGATCTGCGCCAGGCCGACCAGCGCCTGGTCCAGGGCCGGCGGCATCTCCTCGCGGACGAAGGCGAGATCGGCCTCGGCCTCGGCGGCCCGCGCGGCGGTCAGCGCCGCCTTCACGTCGCCGCCGGAGTCTATGGCTTCGGCGAGGACGGCATAAGCCGCGAAGACGGCGTCGAGATCGCCGGCCGCCTCCTTGAGAAAATGCACGTTGTCACTGACGAACTGCACCGGGGTGTTGATCTCATGGGCGATGCCGGCGGACAGGGTGCCGAGGGATTCCAGCTTCTGCGCCTGCGCCAGCTCGCTTTCCAGGGCGGCACGCCTGGCCTCCGCCTCCTTGCGCGCGGTGATGTCGCGGCAGATCCACACCGCGTGGGGAGCGCTGTCGATCTCCACCGCGGCCACCGCCAGCTCCATCGGAAAATCCGTGCCGTCAGCCCGACGCCCGACGACATCGTCACGGGCATGGCTGAGCGCCCGCGCCGCTGTCGGCGCATCGGCGGCGCGAAGGGCGTCTGCATCCGCCTTCTCGGTCAGCCGGGCCGCCTCATGGCCCTCGAGTTCCGCCGCGCCCATTCCGAACAGCAGCTCCGCCCCCCGGTTGACGCGACGGATGCGGCCCTCGCCGTCGACCAGCAGGATGCCGGCCCGGGTATTCTCCAGGATCGCCGTCAGTTGCCCGGACTGGCGTTCCAGTTCGGCGCTGGCGGCCTTCAGGCGCTCGTTGGACTGGAACAGCTCGCGGCTCTTGGCCTCGAGGATGCGCTCGGCCTCCTCGCGGGCGCGCCGCTCGCGCTCCAGCCGTTTCGCCAGGACAGCCGCGTCCATGCGCTCAGGCCGCCCGCTTCAACTCGAAGACGGCGCTGCAGCCATCCTCGCTGGCCTCAGTCCGCCTGACCGTGACCGGATCGCCGAAGTAGTCGACGCAGCCGGCGATCAGCCCCTCAGCCACCGCCGCGAAGGGCCGCGGTGAGCTGTAGTTGACCACCAGCGTGTCGTCGTCCTTGCGTTCGCAGACGACCGAGGGCAGCTCGGCATCCGGATAGAGCTTGCGCACCTCCACATGGATGTGGTCGTGCACCTTCTCCAGCATGTCGAAGGCGCTTCCGACGCCTTCGACATATTCCGGATGCACCTTGCCCAGGGCTCCAAACAGGTAATGCCCGAAGGCGCGCACCAGATCGCCGACCTCCGCACCGGTGCGCTCGCTGAGCGCGGTCACCAGACCGAGGATCTCGGCATGGTCGTAGACGCCGACCGAGGTGTACGCACCGCCGGAGGGCGGTTGGGCATCCTCGATGATCTGCTCGGTCATTTCCGGGGAGAAATGGCCGTCCACCATTTCTATGAACTTTGTGAAGATAACGCCTTTCATCGGGCTCGATACTCCATGTTATCGGCCCGCTGACGGGTCGCGAGTCGAAGCATCGATCGAGGACCGGAATAAGGCCGAAGAATAATTCAATTTCTAATAATTATAGCATTTCCACGTAATCATTAGATTAATTCTAGAGTCAATTTGAGCAATCGAAGTACACACGCGAACACATCATAATTCGCGAAGTAAAAACAAAGTTGCCGATATCATAGGTTGCAGATGGTCCGCGACGCGGGGCTACTCGGCCGCGGCCACCTCGAGCCGTGCCGGCCCCCGGGTTGCATCCGGCAGCGCTGCCGCCGGCTGGGCGCGCCGCCCGGCCACCAGGCTGAACATCGGCGGTACGAAGTAGAACGAGACCACGGTGGACAGCAGCACGCCGCCGGCGATCGCCATGGCAAACGGCGGCCAGAAACCACCGCCGCCCAGGATCAGCGGCAGGAAGCCGCCGAAGGTGGTCAGTGTGGTGGAGACGATGTGCCGGCTGGATTCCATCACCACGTCGCGGATCGCGCGCCGGTCGCCGGCCGCCGCAGCGGGATTCTGCTGCAAGGCGGTCATGATGATGATGGCGGCGTTGATCGACACGCCGATGGAGCCGATCACTCCAATCAACGCCTGGATGCCGAACGGATAGCCGAACACCGCCAGTGCCAGGATGCTCAGCCCCATGGAGAGCAGCGACACAGCGCCGGTCACCAGCGACAAACGGTAGGAATTGAAGGTCAGCACGATGGAGGCGACCATCAGCGCCACGATCAGCCCCAGCGAACCCACCAGGTTGCGCACTGTCTCGGCCCGGGCATCGGCGTCGCCGCCATATTCGATGCGATATCCGGGCGGTAGCGCCAAGGGCGTCGCCGCCAGTTGGTCCTGGACCTGCTTCAGCGCCTCCTCGGGCAGCACGCCGAGCTGCAGATAGGCCTGCACCAGGTTGATGCGCTCGCCGTTGCGCCGCGCGATCGGGCTGTCGGACGGCACCAGCCGCACCTCGCCCAGGGCCGACAGCGGAATGCCCGGCCATTCCGAATCCGTCACTGACGCGCCGGGCGGCAGCACATGGAAGCCGGAGACCGTATCGGCGCCAAGGCGCCCGGACTCCGGCACCCGGATACGCACCGGCAGTTCCTCCGACCCCTCGATCAGCGAGCCGCCGGTGGCACCCTCGGTCAGGGTCTGCAGCTGCCGGGCGATCTCGGCCAGGGACAGGCCCGCCAGGCGCACCCGGTCCTCGTCCAGGTCGAACACCAGCTTCGGGGCGCCGCCCAGCAGGGTGGCGCGGGTATGGGTGACCTCCGGCGTCGCCGCCATCATGCGCCGGACCTCCTCGCCCAGCGCGCGCAGGGTCTCCAGATCGGGGCCGACGATGCGAAGCTCGACCGGTGCGGCGACCGGCGGGCCCTGGACCAGGTCGCGCACGATCACCTGCGCCTGCGGCAGGCCGAGATCCAGCGCCGTCTGCAGGCGGGGCACCATCGCCTCGGCCGCCTCTTCGGTCCGGGTCGTGATCAGCGCTTCTGCAAAGCTGGGCACGCCGTCCTGATCGGCGGTCATGTTGTAGTAGAAGGCCGGCGCGCTTTCGCCCAGGAACCAGTGGACGTTGCGGATGTCTCCCTCGGCGCGGAGGATCGCGTCGGCGGCCTGCACCGCGGCCTCGGTCTCGGCCAGGCTGGCCCCGTCGGGCAGCTTCATCTGGACATAGAACTGGTCGCGCTCGACACCGGGGAAGAACTGGGCGGTCAGGGTGGGGAAGGCCGCGAAGCCGATCAGCGGCAGCACCAGCGCCGCCAGGATGCCGAGTGCCCGATGGCGCAGCGCCAGGTCGAGCGATCCGCCGAACGCCCGTCCGAGCAGGCCGGAGCGGGCACCGTTGCGCCACCAGGCCGGGCGGGAATCGCTGCGCGGCAGCAGGAACCCGGCCATCGCCGGGGTCACCGTCAACGCCAGCAGCAGCGACACCACCAGCATGACGATGACGGCAGTGGCGATGGCGCCAACGAAATCGCCGGCCGGTCCCGGAAGGACCGCCATCGGCATGAAGGCGAACACCGTGGTGGCGGTCGATGCCGCAAGCGGCGTGGCCAGGCGCTTCGAGGACGCGGCCAGGGCGTCCGCACGGGCCATGCCGGCGGCGATGCGGCGCCGGATCTCGTCGGTCATCACGATGGCCGCGTCGACCAGCAGGCCCAACGCCACGATCAGCCCGGTGACCGACATCTGGTGGATCGGCACGCCGAGGCGCTGCAGCACCGCCAGCGACAGCAGGCTGGTCAGCGGCAGCATCAGCGCCACCACCAGCGCCGCCCGCCAGCCCAGGGTCACGAACAGCACCGCCACCACCAGGCCGACGCCGATGGCCAGGTTCTGCGCCAAAGTGCCCAGCCGGTCGGCGGTATAGGTGCTCTGGTCGAACAGCAGCCGGTGTTCCAGACCGGCCGGCAATTCCTCCTCGAACAGCCGTAAGGTCTCGCGCACCCGGCCCATCCAGGCATCCACCTGCAGATCCGGCTCCATGCGCGCCGCGACCACCACCGCCCTGGATCCGTCGGCAAAGGCCTTGGTCTCCACCGGCGTGCGCAGTGCACGACGGACCGTGCCCACATCGGCCACCCGCACCAGCGGGCCATCCGCGCCGCGGCTGAGCACCACGGCGCGGATCCGGTCCAGGGAGTCGATCTCGCCGGTGACCTCAATCAGGTAGTCGTCGGCGGAGCCGCGCACCCGGCCGGCCTCGACCTTGGCGTCGGCCCGGGCGATGGCGGCGGCGACCGCGTCGACCGTCAGCCCGATCGAGACCAGGCGCAGCGGGTCGACCTCGACCAGCACCTCCTCCTCCGGCGCGCCGACGAGACGAACCGTCTGGGTGCCGCCGACGCCACGCAGGCGATCCTGCAGCAGCTCGCCGTAACGCCCCAGCACAGTGGCCGGCACCTCGCGCCCGTCGCGGGCGACAATGGCGCTGATGGCGGTGTAGGCGCTGGTGCGGTCATTGTCGAAATCCGGCTCCGGCACCCCCGGCGGCAGGTTGACCACCGCATCGGCCAGGGCGTCGCGGACCTCCGACCAGGCCTGCTCGATCTCGGAATCGGCGATGAACTGGGAGAGCTCGATGCTGATCACCGAGATGCCGGTCCGCGACGTCGAGCGGATCTCCTCGATTTCCTCGATCTCGCGCAGCTCTTCCTCGATCTTCTCGGTGACCAGCGCCTCCACCCGCGCCGGATCGGCCCCCGGATAGGGGGTGATGACCGTCGCGAACAGGTTGGTGATGGTCGGGTCTTCCTGGCGGCCGATGGTGATGAAGGCGGCCGTGCCGACGGCGATGATCATCGCGATCGCCAGGGCGAAGAACCGCTTTTCCCGATAGAGGAAGGCGCCCACGACCGACTACTCCGCGGCCAGGGCGACACGCTGGCCGGGCGCGGTGCGGTTGCCGCCATTGACCACCACCCGGGTGGCATCGGCGAAGGTGCCGCGGACATACGCATTGCCGGCGCTCACATGGATGACCTCCACCGCCTCGCGGGCGGTGACCGGCCCGTGCTCGCTATCCTCGACGGTGGTGATGACCCACAGACCCTTCGGCCCTTCGCTCAGCGCCGCCAGCGGCAGCCAGGCGCCGCGGGCCGGAACCTGGCGATTGATCGCCAGCTCGACGATCTCGCCGAAGGGCAGGGGCGGCGCCTCGGCCAGCTCGAACAGCACCGGCACGGTGCGCGTACCGCCGGCCAGATCCGGACGCACCGCGCTGACGATGGCCGGCATCTCGATGCCGGCGCTGGTCAGCGCAACCCGGTCGCCGGCCGACAAGGTCGCCGCCGCCGCCGGCGCCACCCCGATGCGGACCTGGGCCCGTGAGGATTCCAGCAGATGGACCACCGGCGCACCGGGGGACACCACCCGGCCCTCATCGGTGAACCGGTCCGCCACCTGCCCGGCAAAGGGCGCCAGGATTTCCGATTTGGAGATGTCGATATCGATGGCGGCGATGGTGGCGTCGATGCGGGCCAGCTCCGCCACCAGCCCTTCCGCCGACAGCCGGGCCTCGTCGAAGCGCTGCATGGAAGCATGGCCCTGGCGTTGCAGGGTCTCCTGGCGCTCGGTGGTCAACCGGGCCAGTTCCAAGGCGGCCTCGCGCTGACGGCGCTCTGCCTCCAACTGGCTGCGCTCCACCAGCAGCGGCTCCACATCCAGCCTGGCGATGACCTGGCCTTCCCGCACCGCATCGCCCTCATCCACCGCCACCTCGATCAGCAGGCCGGCCCGTTCGAAGGACAGCGGCGTTTCCCGCGCCGGCTCCAGCCGCCCTGCATACCGGTCGGTGACGGCGTAGGCCTCTTCCACGTTGAGCAGGCGGGAGGCGACGGGCAGGGGCGGGGTCGGATCGACCGTGCCGACCCGCGCCGCGGCACGCTGGTGCAGGATGCTGGCGCCTCCGGCAATGGCGGCCAACAGGACCGCGGCGACACCGAGACTGGCTGCCGCCTTTGCGATCCGCCGCCCGACCGACGGCTTCGACACTTTGCTGTTGCCTTCCATCGCCTGCATCCTTACATCAATGTTACGGGCACTAACATATGTTAGTCCTGCTAACATGCAAGAGCCGAATCGAAAAAATCCCCTGCCTGGAGGAAATGTGAACGCAAAGACGGCTGTCGCGACCAAGACGGGAAAGCCGCATCGCAAGGGCTCCTATCACCATGGCGACCTGCGGGGCGCGCTGATCGACGCGGCCCACACCCTGTTACGTGACAAGGGGCCCGAAGGGTTCACTCTGGCGGATGCCTGCCGGCTGGCCGGCGTTTCCACTGCCGCGCCCTATCGCCATTTCGCCGATCGCGGGGCGCTGATCATGGCGGTGGCGGAGCGCGGCTTCGGCATGCTGCGGGAACGCACCGCCGCCGCGCGGGACTCCCATCCGTCCGGCACCGAGGAGAGCATCGTCGCCATGGGCCAGGCCTATGTGGCCTTCGCCACCGACGAGCCCGCCGTCTTCAAGCTGATGTTCGGCGCCCACCCGGACGTGCAGCCGGTCGGCAAGGCGCATGCCGACGGCCGGCCCTGCTTCCAGGTGCTGCTGGACGCGGTCGATGCCTGGATCGCCCGCAATGGCGTGACCGGCATGGGGACCCTGGACGTCGCCCTGCCGCTCTGGACCATCGTGCACGGCACCTCCTATTTGCAGATCGACAAGGATTTCTGCGCCGTGTCGCCGGGGACCGACATCGACGCCCTGATCCGGCACACCACATTGGCGACCCTCAAGGGGCTGCAATCGGCCTGACGATTGGCCGCTTCATCGGGCAGCGGCGCCGCGCTATACAGGCCGGCGATGAGTGGATCCAAGACCGACCCGAACGCGGCGATGGCAGAAGCCGTGCGCCGATACCGCGCCGGCCGGCGCGAAGGCGCGCTGGAGATCTGCCGCCGGCTGCTCGTCGCCCAGGCGGACCATGCGGGCGCCGCCCATCTGGCCGGCGTCATCGAGGCCGAGGCGGGCCATCTCGACGAGGCCGTCCGGCTGCTGCGGCGGGCGGTCGAAGGGGCTCCGAGCAATGCACCGGCGCTGGCGGCCCTGGCGGCATCCCTGGCCGGCTCGGGCCAACCGCTGGAGGCCCTCGATGTCTACCGCCGGGCGCTGGCGGTGAAGCCCGACCTGACCGCGGCGCGGATCCGGCTCGGCGATGTGCTGGCCGATCTCGGGCGGCGGAGCGAGGCGATCGATTGCTACCGCCAGGCCGCCTCGGAGCGGCCACGGGACGCCATCCTGAAGAGCAATCTCGGCAGCCTGCTGGCGGAGGAGTGCGCGTGGGAGCCCGCCATCGCCGAGTTCCGCTCGGCGCTGGCAATCGATGCGCTGCTGACCCGGACCCATGCCAGCCTGGGCAATGCCCTGAAGGAGATCGGCCGCATGGAGGAGGCGGTCGAGAGCTTTCGCGCCGCCCTCGCCATCGACCCGCGGGAACCCGCGGCGCTGAGCGGCCTCGGCGCGGCCCATCTGAAGCAGGGCGATGCAACAGCGGCAGTCGAGGTTCTGGAAAAGGCAGTGGCGGTCACCCCCATGCCCACCCGAGCGCTCTGCTACCTGGCCATCGCGCTGACGGCGGCGGGTCGGCCCGAGGACGCCAGGAAGATCGCCGATCCCGAGGGGCAGGTGACGATCGCCGAGCTGCCGCTACCCGACGGCTTCGACAGCCTGGAGGCGTTCAACGCCGCCCTGATCGCGGACGTGACGGAGCACCCGTCCCTGGTCTGGGAGCCGGACGGCAAGACCACCCGCGGCGGCGCCCAGACCGGCGATTTGCTGCAGCAGCCCACGCCCGCGATCCATGCCTTCGAATCCGCTCTCCGCCGCGCGGTCGACACACGGCTGAGCTCCCTGGCGCACGATCCGGACCACCCGCATTTCCGCCGGCTGCCGGACGAATACGTGCTCAACATCTGGGGAACGGTGCTCCAGGAGAGCGGGCGGCAGCTTTCGCATATCCACGCCTCGGCCTGGCTCAGCGGCGTCTACTATGCCGAGTTGCCCGAGGCCACCGGCGCGGATGGCAATGCCGGCTGGATCGAATTCGGACGTCCGGGATACGGGCTGCCGGAACCTGACGGGATCGCGACCCGTCTGGTGGAGCCGAAGATCGGGCGGGTGGTGATGTTCCCGTCCTTCCTGTTCCACAACACGGTGCCGTTCTCCGGCACCGACCGGCGGATCAGCATCGCCTTCGACCTGATGCCGCGCTCGTTCCGTTAGGGACTATTCGGCCGGGCTGCCGACGGCACGCCGCCCGCCTGTCTCCGCCAGCGACGGGTCGCGGATCACCCGCTCGCTAGGGAACACAGCGCGCACCAGGGTTCCTTGCCCGACCTTGCTCTCGATCACCAGATGGCCGCCATGGACCTCGACCATGCTCTTGGTCAGCGGCAGGCCGAGACCGGTGCCGGGATGGCGGCGGTTGATGGCGGTGTCGACTTGGCCGAAGGGCTCCAGGGCCTTGTCGATCTCCCGCTCGGTCATGCCGATGCCGGAGTCGCGCACCTCCATCGCCATGCAGCCGTCCGGGTCGACATAGCCGCGGATGGTGACGGTGCCGGAGCCGCCGGTGAATTTAAGCGCATTGGTGATCAGGTTGATCAGGATCTGCTTCAGACGGCGCCGGTCGGCGCGCAGCTGCGGCAGGTCGTCCGGCACCTCCTGGACCAGATCCGCACCGGCGGAATCCGCCCGGGCCTGGCACAGACGCACGCAGGAGCGCACCGATTCCGTCACATCGACGATCTCGTCATTGATCTCCAGCTTGCCGGCCTCGGCCTTGGAGACGTCCAGGATGTCGTTGATCAGCGCCAGCAGGTGCTGGCCGCTGGCATGGATGTCGCGGGCATAGTCGCAGTATTTCCGGTCGCCGATATCGCCGGCCAGCTCGTCCCGGATCAGCTCGGAGAACCCGATGATCGCATTCAGCGGCGTCCGCAATTCATGGCTCATGGTGGCCAGGAACGCGGATTTGGCCGCATTGGCAGCGTCGGCCTTGTCGCGGGCCCGGCCGAGGTCGCGGGCGAATTCGGCAAGCTGCTCGCCCTGGCGTTCCAACCGGTCGCGGATGTCCTCCAGCTCCTCGACCCGGTGCCTGAGCGCGCCCTGCGCCTCCCGGCGCTTTTCGACCTCTTCTTCCAGCGCGGTGGTGCGGACGCGCACCAGCGCCTTGATCCGCTCGGTGTTGCGGGCCTCCCTCTGGGCGTAGAAGGCCAGAAGCGCGGTCAACAGCAGCCCGATCCCCAGCACGATGGCCGGCTGGACCGATGCGAACCGTCCGACAAACAGCTCGGTCGGCGCGAAATCGGCATCCCAGGCCCGGGTTGCGACCTGCAGCGGCGTGCGGTCGAACATGAACCGGCTGTCGCCGGTATCGGCGGGCGGCGCGGTCAGGCTTTCGCCGCGTTCGGCATCGAAGTGATAGACGAAGGATTTGGCCGGCGCGGTGCCGATATCGGTGAGGCGGATATCGAGATCGAATTCCGGCAGGTGTTCGACGGCCCAGTCGACCATATCGTCGATCCTCAGCGCCAGCACCACAAAGCCGGTCAGAGCCTGCCGTCGCTCGACATAGTCGATCGGGTTGGTATCGCGGGCGTAGAGCGGGCAGAAGATCAGGATGCCACGTCCGATCCGGCCGTCGCCCGCCAGGTCGACGGGCCGTGACGCGGTCGGCAGGCCGCTGTCCCGGGCCCAGGCCATGGCGGTGCGGAACACCAGATTGCCGGCCAGATCATAGCCGAGGGTCAGGTCGCTGCCGGCCACCGGCTGGCCATAGACGATCGGGAACAGGTCGCGGTCCGGCATCGTCGCATAGGCGTCACCGGAGTCCGGATCGATGACGTCCATGATCCCGCGACCACGCCGTTCGTTGAGGCGCGGCGGCACCGCGTCATTGGCCAGGCGCGGCGCCCAGCCAAGCATGTGGATATGCGGCTGACGCTCCACCGCCGGGGCGATGAAGGTATTGAATTCTTCCTCGGTCACCACGACGGAGGCGTTGAACAGCCCCGACAGGCCGTTCAGCACGTCGACATGCCAATCGATGGTGCGCTGGAGCAGCTGGTAGATCTCCGCCGCCTCGTCCTGGAACTCGTCGTCGAGCTGCTGCAGATGCTGGCGGCGGACATCGAGAAAGACGAACAGGGTAATGGCACAGCCGAACAGCAGCACAGCCGCCCCGGCCAGGTAGGGCCGGATCCGCTCGGCGAAACCCAGGCGGACCGCGTCGGCGCCGTCGCCGTCGGCCTCACCCTGATCTGCGGCCGTCTCGTGCTGCGTCGTCATCCGAGTGCTTGTCTGCCTGCCGGACGGCTATGCGCCGGCATTTGCGGCCGCGATCCGGTTGCACGCCGCGGCCGCGTTATTCCCGAAATCGCGACAAGAATAGCATCTGGCGGAATTCTGATCGATCCTCGTATTTTAGTCGATGGATCGCCGCCACACGCCATGAATACGTGCAATTCAGCGCCCTTTCTAGCGGAGATTGGCCCTCATATTCGATTCCGGCACCACATGAATAGGTGGTGAAGACGTTCGCACAGGACTCCGAAATATAGGAGAAAAAAGAAAATCACACGAACTGTAGTAAGTCTCTTCGGATTGACCGACAACATGTGGTATCTTCCATTCGCGAGCGTCGAGGTTTCGGGGGCGATGCTCGTATCGACGGTCCAAGGCCCCGGACCGGCCGTGCGGGCGATCACTCTGGGGGGCGGAGACAGTGACAACGAAGGTCTTGCGATCCTGGTTCACGGATCGGAATCGGCCGCATGTATTGGCTCTAGGCAATCAGAAGGGCGGCGTCGGCAAATCGACGGTCGCCATCCATCTGATTATCGGCTTGATGCGGCACGGTTTTTCAGTGGGCAGCATAGATCTCGACGAACGCCAGGGCACCCTGTCCCGGTTCATGCGCAACCGTCAGAGATTCCTTGCGGCCTCCGAAATCTCCCTGCCCCTGCCGGACAATCAGGGCCTCTATCGCTCGATCCACGACACGGCCAGCAAGGCCGGCGAAGATGAGATTTCGCGCCTGGCGAAAGTCCTCGAGCGATTCCGCAACCGCGACTTCATCGTCATCGACATCGCCGGCGACAACACTTTCCTGTCCCGGTGCGGCCATATCCTGGCCGACACGCTGATCACGCCGCTCAATGACAGCTTCCTCGACCTCGACGCGCTGGTGCGCATCGATGTCGATGGCGAGCGCATCATCGGCCCCAGCGCCTACAGCGTCATGGTCACCGACGGCTCGGCCCGGCGGGCCGCGTTCGGCGGCGGCACGCCGGACTGGATCGTCATGCGCAACCGGCTGTCGCAGCTCGATTCCCGCAACAAGCGGCAAATGCAGTCGCTGCTGGAAACCCTGTCGCCGCGGATCGGATTCCGGGTGGCGCCCGGCTTCTCCGAGCGGGTGATCTTCCGGCAATTGTTCACCAGCGGACTGACCGTTCTTGACCTCGACGACCCGGCGATCGGCATGGCGCGCAGCCGCAGCCATCGCACCGCGATGCGCGAGATCGAGGAGTTGCTGACCCTGATCGGCCTGCCGGAACGGCAGGCGGAAGACAGCACCGACCGCCGCATCGCCTGAGGATCCGCGAGCCGTCGAAACGGTTGCCTCGGACCCGTGCTTGCGCAGATTCGCGGTCCGTGGGAATAAAGACTCAAACGAATCGCGAACTGATTCGCGGGCATGGGGCGATACCAAGGGACAGGGATGGAATCCGAACCGCTGGCCGGAATGCCGGCACGATTTCGAAAAGTGCCGTATCGCGCGGTCCGCGATACCAGCCTGCCCGCCGGCGCCCTGCGGCTGCTGATCGCTATTGCCTGCAATGCCGATGGCGATGGTCGCTGCGCCCTGCAGGCCGACAGGCTGGCGGCCGATGTCGGCCTGACGCCCGACGATATCGCCCGCTTCAGCGCCCAGCTCTCCGACTCCCGCTACATCACGGCCAGCCAGGACGACCAGATTTGGCAATACCAGTTGATCCTGGAGCCGGGTGGCGCTGCGGAAGACGGCAAGGCGATCCGCCTGGCACGTGGCGGCAAGGCGGCAAGTGGCCGGACCCGCGGCGTCAACCGCTTGATGCGGGCCTGGCGCGACGCCGACCGATTCAGCTTCTGGCTGCGCACGGTGCTGTCGCCCGACGACACCGATCTGTTCTGGAGCTGGGCGTTGCGCAACGAGGATGATTACCACAACCTGGTGCAGCGCTTCGGCGACGCCAAGGATGACGGAGCCCTGGAGGCGCTGCTGCGGGAGACCGTGGACGTGATCGCCAGCGTCAGCCCCGGCGGTCCGACCAGCGGCTTCGAAGACCGCAGTTCCGCCGCCTAGGCGACGGCAACCGCGTCGGCGATGGGCTCGTCGCCGCTATCGCCGATCCACAGCAACCCGTAATCGAGACCGCCGTTCACCGGGAGTCCGGGACGGCGCCTGCACGCACCCGCCTGGATATGGCGGCCAGCCATTCCAACAATGGCCCGCGGACGAGGAGGCACCAGAGGCCGAAGGACGCCAGGAACGGAAACACCGCAAGCGATTCGAATTCCTCAAGGTAGAACCGCCAGGGCGCGGCGCCGAGGAGCAACACGCCGATCGTGAAGGATTTGAGCGGCCAGGTGCCCGGCTCGCCGCGCACCAGCACTGTCCCCACAAGATACATGAGAGCCGGCAGTACAAAGACCTGGTGATGAGGCCAGGATAGCGGCGCCACCAGGATCGTCACCGCAGTGAGAACGGCGAAGGCGTGATCGAAGTATTTGGCGTCCCCGGCGCGCCGCACCTGCCAAAGGGACAGGGCCGAAAGGGCGACGGCCAGCACCGATGCCGCGAAGGTGGCAAGCTCGGCCGCCGGTGTCACGCCCAAGAGCCGCGAGAACACGCCGTTGAACCCCAGATTGAAAGGCGAATCCGGCGAGATCGCCGCTAGCGGAGAATTGGCGTAGGACGCCGTTCCAGCCACCCTGAACAGCCAGTCTTCCCAGAGATCGACGCCGAGCAACGCCACGGACGCCAAAGCGAACGCCGCGGGCACCAGGAGTGCCGTGGCAAGCGCCGCCAACTGCCGCCGCACCAGGAAGGCCAGCAGGAGAAGTGCGGGGTAGGTCTTGAGCACGATGGCGAGTCCGACCAGCAGCCCGACATAGGCCGGCCGACGTCCGTTGCGGGCCCAGTCCCAGGCCACCAGGATCGCCAAGGCGGCCGGCAGGTTGATCTGACCGTATTTCACGGTCGCCATGATCGCGTCGGATCCGATCAGGAGCGCGAAGCAGAACAGCAACCAGATCCTGGACCGGAATTCTCTCAGAAATACGCTGTACAACTTATAGTAAAGAAGCGCGATAAGTACGATGTTGAATAAAAAAAATGACCATGCGGCCTGATTGTATTCCAGCAACGACAACGGAAAAAAGACAAGCAGAGTACCGGGGGGATAGAGATACGGAAATACTTCCTGATCCAGAATGCGGCTGTACGATTCGATTACATCCGCGCTGTAGGGAGACAGGCCGTCGTTGAAGACGGCATCGGCGGCATAATAGAAGGACGGGAAATCCAGGAAGTGCAGATAGGGGTCATCCATGCCCACCAGAAGCACGAATGTCCGCCAGCTCGCCTGAACGAGCAGGCCCAGGCCAATCAGCAATCCGATATTCGCCGCGTGCCGTGTCACGCCGTCAGCACGGACGGTCGATGCGGTCGGAATTCCGGATCGGATCCGGCCGCGGATTGAAATAGATCTCGATATGCTCTTGCCGGCCATCGAATGGGATCACCTGACGGCTCACCAATTCGACGCGATCGGCAAGATGGCCGAGTTGATCCTCCGGCGGCCCGTGCAGCGGCCAGATGATGTGAAGATAGTCTGACGCCCGACGCCAATAGGTCCAGTTCAACGCGCAGCCATGGCGGTAGCCCGACAGACTGTCGAAGATGTAGGCCTCTCTGAACGTAGAGGGAAGCACGCCGGCCGCGAATGTGTGAACGCGCGGAGGCCGGTCGTGCGGTCCGATCCCCTCCCAATGGTCCTGGGCATCCCTGGCATTCGCCGCCATCGCGGGAAGAAAGTCACCGGCGTAGCTTCGAAGGCTGAGGAGCGCATACTCGAAATACCTCGGCGACGCCGAGCCGAATGCATGCAGCAGCGTCGGATTGAGGGTGCTGGAATAGATGAACGCGGATAGCCCGGCCTGCAACAGCAGAGCGGCGGCGGCCAGGCCGGCGGAGCGGATTCCCTGGTTGAAGGACCGCGCCAGAGAGAATGCCACCACCATGACGATCGGCAGCATCGGGACGTAGAGGCGGTACGAGAACATCATATGCACGATGCCCGCCGCCGTGGCGTAGACGCCGAATACCATCAATCCGACCAGGATCGGCCGATTCCTTCGGAGTCCGTCGGCCTGGGACCAACTGGGTCCACTGCCGGCGAACAGGGACGGGACGGCACCGGAGAGTATCAGGAAGCTCAGCATATAGATGAGCCCCAACACGACGATCCAGCCGACCTCCGGACTCTTCCAGTAGAACGAGGTGGGAAGGATGTCCCCGTAATAGGCGGCGGAAAACGCCAGCCAGCCGAAGGGCGCGGTGGAGGCGAGCAGCAGGGCGATCCAATGCCTGAGGCTGTGTCGGTTGACGTAGAACTGGTACGCCACGACAGGCGCCGTGAGCAGCGCCGAATCATGGCGGATCAGAAAGGCCAGGGCGGCGAGAAAGTAGACCGCTACGGATGCCGACTGTCCGGCCGCCGACCCTTCGTCGCGCCACGCCGCAACGCAAAACAGACCCAGGACGCTAAGGAGCATCGGGGTCTCCAGCCCGCCTACGGTCCACACGACGACGAAAGGCGACCCTGCGGTCAGAACCAGGAAACCGATGCGCTGGCATCCGTCCTGAAACAGCCGAATGCTCATCCAAACGAGCGTGGCCGAAACCATGCCGATGCAAATCAGCTTGTAGGCGACGACCGGTTTGTCCGTGACCGCCGTAAGCGCGGTCAGGACGAACCCCTGAAACGGCGATGTGAGGGCGGTTACCGTGTCGCCAGGGTTGAAGACCAGCCCGTGCCCGGCGACCGCGTTCCTGGCGTAGCGGGCCACGATCAGCGCATCGTCCGCCGCAAAGCCGAAAAACGCCCAACAGACGGCGATCATATAGGCGAGAAGGGCGATCGCCAGCGCGAGAGTGGCCGATTGCAGCCCGCCGACATGCCGCGCACCGATCAGCTGTCGCATCTTCACCAAGACCGTCATGTCAGCGGCAGATCCCGGAAGCCGACGGCCTTGCCGCGACGGCGGCAGTCGGGGACCGCCGATTGATCCAAGGCGGCTTCCCAGCCGCCATTGCCATCAGGCCCGACACCGGCAGCGGACATCCAGTTCAAGCCACCTGCCAAAGCCGGCCTCGTAGGGGTGCAGTGGATCCGTTGCAAACTCGGGTTCCTAGCGTGTCCGGAGTTAGAAATTGTTTAACGGCCGCCGGCCAAGACGGCCGGATCGGTCGCTGCCCGAGCCAGGGGCTCGGTCGTGTCGCGAACCACCCGATACAGGGTGGATTCGCCGTCCCGCGCCTCGGCAATCAAACGAAACATCTGTGGATTGGCATCGACCCAGCGGCGCTCGACCGGATCCGGCGCATACAGCACCACCGCGTCGACGTCGGCGGCTGCGATATCGGCCAGCCATTGCCGCCTGGCGCGATCGATATCGGCCGGCGAGGCGGCGTCCCGTTCGTCCCGGTAGTACAGCCCGGTCGGGATATGCAGTAGCTGGTGCTGCAGGCGGTCTCCGAACAGCGGATAGAGGTACCAATGCATCGGGTGCGTCCACGTGCCCGCGGTCACCGCGACTACCATCGGGCGCGCATCCGCCAGCGTGTTCCAGATCGGAAAGGCCCGGGCGTTCTTCGAGAACGCGACCGGTCCGGAGTTGAAGTGAATCCCCTGGCCCAGGCCGATCAAATACATGTCCCGCGCGGCGGTACCGATTGCCAGCGCGGTGCCGAGGCTGACGACCGCGAAGGTCAGCGTCGGCCGCCACCGCGCCTCGCGCCCCGATCTCGCCAGCAGGGTCAGCAGAGCAATGAGCAGACCGGCCGCGATGCAGGCCGGCACCAGCATTGCGTCCAGGACGCTCCATCGCCAGGGCAAAGCGTAGACGAGATTGGCCGCGATCGCGGCGGTCAACAAACCGGTGGCCCATCGAGTCCGCAGGCGCGCAAGGGCCACCGCGGCAAGGGCAGCCGCAATGACGATATAACGCGCTTCGTCCAGGCCCGGATCGTGGATACGGGTCGCCAGGATCCACAACAGGACGAACAGGGCGCAACAAGCCGTTGCCGTGAACGCCAGCCGCTGTCGCACGCCCCGCGCGAACAGCGCAGCCGCACCGGCCAGCACCAGAAGCAGCCCGCCGGGGCCGAAGCCATTGTGCAGGATCGGATCGCGATAGAAGCCGCCCCAGAAGAAGGCGGCCGACGCCTCCAGGAAGCTCAGGTCCCGCGCCGCTTCGGCGCCCGCCTCGCGTGCCGGTGCGGTCGCACCGGCCAGTTCGATGCCGAATAGGGTGATCCCGAACGGATAGATCGGGTTGCCCGTGGTCGCGAGCATGTATCCGGGCCATGCCAACGCCGTCAGGCAGGCGATTCCGAGTCCCAGGGCCGTGGGCGCCATCCGGCACTGCGCGCGATCCCTGTAATGCAGCCAGGCCCAAAGCAGACCGCCCAAGGCAAGGAAGGGCAAGGCGGTCAGCTTGACGGCAACCGCGATCGACCAGGCCGCGATCGCAATCGTCGCCAATAGGGGATTGCGCGACTTCTCCGCTTCGACAAAGCAGACCACCCCCGAAAGCAGGGCCAGGGCGACCGCGTTGTCGACGTAGCCGGAGGACATGTGGTGGAACGCGCCCGGAATGGTCAGGACCGCGGTCGCGCACAGGGCAGCATTCAAGCGCGAGCCATCCAGGCCGCGTACGGCGACGAACGCGACGATTCCGACCGCCAGCCAGATGGCGATCCAGATCGGGGCCACGGCCGCATCGCCTGACGCGAGCACCATCGCCCAGGCCGAAATCAAATCGCCGGCAATTGGAAACGCCTGATAGGCCTCCCAGACCCCGACCGCGTCGTAGCTGTGCACCAGCGTGCCTTCCTGCACCCAGAAGGCCGCGCGCGGCCCGTGATAGGTGAGGAAGTCCCAATCCATCGGCGGCGTCAGGGCGGCCCGCAGGATCGTGAGCCAGCCGATGCCGATCGGAACGGCAAACAGCCACGCGCGCCGGCCCGACACCGGTGCGGGGCTGGCCAGCGTGCGCAGCGCGATCAAGTCGGCCCGGACCAGCGACCGCGTTTCGGCCGAGCGCATTACCCCAAACGCATAGGTCGCCGACACCAGGAAGATGGCGAGCAGTGCCGTCAGCCCGAACGCCCCGAACAGCAACAGCGACATGCCAATGAGGTACTGCGCGATCAGCAAGGCGATGAGGGTCAGGACGACCTTGATCCCCAGGGCCAGGCCGGCCCCAAACATCCGGGAAACGACAAGATATCCGGCGAAGGACACCGCAGCGACGCCGGCGAGCCAGAGGAGGGCGAGCAGCAGGCCGGTCATGAAGGACCCTTGTGTCGGCGCGCCCTGGCGCGGGCACGGACCGTCGCTGCGCTGACTGTCATGGCAATCGGGCCCGGCGTCACGATTTCCGATCGGATGGCCCGACTCTGCGAGGCCCCCGTTAAGAAATCGCTATGGCGGCGGCAATCCGACCTGGCTCAGGCCGTCACCAGGCCAGAGAGAGGCGCGATCGCCTGCCCGGGGAACACCACCCTTGCCACCATGTCGGCCGGCAAATCCAGATGCTCGTGCAGGATCGTCGCCATCACCGATCGCAGGTCGAGGGTCGGCGCCAGATCACGGCCCTCATAGAGCCGGCCGCTTTCAAGCCCGGGCCAATCGGCCAGGACGCGGCCGCCGGCCACCCGCCCGCCGGCCAGCAAGGCCGCCGCCCCGGTGCCGTGATCGGTTCCCCCGGTGCCGTTCGGAGCGGCGGTGCGGCCGAACTCGGTGACCACCGCGACCACGGTATCCGCCCATGCGGGACCGAGTGCCTCTCGAAGAGTCCCCAGACCGTCCGCCAGGCCGGACAGCGACCGGGCCAGCCGGCCGCTTTCCGTCCCCTGTCCGGCATGGGTGTCCCAGCCGCCGACCTCCAGCACCGCGATGCGCGGACCGTCCGCCGCCGCCAGCATGCCGCCGGCGACCCGGGCCAGGGCCGACGCATTGGCCCCGCCGCGCCCGGAACCGCGGGCCTCCATGCCGGCCAGCGCGCTGTCGGCCATGGCATCGGCGGATACCGCCTCGGCCAGCAAGGGACCGAACAGCCCGTCATCGCGATACAGCATGGCCAGCCGGTCCAGGAAGGCGTCGTCCGCCTCCGGCAGCACCGCCGGGGCCCAGGATGCGACCGGTGTCTCGCCGCGCAGGACCAGCGGCACCGTTTGCCCGATCGACAGCCCAAGGCGTCGCTCGCCGCCGTCGAGCAGCCCGATGGTGCGGTTCAGCCAGCCGTCATGGGCGCCCCGGGGCCGGTCGGTGCCGTTCTCCAGCAGGTCCTGGCCGTCGAAATGGGAACGCTCGCGATAGGGCGTCGCCACCGCATGCACCGGCAGCAATTCGCCGGAGCGGTACCAGGGCGCCAACGGGTCCAGCGCCGGATGCAGTCCGAAGAACCCGTCGAGGTCGGCCATGCCGGTGCCGCGCATCGGGTCGTCCAGCGCCAGATCGCCGCGGGTCGACCGGTAATCCCGGTCGCCATAGGGCACCACCGCCGCCAGCCCGTCCAGGCCGCCGCGCAGGATCACCAGCACGAAGCGCCGATCGGTCACCGCATCGGCCAGGGCCAGGCGGCCGCCGGCGGCGGTCAACCCGAGCGCCGCCGTCGTCCCCAGAAGCCCTCGTCGCGTCAGTCCCGTCATCTCCGTCTCCATTCTCGATAGCCGTCCGGCAATGGCTATTGCAGCGGGGCACCGCCCGCGAAGATCGCGAAGGCCGGCCGACCGCTACGAATGTCAAGCTGGCCGATCAGCAACCGGCCGCCATGGACCCCGGCATGGGCCGAGCAGGCGCCGTTGAAGGAATTCGGCGCGCCGGCAAGCGCAATCACCGGCACCGGCTGGCCTGCGCCGTCCCGAACCAGCCGCCCGCCTGCGAGATCGGCGAAGCGGAAGACCAGGCAACCGTTATAGGCATCCGGAAACGGCCGGTCGGATGTCGGCGTCGCGATCAGGAAATGAGATCGGCCGACCGTGCGGATGTCGGCGGCCGAGAAGCCCTTGGCCCCGAACCGAGCCGCGTCCGCAGGCGCCAGCAACGTGCCGATCAGGGCCCAACTCCCCGGTTGCGCCATCCGGCAGGGCCGGGCGCAGCGGAGCAGCACGATCTTCGGCACGATGGCGCCCGACTGGAATTCCGCGCAGTTCAGCGCCACCAACAGCGCTGACGGGGTCGCCGCCATCGCCGGTTCGGTGAATGCCACGCAGCGTGCCAGCTGGGGATGCCGGGTGTGCAGAGGTATCCTGGGCGGTCCTGCGACCGGGCTCCGCGTCGCCCCGTTCGGGTCGTCATTGATCGCCGCATAGCCGAGGCCGCCGAACAGCTTCACCTCCGGTGCGGACGCCAGGGCCTCGGGCAGGGCGGCCGCCCGATAGCCGATCCAGCCATGCTCGAAGAGCCGGCGCTCGCCGGCGATCAGATAGTGGTGCCAGATCAGCTTCCACCGTTCCGATGGCGGAGCGAAGGGATCGTGCAGGAGGGCGGCGACCTCGTTGTGCCAGGTCGCGGGACCGCCGCCGGCGGCAGCCCCCAACCGCACGCCGATGGTCGGATTGACCGGACCGCCGATCACCGACCAGCGCCGCCCGGCATCCTCGGACCTTGCCAGGAAGGTCGAGACGATCCGCTCGATCCCCGGCGCACCCGGCATCGGATCGACGGCCGAGAAGGCCATGTAGACGGGGCCGCTGCCATCGCCCGCCAGCGAGGGATCGAAGACGCCCATCGCCCCGGCGCCCGGCGGCGAAAGCACCACCGGTTCCAGATTGGCCGGCGGCCCGCCCGCCACCTGCGCCTGGGTCTGCGGCGCGCATGCGGCCGAGACCCCCAGAAGAAGCCCGATGGACACGGCCCAAGGGAGCGGGTTTCCGGTCATCGCCTTTGAAACTCCGGGCTGAGGAGGGTCATGGCGATGCCGTCGGCGGCGCTCGGCGCGCCCTCGATGAGGAACATCGTCGAACCCGACGCGACCGGGCCTATCGTCTGTTTCGCCAAGCCGCGCGGATCGACAAGGCGGCCGACCCGGTCGCCGACCGCCACCGCCCAGTCGGTGCGCTGCATCAGCGCCTCCGGGCCCAGCCACTCGGCCGCCGTATCCGGCCAGCCGGCGGGCGAGGCGGCGCGGAACGGAGCCTGGCCCAGCAGGTGCAGCGAGCCGAGCAGCTTGTCGTCCTCGACCGGCACCTGCAGCGCCCTCAGGGCCGCCACCACCATGTCGTTGGGGGTGCGCACCTTGGGCAGCGGCTCGGCCCAGGCCTCCGGCAGCTCGACCAGCGCTTCCGACACCCGGCGCAGATCGCCGTCGGAGGAGAGGAAGACATTGGCGATATGCTCGACCGCCCGGTCCGGCGGATCGTCAGCCACGAAATGGCGCACCAGCTTGGTCGCCACATGCCGCGCCGTCGACGGGTGCCGGGTCAGCGCGTCCAGCGCCGCCTCGGCCTCCGCCTCGCCGGAGTCCGGATAGCGGACACCCAGCAAGACCTTGTCGCCTGGTTCGTGGGCCGCCGGGTGGAACCGAAAGGTGCCCGGATTGCGGTCGCGCAGCCGGGCGATCGACCAGCCGGTCAGCATGGCGGCGAAGGCGCGGACATCGTCCTGGGAATAGCCGCCATCGACCCCCAGCGTGTGGAGTTCCAGCACCTCGCGCGCCAGGTTCTCGTTCAGACCGGCATCGCGCCGTCTCCCGGCCCGGGAGTTCGGACCGATCGAGGTGATGTTGTCGAGATAGGCCAGCATGGCCGGATGCCGGGTCGCCGCCTTGAGCATGTCGACGAAGCGCCCGGTCACATGCGGCCGGATCGCCTCCGCCTCATAGGGTCCGACCACGCCGATGACCACCGGCTTGACGGCGGAGACGGTGAAATGGTTCGACCAGAACTGGACCAGCCGCTCGACGAAGGGCGTGTCGCTGACGATCGCGGCCCGGGTGCGGGCGGCGGCGTCGGCCTGGTAGGCCTCGCGCATGTCGCCGCGCAGCAGGCGGCCGACCGATTGCGATCCGTCCTGGCGGGCCTGCAGCACCCGGCGCACCCGCTCGGCACTGGCATCCGTGACGTCCAGCGCATCGGGTCGCGACGGGCTGCCGTTGAGCTGGGCGGTCAGCCAGCCGCGCGGATCGCCGGCGATGGCGGCAAGATCGCCCGGGCGCGCGCCGAGGCCGAACCGGTCGGCGGCGATGACGGCATCGATCGTGCTCATGGTCGGCCTCCCCAGCGTTCCGCCATCTCACCCCGGACCTCGGGCGGGAGATCGGCCAGGGCCTCGGCGATCACACCGTGCACGGTCGCCTGCAGCGCCTCGGACCGGGCCCGCACTGCGGCCATGGCGGCCTCGAACGCGGCCTCGTCGAAGGGTTCGCGGGCGACGATGGCGGCGGCGTCCTGGCGCGCCGCACGAACCTCGGCAACCATGCCCTGCAGGCCGCCGCGATTTTCCCGGAGCGCGCGGCGGATGACCGGGCGCGCCTCGGCGGGCACCGTCGCCATGAAGCGCTCGAGCCCGCCGCCGGATGCCGCCCGGTCCGGCCCGGGACGGATGCCCGTGGCGCGGCCGGCGATCAGCCCGGCGACGAAAACGTTCAGGCAGACGGATACGACCAGCGCCACCAGCACCGCGGTTCCCGTACGTCCGGACAGGGTCATCGCAGCACCTCGTCGAGGCCGGCGCCGCCATAGACCAGCGAGGCCAGATCCTCCGATTGCCACACCGGCGGCTCGGCCGGCCACCAAGCGCCGACTGCAAAGCCGATCGCGGCCGACGCGGCGATCGCGGTCCAGCCGACCGCCACGCCGCGACGGCGCAGGGACAGCCCGCCGACCGGGCGGATCGGAGTCTGATCGTGGATCTCGGGTATATCGAGGATGGCCGAGCGCAGCAGAGGGCTTGCCGGTTCCCGGGGCAGGGCGGACAGGGCCTCATGCAGCGCCCGCGCCTCGGCCAGCGCCGCCCGCGCGGCCTCCGACCCCTCCAGCAGCGCTTCCGCGGCCAGCCGGTCCGCCTCGGGCCAGCGGTCGACATCCGGCCCGCGGGCGTCGAGCAGGGACTGGAACTGGTTCAGCTTCATGGCCTCAATCCTCCAACTGCCCGGACAGGCGCTCGCGCAGTTTCCGTCGGGCGCGCACCAAAAGCCCTTCCAGCGCGCCGACGCTGATTTCCAGCACCTCGGCCGCCTCGGCATTGCTCAGGCCGCCGGCATAGCACAGCGCCAGGGCGGCGCGCTGGCGGTCGCCCAAGGTGGCGATCTCCCGCTCCAGCAAGGCGTTGCGCTGGCGCCGGGCGATGGCCGATACCGCATCCTCGGACAGGTCCGGCGGGTCGCCGATCAGTTCCAAGGGCGCGAAGGCCGGCCGCCGGCGCAGATCCAGGCACAGATTGACCGTGACCCGGTACAGCCAGGTGGTGAAGCGGGCCCGGCCCGGCTGCCAGTTCCCGGCGGATTTCCAGACCCTGAGGAACGCCTCCTGGGCCACATCCTCGGCCGCGTTGCGGTTGCCGGTGATGCGGGTGGCCAGCGCCAGCGTCCGGTCCAGATGCCGCTCCATCAGGACGGCAAAGGCATCGCGCGCGCCCTGTCCGACGGCGCGCATCAGCGCATCGTCGTCGGAGGCCTGCGATGGTTTGGCACTGGACCATGGCTTGGCGTCCTCCTTCAATGCATGCGCCCCGTCGCTCTCCGGCCGGTCGAGGGATTCCCTCGGGTCCTCTGAGTGTTGTACGCGCGAAATCTGAAAACCCTGCGGCACGGTTTCGCGAGAGGCGGCCGATCCCCGGAGCCGCCCGGAGATCGGCCGGCCTCCCATCGCAGGGTGTCAGTGGCGGATCTGACGCAGATCCTGGCGGAAGTCGCGCCGGTCGATCCGGTGCTGCTGACGCGCGGAATGGCGGTCGCCGGCGCGGTCACGGGCGAATTCGCCGGCGCTGTCATACTCGCCATTGTGCCAGCCGATGCGGTCCTCGCGGCGCTCGACCCGGAATTCCTGGCGCAGATCCCGATTGTCGGCGCGATAATCCTGCCGGGCGTCGAGGATCTCAGGCCACGGGCCGGACCCGTCCTCGGCCTGCGCCGGTACCGCGGCGAGGGCGACCGCGGAAACCGCCGCCATGGCGATCAGGCGGAAGGCTCGGAAATCGATCATGACGAACTCCTTCTCTTGAACGATTCGATCGAGCCGCGCTGGTCGTTCGCCGGCCCGAACCGCGCATGCCGATCGGCACGCGCTGTCCCTTTCACGGAGCAGGCGGCAAAACCCGACGAAATTGTTTTCCTTAGTGCGCGGACATCCGGGCCGGCCCCCTGATGGAGACGGACTAGCCGGCCGCGGCGAGGCCCATCTGGTCGAGGACGAGCCGGCTCATCTCCGAGCCCGGATCCTTCAGGTCGGCGGCAATGCTGAAATGGTTCCGGCCGGCGATGGGGCGCAGATCCGGCGCCAGGCCATGGCCGCGCAGATGGTCGGCATAGATCGCCGACTGCCGGGCGTATTCCTCGGATTCATCGCCGCCATAGGCGACGACCATCGGCATGTCCGGGGGCGGCGGCATATGCACCGGGCTGTTGCGCCGTGCCTCCTCCTCACCCAGTTGAAGCTCCTCGTTGACGAAGCTCAGCCGGATCGGCTCCAGGTCGAACAGGCCGCTGATCGCCACGCCGCCCCGCACGGTCGTGGCCGGCAGGTCGTATCCGCCCGACCAGTCGGTGGCCGCGACCATGGCCACGATATGGCCGCCGGCGGAATGGCCGGAGATGGTCAGGCGCTCCGCATCGCCGCCGAATCTCCACGCATTGCGGTGTAGCCAGGCCACCGAGGCGCGGCATTGCCGGACCAGCTCGTCCATGTCGATGGAGGGGATCAGCCCGTAATCGACCACTACGGCAATGCCGCCGGCTTCGGTGATCGGCCCGGCGACAAAGCTGAATTCCGACTTGCTGAGCGACTTCCAATAGCCGCCATGGAAGAAGACGTGGAGCGGCGCCGCCTTGGCCCCGCCGGCCGGCAGAAAGATGTCCAGCGTCTGCGATGAGTCCGGATCGTAGGGCACGTCCAGCCGCGAGGAGAGGGAAGACCGTGCCGCCGCGCTGTCCGACGCATAGCCCGACAGGAAGGCCTCGCATTCCGGCACCCGGCCGCGATTGTTGTACTGGCTGTCCAGGCTCGGCTGGTCGTAGTCGCGATAGACAAGGTCGGTCATGTCCGCATCTCCGCCGAAACACGCTGCATCACAACAGCCCACGTGCGGCCAGGTTGCGCATCAGGGCGCCGGCGCCAAACGTCCAGCGGGGCGCCCGGTCGCTGGTGGTGACTCGATTGACCAGGGCGCCGAGGGCCGGCGTGTGGATGGTCACCACATCGCCGATCTTGTGGGTGAAACCCTGGCCCGGCGCGTCGCGATCCTCGACCGGCGCGAACATGGTGCCGAGGAACAGCATCAGACCGTCCGGATAGGCGTGACTGGGCCCGATGGTCTGGCCGACGAGGTCGAGCGGGTCGCGGCTGATCCGTTCCATGGAGCTGGAGCCGGCCAGGCGGTAGCCGTCGGTCCCCTCCACGGTCATGGTCAGGACCGCCCGGCGCACATCCTCTATGCCGAAGGTGTCGTCGAACAGCCGCAGGAACGGGCCGATGGCGCAGGATGCGTTGTTGTCCTTGGCTCGGCCCAGCAGCAGGGCGCTGCGGCCCTCCACATCGCGCAGATTGACGTCGTTGCCCAGGGTAGCCCCGACCGTGCGGCCATCGGCACCGGCCGCCATCACCACTTCGGGCTCCGGATTGTTCCAGGCGGAGTCCTTGTGGACCCCGACCTCGGCCCCCAGTCCGACCGCCGACATCGGCTGCGCCTTGGTGAAGATCTCCGCATCCGGGCCGATGCCGACCTCCAGATATTGCGACCAGGCGCCCTGCTCGATCAGCAACTCCTTCAGGCGCATGGCGCCGTCCGATCCCGGGCGGATTTGCTTCAGATCGCCGCCGATGGTGTCCATCACCCGGCCGCGGATCGCCTCCGCCCGTGCGAGGTCGCCATGGGCCTGTTCCTCGATCACCCGCTCCAGCAGGCTCTCGACGAAGGTCACCCCGCTCGCCTTCAGCGCCTGCAGGTCGCACGGGGCGAGGAACCAGGGCTGCTGCTCGTCGCGGGCATCCGGCGCGGAGTTCTCCAGGATGGTGGCGAGGTCGCCCAGCGGTTCGCCGGGCGCGTCGCGCACCGCGCCGGCCGGATCCGCCGCGTTCAGGACATCGGCCATGGTGGGCAGCGACCGGCTGATATCGCTGACGCCGTCCCCGTCGAGCCGGACCACCGCCGGTCCGGCCGGGTCGCCGGGCCGCCAGACCCGGCCGACCAGCGTGCCGGCGGTTCCGTCCTCCGGCAGGCAAGACTCGCTCGACAGACGCAAGGTCATGGGCGCCGGCCCTTCGCCGATCCTGGATACATGGTGCCTCCCCGCAATGCTTGCCGATATGGTAGGAGGAATTGAAGCCGGCGAAAACAGCCGTGCTAAGCGGGGAGGGAGTTCATGAAGATCGTCGTCACCGGCGGGACCGGGTTCATCGGCCGGCGCATCGTATCGGCGCTGCTGGCGCGCGACAGCATCACCGGCCCGTCGGGCGCAGCCGAGCCGATCGAGCAGGTGGTAGCCCTGGACGCCATGCCGCCGGACCCGGCCATGCCGGTCGACCCGCGCCTCACGGTGGTGACCGGCGACATCGCCGATCCAGGGCTGTTCGGTTCTGTCCTCGACGACGCGACCGGGCTCGTCTTCCATCTGGCGGCCGTCGTCAGCGGCGCGGCGGAGGCCGATTTCGATCTCGGCATGCGGGTCAATCTCGACGGCACGCGGCATCTGCTGGAGGCCTGCCGCCGGCTGCCGACCCCGCCGCGCCTGGTCTTCGCCAGCTCGGTGGCGGTGTTCGGCGGCGGCATGCCGCGGACCATTCGCGACGACAGCGCGCTGACGCCGCTGACCTCCTACGGCACCCAGAAGGCGGCGGCGGAACTGCTGGTCAACGACTACAGCCGCAAGGGCTTCATCGACGGCCGGGCGCTCAGGCTGCCGACCATCGTGGTGCGGCCCGGCAAGGCCAACAAGGCGGCATCCTCCTTCGCCAGCGGCATCATCCGAGAGCCCCTGACCGGCAAGGAGAGCATCTGTCCGGTCGGCCCGGAGGCCACCATGTGGATCCTGTCGCCGCGGCGGGTGGTGGAGGCCTTCCTGCGGGCCAACGATCTGCCGGCCTCGGCGCTGGGCGACAGCCGCAGCATCACCCTGCCGGGGCTGAGCGTCAGCGTGGAGGAGATGATCGAGGCCCTGCGTCAGGTCGCCGGCGAGGAGCCGGTGGCCCGCATCCGCTTCGAACCCGACGCCCTGATCCAGAGCATCGTCGCCGGCTGGCCCGGCTGGTTCGACCCGGCCCAGGGTCTGGCGCTGGGCTTCGAGGCCGACCCGGACATGGCAAGCATCATCCGCGCCTTCATCGAGGACGATCTGGGGTAGGGACTCGCTCTCCGGTGTCATTCCCGCGAAAGCGGGAATCTCGATGGGCCCAGCTCAAACGGCTCCAGATTCCCGCTTCCGCAGGAAGGACGGCTAGAAAGGGAGGCCGAACCCAGCCGGCGGTCAGACCAACGAGTTGACGATGCCGAGCGAGCCGATGCTGAGAATGGCGGTGACGGCGAGCGAGAGGTCGACGACGCGGTTCTCGCGATAGCGCCGTTCCGCCGTCAGGATGCCGATCGCCAGGAACAGGGCCCCCACCACCATCAGGTCCAGCGAGTGGAAGAGGAAGCCGGCGATCGGAATGGCAACGCCGAGGTTCTGGCACACATCGGAGAAATAGATCTTCGGCGGCAGCTTGCGGCTAACCACGCTCTGCGCCAGCAGGGCGGAGCCCTGGATTGCAATCACGAGGAAATAAAGCAGAAGCGTGACTGTAACGACAAATGCAACAGCTTCGACCGCCAAGTCAGACATTGCCAACCGCCTCCCCAGGTGTTGACGAACAACCGCGTTAACCATGTTTTGGAATTGTTCGTCCGCTCGCGAGTCACGGTTAACAATTCGTTAACGATTATTCAATTATTGCTCAAATTTGTCAAGAAAATACTTGGCGATTCCCCAACAATTCTCTGCACTTAGCTCGATTCCGGCGCGTCCCGCGGTCTCCATCGCGAGCCGGTCCGGTTCGCTATTGCCCCGCCGGCCACAGGGCCAGATCAGTGATCGGCTCGTGCCGCCGGATGAAATCGGCCAGGTCCCGGGCGAAGGCCCGGCTGTCAACGGCGATGTTGTTCGGCCGGGCGCCGGCATAGACGGCGGAGTCGAGGGCGATCACCTGATATTCGCCGTCGCGCTCGATGAAGATCGGCGAGCCGCTATCGCCCGGCAGCGTGTCGCATTCATGGGAGATCGTGTTGTCGCTGTAATAATCCACGATCACGCAATCGACATGGGCGGAGAGTTGATACTCGGTGTCGCCGCTGTAGCCGGCCTGGGTGATCTTTTCCCATTCCCGGCTCACCGCCCCTTCGATCTCCTCGGCGATCAGCTCGTGCACCTTGAAGTATCCGACCTCGTCGCCGATCGGCTCCGCCAGCAGCACGAAGGCGTAATCCAGCCCGTCCATCTCCGACGTGTTGAGGAAGGATATGTAGTCGTAGTCGGTCGACACCCAGTAGGAGACCACTTCCGCCTCGGCGGCGTGGCGGCCCATATGCACGCCGGCCAGGAAGCGGGTCGGCGGATCGAGCAGGGCGCCGTCGCGCTCGGTGAACAGGCAATGGGCGGCGGTCAGGACGACGCGCGGGCTGACCATGGCGCCGGAGCAATGGCCGGCCCCCCGGAAGGTCAGCTTGCCGACCGCACTCCAGGGCATGCCTTCCGGCACCACGAAGATCCTGTCATCCTTGCCGAAGAGGGCGTGCAGCTTTCGGTCGCTGCTCTCGGCAAGCGCCGAGACGGAAAACAGCATAGCGACAATAGAGAACGCGGCGGCAAGCGTCGTACCGAACGGGGGTTTTTTCATTCTTGTTGCGCCTTCCTGGCTGCCCGCCGCATTCATGGCACGACGATGCGTTAACTCTTTCTATTACTATTATATAAATTCGTATCAAATGCTGGCAATCTAAAAATGTCACTGATCTGGAAAGCAGATTTGTGGTCTGGTAAATTGTTCGTTAACGGAACGAAAACGGAACATCGGCCCTGCGGACATGGCTGAAACGCCGCAAATCTTAACCAATACGGCGATCGGGGACACAGCCTCGGAGATCAAACGGGGCGTTCGCCGCATGCTGTCCGCCCACGGTTTGACCAGCCTGACCGAGTTCACGCTGAAGGGCGGCCGCCGGGCCGACATCGTCGCGGTCGACGCCAAGGGCAAATTCACCATCGTGGAAGTGAAGAGCTCGATCGCGGATTTTCGCGCCGACAGCAAGTGGCCGGAGTACCGTGCCTATTGCGACCTGTTCTACTTCGCCGTCGGTGCCGATTTCCCGCTGGAGTTGATCCCCGAGAGCTGCGGGCTGATGATCGCCGATGCCTATGAGGCGTCGATAGAGCGGGCCGCGCCGGAACAGCCGCTGAGCGCCGGCCGCCGCCGGTCAGTGCTGCTGCGCTTCGCCGCCGCGGCGGCCGGACGCCTGCATCGCCACGAGGATCCGGGCCTGGAGTAACCCGGTCCGGCGGGGGCCGCTCGCAACCCTCCGCACGGATTGGGAAAAATTGTAATTCAGCCCACTTTAACGATTTTGCGGTGACCTGAAGATGCGCCGAATTGCCGTCGCCGATATGCGGCGGCCCGGCATTTTGTCAGGCCATACAGGGTTTGGGGACCATGACCGCCGCCGCACCATTGCAAGGGGCACTCGATATCAGCGCGCCGCCCGTGAGCAATCAGGAATACGCCCTGCTGGACCATGCCGTCCGGCTGGAGCGCAACCTCGCCGGCCGTCTGGCCCTGCACATCCACCTGTCGCGGCTGAGCGGCCAGAACCGGCGCGAGCAGCAGCTCGAGACGGCGCTGACCCATTTCGAGGAAATGGTCAGCGGGTTCGAAGGCCAGCTCTACCGCACCGCGGCAGGCGACATCGTCTATATCTGCGACGACAGCCGCATCGATGCCCTGGACGCGACAGTGCTGCGGCTGCGCCAGATGTTCAGCGACGATCCGGTGACCCGGCGCTCCGATGACGATCCCGAGAGCGGCTTCTGCACCTGGTACATCCTGGAGCGCGACTACCCGCAATTCGTCGCCCTGACCCGACGCCTGTTCGAGATCGGCGAAGCGCACCGCCAGGAAAGCCAGAAGCTCCTGGACGCGACGGCCGGGCCGGAGCTGACCGGCGGCCGTGCCCTGACTCCGGTACAGCTCGACCAGCTGGAACAAGCCCTGGCCACCGCGGATCTGTCGGCCATCGTGCGCAACCAGCCGATCTGCGCCGTCACCCCGGACGACGCCCCGGAGGTCGTCTTCCATGAGATGTTCGTCTCGATCGACGAACTCGGCCGCACCCTGCTGCCGGGCGTGACGCTCGCGTCGGACCCCTGGCTGTTCCA
Organism: Alphaproteobacteria bacterium; assembly: GCA_965227455.1. Classification (GTDB taxonomy): domain Bacteria; phylum Pseudomonadota; class Alphaproteobacteria; order DSM-16000; family Inquilinaceae; genus JABDIP01. The sequence continues at coordinate 4,348,288 of OZ245752.1, read as the reverse complement.
GCGCCTGACGCGGACCCTGGACAGCCGCGTGCTGCGCCAGGTCGCCCGCGACCACACCAAAACCGAGTCGGCCTTCAGCCTGAACCTCAACGTGTCGACGGTGCTGTCGCCGGAGTTCCGACGCTTCGAGCAGGCGCTGGGCGCCGGGGCCCGCGGCCGCCTGATCATCGAGTTCCAGCACATCGACATCTTCTCCGACATGGCGGCGTATCTGTTCGCCCGCGAATATCTGCGCGAACTCGGATTCCGGGTCTGCCTGGACGGGCTGAACCACATGACCCTGCCCTATGTGGACCGGGAGCAGCTGGGCGTCGACCTGCTGAAGATGCAATGCAGCGACGATCTGATGAGCGGCATGAGCAAGGACGCCATCGCCGCCCTGGAGAAGGCGGTGCGCGGCACCGGCGTCGCCCGCATCATCATGTGCCGGTGCGAGAGCCAGACCGCCCTGCAGATCGGCTACAATATGGGGATTTCCCTGTTCCAGGGCCGGTACATCGACTCGCTGCTGGCGGCCCAGGCGCAGTAATCGCCCGGCCCCGCCGGCTCAGCGACGCGGTGCGTGCTTGTTGAGGATCCGCTGCAGGGTCCGGCGATGCATCTTCAGCCGCCGCGCGGTTTCCGAGACATTGCGGCTGCACTGCTCGAACACCCGCTGGATGTGCTCCCACCGGACCCGGTCCGCCGACATCGGCGATTCCGGCGGCGGCGGCAGCACCTTGTCGTCGGCGGCCAGCAGCGCATCGGCGATCTGATCGGCGGAGGCCGGCTTGGCCAGATAGTCATTGGCGCCAGCCTTGATCGCCGCCACAGCCGAGGCCAGGTTGCCGTAGCCGGTCAGCACGACGATCCGCGCATCCTGCCGCGCCTCCCGCAAGATCGGCACGATATCCAGCCCGTAGCCATCCTCCAGCCGCATGTCGATCACGGCGTATCCGGGTGATACCCGGCGCAGCAGGGCGGTCGCCTCGGCCAGCGATCCGGCGCAGTAGGGTGCGAATCCCCGCCGTTCCATCGCCCGGCAGAGCCAGTTTCGCAAACCGATGTCGTCGTCGAGGACCAGCAGATTCCGATGCAGGACTTCGGCACCCTGCACTCGCACTTCGCTTCGCGTGTCCATCACCGCAACCCTTTACCCTTCACCAAGGGTAGGTCTCGCCGGCAGTTTGACAACCATGGCGACCCAGGTTTTCGACCAAAAGCCCTCCGCCGGGGCATGACGAGCAACTCTGCCCTAAATTTCAACCATTAGGAAGGGTCATTGGCGAGGCCGATGCGTCATCCGCACGGTCCAGCATCGATTCGGGAGTTGCTCGCGCTATTCTCTACCGTTGGGCTGGGATAGCCTCCGGGCGCTGGCGCCAGGCCGGTCACGGAAGAGGCCGGGCAATGCACGGACTCCACACTCGGGTGGCGGCCCGCCCTCGGTGAGGACGCGCCCGGCGAAACCGGCTCGAAGATACGGAGAAACCTTACATGTCGATCGGCGTCTTTCAGGCTGCGATCATCCTGCTCCTGTTCGTCGTGGCGCCGACGGTGATTGCCGTTCTGGTCCTTCGCATGTGGTTGCGAGGACTTTGGATTCTGGCGCTCGCGCCACTGCCGGCGGTGATCGATGCCGGGGCGCTGATCTTCGTCGCGAAGATGCTCGAGAGCGGTGCACCTGCCTTCACATTGCCGGAGGGCAGCCGATGGATGGCTATCGTCTTGCTGGCGACCTGGCTGTTGGCGTTGCTGATCACGGTCGGGATGATGGGCGTTCTTGCCGCCCGCGCCCGGACGGCCAGGACCTCGTCCTAGCAAATTCCCGTCATGCCTTGCCGCTGACCCCGGCCTCGTCGAAGGTGGCCATACCGCCATGGCAGGCGACGGCGGCCCGGACGATGTTGATGGCGAGCGCCGCCCCGGACGCCTCGCCCAGACGCATGCCGAGATCCAGGATCGCCTCGCGGCCGATACGGTCCAGCAGGCGGCGGTGGCCGGGCTCGGCCGAGACATGGGCCACCAGGCAATGGTCCAGCGCCTTGGGGTCCAGCGCCCACAGGACCGAGGCGGCGGCGGTGCAGGCGAAACCGTCCAGCAGCACCGGGGTGCGGGCCAGCCGGGCCGCCAGGATGGCGCCGGCGATCGCCGCCAATTCATAGCCGCCCAGGCAGCGCAACACGGCAAGCGGGTCGCCCAGCGCGTCGCGGTTGGCGGCGATGCCGGCTTCGATCGCCGCCACCTTGCGGCCGCGGCCGGCTTCGTCGACGCCGGTCCCGGGCCCGACCCAGTCCTCCGCCGTGCCCTCGAACAGGGCGGTGCAGAGCGCCGAGGCCGCGGTGGTATTGCCGATCCCCATCTCGCCCAGGCACAGCAGGTGCAGGCCCTGGTCGACTCCCATCATGCCGTAGGCCATGGCGCGGGCGCAGCCCTCCTCGTCCATGGCCGGGCCCTGGGTAAAATCGGCGGTCGGGGTGTCCAGATCCAGCTCATAGACCCTGAGGTCGCTGTCCGCCACCTCGCAGAGCTGGTTCACCGCCGCGCCGCCGGCGCCGAAATTGGCCACCATCTGGGCGGTGACCTCGGCCGGGAAGGCGGATACGCCGCGCGCCGCCACACCGTGATTGCCGGCGAACACCGCCACCCGGGGATGGCGCAGCTCCGGCGGATGGCGGCCCTGCCAGCAGGCCATCCAATAGGCGATCTCCTCCAGCCGGCCCAGCGACCCGGCGGGCTTGGTCAAGCGCCCCTCCCGATGGCGTGCGGCGGTGCCGGCCTCCAGATCCGGTCCCGGCAGGTTGCGAGCCAGGTCGCGGATTTCGTCGAAGCTGATGGCGGCGCCGGTGTCGGGCATGGCAGGCGGGTCCGGTTTCGGGTCGGGTCCGGCTCTGTGCCATGAAAGCGCATGCCGGTCAAAGCCCGACACGACAGGGCAGGGCTTGCCGCCGCCGAGCGAGGGCGCTACCCATTGCCAAGCCCATGAAAGACCCGACCGAATCAGACGACGACCTCTCCGAGCGGCGCTGGTCCCTGATGACCGAGCTCAAGGATTGGCGCGACGAAATCCACGCCTCGGCGATCTTCCTGACCCGCCTGCCGATCCGCTGGCCGGGGGAGATGCCGCCGGATCTCGCCGCCCGCTCGCTCAGGGCGGGGCCGGTCCTGGGGGGGCTGATCGGTCTGGTTGCCGGGCTGATCTACATTTTGCTGGCCTGGGCCGGGGTGCCGGCCATGGCGGCGGCGCTGATGGCGGTGGCGGCCCAGATGCTGCTGACCGGCGCGCTGCATGAAGACGGGCTTGCCGATCTCGCCGACGGGCTGGGCGGCGGCGACAGCCGGGATTCCAAGCTCGCCATCATGCGCGACAGCCGTATCGGCAGCTTCGGCGCCCTGGCGCTGATGGTGGCGGTGATCGCCCGGGTCGCGGCGGTGGCGGCAATTCCCTATGGCTGGCCGGCGGTGGCGGCGCTGATCGCAGCGGGCGCCATCTCGCGCGCCGGATGGCCGGCGCTGATGACCTGGCTGCCGCCGGCCCGGGCCGACGGGTTGGCGGCGTCCCATGGGCGCCAGCCGGCCGACCGGCTCACCATGACCCTGGCCATGGCGGCGCTGATCACCGTGCTGGTGATGCCGGTGGGCCACGCCCTGCTGGCGCTGGCGGTGGCGGCCCTGACCCTGGCCGCGCTGGGATTGCTTGTCGGCCGCCAGATCGGCGGCTATACCGGCGATGTCCTGGGGGCGGCCCAGCAGAGCGCGGAGATCGCCGTGCTGGTCGCCTTGGCGGCGTTGGTGTAGCGGAACAGGCCGCGAGAAACACGCGCCGCGAATCCGACGCAATCGCCGGATACCCATTGGACCAAAGAGCCGGAATGCCGCCGCATCAACAAGGAGCACGCGCAATGCTGCGCAATCGCATGATGTCCATTGTCACGGCGCTTGCCCTCGGGCTCGGCGCCGCCACCCCGGCCCTGGCGCTGACCGATCAGGAAGAGCTGGTCGAGCGCGCCCGGGTCACCGTTCAATCCATGCTGACCGATCCCGACTACGCCCCCTTGCAGACGACGCTTCAGGACGCCCACGCGGTGCTGATCGTGCCCGATCTGGTAAAGGGCGGCTTCATCCTGGGCGGCGAGGGCGGCAACGGCGTCCTGATGGCCCGCAACCCCGACGGCAGCTGGAGCAACCCGTCCTTCATGCTGCTGGCCAGCGGATCGATCGGTCTGCAGATCGGCGGCGAGATCTCGGAAATGGTCCTCTCGATCATGACCGAGGACGGGCTGAACGCGATCCTCGAGAACAAGGGCCGCATCGGCGCCGATGTCAGCGCCGCCCTGTTCGTCGTCGGTGCCGGCGTCGAGGCCCAAACGGCCTTCGACACCAATGCCGACATGTATGCCTTTTCGCGCGGCAAGGGTCTGTTCGTGGGCGGCGCCCTGGAAGGCGGCGTGATTTCCGAAAAGGAGTCCTGGAACCAGGCCTATTACGGAAATTCCGCCAACAGCCGGGACATCCTCGCCGGCCGCTACTCCAACCCGCAATCCTCGTCCTTGAGCGCGGCCCTGCCACGCTAGGTCCGTAGACCCAACCGGAACCGACAGCGCCGCAACCGGCGCTGTCGGTTCCCGTTTTCAGGCGATATCCTAAGGAGCCTGTCCGAGTATTGCGCACGGGCTGCACCGCGTTCTCAAGGCCTTGGGTTAGGATGGGCTCGCGCCGCGATGCCGGGCGCATCGCAAGCGTGGCCAGACGACATCCCAAGGCCTTGAGAACGCGGCCCAACGGGTCGACCAGTCAGGCGCGATCGCCGCGTCGCGCAGGCTTGCCGATGCGCAAGACATCGCCTGCACCTGCGCTCCTAACGCTCGCGCCTGACTGGTCGATGCAGCCCATGTGCAATACTCGGACAGGCTCCTAACCATGGTTTCGCCGCTCGCCAATCGCATCTACCGGCGATTGTTCGCCGCACAGGTGATCGCCCTGCTGGGCACCGGCCTGTCGACCATCGCGCTCAGCCTGCTCGCCTATCAGATCGCCGGCGGCGATGCCGGCGCCGTGCTGGGAACCGCCCTGGCCCTGAAGATGGTCGCCTATGTCGGGATCGCGCCGATCGTCGGCGGCCTGGCGCACCGGCTGCCGCGCCGGGCCCTGCTGGTAACGCTGGACTGCGCCCGGGCGGGGTTCGTCCTGTGCCTGCCCTTCGTGACCGAGAGCTGGCAGATCTATGTGCTGATCTTCCTGCTCAATGCCTGCTCGGCCGGCTTCACGCCAACTTTTCAAGCCACCATTCCCGACATCCTGCCGGACGAGGCGCAGTACACACGGGCTCTGTCGCTGTCGCGGCTGGCTTACGATCTTGAGAACCTGCTAAGCCCGCTGCTGGCGGCGGCGGCCCTGGCGGTGGTCAGCTATGGCGGCCTGTTCGTGGCCAATGCCGGCGCCTTTGCGATCTCGGCCCTGCTGGTGCTCTCGGTGACCCTGCCCAAGGCCGAATGGCAGGCCCGCGAGAAGGGCGTCTGGCAGGAGCTCACCTTCGGGCTGAGATCCTATCTGGCGACGCCCCGGCTGCGCGGATTGCTGGCCCTGTCCCTGGCGGTCTCCAGCGCCGGCGCCATGGTCATCGTCAACACCGTGGTCGCCGTGCGCGAGCGCTTCGGCGGCAGCGAGAGCGACACCGCCCTGGCCTTCGCCGCCGCCGGGGCCGGCTCCATGATCGTCGCCCTGGCGCTGCCCCGCCTGCTCGACCGCAGCCCAGAACGGCCGCTGATGCTGGCCGGCGGCACCCTGCTCGTGGTCGGCCTCGGGCTCGGCGCCGCCGCCTCAAGCCTGGCGGTGCTGCTGGCCATCTGGTTCGTCCTGGGGGCCGGCGCGTCGCTGATCCAGACACCGGCCGGCAAGCTGCTGCGTCGGTCCGCCCATGGCGGCGACAGGACCGCGGTGTTCGCGGCGCAGTTCGCCCTGTCCCATGCCTGCTGGCTGGTGACCTATCCGCTGGCCGGCTGGCTCGGCAGCACGCTGGGCCTGACTTTCGCCTTCGCCGCACTGGCGATCATCGCCCTGATGGCGACCGCCCTGGCCGCCGCATTCTGGCCGGCGGACGACCCGGCCGTCCTGGAGCATGAGCACCCCGCGCTCGACCATGAGCACCTCCACGTCCATGACGAGCATCACCAGCATGAGCATGAGGGCTGGGAAGGGCCGGAGCCGCACAGCCATCCGCACCACCACGCCGCGGTCCGCCATCGTCACGCCTATGTGATCGACCTGCACCATCCGGTCTGGCCGGCGCGCTGATATCTTGGCAGGATTTCAGAGTGTTGCCGCGGTGCCATAGGGTGACGGCCGTGACAATGGGCCACGGGGCGGTGCCCTTAACACCTCGTTTACGCCCCGTTAGGGTGACCTGCCGCATCATCGCTGACAGCCGGGATCGTGCGGGGAAGCACATCGGCATGTTTCAGCGTTGGGGGATCAGCATTCCATGCGAAGTCTAGCTTTTGTGCTCGCGGCAGCCCTTCTGGCCGGCGCCTGCCAGACCGACAAATCGCCCAGGCAATCGGTCGCGACGGCGGCCCCGCCGCCGGCCGAGCCGAGCCTGCGCACGGCCCTTGCGGAGCCGGTGACCTTCTCGCCGATCGGCCATCCGGACGGCGCCTGCATGACGGAAGAGGAGATGGCGGCGGAGCAGGCGATCCGGCTGCACACCTCGATGATGGTGACCGGGCTGACCTGCCACGGATTCTACCGGGAACCCGCCCTGTTCGACCGCTACCAGCAGTTCACCGTCGAACATCAACGCCGCCTCGGCAACGCCCAGAACACGATCGCGGGCTTCCTGGCGCGCTATCGGTCGGGTAATCGCAACCGGCTCTACGACACCTATCAGACCCAGGTGGCCAACGCCGAATCGCGGCTGGTGGCCGATGCCACCGCCCCGACCTATTGCCGGCTGCGGCGCGACCAGTACTACACGGCCGCGGAATTCACCCAGGCCGATTTCGACGCCTTCGTGGAGTTGATGGTCGACCATCACCGCAACAGCTACCGGACCTGCCGATAGCAGCGCCAGCTTCGTCGTTCCCGCCCAGGCGGAAACCTCGATGCGGTCTTCCTAATTGCGTCTCGAGGTCACCGCTTTCGCGGGGACGACGTGCTGTGCACGAAAAACCTGCGTCCTTCCGGCGTCGCCCGCGTCTTACCGGGTGACGCTCACGCAAGGAGGGACCATCCCATGCGCCTGCAACTGGCACTCAATGTCCGCGACATCGACGAGGCCGTGGCCTATTACGGCAAGCTGTTCGACGCCGAGCCGCACAAGCGGCGGCCAGGCTACGCCAATTTTGCGATTTCCCGACCGCCGCTTAAGCTGGCGCTGTTCGAGAACCCGAGCGCCGCCGAGCGGCTGAACCATCTCGGCGTCGAGGTCTTCGAGCCCGGCGAGATCGACGACCAGGCCCGGCGGCTGGACGCGGCCGGCATCCTCCACGAGGTGGAGCAGGACACCACATGCTGCCACGCCACCCAGGACAAGCTGTGGTCCAAGGAGCCCCAGGGTCTGAGCTGGGAATGGTACCGCATCACCGACGACGCCCCGGACCCCGCGCGGGAGGCGCTCGGCAAGACCTGCTGCACCGGCGAGGACGCCAGGGCGGGGGCCGCCTGCGGATGAGCGGGCATCCGTGACCCGGGCGACCGCCCTGCCGCCGGACGCCTGGGCCGGCTTCCAGGCACGGCTCTCCGACTACATCCGCCGCCGGGTCGACCCGGCCTCGGTGGAGGATGTGGTCGGCGCCGTGCTGTTGCGCCTGGTCCGGCATCAGGAGGCGTTGAAGGCGGCCGACAATCCCACCGCCTGGATGCTGCGGGTAGCGGCCAATGCCGTCGCCGACCATCACCGCCGCCGCGCGGTCGAGGACCGGGCGCTGGAGGCGTTCCGGTCGGAGGCGCCCTCCGCGGATCCGGAACCGGCGGACGGGGAGCGCGTCGATACGGCTGAATTCGCGCGCTGTCTGATCCCTTTCATCCGCGGCCTGCCGCCGGCCTATGGCGAGGCCCTGATGCTGACCGAGATCGAAGGCCTGACCCAGGCCGAGGCGGCCGCAAGGCTGGGGCTGTCGGTGTCGGGCATGAAATCCCGCGTCCAGCGCGGCCGCGCCAAGCTCAAGCAATCCCTGCTGCGCTGCTGCGCCGTGGAGACGGACCGCTGGGGCACGGTGCTGGACTATCGGGAGCGGCGGCCCGAGCGGGGCTGCACCGGCGACTGTTAGGCAAGCTCCGCCCTCACCCCGCCGCCAGCGACCGTCCGGTCTCGCTGTCGAACAGATGCAGCTGACCGTTATCCACCGCAAGCGCGATCGGGTCGCCCTGGGCGGCGCTGACGATGCCGGGCAGCCTTGCCATCAGCATCTCGCCCTGGCCGTCGATGCGGCCATGGACGACGGTGTCGGCGCCCAGCGCCTCCAGCAGTTCCACATGCACCGTGATGCGCCGTTCGGCATCGGTGGCGCCCGCCATATGCAGATGCTCGGGCCGGATGCCGACGGTGATGTCCTTGCCGGCATGGCCGACCGCCTTGGGCGTAGTCAGCCGGTGGCCTCCGGCGAGCTCCACATGGGTGTCGTCCTCCAGCACGCGCCCGGGCAGGAAGTTCATCGCCGGCGAGCCGATGAAGCCGGCGACGAACTGGGTCGCCGGGTTCGAGTAGACATCCAGCGGCGTGCCGATCTGCTCCGCCACGCCACCATTCATCACCATCATCCGGTCCGCCAGGGTCATCGCCTCGACCTGGTCGTGGGTGACATAAAGACTCGTGATTCCAAGACGCTGCTGGAGTTTCTTGATCTCCACCCTCATCTGCGTGCGCAGCTTTGCGTCGAGGTTCGACAGCGGCTCATCGAACAGGAACACCGACGGCTCGCGCACGATGGCGCGGCCCATGGCGACGCGCTGGCGCTGGCCGCCGGACAGGTTGCGCGGCTTGCGTTCCAGGAATTGCGACAGCTCCAGGATCTCCGCCGCCTCGCGCACCCGGCGATCGATCTCCTCCTTGGGCAGGCCCTGGATCTTCAGCCCGTAGGCCATGTTGCCGTAGACCGACATATGCGGGTACAGCGCGTAGTTCTGGAACACCATGGCGATGTCCCGGTCCTTGGGCTCCAGATTGTTGACCACCCGCTCGCCGATCGCCACTTCGCCGGCGCTGATGCGCTCCAGCCCGGCGACCATGCGCAGCAGGGTCGACTTGCCGCAGCCCGACGGTCCCAGCATGACCAGGAACTCGCCATCGGCGACATCGCAGTCGATGCCCCGGATGACCTCGATATCGTGGCCGGGATAGGTCTTGCGGACCTCGCGGATCGCCACCGTCGCCATATTACTTCTCGCTTTCCACCAGGCCCTTGACGAACCAGCGCTGCATGAACACCACCACCAGCACCGGCGGGATCATCGCCAGCATGGTGGTGGCCATGATGATCTGCCATTCGGCCTCGTTGTCGCCGACGTTCAGCATCCGGTAGATGCCGATAACGATGGTCTCCAGATCGTCGGTGATCAGCAGCGGCCAGAGATACTGGTTCCAGCCGAAGATGAAGAGGATGACGAAGAGCGCGGCGATGTTGGTCGCCGACAGCGGCAGCAGGATGTCCTTGAAGAACCGCATCGGGCCGGCCCCGTCCATGCGCGCCGCCTCGGCCAGCTCGTCCGGCACGGTCATGAAGAACTGCCGGAACAGGAAGGTCGCGGTCGCCGAGGCGATCAGCGGAATGGTCAGCCCGGAATAGCTGTTCAGCATGCCGAGATTGGCCACCACCTCGTAGGTCGGCAGGATGCGGACCTCGACCGGCAGCATCAGGGTCAGGAAGATCATCCAGAAGAACACCATCCGGAAGCGGAAGCGGAAATAGACGATGGCGAAGGCCGACAGGATGGAGATGAAGATCTTGCCGACGGCGATCACGATCGCCATCACCAGGCTGTTCCACATCATGAACCAGACCGGCGTGGCCCCGGACACGGCATCCGACCCGGCCGCGAGCGCGGTGGAGTAGTTGTCCCAGAGATGGTCGCCCGGCAGCAGCGACATGGGCGACGCCAGCACCTCGGGCAGGCTGTGGGTCGATGCGATGAAGGTCACGTAGATCGGGAAGGCGACCGTCAGGATGCCGAGCCAGATCACCGCATGGCTGATGAAGGTGATGATGGGGCGGTTCTCGACCATTAGTAATGCACCCGCCGTTCGATGAAACGGAACTGGACCACGGTCAGCGAGATCACGATGACCATCAGCACCACCGACTGCGCCGCCGAGCCGCCCAGGTCGAGGCCGATGAAGCCGTCATTGAAGACCTTGTAGACCAGCGTGGTGGTGGCGTTGGCCGGACCGCCGGCGGTCACAGCGTGGATGATCCCGAAGGTCTCGAAGAAGGCGTAGACCACATTGACCACCAGCAGGAAGAAGGTGGTCGGCGACAGCAGCGGGAAGACGATGGTCCAGAACCGGCGCTGCGGCCCGGCCCCATCGATCGCCGCCGCTTCGATCAGCGAGCGCGGGATCGATTGCAGCCCGGCCAGGAAGAACAGGAAATTGTAGCTGATCTGCTTCCAGGCGGCGGCGAACACCACCAGGGCCATCGCCTGCTCGCCATCGACCCGGAAGTTCCACAGATAGCCGAGTTGGTCCAGGAAATAGGCGACGATGCCGACGGTCGGCGCGAACATGAACAGCCACAGCACCCCGGCCACCGCCGGGGCGACCGCATAGGGCCAGATCAGCAGGGTCTTGTAGGCGGTCGCGCCCTTGATCACCCGGTCGGCCATCACCGCCAGGAACAGGGCCACGCTCATCGACAGGAAAGCGACCAGGAAGCCGAACAGGAAGGTGACTTCCAGCGCCTCGAAATAGAGCGGGTCGGTGAAGATCTTGCGGAAATTCTGGAGCCAGACGAACCGCACCGAGGTGCCGAACGGGTTCTGGCGCAGCAGCGACTGGTAGATCGCCTGGGCCGCCGGCCACAGGAAGAAGACGACCGTGATCACGATCTGCGGCGCGACCAGCAGATAGGGCAGGATCCGGTTGTTGAAGGTGACGCGCTTTTCCATGAGCGGCAGGCGGGCCGGCGGCGGCGGATGCCGCCCCGGCCCGCAAACCTATCGCGTCTAGGAGTTGTCTTCCTCGAACTGGCGCAACAGGGTGTTGCCGCGTTCCACCGCGGTGTTCAGCCCTTCCTCAGCCGTCTTGTCGCCGGCCCAGATCGCCTCCAGCTCCTCGTTGATGATGTCGCGGATCTGCACGAAGCTGCCGAAACGCAGGCCCTTGGAGTTGGCCGTCGGATCGTTCAGCGTCATCTGCAGGATCGCCGTCTCGGTACCTGGATTGGCATCGTAGAAGCCCTGGCTCTTGGTCAGCTCGTAGGCTTCCATGGTGATCGGCAGGTAGCCGGTGAACTGGTGCCAGTCGGCCTGGACCTCGGCGGAGGACAGGTAGGTAAAGAACTTCGCCACGCCCTCGTAGTCGCCGCTGTCATGGCCCTGCAGCACCCACAAGGTGGCGCCGCCGATGATGCTGTTCTGCGGCTGGTCGGAGACCTCCGGCCAATACGGCAGCATGCCGATGCCGAAATCGAACTCGGCGGTCCGCTTGATGCCGGCATAGCCCGCGGAGGAGTTGAAATAGGCGGCGCATTCGCCCGAGGTGAACAGCGCCTGGCTGTCTCCGCGACGGCCGCCATAGCGGAAGATGTCGTCCTTGGACCACTCGACCAGCGCGTTGATATGCGCCACATGGCCCGGGCTGTTGAAGGTGAATTCGGTGTCCAGCCCGCCGAAGCCGTTGGACTGGGTTCCGATCGGCAGGTCGTGCCAGGCCGAATAGTTCTCGACCTGCACCCAGCTCTGCCAGGCGGTGGTGAAGCCGCACGGATAGCCGGCCGCCTGGGTCGCCTTCAGCGCCTCGGCGAATTCCGGCCAGGTCTGGGGCGGGCTGTCCGGGTCGAGCCCGGCGGCGGCGAACGCCTCCTTGTTGTAGTACATGACCGGCGTCGAGCTGTTGAACGGCATCGACAGCATGTCGCCATCGGTCGTCGTGTAGTAGCCCGCGACGGAGGACAGATATGCGCTCGGATCGAACGGCTCTCCGGTGTCGGCCATAAGCTCGTGCACCGGGTAGATGGCGCCCTCGGCCGCCATCATGGTGGCGGTGCCGACCTCGAAGACCTGCACCAGATGCGGCTGCTGGCCGGTGCGGAAGCCGGCGATGGCCGCCGTCATGGTCTCGGTGTAGTTGCCCTTGAACACCGGCACGACGGCGTAGTCGCTCTGCGTCGCGTTGAAGCCGGCGGCGATCTCGTCGACCTTCTCGCCCAGCGCGCCGCCCATGGCATGCCACCATTGGATCTCGGTCTGAGCCAGGGCCGGGGTCGCGCCGGCGATCAAGGCGGCGGCGGAGACGGCCTGCAGAATCCTGAACTTCATCGAAGATACCTCCCATTTCCCTTTAGAGCCCCGGACATTGATCGAGGGGGCTTTGCGCCAGTCTGACAGATTTGTGACAGATTTGTTAAATCGAATTCTCGATCGATGCGGTCTGCCAATGAATTGAGTGGCCTATGGCGCATGCCGTCAACCGGGATCCCGGATGCCCGGCACGGTCTTTTCCAGGCACCGGGACACGGGCTCAGACCCCGAATCTGTCAGGAAGTCGCGCATGATCTGCATGGCGCACCCATTTTCCATCAGCGCCCCGTGACCGCCGCGCGGAATGACGAAATGGAAGCTGTTTTCCAGCCCGGCCGCGACCCTTTCGCCCCATGCGACCGGCGTGAGCGGGTCATACTCGCCGGAAAAAATCAAAGTCGGGATCGTCGACGAAACCGGGTCGCCGCTCGCTGCCGGCACCGGGGTCCAGTGTTCACAAGGATGGATCGCGGACGGATGGTCCAGGTATTCGCCATAGAATCGCGTGGCTGAGGACCGACGCGCGAAATCCTCCTGGGTCCACGCGCGCTCGTCGCCACAGAGCACGGAGAAAAACACCTGCTCATGGACTCCTGGCAGGGTCAGCCCAATGAGCCAGAAATCGATCATTTCGTTGAGCAGCGCGTGGTCGCCAAGGGCTGCCTCAACGACGGCGTCCCGGGCAAAGTTCGCCCCATCGGGATAGGTCAGCGCGGATTGCAAAGCATACAGGACAATGGCCGGCTCCAGCCGCACCTTGTACGGCGCCGGACTGGACCAATCTTCGATCGTCACCCAACGCGGGGCCTCGGACAGGTCATCGAGGATCGTCTGCAGACTGGCCAGAAAGTCTCCGGCATAGCGATGACAGTCCGGCCGGTCCATCCGCCAACTCGGGCAGACCCGATCGATGGTCGCCATCGCCTCGTCCAAAAGGGCCGGATCCTCTAGAGAGAGATCGACACCCGGCGGCACGACGCCATCAAGGATCACGCTGCTCAGCCCTGCGGGCTCCAGGCGCATGAGTTCCTGGGCGATCAACGATCCATGGGAGGCGCCGAACAGGGTCCATTCGGAGTAGGGAAGCACATCCATCAGGGCCAAGACGTCGGCGACGAATTGCTGCGTCGAGAACTGGGTCAGGTCCAGGCCCTGCGCAACCATCCGCCGGTGGCACGCAGCCTTGGCCTCTGCAAACAGGTTCAGGGATTCTGTCGAGAACCATCCGATCGCCAGAGATTCACGCACGGTCTCTCGGATCTCGAAGCAGAAATCCCTCGGGAACGCCAATCCCGTGCCGCGATAGTCGAACAGGACGAGATCACGGGTCATACCGGCGGCTTCAGCCCAGTCCGGCCAACCAAAAAACGGCGCTTCCTCCAAGGTCGCGAATCCCGGACCGCCCTGGAGGAACAGCATGGCGGACTCGCTGGGCCCGGAGGGGTCATGCTGTACGACGGCGACAGGCAGCCAGGTCGTCTCGGCGCCGGGCAGGAAGAGATGCGCACAGCGCACGGTGCGGGCCAGGTCCGGGGGATAGGGGCAGTCCATCCACTCCAATTTGACGCCGGCCGCAGCCGCATCGGCGAGCGCGATGGAAGACGGAATGGCAAGCGCGATCGTGACGAGCAGCGCCGCGATGCGGCGCCTGCCGGCGGCTCGCCACCGAATTCCGCGGCCGCTCATACCCCTTGCGACAGCGTCCGCCGCACCGCGTCCTGCCAGCCGGCGTAAAGGCGGTCGCGCTTGGCGGCATCCATCTGCGGCTCGAACAGGCGGTCGCGGTTCCAGCCCTTGGAGACCGCGTCCAGGCTGTCATAGACCCCCACCTCCAGGCCCGCCAGATAGGCGGAGCCGAGCGCCGTGGTCTCGGTTACCACCGGTCGCTCCACCGCCACGCCCAGCATGTCGGCCAGGAACTGGCACAACCAGTCATTGGCCACCATGCCGCCATCGACCCGGATGTCCTTGGGCGTCGAGCCGCCGTCGCTGGCCATCGCCTCCATGAGGTCGCGGGTCTGATACGCGACGGATTCCAGCGCTGCCCGGACCACATGGTCGACGCCGCTGTCCCGGGTCAGGCCGAAGATGGCGCCGCGGGCGTCAGGGTCCCAATGGGGCGCGCCCAGCCCGGTGAAGGCCGGCACCAGATAGACGCCGCCGGTGTCGGACAACGCCTCGGCGGATTTCTGGGAGTCGGCGGCATGGGCGATCACCTTGAGCCCGTCGCGCAGCCATTGCACCGCCGCCCCGGCGACGAAGATCGCCCCCTCGATGGCGTAGGTGGTGCGGCCGCCCAACCGGTAGGCAACGGTGGTCAGCATGCGGTGCTGCGAGGTCACCGCCGTCTCGCCGATATTCATCAAGGCGAAGCAGCCGGTGCCGTAGGTCGACTTGATCATGCCCGGCTCGAAGCAGGCTTGGCCGACGGTCGCCGCCTGCTGGTCGCCGGCGATGCCGGTGACCGGAATCGCCGCGCCGAACAGGGAAGGGTCGCAATCGCCGAAATGGGTGGAGTTGTCCATCACCTCCGGCAGCAGCGCGCGCGGCACCCCGAACATCTCCAGCAGACCGTCGTCCCAATCCTGGGTGCGGATGTTGAACAGCATGGTGCGCGAGGCGTTGGTGGCGTCCGTCGCATGCACCTTGCCGCCGGTCAGGCGGTAGAGCAGGAAACTGTCGACGGTGCCGAAGGCCAGCTCCCCGGCCTCCGCCTTGGCCCGGATGCCCGGCACGTTGTCCAGCATCCAGACCACCTTGCTGGCGGAGAAATAGGCGTCGATCAGCAGGCCGGTCTTCTCCTGCACCTCCCCCTCGCAACCATCGGCCACCTTCTGCCGGCACCAGGGCGCGGTGCGGCGGTCCTGCCAGACGATGGCGTTGTGCACCGGCCGGCCGGTGGCGCGGTCCCAGATGACGGCGGTCTCGCGCTGGTTGGTGATCCCGATGGCGGCGATATCGCCAGCCTCCAGCCCGGCCTTGGCGAGCGCGTCGCGACACACGGCCAGGGTGTCGGCCCAGATATGCTCCGGATCATGCTCGACCCAGCCATCGTCGGGGAAGAACTGCTGCAATTCCCGCTGCGCGGAAGCCACCGGCAGCGCCTGGGCATCGAAGACGATGGCGCGGCTGGACGTGGTGCCCTGATCGATGGCGAGGACATGGGTCTTGGCAGCCAAGGCGGACCTCCCGTTCGGCCTGTTATGGTTGCGGCAGACTATGGCGAGCGCGGCGCCGGGCCGTCAACCGGGCGGGGTGCGGCTTGCGCCACATGACACCGCGTCGTCCCCGGACTTGATCCGGGGACCCATCCCACGGCAAGGCGGGCAGCCAGGCCTTGGACACCGGCCTGGCAGCACCATGGATCCCCGGGGTCAAGCCCGGGGACCACGAAGCGAGGGTTTGCGGGGCCACCAACGCAATTTCACACAGGGTTCAAACCGCGCCGGGCACGCGTGGTGTATCCTTTGGCGATTCGTGGCCGATCCCCGGGACACCGCCGCCATGCCCCATCCGCCCGCAAGGCCGCTGCTGGTCGACGGAATCGACGCCCCGCTGGCGCTGACCGTGAGCGCCCGGGCCAAGCGGCTGACCCTGCGCCTGGACAGCGGCACCGGCGAAGTGCGGGTGGTGGTGCCGCACTCGGTGCCGGAGGCGGAAATCGCCCGCTTCGTCGCCCGCAACGCCGATTGGGTCCGCCGCCGGCTGGCGGCGCTGCCGCCGCGCCGGCCCTTCACCCATGGCGCGCTGGTTCCCTATCTCGGCCTGGACCATCGGGTGTGCCACGATCCGAGCCATAACCGGCCGGTGGAGCGGGTGCACGGCACCTTCCTGGTCGGCGGCCGGGTGGAGCATCTGTCCCGCCGCCTGACCGACCATCTGAAGGCCGCGGCCAGACGCGAGCTTTCGGAACGGGCCCGCCGCAAGGCGGCGGCCATCCATCGCCGGGTCGCCGGCCTCACCGTGCGCGATACCCGCTCGCGCTGGGGCAGCTGCTCCGCCGCCGGCCGGCTGAACTTCTCCTGGCGCCTGATCCTGGCGCCGGAACCGGTGCTGGACTACGTCGTCGCCCACGAGGTCGCCCACCTCAACGAGATGAACCACGGCCCCAACTTCTGGTCCCTGGTCGACCGGCTCCACCCCGACGTCGACGGTGCCCGCCGCTGGCTCGGGGCCAACGGCGCCGGACTGCATCGCTACGGCTAGTTCGCGATCAAATCCATCGTTGTTCGCAGCTTCTGCGGCAGGTCAATGCGCAGCTACCCGTGATGCGCTAACCCGATACAACGACGGCGAGTGCTTGGGCGCGCGGGCGAAAATGTCGCTGGAGTTTGATTGAGCCCGTCAGAGCGGTCTGCAGCGCGACCGACATCCTGCCGAAACTCAAACGACGGACCGCGATTGTCGGGCATGGGGGAAATACCATGACCAAGGCTCGCATCGACCGTGCCCGCTGGCCGGGCCGGCTGCCTGAACTCGCGACGGGCTGCATGGCGCTGCTGGCGTCCGGCTTGCTGCTGGGCACCGTGGCCGCGCAGGCAGAGATCGTGTTCCATCGCGGAAATTCCGCCGACCCGGCAACGCTCGACCCGCATCGGACCTCCACGACCTATGAGGCGAACATCCTGCACGACCTGCTGGAGGGCCTCGTCATCCGCGATGTGGCGGGCAAGGTCATATCCGGCGCAGCGGAAAGCTGGGAGGTCAGCGAAGACGGAACCACGTACACCTTCCACATCCGCGACGACGCGAGATGGTCGAATGGCGACCCGGTCACGGCCGACGATTTCGCCTTCTCGCTCCGACGGATCCTGATACCGGAGACGGAGGCCGGATACGCGAACGTCCTCTACCCGATCAAGAACGCCGAACGCGTCAACACGGGAGACGCGCTGGCGGAGGACCTCGGCGTCGCGGCGCTGGACGACAAGACGCTGCAGATCTCGCTGGAGACGGCGACGCCGTATTTCCTGGAGCTGCTGACGCATCAGACCAGCTTGCCGGTCCACCCGCCATCGGTCGCCGCCTATGGCGACGACTTCGCCCTGCCCGGATCCATGGTCTCGAACGGGGCCTACACCCTGTCGGAGATCGTCCCGATGTCCCACATAAGGGCCGATCGCAACGAGCGGTACTGGGACAACGAACACGTCCAGGTCGACACGGTCTTCTATTACCCGACCGAGGACCACGCCGCTGCGCTGCGCCGGTTCCAGGCCGGCGAGCTGCACGTCAACGACAACGCGCCGCAGGATCAGGTGCGCTGGATGCGCGAGACCATGCTCGACGAGTTCGTGGCCTCGCCGCGACTCGGCACCTACTACTACGCCATCGACCTGCGCAACGAGGACCTGGCCGCCGCCGATGTGCGCCAGGCATTGTCGATGGCGATCGACCGCGAATATCTGGTCGAAGAGGTCACCGGCGCGGGGGAGATCGCGGCCTACAGCTTCGTTCCGTCCGGCACCGGCAATTACGGCGAACCGGCCTTCGCCGACTATGCCGACCAGCCGATGGCCGACCGCATGGACGCCGCCGCCGCATTGCTGGCGGAGGCCGGATTCGGCCCGGACAATCCGCTGCAGCTCGAGATCCGCATCAACACCTCGACGAACCACGAGCGGACCGCGCTGGCGATCGCCGAGATGTGGGCGCCGCTCGGCGTGGAGGTCGCCCTCAGCGACACCGACGCCTCGACCCACTATGCCTATCTCCGCGATGGCGACCCGTTCGAGGTCGCCGGCGCCGGCTGGATCGGCGATTACAACGACCCGCAGACCTTCCTGTTCATGCTGGAGAGCGACAGCGACGCCTTCAACTACGCGCGATACGCCAACCCGGACTACGACGCGCTGATGGACAAGGCCGGCCAAACGGTCGATCTGGAGATGCGGGCCGGCATCCTGCGGGAGGCAGAGGATCTGTTCATGCGGGACCTGCCGTTCATCCCGCTCTACCACTACGTCAACCTGGAACTGGTCTCCCAGGATATCAAAGGCTGGGAACAGAACGTGGTAGGCCGGCACCTGACCAAATACGTCCGGATCGTCGAATAGCCCCGGAGGCTGGCAGCGGGATCGGCTGGCGCCACCGGCGCCGGCCGCCAGCTGCCGGCCGCCGGCGCGAGCCCACTCCGATATGGGTGCGGTAGGCCAAAGAGGGGACGGATTTCGACACCGTGCCGGCCCTCACCCGGTTCGCTTCGCTCACCACCCTCTCCCCGGGGGAGAGGGTCAAATCACGGCTCTGCTTGGAAACCCTTTCCCTCGGGGAGAGAGTGGCTGCCGGAGGCAGGCCGGGTGAGGGCGGCACTGACCTGACGGGATTGTTCCCAGCGCCACCCCTGGCGCGGGGCGGTCATCCATCCTACAATATGAGTACACCCCCGTTGGGTTCTCATGAAACTGACTACAGCTTCCGCCGCGACCCTGTCGGCACCGGCTCAGGGCGCGCTTTGGATGGCCGGTGCCGCTGTGTTCTTTTCCGGCATGATCGTGCTGATCCGGCTGGCGGTGGACGTGCTGCACCCTTTTCAGGTGGCGTTCTTCCGAAACCTGTTCGCGCTCGCCTTCATCCTGCCCTGGGTGCTGCGGTCCGGCTTCGGCGCGTTGAGGACCAAGCGGCTCGGCGCCTATACCTGGCGCGCGGTGACCGGGCTGACGGCCATGCTGCTGTGGTTCCTGGCACTGTCGATGATGCCGATGGCCGAGGCGGTGTCGCTCAGCTTCACCGCACCCCTGTTCGCCACCATCGGCGCCGCCCTGTTCCTGGGTGAGATCGTGCGGGCCCGGCGCTGGACGGCGACCGCGGTCGGCTTCCTGGGCGTGCTGGTGATCGTGCGGCCGGGCCTGGAGGCGCTGTCGCTGCCGGCGCTCTTCGTACTGGGATCGGCGCTGGGCGCGGCGGTCTCGATGCTGTTCGTCAAGTCGCTGTCGCGGACGGAGCCGAGCGCGGCGATGGTCGCCTATATGGGCATCTTCCTGACGCCTTTGTCGCTGGTGCCGGCCCTGTTCGTCTGGCAGACGCCGGATTGGCAGACGCTGGGGATCATGGTCGGGATCGCCGGCCTGGCGACCGTGGCGCATCTCTGCTTCACCCATGCCATGCATCTGGCCGATGCCTCGGCGGTGATCCCGCTGGACTATCTGCGACTGCCGCTGGTGGCGCTGTTCGGCTGGGCCCTGTTCGGCGAGACCATGGACTGGCTGAGCTGGCTCGGGGCGGCGATCATCGTCGGCGCCACCCTCTATATCGCCCGCCGCGAGGCCGTGGTGGCCCGCGAGCGCCGGCCCCATGATCCGGCCCCGGTGGCCACCGGCGCGGCGCGGGAGAAGCTGTGACGGCGGCCGGGCTACAGCAACGCTGGCTGGCGCTGCCGGCCAATACCCGCGGCGGATTCTGGGTGCTGATGGCGGCCGTCGGGTTCTCGATCACCGCGGTGCTGGCGAAATCCCTCGGCGAGACCCTGCACAGCTTCCAGATCGCCTTCTTCCGCAGCGTCGTCGGGCTGGCGGTGCTGCTGCCGCTGGCGGTCCGGGCGGGGCCGGCCATCCTGCGCACCCAGGTGCCGGGGCTACACCTGGCGCGCGCCATGGCCGGCGCCACCGCCATGATGTGCGGCTTCTACGCCCTGACCCATCTGCCGCTGGCGACCGCGACCGCGATCACCTTCAGCCGGCCCTTCTTCCTGATCGTGCTGGCGGTGCTGTTCCTGGGCGAGCCGGTGCGCTGGCGGCGCTGGTCGGCGACGGCGGTCGGTTTCGCCGGGGTCATCCTGATGCTGCGGCCGGGCGCGGGAGAATTCGACCCGGCGATGCTGGTCGCCATCGGCCAGGCGCTGGCGGCGGCGACGGTCGTCGTATTCCTGAAGCGCATGCCGCCGGGGGAGAAGCACCTGACGGTGCTGTTCTATACAGCCGCCTACACCACGGTGTTCACCCTTGGACCGGCGCTCTGGGTCTGGCGCGAGGTCACCGGGCCGGTGCTGGTGACAGCGATCCTGCTGGGGGTCATCGGCGTGACGTCCCAGGCCGCCATCGTGCGCGCCTATCGGATCGCCGAGGCGACGGCCGTCGCACCCTTCGACTATGCCAGGCTGCTGTTCGCCACCGCCTTCGGCATCGTGCTGTTCGCCGAGTTCCCGGATCTTTGGACCATTCTCGGCGCCGGCATCATCATCGCCAGCACAATCTACATCGCCCGCCGCGAGGCCCGGCTGGGGGCGTCGCCGAAAACCGTCCCGTCGCCGGATTGACGGCCGGATCCGCCTAGGGAGCCGCGGCCAGTCCGATCAGCAGGGCGACGATGACGAGAGCCGTCAGCGGCCCGCGCAATGTGCCGTACCAGGGTGGCGCATCGCCCCGCGCGACTGCCTTTCGGTCGTAAGAGTAGAGCCAGGCGAACAGCGCCGCGAACAAGACCAGGGCGGCGCCCATCGTCTCGGGCCCGCTCAGCACGCCGACGATCGCCCAGCCCAGCAGCCCGGGCACGACGCTCAGCGCGAAGATCCGGCCCGGCGGTTCGGGCATGGCCATGGCCAGCCCCCAATGCACCGCACCGAGGAAGCTGGCGATCACCGCGGCATAGATCAGCAGGGTCTGCAGCAGGAGGTTGGCCAGGAGGGCATCGTCGGCCAGGACCGCCCCGATCGCCGTCGCATAGAACGGGATCAGGCCGGCAAATCCCAGATATCGCGCCAGGCGCTGTCCGTCATCCGCAGCCACGTCCCCGACAATAGGCCGGCCACCGCCACAGGCAAGCACGGCCCGTCGCCAACCGCCCTGCGATCTGCTATCCAGCGGCTTCGGTTTCTCAGGGAGGATCAGGACAATGGATGTAGCGGGCCACGCGGCGGTCGTCACCGGCGGCGGATCGGGCATGGGGGCGGCGACGGGCCGGGCGCTGGCGGCGGCCGGGGCCAAGGTGGCGCTGCTGGACGTGAACGCGGACGCCGCCAAGGCGGTGGCAAAGGAGATCGGCGGCCTTGCGCTGGAGTGCGACGTGCGCGACGCGGCGGCGGCGGAACAGGCGATCGCCGCGGCCCGGGACGCCCATGGCGCGGCGCGCATCGCGGTCAACTGCGCCGGCATCGCCACCGGCGGGCGCATCGTCGGCCGCGACGGGCCGCATGACCTGGAGATGTATCGCCGGACCATCGAGATCAACCTGATCGGCAGCTTCAACATCATGCGCCTGACCGCCGCCGACATGGCGGCGCTGGACCCGCTGGAGGATGGTGAGCGCGGTGTCATCGTCAGTACCGCCTCGGTGGCCGCCTATGACGGCCAGATCGGCCAGGCGGCCTATGCCTCCTCCAAGGGCGGCATCGTCGGCCTGACCCTGCCGGCGGCCCGCGAGCTGGCGCGGCACGGCATCCGGGTGATGGCGGTGGCCCCTGGGCTGATCGCCACGCCGATGATGACCGGCTTGCCGCAGGAGGTTCAGGACAGCCTGGTCGCTACCACGCTCTATCCCAAGCGCCTGGGCCATGCGGAGGAATATGCCGACCTGGTGCTGCACATCTGCGCCAACCGGCTGCTGAACGGCGAGGTCATCCGCCTTGACGGCGCGGTCCGGCTGGCGCCGCGGTAGGGACTAGCGATCAGCAGTCAGCAGACAGCGATCAGCAAACAACTAGCAGGCTGAGAGTTGTTGGCTGATCGCCAAATGCTGATCGCCTACGGCCGACTGCATTATTCCGCCACCGAATCCATGAATTTGGCCAGCTTGACGTCCAGCTCTGACAGGCCGTCGACGTCATGGGTAGCCAGGGTGACGTCGACACGGTTGTAGACGTTGAACCATTCTGGGTGGTGGTTCATCTGCTCCGCCTTCAGGGCGACCCGGCTCATGAAGGCCCAGGCCTGATTGAAGCTCTTGAAGGTGAAGCGCTTCTGGATCGCGTCGCGGCCGTCGACCGCCTGCCACCCCTCCAGCCCGGCCAGCGCCTCGGTCCGGGCCTCGCCGGTCAGCTTCTCGACCATGAGATCGTTCTCCATCGTGGGAATTGTGCCGCAATGGAGAGCAGTTATGGCCTCCGCGTCAACCGGCCACTATCTATGGTGCTGGATAGAGGATCGCCGCCATGGCCGCAGAGAGCCCGCAGTTTTCAGCCCCGCCCAGCCTGGACGATTTCGTCGCCATGGCCGAGACCGGATTCGCCCGGATACCGGCCCGGCTGCGGGCGATGGTGGAGGGCGTGGCGATCCGGGTCGAGGAGTTTCCCGACGCGGACACGGTGCGCGAGATGGAGTTGGAGAGCCCCTTCGAACTGTTGGGCCTCTATGTGGGAACGCCGTTCGGGGAGAAGAGCGTCACCGAGTCGGCCCAGCATCCGGACATGATCTTCCTCTACCGACGGCCGATCCTGGATTACTGGTGCGAGACCGGCGAGGACCTGGGCCACGTGGTGCGCCATGTGCTGATCCACGAGATCGGCCACCATTTTGGCTTCTCCGACGACGACATGGAAGCGCTGGAGAACCAGGCCGACGCGGAAGGCTGACCGGCCCGCCTATTCGAAGACTTCGCTCAACCCCGGGGTCTGGCCGCCGAGCGGGTCCGGGCCGAAGCGGTTGTCTCCCGTCGTGCCCCTGAGGCAGCCGCATTCCACCAGAATCCACAGGGTGCCGATGACCGGCACGAACCCGATCAGCGACCACCAGCCCGACCTGCCGCGATCGTGGAATCGTTTCGCCGCCACCGCCAGGGCGGCCCAGGTCGTCAGGCCCGAAAGGCCGATCATGGCGTAGCCGATCAGGATCTCCAGGGTCGCCGCGGCCGCGCCGCTGTCGTAGAACATCGGTCGATAGGTGAGGCCGAGCACTACCAGGAGGACAAATCCCAGGACGATCGCCGCCAGGTGGAAGACCCAGAACTCGATGCGGCTGATCCGTCCGCGAAAGGAAAACAGGAACCAGAACAGCGATCCGCGCGGCTGACGCATCCCATGCTCCTCGACGACCCGGCCCCTGACGGGCGCCAGCGATTACTCGAAAACGGTTTCCACCGACGGTGCCAGCGGATCGGGACCGTGCCGGTTCTCGCCCTCGGTGCCTTTCATGCAGCCGCATTCCACCAGTGTCCAGATCGGGCCGATGACCGGGACCAGGGTCATCAACACCCACCATCCCGATTTGTTGCGGTCGTGCCAGCGCTTGGCGCCGACAGCCAGGAAGGAGACCTGCAGTGGCAGGACGATGAACAACATCAGGATCGACGTCCCCATCTCCAGCGTCCGGATCGTCACAGGATCGCTGAACTGCGGCAAGACCGACCGCAACCCGGAGATGGCGGACAGGGCCGGCAGGACGAAGACGAGCACCAGACCGATGTACGTCCAGTACTTGGCCCTGTTGATCCGCCCCTCGAACGCGAACAGATACCACAACACGGAAAACTGCGACCCATTCACTACGGCATCCCATCGGCATCTCGAATTGGGGACGTTGTAGGGGGGCGAGATGAACAAAACCCTATTCGAAGACCGCCTCGAGCCCCGGCGACAGCGGGTCGGGGCCGAACCGGTTGTCGCCCTCGGTCCCTCTGAGACAGCCGCATTCGACGAATATCCAGATCGGACCGATGAGCGGGATCAGGCCGATCAGGATCCACCAGCCGGACTTGTTCCGGTCGTGCCAGCGCTTGACGCTGATCGCCAGCCAGGCAACCACATAGGGGACGACCAGGATCAATTGCAGCAGGCTCACGATTATGCTGGCGGTCTGCGCCGCGTCCGGGTCGCCGGCATTGGCAAAGGCCATGGCCAGGATCGACGAAATCGCGACGAACAGCAGGTTCACCAGGATCGACAGGCCGAAGAAGGCCCAGTACTTGGCGCGGTTGATCCGTCCCTGGAACGAGAACAGGTACTGCATGATCGAAAAGCGCGGAGTCATCGATCGCCCCCGGGATCCACACCCGACATGACAACAGGGCCGCCCGGGCCGGTTTTGTCAACCGGTCCCGGCCGGTCGATCCGCCGTCAGTCGAAGACCGATCTCAGATCCGGGCCCAGCGGGTCCGGACCGAAGCGGTTGTCGCCCTCGGTGCCCTTGAGGAAACCGCACTCCACCATGGTCCAGATGAAGCCGATGATGGGAATGAAGCCGATCAGCACCCACCAGCCGGATTTATTGCGGTCGTGCCAGCGCTTGATATGGACCGCGAAATACGACCACGTCACCACGACCACATAGGCCAGTCCGAGGATCAGCAGGATGATCTCGGCGCCGCCGGACACCGCCGGCTCATTCGCGCCCGGCTGCACCTCGAGCAGCACCAGAACCCGGTCGAAGAGCAGGCCGGTGACGATGTACAACGCCCAGTAGATCCAGAACTTCGACCGGTTGATGCGGCCGGAGAAGGAGAAGAAGAACTCTCGCAAGGGCGATCCCCAAGGCTATGCGTCCGGCGCCCTGAACAGGACGCTCGGGGATCATATGGCCATTCGGGGCGTCCGTCGAAAGGCGGTTCGGCTATGGCAGATCGCTACTCGAAGACCTGCGTCACGGTCTGGCCGTTCGGACCATGGCCGTAGGCGTTGGGCCCGTCATTGCCCTTCAGGAATCCGCACTCGACCAGAATCCAGATCCCGCCGATATAGGGGATGAAGCCGATCAGCGACCACCAGCCCGATTTCCCCCGGTCGTGCCACCGCTTGGCGAGGACCGCATAGTTGGTCCAGCAATAGACCAGCGCCAGCGCGATGACGGCGGTAAGAATGCCCCAGGACACCTCTTCCGTCGGCCCCTTTGGTACCTTGGTATGGCCGACGGACATCGCGGTGACACCCTCAAGAGCGAGGACAAGCGTCACCATCAGCACGACTGTCACGACGGTGTAGGCCCAATAGCCCGCGCGGCCGATCCGACCCTCGAATGAAAACAGGAACCAGGTCAGGGAAAAACGCGACCGCTCCATCGCCTATGCTCCGTCACAATGACCGCGGGGGCGACTTGGAGCTAATCAGACTGGCACTAAGGAAGTCTTACAAGCTTCCCTCGCACCTCCAGCTCGAGCCTTGGCCTATCCTTCGATTGCCGTAAAATCAAGTGCTTGCCGGACTGTCCTGAGGGCATGCTTCATCTTCAGCGGCGACTCCAGGAATCGCCGCGTCGCGGCCATCAGGGTCGGCACCCAGGACGCCTCCGGCGAGGCCGAGACCTCGGCCTGAACGGCGGTCAGCAGTTTCACCAGATGGCAGGAGACGATGAATTCCGTCTGGCCATGGTCGAAGAGCCGCGGGAACCAGGCCTGGAAGAACGCATCCGGATCCGGCACCGCCCAGGGCCCGGCATCGAAATCCGGATCGGTGAAGCCCGTATTGCGGCCGAGGAAGCAGGCCATCTGCAGCAGGCCCTTGGGCCAGAGCTCCGGATAGCGGCCGCAGATCTCGCGAACCGCGTTGCCGAAGGTGATCTCATGGGTGAAGTCGAGCCAGGAGACGTTCTGGGCGATGGGCTGTTCGGTCCGTCCCTGGCGGTCCAGGTCGAAATGCAGGAACTGCCAGGCCGAGGCCTCCATCAGCGCGTCGTAAAGGGCCGGAATGTCGGCCGAGGATTGCAGCACCCGGTCCAGGGCTCTCGCCACCGACAGGCGGGTCAGATCCTGCGCCGAAACCGGCGCCGACCCGCTGCCGTCCCATGTCTCCAGCGCCGGGCCATAGGCGCGGAATTCCGGGATCAGATCCTCGCGTCGGGCATAGACCAGGGAGCGGGTCAGGGCCAGCAGCAGCGGCTCGGCGCTCTGTGGCCCCAGCCGGGCGATCAGCTCGCCGGTCTTCAGCACATAGATGAGCGCATGGCCGAAATCCTGGTAGTGGGCCAGGGCGGCATGGGCCAGCGGGCGTTCCAGAGCCGCCGGATCGACGCCTTCCGCCAGCGCGCCGCGAATATGGCCGATCGCGGCCGGCTCGTCCTCGGCCTCGATCGCCGCCACCAGGGCGTCCGGATCGTAGGCCCGGATGTCGAGCGGGTAGGGGAATTCCGGCTCGCGCAGGGTGTCGTCGGCGAGGTTGCCCACGATCTCCAGCACCGGCACCAGCTTCTGCCCGTCGCCATCGGCATGGGCATCGCGCAGCGCCAGCCAGTCCGGTGCTGCGGCATGGGCATGGGTCGTGCCGAATTCCAGCCGGTCATGGGTCCAGGCGACCGCGCCGCGCACCGCATCCAGCGGGTCGGCGCCGGAACGCTGCAGCCGGGCGATCTCCCGCGCCATGCGGCGGTAGTCGTTGCGGTCGAAGCTGCGATGCAGGTTGGCCAGGGCCGTCGCCGCCCGCTCCTCCGTCGGCGGGTCGGTCACATCCAGCAGGATGTCGTCGCCATCGATGCGGACCGGGTAGCGGCGCAAGGTGTCGCCGCCGACCAGGGTCTCGCCGCCCTCCAGGTCGAATTTCCAATTGTGCCAGTTGCAGGTGAGGATGCAGCCGCCGGTCAGGGTGCCTTCCGACAGGGGGAAACCCTCATGGGGGCAGCGGTTGTTGCAGGCATGCACCTTTCCGTCATTGTGGAACAGGGCGATCTGCTTGGCGCCGACCTTCACAACCCGGCGGCCCTTCTCCGCCAGCTCCGCCAGGGATGCGACCTTCACCAGACCCTGTGCATGCATGTCGGGCATCATAATCCCCCTTCGGCGTGGCGTCGCGGCCGCACTTCCTTTTCTAAAGGAAATGCTTTAGAAATTCGACGCTACGCCGGTCGGATTCTTTTTTCAAGGATTACCTTTAGAAACAATGCCAGATAACTCCGTCACCCGGGCCAACGAGCAGCCTACGCGCCGCGCCCTGCTGGACGTGCTGAAACGGCGCGGCCCCCGCAAGGCGGCGGATCTGTCGCGGGATCTGGGAGTCTCGGCCATGGCGGTGCGGCAACACCTCTATGCCATGCAGGAGGAGGGGCTGATCGCCTTCGTCGAGGAGGCGCGGCCCCGCGGCCGACCGGTCAAGCTGTGGCAGCTGACCGACGCCGCCGACCGATACTTCCCCGACGCCCATGCCGAGTTGACGGTCGGCCTGCTGGAGTCGATGCGCAGCGCCTTCGGCGAGGCCGGGCTCAACCGCCTGCTATCGGTGCGCGGCCGGGAGCAGTCCGATCTTTATGCGCAGCAGATGGCGGACCGCGACAGCCTGCGCGGCCGGCTCGAGGCGCTGGCGGCGATCCGCACCAAGGAAGGCTATATGGCCGAGGTGCAGGAGGCCGCCGATGGCGGCTTCCTGCTGATCGAGAACCATTGTCCGATCTGCCGGGCGGCAGCGGCCTGCACCGGGCTCTGCGCCGCGGAGTTGCTGGTGTTCCGCGCCGTGCTGGGTCCGGACGTGACCATCGAGCGCACCGACCACATCCTGGCCGGTGCGCGCCGCTGCGCCTATCGGGTCACATCCAGGGGATAGGCCGGCCCCGGCCGGCCGCCGAGAGGGTCAGGCGGGAACCGGGTCTTCGCCGAAGCGGTTGGAACCGGTGGTGCCCTTCAGGAAGCCGCATTCCACCAGTATCCAGATCCCGCCGATGATCGGAACCAACGCGATCAGCGTCCACCATCCGGATTTGTCGCGGTCGTGCCAGCGCTTGGCATAGATGGCAATGCTCGGCCACAGGATCGCCAATTGGAAGATGATGACCAGGATACTGCCCAGGCCCAACAACCCGTCGATCACGGCCACGATGATGGCGACAATGAAGACCGGCAGCACGAATTTCAGCCAGAAGGTCTGACGGCCGATCCGGCCTTCGAACGAGAACAGGAATTCGGTCATGCTGGGCGAACCGGTCATGGGAGGACTCCGTGGGATGGATTTTTTCACGGCCCGACAGGACGCCGGCCGACGCCCCTTCTACCCGATTCTTTAATTTATATCAAATGCAATCTATCTTCGCGATCCTCAAACTGAAAGCCCGGCGCCGGGTCTCCCCCGCGCCGGGCTTGCAGTCTTCAGACCATTGCGCCTTGTGGCGTCAGGCCTGCGGCTCCATCGCCGGCTGATAGCTGCCGCCGGACTGAAGCGGATCGTTGCCGAAGCGGTTGGGACCGTCGGTGCCCTTCAGGAAGCCGCACTCGATCAGCATCCACAGACCGCCGATGATCGGCACGAAGGTGATCAGCGTCCACCAGCCCGACTTGTCGCGGTCATGCCAGCGCTTGGCCGCCACCGCCAGGCTCGGCCAAAGGACGCCCAGGGCGAAAACGAGGAAGATCACCGTCATCACCGTGAACAGCGGACCGGCCTCCTCGACCGGCATGCCATAGGCATCCGTCGCCGGTCCTGTCATCGACAAGAGGACGGACAGGGCGATGTAGATCACCATCACAGGCAGGTTGAACTTGAGCCAGTAGGCCGACCGGCTGATGCGGCCCTCGAAGGAAAACAGGAACTGCGTGAAGCTCATGGAGCCCATGAGACATACTCCCGCTATTAGGAAAGATGCGGGTTATGGGCAGATTCCCGTTAACCGATTATGAAGCCTAAAATTGTTCTCGTATTCAGGGATTCGCCGCCAAACCCCGCAGATACGGCACGATCTCCGTTTCGAACCACGGGTTCTTCCGAAGCCAGGCGGTGTTGCGCCAGCTCGGATGCGGCAGCGGCAGGTAGTCCGGCAGGTACTCCCGCCAGGCGCTCACCGTCTCGGTCAGGGTCCGCTTCCTGCGGCGGCCGAGATAGCGCTGCTGGGCGTACATGCCGACCAGCAGCGTCAAATCCACCGACGGCATCAGCGCCAGCAACCGGTCGTGCCACAGCGGCGCGCATTCCCGGCGCGGCGGCTTGTCGCCGCCATTGCGGTCGACCCCGGGATAGCAGAATCCCATCGGCATGATGGCGATGCGCGACTCGTCATAGAAGGCATCGCGGTCCAGGCCGAGCCAGTCGCGCAGCCGGTCGCCGGACGGGTCGTTCCAGGGAATGCCGGTCTCGTGCACTTTGGTGCCCGGGGCCTGGCCGACGATCAGCAGCCGCGCGGAGGTGCTGGCCCGCACCACCGGCCGCGGACCCAGCGGCAGGTGCTCGACACAGACCCGGCAGGCCCGGGCCTCGGCCACGGCGGCCGCCAAGGCCGCGTCGGGCGTCATCGGATGGCCCCTGGGATTGCCCGGGTCTGGAGCAGCCGGTCGACGAAGGCCGGGACGATCTCCGTGGCCGGGCCGTGGATCGCCTTGTCGAACAGGGTTGCGCCGTCGGACGGCTCCAGGTTCAGCTCCACCGCCGGCGTGCCGTGCATGGCCGCCTCGCGAACGAATCCGGCCGCCGGATAGACGGTGCCGGAGGTGCCGATCGACAGGAACAGCCCGCATTCGGCCAGGGCGGCATAGATCCGCTCCATTTCCAACGGCATCTCGCCGAACCACACCACGTTCGGCCGCATCCCGCCCGGGCGTTCGCATGCGCCGCAGCGCTGCTCAACCTTCAGATCGTGGCGGCATTCCGAGACCGCTCCGCAATAGGTGCAGCGCTGTTCCAGCAGCGCGCCATGCATATGGATCAGCCGGGTGCTGCCGGCCCGCTCATGCAGATCGTCGATATTCTGGGTCACGACCAGCACCGGGCCCGGCCAGTCCCGCTCCAGCCGGGCCAGCGCCCGATGGCCGTCATTCGGCTGCACTGCCGGGTCCAGCAGGCCCTGGCGCCGCGTGTTGTAGAAGCCGTGCACCAGCACCGGGTCCCGGGCGAAGGCCTCGGGCGTCGCCACATCCTCCAGATCGACCTTGGCCCAGATGCCGTCCGCGTCGCGGAAGGTGTCGAGGCCGGATTCCTTGGAGATGCCGGCCCCGGTCAGGATCACGATGCTGGCGTTCGGGTCGATCTGCATGGCGTCGGGCGAAGACTCTCTGGCGTTGCCACTCTCACCCTTCGACAAGCTCAGGATGAGGTCACTCGGACCGTCACATTAGGTCCTCATCCTGAGCCTGTCGAAGAGCTTGCCCCCGGCTTGATCGGGGGGTGAGGTCGGCGACGCCCGGGCCGCCCTTTACGCCTCGTCCCCGCGACCGCATTCCGCCGCCGGCGTGTCCGCCCCCGCACCAGTCTCCTCCTGCTCGGCGGTGCGGCGCCAGAAGACGTCGTGCATGGTCTGGCTGCAGCCGCCGTCGATATCCGCACCCCGGGCGACCTCGATCCGTTTCAGGAACGAGTCGATGGCCGGGATCGGCGGTCCGCGCTGGGGTTCCGGAGTGGCCTCTCGCAGCCCCTTGCACTGGTAACAGACGCCCTCCTTGTTCACCAGGGAGCACAGGCCCTCGAAGGCCTCGGTCATGGTCTCTCGCGCTGCCGCCAGATGGTGGCGCAGCACCGATTGGGTGACGCCCAGAGAGTCCGCCGCCTCCCGGTTGGTCATGCCGGCCATGTTGCGCAAGGTGAGGGCGGCATGCTGATCCGGCGGCAGCGAGCGGCCGACGCAGGTCAGGCAATAGGCGATGTGCTCGCGGGCCTCGAACATGAAGTCGGGGCTGGTCACCGCCCCGACCACCTCGGCGGTCATGTCCGGGTTGGCATAGCACTCATTGCCGTAGATCACCTGTGCCTCAACCCGCCAGCGCCGCTGTTGGCGCAGATGGTCGACCGCCAGCCGGGCGCCGACCGCGCACAACCAGGTGCCGAAGGCCGAGGCGCCGCGGAAGGAGGCGATGCCCTGCCAAGCCCGCAGCAGCGCCTCCTGCACCAGATCCTCGGTGTCCTCAGGCACCCCGACCAGCCGGCGGATGACCGCGCGCAGCGGCCGCCGGTTGCGGTCGACCAGGGTCTCGAAGGCGGCCCGGTCGCCGGCCCGGGCACGGTCGACCAGGCCGGCATCGTCGATCTCTTTCATCGCCACGCTCATCCGGGAAGTGTCTGCTGAAAGCTGTCCCGGGTCCAGACCGCCTCGCGCCAGCGGGCAAGCCCGCCGAGCCCATCGGTCAGCTCGTCGGACTGCGCCTGGCCCTCGGCGAAGGCGACCATCGGCGCCAGGTACAGATCCGCCAGGGTCAGCGTGTCGCCGAGCAGGAACGGCCCTTTCGAGAGCGCCTTGTCGACGATCTCCAGATTGCCCCTGGCCGCCGCCACCTGCTCCGCCGACAGCGCGTCGGCGCCCAGGAACGGGCGCAGCAGGGTGCCGTGCACATAGTCGGTCGAGGCGGTGACCCAGGCCAGCATGCGGGCCCGTCCCAGCGGATCGGCCGGCTGCAGCGCCGGGCCATCCCGCGTCTCATCCAGATAGGTGACGATGGCGAGGCTCTCGAACAGCAGCACATCGCCGTCGCGCATCACCGGCATGCGCAGGAAGGGGTGCAACGCCCGATGGGCGTCGGAGCGGAAATCGAGCGGCATGAGTTCATGGTCGACGCCCTTCTCGACGCAGGCCATGCGGGCGGTGCGCACATAGGTGCTCTGGGCGAAGCCGTGGATCTCAACAGCAGGCATGGGTTCTCTCCTGATTGGTGGTTACGCTGGGTTAGACGAACCACCGGCCGAAACCTGCCAAAATATTGAAATCGTTCGATTTTCACAGCGAAACCTCGGTTCGGCTTCCGCCCCGCCGCGACCGGCTCTATGGTTGCGCCGTCCGCCGTTGGAACCACCGGGTCTCGCCATGAACGTCTTGTTCGTCTGCACCGGAAACATCTGCCGCTCTCCGACCGCCGAGGGCGTCTTCCTGCACCGTGCCGCACAGCGCGGGCTTGCCGACAGGGTCGCGGCGGACAGCGCCGGCACCAGCAGCGAGGAACACGGCAACCCGCCGGATTCCAGGGCCAGGCGAGCGGCCGATGCCCGCGGCTATTCCCTTCCGGACCGCCGGGCCCGGCGCATCACGGATGCGGATTTCGAGACCTTCGACCTGATCCTCGGCATGGATCGCGGCCATCTGGTCCGGCTGGAGCGCATCGCGCCAAACCATGCGCGCAACCGGCTGCGCCTGTTCATGGACTTCGCCGGCGACGGCATGCCTGAGGACGTGCCCGACCCCTGGTATGGCGGCACTGCCGATTTCGAGCACGCGCTGGACCTGATCGAGGCCGGCGTTGAGGGATTGCTGGATGCGCTGGCGGCGGATGCTGACCAAGGATCTCGCTGACCGGATCGAGGCGGCCATTGGACGCCGCGCCGTCTCCGCCGAACCGCTGTCCGGCGGGTCCACCGTCGCCGTCCTGAAAGTCACACTGGAGGGCGGCGAGGCCATAGTCGCCAAGGCCGGGCAGGGGCATCTGGCCGATGAGCGCTACATGCTGGACGAGCTGGCGCGGCTGAGCGACCTGCCTCTGCCAGAGGTGCTGTATGGCGATGACGGCCTGCTGCTGATGTCCTACATCGCCCATGACGGCGGCGCGCCGGGTGCGGCGGCGCAGGAGCATGCGGCGGAGATTCTGGCGGCCCTGCACAGCATTCCCCGCGATAGCTTCGGTTACGAACGGGACACGGTGATCGGGCAGTTGCCGCAGCCGAATCCGCCGGGTGACCGATGGGTCGACTTCTTCCGCGATCACCGGCTGCTGCACATGACCGAGGCCGGGCATCGCGAGGGCACGGTCACGGACGCCTTGCGCGCCCGGCTGGAGGCGCTGGCGGCGCGGCTGGACGCCTTCATCGCCGAGCCGGCACATCCGGCCCTGCTGCACGGGGATATCTGGACCGGCAATGTGCTGAGCCGGGGCGGACGCATCGCCGGCTTCATCGACCCGGCCATCTATTGCGGCCATCCGGAGATCGAACTGGCCTTCGCGACGTTGTTCGACACCTTCGGCGAGCCGTTCTTCCGCCGGTACCGGGAGCTGGCGACGCTGGAACCGGGCTTCTTCGAGATCCGGCGCGACCTCTACAACATCTACCCGCTGCTGGTGCATGTCCGCTATTGGGACGTGTCCTACGCCCGGCCAATCGAGTCGACGCTGACCCGTCTGGGGTTCTGAGGCTGGAAAGGGTTTGAGAGTTTTTCCCGGCGCGGCAAACCTCACTGTCGTCATTCCCGCGAAAGCGGGAGTCCAGCCTTCACGGTCCTGCCGACGTCATGATCGGGATCACTGGATTCCCGCTTTCGCGGGAATGACGGTAATGAGGGCGTTCGACAAACACGCCATCGGGCCGTAGCAGCCCGATAGAAGATATCTGGTGGTGCCCCTCTGTGTCTCTGTGCCTCTGTGGTTCCCTCGGCTGCCCGCCTAGTTCCCGCCGAACAGGCGGTCGAGGAAGCCGCCGATGCCGCCGCCGCTGCTGGAGGGCTGGGCCGAGGCGACCGGGGTCTGCGGGCCGACGCCGGGCAGCGGCCGGGGCGGCACGCCGCGATGGGCGGAGAGCATGAAATCGCGCCAGATGCGCGCCGGCAGGCCGCTGCCGGACACGCCGTTCATCGGCGCGCCGTCATCATTGCCGACCCATACGCCGACGATCAGATCGGCGGTGAAACCGACGAACCAGGCGTCGCGGTTGTCCTGGCTGGTGCCGGTCTTGCCGGCGGCCGGGCGGTCGAGCTGGGCGCCGCGGCCGGTGCCATAGAGCATCACGTGCTCCAGCATGCGGTTCAGCTCCCAGACATGCCAGGGCCGGATCATCTCCGCGGCCCCGTCGCCCTGGCGGGAATAGACGGTGGCGCCTTCATCGATACTCTCGATGGCCGAGATGCCGTAGGGCCAGAGCGGCCTTCCGTCGCGCAGCAGGGCGCCGTAGGCCGAGGTCAGCTCCAGCAGGGTCACCTCGCTGGAGCCGAGCGCCAGGGTTAGGTCGCGGCGCAACTCGGCCGTGATGCCCAGGCGGCGCGCGACGTCGATGGCGTTGTCGACGCCGGCCTGGTCCAGCACCCTGACCGAGGCGGAGTTGATCGAGCTGGCCAGGGCGTCGAGCGCGGTGACATAGCCGCGATAGGTGTCGTCGAAATTGCGCGGCGCATAGCCGGCGATCTCGATCGGGGCGTCGAGAATCTGCATGTCGGGCCTAAGACCCTGTTCCAGCCCGGCCAGGTAGATGATCGGCTTGAACGCCGAGCCCGGCTGGCGCAGGGCCTGGACGGCCCGGTTGAACTGGCTGGTGCCGTAGGAGCGGCCGCCGACCATGGCGCGGATCTCGCCGCCCGGGCTGAGCGCGACCAGCGCCGCCTGACCGACGCCGGCGGGCCCGCCCTCGCGCTCGAGATAATTGCCCACGATGCGCTCGGCCGAGCTCTGCAGCACCGGGTCCAGCGTGGTGCGCACCACCAGGTCGCCCTGGTCGAAGCCGACGAAATCGGACATCCGCTCGGCGACCCAATCGGCGAAATAGCGGCCGCCGCCACCATCGGTCGGCCGGCGCCGGGGCAGGGGCGGCAGGTCGCGCACCCGCTCCACGTGATCGGCGCTGACATAGCCTTCCTCGACCATGGCGGCGAGCACCAGATCGGCGCGCTGCTGGGCCAGCTCCGGCGAGCGGGTCGGGGCATAGCGGGAGGGGGCCTTGAGGAGGCCGGCCAGCATCGCCGACTGCTCCAGGCTGATATCGGTGACCGGCACGCCGAAATAGGTCCAGGCGGCGGCGTCGACGCCATAGGTGCCGGCGCCCATATAGACCCGGTTCAGATAGGCGGCGAGGATCTCGTCCTTGCTGAAGCGCAGCTCCAGCCACATGGCCAGCAGCGCCTCCTGGGCCTTGCGGCGCAGGGTGCGGTCCGGCGTCAGGAAGAGGTTCTTGGCGAGCTGCTGGGTGATGGTCGAGCCGCCCTGGACCAGCCGGCCGGCCCGGATATTGGCCACCATCGCGCGGGCGATGCCGATCGGATCGATGCCGAGATGCCAGTAGAAGCGCCGGTCCTCGGTCGCCAGCACCGCCTGGATCAGGTGGTCCGGCATCTCCTCCAGGCCGACCCGGTCGCCCTGCAGATCGCCGAAGCGATGCACCGGTGCGCCATTGGCGGCCAGCAGCATCACCACGGGCCGTCGGTCGGGAACAACGGCGTCTTCGAAATCGGGCAGCGTGAAGACCAGCCAGGCGGTGATCGCCATCAGCATCAGGGTGCCGCCGCCGACCGCGTAGGCGCCCCATTTCAGCACCCGCCGCCAGGTCGCCGGCACGCCCCGGCGCCGGCCGCGCCGCGACGGCGTGCGACGGCGCGACGACCGGCGTGGGCTGGGCTTGGCGCGGCTGAGCGTACGGCTGACCGCGCGGCGGGCGCGGCGAGACAGCGAGCCGTTTCGTGACGACATTGTGCGACGGGTCCCCATGACCTTTATGGTCTTATGAATTCGGCGCAATCTTGTGGAGAAATGCGGCGATTTGAAGAAACCGGCCGCTGGCTCGAGGCGGTGCCAAGGCCTCCGGGATTGAACCACAGAGACACAGAGACACAGAGGCACAGAGAACCAAGAAGAAAATGACTGTCGTCATTCCCGCGAAAGCGGGAATCCAGCGTCCCAGGCCGT
Source organism: Alphaproteobacteria bacterium (assembly GCA_965227455.1). Lineage (GTDB taxonomy): Bacteria > Pseudomonadota > Alphaproteobacteria > DSM-16000 > Inquilinaceae > JABDIP01. Next base: position 4,312,507 of record OZ245752.1, on the reverse strand, counting down.
GCAGCCATTACCGATACGAAATCTGGATTCCCGCATTCGCGGGAATGACGGAATGTTGTTGGCTTGTTTGGTTCTCTGCGCCTCTGTGTCTCTGTAGTTCAAATCACCCATGCAAACCGACGGTCAGGCCGTGCGGCGGCGCCAGCGGCGGGTGCCGATCCACAGGGCGACGAGGGCGATCGCGACCAGGATCCACACCCAGATCGGGGCGTCGACCAGCTGGTGGCCGAGGATCACGCTGAGGATGGTCAAGGGCAGGATGCCGATGGCCGTGGTCCACAGGAAGACCGGCCATTTCACTCCGGCCAGGCCGGCCGCGTAGTTGATCAGGTTGAACGAGATGACCGGGATCAGCCGGGCCATCAGCAGCGCCGCGGCCCCCTGGTCCGCCTCCCAGCTCTGCAGCGCCTCCCAGTGCCGGGCCGGCATCACCCGCCGCACCAGCGGCTGGCCGAGCCAGCGGGCGAGCGCGAAGGAGATGATCGCGCCCAGCATGGCGCCGACCCAGGTCAGGACGATGCCCCAGAAGCCGCCGAACACCATGCCATTGGCCATGGCGATGATCTCCGCCGGCAGCGGCACGAAGGAATGCAGGATCATGATGACGATCGAGCCGACGGCGGCCCACATGCCCCAGGAGCGGATCAGCGCCTCGATATGCTCCAGCGACATCTCGACATTGCCGAGGTCCAGCGCATGCCAGAGGCCGTAGGCGAGCACTCCGAGCACCGCGACGCAGGCCAGGCAGAGCCCGACCATCCTGGCAATCCAGGGAGCGGAGCGGTCCTCCGCCTCGTTCTGCGCGACGTTGTCGTCCGTCATCGTCTTGCGTTCGCATGCCTTGCCGCGCCAAATCGCGCCGCACGGGCCAGCCTGAAGGACCGGCACTCGCGGGGTCAACCGGCAGACTAGGCCCCCAGTCTGGCGATGATCGGCAACAATCGGATTAATGGCGATTCACGAAGCCGTTACGGCGGGGTGAAGCGGCGTGCCAATGGACGAGGTGTGCCATGAGATTCTCTTAGCCCCCTCACCCTCTCACGCTTTGCGCGGGCCCCTCCCTCTCCCGCGAGGGGAGAGGGGTCAATCCGCAGCATCCTGGAACAAAGCCCCTCTCCCCTTGCGGGAGAGGGAGGGACCCGACGCGAAGCGTTGGGAGGGTGAGGGGGCTTGCCAAGACTTGATCGAAGATCGCGTCACACGTCCAGGTTCGCCACCTTCAGGGCGTTGTCCTGGATGAATTCGCGGCGCGGCTCCACCAGGTCGCCCATCAGGGTCGAGAAGACGTCCTCGGCCTCGTCCATGTGGCTGACCTTGACCTGCAGCAGCGAGCGTACATCCGGGTCCAGTGTGGTTTCCCAGAGCTGGTCCGGGTTCATCTCGCCGAGGCCCTTGTAACGCTGGATCGCCATGCCCTTGCGGCTGATCTCCATGATGCGGTCGGCCAGCGCCACGGGGCCGGTGATGGTCCATTCGGACTCCTTGACGCTCAGGGTGCCGGCCTCGCCGTACAGCGCTTTGAGGTCGCCGGCCATGCCGTTCAGCCGCCGGGCTTCGCTGCTGCGCAGCAGGTCGCCAACGACCACGCGCCTCTCGGTGACGCCGCGCAGTTCGCGGGTGAATTCGACGCCGCCATCGTCCGTGGGTCGGCCCTGCCAGCCGCGCTCGAGCTCCGGCGCCAGGGCGTCGAGCCGGGCGGCCACCTCGGCTGCGGCCGCATCGCTGGAGAAGGCGCCGCTGCGGAGCACGCCGGCGATGGCCATCTGCTCGACCACGTCCTGGCTGCCGATGCGGCGGGCCAGGGTCTCGATCAGCGAGCGCGCCAGCACCGCCTGACGGACCTTGTCGGCGAGATCGGCGGCGGCGATCTGGGTGCCGTCGGCCTGGGTGTAGGTGGCGCCCTCAACACCCTGCTCGATCAGCAGTTCCTCCAGCTCACGGTCGTCCTTGCGGTAGACCCGGCTCTTGCCGCGGGTGATGCCGTAGAGCGGCGGCTGGGCGATGTAGAGATAGCCCTGCTCGATGATCTCCGGCATCTGGCGATAGAAGAAGGTCAGCAGCAGGGTGCGGATATGGCTGCCGTCCACATCCGCGTCCGTCATGATGATGATCTTGTGGTAGCGGATCTTCGAGATGTCGAACTCGTCCCGGATGCCGGTGCCCAGCGCCGTGATCAGGGTGCCGATTTCCGCCGAGCCGAGCATCTTGTCAAGCCGGGCCCGCTCCACGTTCAGGATCTTGCCGCGCAGGGGTAGGATCGCCTGCATGCGGCGGTCCCGGGCCTGTTTCGCCGACCCGCCTGCGCTGTCGCCCTCGACCAGAAACAGCTCGGATTCCGCCGGATCGCGGCTCTGGCAATCGGCCAGCTTGCCGGGCAGGGAGGCCATGTCCAGCGCCCCCTTGCGGCGGGTCAGGTCGCGCACCTGGCGCGCCGCCTCGCGGGCGGCGGCGGCCTGCACCACTTTCTGGACGATCTTCTTGGCCTCATTCGGATGCTCGCCGAACCAATTGGACAGCGCCTCGTTGACGACGCTCTCGACGATCGGCCGGACCTCCGAGGAGACCAGCTTGTCCTTGGTCTGGCTGGAGAATTTCGGATCCGGCACCTTGACCGACAGCACGCAGGTCAGGCCCTCGCGGGCATCCTCGCCGGACAGGGTCACCTTCTCGCGCTTGGCGATGCCGCTTTCCGTCGCATAGCCGTTGACCTGGCGGGTCAGGGCGGCGCGGAAGCCGGCGAGATGGGTGCCGCCGTCGCGCTGGGGGATGTTGTTGGTGAAGCAGAGCACGGTCTCGTGGAACGAGTCGTTCCACTGCATCGCCGCCTCCACGGTCAGCCCATCCTTCTCGGCCTTCAGGTTGACCGGCTCGTGCAGCGCGGTCTTGGAGCGGTCGAGATAATGCACGAAGGCCTCCAACCCGCCCTCATAGCCGAGTTCGACCTGACGCGCCTCGCCGTTGCGGGCATCGGTCAGGACCAGGGTGACCCCGGAATTAAGGAAGGCGAGTTCGCGCAGCCGGTGCTCCAGCGTGGCGAATGCGAACTCGGTCATGCTGAACACCGCCTTGGACGGCAGGAAGGTGATGCCCGTGCCGGTGCGTTTCTTGGCGTCGCCGGCCTCGGCCAACGGCGCCACCGCGACGCCATCCTCGAAGCGCATGTGCCATTCCTTGCCGTCGCGCCAGATGGTCATCTCCAGCCATTCCGAGAGACCGTTGACGACGCTGACGCCGACCCCGTGCAGGCCGCCGGATACCTTGTAGGAGTTCTGGTCGAACTTCCCGCCGGCATGGAGCTGGGTCATGATCACCTCGGCGGCGCTGACCCCTTCCTCCTCATGGATGCCGACCGGGATGCCGCGGCCATTGTCGGTGATGGTGGCCGAGCCGTCCGGGTTCAGAGTCACCTCGACCCGGTCGCAATGGCCGGCCAGAGCCTCGTCGATGGCGTTGTCGACCACCTCATAGACCATGTGGTGCAGGCCCGAGCCGTCATCGGTGTCGCCGATATACATGCCCGGGCGCTTGCGCACGGCTTCCAGCCCGCGCAGCACTTTGATCGAATCCGCGCCGTATTCCGCCTCTTCGCCGGAACCGTTTTCGTCTTCAGCCATGGGGTCTTTCTTTCATATCAGGCCGTCGGGAACCGAGCGGCCGGGGGTCGTTTTCACCGAGAATTGGGGCCAAACACTGTCGCGATTGCCATGGGCGCTCATCCGGCCCTGCCGATCCGACCGTCTTCGACGGTGAAATGTTGGGCTCGGTCGCCGAGGGCGGCGAACAGCTCCGGATCGGTGCCGGTCAGCCAAGCCTGGGCGCCCAGCGCCACGATCTCCTCGAACAGCGCCGCCCTGCGGCGGCGGTCCAGATGGGCGGCGATCTCGTCCAGCAGCAGCAGCGGCGGTGCGCCGCGCTCGGCCGTCAGCAGCCTCGCATTGGCCAGCACGATGCCGATCAGCAGCGCCTTCTGCTCGCCGGTGGAGCAATCGGCGGCCGGCAGATCCTTGCCGGCATGGCGCACCAGCAGATCGCCGCGATGCGGCCCGTCGGCGGCACCGCCGGCGACTGCGTCGATTGGCCGGGTTTCCTTGAGCCGGGCGCGGAACCGGTCCTCGACCGCCAGGGCCGGGTCTTCGGCCAGCCAGCCCTCCACCGCACCTGAGAGGTCGAGATCGGCGCGCGGGAAGAGATCGTCCCCGCCCGCGCCGAACTCGGCCACGCTGTCGGCGGCGCGCAGCCGCTCCACCATCTCGCGCCGGGCGGCGGCGATGGCGACGGCGTCGGCGGCCATGCCGTCCTCCAGCGCGTCGAGCCAGGCGGGATCCGGGCGGCCGTCCTTGAGCAGCCGGGCCCGTTCCCTCAGCGCCTGCTCATAGGCGGTCAGGTGGCCGGCATGGTCGGGATGGAAGTTGAACACCAGCCGGTCGAGGAACCGCCGGCGATTGCCCGATCCCTCCAGGAAAAGCCGGTCGAGCTGCGGGGTCAGCCAGGTCAGCGCCACATGAGCCCCGAGAGCCGACTGGCTCTCTGCCGGCCGGCCGTCGATGCGCACCAGCCGGCGGCTGCCGCCGGTCTCCGCCGCCGCCGGGTCGAGCCCGGTGCCGATCGAGACCGGTCCGGCCGGCGTCTCGAGCTCGGCGGCGATGGCCCAGGCGCTGCCCGCCGGCGCCTGCCGGCGGCCGACATCGGCCAGGGCGGCCCGGCGCAGCCCGCGCCCCGGGGCCAGGAAGGACAGGGCTTCCAGCAGGTTGGTCTTGCCGGCGCCGTTCGGGCCGGTCAGCACCACGGGCCGCCCGTCGCTCTCCACCCGCGCCCGCTCATAGCAGCGGAACTGGGTGACGGTCAGGCGCCGCACATTCAGCGACGCCGGCGCCGGGTGTGCCGCACCGTCGGTCATGCTCGCGATCTGTGCCTGGTATCCCATCGGCGCGTGCGCCAGGAGCGGGTCACACGCGCATCGGCATCAGCACATAGAGTGCGCTGCCGTCGGCGACATCGCGGATGATGGTCGGGGAGCCGGCGTCCTTGAGGACGAAGCGCGCGCCGTCGCCTTCGATCTGCCGGGTGATGTCCAGCAGATAGCTGGAGTTGAAGCCGATCTCCATGGCCGGGCCGCCATAGACCACCTCCACCTCCTCGGTGGCACTGCCCTGGTCGGCGCTGGTGGCCGACAGCACCAGAGCGCCCTCGGAGATGCCCAGCTTCACCGCCCGGCTCTTCTCGGTGGAGATGGTGGAGACCCGGTCGACCGCCTCGGCGAAGGTGCCGGCATCGACCTCCATGGTCTTGTCGTTGTCCGACGGGATAACGCGCTCATAGTCCGGGAAGGTGCCGTCGATCAGCTTGGAGGTCAGCACCACGCTGTCGAAGGCGAAGCGGACCTTGGTGTCGCTGAGCTGGACGTCGATATCCTCGGCGGTCTCGTCGGCCAGCTTGCGCAGCTCGGCGGTGGTCTTGCGCGGCACGATGACCCCCGGCATGCCCTGCGCCCCGTCAGGCAGCGGCATCTCCACCCGGGCCAGGCGATGGCCGTCGGTGGCGACGGCGCGCAGCACGGTCACGTCATCGGCCTCGCCGGCATGCAGGTAGATGCCGTTCAGGTAGTAGCGCGTCTCCTCGGTGGAGATGGCGAAACGGGTGCGGTCGATCAGCATGCGCAGATCGCCGGCCGAAAGCCCGAATTTCACCGGCAGGTCGCCGCCGGACATGGAGGGGAAATCCTCCACCGGCAGGCAGCCCAGCCGGAAGGTCGAGCGCCCGGCCCTGAGCGTCATGGATCCCGAATCGCCGCTGACTTCCAGCTCCACCTGGCTGCCGTCCGGAAGCTTGCGGACGATGTCGTGCATGGTGTGGGCGGGCACCGTGGTGGCGCCGGCGGTGTGCACCTCGGCGGGGACCGATTCGACGATCTCCACATCCATGTCGGTGGCGGTCAGACCCAGCGTTCCGCTCTCGGCCCGCATCAGCACATTGGACAGGATGGGGATCGTGTTCCGCCTCTCGACCACGCTTTGCACATGGCCGAGGCCCTTCATGAGAGCGGCGCGTTCGATCGTCAGTTTCATATGGGCTGCTTCATCATCATCGGCGTTTGGAGCTGCGGCCTGGAGCATCGGGTGCCAGGCTGGTCGCCGAGCCGGCTTTTGCTTGTTTGTGATACTCTTGGCCGCCGAACCGGGCGGGGCGCTAGTATAGACCAAAGCGCCCCGTCCCCTAACAGTTTTCGCGGCTCGGCGGCCGGGCGCGGGACCCTATCGGGACGGCCGAGACCGGACGGCATTTGCATGCGGATTTCCACCCGACTCTACGTTCATGAAATGCTGGACGGCCAGCGCAAGCATGGCGGCCTGTTCCTGGCCACCGATGTGGTGCTGTGCACGCTGATCCTGCTGAACGTGGCAGCGGTCGTGCTGGAGACCCTGCCCGGCTGGAGCGCGCGCTACAGCGCATGGTTCCTGGGGATCGAGCTGGTTTCGGTGGCCATCTTCACCGTCGAATATGCCCTCAGGCTATGGTCCTGCGTGGAGGATCGCCGGCACGATTACCGCCACCCGGTACGGGGCCGGCTGCGCTATGCGGTGACGCCGATGGCGATCGTCGACCTGCTGGCGGTACTGCCGTTCTACCTCTACTTCCTGATACCGGTGGATCTGCGCATCCTGCGAATGGTCAGGCTGATCCGGCTGCTGAAGATCACCCGCTATTCGCCGGCCCTGAGGTCCCTGGGCGCCGTGTTCAAGGCCGAATCACGCTCGATCCTGGGCGCGATCATGCTGATGTGCATGGCGGTGCTGATCGCCTCCTCCGTCATGTATGTGCTGGAGCGGGAGGTCCAGCCTGAGGCGTTCGGCAGCATCCCGGAAGCGATGTGGTGGGGCGTTGTGACCCTGACCACGGTCGGCTATGGCGACGTCACGCCGATGACCCCGCTGGGCAAGGTCTTCGGGGCCATGGTGACGATCTTCGGCATCGGCATCTTCGCCCTGCCGACGGCGATCCTGGCGGCCGGATTCGCCCGCGAGCTGGGCAAGCAGGATTTCGTGGTCACCGTGGCGCGGGTTGCCAAGGTGCCGGTGTTCCACGGCCTGGACCCGGTGATCCTGGCCGAGATCGCAGCCCTGCTGACGCCGATGACGGCGCCCGACCGCTATACGGTGGTCCGCCGCGGCGAAGAGGGCATGGCGCTGTATTTCATCGTGCAGGGCCAGGTCGAGGTCGACCTGCCGCATGGCTCGGTCGATCTCGGGCCCGGTGAGTTCTTCGGCGAGATGTCGCTGCTGTCCGGCCTGGACCGCCGCAACGCCACCATCACGACCTTATCCCATTGCCAGTTCCTGGTCCTGGAGGCGCCGGATTTCCAGGACCTGGCCAAGCGTGTCCCGGAACTGCGCGAGCGCTTCGACGAGGTTGCGAGGCGCCGGGCGGCGGACAGCCGGTTCACGGGACCTGCGCCGCCCGAGAAGACGGCGCAGAGCGGCGACTGATCTGTATCGGACCACACCGATCTGGCCAGAACTGCCGAATCGGCTGGTCGGTCAATCAACCGAATAGTGATTTCTGGCGTTGCTCCACTTCGGTTCGGCGGCGCGAGAAGTGCCCGACGGCGGCAGCTCGAATGACGTCCGCCCCAAGCATTGAGCAAACGACTCTCGTCGTTGGAAGGATGCCTTCGGCAGAGCTACTCGTATGGGTGTAAGAAAAATTCAGGTTTTGGACCGCCAGTGAAACGCTCTTCATGTCTTCAGAGTGGCCATGCTTGTTTGAAATATAGGGCTCTGCATACCCGATGTAGACTTCTTCAATTTTGGGATTGTCTGTAATCAACTTCTTGATTGCGCCGCTACACAAGCGTGCGCAGGGATTCCATTTGGTGAGCAGGTGGATGGTCCGCGGGGTACCGCCGTAGTAATCGACGCAGTTCTGGAAATCGTCGATGAAACGCTCTTCGGCATCTTTGCCGTATCCGGAGCTGTATGAGAAAATATACCTGTCATCCTTGCCAAATTCGATTGAGCAGCACCCGTATCTGTGTTGCTCGGAGAGCGTTGCAAAGTCGTACAGCAGCTTGCCGCCGAGGCCTGGAATGTTGATGTATTCCGGCACCTCTTCGGGGCGGGGTAAATCGGATGAATCGCGAAGCATGGTGTTCGTCTCCAATCGCCTGGTCTTCGGAGTTGAGCCGTGACCCCGGTTCTGCGCGGTTAGAGCAACGCGCGAGACTCCTGCAATGCAGGCAGCGCTAGCTCCTGGATTTTCGATCCCCACCATGCAGCTTTAAGACGCTGCAGCCATTTATATATCAATCGATGATAGGTGCCATCGGGAGCTATTGCTAATGATTTCGAGGCGCATTCGGCGTTGCCGGCCAGGCCCGGACCGTGCTGTTGGGCCGCCGATTGCCGGTTGCAGGACCGCGCTCCAACCGTGACAGTGGAACGGATTCATTGGAGGACAATCCCATGCCATCGGAGATGCAGCGGATCGTGTTGGCGAAACGGCCCGAGGGGGCGCCGACGGCGGCGAACTTCCGGCTGGAGGCGGCCCCGATGCCCGAGCCGGGCGAGGGCGAGGTGCTGGCGCGCGTGCTCTACCTGTCGCTGGACCCGTATATGCGCGGCCGCATGGACGATGCCAAATCCTACGCGCAGGCCGTAGACATCGGCGGCACCATGGAGGGCGGCTGCGTCGCCCAGGTGGAGGTCTCCAACGATCCCGGCCTCAAGCCCGGCGACATCGTGATGGGCATGTTCGGCTGGGCCAGTCATGGCGTCGCCAAGGCGAAGGCCCTGCAGAAGCTGGACCCGTCATTGGCGCCGATCTCGACTGCATTGGGCGTGCTGGGAATGCCCGGCCTTACCGGCTGGGTCGGTCTCAAGGAATACGGCCGGCCGAAAGCGGGCGAAACCCTGGTCGTCTCCGCCGCCACTGGGGCGGTCGGGTCGATGGTCGGACAGCTCGGCAAGATCCAAGGGCTCAGGGTCGTGGGCGTCGCAGGCGGGGCGGAGAAATGCGCCTATGCGGTCGAGACACTGGGTTTCGACGCCTGCATCGACCACCGCGCCGCGGCCGACGCCAAGGCGTTGCGGGCGGCGCTGGCCGAGGCTTGTCCGGACGGCGTCGACATTTATTGGGAGAATGTCGGCGGCAAGACCCTGGAGGCGGTCGTGCCGCTGATGAATGTCGGCGGCCGCATCCCGGTCTGCGGCATGATCGCCTGGTACAATCGCGGCGTGATGGGGGGCGGGGAGCAGCCGGGCGGCGACCGCCTGCCGCGGATGTGGCGCACCATCCTGGTCAACCGTCTGTCGGTCAACGGATTCATCATCTTCGACCACTTCCACCGCTACCCGGAATTCGCCAAGGAGGTCGGCGGCTACATTCGCGAGGGCCGCATCACCTATCGCGAGACCGTCGCGGAGGGCCTGGACTCCGCGCCGGCAGCCTTCATGGCCATGCTGGAGGGCGGCAATTTCGGCAAGCAGCTCGTCCGGGTGTCGGAGCCTGGCTGACGACATCGGGCGAACGCAGGGTCGCGAGCTGCCGGCTATCACGAGCAGGACGCCGAGTGTGACAAGATGGGTTTGGGGAGGATCACCATGGACCGGACGATCAGCGACTATATTCGCGAGACCAAACGCATGCTGCGCGCCAGGCAGGATGTGAAGGCGGCGTTCTCGTCCGTTCGGGATCAGACGCTGCGGGACGTGGAGGCCATTCGCGAGGCCGCGGAAACGGGCACGTCCAGCATTCCGGAGCTGGATTTCGCGGCGATCCAATCGGATCAGGTGCCGGCGGCCACACGGGAGGCCATCCGCAGGACCGGTACGGCGATCATCCGCGGCGTCTTTCCCAGGGCCATGGCGGAAGACTGGAACGCCGAGCTGGGCGCCTATATCGACGGCAACGGCTATTACGCCAAGGCCAAGGAGAAGGCCGGGCTCGACCAGTTCTTCAGCACGCTGGAGGCCGGCGCGCCGCAGATCTTCGGCCTCTACTGGTCGAGGCCGCAGGTCATGGCGCGCCAGGCGGAGTCCATGGCGGCGGCCAAGCGGTTCCTGAACCGGCTGTGGGATGTCTCGGGACCCATGGGCGACGAGTTCGACCCGGACCGGGACTACGCCTATGCCGACCGCACCCGCCGTCGCGAGCCCGGCGACAAGACCCTGGGCCTGTCGCCGCATATGGATTCGGGCTCCTATGAGCGCTGGGTCGATCCCGCCTATCAGCGCATCTACGGCGCCATCTTCGAGGGCGACTGGCAGAGCTACGACCCGTGGAAGGCGACCTTCCGGACCCAGACCCGGGAGTACGAGTCCCCGGCCGTGTGCTCCATGTTCCGCACCTTCCAGGGCTGGACGGCGCTGACCGCCCAGGGGCCGACCGACGGCACGCTGAGCGTCATTCCGACCGCCCGCGGCATCGCCTATTTCCTGTTGCGGGCCTTGCAGGACGATCTGGCGGAAGACGATCTCTGCGGCGCCACGCCGGGCCGGGCCCTGTCCGCCGATCCGCAATGGCACGGGGACATCCTGGAGGGCCTGGTGTCGATCCCGATGGTGGAGCCCGGCGACACGGTCTGGTGGCATCCCGACATCATCCACGCGGTGGCCGACGAGCATAACGGCAGCGATTACGCCAACGTCATCTACATCGGCGCCTCGCCGCGCTGCGCCAAGAACGAGGCCTATGTGCGCAAGCAGGCGGTCAGGTTCCTGGCCGGCGAAAGCGCCCCGGATTTCGCCGCCGAGGATTACGAGGTGGATTTCGAAGGCCGGGCCACGGCGGCGGATCTGACCGAGCTTGGACGCGAGCAGATGGGGCTTTGAGGGCGCGTCACCCTTGCCCTTCCAGGCCTGAACCCGGAACCAACGGATAGCCGGTCCAACGATTCTAGATTTGCAGCGGGACTGACGGGCTGAAGATACTTCGCATCGGCATTTCGGTGCTGCTGGATATTCGTTCGCCAATTCCTGCTGATATAGATCACTGCGGGAAGATGTTGTCTCGGTTATTGGTACCGGGACGGTTTGAACACCCAGCTCCAAAGTTGAACGTCCAAACTGTCAGTTGTCTTAGCCAATTCTCCAGAAGGCAATGACGGTCAATATCAAACACAAGGTCACATTGGTCCCTCAGTCCACGTCGAGTACCTGTTGGCTTGCGGCCGTGGCGATGTTGAAGGGGGCGACCACCTACACACCCGGGCCAATCGACACGAGCTTCTTCCTTCCAGAACACGGCGGCATTCCACCTCAAGCGGAATACTACAAGCGCCTGGCACGAGCCTATCGCTTGCGCTTCGCAGAACTGAAACCAAGAGCCGGCGCCAAGAAGACCCTTCCGCAGCTCCAGAAGCTGCTGAGGATCGGTCCCGTGGGCGTGTTCGACACGCAGCGCCTCCACGGTGGAGCGACGCCCCATGCCACGGTGATCGGCGCCATGAAAGGTACCGGAACCCCTTCCGGCACAATGCTTACGGAGTACGATCCATCTCCCGTTAACCGGGGGACGATTCGCCCGATCAGCTACCAGTCGTGGATCACCCAACCCCGCTACCTGTCGAGTCCAATTACGAAACTCTGTCTATTGTACTGACCGTGGACGCAGGATGTTTTTTACTTTTTAAATCAATAGTTTAGACGCAATCTTGTCACGGTTACAGTAACCGAATTACTCGACTACGGCCGCTTTCCATCCCTGTCTGCCAAGCGCCCGTTGCCGGTCGAGCCTCGCCTCGAGACCCGCGATGAAATCGGCACCGCCGATCGGCCGGTCAATCGAGGGGCGAGACGGCGCGAGGCCTGCGACCGGCTCAGCCCGGCGCCACGCAGTCGTCGTCCCCGCGCAGGTCGCAGAGGCGCCAGCGGGTCAGCTGGCTCCAGAAGACGAAGGCGGCGTTGACGTCGTCCCAGCTGTCGTGGGAGCCGCCGAGGTCCTTGCCGCCGACCCGCCGGTCGATCACCGCGCCCAGGGTCTGGGAGGTGACGGAGTCGGTGACCCGGGCCTCGACCATGGCGTCGCCGCCGAAGGCCGGCTCGCCGGTGACGAACTGGGACGCCGAGGACAGCACGAAGGCCGTGGGCACCACGGTGGAGACCACGTCCAGCGCCGGGTTGGAGCGCTCCGCCCCGGTCAGCGCGAACTGGATGCGCAGTGTCCCGTATTGCGGCTCGCTGACCATGGTGTAGTCCTTGGACAGCTCCTGATACATCAGGCCGAAGAGGTTGTTGGCCAGCCGCTGCAGATCCTCGTTCGGCATCTCCTCCGCGGCCGGCGCCCCCCACAGGGTCACCGGGTCCAGCAGGATCTTGTCATAGGCCGACCAGTCGATGTCGTGGTTCCAATAGCGGAACGCCGCGTCGTCCTCCTCGCCAGGCGACAACAGGCTGTAATCGGCCAGGAAACCGGAATGGGTGACCTTGTTCGATTGCTCGGTGGCGGCACAACCGGTGAGGGCAAGCACAAGCAGCGGCAGGATCAGAGCGGTACCGAGACGCATGGAGAACCTCGTGCACGGGATGGCGGGTCTGCCGATCGGCCGGGCCGGCGCTATTGGCCAAGCCCGTTCGACCTCAAGACGGCAGTTGCCGCGACCCTAGGTCCGGGCCCCTGCAGATATCGTTAACGGAAGATTGTCGAGGCCGGTGATGTGGGCCTATGCGATAGACCCGGAACGGCCGCAATTCCAGGCGTTTCGACCCGAACCCCGCACTGAATCGCGGGTGTCAGTTCTGTTCACCTTTGCTTGAACGCCGGCGCTCGGATCAGCGGCCGGCCCAGGTGGGAGTGGCCGAGCTGCGGATTACGGTGACCGTTGCCGAATTGCCGGGTTCAAAAGGGTCGGAGTACCGCATTCGTGGCTCCAGGCTCCGATGCTCAGCGCACCCTCTGCCGCTTTCGCCCCAGCTCGGACGACTGCGGTGTCGATCGGTTTCACGCGCAATCCGCGGGTTCGACGTTCGATCGAACCCGGTGCCTTCGGGGTCCTAGCTGTTCCGCCTTTCGCCGGTGGTGACGAAATGCTCCAACCCGTCGATCAGACGATCGAAATCCGGATCCCGATCCGGCATCGCCTCGATCACCGCGTTGCCGGCTTCATTGATGGCGGTGAAGATGATTGTCCAGGTCGCCTCGCTGGTGCCGTCGCCCTTGTCAACGAGGTCGATATGCCAGTGCTGCACAAAGTTGGCGTCATGGATGACCACGATCTCGGCACTCTTGTTGGGCTCGTAGCCGGTGAAAACCCACAAGCCCGGACCCAGGATGTTGTCCGCCGGGGTCGTGAACACGCAATCCCGTTCTGCGTAGCCGCTATCGCTATAGACCAGATCGGCCTTCCAACCGGTGATCCAGTCCATCTCGCGCGTCGGGCAGAATTGCGGGAAGACGACCTCCGGGCCGGCGCTGAACCGCCGGGTGTAGGTCTGGGTCTTGCGCTTGAAGCGACCGCCTTGGGCCAGAAACGCGCGAGCCATTTGCGTCGAGCGGGTGGTGTCCATCGCGGGCCCTCGAGTTCTTGGGATTGGTGCAGCTCTCTGCGCCCTTGGCCATTGCGCAAGGCACCGAATTGCAGCGAAGCCCATCCGCGCGACGGCCGCCGCCGTCGAAGCACTCGGCCAAACGACGCCAAACCGGAAAGGAACCGCAAGCCAATTCAGTTTGGGGATCGCGATGATGCCGCCGTCGACAGACGGCCGCCCTGACGGAGATCAAAACCGCGGGAACTACGAATGCTCTCGCCGTTGTCGAACGGACACCCTGTCGCTATCGACAAATTCGATCTCACGTTTTCCACCCGATCCCGGCCGAGCCCTTCGTCCCGGTCCTCGCTAGTACCCGATCCGGCGGCGGACGGCGGGCTTGGCGTGCGCCTCGCGGGCCAGGAGTTCGACGATGGCGGCGGGGCCGGGGCGGGTGCCGTCGAAGCGGATCTGGCGGGCGACCACGGCGAAGTCGCCCGGGGTCAGGCCGGCGATGCGGGCGAGGTCGGCCGGCGCGGGGCTGCCGAAATAGGTCGCGAAGGCGTGCGCCGCCTTGGCAGGCGGCAACGGCTCGAGCGCAATCTTGAAGACGAAGCGGCGCAGGGTCGCCGGGTCCAGCTTGTCCGGATGGTTCGAGGCGGCGATGAAGGGCAGGGGATGCACATCCATCCAGGTCAGCAGCTCGTTGACCTGGCTGACCTCCCAGCTGTGTCTCGCCATGCCGCGGTCGAACAGCAGCGAGTCCAGCTCGTCGAACAGCAGCACCGTGCCGTAATGGGCCGCCTCTGCGAAGGCCTGGGCGATCTGCTGCTCGGTCTCGCCGATCCACTTGGACAGCAGGTCCGAGGCTCGCTTCACCACCAGCGGCCGGTCCAGCCGGCGGGCGATGTGGTGGGCAAGCGCGGTCTTGCCGGTGCCGGGCGGGCCGGTCAGCAGCAGCGAGAAATCGGCCGGCGCGCCGTCGGCCGCCAGCTTCGCCGTCAGCGTCTCGATCGAGGTGTCGGCCTCGTAGAGATCGAGGTCGAGCGAACGGTCTCCGGCCCGCACGGGCGGCCGCAGGCGGCCATGGCGGATGCCGGCGACCAGCGAGGCGACCGCCCGTCGCGCATCCTCAGCACCGCCTTCGGCCAGCCGTGCGGCGCGCACGGCGTTGCGGGCGATGGTGGTCGCCTCCGGCGCCGACTCGGCCAGGCGCTCCACCGCATCGTCGGAAAGCGACAGATCCTCCTCCCGGGCGATGCGGCCGAGGATGCGCCGCCGCGCCGCCGGCATCGGCAGATCCATGCGCAGCACATAGCTCATGCGCCTGAGGAAGGCCGGGTCGACGCTGCCGATATGGTTCGAGGTCCACAGGGTCGGCACCGGGTTGGACTCGAACATGCGGTTCACGAAGACCTTGGAGCCGTCGTCGCGATTCTGCACGACGATGCCGGTTCCGGGGCGCGGGCCGCTGATCATGTCCTCCATCTCGTCGAACAGCAGCACCGCGTCGCGGCGATTGGCCAGCACCCGCTGCGCCAGCTTCAGCGCCATCACCCGGTCCCAGCGGGTCGGCTCCTCGCCATGCTCGGTGACCTCGCCGACCACGTAGAGCGCTGCCCCGGCGGCCTCGGCCAGGACCTTGGCGAGCTCGGTCTTGCCCGTGCCGGGCGGGCCGTAGAGCAGGATGTTGATGCCCTCCGCGCCGGTGGCGAGCGCGCCGGACAGCATGCGCCGCAGCAGGTCGACCGTTTCGGCCTGCTCGGCGAAATCGGCGAGTTCCAGCGACGGGCGGACCCGGGCGCCGACCAGGCATTCGATCAGGGCGTCGTCCTCGAAGGGCAGGCCGTCCAGTACCCGCTGCAACGGGTCCTTCGGATAGAGCGCCACATGGCCGCCGCGCATGCTCACGAGCCCGATCAGCCCCAGCCGCACCGGCTGGCTCTGGGAGATGGCCTGCACCGTGGGAAACCCGGAGAGCGCGCCGACCATGGCGGTGACATCGAGACCCTCGGACTGCAGGCAGCGGACCAGGGAGGCCGGCACCTCCAGCCGGGTTAACCCGACCACGAACTGGACCAGCCGCGCCTCGTCCTCCTCCAAGGCCAGCAGGGTGGCCAGGCGCGCGCAAAGCGCCAGCGGCTGCGGGGCCGGGTCGTCGGGGGGTGCGGTCTTGCCGCCCGCCGGCTCCGGCCCGGCCAGCGCCGTGCGCAGCCGGTCCCAGGGATCGTCCGCAACGTCCGTCGCCGGGACGCCGCCAAAGGCCCGGGCACGCCAACGGGCCCAGCCCTTGCGGGCCGGGCGTGACGGAGCGGCGTCTTCGGCCTCGAGAACATCCTCCAGGCCGAGGGCGGCGGCGTTGGCCAGGCACCATTGCAGGATCGCCTCCGCTAGCGGCGATCCCGGCACGGCGTCTCGGGTAACCAGGCGCAGGATGCGCCTCAACAACAACTGGGTGCCCATCGGTCATCCAATATCCAAGGCCCCGCGGACGCCCGCCGGCACGGCAAAGCCGCGCACGAAACGCGCGCCCGGAGAACCGGGTTCAAAGAGTGATATCGGGGATGACGCTGCCGGGCCCGACCCGGCAGACACGCTCTATCGCGTGGGCAGAGTCAGGACACGAACGGGCGCCAAGCCCCAATCTGTCGTGTCACGTCCAAGCATGCGCTTGCCTCTGTTGGTAACGACCCGGAGGGAATGCCCTCGAGGGGCGCTGGATGTACGGGAGGCGGCGCCGAGAGTCAAGACCGGCGCGTGATCCGACCTCCCGGAAGATCCGCGCATCAAGCGACTGGAACGGACGCCCTGTCGCTGTCGACATACTCGATCTCGAGCTCGCCCCGCTCGGCGGCGTCGATGACCATCGGATAGATCTTCTCATAGGCCAGCCGGCTCGAGGTAACACGCAATTCGCCGTCATTGACCGAGGCGTTCAGGCCAACCAGGAGACAGCCGGCCGTGTCCTCGTCCGTATTGCCGATATGGATCAGGATGAATTTGAAGTTCGGCACGTTCAGGACATGCAGCATGCCCCGATGCATGCCGGGGAACTTCTTGGCATAGCGCGTATGGAACCCGCCCTCGCTGCGCACGCCGACCTCATAGCGGCCCGCCGGAATGCGCGTCTCGCCGGCAAGCTTCTCGGCCCGGTATTCGTCTTCCAGACCAAAACACACGAACTCCCCGTCGACATCCACCTTGCTCAAGGTGGCGTCGGAATCGCTCTTGATGCGATCGACCGTAATCTTCATGGCGCCCTTCCCCGCGCGGGACCGATCGGCCCCACTCTGACCGTGAAGGACCGATCATCGCCATGGCTCATACAGGGCTGTCACAGGGGGGCGAGAAGGGAGCCCGGCCTGGTGGGGCACGTAATTGACTGCCAAATCCCCATCTCAACGGACCTCACCGCATACGAAGACGAAGGAAGCAGGAAAGCATGGAGATCCTGTCGACTGTCACGGGGACTGGCGAACTTAAGTAGACAGGCACCAAGACATTGGGCCATTCAGCTAGTTCCCAGCCGGCGCACCAGCGTTCTCCTTCAGAGTGAACAAGAACTGAATAAATGAAGCAACGAACGACTCGACCCCAAGAAGGGCCCCTCCCGCCTTAAGCACATCCAACGGTGCCTCAGGGTCTGGCAGGAATCGTGGCGGCGGCGTGATTCTTCGCAGTTTTCTAATTACTGCTAGAGCTAGGCGCCCACCTCCACAGCCAATGACTGCTTCAATCACGACGGTGTCTGTCTCGAAGTCAAATTCTGGTTGCCGTACGAGCCGATCGAATACGACATCGGCAGCCACTTTGCCCATGTATCGACCGGCGAGAATTGCATAGGGCGTGGCAATTCCAGCAATGCAAGATATTGCTGCGCTAGTAATCGAATTTAGCTTATTGTAAGAAAGATACGGGAATTGGCCAAGCGGGTCTACAAAATTCAAAGGATTATTATTAACATATAAGTATAAGTTTGTATTTCCGCCCAGGAAACCTGCAGGGTCTTGGCTAAGGAAGCGGCCAATCGACGCATCAAGGTAACGTGCACGGTAAAAGTAGAGCCCGCTTTCGCCATCCAGTTCACGCGAAGCGTAAGTATATGGGTTGACAACAGATTCGACTGTTGTGGGCTCGAGATTTCCGAACCCATCGTAGTCGTAGCCGTTGACAACCAGTCCGGCGCTGTCGGTCAGGAGCCGGATAGAGCCCAGGTTATCGGCATGATAGGAGAATAGCTGACCGTTCCGTTCCTGTAGTAGCGGTTGATCTACACGGTCACCGTGACCAAACCGCGCTACCAACGCTTGAGAGGAATCGAACTCAAGAAGGATATTCTCTTCGTCGTACACATAGCGAGTTACCGCGCCACCAAATTCCTTTTCAATCCGTCGGCCGAGCGCATCATAACGATAGGTTGCAACAGTAGTGTCCGGGAATTCGATCTGAACGAGCCGATTGCGCACGTCCCATGAATAAGTAGTAGCCGGACCGTTGCACAGGCCTCCGATCTTCTCAGTCTGAGTGGAGAGATTGCCATTCGCGTCATAGGCGTAG
This sequence comes from Alphaproteobacteria bacterium, assembly GCA_965227455.1. Classification (GTDB taxonomy): domain Bacteria; phylum Pseudomonadota; class Alphaproteobacteria; order DSM-16000; family Inquilinaceae; genus JABDIP01. Next base: position 4,294,490 of record OZ245752.1, on the reverse strand, counting down.
CAATTGGCGTCGTCCTCGACGAGTCGGTTCGCCGAGTCGTAGACATGGGCCAAAGATAAATGAGACGTTGTCCGATTGCCCTCACCATCATAGCTGTAGCTCTCAGGGGACGATGTAAGACCAGCTGTCGTGACTTGCTGTGAGTCATCATAGGCGAGTTGTCTGACGCCTGATGATTCAGCGACGGACTGAACCAATCCATCTTCGGAGTAGTCGTATTCAAATCGAGCAAGCTCGAATGATGAATGGGTATGAACAATACTCTCTGAGCGTCCCTCAGAGTCATATGTCAAATCCGTCGTCGCCGAATTGGGGTAATTGATCCGATCGAGCCGGCCCGCCAAATCATAATTGAGCAGTAGCGGATTTAGCGGATCTCCCGCTGGGTGGACTAGTTCGGAAAGCCGACCGGCCGCGTCATAGGCAAATTGCCATTCACCGTCCACAACCAGTTCTTCCGGGCCGTGGGTGAGCAACAGTCGGTTGCCAACGGCATCGAATGAATTGCGGAGCGTGACTGCGGGTTGTCTTGCACCTGGGTACGACTGGGCGTCGCGAGTCGAAGTGGAACTCAGCCGATTCAGGCCATCAAAACTGAAATCAAGAGCGGAGTCACTGTCCGTGGCCGTCTTCCTGTTGCCAACTGCATCGTAGGTAAACTCGACTTCATCCTCGACATTTGAACCCGCATCAATCGTTACAATAGTCTCCAATCGAGATAGTGCATCGTACTCGCGAACAATCTGCTGTCCCCGTGCATCGACGGTCCGGATCAAATTGTCTCGACTGTCATACTCGAATGCCCATTCTTCACTGAGCGAATTGGTGCGCCGAATCTCTCTACCTAGTAAATCAAATACTATCGCAGTCGAATTGTTCAGTGAATCGGTGACTTCTTTAATATTATCGCCAGAATCGTACTCAAACAGTCTCTCGTTCAGGAGCGGGTCAACCGTCCGAGTAGGGCGATTTACTGCATCGAACTCGAAAACGACCGAGTTACCAAGCGCATCTGTTATCTTCTCTAGATTGCCATTCAGATCGTAGCTTTGGGCCACTGAGCCAAATGCGGGCTCGATCTCTTCCAACAAACGTTCGCGCTCATCAAAGGTGCGAATCGTAATCCGGCCAGCGGCATCCTCCGTCTCGACAGGGTTGCCGGCAGCGTCGTACCGATTGATGGCCGTCACACCTGCGCCATCCGTTGCCGTCAACACCCGATTACGATCGTCGTAGGTGGCGCTGGTCGTACGCGCCTCTGACGTTCCAAATCCCTCGACAGTCTGAGTCACATTGCCAAAGCCATCGCGGGTGAAACGGGACTCGGTCTGCGAGTCTGGATCGCCGGAGGCCAGGATTATCCGGTCCAGATTGAATGTTGCGGGATCGTAGAAGAATTCCGTGAGATTGCCGTTCGGGTCCGTGTCGCCGGTGCGTAACCCGCGCCCGTCATAGGAAGTCACCTGTGTTCCGCCCAGTCCGTCGATCACTCGCGTCTGGTTGCCGTTGGCGTCATATTCGAAACAGGTAACTCCCGGGCTCGGCACTGCCAACGCTGGCGGTGCAGCTGGGGTGGCACAAGGCGGATCGACCTGGCTGTTGCTGGGGTCGATGATCCGGGTAACCCGGCTGAATACTGGCTCATAGGTGAAGCGAGTTTCGCGCTCCAAGGTTGTGCCAGTTGCCTCGCGCTGAAGAATTACGTTGCCACGCTCATCATAGTCGAGCTCGGTAATGATCAATCCGGGAGTACTTCCGTCCGGTAGTTCTCCATCGCTAGGCGACTCGACCTGAGTGACCAGATCGTCGTCGTTGCGGGTTATTAGTGTGATACGGTTGATTGGATCCTCGACTTCAATGGCCGAGCCAAAACGATTGAAGCGCACCCTAAATTGATTGCCTCTTGCATCAGTCAGTGAGGTTTCGCCATCCGGCACTGCATAGGGCGCTGGGTTGCCCTCAGTGCCTAGGCCGATGCCGAGATCGGCGAGGCCGAGGCTGCGGCTGATCTGGGCGGAAACCGATGCGCCATCAGCGAAGCCGGACCCAATCCATTGGCCGGCGAATCCATAATCGTGCGTCGTCGCAAACCCGCGCTTCGACAGCTCCGACACCAGCCGTCCATTGGCGTCGTAGGCCATCTCGCGCACCGAGTCGTCGACATCCGTATAGCCGGTGAGGTTGCCGTCGGCGTCGTAGGTTGCGGCCGAGATGCGGCCGGCGGGGTCCTCGATGCTCTCCAGGCGTCCGTCGAGGCCGTAGGTAAGGGTCGTCACCTGGCCGGTCGGGTCGGTGATGGAGGTCAGGCGGCCTTCGGGGTCGTAGGCATAGTCCGTCCGGTTGTTGTTGCGGTCGATCTTGGCGGTCAGCAGGCCGTTGGCGTCGAAGAGGCTGACCGAGCCGTCCTTGCGGGTGCGGGTGTAGGTCCCGGTATCCGGGTCGCGCACCACGGTCCAGAAGGCGCCGGGCGGCGTGGCGAAGCCGGTGGCGGAGGTCGGATCCGCCAGCAGGGTGAAGACGACGCCGTCGGCGAAGCTGCCGGACACGAGATCCGGCAACCCGTCATTGTTGAAATCGCCGGCGCGGATGCTGGCCAGCGACGGCCCGGCGGCATCGATGATGATGGGCTCCAGGAAGCCGCCGGTGCCGTCGTTCAGCAACACCGTGATCTTGCGCGTATTCCGGCTGGACGCCGCGATGTCCGGCGCGCCGTCCTGATTGAAGTCGGCGGTGGCCACCGAGTTCTGCACGCCGGTGCCGTCGCCGGTCGGGATCGACACCCGCGGCCCGAAGCCGCCGAGGGCGTCCCCGAGCATGATCGAGACCGCCGATTCGTTGTTGGCGATCACCAGGTCGAGGCGGCCGTCGCCATTGAAATCCGCCGGCTCCATATGCCAGCGGCCAAGCGAGACGTCGATCGGCCCGGCCGGGATTCCGTCGGCGTCAACCCGGAAGAATCCGCCCAGATTGGCGTTGTTGGTCAGCAGATCGACCTTATTGGCGGTGGTCGACAAGGTGGCGATGTCGACCGCCCCGTCATTGTTGTAATCGCCCGGCGCGAAACCGAACGAATTTCCGAAGGTGGACGTATTGAAGATGTTCGGGAACCCGCCGGCGCCGTTGCCGAAATAGAACTTCAGCCGTTGTCCGACGCCGGAACTCCTGGGGAAGGTGACCACGACATCCTGGTTGCCGTCGCCATTGAAGTCCTCGACCCCGAGCGCATAGAGGAACCAGTTGGACCCGAACTCTTCGATCGGCTGCTCCGTCAGCAGCGCGAATTCTCGGTTGCCAAGGTTCGAGAAGATCTTGAAGTCCCGCGATGTCTGGTTGTTGGTGATCAGGTCCAGCGTGCCGTTATTGTCGAAATCGGCGGTGATCACTTGATAGAGGTCGGGCGCGCCGGTCGGGACAGCGGCGCCGGAGTTGATCGTGCGCACGGTGGGGAATTCACCCGTCCCGTCGCCGAACAGCACGAAGACATTCCCGGTCACCTGGTCGGGCACCGCCACGTCCAGGTTTCCGTCGCCGTCGAGATCGTCCACGGAGGCTGAAAGCGGGCCGTCGACCGGCTCGCCGACCAGCTTGGTGAACGCGTCCTCGCTGGTGACGGGGTCGATACGCTGCAGCGTGCCGTCGCCCTCGCTGAGCACCAGCGTGCCGTCATCCTGGATGAACAGCCGCTCCAGGCCGTCGAGCGTCCAGCCGCTGCCGAACGGGCTGTCGGTCTCGTTGTTCACCAGCACGCGGCCGTCGGTGGCGGCGCCGACCGTCGAGCACGCATAGGTGCTGGTGGTGACATAGCGGTAGGGATAGGCGCCGGTGGTGAGGTCCTGCCCCGGGAATTGCAGCGCCTGGCGGATGGTGTCGCCGGCGGCCAGCGGCGCCGGGTCGCTGGTGCTTGTGAAGATCGGGCCTGCGACGGTGACGCCGCCGACCTCCAGCCGGCCGGAGACCAGCGGCGGCAGGCCGCTATCGGCCGGGAAGGTGATCTCGGCGGCGACGATCGGCGTCGGCGCGGCGGAAGTGGAGTTGTACACGAAGGTCTGGGACCGGTCCTGCTCGAGCGACCGGTAGCTGGGCAGCGAGATCGACATGAAGAGGTTGCCGTCGGCCAGCGTCGTCGGGCGGCGGTTGTCGGCGTTCTCGTCGGCCGCGGCGACCACCGCCGGCGGCCGCGGAACGGCGAAGACCAGGCCACCGGTGGGCACGGTGCCGGTGATCGTGCCGGCGGTGGCGACCGTCCCGACGCCGACGATGGTGCCGATGCCGGTCACCGGATCGACCGACCAGATGTCGGTGAATGCCCCGACCGGCAGGTTGTCCGAATTCGGCAGGGTGATCGCCGCGGCCGGGTCGAAGACCAGATCGAATGGCTGGATGCTGACGGCGGTGCAGGGCGCGATCAGCGGCGGCAGCAGGGCCAGGTCCGCCACCGCGTCGGACAGGGTGATGGTGCCGGAATAATCCGCGCCGCCCTGGGTCACCGAGCCGGCATCGATCACCAGGGTCGCACCCAGAGTCGGGTTGTCGACCGTGAGGTCGCCCGGCGCGGCCGGGTCGTAGGTCTGGGCCGTCGTCAGGTCGATCCGGGGCAGGAAGAAATCGCCCTCGGCGTCGTTGGTGACGCCAAATATGAGCTTCTGCGTCGTCTTCAGCCCGCCATAGGGCGAACCGTCCGGCGCCGCCGCCGCCGTGGCCCCGTCGATCTCCAGCACCTGCTCGCCGTTAGGAATACCGGCGACGGTGAAGAGGCCTTGGGCATCGGTGAGGGCGGATTGGCCGCCGATGGTCACCGTCGCGCCCACCACCGGCACGTCCTGGCCCGCGGCCGCGGAGTTGGCGTCCAGCAGGCGGCCGGCAATCGCCGTCACGCCGCCCGGCGCGGCACCGGTGACGGTGATGACGACCGCCTCGGAATCGCTGTCGATGCCGTCGCTGACGCCGAAGGTGAAGGCGACGTCGCCGATCTGGGCCTCGATGGGACGGAACGTGAACACGCCGCTGGCGGCATCCAGGCCGGCGCCGGCCGGCAGCGGCGACGGCGTGGCGAAGAAGGAGAGCGGGTTGCTGTCGGCGTCGGACGCGGTCAGGGTCAGCGACAGCGCAGCACCCAGGGCCACGGTCTGGTTGCCCACGGGATCCAGCACCGGCGGCGTATTGGCCGCGCTGACCGCGGTCACCACCATCCGGTCCACCGGCGAGGCCAGGGTGCCGTCGCTGACCACGAGCTCCAGGGTGTAGAAGCCGAGCGCGTCGGCGGTGAAGCTCGGGGCGGAGCTGGTCGCATTCGCCAGGATCGCGGCGCTGCCCGCCGGGCGCGCCGTAAGGGTCCAGGCAAAGGTCAGGAAATCATTGTCGGGATCAGCCGAAGCGGTGCCGTCCAGCGTTACCGACGCGCCGAGTGTCACCGACTGGTCCGGGCCGGCATCGGCCACCGGGGCGCGGTTGATCGTGCTGAGCGTCACGCTGTCCGGGGCGGAATCGGCCACGCCGTCATTGACGACCAGCTCAGCCACATAGTCGCCGTTGCGATCGGGCACGAAGGTCGGATTGGCGGCCGTCGCATCGGACAGGGCCGCGGCGCTGCCGCTTGGAACGGTGATCAACTGCCAGGCATAGGTCAGGGGATCGAGATCCGGGTCGCTGGACCCGGTGCCGTCCAGGGCCACCACCGAGCCGACGAACACGTCCTGGTCGGGACCGGCATCGGCCACCGGCGGCTGGTTGGACAACAGCACCACGACCGTGTCCGGGCGGCTGTCGAGCACGCCGTCATTGACGATCAGCTGGGCGACATAGAGTCCGGCCTTGTCGACCGTGAAGCTGGGCGCCACGGCGGTCGCGTCGGACAATGTGGCGGTGCTGCCGGTCGGGCGGGCGATGAGCGACCAGCGATAGGTCAGTAGATCGCTGTCGGCATCGCTGGAGAACCCGCCGTCCAGCTGCGCCAGGGCGCCCAGTGCGGCCTCCTGGTCGAGGCCGGCATCGGCGAGCGGGCGGCTGTTGACGGCGGAGATGACGACCGTATCGGCATCGCTGACCGTGATGCCGTCGCTGACCAGCAGCTGGACGACGGCGAAGGCCAGGCCCAGATCGTCATCGGCGTCATCGTCGTCGTCGCCGCCGAAGGTGAGGATCGGCGTGACCGCCGTCGGATCGGACAGGGTCACTCCGCCGCCATCGTCGTCATCGTCGAACTCACCGCCTTCGACATGGGCCACGGCCCAGCGATAGGTGATCGGGTCGAGATCGGCGTCCGACGAGCCGCTGCCGTCGAGGATCACCGGGCTGAACTGCGTCGCCGTCTGGTCGATGCCGGCATCGGCCACCGGTGCGGTGTTCCCGGCGCTCAGGACCACGGTGTCGGCGGCGGAGAATTCCGCGCCATCATCCACGATCAGCTGCGCGACATAGGTGCCGGCCACGTCGGCGGTGAATTCCGGACGCACCGATTGCGGGTCGTCGAGGGCGGCCGTCGAACCGCCCGGAACCAGCAGCAAGGACCATCGGTAGTCCAGCGCATCCCCGTCGACATCGCTGGACGCGGCACCGTCCAGGAGGACGGTCTGGCCGGCGACGATCGGCTGGTCGGGTCCGGCATCGGCCACCGGCGGCGAATTCACGGTCGACACGGCGATGGTGTCGACGGTCTGCACGCTGCCGTCATCGGTGCGCAGCTGCACCACATAGGTGCCGGCAACATCCGGCGTCAGGCTGGGGCGGTTGCCGTTCGGCGCCGACAGGGCGGCGATGCTGCCGGTTGGCCGCGCCAGAAGGGTCCAGCGGGCGGTCAGCTGGTCCTCATCGGCATCGCTGGTGCCGTCCGGATCGAACTGGATCGCCGCGCCCGGAGTCGCCGTGGCGGCAGGGCCGGCCTCGGGTACCGGCGGCAGGTTGCCGGTGCTGAAGACGACCTGATCGGCGGCGCTTGTGACGGTGCCGTCGTCGACCGTCAGCGTCGCAACATAGTCTCCGGCCACGTCGACGAAGAAGCTCGGGCGAAGCTCGGTCGGGAAGTCGATCGCCGCGGCGCTGCCCGCCGGCACGGAGGCGAGCGTCCAGGAGTAGCTGAGGCTGTCGCCGTCGAAATCGCTCGACCCGCCACCATCCAGGATGACCGTATCGCCGAGCCCGATGGCCCGGTCGCGCCCGGCATCGGCCACCGGGGCGCTGTTGGCGGTGTCGATGCGCACCGTCTGCGCGGCACTGAAGGCGGTGCCGTCATCGACCGTCAACGCCACCTCATAGGTTCCGGCCAGATCCGCGGTGAAGCTCGGCTTGACCTCGGTAGCGTCGGTGAGGCTGGCGATGCTGCCCGACGGGGCGGCCAGGATCTGCCAGGAGAAGGTGAGCAGGTCGCCGTCGATATCGCTGGAGCGGCTGCCGTCGAGGATCACGGTGTCGCCGGTCGACACGGTTTGGTCGCGGCCGGCATCCGCCACCGGCGCCTGGTTCGATCCGCCATCCGCGCGGGCCGGGTCCGGCGCTCCCCAATCGGCCAGCAGGATCGCCGCCGCAAGGCCCGAAATCGCCAAACCACCAAACAGTACGGAGCGTTGTCCGAGGCCGCGCAGACGCATGAGTCCTCCCCTGCCGAACCGCATGGCCGGCATTGACCGTTTTTCGCGTTATGATTTTGGCACTCCGAGCCTTCGCCCCGCCGGGAGGTAGGGCACGGAACAACCGGGTTACCTATGGAAAAGCTGAATAGAAGAACCGTTTCATCGCTCTGCCCCCAATGAATGAGAACGACGGATTTGCTGAGGCGCCATGAGAACGGCACCGAACCAACAGACGGCGGCAAGCAACTATCGGTGGAGTTGCCGGCGACGTCAAATCAGAAATCTTAAGTTCGAAATCAGGTCATGTTATATCCGGCAGCCGCGAAAGCCGGATCCCGATGGATGACCGACATCGCCGGGAGCTCTGGGACAGAACTGGACAGAGCGTCGCAGGTGCTGGCATCGGATGCGGATTATCGCGCGGCGACAGCGCAAGCGATCGAAGCGCTCGTGTCCTAGTTCGTTCTCCAACATGCCCCGCAGCAGCTCCACAATCTCGTTACTGTGACAGAGTACAAACCCCTCAACTTCCGTTGTACGGCCGAGGGATGCGGGGCATCTTGGGACGAAGGGAACGAATTGGGAGATTTGTAAACTGTCACCGTAGTGTGACTTCATTGAATCAGATGCAATCGTGTTCCACAAACTTCGATGTTACCCAATTGGCAAAGTCCGGCAGACGAACAAGATACTGCCCATCAACGGAAGATCCTATGCCCGGAAGAGACTTGCCAGACTCCCTTGCAACAAAGACATCATCTGAAAGTGCGCGGAATATGACAGCACTATAAATAACATGCCCCCCTTGTGCTAGATTCAGAGAAATAGAGAACTCAATTGATTTTCTATACTTAAAGGGATTAATATCTGCATCGGCATTCTGTAAGAAAACTAATGCTTCTTGCAAGTGAGTCTCATCTGCAAGAAAACAGAACTTTCTCGAATTTACGAGGCGGCCTGTCGCGAATTCGATTCCGGTTACCTGCGTGCTGCGCGCAAGCTCCATCATCTCCGCTATGATCACTCGCCTTTCTTGAATCCTTTCTCTAATTGTCAGCGCGAAACCAGATATTCCAATAACCGCTACTAACAAAATGAAGAAGAGCTTAGAAAAGAGATTTCGAGAAAGACGAAAAGACACAAACGGAATCCCCAGATTGCGCGATGATACTTATGAAGTGGGTGACCCGCCGACTTTACAGCCGCATGCAACCTTATTCTCACCCATGTAGCTGTACCAGCACACCGAGACACCAATTGGGGCACCTAGGCCAATTCCGAATCCTGCTTCATTCACATTGGACGGACCGGTCGGAATCCAGCCATCGGAGGAGAACCCAATATCTACACCGCCGGCAAGAAGCCCAGCCCCGCCACCAATCTCAACAAAATACCCTGAATAGTTACTGGGGTCGCAGTCTTCGCCGTCGAGATTAATTACTGATCCAGCGATCAGCGAAACGCCAAAAGTAAAGCCTCCACACCACTTATTAAAATAGAAGAAATTAAGGTCGCCAGCTTCGTCACAACATTGCACGACCGCATAACCGGCACCAATTCCTGCATGACCCTCCACTGATGCGAATGAAGCGAGCCCGAGACTGTCGTAGAATACTAGCGGGTTCAAGAACGCATAGGAAAATGTGTTCAGCCCACCCCTCAAACCGATGGGATCGCTTTGCACATACCGGCCGAGCGCCGGATCATAGTCGCGGAAGTAGTTGTAGTGCAGGGTCGTTTCGGCATCGAAGTACTGTCCGAGGAAGCGGTGGTTATTCTCGGGCAAGCCGAGCAGGAGGTGCGTCTCGCCGAAGGGGCGGGTGACGTGGTCCCAGACGATTGTCTGGGTGGCGTCGGTCATCTTGCGTGGCGTGCCGAGGTGGTCGGCGTGCACGAAGAGCGGGTCCTCGGCCGTATTGGCGACCAGCCGGATCGCATCGGCCGCCACAAGCCGCTGGCTGTCGGCGGAGGTTGGCACGAATCGCATCGCGTCGGCGATCACCACCCCGTCGGCATCGTCGGAGAGCGAAACGCCATGTCCGGCGCCCGGCGTCATCTCGAACGTGCCGAGCAGGTTCCAGACCCTGCCATTCAGGCGCTGGTCGACCCGCATCGTCGTCGTTCCGGATGCATGGCGCACGGTGTATTCGGCGTTGGTCGCGCGGTCGGCGCCGTCCCAGTACCAGACATAGACGGCGTAGGAACCGGCCTGGGGCAGCGCCGGCGCCCAATCGATGCTGTCCGATCCCGTTCCCGCGGCATGCGACCGGTATCCGCCGCCATGCATGTGGTTCCAGGCCGTCAGCGTGTCCCAGGTGCCCGTGACCGTGACCGACGGGTCGCTATCGTCGACGAGGATCTCCGCTGCGTCGCCAACCGGATCGCGCACGAACTTCACCGCGTCGGCGACGGGGTAGCCGCCGGCATTCAGATTGGAGAGGACCACCCGATGATTGGATCCGGGCGCCATGGCGAACCGGCCCAACAGATTCCATTTGGCGCCATTGACCCGCTGGTCGGCGATGACGGTCGTGGCGCCGCCGGAATGGTGGATCGTATAGCGCGCCGATGCGGCGTGGGTGTCGCCCGCATTCCAGCGTGTGTAGACGTTGTAGAAATCCGTGGCGGGCAGGGCCGGAGTCCAGGTCAGATAGCGGCTGCCATTGCCGGGCGTGGTCGACGTGAAATTGGGGCCATGGGTGATGTGGGTGCCCCAGGTGTCGGTCCACCAGCCGCTGCCGGTCCTGACCGCCCCCGGGTCGGTGTTGTCGACGACGACCTCGTCCGCCCCCGACGCGGTGGGGCTGCGGATCAGGCGCACCGCATCGGCCACGAGATAGCCGCCGGCATTGTTGTCCGACAGCACGATCCGGTGATCGGAGGCCGGAGCGAAGTCGAACGTGCCGAGATAGTTCCAGGCGCCGCTGTTGTAGCGCAGGTCGGCGGTGACCGTGGTCGAGCCGCCGGAATGGTGAATGGTGAAGGGCGCCGCGGTGGCATGGGTGTGCGTCGCCACCCAGCGGGCATAGACCTTGTACCGTCCCGATGCCGGTATTTCCGGCGACCAGGTGAAGGTCCTGTTGCCGGTCCCCGGGTTGGTCCCGGTGAAATCGGGACCATAGGTATGAAGCGGGCCCCAGGTATCGCTCCACCAGCCGCTGCCGGTCCTGGCGGTGTTGGGATCGCGATTGTCGACGGTGATCTCATTCGGAACGGCCGGCTCGGCGTGGTCGGAGAGACTGATGTTGTGGCCGGAGGCCGGCACAAATGGGAAATTGCCGAGCAGGGCCCACTGGCCGCCATCGGCCCGCTGGTCGACGGTGACCGGCGTCGCGCCGCCGGCGTGGTTGACCGTATAGGTGACGTTCGAACCCTCCGCGGCATCGAGCTCCGGCCAGCGCGCAAAGACCTGGTAACGGCCGGCGGTCGCCACATTCGGCGTCCATGAGAAGGTCTCGGTCCCTGTCCCGCCCCGACGCAGGGCATAGTCGGCGCCCTGATAGCCGCTCGGGCTCACATCGGTGTCCCAGACCCCCGTACCCGAGGCCTGCTGGTCGACATTGTCGACGATGACCTCGGCCGCCGAACCGGTGCCGGTACCGGGCTCGATGACCGCCAGCGGCAGCCCGTCGATGTCGACATACTCCTTGACCATCGTGAAGCCGCCGAGGCCGTCCGGTGCGGTCTCGGCAATCAGGCGCCCGGCCCGGTCATAGTGGAAATGGGTCACCACCCCGCCGACATCCTTGACCACCCGCTGGCCGAGCGCGTTGTGCACATAATCGGCCGTCGTCACACCGCCGACGGTGACCGAGTTCATGCGGTCGGAATTGTCATAGCCGTAGCCATAAACGACGCCGTCGCGGTCGTCGGCGGTGATCTGGCCGCTGGCGGAATGGGTCAGCGCACGGGTCGGCGTGCTCCCGATGACCATCTGATCGAGCCGGTTGGAGAACACATCCGGCGTGTAGGCCTCGCTTGTCACCGTCAACCCGTCATCGATGGTGCGCAGGGTGCGGTTGCCGACGGAGTCGTAATCGTAGCCCAGCGTGCCATAGAGCCCGGTGGCGGACGTCAAACGGTTCAGTTGATCGTAGCCAAAACCCTGGTCCCGGGTCAGGTCGAGCGCATCGGCGATGGACAGGATGTTGTTGGCGTCGTCATAGACATAGGCCAGATCCTGCACCGTCGGCGCGGCACCGGCCGGGCCGGTGTCGATATCCGTCAAACGGCCGTCTAGATCGTATCCGAGGGTCACATCCAGCCCATTGCCGAAGGAGAACGATTCCAGCGGTCCGAATGGGCGGTAGGCCATGTTCCAGGCGATTACGAAGTCGGCGGAAACGATGCTGGCGCGTGTGAAGACGGCGGCAACCCGGCTCTCTAAGTCGCGCTCGTAAGAAACGATGCGGCCGGAGGGGTAGGTGACCGAGACCAGCCTGTCGGCCGGGTCGTATGCGTAGCCGGTGACGTAGGCGACGCCGCCAATGGTCCGGGTCTCCTGGGTGACATTGCCGCGATGGTCATAGGCGATGGAGGTGGAGCCGGACTCGTCCGTGATGCCGCTCAGCCGGCCGATGCCGTGCACGCCCGGCGTCGGATCGTCATAGGTCCAGGTCACGTTCTCCGCCGGAGCGGCCGGATAGGTCTGGGAGGTGGGGCGGCTCAGGGCATCGTAGGCGTAATCCGCCACCACCGAGCGTGCATCGGTGCGCCGGGTCATGTTGCCGGCGAGGTCGTATTCGAAATCCGTGATGCCGGTATCCGGGCTGTCGGTGCGGATGCGGAAGCCGAAGCCGTCGACCGTGTAGACGGTCTGTAGACCGCGCGGGTCGGTCACGCTGACCAGATTGTCGGCCGCGTCGTAGCCATAGGTGGTCACGCCGGCGGTGGGAGTCACGGCGTCGGTGACGGTGACCAGCCGATGCAGCGCGTCGAAGGCCTGGCCGGTGACCCGCAGCAGCGGATCGGTGGTGGATTCCAGGTTGCTGTCATCGTCATAGGCAAAGACGGTCGTTTGCGACGCCGCCCCCAGCGACTGCAGCATGCGGCCGATCTCGTCGAACGTCGCGGTCTGGCTGCGGATGATGGCGCCGGTTTCGGATTTCACGGTCTCGGCGGTCCGGTTGCCCATGGCATCGAGCGCGTATTCGATGCGTTCGCCGAGCCCGTTGGAGACCGCCGTCACGCGATGGGCGGCGTCGTACTCGTATGTGAGCTCGGAGCCGTCCGGCCGCCGGACGCTGGCGATCTGACCCACGGCGTCATAGGTGAAGACCGTGGTCGCATCCAGATCGGCATTGCCGCCCGGGTCGCGCACGATGCGGGTCAGCAGCCGGCCGCGACCGTCGTAGGTCATGTCGGTCACCACGCCGTTGACGTCGGTCATGCTGGTCGGCAGGCCGCGGCCGTTATGGGCGGTCACCTCGGTGATCTGGCCCAGCGCGTTGGTGACGCGCTCAAGATATCCGGATGCGGTGTAGGCATAGGTGGTGACGTCGCTGGCGCCGGCGCGCGGTCCGTCCACGGTCTCGACCAGGCCGGCGGCGTTGTAGGTATATGTCCAAGTACGGGTGCGGCCGTTCGTGGCGTAGGGCACCGTGTGCGTCGTCGTGTCGGTCTCGGTGCGGGTCAGCAGCCGCCCGCTGCTGTCATAGGTCATGTCGGTGGTGACATTCGGCGCCACGATCTGGGTCGGCACGCGGTGGGTCGGGTGCCAGGTCGTGGTGATCGTGCGCTGCTGTGGCGTGCCGACGGCCTCGATGCGCTGCACCTCCAGCCCGCGGCCGTCGTAGTCGTAGTCGGTGACCGTCCCGGACCAATCGGTTCGGGTATCGAAGAAGGCGTTGGCGTCGTAGGTCGAAGTCCGGGTCGCGGCCGGAACGTTGACGGTCGCCTGCCGCTCCTCCGACGTCACCCGGGGCAGGCCGAGCAGATTGGTAAAGCGATAGATCGTCTGATCGCCGAGTGGGCCGGTGACCGTGCGACTGCCGTCGGCATGGTAGACGAATTCCGTGCGGTCGGCACCGCCGGCCTGCTCGCTCAGCGTCGCGCGCAGCTCGCTGTCGTAGGCCCAGGTGACATGGCGATCTCCGTTTTCGTCAACGATACCTGTCAAGGCGAACGGATACCGGACATCCTCATAGAGATATGTCTCGACTTCCATAGCGCCGCCGGCACCGCCGCGCTCGACCCGAACCAGTCTGCTGTTACCGGGAGCACCGGCAAATCCGCTGTCGTAACTGTATTGATAGACTCCGCCATCCGGAGCGGTCACGCCGACCAGCCGGGTGTCGGAATACGAGAATTGCAGCGACCTCCCATGACTGTCGGTAACTCCGGTGATCTGCCAACCGCTGCCCGGCAGATCGGTCCACTGAGTATCGATCTGATAGCCGTCCCGCGCACGGATGCTGAGCAGCGAGCCCCACTCATTGAAGGTCTCCACCTCGTCCTTCGCATTGGTGAAAGCCCAGGTCCGGGCCGTCGCATCCTTGGTGAGGCGTTCGACGGCGTCCGCATCCGGTGTCCACACGCCCCCTTGGAGCGAGAAGTTGACTTCGCTCCCATCTGGCCGCGCAATCCGCACGCTTGTCGCTGAGTTGAAGTTCGCTCCTGAATAGAGGACACCGCGGTTGTAGCTATGGCTCCAGCCGAACCCCATCCCAAGATGAGAGGCTCTGACCACTGCGCGCGAGTTGTAATACCGCACGAAGCCGAGCCGGTGCGGGCCTGCCGTCTGGAAATCAACGATACGCTGGAACTTGTTGCCGGTTCCGACGCTGATCGGATTGCCGTCCGAGACCGGCCCGTGGTCCGGGCATCCCTCGCCGCACGCCTTGACCTCGGGCAGGCTGGTCGCGCATCCGGATTCGAAGAACAGCGATGGGAATCCGCCTCCCAGGCACCGTGGCTCGATGTAACCCTCGGCGACAAAGATCGTGCCCGAGTTCACCCGGCAATAAAACTGATCCAGCCCGGATTGTCGCAAGATGATGATTTCGTTAGGCGGATACTGCGCTGCCAGATCGTCGCACGCCTCAGCGACCGACGGAAAATAATAGGTCCCCGCTGCATGCCGGGCCCAATCGGCCCGTGCGTCCGTCGATACCGAGACCGCGGAAATCAGAGCCGCGATCATCGTCACCGATACGATCAGGACGCTTTTCAGAATCGACACGATTCTTGCGACAGGCATGACATCTCCTTTGCCCGACTCAAGCAGAGACGGCGCTGAAAAATACTCGCGCTATGGTCGTGACGACGCGGCCCGTAACTCCGGAGGAGGAACGGGCGCGGAAAGGCCAGGGTACCTACGGATAGGCCGAAAAGAAGAACCGTTTCATCGCTCTGCCCCCATGCTGGAGAACAATGGATGGGCCGTGGCGCCCTTGGAACGGCGCCGAACCAACTAACGGTGAGATCGAACCAACAGAGAGTGGTAAGCAACTATCGGTGGAAACTCGAGCGCCGTCAAATCAGAAATTGTCGGATCGAAATGAGGTAGTGTTATATCCGGCGTCTACGGAAACCGGATACCCGCGGATCGCCGTCATCGCCGGCGGCCCGGGAACGGAAATCGGACAGAGTGTCGCAGGCGAAAGGGTTCGGATGCGCGATTTCTCGCGGCGGCAGTGCAAGCGGTCGAACCGATCGCGGCCGGGCTAGTTCTCCAGCATGCGCCGCAGCAATTCCACATCCTCGGCGAAGGAGCGGTCGCCGGCGCAGAGCTCGTCGATCTTGCGCACCGCGTGCATCACCGTGGTGTGGTCGCGGCCGCCGAATTTGCGGCCGATCTCCGGCAGGGAGCGGGCGGTGAGCTGCTTGGCCAGGTACATCGCCACCTGGCGCGGCCGCGCGACAGAGCGCGAGCGGCGGGCGGAATGCATGTCGGCGATCTTGATGTTGTAGTGCTCGGCGACCTTCTTCTGAATCTCGTCGATGGTCACCCGGCGGTCATTGGCGCGCAGCAGGTCGTGCAGTAGCTCCTGGGCCGAGTCCAGGGTCACCGGCCGGCCGACCAGCTCCGCATGGGCGACCAGGCGGTTGAGCGCGCCTTCCAGCTCGCGGACGTTGGAGGTGATCTTGTAGGCGAGGTATTCCAGCACCTTGTCGGGGATGCGCACCGACTGCCGCTCGGCCTTGGCCTGCAGGATGCCGAGGCGCAGCTCATAGGTGGTGGGGTGGATGTCGGCCACCAGCCCCCAGCCGAGGCGGGAGCGCAGCCGCTCCTCCATGCCTTCCAGATCCGAGGGCGATTTGTCGGCGGAGATCACCACCTGGCGGTTCTGGTCCACCAGAGCGTTGAAGGTGTGGAAGAACTCCTCCTGGGTGGATTCCTTGCCGGAGATGAACTGCACATCGTCGATCATCAGCACGTCGACGGAGCGGAACATCTCCTTGAAGCCCATGGTGTGCTTGTACCGGAGCGCCCGGATGAACTGGTACATGAACTTCTCGGCCGAGAGATACAGCACCCGGCGCTCGGGCTGCTGCTTGCGGATGTGCCAGGCGATGGCGTGCATCAGATGGGTCTTGCCCAACCCGACGCCGCCATAGAGGAACAGCGGGTTGAAGGTGACCCTGGTGGCCTCGGCAACCCGGCGGGCGGCGGCATGGGCCAGCTCGTTGGGCTTGCCGACCACAAAATCGTCGAAGGCGAAGCGGGGGTCGAGCGGTGCGCCGATCTCGGTCTCGTCGATCGGCACATCGGCCATGGCGGCGGAGGTCATCGACGACGGCGTCGGCCGGCGGGCCGGGTTCGCAGGGCGCTCGCCGGACGCGTCGGAGGAGGGACGGTCGACGGCGGATTTGGTCGATGAGACGAAGATCTCAACCGCCTGCACAGAGCTGTTCTCGATCGACCACAGGGCCCTCAGGCGGTCGGCGAAATGAGCCAGCACCCAGTCTCGCATGAAACGGGTCGGGACCGAGATCCGCACCGAGCCTTCGTCCACGTCGGACAAGGTCAGGGGCTTGAGCCAACTGCGATAGGCCGCCTCGCCGACCTCCTCGCGCAATCGTCCGCGCACACGCGCCCATTGCTGATCTATCACCGTACCCGTGGACATCTGAACCTTCCCTGTAACCGCCCGCATTTCCGCAGCGTCGACCCACGACCGCTTTGGGACGTCACAACCCGGCCCGTCCGGACCGCCGTTTTGACAATGCGATGCCCCGCCCCCTTACAGTGTACTGACACCAGGTTCCGTCAGGTCCCGATGCCTTTTATTGGCCCACATCCAGGCAATACAAATCCTCTTCCGGCCTTATAAGACCATCCCGCAACCAAGTTAAGTTGTACTTTGGTATTTCTCGCCGGCTGGCCGGGCGAATGCTTACAAACTTAAAGCATTCACCCTTTCGTATCTGGTGGCCCTTGATCCATCTGGCGGCGATTTGTTACTTCGCCATGGATTTTTGTTTGGCGAACTCATCCAGATATCATAGGCGCGACGGGTACGGCTGACAACGGAACAAAAGAGGATCGACGGAAAAAAGCACAAATCGTTCGCGGAGCGGGGCGGTGCCGGACATCGACGACGCGACGGACACCTCCGGTTTCCGGTGCCGACCGGCCCCCGAAGCCGCCCGAATTCCGCCTAGAGTGCGCGGATGCGTCGCGACAGCCGGGACAGGCGGCGCGCCGCGGTGTTCCGATGCAGGACGCCCTTGCTGACGCCGCGATGGATCTCCGGCTGAGCCGCCTTGTAGGCCGTCGTCGCGGCCTCCTTGTCGCCGCTCTCGATCGCCTGCTCGACCGTCTTAACGAAGGTCCGGATGCGGCTGATACGATTGCGATTTACCGCCGTCCGGCGGACCGTCTGACGGATGCGTTTCTTTGCTGAACGATGATTGGCCATGTGTGTTTCCGTGGCGGTCCGACCGCCTGAATTTCGAGAGCGGGCCTTATAGTCTCGGCCCTGCCGCGCGTCAAGCGGAGTCGGCCATCGAAACGCCGCGGCGGCCCGGTGTCGCGGCCGGGCAACACCGCTTAGCGGTTCTTGAAATCGGGCTGCCGTTTCTCGGCGAAGGCGGCCATGCCCTCCTTCTGGTCCTCGGTGGCAAAAGTCGCGTGGAATACGCGCCGCTCAAACAGGATGCCCTCGGCCATGCTGGTCTCATAAGCGCGGTTCACCGCCTCCTTGGCCATCAGCACGATCGGCCGGGACATGTCGCCGATCCGGTCCGCCACCTTGACCGCCTCGTCGAGCAGCTCGGCAGTGGGCACGACGCGGCTGACCAGACCCGAGCGCTCCGCCTCATGGGCGTCCATCATGCGGCCGGTCAGGCACATCTCCATGGCCTTGGACTTGCCGACGAACCGCGTCAGGCGCTGGGTGCCGCCGGAGCCGGGAATAGTGCCGATGGTGATCTCCGGCTGGCCGAACTTGGCGTTCTCCGCGGCGATGATGAAGTCGCACATCATCGCCATCTCGCAGCCGCCGCCCAGCGCATAGCCCGCCACCGCGGCGATCACCGGCTTGCGGGTCTTTGACAGGCGGCCCCAATCGTCGATGAAATTGCCGTCGAACGCCTCCATGAAGCTCTTGTTGGCCATCTCCTTGATATCGGCGCCGGCAGCGAACGCCTTCTCGGAGCCAGTCAGAACGATGCAGGCGATGTCGTCATCCGACTCGAAGGCGTCCAGGGCCTGGGCCAGCTCGGTGATCAGGGCATCGTTGAGCGCGTTTAGCGCCTTGGGGCGATTGAGGGTGATGACACCCGTCTTGCCGCGCGTTTCAACGATAAGGGTTTCATAGGGCATGTTGGGCGAACTCCCGGGGACTCCTGGACTGTCGAACGCCGCGCCGGCGATGCTGTCGCGCCCGGCAACCGCCGCAGATCTCCTGTCGCGGCGGGCGGTAGGAGGCGCCGATTTCCGATGCAATCGATCCGGCGCCGCCGTCGCGGCGGCACTGCTATAGCACTACCTCTGCTTCAACGGGCAATAGAAAGTGCTGCGGCCGGCCTGCACCAGGCGGCGCACGCCGCCGGTCTCCCCGACGTCGCATTCGCAGTCGCCGCAGGGCTCGCCCTCGCGGCCGTAGACTTTCCAGGCATGCTGAAAATAGCCCAGCTCGCCGTCGGTTTGCACATAGTCGCGAAGCGACGAGCCGCCGGCCGCGATGGCGGCGGTCAGCACCTCGCGGATCGCCGGCACCAGGCGCTCGGCGCGCCGGCCGGCCACGCTGGCGGCCAGCCGCTTCGGCGAGATGCCGGCGAGATACAGGGCCTCGCAGACATAGATATTGCCCAGCCCCGCCACCACCCGCTGGTCCAGCAGCGCCGATTTGATCGGGGTGCGACGGCCGGCGAGGCGCGCCGACAGATAGGGCGCGTTGAAGCCATTGCCCAGGGGCTCCGGCCCGAGCCCCGCCAGCAGCGGATGCTCCTCGAGCTCGTCCGCCGGCACCAGATCCATCATCCCGAAGCGCCGGGCGTCGTTGAAGGCCACCACGGCGCCGTCGGCGGCATGAAACACCACATGGTCATGGGCCTGCGGGACGTAGCCGTTCGCCCGTTCCGGCGGCGACACCATCATGCGGCCCGACATGCCGAGATGGATCATCAACACCTGGCCGTCATCGAGATGGACCAGGATGTATTTCGCCCGCCGGTCGATGCGCTCGATCCGGCGGCCGGTCAACCGCTCGGCCATGCGCTCAGGCAGCGGGAATCGCAGATCCGGCCGGTTCTGGTCGACGCGGCGCAGCACCTGTCCCGCCAGGGTCGCGGATAGCCCGCGGCAGACGGTTTCGACTTCGGGCAATTCGGGCATGGCGGGACGCTAGCAACTGCGGCAAGCGAAGGCTATGGTCCGCGCCATGTCGCAGAAACGCCAATCCGAAGCGCCGGCCGGCCCCGAATCCCGATGGTTCGGCGAGCGCGCCGTGGAGCCGGACGAGAAGACAGATCTGGTGCGCGGAGTGTTCTCCAGCGTCGCCAGCCGCTACGATTTGATGAACGATCTGATGAGCGGCGGCATCCATCGCATCTGGAAGTCCCGCTTCATCGCCGCCATCCGGCCGCGGCCGGGCGAGCGGCTGCTGGACGTGGCCGGCGGCACCGGCGACATCTCGATGAAGTTCCTGGCCGCGGCCGGGCAGGGCGCCGGGGCCACCATCTGCGATCTGAGCGAGGACATGGTGCGGGTCGGCCGCGACCGGGCCATCGACCGGGGCCGGGTGGCGGGGCTCGACTTCGTGGTCGGCAATGCGGAGTCCCTGCCGGTCGCCGACGCCTCGGTGGACGTCTACACCATCGCCTTCGGCCTCAGGAACGTGACCCGGATCGACCCGGCCCTGGCCGAGGCCAGGCGGGTGCTGAAACCCGGCGGGCGCTTCTTCTGCCTGGAATTCAGCCGCGTCGTGCTGCCGGTGCTGCGGCGGATCTACGACGCCTATTCCTATGCGGCGATCCCCCGGCTGGGCGCCCTGGTCGCCGGCGACCGCGACAGCTACCAGTATCTGGTCGAGAGCATCCGCAAATTCCCCGAGCAACCGGCCCTGGCCGAACGCATGACGGCGGCCGGCCTGTCGCGGGCATCCTGGCAGAACCTCTCCGGCGGCATCGCGGCTATCCACACCGGCTGGCGGACGTGACGCTTTTGTCCGCTTACGCGGACGCGGCGGCACCGGCCCTCTCCCCCGCTACGCCATTTTGTCGCCACGCTCGGCCAGTAGGCGAATTCGGTATCGGAACAATTGGGGCCCACGGCATGCCTGCTTTTCTGCGTATCACGGTTCTGCTCGCCGCACTGATGGGAGTCGCGGCCACCGCAACCGCCTGCAACACCGTCAAGGGGATCGGCCGGGATATCGAAGGCGGCGCCGAGGCGGTCGAGGACGCGTTGAAATAACCTTGCGTATTGCGCCGCCGATCGGCAGCAATAGTTGACACTCCCAACGGTCTCACCCATCGTTTCTGATGGGGGTTCCCTTCAAGGAGATTGTCCATGCGTAGGATTGTGACCGCTGCGGTCGCCTTCGCGTTTGCCAGCGCCCTTGCGGCACCGGCCCTGGCCGGTGGCGGTTGCGGCTATGGCCATGAGCAGACCGCTCAGACAACCCCGCCCGTGGTCGCGCAGACCTCGGCGCCGGTATTGCCGATCACTCCGCCGGCCGAAGAACCCAAGAGCTGAGGCCGACGGGCTTACGGCCCGGACTCCAGGACGGATTTTCCCAGGATTGGGAAATTGGGACCCGCCCTTGTGGCGGGTCCTTTCTCTTTGGGCGGAGGCCGCTGCCGGCCCGCACCACGATCCGCTAGACCTCTTCCTTCAGCGTCCGATAGGTCGCTTCGCGCTCCGCCCTGCGCCGGCGGTCGTTGCGGAAGGATTCCGGGATTATGAAGCCGAGGATCGCGCCGATGACCGCCGACGTCCCCGGAATCGTCACCAGCATGATCGGATCATGGGGCCCGCCGATGAACCACTCGGGATCCCCCTTGATCAGCAGGACCGTGACCACGGCCGACAATCCCAGGGTCGCGGCCAGCGCCGCCGCCTCGGACAGCCGGGTGCGAAGTCCCTGCGGGCGCGGCATCTCGCACAACATCGCCAGCACATAGGTCAGCGCGAACACCATCACGGCCCAGGGGAACGACCGGGGGATGTGCTCGAACGCGACGATGAAGTCGCGGTGGATGGTGACGTTCATGGCGAAGTTGACGCCGATCTGCGAAAGCGTGGCGAACACGGCGGCGATGCAATACTGCCCCCAATGCAGATGCAGTCCCGGCCTGTCCGCCATCGGGTCGTCGACGGTGCGACCCAGCCCGGCGACCGCCCAGAACGTGGCTACGGCGAAGACCAGTGCGATCCGGATCGCCAGAAGGATGATCTTGAGCGGGTCGCCGCCATTCGCCGTGTCGGATTGCGCGAAATAGGGCCCGATCACGGAGACGAGAAGCATCGACGCGATAACGATCACGAAGGCGAAAGAGACGTAGTTGAAGAAGGACTGCAGGTTCGGGCGTTCGAACCGCACATTCCGGTATCCGGCCTGGCGGAGCATCGCCATGCGCGCGGCGCTCGACGTCTCGCAGGCCAGCACGGCGCGGGCGATCAGCCTGTGATATCGGCGCGCGCAGCGGTCGATCGAGGCTTCGATGCTGCCGACATATTTGCCGACCGCCTGCTGCATCGGCTCCTGGCCCTGCACGGCCTTCAGATCGATCCTGGAGGCGATCCGCAAGCAATCCACGACCGCCGGCGTGATCGACTGGTGGTGCCCGGACGCGTCGCGCTTCAGATCTTCGAAGCCGCTGAGGAACCGGGCATATTTGGGCCGTTCTGCAAGCTCGCCCAGAAACCGTCCGAGCGATTGGAGCTGTTGCCATTTCCGGCTCAGATCGCGCGAGATCGGGCGGCCGGCATCGTCGGAACCCGCCTTGGCCAGCGCCGGATCGGGCTCGAAATCCGCCTTGTCCAGCTTGGATGCCAGCATCAGGACCTGGTGCGGGATCACCGCCAGATCCTGGAACAGCTGCTTCAACCGCTCGTCCATGCGCCGCAGGGGGCCGATCGTCGGCAGGAAGACCGTCATGCACAGAGCCGCCAGCAGATAGGTCGTGCGCTGCGGCTCCTGCGTTTCCGCGGCGGCAGCGGTGCTGTCCAGGATGCCTGCATCGGCGGCGGCCCCGGCGGTCGCCTGCAGGTCCGCGCCGACCAGCCTGGCGGCCGCCGTCAGCAGGCTGGGGGAGGCGCGCAGCAGGATCTCTATGAACAGGAACAGCGTGATCGCGGACGCCACATAGAGGAGCAGCGTGCTGTAATATCGCAGCCAGGTCGTCGACGAGCGGTTGCTGGGCGGGTTTTCAAACCGCGCCTTGGCATAGAACGCGACGAACAGGCCGCCGGCCATCAGGCCCCATAGATCGTGAAACAGCAGCTCCCAGTCGGTGACGATCTCCGGCAA
The DNA here is from genome assembly GCA_965227455.1 of Alphaproteobacteria bacterium. GTDB lineage: Bacteria > Pseudomonadota > Alphaproteobacteria > DSM-16000 > Inquilinaceae > JABDIP01. Next base: position 4,272,004 of record OZ245752.1, on the reverse strand, counting down.
CCGCAGGACCACATCGAGAAATTCGCCTTCAAGCGATGGCGTTTCGGCATCTGGCATGACCGGACCTCGCGGCGATCTATCCGGCGCAGTTCTGACGAACTTCCGCGTATGACAGATATGCAGGATCGAGCTTAGGCGTCGCTCTCACGCAAGTGTCGCAGAACCCGCCGCCTGTTCAATTTACCGGTCGAATGCAGCGCGTCTGCCGGGCAAGGAACTTTGCCTTGCCGATGTCCCATGCGGTGCATATGTTCATTCCACATCTCCCGCATGTTTAATTCGAGGATTTCACGCTCGATGGACGGAAAACGGCTGCTGCTGATCGTGTCCGGCGGTATCGCGGCGTACAAGTCGCTGGAGTTGATTCGCCGCCTGCGCGAGCGCGGCGCGTCGGTGCGTTGCGTGCTGACCGCGGGCGGGGCGCAGTTCGTGACCCCACTGTCCCTGGCCGCCCTCTCCGAGGAGAAGGTCCATGGCGAGCTCTTCTCGCTGACCGACGAGGCGGAGATGGGGCACATCCAGCTCTCGCGCAGCGCCGACCTGCTGGTGGTGGCGCCGGCCAGCGCCGATATCCTGGCCAAGATGGCGCACGGGCTGGCCGACGATCTCGCCTCCACCGTACTGCTGGCCACCGACACTCCGGTGCTGGTGGCGCCGGCGATGAATGTGCGCATGTGGCAGCATGCCGCCACCCGGGCCAATCTGGCGCTGCTGGAACAGCGCGGCGTGCACCGGGTCGGCCCGAACGAAGGCGACATGGCGTGCGGCGAATACGGGCCGGGCCGCATGGCGGAACCGGATGAGATCGTCGCCGCCATCGCCGGGCTGCTGGACGGGGCAGGCGGCCGGCTGGCCGGGCGCCGGGCCATCGTCACCAGCGGCCCGACCCATGAGCCGATCGATCCGGTGCGCTATATCGCCAACCGGTCCTCCGGCAAGCAGGGCCACGCCATCGCCGCCGCCCTGGCGCGTCTGGGCGCGGAGACCCGGCTGGTGACCGGCCCGACCGTCGAACCCGATCCGCCCGGCGTCGCCGTCTCCCATGTGGTCACCGCGCGGGACATGCTGGCGGCCTGCGAAGCCGGCCTGCCGGCCGATATCGCGGTCTGTGCCGCGGCCGTCGCCGATTGGCGCGTGGCCAGCGAGGCGGAGCAGAAGGTCAAGAAACGCGGCAAGGCGCCGCCGGACCTCTCCCTGGTCGAGAATCCGGACATCCTGGCGACCCTGAGCGCCGCCGGAAACCGGCGCCCGGCCCTGGTGGTGGGCTTCGCGGCGGAGACCGAAGCCGTGGTCAAGAACGCCAAGGCGAAGCTGGCCAGGAAGGGCTGCGACTGGATCGTCGCCAATGACGTCTCTGCCGACACCGGCACCTTCGGCGGCGATGCCAACACTGTCCACCTGGTCCGTGGCGACGGGGTGGAGGACTGGCCGGCCATGTCGAAGCAGGCGGTCGGCGACCGGCTGGCGGCGGCCATCGCCGACCATCTGCTCGGGCCCGACTCGTGACCCGGGTGACGGTCCCGGTGACGCGCCTGCCGCATGGCGAGGGCCTGCCCTTGCCTGAACATGCCAGCGCGCATGCCGCCGGCATGGATCTGCTGGCGGCGGTCGACACGCCGCTGGAGCTTGCGCCCGGGGGCCGCGCCCTGGTCCCGACCGGGATCGCTCTCGCCCTGCCGCCCGGCCATGAAGCGCAGGTCCGGCCCCGGTCCGGCCTGGCGCTGAAGCATGGGGTCACGGTGCTGAACAGCCCGGGTACGATCGATGCCGATTATCGCGGCGAGGTCGGGGTCATTCTGGCCAATCTGGGCGCCGAGCCGGTCACCGTGACCCGCGGCATGCGCATCGCCCAGTTGGTGGTGGCAGCCCACGCCACCGTGTCCTGGGACGAGCGCGACAGCCTGGAGGCGACCGAGCGCGGCGCCGGCGGATTCGGGTCGACCGGCCTGCACGCGGCGGAGGCGGGCTGATGTTCCGCCTGTCCAAGAAGCTGCTCTTCGCCATCGAGGCCGTGGTGGACATCGCCTACAACGCCGGCGGCACTCCGGTGCAGAGCAGCGAGATCACCCGCCGCCAGGGCATTCCCCGGCGCTACCTGGAGCAGGTGCTGCAGCATCTGGTGCGCGCCGGCATCCTCAGTGGCGTGCGCGGACCACGCGGCGGCTACCGGCTGGCGCGGGAGCGGCGGCGCATCACCATCGGCCAGATCGTGCGGGTGATCCGCACCATGGATTCCGCCGGCGACCCCATGGAAGACGGGGCCGGCTCGGACCTCGGCCGCCGCATCGTGCGCCCGCTCTGGCAGGAGGTGCAGGAGGACATGATGCGCCGGCTGGACGAGGTCACCATCGACGATCTGTGCCGCCAGGCCCAGGACGCGGGCCTGGCCCGCGAGGCCGACACGACCATCGATTTCTGTATCTGAGGGTACGGCGGTTGGGCATGGTGGTCCCGAGTACTCTTGAACCAACCAATTACCTCATTGTCATTCCCGCGAAAGCGGGAATCCAGATGATCCGGTCTTGACGGCCTCACGGTCATGAACCCTGGATTCCCGCTTTCGCGGGAATGACGATGGTGTGTTGGAGTGCGCGTTCTGCTCATCGCACGCCCAATTGCTCTTTCGAAATGTGCCGCCCACGCCTATCTAGTGCATGATTGTGTGAATACCGAACAAAATACACCAACAGGAGTGTGTTATGGCAGCGCCGAGCCTCACCGCCGAGCCCGCAGCGGAATTCCGGGGGCGCATCTACGAGTCCATGCTGGACACCATCGGCGCCACGCCGCTGGTCCGGGTGAAGCGTCTGGCCGCCGAGTTCGACGTGAAGGCGGACATCCTGGCCAAGCTGGAATTCTTCAACCCGCTGTCCAGCGTCAAGGACCGCATCGGCCTGGCCATGGTCGAGGCGCTGGAGGCGGCCGGCAGGATCGGGCCGAACACCGTGCTGGTGGAGCCGACCTCCGGCAATACCGGCATTGCGCTGGCCTTCGTGGCCGCCGCCAAGGGCTACCGCCTGATCCTCACCATGCCCGAGAGCATGTCGATCGAGCGGCGCAAGATGCTGCGCCTGCTGGGCGCGGAACTGCGGCTGACCCCGGCGGCGCTGGGCATGAAGGGCGCCATCGCCGAGGCGGAGTCGATCCTGGCCGACAATCCCGACGCGGTGATGCCGCAGCAGTTCAAGAACCCGGCCAATCCGGAGGTCCACCGCCGCACCACCGCGGAGGAGATCTGGCGCGACACCGATGGCGGCGTCGACATCCTGATCTCGGGTGTCGGCACCGGCGGCACGCTGACCGGCGTGTCGGAGGTGATCAAGCCGCGCAAGCCCGGCTTCCAGGCCATCGCCGTGGAGCCCGAGGACAGCCCGGTGCTGTCCGGCGGCACGCCGGGAGCGCACAAGATCCAGGGCATCGGCGCCGGCTTCGTGCCGGAGATCCTGAACACCGCGATGATCGACGAGGTGGTGCAGATCTCCAACGCCCGCGCCTTCGAGATGTCCCGCAAGGCGGCGGCCACGGAAGGCCTGCCCGGCGGCATCTCCTCCGGCGCCGCCCTGGCTGCGGCGCTGGAGGTCGGCGCCCGGCCCGAAAACGCCGGCAAGCAGATCGTCGCCATTATCCCCTCGATCGCCGAGCGCTACCTGTCAACGGCGCTGTTCGAGGGGCTGGAGTAGGGCTCTTGGAGTTGGGCGTTGCTAGCGGCCGCGAATGGCCGTCAGCGCCTCGGCGGCGACTTCCCGCAGCCGCTCGTTTTCATCGTCCAATACCTCGGTCAGCGCTGGAATGGCGTCGGCGGCAAGCGGACCGATTTCGCCAAGCGCCCGGGCGGCGTGAACCCGAACCGCCTGGATTGCACCCGGACCGTCGCCGGCCTCCAGCACCCGTCGGAAAATGTCCGGGTCCGCGCCTTCGGCCTCCAGTACCCGGTTGAAGATCTCACCGACTTCGCCTTGAAGGACTTCGGGACCCAGGACCCTGCCGCCCGGCTGATCATTGGAGAGCTGGCCGATCAGCGCATCGACCGCCGGCGCGGACGCCGATCCGAACGAACCCAGGGTCTGGATCACACTCGCGCGCACGAACGGTCGATCATCGCCAAGCGCGGAGATCAGCGCCGGAATCGCCGAATGGGCGGCGGGGCCGATCGCGGCAAGGGCCGCCGCCGCCGACTGCCGCAGCCTCGGTTCGTCTTGCCGCAGCAGCGCGACAAGGTCCGGCACCGCCGGTCTGGCGCCGGGGCCAATGGCCGCGATGGCGTCAACCGCCTCGACCCTCAAAGATTCGGTATCCGCCGTCCGCAGCACCTCGAGAATGACGGGAACGGAGGATGACGAGATCGCCCCGATCTCGATGACGGCACCCAGTGCGAAGCTTCGATATCCATCTTCCTCGGTTGGATCTGCCATGATCGACAGAAGCAGCGGGGCCGCGTCGCGAGCATCGGAACCGATCAATCCAAGAGCGAAGATGGCCCGTGCCCGGTCCATGCGCGGCTGGTTGTCGGTCAAGCCGGACGCCCCCACCTCCGCGAGCGCCATCAACGGTTCGACCGCTGCCCCGCGATCGGAGCCCAGCCTTTCGACGGCAGCGGTGACATTGCGCATTCCGTCGGAGATCGCCTGTGCCGCAACCAGGGGGTCCCGGGTGGTCGGGACCTCCGCGGTCACCTCGGACAGCAGGTCCCCGACCGGCCCCGGATACGACTCATGCCAATCCGGTCCCGCAGAACCGAAGAGCCGGACCAGCAGGAATGCCGCCACCAGAACGCCGAGGATCAGGCCATCACGTTTGGTGAGCCATTGCCGTCGGCGGAGGTACACGACCCGAGGGGGCTCGCGATCTCCGTCACCGGGACCTTGTGAGTACATCGCCTACGCCCGTCCGCATGCGGACCGGCCTTCCCTTGACCGCAGACCCCCAGAGGGTGACCGGGACGGATTTCGATCGCGTTAACCCGTCTTCCGCTCCGGCGCCAGCGTGCCGGCGGCAAGCTCGCAATAAAACGGCAGGTCCAGAGACCGGCGGTGGCTTGACGGTTCCCTAGGCTGGAATGACCCAGATCAGGTTCGGAGGGTATGATCTCAGCCCGCCTAGGCGGGCACCCCATGTCACGAAACCGAGTGTTGAGCGCCGGCCCGGGGATGTCAATTCCAAGCTGCAGGCGAATTCCGGCGAAATCGGCTTTGCAAAGCCGAATCCGGTGCTTTTATATTGCATTTGTTTTAAATCTGATGAGAATGGCGGATGGCGGTCCGACCGGGCTGCCATCCACGAAACAGGGGTGCGGGTGATGACGGATCTGGTGGTGTGCGCGCGCAAGGTGCGGCGGGCCGGCGGCGGCAAGCCGGCCAGGTTCGAGGCCGAGCCGGGGCCGACCAAATACCTGTTCGTGCCGCCGGGCCAATTGCCGACGCCGGAACACCAGGTGCCGGGCGCGCGCTGGTTCGACGAGGCGATGGGCCGGGCCATGGCCCGCAGCGAGGACGGTAAGTCCGGCGATATCCTGGTCTTCGTGCACGGCTACAACAACGGCTTCGACGATGTGATGACCCGGCACCGCCAGCTGGAGTCCGACCTGGGCGTGGCCGGGTTCCGTGGAACTCTCGTCACCTTCGGCTGGCCCAGCGACACCAGCGCCCTCAATTATCTGGAGGATCGCAGCGATGCCCGGGCCGTGGCGTTGCAGCTGGTGACCGGGGTGATCCACCGCTTCGCGAAATTCCAGCGGCCGGATTGCGAGGTGAATGTGCACCTGCTGTGCCATTCCACCGGGGCCTTCCTGGTCCGCGAGGCGTTCGACGATGCGGACGACCGGGCCGAGATCGCCGCGCGCAACTGGACCGTCAGCCAGATCGCCTTCATAGGCGCCGACGTCTCCAGCCATTCCATGCGTGCCGACAGCAGCAGCACCTCGTCGCTGTACCGGCATTCCGTGCGGCTGACCAACTACATGAACCCGTTCGACAGCATCCTGAAACTTTCCAACGTCAAGCGGGTCGGGGTGCGGCCCCGGGTCGGCCGGGTCGGCCTGCCCGATGGCGCGCCAGACAAATGCGTCGACGTGGATTGCGGCGACTATTTCCAGACCCTGGACGAGGATAGCGCCACCTTCAGCGGCACCTTCAACCACTCCTGGCATATCGGCGACCGGGTCTTCGCGAAGGACCTCGTCGAGACCCTGCACGGCGATGTCGACCGGCGGCGGATCAGCACCCGGAGTATCGGTTCGGATGGCCGGCTGATCCTGAGAGGCGCTTAGGAGCCGAGATCGGTCAGCGCCTTGATGGTCTTGGTCCGGAGTTCCGGATCGGATTCTGATTCCAGCATCGCCGTCAGCACCGGAACGACGCTCTCCGGCGACGGATCGAACACCGGAAGCTTGTCGAGGATAAGCCGGCGCAGACGGATGTCCTCCCCGGTATCGGTGGCGGCAACCAGTAACTCCGGGACGGCGGGACGTGCGTCGCTGCCCATATAGGCCAGGGCCAGGACCGCGCCGGCCCGGGCGTTCAGATCCTGGTCGTAGCGCAGCACGTCGGCGACCACCGGCACCGCATCGTCCAGATGTCGGCCCAGCCGCGCGACCGCCCGTTCGATGAACACCACCCGCACGCTGGTGACGTCGAGCTCGCGCAGCTGATTGGCCAGCGGCGTCGGGCGCGGCACCGCTCCGACCGCCGGGCGTTCCACCGGCTCCAGCGGCACGCACTGGAACACGTAGAGCTCCTCCAGCAGCGCCTCGATCTCCTCGGCCTCGGCGGTGGCGAAGACATGCGACAGGACGGCATGCAGCAGAACCCCGGACGCAAACACGGCCAGCGCCGCCAGGCGCGTATGGCGCAGCCCGAAGGCCTGCCATCTGCGCCACAGGCCCGGCTTCCGATCGGCGGTGTTCGGCGACTCGTCCATGGCTCTGCCCCGGTCCGCGGGCACAATCGCCCGGGATCCGGCCGCCATTCTGGAGCCCCGGTGTTTTCCACCGGGTTAAGGAATCGGCCGCCACCGCCGATGGCCGGCGGGCATTGGCCGGGGCCCGATTGCGGTCTATGGTCCGCCGCCGAAGACCATCATCCGCGAGCCTGCCCGTGAATCCGTTCGATGCCGCCGCCGCCCTGGTCGTCCTGGCCGCCGTCCTGGGCTACGTGAACTACCGCCTGATCGGCCTGCCGCACACCATCGGACTGACCATCATGGGCGCCGTCGCGTCCCTGGGCGTGGTCGGGCTGGACGCGCTCTATCCCGCGCTGGGGTTGGGCCAGTCGGTGCGCAGCTTCGTCGCCGATCTGGATTTCTCCGACACGCTGCTGAACGGCATGCTGTCCTTCCTGCTGTTCGCCGGCGCCCTGCATGTCGATCTCGGCAAGCTGCTGGAGCGCAAATGGGCGGTGGCGATGATGTCCACCGTCGGCGTGGTGATCTCCACCCTGATCATCGCCTTCGGATTCCAGCTGATCACCGGCTGGCTGGGCTTCCCGGTGCCGTTTGCCTGGTGCCTGGTGTTCGGCGCCCTGATCAGCCCGACTGACCCGGTGGCGGTGATGGGCATCCTGAAGACCGCCAAGGTACCGCCCACCCTGGAGGCCAAGGTGGCCGGCGAGAGCCTGTTCAACGACGGCGTCGGCGTGGTGGTGTTCACCATCCTGCTGGCGGCGGCGGTCGGCGGTGCGGAATTCTCGCTGGGCAACGCGGCCGAGCTGTTCGTGCTGGAGGCCGGCGGCGGCGCCCTGCTGGGGCTGGCGATCGGCTGGATCGCCTATCGCGCCATGCGCTCCATCGACGAGCATAATCTGGAGGTGCTGATCACCCTGGCCCTGGTGATGGGCGGCTATGCCCTGGCCCATCGGCTGCACGTGGCGGGGCCGGTGGCGATGGCGGTGGCCGGGCTGATCATCGGCAATCACGGCACCCGCTTCGCCATGAGCGAGCGCACCCGCCAGCACCTGACCAGCTTCTGGTCGCTGGTGGACGAGATCCTGAATTCGGTGCTGTTCCTGCTGATCGGCCTGGAGATCGTGGCCATCGCCACCGACCCCGGACACCTGTCCATCGGCGTGATCTCCATCGTGCTCGTGCTGGCAGCCAGGGCGGTGGCCGTCGGCCTACCGTTCCTGCTGATCACGCCGTTTGCGCCCTTCACCCGCGGCGCCTATCCGATCATGGTCTGGGGCGGATTGCGCGGCGGCATCTCCATCGCCCTGGCCCTAACCCTGCCGGCCGGACCGGACAAGGTGACGATCCTGACCGCGACCTACGTGATCGTGGTGTTCTCGGTCATCGTCCAGGGTGCGAGCATCGGCACGGCGGCCCGGCGCTTCGTCGGCAAGGCGGCCTGAGGCGCCCATGGAATTCACCGACGACCAGATCCAGCGCTATGCCCGCCATATCATCCTGCCGGAGATCGGCGGGACCGGGCAGGCGAAGCTGCTGGACGCCCGGGTGCTGGTGGTCGGGGCCGGCGGGCTGGGCGCGCCGGTGCTGCTGTATCTGGCGGCGGCCGGCATCGGCACCATCGGGGTGATCGACGACGATACCGTCGACCTCAGCAACCTGCAGCGGCAGGTGATCCACGACACCGGGACCATCGGGGTCGCCAAGGTGGACAGCGCCGCCGCCCGGATCTCCGCCGTCAATCCGGATGTGACCGTGGAGCGCCACCATACGCGGCTGACCGCCGACAACGCGATGGAGCTGATCGCCGGCTACGAAATCGTCGCCGATGGCAGCGACAATTTCGCCACCCGCTACCTGGTCAACGATGCCTGCTATCTGGCCGGAAAGCCTCTGGTCTCCGCCGCGATGCTGCGCTTCGACGGCCAGATCTCGACCTTCAAGGCCCATTCGGGACCGCCGCATCCGTGCTATCGCTGCGTCTTCCCCGAGGCCCCGCCGCCCGGGACCATTCCCAGCTGCTCGGAGGCCGGTGTGCTGGGCGCCCTGGCCGGGCTGGTGGGTTCGATGCAGGCGGTGGAGGTCGTCAAGGAGGTGCTGGGCATCGGCGACAGCCTGTCCGGCCGGCTGATGATGATCGACTCCCTCGGCAGCCAGTTCCGCACGATGACCGTGCCGCGCGACCCGGATTGCGCGCTGTGCGGATCGCAGGCGACCATCACGGATCTCTCCGCCCATGGCTGACGGTCTCGACAAGCTCTCGATCATCGTCTTCGACGGGCGCTTCGACCGGGTGCACTATGCCCTGGTCATGGCCAGCGCCGCCGCCGCCACCAGCCGCGCCGCGACCCTGTTCTTCACCGGCCAGGCCCTGCCGGCCCTGGCCCCCGGCGGCTGGCGCCGCCTGCACGGCGATCCCGAGGCCACCGATGCCGGGTTCAGGAAGAAGGGCGTGGCCGATTTCGAAGCGCTGCTGGAGGCCTGCCGCGATCTCGGCGTGCGGTTCATCGCCTGCGAAATGGGCCTGCGCGCCGCCGGCATGGAAGCGCGGGATCTGGATCCGCACCTGGGCGTCGAGATCGCCGGCGTCGTCACCTTCCTGGGCGACGCCCCGAAAACCGGGGCGATGGTGTTCATTTAGGCCCGCAACCGGTCGGCGGATAACTGCCGTACCATCCTCTCCATTGTCATTCCCGCGAAGGCGGGAATCCAGTCGGCACCAGCCAATCAGCGTCACCGACGCTCCACCTGGATTCCCGCCTTCGCGGGAATGACGATGGGGGTGTTGTTGAATAGATCAAATTCACGGTCTCAACGCCTTAAGATCGCTCCCTTCCAGCGCCCGCATCGTATAGGCGTAGCCCAGTTCGATGGCGCGGTCGAAGGCGCCCCAATCGAGCAGGTCGACGCTGTGCGCCGGCGGCTCCAGCAGCAGGTCCACCTGGTCGCGATAGGCGCGGGTCTGGGCTTCGCTGCTGACGGTGCCCGCGCGCATCAGCAGGCTGACGATGCCTGGCGCGTCGCCGCCGCCCTGGCCGATCTTCCACCAGGGCGAGCCGGTCTCCAGGCATTCGGACACGTTTTCCAGGGCCCGGTTGGTTGAGACATTGGCACCGATAAGCGGGCCCTGGTGCCAGGCGCGCATGGTGCCGACCGGGAACCCATCGATGACGCCGCCATCCACCAGCACATCGCCATCCTCGATGATCGGCGGCAGCAGGCCCGGAATCGCGACGCTGGCCCGCAACGCCCGCCAGATCGGCCCCGAGCGATGCACCCGGGTCTTGGCGGTGGTCAGGTTGGAGGAGACGCTGAAACAGGGCCGCCAGAGCTGCTCGATGCCGAGATCGCCGAAATGCTCGCGCAGCAGCCGCGAGACCTTCTGGCCGCGGGCCAGCGCGATCAGGGGGAGGGTGTAGTCGCGCAGCGGCTTGGCGGTCACGAAGGCTTGGCGCAGGCGGGCCTCAAGCTCTTTATCGTCCCATTCCAACGCGACGCTGGCGGCCACCACCGCGCCCATGCTGGTCCCGCCGAGCAGGTCGAGCGGCACGCCGGACTGCCGCAGGGCGCGCACCACCCCGACATGGGCGAAGCCCCGCGCGCCGCCGCTCGACAGCACGATGCCGACGGCGCGGCCGGTCAGGATGCGCGCAAGGCGTTCCAGATCCTTGGCGTTGCCGGGCCTGAGATGGCAATGCAGTTCGATCGGCAGCCCGGACCAGCCGGGCGGAAGCGGTTCGGCCGGCCGGCCGTCGCCATCATGCACCACCACCAGGTCGCAGCGGCGTTCGGCGGCGATGGCGGCGATGGCGGCGGAGGGCTCTTCGATCTCCGGCCCCGGGCACGACCGCGCGATTAGCAGCACCCGGTCCGCCTGGCGCAGACAGAGCCGGGTCCAGGAGGTGGTCGCAGCCTCGGCGCAATACAGGATCAGGTCATGGGCCTGCTCGATGCGGTGAAACCACTCAGCCGTGCGGCCGGCCGCTTTGGTGTCCAGCACGAAGACCCGCTTGCCGCAGGCTTCCAGCGCCGCCGACAGATCGCGGGCCAGGGGCTCGCAGGCAACGCCGGCCTCGGTGGGCAGCAGGGCGATGGTCTTGGCGCCATCGGCCGCGCCCATGGCCCGATTGGCGGAGACCAGCCGGCCGACCAACTGCTTGGACAGGTGGAACATGGCGTCCGGATGCCGCCGGATCAGCCCTTCGAAGGAGTCCCGCCCGATGCGCAGCAAGGAGCTGTCGCGCATCGCCACCACCGTGGCGGAGCGGGGATCGCCGGAGATCAGCGCCATCTCGCCGACCGTCTCGCCGGCATGCACCTGCGCCACCTTGGTCTCGCGGCCGTCGGCATGGCGCATGACCACGGCCAGGCAGCCGGATGTGACCAGATAGAGGGCATTGGCCGGATCGCCCTGGCGGAACAGCTTGCGCCCGCCGGGCAGGCTGAACCACTCCATCTCCTCCAGGATCGAGCCGATGACGATGTCGTCCAGGCTGGCGAACAGCGCATTGCCGGCGATCGCGGCCGCGAGGTTCTGGGTTCCCGTCGATGACATCATGGCGTGCGGGGCACAGCGCCGATGGCGCGCGGCCCTCCCTGCGGTTCGGACTCGGTTCCTCAGATGCTGCTAGATCCGGCGCAGGATACGAAACCGCAAGTCAACTTGGCTAACGATGAAGGGAAGAAGGGTGGGAAGGAGGCGGGGACCGCTGGGTCGGAATCGAACCATCAAGGGGTCACCACAGAGACACAGAGGCACAGAGGCACAGAGAACCAACAACCCTCACCGGATCGTCATTCCCGCGAAAGCGGGAATCTAGAGAAGCCAGCTCGGCGTCCCGTCGAGATTCCCGCTTTCGCGGGAATGACGGAAACCGGGATGGTTGGTTCTCTGTGCCTCTGTGCCTCTGTGGTGAAAAGCAACGGGCCAGAGGCGCCCGGCAGCCCTGTCTCCGAGCCTAGAACTCCGTCTCCAGAACGATGTCCGGCGGAGTGTGGCCGTCGACCCAGGTGCGGATGTTGATGATCACCTTCTCGCCCATGTCGACGCGGCCCTCGATGGTGGCCGAACCCATATGGGGCAGCAGCACCACATTGGGCAGCTTCAGAAGCTTCGGACTGACCGCCGGCTCGTGCTCGAAGACGTCGAGGCCGGCGCCGGCGATCTCGCCGCGCTCCAGCACCCGGGCCAGGGTCTTCTCGTCCACCACCTCGCCGCGGGAGGTGTTCACCAGGATGGCGTGGCGCGGCATCAGCGCCAGCCGGCGAGGCGACAGCAGGTGATAGGTGGCCGGGGTATGCGGGCAGTTGACCGAGATGATGTCCATGCGGGCCAGCATCTGGTCCAGGCTGTCCCAATAGGTCGCCTCCAGCTCGGCCTCGGTCTCTTCCCGCACCCGATGGCGATTGTGGTAGTGGATCGACAGCCCGAAGCCGCGCGCCCGCCGGGCCACGGCGCGGCCGATCCGGCCCATGCCGATGATGCCGAGCCGCTTGCCGTAGAGCCGGTGGCCGAGCATGCCGGTGGGGCTCCATCCGGTCCAGTCGCCGGAGCGCACCAGCGCCTCGCCCTCCACCAGCCGCCGCGCCACCGCCAGGATCAGCGCCATGGTCATGTCGGCGGTGTCCTCGGTCAGCACGCCGGGGGTGTTGGTCACGGCGATGCCGCGCGCCTTGGCGGCATGGATGTCGATATGGTCGACGCCGGTGCCGAAGCTGGCGATCAGCTTGAGCTGCTTGCCCGCGCCCTTGATGAGGTCGGCATCGATCCGGTCGGTGACCGTCGGCACCAGCACATCCGCCTCGTTCATGGCGGCGGCCAGCTGCTCGCGGTCCGGCGGCGTGTCGTCCAGGTTCAGCCGCGGCTCGAACAGCTCCATCATCCGCGTCTCGATCACGTCGGGCAGCTTGCGGGTGACGATGACGAGGGGCTTCTTGCGGTCCGGCATCGGCTGTCGGCCTTTCGCGGCGGGCGGATCGCGGGCGCGGCCGCCGGTCCACCGGCGCCGGCCCGCCCCTCGCCATAGCAAGCGGCCCTGGCGCTTGTCCAGTGTCCGCGGCATGCCGCCGCTTGACCGGCCGGACCGACGATCCGATAAAGAGTCGGTGTCGAATCAGCCTCTTGGCCGAAAACGCTCATGATGCGCATCCTGTTCGTATTGCTGATTGCCGCGATCGTAGCCATCGCCGCCCGGCCGGCGGCGGCGGATAGCGGCCTGCCGCTGCCGCGCTTCGTGACCCTGAAGGGGGATGAGGTGAATGTGCGGGCAGGCCCGGGCCGGCGCTACCCGATCAACTGGGTCTTCCTGCGCCAGGCGATGCCCGTCGAGGTGGTGGCGGAGTTCGACACCTGGCGCAAGATCCGCGATTTCGAGGGCACCGAGGGCTGGGTGCACCAGTCGCTGCTCTCCGGCCGCCGCGGCGCCCTGGTGCTGGGCAGCGAGATCCGCGACCTGCGCCTGGACCCGGAGCCCGGCGCGCCGGTGGTGGCGCGGGCCGAGCCGGGCGTCATCGGCCGCCTGCTGCGCTGCCCGACGGATGGGCCGCCGGAAAACGGCTGGTGTTATCTGGACATCGAAGGCTATCGCGGCTGGATGCCGCGCGACGATCTGTGGGGGGTCTATTCCGGCGAGGAGGTGGATTAGCCTTCCTCCCGCAATCGGCGTAGGATGATCGCAGCCGCCGCCCGTGTTCCTTTGATGAAAGGGCGATTGCGATTACGCATCTCAGCGAACGACAAATCCGATGGGTCCTCGGAGGGGTTGGGGCAGGCTCATTCGCCCTGCTGCTGGCGCTCGAGATCCTGACCGAATCCGACGAGCTCGAGTTCGTCGACGTAATATTCGACGCGATCACGCTTCTCCTGACGATCGGGGCCGCGGTTGGCGTGGCTCTGCTGGTGCAGCGCATGCAGGCGCAGCATGAGGAGAAGATCGCCCTTATCCGGAACCTGGACATCGCCCGCGCCGAGGGCCGCGACTGGCGGAACAAGGTCCAGGCGTATCTGAACGGTCTGAGAGCCGAGATCACCAGGCAGTTCGGCGATTGGGGCATGACCGAAGCCGAGCAGGAGGTCGGCCTGATGATCCTGAAAGGGTTGAGCCACAAGGAGGTCGCGTCGCTGCGCGGCACCACCGAGGCGACCGTCCGTCAGCAGGCGCAATCGATCTACGCCCGCTCGAAACTGCCGGGCAAATCGGCGTTCTCCGCCTATTTCCTGGAAGACCTGTTTTCCCCGGCGCTGCCGGCGAATAACGGCGCCACTGCTCCCGAAACCGAGTCTAACGGCTCGGCGCCCGCAATGAACGCCGGCAGGGCGACAGCCGCGGAATAGCGGCCGGGCCTCCGTCGAACCCGGGGGGCGTCGCCGGTCGAAGAGTCCGACATTCGCCCCTGACGGCTGTCTACGCATCCATCCGACACCTGGCGGATTGCGACCCCTGCGCCGCGGTGCTGCGCGGCCGAGCGTCGGACATACATCATCTACACGCCCATACCGCACCTGCCGGATTTATCGGCCTCCGAAGTCCCGCGATAACCGACCTGTCCGGCAACGCGACCTCGCGGTGGCACGATTCCCTCAACGAAGGGCTTGAACGGCCCTGCCTTGCCGGCATCGAACCCCATGCCGAGACGCAGGAGGATTTCATGGTGACCGATACGAAACCCGTTGCGGAGACCCGGCCGGACCCCGTCAGGGAATGGCGGGTCGGATTGCTGATCAGCTGCCTGGCCATCGCTGCCTTTGTCGCGCTTGCGGCCTTTGGCGCCTTTGCCCAGGGCCTGACAACGCACGACGATGACGACGACGGCGACGGCGACGCTCTGGCGCAGGACTTCCGACACGGCTTGGCCTGCACCGCGACCGCACGGTCGGCACGGCGGGCCTGCCGGAACGATGTCCGGGCCGGTTTCTGGACCACCATCGGCAATTGCGCCAACCTCTCGGACCCGGTCACGGCGTCGGAGTGTGCCGACGAGGCCAAGGATGCCCGGCGCGAGGAGCGGCAGACCTGCGGCGACCGGTTCCGCGCCCGGATAGAGCTGTGCTCGGCCCTCGGCGAGGAGGCGTTCGATCCGTCCTTCGACTCGGCCAATTTCGTGGACCCGCTGGCGATCGGCGTCACCGTCGCCGCCAACCCGTATTTCCCGCTCGAGCAGGGCCGGCGCTGGATCTATGAGGGCGATGGCGAGACGATCACCGTCACGGTGCGCGAAGAGACGAAGCGGATCGGCGGCGTCACCTGCCTGGTGGTGAACGACCGGGTCGAGGAGGATGGCGTTGTCGTCGAGGACACCGACGACTGGTTTGCCCAGGACCTGCTGGGCAATGTCTGGTATTGCGGCGAGATCTCGCAGAACTTCGAGCTGGTGGAAGGCGAAGACACACCAGAGCTGCTGGATGTCGACGGGTCCTGGAAGGCCTTCCGGGATTTCGCACGGCCCGGGATCGTCATGCAGGCGGTGCCCGAGATCGGCGTGATCTACCGCCAGGAATTCGCCCTGCGCGAGGCCGAGGATATGGGCCAAGTCGTGCTGCTCGACGGCACCGAGACGGCTCCGGCCGCCGCCTGCAGGGGCGACTGCCTTGTGACCAGAGACTTCACCCCGATCGAACCGGACGCGGAAGAGTACAAGTACTACGCGCCGGGGGTGGGTCTCATCCTCGAGATCGGCCAGGACGGCAGCCGCGTCGAATTGGTCGAATTCACCCGCTGAACGGCGGGTCAACAGCGCCTCGGGCGCGGTATCTGTCGCGCCCGAGATGCTTTCGCGTCAGGCGATTTCCGAGAGCGCCCGTTGGAACCGGCCGGCGTGGAATTTCTCGGCCTTGGCCAGGGTCTCGAACCAGTCCGCAACGTCGTCGAATCCCTCCTCGCGGGCGGTCTGGGCCATGGCCGGGTACATCTCGGTGTATTCGTGGGTCTCGCCGGCGATCGCCGCCAGCAGGTTCTCCCTGGTGTCGCCGATGGGTTCGCCGGTCGCCGGGTCGCCGACCTGCTCGAGAAACTCCAGATGGCCGTGGGCATGGCCGGTCTCGCCATCCGCCGCGTCGCGGAACACGGCCGAGACGTCGCTGTAACCCTCGATATCCGCCTTCTGGGCGAAGTAGAGATAGCGGCGGTTGGCCTGGCTCTCGCGGGAGAACGCGGCCAGCAGGTTGGCTTCGGTCTGGCTGCCCTTGATCGACATGCTTGAGATCCCCGTATCTGCGGCGTGCGGACCGGCCATGGGCATGCCGGTCCAAAGCGCTTCAGACGGCAGGTATTGCACCGCCGCAGGGCAGGGTCAATCGGGCTGAATTGTCTGGAAACCTAAGGCCGGTGCGGCCGCGTCAGGCGTCGTCGACCAGGCGAATCACGACATCGACCCGGGCCACCTTCGACCCGGAGGGCGGCTCCGGCAGATCCGCCACGGTCACCGCCGCGCCCTCGATATCGGTGAGCCGGCCGGTCTCTTCATGGAAGAAGTGATGGTGCTCGTCGATATTGGTATCGAAATAGGAGCGCCCGGGCTCGACCACCACCTCGCGCAGCAGACCGGCCTGGGTGAACTGGTTGAGCGTGTTGTAGACCGTCGCCAGGGATACGCTGACCCGCGCCGCCATGGCCTCGGCATGCAGCTGCTCTGCCGTGACATGCCGGTCGTCGCCGTCGAACAGCAGCCGGCCGAGCGCGAGCCGCTGCCGCGTCGGTCTCAGGTTTGCCTGCTGCAGACGTTGCAACGCCTGGGAATAGGGTCGTTTGCGCATGACGGCACACATATAGGGTGGACCGGCGCATGGTTGAAAGAAAAAATTCACTGGCGAAGAAACGAATGGTGCATTCTGCAACACAGAATGATGCCTTGTCTGCCACTTGAAATCGGGTACAGTCCGGCTCCATGGATATCAAAGAGCAAGACCAGAAACCGGATGGCGCGGCCGTGCGCGAGAAGAGCAGCTTTTCCTATCAGGACCTTCTGCAATGCGCCCATGGCAAGCTGTTCGGCCCCGGCAATGCCCGGCTGCCGCTGCCGCCGATGCTGATGTTCGACCGGATCACCCGGATCGCCGACAAGGGCGGCGAACACGGCAAGGGCGAGATCGAGGCCGAGCTGGACATCAAGCCTGACCTCTGGTTTTTCGGCTGTCATTTCGAATCGGATCCGGTAATGCCGGGCTGCCTGGGGCTGGACGCGCTGTGGCAGCTGCTCGGTTTCTTCTGCGGCTGGACCGGAGCGCCCGGGCGCGGCCGCGCGCTTAGCGTCGGCGAAGTCAAGTTCAGCGGCGAGGTCCTTCCGATCGCCAAGCTGGTGAAATACCGGCTGGACATCAAGCGGTTCATCAACCGCAAGGTGGTTCTGGGGATCGCCGACGGATCGGTGCATGTGGACGGCAGCCCGATCTACGAGGCCAAGGACCTGCGCGTCGGCCTGTTCGCTGCCGCACCGGCCTGACCTGAGAAAGGGTCCCTGATGCGACGTGTGGTCGTCACCGGCCTGGGTGTCGTTTCCAGCATCGGCAACAACAAGCACGAAGTGGTCGAAAGCCTGCGCCACGGGCGTTCCGGCATCGTCTTCGTCGAGGAATACCGGGAGCTCGGCTTCCGCTCCCATGTGCATGGCTCGATCGACATCGACCTGAACGAGGCGGTCGACCGCAAGCTGAAGCGCTTCATGGGCGACGGCGCGGCCTACAACTACGTCGCCATGGAGCAGGCGATCGCCGATGCCGGGCTGGAGCCCTCCGAGGTCTCCAACGTGCGCACCGGCCTGATCATGGGGTCCGGCGGGCCGTCGACCCAGAACATCGTCGCTGCCGCCGACATCGCCCGGGAGAAGGGCCCCAAGCGCATCGGCCCGTACATGGTGCCGCGCAGCATGTCGTCGACCAATTCCGCGACCCTGGCGACGCCGTTTCAGATCAAGGGCCTCAACTATTCGATCAGCTCGGCCTGCTCGACCAGCGCCCATTGCATCGGCAATGCGGCGGAACAGATCCAATGGGGCAAGCAGGACATCGTGTTTGCCGGCGGCGGCGAGGAGCTGCACTGGACGCTGACGGTGCTGTTCGACGCCATGGGCGCGCTGTCGTCGAATTACAACGACACCCCGCAGCGGGCGTCACGGGCTTATGACGCCGATCGCGACGGCTTCGTGATCTCCGGCGGCGGCGGCGTGGTGGTGCTGGAAGAGCTCGAGCACGCCAAGGCGCGCGGCGCCAAGATCTATGCCGAGCTGGCCGGCTACGGCGCCAATTCCGACGGCTTCGACATGGTGCAGCCCTCCGGCGAAGGGGCGGTGCGCTGCATGAAGATGGCGCTGGAGACGCTGGACTGCCCGGTCGACTACATCAACACCCACGGCACGTCGACGCCGGTCGGCGACACCCGCGAACTGGCGGCGGTGCGCGAGACCTTCGGCGAAGACTCGCCGCCGCTCAGCTCCACCAAATCGCTGACCGGGCACGCCCAGGGCGCAGCCGGCGCGCTGGAGGCGATCTACTCGCTGCTGATGCTGGAGCACGATTTCATCTGCGCGTCGGCGAACATCGAGACGCTCGATCCGGAAGCCGAGGGCATGTCGGTGATGCGCGAACGGCGCGACAATGCCGGGCTGAACTGCGTCATGTCGAACAGCTTCGGCTTCGGCGGCACCAACGCCGCGCTCGCCTTCAAACGATACCGCGACTGACCGTCTCTCGTGCGGGGAGAACACACCGGAGCAAGGATCCGATGACGGCACAGCAGGGACTCATGGCTGGCAAGAAGGGCCTGGTCATGGGAGTCGCCAACAACCATTCCATCGCCTGGGGCATCGCGCAGGCGCTGCACGGCCAGGGTGCGACCCTGGCCTTCACCTATCAGGGCGAGGCGTTCCAGCGGCGGGTCGAACCGCTGGCCCAATCGCTGGGCAGCGAGATCGTGATGCCTTGCGACGTGGAGGACGAGTCCTCGGTCGACGCGGTCTTCGAGCAGCTGTCCGGCGCTTGGGGCGCGATCGACTTCCTGGTGCACGCGGTCGCCTATTCCGACAAGGAAGAGCTGAAAGGCCGCTATCTCGATACCACGGCGGAGAATTTCAGCCGCACGCTCAGGATCTCCTGCTACTCCTTCACCGCCATCGCGCGCCGGGCCGAGGCGCTGATGCCCAATGGCGGCAGCCTCCTGACACTGACCTATCTGGGGGCGGAGCGGGTGATGCCGAACTACAACGTGATGGGGGTCGCCAAGGCGGCGCTGGAGACCAGCGTGCGCTACCTGGCCAACGATCTGGGGCCTAGCGGCATCCGGGTGAACGCGATCTCGGCCGGGCCGATGCGGACCCTGGCCGGCAGCGCCATCGCCGATGCCCGTTACGTCTACAAGTTCAACCAGAACGCCGCCCCGCTGCGCCGCAACGTGACCCTGGAGGAGGTCGGCGGCGCCGGCCTCTACCTGCTGAGCCCGCTGTCAGGCGGCGTCACCGGCGAGGTCCACCACGTGGACAGCGGCTTCCACGCCATCGGCATGCCCGGCGCGCCGAAAAACGGCGAGAATGGCGGAACCGGGTAGCCGTCTGTCGGGGTCGGCATTCCGGACGCTGATCGTCGTCCTCCTTCTTCCTGTGGTGCTGACCGTCTGCTGGTTGACTGCCGAGAGCACCGGCGCGCTTCCGACCTGGCTGCATGATGCGGCCATGGACATTCCCTGGCCGCCAACGACGGTGGGGGCCGGCTTCGGTCTGTTGGGCACGTCCTACCTGCTCAAGGAACCCCGGATGCGACCTGTCGGCCCGCTGCTGCTCTGCTCGACGGCACCCTTGGCGCTGCTGTTCCCGTGGGCGGTGGCCGCGGGCCCGGTGCCAGGCGCGTATGCGGGCATGCCGTATTTCCTGGGGTGGCTGACCCGCTACCCGAATTTCGGGCCGGTCAACATCGAGGTGCTCGCCGGCACCGCAGCCATGCTGGCCACCGGCTTCCTGCCCGCCGCGGTGGCACTGTTGTTGCTGATGGCGGCGCCGCGCCGGGTGGTCCTCGGAACCCTGGCCTTGGTCATGGTTGCCTATGTTCCAGTGCTTCTCCGGCTCGATATCGAGTTGGCGCTCGTCACGGAGCGGCTGCGCGACGAAACGGATTTCCCACCGTTCCCGTATTTCGGCCCGATGCTCCGCGCCGCAGCGATGGCGGCGTTGCTGATCCTTGTCTTCGGACGGCCCGGCCTCCCGGTTCGCACCGTCACCCGGCCACCGCCAGGATCGCATCCGGGGCGTCGCTGAAGACGCCGTCGACGCCCATGGCGAACAGCGCCCGGGCCCGGGCCGGATCGTTCACCGTGTAGGCCAGCAGGGGCAGGCCGGGCGCCTTGAGCGCGGCGACCGTCTTCGCGTTCAGCCGCTTGTGCGACGTGTTGATCGTCGCCGGCCTCAGTGCGGCGACGGCCGCCTCGAAATCCGGTGGCCGTTTGTCGAAGAGGAATCCGCGCGGCCAGTCCGGCGCCGCGGCCTGCGCCGTCTCCATCGACTCCCGGGCAAAGCTGGACACCAGCGGCGGCGGCCGGTCCGACGGCCAGACTTCGCGCGCCACCGCCAGCGACGCCTCCGCCGTCTCGCGCTCGCGACCCTTGCAGGGTTTGATCTCCAGATTGACCGCCAGGCCCAGCGAGACGCACAGCTCCAGCGCCTCGGCCAGGGTCGGCACCGGCTCGCCGGCGAAGGCCGGGTCGAACCAGCCGCCGGCATCCAGGGTGCGGATCGTCGCCAGCGACGCATCCCGGGACAGGCCGGAGCCGCTGGTGGTCCGGTCCAGCCGGTCGTCATGCATCAGGACCGGCACGCCGTCGGCGGTCAGCTTGGCGTCGAACTCGACCATCGTGACGCCCAGCGCCGCGGCCTTGCGGATGCCGGCCAGGGTGTTCTCCGGCGCATGCGACGCCGCGCCGCGGTGGCCGATGACGGGTGGAGGAGGCGGGAAATCGGGCATCCGAATCGCGGTATTTCCAATGGCTTAACGATTCTTGGCTATAGCACGAAACTGCCGGCCGGTCCGACCGCACGCAAGTGTGATCCGCCAGGCATGGCCGCGCGGCGGAAAACGGCGCTATCGTTTCGATGCCGCGCAGAAAAATGGGGGAAACAGTCCGTCCCGATGGTTGCGCGTGCGGTTCTTTCACGATGGATTCCGAAGCTGGCGGTGCTGGCGCCGCTGCTGCTGGGCGCCTGCGGCACCGGCTCGCATGAGGGCGACCTGGTCGGCTCGCTCGACGCCTACCGCACCAGCGAGGAAGACACGCTGATCGCGCTCGCCCGCGATTTCGGGGTCGGCTACACCGAGCTGGTGGCGGCCAATCCGGGCGTCGATCCCTGGCTGCCCGGCGACGGCACCAGGCTGACCGTGCCGCAGGCCCATATCCTGCCCTCCGCCCCGCGCGAGGGCCTGGTGATCAACCTGGCGGAACAGCGGCTCTACTATTACGGCGAGGACGGCACACCCCGGACCTTCCCGATCGGCATCGGCCGCGAGGGGCTGGAGACGCCAACCGGCGAGACCCGCATCGTGCGCCGCAAGGAGGGTCCGAACTGGTATCCGACCGCCGCGGCCCGGCGCGACGATCCGACCCTGCCGGCGGTCGTCGAGGCCGGCCCCGACAACCCGCTCGGCTCCCACGCCCTCTATCTCGATTGGCCGCAATACCTGATCCACGGCACCAACGAGCCCTACGGCATCGGCCGCCGGATCAGCCGCGGCTGCATCCGCCTCTATCCGGAGGACATCGTCGCGCTCTACGAGATGGTGCCGGACGAGACGACGGTTCGGGTGGTCGACGAGCCGGTCAAGATCGGCTGGTCCGGCGGCGAGCTCTACCTGGAGGTCCACCCGACCCTGGACCAGGCGGCCCAGATCGAGGCAGAAGGCCATTTCGATCCAGTGCCGGCCATCGGCATCGGCGCCCTGGTCCTGACCATGGCCGGCGACGCCTCCGACCGGGTCGACTGGCTGGTGGTGGAACGCGCCCTGGCCGACCGCAGCGGCGTGCCCGTCCCGATCACCGTCTCCTCCTTCGAACGCACCCTGGCGCTGCGATAGGGGTTGGGAACTAAAGAAGGTTCACCACAGAGGCACAGAGGCACAGAGATGGCCGTGCTATTCCGCCATTCCTGCCCGTGCTTCCTCGCCGCCATTCTCGCCCACACTCCCTGATCGTCATTCCCGCGAAGGCGGGAATCCAGTCGGCACCTTCTTGTCCGCGTCTGGGGCTGGAAACCTGGATTCCCGCTTTCGCGGGAATGACGACGGAGTAGTTTTTCGAGTTGGTTCTCTGTGCCTCTGTGCCTCTGTGGTTCCAATGACCGCAGGGCCTCACTCCTCCCAGACGCCGTGGGCCTTGTGCCAGTCGGCGACGGAGCGGTCGGGGTATTCTTCGAAATGGGCATCGTGGGGGCCGGCATCGGGCACCGTGACCCAATTCGCCTTGGAACCCAGCATGATGTGGGTCCGGTCCGCCGGCTCCGGCAGGTCGGAATCGATGGCCGAGGCGAAGGGATAGACCCATTGCGCCCAGCGCTTGTCGCTGCCCCAGAGCGCGCTGCCGCAGTGCTTGCAGAAATGGCGCCGGGCGTCGCCCGTATGGGCATCCGGATCGGCCGAGCGGCGCACGGCATAGGCGGTGATGTTCTCCGCCCCCTCGACCTCCAGCGTCTCCGCCTCGCCCATCAGGTTGATGGCATAGCCGCCGCCGCCCGCCGTCTTGCGGCAGATCGAGCAATAGCAGCGCATATAGGGCACCGGCGTATGGGTCTCGACCGAGAACCGCACCGCGCCACAATGGCAGGAGCCTTCCAGTTTGCGCATCGCTCGACCCTATAGCGGCATGGGCTGCGGGCCCGGCCCGCCCGGCGTGGTGCTGGGCGTCGCGGCGGCCGGGTCCCGCCGCAGCTCGGAGAGCGGTCCGGTCCAGCCCTCGAAGGCGGGCGTGTTCAGCAGAAGCTGGAACCGCCGGGTCGCCTCGGCGCCGCGATAGGCGGCGGGGTCGGCCCGGTGGTTGTAGCCGCGTCCGGCGACCTGGGTGATCAGGAAGATCATGTAGCAATCGGCGAAGCGCTCGCCGTCGAAATCGGTGGCGCCGGTGTGCCCCGTGGCCGCAAGCATCCGATAGCCTTCGCGGTCGTTCTGCTGCAGCCAGCGCATGCCGCGATAGGCGGTGTCGACGATGTGGCCCATCTCATGCAACAGGGTCACGTTGATGTTGCGGTTGTAGTCGGCGCCGATGGTCGCCGCGGCCAGCCGGATCCATCGCGCCTCGCCGCCATTGCCGCCGCCGCGCCGGGGCGCGCAGCCGCGCCGCGACACCTGGATATGGGCCCGGGGCACGGAAAACAGCCTGAGATGCGGCACCGGCACCAGCTCCAGCGTGCGCAGGATGATCCGGAACTGTTCGGTGTTCGGCGGCTCGGTCCGCTCCTTCGGCACCCGGATCGGCACCTGCACCCCGCGCACCGAACGCACATGCTCCCGGTATTGATCCGGTGTGCAGTATCCCATGGCGACCGTCCCCCTTGTCCTGCCCCACCCGAGTATTCCGTGGACAGGAGGTCAGGGCAAGCGACGGCGCGGCGTCAGCGCCCTGGCGCGACCCGGCGATAGCTCAGCGCCTCGGCCACATGCATCCGGGTCACGCCGCCGCCGCCATCCAGATCGGCCAGGGTACGGGCGACGCGCAGGACGCGGTGGTAGCCGCGGGCGGAGAGCTTGAGGCGGCCGGCGGCCTCGGTCAGCAAGGTACGGCCGGCTTCGTCCGGGGCGGCGAGCTCTTCCAGCAGCTCACCGTCCAGTTCCGCATTGGTGGCCGGTCGGCGGTCCTCGGGGACACCTGCATAGCGGTCGGCCTGGATGGCGCGGGCCGCGGCGACGCGGGCCGCTACTTCGGCAGAGCCCTCGGCCGGCGGCGGCAGGGAGAGGTCGGCGGGGCTGACCGCCGGCACGTCCACATGCAGGTCGATGCGATCGAAGACCGGGCCGGAGATCTTGGCCTGGTAGTCGGCGGCACAGCGCGGCGCGCGGGAGCAGGCCAGGGCCGGATCGTCGAGATGGCCGCAGCGGCAGGGGTTCATCGCCGCCACCAGCTGCACCCGGGCCGGATAGGTCACATGGGTGTTGGCCCGGGCGATGACGGCGCGGCCGCTCTCCAGCGGCTGGCGCAGCGCCTCCACCGTGGCGCGGGCGAACTCCGGCAGTTCGTCCAGGAACAGCACGCCGCGATGGGCGAGGGAGATCTCGCCGGGCTTGGCGCGCAGGCCGCCGCCGACCAGGGCCGGCAGGGAGGCGGAATGGTGCGGGTCGCGGAATGGGCGGTTGCGCAGCAGGCGGCCGCCGGTCAGCAGGCCGGCGACGGAATGGATCATCGAGACCTCGAGCGCCTCGGCCGGGGTCAGCGGCGGCAGCAGGCCCGGAAGGCGCGCCGCCAGCATCGACTTGCCGGAGCCGGGCGGTCCGATCATCAGCAGGTTGTGGCCGCCGGCCGCGGCCAGCTCCACCGCCCGCTTGGCCGTCTCCTGGCCCTTGATGTCCTTCAGGTCCAGCGGCGCCTCGAAGGTGTCTTCCACCTTCGGTTCGGGCGGGCTCAGCACCTGGCTGCCCTTGAAATGGTTGATCAGGGACAGGAGCGTCGGCGGCGCCAGCACCTCGATGCGGCCATCCTCATTGGCGGCCCAAGCCGCCTCCGGCCCGCAGCCGGCCGGGCAGATCAGACCCAACTCCCGCGCGGCGGCGTTGATGGCGGAAGGCAGAACTCCGGCCACCGGGCTGATGGCGCCGTCCAGCGCCAGCTCGCCCAACGCCGAATAGCCGGCGATCTCGCTGGCCGGCAGCACGTCGAGCACGGTCAGGAGGCCGAGCGCGATGGGCAGGTCGAAATGGCTGCCCTCCTTCAGCACGTCGGCCGGCGCCAGGTTGACGGTGATGCGCTTGGGCGGCAGTCCGAGCCCCAGCGCATGCAGCGCCGAGCGCACCCGCTCCCGGCTCTCCGCCACCGCCTTGTCCGGCAATCCGACCACGGTGAAGGCCGGCATGCCGCCGGTCATCTGCACCTGCACGTCGATCGGCAGGACATCGATGCCCTGGAACGCCACCGTATTGACCCGCGCAACCAAGGATCGATCGCCCCGCCAAGTTTCAAGCGCGACGAGGGTAGGGGCGGGCAGCGATCACGGCAAGCGCTGGCGTGGAGGCGCCGAAGGCTATAAACGCAGTGACGAGCGCCGATCGGCTGCGTCGAATTGCTGGCACGGCGCCGTCCGAATCCCCCTCGCGCAGAATCCGGACCGATGCCATCCTAGCGCGAACACGAACAAGAGCATCGCGATGACATCGGACCTGGAACTCGACCACATCTTTCTCTTCGTCAGGCCGCCGGGCGGGCGGGAGGCCGGCACCTTGGCCCGGGCCGGGTTCCGCGAGGCCTATCGGCGGCGGCATCCGGGGCAGGGCACGGCGAATGTCTGCTACGCCTTCGACAATGCCTATCTGGAGCTGGTCTGGGTCGAGGATTGGGACGAGATCAGCTCGCCGGGGGTGGAGCGCACCCGGCTGGCGGAGCGGTCGCAATGGGAATCCTACCGCGCCTCGCCCTTCGGTATCGCGGTGCGCGGCGGCGGGCTGAACGGGGCCCTGCCATTCGCCACCTGGGACTATGAGGCCCCGTTCGGCGCCACCATCCCTGTGGCGCTGGCCAGCGAGGACCCGCACCAGCCCTTCCTGTTCGCCCCGCCGGGCGGCGGCGAGCGGCCGGACCAATGGACCGATTTCCGCGCCGGCGCCCGCCAGCGCCCGATCGGGCTGGCGGAGATCGTCGCCCTGCGCCTGGACTACCCGCCCGGCGTCACCCCGGCCCCGGCCTTCGAGGCCCTGGCGGAGACCGGTTTGATCTCGCTGGGAACCGCCGGCTCCGGCCCGCGCATCGTCCTCACCCTCTCCCGCACCAAGGACCAGCCGCGGAAACGGCTGATCCTGCCGGATCTGACACTGGTGGACTGACGGAGGCGGCCATGCGTCTGTACAGCGTGCGATTGCTGGTCGACCGGTTCGATGCCTGCTTCCGGTTCTACAGGGACGTTGTCGGGCTGGAACCGGTCTGGGGCGAGGAGGGCGGTCGCTACGCCGACTTCAAGGCCGGGAACGGGGCCCTCATCGCATTGTTCCAGCGCGATCTGATGGCCGATGCGGTCGGCACCCAGACTCTGCCGGCCGACGCGCCGGCCCAGGACCGCGCAGCCCTGGTCCTGCAGGTCGAGGATCTGGATGCCGCAGTGCCCATGCTGCGCGACAAGGGCGCTGTCTTCATCACCGAACCCAAGGATTACCCCGCCTGGACGATCCGGGCCGCCCATCTACGCGACCCCGACGGAAACCTGATCGAGCTGTTCTCTCCGCTGCCTCGGGAGCGCTGGACCGAGGAGGTCCGCGACGACGACAGCCGAAGCGGCGGCGGGCGTTAGCTGCGATCTTCGGCCTAGCCCGCCATCCGGCTAATCCGGCCCTCGATCGCGTTCCAGATGTCGGCTTCGATCTTCACGCCGTCCAGGCGGTTGATCTCCTGGATGCCGGTGGGTGAGGTGACGTTGATCTCGGTCATGTAGTCGCCGATCACGTCGATCCCGACGAAGATCAGGCCGCGCTCCTTCAGGGTCGGGCCGATGGCGGCGCAGATATCCTGCTCACGGGCGGTCAGCTCGGTCTTCAGCGCCTTGCCGCCGGCGTGGAAATTGGCCCGCGCCTCGCCCTGGGGCGGCAGCCGGCTGACGGCGCCCGCCGCCACGCCGTCAACCAGGATGATGCGCTTGTCGCCCTCGCGGATCTCCGGCAGGTAGCGCTGCACGATGACGGGCTCGCGGTACAGCTCGGTGAACATCTCCAGCAGCGCGTTGAGGTTCTCGTCGTCCGGCGTCACGTGGAACACGCCGGCGCCGCCATTGCCGAACAGGGGCTTGACGATGATGTCCTCGAACTCGCGGCGGAAGGCCAGGATGTCGTCCTTGTGGGAGGAGATCAGGGTCTCGGGCATCAGCTCCGCGAAATGGGTGACGAACAGCTTCTCCGGCGCGTTGCGCACCTCGACCGGGTCGTTCACCACCAGGGTCTGGGGATGCACATGCTCCAGCAGATGGGTGGCGGTGATATAGGCCATGTCGAAAGGCGGGTCCTGGCGCATCAGCACCACGTCGACCGCCGCCAGGTCCAGGGTCTCCGGATCGCCCAGGGTGAAATGGTCGCCCTTGACCGGTCGCACGGTCAGCGGCCGGGCATGCGCATAGACCCGGCCGTTGCGGAACGACAGGTGCTGCGGCAGGTAGTGGTAGAGGCCGTGCCCACGCGCCTGGGCCTCCAGCGCCATGGCGAAGGTGCTGTCGGCGGCGATGTCGACGCTCTCGATCGGGTCCATCTGGATAGCGATGGCCAGGCTCATGGGACGGTCCTCGGGCAGGGCAGGGCGGTTCGGCGCGCAGTCTTAGCGCATTCCATCGGAAATGGGGAAGCGGCGGCCTGTGGCCAAGGTCTCTTGGAGCCCCCTCACCCTCCCACGCTACGCGCGGGTCCCTCCCTCTCCCGCGAGGGGAGAGGGGTCGTTTGAGCGGCACTGGATTGAGGTCCCTCTCCCCTCGCGGGAGAGGGTGGCGAGCGCAAGCGAGCCGGGTGAGGGGGCTAGCGAAAGCTTGGCCGAAGGCCGCCGATGCCCTAGTTCAGCCGGGCCTTGATCTGCTGCAGCAGGGTCGCGGCTTCGTGGCGGGCGTGGTCGCTGTCGGCGGCGGTGATGAACCGGTCCAGCGCCTCGATGGCGGCGCCGTATTCGCCCAGCCGAGCCCGCACCAGGCCGGCCTCGCGCCACAGATCCGGCTCGTCGGGGGCGATCATCACCATGCCCTCGAGGATCCTGGCCGCCTCGGCATAGCGGCCGTCGTTCATGTGCCGCAGCTTGATGTTGTTCTGCAGGCGCAGCAGCACCGCCCGGTTGCCCACCGGCGCGTAATGCTTGTGCTCCAGCTCCGCCTCCTGGCCCAGCACCGCCTTCAGCAGCGAGCGCAGATCGGCCGGTCCGCGCGGCCGGCCACCGTCGAACGGATCGAGGATGGCGCGCTCGCCGTGGCGGTCCAGGCGGATCAGGAAATGCCCGGGGAAATTGAGCCCTGAGCAGTCCCAGCCCTGGCTGCGGGCGGCATGGATGTAAAGGATGCCGAGCGCCACCGGCAGCCCCTTGCGGCGGTCGATCACCCGCATCAGGTTGGCGTTTTGCGGATCCTCATAGGTCGCGGTGTCGCCGCGATAGCCGTAGCGGCCGGCGAACACCGCCGCCAGGGCCGCCGACGGGCCCTCGACACCGTCCGGGTCGCGTTCGGCGGCATCGGCGCCGACCTCAGCGGAGAGCCGGGCGATATGCTCACGATACCAATCGGTGGAGCAGGACCGGTCCAGGGCGGCAAAGGCCAGCGCCGTCTCGGCCAGGTCGACAGACTCGTCCGGCAGGGTTCCAGCGTGTCGCAGGATGCGATGGATGTCTTCGGCCATATGCCGCGCCCCTCAGACCCTATTCGGTCCCCGTTCCGGTGGCCGCCGTCGCGGCGGTCTTCAGACGGGTGTAATCGACCACCCGTCGAACATAGGGTATCTGGCGCGCATGGTCGATCACCCGTGCGCGTTCCGCATCGTCCTGGGCGATGCCCATCAGGTAGACGACCCGGCTCTCGGTCACGATGGTGTAGTTGATCGACTGGATCGAGGTGTCGAACAGCAGCCGTGACTTGATCTGGGCCGAGATCGCCGTGTCGCGGGCATAGCCGCTGAAGCCCGCGGGTTCGGCCACCTCGATCTCGTTGATGACCTCGCGTACGCCGTCCACCTGCCAGGCGAGGCGGACCGCTTCCAGCCGCTGTTCCGGGTCGGCGACGACGCCGGTGATCAGCACCCGCCCCTCGTTCACCCGGGTATTCAGGTTGGAGAAGATGGTCGTATCGGATTCCAGCCAGGCCTTGTTGATCGCCAGCTTGATGCCGGTGTCGTCGACCACGTCGTCCGTCGACCGCTCCTCGGCGACCACCACCGCGCCGGTCGCGGCCGCGCCGGCCAGAACAACCGGCCCGGCGCACCCGGATACCAGACCCGCGAGGACCGCCAAGATCGCCAAATCCCGGAACCCGGGACGGCCAATGCCCCAACCACGCACGCCCATGCCCTCCTTCACAGAACGCCAAGCCCGTCCATCGAAACCTCGGGCTGCCAGGCGTTCGCCAGATGCCGCGGCCAGCGCCACGGCGTCACCACCATCAGATCGAACCGCAAGCTGAAATCCGAATGCGGCACAAATCCGGCCGCATTGCCGGCCAGGAAGACCAGCGCTGCCTGCTCCAGCCGTCCGCGCTGGCGAAGGGTCAGCGACTCCATCGCCGCGGCGTCGTTCGCCCGGGCCTTGACCTCGACGATGGCCAGCACCCGGCCACGCCGGGCGACGATGTCGATCTCTCCGGCCGGGCAGCGAAAGCGGCGGGCGAGGATGCGGTAGCCCTTGGCGCGCAGGAGAAGGGCGCAGACATCCTCGGCCCTCCGGCCCCAGCCTTCGGCGCGGCGGCGGCCCGGCTCAGACATCGCTGTCTTTCGCCGGGCCGCCCAGCGCCAGTGCGCGCTGATAGACAGCGCGGCGCGGCCGGCCCGACGCCTCCGCCACCGCCGCGGCCGCATCGCGCAGACTGAGATTGACCATGGCATCGCGCAGCATGGCGTCGATCTCGGCATCGCCGATCTCGGCGGCCGCGCCCGGCGGGCCGACCACCAGGACCACCTCGCCCTTGGGCGGGCCCGCCTCGGCGTAATGCGCCGCCAAGCTTTCCAGTGTGCCGCGCCGGGCCTCCTCGAACCGCTTGGTCAGCTCGCGGGTCACCGCCGCCTCGCGGTCGCCCAGGGTGGCGGCGAGATCGGCCAGGCTGGCCGGAAGCCGCTTGGCCGATTCGAAGAACACCAGCGTCGCCGGCACCTCGGCCAGGGCCGCGAATGCGGACCGGCGCGCCGCCGAACGGGACGGCGGGAAGCCGGCGAACATGAACCGGTCGCTGGGCAGGCCGGACAGCAGCAATCCGGTCAGCGGCGCGCTGGCGCCGGGCAGGCAGGTGACCGGCAGCCCCTGTTCCTGCGCGGCGCGCACCAGCTTGTAGCCGGGATCGGAGATCAGCGGCGTTCCGGCATCCGAGACCAGCGCGACGGATTGTCCTTGCGCAATCCGCTTCAGGATCGCGGGTCGCATCTTGTCGGCATTGTGGTCGTGGTAGGAAATCAGCGACCCGGAAATGCCATAAAGACCCAACAGTTTACCGGTCACGCGCGTGTCTTCGCACGCGATCGCATCCACCGCCGCAAGCGTATCGAGAGCGCGCAAGGTGATGTCTCGGGCATTGCCGATCGGAACCGCCGTGAGGTACAGCCCGCACGGAACCGGTTCGACCGGTTTACTTGCCCAGACACCGCCGCTAGGGTCGCGCTCAGCTGCCCGGTGGCGGGTGGATGGGTCCGCCTCGGCCGGCTCCGGGTCCGAGGCAAAACCATGTCGTGGGGGTTGTCGTGTCACGTCGGAACGCTGAACCACACTCGATGCCGCGGATAGCCGTCTTGGCGCTGGCGCTGGTCATGGTGTTGGGCGCCTGCAACGGAACGAGAGTAGCCGGGACCGGCGATCCGGTACAGTTGCGCGATCCCGACATCGGGCCCATCGAACCGATCGTCGACCCCTATGGGCGCACCAATCCCAGCCGTACCCGGGTCGCCTTGCTGCTGCCTCTGACCGGCCGCGGCAGCGATATCGGCCAGGCCCTGCTGAATTCGGCCCAGATGGCGGTGTTCGATGCCGGCGACGACAATTTCGAGCTGGTTCCGCGCGATACCGGCGGCACGCCGGCTGGCGCGGCGGAGGCGGCGCGCCTGGCGCTGGCCGATGGCGCGCAGCTGATCCTGGGGCCGTTCTTCGGCACCTCAGTTTCCGAGGTGCGCACGGTCGCCGAGTCGGCCGGGGTCAACGTCATCGCCTTCACCAGCGACCGCACTGTGGCCGGCCGCAATGTCTTCGTCATGGGCTTCGTGCCGGCCGGCGATGTCGAGCAGATCGTGCGCTACAGCTCGACCCAGGGCCATTTCAACTATGCCGCGCTGGCGCCGAACAATCCGTACGGCCAGACGGTCGTGGCGGCGCTTGAGGAATCCGCCGCGTCGGTCGGGGCCACCGTGCAGCGGGTGGAGTTCTATGACCCGAATTCCGCCGACCAGTCGGCCAACGTCGAGGCGATCGCCGAGCCGGGCCTGTTCGGCACCGTCGAATACGACGCCATCCTGATCCCGGAGACCGGGCTGAAGCTGCGGGCGCTGGCGGCCATGCTGCCCTTCTTCGACGTGACCAATGTGCAGATCCTGGGCACTGGGATCTGGGACGGCGCCGAGCTGGGCCTGGAGCCGGATCTGGTCGGCAGCTGGTATGCGGCTCCGCAGCCCGAGCTGCGCACCGAGTTCGAGCGGCGCTATTTCACCCTGTTCGGCCAGAACGCGCCGCGGCTGGCGACGCTTGCCTATGACGCGGTGGCGCTGGCAGCCGCGCTGAGCCGCATGTCTGACCGCCCCGGTTTCGACATCGTCACCCTGACCAATCCGAGCGGGTTTGCCGGGCTGGACGGCGTCTTCCGCTTCCGTCAGGACGGTGTGGTCGAGCGCGCCCAGGCGATCCTGGAGGTCACCCAGGACGGCTCGGTGGTGCGGGTCCCCGCAGCCCAGAGCTTCGCCGCCGGCACCTGATCAGGCCAGCAGCGCCGCCAGCACGGAATCCAACCGCTGCCGGCCCTGCGCGGTGGCGCGGAGCCGCTGTGAATCCTTCGTCAGGAAGCCACCGTCGATGAGGCGACCGAGGGCGTCGGGCGCGATCTGCGCCTCGATCGCCTGACCGGTTTCCTCCCTCACCCGATCCAGCGCCACGCCCTCCCGCAGCCTGAGCCCCATCATCAGCATCTCGGACAGCCGGTCGCCAGGCGCGATCGCGTCGCGCGGCTTTTCCGCGTGACCATCGCGCTCGACCCGTTCCAGCCAGATTTCCGGCGCCCGATGGGTCCGGGCCGCCCATTTCGTGCCGTCTCCCAGGGTCAGGCGGCCATGGGCGCCGGGGCCGATGCCCACATAATCCTCATAGCGCCAATAGACCAGATTGTGCCGGGATTCCTCTCCAGGCCGGGCATGGTTGGAGATCTCGTAGGCGGGCAGCCCGGCATCGCCGAGCACCTGCAGGGTGGCGTCGTAGAGGTCGGCCTGGGTATCGCTGTCGGGCATGCCAAGTTCGCCGCGGGCATGCATCGTATGGAACGCGGTGCCGGGCTCGATGGTGAGCTGATAGACCGACAGGTGCCCCCGGGCATGCTCCAGCGCCCGGCGCAGCTCTTCGGTCCACCGGTCGACGGTCTGGCCGGGGCGGGCGTAGATCAGGTCGAAGCTGTAGCGCCGGAAGCGCCGCGCCGCCTCGGCCACCGCCGACAGCGCCTCGTCGGCGCTGTGGCCGCGGCCGAGAAATGCCAGGGCGTCGTCATCAAGCGCCTGCACCCCCAGCGAGACGCGGTTGACACCAGCAGCGGCGAATCCGTCGAAGGTGCCGGCCTCAACCGAGGTCGGATTGGCCTCCAGGGTGATCTCGACATCGTCGGTCAGCGTCCAGCGCTCCGCCGCCCGCGCGATCAGCGCCCCGGCGGTGGCCGGCGGCATCAGCGACGGCGTGCCGCCGCCGAAGAAAATCGACCCGATTGACCGGCCCGCGGTTTCGTCGGCGAAATGATCGAGCTCGCGGAGCAGGGCCCGGCGCCACCGGTCCTGGTCGACACCCTCGCGCACATGGGAGTTGAAATCGCAGTACGGGCATTTCGACCGGCAGAACGGCCAATGGATGTAGAGACCGAGCGCCGCGTCGCTCATCCGCCGAAGCAGAGCGCCAGCAGCCGCCGGAAGGCCTCGGCGCGATGGCTGATGCTGTGTTTGGCGGCAGGCTCCATCTCACCGAAGGTGATGTCGTAGCCGGTCGGCTGGAACATCGGGTCGTAGCCGAAGCCGCGATCGCCGCGCGGCGGCCACACCAGCCGGCCCTGCACCCGGCCCTCGACCACCTCGCAATGCCCGTCGGGCCAGCACAGCGCCAGGGCGCAGGCGAAATAGGCGGCGCGGTCGGCGGCCCCGCGCTCCTCCAGGGCGGCCTGCAGCTTCTCCATGCCGAAGGCGAAATCCCGTTCGCCATCCGCGCGCTCGGCCCAGCGGGCGGAGTGGATGCCCGGCCTGCCGTCCAGCGCCGGCACCACCAGGCCGCTGTCATCGGCCAGGGCCGGCTTGCCGGTGGCCTCGGCCACGAAGCGGGCCTTGAGATCGGCATTGGCGCCAAAGCTGTCGCCGGTCTCCTCCGGATCGCTGAGCCCGAAGTCCTTGGCGGACGGGAAATGCTGCACACGCCCGGAAAGCAGGTCGGCGATCTCGGTCACCTTGCCCGGATTGTGGCTGGCGATCACCAGGGTGTCGTCGGAGAAATGTCTGGCCATGACCGGCTAAATACCCATCGCCGCGGCGATGTCAAACGGTGAGAGGATCGCGAGCGCACAACGCATGCGCAAATCATGGCCAGCCCCGGCCGGCCGCGCTAAGGTCCCGCGCTTGATCGACAGCAATCCAGCAAGAAGAGGCGCAGCATGAAGGTCGCATTCCTGGGCATGGGGGTCATGGGCGGGCCGATGGCCGGCCACCTGGCCGCCGCCGGCCACGACGTCACCGTCTACAACCGCACCGCGGCGAGGGCCGAGGCCTGGACCAAGGCGCATAGCGGCGCGGCGGCCGCGACCCCGGCCGAGGCGGCGCGCGGGGCCGAAATCGTCTTCGTCTGCGTCGGCAATGACGACGATGTCCGCAGCGTGATCTACGGCGACACCGGCGCCTTCGCCGGCATGGAGTCCGGCACCATCCTGGTGGACCACACCACCGCCTCCGCGTCGCTGGCGCGGGAGCTCGACGCCGCGGCCAAGGATCGCGGCATCGCCTTCCTCGATGCGCCGGTGTCCGGTGGCCAGGCCGGCGCGGAGAACGGTCAGCTGACGGTCATGGTCGGCGGCGAGTCCGCACCCTTCGAGACCGCCAAGCCGGCTATCGACTGTTTCGCCAAGGCCTGCACCCTGATGGGGCCGGCCGGTTCGGGACAGCTCACCAAAATGGTCAACCAGATCTGCATCGCCGGGCTGGTGCAGGCCCTGTCGGAAGGGCTGAACTTCGCCCAGAAGGCCGGGCTGGACGGCGAAAAGGTGCTGGATGTGATTTCCAAGGGCGCGGCCCAGTCCTGGCAGATGGACAATCGGGGCTCGACCATGCTGCGCGGCGAGTTCGAGTTCGGCTTCGCGGTCGACTGGATGCGCAAGGATCTGTCGATCTGCCTTGACGAGGCCCGCCGCAACGGCGCCCGCCTGCCGGTCGCCGCCCTGGTCGACCAGATCTACGCCGCGGTCCAGGCGCGTGGCGGCAATCGCTGGGACACCTCCAGCCTGATCGAGATCCTGCGGGACAAGAGCTAGCCCAGGGCCGCCTTCTGGATTTCGACCAGCTCCGCGACCCCTTTGTGGGCGAGTCCCAGGAGCTGGCCGAACGCCTCTTCGGAATAGGGTTCGGTTTCCGCCGTCGCCTGGATTTCGACGATGCCGCCGCTGCCGGTGAGGACGAAATTAGCATCCGCCTGGGCGGTGCTGTCCTCGTCGTAGTCCAAATCCAGCCGCGCCTCGCCGCCACAGAGCCCGCAGGACACCGCCGCCACGTGGTCGGTGAGGGGGATCGACTTGATCGCCTTGATGTCGTGCAGATGGCGCAGGGCGACCGCCAGGGCGACATAGCTGCCGGTGATGGCCGCGGTGCGGGTGCCGCCATCGGCCTGCAGCACATCGCAGTCGATGCGGATCTGCAGCTCGCCCAATGCCTTCAGATCGGTCACGGCGCGCAGGGAGCGGCCGATCAGGCGCTGGATCTCCTGGGTGCGGCCGGTCTGCTTGCCCCGCGCCGCCTCGCGGTCGGTGCGCCGGTCGGTGGCCCGCGGCAGCATGCCGTATTCCGCCGTGACCCAGCCCCGGCCGCCGCCCTTCAGCCAGGCCGGCACCCGGTCCTCGACCGAGGCCGTGCACAGCACATGGGTGTCGCCGAATCGGGCCAGGCAGGCCCCTTCGGCGTATTTGTTGACATCGATCTCAAGCGTAACCGGCCGGAGTGCGTCCGGAGACCGTCCGGTTCGAGGCATAGGGCTGCTTTCCTTTGGTGTTCGCCGCGCTGCAAGCTATCCTTCGGGCCAACCGGCGTCCAGTGGGCCGGCGCAAAAGTGCAGGCATGGACGTCCGGTAAAGGTTTAGTTGACGCGTTGTGCTAAACTCCCCAAATAGCGTAGCGCTTTCCATGGATTTCGAGAGACCGGTTCTGCACCCGCCCAAGGATATGATCGCCGAACTCAGCGATCGCTCTCGCGAAGTTTTCCGACACATCGTCGACGCCTATGTGGAGACGGGCGAGCCGATCGGGTCGCGTACGATTTCGCGCCGGCTCGGACTCGAGCTGTCGGCGGCCACCATCCGCAACGTGATGGCCGATCTGGAAGAGTCCGGCCTTCTCTATGCGCCGCATACCTCGGCCGGGCGGCTGCCGACCGAGGCCGGGCTGAGGCTGTTCGTCCACGCCCTGATGGAGGTCGGCGACGTCACCGAGACCGAGCGCGAGAATATCGAGGCGCAATGCGGCTCGGTCGGCCGCAATCCCGAAGAGGTGCTGGAGGAGGCGACCAGCGCCCTGTCCGGCCTGTCGAGCTGCGCCGGGCTGGTGATGGCGCCGAAGGCGGACCGGCCGCTGAAGCACATCGAATTCGTCAACCTGTCCCCGGGCCGCGCCCTGGTGGTGATGGTCAACGAGGACGGCATCGTCGAGAACCGGGTGGTCGAGCTGCCGCCCGGCATCCCGGCGGCCTCGCTGGTGTCCGCCTCCAACTATCTGACCGCCCGGCTGGTGGGCCGGACGCTGGCCGAGGCGCGGGCGGAAATCCTCAAGGAGATCGAGCAGCAGCGCAGCCAGCTGGACGCCCTGACCGCCAAGCTGGTCAAGGAAGGGCTGGCCACGTGGTCCGGCGAGTCGGTGCCGAGCGGCACATTGATCGTCAAGGGCCAGTCCCGGCTGCTGAACGACGTCAACGGGCTGGAGGATCTGGAGCGTATCCGGTCCCTGTTCGACATCCTGGAGACCAAGGACTCCATGCTGAAGATGCTGGACGCGGCCGGCCAGGCCGAAGGCGTGCAGATCTTCATCGGTGCGGAGAGCAACCTGTTCAACCATACCGGCTGCTCGATGATCATCGCGCCGTTCACCGACAAGCGCGAGCACATCGTCGGCGCCATCGGCGTTATCGGCCCGACCCGGCTGAACTATGCCCGCATCGTCCCGATGGTCGACTACACCGCCAAGGTGGTCGGCCGCCTGCTGTGGAACAAAAAGGGCGACCCCCAGGCAGCATGAACACCCCCGATCAGAAACCCGCCGGGCCCGAGCCCGAGGCGGAGAAGAGCGAATCCGCGCAACAAACCCCCTGCGCGCCTTCGCCCGAACCGGAGCCTGCGGCACAGCCCGCGGACGAGCCGCCAAGGCCGTCGATCCTGAAGAAGCCGTCGTCGATTCTGAAGAAGAAGCCGCCGGAATCCGAGCCGGCGGCGGCCGACGCCGCGGCGGAAACGACCGCCGAACAACCAACCGAGCAGGCGGCCGAACCGTCGGCGGAGATCGAGCAGTTGAGGGAAGAGGCGGCCGCGATGAAGGACCAGTTGCTGCGCGCCCTGGCTGAGGTCGAGAACACCCGGCGGAGAGCCGAGCGCGACCGCCAGGACATCTCCAGATACGCCATCACTGATTTCGCCCGCGACCTGTTGTCGCCTGCGGATAATCTGCGCCGCGCTTTGGACGCGGTGCCGGCCGACGCGATCGGCCAGGACGCGGTGCTGACCAACCTGAACGAGGGCGTCGAGGCGACGGAGCGCGAGCTGTTGAGCGCCTTCGAGAAGTTCGGGATCAAGAAGATCGAGTCCCTGGAGCAGAAATTCGACCCGAATTTCCACCAGGCGATGTTCGAGGTTCCGGACTCCGGCAAGCCGGCAGGCACCATCGTCCAGGTTGTCCAGGACGGTTACATGATCCACGACCGCCTGCTGCGCCCGGCCCTGGTCGGGGTGGCGAAGGCGGAACCGGCCCAGAAGGTCGACACGACAGCCTGATCTCCAGCGCCCGGCTTTGGGTGCCTAATCTCTGGGCAATCCGGCGCCGAGCATCTCGGCCTCGGGATCGTGCGCCTTGAAGGCGCGGCGGGCGACGTCGCGGTGCCGCACCGCATAACAATAGACGCAGCCATGGGGGCAGGTGTCGTAGGCGCCGATGTCGCGGCTCTCCGCGCACAGGCAGCCCGGCCGGTTGCCCTTGGTCCGCGCGGCGATCGGGCGGCCGGCCACATCGGACAGGCGCTCGGCGTCAATGCAGCGGCTGGGCGCCGTGCCGGGGATCTGCAAATGCGGCTGGGTGCAGAGGGTCAGGGCCATGCCATGGCCGGAGGCGATCTCCGCCAGATCGGCCAGCAGCGCCCGTTTCTCCTCATCTTCGGGATCGATCCAGCGAAATCCGTTCTCCCGGGCGGCGGCGGCCAGGTTGCGCTCGGTCTTGCGGTAGATCTGGGCGAAGGACGTCACCACCTCGTCGCAGCTGCCGGACAGAGCCTCGGCCAGCTGGCGGAACATGTCGCGATGCCAGTCGGCCGGCGTCAGATCGGTGATCAGGATCGGATCGTAGCGCCAGACCACCGTCCGCCCGCCATGGGCATCGCACAGGTCGCGGCAATGCCCCACAGCCCGCCCGGCATCCGTCACCGCCTGCTCCAGCGCGGTCGGATAGCCGGTGATGGTGTACTGCACGACGAACGGCACCCCGGCCTCACTCAGCTCTGACAACACTGGAAGAAACGGTCCTATATTCTTGGTCCAAAACACAAAACCGTCCACATTCGGACCCGTCAGAGGCACCTCATAGGCCGGCCCGCCATAGGGGTTCGCGACCCGGCAGGAGCCTGCCCTCAGCCGGTTGCGGAACCAGTCGCCGTAGAAGGCAGGGATGTCGGTGCGATAGCTGGCGGAAACGATCATTTTTCCCGGATGTCTACCAATGCTGGGTTGCGCCGCAAGAACAAATGGCGAACAATGGCTGCCGGACGATATCAGCAGGAGCCGAGCGAGGCGATGCCGAATACCACGCCACCAGCATCCGGCGACACATCATGGAGCATTTCCGACGGGCTGTTCACGATGCCGCTGCCGGACAGCTGGCAGTACAGCGCGGAGGGTTACACGGATGGAGAATTCGCGCTGCCGTCGGGGCACACCCTGTCCTGCCATGTCGAGAGCTTCGAGGCGCCGGAGAGGATTGCCGAAGGGGGATTGGCGCCCTTCGCCTGCGAGGATGGGATGGACGTGCCTGATCTGCCGGACAGCGATGTCATCGGCAATGTGCTCATGCTGTTCCGTCCCGCCAGGGACGGGGTGCCGTCCGGGGTCAGCTGGACGACGCTCGACGTGCTGGCCGACCGTTACATCCGTGTCGTCCGGTTTTCGCTGCCTTGCGCGCTCGGCGATGACGGCGACGGGACCTCGTCGATAGACGGCATCCTTCACGGTGTGACCGAGGCGATCAATCAGGGCCGGTTTGCCGATGACGCGACGCCGCTCGACCGGGTCGGCCCGACGCCCAAGCTGAAGCGCATCACGCCCTGGGGCGTCATTCATATCCGGGTGCCGGAATTCTGGCGCTACGAGCGTGCCGAGGATGGCCGCTATGTCTGCGACGTGCTGCCGGAACAGGCGCCGCCTGATCCGACCCTGTGGTTCGACTACAACCAGTTCAGCGCGCCGTCCGACAAGGACGAACTGCTTGGAAACCTGCGGGACATGGCGGCCGGTCTGGCCGAGACGCTGGGTCCTCCGGGCCACGTCCAGGTCCACCACGATTCCAGCGGAAGCTGGATCGAATCCATCGCCCATGGGGAGGAGGACGGCACCCCCTTGGTGTTCTACAACATGCATCGCATGGTCGCCGGCGACGCCCGGGTCATGATGGCGCACTTCAATCTGGTCCTGACCACGGAGGACGCGGAAACCGAGGCCGGCCGCGATCTGATCGACCTGATGCATCGCGAGATCCACAACGCGATTGTGCTTCCAAACCGGCCCGGCGAGGACCCGGATGCCGAGACCCTTTAGCGACTGAGCGCTTGCATCCGCGCCGGCATACCTATTTATCCGGGATATGGATCGATCCCCCGAACTGCCCGAACCGACCGGCAGCGACTCTTCCAGCGGTACCGAACGGCCCCACGGCCCGCGGGCCTTCAACGTGCCGCCGATCACGCTCGGCGTTGCCGCACTGCTGGTCGCCATATTCGGGGTATTGAGTTTCGCGCCGGTGCCCTGGACGGTGAGCGTGATCGAGGCTTTCTCGGTCCGTCCGATCCGGGTGGCGTTCGCATTTGCCGACCCGGCGAACGGAGAACCGGTGATGGTGGCGCTGTCGCTGGTGACCTATGCGCTGCTTCACCTCGACGGCATGCATATCGCGCTCAATGTCGGCTTCCTGCTGGCCTTCGGCGGCATGTGCGAGCGCGCCTTCGGTCCCCGGCGCTACATCGCGATCCTGCTCCTCGCCGCCCTTGCCGGCGCGGCGGCCAAGCTGGCACTGGACTGGAACGCGCCGGTCTACATGATCGGCGCGTCGGGCGCTGTGTTCGGCTGCATGGGCGCGTTCATCCGGCTGCTGATCGGCGGCCCGGTGCATGTCCGGCGGCGCGGCCTGACCCTCCTGGCGTCGCTGGTTGCGATCAATGTCATCTTCACCTTCGTCGGGCCGGCGATCTTCGGCATCGACGGGCGGATCGCCTGGGACGCGCATGTCGGCGGTTTCCTCGCCGGATTGCTCCTGGGATGGCGTCCGCGGCCCCGGACACTGCGGGCGACGGTCTGAAATCCTTTCTTCATCGCCTAATGTGACAATAGGCTTACAAATATCCTTACCGGTTGTAAGGAAAGGCCGTGTGCGGCGGTTGCAGGGCCGCCGTGCCACGCCTATATCTCCCGTTAGTCCTGCATTGCGCCCGCGACGGGCGTGCCGCCGCATGGATCGACAGCACTTATCAGGGGACCCCAGGGTGCCGCCCTTTGGGCCTTCGGGGATCTGCCAGGAAGAAACGAGGAATTCATGGCCAAGGTAATCGGTATCGATCTGGGGACGACGAATTCGTGCGTCGCCGTCATGGAAGGCAGCCAAGCGAAGGTCATCGAGAATGCCGAGGGTACGCGAACGACGCCCTCTATCGTCGCGTTCACCGATGACAACGAGCGTCTGGTCGGCCAATCGGCCAAGCGCCAGGCGGTCACCAACCCGGAAAACACGCTTTTTGCCATCAAACGCCTGATCGGACGCCGCGCCGACGACCCGATGACCAAGAAGGACAAGGAGCTTGTCCCCTACAAGATCATCGAGGGCGAGAACGGCGATGCCTGGGTCGAGGCCCGCGGCGAGAAATTCGCGCCGTCCCAGATCAGCGCCTTCATCCTGCAGAAGATGAAAGAGACGGCCGAGGCCTATCTCGGCGAGAACGTCACCCAGGCGGTGATCACCGTCCCCGCGTATTTCAACGACAGCCAGCGCCAGGCCACCAAGGATGCGGGCAAGATCGCCGGGCTCGAGGTCCTGCGCATCATCAACGAGCCGACCGCGGCCTCGCTTGCCTACGGGCTTGAGAAACAGCAGACCGGCACCATCGCCGTGTTCGACCTGGGCGGCG
The DNA here is from genome assembly GCA_965227455.1 of Alphaproteobacteria bacterium. Taxonomy (GTDB): domain Bacteria; phylum Pseudomonadota; class Alphaproteobacteria; order DSM-16000; family Inquilinaceae; genus JABDIP01. The sequence goes on along the minus strand of OZ245752.1, from coordinate 4,231,232 downwards.
GCACTTTCGACGTCTCGGTGCTGGAAATCGGCGACGGCGTCTTCGAGGTGAAGTCCACCAACGGCGACACCTTCCTGGGCGGCGAGGATTTTGACCAAAAGATCGTCGATTACCTGGCCGACGAGTTCAAGAAGGAGCAGGGCATCGACCTGCGCGACGACCGGCTGGCGCTGCAGCGCCTGAAGGAGAATGCGGAGAAGGCCAAGGTCGAACTGTCGTCTGCGGTGCAGACCGACGTCAACCTGCCCTTCATCACCGCCGACCAGTCCGGCCCCAAGCATCTCAACATCAAGCTGACCCGCGCCAAGCTGGAGCAGCTGGTCGACGATCTGATCCAGCGCACCGTCGGGCCGTGCAAGGCGGCGTTGAAGGATGCCGGCCTGGTCCCGTCGGAGATCGACGAGGTGATCCTGGTCGGCGGCATGACCCGCATGCCCAAGGTCATCGAGACGGTGAAGGAATTCTTCGGCCGCGAGCCGCATCGCGGGGTCAATCCGGACGAGGTGGTGGCGATCGGTGCTGCGATCCAGGCCGGCGTGCTGCAGGGCGAGGTCAAGGACGTCCTGCTGCTGGACGTGACGCCGCTGTCCCTGGGCATCGAGACCCTGGGCGGCGTGTTCACCCGGCTGATCGACCGCAACACCACGATCCCGACCAAGAAGAGCCAGGTCTTCTCGACCGCCGAGGACAACCAGACCGCGGTCACGATCCGGGTCTTCCAGGGCGAGCGCGAGATGGCGTCCGACAACAAGCTGCTCGGGCAGTTCGACCTGGTCGGCCTGCCGCCGGCGCCGCGCGGCATGCCGCAGATCGAGGTCACCTTCGACATCGACGCCAACGGCATCGTCAACGTCTCCGCCAAGGACAAGGCGACCGGCAAGGAACAGCAGATCCGCATCCAGGCGTCGGGCGGACTGTCGGATTCCGACATCGACCAGATGGTCCGGGATGCCGAGGCCCATGCGGCGGAGGACAAGGAGAAGCGCGAGCTGATCGAGGCGCGCAACCAGGCCGACGGCCTGATGCATGGCGTCCAGACGCAGCTGACCGAGCATGCCGCCAATATCGCGGAGTCCGACAAGGCCGAGATCGATGCGGCGATGAGCGCCCTGCAGACCGCGGTCCAGGGCGAGGACGCCGCCGATATCCGCGCCAAGACCGAGGCGCTGGGTCAGGCATCGATGAAGATCGGCGAGGCGATCTACCGGGCGACCCAGGAGGCCGAAGGCGGTGCCGCGCCGGAGGGCGAGGCCGCGGCCGAACCCGGTGCCGAGGGCTCCGACGAATCGGTGGTGGACGCCGATTTCGAGGAGGTCGACGAGGACGATCAGGACGAGAAGCGCTCCGCGTAAGCGTCGACGCCTGATCCGGAAAAGGAATACAGCCCCGGCCATTGCCTGCCATGGCACGGCCGGGGCGCCTTTTAACTGATACACAGGCGGCGCGCCGCCGACCAGGAGTGGGACGGGGTCCCGCAAGGTCAGATGGACGGGATGAGCAAGCAGGACTACTACGAGCTCCTCGGCGTCGAGCGCGGCGCCGGCCTTCCCGAGATCAAGAAGGCCTATCGCGCCCTGGCGATGAAGTATCATCCCGACCGCAATTCGGGGGATGACGAGGCCGAGCGCAAGTTCAAGGAAGTCAGCGAGGCGTACGAAGTCCTCAAGGACGAGCAGAAGCGCGCCGCCTATGACCGGTTCGGCCACGCCGCCTTCGAGAACGGCGCCGGCGGCCGGGCGGGCGGATTCGATTTCAATTTCAGCGGCGGTTTCGCGGACATCTTCGAGGAGATGTTCGGCGACGTCATGGGCGGCCGCCGGGCCCGCGCCGGCCGCGGCAACGACATGCGGTTCAACCTGGAGATCTCGCTGGAGGATGCCTTCGCCGGCAAGCAGGCGACGATCCGGGTTCCCGGCTCGGTGTCCTGCGAGCCCTGTTCCGGCACCGGTGCTACCGGCGGCGCGGAACCGGCGAGCTGCCGGACCTGCGGCGGCATCGGCAAGGTGCGAACCCAGCAGGGTTTCTTCACCATCGAGCGGACCTGCCCGAGCTGCGCCGGCGCCGGCCGGGTCATCACCGACCCGTGTCGCAATTGCGGCGGTTCGGGCCGGGTGCGTAAGGACCGCTCTCTGCAGGTCAGCATCCCGGCCGGGGTCGAGGACGGCACCCGCATCCGACTGGCCGGAGAGGGCGAGGCCGGCATGCATGGCGCGCCTGCCGGCGATCTCTACATCTTCCTGACGGTACAGCCGCACCAGCTGTTCCAGCGCGACGGCGCCGACATCTATTGCCGGGTACCGATCCCCATGGTGACCGCCGCCCTCGGCGGTCCGGTGGAAGTGCCGGTGGTCGACGGCAGCCGGGCCGAGGTCAGCGTGCCCGCCGGCGCCCAGGCCGGGGCCCAGTTCCGCCTGCGCGGCCGCGGCATGACAATCCTGCACTCAAAGTCGCGCGGCGACATGTATGTCCAGGTCCAGGTCGAGACCCCGGTCAGCCTGAACAAGCGCCAGCGCGAACTGCTGGAGGAATTCCAGCGCGAGGGCGGCGAGAAGACCCACCCGGAAAGCCACGGCTTCTTCGCCCGGGCCAAGGAATTCTTCGAGAACCTGAAGGACTGACCGGCAGATCCTCGTCCGTCTGGCCTGGCCAACCCCCTCACCCAGCTCCGGCTAAGGCTCGGCCTTCGGCCTTGCCAAGCCTTCTCAACCCTCTCCCTAGGGAGAGGGAAACCCATTGCGGCCTGGCTTACCCCTCTCCTTGGGGAGAGGGTGCGGAGGCTTGGCGAGGCCGTGGGCCGAGCCTTAGCCGGAGCTGGGTGAGGGGGACCTGCGTCCGCCGGATCGAAATGTGGTCTAGCGGCCTTCGGATTCGGCACCGCCCTCCACAACTTCCCCATGCACATCGTGGCTATGGTCGTGGCGGTGCTGGTAGACGGCCAGGGCGCTGTCCGCCGTGGGGCCGAACAGGGCCAGGTATTCCGGGTGGCGCGAAACCGCCTCGGGATGTCCGGCGCAGCAGACATGGCCGTTCAGACAGACCACCCGGTCCGTCGCGGCCATCACCAGATGCAGATCGTGGCTGATCAACAGGACGCCGCAACGGCGACTGCGGCGCAGCCGGTCGATCAGCTTGAACATCGCCGCCTGGCCGCCGACATCGACCCCCTGATTGGGCTCGTCCAGCACCAGCAGGTCGGGCCGGCGCATCAGCGCCCGGGCGATCAGCACCCGCTGGGTCTCGCCGCCGGACAGGCCCTGCACCGGCTGGTCGGCCAGGCCCGGCACCCCGACCTCCTCCAAGAGCCCGGTCAGGGTGGCGTCGTCGGCCCGTCCCCAGAGCTGCAGGAACCGGCGCACGGTCATCGGCAGTGTCGGATCGATGGTCAGGCGCTGCGGCAGATAACCGACGGAGATACCGCGCCGGCGCTCGACCCGGCCGGTCGAGGGCGTCACCAGCCCCAGAAGCGCCCGCACCAGCGTGCTCTTGCCGGCACCGTTCGGCCCGATCAGGGTCACCACCTCTTCCGGATGGATCTCGAAATCGACGCCCGACAGCACGGTACGGCCGCCCAGGCGCACCGACAGCCCGTGCGCCGCGACCAGCGGCGGCGCGTCCGGTTTCGAGACGGGGGCGGGATCTGCCATGGGCTCCAGACTCTCTCGCATGATCTGACATTGGCGGACTGCCGCCGCTTGGGCAACCGGAACCTGGGACGCACGCCGATTGGATGTGTATATATCGCGCAGAGTTACGGCCTGGGTTGGAGAGACGGGATGAGGATCGGGATCGTCGGCGCCGATGGGCGCATGGGGCAGACCCTGCTGCGGACGGTGATCGGCGCCGAAGGGTACGAGCTGATCGGCGCCATCTCCAAGCATGACAGCCCGGCCGAGGGCATGGATGCCGGCATGCTGGCCGGGCTGGAGCCTTGCGGCGTACGCATCGGCGAGGACCCGGTGCCGCTGTTCGCGGACGCCGACGCGGTCATCGACTTCACCGCACCGGCGGTGTCGGTCGAGTATTCGGCGCTGGCGGCCCAGGGCAAGACGGTGCATGTGATCGGCACCACCGGGCTGGATTCGGAGCAGGAGCAGGCCCTGCGCAAGGCCGCCCGCCACACCCAGATCGTCTACGCACCGAATATGAGCATGGCGGTCAACCTGCTGTTCGCGCTGACGAAACGGGTGGCGGAGGTGCTGGGCGACGAGTTCGACATCGAGATCGTCGAGATGCATCACCGGCACAAGGTCGACGCCCCGTCCGGCACCGCGCTTGGCCTCGGCCGCGCCGCCGCAGAGGGTCGCGGCGTCGATCTGGACGAGCGGGCGGTGCGATCCCGCGACGGCCATACCGGAGCGCGCAATCCGGGCGATATCGGCTTTGCCGCCTTGCGCGGCGGCGACGTGGTCGGTGACCACAGCGTGGTCTTCGCCGGCCCCGGCGAGCGGCTCGAGCTGAGCCACCGCGCCGGAGGCCGGGAAATCTATGCCCGCGGCGCCCTGCGCGCCGCCCAATGGGGCCACGGCAAGCCGCCGGGACTGTACGGCATGGCCGACGTTCTGGGGCTGTAGCCGACCTGCATCGCGAGTCGCACGGTTTTCGTCTTTCCCGCGAAGGCGGGAATCTCGAGACGCCGGCACCTGACCCATCGAGGTTCCCGCCTTCGCGGGAACGACGGCAGCAAGGGCTAGGCGGCGCCGGCCTGTTCCCGCTGGCCGGCTTCCCAGGCCAGCAGGGCCCGTTTGCGGGGCTCGCCCCAGCGGTAATCGTTGATGGCGCCGGATTTGCGGATGACCCGATGGCAGGGGATGATCACCGCCACCGGATTGCTGCCCACCGCACTGCCAACGGCGCGGACCGCGGCCGGATTTCCGATGGCGTCGGCGACTTGCTGATAGCTGGCCACATGGCCTGGCGGGATACGCAGCAAGGCCTGCCACACCTTGACCTGGAAGTTGGTGCCGCGCAGCAGGAGCGGCGGCAGATCCGTGCCCGAATCCCGGCCGCCATCGAACAGCTGCGAGGCGATCCGCGCCACGGCGGAATCGTCGCGGACAAGGGTGGCTTCCCCCCATTCCGCCGCAAGGGCGGAGGCCGGATCGGCTGTGTCGTCGGCAAAGCCGAGCCAGCAGATCCCCCGGTCGGTCAGCCCGATGGCGACCTTGCCGAAAGGGCTGTCCTGCACGCCGTAGCGGATCACCAGATCGCGCCCCTGTGCCTTGTATTCGCCAGGGGTCATCGCCTCGCAGGCGACGAACAGATCGTGCAGCCGGCCGGGGCCGGAGAGACCGACATCCAGGGCCGTGCCCAGCACGCTTTCGTCCGCGGCCAGCAGTTCCTTGGCGTGCTCCACGGTGAGGTATTGGGCGAAGCGCTTCGGGCTGATACCGGCCCAGCGTTTGAAGATGCGCTGGAAATGATGCGGATGCAGGCCGGCGATCGCCGCCACCTCTTCCAGGCTCGGCTGTTCGTCGTAATGCGCCACCAGATAGCGGATCGCCGCCGCCACCATCGGGTAGTGCGGTGCGGGACTGTCCGCCGGAGCGGAGTCGCGGTTGAAATCGTCTTCGGTCATATCGGCGGTCATGACGTAATTCATTGTCCGGCACTCCATGCTGGGATGCCAGTATCTAGCGAGCGCCACCGTGCCGGGACCACCCGGTTCTTGCGGGAGCGGGCCGGTGCCGAAGGATTGACCTCTCTAGGCCGGTAGCGCTCCGGGCTGCCGGGCCCGCGCCAGAGCCGCACGCAGGGCCTCGGCGAATTCGTGCCGCTCGTCCGGCGACAGGAAGCTGCCCACCACCAGCGACCGTCCATGGCTGGACAGGGTCAGCTGGCTGTGATGCTCCGGCGGATCGTCCATGCTGACCGTCAGCCAATAGGGCTGGAACGACCAGGTCTTCGGCGCCCGGGACGGCCCGCCGCGCTCGACGGTCAGCTCGTCGGCCGTCAGTCGGACGATCTCGTAACGCTGCGCGTCGCGATAATTGATCCGAAAGGCCCAGTACACGATCAGGATGTCCAACCCATACAGGCCGAAGATGGGCCAGGCGCCGCTGAGCAGGAAGAGTCCGCCGATCGTCAGCCCGATCGCCCCGACCGCCACCATCAGCACGGCGAAGCCGCGCCGGCTGAGGCTGGCATTGGGGTGCAGGATGGCGTCGAACAGCACCGGTGTGTCCCCGGATCCGTCATTGCCCATGGCCGCCGACGCCACGGTCATCGACCGCCGCCCGGACCGGCAATCGCATGCCTGCGGGCCTTGCAAGCCATCGCCGGCCCGCTACAGTGCCGGCCATGAAACCCGCCGATGTCGATACCTTCTTCAGCCGCCTCGCCGCCGCCAATCCGGAGCCCCAGAGCGAGCTGTCCTATCACAACCCCTACACCCTGCTGGTCGCCGTGGTGCTGTCGGCCCAGGCCACCGATGTCGGCGTCAACCGCGCCACCAAGGGGCTGTTCGAGGAGGTCGACACGCCGGAGGCCATGCTGGCGTTGGGGGAGGAGGGGCTGAAGCGTCATATCCGGACCATCGGGCTGTTCAACAGCAAGGCGAAGAACGTCATCGCGCTTTCGGAGATCCTGGTCCGCGATCATGGCAGCACCGTGCCGAAGGATCGCGACGCCCTGGTCAAGTTGCCGGGGGTCGGCCGCAAGACCGCCAATGTGGTGCTGAACGTCGCTTTCGGACAGCCGACCATCGCCGTCGACACCCATATCTTCCGGGTCGGAAACCGCACCGGCCTCGCCCGCGGGAAGACACCGGACGAGGTCGAGCGCAAGCTGCTGCGCTATGTGCCGTCCAAGTGGAAGCTGCATGCCCATCACTGGCTGATCCTGCATGGGCGCTATGTCTGCAAGGCCCGAAAGCCGGACTGCCCAGCCTGTTCGGTCGCCGATCTCTGCAGCTACAAGGCCAAGACCCTGCCGGCCTGACCGTCAAAGCCGAGCCGGGTCTTCCTCGACACTCTCCTCCGCCTCGGCGACCCGATAGCGTTCCACGATGGAGCCCAGGCATTGTGCCGGGTCGACCGTGCCGTTGGTCCGGCTGCGGGCGGTGTAATGGACCGCCTGGCGCGCGCCGTCCTCCTCGTAGATGTAGAGGTCGAACACGCAGGTCCGGGTGCGGTACTGCCACACTTCCGCCGGCGGCTCGCGGCGCTGCAATTCGGGCACGCCCAAGGTTTCGCCGATCTGCTGCGGGGCGAGCCCGATCAGCGAGTCCGGATCCGCCGTCGCGGCAGCGCCGGCAAGCAGGCCGTCGCCGGATTGCGAACAGCCGGCTGCCAGCGCGGCAGCGAAGACGATGGTGGAAAGGGCGGCGAGGCGGCGGCGAGACCGGCGTCGCTGCATATTATCCCGCCCCCTCGCGCACACTCTCCGGAGATTTGGCCGGATCCCGAATCGGCGTGACGACCGATTCCAGCGGTTCCATGGTGCCGATCACCTTGCCGCCGGTCTCGATCTCGATCTCGCCATAGCGCAGGGTCCCCGACACCACGCCGCTGGAGCGCAGCACCAGCCGGCCGCGGACCATCAGATCGCCCTCGAATCGCCCGGCGATCACCGCCTCGTCGACCTCCGCGCTGCCCTTGAAGGTGCCGTCGCCGGACAGGTCGATGGCGCGGCATTCCTTGAGCTCGGCCTCGACCGTGCCTTCGACGATGAGGTGGTCGCAGGAGCGGATTTCGCCGTTGAGCGAGATTCCATGGCCGACGATCAGGCGGCGGTCGGGCTGCCGCTGTTCCGGCTCAGGCCGGCTGTTGGCTGTGCGGCGCGGGGCGGCGCCGGCGACATCGACGAATCGGCGTGGCAATTCGGTTCTCGTATGGGTGGGCGGGAGTCGCTGATCGCTGGGCATCGAAAGGTTCCTCATCATGGGGGGCGGACCATGAGCAGGCCGATCGACCGTGAAAAAGGGCACACGGACAACGGGGCTACGGCTAGGACGCTGGAAGGTGCGGCACCTGAAATGGGGTTTATGAACGGCTCCGGAACCGGCGGAAAGCCGGCGCTCGGTTAACCATGGCGGAACACTAGCACAATTTTGTGGCACCGCCAGAAGCCGCCGGCACGGAACGCGTCATCGCGCCGCAAGCCCCTGGAAAATATGCACCATGAAGGCGGTGCCCAGGATCGGCGCCAGCAGGTTGACGATCGGCACAGAGACCAGAAAGGCGATCACCACACCGGCCATCACCACCCGCCAGCGAAACCGCCGCCGCAGCGCCGCTGCCGCCGCCGGCTCCATGCGCCGCAGCGCCACCAGCTCGAAATATTCCCGGCCCATCAGATAGCCGTTTACGGCGTAGAAGAAGACCAGGCTGAACGGCGGAACGATGAGCGAGGCGATCAGGGCCAGCAGGTTGAAGAGAATCAGCACCAGCAGGAATTTCAGGGCGGTCCAGACGGTCTCGCCGAGGCTTTGCTGCCGGGCGGTGCCGAGGCCCGGATAGTGCCGGTCTTCGACCGCCCCGGCCACATTCTCAAGGAACAGGCTGGAGACCAGGCCGACCACGGCCGGAAAGAGGAAGATCGAGACCACCAGGGCCGCGAACCCGCCCAGCCATTGCAGCAATTCTGTGACCCAGGCGAATCCGGCGATCTCGATATTGGTGAGCGCCCAGGTGACGCCGGCGGTCAGGCCGACGATCAGCGCCAGGGCGGCGGCGACGGCGATCCACAGGACGCGGCGAATGGCCGGGTCGCCAAGCTGTCCGAAGGCGCGGGATAGGGCGGTTACCATGCCGGTCAGGCTCCGTTCTTCTGGGCGTCGCACACATAGGGTGCCGAAGGCCCGGCCGCAAGCGCCGCGCGGGTGCCAAGGGCCGCCGGGAACGGTTGCCCAGCGCCCGTCAGCCGGTATACTCCGCCGCCGTCCGCTTGGCCCCACCGCGCGAGTGCTCTCTCCCATGTCCGCTGACCACCAGGTTGTCACCATCGGCAACGCCATTGTCGACGTGCTGAGCCATGAGGAGGATGCCTTCCTGGAGCAGGAGGGCCTGGTGAAGGGGTCCATGAACCTGATCGACGCCGACCGGGCCGACGATCTCTACGAGCGCACCGGCCCGGCGGTGGAAATGTCCGGCGGGTCGGCCGCCAACACCGCCGTCGGAATCGCCTCGCTGGGGGGCAAGGCGGGCTTCATCGGCAAGGTCTGCGACGACCAGCTGGGCGAGGTCTTCACCCACGACATCCGCGCCGCCGGCGTGACCTTCGAAAGCCGGCCGATCCTCGGCGCGCCGCCGACCGCGCGCAGCCTGATCCTGATCACCCCGGACGGCCACCGGACCATGAACACGATGCTGGGCGCCTGCGTCGAGCTGACGCCCGACGATGTGGACGAGGCGCTGATCCAAAGCGCACACGTGACCTATCTGGAGGGCTATCTCTGGGACAAGCCGACCGCCAAGGACGCCTTCGTGAAGGCGGCCGGCATCGCCCATGCGGCCGGGCGCCGGGTCTCGCTGACCCTGTCGGATTCCTTTTGCGTCGACCGCCATCGGGACAGCTTCCGCACCCTGATCGCGGGCCAGATCGACGTGCTGTTCGGCAATGAACACGAGCTCATGGCCCTGTTCGAGGTGGAGACCCTGGCCGAGGCCATGGACCGGGTGCGCGGCGACTGCGAGATCACGGTGATCACCCGCAGCGGCGATGGCTCCCTGGTGATGGCCGGCGACCAGGTTCACGAGGTGTCGGCCGAGCCGGTCGAGCGGGTGGTGGACAGCACCGGCGCCGGCGACCTCTACGCCGCCGGTTTCCTGTTCGGGCTGACCGAGGGGCGTCACATGGCCGACTGCGCCCGCCTGGGCAGCGTCGCCGCCGCCGAGGTCATCAGCCATGTCGGCCCGCGGCCGCAGACCTCCCTAGCGGAGCTGATCGCCGGCTGACGCCGCCCGCTATTCGTTCGACCACCAGGCGTCGACATTGGCGATCTGGCCGTAGAGCGAATCGTATTCTACAAAGCCCAGATCGCCCCAATAGGCGATGTGGTCGATATCCGAGAAATAGAGCGGGATGATGTAGTGCCCGGCCCGCAGCACCCGGTCCAGGGCGCGGGTCGCCGCCTCCAGCGCCTCGCGGTCGGTGGCGTCGGCAATCTCCGAAGCCAGGGCGTCGACCACCGGATCGCTGATCCCGGCATAGTTGCGGGACCCGGTGTTGCCGGCCGCCACACTGCCCCAGTAATTCTGCTGCTCGTTGCCCGGCGACAGCGACACGCCCCAGCGATGGATGATCATGTCGAAGTCGAAGGTCTCGACCCGCGCGGTGTATTGCGCGCTTTCCACGGTGCGGACGCTGGCCTCGACGCCCAGGCGCCGCAGGTTCTCCGCGAAGCTGTTGCCGATCCGCTCATCGGAGGAGCTTCGCAGCAGGATTTCGAAGGTCAGGGCCTCGCCGGTATCGGCATTGACCCGGGTGCCGTCCCGGATCACCCAGCCGGCCTCGTCGAGCAGCCGGCCGGCCTGGCGCAGGCCGGACCGGATATTGCCGCTGCCATCGGTACGCGGCAGCGGAGTCGGCTCGGCGAACACCTCGGCGGGCACCGCCCCGCGATAGGGTTCCAAAAGGGCAAGCTCGAGACCCTCGGGCAGGCCGCGCGCGCCCATCGTGGAATTAGCGAAGAAGCTGTCGATCCGCCGGTACTGGCTGCGCAGGTAGTTCCGGTTGATCCACTCGAAATCCAGGGCATAGCCCAAAGCCTGGCGTACCCGGCGATCCTGGAAGACCGGTCGTCGGACATTGTAGGCGAGGCCGCGCATGCCCTGGGCCCGGCCATGGGGCGCATCCATCAGGGTGACGCGGCCGTCCCGCGCGGCGGGAAAGTCATAGGCCGTCGCCCAGCGCTCCAGGTTGAATTCCAGCCGGTAGTTGTAGCTGCCGGAGGTGAAGGCCTGCAGCGCCACCGTGGCGTCGCGGTAATAGTCGTAGCGCAGGGACTGGAAGTTGAACTGGCCGCGGAAGGCCGGCAATTCGTCGCCCCACCAGTCCAGCACCCGCTCATAGACGATGCGCCGGCCAGGATCGACATCGGCGACGCGGTAGGGGCCGCCGCCCAGGGGCGGCTCGAGGCTGGTCTCGTCGAAGGGATTGGCGGTGTAGTAGGCCTTGCTGAAGATCGGCATCAGGGCCAGGACCAGCGGCGATTCGCGGTCGCCATCCTCGTTGAGATTGAACCTGACGCCATTGGCGCCGACCCGCTGCACGGTGTCGATCCGCTTGTAGTACTGGCGCTTGCCGGGCGTCCCGAGTTCGCGATGGGTCTCCATGGAGAAGATCACGTCGTCGACGGTTATCGGCGTGCCGTCATGCCAGCGGGCATTGGGATTGAGGTAGAAGGTCACCCAGCTGCGGTCCTCCGGCGTCTCGATCCGCTCCGCCAGATAGCCGTACATGGTGAAGGGTTCGTCCCAGCTCCGGCTCATCAGTGTCGGGAACACGTAGGCCGCCATGCCGGCGGCGGGATCGCCCTTGACGATGAACGGGTTCAGGCTGTCGAAGCTGCCGATCTCCGACCGGATCAGGGTGCCGCCCCGCGGCGCGTCGGGGTTGGCATAGTTGAAATGCTCGAATTCCGGCCCGTGCATCGGGTCGCCATGCATGGCGATCGCATGGGCGATGGTCGATTCCTCGGCATTCGCGGGGCCGGTGGCGACCGCCGCCAGCATCAGGGCCGATATCAGGGTCGAAAGGTTGCGCTGGAACTGGATCATGATCGCAATGTCCGGCTGTTGACGGAGCGGCCTTCGGATGCGGCGGGCGGCGAATGGGCGCCACATGCCCGGCACGGAGGCGGCCTGAGGGCGATTCGGCGACGGTTACGCTGCGGCCGAATAATGGCCTAATCTGGGTCGAGACAAGGGCGTATGTCATAGAGTTGGCACAAGCCTTGCCCTATCATGCCGCCCCGTCGACAGTCCTGCGACGACAGTTCCGAGCGCCAGATGCCACTTTCCAAGATTCCGGTCGGCGACGATCCGCCACGGGAAGTCAATGTGATCATTGAAAATCCACTGGGCGGCGACCCGGTGAAATACGAACTCGACAAGGCCAGCGGAGCGATGTTCGTCGACCGCTTCCTGCACACCGCCATGTACTACCCGGGCAATTACGGCTTCGTGCCGCATACCCTGTCCGGCGACGGCGATCCGGTCGACGTGCTGGTGGTCGGGCGGGTCCCGGTCATGCCCGGCGCCGTCATGCGTTCGCGGCCGGTCGGCGTGCTGGTGATGGAGGACGAGGCCGGCGAGGACGAGAAGATCCTGGCCGTGCCCGTCGACAAGCTGCATCCGTATTTCACCGACGTAGCCAGCTATCAGGATCTGCCGCAGATCCTGCTGGACCAGGTCAGCCATTTCTTCTCCCACTATAAGGACCTGGAGAAGGGCAAGTGGTCGCGCATCCTGCGCTGGGGCGGGCCGGAGGAGGCCGGCGCCATGATCATGGCCGGCGTCGCCCGGGCCCGGGAGCGCGGCGATGCCCCGCCGCCAGAGCCCAGCAAGACGCAATCTTCAATCCTGAAGACACCCGAGCCGGAGCCGGTTCTGGAGCGCGTCTCGGACTCCGGACCCGGACCGGCGGAAGATGACGGCGCGCCGCTGGTGACCAAATGGACCAGCAAGCTGTTCGGCCGCGGCGATTCCGACGCGGAGAAGCCGCAGCCCGTGGAAGAGAAGGCGGCGCCGGAACCGGTGCCCGAGCCGGTTCCGGAGCCCACGCCTGAGCCGGTCCCCGAGCCAGTCCCCGAGCCAGTCCTTGAACCCGTGGCAGAACCTGCCGCGGAACCGGAGGCGCCGCGCGTCGATCCCATCGTGGCGGCCGGGCTGGCGCCGGAACCGGAGCCGGTGATCGAGATCCAAGGGCGGGTGGAGATCCTGGTCGGCGACATCACCAAGCTGGACGTGGACGTCATCGCCAATTCGGCCAATGAGCGGCTGCGCAGCAGCGGCGGCGTCGACGGCGCCATCCATCGCGCCGCCGGGCCCGAGCTGCAGAAGGCCTGCAACGATCTGGGCGGCTGCCCAACCGGCATGTGCAAGATGACGAAGGCTTTCGATCTACCGTCCAAGGCGGTGATCCACTGCGTCGGGCCGGTCTGGCATGGCGGCGAGCGCGGCGAGGAAGGGCTGCTGGCAAGCTGCTACCGCTCCGCCCTGGAGCTGGCGGCGGAGAAGGGCATGGAATCCATCGCCTTCCCGGCGATCAGCACAGGGATCTACGGATTTCCGGGCGATCGCGCGGCGCAAATCGCCAGCCGGGTTGCCAAGGAGTTCCTGGCCGACAACATGACCATAAACCGGATCGTCTTCGTCTGTTTCGATCCGGAAACGGAGGAACACTACAAGAGCGCGCTCCCCGAACTCGCGTAAGCGCCCGACCGACTGCCGGTCGGGTCCCGTGCCCGTTACCTGAAAGGGCCGTATCGGCATGAGCGTTCGAAACCTGGACCGGCTGTTCGCCCCGCGCTCGATCGCGGTCATCGGCGCCAGCCGGCGCGAGAGATCGGTCGGCGCGGTCCTGACCCGCAACCTGCTGCAGGCGGGCTTCGACGGGCCGGTGATGGCCGTAAACCCGCGCGAGCGCTCGATCGAATCGATGCTGGTCTACAACAGCATCGACGAGCTGCCGGAGACCCCGGACCTTGCGGCGATCTGTTCGCCACCCCAAACCGTTCCCGGAATCATCGCCGAGCTGGGCGCCCGCGGCACCAAGGCCGCGGTGGTCATCACCGCCGGCTTCGGCGAGAGCCAGGATGCCGAAGGCGCGGCGCTGAAGCAGCAGATGCTGGACGCAGCCCGGCCGCATCTGATGCGCATCGTCGGCCCGAACTGCGTCGGCGTGATGATCCCGCCCCATGGCGTCAACGCCAGCTTCGTGCATGTGCCGCCGCTGCCCGGCGATATCGGCTTCGTCACCCAATCCGGCGCCATCGCCACCTCGGTTGTCGACTGGGCGACCTATCGCGGCATCGGCTTCTCCCACATCGTGTCCCTGGGCAACATGGCCGATGTGGATTTCGGCGACATGCTGGATTACCTGGCGGCCGACCAGCATACCCGCGCCATCCTGCTCTATATCGAGTCGGTGACCGACGCCCGCAAGTTCCTGTCGGCGGGGCGGGCGGCGGCGCGCAACAAGCCGGTCATCGTCATCAAATCCGGACGCAACGCGGCGGCGGCCCGGGCGGCGGCGTCCCATACCGGGGCGCTGGCCGGATCGGATGCAGTGTACGACGCCGCCTTCCGCCGCGCCGGCATGCTGCGGGTCTACGACCTGGCCGAGCTGTTCGACGCGCTGGAGACCCTGGCCAGCGGCCTGCGCATCGGAGGCGACCGGCTGGCGATCCTCACCAATGGCGGCGGCATCGGCGTGCTGGCGACGGAATCCCTGGTCGATCATGACGGCGTGCCGGCCGAGCTCTCCGACAGCACACTGGAGGCGCTGAACGCCGTGCTGCCGCCGACCTGGTCCCATGGCAACCCGGTCGACATCATCGGCGACGCCACCGGCGAGCGGTACGCCGCGGCGCTGGAAACGCTGCTGAAGGAGCCCGGCAAGGACGCCGTCCTGATCCTCAATTGCCCGACGGCGGTAGCGGACAGCCTGGAGGCGGCGCAATCGGTGGTCTCGGTGCTGAAGGGGCGGCGGCGGGCGCCGGTGCTGACCAGCTGGCTGGGCGACGGGGCGGCAGCGGAGGCCCGCCGGCTGTTCGCCGAGCACCGGATCCCGACCTATGACACGCCGGGCCAGGCGACCCGCGCCTTCATGCATCTGGTCGCCTACAAGCGCAACCAGGAACTCCTGATGGAGACGCCGCCTTCGGTGCCGGCAGACCACTCGCCCAACACCGAGACGGCCCGGGGACTGATGGGCGACGCCCTGGCCGAGGGTCGGGCCTGGCTGACCGAGCCGGAGGCCAAGGCGGTGCTGGGCGCCTATGGCATCCCGGTGGTCGAGACCGTCAGCGTCGCCGACCCGGGCGCGGCCGCGGCGGCGGCGGAGCGGCTCGGCGGACCGGTGGCGCTCAAGATCCTGTCGCCCGACATCACCCACAAATCGGATATCGGCGGCGTCCGGCTGAACCTGGCCGGCGGGGCGGCGGTCCGGACCGCGGCGGAGGAGATGTTGGAAACCGTCGCCCTGGCGGCGCCCGACGCAGCGATCGAGGGGTTCAGCGTGCAGCGCATGGCCCGGGTGGGCAATGCCCATGAGCTGATCCTGGGCATCGCCGACGACCAGGTCTTCGGCCCGGTGCTGCTGTTCGGCGCCGGCGGCACAGCGGTAGAGGTGCTGCGCGACAAGGCGATCGGACTGCCGCCGCTGAACATGGTGCTGGCCCGCGACATGATCCAGCGGACCCGGGTCAGCCGGCTGCTGCGCGGCTATCGCAGTCGCCCGGCGGCCGATCTGGACGCCATCGCGCTGACCTTGACCCAACTGTCGCAGCTGGCCACCGACTGCCGGGAGCTGGTCGAGCTGGACATCAATCCGCTGCTTGCAGACGAGAACGGCGTCATTGCACTCGACGCCCGGATCAAGGTCCGGCCGCCGCCGGAGACCCGCCGGCTGTCGATCCGGCCCTACCCGCAGGCGCTGGAGAAATCGGTGCGGCTGGAGGACGGGCGGGAATTCCTGCTGCGGCCGATCCGGCCGGAGGACGAGCCACTGCTACAGGACATGCTGGACCACTCCACGGCGGAAGATATCCGGCTGCGCTTCTTCACGCCGTTGAAGCGGCTGACCCATGAGGTGGCGGCGCGGCTGAGCCAGATCGACTACGACCGCGAAATGGCGCTGGTGGCAGAAGCCCCGGATCCGGAGCAGGCGCGGGACACCATCTGGGGCGTCGTGCGCATCGCCGCCGATCCGGACAACGAGACCGCCGAATACGGCATCATGGTCCGCTCCGACATCAAGGGGCACGGGCTGGGGCACCTGCTGATGACCGAGATCCTGTCCTACGCCCGGGCGCGCGGCGTGGGCATCGTCTATGGCGAGGTGCTGCGGGAGAACGCCACCATGCTGAAGATGGCCGACGATCTGGGCTTCACCCGCAGCGCGTCCAAGGACGAGCCCGGGGTCGTGCATGTGTCTATCCGGCTGCGCGGGGAGGGGGCGGATTCCCCGGAGGTTTAGGCGCGGAGGTTGCCGGATTTTGGAGGACCGGAACCAGCCCGGCCACCCTACGCCGGTGCGGCGTCCAGGGCGTAGCCGGCGGAGCGCACGGTGCGGATCAGATCGGTGCGGGAGCCGTCATTGAGCGCCTTGCGCAGGCGGCGGATATGGACGTCGACGGTGCGCGGCTCGACATAGACGTCCCGGCCCCAGACCGCGTCCAGCAGCCTCTCCCGGCTGAACACCCGCTGCGGATGCTCCAGGAAATGCCGCAGCAGGCGGAACTCGGTGGGCCCGAGATGGATCTCGTCGCCCGACCGCCGGACCCGATGGGCCGCCAGGTCCATCTCCACATCGGCATAGCGCAGCAGCTCGTCGGGCGCCGTCGCCGGCCCGGTTCGGCGCATCACCGCCCGCACTCGGGCGATCAGCTCGGACATGGAGAACGGCTTGGCCACATAGTCGTCCGCGCCGGTGTCCAGCCCGCGCACCCGGTCGGTCTCGTCGCCGCGGGCGGTGAGCATGATGATCGGCACGTTGCGGCTCTGCGGCCGGCGGCGCAGCTGGCGGCAGACCTCCAGGCCGGAGCGGTGCGGCAGCATCCAGTCCAGCAGGATCAGGTCCGGGCTCTCCTCCTCGGCGATCAGCAGCGCCTCGTCGCCGTCGCCGGCGACCAGGACCTCATAGCCTTCGCGCTCGAGATTGTAGGAGAGCAGGGTGACCAGATCGGCCTCGTCCTCGACGACCAGGATCCGGGACCGCGACTGGCTCATGCCTTGCCCTTCTCCCCGGACTCCCCGTCGGCCATGTGCTGAACGACGGCGAAACTGGACGAATCGCCCTTCGGCCGGGCATCCGTGATCGGCCGCCCTTCGATCAGGAAGTGGATGGTCTCGGCGATGTTGGTCGCATGGTCGCCGATCCGCTCGATGTTCTTGGCGGTGAACAGCAGATGGGTGCAGGGCGTGATGTTGCGCGGATCCTCCATCATGTAGGTCAGGGTCTCGCGGAACAGGCTGGTGTAGAGGTCGTCGACCTCCTCGTCGCGGTGCCAGGCCGCCAACGCCTTCTCCAGGTCGCGCTCGGTATAGGCATCGAGCACGTCCTTGATGATCTCCAGCACCATGCGCCCCATGCGCGGGATGCCGGCGACCGGCTTGACCGCCGGGACCTGCGAGAGCGCGATGGCCCGCTTGGCGACATTGGCGGCATAGTCGCCCATGCGCTCCAGATCGGCGGCGATCTTCAGGGCCGAGACGATTTCGCGAAGGTCCGAGGCCATGGGCTGGCGCAAGGCCAGCATGCGGATGACATCGGCATCGATCTGCATCTCGTAATCGTCCAGCCGGTCGTCGCCCTGCACGATCTGGCCGGCGAGATGGGAATCGCGCTTCATCACGCATTGGATGGCGGCCTGGAGCTGGCTTTCCGCGATGCCGCCCATCTGGACGATGGCGCCGCGCAGAGACTCCAGTTCCTGATCGTAGGATTTGACGATGTGGTCGGTCGTCATGGACCGGACTCCTTTGAAGTGCGAACCGCCGGCGGAACGATCAGCCGTAGCGGCCGGTGATATAGCCCTGGGTGCGTTCGTCGCTGGGATTGGTGAAGATGTTCTCGGTGACGTCGTGCTCGACCATGTCGCCGAGATGGAAGAACGCCGTCTTCTGGCTGACCCGCGCCGCCTGCTGCATGTTGTGGGTCACGATGACGATCGTATAGCGCTGGCGCAATTCGTCGATCAGCTCCTCCACATGGGCGGTGGCGATCGGGTCGAGCGCCGAGCAGGGTTCGTCCATCAGGATGACCTCTGGGCTGACGGCGATCGCCCGCGCGATGCACAGGCGCTGCTGCTGTCCGCCGGACAGCCCGGTGCCAGGATCCTCCAGCCGGTCGCGGACCTCCTTCCAGAGGCCGGCGCCCTTCAGGCTCTTCTGCACGATGACGTCGAGTTCGTCCTTGTTGGCGGCCAGGCCGTGGATGCGCGGTCCATAGGCGATGTTGTCGTAGATCGATTTCGGGAACGGGTTGGGCTTCTGGAACACCATGCCGACCCGGGCGCGAAGCTGCACAACATCGAGTTGGCGGTCGTAGATATCCTCGCCGTCCAGCGTGATCTCACCGGAAACGCGGCAGATATCGATCGTGTCGTTCATCCGGTTGAGGCAGCGCAGGTAGGTCGACTTGCCGCAGCCGGACGGTCCGATCAGCGCCAGCACCTCGTTCTCCACGATGTCGATGTCGACACCGTTCAGCGCCTGCTTGTCGCCGTAGAACACCGAGACGTCGCGCGTGGTCATCTTGTTGGGCGCGGCCTTCGGCAGCGGGTCGAGGACCGGCGGTTGCTCGGCGCGTTCGGCACCGATAACGGGGCTCACATCGACGTTCATCGCTACCACCTTCTTTCGAATTTCTTGCGAAGCCAGACCGCCGTCCCGTTCATGCAGATCAGGAAGGCCAGAAGGACCAGCGTTGCCGCCGAGGCTCGCGAGACGAAACCGCGCTCGGGGCTGTCGGCCCAGATATAGACCTGCATCGGCAGGGCCGTTGACGGGCTGGTGAAGCTGTCCGGCGCGCTGACGATGAAGGCGTTCATGCCGATCATCAGCAGCGGCGCCGATTCACCGAGCGCCCGGGCCATGCCGATAATGGTCCCGGTCAGGATGCCCGGCATGGCCAGCGGCAGCACATGGTGCGCCACCACCTGCAGCGGCGAGGCGCCCATGCCGAAGGCCGCCTCACGGATCGAGGGCGGCACCGATTTCATCGCCGCGCGGGCGGCGATGATGATGGTCGGCAGGGTCATCAGCGACAGCACCATGCCGCCGACCAGCGGCGCCGAGCGCGGCAACCCGAACACCTGGATGAACACCGCCAGCCCCAGCAGCCCGAAGATGATCGACGGGATCGCGGCCATATTGTTGATGTTCACCTCGATCAGGTCGGTCCAGCGGTTTTTCGGAGCGAACTCCTCCAGATAGATCGCCGCGGCCACGCCCACCGGGAAGCTGAGCGCCAGGCAGATCACCAGGGTCAGGAAGGAACCGGAAATCGCGCCCCAGAGCCCGGCCAGCTCCGGGTCGCGGCTGTCGGCATTGGTGAACAGCCGGGTGTTGAACGGCGCGCTGATCAGCCCGGCCTCGTCCATCTGGTCGAACCAGGCGATCTGCCGGTCGCTGACCTTGCGCTGGTTTTCCGGCACGGTGCGGTCGACATGGCCCTTGTTGAGCTGGTCGACGTCGCTGTGGAGGAGGATCGGCACCGTTAGCGTGGTGCCGATCAGGTTCGGGTCCTCCACCACCATGTCCCGCAGCTCGTACTGCGCGCCGGCGCTGATCATCTTGCGCAGCGCGCTGCGCCCGCGCCGGTCGGTGACGTCCGGGAACAGGTCGTACAGGGCCTGGCTGATCAGGCGCTGATAGTTGGCGCCGGCCAGCACCGCCGGATCGCGGGTGCCATCCGGGTCGATGGTGTCCGCGTCGAAGGTGATCTCCAGCGCCGCCTCGGACTGGACAAAGGCGGTGTAGCCCTTGGCGGTGATGCTGACCAGCAGGAAGGCCAGCATGCCCAGCGCCACTACCACCGCGGCGATCCCATAGGCCTTGAACCGGCGCTCGGCGGCGTAGCGCTTGCGCAGCCGCGCGGCGGCCGCCGGCGAGGTGTGGATGGCGATACGGTCGTCGGCGGCGATGTCAGTCATACTTTTCACGGTATTTCTGGACGATGCGCAGGGCGATCACATTCAGGCAGAGGGTGATCACGAACAGCAGCAGGCCGAGCGCGAAGGCCGAGAGCGTCTTGGCGCTGTCGAACTCCTGGTCGCCGGTCAGGTTGGTGACGATCTGCACCGTCACCGTCGTGACGGCTTCCAGCGGGTTGGCGGTCAGGTTGGCGGCCAGCCCCGCCGCCATCACCACGATCATGGTCTCGCCAATGGCGCGGCTGGCGGCCAGCAGCACGGCCCCGACGATGCCCGGGAGCGCCGCCGGCAGGATGACCTGACGCACGGTTTCCGACGAGGTGGCGCCCAGCGCCGCCGACCCGTCGCGCAGCGCCTGCGGCACGGCGTTGATCACGTCGTCGGAGAGCGACGAGACGAAGGGCACGATCATGATGCCCATCACCAGGCCGGCCGCCAGCGCGCTGTTGGCGTCGACCGTCAACCCGACCTGCATGCCAAGTTGGCGTAGCGCCGGCGCCACCGTCAAAACAGCGAAGAACCCGTAGACGACGGTCGGCACCCCGGCGAGGATCTCGACGATCGGCTTGACCGCCGCCCGTACCCTCTTGGGCGCATAGTCGGAGAGGTAGACCGCGGTCATCAATCCGATCGGCACCGCCACCAGCAGCGCGATGACGCTGATCAGCATGGTGCCGGCAAAGACTGGAATGGCGCCGAACGCGCCGGACGAGCCGACCTGGTCCTCGCGGATCGCGGTCTGCGGGCTCCATTTCAGCCCGAACAGGAATTCGATCAGCGGGTAGCGGGCGAAGAAGCGGATGCTCTCGAAGAACAGCGAGACCACGATGCCGATGGTGGTCAGGATGGCGATAGTAGAGCAGATCACCATCAGGACGCGGATCGTGTTCTCCACCCGGTTGCGGGCCCGCAGCCTCGGAACGATGGTGCGCCGCGTCCAATAGAGTCCCGCCAGGGCGACCGACAGCGCCACCGCCGCCTTCGCCCAATCCGCAAGCGCCCAGAGGTTCTGGAGACGGGCCGCCGCATCGGTGATCGCCGGGTCGTCGCTGGTGAATCCGACGCCCCGCGCGATGTTTCGGACGGTCGCGAGCAAGAGCTGGGTTTCCGCCTCCGAGAGAGCCGCGATGCGCTCGGCGGAAAACGAGGACAGGACCAGCCGATCGATGATGACCGGCTGCAGCGCAACCCAGAACACCACAAGGATCAATGCCGGCAGACCGCACCACAGCGCGACATATCCGCCGTAGTAGCCAGGCACCGAATGCAGTTCGCCGGTCCGGCCCGAGACCGTTGCCAATGCCCGCGTGCGGCCGAGATGGTAGCCCACGGCCGACAGTGCCAGCAGCACGGTCACAAGCAGGATGAAAGACATGGCGACCCCGTGTCGAAACGTCCGCGGCCCGGTTTAGCCGGAATCCTTGTCGTTGGGCTTCGGAGGCCGGCGCATTTCAGCGCCGGCCTCGTCAGCCGGAAAGAGCACCGTCAAACCCTACGAACCGAACCGGTTCAGATGGACCGACTCGGCGGCCTCCATCTGGACCTTGCTGCGCTCGTCCTCGGACAGCGGGATCAGGCCGCGGTCGATCAGGTAGCCCTCATCGCCCATGGCGCGCTCGCTGGTGTATTCCGCGACAAACTCGTCAAGGCCGGGAATCACGCCGCGATGGGCATTCTTGACGTAGACGAACAGCGGACGCGAGACCGGATAGGCGCCGTCGGCGATCGCCTCGAAGGTCGGCTCGACGCCGGAGACCATGACACCGGTCAGCATGTCGGCGTTCTGGTCGAGGAATGAGAAGCCGAAGATGCCGTAAGTGGTGGAATCTGAGGTCAGGCGCTGGACGATCAGGTTGTCGTTCTCGCCGGCCTCGATGAACGGGCCGTCCTCGCGCATGGTCTGGCAGACTTGGTCAAAGCGGTCCTCGTTGCTGTCTTCCAGTGCGGCGATGGCGGCGTATTCCTCGCAACCCTTCTCCATCACCAACTCGACCCAGGCGTCGCGGGTGCCGGAGGTCGGCGGCGGGCCGAACACGCGGATCTCGGTGCTGGGCAGGTTCGGGTTGATGTCGCTCCAACGCTGGTGCGGGTTGGCAACGATTTCGCCATTGACCTCGACCTCCGCGGCCAGCGCGGCGAACAGTTCGGCCTTGGTGATGTCGAACTGGATGCCCTCGCGGGAGCCGGCCATGGCGATGCCGTCGTAACCGACCAGGATCTCGGTGATGCTGTCGACGCCGTTGGCAATGCAGTTCTCGTACTCCGACGACTTCATCGCCCGGGAGGCGCCGGTGACGTCCGGGTGGGCCTCGCCGACGCCGCCACAGAAGATGCGCATGCCGCCGCCGGTGCCGGTGGATTCCACCACCGGGGCCTGGAAGCCGCCGGCCCGGGCGAACTGCTCGGCAACAGCGGTGGTGAACGGGAACACCGTCGACGAACCGACGATGCTGATCTGATCGCGAGCCTGGGCCGAACCGGCGATCGAAACGATCGCGACCGCGGCGAGGGCGAGTGTTTTCTTCATGACTTCGATGCCTTCGAACAATGGATATGCGCGGCGACGCTACCGCCTCTGGCAACACCCATTTACGACAGTTCTGTTACAGTTTTTTGACAGTGACGGCCGGATTAATCTGCCGTTAATGCGTAGATTTCGAGGCCTTTCGCGCGGCTCTCGCCGGTTTGCCGGGGGATTCCTCCAGCGATGCGCTTTTGGGAAAGGCCGGAAGAAAAACCGTGAAGGTGCTGCCTTCGCCGACCTCGCTCTCGACCGTCAGGCGGCCGCGGTGCCGGTTGACGATGTGCTTGACGATCGCCAGCCCGAGGCCGGTGCCGCCCAGGGCCCGACTGCGGGCCGGATCGACCCGGTAGAATCGTTCCGTGAGCCGCGGCAGGTGCTCGCCGGAGATGCCTTCGCCGCGGTCGCGGACCGAAACCGCCACGCCCCGCGCGATCCCGGCGGTTGAGGCCGGACGCAGGTTGATCGTCAGCTCGGTGCCGGTGCGCCCATAGGCGATCGCATTGGCCGTCAGGTTCTGGAACACCTGGGTCAGCTGGTCCGGATCGCCGGGCACGTCCGGCAGATCGTCGGGGCCGTCGACGACAATGCTCATCTGCCGGTCCTTCGCCTTGATCTCAAGCACCGTGATCACCGCACCGATGATGCGGCGGAGATCGCAGCGGGCCTGTGGCGGGGTGTGCTCGTCGAGCTCGATATGGGACAGCGACAGCAGGTCGTGCACCAAGCGCGACATCCGCTCGGTCTGCTGTCCCATGATCGCCAGGAAGCGGTCGCGGGCGTCGGGGTCGTCGCGGGCCGGGCCGCTGAGCGTCTCGATGAAGCCGGACAGGGCCGATAGCGGCGTGCGCAGCTCGTGGCTGGCATTGGCGACGAAATCCGCGCGCATCTGCTCGGCCCGTTTGATCTTGGTGATGTCGTGCAGGCTGATCAGCACGGCGGGGTCCGCCGGATCGCCGCGCTTGTCGCCGGAGATCGAGGAGAACGGGCTGATATGCGCCTCGAAGACCCGTTCGACCGGCACCGGGCTGGTATAGGCGATGGTCTTGGGCTCGCCGCCGGACAAGACCTGCTCCACCGCCGCCAGCACCTCGGGCTGGCGCAGCACCGTTGCCAGGTTGCGTCCCTCGATCCGGGTTCCGAACAGGCGCAGGGCCGAACCGTTGGCGCCGGCCACCACCCGATCGGCGGTCAGCACCAGCAGCGGGTCGCCGATCACCTCCATGATGCTGCGGGCGTCGTCCAGGCGCTGCGCCTGGGCCCGGTCGTGCTGGCGCCAGCGATGCTGCAGCCGGGCGATGATTCCGGTCAGCCAGCGGCCGGCCTCGCCGATGGCACGGGGCGGCCGGTCCCGGTCCCCGGAGCCGGGCCCGAGACCGCGCACATAGCGGGCCAGGGTGAAGACGTCGCGCAGATAGATGGCGGCGATGAGGGCGGCGCCGGCCACGATCAGGAAGAGGCCCATCGCCACCGGCGAGCCACGCCAGCCGGAGAGGCCGGCCAGGACAAGCACGGCGACGACCCCCGGACCCGCCATGAGCGCGGTCAGGGCAAGAAACCGGCCGACCATTCCCGGCGGAATCAGCATCGGCGGAGCCCGGCCTTTCTGCTACCGGCGCATCGCGGCCACCGGCTTGGGGACCACGACCGCCGCCGGCGCCTCGCCGCGCTCCGCCTGGATCGCGTCATGGGCGGCGATGGCGGCCGCCGTCACGATCTCGTTCACCGTCGCCCCCATCTGCACCACCTGGGCTGGTTTCTCAAGGCCGATCAGCAGCGGCCCGACAAGGGTCGCGTCGCCCAGTTGCTGCAACAGCTTGGCGCCGATATTGGCGGCGTGCAGGGCCGGCATGATCAGCACATTGGCCGGCCCGGACAGGCGGCAGAACGGATAGAGCCGTTGTTTCAGCTCGAAATTCAGGGCCACGTCGGCGGACATCTCGCCATCGTATTCGAAACCGACATCGCGTTCGTCCAGCAGGGCGATGGCGTCACGGACATGCTGGGCGCGCTCGCGCAGCGGCTGGCCGAAATTGGAGAAGGAGAGGAAGGCGACCCGTGGCTCATGGCCCATCAGCCGCGCCTTGGTGGCGGTCTGCACCGCGATATCCGCCAGCTGCACCGGACTCGGGAACTCGTTGACCGTGGTGTCGGCGATGAACACGGTGCGGCCGCGCGCCACCAGGATCGACAGCCCGTAGAGCACGTGATCCGGCAGCGGGTCGACGACCCGGGAGATCTCGTCGAAGCATACCGCGAAGGAGCGGGTGAGGCCGGTCACCATGGCATCGGCGTCGGCATTGGCCAGCATGCAGGCGCCGAAGATATTGCGGTCCTGGTTGACCATGCGCTGGCAGTCGCGCAACAGGCTGCCGCGGCGCTGCAGGCGCCCGTAGAGGAACTCGGCGTAGCGCTTGTTGTTCTTGCTGACCTTGGCGTTGTGGATCTCCAGATCCTCCACATGGGCCAGTCCGGCGGCGGCCATGGTCTCGCGGATGCGCGCCTCGCGGCCGATCAGCACCGGCGTGCCATAGCCGGCGCTGCGGAAGGCGATGGCGGCGCGGATGGCGCGCTCCTCCTCGCCCTCGGCGAAGACCACCCGCTTGGGCGCGGCGCGGACATTCTCGAACATAGATTGCAGGCTGTCGGCCGTCGGATCGAGCCGGGAGCGCAGCTCCTGCCGATAGGCCTCCATGTCCTCGATCGGTTTCTGCGCCACACCGGAGCTGATGGCCGCCTTGGCGACCGCCATGGGCACGGCGACGATCAGGCGCGGATCGAACGGCACCGGGATGATGTAGTCCGGGCCGTAGCGCAGCCGCTGCCCGGAATAGGCGGCATCGACCTCGTCGGGCACGTCCTCGCGGGCCAGCTCCGCCAGGGCCTCGGCTGCGGCGATCTTCATGGCGTCGTTGATGGTCCGCGCCCGGACATCCAACGCCCCACGGAACAGGTAAGGGAAGCCCAACACGTTGTTGATCTGGTTGGGATAGTCGGACCGGCCGGTGGCCATGATCGCATCCGGCCGCACCGCCTTGGCGTCTTCCGGCAGGATCTCAGGATCCGGATTGGCCAGGGCAAAGATGATCGGCTGCTCGGCCATCGTCTTGATCATGTCCTGGGTCATGGCACCCTTGACCGAAACGCCCAGGAAGACGTCGGCGCCCTTCAGCGCATCGGCCAGGGTGCGGCATTTGGTGTCCAGCGCATGGGCCGATTTCCACTGGTTCAGGCCCTCTGTACGCCCCTGATAGACCACGCCCTTGCTGTCGCAGAGGATGGCGTTGTCATGGGGCAGCCCCATGGATTTGATCAGTTCGACGCAGGCGATCGCCGCCGCCCCGGCGCCGTTGATCACGATCTTCACGTCCTCGAGCTTGCGCCCGGTCAGGTCCAGCGCGTTGATCAGCCCGGCGGCGGCGATGATCGCGGTGCCGTGCTGATCGTCGTGGAACACCGGGATGTTCATCAGCTCGCGCAGCCGGTCCTCGATGATGAAGCAGTCCGGCGCCTTGATATCCTCCAGGTTGATGCCGCCGAAGGTCGGCCCCAGATAGCGCACGCAATTGACGAATTCGTCCACGTCGCGGGTGTCGACCTCCAGGTCGATGCCGTCGATATCGGCGAAGCGCTTGAACAGGACCGCCTTGCCCTCCATCACCGGCTTGGAGGCCAGCGCGCCCAGATCGCCCAAGCCCAGCACCGCCGAGCCATTGGAGATCACCGCCACCACATTGCTCTTGGCCGTGTAGTCGTAGGCCAGGCTGGGATCCTCGCTGATCTTCAGGCAGGGGGCTGCGACCCCCGGCGAGTAGGCCAGCGACAGGTCCCGCTGGGTGGTCAGCGGCTTGGTCGCCGTGACCTCGAGCTTGCCCGGCCGGCCGCCGGCATGCATTTCGAGCGCTTCTTTGTCGAGCGACTTGCTGGGCATCGATTTCCTCGCCTCGGTGGCGGCGGCAGCGATGGGCCGCGCACAACCAAGTGGGCAGGACAAGGGGCAGCACGTCAACCCTGCAGGTCGCGCGCCGGAGGGTTACTCCGGTCCGGTTTCCGCGGCGGCCCGGCGCAGCTCCCGTTTCACCTCATCGGGCAGGGCGTTCCAATGCGTGTCGGTCAGGGCCCCATGCAGGGCATACAGCGCCACCAGGCTGGTCTCGCGCGGATAGGCGAACTTCAAGCGGCGATAGGCGGCCACCGGACCGATGCGCCGCAATTGCGCCGCGTCGTCGATCCCAAGTTCGACCAGCCGTCGCGCCGTGGTGGGGCCGAGATTCCTAAGCGCGGCCAGGCCAGCGGTCTTCGCGGTCATCATGGCTCCTTCCCCGGCGCAATATTCGGGTGGCGGATGGGCGGCTGGCGCAGTCAAATTGCGCCTTGTGAGAGCAAGGTAAAACAGGCTTGCGAACACAACTCCCGGGCGAACCTTGTGTTGAGCGGCGCGGGGCCAGCCGGTATTATGGTGAACATGCCTCTAGAAGAGGAGGGGACTGCAATGATGCCAACTCTTGGAATTCACATCACCGGCGGCTGAACAGCCCGCGCCGACAGGCAGCCCCATTGCGACCGGAATTCGCTCCCGTCGCTCCCCATAGGTTCCTGACTGTGTTCCAACCGGCCAACCCGGACCGGCGAACGCGTCTCTGCCTCTAGGTCCCGCGGGTTCTCAGCCCGCCGCTCATCACCCGATTCCGGCCGGCCTCGCGCCTGCCGATTCGCGCCGTCCGGCCCTGCCGGAGGGTATTTCACCGACCGTCAAACACAGGAGAATTGGTCATGTTGGTTATCTCGTTCGCCCGTTTCGGATTGCGCTTGCGTGTCCTGGCCGATGCCGTCCTACGCCTGGTGGCGCGGTTCAGCCCGCCTCGCCGACGGCCCCGCGGCAGGCCCCTGCCGATCTACGGGCTCAGCCAACACCTTAGACGCGATATCGGAGTCGATCCGTGAGCGTGGCGGGGCGGCGCCATCCGGCGTCGTCCCGCGAATCCTCACCACATATCGTGCGCATCGGGCACCGGTCTGCTAAGTAGTCGGGTCCCTGACTACCGGTCCATCCACCGTGCCCGACAGCGCCCCCAAGACGCCGGCCGCAGCGCCGTCATCGCCGATGATGAAGCAGTATCTGGAGGCCAAGGCGGCCTATCCGGATTGCCTGCTGTTCTTCCGCATGGGCGATTTCTACGAGCTGTTCATGGAGGATGCGGTCGCGGCCGCCGAGGCGCTCGACATCACCCTGACCAAGCGCGGCCGCCACGATGGCGACGACATCCCCATGGCCGGGGTGCCGGCCCATGCCCATGAGAGCTATCTCGCGCGGCTGATCCGCAAGGGTTTCCGGGTGGCGATCTGCGAGCAGGTCGAAGCCCCGGAGGAGGCCCGCAAGCGCAAGGGCAAGACCCTGGTGCGGCGCGACGTGGTACGGGTGGTGACGCCCGGCACTGTCACCGAGGACAGCCTGCTGGAGGCCCGCTCGAACAATTTCCTGGCGGCCCTGGCGCAGGCCGGCAGCGAGCTCGGCCTTGCCGCCGTCGATATCACCACCGGCGCGCTCACCGTGGAGCCGGTGGCCGCCGCCGGGCTGCCGGCCGCCCTGGCCCGGCTCGACCCGGGCGAGCTGCTGACCGCCGAGCGCCTGGCGGAGGCGCCGGACCTCGCCACGCTGTTCGGCGAGTGGCGCGAGCGACTGACGGTGCAGCCGAACAGTCGCTTCGACAGCGAGAACGCCCGCAACCGCCTGCTGTCGCTGTACCGGGTCGGCACGCTGGACGCCTTCGGCCGGTTCGGCCGGGCCGAGATCGCCGCCGCAGGCGCCCTGATCGACTATATCGACCTGACCCAGAAGGGCCGTCTGCCGCGCCTGGCGCCGCCCCGGCGGCTGGCCGACGGGGCGGTGATGGAGATCGACGCCGCCACCAGGCGCAATCTCGAACTCACCCGCACCCAGACCGGCGAGCGGCCGGGCAGCCTGCTGGCGACCATCGACCGCACCGTGACCGGGGCCGGAGCGCGGCTGCTGGCGGCACATCTCTCCGCGCCCTTGACCGATCCGGACGCCATCGACCGGCGGCTCGACGCGGTCGGCTTCTTCGCCGAGCAGGATGGGCTGCGCGGCGATCTGCGAGGCGAACTGCGCCGGGCGCCGGATCTGGAACGGGCGCTGGGCCGCCTGGTGCTGGGGCGCGGCGGGCCGCGGGACCTGGCGGCAATCCGCGACGGGCTGGCCCAGGCCGCGGCGATCAAGGCGCGGCTGTCGGAGGGCGGCCTGACCCCGCCACCGCCGCTGGTGGTCGAATCGGTCGAGGGCCTCGGCGAGCATGGCGCGCTGTCGGACACGCTGGGCCGCGCCCTGGCCGAGGAATTGCCGGTCCTGACCCGGGATGGCGGATTCATCGCCGCCGGCTATCTGGAGGCGTTGGACGAGCTGCGCACCCTGCGCGACCAGTCTCGCAAGCTGATCGCCGAGCTGCAGGCGCGCTATGCCGCCGAGAGCGGCATCCCGACCCTGAAGATCCGCCACAACAACGTGCTCGGCTACTACATCGAGGTCACCCCGACCCATGCCGACAAGCTGACCCGGCCGCCGCACGATTCCACATTCATCCACCGCCAGACCCTGGCCAGCGCGGTGCGGTTCTCCAGCGCCGAGCTGACCCGGCTGCAAAGCGCTATCGGCGAGGCGGCGGACAAGGCCCTGGCTCTGGAGCTGGAGCAGTTCGGCGCGCTGGTCGAGGCGGTCAGCGCCCAGGGCGACGCCATCGCCGAGACGGCGCGTGCCCTGGCGACACTGGACGTGGCCGCCGCCCATGCCGATCTCGCCGTGGATCGCCGCTATGTCCGGCCGGCGGTGAACAACGGCCACGCGCTGGATATCCGAGGCGGGCGGCATCCGGTGGTGGAGGCGGCCCTGGCCCGGGCCGGCGACGGCGCCGCGTTCATCGCCAATGATTGCGCCCTGATGCCCGACAACCGGCTATGGCTGCTGACCGGCCCCAACATGGCCGGCAAGTCGACCTTCCTGCGCCAGACCGCGCTGATCGCGGTGATGGCCCAGATGGGCGCCTTCGTGCCGGCGGATTCGGCGGAGATCGGCATCGTCGACCGGCTGTTCAGCCGGGTCGGCGCGTCGGACGATCTGGCCCGCGGCCAGTCGACCTTCATGGTCGAGATGGTCGAGGCGGCGGCGATCCTGAACCAGGCTGGACCCCGCTCGCTGGTGATCCTGGACGAGATCGGCCGCGGCACCGCGACCTTCGACGGGCTGTCGATCGCCTGGGCGGCGGTGGAGCATCTGCACGAGGTCAACCGCTGTCGCGCCCTGTTCGCCACCCATTACCACGAGCTGACCGCGCTGGCCGCCAAGCTGGACGGCCTGTCCTGCCATTGCATGCGGGTCAAGGAATGGCAGGGCGACATCGTCTTCCTGCACGAGGTGGCCGCCGGCTCCGCCGACCGCTCCTATGGCATCCATGTGGCCCGCCTGGCCGGGCTGCCGGATGCCGCCATCGCCCGCGCCACCGAGGTGCTGGAGGCGCTGGAGAAGGGCGAGCAGGGCCGCAGCGTCGCCACCCTGGCCGACGATCTGCCGCTGTTCAGCGCCGCCAGCAAACCGGCGGCGCCGGCATCCGAGGCCAAACCGTCGGAAATCGAAGCCGAACTCGCGGCGATCAATCCCGACGAATTGACACCCAGGGCCGCTCTGGACCTGCTCTACGCGCTTCGGGCCAAGCTGGACTAGGCGGCATACATCCGCCGGTTGCGGCAGTATGCCGTGGTCCGCGCATATCCCGCGTTCTTGCCGAATCTCTGCGATTCGGTGATAAATCTGTCGCTATGACCAGCCCTGAGACCGGGGCCGCTGCCGCTGCGACCGGCGAGGCCGGAACCGACATCATGACCGCTGCGCGCCTGCTCGGGGTGCAGGTGGAGACGCTGCGCAAGCGCCTGCAGCGCGGCAGCATCGACGGCTACAAGGCGGAGGACGGCACCTGGCGGGTGATCCTGGACCAGGAGGTCAAGGACAAGGCGAAGGCCGCCAAGGATGTCGAGCAGGCCACCATCGAGGTGTTGCTGGCCGAGGTGGCGGCTCTGCGCCAGCAGACGACCTCGCTGGCCGAGGAAACCCGGGCGACCGCCACGCTGTTGTCGGAAACCCAGGAGTCCCTGGCCGCGCTGCACCGACTGATCGAATCGCTGCAGCATCCCAACGGCGACGCCGCCCGCGACGACCAGCTGCGGCCGGTGATGCTGGCCGTGCTGGACTATCTGCGGAAATCGGACCCCGGCTGAGGCGGCACTCCTTTTCCATTGTCATTCCCGCGAAGGCGGGAATCCAGTGACCCACTCCACCGAGTGGGCACCATCCTGACCGCTGGATTCCCGCCTTCGCGGGAATGACGAGCTTTGGTGTGGGCACTCTCAAGATCGCAAGCATGGACGCGCTGGCCGCCACGGCGTACCTCTTGCACGTCCGGCAGGATATTCGGAGCAGCAGTTCGGCATGGCCGTATTCGACAGATTCAGGACCGCCGCCAGCGGCGAGCCGGTGCCCGCACCCCAGCCGGCACGGCCGGTGCGCGCGGCGTCGGCCATCGTCGCCGGCGCCGAGCTGACGGAGCGGCTGGACGCGCTGGTCGAGGAGCACGGGCCGGAGGGCGGCAAGCTGCGGCCGGCCATGCTGTCGGCGCTGCAGGAGGCGATGGCGGCCGGACGGGCGGAAATCCGCCGCCGCTTCGACGAGGGCGAGAGCGGCGGCGACGAATGCGTGGCCGAGAGCGCCCATCTGATCGACCAGGTGATCTGCGCCCTGGCGGCCACGGCGGTGGACCGGCTGTATCCGATGCCCAACCCGACCATGGGCGAGAAGCTGACCATCGTGGCCGTCGGCGGCTATGGTCGCGGCGAGCTGGCGCCGCAGTCGGACATCGATCTCCTGTTCCTGCTGCCCTACAAGAGCAGCGCGCGGGTCGAGCAGATCGTCGAGACGATCCTCTATATGCTGTGGGATCTGGGCCTTAAGGTGGGCCAGGCGGTGCGTTCGGTGGACGAATGCGTCCGCAGCGCCAAGGCCGATATCACCATCCGCACCAGCCTGCTGGAATCCCGCCCCCTGTGGGGCGAGAGCCAGCTCTATGAGACCTTCCGGCAGCGCTTCGACAAGGATGTGGTGGCCGGCAGCGGCCCCGCCTTCGTCGAGGCCAAGCTGGCGGAGCGCGACGAGCGCCACCGCCGGCTCGGCGACAGCCGCTATGTGCTGGAGCCGAACATCAAGGATGGCAAAGGCGGCCTGCGCGACCTGCAGACGCTGTTCTGGATCGCCAAATACCTCTACCGGGTGAGTTCGGTGGCCGAGCTGGTGGAACGCGGCGTGCTGACCAAGCGCGAGGCCAGCCGCTTCGCCAAGGCCCAGACCTTCCTGATCACTCTGCGCTGCCACCTGCACTTCCTGGCCGGGCGGCCGGAGGAGCGGCTGACCTTCGACGTGCAGACCGAGATCGGCGGCCGCATGGGCTACACCGACCATGCCGGCACCACCGGCGTCGAGCGGTTCATGAAACACTACTTCCTGATCGCCAAGGATGTCGGCGACCTGACCCGCATCTTCTGCGCCGCGCTCGAGGCCGAGAGCCAGCGGCCGCCGCGCCGCGCCTTCGGGCTGTTGGGGGCGCAGCGTAAGGCGCTGGACGGATTCGTCGTCGAGGGCGAGCGGCTGAACGTGGCCGACCCGCAGCAATTCGCCGAGCGCCCGGTCGACATGATCCGGCTGTTCCACCTGGCCCAGGCCGAGCGGCTGGACATCCATCCGGGCGCCCTGAAGCTGATCACCCGCTCGCTGAAGCTGATCGATCCGGCCCTGCGCGCCGATGCCGAGGCCAACCGGCTGTTCCTGGAGATCCTCACCTCCCGCAACGATCCGGAGATGGCGCTGAGAAGGATGAACGAGGCAGGGGTTCTGGGCCGCTTCATCCCCGACTTCGCCCGGGTCGTGGCGCAGATGCAATACGACATGTACCACGTGTACACGGTTGACGAGCACACCCTGTTTGCGGTCGGCATCCTGCACAAGATCGACACCGGTCAGCTGGCCGACGAGCTCGGCCTGACCACCCGGGTGATGGAGAAGGTCTCGTCGCGTCGGGCCCTCTATGTGGCGGTCCTGCTGCACGACATCGCCAAGGGCCGGGGCGGCGACCATTCGGTTCTCGGCGCCCGCGTCGCGGCCAAGCTCTGCCCCCGCTTCGGACTCGACGACGAGGAGACCGAGACGGTGGAGTGGCTGGTCCGCTGGCATCTGCTGATGAGCAATTTCGCCCTGAAGCGCGATGTGGAGGACGACAAGACGGTGCAGGATTTCGTCGCCCAGGTGGAATCGCCGGAACGGCTGCGCCTGCTGCTGGTTCTGACCACAGCCGATATCCGCGCTGTCGGCCCCGGGCGCTGGAACGGCTGGAAGGCGACCCTGCTGGGCGAGCTGTTCCAGCGCGCCAAATCCCTGATGACCGGCGGTTTCGACGTCGTCGAACGCGGCCGCCGGGTGGAAGCGGCCCAGGAGGCGTTGCGCCAGGCCCTGCCGGACTGGTCGGCGGAGGATCTGGAGAGCTTCATCACCAAGGGCTATCCGCCTTATTGGCTGTCCCTGGACACCGAATCCCATGCCCATCATGCCCGCCTGATCCGCCAGGCCGAGCGCGACGAGCAGCCGCTGACCGTCGATACCCGCATCGACCGGGCCCGGGCGACAACCGAGCTGACCGTCTACACCGCCGACCATCCTGGCGTCTTCTCGCGCCTGGCCGCGGCCCTAGCGGTCGCCGGGGCCACCATCGCCGATGCCAAGATCTTCACCATGGCCAACGGCATGGCGCTGGACGTGTTCAGCATCCAGGACGCCACCACCGGCGGCGCCTTCGACGCGCCTGACAAGCTGGCGCGGCTTTCGTCCCTGATCGACCGCAGCCTGAGCGGCCGGCTGAAACCCGGCCCGGAACTGCGCAAGCGCCGGGCGGCGCAGCCCAGCCGCACCCGGGTCTTCCGGGTCCAGCCCCGGGTGGTGATCGACAACGACGCCAGCCGCACCCATACCCTGATCGAGGTCAATGGCCGCGACCGACCGGGCCTGCTCTACGACATCACCCGCGCGCTCACCGATCTCAGTCTGCAGATCTCCAGCGCCAAGGTGCAGACCTATGGCGAGCGGGCCGTCGACGTCTTCTATGTGAAGGACGTGTTCGGCCTGAAGATCAGCCATGAGGGCAAACTGAACCAGGTGCGCGATCGGCTGCTGGCGGCCCTGACCGATCCGGACTGCGCCGCGCGGCCCCTGCCGACGATCCGGCCGCGACGCCGGCGGCGCCAAACGCCGCGCACGGCCGAGAAGGCCCCGGCGGCCAAGAAATCCGCCCCGGCCGGCGAATAGTCCCGCCTTCCGCCCGCCACGAATCGCCGCTAGCTCTGGCCCGCATGTCCCTCGGTCGCGCCATCGCCACCATTGGCTCGCTCACCATGATGAGCCGGATACTGGGGCTTGCCCGCGACATTCTGATCACCGGGCTGGTGCCGACCCCGGTCACCGACGCGTTCTTCGTCGCCTTCAAGTTCCCCAACCTGTTCCGGCGGCTCTTCGCGGAGGGGGCGTTCAACGCCGCCTTCGTGCCGCTGTTCGCAGGGCGCCTGACCCGGGACGGCGTGGCCGAGGCGCGCCGCTTCGGCGGCGAGGTGGCGGCGATCATGGTGACCGGCCTTGTCGCCTTCACGCTGATCGCCACCGCCGTCATGCCTTGGCTGATGTATGGCATAGCGCCCGGATTCGCCGACCAGCCGGAGAAATTCGCCCTGACGGTCGAGCTGACCCGGCTGACCTTCCCCTATCTCATGTTCATGGCGCTGACGGCGATGGCCAGCGGCATGTTGAATTCGCTGGAGAAATTCGCCGCCGCCGCCGCCGCGCCGATCCTGCTGAACATCTCATTCATCGTCGCGCTGGGGCTGCTGGCGCTGGACCTGCTGGGCGCGCCCGGCCAGACCCTGGCCTGGGCTGTGAGCCTGGCCGGCATCCTGCAGTTCATGTGGGTGGCATCGGCCTGCGGTCGGGCCGGCATCCTGCCGCGGCTGCCCCGCCCGCGCCTGACGCCCGGCGTGCGCCGCCTTTTCCAGCTCATGCTCCCCGGAATCCTCGGCCAGGGGGCCATGCAGATCAACATGCTGGTCGATACCATCCTGGCGTCGCTGCTGGCGGAAGGGTCCGTGACCTTCCTGTTCATCGCCGACAGGTTGAACCAGTTGCCGCTGGGCGTGGTCGGCGTGTCTATCGGCGTCGCGCTGGTGCCGATGCTGACCCGGCAACTGCGCGCCGGCGATACGGACACTGCCATGCAGACCCAGAACCGGGCAATCGAGGCCGGTCTCCTGTTCGCGCTGCCGGCGGCGGTGGGGCTGATCGTGCTCGGCTACCCGATCATCGCCACGCTGTTCGAGCGCGGCCCCTTCACGCCGGACAAGGCGCTCGCCACCGCCCACGCGCTGACCGCGTTTGCCATCGGCCTGCCGGCCTACATTCTGACCCGCGCCCTGGCACCGGGATTTTTCGCCCGCGAGGACACGGTGACACCGCTCCGGGTCTCGGTGGTCGTGGTCGTCGCCAACATCGCGCTGGCCATCGTGCTAATGCAGGTGCTGCAGCATGTCGGCATCGCGCTTGCCACGGCGCTGACCGCCTGGCTCAACGCCGGGCTGCTCGGCCTGATCCTGTATCGCCGCGGCCATCTGAAGCTCGATGCCAGGCTGCTGGGCCGCGCCCCCCGGCTGCTGCTAGCGGCGCTGGCCATGGGCGTCGCGGTGTGGTGGCTGGCGCAGCAATTCGCCGGATACCTGGCCGGCACGTTCTGGCAGCAGGTCCCGGCACTGGCGGTCATTGTCGCCATCGGCGCCGGGGTCTACTTCCTTGTCGCACTGGCGATCGGCGCGGCGCGCATCGGCGACCTGAAATCCGTGCTTCGCAAACCTTCGGCTTGACCGCACCGGGCTGGGCGGCAATAACCGCCCTCCTTGAAATATTCGATCCCGATCCCCGGTGGCGCCGCCATGAACCGCATCCTGTCCGGCATCCAGCCGACCCACAAAATGCATCTCGGCAATTATCTCGGTGCGGTGCGCAACTGGGTCTCGCTGCAGGACAGCTTCGAGACGCTGTATTGCGTGGTCGACCTGCATGCCCTGACGTTGCCCCAGGAGCCCGACGCGCTGAGGGCGCAGACCTGCGAACTGGCGGCGGTGCTGCTGGCGTCCGGCATCGACCCGGCGCGCAGCATCGTCTTCGCCCAGAGCCAGGTGCCGGCCCACAGCGAGCTGGCATGGCTGTTCTCCTGCATCACGCCGCTGGGCTGGCTGAACCGGATGACCCAGTTCAAGGACAAGGCCGGCAAGAACCGCGACAAGGCGGGGCTGGGCCTCTACGCCTATCCGGTGCTGATGGCGGCCGACATCCTGATCTACCGGGCCACCCATGTGCCGGTCGGCGAGGACCAGAAGCAGCATCTGGAGCTGACCCGGGAAATCGCCGGCAGCTTCAACCACCGCTATGGCGAGGAGTACTTCCCGCTGCCGGAACCGCAGATCTTCGGCACCGCGACCCGGGTCATGAGCCTGCGCGACGGCACCTCGAAGATGAGCAAATCCGACAGCTCGGATTACTCGCGCATCAATATGACCGACGATGCCGACACCATCGCGCTGAAGGTCCGCAAGGCCAAGACCGATCCGGAACCGCTGCCGACCGAGCTCGACGGCCTCGAAGGACGGCCGGAGGCGGCCAACCTGGTCAACATCTACGCCGCCCTGACCCACAAGGAGCCGGCCGACGTGCTGGAGGAGTTCGGCGGCGCCGCGTTCTCGGTCTTCAAGGGCGCGCTGACCGACGTGTCGGTGACCGCGCTCTCCCCCATCGCCGACGAGATGAACCGGCTGATGGCGGACCCGGGTTATGTGGAGCAGGTGTTGCGCGAAGGCGGCGAGAAGGCGCGGGCCATCGCCGATGAGACGCTGGCGGACGTGCACCGCATCATGGGGCTGCTGCGGCCGTAGAGCGACCCGGATCGCCGTGCTTGCGGACGGCTGCGTGGCCGGTTGAACACGCTGTTGCCGTTTTGCACCGAAATCGGCCCGGAAAGCCTTTACCCCCACTTGGCGTAAGGGTTAGGGTGGGCGCATTCATTCCCAAGCGACTGAAATCGCTCGCCCCATGCAAGTATACCTGCCGATCGCCGAACTGTCGGTGAACGCATTCGTCATACTTGTGATGGGCGGTGCCGTGGGCTTCCTGTCCGGCCTGTTCGGGGTCGGTGGGGGCTTCCTGATGACCCCGCTGCTGATCTTCATCGGCATCCCGCCGACTGTTGCCGTCGGGACCCAGGCCAACCAGCTGGTCGCCGCTTCGGTATCCGGGGTGATGGCCCATTGGCGGCGCGGCAATGTGGACGTGAAGATGGGCACGGTGATGCTGATCGGCAGCGCCGTCGGCACCTTCATCGGGGTCTGGATCTTCAGCGTGCTGCAGCGCCTGGGTCAGATCGATCTGGTGATTTCGCTCTGCTACGTGTTCTTTCTAGGCGTGATCGGCTCGCTGATGCTGATCGAAAGCCTGCGCGCCATGCTGCGCCGGGGCCGCAGCGGCTCCGGACGCGGCAAGCTGCACAAGCACAACGCCCTGCACGGCCTGCCCTTCAAGATGCGATTCCACAAATCGCGGCTCTACATCTCCGCCCTGCTGCCGCTGTCGATCGGCCTGCTCGGCGGGCTGCTGGTGGCGATCATGGGCATCGGCGGCGGCTTCATCCTGGTGCCGGCGATGATCTATCTGCTGGGCATGCCGGCCTCGGCGGTCGCCGGCACGTCGCTCTACCAGATCATCTTCACCACCGCGATCGCCACCTTCCTGCATGCCACCTCGACCCAGACCGTGGACGCCCTGCTGGCCCTGCTGCTGCTGGCCGGCGGCGTGTTCGGCGCGCAGTTCGGCACCAAGGCCGCCGGCACCCTGAAGGGCGAGCATTCCCGGGCCTTGCTGGCCGGGCTGGTGCTGCTGGTCGGGATGAAGCTGGCCTTCGACCTGGTGACCGTGCCGGCCGACCTCTTCAGCATCGAAGTCGCGGATCTCGGCCGATGATCGTGCGCATTGCCGCTGCGGCTGTCACGGTGGCGATCGCCACCGCACCGCAGGCGGTATGGGGACAGGGGCTGGAGGCCGACCTGTCCAGCCATCTGATCGCCATCTCCACCGATTTCACCGGCACCGAAGTGGTGCTTTTCGGCGCCATCGCCGAACCGGGCGACGTGGCTGTGGTGGTGCAGGGGCCCTCGGAACAGGTGGTGGTGCGGCGCAAAGCCCAGGTCGCCGGCATCTGGATGAACCGGGCCAGCATGACCTTCGACAACGTGCCCAGCTATTACAGCGTCGCCACGACGCGTGCCATCGAGACCTTCGCCGGCGAACGGCTCCTGGAACGCGAAGGCATCGGCCTCGACTATCTGCGGCTGGTTCCGTCGGACCCGGGCGGGGCCTCGCCGGAGGAGATCGCCACTTTTCGTGAGGCGCTGGTCCGCTCCAAGCAGCGCGAGGAGCTCTACGCCACCGAAATCGGGCAGGTGAGCTTCCGCCAGACCCTGCTGTTCCGCACCACCGTGTCGTTCCCGGCCAATGTGCCGACCGGCCAATATCTGATACGGGTGTTCCTGATCCGCGACGGCAGCATCGTCACCGCCCAGACGACGCCCCTCTTCGTCAGCAAGATCGGGATCGGTTCCCTGGTCTTCGCCTTCGCCCGCGATTTCGCGGCGGCATACGGGCTGGCGGCGATCATCGTGGCCGTCATGGCCGGATACCTCACCAGCCTGCTGTTCCGCCGCAGCTAGAGGCCCGGCCGGCCCCGGGCTCCGTGCGATTACCCTCAATAATTGGTGTCCCGCCGCCATTTTCGCGCTTGCGTTATCGCCGTACCGCAGCTGTGGTATCATGGCGCGGGTAACATGGAGCCGTCATGACAGATACCAACGACGTGTCGAAGTTCGACAAGGACCGGGTGTTCCTGGTCGTCGTCGACGACACGGAGGAATGGCACGCGGCGCTGCATTTCGTATGCCGTCGGGCGCTGCATACCGGCGGCCGCGTGGCGCTGCTGCATGTGATCGAGCCGGCGGAATTCCAGCACTGGATGTCGGTCGAGGAGGTCATGCGCGAGGAGCGCCGCCAGGAGGCCGAGCGCCTGCTGCAGAAGGTCGCCAAGCAGGTGAACGACGAGACCGGCACCATGCCGGAGCTGCATGTCCGCGAGGGCACCCGCCATGAGGAGCTGTTCAACCTGCTGGAGGAGCAGCCTTCGATCTCGATCCTGGTGCTGGGCGCCAGCACCTCCAGCGAAGGGCCGGGACCGCTGATCCAGTACCTCACGACCAAGGCGATGGGGCGGCTGCGCATTCCGGTGACGATCCTTCCGGGCGGCTTGGCCGATGACGAGATCGACCGGATCGCCTGATCGGGCTTGATCTTGGCCGGCCCTCCGCCCACCTTGCGGGGATATCCGGGCCCGCGAGGCGGGCGACAAGGAGCTGAAACATGTTCATCCAGACCGAGCAGACGCCGAATCCGGCGACCCTGAAATTCCTGCCCGGCCGGCAGGTGGTGGAAAGCGGCAGTGCCGATTTCCCCAATCGCGAGGCGGCCGCCCGCTCGCCGCTGGCCGAACGCCTGTTCGAGATCGAAGGGGTGACCGGGGTATTCCTGGGTCGCGATTTCGTCACCATCACCAAGGCCGATGGCCGCGAATGGTACCTGCTCAAGCCGTCGATCCTGGGCGTC
Source organism: Alphaproteobacteria bacterium (assembly GCA_965227455.1). Classification (GTDB taxonomy): domain Bacteria; phylum Pseudomonadota; class Alphaproteobacteria; order DSM-16000; family Inquilinaceae; genus JABDIP01. The sequence continues at coordinate 4,192,049 of OZ245752.1, read as the reverse complement.
ATCATGGAGCATTTCACCGCTGGCCGGCCGGTGTTGCTGGACGATGCGGCCACGCCGAGCGATACCGGCCATGAGGATGACGACGAGGTCGTCTCCCAGATCAAGGAACTGCTGGACACGCGGGTCCGTCCGGCCGTCGCCATGGATGGCGGCGACATCGTTTATCAGGGGTTCGAGGACGGCGTGGTCTACCTGCACATGCAGGGGGCTTGTGCCGGCTGTCCCAGCTCGACGATGACCCTGAAGGCCGGCATCGAGAACATGCTGCGTCACTACATTCCGGAAGTGGTCGAAGTCCGGCCGGTCATGTAGCCTCGGGCCGCCGCGGCGCGGCCCGATCCGGCGGCGCGATCGCGGCCGTCACGGAGTTTCCCGCCAACACCTTGTTTCGACCAACGGAACCGCCTTCATGTCCATTCTCCCCGATGACGGCCTCGACCTGATATTTCGCGAGGCCCGCACCCAGAACGCATGGACGGACCAGCCGGTCGGAGAGGTGCTGCTGGAGGCGGTCTACGATCTGGCGAAATGGGGTCCGACCAGCGCCAATTGCTCGCCAATGCGGCTGATCTTCGTGGTGGGCAAGGAGGCCAAGGAACGCCTGCGCCCCTGCCTGATCCCGGGCAATGTCGACAAGACCATGGCGGCGCCGGCGACCGCCATCGTGGCCTACGACACCCGGTTCCACGAGCATCTGCCGACCCTGTTCCCCCACACCGACGCCAAATCCTGGTTCGACGGCAACGCGCCGCTGATCGAGGAGACCGCGTTCCGCAACAGCAGCCTGCAGGGCGCCTATCTGATCATCGCCGCCCGGGCGCTGGGCCTGGATTGCGGGCCGATGTCCGGCTTCGACGCCGCCAAGCTGAATGCGGAGTTCTTCCCGGACGGCCGGTTCAAGGCCAATTTCCTCTGCAATATCGGCCATGGCGACTCCGAAGGCCTGTTCCCGCGCAGCCCGCGCTTCACCTTCGACGATGTCTGCCAGATCCTCTGAGTCGTCCCGGCGGTTCCCGTGATCGTCCTGGCGGTGGATACCGCCGGTTCTGCCTGCTCGGCGGCAATCCTGCGCGACGGCGCGCCGGTTGCGTCCCGTTCGGAGCCGATGCGACGCGGCCAGGCCGAGCACCTAGTGCCGATGGTCCTTTCGATGGCGGAAGAGGCCGGTTTGGCGTTGTCCGATGTCGACCTCTTCGCCGTCACCATCGGCCCCGGCGCCTTCACCGGCCTGCGAATCGGCCTCGCCGCCTGTTCCGGAATGGCGCTGGCGGCCGGCCGGCCGATCGTCGGCATCGGCAATCTGGAGGCCGCGGCCCACGCCGTCCCGGCAGCCCGAATCGGTGACGATACGCTGCTTGTCGCCCTGGACAGCCGGCGGACCGAGATCTTCGCGCAGCCCTTCGACACATCCCATCAAGCGCTGGCCGACCCGGCCTGCCTGACCCCGGACGCCCTGGCGTCCTTGCTGCCGGCCGGATCGGTGCTGGTGACGGGGGACGCCGCCGCGACGGCGGCGCAAGCTCTGTCGCAGGCGCGCGATCCCGACCGGGTCTTGGTTTTCGAGGCTGCCGGGCCCGCCGATCCGGTGGTGGTCGCGAAATTGGCGGCCGAACGGGTCGGGCAGGCCGGCCATGAAGCGCCGCAGCCGCTCTATCTCAGGCCGCCCGATGCCAAACCGGCGCCGGCGCCGCGGCCGATCGCCGGGTAACGGTTTTGGACGTGCCGGCGCCGAACGCGGCAGGGCCCTGCGACGCGGATCTGCTGGCCGCGCTGCACGAAGGGTGCTTCCGGCCGGAGGGCGGCGAGGTGTGGGACCGGGCCTCCATCGCCGACCTGCTGGGCACGCCCGGTTGCTTCGCCTTCATCGCGGTCGAGGGAGAGGCAGAACCAGTCGGGCTGCTGATGGGCCGAATCGCCGGCGTGGACTCGGAAATCCTGACCATTGGGATCCTGCCGGAACACCGCCGGCGAGGGCATGGCCGGGCTCTGGCCGATGCGGCTGCCGACCATGCCGCGGGGCAGGGCGCCGAAGCCCTGTTTCTGGAGGTTGCGGCCGACAATGTCGCCGCCCTGGCGCTCTATGAGCGCTCCGGGTTCCGTCCCGTCGGACGCCGGCCCGGCTATTACCGGCGCAGCGGCGATACGGTCGATGCGGTCCTGCTCAGACGGGAGCTCGGCGGCAAAGGTGGCGCGGCCGGATGATCAACAACGGCGGATGCGAAGCAGATGCGGCCCGTGCGCCTCGGCGGCGTCCAAGGGGGTCATGCTCAACAGGTCGTGGCCCTCTTCCATCACGGCGTTGGGGACGTTCTCCAGCGGCTCGACTCCTTTAAGCAGGATATCGGCGATTTCGCCGGGCTTCATTTTCTCCAACAGCAGACGAGTCCGAACAAAGGTAAACGGACAGACCTCTTGTGTGATATCCAGGTAGTAATCTGCGTCTCTTTGATGGCTCATCAAATTTCTCTTAGCCGGATGGGCATCGACATTGCAAAGTCATCTTCGGCGACATATACCGAACGAAAATTTGGGAGCCGCAGGAATGAGCAGCCAGACCCCGCAGAATGAATTGTTGTCGCTGACCACTCAGATTGTTTCGGCGCATGTATCGCACAACACCGTCGCCCTTCCGGACCTCCCGAACCTGATCGCGCAAGTTTACAAGACGCTGTCCGGTGTTGGAACTGAAACGCCGCAGGCGCCGGAGCGGCCGCAGCCGGCGGTTCCGATCAAGAAATCGGTGACGCCGGAATACATCATCTGCCTGGAAGACGGCAAGGAGCTGAAGATGCTGAAGCGGCATCTGAAGACCGCCTACGATATGACGCCGGAAGACTATCGCGAGCGCTGGGGCCTGCCCCAGGACTATCCCATGGTGGCGCCGAACTACGCCAAGCAGCGCAGCAAGCTCGCCAAGCAGATCGGCCTTGGAACCAAAGCCCGCCGGGGGCGCTGACACTATCGAAATTTAATCGGCCCGGCCCGGCCCGGCGCCCTGGCATGTGGGAGAATTCCGCGTATCATGGCCTGGCGGTCGCGCCCGGCGGCTGCCGAAGAAATGCCACAATCCGGCCGCAAACCGACCCGAGCAGATGCCCGATCGTATTTGCTCAGAACGCCTCGTCTGTTTCGTAGCCCGACCATCCGAGCGTCCCAGGGAGCTCGACAATGGCACAAACGATTTCTGACGAAGGAGGGGCCTGGTGCATCCGCGCCGGAGACCTTTCAGTTCGACTCGCCGAGAGCGAAGAGGAAGTCCGGGCGGCGCAGCGCCTGCGGTACCGCATCTTCTATGAAGAGATGGCGGCCAAGCCGACCGCCGAGATGGCGACGCAGGGTCGGGATTTCGACGGGTTCGACGATATCGCCGATCATCTTCTGGTGATCGACGAGAGCCGCGGCTTCGGTGCCGCTGGCGTCGTTGGAACCTACCGCCTGATCCGCCGGGAATCGGCGGCCAGGAAGGGCTCCTTCTACACCGCCGACGAATACGAGATCGGCAAGCTGATCTCCTATCCGGGCGAGGTGCTGGAACTGGGGCGGTCCTGCGTCGACCGGAGCTATCGGACCGGGTCGACGATGCAGCTGCTGTGGCGCGGGATCGCGACCTATGTCTACTACCACGACATCGAGGTGATGTTCGGCTGCGCAAGCCTCCCGGGCGTCGATCCCGACGAGTTGGAGCTGCCGCTCTCCTATCTCTACCACTATCATCTGGCGCCCCAGCACCTGCGGCCCATCGCCCTGCCCGAGCGTTACACCACCATGCGCCGCATGAGCGCCGACGATCTCGATCCGAAATCCGCGCTGAGCGCCCTGCCGCCGCTGATCAAGGGCTATCTCCGACTCGGCGGCTTTGTCGGCGACGGGGCGGTGATCGACCACCAGTTCCACACCACCGATGTCTGCGTGGTGGTCAAGACCGACCTCATGACGCAGAAATACGGGCGTCACTATCAGCTCCAGGAGCGCAGGATCCAGTCGGCCAACGGTCCCCATTGACCGTTCCGCTATTTCGCTTGCCGGCAGAGCCGTGCCCGGCTTTGCTGACATGTCTGCCATAGCGCGTCACGCGGTTCGGAAACGCTCTACACCCATGGACACCAACAACAGGCATCGCGCATGAGCGGCTCGCGGACCCTGGCCGCCGGCCGCCTGCTGGCCTATTTCCTGTTCACCTGCGCCGCCGTCCCGGTGCAGCTCGCGGCCATGAGCACCCGGTCGCGTCTGGCCGAACGGGTGCCCATGCTCTACCACCGGGTCTGCTGCCGGATCATGGGGCTGGATATTTCGGTCTCCGGCGCCCCGGCCCCCTCGCGGCCGACCCTGTGCGTCAGCAACCATTCCTCCTATCTCGACATCATCATCTTGGCGGCGCTGTTTCCAGTCAGTTTCGTCGCCAAATCCGAGGTCGCCGGCTGGCCGTTCTTCGGGTTCCTGTCCAAGCTGCAGCGTACGGTCTTCGTAGACCGCCGGATGCGCAATGTCGGCGCCCATCAAGACGAGATCCGCCAGCGGCTCGAATCCGGCGACAATCTCATGTTGTTTCCGGAAGGCACGTCAAGCGACGGCAATCGCACGCTACCGTTCAAGAGCGCGCTGTTCGCGGCGGCCGGGCTGGAGGTCGACGGCCGGCCGCTGCCCGTCCAGCCGGTTTCGATCACCTGCACGGGCCTGGACGATCTGCCGATGGGACGCCGCTTCAGGCCCTTCTATGCCTGGTATGGGGACATGGATCTGGTGCCGCACCTGTGGAGCATGGCGGGGATGGGGCGGATGCAGGTGTCGGTGACCTTCCATCCCCCGACCACCCTGCCGCAGGCCGGGTCGCGCAAGGCGCTGGCCTCGCAATGCTGGGACGTGGTGTCCCAGGCCGTGGTCGACGCCAATGCCGGCCGCAGCCCGGAACCGCCGGTGCTGGCGGCCTCCGTGCCGGTGGATCCCGTGCCGGTCGCCGATTTGAATCCTTGATTTCGCGGCCGATTGGCCGAATCTGTAGGGCCAGCTCGCCGGGCGGCACAACCGCTTGCGGCGATATCGACATGGGAACGGACCGGGCTGTGGCTAAGAAACTCTATATTAAGACCTGGGGCTGCCAAATGAACGTCTATGATTCCGCACGCATGGCGGACGTTCTGGCGCCTCTCGGCTATCGGCCGACGCCGGTTCCGGACGACGCCGATATGGTGATCCTCAACACGTGCCACATCCGCGAGAAGGCGACCGAGAAGGTGTTTTCCGAGCTGGGCCGATTGCGCGGTCTTAAGCAGGACGGCGACCGCGGCGCGATCGTGGCTGTTGCCGGCTGCGTCGCGCAGGCGGAAGGCGAGGAGATCCTGCGCCGGGCGCCCTATGTCGACATGGTCTTCGGCCCGCAGACCTATCACACGCTGCCGGAGATGGTGGCGCGCGCCGAACGCGGTTCCGGCGGCGTGCTGAACACCGAATTCCCGGTGGTCTCGAAATTCGACTCGCTGCCGGAGGAAACCGCCAGCCGCGAAGTGTCCGCCTTCCTGTCGGTTCAGGAGGGCTGCGACAAGTTCTGCACCTTTTGCGTCGTGCCCTATACCAGGGGCGCGGAATTCTCGCGTCCGGCACAGCAGATCGTCGAGGAGGCGCGCCGCCTGGTGGCCGCCGGCGCGCGGGAGATCACCCTTCTGGGCCAGAACGTCAACGCCTTCCATGGCGAAGGCCCGGATGGCCGGGACTGGGGGCTGGGCCGGCTGATCCACGCCCTGGCCGAGATCGACGGTCTGGACCGCATTCGCTATACGACGTCGCATCCGCGCGACATGGAAGACGAGCTGATCGCCGCCCATGGCGCCGTGCCGCAACTCATGCCGTTCCTGCACCTGCCGGTGCAGAGCGGCTCGGACCGCATCCTGGCGGCGATGAACCGCAAGCACGGCGCCGATGCCTATCGCGCGGTGGTCGACCGGCTGCGGACGGCGCGACCCGATCTGGCGCTGTCCTCGGACTTCATCGTCGGCTTTCCCGGTGAGAGCGATCGGGACTTCGCCGACACGCTGCGCCTGGTCACCGAGATCGGCTATGCCCAGGCCTACAGCTTCAAATACAGCGCCCGGCCGGGCACCCCGGCGGCGGCGCTGGACGACCAGGTCCCGGACCCGATCAAGTCCGAACGCCTGGCGGCGCTGCAGCAGCTTCTCAATGCGCAGCAATCGGCTTTCAACGAAGCCGCGGTCGGCCGGACCCTGCCGGTTCTGTTCGACCGCAAGGGGCGCCGCGACGGCCAGGTGCTTGGCCGCACGCCCTATATGCAATCCGTTCACATCAATGCCATGGATGCGCTGTATGGAAGGATTGCAGATGTGACGATCGAAGCCGCCCACGCCAACAGCCTGGCCGGACGACTGGCCTCCGACGAGGCCGGACCGCCGGCCGGCACCGACCCCCACCCGGAAAGGGTTTGCGCTTGACCGCAATTCAAGACCGCAGCGTCGCGCTGACATTTGCCGACAACCGGCTTGTCCCCCTGCTTTACGGCGAACACGATTCCAACCTGGCCCGCATCGAGCACCAGCTCGGCGTGACCCTGTCCTCGCGCGGCAACCGGGTGACGATCCGCGGCGACGATGCGGCGGCGGAGAAGGCGGTCGCGGTGCTCAACACGCTTTGGGAGCGGCTGGAGAAGGGCATGGCGGTCGGCAGCGCCGAGGTCGACGCGGTGGTGCATATCGCCTGCGCGCCGCCGGAGGGCGGCAGCACCAATGCCGCGCTGGAGAGCTTCAACCGGCCGGAGAACGGCATCCGCACCAAGATGCGCCTGATCACCCCGCGCACGGTGAACCAGGCGGCTTATGTCGAGGCGCTGCGCGGCACCGAGCTGGTGCTGGGGCTGGGGCCGGCCGGCACCGGCAAGACCTATCTGGCGGTCGCCCAGGCGGTGGCCATGCTGACCGAAGGCCGGGTCGACCGGATCATCCTGTCGCGGCCGGCGGTGGAGGCGGGCGAGCGGCTCGGATTCCTGCCCGGCGACATGCGCGACAAGGTCGACCCCTATCTCAGGCCGCTCTACGACGCGCTGTTCGACATGCTGCCGGCCGAGCAGGTGGCCAAGCATCTGGAGACCGGCACCATCGAAGTGGCGCCGCTGGCCTTCATGCGCGGCCGCACCCTGTCGAACGCCTTCGTCATCCTGGACGAGGCCCAGAACACCACCGCCATGCAGATGCGCATGTTCCTGACCCGGCTGGGCGAGAACGGCTTCATGGTGGTGACCGGCGACCCCAGCCAGATCGACCTGCCGGCGGGAACCCGCTCGGGCCTGCGCGACGCCATGGAAGTGCTGGACGGCATCAAGGGTGTCAGCATCGTCCGCCTGGACAAGCGCGATGTGGTCCGCCATCAGCTCGTCACCCGCATCGTCGATGCCTATGAGGCGTTCGACCGCAATGGCGGCGGCAAGGATCCGGCACCGTGACGCCAGCGGAAGCGGCCTCTTCGCTGCCCCCTTCGGAGCTCGGTCTGGCGATCGACATCGCGGTTCCCGACGAACGCTGGAACGGCGTCGACGCGGCGCTGGACCAATCCGTGCGGGCCGCGGTCCGGGCGACCATCGATCACGCCGGGCTAGAGGCCGAAGATGCCGAGATCAGCGTCGTGCTGGGCGACGATGCGCTGGTCCATCGGCTGAACCGGGAGTTCCGCGCTACCGATCGCCCGACCAACGTCCTGTCCTTCGCCCTGACCGAGGGCGAGCCGGAGCCGAGCGGCCCCGGCGGCCCGGTCATGCTGGGGGATGTTGTGCTGGCCTTCGACACTGTGGCGCGCGAGGCACGCGAACAGTCGAAATCAGAGCGCGAACACGCATTACATCTTGTAGTCCATGGCGTTCTACACCTTATGGGGTATGATCACGGGTCCGAGGCAGAAGCCCGGGATATGGAGCGGATGGAGCAACGGGTTCTGGCGGATCTCGGTATCGCCGATCCCTATTTGGAAAGGCCACCGCCGGCGTAGATAACGCCAGACTTACATGGCAGACACATCCTTCAGTAGATCGCCCCGTCAAAACGGGGCCGACGAAACACAACAGTCGTTTTCCGGGCTCTTCCGCACCTGGTTGCGCGCCTCGCTTCGCGGCAAGTCGGAGGCGAGTTGGCGCGACACCATCGAGGAGCTGATCGAGGAGACGCCGGGGCCGGAGACGCTGGTCGCCGAGCACGAGCGCACCCTCCTCACCAATATCTTCCGCTTCAAGGATCTGACCGCGATCGACGTGATGATCCCGCGGGTCGACATCGTCGCGATCGAGGTCGAGACCCCGGTCGACGAGGTGCTGTCGCTGCTCTCCAAGCGGACCCACAGCCGGCTGCCGGTCTACCGCGAAAGCCTCGACGAAATCGTCGGCATGCTGCACATCAAGGATCTGCTGGCTAGCCTGGCCAACGGGAACCGTGGCGGCATCCAGCAATTGCTGCGCGACGTGCTGATCGTCGCGCCCTCCATGCCGGTCGTGGACCTGTTGCTGGAGATGCGCGAAACCCGGCAGCAGATGGCGCTGGTGGTCGACGAGTTCGGCGGCATCGACGGGCTGATCACCATCGAGGACCTGGTCGAGGAGATCGTCGGCGAGATCGAGGACGAGCACGATGTGGACGTGGCGCCGCAGATCTCCGAACGGCCGGACGGCTCCTACATTGCCGATGCCCGCCTGCCGATCGAGGAATTCGAGGAGGCGTTGTGCCCGGTGCTGGACGACGAGCAGCGCGAGGACATCGACACGCTGGGCGGGCTGGTCTTCTCCATCGCCGGCCGCATCCCGGCGCGCGGCGAGCTGCTGCGCCATCCCATCGGCCTGGAGTTCGAGGTGGTCGATGCCGACCCGCGCCGGATACGGCGGCTGAGGGTGCGTCGGGTCGATCCGGACGAGCAGCCGGACGGCACGCGTGACGCAGGCTGAGGTCGCCGCCGGGGGCCGTGGCGGACTGGCCGCCCGGCTCGCGGCATGGGCCGGAACCCTGGCCGGCCTGACCGGTTGGCGGCGAATCGGCGCGGCGGCAGGGCTGGGTGCCCTGGCGACCCTGTCGGCGCCGCCGGCCTATGCGATTCCGGTCCTGCTCATCGCCTTTCCCGGATTGCTCTGGATTCTTGACGGAGTCGGCGGACGCCGCGCTGCGTTCCTGGTGGGCTGGGCCTTCGGCTTCGGTTTCTTCGTACCTGGACTGTATTGGATCGCCTTCGCGCTGACCGTCGATCTGGCGGCGTATTTCTGGATGATCCCGTTCGCCGTCGCCGGGCTGCCGGCCGTCCTGGCGGTCTTCACCGGCCTTGCGATGCTGGCGCTGCACATGCTGCCGGTCGCCGGGCTGTCGCGCGTGCTGGCCTTCGCCGTCCTTTGGGGGCTCTCGGAATGGCTGCGCGGACAGATGTTCACCGGCTTTCCCTGGCAGCTGGTCGGCTATGGCTGGGTCGCCTGGGCGCCGGTGCTGCAGAGCGTCTCGGTGATCGGCATCTACGGGCTGAGCCTGCTGACCGTCGCCGCCACCGCCCTGCCGGCCGCCCTGGTCGACAGGTCCGGCGCGTCCTGGTCACGGGCCGGCATCCTGGCATGCCTGGGCGCGCTGGTGCTGTTCTGCGGCATCGCCGCGGCCGGGGCGGTGCGGCTGGGCGACCGGGTCGAGGACGTGCCGGGTGTCCGCTTGCGGCTGGTCCAGCCGAACATCGCACAGACCGACAAATGGAACCCGGAACTGGCGCCGGAGCATTTCGCCCTGCATCTGGCGCTGAGCCAACGCCCGGGGCCGCAGCCCGTCACCCATGTCATCTGGCCGGAAACGGCGGTCCCTTATGCGGTCGGGCGCAACCCCCCGGTACGCAAGGCGATCGCGTCCGCGACGCCGCCCGGCGGGCTGGTCGTCACCGGCACGCCGCGCTTTGCCGATGCGCCGCGCCGGCAGATCTGGAACAGCCTGGCGGCGATCGACGACGAGGGCGCGATCGTCGGCACCTTCGATAAGTTCCACCTGGTGCCGTTCGGCGAATATGTGCCCCTGCGCGGCATCCTGCCGATCGAGAAGATCACGCCGGGTCGGCTGGACTTCTCCCCGGGCCCCGGACCGCGCACCCTGGCGCTTCCGGGCCTGCCGCCGGTCAGCCCGCTGATCTGCTATGAGGTGATCTTTCCCGGCGCGGTCACCGACCCGGATCCGGATGCCGAACGCCCGCGCTGGTTGCTGAACCTCACCAACGATGCCTGGTATGGCAATACCGCCGGGCCGCACCAGCATTTCGCCATCACCCGGACCCGCGCCGTGGAGGAGGGGATTCCCCTGGTCCGCGTCGCAACGACGGGAATCAGCGGCGTTGTCGATCCGCATGGCCGAGTCGTCGCCAGTCTGGCGCTGGGAGTCCAGGGGGTCGTCGACTCGCCATTGCCCATGTCGCTTGCGGAGCTGACCCCTTTCGCCCGCTGGCGGAATGTCCCATTCTGGGCTATTACACTTATGATTGTGCTGGCGACAGCACTTCGGGGGCGTATCGACCGCAGGTCGTGACAATTGCGACATATGCCGCAATTTTCGACCATGCATGGTAGCAGAATGCTACAAGTCATTCGATTTCAAAAGAAATTGCTTCCAGGGCACGCAATTTACTGGTCTGAATGGTTGAACACCCCTACAAATTAGGCGCCGTGAACCGCTTAACGCCGCGCTCAGCCGATGGAAATGAAAAGCGGGAAAGACTTGAGAGGCTACAGGTGAACGAAACAACCAAAACGAAGAGGCCAGTCGGACGTCCGAAGATGGGCAAGCCCCATCCGATCGACGTGCATGTTGGCAGCCGCGTGCGGCTTCGCCGTACACTTCTGGGGATGAGTCAGGAGAAGCTGGGTGAGGCTATCGGTCTCACTTTCCAGCAGGTTCAGAAATACGAGCGGGGGGCAAACCGCATCGGCGCGAGCCGGCTTTTCGATCTGAGCCGTGTGCTGGACGTGCCGGTATCGTTCTTCTTCGACGACGCGCCGGCGACCGATACCGCACCGCGCCGCCTCGAACTGAACGAGGATGCCGCACCCTTCGAGCCCGATCCGATGGCCAAGCGCGAGACGCTGGAGTTGGTTCGGGCCTACTATCGGATTACTAATCCGGCGGTCCGCAAACGGCTCTTCGAGCTGACCAAATCCATCGCCAATACCGGACGGTTTTCGCTCTAGGCGGGCGCGGTCGGCGGAGGCCGGCCGTCCTCCCGAAATCCGGACGTTTTCCCAAGGCCGCTGAGACGGCTTCCAGGTCTGTCCCGCCGGTTCGATGGCCAAGCGCTATTGACCGGCTGGACGAACCTTGTCAGAAACCCCGATCGACCGGCAGGCAGCTCTCGCCTGAACCGTCGCCCATGCCGACCCGGAGGATCGCTCCGGCCCCACTGACAAGGGATCGACCGTGCCCAAGGGCAGCTACGTCTTCACCAGTGAATCCGTCGCCGAAGGCCATCCGGACAAGGTCTGCGACCGCATCTCGGACGCCATTGTCGACGCCTATCTGACCGCCGATCCGGAGGCGCGAGTCGCGGCGGAGACGCTGTGCACGACCAATCGCATCGTGATCGCCGGAGAGGTTCGCGGTCCCGCCAGCATCACGCCCGGCATGCTGGAAGAGCTGGCCCGCCATGCCGTGCGCGACATCGGCTACGAGCAGGACGGCTTCCACTGGAAGACCGCCGAGGTCGAGATATACCTGCACCAGCAATCCCCGGATATCGCCGTCGGCGTCGATTCCGCCGGCAACAAGGATGAGGGCGCGGGCGACCAGGGCATCATGTTCGGCTACGCCTGCCGCGAGACCAAGGCGCTGATGCCGGCGCCGATCCATCTGGCCCATTCGATTCTGCAGAGCCTGGCCGAGGCGCGCCATTCCGGCGCCCAGCCCATGCTGGGCCCGGACGCCAAGAGCCAGGTCACGCTGCGCTACGAGGACGGCCGGCCGGTCGGCGCCGAATCCATCGTCGTCTCGACCCAGACCACCGAGGATATCCCCATCGAGCACATTCGCGAGATCGTCCGGCCGCATGTGGTCAACGTGCTGCCGGAAGGCTGGATGTGCGACGAGAACCAATTCTACGTCAACCCGACCGGCCGCTTCGTTATCGGCGGTCCGGACGGCGATGCCGGCCTGACCGGCCGCAAGATCATCGTCGATACCTATGGCGGCGCGGCCCCCCATGGCGGCGGCGCCTTCTCCGGCAAGGACCCGACCAAGGTCGACCGCTCCGCGGCCTATGCCGCCCGCTACCTGGCCAAGAACGTGGTCGCGGCTGGGTTGGCGGAGCGCTGCACCATCCAGCTCAGCTACGCCATCGGCGTGTCGCACCCGCTCTCGGTCTATATCGACACCCATGGCACCAGCCAAGTGGACGAGGAAGGCCTGTCCAAGACCCTGCAGCAGCTGGTCGACCTGACCCCGCGCGGCATTCGCACCCATCTGCATCTCAACCGGCCGATCTTTGCCCGGACCGCCGCCTATGGCCATTTCGGCCGGACGCCGGAGGCCGATGGCGGGTTCTCCTGGGAGAACACGGATCTGGTCGACCAGCTGCGATCCGCCCACGGGTGAATTCGAATAGCGACCGCCGACCCGGCAACACCCCGCCGATCCGGTCCTTCGGCCGGCGGCATGGGCGCACCCTCAGGGCCGGTCGCAAGGCCCTGCTGGACGGGCTCCTGCCGCAGGTCGCCGTCGAAATCCCGGCCACCGACCAGACGCTGGATCTCGCGGGCCTGTTTCCCCGGGCCATGGCGGCGTATTGGCTGGAGATCGGCTTTGGCGCCGGGGAGCATCTGGCCTGGCAGGCGGCGCAACATCCCGATATCGGGATGATCGGCTGCGAGCCCTTCGTCAACGGCGTAACCAGCCTGCTGCGCCGGATCGAAGAGACCGGGCTCGACAATGTCCGCATCCATGCCGACGACGCCCGGCCCCTGATCGACAGCCTGCCGGATGCCGCCATCGGCCGCTGTTTCCTGCTGTTTCCCGATCCCTGGCCGAAGACCCGCCACCACCGCCGCCGCTTCATACAGCCGGCGACCCTGGACGCCCTGGCCCGGATCCTGGCCGATGACGCGGAGTTCCGGCTGGCGAGCGACGATGCCGGGCTGATCGACTGGATGCTCTACCAGTTGCGCCGCCACCCCGCCTTCCGGTGGACCGCCCGCCGCGCCGAGGACTGGCGGGCCCGGCCGGAGGACTGGCCGGAGACCCGGTATGAGGCCAAGGCCCTGCACGGGCGACCGGCCTATCTCATCGCCCGGCGGATCCCCCGCTGAGGCGGACGCCATCCGCCCGGCGACAGCCTCGGCCACACCCGCGCTAAGTCGCCGAATTCCGGCGAAAATGGTTGCCTGCGGTTATGGAATGACTATATTGCGCAGCGAACATCCCATACGGTATGCCGCAAGTCTGGCGATGCCGATAGAAGGGTGGGCCCTCGGCCCGCCTTTTTTGTTCCCGGTCAACGGGTTGGACCAGGGACTTGGGATCAGCACTTAGACGCAGCGGAAGGCTGGGTGAAGATGGATCTATCTGCGCGAGTCGCAGAGATCGTGGCGCCGTCGATTGCGGCGATGGGATACGAGCTGGTGCGGGTGCAGCTGATGGGCGACCGCGCGCCGGTGCTGCAGGTCATGGCCGAGCGCGCCGACCGTGCCGGCATGACGGTCGAGGATTGCGCCGAGATCAGCCGTGCGGTCTCCGCCCTGCTGGACGTCGAGGATCCGATCGAGGGCGCCTATTCCCTGGAGGTCTCCTCCCCGGGCATCGACCGCCCGCTGGTGGCCCTTGCGGACTACGAGCGTTTCGCCGGCCACCTGGCCAAGGTCGAGACACGGGTGCCGGTCGACGGCCGCAAGCGGTTTCGTGGCTCCCTGGCCGGCGTGGAAGGCGAGCAGGTGCGCCTGGATCTGGTCGATGACGGATCGGTCCTGCTGCCGTTTGAACAGATCAGCCGCGCCAAGCTGATCATTACCGATGAACTGCTGGCCGCGGCCGCCGCTGAGAAGCGCGCCGCGGGCTGAACGGACGAATAAGAGGTTAGACAGTCGGCGTCATGGAACTGTTGCAAGTTGCCGAAGCGGTAGCCCGCGAGAAAAGCATCGAGCGTGACGAAGTCCTCGTCGCGATGGAGCAGGCCATCCAAAAGGCCGGCCGGTCGAAATACGGGCTGGAGCACGATATCCGGGCCCATATCGACCGCAAATCCGGCGAGATCGAGCTGAAGCGCTTCATCGAGGTGGCCGACCCGGTCGAGGACGAGGCGACCCAGATCACCCTGGAGGACGCCAAGCACCGCGACGAGAACCTGAACGTCGGCGATTTCATCATCGAGCCGCTGCCGCCGATCGATTTCGGCCGCATCGCCGCCCAGACCGCCAAGCAGGTCATCGTCCAGAAGGTCCGCGAGGCCGAGCGCCACCGCCAGTACGAGGAGTACAAGGACCGGGTCGGCGAGATCGTCAACGGGCTGGTCAAACGGGTGGAATACGGCAACGTCACCGTCGATCTCGGCCGTGCCGAGGCGATCATGCGCCGCGACGAGCTGCTGCCGCGGGAGCATTTCAAGGTCGGCGACCGGGTCCGCGCCTATATCTACGACGTGCGCGAAGAGCCGCGCGGTCCGCAGATCTTCCTGTCGCGCAGCCATCCGCAGTTCATGGCCAAGCTGTTCGCCATGGAGGTGCCGGAGATCTATGACGGCATCATCGACATCAAGGCGGTGGCCCGCGATCCGGGCAGCCGGGCCAAGATCGGCGTGCTGTCCCATGACAGCTCGATCGATCCGGTCGGCGCCTGCGTCGGCATGCGCGGCAGCCGGGTCCAGGCGGTCGTAGGCGAGCTGCAGGGCGAGAAGATCGACATCATTCCGTGGTCGTCGGACCCGGCGACCTTCGTGGTCAATGCCCTGGCCCCGGCCGAGGTGACCAAGGTGGTGCTGGACGCCGAGCAGTCGCGGATCGAGGTGGTGGTTCCCGACGAGCAGCTGTCGCTGGCCATTGGCCGCCGCGGTCAGAACGTGCGGCTGGCCTCCATGCTGTCGGGCTGGGAGATCGACATCCTGACCGAGGCCGAGGAGTCGGAACGCCGGTCCGAGGAATTCCGCCAGCGCAGCCAGCTGTTCATGGACGCCCTGGACGTAGACGACGTGATCGCCCATCTGCTGGTCGCCGAGGGCTTCGCCAGGCTGGAGGAGATCGCCTTCATCGCGCTGGAGGAGCTGACCGAGATCGAGGGCTTCGACGAGGATATCGCCCACGAGCTGCAGCAGCGCGCGATCGGCTATCTGGACGAGCTTGGCCGGGTCAATGCCGAGAAGGCGCGGGAGCTGGGCGTCACCGACGATGTGGCGGCGATCGAGCTGCTGTCGCCGGAGATGCTGGTGAAGCTCGGCGAGCAGGGGGTCAAGACCCTGGACGATCTCGGCGATCTGGCCAGCGACGAGCTGATCGAGATCGTCGGCGCCGACGCCATGAGCGAGGACACCGCCAATGCGGTGATCATGGCGGCCCGGGCGCATTGGTTCGACGATGAGGAGCCGGCGGCGGAAGCGCCGGCGGCGGAAGAGGCCGGCGAGCAGCCGGCGGCGGGCGAGTAGGGAGAGCGCGGCCGCATGACGATGGCAACCGACACCGCCTCCGACGCCAAGTCGGCAGGGCCCGGTTCGACAACCGCCGAGCGGTTGTCCGGCCCGGCTCGGCGCTGTCTGGTGACCCGCGCGGTGCGGCCCAAGGAGACCATGATCCGCTTCGTCGTCGGCCCGGACGACACGCTGACGCCGGATCTGGCCGGCCGGCTGCCCGGTCGGGGCCTGTGGGTTTCGGCCCGGCGCGAGGCGCTGGAGACGGCGGTCGCCAAGCGCCAGTTCGCCCGCGCCGCCCGGCAGAGCGTGACGGTGCCGGAGGAACTGGTCGATCAGGTCGAGGCGATGCTGGTCCGCCGTTGCGTCGAGCTTCTGGGGCTGGCCCGCCGCGCCGGCCTGGCGGTGATGGGGTTCGAGAAGGCGAAGGCGGCGCTGCGGTCGGGCCGGGCAGCCCTGCTGCTGGCGGCCTCCGACGGAGCCGCCGACGGGCGGGGCAAGCTGCGGGCCCTGGCGCCGGACGTTCCGGTCTACGACTTGCTGGACGCAGCGCAGATCGGTGGCGCCTTCGGACGCGACCATGTGGTACATGCCGGGGTGGCGGCAGGGGCGCTGACCGAGAGGCTGCGTGGGGAGCTGACGCGCCTGGCGGGGCTGCGCGGCGGGGATGCCGTGACAGGCACGGACGCGAGCGCGAAGACGGTCAGGAAATCGAAGACGGCCCGGGGCCGTCGGGCAACGCGGCATTGATGCGGGTACGCTGAGAACACGATGACGGATAGCAAAGACCAAGACCGCAAGACGACTTTGAGCCTCAGTGGCCGGGGCAAGCTGGATGTGCGCAAGGGGCTGGAATCGAGCCATGTGCGCCAGAGCTTCTCCCATGGCCGCACCAAGACCGTTCAGGTCGAGGTCCGGCGGCCGAAGCTCACGCTCGACAATGCGCCGAGCGCCGAGGCCGGCGATGCCCGCACGGTATCGGCCGACGGCACGGCTGCCACGGTTCGCGGCCGCGCCCGCGCCACCCGCACCCTGACCCAGGCCGAGCGGGAAGCCCGGGAAAAGGCCCTGCGATCCGCCCTGCGCGAGGAGGAGGCCCGGAAGGTGCTGGAGCCGGCGATTCCGGCTGGCGCCGAAGAGGTCGTCGAGCCGCCGCCCGAGGAAGCCGAGCCCGCACCGTTGGACGCCGAGGCGCTGCGCCAGCGCGAACTCGACGAGCTGCGCAAGATCGAGGAAGAGGAGCGCCGCAAGGCCGAGGACGAGCAGCAGCGGCTGGAAGAGGTCGACCGCCAGCGCCGCGAGGCCGACAGCAAGCGCCGCGAAGCCGAGAAGGCGGACGAGGATGAACGGCGCAAGGTCGCCGACCGTACCGCCCGTGCCGCCGTCGCCAAGGTCGGTGGCGCCGCCACCCCGACGCCGGAAGACACCGACACCGGACGCGGCCGCAAGCCGGGCGGCCGGGCCGAGGTCCGCCGGCCGACTCCGCCGGCACGCGGTCGCGGCGACCAGCGCCGGCGCAGCGGCAAGCTGACGGTCAACCAGGCGCTGACCGGATCGGTCGAGCGCACCCGCAGCCTGGCCGCGGTCCGCCGCGCACGCCAGAAGCAGCACCGCGACGAGAACCAGCAGCCGCAGGAGAAGATCATCCGCGACGTCGTCATCCCCGAGGTCATCACGGTGCAGGAGCTGGCCAATCGCATGGCCGAGCGCGGCGCCGACGTGATCAAGACCTTGATGAAGATGGGCGTCATGGCGACCATCAATCAGACCATCGACGCCGACACCGCCGAGCTGGTGGTCGGCGAATTCGGCCACCGGCTGAAGCGGGTCGCCGAATCCGATGTCGAGATCGGGCTCGCCGGCGACGAGGACAAGCCCGACACCCTGCTGCCGCGGCCGCCGGTGGTCACCGTCATGGGCCATGTCGACCACGGCAAGACCTCGCTGCTGGATGCCCTGCGGGAGACCGATGTGGCGAGCCGCGAAGCCGGCGGCATCACCCAGCACATCGGCGCCTATCAGGTGCAGCTGCAGTCCGGCGACCGCATCACCTTCATCGACACGCCGGGCCACGCCGCCTTCACCGAGATGCGCGCCCGCGGCGCCAACACCACCGATCTGGTCGTGCTGGTGGTCGCCGCCGACGATGCGGTGATGCCGCAGACCATCGAGGCGATCCGCCATGCCAAGGCAGCCGAGGTGCCGATCATCGTCGCCATCAACAAATGCGACCTGCCGGACGCCAATCCCCAGAAGGTCCGCGACGGCCTGCTGCAGCACGAGATCGTGGTCGAGGATGTCGGCGGCGACGTGCTGGCGGTGGAGGTCTCGGCCAAGACCAAGGACGGGCTGGACAAGCTGGAAGAGGCGATCCTGCTGCAGGCCGAGCTGCTGGAGCTGAAGGCCAACCCGAACCGTGCCGGCGAAGGCGTGGTCGTAGAGGCCAAGCTGGAGCGCGGCCGCGGCTCGGTGGCCACGGTTCTGGTGCAGCGCGGCACGGTCAATGTCGGCGACATCTTCGTCACCGGCAGCGAATGGGGTCGGGTGCGGGCCCTGATCAACGATCGCGGCGAGCAGGTCGAGGAGGCCGGCCCGTCGCTTCCGATCGAGGTGCTGGGCCTCAACGGCACGCCGCTGGCGGGCGACGATTTCGTCGTCGTCGAGACCGAGGCGCGGGCCCGCGAGATCGCCGAGTTCCGCAGCCGCAAGAAGCGCGAGGCGGCCCAGGTCGCCAGCGGCCGCGGCTCCCTGGAGCAGATGTTCACCCAGATCCAGGCCGGCGAGGTCAAGGAGCTGCCGGTGGTCATCAAGGGCGACGTGCAGGGCTCCGTCGAGGCCATCGCCTCGAACCTGGAGAAGCTGGCCGGCGACAGCGAGGAGGTGAAGGTCCGCGTCCTGCATTCCGCCGTCGGCGGCATCAATGAGAGCGACATCACCCTGGCCGCGGCGACCGGCGCCATGATCATCGGCTTCAACGTCCGCGCCAACCCGCAGGCTCGCGAGATGGCGCGCCGCGACGGGCTGGAGATCCGCTACTACAGCGTGATCTACGACGTCATCGACGATGTGAAGGGCGCGCTGACCGGCATGCTGGCGCCGAGCGTGCGGGAACGCTTCATCGGCAACGCCGAGATCCGCGAGGTGTTCTCGATCACCAAGGTCGGCAAGGTGGCCGGCTGCATGGTCACCGAGGGCATCGTCAAGCGCGGTGCCGGCGTGCGCCTGTTGCGTGACAACGTGGTGATCCACGAGGGACGGCTGAAGACCCTCAAGCGCTTCAAGGACGAGGTCAAGGAAGTGCGCGAAAGCTACGAGTGCGGCATGGCGTTCGAGAATTACGACGACATCAAGATCGGCGATTTCATCGAAGCCTTCGAGACCGAAGAGGTGGCGCGGGAGCTCTAGCGCTCCCGCCCGCCGGCCCCGCATTCGGGCGGCCGGCGACCGACGAGAAAGAACGACCATCGTGAACAAAGGCCGGGCTGAACGCGCGCCGTCGCAACGGCAATTGCGGGTGGGCGAGGAGTTGCGCCACACCTTGTCGGCGATCCTGTCTCGCGGCGATCTGCGCGACCCGGATCTGCACGACGTGTCGGTGACCGTCAGCGAGGTCCGCGTGACCCACGATCTGCGAAACGCGACAGCCTTCGTGCTGCCCTTCGGCGGCGGCGACCGCGAGGTGATCCTGGCCGCGCTGCGCCGGGCGGCGCCTTACATCCGCGGCCAGGTCGGTCGCGCCATGCGGCTGAAATTCACCCCCACGCTCAGCTTCCAGTACGACGGCAGCTTCGACCATGCCGAGCACATCGCCTCCCTGCTGGAAGGCGCGGCACGGCCGCAGGCGGAGCCGGCCGAGGATGGCGATGGGGAGTAAGCGGAAGGGCCGTCCGGTCCATGGCTGGCTGGTCATCGACAAGCCGGTCGGCATGACCTCCACCCAGGTGGTCGGGCGCGCCCGGCGGCTGCTGAATGCCGCCAAGGCCGGCCATGGCGGCACCCTGGACCCGAATGCCACCGGCATCCTGCCGATCGCCTTCGGCGAGGCCACCAAGACCGTCGCCTATGCCATGGACGGGCGAAAGACCTATGCCTTCACGGTGCGCTGGGGCGAGGCCCGCGATACCGACGACATCGAAGGCACGGTCACCGAAACCAGCGATGTCCGGCCCGACCGGGCGGCCATCGAAGCCATCCTGCCGCAGTTCACCGGGGTGATCGACCAAGTGCCGCCCCGCTTTTCCGCCATCAAGGTCGATGGTGCCCGGTCCTACGACCTGGCCCGTGCCGGCGAGGCGGTCGAGCTTGCGGCGCGCCCGATCCGCATCGACAGCCTGCGGCTGGTCGAGATCCCGGACCCCGATCACGCGGTGTTCGAGGCGGAGTGCGGCAAAGGGGCCTATATCCGGGCCCTGGCCCGGGATATGGCTCTGGCACTGGGCACGGTGGGCCATCTGACGGCGATCCGGCGGCTTTCCGTCGGACCATTTTCGCTCGAAGATGCAATAACACTTGAACAATTGACCGCATTGGCGGAAAAGACCGCCGCGGAAAGCGCTCTGCTTCCTGTCGAGACCCCGCTGGACGACATCCCGGCTGTGGCCCTGACGGAAACGGAAGCGCAGCGGATGCGGTGTGGTCACTGCGTCGCCCTGTTGCGTCGGTCCGACCGGGACCGGCTCGATCGGCTGGGGCGGGATGCCACATCGACACAGCCAAGCTCCGGCGAGCCTGTCGTTCTGGCCGTGCTGAGATCGCCCGAAGGCGACCGGCCGGTGGCGCTGGCCCGTTTGGACGGAGCCGAACTGCATCCGGTGCGCGTTCTCAATCTCTAGAACGGAGTACACGATGTCGATTACGCAAGAACGTAAGCAGGAAGTGATGACCGAGCACGCCCGCAAGGAGGGCGATACCGGTTCCCCCGAGGTCCAGGTCGCGGTTCTGTCCGAACGCATCGGCAACCTGACCGAGCACCTGAAGACCCACAAACATGATTTCCACTCCCGCCGCGGCCTGCTGATGATGGTCGGCCGCCGGCGCCGGTTGCTGGACTATCTGAAGCGGAAGGACCAGAGCCGTTACGAGAGCATCGTCAAACAGCTCGGCCTGCGGCGCTGACCGCAAGAGGCGCGGCCCATGGGCTCGCCCGACCGAATTCGAACCGCCGCCGGCGCTGGTGCCGGCCGGATGCCAAGCAGAGATCACGACGCATTCAGCGGCGCCCGCCAATCCCTGGCCGGCGCCCGCTGGTGTTTGACGACATCCGGCGGAATACCCCGCCGGGTCTGAACCCAAGGAGCGCGACGGACGAAGCTCCGACCCGACGGCCCAATCCGGGGCACGGGTGTCCGATGGAAGGAATGATTTGAATGTTTAACGTGTACCGAAAAGAGATCGAATGGGGCGGCAGAACGCTGGTCCTGGAAACCGGCAAGATCGCCCGTCAGGCTGACGGCGCCGTGATGGCCACCTATGGCGACACCGTCGTGCTGTGCACCGCGGTCGGCCAACGGGCGCCGAAGCCGGGGATCGATTTCTTCCCCCTGACCGTCAATTATCAGGAAAAGACCTTCGCCGCCGGCAAGATTCCCGGCGGCTTTTTCAAGCGCGAAGGCCGGCCCAGCGAGAAGGAAACGCTGACCTCGCGCCTGATCGACCGGCCGATCCGGCCGCTCTTCGCCAAGGGCTACAAGAACGAGACGCAGGTCATCTGCACGGTTCTGAGCCACGATCTGGAGAATGACCCCGACATCGTCGCCATGGTCGGCGCCTCCGCGGCGCTGACGATTTCCGGCCTGCCGTTCCTGGGCCCGATCGGCGGCGCCCGGGTGGGCTACATCAACGGCGAGTATGTGCTGAACCCGCAACTCGACGAGATGAGCAACTCCAGCCTGGACCTGGTGGTCGCCGGCACCCAGGAAGGCGTGCTGATGGTCGAGTCGGAAGCCGGCGAGCTCTCCGAGGAGATCATGCTGGGCGCCGTCGCCTACGGCCACAAATCGATGCAGGCGGTGATCGACGCGATCATCGAGCTGGCCGAGATGTGCGCCAAGGAGCCCTGGGACGTGCCGGAGCCGGCCCCCGAGGTCGAGGCCCTGCGCGAGCAGCTTGCGGCCAGTGTCAGCGACGAGCTGCGCGAGGCCTACAAGATCGTCAAGAAGCAGGACCGGGTCGAGGCCGTCGCCGCCGCCAAGGCGAAGGCGGTGGAATTCCTGGATGAGGACGACCCGGCCACGAGTGCCGCCGGCGGCATCCTGAAGGGCCTGGAGAGCGACATCGTGCGCGGCAACATCCTGGATACCGGGATGCGTATCGATGGCCGCGATACCAAGACGGTCCGGCCGATCGTCGCTGAGGTGAAGGTGCTGGGCCGCTCGCACGGTTCCGCCCTGTTCACCCGTGGCGAGACCCAGGCGCTGGTGGTCGCCACACTGGGCACCGGCTCCGACGAGCAGATCGTGGATGCGCTGGAAGGCGAATACCGCGAGCACTTCATGCTGCACTATAACTTCCCGCCATACTCCGTTGGCGAAGCAAGCTTCTTGCGCTCTCCCGGCCGTCGGGAGATCGGCCATGGCAAGCTTGCATGGCGGGCCGTGCATCCGCTGCTTCCGAGCAAGGAGGATTTCCCCTACACGATTCGCCTGGTCTCCGAGATCACCGAATCGAACGGGTCGTCCTCCATGGCGACGGTCTGCGGCACCAGCCTGGCGCTGATGGATGCCGGCGTACCCCTGAAGCGGCCCGTGGCGGGCATCGCCATGGGTCTGATCAAGGAGCAGGACCGGTTCGCAGTGCTGTCGGACATCCTTGGCGACGAGGACCATCTGGGCGACATGGACTTCAAGGTCGCCGGGACCGAGGAGGGCATCACCTCGCTGCAGATGGACATCAAGATCACCTCGATCACCGAGGAGATCATGAAGGTGGCCCTGGACCAGGCCCGCGACGGACGGCTGCATATCCTGGGCGAGATGGGCAAGGCGCTGGGCACCGCCCGCACCGAGGTCAACCAGAACGCCCCGCGCATCACGGTGATCTCGATCCCCAAGGACAAGATCCGCGAAGTGATCGGGACCGGCGGCAAGGTGATCCGGGAGATCTGCGAGACCACCGGCGCCAAGGTCGACATCGAGGACGACGGCACCATCAAGGTGGCGGCGGTGGACGCCGAGGCCAGCCAGGCCGCGATCGACTGGATCAAGTCGATCGTCGCCGAGCCCGAGGTCGGGGTGATCTACACCGGCAAGGTGGTGAAGCTGATGGATTTCGGCGCCTTCGTGAACTTCCTCGGCAGCAAGGACGGGCTGGTCCACATCTCCGAGCTGAAGCCGGAGCGGGTCGGCAAGGTCAGCGACGTCGTCAAACTGGGCGACCAGGTCAAGGTCAAGGTCCTGGGCTTCGACGATCGCGGCAAGGTCAAGCTGTCGATGAAGGTGGTCGACCAGGAGACCGGCGAGGACCTGAAACAGGCCGGATAAGGTCGGAGGTTCGTCTGGGAGAGAGAAGGGCGGCCTGCGGGCCGCCTTTCTTGTTTTTCAGGCCTGTATGGTCCCCATTCCGACCCCAAAGCGCTGTTTCGATACGATTGTTTAAGGGACTTCGCCAATGATGGCAGCGCTGCAGAAGTCTCTTCGGTGCGGGAGGCAATAGCCCGTGAGTCTGCGTTCGATACCATTGGCCGGGATGCTGGCGCTTGCCGCCTGCGCGACCGAACCCGAGCCGCCGCCGGTCCTGACCCCCGCGGTGGAACGGCCGGCGACGTTCGAGGCCTGGAAGACCGCCTTCCGGTCCGATGCGATCGAAAGCGGCATCCTGCCCGGCG
This sequence comes from Alphaproteobacteria bacterium, assembly GCA_965227455.1. GTDB lineage: Bacteria > Pseudomonadota > Alphaproteobacteria > DSM-16000 > Inquilinaceae > JABDIP01. Next base: position 4,168,639 of record OZ245752.1, on the reverse strand, counting down.
TGGTCGATCTGGCCTTCGACGGCGTCGTTCTCAACGACACCGTGCTGCAGCGCGACCGACGGCAGCCCGAATTGACTCAGACCGTCTGGGCCTATCTGGGCGGTGCCGTCTCGGAATCCCGCATCGTCCGCGGTCGGCGCCAGATGGCGGAACACCGCGCCCTGCTGCAGGCGACCGAGCGGGAATTCGGCGTGCCGCGGCAGATCCTGGTGGCCATCTGGGGCATGGAGACGGATTACGGCGCCACCTTCGGCGGCTTCGACGTAGTCGAGGCGCTGTCGACCCTGGCCTATGACAGCCGCCGCGAGGACTTCGCCCGCCGGGAGCTGATCGCCGCGTTGACCATCCTGCAGAACGGCGATGTAGCGCTGGGCGGGCTGGAGGGCTCCTGGGCCGGTGCCATGGGCCATACCCAGTTCATCCCCTCGACCTTCCTCAACCGCGCCATCGACCAGGATGGCGACGGCCGCCGGGACATCTGGAACAGCCTCCCCGACGTCTTCGCCTCGACCAGCAACTATCTGGTGGAGGCAGGCTGGAGGCCCGGCGAGCCCTGGGGCGAGGAGGTGGTGCTGCCGCCCGATTTCGACTGGCGGCTGGCCGATCTCGACGCCCGGCGGGCCGATACCGCCCGGCCGATGGCGGTGTGGCGGGCCATGGGCATCCGCCGGCCGGATGGCACGTTGCCGGGGCCGAGCGACCGGCTGGCGGCACTGCTGCTGCCGGCCGGATATGCCGGCCCGGCCTTCCTGGTGCAGGCCAATTTCCGCGCCATCCTGGATTACAACAACTCCACCAAATACGCGCTGGCGGTGGGCCATCTGGCCGACCGGATCGCCGGCGGCGGGCCGTTCCGCGGCTCCTGGCCGGTCGACGAGCCGGCCTTCAGCCGGGCGGAAAGCATGGAGCTGCAGCAATTGCTGGCCGATCTGGGCTATGAGGCCGGCCCCATCGACGGCATCGTCGGCCCCTTGACCCGCACTGCGGTACGCGGCTTCCAGCGCGATGTGGGACGCCCGGCCGACGGCTTCCCGACCCAGGCCCTGCTGGACCAGATCCGCAGCACCCACGCGGTCCTGCGCCGCCAATACAAGCCCGCGGCCGCGGGATAAGGATCGAACGGGCCGTCGCTTCCAGCCGGCAATCTCGTATCCCTCCTATTCGTCGTCCCCGGGCTTGACCCGGGGACCCACTGGCTGCCGGACACCGCCTAGCAGAAAACTCTCCGTTGGCGGAGGGATGGGTCCCCGGGTCAAGCCCGGGGACGACGCATAGGGAAATCGGGCGGCGCGGCCCTAGGCCAAGCGGAAGACCTCGATGCCTTCCTGGCGCCCGCGCACCGCGTGGCTGCCGCAGGAGGCGGTTTCGAAGCCGTCGCCCAGCTGATCCGCGGTGGCGCCGCTGATCAGGATGGTGATCTCGTCGCCTTCGCCGATCTCCTTGCCGAGCTGTTCCAGCCGGTTGCCGGTGTTCACGGCATCGCCGACGATGGTGTAGTTCATCCGCCCCGGCGCGCCGATATTGCCGACCACCACGGGCCCGGTATGGATTCCGATGCGCATGCGCACCCGCGGCTGGCCTTCCGCGGCCCGCCGGCCGTTGTCGGCGCCGACCGCCGCGGCCATGGCCAGGGCGGCGCGGCAGGCGCGCTCGGCATGATCGGGCTGGCGGTCCGGCGCGCCCCAGAAGGCCATGACGGAATCGCCGATGAACTTGTCGATGGTGCCGCCCTCCGCCTCGATACAGGCGGCCAGCAGCGCGAAATGGTGGTTCAGGAAATCCGCCGTCGCCGCCGCCGGCATGCCTTCCGAGGCACTTGTGAAGCCGCCGATATCGGTGAACAGCAGGGTCAGCTCGCGCTCCACCGAGCGCACGTCTTCATCGTGCTGCTTGGCCATCAAGCGCCGGACCAGGGTCCGCGGCACATAGGTCTCGAACCATTTCAGCCCCGCCAGCATGCGGTTGAACGCATTGGCCTGATCGTCGAGCTCGGTGAAGACGCTGCCCGGCAGGCGCTCTGTCTTGGAGAATTCCAGCCCGGCGATCCGCGATGCCTGGTTCGCCAGCCGGATCACCGGCCGGGCGATGCGCTTGCCCATGAAGATTCCGGCCAGGACCGCCAGGATCAGCAGCACCAGGCCGGCCAGGGCGGAATGCGCCACGCGCTCCAACTCCTCGTTGACACTGGCCTCGGGAAAGCGGATGCCGAGCACGAGGGGCTGGCTGCCATAGCCCTCGATGCGGCGGTACAGCATTACCTGTTCGTTGCCGTCCAGATTGATGTAGGCGGCCACCACATTGTCGCGGTCCTCGACAACCGTCTTCTCACCCTGCGTCCATAAGGCGGTGAGCAGGGGATCGCCGATATCGAACAATGTCGGGAGGCGCTTTTCGTCGGACAGTTCGGCGAAGCCGATCTCCATGTTGGGATGGGCCAGCACCTGGTCGTCGCCATAGAGGATGAACGGCACCGCGCCCTCGACTCCACCGTCCAGATCGGCCAGGAAGCGTGTCAGCTCAGCGGTGGACACGACCGCTGCAATCCCGCCAACCGGGCGGCCTGGAGGGCGTAGCGGAAAACGCAGGTTGAGAGCCGAGCCCTGACGTTCGTCGATATGGATGACCTGGCCCCAGAAGGCCTCGGTCTTTCCCTGCAGGCTTTCGGCAAATTCCGCCTCTTCGTCCGGAGAATCCAGGGCATCGGGTATTGGCACGACCCGGCCATCGGGAAAGCGGGCCACGGCGATCTTGGTATCCCCGCCATCCCAATACATCATGCCCAGGACCTGCGGCGCGGCTCCCATCGACGCCGTCATCGCGGTTTGCAACTGTTCGGCATCCCGTGGACTGACAGACCGGTCGCGGATCATGCGGGCGAGGTGGGTCACCTGGTCCTCGGCGGGGTCGAGGTGGTTCCGCAGCTGGGATTCCGCCAACTCCAGCAGCAGTTCCGCCTTGTCGCCGAGCAGGCCGAGCGTGTTTTTCTGATTGGCGGTGATGCTGAGCGCCAGGACCAGCAGGACGGCGACGAACAGCAGACCGCCGATTCCCGTGGCCAGCGTAACCGACAGCGAGATATGGCGCGGCACCGGCAATACCCCCAGCACGCGCCGGGGCGCTCCGAGCCGTTCCGCCTGATCGACGGCCATGGAATACCCTAGCCGGCCGGTCGCGACAGCATGCGCCCCAGCGGCCGGCCGCCGAACAGGTGCACATGCAGATGCGGCACCTCCTGATGGCCGTTGGTGCCGCAATTGGACAGGATTCGGTAGCCATCCCCGGCGATGCCGAGCTCCCGGGCCAGATCGCCGGTGGCGCGGAACAGGGCGGCGATCTCCGCCTCGCTGGCATTGGCGGTGAAATCGTCCATGGAGACGTAAGCGCCCTTGGGAATCACCAGCACATGCACCGGCGACAGCGGATTGATGTCCTTGAAGGCCAGGACGTGCTCGTTCTCCAGCACCTTGTCGCAGGGGATCTCGCCGCGCAGGATCTTGGCGAAGATATTCTCCGGATCGTAAGCCATTTTCCTCCCCTTTCGGACCGGGCTGAGATCAGTCCTTGAGCCAAGCCTTCTTTTCGTCGATTCCGCCGCTGCTGTCGAAGCGCATTTCCAGCGTGCTCCAGACATCGCTGGCCTTGACCTTGGAGTCCGCCCACAGCACCAGCAGGTGGTACAGCAGATCGGCGCTCTCCTCGGTCAGCGCCTTCTTGTCGCCGCGGACCGCCTCGATCAGCGCCTCGACCGCCTCCTCGCCGACCTTCTGAGCGATCTTGTCCGTGCCGCGGGAGAACAGCTTGGCGGTGTAGCTCTTCTCCGGATCGGCATCCCGACGCGAGGAGATGACCTCGTACAGCCGATCCAGGATCTTCGCGTTGCTCTTGCCGTTGCTCATTACAAACCCCGCATCGGGATTCCGGCATCGGCCATCCGGCGTTTCGCCTCGGCCACGGAATAGGTCCCGAAATGAAAGATCGAGGCGGCAAGCACGGCGGTCGCATGCCCGTCGCGGATGCCCTCGACCAGATGATCCAGCGTGCCGACGCCGCCCGAGGCGATCACCGGCACCGGGACCGCATCGGCCACCGCCCGGGTCAGGGCGATGTCGAAACCGTCGCCGGTCCCGTCGCGGTCCATCGATGTCAGGAGGATTTCCCCGGCGCCCAGCACCGCCATGCGCCGGCACCAGCCGACCGCGTCGATGCCGGTGGCGTTGCGCCCGCCATGGGTGAACACCTCCCACTTGTCGTCGCCGGTGCGCTTGGCGTCGACCGCGACCACGATGCATTGGGTGCCGAATTTCTCCGCCGCCTCGCGCACGAATTCGGGCCGGTGCACGGCGGCCGTGTTGATCGACACCTTGTCCGCGCCGGCCAGCAGCAATTGCCGGATATCCTCCACCTGGCGAACCCCGCCGCCGACCGTCAGCGGCATGAAGACCTGCTCGGCGGTGCGCTGCACCACGTCGTACAGGATGCCGCGATCCTCGTGCGAGGCGGTGATGTCGAGGAAGCACAATTCATCGGCGCCGGCCGCGTCATACAGCCGCGCCTGCTCCACCGGATCGCCGGCATCCACCAGATCGACGAAGTTCACGCCCTTGACCACCCGGCCGTCCTTGACGTCCAGGCAGGGGATGACCCGCATCTTCAGCATGGCGCTCTCTCGCCGCCCAGCACGGCCAGGGCGGCCTGCGGGTCGATTCGGCCGTCATAGAGTGCCCGGCCGCTGATGACCCCGGCGATTCCGACATGCTCGACGGCCTTCAAGGCCGCCAGATCGTCCAGCGACCGGACGCCACCCGACGCGATGACCGGCGTGGTCAGGGCCGAGGCGAGCTCGGCGGTCGACTCGACGTTCGGGCCGGCCATGGCGCCGTCCCGGTCGATATCGGTGAAGATGATGGCCGCGACCCCGCAATCCTCGAACATCAGGGCCAGGTCCAGCGCCTTCATGGTGCTGGTCTCCGCCCAGCCCTCGACCGCGACCATGCCGTCGCGCGCATCGATGCCGACGGCGATCTGTCCTGGAAAGAGATCGCAGGCCTCGCGTACCAGGGGCGGGTTCTTCAGCGCCACGGTCCCCAGCACCACCCGGCTGACGCCGCTCTCCAACCAATGGCCGACGGTCTCGATGGTGCGGATGCCGCCGCCGAGCTGCACCGGCAGATCGGTGGCGGCGATGATGCGGTCGACGGCCTCGGCATTGACCGGATGGCCGGCGAAGGCGCCGTTCAGATCGACCACATGGATCCATCGGAACCCGGCAACCGCGAATTGCCGGGCCTGGTCGGCCGGATCCTCGTTGAAGACCGTCGCCTCGTCCATTTCGCCGCGCAACAGGCGGACGCAGGCGCCGTCCTTGAGATCGATGGCCGGGTACAGGATCACGACGAACCCGCGCGGCCGTTGATCTGTTTATAGAAATACTGGCCGGCCAGGGTGTGGCCTCCGACCCGGGCATAGACCGGGTTGGTGCCCCAATGGGTGAAGCCCAGCGCCAGGTAGAGCTGGATCGCCGCGCGCTGGCTCTCCCGCACATCGAGCTGCAGGATCTCGAAGCCGTCGGCGCGGGCATCCTCCTCGACCGCCTCGACGATCTCCCGCGCCAAACCGTGGCCGCGGCCCCAGGGGGCGACGAAAAAGGTGGTCAGGGAGGCGGCGAACCGCTGCGCCTCGTTGTTCGGCGGCGGACGCACCAGCTGCGCCGAACCGGCGATGACGCCGTCCAGCCGGCCGACGAAGACCGAGCGGCCCGGCACCATCAGCACGCCACGCCAATAGCGTTCCATCACCTCGCGTTCCGGCGGGTCGACCCAGCCGAAGCCGCCGCCGTCGAGAATCGCCAGCTCGGCCGCGTCGCACAGGTCATGCAGGTCGGCGCCGCGAAACTTGGTCAATTGCTCGACCGAGGTCACCGGCGGATTGGCGTTCTGGTTCATGGCTTCCAATTCAGGAAATTCGCTATCAGCCGCAGGCCCGCGGCTTGGCTCTTCTCAGGGTGGAACTGGGTTCCGACGATATTATCACGCCCGACAATGGCGGGCAGAGGGCCGCCGTAATCCGCTGTGGCCAGGATATGGGCCGGATCGTCGGGTATCATCCGATAGGAGTGCACGAAATAGGTCTCCGCCCCGTCGGAAAGACCGTCCAGAACCGGGTGTCCGGCGTCGAGCACGATCAGGTCGTTCCATCCCATATGGGGAATCTTCAGCCGCGGATCGGCCGGGGCCAACGGCACGACCTCGCCGGGGATCCAGCCGAAGCCCGGCGTGTCCTTGTGCTCGCGACCGACCGAGGCCATCAGCTGCATGCCGACGCAGATGCCCAGGAACGGTCGCCCGGACGCAATGGCGAATTCCTCCAGCGTCGCGGTCATGCCCGGCAGCGCCGAAAGGCCGGCCTTGCAGTCGGCGAAGGCGCCCACGCCGGGCAGCACCACCCGGTCGGCGTTGCGCACCTGTTCCGGAGCGCTGGTGACAACGATGTCGACCGACAACCCGAGCTCGCGCGCCGCCCGCTCGAACGCCTTGGCGGCGGAGCGGAGGTTGCCGGAGCCGTAGTCGATAATCGCGACGGACGAGGTCGAGGCCATGGAACGTCCAACAAAGCTCTAATGCAGGGTCGAAAGCGGCGCGTGCCGGTCGGGTAGGGCGTCAATGCCCGCCGATGGTCCCCTTGGTGGAGGGCACCGCGCCTGCCTGTCGCGGGTCAATCGCCACAGCACGCCGCAACGCCTGTGCCAGCGCCTTGAAGCAGCTCTCGATCCTGTGGTGGTTGTTGGTTCCGTATAGGCATTCCACGTGCAAGGTCAAGCCGGAAGCCTGCGCGAAGGCCTGAAACCATTCGCGAAACAGCTCGGTATCCATATCGCCGAGCTTGTCGCGGGTAAATTCGACCCGCCACACCAGATAGGGCCGCCCGGAAATATCCAGCGCCACCCGGCTGAGCGTCTCGTCCATGGGCACCGTGGCCTCGCCATAGCGGGCGATCCCGGCCCGGTCGCCGAGCGCCTTGGCCACCGCCTGGCCAAGCACGATGCCGCTGTCCTCGGTGGTGTGGTGATAGTCCACATGCAGGTCGCCCTCGGCATTCAGCTTGATGTCGATCAGGCTGTGGCGGGAGAGCTGTTCCAGCATGTGGTCCAGGAAGCCGATCCCGGTGCCGATGTCGTATTTGCCGGTGCCGTCCAGCACCACCGAGGCGACAATCTTGGTCTCCTTGGTGGTCCGGTCGGACCGGCCTTTGCGCATTGCGGGGGGCGGGTTGGTATCCATGCGCGGGGTTGTATCAGGAAGCTCCCCGGCCTGCCAGCGGCAAGGCTCATGGATGCGGCGCGATTTCTGGTTGGCCAAGTGCCCTCTTCTGCGCCGATCATAGGTCTCAGCCAATCAGCGACAATGCAGATCCCGGGAGCCCGACATGTCAGCAGGAAAAGTAGCGATCGTGACCGCCGGCGGAAGCGGCATGGGTGCAGGCGCGGCGCGCAAACTGTCGGAAGACGGATTCCACGTCGCCATCCTGTCTTCTTCCGGCAGGGGCGAGATCCTGGCCAACGAACTCGGCGGCGTTGGCGTGACCGGATCCAACCGGTCCGAGGAAGACCTGCAGCGCCTTGTTGACGCGACGATGGAGCAATGGGGCCGCATCGATGTGCTGGTGAACAGCGCCGGGCACGGTCCGCGAGCACCGGTCCTGGAGCTGACCGACGAGGACTGGCACACCGGCATGGAGGTCTATTTCCTGAACGCGGTGCGGCCCACCCGGCTGGTGACGCCGATCATGCAGCAGCAGAAATCCGGCGCCATCATCAACATCTCGACCTTCGCCGCCTTCGAGCCGGACCCGGTCTTCCCGACTTCCGGCGTGTTCCGCGCCGGGCTGGCCGCCTTCGCCAAGCTGTTCGCCGACAAATACGCGGCCGACAACATCCGCATGAACAACGTGCTGCCCGGCTTCATCGACAGCCTGCCGGAAAAGGAGGAATTCCGCGCCCGCATCCCCATGCAGCGCTATGGCAAGACCGAGGAGATCGCCGCCCTGATCGCCTTCCTGGCGTCCGATGGCGGCGGCTACATCACCGGCCAGAACATCCGCGCCGACGGCGGCATCACCCGCGCGGTCTGAAGTGTCTGGTGTCGGCCGACTCCGGACTACGGGACGCCGGACCAGCGATATTCCTGCGCTGATGGGACGCGCCTGCGTCGAACCGGGAAATGCGCTAGCCTAGTCCGGTGCCGTCCCAGGGTCGTCCCCTTGATCCATCGGTGCGGACGCCCAAATACCGGTGGGCGAAAGCCATATGCTTCCTTCAGCCTCAGGATATCGATGAGCAGCACAGACGCATCCCACTGGCGGGGCACCACGGTCCTTGCGGTGCGCAAGGGCGGCCGGGTGGTCGTCGCCGGCGACGGCCAGGTGACCGCCGGCAACACGGTGGTCAAGGGCTCCGCCCGCAAGGTGAGAAAACTTGTCGGCGGCAAGGTCCTGGCCGGATTCGCCGGCGCCACGGCCGATGCCTTCGCCCTGTTCGAGCGGCTGGAGGCCAAGCTGGAGCAGCATCCGGGCCAGCTGACCCGGGCCTGCGTCGAGCTGGCCAAGGATTGGCGGACCGACCGCTATCTCAGGCGCCTGGAAGCGATGATGGCGGTCTGCGACGCGTCGGAATCGCTGCTGCTGAGCGGCACGGGCGACGTGCTGGAGCCCGATGACGGGCTGATTTCCATCGGCTCGGGCGGGCCGTTCGCCCTCGCTGCCGCCCGTGCGCTGATCGACCGCGACGATATGGACGCCGAGGCGATCGCCCGCCGGTCGCTGGAGATCGCCGCGGAAATCTGCATCTACACCAACAACAACCTCGTCGTCGAAGGCCTGGACACCGAATGACCTCCTTTTCCCCCCGCGAGATCGTCTCCGAACTCGACCGCGACATCGTCGGCCAGGATGACGCAAAGCGCGCCGTCGCCGTGGCCCTGCGCAACCGCTGGCGGCGCCAGCAATTGCCGGAAGATATGCGTGAGGAGGTTCTGCCCAAGAACATCCTGATGATCGGCCCCACCGGCGTCGGCAAGACCGAGATCGCCCGCCGCCTGGCCAAGCTGGCCGAAGCGCCGTTCCTCAAGGTCGAGGCGACCAAGTTCACCGAGGTCGGCTATGTCGGCCGCGACGTGGAGCAGATCGTCCGCGATCTGGTGGAGATCTCCATCACCATGACCCGCGAGCGGCTGCGCCGGCAGGTCAAGGCCAAGGCGGAACTGGCGGCCGAGGATCGGGTGATCGACGCCCTGGTCGGCGACCGGGCGACCCAGGAGACCCGGCAGAAATTCCGCAAGATGCTGCGCGAGGGCGAACTGGCCGACAAGGAGATCGAAATCCAGGTCCAGGATTCCGGCGCCGGCTCGCTGCCGACCTTCGATATCCCCGGCATGCCGGGGGCCCAGATGGGCATGATCAATCTCAACGAGATCCTCGGAAAGGCCATGGGCGGCCGCACCAAGCCGCGCAAGATGACGGTCGACGAGAGCTACGAGTTCCTCATCGCCGAGGAATCCGACAAGCTGCTGGACCAGGAGCGGGTGGTCGCCGAGGCCATCGAGGCGGTGGAGCAGAACGCCATCGTCTTCCTGGACGAGATCGACAAGATCACCGCCCGCTCGGAGCGCATCGGCGCCGATGTCAGCCGCGAGGGCGTACAGCGCGACCTGCTGCCGCTGATCGAGGGCACCCAGGTCACCACCAAGCACGGCACGGTGCGCACGGATTTCATCCTGTTCATCGCGTCTGGCGCCTTCCATCTGGCCAAGCCGTCGGACCTGCTGCCCGAGCTGCAGGGCCGGCTGCCGATCCGGGTCGAGCTGTCAGCGCTGAGCCGCGACGATTTCCGCCGCATCCTGACCGAGCCGGAGCACAGCCTGGTCAAGCAGTACAAGGCGCTGCTGGAGACCGAGGAGGTGACCCTGGACTTCACCGAGGACGCCATCGAAGAGCTCGCCTCGCTGGCGGCGGAGATCAACTCCACGGTCGAGAATATCGGCGCCCGCCGGCTGCATACGGTGATGGAGAAGCTGCTGGACGAGATCAGCTTCACCGCCAGCGACCGCAGCGGTGAGTCGATCACCATCGACGCCGACTACGTCCGCGAACGGGTCACCGAACTGGCCAAGAACGCCGATCTGAGCAAGTTCATCCTGTAGGCGTCCGGGCTGGGGCAGCGACCCGAACATCGACCATCCCCACCCTTTGTCATTCCCGCGAAGGCGGGAATCCAAGTATCACGATCGCGACGCTGTCGGGTTCGGGACATCTGGATTCCCGCCTTCGCGGGAATGACAATTGGAGTGCGGTGGGGCCCTGCAGTCGGGCTACAGCCCGCCCTTCTTCATGGCGGCGGTGACCGCGGCGTCGGTCGCCTCGATCCATTCGCCGGAACGCAGCGTTCCCGAACAGCCGGTGAAATCCAGCCGCTGCGGCTGATCCGATGCCACCGCCATAGGCACGCCCAGCACCTCGCGACGGGTGAACTGCTCGCGGATGAAGGTCTTCCAACGCTCGACCGGTTCGATCTCGATCATCCTTTCCGCAATGTCCCGGAACGTTGCGTTCTGGTCCGGGCCCGCGAGCAGGGCGAGAATGACCAGCGATGTCATATGCTTGCCGACACGGAACAGGGTTTCTGCCTGATCGTATTGTTCCGGCTTGTGGTAGTCCTCGAAGATGTCGGCCAGGATGTCGTAGACCGCGCCGGTGAAGACCTGCGAGATGTCGTGCACCTGGTTCGACACCTGGCTGAGCCTCAGGTCGTTGTCGGCGTTGCGCAGGCCCAGATCGTGGCCGAACAGCGCCGAGCCGAACTGCTCGGCGACGGCTGGGAAGAAGCTCTTGCGGTGCAGATCGCCCTTGGACTCCGCGATGATCGCCTCGACCTGGTCCATCTGCGCCAACATGGTCAGGATCGCAGTGATGTCGCCGAAGGACTCGTGCAGCCCGCCGGTCTGGGCCCGCCAGCTGCCCCAATAGCCGGGCCTCAATGCGTCCAGGATGGCGTGGCCCGCCTCATGGGCGACGATGTCGAAGGACCGGGCGGTGTAGACCAGCGGCCGCGACGCATCGTTCTCCGGATGGAAATAGAAGAAGCGCAGCGCCCGTTCGCCGCGGCTGTAATAGGCGTTGGCATCGAGCCCGGCACGGGGATAGACGGAGATCGGCGCCGATGGCCCCCATTGCCAGCTGAACTCGGTGCTGACGCCGGTGCGGTTCAGCGCCCGCTTGACCATGGTCAGGACCTGGCGGACCACCGTGAAGGTGTGCACTGCGTCGAATTCCAGCGGGTTCTCCTGGGGCTCGAACAGGAAATCGCGGTCGTCGTTGGTCGGCAGCACCTCGGGCATGCCGCGAGTGGCGATCTCCGGGTCCTGCGGCCCGACATCGACGTCTGTGGGGATGTAGGCGGTGCGGATTCCCGGTTCGGCGACCGAGGGATCCTGCTTCCAGATCTTCATCTTGCTGCCGGCCATCGCATGTCTCCCTGGGCGATGCGCAGCCGCAGGCCGCTGCATCCCATCATTGGACCAAGCGGCTGATCTGTAGGTGAGGGCGGCTGGGCCGCCGTTCAACCGGCGATGCGATGGCGCCTGCCCTAGGCGGCGTCGCTGACGGCGCGGTCCGGGGCCGGCCAGGCCCAGATGGTGATCGGCTGGGCTCGGCCGCGGATCGCCTGGTCCGGCAGGGCCACGAAGCCCTCCAGGGTCGCGTCGCCGCCGGCCTCGCGGGCCGCCGCGACAAGGGTGTCGGAGGCGGCGATGGTGGCGCCGCAGCTGCGGGTAAAGGCCTCCAGCCGGCTGGCGACGTTGACGGTGTCGCCGGCCACCGTGAATTGGAACTGCCGGGTGCCGCCCAGCGCCCCGACCAGCACCTGGCCGAAATGCAGGCCGATGCCGATGCCGACCGGCGGCAGGGACTCCGCTGCCCGCTGGCGGTTCCAGCCGGCGACGTCCTCGGCCAGAGCCCGGGCCGCCCTGATGGCGCCGACCGCGTCGTCGGGTCCCGGTTCCGGCACGCCAAAGCTGGCCATGGCGCCGTCGCCCTGGAACTTGTCCAGTGTGCCGCTCTCGGCGAACACCGCCTGCTCGACCCGTGCCAGGAAATCCCGCAGCAGTGCCATCGAGTCCTGCGGCGACAGGCCTTCGCTCAGCCCGGTGAAGCCGACGATGTCCACGAACATCACCGCCGCCTCCTGGGTCCGGTCGAGCGCGAAGGGTCGGTCGCTGTCGGCCAGGGAGGCCGCCACCGATTGCGGTACGTAGCGGGCGAGATTGCCGCGCTGGCGTTCCGCCTGGGCCCGTGAGTGGCGCTCGGTCACCGCACCGGTAAGGGTGAACCAGCCGAGATTGAGCGCAATGGCCAGGACCGGGTAGAGGAAGGTCAGCCAGATGCCGGCCCAGGCGAAGGCGGCGAAGGCGGTGACGCACCAGGCCGCCAGAAGAGCGGTGACCGCCAGCCGGGCCGGCATCGGCGCCAGACGGGCGGTCAGGACCGCGGAGCCCAATCCGGCCACGACAATTGCCAGGACGTCCAGGACAACTGTCCAGGCCCGCTGCACGACGAACCGGTCATGGAGGATGTTGTCGATGACGGTGGCGTGGTGCTCGGCCCCGGGCTGGGTGCGGGTGTAGGGGGTCATGAAGGTGTTGCCGATACCGACGGCGCTGGCCCCAACCACCACGATCCGGTCGGTGAAGGTGCCGGGCGGGATCCGGCCTTCGATGAGATCGACCAGAGCGTGGCTCTCGAAACTGCCCGCTGGCCCGTAATGGTTCACCGGCAGCCGCATGGCACCGGCGGTCGGCACCAGGCGGTCGCCGATCCGGATGCTGTCGCCCAGACGCAGCTCCACGTCGTCGCGATCGAGCCCGAGGTAGAGCCGCACCGCCTCGATCGGCAGGGACGGGAAATAGCCGTCGCGATAGGCGATTACCGGATGCTCGTAGCGGGCCGAACCGTCATCGTCGAGCAGCAGGTTGGCATGGGCAGTGGCGGCCTCGGCTGCCAGGGCCGGCACCGGCGCCAGCACGCCGGCCGGCTCGGCCAGGGCGGGGCGATAGCCGGCGGGAACCCGGGACAGGCGGTAGGCCGATCGCGCCACGGACTCCGGAAGATCGGTGCCGGACACATCGGCGGCGGCGAACCGGAAGGCATAGGGCAGGATGACCGCATTGGCATCGGCAATGGCCGCCGCCAGCGCCCGGTCCGGATCCTCGATGGCCAGCAGGGCGTCGATCCTCGGCTGCAGCGCCGGCACCTGTCCGATCAGCAGCTCCCGCGCCGCCAGCACGGCGACCTCGCTGTCCGCCGGTGCGGTGGTTTCCGGTTCCGTGAACAGCAGGTCGAAGGCGATGACCCGGGCGCCGTCCTCGGTCAGCGCCGCGACCGCCATGGCCAGCAGATGGCGCGGCATGGGCCAGCGGCCGAGCGAGACCATGGAACGGTCGTCGATGGTCAGCAGGACGGTCTCCGGCCCCGGCTCGACCGCGCCGCGCAGAGCAAAGCGCCAGTCCAGGGTCTGGGCCTCGACCGTGCGCATGACCGGCGTGCGCCCGATGGTCGCGTAGACCAGCACGGTGAGCAGGGTCAGGCCCAGCGCCGCGAAGATCGCGCCCCAACCGGAATACCGACGGCCCGCCATGGGGCTACGGAAGCTGTGTCCGGGCCAGGGCGGCGTCACGCCGATCCTGCGGCCAGGCCGCCGGTTCCGTGGGCGGGGCAGTGCCGATCACATCGGTGCCCAATCCCGGCGTCAGCCGGACCATTCCGCCGGTGCGGGCCCCGACCAACACCTCGCCCTCGATCACGAAGACGGCGCTCATGCCCGGACCGGCCTCGACCAGCCAGTCGGTGGAGCGGGCCGAGGCGATTGCCGATTGCGTCTCGATATCGAAGGACTGCCGCGGCCCTACCCGCTGCACCGTCGCCCGGACGATGCCATAGAGCAGCGAGACGACGTTGCGGATCGGATTGCCCTCGCTGTCGGAGACCTGCTCGGTCAGCGCCACATCGGTATCGGAACCGATGGCCAGCACGCTGCGGTCGGTCAGTTCGATGCGGATTCGCGCCATCGCACCGGTGATCACCCGGTCGCCCAGGAATACCGGCGCGCCGATGCGCAGCGCCGCCGGCTCGCTCCCGCGTAGCACGGTCACCGATCCGAGCTGCTGGACGACCGTGCCGATGCGGGCCGGACCTTGCGCCGAGGCGGGCATGGTGAGTGCTACTAATGCGGCTACCAGCAGCGTGCCGAGCCGCAAGCCGAAGATCGTCATGGCGGATGGACCGCTGGTTTCTGGCTCTTGGTCTTGATCCCCTTCTACAGACAACCGCGCAAATCGGCCAGCGATTGGGCCAAGGGCGGGCAGGCCGGCGGAAAAACAACCGTTGCGGAAGCCGGGATGGCCGGGCTTACTGCCGGTTCTTCCGCGCGATCGCACGAACGGCGGACACATGCCGCAGGCCAACGGGTTGGAAACCACGCCCCAGAAACTGCTCTCCCGGCTGACGCCGGCGCTGGAGGCGGTGTTTGCCGGCCGGGACGGCGAATGGCCGGCCTTCGAGGCGCGATTGATCGAGCATTTTCCCCGGCTGCTTGCCGAGTTGGAGGCGCTCTACGGTGCCGATGCCCGGTTCGACCAGCAGCTCGAGGCGATTCTGCTGACGGCGGCGCGAGGGTGGCGGGACCGTCCGGACGCCTTGAAGGCGCGCGACGGTGACCGGTCAGAAGCGGACCCCTGGTACGAGTCCCATCGGGAGATCGGGGCCGTCTGCTATGTCGACCTGTTCGCCGGCGACCTCGCCGGGCTGCGCGGGCATATCGACTATCTGCGCGATCTGGGCGTCACCTATCTTCATCTGATGCCGCTCTTGAAGGCCCGGGCCGGTGAGAACGACGGCGGCTATGCGGTCTCGGATTACCGTGCGGTGGAGCCCCGGCTGGGGACCATGGCCGAATTGGAGGGGCTGGCCGAGGCGCTGCACGCGGCGGGCATCCGGCTGTGCCTGGACTTCGTCATCAACCACACCGCCGACGACCATGTCTGGGCCAAGGCCGCCAGGGCCGGCGATCCCGAAAAGCAGGCCTATTACCGCATGTTCGACGACCGGTCCGAGACCGAGGCCTACCGGACGATGCTGCGCGAGATCTTTCCGGATCGCGGCGGCGACCCGTTCCAATGGGTGCCGGATCTCAAGAAATGGGTCTGGAGCACCTTCTATGACTATCAATGGGACCTGAATTTCGACAATCCGGCCCTGTTCCGGCAGATGCTGGCCGAAATGCTGTACCTGGCCAATCGCGGCGTCGACGTGCTGCGGCTGGATGCGGTGCCGTTCATCGGCAAGCGGGCCGGCACCAATTGCGAGAACCAGCCGGAGGCGCACAGCCTGGTCCGCGCCTTCAACGCCCTGGCGGCGATCGCGGCCCCGTCGCTGGTCTTCAAGTCGGAGGCCATCGTGCATCCGGACGAGGTGGCGCGATATGTCGGCCGGGACGAGGCGCAGCTCAGCTACTTTCCGGCCCTGATGGTGCTGTTATGGGAGGCGCTGGCCTCCCGCGACACCGGGCTGCTTCGCCATACCTTGATCAAGCGCTTCGCCCTGCCGGAGGGCGGCGCCTGGATCACCTATCTGCGCGGCCATGACGATATCGGCTGGGGTTTCGCCGACGAGGATGCGGCGGAGATGTACATCGACGGTGCCGACCATCGGCGGTTCCTGAATGCCTTCTATACCGGCCGCTTCGCCTACAGCTTCGCCCGCGGCCTGCCGTTCCAGGAGAACCCGGCCACCGGCGATTGCCGGATCAGCGGCACCACCGCCAGCCTGGCCGGGCTGGAATCGGCGCTGGAGGCGGGCGATCCGGCGGCCGTGGACATGGCCGTGCGCCGCATCCTGCTGCTGCACGGGATCATCATGACCATCGGCGGCATCCCGCTGCTCTATCTCGGTGACGAGGTGGCGCAGCTCAACGACCACGAATACCTCAAGGACGCCGCCAAGCGGCACGACAATCGCTGGGTCCATCGTCCTGCCACCGACTGGCCGGTGCGGGCGCTGCAGATGGACGATCCGGACAGCCCGGCAAGCAACGTCTTCGCCGGACTCCGGCGGCTGGTAGCGCTGCGCAAGTCCCATCCCGTGTTCGGCGGCCGGGACATGGAGATTCTGCCGCTGGCCAATGCCCATGTGTTCGCCTTCCGGCGCGGCGAAGACGCGAGCCCGGTCGCGGTCCTGGCCAACATGAACGACCATGTGGAGCGGGTCGGCGATTGGGGGCTGGTGGCGCTGCTGGGCGCGCCGCCCTGGACCGATCTGGTCAGCGGAGATCCGGTCGAATTCGACGATGAAGGCCTGCTGCTGGAGCCCTATCAGCTCCTGTGTCTCAGCGGCAGCGCCGAATAGCGCGAACGCCCAATGACTTCCAGGAAGCGGCGTTGACTGCGAGTCGGTCTGCCTATCCCGTTGTTATCATTGCGGTTGGCTAGGCTACCAGGACTCCGGTTTGATGATTGGTGTCCCAGGATTGCGGATTATCGGATCTGGAAACTGAGAAGCGGCCAAGTCTGCCTTGGTGACGTGCCGAACAAACGAGGCTGCCTGAGCCAGGTGCCGGTTGGGCCTTCGACCGTCTAACCAAACTAATCCAGCAAGTTTCTTGAGTTGCGTGTTGACCATTCGAATTGGCTCGACCAAATCTGAATCTTGCGACATGACAAGCGCAACATCATAACGGCCATGCCAACCATCATTCAGAAGATGAACGGCCAAGTTTACGTCTGAACCTTTTTCCTCGGTGTCGTGAACTTGAACAAACTGATTCGGATTGCTAACCAAAGGCCGCCATTTTGTCTTGGTTAGAAATCTACCAAGATGAATCTGGACATTTGGCAGCGTTTTGAGTGCGCTGAAAAAGATTTGTTGGCGTCTTGGAGCGTCAGGGTCCCCAGCACGCGAACTTACTCGTGCACTGAAGTATCGGACCTTCTCAACGGTATCTTTCGGATCAAGAAGGCGCTTGGCGAGTGAATTAATATCAAGCCATTTGTGCGGTCCGCCCTGCAAGGCACGATAGTACAGGTTGAAACCATCTACATATACATACGCCCTCATTTCAACTGCCCCAAAACCACAAAGGCCGCGCAAGCTCTCGCTTTGCACGGCCCTTGAGCTAACAGCACGCTGCTAGCGGGTACGAACATCATATAGGGCAATATCGGCTGTCTGTCAAATTTTCCTTGACATTTTGGCCGATCTGAGTCCGCCCGAGTCGATTCCAAGTTATTGAATAGCATAAGGTTTGTCGCAGTGCAAAGTTCGTCAGCAAAATTAGCGATAGATGTGGCAGCAATATCACAATGGACGACTTTTGCGCACTACTCATTGTCGAAGGCTCGGACTCTTGTACCTAGCGACATTCCAATGAGTAGACCCAATGACGGACAATACCTTGCTCACCAGCGCTGCAGACTGTGCCTCTCTTGGTTGGAGGAGCTCTCACACGCTTGAAGTTACGGGTTCACCGACGGCCAGACGGCATCGGCCTGGGCGATGAAGCCGGGGATGTCCCGCTCCCAGCGCCGCTGGACGCCAGTGCTGTAGTTCAGGTAGAGCCGGCCGTCCACGATGTCCCAAACTTCCGGGTCGCCATTGGCCTTGTAGGAACCGGCGGCCGCCCAGGCGCAGTAGCCGTCATATTGCGGCGCATAGGCCTCGGGGTCAGCGGCGAACTTGTCGCGGTTGGCGGCGCTGGCGAAATGCCAGGTGGCGCCGTTCCATTCATGGGAAAACTGCGAGTCGCCGCGGATGGCGTCGTTGGACTCGAAATAGCCGACGGCGTCGTAGCCGCCGATGGCCAGGCCGCGGATCAGGTTCTGCGGGCCGGCCTGGGCGCTCTGCCAGGACAGCATGGCCGCCAGGGTGAGGGCCAGGAAGACGCCGATCCGTGCCAGGATCCGGCGATCAAGTTCGAGAGTGTTCATGATCGATGCCTTCGGAAGCGGGAACAATAGACAGGAGATAGTACGACCCGGGATCAACGCCCAATAACGCTTGCGCCAGCATGGTGTGATCGCCGGTGGTCAATCCGCCTGGCGCTGCCGTTTCAGCAGGACGTAGAGCGCACCGCTGCCGCCATCCTTGGGCTGGGCTGGGAAGAAGGCCAGCACCTTTTCCCGGATCGGCTCCTGGTTCAGCCAGTTGGGGACCTCCGCCTTCAGCACCCCGCCGCCCTTGCCGATATTGCCCTTGCCGGTGATCACCAGGACCACGCGTCGGCCGCAGCGATGGGACTGGATGATGAAGCCGTTCAGCGCTGTATGGGCGGCCGCCTGGGTCATGCCGTGCAGGTCGATGCGGCCGTCGATCTCCATGCGGCCCTTGCGCAGGCGTTCCGACGTGCGGCGGTCGACTCCGGGAGAGGCGCCGGGCTTCAGGGGTGGCAGCGCCGCCGGGGCGACCGGCAATGGCGCCTGCATGGCACGGCTGCGCATATCGGCCCGGCCCGGGGACGGTTTCGGATCGGCGATCGGCGGCGCCGGCGGCTTTGGCGGGGCGACGCGGCGACCGGGCAGGGGGGTCACCGATTTCGTGACCTCGCGCCAGAGGGCGTCGTCATCCTCGGGCGGCTTGCGGGATTTTGTCATCGATGCTGGGCGACCGGTGCCTGCGCGGGTTCAACGACCGTCAGCCGCCATCCTTGACCAGGATGATGTGCAGGCGGCGAGGGCCATGGGCGCCGAGCTGAATCTTCTGCTCGATATCGCCGGTGCGCGACGGTCCGGAGACGAAGTTCACCGTGCGCGGAATGCCGCCATTGGCTCGCAGCAGATCCCAGCCATCCTCATAGACGCCGACCACCTGGTCGGTGCGCATCACCACGATGTGGTTGTCGGGCAGGAAGTTGAGCGTCGTCGGTGCCGTGTCCGACGAGGCCAGCATCAGGGTCCCGGTCTCCGCGATTCCGGCCGCTGCACCGGTGACGCTAGTCAGATCCGGATCCTCGGCCCGGCCGGTGGTGACCTCCAGGGTTGGGCGCTTGTCCCAGGGAATGGCGGCCAGGTCCGGGTCGGGCGCCATCTTCACCGAGGAGGGCAGGTTGAGGCCGGCAAGATAACTGGCCACCGCGTCCGGGACATTGTCCAGGCTTTCCACTCGCTCGACGGTCGCGGCGAGGCCTTCCGCCATGGATTGGAAAAGATCGACCTGTTCCGGCTGGGGAATCTGCGCCCGTTGCGGGATCAGGTTGCGTTTCCTCTCGGCGATCCGGGCGTCGACCCCGGCCAGGGCCTCACCCTCGAGCGGTCCGCGACCGAGGGCGGATCGAATGCCGGCCAGAATGGTCTCCCGTCCACCGCTCATCGGCCGGCTCCGGATTTCTGCCGGCGAGCCCAGAGCTGCTGGAAGGTTGCTCCCTCCGGCGCCGGCAGGTCGCGGACGTCGGTCCAGCCGCCGGCGAGCGGCACCCGCCGCAGCCGTCCGGACTTGCCGCCGAACATCGCCAGTGTCGAGGCGGCCAACCGCGCCCCCAGTCGGTACAGGGCGGGACGCCGGGCGAACCAGGCCCAGATGCCCAGGCCGAAACGTATCGTGGCCGGCGACAGCTGCCGTTCGTGCTGCTGCTCGCGCCAATGGCGCATGATCGAGGGCAGCGGGATCCGCATCGGGCAGACATATTCGCAGCGTCCGCAGAAGGTCGAGGCGTTCGGCAGATGGCCGGCCTCCTCCAGCCCGATCAGGCCGGGATCCAATGCCGCGCCGATCGGTCCCGGCACCACCCAGCCATAGGCATGGCCGCCGACCGAGGCGTAGATCGGGCAATGGTTCATGCAGGCGCCGCAGCGGATGCAGCGCAGCGCCTCCTGGGCCGGGGTGCCGAGCAGGGCCGAACGGCCATTGTCCAGCAGCACCACATGGAATTCGTCCGGCCCGTCCAGATCGCCCGGCCGCTTCGGCCCGGTCGAGAAGGTCGTATAGGCGCTGTATTCCTGGCCGGTGGCGGAGCGCGCCAGCAGCCGCAGGATGGTTTGCGCGTCCTCCAGGGTCGGCACCACCTTTTCGATGGAGCAGACGACGATATGGATGCGCGGCAGGTTCTGGGTCAGGTCGCCATTGCCCTCATTGGTGACGATGACCGTGGAGCCGGTCTCCGCGATGAGGAAATTGGCGCCGGTAATGCCGACATCGGCGCCGAGGAACTTCTGCCGCAGGACCGCCCGGGCCTCGTCGCACAGCGCACGCGGCTCGTCCAGGGAGCGGTCCGGGTCGAGGTCCTGATGATGCTCGTAGAAGCTCTCGGCGACCTGCTCCTTCACCAGGTGGATGGCCGGGGCGATGATGTGGCTGGGGTATTCGCCGCGCAGCTGGATGATGTATTCGCCGAGATCGGTCTCGATCGGTTCGACGCCGTTGGCTTCCAGATGGTCGTTGAGGCCGATTTCCTCGGCCACCATGGATTTGCCCTTGGTGACGGTCCTGGCACCGGCGGCGCGGCAGATCGACAGCACCGCATCCCGCGCGTCCGCAGCCGTCGGGGCCCAGTGCACGGTGCCGCCGGACTCGGTCACGGAGCGCTCGAACCGCTCCAGATAGGCGTCGAGATGGGCCAGCACATGATTCTTGATCGCCCGGCCCTGGTCGCGCAGATCCTCGAATTCCGGCAGCCGCGCGATGGTGGCGGCGCGCTTGTCCTGGAACCCGGCCTTCATGTGGCCCAGAGCCTTGTGCAGCTGGGTGTCGTTCAGGGCCCGGCGGGCATTCTCCACAAAGGCATGGCTGGTCGGTTGCATCAGGCTTGGCCCTCTGTCGGCTCGCCGATGGCCGGCGTATCGGTCATCCCGGCCAGCACCTCGGCCACATGGCGGACCTTGACCGCCGCGCCGTCGCGCTTGAGCTTGCCGGCCATGTTGAGCAGGCAGCCAAGATCGCCCGCCAGTACCGTATCCGCGCCGGTCGCCAGGATCTGCGCCGTCTTCTCCGACACCATGCGCTCGGAGATCTCCGGGTATTTGACGCAGAAGGTGCCGCCGAAGCCGCAGCACACTTCGGCTTCGGGCAGTTCCGTGCGGTCGAGGCCGTCCACGGTGTCGAGCAGCGTCCGGGGCTGGGCCTTGACCTTGAGCTCACGCAGGCCCGAGCAGCTGTCGTGATAGGTCACCCGGCCATCGAAGGCGACGCCCTCCACCGACCGCATGCCGCGCACATCCACCAGGAACGCCATCAGCTCATAGGTCCGGCGCGCTAAGGCGCGGGCGCGGTCGGCCCAGGCCGGGTCGTCATCCAGCAGCTTCGGATAGTGATGGGACAGCATGCCGGCGCAGGATCCCGACGGCACGACCACATAGTCGCAGCCTTCCAGGACCGCGATCATCTCCCGGGCGATCCTGGTCGCGTTGCTGCGGTCGCCGGAATTGTAGGCCGGCTGGCCGCAGCAGGTCTGGCCCGGCGGCACCACCACCTCGCAGCCGGCCTGCTCGAGCAGCCGGACGGCGGCAAATCCGATCGTCGGCCGGAACAGATCGACCAGGCAGGTTGCGAACAGTCCGACGCGCGGCCGGTCGGCTTGGTTGGATGTCTCGGACAGGGCCCCGGTCTCCCCTCAACCGCGGCCATGGCGCCGCGGCCCCACAATGGCGGCGCGGGCCGGGCCATGCAAGGGGAGGGGCGTCAGGTCGGCGTGTCGGTCTCGACCAGGGTCCAGTTGGGGTCGGTGGCCCGGGTGTTCCGCGCGAAGGTCCACAGATCGGTGACCTCGATGGCGGTATCGGGATCGCCGTCGGTCACCTCGCCATCCGCATCGCGGGTCACGTTCTTCTGGCTCGACACGAATTTCACCGTGACGAAAGCGGTCCGGCCCTCCATCCGGGCATCGACGATCTCGGATTCCTTGATCGCCTCGATGGTGTTCTCCAGCGAATCGCCGGCATTCAGCCGACTGCGAATGGCTTCGCTGAATTCATCGTACAGATCGTCGCTCAGCAATGGCCGCAGGGTGGCGGTGTCGCCTTCGGCGAAGGCCGTGACGATCATGCCGAACGCAGTTCCGGCGCCATTGGCGAAGCTCACCGGATCGAAGGAGGGATCGGCGATACGGATCTGCGTCACACCCTGGGAAATGCCGGGCTCCACCTTCGGAGGCGGCAGATCGGTCTTCTTTTCCGGACCTTGGCGGCCAGGAAGGGGCACGACTTTTTCCCGGTCATTCGCACCGTCTGCGCGCCGCTCATGCTTGTCGGCGCCGACGACGGGATCATGATGCTGTTCGTGACCGGTGCGACGGCCGAGCACGCTGCCCAGTTTCCACACCAGGAACAGCGCGATCATCGCCAGGATGACGATCTCGAAGAGAGTTCCGTTGGTCATGTAGTCCTTGCTGCCGATCGAATTGACCGACTCATGCGATGCTGGAAGTCGAAGGCGTTCCACACCACCTGAAAGATCGGCCCGTCACTCCTTAAAAGCAATTAAAAGACGGCAACATTGCATCAACAGGCCTTGCCGTGTTCGGTAGATAGGCCGCTGACCGCCCAACGGCAAGGAAAACTCATGGCACTCCTCCTGATCGTCCTGGTCGCAACACCGATCCTGGAGCTCTATTTGCTGATCGAAATCGGCAGCGTCATCGGCGCGCCCTGGACGATTCTGGCGGTCCTGGCGACCGCCGTCATCGGTGCGGCGCTGATCCGCCGGCAGGGCATGGGCGTCTATCGCGAGGCGCAGATCGCCATGACCCGGCAGGAGCTTCCGCTGAAGCAGCTGTTCGACGGTTTCTTCCTGCTGATCGCCGGTGCCATGCTGCTCACCCCGGGCTTTTTCACCGACACGATCGGTTTCCTCCTGCTGGTGCCGCCGTTGCGCGCCTTGATCGGCTGGCGTATCTGGCGATGGATGCAAACCCATGGCTCGGCCCATTTCACCGTGAGTCGGAGCACGGTCGAGGGCACCTATCGCGACGTCAGCGACACCGACGATGACGGGCCGGACGACAAGAATGGCGGCCCTCAGATCCTGCCGCCGGCCTCGGATTCGCGATGGGGACGTAACGGCAATCGCCAGTAGGGCCAAAATGAGAGCCTGCGGCCGATTGTTCGGTACGGTTGTCCGGCATCGGCTTCCGTGCTAGCCAAGGCGCCCACCAGCATGATGTTGCCGATCGCCGCCGTCCGGCGGGGTCGATGCATCCGCTTACGCATGTGTCAGAGTGATCGTCCGAGGCCCCTCGGAAACCGGCGGTCATGAGGACGGTCACCTAGGAGAATTGTCATGGCCGACAAGAAGGCCAAGGCCGATACCGAAGCCAAACAGGGTCCCAGCGACGGGGCAGCCGCCAAGCCCGCCGGCGGACCGGCGATCCAGATCGCCTCGCAATACGTCAAGGACCTGTCCTTCGAGAACCCGAACGCGCCGCAATCGGTGCAGGGCGGCGCGCCGGCGCCGCAAGTGTCGGTCAATGTCGATGTCCGCACCCAGCAGGTTGCCGACAACACCTATGAAGTGGTGCTGCACATCAAGGGCGACGCCAAGACGGGCGATACCCAGGCCTTCATCGTCGAGCTGTCCTATGGCGGGGTCGTCGGCCTGTCGCCGACCGTTCCCAAGGAGCATGTGGCGCCGTTGCTGCTGATCGAGGCGCCGCGCATGTTGTTCCCCTTCGCCAGGGCGGTGATAGCCGAGGCGACCCGGGATGGCGGGTTCCCGCCGATGCTGGTGCAGCCGATCGATTTCACCGACCTGTTCCGCCGCCAGGTGGAAGCCATGAAGGCGCAGCAGAAGACCGGCTGAGCCGGTCGCTCAGGACCGCCAGATCGGGTCGGTCAGCCCATCCAGCATGGCCGCATGGGCATCCAGCTCCACCTGGCTGGCCGCGTGCGGCCGGGCGGGCCGGGGTGTCCGCCTCGCCACCGGTGTCTGGCCGTCGGTCCTCTGCACCTCCGCCGCCAAAGTCAGGCCGGGCTGACGACCGCCGATCAACTCCAGATACACCTCCGCCAGCAGCGTCGAATCCAGCAGCGCGCCATGCAGCGTGCGGCCGGTATTGTCGATGTCGTAGCGTCGGCACAGCGCATCCAGGCTGGCCTGGGCGCCGGGAAACTTCTTGCGGGCAATGGCCAAAGTATCGATGGCACGAGAGCGGGGCAGGGCGGGCAGGCCCAGCGTCTGAAGCTCCGCGTTCAGGAACTTCATATCGAATTCGGCATTGTGGATGATCAGCGGCGCATCGTCGATGAACTCCAGGAAATCGTCGGCGATCTCGGCGAAGACCGGCTTTGAGGACAGGAATTCGTCCGACAGGCCGTGCACGGCGAACGCCTCCTCCGGCATCGGTCGCTCCGGATTGATATAGAACTGCCGTTTGCCCTCCGGCCGGTCGCTGACCACGTGATTGATCAGCTCGACGCAGCCGATTTCCACGATCCGGTGGCCGTCCGTCGGGCTGAGCCCCGTCGTTTCGGTATCCAGTACGATCTCACGCATGCCGACGGGCACCATCCCTTCGCCAATCCAGCGGGCATGGCGGCCAGTGCGTCGCCACCACCTCCCGGCTCTGTACTACCACGCGACGCAGGGCGCGCAAGGTGACGGCGCGTCCGAGCCCCGAGGGCACCACGAAATCGGCGCGACGGCGCTTCTCGGCATCGGGCATCTGCCGGGCGAGAATGCCGTCGAGCTTGGCCTCGGTCATGCCAGGACGGGCCAGGGCCCGCTGACGCTGCACCAGCGCCGGCGCCGAGACCACGATCGTTGCATCGCATCGCCGCTCCGCACCGGTCTCGAAGAGCAGCGGGATGTCCAGGACAACCAGGGGATTTCGCGCCCGCGCCATCTGCCCGAGAAACTGCCGCGCTCGAGCGCTCACCAACGGATGTAAGAGATATTCCAATAGGTTGAGCGCCTCCGGGTCGGCAAAGACACGGGCCCCAAGCGCCTGTCGGTCGACGATCCCGTCATGGACGCTGTCCGGGAAGGCCTGGGCCACCACGGCAACACCGGCGCCGCCCTTGGAGAGCAATCGCCGCACCACGGCGTCGGAATCGTGGACCGGTACACCAAGTCGACGCAGCATGCCCGCCGCCGTCGATTTGCCCATGGCGATCGATCCGGTCAGTCCGAATATCAGCAAGCCGGCCTCGCTTCAGCCGCCCAGGACGGCCTGGCGCAATGCCGAATCGACCACCGGTTCGACGCCGAACCAGGCGGCGAAGCCCGGCCGCGCCTGATGCAGCAGCATGCCGAGCCCGTCCACGGTCGGATTGCCCCGCGCCGCGGCTTCGGCGAGCAGCGGTGTGGTCAGCGGCGCATAGACGAGATCCGTGACGACGGCCGCGGCCGGCAGGGTCTCGAGCGCCAGGTCCAGAGAGGGCTGACCCTCCATGCCGAGGCTGGTGGTGTTGACCAGCAGCGCCGCATCGGCCAGCGCGTCTGTCCGCTCGTCCCAGGAGACCGGTTCGATCCGCTCGGGATCGAGCGAGTCCGCCAGGTCCCGTGCTTTCCCGGCGGTGCGATTGGTCAGGCGAATCCGCGCCACCCCGTCATCCAGCAAGGCCGCCAGGACGGCCCGGGAGGCGCCCCCGGCACCGATGACCACCGCCGGTCCGGCCGCCGCCCGCCAATCCGGAGCCCCTTGCTTCAGGCTCTCCAGGAAACCGAACCCGTCCGTGTTGCTGCCGGCGAGCGCACCTTCCGGCGTGACGACGATCGTGTTGACCGCGCCGACGCGCTGGGCGAAACCGTCGCAGGAATCGACCAGCCCGGCCGCCGCCGGCTTGTGCGGAATGGTGACATTGCAGCCGCGGAATCCGAGGGCCGGCAGGCCGCGAAGCGCCGCTTCCAGCCCATCGGGCGGCACCGCCAGCGGCAGATACGCACCATCGATGCCATAGCGGCGGATCCAATGGCCATGCAGTTGCGGCGAGCGGGAATGGCTGACCGGCCAGCCCATGACCCCGGCGATCCGGGCCGCTGCGGTGATCGTCATGGCTTGAGTATCCCTTGGGCACGAAGCCATTCGAGCAGCGGCAGCAAAGGCAGGCCCAGGATGGTGAAGAAATCCCCATCCACCTTGTGGAAAAGCTGCGCCCCGAGGCCCTCCAGCCGGTAGGCGCCGACGGAACCGAGAATGTCGGGGCCGCACCGTGCCAGGTATTCGTTCAGGAACTCTTCGCTGAAATCCCTCATTGTGAGCCGCGCCCGGTCCGTATGATGCCAAAGCCGCGCTCCGTCGCGGACGCCGACAGCCGAAGACACCAGCGTATGGGTCTTGCCGCGCAGTGCCGTGAGCTGGGCGCGGGCATGATCCGCGTCCGGCGGTTTGTCGAACCAGACATCGCCGCATTCCAACATCTGGTCAGCGCCGATGACGAGTGCGCCCGGATGCCGGCGGCTTACGCGCATGGCCTTCAATTCGGCAAGGGTTTCGGCGACGTCGCCGGCGGCGGCACCGTCGGCCTTGAGGGCGGCTTTCACCTCCTCCTCGTCAATCGCCGGTGGAGCGGCGGTCACCGCCACGCCGGCCTCCCGCAGCATGGCGGCCCGGGTGGCACTGCCGGAGGCGAGGACGATCCCCTCCATGGTGTCAATCGTCCAGGTCGCGGCGGGATTGCAGCAGGAATATCTCCGCCGCCGTCTCCTCGATCGCCCGCCGGGTGACGTCGATGACCGGCCAGCCCATGCGGGCGAAGAAGCGCCGCGCCTCGGCGACCTCCGCCTGGACCACCTCCGGATCGACATAGGTCGTCGACTCGCCATGGTTCAACGCCCGCATGCGCTGACGCCGGACCTGCACCAGGCGGTCCGGGTCTTTGGTCAGTGCGACGATCAGCGGTTGGGTGACCTGCTCGATCTCCGGCGGCAGCGGGCAGTTCGGGACATAGGGCACGTTCGCCGCGCGCAGCCCGCGATTGGCCAGGTAGAGGCAGGTCGGCGTCTTCGAGGTGCGCGAGACGCCGACCAGGATCACATCCGCCTTGTGCAGATCCCAGGTCGATTGGCCGTCATCATGGGACAGCGCGAACTCCATCGCCTCCATGCGACTGAAGTATTCGGCATTCAGCGCATGCTGGTGCCCCGGCCGGCGCTGGCTCTCCTTGCCGAGATGATGGGCGAAGGCGGCGAGGACGGGATCGAGCACCGACACGCAGGTGACGCCGATGGTGGCGCAGGCCTCCTGCAGCCGGCGCCGGAGGTCATCGTCGACAAGGGTGAAGACCACGATGCCCGGCTTGTCCTCGATCTCCTGCAGCGCCAGATCGAGCTGCCGGTCTGACCGCACCATGTTCCAGAAATGCTCGACCGGCTCGACATCCTCGAACTGGGCAAGACAGGCCCGCGCAACGCTATGGATGGTTTCTCCCGTAGCGTCAGATACCAGATGTAGGTGAAAATCGTTCGAAGCTGTCATGCGATAGTCATAGCAGGCGCAGCCGATGGGCGCACGGGAAAGCCTGTGCATGCCATGCGCAGGATTGGGGACGATTCCGAGCCATCGCTCAGCCTGGCGGTCCAGCCACAACCGATGCCGGATTCTGTCAGCATGGGTGTCCTTTCATACACCCTGGCGGCGGAATTCAGATTCGAGCCGGCCCGCGCGATCTGTCCCCGCATCCATCCGACCGACAAGACAGCCGATCTCCGGCAGGACAGGCGGATATCCCCAAGCCGGGACTGCGATCGTCCCCATTCGGCCAATTCTGGGGACAAGCTGTTGGCAGCGGATAATCCCCAGCATTCAGCCATCCCACCACCACTACATCTTCTTAGATTCAAATCTATTTTATGAAGGAGGTGTGGCATAACCCTGCGCTGGACCTTCCAGGAGCCCGGCGGGCAATCCGTGAAAACCGATATCGAGTCGTCCATGAAACCGCTGTTGCAGGCGTTGAACGGCCATGTGCCGGACCGGGTACCGGTATGGCTGATGCGCCAGGCCGGCCGGTATCTGCCGGAATATCGGGAGGTCCGAGCCACGGCCGGCAATTTCCTGGAGCTCTGCTTCTCGCCGGCGCTGGCAGCGGAAGTCACGCTGCAACCCCTGCGCCGCTACGGCATGGATGGGGCGATCCTGTTCTCCGATATCCTGGTTGTGCCGCATGCGCTGGGCCAGCCGCTGGACTATGTGGAAGGCGAGGGGCCGAAGCTGGACCCGATCCGGGACGCAGCCGCCGTCGGCCGGCTGTCTGCCGGTAAGCTCGACGAGGTTCTGGGCCCGGTCTATGAGACGGTGCGGCGGGTGCGGGCGGATCTGCCATCCGGCGCCACGCTGATCGGGTTTGCGGGGTCGCCCTGGACCGTCGCCTGCTACATGGTCGAGGGCGGCGGCAGCAAGGATTTCGCCGAGGTCAAACGCTTCGCCTACGGCGATCCGGACGGGTTTTCGGCATTGATCGACGGCCTCGTGGACTCGTCCGTCACCTATCTTCGGGGCCAGATCGATGCCGGGGCGGAGGCGGTGCAGCTGTTCGACAGCTGGGCCGGGGTGCTGTCCGAAAGGGCGTTTCGGCGGTGGGTGATCGAGCCGACCAGGCGGATCGTCGAAGCGCTGCGCGACACCCATCCGGACACGCCGATCATCGGCTTTCCCCGCGGCGCGGGCACGATGTATCCGGATTATGTTCAGGCCACGGGCGTGTCGGCGCTTGGATTGGACACGTCTGTGTCCCTGGCCTCGGCCAAAGCCTTGCAGGAGCGGGTTCCGGTCCAGGGCAATCTGGATCCGGTCACTGTCATGGTCGGCGGCGATGCCATGCGCGACGAGGCGAAAGAAATCCTGCAGGCCCTTGCCGGCGGGCCCTTCGTGTTCAATCTCGGTCACGGCGTGCTGCAACACACGCCGCCGGATCATGTCGCCGAGCTCGTGGCCCTGATCCGGGATTCAGGATGACCGGACGGGCGAGGCTGGTGACGTGACCGAGGGCAAGACATCCGACCGCAAGGTCGCCGTGGTGCTGTTCAACCTGGGCGGTCCGGACCGTCCCGAGGCGGTTCGGCCCTTCCTGTTCAACCTGTTCAACGACAAATCGATCATCCGGATACCCAACCCATTCCGCATGGTCCTGGCGAGCCTGATTTCCCGCCGGCGAACGCCGGAGGCGACGAAGATCTACCAGGAGCTGGGCGGCGGGTCGCCGCTGCTGCCCAACACGGTCGCCCAGGCCGAGGGGCTGCAGAGCCGGCTCGCCGATCTGGGTGAGGTCCGCGTGGTCATCGCCATGCGGTATTGGCATCCCATGAGCGTGGAGGCGGTGGAGACGGTCCAGGCCTTCGATCCGGACGAGGTCGTCCTGCTGCCGCTCTATCCGCAGTTCTCGACCACGACGACGGCATCCTCGCTGCGGGTCTGGAAGGAGGCGGCGCTGGCCCTGGGATTCGATCGGCCGACGCGGACGGTGTGCTGTTATCCGGTCGAGGACGGCTTGATCGCCGGCTATGCCGGGCCCATCCGCCAGGAATACGAGGCCGCGGCGGCCCATGGCAGCCCGAGGATCCTGTTTTCCTCTCACGGATTGCCGGAATCGATCGTGCGCAGCGGCGATCCGTATCAGTGGCAATGCGAGCAGACCGCCGCCGCGATCGTCGAGGCGCTGGGCATCGAGGGGTTGGACTGGGTGAGCTGCTACCAGAGCCGGGTCGGCCCGATGAAGTGGATCGGGCCCTCGACCGATGACGAGATCCGCCGTGCCGGCCGGGACGGCGTGCCGGTGGTGGTGGTGCCGATCGCCTTCGTCTCGGAGCATTCCGAAACCCTGGTCGAGCTCGACATCGAATACCGGGAGCTGGCCGAGGAGGAATCGGTGCCGTATTACGGCCGGGTGCCGACGGTGGGAACGAATGCTGATTTTCTCGATGGTCTAGCCCGCCTGGTCCGCCAGACCGTCGGCGGCGAACGCATGCTGTGCTCCCAGCAGGGCGGGCGGCTATGCCCCGCGGGCTGGCGCGGCTGTCCGCAGGCCGAGGCCGCGTCGGCATGAGCGCATTCCTGGCCGACTGGTATCTCTGGATAAAGGCGCTTCACGTAATGGCGGTCATCTCCTGGATGGCCGGCCTGCTCTACCTGCCGCGGCTGTTCGTCTATCACTGCGGCGCCGATCCCGGCTCGCATGCGGCGGAGACCTTCAAGACCATGGAGCGCCGGCTGCTGCGCGCCATCATGACGCCGGCCATGATCGCGGCGTGGATCCTGGGGCTGGCCCTGATCACCGCCCAGCCGGAATGGATGAGCCAGGGCTGGCTGCACGTCAAGCTGGCGATGGTGGTGATCATGACCGGCATCCACATGGCCCTGGCGAAATGGCGGTCAGATTTCGCCGCCGATCGCAACAGCCACAGCGAACGCTTCTACCGGGTCATGAACGAGGTGCCGGCGCTGCTGATGGTGGTCATCGTCATCATGGTCATCGTCAAGCCGTTCTGAGCACGGCAGTCAACCGGCGACAGGCTTGAACTCGAAGGGCCGCGGCAGCCGGGCCTCAAGAAACCGCATCGCCTCGATGATCCGGCTCATCCGCACGGTGTCGCCGTTTGGCAGATCCGGGTGGAAAACCCTTGAAAGCTGCCGGAATCGGGATTTTACGAGTTCCTGGCTGAGCGGCTGGTCCGGCGGCAGCCCGAGGACGTACTTGGCCTGGGCGATGGACGTGATGGACAGGCCCTCGGCGTCGAAGGCGATGATGTTCAACGTCGTGCGCATGTCCGTCACGGCCTGCTCGGCCCGTGCCAGGGCCTGACGGTGCTCCTCGAGCTCGGCAGTGTATCGGGACTCGTCGCCCGGCGCGTTGATGCTGAGGGTCCTGTGGCCGGCATCGATATCGATGGCCAGTGCCAGCAGGCGGCGGACATGGGTATGGTCCAGGGAGCCAGGCAGGCGCAGCTGCAGCCGCGGCTTGCGGGTCAGGGACCGTCCCTTGCGCGGGCCGGATTTCAGCCGCACGCTTTCCCGGTCGCCCGGCCCGGGTTCGCCCGGATCGGCGACTTCGGCGATGATCTTGTGATCGACCAGCGTCAGCACGCTCAAGGCCAGATCGCTCACCGTGAGGCCGCGTTTGTCGGCGAGGTTCCGGACAGCATCGCGGAACCCGGAAGAGCAGGGGATGACATAGGACTTCATGGACCGACCCGGAGCGTGACGAAGGCTGCGACCCGTCCAAATCCCATACAACCCGTTAGCGATGGTTTAAGACCGCAATTCCCGACGAATACCGAAAAACTGCATCGCAATCCGGTCCATTAACGCGCGGGTAAGGCTGCCGCGATACGCTTTGGTCGTCGCGGTGGGTCAATTTTCTGGAAAAGAAGGAACGCTAAGTCGCTCAATTGACTTGTTGCGCGGCTTGGACTAACCATCTATCCATCTAGGGCCACGGCCACCGGGTCACCGGATGACTGCCCCAGGCCGCCCTCTCCGGCGGTCTTCAACGGCCCATCTCCCCACCTTTTGCGTCCGTCTTTTTTGGACGCTGTTTTGCTTCCCATAGTTGGGCATTTCCATGCACTTGCAAGAGTTGAAGATCAAGACGCCCGCCGAGCTATTGGCGTATGCCGAGGATCTGGAAATCGAGAACGCGAGCACCCTGCGCAAGCAGGACATGCTGTTCGCGATCCTGAAACAGCTGGCGGAAAACGATGTCCTGATCTTCGGTTCCGGCGTGCTGGAGGTGTTGCCGGACGGATTCGGGTTCCTCAGGTCGCCTGAGGCGAATTACCTGCCGGGCCCGGACGACATCTATGTCTCGCCGAACCAGATCCGGCGGTTCGCGCTGCGGACCGGCGACACGGTGGAAGGTCAGATCCGCGCGCCGAAGGATGGCGAGCGGTATTTCGCCCTGACCAAGGTTGAATCGACTAATTTCGACATTCCGGACAGTGTCCGGCATCGCATCAACTTCGACAATCTGACGCCGCTCTACCCTGACGAGCGGTTGACGATGGAGATCGAAGACCCAGACACAAAGGACAATACCTCACGAGTCCTCGACCTGGTGGCGCCGCTCGGCAAAGGCCAGCGGGCGCTGGTGGTGGCGCCGCCGCGCACCGGTAAGACGGTGATGCTGCAGAACATCGCCCATTCCATCGCCGCCAACCATCCGGAAGCCTATCTAATCGTGCTGCTGATCGACGAGCGGCCGGAAGAGGTGACGGATATGGACCGGTCGGTGAAGGGCGAAGTGATCTCCTCGACCTTCGACGAGCCGGCCGCGCGCCACGTGCAGGTCGCCGAAATGGTGATCGAGAAGGCCAAGCGCCTGGTCGAGCACAAGAAGGATGTGGTGATCCTGCTGGACAGCATCACCCGGCTGGCGCGGGCCTACAACACCGTGGTGCCGTCCTCGGGCAAGGTGCTGACCGGCGGTGTCGACGCCAACGCCCTGCAGCGGCCGAAGCGCTTCTTCGGCGCGGCCCGGAACATCGAGGAGGGCGGCAGCCTGACCATCATCGCCACGGCGCTGATCGATACCGGCAGCCGCATGGACGAGGTGATCTTCGAAGAGTTCAAGGGCACCGGCAACTCCGAGATCGTGCTGGATCGCAAGATCTCCGACCGCCGCACCTGGCCGTCGATCGACATCAGCAAATCCGGCACCCGCAAGGAGGAGCTGCTGGTCGACAAGGGCACCCTGTCGAAGATGTGGGTGCTGCGCCGCATCCTCATGCCGATGGGCGTCACCGACGCGATGGAGTTCCTGCTGGGCAAGCTGAAGGAAACCAAGTCAAACGACGACTTCTTCCAGAGCATGAACCAGTAGGGCGTAACGCCGGCCGGCCCCTCACGCCGTCATTGCGAGGAGCGACAGCGACGCGGCAATCCAGCCTGACTGTTCAGTCTGGATCGCCACGCCTGCGGCTCGCGATGACGGAACAACCGCCGATTGCCGACCCATTTGCGTAGACGGGCCTTTTGCTGTCCAGATCTACCCCAGATTTTCGCTAAGGAACGCGGCCGTGCGGCTGTTGGCGAGATCGGCGGCAGCCTGGTCGAAATGGGCGCCGCCGATGCGGGCAAAGGCATGGTCGACGCCGGCATAGCTATGCGCCGTCGCGGCTGAGACGCCGGCCATGGCCTCGGTGATCTTGGATTGGGCCTCGGGCGGGCAGAACTGGTCCTTCTCGGCGATATGCAGCAGCAGCGGCTTGCCGATATTGCCGGCCTCGTCCAGGGCGCCCTCGATGCCGACGCCGTAATAGCCGACCGAACAATCGGCATCGGACCGGGTCGCCATCAGATAGGCGAGCTTGCCGCCGAGGCAGAAGCCCACGGTGCCGACCTTCCCGGAACACCGCGGATGCTCGCGCAGGAAGGCAAGGGTGGCGATCAGGTCGTTGACGCCGGCCGCCTCGTCGAAGCCCTGGTACAGCGAGAAGGCCTGGTTCCATTCCTCCTCGCTTTGGTCGGTGATGTCGATGCCCGGCTCCTGCCGCCAGAACAGGTCCGGGCAAATCGCCACATAGCCCTGGGCGGCGAACCCGTCGCAGAGATCGCGCATCACCTTGTTGACGCCGAAGATCTCCTGGATGACGAGGACGCCGGGCGCGGCCTCCTGCTCGGGCAGGGCCATATAGGCGGAAAAGCTCCCTCCATCGGCGGCGTTGATGGTGACACTCGACATCGAATTCCTCCCCATATGCTCGATCGGCGACGGTCCGACGGGACGATAGCCGGGCGGCCGGCGAATGTCACTGCGATGCCCGCGCGTCCCGTCAGCCTTTATAGGTTGCTTCCAGTGCCGTGCGGAGAGCGTCCGGATCGGTGACCGGCGGCCCGCAGGTCAGCCCCAGACAGACATAGGCGGTGGGCTTGCCGTCGACCTGGCCCTTGCCGGCGGCAGGGTGACCGGTCGGCAGCTTGGTGTCCGGGTCGACAATGGTCAGGATCCGGTTGGGCAGCGACAGGCTAAGGACCTGACGAACGAGCGCGTCGGTCGCGGACTCGCCGCGTCGGCCGGAGATGACGATCTGTAGGGCGTTCGACAGGAACTCGGCCGCGTTCACGAAGGTCGAGAGCGGGAAGAAATTGCGGCCGATCTCGCCGGCGAATGCCGCCTGCACGGATTCCGCCTTGCGCAGATACGCCTCCTCGCCGGTCAGGTAGAACAACCGCGCGAGCACCGCCAGCATGGTGCCGTTGCCGGCCGGCACCGCATTGTCATGGACCGATTTGGTGCGCACGATCAGATCGTCGGCATCGTCGGCGGTGAAGAAATAGCCGCCATCGCCGGCATCCCAGAAGCGGAGATCGAGTTCCTCGAGCCAGCGCTTCGATTGCTCCAGATATCCGGCGTCTCCTGTCGTCTCGAACAGGGCAAGCCCGGCGGCGGCCATGTTGGCGTAGTCATCGAGCATGGCCAGGTTGCGCAGCTTGCCGTCGCGGGCGGAGTGGTGCAGGCGGCCATCCACGCTCATCCGGTCGCGGACGAACGCGAAGGCGGTCTCGGCCGCAGCGATCCAGGACGGCTCTCCCAACACGGCGCCGGCATCGGCAAGGGCGGCGATGGCCAGCCCGTTCCAATCCGCCAGGACCTTGTCGTCCCAGCCCGGGCGGACGCGTTTTCCCCTTTCTTTCAATAGGATAGCGCGACATTCGGCAAGCGGGGCAAGGTTGTCCTCCGTGATTTCCGCACCGCGCCGGCGGTTCAGGATGGTCTTGCCTTCCCAGTTTCCAGCCGGCGTCACGTCGTAGGCGGCGGCAAACAGGGCCGCCTTGTCGCCCAGCAGCCGATCGACCTCCTCGGCCGACCAGACATAGAACTTGCCTTCCTCGCCTTCGCTGTCGGCATCGAGCGTGGCCGCGAGACCGCCGCCCTCGGAGATCATCTCTCGCAGCAGCCAATCTACGGTTTCGCGGATGCGGGTTTCGTAGAGCGCCTCGCCGGTGTGCTGCCACACCAGGGTGAGAAGCGAGATCAGCTGGGCGTTGTCGTAGAGCATCTTCTCGAAATGCGGCGCCAGCCACTCGCCGTCGACGGAATACCGGGCGAAGCCGCCGCCCAGATGGTCGTAGATGCCGCCCTGGCACATGGCGGTGAGGGTGGTGGTCACGGCCTGGCGATAGCGGTCCTCGCCGGTCCGGCGGTAGGCGCGCCACAGCAGGGTGAAGATCGACGGCTGCGGAAACTTCGGCGCGCCGCCAAGCCCGCCATGGACCGGGTCGACCTCGCTGGCCA
The DNA here is from genome assembly GCA_965227455.1 of Alphaproteobacteria bacterium. Classification (GTDB taxonomy): domain Bacteria; phylum Pseudomonadota; class Alphaproteobacteria; order DSM-16000; family Inquilinaceae; genus JABDIP01. Next base: position 4,133,450 of record OZ245752.1, on the reverse strand, counting down.
GCCGGTCGGCGATGCTGTCGAAGGCCTCCGGCGGGATGGCATCGCCGCGCTGGTTGGCCGCCAGCCTGCCCAGCGCCTCGCGCAGGGCATCGACATTCTTGGTCACCTTCTCCGGCTCGCTGCGATAGGTGCCGGAGATACCGCGCAGGACATCGGGAAAGCCCGGCCGACCGAAGCGCGGCGTCGGCGGAAAATAGGTGCCGCCCCAGAACGGCTCGCCCTCCGGGGTCAGGAACATGGTCAGCGGCCATCCGCCCTGCTGGCCGAGCAGGGCAAGGGCCGACTGGTAGATGGTGTCCAGGTCCGGGCGTTCCTCCCGGTCCACCTTGATGTTCACATAGAGCTCGTTCATCACCGCGGCGATGTCCGGGTCCTCGAAGCATTCATGGGCCATTACATGGCACCAGTGGCACGCCGCATAGCCGATGGAGAGCAGGATCGGTTTCTGCTCGCTCTTGGCCAGCGCCAGGGCGTCCGGCCCCCAGGCATGCCAATCGACCGGGTTGTCGGCATGCTGCAGCAGGTAAGGGCTGGTCTCTTGCGACAGCCGGTTCGATGCCATGGGATGTCCTGAGGTTATGGGCGCGCCGCTATGGCGGTCGGCGATTGGCCGCTATAGTGCGGACCGGGTCGGCCCCGGTACAACCCCAAAGAAACAGTGGTTTTGCCATGAAGATCAAGATCGACATCGATTGCACGCCAGAGGAGGCAAGGAGCTTCTTCGGCCTTCCAGATGTCCGGCCGATGCAGGAGGCATTGATCGCGCAACTCCAGGAACGCATGAGCGCCAACCTGGCCGCGATGGATCCGGAAACCATGATCAAGACCTGGATGCCGATGGGCCTGCAGGGCCTTGAGCAGATTCAGAAGGCCTTCTGGTCGCAGATGTCCCAGGCCGCCGGATCGACCGGCGGCAAGGATAAATCCTAGCCAGCCCGGCGATGCGCCGGACGATCTTCGCCATCGCCACGCCGCCCGGGCGCGGCGCCATTGCCATCGTGCGCCTGTCGGGCCCGTTGGCCGGGGAGGCCCTGGCCGGGCTTGCCGGTTCGCTCCCGGAACCGCGCCATGCGGCGTTGCGCGTACTGCGCGACCCGCGGGACGGGTCCGAACTGGATCGCGGCCTGATCCTCTGGTTCCCCGGCCCGGACAGCGTGACCGGAGAGGATGTGGCCGAGATCCATCTCCATGGCGGTCTGGCCGTGTCCGCAAGCATCGTGGACGCGCTCGCGGACATGCCGGACCTGCGGACAGCGGAGCCGGGGGAGTTCACCCGGCGGGCCTTCGAGAACGGCCGCATGGACCTGACCGAGGCCGAGGCGGTGGCGGATCTGGTGGCGGCGGAGACTCGGGGCCAGCAGACGCAGGCGCTGCGGCAGATGCAGGGCGCCCTGGGCGCGATCTATCAAGGCTGGCGCTACCGGCTGGTCCGGGCGTTGGCCCATCTCGAGGCGGCGCTGGATTTTCCCGAAGAGGATTTGCCGGAGGAGCTGATCGCGGGACTCGCGCCGGCCCTCAAGGCCGTCGCGTCGGAGATCGAAACGCATCTCGATGACGGCCATCGGGGGGAACGGCTGCGGGCCGGCTTCCAGGTCGCCATCCTGGGACCGCCCAATGCCGGGAAGTCGAGCTTGCTCAATGCCCTGGCCCGGCGCGACGCGGCGATCGTGTCGGAGCGGGCCGGCACCACCCGGGACGTGATCGAGGTCCATCTCGATCTCGGTGGATTGCCGGTAATCCTTCTCGACACGGCCGGGCTCCGCGAGGCCGGAGACGACATCGAGGAGGAGGGCGTGCGGCGGGCCCGGGAGCGTGCCGCCGGTGCCGATCTCAAGCTGATCCTGTTCGATGCGGTGGCGGGCCCCGACCCCATGGCGACCGCCATGGCCGATCCGGACTGCCTCGTCGCGGTCAACAAGGTCGACCTGGTGCCCGATCGGACGGACTTCAGCGCGTTCGCCGAAGTGCCGGTGCAGGCGATCTCGGTCAAGACCGGGCAGGGGCTGGCGGATCTGGAGGCCCGGTTGGCGGAGTGGGTAGCGAGCCGGTACTCGGCATCGGCAGCGCCGGCCCTGACCCGAGCACGGCACCGAACAGCCCTGGAAGACTGCCGCGTGTGTCTGAAGCGCGCAGCGGCGGCGCGAGAGGTGGAACTGGCGGCGGAGGATCTGCGGCTTGCGGTGCGCGCTCTCGGTCGCATCACCGGCCGGGTCGATGTGGAGGATCTGCTCGACCTGATCTTCCGGGATTTCTGCATCGGGAAATAGGCGCGACGGAGCGGCCTGTGGCGGCATGTTTCACGTGAAACACAGCTTCCGGGTCTAGCCCTTTGACTTTGCAAGCCGCCATTCCTAGGTTCCCGGCCATGGGCAGGACGGATAATCATTTCGATGTGGTGGTGGTCGGCGGCGGCCATGCCGGCTGCGAGGCGGCGGCCGCGGCGGCGCGGTTCGGTGCCCGGACGGTGCTGGTCACCCATGACCCGTCCAAGATCGGCGAGATGTCCTGCAATCCGGCGATCGGCGGGTTGGGCAAGGGTCATCTGGTGCGTGAGATCGACGCCCTGGACGGGCTGATGGCCCGGGCGATCGATCGGGCCGGCATCCAGTTCCGCATCCTCAACCGCAGCAAGGGTCCGGCGGTGCGCGGGCCACGGGCCCAGGCCGACCGGGCGCTCTACCGGTCGGCGATGCAGGAATTGCTGGCCGAACAGGACGGTTTGGAGATCCGGGCGGGAACGGTCGACGATCTGATCCGGGACCGCCAGGGGCGCGTCGCCGGCATCGTCCTGGCCGACGGAGACACCCTCAGGTCCGGGGCCGTTGTGCTCACCACCGGAACCTTTCTGCGCGGCCTGATCCATATCGGCGAGGAGCGCATTCCGGCCGGCCGGGTCGGGGAGGCGCCAGCCGTCGCCCTTGCCGAGGCGCTGTACGGGTCCGGCTTGCGCATGGGCCGGCTGAAGACCGGCACCCCGCCGCGCCTTGACCGTCGCAGCATCGACTGGTCCGGGCTCGAGGTGCAGCCAGGCGACGATCCGCCGCCGCCATTCTCCTACCTGACGGAGACGATCACGACGCCGCAGATCGACTGCCACATCACCTACACCAACGCAGCGACCCATGCAGTGATCACCGAAAACCTGAGCCGCTCACCGATGTATAGCGGCCAGATCGAAAGCACCGGACCGCGCTATTGCCCGTCGATCGAGGACAAGGTGGTGCGGTTCGCCGACAAGGCCCGGCACCAGATCTTCCTGGAGCCGGAAGGGCTGGACGATCCGACGGTCTATCCCAACGGCATCTCCACCGCCCTGCCGGATACGGTTCAGCAGCAGATGCTGGCAACGATCCCTGGCCTGGAACGGGCGGAGATCATCCGGCCCGGCTATGCCATCGAATACGATTACGTCGATCCGCGGGAGCTCACCGCCGGTCTCGAGGCGCGGGCCTTGCCGGGCCTGTATCTGGCCGGGCAGATCAACGGCACCACCGGCTACGAGGAGGCCGCGGCCCAGGGCCTGATGGCCGGAACGAATGCGGCGCGATCCTGCACTGGCGAAGAGCCCCTCGTGCTGGACCGGGCCGACGCCTATATCGGCGTCATGATCGACGATCTGATCGGCCGTGGGACCAGCGAGCCCTACCGCATGTTCACCTCACGGGCCGAATACCGGTTGCTGCTGCGGGCCGATAATGCCGATCTCCGCCTGACGGAGAAGGGACGATCGGTGGGGCTCGTCGGCGCCGCCAGGTCGGAGGCCTTCGCGGCGAAGGTGGCGGCCTTGGAGGCGGCCCGGGACCAGGTCTCCACGGTGTCCCTGACGCCGACGGAGGCGGGGCGCCATGGCCTGCCGGTCAGCCGGGATGGCGTACGTCGGACTGCGGCGGAATTTCTGCGCTATCCGGATGTGGGCTGGGCGCAGCTTGCCGCGATCTGGCCGGAGCTATCGGCCGTGCCGCCGGCGGTCGCCGAGCAGATCGAGATCGACGCCCTCTATGCCGGGTATGTGGAGCGGCAGGAAGCGGATATCCGCGCCTTTCGCAAGGATGAAAGCCTGGTCCTTCCGGCCAGCCTCGATTACGGGACAGTCGGCGGCCTGTCCAATGAGGTGCGCCAGAAGCTGGAGCAGGCCCGTCCCGCAACCCTGGGTGCCGCGTCGCGGATCTCCGGGGTGACGCCGGCCGCCCTGGTGGCGCTGCTCCGCCATGTCCGCCGCCGCGAGGAGCGGATCAGCGCGTGAGCCCGGCGCCTGCGGCCATGGATGCCGAGGAGTTTCGGACAGAGACCGGTGTTTCACGTGAAACGCTGGATCGGCTGACCATCTACGCGGACCTACTGAGGAAATGGCAACGGCGGATCAATCTGGTCGGTCGTTCGACCCTCGACGATCTCTGGCGCCGGCATATGCTCGATTCGGCGCAGCTCCTCCCACTCCTGCCAGATGACGCACGAAGCCTGGTCGATCTGGGCAGCGGGGCGGGGTTCCCGGGCTTGGTCCTGGCGATCCTTGGTGTGCCCGAAGTGCATCTCATAGAGAGCGACGGACGCAAGGCGACGTTCCTGCGGGAAGTTTCACGTGAAACATCGACGCCGGTGCAAATCCATGTGGCGCGCATCGAGCAGGTCCCGGAATTTGTCGCGGATGTCGTGACCGCCCGGGCTTTGGCGCCACTGCCAAAACTGCTGGATCTGGCGTCGCGATTCGCCGGCGACGAGACGGTCATGATCTTCCCGAAGGGACAAGATGTAGATAGGGAATTGACCGAAGCTACTAAACATACGACTATGCGCACGGAATTCGTGCCCAGCCGCGCGCATGAGTCCGGCATCATTCTCAGGCTTACGGGGACCGATCGTGTCTGAATTCTTCACGCGCTCAGGCGGGACAGTGTCCGGGACAGACTCCGCGCGGCAGACCCGGATCATTGCCATAGCCAACCAGAAAGGCGGGGTCGGCAAGACCACCACCGCGATCAATCTCGGCACAGCCCTGGCGGCGGTGAACAAGACGGTGCTGGTGATCGACTTGGATCCCCAGGGCAATGCCAGCACCGGACTGGCCATTCCCAGGGCGCAGCGCGGCATCGGCTCCTATCAGGTGGTATTCGGCGAGGCGACGGTTGCCGAGGCGGCGGTGCAATCGCAGATTCCCCGGCTGTCCGTCATTCCGTCCACCGTGCATCTTTCCGGTGCGGAGATCGAACTGGTCGGCGCCCATCGCCGGGAATTCCGGCTGCGCGAGGCAATCCGGGACGTCGCGGATTACGACTACGTTCTGATCGACTGCCCTCCGGCGCTGGGACTGTTGACCCTCAACGCCCTGACCGCCGCCCATGCGGTGCTGGTGCCGCTGCAATGCGAGTTTTACGCGTTGGAGGGCTTGAGCCACCTGATGACCACCATCGAGCGGGTCAGGCGGGCATTCAACCCCAGCCTGGAGATCCAGGGCGTGGTGCTGACCATGTTCGACCGGCGCAACAACCTGTCGGACATGGTGGCCGAGGATGTGCGCAGCCATCTTGGCGGCCGGGTCTACGAGACGGTCATTCCGCGCAATGTGCGGGTGTCCGAGGCGCCGTCCCACGGTAAGCCGGTGCTGCTCTATGACCTCAACTGCGCCGGTTCGCAGGCCTATATGCATCTGGCCGGCGAAGTGCTGCGGCGCGAGAGCAGGCACGCCGCATGATGATCGACCAGGGATCCGATGAGAGTGTTGGCGGCAAGCGGCGCACCAATCTGGGCCGCGGCCTGGACGCGCTGTTCGGCGAGGATGAGTCCGGTTACGAGGTCCAGGGCCGTGAGCGCGCCGCCCGCACGCTGCCGGTAGAGCTGATCCGCCCCAATCCCAAGCAGCCGCGCCGGCGTTTCGCCGATGAGGAGCTCGAGGATCTGATCGCATCGGTCCGCGAACAGGGGGTGCTGCAGCCGATCCTGGTGCGGCCATCGCCGAAACTGCCGGATCTCTATGAGATCGTCGCCGGCGAGCGGCGCTGGCGGGCGGCGCAGCGGGCGCAGCTGCACGAAGTGCCGGTGGTGGTGCGGGAATTGGACGATTCCGCAGCGCTGCAGATCGCCATCATCGAGAACATCCAGCGCGAGAGCCTGACGCCGATGGAGGAGGCCGACGGATATAGGCGCCTGCAGCAGGAATTCGGTCACACCCAGGAGCAGATCGGCCAGGTGGTCAGCAAGAGCCGCAGCCACATCGCCAATACCCTGCGCCTGCTGGAGCTGCCGGAGCCGGTCCGGCACATGGTCGACGACGGAACGCTGAGCGCCGGGCACGCGCGCGCCCTCCTGGCCTGCCCCGATCCCGAGGCAGCAGCGCAGACCGTGGTTTCCCGCGGCCTGAACGTGCGCCAGACCGAGCGCCTGGCCCGCGATGGCGGTTCCGGGCCGAAATCGCGCAAGGGGTCGGCTCCGAAGCCGGGCAAGGACGCCAACCTGCAGGCGCTGGAACTGGAAATGTCCAATCGTCTTGGGCTGAGGGTGTCGATCGCCTCCGGCGAGGACGGGCATGCCGGATCGGTCACGATCCGGTATCAGTCGCTCGATCAGTTCGATGAACTGCTGCGGCGCCTGGGGCTGAGCCAGGGCCGCTCCCAACTCTGAGACGCTAGCCTGCATTTCTCATACTGGTCGTGGCCTGCGCGGCGCTATCCCGCCGACAGGGCAGGAAGAGCGCGCGGCGCGATGCAGCGCATCGGTCAAGCGTTCTGACGCACCCTGTCGGCGGGATAGCGCCGCCCTTCGGGTCGCGCCCGGGCGGCCCGCCCGCGGCGTCAAGACCCTCGACCGTAGCGCTGCTACGCTCTTCGGCCCTATCCTGGCGGATCGGACCGACCGGACGCGACGCAGGCCGCGACCAGTATGAGAAATGCAGGCTAGCGCCGGCGCCGCGCGAGGCTGGCCACCTGCAGCAGGGTGCGGGCGCAGATCGTATCGGCGGGCATGCCGGTCCTCTTGCATTCCGCTTCCGCATCGGTCAGCCGGTCCAGCGCATTCTGCAGCCGGTCCCGTCGCCAGCTGTCCAGCTGTCGGCGAAATCGCGGCTTGGCCTTGAAGAAGACCGGCGGCCTTAGCGACGCCATCACATTGTCCGGGCTGTCCCCTGCCGCGACCCGGCAATTGGCCAGGTGAAGGCGGCCGAAATGCCGCTGCGCCGCCCGCAGCATGGCGACCGGCGACATGCCTTCGGAAACCAGCCGTTGCACCGCGCCGTCAACGGTCGCGGCATCGCCATCGCCGGCCGCCATCACCAGATCGTCCAGGGATCGCTCCGCACTGTCGCCCACACAGGCTTCCGCCGCCTCCAGATCGATCGATCCGCCGTCGCCGGCAAAGGCGATCAGCTTCTCCGCCTCGCGACGGACCAGGGACCGGTCGGCGGCCAGACTGCCGGCCAGGTAGGCCTCGGCGTCGCGGCTGAGGCTGATCCCGGCCTCCGAGAGCAGGGTGCGAATCAATCCGGCAACGGCATCCTCGTCCGGCGGGTAGCAAGCGATCGCCGCCGCGGTTTTCGCGCCTTCGCAAAGCTTCCGCAGGCTGGATCGGGGCGGCAGCTCGCCGGCCTCAAGGACCAGGAGGTTGGCATCGGCGCCGGGGTTCTCGAGGATCGGCTTCAGGGCGGCGGTCAGTGAATCGGCGGCTGTGCGAACCCGGATCGCCCGCCGCCCGCCGATCAACGATTGCGCCGCCATCTCATCTGCCAGGCGGGCCGGGTCCTTCGCCAGGTCGGCGGCGGGCAGGGTGATTGACAGGAAGGGATCGTCATCGGCGCCGATCACCGCGGCAACGGCACGATCGGCCCGCTCGCGCACCAGCCCGGAATCGGCGCCGTATATCAGCAGTACGGGGGTCTCCGGCCCCGGTCGGCCGAGGAGCGAGTCGGCCCGGCCCGCCGCGACTTTCACCATCGCCCGCCCCCGAATTCAGCCAGGGCGGCTGAAATACAGCGCCAGCTGCGTGCGGATATCGCTACCCAGCTGCCGCAAGGCGCGATCGCGGGCAGCGTTCTCGGCGCTCAGCGTGGCGTACTCGTCGAGCACGATGTTGTAGCTGGTGATGATACCGACCCGGCGGTTCAGCACCTCCTGGTCGTCCACCGCCGTACGCAGGCTGAACCGTGCGGTGATGACCAGATTGGTCCGCTGGGCGCTGTCGGTCTTGTCGATGCCCAGGTCCTCCTGGCGCTCGCGCAGGTCGACGTCCAGGCGATAGACCGGATCGGTCGGGCGGCCGCCGGTGTTGATGCCCTGGATCAAATAATTCCGCAGGATCTGCCCGGACCGGTCCGGGATCACCGCGATCTCGACCTGCGACAATTCCTGCGATGCATCGGCCACGCCGCCGGTCGCGTAAAGCGGGCGGAATCCGCAGGCGGACAACAGCAAAACCGCCGAGACCGCGACGCCGCACCATCGCGCCATGCCGTTACGCCACGACATTGACGATCCTGTTCGGCACCACGATCACCTTGCGCACGGCCTTGCCGTCCAACGCCCGCTGCACACCGTCTTCCGCCAGGGCCGCCTTTTCCGCCTCGTCGCGATCCAGGTCGCGGGGGACCGAAATCGTGGCCCGCAACTTGCCGTTGACCTGCACGGCGACGGTCACCGTCTCGTCGACCAGCAAGGCCGGATCCGCGTCCGGCCAAGGCGCATCGATCAGCAGCTCGTCATGGCCGAGGCCCTGCCAGAGCTCCTCGGCCAGATGCGGCATCACCGGGCCGATCAACTTCGCCACCGTTTCCAGGCAGGCGCGGCGCAGCCAGGCGGCGGTCGGCCCATCGGCGGCGTAGTCCTCCACCGCATTGGTGAATTCCCGGATCCGGGCGACCGCCTTGTTGAAATGGATGCGCTCGAAATCGTCGCTGACCCCGGCGACGGTCTTGTGCAGCATCCGCCACAATCCGATCGTCTCCGCATCGGCGGTCAGCTGCTTCAGATCGTCGGGCATGGGCGTGTCGCGCTCGGCGACGGTCCCTTTCGGGCGGCTCACCAGCCGGAAGACCCGGTTCAGATAGCGCCAGGCGCCTTCGACGCCGCCATCGCTCCATTCCAGATCCCGGTCCGGCGGGCTGTCCGACAACAGCAGCAGCCGCGCGGTATCCGCGCCGAAATCCTCGACCACCTTCTCCAAGCCGACCACGTTCTTCTTCGACTTGCTCATCTTCAGATGCGGGCCGGCGATCAGCTTGGCACCGTCGGCGATCCGGAACGGCGCGCCGTCGCGGAACTCCACCTCTTCCGGATAGACCCAGTTTTCGTCCTTGTCCTGATAGGTTTCGTGGACGACCATTCCCTGGGTCATCAATCCGGCAAACGGTTCTACGACAGATAGATATCCGCATTTCTTCAACGCCCGCATGAAGAAGCGGGAGTACAGTAGGTGCAGGACCGCATGCTCGATGCCGCCGATATATTGATCGACCGGCAGCCAGTAATCGGCCGCCTTCCGGTCGAAGGCCTGCTCCGATTGCGGCGAACAGAACCGGGCGAAATACCAGGAGGATTCGAAGAAGGTGTCGAAGGTGTCGGTCTCGCGCTCGGCCGGCCCGCCGCAGCTCGGGCATTCGACCGATTTCCAGGTCGGGTGGCGGACCAGCGGGTTGCCCGGCTCCTCGAAATCGATGTCCCGGGGCAGTTCGACCGGCAAATCCGCCTCCGGCACCGGCACCACGCCGCATTTCGGACAATGGATGATCGGGATCGGGCAACCCCAATAGCGCTGGCGCGAGACGCCCCAGTCGCGCAAGCGATACCGAACGGCGGCATCACCGTAACCCTTTGATTCCAAAGCCGCAATGACGATGTGCTTGGCATCCTCGACGGCCAGCGGCGCATCGTCCTTCACCAGCGATTGCAGCTGGTAACGATAGACGGGCAGGGTGGTGTCCAGATACGCCGTGGCGTTGACGTAGAAGACCTCGCCCATGCCGTCGATGGTCTGGACCGGGTCGACATCGAACCGGGCCCGGTCTGCCTTGGACAAGGCATCGAACTCGTCCTTGGTCAGCATCCGCGCGGTCGGAGGCCACAGGACGGGGATCACTTCCAGCCCATATTTGCGGGCGAAATCCAGGTCGCGCTGGTCGTGTCCGGCGGATCCGAAAATCGCGCCGGTGCCATAATCCATCAGCACGAAATTGGCCACATAGACCGGCAGCTCGACTCCGTCGCGGAACGGGTGCAGGACCCGCAAGCCGGTATCGAACCCGACCTTCTCCGCGGTCTCGATGGCCTCTTCGCTGGTGCCCAGACGGCGACATTCGGCAACGAATTCCGCCAGATCCGGATTGTCCGCCGACAGCGACTCGGTCAGCGGATGGTCCGGCGACAAGGCGCAGAAGCTGGCGCCGAAGATGGTGTCTGGACGGGTGGTGAAGACCTCAAGGCGATCGTCCCGGCCGACAATGTCGAACTGCATATGCGCGCCGACGGAGCGGCCGATCCAGTTGGCCTGCATCAGCCGCACCCGATCCGGCCACCGGTCCAGCCCTTCGATCGCGGCCAGCAGATCGTCGGCATACTCGGTGATCTTCAGGAACCACTGGGACAGCTTGCGCTTCTCGACCAGGGCGTTGGAGCGCCAACCGCGCCCCTCGATCACCTGCTCGTTGGCCAGGACCGTATGTTCCACCGGATCCCAGTTGACCCAGGCCTCCTTGCGATAGGCAAGGCCCGCCTCCAGGAAATCCAGGAACATCTTCTGCTCATGCCGGTAATACTCCGGCGTGCAGGTGGAGATCTCGCGGTCCCAATCGTAGGACAGGCCGATCAGCCGCAGCTGCTCGCCCATGACCTGGATGTTCTCTTCGGTCCACTCCGCCGGGTGCACCTTGTTGGCGATGGCAGCGTTTTCCGCCGGCAGCCCGAATGCGTCCCAGCCCATCGGGTGCAGCACGTTGAAGCCTTTGGCGCGCTTGTACCGCGCCACCACGTCGCCGATCGCATAATTGCGCACATGCCCCACATGCAGCCGGCCGGACGGGTAGGGGAACATCTCCAGCACGTAGTATTTCGGCCGGTCGGAGTCCTCATGCACGTTGAAGCAGCCACGATCCGTCCAGATCGCTTGCCACTTGGCCTCGGCTTCCTTGAAGTTGTACCGGGACATCCGGGGACCTGCTGGTGGGAGACTTCCGCGGGGTGCGGGAGGGGCCGGCTACTGGGCGGCGGCGGTGCTGATGACGCGCAGCTCGCGCGCCCGGGTAAGGATCGTGTCCTCAAGCGCCGTCGATGTCTGCTCGTTCACCGGTGCGTCGATCCACTCGCCGGAGGGATCGCGAATCTGCCGGAAAACGGCGACGCGCAGGCCGTCCGCCCGCAACTGCCGGTCCAGGATATAGACATTGAGCTTGAACCGCTCGCCCGGAGAACCGGGCGGCGTGTACCAATCGGTCAGGATGACGCCGCCGAACGGGTCGGCGGAGCTGACCGGCATGAACACCACCGTGTCCAGGGTGGCCCGCCACAGGAAGCTGTTCACACCGATGCCGCCGCCGGGATCCGGCGCTGCGCGCGACGGATCCGTGCTGAAGCTCAGCCCATCCGGACCGAATAGGCTCGGCCGGGCCGCGTACCGCTCTTCCTGGTCCTGTTGCGGCTCCGCGCCCTCAGACGGCTTGAAACTGGTCCCGCCGCAGCCGGCAACAGCCAGCGCCAAGAGGGCGGCGCAGAACAGAGATATGCGGCGACGAATAATCATGGCCGGCAATAAATCGAAAAATCCCGTCCGGCGCAAGGACATCTGATCCGCGGCAATCCGCCGGTCAGGGCGAATTTCAGTAGATGATGGCCTTGCCGTCCCTTACGGCGATATGGCGCGGCTTGTCGAAAGGCGAGACCTTCTCCTTGCCGCCAATGCAAGGAACCGGTTGCCGGCCGCGGGGCTTTACGTCGAACGCCCGGTCGAAGAACAAGGAGGTCACCTGTGCATCGGTGTGGCAGGGCTTGAAGCCGGCCATGTCGACCTGCAGGAAATCGTGGCCGCGCAGGACGGCGCAGGTCGCCGGGTAGAAATCCGAATTGTCCAAAATGACGAGGCCGCCGGGAGTCAGCAAATCGCGCGCTGCGGCGGCACAGTCACGATAGTGCAGGCCGTCCAGAGCTATGACGTCGTAGCGTTGCCCGGCCGGAAGCACCGCAAGATACTTCTCGCCGGTTGCGATGTCCTCACGCTTTGCAAACAGGCACCGAACATTGGAATGTGCCGCGTCTTCCAGGCGACGGACCCAGTGATCGTCATGCTCGACGGCGGTGACCTCGCCTGCACGTGCCGCCCACCAATGGGTCGACTGCCCGGAACCGAATTCGAGTATGCTCCGCTTGGCAAAGTCCAGTTGCGCCAGATACTCGATTGCCGGGTAGGTGTACATCGGCAAAGGTCTGCCGCGGGAATCGACCGCAATCCCGGCGGCGATCGACCGGTCATGGCCATGCGCGGCGAAGATCCGAAGAAGCGAATCCGCTGGCGTTGGGGGCGGCTGCCCGGATGATTTGGAATCGGCCATGAGCCGACTATGGCCGCCGGCACACACCAGTCAAACGCTATTTCAGATGCCGTTTGCGCAGACCGGAATGCGCAAAGGAAAGGGGCGGCGCCGAAGGCGCCGCCCCTAAAGCCGATTGCTCGGAATACCTGGTTAGAAGGACGCAGTCACGCCAACCAGGAACGCCGTGCCGTCGTTGTCGAGGGCCGAACCGCTGCCTTCGTCAAAGTCGAAGAACACCAGGTCGGCATACGGCGTCAGACCATCAGCCAGCGAGTACTCAACGCCGACACCGTAGACGGTGTCTTCGTTGTTGCTGTTGTCGTCTTCCGCAAGCAGCGCGTTCGCACCGAAGCTCCACGGCCCGGTCGAGAACGTAGCGCCGAGGCCATAACGATCGCGATCGACGTTGTCGCCACCGGCAGCAGTCTCCTGCTCAGAGGTGATGAAGAAACCGCCGACAGTGATCGCGCCGAAGCCGACTTCCGCACCGAAACCGTATTCGGTGTGGTCGCCGTCATCGTTGGTGCCGTCTTCCACGACACCGAAGTTGGCACCGGCCGACACGCCGACCGACACGTTGTTGAACTCGCCCTGGTAGTTACCGCCGATCGAGAACGTGTCCCGCAGCGGGCTACTCTGGACGGTCTCTTCCAGATCCGGCTCGTCGCCGATGGCGTCATCGGACGGCGTGAAGCTCGCGCCGACGGTGAAATCGCCGAACTCACCGATATAGACGATCTTGTTGCCGTCGTTGCTGTGCGCGAAGTCAGTACCGAAGACATCGGAATTGTTCTGCACATAACGCGGGAAGTCGCCATCGGCCTGGCCGTTACCGACCGTCGGGATCGCGAAACGCAGCTCGGACGCCGCCGGGTCGGTACCGCCGAAGCGGACTTCGCCGAAGGAGCCGCTGAGGAAGACATAGGCTTCGTCAATCGAGAAACCGGTCGCTCCACCAGCGCCGGACGTCGCGTCATCGACGTTGATCCGCGAACCGTACTCCAGGCCGTTATCCGCAACGCCGTCGGCGTTGAAGTTCAGCGTGGTGTCGGTGGTGATACCGTAGTCGCCGCGGTTGGTGTCGAGATCTTCACTGACATAGCCACCGTGAACGTCGACAGAACCGGAAATGCTGAGCTCCAGCTGCGCGAACGCGGGCCCGGCCACCAGGCCGGCCGCGACGAGCGCCGTGCTCCCCAAGAGAACCTTCTTCATCCTTCAACCTCCAAAAGCGGGCCTGGCGGCCCCTGACATGGAACCTCACGTGACGGCTCCAGGCGTGCAGATATGCCCCGAAACACCTTGGAACCCAGTAGCTTCTTACTTCCAGCCCAGTCAGTGAGCAACGTCTAATGCGGCATTGCTGCAACAATCGAAGAAAGCTGTGGCCAAAGTGCAACAAAACGGCCGAATCGGGCCGGGTTTCTTACCAAACCGTTAGCAAAACGGCGCAGTACCGGCGCGATTCCCATGGGAATCGAAACCGTAATCATCTCGATCAGCCGGCCGGCACGATGACGGCCATCCTTTCCATATCCGCCAGCAGTTTGCTGCGTGCGGCTTCCGGCAGGTTTTCGAATGCGCTGTCGAACTCCCCTGCCGCAAAATGCGGCCGCTCCAATATCCAGGCGATCGGTTCGCGCATGCCTTTGGGGATCGGCGCCCCCTGACGGCCATCGGTGATATGCCATACGCCCTTGTGTTCGGCGAGGCGGATTTCGGTCGAAGCACGTTGGAAGCGGCGGTCAATCGCGTCATCGGGCAGGCGGACGCGGCCGCGCGGATAGCGGTAGGCCTCCATGAAGGCGGCGAACTGACCGATGAACTCCGGGTCCTTGGTGAACTCTGCCAGCCGCTCTCCAAGCGCCGCGAGGTGGTCCGGCAATGCGTCCGGTCCGGCATCCGATTGCGGCCCGGGCGCGACCGCGCGGAACAAAGGGTCCTGGACGGCCCGCTCGAACAGCATGCCGATCAGGTCCAAGCCGATCGGGCAGGTCAGACCCATGGCGATGTGGATCGTGGCCTCGGACTTCGCCAGGGCGTCGTGATACCAGCCGCGCGGGATATACAGCAGGTCGCCAGGTTTCAGCGTGACCTCGTCGGTCAGCTTGCCCTTGTTCTTCTCGTGAAACGCGTCGTCATCGATCAGGAACCGGGCATGGCGGATGACGTCCGGGGTCGGGCACTCGTAGATTCGCCACACTTTCTCGCCGGCGATATGGACGGCGAACACCTCATGCGTGTCGTAGTGCGATCCGAAACCCGGATGGGCCTTCCAGGAGCAGTAAAGATTGCACTGAACCTTGCCGCCCAGACCGGACTCCAACGTCTCTGCCGCCGATTTCAGGCCAGAGGTCAGCTGGTCGATATCGTTGAGCAGCAAGGACGCGCCGCGCTGCAGCCAGTGCCGGACCCGCTCGGTGTCCGGCATCATGACCTTGCCGCCATCGCGCCCCAGTGCCGAAGAGCAGTAATCGGCCGGCTGCACCCGGACGCCGTCCATGACAAGCTGCAGCGACGCCGCCGACCAGATGCTCGTCTGGTTGATCAGGTCGGACAGCGAATCCCAGGACATGACGTCGGCGAATTTATCCGCCGCACCCTTGATATGCAGCGGCTTGCGCCCGCGATATTCCGTCAGGAACTCGGCCACGCTCATGGGCGCCAGCAGGGCTTCCAGGCTGTCGATCGGCTTGCTCATTCCAGGTCTCCTTCCCAACCTTCTTCTGCGACTTCGGGCGGGGCGGAGTCAATCGCCGCGGTCCACCCGTTCGCTCTTGCACCATCCGGTTCGGAATGTGAGAAGGGACCATGACGCGCGACCGGGACCACGAGCCGGATCAATCCTCGACCGTGGCGGAGAATTTCGCCGCCATACGGTCGCGGATCGATGCTGCCGCCAAGGCTGCGGACCGCAACCCGGAATCCGTCCGGCTGGTCGCCATCAGCAAGATGCAGCCGGCCGAGCGCGTCGCCGCCGCCCTGGATGCCGGCCACCGCCTGTTCGGGGAGAACCGGGTCCAGGAGGCGCAGGAACGATGGACCGGCCTCAAGGCAAGCCATCCGGACATCGTGCTGCATCTCGTGGGGCCGTTGCAGACCAACAAGGTCCGGGCTGCGGTGGCCCTGTTCGATGCAATCGAGACCGTCGATCGTGCCAAGCTGGCGCGCGCCCTGGCGCGGGAGATGGAGCAGAGCGGCCGACGTCCCGACTGCCTGATCCAAGTGAATACCGGCGAAGAGCCCCAGAAAGCCGGCGTCGCCCCGGACGGGCTGTCGGACCTGCTGACACTGTGCCGGGATGAACTCGGGCTGCCGGTCCGCGGCTTGATGTGCATTCCGCCGCTCGACGAACCGCCGGCTCTGCACTTCGCGCTGCTGTCCGAGCTGGCGGATCGGCATGGGCTGGAAACGCTCAGCATGGGCATGAGCGGCGATTTCGAGACCGCGATCCGCCATGGCGCCACGCTGGTGCGGGTCGGCACCGCGGTGTTCGGAGCCCGTCCGCCAAGGCCCTAAGGCCAATCCCTAAGAGCGGATCTAAGGATCGCGGACGGTCAGCACCGTATCCGTGCCGCAGGACTCCAGAAGCTCCAGCAGATCGTCTCGCGCCAGCGCCACACAGCCTTCCGTCGGCGCGTAATCGGGCCGCGCCACATGCAGGAAGATCGCGCTTCCCATGCCCGGAACCGGCGGATCGTCGTTGTGGCCGAGCACGACGACCAAATCGTAGAGCCCGTCTTCCCGCCAAAGCTTCTCGTGGCTCGCCGCGTGGGGCAATCGGACCGGCCGGTTGTACGCCGGGTCGCTGGTATCGTCGCACCAGCCATCGTCGCGGGCGATGGGAGCCGCCGGCAGAGCGGTGTTCGGCGCCTCGGATATCCTGTCGCGCCGGTACAACAGCCGTCGCAGCGGGAAGCTGCCTACGGGGGTGGCGCCGTCGCCCTCCCGCTTGTCGCCGCGGATCCCGCCATGTCCGAGAGCGCAGCGCCAGCGGCGGTTGCCGGCCTCCAGCCAGCCATCGGCGGTGACGGAGATCTCCGATATCCGGCCTGACATGACCTCAGAGAAGGTGGCCGCTGCGCTGCTTCTTGGTGCGCAGGTAGAACTCGTTGTGCCCGTTTGCCGGAAAGCTGTGCTTGACCCGCTCGACCACCTCGATGCCGCAGCGCGAGAGCTGTTCCACCTTGTCCGGATTGTTGGTCATGAGCCGGACCCGATCGAAGCCAAGCTGGCGCAGCATCTCCGCCGCCGGCTGGTAGATCCGCTCATCGGCGTCGTAGCCCAGCATCACATTGGCGTCGACCGTGTCATAGGCGTCGTCCTGCAGCCGGTAGGCGCGCAGCTTGTTGACCAACCCGATGCCGCGGCCTTCCTGGGCCAGGTAGAGCAGGGCGCCGGCGCCCTCATTGGCGATCTCGGTGATCGCGCCGCGCAGCTGCTGGCCGCAATCGCAGCGCAGCGATCCCAGCAGGTCGCCGGTGAAACATTCGGAGTGCAACCGCACCAGCGGCGGGGTCTCGCCGTCCGGTTCCCCGATCACGATCGCCAGATGCTCCTGGCCGCCATCGGTTGGGCGGAAGGCGACGATCCGGGTCGCCTCGGCACCGTCCAGCGGCACCGCCGCGTCGACCACCCGATACAGGCTGCGGGCCGCGTGGCGCTCATAATGGTCGATGTCGAAGGCGCTGACCGACAGGATGTCGTTGGCCGCCACCAGCCGGTCCGTGGCCAGCGGACGCTCCACCGGTGCCGCCACCACCGCTGGCAGCAGCCGCGCCAGCTTGGCCAGACGGGTCACCGCAACCGCGCCGTCGCGGCTGCCGGCGGCGATCGGGCGGCAGGGCAGACCGTCCAGCGCCTCGGATTCCACGGCTGCTTCCGGATCGCAAAGCCGGCGTACCAGATCGGCGTTCAACCGTTCGCCGGGGTCGAGCCGGACCACACCGTCCACATCCTCGCACAGGCCGATCGCCGCGGCCCGCTGCCGGGTGAGGATGACCGACGGCGTCACGCCGCTCAGCGCCGTCATCCGGGCAAGGCTCTCCGGCGTCGCCGACTCGCTGGCCTGGATCAGCAGGGCCGGGCCTGTATCCGGCCGCACCAGCACGAAATCCCCGCGTCGCAGGTCGCTGGAGGCCCGATCCACGGCGCGCAACGACGCCTGGCGCCTTGAGGTCGGCGCCGGCTCCGGCCTAGCCGCTTTGTCCTGGGTGTTCATGGCGCGCAGTCTAGCATTGTTCCCGGTCCTGCGGACGATCCGTTCGCGTCACCGCGCGCAGGATTTGGCACAGCGCGCCGCCTGGCGCACCTTTTTTCCGCGCCTTTCCCGACCTATCTGTTGACCAGCGGCCTGGGCCGGTCCTGCGACAAGGGTGCTGGTGGACGGCGTCGAAAACGCAATGTGTGCGTGTTACAATCCGGTTCGGCCGTCCGCGGGGCGGGCCGGTCGAGTGCGGGCGCGGATGAGAGTGAACGGATGACATCCAATAAGAAGATTCTCCTGGTGGATGACGATGCGGCTTTGCGCAATTCCCTGGCGGAGCAGCTGCATCTGCATGAGGAGTTCGCGACCAGCGAGGCGGAGAACGCCGCCGAAGCGCTCGAGGTGGTGAAGAACACCTATTTCGACTGCATCCTCCTGGATGTGGGCCTGCCCGACATGGATGGCCGCGACCTCTGCCGCCTGATGCGCCGCAACGGCGTGCGCAGCCCGATCATCATGCTGACCGGAGTCGACACCGACGCCGACGCGATCCTGGGCCTGGACAGCGGCGCCAACGATTATGTCACCAAGCCGTTCCGGCTGGGCGTGCTGCTGGCCCGGCTGCGGGCCCAGCTGCGCCAGTTCGAGCAGAGCGAGGATGCGGTCTTCACCATCGGTCCCTACACCTTCCGGCCCAGCGCCAAGCTGCTGGTCGACGAGGAGAAGGACCAGAAGGTCCGTCTGACCGAAAAGGAAACGGCGATCCTGAAATATCTCTATCGGGTCGGCAGCAAGGTGGTGGGGCGCGACGTCCTGCTGGGCGAAGTCTGGGGCTACAATGCCGGCGTCACCACCCACACGCTGGAGACCCATGTCTACCGCCTGCGGCAGAAGATTGAGCGGGATCCCTCCAATGCGGAGATCCTGGTCACCGAGCCCGGCGGATACCGGCTGAACCCTTAGCCGCCATTACCCTATCCAGCCCTCCCGGATTGCTCGGCGTGCCGTCGCCGTAGGGCCCCTGCCACCAGGGCGGAGAGCACCACGGCGATCAGCGTGCTGCCGGCGAAGACGGGGCCGGCGCTGTTCCAGTCGGCGGTGACGCTGAACACCCATCCCAGCAGCAGGGGACCGACAAGCACGCCGAGATTGCGGCCGGTCATCAGGGTGGCGAAGGCGCCGGGCCGCCCGGCACCCTCGATGGCGTTCGGCAGGCCGAACAGGCAGGTCGGCACGACCCCCGCACCGATCCCGTACACGATCAGCGAGAGGATTCCGCTCCAGCCGCCGCCGGTGACCGGCAGCAGGGCCCAGACCGCCGCCTGGCCGGCCAGGGCCGTCGTCAGCAGCGGCCCGATGCGCACACCGCGGGTCATGGCCCAGCCGGTCAGCAGGTTGAAGACCAGCAGGGTGACGATCGGCACCGCATAGCCGAGGACGGCGGTACTCGGGTCGAGGCCATGCACCGACACCAGATAGCTGGGAAGCCAGGTCATGTAGGCGATGAACTGGGTCGACCATAGGCAAAACAGGGCGGCCGCCGCCCACAGCAGCATGCGCCGGGTGCGGCCGCCGGGATCGGTTGCGGGCACGGCGCCGGTCTGCCATAGCCCGGCGCCGCCATGGCCCGACCCTCTGCTGCGTAGCAGAGTCCAGGCTGACATGGCCAATGTCCCGGCCAGGCCGCTCCACCACAGCAGCTTCCAATCTCCGGCCGCCAGGATCGGCCGCGCCGCGATGTTGGCGATCAGCTGGCCGATCGGGATCCAGGTGGCGGCGAGGCCGATGGCCAGGGGCAGGTATCGTTTGCCGGCATTGCCCGTCACCAGCACCGGCCCGACGATCGCCAGGACGGCGAAGCCGGCTCCCTCCAGGCTTCTGGAAACCAGCATCCATGCGCCGGAGTGCGGCCAGGCCAGGGCGATGGCGCCGCCGATGGCGAACAGCGCGAAGGCGGATTGCAGATAGGCTGCGACCCCGTGGCGCTCGATCAGCCGGCCCAGCACCGGCGACAATGCCAGCCCGGCCAGCGCGTAGACCGACATGAAACCACCGGCCACCCGCGGGTCATGTCCATATTGGCCGGTCAGCAGGGGCAGGACCGGGGGCAGCTTGAACTGCTGATAGGCCGCCAGCACCGCCAATAGGGCGCCGAACGCGACCCCGGCCGGTTCGGCAGGACGCTCCGCCGTATTGGCGCCGGTCATCGCCGGCTGGCTTTGCCAGGACCGGCGGATGTCCTGACGGCCACCTCATGCGGCCGTGTGGCGTTTTGTCTCGACTTGGGTTTCCCGGCCTGCCAGATTCGGTAACCGTTCCGGGCCCGCCCCGGTGCCGCCAACCGATTCCGGGCAGGGGCTGCCGGACGCAACGTATGAGCGACAGGGAAGATTTTTTCGTCAAGTTCTGGGGGGTGCGAGGCAGCATCGCGGTCCCCGGCCCCGATACCGTGCGCTATGGCGGCAACACGACCTGCCTGGAGATCCGCTGTGGCGGCGAGTTGATCGTGATCGATGCCGGCACCGGCGTCCGCGGCCTGGGCCTTGAGCTCGCCAAGGAGCGGCCGGAACGCATCAACCTGTTCCTGACCCATACCCATTTCGATCATGTCTGCGGCATTCCGTTCTTCCAGCCGGCCTATGTGAAGGAATCGGCGGTGCATTTCTATGCCGGGCATCTGCCCAAGACCACCAGCCTGCGCGACGTGCTGTGCCAGATGATGACGCCGCCGCTGTTTCCGATCCCGATCCATGTCTTCTCGACCTGCCACTATCACGATTTCGAATGCACCAAGCCGATCACCCTCGGCAAGGTCACCCTGAACACCTGCCCGCTCAACCATCCGGATGGGGCCTGCGGCTATCGCATCGATCACGGCGGCAAGAGCATTTGCGTGATGACCGACACCGAGCACCAGCCGGGCGGCCCCGACGCGACGATCGTCGATTTCGTGCGCGGTGCCGATATCATGATCTATGACGCCACCTACACCGAGGCCGAATATCCGGCGCACAAGGATTGGGGGCATTCGACCTGGCAGGAGGCGCTGCGGGTGGCGGATGCGGCGGGTGTCGGCAAGGTCGTGCTGTTCCATCACGACCCGTCCCATGACGATGATTTCATGGACCAGATCGCCGCCGATGCCGAGAAGGCACGGGCCGGCACGCTGGTCGCCCGGGAAGGCATGGTCCTGACCCTCTGAGGTCCATCGGACCGCACATGCCCATGACCCTGCGCAAACGCCTGCGGCACCTGTGGATGGGCCTGGCGACGGTGACCGGCCTGGCGCGCCGGGGATTCTTCATCCCCTACCGGTATGCCGCGGCGGTTGAAGGGCCGGTCGACGCCTACCGGCCGATCGAGGCGCTGTTCGCGGCCAGCGCGACACAGTTCCAGGACGTCCTGGACAGCATGGACCGGCACGCGGAGGCACTCTCCGCCCTGGGCGGCGACCCGCCGGCGCCGCGATGGACCCAGAGCTGGTTCGCCCGGCTCGATGGGGCGGCAGCCTATGTGCTGGTGCGCGAGCGCCGGCCCTCGCGCATCGTCGAGGTGGGATCCGGCCATTCGACCCGCTTCCTGGCGCGCGCGGCGGCGGATGGCGGGCTGGCGGTGGCGATCACCGCCATCGACCCGGCGCCGCGCGCCGATCTGACGGGTCTGTCGGTGGATTTCATCCGGAATACCGTGCAGGCGGCCGGATTGGATCCGTTCCTTGCCCTGCAGGCAGGCGATATCCTGTTCATCGATTCCAGCCACATCGCCATGCCGGGCACCGATGTCGACTTCCTCTTCTCGCGGGTCCTGCCGGCCTTGCCGGCCGGTGTGCTGGTTCACATCCACGACATCTGCCTGCCCGATGACTACCCTCCGGCCTGGCATTGGCGCGGTTACAACGAACAGCAATTGGCGGCCGCCCTGCTGGCGGGCGGCGGCTTTCGCCCGCTCTTCGCCAGCCATTACGTCGCCGGCCGGATGTCCGACAGAGTGGCTGAATCGGCGGCCGGCCGCCTTCCATTGCCGGCCGGCACGCCGGAGACCAGCCTGTGGCTGGAGAAGACAGCGGCGCCGGTCGGGCCGCTGGTTTGACCGCTCGCAGGGATATCACGCAGGCTTGACGCTTCGTGCCCGCACGGGCCGGCTAGACTGCGGCAGGCGAGCGATTGGGCGGAATCCGGACCATGACGATAAGTGAAACGGTGCAGCGGACTGAGGTCGACAGCCGCAAGGCTGTGCCCATCGACGCGCTGCCGGAGCGCGTCAAGGCCGCCATTCTAGCCCGCGAGGAGGAGAGCGAGCGGCTCATCGGCTGGGTACAGCTGCTTATCGTCGTCACCCTCGGCACGCTGTACATCCTCGCACCCCGGCCGACCGACATCCCGGATGGCGCGGTGCAGCCGGTGCCCTGGGTTCTGGGGGTTTACTTCGTCTTTGCCGTCATCCGGCTGTGGCTGGCCTATCGGCGCTTCGCCCCGTCCTGGTTCCTGGCCGGCACCATCGTGGTCGACATGAGCCTGCTGATCGGGCTGATCTGGAGCATCCACATCCAGTACCAGCAGCCGCCATCCTTCTATCTGAAGGCGCCGACCCTGCTCTACGTGTTCATCTTCATATCCTTGCGGGCGCTGCGCTTCGACTATCGCTTCGTGCTGACCGCCGGGGCCACGGCGATACTCGGCTGGCTGGGCCTCGTCGCATATGCGGTGGCGGTGGATTACGGCAAGGACGAGAACATGGTCACGAGCAACTACGTGGCCTATCTGACCGGCAACAAGATCCTGATCGGCGCCGAGATCGACAAGGTCGTCACCATGCTGTTGGTGACGGTGATCCTGACGGTCGCTTTGCGGCGGGCCCATGTGCTGCTGGTCACCGCGGTTCGCGAAGGGACCGCGGCGGAGGATCTAAAGCGGTTCTTCGCGCCCGAGACGGCGCGGCAGATCACCGGCGCGGAGACCGAGATCGCCGCAGGGCAGGGCGAGACCCGCCAGGCGGCGATCATGATGATCGACATCCGCGGTTTTACCACCTTCGCCGCGACGATCCCGGCCGACGACGTTATCCGCCTTCTGGCCGGCTATCAGTCCCATATGGTGCCGGTGATCCAGGCCAATGGCGGCACCATCGACAAGTTCCTCGGAGACGGCATCATGGCGACCTTCGGGGCGACCGAACCCTCCGAGACGCAGGCGGCGGATGCGTTGCGGGCGGCGGATGCGGTGTTCGAGGCGGCCAGGGCCTGGAACGGGTTCCGCGCCAAGGAGGGCTACACCACGGTCATGCCGGTGAATGTCGGCGTGGCGTCGGGGCCGGTCGTCTACGGGGCGGTCGGCGACGAGACGCGGCTGGAGTACACCGTCATCGGCGATGCGGTGAACCTCGCCGCCAAGCTGGAGAAGCACAACAAGGATCTCCGGGTCGCCGGGCTGACGACGGCGGAGACCTTGGCCTCGGCGCGCGAGCAAGGCTACGAGCCGCCGGGCGAGCCGGAGATCGTGCCGGATTGCGACGTCGGCGGCGTCGGCAAGCCGGTCGACTTGGTGGTGCTGTCGCGCTAGACCAAGATGATGTGAGGCCGGCTCGACCTCACATCTGAATCTTGGTCTGTCTTATTGAACTAGAGCGGGATGACATGAAGTCGACTTGACTTCATGTCATCCCGCTCTGGCTACTTATACGGGTCGGCGGCGTCGCGCAGGCCGTCGCCCAGGAACTGGAACGCCAGCACGATCAGGATCACCGGGATCACCGGCGCCATCAGCCAGGGATAGAGCGCCACCACATTGATGTTCTGCGCCTCGTTCAGCAGCACGCCCAGGCTGGTGATCGGCGGCCTTAGGCCGAGATTGAGGAAGCTGAGCGCCGTCTCGCCCAGGATCATGCCGGGGATCGACAGGGTCGCCGAGGCAATCAGATGGCTCATGAAGCTGGGCATCAGATGCCGGCCGATGATGCGACCCGGGCTGGCGCCCATCAGCTGGGCGGCGACGCAGAAATCCTCTTCCCGCAGGGACAGCAGCTTGGACCGCACCGCCCGGGCGAGGCCGGTCCAGTCGACCAGCCCCAGGATGATGGTAATCCCGAAATAGATCAGGATCGGGCTCCAATTTGCCGGCAGGGCCGCCGACAGCGCCATCCAGAGCGGCAGTTGCGGGAAGCTCTGGAAGATCTCGATGATCCGGTTGATCACATTGTCGACCCAGCCGCCGTAATAGCCGGCCAGCCCGCCGATGGTGATTCCCAGCAGGAAGCTGACGGCGATGCCCACCAGCCCGATGGTCAGCGAGATGCGGCCGCCATAGACCATCCGGCTCAGCATGTCGCGCCCCAGCCGGTCGGTGCCGAACAGGAACAGGGTGCCGCCATCGGCCGGGCAAATCAGGTGGAACCGGCCGGGAATCAGGCCCCAGAACTCGTACTCCTCGCCCAGGCAGAGGAAGCGGATGCGCTGAATGTCGCTGGTGTCGGGCACGTATTCGCGCTGCATCGTCGTCATGTTCAGCTGCGACTTGTAGCCATACACGAAGGGGCCGATCAGGCTGCCCTCATGGAACAGATGCACCCGCTGCGGCGGCGCGTAGATATGGGTGGTGTGGCGCGAGCTCATCTCATAGGGCGCGAGGATCTCCACGAACAGGATCGAGGCGTAGAAGAAGGCCAGCAGGGAGCCGCAGATCACCGCCAGGCGGTGGCGCCGCAGCTTCCACCACATGATCTGCCATTGCGAGGCGAGGTAGTACTTCTCCTGCTCCGGCGTCAGCGGCTCGACGACGTTCGGGTCCCAATCCTCGGCATTGACGAAATGCTGCATCCCGCTGGGCGGGCGCTCGCCTCCGACGGTCGCGGTCATTTTGTCGCCCCCCCGCCAAGCCGTATGCGCGGATCGAGCACCGCCAGCGCCAGATCGGACACCAGCACGCCGATCACCGTCATCACCGCCAGCAGCAGCACGAAGGAGCCGGCCAGGTACATGTCCTGGCTCTGCAGTGCCGACAATAGGATCGGCCCAGTGGTCTGCAGGCTGAGCACCACCGAGACGATGGTGGCGCCGGACAGCAGCTCCGGCAGGATGCTGCCGATATCGGCGATGAACGGGTTCAGCGCCATGCGCAGCGGGTATTTCAGCAAGGCCCGGCGCGGCGGCAGACCCTTGGCCAGGGCGGTTACGAAATACTGCTTCTGCAGCTCGTCCAGCAGATTGGCGCGCAGCCGGCGGATCATCGAGGCGGTCCCGGAGGTGCCGATGACGATCACCGGAATCCACAGATGCTCCAGCACCGACTGCATCTTGGCCCAACTCAGCGGCGCATCGATGAATTCCGGATCCATCAGCCCGCCGATGGAGGTTCCGAACTGCACATTGGCGAAATAGAGCAGCACCAGCGCCAGCAGGAAGTTCGGCGTCGCCAGGCCGATGAAACCCAGGAAGGTGAGGGTGTAGTCGCCGATGCTGTACTGGTGGGTGGCGGAATAGATGCCGATGGGGAACGCGACCAGCCAGATGAAGACGGTGGTGGCGGCGGTCACCACGATGGTCAGGAACACCCGGTCGCCGACCACGTCCTGCACCGGCAGCTCATATTCGAACGACCAGCCGAAATCGCCGCGCAGGATCCCGCCGATCCAGACGAAATATTGCTGCCAGAGCGGCTTGTCGAGGCCGTAGGTCTCACGCAGGAACTGGATATGCCCGGTGTCGATGGACTCGCCCCGGGTGCGCATCTCGTTGATCTGGGTGGTCAGATAGTCGCCGGGCGGAAGCTGAATGATGACAAAGCTGATGGCGCTCACGGCCAACAGCGTCGGCAACATGATCAGCAGCCGCCGTGCGACGTAACCCAGCATGTAAGGCCTCCCCGGCCCAATGTTGTCTTAGTTGGTTGTTTTTTCTTAGTTATTGAGCCAGAACGTGTCTGGCCGGTACATTCCGAAATGGGCCCCCGGATCCCAACTGAAGATGCCTTCGCCGGGCACATTCTGCAGCCGGTTGCTGACGACGATAGGCTGCAGCACGCCTTGCACGATACCGATCGAGGTCACCTGGTCGGCCTGGATGTCCAGCATCTCCTCGATGATCGCCGATTTCTCGTAGCGGTCGACCGAGTTGCGCCAGGCGTCGTAGAGCTCGATCAGGCGGACGCCGAAATCCAGGTCCGGCGGCTCGCCGGCCTCGCCGCCGGTCTGCACGTATTGGCCCCATTTCGGGTATTGCAGCCAGTTCTGGTCCACCGGAGCAAGCTCGCTCGGAACCGATTCCGGTCCGAACAGCGCGTTGTCCATCCCGAACCAGATCGACATCACCACTTCGCCGGAGAACACCCGGGTGCGGAACACGTCGCGCTGGGAGGTGTTGGTGAACACGCCGACCCCGATCTCCTTCCAGGTGTCGCGGATCAGCTCCAGGACGTCGACCTCGACGGTCCGCTCGCCGGCGGTCTCGACCACGATCTCCAGCGGCCGCCCGTCCGGCAGCAGCCGGATGCCGTCGCTGCTGCGCTCGGTCAGGCCGATCTCGTCCAGCAGGGCGTTGGCCTGATCGATATCGAAGGTGGCCCATTGCGCCAGCCGTTCCTGGCTGAAGAAGGGCGAGGCGGCCAGGGCGGTGTTGTTGCCCGCCGTGGCCAGGCCGAAATAGATGACGGCGTTGATCTCTTCCCGGTTGATCGCGAGAGACAACGCGCGGCGGAACCGGACGTCGCGGTTCAGCTCCCGCCAGACATCGTCGTTGGCATTGAGGTTCGGGTAGAGGGCGATCTCCGACCCCAGCGCCGTCGGCCATAGCCGGACGGTGTAGTTGTTCCGGGTCTCGCCCTCCTTCAGGAAGGTGATGTTGTCGAAGCGCAGGCTGCGGGCCTGCAGGTCGCTCTCGCCGGCGCCGGTCTTGGCGGGAATCAGGGCGCTGTCGGCGATGTTGACGACCACCCGGTCGAGATAAGGCAGCTGGTGCCCGTCGGAGTCGACCCGGTGGTAGAAGGGATTGCGCTGGAACACGAAGCGCTCAGAAGGCGGAGCTGTCGTGTTCATCCAGGGCTGCAGTACCGGCAGGTCGACATTCGAGGCCTCGTAAAGGTTGCCGACCCGGGTATGCAGCGCCGCCCAATTGCGCGCGCCCGCCGCCTCAACCTGGCGGTTCAGCTCATCGGACGATGCGTAACCGGAATGGAACTGCCGCAGATAATGGGCCGGCGCGTAGAGATAGAGCGGCCGGGCGCCGGCCAGGGCCGGCAGGAATTCCGGGTTCGGCGCCGACCAGCTGTAGCGGATCGTGGTCTGGTCCAGGATCTGTACCGTCGGCAGCTCCCCGTTGACCATCAGCCTGGGGTCCGGGCCGTAGGGCTTCAATTCGTCATTGAGGTAGATATCGTACCAGGCATAGCGGAAATCCTCGGTGGTGAACGGCGCGCCGTCCGACCATTTGTGCCCGGGCCTGAGATGCAGGGTGAAGATCCGCCCGTCATCCACCTCGATGTCGCGCAGGATGTCGGGATAGATCTCGAATTCCGGGGTGAACGCGACCAGACGGGAATAGCCGTAGACATTCATGATCCGGATGTCGCGCGACCGCCGGGCCAGCCAGGCGATTTCGCCACCGGGCTGCCCCGGCATGCGGCCCATCGCAGCGAGGTCGACGACGGCCGGCTCATCGGGCAGGCGTTCGGCCACCGGCGGCACGCTGCCATCGGCAACGGCCTCCTCCAGCATGGGAGTTTCCACCAGCTCCTGGGCACCGGCGGCCGCGGCAAGGCAGCCGGCCAGACCGGCAAACAAGCCGGTCCGGGCAAGGCGGAAAACGGTACGGATCATGACGCGACCTCCAACTGACCTGCCTGATCGTGGGCCCGGACAAAATGTCCGTCCCCGACTTTTATCATAGAAAGGGATGAATCAGTCCTTGCCCCGTAGGGATCCGGCCAGGCATCGGGGTCGGACGCACGTCCGTCCATCAACGCCTTGAGGTCCAGCGGCGCGTCCGGATCCGGGTGCGGAACGGCGCTCAGCAAGGCCTGGGTATAGGGGTGCATGGGATTGCGGAACAGGGTCTCCCGCGGCGCGATTTCCACCAGCCGGCCCTTGCACATGACCATGATGCGGTCGGCGATGTAGTCGACGACGGCGAGATTGTGGCTGATGAACAGGTAGGTCAGGCCCAGCTCGTCGCGCAGATCCTTCAGCAGGTTCAGCACCTGGGCCTGGATCGACACGTCCAGCGCCGAGACCGGCTCGTCGCAGATCAGCAGGTCGGGCCGCAGCGCCAGGGCGCGGGCGATGCCGATGCGCTGCCGCTGGCCGCCGGAGAAACTGTGCGGATAGCGCTGCAGGGCGCGCAAATCCAACCCGACCACGTCCATCAGCTCCTTGGCGACCGCGTGGCGGAACGCCTTATCGCCGGAGCCGTGGATGACCAGCGGTTCGGTCACGATGTCCAGCACCGTCATGCGCGGATTCAGCGAGCTGAACGGGTCCTGGAAGATGAACTGCATGCGCTGGCGGAAGGCCTTCAGCTTTTGGTTCTTCAGGGCCAGGACATCGACCGGCGTGCCATGGTCGTTGAAGGTCACGCGGCCGGTATCCGGAGCCAGCGCCCGCATCAGGATCTTGCTGAGCGTGGTCTTGCCGCAGCCGCTCTCGCCGACGAGGCCCAGGCATTCCCCGCGCTTGACCTCGAAGTTCACGTTCTCCACCGCCAGCACCTTCGATGCCGCGGCGTCGCCGAAGCCGCTCTTGCGGATGGTGAAGGTCTTGCTGACGCCCTCGACCTTGAGCAGCGGTCCGGCGGCATCCGCATCGTCGGGCCAGGGGTCCTTCTGGCGCAACAGATTGCCGGCGACATGGGGGATGTCGCGGATCGGCACCAGCCGCTCGCCGCGATCCATGTCGAAACGGGGCACCGCCTTCAGCAGCGCCTGGAGATAGGGATGCTTGGGGTCGCGGAAGATGTGGTCCAGCGAGCCGGACTCCATAACCTCGCCCTTGTACATCACCACGATTTCCTCGGCGATGTTGGCCACCACGCCCAGATCGTGGGTGATCATCAGCACCGCCATGCCCAGCTCGCGCTGCAGATCGTTCAGCAGCATCAGGATCTGCGCCTGGATGGTCACGTCCAGGGCGGTGGTCGGCTCGTCGGCGATCAGCAGGGCCGGGCGGCAGGCCAGCGACATGGCGATCATTGCGCGCTGGCGCAGCCCGCCGGACAGCTCGAAGGGGTAGGTCCGGATCGCCTTGGCCGGGTCCGGAAAGCCGACCAGCCCCAACATCTCCGCCGCGATCTCAAGCGCCTGGTTCTGCGACACCGTGCGATGCAGGCGGATCGCCTCGACGATCTGGTTGCCGACCGTGTGCAGCGGCGACAGCGAGGTCATCGGCTCCTGGAAGATGATCGAGATGCGGCCGCCGCGAATGTTCAGATACTCCGCGCCGCTGGGGTTCAGCGCCGCCAGGTCCTTTGGCCCGCCTGGAACATCCGGGTCGTCGAACAGGATCTCGCCGCCGGTGATGCGGCCGGCCCGGGGCAGGATGCCCATGATGCATTGCGAGACCACGGACTTGCCGGAGCCGCTTTCGCCGACGATGGCGACCGTCGATCCCGGACGGACCCGGAACGACACCCCCCGCACCGCCTGTATGGTGCCGCCATGCACGGTGAACTCGACCTTCAGGTCCTTGACCCGCAGCAGATCGCTCATGCCTGGCGCTCCCCGCCGGAATTCGGCTCATCCGATCCCGGGCCGCGGCCGGAGAACATCGGTTCCGCGGGCGGGTCCTCGGCCACCGGCGCGCCCATGGCGAGCAGGTTGTTGGTGGTCGCGTCGGTCAGGGCCAGCTTCTTCGCCTTGGCGATCTCGGCGGCGTGATCGACGATCTGGTCGAAGCCGTTCAAGGTCGATTCCAGCTTCAGGGTGCGGTTGCCGCTCTTGAGCACCAGCAGCATCCAGCCATGGCGCCGGTCCCGGCGGGTCGAGAAGAACTGCAGCTTGAGGGCATCCAGCTCGTCCCAGGCGATCGCCACCCCCATCGGGCCGCGGGCGACGATGCCCTGCTCGCCGAACTCGTAATGGGTGAGGGCGCGCTGCACGATCCGGGCCGTGAACACCGCGAACAGGATCGCCGCGGCGCCGAACAGCAGCGCCACGATCCAGTGCATGGGCAGCGCGACAAGCGGTCCCGCGGTCAGCAGCAACCCGACGCCGCCCCGGATCATGTCCGAGCGCTGTGCACTCGCCGGGTAGCTGTGCACGCTCATCCGCCGGCCTCGCCGAAGGCGTCCGGAGCCGAAACCCAGGAGCCGGCGGAATGGCCGGCGGTTTCCGCCAGAAACCGGTCGATGAAGCTCCAGCAGGCCTGGTCGTGCACCAGATGATGGGTCAGCAGGCCGGTCGGCTCGCCTGGATCGCAACGCCTGTCCAGGCGATCGGAGAGATGGGCGATCGCGGCTCCCAGGCAGGCGGAATCGCCGGCAAACCCTCGGCTTCCATGCCAGTCGATGATGTCGATATGGGTGTTCACCTGCGCCTGCCCGGCTGCCTGGCGGGGCTCGAAGGTGCTGAGCCCGCGATAGCCGAGCCCTGGAAGGGCGGCCGCGACCTTCGGGTCGATCCGGTTCCAGGGCGGCACCATGGCGGCATAGAACCGTGCGCCAAAAAGGGAGGCCAGCTTCTCTCGGCCGGCCAGGAGCTCGGCGGTCACGGCTTCGAGCGCGCGATGCGGGCCCAGTTCGACCTTCTTTGGCCCTTCGGGTGCATGGTTGCGGTGGGCATAGCCGTGCTGAAGGACGGTTGTCGGCGCATCGGACCGGTCGAGTCGTGCGGCCAGATCCGGCTCGGCGCCGTCCGGGATCACCGCCAGGGCGAGTGGCACCCCGTGACGATCCGACAGGGCGATCAGCGTCTCCAGGGCCGGCGTGATGGTCTCCGCGTCGTCGTCGCGCCACCAGAATGTCGCTGTCTGGCCCGCCGCCGCCCACCGATCCAGCTCCGCCGCCAGCGCAGCCCAATCGGCCGGCCGCGAGCCATCGCGGGCGGCAGGCCGCGCCGTCGGGGGAGAACTGAGGTGAGTCATAGCCGCCTGTCGGATTTTTGAGCCATTATAAATCGCTACTTGTGGTCGAGGACAAGAGCACTGGGCCGAATCACCAGCATTTGAGCGCAAAGTGCGAGCCCGGGGCATTCAATGCGCGTCATCGGATCGACTCCTCCGCCGAACACCCTCGAAGATCAGCTTTGCCGAGGCATCGCGGCCGTCCATCCGGATCGCGGGCGGAGCGGCGGGATCGGTCGCAAGAGCGGCTGTGATCGCCGCTGCCAGGCGGTTCGGGTCAAGCGCACGCTCCTCCACCATCTGCACCATGCCGCGGTCGGCGAGCAGCCGGGCCCGCACCGTCTGCTCGGACTCGCCGGCCTCGGCGAAGGGCACCAGCACGGCGCGGCATCGGGCCGAGAGCACGTCCAGCACCGTGTTGTAGCCGGCCTGGCTGATCGACAGGCGGCAGCGTCGCAGCAGTGCGGGGAAATCGGGCCGGGCCGGTTCCACGATCACCCCCGGACCGGCGTCGCGCCGGAGTGCCTCGGCGGTCTCCCGCGGCACATCCGGCCCCAACAGGAACCGCCAGGTATCCTCCGACGCCGGCGTGGCGGACCTGGCGGCAAGCGCCGTGCGCAGCAGCCGGTCGCCGACCGCGCCACCGCCGACGGATACCACCACCTCGCCCGCACCGTCGCCTTCGCTGCTCCCGGCTTCGGCCGCGGCCGGAGCGGCGATGTATCCGGTATAGGCGATCAGGTCGGCGATGCGGTCGGCGTACGGGAAGGTGGCCTCGAAGCCGATCAGCGCCGGGTCGCCATGCACCATCACCAGGTCGAACCAGCGGCGCGCCTGCTTCGCCATATCGGCCTCCTTGGCCGCATTGTTCTTCGCCACCAGGATGTCGCGGACCGAGCTGGCCACGAAAGTTCTTCCGTTCTCGCGCGCCGCCTGGAGCAGCGGTTCCAGCTCGAACCGGAAGCGGCGACGTCCGAACGGATAGGTCTCGACAATCAGGGCGTCCGGCCGCAAGGCCTCGAATTCGGCCACCAGCCGACGGGCCCGGTCCGCCTTCCAGGCGTCATCGATGGGTGTCCCGGACTCGTCCAGGACAGCGGAGAAGCCGGGATCGGCGGCACGGGCCGGCGGCAGCTGGATCACCGTGGCGCCATCGAATCCGATGCCGGGCACCGGAAAGCCGCCGGACAGCACGCGCACCTCGGCGCCGGCCTCCACCAACTTGCCCACAAGCAGGGAGGCGCGGCGGACATGGCCGATGCCGAGCAGGTGTTGCACGTAGACCAGGATCCTCATGGTGCAAGCGGCAGGTTCAGGCGGTCGGTTCGGGGACGGCCCGCCGGATCGAGGCGGAACAGATGGCAGCAATCGGGCTTCAGCTTCTCCGGCGGCGGTCCGGTCATGGCCCAGCCGGTCGCCAGGGCATAGAGCGCTTGCATGACGCCCTTATGACACACGGCGACGGTCGCGCCTTCGGCGGCGGCAAGCTCCTGCAGCAACGGCTGCAATCGGTTCTGGACCATGCGGTAGGATTCACCGCCCGGCGGCTGGAAATCCAGGCCGGATGCCTCCCGCCGCGCCATGTCGATCGTGGGATCGGCGCGCAGATCGTCCAGGCTCCGGCCTTCCCACGCGCCCCAATCCATTTCCACAAGCCGTGGCTCCGGCATCGGCGCGGCGCCCATCAGTCGGGCGGTCTCCATGGCGCGCAGCAAGGGGCTGGCGATCCATCCCGACCCTTCGAAATCGGCGGGAACCCGCCAACTCTCGACCTGGGCCCGGCCCTTCGCGGAAAGCGGCGGGTCGGCGCGGCCCTGGAGGACGCCGCGTTCGTTCCACTCCGTCGGGCCGTGCCGCAGCACCAGCAGCGGGCTCATCGCGACACCCGGTCGATGATCGGTGTCAGCGTGGCCGTGGCCTGCGCGAGGTCCAGGGCCGATACCGCCCTTTCGCCGGCGGCCGCGGCCATCGCCGCGCGGCGCTCCTCGTCGGTCAAGAGGCTGCGCAAGGCCTCTGCGAAGGCGATCGCATCCCCGGGCGGGGTCAGCAGGCCGGTGACGCCGTCCTCCACTACCTCCGGCACGCCGCCGCTGCGGCCCGCGACCACCGGCAGGCCTGCCGCCTGCGCCTCCAGCAGGGCAAGGCCGTAGGCCTCGTTGATGGCCGGCCAGGCGAATAGATCGGCGGCTGCATACAGCGTGGCCAGGGCCTTGGGATCGCGCTCGCCGAGGATCGCCAGCCGCGACTGGTCCAGTCCGGCCAGGCAGGCGTCGCGGGCCGGCCCGTCGCCGACCACCGCCAGCCGCCAGTCCAGATCCGGCAGCCTGGCCAGCGCCTCCGCCAGGACGGCGTAGGAGCGCTGCTTGTCGCCCGGCCGCATCATGGCCACGGTCAGCAGCCATGGGCCGGGGTCGCCGCGCCACCACCAATCGCGATGGTCCTGGCGCCGGGCGGCGGCTGCCTTCAGCGGCGCCGTATCGACGAAGGGCGACAGGCGATGCAGGCGCTTTGCATCGACAATGCCCGATAGTCCCGACCGGTCCACCTCCGATATCGCAATCACCGCATCGGCCTGTTGCAGGGCCTCGACGCTCGCCGCCAACCCCTCGGCCCAAGGGCCGCCCGCCTGCTTTGCCGCATAGGACGCCTCGGCGATCACATAGGGAATGCCAAGCGCGCGCGCCACGGGCGGCCCCAGCAGGTCCGGCGCCTTGTGGTACAGGTGGTAGGTGAACCACAGCTGCGGCCGGTCCGACGCCTCCCGCCATTTGCCGACAAGCCGTTCGACGGCGCGCGCCGCCTCGTCCCGGATGCGGGCCTGGCGGCCGGCATCGCCGCGGCCCTCCCAACTGCGCAGCCGCGAGGCCACCTGCACCGCATGGCCGGCCCGTTTCAGGGCCAGCATCAACTGCCGCGCCATGCGCCGATCTCCCGACGGCACCGGATGGTCCGGCGGCTTCATCGGGGCGTAGAAGGCGATCCTCATGCGCGCCGGTGCAGGGCCGGCCGGGGCAGCCCGAATTTCTCCGACAACCGATCCAGGCCCGGCGCGAAGGCGAATTCCCGGCGGACATGGGCCGCGCCGGCGGCCCCCAGCCGCTGCCGTTCCGCCAGGTCGCCGATCAGCTCCACCAGCGCCGCCGCCAGGGCCGGCATGTCGTCCGGGTCGACCAGCCGGCCGGTCTCGCCATCGGTGATCAGCTCCGGGATCGCGGAAATCCGGGTCGACAGGCAGGCCAGGCCGGTGGCCTGCGCCTCCATCAGCACGTTCGGCAGGCCGTCCCGGTCGCCGCTGGCGGCGATCCGGGCCGGCAGCACGAACAGGTCGGAATCGAGATAGGCCGCGATCACCGCGTCCTGGTCCTGGGCGCCGCGCCAGTCGATGCGGTCGGACAAGCCGGCCTCGGCCGCCTGGGTCTTCAGGTTTTCGCCCAGCTCGCCGCCGCCGATATGGACCAGCCGCCAGTGGATGTCCGGCGGCAGGGAGGCCAGCGCCGCCAGCAGAAGGTCGAAGCCCTTCTTGGCCACCGCCCGGCCGACGGCAAGCAGGCGCACCGGCTCGGCCGGATCGCGGCCGTCCCGGTCGGGGCGGTCGACGGGCTTGGGAAAGCGGGAGAAATCCAGCCCGTGATAGATCAGCTCGACCCGCTCCGGGTTGGGCGCCAGCTCGGCCAGATAGCGGGCGTTGACGCCGGTGCAGGTGACGCCCCAGGCGGCCGAGGCCAGCTTGACCGCCAGCTCCGCCGCCTCGGAGGTCCAGATATCCTTGGCGTGGGCGGAGAAGCTCCAGGACATGCCGAGGATCATCGCCGCATAGCGGGTCACCGAGGCCGGCGTGTGCAGATAATGGCTGTGCAGCCAGTCGACATCGCCCGGCAGTTCATGGGCCAGCACCAGCGCCTGGCCGAAGCGCCGCACCCGGTTGCGGCTGCGATCCCGCTTCAAATCCTGCAGGAACGCGGCGCGGGCTGCCCCATAGCCGGGCTGCCGTCGGGCCCAGCGCCAGGCCCGGACAACCCGCCGCGGCTCGTCATGCAGGTATTCCGGCAGATACAGCACGGCGGCGGTGATCAGCCGATTGATCGCATGCACCTTGCGGTCGGTGGGATGGCGCAGAGAGACGATCAGCTGGCGCTGGCCGCGCTGCTGCAGGCCCAGGATCTCCTGGGCGATGAAGGTCTCAGACAGGCGCGGATAGCCCTTGACCACGATCGCCGTGCGGCCGCCGGCGGAGGGGGCTGGCATCCCGGCCGACCCTGGGTCAGGCGGTCTGGCGGGCGCGGAACCGAAAGGGGCCGGGGGCGTTCACGGTGTTGCAGACCAGCGCGTTCACCGATTCCAGCCCGTTCAACAGCCCCGGCACGATGACCTCCGACGGCACGTTCTGCTGCGGAAGTTGGCACAGCGCCTCGATCATGGTGGCCGGGTTTGGCGCGTCGGAATCGTCCAGCATGCGCACCAGCCCCAGCTCCTCGGCCCGCGAGGTGCGGATGAATTGCTCCAGTCGCGGTTTGGTGCGCGGCAGCAGCAGGGCCCGTTTGTTGAAGGACAGGATCTCGCAGAAGGTGTTGTAGCCGCCCATGGCGACCACCCCGACCGCGTCGACCATCAGGTTCTCCAGATGGGCGTCGAAGGTGATGGCCTCGACATCGTCCAGCTCCGCCGCCCGCTCCATGAAGCTGTCCTGGGCCTCGCGCTGCATGAACGGTCCCAGGACGATCAAGGATGGATGCGGGATATCGGCGCCGGTCTCGTAGGCGCGGATGACCCAATCGACCATCATCTCGCCGTCGCCGCCGCCGCCGGGCGTGACCAGGAAATAGGGCCGCTCGAAGATATCGATCGCCGGCCGCGCCTTCGGCGTGGATTCGCGCCGCAGATAGCCGGTGTAGACCATCTTGTCGCGCACGCTCTGGGGCAGGTCGATGCCCGCCAGCGGGTCGTGGATCTGCGGCAGGCCGTAGACCCAGATCGAATCGTACAGGTCCTCCAGGGCCGGCAGCACGTTCTTGCGCTCCCATTCCGGCGCCAGCAGCGAGGGCTCGTCCATCACGTCGCGCAGGCCAAGCGCCAGCGGCGTGCCGCGCCGCTTGAGGATCTCCAGCGTGCCGCGCACCTCGCCGCGCAGTCCCAGCGGCTCCTTGTCGACCAGGAACAGGTCCGGATCGAAGATCGCCGCCGTATGCTCGATGATCGAGGCCCGCATGGCCATGATCTCATCGGTGTCGATGTTCAGATTGAGCGAGGTGTACTCGCCATTGTGCAGCTTGATCACGCCGGGTACGCGCACGAAGTCGACCCGATTGCGGAAATCGAAGCTGCCAATGATCGGCGATCCCGACAGGATAAGCACCGACATGTCCCGGTTCTGCTTCGCCAGCTCGTGGGCAATCGCCCGACAACGACGAAGGTGTCCAAGCCCGAAGGAGTCGTGGCTGTAGATCAGAACACGGGTCTGACCCGGGCGTTTCGCCATGACGCTCCGCATAGCCGCCAAAGGGAAGACAGCCCTTCAGGGTCGAAGGGCCGTCCAGAGCGGCGACTCATATCACGAACTTGTATCGTAAAACCATGCCGTTTACGGCGCTTGGCGAAAGGCGATATGGTTCGGCGACCGTCGACAAGCCCAGATTCGGCCATTTAACGGCCTTCCAGCGAGCTTCGCCAAGTATGGATAAAAGCATCTTTCGGTTTGTTTTGCGGTTCAGCAAGCGCGAGCAGCTGTTCATCATCCTGCTGACGGGCATTTCCTTCCCGTTTCTCTACTACTCGCTGGATCTGCCGAAGACCATTATCAACGAGGCGATCGGCGGCGGGGCCGATTTTCCCATCGACTTCCTCGGCCTCGGCGTGTCGCTGGAGCAGGTGCCTTATCTGTTCACGCTGTGCGGCATCTTCCTGGCGCTGGTCTTCATAAACGGCGGCTTCAAGTACTACATCAACGTCTATCGCGGCCAACTGGGCGAGCGCATGCTGCGGCGCCTGCGCTACGAGCTCTACAGCCGGGTGCTGCGGTTCCGCCTGCCGCGCTTCAAGCGCATGTCCCAGGGCGAGATCATCCCGATGATCACCGCCGAGGTGGATCCGCTGGGCGGCTTCTTCGGCGACGCCTTCGGCCTGCCGGCGTTCCAGGGCGGCACGCTGCTGGTCTATGTGGTCTTCATTTTCATCCAGGACCCTATCCTGGGTGCCGCCGCCATCTCGCTCTATCCGCTGCAGGCCTACATCATCCCCAAGCTGCAGCGCCGGGTGAACCAGCTCGGCAAGGAACGGGTGCGGACGGTGCGGCGACTGGCCGACCGGATCGGCGAGACCGTGGCCGGGGCGCCGGAAATCCATGCCCATGACACGACGTCCTATCACCGGGCGGACATCTCCTCCCGGCTGGGCAAGATCTATGCGATCCGCTACGAGATCTTCCGGCGCAAGTTTTTCATCAAGTTCCTCAACAACTTCCTCAACCAGCTGACGCCGTTCTTCTTCTATTCGATCGGCGGATATCTCGTGCTGCAGGGCGATCTGACCTTCGGGTCGCTGGTCGCCGTCCTGGCGGCTTACAAGGACCTCTCCGGGCCCTGGCGCGAGCTGCTCACCTACTATCAGCGGGTCGAGGACGTGCGGATCAAATACGAGCAGGTCATCGAGCAGTTCCAGCCGGAGGAGATCGTGCCGATCGAGCAACTGGACGACGACAAGCCCTGGGATGGCGCGCTTCCGGACCGGCTGGAATTCAGCAATGTGCAATACGCCGAGGAGGATTCGCTGCCGGTGCTCAACGGCGTCTCGGTCAGCCTGTCGACCAGCGGCGAGACGGCGATCCTGGGGCAGGCCGGCAGCGGCCGGCACGAGTTCATGCAGCTCATCGGCCGTCTGCTGGTGCCAAGCGGCGGCAGCATCCAGTTCGGCGAACAGGACTATGAGGACCTGCCGGAATCGGTGGTCGGCCGAGTCGTCTCCTATGTCGGCCCCGACGCCTACATGTTCACCGATACTCTGCGCGCCAATTTGTATTACGGGCTGAAGCACCGGCCGCTGATTCCGGCAGACTACGCCGGTGCCGAGCTGGCGGAGCACACCCGATGGCTGGCGGATTCCCGCGCCTCCGGCAACACCGATATGGACGTCAACGCCGACTGGATCGACTACGAGGCGGCCGGGGTGGCCGATGCCGAGGAGCTCGAGCGCAAGGCGCTCGACGTGCTGCAGGCGGTCGACATGGCCGAGGACATCTACCGCATGGGACTGAACGGCACCATCGACCCGGCCGAACGCCACGAGATGGCCGAGACCATCCTGAGCGCCCGCCAGTCGATCCGCGAAAGGCTGCGCGACCCCCAGCTGGCCCGGGTGGTCGAGCTGTTCGACGACGAGGGCTATAACGAAAGCGCCACGGTCGCAGAGAACCTGCTGTTCGGCACGCCGGTCGGCAAGACCTTCTCGCTGGAGAGCCTGGCCGAGCAGCCCTATGTCCTTGAAGTCCTGGACAAAGTCGGCCTGACGGAGACCTTCCTGGAGATCGGCGCCAAGGTCGCAGAGACCATGATCGAGCTGTTCGCCGACCTGCCACCGGGGCACGAATTTTTCGAGCAGTTCAGCTTCATCAGCTCCGACGAACTGCCCGACTTCCAGCCGCTTGTCGCCCGCTTCTCCAAGGAGGGCGTCGGCGGCCTGAAGCCGGAGGACCGGGCGCGGCTGCTGGCCCTGCCGTTCAAGCTGGTGCCGTCGCGACACCGCCTGGGCCTTGTCGAGGGTCCGTTGCAGCAGCGCATCCTCGAGGCCCGCCGGGTCTTTGCCGCCGAGCTTCCCGCCAACCTCAGGCCGGCGGTCGAGTTCTTCGATGCGGACAGTTACAATGCCGCCTCAACGATCCAGGATAACATTTTGTTCGGGAAGGTCCGATACGGTCATGCGGGGAGTTCCGATACGGTCCAGGTCCTGGTCGGCGAGATCGTCAAGCAGTTCGATCTGCGCGACCGGATCAGCGCCGTCGGCCTGGATCATTCGGTTGGTGTCGCCGGCGCCCGGCTGTCCTCGGTGCAGCGGCAGAAGCTGGCCCTGGCCCGGGCGCTGCTGAAGCAGCCGCAGCTGCTGATCGTGAACGAGGCCACCGCCACGTTGGACGGGGCCGCCCAGGGGCGGGTGCATGCCAATATGCGTCGCATGATGGAAGGCCGGGGGCTGATCTGGGCGCCGCACCGGCCGAGCATCGCGTCCGGATTCGACCGGGTGGTGGTCATGAAGTCGGGCCGCGTGGCGGCCGAGGGCGATTTCGCCTCGCTGGACCGGGACGGCAGCGTCCTGCGCGAGTTGATCGCAGCGGAGTAATGCCGCTGCCAATGGGAGGATAATGCGGTGAGCCTTGCCGAAGAAGTAGAGCTGCTAAAAAGAATACCGCTGTTCGCCAATATCGAGGTGTCGAAGCTCAAGCTTCTGGCCTTCACCAGCGAGCGAATTGCCTACAAGGCCGGCGAGACACTGTTCAACCAGGATGAAATGGGCGACTCGGCCCATATCATCATGGATGGCGAGGCCGACATCGTGGTCAATACCCCGTCGGGGCCGCTCACCGTGGCGACCATGCAAAAGAACGATTTCGTCGGCGAGATCGCCATCCTCTGCGACGTGCCGCGGACCGCCACGGTCAAGGCCAAGACCGACATGACGACCCTGTGCATCAACAAGGATCTGTTCTTCCGCCTGGTCACCGAATTCCCCGAGATGGCGGTGGAGATCATGCGGGTCCTGGCCCAGCGCCTGGAGGCGACCACCAAGGAGCTGGCGCAGTACAAGCAGGGCAGCGGCTGACCGCGGCGCCCGCTCAGGGACTTCGAAAGCATCCTTCGACAAGCGCGGGACGAAGGACTATCTCTCCGGCAGGACTGACCCTCATCCCGAGCGTGTCGAAGGGTGAGGACGGCACCCCGTTCCCGTATTCCAGATCAGGACCAGCCCGCCCATGAGCCGGCTCGACAGCTTCATCCGCCGCATGCAGGCCCAGCGGACCTGTCTGAACTGGGCCGCCGAGGCGATTGCCGACCTGCCCGGTCCGGTGCTCGAGCTCGGCCTCGGCAATGGCCGCACCTACGACCATCTGCGAGAGATCCTGCCGGAACGCGACATCTACGTCTTCGACCGGCGCATCAAGGCCCATCCCGCCTGCATTCCACCCGAGGACCGCATGTTTCTCGGCGAGGCGACGGACACGCTGGCCCTGGCCGCCGCGCGGCTGGGGCGCAGCGCGGCGCTGCTCCACACCGATCTCGGGACCGGGGATGAGGAGGCCAATGCGGCGCTGGCCCGAGAGACCGGCCCGCTGATGGCCGCCCTGGTCGCGCCCGGCGGAATCGTCGTCGCCAATCATGAATTGACGGTCGAGGGCTGGACGGCGCTACCCGAGCCGGATGGGGTCAAACCGGGCCGCTATTTCCTCTACCGGGCGGGTTAGCGCCATGACCATGCTGACATCCGCCCGCAGTCACGCCCCGATCCGCGGCGCGCTGTGGATGGTCGCCGCCGGCGCCTGCTTTGCGTTGGGCAACAGCCTTCTGCGCTACCTGACCGGCGTGCTGCATCCCTACGAGGTCGCCTTCTTCCAATACGGCCTGGCGCTGGTGATCCTGATGCCTTGGGTCCTGGTGCGTGGCTTGGCCAGCGTGCGTACCGGGCGGCCCTGGTTGCAGGTCGTACGGGTCGCGGCCGCAGCCATCGGCGTGCTGTTCCTGACCCTCGGGTTCCAGCGACTGCCGGTGGCGGAGGTCGTGGCCCTGACATTCGCCGCCCCGCTCTTCGCGGTGGTGGGCGCTGCCCTGGTGCTGAAGGAGCAGGTGGGATGGCTGCGCTGGACGGCCACCGCGATCGGCTTCGTCGGTGTGCTGGTGGTGCTGCGGCCCGGGGCCGAGGCGTTCCGTGTAGACGGCCTCTACCCTCTGGCCGCGGCGTTCTTCTTCGCCGCCTCGTCGCTGATGGTGAAGCGGCTGTCGATGACCGAATCGCCGGGCTCGATCGTGTTCTACCTGCTGGTGCTGATGACGCCGATGCTGCTGGTGCCGGCGATCCCGGTCTGGCAGACGCCACCTCTGGCGCTGCTACCCTACCTGCTGGCCCTTGGCCTCACCGCCGCGGCGGCGCAGTTTGCACTGACCCACGCCTTCGCCGCCGCCGATGCCAGCTTCCTTGGACCGTTCGACTTCGCCCGTCTGCCGCTTTCAGCCCTGGTCGCCTTTGCCGCCTTCGGTGAGACGCCGGACCGGTTCGTCTGGCTGGGCGCCGCCCTGATCCTCGGTGCCGCCCTCTACCTCGCACGGCACGAATCTCAGTAGCTTCAGATCTCCAGATCCACCCAGACTGGGGCGTGGTCGGAGGGTTTCGGCTCCCAGCCACGAGCCTGCTTCTCGATCCTGGCGTCGCTCAACGACCCGGCCAGCGGCGGCGTGACCCAGATATGGTCCAGGCGGCGGCCGCGATCGGAAGCCTCCCAATCCTTCGCCCGATAGCTCCACCAGGAATACAGCTTCTCCTCCGCCGGCACGAAATGGCGCACCGCGTCGACCCAGCCGAGGGACTTCTGCATGGCGGTCAGCTTGTCCACCTCGATCGGCGTATGGCTGACCACGTCCAGCAGCTGCTTGTGCGACCAGACATCGTGCTCCAGCGGCGCGATGTTCAGATCGCCGACCACGATCATCGGCGTGTCCGCCTCCCGCGCCGCCAGCCACCAGGCGGTCATCTCGTCCAGGAACTGGAGCTTGTGGGCGAATTTCTCGTTCTTGTCCGGGTCCGGGATGTCGCCGCCGGCCGGGACGTAGAGATTGTGGATCTCGGTGCCGTCCTGCAGCCGCGCCATGACGTGCCGGCAATCCTCCCGGCCGCACCAATGCTGGACTTCCTGCGCGTCGAAGGGCAGGCGGGAGAGGATGGCGACGCCGTTGTAGCCCTTCATGCCGGCGAGCGCGATGTCGGCATAGCCCTTGTCCTCGAACGGCTGGCGGGGGAACAGCTCGTCCGGGCATTTGGTCTCCTGCAGGCACAGGATGTCAGGGGCGTATTCGTCGATCAGGCGCAGGACCAGCTCCTGCCGCAGACGGACCGAGTTGATGTTCCAGGTGGCGATGCGCAAGGGAGATTCCGATTCGATAGGGTGTCGATTGCAGTCTAGCCGATCGTCTGGACCGGCCCGAACTCATGATTGCCTGTTGCGGTTGCCGGCCGTCAGGTCGATGTCCCGCCAGGCGACGGTGCAATCGCCAAGCGGCGCGGCGCGACAGGCCAGGATGTAGCCCTCGGCCCGCTCCGCAGCGCTCAGCGCATAGTCCGAATAGGGCGCCATCTCGACCGCGCCGGAAACCAGCCGCGATTTGCAGGCGCCGCAATTGCCCGACCGGCAGCCATGGGGGTAGGGAACGCCCATGGCCATCGCCGCCGCCAGGATGGTCCGGCCGGGCCCGACCCGCACCGGGCGCGGCCATTGTTCGATAGTCACCAGATCGGTCATGCGGGCCACGTCGTCAGGGATCGCAGGAAGCGGCGCGATGGCGTGTCACCAGTGTTGCGCGCCGGCCGGAGGGGATGGCTATATAGCGCAAGACCAAGGGCGCCGAAAGCGGTGCCGGGTATGCGACTGCGAGGGGAGGACAGGCTTTGGAAATCGGGACCGGATCACGACGGTGGCTGGCGGCAATGGCGGTCGGCGCCGCGGCCTTCGGCACCAGCGCGGCATCGGCGCAGGAGGTCACCCTGCGCGTCCATCATTTCCTGCCGCCGCCCTCGGTGGCGCATGCCGAGTTCATCGCGCCCTGGGCGGAACGGGTGACGGCGCAGTCCGACGGCCGCATCGCGGTGGAAATCTATCCGGCGATGCAGCTGGGCGGCGCCCCGCCGAGCCTGTTCGACCAGGTCCGCGACGGCGTCGTGGACGTGGTCTGGACCCTGCCGGGCTATACGCCGGGCCGCTTCCCGACCGTCGAGGTCTTCGAGCTGCCCTTCATGGCCGCCTCCGCCGAGGCCACCAGCCAGGCGGTGCAGGAGTTCTACGAGCGCAATCTGGCGGAGGAATTCGCCGATGTGCATGTGCTGATGCTGCATGTGCATGCGCCCGGCGTCTTCCACATCAACGGCCAGTCGGTGGAATCCCTGGAGGATCTCGACGGGTTGAAGGTGCGCGCGCCGACCCGGGTCATCAACAGCGCCCTGGAGCGGCTTGGCGCCGTGCCGGTCGGCATGCCGGTGCCGCAGGTGCCCGAGGCCCTATCCCGGGGCGTGGTCGACGCCACGGTGATCCCTTGGGAGGTGGCGCGCCCGCTCAGGGTCGCGGAGCTGGTGGACAACCACACGGAAATCCAAGGCGAGCGAGGTTTCTACACGGCGGTCTTCCTGTTCGCCATGAACAAGGACGTCTATGAGTCGATGCCGGCGGACCTGCAGGCGGTGATCGACGCCAATTCCGGGCTGGCGCTGGCCAAGGAGATCGGCGGCGTCTGGGACGCGGCGGAGGTGCCCGGCCGGCAGGCGGCGGAAGAGGCGGGCAACGCCTTTGCCGCGTTGAGCGAGGACGAGATCGAGCGCTGGAAGTTGGCGACCGCCCCGGTGATTGCCGACTGGCTCGCCGAGACCGACAGCCGCGGACTGGACGGCGCAGCCCTGCTGGAAGAGGCCCGCGGGCTGGTCTCGAAATACAGCGAGGGCAACTGACGGCGCGAAGGCCGCGGGAAGCGGGGCGGCGAACCGCATGGATGAACCCGAATCCGGCTCTCCAAGGCCGACCGACCCGGTCGGCCGGGTGCTGTATCGCGTCTGCGAAGCGGTGGCCGTCTTCGGCGGCGCGGTGCTGGTCGCCCTCACGATCATCACGGTCTGGAGCATCATCGGCCGCCAGATCGCCGGCACCGACTGGCTGAACGACCTGCCGGTCTTCAGCCTGGCCGGGCCGGTCACCGGCGACTTCGAGCTGGTCGAGCTCGGCTGCGCGGTGGCGGTCTTCGCCTTCCTGCCCTATTGCCAGATCGTCGGCGGCAATGTGCTGGTGGATTTCTTCACCGCCAAGGCCGGGCCCCGGCTGAAGTCCTTCCTGGCGGCCGTTTCCGATGCCGTCTTCACCCTGATCGCCGCCACCCTGACCTGGCGCCTGGTGCTGGGCGGGGAGGATCTGCAGCGCTATGGCGAGACCACCATGGTGCTGAGGGTGCCGGTCTGGTGGGGTTATGTGCCGGCTGTCGCC
Organism: Alphaproteobacteria bacterium; assembly: GCA_965227455.1. Classification (GTDB taxonomy): domain Bacteria; phylum Pseudomonadota; class Alphaproteobacteria; order DSM-16000; family Inquilinaceae; genus JABDIP01. The sequence continues at coordinate 4,089,494 of OZ245752.1, read as the reverse complement.
GCCATGGTGCTGCTGACCATCGTCTGCGCCTACACCACCTGGCGGCGCACGGTCGAGACCGCCGGCCTGGGGAAGGGGCGCCTGTGACCGGCATAGAGCTGGGCGCGGTCGCCTTCGCCATCCTGCTGCTGCTGCTGGCGCTGAGGATGCCGATCGGGGTCGCCATGCTGGTCGTGGGGATCGGCGGCTACGTGTTCCTGCGCGGCTGGACGCCGTTGCTGGCCTATCTGAAGACCGCGGCCTTCGTCCAGTTCTCCAACTATTCGCTCTCGGTCATCCCGCTGTTCCTGCTGATGGGGCAGTTCGCCACCAAGGCGGGGATGAGCCGGGCCCTGTTCAATGCCGCCAATGTCTGGCTGGGCCATTACCGGGGCGGCATCGCCATGGCCGGGGTCGGCGCCTGCGCCGGCTTCGGGGCGATCTGCGGCTCCTCCCTGGCGACCGCCGCCACCATGGCCCAGGTCGCCCTGCCGGAGATGCGGCGCTACAAGTATTCCGGCGCGCTGGCCACCGGATCGCTGGCCGCCGGCGGCACCCTGGGCATCCTGATCCCGCCCTCGGTGATCCTGGTGATCTACGCCATCCTGACCGAGCAGAACATCGCCAAGATGTTCATCGCCGCCTTCATTCCCGGCTTCCTGGCGGCACTCGGCTACATCCTGGCGATCGCCGTCTATGTCCGCTTCCGCCCCGAGGACGGGCCGGCGCGGCCGCGGGTGCCGATCCTCGAGCGGCTTGGCAGCCTGCCCGAGGTGCTGCCGGTACTGGCGATCTTCCTGGCGGTGATCGGCGGCATCTATCTCGGCTGGTTCACCCCGACCGAGGGGGCGGCCGTCGGCGCGTTCGGCACCGGGCTGCTGGCGGTGTTCCATGGCGGCATGCGGCTGTCCGGCCTGGTCGACTGCCTGAAGGGCACGGCGACGGCGACCGGCATGATCTTCCTGATCCTGCTCGGCGCCTCGATCTTCAACGTGTTCCTGGCGCTGACCCAGCTGCCGCAGGTGGCGTCGGAGGCGATCGGCGCCAGCGGCCTGCCGCCGATGCTGGTGCTGACGGTGATGCTGCTGGCCTATCTGGCGCTGGGCTGCGTGATGGACAGCCTCAGCATGATCCTGCTGACCGTGCCGATCTTCTTCCCGATCATCGTGGGCATGGATTTCGGCCTGAGCCCCGAGGAGACCGCCATCTGGTTCGGCATCATCGCGGTCATCGTGGTGGAGGTCGGGCTGATCACGCCGCCGGTGGGCATGAACGTCTTCATCATCAATGCCATTGCCCGCGATGTGCCGATGCTGGAGAGTTTCCGCGGGGTTCTGCCTTTCCTGATCTCCGATGTGGTGCGGGTGGCGATCCTCATCGCTTTTCCGGTCATCACCCTGGGTCTGGTGCGGCTCTTGGCCTGACCCCGGCCGGACCGGACCGGGCACGGTATCGGTCCCGCCTCATTCACCTTCGCTAACCCCTTGGTTTGAGCGGCAGATTCGCTATAGTTGTGAAAAACACGCCCCGTGCGCCCAAACCAACAAAGGTTCCGTTGTGGCCAGACCAGACCCTTCCGACTCCCACGGCGCGCGGCGCGGCCGGGGTGCCGAGATCGATTACGGCGTCCTGCCGTCGCTGATCGGATACAATCTCAGGCGGGCCCAGCTCAAAGTCTTCCAGAACTTCCAGACGACCATGGCGCCGTTCGACCTGACTCCGGGCCAGTTCGGCGTGCTGACCCTGATCAACGAGAATGAGGGCCTGAGCCAGAGCGATCTGGGCACGGCGCTGGGCATCGACCGGTCCACCATGGTGGCGGTGATCGACCGTTTGGAAGGCCGCGACCTGGTGGTCCGGGCGCCGTCGCCCAACGACCGGCGCTCCTATGCGCTGAGGCTCAGCGCCCATGGCAAGAAGATCATGGCCGACATCTTGCCGCGGCTGCGTGAGCACGAGGCCAACATCGCCAGCGCCTTGAGCGACGCGGAACAATCCACGCTGATCTCGCTGCTGCGCCGGGTGGGCAGCCGGTAATGCCATGGCAGGGGCGACCGCGGTTGGCCGCCTGTTGCAGAGACCGGACCTCTAACGGTGCAGCTTCGCCCCCTTGGTAATCTTGTCGACCAGCTTCCGCTCGTCGCGAAGCGCCAGGCCCACGACGTCCATCTCCTCCGGCCGGTAACGCCGGACCGCTTGCCGGTTCGCCGCATCATGGCCGGTCTCAAACATGTCGCGGATATAAATTGACAGGCGCGCTCCGCGGTTCCGTGCGCGGCGGAATATCTTCTCCATACCCGGCGCATCGGCGCTCAGCACGATCATCGGCTGAATGACCAGCGGATTGTATCGATTGCCGTCCGCATCCTGGTAGACCTCTCCCAACAATGTGTTGTCGCTGCCGACAACGCCGCTGGTCAGGAACGCGGTGACGTTCAGTTTCTGCCAATCGGCGAGGTCGTGCCGCACGACGATGGCGATCTTGGTATCGAACATGGGCGCCCGGTCACCAATGCGTGGCGTTGCCCAACCGCTTCAAGCCCTGCCATACCGGGTCCGTGCGATCGCCGATGACCGCCCGGGCATCGGCATTCAGCTGGTCCATGGCTGCATCGAGCGGTTGCCGAAGCGACCGGCCGGTTGCGGTGAGGTAAAGCCTTTGAATGCGACGGTCTGCGGCATCGCTGCGGCGCTCCAGCAACTCGGCGGATTCAAGCCGGTCGATGACTCCGGTCACCGTCGCGCTGTCGATGACCAGACGCTCGCTCAATTCCGCGCCGCTGCGCCCGTCCTCCTGCCACAACACCTTCAACACAGCGTATTGGGTCGGTGTGACGCCGTGCGCTGCGAGCCGCTCGCGAGCCCGCCGGGTCACCTGCTGGGCCGCCTTGCCGACCAGGAAGCTGATGCAGTCCTCCACCTGTTCCACGCCATGTTCCTCGGTTGCCACCAGCGGGTAGGCCCAGAGTCTAGTGTGCAAATATCTTGTATACAAGCGATTTGCACACGAGCGAATTGACAAGATGACAGGCGCGTGAACATGACGCGGCCGCGCTTGGCGCGACCGCACCTTGCGGCCATATATTAGCGATGGAAGATACAGCCGGCGCATTGCTTCAATACAAGGGCGCGGCGGTGGCGGCCTGGCTGCTGCTGCTGTTCGTGCTGGAGCGGCTGATGCCGGCGGCGCCGGCGCCGACCGAGGACGGCCGTTGGGGCTGGAAGCGGCTGCTGCGCAATGTCGGGCTCTGGCTGGTCAATACCGGGCTGTCGCCGCTGATCGTCATCCCGGTCTCGCTCTGGGCGGCCGCGCATTCGCTGGGCTGGCGGCCGGAAGGCTGGGACGGCTGGCCGGCGCTGCTGGTCGACCTGCTGGTGCTGGATTTCCTGATCTATTGGTGGCACCGGGCCAACCATATGGTGCCGTTCCTGTGGCGCTTCCACGAGATCCACCATCTCGACCATTTCCTCGACACCACCAGCGCCGTGCGCTTCCACTTCGGAGAGGTATTGCTGAGCGCCCTGGCGCGGGCGGTCATCATCGTGGTGCTGGATATCCCGTTCACTTCGGTGGTGGTGTTCGAGGCGGTGGTGCTGGCATCCGCCCTGTTCCACCATTCCAATCTGCGGCTGCCGGCAGGGCTGGAACGGGCCCTGTCGCGGGTGATAATCACCCCCTCGATCCATTGGGTGCATCACCACGCCGTGCGGTCCGACACCGACAGCAATTACGGCACGCTGTTCAGCTTCTGGGACCCGCTGTTCGGCTCGCGCAGCCGCACCCGGCGGACCCAGGATATGCCGATCGGCGTGGAAAGGCTGCCGGAGCGGGCCTGGCTTGACCTAGTTGTTCGCCCGTTCCGGCCCGGGCGGCGAGCCTGACTGCAGCTCCGGCGGGCCGTCCAGCCGGATGCACAGCCCGGCATAGAGGATCCGCCCCGGCGCCTCCGCCTCCGGCTCGTCCAGGCTGACCACCAGCGATTCCGCATTCTTGACCATCGACCACATCTCTTCGGACATGGACATCTGGGCCGGCTCCCGGTCGGCCAGCTTGGCTAGGGGCCGCGTGGTGCCGGTGTCGCGTTCCACCGCCCAGATCTGCAGCACCGCGCCCTGCGGCGCCGTCAGGCCCTCCAGCGGTTCGACCGCCAGCCGCCAGGGCTTGTTGAAGGCCGTGACCACGATGCCGGGCGTATTCGCCTCGTCGGCCAGGACGGCGACATAGCTCGGCGAGATCTGGCGTTCCGCGACGACCGGAGTCTCCTCCAGCAGGCCGGGTTCGACGACCACATAGGCGACCAGGGCCGCGGCGGCCGCCAGGGCGGCGCCGGCGGTCCAGCGCCAGAGCGCCAACCGATCCCACCAGGAGGTCCGGGCGCGCGGCCGTTCGCTGTGGCCGTGGAACAGCTGGCGATGCAGGGCGTTCAGCACATAGGCTGGCGGCACCACCGGCGGCGCGGTGTCGGCCAGCGGCGCCAGCTGTTCCTGCCAGGCGGCGACCCGCGCCTGCCATTCCGGCCGGTCCTCCATCAGCGTCTCCAGCCGCCGGCGGGTGAGGCCGCTCAGGGCGCCGAGCGCATATTGCGCCGCCAGCCGGTCCTGGAGTTCTGGATCGTCGTATCTCATCGCGCCAGGCATTCCCGGATCGCCATCAGCCCGCGCCGGCACCAGGTCTTGACGGTTCCGACCGGCAGGTCCAGATGGCCGGCGGCCTCGGTGGCGGTGTGGCCGCGATGGTACATCAGCAGGATGCAGCGCTGCTGCGGCTCGGCCAGTTCCCGCATGCAGTGCAGCACCCGCGCCAGCTCCTGGTTGGTCTCGGCCAGATGCGAGGGATCGTCGCCGCTCAGCCGGCGGTCTTCATCCGCCGACCATTCCACCTCGTCGGTGCGGTAGACGGCGCTACGGCGTATGTCGAGAGCCCGGTTGCGCACGATGTTGATCATCCAGGTCATCGGCCGACCCAGTGCCGGATCGTAGCGGCCGGCATGTCGCCAGATATTTACGAACGCATCCTGCAGCGCTTCCTCCGCCCAGCTGTTCCGATTCAATATACGCAGGGCGACGCCATAGAGTTTCGGCGCCACCGCATGATACAGGCTGTCGAATGCGCGACGGTCTTCCGCGGCGCAGCGCCCCAGAAGCGCAACCAGCCGGTCCGACGGTGAATCCTGCGCCATAGTCACTCGAGAATTGCAGGGCCGGATGGCCCTCCGAAAGGTTGTGCGGACAATAGCGCCGCATCGCTGCCACACCATACGGGAAAAATGTGAAACCGGATGCAGAGGCAGGCTCGTATCTACCTGTGACGCGGCGGACAGTCGGCCGGATAATCCGGTGGACCGCGGCAGTCGACCACAGATCCCGCGAAGGGAACACGATCACGATCGGCGGATCGACCGCCAGACAGAAACGAGGATCCCATGTCCATCAGACATTCAGCCCTGACCCTGATTGCCGCCGCCTCGATCGCCGCCCTGGCAGCCGGCCCCGCCCTCGGTGCCGGCGGCGGCGACGAAGACGACACCTCCAGCCGCGTCGACCCGAACTACACGACGGCAGTGCAGAAGATCGAGGCCGGCGACTACGAAGCCGCCATCCCCCTGCTGCTGTCCGTGGCCGAGAAGGATCCGGACAACGCCGATGCCTTCAACTATCTCGGCTACGCAAACCGCAAGCTGCAGCGCTATGCGGTGGCCCTGGAGCACTACCAGAAGGCGCTCTCGATCGATTCGCGCCATCGCGGCGCCCATGAATATGTCGGCGAGCTGTATCTGGAGACTGGCAATCTGGAGAAGGCCGAGGAGCATCTGGATGCCCTCGACAGCATCTGCTTCTTCGGCTGCGAGGAATACGACGTGCTGAAGGAGCGCGTCGAGGCCTACCGGGAAGGCCGCACCACCGAGCAGTCGATGTCGTCGGGTTGGCGGAAATAATCGCCCAGGCGTTCAGTGTGGCCTGTTGGCGAACAGCGCCCTCATCCCAGGAACGGGGTGGGGGCGCTTCCCGTTCCGGCCGCTGATAGCGGTTCGCCCTCAGTCGTCGCGGTTGCGGCGGGGCGGGCGGGGCGCGCGGAACAGGTCGCCGTCGAGGGCCAGCCCGTAGACCGGCTCGTTGAGGGTCACCTCGGTGAACAGACCCTGGGCGTCCAGCACCGTCCAGCGCTTGAAGGCCATCGGCTCGTCGGCGAAGACCAGGGTCAGCATGCCGGCACCCGGATCGTCGGTCTGGATCAGGTCGAGCTCGACCTCGCCGAGCTGGTTCGAGCGCCGGATATCCTGGACGGTGACGTCGCCGGTCAGGCTGACATCCTCGCGAATCAGGAAATCCGCCAGGGTCGAGCCGAGCGGCACATCCGTGCGCTGCTTCAGCTCCTCATCCCAGAAGGTCAGCCAGAACCCGTCGGCCACATAGAGGAACGGGATCGGCGGATCGTATTCGATCCGCATCCGCCCGGGCCGGGACAGGTAGAAGGTGCCCTGGGCGAAGCCGCCGGCCTGGCTGTGCTGCACGAATCGCGCCTGCACCGTCGTCAGGTCTTCCAGATAGGCTTCGACGCGCCGAACCACTTCGGCGTCAGTCGCGGCGAGCGGCAATTGCGCGGCGGCCGGCCCGGCGAGCAGCAGCGCTGCCAGCACGGTACCGACGAATGTCCCAACCATCTTCATGGGGCAATGGTTGCCGCCGGTCTTTGGCGGAAGTGCGGCATGGGAGCGGTATCGCCACGATAAATCCGCATCGTCCCCGGGCTCGACCTAGGGACGACGAATGAAGGCGGTGACGGTGGGAAGAGGGGAGGGGCCTAGCCGCCGCTGCCGATCAGCACTTCGCGCTTACCCACATGGTTGGCCTGGCTGACCACGCCATCCTGCTCCATCTGCTCGATGATGCGGGCGGCGCGGTTATAGCCGATCTGCAGGTGGCGCTGGATGAAGCTGGTCGAGGCCTTGCCCTCGCGGGCCACTAGGGCGACGGCCTGGTCGTACAGCTCGTCGCCGCCATTGCCGCGGCCGTTGCCTTCGCCGATGACCGGGCCTTCATCCTCTTCCAGGATGGACTCGTCGTAGGTCGGCTCGCCCTGGGCCTTCAGATGCGCCACCACCTGCTCGACCTCCTCGTCGCTGACGAAGGGTCCGTGCACGCGGGTGATGCGGCCGCCGCCGGCCATATAGAGCATGTCGCCCTGGCCGAGCAGCTGCTCGGCACCCATCTCGCCGAGGATGGTGCGGCTGTCGATCTTGCTGGTGACCTGGAAGCTGATCCGGGTCGGGAAGTTGGCCTTGATGGTGCCGGTGATCACGTCCACCGAAGGCCGCTGCGTGGCCATGATCAGGTGCAGCCCGGCGGCGCGGGCCATCTGGGCCAGGCGCTGGATGGCGGCCTCGATCTCCTTGCCGGCGACCAGCATCAGGTCGGCCATCTCGTCGACCAGGATGACGATATGCGGCAGTTCGGTCAGGTCGAGCGGCTGGTCTTCGAAGATCGGCTTGCCGGTATCCGGGTCGAAGCCGGTCTGGACCCGGCGCATCAGGGTCTCTTTCTTGGCCCGGGCGTCGCGCAGGCGCTGGTTGTAGCCGTCGATATTGCGCACGCCCAGCTTGGACATGGACCGATAGCGGTCCTCCATCTCGCGCACCGCCCATTTCAGGGCCACCACCGCCTTCTTCGGATCGGTGACCACCGGCGACAGCAGATGCGGGATGTCGTCATAGATGCTGAGCTCCAGCATCTTCGGGTCGATCATGATCATGCGCACCTTCTGCGGCGGCAGCCGGTACAGCAGCGACAGGATCATGGTGTTGATAGCGACGGACTTGCCCGAACCGGTGGTGCCGGCGACCAGCAGGTGCGGCATGCGCGACAGATCGGCGGTGATCGGCGTGCCGGCAATGTCCTTGCCCAGCAGCAGCGACAGGGCGCCGCCGTCGCGCTCGTACGCTTTCGACGACAGCAGCTCGCGCAGGAACACCATCTCGCGCTCGGCGTTGGGCAGCTCGATGCCGATGACATTGCGCCCCGGCACCACCGCGACACGCACCGAGACGGCGCTCATGGAGCGGGCGATATCGTCGGACAGGTTGATCACCCGGCTCGACTTGGTGCCGGGGGCCGGCTCCAGCTCGTAGAGGGTGACCACCGGGCCCGGATTTACCCGCACGATCTCGCCCTTGACGCCGAAATCGCCCAGCACCCCTTCCAGGATCTCGGCGTTCTTGCGCAGCGCCTCGGCGCTCAGCGCCTTGGGCCGGGCGGAGGGGTCGACCGGATGCAGCAGGTCCAGCGGCGGCAGCTTGAAGTCGCTGTCGGCGAAGCCGAGCTTGGCCTGCTTTTCCGACGCGGCGCGGCGGCCCTGGGCCGGCGGCTTGGCCTTGGCGGCGACCAGCGGCTCGGCCTTGGCGGGTTTCCGGGTCTCGGCGGGCGGCTGTGCGATGCCGATCGGGCCGTCGAGGATGTCCTCGGCCGACAGGGGCGGCGGTGGCGGCACTTCCACGGGCGCCGAAACCGCGCGCTCGTCATCGGCGCGCTGGGCCGCCGCACCCGGCGTGCTGGTCCAGGACCGGGGGCGGGCCCTGCCGGCGGCGCGGACCCCGCGTCCCAGCAGGCCGCCCAGGCTGGTGACGCCGCCCCAGGCCACGCCCCAATCCGATCGGCTGAGGCCCAGCGCGACCAGGAAGGCGATGGCCGAGAACAGGCCGGCGGCAACCGCGACCCAGATCTCCTGCCCCGGCGCCAGGCTCGCCCCGGCGGCGGCCACGATCCAGTCCATCGAAAGCGTGCCGGCCGCGCCGCCCATGCCGGCCGGCACCGGCCAGGAGGCCAGCGGCGCGACTTGCGTCAGGGCAATCGCCGCTAGGCCGGTCGCCAGCACGGTTCCAACGGCCCGGACCCAGAGCCGGCCGATATCGTAATGGCGCAGGATCCGGAGGCCCCAGATGATGAGGGCTATGGCCACCAGGCCAGCGGCGGCGCCGACGCTCTGCAGCAACAGGTCGGCGGCGATGGCGCCCGGGGTGCCCAGCAGATTGGCGGTGACGCCGGCGGTGGCCGCGGTGTTCCAGGACGGGTCGGAGGGATCGTAGCTGGCCATGGCGACGATGGCCGCCACACCGAGCGCCGCCAGCGCCAGGCCGAGCAACTCGACCATGCGGCGCTTCAGGAAGCGGCTGGCACCGGCCGGCAGGAACGAGGTCTGGCGCGCGCCGCCCCGGCGTCGGGAGGTTGTGGATGCCATCTCCGGTTCCTACGGACTCGTCGTCAGAACTGTCTCGGCGGCCGGTCGGCCTTCGGCCCCCGCGGCCGCGCCGAGGCATTCGGCCAGGCGGGGCAGGGCGGCCGCCAGCACCGGCTCGTCATGCACCAGGGCGATGCGGATGTAGCGGCTTCCGCGATTGATACCGTCGGCATCCGGCCGGGTCAAATAGGCGCCGGGCAGCACCTTGATGCCGGCCTCGCGCCACAGCGTCCGCGCCGCCAGTTCGCCATCGCCCCCGGGGCCGAGATCGAGCCACAGGAAGAAGCCGCCGGCGGGCCGTACATAGCCGTCGCGGTCGCCCAGCGCGGACTCGGCGAGATCGAATTTGGCCCGGTAGCGGGCCCGGTTCTCCTCCACATGCGCGTCATCGCGCCACAGGGCGGCCGAGGCGGCCAGGACCGGCAGCGGCATGCCGGCGGCGGAGAAGGCGCGCAGCCTGGCGAAATCGGCGATCAGGGCGGGGTCGCCGGCAACGAATCCGGAGCGCAGCCCCGCCGCGCTGGACCGTTTCGAGAGGGAGTGGAAGACCAGGAGGTTGTCCAGGGCGCCGCCATCGATCCCGGCGGCCGCCTCCAGCCCGCCGGGCGGCGGTGCGGAATCGTAGATCTCCGCGTAGCATTCGTCGATCGCCAGCACGAAGCCATGGCGCCGGGCCAGGCCGATCAGCCGTTGCAGATAGGCGAGATCGGCGACGGCGCCCTGCGGGTTGGAGGGGCTGCAGAAATAGAAGAGTGCCGTGCGGTCCAGCAGGTCCGGCGTCAGGGCGTCGAGATCGGGGAGGAAGCCGGTCGCGGCGGTGGCCTCCAGGAAGACCGGCTCTGCTCCGGCCATCACCGCGGCACCCTCATAGGCGGCATAGAAGGGGTTGGGCAGGCAGACCGCCGGCACCACGCCGTCCCGGCGCGGCGAGACCGCGAGCTGGGCCGTCAGGAACAGCGCCTCGCGGGTTCCGGAGACCGGCAACAGCCCGCGATCGCGGTCGACCAGCCCGGAGGGGAGCCGGAACCGGCGTTCCAGCCAGTCCGCGGCGGCGTCGCGGAAATCCTCGGTTCCGGCGATCGGCGGGTAGCGGTTCCAGTCGTCGGAATGGGCGGCCAGGGCCTCGCCGATCAGCTCCGGGGCAGTGTGCTGCGGCTCGCCGATGGACATGGCCAGCGGCGGCGTGCCCGCCGGCGGGTCGATGCCGTCGAGCAGCGACCTCAGCCGGGCGAACGGATAGTTCGTCAGCTCCTCCAGACGGAGGTTGATCTGCGGCGATGCCACCATGTCGAGCGCTATTGCGTCCTTGAAGACCCTTTGCCGGGCGGTCGCGATCCTATGTCCCGCCGATGGCGGAAACAAGGCCACGCTCCGAACCGACTCTTGAAGCGATTCCGGCCAGTTTGCATGGAGTCCTGCAAATTTCGTTTAACGAACTGCCAGCGTCCGGACAAAAAGAAAGGGCGGACCGCTCTGGTCCGCCCAAGTCGCGGGAGGAAGTGGACGGCCCCGGTTCGGGTCCGGCGCCGCCCGCCGCCAGTGGTAGGGGTTGCCCGGGTTAGACCCGCTGCGACCCCTGACCGAACTCCGGATAGGCCTCCATGCCCAGCTCGGCCTTGTCCAGGCCAAGCTCTTCTTCCTCTTCGGTGACACGGATGCCGACAGTGAATTTCAGCAGCATCCACATCACCGTGCTGGTCGCCACCATGAACAGGCCGATGGCCAGGATGCCGATCACCTGCACCACGATGTCACCGCCGCCGAAGATGCCGACGGCCAGCGTGCCCCAGATGCCGGCGACCAGGTGGGCCGAGATGGCGCCGACCACGTCGTCGATCTTCAGCTTGTCGATCAGCGGCACCGCGACCACCACCAGGGCGCCGCCGATGGCGCCGATGATGATCGACATCAGGTGGTTGGTCAGATCGGGACCGGCGGTGATCGACACCAGACCGGCAATGGCGCCGTTCAGGGCGAAGGTCAGGTCCATCTTCTTGAACATGAGCTGGCTGAGCGCCATCGCCGCCACCACGCCGCCGGCTGCCGCCAGGTTGGTGTTGACGTAGACCACGGCCATCCAGGCGGCGTCGGCCGCGGAACCCAGCGCCAGCTGCGAGCCGCCATTGAAGCCGAACCAGCCGAGCCACAGGATGAACGTGCCCAGGGTGGCCAGCGGCAGGTTGGCGCCCGGCATCGGGTGCACCGCGCCGGTGGCGCTGAACTTGCCCTTGCGGGCGCCCAGGATCAGCGCGCCGGTCAGGGCGCACCAGCCGCCGACCGAGTGCACGATGGTCGAGCCGGCGAAATCGCTGAAGCCCATCTCGGACAGCCAGCCCGCGCCCCAGGTCCAGGAACCCTGGATCGGATACAGGAAGCCGGCCAGAACCACCACGAAGGCCATGAACGGCCAGACCTTGATGCGCTCGGCCAGGGTGCCCGACACGATCGACGCGGCGGTCGCGACGAAGACCATCTGGAAGAACCAGTCGGACATCTGCGAATAGCCGTTGCCGACCACCGCGGCCAGGACCTCCGGATCCTCGCTGCCGCCCAGCAGTTCCGCCTCGGCGCCGGCCGGGTTGTAGAGCAGCGAGAAGCTGCCGATGTAGCCGCCGTCGACGCCGGTGTACATCAGGTCATAGCCGATCAGGTAGTACATGATGCCGGCGATCGAATAGAGCGCGATGTTCTTCAGGCAGATCGCCGCGGTGTTCTTGGTGCGCACCAGGCCGGATTCCAGCATGGCGAAACCGGCGGCCATCCACATCACCAGGAAGCCGTTCACCAGGAACGAGAAGGTGTTGAACACGAAGGCGGTTTCCGGCGAAACGCCGGCCGCGGCCTCCTGAGCCAGGGCCGGGCCCGCCAGCATCGACACCGCCAGCGCGGCGCCTCCCACGCCCAGCCTCTTCATCGGGATACTCTTACTCATCGTTACAGCGCCTCCGCGTTGGTCTCTCCCGTCCGGATCCGAACAGCGGTCGGAACGTCCAGAACAAAAATCTTGCCGTCGCCGATGCGACCGGTATTGGCCGATTTCTGGATCGCCTCCACGACCCGCTCGGCCATATCGTCGGTCACAACGACCTCGATCTTCACTTTCGGCAGAAAGCTCACCGAGTACTCCGCGCCGCGGTAGATCTCGGTCTGGCCCTTCTGCCGTCCGAATCCCTTGACCTCGCCAACGGTCAGGCCCTGCAGGCCGAGGGCGGTCAGCGACTCACGCACCTCGTCCAGCTTGAAAGGCTTGATGATGGCCATGACCAGCTTCATGTCTTGTCCCCTGCCTGTTTGCGTCGCCCGGGATCCGGCCATGCGAATCCCTTCGCCCCTCGGCGAACCCATCACGTAATTCAAGTTCCGTGCCGGCTTTGCCTGATGCGGGAAAAGTAAAATGATTCAGCGGCTTATGAAGGGGCTGGGTGGAAGCAAGCCCAACAAACAGGCGCGGCTCTGCCTAAGAATTAGGCAATGCCTAAGAATTCATCAGCAGGATTGTCCGCCGCGCACTGGACAAGCGACCGGTGCCGGACGATGTTCGGTGCATGGCAAGAGCAACACGCACCAGCGGCGGGTCGCTGGACACCGAGATCGTTGTGGTCGGCGGCGGTGCCGCCGGCCTGACACTGGCCGCGGCCCTGGGAACGGCGGGGCTGCCGACCGTGGTGATCGACCGGGCGCCGCCCGCGGTCCGTGCCGCGCCAGGCGAGGGCGACCGGACCACGGCGCTGACCTATGGATCGATCCGGGTGCTGCAAGGTGTGGGCGCCTGGCCGCGGGTCGAGCCCAGCGCCGAGGCCATCACCGGGCTGCATATCGCCGACAACTGGTCGCCGCTGGTCCTGCAGGTCGACCCGGCCGATATCGGCGACCATCCCTATGGCTACAATGTGGACAATGGCGAGCTTCGTGCGGGTCTGCTAGACCGGCTGGAGGACTTGCCCTCGGTGACCCATCTGGCGCCGGCGCCGGTCACCGGCTTCGACCGGCAGGGCGGCCGCATCGTCGTGGAGCTGGAGGACGGCCGCACGGTCCGCGCCGCGCTCCTGGTCGGCGCCGATGGTCGGCAATCCCCGACCCGGGCCTGGTCCGGCATTCGCACCCGGCATTGGCAGTACGACCAGACCGCCATCGCCTGCGTCGTCGCCCATGACCGGCCCCATGACGGCGTGGCGGTAGAGCATGTGATGCCCTCCGGCCCCTTCGCCCTGGTGCCGATGCCCGACCTGCCGGACGGCCGGCACCGCTCGGCGATCATCTGGTGCGAGCGCCGCCGGGACGCGCCGCTCTACATGGAGCTGCCGCAGGCGGCCTTCGATGCGGAGTTGCAGCGCCGCTGCGGCAGCCGGCTTGGCACCGTCAGCCAGGTCGGCAAGCGTTTCGATTATCCGCTCTCCGGCCTGCATGCGCGGCGCTATGTGGGCGACCGGCTGGCCTTGATGGGCGAGGCGGCGCACGCGGTGCACCCGATCGCCGCCCAGGGCCTGAACCTGAGCATGCGCGACGCCGCCGCCCTGGCGGAGGTGGTGGCCGACGCCCGCCGGCTCGGCCTCGACATCGGCGATGCCGGTCTGCTGCGCCGTTACGAGCGCTGGCGCCGGGTGGACGTCATGACCACCATCGCCAGCACCGACAGCTTCTACCGCCTGTTCGCCAATTCGGTGCCGCCGTTGAAGGCCGCCCGCGATGTCGGTCTGGCAGTCATCAACCGCCTGCCGGGCCTGAAGCGCCGCATCTTCCACGACGCCATGGGCCTTTCCGGCACCCTACCGCGCCTGGTCAAGGGCGAGGCGCTATAGAGCGTGATATCTAAGGTAAGCAATCCCTTAACCGACGGTCGCTAGCATTGCGCGAAAATAGAATTACTTGGCATTGATTTCGCCCCAAGATTTCCGGTTGAGATCGGGACGGATGCACAGAAGGCGGAGCTGGTGATGGTCGATTGGCTGCAGTTGCATCCAGGCGAAACCATCCTCCACAGATCCAGACAGACGACCAAGGGCGCAAAGATCCTCGCAAGCGGCAGCGCCGTCTCGATTATCGTCGCGATACCCTTGGGAGCCGCATTGAGCGGCCTCATCTTCGAATCCCACTGGCAGCCTCTCTGGCGCCAGATGGCAGTCATCGCCTGGGCGGCTCTGGGCGGCGCTGTTCTGACATTCTTCATCGTCTATCGGGCGATGGAGATCGTCATCACCGATCGTCGAGTGGTGTACCGTCGCGGACTGGTTTCCAAGCGGCAGATGGAGATGTGGCTCGATGAGATTGCTGAGATTAAGCCGGACCAAAGAGCCGCGCCAGGCAGGCCCTTCCGGCTGATATCTAGGGAGGGCCGATCCCTCACTGTCTCCACCCTTGCCGATCTCGATCAATTGCGTCGGCAGTTGGTGCGGCAGACGGGTCTGCCCGATCCTATGGCAGGTTGACGGCGTATCCGATCTCGGCCTATTGCGAGTTAGGTTCGCGAAGGCAATCGGCGTTACCTAGTCCGAGGCGCCTTCGGCTGCCGCCCCGCTCCACGACCCATCGGCCATTCCGGCATCGGCAACGAAGGCCGTCGCCAGCGGATACTCCGCCAGCGCCTCATAGCTTGCCCCATCGCGGTTCAAATGGCTGCGGAACAGCACGAAGCGGTCGACCGGGAAGGGCGCGGTCGACAGGAAGGCGTTGTCGGACAGCCAGCGATGGACCCGGTCGCGCCGGCCGTTCTTCAGCCGCGCCAGGGTGACATGGGGCTTGAACTTGCGGTCGTCGGCGGAGAGGCCGGCGGCCACGACGGCCCGGTCGACCTTGTCGCGCAGATGCTGCAGGGATTCGCTACGCGGCACGCCGGCCCAGAGCACGGTCGGGCTGCGGTCGGGGCCGAAGCTGCCGACATCGGCGATTCTGAGGTCGAAACCGTCGGCGGCAATGCGGCCGAGCTGGGCGTCCAGGTCGGCGGCCGCATGCTCATCGACTTCGCCGATGAAGCGCAGGCTGAGATGCAGGTTCTCCGGCCTTACCCAGCGGGCACCGGGCACCCCGCCCTGCACCAGGGCCAGCCGTTCCCGGACCGGGCCGGGGATCTCCAGAGCAACGAATAGGCGTGGCATGGCATAGCCTTAGGGGCACGGGTTGGGGTTGTCGGCGTGGACCGCTTCGATTTCCTCGAGCACGGTCGGGGGCAGGGTCACGTCCATGGACCCGATTGCGGTGCGCAACTGTGTCATGGTCGTGGCACCGATGATGGCGGCGGTGGTGAAGGGCCGGGACAGCACGAAGGAGACCGCCATCTGGCAGGGGTCGAGCCCGTGCGTGCGGGCGATCGCCACGTATTTCGCGATGGCCGCCTCGCCGCGCGGATTGTCGTAGCGGCTCTTCTGGTTGAACACCGCCTTGCGGCTCCCTTCCGGCAGGGCGCCGTTGAGGTATTTGCCGGAAAGCCAGCCGGCCGCCTGCGGCGCATAGGCCAGCAGGCCGCAATCCTCACGCAGGGCGGGCTCCGCCAGACCGACCTCGAACGTGCGGTTGACCAGGCTGTACGGGTTCTGCACCGAGGCCATGCGCGGCCAGCCGCGAGCTTCCGACACCTTGAGGAACTCCATGACCCCCCAGGGCGTCTCGTTCGACAGCCCGACATGGCGCACCTTGCCGGACCTAACCAGCCCGTCCAGCGCCTCCAGGGTCTCCTCCGGCGGGATCATGTCCTCGTCGGAGGAATGCACGAAGCCGAGCTTGCCGAAGAAGTTGGTGTTCCGGTCCGGCCAGTGCAGCTGGTAGAGGTCGACATAGTCGGTCTGCAGCCGTTCCAGGCTGGCATCGATGGCGGCATTGATGTTTTTCGCATCCAGCCGCGAGTTGCCGTCCCGCACGAAGGGGCGATTAGAGGGGCCGCTGACCTTGGTCGCCAGGATGACCTTTTCGCGGTTGCCCCGGGCCGCGAGCCAGGTGCCGATGTATTGCTCAGTCTTGCCGTAGTGGTCGGCCGAGACCGGGACCGCATACATCTCCGCCGTATCGATGAAGTTGACGCCCTGGTCCAGCGCGTAGTCCAGCTGCTCGTGGGCCTCCGCCTCGCTGTTCTGGTTGCCCCAGGTCATGGTGCCCAGGCACACGGCGCTGACATTGAGGCCGGTGCGGCCGAGGGGGCGGTACTGCATGGGGGACTCCCTGTCTTATGGTCGGTCTCATTGGGGACCGCCTGGGCCTTCGATCGGGCAAAACGGCCGGACGGTATAACCGCAATTGGCGGCTGACGGAAGGGAGGGTCGGGCCGCTAGCCTCTCGGCGCCAGCCCGGCGGACTCGATCAGCGCGATCACCGAGGGCAGCATCCTCTCCACGATCACCGCCACGCCCTGGCCGTTGGGATGGATGCCGTCGGCCTGGTTCAGCGCCTCGACCGCGGCAACCCCGTCCAGGAAGAAGGGATAGAGCGGCACCTGATAGGTCTCGGCCAGCTCCGGGTAGAGGGCGTTGAACACCGCGCCGTATTCGCGGCCCAGATTGGGCGGCGCATACATGCCGGCCAGCAGGGTGGGCATGCCCCGTTCGGTCAGCTGCTCCAGCATGGCGGCGAGATTGCGCCGCGTGTCGTTCGGGTCCAGGCCGCGCAGCCCGTCATTGGCGCCCAGCTCCAGCAGCACCAGGTCCGGCGCGTCCGCCAGGGCCCAGTCCAGCCGCGCCAGGCCGCCGGCGGTGGTATCGCCGCTGACCCCGGCATTGATGACGGCCACCTCGTAGCCCTGGTCGCGCAGGGCCGCTTCCAGCTGCACCGGGAATGACTGATCGGTCGGCAGGCCGTATCCTGCGGTCAGGCTGTCGCCGATCGCCAGCAGGCGGATGGGTTCGGCCGCGGCACCCGGAATCGCTGCCGCGAGCAGCCACAGGACGGCCGCCGCGGACGCGCTGACACATTTGGTTACACGGGATTTGTTGACATACAGCGCCATTGCGCCATCTAGGCTTGAAGCCAGGAATCGTTTCCAGAGGACCATGCCTTGCCCGATATTGCCGGTGACCGTGAGGCCATTATCGTCCTGAAGGACGTCCACCTAGAATTGGAGAGCGCGGCCGGCCCGGTCAATATCCTCCGCGGAATCGACCTGGATATCGGCCGCGGAGAGCGGGTCAGCGTGGTCGGACCGTCCGGGTCCGGCAAGTCCACGATGATGATGATCATCGGCGGGCTGGAGCGGCCGTCCTCCGGCGGCACGGTGGTGGCCGGCCATGATCTGGCGGCCCTGGACGAGGATGCGCTGGCCCTGTTCCGCCGCGACCATGTCGGCATCGTGTTCCAGAACTTCCATCTCGTGCCGACCATGACGGCGCTTGAGAACGTGGCGATCCCGCTGGAATTTGCCGGCCGCAAGGACGCCTTCGACCGGGCGGAGGAGGGGCTGACGGCGGTCGGCCTCGGCCACCGTCTGACCCATTATCCGGGACAGCTCTCCGGCGGCGAGCAGCAGCGCGTGGCGCTGGCCCGCGCCTTCGCCGCCGAGCCGTCGCTGATCCTGGCCGACGAGCCGACCGGCAATCTGGACGGGCATACCGGCGAGCAGGTGATCGACCTGATGTTCGCCCTGTCGCGGGACAAGGGCGCGACGCTGCTGCTGATCACCCATGACCCGGCCCTGGCGGATCGTTGCGACCGGCAGATCCGGCTGGTCGACGGGCTGATCGTCGATCACGGGACGCCGGCCAACGCCGCGGTCGCGGCCGGCTGATGCGCTGGGCGCTCCCCTTCCGGCTGGCCCGGCGCGAGTTGCGCGGCGGGCTCGGCGGCTTCCGCATCTTCCTGGCCTGCCTGACCCTGGGCGTGGCGGCCATCGCCACCGTGCAGTCGGTCTCCAGCGGCGTGATGGAAGGCCTGCGCGATGACGGCCAGGCGATCCTGGGCGGCGATATCGCCATCCGCCGCATCTACCGGCCGGCAGAAGGGGCGGAGCTGGCCCATCTCCAGTCGACGGCCGAGTTTTCCGCGAGCTCGGAGATGCGGGTCATGGCCCGCAGCACCGGCGACGATGCCACGCTGGTGGAGCTGAAGGCCGTCGACGGCGCCTATCCGCTCTATGGCGAGCTTCGGCTGGCCGGCGGCGGATCCCTGGCCGAAGCGTTGGAACAGCGCGGCGGCATCTGGGGCGCGGCGATCGAAGAGACCTTGCTGACCCGCCTGGCAGTCGATATCGGCGATACGATCCGGGTCGGCGAAGCCGATCTGGAGGTCCGAGCCGTCATCGAGCATGAGCCGGACCGGGTGGCCGGCGGATTCAGCCTGGGGCCCCGGGTCATGGTGACGCCCGATGCGCTGGCCGTCACCGAGCTGGTGACCGAGGGCAGCCAGATCTACTACCACATGAAGCTGCGGCTGCCCTCCCGGGGCGACGTGGCCCCCTATGTGGCGGATCTGAGAGAACGATTCCCCGATGCCGGCTGGCGCGTGCGCGACTACACCGATGCCGCACCGTCGCTGGAGCGCATGGTGCGGCGGCTGACCCAGTTCCTGACCCTGGTGGGGCTGACCGCCCTGCTGGTCGGCGGCGTCGGCGTGGGCAATGCGGTCAAATCCTATCTCGACAGCCGCATCGCCACCATCGCGACCCTGAAATGCCTGGGCGGCAGCGGCCGGCTGGTGTTCCAGACCTACCTGACCCAGATCGGGATCCTCTCCGCCGTCGGCATCGCCCTGGGGCTCGCCATCGGCGCCGTGGCGCCCATGGTGGTGAACCAGATCGTCTCCGATCTGTTATCGGTCACCGCCCGGGCCGGGCTCTACCCCATGGCCCTGGCGACGGCGTCGGCCTTCGGGGTGCTGACGGCGCTGACATTCTCGCTCTGGCCGCTGGCCAGGGCCCGCGACATCTCCGCCGCCGATCTGTTTCGCGACGTGGTGGCGCCCAACCGGCGATGGCCCAGGGCGGTCTTCGTCCTCGCCACCGCCGTATCCGGGCTGGCGCTTGCCGGGCTGGCGATCGCAACCGCGGAGGAGCGGCTGTTCGCCATCTGGTTCGTGATCGGCGCCGGCGCCACCATCCTGCTGTTCCGGCTGGCCTCCGGGCTGGTGATTGCCGGGGCCCGGCGGCTCGGACGGCCAAGGCAGCCCGGACTGCGCCTGGCGCTGGCCAATCTCTGCCGCCCCGGAGCGCCGACCTCCAGCGTGGTTCTGTCGCTCGGCCTCGGCCTGACAGTGCTGGTCACCATCGCCCTGATCGAGGGCAATATGTCGCGGCAGATCACCGAGAGCCTGCCGGACGAGGCGCCGGCCTTCTTCTTTGTGGACATCCAGCGCGACCAGATGGCGCCGTTCACCGACATGGTCGACGCCATGGAAGGCACCGGCAATCTGGACCAGGTGCCGTCCCTGCGCGGGCGCATCGTCAAAATCAACGGAGAGCCGGCCCGCGACAAGCTGGTCAACCGCGAACACGCCTGGATCCTGCGCGGCGACCGCGGCCTGACCTTCGCCGCCGAGGCGCGTCCGGAACACAATGTGGTCGAGGGCGATTGGTGGCCGTCGGATTATGCCGGCCCGCCCCTGGTGTCGATCTATCGGGATGTGGCGTCAGCTTTCGGAATCGGCATTGGAGATCGTATATCCGTCAATGTGTTGGGGCGCGATATTGAGGCAGAAGTAGCGAATATCCGCGAAATCGACTGGGGAACAATGGAGATCAATTTCGTGTTGGTCTTCTCGCCCAGCCCGATGAACGCCGCGCCGCACACCTTCCTGGCCACCATCCAGGCCAGCGATGCGGTGGAGGGGCAGGTGCAGCGGGCGGTGACCCGGCAATTCCCCAACGTCACCACGGTCCGCATCAAGGACGCGCTGGAGATGGTCAACGACATCCTGCGCAAGATCGGCACCGCGGTCCGGGCCACGGCCGGCATCACGCTGGTCGCCGGCACCCTGGTCCTGGCGGGTGCGATCGCCGCAGGGCATCGGCGCCGGGTCTACGATTCCGTGGTTCTGAAGGTGTTGGGAGCGACCCGCGCCACGGTTCTGCGCGCCTTCCTGATCGAATACGGCCTGCTGGGGCTGATCACCGCCGGAATCGCCGCCATCATCGGCTCGATCGCGGCGTGGGCGGTGCTGAAATGGGTCATGGAGACGGACTGGATCTTCATCCCCAGCGCCGTGGCCCTGACGACGGTCTTGTGCACCGTAGTGACCATCGCATTCGGCTTCTTCGGCACCTGGCAGGCGTTGAGCCAGAAGGCGGCGCCGCTGCTGCGCAACGAATGAGCGAGCGGAGTCACCGAGACTTAACCTTATGGAGCGCCTTTTAGGGCCGAATTCGGTTGACCTGACCCGGGATAGCGCCAATATCACCGGGTGAAATTTCCATTTTACGGGTGAGGAGCACCATGGCATTCGATCCGCGAGACCGCGCTGCCGCTTACGGCGGCGCGCAGGCCGTAGACCGGGCCGAGATTGACGAGGGCCTGCGGCAGTACATGCTGCGCGTCTACAACTACATGACCATGGGTCTTGTGGTCAGCGGACTCGTTGCCTGGTCCGTCGTCAACGTCCCGGCGATCACCAACATCTTCTATGTGACCCAGGGCAACCTGATCGTCGGCCTGACCGGCCTCGGTTCGCTTGCGATGTGGGCGCCGCTGATCATGCTGTTCGGGGCGATGTTCCTGATGCGCTCGCCGAACGCGGTGACGGCGCAGGGCTTCTACTGGGCCTTCGTGGCGGTCAACGGCATCGGCCTGTCGATCCTGATGGTGGTCTATACCGGCGAGAGCCTGGTGAAGACCTTCTTCATCACCGCCGGCGCCTTCGCGGGTCTCAGCCTCTGGGGCTACACGACCCGGAAGAACCTGTCCGGCTTCGGCAGCTTCCTGATCATGGGCTTGATCGGCCTGATCATCGCCAGCATCGTCAACATCTTCCTGGCCAGCCCGATGATGCAATTCGTCATCGCCGCGGCCGGCGTGTTGATCTTCTCGGGCCTGACCTCGTACTACACGCAGCAGATCAAGCTGTCGTATTCCGAGGCGATGAGCCGGGACGAGCAGACGGTGACCGCGGTGTTCGGGGCGCTGAGCCTCTACATCGCCTTCATCAACCTGCTGCAGTTCCTGCTCATGTTCCTGGGCAATCGCGAATAGGGCCTCAGGACCTCAGGTTCAGCCTGACAGACCGCCCGGCGAGAGATCGCCGGGCGGTTTTTCGTTGCGCCGTGCACCCCTGGACTCGCCCCGGCCCCATCGGGCAGGCTCCAAGGCATGTTCACACGTCTCATCCGGGACCGGGCCTTCATCGCGGCTTTGGTGCTGTTCGCCCTGCTTGGCGGCCACCTTGCCGTGCGCACCTTCGGGTCGGCCCAGGACCGGTATGACGCGACGCTCGATGCCTCGCCGGAATGTCATGCGGTCGCATCCTCGCCGGTCCATGACCGCCGGCTGCTGCCCGTGGCGCCGGACGAATTCCTGCGCTCGGTCGATCTGGCGAAGACAGGCGCGGCCGGGTCTGCCTCGCCGGACATGGTCGGTGTGGAGGAATTCGAGGCCGCGCTCATGGGCGGCGGCGCGCAGCCGCCCGCCGCACGGCTGGAGTCGATCGACCGCCACATCGCCGGCCTGGAACGCACGCTGGGCCTGATGCCGGCCTATGCGGCGTCGGAGCGGTCGCAATCGGTTGTCGCGGAGTTGGCGGCGGCTGCACCCGCGCAGGCCTTCACTTTGCATGCAAGGCGCGGCGCCCTGCGGGAGCGGGTCGGGGCCGGAGATGCGGCCCTCGATGCCTATGGCGAGGCGCTACTTCTCGACCTGCGGGGTGCGGCGACGGATGAGCGGGTGCTGGTGCGCTGGCGCCGCGCGGCGCTGCTGCAGGGCCGGGAGAAGGCCGCGGCGATCGACACGCTGGCCGAGGCCGCCGGGCTGATGCGGGCCCAGGTCACCCTGCCCAATTGCATGACCGAACGGCGCGCTTCGCAGGTCTGGGAACTGGCGCGGCTCTATGACCGCCTGGGTCTCGAGCGCGAGGCGGCCGCCCTGCGCGACGGGATGGCGCGGCGGCGCGGCGATCCGATCTAGTCGCCTCAGGCGCAGCGGCCGCCGTCGATCTCCAGGGCGGCGCCGGTGATGAACGCCGCCTCGTCGGACGCCAGGTAGACCGCGGCCCCGGCCACATCGGCGGCCGTGCTCATGCGGCCGAGCGGGATGGTGGCGATGAACTGCTCCCGCTTCTCCGGCGTGTCGCCGCCCATGAAGGTGCCGGCGAGCGGCGTGTCGCCCAGCACCGGGCACAGCGCGTTGACCCGGATGTTCTGCGGCGCCAGCTCCCCCGCCAGGGATTTCGTCGCCGTCACCACGGCCCCCTTGGACGCGTTGTACCAGGTCAGGCCCGGTCGCGGCCGGAGCGCCGCCGTCGAGGCGGTGCTGATCACCGATCCGCCGCCGCGCGCCGCCAGCAACGGTACCGCGTGGCGCAGGGCGTGGAAGATCGCCTTCACATTGACCCGGAAGACGAAGTCGAAATCCGCCTCGTCGATCTCCAAGAGCGGCTTGTTCTGGTGGCTGACGCCGGCATTGTTGACCAGGATATCGAGCCCGCCGAACGCCTCGGACGCGGTCGCCACCATGCGTTCTGACGAGGCGCCATCGCCCACATCGGTCTCCACGAAGACCGCGGCGCCCGGGCTGCCGGCATTGAGGGACTCGGTGACCCGCTGCCCGTTATCGGCGTCGATATCCGCGACGACGACCTTGGCGCCCTCCCGCACATAGGCCTCGGCGATGCCCTCGCCGAATCCCGACCCGGCACCCGTCACGATGGCGATCTTGCCCGCTAGCCGCATGCTGTCCTCCCGATGGTCCTGCGCCGGCTCATCCGTGGCGGATGGCGACGGTCTTCGTGGTGGTGAAATGGTCCAGGGCCTCGAAGCCCTTCTCGCGGCCGAAACCGCTCTTCTTCATGCCGCCGAAAGGCAGCTCGACACCGCCGCCGGCGCCGAAATTGTTGATAAAGACCTGGCCGACCCTGAGGCGCCGGGCACAGCGCATCTGCCGTGCGCCATCCCGCGTCCAGACCCCGGCGACCAGACCGAACTCGCTGGCATTGGCAAGGCGGATGGCATCCTCCTCGCCGGCGAAGCGGAACACCGACAGTACCGGGCCGAAGATCTCCTGCTGCGCCAGGGCGTGATCGGGCGGGACGTCGCCGATCAGGGTCGGCGCCACATAGAAGCCGCCGGCCGGTGCGTTGGCGGCGATGCGACCTTGGGCCAGGATCGGCAGACCGTCGCGCGCGCCCATGTCCAGGAAGTCCTGGACACGGTCCCGCTGTGCCCGGCTGATCAGCGGCCCGCAATCCAGGTCGCGATCCGAGGGGCCGGCTTCGAGAGCGGCGAACCGCTCCGCCACCGCCGCGACAAAGGGTTCGGCGACTGCGTCCTGCACCAGCAGGCGGCTGCCGGCGGAACAGGTTTGGCCTGCGTTCTGGATGATCGCGTTGGTGATGAAGGGCAGGGCCGCTTCCAGATCGGCATCGTCGAAGACGATCTGCGGCGATTTCCCGCCCAGCTCCATCGTCACCGGCCGGTTGTGGCGGGCGGCGGCCGTCTGCACCAGCGTGCCGGTCGCGGGCGAGCCGGTGAAAGAGATGTGGTCCAGACCCGGATGGGCGGCCAGCGCCGCGCCGGCTTCGGCACCCAGCCCGGTGACCACATTCAGTGCGCCCTCCGGCAGTCCCGCTTCCAGCGCCAGGGCGGCCAATCGCAATGGCGTCTGGCAGGCCTCCTCGGCCGGTTTCAGAACGCAGGCATTGCCGGCCGCCAGCGAGCCGCCGATGGTGCGGCCGAAGATCTGCGCCGGGTAGTTCCATGGAATGATGTGGCCGGTGACGCCATAGGGCTCCTTCACCGTCAGGACGGTGAATCCGTCCTGATAGGGGATGGTCGTGCCGTGATGCTTGTCGGCGGCGCCGCCGTAATATTCGAAATAGCGGGCAGAGGCGGTGATGTCGGCCCTGGCCTGTTTCAGGGGTTTGCCGGTATCGCGGGCCTCCAGGGCCACCAGGGTCTCGAAATCCTCGGCGATGGCTCGCGACAACCGGGTCAGGATGCGCCCGCGCTCGGCCGCCGGCATCCGACCCCAGGGGCCGTCATCGAAGGCGGCGCGGGCCGACCGGACCGCGGCATCGATGTCCGCGGCGGCGCCCCGCGACAATGCAGCGAAGGCCTCGCCGGTCGACGGATCGACGACCGGCAGCGACTCGTCGCCGGCCGCCGCGCGCCAATCGCCTCCGATCAGGATGGTTGTTTCGCCTGCGCCCACCGCGCCGCCTCCCCAATTCCGCTGTTCAGACTGTAGCCCGGCGGCCCGAGCGATGAACAGCGGCGGCGACCGTCAGCCGGCCAGTTCGTCCCGCAATGTCCTCAGAAAGGTCGGCACGTCGGTCGGCTGGATGACGGCGCCGCGGATCAGGTCGTCGAAATGCTGGGTCAGGGTGCGGATGTGCTCGGTGGAATTGAACACCATGTACATCTGCCCGACATAGACCGCGGCGCGCAGCGGGCCGAAGATCGTCACCGGGATGGTGAAGCGCTGCAGCCCGTCGAACAGGAACCAGCGGAAGGTCGGGTACAGCTCCTCCACCAGCTCGATCATGTGATCGAGCTGGCGCCGCCGGGCGTCGCGGTCCAGGCCGCGCCAGATGCCTTCGCCCCGGGCGAAGCCGGAGATCGACTGCAGCGAGCTGCAGGCCTCCATGTCGGTTTCCGGCCGCCGCTGATAGGCCAGGCGCACCGCCGCCTTCTCGATCGCCTGCTCCGGCCGCGCGGTGGCGAAATAGCCCAGCTCGTAGCGCGCCACGTCCTCAAGGCGTAGCAGGTCCGGGATGCTGGAGGGCACGTAGCGGATCTTGTAGCCGATCGCCTCGCGGTGCCAATCCATGAGCATCTCGTCGGCGGCCGACAGTGCGTCCCGGCGGATGCTGATCTGCTCCTCCATGATGTCGGCGCCGAGCTGGCCCTGCTGGCTGAGGCCGAGCAACCAGTCGATGCTGATCTGCCAGCGGGCGGCGATCGCCGCCAGGGTTTCGACCCGGGGCAGCCGGTCGTTCGAGGCGGACAGCAGCTGCGACAGGGTCGACCGGTCCATACCGGCCTCGGTTGCGAAGGCGCTGCGGCTCATGCCGGACTCGGCGATCACCGTTTCCAGCCGTTCGCGGAACTGCTCCAGGAAATCGCGGCGATCCATGCGGCATCTCGTCGAGAATGGTCAGCGATGTCGTAGTTACGCAACATAGTTTGCGATTTGTCAACAAATGCCTGACTCGATGACCGAGCGCCTCGGTTTGTGCGCGTTCCCGCGTTGTTCTTATCCGGGATTTGCGTTGAAATGTCAGGAATGACAAAACGAAATCAACAACATGGACAATCCGGCCGCATTGCCTCCAATCCCCGTTTCGAAGCGCCCACCTGGGCGGTGATCGTCGCCGTCTATGGCGGCTGGGGACTGCTGACCTGGCACCACGCCGCGATTCCTGTCTGGCTGCTGGTTCCGATCGGCGGGATGCTGATCGTCTGGCACAGCTCACTGCAGCACGAAACCATCCATGGCCATCCCACCCGGCGGCGCTGGATCAACACGGCGCTCGGATGGCCGCCGCTGGGGCTCTGGCTGCCCTATGCGATCTATCGCGAATCTCATCTGCTGCATCACAACAATCACCAGCTCACCGAGCCCGACGCCGATCCGGAAAGCTTCTACATTTCGGCCGACCGGTGGGGCGGGTTCGGACCCATCCGCAGGGCCCTGTATCTGGCGAACCAGACCCTGCTGGGGCGTCTGCTGCTCGGCCCGGTCCTGGTCGTCGGCGGGTTCCTGGCGGGCGAGGTCCGGCGGATCGCCGGCGGCGATCTTCGCCATGCCGGCATCTGGCTGCGCCACGGGATCGGCGTCGCGGGCCTGCTGATCTGGGTCGGACTCGTCTGCGAAATGCCGGTCTGGCTGTATCTGGTCGCCTTCTGCTATCCGGGCACGGCGCTGACCCTGCTGCGGTCCTTCGCCGAGCATCGGGCGGCACGTGACCCGTCGGAGCGCACGGCGGTGGTCCATGCGGGGCCGCTCTTCGCGCTGCTGTATCTCAACAACAACCTGCATGTGGCCCACCATGCCCGACCGGCCCTGTCCTGGTACCGGCTGCCGGACTTCAACCGGCAGATCGGCGGTGACCACCAGGCGGCGCGGGGTGCCGGGCTCTATGCCGGTTATGCACAGCTGGCCTGGCGCTATCTGCTGCGTCCGATCGATCACCCGGTGCGCCAGCTCGAGAGCGCCTCGGGAGAGGCGACGCAATGGCGCTGATCGCCAGCCTGCCGATGTACGACCTGCCGGAGCTGCGTCCGGCGGCCGAGGCGGTCTGGCGGTCCATGGCCCGGACCCTGCGGGCCACCGGCGTGCAGGGGGTTCCGGAAACCCTGTCCTGGCGGCCGCCCCGCGACCTGTGGCGCGATCGGGACCTGCTGTTCAGCCAGACCTGCGGCTATCCGCTGACCCATGGTTTCGAGGGCCGGCTGCGACCGATCGCGACCCCATGCTACGGCGCGGAAGGCTGCGACGGCCCGCGCTATCGCAGCGCCGTGGTGGTGCGCCGGACCGCATCCTTTGACGGGCTGGAGTCCTGCCGAGGGGCCGTCTGCGCCATCAACAGCTGGGACTCACTGTCGGGCTGGCAGGCGCTGGCGGGGCTGGTGACGCCGTTGGCCGAGAACGGCCGCTTCTTCGGCGAAGCGCGCCTGACGGGCGGCCACCTAGCCAGCGCCGAGGCGGTGGCGGCCGGCAAGGCCGACCTGGCGGCCATCGATGCGATCTGCTGGGCCCATTTCCGAAGGTTTCGGCCGGCGGTGGCCAAGGAGCTGCGGGTGCTGGCCTGGACCGCTCCGGCGCCGGGCCTACCCTTCGTCACCGGCGCCGACGCCGAGGACCATCTGGTCGAGCGCCTGCGCCGCGCGGTCTTCGCCATGCTCGGCGACCCCGAACTCACGGCGGAGCGCGACACGTTGCTGCTCACCGGCGCGGAATTCCTCGACATCGGCGACTATGCCTGCGTCCGGCGTCTCGCCGAGCGGGCGGCCGTTGTGGCGTAGCCGGAGCCGCGGGCCGCATAACACCTTCGGCGGCGCTATACTCCATCGCATGATCCTGTTCGCGAGCGATTTCGGCCTATCCGGGCCCTATGTCGGCCAGGTGCATGCGGTGCTGGCCCGCTGGGCGCCCGGCGTGCCGGTGATCGACCTGATGCACGACCTGCCGCCGTTCCGCCCGGCCGGCGCCGGCTGCCTGATACGGGCCATGGCGGAGGTATTGGCGGCAGGCCATTACGACGGGGAGCGGGATCGTGCCGGGACGATCGGGGACGTGATCCTGGCCGTGGTCGATCCGGGCGTCGGGACAGATCGGGACCCGATCATCGTCGAGAGTTCCGGGACCCGCTATGTCGGCCCCGATAACGGCCTGTTCGCTGCCATCGTCGAGGGCGGGGCGGCCCAGGCCTGGCGGATCGACTGGCGGCCGGAGCAACTGTCCGACAGCTTTCACGGCCGCGACCTCTTCGCACCGGTTGCCGCCATGCTGGCGCAGGGCAAGCCGGTGGACTGCACGCAGGTCGCGACCGGCGCTTTGGTTCGCCCCGACCAGCCGGGGCCGCTGGCCGAGATCATCTATTGCGACCGCTACGGCAACGCCGTGACCGGCATTGAGGCCGGGACGCTTTCCAAGGACGCGGTGCTTGAGGCCGGCGGCCACGAATTCCGCCGCGCCAGGACCTTCGGCGATCGGCCGGTCGGAACCGGGTTCTGGTACGCCAATAGCCTCGGCTTGGCGGAAATCGCGGTCAATCAAGGCGATGCGGCTGAGCGGTTCGGCCTGGAGCTCGGCACGCCGGTTACGATCCGCTAGGCGAATCCCCGCGCCGGCATGGACGGGTCGCGCCGCAGCCAGTTATCTGCCGGATAGTCGCAGGCGCCGTCGATGACGTGCAGCGTATAGGCGTGGCGGGAGCGGTCGGACCGGTTCGGCCCGCTGAGATGGGGCAGGGCGCCATGCAGCACGATCAGCGTGCCGCGCGGCACCTCCAGGGGCACGATGCCGGTCTCCGGGAACGGCGTCGGATCGAACTCGTCGAAGGTGACGCCGCCGGACCCGTCGCGCCGGAAGCGGCGTTTCGGTCCGGTCTTGTGGCCGCCGGGCAGGGCCTGCAGGCAGCCATTCTCCAAGGTCGCGTCCTGCAGGGCGAACCACAGGCCGATGACGCTGGGCGGATCGGTGTAGAGGAAGGTCGAATCCTGGTGGCAGATCACCTCGCCGCCGATCCGCGGCTGCTTGAAGATGTACATGGATTGCAGCAGCAGCGGGGAGGCGAGGCCGAGATCCGAGACGATGCCGGCCAGCGCCGGCGCCCGCGAGAAACGCTCGAAGACCGGGTCCAAATCGTGCAGCGCATGTCCGATCTTGTTGATGGACAGCGCCTTGTCGCGCAGCAGCCGACCGTCGGCATCATGGGCCTCCTCCTCGAAGAAGAAGCGGATCTTGTCGCCCGAGGTGAGGAAATAGTCGTCGGTGGTATGGGTCTGCTCGGTGGTCGAGAAGACCGAGCGCACCGAGTCCGGATCGAAGGCATCGACCAGCTCGCCGGCCCGCACGATCAGCGCGTCGCATGTGTCGGCGTCGGCGAAACCCTCCAGGACAAGGAATCCGTCCCGTTCATAATCGGATCTTTGGGCGTCGGTGAGGGTCATGCGATCACTCCAATGGCAGCGATCCCGCAGGCTAGCCATCCTGCGAACCGGGCGGCAAGCGTGCGATCGTCGGATGAGACAAGCCCTGACAGAGTTCGGGAGCCGGTCTGGCGATGACGGCTCCCGCTTCTCGTAGGTCCCGACGATGCCCACCCGCGGTTGTGAGTCCCGTCGGAAGTCACCGCAGGGCACTGCGGCGGCTGAATCGTCGCCGGTTTCCCGACCACGTGGGTAGAGCCTGCGCCTGTATCGGACCGGCGTCAACCCGGTAGCCGTGCAGTGCAGCATGGCCGTCAGCGGGCCCGTCGGCAGGCGTCTAATCGGCCGCGTCGCTAGGCCGCGCAGCGCTTTCCCAGGAATCCCGAACGTTGCCGCATGCTTCGGCGAACCCACCTCCGCGAATGGATGTCGCCGGAGACTCCCTGCAGGGCGCCCGGCAGCAGTTCTGCGACCAAGAGTCGCTCCGGCGCCTCGTCTGGCATGGCGATGCCATGCGGCGCGGCGGGGCGGAAGCCGAACTGGCCGTAATAATCCATGGGCCCGACCAGCAGGACGATGCAGTGGCCCTTGCCCTGTGCGAGGTCCAGCGAGCGGTTGACCAGTGCCCGTCCAATGCCCTCGCCGGCGCGGCCGGGCGCCACTGCCAGCGGGCCCAGCAACAGCGCCGATGTGCCGGTACCGATGGTCACCGGCCAGTACTGGATCGACCCGACCAGGGGTGCCGCGTCCGGCGCGCCGGCATCGCGCGCCACCAGCTCCAGCCCGGAGACCGGCATCACGCCGGCCCGGTACCGGTAGGCGGTCTTGCCGGTCCTCCCGGGCCCGAAGGCAAGGTCGAGGAGGCTTTCGATGGCGGGGCCGTCGGCCCGCCGCTTGGCGGAGATGACAAACATGGTATCCGGTTCCCTGACGAAGAGGATCGAGTGCGAGAGGACTGGCCGACCGGACCGCGGCCAATCGAGGGCGTGCGCGGTCGTCAGTCGGCGCGGCGCGGTCGCGCCTCGCTTCGTCGTCGCATTCGGGACCGGCTGCGCATCGTCGGGTCTCGCCCCTCGTCAAGGTCCGACCTTCCTTAGCAGATCGAGCGGGTGAGTCAATCGGCCGGTTTGGGTCGCAAGTTCATCGCGCGGCGGATATCCTCGGACCGACGTCCCGTCGGGCCTGGCCCGGCGGCAACGATGAGGAAAGGGACCAAAGCGATGGATCGGGACGAGATCGAGGCTGCGGTGTCGCTGTTGCTGGACGACATGGAGGGCGAATGGGGGGATCGCCACGAGATCTTCCTGCGCATCCAGCAGACCCTTGAGCAGATGCGCGCCATGGGCATGCCGCTTCCGGCGGACCTGGTGCGGATGGAGGAGGAGTTGGCGGCAGAGTTCGTCGCCGATCAGCGTGACTGATCCGGGCGGGACAGTTGTCGCAGGCCAAACAACGCGATTACTACGAGGTGCTGGGCGTCGCCCGGGACGCTGACGAGGCCGCGATCAAGGCGGCCTTCCGCAAGCTGGCACTGAAGTACCATCCCGACCGCAACAAGGCGCCGGACGCCGAGCAGAGGTTCAAGGAAATCGCCGAGGCCTATGCGATCCTGCACGACCCCGACAAGCGGCGGCAATACGATTCCAGAGGTCACGCGGGCGTCGCCGGGATTTCGCCGGAAGAGATGTTCGGCGGATTGGATCTGGACGAGATATTCGCGGGGTTTGGCGGCCTCGATATGGCCGGCGGGGGGCTGTTCGACCGGATCTTTCGCCGCAGAACCGGGCCCCGGCCGGGCGCGTCCCTCCACGCCGAGCTGGTCGTACCGCTGGCTGATATCGTCGCCGGCGGTGATCGTGAGGTCCATATTCGGCGTCCGAAGGCCTGCATGACCTGCAATGGCAGCGGTGCCAAACCCGGCACGACGCCCAAGACGTGCGATCGATGCAAGGGTGCCGGGCGGCAATCCACGGCGCGGCGCGAGGGTGGCATCAGCTTCCAGCAGATTACCACCTGCCCGGATTGCGGCGGCCGTGGCACGATCATCGAGACACCCTGCCCGGATTGCGGGGGCCACGGCGAAACCGTTCGCGGCGAGACGTTGAAGGTCCATATACCGCCGGGCATCGAAGACGGCACGGTGTTGCGGATTCCTGGCCATGGACTTCCCGGGCGCGAGCCCGGCGGTGGTCCGGGTGACCTGCTGGTCGCGGTTCGCGCCGCCCATGATCCGCGTTTCGAGCGGCATGGTCCCAATCTCTGGCGCACCGAACTGATCGAGGTGACCGATGCCGTGCTCGGAACCCGGTTGACCGTGCCCACGCTGGATGGCCCGGTGAAGGTGACAGTGCCGCCCGGTACCCAGCCGGACGCGATGCTGCGGCTGCGTAACAAAGGGCTGCCGACACCCGACGGTCGCGGAATGGGCGATCTCATCCTACGGTTGCAGGTGCATATTCCGGAGCGGCTGACTGAAGAGCAGCGGGCCCTCTACGGCACGCTACGGGAGTCGGCCGGGGCGGCGACGGAGCGGTCCAGCACCGAGGCCGACTGAGCGGAATATGCCCTACTGTTTCGGCGCGGCCTTGTCTCCCGTCGGCCTCTCATCGGTGCCCAGCGCATCCGCCAATCGCGAGGTGGCGCTGCCCGGCCTCAGCGGTTTGGGCTGGCTGTCATGGGGTGCCCAGCCCAGCAAGTGGATGACCCGGAAGGTGGCGGGGATCCGGCCATCCGCGTCGGCGAACCGGTCCGCATAGCGGCGTGCGGTCTCCGCCCACAGGGCGCGCGACGGCGGCGCCGGGTTGCGGGCCAGGGTGGCATTGGTCTCGCCCATTCCGCGCAGGTCGGCGAACAGCCGGAAGGCGTTCTCATAGCTCACGCTCACCGGTTCCAGATCCGCGACCGGCAGGGCGAAGCCGGCGCGCTGCAGCAGGCCGGCCGCGTCGCGCAGGTCGGCGAAGGGAGAGAGGCGCGGGCTGACACCGCCGGCGATTTCGATCTCCGCCGCCATCAGCGCCTCGCGCAGCTCCGCCAGCGTGCCCTCTCCCAACATTGCGCCCAGGAACAGCCCGTCGGGCTTCAACGCCCGGCGGATCTGGATCAGCGCCCCCGGCAGGTCGTTGACCCAGTGCAGGCTGAGATTGCTCACCACCAGGTCGAAGCGGGCTTCGGCGAAGGGCAGGAATTCCTCATCCGCCGCGATGGTCGGATGGCCCGATCCGGCGGCCCGCCGCGCCATGGCCGGCGAAAGGTCGCACTGGACCAGCTGTTCGATATCGCCGCGCGCGCTCAGCACCAATGCCATCTCTCCGCCATGGCAGCCCAGATCCAGCACCCGGGGGAAGCGCCGGGAGACATCGTCGAGGCGCTCACCGATTGCCTCGGCCGTATGGCGGAACAGGAAGTCGTGGCCGTCCAGCCCCGGTGCCGCGCGATCGCGATGCTTGCGCACCAGGGCGCGGTCGAAGACTTCAGGGCTGGATTCGGACATCCCGCATTCTAGGACCGCGGTCTGGCCGGTGCCATCGGTCTGCGGAGCAGGGCGTCTTCAGCCGGCTCTCTTCCAGATTTCCTCGAGCCTCTCCGACTGATCGGCCGGCTGCGTCCGACTTCCAAGCGAAACCAGGAGGAAGGCTCCGATGGTGACTGCTGACAGGACGAGGACCGCCGCGGTCGCCCAGATAACCGACCACATCGCATCCTCGCTCACCGCGCCCTGTTCGGAGAGCAGCACAGCCGTGACGATCGCGACAAGGCAGATCATGTCGATGGCCACGCTGATCATCAGCCACCGGTCGACGCGCCGCATTTCGTCCGGCTCCATGATCATGAAGGACTGCCCGCTGCGTATCAGAAGGCGGCCATCGGGCATGGTCCGGGTCTTTCGGAAGAGGATGCCGCGTGGCGTTGAGACGACGCCGGTCATGATATGCGAAATCCGTGTAGGTCGAGCGAGGCGAACCACCTTGTGTTGCGCGGGCTTAACTGCGAGTTAAAGCAACTGCTCCCGTGCAAGGGTGAGTTGGTCCAGGATGCCGCGATGAATGCCGCCAATCAGCCCCTTCGCACGTCCATCCGGCGTCTCGGCCGAATTGCACTCGACTCGGTACTGCCGCCGCGTTGCCTCGCCTGCGGTGCGGTGGTGGCCGGCGAGGGTGCGCTGTGCCCGCCCTGCTGGGGCAGGCTGGCCTTCATAGGGTTGCCCCATTGCGCCTGCTGCGGCTTGCCCTTCGCCTTCGAGGTCGCCGCGGACTCCCTGTGCGGCGAATGCCTGCGGGCCGAGCCAAGCTTCGACCGGGCCCGTTCGGCGCTGCGCTATGACGATGCCAGCCGGGCGCTGGTGCTGGCCTTCAAACATGGCGACGGTACCCATGCCGCGCCGGCCTTCGCGCGCTGGATGGTCCAGGCGGCCGGCGAAATGCTGCGCGACGCGGATCTGGTGGTGCCGGTGCCGTTGCATCGCTGGCGGCTGTTCCGGCGGCGCTACAACCAGGCGGCCCTGCTCGCCCGATCCCTGGCCGTCCAGGCCGGCAAGCCGGTTGCCGCCGGTCTTCTTTTACGCCGCCGCAGGACCCCCAGCCAGGGCGGGCTCAGCCGCACCGGCCGGATCGCCAATGTGCGCGGCGCCTTCGCGGTTTCGGACAAGGAATCCACCCGGCTGCGGGACCGTTCCGTTCTGCTGGTGGACGATGTGATGACGACGGGGGCCACGGTCGGCGAATGCGCTCGGATCCTGCGCCGGGCCGGTGCCGCTCGGGTCGATGTGGCGACCCTGGCCCGGGTGGTGCGCCCGACAGCGGCGTCTTGACCCAAGCAAAGCCCTTGACGGCCACGCCGCCGGGCCGGCAAACAATCCTCCGGTCGACGCCGATCGAACGGCGGAGGCGAAAGCCATTCCCGCCCCGAAGGGAAGCACATCATGCCCAAATCGATCGGCATCCTGACCGCCGGGGGTGACAGCCCTGGGCTGAACGCTGCGATCCGCGGCGTCGGCAAAGCGGCCATCGGCCGCTACGACATGCACGTCGTCGGCTTCCAACAGGGCTTCAAGGGTCTGGCCGAGGACCGCACCGTGCCGCTGACCCGCTCCCAGCTCTCGGGCATCCTGACCATCGGCGGCACCATCCTGGGCACCAGCCGCGACAAGCCGCACCGCATGCAGGTGGGCGGCAAGACCCTCGACATGACCGAGGTGATCGCCGAGACCTACAAGCGGCACCACCTCGACGCCCTGGTCTGCCTGGGTGGCGGCGGCACCCAGCGCAATGCCTACCGGCTGCTGGAGGCCGGGCTGAATGTCATCACCCTGCCCAAGACCATCGACAACGACGTGGCGGAGACCGACATCACCTTCGGTTTCGACACCGCACTGGGCATCGCCACCGACGCCATCGACCGTCTGCACAGCACCGCCCACAGCCATCACCGGATCATCGTCGTCGAGGTCATGGGGCACAATGCCGGCTGGCTGGCGCTGGGGGCCGGCGTGGCCGGCGGCGCCGACGTCATCCTGATCCCGGAGATTCCCTACGATATCGAGGCGGTGGCGGAATCCATCCGGCACCGCAGCCGCACCGGCAGCCGCTTCAGCATCGTCGCCATCTCCGAAGGCGCCATGTCCGCCACCCAGGCCCGGGAGCTGCAGGAGGCGGAGGAGGAGCTGGCGGCGTTGAAGAAGCGCAAGGACTCCGACAAGGCGGATGAGGACCGCAAGCGGGCCAAGGCCAGGGTCGCCGAGGTCAAGGACTCCCTGGCCGGCAACACCATGCATCTGTCGGAACGGCTGGAGGAGATGACCGGGCTGGAGTCCCGCGTCACCATCCTCGGCCACCTGCAGCGCGGAGGTACGCCGTCGGCCGCAGACCGGCTGCTGGCTACCCGGCTGGGCACCGCCTGCGCCTCGCTGATCGAGCAGGGGGTGTCGGGGGTCATGGTGGCGTCCCGGGGCGACGGGGCGGAGCCGGTGCCGCTGGACCGGGTGGTCGGCCGCAAGAAGCTGGTGCCGCCGGACCATGTCTGGGTCCAGGCGGCGCGCGATATCGGCGTCTGCCTGGGCGACATGTGATCGGCTGGCACTGGTCGCGACCGACCCCATATGTCACCCTAGCCGGATCGTTCAGGAGCCCCGCCGAATGCCGCAGATCGTCATGTATACCAGCCCGTTCTGCCCCTATTGCTTCATGGCCAAGCGGCTGCTGAAGGACAAGGGCGCCGCGTTCGAGGAGATCGACGTGATGATGCATCCCAAGCGCAAGCGGGAGATGGTCGAGCGCGCCGGCGGGCGGACCAGCGTGCCGCAGATCTTCATCGGCGACACCCATGTGGGCGGCTGCGACGACCTGATGGCGCTGGACAGTGCCGGCAAGCTGCAACCCATGCTGAACGACGCCGCATGACCGACCGCTTCACCGCCGCCTGCGTCCAGACCAATTCCGGCACGGAGGTCGCGGCCAACCTCACGGCCGCCGGCGATCTCGTGCGCCGGGCGCGGGATGCGGGTGCG
Organism: Alphaproteobacteria bacterium; assembly: GCA_965227455.1. Classification (GTDB taxonomy): domain Bacteria; phylum Pseudomonadota; class Alphaproteobacteria; order DSM-16000; family Inquilinaceae; genus JABDIP01. The sequence goes on along the minus strand of OZ245752.1, from coordinate 4,054,073 downwards.
GAGTTGATCGCGCTGCCGGAGACGGTGACGGCGATCGTCTTCGGCCGCGAGCGGACGCTGGAGCGCGCCAAGCCCGAGGACAGCCATCCGGGCGTGCCGTTTTTCGCCGATCTGGCGCGGGAGACCGGCGCGACGCTGCTGGTCGGCTCCATGCAGGTAGGCCTGCCGGGCGGCCAACAGGTGGCGAACCGCAGCTTCCTGTTCGATCCCGACGGCGCCATCGTCGCCCGCTACGACAAGATGCACATGTTCGACGTCGACCTGGCCGGCGGCGAGAGCTATCGCGAGAGCGCGACCTACCGGCCGGGCGAGGAGGCGGTGGTGGCGCCGACGCCCTGGGGCGGGTTGGGCATGACCATCTGCTACGATCTGCGCTTCGCCTATCTCTACCGCGCCCTGGCCCAGGCCGGCGCCGTGATGCTCAGCGTTCCGGCCGCCTTCACCCGCCAGACCGGCAGTGCCCATTGGCATGTGCTGCTTCGGGCCCGGGCCATCGAAACCGGCTGCTTCGTCATCGCCCCGGCCCAGACGGGCACCCATGACCAGGGCCGAGAGACCTTCGGTCACTCGCTGATCGTCGCCCCCTGGGGCGAGGTGCTGGCCGATGCCGGCGAAGAGGTCGGTGTGGTCACCGCCGAGATCGATCTCGGCCGGGTGGAAGAGGCCAGGACCGCGGTGCCGGCGCTGCGCCACGACCGCGAGTTCTCCGGGCCGGCCTCGGCGACCCTGCGGATGGCCGGAGAATAGCGGCCCGAAAGACCGCGTGGGCAAAGACTCAGTAGCGTTGCCCGAGAAACGATTTCAGCGCGCGGATGTGCCAGGGCGCCGCGGGTGCGGCAATGCCGAAAACGAGCCGTTCGGCGAGCCGGAATTCCCGTGGGCACGGTCCGAACCGTCCCCAGCTGAAGCCGTCACCGGGTCGGCCGCCGCCCAGGTCGGTTATCTGGCCCCTTTCTCCCAGCGCGGCGATGAATTCGGCGGGCAGGTCTGCGGGCAGCCGATCTTTGTCGCCGGCCGGAACGGCGTGCGGATCGCGGGCCCAGATGTCGTCGATCGCCTCTCTGATCGTTTTCGAGGGAAGGCACATCTCCTTACCCCAGTCCTCCGTGGCGAGCGAAAGAACGAAGTCGCGAAGATCCGCGGAATGAATCACCACGACCGGGGGATCGTGACAGACATAGATGACCGGTCCGCAGCGATCCTGCGCCGGCGAAAGCTCCACGACCATCTCGTTGCCGAGTCCGTCGGTGCCGAGGGAAAGCGCATTCGGGAAGAGGTCCGGATGGCCCGTATGGCCGGGCTCCCCGGAAAAGGAAATCTGTCCCCTGCCGCCAAGATCGATGCCGCGCGTCGCGGCGATGAGCGCGCGCAAGGAGTCCGGCCGGCGATGGCGCGGATGCTCGATCCGCTGCATCTCGAATGCTGAAGGTGGATCGAGGCGCCGGAATGTCTCGCCACGCGCGTTGAAGGCGCGCTCCGCCGCCTCGACCGTCTCGATCAGAGGCATGGTGGCGTGCCGCAGTTCAGTAAGGCGACTGTCCCGCGCGGTTGGCGAAGGGGGCCGAGCCGTGGCGGTCGGCGAAGGCGGTGAGCAGGGATTTGCGCTTGCCCCACGGGTCGGCGCCCGGTGTCGGCAGCCAGCACATCACCAAGGCGCTGGAGCGTACGATCTGCCAGATGGCGCGGCCGTCGCGATGGCGGGTCTTCTGGCCGCGGCCGAAATCCAGGAACTGCTCGACGCGGGTGCGCAGGGTCGCCGGCTTGCCCTTGCCGCCGGCCATGCCGGCATAGAGCACATAGGCGCCATCGACCCAATCGTCCTCCAGCTCGCCGACCGGGATGGTCGCCAGCTCCTTTCCCAGGGTGGCGGCCGGGCTGACCGGCAGGAACCGCGGTGCGTCCTCGGACGGATACAGCGCCAGGTAGACACCGGGCTGGTGGGGGATTCCGGCGAATCCGGTCTCGCGCAGGGTGCCGATGGTGACGAAGCCGTCATAGCCGGCCTGGCGCAATCCCTCTTCGGTGGTCGGGTCGATCATCGGTCTGGCGGCAGCGGTGGCGGGACGAGATGTTGGATGCCGGTCGGAGGCACCCTCCGTCAAGGGGTCTGCTGAAAAGGCCATGTCCGGAGCTCTTGGGTCGAATGGGCAGGGGCAGGCCGCTGATAGCGCGAGATTACGGCGTTTCCCAGGCGCCCGATTTGGCGGAGCGGAAAACCGCGTCGATCACCGCCATGTTCGCCATGGTGTTCTCCAGCGGCACCGGCTGCTCCGTGCCCTCCAGGATCGCCTTGGCAAACGCGTCGCCGGCCACGCCGTACTGGTCGCAGGTGGGGATCTCGATGGTTTCGATGCCGTCGCCGGACAGGCTCGATCCGTCATCTACAAAGATCCGGCAGGGGCGGTCGGGCAGGGCGTTGAACGGGATTTCGAGCTCGATCCGGCCCCTGGTGCCCAGGAAGTGCATGCGCTGATAGGCCACCAGCTGGGTGGAATAGACGAAGCTGGCCTGCACGCCGCCGGGATACTCGTAGATCGCGCTGCCCAGGCGGTCGGTGCCGAAATTCGGATCGCGGTCGAGCAGCGCCACCACCCGGATCGGCTCGGCATCCAGCATGAAGCGCGAGGTGGTGGTCGGATAGCAGCCGATATCCAGCATGCCGCCGCCGCCGATATCGGCCATGTTGCGGATGTTGTCCGGGTCGTCGTTGTAATAGCTGAAGAAGCCCTGGATCGCCCGGATCTCGCCGATCCGACCCGATTTCAGGATCTCCTTCGCCTTCACCCATTGCGGATGGGTGCGGACCATGAAGGCCTCCTGGATGTACCGGCCGGTGCGGTCGCGCACCGCTAGCAGCGGCTCGGCTTCGGCCGCGGTGATGGCGATCGGCTTCTCGCACAGGACATGCTTGCCGGCCTCCGCCGCCTTGATGGTCCAGGGCACATGCAGGTGGTTCGGCAGCGGGTTGTAGACGGCGTCGATGTCCGGATCGGCCAGCAGCTCCTCATAGGAGCCATAGGTCTTCGGGATGCCCAGCGTCTCGGCCCAGTGCCGGGCCCGGTCGATGTCGCGCGAGGCGATGGCGTCGATGCTGCAATGGACGCCGGTCTGCATGCCCGGGATCACCTTCTCCCAGCCGATCCGAGCCGTGCTCAGTACGCCCCAACGGATCTTGCTCATCTGTCCTCCCAGAATTCAGATTTACGCTAAGGGCAGCGGTGCAGGTTCCGGATCGCCGTCCAGATCCGCCGCTGCCGCCAGATCGTTGATCGCCGCCAACCGCTGCACGATGGCGGCTTTCGGCGAGGAAACCTCGCCATGTTCATAGGCCAGGACCTGCAGCCGCCCGCGCACCAGATCCAGCAATTCGCCGTTGCGCAGCAGGAAATCCGGGCTCGACGGGCGGCCGAAGCGGGCATTGCCCATGGCGAAGGTCTCGTAGAGCAGCAGGCCGCGGGGCGCCAACGCCTCCAGCAGATCGGGAAACAGCGGCCGATGCAGGTAGTTGGTCACCACGATCGCCGCGAACCGCCGGCCGGCGAACGGCCAGGCACCGGCCTCCAGGTCGGCGGACACGATCTCCACATCCGGCTGGCCGGAGAAGTCCGCGACCCCGCGCGTGTCGATATCGACGCCGACCACCGGATGGCCCTTGGCCCGGAAATGCCGCAAATTCCTGCCGCTGCCGCAGGCGATGTCGAGAACCGCCCCGGAGCGCGGCACCAGCGGCGCGAAACGGGCCACCCAGGGGGAAACGCCGCCCGCCCCGTGCGACGGCCGCTCCGCAGCCACCCTTGTCGATTCCGGTTCCGCACCCAAGATTTCAATAGTATGACATATCGCCAGGGCGAATGATCGGTCAGCGATGATTTTGTATGAGTTGAAATGCCAGGACGGCCACGGATTCGAGGCTTGGTTCCGCGACGGCGCCACCTATGACGCCCAGGCGTCCGCCGGCGAGATCGCCTGCCCGGTCTGCGGCAATACCGGCATCGTCAAGGCGCCGATGGCGCCCCGTATTGCCAAGCGTCCGATCGGCGATCGGGCGGTCGAACAGCGGCCGGACACCGCCCCCTCCGGCCCGGAGGCGTCGACCATGATGGTCAGCGGTGAGATCCGGGCCCGGCTGGAGGCGCTGAGGCGGCATGTGGAGGAAAACTGCGATTCCGTCGGCGACGACTTCGCCGAGGAGGCGCGCCGGATCCATTATGGCGAAGTGCCGCATCGCGACATCTATGGCGAGGCCACCGAAGACGAGGCGGCCGAGCTGGCCGATGAAGGCGTGGCGTTCGCCCGCATCCCCTGGCCAGCTCGGACGGATTCCTAGTCGCCCGGCGCGAATTCCCGACGGAGCTAGTACGCCGGCACGCCGGCCACCGAGCAGGAGCCGGTGGTGTAGGATTGTTTGACGCGGCAATGCCGTGACATGTCCACCACCAGCCGGCCGGTGCAGTCATTGAGATTGACCCATCCCAGGACTCCCTGGACCCGAGAGTCGTCGTTCCGGTTGTTGTAGCGGCGAACCTGAAGCGAGATGTCGCCGATCCTGCCGGGGTCGACCTGCAGCCGGTTCAATTCAGTCTCGACCGCCGGTTCGCAGCGATCATAGCGGCTCGAGGCCTCGGCAGGCGCTGCGAGCGCGGCCGCCGCGGCGAGGACTGCAAGAGCAGTGACAAGTGTCCGCACGGTTGATGTCTCCGAAGTTAAAGGGCGTTGCCAGAAATCTGGTGCCTCGCCGGGGCGAGGACAGTCACGGACGATCACGAATTTCAGCGGGCGGCCGTGTCGGGATCGATTACGTCCGGAATTAGGACCGATGCGTTCTGGGTGTTATCAATTTGCGATATCGGCCAGGAAACCCAAAAAAGTCATTGACTTACCGGCCCGATCTCGCCACCTCTAGGCCAACGTCACGCGCGGCTGCTAAGACGCGCGGGTCGCATCTTTACAGGGCCTGCCCCTCTGTCGAGGCACGGGCGGGCGCCACCGCAAATTGGTCGCGGTCGGGCATCGGTAGCGCAAAAGCGCGGCACCGACGAGCCGGATTGAACCCGGGCACCACCTGAAGGTCGGCTTGCCAGGCGTTCCGGCTTTTTGATGCGACACAGGCATTGGCCGCACCAGCCGGTGTCGGGGGACAGAGACATCAGGGATTCATTGGCAATAGGAGACCCGCATTGACCGACAAACCGCTCGCATCAAAAACCGTCGCAATCCTCGCCGCAAACGGCTTCGAGGAAACTGAAATGACCGAGCCGCAGCGCGGCCTGCTGGCCGCAGGCGCGACCGTCAAGCTGATCTCGCCGGAACAATCCCTGGTGAATGGATGGCATGGCGGAGCCTGGGGCCACTACTTCCCGGTCGATGCGCCGCTCTCCAGCGCGCTCGCCGCGGATTTCGACGCGCTGATCGTCCCGGGCGGCGAGCGCAGCGTGCAGAAGCTGCTGGGCACGCCGCACACCCAGCGTTTCCTGAAAGGTTTCATGGATGGCGACAAGCCGGTCGCGGTGATCGGCGGGTCGATCAACCTGCTGGCCGTCGCCGAGCGGGCGAAGGGCCGCAAGCTGGCAGCCGACGAGACCACGGCAGAGGCGCTCGGCACGGCCGGCGCGGAGACGGTGGATCAGTCGCTGGTCGTCGACGGCGCGCTGATCAGCGCCCGCGACGATGTCGAGCCGGATGTGCTTAAGGACGAGGTGCTGCGGGTCTTTGGCGAGCGGCTCGGCGACATGGCCGAGGCGGCATAACGGGTCTGGCGTCGAACTACGGTGCCGATAGCGCCGGTCCGGGGTATCCCGGGCCGGCGTTTTTCTTTGTCGGCAGGCCGGTTGCCGGGCCGCGGAACCGCCGCAATCCCTGTTCACGGTGGCCGGGAACGGGATAGAGTTGCATCGAGCCCGGCTGCGATGGCGGCCGGTCGCGCCGTTGCCGTCCGGTTGCGGTCTCTTCCCGACAGATCCGATTGGAGTATGTGCATGCTTCGGCGCGTTCTTCCCGCCCTGCTGCCCCTGGTCGCCGCGGCCGGACTGGTCCTGCTCACCGGCGAGGCGGCAGCGCAGCTGAACAGCTGCCGCTATGCCTTCGACGGCGAATGCGACGAGCCGAAAATCTGTGCCGCCGACACCGATGCCTGGGATTGCCGCGGCGAGGGCACGCCCGGCCCCAATGACTGCTTCTGGGCCTATGACGGCGAGTGCGACGAGACGGCCAATTGTCCGGCGCAGTCCGACAGCTGGGATTGCCGGCAGCAGGGTGCCGCCCCGGGCCCGGAAAGCTGCCCCTTCTCCAACGATGGGGAATGCGACGAGCCGGGGACCGGCACCGGCGTGTGTCTTGCCGGGACCGACACGGCGGATTGCAGCGGCACCGGCACCGGCTATTCGCTGGCGGCGAACTCCTGCGAATGGGCCTATGACGGGGAATGCGACGAGCCGGAAGGCACCGATCTCTGCGACAAGGGCAGCGATTCCGCCGATTGCCGCGGCGAATACGGCGGCATCTTCTATGGCCAGGACGATCGCACCTTCGTCGACACCTCGGCCTATCCGTGGAGCGCGATCGGCAAGGTGGTGTTCGAATCCGGCGGCCATTGCACCGCCTCGGTGGTCGGCCGGCGGACCCTGCTGACCGCAGCGCACTGCATGTACCTGGACAGCAGCAGCAACCAGATCGACCCCCCGACCATCTTCTATGCCGGGCTCGATGACGGCTACTCCGCCGCCAGCGCCCGCGTGGTCGGCCATTTCGTGGCGCCGGGCTTCGACAACGTGACCCATTCCAGCGGCTCCGACATCGATGGCCAGGACTGGGCCTTCCTGGTGCTGGATCGCGAGATCGGCCTGGAGGTCGGCATGCTCGATGTCCTGCCGCTGCGCCGCGAGGACCTGGAGGCGGCCGTGAACGGCCGCTGGCACGACATCAACCAAGCCGGCTACAGCTCGGACAGTGACGGACGGCTTACCGCCAACCGGGCCTGCCCGCTGATCGAGATCTTCGACGACAACACCGTGTTCCACCAATGCGACACGCTGCAGGGCGACAGCGGCTCGCCGCTGTTTATCGAGCGCGACGGCCGCTACTGGATCATCGGATTGGAATCGGCCACCTATCCGGATGTCGACGGGCCTTACCCGCTGCACAACATGGCGGTCGACGCGCGCGCCTTCTACCGCGAATACCTGCGCCGGGCCCGGCCAAAGCCGTAGCGGAGCGGCGGGCGCCGCGATCCCTCACCCGGCTCGTCTGCGCTCGCCACCCTCTCCCAGGGGGAGAGGGAGCCTAGCCAGCGTTTGCGGACAGACCCTCTCCCTCTGGGAGAGGGTGGTGAGCGGAGCGAACCGGGTGAGGGCTGAGCCGGCGACGCCTACTGCCCGTTGCTCTCGGATCCCGGAACCGGCTTGTCCCAGTAATGGCAGGCGGCGGTGTGGCTGGGTGTGACGTTGACCATCTCCGGCGCCTCCATGGCGCAATGCTCGGTCGCCATCGGGCAGCGGGTGCGGAAATAGCAGCCGCTGGGCGGGGCCAGCGGCGAGGGCAGGTCGCCGGTCAGCACGATGCGCTGCTTGCTGCGCTCGGCATCCGGGTCGGGCAGCGGCACGGCTGAGATCAGCGCCCGCGTGTAGGGGTGCCGCGGATTGCTGTAGAGCTCGTCGCGTTCGGCGAACTCCACCAGCTTACCCAGATACAGCACCATGATCCGGTGGCTGATATGGCGCACGACGCTGAGATCGTGGCTGATGAAGATCAGCGCCAGGCCGAACTCCTTCTGCAGATCCATCAGCAGATTGACGATCTGCGACTGGATCGACACGTCGAGGGCGGAGACCGGCTCGTCGCAGATGATCAGCTTCGGATTCAGGATCATCGCCCGGGCGACGCCGATGCGCTGGCACTGCCCGCCGGAGAATTCGTGCGGATAGCGGTTGAGCATCTGCGGCATCAGCCCGACCTTGCGCATCATGTCGCGCACCTTTTCGCGCACCTCTTCCTTCGGCATCTCCGGGAAGAAGGTGCGCAACGGCTCGCCGATGATGTCGCCTACGGTCATGCGCGGATTGAGCGAGGCCAGCGGGTCCTGGAAGATGATCTGCAGGTCGCGGCGACGGTCGCGCATGGCCTTGTGCGGCAGCGAGGAGAGATCCTCGCCGAGCCAGACCACCTGACCGTCGGTGGGCGGGATCAGCCGCAGGATGCCGCGGCCCAGGGTCGACTTGCCGCAGCCGGATTCGCCGACCACGCCGACGGTCTCGCCGGGCCTGAGATCGAAGCTGATGCCGTCGACCGCCTTCAGCGTGTCGCGGTGGCGCGACAGCAGATGCCGGCGGGGCATCTTGAAATGGACCTTCAGGTCGCGGACGGAGAGCAGCGGCTGGCTGCCGATGGCGGTATCGGTCATAGGCTTTCCAGATGGCAGGCCTTGGCGCGGCCGTCGGCGATCGCGTGCAGCGCGGGTTCCTGCGCATCGCAGGTCTCGAAGGCATAGGGGCAACGGGGCCGGTAATTGCAGCCCTGCGGCAGGTGCTGCAGGTTGGGCGGCTGGCCGGGGATCGAGGTCAGCTTCTCATGCTTCTCGTCGTCGATCCGCGGCATGCTCTTCAGCAGCCCCTCGGTATAGGGGTGCTGCGGCTCGTAGAAGATATCGCGGACCGTGCCGGTCTCCACGATGTTGCCGGCATACATCACCATCACCCGGTCCGACAGCCCGGCAATCACCCCCAGATCATGGGTGATCATGATGATGGCCGTGTTCAGCTCGCGTTTGAGGTCGCGCATCAGGTCGAGGATCTGCGCCTGCACGGTCACGTCCAGCGCCGTGGTCGGCTCGTCGGCGATCAAGAGGTCGGGCTGGCACAGCAGCGCCATGGCGATCATCACCCGCTGGCGCATGCCGCCGGAAAACTCGTGCGGATACATGGTGATCCGCCGCCGCGCCTCGGGGATGCGCACCAGATCCAGCATCTCCACCGAGCGCCTGGTGGCGTCGGTCTCGCTCATGCCCTTGTGCTGCACCAGCACTTCGTTGAGCTGGCGGGAGATCTTCAGATACGGGTTCAGCGAGGTCATCGGGTCCTGGAAGATCATCGACATCTTCACGCCGCGGATCTTGTTCAGCCGCTGCGGCGGCATGCCCAGGATGTCCTGGCCACGATACTGAACCCGCCCGGCCGCATTGCCGTTGGACGCCAGCAGCCCCATCACCGACATGAAGACCTGGCTCTTGCCCGATCCGGACTCGCCGACGATGCCGACCGTCTCGCCCTCGCCGACGGTGAAGTTGACGTTGTTGACGGCGCAGACCTCGCCGTCCGGCACGTCGAACCGCGTGACCAGGTTCTCGACCGACAGCACGGCACCGTTGGCGCCGGCGGGTGCGTCCTTGTTCGCCATGGGAGACACGTCCGGCATCCGTCAGCGGTCCTTGGGGTCGAGGGCGTCGCGCAAGCCGTCGCCGATGAAGTTGAGGCAGAACAGGGTGATCGCCAGGAAGGTCGCCGGGAACACCAGCATCCAGGTCGAGCCGACCATATTGTTGGCGCCCTCGGAGATCAGCACGCCCCAGCTGGTCCTCGGCTCCTGCACGCCCAGGCCCAGGAAGGAGAGGAAGCTCTCCAGCAGGATCACCTTGGGTACCATCAGGGTCATGTAGACCACGACCGGGCCCAGCGTGTTGGGCACCACATGGCGGCGGATGATGGTCGCCGTGGACACGCCGCAGGCATGGGCCGCCTCGATGAACTCCTTGCGCTTAACGCTCAGGGTCTGGCCGCGCACGATGCGGGCCATGTCCAGCCATTCGATGGCGCCGACGGCGATGAAGATCAGGATGATGTTGCGGCCGAAGAATACCATCAGCAGGATCACGAAGAACATGAAGGGGATCGAGTACAGGATATCGACGATCCGCATCATCACATTGTCGACCCGGCCGCCCATATAGCCGGCGGTGGCGCCATAGGTCACGCCGATCACCAGGCTCACCAGGGTCGCCAGCAATCCGATCATCAGCGAGATCTGGCCGCCGGACATGACCCGGGTCATCAGGTCGCGGCCGTTGCTGTCCGTGCCGAACAGGAAATAGTTCTGCACGACATTCATCTCGACGATCATGGTGCGGCCGCCGTCGCGGGTCTCTGCCACAACCACATCGGTCAGATCGGCGGCGCGATTGAGCGGCCGCACGACCGCCCGCTCGTCGATCGGCTCGTCGCCAGTCAGCGTCAGGGTCAGGCGCTCGCCGTCGAGATCCAGGGCCGTCACCTCTGCGCCGGACCGGCGCAGCGCCCGCCGGATGATGTCGGGAACGGCGTCGGCCTTGGGATAGGCCTCCAGGCTCGGCGGAACCTTGATGTAGGACTGGTAGACCGTTTCGACGCCATGGGGCGAGACCAACGGGCCCAGGACCGACAGGACACCGATGATGCCCAGGATGATGGCGCTCGCAACGGCGGCGCGGTTGCCCAGCAGCCGGCGCCAGGCGTCGGCCCACAGGCTGCGGCCCTTGACCTCGGCGGTTCCGGCGGCGGCCTGGACGGAATCGAAATCGGCGGTGGTCATTCTTCTGTCTCCCGCCTAGTCGTATCTGACCTTCGGGTCCAGCAACCCGTAGAGCAGATCGACGATCAGATTGAATATGACGATGAAGCTGGCGATCAGGACCACGGTGCCCATCACCAGCGTGTAGTCGCGGTTCAGCGCGCCCTGCACGAAATAGCGGCCAACGCCGGGCACGGCGAAGATGGTCTCGATCACCACCGATCCGGTCAGCAGCGCCGCCGCCGCCGGACCCATATAGGACACGACGGGCAGGAGGGCGGCCTTCATGGCGTGGCGGAACAGCACGATGCGCTCCGGCAGGCCCTTGGCGCGCGCGGTGCGGATGTGGTTGGAGCGCAGCACCTCGATCATGCTGCCGCGGGTCAGGCGTGCGACGACGGCGAGCTGCGGCAGGGCCAGCGCCACGATCGGCAGGATCTTGTTGGCGATGGCGCCGTCGCCCCAGCCGCCCGCCGGCAGCCATCCCAGATAGACGCCCAGGATCAGCGACAGGACCGGCGCCATGACGAAATTGGGGATGGTGATGCCGATCATCGCACCGGCCATGATCGAATAGTCGGCACCGGTGTTCTGCCGGAGCGCGGCCATGGAGCCGAGCCAGGAGCCGAGCACCACGGCGATCAGCAGTGCGGAGCCGCCGAACTGGATCGAGACCGGGAGCCCGTTGCCGATCAGCTCGATGACCGAGAAATCGCGATAGACGAAGGACGGCCCCATGTTCCCCTGGAACAGGTTGGTCAGATAGATCCAGAACTGGACGATCAGCGGCTTGTCCAGGTGATAGATCGCCATCAGGTTGCGCATGATGTTCTCGGGCAGCGGCCGTTCCAGCGCGAACGGGCCGCCCGGTGCCACGCGGATCAGGAAGAAGGCGACGGTGATGATCAGGAAGATCGTCGGAATGGCGCCGAACAGGCGTCGGATGGTGTAGGTCAGCACGGCCTATTCGGCCTCCTCAACCCAATGATGGAGTCGCCATTGCGAGACCGGGTCCAAGACGGGGCCAAGGCCTGAGCGGCGGCGCCATCGTCAACGGCACGGTGCGACCGATCTGGAAAGTCCGTGTCCGGGCGGCGTCCGGTTGGGAGCGGTGGCCCGGCGGCCTATCGCGGAGCGGTCGCAGACGTGCTCGGCGATAACGGCGCGGGCCCCGCCTTGTGAGCGGGGCCCGCAGTTTCGACCCTATTCCGTGATGGTCACGTACTGAGTCAGGTGCCGTCCCTGGATGTTGTCTTCCCACCCCTGAACCTTCTCGGAGACCAGCTCCAGGTTCACGTAGTGGTAGATCGGGATGAACGGCAGATCCCGCATGAACAGCTCCTCGGCCTGCCGCAGCACGCCGGCCCGCTCCTCCAGGTCGATGATCGTCGCCGCCTGGTCCATCAGCGCGTCGTACTCAGGATTGTTGTACTTCGCGTAGTTGAACCCGGTGTTGTCGCTCTCGACCATGAACAGGAAGTTCTGCGCATCGTTGTAGTCGCCGATCCAGCCAGCCCGGGCGACAGCGAACTCGCCGCCGTCACGCAGATAGGCGTAGTGGGTGGCGACGTCCGTGTTCAGCAGCTCGACGGTCACGCCCAGCGGCGCCCACATGTCGGCGATGGCCAGCGCCACCTTCTTGTGGTTCTCCGAGGTGTTGTAGCGCAACTCCAAGGTGAGCGGATTGTCCGGGCCGTAGCCGGCCTCGGTCAGCAGCTCGATGGCCCTGTCTTCGCGGTCGACCATCGACATCTCGCGATAATCGGCGAAGGCCGGCTCGCCGTAATTGCCGGTTCCCGGCGGTACGAAGCTGTAGGCCGGGACCTCACCGGCGCCGGTGATCTCCTCGACGATGAACTCCCGGTCGATCGTCATGGACAGGGCCTGGCGCACCCGCGGGTCCTGGATCGCCTCGTGGCGGTGGTCCAGCGCGTAGTAGTAGGTGCCGAGCCGCGATGGGTTGCGGAACTCGTTCGGCATGTTCTCCATCAGCCAGCCGATCTGGTCGCTGGGAACGTCGTTGTTGGTGTGGATCTCACCGGCCTGGAAACGGCGCAGCGCCGTCGAGCGGTCCTCGATCGGATAGTAGTAGACCTTGTCGACCTGGACGTTGTCGGCGTCGTGATAGAAATCGTTCTTCACCGACATGATGTGCGCCTGCGGCGCCACCTCGGCCAGCACAAAGGCGCCGTTGGAGACCATGTTTCCGGGACGGACGAAGTCGTCGCCATGCAGCTCGACGGAGGACGGGTGCACCGGCAGGCCGGTCTGATGGGTCAGCAACTCCAGGAAATACGGAGTCGCCTGCGCCAGGGTGATCTCCAGGGTGCGGTCGGTCGGCGCGGCGACGCTCAGCGCGCTTCCGTTCAGCTCGCCGTTGTTGACCTTCTCCGCATTCTCGATCGGATACAGGATGTTGGCGTATTTGGCGCCGGTCGCCGGATCCAGGATGCGGCGGAGGGAATATACGAAATCGTCGGCGGTCACCGGGTCGCCGTTCGACCACTTCGCATCCTCGCGGATGGTGAAGGTGTAGACCCGTCCGTCATCGCTGATGGTCCAGCTCTCCGCCGCGCCGGGGACGACATTGGCGAAGGCGTCGTGGATGACCAGACCCTCATAGAGGTCGTGCAGGATATGCGCCTCATAGGTCGTCGAGGTGCGGTGCTGGTCAAGCGTCTCCGGCTCGCCGGTATTGCCGCGATGGAAGACGACCTCGGCCTGCGCGGCAAGTGCCGAGCCGGCGACGATGGTCGCTGCCAGGGCCGTGCGCGCAAGCACCGAAGTAAGGGTTCGCATGTTGGATTGCCTCCACTGCAAGTGTTTGTTTCGGTAGGATTCCGATAGGGTGAGCGTGGTCCTCAACCCATCATTGGCGGCTACGTTAGTCCCTCGCCTTAAAGGCGGCAACGGGAATCAGGATTAACCGGCAGGAATGCGCCGCTCACGGGGATTCCGGCGGGTTACGTATACGCACCACAGCAACGCGGTCAGCAGGACGAGCGCACCCGCCTGATGGGCGGCGCCAAGCGCGACGGGCACCTCCGCGAGCAGCGTCGCGATGCCCAGAAGGACTTGCAGGACGGCGACGATTGCGGCCATGGCGGTGGCCAGGCGGAGCGGAGAGGAGGCGGTCCGCGCCCGCAGCCACAACGTCAGCACGGCGATGGCGGTGCCGATCGCCAGCCATCGGTGGATGAACTGGACCAGTGCGGTGTTGTCCAGCGGGTTGAGCCAAAGGGGAACCAGGTTCCAAGCCTCCGGCGGCAGCAGGCGGCCGTCCATCAGCGGGAAGGTGTTGTAGGCCAGCCCGGCGTCGAGGCCCGCGACGAACGCGCCCCAGAGCATGGTGACTGCCACCAGCGCGGTCGCGGCCACGATATGGCGGCGCAGGGCGGCGCTGGCGGTGGCCGCCGTGTCGGACAAGAGCGCCCAGGCCTGCCACATCAGCAGGGCGTAGATCAGCACCGCCAGGCCGAGATGGGCGGCGAGGCGGTAATGGCTGACCGACGGCCGGTCCACCAGGCCGCTCTTGACCATGAACCAGCCGAGCACGCCCTGCAGCCCGCCCAGGATCAGCAGCCCAACCAGACGCGGCAGCAGCGGCCGCGCGATGCGGCCGGTCAGCCAGAACCAGGCGAAGGGCAGGGCGAAGACCAGCCCGATGGAGCGGCCCCAGAGCCGGTGGAACCATTCCCAGAAGAAGATCTGCTTGAAGGCCTCGAGGCCCATGCCGGCATTGACCTTCTGGTATTCCGGCGTTTCCCGGTAGAGGTCAAAGACCCGCTGCCATTCCGCCTCGCTCAGCGGCGGCAGGGCGCCGATCAAGGGCCGCCATTCGACCATCGACAGCCCGGACCCGGTCAATCGGGTGATCGCCCCGATCACCGCCATGGCGAACACCATGGCGGCACAGGCGAACAGCCAATAGGCGATCGCCGGCGCGCTGTCGGTGCGCGGGGCTGCGGGCGAAAGGGCGTCGGTGGTCACGGGGCCGCTCCGGATCGGGTTGCGGCACATAGATGGCGCGAATGGCCGAACCGGTCAAATGGCATGCGGGTCCGGATCTGGACGTGGCTGGGCCCGCCGGTGCGATGGTCATTTCACATTGCATCGTTGTCATTCCCGCGAAGGCGGGAATCCAGCCGTAACGCAGTCAGCGGCCGTGCGATCAGATGGCCTGGATTCCCGCCTTCGCGGGAATGACAACTGAAAAATTCCGCAGATTTCCGGGCAAAGTAGGCCTTGCGGCAGAGCCGGCCCAACGACCATATAACACATGAAACGTGTAATATAAGTATATTTCACACGGGTTTCGTTTGCGAATGTGAAATACGCATACTACGTTGTAGTTCACCGAAATTAATCCAACAATTCGATGTGGAATACATCATGGCTTGGACAGTGATTACGGCGAACCGGTTGCGCGAAGGCGATGTGGTCTATCTGACGGAAGGCGTCGGATGGTCCACCCATCTGGCCGAGGCCTACGCGGTGCAGACACCCGAGGAGGAGGAGGCGCTGCTGGCGGCAGCGGAGCTGGAAGTCGGCAAGCAGCAGGTGGTCGGCCCCTATGCGATGACCGTGGAATGGTCCGGCGATGCCCTGCGCCCGATCGGCCGCCGTGAGATCATCCGGGCCCAGCGCGGGCCGAGCCCCTTGTCCGATACCGAATACCGCAGCAGCCGCGGAGTGGACTCCCATGTACCGGTATGACGAATTCGACCACACGCTGGTCGCCGAGCGGGTCGCCCAGTTCCGCGACCAGGTGGAGCGGCGCCTTGCCGGGGAGCTGACGGAGGACGAGTTCAAGCCGCTGCGGCTGATGAACGGCCTCTACCTGCAGCTGCACGCCTATATGCTGCGGGTGGCGATCCCCTACGGCACCCTGTCGTCGAACCAGCTGCGCATGTTGGGCCATATCGCCCGGCGCTACGATCGCGGCTTCGGCCATTTCACCACCCGGCAGAACATCCAGTACAACTGGCCGAAGCTGGAAGATGTCCCGGACATCCTGGACGATTTGTCCAAGGTCGAGATGCACGCCATCCAGACCAGCGGCAATTGCATCCGCAACGTCACCGCCGACCATTACGCAGGGGCGGCTGCCGACGAGATCGAGGATCCGCGGATCTATGCCGAGATCATCCGGCAATGGTCGACCCTGCACCCGGAATTCACCTGGCTGCCGCGCAAGTTCAAGATCGCGGTGACCGGCGCCGAGCGCGACCGGGCGGCGATCCGGGTGCACGATATCGGCCTGCAGGTCCGCCGCAATGCGGCAGGCGAGGTCGGTTTCGAGGTGGTGGTCGGCGGCGGCCAGGGCCGAACCCCGATCATCGGCACGACGATCCGCGACTTCCTGCCCAAGCAGCACCTGCTGTCCTATCTGGAAGCCATCCTGCGCGTCTACAACCAGCTCGGCCGCCGCGACAACCTGTTCAAGGCGCGCATCAAGATCCTGGTGAAGGAGACCGGCGCGGAGGAATTCACCCGCATGGTCGAGGAGGAGTGGGCGCATATCCGCGACGGCGCCCTGGTGCTGCCGGCGGAGGAGATCGCGCGCATCGAGAGCTACTTCGCGCCGCCGGCCTTCGAGGCGCTGGATCCGGTGCAGCCGGGTTTCGAGGCGAAGCAGCTCGAGAGCCCGGCCTTCGCGGCCTGGGTCGACACCAATGTGTTCGCCCACAAGCAGCCGGGCTACGGCATCGCCACCATCTCCCTGAAGCCCATCGGCGGCGTGCCCGGCGACGCCACGGCGGATCAGATCGACCTGGTCGCCGAGCTGGCCGAGCGCTACAGCGCCGACGAGGCCCGGGTCAGCCATGAGCAGAACCTGGTCCTGCCCCATGTCCGGCTGACCGACCTCTACACGATCTGGCAGCGCCTGGCCGAGGCCGGGCTGGCGACCGCCAATCTCGGGCTGGTCTCGGACATCATCGCCTGCCCGGGGCTGGATTATTGCAACCTGGCCAATGCCCGCTCGATCCCGGTGGCCCAGCGCATCTCGCAGCGCTTCGCCGATCTGAAGCGGCAGCACGATATCGGCGAGCTGAAGGTGAAGATCTCCGGCTGCATCAACGCCTGCGGCCATCACCATGTGGGCCATATCGGCATTCTGGGCGTCGATAAGAAGGGCACCGAATTCTACCAGATCACGCTCGGCGGCAGCGCCGAGGAGGATGCCGCCGTCGGCAAGATCGTCGGGCCGGCCTTCTCCTATGACGACGTGGTCGATGCGGTGGAGACCATCGTCGACACCTATGTCGCCATCCGCCAGGACGGCGAGCGGTTCAACGACACCGTGGCCCGGGTTGGCCTCGCCCCGTTCAAGGAGACGCTCTATGCCGCTGCTTAAGTATGGCAGGCCCATCCAGGACCTCTGGGTCACGCTCGGCGACGACGACCCTCTCGCCGATGCGCCGATGATCCTCTCCCTGGCGCGCTGGCAGCGCGATCGCGAGGTGCTGCGCGGCCATAACGGTGCGCTCGGCATCCGCCTGAAGCCGGGAGAATCGCCGGATCTGATTGCCGAGGATCTGTCGCGTTTCGGCGTCGTCGTCCTGGACTTCCCGGTTTTCAAGGACGGCCGGCCGTTCTCCTATGCGAGGCTGCTGCGCGACCGCTACGGCTTCGCCGGCGAGATCCGCGCCACCGGCCATGTGCTGCGGGACCAGTACCATTTCCTTCATCGCTGCGGCGTCGACGCGCTGGAGGTGGCGGAGGACAAGGACAGCCAGACCGCCGCGGAGGATTGGCGCCAGGCCCAGGCTGAAATCAGCCACGCCTATCAGCCCGCCACCGACGGCGCGCCGTGGATCGCCCGGATGCGCCGGCGGGCCCTGGCGGCGGAAGCGGCCGAGTAGGGTCGGCGCCATGATCCCCATCATGCTCGATCCGGGCCGGCTGCGCCTGGCGCTGGTCGGCCGCGGGCCGGTCGCCCAGAACCGCCTGCGCGGCCTGCTGGACGGCGGCGCGGAGCGGCTGACGGTGTTCGCCGATGCGCCGACCGATTCCTTCGCCGCCATGGCCGGCGAGCGGCTGGTGCTGGGCATCCCCGATGCGGAGTCGCTGAAGGATTTCGACGTGGTCTGGGTCGCCGATATGGGGCCGGAGCTGTCCGACGCCATCGCCTGCGCCGCCCGCGCCGTCGGAACCCTGGTCAATGTCGAGGACAACCGGCCGAACTGCGATTTCCACACACCCTCGGTGGTGCGGCGCGGCGATCTGCTGCTGACCGTCTCCACCGGCGGCAAGAGCCCGGGGCTAGCGGCGCGCATCCGGCGCTACCTGGAACGGGTGTTCGGCCCTGAATGGGCCGACCGGCTGGACGATGTGGCAAAGCAGCGCAGTGCCTGGCGCCGCCGCGGGCTGCCGCTGTCCGAGATGGCGCGCAGGACCGACGATTTGGTCGCCAGCCGGCGGTGGCTGTCGTGAAGACCCAGTTCGGCGTTCTCGCCGATCCGGATACGCTGGTCTCCCGGGTCGCGGCCCATCGCGCCGGGGCCGGCGACCGGGCCGGCCCGGAGCTGCTGCGCTGGCTGATCGCCGGGCCGCTGGCCGGGCGGATCGCGCTGGTCTCCTCCTTCGGGGCGGAGAGCGCGGTGCTGCTGCATATGGTGGCGCAGATCGACCCGGCGACGCCGGTGATATTCCTCGACACCGGCAAGCTGTTCGGCGAGACCCTGGCCTATCGCGACGCGCTGGCCGGGCGGCTCGGCCTGACCGATCTGCGCAGCGTCGAGCCGGACCCGGCCGATCTCGACCGGCACGATCCCGACGAAACCCTGTGGAGCCTGGAGCCCGATCTGTGCTGCCACCTGCGCAAGACCGAGCCTCTGGACCGGGCGCTGGACGGCTTCGACGCCTGGATCACCGGCCGCAAGCGGTTCCATGGCGGGTCCCGCGGCGCTTTGCCGACCCTGGAAGGCGACCCGGCGACCGGCCGCATCAAGGTCAATCCGCTGGCACCCTGGTCCGAGGATCAGCTGCAGCGTTACCTGGCCGATCACGACCTGCCGGTCCATCCCCTGGTCCGGGATGGTTATCGCTCGATCGGCTGCGTGCCCTGCACCCGGGCCGTCGCCCCCGGCGAGGACCCAAGGGCCGGCCGCTGGTCCTGGCTCGACAAAACCGAATGCGGGATCCACGGCGATGGCATTTGAATCGCTTCTCAATCGGGCTGCGGCGACTTCCCCTCTCCCCTTGTGGGAGAGGGTGGCGAGCGCAGCGAGCCGGGTGAGGGGTCGCGCGGCGGCTGCCGTGCGGAGTTTGTTGGCGAGCCCCCTCACCCTCCCATTGCTGCGCAACGGGCCCCTCCCTCTCCCGCGAGGGGAGAGGGGGTCAAGTGCGGCCAATGAGGTGTACGAACCCCTAGAATCGCCCTGGGACCTGCCCGAGTTCGAGTCCGGCACCGTGTGGCTGGTGGGCGCCGGGCCGGGGGATCCCGGGCTGCTGACCATGCTGGCGGTCCACGCCCTGCGCCAGGCCGATGTGATCGTGCATGACGCTTTGATCGGCGAGCGTATCCTGGCCGGCGCCCGGTCGGATGCGGTGCTGGAATATGTCGGCAAGCGGGCCGGCCGGCCGTCCCATCGCCAGCAGGAGATCGGCGAGCGGCTGATCGCCCATGCCCGCGCCGGCCGCCGGGTGCTGCGGCTGAAGGGCGGCGACCCGTTCGTCTTCGGCCGCGGCGGCGAGGAGGCTCTGGCCCTGTCCGATGCCGGCATCGAATTCCGCATCGTGCCGGGCGTGACCGCCGGAATCGGCGGCCTGGCCTATGCCGGCATTCCGGCGACCCATCGCGGCATGACCGGCGTTGTCTCGCTGGTCACCGGACGGGGCAGTGCCGGAAAACTTCCCGAGTCGATCGATTGGGACGCGCTGGCCCTTGCGTCACCGGTGATCGTCTTCTACATGGGCCTAGGGACTATCTCCACCATCGCCGAGCGCCTGATGGCCGCCGGCCGGCCGCCGATGACACCGGTCGCGATCATCTCCGACGCCACGACGGACCGGCAATCGGCGATCACCACGACCCTGGCCAGGGCGGCCCGCGAGGCGGTTCGGCTGGGGGCGAAATCTCCCGCCATCATCGCCGTCGGCGAGGTGGTGCGGTTGCGCGAGACCTTTGCGGCGTGGCAGCAGATCGCGCCGGACGGAAGTACCATCGCCGAGAGCGAGCAGCGGCATATCGCCGAGCGCCTGACCAGGGCCATTGGCTAAGACATCACGAGAAGATCGATGGATACAACATTGAATACTATAGAGATTGACGCGGTTCAGACCGATGTCATCATCATCGGCGCCGGTCCGGTCGGCCTGTTCGCGGTGTTCGAGCTCGGGCTGCTCAACATGCGCGCCCATCTCATCGACAATCTCGACAAGATCGGCGGCCAATGCGCCGAGCTGTATCCGGAGAAGCCGATCTACGACATTCCGGGCCGGCCGCGCATCACCGGCCAGGAACTGGTCGACGACCTGATGGAGCAGGCGCGGCCCTTCGATCCGGTCTTCCACCTCAACCAGCAGGCCGACAGCCTGGAGAAGACCTCCGACGGCCGCTGGCGGCTGACCACCTCGATCGGCACCGTGCTCGAGGCGCCGGTGGTGGTGATCGCCGCCGGTGCCGGCAGCTTCGTGCCGCGCCGGCCGCCGTTGCCGGGCATCGAGGCCTTCGAAGGCACCTCGGTTCACTACGCGGTCCGCCGCATGGAGGATTTCCGCAATCGCCGGATCCTGATCGCCGGCGGCGGCGACAGCGCGCTGGACTGGACCCTGAACCTGCAGCCGCTGGCGGCCACCACCGCCCTGGTGCACCGGCGCGACGATTTCCGCGCCGCCCCGGACAGCGTCTCGAAGATGCGCGCCCTGGTCGCCGACGGCGCCATGGACCTGCATATCGGCCAGATCTCCGAGCTGCACGGCACCGATGGCTGGCTGGAAGGCGTCACCATCAAGGGCGCCGAGGGCGAGGTCCAGGTGCCTTGCGACACCCTGCTGCCCTTCTACGGGCTGAAAATGGAGCTGGGCCCGATCGCCGATTGGGGTCTCAACCTGGACCGCAATTTGATCGAGGTCGACACCGAGAAGTTCCAGACCAGCGTGCCGGGCATCTTCTCCATCGGCGACATCAACACCTATCCCGGCAAGCTGAAGCTGATCCTGTCGGGTTTCCACGAGGCCGCGCTTATGGCCCAGGAGGCCTTCCGGCTGGTCTATCCCGACGAGAAACTGGTGTTCCGCTACACCACCTCCTCGACCGACCTGCAGAAAAAGCTCGGCGTCAAGGCCTAGCCTCCCGATCAAGGACCCCAGCCATGAGCTATATCTTCGTGACCGACCGTGAGGGTCGGGAGCACCGCCTTGATGCGGTCGAGGGCTGGCGGGTGATGGAGATCATCCGCGAGCATGGGCTGCCGGTCGAGGCGGCCTGCGGCGGCGCCTGCGAATGCGCCACCTGCCATGTCTATGTGGAGGATGGCTGGGCCCAGCGCCTCTACGCCATGCGCGACGATGAGAGCGATGCGCTCGACATGCTGTTCTCGGTCGCCGACAACTCGCGCCTTTCGTGTCAGCTGATCTACACGCCCGAGCTGGAAGGCCTGAAGGTGGCGTTGGCGCCGGATTGATGGCGGTCGCCAGTACCGCCATCTCCAAACCAGGCCGGCAACGCGCGGATTAAGGCCGTTCGTTGCGGCGCCCTTAACCATATCTCAACTTGCAGGACCCAAGGTCGGAACAAGCCCCCGGGCCGACGACCGCAGGTGCGGACCCTTCGGAACTCCCGCCGGGCGGCGGGTGTCGCTTTATTTCAAGAGGGTTGTTCCATGCGGTTCCTGAAGCTGGCATTTGCCGGGCTCTGCATCACCACCTTGGTTTCCGCCTGCCAGACCGACGGCAGCACGCCGAAATTTGGCGCCGGCGACGGCCCGTTCGACGAGTTCGCCGGCTGCTGGAGCAACGAGATCGAGGGGGTCGACGACACCTTCTGCTTCTCGCGCGGATCCTCCACCGTCACCGTCTCCTTCCGCGACAGCAATGGCGGCGTCTCCTGCACCGGCCAGGCGCGGGCGCGGATGGGCAACAGCACCCTGGTCATCGAGCAGCCCATGGCGATCGGCGGCTGCGGCAATGGCGAGGATTTCGTCGCCCAGGATTTCGAGTGCGACCTGACCTCGTCGTCGAATGCGGCGATGCTGTGCATCAACCGCTTTACCGCCGCCGACGGCGTCGACTACGAATACCCGCTCGTCTTCAGCCGCTCCTGACCCGCACCGGGCGGGAGCGCCCGGTTGCGCGTCCATGGAACCTGATAGTCTTTCACCGAATGACCGACGGCGCGGGCCTCTCCGCGCCGTTCTGTTTGCCCTCCTGCTGGGCCTCGGCGCCTGCGGGGCGCCGCAGCTCGACCCCAATACGCCGATCACCGAGCTCGATCAGATCGCGGCCTGCTGGACCGATTTCGACGATCCGCTGCGGCAGGTCCTGTGCTTCGGCCGTGGCAGCAATGTGGTCGGTGTGGAGCGCGGCGACGGCTATGGCGCCATCATCTGCCAGGCCGAGGGCGAGGCGGCGATCCTGGGTACCCGGCTGATCGTGGTGCAGGAAAACGTCCCGGCCGGCTGCGTCGACGGCACCCGCTTCGACGGCCAGTTCGTCGAATGCGACCTGACCACCTCGACCCTGCTCGGCATGTTCTGCAAGCGCCGGCTGGGCGACGCGGTCAACGACCCCAATGCCGGCGAGCAATACATCCTGACCCGGCTCTGATACCGCCCATCGGCCTTGCCGCACCCGCCCGGAGGGTTTAAGGACCCGGGGTTCCGATATGAGGGTGAGGGCTTGGACGGTGGATGCGCAGATTTCCGAGAACCTGTCGGCACTGATCGAACGGCGTTTCGCGGACGAGACGGCGTTCCTGGCCGCCCTGGTGCGCCAGCCCTCCGACAACCCGCCCGGCGACTGCGACCCCCATGCGGAGGTGACCGCTGGCCTGCTGAAGGGTCTTGGATTCGCCGTCGAGCGGCATCCGGTGCCGGCAGCCCTGGTGGCGGAGAACGGCATGGTCAGCGCCACCAATCTGGTGGTGCGGCAGCGCTTCGGCAGCGGCGGCCCGGTAATCGCGCTCAACGCCCATGGCGATGTGGTGCCGCCCGGCGACGGCTGGACCAAGGATCCCTACGGCGCGGAGATCGAAGACGGCTGGATGTACGGCCGCGGCGTCGCGGTCTCGAAATCGGACATCGCCACCTACGCCTTCGCCATGGCGGCGCTGCAGGAGGCCGGGGCGGCCCTGAACGGCACCGTCGAGCTGCACGTCACCTATGACGAGGAGGCCGGCGGCGCGATCGGCCCGGAATGGCTGCTGTCGGAGGGGATCTCCAAGCCGGACTACGTGGTCTGCGCCGGGTTCTCCCATGGCGTGGTAACCGCCCATAATGGCTGCCTGCATCTCGAGGTCGACGTGCTGGGCAAGTCCGCCCATGCGGCGCAGCCGGACAGCGGCCACGACGCGCTGGTCGCTGCGACGGCGATCCTGAACGCGCTCTACGCCCATCGCGCCGGCTATGTGGGGACCACCTCCCACGTCGAGGGCATCGGCAGCCCCTCCCTGGTGGTCGGGCTGATCGAAGGCGGGGTGAACACCAATGTGGTGCCGGACCGGGTGCGCTTCCGCCTGGATCGCCGGATGATTCCCGAGGAGGACCCGCAGGCGGTCGAGGCCGCATTGCGCCAGGTCATCGCCGACGCCGTCGCATCCGGCGATCAGGGTCAGGGCATCACGGTCGAGGTGCGCCGCATCCTGCTGGCGCTGCCCTTCGGGCCGGTCGCCGGATCGGACCGGCTGGCGGAGGTGTTCTGCACCCATGCCTCCGAGGTGCTGGGCGAGGCGGTGCCGGCCCATGGCGTGCCGCTCTATGCCGACGCCCGGCATTACGCCGCGGCCGGCGTGCCGACGGTGATGTACGGAGCCGGGCCGCGGACCCTGCTGGAGGCCAACGCCCACCGGGCCGATGAGCGGGTGCATATGGACCAGTTGCTGGCGGCGACCAAGGTGGTGGCCCTGAGCCTGGCGAATATGCTCGGCTGAAGGCTGGAAGGCAAGACGGAGCGCGCGGTGACATCGCAGGATCTGGGCCTCGGCCTGACATTCGAGGATCTTTACCGGCGCGACGGGCTGGCCGCCATCGATGGCCGGTTTCTCGAGCAGCTTCGCGAGGCGGATGCCGAACTCTGCGACCGGCTGACGGCGGCCCGCGCCGCGCCCGACCATCTGGAGCGCAAGGAGGAAAGCGATCTGCTGGTCGCGCTCGGGCCGCATCTCGAGGATTTCCTGGCGGCGCTGTTCGGCATCCGCGAGGCGCTCGATGCCTTGGCCGAGAAGCACCATGCCCTGGCGCCGCTCTACACCTGCAAGCGACTCTTCGTGCAGCGCCGCGCCGCCAAGCGGGTCAAGCCCGAGCAGGCCGAGGCGCTGGATGGCGCCGCGCTGGAGGCGGCGCTGTCGGCCCGACTCCAGGCGCCGCTGACCGAGCTCGGTTTTGCCGCCGCGGTCATGCGCTGGCTCGAGGATGAGGACGGCAATGCCGACGCGCTTGCCGAGGCCATGGACTATGCCGGCTGGGCGCTGCACACCGCGGCGGGCCGCGAGCGCCACGGCCACGGCGTGTTGTTCCAGGTGCCGCACAAGACCGACCCGCTGCATCTGGTGGAGATCGAGACCGAGATCGTAGACGGCGTGTCCCGCTTCACCCTGCCCGAGGCCGCGCGCCGGCGGCGCGAGGGTTTCGCCCTGACCGATGCCGGCACCGATCTGACCGGAGCCCTGGACGAGGCCAACTACTGCATCTGGTGCCACAATCAGGGCAAGGACAGCTGCTCCACGGGCCTTCGGGACCGCAAGACCGGTGAATTCCAGAAGAGCCCGTTCGGCGTCACCCTGTCCGGCTGTCCGCTGGAAGAGAAGATCAGCGAGTTCCATACGCTGAAGACCCAGGGCAACCCGGTCGGCGCCCTGGCGATGATCGCGGTGGACAACCCGCTCTGCGCCGCCACCGGCCACCGCATCTGCAACGACTGCATGAAGTCCTGCATCTATCAGCGCCAGGAGCCGGTGGATATCCCCCAGGCCGAGACCCGCACCCTGAAGGACGTGCTGGGGCTGCCTTGGGGCTTCGAGATCTACGGGCTGCTGACCCGCTGGAACCCGCTGGACATTCGCCGACCGCTGCCTCGGCCGGACACTGGCTACAAGGTGCTGGTGGTCGGGCTGGGGCCGGCCGGATTCAACCTGTCGCACCATCTGCTGAACGACGGCCACACGGTGGTGGTGGTGGACGGGCTGAAGATCGAGCCGCTGCCGCAGGACCTGTCCGGCGTGACCCCGACCGGCGCGCGGGTGCCGTTCCGCCCCATAGTGGACGTGGCCGAGATCTTCGAGGGGCTGGACGACCGGGTGATGGCCGGCTTCGGTGGCGTGGCCGAATACGGCATCACCGTCCGCTGGGACAAGAACTTCCTGAAGCTGGTGCGGCTGATGCTGGAGCGGCGGACGGAATTCGCCATGACTGGCGGCGTGCGCTTCGGCGGCACGGTCACCATCGATGACGCGCTGGCCGCCGGTTTCGACCATATCGCGCTGGCCGCCGGCGCCGGCCGACCGACCGTCATCCGCATGAAGAACGGGCTGGCGCGCGGCGTGCGCATGGCCTCGGACTTCCTGATGGCCCTGCAGCTCACCGGCGCCGCCAAGGCCGACAGCGTCGCCAATCTGCAGGTGCGGCTGCCGATCGCGGTGATCGGCGGCGGCCTGACCGCCATCGATACGGCGACGGAGAGCCTGGCCTATTACCCGGTGCAGGTGGAGAAGTTCCTGAGCCGGTACGAAACACTGGTCTCCGAACGCGGCGTCGAAGCCGTGAAGGCCGGCTGGAGCGAGCAGGATCGCGAGATCGCCGAGGAGTTCCTCGGTCATGCCCGGGCGATCCGCGCCGAACGGGCGGCTGCGGCGAAAGAGGGTCGGGAGCCGGATGTCGCCGGCCTGCTGCAGGGCTGGGGCGGCGTCACCATCGCCTATCGCCGGCGGCTGATCGATGCGCCCAGCTATACGCTGAACCACGAGGAGGTGGCGCTGGCGCTGCAGGAGGGGCCGCGCTTCGCCGAGCTGCTGGCGCCGCGCGCGGTGGAAATCGACCGTTTCGGCCATGCCGAGGCCCTGACCCTCACGCGGCAGGCGATCGGCGAGGATGGCGCGCTCTCGGATACCGGCGAACGGGTGACGATCCCGGCCCGCACCGTGCTGGTTGCCGCCGGCACCCAGCCGAATACGGTGCTGGCCCGCGAGGAGCCCGACAAGGTCTCGGTGGACGGCCGCTACTTCCAGGCCCTGGACGAAGCGGGCAAACCGGTCACGCCGGAGCGTCTGGCCAAGCCGGAAACGCCGCATGTGCTGATCGCCAGGGAATCCGATGGCCGGGCCGTGAGCTTCTGGGGCGATCTGCATCCCAGCTTCTTCGGCAATGTGGTCAAGGCCATGGGCGGGGCCAAGCAGGGCTATCCGGTGGTCAGCCGGGTGCTGGCGACGCGGCCGCCGACGGCGGTGTCCGGCGCCGCGTTGATCGAGACCGTGAACCATGACTGGCGGGCGGTGGTGCATCGGGTCGAGCGGCTGACCCCCACCATCGTCGAGGTCGTGGTGCGGGCGCCGGCGGCGGCCCGGGCCTTCCGGCCGGGCCAGTTCTACCGCCTGCAGAATTTCGAGACTCTCTCCATGCGGGTCGAGGAGGAGGGCACGCGCACCACCCTAGCCATGGAGGGGCTGGCGATGACCGGCGCCTGGGTCGATCGGGAGGAGGGGTTGCTGTCCACCATCGCGCTGGAGATGGGCGGATCGTCCGATATCTTCGCCCAGCTGAAACCCGGAGAGCCGGTGATCCTGATGGGACCGACCGGCGCGCCGACGGAGATCCCCACCGGCGAGACCGTGATGCTGGTCGGCGGCGGGCTGGGCAACGCGGTTCTGTTCTCGATCGGCCAGGCGATGCGGGCGGCCGGCTGCAAGGTACTCTACTTCGCCGGCTACAAGCGCCGCGAGGACCGCTACAAGATCGACCAGATCACGGAGGCCGCCGACCAGGTCGTCTGGTGCTGCGATTCCGCGCCGGGCTTCGAGCCAGGACGGCCGGGCGACCGGGCCTTTGTCGGCAATATCGTCGAAGCGATGCTGGATTACGGCACCACGGCGCCGGAGATCCCGCTCGATACCGTCGACCGGATCATCGCCATCGGCTCGGACGGCATGATGGCGGCCGTCGCGGCCGCCCGCCACGGCGTGCTCAAGCCCCATCTGAAGCCCGACCACCTGGCCATCGGCTCGATCAACTCCCCCATGCAATGCATGATGAAGGAGATCTGCGCCCAGTGCCTGCAGCCGCACGTGGATCCGGTGACCGGCGAGCGCAGTGTGGTGTTCTCCTGCTTCAATCAGGACCAACTGCTGGACTGCGTGGACTTCCCGGCGCTGCGCGAGCGCCTGGGCCAGAACGCCTTGCAGGAGAAGCTGACGGCGCAGTGGATCGATCGCTGCCTGAGGCGGCTGGCATTGCGGCCGGCGGCCGAATAGTCCCGCGAATTCCCGAAGCCGCAACTCGAATTGGCGCACGGTGCCGTGCTCTATCCGTCGAATTCGCCGGGTCGATCGGGAGTTTGTGAGACCTCTGTGAGAGGCTTGTGAGACGACTAGGCGTAACTACGGCATTTTTTCTTTGCGGATTCCGCCAATCTGCGAACGAAGCACGATCAAACCCTGATCATTAATCGAACATACGCTTTCGCGTCTTGTGATAAGCGATCAGAAAGGCTGCGACGGTGAGAATCAGCGTGTAGCCGATATGGATCACGGCCATGCCCAGGTCCAGCGGCGTGCCGGCGGTCAGCGGCCGGATCACGGCGACCAGATGGGTCAGCGGCAGGGCCCAGGAGATCCACTGCACGAAGATCGGAAAGCGGTCGATCTCGAAGAACACGCCGGAGAAGACGAACATCGGCGTGACCCAGAAGCTGAAGAAATAGCTGAAGAACTCGTAGCCTTTGGCCAGCGACGTGGCGACCAGCCCGTAGCAGGCGAAGCCGACCGAGGCGACGAAGACCAGCGGCAGCGCGATCAGTGCGCCGCCGATCGACGGGATACCGCCCCACATCCAGCCGACCACGAAGACGCAGAGCGCCGACAGCATGCCCTTCGAGGCGGCCCACAGCACCTCGCCGAACAGCAGCTCCGACAGGGTCACCGGGGTCGCCAGCACGGCGTTCCAGTTGCGCTGCATGTAATAGCGGGTGAAGGAGCCGATGGTGGTCTCGAAGCTGGCCGCGAACATGGTCGAATAGGCCACCATGCCGGGCACGACGAAGGCCAGGTAGTCGATGCCGTTGATGGTGTCGATGAAACGGCCCAGGCCGAAGCCGAAGGCGAACAGCATCAGCAGCGGATTGGCCACATTGGTCGCCAGGGAGGACCAGATCAGCTTGCGCCAGACCAGGTATTGGCGCCAGGTGACGGCGAACGAATATCCGGTCGCAAGGGGTGGGACGAAGGCCATCAGGGTTCCCTCAATTGGCGGCCGGTCAGGCGCAGGAAGACGTCCTCCAGATTGGCCTGGCGGTGCAAATAGACCGCCTCTTCCGGCAGCTCGGCGATGATGTCGCGCGGCGTCTGCACATAGTAGAGGATGGCGTCGCCCACATCCTCCTTGTCCCAGCGGCCGTCCACGAAACCGTCGGGCAGCGGCTTCTGCACCTCGAAGACATGGCCGCCCACATGCCGGTCGATCAGCTCCTGGGGCGTGCCCTCATCCAGGATGATGCCGTTGTCGATGACGGTGATGCGGTCGCACAGGCGCTGCGCCTCGTCCATGTAATGGGTGGTCAGCAGCAGGGTCTTGCCGCTCTTCTTCAGGGCCATCAACTGCTTCCAGATCAGCACCCTTGCCTGCGGATCGAGCCCGGTGGTGGGTTCGTCCAGGATCACCAGCTCGGAATTGGCGATCAGGGCGCGGGCGATGACCAGCCGGCGCTGCATGCCGCCGGAGAGCTGCATCACCTTCGCCTCGGTCTTCTCCGAGAGCTGCATGAATTCCAGCAGTTCGGGAACCCGGGCCCGCACCGTGTCGGCGGCCAGGCCGAAATACCGGCCATAGACCTCCAGGTTCTCGCGTACGGTGATGTCCGGGTCCAGATTGTTGTCCTGCGGCACCAGGCCGATGCGGGCCTTGTCGGCCCGGCTCATCTCCTGCACCGGTGAACCGAACACGGTCAGCTCGCCACTGGTGACGGTGGTCAGGCCCATGATCATGCGCATGGTGGTGGTCTTGCCGGCGCCGTTCGGGCCCAGCAGGCCGATGCAGCGACCCGGCTCGACGGTGAAATCGATGCCCTTGACCGCCTCGAACGCGCCGAACCGCTTGACCAGCTTGCGCGCGGAAATGATGGGTGGTGGGCTCATGGTCCTCGGACGGTCTGGGGCGGGATCGAAAGGCGCGGACGGGCGGCGGCGATGCGGCCGGCGGCCCGCTACACTGGCCCGGCATTCGGCAAATTTCAACAGCCGCCCCCGGGGGCGGCCAGGTGCGCGGTCAGTCGGCGTCGATCCGGGTTGCAATGCCCTGCGACAGCCGGAAGACAGCGTCCTGCGGCTCGGGCATTGCCATGGTCTCCTCCGGCGAGGCGGCCACGTAGCGGCCCCGAACGGCGCGGCCGAAGGCGCCGTGGGAGACCAACAGCACCGTTTCCAGCGCCTTCACCTGCTCCAACCATTGCCGCGCCCGCTCTGACATCTCCACCCAGCTCTCGCCGCCCGGTGCGGCCACGGTCCAATGCTGCTCCCGGAACCGCTGCCAGTGCTCCGGATCGGCGGCGATGATCTCCTCCCGGGTCAGGCCGTTCCAATCGCCCCAAGTGACCTCCCGGACCAGCAGGTTGACGGCGAAGCGCTCGGCGGGGATCCCCATCGCCTCGGCGATGATGCCGGCGGTCTGCCGTGCCCGGCCCAACGGGCTGACGATCATGGTGCAGGCGGACGGGTCGTCGATCAGGCCGCGCAGCAGCAGACCGACCTGGCGGGCCTGGTCGCGGCCGCGTTCGGTCAGCGGCGAGTCCAGACCGCCCTGCATCCGGCCGGCACGGTTCCACTCGGTCTCGCCGTGGCGGACCAGATAGAGCGTCTGCATGGGAACTCGCGGGTCGGTGGGCCGGCGGCTAGGATAGGCAATCCCGCCGACCGCTCAAGCCCGCAGCGATTTCAGGACCCACCGCGATGGCGAAACCGTCCCAGGCCGGCTATTCCGGCACGCCGCTGGTCAAGAAGCTTGGATTCAAGCCCGGGCAGACGGCGCTGCTGATCGGCGTGCCCGACACGGTACCTGAGATCGCCGCCTATCCCGATTTCGGCTGGTCCCGGGCCGTCGAGTCCCCGGACTCGCTTCCCGGTGACGCGCCGGCCCTCGACGTGGTCCACCTCTTCACCAAGGAGCGCGCGGTGCTGGCTGCGGCGCTGCCGGTCCTGGGCAAGCTCATCCGGCCGACCGGCATGATCTGGGTATCGTGGCCGAAGAAGGCATCGAAGGTGCCGACCGACGTGACCGAGGATGTGATCCGCGACCTGGCGCTGTCTATGGATCTGGTGGATGTGAAGGTCTGCGCGGTCGATCCGGTCTGGTCCGGGCTGAAGCTGGTCATCCCGGTGGCGAAGCGGTGAGAGGGGGTGAGAGTCGGGAAGGTCTGTCCCTGACGACAAACCCATCGATTGTCATTCCCGCGAAAACGGGAATCCAGATATCCCGTCTGTGCCGGTGGCACCACGGTGCTCCCTGGATTCCCGCTTTCGCGGGAATGACAAGACGTGGAGACGGGTTCGAAAGAGGGCCAACGCCGCTCAATGCAGCCGGAATTCGGCGTCGCACATGCGCAGATTGGCGGGGGTGATGAGGCCGGCGGCGCTAACCTTGACCGAGTGCAGCGGGCCGTCCAGCTCGCGGGTCCAGAAATCGAGGAAGCGGCGCAGCTCGGGGAACTTCGGCGCCAGGTCCAGCTCCTGCCAGACATAGGTCTGCAGCAGGCCCGGATGGTCGGGCATGTGGTAGAGGATTTCGGCGGTCGTCAGTCGGTAGCCGGCGAGCTGCCGGCCGAGTTCGGTATGGCCCAGGTCACTCATGTCGCAATCGTCTCCTCGGTCGTTCGTGATCGGAGTGCGATTGATCCCTCGATGCCTTATCCTGAGTCGTTCCAGTCTGTGGATCAAGGGTAAAAGTTTCGTAAAGTCAATGGGTTAGCACTCTTCGATGGACAGTGCTGCCAAACCGGCTATTTTCGCGGGCCTCCTTGAAGATCTTCCACCCGTCATTACATGCTTGGCACTCACCTGCGGAGAGTGCTAACACCCTCCGCGACGCCGGAATTTCCGGCCGGTGTTTCAACGAGCTATGTCCAATTGGGAGAGCTGCAGATGGGTTTCCGACCCCTCCATGACCGCGTTCTGGTCCGCCGTATCGAGCAGGACGACAAGACCTCCGGGGGCATCATCATCCCCGATACCGCCAAGGAAAAGCCGCAGGAAGGCGAAGTCGTCGCCGTCGGTGCGGGCAATCGCGACGAGACCGGCAAGCTGGTCCCCCTCGACGTGCAGGCCGGCGACCGGATCCTGTTCGGCAAATGGTCCGGCACCGAGGTCAAGCTGGACGGCGAAGACCTTCTGATCATGAAGGAATCCGACATCCTGGGTGTGATCGAAGCGGAGGCGAAGGCGAAGGCCGCCTGACCCGTTTCGCGCATCGTTCCTGAAACCGGCGGCAGCCACCGCGACGGACCGATCCGGTCCGGTCACGGGCGGATGCCGCAGTTAAACTGATACATCAACGAGGAAGCTTAAATGGCTGCCAAAGAAGTAAAATTCAGCGGTGACGCCCGCGCGCGCATGCTGCGCGGCGTCGACATCCTGGCCGATGCGGTCAAGGTCACGCTGGGTCCGAAGGGCCGCAACGTCGTTCTCGACAAGTCGTTCGGCGCGCCGCGCATCTCCAAGGACGGCGTGACCGTCGCCAAGGAGATCGAGCTTGCCGACAAGTTCGAGAACATGGGTGCCCAGATGGTCCGCGAGGTCGCCTCGAAGACCGCCGATCTGGCCGGAGACGGCACCACCACCGCCACCGTCCTGGCCCAGTCCATCGTCAAGGAAGGCGTGAAGGCGGTTGCCGCCGGCATGAACCCGATGGATCTGAAGCGCGGCATCGACATGGCGGTCGAGGCCGTCGTCAGCGACATCCAGAGCCGCTCGCGCCCGGTCAGCACCAATGAGGAGATCGCCCAGGTCGGCACTATCTCCGCCAACGGTGCCGCCGAGATCGGCGCCATGATCGCCCAGGCCATGGAGCGCGTCGGCAACGAGGGCGTGATCACCGTCGAAGAGGCCAAGTCGCTCGACACCGAGCTCGAGGTCGTCGAGGGCATGCAGTTCGATCGCGGCTACCTGTCGCCGTACTTCGTGACCAATGCGGAGAAGATGATCACCGAGTTGGAGAGCCCGTTCATCCTGCTGCACGAGAAGAAGCTCTCGAACCTGCAGTCCATGCTGCCGGTGCTCGAGGCCGTAGTGCAGTCGGGCAAGCCGCTGCTGATCGTCGCCGAGGACATCGAGGGCGAGGCGCTGGCCACCCTGGTCGTCAACAAGCTGCGCGGCGGCCTGAAGGTCGCGGCGGTCAAGGCGCCGGGCTTCGGCGATCGCCGCAAGGCGATGCTGGAGGACATGGCGATCCTGACCGGCGGCCAAGTCATCTCCGAGGATCTCGGCATCAAGCTGGAGAACGTCACCCTCGACATGATGGGCACCGCCAAGCGGGTCGAGATCACCAAGGAAGAGTCCACCATCATCGACGGCGCCGGTGCCAAGGCCGATATCGAGGGCCGCTGCAACCAGATCCGTCAGCAGATCGAGGAGACCTCCTCCGACTATGATCGCGAGAAGCTGCAGGAGCGGCTGGCCAAGCTGGCCGGCGGCGTTGCGGTGATCAAGGTCGGCGGCGCCACCGAGATCGAGGTGAAGGAGAAGAAGGACCGGGTCGACGATGCCATGCACGCCACCCGGGCCGCGGTCGAGGAAGGCATCGTCGCCGGTGGCGGCGTTGCGCTCCTCTATGCCGCCAAGGCGCTCGACAAGCTGAAGCCGGCCGATGACGACCAGCGGGTCGGCATCGATATCGTCCGCCGCGCGCTGGAAGCGCCGGTGCGCCTGATCGCCGGCAATGCCGGCGCCGACGGCTCCATCGTGGTCGGCAAGCTGAACGATCAGGACGATCCCAGCTTCGGCTTCAACGCCCAGACCGGCGCGTATGTCGACCTGATCAAGGACGGCGTCATCGACCCGACCAAGGTGGTTCGCACCGCCTTGCAGGACGCTGCGTCCGTGGCCGGCCTGCTGGTGACCACCGAGGCCATGGTCGCCGAGAAGCCCGAGAAGAAAGACGCCGCTCCGGGCGCCCCCGACATGGGTGGCATGGGCGGCATGGGTGGCATGGACTTCTAAGTCCGCACACCTTCATGCCGGCTTCGGCCGGCAGCCTTTCGGGGCCGCGGGGATCTCTCCGCGGCCCCATTTTCTTTTCGGAGAGGCCGGCGCTGCCCTCACCCGGCTCGGCTTCGCTCGCCACCCTCTCCCAAAGGGAGAGGTTTTTCGGCGCTGGCCAGATTTTCCCTCTCCCCCTGGGAGAAGTTGGCGAGCGAAGCCGAGCCGGGTGAGGGCAGAACCGGCGTTTCAGCCCAGCAGCGCCCGCACCGCGTCGCTCACGCCGCTGCGCGGATGCGTCGTCTGTTCGCCGGACTGCATCGCCTTCAACACCACGGTGCCAGCGTCGAACTCGCTCTCGCCGGCGATCACCGCCACCGGGATGCCCTTGCGGTCGGCGTATTTCAGCTGGTCGCCCAGCTTGCGGTCCTGGGTGTAGAGCTCGGTATTGATGCCGGCGGCCCGCAGCTCCGCCGCCAGCGTCAGGTAGCGGTCGCGGAAGGCCGGGTCCATCATCGTCACCAGCGCCCGGGCCGGGGTTGCGGCCCCGGTCTTCAGCAGCCCGGCATCGAACAGGCGCGACAGCAGCCGGGTCAGGCCGATGGAGATGCCCACGCCGGGCAGGGTCTGCTTGGTGAAGGTGCCGGCCAGGTCGTCATAGCGTCCGCCGGAGCAGATGCTGCCGATCTCCGGATTGTCGACCAGGATCGTCTCGTAGACGGTGCCGGTGTAGTAGTCGAGCCCGCGAGCGATGGACAGGTCGACGGTCCAGGCATCGTCCGGCAGGCCGAGATCGCGCATGCCGCCGGTAACCTCGGTGAGTTCCGCGACGCCCTGCTGGAACACCGGGTCGTCGGCCATGCCCTTCAGATCCTGGAGGGCCGGGGACCCCGAGATAAATCCGACAAGCCGGGTCGCCTGATCCCCATCCAGACCGGCCCGCGCCTCCAGCTCGGCCAGAACCTTTTCCCGGCCGATCTTGTCCAGGGCATCGACCACACGCAGGGCATCGGCGCCGCGCTCCGGCGGCAGGCCGAGATGGGCGAAGAACCCTTGCAGGATCTTCCGGTTGTTGACCCGGATCAGGAAGCGGCCGATGCCGATGCGGCTGAAGATGCCGTGGATCACCAGCGGCATCTCCGCATCGTTGAGCAGGGTCAGCTTGCCGCTGCCGATGACGTCGATGTCGCATTGGTAGAACTCGCGGAAACGGCCGGCCTGGGGTCGCTCGCCGCGCCACACCTTCTGCATCTGGTAGCGCCGGAACGGGAAGACCAGGGTGTTGAAATGCTGCGCCACATAGCGCGCCAGGGGCACCGTCAGGTCGAAATGCAACGCCATCTCGGTGGCGGCATCCTCGCCCTCGCCGGCCAGCCGCGACAGGGCATAGATCTCCTTCTCCACCACGCCCTTGGCGGCCAGCACCTCCTTGCGCTCGATGGCCGGGGTTTCGATGGGGCCGAAGCCGTAGCGCTCGAACTCCTCGCGGATGATGTCCAGCATGCGCTGCTCGACCAGCTTCTGTTCCGGCAGCCATTCCGGAAAGCCGCTCACCGGCTGTGGCTTGACGATCTTGCGGTCGGACATTGTCAAGGCAGTCGCGCTGTTTATCGGTCTCAGCGCATCCCCCTCACCCTCCCACGGCTTCGCCGCGGGTCCCTCCCTCTCCCAAAGGAGACGGAAATCGCGGCGCCGGCCCTAAGTTCCCCTCTCCTTGGGGAGAGGGAGGGACCCGACGCGAAGCGTTGGGAGGGTGAGGGGGATGCGCCGGCCAAGGTATTAGGCGCGATGGCCGGACGAGGCAAGAAATTGGGTGTGAGATGTCGATCTCACACCTCAACGATGCAATGCTGCAGAACTGGAAATTAGGCAAGGCAGCAGGCCATGTTCGAAAGGTTCCGGCGGGAGTTCATCCACGCCAACGGGGTCGAGATCCATGCGGTGGTCGGTGGCGACGGTCCTCCGCTGCTACTGCTGCACGGCTATCCGCAGACCCATGTGATCTGGCACAAGATCGCCCCGGCCCTGGCCGAGCGCTTCACCGTCGTGGCGGCGGATCTGCGCGGCTATGGCGACAGCGCCAAGCCGCCTGGCGGCGCCGGTCACGAGGCCTATTCCAAGCGCCAGATGGCGGCCGATCAGGTGGAGGTGATGGCGGCGCTGGGGTTCGAGCGTTTCGCCCTGGTCGGCCATGACCGCGGCGGCCGGGTGTCTCACCGGCTGGCATTGGACCATCCCGATCGGGTCGAGCGGGTGGCGGTGCTGGACATCGCCCCGACGCGCACCGTCTTCGAGACCGTCGACCAGACCGTGGCCACCGTCTACTACCACTGGTTCTTCCTGATCCAGCCGAACGGCCTGCCGGAAAAGCTGATCGGCACCGATCCGGACGACTACCTACAGCGCAAGCTGACCGCCTGGGGCGCCGATGAGGATGCCTTCACGCCCGAGGCGGTGGCGGAATACAAGCGCTGCTTCCGCGATCCGGCGGCGATCCACGCCTCCTGCGAGGATTACCGGGCCGCCGCGACCATCGATCTGGAACACGACCGGGCGGACGAAGAGGCCCGCATCGCCTGCCCGCTGCTGGTGTTGTGGGGTGAGAGGGGCCTGGTCGGCCGCCGCTACGACATCCTGAATGTCTGGCGGGAGAAGGCCGACGACGTGCGCGGGCAGGGCATCGATTGCGGCCATTTCCTGCCGGAGGAGAAGCCGCAGGAGACCCTGGCGGCCTTGCAGGAATTCTTGACCTAGGCCCGCCCGACCGGACTTTCGCCCCTACAGCGTCATATGTCGGGCGCGGGCGCCGCGTTCGATGGCGGCGGCATGCAGCCGGTCGATGTTGAGGGTGTGGCGCAGCATCTCCAGCAGGCGCAGTTCCTCCTGGCTGGCGGTGCCGTCGGCAGCAACCACGTCGCAGGCGATGGCATAGGCGGTTTCGTGCAGCCGCTGGGGCAGGGCGCCGCCGATCAGCTCGATGGCCCGGTCGAGGCCGTCCTCGTCCTGCAGCATCGCCGCGCATTCGCGCGACAGATCGGCGATCCGGGCGCGGTCGAAATCGCGAAAGACCGGCAGGAAGCGCACGGTCTCAGAGAGCGTCTCCAGCTCCTTGTCGGACATCGTGCCGTCCGAGGCGGAGGCTAGGACCATGGTGTAGATGAGCGCGCCGTGGGGATCGGTCATGGTGGCATATTCCAGGGGGTTGGCAGGGCGCCGCGAATGCGGTGTCCACGGGGATATGGGCGCGGCAGGGGGTCGCCGTCAAGGCGTGGCGCGCTCGACAGCCCGCAAAGCGTCATGGCATACAGCCCAAAGCCGCCGTCAGGCCCGGCTTTGGCCCCTCGTATCCCGCTCCGATCCAAGTTCTCGCGCCGCCATGTCCGCAGTCTTCAACGTCGCGTTGCCGGTCTTCGCCATCATCCTGGCCGGGGCTCTCGTGCGCCGCGGCGGGCTGCTGGGCCCGGCCTCCTCGGAGGCGCTGAACGGCTTCGTCTACTGGATTGCGTTGCCGCCGCTGCTGTTCCTAGGCATGGCGCGGTCCGGCATTCGCGAGACGCTGCACTGGCCCTTCATCGGCGCCTTCCTGGGCAGTGCGACGGCGGTTTGGCTCGCCGCCATCGTGATCGGCTTTCTGCTCTACCGCGCGCGGCCTTCGATCCTGGCGATGCAGGGGCTGAATGCCGGCTTCGGTAACACCGGCTATCTCGGCATTCCGCTGCTGGTGGCGGCATTCGGCGAGGCGGCGATCCCGCCGGCCACCCTGTCGACGGTCTTGATGGCCCTGGCCGTCGGCGTCCACGCGGCGGCGCTGGAAATGGCGGCGGGTGCAGGGCGCGGCACCGGTGCGGTCATCCGGTCGGCCCTGCTGGCACTGGTGCGCAATCCGCTGCTGGTGGCGCCGGTCACTGGTCTGGCCTGGGCCGCAATCGGGCTGCCGCTGCCGACCCCGGTCGTGACCCTGTTCGAGCTGACGGGCGCGGCGGCCGGACCCTGCGCCCTGTTCGCCATCGGCCTCTTCCTCGGCGGCCGCAAGCTGGTGTCCAACCTGGCGGAGGTCGCCTGGATCAGCATCCTGAAGCTGCTGTGGCAGCCGCTGATCTGCTATTGGCTGGCCATCACCCTGTTTCCCATGGACCCGTTCTGGACCGCCTGCGCCGTCATCCTGGCGGCGCTGCCGACCGGGGCGCTGGCCTTCGTGGTGGCGCAGAACCGGGGCGTCTACGAGGAACGGACTTCGGCCGTCATCCTGGTCTCCACCGTGGTCTCCATCGTCCCGCTGTCGATCCTGCTGGCCTTCTACGGACCAATTTACGCGGCCGGGTGATCGCGCCCTTTCGGCGCGCCGGAACGCTCCATATACTACCGGAAATCGGGCCAAGACCGGCCCGGACGCCTGGGGGAGGCCGCCGATGTCCGAAGACTCCGCGCCACGTCAATTGCCGCGCCGGACGCTCGCTCTTGTCCTGGCCGGAGGCCGGGGAAGCCGGTTGAAGCAGTTGACCGACCGGCGCGCCAAGCCGGCGGTCCATTTCGGCGGCAAGTTCCGCATCATCGATTTCGCACTGTCGAACTGCATCAATTCCGGCATCCGCCGCATCTATGTGATGACCCAGTACAAATCGCACAGCCTGCTGCGGCACTTGCAGCGCGGCTGGGGCCATCTGCGCGCCGAGATGGGCGAGTTCGTCGACCTGCTGCCAGCGCAGCAGCGGGTCGATGAGAGCATGTGGTACCGGGGCACAGCCGATGCGGTCTGGCAGAACATCGACATCCTGGAGGCGGAGGGATCCGACTACGTCATCATCCTGGCCGGCGACCACATCTACAAACAGGATTATGCGGCGATGCTGGAGGACCACGTCGCCAAGGGCGCCGACGTCACCGTGGGCTGCCTGGAGGTGCCGCGCATGGAGGCCGTCGCCTTCGGCGTCATGGCGGTCGACGACGACCAGCGCATCACCGGTTTCCTGGAAAAGCCGGCCGATCCGCCGGCCATGCCGGGCAAGCCCGATATCGCGCTCGCCAGCATGGGCATCTACATCTTCAACACCGATTTCCTGTTCGAGCAGTTGAACCGGGATGCCAGCGACGCGCTGTCGGCCCATGATTTCGGGCGGGACATCATCCCCTACCTGGTGTCGCGGGCGAATGTCTTCGCCCACCGGCTGGGGCAGAGCGCGATCTTCAGCGAGGGACAGGACGAGGCCTATTGGCGCGATGTCGGTACCATCGACGCCTATTGGGAGGCCAATCTGGACCTCACCAGCGTGACGCCGGCGCTGGATCTGTACGACCAGCGCTGGCCGATTCACACCTATCAGGAACAGCTTCCGCCGGCCAAGTTCGTCTTCGACAAGGACGACCGGCGCGGCACCGCCGTCAATAGCATGGTTTCCGGCGGCTGCGTGGTGTCCGGCGCCACGGTGCGGCGCTCGCTGCTGTTCTCCGAGGTGCGGGTGAACTCCTATGCGGAGCTGAACGAAGCCGTGGTGCTGCCAGGCTGCAATATCGGCCGCAACGCGCGGCTGACCAAGGTGGTCGTTGATCGTGGCTGCGACATCCCCGAAGGGCTGGTGGTCGGCGAGGATGCGGAGGCGGATGCGGCGCGGTTCCACCGCACCGACAAGGGCGTGGTGCTGATCACCCGGCCGATGATCCAGGCGCTCGAAGCCGCCGCCGACTGAGGGCGGCCGCGATGCGGGTCCTGCATGTCGCATCGGAACTCTATCCGCTGATCAAGACCGGCGGGCTGGCCGATGTGCTGGGGGCGCTGCCGCCGGCGCTGGCCGCGCTGGGCGTGGATACCCGAGTGCTGGTGCCGGGCTATCCGCCGGTAACCGCCGCGGTGCGGGACGGCAAGGCGGTGTGGACCGACCGTTTCCTGTTCGGCGGCGGCGAGGCGCGGCTGCGGCTGGTGCGGGCCAAGGGTGTGGACGTGCCGATCTATGTCCTGGACTGTCCGGGACACTACGATCGCCCCGGCAATCCCTATCTCGATTTTGACGGCAAGGACTGGGCCGACAACGAGCAGCGCTTCGGCGCGCTGAGCTGGATGGCGGCGCGGCTGGGCCAGGGCCTCGACCCGGGCTGGCGGCCGGATATCGTGCACGCCCATGACTGGCAGAGCGGTCTGGCGCCGGCCTATCTGGCCCTGGATAGCGGTCCGCGGCCGCGCACGGTCCTGACCATCCACAACCTCGCCTATCAGGGCCTGTTCCCCTATGAGGCGGTGGAGCGGCTGG
The DNA here is from genome assembly GCA_965227455.1 of Alphaproteobacteria bacterium. Classification (GTDB taxonomy): domain Bacteria; phylum Pseudomonadota; class Alphaproteobacteria; order DSM-16000; family Inquilinaceae; genus JABDIP01. Next base: position 4,014,746 of record OZ245752.1, on the reverse strand, counting down.
GCCTGCCGGCGGAGGCCTTCCGCTATGACGGCCTGGAATTCCACGGCAAGCTGGGATTCCTGAAGGCCGGCCTTTCCTATGCCGACCGCATCACAACCGTCAGCCGTACCTATGCCAAGGAGATCCAGGGCACGGAGCAAGGCTGCGGCCTTGACGCCCTATTGCGGCACCGTGCCGGGGATCTGATCGGCATCGTCAACGGCGTCGATTACGGTGTCTGGAACCCGGCGACCGACCCGAACCTGCCGAAACCCTTCTCGGCGGACGATCTCACCGGCAAGGCGGCGGCGAAGGCGGCGCTGCAGAAGACGATGGGGCTGCCGGAGGCGCCGGACGCGCCACTGCTCGGCGTGGTCAGCCGGCTCAACGTGCATAAGGGGCTGGACCTGATGCTGGCGGCGCTGCCGCCATTGATCCGCGCCGGCGGCCAGCTGGTGCTGCTGGGCAGCGGCGATGCCGATCTGGAGGCGGGCTTCCAGGCCATGGCGCGCAAGGCGCCGGCCTCCGTCGCCGTGCGGATCGGCTATGACGAGGCGTTGTCGCATCTGATCCAGGGCGGCAGCGACATCATCGGCGTGCCGTCGCGCTCGGAGCCCTGCGGCCTCACCCAGCTTTATGCCTTGCGCTATGGCGCGCTGCCGCTGGTGCGGCGGGCCGGCGGGCTGGCCGATACGGTGGTCGATGCGACGGCCGCCGCCATCGACAAGGGCCGGGCGACCGGCTTCGTGTTCAGGGCCGCCTCGGCGGCCGCCCTGTCGCGAGCCATCGGCCGCGCCTGCGACCTCTATGCCGACAGGGAAACCTGGGCCGGGCTGCAGCAAACCGCCATGGCGCAGGATTTCGGCTGGCCGGCGGCGGCGCGCAACTATCAGGCGCTGTATCAGGAAATGCTGGAATAGGTGGTGCCGACCAACCGGGGTCACCACAGAGGCGCAGAGACACAGAGAACCAACAATCACGGAGGACCGTCATTCCCGCGAAAGCGGGAATCCAGGATTCATGCTGATCAGGTAGGCGCAGCCGGGATCGGTGGATTCTCGCCTTCGCGGGAATGACGGTGTAGTGGTTTTCTTTGTTCTCTGCGCCTCTGTGTCTCTGTGGTTCTCATTCCTAGGACATCAGAGCCACAACCGGTCAGGCCGCCGCCAGGGCCACCCGCTTGATCCGGGCCAGGGCCAGTTTCGACAGGATCACCGAAGCGGTGAACATATAGAGCCCGGCATGGATCAGCACGCCGCTGATGACCGTGACGTTGAGCGCGGCCACCACCAGGGCGATGACGAAGACATCCAGCATCGACCATTTCGCCAGGCCCTCCAGCCGGGCGATGGCCGCATGGCTCGGATTGCCGGAGAAGAACCAGACCCAGAGACCGAACAGCAGCTTCACGGCCGGAAACAGCACGGAGAACACCAGCAGCACGGTGAACAGGAAATACTGATCATCGTCCCACAGCACCACCAGCCCGGAGAGAATCGACACGCTGTTGCTCAGGATCGCGAGCGTGCTGACCGTAAGCGACGGCAGCACGATCCCGGCGACCAGCAGAGCGAGCGCTGTGAACAGCACGGGGCCGACCGCCCACCGGTCGAAGCCCGTAGCCGCATGATGCAGCGTTTGCGTCGTCATTCCCCAACCTTCGATTACCCGTGTCGAGCGGTAGATGGCGCTCTATCGCGGCGAAACAATGTCGACAGCGAATTCGGCGGCGCTCAATCGCCCGTCGGTCCGGGTTCCAGATCCAGTTCCGGCTCGGTGGCGCCCTCGGCCTCCTCGACGGCCCATTCCTGGGCCGCGGCGACGGCGATGGGGGAGGGGCGCGGACCGAGCGGGACCGATGGGCCCTGCTCATCTAGCGGAATGGCCGGGCGCCGGGTCATGCGGTAGAGGGCGAAAGCGCCCAATGCGGCATGGCCGGCCAGCAGGTACCAGAAGAACCCCTCCGGTCCGGTGACCGCCATGGCGCCCGAGGCACTGACCGGGCCGAGGATGGCGCCGATACCGCCCAGCAGGACCAGCGTGCCGCTGGCCGGCACGATCTGATCCATCTCCAGCCGGTCGTTGGTGTGGGCGATGCTGAGCGAATACATCGGGAAGGACGCGGCACCATAGGCGGCTGCGCAGGCCAGCAGCACCGGCGTCGACACGGCCCCGAACAGGATGGCGGCCAGGGCGCAGGCGGCTGCGGCGATGGTCACGCCGGCCAGCACGATGCGGCGGTCGATCATGTCGGAGAGCTTGCCGATCGGCCATTGCAGGGCGATGCCGCCGATCACCGTCGCCGCCATGAAGAACGAAATCTCGCCGACCGACAGGCCGACGGCGGCGGCATAGACCGCGCCCATGCCGAAGAAGCCGCCATTGGTCATGCCGGTGGCCACCGAGCCGACGACGCCGAGCGGCGAGATCCTGAACAGCTCGCGCACGCCGACCGGCGAAGGCGTGCTGATCTCCGGAGCCGCGCCGACCGTGACCAGCATCGGTATCAGGGCCAGGGAGACCATTACCGAGGACAGGATGAACAGGTCGTAGCCGGCCGGGTCTGCCAGGTTCAGCATGAACTGGCCGCTCGCCAGCCCGGCATACATCACCACCATGTAGATCGACAGCAGCTGACCGCGGGTCTCGTTGGTGGCGCGGTCGTTCAGCCAGCTCTCGGCCACCACGTAGAGGCCGGCATAGCTGAAGCCGGTCAGCAGCCGCATGACCGCCCAGGAGGCCGGGTCGACGAACACCGAATGCAGCAGCACCGAGACCGAGGCCAGCGAGGCGAGCGCGGCGAAGGTGCGGACATGGCCGACCTGGGTGACCACCTTAGTCGACAGCCGCGATCCGGCCAGGAAGCCGACATAATAGGCCGACATGACCAAGCCGGTGACCGTGGTCGGGAACGCCTCCAGTGAGGCGCGCAGGCCCAGCAGGGTGCCCTGCAGCCCGTTCGCCAGCATGATCAGCGCGATGCCGAGGAATAACGGCCAGGTGGCCGAGACGATCACGTTCATGGGCTGAGGGTCGGTTGGGGGTGGGCCTCGTCCGCCGTCGCGGCCGATCGCAATTGCGGTCAATTGGGAGCGGCGAATCCCTCTTTAAACCCCATGCGAAAGAAAAGCGATGGAATGTCGTGGTTCAGGATCAACCGCGGTGAACCACAGAGGCACAGAGACACAGAGAACCAAACAACAACCACCTAGATCGTCATTCCCGCGAAAGCGGGAATCCAGTCATCCCGACAATGAAGCGGGAACGGCCAGTATCGCTGGATTCCCGCCTTCGCGGGAATGACGAATCAAGTGGTTGGTTCTCTGTGCCTCTGTGCCTCTGTGGTTTTCAACTTCTTGGTTCGCTAATTCGCCGCGGCCGTCCAGCTTTCCGCCTGGCGGGTCGCCTCGGCGATGTCGGCGGCGCTCATCCGGGCGGCGAGGGCGTCGCGGCGTTGGGAGGCGGCGTTGGTGCCGTCCGGGCCTTTGGGGATGCCGCGGGCCGCGACGTCCAGCCACATATAGGCGGCGATGTCGTCCTGCGCGACGCCATCCCCCGATAGATGGGCCAGGCCGAGATTGTATTGCGCATGGGCATGGCCCTGTTCGGCAGCCAGCCGGTACCAGCGCGCCGATTCGACCGCATTCCCGGGAAGTCCCGGCGCGCCGCGATAGAGCAGACCAAGCAGCGACTGCGCCGTGGCGTCGCCGTTCTCGGCCAGCGGCGTCCATTCCGCCAGCGCGGTTTCATAGTCGCCCTGATCGTAGGCGGAGAGGCCGTCGACGATGTCGGCGCGGGCCGGAGACGTGAAATGCAAGGCCGCAAAGGCCAGGATCGCGAGACCGAAACAGGCCGGTCGCCGGGCAAAACACATCGCAAATCTCCGGTCAAATAGCCGCTCCTCTCACAGGTTAGCGCGCTCTCGACAGAAAAATTCTCAAACGGACGCAAAAAAGCGTGATGTGTGACAGCCGTCATGTCGGCTTGTGACAGAAGCATGAATAGTGGGCCATCGACGCGGTTCGTCCAGTGTTGATAGGACGAGGGTCCCCGGGCCCTCAGCCCGGCCAGGAAGGTGCAGCCGACCGCCGCACAGAGTGTTGGAGTGAGCCATGAGATTTGGTGACATGGAGACCAAACATCGGTTCCAACCGGTGAAGACGTTGGTGGCGGTTGTGTCGACCGTGGCGGCGATGGTCGCCACGGTCGGGTCGGCCGGAGAGGCGGCGGCGCAGAATCTGTGCATGCCGCGCGAAGAGATCGTCGAGCTGCTCGACGCCCGCTATTCCGAGGCGCCGATCGCGCTGGGCCTGGCATCGGGCGGCCGGCTGGTGGAGGTGTTCAGCACCGCCGATGGCGCCACCTGGACCCTGCTGCTGACGGCGCCGGACGGCACCAGCTGCATGATGGCCGAAGGCCAGGGCTGGTCGGCACTGCCCGGCCCGATCGTTGGACAGGTGTCGTGATGCGCATGGCATTCGCAAGCCCGGCGGACTCCGGCGCGGTGGTGTTCCCGAACAAGCCGGGATCGGACGAGGCCTACCAGTGCCGCCTGGCGCTCAGCCTGATCGACTCGGTTGGCTTCGACGGCGCAATCCGCTATTGCCGCAACAATTCCTGGGACGGCGTGCTGCACGCCGTGCAGGCCCTGCGGGGCACCGGACGGGCCTAGCGCATTTTCAATTGGCGGCACCAGCCCGCTCCCCCGCCCGACCACCCAACGCCAGTATCCTCATGGGTGGCCGGGCGGGGGAGCGGGCTGGTGCCGTGTTCGCGTAGGCGATAGCGCCTAATCCGTCCCTGAAGGTCCGGTCGCGGCGAGGAAGTCGCCGACGATCGCGACCGCTTCGGCCAGGCCGAGCCGCTCGACCTCGACACCGTCGGGGAACGCGCCGGCCAGCCGCGATGGCATCATCGGATCCAGCATGACGAACACGCCATGGTCGCCGGCCTGGCGGATCAGCCGACCATAGGCCTGCTTGAGCCTGAGCCGGGTGATCATGTCGTCGTAGCGGCGCTTGCCGAAATGCTCCCGCCGGGCCCGGTGCAGGATGGTCGGCCGCGGCCAGGGCACCCGGTCGAACACGATGAGCCTGAGACTGCGCCCCGGCACGTCGATGCCGTCGCGCACCGCATCGGTGCCCAACAAGCAGGAATCCGGCTCGCCGCGGAATATGTCCACCAGCGTCGCCACATCGATCCCGTCCACATGCTGGGCGTGCAGCGCTAGGCCATGGTCCTCCAGCGGCCTGGCGATGCGCCGATGGACCTCGCGCAGCCGGCTGATGGCGGTGAACAGGCCCAGCGCACCGCCGCCGGCCGCCTCGAACAGCTCCCGATAGGCGGCGGCGACCTGGTCGAAATCATCCTTGCGCACGTCGCGCACCACCAGCACCCGGGTCTGCCCGGCATAGTCGAAGGGCGAGGGCACGGCGGCGCGGGTCGCCGGGCGCAGCAAATGCTCGGCGCCGGTCCGCGCCTCGGCCGCCTGCCAATCCGCTTCCGGCTCGCCGGTGCCGTCGGTCAGGGTGGCGGAGGTCATCACCATGCCGTGGGCATAGTGCCCCAGGGCCTCGGCGAAGGGCCGGGTCGGGTCGACCCAATGGCGGTAATGGCCGACATCCACGTCCCGGCTGCCGCCATCCGGGCCCATGCGCTCGACCCCGAACCAGTCGACGAAAGCGTCCGGCGTCTCCTGGCCCAATGTCGCCAGCATGTCGCGCCATGCCTGAATCTGTACCTTGCCGCGCCGGTCCAGGGCCCGGGCCATGGCGTCGAGGCGCAGGCGGGTCGCGCTGTCCAGCCGCTCAGCCTCGTCGTCCAGCCGGCCGCGCACGGCCTTACCGATGGTGCGGAGCGGGGCCTGCAGGCGCTTCAGCGCCGCGTCGAGGCTGGCGGCCGCCTCGGTCAGTCCGTCGACCGGCTCGCTCGAGTCGCACTCCAGGTCGTAGGGGCCGTCGACACCGCTGGCGCGGGCGTAGGTCTGGGTGCGCACCAGGGCCAGGAAGGCCTCGGTGGCGCCGCTCGGTTCGCCCTTGGACACCCGGCCGGACCAGCCTTCGCCGGGCAGGGCGCGGGCGGCGCGGTCGACCGTGTCCAGGGCGGCATGGGCCTCCTCATCGTCGCCCAGCAGATCCTCGATCCGGCGCTTCAGCCCGCGCGCCCGGCTGCGGCGGCCGCTTTCCACGCCGATCAGCCAGCGGCGCAGCTCCGCCGTCTCCTGCCCGGTGAGGTGACCGGCGAAGGCGCTGTCGGCGGCGTCGAACAGGTGATGGCCCTCGTCGAAGACGTAGCGGGTCGGCAGGCTCGTGTCGTCCATGCCGCCCAACGCCGCCTGGATCATCACCAGGGCGTGGTTGGCCACCACGATGTCGGCCTTGCGGGCCCGGCGCACGCTGCGCTCGATGAAGCAACGGCCGTAATGGGGGCAGGCGGAATAGACGCATTCGCCGCGCCGGTCGGCCAGACCCAGGCTGCGGCCGCGCCCGACCAGGTCGGCCAGCCAGCCCGGGAAGTCGCCGCCGGACATGTCGCCGTCGCGGGTCGCCGCCGTCCAGCGCGCCATCAGGCCGAGCGCAATGCCGTATTGCGGCTGGGCCGGCAGGGCGCGGGTGGCCTCCTCCAGGTTCAACAGGCAGAGATAATTCTCCCGCCCCTTGCGCAGCACCACCTTGGCCGCCTTGCGGTCCGGTCGCGGGTGCAGCCGGTCAAGCTCCCGGTCGATCTGGTGCTGCAGGTTGCGGGTATAGGTGGAGATCCAGACCGGGGCGCCGTTGCGCTCGGCCCACAGGCTGGCCGGGGCCAAGTATCCCAGGGTCTTGCCGACGCCGGTGCCGGCCTCGGCCAGCACGGTGTTGGGCGCGTCCTGCTCTTCCCGTGGCGTGAAGGCCTCGCAGATGGCGCTGGCATAATCGGCCTGTTGCGGTCGCTCTTCGGAGTCACCGCCCAGCAGCAGGGCCAGCCGTTCGCGGGCGGCGGCCGGCTCGACCGGAATCTGGCCCGGTGGAGGCGGGGGCGGATCGCCCTCCCATTCCGGCAGCCGGTGCCAGACCTGCAGCGCCCGGCCGGATTTGGAATCGGTGGCGCCATAGGGCTCGCCCAGCGCCGCCAGCACCGGCGGCCCCCACAGCCAGCCGGCTCGCGCCATGATCCAGGCGATGCCGGCCACGTCGGATTTTTCCTCGCGTCCCGGCGCGGTCAAATCGGCGAGCAGCCGGGCGGCGGCCCGTTGCAGGGTTAGGGCGGATTCCTCCGGCGAGCGCGGCATCGGCAGCGCCAGCGATTCGGCGAGGCCACGGGGCGTCGGCACGCAGAACCGGGCCGGTTGCACGAAGGCGAACAGCTCCAACAGGTCATAGGCGCGGAAGGCGTCGAGGCTCTCGCGGCGGGCGATCGACCGGGCGTGGCAGACCAGCAGCGGCGCGCCATCCAGCCTCTTGCGCAGCGCCGGCCCGTCCAGGGCCTCGATCTCGCCATCCGCCGACAACAGCACGCCGCCGGAGGCGCCGAGGACCAGCGCGTCGGCGTCGGGCATGCGCACAGTCGGGGCGGCGGTGTTCATAGGGTCACTATATCGATCCGCGACCGGCCCGCCATGGCCTCACGCGGGGCGCCGGCCCGCCTTTCAAATCGCCTCGGCGCACCCTATAGTGCGCCGCCTTTCCGCCCTCCATAAGACCCGTGCCATGACCGAAGACTCATCCGGCGATATTCCGCTGCCGTCCGACAATCCCCTGCGTGCGCCCAGGCTGGAGAAGCTGGCGGCGATGCGGGAGGCCGGGATCGACCCCTACCCGTACAATTTCGACACCGACACCAATGCGGCGGCGCTGCACAACCACTATGGCGACCTGCCGGACGACACCCAGACCGAGGATACGGTGCGGATCGCCGGGCGCATCCGGGCGATGCGCAACAACGGCATGTTCATCGACCTGCATGACGTGACCGGCAAGATCCAGATCTTCAGCCACAAGGATTTCCTCTCCGAGGACGAGCGCGCCAAGCTGAAGCTGCTGGATATCGGCGACATGCTGGGGGTCGAGGGCCAGGTGCGGCGCACCAAGCGCGGCGAGCTGTCGGTCAATTCCCGCAGCCTGACGGTGCTGGCCAAGGCGCTGCTGCCGCTGCCGGAGAAATATCACGGCCTGACCGATGTCGAGGCGCGCTATCGCCAGCGCTATCTCGACCTGATCATGAACGAAGACAGCCGCGACATATTGCGCACCCGCAGCCGGATCATCGCCGAGACCCGCGCCTTCATGATCGGCCATGGCTTCCTGGAGGTCGAAACGCCGATGCTGCACCCGATTCTGGGCGGCGCATCGGCCAAGCCCTTCGTCACCCACCACAATGCGCTCGATACCGATCTCTACCTGCGCATCGCGCCGGAGCTGTACCTGAAGCGGCTGATCGTCGGCGGGCTGTCGGAGCGGGTGTTCGAGATCAACCGCTCCTTCCGGAACGAGGGGCTGTCGCCACGGCACAATCCCGAATTTACCATGATGGAGCTGTACCAGGCCTATGCCGACTATCACGACATGATGGCGCTGGCGGAAGGTTTGATGGCGCGGCTGGCGGAGGTCGCGACCGGGTCCACCAAGGTCGTCTATGACGGCGAGGAGATAAGCTTTGCCGGCCCCTATCCGCGCCGGCGCATGGCGGATCTTGTCGAAGAGGTCACCGGCATCGATTTCATGGGGCTGGACGAGGCGGAGGCGCGCAAGGCTGCGGAATCCCAGGATTGCGAGGTGACCGGCAGCGAGAAATGGGGCGAATCCCTTGAGAAGGTCTATGGCCACAAGGTCGAGCACACGCTGATCCAGCCGGTGCATGTGACCGATTTCCCGCGCGACATCTCGCCCCTGGCCAAGGTGCACCGCCAGGACGACCGGCTGACGGAGCGCTTCGAGACCCTGGTCAATGGCTGGGAGGTGGCCAACGCCTTCTCCGAGCTGACCGACCCGCAGGACCAGTTCGAGCGCTTCCAGGCCCAGGTCGCGGCGCGGGAGGCCGGCGACGACGAGGCGCAGATGATGGACCTCGACTACGTCACCGCCCTGGAGCACGGCATGCCGCCCTCCGGCGGCATGGGCGTCGGCCTCGATCGGCTGATCATGCTGCTCACCGGCTCCCCCTCGATCCGCGACGTGATTGCGTTTCCGACGCTGCGGCGGAAGGGGTAGGGCCGCCGCGGTCAATCATAGGTGTAGGTCGTGGCAAGCGCCCCGGACTCACGAACGGAGATGGTGTCGGAGCCGGACAGCAACTCTGTCGTCTGGCGCCATTCCAGCCGGCTCTCATAGGGAACCAGCGACTCCGGATCGGTGATCACCTGGCTGGTCAGCTCGGTCCGGTACAGTGCGACCTGTAGGCTGCTGGCGCCCGAGATCCGCAAGGCCTGCTCGTAGGCCCCGATCGCTTCCGGACCTTCGATGACCGCGCGAACCTCCAGTTCGGCGCAACCCTCCTCTCCATTGCCGCAGGCCGCCTGGCCGATAAATCGATAGGTGACCTGCGCCGGCACCTGCCCGCCGCCGAGGATCGGGAAGTCCATCATCTCGTCCACGGTCGATGGCTGCCCCCTTTGGAGCGACCGGTCTATCCAACGACCGACTTCGCTTCTCCAGCCCCGCTCCATGATGGACCGGAAATTCTCCTGGCTCAGGGTGAGTTCGATGGTCGGGCGGACATGGACGCGAAGGTCCTCCGGAATGGTCTCGATCCCGGCGTCGATGGCGGTGCGCATCGCCTCCATGAAATCCCGGGGATTGTCCAGGCCGAGGAAATCTCCCGCCCGGCTGACGCGATAGTCGGCCCGACGAAGGCTGAGCGGCACGAGCACGGAGGCGATCCGCATCTGGTCGTCGGAGGCGACATGGCTCTCGATTCCGACCGATGTCTCGTCGAAGTCAACGGTCAGGGAGTCGGCGTGCGCCGATACCGAAAATCGGACGCTGCCACTTGCCTCCAGCGAGGCGGGCGGGTTGTCGTTGTGGAGAGATTCGTGGCGGAGCGTGAAGTCCGCCCTGCCGCTAAGGCTCTCCGGCCAGGCGAAGCGTGGGGTGACGCTGTCCTGCGCGGATACAGAGGCCGGCAACAGCAATCCGAGCATGAAGGCGATGCCGAAGGCTCGCCTTTGTCTCACTGGGTTCATAGCGCACCTCCTGATTGCATGTGCGACGCGGCCATGGCGTGCCGTCTGGCGGCAGCTCATGCCGGCCGCGGTGCTGGCGTGATCAGCACCAAACTTGCCCCGCCCGGGTCGCCGATCACCGCCAGCGTCCCGACCCCAGGCACGTCGGTCGGTTCCTGGCGCTGGACGGCTCCCCCTCGATCCGTGACGTCATTGCGTTTCCGACGCTGCGGCGGAAAGGGTAGCCAACACACTGGTAGTTAGTGCGGTCCGGTCGGACGGTCCTACAGCACCTGCCGGTGGATGCTGAGCATCCGATGTCCGAGCAGAGCCCAGACGGCACCGGCCTGGATGAGCAACGACAGGAACGAGACAATTGCGCTGTCGCCCGGCACCGGCCAGATGAACGGAAGCAGGGGGGCCGCGAACAAGCCGGCCAGGACCGGTAGGATGACGCTCAGCAGTCCGACCATAATCAATCCGAGCATCTTGGTTGGGTCACCTGTGAAGCTGAATCCGAGGTAAAGGAAGATGCCTGCATCGCGCGCCACGAGGAAAAATCCTGCGGGCACCACGTCGTGCGCAAGGCCATGCCAGTTCGCCTTCGCCAGCACGACCAATTGCGGCTCGGATGCGAGAACCCAAAACATCACGATCGCAAGGACGATCAGCGTTGGAACCGATCGCGGCATCAGTTGCACGAGTGTCCACCAGTCCCTACCGGCGAAACTGCGCCCGAGGTGTCGGGCCAGGCGCCAATCCGCCGGGTTCGTGACCGCGGCCACGTAGACCAATGCCGACGCGGCTAGGAAGGGCAGCACATTGCCAAGTCCCAAGGCCAGTGTCTCGACGGTCGATTCCGTCAGCCTCGGTCCGGTCACGAGCCCGACGGCGAACAGGATCACGAATGCGACGAAGCCCAGCCAGGCAAGGGGAGAGTTCGTGTACCTGAACTCCCGCCGCATCAGGAGATGGGCGCCAAGAAGCGACCAAGCGGCACAGCCGGCGGCAAAGAATATGAGGACATCCACCGCAAGGAACCGGTTGCCGAACCAGTTCAGGGTCGTGTCGACCGGGAGATTTATCCAGATCAGCGGTATTGCGAAGATGCCGGGCATGGTGACGAACAGAGCGCCAATCGTGCCGCTTTCGCCTTCCTCCGAGGGAGGGGCGGCGATCAGGTCGAGCAGGGAGCCGATCAGGGAACTCGTCTGCGCGATGAAGGCGGCCAGGATCCAGATGGCGATATGCCGCGCGAGAAGGTCATCCTGATAGCCCTGGGATCTGGCGATGTAGCTGAAGCAGAGAATACAGACCAGGGCGCTGAACCACACATTGATGCTGATGCCTAACATCTTGCCCCAGGTCATCGACCAGGGCGTGATGGACGACATTCTTTGCGCGTCCCAGGTATGACCGGCCAGTTCCTCAGTGATGGAATGGCCCGGTTTCCGTCCCATCAGGATCACGAAGAACGCAAAGGCGATACCGCACAACTCGATCCAGATCGGGTGGGCGTAGAGGCTGAAATCCGCTCGGCCGTCGGGAATGACCGAAATGAAGAAGGAGATCCCCACATAGACGGCGATGACCACCAGAGCGCGAATGGCCAGCCCGCCCGGGCTGTAGACAAGCCAAAGGTTGCGGATGAATTCGGGATTTCGGGTCATGTTCCGGTCATCCGATCGTCTGACAATGCGCTGAAATAGGCGTCCTGCAACCTGCTGTCGGATTCGGCGAAACTGCGGATCGGTGCTCCGGTCTCGATCAGATGCCGAAGCAGCTGTTGCTGGGCCAGGGCATCGCCGGCGAAGAGGAAGGTCGCGGACAAGTCATCGATCTCGACGCCGCTGACGCCGTCGATTGTGCCGAGCTTGGCCGCGATCTCGGCGTCGGGAGATGCGAGCTGCAGCCGGAACCGGATTCGGTCGCTGCCGCCGCGGTCGCTCAGGGATGCCGTCTCGATGATGCGGCCGTCCCGCATGACCAGCATGTCGCTGCAATAATCCTCAAGCTCGGCGAGGATGTGCGAGGACACCAGGATCGTCAGCCCGTCGGCATTCAGGATCCGCAACAGCCGGGACAATTCCTTGCGGGCTTCGGGGTCGAGCCCGGAGGCCGGCTCGTCCATGACCACGAAGTCGGGCTTGTGAATGATGGTCTGGCCGATCGCCAGCCGCTGACGGAGGCCGCGCGACAACTCACCGGCCAATGTTGCCAAATGATCCGTGAGGCTCAGCTGCGCTGCGACATCCGCGACCCGAGCGGCAACCTCCGTCTCCGGGATGTCGTGGGCGCGGGCCGCGAAGATCAGGCAACGCTCCGCCGTCAACTGCTCATAGACACCGAAGAAATCGGTCAGATAGCCCATCCGCCGATGAGCAGCATGGGAATTGCGGTGCACGTCCTGCCCATCGAACAGCACGGTCCCGTCCAGAGGCTCATAGAGTCCGATCATGCAGCGGATCAAGGTGGTCTTGCCGGCGCCATTGGGGCCGACGAGCGCCGTCACGCTGCCGCGGTCGATGGCGCCACTGATGCGGTCCAGCACGCGCTTTTCGCCGTAATTGAAGATGATGTTCCGAAAATCGATCAACGGCCCGCTCCCGCCAATGGACCGGCAAACTGGCGTGTCGGGATTGAGAAATGCCTAACGCGGTTCGCGAGATGCTGCCGGCGCTTGCTACCTGTCCGGGCGCTCCGCCTCAGGACGGCCGCGGCAGCGGGTCTTGAGCGCGAAGCTGGCCTTGTGGTTTGTCACCGATCCGGGCCGGCTGGGCTGCGGCGCAGGTTCTCCAACGCGCTGTCCTTCAGCGCCAGCCGCTCTTCGATCAGCCCGTAGGCGATGTAGAACCGGTAGACGTTGCGGACGTACTCGACGGTCTCGCGGCCGATGCGGTCGGCGGCCACAAGCTCCACGTTGCGGAACCAGCGGTCCGGATCGAGGTCGCGCTCGGCGGCCGATCGGCGCAGCCCTGAAACCCTGGCGGGGCCGGCATTGTAGGCGGCGAATGTGAACAGCCAGCGGTCCAGTTCGGACATGTCCTCCACCGCGAAATAGCGGTCGTGCAGGAAGCGCAGATACTTCACCCCGGCATGGACATTGCCGTCCAGGGAGTCGATGTCGGGCACAGCGACGTTTGGGTCGCCGGCGGTGCTGGGCAGCACCTGCATGACCCCGACGGCGCCGGCGGAGCTGCGCTGGCTCTGGTCCAGCCGCGATTCCTGATAGCCCACGGCGGCCACCATGGGCCAGTCGATGCCATAGGTGTCGGCGTGGCGGAAGATGGCGTCGATGGTTTCGTTCTCGGCCGCCAGGTCGCCCAGGCCGATGGCGTCCTCGACCAGGCGCCGGTCGCCGAGATAGCGCTCATAGAGGATGTTGCCCAGCAGGCTGCCCTTGCCGCTATCGGCGATGAAGGCGTTGATGGCCGCTTCCAGTCCCGGGCTGTCTTCCCGGAAGGCCCAGGCGATCTCGCCGCCCGTATTCACCGCGATCTCCGGATGCAGGCCGATATCGGGGAAGAACTGGGCCCAGAACTCCGCCTTGTGATTGTCCATGACGATCATCGGCAGCAGGCCGGCATCGACCAGCTCCAGCAGATCCTCGTCCTCCAGATGCTCGTCGGCGGGCACCAGGTCGATGGCCGCGCTGCCGGCGGAGTCGAAGGCGGCGCTCAGCCGGAGCAGGCTGGTGTAATAGCTGGAGGATTGGCGGACATGCACCGTGGCGCCGGACAGATCGTCCAAATCCGCGATCTCGGGCGCCGCGGGGCCGGTCACCAGGATCTCGCTGACATCGGTCAGGATCGGACGGGAGAAATCGACCAGCGCCTCGCGCTCCGGCGTGATGGTCAGGTTGCCGGCAGCGATGTCGCCCAGCCCCTCCAGCAGCCCCGGGATCAGCCGGTCGCGGCTGACCGGGATCACCACCACTTCGACATCCACCGCGCCGAGGCCGAGATCGTCGTTGAGCCGCTCCTCGAAGGCCTTCAGCAACTCGTAGGTCAGGCCCCGCTGGGTGCCGCCGTCGAGGAAATAGAAGGTCCGGCTGTAGGGCACCAGGGCACGGATGCGGCGGCGAGCAACCATGCCCTCGAAATCGCCGGTCCAGCGGTCGACGAAGCGGTTGGCGGCGGATGGCGGCGCGGCCGTGGACGGCTCGGGGGGCGGGTCCTCCACCGGCCGGTCCAGCATCATCAGCGCCGCCAGGCCGAATATAGGCAGCAGGATGAGCGCGATCACCATGGCCGCGGCCCACCGGCCCAGCCGATTGCCGCCGGGCGCGGTCATCCGGGCTTGCGCACGAACACTCCGTCCATGGCGATCAGGCGGGCGGTGCGGCGATTGAAGTATCCGGGAATGAACAGCGACGGGGCGAAGCCGAGCCCGTCGAGATGATCGATCATCTCGCGCCAGGACGGCTCGCCGACATAGACGGGGACGATGGACAGCTCGAGCTGGATGGCGCGAATGCGGTCCAGGATGCCGGCGGCGCCGTCCAGTACCGCGCGGTCGTAACCCTGGGTGTCGGATTTCAGCAGCACCGTATCGGCGGCTCGGGCGAAATCGTCGAACACCGCGTCCAGCCGGGCCTGCGGCACGGTCTCGGCGCCGGTGAAGGCGGCGCTGTCCAGCAGGTCCGTCATCTCGTCGGTCATGGCCAGGGCCGAGCTCATATCGGAGGTGGGCGACAGGTTGAGGGCAAGCGGCTCGGCGCTGTCGCCGAGGGCCATGCGCGGCGCGACGGTCCATGCGGCATCGCCGGCGGCCGCCGTGGTCAGGGCGTCATAGGCCGCGGTCTGCGGCTCGAAGGACACGATGCGGCCGGCATAGCCGGCGCGGCGCAGGCGCTGGCCGTATTGCCCGGTATTGGCGCCGACATCCAGCACCAGGTCGATGCCGTGATGGGTCAGGAGCGTCGCCAGGTTCCGGCTGTCCTTCGACGGGGGAGCCATGGTGCTCATCGACCGCCGATCGGCTTGTGGTAGTGGTATTCGACCGTATCGGACAAGTCGTGCAGCTCCCGTGTTTCGGGAAGGCGGACGTAGCCCAGGCGTTCGTAGAGCCGGTGGGCATTCTCGAAGCGGGTATCGGTCCACAGCTCGATGAAGGCCGCCCCGCGGCGCGCGGCTTCGTCTTCGACAAGGCCGACCAATCGGCCGCCCAGACCGCGCCCGCGCATGGCGCTGTCGACATAGAGCTTCAGCAGCTCAATGCCTCCGGGATCGGGCGCCGGGGCAAGGCCGATGCAGCCTACGACCGCGCCGTCGGCCTCGGCGACCCAGAACCGGCCGCCGCGCTTGTCCGCATAGCTGGCGATGGCCCGCAGCTCCGGGATCTCGCCATCGACATCGAGCTCGCAGCCCGGATATTCCGCGAAGCAGCCGCCGATCAGGGCGATCAGCCCGCCTTCGTCCTCGTCGCGGGCAGGGCGGATGGCCGGTTGCGGCAGGGAGTGCGAGATCGGCTTTGCGCTCACCCTCCGCGTCCTCCCTGGCTTGTCATTCCCGCGAAGGCGGGAATCCAGACGGCACGATACATCCATCCGCGCAATCGGGATCGCTGGATCCCCGCCTTCGCGGGGATGACAAATCGTATTGGGTGGCGCGGACAGTGAGTAGCGGCCATCTCGCCTTCACCGCGAATGGGCGTAGTCCCAATAGAGCTCGCGGGCGCGGGAATAGACCGGCCCCGGCTGCAAATCGCGGTCCTCGACTCGGGTGAAGGGCAGCACCTTGCCGTGATTGCCGCTGGAGAACACCTCGTCCGCCGCCATCAGGGCCGGGACGGTGACCCGCTCCTCGCGCACCTCATAGCCGTCATCGCGTAGCAGGCCGATGATGCGGCGGCGGGTGATGCCGTCCAGGAAGCAGCCATTGGGCGCCGGCGTGAAGACCACCCCGTCGCGGGCATAGAACAGGTTGGCGGTGGCGAACTCGGCCACATTGCCCATCTGGTCCAGCACCACGGCGTTCTGGTAGCCGCGATCGATCGCCTCGCGCAGGGCGAGACCGGATTGCGGATAGAGGCAGGCGGCCTTGGCCTCGGTCGGCGCGGTCTCCGGCGTCGGCCGGCGGCGCGACGAGATGATGGCCGAGGAGCCCGTCGGATCGGGCAGGGCCGCCTCGTAGACAGAGATCGAGAACCGCGTCGTGTCCGGGTCGGGGGCGACGAAGCCACTCTCGGCCCAGTACATCGGCCGGATATAGAGCGCCGTGCCTTCGGGAAAACGGGCGATGCCGTCGCGGGCCAGCTCCTCGATCGCGTCGGCGTCATGGGACGGGTTCAGCCCCATCACATGGGCCGAATTGACCACCCGCGCGCAATGCAGGCCGAGATCGGGCGCCACGCCTTCGAAGGCCCGGGCCCCGTCGAAGACGCAGGAGCCGAGCCATATGGCATGGGTCATCGGCCCGAAAATGCCGGGATTGCCCTCGAGCCACTCACCATTGAAGAACGTCTGCGGCGCCATGCCTTGCTCCGGGATGCGGGGTCCGGTCCGCACCATAACCGCGCACCGTCGGTTCCGCTACTGGCTGGCCCAGATGATGCGGGCCATCCAGGTGACCTCGCCCTTCTTCAAGGTGCGGGTCGGATGATCCGGATTGAAGGAGCGCAGCTCAATGCGGTTGGCGCTCAGCCGGGCCAGCTCCTTGGCCATCACCTCGCCGTCGGTGGTGCGCACCACCACCCGGTCGCCGCGGCGGATGCTGGCGGCGGGCGAGACGATGATCCGGTCGCCGTCGCGATACACCGGTTCCATGCTGTCGCCGCTGATCTCCAGCGCATAGGCGCGCGGGTCGCCGACCTCCGGGAACAGCACCTCGTCCCAGCCGGTGCCGGCCGGATAGCCGGCATCGTCGAAATAGCCCTCGGCGCCGGCCTGGGCGTAGCCGAGTATGGGAATGCGTGGCGCGGCCTCGCCCGGCTCGGCCAGCAGGCTGACGAATTCCGCCATGTTGCTGCCGGTGGCGCTGAGGATCTTCGACAGGCTCTCGGTGGACGGCCAGCGCAGCTTGCCCTGCGGCGTGGTGCGCTTGCTGGGATTGAACGTGGTCGGGTCCAGCCCCGCCCGACGCGCCAGTCCGGACGCGGACAGACCGTACCGCTTCGCCAGCAGATCGATGGCGTGCCACACGTCGCTATGCCTCAACATAGGAACATGTTCACATAGTGAGGCTGGAGTCGTCGCTAGGAACGTATTCGTATCGTATGCGGAAAGGGCGGCGACCAGGAATCCGGCCGGCCGCAAGAACCATGGTCAGTCTTCGTGCAGGACCATGGCGCGATAGATCTTCCAGGCGACTTCGACCGACACGCCGGCGGCGCGGGCGCCGGATGCCAGCATGGCTGCGGTGGGCTTCACCGGTACCGAAACCGACCCCGCCTCGGACTGGGCCGACCGGCCCTCCAGGGAGAGTGCCATCGGTTCGTCAGGTCCGGGGCGATGGGGGGTTGAGGTATCCATCTTCTCGTCGCTCACAATCCGTAACTCCTGATCAGGCCATTACAGACGCAAGAGCGATGCCAAACAGCGAATGTCCGACTAAAACGAGTATATTTCCCAACAAAATCCCGAAATATTTTTAGAAAATCAGGAGTTATAAAATTGGTGTTACTGCGTAACATTTGATTAGGGTTAATGAAAATTAGCCAATATTCTGCAGTTTTGCTGGCAATTTGCGATTCCATCCTGAGACAGAATTGCAAAATGCGAGACTCGGAAAGGAACTTCCGAGGCCAGGATGAAATCCCACTATGACAGCGACATCACAGGCCGCCTGTACCCACTGTCACAACCCGGTGCTATGTAAGACTGTGTTCCGCGCCATCCCGCTTGGCGGAAAGAAACGAATCCGAGGCCGGTGCGGAACGGTCCGAGCCGTGTGAGGCATCGTCGCTCTTGCTGCCAGAATTGTTCCCGATCTTTCGGCCCTTGCTGCATGCCCTGCCGCCGGAGGCCGCCCACCGGCTGACCCTGCGGGCCCTCAGGTTGCGCGGCGCGCCGCGGCGGCGGATCAAGGGATATCCGAGCCTGCAGACCCAGGTCTGGGGCCGGCATTTCGCCAATCCGATCGGCATCGCGGCGGGATTCGACAAGGATGCCGAGGCGGTCGCGCCGCTGCTGGGTCTGGGCCTCGGCTTCGTCGAGGTCGGCGGTGTCACGCCCTTACCGCAGCCGGGCAACCCGCGGCCGCGGGTCTTCCGCCTGCCGCGGCAGCAGGCGCTGATCAACCGGCTGGGATTGAACAGCCTGGGCATGGATGCGGTGGCGGCTAACCTCGCCCGGACCCGTGGCGGCGGGCCGGTGGGGGTCAATCTCGGCCGCAACAAGGAAAGCACCGATGCCGTGGCGGATTACCGGGCCCTGGTATCGCGCTTTGCGGGGCTGGCCGACTTCCTGGTCGTCAATGTGTCGTCGCCCAACACCCCGGGGCTGCGGGCGCTGCAGGACCGTGAGGCGCTGACCGGATTGCTGGCGGCGATCCTGGCGGCCCGGTCCGAAACCGGGCACGACACGCCGGTGCTGGTGAAGATCGCCCCGGACCTTGAGGAAACGGACCGGTCGGACATTGCCGAGGTGGCCCTGGAGAGCGGGATCGACGGGCTGGTGATCTCCAACACGACCATCGCAAGGCCGGAGGGCCTGCCGCCGGCACTTGCGGCGGAGGCCGGCGGGCTGAGCGGCCGGCCGCTGATGGCGCCCTCGACGGCGCTTCTGCGCGAGATGGCGCAGCGGACCGAAGGCCGGTTGCCGATCGTCGGCGTGGGCGGCGTCGCCAGCGGCGCCGATGCTTATGCCAAGATCCGCGCCGGGGCCTCGCTGGTGCAGCTCTATACGGCGCTGGTCTATCAGGGGCCCGGCCTGATCGACGCCATCAAGCGGGACCTGGTGGAGCTGCTCAAAGCCGATGGTTTCACATCCGTCAGCGAGGCGGTCGGAGCCGATTTGCGCTGATCGGGGTGTCTTGGATCGGCACCGGGCCGGCGCGGGAACAAACCAGAGCAAGAAAAAATTAACCAAAAAACAAGGAAGGCGAGCAACGATCCGGGTTCCCCTGTTCCGGACCGCCCCTGACCCGCCCCTGACTCGCCCCTGACTCGCCCATGTCGCTGCCGCGTCATCTGATCCTTGCCCTCACCTATGGGGTGATCGCGGTGGCGGTCGCCCTGACGCTGCCCTACAGCGTCCCGGCCATCGGCAAATGGGCGGCCATCGGCATCGGCGCCCTGGTTCTGATCTTCGGCGCCGTGCTGCACGAGGCCTATTCGCGCCAGGTGCTGGAACGCGATCTCAGGGTCGAGCTCGGCCGGCTGGCCGACGCCCGCGACGAGGTCATGGAGGAGCTGTCCCTGGCCCGGGCCGAGATGCAGGCGATCCAGCGCCATCTGCAGAGCGGTGCCGCCAGCCCCTCGGCCCTCGACCGGGTGCAGGACGAGGTGCGGGTGCTGCAGAACCTGGTCTCGCGCCTCACCGGCCGCCGCGCCGCGCGCGAACCGCCGGCCTCGGCACCGGTCTCCGAACGGTCCATGGCGGCCGAGGCGATGGTCGACACCCTCTCCGAGGACGGGCTGGCCAGCCTGCTGGAAGACGCCATACGGCGCGACCGCATCGACATGGCGCTGCAGCCCATCGTGAGCCTGCCGCAGCGCAAGACCCGGTACTACGAGGCGCTGTGCCGCATTCGCACCGATGAAGGCGGGCACATTCCCGCCGGGCGTTTCATCGATCTGGCCGAGCGCCTGGGCCTGGTGACGGCGATCGACAACATCCTGCTGTTCCGCTGCGTGCAGCTGGTCCGCGACGCGGTCCGGCGGCACCGGCTCGTGGGCTTCTTCGCCAATGTCTCGGTCGACACCCTGCGCGACGCCGATTTCATGGACCAGTTCGTCGAATTCGTCGCCGGGGCGCCGGACCTGGCCTCGCGGCTGGTCTTCGAGATCGGCGCGGAGGATTTCCGGCAGGCCGGCGAGAGCCTTTGGCCGCCGCTCGACCGCCTTGCCGCCCTGGGCTTCCGTTTCTCGGTGGACAAGGTCGGCAACCTGGCGCGCATCGATGTCGATGTCCTTGAGGAGCGCTTCGTGCGCTTCGTGAAGATCGATGCCGCGACTCTGATCGCCGAGACCCGCGATGTCGCCGCCGCCGAGGCGCTGCGGGCGATCAAGCGGCGGCTGGACGAAAGCGCCATCGACCTGGTGGTCGATCGCATCGAATCCGAAGCGCAGCTGGTCGAACTCCTCGACCTGCCGGTCGATTTCGGCCAGGGCCTGCTGTTCGGCGAACCGCGCACCAGCTGACGGCGCCGATCGAACCAACATATCGAACCACAGAGACACAGAGGCACAGAGAAGCAATCCTGTCGCCAACACCGCTCGTCTTTCCCGCGAAAGCGGGAATCCAGGAATCACCGCCCTTGACTGGATTCCCGCTTTCGCGGGAATGACGAGCGGTGTTGGTGAAGAATCCCTCTGGTTCTCTGTGCCTCTGTGCCTCTGTGGTGAATACGTTGGTTCCACAGACGCTGGTTCCACGCTCATACCGGCTTGGTTCGCATCGTCGCGGATGCTAAAGACGCGGGCTTCTTCATCATGGATCCCGGCATGTCCTGCGAAATCCCGATCCTGCCCGGCGTCGGCACCGTGGCTGCGCGTTACGACGGCTTCATCCTCGACCTGTGGGGCGTGGTCCATAACGGCCAGAGGCCGCTGCCCGGCGTGATCGACTGCCTGGAGCATCTGCGGGCCGAGGGCAAGGCGGTCTGCCTGCTTTCCAACGCCCCGCGCCGGGTCGAGAACCTGGTACAACAGCTGGCCAGGATCGGCGTGCCGCGCGAGCTTTACGACCATCTGATGAGTTCGGGCGAGGCCACCCATGAGGCGCTGGCGGCGCCGCCGGACGAGTTCCACCGGTCGCTGGGGCGGCATTGCCTGCATATGGGGCCGGAGCGGGAAATGCAGATCTATGACGGGCTCGATTTCGAGCTTGTCGGCCGGGCGGAGGACGCGGATTTCGTGCTCAACACCGGTATCCTCGACCCGTCGGATACGGTGGACGATTACGCGGTGCCGCTGGCCGAGGCGGCGGCGCGGGACCTGCCCATGGTCTGCGCCAATCCGGACCTTGTGGTGGTGTCGGGCGACACGCCGTCGATCTGCGCCGGCGCCCTGGCGCAGCGCTATGAGGATCTGGGCGGCCATGTGGTCTATCACGGCAAGCCGTACCCGTCGGTCTATCGCCGCTGCTTCCAGCTGATGGCGGATGTGGACATGGCGCGAATCCTGGCGGTCGGCGACAGCTTCCGCACCGACATCGCCGGGGCCAATGCGGTAGGCATCGACAGCCTGCTGGTTGCCGGCGGCATCCATGTGGAGGAGCTGACCGCACCGGATGGCGGGCTCGACCGGCGGAACCTGGAGGCGGCGATCGCCGAGAGCGGACATCGCCCGACCTATGCCGGCACCGGGCTGATCTGGGGTCCGGATGCCTGAAGTGCAGGCGAGCCATTGGCCGTTCTATGCGGTCCTGCTGATCGGCTATCTGGTGTTCGTCTATGTGCTGGGCCGGGAGGTCTGGTTCGGCCTGCGCTACGGGCGCACCGCCATCTATTGGCGGGGCCGGCTGCTCAGCCTGCGCAAAGTGGTCTATGCGCGGGCGGAGGCACCCTGGAAATTCGGTCTGGCCCTGGCGGCCAATGGTCTCCTGTTCGTTGTGGTGCTCGCCCTTCCGCTGATAGCTCTGAGGAATGCAGTCGGATAGGGGCTGGAACAACGAGCCGGGACCCGGCCATGAGGTCAAGTCGACCTCATGGCATCCTGGTCTAGGCGCTGGCAAGAAACAGCAGCGTGTCTCGCGTGCCGCGGTTCGGCTCAAGCCCAAGGGCGCGCGATGATGCCGTGCTGAAGCTGTCCCCGGATCGCACGCCCAGGCGGGCGGCGCCCCGATTCCAGCTTTCCACGTCCTGACGAAAGCCGTCGCCATAGGACCAGTTCGGGCTCGTCATGCCGAGGTGGAATCGGCAGTCGTAGCTCAGTGAATCCTGGAGCACCCTCTGGATGAATGTCCGCGGACTCCCGAACTGCTCCAGCAGCACGACCTCCACCGACGCAGTTACCGGCCATCGCTGCATGGCCAGCGGCGCATCGGAGCCGGCGCAGAATCGAATCGATACGAAGCCGCTCAATCCACTCCCCAGACTGGCCATCAACTCGATCAGGTCATCTATGTAGTCCAGGTAATCCGTGCTCTGGGCATCGAAGGAGACCTCGATGTAACTTGCCTTCGGAGACTGATCCCAAAAGGCGTCATAGCGCTCTTCGTAACTGGCATAGGGCGTCGCCCGGCCAGCAGAAATCTGATAGTTCCGGCCTATCTGCGGCGGTCCGCCAAGCTGATCGGAGAACACGATATCGGTGATGATTCGCCAGATCTCGTCCGACGCCAGATGCTGCGCGCCTGCGCCGGCCGTCGCACCGGCGACCGCGCCCGCCGGCCCGCCAATGAGGAATCCGAAGATTCCACCCAGCACGGCTCCGCCGACGTCGTTGCCGACCGAGGCGGCATCGAGGAGTTGGGCCTGTGTGGCATAGCTCTGGCCATCCTCGAGGTCATCCGGTGTCGCCAGCGGGACCCTCGATCGTCTTCCGACCCAGGCCATCCCACGCGGATTGCCGGGATTGAGCGCGACATCGAAGAATACGGCATCGTCGAAATCGCGAAGGCGGCGCCTCAGCCCCTCTGCCCAGTCATCGGCGATTGCTGCCTGACGCAGTGCTTCGCGGACCTCCGGCCAGGGCATGGGCTGTCGTTCGCCCCGCAACTTGAAGCGCGGAACGACTTCCAGCACATAGGCGTAGACGAATCCGCAGCGACCGGCGCAGACCAGTGCCGAGTTGAAAGGATCCGCGGCGCGTAGAACACGCATGCTGGGATGCCAGTCGGGGTAACGCGATGCCAGTGAGTCGGCGGACGCTATTGGTCTGTCGGGATGCTCCAGCCAGAATTCCTGGCCGCTCGGCGAGACGAGATGGATCGCCCGCACCATTCCGGCCACGGATGGCAATCCGATATCCGAGCCATGGGTACTTGTCGAGATCGCTCCGGCCAGGCTTTGCCCGAGCGCGCCGCCAAGCGTCGGCAGCGAGAGTCTCGCAGCCCATAATGCCTCCGCCAGGGCGTGCAGCTTGATGCCCGATTGGACCAGCACCAATGCGGCCGGATCGCTCCGGGCGTCGTCGGCCAGGTCTTGGAGATTGATGGCTAGGATCGTGTCGAGACGGTCGGTGTCGGTCCAGGTGGCACCGGACGGTCGCGCGGCATTGGAAGACGACCATCGGCTTCCCGAGGCGCGATGGTCAGCCGGGGACATGGTCCTCAACATCTGAGTGATGGCCACGAGATCGGCCACAGTTCGTGGCTCGTAGCGAATCGTGCCTTCAGGCTGGGCAGGCGTTTCGGACCAACGCTGCCATGGCGCCAGCGTTACGCTGACCTCACCGATATTGGAAGGGCGCATACCTGATCTCCATCAGTGTCGACAGGCAAGCTTCGCCGCGGCGAAGCACGGGGCGGCTTGACGCTAGGATTCCCCCTCGCCGGCGGGTTCCATCTCCGTCCGGAGGCTGCCGCGTGTCCATTGGTTCCCATTGACGACCAGATGGATCGGGTGCTCATTCCGCAGAAGATCCAGATGCGGGATGTAGACATCCCGAGGAATGAACACCATCGGATCGCCCTGGGGATCATTTTCCCATCTGCTCGTGGGCACGGTCTGCGTCCTGTCGGGATCATAGAAGATCAGCCAAGCCCTCAGCGTCCCGTCCGACAGAAGGATCTGGGCCGTGGTGAAGCATTGTCCGAGGGCGCCGTAGCGAATGTTCCGATCGAAAAGTGCAACGCGATAGCTGGTAATATTCATCGTGGTCTTCCTTTCCCACACCAGTGGAAGACTAAAGTGTTGATTTTGAAATAAATTTATAATTAATTTATCGATCTTATCAGATTATGCGGCTGGGATCGAGTGAAACCGCTCGAATCGGGCTTGGCCAACCTTCGGGTCAATTGCCGGTGCCTGGCCGTGCCGACCGAGCCCGCTACGAGGAATATGGGCCAGAGCGGGATGACAGGAAGTCGGTTCGACTTCCTGTCTGCATCCCACACTTATTCAATTATCTAGAGCAAGATCCGGCCATTAGGTCGAATCGACCTAATGCCATCTTGGGCTAGGTGACCGCCGCTCGGGTCTTCAGCTCCGGGCGGTCCCAGGCGGCGGTTTCCATGATCTCGCGCAGGATGGCGACGGCGTCCCAGATCTCCGCATAGCCGTTGTAGAGCGGCGCGAAGCCGAAGCGGATCAGGTCCGGGGCCCGGAAATCGCCGATCACGCCGCGGGCGATCAGCGCCTGCATGATGGCGTAGCCCTCCGGATGGGCGAAAGAGACCTGGCTGCCGCGCAGGGCCGCATCGCGCGGGGCCGCAAGGGTGAAGCCGTGGCCGTCGCATTCCTGCTCCACCAGGGCGATGAACAGGTCGCCCAGCGCCGCCGATTTCGCATGGCGGGCATCGGCATCCGCCTCCAGCATGAGGTCGACGCCGCAATCCAGGGCGGCGATCGCCAGCACCGGCGGGGTGCTGCAGATCATCCGGCGGATATCCGGCGCCGGGCGGTAGTCCAGGTCGAAGGCGAAGGGTTCGGCATGCCCCAGCCAGCCGGACAGGACCGGCCGCGCGCGGTCCTGCCAGCGCCGGGCGACGCAGAGGAAGGCCGGCGCGCCCGGTCCGCCATTCAGGTATTTGTAGCCGCAGCCGAGCGCGAAATCGGCGCCCTCGCCACCGGATCTGCTGCCGTCCAGGGCCAGCGGCCGGTTCAGGTCGACCGGGATGGCGCCGGCGCTGTGCGCCAGATCCCAGATCACCAGCGCGCCCCTGGCATGGGCGAGATCCGTGATGCGGGCCATGTCGTGGCGCCGGCCGCTGCGATAGTCGACCTCGGTCAGCATGACCACCGCGGTCTCGTCGTCGATGGCGTCGGCGATCTCGTCCTGGTCCACCAGCCGCAACTGGCACCGCTCGCCGACCAGGCCGGTCAGGCCCTGCACCATGTACAGATCGGTCGGGAAGTTCTGCCGGTCGGACAGCACGGTGGAGCGTCCGGGCACCAGCTCGATTGCCGCCGCCAGCAGCTTGAACAGGTTGATGGCGGTGGTGTCGGCGACCAGCACCTCGTCGGCCTCGGCGCCGATCAGCCGGGCGATCTTGGCGCCGAGCGCATGCGGGGCGTCGATCCAGCCGCGGGAGGTCCAGCCCCGGATCAGCTGGCCGCCCCATTCCTCGCGCAGCACCTGCTGCATCCGGTCCGGCGTGTCCTTGGGCAGGGCGCCCAGGGAATTGCCGTCGAGATAGATCACGCCGTCGGGCAGATCGAAGCGGTCACGAAAGGTGCGCAGCGGATCGGAGTCGTCGCGGGCCTCAAGGGCGGCCCGGGTGATCGGGGCGGGAGCGTCCATGCCCCCTTATAGCAAGGGGACACGGCATTATCAGGTCCGGTACGGCCGGGCTGCTATTCCGCCGGCTGCGGCCGGGGCTGGGCCAGCTCGCCGGCCGCCTGGCGGATGATCTGGGTCGCCGACCACAGGAACAGGCCGGACATGATCCCCGCTACGATGACGTCGGGCCAGCCGGTGCCGGTCGCCCAGACGCCGCTGGCCGCCAATACGACCGCGAAATTGCCGATCACGTCATTGCGGCTGCACAGCCAGACCGAGCGCACATTGGCGTCGCCATTGCGATAGCGCAGCAGCAGCAGGAAGCACACCAGATTGGCGGCGAAGGCCAGCACGCCGATGCCGCCCATCAGCCCCGCCGCCGGCAGGCCGAGCACGAAGACCTCCCAGATGGTGGCCCCGGCGACCCACAGGCCCATGGCGCCGAGGCTCAGGCCCTTGACCATGGCGGCCATGGCGCGCCGGTGCAGCGGCATGCCGATCACCGCCAGGCTGATGACATAGGTCGCGGTGTCGCCCAGGAAGTCGAGCGAATCGGCCTTGAGCGCCATCGATCCGGCGGCGAACCCCGCGGCCAGCTCGACCACGAACATGGTGGCGTTGATGGCGATCACCGCCCACAGCACCCGGCGATAATCCGCGGAGACCCCGTCGAACTTCACCTCGTTGCCGCAGCATCCGGCCATGCATGAACGCTCCTTGTTGCGGCTCGCCGCCGCCCCACATAGTCTATATCTACAGTCTCTAGTAACTTTAGGTTCAAGGGGGAAATGCATGGCCTCCGACGATCTCACCATCGGCCGGCTGGCCCGCGAGGGCGGCTGCAAGGTGCAGACGATCCGCTATTACGAGCAGATCGGGCTGATGCCGGAACCGGCGCGCACCGACGGCAATCAGCGCCGCTACGGCCTGCGCCATGCGCAGCGCCTCGCCTTCATCCGCCATGCCCGCGAATTGGGCTTCCCGCTGGAGGCGGTGCGCGAGCTGCTCAGCCTGTCCGACGACAAGGACCGGTCCTGCGCGGCGGCGGACGCCATCGCCAAGGACCATCTGGTGGCCGTCGAGCGGCGCATCGCCCGGCTGACCGCGCTGAAGGCGGAGCTTGAGCGCATGATCGAGCAATGCCGCGGCGGCCGCATCGCCGATTGCCGGGTGATCGAGGTCGTCGCCGACCACAGCCACAGCCATTGCCTGAGCGATCACGGGGCGGCGGCGGACGCCTGACCGCACTCCGGAGGGAGAGCCGGCAGCGCTGGTTTTGACGTAGGCAATCGGTAGGGGTCATCATCGCCCAGGGCGCACACGGGCAAGGCGACGGGCATGGCAAAGGCTGAGTGGCAATGGCGCTTCGACCTGCCGCCGGAACGCCTGTGGCCGGTCATGTCGGATACGCCCCGGTTCAACGAGGCGCTGGGCACCCCGAAATTCCAGGTCGAGGAGATCCCGCAACCGGACGGCACCGTTCTGCGCCTTGCCCAGGCGCGCATGGGACGGATCGACCTCGAATGGGAGGAGCGGCCCTACCAATGGGTCGAGGGGTGGCGCTGGTCGCATCGTCGCATCTTCCGATTGGGCCCGCTCCGTATTCTCGGTGCGTCCTTGCGGCTGGAGCCCGACGGCGATGGCACCCGAGTCACCTACGGCCTGGAGGCTGAGCCGGCGAACCTGTTCGGCAAGGTCCTGCTTGCGGCCGGTTTCCTGCGCCGGGCGGGCCGGAACATCGAGCGGCTGTCGCGCTCGGCTGCCGCCTTCGCCGCCGGTGAACGCCCGCAGGCCTACGATCATGCCCCGCCGATCATGACCGCGAGCGCGGAAGAGCGTCTGGCCGGCATGGTCGTGGAGATCGGCAAGGGCCCCTACCATCACGGCCTTGCCCAGCGCCTGGCGGATCACGTGCGGACCGCGCAGGAAGTCGATCTGATGCATATGCGGCCCCTGACGCTGGCCCGGTCCTGGCAACAGCCGCCCCGCGCCGTCGTCGAGCTGTGCCTGGCGGCGGTGGCAAGCGGGATGCTCGAAATGCATTGGGACCTGCTCTGCCCGCGCTGCCGAGGCGCCAAGGCGATGGTGCCGAGCCTGGACAAGCTGCCAACCGGGGTGCATTGCCCGTCCTGCAGTATCGATTTCGACCGCGATTTCGACCGCAACATCGAGCTGACCTTCAGCCCGTCGGCGGCGATCCGGCCCATCCTGATCGGCGAATACTGCCTCGGCGGCCCGGTGAAGACGCCGCATGTCCGGGTGCAGCAGATCCTGGGGCCGGGCGAACGCCGCGTGCTGGATTGTGACCTGCCGGCCGGTGCCTACCGGTTGCGGACCCTGGAGCCGGGCGGTGCCTGCGAGATCGACCATGAAGGCGGGGCGTTCCCCGGTATCGTCGCAGACGGGACGGATGTGTCCGCCGGGTCGGTCGGGGCCCCGCGCGAATTGGTGCTGGAGAACCGGGCGGC
This sequence comes from Alphaproteobacteria bacterium, assembly GCA_965227455.1. Lineage (GTDB taxonomy): Bacteria > Pseudomonadota > Alphaproteobacteria > DSM-16000 > Inquilinaceae > JABDIP01. The sequence continues at coordinate 3,986,678 of OZ245752.1, read as the reverse complement.
CTCCGAGCGCACCCTGATCGTAGAGAGCCGCGATTGGGTGCGCGACGCCCTGACGGCGCATCAGGTGGCGACCCTGCAGACCTTCCGCGACCTGTTCTCCAGCGAGACCATCGCCTCCGGCGATTCGATCGAGGTTAGCCAGGTGGCGATGATGTTCACCGACCTGAAGGGCTCCACGGCGCTCTATCAGCGGATCGGCGACGCCGGCGCCTTCGCCCTGGTGCGGGCGCATTTCGCCTTCCTGGCCGATGTGGTCCGGCGGCAGAACGGGGCCATCGTCAAGACCATCGGCGACGCGGTCATGGCCGTTTTCAGCGACCCTGCCGACGCAACCTCGGCGGCACTGACCATCCAGCGGGAGGTCGCGGACTTCAACGACCGCCAGGGCGCGGAGGCGATCGTCATCAAGATCGGCCTGCATGCCGGCCCCTGCATCGCCGTGTCCCTCAACAACCGCATCGACTATTTCGGCTCGACGACAAACCTGGCCGCCCGCTTGGAGGGTCAGAGCGCCGGCGGCGACATCGTGCTTTCGGTGGATCTGGCCACCGATCCGGGCGTAGCGGCATTGCTCGAGCCTTACGATCTGTCGGAAGAAACAGCCGCCTTGAAGGGCTTTGCCCAAGCCGTGCCGTTCTTCCGCTTGCCCGCTGGAACTTCGAAGCCCGCGTCAGCCGTGCCGGACGAGGTGGCGGCGGGGCAGGGAATGTGAACCGACTCTGATATCGGATCGCAGACACCGATGGGTGACCGTTGTCGCCCGACTCGTTCGCCGTTCCCTTAGCTAGTCGCTCGCCAGCCCCTCTGACGGGGCGTCATGCCCGGGTTCCATTCCCGTCCGCCCTCCTGGCCTCGCGAAACGAGATCAGCCGGTTCTGGGCCTCGTCCCACAAGGTGAGGCGAACGCAGGCGAAGCTCTGCCGCAGCGTGATCCGGCTCATGCCCCTGAGGTCGGGGTTGTCGCGCAGAACACGCGGCAGGCGGTAGAACGGAATGCCGCTGGACAGGTGGTGCACATGGTGCACGCCGATGTTGGCGGTGAACCAGCGCAGAATGGCCGGCAGCTCGTAGTAAGAGCTTCCCTGCAATGCGGCTTCCCGCTGGCTCCATTGGCCGGCGCGGGCCCAGTGCGTCTCCTCGAACTGGTGCTGGACGTAGAAAAGCCACACCCCGATCGAGCCGGCCAGCAGGGTGATCGGCAACTGGATCACCAGGAACGGTCCGACCCCGACGAGCCAGATGAGCGCGGCAATCACGGCGCCCGCTGCCAGGTTGGTCGCCATGGCGCTGATCCAGGACCGCCACCGGCCGGACGCCAGCGCCAGGGGAAAGCGATGGCGCAGGACGAACATATAGGCCGGGCCGATCCCGAACATCACCAGCGGATGCCGGTAGAGGCGATAGCGTAGGCGGCCCCAGAACGACCGCGCCCGGAACTCGCGCACCGTCAACGTGTCGATGTCGCCGATGCCGCGGCGGTCCAGGTGACCGGAGGTGGCGTGATGGATTGCGTGCGCCCGCCGCCAGGCGTCGTAAGGGGTGAGGGTCAGCACACCGATGACCCGGCCGACCCAGTCATTGGCAAGGCGATGCCGGAAGAAGGCGCCGTGTCCGCAATCGTGCTGGATCATGAACAGCCGCACCAGGAACCCGGCGGCCAGGACCCAGATCAGCAGCGCCCATTCCCAATGGCCGAAATGAACCGCGGTCCAGGCCAGCGCCCACAGCCCGGCGAAAGGCAACAGGGTGATCGAGATTTCGAAGATGCTGCGGCCATGGCTGGGCTTGCGATAGGGGGCGAGGATGCGGCCCCATTTCTGGGCGCCCGGCTCCGCCGGAGGTCTGGCTTGATCGGCTTGCGGCATCGGGTCCTTGGAGGGAGATGTTGGGGGATTGATCGGAGGTGGTCTTCTGCGGAAGCGCCGCGTGATCGCAGGCCGCGACCGGGGCAATCGTGGCGCTCGAGCGGATCCCCGGAACGCCGCCGCCATGGTCTGGCGGCGGCGTTCCGGCGTCCGTCAGGCGAGCTCGATGGTGCCGACGGCCGTCTTGCCGCTGCGCGGATCGAGCTGGGTGTCGAACCGCACCTGCTGGCCCTCCGACAGGGTGCTGATTCCGGCCCGCTCCAGCGCGGTGGCGTGGACGAAGACGTCCTTGCTGCCGTCGGTCGGCTCGATGAAGCCGAAGCCCTTCTGCGTGTTGTAGAACTTAACGGTGCCCGTATTCATGGGATTTCCTTTTCACGAACGGTCTGCGCGTGGGACCTGGCGCACGACGAGTCGTGCCCGATCGTCCCGTTTCGTTGATTTGGAGAGAAAGTCTGAAACGTACGCGCCCGTTTGCGACGAGGCGAAGCGGCCCAGGTATCCGGCCAATATCGACGCTCGGACCATAGGCGCGAAGTGGGGTGTTTCCAAGGCAAAGTGTTGGCGTGGGGGATCGGGCGGGCATCCCGGCTCCGGGCCGTGATGGACGCTGCACCGGCCGGCCGCGTATGATCGGCCGGTCTGCGCGCCGGCAATGAAGGGCCACGATCATGAGCGGCAAGGGCAAGCCCGGGCTGGACGCCTGGCGGAAAGCGGCGGAGAAGGAACTTAAGGGCCGAACGGCCGAGGATCTGACCTGGGCGACGCCCGAGGGCATTCCGGTCAAGCCGCTTTACACCAAGGACGACCTGAAGGGCCTGGCGGCGGCGGACGCCATGCCCGGTTTCGCACCGTTCCTGCGCGGGCCGCGCGCCACCATGTATGCCGGCCGGCCCTGGACCATCCGGCAATATGCCGGCTTCTCCACCGCCGAGGAATCGAATGCCTTCTATCGCGCCAATCTGAAGGCCGGGCAGATGGGGCTGTCCGTGGCCTTCGATCTTGCCACCCATCGCGGCTACGACAGCGACCATCCGCGCGTGGTCGGCGATGTCGGCAAAGCCGGGGTGGCGATCGATTCCGTCGAGGACATGAAGATCCTGTTCGACGGCATCCCGCTCGATCGGATGACCGTGTCGATGACCATGAACGGGGCGGTGCTGCCGGTGCTCGCCGGCTACATCGTCGCCGGCGAGGAGCAGGGGGTGGCGCCGGAAAAGCTCGGCGGCACCATCCAGAACGACATCCTCAAGGAGTTCATGGTCCGCAACACCTATATCTATCCGCCGGCGCCCTCGATGCGGATCGTCGCCGACATCATCGAGTACACCGCGGCGCATATGCCGAAGTTCAACTCGATCTCGATCAGCGGCTACCACATGCAGGAGGCCGGTGCCACGGCTGTGCAGGAGCTCGCCTTCACCCTCGCCGACGGGCTGGAATATGTCCGCGCCGCCAAGTCCAAGGGGCTGGACGTGGACGCCTTCGCGCCGCGCCTCTCCTTCTTCTTCGGCATCGGAATGAACGTGTTCATGGAGGTCGCCAAGCTGCGCGCCGCCCGGGTGCTGTGGGCGGAGCTGATGGAACGGCACTTCCAGCCCAAGGATCCGCGCTCGCTGATGCTGCGCACCCATTGCCAGACCTCCGGCGTCTCGCTGACCGAGCAGGACCCGTACAACAACGTCGTGCGCACAACGGTGGAGGCGATGGCGGCGGTGCTGGGCGGCACGCAGAGCTTGCACACCAACGCTTTCGACGAGGCGCTTGGCCTGCCCACCGAGATGTCGGCCCGCATCGCCCGCAACACCCAGCTGATCCTGGCCGAGGAGACCGGCATCGCCAATGTGGTCGACCCGCTGGGCGGCAGCTATTACGTGGAATCCCTGACGGCGGCGCTGGCCAACGCGGCGCGCGAGCTGATCGAGGAGGTCGAGGCGCTGGGCGGCATGACCAAGGCGGTGGAATCCGGGCTACCCAAGCTGCGCATCGAGGAGAGCGCCACCAAGCGCCAGGCCCGGGTGGATCGCGGCGAGGAGACCATCGTCGGGGTCAACAAATACGTGCCGGACCATCCGGACCATGTGGATGTGCTGGACATCGACAACACCGCCGTGCGCGAGGCGCAGATCAAGCGGCTGAATGCGGTTCGCGAAGGCCGCGACGAGGCCGCCTGCCGGGCGGCGCTGGAGGCGCTGACCAAGGCCGCCGCCGACGGCAGCGGCAATCTGCTGGAATTGTCGGTCGAGGCCTCACGCCGCCGCGCCACGGTCGGGGAGATCTCCGACGCCATGGAAACCGTGTTCACCCGGCATCGGGCGGTGATCCGCTCGGTCTCCGGCGTCTATGGCGCGGCCTATGAGGGCGACGAGGCCTTCGCGCGCATCCGCGGCGAGGTCGAGGCCTTCGCCGAGGCGGAGGGTCGCCGGCCGCGCATGCTGGTGGTCAAGCTGGGCCAGGACGGGCACGACCGCGGCGCCAAGGTGATCGCCACCGCCTTCGCCGATATTGGCTTCGACGTGGATATCGGGCCCCTGTTCCAGACCCCGGAGGAGGCGGCCCGCCAAGCCATCGAGAACGACGTGCACGTGATCGGCGTGTCGTCCCAGGCCGCCGGCCACAAGACCCTGGTCCCGGCCCTGACCGAGGCGCTGAAATCCCAGGGCGCCGACGACATCATCGTGGTCTGCGGCGGCGTCATCCCGCCCCAGGACTACGACTACCTGCTGAAGTCCGGCGCCAGCGCCATCTACGGTCCTGGCAGCAATATCCCGTTGGCGGCGAGCGAGATCATCGGCATCGTCCGGCAGCGGCGGGAGGCGGCGTAGGGCCGAACTGGACGACGGTGAGGATCCTCTCTACCAACGTGAACACTCGCCCGCAGTATGCGTCCAAAACGTAAACTTATTGAGTGATGGCACGCACGAAGACGTCAGGGGCAGAAAGGAGCAGCTAATGCCCGCGAAAGAATACAAAGAACAGGAAGACGATCAAAATTTGTATATTTCATCATTTGAAATAAGGGATCTTTTTGGAGTATATAGCTACAAGATAACTTCTCTCCCAAATGAAAATGATCTATCGCGCCTCTTAATATTATATGGAGACAATGGAACAGGAAAGACAACGATACTAAAGTTATTATATAGTGCAATTTCCCCAGTTACTGCCGTAGGAGTCAAGACTTACTTAGCTCAGACTCCATTTAGCCACCTAAGAATCGAATTTAATGACGGCATCTGCATAACATACAGCAAAGCTAAAGGCCTTCTAGGTTCTATGACAGCAGAAATTAAATCAAGGATGATCAATGCAAAAATAAAATTGAAAGCTACTGAGGAAAATGCCTTTCCATCTGTTCATAGTGCATCATCTGGGATTGACGAACTGCTTTCTTGTCTTTCCAAGTTAGAAATTCAGTGTTTCTTTCTCGCCGACGATAGGTCCTTTCAGTCCACAACGTTTCCGTCTGACCTCATCGACGATGAAGGAGTCGCTATCCAAAACATGCAACGCCATCGACCAAGCGGACACCGCATCGCAGAATTTCGAGAAGAAATGCAAGCGCTAGAGATTCGACTAGCCATGCGACGCTTGGAGAGGTGGTTTCGCGACAAAGCATTGCGCGGATCCGATATCGGAGAAGAAACTGCTAATACAATGCTTCTAGATGTCATCAGGCACATAAGTGAACACGCAGCAGAATACGAGAGTGACCCTGACATAGGAACGGGAATTGAACGCATAGCTAGTCTTTCCAAGCGAACTAATACTTTTACTCAGCTTGGGCTTCGCCCTGAGCTTCCAGCAGAAAAGATAATTGCCATCATCAATCAAACGAGCGCTGACGTGCGGCCGGCGCTCTATAGCGTACTAAATCCATTCATTGCAGGGTTTGAGGCTAGGCTGGACGCGCTTCAAGAGGTGCATGATCTTATTGAGCTATTTCTTGGAACGATGAACTCATATTTGGTGGCGAAGGAACTGTCCTATTCTATTTCTGGTGGCCTACGAATAAAAACAAGTAAAGGAGACACGCTTTCTCCTGCAAATTTGTCATCAGGCGAAAAGCAACTGGTTGGCCTTCTCTGCAATTCCCTAGTGGCAAGGGACATTAGGAGTGTGTTCTTGATTGACGAGCCAGAGTTATCTTTGAACATAAAATGGCAGAGGCAGTTGCTAGATTCACTTTTGCAGCTGACAGGTCAAACATCAAACCAGTTTGTAATCGCCACTCACTCTCTGGAGTTGCTGGCGCGGCACAGTTCATCAGTTGTAAAACTCGAATCGATTTAGGTTGGGAGGAAAAAGTGGGTTCTATCCCCAGGCGCACGATAGACGAACTTGTCATCAGATATAAGCTCGAGCCGGAGTTGAGAGACGTATATGTGGAAGGGGATTTTGATCGGTCGCTAATAGAATGGTTCATTGATGGAATTAATTCGGCCGGGGTAAAGGTATACAAGATAGAAACTGTCGAGGTTCCCAGCGAAATTGTTGATGCGGTAACTAGGCGCGAAGGAAACAAAGGGCGAGTTATCGCGCTGGCCAAAGAAATAGAATCGCGCACTGGAATAGATCTAAATATACTATGTATTGTTGATTCAGATCTTGATGAACACCTTACTGAAATAGTGGAGGGTAGGTATATTTGCCGAACAGATTATTCGTGTATGGAATCATACTTATACGATCAGGAAATAGTTGAAAGACTATTTATTTTATACTTTGGGATTGCTGAAGACAAGGCGGCGGATTTTTTGTGTGATTCGGGTGCAATTCTACTAGATTTGTATTTGGTGAGATTAGTGAAGTATTTATTGGCCCCGGGTATTAGCTGGATGGACCCAAGAAAATGTATGATGGAATCAAATGGTCAGCTGGTATTAGATTTGGAAGAATTTGTGCGACGGCTGCTAAATAAGAGTGAGTGGAAAGAGGGGGAGGAAAGGTTCTTTGAGGAAATAGAAAATTGCCGTCAGCGTTTGCGGGGTGACACAAAGCATAGCCTTCACGGACATGATATGGTTGTTGTGGTAATTACATGGGTGAGGCAAATTGCTGGTGTGACGAGCCGACTTGAAGAACGGGATGTGCATAGTGCTTGGAGCGCGGCAATTGAGCGTGAGAATATAAAAGATGAAGTATTATTTGATAAGATAAAAAGCCTGTGCTCGGCAGATTAGAGATTAGGGCGTAGCTTTCACAGATAGAATTGGAAAGATCTATGATATTGGTAGAAGGCCGCCAGAATTAGTTGTCCGCCTCACCGAGCAGCGATTCCAGGTCGCGGCGGACTTCGTCGGCGAGGATGCTGGCCAGGCTTGAGGGCGGCACCGCGCGCCGGGCCTGGTCCATGGTGATCGTGGCCCAGTTCTCCGAACCGGGAATCGGCGCGCTTCGGCGGGAGACGCGGTAGTCGAGCGGCGTGTTGGTGCCGCTGACCCGGTCTTCGATCAAAAGCTGCGCCCGCATGGACAGGGTGCAGGTCTGCTCGTAGACCAGCCCGCCATCGCAGAAATAGGCGCCGTCCACATTGACCCGGACATAGATGTCGGAGGCGGCCCGCGCCGTCTCGGAATTGTGGTTGACCAGATCGATCCGGGTGCCGGGCGCCTCGGCCCGGAAGGCGTCGCGGACCACCCGGCCGACCGCCTGATAGGCCTCGGGCACGTCCATTTCCGGCCGCATGCCGAATCGGCCTTCGAAGGAGGTGTCGAGGATGGCGATAGCGTTTCCGGAATAGGCGACGCCGACGATGGCGCTGGTCTCCAGCGTGTTCTTGACGTCCTTCAGCGTTGGGGCGCAGGCGCCGGCCGCGACGCAGGCGATCAGCACCAGTGCGATACGGGCTGGAAACGGTACTCGCACGATAGCCCTCCGGACTTCTTGTCGGGATTGGGACGGTCAGCGGCAGGCCCTTTGTAGCACGCAATCCGCTAATCCGCGGTTAAGGCGGCGAAGGTGGAACAGCGCTCCAAGTCTTAAACCCGTATAGGAAAATTTTGAATAAAATCAATTATGACAAGTGATTTTCCATAATACTCTAAAGTGTAACAGATTATTACGAAGGGTTGTATTTGACCAAGGGCGCGGTATTTCTTCTCGTAACTCGAACGACCATGAGAGCGACATAATGAATGGGCTGAGCGTGTCGGCGGGGGCCGGCGCATGTCTTCTGGTGTCTTGCCTTGCCGCCCTGGCGCAGGATGCGCCGCCATCGGAAGGACCGCCCGGCGGTCGGCCGGGAGAACCGCAGGGCGACTGGGTGTTCCGGCTGGGGGCGGCGGGCGCCTTCAGCCCGGAATACCAGGGGTCGGACGAGTACGAGTTCAGCGCCCTGCCGTTGGTCGAGGTCGAATACAAGGAGCGATTCTTCTTAAGCCCGGTGCGTGGCGCCGGCGTATTTCTGTTCAACGACCGGACCTTCCAGCTCGGCGCGGCGGTCGGCTACAGCTTCGGTCGGGACGAGGACGATTCCAGCGACCTGGACGGTCTGGGCGACATCGATGGCGGCGCCACCATCAATGTGAATGCCGAGTACAATCTGTTCGAGCAGGAGATCCTGCCTGGCCTGTCCTTCGGCGCCCAGTTCGAGCACCAGTTCACCGGCGACGACGTGGGCTTCACCTTGGGCGCCGATATCGGCTACCGCTTCCCGATCACCCGGCAGCTCTTTCTGCGGCCCTCGGTCAACGCGGTCTATGCTAGCGGCGAGCACATGGACGCCTTCTTCGGCGTCTCCTCGGCCCAGTCGGCGGGGTCCGGCCTGGCCGAGTTCAACCCGAGCTCGGGCATCAAGCTGGTCGGCGCGACCCTGGGAACGTTCTACCAGTTCACTCCCAATTGGGGCGGCCAGGTGTTGCTCGGCTACGAGCGTCTGTTGGGCGATGCCGCCGACAGCCCGATCGTCAAGGACGAAGACCAGTTCCAGGCGTTTCTGGGGCTGGTGTACCGGTTCTGACGCCACGGTTTCCCCGCGATCGGTCGGAACGCTAGTCTGTCGGGACCTTCGCCATCCCAAGACAGAGGCCGGTCATGCCCAATCTCTCCTCGCTGCCGGAGGGTGCCCGTCTGCTGGACGTGTTCACCCGCTACCCGGAGGTCACCAAGCCGCTGATCGAGTATCACGAGATCCTGCTGCGCGGCCCGTCGCCACTGAGCGTGGGGGAGCGGGAGCTGATCGCGGCCTATGTCTCCGGCCTGAACGCCTGCCGCTACTGCCACGGCATCCATGCCCGCACCGCCGAGGCCTTCGGGGTCGAGGAGGGGGTCTTGGAGGCCCTGGTCGAGGATGTGGAGGCGGCGGCCGGCATCGAATCGAAGATGCGACCCTTGCTGCGCTACGTGAAGAAACTGACCGAAACGCCTGCAAAGATGACGGAAGGCGACGCCGAACCCGTCTATGCCGCCGGCTGGGACGAGACCGCCCTGTTCCATGCGGTGTCGATCTGCGCCCTGTTCAACTTCATGAACCGGCTGGTCGAGGGTTGCGGCCTGAAAGGCGATCCGGGTTACGCGCTTGAGGCCGGGCCCCGGCTGATGAGCGAGGGCTATCTGCCGATCCTGGAGCGGATGAAGGGGTAGGAGCCGCTAACGCTGGGCGCGGATGCGCAGGGCCATCGCCTCGGCCTTCTGGCTCCGCGCGGCCTTATTCTTGCGTTTGCCCAGCAAGTAGGCGAAGCCGGCGAACAGGGCGACCAGGCTGACCAGCAGGCCCAGCAGCGCCAGCCCAGCGGACACCATCGCCATGACCGGAACCGATTCGCCCAGCAGGATCGGCGGCCACAGCCGCAGCGCGTGGGCGTAGACCTCCCAGCCGAGCGATGCGGCGAAGGCCAGCGCCCCGATAAGGCTGCCCCAGCGCCAGATGGCGATTGCGAGCAGGGTTCCCAGAATCGCGAAGGCCAGCCCGACCGGGCCATGGCTGTCGGAGACCGGCATCTGGAGCCGGTCCTGCAGGTCCAGCATGCCGTTGGCCCAAACCAGGGATTCGCCGGTGACCTCGAACAGGGACACCAGATGCACCGCCACCAGCGCCGCCAGCAGGAAGGCGCAGAACCGGGTCGTCTTGCGCGCGCCGGTGCCGCCGGTTTCGGTTTCCGGCGCCGGACCCTTGGCAATCTCCCTGGCACTTCTCATCGACGATCCTGCGGCATTTGAGCCCGGCGCGGACTATAAACCTGGGTTCCTTGCTGGTTCGTTGAGGCGCGGCCGGGGCGGGATTCGGGGCCGAAGCCCTGAATCGCGGGATTATTGGCGCTTAGCCGTCGCCCCGCAAGCCGCGCGTATGCCGGGGAGCGGGCCGGTGCCGACCTCGGCACTGGCGGACCGACGCTAAGGGCCGGCCGGCTCGGTCGCACGGCCGCTGCGCAGGCGGCTGATATTGATGCCCAGCAGGATCAGCCCGAGCGCCGCCCAGCCGCCGGCCGAGGGGATCTCCGCCAGGAACAGCCAGCCCCAAAGCACCGCAAACAGCGGCACCAGATAACTGACCTGGCTCATGAAGGTGGCCCCCACCGCTGTGATGATCTGGAATCGCAGCAGATAGGCGAGGCCGGTGGGAAACAGGCCAAGAAATGCCAGCGCCATCAAGGCCGGCCCACCCGGCATCGACAGCCAGGGGCGATCGACCAGCAAGGCCAGCGGCACCATGTAGACCGTCGCGGTCAGCAGCACGGTCGCGGCATTGGCCAGCGGCGGCACATGGGCGACGCGCCGGGTCAGCACCCCGGACAGGGCATAGCAGGCCGCCGCCCCCATAACCGACAACTGCCCCAGCACGGTGGCCTTGGCGCCGGCGATGGCGTCGATGCCGACCAGCACCGCCACCCCGGCGAAGCCCAGCAGCATGCCGGCGATCTTCGGCAGCGTCAGGCGGTCGTCGCCGGTGAACAGATGCGACAGGATCAGGGCCACGAACGGCCCGATGGCCATGAGGATCGCCGCCATGGCGCTGTCGATGTGCTGCTGCCCCCAGCTGATCAGCACGAAGGGCAGGGCGGTGTTGAAGAAGCCGATGACGGTCAGCAGGCCCAGCGTGCGGGGGTGGAAGGGCAGGTGCTGCCCGGCCAGCCGCACGGCGACCGCCAGCGCCACCGCTGCCAGCGCGATCCGACCGGCGGCCAGGGTCAGCGGCGCGAAGCCGGTCAGCGCGATCTCGATGCACAGGAAGGCCGAGCCCCAGATCGCGCCCAGGGCGAACAGCCGCGCGGTATCGATGGTCGTGGGCTGGCGAATCGGCGGCATGGCGCGGGGCTCGGTCAAACTTGCGGGCCGCATTGGCGGCCCGAACCGCCTTTCCTACACGGCGTGGCCGATGGGCGAAAGGGCCGTGGGTGGACCGGGTCCGAAGGCGGCGCGTTCGCATGGTCGGGCAGCTACATCGCCCATTCCAATTGACGGACAGGTATCGGTAGGTCCTATGCGGCCTAACCGGTCAGCCGAGCCTGCACCTTCTCGGACGTCAGTTCGCGCAGGGCGTCGCGACCGATCCATTGCGCGGATTTCTCGGACCGGGCGACCAGACGCTCCGCACAGGCGATGGCGGCCGGATTCAGCGCCGCGTTGCGCTTGCCGATCTGCCGCAAGGCCCAGTTGACCGCCTTCTTCACGAAATTGCGGTCGTCGTCGGCGGCCGCCTCGATCCATGGCAACAGGTCCAGGAACCGGTTGTCCGGCGCCCGCTTGTCATGCACCGCCAGGCAGGCGATCAAGGCGTAACCAGCGCGGCGCACGAAGGTCTCCGGCCGTGGGCACCAGCGCTCGATCATGGCGTAGGGATCCGCCGTCCGCCGGACCAGGTTGAGGCAGAACTGGTCGGTGACGTCCCAGGAATCGAGATCCTCCACCCAGCGCTCCAGCAGCGCCGCGTCGCAGGCCTTCGGCTCCGCGACCAGGGCCGCCAGGATGCGCGCCTCGTGCAGCCCGGATTGCCAAAGGCCCTCGGCGACGGCCTGGTTGCGACCGATCTGCCTGGCCGTCGCCCGCAACACCGGCATCGACAGGCCCAGGGCCCGATCGGTGTTGATGCCGAAGCGCGCCATGCCGTCGCGCGCCTCCGGCTCCGCCAGCGACTGCAGATGGGCGATGGCCTCTTCGGCGGTCTCGATCCTGTGCGGGTTCGATGCCATGACGTCTCTCATGTCCAATTCGGGCGGGTCGCAACGCCTCCTGGCCCGGCCGAAACAGGGTGAATCCGCGGTAACCGGGCCTCAACCCTTTTTCGCTAGGACAATCTTCATACACCTTGCGAAGGAAGGGTTCGGCCGTGTTGATAGCGCTCGGGATTATCGGCGGCATCGTCGTCATCGGATACATCTGGTACGTCAAGATCATCGGCGCCCGGAACAAGGCCCAGGAAGCCTTCTCCGGTATCGACGTGCAGCTGAAGAAGCGGCGCGACCTGATCCCCAACATCCTGACCATCGCCAAGCGCTTCATGGAGCATGAGCGGTCGCTGCTGGAGGAGATCACCCGGCTGCGCGCCCAGGCGCTGGAATCCGGCGGCAAGCCGGATGCGGAGGCCGCCAAGCAGATGTTCGAGATCGAGGCGGCGCTGCAGGGCCGGATGGGCCAGCTGATGGTGGCGGTGGAGAATTATCCCGACCTGAAGTCCGACCAGACCATGGTACAGGCTCAGCGCAGCTACAACGAGGTCGAGGCCAACATCGCCGCGGCCCGGCGCTTCTACAATTCCGCCGTCACGGCGCTGCGCAATTCCATTCAGATTTTCCCCGGCACGCTGATCGCCGGCATGGCCGGAGTCGGCGACATGCCGCTGTTCGAGGCGGCCGAGGCCGACCGGGCGCCGGTCGATGCCGACAAGTATCTGAGCTGAGCGGATCGGGGGACACGCTATGACCGACACGATGGACATGCCGATCCCGCAGGACGGCACCCAGCCGGCGGAATCGCAAGCGAATGCTCCGGAACCCGGCGGACTGGAGGCGAGCCTGCGGCCGATCCTGGATGAGTTGGATCGCCAGCGCGAGAGTCAGAAAAGCGAGTTCTTGTTCCGCGTCGCGGTCGCGGTGCTGGGCGCCGGCGCCCTGGCCGTCGTGTCCGCCCTGGCAGCCGTCGGCACGTTCGGCGGCGCCCTTCAGGGGCTCCATTTCCCGGTCTACGTCATCCCGCCACTGGGGGCCGCCATGGGACTCGGCTACTGGGCCAACCAGCCGCGCCGGCGCTACATCTCGGCCTACAAATCGCGCGTTCTGCCGGCAATCGCCGGTTCGCTGGGCGAATTCCGCTATGAGGAGGACGGCAAGATCGGCACCGGCCGGCTGACCGCCTCGACCCTGCTGCCGCACCATGACGACTACAAATCCGAGGACAAGTTCACCGGCACCTACAAGGGTGTCGACGTAGAGTTGGCGGAAGCCAAGCTGACCAAGGAGCAGGGCAGCGGCAAGGACCGCAAGACCGTCACCGTGTTCAAGGGCCTGTTCGTGCTGCTGTCGACCCACAAGTCGGTCAAAGGCAAGACCGTCATCAAGCGCGACGCCGGCGCCATCGCCAACTGGCTGGGCGAGAAATTCGGCGGCCTGGAACGGGTCGCGCTGGAGGATCCGGCCTTCGAGGAACGCTTCGAGGTCTACGGCACCGATCAGATCGAGGCCCGCTACCTGCTGACCCCGGCCTTCATGGAGCGGCTGACCACACTCGCCATGCATATGGGCGACGGCCGTCTGCAGGCGGCCTTCTATGACGAGCAGTTCTTCGTCATGGTGCCCAATTCCAAGGATCTGTTCGAGCCGCCCTCGATCTTCACCAGCGTGACGAAGGACACCGGCGTCAAGCGCATCTCCCAGGAATTCGGCGACGTGCTGTCGATCATCGACATCCTCAAGCTGGATGAACGGACCGGGCTTTAGGCCGGCCGAGACTGCGCGACCGGACTTTGCAGCCGGCCCCGAGGGCCTTAGCCTCGGATTATGGCCCGGCGCATCATTCGCTCTGACATTCTACAACCGGCTGGCGCCTGCCTGCCCCGATTGCGCGGGCAGTGACAGGCGGCATGTCGATCATTCCGACACGCCGCCGCCGGTCGAAGGTCGGCCCGCCGCGCCGGCCGTTCGGGGAGAGCGCCGATGACGAGCGCTTCGGCTATGCCATCGAGGCGGCTGAATCCCTGCGCAAATCTGCCTGGGTGGCGCTTGCCCGGCGGACGGTGCTCGGGGCCGCGTTCGCCGCTCTGGCGGCGGCCGGGCTGAGCATGGCGGCGGCGCTTGCCGGACCCATCGGGGAAGACCCGGTGTGGACCTACGGCCTGGGCGTGACGTTCTTCGTCGCGATCATGATCGCGATCTGGGAATTCCGGCTCAGCGATCTCGTGGCGGCCTATCGCAACGGGTACAAGGACCTGGTCATGCCCATGATTGCGGGCCATTTCGGCTCGTTTCAGTACGACCGTACGGGCTGTGTTCCCGGATATGACATCCGGGAATCGGGGACCCTGCCGGGCCACCATTGGCATCGGTCGGAGGATCACTTCTCCGGCGTCTATTCCGAGGTGAAGATCGAATTCGCCGAGGTGACGCTGCTGCAGCCGGGCCGGAACTATCCGATGCCGTTCCATCGGGCACTGTGCGTTCGGATCGCCGCCTGGAAAAGGCTGGCCGGCATGACGATCCTGCGTCGCGAGACGGGCTCGCCCGGAGTGGGGCAGGTCGAACTCCCCGATGGGCTCCGGGAAACGACGCCGCCCGCCGGCAACGACGCGGGCGGATTCGACATCCTGGCATCGGAAGATGCGGAGGCCGCGCGGTTGGCGACGCCGGCATTGCTCGAGGCGCTGACGACGCTGGCCGAGGGGTTGGGAGACGGCACCGTCCGGGCTGCCTTTTATGCTGATTGCCTGTTCATCGCGGTCCCGGTCGATTTGGACCTGTTCGAACCGCCGCCGATGACAGGTAGCCTGCGGCGCTATACGGGGCTGCGCGTCCTGGCCGGGCAGTTCGCGGCCATCGTGCGGATCGTCGACATCCTGAAATCGGATCCGAATGCGCCCTTCTAGGCAGCGCCCTTTGCAACGGGCGGCCGGCACCCTAGCTTAGCCCCATGGCCCGTACCCCGATTACCCCCGACAGCCCGACACCGACCGGCGATGTCCGTGTCCTCTCGTCGCTCGGACCCTATCTCTGGCCGAAGGGCGAGTGGGAGATGCGCATCCGGGTGGTGATCGCGCTGTCCTTCCTGGTGGCCGCCAAGCTGGCAAATGTCTATGTGCCGATCCTCTACAAGCAGGCCATCGACGCGCTGAACCCGACCGACAACCTGGTGCTGGCGGTGCCGTTGGGCATCATCCTGGCCTATGGGCTGGCGCGGGTGCTCAGCCTGGCCTTCGCGGAACTGCGCGACGCGGTGTTCGCCAAGGTGGCGCAGCGGGCGATCCGCAAGGTGGCGCTGACCATCTTCCGGCACCTGCATCATCTGTCGCTGCGTTTCCATCTGGATCGCCAGACCGGCGGGCTGAACCGGGCCATCGAGCGCGGCACCAAGGGCATCGAGACCCTGCTGTCCTTCATGCTGTTCAACATCCTGCCGACCCTGCTGGAGATCGGGCTGGTGACGGTGATCCTGTGGCAGCTGTTCGACATCTGGTTCTCGCTGGTCACCCTGGTGACCGTCGTCCTGTATGTCGGATTCACCATGTGGGTCACCGAATGGCGGCTGAAGTTCCGCCGGCAGATGAACCTGAACGACCAGGAGGCCAACACCAAGGCGATCGACAGCCTGCTGAACTTCGAGACGGTGAAGTATTTCGGCAACGAGGCCCATGAGGCCCGGCGCTTCGACTCCGCGCTGGTGGAGTACGAATCCGCGGCAGTGAAGAGCCGCTCGTCGCTGTCGCTCTTGAACATCGGGCAGGCGGCGATCATCTCCGTCGGCCTGACGGCGGTGATGTTCATGGCCGGGCGCGGGATCGTCGCAGGCCAGATGACCATCGGCGATTTCGTGCTGGTGAACACCTATCTGATGCAGCTCTACCAGCCGCTCAATTTCTTCGGCTTCGTCTATCGCGAGATCAAGCAGAGCCTGGCGGATATGGAGCAGATGTTCGACCTGCTCGGCGTGTCGGCCGAGGTCCAGGACGCGCCGGACGCGCGCCCCTTGCAGGTCGATGGCGGCGCCGTTGCCTTCGAGGACGTGCATTTCGGCTACGACCCGCGCCGGCCGATCCTCAAGGGCGTGTCGTTCCAGGTGCCGCCGGGCAAGACGGTGGCCATCGTCGGTCCGACCGGCGCCGGAAAATCGACCATCAGCCGGCTGCTGTTTCGCTTCTACAACGCCAACCAGGGCGCGGTCCGGATCGACGGCCAGGACGTGACCCAGGTGACCCAGGCCAGCCTGCGGGCGGCGATCGGGATCGTTCCCCAGGACACGGTGCTGTTCAATGACACCATCTATTACAACGTCTCCTATGGCCGGCCGGACGCCTCGCCGGCGGAGATCGAGGAGGCGGCGCGGCTGGCCCGCATCCATGACTTTGTCATGGGGCTACCGGACGGCTACCAGACCCGGGTCGGCGAGCGCGGGTTGAAGCTCTCCGGCGGCGAGAAGCAGCGCGTCGCCATCGCCCGCACCATCCTCAAGCAGCCGGCGATCCTGCTGTTCGACGAGGCGACCTCCGCGCTGGACACCCATACCGAGCGCGAGATCCAGGCCAATCTGCGCGAGGTCAGCACCGGCCGCACCACCCTGGTCATCGCCCATCGCCTCTCCACCGTCATCGATGCCGACGAGATCATCGTGCTGGAGGAGGGTCGCATCGCCGAACGCGGCCGTCATGCCGATCTGCTGGCCCGTGACGGCGCCTACGCCGCCCTGTGGCGCCGCCAGCAGGAGGCGGCGGAGCGGGGCGTGGCGGGTGTCGCAGGGGCACCGATTACCGAGCCGACTTGACTGCGCGAAAATGCAGTGAGGAGTCTTGACGACTGTCGCACATTTGAGGGTCGATCACAGCGACACGATTCAGCATCTTGTAATTCCGGTGATGAAACGCTCAATATGTTGATGTCGCCAACGCGAGAAAAGAACTTTTCATGAACAAAACTCTGAACTAGGATGTATCAGGACAACAGGAATTTCGATCCTGCGATCAACCGATTGTGGCTCATTCGGGAGTGGCGACACGCGTCGTCGATTCTGAAATCTGATTTTCCCGAAGAGTGGGCGGACCTTCTTGTGCTTATGAAGCAATTTGAATTGAAAGAAAGCTTCATTCGCGCAGGCGGGGGTGGCAAATCCAAAATCTCGATTGCCGTTGAAAGAATCTTGGAATCACGAGGCTGGACTGAAAGACGTTTCCAGACCTCAATTAAGGTCGACGACGAGGTCTATCCATCGCCGACGCATACGATCGATGGGTTCAAGAATCGAGTAGGAATTGAGATCGAGTGGAACAACAAAGATCCTTTTTTCGACCGAGATCTCAATAATTTCAGGCTACTTCATCAATTGGACATCTTGAGTGTGGGGATCGTAATCACACGGGATACTGATCTACAGGGCGCTTTGAACGAAATTCGTCCAGGAACAGCTTTCGGACGATCGTCCACACACACCGATAAGCTATGGCCAAAGATCGACGGCGGCGGAGCCGGAGGCTGTCCGATCTTGGTGCTCGGTATTACCGAATCACTCTTGAAGCGCGGGGAATAAGGCGATGGATGGATCGGGAGGTTTGTTGCGGGCACATGTCGATGGTCGCAGGTACAGGACTATCTTGGCTGATCCGCCGTGGCGATTTCAGAATGCTACGGGAAAAATGGCGCCGGAACACCGTCGGTTGGCTCGATATTCAACGATGTCGTTCGCAGAGATCGAAGCTCTTCCAATACGAGAGCTTTGTGAAGATACAAGTCATCTATATTTGTGGGTTCCAAATGCGTTGTTACGTGAGGGACTTTCGGTGATGGATGCCTGGGGGTTCGAATATAAAACGAACCTCGTTTGGTATAAAGTCAGAAAAGATGGCGGACCTGATGGACGGGGCGTTGGATTTTATTTCCGAAATGTAACCGAGCTCATTCTATTTGGCGTCCGCGGCAAGAAGGCCCGGACACTTCAACCTGGGCGACGACAGGTTAATCTATTGCCAAGTCGAAAAAGGGAACATTCGCGCAAGCCTGACGACTTCTATGATCTAATCGAATCGTGCAGCCCCGGACCATTTCTGGAGATATTTGCAAGGCATGGTCGTGCCGGATGGGATCAATGGGGAGATGAGTACTCCTGCTATCGTCAGCAAGAAAAGGTACATGGAGAATTATCCGATCTAGCATCATCTGGGTACGAATTGGGGCCGTGAACTCACTTTCTGCTGCAATCACTGTGTGTGCTATTGCCCACTGTCTTCGACGCAATTCCATGTATTCGCAGGCTTCATTGACAAATTCGCTTTTCGGCGTGGCGCCCTAGTTGGTGGCAGTGTCAGCCAATAGTGGCCGAGCCTCGCAGGAAAGAAGACTTGCCAAGCAGGTCCTGGCCGGCGACCGGCGGGCCCTGGCGCGGGCGATCACGCTGATCGAATCGACCCGCACGGATCATCGGCGCAATGCCGAGGCGCTGCTGGAGCATCTGGTGCCCAAGGCCGGGAAATCCGTGCGGCTGGGCATCTCGGGCGTGCCCGGCGTCGGCAAATCCACCTTCATCGAGGTGTTCGGCCTGGACGCCATCGAACGCGGTCATCGGGTGGCGGTGCTGGCCGTCGATCCCTCCTCCAAGCGCTCCGGCGGCTCGATCCTCGGCGACAAGACGCGCATGGAGGTGCTGGCCCGCACCGAATCCGCCTTCATCCGGCCGTCGCCGACCGGCGGCACCCTGGGCGGGGTGGCGCGGCGGACCCGCGAGGCGATGCTGGCCTGCGAGGCCGCGGGATTCGATGTGGTGATCGTGGAGACGGTCGGCGTCGGCCAGTCGGAGGCCGCCGTCGCCGACATGGTCGATCTGTTCATCCTGCTGCTGCTGCCGGGCGCCGGCGACGAGCTGCAGGGCATCAAGCGCGGCATCGTCGAGCTGGCCGACCTGGTGGTGGTCAACAAGTCCGATGGCGATCTGGTCGCCGCCGCCAATCACGCGGCCGCCGAGTACCGCCATGCGCTCACCCTGCTGCGGCCGCCGGTGGAGGGCTGGCAGGTGCCGGTGCTGCAGGTCTCCGCCGTCGAGAAGCGCGGCATCGACGACGTCTGGCAGGCCGTGGCCGCCTATCGCGAGGCCATGACCGACTCCGGCGCCTGGGCGGACCGCCGCTCCCGGCAGGCAAGGAGCTGGATGTGGGGCGAGATCGAGGAGGGGCTGGCGGAACGATTCCGCGACGATCCGTCAGTCGACGCGGCCCTGTCCGGGCTGGAGAAGAAGGTGGCGGACGGCAAGCTCACGCCGACCGCGGCGGCACAGGACCTGCTCGGGCGCTTCCTGAAAGGCGGGAAGGGCTGAGCCTCACAACATTCACCGCGTCGTCCCCGGATCAAGTCCGGGGACGACGCGGGTGTGGGGAATCAAGCCAAATGATGCGCCAACAGCGCCTCGTAGATCGGCCGGCTCCGGTCAGCCAGGGCCTCCAGCTCCGGCGGCAATTCCGGCTCGATGGCCTCCGGCTCCTGGAAGCCGGAGGAGCGTTCCACGGCGTGGTACCAGTATTTCGCCCAGATGCCGTCGGTCGGGCGCGGGCCTGCCGGCCAGGACAGCATGCGAGCATCGAATTCCAATCCCAGCATCTCGCAGAGCCGGCCCAGCACGCCCTGCGGGTCGGCGAGGACCCTGGCCGCATCGATGACCGGCGGGGTCGTTCCGGTGCGCCGTTGCACCACCTCGAACAACTCCTGCTGCCGTTCGATGCCGATGTCGTCGGCGGTTGCGGTGCCCCGCTTCCTGGCATAGGAGGCGATGACGGCGCGGGGGTTGCGGATCAGGAAGACATTGGCGATGCCCGCCAGCCATTCCTCATCCATGCCCGGCAGCATGTGGTGGGTCATATGCTTCTGGTAGAAGACCGGCTTGCGGCCGGGCACCGGGCCGGTGAGCTGGTCGACCACCCGGCGCCAATCGGTCTCGTAGGCGGCGATTACCTCGTCGCGGCCGGGATGGTCGGAGCCGGTGGCATGCAGGTAATGGGCGTAGAAGGGCTCGTCGATCACCGCCGTGTCTGGCCGGTTCTCCCAGGCCCGCATCATGGCGGTGGAGATGTTGCGCGGCCCCGACCACATGGCGATGCGCACAGGCGCCTCGGTCATTGCGGTGGGCACTCCTCGTCCAGCAGCGCGCGATAGTGCCCGGCCAAACGGGCGGCCATCGGCCCCGGCGTGCCCGCGCCGATCATGCGCCCGTCGACCTTGGTGACAGGCACGACCCCGGCGAATGTCCCGGTCACGAAGGCCTCGTCGGCGCTGTAGACCTGGGTCAGGGAGAAATCCTTCTCGAAGACGGGAATGCCGTGGCGGCGGCACAGCGCGATTACGTTTTCCCGGGTGATGCCCAGCAGGCAGTAGTTCCCGGTCGAGGTCCACACCTCGCCCTTGCGCACGATGAAGAAATGCGTCGAGTTGCAGGTCGCCACGAAGCCGTGGGGATCCAGCATCAGCGCCTCGTCGGCGCCGGCCTTGGCGGCCTGGATGCAGGCGGCGATGCAATTCAGCTTGCTATGCGAATTCCATTTCGGATCCTGCACGTCCGGCGGCCCGCGGCGGATATGGGTGGTGAACAGGCTGAGGCCGCGTTCGGCGATGGCCGGGTCGGCGGTCTTGTGCTCGGCGATGATCACCACCGTGGGATCGCCGATGGTGACGCGCGGGTCCTGGTAGGGCGTCGCCTTGATGCCGCGGGTGACCATCAGTCGGATATGCACGCCGCCGGTCATGCCGTTGGCTTCGACGCAGCGGGTCAGGGCCGCCGTCATCTCCTCCGGCGTCATGCCGATATCGAGATCGATGGCCTTCGCACCCTCGTAAAGCCGGTCGAGATGGGCGTCGAGGAAGGCGAAGGCGCCGTTGTGCAGGCGGATGCCCTCCCACACCCCGTCGCCCAGCACGAAGCCGCTGTCGAAGACGGAGACGCTGGCCTCCGCGCGGGGAACCAGCTCCCCATTCACCGAAACCAGGATGTCCCGGTTGCGCGGGTCGTCGAGATATTCATGGGTACCGGTGCTCATCGCGCGCGCCGTCGGTTAGCGGGACGCGGGATAGTGCCCGATCGCGGCCGGCGCCGCCAGTTGGACGGTCAGCTCCGGTAGCGCACCGACGTCATGAGGCCGAGGGCCATGTGGTAGAGGTGCTGGCTGTGGAACACCCATTGGCCGGGATTGTCGGCGTCGAAAGCGATCCGGACCGATTTGTGCGGCGGCACCATCACCGTGTCGCGCAACGCGCCGCTGAACCGCTCGCCGCGGATCGACACGACCTGGAACTTGTGGCCGTGCAGATGCATCGGATGCGGCATCGTCGTTAGGTTGTTGATGACGATCTCGACCCGTTCGCCCTCCTCTACCCAGAATGGCTGCAGCGGATCATAGGCGCGCATGTTGACCGACCAGTCATTGCCCTCATGGCTGCCGGTCAGGTTGTAGGTATTGGTGCGGTCTGCTGGGCGCACGGGAAGCGGGTTCGCGGCACGCAGCGGTCGTTCGACCGGCAGCCCGGGCGTGGGCCTGTCGGCGGTCTCGCTGATCCGGCCGACGGCGGCGCCATGGGACGCCAGCACGATGCCGGTGCGGGAGATGTCGTTCTCGCGCTGTGCCAGGATCGGGAAGGCGCCGCCTTCCGATGGCAGCGTGAGGCGGATGTCGAGCCGCTGGGCGGTGGCGATCGGGAAGCGCAAGGCCCGCAAGGGCACGATCGGGCTGCCGTCGACAGCGATCAGCGTGCCCTGGATGCGGCCGAGATCGATCAGGAAGTTGGTCGCCGAGGACGCGTTGATGATGCGCAGGCGGATCTGCTGGCCGCGATCGATGCGATAGACATGCGGGTCCCACAGGGTCCGGTCGTTGGCCAAGTAGGCGTCGAAGCGGACGTCGTGGAAGTGGAACATCGAGCCGCGCTCGCCGGTGGAGATCGCGGTCTGGCCGGCGGTTTCGCCATCCTCGTGGTTGACCGCCATGGGCCGGAATGCGCCGCGCTTCAGATCGTGCAGGATCTCTTCCGGCTCGCTGAAGCTGAAGTCGGACAGCACCAGGACGACATCCTGCTCGTCCAAGTCGCGCTCGGCGGGGTCACGCACGATCAGCGGCGCGGAGGTGAGTTTCTGGCGCTGCAGGCCGAACAGCGACGACATCCAATGGGTGCCGCTCTGGCGCAGCGCGAAATCGTATTCGTAGCTCTCGCCCGGTCCCAGGGCCGGCCGCGACAGGTCCGGAACGCCGGATTGGTTGGCCGGCGGCGTCAGGCCGTGCCAGCAGACAAGAGTGTCGGTCGACAGCTGGTTTTTCAGGCGGACCCGGAACCGCTCGCCCAGATCCATGGTCAGCCCGTCCCGGCCGTCGGGCTGTCGGATGCAATGGACCGTCGCGGCGCGACCGTTTACGTCGATCACCCGGCTCTGGACGGCGAGCGTCGTAATGTTCGTTTGTGCCCGGGCCGGTCCGAGGCCGCCGATCAAGGCGCCATGGGCGACCCCGGCGGCGGCCATCTTCAGGCACTGCCGACGAGTCAATGCTGGCATTTTTCGATCTTCCCCCTTGGATCGATAACTCCAACCGAAAGCCCGACGATCATAATGTCGTTACAATTAACTCACCGTAAAGTTCCAAAACTTTATTTCGTATTTTGTCCGAAAAATGTGGACTTACTACGTTGGTATAAAATGATATGAAATTTATAGTTATAATACGTTCACCAATTACATGATGAATACGCCGTTTACTCTATTCGCCGCCCTATTGGTTCAAGCCCGCCGCCCGCCGCCCGGGGCGTGGTGGCGCGGGGATTTGCGCCGCCGGCTGTCTGGCATAGTGTTGCCAAATGGGCGGACACTTGCGGGGAGGCGACTATGCGGCTGAAAGACAAGGTGGCGGTGGTGACCGGCGGTGGTCGCGGCATCGGCCGTGCAATCTGCGAGCGGCTGGCCCGCGAGGGGGCGGTCAGCGTCGTCGCGGACCTCAATGGCGGCGATGCCGAGCGCACCGCAGCGGAGATCGAGACGGCCGGCGGCAGCGCGTTCGGTGTGGCAGTGGACGTAACCCGGCAGGAGGACATCGACGGGCTGGTCGAGGCCGTTGTTGCGCGGGCGGGCCGGATCGACGTGCTGGTCAACAATGCCGGGATCTTCGACCTATCGCCGCTGCTGGAGCAGAGCCGGGAGAGCTGGGACCGCATCCACGACGTCAATGTGAAGGGGCTGTTCTTCATGCTGCAGGCGGCGGCCCGGCAGATGGTGGCCCAGGGCGAGGGCGGGCGGATCATCAACCTGGCCTCCCAGGCTGGTCGGCGCGGCGAGGCGCTGGTGGCCAACTACTGCGCCTCCAAGGCGGCGGTCATCAGCATCACCCAATCGGCGGCCCTGGCCCTGACCGAGCACGACATCACCGTCAACGCCATCGCCCCGGGCATCATCGAGACGCCGATGTGGTCGGTGGTGGACGGGCTGTTCGCCAAATACCAGAACCTGCCGCCGGGCGAGCCCAAGCGCCGGGCGGTCGAGGCGATCCCGGCGGGGCGGATCGGCGAGCCCGAGGACGTCGCAGCGGCCATCGCTTTCCTGGCCTCCGACGATGCCGCCTACATCACCGCCCAGACCCTGAACGTGGATGGCGGCAACGTGATGAGCTGACCGGCCCGGCGGGCGAACTCGGCCGTCCTGGCCGATCACCGGGCATCACTTTGCGGCGAGACCGGCTATCGCCGGACGGCGGAGCGCCTTATGTGCTGGTGCGTGTCCTGCCGCCAGCGAGGTCCCGATGTTCCGTGCGCCGATCCGATTCCTCCTAGCCGTTCTCGTCTCCGCCGCCGTGTCTGCGTCGCCGGCAAGCGCCCAGCAGCCGGAAATGGACGACGCCCTGATCCTCGAGCTCAGCACCTTGCTGGTGTTCGGCGGGCCGGACGAGAACCAGGCGTCGCTGCAGGCCCTCACCACCCGTGGCGAGACCGACATCGTGCCGTCGCTGATCCTGGCCATGCGCTATTCCCGGCTGGGCGAGGGGGCGTTCTCCCAGGCGCTGAAGCAGCTCACCGGCGAGGATGCCGGCACCGGGTGGAATGCCTGGATGACCTGGATGGAGACCCATCCGGACATCGTCCCCCATTCCAGCTATCTGGAATTTAAGATCCGGCTATATTCGGTGATCGACCCGCGCTTCGGTGATTTCCTCTATCCGAACCTGCAGCATGAGATCCGGCTGGAGGAGATCGTCTGGGGTGGCGTGCAGGTGGACGGCATCCCGGCCCTGACCAACCCGCAATTCGTCGCCGGACCCGAGGCCGCCTATCTGGAGCCGGACGAGCAGGTCTTCGGCGTCGAGATCAACGGCGACGCCCGCGCCTATCCGCTGCGCATGATGGATTGGCACGAGATGTTCAACGACGTGATCGGCGGCGTGCCGGTCTCGCTCGCCTATTGCACTCTGTGCGGCGCCGGCATCCTGTTCGACACCACGGTCGAGGGCTATGACGAGCCCTTCGTCTTCGGCTCCTCGGGCTTCCTCTACCGCTCCAACAAGCTGATGTACGACCAGCAGACCCGGAGCCTGTGGAACCAGTTCACCGGCCGCCCGGTGACCGGCCGCCTGACCGGATCGGGCATCGAGCTCGGCATCCGACCGGTGGCGATCACCAGCTGGGAGCGCTGGCTGGAACGGCACCCGGACACGCTGGTGCTGTCGCTGGACACCGGGTTCACCCGCGACTACCGCCCCGGCCGGCCCTATGGCCAGTACTTCGCCAGCCCGGATCTGATGTTCCCGGCCGCCCTGCGCGACGACGCGCTGCTGCAGAAGGACCAGGTATTCGGCGTGCGCCTGCCGGGCGGTGCGAAGGCCTGGCCCTTGGAGGCCTTCGCCGGCGGTGCGGTGATCAACGACCGCGCCGGGCTGACCGAACTGGTGCTGGTCGGCGACCAGGAGACCCGTACGGTGCGCGCCTATCGCCGCGAAGGGCTGGAGTTCATGGAAGGATCGGCGGCGGACCGGCTCCTCAGCAAGGACGGCGTCGAATGGACGGTCACCGAGGACGCGTTGACCGCGCCCGACGGCCGGTCACTGGACCGGCTGCCGGGCCATGTCGCCTTCTGGTTCGCCTGGGCCGGCTATCTGCGCGACGCCGAACTCTACGATCCGGCCGAGGCGGGGTAGGGCATTGGGGCGGAAATGACCGCGCCCTTCATCAGGCTCGCGCAGGGAGGATAC
Organism: Alphaproteobacteria bacterium; assembly: GCA_965227455.1. Classification (GTDB taxonomy): domain Bacteria; phylum Pseudomonadota; class Alphaproteobacteria; order DSM-16000; family Inquilinaceae; genus JABDIP01. Next base: position 3,961,481 of record OZ245752.1, on the reverse strand, counting down.
CGAGTCTGACAAAGGGCGGGTCACTCGCGCGCGTTCCTACCAGCAGCAATACCCGCCATCGGCAAGCACGATGCTGCCTGTCATGAGGCTGGCGGCGTCGGAGGCCAGGAACAGGACCACCGAGGCGATTTCATCCGTCTGGCCGACCCGGCGCATGGGTGTGTTCTCCAGCCAGACGGGGTACATGTCCGGATCGTCCATGCCGAATTTGGTGAGCGGCGTCTCGATATAGGTTGGCGCGACGGCATTGACCCGCACGCCCCGTTCGCCCCATTCCGCCGCCAGGGAGCGGGTCAGGTGGTGCACCGCGGCCTTCGACGCGTTGTAGAAGCTCTGCTCCTGCGGCTTGTTGACGATGAAACCGGACATCGAGCCGATATTGACCACCGCGCCCTTGCCGGCGGTCAGCATGTGGCCGCCAAAGGCGCGGCAACACCAGAAGACGCCGTTCAGATTGACGTCGATGACATTGCGCCAGTGCTCGTCGGCGACCTGTTCCGCCGGCACGCCGCTGCGGGCGATGCCGGCATTGTTGACCAGGATATCGACCGCGCCGTGCCGGGCGACGATCTCCGCGGCCACTGCGGTGACCTGGTCCGGGTCGGTGACGTCGAGCGGGATCGTGTCGGCCTCCAGCCCGAGCTTGGCGAGCTCTGCCTGACCTTCCGCCGCGACCGCCGGATCGATATCGGCGATCACCACCTTGGCGCCTGCCTCCGCAAGCGCCTGGCTGCAGGCCAGGCCGATGGCCCGTCCGCCGCCGGTCACCGCGGCGACGCGCCCGCTCAGATCGTACTTCTCCAGATACATCGTGTTTCTCCCTGAGCAGCTCGTTGTTCAGCCTGGGCTCGCCTCACCTCGCGGCGGTCGTGTCGGCCGGGTGTGTCATGCGATCCTCAGCCCATCGGCATCGAAACGATGCACCTTGTCGGCTTCCGGCGTCAGATAGACCGTATCGCCGTAGTGCAGGTCCACCTCTCCGCCGGCGCGAACGGTGATCGCTTCGGCAAGCCCGGTGTCGAGGACGTGGAAGAAAGTGTCCGAGCCGAGGTGCTCGGACACGCCGACGGTGCCCCTCCATTGGCCGTTGTCCGTCGACACCTGGATGTGTTCTGGCCGAACCCCGATGGTCTCCGCATCGTGCTTGGCGGCTTCCTGTCCGTTGAAAAGGTTCATCTTCGGGCTGCCGATAAAGCCGGCCACGAAGGTGTTGCGCGGATTGCGGTAGAGCTCCAGGGGGCTGCCCACCTGTTCGATGAAGCCTTTCTGGAGGACCACGATCTTGTCGGCCATGGTCATCGCCTCGACCTGGTCGTGCGTGACGTAGATCATCGTGGTCTTCAGCGTGTTGTGCAGCTCGGAGATCTCCAGCCGCATGCCCACGCGCAAGGCCGCGTCGAGGTTGGACAGGGGCTCGTCGAACAGGAACGCGACCGGCTCGCGCACGATGGCGCGGCCGATGGCGACCCGCTGCCGCTGGCCGCCCGAGAGCTGGCCGGGCCGCCGGTCGATGTAGTCGGTGAGGTTCAAGACCTTCGCCGCGCCGTCGACCCGCCGGTCGATCTCGGCCTGGTCCATCTTGGCCATCTTCAGGGGGAAGGCGATGTTCTTGCGCACCGACATATGCGGGTAGAGCGCATAGGACTGGAACACCATCGCCAGCCCGCGCTTGGCTGGCGGCAGGGCGGTAGCGTTATTGCCGTCGATGTTGATGGTTCCCGACGTGACGTCCTCAAGCCCGGCGATCAGCCGCAGCAAGGTCGACTTGCCGCAGCCCGACGGTCCGACGAAGACCACGAACTCTCCGTCGTGGATCTCCAGATCGAGCGGCGGAATGACGTTCACATCGCCGAAGCTCTTGGTCACCTGGTCGAGCGTGATGCTTCCCATGGTCGTGTCCCCCTATTTCACCGCGCCGAAGGTCAGGCCGCGCACGAGTTGTTTCTGGCTGAACCACCCGACGATCAGGATCGGCGCGATCGCCATCGTCGAGGCCGCCGAGAGCTTGGCGTAGAACAACCCTTCCGGGCTGGAGAAGCTGGCGATGAAGGCCGTGAGCGGTGCTGCGTTGGCCGCCGTCAGGTTCAGCGTCCAGAAGGCCTCGTTCCACGCCAGGATGACGTTTAGCAGCACGGTCGAGGCGATGCCCGGAATCGCCATCGGCGTCAGCACGTACAGGATCTCGTTGCGCAGGCCGGCGCCGTCCATGCGCGCCGCCTCGAGGATCTCGCCGGGAATTTCGCGGAAATAGGTGAACAGCATCCAGATGATGATCGGCAGGTTGATCAGGGTCAGCACGATCACCAGGCCGAGGCGCGTGTCGAGCAGCCCGGCATCCCGGAAAAGCAGGTAGATCGGGATCAGCACGCCCACCGGCGGCAGCATCTTGGTGGACAGCATCCACATCAGGATGTCCTTGGTCCGCTTGGCCGGCACGAAGGCCATCGACCAGGCGGCCGGGATCGCGATGAGAAGCCCCAGAGCGACCGAACCGAAGGAAATGATGACCGAGTTGAAGAAGTGCTTGGGATAGTCCGAGCGCTGGTTCACCGCTTCGTAGGCCGAGAGGTTCCAGTCGAAGAACAGGAAGGACGGCGGCGACGCGATGGCTTCGCCCTCGGTCTTGAAGCCGGTCAGGAAGGTCCAGAGGATCGGGAAGAAGATCAGGAGACCGACCAGCCAGGCGGCGGCGGTGTAGATCGTCTTGCGTTGGTTCGTGACTGCGCGTGCCATGATCAGAGGTCCAGGTTCTTGCCGATCATCCGCATCAGGAAGATCGCCACGATGTTCGCGAGGATGATGGCGATGACGCCGCCAGCGGACCCACCGCCCACGTCGAACTGCAGCAGGGACTGGATGTAGACGAGGAAGGTCAGGTTGGTCGTCGCCGTTCCGGGACCGCCATTGGTGGTCACCAGGATCTCGGCGAAGACGGACAGCAGGAAGATCGTCTGTATCAGGATCACCACCGTGATGGCGCGGGCGAGGTGCGGCAGGATGATGTAGATGAAGCGGTTCAGGGCGCCGGCACCGTCCATCTCGGCCGCTTCGAGCTGCTCGCTGTCCAGGGACTGGATGGCCGTCAGGAGGATGAGCGTGGCGAAGGGCAGCCATTGCCAGCTGACGATGCCGATGATCGACACGAGGGGGTAATGCGCGAAGAAGTCGATCGGCTGTAACCCGAGGATCTGCGCGATGTAGGCGAAAAGCCCGTTGACCGGGTTCATGAACATGTTCTTCCAGACCAGCGCCGAGACGGTGGGCATGACGAAGAACGGGGCGATGACGAGGATGCGGACGATGCCCTGTCCCCAGATCGGCTGATCCAGCAGAAGGGCGAGCAGGATGCCCCCGACGATCGTGATGACCAGCACCCCTCCGACCAGCAGCAGCGTGTTGCGAATGGCATCGAAGAAGGACGGGTCGGTCAGGAAGAACCGGTAGTTCATCCAACCGGCGAAGCTCTCCTGTCCCGGCTGCAGCAGGTTGTAGAACAGGAACGAGAAATAGATGGTCATGCAGAGCGGGATCAGCATCCAGCCGAGCAGGACGATCACGGCCGGAGAAATCATGAAGCGCGCTGCGGATCTCGAATGCTGTGTGGCCATCGTAACCCCCCGAGACTGATAGCCGAATTCTAGGCGTGCGGGACGGCGCTCGGCACCGGTCGCAGCGGAGCCGAAGATAACGGGACCGAGTGCAACGGGGCCGGTGTCGGAACCGGCCCCGCTACAGGAGGAACTACCTGATGTAACCGGCCTTGGTCATTTCGCGGACCGCGAAGGCCTGCGAGTTGGACAGGGCCTCGTCGACCGATTGCTGGCCGGCAAGGGCCGCCGCAATCTGCTGGCCGACATAATTGCCGATCCCCTGGAATTCGGGGATGGCCACGAACTGCACGCCGGTATAGGGCACCGGGTTCAGCGTCGCGTTGGCCGGGTCGGCGGCCAGGATCGATGTTTCCACGGTCTCCGCGAACGGCGCGGCCGAGGTGTACATCTCGTTGGCATAGGTCGACATGCGGGTGCCCGGAGGTGCGGCGACCCAGCCTTCGGTCTCACCGACCAGGCTGACGTACTCCTTCGAGGTCGCCCAGGCCAGGAAGTCCTTGGCGATGTCGGCCTTCTGCGAGCTTGCGGGAACCGCCAGAGCCCAGGCCCAGAACCAGCCGGTTCCCCGATCGGTCACCTGCTTGGGTGCCTGGAAGAACCCGGTCGTGTCGGACACGCTGGACTCGTTCGGATTGTAGATGAAGCCCGCGGCCGAGGTCGCGTCGACCCAGGTCGCGCACTTGCCGTCCGCGAACAGCGCCCGGTTCTCGTTGTGGCCGTTGGCCGACGCACCCGGAGGACCGTAATTGTTCATCAGGTCGACATAGTAGTTGATGGCGGAACGCCACTCCGGCGAATCGATCGTCGGGTTCCAGTCCATGTCGAACCATTGGCCGCCGAAGGCGTTCACCATCGGGCCGACGAACGCCATGTTCTCGCCCCAGCCGGCCTTGCCACGCTGGCAGGTGCCGTAGACGCCGTTGTCGGGATCGTGCACCTGGGCGACGATCTCGGCGAACTCGTCATAGGTGATCTGCTCGGTCGGCTCCGCGATGCCGGCCTTCTCGAACAGGTCGGTACGATAGAAGGTGAACGAACTCTCGGCATAGAACGGCACCGCGTAGAGCGTCCCGTTGGCCGACAGGCCGGCACGGATCGGCTCGTAGATGTCGTCGTAGTCGTAGTCGGCGCCGAGATCGTCCAGACCGACCAGCCAGTCCCGGTCGCCCCAGATCGGAGCCTCATAGGCGCCGATGGTGATGATGTCGAACTGGCCGCCCGAGGTGGCGATATCGGTCGTCACGCGCTGACGCAGGACGTTCTCCTCCAGCACCACCCAATCCAGGGTGTGGCCGGTCGCCTCCTCCCACTGCGGAGACAGCTTCTGCATGATGATCATGTCGGAGTTGTTGACGGTCGCGATCGTCAACGTCTCGGCATGGACCAGCGCGGTGCTGCCCAAGAGCACACCGGCAAGCGCGGCGGTGAATCGAACCTTGTTCATGGCTAGGCCTTCCTCCCTTTGAACCCTGCTTAATTCGGGCAATTGCTCACTGCCTGGGCATTTAGCGCCTTTCATAGGGTGGCTGTCAACGAAATTGTCTGCGAATCGCCGGATTCGGGCGAATTTTGCCGAGTCGCTGGGCAGCGGGTCACGATATTGCGCGTTCGGAATGCAGGATCGGGGGAGACCGGCCGTGCCGATCCGGATCAGCTGGCCTCGAGGATGGCCTGTGCCGCGCTTTCGTCGGTGATAAGCCCCGACATCAGGCCGCCGCGCAATGCGGCGACAATGGCGTCGGCCTTGTGCCGGCCGCCGGCGACCGCGATCGTCTGGCCCCGCGAGGCCGCATTGAGCGGAATCGCGGTGAGCCTTGCATTGGTGGCATCGTCAAGCGGCCGGCCGTCGCGGTCATAGGCCCAGCCAACGATCTCCCCGACGGCACCGCGTGATATCAGGTCGTCCAGCTCGGAATCGGTGATGAAGCCGTCGGTGCGCATCGGGCATCCAGGACCGATCACACCGATTCCGAAGAAGGCGACGGTGGCCTTGGCGACAAGCGCCTCGACATAGCGATAGGCCCGCTGGGACTTGAGCAAGCGGCAGTCTTCGACGCTTTCGGCGATCACCGGTGTGGGGATCGGAAAGCACCCGGCGCCGATGCGCTCGGCCAAGCGCAGAACGACATCGAAGGGATTGGCCTGGCCGTCGCGGGTCATGTTGCCGACCAGCGACACGACCTTGTGCTGCGGCCGGGACACGGCGGAGACCTGGCGGACGGTTTCCCGCAAGGTGCGGCCCGTGCCAAAGGCGATGATGGTGGGGTCCTTCGCGGTGACGTAGCGCTCCAGCTGCTCCGCCGCGGCGATGGCAATCCCGGCCGGGTCGTCACCGGCGGCAGGGTCCGCGGGGACGACATTGCAGTATTCCAGGGAATACGCCTCGCGCAGGCGTTCCGCCAACGCCACGCAGTCGGCGATGGGATGGTCGAGGCGGAATTTGATCAGCCCTTCTTCGGTGGCCAGCGACACCAGCCGCTGGGCGCCCTGGCGCGAGACATTCAGCTTGGTCGCGATCTCGTCCTGGGTGTTGCGGGCGATGTAGTAGAGCCAGGCGGCCCGCGCCGCGAGGTCGAGGCGGCGCCCCTGCTTTTCTGAGACCTCTCTGTTCACCTGGTCCTGTCCCTGGTTTTGCCCGTGGCCATCCGGCCAACCCTCTGCACCCACGAATTTGAGCATATGCTCACCTATTGTGCATGTGCCAACTCTACGCGCTGTGGAAATTCCCGGCAACGTGGTGCCGAAGGCGGCGCTCCGGCTGAGCCTGAGGAACGGTTTTCGGAGTCCGCCATGTGCGGTGATAGGCTGTCGATCCGCGCCGCTTGCGCTCCATGGTGCGCGGCTTCGGCAAGAAGGGTTCTGGAGTTGGGGAGGGATTGAAGCCCGTGGGCTACGCCGTCGGTTTCGATTTCGGCACGTCCGGATTGAAGGCCGTACTGGTCGATGAGTCCGGCCGGACGCTGGCACGCGTGGTGCGGCCCTATGCCACCCAGCGTCCGCATGCCGGCTGGTCGGAACAGGATCCAGAGGATTGGTGGCAGGCGCTGCGGGAGGTGGCGGCGATCCTGGCCGCCGATCATCCGCCGCCGGATGTCGTCGGCCTGTCGGGCCATATGCATGCGCCGGTATTGCTGGACGCGGGCGGCGGCGTGCTTGCTCCGGCGATCCTGTGGAACGATCAGCGCTCGACGGTCGAATGCGACGACATCGACCGTCTCACCGCCGGACGCATCGCCGACTGGACCGGCAATCCGACGCGGACCGCCTTCACGGCCAGCAAGCTTCTGTGGCTGCGCCGGCACCGGCCCGACATCCATGCGCGGATCGACTCGGTGCTGCTGCCGAAGGACTTCATCCGCTTCCGGCTGACCGGAGTGGCCGCCACCGATGCCAGCGACGCCTCGGGCACGAGCCTCTTCGATGTGGGCGCCGGATGCTGGTCGGAACAGACCTTCGACGCCCTGGACATACCGGTCCGCTGGCTGCCAGCGGTCGCCGGGTCCGCCGTGGCGAGCGGCCGGATCACCGACGCGGCGGCGGAGCAGACGGGTCTGCCGGCCGGCATTCCCGTCGTGACCGGCGCTTCGGACCAGTCCGCCGCGGCACTTGGCTGCGGAATCGTGGCCCCGGGCACACTGTCCATCAATCTCGGGACCTCGGCGACGGTGACGGCGGTCGTGCAGGCGCCGTCCGCCGATCCCACCGGTGCCTGCCACACCTTCCGCCACGCGGTGCCTAATACCTGGCAGATAATGGGCGGGGTGCTGTCCGCCGGCGGGGCGGTGCAATGGTATCGGGACCGGATCGCGGCCAACGGGGCCGCGTCCGAGGCGGAATCGGCCGACGGGTACGACGAGATCCTGGCCGGTGCCCATGCGGCTCCGCCGGGCGCGGACGGTCTGATCTTCCTGCCCTACCTGACCGGCGAGCGGGCGCCGCACAATGATCCGCAGGCCCGCGGCGGCTGGATCGGCCTCACCGCCCGACACGACCGCCGGCACCTTTCCCGAGCGCTCCTCGAGGGCGTGTGCTTTGCGCTGCGCCAGATCGTCGAACGTGTCGAGGCGGTGACCGGTACGGCAGGAGAGGTCAGGATCGCCGGCGGCGGCGCCCGTGGCGGCGGCTGGCCGGTCATCCTCGCATCGATACTCGGCCGTCCTCTGCGGCCGGTTGCAACCGTCGACGCGTCGGCCTATGGCGCCGCGATGCTTGGCATGGCGGGACTGTCCGACAGGCATCCGGCGGCCCTGGCGGCGGATTGGGTCGGCATTGGCGCGGCGATTGAACCGGCGCGCGAAGATCGGCGGCGATACGACGACATGTATGAGATCTACGCGTCGCTCTACCCGGCCATGCGCGCGGCCATGCACGGGCTTTCGGCGGTCGACCGCGAAAACCCCGGCAGCAACCGGCCATAGCCCGTCGTCAGGCCCTTTGCCCGTTGTGGCGGGGACCATACGTTCTCATATGTCCGGGTGTTTCTTGGATCGCTGGCTCGGGGAAAGCGGCGACTGACACCGGCTCCGGGCGGCAGGAGTTTGGCTTGACGGGGGCGGGTCGCTCGCCTATACCACCGCGTCCGTCGGGCAGAGGGCTGTCCGGCGTCTTTTCGATATGGGCATTTCGAGGATCGGACCGATGGCACGACGCTGTGCTTTGACCGGCAAGGGTGTGTTGACCGGCAACAATGTCAGCCACTCCAACATCAAGTCGCGCCGGCGCTATCTGCCGAACATCCAGGTCACGACCCTGCTGTCGGAGACCCTGGGCGAGACGGTTCGCGTGAAGGTCGCCGCCAGCACCATCCGTACGGTGGAGCATCGGGGCGGGTTGGATGCATTCCTGCTGGATGCCAAGGCCTCGGAACTGCCGGCCGATCTGCGCCGTCTGAAGCGCCGGATCGAGAAGGCCAAGGCCGCCGCTGCCGCCTGACCCGCGCGGCATGCGCGGATTTGAAGGCTCGCGCCCGGCGCGGGCCTTTTTTGCATCGCCATTCATAAGCCGCTGAGCCGAACGGCCCGGAGTCCATCGCCATGTTGAGCCTGTCGCCGGAAACCCTGATCGCGCAGATGAACGCCCTGCCGCCGGAGGCGATGTGGCTGTTGCTGCTGCTGGCCTGCTTCGTCGCCATCCTGGCGATGCTGCGGCTCTTCGGCGAGGCCGGGCTCTACGTCTATGTCGTGGTGGCGATCATCGGCGCCAATCTGCAGGTGCTGAAACCGGTGCAGTTCTCGGTGCCGTTCCTTTCCGACCCGGTGGCTCTGGGCACCATCCTGTTCGCCTCGACATATCTGTGCACCGATATCCTGACCGAGCATTTCGGCCGCAAGGTCGCCCGGCGGGCGGTGCTGATCGGCTTCGCGGGCTACCTGATCTGGACCCTGCTGTCGGTGCTGACCCTCGGCTTCCGTCCGCTGACGCCGGAGGAGGCGGGCGAGGGGCTTGCCTGGGCGCTTGGCAATCACGGCGCCATGGCGACCCTGTTCACCCCGGCCCCGGCCTTCTTCGCCGCCGGCATGATCGCCTATCTGGTGAGCCAGTATCACGACATTTGGATGTACCGGCTGGTCGGCATAGTGACCCGCGGCCGGCATCTCTGGCTGCGCAACAACGTCTCGACCCTGCTGTCCGGGCTGATCGACAACATCGTGTTCAGCGTTCTGGCCTGGGTGATCTTCGCGCCCGACCCGCTGGGCTGGGAGCCTCTGATCTTCACCTATATCCTGGGCACCTACGTGCTGCGCGTGCTGGTGGCGCTGCTGGACACGCCGTTCCTCTACCTGGCGCGCTTCGCGATCCATCCGGAGACCTTCCGGATGCCGGAGGAATATGCCTGATTACCCGAACTTCGCGTTCGAGATCGATCATCGCGATCCGGAGAGCGGCGCGCGCACCGGCCGGCTGACCACGCCGCACGGGGCGGTCGAGACGCCGAACTTCATCTTCTGCGGCACCAAGGCGGCGATCAAAGGCGTAACGCCGCAGCAGATGCGCGATGCCGGCACCGGCATCGTGCTGGCCAATACCTACCACCTGATGATCCAGCCCGGCGCCGACCGGGTCGCCAAGCTGGGCGGGCTGCACGGCTTCATGGGCTGGGATGGGCCGATGCTGACCGACAGCGGCGGCTTCCAGATCTTCTCCATGGGCCATGGCGGCGTCGCCGACGAGATCAAGGGCCGGCGCAACCGCGATGCCAAGTCCGGGGCCAAGACCGGGAACGGGGACGGCAATGGCGGCCGCACCCCGTCGCTGACCAAGATCACCGAGGAGGGTGCGGAATTCCGCTCCTATCTCGACGGCTCCAAGCTGTTCCTGTCGCCGGAAGGTTCGATCCAGATCCAGCGCAAGCTGGGCGCCGATCTGATCGTGCAGCTGGACGAATGCACCCCGTTCCATGTGGAGCGCGACTACACGGCCAGATCCATGGCCATGAGCCATCGCTGGGGCGACCGCTGCATCGAGGAGTTCAATCGCGGCGATGACGGACGCCAGGCGCTCTATGGCGTGATCCAGGGCGGCGTCTATGAGGACCTGCGGCGGGAGAGCACGGAATACACCGCCGACCGGCCGTTCTTCGGCACAGCTGTCGGCGGCTCGCTCGGCGCGCACAAGGACCAGATGTACGAGGTGGTCTCCCATTGCACGCCATACATCCATCCGGACCGGCCGGTGCACCTGCTGGGCATAGGCGGCTTCGGCGACATCTTCGCCGGGGTGCGGCTGGGCATGGACACCTTCGACTGCGTGCACCCGACCCGGGTCGCCCGCCATGGCTGGGCGCTGATGAAGGGGGCGCCGAACGAGCGGGTCAATCTGCGCAACACCCGCTTCCGCGACGACCAGGCGCCGATCGACGAGAGCTGCGGCTGCGCCACCTGCGCCACCTACAGCCGCGCCTACATCAACCACCTGCTCAAGGCCGGCGAGATCCTCTCCATGACCCTGCTGTCGATCCACAACGTGGCGACCATGAACCGGCTGATGGCGGATGTCCGCGCCGCGATCCGGGCCGGCACGCTGAACGAGGCGGAAAAGGCCTGGGTCGCAGATTGAGCGGGGCCGTGCCGCGCGCTATGGTCGGTGACCTTCGCTTCCGACCATTCCACAGGCCATGAAGACGCATCCCGAATTCCCGAACCTGTTCGTCGTCGACCATCCGCTGATCCAGCACAAGCTGAGCCATATGCGCGACCGCACCCGGTCGACCATGGGCTTCCGCACACTGCTGCGCGAGATCGCGCTGTTGATGGGCTATGAGATCACCCGCGACCTGCCGCTGACCACCGAGCCCATCGAGACGCCGCTGGAACCGATGGACGCGCCGGTGATCGCCGGCAAGAAAGTGGCGCTGGTACCGATCCTTCGTGCCGGGCTCGGCATGGTGGAGGGGCTGGCGGAGCTGATCCCCTCGGCCCGGGTCGGCCATGTCGGCCTCTACCGCGATCCCGAGACCAAGATGCCGGTCGAATACCTGGTCAAGCTGCCGGGGCCGGAAGGGCGGCTGTTCATCGTCGTGGATCCGATGCTGGCGACCGGCAATTCCGGCGTGCACGCGGTCGACGTGCTGAACAAGCATGGCGTCAGCGACGCCCAGATCCGCTTCATGGCGCTGGTCTCCGCGCCGGAAGGGGTGGCTACCTTCCACGCCGCCCACCCGGACGTGCCCGTCTACACCGCCGCCCTCGACCGCTGCCTGAACGACCACGCCTATATCATGCCGGGCCTCGGCGACGCCGGCGACCGGATGTTCGGGACGAAGTAGTCCCGCCGATGTCCACGGCGGACCTCGCCATTACCGGCGGCCATGTGCTGACCCTGGATGGCGAGGGCCGGGCGTATTCGCCGGGCGCCGTGCTGGTCGAGAACGGCGCGATCTTGGCGGTCGGGCCGCCTCCAATCGCCGAAGGCGTCGCGGCCGCCTGCCGGATCGACGCGCCCGGCTGCATTGTGATGCCGGGCATGGTGAACACCCATACTCATGTCGCGATGACCCTGTTCCGGGGGCTGGGCGACGACGAGCCGGACCGGCTGAAACGCTTCATCTGGCCGCTGGAGGCGAAAGCCATCGACAGCGGCGCGGTCCATGACGGGGCGCTGCTCGGCTGCCTGGAGATGGCGCTCGGCGGGGTGACCTGCTTCGCCGACATGTATTTCTTCTCAGACCGTGTCGCCGAGGCGGCCCGGGCGGTCGGCCTCCGGGCCGTGATCGGCCAGGCGGTGATGGGCGGCCCGGCGCCGGACGCAGACACTGCCGAGGCGGCGTTCGATCGTTTCCGGGCCTTGAAGGAGGGTTGGCGGGACCATCCGCTGGTGATGCCGGCGCTGGCCCCGCATGCGCCGGATTCCCTCGATACGCCGGTGCTGGAAGCGGTCCGGGAGCTGGCGGGTCCCGAGGGCACGCCGGTGCTGATCCATCTTTGCGAGACCGAGGCGGAACTGGCGGTCATCCGCGAACGGTCCGGGATGACACCCGTCGGCTATTTGAACTCCCTGGGGCTGCTCGGGCCGCGCCTGGTCGGCGCCCATTGCATCCATGTCGACGCCGCCGACATCGCGGCGCTGGCGGCATGCGGCGCCGGCGTTGCCCACAACATGGTCGCCAATATAAAGGCCGCGAAGGGTGTTGCGCCGGTGCCGGCGATGCTGGAGGCCGGGGTGCGCGTCGGGCTCGGCACCGACGGACCGATGAGCGGCAACACGCTGGATGTGGTCGGCCAGCTCGGCTACGTGGCCAAGCTGCACAAGCTGATGACGGCGGATCGCACGGCGATGCCGGCCCGAACCGTCGTGGAGATGGCGACCATCGGCGGTGCCCGGGCGCTCGGCCTGGACGACCGCATTGGCTCGCTCGAGGTGGGCAAGCGCGCCGACATCGCCCTGATCGACGCCACCGGCGCCCACATGACGCCGCTCTACGATCCCTATCCGGCGCTGGTCTATGGGGCGACGGCGGCGGATGTGTGCACGGTGATCGTCGATGGCCGTGTCGTGGTCGAGGATCGCCGGCCGCTCACGGCCGATGCCGAGGCGATCAAGGCCACGGTCAGCGGCCGCCGGGATAGGATCCTGGCGGCGCTGCCGGGCTAGATCGGATTCGGCCGCTCCGTCACTCCGCCGGGCGCACGCTCATCGCAAGGGTCATCTCGTCGGTGCGGGCCTCGTAGGTCAGGCCCTTGCGCAGCGCCCAGGTGTTGTACTGGTAGTAGAGCGGCAGCAGGGCCTTGTCGATGCCGACGGCAAGCTGGGCCGCCTGCTGTTCCAGGGCCTCGCGCGCGGCCGGGTCGATGGTCTGGCGGGCCTGCACGATGATCTGGTCGACCTCTGGGTTGGAATAGCGGCCCCGATTGTTCCAGCCCAGGCCGCGTTCGCGGTCATGGGTGTGCAGCAGCACCTCCAGCATGCCCAGCACCTCCGGGTTGGGCGAGAAGCTGAGCAGCATCAGGCTGTATTCCAGGTTGTTGGCGTTGCCGAAATAGGTGGCCCGACTCTCGGTCTGGGCCTCGACCTCCAACCCCAGCCGGCTCAGCATCTGGGCCAGCGCCTGGACCACGTCGCCGTCGTTGATGTAGCGGTCGTTGGTGCCGTTGATGGTGACCTTGAAGCCGTCGGCGAAGCCGGCCTCGGCCAGCAGGGCCTTGGCAGCATCCAGGTCCTGCACGGTCGGCTCGAGGATACCCGGGCTGGTGCCGAAATAGCCGGGCGGGCCGAGATCGCCGGTGGCGAGCGCGCTGCCCTCGAAGATGCGGCCGACGATGGCATCGCGGTCGATGGCCAGGTCCACCGCTTGGCGGACGCGCACGTCGAGGAACGGATTGGCGATTGGCGATCCGTCCTTGGCGGTGACCATCGGCGTCTGCTCGCGGTCGCTGTCGAACATCAGGAACAGCAGCCGGTTGGCGACGCTCTCCGCGAGCACCAGGTCCTCATTAGTGCGCAGCCCGGCAATGTCGGCCGGCGGCACCACATCGATCATGTCGACATCGCCGGACAGCAGGGCCGCGACCCGCGAGGCGTCGCTGGTAATCGGCTTGTAGGTTACCTGGTCGAAGGCCGGCGCCTCGCCCCAATACTCGGCGTTGCGTTCCAGCACCAGCCGGTCGGCGCGGACCCATTCGACCAGCTTGTAGGGGCCTGTGCCGATGGTTGCGGTGCCGGCGTTGTAGTCCTCGGTGGTGGCGCCGTCGCCATGGGCCTCGGAGACGATCATTACCAAGCTCAGCAGATTCGGCAGCAGCGGCACCGGCTGCGCCGTCTCAAGCTGGATCGTCAGGTCGTCGATCGCCCGGGCGGCGGTGATCGGCCCGGTATAGCTCTTGAACGAGGAGGGGCTGTTGGGCACTTCGCCCGCGCGGCCCAGGGTGAACAGCACGTCGGCGGCCGTGAAGGGCGCGCCGTCATGCCAGGTGACGCCGGAGCGCAGCTTGAATTCCCAGGTGGTGTCATCGAGGGTCCGCCAGCTCTCCGCCAGCGCCGGCACCAGCTGCTGCGACGCGTCCTGGGCCACCAGCGGCTCGAAGATGTGCCGCGAATAGGCGATGTTGGTGACCAGGCTGTGGAAATGCGGATCCAGCGAGGTCGGCTCGGCCTTCGATCCGATCACCAGCTCGGCGGCCCCCGCCGACGTTGCCAGCAACAGGCCGGCGGTCGCAGCGGCCAGCCCCTTCATGCAATAGGTCATAGCTCTCCCCCTGTTGATGTCCCCGGCAGTTCCGGCGTTTCGTTGAGTGCCGCCGGACTGGCCGCCGCGTTTCCCTCGCCCTGTCCGCCAAGTCTAGCCCGCATCACGACGGTTGGTCACGGCCCGCGTCGCGCCGGGGCTTGGCCGGTGTCGGGATTGCCGGCTAGGCTCGGCCAATGGCATGGCAGGAGGCTGCAATCATGGCGATGGACACCCGGGATCTCGAGGCGGCCGCCTGGACCGGCGGCACACTCAGCGCGTCGCAGGATTGGACCGTGACCCTGACCTCCGAACAGATCGAGGAGATCGACGGCGCGCTACGCGCCGCGCAATCGACCGGCCGGCGCCTGGAGGAGGTGGGGCGGACTGAGTTTCCCTTGCCCGGTTTGGAGGGGTTCCTGGCCGGCTTGGCCGAAGAGATCGAAAGAGGGCGGGGTTTCGTGCTGCTCCGCGGACTGCCCATCGAGCGCTACGGCGAGGACGAGTCGGCGCTGATATTCTGGGGGCTGGGGACCCATCTCGGCACTGCCGTCCCGCAAAGCCGCAAGGGCGACCTGTTGGGTCATGTGCGCGATCTGGGCGGCGATATCCGCGACCCGACGGTGCGCGGCTACGAGACCCGCGCCCGGCTGCTGTTCCACACCGATCGCTGCGACTGCGTCGGACTGCTGTGCCTGGCCAAGCCGAAATCCGGCGGCGCCAGTCGGGTCGCGAGCGCCGTCAGCGTGTATCGGAGGATCGGGGAGCAGCGGCCGGACCTGCTGGAAACGCTATGCGCGCCCTTCTTCAGCGACCGCCGCGGCGAGCAGCCGCCGGGCGCGCCGCCGGTGGCAGAGATGCCGGTCTTCATGGCCGATGACGGCGTCTTTGCTGTCCGCTATGTCCGCGACTATATCGAGGACGCGCAGCGGTTTCCGGACGTGCCTCGCCTGACCGCCCGGCAGGTCGAGGCGCTGGACATGCTGGACCGGACCGCCGATGCCCTGGCGCTCGACATGGATTTCGAGCCCGGCGACATGCAGTTCCTCAACAGCTATCTGACCCTGCATTCTAGATCCGAGTTCGAGGACTTCCCCGAGCCGGAACGGCGCCGGCACCTGCTACGGCTGTGGCTGGCCATGCCCAACAGCCGCCGGCTGCCGGCACCCTTCAAGGCGCTGTACGGGACGGTCGAGGCGGGTCAGGTGCGCGGTGGCGTGCCCGTGCCGGCAGCGGGCTGAGGCGCCACGATGGCGGTCAACCCGATCATTGCCGGTTATGTCGACGAGTTGAAGGCGATCCGCCGCGACATCCACGCCCATCCCGAGATCGCCTTCGAGGAGGAGCGAACCGCCGGAATCGTCGCCGACCGGCTCGCCGAATGGGGCATTGCCGTGGATCGCGGATTGGCGGTGACCGGCGTTGTCGGCACGCTGACCGTTGGCTCGGGCACAAGGTCGGTCGCCTTGAGAGCGGATATGGATGCCCTGCCGATGCCGGAGAAGAACGATTTCGGACATGCCTCGCGGCGGCCCGGCCAGATGCATGCCTGCGGCCATGACGGTCACACCGCCATGCTGCTGGGGGCGGCGCGATACCTGGCCAGCTCGCGCAACTTCGACGGCACGGTGCATTTCGTGTTCCAGCCTGCCGAGGAGGGGCGCGGCGGCGGCCGGGTGATGGTGGAGGAGGGCCTGTTCGAGAGATTCCCGGCCGACGCCGTCTTCGGCCTGCACAACATGCCGGGACTGGCGACCGACCAGATCGCCGTGACGCCCGGCCCGCAACTGGCCTCGTCGGACAGTTGGGAGGTCGTGTTTCGCGGAGTCGGCACCCATGGCGCGAAGCCGCATCTGGGCCGCGACCCGATCACGGCCGCGGGCCAATTTCTGACCGCGCTGCAGACCATCGTGGCGAGGACCGTCGATCCACTGGATGCCGCCGTGGTCAGTGTCTGCAGCATCTTCGGTGGAGATTCTGAAGCCTGGTCGGTGATACCGGACGATGTCGCTCTGCGCGGGACCGCGCGCGCCTACCGGCCCGAGGTGCGCGACACCCTGGAGACCGCAATCGGCCGCATTGCTGCCGGTGTCGCGGCCGGGCTGGACGTTGCGGCCGAGTATCGTTTCATCCGTCGCAATCCACCGGTGGTGAACGATCCGGCGGTCACCGCAAGGGCGGCGCAGGCGGCCGAGTCGGTGGTCGGGCCGGCCCGGGTGGTGCGGGATTTCCCTCCCAGCACTGCCGGCGACGATTTCGCCTTCCTGTCCCAGGCGGTGCCGGGCGCCTATGTCTGGCTTGGCAATGGCCCGGCAGAGGATGGCAGGCTGCACCACAACAGCCGCTACGACTTCAACGACGATGCCCTGGTGACCGGAGCCAGCTTCTGGGCAGCGCTGGTCGAGCAGGAACTGCCGGCCTAGCCCGTCCCGCTTGCCCTCACCGACCTTCGGTAAGGGCAACTGGCAGCAGAAGCCTGAATACCTGCAGCGGCTTCTCCTTGCCCGGAACCAGGAACGCGCCGGCCCTTGCGATGGAGAATGCGCCGCCGAGATGGGCGCGGGTCTCATCGCTGATCAGGATCGTCACCTCGGCCTCGTCGTCGACCTGGTTCCCCAAGGCTTCGAGTCTCTGGGCCGTGTTCACCGTGTCGCCGACGGCGGTGTAGTTGATGCGGCCCGGCGCGCCGACATTGCCGACGACCGCCGGCCCGCTGTGGATCCCGATCCGGATGCGGATCGGCGCCAGGCCCTGTTCGGCGCGGCTCCGGTTGTCCTCGACCACTGTCGCCGCGATGGCAAGGGCAGCGCGGCAGGCGCGCTTCGCATGGTCGCGCTGTTTGTCCGGTGCGCTCCAGAACGCCATCAGGGCATCGCCGATATATTTGTCGACAGTGCCGGCTTCGGCCTCGACGCAGCTGCCAAGCAGGCCGAAATGGGCGTTGAGGAAGGCCGCCGTCTCATCGGCTGGCAAGGCTTCGGACTGCGCAGTGAAGCCGACGATGTCGGTGAACATCACCGTGAGTTCGCGGGTTACCGATCGAACGTCCTGATGCTCGCCCTTGGCGATCAGGCGGCGAACCAGGGTCCGAGGCACATAGGTCTCGAAGGACCTTAGGCCCGCCAGCATCGTGTTGAAGGCGTGCGCTTCGTCATTCAATTCGCGGATGGCGCTCGGCGGCAATGGATCCACGCGGTCGAGATCCAGCGAGCCGACGCGCTGGGCGCCTGCGGCCAGCCGCTTGATCGGCGCCGCGATGACATGTCCGAGCAGGATCGCCGCGCCGAGGGAAAGGACAAGAACGGCAATGCCGGCAAGGATCGAAAACTGGATTCGTCTGAACTCCTCGCCGACGACTTCGACCGGGAAATGCGCACCCAGGGCCCAGGGCTCCGCGCCGTAACGGTCGATCCAGCGGTACAGCACGATGTACTCGCGCGAGCCCAGCCATACCGTGTCGACATTGACGTCGGCCGCCCAGGCGTCCTCGAAGCCGGGCGTCGGCGTGCCGGACCAGATGGCGGCGACGACCGGATCGCCGATCCTGGTCAGCCCGACAGTCGGGTTCTCGACCGATTGCTCCGGGTGGCCGCCGACCATGAACGGGTGTGCCAGGACGCGGTCGCGTCCGTGCAGGATGAACGCCGTGATGCCGAACAGGTCGCTGATCTCGGTGACCAGCCGCGACAATTCCTGCAAGGTGACGCCGGCGCCGAGATATCCCTGCCGGACGCCGTCACGCCGCAGGGTGCGGCCGAGATTGACGTATGTATTGCCTTCTACATACATCAGATCGCCAAAGACCAGGCCCGGCGCGGTGGACATGTAGTCCAGGAGTTCCAGGATATCGGGAGAGTTCGGGAAGTCGGCGAGGATGGGGCCCACGTTGCGATCGATGTCGTTGTAGATGCCCAGCGTCTTGTAGTCGGTATCCCAGGTGAGGATGGCGCCGGCCTGCGGGGTTCCGGCCAGCGCGCCGGTCAGCACATCCATGACCCGGTCGGAGTCGGACAGGTCGAGCGCCCCGGTTTCAAAGAGCCGCGCGATGAAATCGACCTGTTCGATGGATGGATCGATGTGACTCTCGACGGCCGTCTCCATGGCGGCGACGATCAACTGGGATTGCTGGTTCAGCAGGCTCAGAGTGTTGCGTTGGCTGGTCGCGACCCCGATCATCAGGACCGAAGCGACGCCGAGCAGCACCAGCGCCCCCATGCTGGTCGCCAGGGTGATCGAAATCGATACCGGGCCAAGTTTGTAACGCCTTGCGCCGGCTTGTGTTTGCTCAGGCACGGCAAGCCTGATGGTTCGTAGAATCCGCCAACTATGCCGCCAATGCTGGTTCGGTCGCCGGCGTGCGGCAATGAGCCATGTCAACGCAGGCAGCCGTCTCCAGTCGCTGCCTGAATTGCAATCGCAAGTCATTCGCATTATCTAGAAGGGTCGGGCCTTGACTCAGGTCATGGCCGCGGCGTGCTGAATGACGCACAGAACGGGCATCGTGGCGACCGAAACGCTCTCCTCCGAACTGAAGCGGCCTTCCCTGGGAAACCGGGGCGCGGGCGGCTGGACCCTGCTCACGGTGGCGGTGGCGATGCTCGTCGCCCTGCCGGTGCTGGTGGTGCTCAGCCGCGTTTTCGCGGAGTCGGGCGGGGTCTGGCAGCATCTGGCATCGACCGTGCTGCCGCTCTATGTGGTCAATACGCTGATCCTGCTGGTCGGTGTTGGGGTGCTGGCCGGGCTGATTGGCGTCGCCACGGCCTGGCTGGTGACCATGCACCGATTCCCGGGGAGCCGGGTCTTCGAATGGGCGCTGCTGCTGCCGTTGGCGGTCCCTGCCTATGTGATGGCCTATGTCTACACCGACCTGCTGGACTATGCCGGGCCGGTGCAGTCGCTGCTGCGCGACCTGTTCGGCTGGGCCTCGGCGCGCGACTACTGGTTCCCGCGCATCCGCTCCATCCAGGGCGCGATCTTGATGTTCGGCCTGGTGCTCTATCCCTATGTCTTCCTGCTGGCCCGCAAGGCCTTCCTGGAGCAGTCGCTCTGCGTGCTGGAGGTCAGCCGCACCTTGGGGCGCGGGCCCTGGCGCAGCTTCTTCGGCGTGGCGTTGCCGCTGGCGCGGCCGGCGATCGCCGCCGGGCTGGCGCTGGCGCTGATGGAGACTATCGCCGATTACGGCACCGTCAGCTTCTTCGGCGTCTCGACTTTCACCACCGGCATCTACCGCACCTGGTTCGGCATGGGCGCGCCGGTGGCGGCGGCCCAGCTGGCGGCTTTCATGCTGTTGTTCGTCGCCGCCCTGGTGGCGCTGGAGCGCTGGTCGCGGGGCAAGGCGCGCTATTTCCACACCACCGGGCGCTATCGCGTGCTGACGCCGCGGCCACTCACCGGGTGGAAGGGCCTGGGGGCCAGCCTCGCCTGCGGACTGCCGGTGCTGCTTGGCTTCCTGCTGCCGGCCGGCGTGCTGCTCGATCTGGCGATCGGCAGCGGCGATCCGCTTTGGGGGCGGCGGTTCATCGGCTTCGCCGGCAACAGCTTCGTGTTGGCGGTCGTGACCGCCGGGCTGGCGGTGCTGCTGGCGGCGCTGATGGCCTACGGCATCCGGCTGCGGCCGACCTGGATCACCCGGTTTTCGGTGCGCTTGGCGGGGCTCGGCTACGCCGTGCCAGGATCGGTGATCGCCGTCGGTGTGCTGATCCCCTTCGCGGCCTTCGACAACACGCTGGACGGGTTCATGCGTGAGACCTTCGGCGTGTCGACCGGGCTGCTGTTGACCGGCTCCATCGCCGCGCTGGTCTTCGCCTATCTGGTCCGCTTCCTGGCAGTCTCCTACAACACGGTGGAATCCAGCCTGGGCAAGATCAGCCCCAGCATGGACCATGCCTCACGGGCCCTGGGGCAGACCCCGCGCCGCACCCTGCTGAAGGTGCACGCGCCGATCATGCGCGCCGGGCTGCTGACCGCAGGCCTGCTGGTCTTTGTCGATGTGATGAAGGAGTTGCCGGCGACCCTGATCGTGCGACCGTTCAACTTCGACACGCTGGCGGTCCGCGTCTTCCGACTGGCCGCCGACGAGCGGCTGGCCGAGGCATCGACGGCGGCGCTGACCATCGTCGCGGTGGGGGTGGTTCCGGTGGTCCTGCTCAGCGCGGCGATCGCCCGGTCGCGCCCCGGTGCCGGCTGCGCGCCCTGCGCTCCGGCAACGCTGCCATCGCCCGGCAATCCGTTGGCCCGCTAGCGCTCTCGCCCCAGTAGGCGGTCTGCGAAGCACTGGTCGTCCTCGGCCTCCGACCAGCTCGCGCCGGCAATCCGGCAGGAATCCGCCAGCGCCTTGAGAAGGCGGCTCTCGACCCGGGAATCGGCGCAGAACAGCCCGGCCACATCGCCATCGATACCGGGGCGCAGCACGGCGCGAACCGGCCCGCCCTCGAACTCGGCGCAGCGCTGCAACCAGCCATCGGACAGCAGGTCCAGGATGGTTGTCCTGTCGAGCACCGGAGGCAGCGCCTCCGCAATCGACAGCAGGGCCAATTGCCCCTGTCGGGTCCAGTCGAATCCCGCCAGATCGAACATACGGGCAGCTGTGTCGGCGTTCCGGGTTGCCATCAGGCCCAGGCGGTCGTGCTGGCCGGCGAGCTGCGCTCCGAGCCTGGAAAGCCCGGTCGCCGGATCCGTGCAATAGACGATGTCGTCGTCCTTGGCGCTGCCGGTTTCGTCCAGCGGCCAGAGGAACGTCACCCGGCCGCAGGCGGTCAGTGTGTCTGCCAGGATGCGATCGATCGGGGCATGGACGCCGGCATCCGCATGCGGCGGGTCGAGGCGCCAGCCGAGCAGCGCGACATGGCCACGCTGCGGTGAGAGCGGGCCGAGCCGCCAGTGCCGTCCCTGCGGCCGGCGGCATATGACAAGGCTGGCTTGGGCGGTCACCTTGGCGGCCCGCCGGCTGCAATCGAGACGTCCTCCATGGCCCACCTCCTGCGGGTTCGAACTGTGCGCCTGGTCCCGGCGCACTGGCATCCCGAATTGACGATAGAGGGCTGCCGCCTGCGGCCCTGTGCGCGCCGTCACAGGGCTCTCACAAAACTCTCACAGCGCCTATCACAAGGCCTCTCGCAGGGGCACAAAAAAGGCGCGCCGACCGCTTTGGCCGGCGCGCCCAGGTTGGAGGATCGGCGCCTAGCGCCAACCCACGCGATCGAAGATCTGCACGGCGGTGGGATTGCCGCTGCCCAGAAGGGCTGCATTCACGGTGTCTTCCTTGAAGTCGCCCCATTCGGCGATCGGCCCGCTGACCGGAACGCTGGGGTCGATGGGGTACTCGTTGTTGCCCTCGGCGAACAGGCGCTGCGCCTCGGCACCGGTCAGGTATTCCAGGAACTGGACAGCGCCGTCGCGGTTCGGCGCCCCGGCCAGGACGCCGCCGCCGCTGATGTTCACATGGGTGCCGCGGCCATCCTGGTTGGGAAAGAGGATGCCGACCTGGCTTGCAGGACCGCTCTCGCCGGTATCGTCGGAGGAGATCATCCGCCCCCAGTAATAGGTGTTGGCGACGGCCAGGGTGCATTCGCCGGACGCCACGCCCTTGATCTGGGCACGGTCGTTGCCGGCCGGGGGACGCGCGAACTGGCCGACCACGCCCGCGGCCCAATCCTCTGCATTCGCTTCCCCATGGGCCGCGATTACCGAGGCCAGCAGCGACTGGTTGTAGATATTGCCGGAAGACCGGATGCACACGCTGCCGTCGAAATCTGCCAGATCCTCATAGGAGGCGACGTCCGCCGGCGGCCCGTCCTCGAGATTGTAGTAGATCACCCGCGCCCGCTTCGACAGGCCGAACCAGTGACCGTCCGGATGGCGCAGGTGCTCCGGCACCCGGCTCTCCAGGATGTCGGACGAAACCGGCTGGAACAACTCCGCCTGGTCGGCCCGCCAGAGTCGGCCGGCATCGACGGTGATCAGCACGTCGGCAGGGCTGTTGTCGCCCTCCGCGATGATCCGCTCGATCAGCTCGTCGGCGCTGCCCTCGATCAGGTTGACGGCGATGCCGGTCTGGTCGGTGAAGGTCTGATACAGCGCCAGGTCGGTATCGTAGTGGCGTGAGGAATAGACATTGATCTCCTGCGCCTGGGCGGCGCCGGCTGCGAGGCCCAAGGCCAGTGTCGCCGCGGCCAGGCGGGCGGGGCCGGTCGACCTAAAGAATGATTCCGTCCTGCGGGTCATGATCGTCGCTCGTTTCTTTGTTAATGCGAGTCATTCGCAAACGCGAGCGATCATACAGGCCGGCGCGGCCGGCGCAAGTGAAAATGCGAACCGTTCTCAATTAATCAGCCGGCGACCTGCATCGGCCTCGGACGGGTGGTGCGGACCGGGCGGATGTCCTCGTCGAACAGCTCGGCCAGCTTGTCGATCATGGTGCCGCCCAACTGTTCCGCGTCGACGATGGTAACGGCGCGGCGGTAGTAACGGGTGACGTCGTGGCCGATGCCGATGGCCACCAGCTCGAC
Source organism: Alphaproteobacteria bacterium (assembly GCA_965227455.1). Lineage (GTDB taxonomy): Bacteria > Pseudomonadota > Alphaproteobacteria > DSM-16000 > Inquilinaceae > JABDIP01. The sequence goes on along the minus strand of OZ245752.1, from coordinate 3,938,703 downwards.
GGGTGAGCGGGTCTCGATCCACTCGATCACCTGCTTCAGGTGCCGTTCCAGATAATTGCCGGCATTGACCGACAGGGTGCTGTCATCGACCGGCGCGCCGTCGGAGATGACCATCAGGATCTGGCGCTGCTCCTGCCGGGCAATCAGCCGGTTATGGGCCCAGAGCAGGGCCTCGCCGTCGATATTCTCCTTCAGCACGCCCTCGCGCAGCATCAGGCCAAGATTGCGGCGCACCCGGCGCCAGGGCGCGTCGGCGGATTTGTAGACGATGTGGCGCAGATCGTTGAGCCGGCCGGGCCGCGGGGGCTTGCCGGCCTGGATCCAGCGCTCGCGGGCCATGCCGCCCTTCCAGGCGCGGGTGGTGAAGCCGAGGATCTCGACCTTGACGCCGCAGCGCTCCAGGGTCCGGGCCAGGATGTCGGCGCTCATCGCCGCGATGGTGATCGGCCGGCCGCGCATGGAGCCGGAATTGTCGATCAGCAGGGTGACGACCGTGTCGCGGAACTCCATGTCGGTTTCCTGCTTGAACGACAGCGGCGTCAGCGGGTTGACCACCACCCGGGCCAGGCGGCCGGCATCCAGCATGCCCTCCTCGAGATCGAACACCCAGGCGCGGGTCTGCTTGGCCAGCAGCCGGCGCTGCAGGCGGTTGGCCAGCTTGGCGATCACCCCCTGCATGTGCACCAGCTGGTGGTCCAGCATCAGGCGGAGCCGGGTCAGTTCGTCCGGGTCGCACAGATCCTCGGCGCCGATCACCTCGTCATCCTGGGTGGTGAAGGCGCGGTAGACCTGGCTGTCGGGATCGTTGCGGCGGCCGCCGTCGGGATGCCAGGGATGGCCGGGCGCGTCCGGATCGTCCAGGCCCATCTCCTGTTCCATGTCGGAATCGGTCTGCTCGAAATCGCCGTCGGTATCGGCCTCGTCGCCCTGTTGCGGTTCGCTGTCCATGGCGTCGCTGTCGGCGGAGACCTCCTCGCCCTGGCGTTCGCCGCTGTCGGGCGCGTCGTTCTCGTTCTCGTTCTCGGAATCGTCTTCCTGATCGTCGAGCTCCGGCTGCTCCTCGACGCCGACATCCAGGCCCAGATCGGTCAGCAGCTGCCGCGCCCGCTCGGCATAGGCCTCCTGGTCCTCCATGACCTCGGAGAGCTGTCCGAAATCCTTGCTGACCTTGCTGTTGAACCATTTGCGCCACAGGCTGACCACCTTGCGGGTCGCCGAGGGCGGCACCGCGCCGGTCAAAGCCTCCCGCGCGATCAGGCGCACCATCTCCGTCAGCGGGGCCTGGTCCCGCTCGGTCATGCGGTCATAGCCCTGGCGCCGGTAGCGCTCCTCCAGGGAGGCGGACAGATTGTCCGCGACGCCGACCATCTGGCTGGCGCCGATGGCCTCGCAGCGGGCCTGCTCCAGGGCCTCGAAGGCGGCTCGGGCATCCTCGCCCCTGGGCATGCGGGCGGCGTGCAACTCGGCATCGTGATAGCGCAGGCGCAGGGCGATGGCATCGGCGGCGCCGCGCATCTTCGCCACCTCGTCCGCCGTCGGCAGCCGCGACGGCGCCGGCAGCCGCGCCCGCGTTCCGGCCACGCCCGGCGGCTCGCCGCCGAAGCTGACGGTGACGTCGTCGCGTTCGGCGATCGCCCGAAGGCAGGCCGTCGTGGCGCGTTTCAGCGTCTCGGCAGGGGTATCGTCCTCGGCCATCGCCGTCTCAGGCCGTCGCGATCTGCAGGCCGGTTTCCGGCAGCTCGGTACCGAAGCAGCGCTGATAGAATTCCGCCACCACCGGCCGCTCGATCTCGTCGCACTTGTTCAGGAACGTCGTGCGGAACGCAAACGCGACGTCGCCGCCGAAGATGTCGGTATTCTCCGCCCAGGTGATGACCGTGCGCGGCGACATGACCGTGGAGATGTCGCCGGCGACGAAGCCGGCTCGGGTCAGGTCGGCGACCCGCACCATGGCGCTGATCATCTCGCGGCCTTCCTCGGTGTCGTATTTCGGCGTCTTGGCGAGGACGATCTCGCACTCCTCGTCATGGGGCAGATAGTTCAGGGTCGCCACGATATTCCAGCGGTCCATCTGGCCCTGGTTGATCTGCTGGGTGCCGTGATAGAGGCCGGTGGTGTCGCCGAGGCCAATCGTGTTGGCGGTGGAGAACAGCCGGAACGCCTTGTGCGGGTGGATGATCTTGTTCTGGTCCAGCAGGGTCATCTTGCCCTCGACCTCCAGCACCCGCTGGATCACGAACATCACGTCCGGGCGGCCGGCGTCGTATTCGTCGAACACGAGGGCGCAGGGATGCTGCAGGGCCCAGGGCAGCAGGCCCTCACGGTACTCGGTCACCTGCTTGCCGTCGCGCAGCACGATGGCGTCCTTGCCGATCAGATCGATGCGGCTGATGTGGCTGTCCAGGTTGACCCGCACGCAGGGCCAGTTCAGCCGGGCGGCGACCTGCTCGATATGGGTCGACTTGCCGGTGCCGTGATAGCCCTGGATCATGACGCGGCGGTTATGGGCGAAGCCGGCCAGGATCGCCATGGTGGTGTCGTGGTCGAAGCGATAGGCGTCGTCGACCTCGGGCACATATTCGTTGCGGTCGCTGAAGGCCGGGACCTGCATGTCGGAATCGATGCCGAAGGTCTGTCGTATGGAGACCTGCAGGTCGGGCACGCTCTCTTGCGTCATTTCCAGGGGCATGAGCCGTCAATCCAAGATGTAAGAAGTTTCAGTCTGCGGGCGCTTTGGGGCGGTTTCAGGATGCAAAGCTGGCCTTCAGGATACCGAAGGCACGATTGATCGATTTCAGCTTCTCCTCCGATTCCTTCGAGCCGCCATTGGCGTCCGGATGGTGCTCTTTCACAAGCGCCTTGTACCGCGCCTTGATCTCGGCGAACTCGACCGGCGCCGTCAGGTCCAGTTCGGCCAGCGCCCGCCCCTCCTCGGTGGTGGCCGCCGGTCGGGGCGGAGCCTGGTACTGGTGTCCGTCGCCAGGGCCGAAATCCCGGTCCAGGGCCGCCCGCAGGCGTTCCTCGTGGGCCCGCCAGCCGCCCATCGGCCAGGTCTGACGGTTCCAAACGGTATCGAATCGGACCATCCGCTCGATCTCGAGGTCGGACAGGCCCGCATAGTAGTTCCAGCTCTTGTTGTACTCGCGAACGTGTTCGAGGCAAAACCAATAGTACTCACGCAGCTGGGCGCGGGATTTGGGCGCGCGGAATTCGCCGCTCTCCTGGCAGCCCGGATGGTCGCAGCGCCGTCCCGCGGTTTTCGGCCGAAAATCAAAGGACAGCTTGGCTTCGCGCTTCTGTGTCCGCATGCCTCAAGTATGGTCGTGGCTGTGGCCACTGGCAAGGGTAGGACGGGGGGTTCAACGCTGCGTTAAGAGGCCGCGGGATCGCCCTTGCAACGCCGTCCCGCGATCGCCACTCTTGCCGCAAATCTGCAATCCGAAGGGTGCGAATCGATGGAAGTGGCCAACCGCATTCGCGACAAGTTGACCGAGGCCCTGGCGCCGACCCGGTTGGACGTGATCGACGACAGTGCCAGCCATATCGGCCATGCCGGGCATGACGGCCTGGGCGAAAGCCATTTCAATTTGGTCGTCGTCTCCGAGGCCTTCGAGGGGCTGTCGCGGGTCGAGCGTCAGCGCCGGGTCTACGGCATCCTGGCCGAGGAGATGGCCGGCCGCGTCCACGCCTTGTCCGTGCGCACGCTGACCCCCGCAGAGGAGCAGGCGGCCGGTTAATCCGCTGCCTCGTCGCCGGTGTACGCCTCCGGCCAATAGCGCTTTACGATCTCGCTGTTGCTGGCATAGGCGTGGCAGGTGTTCAGCAAGGCCGGGCGCTTGGACGGCGTATCCTCGCCGCGTTCCCGCCGTTCCTTGTACAGGAGCGGGTAAATGGTCTGGAAAGCGGTCGTCGCCATCGGGCCCAGCAGCTCCACCAGATGGGTGCAGCCATGCACCCCGCCCAGCTGCTCGCGCACCTTGCGGGTGAAGCCCGGCCCGATCGACAGCCCGACCAGCCGCTGGAAATTCGGCGTGATGTCGCCGCACAGATGATAGGGGCCGTTGTCGGTGACCGCCTCAGCCGCCTGGATGGTGAGCCCGTCATCGACGGTGATCCTGAGCCACATGTCGTGCAGCGGCTCGCCGGGCGTAATGGTGCCGCGGAAATCATTGGTGAACGGGTAGGATTTGACGTCGGTCAGATGGCCTTCGATGTCCCACAGCCCGTCTCCGCGACGATAGCCGCGGCACTCTACGGTGCGGGTATGGATGTGCTCGCGATCGACGGAGGCGGAGAGGGGCATCGGGAAGCGCTCCGCGGCCGCCGGATCGGGCGGCCGCACGGGTTTCGGGGTTAGGAGCCTGGCCGAGCAATGCTTAAGGCCAGCACCGCGTTCTCAAGGGCTCGGGCTAGGACGGGGTCGCGTGGCGATGCTGAAGCATCGCGAGCGGCGTCGGACGATGTCCCAAGCCCTTGAGAACGCGGCCCTGCGGGTCGACCAGGGAGGCGCGGGTGCGGCGTCGCGAACGCTAGACGATGCGCTGCATCGCCTGCGCGACCGCTCCTGACACCCGCGACTCCCCGGTCGATGCTGGCCATAAGCATTGCTCGGACAGGCTCCTGACTGTATGTGATCGGGCGCGGCGTTGCGGTCAAGCCTGGGCGTTGTCGTTGCCGGCGGCCACCGTATCCTCGGCCGCGGGCGGCCAGACCCGGATAGACGTCACCTGGTGGCGCTGCCGGCGCAGAATCTCGAACCGGAAGCCGTAGAAGGTAAAGGTCTGGCCGACCTCCGGGATGCGCCGCGCCTCGTGCAGCACCAGGCCGGCCAGGGTCGAAGCCTCCTCGTCGGGCAGCCGCCATTCGAATTCCCGGTTCAGATCACGGATGGTGACCGTGCCGTCGACGATGTAGCTGCCGTTGGGCTGGCGGCGGACGCCGGCTACCGGCAGGTCGTGCTCGTCATCGATCTCGCCGACGATCTCCTCCAGGATGTCCTCCAGGGTCACCACCCCTTGCAGGCTGCCGTATTCGTCGACCACCAGGGCGAAATGCTCGCGCCGGGCGCGGAACTCCTGCAGCTGGTCCTGCAGGCTGGTGGTGTCCGGAATGAACCAGGGCTTCGAGGCGATCTCGCTGATGTTGAGCTCCCCCGATTCGTCGCCATTTGCCTTGACCGCGCGCAGCACATCCTTGGCATGCAGCACGCCGACCACATTGTCCGGATCGTCCTTCCAGATCGGCAGGCGGGTGTAGGGGCTCTGCAGCACGGCATCGAGTGCCTCGGCGGCCGGCAGCTCGGAGTCGATCGCCTCGACATTGCGGCGGTGGGTCATGATCTCCGAGACCTCCACATCGGCCAGGTCGAGGATCGAGCGCAGCATGGCGCGCTCCTGCTTGGTCTCCTCCTCCGGCCCGACATGGAGCTCGATGGCGCCGCGCAGCTCGTCGACATAGTCGGTCATGCCCACATTGCGGAAATCGGACGAAAACAGCTTCAGCAGCGCGCCCACCAGCCAGCTGATCGCTGCGGTGATCGGCGCCAGGACGAAGACGACGACGCGCATGGTCGGCGCCACGCTCAGCGCCATCTGCTCGGAGCGGTGGATGGCGTAGGTCTTGGGCATGACCTCGGCGAAAATCAGCACCAGCAGCGTCATCACCACGGTTGCCACCGGCACCGCCGCGTCGCCGACCAGGGTGATCAGGACGCTGGTGGCCAGCGCGGAGGCCAGGATGTTGACCAGGTTGTTGCCCAGCAGGATGGCGCCGATCAGCCGTTCCTTCTTCTCCCGCAGGGTGTTGACCGTGTTGGCGCGGACATTGCCGTCCTGGGCCAGCTGATGCATGCGGGCGCGGCTGGCGGCGGTCATCGCCGTCTCCGAGCCGGAGAAGAACCCGGACAGGATCAGCAGCGCCAGGATGGCGGCAAGGCTGAGGGCAAGGTTCACATCCATCTTGGGGACTCCAGGGGCGTTGGCGCCGGTCGCCGGCGCAGGCGGGCCGTCCGCGTCATTGGGCCGCGATCGCGGCGTCCAGCACCGCTGCGGCCTCGGCAGGGTCGATATCGGTGGCGACGAAGGCCTTTCCAAGACCCCGTGCCAGAACGAAGGCGATGCGGCCGTCGGTGACCTTCTTGTCGCGCCCCATATGCGCCATCAGCCGGTCGACCGACCACGCGCCTTTGGGCAGGGCAACCGGCAGCCCGACATCGCTCAGATGTCGGCGCAGCCGGTCGGCATCGGCCTTCGGGCACAGGCCGAGCCGGACCGAGAGGTCGAAGGCGAGTCCCATGCCAATGGCCACCGCCTCGCCATGCAGCAGGGCATCGCCATAGCCGGTCTCTGCCTCCAGGGCGTGGCCGAAGGTATGGCCCAGATTGAGCAGGGCGCGCTTGCCGGATTCGCGTTCGTCGGCGGCGACGATGGCCGCCTTGGCCTCGCAGCTGATCCTGACCGCTTGGGACAGCCGGTCGGCATCGCCGGCCAGGAGCTCGGCGCCGTTGGCCTCCAGCCAGGTGAAGAATTCCAGATCGCCCAGGGCGCCGTATTTGACGATCTCGGCATAGCCGGCGCGGCGCTGGCGCGGCGGCAGGCTGTCCAGCGTCGCCACGTCGGCGATCACCAGGCGGGGCTGGTAGAAGCTGCCGATCAGATTCTTGCCGTGGCGGCTGTTGATCCCGGTCTTGCCGCCGACGGCGCTGTCGACTTGGGCCAGCAGCGTTGTCGGAATCTGCACATAGGGCAGGCCGCGCAGCGCCACCGAGGCGGCAAATCCTCCCAGATCGCCGATCACCCCGCCGCCCAGCGCGATCACCGTGACCGACCGTTCGATGCCGGCCGACAGCATCCGGTCCAGCACCTCGCCCAGCCGATCCAGCGATTTCGTCGCCTCGCCGGCCGGCAGCACGATGTCCTCATGGTCGATCCCGGCCGCGTCCAGCGATGCGGCCAGCCGCGGCAGGTGCAGTGCGGCCACCGTCTCGTCGGTGACGATGACGGCGCGCGGCACCGCCATCAGCGGCTGCAGCATCGTGCCGGTCTGGTCGATGAGGCCGGGTCCGATCCGGATATCGTAGCTGCGCGCGCCCAGGGCGACGCGCACGGTCTCGGTCATGGGTCCATTCGCTCTGCTTGGCTTTGCCTGGGGCTGTTTAGCGCATTATCCGCCGACGGGAAATCGGCGCCCGCTACAGCTCCTCCGACTCGCCTTCCCGCTCCAGGAAGTCGGTTACGGAGGCGAGCGCGTCGGCGACGGTATCGTCCAGCGGCGCGTCGCGGCTGTCGACGACGATATCGGTGCGGGCATAGACCGGGTAGCGCTCGTTCATCAGCCGCTCCAGGATCTCCCGCCGGTTGCCCTGCTTCAGCAGCGGCCGATTCTGTCGCCGGCCGGTGCGCGCGACCAGCAGGTCCAGATCGGCCCGCAGCCATAGAGAAATGCCGCGCTCGGCGATGATCTGGCGCGTGTCCAGATCCATGAACGCGCCGCCGCCGGTGGAGATCACATGCGGCGCCTCGCCCAGCAGCCGGGCAACGACCCGGCGTTCGACATCGCGGAAGGCCGGCTCGCCATAGGTCTCGAAGATGTCTTCGATGGTCAGGCCGGCGGCGCGTTCGATCTCCAGGTCGACATCGGCGAACGGCAACCCCAGCCGTGCGGCCAGTCTGCGGCCGATCGCCGATTTCCCGGCGCCCATCAATCCGACCAGCACCAGGGACCGGGGCAGAATCGGCACGCCGCCCGATACGCTCTCTCCCATGTCAGGCGACCCGACCGGCGGGATTTGGACGACGCTCCGTCATACCTTATTGTCGCCACGGCCACGCCATAACACAACGCCTGCCGCAATTTGAATTTAGGGTCGCTTTCCGGGGAAGGGAGAGTTCCGTGCCGTCCAGCCGATCCGGATATGAATCGGGCTCCGCGCCGCGCGGCGGGTCGCGTTTCGCCATGATCACCGCAGCCATCGTCATCTCGGTCCTGGTGGCCGGCGTGATCGTGCTGGGGCTGATCGATGTCGCGCCGGACCCGCAATCCGTCGAAAAGGTCATTCCCGGTGATCGCCGCTCCCGCTGACCGGCGGACACGCCATCGCCGGCTCGCTGCGGTGTCGTTGGCGGCAGGGATGTGCTTGTCCTGCCCGGCAGCCGCGCAGGACCCGGTGGGCCAGCCGCTGCAATTGCTGCCCCCGGCCGAGTCCGGTTCCGAGCGTCCCGGCGGCCGGCGCACCGATATTATCGTCATCGACGATCTGCCGCCGCAGGATGCCGCCGGCGCCGGCACGCTGGGTCCGGGAGATGGCGGCTTCGGCTCCTTGGCCTGGCGCGGTGCCAGGCGGGCCGAGGTGGCGGGGCTGCTCGAGGGCCTGCCGGTGGCGGCGCCGTCGCAGGTGATGGGCGACCTGACCCGGCGCCTGCTGCTCACCGCCGCGCGACCGCCCGAGGGCGCACCGGTCGATCCGAGCCTTGCGGCCCTGCGGGCGGAGCGGCTGCTGGATCTCGGCCGGGCCGACGACCTGCAGGCCTTGTTCCGCGCCGGGCCGGCGCTGAGCGGCGACGCGCCGGCGGCGCAGGCCCTGGTCGAAGCGCTGCTTCTCACCGAGCGCGCCCCGGAGGCCTGCGCGGCGCTGCGACCGCTGCTGCGGCTGCATCAGGGGCCGTTCTGGCAGCGGGCCCTGGTGTTCTGCCAGGCGGCCGGCGAGGACCGGCCGGCGGCCCAGCTGGGCCTCGGCCTGCTGCGCGAGGGCGAGGCGGCGGATCCCATGTTCGTGGCGCTGACCGAGTCGATGATCGAGTCCCTGCCGCCATCGATGCCGGAGGATGGCTGGCCGCGGGATGCCGACCCGGAACCCCTGATGATTGCCGCTTTCACTGCCGTGGGGCTGGCGATCCCCGGGGTCGACCTGATCCGCGATCCGGGACGGCTCGCGGCGGTGGCCGGGAATGCGGCAAACGCTCCTGAGGTCCGATTGGCGGCCGCGGAGAAGGCGACGGCGGCGGGCGTCATGCAGCCCGCCGATCTGGCCGCCCTCTATGCCGAGATACCGCTCGAAGAGAGGCCGGTCTCCGAATTGATGGACATGGTGCTGGATATGGACGGGCCCATGGCGCGGGCCTATCTCGTCCAGGCGGCGAACAATGCCGGAGCGGATGGCGGCGCTTACCGTTTCTATGAATCCGCGCTGGGGATCAGCCGGGCCGAGGGCGCGCCGCTGGCCGTCACCCTGGCCTTGTTGGATCGGGTGCCTGCCGACGCGCGGAGTGCTGCGATCGCCCCGGATGCGGCCCGTGGCTATTACGCCGCCGGCGATCTGGAGCGGGCCTGGGCCTGGCACGAGGTAGCGGCCGCGGCCGGCGGCAGCGCCGACGACCGGGCGGCCCTGACCCGGCTGTGGCCGCTGGCGGTCCTGTCCGGGGCGCTGGACGCACGGCCGGCGGGCCAGGCCCGCCTGGCCTATGCCCGCAGCCTGTCGGAGTGGATCGCGGTGGAGGTCGCCCTGTCCGGCGAGGCGGGAACCTATAGCGCCGCCATGGCGCTGGCGGCCTTCAGCGCCCTGGGCGAGCCGGTCGATCCGGCGGTATGGCAGCGCATCGGCATCGACGATGCGCGGGAGACCGCGTCGCTGCCCTCTGCCGGCATCTGGTGGCGGCTGCCGGCGGCGGCCCGCGATGGCGAAGTCGGCATGGTGGTGCTGATGTCGCTGGTGGCGATCGGCGAGGGCGGTCCCGCCCGGATCAGCCCGGCGCTGCTGGAGCGGGTGCTGTCGGCGATGGTGGCCGTCGGGCTGGAAGACGATGCCCGACGGCTGGCCCGCGAGGCGATCTGGGCTACTCAGCTGTGAGAGTGCCGCTTTCGCCGCATGTCGATGCCTTTCTCGACATGCTGATCGCCGAGCGCGGCGTGTCGGTGAACACGCTGCACGCCTATCGTCGCGATATCACCGACCTGACCGCCTTCCTGCATGCCAACGGACACACCTTGGAGGCGGCGACGACCGAGCAGCTGCGGGCCTATCTGCGCGGCCTGGCGGATCGGCCGGGCAGCGCTCCGGCCCTGGCCGGGCGCACCGTCGCCCGACGTTTGTCCGCGCTGAGGCAGTTCTACCGGTTCATGGTCTCCGAAGGCCGGCGCGACGACGATCCGGCGGCGGCCATCGACAGCCCCAAGCTCGGCCGCAGCCTGCCCAAGGTGCTGAGCGAGGCGGATGTCGACCTGCTGCTGACCGCCGCGGCGCGGCGGACCGGACCGGACGGCGTGCGGCTGGTGGCCTTGCTGGAGACCCTTTATGCCACCGGCCTCAGGGTGACCGAGCTGGTCAGCTTGCCGCTGGCCGCCATCGCCCGCGATGCCCGGGTGCTCACGGTGCGCGGCAAGGGCGGCAAGGAGCGGCTGGTGCCGCTATCGGACCCGGCCCGGGCGGCCCTGGCGGACTATCTCGGCATCCGCGACCGCTTCCTGGTACCGGCGCGCCAGGCGCTGCAGGCACCGTTCCTGTTTCCGTCGCGGCGGTCCCAGGAAGGACATTTGACGCGACAGCGCTTCGCCCAGCTGTTGAAGGATCTGGCGATCGATGCCGGCATCGATCCCAAGCGGGTCAGCCCGCATGTGCTGCGGCACGCCTTCGCCACCCATATGCTGAACCGCGGCGCCGATTTGCGGTCGGTGCAGAAAATGCTCGGCCACGCCGACATCTCCACCACACAGATCTACACCCATGTGCTCAGCGAGCGGCTGAACCGCCTAGTCACCGACCATCATCCGCTGGCAAGGCCGAACCGGCGCCGTTGAGGCTTCCTTAAGCGCAACCGTGAATAGATAGGCCGGCCTTGTGTGCCGACCGCGAGAAGGCTTGCCTCCTCGCGGCCTTTCGCGCAGACAGGACGTTCATTCTCGAAGGACCATCCGATGATCCTCAGCACCCTGGAATATGTGCCCGGTCGCACCGTGGCGCGCCATCTCGGTGTCGTGCAGGGCAGCACGGTGCGGGCCAAGCATATCGGCAAGGACATCCTGGCCGGGTTCAAGAACATCGTCGGCGGCGAGTTGAAGGCCTATACCGATCTCCTGAGCCAGGCGCGGGAAGAGGCCTTGAACCGCATGCAGCAACAGGCCGAGGCGGTTGGCGCCAATGCGGTGCTCAACATCCGCTTTGCCACCTCGTCGGTCGCCCAGGGTGCGGCGGAGCTGCTCGCCTATGGAACCGCCGTCGAGCTGGAGTAGCCGGCCATGATCGAAGCGTTCCTCCAGGTCGGCCTGCAGATCGTCATTCCGATCCTGCTGCTGATCCTCGGCTTTGGCGTCGGCAGCTATCGCGAACGCCGCCATTACCGGTCGATCATCGCCCGGGAAAACGCGTTCCGCGACGTGCCGGTCTTCTCCGCCCGCTCGGCACCGGAGATAGAGCCACCCCCCAGAACCGAGATGGTGCGCGGCAACGTCGTCATCTCGATCGACTACTTCAAACGCTTCCTGGCCGGGCTGCGCATGCTGTTCGGCGGCCGGGTCACGGCCTATGAGAGCCTGGTCGACCGGGCCCGCCGCGAGGCCATGCTGCGGATGCGGGAGGAAGCCCGGGGCCGTGGCGCCCGCTATGTTTTCAACGTGCGCATGGAGACCGCCTCCATCTCCAAGGGAGCTGGGCAGGCGATCGGGTCCGTGGAGGTGGTGGCCTATGGCACCGCCGTGATCCCGACCGCCGCCGGAATGGCTTGAAATACGAAAATCCGCAGATCCCGGAAGGGATCAACGCCCATACGCGGCATCCGCTGAAGGAATTCGCATCGCTGACGTTGCAGGGGTCGGTGCTGCTGCTGGTCTTCGTGGTGCTGGCGGTGGTGCTGGGCGGGTTGCTCGGCCGCAACATGCCGTTCTCGTGGGAGCGGCGGCTGTCGGACTCGGTGCTGGAGCTGCCGCCGGCCGATGCGCGAGTCGAACGGGCCCTGCAGGAACTGGTCGACCGGCTGGTGGCGGAGATGGACCTGCCGCCGGACATGACGATCACGGTGCACTACGTGGACGAGCCGGTGGTCAATGCGGCCGCGACGATCGGCGGCCACATTCTGGTGTATCGCGGCCTGCTGGCGCGCCTGCCGCATGAGAACGCGCTGGCGATGCTGATCGGCCACGAGATCGCCCATGTGCACAATCGCGACGTGGCGGCCAATATCGGCAGCGGCGCTCTGCTGACCCTGGTGGCCGCGGCGCTGACCGGCCGCTCTTCCGGCCTGGTCGACGGCCTGGCCAACGGCACCAGCCTGCTGGTCCTGCTGCGCTTCGGTCGGGAGGCCGAGCGGGCGGCGGACCGGGACGGGCTGGCGGCGGTGGCGGCGCTCTACGGCCATATCGGCGGGGCCGACGATCTCTACCGGGTGCTGGCCGACGAGACCCTTGCGCTGCAGGCCGCAGTACCGGAGATCCTGCAGACCCACCCGCTCACCGAGGACCGGCGCAGCGCGATCGCGGCCCTGGCGGAGGCGCAGGGGTGGCGCCGGGACGGGCCGCTGACGGCGTTGCCGCAAGACCTCGTCGTGAGTCTTCCCGAACCGGCGGAAGCCAGCGATTGACAACCGCCTGCGCAGTCGGCATATCACCCTCATTCCACATCGTGGAAGCGCATTCCAGAATTCAGAATCCGATCATCCGGGAGGGGTCCGATGAGCTTCACCATTGTCGAGCAGGCCAAGCCGAGACTGAACCGCAGCGAGCTGGCGGTTCCGGGCAGCAATCCGAAACTGTTCGAAAAGGCCGCCGCCTCCGACGTCGACGTGGTGTTCCTGGACCTGGAGGACGCGGTCGCTCCCGACGAGAAGGAGCAGGCCCGCAAGAACGTCATCGAGGCGATCAACGACATCGACTGGGGCAACAAGACCCTGTCGGTGCGGATCAACGGGCTCGACACCCATTACATGTATCGCGACGTGGTCGACGTGCTGGAACAGACCGGCGAGCGGCTCGACATGTTCATGATCCCCAAGGTCGGGACCGCCGCCGACGTCTACGCGGTCGACATGCTGACCAGCCAGGTCGAGGCGGCCGTGGAGCGCAAGAAGCGCATCGGCTTCGAGCTGATCATCGAGATTGCGCTGGGCATGGCCAATGTGGACGAGATCGCCGCGGCGTCGAAGCGCAACGAGAGCCTGCATTTCGGCGTCGCCGACTATGCCGCCTCGACCCGGGCCCGGACCACGGTGATCGGCGGTCCCAACCCGATGTATGGCGTTCTGACCGACAAGGATGGCGACGCGCCCCGCGACTATCACTGGGGCGATATGTGGCACTACGCCATCTCCCGCATGGTGGTGGCGGCCCGGGCCAATGGCCTCCGGCCGGTCGACGGGCCGTTCGGCGATTTCTCCGATCCCGACGGCTACAAGGCGCAGGCGAATCGCGCGGCGGTGCTGGGCTGTGAGGGCAAATGGGCGATCCACCCGTCGCAGATCGAACTCGCCAACAGTGTGTTCAGCCCGTCCGATGCCGAGGTGGATCGGGCGAAGCGGATCCTGGAGGCCATGGACCAGGCCCAGAAGGAGGGTAAGGGCGCGGTTTCCCTGGACGGTCGCCTGATCGACATCGCCTCGATCAAGCAGGCCGAGAACCTGGTCCAGAAGGCGCAGCAGATCGCCGGCGGCTGATGCGGACAGCCTTGCGACGGCAATTCCGGGGCGCGCCAGCCGCCCAAATTTTGACGTGGTTCGCTGGCTTTTTGTCCTGGACACCCGTACCGCCTATGCTACGGGTGTCCAAGACCTGACCCACCATGTCTCCACGCCGCATGCAAACCTTCCTGGAATTCGAAAAGCCGATTGCCGAACTCGAAGGCAAAATCGAGGAACTGCGCCATCTCTCCGACGGCGGTGAGATCAATATCGCCGAGGAGGTTTCGCGGCTGCAGGGCAAGCTCGACCGCGAGCTCAATGCGACCTACGAGAAGCTGACGCCGGCGCAGAAGGTCCAGGTGGCCCGGCATCCGAACCGGCCGCATTTCAGCGACTACGTCAACACCCTGGTCGAGGATTTCACCCCTCTGGCCGGCGATCGCGGCTTTGCCGAGGATCGTGCCATCGTCGGCGGGATGGGTCGCCTGCACGGCCGCTCGGTGATGATCATCGGCCATGAGAAGGGCGCCGATACCGAGAGCCGGCTCAGGCACAATTTCGGCATGGCGAAACCGGAGGGTTATCGCAAGGCGCAGCGGCTGATGGAGCTTGCCGACCGCTTCCAGCTGCCGATCGTCACCTTCGTCGACACCGCCGGCGCCTATCCCGGTGTCGCATCGGAGGAGCGCGGGCAGGCCGAAGCCATCGCCCGCTCGATCGATGTCTGCCTCAACATGCGGGTGCCGATCATCTCCGTGATCATCGGCGAGGGCGGGTCCGGCGGCGCCATCGCCATCGCCACCGCCGATCGCGTGCTGATGTTGGAGCATTCGATCTACTCGGTGATCTCGCCGGAAGGCTGCGCCTCGATCCTGTGGCGCAGCGCCACCCAGTCCCACGAGGCGGCACAGGCGCTTCGGCTGACCGCCGGCGACCTGCTCAAACTGGGCGTGATCGACGAGACGATCAACGAGCCCATCGGCGGCGCCCACCGCTATCCCAGCAAGGTGATCGAGGCGGTCGGGGAGGCCATCGACCGGGCGCTGACCGACCTGCGCGGCTTCGATGGCGGCACCCTGCGCAGCAATCGGCGGGAGAAGTTCCTCGCCATGGGCGACCGCACGCTCTGACCGCCGATCGCGGCACGCCCTACTATTCCAACCTGAATACGATTTTTCGCGGGATCCCGGCGTGTCCGGTAACCCTTTGTTAACCCTTCCGGCCGAATGTCCCTACTACATCTTGTGTGTCGGGGGCAGGTAGGTGGCAAATGCAGGAAATGGCAGCAACAAACGACCATGACGGGCACCGTCGGTCCGAGCTGCGGCAGACCGCTGCGGATGTGACGGTCTTCAGCCAGATCACCGATCCGATGCTGTCGTTGCTCTACGCCTATTGGGATGGCAAGCGTGGCGACCGCAGATTTCCCGGTCGCAGCGATCTGGACCCCGTCGATATCCCGGTCCTGCTGCCCAGCGTCTTCCTCGTCGCGGTCCACCGCGACCCCTTCGATCTGGTGTTCCGCCTCGCGGGCACGGTGCTGACCGGCTGCTATGGCAGCGCCATGACCGGGGAGCGGCTGATCGATCTGCCCGGCTCCGCCACCACCCAGCTTTACCACCAGGCGGCCCGCGCCGTGCGCTCCGGCCGCCCGGTGCTGCTGTCGGGGCCGCTGCGCACCCGGGCCGAAGCCTTTCAGCGGGCCGACCATTTGCTGCTGCCGCTGGGCGAGTCGCCGGGACGGGTCGACATGCTGATCGGTGGCGCGATCTTCCGGTCGTACCCGATCGGAGAACGCCCGGAGCGGCAGTCGGGCATGGCCCAGGACCCGGTTCGCAGAGCGGCCCGGCCGGCGCTACGGTCGAGCCAGCCGCAGGCGCCGCTGCCGCCTGCAACCGTCACCGGCCGGGGCCGCACCGCGACAGGCACCTGATTCGCCGGCGGCTCTTCCGAATTCCGATCCGCCCCGGCATCATGCACCCCAGAACCTGTAACGATGGGTAGTTGGGGTTGCCATGCCGTTGGCCTATCCACTGGCGTTTCCGGATGCCCGGCCGCCAGGCTATGCGCCGCTGGAGCACGAACCGGTCTTCGATCCAATGCGCCACCTGGCGCTGGAGCGGCCCGAGACCGTCATCTCGCTTGAGGAACTGGGATACGGGCCGGAGGAGATCGCCGCCTGTCCCACGAATCTCGGCATTACCTCGTGCTTCCGTGTGCTCAGCGATGAGGGGGTCGACTGCCTGCTGGAGGTGGTCCGCAGCCTGGAGCGCTTCACCACCAGCAATTCCAGGATCGAGCGCAATGTCCGCGGCGGCACCTATCGGTCGCGATTCCTGCGCGATCTGTGCCTGTCGCCGGACGTCGCCGAGGTGATCTCGGAGATCTGCGACGCGCCGATGGCGCCGCATACCATCCCGCACCAGCTCGGCCATCTGAACTACAACCCGCTGGATATCAACCGCAGCGTCGACAAATGGCATGTCGATACGCTCCGGGTCGACTACGTCATGTTCGTCACCGACCCGAACGCGGTCGAAGGTGGCGAGTTCCAGTATTTCCAGGGCACCAAGCATGAGATGGCCGCCCTGCATGCGGCCGGGGATGTGCCGCCCGAGAACCGGGTGGTGTCGCCGCGGCTGCCGGGGCCGGGCTACGCGGTCCTGCAGCAGGGCAACATGGTGGTGCACCGGGCCCGCGGCATCACCAAGCCCGGCGAGCGGGTCACCATGGTGAACGGCTACGTTCCGCGGGATCTGCGCTTTCCGGATTTCACCCGCTACGACCAGCTCGTCCACGCCGACCCGCCGGACGTGGTTACGGCGGAGTACGAGCGGCACATCGCCTGGCTGGCCCGTGAGCGGGCGCGCGCGATTCTCGACGAGCCCGAATTCAACAACGATCGCGAGGCCAGCGCCTCGCGGCTGGACGTGATCGCAGAAGAGCTCCGCAGCGCGGCCGCGCTCATTCGCTCAGCATCGGATTCCGATGCGGAGATCGAGCATTTCGGCGACGGCTGAGTGGCGCTACACCGCGCCGTGGCAGTGCTTGTACTTCTTGCCTGAACCGCAGGGACAGGGGGCGTTGCGGGCGACCTTGCCCCAGGTTTCGGGATTGTTCGGATCGGCCGCGACGCCGGGCGGCGGCATGCGGCGCACGGTGGCGCTGCGGGCCGGGCCGCCGGGCGCGGCGGACGCGCCGCCGCCGTAGGTTCCCGTCGCCTGCGTCTCGGCCTGGCCGCCGGCGGCCGCCGGATCCTGGCGAGACTCGCGCATCTCCTGGGCGCGCGGATGCATGACGACGTCAGAAGGGCGGGCCTGCACCTCCACCACAGCCAGCGCCCGGGTCACCGTCTCACGCAGCCGGTGCTGCATGGACTGGAACAGCTCGAAGGCTTCGGTCTGGTATTCCCGCAACGGATCGCGCTGGCCATAGGCGCGCAGCGAAATGCCCTGGCGCAGATGGTCCAGGGTCAGCAGATGGTCCTTCCAGATCTGGTCCAGCAGCTGCAGCAGCAGGCTCTTCTCCACCATGCGCATCAGTTCAGGGCCGTAATTGGCCGCCTTTTCGGCCATCTTGCTGTCGGAGGCCTGCCGCACCCGCTCTTCGATCTCGGGCTCGGCGATGCCCTCCTCCTTGGCCCACTTGGCGACCGGCAGGTCGACCGCCAGGACGTGTCGGATCTGGGTGCCCAGCCCCTCCATGTCCCATTGCTCGGCATAGCTGTTGGGCGGGATGGCGTTGCCGACCATCTCCTCGATCACGTCGTGCCGCATGTCGGTGACCATGCCCGACACGTCGTTGGCGGCCATGATCTCCTTGCGGTCCTCGTAGATCGAGCGCCGCTGGTCGTTCATGACGTTGTCGAACTTCAGCAGGTTCTTCCGGATCTCGAAGTTGCGCGCCTCGACCTTCTGCTGCGCCTTCTCTAGCGCCTTGTTGATCCAGGGATGGATGATCGCCTCGCCATCCTTCAGCCCCAGCTTCTGCAGCATCCCGTCCAGCCGGTCGGATGCGAAGATGCGCATCAGATCGTCTTCCAGGGACAGGTAGAACTTCGACAGGCCCGGGTCGCCCTGGCGGCCGGAGCGACCGCGCAGCTGGTTGTCGATGCGCCGGCTCTCATGGCGCTCGGTGCCGATCACGCAGAGCCCACCGGCTTCCAGCACGATCTTCCTGGCGGCCGCGATCTCCTCCTCGATCTGATTGATCTTGGCGGCCCGCTTGGCTTCGTCCTCGATCTCCGCCGCCTCGTCGGCGATGCGCATCTCGAGGTTGCCGCCCAACTGGATGTCGGTGCCGCGGCCGGCCATGTTGGTGGCAATGGTCACCGCGCCAGGCTGGCCGGCCTGGGCGATGATGTGCGCTTCCTGCTCGTGGAAGCGGGCGTTCAGGACGTTGTGCGGGATCTTGTGCTTCTTCAGCTCCCGCGCCAGCATCTCAGACTTTTCGATCGACACTGTGCCGACCAGGGCCGGCTGCTGGCGTTTGTGGCAGTCCTCGATCTGCTCGATGATCGCGGCGGTCTTCTCTTCGGTGGTGCGATAGACCTCGTCATCTTCGTCGGCGCGGGCCAGCGGCATATGCGTCGGGATCGAGACCACCTCCAGGCCATAGATCTCGGAGAATTCCGGGGCCTCGGTCATCGCCGTGCCGGTCATGCCGGCGAGCTTGGGATACATGCGGAAATAGTTCTGGAAGGTGATCGAGGCGAGGGTCTGGTTCTCTTGCTGGATGTTCGCCCCTTCCTTGGCCTCCAGCGCCTGGTGCAGACCTTCCGAAAACCGCCGGCCTTCCATCATGCGGCCGGTGAACTCGTCGATGATGATGACCTTGTCGTCCTTGACGATGTAGTCGCGGTCGCGCTGGAACAGCTTGTGGGCGCGCAGGGCCTGCTGGGAATGGTGCACCAGATTGACGTTGCGGATGTCGTACAGGCCGCCCTCGGCCAGCAGACCGGCCTCCTCCAGCAGCGCCTCGATCTTCTCCTGGCCCTCTTCGGTCATGGTCACCGTGCGGGCCTTCTCGTCGATCTCGTAGTCTTCCGGCCCCATCTTGGGGATCAGCCGGTTGACCTTGGTGTAGAGCTCGGAGGAATCCTGCGCCGGGCCGGAGATGATCAACGGCGTGCGCGCCTCGTCGATCAGGATGCTGTCCACCTCGTCGACGATGGCGAAGTTGAATTCGCGCTGCACCATGTCGTCCAGGCGGAACTTCATGTTGTCGCGCAGATAGTCGAAGCCGAACTCGTTGTTGGTGCCGTAGGTCACGTCGGCGGCATAGGCGTCGCGGCGTTCCACGTCGCTCAGGCCGTGCACGATGCAGCCGACGGTCAGGCCGAGGAACTCATAGATCTGGCCCATCCAGCCGGCATCGCGCCGCGCCAGGTAGTCGTTGACCGTGACCACGTGCACACCCTTGCCGGAAATGGCGTTCAGATACACCGCCAGGGTGGCGACGAGGGTCTTGCCCTCGCCGGTCTTCATCTCGGAGATCTTGCCCTGGTGCAGCACCAGCCCGCCCTTGAGCTGGACGTCGAAATGGCGTTGGCCGAGGGTCCGCTTGGCGGCCTCGCGAACCGTCGCGAAGGCTTCCGGCAGGATGTCGTCGAGCGACTCGCCGGCTTCCAGCCGCTCGCGGAACGCCGGCGTGCGGGCCTTCAGCGCCTCGTCGTCGAGGGCTTCGAGCTCCGGCTCGAGGGCGTTGATGCGCTCGACCGTCTTTCTCAATCCCTTGATTGTGCGGTCGTTCGCGGTACCGAAAATCTTGCCGAGCATCGAACCCTCAAAACCGATAGGTAAAATCTGCGCTATTCCGACTGGACACTTAGGCGCGCCGGCCAGTGGATTCAACGCACCGCGTCCTACAACACCCGCGGAATCCGGCGGTTCGACGGCGCGCTTTGCCATCGGGCCGGCACAATACGCGATCATTCTCGCAAACCCAAGATTGGAGGCGGATTACTTGCCCGCCATCCCCGCCTGTGCTTTACGTGCGCGGTCGAATCGGTCGTTTCGGTGGCATCCGGTTCGCTCTCGCCCAGCCAGAATCGCCACCTGAAAGGGTTTCATTGATGTCTATGCCGGCCATTCGCCTTGCCGTGGGTGCCGCCTTGGCGATGTTTGCCGTTGCCGCCGGGCCGCTGCCCGCAGTCGCCCAGGACGAAAACCCCGTCGTCGCCACCGTCAATGGCGAAGAAATCCGCCGCGACGAAGTGATCGACGCCATCCGCCGCATGCCGCAGCAAATCCAACAGATGCCGGCGGAGATCCTGATCCCGGCGATCGCCGAGCAGCTGGCGACGAGCCGCCTGATGGCGGCGCAGGGCTATGCCGAGAACCTGCAGGATACCGACGCGGTCAAGGAGCGCGTCGCCGAGGCGGAACGCAGCATCGTTCAGGATGTCTGGCTGGAGAAGGAAATCGACGCGCGCATGTCCGAGGAATCGGTTTCAGCGGCATATGAAGAATTCCTGGCGGCCAATCCGCCGGTCGAGGAGCTGAGCGCCCGGCATATCCTGGTCGAGACCGAGGATGAGGGGAAATCCCTGGTCCAGCGGCTGAAGGACGGCGAGGATTTCGCTGCCCTGGCGACGGAAGCCTCGATCGGTCCCAGCGGACCGCGCGGCGGCGATCTCGGCTATTTCACCAAGGAGCAGATGGTGCCGCCCTTCGCCGAGGCCGCCTTCTCCATGCAGCCGGGCGAGTTCTCCGAAGCGCCGGTCGAGACCCAGTTCGGCTGGCATGTGATCCTGGTGGAGGATCGCCGCTTCACCGAGCCGCCGAGCCTAGAGGACATGCGGCCGCAGCTGGAAGGCGGTCTGGCCGATCAGATCGTCCAGGCCATTGTCGAGGAGCTGCGCGAGGGCGCCGACATCGTGATTCTCGGTCCGGACGGCGAGCCGGTCGAGAACTGATCCGGACGGCCGCTGCGCGATGGAGTTGGCCCGGTCTCCGCTGGCTCCGGCCGGTTTCCCCGATATGCCGACGGTGCCCGGCGTGCGGCTTGCCGCCGCGGCTGCCGGCCTGAAGAAATCGGGCGAACGCGACCTGCTGCTTGCCGCGCTGGATCCGGGAACGACCATCGCCGGCGTGCTGACCCGATCGCGCTGCCCCTCCGCACCGGTCGATTGGTGCCGTCAGGCGCTGCCGGGCGGATCGGCCCGGGCCCTGGTGGTCAATTCCGGCAACGCCAATGCCTTCACTGGATCGGCCGGCGACACGACGGTGCAGCGCACGGTCGCAGCGGCGGCGGAATTGCTCGACTGTGCCGAGACCGAGATCTTCCCGGCGTCGACCGGGGTGATCGGGCAACCGGTCGGGCCGGGCCATATTGCCGATGCGCTGCCGGCATTGGCCGCGACCCTTGCCCCGTCGGGTTGGGAGGCGGCAGCCGACGCGATCCGCACCACCGACACTTTCGCCAAGGGCGCCACCGCGACGACATCGATCGACGGTGTGCCGGTCACCATCAACGGCATCGCCAAGGGCTCCGGCATGATCGCACCGGACATGGCGACCATGCTGGCCTTCGTCTTCACCGATGCCGCCCTGCCGGCGGAGGTGTTGCGCCCCCTCCTGAAGGCGGCCGCCGACCGATCCTTCAACGCGATAACTGTCGATGGCGATACCTCGACCAGCGATACGCTGTTGCTCTGTGCCACCGGCCGGGCCGGGCATCGGCCGGTCGAGGACCATCGTGACGGGCGGCTGGGCGCCTTTCGCGACGCTCTCGATGCGCTAATGATCGATCTCGCACAGCAGGTCGTCCGGGACGGCGAGGGGGCGACCAAATTCGTCGAGATCACCGTCAGCGGTGCCCAATCGTCGCGGGCGGCGCGCCAGGTCGGGCTGGCGATCGCCAATTCGCCGCTGGTCAAGACCGCCATCGCCGGCGAGGACGCCAATTGGGGCCGTATCGTCATGGCCGTCGGCAAGTCCGGCGAGAAGGCCGATCGCGACCGGCTGTCCATCGCCATGGGCGGGGTGGAGATCACCCGCGAGGGCCAGCTGGTGGCGGGATACGACGAGGCGCCGGTGGCCCGGCACATGAAGGGCACGGAGATCGACATCGCCGTCGATCTCGGCGTCGGACGGGGCCGCGCCACCGTGTGGACCTGCGATCTGACCCACGGCTACATCTCGATCAATGCCGACTATCGAAGCTGAGGGTCTGCGGACCGCGCGGCTGTCGCTGCGGCCGCTTCTGCGATCCGATGCCGAGGCGGTGGCGGCGATGAGCAACGATTTCGAGGTGTTGAACAGCCTCTCGTTCTTCCCATTCCCCCTGACCGCCGAATTCCTCGAAGGCTGGGTCGACAGGCAGCCGGACAATTACCAATGGCTTCTTGCGGTCCGGACGCAGGACGAGCGCCCGGTCGGCGCCGCCGGAATCCATCCCGACGGGGAGGGCGGCGTGGAAATCGGCTACTGGATCGGCCGGGACCATTGGGGACAAGGCTATGGCAGTGAGATTGCCGATGCCGTTGTCACCCTCGCCCGAAATTGCGGATACCGGCCGATCTGGGCGTCGGTGCTGCCGGACAACCCGGCCTCCGTCCGGGTGCTCGAGAAGACCGGCTTTATCCGCGACGGTGAGGCTCGCCGCACATACCGGCTGCGCGGAACCGAAGAGGTGGTCCATCGCTACCGGCTGCCGGACCGGGGTGCATGAGCGGGGCCGGCGTATTGCTGGTGGCCGCGGTGGCGCTGGTCGACAGCGATGGCCGGGTGCTGCTGGCGCAGCGCCCCGAGGGCAGGAGCATGGCCGGCCTCTGGGAATTCCCGGGCGGCAAGGTGCATGCGGGCGAGACCCCGGAATCAGCGCTGATCCGGGAGCTTCGCGAGGAGCTGGCGATCGACACGGTGGAGAGCTGCCTGGCGCCCTTCACCTTCGCGTCCCATCGCTATGAGGATTTCCATCTGCTGATGCCACTCTATCTGTGCCGGGTGTGGCAGGGCACGCCCGTGGCGCAGGAGGGCCAGGCGCTGGCCTGGGTGCGGCCGCTGCGGATGCGCGACTATCCGATGCCGCCGGCCGACAAGCCGCTGGTGGCGATGCTCCGGGATTTCCTCTGACGCGGCCGGCGTGAGCGCCGGCGCTACATGCCCAGCAGGCCGCCGCGCTGCAGGGCGCCGGCGAACATCAGGCCGCCCAGCGCGGTGATGACCAGGGCGCCGGCGACCGTGACGCCGGTCTGGATGCGGGCGATGAAGGCCTGGGACCGATCGCCGGCGGTGACCGTGCGGCGCACCGCGATCGCCAGCAGCCCGGCCGTGGAGACCACCAGGGCCGTGCCGAACGCCATGCTGAATGTGGCCAGGGCGCCGACCAGGAAGATGCCGTTCGCCAGGGTGAACAGCAGCACGATGATGGCGCCGGAACAGGGGCGCAGACCCACCGCGACGGCGAGCGGCGCCAGATCGTCCGGCAGCACCCGGTCGACCCAGCCGCGCAAACCGGACCGGTGGTCGTGGCCGTGCTCGTGATGATCGTGGCCGTGATGGTCATGACCGCAGGCCGCCTTACCGTTCGCGACGCGGTAGAGCATGTAGAGCCCGAGTCCGACGATCAGCCCGTAGCTCAGCAACTCAATGGTGATGGCGCGATCCAGCACCTGGGTCAACGCCACACCCAGCGCCATCGCCAGCACCGACACCAGGAGAATCGCTGTGACGGCCTGGATCATGGCGACGGCGAATCCCGTCGTCACGCCCCGCAGCCAGCGGGCCGGATTGGCTAAGAAATAGGTTGCGACCACCGCCTTGCCGTGACCGGGGCCCACCGCGTGCAGCACGCCGTATAGAAAGGCGGCGCCGATGATCGCCAGGGCGGGCGCAAGCGAGTCGCCGGTCTGGGCCGCGCGGATCGTTTCGGTGAGTTCGGCGTTCAGCCGCGCCTGCATCTGGGCGATGCGGAACAGCAACTGCTGGATCAGCGACGGCTCGGCGATGGGCGCCGCCTCGCGGGCACCGCCCGGGAACTGGGCTGCCGCGGCGCCCGAAATCAGGAACAGGGCAAGCGTCGATCCGAGGCGCCGGCTAACCTTCCGCACAGCGCAGACCGATCCTCGTTGGGAACACCATGCCGAAATAGATCGGTGAATCGAGGTCCTCGCGCAGCGACAGGCTGCAGCCGCCGGTCTGATCGCCGCTGACGGAGATCGACGCGTCCTCGTAGTAGAGGTCGGTGAAATAGGTCTCGTCATAAAAGGCGATATCCACCCTCTGGCGGCTTGGGTCGGCCGGTTCCGGCAGCGGCACATAGAACTCGTACAACACGGTGTCGTCGCGGATCGTCGGCTGGAAGTCGAGCACCGTGTCCGGTGAGGAGGCCACGCCGTCGACACGCAGATGGGTGTAGAATCCGAACTCTCTCAGGCCGACGAAGGTGGCCTGTTCCAGCACGCTCACCTCTTCCGGCTCGAAGACGCCGTTCTTGTCGGTGTCGAAATCCTCGATCAGCAGGGCGCTGACAAACGGGTCCAGCGTCCACCGGGTCTCGACGCCGACCAGGGCGCCATGTTCGAACACAAGGGTTGCTTCGGCATCGATCCAGATATGCGGATGGCTGGTGCCGGGACCGGTCGCGGCCAGCGCTCCGGCGAACGTCAATGCCGCAGCAAAGAGGCGCCGGTGCAATTTATTGCGGATGGCGGTCACACTCATGGTCCTCCGAAACTGACCCGACATTGCGGCAAGGTTGCGGCTGACTGCAATTCTCATCCGGTATGGATAAATATAGGGTAACGCTCGCTCTTTCGCACCCCGATACCGTCGATTTCAGCTGGCTGGCCGCAAGCTGGCGACCGCGCCCAGCGCCTGTCCGGCCAGGAACAGCACCAGCGCCGCCACGACCACCGACGGACCGGACGGGGTATCGAACTGAAGTGATCCCAAGACACCTCCGACGACGGCGGCGCAGCCGATCAGGGCGGCGATGACGGCCATGCGCTCCGGCGTGCCGGCGAACCGCCGCGCGGTTGCCGCCGGGATAATCATCAGCGATGTCACGAGAAGGATTCCGACGATCTTCATCGCGATGGCGATGGTGGTCGCCAGCAACAGGGTGAATCCCAGCCGCACCGCCAGCGCGTTGATGCCCTCCGCGCGGGCCAGCTCCTCATGCACCGTCACCGCGAGCATCCGTCGCCAGAGACCGGCAAGACCGGCCAGAACCAGGGCTCCGCCGGACCAGATCCAGGCCAGATCGTCGCGGCCGACCGACAGGATGTCGCCAAACAGATAGGCCATCAGGTCGATCCGCAGCGTCTCCATGAAACTGACCACCACCAGCCCCAGCGCCAGCGCCGAATGGGCGAAGAGGCCGAGCAGGGTGTCGGTCGCGAAGTGCCGCTGTTCCTGCAGCAGCACGATGGTGACGGCGAAGAGGGCGCAGACGGCAAAGACGCCGATAGTCAGGTCGACCGACAGCAATACGCCGAGCGCGATGCCGAGCAGGGCCGAATGGGCCAGCGAATCGCCGAAATAGGCCATGCGCCGCCACACGATGAAACAGCCCAGCGGGCTGGCGACAAGGGCGACGCCGATCCCGCCGAGAATGGCGCGGAAGACAAAATCGTCGAGGAACATGGTGACGGCTCTCGGTGGCGACCGGGGGGACGGACTATGACCGGATCAATTCGCATTGCAATATGTTATAACATAACATACCGTCCAGGCCGCTCGCAGTTCCGGGTAAGAAGGCAGATCGCACATGCAGGCAGTTCCGTTTCGATCGATAGCAGCGGCAACGCTTTTCGCGGCCGCCGCAACGCAGCCGGCCTGGGCCGACGGGCCCTCGGTCGTCGCCACCATCAAACCGGTCCACTCGTTGGCCGCCGCGGTCATGGATGGCGTGGCAGAGCCGGCTTTGTTGATCCGCAGTGGCGGTTCGCCGCACACCTACGCGCTGCGGCCATCCGAGGCCCGGGCCCTGGAGTCGGCGGATGTCGTGATCTGGGTCGGCGAAGCGCTGGAGACCTTCCTGGAGCGGCCGCTGGAGACGCTGGCGTCGGACGCCCGCATCGTGACGCTGTTGGAGGCCGATGGCCTGAGGCTGTTGGAGGTCCGCGAAGGCGGCGCGTGGGACAGCCATGACCATGGCGACCATGCCGAGGCCGAGCATCACGACGATCATGACGAACACGCCGAGCATGCGGAGCACGATCACCACGACGACCATGACGAACACGCCGAACATGCTGAGGCCGATCACCACGACGACCATGCCGAGCATGGCGAGGCCGAACATCACGACGATCATGATGACCACGCCGAGCATGCGGGACATGATCACGCGCATGAAGGCGCCGACACGCATGTCTGGCTCGACCCGCGCAACGCCGCCGTCATGGCGCGGGCCATCGCCGATGCCCTGATCGCTGCCGATCCGGCCAATGCGCCGGCCTATCGCGCCAATTTGGCGCAGCTGCAGGCGAATCTGACGGATCTGGAGCAGGCCCTCGGGGAACGGCTGGAAGCCATCCATGATCGGCCCTTTGTCGTGTTCCACGACGCCTATCAGTATTTCGAGACCCGGTTCGACATGATGGCAGTCGGCAGCATCACGGTCAGCCCGGACATCCAGCCGGGGGCGGCGCGGCTGCGCGAGTTGAGGCACACGATCGAAGAGGTCGGCGCGCATTGTGTGTTCAGCGAGCCGCAATTCGAGCCGCGCCTCGTCGAAACGGTGACCGAAGGAACCGATGCCAAGTCGGGCACGCTCGATCCGCTGGGGGCGGAGCTTCCAGCCGGACCGGGGCAGTATTTTGCGCTTATGGAAGGCATGGCCGGGTCGCTGATCGGTTGCCTGGGCGGGCCGGAGGCCGGTTGACGCACCCCTTGTTGGCCTTGGCCATCGTTCGGGCAAAAAGTGGTAGGATGGTCCCCGGGGCTTAGGTGACGCCGCCGGATCCGGCAGCGCGCCAGCGCCGGATATGACCCTGACCACACGGATGCGCGGCCGATGGCGATCGACGAGAGTGCTTCCGGCCCGCTGGCCGACGGCCCGCCCGCCGAGCGCGACCGGCTGGCGCTCTGGCCGCGGCCGCGGCCCTGGATCAAGCAGTTCCTGCCGCGCACCCTGTTCGGCCGGACCCTGCTGATCATCATCACGCCGTTCCTG
Organism: Alphaproteobacteria bacterium; assembly: GCA_965227455.1. Classification (GTDB taxonomy): domain Bacteria; phylum Pseudomonadota; class Alphaproteobacteria; order DSM-16000; family Inquilinaceae; genus JABDIP01. Next base: position 3,911,980 of record OZ245752.1, on the reverse strand, counting down.
CTGATGCAGGCCATCGCCACCTATTATTTCTACGATCAGCACTGGAAGAAGGTGACCCGACGCCTGGCCAACGGCGTCTCCGGCGAGATCGCCTATGTCATCGAGGAGCTGGCGCTGCGCGAGCAGCAGAGCCAGGCCATCTTCGCCGAGGCGGCGCGCTCCATGGGGCTGGTCATCACCTTCCACGAAGGGGCGACCCTGCCGGAGCAGCCGCGCATCAGCGGCAATGTCATCCTGCAAGTGCAGTTGCGCGAGGCGCTGAAGCGCAGCATCGAACAGCCCTTCGTCTTCGACCCTCAGGTCACCCGCGACTATGCGCTGATCCAAGTACAGATGGAGGATGGCGTTCTGCACACCCGGGTGCCGCGTCGCAGGCTGTTCAGCTCCACCAGCCAGGTCTTCATGCTCTGGATGATGGGGTCCGGCATCATCCTGTTCGCGCTGGCGCTCTTGTTCATGCGCAAGCAGATCGGGCCGATCCTGAGGCTGGCCGCGGCCGCGGACAGCTTCGGCAAAGGGCGCGACGTGCCGAGCTTCCGTCCCGAGGGCGCCCTTGAGGTGCGGCAGGCGGCGGCCGCCTTCCTGGTCATGCGGGAGCGCATCCAGCGCCAGATCACCCAGCGCACCGACATGCTGGCCGGCGTCAGCCACGATCTCCGGACGCCGCTGACCCGCATCAAGCTGCAACTGGCCATGCTGGGCGACGGGCCGGAGATCGAGGATCTGAAGTCCGACGTCGCCGACATGGAGACGATGATCGACGGCTATCTTGCCTTCGCCCGCGGCGAGGGCGACGAGCAGGCGGAATCCACCGATCTGAGCGCGCTCCTGTACGACGTCGTCTCCAGCGCCCGGCGGGAAGGCGCGACCGTCCAGGCGGTGATCGATGACGGGCTGCAGCTGGCCTTGCGGCCGCACGCCATGAAACGCTGCCTGGCCAATCTCATGTCCAACGCCGCACGCCATGCGTCGGAGATCTGGGTAACGGCGTCGGCCAGCGGACAGCGCTTCGTGGAGATCATGATCGACGATAACGGTCCGGGGATCGCCGACGAGCATCTGGGCGACGTCTTCAAACCGTTCTTCAGGATCGATCCGTCGCGCAACCAGCAGACCGGCGGCACCGGACTCGGCCTAACCATTGCCCGCGACGTGGTTCGTGGCCATGGCGGCGAATTGCGCCTTTGCCGCTCTCCGCAGGGCGGTTTGCGATGCCAGATCCGACTCCCGGTCTGAGGTTGCGAAGACTCCGGATTGCGAATCCCGCAGGCTGACCCGGTCCGGCGGCGGTCAGCGCGCCATGGACGACCCGGCGACGATTTCGAGGATCGCCGTCTCGAGAATACTCCCGACCCTCTCACGGCCGAACCGCTCGACCACGGATTTCCGGCCGGCCTCGGCAAGCCCGGCGGCATGATCCGGCGCGTCGATCAGATTCTTCAGGGCGGTCGCCAGCTGTTCCGGGTCGCCTTTCTCGACCATCAGACCAGTCTTGCCGTCATCGACGATGTCGCGTGGCCCGTCGGCGTCGCTGACCACCACCGGGCAGCCCCGGATCATGGCCTCGGTTACCACAAGTCCGAATGGCTCGATCAGCGACGGCAGGCAGAAAATGTCGAGAGAGTCGAAGAATGCATCTCGGTCCGTGATCCAACCTGGAAACGAAACATGTTCCGCAATCTGCAGGTCGGCGGCCATCGCCTTGAGCGCCGGCAGTTCGACACCCTCGCCACCAAGCACGAGCCTGAACCGGACCCCCAGATCGTGCAGCCGGCGCGCCGCCTGGAGCAGCACGTGCAGGCCCTTCTTGCGGGTCATCCGGCAAAGCCCGCCGATGACCACGGTATCCGATGCCGCCCAGCGCTTACGTGTGCCGGCCGGCGGCTCGGTCGTCGAGAGCGGGTTCGGCACGTGGAAGCTGAACTGTGGCGCATTGCCGTTCTGGCGGGCGGCGGTGCGGAACCGTTCCAACATTGCGCTGTTGACGCAGAGCGCACCGTCCATGCGCAGGCGCTGCTTGAAGTTCTCATTGTGACAGACGCCGATTACCGGGCATCGCCCCCGTGCTGCCGCCTGAAACAATGGTCTGGGTTTGCCATTGTGCATGATGATCGTGCTGATCTTCTCGCGCGCGACCAGCCGGCGGTATTTCAGCCAGGCCTGCGGCCGCGCCAGCGCAAATCCACCGGACACGACCGGATCGGCCAGCACGTTTGCCCCTAGCCGTCGCGCTTCGGCCAGGGTCTGCGCCTCGGGATGCATGCACAAGGTCACCGAATGGCCACGGTCGCGAAGCAGCGTGTAGTAGTCGAGGTTGACCTGTTCGATGCCGCCGAGGGTCTTGGAAGACAGCACCTGAAGGATGTTCACGGGGGTCGCTCCTCGCTCAGCGGGCCATGGATTGGGGTTGTCAAAGGTGGCGATGCATTAACGTTCGCATGGTGTAGTTCAAGCTGTCTGTCGCCTGCAATCCCGTGGGCACATCGTTTGGCGGTGAATTTGCTCCCCCTGGCCCGGGTTCGCCGCAGTGCCTGCGGGCAAGGCGGCTCCCGCCGGGAAGGCGGCCGTTGCGTTGCCACATGGCCGGGGGCCTTGCCAAATCCCGGGTTCGGCGCTAGAGGATCGCACCCCGCGCGCCTGACCGGCATATGCCCGCGGCTGTCGGGGCGGCATCCTTGGATCCGAGTTCATGAAGCAAATGAGTAATCGTCGGGCCTATTGCCATCGCCCCAATGGGAGATGTCGAAGCGACCGGGGCAGAGATCGATGCCATTGAACGATGCCGCACTTTCGTTGCTGAAGAATGCCGGTACCGATCCGCGGTACCGGACCAAGGAGCTGATCCGCCGGCTTCTGAAGAACTACTCGCGCGAGCATCTCTGGAGATTCGTTCTGGCGACGTTGTGCATGGTGCTCGTCGCGCTGATGACCGGCGCGATGGCGAAGGTTGTGGAGCCCATGGTGAACCAGGTGTTCACCGCCAAAGACACCAGCGCCATCAATGACGTCGCCATTGCGGTTATGGCGATCTTCCTTGTGAAGGGCAGCGCCGGATTCGGCCATGCTTACCTCATGGGGGAAATCGGCCGGAGGATCGTCAGGAAGATCCAGATCGAGCTTTTCGGCCGACTGGTCCATCAGGATCTCGCAACGCTGCAACACATCGGCACCGGCCAGCTTGTCGCGCGGCTGACCTCCGATGCCAATCAGATGTACAACGCCGCGGCAAATGCCGTGGTTTCGTTCGCGCGGGACGTTTTGAGCCTGATCGTGCTGATCGCCGTCATGTTCAATCTGGATTCGGTTCTCGCGCTGCTGGTCTTCGTGATCTTTCCCGCAGCGGTGTTGCCGGCCGTGGCTCTCGGCCGCAAATTGCGGAAGATCGCCCGCAAGAGCCAGGAGTTGGGCGGCGAGATCCTTGCAATGGTGACGCAAGCCTTCCAAGGAATTCGGCACGTCAAGGCCTACAACGCGGAAGATCGGGAGATTGCGAGCGTTACGAAGGCCGTCAACAGGGCCATGAAGCTTGGTCGGAGGGCGACGATTGCGAGCGCCGCGAACCGCCCGATCCTGGAATTGCTGACCGGTGTCGGGATCGTTGCGGTCCTGTTCTACGGCGGCGCCCAAGTCATCGAAGGCGAACGCACCCCTGGCTCCTTCTTTGCATTCATCAGCGCCATGCTGCTGGCCTACCAGCCGATTCGGCGGCTCGTCACCCTGAACCTCAGCATTCAACGGGGGCTGAGTGCGGCCGAACGGCTGTTCTCGGCAATGGACATTACGCCGCTGGTGCAGGACAAGCCCGGAGCAAAGAAACTGGTCCGTGCCAAGGGCCAGATCGAACTGCGCAATGTGCAATTCGCCTATGGCGCCGACGCACCGGCGCTGCGAAATCTCTCAATGTCCCTTCCAGCCGGGCAGGTGACCGCTCTGGTCGGTCCATCCGGCGCCGGGAAGTCGACCATATTCAACCTCATTCCGCGATTTTACGACGTCGATGACGGTGCCGTCTTGGTGGATGGCATCGATGTTCGCGATCTCGAGATCAAATCCCTCCGGGAACAGATCGGGCTGGTCAGTCAGGACATCGTGCTGTTCAACGATACGGTCCGCACCAACATTGCCTATGGCCGGCCAAGCGCGAGCCAGGATGAAATCGAGGCGGCGGCACGACACGCCTTCGCACATGATTTCATCTCAGATATGCCGGATGGGTATGACACCTTGATCGGCGAACATGGCGTCCGGCTCTCAGGCGGTCAGCGGCAGCGCATCTCGATTGCCCGAGCGGTCTTGAAGGATGCGCCGATCCTGCTGCTGGATGAGGCGACGTCAGCTCTCGACACCTTGTCGGAACAGCATATCCAAGAGGCGCTGCGGCGGCTCAAGGCCGGACGCACCACGCTGGTCATCGCGCATCGGCTATCGACCATCTCGGACGCCGATCTGATATTCGTCATGGACCGGGGCGAATGCGTCGAATCCGGTACGCATCGGCAATTGGTCGCCGGCGGCGGCCTTTTTGCGCACCTTTGGGCGTTGCAGACGCGCGGATCCGACAGCCCCGAGGAATGGTCGGAGCCCTTGGCCGCGAAGTGACGGTGCAGATTGCTGCGATGCGGTGGCAAACACCTTGCCCGCACTTGCCAATTTGGCGCTCCGGCGCTAGAGGATCGCGCATGCCGCGCCTCCAGCCGGTATCCACCCAACGCCGTCCGCTCGGCGCCCAGGACCGGTATTCATGAATCAAGAGACACCCATCAGCCGTGCGGCCGTCGCGTTGAAGACGAAGATCGAAACGACGGAAGCGCGGGTCGGCATTGTCGGCATGGGCTATGTCGGGCTGCCACTGGCGCGGATGTTCGCGGCGGAAGGGTTTGCGACCAAGGGGTTCGATATCGACCCGGCCAAGGTCGAGCAGCTGAACGCCGGGCGCTCCTACATCAAGCATATCGATGCGAGGTCGGTCGCTGCCATCGTCGAGTCCGGCCGGTTTTCCGCTACCGACGATTTTGCGGATGCGGCGGATTGCGACATCGTGATCATCTGTGTCCCGACGCCGCTTACCCAGTATCGCGAACCCGACCTAGGCTTCGTCGAGCGCACCGCGGAGTCGGTCGTCGACCATTTGAGACCCGGCACTCTGGTCGTCCTTGAATCGACCAGCTATCCCGGAACGACCGATGAGGTGCTGCGACCGATCCTGGCGGCCTCGGGGCTGGTGCTCGGAGAGGAATTGTTCCTGGCCTATTCGCCGGAACGTGAGGACCCCGGCAACGACAAGTTCAGCACCGACCGGATACCCAAGGTCCTCGGAGCCGACGACCCGGCGAGTCGGATACTGGTTGAGGCCTTGTACGGCCGTGTGATCAGCCGCACGGTGGCGGTGTCGTCAAGCCGGACCGCTGAGGCAGTCAAGATCACCGAGAACGTATTCCGCTCCGTCAACATCGCCCTGGTCAACGAGCTCAAGGTGATCTTCGACGCCATGGACATCGACGTCTGGGAGGTGATCGACGCCGCCAAGACCAAGCCCTTCGGTTTCATGCCGTTCTATCCCGGTCCCGGTCTCGGCGGCCACTGCATCCCGATCGATCCCTTCTACCTAACCTGGAAGGCCCGTGAGCACGAGATCCCGACCCGTTTCATCGAACTGGCGGGCGAGATCAACACCCGCATGCCCAGCTATGTGGTGGAACGGGTCGTGCAGGCGCTGAGCGAACGCGCCGGAAAGGCGATCAGCCAGGCGCGCATCCTGCTGATCGGCGTCGCCTACAAGAAGGATGTCGACGACCTGCGGGAGAGCCCGGCCCTGAAGCTGATCGACAAGCTGGAGGCGACGGGCGCCACAATCGACTACCACGACCCGTTCTTCCCCGAGATGCCGCAGACCCGCGGCTATCCGAAGCTTGCCGGGCGGAAATCCGTGGCTTGGGACCCCGAGGCGTTTTCGGCGTACGATCTGGCCTTGATTTGCACCGACCACTCGGCGCTGGACTACGACGCGCTTGTCGCCGCCGTGCCAATTGTGGTCGACACGCGCAATGCAACCCGCAATGTTGTCGCAGGGCGCGACAGGATTGTGAAAGCCTGAATTCCCACCGCGCGCAATCGGAAGATCGAGGTCCCGCCGACCCATGACCATGTCTTCGCAAGATAGCGACGCCAAGGCGCTGACAGCGACTCAGCCGCGTGTCGCCATGGTCGGATGCGGCTATTGGGGCCGCAACCTGGTCCGCAATTTCGCGGCGCTCGGTGGGCTTGCAGCCGTGTCGGACAACGATGCGGAGGTCGCCGGGAAATTCGCGGGCGAGTTCGGCGTGCCGGCCAAGGATTTCGCGGGACTGCTGGCGGATCCGTCCATCGACGCCATCGGTCTGGCGACGCCGGCCGAGCGGCATTACGCCATGGCCGGCCAGGTGCTGGACGCGGGCAAGCATGTGTTCGTGGAGAAGCCGCTTGCGCTGACGGCGGCGGAGGCCCAGTTGCTTCAGACCAAGGCGGAGGAGGCCGGGCTGGTCCTTATGGTCGGCCACCTGCTGCAATACCACCCGGCCTTCCTGCGGTTGAAGCAGCTGGTCCGCGAGGGCGCGCTGGGGCGGCTGCAGTATATCTATTCCAATCGCCTGAACCTGGGGAAGATCCGGCGCGAGGAGAACATCCTCTGGAGCTTCGCGCCGCACGACATCTCGATGATCCTGGGGCTGGTCGGCGAGGAGCCATCCTCGGTTCTGGCGACCGGATCCAACTATCTGCACGACCGGATCGCCGACGTCACCACCAGCCATCTGACCTTTCCCGGCGGCGTGAACGCCCATATCTTCGTGTCCTGGCTGCACCCCTTCAAGGAGCAGAAGCTGGTGGTCGTTGGCGATCGGCAGATGGCGGTTTTCGATGACGGGCAGCCCTGGGACGCCAAGCTGACGCTCTATCCGCACCAGATCGAATGGCGCGAAGGCCGGCCGGAGCCGCAGAAGGCTGCGGCGGAGGCCGTGCCGCTGGACCCGGACGAACCCTTGAAGCTGGAATGCCAGCATTTCCTGGACTGCGTCGCGAAGCAGGCCATACCGCGCACCGATGGCGCCGAGGCGGTCCGGGTCTTGCGGGTGCTGCAGGCCGCCGAGGAATCGATTGGATCGCGGAGGCCAGCCTCGCCGGCTTCCCTGTCGAGGGAGGATTCACAAGCGCCCGATGTCTATGTGCATGAGAGTGCCTATGTCGACGCGCCGGTCGAGATCGGCCCGGGAACCAGGATCTGGCATTTCAGCCATGTCCTGCCCGGGACGCGCATCGGCGCCGGATGCTCGATCGGACAGAACGCCAGCATCGGCCCCGATGTGGTCATCGGCGATCGGTGCAAGATCCAGAACAATGTGAGCCTGTACAAGGGTGTCACGTTGGGAGACGAGGTGTTCTGCGGCCCGTCCTGCGTGTTCACCAATGTCAGCACGCCGAGGGCCGGGATAGATCGCAAGAGCGAGTTCCTGGAAACCAAGGTCGGCAAGGGCGCCACCATCGGCGCCAACGCGACCATCGTCTGCGGCAATGACCTCGGTGAATACTGCCTGGTGGCGGCCGGTGCGGTGGTGACCGATACGGTTCCGCCCCACGCCCTGGTGGCCGGCGTGCCCGCCAAGCGCATCGGCTGGGTGGGCCATGCCGGCGAACGCCTGGATGCGAACCTGACCTGCCCGAGGACGGGCCGCCGCTATCGTGAGGCGGGCCCCGACCGCCTGGAGGAGGTGACCGATGAGTGAAGCCGCAATGGCCGCCGCACCGGCCACCGATGAGCCGATCGCCTTCATCGACCTGCAGGCCCAGCGCCGGCGGCTCGGTGATCGCATGGAGAGGGCGATCGGCCAGGTCCTGCAGCATGGCTGCTTCATCATGGGCCCCGAGGTGCGAACCCTCGAGGAGCGTCTGGCCGACTATGCGGGCGTCAAGCATGTGATCAGCTGCGCCAGTGGCACCGACGCGCTGCAACTGCCGCTGATGGCGTGGGGAATCGGTCCGGGCGATGCCGTCTTCGTGCCCGGCTTCACCTTTGCCGCGACAGCGGAGGTGGTCGCCCTGGTCGGCGCGACCCCGGTGTTCGTCGACGTCCTGGCGGACAGTTTCAACATGGATCCGGCCAGCCTGGAGGCGGCGATCGAGGCCGTCGCCGCTGAAGGACGCCTCAGGCCGGCGGCCGTGATCCCGGTCGACCTGTTCGGTCAGCCGGCCGACTACGATTCCCTGCAGCCGCTGGCGGATCGATATGGTTTGCGCCTGCTGGCCGACACGGCCCAGGGATTCGGCGCCTATTATCGTGGCCGCCGCACCGGCAGCATCGGCGATGCGGCGTCGACCAGCTTCTTCCCGGCCAAGCCGCTGGGCTGCTATGGCGATGGCGGGGCCGTGTTCACCGACGATGACGAGCTGGCGGCGACCATGCGGTCTCTGCGCGTGCATGGTCAGGGCACCGACAAATACGACAATGTCCGCATTGGCGTGAATGGCCGCCTCGACACCATGCAGGCGGCGGTCCTGTTGGAAAAGCTGGCGATCTTCGACGATGAGGTGGCGGCCCGCGACCGGGTGGCGAACGCTTATTCCGCGGCGCTCGCCGGCATTGCGGATACTCCGGTCCTGATCGCCGACGCCACGTCGATCTGGGCCCAGTACACCATTAGGCTCGACGACCGCGACGGCGTCGCCGCCCGGATGAAGGCGGCGGGCATTCCGACCGCGATCTACTATCCGCGGCCATTGAATCGCCAGACCGCCTATGGCGCGTATCCAGTTGCGCCGCAAGGGCTGCCGGTCTCCGAATCGCTGTCGCAACGGGTCCTGAGCCTGCCGATGCATCCCTATCTCGATGCCACGACGCAGGATCGGATCGTGGCGGCTGTGGCCTCGGCGGTCGACCAATCGTGATATCTGGGGTGGGCCGACTAGGTGGTCTGACTGCGGGGGCCTGAACGTGGCAAGGAAATCGGTCGCCCGCAGGCGGCTGGATCAGTGGGTCTACTATCCGCTTCAGACGGCGCTTTTGTACCTGTCATACGGTGCGTTCTGGCTGATGCCGGTGGATGTCTCCTCGGCGGTCGGCGGCTGGATCGGCCGGATCATCGGACCGCGATTGGCGTCGGCGAACCGCCGTGCGATGCACAATCTGGCGTTGGCGATGCCGAACCTGTCGGAGGCGGAGAAGCGACGGATCCTGCGCGGCATGTGGGACAATGTCGGCCGCACCTTCGGCGAGTACCCACATCTTCTACGACTGCGTGAGCCCAACCGGTTAGAGGTCGTCGGGGCCGAACACGTGAATGGGGCAGCGGTGGCCAACCGGCCGCGCATCCTGATGGGCGCCCATATCGCCAATTGGGAGTTGCCGGGCGCCTGGACCGCGAAACATGTCGGGCGCCTGAGCTTTATCTATCGGCCGCCCAACAACCGGGCGGCCGATTGGCTGATCCGGCACGTTCGTTCGACAGCCGGCATGACCCTCTACCGGAAGGGAAATGAGGGGACCAAGGCGGCGATGAAAGCCTTATCCCGGGGCGACAATCTCGGCATGCTGATGGATCAGAAGCTGAACCGCGGCATCGCCGTGCCGTTCTTCGGGCGCGATGCCATGACCGCGCCGGCCCTGGCTCTGTTCGCAAGGCGGTTCGATTGCGCCGTCGTGCCTACCCGGGTCGAGCGCCTCCACGGCGCCCGGTTCCGACTGACCTTCTATCCCGCACTGGAATTTGAGCAGACCAGCGACAGGCACGCCGATATCACGGCCATCATGGAACGGGTCAATACGGTCATCGAGGGCTGGGTCCGCGATCGACCGGATCAATGGTTCTGGATGCATCGGCGTTGGGTGGAATCGATCAAATAGGCAAGGCGTAGTATTCCGCAGAAATCTGAAGTCGAATGTCTCTCTAGTAAAGTATTTGTGATGATGAACACAATTCTGCCAAATTCTCTCGACGAATTATGCTTTCGTATGGCGGTAACTATTCATTAATCACTCAAAAGCGCTTCAAATTAACGTTACCTTTACCAGCCTAGCCTTATTCTTGTGGCACTCCTATTCGATGGAAGTCTGCAGATGCCTGTTGGGCATCGCGTGCAAGGAAGGCGAGCCGACCGATGAGTAACCTGGGATTCATCCGTGCCCTCCAGCTCGACGCAGCGCACAAGAATCAGAAGGAGTCCCTCGTCAAGGCAGGACGCGAAGCCGAGGAACGTCTGGAAGAGCTGCAGCTGCTGGGCGACCTGGAACAGGCCCATATCGACGCCGACAAGGTCCTGTGCGACCTGCTGACCGCGCTTGGCTTCAAGGAGGTCGTCGCGGAGTTCGACGCGATCGACAAGTATTACGGCTAGAGCCCGATCGCCTCATGCCGCACGGCATGAGGGGTGAATCGGTCTCTGACTGAACCCGATCGAAAGCCGTGGTGCCGACGCGCGGATTCGAACCGCGGACCTACTGATTACGAATCAGTTGCTCTACCACTGAGCTACGTCGGCATGCCCCGACGGGCGGCTCGCTGTGCGAGCGGTCGGGAAGCTACGCCCAGCCGGTGTCGCCGTCAATTCCCCAGTCAAGCCCTATCAGTGTACCTGTTCGGTCAACGGTCCGGTGCGGCCGGTGGCGCCAGGGCGACCGGCGTCTGTGCCGGCGCTGACGGTGCCGGCAGACGAAGCGCGGTCGGATTTCGCCAGCCCAGCGAGTCGAAAGCCCCGCAATGCCGGCACAGCGCGGTCCAGACCGTATGGGTGGTGCCGCAACTGCCGCAGACCCAGGCCGGATCGTCCGGCGCTTCTTCCGCCTTGGTGAGCCAGTTGCGGGCCGCCACTGCGTCGTCGTGCTCGCCGATCTCCACCTCGCTCAGCAGCCGGTAGATGCGCCGGCTCGGGGCTTCGGCGAGCGCCTTCATAAGATGGCCGCGGGCCGAGCCCCAGAGCTGCGCCGCCAGCGCGGCCTCGCCCAGGACCGGCAGGAGTTCCGGCGAATCCGGCCGCAGCTTGTGCAGCCGGTCCAGCCGCTGCACCCGTTCCAGTGCCGATTCGTCGGCCGGCGCGGCCTCCAGGAAAGCCTGGGCGATCGCCGGATGCGGCGCCTGCGACCAGGCCTTCTCCAGCTGGCGGATCGCCTGCTTGGCCTTGCCGGCCCGGGACAGCAACCGCGCCTCGCGCACCATCGCCGGTGTGAATTCCGGCAGCAGACCGGCCGCCTTGTGGGCATGGTCCAGAGCGGCCGCGGCATCGCCGGCGGCCTCCGCCTCGCGGCTGCGCTCGATCAGGATGGCCGCCTTATGCCGGCGCCCGGTGGCGGTGTCGATGGCGCCGGACTTCACGGCCGAGGCCAGCGAGGTCTGCGCCTCGGCCCATTTGCGCTGCCGCACCTCCAGGTCGAAGGCGGCGGCATGCACCCAGGGCGTGCTCGGCCGCAGGGTCCGGGCGCGATCCACCAGCGACAGCGCCCTGACCCGGTCGTCGCGCTTAAGCGCCTGGTTGATCAGGCCGCGCAATCCCAGGAACTCGGTCTCGCGGCGCTCCAGCATGGCCTCGAAGTAACGGGTCGCCGCCTGCTCGTCGCCGGTCAGCTGGGCCGCCTGGGCGGAGAGCAGCATGGTCAGCGGCGGGTCGTCCAGCAGCGTGTCCGCCTTCTTGGCGAATCTCCGCGCGGCGTCGGGATCTCCGGCCGCGACCGCCACCATGCCGTTGGTCAGGGCCCGGTAGCCGCTCTCGCGCCGCGACCCCGAACGGGCCCGAAGCAGGGTTCCCGGCGCGCTGATCATGCCGCGCCAGAAGCGATAGGCGATGGCGGCCGCTCCCATCAGCGCCGCGACGATCACCAGCAGGATGCCGACCGAGGTCTCGATCACGTATCCCTGCCAGGTGAACTGGACCTGGCCCGGCCGGTTGGCGATCAGCACGGCGATCAGCACGCCGATGCCGATCAGCACCATCAGAACAAGCGATCGCCTCATTGCGCGGTCCGGTCCGTCGGTGCGTTGGCAAGCCGGGCGATGGCGTAGCTGTTCAGATTGTCCAAGGCCGTCTCGGCGTTCAGGCGGGACCGTGCCGCGCGCAGCCACGTCGCGGCCGCTTGCGCCGCTTCGCCGTCTAGGCTCGCAATCGCGGCCACCGCGCCCGCCAGATCGCCATTGATCAGGCGCCCCTCGGCGCGCGCCAGAACGGCGGCGACGTCCTCCCCTTCGACCTCGCCGGGCGCCGGTCGCACCGTCACCAGACCCTCGATCCTGGCGACGGTCCGGTCCACCCATCCGGCATCCGCCGGCAGCAGAACCGCCTGCCGCACCGCCTGCGCCATTTCCGGGAAGGCCGCTTTGATTGCGTCGCGGTCGGGAATGCCGGCGGCGGCCGAAGGCGACAGGGCGGCCAGATCGGCCACTGTCTCGTCGACGCCGGCCGCAAGCGCCCTTAGCGCCGACAGCGGTTGCTGGTAGGGCCGGCCGGCATTGACCGCCACCCGCAGCTGTCCGATCGCCAGTACCAGGGCCTGGGTGGCGCTGTCCGAGGCGATCAACCACTCGATCCTGCGGCCGTCGCGGGCCTGGGTGGCAGCGATGGTCTCCAGCCTGGTGTCCACCGCATCGGCCCGGCTCTCCAGGCTGGTGACGATCGAGCGGGCCTCGGTCAGGGCGATGCGCTGGCTGCCCAGCACACCGTCGGTCCGGGCGAGATCGGCGGCCAACCCCTCGGCCGCGCCCTGCACCGCGATGATGCGTTCGTCCAGGCCCTGCGGATCGATCTCCTCAAGTGCGGCGACGCGGCCCTCGATGCCCTGCATTTCGGCATTCAGCGTCTCGGCAACGGCGTCCGGGTCGGACCGGGCCAGGAGCGTATCCGCCTGCCGCTCCAGGGCGGCCAGGCGGGAGTCCAGTTCATTCAGCCGGTTCGGGTCGAAGGCCGGGCCGGTTCCCGACGGCACGGTCAATCCGACCACCCGGTAGGCCTGGTCGATCCAAAGCGGCGCGGTCACCACCAGCCCCACGGAGGCGAAAGCGATCACGATCGCCAACCAGGCGACCCCGGAACTCCCGCCACCAGCTGCCTTCGGGGGCCTCGGCGGTTTCGGCGGTTCGGAAGGGGTCTTGGCCGCTGCTTCGGGTTTTGGCGGGTCCTGCGGCTTTGGCTCCGGTGCCGGCTGCGGGCGCGGCGTTTCGGCCCGGGCCGGTTCCGGCTCGGGTTCTGGGGCCGGTTTCGGGGCCGGCTCCGGCCGTTGTACCCGGGGGACGGATGACCGCGGAGCGGCCCGGGCCGGTTCCGAGGGCGCATCCGGAGGCGCTGTGGCGGCCAGGATCGCATCGTCCAATGCGATGGCATGCTCCCGGGCGGCGGCACGGATGGCATCGTGGCGCTGCGTCGGGATTGCGCCGCGTTTTTTCCAGCCCTGTACCGTCGTTACGGGGGTGCCGAGCTTGTTCGCCATTGGGCGGATACCGCCGAAAGCGGCGACGACCTGTTTGGTCGCGGACGCCCCACCCACGGGTTCCGGCGTTTCTTGCGGTGACTCTGAATCGGAATTCATGCCTGGGTCTGTCGTCCTGCGGTCGGTGCTTCGGCGGATTCGAGAAGGTCGAGAAGAGACGGCAGCTCCGGTCGCTCGGCAATGCGCACCGCCCCCCAGACCCCCACGCCCAGCCGTTCGGCGACGGCGGTGCTGAGGCACAGCGCGGTCAGCCCACTCAAGGATTCCGTCAGGCCGGCCGCGGCGACGAGCCTAGCAAACACCTTCGCCGTCCGTGGAGAGAAAATCAGGGCGCCCGCCACTTTGCGCCCGCGCAACGCCTCGGCCGCGGCGTCCGGCAGCCGATCGACCGGCCGGGCCTCGTAGAGCACCGCGCGTCGGGTGCCGAACCCGGCCCGCTCGAGCTGGCCCAGCAGGTCGCCGGCCACCTGCTTGCCGGCGATGTGCAGCAGTGCGCCGCCTGCCGGGTCGAGCCTGGCGATCGCCAGCCGCGCCAGATCCGCCGAATCGCCATCGGCGCTCTCGACCTTGCGGAAGCCCGCCAATTCGGCAGCCTCGGCCGTCGAGCGGCCCACGGCCAGGACCGGCAGGTCGCGCCGGCCCGTCGCCGCGGCAAAGGCGCGCACGCCGTTCTGGCTGGTGAACAGCAGCGCCTGTACATCGTCGAGCGGGGGCGGCGGCTCATCCCGACGCGCCACCTCGATGACCGGCGCGATCACGGCGGAATGGCCGCGCGCCTCCAGCGACGCGGCCAGGGATTGCGAATCCTGCAAAGGGCGGGTCAGAAGCCAGCAGCTCATCGGAACGCCGCCGTCACCCGTCCAGAAATCCCGGCCCGGAACGGGATTTCAGTTCGGTACCGGCATCCCGGCCCATCGCCCCGGCGGTCTCGGGCCGGCCCTCGCGTCGGGTGCGCAACACCTCGCTGCCGTCGGGACGGGCAATCAGCGCATCCAGAGAAAGACCGCCATTGGCATCGAGTGTCGCCAGCGCCGCGATCGGGGTGCGGCAGGATCCGTCCAGCTCGGTGAGCAGGGCCCGTTCTGCGGCGATGCAGGTTCCGGTATCGGCGCAATGGATCGGTTCCAGCCGGGCCCGGACCGCGCCGTCGTCGCTCCGGCAGGCGATGCCGATGGCGCCCTGGGCGACCGCCGGAAGCATTTCATCCGCCGACAGCGTCGCCGTGATTCGGTCGGCCATCGACAATCGCCGCAGACCGGCGACCGCCAGCAGGGTGGCATGTACCTGGCCCCCGGCGAGCTTGCGCAGCCGGGTTTCCACATTGCCCCGGATGGGCACGACCTTGAGATCCGGACGCAGGGCGAGGATCTGGGCCTGGCGCCGTAGCGCCGCGGTTCCGACGACCGCGCCGGTCGGCAGTTCGGAAAGCCGGCGGTGGCCGTTTGCGAAAAGCGCATCTCTGGGATCCTCGCGCGGCAGCAGGCAGGGGAAGCTCACCCCGTCCGGCAGCCAGGTCGGCACGTCCTTCATGGAATGCACCGCCAGATCGATGGCGCCGGACAGCAGGGCCTCGTCGATCTCCTTGGTGAACAGGCCCTTGCCGCCGATTTCCGCCAGAGGACGGTCCTGCACCCTGTCGCCCGTCGTCTTGATGACCACGGTCTCGATGGCGCCGGGTGCGGCCAGATCGCCATGAGCCGCGGCCAGGCGTTCCGCCACCTCGCGGGCCTGCGCCAGGGCCAGCGGGCTGCCCCGTGTGCCGATCTTCAACAAGGCTGTCATGGGCGCTGGTGTAGCCGGTATTTCCCGCCTTTACCATGGGGTGCGGGTCGGCCCGGCGTTGCGACGGGTTGGCGGCGGCTGCTATGACATCCGGATCTCATGAACCGGCGGATACCATGATCGTCCTGGGCATCGAAACCTCCTGCGACGAGACCGCGGTCGCGGTGGTCGCCGACGACCGCCGTATCCTGTCCAATGTGGTGCTGTCGCAGCTCGACGATCACCGGCCCTATGGCGGTGTGGTGCCGGAGATCGCCGCCCGGGCCCATCTCGCCCATCTCGGCGGGCTGGTCCGCCGCGCCCTGGACGAGGCCGGGATCGGCTTCGATGCGCTGGACGGGGTGGCGGCGACCGGCGGGCCAGGGCTGATCGGCGGCGTCATGGTGGGCGTGATGACGGCCAAGGCCATCGCGGCGGTGCACGGCCTGCCCTTCCTGGCGGTCAACCATCTGGAGGGCCATGCGCTGACGGCCCGGCTGACCGACGATCTGTCCTTTCCCTTCCTGCTGCTGCTGGTTTCCGGCGGTCATTGCCAGTTGCTGGTGGTCGAGGGCGTCGGCGCCTATCGTCGGCTGGGCACCACCATCGACGATGCCGTGGGCGAAGCGTTCGACAAGGCGGCCAAGCTGCTGGGGCTGGGATATCCCGGCGGGCCGGAGATCGAGCGGGCGGCGGCGAACGGCCGGCCGGACCGGTTCGCGCTGCCGCGGCCGCTGGTCGGCCGGCCCGGCTGCGACTTCTCGTTCTCCGGGCTGAAAACGGCTTTGCGGCGCCATGTGGACGCTCTGCCGGAAGGTCCGCTGCGCCGCTCGGATGTCGACGATCTGGCCGCGGCATTCCAGGCCGCCGTGGGCGAATGCCTCGTCGATCGCACGCGCAACGCTATCGCCGCGTTCGGCGCCGACGGCAAGGCCTCCGGCGGGCTGGTGGTGGCCGGCGGAGTGGCGGCGAATCAGGTGTTGCGCGAACGGCTCTCGCATCTTGCCGCCGAATCCGGGCTGGCCTTCGTGGCGCCGCCGGCCTCCCTGTGCACCGACAATGCGGCCATGATCGCCTGGGCCGGGCTTGAGCGCTTGCGGCTGGGCCGGGTCGATCCGCTCGATTTCGCGCCGCGGCCGCGATGGCCCCTGGATCCGGACGCGGCTCCGGCAATCGGCGCGGGAGTGAAGGCATGACCGACCTGCAATCCATCGCCATCCTCGGCGGCGGCGCCTGGGGAACCGCGCTGGCCCAGGCCGCCAGCCGGGCCGGCCGGGACACGATCCTGTGGGCGCGTAATGCGGATGTGGTGGACAGCATCGCCACGCGGCATGAGAACCCGGACTACCTGCCCGGCATCGCCCTGGATCCGGCGATCGAGGCCACAGGCGATCTGGACCGGGCGCGGACGGCCGACGCCCTGCTGCTGGTGACCCCGGCGCAGCATCTGCGGGAGACCTGCAAGCGTTTGCCCGGGATCGACCGGCCGCTGGTGATCTGCTCAAAGGGATTCGAAACGGCGACTGGCGCGCTGATGTCCGAGATCGTCGCCGAGGAATGCCCGGACGCGCCCATCGCCGTCTTGTCCGGCCCCAGCTTCGCTGCCGAGGTGGCGCGCGGCCAGCCCACCGCAATCACCCTGGCCAGTGCCGACCAGGCCCTCGGCGAGGCGCTGGCGCAGGCGCTGGGCAGCCAGACCTTCCGGCCGTACTGGTCGGCCGACCTGCTCGGCGTTCAGATCGGCGGCGCGGTGAAGAACGTCCTGGCGATCGCCGCTGGCGTGGTCATGGGCCGGTCGCTGGGAGAGAACACCCGGGCAGCGCTGGTGACCCGTGGGCTGGCGGAATTGATGCGGCTGGGTGCTGCGTTGGGCGCGAAACCGGAGACGCTGATGGGCCTGTCCGGGCTGGGCGACCTTATGCTGACTTGCACCAGCCTGGAGTCGCGCAACACGTCGCTGGGCTATGCGCTGGGGCAAGGCAAGACGCTGGATGAGATCCTGTCCGGCCGGCGCAGCGTCAGCGAGGGTGTCTATACCGCCGGAGCGGTGGTCCGGCTGGCGGCCGAACACGGCATCGAGGCGCCGATTTCGGTTGCGGTGGATGCGGTCCTGCGCGGGGCATCGAGCATCGACGACTCGATTCTCGCTCTGCTTGCGCGTCCTTTCCGGGCCGAACACGGCTAGCAGAAAAGAAGAAGCCGCCCGGCCGGGACCGGGCGGCTTCGTCGCAGACGTCGTGCCGCGTCAGTTCGTCGGGACCAGCGATTTGCCGTCGATGCGCACCGGGCGGCCCTCATAGTCGTAGACCGTGCTGGCGCTCTCCAGGAAGCTGAAGGGCACGTTCAGCCCGATCGACCGCGCCTTGCGGAAGTTGATCGCGATGTCCGGCGGTGAGACCACGCCGACCGCCAGATTGCCCACATCGACCCGCTCGGACAGCACGTCGGCGCCATAGACGGCGGCGATATGCGCGTTCGACTGGAAGCTGACGCCGATGGACAGCACGGCGCTGTCATCGCCGGCGGCGACCACCTCGGGCACCACGCTGATCACCGGCACCCGGTTGGCATGGGCGTTGATGGTGCGGATCTCGCGGAACACGGCGGTGCTGCCGGTGATCCAGAAGACGCTGTTGTCCAGGGTCGGATCGTTGCGGCGCATGTCCTCGACCGTCGAGCGGACCAGCCGCGCCAGCTCCTGCCGGGCGTTCTGCGGATCGCGCATGGCGACGTCGAACACCTGGATTCCGCGCCGCCGCGCATAGCGTGCGATCGGGTCTGCCTGGGTCTGCATGGCGCTGATGTTCTGGCTGTCGACCAGGATCGCCAGGTTGCGCAGATCCGGCTTCAGCTCCAGCAGATACTGCATCTGCACCTCGATCGGCGTGTTCAGCGAGGTGAAGGCGAAGTTGGTGCCGGTGCCAACATCGTAATCGTCGGTCTGGCCCAGCAGCACCGGATCCTTGGAGCAGACCGACACCACGGGCAGCTCGCCGCCGCGATAATTGTCCCAGAGCCAGGCCGTCGATTCCGACCCCATGGAGAAGATCAGATCGAACTCGTCGCGCTCGGCAATGCTCAGCGCCTCGAGGCCGCGCTCATCGGACTTGGCGAAATTGTAGACGGTCAGCTCGACATCCATGTCCTTCTCGGCGAACACGTCCAGCACCTTGGTGATGGCGATGTCATAGGCCGAGGACGGCCGCGGATAGATCACCATAACCCGCTGCGCCGCCGGACCGCTGCGGCCCTTGCGCTCGATCCTGAGCATCCAGGGCGTGTCGGCGATCTCGATGAAGTTCCACTCCAGCATCGCGTCGTCGCCATAGCCGAACCAGTCCGCATAGTTCGGCCCGGGACCGGGGGTTTCGGCATGGGCCGCCAGCGGCAGCATGGCCATGGCCAGGGGCGCGGCCAGCAATCCGGCCAGGGCGCGTCGCGTCAGGAACAGTCGGGGGAAGGTCATGGATCCTCGCTCTCTAGGCTGGACTCGCCCATTGCTGAGTCGATCGGGACAGGAAAAGGATGCCCAACAGGGCGATCGCAACGCCGATCCACATCAGGTTCAGTGCGCTCTGTCCCCAATAGAGGAACATCTGGCCGACGATCATCGGGCCGGCGACATGGCCGATTCTCTCGAGGAACCGGTAGGTCGCGGTGACCGATGTCGGTCCGATCTTGGTGGCCAGTTCGGAATCGGACACATGGGTGACGACGGGGGCGTTGATGAAGCCGTGGGCGATGCCGACCGTGGCGACGCCGACGATCAGCACGAGGGTGACCAGCAGGCCGCCATCCTCGCGGTTGTTGATCCCGTCCCAGTCGATCAGGCCGATCGCCATCAGGCCGATGCCGCTGATCACCGCGCCCCAGAACAGGATCGTGTCGGTCTTGCCGGTACGGTCGACCAGCCGCGACACCCAGCTCGAGGCCAGCACCACGCCGGCGGCATAGACCATGATGATCTGGCCGATATCCTCCTGGGCGTAGTTCTTCTGCGCCAGCAGCAGCGGCAGCGCGAAGATGATGATGCCGGTCAGCACCGCCTTGGCCGGAATGCCGATGAAGAACATGGTCTGCAGGAAATGCATGCTGCGCAGCACCTGCCCGACATCGCGGCCGAGCTGGCGCAGGGTCGAGCCGATGCCCGATTCGATCGTGCGCTGCGGCGCGGTCGACGGCAGCACGGTGATGGCGTACAGCGCCATGCCGGTGGCGATCATCCCGCCGAGGGTGAAGACGCCCAGCGGGCCCATATAGGTGACCAGCAGGGAGCCGATCGCCATGCCGGAGATCATCCCGCCCTGGAAACCGAACACGATGATCGCCGCACCCCGCGTCTTGCCGCCGGGCGAGGCGATGGCAAGGATGTAGGACTGCACGCCGATGAACAGCATGCCCTGGCCGATTCCGGAGATCGCCCGCGCGGCGGTCACGACATAGAAATCGACCGGCAGGGCCATGGCGAAGACGCCGATCGCCGCCAGGATCAGGCCGCCATACATCAACGGCCGCGCGCTCCAGTTCTGCGCATAGTGCCCGGCCGGAATTAGGGCCAGGGCGAAGCACAGGTAATAGGCCGTGAACGGCGCCGAGGCGTAGCCCGAGGACAGGCCGGATTCGGCGACCACGCCGTGCATGAACTGCGGCAGGAAGGCGTAGTTCAGGTGTTCCAGGAAGACCGCGACGAAGAAGACCGGCTTCACCAGATCGAGAAGCGCCGCGTCCCGTTGCGATCGGTCGGCCTCGCTGGCCTCCGGGTCCGGAGCGCCATCGGATTCGTCGGAGCCGGAATTGGATGTCTGCTGCTGCACCGATCCGGCCAGCTGCAGGAACAGACCGGCCAGGAATCCGGATGCGACGAACAGGGCCGCGAAGTTCTTCACGCTGCGCAGCACCCGGTTGACCACGATGTCGGCCGGCAGGGCCACCGCGACTCGGACGTTGCGCCCGAGCTCAGGCCGCGAAAGATCGACCTCGTATTTGTAGTTCGCGGAGTCCTCCACCCATTCCCGGCCGACCGCATCGTTGTCGGTGTGGGAATGGACCTCGTTGTTGACGATCAGGCCGGCGGCGCTGATGTCGGGATACAGCCGGCGGTAATCGTCGAAGATCGCGTCCAGCCCATCGATCTGGTCGATATTGACGTTGATCATCATGATGATCGACAGCCTTTGGCCGAGCGAATCGGCCAACGCCTTCACACGGGAGGTGGCGCCGTCCTGATAGAGGTTGATCAGGGTGAAGATGACCAGCAGGGCCATTCCCAGGAAGGTGAACGCGTAGACGATCTGCAGCCATGGCGTTCGGCCGCGCCCGACCGGCGCCTCGGCGACCGAGACGAACAGGGCGAAGGCGACGGATAGGAATCCGGCGACCACCAGAAGCGGCTGGAAGGCGGACTGGACCGTTGCATCGACCACCGAGGTCGGCATGGTGACGGCCAGGCTTCCCACGGTCTCGAAGCGATTGCGCAGCGGCAGCACGACCTGCTCGTATTCCTTGGTCATGCGCAGTTCGAACGGGTTGTCGCCGGCGTTCAGCGCGATCGGCAGCAGCGGAATGGTGTCGTCGCCGGCGGCGAAGACCGGCCGGCCGGCGCGATCGAAGACCGTCATCGCGGCGATCGTCGGATCGGACGCCAGAATCGGACCGGCCAGGGTCGTGAAGCCGACATACTGGCGCAGCGGCAGACCGGCGCGCAGGAAGGACTCCATCGCGTTCTGGGCGATCTTGCCCTGGGCCTCGAGCTTCTCGAGCTGGAACTGCTGGTAGGTCCGCTTGGCCTCGCTGAATCCGACATAGATCAGCAACAGCAGCGACAGTCCCAAAACCAGGAACATCATCGTCGCGTCGATCAGGCGCCGCTTCTTCGATTTGGCCGATCGCATGTCGCTCATTATCCTCTGGGCCGCCGGTCGACCGGTCAGTTCGCAAGCTCGATCAGTTGCTGAGCGGCACCGCGGCGGCGTCGCATCAGCAGGTCCAATCGGTCAGCCAGCAGCGAAAGGATCAGATCCTCATAGTCCATGCCGTGCGCTTCCAGCTCGGTGCAGACCAGGCTGGTGACACTGCCGTCAGGACGCTTCAGATCGGGTTTCGGGTTGGTCTCCAGGATGCACAGGCGGCCGCCCGCATCGGCGCGCACATCGATTCGCACCAGGGTCTCGAGACCGAAATCGACGAACACCTCGCGGGCCAGCCCCTGCAGCCGGTTGATCTCGGCCGCATCCTGGACAGGGTCCAGGGTGCGCACCCGCTTGTCGGTGATCGGCTTCTTGTCCATCGACGTGAAGATGCGCTCGCCAGGGTCGAGAACCCGTTCGACCGCCGACAGCACCAGCGGCCCGTCAAGCCGCGACAGCCCGCGCTTGGAGGCCATCACCGGCCCGCAGACCGACACGCAGAACTCCCGGCCTTCCAGGAACGGTTCGATCATCACGTCGTTCTCGGTCGCCTCGTAGACCTCGGCGACCTTATCGGTCAGCTCGTCGATCCCCTCGACCACATGCACATGCAGGGAGGCGCGGCCAGAGACCGGCTTCACCACAAAGGGCCCGCGGAAATGTCCGAACGTGCCGAAGAAGCGGCTGTTCAGGTCAGGGACGAAGGGCCCGCGCTCCATGTTCCAGGTGACGAAGGGCGTCGTCGGGATGCCGAGCGCGATCAGGTGGCGCTTGAACGCATCCTTGTTGTCGAGCATGGCCGCGGTCAGCGGATCGTGGCCGATATAGGGAATGCCCATCATCTCGAGCATCGCCGAGGCGTGGGAGACGGAGTGGTAACCCTGCACGCCGCCGGTGTTGAGCCAGGCGAGGTGGATGTTCTGCTTCGCGAGATGATCGCCGAGCCGCATGTTCTCGGGAACGACTTCGACCATGCCGACGCCAAGGCGCTCCAGCGCACCGGCAATGTCCTCGGCGACGGTCTGATAGCTTTTCCAGGGCCGGCGGTTGACGGTCGGATTGATGACCGCGCCTTCCTCGGATTTGTCGCCGCCGTAGACGACGGCCATCCGCAGTCGCGGCAAGAGGCGTTCCAGACGTGCCTGCAGCTCATCGACACCAACACGCGTCCTGTCAGTTTCAACGACAAGGTCAGCGCGCCGCAACGGTGGCGCACTGCCCGCGAGTCTCAATGCGTCCATGTCCGCCCCCGGAGCTAGCTCAGATACCGTTTATAATTAAGGAAAATTTTCTATAATGAAAATTAACAAACAGTAAAATTTGAGAGTTAATTATATGTAAACCAAGATTGTTAACCATGAATACTGCCTGTTCCCGCACCAATCCCTGATTTACTGAGAGTACACTTTGCACGGACCTCCTTAATTGATCGTTGATTTGGCGGATTGTGCGCGTGCCTGCCATCGGACCCTGTCATCGCTGCGACGATCGGTCGGTGGAGAAGGATCGGCCGATGCGGTCCGGCATGGCCGTGGGCCGCGGTGGCTCACGGATTGTTAAGGAATGGCACGCATGTTCGTTCACCATCGAAGGTATCGGCGCGGGACGGTCGCTTCGCGGCAGCCGGCTGCGCGCGAGGGTCCGGGAGGGACGTGTCAATGCCCGGCGCCCGATTGAGGGGCGAACCATGCCACCCCAGCATCTGACGGTTTGGACGCAGCACCCGATGGGCGCGCATGTCGCCGAACGGGCGGTCTAGCGGAGCGCGACTGGCTTTGGGCGCGACACGCAGACGCGATTCGGCGGCGCAATCCGCCGCCACGGCCGATCTGACGGCAAGCCAGCTCGATGTCTTCGAGTTGATCGCCAAAGGGGCGGGGCTGGATACGGTGCTGCGGCGCGTGGCGGATATCGCGCTCGAGGCGCTCGGCGTGCCGTCGGTATCGATCGATCTGACCGACGCCCGGGACAGCCTGATTCGCACCGCGGCGTCGGCCGGGCTGCCGCCATCCTATGCCGAGGGCATCGCCCTGATTACCAGCGTCGCGCCGGAAGCCGCCGCTGGCTCGCGCCGCCGCAAGGCCCGCAAATCCGATTCGGGCTCCGCCCAGGATGCGATCGAGGCCAAGATCCGACAAGTCGCGCGCGACCTCGACCTGCCCGAATGCCGCCCCTGCCCGATCATGTCCGGCAAGGGCGTGCTGGCCGGTTTCCTGACTGTCCATGGCAAGCCCCGGAAGGGGCGGTTGTCGACGGCGCGGATTGAATCGCTGGTGCGCCTGACCCGCATCGCGATGGAATCCGCGCAGCAGGTCCAATCCGCCGACAGGCGCTTCGCCTCCCTGGCCGCCACCGTGCCAGGCGTCGTATACCAGCGGCTGGTCAGCCCCGATGGCGATATCCGCTACACCTATATCAGCGAGGGCGTGCGAGACCTTTTCGGTGTCGGGCCGGAAGAGGTCATGGCCGACCCCACCGTGCTGTTCGATTGCTACGAACCGGAGTACAGGGCGACGCTGACCGAGCGGTTGCTGGCCGCTTCGCGGACGCTGGAACTGTGGGACGTCCAGGTCCAGATCGTGACCACGGCCGGCGAAGAGAAATGGACCCATGCCATCGCGCGGCCGCACCGGCAGGCGGACGGAGCGGTGATGTGGACCGGTATCATCCTGGACGCGACCCGCATCAAGCAGACCGAGATCGAACTGCGCCGCGCCAAGGAGGAGGCCGAGCAGGCCCACCAGGCGCAGGCCGAGCTGGTGGAAAAACTCCGCAGCGCCGACGAGCGCTTCACCTCACTGGCGCACACCATTCCCGGTGTGGTCTATCAGCGCGTCGTCACGCCCGAAGGCGACATCCGCTACACCTATATCAGCGACGGCGCCCGCGACCTGTTCGGGGTGCCGCCGGAAGACATCATCGCCGATCCAGAAGCCCTGTTCGGGCGCCATGGTCCGGAGTACCGCAAGACCTTCCGGCAGCGCCTGCTGGCGGCTTCGCGCTCGCTGACCATGTGGGATGTCGAAGCGCAGATCGTCACCGCCGATGGCGAGGAGAAGTGGACCCACGCGATCGCCCGGCCGCATCGCCAGCCCGACGGGTCGGTGCTGTGGGACGGCGTGATCCTGGACGCCACCCGCATCAAGCAGGCCGAGCTGGAATTGCGCCGTGCCAAGGAGGCGGCGGAAAATGCCAACCGCGCCAAGACCCAGTTCCTGGCCAGCATGAGCCATGAACTGCGGACGCCGCTGAATGCCATCATCGGCTTCTCGGAGATCCTCAAGAGCGAGGTCTACGGTCCGCTCGGCAACACCGACTATGTGCAGTATGCCGGCTATGTGCATCGCAGCGCACACGGTCTGCTCGATACCATCAACAGCATCCTGGAATTCACCAAGTTCGAGACCTTCGACGTGGTGATCAACGACCGTTCGGTGCACATCGGCGACGTCATCGCATCGGCGGTGACGCAGGCGCGGGATCTGACCGACGAGGCGACGATCGAGATCGTCGGATCGCCGCACGACGAATTGCCGATCCTGATCTGCGACGAGGATCTGGTGCGCCGCATGCTGGTCCATCTGCTGTCCAACGGCGTCAAGTTCACGCCGGAGGAAGGGCGGGTGGAAATCGGCGCCGAACTCCTGGACACCGGTGAACTGGCGATCACGGTTCACGACGACGGCATCGGCATCGCCGAAGAGGACATGCCGAAGATCTTCGAGGCGTTCGGCCAGATCGACGGAACGCTGAGCCGCCACTACGGCGGCAGCGGGCTCGGCGTCCCGCTGGCGGTATCGATGGCCAAGCTGCACGGCGCCGATCTGACCTTCGACAGCGCCCTCGGACTCGGTACCACCGTGACGGTCCTGTTCCCCAAGGAACGGGTGATCGGCCGGGCGCGCAGACGGGCGTCGCGCTAGGCCTCTGCGGCCCGCCGCGGACAGCCGCCGCGCAGTAGAACTAATCGATTCTTAACGTATACGGCCAATTCTTGGACCTGATCGTTCACTGCAATCCGCCATTCGGAATTTCCCCCGAAGCGACGATTGCAGCGCCGTCAGTGGACCCGGTCCGCGCGTCGACCGACAAGCTGGAAGAGTCGCAGTGTCCCGTAAGCAGCCAAGCAAGAAAGCCGAGGCCAAGTCGAAGCCCGCCGGGGCGGCGCGAAGCCGGCGTTCGGCATCGGCCGCATCGGGTGATATGGCATCTGCCGACCTGCACCAATCCTTCCTGGCCGGCCAGCGCGCGGTTCTGTCGCTGGTCGCCGAGCATCGGGACCTGTCGGATATTGCCGGTGCGCTGGAGCAGTTGTTCGTCGACATGCTGGGGGCCGCCGGCGCCACATTCGTCGTCTTCGACGGACAGGATTGGCGGCGGATCGCACCGCGCGACACCGGCAAGGACGGCAACCGGATTGCCGGCTGCACCGGCCTCGCCGGACGCGTGGCCAAATCGGTGAAGAGCTGGAGCAAGCCGCTCAAGATCGAGGCCGACGAAAAGGCCCCCGACCTCGCGCCCCTGGTGGCGATCCTCGACGGCAAGCCCGATGCCCAGGGGTGGGCGCTGCCGATCCACGGTCCGGATGGCGGGGAACCCGGCTGCGTCTTCCTCCGATTCGACGCCGTCCGCCGGCTCGATGCGAGCGTCCGTCAGTCCCTCGAACTGCTCGAACCCCTGACCCGTGTCGCGATCAATTCCGCCCGCGACTCCATGGTCGCGCGGACCGCCGACGAGCGCTTCGCCACGCTGGCGGCGACCATTCCCGGCGTCGTCTATCAGCGCGTCGTCAAACCGGACGGCGATATCCGCTACACCTACATCAGCGAGGGCGCCCGCGACCTGTTCGGGGTCGACCCGGAAACCATCCTGTCCGACTCCCAGTCGCTCTTCCAGCACTATGCGCCGGAGTACCGGGACACCTTCCGGCAAAGGCTTCTGGAGGCGTCCAAGACTCTGTCGCTGTGGGACGTGGAGGCACAGATCGTCACCCCGGATGGCGAGGAGAAATGGACCCATGCCATCGCCAGGCCGCTGCGCCAGGACGACGGCACGGTGGTGTGGAACGGGGTGATCCTGGCGGCGACCCGCATCAAGCAGGTCGAGCTGGAGCTCCGCCGAGCCAAGGAGGCGGCGGAAGAATCCAGCCGCATGCAGGCCGAGCTTCTGGAAAAGCTCCAGAGCGCCGATGAAAGGCTGTCATCCCTGGCCGCTACCATTCCGGGCGTCGTCTATCAGCGGCTGGTCACCCCGGACGGCGACATCCGCTACACCTATATCAGCGAGGGCGCGCGCGACCTGTTCGGAGTCGAGCCCGAGGATGTGCTGAACGACCCCAATGCGCTGTTCAAGCATCACGGCCCGGAATACCGCAAGACGTTCCGCGACCGGCTGATCGCCGCCTCGAAGGCCATGACGCTGTGGGATGTGGAAGCCCAGATCGTCACCTCCGACGGGCAGGAGAAATGGACCCACGCCCTGGCCCGGCCGCATCGCCGAGCCGATGGATCGGTCCTGTGGAACGGCGTGATCCTCGACGCCACGCGGATGAAGGAGGCGGAATTCGCCGCCGCCGCGGCCGAAGAGCGGACCCGCGCCGCGATCGTGGAGAGCATCTCCCAGGGTATCGCGATCTTCGACCCCGAAGACTGCCTGATCACCTGGAACAGCAAATTGCTGGACCTGTTCCCCGGCCTCGACGGGGCCATACGGGAAGGGGCGGCGTATCGGACCATCCTGCAGGCCGAAGCCGATGGCTGCGTCGAGCCGGACGGCGCCGCTCCCAAGGCGCAGATGCTGCGCGACCGGCTGTCGCGCCATGACGACCAGGAGAGCAGCACGGAACGCCGGCTGGCCGACGGCAGATGGATCCTGATCAACGAACGGCGCAGCGATGCCGGCACCATCATCCTCTACACCGACGTCACCGACCTGAAGCGCCGCGAGGAACAGCTCCAACTGGCCAAGAACCGCGCCGAGCAGGCCAATGTCGAGCTGGAGAAGACGATCCGCCGGCTCGACATCGCGCTCGGCAACATGACCCAGGGCCTGTGCCTGTTCGACTCCCAGCTGCGTTCGATCCTCTGCAATCGCCGCTACGCCAAGATCTTCCGCCTGCCGCCGGAGCTCACCGGGCCGGGCATCTCCCTGCACCAGCAGATCAGCCATGTGGCGGCCCAGGGCAAGGCAGACGAAGCCGAGGCCATGGCCCTGGTCGATGACCGGCTGAGCTATGCGGCAAGCCGTGCCCGCTGCACCTACCGCCTGACCCTGCCCGACAAGCGCATCATCGAAGTCATCCACCAGCCGCTGCCCGATGGCGGCGCCGTGGAGACCTTCACCGAGGTCGCGGCCGATGCCCCGCAAGCCCTGGTCTTCGGCGGCCGGGAGGAGGCCGCGACGACCAATGGTGCCGCCGGCAACGGGCACGATGCCGACGATTCGCCGGCCGCCCTGGCCCTGGCCCGCGACGAGGCCCGATCGGCGGATCGCGGCAAGGCGGAATTCCTGCGCGCCTTCGGGCATGCGCTGAAGGCCTCGCTGGAGACCATCGTCGACACGTCGGAGGCGATGACCGGCGCGGTCTACGGGCCGCTCGGCGACGAACGGTACCGGCAATTCGCCAAGTCGATCCGCGACAGCGGCAACGCGCTGATGAGCATGATCGACGACATCGAGGAAATCTCGACCCTGACGGCCGGTGAGATCGAGTTGTCCGAACAGCAACTCGATCTCGGCCAGTTGCTGGCCCGCTGCATCCGCCTGGCGCGTCACAGCGCGGAAGGCGAGCCGCCCTCGATCTCGATCGCTGCGCCCTGCGAGGGGTATCAGATCCGTGCCGACGAAACGAAACTGCGGCAGGCCTTCCTCAATCTGCTGTCGAACGCGGTCCGGTTCACGCCGGCCAAGGGGCGAATCGAGGTTTCCATCGACGCGGCCGATGATGGCGGCCTGGCGGTCGCGATCGCCGATACCGGCGGCGGTGTGCCGGCCAAGGTCGTGTCGGCCCTGATGGGCCGTTCGGAGTCCGGAAACGGCGCCCGCCGTCCGAACGGCGAGGACTCGCATCTGGGGCTGCCGGTGGTGAAATCCCTCATCGAGCGCCATGGCGGTCGCCTGGAGCTGGACAGCGCCAAGGGCAAAGGCACCACGGCCGTCGTCCACATCCCCGATTCGCGGGTGCTGTCGCGACCCGATCCCGCCGACAGCTGATCGCGGCCGACACCGGCCGACGGGTTCAGGCGCGGCCGGCGGCACGGCAAACTAGTTCAGCGGAGTCTGGTCTCGCCGCTACCGGCGCTTTATGGTTCGCTGATTCGGCTGAGACACTCGTCTCGTCCTTCTGCCGAAGGTTGTAAGCCCGAGAGCGAATTCATGGCGTATTGGCTGATCAAGTCGGAACCGAACACGTGGTCCTGGGACCAGCAGGTCGCGGCCGGGGTGGAGGAGTGGGACGGTATCCGAAACCACCAGGCCAAGAACAACCTTCTGGCCATGCGCCAGGGCGACCGGATCTTCTTCTATCATTCGGTCACCGGGACCGAGATCGTCGGGATCGTCGAGGTGGCCGCCGAGGCGCATCCGGATTCCACCGACCCGACCGGCAAATGGTTCGCCGTCGATGTCCGGCCGGTCCGGCCGTTCGTCAAGCCGGTGACGCTGCAGCAGATCAAGGCCGACCCGAGCCTGTCCGACATGGCGCTGGTCAAGAACAGCCGGCTTTCGGTCCAACCGGTGACCGCTGCGGAATGGCAGCTCGTCTGTCGCATGGGAGAGACCGACCCCAGCTGACCCACCCTGTCCGGCGAGGGCCTGCGATCGTCGGATCCGTTCTGCGGCCTGGTAAATCAACGTCCAAGAAAAACCTCGGCCCACCCGCATAATTTTAAACTATTTATAAATACTAATCGGAATACGATTCAATCTGGGAGCAAATACCTTGCTTCCCAATACGAGCGTTTCGCCGGTTTGCCGCAGCAGCTTCCGTCCGGTCGGACTGCCGGCGCCGAGAAAGTAGATTCATGAGGGCATCGGTTCAGGGGGTTGGTCGGAACACGACCGCGCTGCACGGACGGTGGTATCGGGCCACCCGCCGGCCCGCGCTCGTGATCTTCGCGGCTGCCTGCCTGCTTGTCCTCCCCGCGGATTTCCGGTCCTCCGGCACCTTCGACAACCTGACGATCGGTCCCTCCGACGCCTGGGCCCAGCCCAGTGATATCGGGCGCGGCGGAAGGGGGGCGGAGCGCAGTGCGCGGCCGGATCCCGATACCAGCCGATCCGCTGCGCCGGATCGCGATCGTTCCGGCTCCGGCCGGGATCGCGGACGCTCGGACAGGGAAGATCGCGGCGGGCCGGAAGACCGTGGGGCATCGTCCCGCGGCGTCGGCGGCCGCGGAGGCGCAAGCCGGGACGTCGATCGCAGCGTGACGACGCCGGACTCTCCGGCGGCGGCAGCGATGGCGCGCGCGCTTGGCCAGCGCGACGGCGAGCCGGCCAATGCCCCGACGGATTCCGATACGGCACGGGTCCGCGCGATGGTCGAAATCGCCAGGGATCTGGGCGCGGCCGTGCCGCCTCGCGGCGAAGAGCCCCGCATTTCCGGCGCCGTGACCCAGGAGATGCTCGATCAGGCGGAGAAGCGCTATGTCGAGGCGGTGCAGGAGGCCTGGGAGGCGCATGGCTTCCCATGGAACGATTCCGAGGTGCTGCAGGCGCTGGACGAACTCGACGCCTTGGTCTCGGCACTCGAGAACATCATGCGCGATGTCGACGGCGGCTCGGAGGGCGCGCGCGTTGCCACCGACGTCAATAATGACGGCTTCGTCGACATCAATGATCTGTGGGACGCGCATTTGCGCTAACGCCGGCGCGCTTCCCGGCTATCCGGGCCCGGTTCGTCACAACGTCTCGCGCCATTGGAAATTCGCGACGTCATCGCAAGTTCCAATCGCCGGCTGAGCGAATCCGTATCAAATAGATCTCGTTTACTATTAATTATCGTAAACGATTTGTAAATCTTGAGCTGATTATGATCAATCTAGCGGACAAATGATCTGCTCTGTTTTCTGATTGGGGCGCTAATGGATTGCGGTGGAAGACTTTAGGTTTTTCTTCTGCAGTCTCTCGGGAATTGGGCTCATGAAGACACCTGGCCACAGGATGGTCTCAAGCGCATGCAATGCGCGCCCTATTGAATCGTGGGGCGTCCGCAAGCTGGCGATCCTGCTTTTCGCCATCGCCTTCCTGATCGCTCTTCCTGCCGAGATTCGAATGCCGACGGCCTCCGAGGGGCCGGCCATCTGGCTTGCGACTGCCATGGCCGACGACGACGACGATGACGGCGGCGACGATGATGACGGTGCCGGCGGTCGCGACGACGATGACGGTGGTGACGACGGTGCCGGCGGTGGCGATGACGATGACGGCGGCGACGATGACGATGGTGCCGGCGGTGGCGACGACGATGATGACGGCGGCGGCAGCGGCGATGACGATGATTCGGGCTCGGATGACGATGGCGACCGTGATCGCGGCGGCAACGAAGATCGCGGCGGCCCGGAGGACCGTGGCGCGTCATCGCGCGAAATCGGTTCGAGACCCATCCTTGACCGCGACGCCGTCCCGCAGGCCTCCCCCGCTGCTTCGGCGATTGGGCAGGCGTTGGGACGGCGCCAGGCCGATCCGGGAACCGCACCGACGGAGTCCGGCGTGGCACGGGTGCGGGCGATGGTCGAGATCGCCCGGGATCTGGGCGCGGCGACACCGGCGCCGGCCGATCGGCTGCCTATTTCCGGCGCCGTGACCCAGGACATGCTGGACGCCGCCGAGCAGCACTACATCGACGCCGTCAAGGATGCCTGGGAAGCGCATGGCTTCCCCTGGAACGATTCCGAAGTTCTCGGCGCTCTGGATAAGCTCGATTCGCTGGTGTCGGCGCTTGAGACCATCATGCGCGACCAGGATGGTGGTCCGATCGGCGCGCGCATCGCCACCGACATCAATGATGACGGCTTCGTCGACATCAACGATTTGTGGGATGCCCACCAGCGGTAGGCTTGCCGTGCCGGCTTAGGCGGCACGGTGCGGTCAGCGCGGCGGCAGCTTTTCCTGCAGGTCGCTGGCGCTGGCCTGGATCCGGTTGGCCAGGGCCTTGGCCGCGGCGGCCGCGCCGGAGAACCCGTGATCGTGCGACGGCACGGCACGCAGCAGCGCATCCAGGGTCATCTGGTTGGTGCGGTTGCTGATCTCGCTCAGCCGGCCCATCAGGGCATTGACCTCTGCCGCGTCGAGATCCATCGGATCGTTGTCCGGCATCGATTTCCTCCCGAAATCGTCTGTTCAGACGGCCCATCACTATGCCCGGGCGGCGTTAAGGGCCTGTAAATGGCCCCCTTCGCCGCACTCCGGTTGAGCCGTTCCGCGCTTCCATGGATAATCGTCGCGCCGTGCCGCGCGCCGGTCTGCCGGACAAGAACGGGCAGGTCGAATGTACTCCGGGGGGACGCCGAACCATGAGCAGCAGCAGCTATTTTCCGGTCAATGACGAGATCGCCGAGAAGGCCTGGGTGGACGCCACCGGCTATCAGAAGATGTACGACCAGTCGATCGCCGACCCGGAAGGGTTCTGGGCCGAGCAAGGCAAGCGACTGCATTGGTCTAAGCCCTACACCCAGATCAAGGATGTCAGCTACAGCGGCGACGTGCATATCCGCTGGTTCCACGATGGCGAGCTGAACGCCTGCTACAACTGCGTCGACCGGCATCTGGACACCCGCGCCGACCAGACCGCGATCATCTGGGAAGGCGATAGTCCCCACGACCACAAGCATGTCAGCTATTCCGAGCTGCATCAGAACGTGGCGCGGCTGGCCAATGTGCTGAAAGCCCGCGGCATCAAGAAGGGCGACGTGGTCACCATCTACATGCCGATGATCCCCGAGGCCGCCTACGCCATGCTGGCCTGCGCGCGGATCGGCGCCATCCATTCGGTCGTCTTCGGCGGTTTCTCCCCCGACAGCCTGAGGGACCGGATCCAGGATTGCGGCTCGACCTGCGTCATCACCTCCGACGAGGGCGTGCGCGGCGGGCGCAAGATCCCCTTGAAGGCCAATACCGACGCTGCGGTGGCGCAATGCGAGGGCGTGCATACGGTCGTCGTTGTCCAGCGCACCAGCGGCGAGATCAAATGGGTCGACGGCCGCGACGTCTGGTACCACGAGGAATGCGCCAAGGTCTCCTCCGATTGCCCGTGCGAGGAGATGGGCGCGGAGGATCCGCTGTTCATCCTCTACACCTCCGGCTCGACCGGGAAGCCCAAGGGCGTGCTGCACACCACCGGCGGCTACCTGGTCTATGCCTCGATGACCCACCAATACGTCTTCGACTATCACGACGGCGACGTCTACTGGTGCACGGCGGATGTCGGCTGGGTCACCGGCCACAGCTACATCGTGTACGGCCCGCTTGCCAACGGCGCCCAGACCTTGATGTTCGAGGGCGTGCCGAACTACCCGGACGCCTCGCGTTTCTGGCAGGTGGTCGACAAGCACAAGGTCAACATCTTCTACACCGCGCCGACTGCCATCCGCGCCCTGATGCGCGAGGGCGAGGGGCCGGTCAAGGCGACCAGCCGCAAGAGCCTCCGCCTGCTGGGCTCGGTCGGCGAGCCGATCAACCCCGAGGCCTGGCTCTGGTACCACAGCGTGGTCGGCGACGAGCGCTGCCCCATCGTCGATACCTGGTGGCAGACCGAAACCGGCGGCATCCTGATCACCCCGCTGGTCGGCGCCATCGGTACCAAGCCCGGCTCCGCCACCAAGCCCTTCTTCGGGGTGCAGCCGGTGGTGGTCGACGGCGAGGGCAACCATCTGGAAGGCGCCACCGAGGGTAATCTCTGCATCGCCGACAGCTGGCCTGGCCAGATGCGCACGGTCTATGGCGACCATGAGCGCTTCGTGCAGACCTATTTCTCGACCTTCAAGGGCAAGTACTTCACCGGCGATGGCTGCCGCCGCGACGCGGATGGCTATTACTGGATCACCGGCCGGGTCGATGACGTGATCAACGTCTCCGGCCACCGCATGGGCACCGCCGAGGTGGAGAGCGCCTTGGTGGCCCATGACAAGGTCGCCGAGGCCGCCGTGGTCGGCTATCCGCACGACATCAAGGGCCAGGGCATCTACGCCTATGTCACACTGAACGCCGGCGAGCAGCATTCCGAGGAGCTGCGCAAGGAGCTGGTGCAATGGGTGCGCAAGGAGATCGGCCCGATCGCCTCACCGGACCTGATCCAATGGGCGCCGGGCCTGCCGAAGACAAGGTCGGGCAAGATCATGCGCCGCATCCTGCGCAAGATCGCCGCCAACGAGCACGATGCGCTCGGCGACACCTCGACCCTGGCCGACCCGGCGGTGGTCGACGATCTGATCGACAACCGGATGAACCGGGCCTAGGCGGGCCGGGGTTTCATCGGGCCTTCCGGTGACGGCGCGCCGGAAGCGTCCGCCGCGCCGTTGCCGTCGAGGGTGTCGAGCAGCGCCTGAACGCGGTCGATTTCGTCCTGGCAATCGCGACACTGCATCGGTGCGCCGGCCTGCTCGAACACGGTCAGCGCTGCCTTCAGATCGTCGGCAACGCGCAGCAAGGTCGCCCGGCCCGGAGTCTCCTGCACGAGCGCGTGCAGGGTCGCCGCCCGTGTCGCCGTTGCGATGGCCCAGTCGAACGGAAAGGTTTCGCGGGTCAGGACGGCGAGTGCTGAATCACTGGCCTGCAGGGAGGCGGCCGGCAGCTCCGGGCGGGCAGCGTGCTCGCTAAGCGAATGAAGTGCACGGGCAAGCTCATGTTGTGCCAGTGCCCAGTCATAGCCGTTCTTCGCCGTCCGCAGAGGTGTGGTGGCTTGCAGTAGTTCGACCCCCTCCCGAAGCGTTTCTGCATCGTGGTGGCGCTCGCCGAGGCGACATAGCGCGGCCCCCAGATTGCCTTGCTGCTGAAGCCGCCATTCCGTCTGCTCGTCATCCTCCAGTATGTCGTCTTCGTCTTTTAGGATCGCCTTCAGCGACTGGCGGGAGAGGGTGACGGCCTCTTCCAGATGCTCGGTCCCGCTTTCTCTTTCCCCAAGACGCGTAAGGGCCTCGGTGAGATTGATCGAGATCCTCGCATCGGCGAGCTCTGTGTCGCCATTGTCCTCGGCGGCCAGCGATGCGTGGCCGGCAGCGACCGCCTTGGCGAGGTGTTCGGTGCCGTCTTCCATCTGGCCGAGCCTGGACATGACCGCACAGAGGATGGATTGCTCCTCACCCCAGTCGGCCTCGTTGTCCAGACTCTCCCACACCGCGCTCGCCGCGCGCAGGGCCCGTACGGCCTCGTGCAATGCCTCGGTCCCCACTTCCCGGCGGCTGAGATACAGGAGCGACACCGCCAGATTTCGCTGGGTCAGGGCCCATCTCGTATCATTCCCCGCGGCTTGCAACGTCGGCAGTGCGTCGCGGAAGGCCTCGACGGACCGGCGCATGGCATCGGTGTCCGGCGCCCGGGTCCCGAGTTCGCCAAGTGCCAGCCCAAGCAGAAACTGGGCCCGTCCGCGCGCGGATGGGCGACCCCCGTCGCGTCGCGCCAGGCTGCGGCGGCGGTCGGCGATGAACGATTTGAGGCTCCGGGTACTGCCCCAGCTGCCCAACGGCGCGCCGAACAACAAGCCTATTCGCCTCGCGCCCCAGAGGAACAGCATCAGGCCGCCGATTATGGAAACGAACAGGAGGGCCGTTGACAACGCTGCGATGGAAACCGAGAGAAGGCTGATTTCGCCGGCCTTCCACAGCCAGTAGCCGAAGAACACTGCGGCGATTGCGATCGATTTGTTCCTGTCTTTGACGAAGAAACCGGTCAGAATCTCTTTCAGCGTCATGCTCAAACCCGGAGAAGCCCGTTGGCCGCGACATGGGATTGATTGCACGCCATCGCTTTGGCGACGCGCAGCCAGCTATGATCGCCACGCTAACTTTGATTAGTAAAAACTCTACTCCACTCGCGAATCGCGAACGTCGGCCCAAATGATGTGGTCCCTGGCGCGGCGGCGCTCAGCCCGCATGTCTAACCCGATAGGCTGTTCCCCATGACCGACACCGCCGCGGGGCGGATATCCGCCACCATCCTGATGCCGGCCGTCTTCGTGTTCCTGTGGAGCACGGGGTTCATCGGCGCCAAGCTCGGCCTGCCATGGGCCGAGCCGATGACCTTTCTGGCTGTGCGGTTCGCTCTGGTCAGCGTGCTGCTGCTGGGATTCGTGCTGGTCACGCGGGCGCCCTGGCCGGGCAGTCGGGTCGCGGCCGGACATATCGCGGTGGCCGGGTTTCTGCTGCAGGGGCTCTATCTCGGCGGTGTCTTCGCGTCGATCGGGCAGGGGGTCGAGGCCGGCGTCGCCGCCCTGGTAGTGTCGTCGCAGCCCTTGTTGACCGCGGTGCTGGCAGGTCCGGTCCTGGGCGAGCGGGTGACCGGGCGGCAATGGGCAGGGTTTTTCCTGGGCTTCTGCGGTGTGACCCTGGTGGTCTGGCAGAAGCTCGGGCAAGGCATCGGCACGCCGTTTGGCATGGCGCTCAGCGTCCTGGGCCTTCTGTCCATCACCGCCGGCACGCTCTACCAGAAGCGCTACTGCGCCGACATGCCGCTGCGCAGCGGATCGGTGATCCAGTTTGCCGTCAGCACGCTCGCCGTAGGCATCGCCGCGCTGGCATTCGAGACGCGAGAGATCGCCTGGACCGGCGAGTTCCTCTTCGCGCTCGGCTGGCTCGTATTCGTGCTGTCCTTCGGCGCCGTCACCCTGTTCTATGTGCTGATCCGTCGCGGTGCCGCGTCCCGGGTGGCGAGCCTGTTCTATCTGGTGCCGCCGTCTACCGCATTGCTTGCCTGGATCGTTTTCGACGAGACGTTCGGACCTCTGGCGCTGGGCGGAATGGGGCTGGTGGTGTTGGGCGTGGCGATGGTCAATCTCTCACAGCGCCGGACCTAGCGCCGCAAGGATCGGCGGACAACGGACCTAGAAATCGGTGCAGCGCCCGCCGACTTCCCAATCGCCATAGCGCGTGGGTTCCGGCCCTTTCGGGCCGCCGACCTCGCCCGGTTTCTGCTTGGGCCCGACGGCGCGGGGCGACGGTTCGGCCTGTTTGGACTCTCCTGCGGGCTTGGGTTTTGTCTCGGTCATGACGTGAACATAGGCGCAATCGGCCGAATTTTCACCGCCTGGCCTTGAAATCCGGCGTGCTGGCAACGGCCTTGACCCCGCAGGGCGGCTTCCTACCTAAGCCACGAACCAGAAATCGGCCCGCGTCGGAATCCGGGCCGCAACACGGAGTTTCGACGATGTCGGGCTATTTTCGGACGGCCCTTCTACTGGCCGGGCTGACGGCCCTCTTCCTGGGTGCCGGCTACATGATGGCGGGTCAGGGCGGCATGATGATCGCGCTGCTTATCGCGCTTGGCATGAACGCCTTCGCCTATTGGAACTCCGACAAGGTGGTGCTGCGCATGTACAACGCGCGGCAGGTCGACGGCCGCACCGCGCCCGAACTCCACGGCATGGTCGAGCAACTGGCCCATCGCGCCGGCCTGCCGATGCCGAAGGTCTTCATCATCGAGTCCGACCAGCCCAACGCCTTCGCCACCGGCCGCAATCCCGAGAATGCGGCGGTTGCGGCCACCACCGGCCTGCTGCGGCGCATGTCGTCGGAGCAGGTGGCCGGGGTCATGGCCCATGAAATGGCGCATGTGAAGAACCGCGACACGCTGATCATGACCATCACCGCCACCCTGGCCGGCGCCTTGTCGATGCTGGCGAATTTCGCCCTGTTCTTCGGCGGCAACCGCAACAATCCGCTCGGCATTATCGGGGTGATCCTGATGATGATCCTGGCGCCGCTGGCGGCCATGTTCGTTCAGATGGCGATCAGCCGCTCGCGGGAGTACGAAGCCGACCGCATCGGGGCGGAGATCTGCGGCCATCCCCTGTGGCTGGCCGGCGCCCTGGAGCGCCTGGAAGTGGCGTCGCGGCAGATCGACAATGTGGCGGCCGAGCGCAACCCGGCGACGGCGCACATGTTCATCATCAACCCGCTGCACGCCCACAAGGTCGACAGCCTGTTCTCCACCCACCCCAACACCGCCAACCGCATCGCGCGCCTGCGGCAGATGGCAGGCGCGGACGGCCCCTGAGGCTGAGGCTGCGAACCGGCCAAGTGGTCTCTTTGATACAGGCTGGATTGGCTCTGTCGGGCAGCCCGCATTCCGACTAGGGTCGACCTCCGCTCTGACTGGAGGAATGCCCGTGCTTCCGAAGCCGGCGAAGGGAGCGCCGCCCCGAAAGGCCATTTCTGGCACTATAGTACGTCTGGTGCCCCTGGCGCCGGACGCTCATGGATCCGACCTGTATTCGGTCAGCCGGGACGATCCGGATATCTGGACCTACATGCCCTATGGCCCCTTCGCCACGGAAAGCGCGATGCAGGTCTGGCTGGAAACATGCGCCGCCAGCCGCGATCCGCTGTTCTTCGCCGTCGTCGACGCGGAAAGCGGGAGCGCCGTCGGCATGCTGAGCTATCTGCGGATCACGCCGGAGCACGGTGCGATCGAGATCGGCCATATCTGGTTTTCCAGCCTATTGCGACGGAGCCGCGCCGCGACCGAGGCGATCTTCCTGTTGCAGCGCCTGGCCTTCGACGATCTCGGCTATCGCCGGCTCGAATGGAAGTGCAATGCGCAGAACGCCGCCTCGCGGCGCGCGGCGGAGCGCTTCGGGTTCGCCTATGAAGGCACCTTCCTGCAGCACATGATCATCAAGGGCAGCAACCGCGACAGCGCCTGGTTTTCGATCCTGGATCACGAGTGGCCGGTCATCCGCGGAGCGTTTGAGGCGTGGCTGTCGCCGGCGAACTTCGATGCGGAGGGCGGGCAGCGCACCTCCCTGGCCGAAGAGATGCGCAAGGTGCGTCCCAACCGCTGACGTTTGCCGACCGGGCGGCGATGCGAGGGTGTTTGCGGCCGCAGCGGCAACGCGCTACACCCCGCGGCGATGGACATCTCCGGACTGGCGGCGCGGCGGGCCGCCCTTGATCTCATTCGTGCGGTGCTGGGCCAGCATCGGCCCCTGGACGAGGCGCTGAGCGCGCCGGCGATGGCGGAATTGGAGCCGCGTGACCGGGCCTTCGCCCGCTTGCTGGCGACCACCGTGCTGCGCCGGCTGGGGCAGATCGACGCCTTGATCGGCGCGGCGGTGCGCCGCCCGCTGCCGCGCAACGCGGTGGCGGTGCGCGATGTGCTGCGGCTGGGCCTGGCGCAGCTCCTCTTCGTGGGCACGCCGGCCCATGCGGCGGTCGCGACGGCGGTCGACCTGGTCGACGATGCCGGGCTGGGCCGCTTCAAAGGGCTGGTCAACGCCGTGCTGCGCCGCTTCGGGCGCGACGGCGAGGCCGCACTGACCGGCCAGGATGCGGCGCGGCTGAACACGCCGGACTGGCTGTGGCAATCCTGGCAATCGGCCTATGGCGAGCTGACCGCCCGCGCCATCGCCGAGGCGCATCTGAGCGAACCGGCCCTCGACATCACGGTGAGGGCCGACCCGGACCACTGGGCCGAGACGCTGGAGGCGACGCTGCTGCCCACCGGAAGCCTGCGCCGGCCATCCGGAGGCTCGGTCACCGAACTGCCGGGATTCGCGGAGGGCGCCTGGTGGGTCCAGGACGCTGCCGCCGCCCTTCCGGCGAAACTGTTCGGCGATGTGAGGGGGCTCAGGATCGCCGACCTTTGCGCGGCGCCTGGCGGCAAGACGGCGCAGCTCGCCGCGGCTGGCGCCAAGGTCACGGCTGTCGACAGATCGAAGCGTCGAATCAATATCTTGCAGGATAATCTTCAGAGGTTGGATTTGCATGCTGACACGGTGGTGGCAGACGCGACGGAATGGCGGCCGCCCGAACCGCTGGACGCGGTACTGCTCGACGCGCCGTGCAGCGCCACCGGCACCATCCGGCGCCACCCGGATATCCAACGGCTGAAGGGGCCGGACGACGTCGCCAAGCTGGCCGATTTGCAGGCGCGGCTGCTGCGACATGCGGTTACGCTGGTACGACCCGGCGGGCGGATCGTCTGGTGCACCTGTTCGCTGCAGCCGGAGGAGGGCGAGGCGCAGATCGACCGTCTGCTGCAATCCAGCGCCCCGGTCCGCCGCGATCCAATCGCCGCCGAAGAGGTCGGCGGCCTTTCGGAGATCGTCACGGAAACTGGCGATGTGCGCAGCCTGCCGTGCCATGGGCGCGACTGGGGCGGCCTGGACGGGTTTCATATCGCGCGGCTGTGCCGGGACAGATGATCGTCCGCCCGCGGACTGCTAAAATGCTTCGAATCAGGACATCGCCACCATGCAACAGCCCACCCGTATCGCCCCCTCCATCCTGTCCGCGGACTTCGCCCGGCTCGGCGAGGAGTGCCGCGCCATGGAAGAGGCCGGCGCCGACGCCCTGCATATCGACATCATGGATGGGCATTTCGTGCCCAACCTGACCATCGGCCCGGATGTGGTGAAGGCCTTGCGGCCGCATGTGACGGCGCATTTCGACGTGCATCTGATGATCGCCCCGGCGGAGCTCTTCGTGGAGCCCTTCGCCAAGGCCGGCGCCGACACCATCACCTTCCATCCCGAGGCGGACTGGCATCCGCACCGGACCATCCAGCAGATCAAGGCGCAGGGAAAACGCGCCGGCCTGGCGCTCAATCCCGGCACTCCGGCCTCGGCGGTGGAATCCCTGCTGGGCGATGTCGATCTGGTGCTGGCGATGACAGTGAACCCCGGCTTCGGGGGCCAGAAATTCATCGACTCGGTGCTCGACAAGGTGGCCATCCTGCGCCGCATGATCGACGACAGCGGGCGAACGATCGATCTGCAGGTGGATGGCGGCATCAATGCCGAAACGGCGCCGAAGGCGGTTGCCACGGGGGCCGACTTCCTGGTGGCTGGTACGGCCGGGTTCGCCGGCGGGCCGTCCGAATACGCCGCGAACATCGAAAGACTGAGGGGATAACCGCCCGCCAATGGTCGAGGCACGCATCTCGGTCGGCACCCTCTCCGAAGGCCTGCGCA
The DNA here is from genome assembly GCA_965227455.1 of Alphaproteobacteria bacterium. Classification (GTDB taxonomy): domain Bacteria; phylum Pseudomonadota; class Alphaproteobacteria; order DSM-16000; family Inquilinaceae; genus JABDIP01. The sequence continues at coordinate 3,871,755 of OZ245752.1, read as the reverse complement.
GCCTGGCCTTCGGCAATCCCCTCTATTCCCTAAGCCTGGGCCGCCGCGGCCCGACCCGTCTGGAGGCGGTGCCGCCCGACCCCTGGCCCGGCGACGCCGAGCGCGGTGCGGCCCTCTGCGCCGGCGAATACCGCTTCGCCGGCCGGACCCTGGTCTCCGACATCCCGCTGTGGCAGCCGGTCGGGGTCGGCGAGACCTTCCTGGCCGATCTGCATGGCTTCGAATGGCTGCGCGACCTGCGCGCCGTCGGTGGCGATGCCGCCCGGCGTCAGGCCCGGGTGCTGGTCGGGTCGTGGATCGACCGGCACGATACCTGGCATCCGCTGATCTGGCGCCCGGACGTGCTGGGGCAGCGGGTCGCCAACTGGCTCGGCGCCCATGACTTCTTCTGCGCCAGCGCCGATGACCGGTTCCGGGCCCGGGCCTTCGCCAGCCTTTCGCGCCAGCTCCGCCATATGGCCCGCGCCCTGCCGGGCCGGCTGGACGGCGCGCCGCTGCTGGTCGCGCTGAAGGGGCTGTTCTACGGCATGGTCTGCCTGCCCGGCGCCGACGCCCGGATGGAGCCGGCGCAGAAACTTCTGGCCGACGCCCTGAAGTCGCAGATCCTGCCCGATGGCGGCCATGTCCAGCGCAGCCCGGCCATCCAGCTGGACCTGCTGCGCCATCTGGTGGATCTGCGGGCCGTTCTGCGCGCCGCCAAGGCCGAGGTGCCGGAAGCGCTGCAGCACGCCATCGACCGCATGGCGCCGGCGATGCGCTTCTTCCGCCATGGCGATGGCGCGCTCGCCCTGTTCAACGGCACCCGGGAAGGCGAGCCGGTGCTGGTGGATACCGCCCTGGCCCTGGCCGATGCGCCGGGTCGGCCGCTGAAGAGCGCCCGGCATTCCGGCTTCGAGCGCATCCAGGCGGGCCGCACCCTGATCCTGATGGATGTCGGCGCGCCGCCGCCGGCCGGCCTCGATGCCGGCGCCCATGCCGGGACCCTGTCCTTCGAGCTGTCCGTCGGCCGTGAGCGGATGATCGTCAATTGCGGCTCCATGGCCGGGATGGATCCCGCACCGGGCGGTGCCCAGACGGCGGCCTGGGGCCTGGCGCTACGGGGCACGGCGGCGCATTCGACACTGACCGCCGACGACACGAATTCCAGCGAGGCGGTCACCGAGGGCGGGATCGGACGGCGGCCGGCCAAGGTCACCGTCGACCGCCAGGAAGAGGAGGGCGCCGTGCTGGTCGAGGCCAGTCATGACGGCTATCGCAAACCCTTCGGCCTGACCCATCGCCGGCGGCTCTACGTCACCGTCGGCGGCGACGATATCCGCGGCGAGGACCGGCTGGAAGGCGGCGGCAATCGGCCCTTTGCGGTGCGCTTCCACCTGCATCCCACGGTCCAGGTCTCCGCCGTGCAGGGCGGGGCGGCTGCCTTGCTGCGGCTGGGTGGCGGCGGCGGGTGGCGGTTGCGGGCCTCCGGCGGAACGCTAGCCATCGAGGACAGCGTCTATTGCGGCGTCGAGGGCGATATGCGCCGCACCAGCCAGATCGTGATTTCCGGCCGGACCGCCTCCGACGGCGGCCCGACCACCGTCAAATGGGGCCTGCGCCGCGAACGCAAGGATTGAGCCGGATCGCGCAAATCCGAGTCGGCGGCGGCCTCGTAAAAGACACCAGCACAACCGCCGACGAGGCACCATGTCCATCCCGACTTTGAGCCGCCTGGCCGCGGCCATCCTGCTGCCGATCGTTCTGGCGGCCTGCTCGCCGGTCGACGTACTCAACGCCACCATCCCCGAGGACGGCTATAGCGTCAGCGAGGGCCTGGCCTATGGCGACGGGCCACGCCACCGGCTCGACGTCTATGTGCCGGACGATCTCGCCGGCCCGGCTCCGGTCGTCGTGTTCTTCTATGGCGGCAGCTGGAAGCGGGGCGACCGGGGCGACTATCTGTTCGCCGCCGAGGCGCTGGTGTCGCGCGGCTATGTGGCGGTGTTGCCCGATTATCGGCTGTATCCCGACGTCTCCTATAACGGGTTCCTGGCCGATAGCGCGCAGGCGGTGCGCTGGGTCCGGGACTCGATCGCGGACCATGGCGGCGACCCGGACCGCATCTTCCTGATGGGTCACTCGGCCGGCGCCTACAACGCCGCCATGCTGGCCCTCGACCCGCGCTATCTGGCCGATGCCGGGGTCGACCGGGACATCGTCCGCGGCGTGATCGGACTTGCCGGGCCTTATGATTTCCTGCCCCTGGATACGCGCACCACCCGGCAGGTCTTCGGCGATGCGCCGGATCTGGCGGCGACCCAGCCGGTGACCTTCGCCGACGATTCCGCGCCGCCGCTGCTGTTGCTGACCGGCGCCGACGACACCACTGTCCGGCCGCGCAACAGCGAGGCCCTCGCCCGGGCGGTATCCGACAAGGGCGGCGACGCCGATCTGCGGATCTATCCCGATCTCGGCCATATCGGCATCGTGCTGGCCCTGGCGAACGGCCAGCGCGGCCGCGCCCCGGTGCTGGACGACCTGGTGGCGTTCGTGGCGGCGCGATGAGGGCTCGCGGCCTGGCCTCAAACGCTCTAAAAGACCGGCGACTGCGTCCCAACGACCTCGCCGAGCCATGTCCGACACCAGCCTTGCCGTCAGCCGCGCCCTGATATCCGTCTCGGACAAGCGCGGGGTGGTCGAGTTCGCCCGCTTCCTGGCCGACCAGGGGGTCGAGATCCTGTCCACCGGCGGCACCGCCAAGGCGCTGAAGGAGGCGGGCATTGCCGTCACACAGGTCTCCGACCACACCGGCTTTCCGGAGATCATGGACGGCCGGGTGAAGACCCTGCATCCAAAGATCCATGGCGGCCTGCTGGCGCGCCGCGATCTGGAGGCCCACCGCACGGCCATGGCCGAGCAGGACATCGCCCCCATCGACCTGCTGGTGGTGAACCTGTACCCGTTCGAGGAGACGGTGGCGGTGGGCGCGGATTTCGAGACCTGCGTCGAGAACATCGATATCGGCGGCCCGGCGATGATCCGCGCCGCCGCCAAGAACCATGCCTTCGTCGCCGTGGTCACCGACCCGGACGATTATGCGGATGTGCGGTCCGAACTGGAGGAGGGGGGCGGCATCTCGGCCGGCCTGCGGCAGCGCCTGGCGGCGACCGCCTTCGCCCGCACGGCGGCCTACGATGCGGCGGTGTCGGGCTGGTTCGCCGAGCAGCAGGACACGCCGTTCCCCAAGCGCCGGACCGTCGCCGGCGAACTTCGCGAGACCCTGCGCTATGGCGAGAATCCGCATCAGCGCGCCGCCCTCTACCGCAGCGGCCCGGCGCGGCCCGGCATCGTCACCGGCCGCCAGGTGCAGGGCAAGGCGCTCAGCTTCAACAACATCAACGATGCCGATGCCGCGTTCGAGCTGGTGGCGGAGTTCGACCGCCCGGCCATCGCCATCATCAAGCACGCCAATCCCTGCGGCGTGGCCGAGGCGGAGAGCCTTGCAGATGCCTATGCCAGGGCGCTGGCCTGCGATCCGATCAGCGCGTTCGGCGGGATCATTGCCGCCAACCGGCCGCTGGATGCCGCCACGGCCGGGGCCATCGCAGAGCTATTTGCCGAGGTGGTGATCGCGCCGGGCGCCGATGCGGCCGCCCTGGAAACCCTCTTGGCCAAGAAGAACCTGCGGGTCGTTCTGACCGACGGCATGCCGGATCCCGCGACGGTCGGACCGACGATCCGGACGGTCGCCGGCGGCCTGCTGGTCCAGGACCGGGATGCCGGCGCGGTCGCCGCGGATGCGCTGCAGGTGGTGACCGGGCGGGCGCCGACCGAGGCCGAGCTGGCCGACCTGCTGTTCGCCTTCCGGGTGGTCAAGCACGTGAAGTCCAACGCCATCGTCTATGCCCGGGAGGGCGCCACAATCGGCATCGGCGCCGGCCAGATGAGCCGGGTCGACAGCGCCCGCACCGCCGTCGCCAAGGCGGCCGAGATCGCCGCCATGCACGGCGGCGAGGCCGCATCGCCGATCGCCGGCTCGGTGGTCGCGTCCGACGCCTTCTTCCCCTTCGCCGACGGCCTCACCACCGCCATCGATGCCGGCGCCACCGCCGTCATCCAGCCCGGCGGATCGATGCGCGACCAGGAGGTCATCGCCGCCGCCGACGCGGCCGGCATCGCCATGGTGTTCACCGGCATGCGGCATTTCCGGCACTGACGGCTCGGCGAAGTTCAGCCGTTAGCGGCACCGCCGGGCTTTGGTTCGCGGACCAGAAGGAGGACTGCGCCGCCGACCACCCAGAATATGACGACGATCGACATGCCGACACGGACACTTTCGAACAGGGCGGCGATCGTGGCGAAGAGTCCCGGGCCGAAGAATGCCGCCGATTTGCCGGCCATGGCGTAAAGGCCGAACATCTCGGTCTCCATGTCCGGCGGAGACAAGCGGGCCATCAACGACCGGCTGGCCGCCTGTGCCGGGCCGACGAAGATTCCTAGGCCCAGCGCCAGCACGATGAAGACCGTGATGTCGGTGACCAGCAGCAGCGGTATTCCGAAGGCCACCAGGCCCACAAGCGCTACCAGGATCGTGTTCTTCGAACCTTTGCCATCGTCCAGCCAGGCGAACCCGGCCGCTCCTATTCCGGCGGTGACGTTCAGGCCGATGGCGAACATGAGAATCTGGGAGAAATCCATGCCGAACGCCTCGCCTGCGAATAGGCCGCCGACGGCGAACAGCGTCGTCAGCCCGTCGCGGTAGAGTGCGCTGGCGATCAGGAAACGGACGATCTGCCCATAACTGCGCACCTTCCGCACCGTCTCCGCCAATGTCGCAAGTCCGCGCCGAATGGACGTCCCGATCGACAAGCCCGAACTGGGGGTGTCCGGCGTGAGAATGAACAGTGGCAGCGAGAACAGGGCGAACCAGATCGCCACCAATACCGCGGTCGCCCGTACATTCTCGGCATTCTCGGTGGGCAGCCCGAGCAATCCGACACTCGCCCCCCCGAGGCCGGTAAACCCTAGCAGCGCGATGCCGAGGCAGGCCAAACCGCCGGCATAGCCCAGCCCCCAGGCCCAGCCGGAGATCCGGCCGAGATAGGGTTTCGGCGCGATGTCGGGCAGCATGGCGTTGTAGAACACGCCGGCGAGCTCGAAGGCGACACTGGCAAAGCCGACCACGATCAGCGCATAGAGCGCGAAGGACCGGTCCGGCGCGGCATACCACAGCAAGGCCGTCGGTATGATTGTCAGCGCCACGAAGATCGCGATCCAGGGCTTGCGCCGCCCGGCATGGTCCGCGACCGTGCCCAGAATCGGGCTCAGCACCGCGACCACAAGCCCGGAGATCGAGATCGCCCAGCCCCAGGCCGAGGCACCGGCGGTCTCGTCGCCATAGATGCCACGCGCGAAATAGACACTGAAGACGAAGGTGCCGATGACCGTATTGAAGGCGGAATTGGCCCAATCGAACAGGCACCAGGAGAAGATGCCGATGCGGTCCGATGCGGGATCTGCCTGGGTCGTCGGCGGGCCAGCATCCGGCGCAAGCTGGGTCATGCCAGTCCTTCGATTCGGTGAGCGATCAGGCAAGTGCTATCGCGTCGCCACCGGGCTGTCACGTCGCTCCTGTCACGGATGATGACTCAGCATTAGCTTCACCATGTCGGTAGGGTGCAGATGTCGGGCACGAACGGCGGATTGTCGGAGAATAGCCAAGAGGCGATACTAATTCTGGCGGCATTCCCCAAGTCCAACGAGCCTCACCGCTCCTGGAGTGCCTTTCGTAACCTAGCTAACATGTGCATCGGATTGGCTAGGTCATCACGATATGGAGCTTGCGGTTGTCATCAAACAAGATCGCACGTCTCAGCGGGCATAACGATCCGGTCAAAGCAGTCCTTTGAGGCGTGTCCGCACGAAAGCCGCCAACGTGAACGAATCCGTAACCTCGTTGCTCCGGATCATGTTTTCTAGAGCCTCCGGTTCAACGAGGCATGTATCCCTGATTCCTTCGTGTGTATCGGTTTGCTTCACAGCGTCAATTTCTGCGAGGAACAGCTCTGCGAATTCCGATGTCAATCCGGTGTTCACGTGCACCTGGCCCAATGGTTCGAGCCGCAACACCGAAGCACCGATTTCCTCGCGGAGCTCCTTGCGCGCGTTTTCGGCAGGCGGCAAGTCCTTTTCACCGAACCCCCGGGGGATTTCCAAATGCCACTCACGGGTTGCATGCCTGAAGTGTCGAACGAGCACGATTCGGTGGTTAAGGACCGGGAGGACAACAACTCCGGGCGACGTCTCATCCCTCATCACAATCCGGATGTACGTACCGAGGCTCTGGTCCGGGAACCGCACTGCATCGCGAACTACGATGAAAAATTCGTTCTCATGGAGCACGCCGACCTCGGCATAGGCGTCTGGGAGGTCGTGCTGCAAAAGATATCGAGCACGGCCGGCCTGCGCCTCTTTGATCTCGTCATCAGCGCACAAGATCTCAATGCAGTCAGGGGTCGGATTGCGCATCAAGTGAGGAGCCACCCTACTTAGTGCGGCATAGCGTCGTCGCGCGGCACTTGCGCGTTTCAACTCAGTTACCTCTTAGATGCGTTATGCATGGGCCAATGCGCCCTCTGTTTCCGGTAAATCGCTCTGAGTATGTTCTTCGACTGCTTCGACGATGCCCGGCAGCTCGCGTATTCTTTCGTTCAGGGTTTTCCATTGATTGCGAGGATCGCTCAGCCGCCCGCGGTAAATCTCAACATAGTTGGCGAGCGAGCGGCCGATCTGCTTCGCTTTATCAGCGCCATGTATTCCCAGGTAAACGGCGATTGGTGCTGCCCGCTGGATGATCGCATCAATATCGACTTTGGCGTTGAATCCAAGATAATCCAGCCCCCATTTGAGGGAGACCATCTGACCGACTCCCTCCACTAGAAGCTCAATTTTCGGCTGCCACTTCTCGACTTTGCGCTTAGTAGTCCTATTCTGTATTTGGCGGCCCAACATCTCATATCGCCGATATACGGCAGGGGCACCTTTATCCAGATCACCGAACACCTCCGGATCCGTCAAAAGATTGTCTAGGGACATGAAAGCCTCGACGGACCGCGTGTAGTCGCCCCATGCCGGCGTTCGGCGCAACGCTTGAATATCTTCGAGAGTTAACAGATCCAATGACGGCAGCGAGAGTGGTTGTTGTAGGAGCTGGAATTTCACGTTCGCAACCGCTTGGAGCAGCTTGTCGGCGTCGAAATCTTCTGTCGGCAGCGCGCCAAGCTGAGAATAGTCAAGCTCCTGTAATGCGGAGCGAGACAGCGAGTCGACAGGTGACATGGCGTAGACTAGATGTGCATCGGCGCCAGTGACATTGTAGGCCAAGTCGAGCAGTTGCTTAAATTCGGCGCCGAAAGGCTTATTCCCGTCGTATTTTCCTTCGACAGGGCGAGTGCCGTCTTGGACGACGAACCTCTCGTAAAACTGTTCGCGGCCAGGGAGGCGGTCATCATTCTTATCTTGGTAATCGAGAGCAAACCTGCTCACGGATCGAAGGAATTTGCGGAGATGTGGTGCAGCATCCTCGGGCAGATTAAATTCTTTGATAAAACCAAGCGGGTCACGATTGTGAAACGTCTGAACAAAGTCATTGAAACGACTAGCATAAAGATTGTCGGTCAGCTCCTTGTTAAGTTCGTCTTGCCATGACAGGCGGAAGCACTTCATGCACGTTGACTTGCAGACCTCGACCCAAGCTCTATACGCGTCCTCCCACACCGTGAATGTACCTGGAGGTTCAGCCGGTGAACTCTCTTTGAAGAGGCTGGGGATGATTGCCCCGCCGTCCAATAGTTCTCGAAATACTTGGGCCGAATTGAGTCTCTCTTCTAGAAAATCTTGAAAGACAGCCCGAGTATTGTAAATGTAGGCTCGATTTATGAATACATGCTCAGCATTGATAAGCGCCCGCATGTATTCTGCACGTGCTGCCTTCTCGTATTCCTCCCTCACATCACCTAGGGCCAATCCTTCGTTAACTAATCGATTTAATAGCTCACGCGGCACCCACTGGTCATCGACAGCCTGGGCCACGACCGCGATACCCTCCAGATCACCGCGCTCGATCGGTTCGAATGTGACACCGTCGCGCGTAACCACTCGCTTGTCCCCCGCAAGTGCGCCCTTATGGCTGTATCCAGTGTAAAGACAATCAATCCCTCTGGCTGGTAAGGATGGAATGCTAGTTGAAATCGAGCATGGATGCCATGGCTTAGGTGGCCCTGGGAGTGACCTTCAACGCGGGAGAGGGCGGCATCATCGCAATATCCAACGCCGGTGGCTGTCCGAAGGCCCTCGGCCAGTTGGATCTGCTGTTTGGACAGGGTATGCGTCGGCCAAGTCTATGCTGATGCTCTGGAGGGCGAGTGCAGAAATCGGTTGGCCAATACTTGAGAAGCGTGAATGCACACTGTGACACGATGACTATTTCCGGGGGAAGATTTCGTGAAGTGCGAAGCTGATAAAGGCCCAATACCGACTAAGATTTGAGCCAGGCATCGATCCGTGATTTCGTGGGCTCCGGGTCAAATCTCGCCAATGCGTACCTTCCTGTGAATGTCTGCTTACCAGCCGGCGCCGCGTCTTTGAATCGAGGCGCAGGGCCATCGCACCCTAGCCAGCCATCAGCGCCCGGAGCCGGCGGTTGGCGACAGCCAGCATCGACAGGTCCAGGGTGTCCATCGCCTTGAGCTCGGAAATCAACTGGTCGATGCGTTCGATTGGCTGGTGGCGGCGTTCGACCCAGGTGTCGAACAGGTGCTGGGCGACGCCGTCGCCGCTGCCGCGGGCGGCGTCCAGGACCTTGATGGTCAGATCGGATTGCAGCCCGTAGAGGTCGTCGACGATCGCCGCCACCGCCTGTTTCTGCCAATGGTTGTTGGTCGGCATGGCGATGGCGCTGTCGCGCAGCCAGGCGATGCCGAACCGTCGGCCCAGATCGAAATACATCGGTCCGACCTCCGGCAGGGCAATCTGGCAGGTGTCGGAGATGTGGATCAGGTCGCAGCCTGCGGCCACCAGGTTGAGCGACGACACCCGGCGCGCCAGGTCTTCCGGCACGCCCTTGTCCACCATGCCGGCGGTGCGCTCGTCCAGGACCTTGCGGGCCTCCTCGTAGATCACCTCGTCAAGCCCGGCATAGAGCGACTCGATCGCCGGCTTCATATGGGCGATGTGCTCGCCGATATCGGTCACGTCCGTGGTGTTGCGCAGCACCCAGCTTGTGGTCCGCTCGACCAGCCGGCGGGTCAGCAGCTGCAGATGGGTCTGGGTGTGGGTGTCGACCTGGTTGTCCAGCGCCTCGATCTGCCGCCACAAATCGCGCAGGCCGAAGCTGTCGCGGATGATGATGTAGGCGCGGGCGATGTCGGCCGGGCCCATGCCGGTCTTGTCGGCCATTTCCACCGCATAGGTCGGGCCGGTGCGGTTGATGATCGAGTTTGTGATGAAGGTGGCGATGATCTCGCGCCGCAGCGGATGGCGCAGGATCTCGTCCCGGTAGCTCTCCTGCAGCGGTTTGGGGAAATAGATCATCAAATCGCTGGCCAGGGTCTCGTCGTCCGGCAGGTCGCTCTGCAGCAGGTCGTCGTAGAGAGTGATCTTGGCATAGGAGAGCAGGACCGCGGTCTCCGGCCGGCTGAGCCCCTCCTTCTTGCCGAGCAGCTCGGTCAGCTCCTCGTCGTCGGGCAGCATCTCCACCGCGCGGTTGAGCTGGCCCGCCTTCTCCAGCGCGCGCATGAAGCGGGCCTGCTGGTCCAGCAGCTCCGGCCCCTCGGCCAGGGTCTTGGTCAGGGTCTGGGTCTGCAGATAATTGTCGCGCAGGCAGAGGGCGGCGACTTCGTCGGTCATCTTCTCCAGCAATGCGTTGCGCTGCTTGACCGTCATGTCGCCGGCATCGACCACACTGTTCAGCAGGATCTTGATGTTGACCTCGTGGTCCGAGCAATCGACGCCGGCGGAATTGTCGATGAAGTCGGTGTTCATCCGGCCGCCGCTGCGGGCGAACTCGATCCGGCCGCGCTGGGTCACGCCGAGATTGGCGCCCTCGCCGATCACCTTGGCGCGCACCTCGCGGCCGTTGATCCGGATGGCGTCGTTGGCCTTGTCACCGGCCTCCGCATGGCTTTCCGATGTCGCTTTGATGTAGGTGCCGATGCCACCGAACCACAGCAGGTCGGTCTCGGCCAGCAGCAGCGCCTTGAGCAGCTCGTTCGGGGTGAGCGCCTTCTCCTCGATGCCGAAGCGCTTGCGCATTTCCGGCGTGATGTCGATGGATTTGGCGCTGCGCTCGAACACGCCGCCGCCCTTGGAAATCAGCTTGGCATCGTATTGGTCCCAGGAGCCGCGCCCGACTTCGAACAGCCGCTGGCGCTCCTTGAAGCTCTTGGCCGCATCCGGGTCCGGGTCGACGAAGATGTGCAGGTGGTTGAAGGCTGCCAGCAGCCGGATGTGCTCCGACAGCAGCATGCCATTGCCGAACACGTCGCCGGACATGTCGCCGACGCCGATGACGGTGAATCCCTCCTCCTGGGTGTTGGTGCCCATCTCGCGGAAATGGCGCTTGACCGATTCCCAGGCGCCGCGGGCGGTGATGCCCATCTTCTTGTGGTCGTAGCCGTCGGAGCCGCCGGAGGCAAAGGCGTCGCCGAGCCAATGGCCGTAATCGATGGAGATGCCATTGGCGATGTCGGAGAAGGTGGCCGTCCCTTTGTCGGCCGCGACGACCAGATAGGGGTCGTCGCCGTCATGGCGTACCACGTCCTTGGGCGGCACCACCTCTCCGGCGTGCAGGTTGTCGGTGACGTCCAGCATGCCGCGCATCATGGTCTGGTAGCAGGCGATGCCCTCGGCCTGGAACGCCTCCCGGCCGCCCTCGCGCGGCGGCCGCTTGACCACGAAGCCGCCCTTGGAGCCGACCGGCACGATCACACCGTTCTTGACCATCTGCGACTTCATCAGGCCGAGGATCTCGGTGCGGAAATCCTGCCGCCGGTCGGACCAGCGGATGCCGCCGCGGGCGACCGGCCCGCCGCGCAGATGGACCGCCTCCACCCGCGGCGAATAGACGAAGATCTCCCGCCAGGGTCGCGGCAGCGGCAGATCGTCGATCTTCTCGCTGTCCAGCTTCATGGAGATGTAGGGCTTCAGCCCGCCATCCGCGGCCGGCTGGAAGAAATTGGTCCTCAGCGTCGAGCGCACCAGGTTGATGTAGCGGCGCAGGATCATGTCCTCGTCGAGGTTGGCCACCTCGTCGATCGACAGGCGCAGATCCTTCTCCACCGCCTTGATGCGCTTTTCCCGGTCGCCGTCGACACCCGGGTCGGCCTGGGCCGCGAACAGGTCCAGGATCAGCCGGGTGATGAACGGATAGGCGGCCAGGGTATCTTCCAGGGAATCCTGCCCGAACGGGAACCGCGCCTGGCGCAGATATTTGCCATAGGCGCGCAGCACCGTGACCTCGCGCCATTGCAACCCGGCCTTGAGGACGAGGCGGTTGAACCCGTCATCCTCCATCTCGCCTTCCCAGACCTGGAAGAAGGCCTCCTGGAACGCCTTCTTCACCGCGCTGAGATCGATTGGCGCGCCGTCCTGGCTCTGGGCATCGAAATCATGCACCCAGACCGGCGCCTCGCGGTCGGCCAGCCGGACCTCCGAGGAATGCTCCGAGATCCCGTGCAGCCCCATATTCTCCATCATCGGCAGCACGTCGGACAGGCGCAGCGGCGTGCCGTCGTGATAGAGCTTGAAGTTGACCTCGTCCTCGGCCGCCTCGATGGGCCGATAGAGATTCAGTCCGATGCGGCCGGTCTTGATCACCTCGTCGATGCGGCCGATGTCGAAGATCGCCGCCTGCGGCAGGGTGCTCTCGCGATAGCTGGTCGGGAAGGCCTCGCCGAAGCGGCGGAACAGCGTTAGCCCGGCTTCCTCGCCCTTGGATTCGATCAGGGCGTCCTGCAGATGGTCCGACCAGGTACGGCCGGCCTGGACCAGTTCGGCCTCGACCTCCTGCACGGTCACCTCGGGGATGTCACCCGGATTGGTCTTGACGATGTACTGGACGCGGGCGTGCACGCCCTCGCCGAACTGGGTGTAGAAGGCGGTGACGGTACCGTTGAAGGCGGTTTCCAGGATCGCGCTGAAGCGTTTCCTGAGGTCCGTGTTGTAACGCTCGCGCGGCGTATAGACGAGGCAGGAGGCGAAGCGCTGATAGGGGTCCAGGCGCACGAACAGGGCGGTGCGTTGGCGTTCCTGCAGGTGCAGCACGCCCATGGCGGTGTCCAACAGCTCGTCGTCGGAACTCTGGAACAGCTCGTCGCGGGGATAGGTGTCCAGGATATGGGTCAGCGCCTTGCCGTCATGGCTGCGCGGCTCGAAGCCGGCGCGCTCCAGCAGGTGGCTGACCTTGCGGCGCAGGAAGGGGATGTCGCTGGCGCTGCGGTTGTAGGCGACCGAGGTGAACAGGCCGACGAACATGCGCTCGCCGGTGACCTCGCCCTTGTCGTCGAACACTTTCAGCACCACCACGTCCAGATGCACCGGCCGGTGCACGGTGGAGCGGCGATTGCCCTTGGTGACCATCAGCAGCCGCGGCAAGCGCACGAATTGCTGAATGTCCGGCGGCAGCGCGGAGAATTGCCGCAGCATGCCCTCGAACACCGAGACCGACGGATCGCGGAGGATGCCCATGCCGGTATCCGGCACTGCCATCAGCTGCAGGTCGCCGCCCTTCTTGTTCTCGAACGCATATTCGCGATAACCGAGATAGGTGAAATGGTCGTCGTCCATCCAGCGCAGGAATTCGATCGCCTCCTCGGTCTCCTCCGGCGACACGATCGGCGGGCAGGAGGCCATCTTCTCGATGATGTCCGCCATGCCGGCGCGCATCGACTTCCAGTCCTCGACCGCATAGCGCGTGTCGCGCAGCACGTCGGTAAGACGCTGGGTGATGCCGTCCAGGACCTCGGCCGAAGTCTGCTCGTCGACCTCGATATGCATGAAGCTTTCGGTGATGGCGCCATTGGCGGCCTCGGCCGGATCGTGCAGCGCGGTGACCTGACCGTTGGCGTCGCGCGTCACCTTGGTCAACGGGTGCACCACCAGATGCACCGTCAGGCCCAGCTCGTTCAGCGCCGCGGTGACCGAATCCACCAGGAACGGCATGTCGTCGTTGACGATCTCCACCACCGTGTGGTTGGCGTGCCAGCCATGCTCGTCATATTGCGGATTGTAGACCCGGATCTTCGGTTCGCCGGCCTTGCGGGTGGCGCCGAACTGCCACAGCCCCAGGGCCGCCCCGTACAGATTGTCTTCCTCTTCGCCGGCCATGTCGTCCGGCGGGACGTTGCGGTAGTACAGCCGGATGAATGTCTCTGCTGCCTGCGCGCGGGCCTTCGGCAATCGCTTCTGCACGACTGCGACGACGGATTCGATCAAGGTCTCTTTTTGCTGATGCGCCTTGGGCGGCATACCGCATCCTCCAGCTTCTGCCGATCTGCGCCGGCCTGAATGACGGCCATCCGATGTGTTCGAAGGCTACTCCAAATCCGGTCGATGGCCATAGTCGGTTCGGCCAAGATCGCGGTGAATTCAACGCATGGGGTCGGTTTCCGAGAGATTAATTGCGTAACGGCTCTTGAATTCGCATTTCCAGGCGGTCCAGATTCGATCTTGATTTCTGATCGGCCCTGTCGTGTGGTTGGCCGCTGCGGACTCAGGATGGGGAATACGCAATGGCAGGCGGGGGCGACTGCCTGGACCAGCCACAGGATGGGGAGATTGTGCCGGTTGAGCTGGACGCCGGTATGCTGGAAGCCCTCGATGCGTATTGCCGCAGATTCGGGTTCACCGATCGCGGCGAGGCCATCAACGAGCTGCTGATGGTCGGGCTGTCTTGCGCGATGCCCGATCCGAAATCGACGGACTCCTGAGGCGTCCCTGACGCTGGCGGTTTCCGGGGCTTTACAGCTTCTTTAGGCCGGCCGGCCCATAAATTGGCACATATGGTCGATAGCGTCGAACCGGCGCGCCGCTGGAGCGATCCGGCTGTGCGCGCGATCACATCGGCGCCCTGTGCGCCATGTCACAGTGACCCCGGCGACGGTGTACCGCTCGTCACGGGTCTGGCCGGGGTGGTGGCGATGAAGAAGGGATTGGCAGCTCTGTTTGCGGCAGCCTTGGTTGCCGAGCCGGTTTTCGCGTCGGATGCGCGCGACGCGGCCTTTCTCGAGGATGTGATGAACCAGCGGCTGGAATCGCAAAGGACAGGAACGACCGTGCGCTGGTCGAACCCGATCACGGGAAACAACGGCAACGTAACCATTCTCTCGACCGACGAGAGCGATCCGGAACTCCCCTGTCGGAGGTACCGCCTGACCACAGAGACACTAGGTCGCGCGCCCATCGTCGTTGACGGAACTGGCTGTCGCGTCGCACCAGGTATCTGGCAGAGAACGGAGGCGCCCGCCTCTGCCACGCCAAGCGTCGACCGGCCGGCCGCCGCGCGGTCCGAGCCGGAGCCGCGGGTGCCGCCGCCGGAGATCCCGCCGCCGGGGCGCAAGCCGGATCCAGACATCTTCTTCGCCAGCGTGCCGACGCCGTCGGATTTGCGATGAACGGACCCGCCGCATGAACCAGATCCAGGTGCCGCGTCCGGAGGGCGGTGGGCGGAAGCCCGCCGCGGTGCTGCCGCGCGGCAGCCGGCTCGGCAGTTTCACCATCGACGGCGTTTTCGGCCGGGGCGCGTTCGGCGTCACCTATCTGGCCCATGATGCGGATGGCGGTGCGGTCGCCCTGAAAGCGCTGGATGCCGGTGCGTCGCCCGACGCCGCGGCCGCCTTCCAGCGCGAAGCCGAGATCCTGGGCCTGCTGAAACACCCGAATGTCGTGGCCCTTCGGCATTTCGAGCCGGATGGGGATCCGCCCTTCCTGGCGTTGGCGGAGCCCGGGGGGCGATCGCTCTCCGATGCCCTGGCCGCCAAGGATGACGTCGACCTGCGGGCACTGCTGTTCGGTCTGCTGGATGCGCTGGACCATGTGCATGGCGCAGGCTACCTGCATCGCGACATCAAGCCGTCCAATGTGGTGCTGTTGGCCGGCGGCGATCCCCTGCTGATCGATTTCGGCGCCGCTGAGCCGATCGATGCCGTAACGCGCCCGGCCAGGTCCAGGGCGACGCCCGGCTACGCAGCGCTGGAGCAATGCGTCGAGGACGGCCGCGAGGGTCCCTGGACCGACCTTTACGGCATCGCCGCTGTCGCCTATCGCATGGCGACCGGCACGCCGCCTCCGGCGGCGCTCGACCGGGCCGATGGCAAGGACATGGCGCCAGCCGTGGAGGCCGGACGCGGACGCTATCCGGAACCGGTGCTGGCGGCCATCGACTGGGCCCTGGACCAGGCCGTACACCGGCGGCCGCAATCGGTGGAGGACTGGCGGGCCGCCTTGGCCAAGGCGTGGACGAAGTCGGAAGCCGGGCGCCAACCGAGCGGCGGCAAGACCGAGACCGCAACCGCCGCTCCGGTCGACGATTACGCGCCCACCGAAGAGATCACCCGGGTCACGCCACCGCCGAGAAAGACCACAAGGCGGGTCGAATTGGACCTGCCGATGGCGCCGGGCCCATCCCGCGCCTCTCCGGCGGCACGCCAGGGGAGCAGTGGCGCCGGCTGGCTCTGGGCCCTGGCAGTGATCATCCTGTTGGCCGGTACGGGCGCAGGCGGCTACTACTTCGGCTGGCCGTACTACCTGCGAAACATCAAGTCGGAATGGTTGGTCGACGCTGCCGGCGACGGCGATGTCCGGACCATCACCGAGGCGCTGGAGACTGCCAAGGAGGGGGCCCTGGTTCAGGTGCGGCCCGGAACCTATGCGGAATCCCTGGCGATCACGCGACCGGTGACCCTGACAGGCCTGGAGCCGGGCGCAGACGGGACGCCGAGCGTGATCGTCGCGCCGGAAAGCGGCGCCTGTCTCGATGCGGCGGCCGCCCAGGTGACAGTGACCGCGATCGCCTTTCGGCAGGGCGCGGCGACAGGTGAATCAAAGCCCGCCTGCATCGAACTGCGCGCCGAGGTTGCCTTCCAGGGCAACCATGTGACCGCCGAGGATGCCCCGGCCATCGCCGTCGGCGCCGGCGCCAATCCGGTGGTGACGGGCAACCGCCTGACGGCGACATCGGCGCCGGCGCTGGTGATCGAGAAGGGCGCGCTGGGGGAATTCCGCGACAACGCCATCGCCAGTGCCGAACGGCCCGGTATCGTGGTTTCGGCATCGGCGCCGATGATCGAGGCCAACACCATCGAAGGGACCGGTCAGGCTGGAATCGTCTATGACGCCGCCGCCGCTGGCCGGTTCGCCAACAATACGATCCGCCAGGCCGGCGCCTCCGGGATCGAGATCCGCGGACAGTCCAACCCGGAGATCTCCGGCAACCGGATCGAGGCCTCGCGCCAGGCCGGAGTCTTCATCTTCGACGACGGCCGCGGCCGACTGGACGGCAATACCATCACCGGAAACGCCTTCTCCGGCGTGGTGATCGGCGCCGGCGCCCGTCCGGCCCTGGCCGGCAATACGATCAGTGAGAATGTCGAGCACGGGATCCTGGCGCTGACCGGCGCGGCCGGCAAGCTCCAGGCCAACACCCTCGAGGGCAATGGCGGCCACGGCATCGCTCTCGAAAAAGAGGCCGAGGTGCAGATGGACGCCAACCTGCTCGCCGGAAACCGCGAGCCGCAGACCCGGATCGATGGCGTGGTCCGGCCCTTCCCGGACGAATCCGAATTCGAGCTTCTGGGCACCGAGGCCGACTCGGTCGACGCCGGTCCGGGAAGCGCGGGAAGCGCGGGAGGCGCGGAATGAGCCGCAGAAGCTTTGTCATCGGCCGCAGCCCCTATGCGGATGTGGTGCTGGCGGATACCGGTGTCGGCCGCCGCCATGCCGAGGTGGTGGCGACCGCGGACGGCCGCTTCCATCTCACCGACTGCGCCAGCGAGACCGGCACCTGGCGCCGCAAGGGGGGCAGCGAAAACGGGGCCTGGGAGGCGGTTCGCCAGGCCTTCGTCACCGCCGACGAGCCGCTGCGGCTGGGCGATCATCACTGCACCATCCAGTCCCTGCTGGGCGACCAGTTGGCGCCCTCCGAGGAGCAGGGGCGCGGTGCCGGCACGGGTAAGGGCCGCTGGCGCCATGAGGGCATGGGCGAGGCGGCCGAGCCGCCGCGGGGCCGGGTCGAGCGCGATCCGGAGACCGGCGAGATCGTGCCGAAGAGGCTTTAGTCGGGGACCAGATGGCGGATACCACATTCAAGCCCGGTGCGATCGAGACGGAACCGAAACCGGTGCGCCGGCGGCTGATCTCGCATCCGGTAGTGATCCTGGTCAGCATCGTGCTGTCGATCGCCACCATCGCGCTGTTGCAATTCGCGTTGCCGGATGCGGTGGCGGTGATCCTGCTGGACAGCGACCGCGCGACCTATCCCTTCACGGTGCAGAACGCCATGTGGATCGTCTTCGGGGTCGGCCTGGGCGAGCTGTTCGTGCGGGCCCGGGCCGCGGGGGTGGAGCGCTCCCATCTGCGCCGGGCCTATCTGCCGGAGGACGAGACCACCATCCTGCAGGCGCCGGAATTGCGGCACATCTACGCCAATGCCCGCGCCAATTACGAGGCTGGCGGTCGCGAGGGCGGATTCCTGCCGCGACTGATCCAGCGGGTGATCCTGCAATTCCGCACCAGCCGGTCGATCGAGCAGGCCAACGCCCTGCTGAATTCCAGCCTGGAGCTCTACCTGCATGAGATCGACCTGCGCTACAGCATGGTGCGCTATGTGGTCTGGGCGATCCCGACCCTGGGTTTTATCGGCACGGTGATCGGCATATCGCTTGCCCTGGCCTTCGCCGGCCAGGTCGATGTGCAGGATCCGACGCTGCTGGCGGAGCTGACCAAGCGGCTGGCGGTGGCCTTCAACACCACCCTGCTGGCCCTGGTGATGGCGGCGATCCTGGTGCTGATCCAGCACATCGTACAGGCCCGCGAGGAAGGAGCGCTGAACGAGGTCGGCCAGTACTGCCTCGATAACCTGATCAACCGGCTCTACGAGGAGTGAGCGTCCTATGCTCTCCCGGCCGCGCCGCACCCTCGACCTGCTGAGCATCTCCGCGCTGGACCTTTTCGCGTCGGCGCTCGGCGTCTTCGTGCTGATGGCGGTGCTGCTGTTCCCGTTCTACCTGAAACAGCCCTCGATCGAGGCCGAGCTGCAGGGCGCGCAGGCGCAGATGTCGGCCGCTGGCATGGCGCTGACCGAGGCGCGGCGGGCGGCCACCGAAGCGGCCGAGGAGCGCGGCTCAACCGACGAGCTGATGGCGCGGGCGGTCGACGAGCTGCAGCAGGCGGAAGCCTCCAAGGCGGAGGCGGAACAGATGTTGGCCGAAGCGGCGGCCAGGTCCCGCGAGCTTGGCGAGTTGACCGCCTCGCTGAACGAAGAGCTCGCCAGCATCGCCATTGCCGATCTGGACCTCGTTTTCGTGATGGACACCACCGGCAGCATGCGGCGCGAGATCGCCGACATCCAGGCGAACCTGCTGGGCATCGTGCGCATCCTGCACCGGTTGGCGCCGACCCTGAATGTCGGCTTCGTCGCCTTCCGCGACCGCGGCGAGGAATACGTCACCCGCGCCTTTCCGCTGAGCCCGATGACCGGCAACAACCTGCCCCGCATCCAGGCCTTCGTGGAGGAACTGAGAGCGCGCGGCGGCGACGACCACCCGGAATCGGTCGGTGTCGCCGTGGAGGAAGCCATCGCCATGAACTGGCGCGACGACGCCCAGGGACGGATTGTCGTCATTGGCGACGCGCCCGACCGCCCCAATGTGGTGCCGCGCATCTTCTCGATGGCCCGCCAGTTCCAGGACAGCGCGCCGTCCGACGACCTGCCGCGGCTGGTCTCGGCGATCTTCACCCAAAGCAACCGGCCGGGCGGGCGGCAATTCTATCAGGCGCTCGCCGATGCGGGCGGCGGCGATTACGTCGACCACAAGGGGCAGATGATGGAGAGCGTCTTGCTGTCGGTGCTCGACGCGGACGGCTTGTGAGCGGGAGGGGATGATGCAGCTGGATCAGGATCTGGAAGGCGGTTGGCGCCTGCAGGGCGCCGACGGGACCGGACGTCCGGTCCGCCTGCTGATCGGACAGTCGCAGCTGGCCTCGGCCTATCTGGGGGTGACCATCGGCCGGCATCCCGCACTGTGCGATCTGATGGTCGACGATCCCTCGGTATCGCGCCGCCACCTCAGGATCGGGCGCGGCGCCGGCGGGCTGTTCGTGGAGGATGTGCACTCGCTGAACGGCACCTTCGTCGACGACAAGCTGCTGCAACCCTTCGAGCCCTGCCAGCTTCAGGACGGTGACACCTTGACCCTCGGCCGGGTCAGCCTGACCGTCTCCCGGCTCAGCGACGAAATGCCGATCTGAACGGCGGCCGGTCGGGAGCCCGCAGTGATGAAACGCCCCAGCCGCGAAGT
This sequence comes from Alphaproteobacteria bacterium, assembly GCA_965227455.1. GTDB lineage: Bacteria > Pseudomonadota > Alphaproteobacteria > DSM-16000 > Inquilinaceae > JABDIP01. The sequence goes on along the minus strand of OZ245752.1, from coordinate 3,852,205 downwards.
CTCGATCTTCAGCATGTCGGCGCTCGACGTGCTGGCGATGGCGACCGGCACCTTCGTGCTGCTGGTGGTGATCCTGATGCCCTATTACCGGATGACCGTCGACGCCAATGCGGCCATGAACGACGTGTTGGCCCAGACCGAGCAGCAGACGGCCGAGGCCGAGGCGCTGGCGGCGGCCGCCGCCGCCGACCGGGCCGCCACCGAGCAGAAGATCGCCGAGGCCGAGGAGATCCTGCGGGCGGCGGCCGAGTTGCGCGCCGCGGCGGTGAGCCTGCGCCAGGAAGCCGACGCCGCCGACGGCCGTTCGGGCAACGACCGGCGCCGGATCGCCGAGCTGCAATCCGAGATTGACCAGCGCATCATCAAGGAACTCGACCTGGTGTTCGTGATGGACACCACCGCCAGCATGGGCCAGGTGATCCGCGAATTGCGGGATTCCATGGCCGGCATCGTCCGCATCCTCGAACGCTTGGTGCCGTCGCTCAGGGTGGGCGTCGTCACCTATCGCGACCGGGAATTGCCGGGCCGGGTGGTCCAGTCCTTTCCGCTGACCCCGACCGACTCCGCGCTCGACCGGATCCAAGGCTTCATGAGCGGCCTGCGGGCCTCGCCGGTCGGCGGCCGATCGGTGCATGAGGATCTCGACCTCGGTCTGGAGGAGGCCTTGCGCATGCGGTTCCGACCCAGCGCCAAGCAGACCATCATCGTGATCGGCGACGCCGCCGCCCACCGGCCGCAACAGGCCTATACCTTGCGCATCGCCAACCAGTTCGCCACCAGCGGTCCGCGGCGCGGCATCTCGACACTTTTCGTGCCGACCATGTCCTTTCTGCGCGGCGGCGATGGAGACCGGGAGTTCTTCCAGGATCTGGGTCGGGCCGGCGGCGGCGGCTACAACCAGCACAGCGGCCAGCTGATCGAAGGCGTCCTGCTCTCGGTGTTGGAGGACTGACCGGTTGCCCTGGGGCCGCGGCATTCTGAGGGCTCGTTAACCTTTGCCGCATAGGATGGCGTCCGACGGTTTCCGCCAGCGGGTTTGATACGGTGTCGGGCGTTGCGAATTCTGCATGTTGAGAACGATTCGGCCGCCGCCACGGCGGTCCGGGAGATGCTGCGCGGCGTCGTCGACGAGTGCGCCTGGACCGAGCTTGGCGAGACCGCGCTGCAGATGGCGCGCGACCAGGAATACGACCTGATCCTGCTGGACGTGATGCTGCCGGATATCGACGGCTACGAGGTGGCGAGTCGGCTTCGCGCGCAGAATGTGAAGACGCCGTTCCTCATCCTGTCGGGGCTGGTCGACCGGGACAGCGAGTTCAGCACCCTCGCCTTCGGCGTCAGCGACTACCTTCTCAAGCCGTTTTCCCGCAACGAACTGGTCAACCGCATCCAGTCCGTCGTCGCCCGCGCCAACGGGCTTGGCGGCGAGCAGCCGATTGCCAGGGCGCCGAACGACGGCGGGCAGGCCACAGGCGACGAATCGCGGAAGTACCGGCGGTTCACGACCATCAAATCGGCCAAGATCGACTACGGCGCCGGCATTCCCTGCCGCGTGGTGAACATCTCCCATGTCGGCGCCGGCCTGAGATTGCTGGAGGCGCCGGAGAAGCTGCCGCGCAGCTTCATGCTGGTGTTCGACAGCGGCGAGACCCATTTTTGCCGCATGGCCTGGCGGGACGGCGAGCGCATGGGCGTCAAATTCATCGAGCAGGCGGCCTGACCGCCCTGAACCGGTGCTAGGCTGCGCCCTTCAGCAGGGCACGGAACGCGGCCCGGGCCTTGGCCACCTTGGGCGCCACGATTGCTGCGCAATAGGGCTGGGCCGGGTTGTTGGCGAAATAATCCTGGTGGTAGTCCTCGCCCGGCCAGAAGGTCTCCGCCGCCGTCACCTCGGTCACGATGCGGCCGTCCCACAGCTCCGCGGCGCGTTCGAGGGAGGCCCGGGCCGCCGCCTCCTGCTCCGGCGAATGGAAGTAGATCGCCGAGCGGTACTGGGTGCCGATGTCGTTGCCCTGGCGGTTCAGCTGGGTCGGGTCGTGGATGGTGAAGAACACGTCCAGCAGTTGGTCATAGCCGATGACCGAGGGGTCGAAGGTGATCTGCACCACCTCCGCATGGCCGGTATCGCCGCCGCAGACCTGCCGATAGGTCGGGTTGTCCACATGCCCGCCCATATAACCGGATATGACGGTGTCGATTCCCGCCAGATCCTTGTAGACCGCCTCCAGGCACCAGAAGCACCCGCCGGCCAGGGTTGCGATTTCGCGATCAGCCATGGTCATTGGTTCCCTTCGTGACACGGCCGGAGCATAGCGCCGGCCCGGGCGCCGCCAAAGTGGCAAACGCCGCCGGACCGTCGCCGAAATATTGCAAAGTCTGGCCGCGCCGACTTAAGTGGGGCGCGTGACCCGAATCGTCCACCATGCACACACGCCATCGTGATGGGGCCGGCGGAACTCTCAACGCTGCATCGCGCGGGGCTGATCCGGGCCGACCGCTATCTGCGGGCGGTGAACCTGATCCGCGACCACGGCTTCTGGGCGCGGTGGGCCGGGCGGGCCCTGCTGGCCATCGGCGTCGCCCATCTGCTGGCCGGGATCCTGTTCTTCTTCGCTTACAACTGGGCGGACATGTCGCCGCTGGTGAAGTTCGCCGTGATCGAGGCTGGTGTGCTGATCTGCGTTGTCGGGGCCTGGGTCGCCGGCCTCGACCGGCCGGCCGGTCAGTCGCTGCTGATCGGCGCCAGCGTTCTGACCGGAGTGCTGCTGGCGGTGATCGGTCAGGTCTACCAGACCGGGGCCGATGCCTATGAGCTGTTTGCCGCCTGGTCGGTCCTGATTCTTCCCTGGGCGCTGGCTTCGCGCAGCCCGGCCCATTGGCTGGTCTGGCTGGTCGTCGCCTGCCTGGCGTCCGGGCTGTACACCGGCCAGGCGCTGATCCCGATGGGGGTGATGCAGGGGACGGAGATCTACCTGCTGCCGGCGCTGCTGGCGATGACGGCGCTGGCGGCCCGGGAAGTCGCCGTCGCCCGGGGGGCCGGCTGGCTGGCCCCGCAATGGACGCGGCAGATCATCCTGTTCGGCGTGCTGGCGACCTTCTACGTGGCCGCATTCGGCTTCGTCTTCGACTGGCATGACAGTGCGGTGGGCACGGTGTTGTTTATCCTGGCGCTCCTTGCCGGGGCCTTCGTCTATGCAAGGCTGCGGCCGGATTTCCCGGCCATCACCCAGGTGACCGGATTTGCCGGCCTGTTTGCCATGGCGCTGGGGGTGCGGCTGATCGATGCGGTGATCGACATCGAATTCAACGAGCTCGGCCGCTCCCTCTTCGGGATGGCCGTGATCGTCGTCTGGCTGGTCGCTGTGACCGGCTCGATGGGGCTGATCCTGCCGGCCATTCGACATCGCCTGGCGGACGGTCGGCGATGATCGACCTTGAGCGATTCTGCGCTGAGCTGGGCATCGACGAAACGGCGGCGCGCGCGGCGCTGGAGAGCCCGGATGGCCGGCCCGAGCAGCCATGGTATGTGCGAGCGTTCCTGGCGCTCGGCGCCTGGATCACGGCCATCGCCATCATCGTCTTCTTCAGCTTTTTCATCGCCCTGATCCTGGATGGCGGCGATACCTTCGAGGGCGTTCTCGCGACGCTGGGCGGGCTCTGCTTCGCGATCGGTCTGGCCATGCTGGCACGTCGGACCGGCGGCGCGTTCCGCAGCTCCTTCGCGACCGCCCTGGCCGCCGCCGGAACGGCGATGGCGACCGCCGGCATCGCCTCTGCGGCAGAGAGCTTCTGGGCCGCGGCCTTCACCAGCGCGGTGCTGGCCGGAATCGTGATCGCGGTTGCGCCCGGATTGATCCTGCAGCTGCTGGCATCCGTATTTGCCGTGACGCTGATCGCGGTCGCGCTCGTCGCCGAAGAGGTGCCCTATCACCTGGATATCGCCGCCTTCGCCCTGGTCGCGGGCACGGTCCTGTGGTGCCACCCGCCCAGGGTCGAGCTGCGGCCGACGGCGTTCGCCTTGCTGCTGATGGCGCCTGGATTGGCGATCTTCGACCGGTTGGAGGGCTGGTCGGATGTGCCAGTCGGCGGTTGGGGCGCCACGGCGACCCACATCGCGCTGTTCGGCTGGCTGGTCTCGATCCTGTGGCGCCGGCTGGACGACCGTCAGGCACGGGCCGAACTTGCTATCTTCGCACTTGCCGCCGCCGCGGTCTGCGTCCTCTTGCCGCCCGGCGGCAGCGGGGCTCTGGTCATCCTGACCCTGGCCTATGTGCTGGGGTCGAAGCCCCTGGCGCTCCTGGGGGTGCTGTTGCAGGCCTATTTCTTCTGGCAGTTCTACTACGACCTGGCGATCAGCCTGCTGAATAAATCCTTCCTGCTGGCGGCGGTGGGCGTGGTGGTCCTGGCCTGCTGGTGGCTGGTGGCCGGCCGCAAGCCGGGGAGGGCGGCGCCGTGACGGTCTGGCGGGCGATCCTGGTGGCGGTCGGCGCGGTGCTGGTCTTCGGCATGGCCAACCTGACCATTCTGCAGAAGCAGGACATCGTCGAGAATGGCCGCAAGGTGCTGTTGCGCCTGGCCCCGGCCGATCCCCGCTCGCTGATGCAGGGCGACTTCATGCGCCTGCGCTACGATCGTGCGGCCTACCCGGATTCCGGGCTCCAGCACTCCCTTCCCTGGCGCGGCACGGTGGTGCTCACCCTTGATGATCAGGGGGTCGGCGCATTTGCCCGCACCGACGACGGGGCGCCAATTGGTCCCGACGAGGTTCGCATCGCCTACAAGCTGAGCGGCCGAGGCGGAACGATGGGCTTCGGTGCCGATTCCTTCTTCTTCCAGGAGGGCGACGCCTACCTCTACTCCGTTGCCGAGTATGGCGTGTTGCGGGTCGATGAGGACGGCGCCACCGTTCTGGTTGGGCTCGCGAGAAAGGATGGAACGCTCATCGTCCCGAACTGATCGTCCTGGACATCTGGCGCTCCCGACGAGTTGATTTCACCGCACCGGCGGTGACAGGGGAATATCTTGGTGCCGATGCGTGTCACACCGGAAAAGGGAGGACACCATGTCACCGCTATCCAGCAATATCCGTCGTTTCTCACTCGCGCTCGTCGCGATCCTCTTCGCGGCCTCCGCAGCGGCCCAGGACGTCCGTCGCGAGATCACCAACATCGCCGGCGACCTGTACCGCTTCCAGAACAACTTCCACTATTCGGTCTTCCTGGTGACCGATGACGGCATCATCGCCACCGATCCGATCAATGCCGAGGCCGCCGAATGGCTGAAGGCGGAATTGGACAGCCGGTTCGGCCAGCCGGTGCGCTACCTGATCTACAGCCACGACCATGCCGACCACAGCTCCGGCGGCGAGGTCTTTGCCGACACCGCCATCGTGGTGGCCCATGAGAATGCCAAGACGCAGATTCTTGGCGAAAGCCGCCCGACGGCCGTGCCCGACCTGACCTTCCGCGACAGCATGACGATCGCGCTCGGTGGCAAGACCGTTGAGCTCACCTATGTCGGTAAGAACCACTCCGACAACTCCATCGTCATGAATTTCCCAGGGGAGCGGACCCTGTTTGCGGTCGACTTCATCCCGGTGCGGACCCTGGCCTTCCGGGATTTCGGCGACGCCTATATCCCGGAATGGATCGACTCCCTGAAGGCGGTCGAAGCGATGGATTTCGACATCCTGGCCCCGGGCCACGGGGCCTTGGGGACGCCTGAGGATGTCACGGCGTTCCGCGGCTACATGGAGGACCTGCGCGCCGAGGTGCTGGCCAGCCTTCGGGCCGGCCGCACGCTGGAGGAGACCCAGCAGGTCGTCACCATGGATGCCTATAAGGATTGGGGCCAGTACGAGAACTGGCTGCCGCTCAACATCGCCGGCATGTACCAACGCCTGTCGCTGAACCGGCGCGGCAACTGACCACGGAACCTTCGCAGCTGGGTCGGGGAGCCTGACGGTATTCAGAGTGCGCGGATTACTCCGCGATCAACCGCCAAACGACACTGCTGACACTCAGCTGTCAGCAGCCGGGACTTATTGTTTCAAGATCGGCATCGGCAATGCTGCCGATCTTTGCTTGGGCACACCGGCCACTTGTGCAGGTGCCAACTGTGCCAATGCGAATTTGATGGGTTCAGACTGATTGAATGGGAACGGGATGACTGATGCGGACATTTTGCGGAAAGGGTTCGACACCAAGCCGATCGAGATGCAGCCGATGTGGCTGGTCATGTTTCAGGCCCCGGATGAGGATGTCGATCGGATTTTCGATGCCATCGCCGCGGTCGCGCCCCTGAAGCAGGGAAACACCGACAGGAACGGATATCGCGCCCCGGCCGGCATCGAATATTACCGGCCTCGCGAAGGCACACCGACCGGAGCGGAAGAGGAAACGCGCCACCGGCCCGGCGTTGATGAGATGCGGTTCTTCATTCCTCGCGACAAGCAGCTCCTGAACGCCGTGATTGAGGCGATCTATGAGGTTCACAGCTACTACGAACCTGTGATCACCGTGACGGAGGTCTTGCGCAGCCAGTGCAAGGGGCTTGACGACAAGGACAATCCGCATCGCTGGTGGAACAAGGAAGGCGATTGGAAGAAGGACTAGCGGCGCGCCATCGCGCATCTCGCATTGAATTGCAGAGATATCCGACCTCAGGACGATCAGGGCTCGTCAGGCCTTCTCCTGGGCGCCATCGATGGGTGGGCGAGTGGCTGACGGTTCGGGCGGCCGAGGGCGGTCGGCGAGCGCGGCTTCCAGGCGGTCGATGTCTTTCAGGTGCAGATCGCGCTGCGGGAAGGGGATCTCGATGCCGGCCTCGTTGAGCCGGCGATAGATATCCACCAGCAGATCGCTCTGGACGAAGATCCGCCAGATGATGCTGCCGATGAACCCGCGCGCCTGGAAATCCAGCGAGGAGTCGCCGAAGCCCAGGAAGACGACGCTCGATTCCGGGAATTTGAGGATCCGCGGATGCGCCTCGAGGGCTTCCTGCAGGATCGTCATGACCTGGTCCACATCGCTGCCATAGGCGACGCCGACACTTACATCGACGCGGCCATACTGGTCCTTGTGGGTCATGTTGGTGAGCGCGCCGGATAGGAGCTCGCTGTTGGGGATGATCACCGAGGCCTTGGTGAAGGTCTCGATCTCCGTGGCCCGCACGCTGATACGCCGCACGAAACCCTCATGCTCGCCGATCTGGATCCAGTCGCCCGCCTTGATCGGCCGCTCCACCAGCAGGATCATGCCGGAGACGAAATTGTTGACGATGCTCTGCAGCCCGAAGCCGATCCCCACCGATAGGGCTCCGGCGATGATCGCCAGGTTGGACAGGTCGAGGCCGAGCAGGGCGAAGGCGATGAGCGCCGCCAGCGCGATGCCGGCATAGCCGACACCGACCTTGATCGAATTCCGCACGCCGGCGTCGAGCCGGGTCTGCGGCAGGATCTGGTCTTCCAGGGCGCGCTGCGCCATGCGCGTCAGAACGATCGCCGCGAAGAACGCGAATACCGCCACGAAGATTTCGGTGATTGAGATCGTGACGTTGCCGATCTCGATGCCGCTGAGGAGGCGGCTGGTCAGTCGCCAGACATCGCCCTGCGGCACACCCCAGGCCGGCGCTAACGCCACCAGCGCGACGAAGGCGAGGACCCCATCCAGCGCGATGCGGAACCAGAACTTGGCGATCGTCCGCATGCGATGGCGGATGCGGAGCTTCGCCATCAGGAATCGGGAGCGGAAAGCGGCGCCGATCAGCTCGCGCAAGACCCCGCGCACCAGGATGAGCACGCCCAGGACCACCGACGAGATGACCAGGTTGGTGGTCAGGTAGGCGCTGAGGTAGGAGAACCCCAGAAAGGCCGCCAGGATGGAGACCACCGAGGCGCCGGCGACCGCCCGGCGCAGGTACAGCCAGGTTTGGGGAGGCTTGTTCGGCGACTCCTCGTCGTCGTCCTCGTCGTCGGAGTCCAGCGGGGCGCCCGATCCGTCTTCGGTCCACAATCTACTGGGTGTCAGGGACAGCAGGAGAGTTGCCTCCAGCGTGCTGACGACCATGACGTAGAGCGCTAACAGCTGGTCGGACGTATCGTGGTGCTCCCCGAACAGGCGGAGCAGCAGGTCGACCGAGACGATGCCCGCGAGCACGCTGATCCGTCGGCCGATCTTGCGGGCATTCTTCGGCTTGACCGGAATCAGCCGCCAGTTCGGGTGATCCGGGGCGAGCACGGCCCGCGGCAGAGCCCAGGCCAGGATGATCAGGATCATCGCCGTGCAGAAGGCCACCACGAAATCGCGGAACGGTCCGGCGATCAGGGTTCCCTGGTGCGTGGCCCGGTACAGGAAACCGGCAAAGATCAAGGCCGGCACGACGCCCGTGGCGCCGGCCTCGGCGACTGCGGCGATCAGGCTCCTTGTGTAGGTCGGCTCCTCGATGGTCGGATCGCGGCCAAACCACCGGCGCAGCGCGATGCGGAAGAACAGGCCGATCGCCAGCGCCAGCGGAACAACGATGATCGCCCGGATCGTGGCCGTCCGGCGATCGTTCGGTTCCAGGGCCTGCCACCAGGCAAACGGGGAGTCGACGATCTCCCGAACCACGCCGAGGAACTCCGGCACCGCCGTTGAGACGGTGTCCGGCGAAAGCGGGAAGGGAAACGACGTGGTCAGCTGGTCGAGCAGCTGCCGGCGGGCCAGCCGGGTGATCCTCCGATCCAGCTCGCTGGCGCGGGCGATGATCAGTTCCACCTGCTTGATCTGCCCGTCGATCGCGGCGATGTCCGTCCCCAGCCGTTCGCGCTGGGTGGCGATTTCCGCCGGCTCGGGGGCGGCACCCTCCTCGGGCGGCGGGCCGAGGGCATCGAGCTGGGATTGGAAAGGTTCGAAGCGGGCCTCGAAATCCGCCTTGATCCCTTCGGCATCGGCGCGGATCTCGGCGAGCCGCACCTTGAGCTCGTCGACCCGCCGGCGCTCCAGGCCGGGCGCCTCCGCCTCCCGGTCGGCCTGATCCAGGATCAGGTTCCAGATCGTCAGCTGGATTTCGAACGGCAGCGGCTCATCCTGCGCCGCGGCCGACGCCAGGAGCGCCAGCCAGCAGAATGTCAGAGCGGCGAAAAGTCTAACGGAGCGGCGTAGGATCGCTGCGCTCCCCCGGGTCCGGTTCGATCACTGGGCGGAAGCCTATCACAGTCGCCGGCCTGCATAAGCGAACTGTTGCTGGTCCCGCTTGCCGACGGCTGGCTAGACGCGGTGCCTGACCGGGGGCTGAAACCGAGCCGGATGGAACGCGTTGAACGCCTTGCACAGTTCGTGGACGCTGCCGACCTGGTAATAGCTGGCGAACGGGCTCTTGTCTTCGCCCTCATACATCTCGGTCGCGCGAAAATAGCGTGAGAAATCATTGGCTTGCGACCCCATGGCCATGGCCGGGTGGAGCGCGCGGAACCCCTGCGCCAGATCGACGCCGCTCAGCCCGGCGCAGAACAACGACAGAGCATGTGTGACGCAGTTCGATCGGGTCACGACCCGGTTGATCTGCCCGTCCGGCCCGGCGACCCGCACGCGGTCGAGCACATAGGCAAGCTGTTGCGGCTGCTCGTCGCGGCCGGAGCGATAGAGCTGGCGCGCGAGCATCTCCATCGGTCCGGAGTTCAAGCCGGGCACTTCGAGGATGTGATCGGGCGGCCCCTGAAACTTATCCTTGTCCCTGTTGTAGGTCTGGTTGCCGTCCACCGGAGCGCGGTAGATTCCAAGCGTTCGGGTCTTTCCGTCGCGCATGGTGACATCTTCGCTGCCGAGCTTCGGCCAATCCCTGGCAGTTCCGCTCGGCAAGTAGCTTGAATAGGTTCCGCGCACGCTCCAGGCAAGATGGCCATAAATTCCTCGATCCCAGACATAGAGGAGCGGCCCGGTCGGCACCAACGGGTAATCGGACATCAGAATCTTTCTATAAAAATTTATGTGTATAAAGTTCAAATTCTATACATTTGGCCGACAGACGACAAGGTCGCCTATTCAAAAGATGTCGAACCGCTGAACGATTTTGCGCCAGGTGTGCTCTTACGGGGGTGTTGTCTGTGTGCCTTCGGGAAATTCGTCGGGGAAGGGATCGCGGCAGAGGCCGTATAGCCCTTTCTCCTCGTCAGGTTTGCAATTGACTCCCGGGTCGCATACGCGGCCGTCGGGGCATGAGAAGTCGATTTGACAACTACAGTTGGGTGGGCATCCCCCCGTGGCGAGCGTGATCAGCAGGATCATGGGAACACGGAATGTTCGCTTTATCGGGATTATCATTTGATGGCTCCATGCTTCTCAAACGGCGGGTGACCACTCCGGAGCCTGGCCAAACCGGCCGGAGCTCCAGCCGCGGGATTCCGCGCCGCAGGTAGATTAAACCATCAACCACGCACGGGACGGGGCAATTCAATCTGTGGATAGCCACCGGCAATAGCGCACGTTCATGATCCAATCAGTCCGGAAAGTTGAACCATTCCGGAAATGAAGAAAACCGGACCTGCTCACCATCAAAGCAATCGAAGAGTCTTCCGGCACGAGGACCGTCGGACTATGCGGTCGGATCTCTGATCCTTTGGGCAAATTCCTGCGGATCGAGATCGTTCCGACGCACGCGGAAAATGGCGTGTGACTGCCCCGGATACAGTCCCGAGGCAATCCGGGTGATCTCTACATGTCGCAGAAAATATGGCGGACCCGACAGGATTCGAACCTGTGACCTCTGCCTTCGGAGGGCAGCACTCTATCCAGCTGAGCTACGGGTCCGCATGGTGGCGCCGGTTTCGGCGCGGGCGGCACCATACGCCAAAGTGTCTGGGCTGCAAAGCCGGTTGTGGGACGCCCGTTGCGCCCCTATTCGGCGGCCTGCTCGGCCAGCATCATGCGCCGTTCGGCGCCGCGCAGGTCGGCGCCGGACGGCAGCGGCGCGTTCGGGTCGGCGATCCAATGGGCGATGTCGCCCTGGGGGATGTCGCCGTTCAGGTCGCGCAGCAGCATGTGGAAGCCCTGTTCGTAGAAGGCCACCACATGGCGGTCCGCCGGCAGCCGCCGCAGCATCGCCTCGATCGGCGGCGGCGGGATGATCTCGTCATTGTCGCCATACAGGATCAGCGCCGGCACGGACAGGGTCGGGGCCGCGTCCAGCGCGTCGCCCATCAGGTCGACCAGCCCGTCGATGGTGTCGATGCGGGTCTCCTTGATCACCAGCGGGTCGCGGGAGAAGGCGATCAGCATCTCGATATTGTCGGAGGGCTGGATGTCCAGCCCGCGCCCGGTCAGGGTGACCCAGGGAATGAGGTTGGCGCCGAGCCAGAGCGGGATGCGCTGGTAGATCGGCATCGTGCCGCGCGCCCAGACCGCAGGCGCCACCAGGATCACGCCGTCGACGGCGATCGGTTGTCCGTCATCGACCGCGGTCGCGAGGGTGGTGAGCACCACGGCCCCGCCCATGCTCTCGCCGAGCAGGTAGACCGGCACGCCGGGATGGCGCCTTCGCACCAAGTCGACCGTCGCCCGGGCATCGGCGACCAGCGTCTCGGTGCCGGGCCAGATGCCGATCTCCTCGGTGCCGCCGAAGCCGCGCTGGTCGTAGGCGTAGGTGGCGATCCCGGCCTCGGCCCAGACCGGCCCGGGCGTGGCGAAGGCGTTGGCGTAGTCGTTGAAGCCGTGCAAGGCGACGATCGCGGCCCGGACCTCGCCCTCGGGCATCCAGGATTTGAGCGGAAGGATGTAGCCGTCGCCGGTCACCACCGCCTCGCCGTTCAGCGCCGGGGCCTGAATCTCCGGCCCCATCGGCTGCAGCCGGCCGGCGCAAGCGCCGAGCACCAGCACCACCATGACGGCGAGCGATATCCGGGGGATCGATTTCATCGGCGTCTCAAGGCGTCCAGCTAAACCCGTCTGGACTCTAGCATTAATTGCGTTGACGATTTGCTTCAGCGGCGGGTTCCCGGATCAGCCGTCATGGCTGCCACGGGTGATCTGCAGGAAGATGTCCTCCAGATCGGTTTCCTCCGTGGTGATGTCGGTGATGCGCACGCCGGCCTTGTCCATGGCGTTCAGCAATTCGCCGAGGCGGGTGGCGCTGGGCTGATACTTGATCTGCAGGCAGTGCGGCTCGCTGAGCACCGCCTGATACTCCGCCATCTCCTCCGGCACCGCGTTCAGCGGGTCGGTCAGGTGCACCGTCAGGGTCTTGCTGTCCAGCCGGCGCAGCAGGTTTCGGGTGCTGTCGCAGGCGACCACCTCGCCGTGATTGATGATGGCGATGGTGTCGCAGAGCTCCTCGGCCTCTTCCAAGTAATGGGTTGTCAGCAGCACCGTGGTTCCGGCCTTGTTGAGCGCCCGGACCTGGGCCCAGAGCTGTTGCCTGAGTTCGATGTCGACGCCTGCGGTGGGCTCGTCCAGCACAAGCACCGGCGGCGAATGCACCATCGCCTTTGCCACCATCAGCCGCCGCCGCATGCCGCCGGACAGGGTCCGGGCATAGGATTCCGCCTTGTCGGCGAGGCCGACCGCGTCCAGCAGCTCCATGGTGATGCGCTGCTTCTTCGGCACCCCGTAGAGCCCCGCCTGCAGGTCCAGCAGCTCCTTGGGCGTGAAAAAGGGGTCGATGTTGAGTTCCTGGGGCACCACCCCGATGGCCGAGCGGGCCTGGCGCGCCTGGCGAATGATGTCATAGCCCCAGATCGACGCCGTGCCCGACGTCTTGGTCACCAGCCCGGCCAGCATGTTGATCAGGGTCGACTTACCCGCCCCGTTCGGGCCCAGCAGGCCGAATAGCGAGCCGCGCGGGATCTCCAGGTCGATGGCCTTCAACGCCTCGTTGGGCGGCGCCTTGCCGCTGCCCTTGTAGACCTTGGACAGTTTCTCCACGCTGACCGCGCTGGTCGGCAGGGTCGCGGGGTCGAGGTCGTTGAGCGCGAGGGGCTCGGCCACCATTGGGTTTCCAGGCTGTAATGAAGCGAAGCCGGTTGATCGGCCAGCCGCCATGGGTATCATCCGGCATTCCGCACGGTCAACCCGAGCACCGGTAACGCTCATGCCCAATACCCAGCCGCCCGAAATCATCGAGGTCGACGCGCATACCGAGAGCGTCGGATGCGATGGCGGCGGCGGCGCCCTCGGCCATCCGATGGTCTATTACAGTTTCGGCACCAATGACGCCGTGGTCTGCGGCTATTGCGGCCGCCGCTTCGTCAATCGCCGTGCCGCGGCAGCGCCGGCTCCTGCGACGCAACCGGAGCAGCCGGCAGCGGCGGACCCCGAGCCGGAGGACTCGGCCGCCGTCGCGGATTAGCGACCGCGCAGCCATGGACCTTCCGCAATCGCGCATCAAGGACCCGGCCCTCGCCGACGCGCTGACGGCGCAGGAGCTGGAGTGGCAGGCGGAGATCATGCCGGTCACCGAGGCCTATCGCCGGGCGCTTGCCGGGCGCGACTGGCGCGGCCGCACCTTGGCCTGCTGGCAACACATCACGCCGGATTTCATCGCGGTCGCATCGGCCCTGACCGAGGCCGGTGCCGCGATCGTGATGGGCGCCTGCAACGTCGACAGCACCGACGACCGGGCCGCGGCGTACCTGTCCCGGCTGGGCGTGTCGGTGCTGGGCTGGAGCGGCATGAGCGATGCCGATTACCGCCAGAATCTGGATATCGTCAGCGGCTGCGGCGCGGAGTTCCTGTCCGATATGGGCGGGGAACTGATCGAGGCGGTGGCCGCCTCGGGCCGACCGGTCACCGGCGCGCTGGAGGCGACGACCACCGGCATCCACCGGCTGGCCGGCCTCGATCTCGGCTTCCCGGTGTTCGACTGGAACGACATCCGCCTGAAGGACGGGCTGCACAACCGCTTTCATGTGGGCGACGCGGTCTGGCCGGCCTTCTCCCGGATCACCGGCATGAGCCTGTTCGGCCGCCGGGTGCTGGTGGTGGGCTTCGGCCCGGTCGGGCGCGGGGTGGCACAGCGCGCGGTCAGCCTGGGGGCGAAGGTTTCGGTCGCCGAGCGTGACCCGGTGCGGCTGCTGGAAGCGCAGCATTTCGGCTGCGACACGGTCTCCCTGGCCGAGGGGCTGGCCGCATGCCAGATCGTGGTGACGGCGACCGGCGTTTCCGACGTGCTGTGCGAGGCGGAGCTGCAACAGGCCCGGCCCGGCGCCCTGCTGTTCAATGTCGGCCATCTGAACCGTGAGATCGATATCGACTGGCTCTACGGCCATCCCCACCGCGAGATCGTCCGGCATGTGGAGCGCATCGATCTCGGCGACCGCCACCTGTTCCTGCTCGGCCGCGGCAGCCTGTTGAACCTGGCCGGCGACGCCGCCCATTTCGGCCGCGACCTGTTCGAGATCTACACCGCCCTGATGCTGCGGGGGATTTCGTGGATGTTCGACGGCGGCTGCACCGGTCGCCCGTCCGGACTGCAACCCTTCCCGGCGGAACTGGAGCAGGAGATCGCCGCCCTGACGGTGAAGGCGCGGGCAGGGGAGGTCGTCGAAGCGCCGCCGATCTGATGGCCGACGTTCAACAACTCATCTTCACCACCAAGACGCCAAGGCACCAAGAGTCCCGGTTGGTGGCGCCGAAGGCGCACTAAACGGGTTTTCACCACAGAGGCACAGAGACACAGAGAACCAACAAATGACCTCGCGCTGCGGACTCCCGCCGGAGGCAATTCTTTCTTTTGGTTCTCTGGTTCTCTGGTTCTCTGGTTCTCTGTGTCTCTGTGCCTCTGTGGTTTTCTTGCGCCTTCGGCGCCACCAACCGGGCCTCTTGGTGCCTTGGTGGTGAAAACAAAGTGGCTGGTTGCTAGCGGGATCGCCCCGGTTTGATCGGCAGCATGCCGGCAACATAGAGCCCTCCGCCGACCCTCACCCCTCGACACCACGGCCCGTCTGCGCGATGGTCTCGGGGGCATTCGCAACCTCCATCCGCGCCATGGCTGACACGACCACGCCTTCCGGGGAGCGCACCTATTATCTGGTGGACGGCTCCGCCTACATCTTCCGCGCCTTCCACGGGCTGCCGATGATGAACCGCAAGTCGGACGGGGTGCCGATCAACGCCGTCTACGGCTTCACCGGCATGCTGCTGAAGCTGATCGCCGACATCCAGGCCGACCACATCGTGGTGGTCTTCGACGCCAAGCAGGAGAATTTCCGCAACGACATCTATCCCGAGTACAAGGCCAACCGCTCCGAGACGCCGGAAGAGCTGATCCCGCAATTCCCGCTGATCCGCGAGGCGACCGACGCCTTCAGCCTGCCGCGGCTGGAGTTGGAGGGCTATGAGGCCGACGACATCATCGCCACCTATTGCCGGCTGGCGCGGGAGCGCGGCGACAAGGTGGTGATCGTCTCCTCCGACAAGGATCTGATGCAGCTGGTCGGCGACGGCGTCTCCATGCTCGACCCGATGAAGAACAAGGACATCGGTCTGCCCGAGGTGGAGGAGAAGTTCGGCGTCACTCCGGACAAGGTGATCGACGTGCAGGCCCTGGCCGGCGACAGCACCGACAACGTGCCGGGCGTGCCGGGCATCGGCGTCAAGACCGCCGCCCTGCTGATCAACGAGTACGGCGATCTGGACTCCCTGCTGGAGCGGGCCGAGGAGATCAAGCAGCCCAAGCGCCGCCAGGCCCTGATCGACAATGCCGAGATGGCCCGCATCTCCCGCCAGCTGGTGCGGCTGGAGGACCATGTCGATCTGCCCCTGACGCTGGACGACCTCAAGGTCCATGACTTCGACCGCCAGAAGCTGCTCGACTTCACGCGCACCCAGGGCTTCAAGACCATGTCGGCGCGCATCGAGAGCCAGATGGAGGGCGGCGCCGCACCGACGCCGGAGGCCGGCGAGACGGCCCCGGCCGCCGCGGCGGAGCCGGACAAGGCCGAATACGAGCTGGTGCAGGACGAGGCGGCACTTCAGGCCTGGGTCGACCGGGCAGTGGAGGCGGGCGCCGTCGCCGTCGATACCGAGACCACCTCCCTGGACGCCGCCGCGGCGAAGCTGGTCGGCATTTGCCTATCCACCGCGCCCGGCAATGGCTGCTACATCCCGGTCGGCCATACCGGGGCGGGGGGCGAGGGCACCCTGGACCTGGACGCCGCCGATGCCGCGCCGCCGCAGATCGCGCTGAACCGAGCCATCACTATCCTGAAGCCGATGCTGGAGGACCCGTCGGTCCTGAAGATCGGCCAGAACCTGAAATACGACTATCACATCCTGGCCAAGCACGGCGTCCGCATGGACCCGGTCGACGACACCATGCTGATCTCCTACGTGCTGGACGGCGGCGCCCACGGCCACGGCATGGACGATCTGGCCGAGCTGCATCTGGGCCACACGACGGTCAAGTACAGCGACATCACCGGCAAGGGGAAGAACCAGATCACCTTTGACCGGGTGCCGCTGGACAAGGCGCTGGGCTACGCCGCCGAGGACGCCGACATCACCTTGCGCCTGCACCGGGCCCTGAAGCCGCGCCTGGTGCCCGAGCGCATGACCACCGTCTACGAGACCATCGAGCGGCCGCTGGTCCGGGTGGTCGGCGAGATGGAGCTGGCCGGCATCAAGGCCGACCGCAAGAAACTGGAATCCCTGTCGGCGGAGTTCGCCGGCCGGCTGGAGACCCTGGAGGGCGAAATCCACCAGCTCGCCGGCCACCCCTTCAATGTCGGCTCCCCCAAGCAGCTCGGCGAGGTGCTGTTCGAGGAGATGGGGCTGGAACCGGGGCCCAAGGGCAAGACCAAGACCGGCCAGTGGTCCACCCACTCCGACGTGCTGGAGCCGCTCTCCGCCCAGGGCCACACCATCGCCGAGAAGGTGCTGGACTGGCGCCAGCTCTCCAAGCTCAAGGGCACCTATACCGACGCCCTGGTCGGCCAGATCAACGAACGCACCGGCCGGGTGCACACCTCCTACAGCCTGGCCGCCACCAACACGGGGCGCATGTCGTCCAACGACCCCAATCTGCAGAACATCCCGATCCGCACCGAGGAGGGGCGCAAGATCCGCTATGCCTTCGTCGCCGAGCCGGGGCACAAGCTGATCTCGGTCGACTACTCCCAGATCGAGCTGCGCCTGGTGGCGGTGATCGCCGGGGTGGAGGCGCTGAAGCAGGCCTTCCGCGAGGGCCAGGACATCCACGCCATGACCGCCAGCCAGGTGTTCGGCGTGCCGATGGCCGACATGACGCCGGAGATCCGCCGCCGCGCCAAGGCGATCAATTTCGGCATCATCTACGGCATCAGCGCCTTCGGCCTCGCCAACCAGCTCAAAATCCCCCAGGCCGAGGCGCGGGACTTCATCACCCAGTACCTGGAGCGCTTTTCGGAGCTGAAGGCCTGGATGCAGGACACCAAGGTCTCCGCCCGTGAGAAGGGCTATGTGGAGACCCTGTTCGGCCGCAAATGCCACATGCCCGGCATCAAGGACTCAAACCCGGCCCGCCGCGCCTTCGCCGAACGCCAGGCCATCAACGCCCCGATCCAGGGAACCGCGGCCGACATCATCAAACGGGCGATGACAAGGTTGCCGACGGCGCTGGAGCGGGCCGGCCTGAAGGCCCGCATGCTGCTGCAGGTGCACGACGAACTGCTGTTCGAGGCGCCGGAGGGCGAGGCGGAGAGGACGGCGGCGGTGGCGCGCGAGGTGATGGAGGGTGCGGCGCATTTGGAGATTCCGCTGGTGGCGGAATCGGGGATTGGGGACAGTTGGGCGGAGGCGCATTAAGAATGTTTGGGATGCTCCACGGACTGCCTTCTAAGCGGGCGTATCTGTCATGACCGAAGGAGCGTTGTCACGTCTTCGCGAGGAGATCGTCAAGAAATGGCTCTCCGCTCAGAATTCCGAGGCACCCCTGTCTTCGAATGTGGGCGCGGGCGATCTTCCTTTCCAACGTTGGTTCCGCTTCAAGGAAGCCTACTCACCAGCGTTCGTAACAGAATCCATCGCGGCTTGCGAGTATCCAGTACGCCATCTGCTGGATCCCTTCGGTGGTAGCGGTACCACCGCACTTACTGCGCGAATGCAAGGGCTTGATAGCACCTCGATTGAGGTCAACCCATTCATGGCAGACCTCATTAGAGCAAAAGTGACTGTTGTCTCTGCCGCATCATTCGTGGATTCTTGCCGCCGTCTCATCGATCGGACGAATATCTGTAAGTCAGATTATCGCCCGGTCAATGGCGCGCCGGCCACGCTCGTCGAACCTGGTGTCAAAGGCCGTTACGTATTTGCCCGTGAAGCTTTCGGAGCGCTTCGCGCTCTGAACCGTCGGATTTCGATTTTGAACGAGGCGGAGGCTCGGCTAGCTCGTGTACTTCTAGCGAGCGTACTCGTCGATTGCAGTAATGTAACAATAAACGGGAAGGGCCGGCGGTATCGACAGAATTGGGAAAATCGCCATGTATCGAAACAGGATGTATTTGAAAGATTTGAAGCATCCATAACACGGGCTGTCGAGGATTTGATTGCGTTCAATATATATACTGATTCAAAGCATTATGTATACACTGATGACGCTCGCTCGAGATTAAAGAAGATAGCCTCAGCTGATTTGGCGATTTTTTCTCCGCCATATCCGAATTCATTTGACTACACAGACGTATATAACCTTGAACTCTGGATGCTGGGGTACCTGCAGTCGAGAGGCGACAACAGGAATCTCCGGGATCGTACTTTGCGCTCACATGTGCAAATCAAATGGCCTGCGGCCGAATCTGTAACTACAACACCAATGCTAAGGGCAGTAAAGGCGGCCCTCGATGAACGGCGAAAAGACCTTTGGAACCGCAACATTCCTGAAATGGTAGTTGGTTATTTCGCAGACCTTCGCAGCGTACTGCTTTCTTTGAATCGGGTCGTCCGTCCAGGCGGCAATGTTGTCGCCGCTGTCGGCGACAGCCAATACTGTGGAGTCAAAATCGATGTCGCCAGAATCTTGGCTGAGATCGCACCGCAATGTGGCTATGATGTAGAATCCGCTGGCGAAATTCGCTCTATGCGTGTTAGTGCGCAGCATGGAGGTGGGTTCGATCTCTCAGAAACTGCTCTGCGGCTTAGGCGGCGAAAAGACGTAACGATCAAATGAACAGAAAGCCGAATGACGCGCCGTATTGCTTTCCAACTATCGGCCGTGTCGAATTGTCTGCATTTGACCTCTACCGACGTAAGCCGAACGTTCGAGTGAAAATAGATCGTAGTGTCTTCTGTTTGATCGGGGCAAATGGCCTTGGGAAATCGACCTTTCTAAACTCGCTTCTATATGGTTTGACCGGCGGTATTCCCTACCGCGCACGTAGCTTCTCATCACCGCGCGAGTATTCTGAGGAGGCTACTCGCCTTGATCGACGTGACGACTACTACGGAGGGCGTTTGAGTGAAACGGTTGCAGAGCACGCAGCGATTACGGTGCAACTTGTATGGCCCAACAAGAGTGCCTCTGTGAAGCGCCAGTTTTTTGGCGCAGGGGCAGTTACTGCGCTTGAGATAAAGGAAAACGGAGAGAAATCATCATCCAGTTTTGAGGAAGCCGCGGCGGAGCGCGCCTACAAGGAACTTGTAGTGGCTGAGTGCGGCCTCCCCGATTTCAATCAGTTTGTGTTCTTGATGCATTACGTTTGTGCTTTTGATGAGGACCGTCACCTTTTGCTATGGGACCCAATAGCTCTCACAAACGCGCTATATCTGGCTTTCGGGTCCGATGCCGCGCAGGCCGCCAGCGCGAACAATCTCAAACGAGATGTCGAGAGACTTGGTTCCCGGGCCCGCAACAGCAGATTCGCTGCGAGGCAGTCGCTCGACGAGGCAGAACGGCTCCAGAAGGCATTGCTGGACGATAACAATGAAGAGCGCGCCGATGAATCCACGCTCAAGAGGTATGAGCGGCTAAACACTCGGCTCGATGATGCTGCAGAACGCGTACACCGAAAGGACGTCGAGCTTCGCAAGGCCGAAGCAGTTGTCTCCGACCGCAGTGCCGCACTAACTGAGCTACAGCTCAGCTATGATGAAACGTTCGCAGATCGAGCGGTTGGCTCGCCAATTACGAGGCACCATCCGCTTATTCGTTCGACAATTCGAAGCAATCGTTGCGCTGTGTGTGCGACTGAAGGTGTCGCTGATACGTTACAGTCCTCGATCGACAAGAACGTCTGCCCCCTTTGCGGCAGTGGCGTCGCGAACGCAGTGGACGATGATGCGGCTCTGCAGAAACTAAAGGTCCTCGATCAACAGATCGAAAAGTCTCGCGCTGCACTGAAGAGTGCACTCGATCGCCGTGGAAGACTGAAGGATGATTACGTGACGTCTCTGCAGGCGGAAGCTGCCGCTCGCGAGGCTCGAGATGAATTCCTCACAGATAATCCGAATGCGCAGCAGTTAGCTGTTCCGGAGACTGAGCCAAACGCACTCAACGCGGCAATTGAACGCTTGAGGGCTGAGGCTGATCGCTTCGACCTGCAAAGTAAGAAAGAGTATGCGGAACGGGATCGCGCTAGGCGTGCTCTACACAAGATTGAACGTGAATTGCAAACGCAGTTTGATCTTCACTCTGAAAGATTTACCGAGTTGTTTCGTACCTACGCCGAGGAATTCATCGGACTCACCGTGGACATCGAGCTCGAACATCGCAAGGGCAAGAACGAGACGGGTTTTGAGCTCCTCTTGAGCTTAGAAGATCAAGCCCGCTCTCGATCGGACGACGTGTCAGAGAGCCAGCGTTTCTTTCTCGACATAGCACTAAGAATGGCGCTTGCAGAATTCATGAGTTCAGAAAGTGCAACAATACTGATCGATACTCCGGAAGGCTCGCTCGACATTTCTTACGAAGCGCGGGCGGGCGATATGTTCTCGAACTTCGCCAAGCGCGGTAACTCCATCTTGATGACGGCAAATCTCAGGAGTTCCGCTCTTCTCCGGAGGCTGGCCAGGCGCCAAAAGCGTGCCGGCATGCAGATTGAACGTATGACCGACTGGAGTGAACTGAGCGAAGTGCAACGTCAAGAGGAAGAACTGTTCGTTCTGGCCTACAAGGAAATCGAGGAGGCGTTGCAGTGAGGTCGATTCGACGCTCACTACAATCCGCGGCACTAACTGACGTAGTTTTCTTGGTCGGTCTCGCGCCATCCTCTCTCGCGCCGATCTCGGTCGCTGAAATGCATCTATACGCGTACCTCGCGAACTTGGTTGCGCTGAACAGGGGCGTGCCAGTTTCGGAATGGGGTTACGCCTTCTCAGTAACTACCGAAGGTTTCCCTTTTTCGCACGACTTGGAGGAGGCTCGAGAGAATTTAGTTAGACGCTCCATTATACGTGAAGAGGATGGTGTGCTGTGTCCAGAAGAGGAGTTATTTGAGGCTGAGATTGCCGTACTGGACGGACTTGCACAGAGCTCACGCCGCAGAATTTGGCTTAGCGACGCATTTGCGTGCGCATTGAACCTGCCAAGAGGCGCTGTCCGCGATGCAATTAACCATTCGCCTGGGGTCGCGATTAGTCTGCGCCACCGGCGTGCCTCGGCGCTACTGAAGGAGGCAGATGTCGCGGAGATCTATAGCGAGTTTGCGCTCATCAAAGAGGTATTAGGCCCGGAGGCCGAAGATCTACTTCAGCCAGTTGTGGTTTGGCTGTCTGCTCGAGTAATAGCGGAAGGTTGAGCAGTGGCGCTGAACCTTAAGTCGGTCCAAGAAGCGGCCTCAATGATCTTCTGGACTGATGCGCGTGACGTCTTTGGTGAGAATGGAGTCGCTTGTCTTACGAGCCTACTAAACCGAATCCGCGAGTTCTTCCAGCAGGTTCCGCCGGATCAGATGTCGACGACCTTCATATTCTTTTACCGGATGCAGGACGAGGGATTTGATGAAGTCCAGGATGGCATGGAGAGGATTGCAACGGCACTTAGTCTCGAAAGTGTTTCAGGACATAGAAGGCGTATGGAGGATGCGTCCGCCATTCTGATCGATGTCCGAAATGACGGGCGGTATGATCTCATTGCTTCAATGGCGACTCCATCTCTTGAGCCGTTATCGCAGCGTTCGCTCGTCTTTGTTAACGAAAATGGCGTTGATCGGTTCGTAATCGGCGGGCGATCAAGAACGATGCCACCACTTGCGACCGGAGCCGCCAGCAACTTTGCTGTCGCAACGGTTGCCGATCTTGAAGAGGCACTCGAGAAGTATCGTCAGGACGCTGCAGATGTGTCATGCCCAATACTAGCGGATATTTGGGTGGGCGGTCGCAATGGGCATAGACTGGTGTTAAGTAACAAACCCGAAGCGATTATGCGTCGATCGCTTGAGCGGTTCTTGAATACTAGGATCAGGGGAGACGTGTCTGTCCGTCCAGAACATAATACTGACGAGACGAAACCGGTCGATCTAATTGCCAACTGGTTTGGTTCGAAGTTACGTGCACTGATCGAAATTAAGTGGTTGGGCGACTCACTGACGAAGGATTCGGATGGAACGAAGTTCACTTCCTACCGGGATGCGCGCGCCCAGGAAGGTGCAGATCAACTAGTTGACTATGTCGAACGGGAGCGATCGACAGACCCAACGGTGGCGTTAAAGGGGTACCTTGTTGTCTTCGACGGACGACGACGCAATGTAGTCGATCCGATGACACCGCTAACGTCCGAAGATGCTCTCTACTACCGGAACAGAAACATCGCACTCACTCGGGATTACGCGTCAGAGCGAACTGACATAGCGCCTCTCGTCCGGTACTTCCTCGAACCTCGGTCCTCCCACTTTGCTCCGCCGAACGAAGTGAACTGATCCACCCGGCCGAAAAGGCTGTTGCACAGCAATTACTGCGACGTGTCTGTAGACTTAGAGTCGATAGCGTGCATCTCTATCCCATTCAATCTCGCCGGTGGATTTTCTGTATTGAAGGACATTGCGGACGTTCCGTTTCCACTTTGGAATATCTGAAGTTGGAGATTGTCCCACAAAGTCTTCCTCGTCGAGTGGAAGGTTAATTTCTACGAGCTCATAAATTCGCTCAATTAGGACCCATATACCTCGAGGCATATGTGTTTTGATACAATCCCAGAGTCTTGGTAGTCGTGTCATGGCAACTGCGACCTCAGATGGATTATACCTGTGCCAGAATTATGGCTATGCCACCGCAATCTAAATACTAAATCAATAGCTATTGCGTTCTCACTCAGACTGCCGTGGATTAGGCCTCAAGACTTCCAGTTCTCATTCTTCGAACCGCTGTGCAGGGTGATTGCTTCGATTGCGTCCCAGTGCTCCACGAGCTTGCCCTCGGCGATGCGGAGGAGTTGGATTACGGTGACAGTTTACTAGATCCCCCTATTTGCATTCCGGCCCCTACGCCCCAATGCGGAATTTGGTGAGCTGTCACCGTGATTGCCCTTGCTAGTTCCAGAGGCGCTCACGGATGTCGGCAGCCAATTCCTTCATTATTCCCTCACCCTCATTCTCTAGCTTCTGACGAGCCTCATTTGTCTCTGGGCGCGGCTTATCCTGAAGTTGCAGTTGGCGATCAACAATCGCCTTGAACATCAGATCATCCATCAGCTCGAGCTTTTCGTGTATTTCAGGTAACATAAATATTCCATTCTTAAGTCGGAACACATGAAACTCTTGTGCTGCGTCTAGAGCGTTTGTGCTCATATACCAACTTTGGGCATTCATATAATATTGGTTTTTGTTGGTGGCCGCTTTCAACGCCGATTTTTCCCACTTGGGGAGCGAACTCTCCGAGAGAAACACATCCAGCTGTGCGTCATTCATACGTTGGACATCAGCGTAATGCTGCAAGGGCGAGATAGCTGCCTTCGTGATACCGTTTGCTTTCACCAGTAGTGACCACGCTTCGGGAAGCGCGTCGTATTCGCGTTGATGTAGTTTCACGGTCCGATCCATGAGTTTGTTGATCTCGAACCGGACGTTCTCCAGTTCTTTCTTTTGTGCATGCCTGTAGTCTTCCAGGCGTTCAGCAAATTTTGCATTGAGCCACTTCTCCGCGAGAAGTTTAAAGAGCCAATACGCAGACCCCACAATAACACCCGCCGATACAATTATTGCTCCAATAATCTGTAGTAGTGAAGATAATATTTCCAACTTGGTGCTCCTTTTGGGTATGTATTCTCGAGACAATGAGATAACTCAGGCATCCCCTTGCAAAATCCCGAGGCCGCATCGTCAAGTTACTTACCAAACGCTGTCCTGAAGTGATTCAACCGGTAGATCGGATCACTCCCGCCCCGCCCCATCCAGGCTCCGTATCCGCCTTAGCTCCGGGAACCACCGCGCCCACAGCCCAGCCACCGCCATCGTCCCCACCCCGCCGAACGTCACCGCGAACACGGCACTGGTCCACGCCGCCATCACCCCGGCGCGGAATTCGCCGAGTTCGTTGGAGGCGCCGATGAAGACCATGTTGACGGCGTTGACCCGGCCGCGCACCGCGTCGGGGGTCCAGACCTGGATCAGGGTCTCGCGGACATAGACGCTGACCATGTCGGTGGCGCCCACCAGCACCAGGGCCGCGATGGAGAGCCAGACGGCGGTCGAGAGGCCGAAGATTGCGGTCGACAGGCCGAAGGCGGCGACGAAGACGAACAGGATCGTGCCGGCGCGGTCGCGGATCGGGTGGCCGGCGAGATAGAGGGCGACGGAGATCGCGCCGACCCCGGGGGCGGCCCGCAGCAGGCCCAGCCCCCACGGGCCCAGCTCCAGGATGTCCCGGGCGTAGACCGGCAGCAGGGCCGTCGCCCCGCCCAGCAGCACGGCGAAGAGATCGAGCGAGATCGCCCCCAGCACGACCCGGTTGGAGCCGATGTAGCGGAAGCCGGCCAGCACTGCAGACCAGTCGACCTTGGGCGGCAGGTCGCGCATCGTCGGCCTCGGCACCAGCAGGACGAGGATGGTCGCCAGGGCGAGCAGGGCAAGGGCGCCGCCATAGGCGGCCGGGGCCGCGATGCCGTAGAGCAGCCCGCCGGCGACCGGGCCGACGATGGTGGCGGTCTGCCACGACGCGGTGTTGAGCGCCACCGCGCCCGCAAGCTTTTCCCTCGGGACCAGGTTGGCGACCAGGGAATTGGCGGCGGGGCCGTAGAAGGCGCGCGCGATGCCGAAGACCAGCAGGATCGCGAAGATCGGCATGACGCTGTCCAGCCCGCGGAAGGTCAGCCAGGCCAGGAGGCCGACGCACAGGGCCTCGACGGCGATCGAGGCGGCCATGATATTGCGCCGGCCGAAGCGGTCGGCGGCCTGCCCCGTCACCAGCACCAGCAGCGGCGACGGCAGGAACTGGATCAGCCCGACCAGGCCCAGATCGAGCGGGTCGCGGGTGATGTCATAGACCTGCCAGCCGACCGCCACGCTGGTGACCTGCACCGCGAACACCGACGCGAACCGGCCGAACCAGTAATAGCGGAAGGCGGGAATGGCAAAGGCCGGCCAGCGGCCCTCCTCGCGCGACGGCGGATTCAAGTGGGGTTCCTTCGGTTGGCGGATTCAGGGTACGTCCAACACGCCGTCATCGCGAGCGAAGCGCGGCGATCCACTCTCTCGGCAGGTCGTGGATTGCCGCGTCGCCTTCGGCTCCTCGCAATGACGACGGGCCTCACCATAAGTGTCATTCCCGCGAAAGCGGGAATCCAGTCAAGATCGGCGCTTCCTGGATTCCCGCCTTCGCGGGAATGACAAGGTGGGGGAGGCCGCGGGGTGGGGGCCGGACGCTTCCGGCTTCAGAACTTCCCGTTGTCGTTCTTCCATTCTTCCCGCGGGGCGACCGCTTCGACCGTGTCCCAATGCTCCACCAGCTTGCCATCGGCGACGCGGAACAGGTCGTAGAAGGCAGAGTGAACGCCATCTCGCGCACCCTCGCTGACGGCGAGGACGAAGTTGCCCTCGGCGAGGATTCGGTGGAGGCGGTCGTAGCGGGTCTCGGGGCCCGGGTCGGGCGGGGATGCAAGGGCAGCGCGCAGGGCCGGCAGGCCGTCGGCGAGGTGGGGGTTGTGCTGGGTGAAGGTCTCGGCGTCGATGAACTGGGGCAGGGCGTCCAGGCGGCGGCTGATCAGCACCTCTTCGACGAAGCTGCGGACCAGGGCGCGGTTGGCCTCGGTCCGGGTATGGTCGGTCGCCTCGGTCGGGCCGTCGACCATGCTGTGGCCGGAGGGGTTGGGGCCCTGGCGCGGCTGGATGTTGTCCCAGTGCTCGACGGCTAGGTCGCCCTCGAAGCGGAACACCTCAAAGCCGATCCGGCGGCTGGCGAAATCGTACTCGGTGTGGCCGAAGACGAAATCGCCGTCGGAGAAGGCGCGCACGATGTTGACCCGGGGATTGGTCTTGGACAGGCGCTGGAACAGCGCCGCCAGGCCCTCGCGCCCCTCATGGGTCTGGGGGTTGTGCTGGATGTAGGTGTCCGGGTGGATGACCGCCACCGCCGCCGGATCGCCGGTCTCGATGCCCTTGAGCAACGCGCGGATGCGGTCAATGCGGGTCTGGGTCATGGGCGATGCTCCAAGGGGTCGGCAGGCCGCAGGCAAACAAACAGGACTTCACCACAGAGACGCAGAGACACGGAGCAACATCAAACGAAAAACCAGCCGTCATTTCCGCGAAGGCGGGAATCCAGGGGTTACAGCCGTTGAGCGTCAAAGTCGGGACGGGCTGGATTCCCGCCTTCGCGGGAATGACGATCTAAGGGCCGACGCGGGAAGGACGGCTGATTGTGACAGTTGTTTCTCTGTGTCTCTGTGCCTCTGTGGTTCAATCAATAGCACTACGGCGCGACGCTTGAAGGGGAAGAGAATGGACGAAACGGCTACCGCGATATCCGATTGGGTGCCCTCCGGCGAGGGTGTCGAACGCCGGGTCCTGGCCGACAGTCCGGAGTTGATGACGGTCGCGTTCCGGTTCCGCGACGGCGGGATCGGCGCGCCGCACAGCCATCCGCATGTCCAGTCCACCTTTGTCGCCTCCGGGCGATTCGAATTCACCGTGGACGGAGAGACGCGGCTTCTCGGACCGGGAGACTCGCTCATCATCCCGTCGAATGCCGTGCACTCGTGCAAGGCGCTGCAGGCGGGCCAGCTCATCGACACCTTCGCGCCGCGCCGGGACGATTTCCTCTAGGGCGCCGACCGGTGGGCCAGACCACGGGCGCCCGGGCAAAGGCCTGATTGGGCCACACCAATCCGCCTGACCGATGCCGCTGTCCGGGCTGATCCATTGCGATCCGCCGGACCCGCCTTGACCGCGGTCTTGCGGTCATGCCCGAGCGGAGGCCTTGAAACCGATCCGCTGGACCGGCGTCAGGAGCCGATCGCTCTGAGGCAGGCAAGCATTGCCTGCACCTTTTCGGTGCGATGCAGGTCGACATGGGTGACCAGCCACAAGGACACGTACCAGTCCCTGTTGGACGGCAGCACGGGGTGCAGGTCATCCCGGTCCGCAGCATCCACGTCGCTCAGGAATCCCAGCCCCACCCCCGCGAAGACGGCTTCGGACAACACATTTGTGCTCGTTGACGACAAGGCGATCTGCGATGGTCGGACAGTCTCGGCGAGCCAGCGATGGAACGGCAGGCGGCCTGTCGGCTCCGCGTGGACGACAAACTCATGCGCCGACAGATCATGCGGGCTTCGCGGCATGCCCTTGCGCTGAACATAGCGGTCATGGGCATAGAGGTTCAGCCCGACGCGCTTGAATTCGCTGACCACGTAGTCCGGGTGATCGGGTTTCGCACCCGCTCTCAGCGCAATATGGGCCTCGCCGTATTCCAGCCGGGCCAGATCCTCGCTGACAAGGATGGAAACCTTGCAGTTCGGGTTCTCCCGGCGAAATCGGACGGCCGGTGCCATCAGCAACTGAGCGAAAGGCGGAAGGATCGTGACCTTGATCTCGCCCTCGATGTGCCGATGGCCGCCCCGGGCGCGGCCCGCCAGGTCGTCGACAAGCTCTTCCGTCTTCTGGGCGACGCGCAAGACGTCCTCGCCCAACTCGGTCAGGCTGTAGCCCCTGGCATGGCGGATGAAGATCCGCGCGCCCAGCTCGTCCTCCAGCAGATCGATGTGCCGGTTGACCGTCGCCCGGTGAAATCCCAGGGCCGCCGCAGCGGCGCTGATGGTGCCGAGCTTGGCGACCTGATACGCCGTCCGCAATTCCGTCCATCTATCCATGATCTACATGCTCGATTTTCGCGCATATCATGCGCGCTTCCGCGCATTGTGTCCATTCAGTGCGGCATACATCTTACCGGTTTGGAACGATGATCAGACTGTGGATCTTGATCGATGAAGTATCTCTCACTGGGTTTGCGCGCGCTCTTGACCCTCGCCTTCGTCGGAGCGGGCGGCGCAAAGCTGGCCGGCGTCGACATGATGGTGGCCACGTTCGAGACCATTGGTTTCGGCCAGTGGTTTCGCTACCTGACCGGTTTGATCGAAGTGGGCGGTGCCGTTCTGCTCTGGGTGCCGAATCGGCAGGTCCTGGGCGCGTCCTTGCTGGGCGCCACGATGGTCGGCGCGGTGCTGACGCACGTGTTCATTCTCGGGCCATCGGCTGTGCCCGCTGTCGTTCTCGGTCTGATCTGCACGGCCGTGCTCTATCTCCACCGCGCGCAAATCCCGTTCCTTCCCATGGGACGTACCAAATGAACGTCCTGGCTTTTGCCGCCTCGAACAGCAGCACGTCGATCAACAAACGCTTCGCCATGCACGCGGCCGAAGTCTTTCGGGCGGGACGGTCATCCGAGGCCGAAACGGAGATCATCGACCTGAACGACTACGAGATGCCGATCTACAGTCCGGATCGCCAGAAGGCCGGTGGGATCCCGCCGCAGGCGCAGGCGTTCTATGACAAGATCGGCGCGGCGGACGGGTTGATTGTCTCCTTTGCGGAATACAACGGGTCCTACACGGCGGCGTTCAAGAACATCTTCGACTGGGCCAGCCGGATCAGCATGAAGATCTACCAGGACAAGCCGATGGTGATGCTTGCCACCTCCATCGGCGCGCGTGGTGGACAAAACGTCCTGAGAACCGCCGTGGAGACGGCTCCGTTCTTTGGCGGCGACGTCAAGGGCAGCCTCTCGGTCGGCCCCTATTCGGACCGGTTCGATGCCGAAACCGGACGCCTGACACTCCCGGACGACGTCCTGGCGCTGCGCGATGCGCTTGCGGCCCTGCGCGACGCATTGCCGGCGCCGGCATAACAGCAAGACGCACCCGACCCGACACAGGAGCGCTTCCATGGCCCCTTCGACAACCGCCACTCTTCTCAAAGTCGCCGCGGTCCTCTGGGTCATTTGGGGGCTGGTGCATGCCTTTGCCGGCGTGATGACAATCATTCAGGATCCCGCTGACGGGTTCGCCGCCATCGCGGACGCCGTCGATCGGGACGAACTTGCTCCCGACTACCATCCGGCCGTTGGCGGAATCCTGAACCAGCACGGTTTCAACCTGCTTTGGGTCGGATTGGCGACTTTCGTCGGGGCGGTTTTCATCTGGCGCGGCAACATGACGGCAATCTGGGTCACTGCCATGGTCGGCGGTCTGACCGATGTGGGCTATTTCCTGTTCGTCGATATCCCAGGCTTCGTGAACTTCGTGCCCGGCACCGTGATGACGATCGTCTCCGCTGCGGCCATCGTTCTCAGCTTCCGGGTTTGGATACCGAGGCGATTTGCCGCCGGGCACGCCTGACCGTGCACCGAGTGCGATCGGGAGAATGAAAGGGGGCACGCCGTGATCAATCGAGGGGAGGGAAGTCTGCGGGACAGGCAGCGCTCCCTCCTCCTCGACAGGGCGGCCGGGCGAGGCTCAACCGTGCAGGCGAGCGTCATGCATCACCTGCACGGCGGCATCGGACTTAGCCGTAGCGGTATGGCGGGCCCGCCTTGACCATGGTCTCGCGGTAGTTCTTCAGGATCTGGATGACGCGGGCGCTGCGGTCGCTTTCCGCGGCGATCTCCTCCCAGAATTCCAGAGCCTTGTTCTCGACCTCCTGCCATTCCGATTCCGGAATCGAGGTCAGCTCCAGCTTGCCACCGGTGGTGCGGTAGAAGGCCTCGCCCCACCAGTACCAGTGCTGGCGATAGTAGTGCGACGAATCCATGCACAAGCGGAACAGCTCCTGCAGATGCCCGGGCAGCTCGTTCCAGCGTTCGGAATTGGCGAAATAGGAGCCGGACCAGGCGCCGGAGATGTTGTTGGTCAGGTAGTAGTTGTTCACGTCCGCCCAGCCGACCGTGTAGTCCTCGGTGATGCCGGACCAGGAGATGCCGTCCAGCTCACCGGTCTGCACCGCCACCTCGATGTCCTCCCAGGGCAGGGTCACCGGCACCACGCCGAAGCGTTGCAGGAAGCGGCCGGCCGTGGGGAAGGTGAAGACCCGCTTGCCCTCCAGATCGGCCAGGCTGCGGATCGGGTCGACGGTGACGAAGTTGCACGGGTCCCAGGCGCCGGCGGAAAGCCAGGTGACGTTCTCCACCTCGCCATAGGCCTCCTCCCAGATCTCCTTCAGGCCGTAATGGTTGAACAGCACCGGCACGTCGAGGGAGTAGCGCGAGGCAAACGGGAAGTAGCCGCCGAACACCGACACGTCGACTGGGGCGGCGATGCTATCGTCGTCGGACTGCACCGCATCGATGGTGCCGCGCTGCATGGCGCGGAACAGCTCGCCGGTCGGAACCAGCTGGTCGGCGTAGTAGAGCTCGATCTCCATCTCGCCATTGGCGACCTTGTTGAAGCTGTCGATGGAGGGCTTGATGACATGCGCCGCCAGGGCCGGGCCGGCATAGGTCTGAAGCCGCCAGCGGATGGTCGACTGGCCCTTCACATAGGGCGCGGCCAGGGTCGAGCCGGCCGCCACGCCGGCGGTGGCGACGCCGGCCTTCTTGATGAAATCGCGTCTGTTGGTCATTCCTTCTCTCCCTGTTGTTGTTTCGGCTTGGTGACGATGTTGGCTGACTTATGCATTGCGTGCGTCGTCCTTCTCAAACAACCCCGATTTCACCACCAAGTCACCAAGGCACCAAGAGATCCAATTGGTCGCACCGTCGGTGCATCAATCAGATTTTTTCACCACAGAGACGCAGAGGCACAGAGAACCAATCATCTGTGTTGCGCCCCGATCCTCCGCCGGAGGCCATCTCGTCTGTTGGTTCTCTGTGTCTCTGTGCCTCTGTGGTCAATCCAATGCGCCTTCGGCGCAAACAACTGGGTTCCTTGGTGTCTTGGTGGTGAAAACTCCCTCATCGCGCATAGTGCCATTCCGGGAGCCAGAGGGCGATCTGCGGGAAGGCCATGACCACGGCGAGGCCGATGCACATCACCAGCACGAAGGGGATGATCGAGCGGTAGATGTCGCGCAAACTCACCTCTTTCGGCGCCATGGCGCGCATCAGGAACAGGTTGTAGCCGAAGGGCGGGGTCATGTAGGCGATCTGGCAGGTGATGGTGTACAGCACGCCGTACCAGATCAGGCTGAAGCCCAGCGCGTCGACCAGCGGCACATAGAGCGGCGCCACGATCACCAGCATGGCGGTGTCGTCCAGGAACATGCCCATCACGATGTAGGAGAGCTGCATCATGATCAGCACGCCCCAGGGGCCGAGCCCCCAGCTCTCCAGGAACAGGGTCTCGATTGCATCGACCGCGCGCAGTCCGTCGAACACCGCCGCGAAGCACAGGGCGGCCAGGATGATCCACATGAACATGCAGGTGATGGCCAGGGTCTTGCGCAGCGTGTCCTCGACCACCTGCCATGTCAGGCGGCGGCGGAAGAAGGCGGCGAGGGTGGCCGAGGCGGCGCCCACGGCGGAGCTCTCCACCAGGCTGGTGACGCCCAGCAGAAACAGGCCGGTCATCATGAAGAAAATGAACAGCGGCAGCATGCCGGCACCGATCAGCCGCCATATCTCGCCGGGCTCCAGGGTCCGCTCCTCCTTGGGCAGCGGCGGGCCCAGGTTCGGCTGCAGGGCGCAGCGGATGGCGATATAGGCGATGAACAGGGTGGCCAGCAACAGGCCCGGGAAGACGCCGGCGAGCCAAAGCTGGCCAATCGGCTGTCGCGCGATCATGCCGTATAGGACCAGCACCACGCTGGGCGGGATCAGGATGCCCAGCGAGCTTCCGGCCTGGATGACGCCGGTCACCATGATCTTGTCGTAGCCCCGGCGCAGCATCTCCGGCAGGGCGATGCTGGCGCCGATCGCCATGCCGGCGACGCTGAGGCCGTTCATCGCCGAGACCGCGACCATCAGGCCGATTGTGCCGATGGCAAGCCCGCCGCGCACCGGCCCTGCCAGCACATGGAACAGCCGGTAGAGGTCGCCGGCGATGCCGGATTCCGACAGCATGTAGCCCATGTAGACGAACATCGGCAGGGTCACGAGCGCGTACCAGCCGAGCGACTTGAAGCTGGCGCTGAACGGGATCTCGAAGCCACCCTGGCCCCAGAGCAGCAAGGCCGCGGCGGTGGCGACGAAGCCGATGGCGCCGAACACCCGCTGGCCGGTCAGCAGGGTCAGCAGCATGGAGGAGAACATGAGCAGGGCGATCAGCTCCGGCGTCATGTCAGCTCCTCGCCCATGGCCCGGGCCAGGTCCTTGAAGAACAGGGCGATGGTCTGCAGCAGCATCAGCAGGATGCCGAAGCACATGATGATCTTGATCGGGGCCAGCGGCGGCGCCCAGGAGGAGTAGTTCTTCTGCCCGTACTCCAGGGCATATTGGGTGCTGGAGAGCCCGCCGATGAACAGCCAGACCAAGTAGAACAGCAGCATGGCGACGGTGATGGCGTCGGCGATCGCCTTGCCGCGCGGCGTCCAGCGGCCATAGACCAGGTCCATCCGCACATGGCTGTCCAACTGCATGGAATAGGCGCCGCCGACCAGGTAATAGGCGGCCAGGGAGAACTGCAGGATCTCCACCGTCCAGATGTAGGAGACGCCGGCCGCCGCCTTGGAGATGGCGGAGAACAGCATCACCCCCATCATCACGAAGATCATGTACATCATCAGCCGGCCGACCCGCCGGTTGAAGGCCTCGACCACCCGCACATAGGTCTTCACGGCGTTCGGCAAACGACCCCCCGTCCCCGCAACAACACACCCCCTGCCGCCGCCTTCTGCCGGGCGGCGGTCGGTCGACAATCTTGGTTCAGCATCCGGCCCCGGCGCAAGGACCGCACCGGTCGGCGGCCAGCGGCTGCCCGCCAATCCAATACGTTAGGGGTGATTTGCGTGCCGGTCGAGGGTCTTGGGGGCTGAAACGCTCAGGGTGAAGGCCGGTAGCGCCAGCCGTCTACTGCCGCCGCGGCGGCCGTTGTCCGGGCGGTGGCCGCTGGCCCGGGGGTGGGCGGCCGGTCGTGTCCTGGCCTCCGAACCCTCCGCCTCGGAAGTCGGAACTGACGTCGCCCCAATGGCAGCGGGGGTAGAACGGGTAGGTGTCGGTGGCGAAGTAGACGAACCGGTCGTCGACGGTGCCGCCATTGCATTTGTCCAGATTGCCGGACCCTTCGCGGAACTCCCAATCCTCCACGTAGGACCCGTCGTAGCGGCCGCCGGGGGCGGTGGGGCGGGTGCCGGATTTCAGGACGTAGCTCGGCTGGGCCTCGGCGCCGACATAGTGGATCTCGAAGCCGTCGGCGGCCCAGCCGATCTGGCTGGAGGGCGAGACGGCCAGCAGGCCGACCGGGACGCCGTGATAGTGGTACAGCCCGCGATTGTCGACATGGGCGTTGTGCCGGTCCATGCCCAGCAGGTCGGCGCTGCCCATGCCCTCCAGGTTCCAGCCGGAAGAGCTGTCGCGGCTGTGGCCGCGCGGGCTGGAGGCGTCGTACCAGTCGGCGGTGCCGGGGCGGAACGGGATGCCGTTCAGGCCGATGCCGGCGGTCTGGGCGGCCCGGGTCGAGCGGCTGTTGCGGCTGGGCGTGGCGTCGAAGCAATAGCGGTTGGTCTGAACCTGGAACCGGTTCGGGTTGCCCGGATTGGGGAAGGTGCCGATATCGTGGTTCGGCACGCCGTTGGAGGTGACGCAACGCTGGTCGCCCGCAACGGTGATCTGCACCGATGGGGCTTGCGCCCAGGCGGCCGATGTCAGAAGGCAGGCAAGCGCGAAGGCGACGGAAACGGGTCTGGCGGTCATGCGGGTCGGTCCGGGAGGGGTCGCGGGAACGGCCACGTTACGCGCGATTTGTGTCAGAACTGTCCCGGGACTGCCGAGAAATCCTGTCAATCGGGCGCTTCACAGGTAGTCCAGCGGCAGAGCCGTCGTCTGCTTCAACTCTTCCATGACAAAGCTCGACGAGACGTCGGACAGCTCGATCCGGGCGATCAGGCGTTGATAGAGGGCGTCGAACGCCCTCATGTCGGGGACCACCACATGCAGCAGGTAGTCGGTGTCGCCGGTCATACGGAAGGCGCCGACGATCTCCGGGATGTCCTGGACCGCCTTGGCGAAGGCGTCCGACCAGGCCGGATTGTGCTGGTCGGTGCGCACGGCGATGAACGCCGTCAGCCCGCAATTCAGCCGGTCCGGATCGAGCAGGGCGACCCGGCGGCGGATGATGCCGTCTTCCTCCAGCCGGCGGATCCGGCGCCAGCACGGATTCTTCGACAGACCGACGCGATCCGCCAGGTCGCTGACGGACAGGCTGGAATCCTCTTGCAGATGCGCCAGGAGGCGGCGGTCGATCGGATCGAGCATCGTCCCACAAGAATACGAATTGTTGGAACGAAGTGAAGATTCTTCTGCCGATACGCGGAACGTTTGGGACCGAATTCCAGAATGCCCAGCGTAAAATGGCCGAGAGATTTCGAAGAGGATCCTGCGATGACCGATCGTCTGCTGCGCGCCTTCACCGACCATCCGGCTTCCGTCGGCGAGAGCTATTGGCAGCATCTCGCCTTTGCGCTCGGCTTCGCGATCAAGTTGCTGCTTGCCGGGCTGGCGGCGCTGGTTCACGCGGTCCTGCCGTTCCTGTTCAAGACCACCGCCAGCCGCCTGATCGCCGAGATGGCGGCCAGGACCGGCAATCGCACGGCCACGGCCAACCGTTCCGCAGACCGGTCCGCCGATGTGTCGCTGGGTCGCGTATAGCGGCCAGCCGACCTATCTGGAGTCCCTGGTCGCGCAGCCAAAGCACTCGCTGATTTCCCAGAGCCTCCATGCCATGGAGGCGAAGACCGGCATCAATGGCGACGGCTTCGGGCTCGGCTGGTATGGCGAGCGGGAGGAGCCGGGCCTGTTCCGCGAAACCCTACCGGCCTGGAGCGACGAGAATTTGCGCAGCCTGTGCCGGCTGATCCGCTCGCGCCTGTTCTTCGCCCATGTGCGGGCCTCCACCGGCACCGCGACCACCCGGGCCAACTGCCACCCCTTCGCCCATGGTCCGTGGCTGTTCATGCATAACGGCCAGATCGGCGGCTATCGCCGCCTGCGTCGTGAGCTGGAGGCGCTGATCCCGGACCGGCTCTATGAGAGCCGCACGGGCACGACCGACAGCGAGGCGCTGTTCCTGATCCTGCTCGCCCGCGGCGTCGAGACCGATCCGGTCGGCGCCGTCGAGTCGACCCTGGCGGCGGTGGTGGAGTTGCAGCGGCGCAAGGCGATCCGGGCCCCGATGCGGTTCACCGCCGCCCTGTCCGACGGGCGGCGGCTCTATGCCTTCCGCTGCGCCAGCGACCGCAAGGCGCCCAGCCTCTACTACCGGAACGGCGACGGCTCGGTGACCGCGGTGTCGGAACCGCTGGACGCCGATGGCGAGGAATGGCTGCCGGTGCCGGAGGGCCATGTGCTGATCGCCGACGGGGCGGGGTCCCCGGAACTGCGGCGACTGGCCGTCTGACTCGGCGCAAAGAAAAACGCCCCGGCAAGCCGGGGCGTTTTCGTCACCGGACGGGGGGTCCGTCCAGCGGCTAACCGTTACCGGTTGGCAGCGGGCTGCTTGCCGGTGTAGTTCAGCGTACGGGTCGTCAGGACCTCGCCCGAGCTGTCGACGACCGAAACCGTCCAGGTTCCGACCCACTCCGGCACGAAGTTCTTCGAGGACCAGACGCGCCACCGCGGGCCGCCCACATCGAACGGGATCTCGGCGAACACGGTGCCGTTGTACTCCCAGCGGTGAACAACCCGCTGGCCGGCCATGTCACGAAGATCGGTGTAGAAATAGACCTGACTCTCGTCGTTGGCCATGGTCCGAATGTGGTTGGTCGGCTCACGATCAACGACGTTATCGGTGAACTGGGCCCGCGCCACGCTGCCGTCGGCGGCCAAAGCCGGCGCGGCTATCAGGATGGCCGCAATCGCCCCAAGGATCGCCTTCATCATCGCACTCCACTGGTTACAAGCGGTCCGCAAAGAACTAGGTAAAATTCGTTAAGCAAGAATTAAAAGGATTTCTGCGGGTTTTGGGCATCTATTGCGGCCATTTATTAAAAATGAAATAGACCGTCGGATTGTTGTTCGGATGCGAGGCCTTATTAGAGCGCCCGTTCCGAACGGCCGCGAGGAAATACTCAGGCGCCGTCGGCCCGCAGGTGAAGGATCAAAGCCGATTCCGGCCACAGGGCCGGCAATTGCAGGCCGACCGATATCAGCGCAGCGCCCGGGAGCGTGAGTCCGTCGCCGGCGAGCGCCTGCAATGCCGGGGTGGTCAGCCGCGCGCCCTTCGGAGCCGGCGCGTCCAGCCGCACCCGATAGCTGCGCGCCGGGTCGAGGCCCGGCAGGCGAAGCGGTGGCGGGATTCGGTAGGGGCCGGTGGCCGTCTGGTAGACGCCATACAACGCCTCGTCGCCGGTGGACTCCACCACCCCCAGGCTGCTGCGCCCGGTGCCGCGGTCCTCGATGCGCAGCAGCGGGTTGCCGTGCAGCAGGGCGCGGAACCGCTTGTAGCGCGCGATCCAGGCCGCCAGCTCCTCCGCCTCCGCATCGTCGAGTTGGGTGACGTCGAGCTCGAGCCCGAAATGGCCGAACAGGGCGACCGCCGCGCGGAACGCCAGAGTCGCCCGGCGCCCGGTGGTGTGCACCGGCGACGGGCCGACATGGGCGCCCATCACCTCCGGCGGCAAGAAGCGCAGGAAGCCGGTCTGGATCGACACCCGCTCCAGGGGATCGTTGCAGTCGCTCGGCCAATAGCGATGGACATGGGGCAGGATGCCGAAATCGACCCGGGCGCCGCCGGAGGCGCAGCTCTCGATCTCCACATGCGGATGGGCGTCGCGCAGCCGCCCCAGCAGCGCGTAGAGCGCCAGCGTCTGCCTGCGGAACGCGGCGATGCCGCCGGACCCGGCCGGCGACAGATCCCGGTTCATGTCCCATTTCAGATAGCCGATGGCGTGATCGCGCAGCAGCCCATCGAGCTTGCCATAGACGTGATCGGCGGCCTCGGGCCGGCCCAGGTCGAGGACCAGCTGATTGCGGCCGGTCCGCCGCGGATGCGGGTCCAGGTGCAGGGCCCAGTCAGGATGCGCCCGGTAGAGATCGCTGTCCGGGCTGATCATCTCAGGCTCGACCCACAGGCCGAACTCCATGCCCAGGCCGCGCACGTGGTCGATCAGCGGCGTCAGCCCGTTGGGATACTTACGCGGATCCGGGGTCCAGTCGCCGAGCGACGAGGTGTCGTCGTCACGGGCGCCGAACCAGCCATCGTCCAGCACATAGCGCTCGACCCCAAGCGCCGCCGCGCAGTCGGCCAGGGCCTTCAGGCGCTCCTGGTCGTGGTCGAAATAGACCGCCTCCCAGGTGTTGAGATGCACCGGCCGCGGCCGCATGGCGCCGTCGGGCCAGCGCAGCATGCGGC
This sequence comes from Alphaproteobacteria bacterium, assembly GCA_965227455.1. Classification (GTDB taxonomy): domain Bacteria; phylum Pseudomonadota; class Alphaproteobacteria; order DSM-16000; family Inquilinaceae; genus JABDIP01. The sequence continues at coordinate 3,814,399 of OZ245752.1, read as the reverse complement.
CGCGCACGAAGCGATGGAAGGATTGCGAGAGCCCGTCGAGCCCGCTGGCGGCGTAGGCCGCACAGGCCACCGGCGACTCGTAGGTCGCTCCCGGTTCCAGGATCACCTCGCCCGGCTCCAGCAGCTCGCCCAGATGGACCTGGCGGGTGCCGTCGACGCTGGTCTCCACCGACAGGGCGTGATTGCCGCTCCAGCCCAGATGGAAGCCCCAGACCTCGCCGGCCTCCTCACCGAATCCGGGCCGGCCGGCGATCAGCCCGGGGAAGGAATCATGCGAGGTGCGGCCGCGACGGTTCTCCCGCAGATATACACCCTGGCCCAGGGTGAGACGGCGTTCGTGGAACTCCCGGCTCCACTGGCCGTCGAAGACCAGCCATTCCTCCGCCGCCGCCGGCACGCCGAAGGCGCCGGCCGCACACCAGTCGAGATGGTAAGGGGTCGAACCCAGATTGCTCAGGCTGGCACGGCGGGCGATGACGCCGCTGGACGGGTCCAGCGTGACCGACAGCACCAGGCGCAGCTCGGAATGGCTGTCCTCCAGCCGGATCGTGAGCCCGTCATCCTCTACATCGATGGCATCGATCTGGAAGGCGGTGGCCCAATGGGTGCCGTCGGAGCGGGCGCCGGACAGGGCCGGGCGTCCGAAGGCGCCATGGCCGGTCTCGGGCATCAGATTGGGCGGGGTGTCTTCGTCCAGGGCGTTGTTCGGGACCGGCCGCGCCTGGGCATCGGCCAGGGCCGCCAGGTCGATCCGGTCGGGCAGCCGGGCGCCCCAATGGCATGCGCGCGGGATGCCGGTCCCGCGCGCATCGATCACCAGGCTGGAGCCGGCGCTGTCCAGCCGGTACAGACCATTCACCGTCACCGCAGACCAAGCCCCGGTTCAGCCCCGGTTCACCCTCGGGTCAGCCCTTCACGCCGCCCAGGGTCAGCCCGGCGATGAAGTGACGCTGCATGATGAAGAACATCGCCACCGGCGGCAATGCCGCCACGATGGACCCGGCCGAGATCAGGTTCCACGAGCCGATCCATTGGCCGCGCAGCGCCTGGATGCCGGCGGTGATTGGCTGGGCGTTGTCGCTCTGCACCAGCACCAGGGCCCAGAAATAATCGTTCCAGATGAAGGTGAAGATCAGCACCGACAGCGCTGCCAGGGCCGGCCGCATCAGCGGCATCACCACATGCCAGAACAGCTGGAATTCATTGGCGCCTTCCATGCGCGCCGCCTCGATCAGCTCGTAGGGCAGCCCCTTGATGAAGTTGCGCATGAACAGGGTGCAGAAGCCGGTCTGGAAGGCGATGTGGAAGATGACCAGCGCGAGGACGGTGTCGTAGAGCCCGGTCGCGATGGTCAGGTTGCGCACCGGGATCATCAGGATCTGGAAGGGGATGAAATTGCCGGCGATGAACATGGCAAACAGGATGATCGTCGCGTTCACGTTCACCCGGGACAACGCCCACCAGAGTCCGCAGGCGACCAGCACAGAGACCAGCACGATGGCGAAGCCGCCGCCGCCTTGCAGGGGAATGCTCAGCAGCACCACCGCCAGCAGCGGCACCACGGCAATGTCCAGCCGGAAGCGATAATTCGCCAGGGCAAATCCGGCCATGGTGGCCAGGGCCACCGCCCCGATCATGGTCGGGATGGTGATCAGCACGCTGTTGATCAGGTACTTGCCCATGGGTGTCCGGGTGAACACCTCGCCATAGTTCTCGATCAGGTTGAAGTCCGTCGGCCATCCCCAGTAATTGCCCTGGGTGATGTCGGTCAGGCTGCGGATGCTGGTGACCATGACCGCGAGCAGCGGCAGCAGCCAGAGGAACAGCACGACCCACATGGCGACGCGGTAGGAGATCTGGACGCCGCGGCCCTGGGTCTCGATGGGTGCAGGAAACATCGCGCCGCCCCCTTATCTTTCTTCCCGCAGCATGCGGGTCAGGAAATAGGTGATGTAGACACTCATGATCAGGAACAGCACCACCGCGACAGCGGCGCCATAGCCCACACGATTGTTGAACAGCGCCTCGCGGAACATCTTGAAGGCCAGCACCGTGGAGGACCCGTACGGTCCGCCATTGGTCATGATCGCCACCAGGTCGAAGCTGCGCAGCGCGCCAATCACCGTGACCACGATGGCCAGGAACGTCGCCGGCCTGAGCTGCGGCAGGATGATGTTCCACAGCATGGTCCAGCTTCTCGCGCCGTCGATCCGGCCGGCCTCGATCTGCTCCGGATTGATGTTATTGAGGCCGGTCAGGTACAGGATCATGCAATAGGCGGATTGCGGCCACAGCCCGGCGGCGATGATGGCGAAGGTGACATACCGCTCGTCGGAGAGCGGCGAGATGGGGTCGAGCCCGATGGCCTGCAGCCCCACGTTGAGCAGTCCGAAGGACGGGTCGTAGAACCAGCTGAAGACCAGCCCGACCACGACCTGGGAGATGACGAAGGGGAAGAAGAACAGCGATTTGACCAGGCGGATGCCGAACACCGTCTGATTGAGGAACAGCGCCAGGGCAAGGCCGATCACTGGCGCCAGCATGAAGAACACCAGCCAGAGGACGTTGTTCCAGATGGCCTTCAGGAAGGCCTCGTCCCAGACGATAAGCTCTTCGTAATTGCCGAGCCCGATGAAGTACGGTTCGACGATGCCGTCCCAGTCGTGAAAGCTGATCCAGATGCTGTTGATGATCGGATAGATCACATAGATGCTGAACAGGATCATCGCCGGCATGATGAAGACGATGGGGGCGATGCGCATCTGATGGCGGGCGAAGAAGGACGAGGTGTCGGTCGCCCTCACCGCCGCGACGCCAGCCGTTCCGGCCGCGACGCCTGATAAAGAGTCGTGTTTTTGGATATCCGCCATCACATCGTCTCCAGCCCAGGTTGTGGGGGGCGCTGGAGAGCCGGCGTCGCCTACCGTGGCGACGCCTACTCAGGTTTGGATATTAGCGGCGGTAAATCCGCTGCCGCGTACGGTCCAGACGCTCCAGGATCCGGTCGCGCCGGTCCGGGTTGATCATGAACTCCTGGAAGCCCTCCATGCCGGCGCGGGCCATCTCCGGATTGGTATCGCGGTCGTAGAACTGCGCGATCCCGGAAGCCTCGTTCAGCATGTTGTAGCCGGCCTGCAGGAAGCGGTTGTCGCCGACGCCGGCACCGCTATGGGGCGGCAGCTGGTTGATGGCGATGTTCAGCTCCCGCTGCACCTCTGCCTGGGCGACGAAGGCCAGGAATCGCCGGGCGTCATCCTTGTTGGCGGCCCGGGCCGGAATGTGCAGCGTATCGATCGGCGCGTCCTCATAAATCGCGACGTTGGGATCGATGACCGGGAACTGGAAGAAGCCCATATTGGCCTCGACCTCGGCCGGGAACTGCGGCGTGATGAAGTTGCCGATGAGATACATCGCGGCCTGCTGCTGCGCCGGATCCTGCTGGTACAGGAAGGGTTGGGCCTCCTGCCAGGAATAGGCGGCATGGTCGTCGATGAAGCAGCCGGCCTCGATCAGCCGGGCCCAGTGATCGAACGTGTTCTGCACCCGCTCGTCGGTGTAGGCGACTTCGCCCGCAGCCAGCTCCAGATGGAAGTCCAGGCCGTTGGTGCGCAGGTTCAAATAGTCGAACCAGCCGGCGGCGGTCCACAGGAACTTGGTGCCGATGGCGACCGGCGCGATGCCCGCGCCGCTCAGCGTCTCGCAGGCGGCGACCAGCTCGTCGAAGGTCTCCGGCACCGCCACCCCGTTCTCCTCGAACAGGTCGGTCCGGTAATAGACGCCCCACTGATAATAGCTGTAGGGGATGCCGTATTGCGCGCCGTCGACGGTAAGCGCCGACATGGACGAGGCCATGGCCTCATCCAGGTCGTTCTCTTCCCAGATGTCGCTCACATCTTCCAGCAGGTCGCGGTCGACAAAGGTCTTCATGCGCTCGCCGGCGAACCAGTAGATGACGTCCGGCGCCTCGGAGGTCAGCCAGTTGCGGACCACCGTCTTGTAGCTCTCATGGTCGAAGACGTTGAATTCGACCGTGACGTCCGGGTTGGCGGCCTGGAAATCGGCGACGATCTTCTCGAACGCGGCCTTGGGGTCCGGATCGGATGTGTTGGCGTTGATGACCAGGGTGCCGGCATCGGCGCTGGTGGCCGCCATCGTGGCCAGCAGGGCCGCAGCGGGCAGGGCAGCTAACTTACGGAATTGGAACATTGCGTACCTCCCAATGAAAAGTCGTCCGCCTTCTTAAGGGCGGTTCCGGCCCCATGGCCGATCGTGGTTCAGCATAGGCGACGGCGGCGGAATTCGACACCGGCAAGCGCCTTGCAGGGCTTCATCGCATTCTCCAGCGCCTCGACAACTTGTCAAGATTTTTCCTTTTCTTCGATCATTTTCCGTGGGGATGCGCATGTGCGGGAATTGTCCGCAAGGCGCGGTGCCCATGCGGAAACCGACCGGGCCTGTTTGCCGGCGCAAGCCTGTGTGTTGAAAATCAAAAGGCAATTTCCGCGATCGAGGCTTCCATGTCTTTCGAAAGCTTTCGAAATCGGATGCCCTGCGGCCGATCAGCGCCCCTGGAAGTCCGCCGGCCGCTTTTCGAGGAATGCGGTGACGCCCTCGCGGAAGTCGTCGGTCATGGTCGACGCGGTGAACAATTCGCTTTCGGCGGAGAGCTGGGCCGCCAGGCTGTTGTCCAGCGAGGCGTTCAGCAGCCGCTTGGTGCGGCCATAGGCGGCGGTCGGACCTTTTGCCAGGCGGCCGGCCAGCTTGGCGGTCGCCTCCTCCAGGCCGTCGGCCGGCACGACCCGGTTGATCAGGCCGATCTCCGCCGCCTGCTCGGCGGAGAAACGGTCCCCCAGCAGGGCGATCTCCATGGCGCGCTTCATGCCGACGGCCCGGGGCAGGTGGAAGGTCGAGCCGCCATCCGGGCTGGTGCCGATATGGCAATAGGCCAGGGTGAAGACCGCGCTGTCGGCGGCGATGGTCAGGTCGCAGGCGGTCGCCAGGCTGACCCCGAACCCGGCCGCCGCCCCCTGCACCGCCGCCACGACAGGCTTGTCCATGCGCCTCAGCGCAATGATCGAGGCATGCACCTGTCCGATCAGGCTTTCGAAGCTGGCCTGCTGCTCGGCAGGAGGCAGTTCCGCCAGCGCCTTGGCGAACATGCGGATATCGCCGCCGGCCATGAAGTTGTCGCCGGCGCCGCGCAGCACGACGCAGCGGATGGCCGCATCCTGCTCGACCCGGATCAGGTTGGCGTGCAACTCGTCGACCATGGCGCTGTCCAGCGCATTCATGCTCTCCGGCCGGTTCAGGGTGATGGTCGCAATCGCGCCGTCGGTGGACAGCAGCACGGTCTCGCTCATGGTCGTCTCCGGGTGGGGCAGGCGGCGGGCGCGGTCAGTCGGCGTAGCCGGGCGGTGCGGGCTGGTCGTCCAGGAAGAAGTCCGGCAGCAGCGGCATGCCGGGCTTGACCGCATAGCCTTCCAGATCGGTGATCCCAGCCTCCGCCAGCACCTCGTCGTCGATCAGGAACTGGCCGGTGCGTTCGCGGCTGGGCGTCGTCAGGATGGCATGGGCGGCATCGGCGACGATCTCCGGCTTGCGGCAATGATCGGTCTTCACCCCGGGGATCATCGCCAGCGCGGCGGTGGCGATCACCGTGCGCGGCCACAGCGCGTTGACCGCAACGCCGGCATCGGCGAACTCGGCCGCCATGCCCAGCACGCACATGCTCATGCCGTATTTCGCCATGGTGTAGGCGGTGTGGTTCTTGAACCAATGCGGCCGCATGCTGAGCGGCGGCGACAGGTTCAAGATGTGCGGGTTGTCGGCCTTCAGCAGGTGCGGCAGGCAGGCCTGGCTGACGCAGAAGGTGCCGCGCGCATTCACCCCGTGCATCAGGTCAAACCGCTTCATCGGCGTCTCCAGCGTGCCGGTCAGGTTGATGGCGCTGGCATTGTTGACGCAGATATCGATGCCGCCGAAAGCCGCGACCGTTTCCGCCACGGCCTCGACGACCCGGTCCTCGTCGCGGATGTCGACCACCAGCGGCAGGGCCTTGCCGCCGGCGGCCTCGATCTCCTCGGCGGCGGAATAGATCGTTCCCGGCAGCTTCGGATGCGGCTCGGCGGATTTCGCGGCGATGGCGATATTGGCGCCGTCCCGCGCGGCGCGCAGCGCAATGGCCAGGCCGATGCCGCGGCTGGCGCCGGAGATGAAAAGGGTCTTCCCGTTGAGGTCGGACATGTCGCTCCCGATTGAATAAAGGCGTGGCGTTGCCGAACGATACGCCCTGTCCCCGACAACCGCCAGAAGGGGAATTGCGGGATCCGCATGCGCGGATGCGGCACCGGCCCGCTCCCCCGCCCGGCCACCCAATCAGGATACTGGCGCTGGGTGGCCGGGCGGGGGAGCGGGCCGGTGCCGCGACAAGGATCTTAACGCTCCGCGCGCAATTGGTTACCGGGGCGTTAACCAAGTCTTGACGATCTTGCCGTCATGGTTTCCGCGGTTCGGCCGGTTCCGGCCGTCCAGTGCGGAGTCGAATGAGCGGATCATATGGCGGCGGTAATGCAGCGTTCGGCGGACGGGAATTCCGAACGCGCCGATATCCTGGCCCGGCTGCTGATGGCGTTGAGCGTGCTGGACACGCTGCCCACACCAGATCAGCTCACCGCCTATCTGCAGCGCTTCCTACGCGAGACCCCCGGCGTGCAATCGGTGCGGGTCTCGCTGACCGGGGTCGCGGCGACGCTGCCGCCGCCGGCCAAGCGCGGCCAGCCCCAGGATTGGTGCCTGCCGGTCAAGACCAAGGACACCGAATACGGCCATATCTGGATCACCGAGGATGCCACCGGCCGGTTCCGCGACTATGTCGCCGTTTTCCAGAACATCGCCAACGTCATCGCCCTGGAGCTGGAGAAGCGCCACGTTCTGGACGATCTGCAGCGCGCCAACGAGGCGCTGTCGCGGGCCCATGACAGCCTGGAACGGGACGTCGCCGCCCGCACCGCCGCCCTGGAGGCGGCCAACCGCGAGCTGAAGGCGCGCGAGACCGAGCTGCGTCTGGCCAAGGAGACGGCGGAGATCGCCAGCCGCTCGAAGAGCGAGTTCCTGGCCAATATGAGCCACGAGCTGCGCACGCCCTTAAACGCCATCATGGGCTTCGCCGAGATCCTGGCGACCGAGATTTTCGGTTCGCTGGGCGATGGCCGCTACCGAGAATACGCCGCCGACATCCATGAGAGCGGCGGTCATCTGCTGACCCTGATCTCCGACATCCTCGACCTGTCCAAGATCGAGGCCGGCAAGTTCGAGCTGGCGGAGCAGCGGGTGGAGGTCGGCGACCTGATCGAGACGGTGGTGCGGATCGTCGGCGGCCGCGCCGTTTCGGCCGGGTTGAGCCTGCGCACCGAGCTGGATGACGACCTGCCGCTGCTGCGCGCCGATCTCAGGGCCTGCAAGCAGATCCTGATCAACCTCTTGTCGAACGCCGTCAAGTTCAGCCATCAGGGCGATACGGTCACGGTCTCGGCGAGCATGCTGCCGGACGGGCGGCTGTGCCTGTCGGTGCGCGATACCGGCATCGGCATTCCCGATGCGGCGCTGGACCGGGTGATGGCGCCGTTCGAACAGGTCGATTCCTCGCTGGTGCGCCGTCGCCAGGGCACCGGGCTCGGCCTGCCCATCGTCAACGCCCTGGTCGACCTGCATGGCGGCGAGTTCACCCTGGAAAGCATCGTCGGCATCGGCACCACCGCCTCGGTGGTAATGCCGGCCTGGCGCATGCTGACGACGATCGCCCCCACAGAAGCGCCGCCGGCCTCGATCGACGACGTCGCCTAAGGCGTCCTTCCGGACGAGTCTTTCAGAGACCCCTCACCCTCCCACGCTGACGCGCGGGTCCCTCCCTCTCCCACGAGGGGAGAGGGGTAAGGACGGCCGAGCTGATTACGGCCCCTCTCCCCTTGTGGGAGAGGGAGGGACCCGCGCGTCAGCGTGGGAGGGTGAGGGGTCTGTGAAGACGCGTCCGGCGCAGCCGGTCCGCAACTCCTATTTCACCGATTTCATCACGTCGTTGGGGTGCTTGCCGGCATAGCGGCTGGACTTGATCGCCTTGATCACGGTGTCGATGGAGTGGCCGCCGAAGAAGTCGTTGTTGGGCAGGCGCAGCTTCTTTCCGACCAGGGTGCCGACTTCGCTGACCGGGTCCCAGCGCAGCACCACGTTCAGCACATTGGCGGAATGGAAGCTGTAGCCCTTGCCGGCCAGCTTCTTGGCCATGCCGGCCATGCCGGGCGGGTTGAAGGTCACCCCCAGCGCCACCTTGTTGGCGGAGACCAGCTGCGCCAGCCCGCCGCCCAGCGAATGGCCGGTGACGATGATCTTGGACAGGCCCTTGACCTGCTGCGCCTGCTCGAACAGCTGCATCGCCGGGACGAACTGGTCGGGGACGTTGCCCAGGCCGATATTGATGTCGGCCTTGACGTCCTCCCAGCTCTCCGTGCCGCGATAGGCGACTATCCACTCGTCGCCGCATTCATAGATGGCGCCCTGGAAGCCGCTGTGGTGCTCCATGACGGCGGCGTCGGCCAGGCGTTTGAAGTTCGCCCCCTGCTTCGCCTTGATGGCGTCGGGATGGCCCGGGTCGGAGTAGTAGATATGCGCGGAGATGCGCGCCAGGTCGAGCAGCGTAGTCATGTGATGCCTCCTCCAACGGGCGGCCGGATTTTGTGTTGCCTATGGCTGGCATGGGCCGTCCCAATCGAAGGTCAGCCTACGAAACATTGGGCTGTCGCTTCAGTGACGGGCACCACACAGCTTGAGCTTGCATCTCCCGTACTGGTCGTCGCCTGCGTCGCGAGCGTGCGGTCCGATCCGCCAGGAAAGGACCGAAGAGCGTAGCGGCGCTACGGTCGAGGTTCTTGACGCCGCGGGCGGGCCGCACGTTCGCGACCCGAAGGGCGGCGCTGTCCCTCCGACGGGGTGCGTCAGAGCGCTTGCCCGATGCGCTGCATGGCGCTGCGCGCGCTTCCTGCCCCGTCGGAGGGACAGCGCCGCGCAGGCCACGACCAGTACGGGAGATGCAAGCTATGTAAACGCCCTGTCAACGGTCGTCGCCCTAGGGTGGTGGCGTAGTCGCAACCGCAGGTCGGAGGCTGCCATGTACGTGTTCATCGCATCCGCCTTGGTCTGGGTGTCCGCGCAGTTCGGCCATGACGGCGCCCTGCCGGCGCCGACCGTGCAATGGGCGTCCGAGGCACAGATGATCCGGGTCGCGGGCGCCACCGATCCCGATGCCCGGGAGTGGATCCGCGACCACGGCCTCAGGCTCGGCGGCCTCTACATCCCCGATGCGGACAAGATCTACCTGCTGGAGGGTCTCGACATGGACGACCCGCGCCACCGCTCGGTGCTGGTGCACGAAATCGTCCACTACGTGCAGGACCAGCTCGGCGTCACCGGCACGCCGCAACAGCTCGAGGCCCAGGCCTATGCGCTGCAGGAACGCTGGCTGCAGGAGCAGGGCGGCCAGTAATCCGGGCGCTCTGGCGCCGGCCGGCAGGTTTTGCTACACCTCCGCCCGACGTCCCCGTAGCTCAGCCGGATAGAGCATCAGATTCCTAATCTGAGGGTCGCAGGTTCGAGTCCTGCCGGGGACGCCAGCATTCCCGACGCAGGCGCGGCGGTTTCAGCCGTCGTATCGCCGCTTTAACTCCGCCACGATCCGGCTTTTCGGCTGGAGCTTGAAGGCGCCGAGCCAGACTTCGCGGACCTTGCCATTGCGGCCGCGGACGAGGCGGGCGCCCTCGCCCGGGCTGGCGAAGGCGCTGGACTTCCGCATGATGCCCTGATCGCGGCCGGTGACCTCTATCGTCCCGGTGCCGGCAAACGGGTTCAGCAGGCCGGGTGCCGCGATGCGGACATGGTCCGCGAACGGCACGAGATCGACGGCGCCCCAAAGGCTCCACCAGCGGCCCGTCCAGTCGACGGTCCGCGCCTTCGCCGCGCCGCCGTCCTCGAAGGCCCGCAATATGTGGATCACGCCGTCGCACCACGCGCTGGACATCCCGTCCGCTGCATTGGTCAGGATCGAGACCGCGATGTCCCGTCCGGGCAACACGAAGGTCCGGGTCAGGCAGCCTTGGAATCCGCCGCTATGGCCGAACCAGTCCCAATCCCCGACCTGGCCGCTGATGATGCCGAGGCCGTAATAGGTCGGCTGGACGGCATGCGGATCATGCCATTGCCGGCGGACCATTTCCCGCCGGCTGGCGGGCGAGAGCACACTGCGTCCGGCCTTGGGGTCGAGGCTGGCGAAGAAGCGCGCAAGGTCGCCGGCCGTCGAAATCAGCCCTCCGGCGGAGGCTATGGCGTTGGTGGGGTTGTCCGCAGGAACGATGACGCGGCGGTTGAGCGGCAGCTTGCCGCTGTGCCCGCTGGCAAAGGGTATCCCACGGCCGACCGGGGCGTCCGGCTGGGTCTCGGTGAGCTTTGCAGGCGCCAGGATCTCGCGCGCCAACCAGGTGCCATAGGGCTCGCCGGTCACGGCCTCTATCACCAGGCCAATCAGAGCATAGCCGTAGTTGGAATATTTGAGCTGGCTGCTGCCGGGCAACACGGGCGGTTCGGCAAGCGCTGCCCGCAATTCGCCTTCGTCGGCGTAAGGACGTTGGTCCTGAAAATACCCGGCATCCAGGCCGTCGCGGATCAGCCCGGCACTGTGACTGAGCACCTGCATCAGCGTCGCCTGCGCCACGTCCGGGTGCAGGCCCTCGACATACCGCCCCGCCGGATCGTCGAGCCGCAGGCGGTCGTGTTCCCTGAGCTTGAGGATCGCCGCGGCGGCGAAGCTCTTGGAATGCGAGGCGGCGCGGAACCGGTGTCGCGGTGTCAGCTTCTTCCGCTTGATCGCATCGGCATGGCCGAAGGCGCGTTCCAGAACCAGCCGGCCCTTGTGCGACACGGCGATGACGCAGCCCGGCTGCTCGAATTGCCAGATCTGATGCTCAAGCCATTCCGGGATGTACTCCAAGGCCGCCTTCAGCCAAGCGTCCATTCGCCGTCCTTTCGCCTGTCCGTTGCGGATTGGCCGATGACCGCCTCCCTCAATCGCTGTCCTGGAGCGGCCGCCGCGGCGGTCCCGTGTAACGCCAGAGATGGTCGCGGGGGATCGGGCCCTTGTTGCGGCCGCCTTGCTGGGATTGTTCCCAGGCATGGGCGAGTGCGCCGACCGAGCGGGAGAGGACGAAGAGGCCGCGGCAGAGCGGCGGCGGGAAGCCGAGCTCGGCATAGATGACGGCGGTGGCGCCGTCGATGTTCATCGGGATCAGCTTGCCCTTGGCGGCCGCGACGATGGCCTCGACGGCGCGGCCGATGGCGGCGAATTGGCCGCTGACCGTGCCGGTGGCGGCGGACTGGTCGACGATCTCCAGGAGCCGGGGCGCGCGGGGGTCGACCGGGTGGAAGCGGTGGCCGAAGCCGGGGACGTATTTCGTGCCGGCCTTAGCGAGGGCGTCGAGCTCAGCGGCGACGGCGTCCTCCAGTCGGGCGCCTGCCTGCAGCCGATCGGCGATGGCGGTGTAGAGCGTCACCGCCTGTTCGCCGGCGCCGCCATGCACGTCGCCCAGGGTGTTGATGGCCGAGGCCATGGCGTTGTTGATGCCGACGCCGCAGGTCATGGCCATGCGGGCGATGGCGATGGACGGCGCCTGCGGGCCATGGTCGACCGCCGCCATCAGGGCGGTGCCGAGCAACTCCGCCTCGCCGTCGGAGGGCAGCTCGCCCTTCAGCATCAGCCAGATCATGCCGGGGAAGCTCAGCCGGCCGATCAGCTCCTCGATGGCGTAGCCGCGATAGCGGATCATGCCCGGCTGCATCTCGATGATCGCGGTCGACCACCACTCCTCGCTGGCGGCGCGGTCGCTGTCGGTCATGGCTGTGCTCCGGTTGTTTGGAGGCGGCTGGCGTCTGATTGGAAACCGGTCCAACCCTCACTCCATCGTCATTCCCGCGGAAGCGGGAATCCAGTCTTCACGATGCTGACGGTTTCGGTATCGCGCAATCTGGATTCCCGCTTTCGCGGGAATGACGATGGGGTTTGTGGATGGAATCTGCGCGGTGGAGGCGTCAAAGAGCGCCGGCATCCCGCAATTCGGCGATCTCCTCCGGCGCATATCCCAGTTCGGCCAGCAGGTCTTCGGTGTCCGCGCCCAGCGCCGGCGGCGGGGCGGCGGGAGCCGGATCGCCGGTGGCGAGGCGGAAGCCGGGGCGGGCCACGGCGACCTCGCGGTCGACATCCGGGGCTCCGGCAAATCGTTTGACCAGGTCGCGATGGATGACCTGGTCCGCCTCCAGCACCTCGGGCACCGACAGGACTTCGCCGGCAGGCACGCCCGCGGCGTTCAACATCGGCGCCCAATCCGAGGCCGGCCTGGCGGTCAGGGCCTGTTCGATCTCGCCGCGCAGGACATAGCGGTTCGCCTTGCGGGATTCGCGGTCGGCGAAGCGGGGATTGGATGCCAGCTCCGGGCGCTCGATCAGGCGGCACAGGGTTTGGAACTGCTCCTGCTTGTTGGCGGCGATGTTGAGCAGGCCCCGGCCGGTCCGGAAGGCGCCCGAGGGCGCCGCGGTCATGTTCTCATTGCCCATGGGCGCCGGTGCGGTGCCGGCGATCAGCCAGTTGGAGACCGCCCAGCCCATGGCGACCAGGGTCGATTCCAGCATCGATACGTCGATGAACTCGCCGTCTCCGGCCTTCTCCCGGCGGACCAGGGCGGCGGCAATGGCGAAGGCGGCGGTGATGCCGCCCATGGTGTCGCAGACCGGATAGCCGACCCTGAGCGGCGCCGTCTCGGCATCGCCGGTCACGCTCATGACGCCGGACAGGCCTTGGATGATCTGGTCATAGGCCGGGTTGCCGGCCAGCGGCCCATCCTGGCCGAAGCCGGAGATGGCGCAGTAGACCAGATCCGGCCGGTCCTCCTTCAGGAGGTCATGTCCCAACCCGAGCCGGTCCATAACCCCGGGGCGGAAATTCTCCACCAGCACGTCGGCCGTCGCCACCAGCCGCCGGAAGGCGGCCTTTCCGTCTGCATGCTTCAGATTGAGGGTGATCGAGCGCTTGCCGGCGTTCTGGGCCAGGAAGGATGCGCCCATGCCGCGCCGATTCAGCTCCGGGTCGGCGCCCAGCTGGCGGGCCAGGTCGCCGGAGCCCGGCACTTCGACCTTGATCACCTCCGCGCCCAGGCAGGCGAGCTGATAGCCGCAGAACGGCCCGGCCAGAACATTGGTCATGTCGAGGACGCGGATGCCTTCCAGGAGCCGGGACATGGGAACAGGCCTCTACATGACGTCATTGCGAGGAGCGGAGCGACGCGGCAATCCACTGCCCGCCGACAGAGTGGATTGCTTCGCTTACGGCTCGCAATGACGAATCGGGATGGCTGCTCAGTCGTCCGCCGCGCCCGCGGGGGCCGGTTCGGCCGGCGATGGTTTCGCGGCGGCCGCGTCGGCCATTTTCCGGCCGGCGGCGCCTTCGCCCTTGATGCGCTCGCGCAGCTTCTGCAGCAGCATGTACATGGCCGGGACCAGCACGATGCCGACGATAATGGCAGCCAGCATTCCACCCAGGATGGCGCTGCCCAGTGCCCGGCGGCTGACCGCGCCGGCGCCGGTCGCGACCACCAGCGGCAGGATGCCCAGCACGAAGGACAATGCCGTCATCATTACCGCCCGGAAGCGCAGGGAGGCCGCTTCGGCGGCCGCTTCGGCGATCTCGGCCCCCTCCGAGCGGCGCTGCATGGCGAATTCGACGATCAGGATGGCGTTCTTGCTGGCCAGGCCGATCAGCATCACGAGCCCGATCTGGGTGTAGATGCTGACGCTGGTGCCGGTCGCGACCACCGCCAGCAACGCGCCGAGCAGGGATACCGGCACCGCCAGGATGATCGCCATGGGCATCGACCAGCTCTCATACTGGGCGACCAGGAACAGATAGGCGAACAGGACCGCCAGCACGAAGATGATCGCCGTGGTGCCGGCCGCCTGCAGCTCCTGGAAGGTGGTGCCGGTCCATGACACCGCGAAGCCTTGCGGGATCGCCGTGCCGGAGATGCCCTCGATGGCGCCGATCGCCTGGCCGGTGGCGAAGCCCGGGGCCGGCGAGGCGCTGACCGAGGCGCTGCGGAACATGTTGTAGCGGCGCAGAATCTCCGCGCCGAGCACGGTGTCGATGGTGACCAGCGTGGAGAGCGGCACCATCTCTCCGGCGGCGCTGCGGACATAGAGGCGACGGACGTCCTCGATGCGGTCGCGGAAATCGGCCTCGGCTTGAACTATGACTTTATAGTTCCGCCCGAATATATTGAAATCATTGACATACAAAGATCCCAGATTGGCCTGCAGCGTGGTGAAGATGTCGGCGATGGGGATGCCCAGGGTCTCGGCCTTGCGGCGATCGATATCGACGAACAGCTGCGGCGAATCCGCTCGGAAGGTGCTGAAGGCGGAGGCGATCTCTGTCGTGCCGTTGGCGTTGAAGACCAGGGAGCCCAGCGCCGCGGAGAGGTCCTGCGGAGTCTGCCCGCCCAGATCCTGCAGTTCCATTTCCAGCCCGCCGGTGGTGCCCAGTCCGGGGATCGGCGGCATGTTGTAGGGCATGACGATCGCCTGCGGCATCGATGACAGCTCAAGGCGCACCCGCTCGACCAGGGCGTCGACGCTTTGGGCCGGATCGGTGCGTTCCTCCCAAGGCTTCAGGACCACGATGACGAATCCGGAATTCGCCGCCATGGCGCCGCCGATCAGACTGTAGCCGGACCCGGTCAGGGTGACGTCGACGCCGTCCATGGGCTGGATCTGCTCCTGCACCTCCGCAACCACCGCGTCGGTCCGGGCCAGGGAGGCACCGGGCGGCAGTTGCACCTCGACCATGAAGAAGCCCTGGTCCTCAAACGGGATGAAGCTGGTCGGCAGGGTCGAGAACAGGTGATAGGTGCCGCCAAAGACCGCTGCCAGCAGGATGAGCGCGATGGCGGCCCGGCGCAGCAGCAGACGCACGATGGCGTCATAGCCCGCGCGGGTCTTGTCGAACGCCAGGTTGAACCAGTGCAGCGGCCCGCGCTTGGCCAGGCCACTGCCAGGCTTGAGCAGCAGGCCGCAGAGCGCCGGGCTCAAGGTCAGGGCGTTGATCGAAGACAGCGAGACGGCGACCGAGATGGTGACCGCGAACTGCACGTACAGTTTGCCGGTGATGCCGGGGATGAAAGCGGTGGGCACGAACACCGCCAGCAGCACCAATGTGGTCGCAACCACCGCGCCGCTGATCTGCTTCATCGCCTTGCGAGTCGCGGCCTTCGCGTCCAGGCCCTCCTCGGACATGATGCGCTGCACGTTCTCGACCACCACGATGGCGTCGTCGACCACGATTCCGATGGCCAGGATCAGCCCGAACAGTGAGATCGTATTCAAGGAGAAGCCGAGCGCCAGCAGCACCGCGAAGGTGCCGATCAACGAGACCGGGATGGCGACTGACGGAATCAGGGTACTTCGCCAGTCTTGCAGGAAGATGAACACCACCAGGATCACCAGCGCGATGGCGATGATCAGGGTGGAGATGACCTCCTCGATCGAGGCGCGCACGAAATCCGTCGTGTCATAGTAGATCTCGTATGCGACATCGTCGGGAAAGCGTTCGGACAGCCGGTCCATCTCGGCCCGCACTCGGTCCGCGACGTCCAGCGCATTGGCGCCCGGCGCCTGGTAGACCATCAGCATGGCTGTCGACTGGCCGCCAACCAGGGCGTTGAAGCCATAGGATTCCGCGCCCAGCTCGGTGCGGGCGATATCGCTCAGGTGGATGGTGGTGCCGTCCGGGTTGGCGCGTACGATGATGTCGTCGAATTCAGAGGCCTGCTCCAGCCGTCCGCGCGCTTCCAGCGTGTACTGGGTCTGCTGGGTCGAGGGCCCCGGCGGCGCCCCGATGCGCCCGGCCGATGCCTGCACGTTCTGTTCCTGGATGGCGCCGACAAGATCCGTCGCCGACAGGCCGAAGCCGGTCATGCGGTCCGGGTCCATCCAGACCCGCATGCTGTAGTCCGGCCTGCCGATGACGTTGGCGCTGCCCACGCCGGGCAACCGCGTCAGTGCGTCCAGGACGTTGATCAGGGCATAATTGTTGAGGAACAGATTGTCGTAGCTGCCATTCGGCGAAATCAGGTTGACCGCCATCAGCAGCGTCGTCGACTGCTTCTCGGTGCGCACGCCCTGGCGGGTCACCTCTTCGGGCAGCTGGGCGTTGGCCTGGGCGACGCGGTTCTGCACCAGCACGCTGTTGATGTCGGGATCGGTGCCGACTTCGAAGGTGACGGTAAGGGTGTAACTGCCGTCATTGGTGCTGGTGGACGACATGTAGATCATGCCGTCGACGCCGTTGACCTGGCTCTCGATCTGCTGGGCGACGGTCTGCTCGACCACCTTGGCATTGGCGCCCGGATAGCTGGCGGTGACCTGCACCTGCGGCGGCACCATCTCGGGGAACTGGGCGACCGGCAAGGCCTGTAGTGCCAGGGTGCCGACCATCACCATGACGATGGAGATCACCAGCGCGAATTTCGGCCGGTCGATGAAGAATGCGGAGAACATCCGGAGCTACGACTCCTGCGCCCCGCGGTCGCGGAACACCGGCGCGACCGGCACGCCCGGCCGGACCTTCTGCACGCCCTCGACGATGACGATCTCGCCTTCCTCCAGCCCCTGCTCGATGACCAGATTGACGTCCTGGGTGCGGCCGCGCTCGATGCGCCGGATGGTGGCCAGCTTCTCGTCGCTCAGCACCAGCACGTAGGGCCCGGCCTGGTCCTCCTGCACCGCCGAGACCGGGATGACGATCTTGTTCTGCGGCTCTTGCGAGGACAGCACGACGGTCGCGAACTGGCCGTGCAGCAGCAAGGCGTCGGGATTGGGGAAGTTGGCGCGGATCGGCACCGTGCCGGTCAACGAGTCGACCTCGGCGCCGACGAAGTCGATCTCGCCGGCATGGTCGTAGAGCTCGCCGTTCGGCAGCGCGATGCGCGGCACCACATCGGCGTCCTGATCCCGGATGTCGCCGGTCTGGCCCTGCTGGGCCCGTTGGCGCTGCACACCGATCAGATCCGCCTCGCTGATCGAGAACACGACGGAGATCGGGTCGAGGCTGGTCACCGTCGCCAGCACGCCGCTGTTCGGGGAGACCAGATTGCCGACGCTGAAAGTCTCCCGGCTGGCGCGACCGGCTATCGGCGTGCGGATCTCGGTATAGCTGAGATCGATCTCGGCCTGGCGCAGCTCGGCGGTGCGGGCCAGCACGTCGGCGGCCGTCGTCCGCGCCGTTGCCTCCGCCTCGTCGACAAGCTGCTGGCTGATATTGCCCCGTTCGATGAGCTGCAGGGCTCGGTCCAGATTGGCGTCCGCCTCGACCTTCAGGGCCTCTGCCGCCGCCAGCTGCGCCCGGGCCAAATCGACCTGGGCCTCGAAGGTGTCCGGCTCGATCGCGAACATGAGGGCGCCGGCGTCGACGAACTCGCCTTCCCGGAAATCCCGCTGACGGAGGAATCCTTCGATCCGGGCACGCAACTCGACCCTCTCGATCGCCTGGACCCGACCCACGAACTGGAACTCCTCGCGAACCTCCTGTCGCTGGGCGTGGATGACGTCGACCGATGGCGGCTCGGCTTGAACGGCGGCAGGCTGCGTCGGCCCCTCATCGCAGCCGGCGACCAGGGCCGCCACGCCCAAAAGGACGCCGACGGCCCGGCAGATCTTTCTCGGCCGCATGCCACTCTCCCTGAACATCTTATTGGGAAGGAGACTAGCACAGCGACGGGCATCGCCAAGGTGTACTGCCGCGATATCTTGCCACCGTGACGCGCCATGTCGATGGCCGTCTCGGCGGGCCGCTGTCGCTTGTGGCGCCGGTGCCGGCATGGGAAGCTGCACGACAGATCGGCAACACGACTCGGTGGCCATGTACGAACCTTCAGAACCGGCGCGCGACCTGGCCCAGCGGCTCGCCGCCTTCATGGACGATCATGTCTACCCGGCGGAATCGGTGTATGCCGAGCAGCATGCGGCCGGCGCCCGCTGGGCGATTCCGCCGGTCATGGAAGAGCTGAAGGCCAAGGCACGGGGCGAGGGGCTGTGGAATCTTTTCCTCCCGGAGAGCGAATACGGCGCGGGCCTGAGCAATCTCGACTACGCGCCGCTCTGCGAGATCATGGGCCGCTCGCCGATCGCGCCGGAGGTCTTCAACTGCAACGCGCCGGACACCGGCAATATGGAGGTGCTGGTCCGCTACGGGACCGAGGCGCAGAAGAAGGACTGGCTTGAACCGTTGCTGGCCGGCGAGATCCGGTCCTGCTTCGCCATGACGGAGCCCGCCGTCGCCTCCTCGGACGCCACCAATATCGCGTGCAGGATCGTCCGCGACGCCGACGAGTATGTGATCTCCGGCCACAAATGGTGGATCACCGGCGCACCGGACCCGCGCTGCCGGATTGCCATCGTGATGGGCAAGACCGACCCCGATGCGCCCCGGCACCTGCAGCAATCGATGATCCTGGTGCCGATGGATGCGCCCGGCGTGGAGATCATCCGGCCGCTTACCGTCTACGGCTATGACGATGCGCCGCATGGCCATGCCGAGCTGAAGTTCCACGACGTGCGGGTGCCGGCGGACAACATGCTGCTGGGAGAGGGGCGCGGATTCGAGATCGCCCAGGGCCGGCTGGGACCGGGCCGCATCCACCACTGCATGCGGCTGATCGGCCTGGCGGAGCGGGCCCTGGAGGATATGTGCCGGCGGGTGCGCAACCGGGTCGCCTTCGGCAAGCCGCTGTCGGAACAGGGCGGCATCCGCCAGGACATCGCCCGCTCGCGCATCGAGATCGACCAAGCCCGGCTGCTGACCCTGAACGCGGCGCGGATGATGGACGAGGTCGGCAACAAGGCGGCCCGGGCCGAGATCGCCATGATCAAGGTGGTGGCGCCGAACATGGCCCTGGCGGTCATCGACCGCGCCATCCAGGCCCATGGCGCCGGCGGCCTCAGCGACGATTTCGGCCTCGCCGCCGGCTACGTCCTGGCCCGCACCCTGCGCCTCGCCGACGGCCCGGACGAGGTGCATATGGAGGCGATCGCCAAGCTGGAATTGCGGAAGGGCAGCAACCGGTAGGCAAGCCCTCGGCCCTCACCCGGCGTCGATGATCGCATCGGGCTATCCGCTTTGCGCGATCTCCCAGGCGATCCCGGCCAGTAGGGCCGGCATGCCGCCCATCTTCGCCGCCCGCTCCGACGCCGCATTGCCTTGCAGGGCGCGGGCATAGACGCCCTGCAGGATCGCCGCCATGCGGAACAGGGAGAAGGCAAGGAAGACGCTCCAATCCGGGATGGCGTCGCGGCCGGTGCGTTGGCAATAGGCAGCGACATAGTCGGATTCCGACGGGATCCCGAGTTTCGCGACATCCAGCCCGCCCAGGCCGGGAAAGCTGAGTCCCTCGGCCGGGAAGTGATAGGTCATGCAGTTATAGGCGAGGTCCGACAGCGGATGGCCAAGGGTCGAGAGCTCCCAGTCCAGCATCGCCAGGACTCTCGGTTCGGTCGGATGGAAGATCAGGTTCTCCAGGCGGAAATCGCCATGGGCGATGGCGATGTCGTCATCCTCCGGCAGGTGCCGCGGCAGCCAGTCGATCAGCTGGTCCATGGCGGCGATCTCTTCCGTCATGGAGGCCCGGTACTGGCGTGACCAGCGGTCGGTCTGGCGCGCCAGATAGCGCTCGGGCTTGCCGAAATCCGCCAATCCCGCGCCGCGCCAGTCGACGGCGTGCAGGCGGGCCAGGGCGTCGTTCATGGCATCGTAGAGCGCCGCGCGCTCCTCCGGATCCGACTCCGGCAGGGCCGGATTGCGGAACACCCGGCCGGCAACATGCTCCATCACGTAGAAGCTGGTGCCGATGATGTCGGGGTCTTCGCAAAGCAGGTGCATCGCCGGCACCGGAACGCCGCTGCCTGCCAGCGCCGTCATGACCCGGTATTCGCGTTCGACCAGATGCGCCGAGGGCAGCAGATCTCCCGGCGGCTTCTTGCGCAGCACGAATCGGCCGCCGTCGGTGTCCAGCAGGAAGGTCGGGTTCGACTGGCCGCCCTCGAACTGCCGCACGGTCATCGGCGTCGCGGAGCCTGGCAGATGGTCGCTCAGATAGGCCGCCAGCCGCGCTTCGTCGAAGCGGTGGGCGTCGCGGACCGGGCGCAGGGAGTCGTTCATGCCGGCGATGATAGGCCAGTCGCCGCGGCCGGTGCCATGGTGGCGATGGCATCGGTCAGCGCGGTTCCACCCGGGGAGATGGTCTGATAGGCTGCATTTGAGATAACCCGGCCAGGACAGGCCGATACAACAACAATCAAACGGTGCAGGTAGCCATGGCCATCAACAGGACACTCCAGACCCTATCCGCCGGCGTCATAACGCTGGCCGCGTTTGCGACGCCGCCGGCACTGGCCGCCGGCAACGATCCGGTGGTGGGGCCGGTTGACGACATCTGCCAGCAGGTCGCCTGCCGTGCGCCGACCACAGTGCGGCTGTGGAACGAGGACGGGTCGATGCTGGAAGGCGTGCTGCCGCCGGGGCCCTATGTGTTGGACGGGGTCATCAACATCCTGGCCGGGGAATCCCTGAAAGTAGAGACGGCGCCGACGGACACCGAGTTCCTCACGCTGCGGTATGTCCAGACCGATGGCGACCCGAAGCGGACGCTGACCGTCAGCCTGGAGCAGCTGGTGTCCGACTCCGGCAACGAAATGATCTTCAGCATCGAGAACCCGCTGCAGCAGCCGGTGAAGTTCCGCCTGGCGGCCAATCCGCCCGGATCGCCGGACCTGATCTACACCCGGACCTGCCCGGTGGCGCCCGGGGATTGGTCGTTCGAGAAATGGTCCGGTCCGATCGCGCAGCTGGTGGTGTTCGACGTCCAGGTCCTGGAGCCGGGGGCGTCGCTGGAAGCGGCCTGCGATTGAATCGTCGGATCCGGTGATGACGGGATCGTGACCTTCGGATTTAACTAAAATTTTACCACACTCAACCGAAGGTTAAGTCGGAGAGCCGCGGCCGTGCCCGAATGCGGGGCGAGGGCCGCGAATACCTGACAGGGGCGGAGCGTTTCAGAGAGGGTCCGAAGGGCCCGGGAGGAACACGCCGCATGGTTTCCAAGATCCGACGCCGCGATCTTTGGCTGGCCTGCCCATTGCTGTTGATCGCAACGATCATGCTGGGATCGACCTGGTTCGGTGCCCGGCAGGTCGAATCCTACATGATCGAGAAACAGGCCGAGCAGGAGGTCTTCAACTGGGCCCGTTTCGTCGAGCTTCATCTGGCCGATATCAACCAGATCCTGTTCTACGGCCGCGTCACCGAGGACGATGAGACCCTGATCGCCGCCATGGCGGAGGCGAACAACGTCCTGCGCTATCGCTTCTTCAACCGCGCCGGCTTCATCGTCCTGTCGTCGGAGCCGGGCGAGGTCGGACGCCGGGATATCAACACCTATCTCTCCGATGTGGTGCTGGCCGGCGGGACGTTCATCAAGCTGCAGGAAGATGGCGGGTTCTCGGATCTCGAGCCCGATCTGCATGGCGGCACGGTCGCGGCGGCGGCCGGCGGACCGCGCCTGGCCATCGATGACGGCGCCGGATCGATGATGGCCGAGGCCTATTCCGCGGTGATGGAGGACGGCCGGTTCAACGGCGCCATCGAAGTTCATGTGGATGTCAGCCAGACCGCCAAGCTGGTCCGCGAGGTGATGGGCCTGGCGCGCTGGACCATGATCGGCTTCGTCGCTTTGATGACCGGGGTTACCGCCCTGGTGATCGTGCGGAATATCCGCGACCGAAACCGCGAACTGGCCGCGCTGCGATCGGTACCTGCCGCCGCCGGTCCCGATGCGGACGCCCTGCGGCTGAATGCCGAGCTTGAGGAGCGCTTGGCCAGCCAATCTCGGGGCCGGAAGACCCCTCAAGGCCGCCTGCAAATCCAGGCTGGCATAGCCGAGACCTGACGACACTCCAGGCATGCCGTGGCACTGCGGTGCCGCGGCAGCCGGAGCTTGAGGCCAGGCCGGGTCGCGCCGTTGGCCGGAATCGGTGTTCCGTTTTCCACGTGGGGTACACTCGTTGCGAGCATTGCTCGGCGTTGGGTGCGCGAAGTCTATAAATAATTTTTAGATATCCTTAAGTCGGCGTGGACCATCGTGTTGTCAGCATCGGCGCGGCATGCGGTCGCGGCGGGTCAATGGGCTCCGACGGAGCTTGGCGTTGCGGACGCCCGGTTGGCCGGAACGAAGGAACAGCAGCCATGTCAGTCTCGGTCGGGGATGTCGTGAAATTCACGGGTCAGGGCGCCAACGCCGATCTCGGCCGGGTCTGCAAGGACAATGGCATCACCGTCTGCGTTCACTTCCGGGCCGGCGGTTGCCTTAGGGTGGCCAAGGCGGCGCTTGAGGTGACGACCGGCAACGCGCCGGCGGTCACCGACGAATGCAGCGCCGGCTGCTGACGGCCATCGTCTCAGGCAGGCGGGTCAGGTAACGATCTCGACATGTCGGAGACTGTCGGCGCCAGGGCCCCGCGCCCTTTGAAATCGGCTGAAAAGCCGGTCAGCCTTCATCCCCTTTCGTTCAAGCAGGCCATCGTGGCATTGCTTCAGGTCGGACCGGTCGACGCCGATGCGCCCTCTGACGCACAATCCGAAACTGGCCAGCAGACCGACGGGCGCGACTAGCGCGGGCGGGCTGGTTCGGCCGGGCTCGGCGGGGCGCCGTCTCGCAGCAGGGAGGCCAGCGGTTCTCGGGTCTTGGCCCGACGGATCCTTCGGCACATCAGCCAGGCCGTCTTGTACG
This sequence comes from Alphaproteobacteria bacterium, assembly GCA_965227455.1. Taxonomy (GTDB): domain Bacteria; phylum Pseudomonadota; class Alphaproteobacteria; order DSM-16000; family Inquilinaceae; genus JABDIP01. The sequence continues at coordinate 3,791,477 of OZ245752.1, read as the reverse complement.
ACACCTGAAGGCTGTTCTGCAGCTGGCGGGCGCTGACGCCCTGCGGCGACGAGCACATCATGAAGATCGCCAGCAGCCATTTGTGCAGCGGCAGATGGGATCCCTCGAAGAAGGTGCCGACCCGGACCGAGAATTGGCGGCGGCAGTCGCCGCACTTTCTCAGGCCGGCTCGGGTTCGACGTCCGGAAAGGGCGTAGATCCTTCGCGAGGAGCCGCAATGGGGGCAGACCGGGCCGTCCGGCCATGCGCGGCGTTCGATCAATGCGATTGCCCGCTGCTCGCTGGCGATCGGTTCGATGCCGTCGATCCACATACCGGCCCCTCGGAATTCGCCTGCTTGGCGAAAATCTCTCGAGGTTCGTGAAGTAAATAGAAGATGTTTAGACGGCGTTAAATGACGTCGTTTAGCAATAGGCCACAACCAGTTGGAGATAGACCGGATCCGAAAGGCCGTGTCGCATGTCTTGACGACGCGGTCGCATCACAGCCTCCCCCCGGCCATTTGCCGGCATGCGATGAGATGAGGTCTCGTTCAATGTTCGATCGCGCCGCCGCAATCGCGATTGCCGCCATGCTCATAGCCGTCGCACCGCCCGCCCGGGCGCAGACGATTGACTACAACCACGTCGTCTCCGTGGTTGGGTCCCAAGCGACCACGTCGCAGATCATGGCCAAGGAAGCTCTGCTGGTTGCGTTGAACGTCCAGCGCGGCGGGACGCAGATCCAATCCCTGGACGGGTGGCACAGGCTCTTCGACCGCACCCTGATCGGCCTGCGTGAGGGCGACGATATCCTGGGACTGCCGGCCGCGGCGACGCCGGAGATCGCTGCCGATCTCGACATTGCCGCTTCTCATTGGGAGTCCTTCGGCCCGATATTCCGCGAGGGCGTCTCGAGCGGCAGCCTGTCCGCCGAACAGGTGAGCACCATCGCCACCCACAGCGTTGGCCTGATGCAGGTGTTGGAAGCGGTGGCGATGAAATACGCCGAGGAATCCAACCGCAACCGGCTCACCTCGATGTTGGTGAACGCCCAGCTGGAGGCGATCCACGGGACCCTGCTGTCGCAACGCATGGCCACCGAATACCTCCTGATCGCCTATGGCCACGAAACCGAGGCCAGCCGGACCGCCCTGGCGGGATCGATCACGGAATTCGACACCGTGCTGAGGAACCTCACCAGCGGAAACCTGGAACGGCGCCTGTTGCCGCCGCCGAATGACAGGATCCGGGAGGAGCTGGTGCGGGCCATGCGCATCTGGGAGGACGAGTTCCGGCCGATCATTCGCCGGGCCCTCGACGATGGCAGTCCGCCTGTGGACGATGCCTCGGGCATGGTGGCGGCCAACGACATGCTGCTGGAGCACATGAATACGCTCACCAGCCTCTATGTCGGGCTCTGACCGGCCGAAGGCTCCCCGGCGCGGTTCGGCAATGGCGGTCGCATGAAGATCTTCGTCGTCGACGATGACCGCGATTTCGCCGAGGGCCTGGCGGATGTGCTGGAAATGGCGGGGCACGACGTCGAGATGGCCTTCAACGGCCAGGATGCGCTGGAAGTCCTGATCCAGAGCGATTTCGATGTCGCCTTCATGGACGTGGTCATGCCAGGCATGAACGGCGTCGAGAGCTTCCTGGAGATCCGCAAGTTCAAGCCGGATGCCAAGGTCTTCATGATGACCGGCTACAGCGTCCAGGAACTGCTGGACCAGGCCATCGACCATGGCGCGCTCGGGGTGCTCGACAAGCCGGTTGGCATCGACGACCTGCTGACGCGGCTGGAGGGCGTCAAGCCTGAGGGCATGGTGCTGCTGGCCGACAATGAGTCCCGGTTTCGCGACTGGGTCGAGGCGATCCTGAAACAGCAGGGCTATAACGTCTGCCTTGCCAATACCGGGCAGGAGGCGCTGGACCGCGTGCTGGCCGGCGGTATCGACGTGCTGGTGCTCGACCTCAGGCTCCCGGTGCTCAACGGCGTCGAGGTCTATCTGGAATTGAAGCGCCTGGGGTCGGCCCTTCCCACCATCGTCGTATCCGGCCACCCGGAAGAGGAATCCGAGGATCTGGATACGCTGCGCGACCTGGCGGTGACCGGCGTTCTGACCAAGCCGTTCGATCCGGTGCATCTTCTCAAGGCCCTCAAATGGATCTCCTTCGAGGACCAGCGACCGAAGTAGAGCGCCTGCGGTTCGACTTCCAACAAGCTCGTCCGGCCCGCGCCGATGGGCTCCATTGCAGCATTCCCCGCCGCTGCCGAAAAATTCGGTTGCTCTTTAGATATTTTTAAAAGAAGGACGCCTAATATTTGTGTGTAAAGCCAATTCCCGTGATGGGAACAGGCCAGAGTTGGGAGATCGGAGGGCACAGACCGGTGCCCTTGTTTTTGGTGAGCATTTCGTCAGACCCCCATGCTCCGCCAACATTTATTGGGGATTGCGATGTTCAAGGCTGTAACCGTTCCTATCATCGGGCTTGTCGCCGCCGTCGGTATCGGATCGTCTGATCCGGCGCGCGCACAGCTCTTCAAATACGACACCGCCATCGACGCCCTGGAAGCGCAGTGCATGGTTACCCACCGCATGGTGGCGGAGGCCATGCTGGTGGCGCTCCAGTTCGAGGCAGACAACAATGTCGCCCAGCTCGCCAGGTCGCGCGAGCAGTTCGACATCACCCTGCGCCAGTTCCGCGATGGCAATGGCGAGATCGGTGCGCGGGTCAGTGCCGACCCGGAGATCGTCGAACAGGTCGATCTGGCCGAGGAGCTTTGGCAGTCCCTGGATGCGGCGATCAGCAACCATGTCTCGGCATCGCCGGCGACCGCCGAGCATATCGAAACGATCGCCGAGCTTGGTCAGTCGCTGCATGAGGCCCTTGGCGAGCTGGCCGACGGGATGCGGTATTCCGCCGGTGCCGGCGCCCACGGCATGCTGTCGAATGCCATCGAGGCGGCCGTCCGCGCCGAGACGCTGTCGCAACAGATGACCAAGGAGTTTCTCTTCGTCGCGTATGGCTATCAGCCGGACCGCCACCGCTTCGCGCTGCGCGGCTCGGCCGAGCAGTTCAATCTTGTTCTGCTGGGTCTGATTCAGGGAGACATCGATCAGCGGCTGCTGCCCGCGCCGACCCAGGAAATCCGCACCCAACTCATAACCGTCGAGCGCATTTGGCAGGAGGAATACCGCCCGCTGATCGATCTGGCGATCGACCTCGAGGACATCGACGACGACACCCTGGCGCGCATCACGCAGGCCAACCGCCTCCTGTTCCGGGAGATCGAGACGGCGGCCGGGATGTATCGCCAGCTCTAGGTCTGCACCCGTGCTGCGGTCCGTAGGGCACGCAGCGGTGTCAATGGGAAGGATCCAACCGATGCTGGGAATAGCGATGAACCGGCTGGCGTTGCCGCTGACGGCACTGCTTGCTGCAATGACGATCATGTCGGGACCGGCCTCCGCGCACCGAATGCATCTCAATGAGCTGATCACCGAATCGAGCGTCCAGCGAACCTGGGTGCGGGCCATGGGGGCGGACATCATGCGCGCCGCCCTCAAGATCGACGAACGGGGGAGCCTGCAGCGGTTGCGCGAGACGCGCGGGCGCATGGTCGAATCGATTGGAGAATTGCGCATCGGCGGTGAAGAACTGAGGGGCCGTCAGGTCGAAGCGGCGGAGCAGATCCTCGCGACCGTCGCGGTGGTGGAGCGGCAATGGGCGGCATTCGACCGTGCGCTCTTGCCGTTGCTTGAGGCGGGTGCGATCGGCGTGACCCGGTCGGATGAGCTGATCGCGCTCAACGGAGAGGTCGCCGACACCATCGATCAGCTTCACATGATCTTCCACAATGCGGCGAACCATTACGGCGTGGTCACCGTCATCGGCATGGCGGAGATGGTGACCGAACGGGAGCGCGCGCTGAGCCAGCGGATGACTTCCGGTTTCCTGATTGTCGCCCGCAGCTCCGACCCCGCCGAGCGGGCGTCGCTCGGCTCGGCGATCGGGCAGTTCGAGGAGCTTCTCGCCGCCCTGACCTTCGGCAATCCGGAGCTCGGACTGATCCCCGCGCCGACCGAAGACCTCCGTCAGCAATGGCAGGTGGTGGATACTCTGTGGCAGCAGTTGAAGCCGCATCTGGAAGCTGCCTCCGCGGGACAGCGCCTGGGTCGGGCGGACGTCGACAGGGTCTCGGCGCTTGGCGCCAGCCTCCTGACGGAACTCGGCCGCGCCGGCGACATGCTGTCGGCCCTGGTGCCCGGCGGCCGCGCCTAGACCGCGCGGGACTTCACTGAAACGATCCGTCGGAGACGGCCGTATCCAGACGCCATCTCCGCATCCGACATGGCATGACCGCCACCCGGAACGCTGCCACCGTCGGAGGTAAAAGCCCGAGGGCAGCGCTCAACATACGGTTGAGTTCCGCACCGACGCCCGGGTCCACTGGATTCGGTCCGGTGGCGGTCGGATCGGGGTTCGGGGAAACGACGATCCCGATCGTCGCCGCGGCGAATTTCGGTGCGCGACATTTGCGTCAAATCCGGCGTCTTTTCGCGGTTCATTAACCCACGCTTTACAGGTTGGCGTGCATACGTTTCAGGACGCATCAGTATTCGTATCGCCCGTTCGTCGCCCGATCGGGCCCGTTTGAAACCCGGCCGAATTGCGCCCACGGCGACTCCAAGAGGGACAGCTCGTCATGATCGGTAATCTGCAGAAAAGAGACATCACCCTGTTCGGCGCATTGGCGATCATCACGATCGTCATCGGCGGTGCGGGCTGGTTCGTGTCGGAAAAGTTTCAGGAACAGATGCTGCAGGAGTCCGCCCAGGACGAGGCCTTGCACATGGGCTTCTTCGTCATGGAGCGCCTGAGCGACCCATCGGCCACCTTCGCCTACGGCGCCATCACCGAGCAGGATCAGGATCTCATCAACGTGGTCGCCGAGACCGGTAATGTGTACCGGTACAACTTCTTCAATGCCGACGGCATCATCGTGGTTGCGTCCCGACCAGGTGATCTCGGCCGTCGCGTCACCGACTCTTTCTTCTTCGATGTTGTCCGCCAGGGCCAGACCTATGTTGAGTTCGACCAGAACGTCGAATTCCACCCCGACGACATCGTGGTCAATACCGGCGCCATGCGCGACGTCTCGGCCGAAGGCCGTTTCGCTTTCTCCGCCGGTACCGAGGGCCGCGAAGCGCGGTCCTTCGTCGCCGAGGTGTACGTTCCGGTGATCCAGGACGGCGCCTTCCTCGGCGCCGTGGAGGTCTACGTGGACGCCAGCGGCCTTGCCGAATACCTGGCGGACGAAGTCGAGGAAGCCCGGCTCGGCGCCGGCGGCATGATGCTGATTCTGGTCTTTGTCATCACCTTCTTCGTCTCCCGCAACATCAACGACCGGAACCGGCAGCTCACCACGGTTCAGGCCGCCAGTCAGTCGCTGGCGCTGGCCGAGGAAGAGGTGCTCCGACTGAACGCCGACCTGGAAGCGCGCGTCGACGAACGTACCGGCGAACTGGCCAAGGCCAACGAGGCCGTCACCAAGCTGAACGAAGATCTGGAAAAACGCGTTGAGGAGCGTACCGACCAGATCTCCAAGGCGAACGACCAGCTTTATCGCCTGAACGAAAGCATGACGCGCCTGAATGAAAGCCTGGAGCAGCGCGTTGAAGAGCGTACCGCGGCCTTGAACAAGGCGAACGCCGACGTTCTGAAGCTGAACGAGGAGCTGGAGCACCGCGTTGAGGAACGCACCGCCGAGCTGCATGCCGCCCAGGGCGACCTGCTGCGGAACGAGCGTCTGGCCGCCCTTGGTCAGCTGACCGCCACCGTGTCGCACGAGCTGCGGAACCCGCTGGGCGCGATCCGCACCGCCGTCTACCTCGTCGCCGGCCGCACCAAGGATGCGGGCCTGGGCGTGGAAGGCGCGCTGGAGCGGGCCGATCGCAGCATCACCCGTTGCGACAACATCATCACCGAGCTGCTGGACTTCACGCGCACCACCGATCTGGCGCTGGAAGCGGTGCCGTTCGACGAGTGGCTGTCCTCGGTGCTGGACGAGCAGACCGTGCCCAAGGGCATCGCCTTCGACAACCAGGTGTCGACCCAGGGCATGGAGATCGCCTTCGACCAGGACCGCTTCCGCCGGGTCATCATCAACGTCTTCAACAATGGTTGCGAGGCGATGCTGGAAGAGGCCCAGGCGGGCAGCGACAAGCAGCACTCGATGACCGTGAGCTCGACCCTCGACGACGAGCGGCTGGAGATCCGCTTCGTCGACAACGGTCCCGGCATCGAGCCGGAGATCCTGGAGAAGATCTTCGAGCCGCTGTACAGCACCAAGAGCTTCGGCGTCGGCCTCGGCCTGCCGACCGTCCGCCAGATCATGCGCCAGCATGGCGGCGACATCGAGATGCACAGCACGCCGGGCCAGGGCACGACGGTCCTGCTGTGGCTGCCGCGCAATCTCGGTGAATCCGCCGGCGACGGCGAGGCGGCCCCCGAGGCGAACGCGGCCCCCGAGCCGATCATCGCGGCCGAACCGATCGCGGCGTCCGACATGCAGGCCGAGGCTGAGCCGATGGCGGCCCCCGAGCCGATGTCGGCCCCCGAGCCGATGGCGGCGTCCGAGCCGATGGCGGCACCCGAACCCGCCGCTGCACCCGAACCTGCGGCAGCACCCGAAACGGCCGCCGAGCCCGAGCCGCCGGCGCCCAAGCCGGCCGCCAGGATGACCGCGGATCTGATCGCACCGGCAGAGCCCGTTGCGGCCTCGGACATCAGCGCCGCTGTACCGCCCATGCCGGAAAGCCCGGCTGCCGCGGCGCCGGAACCGGCACCTGCCACACCGCAGCCGGCGCCTGCCGCCGGCCCGGCCCCGGCCGCGCCGGCACCCGATCAGCCGATGGCGTCGCCGGCCTCTCCGGCCCCGGCCGCCAAGGGCCCGATCCCGGCACCCGGCAAACCGGCTCCGGCGCCCGGTCAGCCCGCGGAGGCGAATCCGCTGGCTTCGGCCGGCGTGCCCGACGAGGTCGATCCGGGTGAGGCCGACAAGGCTGCCGGGACCGGCTCCAAAGACGCGGCGGCCTGAACCAACATTCCGGGGTGGAGAGACCAATGAGAATTTTCATCGTCGATGACCATCGGGATGTTGCCGAAGGCCTGGCCGACGTGCTGCGCATGCACGGCCATGAGGTCGAGGTCGCGCATAACGGCGAGCAGGCGATCCGGATCTTCAAGGAGCAGGATTTCGACATCGCCTTCATGGACGTGATGATGCCGGGCATGAACGGCGTCGAGAGCTTCCTGGAGATCCGCAAGATCAAGCCCGACGCCAAGGTGGTCATGATGACCGGCTACAGCGTCACCCAGCTTCTCGATCAGGCGATCGAGAACGGCGCCTATGGCGTGCTGCACAAGCCGGTCTCCATGGACGAGGTGCTGAACTCGGTCGAACGGGTCGAGTCCCACGGCATGGTACTGGTGGCCGATGACGACCCGAACTTCTCGGCCAACATGGCCGAGGTGCTGAAGGACAAGGGCTATCGCGTCCAGGTGGCCCGCACCGGCAAGCAGGCTCTGGACACCGTCCTGGGCGGCGGCATCGACATCCTGGTGCTGGACCTGCAGCTTCCGGTCGTCAGCGGCCTGGAAGTCTATATGGAGCTGCAGAAGCGCGGCCGGGCCCTGCCCACGGTCTGCGTCACCGGCTACAGCCACGAACAGGCCGACGCCATCGACAAGCTGAGCAGCCTGTCCGCCGGCATCCTGACCAAGCCGTTCAACACCAATCAGCTGCTTGAAGTGCTCGGCAACATCGTGCCGGACGGCGCCGGTGCGGCGACGGACGCGCCGGTCATGTCCGAGCCGCAGCAGGACACCTTCCCGACCGAAGGGCTGGACGATCCGGCTGAGGCCGCGCCGGAAGCGCCGGCGGCGCCCGCTCCGGCCCCGGCGGCGCCCGCGGCTCCGGCTCCGGCCCCGTCGGCGGCGCCGGCGGCGTCGACCACCGAATACGGCCATGGCTCCAGCAGCCAGAGTTCCAGCGGCCGCGGCCGCCTGCTGGCCGTGGACGACGATGTCGACATGGTCGACGGCTTGGCCGAGGTGCTGGAAGCGCATGGCTATGAGGTCAAGACCGCCAACGACCAGGACGCCGCGATCCGCACCATCCAGGACTACGACGCCCAGGTGGCGTTGCTGGATATCCGGCTCGGCAACTCCAACGGTCTCGACCTGATCTCCCGGCTGAAGGAGTTCCGGCCGAACCTGTACTGCATCGTCATCACCGGCAATGCCGACAAGGAATCGGCGGTCACGGCGCTGCGCAACGGCGCCTACGACTACATGACCAAGCCGCTGCACCCCAATGAGCTGTTCTCGGTGATCGAGCGCTGCCTGGACAAGCACCGGCTGGAGCAGCGCGCCGACGCGGCGTTCGACGCCCTGCAGGTCGCCAAGGACCAGGCCGAACTGGCCAGCAAGTCGAAGAGCCAGTTCTTCGCCACCATGAGCCGCGAGTTGCGCAAGCCGATCACCGCGATCATGAACTCGTCGAACGCGCTGATCGAGCAGGCGCACGGCCAGCTGGGCGCGCCGCAATACATGGAGCACGCCCGCAACATCCGCAACGGCAGCAGCCATCTGCTCGGCATCATAAGCTATGCGCTGGACATGGCCGAGGCGGAGTCCGGCAAGCTGGCGCTCAACGAGGCCGAGGTCGACATCAACGCCCTGGTCTCCACCGCGGTGCGGGTGGTCCAGCAGACCCACCGCGCCGAGCATCGCAAGATCGGCCTGGATCTGCCGGATCCGGCCCCGAAGGTCTGGGGCGACCAGCGCCAGCTGAAGCAGATCGTCATGAACCTGCTGTCCAACGCGGTGAAGTTCACCGCCGACGACGGCGAGATCAAGGTCAGCATGCGCTGGAACGACCAGGGCGGGCTGGCGATCGAGGTCAAGGATACCGGCATCGGCATCGCCAAGGAGGACATCCCCAAGGCGATGGCCCAGTTCGGCCGGGTGGAGAACCAGTCGGTGCCGCGCGAACGCCAGGGTGCCGGCCTCGGCCTGCCGCTGGTGGCGGCCATGACCGACCTGCATGGCGGCCGGCTGACGCTGGAAAGCGAGCCGGGCGTGGGCACCACGGCGGTCGTGCACCTGCCGGCCGAGCGCATCGTCAACACGCGGTCCGCCGCCGAATAGGCGAACCTCCGAGAGACAGTGACAGGGCGGGCCGGATGGCCCGCCCTTTTTCATTCCCGGCCGGTGCTTGCGCAATGCTACCCAATCCAAGTTTAAGAGTTTTTCAATAAATTCCCGAATTAATTGATTTTACACCCGCCGCGATACAACCCTGATTACCGTGGCCGGGATTCGTTCGATCGAAAACTGGCATGGGATCGCAACGATGCTTTTCAGGTCTTGCGCGCTGCTGGCCGCAGCAGCCACGTTGGTCGCGGCGCCCGCGACGGGGCAGTTCAGCACCCAGGCGACGAGCCAGACGGTCCGGCACATCGACACGCTGCCGACCCATGCCGAGCGCATGAGTGCGGAGCTGATGCTGATCGCCATGGGGATCGACACCGAATCGCGCCTGCTGCAGCTGCGCGACGCCCGCAACGGCTTCGTGGCGGTGCTGAACGGCCTGCGCTATGGCGACACCATGATGGAGGTGCCGCTGCTGGACGAGCCGGAGGTGGCCGATGCGGTCCGCCGGGTCAACGATCTCTGGCCGGACTTCGACGATATCGTCTATCGCGGCCAGACCGGCCGGTCGCTGTCCGAAGAGGATGTCCGGGCCCTGTCCCAACTGACGCCGACGCTGGTCGAGGCCGCCGAACGGGCATCCGACGCGTTCGGATCGGTCTTCGCCGGCGGCAACATCCCCTCGATCCTGGTCGGCACGACCCTTCAGAGCCAGGAACAGGCGCTGCTGGTCCAGCGCATGCTCCGGGATTACCTGATGATTGCCTATGGCCAGGATGTCGATCTGCATGGCGAGATGCTGCAGGACAGCTATCAGCGGTTTGACAAGGTCTTGGCCGGACTGCTGGCCGGCGATCCGGACCTGCGCCTGCTGCCGGCCCCGACACCCGAGATCGCCCAACGGCTTGCGGAGACCGAGCGGCAATGGGAGGTCCTGCGTCCCTTCCTCGCGATGGCCAGCCAGAACGGCCGCACCAGCCCGGAGCATGTCCAGCGCGTGGCCCGGGCCGGGGATGCGCTCTATCGCGAATGCGTCGCCGTGGCCGAACTCTACGCCGAGCTCTGAGCCCCGCCGCCGCTGGCAGTCCAGATCAGTCCTTCAGCGCCTCGACCACACGCTTGAAGGCGAGCATGCCGGGATCGTCGAGCCCGATGCTCTTGTCGCCGAAGATGCGGGCGCGGCCGACCTTGTTGGGCTGGTCGCGGAACTGATCCAGCGCCGCCTCGGCGCCCCGGTCCGCCGCCGCGACGATCGCCGCCGGGTCGTCCAGGGCGCCGATCTCGGTCCGCGCCGCGGCGATCGTGTCCAGCACCGTCTTGTCGCCCAGTGACGCCTTGCCGCGCAGCATCATTGCGTCGAGGGCGCCCGCGAGCAGGTCGCCGGTTTCGCTCCACGGCACCTCGGTGCGGCCCTTGGTGGCCTTCGCCGCGCTCATCAGCCCGGTCGCCAGCAGGGTCCCGTAGCTGGAGCCGGAGGTCTTGGTGAAGGCCTGGGCGCATTTCATCAGCGCCATGCCGACATCCTCCGGCAGGTCCGGCAGCGCCTCCTGCACCAGCCGGCCGCCGCGCACCATGGTGACGCCGAGATCGCCGTCGCCGAGCTTGCCGTCGGCGGTGTTCAGCTCATCGGCGGCGGCCTCCATGGCCGCGGCGATGCGGGTCATTCCCGCCCTCAGGCTCGCCGTCGTCAGCGCCATGGCCCGGCCTCCGGCATCACACGCTCCAGAAGGCGCAGCTGGCCGGCGCCTTCAGGAGCGCTTCCAGCTCGTCGTCCAGCTTGCAGAAGGTGAACGAGATGCCGGTCATCTCCATGGATGTTGCATAGCGCCCGACCAGCGGCATGACGACCGTGACCCCCAGGTCGTCGAAGCGCTGCTTCACATAGCGATAGAGGATGTAGAGCTCTTCCGGCGGCGTCGCGCCCAGGCTGTTGATCAGCGGCGAGACGCGGTCGCCGGAGGCGAGCGGCATATCGGCCAGCAGGGCGTCGACGATCTCCGCCGCGATGGCGTCGGCCGAGCGCAGCTTGCCGCGCCACACGCCCGGCTCGCCATGGATGCCCATGCCCATCTCCATCTCGTCGTCGGCGATCTCGAAGGTCGGCTTGCCGGCCTGGGGCACGGTGCACGGCGTCAACGCCGCGCCCATGGAGCGGCAATGGTCCGCCGCCTTCTGGGCGATGCGGGTGACCTCCGCCAGATCGTCTTTCCGTTCCGCCGCGGCGCCGGCGATCTTGAAGGCATAGACCATGCCGGCGACGCCGCGCCGCTTTTCCGCCTCCTCCGGCTTGGCCGAGGCCACGTCGTCGGCCAACAGCACCGTGGTTGACGGGATGTCCTCCATCTCCAGCATGTCGCCGGCCATGTCGAAATTCATGACGTCGCCGCCGTAATTGCCGTAGAGGCGCAGCACGCCGGCACCGCCATTGGCGGCCCGCATGGCGTCGGCCATCTGCTCGACGGAGGGCGAGGCGAAGACGTCGCCGATGGCGCAGGCGTCCAGCAGGCCGGTGCCCACATAGCCGGTGAAGACCGGCAGGTGCCCGGAGCCGCCGCCGGTCACGATGCCGACCTTGCCCGGCACCGCGCCGCTGGCCCGGGCGATCACTCGGCCGCCTTCGCCGGTCTGCATGTAGTGCTCGGGATGCGCCGCGCACAGCCCGACCAGCATCTCGTCCACATAGCTGTAAGGGTCGTTCAGGATCTTCTTCATCGCCGCACCCGATTGCTCAATTCATGGGATAGCTCTGGCGGACAGACCCCCTCACCCGTCCGCGCACCTGCGTCGCGCGGCCACCCTCTCCCACGAGGGGAGAGGGGAATGACCGGCAGCCCCTTGGTTCCCTCTCCCTTGACGGGAGAGGGAGGGACCCGCGGCGAAGCCGTGGGAGGGTGAGGGTGACAACCGCAAGGTTCGGATCCGAGTCTAGATCCTGTAACCCAGGGCGCGGGCGCCGCTGAGGAAGTTGGCGTATTGCGCCTTCTGGCTGTCGATGCCCAGCCGCTGCACGATGCGCACCCATTCCTCGGCCGCCTCGTCCAGCGCCTGCTGCGACGTCAAATCGCCGACCACCGCCTTGGAGATGTTGCGTCCCAACGCGTCGGCCAGGTCCGGCGTGCCCTCCCAGTAGAACTGCGGATAGCCGACCTCGACGTTCTTCTGGCCGCCATCGAGATGGTTCCGGGCCCGTTCGAAGGTGGAGAAGATGCCGGCATTGGTGCCCCACAGCTCGTTGTCGGTGCCGCGTTGCGGGTTCGGCTGCAGGTACAGCCGGGCCGCGTCGTCGGTGTAATGCGACCGGCCGAACGGATCCGATCCGCAATACTCGTCGGCGACGATCTCGTCGGAGATCTCCGGATGCGACATGCGATAGAGGAAGTGGAACGCCGCCCGCTTGAACTCCTCCGGCGCGTTCTTGGGTATCGCCCCGGTGCGGCACCACAGGGAGATGGCCCGGTGGTTGATGCTGCCGTCCGGCTGCTCCCAGCCCGGCACGATGTCCGCACCCTGCAGCTCGGCCAGCTCCATGCCCTGCTGCTGCACGGTGAATTCGGCGAGATCGATCCACCAGACCGACATCACGTCCGCGCCCTGCTGCCAGCGCTGGATGGTCTGCGACAGGTCCATGGATTCGCCGCCCGGCGGGCCGAATTCGATGATCGCCTTGTACATGTCCAGGGCCTCGACCGCCGCCGGCGTGTTGATGCCCGGGTTCATGTTCTCGTCGAAATAATTCACCCCGTTGCCGGCGGCGATATCCATCCAGAAGCCCCAGCCGAAGTTCGGCGGGTTGACCACCATGGAGGTGCCGTAGATGCCCTGGGAGGACAGCTCCTCGGTGAAGAACTGGGTGCATTCCAGGAAATGGGGCCAGGTCTTCGGCACCTCCAGCTCGCGCTGGAAGCGGGCGGAGAACTTGCGCTGCAGCTCCGGGTCGTTGAAGTGGTTCTTGCGGTAATGGAGGATGTGGATGTCGCCATCCAACATCACGCCGTAACGCTGGCCGTTCCACTTGGTATAGAACTCACCATAGGCCGGCATGACCCAGTCGAGATACTCGTCGGCATCGGCATATTCCGCGAAATACTGGTCCAGCGGCTCCAGCTGTCCGGTCTCGGCGAAGGCGCCGAAGAACAGGCTGGGGAACTGCACCCAGTCGAAGCGCGGCTGGCGCGACAGCAGCTGTGGCAGCACCTTGGCGACGGTGTCGCCGCCGTCATAGAGCTCGCGGCTGGCGATGCTGACGCCGGCCTCGCGCTGGAAATGGTCGGACAGCCACAGTGGAGCGTGCAGCCAGTTGGAATCCTGGAAGTAGGTCAGCTCGATATTGTTGAACTTGCCGCCCGGAGGTGTCAGCGCCGCGCGCGCCCGCTCCGGCAGGAACAGGTTGCTGCCGGCCGCCGCCCCGGCGCCGGCCGCCGCCGCCTTCATGAATTTGCGGCGCGTCATGCCATTGAGAATTCCCATGGTCCTTACCTCCCTTGTTTCGGCCTCTGCTTGGCCATTTCGACGTCCGGTCGGGTCTCGGGCTCACCAGCCCTCACCCGGCCCTCGCTGTCGCTCGGTCCACCCTCTCCCAGGGAGAGGGTTCTGATCGGTCGCCCCCAGACCCTCTCCCCCTGGGAGAGGGTGGACTGCCGCAGGCAGGTCGGGTGAGGGCTCACTTGTCACTGCGCGTCCTTTTCCTCCCGTCTCATGCCACCAGCTCCTCCGTCTCGGCATCGAACACCATGACGTCGGCCGGCCGGTAGTTCACCAGCACCTCGCCGCCATCGCTCACCGCCGCGTCGGGCGGCGCCAGGGCGCGGAAGCTGGCGGTGTTGTTCTGGAACGTCAGGATCGATTGCTCGCCGAGATACTCGTTGATCGCCAGGGTCGCGCTGACCGTGTCGCCTTCCGGCACCGGCGTTGTGAACAGGTTCTGCGGCCGGATCCCAACGATGACCGCCCGTGCGCCGCGCTGGCGCACCGCGGCTTCGCGCTCCGGCGCGGTCCGGAAGGAGAGATCGGAGCCCGGCACCGCCAAGCGCATCTCGCCGTTCAGTTCTGCGATCTCGGCCTCGAAGAAATTGGTCGGCGGCTCGCCGATGAAATCGGCGACGAAGCGGTTGGCCGGCGCGTGGTAGAGGTCGTTGCGGCTGCCGAATTGCTGCAGGCGCGCGTCGGACATCACCGCCACCCGGTCGGCCAGGGCCAGCGCCTCGACCTGGTCATGGGTGACATAGACCATGGTCTTGCCCATGGATTGGTGGATGCGCTTCAGCTCGAACATCATCTGGAACTTCAGATGGGCGTCGAGATGGCTCATCACCTCATCCAGTATGAACACGGCCGGGTCGCGGATCAGCGCCCGCCCCAACGACACCCGCTGCTGCTGGCCGCCGGAGAGCTGGCCCGGCTTCTGTCCGAGGATCGGCTCGATCTGCAGCAGCCGGGCGATGCGCGCCACCTGCGCGTCACGGTCCGCCTTCTCCACGCCGCGCACCTCCAGCGGGAAGCCCAGATTCTCCGCGATGGTGAAGTTCGGGTAGAGGGCGTAGGTCTCGAACGCCATGGCGACGTTGCGCTGTTCCGGCGTCAGGTCGTTGACCTCGCGGTCGTCGAGGCGGATGACACCGGAGGTGATCGTCTCCAGCCCGACGATCATGCGCAGGGTCGAGGTCTTGCCGCAGCCCGAGGGGCCGAGCAGGGCGACGAACTCGCCGTCGGCGATCTCCAGGTTGAGATCCTGCACCGCATGCACGGGCCCGTGCCGCGACGGGTAGATCTTGTTGAGAGTGTCCAGCGTTACCCGGGCCATGGCGTCAGCGATGCATGTTGTGCCCGTGATCCGGGCTGAAATAGAGGAAGCGGTCGGTGGCCATGCCGAGGCGCACCGGCTGGCCGGGATCGAAATGGGCGTCGGGCGAGGTCAGCGCGGTCAGGGAAACGCCGCCGCTCTCCGCGATCAGCACGCCGCTGACGCCCAGAGCCTCGAACAGCTCCACCTTGGCGTCGACGAACCAGGCCGTGCCCGCATCGGCGCCATCCGGGATCACCTCCAGATGCTGCGGCCGGATGCCGACGGTCACCGATGGCTGCCGGCCGCCGTTCAGCCCGTCCTTGTGCACGCCGTCGACCGGGAAGGCGAAGGCGCCGCCCAGCGCCACCGCCCGCAGCCCGTCGCCGTCGGCGACCAGCTCGCAGGCTACCTCGTTGATCGATGGCTGGCCCATATGGCGGGCGACGAACAGGGAATGCGGCCGCTCAAAGACCTCCCGCGCGGTGCCGATCTGCTGCAGCCCGCCATGGCCCATAATGCCGATGCGGTCACCCAGCGACAGCGCCTCGGCGTAATCGTGGGTGACGTAGATGGTAGCGACCCGGCGCAGCTCCTCCAGGGTGTGGAACTGACGGCGCAGCTCGTGGCGGATCTTGGCGTCGAGATGGCTGATCGGCTCGTCCAGCAGGAAGATGTCCGGCTCTGCCACCAGGGTGCGGCCCAGCGCTGTGCGCTGCTTCTGGCCGCCGGAGATCTCATGCGGCCGGCGGTCGAGCAGGGGGTCGATGCGCAGCAGCTTGGCCACGTCGCGCACCTTCGCCTCGATGGTGGCGCGGTCGGTCTTGCGGGCCCTGAGCGGGCTGGCGATGTTCTCGAAGACGGTGAGATGCGGGTAGAGCGCATAACTCTCGAAAGTCATGGCGACGTTGCGCCGGTAGGGCGGGACCGTGGTTACGTCCTTGCCGCCGATCAGCACCTTGCCGGCATCCAGCACCTCGAGGCCGGCGACGCAGCGCAGCAGCGTGGTCTTGCCGATCCCCGACGGGCCGACGACGACGAAGAACTCGCCCTCCTCGACGGTCAGGTCGAGACGGTCGATGACCGGCTCGTCGAAACCCTTGCAGATGCCCTGGAGTTCCAGCCGCGCCATGCCCGCTACCCCTTGACCACGCCGAGGGAGAGACCGCGGACCATGTAGCGGCGCAGCACGATGAACAGGGTGACCGGCGGCAGCATGGCGACCAGGCTGAAGGCCATCACCAGGTTCCAGAGGGTCTGGCTGCCCAGGGTGAAGGACGGGATGTGGACCGGGAAGGTCTTGACCGTGGTGCCGGTCAACAGGTTGGCGAACAGGTATTCGTTCCAGGCGAAGATCCAGCACAGCATGGCGACCGAGATCATGCCCGGGAAGACCAGCGGCAGGGTCACCTTGAAGAAGGCCTTCAAGGGTGTGTAGCCGTCCAGATAAGCGGCCTCCTCCAGCTCCCGCGGCGCGTCGCGGAAGAACACCATCATCAGCCAGGTCGCCAGCGGCATGTTGAAGACCAGGTAGAGGATGATCAGCGACAGATAGCTGTCGGTGCCCCAGGGCGTGGCGTCGAACAGGAAGAACATCGGGATCAGGATGGCGACGGGCGGGAACATCCGGTTCGACAGGATGAAGAAGGCCAGGTTCTCGCCGACCACGCCGCGCACCCAGCGGGCCAGGGCATAGCCGGCCAGCGTGCCCAGGAACAGCGACAGCACCGTGTTGGCCGAGGAGACGATCAGGCTGTCGACCAGGGATTTCAGGCTGCCCGGATCGGCGAAGATACCGGCGTAGTTCTGCGGCCGCAGGGTCTCCGGCCAGAAGGTCGGCACCATACGGTTGATTTCCTCCACCGGCTTCAGGGAGGTGACGATCATGAAGAACAGCGGAAAGCCGGTGAAGACGATCCAGACGGCGAGGAAGGCCCAGAACAGGGACTTCACGAGGTTGGCGTTGGCGGGGCTCATGCGGGACGCGCCCTCACGCGATGCCCTGCGCCTTCAGCACCCGTTTCAGGTACTGCAGGAACAGGGTGATCAGCACCGCCGCGACCACGAAGATGATGATGGCGTAGGCGGCGGCCTCGCCGACCTGGAACTCCCGAATGCCCTTCTGGAAGGCGATGAAGACCGGCAGTTCGGAGCGCTGCGCCGGCCCGCCGGCGGTCATCACATAGACCTTGTCGACGAATTTGTAGGCGTCCATGAAACGGATGATGAAGGCGATGGCGATGATCTCCTTCAGCATCGGCAGGGTGATCCGGCGCAGCACCAGCCAGCGCGAGGCACCGTCCACCTGCGCCGCCTCATAGATCGCCGGCGGCAGCGACACCCGGCCGCTATAGACGATCAGCAGGGGCAGGGCGGTCCATTGCCAGACATCGGCGATGATCAGCGACCACAGCGCCAGATCGGCGTCCAGCCATTCGATGCGCTCCGACGGCGCCAGCAGGCCGATCTTGATCAGCAGGTGGTTGAAGGCGCCGTTGTCGGCCTGCAGCAGGAATTTCCACAGCACGCCCACGATCGACGGCGGCAGCATCATCGGCAGCACCATGACGATCAGCAGCACGATGCGCAGGGTGTTGGATTTCACCAGCTCATAGAGGATCAGGGCGAGCGCGGTGCCCAGCAGAACCTGCATGCAGGCGCCGAAGAACAGGTACTGCGCCAGGTGCCCGGCGCTGTCCTGGAACCGCGATGAGCCCAGAACGGTCGCGAAATTCTCCCAACCGATATTCTGCCAGTCCCGGTTGAACAGGCTCATCATGTTCGTGTCGTGGAACGCGTGATAGAACATCCAGACCGTCGGGTAGATGACGATCGCGATGATCACCAGCACCGGCAGCCCGACCATCGCCGCCGGCACGATCGGCGAGACGATCAGATTGCGGCCGCGCCGCTTGTTCTTGAACCAATCCGGATAGGAATCGCGGGCCACCTCCACGGTGTGGTGGCCATCGGTCGGGACAGCCGGCAACCCGTCCTTGACGTCCTCGACGCTCACGGAGCGCTCATCGACCGCACGGACTCGAAGTAAAACGATTAAACCCGTACCGTCGGACCATCGCCTCCCCCAATTGATTTCCGGCTCCGAGCCCAGGAACCGGCCGACTTTGGTATGATTTTTCGTTAGGTTAACCTACCGCCGATCCGAGTCAAGCGCGCGGGAATCCGCCAAAGGACGGGCCGGCAGGGGATTGGACCGCTATTACGACACGCAGGTGAATGGGGGGTGAATTGGCGTTGGAGACACCGGAGGGGTACGAGCCTCTCAGCGAGAACAGCGTGGCGGCCTATCTGGCCGGATTGCCGGAGATCGCCAGCCGTCTTGGCGGTGGCGCGTCGGACTGGTCGGTGACCGAGGTCGGCGACGGCAATCTGAACCTGGTCTTCATCGTCCAGGGACCGGATGGCGGGGTCTGCGTCAAGCAGTCGCTGCCCTATGTGCGGCTGGTCGGCGAGGGCTGGCCCATGCCGCTGGAGCGGGCCTATTTCGAGCATTCCTGCCTGACCGAGCATGGCGCCCATGTGGGCCGCCTGATCCCGGAGGTCTATCACTACGACCCGCTGCGCTTCGCCATCGTGATGGAGTTGCTGACGCCGCATATCATCATGCGGCGCGGCATGATCCAGGCGATCCGCTATCCGGATTTCCCCGACCACATCTCGACCTATCTCGCCCACTCGCTGTTCTTCACCTCCGATCTGGCGCTGCCGGCCGGCGACAAGAAGCAGAAGATGAAGGTGTTCTGCGACAACACCGAGCTCTGCAAGATCACCGAGGATCTGATCTTCACCGATCCCTACCGGGTGCATGAGCGCAACCGCTGGACCAGCCCGCAGCTCGACGCCATCGCCGGCGCCTTCCGCCAGGATTCGGAGCTGAAGGTTGCGGTCTCGCGGCTGAAGCTGAAATTCATGTCCAGCGCCGAGGCGTTGCTGCATGGCGACCTGCACACCGGCTCGGTGATGGTGACGGAACAGGACAGCCGGGTCATAGATCCCGAATTCGCCTTCTACGGGCCCATGGGCTTCGATATCGGCGCGGTGATCGGCAACCTGCTGCTGAACTATTTCAGCCAAGACGGCCATGCCGCCCCGGACGACCCGCGGGACGACTACCAGAACTGGGTGCTGGAGACGACGGAGCAGGTCTGGACCCGGTTCGAGCAGAAGTTCCTGGCGCTGTGGGCGGAGAATGCGACCGGCGACGCCTATCCGCAGGACCTGTTCGCCGACCCGTCGGCGGCAAAGGCGCTGGCAGCCGAACGGTCGGCCTATATGCGCCGGCTGTTCGTCGACACGCTGGGATTCGGAGCCGCCAAGATGATCCGGCGCATCCTGGGCCTGGCGCACAATATCGACCTGGAATGGATCGAGGATCCCGACCGTCGCGCCGCCTGCGAGGCCCGCTGCCTGACCCTCGCCCGGGACCTGATGGTCAATGCCTATGATTTCCGCACCATCGCCGAAGTGACCGCGGCCGCCCGGTCGATTCGCAAGGAAAAATCGGCCGGCGGCTGAGAACCCAGGGGAGCGACCCATTGTTCGAATCCGGTAAGACCATCATCGGCATGGTGCATCTGCCGCCTATGCCCGGCGCGCCCGGCTATGATTCCGATGCCGGCATCCAGCGGCTCGTCGACTGGGTGTCGGCCGATCTGGAGGCGCTGCAATCCGGCGGCATAGATGCCGTGATGTTCGGCAATGAGGCGGACCGGCCCTATGTGCTGCAGGCACCCCCGGAAGGCATCGCTGCGATGACCGCCGTGGTGACCGCGGTCAAGCCGCTGCTGACCGTGCCGTTCGGCATCAACTATCTCTGGGACCCCGTGGCCAGCGTGGCGATCGCCGTTGCCACCGGGGCGTCCTTCGTGCGGGAGATCTTCACGGGAGTCTATGCCTCGGACATGGGGCTTTGGCAGCCAGATGCGGCCGGTGCGCTGAGGATGCGCGCCCGACTCGGCCGACCCGATCTGAAGCTGCTGTTCAACGTCAATGCGGAATTCGCTACCGCCCTGGACAGCCGGCCGGTGGCCGAGCGGGCCAAGAGCGCGGTGTTCTCCGCCACCGCCGATGTGATCTGCGTCTCCGGGCCGATGACCGGCCATCCGGTCGACCGCTCGGATCTGTCCGCGGCGAAACAGGCGGTCGGTGCAACGCCGGTCCTGGCCAATACCGGCGTGACCATCGACAGCGTCGCTGAAGTCCTTGCCATTGCCGACGGGGCTGTCGTCGGCACCCATTTCAAGCGCGACGGAGACACCTGGAACCCGGTCGATCCGGACCGGGTCGCGCGGTTCATGGAGGCCGTCGAACGGCTGCGCTGAATCAACTAGAGAACGTATTTCTCTTGCTTTTCCACGATCTATAGATGGTGGTGAGTTGTACACGCCCGTCGGCCCGCTCCGGCAGGCGATTCATCGAAAACATCCAGTATTGTTCTTAAGCATAGTTTAAGTATTCCCGCCCAAGATTCGGCCGTCAGGACCCACCGCGACCGGTGTGGTTTTCGGGGCGCTCCAAGGGGCGAAACGGCGGTCGGGTCAGGCCGTCGGACGTGCCGTCCGGGGCTCTCCTGCAAACGGATATACGGCCTCACCGGGCATTTGCGCGGCAGGTCGCTTGTAGATCGATCAGACCCAGGTTGTCAGATACCGGGAGACGGCCGTGCCAGACACGCAGATGAGCGCCAAACGGGCCATCGTGGTCTCCGCCAAGGAGGCGGAGTCCGGGAGCTGGTATTATGGCTTCAACTGCTCCCAGTGCAGCGGTCCGATCGCCGTCTTCGATGACAAGAGCAATGGCGAGAAGCCGCCGAGCATGGGCGGTACCGGGCATCTGCAGGTAGTCTGCCCGAGCTGCACCACCGACGCGATCTACGAATCCTCCGAAATCGTCCAGTTCCAGTCCGACTAGACGGCGAACGGTTCCGGGTCGCGGAACCGCTTCAACACATTCCCGGTGATCCGGCTGACATTGTTGTCGTAGCCGTTGTGGCTCAGGCTGCCGCACCAGGCAATCGAGCTGACCGAGAAGACCGCGCCGCCGGCCGGGGTCTCGAAGAACGTCAGATCGGCACGGACATTCGGGTGCTGTGATCCGGTAATGTCCGGCGTGGTGACGGTGAACTCCTCGTTGACCAGCAGGTAGAGATCGGTGTGGCCTTCCGACGAGGCCAGGACCAGCGTGTTGGGCGGGGTGCCGAGTCGCGGTTCCACCCGGTCCAGTTCCAACCCGGCAGCACCACCGCCGACCAGCCCGAAATCCCCGATCCGCTCCTCCGCGCCGACCCCCTCGAAGATGAAGGCGGCCCGCGGATCGTGGCTGTCCGGCTGGCGGACATAGTAGGAAGAGAGGTCGAAGCCCTGGGCGGTGAAGCCGGTGCCGGTTACCACATTGGGCGGCCGGCCGATGCGCCGCCACAGCCCGCCGAACTCGCCGGTGAAGCTGTGATGGTATTCGCCCGGCTCCGCCTCCCACGTGCGAATGCCGTCCTCGGCCCGGCGCACCTCCATCACCCCCGACAGCTGATCGTGCCAGGCGATGCGCCAGTACCAGCCATTGGCGCCGAGATACATCAGCCGCCCGCCCTCATCGAGATAGGTCCGCATGGCGTCCCACATGGGCGTGGAATGGTATTCCGGATGAGTGCCGGTCAGGATGGCGCGGTAGGGCCGCAGCAGATCGGCCCCTTCGGCATGCAGGTCCTCGTCGGTGATGACGTCATAGGCGACGCCCTGCTGCTCCAGCCAGTCGATCAGATGGGTGTCGGCGTTGAACTGCCACAAGCCGGAGCCGGCGCCGCCCAGCCAGGAGGCGTATTTCGGCCGCATGTTGAGGATCGGCCGGTGGCGAGAGGAATAGCAGACGCCGCTGCCGTCGGAATGGGTGTCGTAGCAGGCGAGGCCGTATTCCCGATGCTCGTCGATGAACAGATCGCCCGGCTGCAGCTGGGTCAGCCGTCCGATCACCATCTCCGAGGCGGCGGAGTCGACCGAATTGTGGTCGTTGGCATAGGCGAGATAGCTGGCCGTCGGCATAAGGAAGGCGATGTCGGCGGTCGCCTTGCCCGGAGGCGGCCGCACCGCGAAGGGCATGTAGTCCTCATGGGTGCCGTCGGCGGTACGGATATGGGCGCAATAGACGCCGCTCGGCGTACCGTCGGGCACGGACCAGGTGAAATCGGTCTGCCAGCCGGCATCGTAGAGGTCGTCGTCGTGGAAATGGATCGCGCCGTATTGCTCCGGCGCCCGGCACCAGTTCATCTCCTCGCCGGTCCAGTTCCAGCCCTTCATGGCCCGGGCCGGCAGGTTGATGCAGGCGCCATGGAGGCCGTTGGAGCCCGCGTCCAGGACGCGCGTGGTGCGCATATCGCGGCTGAAATCCCAGTCCGCGACCACGCCGTTCCGGCTGGCGGACGGCCCGTAGAGATCCTTCATCTCCTCCAGGCTGAGGGCCCGGTCGAAGAGCATCGGGCTGTCGATCTTGCCGTTATAGGGGCGCACGGTCGCCAGCCGCCCTTCTCCATCCGGGCGGATTTCGGCACCGATCGTCAGCGGCGCGCCGGTCCGGCCGGGCCGGATGGCGATGATGCCGCTGACCTCGGCGCCATCCTCGGTCAGCGCATAACGGATGAGCGGCCGCTGCAGCAGCGACGCCACGCCGGTTTCGGCATCGAACGCTGCGGCCGCCAGATACCATTGGCGATTGAGCATCGGCTTGCCGCTCGCCAGAAGCTCCGAACCGCCCTGGCCGTCGTCGATGTGCAGGGCAAGGCAGCCCGCCTCGTCGAGGCCGATGGCAAACCCGCCATCGCCATCGCCGCACCTCGCGAGGACCGTCTGCCGGCCCTTGCCCGGGCGGGTGGGCCAGACCATGGCGGCGATGGTGAAGCTCTCCAATGCCAGCGCCGGATCGTCCGGCACCAGGATGTAGGACCCGGCATGGATCTCCTGCTTGCGGCCGGGATAGGTGCCGTTGGCATCGGCCACCATGGAATTCGCCTTGAAGCCGGGCCCGTCGGGGTTGGCGTCGCCGTGGATCAGGCGGACGATTTCGGCCTCGTAGGATTCCGGGCCGTCGGCGGAGACCTTGAAGCCGATCTCCTCGCCGGGTGCGACGCTGAGCCGGTCGCTATAGCCCACCAGCTTGAGCATGGGTGCAGCTCACTCCGCGGTCAGGAATTGCCGATAATCCTTTGCCAGATCATCGGCCGAGGCCTTGACCAGACTCTCGCCCACCTCCGGGCTCGCCAGGGAGGGGTCGGAGCCGATGCGGCCGTCGGGGAAGCGCCGGCGATAGTCGCGGGCGTCGCGGATCGGCCCGTTCGGCGCCCGCTTGGGCTCCATCTCGGCCTGCTTGATAGACTCCGGAAAGGCGTATTGGGTCACCGCCACCTCCGAGGGGGTGGCGTGGCTGCCTTCCGCCGCCCCATAGACCTCCTTGCTGATCCGGCGGACACCCGGCGCGTCGTACCAGTTCTGCAGCTTGCAGCGCGGCACCGGCCGGTTTCCATGGTCGGGGTCCAGGCTCGACTCCGCATAGATCTCCGAGAAGGCGGCGGTCACCGTGGCGACGTTGCCGCCATGGCCGTTGATGAAATAGAAGCGGGTGAAGCCGTGCCGGGCCAGCGACTGCACCATGTCGCGCAGCACCGCGATCAGGGTGGTCGGGCGCAGGGTCATGCTGCCGGTGAAGTCCATGTGGTGCTGCGCCATGCCGACCGAGATGGTCGGGGCCACCAGCGCGTCCTCCCGCTCGCCGACCTCCCGCGCGATCACCTCGGCGCAGAGCGCATCGGTGCCGATCAGCCCGTTGGGCCCGTGCTGCTCTGTCGAGCCGATCGGCAGGATGATGCCGGTGCTGTCGGCGAGGCGCTCCTCGACCTCCTGCCAGGTACACAAATGCAGCAGCATGCTGGTCCTTCCTTATCGGCGTCAGTTCAGATCCTCACCGGTCAGGGCCTGCCAGCGGCGGCGGAAGACCGCCCATTCCGCCTCGGCCAGATCGGTGAAGACTTCGCCCGGGACGGGCGTTGCGGGATCGCCGCGCCGGCCGCTCATGCGGGCGAGCTGCCATTCGGCGAAGGGCTTGGTGCAGATCAGGCAGTACTTGCCGGCGGTCGCGCCACCGCGCATGGCGTTCAAGACCCGCTGCAAGTTGGGGCTGTGCGGGCCGAGAGGCTTCTGGCGAAACTCGTCGACCCATTGCCGGTCTTCCGCCGTGATCCGGTACCGGCTCATCCGCCGCCGGCCCGGTCGGGAAACAGGGCCGCCAGCCCGTCGCGGGACGCCTCGGCTACGCCGCGCTCGGTGATCAGGCCGGTGACCAGCCGGGCCGGCGTCACGTCGAAGGCGTAGTTGGCGACCGGGCTGCCTTCCGGGGTGATGGTCACGGTGGCGACCTCGCCTGAATCGGTGCGGCCGCTGATGCGCGAGACCTCGTCGCCGGAGCGCTGCTCGATGGGGATCTCGGCGATGCCGTCGGACAGGGTCCAGTCGATGGTGGTGGAGGGCAGGGCGACATAGAACGGCACGCCGTTGTCCCTGGCCGCCAGCGCCTTCAGATAGGTGCCGATCTTGTTGGCGACATCGCCGTTGGCGGTGGTGCGGTCGGTGCCGACGATGCACAGATCGACCATGCCGTGCTGCATCAGATGGCCGCCGGTGTTGTCGGCGATCACCGCGTGGCCGATCCCGTGATGGCCCAGCTCATAGGCGGTCAGCGCCGCGCCCTGGTTGCGCGGCCGGGTCTCGTCGACCCAGACATGGACCGGCAGGCCGGCATCATGAGCCTTGTAGATCGGGGCGGTGGCGGTGCCCCAATCCACCGTCGCCAGCCAGCCGGCATTGCAATGGGTCAGCACGTTGACCGGCTCGCCGGCGGGCTTGCCGGCGGCGATCTCCCGGATCAGCGTCAGCCCGTGATCGCCGATGGCGGAGCTGATCGCCACATCGTCGTCGCAGATCTCCGCCGCCCGCCGGTAGGCGATCGCGACCCTCTCTTCCGGCGGCTGATTGCGCAGCGCGGCCTTCATCTCGTCCAGGGCCCAACGAAGGTTGACCGCCGTGGGCCGGGTCGCGGCCAGGATCTCGCAGGCCCGGTCGATGGCGTCGTCCGACGCGTCGTCGCGCAGCGCCAGGCAAATGCCGTAGGCCGCCGTCGCCCCGATCAGCGGCGCCCCGCGCACCAGCATGTCGCGGATCGCCACCGCCGCATCGTCCAGGGTCCGAAGCGTGACGGTGCGGAACCGGTGCGGCAGCACGGTCTGGTCGATGATCTCCACCGACCAGACATCCTCGTTGAGCCAGATCGTGCGGTAGGGGACGCCGTCGATTTTCATGGCCCGGTCCGGCTACGGCAGCAGCACGGTCGAGCCGGTGGTCTTGCGCGCCTCCAGGTCGCGATGGGCCTGGGCCGCCTCGGAGAGCGGGTAGGTCTGGCCGATCTCGATCTTGACCACGCCCTTGGCGACCACATCCATCAGGTTCGCCGCCATGGCCCGCAGATCCTCCGCGGCGGCGGAATAGTGGAACAGCGACGGCCGCGACAGGGTAGCGGATTTCTGGCCCAGCATGGCGGTGGTGACCGGCTCCACCGGACCGGAGGACTGGCCGAAGCTCACCAGATGGCCCATCGGCGCCAGGCAGTCGAAGGAGCCCTGGAATGTGTCCTTGCCGACTCCGTCGAAGACCTTCTGCACGCCCTTGCCGCCGGTGATCTCTTCGACCCGGCCGACGAAATTCTCGGCGGTGTAGACGATGGTGTGGTCGCAGCCATGGGCCTTGGCCAGGGCCGCCTTTTCGTCGCTGCCGACGGTGCCGATGACGGTGGCTCCGATATGCTTCGCCCAGGGGCACAGGATCAGACCGACCCCGCCGGCCGCCGCATGCATCAGGATGGTGTCGCCGGGCTTCACCTGGGTCGTGCGATGCAGCAGGTATTCCGCTGTCATGCCTTTCAGCATCATGGCCGCCGCCGACTGGTCCTCGACGCCCTCGGCGATCGGGACCAGCCGGTCCGCCGGGGCGATGCGCTCTTCCGCATAGGCGCCGAGGATGGTGCCGTAGGCGACCCGATCGCCCGGCTTGATATGGGTGACGCCCTCGCCGACCGCCTCGACCACGCCGGCGGCCTCCATGCCGGGGGTGCCGGGGAGCTGCAGCAGCGGATAGGCGCCGGTGCGCACATAGACGTCGATATAGTTCAGCCCGATGGCGGTCTGGCGGATCCTGGCTTCTCCGGGACCCGGATCGCCGACTTCCACATCATCCCACAGCAGGCAATCCGGCCCGCCGGTCTCCTGCATGACGATGGCCTTGGGCATGGAGTCCTCCTGGGTTAGCGGCCGTCGAAATCGCTGAGGTCGGCGTCTTCATCCGGGCCGAAATCGATGTGGATGTGGTTGCCGTCCGGATCGTGCAGGTTGACCTGGCGGATCTCGATCTCCGGCACCACGGCGATGCGATAGGCCACGCCATGCTGGCGCAGCCGGTCCAGGAAGGCGGCCATGCCGTCTGCCTGCAGCGCGAAATGCTCGAGCTGGGGATTGCCGACCGCGTCGGGCCGATTGGGCGTCTCGACCAGGTGGACGACGGCGGTGTCGCCGCAATAATGCCAGGCGCCGGCAAAGCCGAATGGCGGGCGATATCCGGCCGGCAGGCCCAGCACCTGGTCGTAGAAGGCGCTCATGGCCGCAAGATTTCCGGTCTGGATGTTGACGTGATCGAACTTGACGAGCGCCATGCCCGGCTTCCCCAATTCTGCTCGGACCCCAAGCCTCAAAGGCTAGCACAGCATCCGTGATGCTGGCCAAGGGTGGGAAGCGGCAAAATGGTCCTGCCGGGGCTTGGCGTCGGCCTCGGCAGATGCCAAGGTCTCGGCCGGGTGCAGAGCGTTGGGGAGGGAAACATGCGTCTTGCGACCCTGCTGGGTGTCGTCTTGCTTGCCGTCGGACCCCTGGCCTTGCCGGCCACGGCGCAGGATGGCGGCGACCGGCTCGGCATCGAATTGAACAAGCTGGAGCCGCAGGACACGGCATGCCGAACCTATTTCGTGCTGCAGAACGGCACGGAGATCGGCTTCACCGAGCTGGTCCTGGATATCTACATCTTCAATCGCGACGGCATCATCGAGAGGCGCCTGGCGATGGATACCCGCGCGGTCATGCCCGGCAAGACGCAGGTTCGCCTGTTCGACGTGCGCGAGTTGGGGTGCGACGCCATCGGGCGCTTCCTGATCAACGGTGTGCTGTCCTGCAGCGATACCGAAGGCGAGCGGAACGACTGTGCCGGGCTGCTGTCCTTCAGCACGCGCACCGGCGTGGAGCTGGCGGACTAGGGATCGGGCCGCAAGACCTCAGCGCTTGCGGGCGCGGGCTTTCTTGGGGCGCGGCGGCGCGGCGGGCTCCACCGCCTCTTCCGTTTCGCAGTCCGCATCGGCCAGCAACCGCACCGTCGGGAAGACCAGGTGCATCCGGGTTCCCTTCTTGGGCGTGCTGTCGATCTCCAGCCGGCCGCCATGGGCTTCGATCAGCGCCTTGACCAGGGGCAGGCCGAGTCCGGTGCCGTCATGGCGGCGGTTCAGGGCGTTCTCGATCTGCCCGAACGGCTCCAGGGCCCGGGAGATGTGGTCCTCGGTCATGCCGATGCCGGTGTCGGTGACGCAGATCGCCATCTCGCCGGACGGTGCCACCTCGGCCCCCAGAGTCACATGGCCGCCCTTGGGCGTGAACTTGACCGCGTTCGACAGCAGGTTGACCAGCATCTGCTTCAGCGCCCGCTCGTCGCAGCGCAGGATCGGCAGATCCATCGGCACCGCGAATTCTAGCTTCAGCCCGGCATCGGCGGCCCGACTGCGCACCAGGCGCAGCGACTGCCGCGCCGTCTTCAGCACGCTGATCGGCTGGTCCAGCAATTCGATGCGGCCGGCCTCGATCTTCGACAGGTCCAGGATGTCGTTGATCAGCGACAGCAGCAGGTTGGCGCTGTCATGGATGTCCTTGGCGTAATCCAGATAGCGGTCGTTCGACATGCGGCCGAACATTTCTTTCAGGTAGATCTCCGAGAAGCCGATGATCGCGTTCAGCGGCGTCCGCAATTCGTGGCTGATATGGGCCAGGAACTCCGACTTGGCGCGGCTGCTCTGCTCGGCCAGATCCTTGGCCTGGCGCAGCTCCCGTTCGGCGGTGATGCGATGGGTGACATCCCGGATGGTGCGGACCCGGCCGATCACCTGATCGTCCAGGTGGCACGGCACCACCGAGCGCTCGAAGATGCGGCCGTCGATCAGCTCCACCAGCTCGGCGCCGTCCTCGTCGCCCTCGGTATCGGCCTGCACCGATCGCTGCAGGTCTTCCGCGTGACGCTCCGCCGCCTGGTGGCTGATGCCGGGATGGGCGTCCTGGACCCTTAAGCCCCAGAGCTCCCGGAACCGCTGGTTGACCGCCACGATGCGCTGATCCTGGTCCAGCGCCAGGATGCCCTCGTCGACCGCGTCCATGGTCGCCTGGTACAGGGCCAGCGAGCGGGCGAGATCCTTTTCAATGCGCTCGCGCTGGCGGATTTCCGCGGTCAGGCTGTCATTCAGCGCGGCGGCATCGTCCATGGCGGTTTCCAGCACCTCGATCAGCCCGACATTGTCGAACTGGATCTGCAGGGTGGCGCGGATCGCCTCGCTCTGCTTGACGGCGGCCGCCGCCAGCACCAGCAGGAACACCACCATCAAAAACCCGACCAGGAACGAGACCTCGTCCTCGTTGAAGAAGACCAGATCGATGGCCAGCGGGCCGATGGCCCCCACCGCGAAAGCGATGAACGCTGGCAGCACCGCGGAATAGGTCGCCACCGATCCGGCGCAGAGCGCCCCGACGATGACATAGATGAAGGTGCGCATCTGCTCCGGCTGGTCGTCGACCAGAACGACGCCGGCATAGCCCCACCAGAGTCCGCCGACCAGGCAGAGCGCGACGAACAGCCGGCTCCATTGCTGCGCCTCGGCGACCTTGGGGTCGGAGCGTCGGTACTGCCGCATGGTCCACAGGCGAAAGGCGCTGAGCGCCGCGAACCCGGCGGTCCAGATCGCCACCTCATTGGTGTCTCCGGCGCCGGAGAAGGCCAGGCCGACCACCAGGGCGCAGACCGTGCCGCCGATGATGCCGAACGCCGCCTGCTCATAAAGCAAAGAGACCCGTCCCATGAGGAACCGGTCTTCGCCCAGCGCGTCTCCCGCGGTCGCGCGCAGATTGCCTTCCACGCTCGTCATCCCGCGGCCTCACGACATGGATAGGTCAAACGCTGCTTCCGCACCATAGTCGTCCCTCCTACCCGGCCATTCCGCCCAGCTTCCTGGGTGGTTCCGGTTGGTCGGAGGTGTCGTCGCGCTCGGGACGCGGCCGGGCCGCAAGCGCCCGCCGGACGGCGCGGTCCAGCATCTCCTGGGTGAAGGGCTTGAACAGGCAGGTCTCGCCCTTGGCCACCATGCGCTCCTTGGCCAGCCGCCGGTTCTCGTATCCGGACATGTAGATGACGGTGACATCCGGATGCCTCTGCGCGACCTGGCCCGCCAATTCGGGGCCCGACAGGCCGGGCATCATCACATCGGTCAGAAGCACGTCGATCTGTCCCTTGGCCTTGGCCAGGGTGGCCAGCGCCTCATCCGCACCGCCGGCGCAATGAACCTCGTACCCCAGCTCCTCCAAGGCCAGGGTCGCGAAATCGCGCACGGTCTGTTCGTCGTCCACCACCAGGATCGCGCCGCCCCGGGGCGCCAAGGGACCGTCATCCTCCTTGCTCTCGGCGTCGGCGATGGGCAGGTACAAGGTGAAGACCGAGCCCTTGCCGGGCAGGCTCTCCACCGTGACGATCCCGCCGGCCTGGCGCACGAAGCCATAGGTGGTGGCGAGGCCGAGTCCGGTGCCGTTGCCGTCCTCCTTGGTGGTGAAGAACGGCTCGAAGATCCGCGAGATGACCGTCGCGTCCATGCCCATGCCGGAATCGCTGAGCGAGATGGCGGCATGCGCGCCCGGCCGGCTGCCCTTGTGCGCCGCCACGAAACCGGCATCGAGGGAGACGGTCTTGCAGGCGACCGTCAGCTTGCCGCCTTCCGGCATGGCGTCGCGGGCGTTCAGCGCCAGATTGATGACCGCCTGCTCCAGCTGCGACGGGTCCACCTCGACCAGGGCGGTGCCGCAGTTCAGGTCGAACGCGACCTCGATGCCGTTGGAGGCCAGGGATTCGATGATGCCCTTGACGGAATCGATCGACTCGCTGATTTCGATCACCTTGGTTTCCACCGCCTGCCGACGGCTGAAGGTAAGGATCTGACGGGTCAGATTGCCGCCGCGGCGGACTCCGAGCACCACTTCGGTGAGCAGCTTTCCGATCCGCTCGCGGTCGACTTTCGGCTGCTCCAGGCGGCGGCGGGCGAGCTCCGCGAAGCCGCCGACGGCG
The DNA here is from genome assembly GCA_965227455.1 of Alphaproteobacteria bacterium. GTDB lineage: Bacteria > Pseudomonadota > Alphaproteobacteria > DSM-16000 > Inquilinaceae > JABDIP01. The sequence goes on along the minus strand of OZ245752.1, from coordinate 3,761,034 downwards.
GTCAGGATGTTGTTGAATTCATGCGCCAGCCCGCCGGCGAGCTGGCCGATCGCCTCGATCTTCTGGGCATGCCGCAAGGCCGCCTCGTGCCGCTTGACGTCGGTGATGTCGGTCAGGGTCCGCACCATGCCGCCGCCGACGGTGGCGAACTCGCTGACCCGGTACCAGCGGTCGTCATCATGGATGCGGTCGAAGGGCAGGCCCGACGACCGGGACCGGTTCAACTCGTCCTCGACCCAGGCATCCGCCTCGGCGTCCGACAGGGCGCCCGGCCCGCGTTGGGCGGCCGCCCGCAGGATGTCGATGCGCAGCGTGCCCGGCGCCAGCAGATCGGCGGTCAGGGTATTGGCACGGCGGTAGGTTTCGTTGCACAGCACCAGGCGGTCGTCGCGATCGAACAGGGCGAAGCCGGAATCCAGGCTTTCCAGCCCGTCGATCGCCATGGCCAGGCGCTGATCCGCGGTTCGCCCATCGGGTGCGGCGGAACGTCCTCTTAACCATCGGCGCGTCAGAACCAGGGTTACAGCAAGGTTCAGAACCAACGCCGCGGCAAGGATGATCCACAGGACGGAATCAAGGTTCGGCAAGTCAAATCCCCAAGACATCGCGGGGAAACCCCAGCCCGCGATATGCAAAGGGATAGCCTGTGCTGCTTTAAAAAAGCCTGAAAACTGTATTGAATTTTAGTTAGTTCAACTATTTCGATTGTTTAACGAGGGCGTGCTTCTTCAGGTAGCCCCGTAGCTGGTGGTAGGTCATTCCGACGAAATCCGCCGTCTGGCGCTGGTTGAAGCGGTTGGCTTCGTAGCTTTCGGCCAGCAACTGTCGCTCGAAATCGCGGACCTGCCCGACCAGGTCGAAGGGCCGGTCCGGCACCGTGGTGGCCGCGAGCGCTGCGGCCGGTAATTCCGGCGGTGATTCCGGCGTCGTGGCGGGCGAGGGCGCCGCCGCCGGCCGGAAGGGCGACTCGAACGGATCGAGCGCGATGTCGGAGATCGGCGCATCGAGGCTCGAGGCCCGGTGCACCGCGCGCTCCACCACGTTCTTCAGTTCGCGCACATTGCCCGGCCAGCCATGGCCGGTCAGCAGCTCCGTGGCCGCAGGCGCGAAGCCGGCGAAACTGTCGCGGCCGAGCTCGCTCGCCATCGCCAAGGCGAAGTGATTGGCCAGCAGCGGAATATCGTCGGGCCGGGCCCGCAGGGGCGGCAGGGTCAGCACGTCGAAGGCCAGCCGGTCCAGCAGATCGGCCCGGAACCGGCCGCGCTCCACCTGTCTCGGCAGGTCCAGATTGGTGGCGCCGATGACCCGGACATCGACCCTCTGGGTCGAAGAGCCGCCGACCCGCTCGAACTCGCCATATTCGATGACCCGCAGGATCTTCTCCTGCACCCGCATCGAGGCGTTGGCGATCTCGTCGAGGAAGAGGGTGCCGTCATCGGCCCGTTCGAAGCGGCCGATATGGCGCCGCACCGCGCCGGTGAAGGCGCCGGCCTCATGGCCGAACAGTTCGCTGTCCAGCAGCTCCTCCGACAGGCTGGCGCAGTTCACCTTGACGAAGGCGCGTTCCCATCGGCGGGACAGGAAATGCAGCCTGGCGGCGATCAGCTCCTTGCCGGTGCCGCGCTCGCCGATGACCAGCACCGGCCGCTCGGTCGGCGCGACCTGCGACACCTGTTCCAGCATGTCGACGAAGCAGCGGGCCTCGCCGAGCAGGGCCGGCAATTCGCCCAACATGTCGGCCATGGTCAAAAACACTAATTAATTGTCAAATCAGCTAGAAAGTAGGTGATTTAATCAGTTCATTCAACGAAGAATTCGGCGGCAGAGTGAGTTTTCTAAGTAAAATCAAAGGGTTGTTAGCCGATGAGATTCTGGCACGCCGCATGCAAAGTGTAGGGCAAGCCGGCCAATGGCCGAATTGACGATACCAGGCGTGAGCCAGATACCAGGAGGTCTCGATGAGTTTGCCAGACGAAGCCCGAAACGAGCGGGGCGACGACGATCTGAACCAGCTGCTGCGCGATGTCCGGAAGCAGGCCCGCCGCTTCTGGGAGTATGTGCGCTCGCGTTCGTCGGAATGCTGGGCGTTCTTCGCCGCCGGGCTGGTGCTCGGATTGTTCATCGGCTGATCGCCGGCCTTCGCCCCCAACAACGCCGCAACAACCAGGACAGAAACATGGGTGTCTTTTCCAGACTGACCGACATCATCAACTCCAACCTGAACGCCATGCTCGACCGGGCCGAGGAACCGGAAAAGATCGTCCGGCTGATCATCCAGGAGATGGAGGACACGCTGGTCGAGGTGCGCAGCGCCGCGGCCAAGTCGATCGCCGAGAAGAAGGAGCTGATGCGCAAGGTCGAGCAGTTCCAGGCCGCCCAGGCCGATTGGGAGGCCAAGGCCGAGCTGGCGATCACCAAGGGCCGCGAGGATCTCGCCAAGGGCGCGTTGATCGCCAAGACCCGCGCCGCGGAGACCGTGGACGCGCTGAACAAGGAGCTGACCATCATCGACGAGGCCCTGGACAAGGCCAAGGACGATATGGAGAAGCTGCAGGCCAAGCTGACCGAGGCGAAGAACAAGCAGAAGGGCCTGGAGATCCGGCGCAAATCGGCCCATGACCGGCTGCGCATGCGCACCCAGCTCCATGACGGCCGCATCGACGATGCGCTGGGACGCTACGAGTATATCGAGCGCAAGCTTGACGAGCTGGAAGGCCAGGTCGAGGCTTTCGATCTTGGCACCGGCAAGAAGAGCCTGGCCGACGAGTTCTCCGATCTGGAGGCGGAATCGGCGGTGGAGCGCGAATTGGCGGAGCTGAAATCCCGCATGTCCAAGCGTCCGGCCCGACGTGCGGGCGAGGCGGCGGAGCTGAAGGCGAGCGTCGCGAAACGCCCGTCCCGGCGCAGTGACGAGCAGACGGATGAGTCGTAATGCCCGGATTTCTGGAAGTGCCGCTGATCCTGTTCCTGGTCATCGTCGCGCCGCTATGGCTGCTGCTGCACTACATCAACCGCTGGCGCTCGACCAAGACCCTGTCGGCGGAGGATGAGCGGATGCTTGCCGATCTGTGGCAAAGCGCCAAGCGGATGGAGAGCCGCATCGAGACTCTTGAGACCATCCTGGACGCCGAGGCGCCGGGATGGCGGGGACGGCAGAAATGACCCGCGAAGAGCGTGAATTCCAATCGGTCAACCCCCATCGCCTCTATCGCGATCCGGACTCCGGTGTGATCTTCGGAGTCTGCGCCGGCCTGGCCGATTATTTCGACATCGAGACCTGGAAGGTCCGCGCCGCGGCGGTGCTTTTGCTGTTCTTCTTCCCGCCCTGGGCTGTGCTGACCTACCTGGCGGCCGCGATCTTCGTGCCGCGGCGGCCGGAGCGGCGGCCCTTTCGCAGCCGCGACGAGGAGGAGTTCTGGCGCTCGGTCTCCGGCCGCCCGGAGCAGACCTTCTCGGCCCTGCGCTATCGCTTCCGGGCCCTGGAGGAGCGCCTTGCGGGTCTGGAGCGCCACGTCACCTCCGATGAGTTCAAGCTGAACCGCGCCTTCCGCGACATCGAATAGACCCAAGCCGGAAACCGCGTTTTCCCAACCACCGGGCGGCTGCATCGCTCCGCCCCGACAGGAGAGGTTTGCCATGTGCCAGGTTTTCGATCCCGCCCATTCGCTCTCCGGAACCGGCGCCATCGCCTGGCCGGACGACCCCCATGGCCGGTATGCCGGCGCGCTGACGAAGGATGGGCGTCACCTGTGTTTCGCCGTCACCCTGGAGATGCGAAACGACGGTCTGGCGGCCACGCTCGACGTGCCGGCGCTGGGCGCAGTCGGCGTACCGTTCACGGTCGCCGCCTATGAGCCGCCGACCCTGGTGCTCGGCATGGCCGGCGCCGGCGACGAGGTCCATGCCTGGTCCGGCGTGGTCGATGGCGACCGGATCGCCGGGCAATGGCAGGGTGGCCGGGAAGCGGCGTCCTTCGAGATGACCCGCTGCCCGGTCGAGGCCTCGCCGTTTACGGTGCAGGAGGTGGCCTATCAGGGCGCGGTCGGCCGGCTCGCCGGCTCGCTGATCCGGCCACTCGGTGTCGGGCCGCATCCGGCGGCACTGCACCTGCCCGGGACGGGCACCGCAACGCGGGAGGAGGCCCGCTTCCTGGCGCAAGTCCTGGCCCGCCACGGCGTCGCGTCCTTGATCCTGGATGGGCCGGGTGCGGGGCGGTCGACCGGAATCGGCTATGGCGGCGACGTCGATGCCCGGGCCCGCGACGCGGTGGCGGGCATCCGGCTGCTGCAGGCGGCCGACGGGATCGATCCGGCCCGGGTCGGCCTAGTCGCCGGCGGGCTGGCCGCGGCGGCGGCGCCGGTAGCGGCCTGCCTGGCCGAAGATCTGGCATTCCTCATCCTCCGGTCGGCGCCGATGCTCCCGAAGGCCGATCCGTGGCGCTTCATCCGCCCGCACGGCCTGACGGATGGCGTTGGGCGGGGCGAGTCGGCCATGCGGCCGGAGCGGCTCGACCGGGATTTCCAACCGGCGGCTCTGCTGGCAGCCGTCGACGCGCCGATCCTGGCCTTCTATGGCGAGCGGGACGAGCTGTTGCCGGCCCTGCGCTGCGCCGAGACCCTTGTCGATCTCAAGCGCAGCCAGGGGGTCGATGTCACCGTGCATGTGTTCCCCGATGCCGGCCACGGTCTGATCCAGAGGCCGTCGCCCATGGCGGCGTTCGACTGGCCTCGCCTGCCGGCGGGGTATCTTCCGGCCCTGGCCGCCTGGTTGCAGACCAGGGTGCTGCGACCGCAGGCGGCCTGAGCAGCGGCGGTCGGGGTCACGGGATCGTGTCGGGCGGCTTGCCCGCCACGGCCCATATGCCGGATAGTCGGCCCTCCCGTACCCGGAATGAGCGGAGCCTGTCATGGCGGAACTGAATGCGGATCTGTCCCGGCGCGTCGTGGTCAGAACGGCTGAGATGGACTGGCAGGAAAGCCCCAGCCCCGACGTGCTGCGCAAGCGCCTGGACCTGATCGGCCCGCCGGAAGCCGGCCGGGTGACGTCGGTGGTGCAGTACAGGCCGAACAGCCGGTTCCCCTCACATCCGCACCCCGACGGCGAGGAAATCCTGGTCCTGGACGGGGTGTTCGCCGACGAACATGGCCGCTATCCGGCCGGCACCTACCTGCTGAACCCGGAGGGTTTCAGCCATGCGCCGTTCTCCGAAGAGGGCTGCGTATTGTTCGTCAAGCTGCGGCAGTATCCGGGCACGGAACGCCGACACTTCGCCATCGACACCAACGCCGCCGACTGGCAGCCCGGCGGCCCCGGCCGCGAGGTGCTGCCACTCTATGGCGAGGACGGGTATCCGGAGAGCATCCGCCTGGTGCGCCTGGCTCCGGGCACCGAAGTGCCCGAGCATGACCATCCCGGCGGCGAGGAGGTCTTCGTTCTCGAGGGCGGCATCGAGGACGAGGACGGCCGCTACGGCCCCGGCGACTGGCTGCGCTCACCGCCCGGCAGCAAGCACAACGTCCGCAGCGAACAGGGCTGCCTGATGTATGTGAAGGTCGGGCATCTGGGGTCGTAGGACGCGACCCTTGCCGCGCCGTCCGCCGTCAGTGCGAGGAGCCTCCTTCGACAGGCTCAGGACAAGGGCGACGCGGCAATCCACACTTGACGGACAGAGTGGATCGCCGCGCTTCGCTCGCGATGACGCCCTATTGGGCGGACCCGGGGATCAGCGGATGCCCGCCTCGATCAGCGGGATCAGGTCGCGAATTGTCTCCGGCGTGACCACGCCGCCGCCGGTGTCCACCTTCCAGCCGGTCAGGCCGAACTTGGCCGACAGCACGCATTGCACCACCGGCAGGAAGCCCTGCAGGTAGAGCTGCTGGTCCAACGTCACCGAGACGTAGCCGTCCAGCAGCCCGTCGATGGTGGCCGGGGCCAGGTCGATGCCGCCCATGACGATCTCACCGGGATCCTTGCCGGCCTGCTGCAGCGCCTGGGCGGTCACGCCGGTCAGGGTGCCGTGCTGGGTGCCGAACGCCTTGATCTCAGGATTGGAGTCGAGATAGGCGACGATCACCGGCACCGCCAGGGAGGCGTCGGAGTCGACTTCCGGGCTGATCACCAGCTCGTCGACATCAAGCCCGGCATCGATCAGCGCGTCCCGCAGCCCCTCCGCCGAGGCGCTGCGGCCGGAGGCGAAATGGCCGTAAACAACGGCCTTGTCGCCGGCCTGAAGGCCACCATGCTCGACCATCTTGGAGCCGGTCAGCCAGCCGCCGGCATAGAGCTCGACCCCGACATAACCGAAGCCGTCGGCCACATGCTTGTCGAACAGCGGCTCGATGGAGGCGTTGCCGCTGGTCACCAGGATGCCCTCGCTGCGGGCGTCCGCCACCAGGCCGTCCCAGGCGTCGAAGCCGGGATGCCCCATGATTTCGATGCAGGTCGGGCCGGCGGCCACCGCCTCGCGGAACTGGTCCAGCATGGTCTCCGGCTGCCAGTTAGCATAATGCTCGCGCAGCTCGATGCCGAGATGCTCGGCGGCGTCCCGGGCGCCGTTGGTGCGCGGCAGGGTGGCGCCGCCGCCCGGCGCGCCGCCCATCTGGAAATACATCACCATGCCGTTGCCCAGCATCTCCTGGGCGCCGGCGGCAGCGCTGATCGCCAGGGCTCCGGCCGCGGCCGCCGTCAAAATCGTTTTCCGATACATGCTCTTATCCTCCCTTGCTTTCGTCGTTGGGATTGGGGGACTTGCTATCCAGGCGGTTTGAAGCGCCGGGCGAGCAGGGTGCCCGCCGGGAATCGCAGCCCGGCGAGCTGGCGGAAGCGCGCCGGCGTCTCGATGGCCAGGTGGAAGATCACCGCCGCCAGGAAGACCAGGCCGACCACCAGCCGGGTCCAGAAGCCGCCAAGGCCGCTGGAGATGATCCCGGCCTCGATGCAGCCGACCATATAGGAGCCGAAGAAGGTGCCGGGCACGTTGCCCTTGCCGCCGGAGATCGCGGTGCCGCCTATAAAAACGGCGGCCATGACGATCAGCAGGAAGGCGGTGCCCTGGGTCGTGTAGAAGTTCTTGTTCTCCAGCGTCACCATCACCCCGGCAACGGCGCCCAGGGCGCCCATCAGGGTGAACAGCTTGATCTTCTCACGCTTGACGTTGACGCCGACCACCCGGGCCACGTTTTCGTTGTCGCCGATGAACATCAGATGCTCGCCGAAGCGGTGGCGGTTGAGGATGAACCACACCACGACCGCACCCAGCACCGCCCACAGCGCCTGCACCGGCACGATGCCGATGCGGCCGGTCAGGACCTGGTGCACGGCATACTCGTCGATGCCGCGCAGGCTGTATTGCTGGCCGCTGCCGATGATGATCGACAGACCCTCGAAGACGAACAGCGCGGCGAGCGTGGCGATGATCGACGGGATTCCGATCACCGTGACCAGCAGGCCGTTCAACAGGCCGATCAACGCTCCCACGGCGACCGCGGCCAGGAAGAACAGCCAGGGCAGGATGTTGGTCACGCCCTCGCTGCCGACAATGCCATCGGCGCCGACATCCAGCGGAAAGGCGACGAACTTGGTCAGCATGGCGAAGACGATGCCGGACATCTTGACCACCGACGGGAAGGAGAGATCGATCTCACCGGCGGCGATCACCAGGGTCAGCCCGAGACCGAGGATCAAGGGCGGCGGCACCGTGGCGAAGAACGACATGTAGATCCGCACGCCCAGGAAGCTGCGCGGCGCGGTGATCATGAAGATGCCGATGATCAGCATCAGGGCCAGCAGAACCGGCAGCCCCTCGAAGCGCTCCCATACCGACAGGTGCGACTTGATCCGGATGTCAGCCATGCGCCCGCTTCTCTTGCAGGTCGATCAGGTATTGCGTCAGGTCCGGCAGGCTGAGTTCGCCGCGGGTGAGCTCAGCCACCACCTCGCCGCGGTCAAGGATGATGAGCCGGTCGGCGACCTCATAGACATGCGCCAGATTGTGCTCGATGTAGACGCAGGCACGGCCCGACTCCTTGATGCCGCGGACGAAGTCGAGGACCTTACGCACCTCCTTCACGGCCAGCGCCACCGTCGGTTCGTCGAGTATGATCAGGTCGGCGTCGAAATACATCGCCCGGCCGATCGAGATGCCTTGGCGCTCGCCGCCCGACAGGTCGCTGACCTTCGAGTCGACGGTGATCCCCTCGCCGCGAAAGCCGATTGCGTTGAGCAGGATGTCCTGGGCGATCTCCTTCTGCTTCTTAACGTCGATGAAGCCGAAGCGGTTGGTAATCTGCCGGCCGACGAAGAAATTCCGCCACAGCGGCTGCTTCTCGCACAGCGACGATTCCTGATAGACCGTCTCGAAACGCAGTGCATGGGCCTTCTGGACCGAATAGGTGCTCCAGTCGATCCGCTCGTCGCGCACATACAGATCGCCGGCGGTCGGTTTCTGCACCCCGGTCATGATCTTGATCAGGGTCGATTTGCCGGCGCCGTTGTCGCCCAGCAAGCCGACGATCTCGTTTCGGCCGACCGCCATCGAGACATGGGACAAGGCCCGGACATTGCCGAAATGCATCGAGACGTCGTCCAGCCGGACGACATGCTCAAAGGATTTTCCGGTGGCGTCCGCCGGCTCGCCGGACGGCGGCATCAGTCAGGATCGCCTTTGTCCAGGCATATGCACGCGCTAGCGTATACGTAGAGGGTGAGCCGGAACACAGGCCCGGGCACCCGCTCGTCTTGCATCGATTCCTCCCTGATCCTGGTGTTCCAGGTATCGGACCATGCAGTGAACGGCATGATCACGGTGGCCGACCGCAACCGATCAGCGCAGAGATGATACGCGAATTTCTATTTGTATGACAATATGAAGCTGGCGCTGAATCGGCCTCAGATCGGCTTTGCCGCCGGCCTGTCGGCCAGCACCTTGGCGAGCCAGTCGTCATAGGCGGCGCTCGGAACCAGGGCGACGATCGATCCCCCGAAGCCGCCGCCGGTGAGGCGGGCGCCGATGGCGCCGTGGCGCTGTGCCGACTCCGCCAACGCATCGATCTCCGGAATGGAGACTTCGTAATCGTCACGCTGAGAGCGGTGGCTGTCGTTCATCAGCGCGCCGAAGCGGACGATATCGCCGGCCCGGAGCGCCGCAACGCCGTCGAGGACGCGCTGGTTCTCCGTCACCACATGGCGGGCCCGGCGGTTCAGCGGTTCGGGCAGCCCGTCGAGGCGGTCCAATTGATCCACGCCAATGGCCCGCAGGCTGCCGACGCCAAGCGCCGCACAGGCGGCCTCGCATTCCTGCCGGCGGGTATTGTAGCCGCCCTCGGTCAGCTTATGCGCCACGCCGCAATGGATGATGGCGACCCGCTCGTCGGCCGGCAGGTCGACCAGGTCCGTCGTCAGGTCGCGGGTATCCAGGAACAGGGCCTTTCCCGGCGTGCCAAGGGACGAGACCATCTGGTCCATGATGCCGCATTGCATGCCAACGTAGTTGTTCTCGGCCTGCTGGCCCAGCCGGGCGATGGTGACGTCGTCGATATCGATCCGCAGCAGGGCGCGCACCGCGCGCAGGACGGAGACCTCCAGGGCGGCGGAAGACGAGATGCCGGCCCCCATCGGCACGTCGCTGTCGACGGCCAGGCGCATCGGCGGCACTGCGATGCCCTGCTCGGCGAGCACGGAAACCGATCCCAGGACATAGTCGGTCCAGTCGCCGCGCCGCGGCTCGCCGATCCGACGCTCGACCGTCTCGCCGAACTGTGCCGCGTGCATGGTCAGCGTGCCGCCGGTGGCGCTTTCGTCGGCACCGGCTTCGACCACCGTCCTGTAGGCCAGCGGCGTCGGCAGGACGAAGCCGTCATTGTAGTCGGTATGTTCGCCGAGAAGGTTGGCGCGGGCCGGCGCCTGCTCCTCAACGTCCGGCGCCCGGCCGAATACCGTCTGGAACACCCCGCTCATGGAACCGCCACGTCGCGCAGCCGCGCCGCCGTCTCCTCCGGCAGCGCGTCCATCAGGAAGGCGCCGCCGGCCTGCTCGACGCCAGCCAGGTATTTGAGTTTCTCCGCCGTGCGCAGCGGCGGGTAGAACTGGGTGTGGAAGTGGAAGGTCTTCTCCTCGCCTTTCGGGGCCGCGTGCAGCGACATGATATAGGGGAAGGACCGGTCGAACAGCCCGTCATATCGGGAGACCAGTTCGCCCAGCAGTGCGGCGTAATCGGTGATCTCTTCCGCCGTCATGTCCCAGGGGCCGGGCAGCGGCCGGCGTGGCGCGATCCACACCTCGTAGGGGAAGCGGGCGAAGGGCGGTACGAAGGCCACCATGCTGTCGCGCGCGCATACCGTGTAGGCATCGCCCATGCGGTCGAGCAGCCGGGCCAACTCCGGACCCTCCCGGAACGTCGTGACGGCTGCCTGCTGCACCGGCGGCACCCAGGGGAAGGCGTAGATCTGACCATGGGGGTGGTGCAGGGTGACGCCGACCTCCTCGCCCTTGTTTTCGAACGGCAGCACGCATTGCACATGCGGCTGCCCCAGCAGGTCCACATAGCGGTCGGCCCAGGCATGGACCAGCAGCTCCCGGCGCTCCTGGGTCAGCCCGGCCAGATCGCCATGATGCCGGGGCCGGAAGACCACCACCTCGCAAGTCCCGCGCGCCGCCGTCGTTTCCACCGGCAGGTCCGGCGCGCTGGCCGCGTTGGCGTGGAAGCCGGGGAAGCGGTTCTCGAAGACCGCCACCTCGAAATCGGCGAAGGGGATCTCGCCGGCGAACCCGCCGGGCTGGGTCGGGCAGAGCGGGCAGTATTCCGCCGGCGGCTTGAAGGTTCGCGCCTGCCGATGGGCGGCATAGGTCACCCATTCGCGGCGGAAAGGATGCCAGCGGCAATGCGGATCGGCCGGCGGCACCGGTTCGATCTCCACCGTCGGCTCCAGCGTGTGCGGCTTCCAGCCATAGAGGTAGAGGTTGCGGCCATCGGCCTTCTTGTGATGGCGGCGGTGCGGTTTCATGGCCTCGGTCATGGCAGGGTCCATACGGCGACGTCGTGGCCGGCCAGGCGTCTTTGCCCGAGCCGGAAGGTCGCGCCGTCGGGGGCCGGCACATCAATCGGATCGGCGCCGTAATTGAAGGCGAAGTGCAGGGTGCCACGGCTGCGCAGGCGCAGATCGCGGGGAAGCGTCCTGGCATCCAGCCCGGCCGCACCGGTCAGGTGATCGACCATGGCCTCCAGGAATGCCGCGTCGGGCCAGCAGGCCAGGTAATGCCGCCCGCCCTCGGCGACCAGCGCTGGCCCACCGGCCTCGAAGCGGGCAAGGGGTTCGAGCCCGGTCTCCAGATCCTCGGCCCAGCGCTGGGCGGCGAAGCGGCGATTGCCCCAGACGACACCCTGCTCCAAGCCGGGTCGCAGGCTTGCCACGCGATTGACCCTGACCGGCAGCAGTTCGGCCAATGGCCCAGGCGGCAAGTTCTCCGGTATGCGGAAGCTCTCGGTCTTGGAGCCGGTGCGCGGCCCGAACAGCGTCACGCCCTCGAAAGCGCGGAATGCAGCGGCCGCCGCGTCGGAGACATAGGGCAGGGTCGGCACCACGACCAGCTTGTAGCCGTCCAGCGGCGCGCCGGGCGGCACCATGTCGACATCCAGCCCGCGGCGCCGCAGGGCCGAGTACCAGTCGAACACCGACGCCAGATAGTCGAAATCCTGGCCCTGCGGCTGGATCTCGCAGATCCAGCAGGCCTCATAATCGAAGACCAGGGCCGCCGGCGCCTGGGCGCTGTCGGGCAGATCGAGCCCGCCGAGTTCCTCGCCGACCTGCCCGGCCTCCTCGCCGCCGACATCCAGCGAACCGTCCGGCCGGTGCAGGCCGGTATGCATGTGCTCCTGGGCGAAGGGTGCCTGCCGCCAGCGGAAATAGGACACCACCTCCGCGCCATGGGCCAGCGCCTCCCAGGTCCACAGCCGGACCATGCCGGGGGCGGGTGAGGGGTTCCAGGCGGCCCAGTTCACCGGGCCCGGCTGCTGTTCCATGACCCAGAAGCGTCCGCGCCCGACGGCGCGGTAGAGGTCGTGATGCCAGGCGGCGATGTCGGGATGGCCGGATTCCGCATAGCGGATCTTGGTCTCGTCATCCAGCCGCGAGCGTTCGGTGAAGCCCAGCGGATAGCTGTCCCAGGCCGCGAAATCCAACGGTTCGCCGACCCGGAAATGGTCGAAGTCGAGGAAGAATCCCATGAAGTTATGGGTGATGAACCGGTCCGGCGAATGCCGTCGGACGATGGCGATCTGGGACCGGTTGAAGCGGTCGATCTGCTCCGAGGCGAAGCGGCGATAGTCCAGCATGTGGGAGGGGTTGGCCTGAGTCACCGCCATGGTCGGCAGGTCGATCTCATCCCAGGTCCGGTACTCCATCGACCAGAAGACATTGCCCCAGGCCTGGTTCAGCGCCTCGACCGTGCCGTAGCGCTCCTTCAGATAGTCGCGGAAGGCCCGGCACGCGGCGTCGGAGAAGCTGAGCACCGTGTCGTGGCAGCCGAATTCGTTATCGGTCTGCCAGCCCGCGACGGCGTCGTGCCGGCCGTAACGTTCGGCGAGCGCGGTCACGATGCGCACCGACTCGATACGATAGGTCGGGCTGGAAAAGCAGTAGTGGCGGCGCGATCCGAAACGCCGCGAGCGGCCGTCGGCATCCACCGGAAGGATGTCCGGATACTGGTCGATCAGCCATTTCGGGGGCGTCGCCGTCGGCGTGCCCAGCACCACTTTCAGGCCGGCATCGCCGAGCGTTTGCAGCGCCCGGTCGAGCCAGCCCCAATCGTAGCGGTCGCGTTCCGGTTCGATTCGGCTCCAGGCGAATTCACCGATGCGGACATAGCGGATGCCAAGGGCCGCCATGCGCCGCGCATCATCGGCCCAATCCGCCTCGGGCCAGTGTTCCGGATAATAGCAAACGCCCAACATGGACTCGTCCCCAGCCGCCGCCGGTCCGGTTCTTCAAGTCCCAGGACTGTGGACCTCCGCGGGCGGCCACGTCACTCGCTTTACGATTTTTTGTCAAGATTTTGTATTTCTTTCGCTGGCATCGATACGGTCCCGGAGAGGACCGACCATGCCGCGATGCCGGCTACGCCACCATCACCTCGATGCCGGCCTTGCGCAGGCGTCGCACCGCATCGGGTGCCGCCTCGTCATCGGTGACCAGGATGTCGGCCTGGTTCAGCGGCGCGACCCGAGCCGTTGCGACATTCAACAGCTTGCTGTGGTCGCACAGGAAGATGACCCGCCGGGCGGCGGCGATCATGGCGTGCTTGACCTCCGCCTCATCCAGATTGGTGTTGGTGAACCCCTTTTCCGGATCGACGCCGTTGCAGCCGATGAAGGCGATATCGGCATTCACCTCGCGCAACAGCAGGGAGGCGAAAGGCGCCACCAGCGAATGCTGCAACGGCCTCAGGGTGCCGCCGGTCACCACCACGGTGACGCCGGGGTGGTTTTCCAGCGCCAGCGCGATGTTCAGGGCATTGGTGACGACCACCACGTCGGTCAGGTCCCGGGCCAGCGCCTTGGCCAACTCGGTGGTCGTGCTGCCGACATCGATGATCACCGTGTCGCCGCTGCGCACCATTTCCGCACCGGTCCGGCCAATGCGCTTCTTGGCGTCGGCATTGGTCTGGCTGGTCAGCTCCAGCGGCATTTCGTAGCGGCGCGGCCGCACCGGCACGGCACCGCCGCGGGTGCGCCGCAGCGCCTGCTGGGATTCCAGATAGTCGAGATCGGCGCGCACCGTCACCGCCGAGACGCCGAGACGTTCGGCCATCTCCGTCACATGCACGTTGCCTTCGCGCTGTAGAATTTCCGCGATGGCCTGGTGGCGCAGTGTAGCTTGCAGCGATGGCATGGCCATCTGCTTTCCATTTTTTTCTATTTGCTGTCAATCGAAAAACTCGGAAAGTCCGAGGCGGCGGTTACGGCGATGCAACCATGGGGTGGCTTGGATGAAAATCGGTGTGGTTGGCGCGGGAATGGTCGGTGCGACATCGGCATACGCCATGGTCATGCGCGGAGTGGGCCGGGAGATTGTCCTTGTGGATCTGGATCACAAGCTTTCGGAAGCCCAGGCCCAGGACATCACCCATGCCACGCCGTTTGCCTATCCGCTGCCGGTCCGGGCCGGCGATTATCCGGATCTCGACGGGGCCGGGATCGTGGTGCTTGCGGCCGGCGTCAGCCAGAAGCCCGGGGAGAGCCGGCTCGACCTTCTGGCCCGCAACGCCCAGGTCTTTGCCGCGATCATTCCCCAGGTCCTGGCGGCGGCACCGGATGCCGTGCTGCTGGTGGCTACCAATCCGGTCGACGTGATGACGCAGATCGCAGCACGGATCAGCGGGCTGCCGCCGGGCCGGGTGATCGGCTCCGGCACGGTGCTCGACACCGCGCGGTTCCGGGCCCTGCTGGGCAACCATCTGGGGCTCTCACCGAAATCGGTGCATGCCTACGTGCTGGGCGAGCACGGCGACAGCGAGGTCCTGTGCTGGGCCGGTGCGATCGCCGGCAACGCGCCGGTGGCCGACTTCGCCGAGGCGATCGGCCGGCCGCTGACCCCTGGGATCCGGGCTGAAATCGACACCGGGGTGCGCCGGGCTGCCTATCGCATCATCGACGGCAAGGGCGCCACCTACTACGGCATCGGCGGCGGCATCGCGCGCATCGCGCAATGTATCGAGGCGGATGAGCGCGCCGTGCTGGCGGTCTCCATGGTCACCGATCAGGTCGGGCCGGTGGCCGACGTCGCCCTGTCGCTGCCGCGGGTGATCGGCGCCGGCGGCGTGGTCGCCGATCTGCAGCCGCTACTGGACGCAGACGAGGGCGCAGCACTGACCCGTAGTGCGGAGATCCTCAAGGAGGCGGTGGAATCCGTCGCGATGCCCTAGCGCGGCGCCGGGTCAGCCTTCGCCGCCCGGCGGCCCCCAGAAGATCGCCCAGACCGCGAAATCGTCGCTCATGGTCTCGAAGCGGTGCTCCATCTCCGCCGGGACGAAGATCAGGTCGCCCGGCCCGAAGGGAACGGTCTCGTCGCCGCGGCGAAAGGTGCCGGTCCCGGACATCACGACATAGAGTTCGTCCTTCTGATGCGGCTTCTGGTCGTCCTCGCCGCGCGGCGCGTAGAGCCCGGCATACATGCTGCCATGGGCGATCACCTGATGCCATTGCCGCTCGGGCGGCGCAGGCATGCCGGCCTTGGCGTCGCTGAGGGTGTGCAGCCAGTTATCGGTCATCGATGCCTCCCGTTCGATGGGTCCGGGCATCTACTGCCATGCCCAAAGGAGGCGGCCCGGACCGTCGGTCGAGGCTAGGATTTGCCGGCGTCGGGTCCAAGGACAACTTTGTCGGCGGACAATGCCGATCGGCGCGCCTAGCCGGCCTGCGGGCTTACCAGCGGTCCGAGAAGCAGCGCCACCGCGATCCCCGCCAACAGCATCGCGCCCAGCGACAGCGCCATGTGCTTGGCGCGGTTCTGGTCGGGAACGCCGACCAGCGCCGGCACCCCCCGATAGAGGATGACCAGCGCATAGACGAAACCGCACAGCCACAGGATCAGTCCGATATAGGGGATCGGCACCAGCGAGGCGGCGATGATGTAGGGCGTCAGCGCCAGGGCCACCAGGACATAGGCGGCGTTGAAGTCGTTGCGCCCCCCAAGCGAGCCGGCGAAGAACCCCACCACCGCGGCCCATACCAGGATCCCGGCGAATTGGGTGACGATGCGCAGCACGAGAGTGACGGCCGGGTGGGCGGTGTCCGGCATCTCGAACCCGGCTTGCCGCACGATCGCCTCGTGTAGCGGGCGCAGGATCCACATCAGCAGCGCATTGATCAGCGATGTCGCGACCACCAGCGGCAAGACATGCTCCCTGGCCACCAGATGCCATGGCGGCACGGGCTTGCTGTTATGGGCCAGCGTCGCCTGGGGGTTCGCGACCATCCCATAGATGCGGTTCGAGGTTGCTGCGAGATCGACCATATTTCGCACTGTCTCAGTTCAACCGGACCGGCATGTCCGCTTGCGGCCGTGTTGGTGGGGTGCCGAAAACTCGACGGGACACGGTGCCGCTTGCCGGCCCTGTCATGAACATGGCACTTCACAGCCATGGCACAAGCAAGGCGACGATCGGGCGGCGCGACGATTGAGCTGACAATCGAGCGCATCGGCGGGCGAGGCGATGGCATCGCGGAACATAAGGACCGGCCGGTCTATGTGCCGTTCACCGTGCCCGGCGACACAGTTCGCGCGCGCCTGGAGGGGCGTCGCGGCGACGGCCAGGCAGCAGCGCTGGTCGAGGTGCTCGTTCCCGGTCCGGATCGCCAGCCCCCCGCCTGCGGCCATTTCGGGACCTGTGGCGGGTGCGCGCTGCAGCATCTGAATGGTCGTGCCTACCGCGCCTGGAAGCGGGATCGGGTGCTGGGGGCATTGAAGCGCGTCGGGCTCGGCGACGTGGCGGTCGGCCAGCCGGTCTCAACCGCGCCGGGAAAGCGGCGCCGGGCGACATTGGCGGCCCGCCGGACGGCCTCGGGCCTTATCCTCGGATTTCGAGAGCGCCGCCGGCACCACATCGTCGACCTGGCGGAATGTCCGGTCATGCAGGCGGCGCTGGTGACGTTGCTGCCGCCTCTCCGCGACCTGCTGTCGCGGATCCTGAAGGCGGGCGAGGGCGCCGAGGTTGCGCTTGCGGCCCTGGATGGCGGTGTCGACGTGACCATCGCCGCCGCCGGCGAACCGGACCTCGCGGCCCGGGAAAGCCTCGCCGCCTTTGCCGAGGCCGCCGATCTGGCGCGATTGTCCTGGCAATCCGGCAATGCGCCGGCCGAGCCGGTGGCCCAGCGGCGGCCCTGCACGGTGGTGTTCGGCGGCGTGCCGGTCGCGGTTCCGTCCGGTGCCTTCCTCCAGGCCAGTGCGGAGGGCGAGGCGGAGCTGGTCCGTCAGGTCACCTTGGCGGCGGCAGGCGCGGAGCGGGTGGCCGACCTGTTCGCCGGCTTGGGAACGTTCAGCTTCCCCCTGGCGAATACGGCCGCGGTCCATGCGGTCGACGGCGATGGCGAGGCCCTGGCCGCTCTGCGGGCGGCGGCGAACGCGGCGGGGCTGGCGGGAATTGTGACGGCGGAGGCGCGCAATCTGTTCCGGGATCCGGTGACGGTGGAGGAACTCCGGCCGTTCGACTGCGCCCTGTTCGATCCGCCTCGGGCCGGTGCCGCCGCCCAGGCGGAACAGCTGGCCCGGTCCGAGCTGCCGGTCGTGGTCGGGGTCTCCTGCAACCCGGTCAGCTTCGCCCGCGATGCCGCGACGCTGATCGGTGGTGGCTATCGGTTGGAGGGCGTCGCGCCGGTCGACCAGTTCCTCTGGTCGGAGCATATCGAGCTGGTCGGGGTCTTCCGGCGGCCGTGAACCGCCGTGGAGTCAGGCCGTGGCAGGTTCGCCCGTCTGCTCGGTCTCTTGCCGCGCCACCGTCGACAGGCCGAAATCGTGCAGCACGGCATAGGCCGAGGGCACCACGATTAGGATCAGCAGGGTCGCGGCCAGCAGGCCGAAGGCGATCGAGGTGACCAGCGGGATCAGCACCTGGGCCTGCAGGCTGCGCTCGAACAGGAGCGGCAGCAGGCCGGCGATGGTGGTAACCGAGGTCAGCAGCACCGGGCGGAACCGGTCGCGGCTCGCCTGCCGGGCCGCGTCGACCAGCCCCAGCCCCTTGGCGGAGTTGAGCTTC
The DNA here is from genome assembly GCA_965227455.1 of Alphaproteobacteria bacterium. Classification (GTDB taxonomy): domain Bacteria; phylum Pseudomonadota; class Alphaproteobacteria; order DSM-16000; family Inquilinaceae; genus JABDIP01. The sequence continues at coordinate 3,743,289 of OZ245752.1, read as the reverse complement.
ACGAAGGCGACCAGCAGGATCGAGTTGTTGACCACGACGCCGGACAGCGAGGCCATGCCCATCATGCTGGGCATCGACAGGTCCAGCCCCATGATCAGATGGCCCCAGATGACGCCGATCAGGGCCATCGGGATCGCCAGCATCACGATCACCGGCTCGATATAGCTGCGGAACTGGAAGCTGAGCAGTAGGAAGATGCCCAGCAGGCCCATGAGGAACCCGCGCTGCATCGATCCGCCGGTCTCCTCCTGCTCCGCCGCCTGGCCTTCCAGCGCGACGGTTACCGAGGGGTAGCGGGTCTCGAGCTCGGGCAGGAATTCTGCCGCGGTGTCGGCGATGATCTCGTTGACATTGGCGACCAGGCTGTCGACATCGCCGCGGATGGTGACGGTGCGCTGGCCGTCGATGCGCTGGATACGCGCGAAGCCGCGTCCGGTCTCGGCGACCGCGACAGTCGGCAGCGGCGCCTGGCTGCCATTCGGCAGGGTGACCGAGAAATAGTCCAGATCCGCCAGGCTGTCCTGGCCGCCGGCGGAAAGCTGCACGTCGATTTCGAAGCTCTCCGAACCGACCTGGATCTCGGTTGCCGTCTCGCCCTGATAGGCGGCGCGCAGCTGGCTGGCGATGGTCGCGGCGTCGAGGCCCATGGCCAGCGCGCCCTCGCGCAGATGCAGGCGGAGTTCGGGCTTTCCGGGCCTGAGGTCGTCCTGAAGGTCCAGCACGCCGGCATAGCGGTTGAGCCATTCCTGCAAATCCAGGGAGGCCGCCTTCAGCGCCTCCAGATCGCCGCCTTGAAGGCGGATCTCGATCGGCAGGCCGGCCGGGCCGATCGCCGGCTCCTTGAAGGCGAGCGCGACGGCGTCCGGAATGGTGCCGGTCTCCTCGCGCCACAGGTTCAGCACATCGTCGACCCGCGCGTCGCGGATCTCCGCCTGCAGCAGGTCGGCGGTCACCGTCGCCAGATGGGCGCCGGTCTCGAAGGCGTCGGCATTCTTGCTGTATTCGATCAGCACGTTGCGGACCAGCGGCTGGCCGTCGGGCTGGCGCGGCGCGAAGGCGGCATCGACCCGCGACAGGGCGTCGGTCAGCTGCGCCACCGACCGTTCCGTTTGGCCAAGCGGCGTGCCCTGGGGCAGCAGCAGCCGGGCCTCGATGACGTCGCCGTCCAGGTCGGGGAAGGCGCGGAATTTGAGCACGCCGCCGGCCAGCATGCTGGCGGAGACCAGGAAGATCATCACCACCAGCCCGACGGTCAGGTAGCGCCACGCAACGGCGGTGTCGACAATCGGCCCCAGGACCGTCTCCCGGACCTTGGCGAAGTTGCGATCGAACCAGTCGCGAAAGCGGCTGCGCCGCTCATGCTTGAGCGCCATCACCATGTGGTGCGGCAGGATCAGGAAGGCCTCGATCAGGCTGACCGACAGGGTGGCGATCAGCACGATCGGCACCACCCGCAGCACCTGCCCGATATCGCCCTCCAGGAAGGCCAGCGGCGTGAAGACGCAGACCGAGGTCAGGAAGGAGGAGGCGACGCCGATGGCGACCTGATTGGTGCCGTCGACCGCGGCCGCCAGGGGTGGCTTGCCCTGGCTCACATTGGTGGCGATGTTCTCGGCGATGACGATGGCGTCGTCCATCAGCAGGCCGATGGCGATCAGCAGCGCCACCATGGTCAGCATGTTGATGGACATGCCGATCAGGGTCATGACGAAGAAGGTGCCGAGGAAGGAGACCGGCAGCCCCATCGCCACCCAGAACGAGAAGCGGATCGAGAAGAACAGCCACAGTGCCAGGAAGACCAGGGTCAGGCCGGCGATGCCGTTATCGGTCAGCATGGTCAGCCGGTCCTCGACGATCGAGGCGGTGTCGCGGGTCAGGGTGAAGGCGACCGCGGGCGGGGCCCGGCTCTGCTCCTCGGCGACGAAGGCCTCGACCGCCTGCATGACGATCAGCGTGTCCTGCTGCTTGGTCTTGGTGACCTCCAGGATCGCGGCGCGCTCGCCGTTGAACAGCACCCGGTCCTCGTCCTGTTCGAAGCGGTCGGTGATGGTCGCGATCTGACCCAGCCGCAACTCGGCCCCGGTCTCGCCGCCCACCACCACCAGGTCGGCGAAGCCGAGCGGCGATCGCCGGCGGTCGTCGAAGCGCACCAGCACGTCGCGCTCCTCGGTCTCCACGGTGCCCGACGGCAGGTCGATGCTCTGGCGTTCGACCACCGAGGCGATGTCGGCGACGCTGAGGCCGTATTGCCGCAGCGCCAGGGCGTCGAGCGCGATGCGGATCTGGCGCTCGGAGAAGCCCTTCACATCGACCTGGCTGACATCCGGCAGGCGGGTCAGCCGGTCCTTCACCTGCTCGGCGAACTCCTTCAGATCCGGCTCCGACATGGGTCCGGTGATGGCGATCGAGATCACCTGGTCGGTCAGGTTGATCTGTTCGATCACCGGGTCCTCGGTGATCTCCGGGAAGCTGTCGATGGCGTCGATTTCGGTTTTCACATTGGTCAGGAAGCGGTCCATGGAACCGCCCTTGAGCATTTCGATCGTCGCCGTGCCGACGCCTTCGCGGGCCTCGCAGCGCACTTCCTTCAGGTCGGTCAGCCCGTCGACCGCGTCCTCGATGCGCTGGCAGATCGCCTCCTCGACCTCCTCGGCAGTGGCGCCGGGATAGGGGACCGTCGCTTGCACCGCGTCGGCGGAGAAGTCCGGGAAGGTCTCGCGCTTCAGGCTCGGCAGGGCGGCCACGCCCACGGCCATCAGCAGCACCATCAGCAGGTTGGCTGCGGTCGGGTGCTGGGCGAAATAGCGGATCATAGCGGGCGCCTAACGCACCGGCACCGCGCCGCCGGCCTCGGCCAGCAACCGGTCGGCCAGGGCCGTGTCGACGGTCGGCGTCACCAGCATGCCCTCGATGGCCGGGATCAGGTCGGTGACCACGACCCGCTCGCCCGGCTCCAGGCCGGCCTCGACCACCACGAAATCGTCCTGGGCCGGTCCACGGGCGATGGGCCGGAATTCCAGGCGGCCATCGGACCCGGCCACATAGACGATCGGGCCGCCATTGGCGCCGCGATGCACGGCGACCCTCGGCACCACGATGACGTTCTCATAGGGCTGACCGCTCACCTCGACCTCGACGAACATGTTCTTGGTCAGGGGCGGGCGGATGCCCGGCACCGCCTGGCGATAGGGCTCTTCCACGGCGATGATCAGGCCGAGGGTGCGGGTCTGCGGGTCGATGGTGTCGCTGATCCTGTCCAGCCGGCCGGACCAGCTCGACTCCAGTTCGCCGATCCTGAGCCGCACCGTCGCCTGCATGCCCCAGCGGCGCGGCAGGTCCGACATCTGCTCCGCGGTCACGGTCGACAGGTCGAGGTCGCGGCGGACCAGCGGCACCAGCCGGTCGATGCTCATCTGCGCCGTCACCTCGGCGACGTCGATACTGTCGGCCACCGCCATGGTCTGGCCGGCGGCGACGAACTGGTCCTCCTCGGCGCTGAGCTCGGCAATGCGCGCATCGAAAGGCGTGCGGATTTCGGTGCGGGCGAGGTCGGTCTCCGCCTCCAGCAGCTGCGACTGGTTGAGCGCCAGGCTTGCCTCCAGGACCCGGCGCTCCGCCGGCAGCAGGGTCAGCTGGTTGTCCAGGTCCTGGACCCGCTGGCGCTGATTGAGGACGGCAGTCTCCGCGTCGTCGACCCTGGCCTGGCTGGTGTTGCCGTTGCCCAGCAGCCGCCGCTGACGGGTCAGGTCTTCCTGGGCCAGGGCGAGGCCGCGCTGCTCGATCTCCATCGACGCCGCGATGTTGGACTCGCGGACCTCCAACTCGGCAAGCTGGGCCTCGATGCTCTCCACATTGGCCTGGCTGCGAGCCACCGCCAACTCATAATCGGTGGGATCGATGCGCAGGATCAGGGTGCCGGCAGGCAGCACCCGGCCGCGCTCCAGATCCCGATGGCGATAGACGATGCGGCCGGGGATCTCGGCGACAGCCTCCCAGATCGTGCCGGGCTCCGCGTAGCCGTAACCGAGCGCCCGCGGCACGAAGCGCGTCGGCGTGGCCTCGATCACCCGTACCGGCCGGGCGATCTCCTCGGGCTCTGCACGTTCGGGCGCGTCTCGGCCGGAGATCTGCATCGCAATGACGGCGATGCCGACCACGATGGGCGGCAGCACCAGGAAGCGTTTCCAGAGGGCGCGGCGCTTGCTCATTGCGCGGCCTCGCTTGCGATAGCGGCATCCTTTCCGAGCCCCAGCGCGCTCAGCGCCATGGGCACCAGGACATCGGCGATCGCGTCTATCCGCTCCGGCGTATACTCGTTCCAGTCCAACCGACGCAGCAGCGGCTGCTTGGCGATGCCGAAGCCGATGATCTGGCCCATCATCACATGGGCCGCCAGGATGGCCTCGGGATCCTCGGGCGCGACGCCGCGCACCGCCGCCGTCAGACCGGTCACTGCACGGTGCATGGGCTCGATAAGGTTCTTGAACAGGATCGGAAACGCCGTCGACGGCACAGCGAATTCGCGCAGCACCAGGCGGATCTGCTCCTGGCGTGGACCATGGGCGATGAAGGTCCGGATCTGCGCCCGGATCATGCGTTCCGCCGCCGCCGCCAGCTTGGCGCGATCGCCGCCGGCCTCCGCCAAATCGGCGCGCAGGGCATCCACCACGGGCGCGGAGCGCTGACGGCTCTCGGCCACCACCGATTCCGCCACGGCCTCGAACAGGCCTTGCTTGCCGCCGAAATGATAGGCGATGGCGGCCAGGTTGACCCCGGCCTCGCGCGCCAGCATGCGAGTCGGGACCGCCTCATAGCCCAGGCGGCTGAACAGCTTCAGCCCGGCCTCGATCAGCTGTGCCCGGGTCTCGTCGCCCCGGACCGGTGTGTCCACGGATGCCATGGGCTCAATATAGTCAATCGATCGACTTAGTCAATCGATTGAGTTAATCGCCCGGACGCCGTACCGCCGAGACTTGAAACTGTCATGCGAGTTTCACCCGCAGGCAAACGCCCGCGAGGTAATGACAGTCATGCTGAAGGTTTTTGACCCGCGAGACTTTGTACGCGGTCGATTTGGAGCCTGCCGCTAGCGCGTAACCTGTGCGGTCGGCACCAGCCCGCTCCCCCGCCCGGCCACCCACGAGGATACTGGCGTTGGGTGGCCGGGCGGGGGAGCGGGCTGGTGCCACATCCACGCACGTGGATGACACGCTCCCGCGGGCGCCCGCCTGGGCCGTCTTCCACCCCCAGGGACGGCTCAGGCGGCGTCTTCGATGAAGCGCAGCAGGTTGGTCCAGTCGTCGCGCACCATCTCCGCGCGCTTGCCCGGCATGTCGAACAGGCTGCGCCCGGTGGCCGCCGCTTCCGCATAGAGCGCGCTGTCGCGCAGCCGGGTGACCACCTGATGGCCCTGGCACACCAGATAGGTGTCCAGCCGGGCCGCGGCGCGGGTGCGGGTGCGCATGCGGTTGCCGACCAGCGCGACCGCCTTCCTGTTCTTGCGGATCGGCTTGATCGCGTCGAGCTTGTCGAGGAACTGGGTCGTGGCAGCCTCGTCATAGGGCGAGGGTAGGACCGGCAGCACGATAAGGTCGGCCATCTTGACGAGTTGCTCGGCCTGCTTGGGTCTGAGCGCCGCCGGCGCGTCGATGATCAGCCGGACGGTGGATTTCGGCACCTTGCCGATGGTCTTGGCCCAGTCGAGCCCGCGTACCGGCGCCAGATCGTCCGGCCGGCGTTTGGTCCATTGCAGGCTGCTATGCTGGCGATCGGCATCGGCCAGGGAGGTGGGCAGGCCGGCCTTGGCGAAGGCGGCTGAGAGCTGGGTGGCGATCGTGGATTTACCGCACCCGCCCTTGCTGTTGGCAACGAGAACCGAGAGCATCGCCATCCTCAGACCTTATGCCAGAACGGCCGGGCGTCGGCAAAGTCGTGCCAGTCGGCGACGATCTTCGGTTCCAGGACAGCCACACCATGCTCGTGCCAGCCGACCACCGTGCCGGCAGCGCGGTGCAGTGCGCGGAGCTCGGGATCCGGCCCTTGGGCAGTGGCGGTGAGGTCGTCCATCAGCCCGTCGGCAACGGCGACGTCATTGAGATGGCCGATCGTGTCCTGCAGCTCGGCAAGCGCCTGCAGATAGGGCTTCGCCCGCCTCTTGCCGTAGAGGCTGCGGAAGAACTCCGTCGCATAGCGCAGTTTCTTCAGCGCGATACGAACTTCGTGGCGTTGTTCCGTCGGCAGGTTTTCGAACCCCTTGCCCAGCTTCAGCACCGCCTTGTGGCGCTTGGACAGCAGATGGTCGGCGAGTTCGACAATCGGCCGGTTCTGCCAGGCAGTGATCTTGGAGGCGTTCCCGTCGCGCCAGCCTTCCCCTTCCAGCCAGGCGCCGAGCCGCAGCAGGTAGCGGGTGTAGCGTGGTGAGGCGACGGTGGCATGGACCTGATCGTATCCGGCGGAGCGCGCCGCCTCCGCCGCCTGTTTCAGGGTTGCGAGCGACCCGTCTTCGGGCCGGGCCGCCATCACCGGGGCCAGCAGCGATGCCAGGAAGACATCCCAGTCGCGGGCAGGACCCAGGCTGTTGGCGACCCATTTGGTCTCTTCCTTCAGCCAGCCAAGCTGCTCGGCCGGGATGGCGTTGGCGAACAGAGAGATGGCCGAGCGCAGCCGGCGCAGGCCGACACGCATCTGATGCACGCCTTCAGGATGGTCGCCGGCTACCGCCGCCGCCTCGTTCTGCAGCCAATGATCCATACAGTTGCGGATCACCGCTTCCAGGGTATGCGCCACCGTCGCGCCGGGCTTGAGCTTCAGGGCCTGCGCCTTGCTCCATCCGGGTGCCTCACCCTTGGCCAGGGTGTATCCCCTCGCTGATTTCGAGCGCAACTCGACCTTGAGAGGCGCCAGCTCATGCAGCTCCAGCGCCAGGTTGTACAGCGATTCCGGGGATCCCTGGACCAGCTCCAGTTCCAGCTCCGCCACCGGCACCGATTGTCCGTTCGACTCCACCACACCGTCGTCGAAGGCGATCTCGATCTCGTTCGGGCTGCCATCCTCGCCCTGGTCGCTAAGAATACGGGTGGTGCGTCGAATGCGGCTGGCGAAGACCGGTTGCAGCTCGCCCGGCAAAACCAATCCTATGCGACCGCGCGGGTCGGGGTTCGGCAGGGCGTCGAGGTCGGGTTCCAGGGATCGGACCGGGGTTTCCCACTCGCCGCGCTGCAGAATGCCATCTCCCTCGTCCTTGAGAGTCTGGATGAACTGCCGGCCCTTCTTGCGCACGCGAAAGGCCAGCTTGCGCTTGTGCAGCCGGTGGTCGGGCGTGTCGTAGTAGACGCTTTCCAGATTGCGGGTCGACGCGCGGCCGGCCTTGCGGGTCAGAACAGGGGACCTCCTCAGGGCCTTGAGCGACGACGGATCGGCCGTCAGTTTCAGTTCGATCTCCGACTGCGGTCGGTCGGGAGAATCCGCCATCGCCTGTTCATGACCTCCGTTCGTGTTCTTTTGTGCCTCTAGAATTCCATCGCGACCCGATCGGGTAAATGATCTGTAACAAAAGTTTCACAATAATCACGGAATTCGACGGTCGGCGCGTTTCGGCCGATTGCAGGCGCAACCGGTTCGTCTAGGCCTTCTCCAGAACCATCAGCTTCGACAGGAACACCAGATCGCTGCCGCCGACCGTCAGCCCCGCCTGTTCGAACAGCGCCGGCAGGTCGCAGCGGATGTACTCGGCGTAATAGGGCTCGTGGAAGGCCTGCGGGAAATACTCCAGCAGCGCCGACAGGTCGGGCCGGTCGCTGAACTGCAGGCTGTCGAGGAAGATCAACTGCCCGCCCGGTTTCAGGACCCGGGCCATCTCCGCAGCGGCCCGGGCGCGGATCTTGGCCGGTAGTTCGTGGAATAGGAAGATGCAGACCGCGATGTCGATGCTGGCATCGGGCAGCGGGATCGCCTCGGCCGCGCCCTGCAGGAATCGCGTCGGGGCCTTGCGCCGTCGGCCGGCCACCCGCTCGCGCCGTGCGACTCGTCGTCGCGCCTCCGCCAGATAGGGAACCGACAGGTCCAGCGCCGTCACATCCAGGCGCGGATGGTTGTCGACCAGATAGGACAGGAAACCGCCGGTGCCGCAGGCCACGTCCAGCAGCCGCATCTCCGCCTCCGGCCGGGCCGCGACATAGTGATGGATCGGCACCAGCACCTGCCGGCGCATGGCGTCGCCGCCGCCGCCGAACAGTACCTCGACCTGGTGGTCGTAGAGTCGGGCGGAATGCTCCGACAGGTAGCCGTCGGTCTGGTAGTGGAAGTTCTGACGGTAATAGCGCGGCAGCTTCTCCGTGCCTTCGGGCGGTGCGTGGAAGACCTGGGCATTGTCGCGGCTGCGCCGTCGGGCGTTGACCGCCGGCAGGTCGCGGAAGAAGGCGCGGGCATCGGCCAGGGCCTTGCTGGGCCTCTGCACCAGATCATGCGGCATGCGATAATAGCCGGCCTGGATATTGCGCCAGTCCCGCTGCATCAGCCATCTGAGACCGGCGAGTACGTATTCGGTCCGGGTCGCCGGGCCGGCCGTCTCCCGTCTCGGAATGGCACCGCGCGACAGCCGGTTCGACAGCAGGCTCTGACCGAAATACCAGCCGATCCGCGCCGTCTGCGCGGCGGCATAGGCAACCCGTTCGACCGGTCCGACCATCCTCATCCCCCGTTTCGATACGCCGTCAGGTAGCAATCTGGTGGCGGGAATGCGCTTGCCAAGCCTAGCATGTCCCGGCAGTCGCCGTCGTCGTGCGGTGACCTGGCGGCAATGGCTCGGGACGGCAGAAAATGAGCGAGACGTGGCAATACCAGGTGCGGGTGACTCTCAGCGAGTCCGCGGCAGAAACAGCGCGAAAGACGCCGGACGACCCGTCGCTGGCCCCGCTGGCGGACGTGCTGGTCCGCCACGACGCCGCCCTGAAATGCCAGTTCGACGCTTTCGCCGGCTATGTAGCCGAGGCCGAAGCCAACGGCATCGAGGCCTATCCCCTCTACGCCTGGACCAAGGCGACGATCGAGGATCCGGTGAAGGAGGCGAAATACCTCAAGGCCTTCACCCTGTATGTCGGCGGCGAGGAGGTCTATGACCGCGACAAGGCCGACCCGCTGGAGGCGGATCTGAAACCCCTGGTCGGCGGCGACATCGTCACCCGGCTGACCAAGCACGACACCAATCCGGCCAACAACCCGCAGATGCCGGAACGGTTTCGAAAGTGAGTTCGCATGGAAAACGCTCGGGTAGTGGATGACACCATCGTGTCTTTGGCAAAGAGGCGCTGGCAGAAAACCGCAATGATCATTGCGAACGTTCTCGATCGTCTCGAAGTCGAGAGGCTCGATGTCCATGGCCACAGGGTGGCGGAGAGGATCGAATACCTTGTGAAGGAAGGCCGGCTTGAGGCCCAAGGCGACCTGTCTCGCTGGCGACATAGTGAAGTTCGTCTGCCAGGCAAGCCGGGATGAGAGCGAATTGCATTCATGAGCATCCGCCGAAAGGATTCTTCAAGTCCTGGGCCGGCGCCGTCGTTGTCCCCGCCATACCGAAGTTAGCCACATGACGGTTCGACGTATCGTCGCCAATCTCGCCGCTGACGATCCCGGCAAGGCCCGCACCTTCTACGAGACGCTGCTCGGCCTGAAAGTGGTGATGGACCAGGGCTGGATCCTGACATTCGCCTCCGATGCGCCGACGACTCCGCAATTGAGCGTCGCCATCGAGGGCGGCTCGGGCACGCCTGTTCCCGATCTTTCCATCGAGGTGGATGACGTCGACGATGCCCATCGCCGCGCCTCCGCCGCCGGGTTCGAGATCGTCTACGACATCACCGACGAGCCCTGGGGCGTCCGCCGCTTCTATGTGCGCGATCCCTTCGGCCGCGTTGTGAATATCCTGGCACACTCTGGGTGATCAGCGCCGTCCGCCAGTGCCTGCGTTGGCCGCTGGCCGGGCGCCAGACAGCATCCCTGAAAATGTGATTGGCGAGGACTCCCGGCGTCGTTGCAAAGCCCGGATCGCTGTGCTTGCCTGCGGCCGCCGCCCACCGAAACCCGGATCTTCCGATGACCAATTTCCGCACGCTCGACGACATCGAAGTGGCCCATCGCACCGTGCTGGTGCGCGGCGATCTGAATGTGCCGATGAAGGACGGGTCGGTCAGCGACGCGACCCGGCTGGAGCGCCTGGCGCCGACCGTGCTGGAGCTTGCCGACCGCCACGCCAAGGTTGTGGTGCTGTCGCATTTCGGGCGGCCGAAGGGCGAGGTGAAGCCGGAATTCTCGCTGCGCCCGGTGGTGCCGGCCTTGTCCAAGGCGCTGGAGGGGCGGGCGGTCGCGTTTGCCGAGGATTGTATCGGGCCGGCCGCCGAGGAGGCGGTCGCGGCGCTGGAGGATGGCGGCGTCCTGCTGCTGGAGAACCTGCGTTTCCATGCCGGCGAGGAGAAGAACGACGCCACCTTCGCGCGGGGGCTGGCGGCGCTGGGCGAGGTCTATGTGAACGACGCCTTTTCTGCCGCGCATCGGGCGCATGCCTCCACCGAGGCGCTGGCGCGCCTGCTGCCGGCGGTGGCCGGTCGGCTGATGCAGGCGGAGCTGGAGGCGTTGGGCCGGGCGCTCGGCAACCCGGAACGCCCGGTGATGGCGGTTGTCGGCGGTGCGAAGATCTCCACCAAGCTGGACCTGCTGGGCAATCTTGTGCGGCGGGTCGACCGGCTGGTGCTGGGCGGCGGCATGGCCAATACCTTCCTGCACGCCGCCGGCACCGATGTTGGCGCCAGCCTGTGCGAGAACGACATGGCCGAGCAGGCGCGGGAGATCGCCGCCATCGCTGAGGATGTCGGCTGCCAGCTGCTGCTGCCCACCGATGCGGTGGTGGCGCGGGAATTCAAGGAGGGTGCCGAGAGCGAGACCGTGCCGGTCGATGAGATCCCGGCCGACGGCATGATGCTGGATGTCGGCCCTGAGACGGTCGAGGCTCTGAAGGCCAGCATGGCGGAGTGCCGCACGGTGGTATGGAACGGCCCGCTCGGCGCCTTCGAGATCGCACCCTTCGACACCGCGACGACGGCGCTCGCCCAATTTGCGGCGGAGCGGACCGGATCCGGAGACCTGCTGACGGTGGCCGGCGGCGGCGACACCGTCGCGGCGCTCGGCAAGGCCGGCGTGGTTGACCGGTTCGGCTATGTCTCGACCGCCGGCGGCGCCTTCCTGGAATGGCTGGAAGGCAAGGAACTGCCGGGCGTGGCGGCGTTGTCGGTCTGACGCGCCGCGCGATGTCCGAAGAGCAGGGCAAGACGGATCTACCGGTCTGGGACTCCGGGCCCCTCATCGACTGGCTGCTCGATGAGGGGCGGTTCCTGGAGGACCTCGACGAAATCGTCAGACAGCTCGGGATCAGGATGCTGGCCTCCGGAGCGCCGCTCTGGAGGTTGCGGCTGTCGATGCGGACGCTGCACCCGCTCGTGGCCGCCATTTCGTCGGTGTGGGAACGGGACGAGGAATCCACGACGCGCATCGTTTCGTCGCACGGGATGGAAGGACGATCCGGTTACGTCGGCAGTCCGCTCGAATTCATCTCCCGGACCGGCACCGCGTTCCGAAAACGGCTCAGCGAGGCGCTGTCGGACGCCGACCACACTGTGCTGCATGACCTGAAAGCGCGCGGTGGCACCGACTATTACGGACTGCCGCTGAGGTTCTCCGACGGCACGACCGCGAATCTGGTGGTGACGACGGATCGGGAAGCCGGCTTCTCGGACCCGGACATAGAGCGGGTGACCGAGATCGCCTCTGTCCTGGCGCCGATCGTCGAGGTCTTCAACTCCAGGCAGGTGTCGCTCGCCGTGGCCGAGGCCTATCTTGGGGCCCGAACCGGACGACGGGTCCTGGAAGGCCGGATCACGAGAGGCGATGTCGAACGGATCGATGCGGCCATCCTGGTGAGCGACATCCGCGATTGGACCGGGCTCAACGACCGGCTTCCGGCCGAGGAGGCCCTGGCGCTTGCCAACCGGTACTTCGAGATCATCGCCGAGGCGGTGGACTCCCATGGTGGCGAGATCCTGAAACTCATCGGCGATGGCGTGCTGGCGATCTTTCCGACCGCGGCCGGCTTATCGGACGGCGCCGATGCCTGCAGCAATGCCCTGGCGGCCGCGCGCCGGGCCCTGCAGCTGGCCGACGAAGCCAGCCCCGCGCTCCGTCTGCGGTTCGGGATGGGGGTCCATTTCGGCGAGGTGCTCTACGGCAATATCGGCTCCAAATCCCGCATCGACTTCACGGTGTTGGGGCAGGCGGTGAATACCGCGGCCCGGATCGAAAGCCTTTGCGGCCGGTTCGACACACCGATCCTGTTCTCACAGGACGTCGCCGACAAGCTGGCCCAGCCGTCACGGCAGATCGCGGAAGAGACCCTGAAGGGCCAGCAAACGGCATCCGGCATCTTCACCACCATGGACGACGACCGGCCGGTCGGCTGAACTGCGGGGCGGCGTCGTCGAATTTTCGGTTGTGCGTGACGGGGGAAATAAACCTTTCATAAAGGCTGGTGTGCCATCCTGACCGCGTGCCGGTTCGGGTGCGCCCGGACCGTGCCCCAATACAAGGATGGGTCATGCAGATTTCCCCTTCGGCCGCCCTGTTCCAGGCCCTTTCCAGCCTGAGCCAGCCCCAGGCCACGCAGGCTTTCGGTGCCGGCAATGCGCCGCTCGGCAAGGCCGCGGCCAAGCAGACCGCGGAGGCCCAGACTCAGCAGGCGGTGGCGGCGACCCAGACCGCCGAGTCGGAAATCCGCATCCGTGAGCCCGCCCCCGGCGAGAATCCCGAGCGCGGATCGCTGGTGGACATCACCGCCTAGAGCCCGATCCCATCGCGCCGATCCGTCGCGATGCATCGATCCTCCCCCGATTGATCTAATTCCCTTGCCGCCGCCCTTGCGCGGCGGTCCTAATGGCGCATGACCGAAACGCCGAAACCGGCCGGGCCGTCCGTGCGCGCCGTGCCCGAGGGCGACGACCGGCCGCGCCTGCTCTGCCCGGATTGCGGTTATGTCGTCTATGAGAATCCCAAGATCGTGGTCGGGTCGGTGGCATTGCTGGACGACCGCATCCTGCTCTGCCGCCGCGCCATCGAGCCGCGCAAGGGCTACTGGACCCTGCCGGCCGGTTATCTGGAGCTGAACGAGACCGCCGAGCAGGGCGCCTTGCGCGAGGCCTGGGAGGAGGCGCGGGCGAGGCTGGAACTCGAGGGCCTGCTGGCCGTCTTCAGCATTCCCCGCATCAGCCAGATCCAGCTCATCTACCGCGCCCGGCTGGTCTCGCCGTCGATTGAAGCCGGCCCGGAATCCGCGGAAGTCGGGTTGTTCGCCTGGGACGAGATCCCCTGGGACGACATCGCCTTCCCCTCGGTCCACTGGTCCTTGAACCGCCACCACGAAATCGGCAACGGCCCGCTGGGCTTACCCGGCACCAACCCGGATGCCGATACGCCGGGGCTTTGATGAACGCGGGAGTCCTTCTTTGCCCCTCTCCCCTTGTGGGAGAGGGAGGGACCCGACGCGAAGCGTTGGGAGGGTGAGGGGTCTAAACCAAGAGTCTTCGCGCGGCGGACGCCGCGCGGCCCCTCACCCGGTTTGCTTCGCAAACCGACCTCTCCCGCAAGGGGAGAGGTGAAGGACATGCGGTCCGCAGGATTTCACGCCCGGTACCGCTCGCGGGCGAAGTAGTCGACCAGACGGCGGCCCTGCTGGGGCGGATAGCGGTCCTCCAGGACATTGGCCTCGCGCATGCGGTCGACGCGGAACGAGCGGAAATCCTCGCGCAGCTCGCACCAGCCGATCATCAGCCAGACCGGCCCGAAGAAGGCGAGTCCCAGCGGCCAGATGGTGCGCTCGGTCGCGCTGCCGGACAGGTCTTCGTAGGCGATCGCCACCTTGCGGGATTCCCGCACCGCGCCGCGCAAGGCCGCCATGTCGACGGTGATCTCCTCGCGGCGATGGGTCTCGGGGGCGAACAGGGCGGTGTCGCGAAACAGTTTGCGCTGACGCTCCGGCAAGGCGTGCTCGATCTTGGCCAGGGCGTTCTCCGCGGCCCGGCCCAGGCGTTCGTCGCCCCAGCTGCCGACGATCTTGGCGCCCAGCACGATGGCCTCGATTTCCTCCAGCGTGAACATCAGCGGCGGCAGGTCGTATCCGTCGCGCAGCACATAGCCAAGTCCGGCCTCCCCCTCGATCGGGACGCCGGACCCGACCAGGTCGGCGACGTCGCGATAGATGGTGCGGACCGAGACCTCCAGCTCCTCCGCCAGGTCGCGTGCGGTGGTCAGCCGACGCCTCCGTCTAAGTGCCTGAATGACCTGGAACAATCGGTCGGCGCGGCGCATCGGTCCCTCGTCATCGAACGGTCATCAAACTAGCCGGATCCTGCTGACACCATGCTGTCAGCAGTGCCGTGCTGTACTCCTTTTTCAAGGCCCCGGATAGGGGCATGCCACCCGCCCAACGCACGCACCAGGACCCCCGCAGATGAGCCTGAAATCCGTTTGCCCGATGATCGCCACCGAGCGGCTGCAGCAGACCCGCGCCTTCTATGACTGGCTGGGGTTCAAGGTTGTCTGCGCCGACCCCCGCGGCCTGCAATTCGCCTGGCCGGACGACCCGGATCTCCGCATCGGCTTCACCAGCCCGGACGATCCGGCACAGCCTGGCGTGTTCCGGACTCGCTTCGACGGCGCCGGAGTGGTGCTGCGCTTCGAGGTGGAGGACATCGAGACGCTCTACCGCCGCATCGGCGCGGTGTACACCCTGGCGGTGAAGCTGCGCGAGGGCCCGTGCGGCCGCCAGCACTTCGCCATCGTCGATCCGAACGGGCTGGTGCTGGAATTCGTCGGGCCGCTCGAAGCCGGCGTGAATCGCAAGACCCTGCCGGACAGCGCGGCCCGGCCGGTGCCGCATACCGCCGTCACCGCCGTGCCCTATCCGCGCACGTTCCAGCCGGGATTTGCCGGCTAGCCGGAGTTTGTCCCGGCCCTCATTCGGGGCCAGAATGGAGGCTTGCTGCAGCGACCTCTATCAAAGGTTCCGGACATGGCGGAGCAGGCCCTGATCGAATTCGGCGTTGTCGGTGCCGGGTGGCGCGCCGACTTCTTCCTGCGGATCGCGGCGGCCTGTCCAGACCGGTTGCGAGTCTCCGGTCTGGTTTCGCGCAATCCCGGGCGGCGGCAAGCAATTGCTGAAGCGTGGCGCGTGCCGGTTTTCTCCGACATCGACGCTATGCTCGGCGAGACCGAACCGGACTTCGTAGTGGCGTCGGTTTCGGGCACGGCGATGCCATCCGTCGTGCTCGATCTCGTCCGGCGCGGCATGCCGGTATTGGCGGAGACGCCGCCGGCGCCCGACCTGGCCGGGCTCGTCGCCCTCAACGCACAGGTCGCCGAACTGGGCGGCCGGGTGCAGGTGGCCGAGCAGTATTGGGCGCAGCCGCATCATGCGGCCCGGCTGGCCATTGCCCATGGCGGGCGCCTGGGCCCGATCAGCCAGGCGCATGTCTCGGTCTGCCATGGCTATCACGGTATTAGCCTGATCCGCCGCTTTCTGGGCGTCGGCTTCGAATGCCCGACGATCCGCGCGGGCCGGTTCGTCAGCCCGGTGCTGGCAGGGCCCGGCCGCGACGGTCCGCCGCCCACCGAACGCATCGAGCAGGCGGAGCTGCTGCAGGCCTGGCTCGATTTCGGCGACCGGCTGGGGGTGTTCGAGTTCAGCCTGCCGCAATACCGCAACCTGGCCCGCGGGCAGAGGGTCTGCATCCGGGGCGAGCGCGGCGAGATCCTCGATCTACGCGTCACCTGGATGAAGGATCATCTCACACCCGTCTCCGGCGAGCTGGTGCGCCACGAGGCGGGCCGGAACGGCAATCTGGAAGGCCATCACCTCAAGGGCATCCAGTATCTGGACGACCGGGTCTACACCAACCCGCTGGCGCCGGCGCGGCTGTCGGATGAGGAGATCGCGATCGGCACCTGCTTGCTGGACATGGACCGCTATCTGAAGACCGGCGAGGAATTCTACAGCCTCGCCGAGGCGAGCCAGGACCAGTATCTGGCCCTTTGCATGGAGCAGGCGGCGGATTGCGGAGAAGCGGTCAAGACCGAGCCCCAACCCTGGGCGGGCAGCGGGCCGGTGCCGTTCGAACGGATCTGGCCCTAGGTCGGTCCTAATCGCCGGATGCGGCCGATTCCTCGATCTGGTGGGCGGCGATCAGCGGCACTTGGAACATGGCGAAGACCAGGGTCAGCGGCATCAGTCCGAACAGCTTGAAGCCGGCCCAGAACTCGGTCGAGAAGTTGCGCCAGACGATCTCGTTGAGCACCGCCAGCACCACGAAGAACACGGCCCAGCGCAGGCCCAGAAGGCGCCAGCCTTCGTCGTCCAGATGCAGCACCGCGCCCATCAGCAGCTTGAGAAAGGGCCGCTTCAGCACCAGGCCGACGAACAGTATGGCGGCGAACAGCAGGTTGACGATAGTCGGCTTGACCTTGATGAAGAACTCGTCCTCGAGCCACAGCGTTAGCCCGCCGAACAGCATCACGAAGCCGCAGCCGACCAGCGGCATCACCGGGATGCGCTTTTCCAGCTTGTAGGACAGCGCGACGGCGATGGGCGTGGCCACCATGAAGGCGGCGGTGGCCGGCATGATCCCGAACCGCCCATTGATCAGGAAGAAGATCACCAGCGGCCCGGTCTCCAGCGCCAGGCGCAGGAACGGCGACACGGCCTTTTCGTTGCCGGGGGATGCCGCCTCCTCGGACGGCGATGAGTGTTCGGTCACTGGAAGCCGACCTCGTCGAAGGTGCGCAGTTTGCGGCTATGCAGGCGTTCCAGCCCCAGCTCGCGCAGGATCTCCATGGCCCGCATGCCGATCTCCAGATGCTGGCCGACCTGCTGCTTGTAGAAGACATTGGCCATGCCGGGCAGCTTCAGCTCGCCGTGCAGCGGCTTGTCGGAGACGCAGAGCAGGGTGCCGTAGGGCACCCGGAAACGGAAGCCGTTGGCGGCGATGGTGGCGCTTTCCATGTCGAGCGCGATGGCGCGGGACATGGAGAGCCGCTCGACCGGCTCGCGATAATCGCGCAGCTCCCAGTTGCGGTTGTCGATGGTGGCGATGGTGCCGGTCCGCATGATGCTCTTCAGCTCATAGCCGGTCAGTCCGGTCTGCTCGCTGACCGCCTGCTCCAGCGCCTGCTGGATCTCGGCCAGGGCCGGGATCGGCACCCAGGCCGGCAGATCGGCGTCCAGCACGTGGTCCTCGCGGACATAGCCGTGGGCCAGCACATAGTCGCCCAGCTTCTGTGTGTTCCTGAGGCCCGCGCAATGGCCCAGCATCAGCCAGGCATGGGGCCGCAGCACCGCAACATGGTCGGTGATGGTCTTGGCGTTGGACGGTCCGACGCCGATGTTCACCATGGTGATGCCGGAGTGGTTCGGGCGCTTCAGGTGATAGGCCGGCATCTGCGGCAGCCGGTCGACCAGGGTGCCGCGCGGGCCGGCATCGTCCATGCGGCTATTGGGCGTGACCCGGTTGCCCGGTTCCACGAAGGCCTCGTAGTCGCAATCGCCGCTGGCCATCAGCTCATGGGCCATGCGCACGAATTCGTCGATGTAGAACTGGTAGTTGGTGAACAGCACGTGGTTCTGGAAATGCACGCAGTCGGTCGCGGTGTAGTGCTTCAGCCGATGCAGCGAGTAGTCGATGCGCGGTGCGGTGAACAGCGCCAGCGGTCGGGATTCCCCGCGGCGCGGGGTGAAGGTGCCGTTGACGATGCTGTCATCGGTCAGCGCCAGATCCGGCACGTCGAACACTTCGCGCAGCAGGCCCAGCCGGTCGGGGCTGAGGTCGCCTTCCACATGCATGCCGTCGGGAAAGGCGAAATGCACCGGGATCGGCAGCTCGCTGACCCCGACCTCCAGCGGCACCTGATGGTTCCGGATCAGCTGCGTGAACTGCTCCAGCAGATAGCGTCCGAACAGATCGGGCCGGCTGATCGTGGTGGCATAGGTGTCGGGCGATGAGACGAAGCCATAGCTCAGCCTTGTGTCGACCCGGGCGAAGCTGGATGTCTTGACCCGCACATAGGGGTAGCAGGCCCGGACCCGCCCGGTCAGCGCGCCGCCGCGGGCGAAGCTGGCGAACCGCTCGCGCAGGAAGGCGGTGCTTTCGTCGTAGATGTCCTTAAGGCAGTCCAGGACCCCTTCCGGGTCCTTGAAGGATTCCGGCTTGCGGCTGGCGGAGGCGCAGGTCTCGATTTTTGTCATATATTGTCCTCAAGCCCCATCAGCGAACGGCCGAACGATCGGGGGTCGAACGGCCGCAGGTCGTCGATGCCCTCGCCGACGCCGATCGCGTGGACCGGTAGCCCGAAGCGTTCGGCCAGCGCGACGAGAACGCCGCCGCGCGCCGACCCGTCCAGCTTGGTGACGATCAGCCCGGTCACTTTGACGATGTCGCGGAACACCTCGACCTGGGCGTGGGCGTTCTGCCCCGTGGTCGCGTCCAGCACCAACACTACCGCATGCGGGGCGGTGGCGTCCTGTTTGTTGAGCACCCGGCCGACTTTCTCCAGCTCGGCCATCAGCCCGGCCTTGTTCTGCAGCCGGCCGGCGGTGTCGACCAGCAGGATGTCGGTGCCCTCGGCCCGGGCCCGGTTCAGCGCGTCGAAGGCGAGCCCAGCCGCATCGCCGCCCTGCTTGCCGGAGACCACGGGCACTCCGGCGCGCTCGCCCCACAGCTGAAGCTGTCCGATCGCCGCCGCCCGGAAGGTGTCGCAGGCGGCCATCATCACCGAGCGCCCCTCCGACCGCCATTGCGCCGCCAGCTTGCCGATGGTGGTGGTCTTGCCGGTGCCGTTGACGCCGACCACCAGGATCACCGTCGGCCGATGCTCGCCGGACACGGACAGCGGTGCCGCCACCGGCTCCAGGATCGCCGCCACCTGTTCGGCCAGCGCAGTGCGGACCTCCTCCGGCGACACGTCCTTGCCGAACCGGGTGCGCGCCAGCTCCGCGGTCAGCTTGGCCGCTGTGGCCGGCCCCAGATCGGCGGTGATCAGCAGCTCCTCCAGCTCCTCCAGCGCCTCGTCATCCAGCTTGCGCTTGGTGAAGATGCCAGCGATGCCGTCGGTGAGCTTGGAGGAGGACCGCGACAGCCCGGCCTTCAACCGCGCGAACCAGCCGCGCGGCTCGGCCTGCACATCGGTGGAATCGTCTGTCTGTTGCGATGTCATCGGGCGCACTCGAACCCCGTCATGCTGCGATGGCCCCGACCAGCCGGTCGCCGTCGACTCCGGTCATCGCGGCCCGCACCAGCCTACCCGGCCTTTGCGGACGATCGAATGACACCGGTGCGAAGTGTTCGGTGCGGCCCAGGGTTTCCTTCTCCATCAGCACGGTGGCCGACCGGCCGACCTGCCCTGAAAGGTATGTGGCAACCGCCCGCTCGCCCGCCGCCCGAAGTCGCGCCGCCCGCGCCTTGCGGACCGGCACCGGCACGGCCGGCATGCGCGCCGCCGGAGTTCCGGGCCGTTCGGAATAGGGGAAGACGTGCAGGAAGGTCAGGCCGCACTCCTCGACGGCGCGCAGCGTGTTCTCGAACATCGCCTCGGTCTCGGTCGGGAAGCCGGCGATCAGGTCGGCGCCGAAGACGATACCGGGGCGCAAGTCTCGGGCGCGTTCGGTGAGCGCAATCGCGTCGGCGCGCAGATGCCGGCGCTTCATGCGCTTCAGGATCAAATCGTCGCCGGCCTGCAGCGAGAGATGCAGATGCGGCATCAGTCGCGGTTCCTCGGCGATCAGCCGCCAGAGATCCGCATCGATCTCCACCGGGTCGAGGGAGGAGAGGCGCAGGCGTGGCAGTTCCGGCACCTGGGCCAGCAGCCGCCGGACCATCTGGCCCAGCGTCGGCCGGCCCGGCAGGTCGGGGCCGTAGGATGTGATGTCGACGCCGCTCAGCACCACCTCGGCATAGCCGGCTTCGACCAGCTTGCGGGTCTGGGCCACGATCTCGCCGATCGGCACCGAGCGGGAATTGCCGCGTCCAT
Organism: Alphaproteobacteria bacterium; assembly: GCA_965227455.1. Taxonomy (GTDB): domain Bacteria; phylum Pseudomonadota; class Alphaproteobacteria; order DSM-16000; family Inquilinaceae; genus JABDIP01. The sequence continues at coordinate 3,723,177 of OZ245752.1, read as the reverse complement.
AGGGGATGATGCAGAAGGTGCAGCGGTGGTCGCAGCCATTCTGCACCTGGATGAAGGCCCGGGCCTTGCCCTCGAAGCCCTCGACCAGATGCCCGGCGGTCTCGTCCACCGACATGATGTCGTTGACCCGGACCCGCTCGCCGCCCGGCGCCAGCGCAGCCTCGGACCACGAGCCGGCGGCCATCTTCTCGTCATTGCCCAGCACCCGGTCGACCTCGGGCATGGCGGCATAGCGCGCCGGATCGATCTGGGCCGCACAACCGGTGACGACGATGCGCGCCTCGGGCCGCTTGCGCCGGGCCCGGCGGATCGCCTGGCGCGCCTGCCGCTCGGCCTCGGCCGTCACCGCGCAGGTATTGACGATCACCAGATCGTCCAGCCCGGCCTCGCGGGCATGGCCGCGCATCACCTCGCTCTCATAGGCGTTGAGCCGGCAGCCGAAGGTAAGGATCTCCGGCGCGCTCACGATGCGTCCGCCCCGTTGACGAGCGCATCGTCCAGCGTGCCGATGAAGCTCGTGGCGACCGGACCGGTCATGATCACGTGGCCGTCCTCGCGCCAGTGGATCGACAGCGGGCCGCCATCCAGCACCACCTCCACCTTCCGGCCGGTCAGTCCGCGGCGATGGGCGGCGACGGCGGCGGCGCAAGCGCCGGAGCCGCAGGCCCGGGTGATGCCGACACCGCGCTCCCAGACCCGCATGCGCAAGCGGTCCGGGCCCAGTACGTGGACGGCTTCGATATTGGCGCGCTCCGGGAAGAAAGGATCGGTTTCCAGGGCCGGGCCGACCACCGGCATCAGCACCGCCTCGACATCCTCGACGAAGAACACCGCGTGCGGATTGCCGACATTGACCCCGACCCCGTCATACAGGCCGCCATGGGATACCGGCAGATGCAGGGTGTCGCATTCATTGGCGACCGGAATGTCCTGCCATTCCAGCAGCGCCGGACCCATGTCGACGGACACCGCGCCCGCATCCTCGGCTCGGCAGGTCAGAACGCCGGCGATGGTGCGGATGCCGATGGTGTCGGTGTCGCGCTCGGCCATCAGCAGCGAGGCGACGCAGCGGGTGCCGTTGCCGCAGGCGCCGGACTCGCTACCATCGGCGTTCAGGATGCGCATGGCCGCATCGCCGTCGCCGCCATCCGGCGGATCGATGATCAGCAGCTGGTCGCAGCCCACGCCGGTCCGCCGATCGGCAATGGCCGCCGCCGCCGCTTCCGTCAGGGTAAGCGGTTCGTTGCGGGCGTCGACCACGACGAAGTCGTTGCCGAGCCCGTGCATCTTGCGAAAGGCGATGGCCATGGCTGGGGGTTATATGGCCACCAGCCGGTGGAAGTCCATGGGCCGCGCGTCAGGTGGAGGCGCCCGCCGTTTCCGCCCGGTCCAGCCGGCTTCCCTTCAATTTGGCGCCGTCCAACCTGGCGCCGGCGAGGTTGGCGCCGGTCAGGTTGGCGCCGGTCAGGTCCGCCCCGGTGAGATCGGCATGGGCCAACCCCGCCCCGCGCAGGTCGGCTTCCGTCAGATCGGCGCCGGCGAGGCGGGCGCGCAGCAGGTTGGTGTGCCGCTCCGTCGCCTGGCTCAAGGAGATCCTCAAGGGGTACAGCTTCGCCCGCTTCAGCGAAGCGCCGGCCAGCGACGCCCGCTCCAGATTGGCGCCCCGCAGGTCGGCTCCGGACAGCTTGGCCAGGCTCAGATCGCCGTAGGCGAGATCGGCCATGGCCAGCTTGCAGCCGGTCAGATTGGACTCGATCAGCCAGACGCCGCACAGCAGGGCGGCCGACAGGTCGCGGCCGGTCAGATCCTGGCGCGACAGATCGAAGCCGGTCAGGTCGACCCGGTCGCCGGACCGCCCCATGGATTCCGCCCATTGCGCATGGGCCTTCAGCATATCTTCCAGCGTGCGCGGCAGGTCCGACAGGGGCTTCGCGATCGAGGCGCCCGACAGCTTGGCGGTCTTCAGGGCCTCCGGCGCCACGGCCGCGCCCAGCAGGTCCGCATCGCTGAGGTCGGCCCGGTCCAGCTTGGCGCCCTTCAGGTCCGCGCCGCGCAGAACGGTGCCGCAGAGCTTGGCGCCGGTCAGGTCGGCCTTGGTCAGGTCGCAGCCGGTCAGCACCGACCCCGACAGGTCCGCCTGCGGCAGCTTGGCCTCGCGCAAGCGGGAATCGGACAGATCGCAGCCCTTCACCGAGGCCATGGACATCTTGATGCCGGTCATATCGGCATTGTGGATCTGGGCGTCGGAGATCACCGTGACATTGGTGTCGAAGCTGATCGGCACCATGCCGTCATCGTTGCCCGGCATGACGATCACGCCGTCCCGCAGATCGGCGTTCTCCAGATGGACGTCGTCGAGCACGGTTCCCTGCATGACCGACCCGCGCAGATCGGCCTGTGTGAGGACCGCACCGGTCATATCCGCCGCCGAGAGATCGACGCCGTACAGATTGCCCTTCACGAAGCGCCCGCCGGCAAGCCGCGCGCCATCCATCTTGGCGCCGGTGAAATCGGCATCGGAGAAGTCGCGACCGGACAGGTCGAGTTCGGAGAGGTCGCACATGCGCAGCACGGCGCGTTGGCCGCCACGCTTGCCGATATAGAGCTCATGGGCGTGCTGTACGGCGTCGAGCTCGCGCTGCGACAGCCTGCGCCGCATCGCATCGGCGATCTGGGAACCGGTGGGCATCGGGGCGCTGCGTTCCAGTCCAAAAAGTTGTGTCGAGAGTAAGTTCTTATGGTTAAGAACCGATTACTCTGGGGCGGATTTCGGCGATCCGTGGTTCCGCACGCTGGCGTTGACATCTGCGGCCTCCGCGCCTAGTTTCCCGCCCGCTCAGGTACAGCAAGTGCCCTGCCGCGTGCCCCCGGGTACCCGCCAGTCCGCGAGTTTCGCGCACTGGCGCGTTTTGCGTGTCGGGTCTGCTGTTTGAGAGGGCAAAAGGGAATGGACGATGTTCGACGGGCTTAGCGGCCGTTTCGGTGAGATCTTCGACCGCCTGCGCAAGCGCGGATCGCTCAGCGAGGGCGACGTCAACGCGGCGCTGCGCGAGGTGCGCGTGGCGTTGCTGGAAGCCGATGTCGCGCTGCCGGTGGTCAAGTCGTTCATCGACAAGGTGCGCCAGCGCGCCGTCGGCTCCGAGGTCCTGCGTTCGGTCACCCCGGGCCAGCAGGTGGTCAAGATCGTCCATGACGCCCTGGTCGAGATGCTCAGCGGCGGCGAGGGCGAGGAGGCGAAGGAAGCGCCGCTCAACCTGATCGCCGTGCCGCCGGTGCCGATCCTGATGGTCGGCCTGCAGGGCTCGGGCAAGACGACCACCACCGCCAAGATCGCCCTGCGGCTGAAGACCAAGGAAAAGAAGCGGGTCCTGATGGCCTCGCTGGACGTCCGGCGTCCGGCGGCGCAGGAGCAGCTGAAGGTCCTGGGCGAGCAGATCGACGTGCCGACCCTGCCGATCGTGCCCGGCCAGCAGCCGGTGGAGATCGCCCGCCGCGCCATGGAGCGCAGCCGGCTGGAAGGCGTCGACGTGGTCCTGCTGGACACCGCCGGCCGGCTGGCCATCGACGAGGAGCTGATGGCCGAGGCGGCGGCGGTCCGCGATGTCGCCAATCCGGTCGAGACCCTGCTCGTCGCCGACGCCATGACCGGCCAGGACGCGGTCGCCGTGGCCCAGGGCTTCCACGACAAGGTCGGCATCACCGGCATCGTCATGACCCGGGTCGACGGCGACGCCCGCGGCGGTGCCGCCCTCTCCATGCGCGCGGTCACCGGCCAGCCCATCAAGCTGATCGGCGTCGGCGAGAAGATCGACGCGCTTGAGGTCTTCCACCCGGACCGCATCGCCGGCCGCATCCTCGGCATGGGCGACGTGGTCGGCCTGGTGGAGAAGGCGGCGGAGACCATCGAGCAGGAGACCGCCGAGAAGCTGGCCAAGAAGTTCCAGAAGGGCAAGTTCGACCTGGAGGACATGGCGACCCAGCTGCAGCAGATGCGCAAGATGGGCGGCATGTCCGGCCTGATGGCATTGCTGCCCGGCGTGGCCAAGGTCAAGAACCAGCTCAACGAGGCCAATGTCGACGACAGCGCGTTGAAGCGCCAGGAAGCCATCATTCAGTCGATGACTCCGCGCGAGCGCCGCAATCCCAAGATCATCCACGCCTCGCGCAAGCGCCGCATCGCCGCCGGCTCCGGCCTGACCGTGCAGGACGTGAACCGGCTGCTGAAGCAGTTCCAGCAGATGACCAGTGTCATGAAGCGCATGAAGAAGATGGGCGATAAGGGCATGCTGCGCGGCGGCATGCCGGGCCTGCCCCCGGGCATGATGCCGCCGGGCGGAGGCTTCAAATGATCGACCATATGTCGCTGCCAGTCGCCGATTTCGAGCGCTCGCGCACCTTCTACGACCGGGCCCTGGCCACCCTCGGCCATCGCCGGATCATGGATGTGGAAGAGGCCGACCATGTGGCGTGCGGATATGGCGGGTCGGATCACGATCAGACCTTCTGGATCGGCACCGGCAAGGGCATGGCGCCGGCGCCGCAGCCCCAGGAGGGGCAGCACATCGCCTTTTCGGCACCGGACCGGGCCGCCGTCGACCGCTTCCATGCCGAGGGCCTGGCCGCCGGCGGCCGGGACAACGGCGCTCCCGGACTGAGGCCGGAATACCACCCGAATTACTACGCCGCCTTCGTCATCGACCCGGACGGCCATCACATCGAGGCGGTTTGCCATCAGCCTGGCTGAGGCGCCGCATGCGAAACCACACCACAGCAGACTCTGGAAAGGTCACCCTGCAATGTCCGTTAAAATCCGCCTTGCCCGTGGCGGCGCCAAGAAGCGCCCCTTCTACCGGATTGTCGTCGCCGACACCCGCACCCCCCGCGACGGGCGCTTCATCGAAAAGGTCGGCACCTATGATCCGATGCTGGCCAAGGATCATCCCAACCGCATCACCCTGAAGGAAGAGCGCATCAAGCACTGGCTGTCCGTCGGCGCCCAGCCGACCGACCGGGTCGCCCGCTTCCTCGGCGATGCCGAGCTGGCGCCCAAGCCGGTCTGGCGCGAGACGCCGAAGAAGTCGGCGCCGAAGGCCAAGGCCCAGGAGCGTGCCAAAGAAGCTGCCGAGGCCGCCGAGGCTGCCAAGGAAGCGGCTGCGGCCCCGGCCGAGGAGCCGGTAGAGGAGGCCCCCGCAGAGGCCGCTGCCGAAGAGGCCCCTGCCGAGGAAGCGGCGGCGGAAGCACCGGCCGAAGAGGCCGCCGCGGAAGCCCCGGCTGAGGGGTCTGCGGAGGCGCCGGCCGAGGAAGCCCCGGCTGAGGAAGCGGCCGCCGAGGCCCCGGCCGAAGAGGCAGTGGCTGAGGAGGCACCCGCCGAAGAGGCTCCTGCCGAAGAGGCCGCCGCCGAGGAGGCGCCAGCCGAGGAAGCCCCGGCCGAGGAAGCCGCTGCTGAAGAGGCTCCCGCCGAGGAAAAGGAGAAGGCCTGACCGTCCGGTCGGCCGGACGCTTGGCAGCCGCATGATCGGGTCTGATGGGCATGGCTTCGACGGACCGGGTCTGTGTCGGCGTGATCGGTGGCGTGCACGGGGTGCGCGGCATCGTAAAGGTGAAGCCGTTCACCGCCGATCCGGCTGATGTGGTTGCCTATGGCCCGCTGACCGACCGATCGGGCAAGCGGGTCATCGGCCTGACCCTGCTGTCGAAGCACAAGGGCCAATGGCTGGCCCGGGTCGAGGGGGTCGAGGATCGTAATGCGGCGGAAGCGCTGCGCGGAACCGAACTCTACGCCGAACGCGGCCGGCTGCCGGCCCCGGAGGAGGACGAGTTCTACCACGCCGACCTGATCGGTCTTTCGGCGGTCGGGACCGACGGGGCGGAGGTCGGCACGGTGCGGGCGGTGCATGATTTCGGCGCCGGCGACTTCCTGGAGATCGTCTGTCCGGAGGGTCCGCCGCTGATGCTGCCCTTCACCCGGCAGGCGGTGCCCGAGATCGATATCGCCGGAGGCCGGCTGGTGGTCGACCCGCCGCCGGAGCTGCTGGTCAGGCCGGACGACGTGGACGAAGGAGACGAGGAGTGACCGCCGCGGCCTGGACCGCCAGCGTGCTGACGCTGTTCCCGGAGATGTTCCCCGGGCCGCTGGCGACCAGCCTGGCCGGACGTGCCCTGGAACGCGGCGACTGGATGTTGGAAACGGTGGACATCCGCGAATTTGCTGGTAATAAACACCGCACCGTGGACGACGCCCCTTTCGGGGGTGGCGCCGGTATGGTGATGAAGCCGGATGTGATCGATGCGGCCCTGACCTCGGTTCGCGAGGCGCGGGCGCGGCAAGGTGCGGAGGACCGGCTCATCTACCTGACCCCGCGCGGACGGCTGCTGGATCAGCAGCTGGTCGGCGCGTTGAGCGAAACGTCGGGCGTGGTTCTGCTCTGTGGCCGGTATGAAGGCGTCGATCAGCGGGTGATCGAGGCCCACGGCATGGATGAGGTGAGCCTCGGCGATTTCGTGCTGTCGGGCGGAGAGCCCGCGGCGCTGTGCCTGATCGACGCGGTGGTGCGTCTTTTGCCCGGGGTGATGGGCAACCAGGAGAGCGCCGAGGAGGAGAGTTTCGGGGATCCAGGCCTGCTGGAGTATCCCCACTACACCCGGCCCGCCGAATGGCAGGGACGGGACGGCGTCAGCCGGGCGGTGCCCGAGGTGCTGGTGTCCGGGGACCACGCCAAGGTGCGCCAATGGCGCCGCGCCGAGGCGGAGCGGATCACCCGGGACCGGCGTCCGGATCTGTGGCAGCGCCGGTCGGGGCCAAAGAGCGAGACATGAGCCGGACCGAGAGTCCGTATGACGTATTTGAGAGATGGAAGGGGCCAGACATGAACATCATCGAGAAGCTCGAAGCCGAGCAGGTCGAGGCGCTGACCGCCAAGCGTGCCATTCCCGAGTTCGGCCCCGGCGACACGGTGCGTGTCAACGTGAAGGTCGTGGAAGGCACCCGCGAGCGCATCCAGGCCTATGAGGGCGTATGCATCGCCCGCCGCAATGCCGGCCTGAACAGCTCGTTCACGGTCCGCAAGATCTCCTACGGCGAAGGCGTGGAGCGCGTCTTCCCGCTGCACAGCCCGCGCATCGACGACATCCAGGTCGTCCGCCGCGGCGACGTCCGCCGCGCCAAGCTCTACTACCTGCGCAACCGCCGCGGCAAATCCGCCCGGATCGCCGAAAAGCGCGACGTCCGCCCGGCGAAGGGCTCGGCCGCCGCTGCCGCTCCCGAGCCTGCCGAGACGGCGCAGAGCTAACCTGCCGCAATCGCCGTTCCAAAGTCCCGGCTCCGGCCGGGAGGGCTGCCGCGCCGAATGGCGGCGGCCGGAATCGGTCTTGAATGGTAGCTGAACCATGGGTTGGGCCAGCTTCCACATCGAGCGCCTCAAGGCAGGCGAGACCGTGCAGGTGCGGCCGCGCGGCAATTCCATGTCCGGGAAGATCGAATCCGGTCAGCTTTGCACGATCGTCCCGGCCGACCGCCGCGACATCGACGTCGGAGACATCGTGCTCTGCAAGGTGCGGGGCCGGGAATACCTCCACATCGTGAAGGCCATCCAGGGCGCGCGATATCAGATCGGCAACAATCGCGGCTTCATCAATGGCTGGGTCGGTGGCAACGCGGTCTTTGGCATCTGCACCAAAGTCGAAGATTGAGGGCTGGTCCCTATTCCGATTGTGTGCCGGGCTTCCCAGGTAGAACCGCGGCGGCTGGAACCACACCGATCCCAGCCGCCTTACGATGCAGCGCCGGCCTATCGCTGCGGCCGGCGATCCCTCACGCCCGCAATCAGGCGAACCACCAGCGTTCGCAGGCGCGGAATCCGTCGAGGCCCCAATTGGCGCCGACGGTCTCCGGCGTGGCGACGGTGTCCCGGTGCGCCATCACGAAGCTGGCGAACATCGGGATGACCACGCCGCCCTCGGTGCGCACGATGTCCTGCATCTCGCGATACATCGACCGGCGACGCTCTTCGTCGAGTTCCGGACGGGCCGCCTCAAGCAGCTCGTTGAAGCGGGTGTGCTCCCAGAACGAGTCGTTCCACGGCGCGCCCGAAGCGTAGGCCGTCGTGAACATCCAGTCCTCGGTCGGCCGCCCGCCCCAGTAGACGGAGACGAAGGGCTTCTTCATCCAGACCTCGGACCAGTAGCCGTCGTTCACCTCGCGCACGACATTGATGTTGATCCCGGCCGCCGCCGCCTTGTCGGCATAGAGCAGGCCGGCATCGACCGCCCCGCCGAAGGCGGCGTCGGCGGCGGAGAGCGAGACGTCCAGGCTGTCCAGCCCGGCCTCGCGCAGGTAGAACTTCGCCTTGTCCGGATCGTAGCTGTTCTGCTCCAGATCGCCGGCGTAGTAGCGGTTAGACCGGCCGATCGGGTGATCGTTGCCGACCTCGCCATAACCGAACAGGATCTTCTCGACCAGCTCTTCCCGGTCGATGGCGTGCTTCAGCGCCAGCCGGACATTGTTGTCCGAGAAGGGTGCTGCCCGCGTGTCCATGGCGAAGGTGTAGTGCTGGGTCCCGGTGGTCGCCAGGATCTTCACGTTCGGCGCGCGCTGCAGGAAGGACGAGGTCTTAAGGTCGACCTGATCGATCACGTCCACGTCGCCGGTCATCAACGCCGCCTGTCGCGCCGCCGGGTCCAGGATGGTCAGCAGCTCCACCGCATCGACATGCGCGCGGTCGGATTTCCAGTAATTCGGATTGCGATCCATCGCGGCCCTCACGCCCGGACTGTACTCCTTGACGACGTAGGCGCCGCAGCCGTCGCTGCTTGTCGGGTCGATCTTGCCGTCGACGCCGGGCATGATCGGCAGGTGGTAATCCGACATGATGAACGGGAAGTCGGCGTTGCCATTGGCCAGCGTCACCCTGAGATAGGGGCCGTCCACCGTCATGTCGGTGATCGGATCGACGAACGGCTTCGCGGCGGAGGTGCTCTGCTCGCCGCGGTGATGGTTGATCGACGCGATCACGTCCTCCGGCGTCACGTCCTTGCCGGAGTGAAAGGTGACGCCCTCGCGGATCTTGAAGGTCCAGGTCAGGGCGTCGTCCGAAGCCTCCCAGCTCTCGGCCATTTCGCCGACCAGCGTACCGTCCGCCGCGACTTCCGTAAGGAATCCATGGCGCGCGGTGCCGAAGACCTGCACGTACTGATTCGTCCAGGTTCCCGGATCGTAATTGTCGTTGGTGTTCCCGTGGGCCAAGCCGATCCGCAGCGTTCCGCCCCTCTTGGGCTGTGCGGCTGCGCGGCGGGTACCCAGCGGGCCGACCAGTGCGGCGGTGCCAAGCGCCGTCGCTCCGTGCAGCACGCCGCGCCGGGAAATGGCGAAGCTAGTCTTTGAGTCCTTTTCGGATCGCATTTCGGCCTCCCAATCTATGCCGTTTCCGTCCGCTGATCGGACGGTCGATTGTTTTCCACATTGTGCCTGAAGTGGTGCCGGAGCGAAAGCTATCGGTTGATTGATCAGTCAGCCAAGATTGGTCCATTCTGTTACGGTTGAATGACGGGGGCGCCAATGCCGAAAATCGGAATGGAACCGATCCGCCGGGAAAGCCTGGTCGCCGCGGCCATCGCCGAAATCGGCGAGGCCGGCTCGCTGGATGTGACGATGAGCCAGATCGCCCGGCGCGCCGGCGTATCGAGCGCGCTGGCCCATCACTATTTCGGCACCAAGGACCGCATCCTGCTCTCCGCGATGCGCCATATCCTGGCGCTGTACGGTGCCGAGGTCGTCAGCCGGCTGAAGCGCACCCGGACTCCCAGGGAACGCATAGAGGCCGTCATCCAGGCCAGCTTCGCCGACAGCAACTTCCAGCCGGAAGTCATCAGCGCCTGGTTGAATTTCTATGTGAAGGCCCAGAGCTCCGAGGCCGGCGCCCGGCTGCTCACCATCTATCGGAGACGCCTGCGGTCCAACCTGCTGTATGGCCTGCGGCCCCTGCTGAACGGGGAGTCCGAGACGGCTGCCGAAGGCCTGGCGGCGATGATCGACGGCCTCTATATCCGCCAGAGCCTGAGCCGCAGCAGGCCGGACGCCAAGGCCGCCATCGCGCTGGTGACCGGCTATCTCGACTACCTGACGGCCGATCGGGCATGACCCGGCCCAACTTCCTGGTCTTCATGGTCGACCAGCTGAACGGCACGCTGTTTCCGGACGGGCCGGCCCCCTGGCTGCATGCGCCCAATCTGAAGCGGATCGCCGAGCGCTCGGTGCGCTTTGCCAACAGCTACACACCATCGCCGCTCTGCGCGCCCGGGCGGGCCTCGTTCATGTCAGGGCAGCTGCCCTCGCGCACCGGCGTCTACGACAACGCCGCCGAGTTCGCGTCGGACATCCCGACCTATGCCCATCACCTGCGCCGGGCCGGCTACCAGACCTGTCTTTCAGGCAAGATGCATTTTGTCGGGCCGGACCAGTTGCATGGCTTCGAGGAACGGCTGACCACCGACATCTACCCCGCCGATTTCGGCTGGACGCCCGACTACCGCAAGCCGGGCGAGCGCATCGACTGGTGGTACCACAATCTCGGCTCGGTGACCGCCGCCGGGATCGCGGAGACCTCCAATCAGCTGGAATACGATGACGAGGTCGCCTATCACGCGACGCGCAAGCTCTACGATCTGGCGCGCGGTCACGACGACCGGCCGTGGTGCCTGACCGTCAGCTTCACCCATCCCCACGATCCCTATGTGGCGCGGCGGAAATACTGGGACCTGTACGCCGATTGCGAGCATCTGCTGCCGCCGGTGCCGGCCATGGCCTATGAGGATCATTCCCCGCATGCGCGGCGGATCTTCGACGCCAATGACTGGCGCAGCTTCGAGATCTCGGAGCAGGACATCCGGCTGTCGCGGCGCGCCTATTTCGCCAATATCAGCTATCTCGACGACAAGATCGGCGAAATCCTCGAGGCCCTGGAGACCACCGGCCAGGACGCGATCATCCTGTTCCTCTCCGATCACGGGGACATGCTCGGCGAGCGCGGATTGTGGTTCAAGATGTCGTTCTATGAGGGCTCGGCCCGGGTGCCGCTGATGATCGCCGCACCGGACCTGCCGCCCGGCAAGGTCTCGGCGACGGCATCGACCCTCGACCTCACGCCCACGCTCTGCGAGCTGGCGGGGATCGCCATGGAGTCGGTGATGCCCTGGATCGACGGTGAGAGCCTGCTGCCGATCGCTGGTGGCGGAGCGCGCGAGACGCCGGTGGCGATGGAATACGCCGCCGAGGCGTCCTACGCGCCGCTGGTGGGCCTGCGGTCCGGCCGCTGGAAATACACAAGCTGCGCGCTCGATCCCGAGGAGCTCTTCGATCTCGAGGCCGACCCGCACGAGCTGTCCAATTTGGCCGGGGACCCGGAGCACGCCGAAACCCTGCAGGGGTTGCGCGCCGAGGCCGATCGCCGCTGGGACCTGGACCGGTTCGACGCCGAGGTGCGGGCCAGCCAGGCGCGCCGCCTCGTCGTATACGAGGCTTTGCGCCAGGGCGGGTATTACCCGTGGGACTATCAGCCGCTGCAGAAGGCCTCGGAGCGCTACATGCGCAACCACATGGACCTCAACGTGGTCGATGCCCGCCAGCGCTTCCCGCGCGGCGATTAGGAACCCGACCGGTTCCGCCTAGCCCAGCTTCTCCTTGAAGAACGCGATCGTGCGGTCCCACGCCAGGGTCGCCGCCGCCTCGTCGTAGCGGGGCGTGGTGTCGTTGTGGAAACCGTGATTGACGTTCGGGTAGATGTGGGCGGTGAATTCCTTGTTGTTGGCCCTGAGTGCCGCCTCGTAGGCCGGCCAGCCGGCATTGATGCGCTCGTCGAGACCGGCGAAGTGCAGCAGAAGCGGCGCCTGGATCTTCGGCACGTCTTCCGCCGCGGCCTGGCTGCCATAGAACGGCACCGAGGCCGCGAGCTCGGGCAGACGCACCGCCATGCCGTTGCAGACCCCGCCGCCAAAGCAGAAGCCGACCGCGCCGATCCGGCCGATATCGCCTTGGCCATCGAGGTAGTCGTAGGCCGCGACGAAATCCTCGAACAGCTTGGCCCGATCCAACTGCCGCTGCATCGTGCGGCCTTCGTCATCGGTGCCGGGATAGCCGCCCAGCGGCGTCAGCCCGTCCGGCGCCAGCGCGGTGAACCCGTCCACCGCCAGCCGGCGGGCGACATCCTCGATATAGGGGTTCAGGCCCCGGTTCTCATGCACTACGACCACGCCTGGCGTCGCGCCGGACGCACCGGCCGGTCGCGCCAGCAGGCCGCGAATGGTGCCGTGCCCCCGCGGCGACGGATAGTCGATGGTGTCGGCCGAAATGCGCGGGTCGTCCGGCGCCACCTGCTGCGCCAGGGCGTATTGCGGCGACAGCGCCTCCAGCAGCCCGGCCGCGGTCACCCCGCCAACGGCGAACTTCGCCGCCCGGTCCAGGAACTGGCGGCGGTCGATATCGCCATGGACGAGCTTGTCGAAGAGGTTCAGCAGTTCCTGATCGAAATCGCTGGCTTGCTTGCGCACCATGACCCGTTCCTCCCTGTCTGGTATGCCCCCAGTCGCCACTGTGACAGAGGATTGTAGGACGATCCATCCGACAGGCGTTCAGGTCTCCAACGGGGCCGTCCTATCTACAGGGCCAGGCCTCGCTGATGGCCGCAACCAGGGCATCGGCAGGAGTATCGTCGGTCGTCTCGCGCCAGTCCGGATGGGCGCGGATGTAGTCGTTGAAGATCATCACCACTTCCGCCGTGGTGAACGCATCCGGTTCGCAGAACCAGCCCGGATCCGGTGTGTCATAGCCGGCATAGCGGCCGGTCAGCACCCCATAGATGAAGCCGTTGCAGGCGCCGGCGTCGAAGATGCTCTGCTGATCGGCGACGCCGGTCGTCAGCGCACGCTCGGCGGCAAGGCAGAGCCCGACCACGTCGTCGAGCCGGCCGGCCTCAAGTTCGCCCGCCGCGCCCGGCCGCGGGCCGGCGGCCATCGCCATCGCCACCAAAGTGCCAAGCAATACAAACCGCATGCGCCGACGCTATCACGGCGCCGAACAGCGCCGCAATCGAGCCCGCGGTCACCCTGGTTCACCATCCCGTTAAGGGGGAGGCCATTGGACCGGGCGGCCTGCGGATGAAGCCTAGAAGATCCCCTGGCAGATGATCATGATCACCAAGGCCACCACCCAATACCCGGCATCGGTGTTGCGGGCATAAGCCGAGTTCTTCCGGAACGATCCGCCCGAATAGGCCAGGACGGTGAATGCGACGGTCCCGAGGATGACCGTCATCAGCGCATCAGAGGCGGCCGTCACGCCGACGAACCAGCTCATCAGCAATAGGCCGGCCATCTGGCTGGCCATGGCCGCGACCGGCATCTCGTTGGCCGTGCCCATCTCCACGCCGACCCCCTCGGCCCATTTCGGCCCGAACAGCTTGGGCGAGTACCACAGCCATCCCGCCAGGAACGAGACGACCGCGCCCACGATCACCCCCAGCCAGCTCACGCCGGTTGTCAATTCAGCCATTCTTCCTCTCCGCCATTGTCATTCCGATTTGCCCCGGCCTCCCCGGTCGGCGTGTCGACGGCATCCGGGGACGGAGGGTAGACCATCTGCGAACCAGGGTGAACGCAGGCCCGAGCCGTGGTGTCCCAAGGTTTGGTAACTTTGAAGTTACGGTAATCGTGGAGTTACTCAGCTGTCAAGGCGGGGGCCGGGCCTCTCGAGGCGCCGCCGCGCATCGGAGAAGGGGCTGGATTTCCGCCGAGCTATGGGGTTCAGTTTCCGGCTGCGGCGGGGCGTCAACCGGCCCGCACCAGCGGAACGAATGAACGAAAAGCATTTGGGGGAGGTCCATCATGAAACGCAGAGATCTGGTCAGGACGATCGCCGGGGGAACCGCGGCGGCGGCGACCGCCACCCTGGCCGCGCCGGCCATCGCGCAGGACCGGCGGCAGTGGAAGATGGTCACCGCCTGGCCGAAGAACCTACCGGGGCCGGGGGTGGCGGCGCAGATGCTGGCCGACCGCATCACCGCGCTTTCCGGAGGCCGCATCGAGGTCAAGCTGTTCGCCGCCGGCGAGCTGGTGCCCGGGCGCGGCGTGTTCGACGCAGTCTCTGAAGGCACGGCCGAGCTGTATCATGCGGTGCCGGCCTATTGGGGCTCGAAGTCCAAGGGCATCCTGCTGTTCGGATCGCAGCCCTTCGGCCTGCGCGCCGACGAGCAGTTCGGCTGGCTGGCCCATGGCGGCGGCCAGGCCCTGTATGACGAGATGTATGCCCGTTTCGGGCTGAAGCCGTTCCTGTGCGGCAATTCCGGACCGCAATGGCAGGGCTGGTTCCGCACCGAGATCAACTCGGTGGACGATCTGCGCGGGTTGAAATTCCGCACCACCGGGCTGGCGTCGGAGATGTGCAGCAAGATCGGCATGGCGGTGCAGGCCATGGGCGGCCGCGACATGTTCCAGGCGCTGCAATCCGGGGCGCTGGACGCCGGCGAGTTCATCGGCCCGTGGACCGACAGCGCGTTGGGTTTCTATCAGGTGGCCAAGAACTACTATTGGCCGGGCGTCGGCGAGCCCTCCTCGGCGGAGGAATGCGCCGTCAACCAGGATGCCTACAACGATCTTCCCGACGACCTGCAACAGGCCGTCGCATTGGCCTGCGAGAGCCTCTACAACCCGGTCTGGACCGAATACACCACCAACCATGCCCGCGCCCTGCAGCAGCTGGTGGCGGAGCAGGGCGTCCAGGTACGCAAGCTGCCCGACGACGTGATCGTGGCCCTGGGCAATGCCGCCGGCGAGGTAATCGCCGATCTGCGCGAGGACGAGGACGAGCTGGTCCGGCGGATCACCGAGAGCTTCCTCGCCTATCGCGAGTCCGTGGCCGGCTATATGACCTATGCCGATAACGGGCAGATGAACGCCCGGGCGCTGGACTACACCTACTAGGCCGGCGCCGGCAGAGGGCGGGGCCAGGCCGGTGCGGCCATGACCGGGATCGCGGACCGGCTGGATACGATCAACCGGGCGGTCGGTGCCGTGGTGCGCTGGGCGGCGCTCATCATGGCGCTGCTGCAGTTCGGCATCGTGCTGCTGCGCTATGTCTTCGGCGTCAGCAGCATCGCGCTGAACGAGAGCATCCTGTACCTGCATGGCGCGCTGTTCATGCTGGGGGCGGGCTACACGCTGCTGGTCGGCGGCCATGTCCGGGTCGACGTGTTCTATGCCCGGGCCGCCGACCGCACCCGGCGCGCCATCGACATCTTCGGTCACCTGTTCCTGCTGATGCCGGCGATGGCGGTGCTGCTCTACTGGTCCTGGCCGACGGTGCGCAATTCCTGGGCGATCCTGGAGGGGCCGATCTCGGTCGGCGGCATCCCGGCTTCCTTCCTGCTGAAGTCGCTGATACCGGCCTTCTGCATCCTGCTGCTGATCCAGTCCGCCGCCTTCCTGCTGCGCGACATCGCCCGGTGGCGCGAGGGCGGGGAATGACGCCGCTGCCGCTCGACCTGCTGATGATCGCGGCGCTGATCGTCTGCATCCTGCTGGGCTTCCCGGTCTCGTTCACCATCGCCGGGGTGGCGACCGCCTTCGCCTTCCTGGGCTGGTGGCTGGGGGTGATGGACATCTCCCTTCTCGGCGCGCTGGGGCAGCGGGTGTTCGGCCTGCTGACCAACGACGTGCTGATCGCCATCCCGCTCTTCGTTCTGATGGGCGTGGTGCTGGAGAAGAGCCGCATCGCCGCCGATCTGCTTGAGACCATGGGGCGGCTGTTCGGACGGCTGCGCGGCGGGCTCGGCGTGTCCGTGGTGCTGGTCGGCGCGCTGCTGGCCGCCTCCACCGGTATCGTCGGCGCCACCGTCATCGCCATGGGGCTGATCGCCCTGCCGACCATGCTGCGCACCGGCTACGACCCGAAGCTGGCCTCGGGCACGGTCTGCACGGCCGGCACTTTGGGGCAGATCATCCCGCCTTCGACCCTGCTGATCATCCTCTCCGACGTGATGTCGAACGGCTATCAGCAGGCCCAGTTTGCCCAGGGCAAGTTCACCGTCGAGACTATCTCGGTTGGCCAGATCTTCGCTGGCGCCCTGATGCCCGGGCTGGCGCTGGTCGGGCTCTACATCGCCTATCTGCTGGCGCGGGCCTGGGCCTCGCCGGCCGCGGCTCCGGCAGTGCGCGAAACGGCCGAGCGCCCATCCGGAGGGCGGATCGCCGCCGTCATCGCGCCGCCGATCCTCCTTATCGTGGCGGTGCTGGGCGCGATCCTCGGCGGCATCGCAACGCCCACCGAAGCCGCCTCGGTGGGGGCCGCCGGCGCCCTGCTGCTGGCCGGCCACCGGCTGGGCGTGCGGCCCGGCCTGCTGATCGCCGGCGTTGTCGCCCTGTTGGCTCTGGCCCTGGCGGCGGGGCTTGCCCCGGTGCGGCTGCAGCGCAGCGATACGACGCTGGCGATCTGGGCCCAGGGGGCGGTCTATCTGGCGCTGGCTCTGGCTGGGCTCGCGGCGCTCGGGGCGGCGGTGCGGCGGGCGCTCAACGCCGACATGCTGGTGCCGGCCCTGACCTCGACCATGACGGTGACGGCGATGATCTTCGCCACCATCCTGACCGCCAGCTTCTTCTCCCTGGTCTTCGTCGGGCTCGGCGGTGAGGGGCGGGTCGAGCGCATCCTGACCGCCATGCCCGGTGGCCCGACCGGCGCGCTGATCTTCGCCATGGTGCTGGTTTTCGTGCTCGGCTTCGTGCTGGATTTCGTGGAGATCACGGTGATCGTGCTGCCGCTGGTGATCCCCGGCCTGATCGTCATGGGCCACGACCCGATCTGGTTGGCGATCCTGATCGCGGTCAACCTGCAGACCTCGTTCCTGACCCCGCCCTTCGGATTCTCCCTGTTCTATCTCCGCGGCGTCGCCCCGCCGGAGATCCCCACCACCGCCATCTATCTCGGCGTCGCCCCCTTCATCGGCCTGCAGGTCCTCGGCATGGCGCTGATCTGGCTCGTCCCGGTCCTCGCCACATGGCTCCCGGCGGCGGTGTTCTGAAGGCGTTGGGTGTTCTGTGCCGTATGCTCCGGAGGTTCATGCCGCGCCCGTCTTGCTTCGGGCGAACGGCCAGACTGTCGGGGCTCCCATGAAGAACCAGAGCGCGATCATCGGGTCAAAGATTGCGCAGCCAAGGCTCGAGGCCGGACCAAGCCCCACGAGCCCATGGCCGTTGACGTGAAGCACCGTGTCCCATCCGGCATGGATCAGCCATCCGATGCCGATGAAGACGTAGGATCTCAGGCCCAGATATCCCATTACGGCGACGACGGCCCCGACCGCGAATCCGGCTATCGCATAGGGCGGAACCGCAAAGATGCCGCCGGCCATCGCCACCATGATCGCCATCGACTTCTGACGCATGGGTTCCTTGAGCAGGCCGACGACAGCCACGAAGGCCAGCGCGGCAATTCCGTTCGTGACCAACGCGTTCAGGAATGTTGACTCCAACATGACCGATGCCCTCAAGTAAGTGATCATTTACATCTAGCGCCCGGGCGCCGCGATGTAAACGGTCATTTACAAACGGAGTCTCGGTGGAGAAGGCAGCCAGGATCACGGGGTCGGCGGCGAGGAATCGCGCCGCGACGGAAGAGAAACTGTTGAAGGCGGGCCTCGACGTGTTTAGCCGGCATGGCTACGACGGCGCGTCGGTCAAACAGATCGCCGAGGCATCCGGATCCAATGTGTCGCTCATCAACCGGTATTTCGGCGGCAAGGAGGGATTGCTGCTGACGCTTGTGAAACGGCTGGTCGTCGACAAGCAGGAGGGCGAACTGGGTTACCCGCCGCAACCAACCCTGAAGGCGGAGATTTTCGAGTATCTGCGTTACCGCCTGACCGTCGACGCTGCCAACGACAAGCTCATCCGCATTCTGGTCTCGCGGGTCATGACCGATCAGACGTTTAGACGGGATGTCATGCAGGTCGTCTCCGGCGAGGCGGATGCGAACTTCCGGGCACGGCTGGAGACTCTCAGGGAAAATGGCAGGATCGCCGCCGAAACCGACATCGACCAAGTGTTCATGGCGGTCAGCAATTTGTCCTTTTCGGCCAACGTGCTAGGCCATCTGGTCATGGGTAGGACACGCTCCGAACTGCTGACGCTGTTCGAGCATTTCTCATCGGTGTATGCGGCGGGGCTGGCCAGGACTCCGTGACCTGGCGGAAATGATCAGCGCGAATTGGCGGCCGCCCAGCCGCCGGTCCATTGGGTCAGGGGCCTGCGGCGGCGTCCCCTTGTCGTGGTCCGGTCCAGGTTGCGCGCCATGACGGTCCGGTCCGCCTCGCTGAGCGAATCTGTCTCGCCGAAGGCCGCCGCCCCGATGGAAAGGCCGGCGATGGCGTGCAGGCCATCGCCGCGATCGGTTCGGTTGTGCAGCGCCTCGTGATAGATGATCTTCGCCAGGAATTTCGGATCCCGCTTCACATTGACTTCGATCTCGGGCGGATCGGTGGTCAGGAAATCGGCGCGCAGCTTGATGTTGCTGCCCGATTGCATCATGTCGCCGACATAGACCTCCGAGCACACCTCGCCGCCCGATGTGACGGTGAACCCGGCATTGTCCTGCCCCCGGCCGCCGCCATTCGGGGCGAAATCGACACCCCCGAACCCGAAATCCCGGACCGGGACCACATAGACCAGCAAATCCAGCCGGCCGAGCTGCGGCATCTGCATGGTGGACCGGCAGCGCACCCGCTCGAGCCTCGGGGTATGGGTCCTGTCGTAGCGGCCGATGGCCGGGCTGAAGAGGCTCGCCACCTCCGTGCAGAGCGCATCCCATTTGTAGTGGAGCTGATAGGGGTTCCCGAGCCAGATATTGTAAGTCATCACAAGCAGCCAACCCGTCCCGATTAGAAAGGCTGATGCGGTCAAGCATGGCTCGTCCGATCATGCCGTCTATATTCCGTACGATGAACCATAGGTGGCCGCGACCGGACGTCGCTATGCCGTTCGTCACAGGGCTGGGGCGGCGTTAATGGATGGGAGATTAGCTTGAGGATCACCAGGGCAGGCACGATCGCATCCGCCAAAGGCCCCGCGGATCATTTCACCGGAACCGTGCGGTTCGATGCACGGTTCAGTGCGGAAGAGCCGGCCCGCGTCGGCGGCCTGACCGTCACCTTCGAACCCGGCGCCCGGACCGCGTGGCATACCCACCCGTTGGGCCAGACGCTCCTCGTGATCTCCGGCGTGGGCCGGGTCCAGCGCGACGGCGGCGAGATCGAGGACATCCGCCCCGGCGACATCGTCTGGATCCCACCGGGCGAAAAGCACTGGCATGGCGCCTCACCCGACACGGCGATGTCCCATATCGCCATCGCCGAGGCGCTGGACGGCAAGTCCGTCGACTGGCTGGAACATGTCACCGATGCGGAATACCAGGGCGTGGCGTAGGAAGATACGTGTCATGTCCCGGCATATCCGAGGTAGGGAACCGCAGCCGCTGGATTTGCTGAGTCAGTAACCGAGTTAGCCCTCCACAACCGCTCATGGCGGAATGCAACGAGGTGACGGTGATTGGGGCAACCAAATCGGTTACTGTCAGCGTAATCTCGAATAAAAATTCAACCGGCTGCTGCAATTAGCCCTTACGTCGATTATTAAGCAGCATGTTTTTCTGACTCTTCAGAATCAGTGGTTTTCTTAGTACGGAGTATCTTGATGTCTTCTTTATAGAGTATTTTTTCAATTTCCTTGAGGCGCTTGTAGCCATTATCGTGTCGGAGTACTCTTTGAACTTGCTCAAGATGGCCTCGGGTGATTTCTGTTTCTTGAACCAGGGTGTCTCCTTTTTCTGCCATCAAGTAATCGAACTCTGACATCGTACGAATTCCGGTAGCACGAAGGGCAACCACCCTTTCTCCGAAATAGAGGCAGAGTTGAGCTTGAAGCATCCAGTCAACAAGTTTCTGGGCGTTGTAAGGAGTGCGGATCATCAGCCCGACAAAATCTGCCTCGGCCAAACCATGGCAATTGTCTACCCCAATCTCTGCAAGTCGAACCTTATCCTGGGGGGTAACACCCTCGACTAGTTCCAACGGTAAATTGCTGGAAGCTGTACCGCGTAGATACGAAAATATTACCCCGAATCGTTCGCTCATCATTTGAATTACGCGCCCAGGAAACATGCCCACAAGAAAGCCTATCAGGGGCCAGACATTATTTGGAACTGGTTCCTTCGCGAGAAGTTGAAACCCATGAAATAGCACAAGTGCAACAATCGACGAAAAAACCAATCGGAGCCCAAAGGAGAAATATACTCCAGGGAGTAAATCAAAGGTCATAAATCTTCTCAATATTGTTTTGGCGCCCCAAAGATACGCTCCAATAAATGCCATGCCAAATACGAGAAGAGCAATCTGCTGATATTTCTCTATTTCGTGGGGTTCAATGTCATTTGACAATATGTATGAGCCACCAAGTATCAGATTTGGGATCTTGGCGATTTTCAGTTCAATGCCCATCAGCAACCCGAAGATCCCGAAGAAAGAAATGACAGTTGCCCAAATTACAGATGAGACGAACAAATGACCTCTGACCGATTTGTAGAACTCGTCCAAATGCTTGCCTAGCCCAAGCATCTCTATTGTCCGATGAACATCTTTCTTCTTTATTGGAAGTCTATATTTGCAATAACTTGCTGCCGTTAGCGGTAAGAACAACGAAAGGACCGCCACCCCGAGCACCTCTACAGGCCAGCCAATCTGTGAAACATCAAAACCAAATATGGTTTCCATTAGTCCACTCCCCGGTGAATGCGGGAGCTTTCCGACAAGCTCTTACCGACCTTGTCTTGTCCACGAAGATTTCGCTATTTGGACGTTGCTCACCGAATCACTCCTCCATTTGCTCCTTGCAAGCAGTTAAGATGGCTCGCTCCAATTGATACTAGCTAATCTGTGCCCTAATACAATCTGCACAAGCTTTCATTGACTATGATCAATTATATGGGGTGACCATAAAATGATTTGCGCATTAAAGAGGCATAGTTCCCTGAGATTCAGTGCGCCCTGAGACATCGGAGATGTGGGAACACAGTACGAACTTCAAAAATGCGCATTATCCCCGTGCTCCTTTGCGCGCTCAGTCTTTGCGCCGGCGCAACAGGGCGGGCCAGGTGGTGTTGAAGGAGACCACGTACAGCACAGGGGCAAGGAGGATGAGGGCGATGGCCGCGTAGCGAAAGGCCGGCGGCAAGTATTAGAAACTCAGGCCGACAGCCACCCCGATCAGTAGGAAGGCGCCGCATTACAGGATGTATGGCATGTTCCGGTTCTTCAAGATTGCTCGGGGATCATGGCGAGTTGGCCTTAAGGTTCGGTATTTGGTCCTGAATCGAAGAAGGGGCGCGACCCCTGTCAGGGACGGTGGCGTCCCGTTCTTTGGCCAAAGACATGAACCAACTGACTCTGGCGCGGCTTGCGGTTCCCGCCCGATCCTTCGGAATGTTCGGCGGCTACCCGCACAATTCTCCCCTTTTTCCCGTCGATGACGGCGGCTATTCTCCCAACCCTTTTTCGGCATCGATCGGCTGCGTCACCGTGGTCGATCCGCATAGGACCTTGGGACCATGTCAGCGCAGAACCAGCCCCGTACCCTGTTCGACAAGATCTGGGACAGCCATGTGGTGCGGCGTCAGGAGGACGGCACCTGCACGCTGTATATCGACCGGCATCTGGTCCATGAGGTGACCAGCCCACAGGCTTTCGAGGGGCTGCGCATGGCGGGGCGCCACGTGCGGCGGCCCGACGCGACGCTGGCGGTGGCGGATCACAACGTGCCGACCTCCGACCGCTCCCAGGGCATTGCCGACGAGCAGTCGCGCATCCAGGTCGAGACCCTGGAGGCCAATTGCGACGCCTTCGGGGTTCCGATCTTCAAGATGGACGATATCCGCCAGGGCATCGTGCACATCATCGGGCCGGAGCAGGGCATGACCCAGCCCGGTATGACCATCGTCTGCGGCGACAGCCACACCGCCACCCATGGCGCTTTCGGGGCGCTGGCCTTCGGCATCGGCACCTCGGAGGTGGAGCACGTTCTGGCCACCCAGACCCTGATGCAGCAGCCGGCGAAGAATTTGCGCATCTCGGTCGATGGCGACCTGCCCACCGGGGTGACGGCCAAGGATCTGATCCTGGCGATCATCGGCGAGATCGGCACGGCGGGCGGTACCGGCCACGTCATCGAATATGCCGGCCAGGCGATCCGCGACCTCTCCATGGAAGGCCGCATGACGATCTGCAACATGTCGATCGAGGGCGGCGCGCGCGCCGGGCTGATCGCCCCGGACGAGACCACCTTCGAGTACCTGAAGGGCCGTCCCATGGCGCCCAAGGGCGCGCTGTGGGAGACCGCCGTCGCCTATTGGCGCACCCTGCCGTCGGACCCTGGCGCCCGCTACGACCGCGAGGTGGTGCTGAACGCCGCCGACATCGCGCCGACGGTCACCTGGGGCACCAGCCCGCAGGATGTGGTGCCGATCACCGGCGCCGTGCCCGACCCGGACAGCCTGGGCGACGAGGCCCGCGCCAAGGCGGCGCGCCGCTCGCTCGACTATATGGGGCTCGAGGCCGGCACCAGGATGACCGACATCGCCGTCGACAAGGTCTTCATCGGCTCCTGCACCAATGGCCGGATCGAGGATCTGCGCGCCGTCGCCGCCGTGGCGGAGGGCCGCAAGGTCGCCGACGGGGTCTACGCCATGATCGTGCCCGGCTCGGGCCTGGTGAAGGAGCAGGCGGAGGCCGAGGGGCTGGACCGCATCTTCACCGAGGCCGGCTTCGACTGGCGCGAGCCCGGCTGCTCCATGTGCCTGGCCATGAATGCCGACCGGCTGGAGCCGGGCGAGCGCTGCGCCTCCACGTCGAACCGCAATTTCGAGGGCCGTCAGGGCCGCGGCGGGCGCACCCATCTGGTCAGCCCGGCCATGGCCACGGCGGCGGCGATCGCCGGCCATCTGGCGGATGTCCGGGACCTCGCCTGACGCACCGACCGAGGGGCCGTCCTTCACCATCAGGGCCGGCACCCCGGCCGACGCGGACTCGATCTGGCGCGTCCATCGCCGCTCGATCCTGGAACTCGGCCGCGCTTTCTACACTCAGGCGGAAGTCGAGAGCTGGGCCCACGGCCTCGTCGCGGAGCGCTATGCCAAGGCCATGTCCGAGCGCAAGGAGACGTTCTACGTGGCCATCGATCGGGCCGGTGCGGTGATCGGATTCTGCTCGTTCTGCGATGACGAGGTGCGCGGCCTTTATGTCGATCCGACGGTGGTGCGATGCGGGGCCGGCGGCGCCCTCCTGCGCCGGGCCGAGGCCGATCTGCTGGCCGCCGGCCACACTCGGATCTGGCTGCAGGCGAGCCGCGCCGGGCAGCCCTTCTACGCCGCCAAGGGCTACGAGGCCGTGGCCGAGTATCCGTGGAAATCGCGCGGTGGTCTCGAGATCATGGTGAAACGGATGGAGAAATCCCTGGCCTGACGGTTCGGGTCGGCTGAAAGCCACGGAAATATGAGGGCTGCGGCGGTTGCGCGCGTTAACCAAACGAGTCCATAAGGACCGGAGGGCGCAAGACCAAAAGGAAAATGCCGCATGTTCGTCCGTCCGTTCGCCTGCCTTGTCCTGATTCTCTTCACCACCGCGATCGCCCAGGCCCAGACCCTGGCCGAGCGTATCGAGGGGGAACTGCTCACCGGCCTCGACGCCGCGGCCACCGAAGACACCGCCGCCACCCTGGCGATCGTCGAGGAGTTCTACCGGGCTCGCGGAATGCAGCCGATCTGGGTCTCCGAGGAGGGCGTGCTGCCGCGTGGTCGCGACATGGCGCGGCTGCTGGCGGCCGCCGATTTCGACGCTCTGGACCCGGACGACTACGGCGCCGGCTATATCGCCAGCGTGCTCGGGGCTACCGAACCCGCAACACTGGCGGGCCTGGAGGTCCGGCTCAGCATCGGCGTGTCGCAGTTCGCCTCTGATCTGGGGCAGGGCCGCACCGCGCCGAACGCCGCCGATCCGGAGCTCTTCCTCTATCGCGTCGAGGTCGACAAGGCCGCCGTCCTGAGCGCCGTCGCGGGGGCCGCCGATCTCGAAGGCTTCATCGATGGCTACCGGCCGCGGAGCCCGCGCTACGACCGCATCCGGGCGGCCCTGGCCGACTACCGCACCTTGGCGGAACTGGGTGGTTGGCAGCCGATCCCCGATGGGCCGGCGCTGAAGCCGGGCATGACCGATCCCCGCATCGGCCTGATCCGCGATCGCCTCGTGCTGTGGGGCGACCTGGCCGCCGAGGAACTGCCCGTCGATGCGGATCCCGACTTCTACGACGACGCTCTCGAGGTCGCGATCAAGCAGGCGCAGTATCGGCACGGCCTGACCCAGGACGGGGTGGTCGGCCGCAACACCCTGGCAGCGCTGAATGTGCCGGTGGAGGACCGGGTCGAGCAGCTGGTGCTGAACCTGGAGCGGCGGCGCTGGATGCCCGACGATCTCGGCCGGCGCTACATTTTCGTCAATCTGGCGGATTTCGCCTTGAAGGTGGTCGATGGCGAGCAAACCATCCACGATACCCGCGTCGTTGTAGGACTGCCCTATCATCGCACGCCGGTGTTCAGCCACGAGATCACCTATCTGGTGCTCAATCCCTACTGGCACGTGCCACCCAGCATCGCCCGCAACGAGCTGCTGCCGAAGATCCAGGAAGATCCCGGCTATCTGGTCGCCAACAACTACACGCTGCTGAGCGACTGGAGCGCCGGCGCGACCGAGATCGATCCGCTGACGGTGGATTGGCAGAGCGTGTCCCCGGACGCATTCCACTACAAGATCCGCCAGGAACCTGGCGACGGCAACGCGCTTGGCCGGGTGAAATTCATGCTGCCCAACCGGTTCAATGTCTATCTGCACGACACCGCGGCGAAATCCCTGTTTACCCGCGACCAGCGCAGCTTCAGCCATGGCTGCATTCGGGTGATGAACCCGACGGAGCTGGCCGCGCTGGTGTTGGCGGGCAATCTGGACTGGGACCTGGAGCGCATCAACCAGACCATAGACAGCGGCGTGCGCACCGTCGTCTCGCTGGCTGAGCCGCTTCCAGTGCATATCAGCTACCAGACCGCCTGGGTCAATAAGGACGGATCGGTGCATTTCCGGTCGGACATCTACGACCGGGATGTGGTATTGGCCGAGGCACTCATGGGCACACGCAGCGGCCGGACATTCTGACCGGTCGCTTTTTGGGGGACCGGACGGTCGCGCCGGTCCGCCGTCACAACGAAAAGATAACGATCCGGCGCCAATCTAAGGCCGGAATTGCGAAGACAATGCCGCGGTGCAATCGAGGGAGAGCGGTGTGCGGAGGCTTGGTGTGTGCGGGCGGCGGCGTGTTCTGGCCGGGATGGCGGGGGCTGCCGCAACGACGGCGGTGTTCGGATTTGCGGCAGGCGGGCGGGCCATGGCGGCGCCGATGCCGGCGGTTCGGTCCCTGTCGATCCGGTCCCTGTACACCGATGAGCAACTGACGGCGACCTTCTTCCGCAACGGCCGCTACGACCCGGTGGCGCTGGAGGAAATCGACTATCTGCTGCGCGACTGGCGTACCGGCGGCGTGCGCCCCATCGACCGCAACCTGCTGGATGTGCTGTGCGTGCTGCGACGCCAGATCGGCAGCACCGAGCCTTTCCACCTGATCTCCGGCTACCGGTCGCCACAGACCAATGCGGCGCTGGCCGCCGCCAATGGCGGCGTCGCCCGGCGCAGCCTGCACATGGACGGCAAGGCCGCCGACATCCGCCTGCCGGGTTGCGCCCTGGAAACCCTGCACCGGACCGCCGTCGATCTGAAGGCCGGCGGCGTCGGCCTCTACACCCGCTCCGACTTTGTCCATGTGGACACCGGCCGCGTGCGCTACTGGGGCAGCTGACAATTTGTATGTGCAACAGGGCTTTGTTCGGCTCCGGCAGCCACAATAATTCCCTTTGGCCGCCGCATCCGCTGTGGCAAAAGAAGCGGCCGGTGACTTGTGCGCCGGCCAACAGAACCGCCAAGGGAACGTACCCGTGGAGCCTTTCACCACGTTGACCGGCGTCGCTGCGCCATTGCCGATGATCAATGTCGACACTGACATGATCATCCCCAAGCAGTTCCTCAAGACGATCAAGCGCACCGGTCTCGGCAAGAACCTGTTCGACGAGATGCGGTTCACGCCGGATGGTGCGGAAATCCCGGAGTTCGTGCTGAACAAGCCGGCCTACCGCAATGCCAGCATCCTGGTGGCGGGGGAGAATTTCGGCTGCGGCTCGTCCCGCGAGCACGCCCCCTGGGCGCTGCTGGATTTCGGCATCCGCTGCGTGATCGCCACCAGCTTCGCCGACATCTTCTTCAACAACTGCTTCAAGAACGGCATCCTGCCGATCGTCCTGCCGCAGGAGGATGTCGACAAGCTGATGGACGATGCCGAGCGCGGCGCCAATGCGACCGTCACCGTCGATCTCGAAGCGCAGGAGATCCGCGGCCCCGATGGCGGCGTGATCCGCTTCGACGTCGATCCGTTCCGCAAGCACTGCCTGCTGAACGGCCTCGACGATATCGGCCTGACCCTGCAGAACGCCAAGGCGATCGACGACTACGAGGCGCGCGCCGGCGGCGAGCGCCCCTGGCTGTTCGCGTGACCTGCCTGCATAGACTTCTGACCAACCTCCGGGAAATCTGAGACATGGCCGCCAGCAAAACCATCCTCATGCTGCCAGGCGACGGCATCGGCCCGGAAGTGATGACCGAGGTCCGGCGCCTGGTCGATTGGCTGGGACGGGACCGGGGCATCCCCTTCACCCTGGAGGAGGGGCTGGTCGGTGGTTGTGCGATCGACGCCCATGGCGTGCCGCTGACCGACGAGACCATGGCGGCGGCGATGAAGGCCGATGCGGTGCTGCTGGGCGCGGTCGGCGGGCCGGCCTGGGACGGAGTCGATTTCGAGATTCGGCCCGAGGCCGGGCTGCTGCGCCTGCGCAAGGAGATGGAGCTCTTCGCCAATCTGCGACCGGCGCTCGTGTTCCCGGCCCTTGCCGAGGCCTCGACCCTGAAGAAGGAGGTGGTCGAAGGGCTGGACATCATGATCGTCCGCGAGCTGACCGGTGGCGTCTATTTCGGCGAGCCCCGCGGCATCGAGGATATCGGCGACGGCGAGCGCCGCGGCGTCAACACCCAGGTCTACACCACGTCCGAGGTCCATCGCGTCGGCCGGGTGGCGTTCGAACTGGCGCGCCAGCGCTCCAACCGGGTGTGCTCGGTGGAGAAATCCAATGTGATGGAATCCGGCCTGATGTGGCGCCAGGACATCACCGCCCTGCACGCGGCCGAATACGGCGACGTCGAGCTGTCGCATATGCTGGCCGACAACTGCGCCATGCAGCTGGTGCGCAATCCCAAGCAGTTCGACGTCATTGTCACCGACAATCTGTTCGGCGACATGCTGTCGGACGAGGCGGCGATGCTGACCGGGTCGCTGGGCATGCTGCCATCGGCCTCGCTCGGCGCCGCGGATGCGGATGGCAACCGCAAGGCGCTCTACGAACCGGTGCACGGCTCGGCTCCGGACATTGCCGGGAAGGGCCTCGCCAACCCGATCGCCACGCTGCTCAGCTTCTCGATGATGCTGCGCTATAGCTTTGGCCTCGACGAGGTGGCGGGGCAGGTCGACGCCGCCATCCATAATGTGCTGAACAGCGGCATCCGGACCGCCGACATCATGTCGGATGGCATGGCCCGGGTCTCGACCGGTGTCATGGGCGACACCATCCTGCGGGAACTGCGCAAGCTCAGCGACTGACCGGCAGCCGGTCCACCTGCCAGACCTCTTTCCGTTCCGGCGCCCTGGGGCGCCGGCCAATCATGCACGATGCGAACCGGGCGACCGTCACACCAACGTGACCGGTCGTGACCCGGTACTGTCACATGTTTTGTTTTAAAGTTGGAAATAAAAGAGCGCGCTGTCTTTTGTAATTGTCCTGTGTTAGCTAGTCGATTGTAGTTAATGAACAAATCGTTTCATGTATCGGGCCGATATATCGGGACGAAATACAAAATAACAGCGACGTAGTTTCTTCGATTTCGTGGACGTTTGAGAAGACGGTCGATCTTGCAATCGTAACAGACCTCGCGGGGGAGGGATGGTTGCAATGGGTATCGTGACCGTAGGACGCCGGGGACCGTGGGAGCCCGGTCCGGCCGCTCTGTTCGTGTTGCACGCCTGCCCGGGTGACCGGTCGGGCCGGGCAACAGGCTTGTTTGCCAGTATTCACAAATCGGAAATGCGTTCTTGCCGGGAACGCAGGAGCTGTGCCGCCCGCAAGGTCAGCGGTCGATGCAAGGCGACCATATCCGGCCAGGGATCGGCGACCCGAACGCCGGCTCATCACGGGAACAGGGAACCATTGGCGGGCCGCACCGGCCTCGCTGGACGAAACCAAACAAGGGAGTAGTGATGATGACCATACGGATCGATGCGGTTCGTGCCGCATGCCTGAGTGGGGCAGCCGTTATCGGGCTGACCGCGTTCTCCGCCCCGGCATCCGCCCAGTCCCTGGACGAGCTGCG
Organism: Alphaproteobacteria bacterium; assembly: GCA_965227455.1. Lineage (GTDB taxonomy): Bacteria > Pseudomonadota > Alphaproteobacteria > DSM-16000 > Inquilinaceae > JABDIP01. Next base: position 3,694,525 of record OZ245752.1, on the reverse strand, counting down.
GCGGCAGATCGAGATCCTGACCCAGCGCATCGAGCAGCTGGAGGCGCAGCAGAGGTCCCGCCCGGCGGCCGCGCCGGTCGGAGCCGAAGGGCTTGTCGAATCCGGCGAGGACGACATTCGGTTGAGCCTCTCCGGACAGGTCAACCGCGGTGTGCTGTTCGCCGACAACGGCACCGACAGCGAGGTGTTCCATGTCGACAACGACAATTCCTCGACCCGGATCCGCTTTGTCGGCGAAGGCGATCTGAATGACGACATCACGGTGGGCACCAATATTGAGGTGCAGTTCGAGTCCAACTCGACCGCCGCGATCTCGTTCAATCAGAGCGGCTCGTCCGACACCAACAACTTCACCGAACGCAAGCTGGAGCTCTATTTCGACAGCGATCAGTTCGGCCGCGTTTGGCTGGGGCAGGGCGATACCGCCTCGAACAGCACATCCGAGGTCGACCTCTCCGGCACGTCGGTGGTCGGCTATTCCGGCATTGCCGATCTGGCCGGCGGGTTGGAGTTCGACAACGGCCGGGAGATCGGCGATGCGTTCAGCAATTTCGACGGGCTGAGCCGGGACGACCGGCTGCGCTACGACACGCCGAATTTCGGCGGTTTCGCGCTGTCGGCCTCTGCCGTCGAGTCCGATGAGTGGGATGCGGCCCTGCGCTTCAGCGGCGAGATTGGCGGCGTCCGGACGGCGGCCGCCGTGGCCTATGCCGATTCCAACACCTTCGAGCAGATCAACGGCTCGGTATCGGTGCTGCTCTCCTCCGGTCTCAACTTTACGGCCGCCGCGGGCACGCAGGATCTCGACGCCGCCGGCCGCGGCGATCCGTTCTTCTATTATGTGAAGGTCGGTCAGCGGCTGGACATCTTCGACATCGGACAGACCCGGCTGGCCGTCGACTTCACCCAGGCCGACGATGTCGAGGCCGATGGCGAGGAGTTCACCTCCTATGGCGCCTTCCTGGTGCAGAACCTGGATCCGGTGGCGACCGAACTGTATCTCGGGGTCCGCAACCACGCCCTGGATCTCGACAGTGGCAGCGACCCGGACGATCTGATCGCCGTCCTGGCCGGCGCCCGGATCAAGTTCTAGCCATGCGGATGAGGGGAGATATCACGATGATCGCGACGATGGCCCGCACCGCATTGCTGGCGGCCCTACTCGGATTGGCGGCGGCCTGCGGTGAGATCACGCCGGTCCCCTACACGGCCACCGACGAGATACCGGAAGGGCCCGGTCTTCTGAGCGGCGAGGACGGCGAGTTCACGCTGTATCGCCGCTGAGCGGTGCGACGGGGGCGGGCGGCGCCCGCCCCCGACCGGGCCGGCCGTTCGCCGGGCCCGTGGACGCTAGCCGGGTCGTCCGGCCTGGTCGTCGAGGTCCAGGCGCACGGAGAGGAAATTCAGCAGGTCGCGGAGCGACAGCACCCCGACCAGCACGCCGTTTTCGATCACCAGCAGGCGGCTCTGACCGGTCCGCTGCATCTGTTCCAGCGCGGTTGAGGCATCGGCGTTCGGGCCGATGATCGTATCGTCCGTGCACGGCTCCATGACCGAGCCGACGGTTTGCCAGGGCCAGAGCTCGCGTTCTGTCTCGACGACCCGCGCCAACCGGACGCAACCAAGCAACTGGCCGCGGCTGGTCACCGGGAAGCTCTTGAAGTAGTAGCGATAGACGTAGTCGTCGACCAACCGTTCGATAGAAAGGTCGGGATCCACGCTAACCGGGTCCTTGCGCATGAACCGATGCACGGGCCTACCGGCGAATACGTCCCGGGTCACCGCCCGCGATACCGCGCCGCCGGCCGCTCCGCGCAGGAACAGACCAAGGATGAACAGCCAGATGCCGCCGACCACGTTGCCGCTGACGGCACTTGCCAGCCCCATGGCGATCATCAGCAAACCGAACAGCCCGCCCGACGTCGCGGCAATGCGGGTCGCCCACATGAAATCGCCCTTCCAGCCCCAAAGGGCCGCCCGCAAGACCCGGCCGCCATCCAGCGGGAAGGCGGGCAGAAGGTTGAATACGGCCAGGATTCCGTTGATGGCGGCAAGATAGTCGGCGACGGCCACTGCCGGTGCTGCCACCTCGCTGTCGGCGCCAAGGCCGGCGAGGATCGAGAAGACGACTGCCATCGCAAGGCTCATCGCCGGACCGGCGATGGCCATCAGCAGCTCGCCCTTGGCGCTGGTGGGCTCGTCCTCCATCTCGGCGACGCCGCCGAACACGAACAGGGTGATGCCGCGGATCGGCATGTCGAACCGCCGTGCGACGAGGGAGTGCGCCAGCTCGTGCACCACGATCGAGAAGCCGAGTCCGATCAGCCCGGCGACCCCCATCCACCAATACGTCGTGGCGGGGAAGCCGGGCAGGACCGGCGGAAAATAGGCCGTGGCAAGGGACCAGACGACCAGCACGGCCAGAAGTAGCCAGCTGGCGTCGACATGGACCTTGAACCCGAACAGTTCGAAAAGCGTGACCCGATGGCCGAACATGGCGCCGCTTCCTGGAATCGGATGATGGCTGTGATGGGCCGGTCCGGCCGGCAGGGCCGTCCCGATCGGTATATCACGGCATGCCGGCGACTGAACCCGCGATGACCTGGCGCAATGCGCGTGCGCGGGAGGCACGATTGACTGGTGCGACGCCACGAAAGTGGAATGCAGACCAGATGGGCAGGGGGCGCCCATGCCGAACAAGGACCTCGGTACCGGGAGTATGGCAGGTGACGACCGATAGTGCCGCAGCGATCCGCCATGCGGCGTTGGACTACGTCGCCCGCGGCTGGTCCGCGGTCGTCCTGCGGTCGCGCGACAAGTATCCGCAGATCCGGTGGGAGCCCTACCAGTATCGGGTGGCGGACCCGGCAGAGGTTGAGCGCTGGTTCCGCCGCTGGCCCGAAGCGAATGTCGGGATCGTCACCGGTCAGGTCTCGGACCTTGTCGTGCTGGACGTCGATCCCCGACACGGCGGAGAGGACAGCATCGCCGGCTGGAAGAACGCCGGTCGGATGCTTCCCGAGACGGTAGAAGCGAGAACCGGTGGCGGCGGCCGTCATCTGTATTTCCGCGCGCCCAAAATCCTCCTCAGAAATCGGGTCGGTCTGGCGCCAGGAATCGACCTCAGGGCGAATGGCGGTCTTGTGGTGGCGCCGCCCTCGATCCATCCATCCGGCGGCCGGTATCTCTGGAGGCCGGGTTGCGCGCCCGGCGACCGTGCGCTGGCGGCATTGCCCGACTGGTTGTTCCGGATGGCCTCGGGTGACGCCAGGTCCGGGCATTCGCCCGATCACTGGCGCAAGCTCGTCGCCGAGGGTGTGCCCGAAGGGCGGCGCAACAACACGATGGCCTCGCTGGCCGGGCATTTGCTGTGGCATGGGGTCGATCCACAGGTCACGCTGGAGATGTTGCTGTGCTGGAATCGTGTGCGCTGCCGTCCGCCGCTCGACGATGCCGAGGTCGCCGGCGTTGTGGCCAGCATCACCAAGCTCCATGAGGCCAGGGATCACCATGAGAGCGGCGCGTGAACAGGTGACCGGCAATACGTCCCGCCGCCATCCGGTTGGCCGGGCGCCGCTTTTGCGCTTGGCGAAAAAGATGCTTGGCGTGCTCGCGGGCCTTGTGGCGACGGCGTGGCCGGCACTGAGTGCGGCGACCGACGATCCCTATCGGCCTGCCCGCCTGGAAATGGTGCGGACCATCGAGGCCACCGCCGGCCGGGTCCGCGGGCCCGCCGTGCCCAGACAGTTGGCGCCGCGCGTGCTCGACGCGATGCGGGCGGTGCCGCGGCACGCGCTGGTGCCGATGCCGGTCCGTGCCCAAGCCTATGCCGACCGGCCGCTGCCGATCGGATACGGCCAGACGATCTCGCAACCCTATATCGTCGCGCTGATGACCGATCTGCTGCGGCCCGAGCCGGGCGACGTGGTGCTGGAGATTGGGACGGGCTCGGGCTACCAGGCTGCCGTGCTCGCCGAGCTCGTCGACCGGGTCTACAGCATCGAGATCGTGCCGGAGTTGGCCGAGCGTGCGGCCGGCGATCTGGATCGGCTGGGATACGCCAATGTCACGGTGCGTGCCGCCGACGGCTATCACGGCTGGGAGGAGCACGGCCCCTATGACGGCATCGTCGTTACCGCCGCCGCATCGCACATTCCTCCGCCGCTGGTCGCCCAGCTGAAGCCGGGTGGGCGGATGGTCATCCCGGTCGGCGCCTCCTTCATGGTGCAGCAGCTCATGCTTGTCGAGACCGGCCAGGACGGGGATGTCCGGACCGAGGCCCTGCTTCCGGTGCGCTTCGTACCCTTCACCCGCGGCGCGCCATGAGACCGCCGTTCATCGCCGTCTCCGTCCTGTCGGCGGCTGCGATCGGCTATGAGATCCTGTTGACCCGGCTGTTCTCGATCGTCCTTTGGCATCATTTCGCCTATCTGATCATCAGCGCGGCGCTGCTGGGCGTGGGCGCCAGCGGAACGTTCCTGGCCTTCACCAGGCGATGGCTGGCGCCAAGGTTCGCTGCCACCTTCGCCACCGGCGCCATGGTGTTCGGCGTCACCGCCGTTGTCGGTTTCGCGGTGGCACAGCGGGTCGCATTCAACCCCCTCGAACTCGTGTGGTCCGCCGGGCAGCAGATTCGGCTGTTGCAGATATCGTTGGTGCTGGCGCTGCCGTTCTTTGCCGCCGCGACCGCAATCGGGATCACGCTGGCGCGTTTTGGCGATGCCATCGGCGCGGTCTATCGCGCCGATCTGGTGGGTGCCGGACTGGGCGCGCTGGGACTTGTCCTGGTGCTGATGGCCGCGCCGCTGGATATCTGTCTGCGCCTGGTCGGCGCGCTGGGGTTCCTGGCCGCCGGGCTGGCACTGGCCTATGCGCCTGGTCGCGCGCGGGCCGCGCTGGTTGTCGGGCTCGCGGCCCTGGTGACTGCGATGGCATGGCCGGACGACTGGCTGCGGCCGCAGCCGTCGGAATACAAGGGTCTGAGCCAGGCGCTGACGATTCCCGGCCGGCGCATCGACGAGCAGCGATCCGGGCCTCTGGGACACCTGACCGTGGTGACGAGCCCTGACGTGCCGTTTCGACACATGCCGGGGCTGAGCCTCACAGCTCCGGTCGAGCCGCCGCCGCAACTCGGCGTCTTCATCGATGCGGATTCGATGACCGCCCTGACCCGGTTCGATGGTGACCTTTCCGTCCTGGGTTATCTCGATCAACAGACCGCGGCGCTGCCCTATCATCTCCTCGACCGCCCGAAGACGCTGGTTCTGGGGGCAGGCGGCGGCGGCGACGTTCTACTGGCGCTGTATCACAGGGCGGCCGCTGTCGATGCGGTGGAATTGAACCCGCAACTCGTCGATTTGGTACGCAACACCCATGCCGACTTCACGGGGCGGCTGTATCGACGCGACGACGTGTCGGTACATGTCGGTGAGGCACGCGCGTTCGTGGAGGCCAGCGCGCAACGTTGGGATCTGATCCAGGTGGCGCTGCTGGACAGCTTCACCGCGGCCGCCTCGGGCGTGATGGCTTTCAGCGAAAGTCCGCTTTACACCGTCGAAGCGTTGCGCGCCTACCGCCGCCAGCTCGCGCCCGGTGGGATCCTGGCGATCACCCGCTGGCTGCGGGCGCCGCCGCGCGGTTCTCTGAAACTCGTCGCCACCGCCATCGCCGCCCTCGAGGCAGAGGGCGTAGAGGACCCGGAAACCAGCCTCGCGGTGGTTCGTGGCTGGAACACCATGACGTTGCTGCTCAGGAACGGACGGTTTCTCCCAGAGGATGCCGAGACGATTCGCGCCTTTGCCACAAGCCGCGCCTTCGATCCGGTCTGGTTTCCCGGCATGGAGCGGGATGAGGCCAACCAACGCAATCGCATGGCAGAGCCCTATCTGTTCGACGCCATTTCCGCTTTGCAGGGGCGATCGGGCCAGGACTATCTCGATGCCTATCGCTTCCACGTCCAGCCGGCCACCGACGACCGGCCCTATTTCTTCCGTTTCTTCAAATGGTCGCTGTTGCCGGAACTGGTGGCGCTGCGGAGCCAGGGCGGGCTGACGATGCTCGACAGCGGCTACCTGATCCTGCTGGCAAGCCTTGTGCAGGCCGGTGCGGCGAGCATGGTCTTGATCCTGCTGCCCCTGCGTTGGCTGGCGCGTTCACGGACTCGGCCGCCGGGCGTGCCGGCCTGGCGAATAGCCGTCTATTTTCTGTCCCTGGGGTTGGCCTTCCTGTTCATCGAGATCGCGTTCATCCAGCGACTGACCCTGTTCCTCGGTCACCCGCTTGCGGCGATCGCAATTGTGTTGGCCGGCTTCCTGGTCTTTGCGGGCCTCGGAAGCGGAATCTCATCCCGCTGGGCGGTCTATCTCGGAGTGCGGTCGATCGGCGTCGCCGTCGCGGCCATCATAGGCGTCAGCGCTCTTTATCTGTTGATGTTGCCATCACTCCTGGCGGCGCTGACGGGGCTGCCGATCGGAGCGAAGGCGGGCATCGCCTTGGCGATGATCGCGCCGCTGGCCTTGCCGATGGGCATGCCCTTTCCCCTTGGGCTTGGCATCGTCACGCGCTCGGCGCCCGAATTCGTTCCATGGGCCTGGGGGATCAACGGCTGTGCATCGGTGATCGCCGTATCCCTGGCCAGCCTTCTCGCCATGCATGTCGGATTCACCGCCGTGGTCGGCATCGCACTGGTGCTATACGCGGCGGCAGCCGTCGTCCTGGCGCCCGGTCAGAACCCAGGCGACCAACCGGCGATCTGACTCAATCGCGATCGCCGGATCGGTCGAACGAGTGTTCCGGATCTGGTGGGGGCTGGCTTTTGGCGTTCGACCCCGAGCTTGGGTCACGCCGGCTTGTGCATTGGCTAAGGGAGGCGGTGTGTCCAGTCCCGTCTACTGTTTCACGCCGTAGTTGAACAGCTCGTCGCCGCTGGCCTGGTAGTTCTTCTCGCCGCCACGCAGGGCCTTCTTCGCCTTCTGGACGACGCCGGAATACAGCTCGTTGCCGATCTCCTTGGAGAACACCTTCATGCCGTGGAAACCGCCCTGCTTGGCCTTCCATTGCAGCATCACCGAGGCCATGTCCGGGCCGGATACGCTGCGGTGTCGGGGCCAGTAGATATCGACGTTGGAGTAGAGCTTCGAGCACTCATTGGGGGAAGCGTGGTAGATCGCCACGGCCCATTCGTCCTTGGCGGTGAAATTGAGGGATTTTAGCAGCCGCTCCTTCTTGGCCGCCGTGGTCAGCGCCTTGACGCCGGCGCGGATCAGGAAGTTCGCCAGATCGGCCATCTCGCCGAGCGGGATCGGCACCAGCTTGAGCAGGTTCTTGCTCATCATCTCCGCGGCGCCCTGAACGTCGCCGGGCTTCCAGGCCGAGATGGCGATATTGGTGCTGCCGCCATCCTTATAGTCGAAGGATTTCACCTGGGAGACCAGGGCGACGATTTCCTTGAACTCTCCGGTCACCAGCCAGGCGTTGGTCTTGTTCGACAGGCTCATCGACTTGCCCATCGGATCGACATTCGTTGAGTGTGTGGTCCAGCTGCCGCCGGTCGATTTACCAAACGGGGTCAGTTGCGCTTTGCCGAAAAAGACCGCCATGTTCCTCTCCATGTGTTGGGGTTCGCGTTCGGGCGCGGTGATTATCCCAACGCCCGAGTTGCGGAAGTGACCCCGGTCACAAGTTCGGCGGTGATCGAAAAATCTATTCGGACGGGTCAGCGGAAGCTGCCGATATCCGGGCTGGGCTTGCCGAGCAGGTATCCCTGTACGTACTCGACGCCGCAGCCGCGCAGCGAGGTCAGGCCTTGCGCGGTTTCCACGGCGGTGGCGACGCTGCGCACGCCGGTCTTGGCGCAGAACGCCGTGAGCGATTCCAGCAGGGCGCGGGCCTTCTTCGATTCGGCTATGTCCACCGAGGTCCGCGGCCGGAACTTGACGAAGTCGACTTCCAGCTCCGACAGCATGCGAAACCCGTCTATGCCGGCCGAGAAATCGTCCAGCCCGACCAGATGCACCCGCTGGCGAAGGCTCTGGATGAGCTGGTCCATGGCGTCCAGGTCGGCGATCCGGAAACACTCGGTGATCTCCAGCGCCAGTTGCCGGGCGCTGTTCGGATCGGCATCCAGGATCTGATGGAGCCGGGTGATGCAATCGGGGCTCAACAGGGACAGGCCGGATATGTTCACCGACAGGCGGATGTCGGGCCGGCGGCGTTCCTGGAGCCAGCCGATTGCCTTCTCGACCATGGCCAGGTCGAACCGGGAAATCTGTCCGGTCTCCTCGGCATAGCTGATGTACTTGTAAGGCGACTCGTCCTTGCGCCCGTCGATTCTCGCCAGCCCTTCGAAAAACAGGATCTCGCCGCCATCGCTGGCCACGACTGGTTGGAAGGCGATGTGGAATCCCCGGGTCTCCACTAGCCGGGCAAATGTGCTGGCCATCTCCGCCGCATCGGACGCGACCTTCGGGAGATTGTCGCGAAGGTCCCGTAGCGTGGTGCCGGTGTCGGCCGCCTCTTGGAACCGGCGTATCGCATGGCTGACGACCTGCCCCAGGGTGTCGTCGGCCAGCGCCTCGTTGGCCACTATGCTGGCGGTCTCCACGCCGGCGTCGGTCTCCGACCCGGCCAGTCCGGCAACCATCGACAGGAGTTGGGTCTCCAACTGGACGACGTCCAGGCCGCGTTCGTGCACAAGCCCGTATCTCCCATCCCCCAGGAAGGCGGCGCGACGATCGACCGACCGTGCGGCCAGGTAGCCGGCGATGGTGTTGGTCAGATTGCGGTAGGCGCGCGAATCCAGTGTCCGCCGAAGCCCGACCAGCTCCGGGATCGCCAACAGAGTCAGGACCCGGCCGGGCTGGCCGCTGGAATGCGACAGGTGCCGGCGGGCCACGGCGACGAACGTTTCGGCATCGAGCAGACCGGACTCGCCGGAGGCGCCCGGCCCGGCCAGGTCCGCCTCGGCGCCCCCGGACAGGCTGATGGCCAGGAAGGCCTTGCCGGGATGCTCCGGCAACACGTGCACCGACAGCGACACGGCCACCGCGGCGCGGTCCGGGCCGGCGAAATCGATGGAGATGTTGTCGACCCGGCCGCATTGCCGGGCGATCTCGAGCAGGCTGCGCAGCTCAGCCCGGTGGTCCGGGGTCAGGAGCTCTTCCACCGTCCGGCCGACCAGCTGGTCCGGGGCCATCCCGCCGATCGTCATGGTCAATCCGGTGGCAAAGGTGATCCGTAGATCGTCGTCGATCTCGATCACCGTGTCGGCCCAGCAGAATGCCAGGGAGACGAACCGGTGATGATCTTCCGGCGGCGGGTTGGCCGCCGCCGAGGCGATGCCGGAATCGTCGGGCGACCCGGCATTGACGGGGGCTAGGGGCATAGGGGTCCGGATGGCTATACGATCGTCAGCCCGCTTGTCACTGTGGGGCTTTCGGTGAACTGCCGTGCCAATTGGCTCAGCACGTGCTCGACATCGGCCGGACAGACCTGGCGGTACTCGCGGACCAGGCGGTCGACGATGGTGTCGGTGTATTTGCGGTTCCAATCCAGCCCGGCATCCATCCGCGTGGATTGTTCCTGGCGGGCTTCGCGGACCACGTCGATGGCGACCCGAAAGGCGTGGTACAGCTCGGACGGCAGCTCGGTCTTGCTGTAGAGGCCGCGATAGCCCAGCGGGCCGCGGTCATAGAGCAGGATCCGGGCATTATCGATGGGTACGCCGGCCATGCGGGCCATGCCGGCCTCGAAGAAATGCAGGTCGCCAACGCAGATGGCGCGCAGCAGCAAGGTCGGGGTCAGCTTGCCCGTGGCGTGCAGCCGGTCGACCAGCGATTCGATCTCCACCACCCGGGATTCGTCGGTCACCAGCCGCGACAGGGCCCGCTCGCGGCCGTGCAGCGCCAGGTCGGCGACCAGGGAATCGGGCAGGTTGTGGCGCTGGATCAAGCGCTCGCGCAGGGTCTCCGAAAGCGTCGAGACGAGCCTTTCGGTGACCGCCAGCGGCAGCTCCCGGCGTTCGACCATCAGTGCGGTGACGTCTTCGTCGTCCTGGAAGCTGTCCAGGGCCGCCTCGAGGGAGGGTGCTGCGATCTGCGCCCCGTCATTGGCCAACAGCACGCAGATCACGCCCCGCCTGCCGGTCTCGACCAGTGCATGCGCCACCGCTTCCGAGACGGTTCGCCGCTCGGCGATGGCAAATTGCTTGGCCTCGCTGCCGGCCTGCACGATGCCGATCAGGTCGTCATCGGTCAGAACGTCTGAGGCGCGCAGGATCGGCAGGGCCACGGACTCGATATCTTGTGCCAGGGACACCGCCAGGCTATGCGGCAGCAGCGGGCTGTGCTTGATGTGCTCGGCCAGGGATTCGCGCACCTCGTCCGCCACGTCCGCGGCCAGCAGCCCGATGATGCCCTCGGCCATGCGGCGCTCGCGCGGCGCCAGGTCGCCATCGGCGAAGGCGGCGGCGACACTGGCCGCCGTTTCGGCCCGGGCCGCCGGCGACCGGTCCTGCAACAGGCGGTCGACATGGTCCTGACTCAACACGGGCGGCTGTTTGGAGAACCCAAGCATGGCTACTGGCGCGGTGGAACCGGATGGGCGTCGGTGGCGGTTCCGCGCCCTTCGACCACTTTGCCGGGCAAGCGTTAAGTCTGGCTTACCGTCGGGGAATTTTGCGGGAAGTCAGGGGGTTGAATGGATTCAATGCGCTGGCGGCCGAGGGCGGTGCGAACGAGGCGCGAACGGTGCGATTGTCCAACTGGCGATTGTCCAACTGTCCAACTCGGCCGTCACGATTCGTTCTCGCCGGCGCGGGCCTGGTCGTCGGCGAGGCGCTTGGCGAAGGCGTTGTGGGCGAGCCGCTGGGTGCGGATCAGATAGGTCTCCAGGATCGCGTGCACGGATTTGAGCGCGTGGCCGCTGATGGCCGCGATCTCCGGCACCTCGCTGCTCGCCTCGGCGAGGCGGGTCACCGCCGTGTGGCGGAGGGCGTGGAACTTCAGCGCGGCGCATTCCGGCATGGTCTTGGCCGCTTCCACGCGGACCTCCCGGAAATGCATGCTGAAGGTGTTGTGGTGATAGGGGCGGCCGGTCCGCTCGTTGTAGATGATCGTCGTGGCGGCGACCTTCGCCGCGGCGCGCCGCGCGCGGTCGGCCTCCAGCCGGCGGCCGATCTGGGGCACCATGTCGATCGGCAGCATCACGTCCTGGTCGGTCTTGTGCTGGCTGAACCACAGGCCGCCGTCGCGGTGCACGCTGAGCGGCAGGGCAATCAGGTCGTTCTTGCGCTGGCCGATCCACTCATTGAGCAGGATGGCCGTCCCCATCGAGTGGAGGCCGAGGCTGTCGGCTGTCTCTGCCATGTGGGCGACCGCCGCCGGCGACCAGAGCGTGGCCCTGGCCGGCGCCGGCCATTTGAACTTGAGGCCGTGGCAGGGGTTGGCGTCCAGCTCTTCCTCGTCCACGGCGAAGGCCAGCAGGGCGCTCAAGGTGAAGTAGACGAGCTGCGCCATGGCCGGCGTGCCCCACAGACCCTTGACCAGCGTCTTGATGCGCGGCTTGTCGATGGAGGCGGTCAGGCTGTCGCCGGCCCAGTCCTCGATCTTCTCCAGCGCCTTCTCATAGGTGGTCCGGGTGTTCGGCTTGTGCTGCCGCCAAGCCTCGGACTGCCGGTAGTCGCGGATCAGAGCCGAAACGGTGCCCGGCGCCGGGCCGGTCAGGCGCTTCGCCGGCGCAGCCTGGGGCTCCATCATCCGGGCGATGTCGGCCGGCGTGGCGCCGGACTCGATCCGGCTGTTGATCGCCTTGGCGGCGGTGATGGCTTCGTCCAGGTCGGCGATGGGGGTGCCGTCCTGGCGCTTGAGCCGGCCGCCGGAGAAGCCCTTGCCGCGCAGCATCTTGCCGGGCTGCCAGTAGTAGCGGGTCTCGCGAATGCCGTTCGACAGGCGGCGGCCGGGCTTCGCTACCAGATAGGGCGGGAGGTCGAGGATCAGTTTGCCCATGGCCGGATTTCAGCGCGCGGCGGCCGGGCGCGTCAACCGCGAAGGCCGGCGGCCAGGCCCTCCACCCGCGCATCCATGCGCCGGCGATCCTCGGCGATGCGCTGCTGGCGGCCGGTCTCGGCCTGGGCCTGGGCGCGGAATCCGCTGCGAAGGGCGATGTAGTCGAGCACGGCGGCGAGGTCCCATTTCTCCCTCGGCTCGCCCGGCACTGGGCGCGGCAGAGGCGGGTCCATCGCCTCCAGCCGCGCCCGGTGCCGGTTGAAGCTGCGCACCGTGGTCCAGCCGAGTCGGCGGGCCAGCTCCGCCTTGGTGATGAGTCGGTGGTCAGGCATCCGAGCTGTGGCCAAAGCCGAGCCAGGGTGGCAATGAAGCCGCCTCTTGCATCATCATCGCCGCTCGCTCCAGGTCTTCCGACGTGAACAGGCAGGAAATGATGCGCCGGGCATCAGCCAATTCAGCCTCGAGTTCGAGGATCCGATTGTTGGCCTCTATGAGCTTGTCGCCGCGGTCGATCGCGATCCGCTGAACGGTCTCCAGGTCGGAATAGTCGACGGTCGGCTCTGGCATCGCCGGATCTCCGGTCAGACGTGCAGGGGTTCGTAGTCGGCATTGCGCCAGGACTGGGTGCGCTTGCAGTCGTCGCAGATGCGATGGCCGTTGCCGTCGGAGACGAAGTGGCGCGGGCACATCATGCATTTGCGCTTGCGTACCGGGTCCAGGCGCTGGCCAGACCGGGCAATCATGCGGTCGCCGACGGCTCGGCCGGGATCGGTCAGGTGCACATGGATTACCCGGCCGGTGTGCAGGTGGGTGAACAGCACATGGCCGGAGTGGCGCAGGTTGACGATCTGCCGATGCACGACCGTCTCGTCATCGGCGGCGCCGACGATCTGGCTGACGGCGCGGAGGGTCGGCGCCGGCCGACCCTCCAGCTCCTGCACCCGCAGCCATTGGCACGCTTCCCGGCCGATGGCGCCGGGCAGCGTGGCGGCGTCGTGGAGCGTGACCATCACGCCGTCTCCCGTGGCCGCTCGGCCATGACGGCCTCGTAATCGGCGAGCCGCACGGGACGCAGCATGTTGCCGGCGTTGCGGGCGTCGTAGCAGCGGGCCACGTCGACCACCGCCAGGGTGGCGTCGGCCTCGGTAATGATCGCCTTCAACTCATCGGGCTGGAGCTTGGCCGGCAGCTTGCCGTGGCGCTCGCGGGCCAATGCGGACACCGCGTCGGCGCGGCGGTTGGCCTGGTCGAGATGGTGGCCGCTCATGACGGCCACCCCGCGACCAGCAATCCGATCAGGCCGCCGAAGCCGGCCAGGAGAAGGAGATTGGCGAGCCGCCGGCGGCGTCGGCGCGGCGAGGCGGCGAGCATGATCAGGGAGACCGGCGGCATCAGGCTTGCACCTCCTGCGCGCTGGCGGCGGCGCGGGCGCGGGCTTCCTCGCCGTAGGCGGCGATCTGCTCCGGCGTCCAGCCGGCCCCGATCAGATCCTGCTCATACACGTCGCCGCCGCGATCGCGGGAGAGGGCCAGGATGGTTTCGGCCATGCGGCCGGGCCCGAGATCCTCCGGACTGGCCAGCCCCTCATGCATGGCGAGGTCGGCGCCCTGCTCCATCCCCGCCTCCCAGGCGGCGCGGATCAGGTCGGTGGCGTCATTGAGGTGGATGGTGGGGTCCTTGCCGGCCAGCACCAGGTCCATCTGGTAGCTGAACAGCTCGGTGGCGGGCCGGGCCGGCTCGCCCTCGGCGGGGCGGCCGATATGGCCGCAGCGCTGGAGAAAGTACAGTTGCGCGTCTTCGGTGCGCTTCTCGTCGGGAGTTCGAGGCATCGGATCTCCAATCTGTTGGAATGACCGTTGGAATGCGGAAATACCAACAGATTGTTGGAGTTGAAGTCAAGCGGGATGTGGATCGGCTCTGTGCTGACGGGTTTCAGTGCCGTCGCAATCTGCTAGGAAGGGCCATGATTGAGGACTCGCTCGGCATATTCCTGACGGTGGCCGGTGAACTGTTGTCGGCAGTGTGGGCGGTTGTCCTGCCGGCTCTTCAGGGTATCTGGAGCGGGTTCCAGGCTGTTATTGGGCCGTTCCTCGCCGCTGCCGCGGCAGCGTATCTCGGTTTCAAGAGCTGGAGGCGGCAGCGGTGGATCGAGCGGAGGTCCGAACTTGCCGAACGCACGCTCGCAAATTTCTACGAGGCGCAAGAAGCGTTCCGGCATGCGCGCAGTCCGTTCATCTTCGTGTCAGAGGGCCAAACGCGAACTTGGAAGGCTCCCGCAGAAACCGAAGAGATGGCGGGTCGACTCGATGCGTACTACGCGCCGGTCGAGCGGCTGGAGAAATACCAGGAGGTGTTTGCCCGATTGCAGGCATCGAGATATCAGGCGATGGCCTTGTTTGGCCCGGAGTCCCGCGCACCGTTTGATACCATCAACAAGACCTACCAGACGATCATAAGGTCGGCACGATTCCTAATTGGCCATGCCGGTCAGGAGTGGCCAGATCGAGATAGCCAAAAAAGGCTTACGGATGAGTGGCAACGGAACATTGGCTGGCCGGACAGCGATGGCGATGAGGACAAGTTGGCAGATGAGATCGACAAAGCGATAGATGATATTGAGCGTATATGCAGGCCGTTCGTCGAACTGATTGAACCTTAAAGCCGCCGGGCGACCCATTTGACACGGCCGATGATGTTGACCTCCTCTGCCGTCCGCTCATAGGTGCGGTGCTTGGGGTTGTCGGAGGCGATCGAGAGGGTGGGCGGATCGCTGTTCAGCAGGTGCTCGATTCGTTTGACCACGACGCCGAATCCGTCCCAGAGCGCAAATAGGCCGGGCGGAGAGGGTAGGCGGTCGGCGGTGTTGACCAGGACCCGGTCGCCGGTCTCCAGCGTCGGCTCCATGCTGTCGCCCTGCACCTCGAAGATCCGCGAGGCGTCCGGAGAGACCCGCAGCTCGGCGCGGATATAGTCGGCCGGAAGCTGCCAGGCGCCGACGACCCGGTCCGTCTCGAGGAAGTCGCCGGCGGTATCGAATTCGTACTCGACCGCCGATTCGCCGCCGAGGCCGGCGCCGGCGCGAACGTCGACCTCGGCGATCTGCGCGATGCCGGGCCGGCCGGCCCGCTGCTTGGGCGGGCGTTTGTATTCGACATCGCCGGCACGCCCCAGGAGGTCGGCCGGGTTGACGTCCAGGCCCTTGGCCAATCGCTCCATCCAATTGGCCGTCAACTGACGTTCCCCACGCTCCAATAGGCTGATCTGTTGGTTGGATGTACCAACGCGATCGGCGAGTTCCTGTTGAGACAGGCCACGGTCCTCGCGGATTTGTCGGATGCGGTTCGTCATGAACCGACGATCCAACAAAAAAGGGGATGATTTCCACCAGCAATCTGTTGACCCAACCCCCAACATATTGTTGGAATGCCTTCCCATGAGACTAGATGTGTACCTCACCTCTATCGGGAAGACGGTCGCCGCGGCTGCCGAGGAGCTCGGATACGGGCACGAAACCGTCCGCATGTGGGTGCGCGGCAAACGCATCCCACGCGCGGCGGCCATGGCCGACATCAAGCGCTGGTCCGGTGGCGAGGTCACTGCGACCGACTTCTACCCCGTGAATGAACCCGCCGAGACTGTGCCATCGGCGACCGAGGGCGCGCAGCCGCAGCATGCTGTGGCTGTGGCGGGAGCGAGCCACCATGCCTAGTGGGTCCCGGCACATTTCGGTTGCGCAACAATCTTGCGAGTTGGCGCCGGCCGATCACGAAACCGTGAGCGGGGCCGTTCCGAGCCGATTCGACGGGATCGATCCGACGGCCGGCATGTCGGCGATCTGCGGCGGGGTGATGGCGTCCGGCGGCGAGACGGCCGTGACCGACTGCCCGCATCCGCCCGGCCCGATGCGCGCCGGCTGGCTGCGCGGCTTCCTGTCCGTCTGCGTTTCACAGTTTTCGCAGGATTCCGCCGATTTCGGTCTGTCAAACGTGAAACAGGGCAGGCCGGGCGAGCGGGCGCGGTGGTCGGTGATCGAGATCGAGTTCCTGGACCTGGCCGTGCCCGGCCTGGACCGCGGCGCCGTCGCCTATCTGCTGGGCCGGCCGCCGGGCGCGGTGAAGGTGAAGGCGTGTCGCCTCGGGCTGCTGAAGCGATGACGGCGATCTCGCGACCGATCCCCTCTTTGCATGGCCGGGGTTCCAGCGGCGGCGCGCGGCCGCCGGGCACACCAAGCCTCCCTGACGCCGATGCCGGTACGTCCATGGCCGGTACCGACGTGCAACCGGCCTGGCCACGGCCCGCCGTCCCGAGAGAGCGGCAGGCCGACTTGAAACCGGTAAGGGAGGCAACCGCGCAATCGAAATCCAAGCCGGGTCCGAAGGGACCGCAGCGCAATCCGGACCTGCACCCGCTGCCCCATGCGGGCGGCAAGCCAGGCGTCCGTACCTGTCTGCGCTGCCGGAAAGACTTCGAGAGCGCCGGCGTCGGCGAGCGGGTCTGCGGCGACTGCAAGCTGAAACCCAGCTATCGCGCCGGCCCGTTCGTGGACGAGTTGGCGGTGATCACATGACCGGCGAGCGGCAGCGGCTGCCGGACCGGCGCATCCAGACCATTCAGGTCATGCGGTGGCAGGGCACGGAGCTGCAATGGGCGGTCGGATACGACCGTAAGGGCCGGGCGCGCGAAGTGTTCGTGAACGGCCACAAGGTCGGCTCCGACATCGAGGCATTGGTTCAGGACGGGTGCGTGCTGTTGAGCCTGCTGCTCCAGCACGGCGCCGACCCCAAGGACATCGCCGAAAGCCTGGGCCGCGAGGGCATCGATCCCAACGCACCGGCGGCAAGCCTGTTCGGCCTGTTGACGGCTGAGCTTCCCAAAGTCGAAGCGACCGAACACGAAGCCGTTCTCTACGGCTACGCGGCGGCGCACGGATCGGAAGAGGAGGTGGCGCCATGCGCGACGTGAGGCAGGCGGAGAACGAGCTGGTGGTGGCGGTGCACCTGCTGGTCAACGTCCCGGTCACGGTCAAGGCCGTCAAACGAATGACCGACGCATGGCATGCGACGGACTACGCGCTCCGCGACGATGGGCCGCCCGAGCTGCAGGCGCTGCGCGACGCCGCCGAGGATTTCCGCCACTTCATTCTAGGCCGGTCGCTCTCCGTCTTCAGCCGTCCGCACGGCAAGGAAGCCCTGAACTGCCTGGAGGCCGCGCTGCACACCTACATCGCGGCGCGCAAGGCCGAGAGCGACGACAGCCCGCCCGAGGCCGGCTGGCCGTGGGAGCGGGAACACGGGCTGGTCGGCTGATGCTGCGGCCGGGGGAAATCGTCGTCGACAACTTCGCCGGGGGCGGCGGGGCGTCACTGGGCGTCGAGCGGGCCATCGGGCGGCCGATCGACGTGGCCATCAACCACGACGCCAAGGCGGTCGCCATGCACCGGGCGAACCACCCGCACACACGGCACCTGTGCCAGGACGTGTGGGACGCCGACCCGCGCGACGTGGCCGCCGGTCGTCCTGTGGGGCTGGCCTGGTTCTCACCGGACTGCAAGCACTTCTCCAAGGCGAAAGGCGGCAAGCCGGTGGAGAAGAAGATCCGCGGGCTGTGCTGGGTGGTGATCCGCTGGGCGGCGACGGTGAAGCCGCGCGTCATCATCCTGGAGAACGTCGAGGAGTTCCGCACCTACGGCCCGCTGCTGGAGGACGGCAAGCCCTGTCCGGACCGCAAGGGCGTGTACTTCAAGCTGTGGGTGCACCGGCTGCGCCAGCTCGGCTATGCGGTCGAGTGGCGCGAACTGCGGGCCTGCGACAATGGCGCGCCCACGATCCGCAAGCGGCTGTTCCTGATCGCCCGGAGGGACGGCCAGCCGATCACCTGGCCGGGGCCGACCCATGGTCCCAGCCTGCTGCCGCACCGCACGGCGGCGGAATGTATCGACTGGTCGATCCCTTGCCCCTCCATCTTCGAGCGCAAGCGGCCGCTGGCCGAGGCGACCATGCGACGCATCGCGCGGGGGATCTGGCGCTATGTGATCAACGCGGCCGAGCCGTTCATCGTGCCGGTGACGCATCAGGGCGACGACCGGTGCCACGGCACCAGCGAGCCGCTCCGCACGATCACGACGGCGAGCCGGGGCGAACTGGCGCTGGTGGCGCCGTCGATCGTCCGCACGGACATGCACAAGAGCAACGCCGGCTGTGCATATCGGGCCGACGAACCGCTGCGCACGATCACGACGGCTCCGGGCCATGCCGTGGTCTCGCCGACCCTGGTTCAGACCGGCTATGGCGAGCGGGAAGGGCAGGCGCCGCGGGCGCCCGGTCTCGACAAGCCGCTGGGAACCGTCGTCGCCGGCGGCGTCAAGCACGGACTGGTCGCGGCGCATCTGCAACGGCAGTTCGGCCGCAGCACCGGCCAGCCGGCGGACGAACCGGCAGGGACGGTGACGGCGGGCGGCGGCGGCAAGACTGCGCTCGTGTCCGCGTTCCTGGCCCAGCACAACACCGGCGTGACCGGGCACGATGCCCGCAAGCCGCTCTCCACGATCACCGGGCGGGGAACGCAGCAGCAGCTCGTGACCGGCAACCTGGTCAAGCTGCGCAACAACGGGGTCGGCCAGGATCTCCGCGAGCCGCTGGATACCGTGACTGCCGGCGGAACCCACTTCGCCGAGGTGCGGGCCTTCCTGATCAAGTATTTCGCGACGGCGACGGGGCAGCAGCTCGATATGCCGCTGCACACGGTCACGACGAACGACCGGTTCGGGCTGGTGACGGTGCACGGCGCGCTCTACCGCATCGCCGATATCGGCATGCGGATGCTGAGCGCCCGCGAGCTGTTCCGCGCCCAGGGTTTCCCCGACAGCTACGTCATTGACCCGGTCTTCGAGGGCAAGCGCCTGACCAAGACCGACCAGGTCCGCATGTGCGGCAACTCCGTCTGCCCGCCATTGGCCGAGGCCGTGGTGCGGGCGGCGCTGGGCGAGGCACTTCCCACAGTGAGAGAGGAGACGGCTTGATGGCCGAGTATGACAGCCGAGCGGACACGCTCCAACACATCCACCAGGTCCGCGACCACATCGGCGAGTTCGTCGCCGAGATGCTGGAGCGGGCATCGATCCACGATGCCACCAAGCTTCTCGACAATGAGAAGCCGGCCTTCGACCGGGAAACCCCGAAGCTTAAGTCCCTGAAATTTGGCACGCCGGAATACAAGGCGAGCCTGGAGGCGCTGGGGCCGGCGCTGGAGCATCACTACACGCACAACTCGCACCACCCCGAGCACTACAGCGACGGCGTGGCCGGCATGGACCTCGTCGATCTGGTCGAGATGGTCTGCGACTGGAAGGCGGCGGCGGCCCGCACTGCCGATGCCGGCGAGGTCAATCTGGACGCGGCGGTGAAGCGGTTCGGCATCGAGCCGCAGCTCGCCAGCATCCTGCGCAACACCCTGGACCGGTGGCCCGGCCCGATCCCGTTCTAGGAGCGGCACCATGAGCGTCATGAACTGGAAGGCGGAGGTCCTGCGCGACCACGAGGGCCATGCAAAGCTGAAGGGTCGCCCGCCGTGGAGCCGGGACGATCGAAACTTCCTGGCGCTCGCTTTCGCAGGCGAGGTTGGCGAACTGCTGAACCTCATCAAGAAGGACTGGCGGGGCGATGGTGGCGATCGCCGGCAGAAGATCGCGGAGGAGGCAGCGGACAGCCGCATCTATCTAGAGCTCCTGGCCGGCGCCTGCAAGGTCACCCTGCCGACACTTATTCGACCGAACGGGTGCGACGGCAAGCCGGTCAAGGTCATGACAGCCTGCCGAGGTTTCGCCGCCGATGATCAGTATCGGACCGCTTTGAGCCTTCACCGATGGGCAGGCCGGGTCTCGGGGCGCATCGAGGAGGACTGGCACAACGCGGAAGTGAGTGGCTGGAACGCTCTGGCCACGGCCATGCAGCAGTGCTGGGAGCATCTGGAGTGCCTGGCGGAAAGCTACGGCTATGCCCTGGATGCGGCCTGTGAGGAAAAGGTCGCGGAGAATCATCGGCGCTGGCCGGAACTGGCACCCACTGACCTCCCTCCGACGGCGGCCACCTGACACCGCATGCCGGATCCCCGCCACCTTATCCCGGTCTCGCAGATCGTGGACATGCTCAACGAGCGGCTGGAGGCCGTGGTGGAGCGGCTGGGGCTGCGCGGCGAGCGGTGGGGGCCGGAGCTGTTCGTAAAGAACCCGAACCGGGATGACCGCTCGCTTGGGTCCATGGCGATCCGGCTGGACGGAACGAAGCGGGGCACCTGGGCCGACTTCGCCACGACCGGGAGCGGCGGGCGCAAGCACGACAGCGGCGATGTGCTGGACCTGATCGCCTATGTGGAGTGCGGCGGCGACGTGAAGCGGGCCGTAGGCTGGGCCAAGTCCTGGCTGGGGCTGGACGATCTGGACCCGGCCCGGCTGAAGCGCACCGCCCGCCAGGCGCGGGTGGCGAAGTCGCGACAGCGCAAGGAGGCCGAGGCCGAGCAGCGGAAATTCCGGGCGAGCGCCTGGCGCCGGTGGGAGGAGGCCGAGCCGGACATCCTGGGCACCCCGGTGGAGCGCTACCTGCGGGGCCGGTCCATCGATGTGCGCGCCCTGCCGCGGGTACCGCGCGCTCTGCGCTATCACCCGGCCCTGACCTGCCGGGAGCTGGGCAAGGATGTGCGCCTGCCTGCCATGGTCGGCATCATCCAGGGGGCGGATGGCCGCTTCCTGGCGATCCACCGCACCTGGCTGCGCGATCTGGGCGGCGGCCGATGGGGAAAGGCGGAGCTGAAGGAAACCAAGAAGACGCTGGGCCTGTATGAGGGCGGCTTCATCCGGCTGCACCGGGGCGAGTCGGGCAAGCGCCTGGCGGCCGCGCCGGACTGCGACATGGTGATGGTGGCCGAGGGCATCGAGGACGCGCTGACCGCCGCCCAGGCCCGGCCGGACTTCCGCGCGATCGCGGCGGTGAGCGTCGCGAACATGGCCAACATCACCCTGCCGGCCTCCATCGGCACGGTGATGGTGATCGCCGACAACGACGAAGAAGGCTCGGCGGCCGACGGCTCGCTGGGCCGGGCCTTCCTCAATTTCGCAGAACAGGGCTTTGACGTGCTGGAGGCACGCCCGCCGCGCGGTGTGGCAAAGGATCTGAACGAACTGGCGTGCAAGGGAGTTGCGTGATGGGGCCGCAACTCCCCGAGGCCAGGGTCGCGAGTTGGGACGGCGAGCCGGTCGTGACGCGAACCGGGGAGGGATGGCGGGCCGAGCTGAAGCTGTTGCCGCCCAACGAGCGGCCGGAGCGCGTCCTCAAGATCAAGGATGACGAACTGCGCCTGCTGACCGAGCTGGTCGACGGCGATCCGGTCACGGTGGAACTGGCGCGGGCCATTGTAACCGCCGCGGGGAGTGCCCATGACAAAGCCTAACAACCTGGGCGCGGCGATGGCCGGGGGGAACGGCGAGCGGCGGCCGGGCGACTTCTATCCGACGCCGCCGGAGGTGACGCTGGCGCTACTGGAGTCCGGCGTGCTTTTGCCGGATCTCCCGATCTGGGAATGCGCCTGCGGCGAGGGCGCTTTGGCCGAAGTGCTGCGCGGTGCAGGTCGGTCGGTGGTGGCGACCGATCTGTTCGACCGGGGTTATGGCGAGCCGGGCCACGACTTCACCCGGGCGGACAAGGCGCTGGCGCCCATCGTCGTGACGAACCCGCCCTTCGTGCACGCCAAGGCGTTCATCGTGTCGGCGCTGCGCCTGGAGGGCGTGGAGCAGGTCGCCTTGCTGCTGAAGGCCACCTACTGGAATGCCGGCGACCGCTACGAACTGCTGAACAACTTCCCGCCGACCTTCTGGATGCCGATCACCTGGCGCGTGGACTTCACCGGGGCCGGCAAGCCCGCCATGGACCTGTGCTGGGCCGTGTGGTCGAAGTTCGGTCGCTACGGCGACCAATGGGCAACATTCCTGAAGCCGCTGCGCCGGCCTGGCCGGCAGGACAACGATCTGTTTGCCGAGGCCGGTTGATGGCGCAAACGGTGCATCGGCAATTCGGGAGCAAGGTGCGTCTCGCCGGCGACATCATCCGGCTCATCCCGGCCGGCTGCCGCGTCTGGGTCGAGGGGTTTGCCGGCAGCGCGGCCGTGACATTGGCCAAGCCGCCGCATCGCTTCGAAAACCTGAACGACAAGGATGGCGAGATCGTCAACCTGTTCCGGGTGATCCGCGATCGAGAGATGTGCGCCGAGCTGGCCGAGCTGATCGCCCTGACACCCTATGCCCAACAGGAATTCGCCGAAGCGTGCCTCGCTGAGGCGGGCGCCGCCGGGCCCGTGGAGCGGGCGCGGCTGTTCCTCGTGCGAAGCTGGATGTCGATTGGTGCGCCGACGGCCAACAATCGGCTGTCTTGGTCGGCCGGATGGCGCTCAAGCTCTAAGGCCAATTCACCGGTGCCGCATGTCTGGCAGCGCGTACCGGCCCGGATCCTGGCGGCGGCTGACCGGTTGAAGCATGCGACGATCCATTGTGCTGATATCCGAGACATTGTGGCGCGGTTCGGGCCGATGCCGGATTCCTGCCTGTTCCTGGACCCGCCCTATCCCAACAGCGCGATCGACACCAAGGCCAGGCCCTATGCCGTCGACATGACGGAGGAGGAGCATGCGGCGCTGGCGGAAGACCTGCGCGGCGTCGCCGGCGCGGTGATCCTGACCATGGCGGAGGATACAGTGTACGACCAGGTGCTGCAGGACTGGCACCGCACCACGGTGGCGGTTCGCGGCCTGGTCAACTCGGTCAAGAGCGAGGTGATCTACACCAACTTCCGGCCCGCCGGCGACCTGTTTGCCGAGGCCGGATGATGGCAAAGCTCCCGTGCCCGATCTGCGGCGATCCGAACGCCTATCTATTCTGGATCGATCCGGAGCCGCCGGCAGGGTGCCCACACGATTTATCATGGCATGACGGCAGCCCGCCGGAGGTCACGGACGTGACCCAGTGCGCCCACCAGATGGGCAAGGCCCGGCAGCGGGTCGAGTGGCGCAAGGCGGCTCCCGACTGCTTTGACGAATCCGGCAACATCCGGCCGGGCAAGCTGCCCGAGGTGCTGGAACGATGGGCCGCGACCTATCCGCCCGACCAGGTGCCGCCGGTGTATCTCGGATGACCGACACTCCCGACGAACCCAGCCCAGTCCGCATGGTGATCGACAATGCGCGGAAGGTGACCGTTCCGCCGCCGGCGGACGATGCCGGCGACGTGCCGGCCGAGACGAACGGCCGGCCGAAGCGGCGGGACACCGAGGACGGCCTGCCCGAGGACGTGCCCATCGTGCCGCTGGGCAAGGATGGCCGCCTCTACTATGTGATCGACGCCACCCGCCAGCTCCAGGCGATCAAGGATACCGAGTTCGGCAAGAACAAGATTATCGCGCTGTTCGATCTCTGCGCGCCGCTGCTGACCAAGTATTGGGGTCGGTACAAGCAGGTGACCGAGAAGGACGACGACGGCAACGAGACCGTCAAGCAGGTGCTGACCGGGGTGCATTACGACCAGGTGCAAAAGGAGCTGGTGGCGGCCTGCGCCAGGCACGGCATCTATGACCCGGTGAAGTCGCTGCGCGGCTCCGGCGCGTGGAAGGGGGAACTGGGCGAGTTGATCATTCATGGCGGCGGGCGGATCTGGCGCGGTGCCAAGCCGGGGGACGGCGCGCCCGGCACCGGCGTGGTCCTGGACCCCGGCCGCATCGACCGCTTCGTCTATCCGGCCGCACCGCCGGCGATCCTGCCCGGAAAGGACCGGGCGCCGTCATCCGACCAGGACGGGCCGGGCGCGGTGGTCAAGCGGCTGCTGGAGACCTGGGCATGGCGGCGCAAGGCTATCGATGCGCATCTGCTGCTGGGCTGGCTGGGGGCCGCCTTCATCGGCGGCGCGCTGAAATGGCGGCCGATGGTGTGGTTGACCGGCGATATGGGGACCGGCAAGTCCACCGTGCACGATCTGATCCGGCTGGTGTTCGATGATGCCATCATCGCGGTGAACAACGTGTCGGCCGCCGGCATCTGGCAGAAGACCGGGCATGCCAGCCTGCCGGTCGAGGTGGACGAGCTGGAGGCCGACGCCGACAACCGCCGGCAGAAGGCGGTGATCGAGCTGGCCCGCCAGGCGTCCAGCGGCGGCGTCATCCTGCGCGGCGGCCAAGACCACCAGGCCACCGAGTTCGTGGCGCGGAACTGCTTCCTGTTCTCGAGCATCCTGATCCCGCCGCTGCGCAGCCAGGACCTCTCCCGCATGGCGATCCTGGAACTGGACCCGTTCCCCCCGGATGCGGTGGAGCCGGTGCTGGAGCCGTTCCTGTGGCGTGCGGTCGGCACCGGCCTGCTGCGCCGCATGGTCGACGGGTGGGATCGGTGGGAGACGACGCTGGCGCGGTACCGGGCAGCGCTGAAGGGGAAGGGGCATAGCGGCCGCGGGGCCGACCAGTGGGGCACGCTGCTGGCGGCGGCCGACCTGCTGCTCTACGACCATGAGCCGGATTCCGACACACTGGACCATTGGGCCGAGGCGCTGAAGCCGGAGGGGCTGTCGGAGCTGGCGGACAACGTGGCCGACTGGCGGCGCTGCTTGGACCACCTGTGCAGCGCGCCGGCCGAGGTGTATCGCGGTGGCATGAAGAAGCCGGTGGGCTACTACATGGCGGCGGCGGCCGGGCGCGTAGATCCCGACGATGGGCCGGGCGATCAGTTGGACATCAAGGAGGCGCAGCGGGCGCTCGGCACCATCGGGCTGCGCACGATCTGCGAGGACGGGGTGTGGTGGCTGGCCGTGGCCAACGCGCATCAGGGCCTGCAGGGCGTGTTCCGGGATACCCATTGGACCGGCCTGTCCGGCACCAACGGCGTCTGGGTCCAGGCCATGAAGCGGGTGCCGGGGGCGAAACCGGCGAAATCGAACCTGCGCTTCGCCAACGTGCCGCACCGGTGCTGGCTGGTGCCGATGGATCAGGTTTTGGGGGAGGATGGCGAGTAGGTGCCGAGATCGCGAGGGAAATACTCAATCTTGTCGATTGTCATGACGCGCCTTTGTCCCGGCTTGGCATCATCCGGGAGGAAGAGAGCCAGGTTCCATCCCTTGTTCCGCATGGCGCTCGGAAACGCGATGCCGTCAAAACCAATAGTCTTGATGCTCTCGGCAACCAATTGTGTAGGCGCATAGCCGGTCTCATGGTCGCGATGAAGTGGCCGCGCGAAACTCTTGCCGATGGCCCACCGCAAAGACTTGGCCTTCGTAGGCTTCGCGGAATCCTCCTTAACACCCGGCACGCGAACGGCTGACTGTTTCTCCTCGGGAGTCGGGCATAGATCAGCGATCGTTAGATCACGTTTGATTTCGAACGCGCAGACTGTGAGCATCGCAGTCAACCACGGCCTGGCTTCTGCAATTGCCGTCGCGGCCTTATCCGACAGGTACAGGTACGGTATCCCAGTCGGATTTGCGCGGCCAGCAGTTGCGCGATTGATTTGCGGGGCGCAAATCTCCCCGTCGGTCAAGGGTTCAAGGCCAGCCACTTCTCTCAGTTTGTTGACGACCGTTGGGCGGTCGAGTGGATGGGTGCGACAGCGATAGAACGTTTGCCCCTGCGGAATGACCTTGGACCAATTCTTCCGGCAAGCCCGCCGAATCTTTTCAATTAGCGCGGTGGATTCGTCTGACCTACCGAATCTGTCTTCATAGATGGTCCGGGAAATGAAGGCCGACCATTCGTCAGGCTCAGGGAAACGGGGATCCAGTGGATCGAGCTGCGGATAGTCTTCGTCGGTTGCATTCATTGGGTTGCCTCAGCCTAGAATCGTTTAATCACTATGAATCCGCGCCCAGACCTCCCGCATCATGATCGGGGCGTAGCGCTCGGCCTCGACGGCGGCCATGGCCAGCTCCACGGCGCGGGGAATCTCCGCGCCATCCTCGTAGCGCTGCACCTGGGGCAGCGAGCGGCCGATGGCCTCGCCGGCCTGGGTCTGGTTGAGGCCGTGGCGCTTGCGCCAGGCGCGGAACTGGGTGGCGGTCACGGGCATGGTCCTCCGTCTAGCACAAAGGCGGCCGGGGCCGAAGCCCCGACCCTTGGGGTTGCGATCACGCCGCGTCGGCGTCGGTGGTGATGTGCACGCTCGGCACGAAGTCCCAGTTCGGGAGATGGATGTCCCGCCGGGTGCCCGCCGGCGAGAAGAACGTCACCTTGTTGACGCGATAGCAGCCATCGGGCGCCAGCGCGGTCGCGATCACCGGTTCCAGGTGCGGTGCGATAGGTACGCCGTCGCGGTCTGCCAGCCACCGGGCATAGGCGATGGCCTGATCCTTATTGCGGTGGGCGTCGGAGCGGTTGTCCTCGGCCAGCGCGCGGGCCTGGGCCTGGACGTATCGGCGGTATGTCGGCGACCAGTCCCAACCCGGAACCACCTTCACGCCACCGACCAGGACCGGCCGGCGGGTGGCGGGCGCTGTGCGCGCCCGCTCCTTCCGATTGCTGTTGGCAGCGATGGCCGGTGCCGGCGACGGGGTCGGCAGGGCGGCCGGCGGCGGGGGCAAGGCCGGCGTGGCGGGGTCGGGCACGTCCTCGCGCCCGCCGTCGCCATCGTCGTCGTACTGGAACCGGTCCAGGTATTCCGCCGCCTCGCTGGCCCTGGCGGCAGCGGTGAAGATCGCACGCTTGTCGGACTTCAGCACCCTCAGCCATGACGCCAGATATTGAGCATGGTCCTGGCGCGGTTCGCTGTCGATGCCCAGTTCGGCGCACAGGAAGGCCGCGCCGAGCTCGGCAATCAGTTCCTCGGCCGCATAGCCATCGTCGCCGAATCGGTTGCGGAGCTCGCGGTCGATACGGTCGCGATGGCCGGTCCAGTGCACCAGCTCATGCAGCAGCGTCGACTGGTAATGCTCGGCCGCCGTGCCGTGGTCCGTGTCCCGGAACTGCGACAGGTACGGCATGCCGATATGATCGGAAAACGGCGAGTAGAACGCGCGGCTTCCGCCATGCTCGACCTTCGCGCCGGTGTTGGCCACGTAGTCGCCGGCCGCCTCGATGCGCTCGACCAGCGGCTGCGGCTGGACGGTCGGCGGGGTGTAGCCGTCGACCTGGTCGGCGTTGAACACCGTGTAGTGGCGCAGCACCGGGATGCGTTCCGGATCTCCGCCATCCTTGCCCTCACGCTCGATGGTGCGGAAGAACACGATGGTTGAGCCGCGCTCGCCCTTGCGGACCTGCGCGCCACGCTTGAGCCACTGATTGTAGCTGGCCCAGGCATTGGTCTCGAAGCCGAGCCGCGCGGCGCGGTGCCAGAGCAACAGGACGTTCACGCCGCGATAGGTGGAGCCTGTGGTGGCGTTGAAGGGCATGCCGTAGTCGCCGCAAGGAACGCCGTCTGGTCCGGTGCGCCATGGGCGCGTCCAGCGGCCGGGGTCGGCCTCGATCGCTTCAATGATCGTGTCGGTGACCTCTTGGTACAGGTCGCGCTTGGCGCGGTTCTTCGATTTGCTGTTGGTGCGTGGCATGATGCTTGCCTCCTTGGGTTCATGAGAGTGAGCGTTGAGGGGAAGGCGTCGGCCGGTGGTTCCAGCACCGGCCGGCGCTGTTGCGTTTCAGAGGCACAGGTTGTTCGCCTCATCGAACGCGGCAGCGTCGAAGCTGGCCGACTGGTCGCGGCCGCATCCGCATTTGTCGCCATAGAGCGACTTGCCGTTGGGAAAGTAGAAGGCCGAGTCGCCCTTGCTGATCGGGGCATCGCAGCCGGTGCATTTGCTCTTGAAGCGAGCGGTGATCCACCTTGGATCACCCTTGTAGGACCGTCGATACGACATAGCGTTTTCTCCGCTTGCCAATGCATCACCACGATGCATCTAGTGCCAGTAAAAGCATCATGAAGAATGTTTGTCAAACAAAAAATACATCGCCATGATGTATCCGCGCTCTCGCCTGTCCGCTCGGCCGATAGGCCGATACGCATGGCTTCGGCCTGGTGCGCAGCGCCAGGCCGTCCATCTCCTGACCTCGATCACAGGGGCTTGCGTTCGCCGCCGGTCGCGCGTACCGTCTCGCCGCTTCGCTTCCCCGACCCCGACCCTTCGAGGGCAAAACAGTCGCGGAAGCTGATCGCCCCTCGGGGGTGGGGTGCAACGGTCGCACCAGCACTGCAACACACGCCGTTGCAGCTAACCCACTGATCCGACAGCACAAAACCAGACTGCAACGACCGCAACGCCTCTTGCGGCTCTCGCGCACGCGCGCGCGCACGTATGGGAGAGTTCACATATCCGTTGCGGTCGTTGCAGTGATGTAGTCAGGCGGGAAAAGCGCAATCGGATCAATCGCTTGGCGAGCAGGCCGAGTGCAACGCCGGTGCAACGACCGCAACGCCTCGGCGCTAACGGATTGAATAAAGGGCATTTATTGCCGTTGCGGCCGGTCGGCGGGCGGGCGGCCGGGAGAGCGGGGGCGGGCAGGGCGGCGCGGGCCGGCGGCGAGGGGCTGAATCGGTGGCGATGGCGGATCCGGCGTGCGGTCGAGGACACGGCAGCAAATGCAATGAAATCAATGAGTTAGCATGCCGAGTTGGACAGGTCGAGTTGGACAACCGGCTGTGAGGCGCGGATTCCCTAGCGTTCGGCGGTAAGGAACGCTTACCCGACCGGGCGCGCCTGGCCCTCGCACCGCACGACCAGCTCCCGGACGGGCCACCCCCCCATTGGAAAATCCAGTGGGGGGAGCGCCAGCTAACCTGCTGGGAGTCCTCACTGAAATCGGGTTTTGAGTTGGACAGTCGCGGAAAATCAATGAACTAGAAATCGGGGTCGGGGGAAGGGGTCTATGAGTGGTCCCATGGGGTAAATGCCCCCATTGCCCGATTAAACCCCTGAAGCGCATGTGAATATCCGGCCGTGCGATTTCATCGACCTAAACCGCTGTTCCCCCAAGGAAAGTTGGACAGCAACATCCTGTCTCGAAATGTCGGACGCCCAATGTCGTACAACCGGCGCGTTGGGCGCTATTCGGTCCGATGCGGGTGGGTTGGGGCGTTGCGAAAGGGCGGAAACTCCCAAAGGGAACCGACCATAGGAGGCCGAGCGAATCGAATGAAACGCAAGTAAAAAAATTTTTGCGGATCGGCCGGTTTGGGTCGGATCGCGGGCATTTCTCCCCTTGTCAGTCCATCTGGATCGGGCAGCGTCAATCAATAGGCCCGGTCGATTTGGGGTTTTCGGAATTATCCGGGCTGGCACGTTGGATGGTGGCCTCGCGTTTCGGCGG
Source organism: Alphaproteobacteria bacterium (assembly GCA_965227455.1). Lineage (GTDB taxonomy): Bacteria > Pseudomonadota > Alphaproteobacteria > DSM-16000 > Inquilinaceae > JABDIP01. The sequence goes on along the minus strand of OZ245752.1, from coordinate 3,665,214 downwards.
GGCGCGGATCGGGAGAGAGCCGGCATGGCCCTGACGACGGCGAAGAGGTTTTCCAATTCGGTCCTGTCGCGGTTGCGTGCGCACTGCGAGCGGCATTCGGCCGAGGCGGCGCTGGAAGCCAACCCGTTTCTGGAGCCGGCGCTCCGGTTCGCGGCGGCGAAGGCTTATGCGCTGTACCTGCGCGGGCACTATGGCCAGCCGGACGCCGTGAGCGGGCCGAAGATGGTTGCGTCGGCGCTGCAGGTGGCGCGGAACGATGTTCTGAACGGCACGCTGCATTCCGGCGACCGGGACGGCTGGGACGGCAACACGGCGTTCCAGACGGCGTTCGGCGATGCGGTCGCGGCCGCATTCGCCGAGTACGGCGCCTGACGGGGGCGGCCATGCCGATCATGGAAAGACTGTTCCCGTCCGGCGGATCGCTGGCCGGTCTGCGGGCCAAGCGCGCCGAGTTGGCGACTGAACTGGAGGCTTGCGAGGCGGCGCGGCCGGGGCTGGCCGCCGAGGCGGATGAAGCCGCCATCGGGTCGGCCATGGCGGTGGATGCCAAGGCCGGCGACCGGCTGGCCGAGGCGCGGCGGCGACTGGCCGACCATGACCTGAAATGCGAGGGGCTTCGCTCGGCCATCGTCGGCGCGGATGGTCGGATCGCCGAGCTGGAGGCCGAGGCCGAGACGGCGCGGGCCGGGCGGCGGGCGCGCAAGGTCGCGGGCCTGTGCGACAAGCGCCAGGCCAAGCTCGCCGAAATCGATGGTCTGGCGCGGCAGTTGCGCGACGGCATCCTGGAAGTCGAGACGATCACGGCGGAGATCTTCAAGGCGCGCGGCGACGACCGGCCGCGCGGCCTGTTCTCCATGACCTTCGCCGAGTTCCGCGACCGGCTGTCGCTGTACCTGGCCGACCTTCTGCGCTGGGCACCGGTCAATCCCTGGACGCCGGAACCGCTGATCGGCCTCAAGCCGACGCTGTTCTCCAGCCTTGCGGCCGACCGGCCGCTGGCGGAGCGTGAAGCGCCCTACACGGCGCGGCTGTTGCTGGCGCCGGCCGCCGAGCCCGAGGAAGCCGAGCTGCCCCTAGGTGCGGCGGATGAGACCACGGAACCGCCGCCGGCCGTGGCGGGCAAAGACGGAAAGGACGCGGCATGAGCGGCCAGGACAGCGTTGTCACGGCGGGCCAGGCCCGCACGGTCATTGAGCGGCTTCGCGGTGAAGAGGCGTTCATGAAGGCGTTCCTGGACGGCACGCATCGCAACCATGGCGATGCCGTTGAGGCGATGACGGCGCTTCATGCCTTGGCCAATGGCGAGCCGGTATCCCTGGCCAAGGCCGAACCGGACGACGACAACGCCTTCGACGATCTGACGCCGGCCGAGGCGAAGGCGGCCATTGCCGAGGCGCGCGGTGACGAAGCGTTCATGAAGGCGTTCATGGACAAGGCGCACCCGGACCATGCCGATGCCGTCGCGGCGCTGACCGACTTGCAGTCCATGGCGAGCGGAGCGGTTGAGACGCGGGCCGCCGACGCCGGGGCAGACGGCAAGGGCAAGGGCGACGACGGCAAGGGCAGCAAGGGTGCGGGCGAAGGCGCTGAAGGCGACGACAGTAAAGGCGGCAATGGGGCCGGCGCGGGTGATGATGGCGGCGACGGCAAGGGCGGCGGCGCGGGTGACGACGGATCGGGCGGAGACGCCTGATGGTCCCAGCCGGCGCCCTATTCTGCGGTTGCCTGCTGGGCCTCCAGCTCGGCGGCGATCCGGCGGACGATCGGCATGGCCTCGGTGCGCGTCATTCCGGGCTGCAAGCGCCGGTCGTAGAGGATGCGGACGATATTGCGGTCGCTTGCGCTGAGCGTGGTTCGGGTCGAGCCGCTCGCAAAGACCGTTCCATCCGGGTCATCGATATCGTTCGGCAGGCCGAGAACCTGGGTCAATTCTTGTGCCAGGCAGCGCCGAGTCGGCTGAGCCGAGGCTCGCCGGATCGAGATTACCGCGCTTTCGATGGTGTAAGGGTTAACCGTCGAGCCCGCGAAGTAGATGCCGAAACAGTTGGCGCTAGCTGCGTATTGCACTTCCGAACGCAGAGCAGGAACACGTTCGAACTGTTGGACGATGTTCTGGCGGGTATCCATAAGGATTACGATGTCGGCCGTTTGGTTTGGGCCGACAAGTTCGAAGTGCGCTCCTGTAAGGGTGCTGAACTCATCTGCCAAAAGGGCGATGTCTGCTCCGTATCGACTGGCGTCCGCGCCAAGAGTCCCGACGCGAATAGGTCCCTCACGCCATCGGGCGAGCGGTGCCACTTCGCTGGAGAGTTCGTTGTAGAAGGCGATCAGCTCAAAGCGCTCGGCAAGGGTGTCCGGGGCCGGCGGGTCGATGTTCACCGGGAGCAGGGCGCAAGCGCCGGTCAACATGGTGGCGGCGAGGGCGGCAAGACGCATTGGCTTGGCGACGGTCCCCTTGAGCTTGGTTGCTGCCATTCAACCCAAGATAGGAGAGCATAGCAATGGGCGCTGGTTCTGGTCGCGCGCGAGTTAACCGAGTCCATCAGTCACCTGCAACCGGTCCTGCCTCAGTATCCGAGCGCCGGGATAGGTTGCGCGCCAGCGAGCGGCTCAACGATGGTCGCGGTGGCCTGACTCAATCCGAGCTGGGCACGATTCTGGCACCCCTTGTTCCCGGTATGGGGGCGGCGCTTACCGTTCAGAGGTTGTTCGATCTCGACTCCCTTGGTCCTTCAGTCGGTGGCGGCAATACGCAAGGGCCGGAAGGGAAGGGTGATGAGCGGGCGGTGAAGAACCTGTTGCTCGGCACGCCGACAGAAGCGACTGCCCCCGTGACGGATACCGGGCGGCCGGGGACCGATGTTGCCGGCTTGCGCGGGCGGCGGCGGAGGTTGCTGGAGGATGCCGCGCCGTCGGCGCGGACGCGGCGGCGACGGCTGGTCGGGCTGGAGTGATGGCCGGGATTGAGGATGGCGCCGCCACGGCGGGCGCGGAGATCGGCGAGGCGGATGGCTGGGCGGCCGGGCTGGGCGAGGACGACGCCCGGCTGGTGGAGAGCAAGGGCTGGTCCGGGTGGGGCGATGTGATCGAGGGCTATCGGCAGCTGGAACGCCTGCAGGGCGTGCCGACCGATCAGCTCTTGCGGCTGCCCGGCGAGGATGCCGGGGACGCCGACTGGTCGGAAGTGCATCGCCGGCTTGGCTGTCCGGAAGATGCCGAGGGCTATCGGTTCCCCGACCGCGACGACGCCGATCCGGCCGTTGACCGCATGCTGGCCGAGGAAGCGCATGCGCTGGGCCTGACGCCACGGCAGGCCGAGGCGCTTCGCGACCGGCACTATGAGGGCGGCGCGCAGGCGGATGAAAGGCACGAAGGTGCAATCCGGCGCGGCATTGCAAATGTCGAACGGTCCTTCAGCGAGGAGTACGGCGCGGCGGCCGAGACGGAGCTGGGCTATGCCGATTCCGGTATCCGCTTCCTGGGCGGACAGGACGTGCCGGATCTCCGCGCCGTTCTGGACAGCGCCGGGCTGACCGGCAATGTCGGGCTGATGAAGCGCCTGGCCCTGTTGGGCCATGAGACTTCCGAGGATGGCGCTCTTCCGGGCGGCGGCTTCGGGGCATCGGGCGGCGGCGGCGCGGCGGATGAGATCGCCCAGCTCCGGGCCGACAAGGATTTCATGAAGGCGTTCATGAACAGCAAGCACACAGGACACAAGGATGCCGTGGCCCGCATGGAGACGTTGCAGGCCGAAGCGAGGCGACAGGCCGGCGGCGGCGAAGCGTCCGATGGGGGACAGAATTCGGCCTGACGGCCGGAAGGTTCGGGCAACCCGGCAAGTCCGGGTCCGATGACGGCCGGAAAGACGGCGACAGTGGGCAGAAGCATTCCGGGCAACCTCGCGGCCCATGGCGAGGTCCGGGCGACGGCCGGGAAAGACCGGCCGCCAGGGCGGGCGCTAAACGCAAGGACGGGTCCGGCCAGCCGGGCAACCCCTCCGAAACGCTGACAATCAACCGACGTTTTGGAGGACAGTATGTCCACGCTAATCACCACGGCCATGGTCGATACCTACAATGTAGGTTTCGAGACTCTGGCCCAACAGTTGCAGTCCAAGCTGATTGATCGGGTGCGCACCGAGGCTGAACCCGGCGAGCGCGTCAGCTTCGACCAGGTGGGCGCCGTGGCGGCGAAAGAAGTCGTCACGCGACACGGCGATACGCAGTACGTGAACACTCCGCACCGTCGGCGCTGGGCCATTCCCAAGGATTGGGCGGTTGCCGACCTGTTGGACGAACAAGATCTGGTTCGCATCTTGAGCAACCCGGGCGGCGAGTACGGCAAGGTCTTCATTGCCGCGCTAAATCGCGAGCGGGACAAAGCCATCATCGATGCGGCGTTGGGCAATGCGCTCACTGGAAAGACCGGCACCGATATCGTCGCCCTGCCGGCTGGACAGCAGATCGCCCATGGCGGCACCGGCTTCACCCTGGCCAAGGTGAAGGATGCCTTAAAGAGGATGAAGGCCGGCAACGCCCTGGAGATGGGGTCGGAGTTGACCATCGCCTGGACGTCCGCCCAAGAAGACGAGTTCCTCGACACGACCGAAGTGAAGTCCATCGACTTCAACACCCAACGGGTGCTGGTCGATGGCGGCATGGGCGACGACAAGTTTTATGCCTTCCAGTACATCCGTCTGGAGGACTGGACGGATCAGGAGGGCATCCTGCACCAGATCCTGCCCAAGACGGGAACCGTGCGGAGCTGCGTCGCCTGGGTCAAGGAAGGTCTCCTGCTCAACGATCCCAAGCCACCGCTGGTGCGGGCCGAGCAATTGCCCGGCAAGAACTATGCCTGGCAGTACCACGCATGCTCGACCTTCGGGACGACCCGAATGCAGGAAGTGAAGGTCGTGCAGATCGACGTTCAGGAGCCGTGAGCCTCTGACCCGATGCATCGGCGGGCCTGGCCGGGCCCGCCGATGTTCGTTTCAACCCGGAAAGGAGCGGTGAGCCATGGTCCGCATTCCGCAACAGGTTTCGCGGCGGCCGGTGCCGACCGGGCGCGACCGCGCACTGCGGCCTTTCGGCGGCAACCCTATCGCAGCTGGCATCCGCAAGGTCGGCCAGGGCTTGCGCCGGGCCGAGCAACAGCGGGACGCGGCGGCGGTTGTCGAGGCGACCGCCAACATGCGGTCGGAGTTCGCCGGGCGCTATGTCGAGGCCGTCCAAGGCGCCAAGCCGGACGGGAGCGGCTTTGCCGCGGGCATCCAGTCCCAGCTTGACCAGTACGTCGCCGGCGTCGCCGAAAGCCTTCCCAGCGATGATGCGCGGCGGTTGTTCGCGGAGCGGGCCGCGCGCTTCGGCGGCGAGATCGGCGCGCGGGCCGAGGCGTTCGAGGTGCAGGCCGCCGGCGACCATCGGGCCTTGCAGCTTGGCCGTGCGATTGATGCGACGGCCAATGCCATACGGTCGGATGGCAGCCAATACGATGATGGCCGCGCCGAGCTGATGGCATCGCTGGACGAAGCGGCCAAGACGCTGCCCGCCGACCGCATGGCCGCGCTGCGCAGCGCGGCCGAACAGTCCTTGGCGCAATCCGCGATCCTGTTCGGCATCGATGAGGATCCGAGCGCGGCGCTGGACGCGCTGGACAGCGGCGACTTCGATGACCGGCTGACACCAAGCCAGAAGAACGCGCTGATGACCCGCGCCACGTCCGAACGGGACCGCCTGGCACGTGAGGCGGCCGTGCGCGAGCGTCTGGCCCGCACCGAGTACCTTGGCGGCTTCGATGACTACGTGGCCTTCCTGGAAGCGGGGAACGCGCCTGACGGCCGCTACAGCGACGATGACCTGGTTGCCAATCTGGGTGAGGAGGCGGCCAGGGAGATGATCGAGGCGCGCGGCCGGGCCGAGGCGTTCGGGGCCGATCTGAACATGATCGCCCTGGCCACGCCGGACGAAGAAGCGGCGATGCTGGCGGAACGGCGGGCCGATCTGGAGACGCCTGAGGATTTCCGGGCCGAGGCGTCAGAGTTCGGCCGCCTGGTCAACGCCATTGGAGAGAAGCGCCGGCAGCTTGGCAACGATCCGGCCGGATACTTGCGGGCGCAAAGCCCGGAGATCGATGATGCCTATCAGGAGATGGTTTCCGCCCGGTTGGCGGTCGTGGACGCCGAGGACCAAGAGGCAGCGCTGGCAGTCTCCAGGGAAACATCGCAGCGCTATGCCAATTTGACGGTCGCTGAACAGGAACGGCTGGGCGTGCCGGCTGCCGATACGCGCATTCTGCCGGCCGGCGCGGCGGCATCAATCGTAGGCGAGTTCCGTGCGGCACAAGGCGCGGGAGCGGCGTTGGTGCTGATGAGCCAGTCAGAAAGGTTCGGCGAGTTCTGGCCCCGCATCGTCACTGAGCTGCGGGATGAGGGACTGCCCGAAGTCGGTTTGGTGATTGGTTCGATGACCCGGCGTAGCCAAGTTGAAGCAGCCGGGCGGTTGGCCGAGATCGCGGCGACAAGCACCCCGGATCTCCGAAAGGTGCTCCACGAGGATGTGGCTGCTACCATCGATCATGAGTTGCCGAATGTCCTAGCCGACTTTCGCGAAAGCCTGGCAACCGTTCCTGGAGGGCAGTCCGTCTTCAGCGTGTTCTTCGAACAGACAAGGCGGTTAGCCTACGATCTGGCACGAACGGATGGCAGTTCCGCAATCGAAGACGCGGCGGCGGCGATCATCAACGACCACTACCGGTTCTGGGAGTTTCGCGGTCGAACCGTTCGCATTCCAGTCGAACGTGACCTTGATGCCATCATGATGGGTGCCGGACTGGAGTTGAATTCAATCGTCGGGTCCGTCGAGTTTGACGTGCCACCAAGCCTCGACCCCTTGTTGCAGTCCGATCAGGTGCCCGAGTTGTACCGTCAGAGCCTTCGCGACACGGCCTATTGGATCACCAATGGTGACGAAAGCGGATTGGTTCTGTTCGACTCTCGACAGGCCACGGTGTTGGATGCTGAGGGCAGGGCAATCCATCGGACGTGGCGGGAACTTGAGGAACGGGGTCGGCAGGTGATCGAGGAGATGGAGGCGCTTGGAACGCAGGCATCTCCATGACGGCTATCTGGCCCGAATGGATTCGTGCAATCGCCAGCAGAACCACCAGCGCATGCTTATGCCGCCGAACTGGGCGATTCCGCGCGGCGGCGGTGATCGCGTGCTAGAGGGCGTGCGGGAATAGGCATCAAACAAGCTTGACGGGAGTTCTATCGACCGAGGTAGTCCTTCACGAAACGACGGAGGTTGCCGCACGCATGGGTCAAATCGCCTGAACTAGGTGGGACGTCTTCGTGGCTCGCAGGATTGACAGTGTTTCGAAACACTTCAAGTTTGCCAGGGTCGGACGGGTCTAGAACCATTAATGGCTCAACACGGGGGCACAACCACTCCAGAGTCCTGTCGTCATAGTCGCTGATCTTGGCAGATGCGTCGCCGTTGGCCCGCCGGTCGGCAACAAGCATCTCCTTGCAGAACAGTTCTCCAGCATCTCGTAGCTGTCGGCCACATGCTTTGCGTGTATCAGGATGGCCTCCGCGAGCAAGCGACTTGGAGCGATTGATTATGGCGAGTAGATCGTCGCTGCGATTGTCGATTATCGCTCCTTGCGCGGGGTCCTCCGTGAATAGCTGAGCCATAGAGATTTCCAGGTGGCGGTAATACGATTCAAGGTCTTGCCATGTCGTGTGGTCCTGGGTCAGCACGATGACTTGTATCGGCAGGCCGATGAGCTCGGTAAGGACAGTATGATTGAAGTGTGTTCGGTAGTTTTCGTCGCTGGAGAGCACAGGATCGTCGAGCACAATGAACCCGGTACCATCATGCTGCGCCCTTGCTAGGAATAGAGCGAGACCGAGGCAATGCAATTGTGACTGGCTGAAAACAGCGATCACATCCCGCGTCTTCGGATCGGACTGGTCTGGATTGGCGGACAGTCCGGCCTTGATATCGATTGTTCGGCGAGCTCGTGGGCGTGGAAGCAGCGCCGAAAAGAATGTGGCCTCGTCCGGCCGCAACCGATTCCACCATTCATGAATTAGATCACTATGGAGGGCAAATTTGTCGTCCAGTACCTTTTCCTTGGCACGGTCAATATCCTTCAGTGCGGTGGTCAGTTCTTTGCCGACCTTGGTACGGACCTGACGTTCAATTAGCGCGGTGCGAAGCGCTTCCGGTTGGTGGGCAACATCGATGAAGGCTTGCCAGCCGGCGGAGTCCGACTGTGCATCCAAGGTATCGTTGATGGCTGAACGTAGAGCGGATTCGGGCAGACCATAGTCTTGCAACGCACTACCAAGATGGCTTCTCAGGGAAGGCAATTTCTCAAAGCGTGCGCGCAGTTCAGCAAGATCCACAAACGTCTCGAGGTCGTTGGCGTGCCTCTCCGCGAGTGCTAGTGCGTCACGTGCCGCCCGGTGCAGCATTCTCGCTGCACGCGCTATCTTCGCGACCTGTCGAAGCCAGGGAATGACAAGCTCCCCTGAACGCTCAGCCACCAATTCGCGTAGACGTGCAACGGTGAACCCTGTCTCCCGTCGTGCGGAAGGAGGGGTCTTCATGAATGCCGGGAGCGCAGTGTTCACCGACGTGTCCAATGACTCTGCGCTAGCAGAGAGTCGCGCCAGAGTTTCCGCCGCCGCCGCTTCGGCTGTCTTGTACTCCCCGATGCTCTCAACGTGTTGCCGAATGTAATTCAAGCGCTCGGGCGTTAGCGCATCTTCTGTGCCGCAGAGTGGGCAGTCCAATGGGTCCTTGGTCGTCGCGACGGCTCGGATAGCCAGCACATCCTCAAAGAGCGCCGCGAGCTGCCGGGTTTCTTTGTCGACTTGCGTTTTCTCTTCCAAGTATTTTTCAAGAGAGTTCCAAGCGTCCTGTGCCGGCGCGTTCCAGCCAGAGAGCTGGTCACGTTGAAATCCACGCACCGGGAATGTCTTGGTCCGGCGCTCGGTCAGGATCGACTCGAGCGTGGAAACCCTCTCATTGAGTGTTGCCGGTGCGTCCTCGCCTGTACCCTCGATCAGCACGCGCGCCGCATCGGCCAATTCACCAGTCAGGCCCTCTAGGTCTGGAACAGAAATGTCGACAAGAACGAATGAACCCAAGAGAGATGGGATTCTGCTGGCGGCGTCATATTTGTCGAGAAGCGGCGCGTCTGCCGGGGGGATTTCATCTTCTAGCGCCGCGATCTCGCTACGAAGGTCCTCAAGGTCTGTAACGTCCAGCAGGCTCTTGAAATAGGTCGCTCGATCCTGCGGCCGGACCGAGAAGATGTACCCAAGCGTGTGCTGGGCGAGCACTGGTGCCTCAAGCGGCGGCTGCGACAAGATGATTCCGAGTGCAGCCAGATCGGATTCCTGGGCCTCGGCGTCGTCGATAATTAGGCGCGATTGGCAGCTCTGCCGCTTGGCGTAGTCCGAGGTCAGATAGCGCTTAACCGAGTGGGCAACGCCATGTGCGTCCATGATCTGCGCGGCCACATAGACCTCATCGCTGTCCGACAGATGAGCATTTCGTAACGCGTCCGCGAACTCATCCTGGCTGCTTGCCATGAGTTCCCGACGTGCAATTCGGCCGGTCAATAGGAATTCCACTGCCTCGGCCAGACTGGTCTTTCCGATGCTGTTCGGTGCCCAGACAGCCGCAATGTCACTAGGGAGATTGAGCGTCTGTGGTTCGCGCCCGTATGCACGAAAGCCTTTTACGGTGAGCGACCTAATCCTTGGGGCCGTCAAATCCGCCTCTCAACTCGTCTTGCCGATTCTGGATCACGGCCTTGATTGCATTGACACCATCGCCTTGTTCTGCATCCCGCCATGCCTTAACAAGCTGCTCGGCGAGAGAGTTCGCCTTTAGATGCACTAACAATCGTTCGATATTGTCTTCCGGCTCTTCAACGTTCTCCGTCATCAGCTGATCCAATTGCCTGAAACACTATGCAACCCATGATGGCGCAAAAGGCAAAGAGACGCCTAAGACTTTTGCAGCTGGGCGATGCCAGCCTCCAAACTCGCCGATTTCGCACCGAGGATCGCGCTCGCGGTCTTAGCTCCGGCCAGCGTTTCGTCCGTCATGTCGCGGGAAATGACTTCATTGATGCCGGGAGTACGCAACCCGAGATGGCGCTATAGAGCCATGTCTCCGAGGGCCTCGGTGGCCGTTGCTGAGCGATTTGGTCCTGTGCAACGCAAAAGAACAACGGATCGGAGTAGTGTCTTATGATGATGATCTGAATAGGTTATTTGCTACTGGCATAAATACTGCCAGGACAGCCACCACCCCAATTAAACAGGCGCCAATACTCTTCAATGGAAACTTCTCTATGTATTTATCTATTGTTAGAAATCTGGACATCCAACCAAGCATTGCTATTGCCGAAATCATGATGCGCGACAAATGAAGTCCAATCAGATAGAACCACAACCAAGCCGAGGTGAGGTAAGTTGAACAAATAAATGCTCCGAATAGGCTGTTGCGAGTTGCTACCGGGACGTCGAACATTAAACCGGCTGCCTGACCGAAATAAATTTCAATAATCGTTCCAGATAGTCGAAATACTGATGTAAATATCGAAACAAAATCTATGTTCGCGGCTTCTGCCAATGCGGCCATACCTATAGTAACGAGCACAATCAAAGGAAGGGCGATAAGAAATGTGGTAATCAGAAGATCAGAAAACAAAATCAGCATTCTTGATGTAGCACTGCGAAATTTATCCAATAAGACTAAGAAATATCGCGTTTGCACGACCGATATATAGTCAACAAAATAATTTCCTAGTAGAATCCATAATACTAAATCTATCCGTAAAGTTATTGCTATCCCATTCTCCAATATTATGTCAATAGATGTTCGATGGTTTATGTCAAAGAATTGGATCAAGTCCGTAAGGGGATAGCCTGAATATTCAATATCGGCGACAGGATAAAGAGAAGTCATCCAAACAATTGTAAATAAAAGCACCCAAGCAGTCGTAAAGAAAGCAGAAACTCGAAATAGCGGTAATCTTAGAGTGCGGTTTCTCGCAATTCTTACCCCTCGAGTTCTAAAAATGCTATCAAACATCTTCAGATAGATTTTTGGCCAATTTGCCAGAAGGCGCAATCTGCCGTTCTTGTATTTAATTTTGTTCAATATCCATCGTGATAGCATACGACGAGCACTCGGTTTGAGGAACCGGTCTGCGGCAATGAACATTGCCCATAGCGTTCCGCTAGCTGTCACCAGTTTTGCTGAATAGGCGAGGAACTCCACGATCGCTTTCCCTGCGTTCAGCTCAAATCGACGCAACGATAGCACACGAAAGAGTTGGCCTCTCGTCAACCTAGCGAAGCGTTGGCCGGAGTGATTTGGTTCGAAATCGGCTTAGGTGCGCGGCCGGCTTGCATGTCGCCGGGACCAAGCGCATTCTCGATCGTGGGTGTAGCAACCCGATCACAAGGGCGAGGCGAACCGCGCCAACGGTCGGCCTCGCAGCGAGCGGCACGGGCTTGGCCCGCTGTCGCGCCTGGCGAGTGTGTGCCGGGAGTCCGCCGAATACAAGACCCGAGAGGGGAATAAGGCGGACGTGGTCCTTGTGACGCGTTGCTACGCTCCCGGTGCCAGCCCGCCGCTGGCATGGCTGTAGCAAGCCAAATCACAAGGAGTTTCCATGCCTATGAGTGAACTGCCGCCGCGCGAGCCTGAAAGCGTCGCCACGCTGTGGCGCCGCTTCCGAAGCATCGAGGACCAGATTGCCGAGATCGACCACGCCATCGGCGGTTTGGACGCGCGGCGGGAAACGCTGGACGCGCAGCTCGGCGCCATCAAGGACAGGGCAACTAAGACGGAGGCGCGCGACGGTGCCGACATAGCTGCGCTGATCGATATGGCGCTGGAGAGTGCGGGCGGTCGCCTGGATGACTGGCCGTCGTCGCTCTTGCTCCCGGCGCTGCGCCGCTGCCTGCCCGATCTGCCGGGCGACATGGCTGCCGGCCTGAGGCTGACCGCGACCGGCGGCCCAAGGGCGCGGCGCGCCGTCCGGCGCGTCTAGGGGCCAAAGAAAACCCCGCCGAGGGCACGGCGGGGCGAAGTCTCAACAGGGGCATGCGGCCCGCCGGTTCCAGCCGGCGGGCCTTCTTTATGATTGGTTGGCGGCGGGCGCTAGGGATGCTGTCGTCGTGAAGAACCGCCCTAGGGCTTCATTGGCTGGCGTCGTTCGCTTGCCTCTACGCGCTTCCACCTTGGCAATCGCCATATCGGCCATCGGCTGGGTTCGCGGCAGATAGACCTCCAGGATCTTCCGCGACGTATCGATACTATGACCGGAAACGGCCGCGATCTGCGCTTCGGTGCAATCGGCCTCGCCCATGCGGACAACGCAGGTTCGCCGGAGATCGATGAACCAAAGGCGGGCCACTTCCGGGTGCTGAACCGCCGCCTTGTCGCGAATGCGACGGAAATGATGGTTGAACCGATCATAGCTGAACGGCCGGCCGGTCTCGTCATCGATCAAGATATGCTCTGAGTGCCGGCGCATCGCCGCCAATCGCTGCGCAAGCTCGGCGACTGGCCGGACCGCTACGAGACTGTCTGTCTTCGCCTGCCTAATGAGGAATCGGCCGTCCTTGTAGTCTGACCATGTCAGCGACAGGAGGTCGGCCAATCGTTGACCCAAGAACACACCGAGCATGACCGCTGTGCCGATTGCTGGCGCTCCTAGCCGCTCGGCGGTGCGGACGAATAGGTCAACCTCATCGTCCGTCCAGATCGTTCGGCGCGGCTCTGGTGAAACCATCTTCACAGAAGATGCCGGATTGGAACTGATGTGCTCTAGCCGCATGGCATAGTTGTAGATCAGCCGGATTACCTCGAAGTATTTGTAAGCCTTCGTCGGATGGTCGGCGCGAATGAGATCGTACTTCTCTTGTAATTCTGCAACAGAGATAGAAACAGCCTGCCTCCTTCCAAAGTCTTTCGAAATCTGGTTTATGTAGTTGTCGTAAGACTGTCTGGTGGCGGACTGCACGTTCATGTAGCCGCCTGATGCTCGGTAGAGGCTGATCAAATGGTTGACCGATCCGTGTGAAGGCCGATCTTCGGTGTAGTCGTGGTCTTTTGGCAGATCACATTCGCGAACGTTCAATGGCCGGCTGCCATCCAGGCGCCAGCGGTCGACAGCGGCATTTAGCTGTTCGGCCATCTGGCGCGCTCGGTCGAAGTCCTTCGGAAGCCGGGTACAACTCCATCCCAGCTTGCTCAGCCGATGTGAAGGTTGCCAGTAGTATCGAGGGTCGCCGTTCGCACCAGACCGTTCGACAAAGTGTCTGGGACGATCGTTCTCAGCCGATGCACCGTAATCCAGAGCGATGGCGCGCCGCGTGCTGGCAGGAAGGTGCTGTTCAACGAGCGTAGCGATCTCGCCTTCGAGCTGCTTGCGCAGTTTGCCTGGAATGAGCCTGCGCTTCTTGACGCGCGCTCGGCTGGAGCTGCGTGAGGCATTTGCCATGAATGAAAGTCCTGGGTTTTGGGTTGTCAGCCCTAACCGATGATCAGCATCGGCACCGGGAGGTGACAATACGAACCCAGGGTTGCGTACCCACCTATTCGCCCAAGCGGGCTGTTGTATTCAGTGGCCTCCCGGCTAGACGATGATCCGGCAGTTCGGTCGGTTCATCAAGCCGGGAGTTACCCTGGGTAGGTGTTGTCAGCACCAATTCGATTGTCCATCAGTATTGACTACTCGTCAATACTAGCGAGCCGGTCTCTGCTGCCAGCGCTCTGCTGTTTATCAATAATGATGTGGAGAAAGAACCACCACTATTATAGTTGGACAGCCGTGAATAAGAATAAAAGAAGGTAACACTGTCACTTTACTATTGATATTGGATTGTCGGTCGATGAATGACTAAGAAACGAGAGTGATTTCCGACTCATTCAACCGACTATACTTGAAAATGGGGGCCACCCCCCCAAGCCCGATCGCGCCGCCCGCCTGCCCGGGTGAGTCCGGGCTTTTCGGAATTATCGGATGTGGCAGCGTCGAGGGTGCCGCGAAGATTTCCGTGGCGCCAACCGGGTCGGGGTGAGGGCCGTGAACTCAGAAGACGGGAAATCGGGGTTGGGGTCGGCGGTCAGCGGCCTGATGGAGGGCGACGCGGGGCCGCCCGTTCCCAACTCCGAGCAACTACCGTTACTCCCCGAAGTGGCCGAGTCGCAAGGGGCGATTCAGAGCGGCGACGGTCAGACACCGGAGCGCCGCGGACCGGGGCGGCCGCCCGGATCGAAGAACAAGCGGACCGAGGACTGGACGGATTACATCCTCGGCAAATTCACATCGCCGCTGGAGTTTCTGGCCAAGGCGTACACGACGGATCGTGACCAGCTCGCCCAGGAGCTCGGCTGCGACAAGCTCGACGCCTACAAGCTCCAGATCCAGGCGGCGAAGGAACTGGCGCCGTATGTCCATCAGAAGCAGCCGATGGCGGTGCAGATGGACGCCAAGGGCCGGGTGATCCTGATCGCGAGCGGTATTCCCGACTCTCCCGGCACGTCGGTCGATGCGCTGGCGGCGCTGGGCCTGGGCGTCGACGAAAACGGCAGCGTGACCACGTTGGACGGCGAAGCAATCGTGCGCGACGACGAAGAGGAGCCTGATGAATGAGGCGGTTCACGCTGTTGCAGTCCTGGCAGTCGCCCGGCCCGGTGTCCAGCGCGTTCATGGCCTCCAAGGCGCGGGTGCACAGCATCCAGGGGCCGCTCGGTTCGGGCAAGACGACGACCTGCTTCTGGAAGATGGTGGCGATTGCGATCCGGCAGTGGCCGATGGCCGACGGTGTTCGCCGGATCAAGGTCTGCACCGTCCGCGACACCTACCGTCAGCTCTGGAAAACGACGATCCCATCCTGGCACGAGCTGTTCCCGGCGGACATCGGCGACTTTACCGGGTCGAAGGATGCGCCGGCCAAGCACGTCGTCTCCGTCGAGGTGCCGAGCGACCCTCCGGTGTTTTTCGAGATCATCCATGAGTTCGTGGCGATCGGCGAACACAAGCCGGAGGAGATCCTGCGCGGCTATCAGCCGACCATGTTCTATCTGAATGAGGCGGACCTGCTGTCGCAGGACGTGCTGACCTTCGCCAATGGCCGTGCCGGCCGGTTTCCGAGGAAGGCGGACACGGTTCCGCGGGGTGGCCCGACCTGGCGCGGTGTGATCATGGACATGAACGCGCCGGACGAGGATTCCTGGGCCTATGATCGGCTGATACTGAACCGGCCGGCCAGCTACGAGCACTTCGTCCAGCCATCCGGATTTTCGCCGAACGCCGAGAACCTGGGAAACCTGCCGGACGGCTACTACACCGACGCGGCCGATGGCGAGCCCGAGTGGTATGTCGACCGGATGCTGCGGAACAAGTCCGGCTTCAGCCGCAAGGGCAAGCCGGTCTGGCCGGAGTACAACGAGGAAATCCATGTGGCGGCTAAGCCGCTGAAGCCAGCTCCGGGCATCAAGCTGTTTGTTGGGATCGATGGCGGCGGGACACCGGCGGCGGGGTTCTGGCAGCGGATGCCGAACGGGCAATGGCGGAAGCTGAAGGAGCTGATCACGGAGCCGAACACCATCACCGGGCCGAACCGGTTCGGCGAGATGATCAACATGACGCTCCGGCAAGACTTTGAGGGGATACCGCTCGGGGATTTCTACTGCGACCCTTCGGCGACATATGGCGCAGACAAGGAGGAGGGCGAGTTGGCGTGGCATGAGACCGTAGCCAACGTGATCAACCATCCGATCTTCCCGGCCCCAACAAACGAGCTGTCACCGCGGTTCGAGGCGATCCGGCTCCCGATGACGCGGATGATCGACGGCCACATTCCGGGTCTGCTGATCTGCCCGACGCTGAGCTACACCCGCCGCGCCTATGCCTCCGGCTATCGGTTCCGGAAACAGAACATCCCCGGTTCCAACATCTACAGCCCCAAGCCCGAGAAGAACGAGTGGAGCCACGGGGCCGAGGCGGATCAATACATCCTGCTGGGCGCCGGCGAATGGGACCAGGTCACTGGCCGGGAGGAGCGGCGGATGCGGTCGGGGTATGAGGCGGCCGACAGCTATGACGGTGACTTCGGGGTGTTCTGACCGGCCCGCCGAATTTTTCGCTTCTCGGAATTATCCGTTCTGGCAGCGTCGATGATTAGCGGCCGATCCCGGCCAACTCATGGATGCGGTGGTGGAGCAGTGGCAGCTCGTCGGTCTCATAAGCCGAAGGTCGCGGGTTCGAGTCCCGCCCCCGCAACCATGGGCGCTATTCAGCCTGTTCGTCAGATTCTGTGCGCCGCTGCCGGCGGATCATCGTTGCGATGCCGTACACGAGCCCGGTCACAATCGCGCCAGCGACCAGGCGCGGCACAAGCGCCTGAGCGCCGTAGCCTGGGTTCAGTGCTACGACCAGGACTTCCATCGCCAAGGTCCAGATCAGCGCGCCGAGGGCGACAAGTTCCAATCGCCGCACCAGCGAACCAAGTCCGATCCAGCCCACGAGCGAAACCGGGTCGAGCATCGTGCCGATCGTGGCGCCGAGGAACCAGGTCATCGGTTCTCGGCCTGCTGGGCCTCCAACTCGGCGGCGATCTGCCGGACGATGGGCATCGCTTCGGCCCGGGTCATGCCCGACGAAAGGCGTCGGTCGAAGAAAACCCGCAACACCGCCTTGTCGGCTGCCGTCAGGCGGCCCGCGCCACCGTAGCTGGCGAACACGGTGTCCTGCCGGCTGACGATTGGGCCATCCAGGTCGCCGGTCAGCCCCAGGAGCTGTGTGGTCTCCTGGACGATGCACTGCCGGATATGCCAGTCAGGCAGGTCGGCTCGGATATGGGCGACCGCCGGTTCGCCATTTTCCCAGCCGGAGTAGTCGCCGCTACAGATGAACCGGTCGATGCGCGGGCCGACAACCACAACCATGTTGGTGCGCAGGTCCGGCACATCAGCGTCCAGCGTCATCCGCAGGCCCGTGGTGTCCGCCAGTTCCGCCAGATGCGCGGCCAAGTGCTCTCGGAAGCGCTCCGGGCCGCGGTATTCGACGGCAAGCGTCGGTTCCGGCCAGCGCCACAGTTCGTCGGCGACCGGGGGCTCCGCCAGGCGAAAGGCGACGATCTCGAAGCGGTCGGCCAGCGGCAGGTCCGGGTCCATGACCGGGCTGGAACAGCCTACCAGCAACAGGGCAAGCAGCCATCGCGGCATTCGGTCACCTCGGTTGCGATGCGACCGCAGAGTCTATCAGTTCGCCACAACGTGGAATAGAGCTATGGCTGAGAACTTCGGACAATCTCGCACTGGCCGTGCCCCGCGCCCCGGTCGCCGGCCGGAGAATTTCGGGCGGACCCGCACCGGTAATCCGCCGACGCCGCCCGAAAGGCCAGCCCGTCGAGTTGAACGGGACCGCACCGACCGGCTGAACGACGATCGCGGCGGAGTCACACAGGACACTGTCGGCCGCGTGCTTTCCCCCCTGGTTCCCGGCATGGGCCTAGCCCTGTTTGTCAAAGAGGCGCTTGGCCTCGACTCCCTTAGGCCCTCCGCCGGCGGCGGGAACACCCAGGGGCCGCAGGGACGCGGTGACGAGCAGGCGGTGCGGAATGCGTTGTTGGGCACGCCGTCCGAGGCGGCGCCGGTGACGGAAGGCGGGCGGCCGGGCACGGATGTGGCCGGGCTGCGCGGGCGGCGGCGGCGGCTGCTGGACGATTCCGAGCCGGCAGCGCCGACGCGGCGTCGGCGGTTGCTGGCGGGGGTCTGACCGGTCTTGACCTCTGACAAGGACATTGTGCGGCGGTTCGAGGCGCTGTCCACGGAACGCTCCGGGGAATGGGAGCGGGAGTGGCAGGACGCCTCCGACTACATCCTGCCGCGCCGCGGCCGATTCCAGGGCGCGGTGCAGGCCGGGGTGACCGGCGGCCAGCGCGGCCAGCGGCACGATGAAAAGAAGATCGATGGCTATGCCTCCTGGGCGGCGGAGACCTTCGCCGGCGGGATGCAGGCGCTGGTGACGCCGCAGTCGCAGCCCTGGTTCGCCATCGAGACCGTCGATGAAGCGCTGATGCGGCGGCGCGACGTGAAGGAGTGGCTGCAGGCGGTCAACAGCCGCATGCTGGCCACCTTCGCCAATCCGAGCACCCGGTTCTACAGCCAGGCCAAGGAGACCTATCTGGACATTGGCACGTTGGGCACGGCGGTCATGTATGTCACCGCCAAGCCGGTGTCGCCCTTCGTCTCCTTCCAGACCCGGCATCTGGCCGAGAGCCATCTTGAAGCCAATGACGAAGGGCTGGTCAACGCCAATTTCCGCCATTTCCGCTGGACTGCCCGGCAAGCGGTGCAGGCTTTCAGCCGGCCGGGAGACCGGCTGCCGGAGAAGATCCGCACGGCGGCCGGCAAGCCGAGGAACGAGTATTTCCGCTTCCTGCACGCGGTATTCCCCCGGACCCAGTTGGACGGCAACCCGGCCTTCGCGAGGAACAAGCCATGGGCATCGACCTTTCTCAGCCTCGACCCAATCGCCCGGATACGCGAAGGCGGATTCGAGGAGTTCCCCTACGTGACGCCGCGCTGGTCGACCCTGGCGACGGAAGTGTTCGGCCGCGGTCCGGGCAACAACGTAATGTCGTCGATCAAGCTGGCCAACGCCCAGAAGAAGACCGTGCAGCAGGCGGCGGTGCTGAAGGTGCGGCCGCCGATGCAGGTGCCCGAAGGCGGGCTGCTCCGCAAGCTCCAGATGCGACCCGGCGGCGTCAACTATTTGCGGTCGACCGGTAGGGACACCCAGGGTATCCGGCCGGTCGATGTTGGCGGCGACGTGGGCCTCGGCGTCGAGCTGATGGGCCTCGAGCGGGACATCATCGACAAGGAGTTCATGACCGACCTCATGCAGATCCCCGAGCTGGATCGTATGACCGCGACGGAAATCCTTGAGCGCCGCGACCTGCGCTTGTTGCAGGTGGCGCCGATCATGGCCCAGTCCCATACCGAGTTCGTCGATCCGCTGCTTATGCGGACGTTCCGCATCCTGGCCCGGGCCGGGCAGTTCCCGCCGGCGCCGCAGGCCCTGGCCGGTCAGGAACTGCGCATCCAGTACAAGGGCACCCTGGCGATCGCTCAGCGCCTGTCGCAGACGGTGCAGCCGATCATGCGGGTGCTGGACACGGTGGATCGGGTCGCCGTCTACGACGAAGGCGTGAAGATGCTGGTCGACGGCGAGGAGGTCGTGCGGCTGGTCCACGACGCCCAAGGCGCGCCGGTTTCCATGCTGCGGTCGGCCGACACGGTGGCGGATCTCCGCCGGCAGGCATCGGAAGCGGCCGAACGCCAGCAACTGGCGGAGCTCGCCGGGCTTGAGGCGGCGACGGCCCGCGACCAGGCGGCGGCGGTGAAGGATGTGCGCGATGCCGCCTAGCGCCGAGCAGAAAGAGGCGGCACGGGAGCGCCAGCGGATCGCCGATTATCGCGCGACCTTCATGGATGGCGGGGCCGGCGAGCGGGTGCTGCGCGACCTCGGCCAGTCCTGCGGCTTCATGGCCGACTCCATGCCGGAGGACGGTAACGGCTTCAAGCTGGCCCATAACGAGGGCCAGCGGTCGGTGTTCATCCGCATCCTGGCGGTCCTGAAGCTGACGCCGGCACAGATCAACGCACTTGTCGAGACGGAGTATGACGATGCCGTGGTTTCTGACTGAGGCGAGCTGGCGACCTTGCTTTGCGCCGGACGGCGGCGGTGGGGATGGTGGCGGCGACGGCGGCGACCCGCCCGGTGGCGGCGGAGATTGGCTGGCGGGTGTCGATGACGACGTGCGGGCCATTGCCGATGCGAACGGCTTCAAGTCGGCCGCCGATGCGCTGACGGCCTATGGCGGTGCCAGCAAGCTTCTGGGTGCGCCCCACGACCAGGTCCTGCGGCTGCCCGGCAAGGATGCCGAGGCGGCCGACTGGGACCCGGTCTATGAGCGGCTGGGCCGTCCGAAGGAGGTGGCCGGGTATCAGTTTCCCGAACGTGACGGAGCCGATGCCGATCAAGACCGGGCTCTGGCGCAGCTTTCCCACAAGCTGAACCACAACCAGCAACAGGCGGACGTTCTCCGCGCCGCGCACTATGACGCGGCCACGGCCGGATACAACGCCGAGACCGAACGCCTGAATGCGGCGATGGACAAAGTGGACAAGGCGCTTCTCGGCGAACTGGGCGAGGAGGGCCTGAAGCAGCATCAGGGCTTTGAGAAGGCCGGGATCAAGTTCCTCGCCGGCGAGAAAGCCACCGCCGAGCAGGTCGAGGCGCTGGAGAAGCTGTTCGAGGATGTCGGCCTGACCGGCAACCTGGCCGTCGTGAAGCGGCTCGCCGCGCTGGGCCAGGCGACCTCCGAGGACGGTGCGCTGCCGGGCGGCGGGTTCTCGGCGGCGGATGCCGAGGGGGCCAAGGAGCAGATCGCCAAGCTCAAGGCCGATGAGGCGTTCATGAAGAAATTCATGGATCACAACCAGCCCGGACACAAGGAAGCGGTCGAGCAGATGCAGGCGCTGAAGCGCCAAGCCGATCCGAACAGCGGTCCTCTGGCCGTCAACGCCGACTAACACTGAGAGGAGCGACACTAGATGTCGGGAAACCCGAAACAGAAGCCGGCCGAAGGTCCGGTTCCAGATGCGCCGGAAGCGCCCGAGCCTCCGATGATTAAAGTCGGTCCGCCGCAGCCGATCATCGTGACGCAGCAGCCGGTGACCGACGAAGCGGTGCGGCTGGAGTGCCTGAAGGTAGCGCTCGGCCAGGGGCTCAGCCTGAACACCCCGTCGTCGAAGGACGCGTTGTACGCCCAGGTCGACGACTATTTTGCGATCGTGAAGGGCCGGCCCTTCCCGGTGCGGGAGAACGCCGATGTCTAGGTATTACGATCGCAAGGCGCGCACGGCGCTGATCGCGCTCGCCGAGTTCGTGGAGGAACTGCCGGACACCATCATGCTGGAGAGCGTCTGCCCCAAACGCGACACCTTCCTGGAGGCGGTCGAGAAGTTGAAGCCGAAGTCCAAGAAGACTTCGTAGCGGGATACCGCGCCAGGGCGGCAGGTAGCCGCCCGCTCTGAATTCCGGGGAGTCCTGGCACTGCCAGGGTCCGGTTGACAGCCGGCAAAAGACCGGCCGCCGCAGCGGGCGCTAAACGCCAGGATCGGGTCCGCAGCCGCGGGGAGTCCTTCCGAAGCAACCTTGAACCCGTTGACTTTGGAGGACCGTATGTCCACTGAAATCACCACCTTTATGGTCGATGCCTACAATGAGGGCATCGAGCATCTGGCCAGCCAGATGCAGTCCAAGCTGCTCGACCGGGTCCGTGTGGAATCGAAGACCGGCGAGCGCAATTCCTTCGACCAGGTTGGGTCCGTGGCGGCGCGCAAGCGCACGGACCGGCACGGCGATACCCAGTACATCAACACGCCGCACCGTCGGCGCTGGGTGGTCACCGACCCATTCGAAGTCGCCGACCTGCTGGACGAGCCGGACATGCTCCGGATCCTGAACGATCCGGGCGGCGCAATGAGTGTGGAGTTCATTGCCGCGTTGAACCGTGAGCGGGACGCTACGATCGTCTCTGCCGCTCTGGGCACCGCCTTCACCGGCAAGCAGGGCCAGACCGCCGTGACGCTGCCGTCCGGCCAGCAGATTGCTGCCGGCGGCACCGGCTTCACGCTCGCCAAGGTGCGCGATGCGATGAGGCGGCTGAAGGCCGCCAACGCGGTCGAGGGCGATGCGGACCTGACCATCGCGTGGACCAGCGCCCAGGAAGACGAGTTCCTGAACACGACCGAGGTGAAGTCGCACGACTTCAACACTCAGCGGGTGCTCGTCAAGGGCCGGTTGGACGATGAGTTTTACGGCTTCAACTATGTCCGTCTGGAAGACTGGACCGATGAGTTGGGCCAGCTCCACCGCATCCTGCCGAAGACCGGGACGGTCCGGACCTGCCTGGCCTGGGTCAAGGACGGCCTGCTGCTGAACAACGCCAAGGAGCCGAACGTCCGGGTCAGCCAGCTCGCGACGAAGAAGTACTCCTGGCAGTGGTACGGCTGCGCCGATTTCGGGGCGACCCGGATGCAGGAACCGAAGGTCCTGCAGCTCGACGTCGAGGAGCCCTAGGCCGCCAAGCGGAGCAGGCCCGGCGGGACGCCGCCGGGCCTTTCCAACCCCACACCATCATCCGATAGGAGACGACAGCAATGGCTGTTCACGATTCCGACCAGATCACCAAGCTCAACGCCAACCCGCCCGAGCGGCTTACGCCGGACGAGTCGGGTGGCCGGCAGCGCACCATTTACTTCAACGCCGTCGTGCCGGCCGGCAACGCGGCGATCAGCGACACCATCCGCCTTCAGGACATCGAGGCGGGGGATCGCATCGTCGGCGGCTTCGCCACCTGGGAGGCCATGAGCACTGCCGGCGGCACCGCGCAGATGCAGCTTGGAGACGGCACCACGGCCGACAAGTACCTGGGGACCACCTCCGTCGACGCGGCCGGATCCACGGAGTTCGCCAACTCCATCGCCTCGAATTACGGGGAGAAGGTGACCTCGAAGTTCACCCTCACCGCAACGGTGCTCGGCGAGGCGTGGGCTGCGGGGCAGCGGATCTCCGGCCACGTCAAGGTGGTGCGGGACTGAGCGGTCAGCGTTCTGCTTTCAGCCGTCGTCGCCGGCGGCTGATTGCTGAACGCTGAGTGCGGGAACGGGCATGGTCTCGACGGTCGATATCATCAATGCGGCGCTGGATCATATCGGCGAAGAAGGGATCATCGATCCCAGCGAGGATTCGCCGGCAGCGCGCCGGGCGAACCGACGGTTCGACATGGTGCGGGATGCGGTCCTGCGCGATCACAATTGGAACTTCGCGTCCAAGCGGGCCTTGCTGCCCTCCGCCGATCCTGCGCCGGCATGGGGGCCGGCAAATGGATTCGTGCTGCCAGCCGACTTCATCCGGCTGCGGGCGGCCGGGCCGCGGGGTACGGCCTGGCGGCGCGAAGGCAACCAGATCGTCACCGATGCCGGGGCGCCGCTGCCCATCCTCTACACCTACCGGGTGACCGACCCGAACCTTTTCGACCCGCTATTCGTAGAAGCTCTGGCGTTGCAGGTTGCCCGCGCCATCGTCCAGGGGGTGACCCAGAAGCGGGCGTTGCGGGATACCTTGAGGGGCGATTACCGCGATGCGCTGGCCGATGCGCGCGCGGTGGACGAGGTCGAGTCGGTCGGCGATGTGATCGACGCCGATGAGTGGTTGAACGCCCGGTTCGTCGGGGTGGGCGACCCGACCGGCTCCGGCGAGCCCTGGTGGGGCGAATAGATGCCCCGCAGCAAACCCTACCAGTCGAATTTCACCGCCGGCGAGTTGTCGCCGCGGCTGTTCGGTTGGGTCGATCTGGAGCGCTACGCCAAGGGCGCGGCGGCGATCGAGAATATGATCGTGCTGCCCCATGGTGGCGTCACGCGGCGCGGCGGGTCGGTCTTCGTGGATGAGCCGAGCACGCCAGGCTTCATGAAGCTGGTCGGCTTCCCGCTGGAGCTGGTGCAGTCCTACGCGCTGGCCTTCGTGGCAATGAGCATCAGCCTGTACGCCAATCGCGGCGTGGTGGTCGACGGCCGCGACTTCGCCAACGGCACCTTTGCCAGCGGTATCGACGGCTGGGCCAATACCAGTGCCGGGACCGGTGCCCTGGCCCATGACGCGGCGACCGGGCGCATGAACCTGGTCGGCGCAGGTGCCGGTAATGAGGCGCGTGCGGAGCAAAGCTTCCGCGCCGTCTCCATCGAGCCCTACACGGTGACGCTGGACGTTTTCGACGGGGCGGTGACCTACAAGGTCGGCACGAGCTCCGGCGGCATCGAGATCGCGACGGGCAGCGTCGCAGCCGGCCTGGCGCAGAACTTCGTCTTCCAGGCGTCGGCGAGCGCGGAGGTGTTCATCACCTTCGAGAACGCCAACAACGACACCCGGCAGATCGACAATGTCTCGCTCTCCAGTCCGATCTATCGGCTGGACAGCCCCTATGAGGAAAGCGACCTGGACCTGATCCAGACGGTGAAGGAAGGGGCGACCCTGACCATCGCCCATCCGGACTTCAACCAGCGCACGCTCACGCGCAAGGGCGTCAACGAATGGACACTGGAGGTCCTGGACTTCGAGGACGGGCCGTATCTCGACACGAACGAGAGCACGACGACGCTGGACCCGGGTGCCACGACCGGAACCGGGGTGGCGCTGGTGGCGTCCTCGGTCGAGGGCATCAATGACGGGCGCGGCTTCCTGGCCACCGATGTCGGGCGTCTGGTCCGGCTGAACAACGCAACCGCCCCGACCATTGAGTGGGGCTGGGCGATCATCACGGCGGTCACCGACACGCTGAATGTGACGATCGACGTGCAGAGCAATTTCGCGACGGTCAACGCGACGACTCAATGGCGGCTGGGGGCCTGGAGCGACACCACCGGCTATCCCCGGGCCGTCGCCTTCTTCGACCAGCGCTTCGTCTTCGCCAACTCCGCCGCGCAGCCGAACGTGTTCTGGATGTCGCGGCCGGAGAGGACGGCCGACTTCGCCCCGACCGAGGCGGACGGCACGGTCAACGACGACAACGCCATCACCTATCGCATCCTGGACGCCGACTTCATCGACTGGATGGCGGCGGCGGACACGCTGGTGGTCGGCACCGGCAATGGCGAGTTCATCATCAACTCCGGCAGCCGCACCGTGCCGGTGACGCCGACCAACATCATCGTCAAGCGCCAGACGAACTGGGGCAGCGACGGGCTGATCCGGCCGACTCTGATCGGCGGCGAGCTGATCTTCGTGCAGCGGGCCGGCCGCAAGCTGCGCAATTTCGTATTCGACTTTGACGTGAACCGCTACGTGGCGCCGGACATCACCATCGTCGCGGAGCACATCACCCGCGGCCAGGTGTTCGACCTGGCTTATCAGCAGGAACCGGACTCCGTGCTGTGGGTGCCGCGCGGCGACGGGGTGATGGCGGCGCTCACCTATGAGCGCGAGCAGGACACCCTGGCCTGGCATCGCCACCTGATGGGCGGCAGCTTCCAGGGCGGCAATGCGGTGGTCGAGTCGGTGGCGGTGATCCCGACGCCGGACAGCGGCAGCGATGAGCTGTGGCTGACCGTGGTGCGGACCATCGAGGGCCAGACCCGGCGCTATGTCGAGGTGCTGTCGCAGCCCTTCTCCACTGACAATGGCGACCTGAAGGAAGATGCCTTCTTCGTCGATAGCGGGCTGACCTATGACGGGCCTCCCGCTTCGGCGTTTGGCGGGCTGGACCATCTGGAAGGCCAGACCGTCGCGATCCTGGCCGACGGTGCCGTGCGGCCCAACGTGATCATCCAGGGCGGGCAGGCGGCCATCGGCCGGCCGGCGTCCAAGGTTCATATCGGGCTGCCCTATCTGTCCCTTGTGAAGGGTCTGCGCATTCCGGCCGATGGCTTCGGCGATCTGGGCCGGATCGATCACCTGCTCCTGCTGTTCCACGACACGCTGGGCGCCCGCTACGGCCGCACCCTGACCAATCTGGACACGGTCACCTTCCGCGAAGGCAGCGACAAGATGGACAGCTCTCCGGATCTGTTCACCGGCTGGAAGCGAGTCGCCTTCGACGGCAACTACACCCGCGATCGGGAGTGGTTCGTGGTGCAGGCGCAGCCGCTGCCCATGACCCTGCTGGGCGTGCAGGCCCCGACGGACACGGGGGACGGCTGATGGCGTTCGATCTGGGCGATGCCATCGAATTCGCGGGCGACCTCTTCGAGGGCGTCACCGACTTCGCCGCCGGCGAGGACAATGCGCGGTCCTCAAAGGAGGCGGCGCAGCGGGAGCGGGAGAAGACCGAGCTGGAGCTGCAGCGGCAGCGCAAGCTGAACCGTCGCATCAAGGGTGAGCAGATCGTTGCCTTCGGCGCCGCCGGCGTCTCCAGCATGACCGGCACCGCCAGGGACATCCTCGCCGACAGCTTCGCCGAGGGCGAGCTGGACCTGCGGCTGATCGAGAAGGGCGGCGAGCTGTCCGAGAACTTGGTGCTGTCGGAGGCGCGGCAGTTCCGCCGCGCCGGCCGGCGCTCCCTGGGCGGCGCGCTGCTGGGCGGCCTGACTTTCATCGCCGACGAGGTGGTGTGATGGTCCTGATCCCGCAGCAGCGATCCCGCCAGCCGGCCCCGACCGGTCGCAGCCGTGCCTTGCGACCGCTGGGAGGCGATCCGATAGCGGCCGGTGTGCGGCGCGTCGGTCGCGGCGTCAGCCAGGCAGAGCGGCAGCGGGACAGTTCGGCGGTGATCGAGGCGACCGCCAACATGCGGGCGGAATTCGCCGGCCGATACGCAACCGCGATCCAAGAAGCCAAGCCGGACGGAACAGGGTTCCAAGAGGGGCTGCTGGCTCAACTCGACACCTATGTGGCGGGGGTCTCGGAATCGCTTCCGAGCGACGACGCGAGGAAACTGTTCTCGGACCGTGTGAGTACCTTTAGGGGCCAGCTCGAGGAGCGGGCCGAGGGGTTCGAGGTGGCGGCCGCCGGCGACCATCGGGCGCTGCAACTAGGCCGGGCCATCGACGCCACAGCGAACGCCGTGCGGACGGATGGCGGCCAGTACGACCATGCACGGGCCGAGATATTGGCCTCCCTGGAGGCGGCCGAGCAGGACCTGCCGGCGGACCGGATTGCCGTGCTGCGCGACGGGGCGGAGCAGGCGCTTGCGCAGGCGGCCTTGCTGTCCGCGATCGACGAAGACCCGACCGCTGCGCTGGCGGCGCTGAACAGCGGCGACTTCGATGCCCGGCTGACGCCCAGCCAGAAGAACGCCCTGTTGAACCGGGCGACGGCGGAGCGCGACCGGCTGGCCCGGGAAGCCGAGGCCCGGGCCCGGCTGGATCGGGCCGAATACGCGGCGGGATTCGAGGATTATCTGGCCTTCCTGGAGGCAGGCAATGCGCCGGACGGCCGCTATGCCGATGACGATCTGGTGGCCAATCTGGGCGAACGGGCGGCGGCCGAAGCCATCGAGCAGCGCAAGCGGTCGGAGGACTTCGGCGCGGATCTGGCGTCCATCGCCACGGCCTCCCCGGAAGAAGAGGCGGCGATGCTGGCGGCGCGGCGCGCCGACATGGAAACGCCGGAGGATTTTCGGGCCGAGGCGTCGGAGTTCGGCCGGCTGGTGGATGCCATCGGCGAGAAACGCCGGCAGATCGGCGCCGACGCCGCCGGTTATGTGCAGCGGCATGTGCCGGAGGTGGCCGATGCCTACCGGTCCATGATCGAGGCCCAGGCGACGGTTGCCGGTTCCCAGGACCCGGATTCGGCGCTGGCGGCCTCGGCCGCGGCGGCGCAACGCTATGTCCGACTGGTCGAATCCGAGCAACTCGCCCTCGGCGTGCCGCTGGCAGAGACCCGCATCCTGTCGGCCGGGGCCGCTGGCAGCATCGTGCAGCAGTTCCGGGCCAGCCGGGGCGAGGCGGCCGCCGGCGTGCTGATCGCCCAGGCGGAGCGGTTCGGCGCCGCCTGGCCGCGCGTGGCGGCCGAGCTCCGCGATGCCGGCCTGCCCGATGTGGGCGTAGTGATCGGCAGCATGACCCGCCGCAGCCAGGCATGGGCGACCGGCCGCATCGCCGAACTGGCGGAAACGTCGTCGCCGGATCTCCGCAAGGTCATCGGCGAGGATGCGGCCGGGCAGATCGACGATGCGGTGTTCGACGAACTGCGCGGCTTCCGCGAGAGCCTGGCGAACGTGCCCGACGGGGTAGAGGTCTACAACCCCATCGCCGAGCAGACGGCGCGGCTGGCCTACGACCTGTCGCGGGCTGGCGATTCCGGGGCGGCAGCGACCGCCGCGGCCGTGGTGGTCAACGATCACTACGCCTTCGACCAGTTCCGGGGCCGCACCCTGCGCTTTCCGGTCGAGCGCGACCGGGCGGCGGTGATGGCCGGCGCCGGAGTCTTCGCCGGGGCACCGGCGGGCCTGGGGCCATTCACGGTCCCGCCCAGCCTGGACCCCGCCCTGGATGACGGCCAGGTGGCCGAGCTGTACCGCCGGGCGCTAAGCGACGGCGCCTATTGGGTCACCAATGGCGACGAATCCGGCCTGGTGATGATGGATCCGCTAGCCGGCGTGGTGCTGCGGGCCGACGGCACCGCGGTGTCGGTCGGCTGGACCGAGCTGGAGCGCGTCGGCCGCAACGCCATCGAGATCCGCCAGTCCCTTGAGGAGGCGGCGCCATGACGATCGTCACCTCGCCGGAGCGCCGGGCACCGTCCCGCATCCTGGAGGATTTCCCGGTGCCGTTCGGCACCGGCTTCGGCGTCGCGGTGGAGGACGCCTTCAATTTCTCGCCGGGGCCGGCAACGCTGCGCCGCGAGGAACTTCAGCGGTCGGAGTTCGGGCGGCTGGGACCGGGGCTGACGCCGGACCGGTTCCAGAACCTGATGCGCCAGGCACAGGGGCTGGAGCCGCTGCCGGCCGAGGTGATCAACGAGCGCGCCGGCCTGTCGCCGCTGTTGAGCGCCCAGGAGGCGCGTGCGCGGGTCGGCGATCTGGGCCTGCAGATCCCGGATGAGGGTATCCGCGAGGATACGCTGAACATCCTGATCGCCCGCAAGCGGGAGGAAATCCGCCGCCGCAACGTGCTGTCCCGGACCTCCACGGCAGCCGCCATCACCGGGTCCGTCGCTGGGTCGATGGTCGATCCGCTGAACGTCGCCGCCGCCTTCGTGCCGGTCGTGCGCGAAGCGCGGTTTGCGGTTATGGCGCAGCGCGTCGGCACGACCACCGCCAGGGCGGCGCGGGGCGCGGTCGAGGGCGTCGTTGGCGCGGCCCTGGTCGAGCCTATCGTGGTCTCCGCCGCGCGGGCCGAACAGGCCGATTACGACATGCTGGACAGCCTGTTGAACGTGGCGTTCGGCACCTTCGTCGGCGGGGGCCTGCATGTGCTGGGCGGCTTTGCGGCCGATGCTGGCCGCGCGGCGACCGGCCGGCCGACCCTGTCGCAGCAGCTTGCCGCCGCCCCGATCGAGACCCGAGAGAGGGTGTTGCGTGCCGCCGTGGGGCAGGCGGCCGACGACCGGGCGGTACGAGTGGACCCCGTGCTGGCCGAGGAACAGCGGCGGCTTGGCGTGGCGTTCGATGAGGTGAACGCGCGGCCGCTGGGGCCGGTCGACGATCCGCTGGTGCGGCTGAAGCCGGACGCCTTCGAAGAGGTCATCGTGGATCGCGGGCCGGCGCTGGAGCGCGGCGGCGAGATCGTGGTGCAGGGCAAGGAGCTGGAGCGGCTGTTCGGGTCGCGCGCCGGCTTCGGCCTGGTCAAGGTGATCGTCCGTCACGGGCCGCAATCCAACAAGCAGCCGCGATTCCAGATCAGCCGGGACGATCTGGTGGCGCTGCCGACGGTCCTGCGGGAGTTCGAACCGAGCCAGGTCCACCGCAATGCGGAAGGCGAATTCGCCGGCGCCGATTATCGGGTGGCGCTGCCGGACGAGTCCTTCGGACCGCGCGAGATCATCTTCGGGGTGCGCCGCTTCTCCCGCACCGATGGCGAGACGCGGCTGGTGACGGCATTCGTGGTGGAGCCTGGGCGGGATGGCGGCATGCGGCCGGCGGTCCGACGCGACGGCGGCGCCCCCGGGTCCTCCGGGATCGGGTTTAAGCCGACCGCCGGAGATACCGCCCCCCGCCGTTTCGATCCGGCCGGGAGGGGCCGAGTGGCGCCTGGACAGGATATTGGGCCTGACACCCCGGCGCAGCAAGACCTTTTCCAGGAATGGCGGCAGGACGGCGCGGCGGACTTCGCGGCGGCCGATACGGTCGAGGCGCGGCGGACAGCCGAGCCGGCCCCGGACACGCCGGAAGCGGAGCGCGGTGCGGTCGAGGCCGAGCTGGCCGAGGCCGAGGCGGAGCTGGCGGCCCTGCGCGACCGGGACCTGTTGGACGCGGCGGCGGAGAAGGCGCTGGCCGATATGGAAACGGCGTCGAAGCGCGCCGGTGTCGAAGCCAATGCGTGGCGGGCGGCGGCCCGCTGCCTGCTGACGTGAGGGTCTGATGGCGGGTCTGGAATGCGTGCGCGGCGCCCTGGGCGATGTCGGCGACGATCTGACCGATGACGAGATCCGCGCCATCCTGGACGATCTGCAACGGCGGCTGGACGCCCGCCGCGCCGCCGGCAGGCTCGACTCGGTCGAGGACGAACTGTTCGCCGAGGCGGAGGAGATCGCCGGCGACATCGAGCTGGCCAGCCTGATCGAAAAGCGCAACGCCGCCGCCAACCAGGTCATCCATGCCGAGCGCCATGCGGAGATCGGCCTGTATGCCAGCCCGGCCGAAGGCATCGAGGCGGTGAATGTCGGCATCAATCGCGATGTGGCCGGCGCGCGGGACAGTGTGGATGCCCGGGCCCAGGCGCTGGAGTCGACCTTCCTGGGCGGGCTGATTGCCGATCTGCGGCGCGAGGACCTGCTGCGGTTCCTGACGGACCGGTCGCTGTTCGGGCGCGGCGACGGACCGCTGGACCGTGCCATCGCCCAGGAGCTGTGGGAGATCGGCCGGCGCGAGGGTCGGCCCGGCATCGCCGGCAGCCCGGAGGCGAAGCGCATCGCCGAGATCGTGGCCAAGTGGACAGAGGAGGCGCGGCAGCGGCAGAACCGGGCCGGAGCCTTCATTCGCCGCATGCCGGGCTACATCACCCGGCAGAGCCACGACATCACCCGGCTGCGCGCCGACGGCTTCGAGGCGTGGCGCGACTTCATCCTGCCGCGCCTGGACGCGGAGCGGACTTTCGGCGGCGCCGAGATCGACCGCTTCCTGAAGGCCGCCTATGACGGGCTGGTCACCGGCGAGCATATGAAGGTGGACCCCAAGGCGCCGCTGATCGGCTTCAAGGGGCCGGGCAATCTGGCCAAGCGGCTGTCGCAGCCGCGGGTGCTGCACTTCGCCTCGGCCGACGACTGGTTCGACTACAATCTGCGCTTCGGCCATCGATCCCTGGTCGAAAGCGTGGTGTCGAACCTGACCCATGCGGCCCGCAACATCGCCGTCATGGAGAAGTGGGGATCGAACCCCCGCGCCATGTTCGACCGGGTGCTGTCGGATCTCCGCCAGCGGCACCGGGACAATCCGAAGGCCGTCGACGCCCTGCACGACCCGTTCCTGGACTTCCAGTTCAAGGAGGTTGACGGCACCACCCGGGTGCCTGCGGCGGGCCGGCTGACCTGGGCGCGGGTCGGCCACACAGCTCGGGCGACCCAGACCATGGCCAAGCTGGGCGGGGCCACGATCTCCTCCGTCACCGATATCCCGATCCTTGCGGCCGAGATGCGGCACCAGGGCGACGGGCTGCTGGACGGCTACAAGGTGGCGCTGGAGAACATCGGCGCCGGCCGCCGCGCCGGCGAGCAGCGGGAGATCGCCGACTTGATCGGGGCCGGCATCGAGGGCCTGGTGGGCGACATCGCCGCCCGCTTCTCCGCCACTGACCAGATCCCCGGCACCATGTCCAAGCTGGTGCAGCGGTTCATGAAGCTGAACCTGCTGTCCTGGTGGACCGACGCCCACAAGACCGGCGCCGGGCTGATCATGGCGCGGCGGCTGGCCCAGCTCCGCAACACCGGCTGGGATGGGCTGAAGCCGGAGCGCCGGCGGGTGCTGTCCCAGCACGGCATCGAGGCGGCCGAGTGGGATGTGCTGCGCACGCATGCGGTGCGCGCCACGCCCGAAGGCGGCGAGTTCATGATGCCGGACCTGGTGCGCGACATCCCGGACGAAGCGCTGGCGCCGCTGATCAATGGTCAGCCGTCCCGCCGGAACCTGGCCCGCATGCGGGACCGGCTGGAGGCGAAGCTGCAGGGCTTCTATGCCGACCGCATCGACACCGCCGTGCTGACGCCGGGCGCCCGCGAGCGGGCCATCGCCAATCGCGGCACCCAGTCCGGCAGCGCCGAGGGCGAGGCCCTGCGCTACTTCTTCCAGTTCAAGCAGTTCCCGATCACCGTGGTCACCCGCGCCTGGGGATCGCTGGTCGGCGAGAGCGGCTTCTGGAAGACGCTGGGTGCTGTGATGCGCGGCCGCGGCGGCCTGCTGGGCACCACCCACATGATCGCGGCCATGACGGTGCTGGGCTATGCCGCCATGGCGGCCAAGGACGTGTCCAAGGGCCGGACGCCGCGCGATCCGCGCGATGCCAGGACCTGGGCGGCGGCCTTCGTCCAGGGCGGCGGCGCCGGCATCTACGGCGACTTCCTGTTCGGCGAATACAACCGCTTCGGCGGCGGGCTGGCCGCCACGTTCGGCGGGCCGACGATCGGCACCGTCGAGGATCTGGCGCGGGTCTTCGCCCGCTTCCGCTCGGGCGAGGACGCCACCTCGGAGCTGTTCCACGTCACCAAGAACAACACGCCGTTCCTGAATCTGTTCTACACGCGGGCGGCGCTGGACTATCTGGTCTTCTACCAGCTCCAGGAAATGCTCAATCCCGGCTACCTGGCCCGGATGGAGCGGCGCATCCGCGACCAGAACAGCCAACGATTCCTGATCCCGCCGAGCCGCGCCGTGCCGCGCGGCGGCGGAGATCGCGTGCTTGAGGGGGTGCGCTAGATGACCGTGGAGACCGATAAGAACCGGGTCGTGCACAATGGCGACGGAGCGAGCACGCTCTTCGCCATCGACTTTCCGTTCCTGGAAACCGACCACCTGGCCGTTTTCCTGCGCACGGCCGCCGGCAGCCAGGTCGATTGGGTCGAGAATACCCAATACACGGTCGCGATCGACGCCGATGGCAAGGGCGGTGCGCTGACGGTGCAGACGGCGCCGACCGACTACACCCCGGCCGCCGGAGAGAAACTGTTCATCGTCCGCCGCGTGCCGGCGACGCAGACCACCGACTACAAGGAAAACGACGACTTTCCGTCCGAGGCCCATGAGCGGGCGCTGAACAAGCTGACGATGCTGGTGCAGCAGCTCCTCGAGGCCCTGGACCGCACCATCACCATCCCGGAAACCGATACCGCCGCCGGTAGCTTCGAGCTGCCCGGCGACACGGTGCGGGCCAACAAGTTCCTGGGCTTCGACTTCCTGGGCAACATCACCGTGCTGGTCGGCACCGACGGCAATATCTCGGCTTCGGCCTTTGTGGCGAACACGTTGCTGAATTCGGCCGACGCGGCCGCGTTCATGACCGGGCTCGGGTTTTCGACATTCTTCCGGACACTCGTCGACGATCCCGACGCCCCTACGGCGCGGGCAACGCTCGGCGTACCGGACGAGGAACAGGCCTGGCTGATCGGCCAGACCTTCGGCGGATAGGAGGGCCGACATGGCATTGACCAAGGAATTCCTGACCGGCGGCGCCGGCGACGGCACCGGCATCAAGATCGGCGCGACGACGCTGGGCACTGCCAACACCGTGCACACGGTGCCGGCCAGCAAGGAGGACACGATCCGCATCCTGGCCACGAACAACGACAGCGTGGTGCGCACGGTGACCCTGTTGTGGGGCGCGGAGACCGCGGTGGATGACGAGATCACCGTTCCGATCCAGCCCAAGGCCGGGCTGCTGCTGCTGATCCCGGGCCTCCCGCTGGGCGCGGCGAAAGTGGTCAAGGCCTATGCCGAAACGACGAACGTCGTTGTCATCCATGGCGACGTGAACAGGGTGGATGCGTGATGTGGGGCTTTCCTCTCCAGGCGCTGCCCTATGTCAGCGGCGTGCAGCCCATCGAGCGGATCAAGGGCGGCGTCGTCAGCGCTGCGGCTTCGCTCGACATCACCGATCTGCCGGCCGGCTTCCGGGCCTTCGACCTGCTGTTCGACGACCTGCTGCCCGCGACGGACGGTGCGACCCTCTATCTGCGCACCAGCACCGACAATGGCTCGACCTGGGCCAACACCAACTACGACGGCAATCTGTTCGGGCAGAACCAGGCGGGCGCAGGGGTGGGCGGAGAGCTCATCACCTCCGCCGCGCAGCTCACCATCGGCCCGCACACGACAAACACCTTCGGCAATGCGGCCGGTGAGCAGGCGGCGGGCGGGATCGAGATCTTCGGCGCGAGGGACTCGGGGCAGAAGACGAAGATCCTCTGGCGGATCGTCGGCGATCAAACCGACGGGACGGTTGTGCAGGCGCGAGGCGGCGGCCGGCGGTCGGTCGCCGAAGACACCGACGCCTTCCAGCTCCTGTTCGACAGCGGAAACATCGCCTCGATGAACTGGACGCTCTACGGGTGGCGGGCATGATCCGTGCCGCGACGATAGCGGCTCTTGCGTTCCTGGCCGCCCTGCCGGCCCAGGCCCAGCGCACGCCCTGCGGCGATGGCGGGTCGATCATCGCGCATCTGGAAAAGGAGTGGGGCGAGGATCCGGAGATCCTGGCGCTGGACGCCACGGGCCGCATGGTCCGGATCCTGGTGAACCCCGAGACAGGGACGTGGTCGATGCTGGTCACCCATCCTGGCGGCCTGACCTGCCTCGTCGCCAGTGGCGTCGCCTGGCACAAGCCCCACAGACCCACAGAACCGGGAGACCCGTCTTGAGCCTGACCGACAACCTTCGCAACGGCACCGGCCGCGCCATCGCGTTGTCGGTCTATCGCGCCGTGCTGACCGCCGGCGTCATTGCCATCGGGGCGGCCGCCTGGAACGGCAGCCATTCGCTGACCCGGCTGGAGCAGCGCGTCACCGATGTGCTGGCCCAGCACGAACGGCAGTTGGAGCGCCATACGCAGCGCATCGACGCCCAGGACGACCGGCTGCGCCGGGTGGAAATCGGCTCCAGCGGCCGGCACCCGTGAGCGGCTAAGCAGAGGAGAGCGATATGAGCGGCATTCCGATCCAATTCGTGCAGGACGGCACGGCGGTCACCGGTGAGAAGCACTGGCCCGGCGGGCGCGGCACCTTCGCCGCAGCCGGCGCCTTCAACAGCGCGACCCTCACCTTGCGCTGGCGGCTGCCCGGCGGCGTGGCCTGGACCGACCTGGTCTCGCTGACCGCCGAAGGCGCGCAGAACTTCGAGATCGCCAGGGGCGAGATCGATCTGGACGTGACCGGCGGCCCGCCGACCGGTCACAACGTCTTCGCGATCCCGTACGAGCCATGATCGCCCAGCCGATCCGGCCGCCCCTGGTCGGCCATTACGCCGCCGCCCCTGACCAGCTCTTTCCGCTGGACGGCGGCCCGACGCTCGACCTACGCCTGGACGGGGTGCTGGCGCTCGACCCGCGTGTGACCTTCACCCGCGCCAGCAATGGCACCTATCGCGACTCGTCGGGCGTGCTCCAGGCCGCCGCGAACAACGTCCCGCGGTTCGATCACGACGACAAGGACGGGAATGCGCTCGGGCTGCTGCTGGAGGAGAGCCGACAAAACATATTACTGCATACCGAGGACTTCACCGATGCGGTTTGGGTGAAGGGAAGCACGACCATCACCAGCAATCAAATCGCTGCGCCTGATGGTGCGACTACG
The DNA here is from genome assembly GCA_965227455.1 of Alphaproteobacteria bacterium. Taxonomy (GTDB): domain Bacteria; phylum Pseudomonadota; class Alphaproteobacteria; order DSM-16000; family Inquilinaceae; genus JABDIP01. Next base: position 3,629,664 of record OZ245752.1, on the reverse strand, counting down.
GCGGATTTGGTCACGAATGCCGGGACTACCGGGACAGCCCAAGACAACCAGGGCGTCACGGCGGGGGCGCAGGTCGCTACTGCGATCTTTGTGAAGAACAACACGTCAACGCAGTCGCGGCTTGTTTTGCGTGACTCAACGAATGGCTCTGATATCGGGATTGTCAACATCAACTGGTCTGGTGCCGCGCTCACCAGCCTGTCCGATGGCACGACGGTTCCTGACGAAAGAGGCTTCGAGGATTGGGGCGACGGCTGGTATCGCGTCTGGATGGTCGCGACGATGCTCACTGGTGGTGTCAGCCTCCAAAGTAAGTTCGCACCGCAAGTCGGCACAGCTACTAACTCAGCGTTCTTCTGGGGCTTCGACAGTCAGGAAGGTAACTTCCCGACCTCCTACATCGCCAACACGACCAGCCAGAGCACGCGGGCAGCCGATGTAGCCCAGGTTCTCGGTGACGACTTCGCGAACTTCTACAACCCGGGCGAGTCAACGCTGATCGCTTGGTTTCGCGTGCCGGCCAGCAATGTTGCATCGGCCCGGATCGCCGAGATCAATGGCGGAAGCGACCAGAACCGTATCAGCCTATTGGCAGGTGGAAACAACGGCGTCCGCGCCTCGGTTTCGTCAGGCGGCGCCGCCCAGACTGGCTTTAGTGAAGTCACGATCACGCCGGGCACGGCGCTCCATAAGATAGCGGTGACGGCGAAGGCAAACGATGTCCGCATGTCGGTCAATGGCTCGGCGATACAGCGGGACACCAGCGCTGCGATGCCGATCAGCCCGGACCGTCTGTCGATTGGCGGCAAGGGCTACACCCAATCGTCGAACCACTACAATGGCCACGTCGCCCGGGTGATCTACCTGCCAGCCTTCGTCGGCGATGCGGTGCAGGCGCTCGCCGCATGAGCCGCATCATCGGCACCGACCCGCCCAAGGTCGGCACCCGCACCATCGGCACCAGCGACTGGGACAGCCGCGACGAGGAGCAGCGCCGGAAGTTCCTGGACGACCTCTTCATCGCCCGGGGCCTGCGCCGGCGCGACGTGGCCGATGTGGCCGTCGAGGCGGCCAGCGAGGTGGTGATCCGCCGCTTCGTGGAAGGCATCCAGAACGTGGTCGGTCCGTTCCAGGGCACGGCCGCGGTCCCGACGCCGGAAGGCACGATCCCGGCAAAGGGCGTGCCCGGGCGCTGGTACGCGCTGTATCGCGACTTCGAGGATATCGAACTGCCCGGCGGGGTGTTCGCAGCTGACCCGCAGCATGCCCGCGAGGTGTGCGGTGTGTGGTTTGGAGACTGACAGAGAGGAGAGCGAGCCATGCTCAAGGGAAGGAGGACCGTGATCTTCGTCATCTTTCAGAGGGAGTGAGACCTTGAAGACTGTAATCGTGAAGGCGGCCGCCCTGGCGCTGGCCGCAACCCTGCTAGGCGCCTGCGGAATCGAGAAGGTGCTGGAGCCTGCCGCCGATGTCACGGCCCGGATCATCGACGAGGGCTGTGAAAGTGGCACGTCCGACTTCGCCCTGGAGGGCCGGAAGGAGTTCGTCGCCGAGGTCAATTCCAGGACCGAGGTCGGCAACTACACGCCGTCGGACTGCGACAGCGACGGGCTGCCCGATTTCGAGATCGATGCCAACGGCATGCCGGTGGAGGATGGGGCGGCGCTGCCGCCCGGCAGTTGACCTTCATAGGGTAGACCGATGACACCTGGCCGGGCCGACAGCGCCCGGCCAATTTTTTTCACCAGGGGTCGGTCGGCGTCGCGGTGCTGGTGCCGCGGGCGTTGCAGACGGTGCAGCGCAGCCGTTGCGACAGCCAGGGCAGGGTGGCGGTGCCGCTGAAGCGGCCGATCAGCACCGAGGTCGCCAGCACCCGGCGGTGCTGGCAGCGCCGGCAGACGCATTCCAGGTTGCGGTTCTCGCGGTACAGATCCGCCAGCGTCGGGACGATGTGACCGCCGCCGGCGCCGGCCCGGCGCTTCATGCGGCCCATGGCGGCCTACTCGACGTGCCAGCCGGCGCTCGGGGCCTGTCCCATCATGGCGTCCCACACGGCACGGGCCTTGCCCGGCGCGATCTTCTCGCCGGCTGCCAGCATCGCCGCATCGGGCGCCACCGGCGCCAGCTTCCAGCCCTCGGTCTCGATCGCGCCGATAGGCGTCGCGGCGTCGCCGCGGTGCTTGGAGTCCGTCATCGCCTGTTCCTCCTGGATAGGAACATAAGCGGAACATGACCGCCCGGCAAGCTGTCCAACTTTCGACCGGTTTTGTCCCGAAATGGCACCGCCCGAAATCGCTAACCCGTTGAAAACGCGGAAATGGCGGAAAAGTCTGGCTTAAATGGAAGGCCTCGAGGGAGGCGACGCGGCGGTCAGGCGTCCTTGCCGCGGCGTTCGCTGGCGGGCGGTTTGGACCGGATCAATCGCAGATGGGAGGCCTTCCCGCCGGCCGCCTTTTCCTTCGCCCGGAAGGCGCGCTTGGCGGCGTGGCGCTTGCGGATTTCTCTCAGCGCCTCGCGATAGCTTCTCAGGCGACGCTCCAGATAGGGGCTGACCATCGGTCGCCGGCTCTCCCAATCGGTATGATTGTTATTGTTAATCGTTAACGCATAATATTGTCGATCATATGGCATTATGCAATGAAAAGAAATCCCCGTATTTACAAGGGATGGAGCCGAATTTAATTCGCCTTCGATTTGTAGTTGTCCGAAAAATTTCCTATGATGTCGGTTAATTTTTCTTGGTTAATGGAGAAACTTCGTTTCTTTCATTAACCATGATCGGACGTTGATTGAAAGAGCTTCGGCTATTCGACGCCGGCGCGTCGCAGCTCAGGCCCCAGCCGGCCGCTTGCCCACAGGAAGAACATCCTGAAATCGCTGATTAGGGACCAGGTCGGATAGGTGAAGGTCGCGGGCCGGTTGCGCTCGATGCGGAAATGGCCGATCCAGGCGAACAGGTAGCCCGACACCACTGCCGCCGCGATCGCCCACCAGGTCTGCGACAGCACCGCCCAGGCCAGGAGGGCCAGCGCCAGCCCGCTGCCGAAATAATGCAGGGCGCGGGTGGCGGGCTTGGCATGCTCCCGCAGGTAATGCGGCCAGAACTCGCGATAGGTGCTGATGGTCTTGGCCATGGCTGCCTCCCCTGGGCAGGTCTCGTTGCGACCGATGAGTCAGATATAATTGTCGGCGCCGGCGATGCCAGCAAGACCGGCGGCGGGCTTGCAATCTTGCGCCGGACGGCCTAATCAACCCGACCCGGTTTTCAGCGAGCACACGGCCATGAGCTACAAGGTTGCGGTCATCGGCGCCACGGGCAATGTCGGGCGCGAGATTCTGAGCATCCTGGCGGAGCGGGAGTTCCCCGTCAGCGACATCGCGGCATTGGCGTCGGAGAAATCCGTCGGCCGCGAGGTGTCGTTCGGCGAGGACGACACCGTGAAGGTGCAGAACCTGGAGACCTTCGACTTCAAGGGCTGGGACATCGCCTTGTCGTCGCCGGGCGCCAAGGTGTCGGCGGTACATGCGCCGCGGGCCGGCAAGGCCGGCTGCGTGGTGATCGACAACACCTCGCAGTTCCGCATGGACCCGGATGTGCCGCTGGTGGTGCCGGAGGTGAACCCGGATGCGCTGGCCGGCCATACCCGCCGCAACATCATCGCCAATCCGAACTGCTCGACCATCCAGCTGATGATGGCGCTGAAGCCGCTGCACGATCTGGCGCGCATCCGCCGCGCCGTGGTGGCGACCTATCAGTCGGCCTCGGGAGCGGGCCGCGGTGGCATGGACGAATTGTTCAACCAGACCCGCGGCATCTATGTGAACGATCCGGTCCGGCCGGAGGAGTTCACCAAGCAGATCGCCTTCAATGTCATTCCCCATGTCGATGTCTTCATGGATGACGGTTCCACCAAGGAAGAGTGGAAGATGATCGTCGAGACCAAGAAGATCCTCGACCCGGCGATCCGCATGGCGGTGACCTGTGTCCGGGTGCCGGTCTTCATCGGCCATTCCGAGGCGGTCAATCTGGAGTTCGAAGATCCGATCTCGGTCGAGGAGGCGCGCGCCGCCCTGCGCAGTTTCCCGGGCGTCAGCGTCATCGACCACCGCGCCGACGAGGGCTATGTCACCCCGGTCGAAGCGGCCGGCGACGATCAGGTCTATGTCAGCCGCATCCGCGAAGATCCGACCGTCGAGAACGGCCTGTCGCTCTGGGTGGTCAGCGACAATCTGCGCAAGGGCGCGGCGCTCAACACGGTGCAGATCGCCGAGGCGCTGATCCGCGACTACATGGCGGCTGCCGCCTAAGCGCTATCCACCAAACGTTTTGTCGTCCCCGGGTCAGGCCCGGGGACGACGCGTTTGGCCGGATACCGGACGTTTGCCACGAAACGGCTGTGCACTATAGTCGCGAGCCTTGCACCGCCCTCCTGACCGAAGAGACCCGCCATGTCCGTTGCCGTCCGTCCGCGCCGCTCCGTCCTCTATATGCCGGGTTCCAATGCCCGGGCGCTGGAGAAGGGCCGCAGCCTGCCCGCCGATGCCCTGATCCTCGACCTGGAGGACGCGGTCGCGCCGGATGCCAAGGAGGCGGCGCGCGCCCAGGTGGCCGAGGCGGTTTCCCAGGGCGGCTATGGCCATCGGGAAATCCTGATCCGGGTGAACAGCCCGGACTCCGACTGGGGCAATGACGACATCCAGGCGGTGGCGCGGACCGGCGCCCACGCCATCCTGCTGCCGAAGGTGGAGAGCGCCGCCGTGGTCCAGCGCATCGACGCCTGGATGACCGATCTCGGCGCGCCGGCGGAAATGGCCCTGTGGTGCATGATCGAGACGCCCATGGGCGTATTGAAGGCGGAGGAGATCGCCGGCGCGTCGCAGCGGCTCGGCGGATTCGTCATGGGAACCTCCGATCTCGCCAAGGATCTGCACGCCGCCCATACGCCGATGCGGCTGCCGATGCTGACCGCCCTCGGCGTCGCCCTGCTGGCCGGACGGGCCCATGGCCTGACCCTGATCGACGGGGTGCATCTCGACCTCAACGACGATGAGGGCCTCGCCGCCTCCTGCGCCCAGGGCGTGGAACTCGGCTTCGATGGCAAGAGCCTGATCCATCCCAAGCAGGTCGCCGCCGCCAATGCCGCCTTCGCGCCATCCGCGGCGGAGGTCGAGTTCTCCCGCCGCATCATCGCCGCCCATGCCGAGGCGGCGGCGGCGGGTCAGGGCGTGGTCGTCGTCGACGGCCGCCTGGTCGAAAACCTGCACGTGGAAAACGCGCAACGGCTGGTCGCCCTGGCCGACGCCATCGCGGCGATCGAGGCCACGCCGGCCGGCTAAGGCGATCTTCGATCAAGCCTTTCGAGGCCCCCTCACCTTCCCACGGCTTTGCCGCGGGCCCCTTCCTCTCCCGCGAGGGGAGAGGATTATCAACCGGGCACCGCTCGGGTCCCCTCTCCCCTCGCGGGAGAGGGCTAGGGTGAGGGGGCTTCAATAAGCTTGATCGAAGATCGCATCATCCCCACTACGACTTGCGCATGCCGCCGCATCTTGCGGAGTCGCAGATCCGCAATACAAAATATAGTTGCGTCGGGAATCGAGGGCTGATAATAGACTGAGGCGTCAGGGGCGAGGTTCGCGAGAACTCCACCGCGTGTGACGGGGCCGGAACCACATCACACATCCTGACGCCTCAGGAGCCGGGCTGGCTCATCGCACACAGGTTTTGTAACGGCCTACCCTCATCGGCACTGGCCTGCCGCTGGGGGTTTCGCCTTGGGCAGGACCGCCGAAGCGGTCCCGTCCGCAGCGAGCCGGCGGTCCCGGGCGACGGATTTCCGGCGACAGACATCCCCCATCCAAGACACCGGCGTCCGGGCTTTTGCCGGTCCGCCCGATGCGTGCCATTCGTGCCCTGACCGTTCCGGAACTCCCCAACCCGCGACCGAAGCCGCAAGTTCCAGAGAACCTTCGGGATCACCGGCCGAAGCCGCTTCTCCCAGCCGAATACGGTCCGAAAACCGATCCGACCCCGATCAGAGCCGCCAGAGGCGGCGCATCACGCGACCCGACGACCGTCCGACTTTGTAATCCTCACCGAAGTGCGAACCACGCCACCGGCCGGATGCCCACCTGCCGGGATCATGGCCTTGCGGCTTTCCCCCGACAGGCCGTCTCCCTTCTGATACCCGCTCGACGCCTGATCCGAAGACCCTGTGTTTTGCGTGCACCGTCCGTTTGACGGGCCGTCACGCTGTCTGCGTGCGGTCTTCATAATCCGGTCTGGGTGTCTCGGTAGCAATAAGAAAGTATCAAGAAACTGCAATTTTCTGTGCATAAGTTTCAAGCCTATGCACAAAAGCTCCACCGTTTATCCACAGGCTTCACGGCAGAATTCGTGATTCCAGAGGCTTGCCGGAATCCGCTCACATCGACCGCTGGGCGGCGAAGCGCAATCGCACATAATCGGCGGTCCATCGGCCGTCCCCGTCGCACAGGGCCGGACGCAGCAGGGCGACGGTCTCGTCCCGGGTCGCCGCCCGGTCGGCGAGGGGCAGTTTGGACAGCACCGGCGCCGCCAGGGTCTCCAGCCAATCTTCCATTCCGCCAGGCAGGGGCGTCGGTCTCGGGAACAACTCGATCGCCGAAACGGAGAATCCATGGCGCTCCAGCCGGTCCCGATACTCCTCCGCTGTCGGAAAGAACCAGGGAAGGGCGTCGCCGGGCCCGAGCCCGCGCCCGGCCAGCACGGCGCCCAGGGCGACGGTGATCGCGGCCACATTGCCATGGCCGCCGAACTCGCCCACGAAGCGTCCGCCGGGCTTCAGCGCCCGGTGAACCCCGGCGATCACCGCATTCGCCTCGGTCATCCAATGCAGAGCGGCGTTGGAGAAGACGGCATCGAACGCCGACTGGAAATCCAGGGCGGTGGCATCGGCGACCCGGGCGTCGATGCCGCGCGCCCGGGCTCCGGCCACCATGTCCTCCGACGCGTCTACGCCGACAACCTCCGCACCGGCCGCAATGAGTGCTTCCGTCAGCGCGCCGTCGCCGCAGCCCAGATCGAGGATCCGCTCGCCGGGCTGGGGGTCCAGCAGCGCCACCACATCCTGGCCCAGCGCTGGCACGAAGGCCGCGTGGTCGCGATAGCGCTCGGCGCTCCAGGCATCGTCCGGACCGCTGTCCTCACTGTCGTCACCCATTGTGGAATCCTGTTCTCAAGCCTTCGATCCGGATGCGGTCCGACCGCCCGGCATATCGCCGCAGGCCCCCCGGCACCGAATGGTCGCACATCGCGCAAGGCCTTTGAAACCGCCGGTTTCATTGACTTGCCGGGACCGGCCGCGTACACCATTTTCCCTGTAACGCCGCGCCCTTGGCGGCATCCAATCCCTGCGGATTACCCGCAGTCCTGCGCAAAAACGGTCCGGGAGCCTCGTATGGCGAACACCGAGAATCGGCCTCTGTCGCCGCACATCCAGGTCTATCGGTGGCAGATCACCATGACGATGTCGATCCTGCACCGGGCCACCGGCATCGCCCTCGCCGTCGGCACCCTGCTGCTGGCCTATTGGCTGATCGCCGCCGCGGCCGGGCCCGAGGCCTTCGCCACCGCGCAGGAGCTGATTGGGTCCTGGTTCGGCCGGCTGCTGCTGTTCGGCTGGTCCTATGCGCTGTTCTATCACCTGTGCAACGGCATCCGGCATCTGGCCTGGGATGCCGGCTGGGGATTCGAACTCGGGACCATGGCTGCGACCGGCTGGTTCGTCGTCTTCGTCTCCATCCTGTTGACGATCCTGGCCTGGGTGCTGGGCTACATGAGCATGGGGTGGACGCTATGAGCCTGCGCACGCCGGTCGCCCGCGCCCGCGGGCTGGGCTCCGCCAAGGAAGGCCTGCATCACTGGTGGGTGCAGCGGGTCAGCGCCGTCGGCCTGATCCCGCTGTCGATCTGGTTCGTGGCCTCGGTAGTCGGGCTGGCCGGGGCCGATCATGCGGCCGTGGCGGCATGGCTCGGCAATCCGGTGGTGGCGGTGCTGATGGTACTGCTGGTGGCCGCGGCCCTCTACCACGCCCAGCTGGGTATGCAGGTCGTCTATGAGGACTATATCCATACCCATTGGCTGAAGATCACCGTCGATGTGGGCACCAAGCTGCTGTCGCTGGTGCTCGGCGCGGCAACCATCTTCGCCGTTCTCAAGCTCGCTCTTGGAGGGTAGCCGATCCCATGCCTGACGCATCCGCCGGCCCAGCCTATGAGATCATCGACCATACCTATGACGTCGTTGTCGTCGGCGCCGGCGGCGCCGGCCTGCGCGCCACCTTCGGCATGGCCGAGAAGGGGCTGAAGACGGCCAACATCACCAAGGTCTTCCCGACCCGCAGCCACACCGTGGCGGCCCAGGGCGGCGTCTCGGCCGCGCTCGGCAATATGGGCGAGGACGATTGGCGCTGGCACATGTACGACACCGTCAAGGGGTCGGACTGGCTGGGCGACCAGGACGCCATCGAATACATGTGCCGCGAGGCGATCCCGGCGATCTACGAGCTGGAGCATTACGGACTGCCGTTCAGCCGCACCTCCGACGGCCGGATCTACCAGCGCGCCTTCGGCGGCATGACCACCAAATTCGGCGAAGGCCAGGCCTATCGCACCTGTGCCGCCGCCGACCGCACCGGCCACGCCATGCTGCACACCCTGTACCAGCAGGCGCTGAAGCATGAGGCCGAGTTCTTCATCGAATACATCGCCCTCGACCTGATCATGGAGGACGGCGCCTGCCGCGGCGTGGTGTGCTGGAACCTGGATGACGGCACCATCCACCGCTTCCGCGCCCATCAGACGGTGCTGGCGACCGGCGGCTACGGCCGCACCTATTTCTCCTGCACCTCGGCCCATACCTGCACCGGCGACGGCAATGCCATGGTGGCGCGGGCCGGCCTGCCGCTGCAGGACATGGAATTCGTTCAGTTCCACCCGACCGGCATCTACGGCGCCGGCGTGCTGATCACCGAAGGGGTGCGCGGCGAGGGCGGCTATTTGACCAATTCCGAGGGCGAGCGCTTCATGGAGCGCTACGCGCCGTCGGCCAAGGACCTCGCCTCCCGCGACGTGGTCAGCCGGTCGATGACCATCGAGATCCGCGAAGGCCGCGGCATCGGCGAGGGCAACGACCACATCCACCTGCATCTGGAGCACCTGCCCGACGAGGTGATCCACGAACGCCTGCCGGGCATCGCCGAATCCGCCCGCATCTTCGCCGGCGTCGACGTGACCCGCGAGCCGATCCCGGTGCTGCCGACCGTGCACTACAACATGGGCGGCATCCCGACCAATGTGCACACCGAGGTGGTCTGTCCGCGCGACGGCGATCCGGACGCCGTGGTGCCGGGGCTGATGGCGATCGGCGAGGCGGCCTGCGTCTCAGTGCACGGCGCCAACCGGCTCGGCTCCAACTCGCTGCTGGACCTGGTGGTGTTCGGCCGGGCGGCGGCCAACCGGGCGGCGGAGACCATCACCCCGGGCGCCAGCCACAAGGACCTGCCGGCCGGCTCCGCCGATGCCGCCCTGGCGCGGCTGGACCGGGTGCGCCATTCCAAGCCAGAGGTGCGGACCGCCGATCTCAGGCTGGAAATGCAGCGCACCATGCAGAACAACTGTGCGGTGTTCCGCACCGGCGAGGTGCTGCAGGAAGGGGTGGAGCGGATCGCCGAGAGCTGGGGCAAGAGGCCCGGGATCGGCGTCGAGGACACCTCGATGATCTGGAACAGCGATCTGGTCGAGACCCTGGAGCTCGACAACCTGCTGTACCAGGCGGTGGCCACCCTGCACAGCGCCGCAAACCGCGAGGAAAGCCGCGGCGCCCATGCCCGCGAGGATTTCGCCGAGCGCGACGACGAGAACTGGATGAAACACTCCACGATCTGGGTCCGCGAGACCGGCGAGACCGAGATCGACTACCGCCCGGTCCACCTCAACCCGATGACCAACGACGTGCAGTCCTTCCCGCCCAAGGCGCGGGTGTACTGATGGGTTCTGTGTCCAGCGGTCGTCTTTCGATACTCCACCATTGTCATTCCCGCGAAGGCGGGAATCCAGCAAGTGACCGATCGGCAAAAGACATACTACGTGTACATCCTCGCAAGTGCCCGAAATGGCACATTGTACATCGGCGTAACGTCTGATCTTGCGAGGCGGATCTGGGAGCACAAGAGCAAGGCAGTCAGTGGCTTCGCCAGCAAATACGGCGTCGAGAAGCTCGTCTATTTCGAGGCATTTGACTACGTGGACGCTGCCATCAGCCGCGAAAAGGCACTGAAAAAGTGGAACAGGGCATGGAAACTGCGCTTGATCGAAGAGAAGAACCCGAATTGGGACGATCTCTATGAGCAGATCAATACGTGACACCTGGATTCCCGCCTTCGCGGGAATGACAACAGTAGGCCGATGTGACGGAGCGATGGGACTATGGTCGAACTAGCCCTACCCGCCAATTCCCGTGTGGGCAAAGGACAGGCGCATCGGGCCCCGGAGGGGGCGAAGCGGACCAAGACCTTCAAAGTCTATCGCTGGAGCCCGGATGACGGCCAGAATCCGCGGCTGGACAGTTTCGAGATCGATCTCGACCGCTGCGGGCCCATGGTCCTGGACGCCCTCATCCACATCAAGAACGACGTCGATCCGACGGTGACGTTCCGCCGGTCCTGCCGCGAGGGCATCTGCGGCTCCTGCGCCATGAACATCGACGGCACCAACACCCTGGCCTGCCTGAAGCCGATCGACGAGGTGCGCGGGGCCGTGAAGATCTACCCGCTGCCGCATATGCCGGTGGTGAAGGATCTGGTGCCCGACCTGACCCATGTCTACGCGCAGTACACCTCGATCGAACCCTGGCTGCAGACCCAGTCGCCGGCGCCGCCGGACGGCGAGCGGCTGCAGAGCGAGGACGAGCGTCAGCAGCTTGACGGGCTGTACGAGTGCATCCTGTGCTTCTGCTGCTCGACGTCATGCCCGAGTTACTGGTGGAACGGCGACCGCTATCTGGGGCCGGCCATTCTGCTGCAGGCCTATCGCTGGCTGGCCGACAGCCGCGACGAGATGGCCGGCGAACGGCTCGACCAGTTGGAAGATCCCTTCCGGCTCTACCGCTGCCACACCATCATGAACTGCACCAAGACCTGCCCGAAGGGCCTGAACCCGGCCAAGGCGATCGCCGAGATCAAGAAGCTGATCGTGGCGCGGACCTAGGCGGCTAAGCCAGAGCGGAGATCGACCCGCTACCCCGCTTACCCCCGCCGCTGCTTGCGCCAGCGTTCGATGGTGGCGCGTACGATGGCGTTGTCCTCCATGTCCCGGTCCCAGGAATTGGAGAACGACGCGGTGCCGCTCTTCGGCCGGTAATTGTCCGGCAGGTGGTCGAAGCAGACCCTGAACGGCACCGACACGCCCTCGCCGACCACGATCGCCTCGGCATTACGCAGGGATGGCAGCGAGTCCATCAGGCCGATGGCGGATTCCGACATGGCGCCGCTGACGAATTCCTGGTCCTTCTGGTTGCTCAGGCGCAGCGAGAAGATCGTGCTGCACTGGGACAGCATGCCCGGCGCCAGCTCCGCCGGCCGCTGGGTGACGACGCAGAGCGACACGCCGTATTTGCGGCCCTCCTTGGCGATCCTGGCCAGGGCGCGCTTGGTCGGCTCGAAGCCCTGGGTGGTCTCCATCGAGGCATAGCGATGCGCCTCCTCGCAGACCAGCAGGGTCGGCGCGGCGCGCTCGTTCCACATGGCGAAGTCGAAAGTCATGCGGCACAGCAGCGAGACCACGACGTTGAGGATCTCCGACGGCACGCCGGAGAGGTCCAGGATGGTGATCGGCCGGCCGTTGACCGGGATGCGGAACAGCCGCGACAGGATGGTGTCCATGTTGTCGCGAACCTGCAGGCCCGGGAACATGAACGAGAACCGGCGGTCGGCCTGCAGCGTGGCCAGGCGCGATTTGATCCGCTGGTAGGGGACGGTGTCCTCCGGCTGATCGAGCTTGCCCAGCCGGTCGTCGATCATCCGGCCGACATCGGACAGGCGATAGGGCAGCGGCGTGTCGACGGTGATGACGTCGGTCTCGTCGGCCTCCTTCTGGTACATGCGCTTGGCCTGCACCACGACCTCGCTGAGGATCGTCGATTCGCGCTCCGACTCGCGCCCGCCGAGGATGATCTCCTTGATCTCCTCAAAGTTCAGCAGCCAGTAGGGCAGTTCCAGATCGTCGGTGGTCACCAGCTCGGCGGCCTGGCCGAAGGCGCGCGAGTACTCGTTGTGCGGGTCCAGCAGCAGCACGTGGCCGTTGGAATGCCGCGACAGGATGGCGCGCAGGATCAGCGCCACCGCGCAGGACTTGCCGGAACCGGTGGTGCCGAGGATGGCGAAATGCTTGCCCAGCAGGTCGTCGGTGATGACGAAGGCCGGCAGCGATTTGTCCTGATGCACCGAACCGACGCGTACGCAGGACACCGACGGCTTGGCATAGACCTTGGAGAGATCCTCGATGGTCGAGGAGTAGATCAGATCGCCCAGGGCCGGATGGTCGGAGACGCCGCGCTGGAAGGTGCTCAGGCCGCGCTCAGGCGTCCCTGCGGCCTCGCCCAGCAGCTCGACTTCCATGATCTTGAGCTCCTTGCCCTCGTCGCCGCCGGACGGGTCCGGGATGCTGAGACCGGTCACCAGCCCGTATGCCACGGATTCCGGCAGGCGCATGGTCACCAGCGCGCCGATCTGCGGCACGAATTTGCGCATCTCCTTCGCCGTGGTCAGGCTCTCGTCGAGAACCGAGATGACCTGCGACCCCGCGACGGAGACGATGCGTCCAAGCTTGACCGCCTGGGCGGGGCTTGCGGAGGGTTGTGGCTGGGCAGCTTGTTCCAACATGTCACATTACTCGATCTGTTATGCCCGCCGGCGCTCTTGCTCCGGCGTGAATGGCGTGCCTTCAGGGGCGGTCGGGGCCGTCTCGCGATGCACCACCCGTTCGGCGGGAAAGGTGATGGTCACCACCGTCCCGTCGTCGGGCTTGCTGTTCAGGTTCAGGGTTCCGCCATGCAGCTCGACCAGGGCCTTGCTCAACGGCAGGCCGAGGCCGGTGCCCTGATGGCGTCGGCTGAACTCGTTGTCCAATTGCACGAAAGGTGCCAGTGCCGCGGCCGCGTCGTCGGGCGACATGCCCACACCGGTATCGCGGATCGCGATCACCAGCCGGCCGGAATTGTCGGTCTGCGCCCCGACCAGGACCGAGCCGCCTTCCGGCGTGAACTTGATCGCATTGGACAGGACGTTGTTCAGGATCTGCTGGATCCGCGATTCGTCGCCGCGCAGGGCCGGCAGCGTATCCGGCAGCTGCGCCCGCAGGCTCAGGCCGAATTCCTGCGCCTGGGGCTCGGCCTGCTTGATGCATGTGGTCATGCAGCGCCAGATGTCGACCACCGCCTCGCGCATCTCGGTTTGGCCGGCCTCGATGCGGGCGATGTCGAGGATATCGTTGATGATGTCCAGCAGCTGGCGGCCGGCGGCATTGATGTCGCGGCTGTAGCCCCGGACCTTCTCGCGGTCGTCCAGCACCGGGTCCTGCTCCAGCAGGTCGGAAAATCCGATGATCGCGTTCAACGGAGTGCGCAGCTCGTGACTCATCTTGGCCAGAAATTCGCTCTTCGCCTGGTTCGCCTGTTCCGCGCCGACCATCGCCTGCCGCGCCGTCTCCGCCGCGCGAACCGCATTCTGCTTCGCCGCCAGCAGGGCCGCCTCGGTATGACGACGACGGACGATCGTCCCGAGTTGGTCTCCATACGCCCGAATGAGCGAGGAACCCTTGTCTCTTTGGTTTCGGCGAATGCGCATGGTCGACCTAGGGGGGTGTCGGGTCCGTCACCCCGGGAGCCTAGTGGCAAAACCCAAATGGTCCGTTAACCTGCTCGTAACCCAATAGCGAACTCACGCGCATTTTATCGCATCGATTGCGGCGGTCGGCCGCCAACGCAAGCGGTTTTACCAGTTCGGGGCCATGCGCTAGTCTCGGATTCGGGGAGGATGCGTGATGAAATTGACCGAAAAACAGATCGAACAGTTCCGGGAAGAGGGCTATGTGGTCCTGCCCGACCTGTTCCGTCCTGAGGAGGTCGCGATCCTGCAGGGCGAGGCGCAGCGCATCCTGTCGACCGAGCGGCCCGAAGTGGTGCGCGAGAAGGATGGCCGGACCGCCCGCACCGCCTTTGCCGCCCACCACTACAACGACGCTTTCGCGCGGCTCGGCCGCCATCCCCGGCTGATCGAACCGGCCATGCAGCTGGTCGACGGTCCGGTTTACATCCACCAGTTCAAGATCAACGCCAAGGCGGCGTTCGACGGCGATGTCTGGCAATGGCACCAGGATTACGGAACCTGGGCGCGCGACGATCTGATGCCGGAGCCCAGGGCCTTGAACGTGGCCCTTTTCATCGACCCGGTGACCGCCTGCAACGGCCCGCTGATGTTCATCCCGCGCAGCCACCGGGAGGGCAAGCTGGAGGCCGGGCACGATCTGGAGACCACCTCCTACCCGCTATGGACCCTGGACAACGCCACCGTCGCCCGGCTGGCGGAGGAGGGCGGCATGGTGGCGCCGACCGGCGGCGCCGGCACGGTCCTGCTGTTCCACTGCAATCTGGTGCACGCCTCGCCCAGCAACATCTCGCCCTGGAACCGCACCATCGTCTATGTCAGCGCCTGCCACGTGGAGAACCACATCCGGCGGTTCCAGCGCCCGGAATGGATCGCCCATCGCGATTTCACCCCGATCGACTGCCTGCCGGACGATTGCCTGACCGCAGCGGTCGCGGCCGAATGACCGACGGCCGGATGCGATGAACCTCAACCTGCTGCTGGCGGCCCGGGCCGCCGAGGGGCGCCCGGTGGGCGTCGCCGTGATCGGCGCCGGAAAGTTCGGCACCATGTTCCTGGCCCAGGCGCGGCGCACGCCGGGACTTCGGCTGGTGGGGCTGGCGGACCTCTCGGTCGACCGGGCCCGGGTTGCGCTGGAGGCGGCCGGCTGGCCGCAGGATGGGCGCGAAACGGTCACCGTGACCGAGGACTCTGATGCCCTGATCCGGTCGGCCGGAGTCGAGGTGGTGGTCGATACTACCGGCAGCCCGCTCGGGGCCCTGACCCATGCCCTGGCCTGCCTCGAACATGGTCGCCACATGGTCAACGTTACCGTCGAGGCGGATGTGCTGGCCGGCCCGGTGCTGGCGCGGCGTTTCGCGGCGGCCGGCCTGGTCTATTCGCAGGCCTATGGCGACCAGCCGGCCCTGATCGCCGAGCAGGTGGATTGGGCCCGGGCTAGCGGTTTCCGCGTCGTCTGCGCCGGCAAGGGCACCAAATACCTGCCGGAATACCACCAGCTGACCCCCGATAGCGTCTGGGACCGCTATGGCATCGATCCGGAAGACGCGGCGCTGGGCGGTCTCAATCCCAAGATGTTCAACTCGTTCATGGACGGGACGAAGTCGGCGATCGAGATGGCGGCGGTGGCCAATGCCTGCGATCTGACACCGCAGGCCCACGGCCTCGGCTTTCCGCCCTGCAGTGCCGACGATCTGGCCTCGGTGCTATGTCCGCGGGAAGCCGGCGGCTGCCTGGACGGGGACGGCACGGTCGAAGTGGTGTCGTCCCTGGCGCGCGACGGCAGCGAGGTGCCCAACGATCTGCGCTGGGGCGTCTATGTGGTGTTCGAGGCGCCGGACGATTATGTCCGCCGCTGCTTCTCGGAATACGGGCTGCAGACCGATCCCTCCGGCCGCTATGCCGCACTGTATCGGCCCTTCCACCTGATCGGGCTGGAGCTTGGGATCAGCGTCGCATCGGCGGCGCTGCGGGGCGAGCCCACTGGCACGCCGGCCGCTTTTCGCGGCGATGTGGTGGCGGTGGCCAAGCGGGATCTGGCCGCCGGCGAGATGCTGGACGGCGAGGGCGGCTACACGGTCTGGGGCCGGCTGATGCCGGCCGCCGCCAGCCTGGCCGCCGGCGCGCTGCCGATCGGGCTGGCCCACGGCATCCGGCTGACACGGCCCCATGCGGCCGGCGAAATCGTCGGCTGGAACGCGGTCGAGATCGACGAGACCCGTGTCGACGTCGCCCTGCGGCGCGAGATGGAGGCGATGTCAGCGGGTTAAGGCGCCGCGGAACAGCTCTCCGTTCCGGGAATACAGTGCTTCCCCCTCACCCTCCCGCTTCGCGGGTCCCTCCCTCTCCCCAAGGAGAGGGAAACCAACTGCCGCCGCCTTAAACCCTCTCCTGGGGGAGAGGGAGGGACCCGCGGCGAAGCCGTGGGAGGGTGAGGGGGAGCGCCAAACTCGCCATCTTGCACGAAGGGGCGCCCGGGTGCGGCTCCTGAGCTGGTTTACGACCCTGGTTGACCGTCAGCCCTGCCAGAACGGCTTCGCCGCCTCGCTCTCCACGTCGGCGCGGGTCAGGCCGACATCCTTCAGTGCCCGGTCGTTCAGACCGGCGATGTGATGGCGCTGGCTGGCACGCTCCTGCCACTGCAACAGGGTTTGGATTGCGGTGACCGCCCAATGCCTTGCGGAGCCGAAGCTCGGGGCGAATTGGGTTTGACGTCCGGTGATCTGCATCGGGACCTCCTGCGGTTCGCGTTTCGATGTCCCGTTGAAATTAGGGGTTGCCAATACATCAATCAAACGAATAGATGTTATGGGACAATTCAAAAAATCTTATGATTGGATCGAGACAATGGCGCCGACGCTGGATATCGATCTGCTGCGCAGCCTGGTGGCCTTCGCCGACAGCGGCAGCTTCACCAAGGCGGCCGGGGTGGTCGGCCGCACCCAATCGGCGGTCAGCATGCAGATGAAGCGGTTGGAGGAGATGCTGGGCAAGCCGCTCTTCGCCCGCGACGGTCGCGAACTGGCCCTGACCCAGGACGGCGAGCGCATGGTCGGGTTCGCCCGGCGCATGCTGAAGCTGCATGAAGAGGCGGTGGCCAGCTTCGCCGAGCCCTTGCTCACCGGGACCGTGCGCGTCGGGATTCCGGACGATTACGCGGTCTCGGTGCTGCCGGTGCTGTTCTCCCGCTTCGCGGAATCCTATCCCGGCGTGCATCTCGAGGTGCATTGCGAATCCTCGGACCTGCTCTACCCCCGCATCCGCAGCGGCGCCCTGGACCTGGCGGTGCTGACAGAGCAGGACATCGACCGGGGCGGGCGGCTGCTGCGCCAGGAGCCGGTGGTCTGGGCCACGTCGCGGCAGCACCTCACGCACCGGCTGGACCCGCTGCCGCTGGCGGTGTTCCCGGCGCCCTGCGTGTTCCGCAAATGGGCCACCCAGCGGCTGGAGGCGATGGCGCGGCCCTATCGCATCGCCTATTCCAGCCGCAGCATGGCGGCGATCTCGGTGGCGGTGACCTCCGGCCTGGCGATCACCCCGATCGTGCGCAGTTCCATGACGCCGGACATGCGCATTCTCACCGAAGAAGATGGCTTCCCGCCGCTGCAGGAGGCGCGGATCTCGCTCTATCAGGCCGCCAATGCGGCCGACCCGGCCATCGCACGGCTGGTCGACCACATCGTGCAGAGCTACCAGCACGATCTGCCGCTGACTTCGGCGGCCTGACGGGAATCGTGTTGGGGCCGGGACCTCGGATCGACGGCTTTCATTCGCCGCGCTTTGCGGCGATCACGCGCTAGTCGCCGGTTCCGGAGCCCAGAAGGGTCGGGTTGTCGGTCATCACGCCATGGGCGCCGAGTTCGAGGAAGTCGAGTGCCTGGTCGCGATCGTTGATGGTGGCGATGGCGATCTCCAGCCCGGCATCCCGCAGGCGGGCGAAATCCTCGGGTCGGGTGCACAGGGTGTTGCAGTGAATGGCGGCGATGCCGAGCCGCTCGACGATCCTCTGAGGCTCGGGCGGCGGACGCAGGCAGGCGAGGCCGGTAGCGATCTCCGGCCTTGCCTCCCGGAACGCCTCCAGGGCGGGTGCCGAGAAGCTGGTCACGATCAGGTCTTCCGGCGCCGAGGCCGGGATCACGGCGGCCACCTGGCGGGCATCTTCGGCGTCGAGGCCCCAGGTCGCCTTGATCTCGAGCACAAGGCCAAGGTTTCGCCGGGCGCAAAGCTCCAGAACCGCTGCGAGGGTTGGCGGATTGTGTTCGGTGAACGCTCCGTTGAGCGGCGTTCGCGTGCGCAGGGCCAGGATTTCCGCGCCGGTCATCATCGCCACCGCGCCGGTGCCGTCGGTGGTGCGGTCGACGGTGTGGTCGTGCATCAGCACGACGGCGCCGTCCCGCGTCACCTGGGCGTCGATCTCGACCCAGCCGCAACCGAGATCGGCGGCCCGGTCGAGGGCCGCAAGGGTGTTCTCCGGCTCGGCCAGGGATGCGCCCCGATGGGCGATGATGGGACCTGCAGGGCGCATCGAAATCTCTCCGAAGTGGGAAGGGCGGGGCGCCGCAATCGGCGACGCCCCGGTTTGCGCTAGCGCTCCAGCGCGACGTTTTCGATGAAGGCTTGCTTGATTTCCTCGCCGAACGGATTGGCCGTCCAGTTGCGGCTGTTCGCACGCATGGCGTTGGGCACCAGGGCGAAGCTGTCATCGGCGTCGGGATGCATCGGCGCTGCCCCGAAGACCTGGTTGAACTTGGTCTGGGTCTCGGCCGAGCTGACCCAGCTCATGAACAGGAGAGCGGCCGCCGGGTGCGGGGCGTTCTGCGGAACGACATTGACGTTGCCGCCGCCATTCATGCCCCAGTCGGGGATGTAGAACTTGATCCGCTCGTCCACCTCGCCTTCCAACTGCAGCTTGAACAGGTGGTCCTCCCAGGCCGGCACCAAGGCGAATTCGCGCCCTGAAAGGCGGACGAGGCTGTCGGTGTTGGAGGCCGTGATGACATAGCCGTCGGTGTTCTCCAGGAACCAGTCCCAGACCGGCTGCAGGCCGGCCAGCTTGGCATCTGTCACCTCGCCGTCGCCGAAATCGACGTCGGGGGCGATGTTGCGCGCCATGTTCTGGATGAAGGACGGTCCGGAGCCGCCATTCTCGTAGTTGAAGCCGAACCGGCCGGGATTCTCCTGCCAATAGGCGCCGACCTCGGCGACCGTCTGCGGCAGCATGTCCTCGGAGATCGCCTCCGGGTCATAGGCGATGCCGGTCTGGTTGCCCCAATAGGCGAAGGCGTAGTCGTGGCCCTCATAGCCGCCCAGATCGTCGATCAGCTTCTCGCCGCCCGGCAGAATGTCGCGGATCGGGCCGAACAGGATCGACTCGTGGTCGAACGTGTCGATGCGCTCCGCGCCCATCGCCAGCAGGTCGATGTCGCCGGAGTCGCGGCCGCGCTCCGCCAGCATCTTGTCGATGCTGCCCTGATGGGTGCCTTCCGGGATGTTGACGGTGATGCCGTAGGTCTCGGTGAAGGCGGCGGCCAGCTCGCGGTAACGCGGCTGGAAGTACCAGACATACCAGTTGACCTCGCCCTCCTCCTTGGCCTGGGCGACGATCTCGTCCCAGCTCATGGAGCGGAGGTCCCCGGCGGCCGAGGCGGCGCCCGGCGTCATGGCGGCGAGGCCGAGCATGGCGGCTGCGGCCAGAGTCTTGCGATACATGGTCTTCTCCCTGGTTGATTATGGGTTGGGGGTTCGGGCGGTCATCCCTTGGCGCCCGCCTGGGCCGGGTTGGCGCTTTTGAGCAGGCGTTCCAGCCCGAGCATCAGAAGCACGTTCGGGATGACCAGGATCAGCGAGACGACCGCCGCGTTCGGGCGGATGAAGTTGTATCCGAGGTAGCTGTAGAGGATGGACGGGATGGTCACGAAGTCGGGTGAGCCGACGATGAAGGCGATCGCGAACTCTTCGATGCTCTGGATGAAGACGATGATCAGCGACGCCAGCACCCCCGGCATCAGCGCCGGCAGATAGGCGGCGCGGAAGCGGGCGACGGGCGATGCGCCGAGATCGCGGGCGGCGTCGATCAGATCGGGGCGCACCTGCGCGAACGAGACCGTCATGATGCGGATCGCGTAGGGCAGGAACAGCACGCAATGGGCCAGCAGGATCGAGAAGAAGCGGGAGTAGATGCCCAGGCTGAAGATCAGCGCGGAGAAGAAGATCGCCAGGACGAAGCCGGGAATCACCAGCGGGATCAGCGTGAGAAGCTGTGCCGCCTGCTTGCCTGGGAAGTCCAGCCGGCCGAAGGCATAGGCGGTGGGCGAGGCGAGGATCAGGGTCACCACGGCCACGGTCGGCGCCAGCATGTAGGAATTCGCCATGGCGTCGCTGAGCGCCGTGGTTCGCCACACCTCCGCCCAGCGCGCGAAGGAGAGCATCGGCGGCAGGATGTCCGGATGGTCCCAGCGCACGGAAGGGTCGACCAGAGACCACAGCAGGGCCATGCCGAAGGGGATGACCAGCCACAGGAAGCACACCACCAGCAGCAGGATAAGCAGGGTGCGGTTCAGCGCCCCGGAAAGCAGGCGGGCGTGGCCACCGATGCCGGCTGCCCCCGGCCGGTCGAGGCTGACGCTTACCATTTGGCACCGCCGCGCAGCACGACCCGGGTCATCACCGCCAGGATCAGGGAGCCGAACAGGGCCAGCCCCATCAGGCTGACGCCGACCACCGCGGCCTGGTTCCAGCGCCCGAAGCTGTCCTTCAGGAACACCATGTACTGGGCCATGGACTGGACGTTGGTCGGGCCGGCGGTGACCTGGAAGGCGAAGTCGCCGGCCGCGCCGATGAAGATGATGATCAGCGCCGCCTGCATGGCCGGTATCGTCAGCGGCGCGATCACCTTGCGGAAGCGGGCGAAGGGCCCGGCGCCCATGTCGCGGGCCGCATCCAGCACCTCGTCGGATATCGACTGGGTGGCGCCGGACAGCAGCAGCAGCGCCAGCGGCATGTTCTTCCAGAGCTGCAGGAACACCACGCCCCAGGCGCCACGGTCGTTCTGCATGCGGATCGGCGCGTCTGTGATCCCCAACCCCATCAGGGTCTGGTTCAGGATGCCGTGCCAGGCGATCACGTTGAGGAACAGGAACGAGGCCACCAGCCCCGGCACGAACAGCGGCGCCTTCAGCACCGCGCCGATGGTCAGCGAGCCCGGGAAGGGCCGGCGCAGCCAGATCGCCAGCGGGTAGGCCAGCGCCACGGAGCCGAGCGCGCTGACCGTGGCGATGTAGAGCGAATAGCCGAAGGCGCGGCCGAACTGCTTCGACCCGGTCACCTTCTCCCAATGCTCCAGCGAAAACGCGCTGTCGCCGGAGAGGTTGTAATAGCCGAAGGACTGGGCGACCGCGATGTAGAACACCGAGCCGATCAGCACCAGGATCAGCCCGAGCCCCGGCGTGAGCAGGGCCAGGATCAGCGCTGTGCGCTTCAGGTTCACCCGGCGTCTCCGCGCACGAAGCGGATCTTGTCGGGCGGCAGGTGGAAGGCGATCTGCTCGCCGACCGCGGGCGCGTCCGGCGGCAGGTGGATGCGCTGCTGCGGCGCGGTGCCGGCCGCCACGAAGAGCTCGGCATAGGCGCCCTGGAAGGCCCGCGCGGCGACGGCGCCGGAGATCACGTTCTCCGTCGGCGCGCTGCCATTGACCGCGGTCGCGTCCTCCGGCCGCCAGCAGATATGGGTGGCGTCCGGCGGCGGGGTCTGCGCCGCTACCAGCTCGCCCAGCGGCGTCGCCACCCGGCCGTCGCCATTGGCCGGCGACTCCACCGGCAGGATGTTGGCGGCGCCGATGAAATCGGCGACGAAGACCGTCTCGGGCCGGTCGTAGACTTCCTCCGGGGTGCCGATCTGGTCGATCCGCCCGGCCCGCATCACCACGATGCGGTCGGACATGGCCAGCGCCTCGGACTGGTCGTGGGTGACGTAGATGGCGGTAAAGCCGAGTTCGCGCTGCAAGGCCCGGATCTCCAGCCGGACCTGCTCACGCAGCTTGGCGTCCAGGTTGGAGAGCGGCTCGTCGAACAGCACGATGCTCGGCCGCATGGCCAGGGCCCGGGCCAGGGCGACCCGCTGCTGCTGGCCACCCGACAGCTTGTTGGGCAGCTTGGTCGCATGGGCCTCCAGATCGACCTGGCGCAGCAGCGAGGCCAGGCGCTGGGTCCGCTCGTCGCGCGCGACCCGGTTCTGGCGCGGGCCGAAATCGATGTTCTCCGACACCGTCAGATGCGGGAACAGCGCATAGGATTGGAAGCACATGGCGGTATCGCGCCGCTCAGGCGGGGCGTCCGTCACGTCGATGCCGCCGATCTTGATGGTACCCGCGGTGGGCGGGTGGAAGCCGGCGATGGCCTTCAGCAATGTGGTCTTGCCGCATCCAGACGGACCCAGCAAGGTGAGGAACTCCCCGACCGGCACATCGAGCGTGATGTCCGACAGCGCCTTGAACCCGTCCTCGAAAACCTTGGAGAGCCCGGCAATTCCCAGAGCGTGCACGGCCTGCCCCATTCCCCGTTGGCGCTTCAGGCACCGGGAGGGGACCCCGAAATCCCCCTTGCCTGAAGACATCAGACGATTAAATTCACAATGTGAATATACTATTGGCGTTACGGCGTGATGACAAGTGCGACGCAGTTTGATGATTACCGCAGGCCGGGCGGGGCGCTCTCGACCCTGACCGCGTCGGAACGCGCCATCCTCGACCTGGTGCGGCGGGAACCGGATCTGAGCCGGGCGGAGATCGCCGACCGGCTGCTGCTCTCGCCGGCGATGCTGACCAAGACGATCACCCGGTTCGCCGATCTGGGGTTGACCAGCGAGCAGCGCGAGGCGAGGCCGCGGCTCGGGCGTGGTCAGCCGGCGCTGCGCCTCAGGGTGCGCCCGGAGGCGGTGTTCGGCCTGGGCGTCGGCCTGACCACCGCCGGGATCAGCCTGGCGGCGGTCGACCTGACCGGCGGCGTGCTCGAGGTGCGTCGCCACCGGTGCCCGGCGACGGCAGCGGACGACTCCCGCGTGGTTCTGGACAGGGAATTGCGGGCGATGATCGCGGCCCATGGCGGCGAGGAGAGGCTGTCGGGGATCGGTCTCTGGATCCCGGCCCTGCTGGATCGTTCAGGCGAGGTGCTCGAGGTCACGCCGTCGCAGCGCGGTGTCGACTATCTCGGGTACCGCGCCTTCCTGGAGGACCGGTTCGGGGCGGAGGTTTGGTTCGAGAACCAGCCGCATGCCTGCTACGAGGCCATGCGCCCCTCCGATCTCGGGCCGGTGGTTTTCCTGCTGCTGCTGGATTTCGGGGTCGGCGGCAGCTTGATCGAGGACATGCGGGTCTTCCGTGGCGGCTACGGGCACGCCGTCAATATCGGCGCCCTGCTTCCCGATACCGGGCCCAGGGCCAGCATGACCGACCTGGCGGCCCATCTCGGAACCCAGCCGGATGCGCTGGGGGAGCGACGACTGGCGGCCATGATGGCCGATTGCGATCCGCGGCTGATGGCGTGGATCGAGGATCGCGGGCGAGGGCTGTCGGAACCGCTCAGCATCGTGGTCCAGCTCTTCAACCCGACCGCCATCGTGGTCGGCGGCATGTTTCCGCGCCCGCTTTACGAGGCCCTGCTCGAGCGGGTCGATCTCGGGCATTACGATCATGCGGGCCGGGCTCCGCTGCCGAAGCCGGCGCTGCATGTGGCCAGCGTCGTCGGGCCGGATGCCATGGCCGTCGCCTCCGCCGCAGTGCCGATCGTCCGGCGTCTCGGCGGCTGAGGGCGGGCGCGGCGTCGATCGGTTGCATTGGCGATGCCGGCCGACCACATGGAACGCTGGGTTCGTGACCGGCAAGGAGTGCCCGACCCATGCCAATGCCCCTCGAGCAGTTTGACTGGCGAGCGCCGCGGACGTGGCGGGCGCTTTGCGCCCTGGCCGTTCTGACCGGGGCCTTCATCGCCGTCGCCGCGCTGGCGTCAGAATTCCTGATCCGCGACGTGCTGGGCATGCCGCTCGGCCAAAACGCGCGATTTGGACCTGACATCGCCGTCGGAGCGTTGATGCTGCTCCTGATCCTGAAGGGGCTCTGGCGCCGGATGCGGGAGCTGGGGCTTCCGGCGATAGGCAAGCAATTCCGCCGAACCCTGCCGGCAGGGGGCGCACCCTCTGCGCCGAATCTGGCAATCGCAGGCATCTTCACCGCTTGGCTGGCGGTGACCATGGCAAGCTATTTCGTTGGCTTCTACGCCACGATCATCGCCTTCGATCTGGATGGTCCGGGCCGGTTCACCTCGCTTGTCGCCGTGCTTGCGCCGGTGATGCTCGGCCAACTCGTTCTGGTCAGCGAGCTCGCCCGTCTGGGCGCTCGCCGCAAGCCTGACCTGCCCCAGGCCGTATAGGGGGCGACGCAATCCGGCCTCCGGCTTCGCTTTTCATTGTCCGGCGCATTCGCTAGGACATGCGCAACGCCGTTCCTTCCATCCTTGCGGCTCAGTCCGATGCCTGATTCCCCGCCCACCGCCGCAGGCCCGCTGGCCGCCTTTCGCGCGCTGATCCGCGACGGGACCCTGAAGCCCGACCCGGTGCAGCGGCTGGCGGTGGAGAAGCTGCAGAGCCTGCACCATGCGGTGACCGACTATCGCCCCGCCACCGGCATCGCCGGCTGGCGGGCGCGGTTCGGCCTGACCCGGCGGCGCGATCCGGCGCCGCAGGGGCTCTACCTGTTCGGCGGGGTGGGGCGCGGCAAGTCCATGCTGATGGATCTGTTCTTCGAAACCGCGCCGGTGGAGCGCAAGCAGCGGGTGCATTTCCACAAATTCATGCTGGATGCCCATGATTTCATGCATCGCTGGCGCAAGGAGAACGCCGGCAAGAAGGGCAAGGACGACGACGACCCGATCCCGCCGCTGGCCGAGGACATCGCCGGGCGGGCCTGGTTGCTCTGCTTCGACGAATTCCATGTGGTCGACGTGGCCGACGCAATGATCCTCGGCCGGCTGTTCACCGCCCTTTTCGATCATGGTGTCGTGGTGGTGGCGACCAGCAACTGGGCGCCGGACGATCTCTACAAGGACGGGCTCAACCGGGCCCGCTTCCTGCCCTTCATAGATTTGTTGAAAGAACGGCTGGATATTCTTGAATTAGCGGGAGAAACCGACTATCGCCTTGCGCGGATAACCGGCATGCAGGTCTACCATCACCCGCTCGGTCGGCCGGCCCTGAAAGCTTTGGAACAGGCGTTCCAGGATCTGACCGACGATGAAAAAGGCGAGCCCCGCACCCTGGACCTGAAGGGCCGGCATCTCGACATTCCGCGCGCCGCCAAGGGGGTGGCCTGGTTCAGCTTCGAGGAGCTGTGCGACCGGCCGCTCGGCGCCGCCGACTACCTGGCGCTGGCAACCCATTACCACACCGTGATCATCGCCGGGGTGCCGGTGATGTCGGAGGCCATGCGCAACCAGGCCAAGCGCTTCATGACCCTGATCGACGCCCTCTACGAGCACAAGGTCAACGCCATCATCGCCGCGGAGGGGCCGCCGGAAGCGCTCTACACAAAAGGAACCGGCGCGGTCGAATTCAACCGCACCGTCAGCCGTCTGATGGAGATGCAGGCGGCCGACTACCTGTCCGCCCCGCATCTGGCGTGAATCGGAGACCCGGGCGCGATGCCCGGGTCGATCACTCTCAAGACCCCTCACCCTCCCACGGCTTCGCCGCGGGCCCCTTCCTCTCCCGCAAGGGGAGAGGGGTCATATCCGGTCGGCGGCAGAATCCCTCTCCCCTTGCGGGAGAGGGCTAGGGTGAGGGGGACGGCCTATCGGCCGTCCCTGAAGTCGCCGTCAGGCGCTGGCACCCTCCGGTCCACCACCGGCCTTGCCGATCGCCTTGGTCGTTTCGGCCAGCCCGTTTGCATCGCCATTGGCGCCGTTCAGGCCGGTGCCCAGGGCCTGGGTCATGCCGCCCAGGCTGCCGCCTTCCAGGCCGATATCCTTCAGCAGGGCGTCGACCAGCGGCGCCTGGCCGCGATAGCGCAGGGCCGTGTCGACCAGCTGCTCGGCCAGGTTGCCGTTGCCGCCACCGCCGCCGGACTCCGCACCATTGCCGTTGGCCGGGCCGTTCAGCCCGTCGACCTGGATGATCTTCAGGCCGTCGATCTGCTCCATCGGCTTGACGCTCTGCTCGATGATCTGCGGCAGCTGCTCCAGCAGGGCCAGGCGGACCTGCAGGGCGATGACCTCCGGCGAGAGGATGTTCTGCGCCTCGTTCAGCGCCCGCTTGCCGGCGGCGTCGATGGCGTAGCGGATCTCCGCCGCGGCGGCCCGCAGCTTCTCCGCCTCGCTCTCGCCCTCCGCGGCGATGCGCTGCTTCTCGGCATCGGCGGAGGCGATGGTCCGCACCGCGTCGGCCTGGTCCTCGGCCGCCGCCTTCTCGGCCTCGGCGGCCACCGTGATCCCGATCGCGTCGCGCTCTGCGACCCGGCGTGCCTCGACCAGCTGGACCGCCTTCTGGCGTTCCGCGGCCTCGGTCTCGCGCACGGTGACGACCAGCTCCTCGGCCCGGACGGCCTCGGCGCGGGCGGCATCGGCGTCGGCTTCCGCCTGGGACTGCAGCTTGGACTTCTCCGCCACCGCGACAGCGCGGTCCTGCTCGGCGAGCTCGACCGACTGCGCCTTGGCGATCTCCTGCTCCTGGATCAGACGGTCTTTCTCGATCTGATCCTGGTCGACCTGGCGGGCGGCCGAGATTTCCGCCTGCTTGACCTGGCGGTCGGCGATGATCTGCGCCTCGTCGGCTTCGCGCTTCTTCTCCGCCTCGCGCTGGGCGATCTCGGCCTGCTGCTCGGCCCGCCTCGTGGCGATCTCCTGCTGCTGCAGCAGCTTGGCGTATTCCTCGTCGCGGCCGATCTCGAGCTGAGCGCGCTCCGCCTCCAGGTTCTTGGTGCGGATGGCGACTTCGGTGTCTTGCTCGATCTCGTTGCGGCGCTGACGCTTCTCCTCGATCTCCAGGGTCAGCCGGGTCAGGCCGGCGGCGTCGAAGGCGTTGTCCGGATTGAAGAACTCGCGGTTGGTCTGATCCAGGCCGGTCAGCGACACGGTCTCCAGCTCCAACCCGTTCTTCAGCAGGTCCTCGGTGACAGCGATCTGCACCTTCTGGACGAAGTTGACCCGCTGCTCATGCAGCTCCTCCATGGCCATCTCGGCGGCCACGGCGCGCAGGGCGTCGACGAACTTGCCCTCGACCAGATCCTTCAGCTTGGACGGTTCCATGGTCTTCATGCCGAGCGTCTGGGCAGCGTTGGCGATGCTCTCCTTGGTCGGCTGCACCCGGACATAGAACTCCGCCTGCACGTCGACCCGCATGCGGTCGCGGGTGATCAGCGCCTGCTCGTTGGCGCGACGCACCTCCAGGCGAAGGGTGTTCATGTTGACGGGGATGATCTCGTGCAGCACCGGCAGCACCAGCGTGCCGCCATCCACGATCACCTTCTGGCCGCCGGCGCCGGTCCGCACGAAGGCGATCTCCTTGGTGGCGCGGCGGTAGAGGCGGGCGACCATGAGCGCGATGCCCAGAAGGACGATTGCGACCGCAACAAAGAGCGGCCAGGTAGCGAGAATAAAGTCCATGATGTTGAACTCCCCTATTGTTGTTGGATCGGTTGAAAAGCTGTCTGCGGGCGCATTGCCGGCCGGCATAGCGTCCTGCGCGGGGTTCGACGCTGCCGGCACCTCAATGCCTGGCAAGGTCGTCGTGACGGGCTCTGCCGGCACCGGGTCTGTGGTCGCCGGTGCCGTGTCGACGGTGTTCGGTTTGGCCGGGCCCGTTGGGTCCGCCGGCTCCGTTCCGCCGACTACCGGCTTGTCCGGATTGCGGATCGGCTGCGTGCCGTCGCCGACTCCCTCGAATTGCCGAAGTCCTTTTCCTCCTGTCATTTGCCCCCTCTCACCATTCCTCGGAAACCAGTGCGCCGGTGGCCGCGATCACCTTGAAGACCGGCCCGTCCCGGCGGACCAGCAGCACCTGGCTGCCGGTCTCGAAGCGGGCATCGGCCTCGTCCGGCTCGACCGGCACGTAATGGGCGCGGCCGTGGCGGTCGGTCAGCTTGGCCTGGGCCGGCTTTCCGGCCTCGGCGGTGCCCAGCGTCACGGTGGCGACCTCGCCGATGAAGCTGGCGTCGGAGACCGCATAGGTCTCGTCCTTCGGGAAGATCTTCTCGAAACCGCGCCCGGCGAAATGCACTGCCGGCAGCGACAGCGCGAAAGCCGGGGCCGAAGCCAGGATACCGGGCAGCAGCCAGCCGCTCAGACCCTGCACGATGCTCTGCACCAGCAGTCCGGAGATCCCGAAGAAGAACAGGAACATCATCAGCAGGATCAGGATCGGGATCCGCCCGATGCACAGCCAGTCCAGCAGGCCGTGGAAGCCGCCGATGTCCGGCGCGTCGATGTCGGCATCCGCATCCAGGTCGAAGTCGACATCAAGATCGGCATCCGGCATCAGCGAGTCCACGGCGGACGAGATGCTTGCGCCGAACAGTGCCCCCAACACCTCCATCAGCGTGATGGCGCTCATGATCCCCAGGGCGATGGTGAACGGCAGGTTGGCGCCCTGGAGAGCGAAGGCGATCACGCGCCCTCGCCGGCGGTGGTGCGGGCCTTGATGGCCGCTAGGCGTTCCCGGACCCGGTTCTGCCGCGCCAGGTCCTGCAACTCGGCAAGCTCGCCGGCGGCCTTCAGATCCTGCGCCCTTGTGCCGGCGGTGACGCCGGTGGCCCGTTCGCTGACCCGGTCGAAGACCGAGCTTGCGGTCCGCACCTTACGGTCGATGGCGCCGGTGCCGGCCCCGCCCACGGCGGCGGGCGGAATGCCATCCCCCGTGGGCTGCGCGGCCTGGCGCTGGCTGGCACGGAAGGTCCTGAGCTCTTCCTCCATCTCACGCTTCTTCGCGTGCAGGGCGGACAGGTAGCCTTCCAGCTCGTGCTCGGTCTCCGAACCCTGGCTGATGGTGCGCTCCAGCACCGGGATCTTCGCCTCGATATCGATCTGCTGGGCGATGGCGGTCTCCGCCAGCTCGTCCCGGCCCTCGCTCACGGCGAGCTCGATCTGCCCGGCCAGTTCCCCGTGCCGGGTGTTCTCTTCCTGCAGGCGGGTGGTGGCGAGATGCTTGGCGGCGATGGTGCGGCCAAGCTCCGTGCGCACCTCTTCCATGGCGCTGTCGATCTCGCGGATCGCCTGCTCCATGATGGCTTCAGGGGCGGCATCCTCGACGGCATCGACCAGCATGTTGAAGCCGCCGCTGATGATGCGGCCGACACGGTTTGCCAGATTGACGGTCATTGCGATTGCTCCCTCTTGTGTTTGCTCTTGTGCTTGCGGGCCAAGTCGATGAACTCCGCCAGTTCCAGGATCGGCTCGACCCGGCTGTTGATGGCATTCGGGTCGTAGCAGGGGTCCTTTCCGGTCACCCCCAGCCGCAGGATCGCGTCGATCAGGGTGAAGGCGCGGGCGGTCAGCCCCTCTTCCAGCGCCTCCAGCCCGCCGCTGCGGTCCTGGCCGTTGTGCCGGCTCTCGTCCGGCACCGTGGCGATCAGGAAGGCCAACGCCTCCGGCAGCCACTCCGCCATCAGCCGCACCAGCTCGGAGTGCCGGCGATCGGCGTTTTCCGCCGTGCGCCAGCGATGCAGGGCTGGGGCGATCCAATTCTCGATGCGCTCCAGGCATTTGTCGTAGTCGTTGCCCCCCTGCTGCCAGTCGCGGGCCGACGCCAGGATGTGGCGCAGCTTGTCGCTCGGCGTCGTGGCCTTGGGTATCGGGACGGTCGCCAGAAACTCGGCGTCCTCCCGGTCGATGCGTGCGCTGATCGTCACGGATTTCCCCGGCATACGCTGTAACCCTGAGTTGGTGTCGACACCGTTCTACTCTACGTTTACATATGTATGCATTCGTCGGAAGATTTCAAGAGATGAATGCGAATGAATACGCCCCGGCCCCAGGCGGCGTGACGCAACCCGCAGGGGCGCAAGGTGGGGCAGGGCGCTCACTGCCGTCTCACAGTGCAAACGAAAAAGGGCGCGCCGGCCGGCACGCCCTTAAAGCGTGGATATGGGTAAGCGGGCTAGACAGCCGCCTGGGTCTGCCCGGCCAGGGTGCGCTTGGTATAGAGGTTGGTCAGGGCCTCGGCGACGTGGTCGCGGGCCAGATTGGGCTGGACGCCCTCGAAGCGGCAGCTCGCCATCACCTGCTCGATGATGAATTTCGGCTGATAGCAGGCCAGCGGCTGGCCGTTCTTGGTCTGCAGCTCCTGGATGACGAAGTTGACGTCGGTGTCGCTGCACTCCAGGTCGCGGGTCTTGGCCATCATCTTGAAGATGCGGCGATACTCCTCCTCGGTCGGGAAGGGGATCTCCAGCTTGTAGGGAATGCGGCGCAGGAACGCCGTGTCCATCAGGTCGTCCGGCTCCAGGTTGGTGGAGAAGATGACCCGCTCGTCGAACGGGATCATGAAGCTCTTGCCGGTGTGCAGCTTCAGATAGTCGACCCGGTTCTCCAGCGGCACGATCCAGCGGTTCAGCAGCTGGGTCGGGCTGACCAGCTGGCGCCCGAAATCGTCGACGATGAAGGTGCCGTTCAGCGCCTTCATGTGGATCGGCGCCTCGTAGAACTTGACGTCGGCATTGTATTTCAGGTCCAGCATGTCGAGCGTCAGCTCACCGCCGGTGATGATCACCGGCCGCCGGCACGGCACCCATCTTGTGTCCAGCGCGTCGCGGCGGATGCCCATCTGAACGTCCGGCGTGTCCTCGTCGATGATCGCCTCATGCATGGAGGGGTCGAAGATCTTGATGATCTGGCCCTGGACTTCGATGCAATGGGGGATGAACACGATGTCGCCGAAGATGCGCCCGACCAGCCGGGCGATGGTGGTCTTGCCGTTGCCGGGCGCCCCGTAGAGCAGGATCGAGGTGGCGGAGTTCACCGACGGGCCCAGCTTGCGCAGCAGGAAATCGGGGATGACCATGCGCTTGAAGGCGGCCTGGATCTGCTCGAAGCCGACCCGCTGGGTAGTCATGCTCTGTCGGCGGACCTGGGCGGAGTAATCGTCCAGATTGACCGGCGCCGGTCCGACATATTGGCTCTGATGCAGGGCCTCGGCGGCCCATTGCCGGCCATTGGTCGTCAGGATGTAACGGACTTCGACGGAATCGCTGAGCCGGCTCTGGCCGATACTCTCGATCAGATGCTTTTCCGCCAGATCCTGGATCAACTGCGACACCAGGTTGACCGGAATGCAGAGTCGGTGGCCGATCTGCGTGCCCGTCTCCAGGCCGTCGGTGGCCATGACCTTGAGCACCATGCGCAGCTGCTGGCTGACCGGCAGGCCCATTTCCTTCAACGAAGGCGGCGCCAGCGGTGCCCGCGACACGATGGCGTCCATCACCTGCTGCTTGACCAGGCCGAGTTCGACCAGCTGGTCCGTGAAACGGCCGGTGTCGGACTTCAGATGCGATGACGCCTTGTCCAGCTGTTCGGCGGTGATGATGCCTTGCGCCAGAAGCAGTTGGCTGATGTGCATTACGGGCCGCTCCGTCGGATTGCGGGTGTCTTCCCGTCAGACTGCCCGATAACGGTTAATCACCAGTTTCTGACCGCCTAGAGGGGTCGAGAGCGGGTAACTTGCCCCTGCGCCGGATTCACGCTACTCAACCGGCGTCGCGCGGCCCGATCGGCGCAGGGGAGCCGATTCCGGGCGAGTCCAATCCAGGCTTGAGGGAATGCAGATGGCACGCAAGAAGATCGCCCTGGTCGGTGCCGGCCAGATCGGTGGAACGCTCGCTTTGCTGGCCGGCATGAAGGAACTGGGCGACGTCGTCCTGTTCGACATCGCCGAAGGCATTCCGGACGGCAAGGGGCTGGACCTTGCGCAGGCCTCGCCGGTGGAGGGCTTCGACGCCGCCTATGGCGGCGGCAGCGACTACTCCCTGCTGGCGGGCGCCGACGTGGTGATCGTCACCGCCGGGGTGGCGCGCAAGCCCGGCATGAGCCGCGACGATCTGATCGGCATCAACACCAAGGTGATGAAGAGCGTCGGCGAGGGCCTGAAACAGCATTGCCCGGACGCCTTCGTCATTGTCATCACCAACCCGCTGGACGCCATGGTCGGCGTCATGCGGAAGGTGACCGGCTTCCCGGACGCGCGCGTGGTCGGCATGGCCGGCGTGCTGGATTCCGCCCGCTTCCGCTATTTCCTGGCCGAGGAGTTCGACGTCTCGGTCGAGGACGTCACCGCCTTCGTGCTGGGCGGCCATGGCGACACCATGGTGCCGCTGGTGCGCTATTCCACCGTCGCCGGCATCCCGCTGCCGGATCTGGTGAAGATGGGCTGGACCAGCCAGGAGAAGCTCGATGCCATCGTCCAGCGCACCCGCGACGGCGGGGCGGAGATCGTCGGCCTGCTGAAGACCGGCTCCGCCTTCTATGCTCCGGCCTCCTCGGCCATCGCCATGGCCGAGGCGTATCTGAAGGACAAGAAGCGCCTGCTGCCCTGCGCCGCCTATCTGACCGGGCAATACGGCGTCGACGGTATCTATGTGGGCGTGCCGGTGGTGATCGGCGCCGGCGGCGTCGAGCGCATCGTCGAGATCGAGCTGGCCGCCGACGAGCAGGCCATGTTCGACAAGTCGGTCGCCGCGGTGCGCGGACTGGTCGAGGTCACCGAGAAGATGCTGGCCGAGCTCTAGGGCCGCGGCCATGGCGGGACCGCCGATCCGGGTCGCCGCACTGGACCATCTGGTCCTCACCGTGCGCGACCTGGAGGCGACCCGCCGGTTCTACGAGACCGTGCTCGGCATGACGGCCGAGGAGTTCCAGCCGGGCCGCTGGGCCCTGATGTTCGGCCGCCAGAAGCTGAACCTGCACATCTCGGGGCAGGTGATCGACCCCAATGTGCGCCATGCGACGCCAGGCTCAGCCGATCTCTGCCTGCTGACCGAAACGCCGATGGGCGAGATCCTGGCGCATCTGGAGGATTGCGGCGTGTCGGTGATCGAGGGACCGGTGCGGCGTACCGGCGCCACCGGCCCCCTGGAATCCGTCTACATCTACGACCCCGACGAGAACCTGTTGGAGATCGCGATCCGGGTACCCGGGCTGCATTAAGCCAATCTTATTCACGCGCCGGCACGATCGCTCTGCGCCACTCATCGCGCCGATGCGGCATCCCGTATCGCACGGACAGGCGATCCGCCTGCCGATCCGCGCCTTGCGGGAGGTCGGGACGTGAATCAGACGGATTTGGATGTAACCGCTGGCCCCTCTGGAGAGATGCCAGTCGCAGGCGCCCCCGGCATTGTCTTTCGCCCTGACCCGGAAGCCGCCGCGCTGCGCACGGTCCTTTGGATGGCTTTCGCTTTTGCCGGCCCCGCGGCGCTCGCGGTGGTCGCGATTTGGCTCGACTGGGCGATCGCGCAGGCCGCAGTGCCCGCGTCCCTCGGCGTGCTTGCCGCGGCGGTGGCTGCTCTCCTGGCGATGCCCCGGCCGGCGGATAGCGATGCCCTTATCCTCGATCGCGACGGGCTGACCCTGACCCAGGCCGGACGGCGGGAGCGCTGGACCTGGAGCAAGCTCGGCGACTTCGCCATTGAAACGCGGTCCGGGCTGGCCGGCCGACTGATCGGTGAGCGGGTGGTCATTCGCAAGGGTTCCCAGCGACGGCGGCTGATTGGCAATTGTCTTGCTTCACCTGAAGAGATCGCGGAACAGCTGGCCGCATACCGCGATCGCGCCATGGGACGGGAGACAGTGGACGCATCGGATGCGCCGATCTCGAGCACACGGTTCAATCTCGCCGATCAATTCAGTCGCCGGGAGAAGACCATGAACGCGGCGACCGCGGCGCTGGTGGGGGTGGTGATTGTCTGGGGCGTCTCAGCGGGCGTTGCCGGCCTCACAAGGGGATGGGACGCGTTCGTCAGCTATTGGATCGACCCTATGTCGCAGCGGGTGCCCCTGACCTTGCTGATCGGATTTGCCGCCTACGATCTTTGGATTTGGCTGCGAAGGCTCCCGATAGCTGCCAACCAGATGATTTTCGACGCCTCCGGGCTCGTCATTGTGTGCGAGGGGCAGCGGCGACGTTGGCGATGGGAGCTGGTCTCGGAACCGGAGATCGACGACCTGCCGGAGTCGGACGACGGCAAAGACAGGCGCATAGTCTTCATCGCGCGCCACGACGGGATATCGCGCGATGGCACGTTGCCGGCCGGCCTCCGGGACGGTGCGGTCCGCATCGGGATCGACGATCTCTACGACGCGTCGCTGGAGACCATCGTCGCGCGGTTCAATGCTTTTCGAGCCGGGGTGCGGATCGACGCCCCGGTGGACGGCGGTCAACAGGAGCCAAGCCCGCTTCCCAACTAGATCGCGGCGGTTTGACCATCCGTGCGGCGAACGCGCTGCGTTCCACGGTTGCCCCGGGTCAAAGGGGTGCTATTGTGCGCCCGCAGCGGCCATTAGCCGGCGACCCGTCACGCGACCAATCACACGGGACAACATGAACATCCACGAATACCAGGCCAAAAGCCTGTTGCGGGAGTACGGCGTCGCCGTGCCGCGCGGCGGTGTTGCGTACACCCCGAAGGAAGCCGAGGACGTGGCCAAGGATCTGGGCGGTCCGGTCTGGGTGGTGAAATCCCAGATCCATGCCGGCGGCCGCGGCGCCGGGCGGTTCAAGGGCAACGAACAGGGCAAGGGCGGCGTCCGGGTGGTCAAGTCGACCGAGGATGTGCGCGACGAGGCCAAGGAGATGCTGGGCGCGGTGCTGGTGACCAAGCAGACCGGTCCCGCCGGCAAGGAGGTCCGCCGTATCTATATCGAGGATGGCTGCGACATCCAGCGCGAGCTCTACCTCTCCTTCCTGGTCGACCGTGCCACCAGCCGCATCACCGTGATCGCCTCCACCGAGGGTGGCATGGATATCGAGGAGGTGGCCGAGAAGACCCCGGAGAAGATCATCACCCTGCCGATCGACCCCGCAACCGGCATGCAGCCCTTCCACGCTCGCCGCATCGCCTTCGCGCTGGGGCTCGAGGGCACCCAGGTGCGCAGCGCGGTCAAGCTGCTGATGTCGCTCTACAAGGCGTTCACCGCGCTGGATGCCTCCCTGGTCGAGGTCAACCCACTGGTGGTGACCGGCGCCGGCGAGGTCATCGCCTTGGACGCCAAAATGAACTTCGACGACAACGCGCTGTTCCGCCACAAGGATATTGAGGAGCTGCGCGACGAGACCGAGGAGGATCCGGCCGAGCTGGAGGCCGCCCGGCACGAGCTCAACTACATCAAGCTGGACGGCAGCATCGGCTGCATGGTGAACGGCGCCGGGCTGGCCATGGCGACCATGGACATCATCAAGCTCTATGGCGGCGAGCCGGCCAACTTCCTGGATGTTGGCGGCGGCGCCACCCGCGAGCGGGTGACGACGGCCTTCAAGCTGATCCTCTCCGACGCCAATGTTGAGGGCATTCTGGTCAACATCTTCGGCGGCATCATGCGCTGCGACGTGATCGCCGAGGGCGTGGTCGCGGCGGCGCGGGAGGTTAGCCTGCACGTGCCGCTGGTGGTCCGGCTGGAAGGCACCAATGTGGAGCTGGGCAAGAAGATCCTCAGCGAATCCGGTCTGCCGATCAAATCGGCCGACAATCTGGCCGACGCCGCGGAAAAGATCGTCAAAGCGGTGAAGGAGGCGGCGTAATGGCAGTCCTGGTCAACAGCGACACGAAGGTCATCTGCCAGGGCTTCACCGGCGCCCAGGGCACCTTCCATTCCGAGCAGGCGATCGCCTACGGCACCGCGATGGTTGGCGGCGTGACGCCGGGCAAGGGCGGCACCAGCCATCTCGACCTGCCGGTGTTCGACACCGTGGCCGAGGCGGTCGCGGAGACCGGCGCCGACGCCACGGCGATCTACGTGCCGCCGCCCTTCGCCGCCGATGCCATCCTCGAGGCCATCGACGCCGGGATCGGGCTGGCCGTCTGCATCACCGAGGGCATTCCGGTATTGGACATGGTGCGGGTCAAGCGCGCCCTGGAAGGCTCCGCGACCCGGCTGGTCGGCCCCAACTGCCCCGGCGTCATCACGCCGGAACAATGCAAGATCGGCATCATGCCGGGGCATATCCACCAGCCCGGCAAGATCGGCATTGTCAGCCGCTCGGGCACGCTTACATACGAAGCGGTGGCGCAGACCACGGCCGCCGGTCTTGGTCAGTCGACCTGCATCGGCATCGGCGGCGATCCGGTCAACGGCACCAATTTCATCGACTGCCTGGATCTGTTCCTGGGCGATGACGAGACCGAGGCGATCATCATGATCGGCGAGATCGGCGGCAGTGCCGAAGAGGAGGCCGCGGCGTTCCTGAAGCAGTCGAAGGTGAAGAAGCCGGTGGCCGGCTTCATCGCCGGCGTGACGGCCCCGCCGGGCCGGCGCATGGGACATGCCGGGGCGATCATCGCCGGCGGCAAAGGCGGTGCGGGCGACAAGATGGAGGCCATGAAATCGGCCGGGATCCATCTTGCCGACAGCCCGGCCAGCCTTGGCAGTACGATGTTGAAGGCATTAAAGGGTTAGTAGCTTTTTCGGGGCGACTAAGAGAGCTGCGGACTTGCCGTCGCGCTTGAGCAATGCGGCGGCCAAGTCGGCACCTGAACGTGGAGGGATGCGGGCCGCTTACGCCCGCCCATAGACATCATGGCCAATCAGACGGAACAGACATCGTTTCTGTTCGCCCAGAACGCCGCTTTCATCACCGAGCTTTACACCAAATACCAACGCGATCCCGGCGCCGTGGACGCCTCCTGGGCCGCGTTCTTCGGATCCCTAGGCGACGATGCCGCCTCGCTGATGGGCGATCTCGGCGGACCCAGCTGGGCGCCGCGCAACGGGCATGCCGCCAATGGCGATGCGACCCCGGCCGTCGCCCCGTCGACTCCGGCCGCGGCGCCGGTCGGAGCGGTATCGGACGAGCAGCTCCGGCAGGCGACGCTGGACAGCATCCGCGCCTTGATGCTGATCCGCGCCTATCGGGTGCGCGGGCATCTGGACGCCAATCTGGATCCGCTGGGCCTGGCCAAGCGCGAGCCGCATCCCGAGCTCGATCCCCGGACCTATGGCTTCACCGATGCCGACATGGACCGGGAGATCTTCATCAACTACGTGCTGGGCTTCGAGTCCGCGACGCTGAGGCAGATCTACAAGCGCCTGCGCGAGACCTATTGCGGCCATATCGGCATCGAATACACCCACATCCAGGACCCGGACCAGAAGGCCTGGCTGCAGGAGCGTATCGAGCAGGCCGAGAACCACACCGACTTCACCCCGCGCGGCCGCCGGGCGATCTATGAGCGCATGACCGCGACGGAGAGCTTCGAGCGGTTCCTCAATCTGAAATATACCGGCACCAAGCGGTTCGGGATCGATGGCGGCGAGGCCATGGTGCCAGCGCTGGAACAGATCATGAAGCGCGGCGGCCAGCTCGGCCTGAAGGAGATCGTGCTGGGCATGGCCCATCGCGGCCGGCTGAACGTGCTGGCCAATGTCATGGGCAAGCCGTTCACCGCGATCTTCTCGGAGTTCCAGGGCGCGCCCGCCAATCCGGACGATGTGCAGGGCTCCGGCGACGTCAAGTACCACCTCGGCACCTCCACCGACCGGGATTTCGACGGCAACGTCATCCATCTGTCGCTGACCGCCAACCCGTCGCATCTGGAATGCGTCAATCCGGTGGTGATCGGCAAGGTACGGGCCAAGCAGGCGCAGCTGGGCGACACCGACCGCACCAAGGTGATGCCGGTGCTGCTGCATGGCGACGCGGCCTTCGCCGGCCAGGGCATCGTCGGCGAGACGCTGATGATCTCCGAGCTGCGCGGCTATCGGGTCGGCGGCACCATCCACTTCATCATCAACAACCAGATCGGCTTCACCACCGCACCCAGCTTCTCGCGCTCCGGCCCGTATCCGACCGATGTAGCGCTGATGGTGCAGGCGCCGATCTTCCATGTGAACGGCGACGACCCGGAGGCGGTGGTCCATGTGGCCCGGATCGCGACCGAGTTCCGGCAGCAGTTCCACAAGGATGTCGTCATCGACATGTTCTGCTATCGCCGCTTCGGCCACAACGAAGGCGACGAGCCGGCCTTCACCCAGCCGCTGATGTACAAGGCGATCGCCGAGCATCCTTCGGCCCGCGAGCTGCACGGCAAGCGGCTGGTCGAGGAGGGCGTGCTGCAGGCCGGCGAGCCGGAGAAGATCGTCGACGACTTCCACGCCCATCTGGAGACCCAGTACGAGGCGGCGGCGCATTACAAGCCCAACGAGGCCGATTGGCTGGGCGGTGTGTGGTCCGGCATGACCACGGCGAAAGGCGACGAGCGGCGCGGCACCACGGCCATCACCGAGGACGCTTTCCGCCAGGTCGGCGAGGCGCTGACCAAGGTTCCGGACGGCTTCAACCTGAACTCCAAGATCGCCCGCCAGCTCAAGGCCAAGGCCAAGATGATCGAGACCGGCGAGGGCATCGACTGGTCGACGGCGGAGGCGCTGGCCTTCGGCACGCTGGTGACCGAAGGTGTTCCGGTGCGGCTGTCGGGGCAGGATTCCGGCCGCGGCACCTTCTCGCAGCGGCATTCGGTCTTCGTCGACCAGAAGACCGAACGGCGCCATCTGCCCCTGCAGAACATCGCCGGGGGCCAGGCGCCTTACGAAGTCCATGACAGCCCGCTGTCGGAATTCGCGGTGCTCGGTTTCGAATACGGCTACAGCCTGTCGGAGCCCAAGGCGCTGGTGCTCTGGGAGGCGCAGTTCGGCGATTTCGCCAACACCGCCCAAGTCGTGTTCGACCAGTTCATCTCCTCGGGCGAAAGCAAGTGGCTGCGCATGTGCGGCCTCGTGATGCTGCTGCCCCATGGCTATGAGGGGCAGGGGCCGGAGCACTCCTCGGCCCGGCTGGAGCGCTTCCTGCAGCTCTCCGGCGAGGACAATTGGCAGGTCTGTTATCCGACCACCCCGGCCAATTACTTCCATGTGCTGCGGCGGCAGATCCACCGCGAATTCCGCAAGCCGCTGGTGGTGATGACGCCGAAATCCCTGCTGCGGCACAAGGAATGCATCTCCAACATCGACATGTTCGTCAATGGCAGCACCTTCCATCGGGTGCTCTACGAGGACGTCGAATTGGCCCCGCCGGACGAGATCAAGCGGGTCATCCTGTGCACCGGCAAGGTCTATTACGATCTGAAGAAGGCCCGCGACGAGCGCGACCTGAAGAACATCACCATCCTGCGCCTGGAACAGCTCTACCCGTTCCCCAAGAAGGCGCTGAAGATGGAGATGATCGATAAGTTCCCGAACGCCGACGTGGTCTGGTGCCAGGAAGAGCCGCAGAACATGGGCGGCTGGCACTATATGGACCGGCGCATCGAGGGGCTGCTCGAGGAGAGCGGGCACAAGACCAAGCGGCCGCGCTATGTCGGCCGTGAGGAGGCGTCCTCGCCGGCGACCGGCCTGCTGCGCACCCATGTGGAGCAGCAGAACAAGCTGGTCGACGAGGCCCTGACTTTGTAGAGCCCTTGACCCGGTAGTCGGAACACCGTCCCAATACGCAGCCGGAACGGGCTGCAACGCAAAAGGTAGCGGCGATGAGCATCGAAATCGTGGTCCCAGCACTCGGCGAATCCGTGTCCGAAGCGACGGTCGCGCAATGGCTGAAGCAGGTCGGCGACCCGGTCGCCCGCGACGAGGCGCTGGTCGAGCTGGAGACCGACAAGGTCACGCTGGAGGTCAACGCGACCGAGGCCGGCACCCTGTCGGAGATCAAGGTCGAGGCCGGCGACACGGTCGAGGTCGGCGCGATCCTGGGCGTCCTGGGCGCCGGCGGTGCCGCGGCATCTCCCGCGCCCGCCGCCAAGGCCGAGGCACCGGCAGCCGAGCCTGCCGCGGCGCCCGCGGCGGTGGACGGTGCCGCACAGGTGATGCCGGCGGCGGCCAAGCTGATCGCCGAGAACAATCTGGACGCCTCGAAGATCAACGGCACCGGCAAGGACGGGCGTATCACCAAGGGCGACGTGCTGGCCTTCATGGAAAGCGCCACCAGCCCGCCCGTGGCGGCTCCGGTTTCGGTGGCGGCCCCGGTCAGCAATGCCGAGCCGGCCGTGATCGAGGTGCCGGCATTCCAGCGCCCCGACAGTGCGGAGCGTCCGAAGAAGGACCGCGAAGAGCGGGTCCGCATGACCAAGCTGCGCAAGACCATCGCGGCGCGGCTGAAGCAGGCCCAGAACACAGCCGCCATGCTGACCACCTTCAACGAGGTGGACATGACCAACCTCATGGAGGTGCGCGGCCACTACAAGGAGAGCTTCGAGAAGAAGCACGGCATCAAGCTCGGCTTCATGTCGTTCTTCGTCAAAGCCTGCATCGCGGCGCTGAAGGAGCTGCCGGCGGTCAATGCCGAGATCGATGGCGACGAGCTTGTCTACAAGAACTACTACGACATCGGCGTCGCGGTCAGCACGCCGAACGGACTCGTCGTGCCGGTGCTGCGCGACGCCGACCAGCTCAGCTTCGCCGAGGTCGAATCCGGCATCGCCGATCTCGGCGGCCGCGCCCGCGACGGTAAGCTCTCCATGGCGGAGCTGACCGGCGGCACCTTCACCGTCACCAATGGCGGCGTGTTCGGATCGCTGCTGTCGACGCCGATCCTCAACCCGCCGCAATCCGGCATTCTTGGCATGCACAAGATCCAGAAGCGGCCCATGGCCATCGGCGACAAGGTCGAGGTGCGACCGATGATGTATGTGGCGCTCAGCTACGACCATCGCATCATCGACGGCCGCGAGGCGGTGACCTTCCTGGTCCGGGTCAAGGATTTCATCGAAGACCCGCAGCGCATCCTGCTGGACGTCTAGCCCCACCGTAGCCGCGTCCGGATCGCCTCGGCCTCCAGGTTGTGGTGGGCCTGCCGATATGGTACGTTGGGGCAGTTAGACGGTATTCTCGCAAAAAGCAATGTTTTGTCCGATCCGGGCACAACCGGGACCGGTGTGCCGCCGGTCTTCCCGGTCCTGAAATCTTTCGGGAGATTGACCGATGGTGATGGCCTATCAGATCCGCAGCGGCGACAGCCTCAGCCGCATCGCCCATTTCCACCACACGACCGTCGACGAGCTGTTGTCGCTCAATCCGCAGATCGCCGATCCCAACCTGCTGTTCGCCGGGCAGGTCATCGTGGTGCCCGACACCGCCGAGGAGGGCCCGTCCATCCATGCCGACATGGCGCAGGGCGAAGGGCCGAAATGGTACGATATCGCTTTCCGCGAGATGGAGACCGGCGTCGACGAGATCGCCGGCGCTGCCGGCCACAATCCGCGGATCGTCGAATATCACCAGGCGACATCCCTGCGCGCGATGGATGACGAGACCCCCTGGTGCTCGTCCTTCGTCAACTGGTGCATGATGAAGGCCGGCGAGGAGCGCACCGAAAGTGCCGCCGCCCGGTCCTGGCTGAAATGGGGGCAGACGCTGGACCAGCCCAAGCGCGGCTGCATCGTGGTCTTCAGCCGGCCGCCGAAGCCGACTTCGGGCCATGTCGCCTTCTATGAGGGTGAGAAGCGCGACCGGATCCTGGTTCTGGGCGGCAACCAGTCCAACCAGGTGAACATCGCCGCCTATCCCAAGGACAGGCTGCTGTCATATCGCTGGCCGATCGAAGGCGAGGGCTGAGGCACGCAGGGGCCTGGGCGCCATTGTGAGGCTCGGCGCTCGGCCTCGGCGATCTGTTCCGGCGCGAGCCCGGCTTCCAGCCGCGCCATGTCGTCGGCGGCGGAGATCTCGCCGTTCAGCAACGCCAGCCGATACCATTTGTAGGCCTCGGTCAGGTCGGTCGCGACGGTGCCCTCGGTGTAATAGTCGGTCTCTGCCGCCCAGCCGGCCTGGGCCTGGGCCGCGGCGTGTCCGGCATGGGCGGCCCGGCACAGCCACAGCCATCGCTCCTCGCCGGTGGACACCAGGGCCATGCGGTACTGGGTCTCGGCCTGCCAGCGCGGGATCGGGCTCCAATCTCCGACCTGCTGGAAATAGACCGCCAGGTCGTACAGCGCGGCCTCGTCGCCCTCCTCGGCGGCCTCGGCCAGATCGTCCAGATCGTCGGGGTCGATGGTCTGGAACGACGAGCCTGACACGCCGACCAGCGCGACCTGGACCGTTTCGCCCTCATTGCGCTCGGCGACGACCATCCCAATCTCCCGCCCCAGATTGCTGCAGGTGGTGGAGCGGGTGTAGGGCTCCAGCCAGATCACCGGCACGATGAAGGCGGCCATGATGGTCTTCGCCGATCCCTTGGCGACGATGGAGTCGACGGCGC
This sequence comes from Alphaproteobacteria bacterium, assembly GCA_965227455.1. GTDB lineage: Bacteria > Pseudomonadota > Alphaproteobacteria > DSM-16000 > Inquilinaceae > JABDIP01. The sequence continues at coordinate 3,587,320 of OZ245752.1, read as the reverse complement.
GGTTCGCCTCGACGTCCCAGACCGTGGCCTGCAGGTCGGTCCATTCCTCGTTCCACATGGCGCCGGCGCATCCCTGTGGGCCGCAGGACATGCTGCCGTTCATCCGGGTAGCGACCGACTCGCCGCCGACCGCGATCACATACTCCACGTCCAGCGCCGCCAGCCTCTGGCCCACCACCGGGTCGGCCAGGATGGCCGCGATCGTCGAGGACGGCACCGGTTCCGGAAACGCCGTGCGCCAGAACAGGTCGCTGTCGACCACCTCGACACCCGATTGCCGTCTGGCAATGCCGCGCGGCAGGCCGCAATCGGCCAGCGCCTCGCCCGCCTCCATCACCTGGTAGCCGCGCAGATCGCCGGTAATGCCCGGGAAGTCCGCGCCCAGCCTGTCCATGTCCAGGGTCACGGGCGCCGGGCACGCAGCCAGGAGCGGCGCAATCGCCAATATGATGACGAGTATCCTCACAGCCCTCAGCACCTCCGCCGTGTGGAAACGATAGCATAGGAATCTCCGAACGATGTCAGGTGTGAGCGTCGTCACACCTACGATGGAGCGTCCAATTTGCCGCACCTGATCTGGATCACGGCGACGGGCAGCGGCATGCGCAAGACTGGCTCAATCCTGCAATTCGGAGGTTGCCATGGCCGACGCCAGACTCCTTGTCGTCTTCCATTCCCGCAGCGGCACCACCCGCCGTATCGCGCATGCCATCGCGGAATCGCTCGGCGCGGATATCGAAGAGATCGCCGATCTGAAGAAGCGGACCGGGCTATTCGGATATCTGGGCGCCGGTCGCGACGCCATGCGTCGCGCCTGTTCGCCGATCGGCGAGCCGACCCGGAACCCCGCCGACTACGATCTTGTGATCGTCGGATCGCCGATCTGGGTCGGGCGCATGTCGAGCCCCGTGCGCAGCTACCTCACGCGGTACCGGGGGCAGTTCAAGGCGGCCGGTTTCTTCTGCACCTGCGGCGGCAAGAACAATGAGAGTGCCCTGTTCGCCGACATGGCCGAGGCCGCCGACTGCACGCCGCGGGCCGTTCTGGTCGTCACCGACGCCGAGGTGGCCAAGGGAACGGAGTGGGACAAGGTGCGCACGTTCGAGGAATCGGTCGCTGGCCCGGAGCAAACCGGCACCGAGGAGAGACGCTCAGCCTGAGGCGCCGCCTACGGGCTTCGCCTCTTGTCCCTTTCGGCCGCTTGCGGCAAGGTTCCAGCGGGCCGGTCGGCCCCTGGATTTCTCCCCAAAGGGCATGAGTGGATGAGCGACAGCACCTACGATTTGATCGTGATCGGCAGCGGGCCCGGCGGCTATGTCTGCGCCATTCGCGCCGCCCAGCTCGGCCTGAAGACCGCCTGCGTGGAGAAGCGCGAGACCCTGGGCGGCACCTGCCTGAATGTCGGCTGCATCCCCTCCAAGGCGCTGCTGCAGGCCTCGGAGAAATACGAGGAGGCGCAGCACGATCTCGGGGCCTTCGGGGTCAAGGTGGACAAGGTCTCCCTCGATCTGAAGGCGATGATGGGCCACAAGGATGCGGTGGTTAAGGCCAACACCGCCGGCGTCGAGTTCCTGTTCAAGAAGAACAAGGTCGACTGGCTGAAGGGCGACGCCCGCATCGCCGCCGCCGACACGGTCGAGGTTGCCGGCAAGGCCCACAAGACCAAGGCAATCGTCATCGCCACCGGCTCCGACGTGGCACCGCTGGCCGGCATAGAGATCGACGAGAAGAAGATCGTCTCCTCTACCGGCGCCCTGACCCTGCCCAAGGTGCCGAAAAAGCTGGTGGTGATCGGTGGCGGCTATATCGGTCTGGAGATGGGTTCCGTCTGGCAGCGGCTGGGCGCAGAGGTGACCGTCGTTGAGTTCCTCGACCGCATCCTGCCGGGCATGGATGGCGAGGTCTCCAAGCACATGCAGCGGATCCTGAAGAAGCAGGGCATGACCTTCAAGCTCGGCACCAAGGTCACCGGTGCCAAACCGAATGCCAAGGGCGTCGCGCTCACCGTCGAGCCGGCCAAGGGCGGAAAGGCCGAGACCTTGGAAACCGACGTGCTGCTGCTGTCGATCGGCCGCATTCCCTATACCGAGGGGCTTGGGCTGGCCGAGGTCGGCGTCGCCATCGACAATCGCGGCCGGGTCGTGACCGACGGTCATTTCGCCACCAACGTGCCCGGCATCTATGCTATCGGCGATGTCATCGCCGGCCCGATGCTGGCCCACAAGTCGGAGGAAGAGGGCGTCGCGGTGGCGGAACAGCTCGCCGGCCAGCGCGGCCATGTCAATTACGACGCCATCCCGGGCGTGGTCTACACCTGGCCGGAGGTCGCCCAGGTCGGCAAGACCGAGGAACAGCTGAAAGAGGACGGCATCGCTTTCAAATCCGGCAAGTTCCCGCTGACCGCCAATGGCCGGGCCCGGGCGATGAACGCCACCGACGGCTTCGTGAAGATCCTCGCCGATGCCAAGACGGACCGGGTCCTGGGCGTGCATATCCTCAGCGCCGATGCCGGCACCATGATCGCCGAGGCCGCGATCGCCATGGAATTCGGCGCCTCGGCCGAGGACATCGCCCGCACCTGCCACGCCCACCCGACCCTGAACGAAGCGGTCAAGGAAGCCGCCCTGGCCGTCGACGGCCGACCGCTGCACATCTGATTTCCTCGCGGGCGTCTGGTGGCTATGCGGCGCTTCCCCCTCACCCTCCCACGGCTTCGCCGCGGGCCCCTCCCTCTCCCCAAGGAGAGGGGAATTCGAGGCGGCCATTGGTTTCCCTCTCCTAGGGGAGAGGGAGGGCCCCACGGCGAAGCCGTGGGAGGGTGAGGAGGGACGCTTCCACCCAAACTAGCGCTACCGGTTCGGGTTGTGAGATCACCGCGAGTTCTGGTTGCGGCATTCTGTGCCGCCGAGGTGCTGGGCATGGCGGCGACCATGACCTTCCCGGCGCTGCTGCCGCAATTCCTGGCGGAATGGCGGATCAGCAATACCGAAGCCGGCTGGATCAACGGCATCTTCTATGCCGGCTATGCGGTTGCGGTGTCGGTGCTGGTCACCCTGACCGACCGGGTCGATCCGCGCCGGGTCTACATTGCCTGCACCGCCCTTGCCGCTGTCGCCGCTTTGGGGTTCGCCGTCTGGGCCGAAGGGTTGTGGACGGCGATCGGGTTCCGGCTGCTGGGCGGCGTGGCGCTGGCCGGCACCTACATGCCGGGGCTGCGGATCCTGAGCGACCGGCTGAGCGGCCCGGGCGCCGGACGGTATCTCGCCTTTTATACCGCCTCCTTCTCCATCGGCAGCGGGTTCAGCGTGCTGTTGGCCGGGCTGGTGGCGGAGTCGCTGGGCTGGCGCTCGGCGTTCATGGTTGCCGCCGCCTGTCCGGTGCTGGCCATTGCGCTGGCGCTGTGGGCCGCGCCGACGGATGTGGAGGCCGATCGTTCGGAGCGATCCGGCGCGCTGCTCGACTTCCGGCCGGTGCTGCGCAACCGCCCGGCCATGGGCTACGTGCTGGGATATGCCGTGCACTGCGTGGAGCTGTTCGGCTTCCGGTCCTGGCTGGTCGCCTTCCTGACGGTGGCGGCGGTGGCCGTGGGCGGCCCCGGCCGGTCCGAGATCGCCTGGATTGCCACGATCATCCTGCTGCTGGGCGTGCCTGCCAGCATCCTCGGCAACGAGCTCGCGACACGTTTGGACCGCCGCCGGGTGATCGGCGTGGTCATGCTGGCGACGGCCCTGGTTGCCTGCGTCGTGGGCTTCCTGCCGGGCTGGCCCTTCGTCCTGGTGGTGGCCGCCCTGTCGCTCTACGGGTTCCTGATCATGACCGACAGTGCGGCGCTGACCGTGGGCGCGGTGACCGAGGCCGACCCGTCCAGGAAAGGCGCGACCCTGGCGGTGCATGCCATGCTGGGTTTCGGCGGCGCCTTCATCGGTCCCTTGCTGTTCGGCGCCGTGCTCGATCTCTCGGCGGGCCTGCCGGTTGGCGGCTGGGGCCTCGGTTTCGCCAGCCTGGGCGTCGTCGTGGCCCTGGGGCCCCTGGTCCTGCGCTGGTCGCGCATGGCCAGCCCCCGCGACGGCGGCTAGTCTGGATCGACCGCTCCCAAACCCCGCCAGCGATGAGACCCCTTCCCCCAGCCGTGAAATACTGGTCGTTGCTGATCATCGGCTGGAGCTTTGTCCTGCTGGGCATTGCCGGGCTGTTCCTGCCGGTGCTGCAGGGCATCCTGTTCATCACCATCGGGCTGGTCATTCTCACCCGAGTGCATCCCTGGGCCCGCGCCTTCCTGGTGCGCCTGCGCCGCCGGTTCCCGACGGTGAACCGATGGTTCCAGCTTGCCCGCGACAAGGCCCGGCGCTGGATCCACAGATCCTCCGGCTAGGCTCCCGAAGCAGCGCCCTGCAAGGTCGTCTCGATCATCCTGCGGGCATCCGCGATCAGTTGCGGTCCGGCGGCGGGCCGGTTCAGGAAATCGACCCAGGCCAACAGATCGACGAAGGATGCGATCTGCCGCCAATCGTCCGGCACCGCGCCGCCATGATCAGCGAAAGCGCCGATAAAGGCATCCACGAAGGCTGTCTTCCGGCCCAGCGGCGGGCGCAGCAGGTTGCCGATATCGACGATCTGGGGACCGCTGACAGCGAATTCCCAGTCCAGCACCGCCGCGACCTCCCAGCAGCCGGACGCGCGCCGGACCAGGATGTTGGAGCCGCCGAAATCGCTGTGCACCAGGCGCGGCGTCGGATCCAGCGCGTCCATTGCCGGGGCTTCCCGCCCTGCGAAGGATCGCAGCCGCTCGGTGATGGCGGAGCCCAGCCGATCTGCCACGAGGCCCTCCGCCAAGACATCGTCGAGAAAGGACAGATACCCCTGGCCGTCGAGCACGAATGGCTGGGCGATCTCCAGCGCGCCGTCGAGGAAGCCCGCCTTTGGGAATGTCACGGAACCGATCTTTGCGAGGGTCTCGCCGACGGCGACTCCCAACTCGGACAGATCGGAGTCGCCGGCATTGGCGCTCACAACCTCCAGGCGCTCGCCGTCGATCCACTCGAGCAGGAAGTAGGGATGGCCGGTTGCGGGATTGCTCTCGGCGTAGTGGATCAGCCGCGCGACCGGCACCCGGTCGGCCAGGCGCTTTGCCAAGGCCGCTTCCTTGGCCGCGCTTCCGGCATCGCGCAGGCAAAGGCGCAGCAGGACCGGCCGGTCGCGGCCCGCGATCTCCAGCCGGTAATTCGCATTGGCCTTGCCGCCGGTCACCCGTTCGTCCGCGTCTACAGTGGCACCCGGATAGGCCGGCTGGATGAGCGCGGTCATCGCCGCCCGGTCGATCTCCAGCTCCGGTGTGCTGCGCTCCCAGCCTTCCCGCATGGTCCGGCCGGTTCAGTCGCGGCGGCGGGCGCGGGGATGGGTGTCGCGATGAACGGCGAGCAGCTGCTCCGCGTCGACATCGGTGTAGCGCTGGGTGGTCGAGAGGGAGCTGTGGCCGAGCAGCTCTTGGATCGCCCGCAGATCGGCACCGCCGGCCAGCAGATGGGTCGCAAAACTGTGCCGCAGCGCATGCGGCGTCGCCGTCTCGGGCAGGCCGAGAAGCTGGCGCAGGCGCCGCATCTGACGGTCCGCGACGCCGGGATTGAGGCGGCCGCCCCGGGCGCCGACGAAGAGCGGGTCCTCCTTCTGCATCGGATAGGGGCAGGCGGCGACATAGTCGCCCAGCGCTTCGGTCACCGCCGGCAGAACCGGCACCATGCGTTGCTTGCGGCCCTTGCCGGTCACCGTGATGGCGCCGTCACGGGGCAGGTCGCCGACGGTCAGCGACAGCGCTTCGGCGATGCGCAGCCCGCATCCGTAGAGCAGGGTGAATAGCGCCCGGTCTCGCTTGCCGATCCAGTCGGACTCGCTGAGTTCGGCCGCTGTCTCCAGCACCGCCGTCGCATCTTCGGCCGTGAGCGGCTTCGGTACCGTGCGCGGCAGCTTGGGGCCGGACAGGCCGGCGACCGCCGGATTGTGCAGGACACCGCTTTGGTCGAGATGGCGGAAGAAGTTGCGGATGCCGGACAGCCCGCGGGCGCGGCTGGCCGCCCCGGCGCCTGAGGTGGCACGGCGAGCCAGATAGGCGCGGAAATCGGGCAGGGCCAGATTGCCGAGATCGTTCAGGCCCGGCGGCCGCCCCAGATGACCGGCGAAAAAGTCCAGGAACCGGGCCACATCGCCCAGATAGGCCCGGATGGTGTGTTCCGAGGCACGTTTTTCGGTGGCCAGCCAGCGGCGCCAGCCCTCGACCGCCTGCTGCACATCGGCGGCCGCGGTCATCGTTAGGGAGTCGTCGGGTCTGGCTGCCTGGGCGGTCATCGCGCGCCTCGGCGGATCATGGGGCCGGGCGGCCCCGGAGGGGGTTCAGGCCGGCAGGTCCAGCCAGGATCGGATGCATCGCTCCAGCACCCGGGCCAGGAAGCTGATCAGCTCGGTGCGCATGCCGGCATGGAACATGTCCGGCTCGCGGCTGCCGAGAGCCAGCAGGCAAGGCGGCGTGCCGGTCGACACGTTGAGGCGCACCAGCGCCTGGCTGCGCACCAGCCCGGCACCGGCGCCGAACAGCGCCTCATCGCCGGTGATGTCGCCTTGCAGGCGCACGTCGCGGTTCTCGAGGTAGTGGTCGGAAAAGCCTTCCGCGACCACCCGCACCCCGGTCTGTTCCGCATGGGGCAGGGGGCGCCCGTCGGATTCGACCAGCAGCCGGGCGACGTCCAGATCCAGCAGCACGGACAGGTCGGTGTTGATGGTCTGGATCAGGTGCTCGAAACTCTCCGCGTCCAGCAGGAACAGGATTGCCGCATGCACCCGGTTCTGAGTGTTCTGGTTAGCGCGGCTGGCGCTGATAAGGGCCCGTTGCTCGTCGCGCAGCGAATCGGATTCGTCGCGCAGCCGGCCCATCATATGGGCCTGCAGATCGATCACCCCGTCGGGGCGCGTGGTCGGCGGTGCTGTCAGCTTGGCAAGGATTTCAGGATGCGCATTCAGGAATTCCGGATGGTCGGCCAAGTACCGCGCCACTTCTTCGGCGGTAAGCTCCGGCGCCGGCAGACGATCGCTGGTACGGGTTTCCTGGGGCATTCAGTCTCGCCTCACTGATTACTGTCGTACGTGCACCGGCTATCGGGTCAGGCCGGCTTCTTGAACGGCCGCACCGAGGCGTCGTCGTCCAGGATCTGCTGGCCGGTCTTCTGCCAATCCGCCAGGAAGGCGTCGAGACCCTTGTCGGTCAGCGGATGCTTGAACAGCTGGCGCAGCACCGCCGGCGGCAGCGTCGCCACATGGGCGCCCATCTGCGCCGCCTCGATCACATGCCGGGGACTGCGCACCGATGCCACCAGCACTTCGGTGGAAAAGGCGGGGTACTGACGGTAGATGTCGACGATGTCCTGGATCAGCTCCATGCCCGGCGTGCCGATGTCGTCCAGCCGGCCGACGAAGGGCGAGATAAAGGCCGCACCTGCTTTGGCGGCCAGAATTGCCTGGGCGGCCGAGAAGCACAGGGTCACATTGACCTGAATGCCGTCATCGGCCAGCACCTTGCAGGTCTTCAGCCCATCCGGCGTCAGCGGTACCTTGATCGCCACGTTGGAGGCGATCTCGGTCAGCCGGCGCGCTTCCGCCAGCATCCGGTCATGCTCGGTGGCGGTGACCTCGGCGCTGACCGGGCCCGGCACCACCTTGCAGATCTCCGCCACAAGGTCGAGAAAGGACTTGCCGGTCTTGGCGACCAGCGACGGGTTCGTGGTGACACCGTCCAGCAGGCCGGTCGCGGCCAGATCGCGAATCTCGTCGAGATCGGCGGTGTCGATGAAGAATTTCATGGCTGTGTCGTCCTCAAACCCCGTGGGCGGCCGGCCGCCCATATCAGCGGGGCGACTCATGCACTTGTGTTAGGTCCGGAGTTTACCTGATGGCAGATCACCACGCCACCTCCGGGACCGCCGGTGACCCGAATTGCGAACCGGCCTCCGGGCTGTCGCGCCGGGTCCGGGTGTTGCTGCCGTTGCCGCTGGCAGAGGCCTATGACTACCGGCTGCCGGACGGGCTCAATGCGGCGCCGGGCGACTGTGTGCTGGTGCCGCTGGGCAACCGTGAGGTCACCGGCGTGGTCTGGGGAGCGGGCAGCGGCGATGTGGACGAATCACGCCTCAAGGATGTGATTCGGCGATTCGACGTAGCGCCGCTGTGTGATGTGGCGCGCGACTTCATCGACTGGGTGGCGCGTTATGTGATGAGTCCACCCGGCGCAGTGTTGCGGATGACGCTGCGGGTGCCTTCGGCACTGGAACCGCCAAAGCCGGTGATCGCATACCGCCGGTCGACGGATTGGGAGGACGGGGCGGCCCGGATCACCCCCGCCCGGCAGCGTGTGCTCGACTTGCTGGCCGACGGCCCGCCGCGCACCGCCAAGGATCTGATGCAGGAGGCCGGCTGCGGCGGCGGGGTGGTCAAGGGCCTGGCCGCCGCCGGCGCGTTGGAGGTGGTCGAGATGCCGGCCGCGGGCCGCATCGAAGAGCCGGACTGGCAGCGGCCCGGCCGCAGCCTGACCGGCGACCAGCAGGCAGCGGCAGATGCCCTGACCGCCGCGGTCGGCGAGGGCGGCTATACGGTGACCCTGCTGGACGGCGTCACCGGTTCCGGCAAGACCGAGGTCTATTTCGAGGCGCTGGCGGCAGCCCTTGCCGCCGGCCGGCAGGTGCTGGTGCTGCTGCCGGAAATCGCCCTGTCGGCGCAATGGCTGGACCGGTTCGCCGAACGTTTCGGGGTGCGGCCCCAGGAATGGCATTCCGACCTGACCCAGCTGCGCCGCCGCCAGACCTGGCGGGCGGTGGCGGAGGGCCGGGCCCGGGTGGTGGTCGGCGCCCGCTCGGCGCTGTTCCTGCCCTATCCGGATCTCGGACTGATCGTGGTCGATGAGGAGCATGAGCAGGCCTACAAGCAGGAGGACGGCGTCACCTACCATGCCCGCGACATGGCGGTGGTGCGCGCCAAGCTCGGCGAATTCCCGATCGTCCTGGTCTCGGCGACGCCGTCTTTGGAGACGACGATCAATGCCGAGTCCGGCCGCTATGCCAGGCTGCATCTGCCGGACCGGCCGGGCACGGCCCGGACCCCATCCGTCGCGGCCATCGATCTGCGGGAGGACCGGCCGGACCGCGGCTGCTTCCTGTCGCCGCCGCTGCGCCAGGCGCTGGCCGAAACGCTGGAAGCCGGGGAGCAGGCGATGCTGTTCCTCAATCGCCGGGGCTATGCGCCGCTGACCCTGTGCCGGGGCTGCGGCCATCGGCTGGAATGCCCGAACTGCACCGCATGGCTGGTCGAGCACCGCCTGGCCGGGCGGCTGCAATGCCATCATTGCGGCTATCAGGCGCGCCTGCCCCGGCGCTGCCCGTCCTGCGAGGCGGAGGAGAGCTTCGTGGCCTGCGGTCCCGGCGTCGAGCGGGTCGCCGAGGAGGTGGCGGCGCTGTTCCCCGACGCCCGGCTGGCGGTGATGGCCAGCGATCTGATCCACGGCCCGGCCCAGGCGGCGGAAATGGTCCGGGCGGTAACGGACCACGAGGTCGATCTGGTGATCGGCACCCAGCTGGTCGCCAAGGGGCACCATTTCCCGCTTTTGACCCTGGTCGGCGTGGTGGATGCGGATCTTGGCTTGGCCGGCGGCGATCTGCGGGCCTCGGAACGGACCTTCCAGCTCTTGCAGCAGGTCGCCGGACGCGCCGGGCGGGAGGAGAGGCCGGGGCAGGTCCTGGTCCAGACCCATATGCCGGACCATCCGGTGATCTCAGCCCTGGTGAGCGGCGACCGCGACGGGTTCCTGGAGCGCGAGGCGGAGGAGCGCCGGCTGCGCGGATTGCCGCCCTTCGGCCGGCTGGCGGCGATCGTCGTATCGGGACCGGATCCGACCCTGGTCGACCGGGTGGCTGGCGCCCTGGCCCGGGCCGCGCCGCACGGTCCCGATCTCAGGGTATTGGGGCCGGCGCCGGCACCGCTGGCCGTGCTGCGCGGCCGCCACCGCCGGCGCCTGCTGGTCAAGGCCGGCCGCGGCGTCGCGCTTCAGCCTTTTCTAAAGGACTGGCTTGAGAAAGTCTCGGCGCCGGGGTCGGTGCGCATCCATGTGGACATCGACCCTTACAGCTTCCTGTAGGGAGACCGTCAGTTCGCGTCGATCAACCGGTCCAGATTGCCGCGCTGCTCGGCCAGCATGCCGTCGATGGTGGTCTGGTCCTGGTAGGGCGCGTTGAGGTTCAGGGTCACGACCTGCCCGTCGACCATGGTCAGCGCCGAGACCACCGCGGTGACCTCCTCGCCGATGCCGGGCTGGGTCGTACGCGCCAGGAAGCCGGTGAACAGGGCCGTATCGTCGCGATAGAGCGGCCCGAGATTGACCAGGTCCTCTAGCACGATCGCGGCATCCGCTTCTTCCAGGCGGTCGCGGGCGATGTCCGCGCCCTTCTCGACGGCGCTGGTGCCTTCGAAGGCGCTGGTTACGGCGTCGATGAACTGTTCCCGCGTCATGGACGGCGGCAGGCGGCCCGCCGATTGCGGAGTCAGGTACAAGGCATAGTTGCTGAGGACGACGCCCTTGCTGCGCATGGCGGCCAGCTGGCCGCAATCCGCGAAGATCGCCAGCACCTGGTTGTGCCCCGCATTCAGCTGCTCGACGGTCGCCAGCATGTCCCGGTCGGCCGGCTGCGCCGGGTTGAGCTCGCAGAATTCGTTGGGCGCCGGCAGTGTCAGCCCGTAGGCATGGGCTTCCTTCTGCAACGGCATCTTGCCGGCCGGCGCGGCCTGGGCCGATAGCGCGGTGAACAGGCAAAGGACAAACAACGCTCTGACCATGGGGCCTCCTTCGAGCGGCGGCATGGACGCCGCGACCAGGCTGTCGACGGGGCCATCGGACTTTGCAACCGAACCGTGAATTTTGTCTTACAGGGAATAAGCGCATCCGTTTCGGTGTCGTACTGCCCATCGGGACTCCGCCAGTGTCGGGTTGCCGATCCTCAGGCGATGTTTCGATACCGGTTTCCAAACAGGAGGACAGCGATGAACGGGAGGCTCAGAACTTGTATTGCCGCGGCGGCCGCGGTGGCGGCCGTTGCAGCCGGCATCGGCGCGGCGTCGGCGGACGGCCATTCTGAAAACGTGATCAAGTACCGGCAAAACGTTATGCGCGCCATCGGCGGCCACACCGGCGCCATTTCCGCGGTGGTAAAGGGCGAGGTGGAGTTCACGGGCCATGTGGCGGCGCATGCGGATTCGCTGGCGGCGATGGCCGGCTCGATCACCGAGATGTTCCCGCAAGGCACGGAGTCCGGCGCGGATACCCGGGCCAAGGCCGAGATCTGGCAGGATTGGGACGATTTCGTCTCGGCGGCCGGCGATCTGGAGACCGCGACCGCCAACCTGGCGCAAGTGGTCAATGGCGGCGGCGACGCGGCCGCGATCGGCGATGCCTTCGGCGAGGTCGGCAAGGCCTGCGGCGGCTGTCACCGCCCGTTCCGCGCCCGCGCCAACTGACGCGGCGATCATCGTCCGGTAGACTGATGACGGGCCGGCGGGCAGGATGTCCGCCGGCCCGTCATGACGAAAGGTTGGCGCGATGATCCGGCGCATCCTGCTTTGGGCACTGGGGCTGGTTGCGCTGGGACTTGCGGGGATGACCATCGTCGTCCTCGGCGCCCGGCAGATCACCCGCGGCGATATCGTGGTGCCGGACTGGCAGGCCTCGGCCGAGCGCGGCGCCTATATCTTCGCCGCCGCCGGCTGCAAAGGCTGCCACACCGCCAAGCGCGGCGAGACCCTGGCCGGCGGCCGGCCGCTGGAAACCCCGTTCGGCGTATTCTACGGCCCCAACATCACCGCCGACCCCGAGCACGGTATCGGAAGCTGGTCTGACGCCGATTTCATCCGCGCGCTCAGCCAGGGCGTGGCGCCGGATGGCAGCGACTATTACCCGGTCTTTCCCTACACCAGCTTCACGGCCATGACGCCGGAGGACATGCTGGATTTGAAGGCCTACATCTTCAGCCTGCCGGCCGTCGCCGAGCCGAACCGCGAGCACGAGATCGCGCTGCAGGTCCGCTTCCGCCCGGTGCTGGCGCCTTGGAAGCTTCTCAATCTGGAGCAGGGACCGGTCCGCGACGATCCCGGGCAATCGGAGACCTGGAACCGCGGCCGCTACCTAGTCCAGGCCCTGGGCCATTGCGGCGAATGCCACACGCCGCGGGGCGCCGACGGTTCGGCGCTCGGCGACATGCTGATGGCCGGCACCCAGGACGGTCCGGAGGGCGACAGCGTGCCGAACATTACCCCGCATCGGGACACCGGCATCGGCCGCTGGAGCGCCTCCGACGTCGAGTTCCTGCTGGAGATCGGCATGCTGCCCGACGGCGACTTCGTCGGCAGCACCATGGGCGAGGTGGTCGACGAGACCACCAGCCAGCTCACCGGCGAGGACCGGGCGGCCATCACCGAGTATTTGCTGAGCCTGCCGCCGATCGAGAACGACATCTGAACGTCGCGCCTACCGCATCGCCAGCCAGCCCGAATCCGCCGCCGCACCCCCGGTAACCGTGCCGAAGGCCAGGAAGCCGATCAGGGCGTGGGCGTTGGTGGTGGGGTGGATCAGGTCCCAGAACAGGGCGCCGCCATTGACGCCGGAGTCGGGGCTCGAACCCAGCGCCGGGCAGAGGCCCGATGGAACCCGGCTTCCATCCGGTTGCTGGAACAGGCACGGCGTCGTCGTGTTGGCGAAGACCGTCCCGGCGTCCAGCAGGACCGCCAGCGATTGCTCGATGTCCAGCAATTGGATCGCCACACGCTCCCGCGCCTGCAGCCGGGCCGCGACCCGCGCCAAGATGCGGTTGTGCCTCTGGCTCTGGGCGGATAGGAAGGCGGCCTCGGCGGGGGTGGAGGCGATCACGCCGAGCGGCGTCCGCCCCAGATCCGGCAGGTTGGGCAGCAGGAAGCGCCGAGCGCCGAGATCGGACAGCCGTTCGACGGCTTCGCGGAGATCGGCCACCACCTGCCGGGGCCGCGCCGTGGGATCGAAGATGTAGTTGTTGGCGCCGCCCCAGACGATCACCAGATCGTTGCGGCCGATCCGCCCGCCGGCCGCCTCGAAGCTCGCCACCTGCCCCAGGATCCCGGTGCCGTCCAGGCTAGGCAGCAGCGCCGCGTTGACGTTGCGCGTATCGGTGAAGGCCCCGGCCACGGCCTGGTTGTTGGCCAGGGGATCGAGCGTCACATTCGTCGTGAAATCGACCTCGAGGCCGAGCAGCGGCGCCAGCGTCTCCACCCAGACCGGACCGTTGGAGAAGCGGCCGTCGGCATAGGGCGGGCTGGGCGGCTCGATGCCGAAGGTGAGGGCAAACAGGTTGCCGGTATCCGACAGGCTGTCGCCGAACACATAGAGATCGGAAATCGGCGCACGGAAGAACCGGCGGTTGCCATCGTCGTCATCGGCGACGGCGCTCCAGCTAAAGCCCACGAGCAGTACCAGCAGCATCCAGGCCGCGATCAGCGGTCGGGTCATGTGTTTCCTCCCCAGTATCCCGGGCGCCCGACCGGCCTGTCCTGGCCGTCTGTCGACGCCGCGGTTGCGTCATGGAGGCAAGCATACCCTTCGGCCGTCGACGGAGTCTTCCCTAGCCGTGCTGCAGGGACCCCAGCGCCGGCGTGTCGTCATGGGCCCGCTCGTCCGGCCAGTTGGTGCGCCAGATCTCGGCCGACCAGTGGCCGCAATTGACGGCCGGCCGGGAGAATCCGTCGAGCGGCTCCACCAGCGGCGCGACGGTCACGTCGTGGCGCGGCACCATGAAATAGGGGAAGGAGTACCGGTCGGCGCCCTCCGGGTTGACGACCCGGTGCGGGGTCGAGACGAAGCGCCCGCCGCTCCACAGCTCCAGCATGTCGCCGATATTGACGATGAAACCGTCCGCCGGGCATTGGGCCGCGATCCAGCCGCCCGAGCGCGTCTGCACCTCCAGCCCGCCGACCGGGTCCGGCGCGATGATGGTCAGCGCGTCGGTGTCCTTGTGGGGGTGGATGCCGAAGCCGGGTTCGCCGGCCTGCCGCGGCGGGTAGTGCAGCAGGGTCATGTTGGTGAGCGGCTTGACGAAGGGCTGGCGCAGCGTCTCGGGCGGCAGGCCTAGATCCTCCGCCAGCGCGCCCAGCAGTCGGTCGGCGATGCGGTCCAGCGCCCGCCAATAGTCGAGCAGGACCGGCCGAGCCTCCGGCACCTGCGGCGGCCAGAGGTTCGGCCCGTAGAGCGGGCATTGGGACCGGATCGGATCGTCCTCGCCGGTCTCGGCATGCAGCTTGTAGCCCTCATACCGGTCTGCCGCGCCGGTCCCGTCATTGGGCGTGAAGAAGCCGAGCGGGATGTAACCCCGGTAATTGTCCCGGGTGATCGCCTGGTCGCGCTTCACTGCCTCGTCGACCGCGAAGATGCGGCGCACCGTGTCGCGCACGGTCTCGATTTGGTCCGTCGCGACCCCCGTGCCGGTGATGACCAGGAACCCGATCTCGCAGCACGCCCGGCCGATCCGGGCCACGGTCTCGCGGCGCGCGGCATCGTCCTGTCCGCCCTCCAGCGGGCCGATATCGATCACCGGGATGGCGTCGGGATCCTGCGGCATCGGTGATGTAGTTGCCTGTGACCCTGCCGGACGGACATTGTTCCTGCGATGGGAGCCCGCTTGCGCAGGCCTATCGCAGACCCTCCGGCGCCAGCTCGCCGATGGACCGTTCCACCGCATCCGCCCCGTCGGATTTGGCGCGTTTCGCGGTGGGTGGCAGGGGCGTGTCGAACTGGTAGTCGGGCTCGCTCTGCTGCCGGCGCCAGGTCTCCCGCATCTCGCGCCAGGCTTCGGTCACGGTGCGCGGCCTGGGCATGTCGTCGGCGATCTCCCGCGCCAGCGCCTTCAGATTGTAGCAGGGCACGCCGGCATACATGTGGTGCTCGATATGCCAGTTCATGTGCCAGTAGAGGAACTCGGCGACCGGGTTGAGGATCATCGAGCGCGTGTTCTTGCGGAAGTCGGGGACGTTGTTCTGCAGCCCGCAATGCTGCGTCACGCCGAGGAAATAGGTCCCCCAATTGCCGATGAACGGAAAGGCCGAAAGGATCAGCGGCAGCACCCACTGGCCGGTGGCGATGGACACCACCAGGATGGTGCCGTGGAAGGCCAGCAGCAGGCGCGACCACCAGATCGACTTGCGGTGCTCCTTGGGCTGGTCCGCATGCAGGGCCGCCAGCCACTCGCTGATTGGCGCATCCTCCGGCCCGACCTTGCCGCGCGCCCCGAGCCAGGTCACCCAGACCGCCGAGAAAAGCCCGCCCTTGCCGAAATTCCGCCCCCGCCGGGTGAACAGGTTGATGGTGAACAGCTGCAGCAGCAGTCCCGGCCGCAGCGACGGCTCCAGCGGCAGCAGGTTCTCCCGATCCCCGTCCGGGAAGGTCGTATAGCGGTGGTGATAGGTATGGCTGCAGGCGTAATCGAAGGGATCCCACCAGCCCAACAGGCTGAACAGATACAGAAAGACCTTGTTCAGCCGCTTGGTGCGAAAGACGGTCCCATGCCCCAACTCATGCGGCGCCGTGCCGACAAAGAAGCTCCCGACCGTCCCATGGGCAAACAGCGCCAGCACGAACCACAGCCACGCCCCCTGCGCCCAGAAGACATAGGTGAGGGACCCGGTCAGCACGAACAGCGCCAGATGCCCCCCGGCCTGCACCCACCCCTGCAGATCGCTGCGCTTGGAAAGCGCCCGCAGCGTCGCACTGTCGATCGGACACCGATACCAATCGACCTTGCGCGCCTTGCGGACTTGAGAAAGCGGTTGATAGCTCATGTCGCACGTCCGGTCCTCGCCGCATCATATTGGCGGAGGAGCGGCACTAGCGCAGCATGATCGCGGGGTTCTGCGCAACCATCTTCATTTCCCAGGCCGCTGACGTCTTCATCAGCCAAGCGAACGGGTCAACGAAGCGAATGGCTTACTCGCCAAGGTCGTCCAACTTTTGACAGCCGTCCCCGAAAACCGTCGGCGGTGTCAATCCGGCGGCGTTTCAAGGGATCGGATATAGGCGACGATATGCTCCACAGTGTCCGGGCTGAACGCGAATCCCAATTGCGGTGTCATCCCCGAATGCACCGGCGGATAGAAGATCCGGTTCCGGATCTGATTGTCCGAACGGTAGACCGCTATCGCCGCAAAGCTCGGTGGATGAAGCTTGAACGCTCCGCCGGGCCCGACTTCATGGCAGAACGCGCAGAATTCCCGCGCCAGTCGCTGTCCCTCGTCAATGTCGCTTTGTGCGATTGCCGGAGAAGCGGGCATGGCCAGCAAAAGGGCGCCAACGGCGAGGAGACTCAAAGAACGCATCTGATCACATCCAGGCTGATGACATCGGGACCAAACTCTAGCACGTCTCGCCTGAGGAGCATTCCTCGATGCAAACACGGCTGTCGGGCCGCGTGCCGGATCGAATAGAGGGCAACTGGATAGCAGCCGCGCCGATTGTCGGCCGACAGAACTCAAGAGCCGTAGCCTTGTTGCGGCCCATAGCGCAATCAGTGGCCGCATCCTCATGTCGGGCCTGAAGTTCGGCCGACGATGCGCGGGTGGAGAATCGTGACAAGAACCTAATTCGGTTACTGTCACCGTAATCTAATCCTTAATCCTTGCCTCGGCGGAAGAGCGACCGTAGCGCAGCACGATCGGGGGTTTATACGCAACCCTCATACTTCCCGACGTCGCCAATCTCATCGTTCCGGCCTTAGAAGTCAGCGTAGTTTGAACTCGCCTAGATCGGGACCGCGATGCCGATGCTAATTCGAATTTAGATCGACTGATTGCTGCGAGACATCATTGCTTTTTATGAACGTTGCGACTTTAAATGGTAGAGATCTTACATCGTTGAAAAAAATGCAGAACCCTTAGTGTCGGAAGCTAGCTTGACAACATGTGATTCGTGATTCACGTTTTGTTCGCTATATTCATGCAAGTATGTTGGCGAGGAACCAAATGAGCCGCAAATCGCCAAACTTGACATTGAGTCTTCCGCTTTGCCGCAATTGCGGGAGACATTGGCAACCTGCTCAGGGCGTGGTCTCGTCGTCGTCTTACTGCGGGATGTGTGCGAAACGTCGACGATCCCGTGCTGCGTCTGCCTTTGGCTTGAAGAAGATTACCTCGGCCGATCTAACCGGAGCATATCTCCTTCCTCGGAAGATTAGGCCGGGCTAAACCCCGAAAAACTCTTCGAGTCCGCGCACTGCTTTGGCACGTGAGACGATCCCATTCGACCCACCGAGTCGTTTGTTCTGACCGACTCCAAGCGGCTCGCTCCATGCTCTCCATTCATGCTTTCGCGCCGAATGGCGGTTCCATTCCACTAAGAACCGGCGCGTTCGTTTGCGTCGCTCCCACCTGACCAAATGGGGTGTGACGGTCGACGCCCAAACCGGTGTGACGGGGAGTCGAGCCAGACTGCTAATCGCCTGGCCAGCGCTAGCAAATCGAGCCGCCGGATTGTCGTGCAGCATCTTTCGGATCACTCGCCGCCACTGCTTCGGTATGTGTGGTAACCAT
Source organism: Alphaproteobacteria bacterium (assembly GCA_965227455.1). Classification (GTDB taxonomy): domain Bacteria; phylum Pseudomonadota; class Alphaproteobacteria; order DSM-16000; family Inquilinaceae; genus JABDIP01. Next base: position 3,569,698 of record OZ245752.1, on the reverse strand, counting down.
TTGAGCGTGCCCGCAAAATTGCCGAGGTGGACAATCTGCCCTGGCTCGGGCGCCTGCTCATACCAATTCTTGCCGTGCAAAAGACGGTAGAGCGTCATTCCGAGTGCCCATATGTCCGATTGCGCACTTGTCCCTTTGCCGTGCCAAACCTCATAAGCAATGTGGTCGCTGTATCCCGCCTGCGATCCATAGCCCAGCACTAGGTCGTCAGTCACCAAACCGAAGTCGCTGATTTGAGCGACGCCGCTGGCATCAAGAAGGACATTGGCCGGCTTGATGTCTCGATGCAGCATTCCGCGGCTATGAAGGGCATTTAGGCCCATCAGGACTTCGGTACCAATCTTTCGCACCTCAGGAATTGCCATGGGCCCATTCTCAAAGGGTGTTTGAAGCGACCCGCCGGGACAGAATTCCATGCAGATAATCACGCTCATCCCGTCAGCGGCCTCGACTACGTGATGCACCTGCACGACGTTCTTGTGCCTCGCCTTGGATAGGTTTTGTGCCTCGGCAAGGAAGCCAGCCTTGTAGGCAATCCACATCGTGTCGTTGTCGTGGGCCTTTCTGGTGAGCATCTTCACGGCTACCTGTCCGTGCGCAGGGTCTTGGGCGAGGAAGACTTCGCCAAAATGACCGTTTCCGATCTTCGGGCCAATTTTCAGGTCCGAGATAAGGTCCGTCACGCCGCGTTCCTCGCGGCGATTAGCAACATCGCAGTTTCGCGGCTCATCTTGCGAAGTTGGCCGCCTGCGGTCTTGGCTGCCCAAAATGCATCGTCCGCCACGTAATCATCTACCTTCCGATCCCCGTAGGTCTTACTGATTACCGCCTTTGACAATGCCCTTACGGGACAGACTGAACCAGCTGCCGCCAGTACTACACCGCGGACTTCAGCGCCTGTAAGCAGGCCCAGCCGTGCTGCGCCTTTTCCCATGACCGCGCTTGCCTTCACGATGACAGCCTCTATTCCATTTTCCTTGATGTAGTCGGTGCATATCTGGTGAAGGACGCCATAAGCAGCAGCTCGATCGCCACCCTGCAATGGCCAGCTATCATCCGAAATGATAATTATTGGCCCATCGCCATCAGGAATCTCGGCATCAACAACCGTGACAGAATCCTTAGACGCGCTGAGTCCCAACCATCGGCTAGCCATTCGAAGCTCCTGCTATCAGAGGTGGTCTTTTACATGTGAAGTGCGCCTCTGAAAAGAACCGGGCACGCCGTCGGAATTGATCTGCCCGTACCGAGAGGATTGTCCGTAGCTGTCGTGTTTCTCTACGAACTCCCACTCTTGTTGCGCCACCCGAAACCGTATGCTAGATGAGCCGCGCCGTTCGGGCGGTCGCTCGAGCCGGCGTTTTTTCGTGCCGTTCGGTGCGGAAATCCCATCCCGGTTACCGGGCAATGACAAAGTCGTTTGGGGAACCAGGTGGCATCCACCGATACAGGCATGTCCGGCCTTGCGGGGCGGTACGCGACGGCGTTGTTCGAGCTGGCCGACGAGGCCAAGGCGCTCGACGCGGTCGCCGACGATCTCAGGGCCCTGAAGGCGCTGCTGGCGGAGAGCGAGAGCCTGCGCCGGCTGGTGCGCTCGCCGGTGTTGAGCCGCGACGAGCAGGGCCGCGCCATCGCCGCGGTCCTGGCCAAGGCCGGCGCCTCGCCGCTGACGCAGAAGTTCATCGGCGTCGCCGCGGCGAACCGGCGTCTGTTCGCGCTGCCGGGCATGATCGACGCCTATCTGGCCGAGCTGGCGCGCCGGCGCGGCGAGATGACCGCCCAGGTCACCTCGGCGCATGCGCTGACCGACAGCCAGACCAAGGCGCTGACCGACCAGCTTAAGAAGGCGGTGGGTGCGAAGGTCACCGTCGATCTGTCGGTCGATCCGTCGCTGCTGGGCGGCCTTGTGGTCAAGGTCGGCTCCCGGATGATCGATAGCTCCCTGCGCACCAAGCTCAGCAAGCTGCAACTGGCCATGAAAGGGGTTGGCTGATGGAAATTCGCGCCGCCGAGATTTCCGCAATTCTGAAGGAACAGATCGCCAGCTTCGGCACCGAGGCGGATGTCGCGGAGGTCGGCCAGGTGCTGTCCGTCGGCGACGGCGTCGCCCGGGTCTACGGGCTGGACAATGTCCGCGCCGGCGAGATGGTCGAATTCCCCGGCGGCATCAAGGGCATGGCGCTGAACCTGGAAAGCGACAATGTCGGCATCGTGATCTTCGGCGAGGACCGGAGCATCAAGGAAGGCGACACGGTCAAGCGCACCGGCGCCATCGTCGAGGTGCCCACGGGCAAGGGCCTGCTGGGCCGGGTGGTCGACGGCCTCGGCAACCCCATCGACGGCAAGGGGCCGATCACCGACGCCAAGATGCAGCGGGTCGAGGTCAAGGCGCCGGGCATCATCCCGCGCAAATCCGTGCATGAGCCGATGCAGACCGGCCTGAAGGCGATCGATGCGCTGACCCCGGTCGGCCGCGGCCAACGCGAGCTGATCATCGGCGACCGCCAGACCGGCAAGACCGCCGTCGCCATCGACACCATCCTGAACCAGAAGGGCATCAACGCCGGCGGCGACGAAAGCAAGAAGCTCTACTGCGTCTATGTGGCGGTCGGGCAGAAGCGCTCAACGGTCGCGCAGATCGTCAAGACGCTGGAGGAGAACGGGGCGATGGACTACTCCATCGTCGTCGCCGCCACCGCGTCGGACCCGGCCCCGCTGCAGTTCCTGGCGCCCTATACGGGCTGCGCCATGGGCGAGTATTTCCGCGACAACGGCATGCACGCCCTGATCATCTATGACGACCTGTCCAAGCAGGCGGTGTCGTACCGCCAGATGTCGCTGCTGCTGCGCCGGCCGCCGGGACGCGAGGCCTATCCGGGCGACGTGTTCTACCTGCACAGCCGGCTGCTGGAGCGCGCCGCCAAGCTGAACGAGGACAGCGGCTCGGGCTCGCTCACCGCCCTGCCGGTCATCGAGACCCAGGCCGGCGACGTGTCGGCCTATATCCCGACCAACGTCATCTCCATCACCGACGGCCAGATCTTCCTGGAGACCGGGCTGTTCTATAAGGGCATCCGCCCGGCCATCAATGTCGGCCTGTCGGTCAGCCGGGTCGGCTCCGCCGCCCAGGTCAAGGCCATGAAGCAGGTCGCCGGCACCATCAAGCTGGAGCTGGCCCAGTATCGCGAGATGGAGGCCTTCGCCCAGTTCGCCTCCGATCTGGACGCGGCGACCCAGAACCTGCTGGCGCGCGGCGCCCGCCTGACCGAGCTCTTGAAGCAGAACCAGTATTCGCCGCTGGCGGTCGAGGAGCAGGTGGTCTCGATCTATTCCGGCGTGCGGGGCCATCTTGACGGCGTCGCGGTGGCGGACGTCACCCGGTTCGAGAAATCGATGCTGGAGGAGCTGCACAGCAAGCATCCGGACATTCTGGACGCGATCCGCACCGAGGGCTCGCTGTCGCCGGAAACCGATGAGAAGCTGGGCGGCTTCCTGTCGGGCTTCGTCAACGTCTTCGTCTAAGGCGGTTGGCACTTGGAACGCGGAACAGCAGCGATGACGGCGGCGGCCGATGCCTAGCCTCAAGGACCTCCGGAACCGGATCGGCAGCGTCAAGTCGACGCAGAAGATCACTTCGGCCATGAAGATGGTCGCAGCATCCAAGCTGCGCCGGGCCCAGGAGCAGGCGGAGGCCGGCCGGCCCTATGCGGAGCGCATGGAGAAGGTGCTGGGCAGCCTGGCGGGGGCTGTGGCGTCCACCGGCACCGGGCCGAAGCTGATGACCGGGACCGGCCGCGACGACGTGCACATGCTGGTGGTGGTCACCTCCGACCGTGGTCTGTGCGGCGGCTTCAACGGCTCCATCACGCGGGAGACCCGGCGCCGCATCCGCCAGCTCCGCGATCTCGGCAAGACCGTCAAGCTGTTCTGCGTCGGTCGCAAGGGCCGCGACAATTTGCGCCGCGACTTCCCCGATCTGATCGTCGAGAGCGTCATGGATGTCGGCAAGCCTAAGCTGACCTTCGGCGACGCCAACACCATCGGCAACCGGCTGATCGACATGTTCGAAGCCGGCGAGTTCGACGTTTGCACCGTCATCTACAACCGCTTCGAATCCGCCATCAGCCAGATCGTCACGGCCCAGCAGCTAGTGCCGCTGGCCGGATCGTCTAATGGCGACGAAGAGGGTGAAGAAGAGGCGGAAGCGGCAGCCGCTCCGACGGTGGCCGGCGGCGCGGTCTACGAGTTCGAGCCGGACGAGGAAGCGATCCTGGCGAGCCTGCTACCGCGCAATCTTTGCGTCCAGGTCTACCGGTCGCTGCTGGAATCCGCCGCCAGCGAGCAGGGGGCGCGGATGACGGCGATGGACAACGCGACCCGCAACGCGGGCGACATGATCAACAACCTGACGCTGGTCTACAACCGGTCGCGTCAGGCCCATATCACCAAGGAACTGATCGAGATCATCTCCGGCGCCGAGGCGCTGTAGACTGGGTCAGCCGCGGGCCGTTGGGCCCGATAGGAAGAAGTTGGGAGCGAATTGATGGCCAAGAATCCCAAGGCGAACGACGACACCGAAGCCACCGGTGACGCCCCGGAGGTCGATGACGCCCCGGAGTCCGCCGAGCCCGTCGAGGCCGCGGCCGACGATGCCGGCGCTCCCGAGGCCGCCGAGAAACCGGCCCCGAAGAGCCGCCGCAAGGCGAAATCCGACGATGCGCCGCCGGCCGCCAAGGGCAAGACCAGCAACGTCATCGGCCAGGTGAAGCAGGTGCTGGGCGCCGTCGTCGACGTGCAGTTCGAAGGCGACCTGCCGGCCATCCTGAACGCCCTGCACATGCAGCTCGATGGCAAGCTGCTGGTGCTGGAGGTGGCGCAGCATCTGGGTGAGAACACGGTGCGCTGCATCGCCATGGATTCCACCGACGGCCTGGTCCGCGGCGCCGAGGTCACCGATACCGGCGACGCCATCCAGGTGCCGGTCGGGCCCGAGACCCTGGGGCGCATCGTCAACGTGATCGGCGATCCGGTCGACGAACGCGGGCCGGTCGGCGCCAAGCAGACATCACCGATCCACCGCCCGGCGCCGGACTATGTCGACCAGTCGACCGAGGCCGAGGTGCTGATTACCGGCATCAAGGTCGTCGACCTGCTGGCCCCCTATGCCAAGGGCGGCAAGATCGGCCTGTTCGGCGGGGCCGGCGTCGGCAAGACGGTGCTGATCCAGGAGCTGATCAACAACGTCGCCAAGAGCCATGGCGGATACTCGGTGTTCGCCGGAGTCGGCGAGCGGACCCGCGAGGGCAACGACCTCTACCACGAGATGATCGAATCCGGCGTCAACAATCTCGAGGGGCCGGGATCGAAATGCGCCCTGGTCTTCGGCCAGATGAACGAGCCGCCGGGCGCCCGCGCCCGCGTCGGCCTGACCGGCCTGACCCTGGCGGAGTATTTCCGCGACCAGGAAGGCCAGGACGTGCTGTTCTTCGTGGACAACATCTTCCGCTTTACCCAGGCGGGTTCGGAAGTGTCGGCGCTGCTGGGCCGCATCCCCTCCGCGGTGGGCTATCAGCCGACCCTGTCGACGGATATGGGCGCCCTGCAGGAGCGCATCACCTCCACCAACAAGGGCTCGATCACCTCGGTGCAGGCTATCTACGTGCCGGCGGACGATCTGACCGACCCGGCGCCGGCCACGTCGTTCTCGCACTTGGACGCGACCACGGTGTTGAACCGCCAGATCGCCGAGCTGGGCATCTACCCGGCGGTGGACCCGCTGGACTCCACCAGCCGGATCCTGGATCCGCGGGTGGTCGGCGAGGAGCACTACCAGGTCGCCCGTGATGTCCAACGCGTGCTGCAGAGCTACAAGGCGCTGCAGGACATCATCGCCATCCTGGGCATGGACGAGCTGTCGGAAGAGGACAAGCTGGTGGTGGCGCGGGCGCGCAAGATCCAGCGCTTCCTGAGCCAGCCCTTCCACGTGGCCGAGGTGTTCACCGGCGCGCCGGGAGTGCTGTGCGCCCTGGAAGACACCATTCGCGGCTTCAAGGGCATCGTCGCCGGCGAATACGACCATCTTCCCGAGGCGGCCTTCTACATGGTCGGCACCATCGAGGAGGCGGTCGAGAAGGCCCGCAAGATGGCGGCCGAGGCGGCCTGACGCTAGGGGCGGAGACGAGCATCATGGCCGGAACGGTCGAATTCGAGCTGGTATCGCCGGAACGCCTGCTGCTGTCGGAGCAGGTCGCCATGGTCGTGGTGCCCGGCGAGGAGGGCAATTTCGGCGTCCTTCCCGGCCATGCGCCGCTGATCTCCACGGTTCGGCCCGGCGTGATCGATGTCTATGCCAGCCGGGCCGAAGTCTCCTCGCGGATCTTCGTGGCCGGCGGCTTCGCCGAGGTGACTCCGGAGCGCTGCACGGTGCTGGCCGAGGAGGCGGTGCCGGTCGGCGAGATCGATGGTGCTGCGGCGGCGCAGCTCGTCGCCGACCTGACCGAGGATGTGGCGGACGCCAAATCCGATGCCGAACGTCGCGCCGCCGAGACGGCGCTGGCCATCGCCAAGGCGAAACACGCGGCGGCCCAATCCGGCTGAATGACGTATTGACGCCCAGCCGCGTCACTCCATTGCACCTCGGCGATCGCGACCAATATTGAATCTGCGGATCGATGCGTACGGTCTTGCCGTATTGCATGCGGCCGTCGGATTGCCATAGTGACGGGTCAAATTCTCTTGGTGATCAATGGGTTGGGGCTCCAGCTGGCCGGAGTGCGCGGAATGTCCGATACAGATTGGACCTTGGACGACATCCCCTGGGACCGGTTCGATACCGACAGGGTCGACCCGGATCAGGAGAAGATCATCCGGTCGGAGGCCTGAGACGATGCCGCTCCTGCGCATGCTCCTCTGGAAGGCGGCCCGGAAACTGGCGAGCGACCCGCGCGTGCAGCAGATGGCGGCGGATGCCTATGACAAGGCAAAGCCCAAGGTCGAGCAGACCGCCCGCGAGATCCGCGAGGCGGCCCGCGAAGCCTCGCCGCTGGACGATCCCGGCGAATTCGCCCGCAAGGTGAAGGACCGGCTCAGCCGCAAGGATTGACGCGGAATACGGAGTTTCCAAGGCCCCTCACCCTAGCCCTCTCCCGCGAGGGGAGAGGGGACTATGAGGGTCTCGGTTTCACCTCCTCTCCCCTTGCGGGAGAGGAAGGGGCCCACGGCGAAGCCGTGGGAAGGTGAGGGGGCTCAAAAAATCAAGCTTCCCATGAGAGGCGGCGCTTCAGGTGCGGCACAGCCGCCAGGGGCCTGTGTCGAAATGCAGATGGTCCTGATGGGCGCGGTCGTGGCTCGGGGTCAGCACCACGTGGAACAGGTCGCAGGCCTGCCGCGCCACGTTCCTGAGGAACCGGGAGCGGCGGCCGACGCCATGCCAATCCTCGGCCACCCGGATCATCTGGCCGTCGATCAGCTCGAAGGCCGACACGTCGATTGCCCGGCCCACGGCGTGCTCCGACAGTCGGTTGGAGTTCGAATTGCCGCCGCGCTGGTTGCGGCAGGCATAGGCGCCGTAATGGTGGATGCGCTTCACCGGCTGGCCGAAATAGCGGATTGCCAGCGGCTGCAGGATTTCCTGCTCAAATTCGTCGAAGCGGACCGCCAGCGGGCAGCCCAGGGTCGCTGGCTGATTCAGCGCCGCCGTCATGGCAGTGATGGTTACCGGCGTCTCGATCGTGCACAGCCCGCCATCGCCGGCCGAGGCCAGCGGCTCGAAGCTGACGCCGCGATCGGAAAGGGCGCCGAGGCAGAGTTCCGCTGGGATGTCGTAGGGTTCCGCCCGTTTCGCCTCGGCCTGGCGGTTATCGTCGCAGGCGGCCAGGCAACCGGCGGCAAGCAGCAGGGGGAGTATCGCAAGGCGGGGTCTGAAGCGGCCCGGGGCCGCGCGCTGCGCGTTCGAATTGACGGCCATCCCGATCTTTCCCGGCGAGGATTGCGGGGTGGCGCCCGGCTTGCGGCTTGGACCGCGCGCACCGGCGTCGATGGTGCCCTGGGAGCCTTTAGCTTCTGTTAACCGGCGGCCTTCTCAGGTCGAGCAGAGCCGCCACGGCCCGATGTCGAAGTGGAAATGATCGTGATGGGCGCGATCGTGGTTCGGGCCCAGGACCACCTGGAAGACGCCGCAGGCATTCCGCCCGACATCCTGCAGGAACCGCGACCGGTCGCCGGCGCCGCGCCAATGGTCCTTCAGCCGGATCACCGTGCCGTCGGCCAATTCGAAACCGGAAATGTCGATCGCCCGGCCCTTGGCGTGTTCCGACAGCCGGCCGGCATTGCTGGATCGCCCTCGGCAGGAATACGCACCGAAATGGTGGATGCGGGCGACATGCTGGCCGAAATAGCGCTGGGCCGCCGGCTGCAGGACCTGGCGCTCGAAATCGTTCAGGGCGACGGCCAGCGGGCAGCCCAGCGTCGCGGTCTGGTTCAGCGATGCGGTCGAGGCATGCAGCTCGATCGCCTGGGCGACGCCGCAGCCGCCGTTGCTGCCGAAATCGTCGATGCGAGTGTAGGCGACCTGGCGCTGCGACAGGGCGCCGAAGCACTGGCTGCCGGCCAGAGAGCCGGAATTGTATGGCGATGGGGCGCCGGATCCGCTGCCGGAACCGCCGCAGCCGGCGAGCACCAGCGTCGCGGTCAGGATCAAGGCCGGCCCGATCTGGGCGGCTTGCAGGGTTTGACGAATTCGGTCGACCGGGATCGGGTGCATCTTGCTCCTTTCGGGGTCGCGGCATGCCCTTACGTCAACAGGGCGGCAAATTCCTCCAACACGGCCTCGTATACGGGCCTCTTGAACGGCACGATGGCCTCAAGGACTTCATCCGGCGTCGCCCAGCGCCACGCATCGAACTCCTGTTCATGGGCGGCCAGATCGAAATCCCCATCTGCGCCCGCAAAGCGGAACGCGAACCATTTCTGCGCCTGCCCCCGATAGCGGCCCTTCCATTTTCTGGCCGCGACCTCGGGTGGCAGGTCGTAACGCAACCAGTCGGCAGTCTCGGCCAGAATTGTGGCCTTATCTGTGCCGGTTTCCTCTTTCAACTCCCTTAATGCCGCATCCCGCGGCGTCTCGCCCGCATCGATGCCGCCTTGGGGCATCTGCCAGGCGCCCGGGGCGTCGCTCCTATGGGCCAGGAAGATGCGGCCGGCATCGTTGATCAGCACGATTCCGACACAGGGGCGATAGCGCCGGTCCGATGCCATCCCGGTCAGCCGGCGGTCGGCCGGCCGACCACCGCCGTAATCGGGGCCAGCACGATCCCCTTGCGCTCGAGTACCGGGATCCAGGCGGCCAGCCGCTCGAAGGTCAGCGGATAGGGGTGGGCGAGCCCCACCGCAAAGCCGGTCTCCCGGGCGATGTCCTCCAGCTCCTGGAGACGCAGATCGATCGAGTCGCGGTCGGTATCGGCATCGATCAACCGGCTGTTGGCGGCCTGGGGCATGCCCAGGCGCCCGGCCAACTCGCCGACCCGGCTGTTTGCCGCCGCGCCATTGTCCAACACCAGCAATCCGCGCTCGCCGAGTGCCGACAGCACCGGCGACAGGGCCTCTTCCGAGGCTGTGAAGCGCGATCCCATCTCGGTGACCACCCCGACATAGCCGGCGCCGCGGCTGAGCACCCATTCCAGGCGGTCGCGGTTGACATTGGGGCCCAGCGAGGTGAGCAGCGTATGCGGGCCGGGATCGTCGCGCGGATAGGTCTCCGGCTCCATCGGCAGCATCATCAGCGTCTCGTGGCCCAGCTCGCGGGCGGCGATCAGCCAGGCTTCCAGATCCGGCGCATAGGGCGAGAAGGCAAGCGTCACCGGGCCCGGCAGCCGGCGGATGGCGGCATTGGTCGGTGCATGGGCATGGCCCATATCGGTGACCACGATGGCAATCCGCGGCCGGGTATCGGCGGTGTCGAAGGGCCGCGCATAGGTCTGCCAGGGAGTCCGCCCATCGGCCGCGATCCGGGGCAGGGGACCGACGGCGGAGACCTGCACCAGCTCCGTGACCGGGGCCGGCGGCAGCGCCTCCACGGCCTCCTGTGGCGTTTCAGCTGCCGGAGCCGCGGGCTCCGGAACGGCGGCCGTTTGCGTCGAACCCGCGGATTGGGCGGCATCCCCGGTCGGGCGCGGCAGCTCGATCACCGCCTGCAACGAGGCGCGATCGGCATTGGCGCGCAGCCGGGCCATGGTGGTGTCGGCGGACAAGGTCAGCCACAGCACGGCGCCGGCCGTGGCCAGGATGACGATCGCCAGGACGACCGTCGCCAGGCCGACGCGCCGGGATTTCGGCCGATCCGATTTCGGCCGGGATTTGCCTCTTGCCTTCGCCACGTCTCGCAGGGGACCGATCGTTGGCGGAGCTACCGGGTGCGGATCGTCAGTTGACCACCCGCTGGCCGAACAGAGCCACGCCGCGTAGCAGGTCCAGCGCGCGGGACAACTGATAATCGAACGGCGCCTCGTCCTCCGCGGAGCCGTCCTCGGCCATCTCCTCATCGGCGCTGTCCTGCTCGGCGCCCAGGGCGCCGCGCAGATCGGCCTCGCGGCGGCCGGCGACGTCCAGCTCCTCCAAGCGGGCCGGTTGGACTTCGATGTCCGGCTCGATGCCGAGCGCTTGGATGGACCGCCCGGACGGGGTGTAGTAGCGGGCCGTCGTCAGGCGCATGGCGCCCTGGCCGCCCAGCGGGATGATGGTCTGCACCGAGCCCTTGCCGAAGCTGTCGGTGCCCAGCAGCACGGCGCGGCCATGGTCCTGCAGAGCGCCGGCGACGATCTCCGAGGCCGAGGCCGAACCGCCATTGATCAGCACCACCAGCGGCAGGCCCTCGATCAGATCGTCCGGATCGGCGTTGTAGCGCTGCGCCAAATCCTCGTGCCGGCCGCGGGTCGAGACGATCTCGCCCTGCTCCAGGAACACGTCGGACACCTCGACCGCCTGGTCCAGCAGGCCGCCCGGATTGTTGCGCAGGTCCAGGACGAAGCCGATGACGTCGCCGCCTAGCTCGGCGGCGATCTCGTCGATGGCGCGCTTAACGCCGCTGGTCGTCTGCTCGGTGAAGCTGGCGATGCGGATGTAGCCGACATTGCCCTCGGTGCGCCAGCGCACAGATTGGACGCGGATCACGTCGCGGGTGACGGTCACGTCGAACGGCTCCTGCTCGCCGCGCAGGATGGTCAGGACAATGTCCTCGCCGACCCGGCCGCGCATGCGGTCGACGGCGTCGCTCAGGGTCAGGCCCAGGACCGGCTCGCCGTCCAGATGGCTGATCAGGTCGCCGGCTTCCAGCCCGGCGCGGAAGGCCGGCGTGTCGTCCATCGGCGTCACCACGCGGACCAGGCCGTTTTCCATGGTCACTTCAATGCCCAGGCCGCCGAAGGCGCCACGGGTCTGGACCTGCATGTCCTGGAAGTTGTCGGCGTTGAGGAAGCTGGAATGCGGGTCGAGGGATGTCAGCATGCCGCTGATCGCCGCCTCGATCAGTTCCTTGTCGGTGACCTGCTCGACATATTCTGCGCGCACCCTCTCGAAGACCTCGCCGAACAGGTCAAGCTGCTGATAGGTGTCGGCACGGTCGTCGGATTGGGCAAATCCGGCCGTGGGAGCCAGCAGCAGGAAGGCAAGTGCGGCGGCGATGGGGCGCATGATACTCATCCTCGTACGCTTTCTCGGGCCATGGTCAACCCCTGGACCGGGTTGATCGGCTGCCCGTTGTTTCTGAACTCGAAATACAAAGTCGGATTATCCGTAGAGCCGCTTTGCGGCAAAGCCGTGACACCAACCGGTTCTCCGGCCAGAACCTGCTGGCCGACGCGGGCGTCCAGGCGTCCAAATCCGGCTATCAGCGAATGATATCCACCGGAATGCTCCAGGATCAAGAGTTCGCCATAGCCGCGGAAGCTGCCGGCGAACCGCACCTGGCCATCCAGCGGCGCCACGATCGGCGCCCCGGGATAAGGCTGCAGCGTCAAACCGCGATTCGTTTCTCCGGCAGCGTTGGGCTGGCCATAGCGCACCAGGATCTCGCCGCTGGCCGGCAGGATGACGCCGTCGAACAGGGGCAGCGCCGTCAGGCTGCTGGCGACTTCGCCATGCACCAATTCGCGACCCTCGTTGAGGGCGGCGGCGACGGCGGCGGCCTCCAACTCGGCCGGGCTTGGCTCGGGCTCCGGTTCGGGTTCCGCCGCGGCCGTCTGCTCCGCGATCCGGGCCTCCTCTTCCAGCTTGGCCAGCAATTCGCGCAGGGACCCGGCCTCGTCGGCCAGACGCTGCAGCCGCTGCTCCACCGCCCGGCGTTCCGCCTCGGTCTCCGACATCAGCGTCTCGCGGCGGCCGATCAGGGCGTTCATGGCATCGATCCGGCCATCCAGCGCCGCGCGCTGGGCGTTGGCCCGATTGCGCCGATCCTCCAGATCCAGCCGTACAGACGCCAATTCGGTGAGATGGTCCCGCAGGACCCGCGCCTCCTCCTCGAAGGCCGGGACCGCCGAACGCAGAAGAGTTGCCGTGCGCAGAGCCTCTACCGGGGCGCTGGGGCGGGCGACCATGGTCTCCGGCGGGATACGGGCCAGCCGGGTCAGCCCGCCCAGCAGCAGCGACAGCTTGTCGCGCTGCACGTCCAGCGCCTCGATGCGAACGGCTTCCTCCGCCTCCAACTCGGCCGTCTCGCGCTCGATCCCGATCAGCACCTGATGCTGCGCCATGATCTCCATCGAGGTGCTGATGGTGGCGGCACGCAGATCGGCCACCTCCTGGCGCAACTCCGTCAGCCGCCGATCGAGCTCACGCCGTTGATCGTTGGAGGTCTCGATGGACTGCTCCAGCCGCTCGATCTCCTCGGCGGTCCCGGCGGCGTCCTGCGCCACCGATGGCTGAGCCGCCATCATCGCCAGCGCGACGCCGATCACGGCATAGCGGCAGGCAGGGGTGCTGGCGGACTCCGATCGCATTCCTACTCCGCGGCGCGCTGCGCGGAATCCCCATCGATCAGGCTGCGCCCGGTCATCGCCTCGGGCTGCGGCAGCTGCAGCAGTTCCAGCAGCGTCGGGGCCACATCGGCCAGGCGGCCGTCATGCAATCCGCTGACCCCGGCCGGCGCATTGACCAGCACCACCGGCACCGGGCTCAGGGTGTGGGCGGTATGGGGCTGTCCGGTTTCCGGGTCGCGCATGATGTCGCAATTGCCGTGATCGGCAGTGAACAGCAGTGCCCCGCCGGCCCGCACCACGGCGGCTTCCAGCCGGCCAAGGCAGGTATCGACCGTCTCCACGGCCTTGATGGCAGCCGGCAGGCTGCCGGTGTGGCCGACCATGTCGGGGTTGGCGAAATTGACGATGACCAGGTCGTATTTGCCGCTGTCGACCGCCTCGACCAGCCTGTCCGCCAGCTCCGGCGCCGACATCTCGGGCTGCAGATCGTAGGTGGCGACCTTCGGCGACGGCACCATGATGCGGTCCTCGCCGGGAAACTGGGTCTCTTCGCCGCCATTGAAGAAGAAGGTGACGTGCGGGTATTTCTCGGTCTCCGCCATGCGGATCTGGGTCATGCCGGCCTCGGCCACCACGGCGCCGATCACGTCCTCGATGGAGCGCGGCGGGAAGATCGCCGACATCATCGTCTTCAGGTGATCGGAATACTCCGACATGCCGCAGGCATCGGCGAAGCGGATCGGCGTCCGCGCGAACCCGTCGAAGTCCGGGTCCAGCAGGGCCGTCAGGATCTGCCGCGCCCGGTCGGCGCGGAAATTGGCGAACAGGATGCCGTCGCCATCCTTGATGCCGGCATAGTCGCCGATCACCGTCGGTTCGACGAATTCGTCGCCTGTATCGGCGTCATAGGCGCTTTGCAGGACGGCCAGCGGATCGTCGGCGCGCGGACCTGACGCCTCGGCCAGGGTCCGATAGGCACGCTCGATCCGCTCCCAGCGCTTGTCGCGGTCCATCGCGTAGTAGCGCCCGTCGACGGTAGCGATGCGGACATCGGGCAGATCGGCGATATCGGCCAGGAAGTCGGCCATCGTCCGCTTGCCGTCCATCGGCGGCGTGTCGCGGCCATCGGTAAAGGCGTGGATCGCGACCGGAACGCCGCCGGCCGCCACGGTCCGGGCCAGGGCCGTGAAATGATCCTGGTGGGCGTGCACGCCGCCCGGCGACAGCAGGCCCATGAGGTGGCAGGTCCCGCCGGTCTCCTTCAGGGCCGCGATATGCCGGGTCAGGGCCGGGTTGCGGGCGAATTCGCCATCCTCGATGGCCTTGGCGATCTTCAGCAGGTCCTGCAGCACCACCCGGCCGGCGCCGAGATTCATGTGCCCGACCTCGGAATTGCCGATCTGGCCCGCCGGCAGCCCGACATCCTCCTCGCTGGCGCGCATCAGCGCGTGCGGGCATGTGTCCCACAGGCGGTCGAAATTCGGGGTGTCGCCCAGGGCAACGGCGTTGTCGGCGGGATCCTCGCGGTATCCCCAGCCGTCCAGCACGCAGAATACCACCGGGCGGGGGCGGGCAGGCTCGGTCTGATCGGTCATGGCGTCCGTCCTCGAAGAGGCAACTCATATAGGCCAATTGTATGGCAATCGATAGCGCCAATGGGCGCCATATCCGGCGGATTGCCGGACGCCGGCAAAAAGAAGGGGCGGAGCCGAACGCCCCGCCCCCGATCACTCAGCGGGAATTCCCGCCGGTTCCCGTCTTATCCGCCGAATCTGAACGAAAAACGACGATCTCCGTCGTCATCATCGTCGTCATCGTCATCATCGCCGCCACCGCCACGGATGACCTTGCGGAAGAAGCCGTCGGCGGAATCGAAGACCGACGATTCCTGGAAGAACGCGAGATACTCGTCGCCGATTGCCGCCAGGCCCACATAGTCGCCGAGGAATAAACCATTGGCGAATGGCGCTTCGTTGTAGTCGAAGGAGATGTCGGTCAGCCGGGTCTCGTCCACCCAGTTTGAAGGGTCGTCGCACCGTCGGTCGCAGAAGATCATCCAGTGATCGGCCAGATCTTGCAGCCCGACGACGTCATTGCGGAAATCGTAATGGGTGACGACCACCGTGCCGTCTCCGCCCACCGCGACCGATGGCAGGAAGGCCTGCTGGGTGAACGGCCGCGCCGGGTTCGGCGGTGTGCGATTGATCCGGACAGGGTTCGACCATGTCTCGCCGCCATCCTTGGACTGGCTGAAGGCGATCTGGTCGAAGCCGGTGAACCGGAAATCCTGCCAGACCGCATACAGCGCACCGGAGTGCGGGTCGACGGCGACGTCGAAGATGATCGAGCCGTCGCGGACGCCGATTCCCGCGTCGGGCGTCGTCGCCCCTTGGCCAAGGATGAGGGCGATCTCGATGCCGCCGTCCGGGCCGTCGACCACATCCCAGGTCGCGCCCTTGTCGTCCGAGCGGATGACGGTCAGCCGGAAGGCCTGGGGCTGCGGATTCGTGGTGCCGTCCAGGTTCTGGTTGATGATCTTGTTGAAGAAGTTGAGCACGGTGCCGTCCGGCAGGACAACGATCTGGCTGCCGATCACCTGGTTGTTCGTGCCCGGATCGAAGATCTCGACGGCCGGCTCCCAGGTGGCTCCGCCATTGGTCGTGCGGGCGAAATAGGCCGGCCCCTTGAACGGCGCGGTGATGTCGACCGGGTCGACAGCGAGCCGGTCCCAGACGGCGTAGACGAAATCCGAATCCGTCGGATCGGCTGTCATCGAGTTCTTGTCGTTGAGGAAGCTCGGGTCGTCGTCGAAGATGATCTCGATCGGGTCGGTCCAGGTGAGGCCGCCATCGAAGGACCGGCTGGTCGTCATCGCATTCGGACCGAAGCCGACGGGCGCGGTGAACGGCGGATCGATGTCGAAGACCAGGCTCATTTGATGCAGCGTGCCGTCTGGCGAGAAGGTCACCCAGGGGTCCGAGGCCCGCTCGAAGGGGCCGCCTGTGCAGTCGGTCTGGCCCGGCACCGGCACGATGGTCCAGGTCGATCCGCCATCCAGGCTGACGGCTGCGACATTGCCGCGCGATCCGCCATTCGACCAGCGATCCTGCTGCCAGTACGCGACCAGGTTGTCGGGATCGGTCGGGTTGACGTCGAGCCAGGGCTCGACTTCGCTGCCGAAGAAATTGACGCCGCCGCCGCCGATGCTACCCGGGAAGGAGCCGCACACGCTGAAGGGCGGAAGCGGGCTGAAATCCGATACCTGGACCTGGGGTCCGACGACCAGCCCGCCCCGGTCGCCGTCATCGTCGTCGTCATCCGCCCAGGCCGTGGCGGTGCCGACCGATGCCAGGGCAAAGAGTGCAATTGCTATCCGCGTCGATATGGTTCCACAGGCCATTGCAGGGCCTCCTCTGTCTGGCGGCGAGACAGGGACGGAGGGATGGCCGACCGTTTATCCGACCAGGGCGGATTGAGCCTGAAGACGCGCCGTAACGCTCGACTTTCAGCGGATTTCTTCAGCGCCAACCGCGCCGCCCGGAGGAGAAAACGGTTCGACCGGAGTCCCGATCTCGATCTCGCCGGTTTCCGAAATACGAAAGAAAACGAAGGGCGGCGCTAGCGGGTTGTCCTGATGGGGATGCGAATGCCCGCCCGCTGCTCTTGCTGGTCCAGAACATTGTCGAGGTTGGTGTCGAGCAGTGTGAACAGCTCTTGGTCGGAGGATCCCTGAAGGAATTCTTCCTGGGTGATCCTGCCATCCCGGTCGGCGTCCATCATGCGCGCCTGCTCGACGGTCAGCCCTTGCGCGGGCGCCTGCTGTTGGGCTGCCGCGGCCGAGCACATCAAGCCGAGGCAACCTGCTGCAACGAATGCTGTACGAAGTTTGCTCATGCTGATTTCCCTCCCGTGGGACACGAGGAATGGACATGGCGGAAGCGCGCCGGATCGCTGCTTCCTACAATCTTCGATCACTCTGGAGCTCGCCTTAACGGCGTTATTGGGCCGGGCCTTGCCCGGTTCCCGGTCTCGGCGGAAGACGAGGTATCGGAACCTCGACCCAGCCGTCTGAGACCAGGCGTCACGCTAGCATCACAGCGCATTCGCAATCAATACTCATGGCTGTTTTCGTTATTGAAATTTCACCGAAAAGGCGAAACGCCCAAGGGGCGGATTCGAACCGATCGTGAGAGCCGGATGGGGTCGAGGCGGAATACCGGTCGATGGCGATCAGCTTCAGAAGTTCATGAGAGCGGGTACGCCGCTGACCAGAGCCGGCAACAGGATCGCGCCCATCTGGCGAAGCTCGTCAAGCGGCTGGAAGTGGAGCCCTCGCTCGCGCAGCCACTGCTCGACGCCGGCGCTATCTTTGCTGGCCGCGACTTGCCTGGCCATCCGCCGGACCCGCTGCCGCAGCATGATGGCCGGCGGCAGGTAAACGGACGCGACGCCGACGGTGTAGCCAACGCCTTGAAGGATTGCCGAGCCCACCAACAGGTCGCGATACGCGGCCTGTACGTCAGTTCCTGCGAGAAAGACGATTGGCCAGAACATCCAGGACATCATTGCCAATACGGCAAACACAAAGACCGCCGTGCCTTGGTAGAGATACGCCTTCAGCACGGCGACCTTGTCGGTGAGATATCGGGTCCTCTGCTCCTCGGATGGCTGGGATGCGCCTTCCTTGCCGGCAACGGGGCGCGTCAGAGTCATGATCGAGCCGAGGCCGATGACGATCAGCGCGATGGCTGCCAGGAACTTCCCGAGATCGATCGCCATGTCCAGCTTGCCGAGGATCGAGTCTGCGTGTCCGACGCCCCGTTCGGGAATGCCCGACTCTGCAATCGACACGGGCATCTTTCCCAGGGTGGTCCGGAACAGGTCGCGACCCATGTTGTCGTACCAGCGCCTGCCCCAGTGTTCCGTGGTAACGATCTCGAAGCCGATGATCGCCAGGGACGAGAAGACGAGCAGGGACAATACGAACAGCCGATGCTGCCGGGGGGTATTGCGGAACAGCGAGAACGAGCAGGAGACGATGACCGCGAGGGATACCGTGCCGAACATCCAGAATGCGCTGACCCAGAGGTATCGGAACTTGGCCTCTCCATGGGCAACGGCCGCAAAACCGCCAGGTTCGATGGCGTTGAACGTGATCCCGGTATTCCTGGTCTCCACCAGGACCAGGTAGAAGAGCAGGTAGACCGCCAGCGGCACCGCGCCCAGCAAAAGGTATCGGCGGTCGAATTCCTCACGGATCGGGATTTGGGGCGCCTCTTCAGCCGGCTTGGAGACATCACCTGACAAGGGGCACACCTTTCGCCGCTGTGGGCCGGGAAGCCCCGCAACGCAAGGACGCTACCACGACGTAAGGAACATTGGCGACGACCGGATGCGATCAGTCGCCGGTCATCCGCGGTGATAGGGATGCCCGCTCAGGATGGTCTGGGCACGGTAGATCTGTTCCGCCAGCATGGCGCGGACCAGCATGTGGGGCCAGGTGGCGCGGCCGAATGCGCATGTGAGCGCCGCGCGGTCGCGCACGGCCTGGGAGAGGCCGTCGGCGCCGCCGATGGCGAAGGCCAGGTCCTGCACGCCGTCGTCGCGCCATCGGCCCAGCCTCTCGGCCAGTTCGGTGCTTGTCAGATCCCGCCCGCGCTCGTCCAGGGCGACGAGGGTCGCCTTTTGGGGTATGGCCGCCAGCAGCAGGCCACCTTCATGCTCGCGTAGCGCCGGGCCGGTGAGCTTCTTCTTCGCCTCGACCTCGCGCACGGTCAGCGGCCAGGCTGAACGGCCGACATACTCGTCGACGAGTTGACGCACGGGACCGGGCCGCAGCCGCCCGACCGCGACCAGCCAAAGGCGCATGGGCTTGCCGGGCGCCTAGGCCCGGCCGCTCATCGGCGGGCTGGCCGCATCCCACATCTTTTCGATGTTGTAGAAGGTGCGGACCTCGGGCCGGAACAGGTGGACGATGACGTCCCCCGCATCCAGCAGCACCCAATCGCCATTGGTCCGGCCCTCGATTCGGACCGGCCCAACGCCGGCCTTCTTCAGCCGTTCCGCCAGATGATCGGCCATGGAACCGACCTGCCGGGCGGACCTGCCGCTGGCGACGACCATGTAATCAGCGATCGTGGATTTTCCGTCGAGGTCGATGATGACGATGTCTTCCGCCTTGTCGTCGTCCAGGGACGACTCGACCAGTTCGACGATCTCGCGGGGCAGGCCCTCGGCGAGCCCCTGGTCCGGTGTTCCCGAAACCGTGGGAACAGGGTCAATCTTTGGAGTTATGGCGTCCACCTCGTTGCCAAGTCTCAGGCGCTGACGGGCGGCTGCCGTTCGCGAAGCTTCGTCGCCGAAGCCCAGTGCAGACGGGAATGGAGGAATACCCAGACTGGCGGCCGGCAATCGGCCAGTCGACCGGCCTGGCGCTCCACCATCCTGTGCCGCGCGAAATGCGAAGCAGCAGTACCGCTCAGCGCCCTCTGAGAATAGGTAGGCCGATCGAAGATCGCAATGGGCGCAAGATGAAAGATTCGTGTCCAATGCTGCCATTGCGGCAGTTGAATCAGGTTGTCGGCCCCCATCAGCCAGACAAAACGGGTCCTGGCGTAGCGTTTCGTCAGGGCGCGCAGGGTGTCGGCCGTAAAGCGGGTGCCGAGCCTGATTTCAAGATCGGTGACCACAATCCGGGGGTGCGCAGCAACCTTCTGCGCCCGGGCCATCCGTTCCATGAGCGGCGCCATGCCCTCCGTTGCCTTCAGAGGGTTCTGCGGCGAGACCAGCCACCAGACCGAGTCCAGTTTCAGCCGCTTTAGCGCCTCGAGGCTGAGATGACGGTGACCGTCATGGGCGGGGTTGAACGAACCGCCCATCAGCCCGACCCGGGCGCCGGCCCAGTGCGGGCCGCCATACAGGTGCGGCGGCGAAGAGTGCCTCAGGGTCGGACCTGCCCGTTGCCGCGGACCACGTATTTGTAGCTGGTCAACTGCTCGGTCCCGACTGGGCCGCGGGCGTGCAGCTTGCCGGTCGATATGCCGATCTCCGCCCCCATGCCGAATTCGCCGCCATCGGCGAACTGGGTGGAGGCGTTCTGCAGCACGATGGCGCTGTCGATCCCGGCGAAGAAGCGCCGGGCGATGGCGTCGTCCTCAGTGATGATGCTCTCGGTATGGTGCGAGCCGTGCCGGTTGATGTGTTCGATGGCCTCGTCGATGCCGTCGACCTGCTTCACCGACAGGATGGCGTCGAGATACTCGGTCTCCCAATCCGCCTCGGTGGCCGGCAGCACACGGGAATCCAGGGCCTGGGTCTCGGCGTCGCCGCGGACCTCGCAGCCGGCCTCGATCAGCGCCTCCAGGATCGGCGGCAGCTCGGTGGACGCCGCCAGCCGGTCCACCAGCAGGGTCTCCGCCGAACCGCAGATGCCGGTCCGGCGCATCTTGGAGTTGACGGTGACGTCCAGTGCCACCTTCGGATCGGCCGCCGCGTGGATGTAGACGTGGCAGATGCCGTCCAGGTGCTTGAGCACCGGGATCCGGCTCTCCGCCGCCACCCGCTTGATCAGCGAAAGCCCGCCGCGCGGCACGATCACGTCGATCACGTCGGTCATGGTCAGCATCTCGCCGACCGCCGCCCGGTCCGTGGTGGGCACGAGCTGGATGCAGCCTTCCGGCAGACCGGCTGCAGCCAGACCTTTGGCCAGGGCCGCCGCGATCGCCGTGGAGGAGTGGAAGCTCTCCGATCCGCCCCGCAGGATGGCCGCGTTGCCGGATTTCAGGCACAGGCCGCCGGCATCGGCGGTCACGTTGGGCCGGCTCTCATAGATGATGCCGATGACCCCCAGCGGCACCCGCACCCGGGCGATCTTCAGCCCGTTCGGCCGATCCCATTCGGCGATCACGGAGCCCACCGGATCGGGCAGCTCGGCAATCGATTCCAGGCCTGCCGCCATGCCTTCGATCCGGGCATCGTCCAGCTTCAGCCGGTCGAGAAACGCCCCCTTCACGCCCTTCGCCTCTGCGGCGGCCATGTCCTTCGCATTGGCTTCGAGGATCGATTGCGCGTCGGAGCGGATTGCCGCGGCGGCTGCCCGCAGGGCAGCGTTCTTCTCTTCGGTCGACGCGCCGCCCAACGTATCGGCCGCCGATTTCGCGATCTGGCCGAGTTGGCGCATCCGTGCCGGGATATCGCCGGACGATGTTTCGCCGTCGTTCGCCAGCTCTGCGTCAAGCGTGACCGTCATGTTCCCAACCCTTTGCTCGGCATCCCATTCCGTTCCCTGAGGATGCGCGGTTTCACCCATTCATTATGCCATGCGACCGCGGTACGGCCAGCGTGCCGTCAACCGGTCCCCAAACCCGGGCCCGGCGGCCCTCTGCGCGCGCGCTGCAGGGCCGGCCAATCGGCGAAGGCGAAGACGTAGAGCATCACCAGGTTCACCAACGGCACCAGAAGTATGAAGGCCCAGACACCGGAATAGCCGGCACGCTGCACCACCTTGTAGGCGCCCCAGATCGTGAGGCCGAGCGTTATCGGAATGATAAGCAGCATCAGCTGATACACGCCGATCCCCATAGTGCCGTCCTCCTAATCCGTCAGCTCCGCCATCCGGGTCAGTCGATCGCCGGCCAACGGCTTCGGGCCAGGATCAAGGCCACGATCATCGGCCCGAAATACGGGATGATGGCGATCAGCGAAATCCAGCCATCCAGCCCGGTCTTCCGGCAGATCACGAAGAGCGGGAAGATCAGGGCGGCCGTCAGAACCAGGGCGAGGATCAGGGGCATGTCGGACTTCCTTCGACTGTTCGACCGGTTGCGACGGCCAAGCGGCGCAAAGTTGGTGTGAGCCGGTGCCGCATCACCCTATCCGATGACCAGGTCGTCGCGGTGGATCATCTCGTCCCGGCCGCGATAGCCCAGCAGGGATTCGATCTCCGCGCTCTTGTGGCCGGCGATGCGGCGGGCGTCCTCGGCGGAATAGGCGCTGAGGCCGCGGCCGATCACCGATCCGCTGCCGTTGCGCACCGCCACCGGGTCGCCGCGCTCGAAGCGACCCTCGACCTCGACCACGCCGGCGGGCAGCAGGCTCTTGCCGCTGCCCAGCGCCCGGGCGGCGCCATCGTCGACGATATAGGCGCCGACCGGATTGAGGGCACCGGCGATCCAGCGCTTGCGGGCGGTCTTAGGGCTGGCCGGCGGCAGGAACCAGGTCGCGGTGGCCCCTGAAGCCAGCGCGGCCAGGGGATGGTGCTCGGTTCCCTGGGCGATCGCCATACGGCAGCCGGCGCCCATGGCGATGCGGGCCGCTTCCAGCTTGGTCACCATGCCGCCGGACGAATAGCCGGGCGGTGGCTCGCCGGCCATGGCCTCGACCTCCGGCGTCAGGTCGCGGATCTCCGCGATGTGCTCGGCCTTGGAGGATTTGCGCGGGTCGGCGGTGTAGAGGCCGTCGATATCGGACAGCAGAACCAGCGTGTCGGCACTGATCATCTGCGCCACCCGGGCCGCCAGCC
Source organism: Alphaproteobacteria bacterium (assembly GCA_965227455.1). Taxonomy (GTDB): domain Bacteria; phylum Pseudomonadota; class Alphaproteobacteria; order DSM-16000; family Inquilinaceae; genus JABDIP01. The sequence continues at coordinate 3,547,210 of OZ245752.1, read as the reverse complement.
GGTCATTGTCGCCGAACCGGATCTCGGTGGTGGCGACGGTGTCGTTCTCGTTGATCACCGGCACCGCGCCCAGCTTCAGCAACTGGTCGATGGTGCTGCGGGCGTTGAGGTGCCGGCGGCGGGATTCGGTGTCTTCAAGGGTCAGCAGGACCTGCGCCACGGTGATGTCGTGCCGCGCCAGGGCCTCCTGATAGGCATGCGCCAGGCGGATCTGTCCGGTGGCCGCGGCGGCCTGCTTCTCCTCCAGCCGGATCGCCCGGCCGGTGAGGCCGAGCCGCTCGCGGCCGGCGGCGATGGCGCCGGACGATACCAGAACCACGTCCTGGCCGCGGGCCCGGCATTCGGCCACGTCGTCGGCCAGGGCATTCAGCCATTGCCGGCGCACATGGCCGCTCGCCTCTTCCACCAGCAGGGTCGAGCCGATCTTGACGACGATGCGTCTGGCGCGGGTGAGGGCGGAGGTCATGGCAAATAGGGCTCGCTCTCTGCGGCCTCCGCCGTTTCGCCACGCGCATCGCGGATGATCAGCAGCAGAGCGCGATGCAGGGCCTCGGCACCGTCTCCGGTGGCGCCCGACAGGTGCAGAATTTCATGCCCGCAGGCCGCGCTCAGGGCGGCGCTGCGCTCGGCCAGGTCGTCCGGGTCGATGGCATCGGTCTTGTTGAGCACCACCAGTTCCGGCTTCTCCGCCAGCCCGTGCGCATAAGCCTCCAATTCGGCCCGGACCGTGCGATAGGCGCCCGCCACATCCTCCTGGGTGCCGTCGACCAGGTGCAGCAGCACGCCGCAGCGCTCCACATGGCCGAGGAACCGGTCGCCCAGCCCGTGGCCTTCATGGGCGCCTTCGATCAGCCCCGGGATGTCGGCCAGCACATATTCGCTCTCGTCGATATGCACCACGCCCAGATTGGGGTGCAGGGTGGTGAAGGGATAATCGGCGATCTTCGGCCGGGCCCGGGACGAGGCGGCCAGGAAGGTCGACTTGCCTGCATTGGGCAGGCCGATCAGCCCGGCATCGGCGATCAGCTTCAGGCGCAGCCAGACCAGGCGTTCCTCGCCGGGCCAGCCCGGGTCGGCGCGGCGCGGCGCGCGGTTGGTGGAACTTTTGAAGTGGGCGTTGCCGAAGCCGCCATCGCCGCCGACCAGCAGCCGGATCCGCTGGCCTTCCTCGGTCAGATCGGCCAGCACCACCTCCCGCTCCTCATCCAGCACCTGGGTGCCGGCGGGGACCTTCAGCACCACGTCGGCCCCCTTGGCGCCGGTGCGGTCGCGGCCCATGCCTGCCTGTCCGGGCTTGGCCTTGAAATGCTGGCGGTAGCGATAGTCGATCAGGGTGTTCAGCCCGCCGACCGCCTCGATCCAGACATCGCCGCCGCGGCCGCCGTCGCCGCCATTGGGGCCTCCGAACTCGATGAACTTCTCACGCCGGAAGCTGGCGCAGCCCCGGCCGCCATCGCCGCTTTTCAGGAATACCTTGGCTTCGTCGAGGAATTTCATCGCGGGTTCGTTCGGCGCTCAGACAACAAAAAAGGGAGATGGCGGCCCATCTCCCTGATCCGTTCCGTGCGGGTCGCGATGGGCGCCGCCATCGGCGGCAGCCCCACCGACAGCCTATTCGGCGGCGGCCGGCACCGGCTCGACCGAGATCGTGGTCTGCCGCGCGCCCTTCTTGAACGTCACATGGCCTTCGACCAGGGCGAACAGGGTGTGGTCCTTGCCCATGCCGACATTGCGGCCGGGATGGAACTTGGTGCCGCGCTGGCGGACGATGATGTTGCCGGGGATGACCAACTCGCCGCCGTATTTCTTGACGCCGAGGCGTTTGCCCTCGGAGTCGCGGCCGTTGCGGGAGGAACCGCCTGCCTTCTTATGTGCCATGAGGAATGTCCCCTATCAGCTTTGCCTTGGGCGGCTGCCGGTCAGGCGCTCGCCTTGATGTCGGTGATCTTCAGGACCGTCTGATCCTGCCGGTGGCCCTTGGTCCGGCGGTAGTTCTTCCGGCGCTTCATCTTGAAGACGATGATCTTGTCGCCGCGAGTCTGCTCGACCACCTCGGCCTTCACCGTAGCGCCGGCGACCAGGGGCTGACCGACGGTCACGCCCTTGCCGCTGTCGACCATCAAGACCTCGTCGAGGGAGATCTTGGCGCCGGCCTCGGCGTCCAGCTTCTCGACGCGGATGATGTCGTCTTTGGCGACTTTGTATTGTTTTCCGCCCGTGCGGATGACTGCGAACATGATCTGCGGCCCGTGCCTGAAAACGCAAAAGAGCGGGCCGCGCATGGGGCCGCCCGCAAGCAAGGCGCGGACTATACTCCGCGCCGCCATAGAGTCAACGTCTTTGCCAGGAGGTTCAGGGCGAAATGGCGGCCCGAAAATCAGGGCCCGCCGCGCTGTTCCAGCTGCCGCTCGCGCATCCAGATGAACAGCCCGGCTGCGACCACGATGGCGGCGCCGACGAACACCCAGCCATCCGGCTCGGTGCCGAACACCGTCCACTCCGCCGCCGTCATGAAGATGAGCTGGGAATAGACGAACGGGGCGAGCGTGGTCGCCGGGGCCATGCGGTGCGCGATCACCGTGATCTGGTGACCGGCCCAGCCGAAGACGCCGATCGCCGCGAAGGCGAACCAGTCGGCCGGAGCGACCGGCCAATGCCAGTCGAGCAGCGCCGGCACGGCGAGGACCACGGTGCCGAACAAGGCGGCGTAGAATTGCTGCGTCGCGGTCGAGTCGATGCCGGCCAGCTTGCGGGTCAACATGAAGTAGAACGCCGCGAACAGCGCCGCCCCGATCGACAGGATAGCCGCCCAATGCACCGCACCCAGGCCCGGCCGCGTGACCACCAGGATGCCGGCGAAGCCGATCGCCACCGCCGCGGCCCGGCGCGGCCCGATCCGCTCGCCGAGGATCGGGCCGCCCAGCAGGCAGACCCAGAGCGGCGTGGTGAAGAAGATCGTCGATGTCACGCTGAGCGGCAGGTAGCGCACGGCGAAGAAGTTGAGGATGGTGGCGCCGGCCAGGACTCCGGCGCGCAGCAGTGCGAGGACCGGGGCGCCGGTCCGGATCACGGACCGCCAGTCCGCCGGCCGTACCAGCGCCGCCATGATCAGCAGGTGCCCGGTATAGCGGACGAACGAGACTTCCAGCGGCGGCATGCCCGAGGTCACCAGCCAGCGGGCGCTGGCGTCGATACCGGTGAAGCAAAGGAACGCGGCCAACATCAGGGCGATACCCAGGTTGCGGCGTTCCTCGGCCGGCAGGACGCTTCCGCTCACGGCGCGGGCCTGCCCGCCCGCGGCTGAAGCGCGGCGACGGCAGTCTGTCGGGGCCGGGCGGGCCGGCCAATGGGCGAGCGGACCATGGGTGCGGAGAGCCTGTGCGAACGCGGCACGAAGGCGCAATGCTAGAGCAAGCGTGCCGGACTCGTGCGCGAAAACTTGCCGCCGGGGCACGGGCCGGTGCAGGGCGACGGTTTCCTGCGCGCATCGCTTGCGGGCCGAAAGGGCTTGGAGTAATGTCCGCGCCGCTTCAGGCCAGCCTCGGCGCCATTCGACCGACGCCCAGCGCCTTCGGTGCCTGACAGCGTGCGGAGAGGTGCCGGAGTGGTCGAACGGGGCGGTCTCGAAAACCGTTGTGCGCGTGAGCGTACCGTGGGTTCGAATCCCACCCTCTCCGCCACCAAATCTCCGGTCGGGATTCAACCCCTCTGCACGGCGCTGTCACATCTATGGACGCCGATTGACGTAGCCGACTGTGTTCGCGGGTGTCACGCTGCAGCGACTGCGTTCCGCCACTGGCCGAAAGCTTGGGCTCGGAACTCGCGGAGCGATTGGCGTGAGATGAGATGGCGCTGGAAGTTGAAGCAGTTGTTTACGGCAGCGTGGCTGGAGAGGAACCGCTGTGTTGTTCCCGGTCGCTTGAAGCCGATCCAAGTCCGTTCTCTTCGTCGGACCGGTTGGTGCGAATTCTCCGCTCGATTGTTCCGCCGTCCGCCCATCTCGTGGCACTGTTGCAGGCCCAGAGTGCCCAACGCCGCACTGTATGATCGCAATCGATCGGTCACGACGGCCTAAGGCACGAAGCCCTGGCGTTTGAGCAACTTTCGCATCAACTTCAGCGCCGCACGTTCGTCGCGCCTGGCTTGTACCAGGATCTCGAGCACCTCGCCTTCCGCGTCGACGGCGCGCCACAAATACATCCGCCGGCCACCGATCGAGACGAACATCTCGTCGAGGTGCCAGCGGTCATCCGGCTGAGGTCGTCGTCGGCGCAACCGACCGGCATAGAGCGGGCCAAAATTCGCGACCCAGCGTCGAACCGTCTCATACGACAGATCGAGCCCCCGTTCCGCCAGCAGGTCCTCGACGTCACGCAGGCTCAGGCAGAACCGCAGATAGAGCCAAACAGCGTGCTGGATCACAGACGGTGGGAAGTGATCACGGGCATACGAGATCTGTGGCATCCGCCGGGCCTTTGATCCGCCTTCAGGGCGGGAACATGTCTCCGACCTGGCTGGATCAACGCCCCAATTTCGCTGTCCGCCGCCATCCCCACACCTCTCCTTGACAATCGTCAAGGAGTAGCGCCGGCCGCCGACCTACCGTCCGATCGACCAGGGATCTATTCAGCTCAGGGGGGACGGCACCCATGTTGGTTATGCGGATCGGATGGCGGTTGTGCATCGTGACATTGGCGGCGGGCGCCATGCTTGCAGGCGCGCAAGGAGGAGCAGCAGCCCAACAGCCGGCAGAGGAGCATGGCACCGAGCCCTCGGAGCAATATACGCCCGAGCTCGAATCGCTGATGGAAATGGAGCCGGTCTTCCCCGGTACCATGCCCGGCGTCTCGGAAATGACCGAGGCTGAATACGGCCAGGCGTCGCGCATCTATTTCGAACGCTGTGCCGGCTGTCACGGAGTTCTGCGCGGCGGTGCCACAGGCAAGGCGCTGACCACCGACCTCACCCGAGAGCTGGGCCTGGACTATCTGGAGGCCTTCATCACCTACGGGTCGCCGGCCGGCATGCCGAATTGGGGCACCTCGGGCGACCTGACTGAGGACCAGGTCAACCTGATGGCGCGTTATCTGCTGCATGAGCCGACCGAGCCACCGGAATGGGGCATGGCGGAGATGCAGGCGAGTTGGAAGGTGCTGGTACCGGTCAACGAGCGGCCAACCAGCAAGCAAAACGACATCGACATCGAGAACCTGTTCTCAGTGACCCTCCGCGACACCGGTGAGGTCGCGCTGATCGACGGCGGCACCTACGAGATCCACCAGATCGTCGAGACCGGTTATGCCGTGCACATCTCGCGTATCTCGGCGTCCGGCCGCTACGTCTACGTCATCGGGCGCGACGCGAAGATCAGCCTGATCGATCTCTGGATGGATCTGCCGGAGGTGGTCGCCGAGATCAAGATCGGCATCGAGGCGCGCTCAGTCGAGACGTCGAAGATGGAGGGCTGGGAGGACCGTTACGCGATCGCCGGGTCCTATTGGCCGCCGCAATACGTCATCATGGAAGGCGAGACGCTGGAGCCCCTGCGCATCGTCTCGACCCGCGGCTATACGGTCGACACCCAGGAATACCACCCCGAGCCGCGCGTGGCGTCCATCGTGGCGTCCCACTTCCAGCCGGAGTTCATCGTCAACGTCAAGGAGACCGGCCAGATCAAGCTGGTCAACTTTGAGGATCTGGACAATCTGCGGGTCACCACGATCAACGCGGAACGCTTCCTGCACGATGGCGGTTTCGATTCGTCCGGCCGGTACTTCCTGGTCGCGGCCAACGCCCGCGACACGGTGGCGGTCGTCGATACGGTGGATCGCGAACTGGTCAGCCTGATCAATACCCAGGGCGCCACGCCGCATCCCGGCCGCGGGGCGAACTTCGAACATCCGGACTACGGGCCGGTCTGGGCGACCAGCCATCTCGGCGACTGGATGATCACCCTGATCGGCACCGACCCGGAAGGCCATCCGGCCGAAGCCTGGCAGGTGGTGCAGCAGCTTGAGGGCCAGGGCGGCGGGTCGTTGTTCATCAAGACCCACCCGAACTCGCGTAATCTCTATGTCGACACCCCGCTCAACCCGCTGGAGGAAATTGCCTCCTCGGTCGCGGTCTTCGACCTGGACAATCTGGACGCCGGGTACGAGGTGCTTCCGATCGGCGAATGGTCGGGCGTCGACGAAGGCGTACGCCGGGTCGTGCACCCCGAATACAACAAGGAGGGGACTGAGGTCTGGTTCTCGGTCTGGAACGCCCAGGGGCAGGAATCGGCGATCGTCGTGGTCGACGATGCGACCCGGACCGTGAAGCACGTCATCCGCGACCCGCGGCTGGTGACGCCGACCGGGAAGTTCAACGTCTTCAACACGCAGAACGACATCTACTGACGACCGGTGTCGGGGCGGCTTGGGCCGCCCCGACCGTCTCGGAACCAGGGAGGTGCTCGAAAATGCGCGACAAGACGCCGTATCCGGTCACAATCGTCGGCGCCGGACCCGGTGACCCCGATCTGCTGACGGTCAAGGCGTTGCGGCTGTTGGGCGAGGCCGATGCGGTGGTCTATGACCGGCTGGTGTCGGCCGAAGTCCGGGCGCTGATACCCACCGGTGCGATGCAGGTCTTCGTCGGAAAGGCGCGCAACAGCCATCCGACTCCGCAGGACGAAATCAACGACCTGATCGTCCGTCTGGCGCGTGCCGGCCGCCGTGTCGTGCGCCTCAAGGGCGGCGATCCGTTCGTCTTCGGGCGCGGCAGCGAGGAGGCCGAATACCTCGCAATGCACGGCATTCCGTTCGAGATCGTTCCCGGCATCACGGCGGCCTCCGGCTGCGCCAGCGCCGCCGGTATTCCTTTGACGCATCGCGGCTTGGCGACCGGCGTTCGCTTTGTCACGGGGCATCGCTGCCGCGATGCCGAGCTTGACCTAAACTGGTCGAGCCTGGCCGATCCCGAGACGACGCTGGTGGTCTATATGGGCCTCGCCAATCTGGCAAAGATCCGCGACCGACTCATCTCGGCCGGTCTGCCGGCGGAAACGCCGGCGGCGGCGATCGCCAACGGGACCACGCCGGATGAGCGGATCTGCTGCTGCACGCTCGCCGATCTTCCCGATCGGGCCTTTGCCGAGGAGCTCAGGCCACCCGTGCTGCTGGTCATCGGTCGCGTGGTTGCCATGGCCGAGGCCTGGGGCTCGGCGGACCGGCGGCCATTCGGCCTGTCGGCGATCACCGAGATCGTGGCGGATCATGGCTAGCCGGGGGCAGCGGCTGGCCGCCGCGGCGCTTGCCTTCGGATTGGCGCCAAGTGCGGCGGCGGAAATCTCGCCCGCCCGCGAGGGCGAGCTGATGACCTTGCTGCTGCACGATTGCGGTGCCTGCCATGGGCTGACGCTCAAGGGTGGTCTGGGCCCGCCGCTGCGGTCGGCGCAGGTCGCATGGAAATCCGAGGAGGCGTTGGCGGCCGCGATCCTGGACGGCATTCCGGGAACGCCGATGCCGCCCTGGCGCATCGAGATCGCGCCGGAAGAGGCGGCTTGGCTGGCGCGGCTGTTGAAACAGGGGTTGATGCATGAGAATTGACCGCCGCCTGACGGCACTCGCCGTAGCACTATCGTGCCTCGTCTCGATCGCGACCGCGGCCGACGAGCTTCGCGGCACCGGGGATCTGGGGCTTGTGGTCGAGCGCGCCTCGGGGCGGATCAACATCATCGAGACAACCGATCCATCCGTGATTCACACCGTGGACGGGCTTGGTGATCTGTCGCATGCCTCAGCGGTGTTCTCCCCGGATGGCCGTTATGCCTTCCTGTTCGGGCGCGACGGTGGGCTCAGCAAGGTCGACATGCTGACGGGCCGGTTGGTCGGTCGCGTGATGCAGGCCGGCAACAGCATCGGCGGCGCCATCTCGCAGGACGGCGCATTGATCGCCGTCTCGAATTACGATCCGGGCGGCGTGCGGGTGTTCGACGCGGAGACGCTGGAACCGGTGGCCGATATTCCGGCCACCTATGGCGACGGCGCGGCCCGGTCGAAGGTGGTCGGCCTGGTCGACGCTCCGGATCAGCGTTTCGTCTTCAGCCTGTACGACGCCGGCGAGATCTGGGTCGCCGATTTCGCCGACCGCGCCGACCCGCGGATCACCCGCTTCGCCGATGTCGGGCGGCTACCCTATGACGGCCTGATCACGCCGGACGGCCGCCACTATCTCGCCGGCCTGTTCGGCGAGGACGGCATTGCCCTGCTCGACCTGTGGGACCTGGACGCCGGCGTGCGCCGCATCCTCGACGGCTACGGGCGCGGCGAGGACGCGCTGCCGGTCTACAAGATGCCGCATCTGGAAGGCTGGGCCAGTGCCGGCGACGTTCTGGTACTGCCAGCGGTCGGCCGTCACGAGGTGCTGGTTGTGGATCGCGCCACCTGGCGGGAAGTCGGCCGCATTCCCCTGCGCGGCCAGCCGGTCTTTGCCGTCGCCCGGCCGGACGGACGGCAGGTCTGGGTCAATTTCGCCCATCCGGACAATGACGCGGTGCAGATCATCGATGTGCCGAGTCGGGAGATTATCCGCGCGATCGAGCCCGGCGAGGCGACGTTGCACATGGAATTCACGCCGCGCGGCGGCCAGGTCTGGATCTCCGCGCGCGATTCCAACGTCGTGCAGGTCTACGACACGCGGACCTTCGAGCCGGTCGCCACCCTGCCGATGCAGACGCCCAGCGGGATCTTCCTGACCGCGCGGGCGCATCGCATCGGATTGTGAGGCGCGGATGGACCGAACCCTCGCCTACGACGCCCTGGACAGGCGCCTGCTGAACGAGTTCCAGCGAGGCTTTCCGCTGACCGACCGGCCCTTCGCCGAAGTCGCCCGGCGCCTGGGATCGGACGAGGACGAGGTCATCGAAAGGCTGCGCCGGCTGAGTGCCGAGGGCGCGGTTTCGCGGGTCGGCGCGATCGTCGCTCCGCATGCGGTCGGCTGGAGCACGCTCGCCGCCCTGGCGGTGCCGGCGGACCGTCTCGAGGAGGTCGCCCGGATCGTCAGCGACTGTCCCGAGGTCAACCACAACTACGAGCGCGAACATCGGTTCAGTCTCTGGTTCGTCGTCACGGCCGAGGACGAGGAGGCCGTGACCGAGGTGCTGGACGACATCACGCGTCGCACCGGGCTGCGGCCGCTCGACCTGCCGCTGCTCGAGCCGTTCCACCTCGATCTGGGGTTCGCTCTGCGATGGCGCTAGACGACCGAGATCGCCGCCTGCTCGAGGCGCTGCAGGACGGACTGCCGCTGGTGGCGCGCCCCTTCGCCGCGCTGGCCGCGGCCAGCGGGCTGTCGCAGGACGAGGTCCTGTTGCGCATCGACAGGCTCGGCAAGGCGGGTGTTGTTCGCCGCTTCGGAGTCATCGTCCGGCACCGTGAGCTGGGCTATCACGCCAATGCCATGACCGTCTGGGACGTCCCTGACGGATTGGCCGGAGATGCCGGCCGCAGCCTGTCGGCGCTCGACTTCGTCACGCTGTGCTACCGCCGTCCCCGGCGCCTGCCGGATTGGCCCTACAACCTGTTCGCCATGATCCACGGCCGCGACCGGGCGACGGTCGAGCGGCTGGTGGACCGTGCGACCGAGTCGGCCGGCCTGGCCGGCTGCCCACGGGCGATCCTGTTCAGCCGTCGCCGGTTCAAGCAGCGCGGCGCCCGCTATGGCCGGTCCCGGGATGCCCGTGCGCAGAAGGCGCTGGCGGTATGACGGCGCGGCAGGCGATCGACGCCGTCGACCGGCGCGTCATCAACGCTTTCCAGGGCGGGTTCCCCGTGTCGCCGCGACCCTATGCCGAGGCGGCGGACAAGCTCGGCCTCGAGGAGGACGAGCTGATCTCGCGCCTGGAGCGCCTGCTGGATGAGGGCGTGCTGTCCCGCTTCGGGCCGATGTATCACGCCGAGCGCATGGGCGGCGGGCTGACTCTGGCGGCCATGGCCGTGCCGGAGGACCGCTTCGACGCGGTGGCGGCCCAGGTCAATGCCCATCCGGAGGTGGCGCACAATTACGCCCGCGATCATGCGCTGAACATGTGGTTCGTCGTCGCCACCGAACGACCGGAGGGGATCGGCGAAACGCTGGACGCCATTGCCGCGGAGACCGGGCTGGAGGTGCTCGACATGCCCAAGCTGCGGGAGTTCTTCGTCGGGCTGAGGTTCGAGGCATGACGGCAGTCGCGGCCATCCTCGACGGCGTTGCCCCGGCCCTGGACGCGGTCGACCGGGCGATCGTGCGCGAGACCCAGGCAGGCCTGCCGCTGACCGACAGGCCGTACGAGGCCGTGGCCAGGGCGGTCGGAGCGAGCGAGGCGGAGGTTATCCGCCGGGTGACCGCGATGCTGGAGTCGGGCGTCATCCGCCGGATCGGGGCGGTGCCGAACCACTACCGGCTGGGCTATCGCGGCAACGCCATGTCGGTCTGGAATGTCGACGATGCCCGGGTCGAGGCGATCGGGGAGCGGGTCGGCGCCCTCGACTTCGTCTCCCACTGCTATCGCCGGCCGCGCCATCCGCCGCGATGGCCCTACAACCTCTTCGCCATGGTGCATGGGCGGACCCGCGACGAGGCGCTGGAGAAGGTGGAGAGCATCGCCGCCCTGCTGGGGTCGGACGACCGGGGGCACGCGGTGCTGTTCAGCACCCGGGTGCTGAAGAAGACCGGCCTCAGGATCGGCGGCTAGGAGGAGGTCCGATGTTCAGGATCAGCCAATACATGCGCGAGCTGGTGGACCCGACGCCGCTGCGGCCGAGACGCGATCCGCCCGGCCCGGTGGTGATCTGGAACCTGATCCGCCGCTGCAATCTGACCTGCAAGCATTGCTATTCCGGCTCGACGAATACCGATTTCCCCGGCGAGCTGGGCACCGACGAGGTCTTCGCGGTGATGGACGACCTGCGGGCCTTTGGTGTCCCGGTGCTGATCCTGTCCGGCGGCGAGCCGCTGATGCGGCCGGACATCTTCGAGATCTCGCATCGCGCCAAGGCGAAGGGCTTCTACACCGCCCTGTCCAGCAACGGCACGCTGATCGGGCCGGAGACCATCAAGGAGATCGCTGCCGTCGGCTACGACTATGTCGGCGTCAGCCTGGACGGCATCGGCCCCACCCATGACCGGTTCCGCCGACAGGAAGGCGCCTTCGACCGGGCGCTCGCCGGCCTGCGCCTGTGCCGCGAGCGGGACATCAAGGTGGGGCTGCGCTTCACCATGACCCAGGACAACCAGCATGAGTTGGTCGACCTGCTGGCGCTGATGGAACGCGAGGACATCGACAAGTTCTATTTCTCGCATCTCAACTATGGCGGCCGCGGCAACATCAATCGCGGCGACGATTCCGAGCTGGCGGCCACCCGCCGGGCGATGGACCTGCTGTTCGGAGTTGCATTGGCCGCCGTCCGCGCCGGCCGGGACCGGGAATTCGTTACCGGCAACAACGATGCCGACGGCGCCTATCTGCTGTTGTGGGCGCAGCAGCGGTTTCCCGATCGCGTGGACCATCTGCGCGCCAAGCTGCTGCAATGGGGCGGCAACGCCTCGGGCATCAACGTCGCCAACATCGACAATCTCGGGAACGTCCACCCGGACACATTCTGGTGGCACCACACCCTGGGCAACGTCCGGGACCGGCCGTTCTCGGAAATCTGGACCGATCTGTCCGATCCGATCCTGGCCGGGCTGAATCAGCGTCCGCGTCGGGTCGGCGGCCGCTGCGGCCGTTGCCAGCACTTTGCCATCTGCAACGGCAACACCCGCGTCCGGGCGCATCAGATCACCGGCGATCCCTGGGCCGAGGATCCGGGTTGCTATCTGACCGATGCCGAGATCGGCATCGATGATCCGGTCGACCGGGTGCCGCTGGTCGGCTATCTGGGCAAGCGGACCTATGTGGCGGCACCTTAGCATCGCGGCCGGCATCGCGGTCGCGAGCCTGAGCGCGGCTGCAGGGGCGGAAACGGCTCTGACTGCCGAGGCGCTCTATGCCGAGCATTGCGCCGCCTGCCATGGCGCTGACCGGCTGGGCGGGACCGGCCCGGCGCTTTTGCCCGAGAGCCTGGCGCGAATGAGGGCCGATCGGGCGCGGTCGGTGATCGCGGTGGGACGGCCGGCGACGCAGATGCCAGCCTTCGGCGAGGCCCTGGCCGAGGAGGAGATCGAAGCGCTCGCCGCCTTGATCTATACGCCGCTGGCGGAACCGCCGCGCTGGGACCTGGACGACATGCAAGCGAGCCAGTTCGTCGCGCTCGACGATGGAGTGCCGGCCACGGCCCCGGTCTACGACGCCGATCCGCTGCATCTCTTCATCGTGGTGGAAAGCGGCGACCATCACGTGTCGATCCTCGACGGCGACCGGTTGGAACCGATCCACCGCTTCGAGAGCCGTTTCGCGCTCCATGGCGGGCCGAAATTCTCCCCCGATGGGCGCTTCGTGTATTTCGCCTCGCGCGACGGCTGGATCACCAAATACGACCTCTACGGCCTGCAGGTCGTGGCGGAGATCCGCGCCGGCATCAATACCCGCAACATCGCCATCTCCCATGACGGCGCGGTCGTCGCGGTGGCCAACTACCTGCCGCACACGCTGGTCATGCTCGATGCCGCCGATCTCTCGCCGATGCGGGTCATCCCGACCGCCGGCATGCGCAGGGGCCCGACGTCGCGGGTCAGCGCCGTCTATCAGGCGGCGCCGCGCGAGAGCTTCATCGCCGCCTTCAAGGACATCAGCGAGGTCTGGGAGATTCCCTATGGGGAGAACCCGCCGCCGGTCTATGGGGGGCTGGTGCACAGCCATGAACGCGGCCGGGAAGAAGCACTCGCCGACCCGTCCGAGCGCTTCCCGATCCGCCGCATCGAGGTGGACGCACCTCTGGACGACTTCTTCTTCGGTCCCGACTACCGGGTCCTGGTCGGCGCCTCGAGGAACGGCGGCGCCCGGGTGGTGCATCTCGATGTCCGGCGAACAATTGCCGAGTTGCCGATCGACGGCCTGCCGCATTTGGGATCGGGCATCACCTGGGAGCTGGACGGCCGCCGGGTGATGGCGACGCCGCATCTGCGGGTCGGCGCAGTCAGCGTCATCGACATGGAGAGCTGGGAGGTGATGCACCGCATCGAGACCCTGGGGCCGGGCTTCTTCATGCGCAGCCACCGCAACTCGCCCTATGCCTGGGTCGACGTGTTCTTCGGGCCGCATAGCGACGCCCTGCACGTGATCGACAAGCAGAGCCTGGAGATCGTCGCCACCTTGCGCCCGGAACCGGGCAAGACCGCCGCCCATGTCGAGTTCACCCATGACGGCCGCTACGCGCTGGTCAGCATCTGGGACATGGACGGCGCGGTCGTCGTCTATGACGCCACCACTCTGGAAGAGGTCTCGCGCATTCCGATGGTGCGCCCCTCGGGAAAGTACAATGTCTACAACAAGATCACGCTCGAAGAAGGCACCAGCCACTGAGCGCGGCGGAGCCGCCGCGACACTGGTGCTGTGCGGTCACGGAACGCGCGGTGTAGGCGGCGTGCTGGAGCATCATGCCGGCGTCATCAGGGCGCGCGGACTCTACGCCGATGTCCGGGTCTGCAGCCTCTACGGCCGGCCGGAGCTGGGCGCGGTTCTCGACACCATCGGCACCGGAGAGGCCGTCGTCGTGCCCTGGCTGATGTGTGCCGGTTACACGATGGATCGGCTGGCACAAGCGATCGCCGAGCACGCCTCGGCCGACCGGGTCACGCTGGCCGATCCGGTCGGCGCACGGCCGGGCATCGCCGATCTGGCGGCGGAGATGGCGGAAGAGGCCTGCATGCGCAGGGCCTGGCGGCCGGCCCGGACCGCCTTGCTGGTGATCGGCCATGGCAGTGGGCGAAATGGTGTCTCGGCGGAGACGACACGCCGCCATGCGGCCCGCATCGCGGCAACCGGACGCTTCGCCGACGTGGCGACGGCCTTTCTCGACGAAACGCCATCGCCGGCCCGGGCGCTGGCGGGCCTCGGTGCCCCGCATTGCGTCGCCGTCGGCCTGTTCGCCGAGCGCAGCCTGCATGGCGAGGACGATGTCCCACGGCTACTGGGCGGGGATGATACGGTAACCTACACCGGTCCGATCGGACCGCTGCCGGCTTTTGCGGATGTCATTGTCGCCCAGGCGCGTGCGGCGCAGGAACTCGGCCGGAGCGCCGCCTAACCTCACACGGCGGTCGGGTGGGACAGTCTCCGGCGGGACTCCCAGAGGTTCTGCGCTTGTGTCTCGGCATCACCCTGGCTTGGCGCGCGGCCCAGCAGCCTCAGGGCCACCGCGGTGGTCCCGACGACGGCGCTGATCGGCGCCGGGTCTTCGAACTCACCGCGCCACAGTGCGACGAGCCGAGCCGGATTGAGCGGCTCGTCGCGCCAGGCATGGCGGACATCCGGGAGCATCGCCGCCCACTCTTCGATTGCTGGTGCCCTATCCCGCAACATCGCGACCCGGCAGGGTTTGTTCGGATTGCGCTGTGCCTCGCCGCCGGCGCCCTTGAAGATCGCCGCATTCGGCTGCCCTAGCAATTGGGCGGTATCGCGGTGAAGCGGGATGTAATTCGGGTGGAACACGCCCTGCATCTGGCAGGCCGCGGCGGCCGGATTGAGCTCGCGGGCGTAAGTATTGGCCGGCGAGCGCAGGCCGAGTAGCGGGCGCAGGTCGAACAGCTTGTCGAGAGCCGGGCAAACCGCGCTCAGCGGAAGATAGGCGATGTTGTGCCGTTCGATCGCGGCGGCCGCCTCGGCTGGAGAGTCTGCCGGACGGAGGCCGAGCGCAGCCAGGCAGCGTGGCGATGAGATCGGACCCTCGCCGGCGATTCCATGGATCAGCACTCGCACGCCGCTCCCGGCCAGCAGCAGCGCCGAAAGCAGGAAATAGGGAAGCTGGCGGTGCCGGTCGGCATAGGAGGGCCAGTCGAGCTCGGCGTGCAGCATCCCGGTATCCCGCGCGCACCGACGCGCCGCCAACACGAAGCCCGCCAGCTCCTCCGCCGTTTCCTTGCGATAGCGGAGCGTGGCGAGGAACGCCCCAACCTGCACCGGCTCCGCGTCTCCGGCCAGGATCATGCCCATGGCCGCCTCCGCCTCCTCCCGTGAAAGGGCGCGGGACAGCTTGCTGCCCTTGGCCACGATGCGCACGAAGGCGGCAAAGGGATGCCCGCCCGTTACTTCGAGACCCGGCCGGGGCGGGATCTTCGGTTCGTGTAAGTCCATCTGCCGGTCCGCCGTACCGTTGTCCGTGGCGCATTGTCCGGGGATCCTCCGCCGGCCCACCTTGATATCCGTCAAGGCGTCAGCCGACGACGTTCAGGCCTACCCCATCATCCTGTGCAGGCGGGCGTCCTGAGTGCTGAAATGCAGCTCGAACCACTCGCCGAGATGCTTGGCCAGCGCATCCTCGTAGTCGGCGTACAGGCCGTGCTCGAAGTTGTCCATGATCTCGCGGATGCCGTCGAGCAGGCGCTCATGCTCGGTCTTGTGGCTCTCATAGCCGTCATAGCTGCGGTCGCGCATCTCCCGTTCCTCCAGCGCGAAATGGGCGGCGATCCTGGCGTAGATCTCGTCCAGCCCGTCGATGATCGCGTCCCGCGAGGGGCTCGAGGCGATGCGGTCGTGGATCTGGTTGATCAGGGCGAAGAGCTCCTGATGCTCATAGTCGACCGCCGGGATTCCCAGGTTGAATTCGTCGCGCCAATGGAGCAGGGGCATTACCGCCTCACCGGATTACGAAGCCGCCGATATCGGCGCGGAAGTCGATCACCAGATGCCGGCCCGGGGCCATGTCCACCTCGGTCGACACATCATAGTCGAATCCTTCGCTGCGGTCGGTGTCGCGCAGGCGTGCCGTCAGGATATGCCGGCCGGGCGGCACTGCGAAGGACTCATAGGCACGGGAGGGGCCGTCGCTGTTGAGGCCGGTCGGCGGCAGCTCGGCCGTGTAGAGCAGGGCGCCGTCCAGCTCGAGTTCCACATGGACCGGCAGGCGCTCGCGCGGGCAGACCGTCGGAACCCGCATGTTCGGCGCCAACTGGCCCATCTCTTCGGCGGTGAGCTGGCGGCAGGGTCCGCGACGGTCGGCGCCGTGGGTGAAGCTGAGCCGCACCATCGCCTGGTCCGGCGGGAAATGCGTATAGGAGGGGGCGGCGGAGAAGTAGCCGAGTGTGGCCGCCACCAGCGCGTACAGCACGGCCTGGCCGAGATAGCGCGCAGCGTTAGTCATCGCCGGTCTCCAGCACGGCCATCTCCGGCGCCGGCGGCGGCCCCGATGCCCGCTCGGGCCGTGCCATGGGCGTCAGGCCGGCGGCGAACTCCCGGATCTCGCGCTCAAGCCGTGCGCTCTGGGCGCGTCCGACCCAGAGGCAGGCGATGCGGTCGCGCGGCACCCGACCGCGCAGGCGGGGATCGCGCCGGCGCTCGATCCGGTCCTGGGTCCAGTCGATGCCGAAGCGATTGACGCAGGCGCCGGGACGGCATCCGGTCAGCACGATGCCGGCTGCATGCCCGCGGCTGAGGGCGAAATCCATGAAGGAGGGCGGCAGGCCGGCCAGGCAGGGCAGCACGATCGTGCTCACTCCGGGCAGGTCGAGCCGCTTGAGATCGGGGCCGTGCTCGCAGCCGAAGACGATGACCCTGGCGCCGTCCGAAGCCGGCTGACCGGCCTCGGCGACCGCGGCGCGCAGCGCCTCAAGCGGCCGGTCCGGGAGGTCGATGCCGGTAGACACCGTACCCGTCCGCCGGAACGGCGTGGCGCTTGGGCAGGACCCGACGCAAATGCTGCAACTGACACAGAGGTTGGGATCGACCACCGCCTCGCGATCGAAGGGCAGGCCGTCGCTGCGCGGCTCCATGGAGATGGCGTTGAACGGACAGTCATCGGCGCACCATGTGCAGCCGTTGCAATGGGCCAGGTCGACGGTGGCGGGCCTGGCCCGGCGCATCGGCGGCATCCAGGGTAGTGCCACCAGCAGCAGCGTCAGCACCGTCACCACGCCCCACACCGTGCCGTCGGACCAATAGTCGAGCAGCGGATAGAGGCCGAGATAGAACCAGTCCAGATCGACTACCGCCGCCACCGTGGTCAGATCGGCCGGCCCCTGGCTGGTTGCCGGATGCACCAGCGCCAGCACCAGCATCATGGCGAAGGTCCCGATCGCCAGCCCGCGCGGCGGATTGATCTTCGGCCGGCTGACCCGCTGCAGGTGGATCCACAGCACCAGCAGCAGGAACAGCGGCACCACGATGTGCATGAACACCAGCAGTGTAAAGAACCGGTCGTCCAGGCTCTCCGGCGTCATGAAGTTGCGCGCGATCGGCTCGCCGAAAATCGGCAGCCAGTCGAACCATTCGGTGCTGGCGATGGCGATGTACTGGGCGAGCGTGTCCCAGACCAGCCAATAGCCGGTGATGCCGGCGACGATCACCAGCAGCAGCACCGGCACGCCGGTCACCCAGGTGAACCAGCGGGCGCCGCGGTAATGGCCCAGGGAGAATTCCCGCAGCAGATGCACCGCCATGAACAGCACCAGCCCGTCCGAAGCGTAGCGGTGGAAGCTGCGCATCACCCCCGCCAAGTACCACTGGTCATGGGTCATGTACTCGATCGACTCATAGGCTTCCGTCGAGCCTGTGTCGAAGAAGATGTAGAGGTAGACGCCCGAAACCGCGACGATCCAGTAGTAGAAGAAGCCCAACGCGCCCAGATTGTGCAGCGGGTTCCAGGACGGTCCGAAGGCGCGGTCGAACTGGGCCTCCGACCAATCGAAGCCGAGCCGCAGGATCTGGCGCAGCCGGCTCATGTCCGGCGACGCGCGAAATCTCGGTACAGGGCGCGGACCAGGATCGAGCCGATGGTCAGCAGGCACAGCGTGCCAATGATAAGGCCAACGAACAGGGACCATTCGAAACGATAGCGGCCGGCGGTCGGGTCGTAGAGGGTGCAGAACAGCCGCACCCGCTCGACCAGCCCCTCCAGGCTGAGCGGCAACCCGGACTCGCCGGTGATGAGCTGCTTGAGCGGCTCGACCAGGGCCGGCGGCTCGAAGGTGTCGCCATAGACCTGGTGGAACACGCGCCCCTCGTCGTCGAGCACCGTCACCTGCGCCAGATGGTCGAAACCCTTGGGCGAGGGAAAGTAGATGAACCCGACCTCGCGGGTCAGACGGTCCACCGTCTCGCGGTCGGCGCTCAGGAAGTGCCAGTCCGGCAGATCGACGCCCTGGCTGCGGGCGTAGGCGCGCATCTGGTCGGGCGTGTCGATCTCCGTGTCGAAGCCGATGGTGACGACGGAGAAGGCGTCGGCGCCGAAGGTGTCCTGGGCGGCGTCGACCGCCCGGTACAAGGTCTGCACGATCAGCGGGCAGCTGTGGGCGCAGCCGGTATAGACCAGGTTCACCACCAGCGGCTTGCCCTGAAACTCGGTCAGGCGCCGTTCGTTCCCGCCGCCGTCCAGCAGGCGATGCGGCGTCACGCTGCGGCCGATCGCGTCCTGGCTGTAGGCGAGCGCACCCTGCGGATCGAAGGCCGACGGCGGGTCCTGCAGGGCCGTTCCGGTGGTCGCACCGGCGGCGCCCGCGAGCAGGATCAGGCCGGCGATGGCCGGAAGCCGGGGGAGGCGCAGTGGAATTCGCATTGGAAGTCAGGCCA
The DNA here is from genome assembly GCA_965227455.1 of Alphaproteobacteria bacterium. GTDB lineage: Bacteria > Pseudomonadota > Alphaproteobacteria > DSM-16000 > Inquilinaceae > JABDIP01. Next base: position 3,528,525 of record OZ245752.1, on the reverse strand, counting down.
TGAAGGCGTCGACGATGACGCCGACCAGCAACAGGCTCAGTTGCAGCAGCGATGCCCGGAAGTTGGCCATCGCCATCCCCGGCGTCGAATGCCGCACCAGCAGGACGCTGCGGTAGACGAAATACGCACCGCCCGACGCCGCGCAGATCAGGTAGACCCAGCCGAGCCCGAAGGCCACCGGGACCAGGGACAGCAGCACCAGCGCCACCGTATGCGCCAGGGTCGCCCAGGCTGCCCTGCGCGGTCCCACGACCACCGGCAGCATCGGCACCCCGGCCCGGGCGTAGTCGCGCCGCAGCGTCGTCGCGAGGCTCCAGAAATGCGGCGGGGTCCACAGGAACAGCACCACCGCCAGGATGATCGGCACCGGCCCAAGCTGCGGATCGACCACCGAGGCCCCGGCCAGCACTGCGAAGCTGCCGGCCAACCCGCCGACCACGATGTTCAGCCAACTGCGCTGCTTCAGCCAGACGGTATAGACCACGCCATAGACGAAGGCGCCCAGGAAAGCGTGCAGCGCCACCATGGCGTTGAGGGCGTAGGCCGCCAGCCCGACCGCGAAGGCGAGGATGCCGATAATGGTCAGCAACCAGGCCGCGCCCGGCCGGAATTGGCCGGTGACGAAGGGCCGGTTGCGGGTCCGGTGCATGCGGGCATCCAGGCCGCGCTCGGCATATTGGTTGAAGGCGCCGGCGGCGGCGGAGGATAGCAGGATGGTCAGCGCCAGGACGGCCGCCTTCCAGCCCGGCACCTCGCCGATGCCGGCCGCGGCCAGCCCGGCCAGCGCCGTCGCCATGATCGCGAAGCCGATCCTGAGCTTGAAGACCGAGTAGAGCTGGCCGGCGATGGCGCCCATGGCTCCTGGCGCTCCTGCTTGCAATCCCGTCCGGTCAGCTCAGCGGCCAGACTTCGGACAGGAACTTCCAGTTCACGAAGTAGTAGAGCACGAAGGCGAGGAAGAAGACCGACACCAGGACGATCGTCCCCGGCAGTTTCAGCGTGCCTTCGCTGCCATACTCCTTGACCGCCGCACCGCCGGCGAACACCGCCGGGTTGGCCTGGATCGACTCCGCGTCGCGCTTTTTGCCGAACAGTATCGATCCGACCACCACCACCACATAGGCAATGCCGCCCAGGGTCGCGAGGATGGCGGACAGGCCGTTCAACCCCATCATCAGATAGGCGGTGGCGGGATAGTCGAAGGTCACCGCCGCATCGGTGAATGCCATGTCCCAGTGGCGGCGGGACACGCCCAGCGTGCCGGCGCCCATCATGAACAGGGAGATGCCGGCGACGCCGATGCCGAACAGGTAGGGCTGCCATTTGGCAAGCGTCGGCCAGATCACCTCGCGCCGGAAGATCAGCGGGATCACCAGATAGGTGATGCCCATGAAGGCGAGGGTGGTTCCGGCGACGACGGTGCCGTGGAAATGCCCCGGCACGTAGAGCGTGTTGTGCATCAGCAGGTTGATCTGCTCGGTGCCCAGCACGACGCCGGAGATGCCGCCGATGAAGCCGAACATCACCAGGGACAGCATCAGCGAGGCGAAAGCCGGGTTCCCCCATGGCGCCCGCCGGAGCCAGCCGAACACGCCCTGGGTGAAGCCGTTGCGTCGTTGGGCCGCCTCGATGGCGCCGGGCAGGCTCATGCCATGGATCATGCTGCCGAGCACCGCCAGGTAGATCGCGTAGCTGGTGTTGAACACTTTCCATTCCGAGCTCAAACCCGGCTCGGCGAGCATGTGGTGGGCGCAGGCCAACTGCAGGAACAGGATGTACATGAGGAAGGCCATGCGGCTGACCTTCTCGGACAGCGGCTTGGCGCCGAGCACCATGGCTGCGATCGCGTACCAGACGGCGACATGGGCGGAGACGTTGATCTGCTGGGAGGAGTGGCCCATGCCCCACCAGACCAGCTTGTAGGTGATCGAATCGATATGGGAGATCAGCCCGATCGACCACATGAAGGTCGGGATCAGGATGATCGCGCCGGAAGCCAGGGTGAACACGGCGATGATCGCCGCGGTGATCGCGCCGAATGTGACCAGCGGCACCGATCCCTCATAGGTCCCTTCCTCTTTGGCGATGACCAGCGTGCCGAAGAAGCACATGCAGGCCAGCAGCGTGCCGACCGCGAACAGGATCAGGCCGAGATAGAAATGCGGCGCCGCCTGCATCGGCACATAGGAGGTGAACATCACGCTCGAATCGCCCTGCAGCACCGCGACATTGGCCATCAGCGCGCCGACCACCATCAGGATGAACCCCAGCCAGGCGAAGCGCGGCGCCGCCAGGCGGCAGTTCAGCAGGACCGCCGAGGCGAAATAGAGGATCGCCACCTCGAAGAAGATGATCCAGAACAGCAGCACGTCGGCGCCATGCGCGGTCAGCGCCAGGTAGAAGAGATCCGCCGGCAGAATATGCACGGCGGGCCAGCGGGTCAGGGCGACGAGCAGTCCGAACAGGCCGCCGATGGCCAGGAAGATGACGGCAACGACGGCATTGGCCTTGATCAGCGTTTCCGCCTGGGCGTAGACACGCAAGCCCGTCTCCGGGCAGGTCCGGTACTTCTCGTCACCGGGTATCGCGGCTGCGCCGGGAGTGGCGATATCGGTCGGCATGGCGGCCCCCTATTCGACGACGTAGATCCGGCCCAACATCTGGTGGTGGCCGATCCCGCAGAATTCGTTGCAGACGATCCCATAGACGCCCGCCTCGTCGGGGGTCATCGTCAGAACCAGGTCGTAGTTGGGATGCACCTGGATGTTGATGTTGGTCGGCTGTAGCGAGAAGCCGTGCTGCCAGTCCATCGACGACAGGTGCAACCGATAGCTCTGGTCCTTCTCCAACTCCAGTATCGGCCACCATTCCCACAGCCGGGCGATCAGATAAACGTCGCTGCCGGGCGGTGGACGGACGACCGGGATGCCGGTGTCACCCTCCTCCCGCACGGTGTACTGCTCGGCCATGGCCTCGGCCCGCTCGGCGAAAACGAACGGATCGATGCGGTAGGCTTCGTTGGAAAGATTCTGCTTGCCGGTGATGTGCCAATAGATCATGGCGGAGAACATCACCACGCCCCAGAGGAAGGCGATGGAGATCCAGATGATCTCCATTCGGTGCAGCGGCTCACGCCACCATATTCGGTTTGCCGGGGATTGAATGGCCATGGGTCCGGACCTGCCTAGCGAGCGATCGGGATCTGGGCGATCTCCAAGATTCCCCAGATGATGTAAAAGACGGTCGGCACCACGACGCCGAGGAACAGCAGCAGGAACGGGTTGTCGAGCAGCCGCTGCATGGCGGGGACCCGCTCGGGCCGCCCTTCGGGTGCGTTCTGTGCGGGGGCCGCGGCGCCAGGTTCGTCGCCGTTTGTCGACATGATTCGCCTCCGTTGATGGCGTGGCCGTTCCGGCGGTCAGGAAGATCGGCGGGCGGCCGCTCCGATCCGGGATCGTGTCATCGGCGCGGGCGGGCATCCTTGACCATTGTCAAGCGCCGCGGCGGGAGCGAAAGGCCTGCGCTTGATCGGCGATGGGTTCAGTCGACGCCGAGCAGGTTCCGAAGGATTGCGAAGGACACCAGCGCCAGGCCGAGGAGCAGGCCGAAGAAGATGATCGTTCGGTTTTCGAAACGGCGGCCGGCTCTGGCCTCCGCGCGCCTCAGGATCCAGTCCGCCGCGAAATAGAGCGCGATCGCGAGCAGGATGAAGGAGAACGTTTCCATCACGGTCGACCCCGACTGCCCGACTCGCGTATCACCCAATGGCGGCGCGCCTGCGACGGCAGCCGAATTACACGCTGTTTGCGTAACGCCGCAGCGCCTCGATGTCTTCGATGTGGACCAGATTGCCCTCCGTGTGCACACCGATTTCGCGGAGGTTTGCGAGCGCGCGCGAGAACGTCTCCGGCTTCATGGAGAGCCGGCCGGCCACAAGGAACTTGTCGTAAGGCAGGTGAATGTCGGCCGTCTTCTCGACGGTCGAGCCGAAGTTCAGGAGGAATACGGCGACGCGTTGCGGCGTGGTGCGCGTGGCGAACTGTTCGGTGCGGCCCACGAACCTCTTGAGGCGCATCGACAGCGAGCCGAGCATGTTGAACACCAGATCGACATCCTCGCGAAGGTGCTGCAGGAAGGGTCGTGCGGGGATCGCCATCAGAAGGGAATCGCCGGCAGCCTCGGCGCTGACCGGGAACTCGCGATTGCCGAAAATCGCCGCTTCGGCAAACGACTCGCCCTTGCCGAACACCTCGATCACCGCCTCGTTGCCCTCGCGGGTCTGCCGGTAGAGCTTTATCCAGCCATCCAGGACCACGAAGAATCGGTCGGCTTCCTGACCCTGCAGGAAGACCGTGCGGCCGCGCGAATACGACCTCACATAGGCGGAGTCGAGCAGCCGGTACACCACTTCGGTGTCGAGCCCCTGAAACAGGGGAAGCGACCGGACAAGCCGCACATGTTGCACATCGATGGCCATGCCACGCGCCGATCAAAAATGCGAACCGGCTCGACTCTAATTCACTTTCAATGGGAAATGCCACGTCTGAGCGCCAATGCCTGTCCGAGTGATATGATATCGGCCTCCGTCAGCCGCCGTTCCGCGAGCGGCAGAATTTCGTCGGTCTCCGCGGCAACGTCGCTCCGCCATGGCGAGATGAAGGCGCGAACGACGGCCGGGAAAGCAGGCGGCGGCGTCTCGCCATGGGCCATGCTTTCGAGGATAGACACGAGTTCCCCGGCCGGTTCGTCGCGACGCTCTCTCAAGTTGCGGTAGCGCGCAAGCAGGTGCTCAAGATTGTCGGCCGGCAAGGATTTCCGGCGCAGCAAGGGAAACAGGCAGTCCTCGAGATCACCGATATGGGTCTGCAGATCTTCGACGATGTACCGCAGCACGCGCTCGGCATCGGTCCGGACATCGCCATTGGCGCGCGACTGGGCCAGCGCCTCCAGCGTGTTGCACGCAACCCGCTGCCGGTAGAGTTCAGTCTGCAGAAAACCGATCGGGTCGACCAATAGCTGAGGGTCGATGGTCGCGGACGACGCTGGTCTTTTCGGCCCGGACACCGACATCACCCACCTCGGTCTCGGAGCCGCAAGAGAAGTCCAACGGGTTCTCCCAGCGGCTCCATTCCCACGTTGCCAATCACCGCGGCGCAACAACGCGAAGCGTATAGATGCCGGCAGCGCACGATCTCCAAGCGCGGGACGCCTAGCCCATGCAGCGTGGTCTCGCTTTGAGGCAAACCTATTCAATCGCACAAGTCGCAACCTTGACTTCCGTCAAGCTGAACCGGCACCGGATAGGGGTGGCCGCCCTTCCGACAGTCTACGAACGATTGGCCGCAGAACGCGATTACGTCCTGCCGATCAGATGGGCACAAGAACCGTCAATTCTCGGTGGTTGCGGGCCCCCGCTTTGAACCTGCGCGCCACCGGAAAATGGCCTCGCTGTTCCACCAAGTGAATACCCTGTTCTGATACCGAAGTTCCCTGTTCGACTCGCAGGATTCTCTGATATCTCAATTAGGGAATTCGACCAAAAGTCGCATAAATATCAGTCGGTTATCCGGCCACTGGAGGCAGATTCAGCCGTGATTCGCGAGAATTCCCTGTTATATCCCTGATAATCAGGGAATTCGCACCGGAGACGGGTTCGCTGAGGACTACCCGCACCGCCGCCAGGTCCATGAATTCGCGCAGGTGCGAGGGAAACTCAAGGTGCCGGCACGGGCTGCGGCGGCCTGGCCGTCCCGCGTGGGATGGCGAATGAATGGCAGGAATTGTTCGGGAGTCCGCGATCGTCTATTGGTCGGGGGCCGGCCCCGTCGTGTCGCGGAACACAAGATGCGTGTCCATGACATATCGGACATCCGCGTAGGCATTGGATTCGAGCATATCCATCAGGAGCTTGCAGGCCACCCTGCCGGCCTCTTCCGACCGGTTTGAAACGGTCGTCAACGCCGGGTAGGTGGCCGCTCCCAACACATCGTCGCAGCCGACGACACTGAAATCGTGCGGAACCCTGATGCTGTTCTCGGCAAGCCCGGCCAAGATACCCTGCGCCACTAGATCATCAAAGGCGATCACCGCGCGGGTGCCGGTCGCCGCGATCTGCGGCACAACCTGCCGGCCCGACTCGAAGGTCGGTGTCTGGCAGGCAACGCTTCTCATCTTGATCCGGTGTGCCGCGGTGGCCCGACGCACGGCATTGCGCCGCTGCCGATTGGACCAGGACGCGCTAGGGCCGTTCACATAAACGACGCTCTCGTGGCCGAGCGACGCCAGATGCTCGACCGACGCTTGAGTGCCTTTGGCGCTGTCGATCAGCACCCGGGGGATTTTGGCCAGATCCCGGTTCACAAGGACCAACGGTCTTCGCTCGGCGAGGTCGGTGATCTGCCGGTCGCTCATGCGCGACGAAACCAGGATCAGGCCTTCGACCTGGCTACCCAGGCGGTGGACCAACTGGTCTTCCCGCTCGGCGTTCTCGCCCGAATTGCCGAGGAAAACGCAGTATTCGTGACGATCCGCTTCGTCCTGCGTGGCCGCGATCAAGGGCGGGAAGAACGGATTGGCGACATCCGGAACGATGACCGCGATGTTGCGGTGGCGTCCGGTGCTCAATGCGCGGGCGGTCTGGTTCGGCATGTAGCCGAGCTGCTCCGCGATCGCTTTCACCCGGCGGATCGTCTCCTGACTGATGCTGTCCGGGCGGCTGAAGACCCGCGACACCGTCGAGCGAGAGACGCCGGCCGCGGCGGCGACCTGGCTGATCGTCGGCGACGGCCTGCGAGCGGCTCTGTCGGTCATTGCTGATGCCCTGAGCCGCCGCCTGACGGGTTGGAGGCGCGCGGGCAGGCGCCGTCGGTCATTGAGACAACCCGATACAGATACGGCATGGATGCGACGCTGATTCCCTGTCCTGCCCGACGATCGCGGCATCTTAACGCAAAGAGCTTGACACGCAACCGGTTGCACTGAATTGTTCACGGGATCGGAGAGCAGCGCCGCCAATTCAGCCGCCAAGACGCGCGGTGCCACTGTCCTGGGCAGGGAACATGGTCCTCCAAACCGACGCCGAACGACACGCCGGTCATCTCGCCGTCAGGACGTTGCCCGACCGGACCCGGTTGGGCGCGGCGGCGGCCGACGACATCGCGACGGCGCTGCGTGTGTCGCTGCAGGAGCAGAGCCGGGTCCGCATGATCTTCGCCAGCGCGCCCAGCCAAGCGGAAGCCCTTTCGGCCCTTGCGTCGGCGCCGGGCATCGACTGGCGGCGGGTCACCGCCTTTCACATGGACGAATATATCGGGCTGCCTGTCGATGCCCCGCAGAGCTTCGGGCATTGGCTGAAGTCCCACCTGTTTGACCGCATCGACATCGGCGGACTGCATCTCATCGATACCGGCGGCGATCCGGATGCCGAGGCGGCGGCCTATGCCCGCCTATTGGACCAGGGCCCGATCGATTTCGTCTGCCTCGGCATCGGCGTGAACGGCCACATCGCCTTCAACGACCCGCCATTTGCCGATTTCGATGATCCGAAAAGCGTGAAGATCGTCACGCTGGACCAGGCCAGCCGCCAGCAGCAGGTCGACGACAAGTGCTTTGAATCGCTCTCCGACGTGCCGACCCACGCCATTACCCTGACGATCCCGGCATTGATGCGGGCCAGGCGGTTGTTCTGCATGGTGCCGGGCGAGAGGAAGCGGGGGGCGGTGAGGGCCGCCCTGACCGGCCCGATCTCCACCGCCTGCCCGGCGAGCATTCTACGGACCCATCCCGATTGCACGATCTATCTCGATGCGGAGTCCGATCCGGATGCCTGATCGGCCCGCCTCCATCGACGCCGATGCCGTCTGCGCCGATTACCTCGGGCAGGCCCACGCGCTGATGCAGCGCATCCTGACCGAAGAAGCCGGCACCCTGGACAGGGCCGCGGAGCGCCTGGCCGACCAGATCGCACACGATCGACTCATCCATGTCTTCGGCCCCGGCGGCCATTCGAACCTGGCCGCGCAGGAGGTCTTCTTCCGAGCCGGCGGGCTGATGCATGTCAGCGCCATCCTGGACGAGGGGACGCTGCTGTCGAACGGCGCGCTACGCTCCATGGCAATCGAGCGGACGCCGGGCTATGGCAGGGTCGTCATCCGGGACCGGGAACTCGGCGACGGCGATCTTCTGCTGCTGGTCAACGCCTACGGCATCAATGCCGCGCTGATCGACGCCGCGCTGGAGGCGAGGTTGCGCGGCGTATTCCTCATCGGGGTGAGTTCACACGAACATGCGCGCGGGACCGCAGACGATCACCCTGCGCGCCATCCGACCAAGCAGAACCTGCACGACCTAGTGGATATCGCCATCGACTGCAAAGTCGCCATCGGCGACGCGGTCGTATCGCTCGAGGGCATGGGCGAGCCCATCGCGGCTGTCTCCACATTCGCCAATGCGTTCGCGCTCAACTGCCTCGTCATCCGTACCGTGGCAAAGCTGTTGGAACGCGGGGTCGAGCCGCCTGTCTGGCGCAGCGGCAACGCGCCGGGCGGCGACGAAGCCAATGCGCGGTTCATCGGGCGCTTCAGACATCGGGTGCGGGCCTTGTAGCCATGCTGCGGATCGAAGGCCGCGACCCCGCGACGGGACAAGGCGTCGCCATCACGGTGGATGAAGGGCGCATCACCGCCATCGAGCCCACCGAAGAGGCTGGAGGATCCTATCTTTCCGCCGGCCTTATCGACCTGCAAGTCAATGGGTTCGCCGGCATCGACCTCAATGACGGCGAGGTCACGCCCGAAAGCGTGGCGGCCCTCGCACACAAGCTCCTGGAATGCGGAGTCACCACCTTCCTACCGACGGTGATTACCGCCGGTGAAGGGCAGATCGTTAGGGCGCTGGAGGTGATCGCGCGGGCGCGCAGGGACCTGCGGCTGCACGCCCACATGATCCCCTTCGTGCATGTCGAAGGGCCGTTCATCTCGCCGGAGGACGGACCACGCGGCGCCCATCCGGCGGCCCATGTACGCCCGCCCGACCTTGCCGAATTCTCCCGATGGCAGGAGGCGTGCGACGGTCTCGTGGGCATGGTGACGATGTCGCCGCATTGGCCCGAGGCGCCGGACTTCATCCGCACGGTCTCGTCGCAAGGCGTGCATGTCGCCCTCGGCCATACCCAGGCCGACCATGAGCAGATCTCGCGGGCGGCAGATGCCGGCGCAGTGCTCTCGACCCATCTGGGAAACGGGGCCGCCGCCGTGCTGCCGCGCCATCCGAACCTGATCTGGAGCCAACTGGCCGACGACCGGCTGATGGCGACCTTCATCGCCGACGGCCACCACCTGCCGGCCGAGACCTTGAAGGCCATGCTGCGCGCCAAGGGATTGGAGCGGTCCGTCCTCGTATCCGATACCGCGGCTCTCGGCGGACTCGCGCCCGGAACCTATGAGCAGCCGATCGGCGGCCGGGTCGTCCTCACCGCCGATGGCCGGCTCGGCATCGACAGCACACCCTATCTGGCGGGCGCGGCCCGTCCGCTATGCGATGGCGTCGCCACGGCTGCTGCGATGGCGGACCTGTCCCTCGCGGACGCGCTCGGACTGGCGACGTGCAATCCCGGGCGCTTCGTGCAGGGGCGCGGCCGGCTGGCGGTCGGCGCCGACGCCGACTTCATCCTGTTCGACTGGCAGCCGGGCGCGCGAAACCTGGCCCTTCGCGAGACCTATGTGCGCGGTGAGAAGGTCTACGGGCGATGATGCGCGCCGGCGCCGCCATGGTCGACATCACGCCCGAGCCGGGCTTGGCCATGTCGGGCTATGTGGCGCGCACCGAACCGGCCGCCGGCGCCCACGATCCCCTGACCGTGCGCGCGGTCGTGGTCGACGACACGGCACTGGTTGTCTGCGACGTGCTGGGCGTGCACGAAGATATGAGCGCGCGCATTCGCGCCCTTTGCGCGCTGCCTGCCGACAATGTCATCGTCGCGGCGCTGCACACCCATGGTGCGCCCGTCTCCATGCCCGGTCGGGGCGGCCGGGAGGCATCGCCCGCTTTCCTGCAGCAGATCGAAGACGCGTGCGTGACGGCCATTGCGCGGGCGCGGGAGCAAGCCCGGCCCTGCAGACTGCTGCTGGGAGCCGGCCGTTCGCCGGCCATCGCGAAGAACCGGCGGCACGAAGGCGGCCCGGTCGATGAGAGCCTTCCGGTGGCGAAGCTCGTGGCCGAGGACGGAGCGGTGGTCGCAGTCCTGGTGTCCTATGCCTGCCACCCTGTGGTGCTGGCTGCTGACAACCTGCTCTACACCGCGGATTTCCCGCACTATGTCCGGCTGGGCCTGGAGGAACGGGATCCCGGCTCCGTCGCCGTCTTCATGACCGGCGCGGCCGGGGACGCGAATACCGGCCACTCCGCCCACGCGTCGGTGTCCCTCGCGGCCAACCCCAAGCGCAGCTTCGCCGAGGCCGAGCGGATCGGGCGGCAAATCGCGGAGTGCGCATCCGGGGCGCCGCTGGCGGACATGGGATCCGGCGTCTCGGTTCGAAGCGACATTGTGTCCCTCGGGCATGAGCGCCGCGAGATGCTTCCTCCCAATGCGCTTGCCGAGAAATGGAGGCAGGACCTCAGTTCGGCGGAACCGGCCCAGGCCGCCCTGCTTGCACAATGGATACTCTGGACCGAAACCATCGCGCCGCTGGAGCCGGTACCGTGGTCCGCGCGGGTCAGCGTCCTGGAATGGGGCGCCATGCGGCTGACCGCCCTGCCGGGCGAGATCTTCGCCGAGACCGCCCACGCCGTTCGCGCGCTCTCCGATCCGGCGCAACCATCCTTCGTGTTGGGATACGCGGACGGCAATCCGGGCTACATCCCGCCCGAGGCGGAATTCGCCCATGGCGGCTACGAGGTCGACGAGGCGCACCGCTACTACGGATTTCCGGCGACCTTTGCCCCTGATTCCGTGCCGCGCCTGCTGTCCGCGGTCGATAGGCTGACAGCGCCCTGAATCTCGGCCCCGTCCGGTCGCTGACGGAAGCTGGGCGGGGCAGCTTTTCGGCGAAATTCGCCGGGCGCGAATGCAATTGCCCGCTTGACACGCAACCGGTTGCATGGAACGCTTGAACCTAATGGGAGCAATGGGAATTCGTCCGGTGGGACGACAGAAAAACCCATCCAAAACACCAAGCCGGGAGGAACCGAACATGCCGAGGCAGTCTCAATCGAACAGCAAGCGGACGGTCCTCACCGTGGCCGCAGTGAGCGCGAGCGTCCTGGCAGGCACTGCCGTCGCTTCCGCGCAGGACATCACGGTGTGGAGCGGCTTTCCCGAGCTGGCACCGTTCTACGAGCACGTCGCCGAGGGGATGCGTGCCGACCATCCGGGCATTTCGGTGACGGTCGAGGCGATCCCGCTGCGCGAGCACGAGCGGCGCGTCGCGCTGGGACTGAGCTCCGGCTCCGCAGGTGCGGTCGTGGTCGAACTCGCGAAGTCGACGGCGACGCGGTATCTGGAAAACGACCTGTTGTCACAGGCTCCGGCGAGCGTCGCGGATTTCGTGACCGATCCTTCCAATTTCGGACCCTTCTTCGTCGATGCCGCCAGCATCGGCGATGAGGTCTACGGCGTTCCGCTTTTCCGTGGGCAGGGCGCCCTGTTCTACAACCTCGACATGTTCGAGAAGGCCGGGCTGAGCGGGCCTCCGACCACCATGGCGGAGTACACCGACTATGCCAGCAAGCTGACCGAGCGCGACGCCGACGGCAATCCGACCGTGTCGGGCTGGAGCCTGCGGCTGTCGGGCGGCGGGCAGGGCATCGCCGAGAAGTTCTGGATCAACATGTTCCAGTATGGCGGAAACCTGCTGGAAGAGGCCGGCGATGGCAAATGGCGGGCGAATTTCGCCGACGAGGCCGGCCTCAGCGCGTTCGCGCAGTATCTCGAGAATGTCCACACGCTGAACAACGTGACGGTGGAGATGCCGGCCGACGCGGAGGCCTTCGAGCGCGAGCAAACCGCGATGTTCATCCGCGAGTCCTGGGTGATCGGCGACATCGCCGCCAAGGCGCCGGATCTGAACTATGCCACCGCGCCGCTGCCCGTGGGATCGATCGCCTTGCCCGCGAACCTCTATGTCAGCGCGGAAGGCGAGGAAGCCGAGGCGGCCTGGACCTTCGCCCTGGCGACCAACGAGCCTGAAAACCTCGTCTGGCTGCTGGACAATGTCGGCTGGCTGCCCAATCGCAGCGGCGTGGACTACTCCCCGGTCACCAGCAAGCAGCCCGCCTTCGGGGCCTTCGTCGACTACCCGGACGGCTATCAGTTCTTCACGCTGCCCTCCATCGGTCCGATCGAGGAGATCCTCACCCGGGTCGCTGCCACCCTGACGGACTCGTTCGCGGACGAGGATCTCGCCGGCGACACCGCGGCAATCGATGCGTTGCTGACCGAGATGCAGGACGACGTGAACAAGATCCTGGAGCGAGAGGGGCTTTTGGCGGAGTAGCCGTCCCCCACCGCTCCGCCAGCTCGACACCTAACCGCCGGGAGCGCTCCGCCGCTCCCGGCGGATTCCCACAGAAGACCGGGATTTGCTCAGGCGCAGAAAATTCCTTTTCGCGATCGCCGCGATCATGCCGGTCCTGGCCATCTACGCCTGGGTCCGGATCGGTCCGATCGCCGAGATCCTGCGGTTGAGCCTGCACAAATGGGACATCATCTCCAGGAACAAGCCGTTCATCGGCCTGGCGAACTTCCAGGAACTGATGGGCGACGACCTGTTTCAGACCGCCCTGATCAACACCACGATCATCGCCTTCGGGGTCCTGCTGATCACCATACCGTTGTCGCTCGTCCTGGCGGCCTTGATCTATCACCGGACGCGGTCCCGCTTCGCAGGCTTCTATGAAACCTCGATCTTCATCCCGCATGTGGTCTCGCTGGTGCCGGCGGCGATGGCGTGGAAATGGATCTTCGATGCCAAGCTCGGCCCGCTGAACGCGGTGATCGGCTGGCTCGGCTTCGAGCAGCAGCCCTGGCTCTTCGACCCGGTCCTGTCGGTGGTCTCGATCATCGTCCTGTGCTCCTGGCAGGCGCTGGGATATGCGGTGCTGATCTACATCGTCGGGTTCAAGAACCTGCCCCATTCCCTTTATGAGGCAGCCAAGCTGGACGGCGCGTCGGGCATCCAGTCTTTCTGGTTCCTGTCGATCCCGCTGCTCAAGCCGATCACGCTGTACGTGTCCGTCGTGACGCTGGTCTCGGGCTTCAATGTCTATGCCCAGGCCTTTGTCCTCGCCTCGGATTCGCAGGGCGCGCCCGGACGCCAGGTCCGGGTGCTGGTCCTGGACATGATCGAGAACAGCTTCCGCAACTACCGGGTCGGCTATGCCGCTTCGGAGGCCGTGGTCCTGCTGGTCATCGTCCTCATCCTCACCCTAATCCAGTTTTCGCTTCTCCGCGATCGGAGCGACAGGTGATCGGCGTCGGCGCCGCCTCCGATCGCGAAACCCGCGCCACCGGCCGCGGAAAGGTGAGGCTGACGAATGTCCTGATCGACGCGTTCCTGCTGGTTTTCGGCCTGCTGATGATCCTGCCGCTGATCCTGTTGGTGTCGAACGCGTTCAAGTCGCCGCAGGAACTGCTGTCCTGGCCGCCGACGGTCATTCCCGACGCGCCGACGCTGGAAAACATCTCATCCGTCGTATTGGACACTCCGCTGATGCGCTGGGTCGCCAACAGCGTGGTATTCGCGGTGCTGTCTACCTGCGCCATTGTCGCCACCTCGGCCATCGCCGGCTACATCCTTGGGAAATTTCGGTTCCACACCCTGAACGTCATTTTCATCCTGATCCTGGCGACGGCGATCGTCCCATTCGAGGTCTACATGATCCCGCTGTACTTCCAGGTACAGGGGCTCGGCCTGCTCAATTCGACGGCAGGCCTGCTGATCGGCTATCTGGTGATGAGCTTCGGGATCTTCCTGATCCGCCAGAACGTCATCCATTCGATTCCCGACGAATTGCTGGAGGCGGCCAGGATCGACGGCGCCGGCGAGATCTGGATCTTCTTCCAGGTGGTGCTGCCGCTCTTGCGCGGCGCCCTGGGCGCGCTCGCTGTTCTCGCCTTCTTCCAGGCCTGGACCGCCTTTGCCTGGCCGCTGATCGTGGCCACGTCCCGGGAATCCTACACGATCGAAGTGGGCCTCGCGCTGTTCCAGACCGGCTACACCGTCGACCTGGGACGCCTGAGCGCCGCTGCCGCGCTGGTCCTGGTACCGTCGGTGACGCTGTTCGTGCTGCTGCGCCGCAGCTTCGTGGAAGGCATCGCCGGCACGGGGCTGAAGGAATGAACGCGTCGTCCGAATTCCTGCATGGCGCGCGCGCTGTCTATGTCGACGCGAACCGCAGAACGCTGGTCTGGCTTCTGGACCGGATGGCGCCGGACAGCCCCTATATCGACACCAAGCTGAACAGCATCACCCTGGAGGACTACACCGACGAGGACGGCCTTCGCGGACCGGCCTACCTTTACGGCTGGATACAGGGCCGTGGGCTGGAGGCACTTGCGACCCACGCGGCGTTCTTCGAGCCGACCGACCCCGTCCTTGCCGGCCGGCTCGACGACAAGGCCAGGGCGCTCTACGTGGCGCTGGACGCCCTGTTCCAGCGCCACGGCCGCGCCGCCTTCTGCTACGACGCCTCGTTGCGCCCGGTGTGTAGCGGCGGAGAGAACGAAGCGGCACCGCAACGCCACGTCCTTGGCCTCAGAACCTATTCAGACGTCTTCGTCGCCAAGGGGCTGATCGCCGCGGCGGCGCGCTATGCGCCGGAGGATCTGCCGCGCCATCTGAACTTGCTCGACGACATTGTCGGGGCGATCGAGGATCGGTGCTTCGTCATCTCCGAAGCCGGGCCCATCGACGACGAGGCTCTCTCCGCCCAGCCCGACGACTACGGCCCCCGTATGATCGTTCTGGGGGCGGCCGCCCTGCTCGCCCGGCTCGGTCTACATGATCATGACAGCTTTTCCCGGCGTTTCATCGACGACGTGCTGGACCGGCATTTCGACGGCGACAGCGGCCTTCTCGCCAATGCCCCCGGGGGCGAACTGTGCAATGTCGGCCACGGGATCGAATTCGCGGGCTTCGTGCTGGAAGCGCGACGCGGCGTCATCTCCGACGCGTTGGCGGCCAAGTTGTGCGGAATCGTCGCGGAGGCGTTCCGGGCTGGCTTCACAGGGCCCGGACTCTGCCTCTCGGTGGACATGCGGAGTTTGAGCCCCGTGGTCCCCTGGTGCCCGTGGTGGTCGCTGCCGGAGACCATCCGCGCGGCGGCGCTCGGGTACGAGCGAACCGGCTCCGCCGAGATGCGGCGGGTCTGGTCGGCGGCGCATGAGGCCTTCTTCGCCGATTTCTGGCGTGGCGAGCCACCCATCGCCTATCAGACCCTGACGGCGCAGGGGCCGGTCGACCAGGTACCGGCGACCCCCGACCTCGACCCCGGCTACCATACCGGGCTCAGCCTGCTGGCGGCGATCGAGGTGGCGGACCGGCAGGCGGCAATGTCCACGGTGTCCTGAGAAACGGTCTGGAGTCGAGATGGCAACGGTTCTGGCTGACAATGTCCGCAAGTCGTACGGCAAGATCGAGACCGTCCATGGCGTCTCGATCACCGTTCCCGACGGCGCCTTCGTCGTCCTGGTCGGCCCGTCGGGCTGCGGCAAGTCGACCCTGCTGCGGATGATCGCCGGGCTGGAGGAGATCACCGGCGGCACCATCAGCATCGACGGCCAGATCATCAACGACGTGGAGCCCAAGCATCGCGACATCGCGATGGTGTTCCAGAACTATGCCCTCTACCCGCACATGACGGTCGCCGAGAACATGGGCTTCTCCCTGCGGCTGGCGCGCAGGCCCAAGGACGAAATCGATCGGCGGGTAGTGGACGCCGCCGGCATCCTAGGCCTGGAGGATCTGCTCGGCCGCTACCCCAAGCAGCTCTCCGGCGGGCAGCGGCAGCGCGTCGCCATGGGGCGGGCCATCGTGCGCAGCCCGCAGGTGTTCCTGTTCGACGAGCCCCTGTCGAACCTCGACGCCAAGCTGCGGGTCCAGATGCGCGGCGAGTTGAAGGACCTACACCGGCGCCTGAAGACGACCACGATCTACGTCACCCATGACCAGCTCGAGGCGATGACCATGGCCGACCAGATTGTCGTCATGCGCGACGGGCAGGTGGAGCAGGTCGGCGCGCCGTTGGAAATCTATGACCGACCCAGGAACATCTTTGTCGCGAGCTTCATCGGGTCGCCCGCCATGAACCTCATCGACGGACGGATCATCCAGAACGCGGATGGTTACTGCTTTGCCGGCGCGGGAGGCCAGCATTTGCCGGTCGATCAGTCCGTGGCATCGACGCGACTCGACCAGGATGTCGTCTACGGGCTTCGCCCGGAGCATCTCTTCGTGACCTCGGACGGAGATGGGATCGAAGCCACCGTTTCCGTACTCGAGCCGACCGGCTCGGAAACCCACATCGTCGCCGATATCGGCGGCGACCCGATCACCGCCCTCCTTCGCGAGCGGATCGATGCGCCGCCCGGAACCGTTCTCCCCCTTGGTATCAAGGAGGGAACGAGCCACATCTTCGATCCGGCCACCGGATCGCGCCTGGAATGACAGGCTCTTGATTGAGCTCTGAGTCGGAGAGGGAGCCCGGTGCAGAGAGGCCAATGGCAGATTGCCGACGGGATATGGAACGGCGGCTTTGGGCGTTGTCACATCCATGATCGGCAAGCGGCGCAACCGACCGGGTCAATACCTGCCGTCGAAGCCAATCGGTTCCCGCGACAACGCCTCTTCGATGCCGTGAGCCGCGTGAACGACGGGCCTCATTAGCGTCTTATCGCTGCATGGCCTTGCCTGCCGGATCGCGCATGGCCGACAGCGTATGGTCCAGGCCACGCCGGATATGGTCTTCCAGCAGCTTCTGAGCGCCGGACAGCGTGTCGGATCATCGATGGCCGGCGGTTCCCTGTGACTTTGCTCAACCGCAGGAACTGAGTTGTGATCAAAAATGTCAACAATTTCGTTGACAAGAAAAAGCCAGGCTGAAAGCATCCCCGCACAAGGCCGAAGAAGCCTGCGATTTGGGAGGATGACATGAAATTCAAAGCAGCAGCCGTGGCAGCCCTGGCCTCGGCCATGGGGCTTGTGGCGCATGCCGCATCGGCCAGTTCCGACCTCCAGGCGCCGGAGCTCGTCGAAAGGGTGGCGGCCGGCACGCTGCCGTCCCTGGAGGACCGCCTGCCGATCAACCCGGTCGTCATCGAACCGCTGGAGAGCGTCGGCCGGTACGGAGGCACCTGGCGCTTCGGCGATGCCCGCGGGGCTGACGAGGGGTATCTGAATTTCGTCGCCTATGAAGGGCTGACCAGCCTCACACCGCAGGGCGGCGTGGAGCCCAACCTCGTCGAGAGCATCTCTGCCAGCGACGACGCGACCGCCTATACCCTGACCCTGCGCGATGGGATGAAATGGTCTGACGGCGCGCCGCTCACGGCGGACGATTTCATGTTCTGGTACGACAGCGTCCTGACCGACACGCGGATCACGCCGACGCCGCCGGACTGGATCTCGGCCGGTGGCGAGATCGGGGTATTCACCTCCGACGGCCCCTTGAGCGTCACCATCACCTTCGGCCAGCCCAACGCGCTGTTCCAGCTTCAGGCCGCACGCTGGAATGCGGTCGATGTGCCCATGCCGGCGCACTACCTTCGCGACTACCACGTCGACCACGCCGATCCGGCGAGGCTCCAGGCGCGGATCGAGGAAGCCGGTCTTTCGACATGGACGGAGCTCTGGGAGCAGAAGCAGAACGCGCTGCTCAACCCGGAACGTCCGGTGCTGCGGCCCTGGGTCCTGGTCGAGCCGTTCGGAGAAGGGCTCGACCGCGTGGCATACGAGCGCAATCCCTACTACTGGAAGGTGGATCCTGAGGGCAGGCAGCTTCCCTATATCGACCGGGTCGAAATCCAGCTGGTGCAGGATGCGCAGGTCCTTAACCTGATGGCGCTCGACGGGTCGTTCGACTGGCAGTTCAAGGACGTGGCGCCGCTCGATCAGTTGTCGATGTTCATGGAGAACCAGGAGCGCGGCGATTTCCGCGTGGTTCAGGTGCAATCCCCGGCCTCTGCCTTCGCGGCCTACTATTTCAACCTCAGCCACAAGGACCCGTTCCTCAACGAGCTGTTCCACAAGGCCGAGTTCCGCAAGGCGCTGTCTCATTCCATCGATCGGCAGACAATCGTGGACCTCGTGCATTTTGGCGTGACCACACCGCGCCAGCCTTCGCCCTTTGAAAGCACCCCGTTCTACAACGAGGCGCTGACCGGCGCCGCGATCACCTTCGATCCGGCGAAGGCGAACGAGATGCTCGACGCGCTCGGCTTGACCGAACGGAACGCCGAGGGCATCCGCCTGCGGGCCGATGGCGAGCCGATCCGCATCGTCATCCAGGGGCCGGCGGGGCGGCAGAACCGGCTCGACGCCTCCGAGCAGGTGGCGCGCTACTGGCGGGACGTCGGCATCGAAACCACCGTGACCGTGCAGAGCCGGGAACTCCATCAGGAGCGGCGTCTGGCGCGCGACTTCGATGTCTGGCTGTGGTCGGCGGCGGCGGGCACGACGAACCACATCCTGTTCGATCCCGGTATCTATCTGCCCTACAGTCTCGACACCAATTCGACCTGGGCCCTCGACTATGCCGAGTGGCGGGTAACGGGCGGTGCGAGCGGCAAGGAGCCCACGGGCGACATGCGGCGGGCCATGGACCTCTTCGACCAGGTCCTGATGACCGGCGACACTGGCGAGCAGGCCGCACTGATGCGGGAAATCATGGAGATTGCAGAGCGCAACCTCTGGGTCGTCGGCATCGCGCCGCGCCCGCCGGAGTTCGCGATCGCCAGCACGAAGCTGCGCAATGTGCCCGAGAGCTATGTCGATAGCCTCGAATCGCCCGGCCTGTTCCGGCCCGAAAGCTGGTACTTCACCGAGTGAGGCACAGGCCTTGGCGCGGGGGCCGCAGGGCGCGGTGCGGTCCCCGCGCGCAACCTCGATGACAGGGCGGGGGCGACTTGCTGCTCTTCGTGCTCAACCGCCTGATGAACATGGCCATCGTGCTGGTCATCGTGGCCGTCCTGACCTTCATCATCATCCAGCTTCCGCCCGGGGATTACCTGACCACGATGATGGCCCGCATGGCCGAGGGCGGGAACATCGACCAGGCGCGGATCGATGCCCTGCGACTGCGCTTCGGCCTTGATGACCCCTGGCACGTCCAGTTCTGGGCCTGGTTCACGAACATGCTGCGCGGCGATTTCGGCTGGTCCTTCGAGTGGGGGCAGCCGGCCAGCCAGCTTGTCTGGGACCGGCTCGGGCTGACCCTGGCCCTGTCGGTCTCGTCGCTTGCGCTCATCTGGGCCATCGCCATTCCCGTGGGTGTCTATTCGGCGGTACGCCAGTATTCGGCCGGAGACTATGTCGCGCAGGTGCTCGGCTATATCGGCCTTGCCACGCCGAACTTCATGCTTGCGCTGGTCTTGATGTGGTTCTCCTTCGACGTCCTGGGGCTCGGTGTCGGTGGCCTCTTCTCGCCGGAATTCCGCGACGCGCCGTGGAACTGGGAGAAGTTCCAGGATTTTCTCACGCGGATCTGGATACCCATCATCGTTATCTCGACCGCCGGCACCGCAGGGCTCATCCGGATCATGCGGGCCAACATGCTCGACGAGTTGCGCAAGCCATATGTGGAGACGGCCCGCGCGAAAGGGCTGAGTTGGGGCCGCCTGTTGCCGCGCTATCCGATGCGCCTGGCCCTCAATCCGTTCATCAGCACGATCGGGTGGATCCTGCCCACACTGATTTCCGGCGAGGCGATCGTCAGCGTCGTCCTGAACCTGCCGACAGCGGGGCCGCTGCTGCTGCGCGCGCTGCTGAGCCAGGACATGTACCTGGCGGGCTCGATCATCATGCTTCTGAGCGTACTGGTGGTCCTGGGTACGGTGCTTTCCGACATCCTGCTGGCCTGGCTCGACCCCAGGATCCGATATGACTGACCGGGCTGCGACCGGCGGGACGGTTTCCGGGATCGCCGACGATCTCTCTCAGGGACAGCTCTTCTGGCTTCGGTTTCGCAAGCACCGTCTCGCGATGCTCGGCTTGGCCTTCGTGCTGTCGGCGTTCCTCACGGCCGCCTTCGCCGAATTTCTGGCCTCCCACGATCCGAACCGGGTCAACGCGGCCTATCAGTACGCGCCCCCGCAACTACCGCGCTTCGTCGATGCGAAGGGACGGTTTCACTGGCGCCCCTTCGTCTATCCGATGCGGCGGAGCTTCGATCTGTCGACAGGCTCGCAGAGCTGGGCCTTCGACAGCGATGAGCGGCTGGAGATTGCCCTGCTCGTCCGCGGCGATTCCTACAGGTTCTGGGGGCTTTTCGACGGGGACCTGCATCTGTTCGGCACGACCGAGGGGGAATGGTATCCCCTGGGAACCGACAGGCTGGGCCGCGACTCCCTCTCGCGCATCATCCACGGGGCACGGGTATCGCTGACCATCGGCATGCTCGGCGTGGCGATCAGCCTGATCCTCGGCGTGCTGATCGGCGGGGCGGCCGGGTATTTCGGCGGTTGGGTCGACAATGTGGTGCAACGGGTGACCGAGGTCGCCATCGCGATCCCGTCCCTGCCCCTCTGGATGGCGCTGAGCGCGGCGCTTCCCACATGGTGGTCCCCGATCACGGTCTATTTCGCGATCACGGTGATCCTCAGCGTGATCGGCTGGACGGGCATGGCGCGCGAGGTCCGGGGCCGGTTCCTGGCGCTGAGGGAAGAGGATTTCGTGATGGCGGCGCGGCTGTCGAACTGCAGCGAATGGCGGCTCATCACGCGACACATGATGCCCAGCGTCTACAGCCACATCATTGCCTCGGCCAGTCTCGCCATCCCCGCCATGATCCTCGCGGAGACGGCCCTGTCCTTTCTCGGGATCGGGCTGCGCGCACCGGTCATCAGCTGGGGGGTGCTCTTGCAGGAGGCGCAGAACATCCATTCCGTCGCGCTCTACCCCTGGCTTCTGCTGCCCGGGGCCTTCGTGATCGTCACGGTGCTGGCCTTCAATTTCGTCGGGGACGGGCTGCGCGATGCGGCGGACCCGCACGGCCATCATGTCTGACGCCGGCGCCCCGATCCTCTCGGTCGATGGGCTTCGCGTCACCTTTCCGACGCGTCACGGCGACGTGCATGTGGTCAATGGTCTGGATTTCGCGCTGCAGCGCGGAAGGACATTGGGGATTGTCGGCGAAAGCGGCTGCGGCAAGAGCATGACGGCGCGCGCCACCCTCGGCATCACGCCCGAGCCGGGCCGCGTCTCGTCCGGGAGGGTCGTCTATTTCGGTCCGGAGGGCGAGATCGACATCACCGCCCTTCCGCCGGATGGAAAGGCGATCCGCAGCCTGCGCGGCGACCGGATCGCGATGATCTTCCAGGAGCCGATGACGTCGTTCAGCCCGGTCCACACCATCGGCAGTCAAATCGTCGAGGCGATCCGTCTGCATCGCGGGGTCAGCGTCGAGGATGCGCGCCGCCGTGCCGGCGACCTTCTGGAACGCGTCGGTATCCCCGACCCCCGAACCCGGCTCTCGTCCTACCCCTTCCAGCTCTCGGGCGGCATGCGCCAGCGGGCGATGATCGCCATGGCGCTGGCCTGCGACCCCGAGGTGCTCATTGCCGATGAACCCACCACCGCCCTCGATGTCACGATCCAGGCGCAGATCCTGGGACTGCTGGCCGATCTGCAGGATGAAACCGGGATGGCGATCATGCTGATCACCCACGATTTCGGGATCGTCGCCCAGGCTTGCCACGAGGTTGCGGTGATGTATCTGGGCCGCATCGTCGAATCCGGGCCGGTCACGCAGGTCCTGGACGACCCGCTGCACCCCTACACGCGCGGCCTGCTGCGGTCGATCCCGACGCTCGGTCGGCCGCGCCGTGCCGGATTCGAGCCGATCAAGGGTGCCGTGCCGGGGCCCGGAGAGACCGTTTCCGGCTGCCCGTTCCACCCTCGATGCGCGGAGGTCATCGAAGGGCGCTGCGCTACGGCCGTTCCGCGGCTTGCCCAGGCCGCGGCGGTTCGGCGGCAGGTGCGTTGCTTTCTCCACCGGCCCGAAACGGAAGGAGACGGGGGGTGAGCGGAACCGGACGCGTCTCAGGGGGCGCGCCCCTGCTCGAGGTCGATGGCGTGACCCGCGCATTCGACATCCGCCGCGGGCCCTTGCGGCGGGTCGTGAAGACCTTTAACGCGGTCGAGGATGTGAGCTTCACCGTCGCGCAAGGGGAGACGTTGGGGATCGTCGGCGAGTCGGGTTGTGGAAAGTCCACCCTGGCGAAGATGCTGGTGACGGCGATGCCGGTGACCCGCGGGCGCATCGCCCTGCACGGCCCGGGCGGCGCCGTCGCGGTGACAGCGCTCGACCGCGAGGGTCTGCGGGCGGTGCGGCGACGCATCCAGATGGTGTTCCAGGATCCGTTCTCGTCCCTCAATCCCCGAATGACCATCGCCCAGATCGTGGGCGAGCCGATCTACATCAACCGGGGGACGACCGGCCGTGCGTTGCGCAGCGAAGTCGGCGGGCTTCTGGAGATGGTCGGCCTCAATCCGCGGCTGATGGACCGGCATCCCCACGCATTGTCCGGTGGCCAGCGCCAGCGGACAGGACTGGCGCGCGCGCTGGCGTTGAAGCCCGAGATCATCGTCGCCGACGAGCCGGTCTCGGCGCTGGATGTTTCGATCCAGGCCCAGATCCTCAATCTGCTCGACCGGCTCAAGGCCGAGTTGGGGCTCACACTCGTCTTCATTTCGCACGACCTCGGCGTGGTGCAGCACATCTGCAATCGAATCCTGGTGATGTACTCGGGCCGCATCGTGGAAAGCGGAGAGATAGACGCTGTCTTCGAGCGTCCCGCACACCCCTATGTGGAAACCCTGATGAATGCGGCCCCGACGCTGGTTCCCGGCACGCTCGCACGCCGTGCCCTGGTGGCGGGCGAGATCGCCAATCCGGCGAACCGCCCGCCCGGATGCGCTTTTCACCCGCGCTGTCGATACATGGCGGATATCTGCTGCAAGGAGGTGCCGCAGCCGCGTTCGGTGGCAGGATCGGGGCACAGGGCTGCCTGCCATCTTGCCGAGCAGCTGTCGCTCAGCGGCGTGTCTTCAGAGCCATCTCATTAGTGTGTCGATGTCCACCCCGCAGCATCCTCAACAAGCTGCGGTCCGGAATTGAGCGACTCGCCCCCTGCCGCCTCAAGCCGATTTGCCCTGACAATGCCGGACATGCCGCTTTCGACCACCGGCCAAGAGCCGTTCCGCGCAATCGGCGTCGTCGCCGTTGGCCTGGACTGGCGGAGGACTCCATTCCGCTGGACCGCATAACCCGCTATCGATACAACCAAATAAAACAACATGTTACGATGAAAGTGGGGCTGTGATTCCTCAGGCCGTCGACAGCGAATGGGGGACGCTTCGGGAAGTCGCCCTCTGCGTCCCGGAGAATTACGATTGGGCGGCGGAAAACGCGATCGTCGCGCGTTCGCGACTGGCCGGGAAGACGGCCGATCGACCCGCCGCGGTTCGGCAACATGCCGCCATGGCACGGATGTTGGCACAGATCGGAATCGACTGCCGGTTTCTTACACCCGATCCGCGTCTGCCCATGCAGGTATTCACCCGCGACAGCGCGGTGATGACGCCCTGGGGCCTGCTGATCACGCAATTGGCGCGGCCGGAACGGCGCGGCGAATACGTCGCCGTTCAGAATATGGCGGCCGCGCTCGACCTTCCGGTCTGGCGGCACATCACCGCGGGTTCGCTGGAGGGCGGCGATATCCAGGTGCTTCGCCCGGGCGAGGTGCTGATCGGCGTCAGCCGGACCCGCACCACGCCGGAGGCAGCCCGGCAATTGTCCGATTGGGTCGAGGCGGAAGGCTGGCAGGCCCGGCTCGTTCCGGTGCCGCCGCACTTCCTGCATCTCGATGTCCTGTTTTCGGTTCTCGACGGCGAAACGGCGCTGTGCGCGGTCGACCTTCTGGACCCCGAGGATGTTGCGTGGCTGGAACAGCGGTTCGAGTTGATCCCCATCGGGTACAGGGACGTGATGCGCATGGGCTGCAATGTCACGGCGTTGGGCGGTGGCCGTGTGCTGTCCTCGTCGCAGCACGCCGCTCTCAACGCGACACTGCGCGAACGGGGGTTCGAGTTGCTGGATCCCGATCTGGAGCAATTCGTCCTGGAAGGTGGCGCGGCGCACTGCCTGACGATGCCGCTCCGGCGCGAGCCGGCGTGATGGCTGAGCCGGATGCCGCCGCAATTCTGTCGGCAAAGCGCGTCTGACCGGCAGAGATGGTGCGGCATACGCCATCGGTCTCGGCGCCTGCGTTTCGAGTCCTCGCTATCCCGCTTCGAAGGCGGAAAGGAAGGCGCGCAACATTCCGGCCAGGCCGTCGGAGGCGTACCCGCCTTCCTGGACGATCACGGTCGGCAAACGCAGCTGTGCGATCCGCCCGGCAATGCGCTCGAACCCAGGGGTGGTGAGGGCGAAGCCCTTGTTGGGATCGCTCTCATGCCCGTCGAGCCCGAGCGCCAGCACCAGCGTTTCCGGCCGAACACCGGCGATCCGGTCGAGTGCGGCGTCGAGCGCTGCGAGATAGGCGTCGTCGTCCGTGCCGCGCGGGAGCGGAATGTTCAGATTGTGTCCTTCGCCGGCACCCTGGCCAACCTGATCCGAATAGCCCCAGAAGAACGGGTAGAACCTGGCCGGATCGGCATGGATCGACACGGTCAGCACTTCACCGTCGCCATAGTAGATCTGCTGTGTTCCGTTGCCGTGATGAACGTCGATATCGAGGATCGCCGCACGACCATGGCGCTCTTTCAGGCGATTTGCGGCGATGGCGGCGTTGTTGAGGAAACAGAACCCGCCGGCCGTCTCCACCGACGCGTGATGGCCCGGCGGGCGACACAGCGCATAGGCGGCTTGATCCCCGGCCAGCACCGCGTCGGCCGCCGCAATGGCCGATTGGGCGCTGGCATAGGCGGCGTCCCAAGTTTCCGCCGTGACGGGCGCGGCTCCGTCCTGCAGGTGAAATCCGACCTGCCCGACGGCCGAGTCGGGGTAGCCTGGCGGGGCCTGTCCCGCGGCGAACACCGGATGGATGTTGGGAATGGCTTCGGGCGGAGCGCCGGATATCCTCCGCCAGCGTTCGTGGATGGCTTGGAGGAACCACAGGTAGCGAGAGGAATGCACCGAGGCGATGGGCGCCATACCCACATCCTCGGGCATTTCGGGCCCGATCCCGAGATCGGCGAGCGCCTCGAGAAATGCCTGGGCGCGGTCCGGTGTTTCCACGTGCGGCTGCCAGGCGCCGTTTACGACAATTCGCGGCGCGTCATAGCTCAGCTGCGTGGGATCGAAGAACGCCCTCATTTCACCGATACTGCAATGCGCTGAGGCAGGTGTCCCTCGTCCTGGAGGGCCTCCACGCAATCGGCGAGCGTCCGGGCGAGGGCGGCCTCGATCTCGCCGATCTGATCCTGGGTGATCGTCAGGGGCGGCGCGATCATCAGCCATTCGCCGTCCGAACCGGCGTTCGTCCGGCGCGCATAGAGGATCAGCCCGTGGCCGCGCGCGATGCGGGTGAGGCGGTCGGTGATCCGGACCTCCAGGGGGAAACCGCGCCGCTCGTCCTTGTCCGCAACCACCTCGATCGCGCGAAGCAGACCCATCCCCCGGACATCCCCGACAATGGGCGATCCGTCTTTCAGCCGATCCAGCGACCGGGCCAGCACCTCTCCCATTCGGGCGGCATGGGCCACCAGATCCAGCCGCTCGACCTCTTCCAGTACGGCCACGCCCGCCGCACAGGTCAGCGGGTTGGCGACATAGGTATGGCCGTGAAGGAAACCGCCGCTTTCGGCGATCCCCGCCACCATGTCCTCAGGCGCGAGCACGACGCCCAGCGGCGTGTAGCCCGCGCCGATGCCCTTGGCGAGCACCACCAGGTCAGGCCGCGCCTCCGGCCAGTGATGGGCGGCCAGGAACCTGCCCGTGCGCCCGGCACCGCTCATCACCTCGTCGAAGATCAGTAGAACGCCATGGCGCGAGCAGATGTCGCGCACCAGGCGCATGTAGACATCGTCGGCGACCAGCGCCCCGGTCGCCAGACCTCCGACCGGCTCCATGACGAAGGCCAGACAGGTTTCGGGACCCTCCGCCAGTATGGTGTCTTCCAAGGCCCGCGCCGCGGCCACCTGCCAATCGTGCCGGCTGAATCCGTCAGGTATGCGGTAAGTGAAGGGCGCCGGCACAAAGGGCATCTTCGCCATCATCGGCCCGAACAGGGACAGCGCCTCGCGGTCGCCGGTGATCGACAGCGCGCCGAGCGTGCCGCCATGATAGGACGGCATGCGCGAGATCACCTTCCAGCGGTCGCTCTCGCCCCGCACCACCGCCGCCTGCCGTGACAGCTTGAGCGCGGCCTCGATCGCCTCCGATCCGCCGGACGTGAAATAGGCACGCTCGAAGCCCGGCCCGCAAAGCGCCGACAGCCTGGCGGCCAGGTCGGCATTGGCGGCATTGACGAACGCCATGCGCGAGGCGAAGGTCACTTGCGCCGCCTGATCGGCGATGGCGCGCAGGACATGCGCGTTGCCGTGCCCGAGATTGGTGGCGACCGGCCCGCTGGAGGCGTCGAGATAGCGCCGTCCGTCCTCGTCCCACAGATATGGCCCTTCGGCATGCGACACGCGCGGCATGTCGGGTGCCGCGGCCGGGGAATAGAACGCCTGGATCGCGTGGGCGTCAGTCATCATCGGCTCCGTTCGCCAATGCGCCGAAGTCCGGGCCGGAGACCTGATAGATCGTTTCGTTCAATCGGGCTTCGAGGCCGCATCGCCGATAGAACTTCCGCGCGGCCGTGTTTCCCGGCTCGACCGACAACCGCAGGTGCCGCGCGCCGCGCGCCCATCCCGATTGTGCCGCCCTGGCGAGCAGCCGATCCGCGAGGCCGGTGCCGCGATGGGACGGGCTGACGTGGATGTCCTGGACATAGAGACCCAGCTCCGCCGTCCATGTGGAATAGGTGAGGAACGTCACGACAAAGCCTACGGCGCCGCCATCGGCCTCGGCGAGCAGGACGTCGAAGCAGCGGCCTTCGCCAAAGCCGTGCGCCAGGATGTCCTCCGGCGAACTGACCCTTGCGGTATCGCCGCCCAGCCCGTCGACCATATCGCGGAGCAGGTCGGCGATCGTGGCTGCGTCGGCGGCCGTCGCCGGGCGGATCGTCGGAGCATCAGAAGGCAACCCGGTGCGCTCCCTTCAACTCCAGCATCTGCCGCGCATCGGTGGGCGTCGCAAGCGGGCGGTCCAACCGTTCGAGGATGCCCCGGATTTTCGTCACCTGTGCCGCATTGCTTTCCGCCAGTTTGCCGGGACCGATCATCAGGCTGTCCTCCAGACCGACGCGGACGTGGCCACCCAGAACCGCCGAGACGGTGGCGAGCGGCATCTGATGGCGCCCGGCGCCGAGGACCGAAAACCGGAAGCTTTCGCCCAGCAGGCGGTCCGCGGTGCGCTTCAGGTGCAGGAGTTGTTCGGGATGCGCATCGATCCCGCCCAGGACGCCCATCACGAATTGAACGAAGAGGGGCGCCGAGATCTCCTGCCGGCGCAGGTAATGGGCGAGCGTCTGGACATGACCGGCATCGTAACACTCGAATTCGAACCGCGTACCGTGGCCGCCGCCGATTTCGGACAGGATCGCCTCGATGTCCGCGAACGTGTTCTTGAAGACGAAGTCGCGGGTCGATTGCAAAAACGGCTCTTCCCAATCATGCGCCCAGTCGTCGAAGCGCGCGGCCATCGGAAACGTGCCGAAGTTCATGGTCCCCATGTTGAGCGAGCACATTTCCGGGCTGAGCGCGCGTGCCGCCCGCAGCCGGTGATCGACGCTCATATTGGCCCCGCCTCCTGTCGAGACATTGAGCACGGCGTCGCAATGTCTTGCGATCTGCGGCAGGAACTGTCCGAAGACCTCCGGGTCGGACGACGGCTCGCCGGTTTCCGGATCCCGCGCGTGCAGATGCAGGATCGCCGCGCCCGCCTCCGCGGCGGCGATGGCCTGCTCGGCGATCTGGCTGGGCGAGACCGGCAGATGCGGAGACATCGTCGGTGTGTGGATCGACCCGGTGATCGCGCAGGTCACGATGACCTTTTCGGGCTGCGCCATGAGGTGCCTGTCCTGGAGTGTGTCCAACGTGCCCCGCAGCACGAAGCTGCGGGGCACTATGGGGCCGTTGGCGACTACTCGAGCAGTTTTGTCCAGACTTGGTCCTGCAACCGGATCGACGCCTCGGAACAGGCGGTGACGAAGATGAACTGCCGGTCGCTCGGCGCCACGATCTCCGGCGCGGTCTTAAGCTCGGCATCCATGAATGCGTCGCTTCCGTCGATGGCGTTGGAGTAGCGCGCGAAGTTGGTCTGGATGGCGATGTTCTCGGGCTGCAGCAGGAAGTCCATGAACTGCAGCGCGCCCTCGATGTTCTGCGCGCCCTTCGGCACGACCACCACATCCATCCAGGTCAGCACGCCTTCCACGGGGTAGGAGTAGGCGAATCTCGGGTCCCGGGCGCGCATCTTGAGGGAACTGCCGTTCCAATTGGAATGGATCGCCACTTCGCCGGAATACATCCGCTCACGAAGACCCTCGGACTGGTACATTTTCACGTGTTCCTTTTGCGCCGACAGCAGATCGTAGACCCGCTGAAAATCCGCGGGGTCCTCGCTGCAGATGTCCTGGCCCAGATAGACATGCGCCATCTTCACCACTTCGTCCGCGGAGTTGAACATGCCGATCTCGCCCTGCAGTTCGGGCGGCGGCTCGAACAGGACCGCGAATGTGTCGATATCGCCGCGATAGGTTTCGGTATCGACGGTGAACCCGGTCGTGCCCCAGAGGAAAGGGATCGAGTATTCGTTGTCCGGGTCCCATGGCGGCGACTTCCACTGCTCCTGCAGGTTGGCGAAACCCTCCAGTTCGCTCGGGTTCACCCTCTCCAGCAGGCCCGATTCCACCATTCCCGCGACGAAGTTGTTGCCCGGCACGGCGATATCGTAGGAGGCGCCGCCGGCCTGCAGCTTGGCCACGAGCGTTTCGCTCGAATCGTAGGTGTCGATCACCACGTCGATGCCGGTCTCGGCCTCGAACTTCTGGATCAATTCGGGCGATGTGTATTCCGCCCAGTTGTAGAGGTTCAGCACGCCTTCGGCCTGCGCCATGCCGGCCCAGGCCGTCAGCGCGGCGGCCAAGGCGGTTGTCTGCAATCTGGTCTTCATCCCTGTCTCCTTTCTTTGGTATGCGCGCTCCGCTACGGCCGGCGCCGCTCGGAACGTCTTGCGATGAGCCATGCAAGGCTGACGAAAATGATCGTGACTGCGAGGAGCAGCGTGGAGACGGCATTGACCTGCGGGGTCACGCCGACGCGCACGAGCGAATAGATGTAGACGGGCAGCGTGGTCGTGCCCGCGCCGCCCACCATGAGCGTGATGATGAAGTCGTCGATCGAGGTGATGAAGGCGAGCATCAGCCCCGAGACGATTCCCGGTGCCAGCAGCGGCAGGGTCACGTGCCGGAAGGTCTGCCAGGGATCGGCATAGAGATCCTGCGCCGCCTCTTCATAGGTCAGGCTGAGGCTGTCGAGCCGTGCCCGGATCGGCAGGTAGGCGAAGGGGATGACGAAGACGGTGTGGGCCAGGATCACGTTGCCCAGCCCGAGGCTCAGCCCGATGGCCGTGAAGAAGATCACCATGGCGATCGCGATCACGATTTCCGGGACGATCAGCGGCATCAGCAGCGTGCCCAGGACCAGCGGCTCGCTCCTCAGCGGTGCGCCGCGCCCGATGGCAAGCGCCGCAAGTGTCGCGATCACCGTGGCGCCGATCGATGAGACGACGGCCACGATCAACGAGTTCAGGGCGGCCCGCTGGATGTCCTCGTTCTCGATCACCGCGCGGTACCAGTCGAGCGAGGCGTGGGACCACACGGTCGCGCTGTCGCTGCCATTGAAGGAGAAGATCACCAGCAGGACGATCGGGGCATAGAGGAACACAAAGAACGCGACCGTGATCGCCTTGAAGCCGGGGATGCGGCCTACGGCAAACCGGCGCCCTTGCACCTGTGCGACACGCGGGAGATCGGTCTCGACGCTCATAGGCCGACCGTGCCCCGCTCACGCCGGCGATAGAGCCAGAGCATGAAGCCGAACGCGGCCAGCAGCAGGATCAGCGACATGGCCGCGCCGAACGGCCAGTTGCGCGCGTTGCCGAACTGCATCTGGATCAGCGAGCCGATCATCAGATGCTTGCCGCCGCCCAGCAGCGCCGGCGCCACGAAGGAGCCGAGTGCCGGCACGAAGACGAGGATCACGCCGGACACGATGCCGGGCTTTGCCAGGGGCAGCACGATGCGGCGCAAGGTGGTCAGCCGCCCCGCATAGAGGTCGTGTGCCGCTTCCATCAGGCTCCGGTCGATCCGCTCGACCGAGGCGAAGATCGGCAGGACCATGAACGGCAGGAAGGTGTAGAGCAATCCGATGGCGATGGCGCCGTTGGTGTAGAGCAACCGCAGCGGACTGTCGATCAGCCCGGCGGCCTGGAGGCCGTGATTGATCAGCCCCTCGTCGCGCAGGATCATCATCCAGCAGTAGGTACGCACCAGGAGGTTGGTCCAGAACGGCACGGTGACCAGCAGCAGGAGCACGCCCTGCCGCGATTTCGGCTGCATCGCGATGACATAGGCGACCGGGAAGCCGACGAGCAGGCACAGGAACGCAGTGGCGGCGGCGATCGCGACCGAGCGGATCAGGATACGCAGATAGGCGTCCTGGAACTGGACGTTGCCCAGGAAATCCTGCTCGACGACGATCTGGCGATACGCGTCGATCGAAAAGGCCGGTCGGACCCCGCCCCACGGATTTGCCTCCATGAACGACGCCACGGGGACCAGCAGCAGCGGCAGCAGGAAGAAGAACCCCAGCATGGCCACGGCGGGCGTGAGGGCCAGCCGCTGCCCGCGCGGGCTGAAGGTGCCGGAGGCGGCGGGGGCGGGCCGGTCGTTCATCGGTCGAGCATCCAGAGCGCGTGGGCCGGCAACCCGATCCGCACCTTGTCGCCGGGCCGGCACGGGCCGTCACCCAGATCCGCGCTGCGCAGCCGCACGGTCAGGTCGGTCTCCAGCCCCTCGGGCTGGACCAGGAGATTGGTGTCCGAGCCGAGGTATTCGACTTCGCGGATATTGGCGGCGAGGGGGCTCACGCCGGCGGGCAGGTGGCCGTTGACCAGCACGCAGTCCTCCGGGCGGATCGCCAATAAGGTCTCACCGGTCGCGACGACGCCTTCGGGCAGCGTGATTTCCGCACCGTTGCCCAGCCTGACATGGCCAGCCGAGCCGGCGCGGCCCGTCAGGATATTGGTATCGCCGATGAAATCAGCGACGAAGCGGTTGCGTGGACGGCGATAGATGTCCTCGGCCGTGCCGACCTGAAGGACGCGCCCTTCGGACAGAACGGCCACCCGGTCCGACATGATCAGCGCCTCATCTTGATCATGGGTGACGAAGATGAAGGTGATGCCCGTCGCCTTTTGAAGCCGCTTCAATTCCAGCCGCATCTGCTTGCGCAGCTTCAGATCAAGCGCCGAGAGCGGCTCGTCCAGAAGCAGGACCTTCGGTGCGTTTGCCAGCGCCCGTGCCAGCGCCACCCGCTGCTGCTGGCCGCCGGAGAGTTGCGAGGGCGATCGCGCGCCCAGATCGCCAAGCTGCACGAGGTCCAGCATCTCCGCGGTCTTCGCGGTGATTTCCGCCGCACCGACGCCGCGCATCTGGAGGCCGAAGGCCACGTTCTCGGCCACACTCATATGCGGGAAGAGGGCGTAGTTCTGGAAGACGGTGTTGATCGGACGGTCGAAAGGTGGCCGGCCCTGCATGGGCATGCCGTCAAGCAGGATCTCCCCCGCCGTCGGCTGCTCAAGCCCCGCGATCATGCGCAACAGCGTCGTCTTGCCGCAGCCCGACGGCCCCAACAGCGTGAAGAACTCGTTTCGGTCGATATCGAGGGAGATGCTGTCGACGGCCCGCACATCGCGCCCATCGGAACCGGCAAAGACCTTGGACAGCTCGCGAACCACGAGGCCCGAGCCACCGCTCTCTGGCGCCACGCGTCTCTCCCACATCGCCGTGTCGACGTTGGGCAAGCCTAGCCAGCGACGGGGGAATAAGAAAATCTATTCTGAGTATGTTTGATATAGACGACGTCTATGCACCATGGGCATCCGCCAACAGGTCCGGAGGGATGGCATGCGCCACATGCCCGTCCAGGCCCTCCATCGTCTCGGCGGCACACAGCGCATTCCAAATGCACTCTTCCGTAGCCTCGACGACCGCGCCAAACAGGCCTCCAAGAGCCATATCGGGCAGAAACTTCGCCGTCCGGACAGCGGGAGGCGCCGCGGCGTCGTGAGCGTTGGCGGTCGAGAAGCACAGGAAGATGTCCCCGCTGCCCGGCGCGCCCGTGCCGCCGACACGGCCGACGCCGAGCCCCACCCGCTGCGCCATCCGCCGGCATTGATGCGGAAGGAGCGGCGCGTCGGTCGCCACGACGACGATGATCGAGCCGTCGTCGCGCGGCTCTGGCCATGGTGATGGGACGACGTCCGTGCCGATCAGCGCGCCGATGCAGTGACCGTTCAGCGTCAGCCGCCGGCGTCGACCGTAATTGCTCTGGGCAAGCGCCCCGATGGTGTACGCCTCCCCGGCCACGGGCACCTGACGGGACGCCGTGCCGATCCCGGCCTTCAGCTCGTGTGTGATCATGCCCGTGCCGCCGCCGACATTGCCCTCAGCCACCGGGCCGCCGGCCGCCGTGTCCAGCGCGCGCTGGACGTGCTCAGGACGTACGGCAAAGGCCGCCCGGTCGCTGAGCCAACCGTCGTACGTCTCGCCCACCACCGGCAGGTAGAGGTTGGTCTCGACCCCGGCGTTCGCCTCGGCGCGGGACAGACCTTCATAGACAGCGCCGACGCCATAGGTGCCGGTCAGCGCCACGGGTCCGCACAGCAGTCCGAATTCGTCGATCCAGGCGAGTCCGGTCAACTCGCCATTTCCGTTCAGCACATGCGCACCCGCGAAGAGATGGCGGTTCCAGGATGCGCCATCCGCCGGTTCGATCACCGTGACGCCGGTCCGCACGCACTGGGGGCCGTCGGCGATAATCGTCTCATGACCGACGCGGACGCCGGACACGTCGGTGATGGCATTCAACGGTCCCGGCGGCAGGTCCCCGATCCTGATACCCAGCTCACGCAACCGCTTTCGTGCCATGTCCGCACCTCTGAATGCATTCGCCGCGGCATCGATAACACCTTTGTGGC
This sequence comes from Alphaproteobacteria bacterium, assembly GCA_965227455.1. Taxonomy (GTDB): domain Bacteria; phylum Pseudomonadota; class Alphaproteobacteria; order DSM-16000; family Inquilinaceae; genus JABDIP01. The sequence goes on along the minus strand of OZ245752.1, from coordinate 3,495,003 downwards.
CCGCCTTGACATTGATATGGTCAATGTAGACGTTGAATTATCCTGTCGAATGCTCGTGCCGGACCAGTATCACGCTCATCGTCCAATCAAGGATCTCGACTGGAACCTCCTTCGCGTCTTCGTCGTCGTGGCCGAGGAAGGCGGAATAACGCGCGCCGCAAACAAGCTCCTGCGCACTCAGCCCACGGTCAGCAGCGCGTTGAAGCGGCTCGAAGAGAGCATCGGGCGGCAGCTCATCGTGCGCGGCGGCGGACGGTTCGAGTTGACCGACCACGGCACCATCCTCTACCGGGAGGCGCGCCGTATCGCGGACTCGCTGCGCCATCTGGACACGATGTTGCACGAGGCGGACGACGATGTGACCGGCTCGATCCGCATCGCCATGGCGAGCTATGTCGTCTTCCCGCCTTTCGACGACATTCTCGGGAAGTTTCACGATCTCTATCCGAGGGTCACGTTCACGCTCGATGTCATGCCCAGCAAGCAGGTCATCGCGACGACATCCGACGGGCTGTGCTCACTGGGGATCTGCCTGCTGGCCAAGCCCCAGAAACACCTGACGACGCACGTGCTCTATCGGGAGAAATTCGGCTTCTTCTGCGGCACGAACCACCCGCTGTATGGCCGGACGGATGTCCGGCTCAAGGAGCTGCAGGACAGCACCTACGTTGCCCTCAAGACCGACCAGATCGCCGATGCGCTGCACCCCATCGCCAAGATTCGCCAGAAATACGGGCTTGGGGGCGAGCCGACAGGCACCTCATCCCATGTCGAGGAAATCCGCCGGATGATCGTGGCCGGTCTAGGCATCGGCTCGCTGCCGGTGCATGCGATGGAGCGCGATATGCGAGACGGGCGGCTGTGGCGCATCCCGCTGACGATCGAGGAGCCGACGCTCGACGTGCATGTCGCGATCAATGAGCGCGCGATGAAGGACCGCGGCGAACGAGCATTTGTCGCCCGCCTCGTGGATTACATCGAATCGACGGATATCGCGGAGCGCTCCCTCCCGTTCGATGAGTAGCCCTTTCCCGTCTCCTTTGCATGCCAACCCTGTCGGCCCGCATCGTCAATCCTGCGCTGGCGTGTCGACGAAGTCTCCGATCGTCGCAAGGCAGCCATCCGCAGCGTCCAGGTGTCCCACATATTTGAGGCATCCGTGCACGACGCCCGGTAGCACGCGCAGTGTTGTCGCCACGCCCGCAGCGGCGAGTGCCCGAGACATCTCCAAGCTATCGTCGAGCAGCGGGTCGAGGCCGGCGCCGATCAGCAGGATGGGCGGCAGTCCGGCAAGCTCCGCCAGAGCCGGCTCGGCAATAGCATTCGTGCCCCCGACGCCGTAATAGCAGCGCCAGAACCAGTCGACATCGGCGCTGTCCAGCAGGAAGCCGCCGGTCCCGAAGGTGCGGTGCGAGCCGCTGTCGATCTGGTGCCGGTAGCAGCCATACACCAGCGCCAGCCCTGCGATGGACCGGAACAGCCGGGGATCGTTGTCCCGCAGGTAGAGCGCCGCGCCGAGCGCGAGATTGGCACCGGCGGAATCGCCAGCGAGGTAGACCGGCTGGCTGGCGGCCTCGTCCAGAACGGCGCCAACCGTGTCGGCGATGTCCCGCATCGGCGCCGGGAAGGGATGCTCGGGCGCCAGCCGGTAGTCGATTCCGACGACTCTCCGGCATGCCGCCCGTGCCAGCGCCGCCATGATCCGATGATGGGTCTCGACGCTGCCGATCACCCAGCCGCCGCCATGGGCATAGAGGATGAGCCCCGGCCGCGGCCGGTCGGGCACGAAGCTCCGCAGGCGCAATGTGCGACCCTCGAGCCGCAGCCAGCGATCGGACCAGTGCACCGCTTCGACGGGCTCCTGGTTCCAGCGCTGCTGCGCCGCCGAGAACTCCGTGCGCAGCCATTGCGCCCGCGCCGCATCGGTGGTCTGCGACGGTGGTCTCGCCGCCTTCTGCCGCAACGCGTCTGCGAGCAGCGGCGCCATCTGCGGGTCGACGGATGTGTCGTAGGCTGTCCGGCTCCGGGGCGGAACTTTCATGCCGCCAGCCTGCATGCCCGGGTCGCGCGAGACCCGCCTGAGGAAAGTGGATTGTCGCGCCAGGCGTATGCTGACAAAATTGTTGCCGATCTTGTAACGGCAACTTTATCGGCATGGATGCGAAGGAAATCACACGCTGTCTGGAGCTTGAGATCATCTTCGGCAAGCTGAAGCCGCGCGAGCGGCTGGTCGAGGAGGAGCTCACCGCGCGGTTCGGCGTCAAGCGGCACGTGGTCCGCTCGGTGCTGATCGAGCTGGACCGGATGGGCATCGTGGAGCGCCGGCCGAACCGTGGCGCCCTCGTTCGCGACTATTCGCGCCAGGAGGTCGAGGAGCTTTACGACATGCGCGGCGCCCTTCAGGGCATGGCGGTGGAGCGGATGCGCTTTCCCTTCGACCCGGAGGTTCTGAAGACGCTGGAATCCCTTCAGGAACGGCACGGCAAGGCGGTCGATGCCCACGACCTGACGGCGGTCTTCGAGCTGAACAATGCGTTCCATGACACGCTGTTTGACTGCTGCAACAACCGCTATCTGGCTGAGGCGATCCGCCAGCATGCCTGGCTCAGCCATGCCATCCGCTCGTACCGCATCGCCGATCCGCAGCTTCTGGCGCAGGCGCGCAAGGAGCATGAGGCGATGATCGAGGCCATTCGCTCCGAGGACCGGGCGCAGCTTTTCGAGCTTGTGGTCAACCATATCGAGCCGTCCAAGGAAGCCTATCTCATGGGGCAGGTTTGAACCTGGAGAGCGTGTAGACGGCTTCGACAGCCTTCAGGGCGGCGAGCGATTCCGCCAGCCCGGTTTCGAACGGGACGCCGTATTTCAGGCTGGCGACGAAGGCGGCGATCGCGGCCTGATAGCTGTCCTCGTATCCGCTTTCCGGATCGGTGGAGAGCGGGTCGAGCCCCTCCAGGCTGGCCTCCAGCTCCCAGCCATCCAGCCGGACGGTGCCGCGCTGGCAGTACAGCGACAGCCGGTCGCCGGGCAGCGCCGGTTCGCCGCCGACGGCGAAGCTCGCCGCCAGGCAGCCATCGACGCCGCCGGCGGCCAGGTGAATGACCGCCGTGTCCTCGCCCCGCAGCGCCCCCGACCGGTTTGACAGCGCCGCACTCTTCACGACCACCGGACCGAGCAGGTAGGCCAGCGTGTCTAGATGGTGGATCAGCACCTCGATCACCAGAAAGCGGTCGAGGTCCCGGAAGAAGGGCTGGCGCTCCAGTGTGGGGCGCCGTCCATGCCCATCCGCAAGCAGCCCGGAGCCCATCAGCGACATCTCGAACGCCACGACCTTTCCCAGCCGTCCGGAGTCAAGCCAGGATTTGAGCCGCCGGTAATGGGCGCGCCGGCGCCAGTTCTCGTGGATCATGACCGGGATCGCATCGCCGATCTCCGCGGCGATCGCCCGGGCCTCGGCCAGGCTCGGGGCCAGCGGCTTCTGGCACAACACGGCGGTGCCATGACGCGCCGCCACGCGCAGTGCGGGCACGTGCATGTCGGGCGGCAATGCGATGTCCAGGGCGTCCGGGCCGGTGTCGACCAGCATCGTCTCGACATCGGCGAAGACCTGCGCGATGCCGAATGCCTCGGCGCGCGCCCGGGCCCGTTCCGGATCGATGTCGCAGATCGCCACGACCTCGACATCCTCGAGTGCGCGCCAGGCCGGCAGGTGATGGCCGCTGACCATGCCGGCGCCGGCCACCGCCACACGCAGGGTCTTGGAACCGGTCATGACCCGGTGTGCGGGGCGAAGCCGAACAAGCGGCGCGCCGTGCCGCCCATGATGGCCTCCCGCTGGGCCGGGCGCAGCGACCGGCCCCAATCGACAAGCGCGCCGTAATCCGGCGCCGGGCGATCCGGCAGATTGATGAAGGGCCAGTCCGACCCCCAAAGACAGCGATCCGCCCCGAATGCGTCGAGCAGCGCGTCGGTGAACGGGCGCAGGCTGGGGAATGGTGCCGTCGCAATGCGGAAGGGCGCGGACAGCTTCACGAACACGGTGTCGGCGCGGGCCAGCGCCAACACGGCGCGGAACGCCTCAAGGCCATCGCCGATATCCGGCAGCCCCATATGGTCGAGGACCACCGGACAGGCAGCGGCGGCGATGTCGTCGGCGGCGGTTGCGAGCAAATCGGGCGGAGCCAGGATCTCGCAGGCCAGCCCGGCCGACTCCGCCGCCGACAGGGCCCGCCGCACGGCCCTACGGTCATGCAGCCGGTCGATGCTGTGGGTGGTATTCAGACGCAGCCCGACGACCCCGTCCATGTGGCCGAGTCTGTCCAACTCGGCGCCATCGGCCTGGACCACCGCCTTGAACCGGCCCGGCTCGGCGGCCAGCGCCTCCAGCATGGCGGCGTTGTCCTCGCCGTAGCCGCTGGGCTGGACCAGCACTGCTCCGACGACGCCGTGCCGGTCGAACAGGTCGAGCAGCATGGGCAGCGTGCCGGCCTCGTCCGGCCGCGCCACATAGCCCTTGCCCGGCGCCATGGGATGGCGCTGCAGGTCGATCAGGTGCACATGGGCGTCGATCACGGCTCGGTGCCGGTCGCGGCCGGCGGCTGCAGCCGGACCTCGTTGTGCAGCGCCTCGCCACGCATGTAGCGCTGCACATTGGCAAACACCGCGTCCATTTTCCGCGTCATCGCATCCCTGGTCCCGGCGGAGAAATGCGGTGTCAGCACCGTGTTCGGCAGCGCCGCCAGCGGATGATCCGGGCTCAGCGGCTCGCCCTCGAAAACGTCGAGCCCGGCCCCGGCAAGGTGGCCGGAGGTCAGCGCCGCAGCCAGTGCGTCGTCGTCGATCAGCCCGCCACGGGCGGTGTTGACGATGATCGCCCCGGGCTTCATCCGGGCGATCTCCTCGCGCCCGAGAATGTGCCGCGTCGCGGCGACCAACGGCATGTGCAGGCTGACGATGTCGGAAGTCTCAAGCAGCCGTTCGAAGGATACAGGCTCGACGCCATGGCGCTCGAGCTCCTCGGCCGGAAGGTTGACGGCCGGATCGTGGAATTGTCCGACGGTGCCGAAGGCCTTCAGCCGCAGCGCGGTCTCGCGACCGATACGGCCGAAGCCGAGGAAACCGACCCGCTTGCCGCATAATTCGAAGGATTGTGTGCGCAGGCTGTTCACATGCCAGCGGCCCTGCCTCAGCTCGCGGTCGGCGAAGGCGAGATGCCGAGCGGTTGCCAGCATCAGCAGTACCGCGTGTTCGGCGACGCCGACGGTGGTGCCCTTGGGCGTCAGCGCCAGGCGTATGCCGCGCAGAGCCAGGGCGTCGACATCGACGGTGTCGTGGAAGCCGACACCTTGGTGATGCACCAGGCGGAGTTTCCGGGCGGCCTCGATCAACGGGGCGGTCAGCGGCTTGGCGGCCACGATGACGACCTCGCAATCCGCGATCGCCGCGCGGCGCTCGTCGTCGCTGTCGGTGGACAGGGTCTTCAGGACCAGGCCCTCGGGCATGCGTGCGCGGATCAGCGCATAGAGGTCCGGGGTGCCCAGCGAGTTGTAGAAGATGCGCGTCATCGGGTCACTCCGGGTCGACGAAGCGAAACAGCTCGTCATCCCCCTGCGCCGCGAACCAGTCGGGAACCGACACCCCGGCCGCGACCTTTTCCTCCATCGCTGCCTCCTTGGCCCGCACTTCGGCGAGCGCTTCGAGGGTTGCTCCGATTTGCGCCGAAGGGATCACGACCACGCCATCCTCGTCGCCGCAGACGATGTCGCCCGCTGCCACCCGCACTCCGCGCAGCACCACCGGCAGGCCGACGCTGCCCGGCCCGGCCTTCTGTGGCGAGTTGGGCGAAATGCCGGCAGCGAAGACCGGGATCCCGACCGCGTCGATACCCGATCGGTCGCGCACCATGCCGTCCGTGACGACGGCCTGGATACCGGCGTTGCGGGCCATGCCGATCAGGATGTCGCCGCACACCGATGCCGCCTCGAACCCACCGGTGGCGATGATCAGGACGTCGCCCGGAAGGGCGACGCGCAATGCCGCCCAGGCGGCGAGATTGTCGCGTGGCCCGGCATCCACGGGGAGCGCGCTTCCGGCGAATGCACTGCGCGACGTGACCGCCTTGATGCGATGGTCCAGCGCGCCGGTGCGGCCCATCGCGTCGACGATGTTGCCGACCGGGACGTCCCGGAAGGCGGCGACATCTACCGCATCGGCCCGCGGCACGCGGCGAAGCGCCTTGAGCGGCGGTGCGTCAGTCATCCTTGTCTCCAATCCCGGGCGTCAGGCTGCGCCCGCTATGTTTGTCGAACATCCGCACCGCGTGACCATCGAAACGCAGCGTCGCCATGTCGTCGATGGTCTGCCGGACGGTCCGTCCGGCCCGCACCATCAGCTCCTCGCCGATGCTCTCTACCGCCACCCGGACCAGCGTCTCCGCGCCCAGCGGCTCGATGGCGACGATGCGGCCGGACTGCATTCCGTCCTCGGCGTCCGCCGGGCCCAGCACAATATCCTCCGGCCGCACGCCGAGGATCGCCGTCCCGTTGGCCCGGTCCGGCGCGGCGATGCCCAGCGCCTGGCCGCCGAGGCGGATGCCGCCGCCGTCTAGCTCCGCCGGCAGCAGGTTCATGGGCGGACTTCCCAGGAACGAGGCGACAAAGGTGTCGGCGGGGTTGCGGTAGACTTCCATCGGCGCGCCGATCTGGCGCACCGCGCCATCCTGCATGATGCAGATACGCGATCCCATGGTCATGGCTTCGACCTGGTCGTGGGTCACGTAGATCATGGTCGCGCCCAGGCGGTGGTGCAGGCGGGTCAGCTCGGCCCGGGTGGAAACCCGCAAGGCCGCGTCGAGGTTGGACAGCGGCTCGTCGAACAGGAAGACCTTCGGGTCGCGCACGATCGCCCGGCCGAGGGCGACCCGCTGGCGTTGGCCGCCGGACAGGGCGTGCGGCTTGCGTCCGAGATAGTCGGTCAAGCCGATCGCCTGCGCCGCGTCGTCGACACGCCGGGCGATCTCGGCCCGGTCGAAGCCGCGCCGGCGCAGCCCGAAAGCCATGTTGTCGCGGACCGTCATATGCGGATAGAGCGCATAGGACTGGAACACCATGGCGATGTCGCGGTCCTTGGCCGGGACCTGGTTGACCACCTCGCCATCGATCGAGACGGTGCCGCCGGAGATCGATTCCAGCCCGGCGATCATGCGCAGCGTTGTCGATTTCCCGCAGCCCGACGGTCCCAGCAGGACCATGAACTCGCCATGGGCGACGGTCATGGACACGTCGTCGACCGCCCGCAGGGCGGTGCCGGGATAGTGTTTAGAGAGCCGGTCAAGCTGGACGACTGCCATCCGACCTCACTTGACGGCCCCGGCCGTCATGCCCTGGATCAGGCGCTCGGAGAAGAACATGTAGATCACGACCACCGGGACGATTGCGATCATCAGCCCGGTGGCGATCATGCCGACATCCTCCAACTGATCGCCCATGAAGCGCAGGATGCCGAGCGGCAGGGTGCGCTTGTCGTCGTCGGTGATCAGCACCACGGCATAGAGGAACTCGTTCCACAGCAGGATGGTGTTGAGGATCACCGTGGTGGAGATCGCCGGCAGCGCCACCGGCAGCGAGATACGCCAGAAGATCGACCATTCCGAATAGCCGTCGATCCGGGCGGCGTCGAACAGGTCCTTGGGGATGCGCGCGAAGAAGCTCTCCAGGATGTAGATGGTGATCGGCAGCTGGATCGCGACATAGACCAGCACCAGCCCGACCCGGGAGTTGTAGAGCCCATAGTCGACCAGGATCTGGAACAGGCCGATCACGGTGACCTGCGGCGGGAAGATGATGGTGGACAGGATCAGCATGTAGATCAAACGCTTGAACGGAAAGGCGTAGCGCGCGAAGCAATGCGCCGCCATGCCGCCGATGACGGTCACGACGAGCACTGCGGACAGCACGACGAGCACCGAGTTGGTGAAGTAGACGTCGTAGCTGGAATTGACCCAGGCATCGCGGAACTTGCCGAAATGCGGCGGTGCGGGCAGGCCGTACGGGTTGTGCGCGATCTCCGTGGTGGTCCTGAGCGACATGGTCGCCACCCAGGCGAAGGGCCCGGCCGAGAACGCGGTGTAAAGCGCCAGCAACAGCATCAGCCCGCCCCGGCGCAGGGTGCCAGCCGACAGGGTCGCCGCCATCGTCAATATTCCAGCCGGTCCTGCCGGCGGAACAGGCGGTTCAGCAGCAGAACCCCGGCCAGCACGATGACGAACCAGACCACGGCGATGGTCGAGGGATAGCCGAGATCGAAGGTCGACCAGCGGAAGGCGCGTTTGTAGACGTAAGTCGACACGGTCTCGGTCGCCCAGAGAGGGTTGCCCTGGGTGGTGACCCAGACCAGGTCGAAGATCTTCATTTTGCCGATGAAGGCGAGCACGACCAGGTTGAGCAGGGTCGGCCGGATCAGCGGCAGGATCACAAACCACAGCTTCTGCAGCCAGCCGCAATAGTCCAGCTCGGCCGCCTCCAGCACCTCCTTGGGCATCGACGACATGGCGGCGAGCACCACAACCATGTTGAAGCCGACCCACATCCAGGTGGTCACCGCGATCAGCGACGGCAGCGCGGTCCGCGGATCGCCGAGCCAGGGCATCGCCCAGGCCTCCAGACCGACGCTCCGGAGGAGCAGGTTCAGGACGCCCCAATCGTAGTTGAAGATCCACATCCAGAGGATCCCGACCACCACATAGGACATCAGCACCGGGGTGAACCAGGCGATGCGGAAGAACCGGGCGCCCGGCACCTTGGCATAAAGGCACAGCGCCAGAAGCGTCGCGATCGACACCTCCAGCACCGGCGAGACGATGGCCCAGGTCAGGGTGTTCGACACCGCCTTCCAGAAGATGTCGTCGGACCACAGCGCCAGGTAATGTGTGAACCCGACATAGGTGTCGTCGCGGAACGGCAGCACCTCGTGCACCGAATTGTAGAAGGTGCGCAGGACCGGCAGGGCGGTGAAGGCGGCAAAGACCAGCAGCGCCGGCAGCAGGAAGCTGGCGATGACGCCGGGCGGATGGCTTTCGTCGGTCTTCGCCAGCATGGCCTGTCCCGGTGCTGAGGGCGGGTCGCCGGGCGGCCCCGGTCGCGCGGACCAGGGCCGCCTGGACGATCTAGTATGCCGCCTTCATCTGCGCGATCACCTCGTCGACATCGAGCAGTCCGGCAGGGAACGCGTTGTTCAAGACCTGGGTGAAGACCTCCTTGGGCTGGCCGCGCATCAGCGCCAGCGGTATGCCGAAGGCATAGTCGTTGCCGGAATTCGCAGCCAAAAGCTTCTGGAAATACTCGCCCGTGTCGCCGGTCATGCTGGACGGATCGGCCTTGATCCCGGTCTGCACCAGGTTCTTCTCCAGCCACAGATTGCCCATTTCGGGGGTGGCCAGGAAATTGAGGAAGCCGGCTGCAAGGTCGGGGTGTTCCGAGCGCGCATTGGCCACGAAGGAGCCGCCGACGGCGATCGTCTTGCAGGACGGGCAGGCGCTGCCCGGCGGGATCGGGCCGTTGACGATGCCGAGCTGGAAGTTGGCCGGCTGGCCTCCGGCATCCGGAGGGTTGAAGGCCCGCGACGGATAGAACGAGCCCATCTGGAACGTTGCCGCGCTGGGATTCGTGTGGAAGTAGAAATGCGCCTCGCCCAGCTTGATCGACGAGATGTCGGAGGGGAATGCCCCGGAGTCGATGATCGCCTTGGCGAAGGTCAAAGCCTCGCGGACCCGGGGATCATCCCATTGGCTGCCGTCGCCGGTCAGAAGGGCGGTGTAGTCCTCCGGTCCCAGCATCTTGAGCAGGATCTCATGGCTCAGGAACGCGCCGGGGTAAGGACGGTCGCCCACGCCCTGGGCCATCGGCGTGACGCCGGCGGCGCGGGCGGCTGCGATGAAGTCGAGGAAATCCTGGCCCTCCAGGCCCTCGACCGGCATCTCCACGCCGATCTCCTGCAGCACCGCCTCGTTGGTGTAGAGCTCGACGGTCCAGGCTTCCAGTGGCAGGCCGTAAACCCCGTCGCCATGGGTCCAGGTCGCCCTGGCCCAGGGCTCGACATTGTCCCAATCGATGCGGTCGGTCAGGTCGAGCAGGATGTCGTTCTCGATGTATTCGACCTGGTCGGCGTCGGCATAGAAGAGGTCCGGCCCCTGGCCGGCGAACAGTGCCGTCTTCAGCGCCGCGAACAGCGGTTCCTTCTGATACCAGGTGATCTCGATGGTGACGCCCGGGTTCTCCGCCTCGAAGGCCCGCGCGGCGGATTCGACGAAGTCGATTTTGGCCTGCTGGTCGGCCCAGTGGCTCCACAACGTCAGGGTCTGCGCCTGCCCGGCGGCCGGCATCGCCATGCCCGCCGCAAGCACCGCCATGCCAGCAAGTCCCGATAACACACGCATTGGCTCCTCCCCATTTTCTTTTCTTGGATGCAATGAGCGACTTCGAGCTTGCATGGCGGCAGTAGAATGTCAATTATAATGTCAACAATTTCATCGCCAATATCCCGCAATGCCCTCTGCATCGGAGTCGATCGCCCGCCCGCCCGCGCCGCGATACGCTGATCGCATCTATGCCGGCATCCTTGGCAAGATGATCGGGGTCTATCTCGGCCGCCCCGTCGAGCAATGGGAGCACGCGGCGATCGTCGAGCGCTTCGGTTTCGTCGACCGCTATGTCGCTGGCGAATTGGGGCTGCCGGTCGTTGTCCCGGACGATGACCTGTCGGGCACCTTCGTCTTCGCGCGGGCGGCGGAGGATTGCGACTCGCTTGCCGAACTGGACAGCCGGCGGATTGCGCAAATCTGGCTCAACGACATCGTCGAAGGCCGCACGACGCTGTGGTGGGGCGGATTCGGGAACAGCACCGAGCACACCGCCTTTGCGCGCCTCAAGGCGGGGGTCCCGCCGCCGCGTTCGGGCTCTGTCGGTTTGAACGGAGCGGTTCTGGCCAACCAGGTCGGCGCGCAGATCTTCGTGGAGGGCTGGGCGTTCCTTGCCGCCGGGGACCGTGCGCTCGCCGCTCGGCTGGCGCGGCAGGCGGCATCGGTCTCGCATGACGGAGACGCGCTCGATGCCGCCGCGGCCATGGCGGCGATGCAGACGGCCGCATTCGAGGCCGAAACTCTGCGTGACATCGTGGAGGCCGCGCGGCAGGCGGCAGGGGATGGCGGAACCATTCGTGCGGTCATCGACGATGTCGCCAACTGGTCATCGGCGAAGGGCGACTGGCGCGACATCCGGGCGGCGATCGAGCAGCGCTATGGCCCCGGGAGGTATGGCGGCAATTGCCACATCGTCCCCAACTTCGCGCTGGTCCTGCTCGGCCTCCTTGCGGGTGGCGGCGATTTCCGGCGGTCGCTCGCGATCACCGTGACCGCGGGCTGGGACACCGATTCCAACGCTGGCAACGTCGGCGCGATCCTCGGTATCTGGCTCGGTCCGGCCTTGATCGAGCAGGCCCGCGATCTGGTGGAGCCGCTCGGAGACAGGCTGTTCGTGTCCAGTGCCGATGGCGCGGGCGCGATCTCCGACGCCGCTCGCCTCACCGACCGGTTCCAAAGTCTGGCCGCACGCCTTGGCGATCGGCCCGGGCAGGCGCCGGAGTCCCGGGCGCGGTTTCATTTCGGCTATCCGACCTCGACCCAGGGCTTCGTTGCCAGCCGCGACGCCGCCGATGCCGAGGCGCACCATCGGCCACCACGCAACGAGGGATCGCTTCTGGTCCTGCCATTGGCAAATGCGAGGCCTGTGCATCTGACCACCGCCGTTTTCCCGGCGCCGCGGGACTTCGACTCCCCGCCCTACGCCCTCTCGGCGACGCCCATCCTGCATCCGGGCGACCGTATCGAGGCCGTCATCCGGCAGGTTGACGGGGCTGCACCGATCACTGTTGCGCCGACGGTACTGCTGCGGATGGAGGCCGCTACGCTGGAGACGCTCTCCGGCCCGGAAACCAGGCTCGCCCCCGGCCGGACGGTGCCGCTGCGATGGACCCTGCCGGACTTCGCCAGCGGTCATGTGGAGCGGGTGGGTATCACGGCCCATGCGAGCGGTCCTGCAAGCATCGGCCTCGAAAGCCTCGACTGGCGACACCGGCCGAGCTTCGCCTACGTTCCGGATCCGTTGAACGACATGGCCGATCGTCTCTTCGTGACCAATGCCGACTGGTTCCAGGGCGCATCGCGCCATCGCACCGTGAGGATGGCCCATGCCGGTGCCGACGGGATCGCGCTCTATGGCCCCAGGGATTGGGCGGGCTATGAAGTATCCGCCACGCTCTCGTCGGATCTGTATGAGAGCTTCGGCCTGCTCGCGGCAGTCCGTGGATTGCGCCGCTTTCTGGCGATTATCTGCGACCGTCGCGGCGAGGTCCGTCTCGAGCTCCGGCGCGACGGCGAGACCCGGTGCCTCGCGGCGGCGCCCGGCGGGCCGTATCCGGGCCATCGCGTAGAGGTAGAGCTGGATCTAGCGTCCGAGACGGTGAGAGGCAGGGTGGGCGAGACGGTCCTCACGTCGGATCTTCCGACGGCCGGGCTGTCCGGCGGGATCGGATTTCTTGTCGCGGGCGGCACGGTCGAAGTGCATGGCTTCCGCCTCCGATCGGATGAGGCGGGCTGAGACGGGTGAGCGCTTACCCCGACGGCGAACCGGCGCGAAGGCGGACTATCACTTAGCGGATGTCGACGCTACGCTCGCCGGGGCCGTAGTCGCCCGGCATCTGACCCCAGACACGGTGGTAACAGGCCCACAAATCGGTCTCGACAATGTCCGGACAGATGGCATTGACCGTGTGCCTTCCGTGGCGACCTCCATTGCGTCAGCCCCACGACCCCAAACTTCGACACTGCACACTGGAGACGATTTCGGTCGAGACAGCCTGCACCGCCAGCAAGTCCTTGAGGCCGGGGAGGCGTTCGTCCGGGCGGTCGATCTCGGGTCAGTCCAACAGCAGGCCTTCGAAGTACCCCGGCTGGGACCCTTCGATCGTCACCGCCCCCACGGCGTCTTCGTAGAATGCCGCCGGGCCGACGCCGGCGATGATGGCATAGGCATAGCCCTGGTTCCTCTGGTCCCAAAGGGCCTCCAACAGCAATGCCTTGCCGATGCCCAGCCCCCTCGACGCCTTGGCGACGCCTGTAGGTCCGAAGAAGTTCCTGCACGTTGCCTCGTGGCAGGCAAAACCCAGGATCTCCTTGTCCTTCAACGCCAGGAAGCAGCTTACGGGCTGTCGGGTGAAGGCGATTTCCGCCTCCGTCGCCCAGGTCCCTTCGAAAGTGGCGGCAATCCAGTCGGTCACCTGCCGTTTCTCGGGCACGGCGGCGCGCCTCACGACGATGTCCTGATCGTGGAGTCTCCGTAAGGCCTTTCCCTTGTCCGGCAAATCGTAGAGTCTCACGAGCATATCGTGCATCGGCACTCGCCTGTCTTTGGTCGCACCCCGGCAGATTTCGCCGTTTCTAGCACATCCCGGGGGCCTGCGCGGGCGGCGGTCGATGGAACCGATGGCGGATCAGGCCGACACCAATCCGGTCCGCGGATCGCCAGATGCGAGAGGCAGACATGACACATGCCGAATACCGCCTGGAGGCGGCCTTCGCACCCCTTGACGCGCCCGTGCATGGCCGCATGACGTTGACTCTGATCAGCCTGTCCGATCGGACGCTGGATCGGTTCCGCATAGCGCTCTCCATGATGACGCGGGTCGCCGACGACCATCGCTGCGATGGTGCGACCCTGGTCCGCCGTGTCGCCAATTTCCATGAGTTCGAGGCGGCGGACGGCGCCGGCATTCCGCCCGGCGGCATATGGTCGTTTACCGTCGAAGGTCTGACGCACCAGTCGCAAAACCGGCTCGAAGGTCCGAAGTCGGCCTATCTGGTCCTGTCCGGCGGAGAGCGCCTGCCGGTCGATGTCGGCGATCTGGCCATCGATCCCGCCTTCGACTCCGGCGAGCGGAAGTCGGTTCCGGCCGGGCGGGTCGCGCTGCCGCTGTCCGTATTGCCATGGCCGCGGGACTGCGCCATCGCGGCCTGGCGCGATGGCGCCCCGGACCTGCGCCCTGGCGACGACGCATCGGCGGCGGACAGGGCGTCCTTCGGCAAGATCGCGGCGTTGGCCCACCGACTTTTTCCGGCCGCCCGGAAGCCGTTTCGCCTGGATCGCGATCCGGGGGCTCTGCCCGTGGACTGTACGGAAGACGGGACGCTTCCGGCGAGCGGCTATCGGCTGGACTTCGAACCGGAGCGGATCGGGCTTCGCCACGCCGATGCGTCCGGCCGCGACTACGGCCTGATCACACTCGCCCAGATCCTCCACGGCGCCCGCACCGACCCGGCGACCTTCTCCCTGCCGAAGTCGGGATCCATCAACGACGCACCGCGATATGGCTGGCGCGGCTCGCATCTCGATGTGTCCCGGCACTTCTATCCGCTCGACTCGGTTCTGCGATTCCTGGACATCCTCGGCTGGCACAAGATGAACGTGTTCCAGTGGCATCTCACCGACGACGAGGGCTGGCGGCTGGAGATCGAAGCCCATCCGGAGCTCGTCGAGATCGGCTCCCGGCGCGGCGCGGATTGTGTGATGGTGCCGCAGCTGGGAAGCGGCGCGGAGACCTATGCCGGTCATTACAGCCGCGACGACGTGCGCCGGGCACTCGCCCATGCCGCGTCGCTGAACATCGATATCGTGCCCGAAATCGACATGCCCGGCCATTGCACGGCGGTGCTGCACGCCTTGCCGCATCTGCGCGATCCGGGCGAGCCGGAAGACAGCTACCGCTCAGTCCAAGGCTATCCGAACAACGCGCTGAACCCGGCCATGCCGGAGACCTACACTTTTGTGGAGACGGTCTTGGCCGAGGTGGCGGCTCTGTTCCCCTCCGACTACATCCATATCGGCGCCGACGAGGTCAACGACCGGTCCTGGCTGGCCTCTCCGCTGGCCCAGGCCCTTATGGAGGAGGAAGGGCTGACGGGCACGGCGCAACTGCAGGCACACTTCTGCAGGAAGACCAAGGCGATCATCTCCGGCCTCGGCAAGAAGCTGGCGGGGTGGGACGAGGTGGCCGATGGCGGCGGCGTCGATACCCAGGACACGCTGCTGGTCGCCTGGCGCAATCCCGAGGTCACCGCGCGGCTTGCCGGTGAGGGCTACGACGTCATCTGCAGCCCCGGCCAGAAATACTACATGGACATGACCCAGGCCTCCGGATGGCAGGAGCCCGGCGCCAGCTGGGCTGGCGCCTCGACGGTGCAGAATTGCTATGAATTCGAGGCCGATAGCGGCCTGACCGGCGATCTGACGGCCAGGCTCAAGGGCGTGCAGTCCGGCATCTGGTCCGAGCATCTGCTGAGCCGCGCCCAGTTCAACTACATGGTCTTCCCGCGCCTCGGCGCCGTGGCCGAAGCTGGCTGGACGCCCCGCGAGTCCAAGGACTGGCAGCGTTTCGCCGCCCTGTCCCGGCTGATGCCGCAGCTCTAGCATCGGCCGTCGGCAATGCCCGTCCGCGTAGCGATCGGCGGCATCCATACGGAATGCAGCACCTATTCGCCGCTGGTCATGAAGGCGTCGGACTTCCGCGTCGTTTCGGGCGAAGCGCTGGCGCCGGCGCTCGATCTCGCCCTTCCCGACCGTGCCGATCTCGAGGCGGTGCCGCTGTTCCATGCCCGCGCCCTGCCAGGCGGTCCGGTCGCCGGCCCGGTCTATCGGCGGTTCAAATCGGACTTCCTGGCAGCGCTGCGGCAGGCCGGTCCGCTGGATGGCCTGCTGCTGGTCATGCATGGGGCGATGTATGTGGAGGGCATGGAGGACGCGGAAGGAGACTGGATCGGTGCCGCGCGCGAGACAGTGGGCGACCAGTGCCGGATCGCCGTCAGCTACGATCTCCATGGCAATGTCTCTCCCGCGGTCGTCGATGCCATCGACATTTTCTGCGCCTACCGCACGGCGCCGCATATCGACGTGGCGGAGACCCATCGGCGGGCCCTGACGCTGCTGCTGGACAGCTTCGACGGTGGCCCGCGGCCGGGCGTCGCCTGGGCGCCGGTGCCGGTGCTGCTGCCCGGCGAGCGCACCAGCACCGAGGACGAGCCGGCGAAATCGCTCTACGCCGCCCTGCCGGATTACGACGCCCGCCCGGGTGTCCTCGATGCCAACATCATGGTCGGCTATGTCTGGGCCGACGAACCGCGGGCGACCGCCGCCGCCCTGGTCACGGGTACCAACCCACGGGCCGCCGAGGAGGCTGCCGGCGAGATCGCCGCCCGCTACTGGTCCGCCCGACGGGACTTCGATTTCGGCATGACCGCGGGGCCGCTGGAGGAGATGCTGGACATCGTCGCCGCTTCGCGGACGGGGCCGACGATCCTGGCCGACAGCGGCGACAACCCCACCGGCGGCGGGGTTGGCGACCGGGTCGACGTTCTGTCGGCGATGCTCGACCGCAAATGGGCCGGTGCCCTGGTGGCCGGTATCGCCGATCCTCAGGCGGCGCTGGCCTGCGCCGAGGCGGGGCCGGGGGCATCGCTGGATATTGCGATCGGCGGTGCGCTGTCCGGAACTGGTGGGATCGCGGCCCTGCCGGTACGCGTCGACACGATCATCGGAAGTCCCGAGGCCGGCGATGTCGAAGTCTTCGTCTATACCGACAATTTCGGCATCATCATTACTCAGCGCCGCCGCCCGTTCCACCACCTGTCGGATTTCTCGGCGCTCGGCGTCAATGTCCGCCACGTCCACATGGTGGTGGTCAAGTCCGGCTACCTGTCGCCGGAGCTGGCACCGATCGCCAATCCCGCTTTGATGGCGCTCACCGACGGCGCGGTGAACCAGGACATCCCGGCGCTCGCCAACCGGCGCAGGGCCAGGCCGATGTTTCCCTTCGACCAGGATTTCGACTGGCAGCCGACGGTCTTCAGGTCCCGCCGTTGGGCTGACTGAAGCCGAGTCAGTCGCTCGCCATTGTCAGCAGGGTGGGGTCGATGTCCGACAGGGCGACCTGGCGTTCGTACGCCTGGCCGTCGGAGTCGAACAGATGGCAGTCGGCCGCCTGGATCGACATGGACATGGGCCGTCCGACGGCCGCCGCCGCCGAACCTTCCAACAGGCTGCAGAAGGTCCGGTCGACCCCGTCCACCGTGGCATAGGCGACCGTGTGAATGCCCAGCCGCTCGATCACCGTCGGCACCGCGTCCAGGCTGGCAGCGCCGTCGGACAGGGCGACATGCTCCGGACGGATGCCGAGCGTCATCGGCTGCCCGGCAACATCCTGGCGCGGCGTGACCGGGACCGTGATATCCGCACCGTTCGGCAGAGTGACGGTGATGCCGGCATCGTCGGACGATTTGCCGGTGACGCCGATGAAATTCATCTTCGGATTGCCGATGAAGCCGGCGACGAACAGATTGTCCGGCTTGTGATAGAGCTCCAGCGGCGTTCCGACTTGGGCGATGTTGCCAAGATCGAGCACGACGATCCGGTCGGCCATGGTCATCGCCTCGACCTGATCATGGGTCACGTAGATCATCGTGGCGCCGAGGTCGTTGTGGAGCTTGGCCAGCTCAACCCGCATCTCGGCCCGCAGTGCCGCGTCCAGATTGGACAGCGGCTCATCGAACAGGAAAACGCTCGGCTCGCGGACGATGGCCCGGCCGATGGCAACCCGCTGGCGCTGGCCGCCGGAGAGTTGTCCCGGCTTGTGCTGCAGCCGGTCGTCGAGTTGCAGGATGCCGGAGGCCCGCCTGACCTTGGTCTCCGTCTCCGCGTCGGAAAGCCGTTCGACACGGAGCGGAAAGGCGATGTTCTCGTACACCGACATATGGGGGTAAAGCGCGTAGGACTGGAACACCATGGCGATGCCGCGCTTGACCGGCGGCAGGGTGTTCACGACCGTGCCGTCGATCCGGATCTCGCCTTCGGTGATCTCCTCCAGCCCTGCGATCATGCGCAGGAGAGTCGACTTGCCGCATCCCGACGGGCCGACAAAGACGACGAATTCCCGGTGCTCTACCGCCAGCGAAACACCCTTGATGACCTCGACCTGTCCAAAGCTCTTCTTGACGTCGGCGAGCTCGAGCTGCCCCATCACTCAAATCCCCGCATGGCTTCTTGATGACAGCGAGAGGCGGGCCCGGACCGGCCGGGCCCGCCCCGGCTCGATTACTTGAAGTCCTCGAGCTGCTCCGCCGCGATCTCGACCGCCTCGGCGGCATCGACCTCCTCCAGAACGACGCCCTGGACCGCCTCGTTGATGGTGTCCTGCAGGCCGACATAGTCGGTCACGAAGGGCTCCGGCCCGCCGGTCGGAATGGCGTCCAGGAACGCCGCCCAGGTCGGGTCCTCATCGACCAGCGCCCGGACGCCCGGGAGGTCGCGCAACGGCGTGAGGCCGGAGGCGATCTCGTATTCGAGCTGGTTGTCCGGGCCGGTCAGCCACTTCGCCAGGCTCATGGCCTGCTCTTCGACGCCGGTGCCCTTGAACACGGCAAGGCTGTCGGTGATCAGAAGCGTGCCGGGCTCTCCCATGGGCCCGACGGGAATCGGCGCGACGCCCCAATTCATGTGGTCGACGAAATTGCGCTCCCACGGACCGGAGATGAACATCCCGATGCGGCCTTCGGTGAACAGCGGCCGCAGCTTGGCGCGGTCATAGGCGATCGGCCCCGGCTGCGAGACCGTGGCCATCTTCCCGTAGAATTCCAGCGCCTGCACGTTGTTCGGCGAATTGAAGACGATCTCGCCGTCGGCGTTAATGACTTCGCCGCCATTCGTGTACACGTAGTTGAGGAACTGGTGCATGGTGTTGTCGAACGACGCGGCGGCCAGACCGAAGCCGTCGGCGTCGGTGTTCTCATGGACCGCCTGGGCGAACGCGTACATCTCGTCCCAGGTCGTGGGCGGGGTATCCGGGTCGAGACCGGCGGCCGCGAACAGGTCCCGGTTCCAATACAGCGCTTTGGTGGAGAAGGCGCGCGGCGTTCCCCAGACCTGGCCGCCGGCCGTCACCGTGCCGAGCACCGGAGCGGCATAGGTCGCCTTCTCCTCGTCGGTCATGTCTATCGCGATGATCAGGTCGTTCTGGGCCAGCTGCTTCAGCGTCCGCGATCCCATATAGGCGAGCGCCGGCGCGTTGCCGGCACTGGCCAGCGTGGTCGACTTCTCCTGGCATTGGCCCCAGGGCACATATTCCACGTCGACCGCGTAGCCCGGATTGGCGGCTTCCCATTCGGAGATGAGGCGGGCCTGCACGACCGCCCCGTCACCGGCGCCGTCGCCGCAATTGATCAGGTGCATGCGCGTGTCCTGGGCATTGGCAACGTTTGTCGTTGCCAGGGCCAATGCCCCGCCGAGCAGAATGGTTCGAAGCTTCATCGGTCTCTCCCTATTTTGTTGCCGTTATTGGGAGTCTCACTCCTTCACCGCACCGGCGGTCAATCCCGCGACGATGTAGCGTTGGAGGAAGACGTAAATGATCAGCACCGGCAGGATGCCGACCAGGCTTGCCGCCATCAGCTCGTTCCACACCACGGTCTGGCGACCAAAGAATTGGAACAGGCCCACCGGCAGCGGGTTGAGCTCGTTGGTCGAGTTGAAGGTGAGCGCGAACAGGAACTGCTGGGCATAGGCGCCGATGAAAGTTGCGATCGCCACCACGACGATACCCGGCGTGGCGATCGGTATGATCACCCGCCGCATGGTGTATAGGCGGCTGGCACCATCGACCAAGGCCGCCTCTTCCAGTTCGCGCGGCATCTTCAACAGGTAGGAACGCAGCAGCCAAATCCCTGTCGGAATGAGGAATGCCGCGCCGGGGATGATCATCGCCGCGTAGGTGTTCAGAAGGCCGACGGCCAGCATCAGCTTGAACAGCGGGATGATCAGCACCGCGCCGCCGACCATGTTGATGGCGAGGAATGCGGCCAGAAGCCCGTTGCGGCCCTTGAACTCGAACCGGGCGAAGGCATAGGCGGCGGGGATGACGGCGGTGAGCGCGATTATTGTCACGGCGCTGGCGATGACAAAGCTGTTGAGCATGTAGCGCCACAACAGCGGCACGTTGCCCCACATGTCGACATAGGCCTGGAAGCTCATGCCGTCGGTGACGAAGCGGTAGGGAATCGAGAACAACCGGTTGATGGGCCGCATCGACACCACGAAGGCCTCGACGAAGGGCGCCAGCAGGAAAGTCAGGAAGACCGCGATCCCGGCATAGATCAGGACGTATTCCCACCAGCGGTATTTATTGATCATTGACGACCTCCGCCTTGCGGGCCGCGCGGGCAATCATCAGGAAATAGAAGGCCGAGAACACCGAAAGGAACAGCACGATCATCACCGCCCGGGCCGCGCCCTCGCCGTAGCGGTTGCGGGAAATCGCGGTCTTGTATGTGTCGATGATCATGGTCGTGGTCGAGCCCCGCGGCCCGCCCTCGGTCAGGATCCAGATGATGTCGAAGGAGTTGAAGGTCCAGATCGCCGATAACAGGGCCATGGTGGCGATCGCCGGCAGGATCAGCGGCAGGGTGATCCGGCGGAAGCGATAGAAGCGGCTGGCCCCGTCCACCCAGGCGGCCTCGTTCAGGTCTTTCGGCACACTCTGCATGGCGGCCAGGAAATAGACGGTGACCAGCGGCGTGCCGATCCAGACATCGGTGATCACCGTCGCCATGAAGGCGGTGTCGCGAAAGGCGAGGAATTCCAGCGGCGCGTCGATCAGGCCGATCCGCTGCATCATGCCCGAGATCATCCCGAACTGGCCGTTGTACATCCACCCCCACATGAACACGCCGATGGCGATCGGCACGATCCAGGGCGGCATGACGAGGACCCGGAAGAGGCTGCGGCCTGGCACCGCCGCATTGAGGAGCAGGGCGCCCAGCGTTCCGATCACGATCTTCAGCGTGACCGACAGCGCCATCCAATAGAAGGTCCGGCCGATAACCTCGGGAAATCGCCGGGAGAACATCTTGGTGTAATTGTCGAAGCCTACATAGTTCTCGTCGGGCTTCAGCGCCGCATCCGTGAACGAAAGCCGGAAGGTTTCGACCAGCGGCCAGGCGACGATGAACAGGGTGATCACAAGCGCCGGCACCAGCAACAGGTACGGAAAATAGTCCGTCTGCTTTTCCGTTGTTGCCATCGCCATTGCCCCCATGCCCTCCGGTCGGATGCGTCCGCGTCAGCCAGTCAGCCCGTAGCTGTCGAACGTCTTCCAGGTCTCGGTCAGGTCGACGACCGATTTCGACAGACGCGCCTCGTTCATCTTGATCGCCGTGAGGCCTGCGACCAGGGCATCCAACACGTTGACTGGGAGTTTGGCGCCGGTCTCGAAGTGGTGCGCCAGGTCGTGCGCCATGGTCCGGTCGGACACGTTGTGGTCGGAGCCGACCGAATCGAGGTCGTCCCGGTCCACGAGCTTCCTTGACGTCCGCGCGTCGTGCACCCGGAAGAAGTTCCGGTTGAAGTCGCCTTCCGCCATGCCCCGCGTGCCGATGATGGCGAAGCGCCGATATTCGTCCGGAACGTTGAGGTTGGTGTGGAAGCACAGGTTCACGCCGTTGGCGTAGTTCACCAGGGCGGTCTGGTAGTCGATGATATCGCCGTCGGAGTTGAAGGCGTCGTCGATGCCACCCCAACGCGGCACGAAAGGGTTGGCCCTGTCCGCCGGCCGCGGCGGGGTCGGCAGTTCGTGGCCGCTCGGAGGCGCGTTCTCCGGCACGAAGGATTTGCGGCCGCCGAAGCTGGCGATCTGCATCGGCCGGGCGCCGGCGACACCGCCATACAGGTCGAGGTCGTGGCAGCACTTCTCCAGCATGAAGCCGCCGCTCAAGCGGGTGTGGCGCCGCCAGTCGCGCATGAAGAAAGCGCCGTGATGGGGGCCGATATGTTCGGACGCCTCCATCGACACGATGTCGCCCAACTGCCCGGCGGCGATGCTCTCCCGCAAGGCCCCGTAAAGCGGCGAATAGCGCAGGACGAGACCGACGGTCATGCGGTCGAGCCCGTCATGATCGCGCATCAGCGCCAGAAGCTCGAAGGTCTCGTCCTCGCTGATGACCACCGGCTTCTCGGTGAAGATGCGCGGCACGTCGGATCGGAGTGCGGTCCGAAGATGGTCGAGATGCAGAAAATTCGGCGAGCCGACCATCAGCAGATCGGGCTTCTCCCGCGCCAGCATGCCAGCCAGGTCGTCATAGGCCGTCAATCGGGCGCCGGTGGCCGCCTCGAGGGCTTCCAACCCGGCCGGGGTCGGGTCGCAATAGCCCGTGAAGTCCACATCCGGCTTGGCCGCCTTCAACTGACGCGCGACATTGGAAATGCGCGCACCGAGACCAACGATGCAGATCTTCAAGTCGCCATCCTCCCGGCTGCGTCCGACCTCTGGAGGGTCGGTGAACTGAAATCAGGGCACTTTCGGGCAGGTCAGTCAACGGCACCGTTGAATCGAGGTGTGGTTGCGGTCGTACAGATGACTGCCGGCGGCGCGCTGGAAACGGGTTTGCATGATGGTCTTCGCAGCACCTGACGGTTATCCCGGGCCGATCCGGTCGAAAATCAATTGGAACGTGCGGCTATTGCTGGATATTGCCTCGCCTGTAGGATCGAATCCGCGTTTCGGCAGCACGAGGGGGCAGAGGTCTGTGCGCGCGATCTCCAGTTTCGGTGGACCCTGTGGTCGGTTACGGTCTCCATGACGTCGCTCGGCTTCGTTTCGACGGCGCACATCCATTTCAAGGGCTTTGCCGAAAGCATCTCAGCCGGCGGCGCAGACAACCGCATCGGGGCAATCTGGGACGACGATGTCGAGCGCGGTCGCCGCAACGCGGAGCGCTACGGGGCGGAGTTCGTCACGGAGCTCGCCGAGATGGCGGCGCGGCCGGACCTTGACGGCTTCGTCGTCTGCGCGCCGAACAACCAGCGGCTTGCACTTCTCGAAACCCTCGCGACGGCGGGCAAGCCGGTCATGTGCGAGAAGCCCCTGGCGCTGACGGCGGCAGAGGCGCGCGCCATCCGCGACCTCGTCCGATCCCGGGACATGATCCTGACCACGGGATATTTCCGCCAGTCCTTCGGCGTCTACCGCGCCGCGATCGAAACGGTGAAGTCCGGAGCCTTGGGCGACATCACCCATGCCCGGTTCCGCAACGCCCATGACGGCGCCTATCGGCGCATCTTCGACGATCCCGATGTCGCCTGGATGAAGGACCCGGCCATCGCCGGCGGAGGCGGGGCGCTGGATATGGGCGCGCACGCCCTGCATCTCCTGGCCTGGATGTTCGGCCCCGGCGAGTCGGTATGGGCGACCATGTCGAACCGGGCCGGCATCTACCCGGAGGTGGACGATTTCGGGCTCTTCCATATCCGCTTCCGAAGCGGCGTCCTGGCGACGGCGGAGGCGGGCTGGATCGATATCGACGAACCCGGCGCCCTGACGATCTACGGCAGCGCCGGATCGTTGCACGCGTCGGATTCCTATGACCGAGTGGATGCGTTCATCGTCGGTCCAGACAAGCAACGTCGGCCGGTAAACGGCGAAGCGAGCGGGCCGAGGGCCGTCGGGCGCCTGCTGGCGGCCATGAACGGGGAGATTTCCGGCGACGAGCTGGCGCAGGAACTGGACGCCGCCGCCGACGCCGCCGCGATGATGGAGGCGGCCTATCGATCCAACGAGACCGGCACCTGGCAACCGGTCGAGCCGATTTAGGGCGAATGGAACGGAAATGACAGACAGGATCCTGAAGGTCGGCTGCATCGGCGCCGGACATGTCTTCGGCCATCACGGGCGGGGCTGGGCGGATAGCGACAAGGCGGAGATCGTCGCGATCAGCGACCCCGATGCCGGCGCTCTGGAACGCCAGGGCGAGGCATTCGGCATCGCCCGGCGCAGCAGCGACCCGGCCGAACTGCTGGCCGATCCCGATATCGACATCATCGATGTCTGCGCCCCGAACGGCTTCCACGCGGATTACGTGGTGGCGGCGCTGGAGGCCGGAAAGCATGTCCTCTGCCAGAAGCCCCTGGCGCCGACATCCGATGAGATCCGCCGCATCATCGCCACACGCGACAAATCCAGGCGGCTGGTCATGACGGCGCAGCAATACCGGTACGCGTCCATGTCCCAAGCGCTGAAGGCGACGGTCGATGATGGCCGGCTGGGCCAGGTCTACCACGCGCGCTGCTGGTACCTGCGTCGGGCCGGGCTGCCGGCGCGGCCCGGCTTCATCTATAAGCGCAACAGTGGCGGCGGCGCCTGCATCGATATCGGCGTGCACGTGCTCGATCTTGCGTTATGGCTGATGGGCAATCCGCAGCCGGTGACGGTTTCCGGCACGGCGCATGCGATCCTCGCCACCCAGCCCGGCGCCCGGGGGGTGGAAGGCGAGCCGATCCCGGGCGACATCGATGTCGAGGATTTCGCCGCCGGCTTCGTGCGCTTCGCCAACGGCGCCACCCTGGCCATCGAGGTGTCGTGGCTGCTGCATCACAGCCCCAACCGGGACAAGCGCATCTGGATCTACGGCACCAAGGGTGGCCTGGTCTTCCCCGACGGACGCCTGCACCAGACCGATACCGAGTCCGGTCAGCTGCTCGACATTGGGATCACGCCGGACGGCGCCACCCATGGGGAATACGACCGGGCGGCCTATTCCGCGACGCTGGACGCGTTCGCCACGGCCGTCCGGGATGGCGGGGAGAGCCCGGCGCCGCCGGAGCAATCCCTGCAGGTCCAGTCGATCCTCGAGGGGATTTACCGCAGCCACGAGAACGGCGCGGAGGTCAGGCTGGACTGATCGGCCGGCCGACGCAGCTATCGCAGCAGGTCGGCGTATCGGTCCCTGAGAACGTTCTTCTGCACCTTGCCCATGGTGTTGCGGGGCAGGTCGTCTACGAAGACGATCCTCTTGGGCTGCTTGAACCGGGCCAACCCCTTGCCGAGCCCGGCGGCTAGTGAGCCCGTGTCCGGCGACGCGCCGGCATCGGGGACGACGATGGCGACGACGGCTTCGCCGAAATCCGGGTGGGGCACGCCGATCACGGCGGATTCGCGCACGCCGGGAAGCGCGTCCAGCAGCGACTCGATTTCCTTCGGATAGATGTTGAAGCCGCCGGAAATGATCAGATCCTTCTGTCGTCCGACGATGTGCAGGTACCCATCCGTGTCGAATCTGCCCAGATCGCCGGTGATGAAGAAGCCGTCCGGCCGCAACTCCTCTGCCGTCTTCTCCGGCATGCGCCAATAGCCCGGAAATACGTTCGGGCCGCGCACCTCGATGATCCCCACATCGCCGGGCGGCAGCATGTCGCCCGTTTCCGGATCGGCGATCCGGAGGTCGACCCCCGGCAGCGGCAGGCCGACGGTGCCCGGCACCCGCGCCCCGTCATAGGGGTTCGACGTGTTCATGTTGGTCTCGGTCATGCCATAGCGTTCCAGGATGCGATGGCCGGTGCGGGCTTCGAAGTCGCGGTGGGTCTCCGCCAGCAGCGGCGCGCTGCCAGACACGAACAGGCGCATATTGGCGGTCAGCGCCTTGTCCAGGCGGGGATCGCCGAGAAGGCGGGTGTAAAAGGTGGGAACGCCCATCATGGCGGTCGCCTGCGGCATCGCCGCGACCACGGCATCCAGGTCGAAGCGCGGCAGGAACCGCATCGCGGCACCCGATGCCAGGCTGATATTGACGGCGACGAACAGGCCATGGGTGTGGAAGATCGGCAGGGCGTGGATCAGCACATCGTCCGCCGTGAAGCGCCAGAGCTCGGTCAGGGCGCGCGCGTTCGACAGCAGATTGTCATGGGACAGCATCGCCCCCTTCGATCGGCCGGTGGTGCCGGACGTATAGAGGATGGCAGCGAGGTCGCTGCCCTTGCAGTCGACCGGTTCGAAACGCTCGGGCTGGTCGGCGGCGGAGTCGGCGAGGCTCCCGCTTCCGTCGGCGTTCAGGGTGCGCAGGGTCGCGTCGTTCGACCGGGCAATCTCGGCCAGCGCCGGCTCGTCTTCGCCATCGCATACCAGCAGTTCGGGTTCCGCATCGCCGATGAAATAGGCGAACTCATCCGGCGTATAGGCGGTATTGAGCGGCAGCAGGATGGCCCCCGTCATCACGCAGGCGGCGTAGAGCACCAAAACTTCCGGCGATTTGGCGGCCTGGACGGCCACCCGGTCGCCCTTGCGGATTCCGATCGCGGCGAGGGCGTTTGCATATCGTGCGGCGGCGGTCGCGAAGGCCTGGTGGGTGAGGGTCTCGCCGTTCTGCAGATACAGGAAATCCCGCCCGCTCTGCCGGTGCTGGGCGAACAGCCCGTCATACAGCGTATTGGGCATGCCAATTCCTCTCGCGAAACCCGATTGCGGCTCGAACCGAACACTGGAAGACCTGCTATCCGGCGCCCGGAAGGGCCGGCGGCGCGTCCGCAGATTCCGCCACCCTACTAAAATCGATTTCTTTTTGGAATAATCCGGTTAATCGATAAATTAGCGGAGCGGTCCCGCCGCCCTGACCGCATCCGGCATCACCGGGCGGCGGAGGGAATTTGCGAGGGCAGCCATGCGCAATGTCACCAAGGACACGATTACCGACGTCTTCATGGGCTATTTCGGCCCCGACACCGATCTCCGGCTGCGCGAGATCATGCAGTCATTGGCGCATCATCTGCATGCCTTTGTCCGCGAGACCGGACTGACTCATGCGGAGTGGGAGAAGGCAATCGAATTCCTCGAATGGGCCGGCCGCATATCCGGGCCGGAGAGGCACGAATTCGTGCTGCTCTCCGACGTGCTCGGCGTGTCGTCGCTGGTCGATATGGTCAATTCGCGCCCCGAGGGGACTTCGTCCAGCGTGCTGGGACCGTTCCACATCACCGGGGCGCCCGCGATCCCCTACGGCGCCGATTTGAAGCGGCATTATGACGGCCCGATCCTGCTGGCCGCCGGGAGCGTCCGGCGGCCCGACGGCTCGCCCATCGCCGGCGCCACGATCAATGTCTGGCAGACCGCGCCCAACGGGCTCTATGCCAGCCAGGATCCGGAGCAAGACACTTACTCCTTCCACGGCATCCAGACGACCGGCGAGGATGGGCGCTATGCCTTCACGACCGTGAAGCCGGTCAGCTACACGGTGCCGACGGACGGGCCCGTGGGCGATATCCTGAAGGCCACCGGGCGCCATCCCTGGCGGCCTTCGCACCTGCACTTCATCGTCAAGGCGGAGGGCTGCCGCCCGCTGGTGACCGAGGTTTTCCCCGATGACGACCCCTATCTGGACGAGGACACGGTCTTCGGCGTGCGCGACGACCTGGTCATGACCTATACCGAGCATCCGGCGGACAGCTTCCCGGATGGCTTCGAGCTGTCCGGAAAGGTCACGGAGCCGTATCTGCGGGTCGATTTCGATCTGGTGCTGACGCCGGAATAGCCCCGTCGGGCGTCATCCGGCGATGTGCAGGCTGCGCGGCAAGGTCGACAGGATCTCCGGACCGTCAGGTCGCAGGATGACGATCTCCTCGAGCCGGATGCCGAAGCGGCCCGGCAGGTAGATTCCGGGCTCGATGGAGAACACCATGCCCTCCTGGAGAATCGTGTCCGAGGTGGCCGTGATGTAGGGCGGCTCATGCCCCTCGATGCCCAGGCCGTGGCCGGTGCGATGGACAAAATATTCGCCATAGCCGGCATCGGTGATGACGGTCCGGGCGGCGGCGTCGACAGACTCTGCCGCGACGCCCGGTCGTGCCGCGGCCATGGCCGCCTGGACCGCCGCCTCGACGATCAGATGAATCGCGTCATAGCCGTCCGGGGCCCGGCCGATCGCCGCCATGCGGGTGATGTCGCTCGGATAGCCGTCCTTGCGCCCGCCGAGGTCGATGACCACCGCATCCCCTTCGGTGAGCAGGCGGCTCCCGGTCTGGTGATGCGGGAAGGCGCCATTGGGGCCGCCGCCGACGATCCAGAAGGCCGGGGCAGCGCCCTCTGACGCGAAATGGTCGCGGATGACCTGCGCCACCGCCGCCTCGGCGATGCCCGGACGGAGTGCCGCGAATGCCGCCTGCATGGCGCGGTCGGCAATGCCGGCATTCATCTTCAGCAGCTCGAACTCGTCGTCGCCCTTGCACATGCGAAGCGGGCCGACGGTGTCGTCGGTGAAGCCGCGCTCAGCACCCGGCAGCGCATCGAGGAGCAGCAGGGCGAAATCCGCACGCATGGTCTCGTCCAGGGCGACCTTGCGGGCACCATCGCCGCCGATCGTCGAGAGTGCCGCCGTCAACGCGGCCTGAGGTCCGTCGGCATCGTCCCAGCCATGGAAGGCGATGTTGGTGTGCTTCCGCGATCCCTCCGCGTTCAGCGCCGGCATCAGGAAGGCCTCGGACTTCGGCCCGACCAGCAGCAGGCAGGGGCGCTCATCGGGATGGGGATGGAAGCCCAGGAGCCATTGCATATGCGCGCCGGGTCCAAGGGCCACCAGATCGGTTCCGGTCTGCTGCATCCGGGCGCGCAGCGCCACCAGTCTTTCCGGTGTGCCGGTGCTCATCCGTCTTGTCCTCCCGCCCCATCCACATCGCCGCTCTTGCGGTCGCTGGCGATCTTATCCATGGGATCGAAGGAGTCGACCAGAGCCTTGGCGACTGCCATGCGCCGACAGAGCTAGTAATCTTGACACCTTGATACCAAGATACCATGATAGGCTCATGAAACGCGTCGAACGGGTGCAGACCGGCCTGCGGTTGGAGAAGAGGCTGCTCAAGGTCCTGAAGGGGCTTGCGGAGCATCTGGATATGTCGGTGGCCGATCTGGTGGAGGGCATGGCCCTGCACGCGTTCGAGGGCAAGCCGCCATTTTCCGACACGACGATGGCGAAGATCGCGCAGCTCAAATCCGTCTACGACCTCGACCTGACGGCGGCGGACAGCCACACGCTCACAGACGAGGACCCAGGCGATGACCGCTAGCTATTTCGGGAAGCTGGAAAGGTTGATGTCCGGCACCCTGGATCCGGGGGATTTCGGCCATCTGGACCATGTCGGCGCGACCTACGAGGCACTGGCGCGCCATGAATTCTTCGATGCGGCGTACCGTGTGTCATCCGCGCTCAGGGCGCTGGCGGAACGGGGCGGGGTGCCGGAGAAATTCAATGCGACGATGACCTGGGCCTATATGAGCCTGATCGCCGAGCGCATGCGGACGACCGAGCATCGGGATGCCGCCGACTTCATCGAACACAATCCCGATATCGCGGGCCGTGCCGTGCTCGAACCCTGGTATTCGCAGCAGCGTCTGAAATCCGACCTGGCCCGATCGATCGCCCTGCTGCCCGATAGCGGTCTGGCGATGCGCTGACCGCCGGGTATCCGGTCGCCTCTCAAAGTCGGGGCGGCAGGTCGGGCCGCCGCCCCGAAATCGTCGTCAGGCCCTAGCGTCCGCCAGGGCGCTTTCCGCGACGGGCCGCGGCGCGGGTGTGTCGCCGGGCCCGGATTCCGACTGCTCTCGCAGCTGGCGCTCGGCGTTGATCAGGCAGCTGCGGGCCGCGTCGATGCTGGCGATCGCGAGGGTGATCTCCTCCAGCCGCATCTCCACCGAACGGAAGCCGGGCTCCAGCGGCGCGATCTCGATGCCGCTTTCGACATTGTCGGCCGTCGGCGCTGAGATGATCGCTTCGAGCATGCGCCGCGTTTCTTCCATGGGCTCGACATCGAGTTCCTGGCGCAGCAGCCTGGCGCAGGTCGCGTATTGCTTCACCGCCGCCGGCCGGTTTCCCAGCTTGAAGTGGCAGTGCATGACCGAACGCTGGACATTCTCCATCAGCGGATCGATCGACAGGATCCTCTGGCCGATCGCCAGCGCCTTGGCCCAATACTCGCGCGAGATGTTGTGCTGCATCAGGAATTCCAGCGCGTTGAGGTGCTGGGCGTGCAGGGACTCACGCTGCATCTGGCACCAATCGTCATAGACGCCTTCCAGCAGATCGCCGCGATAGAGGTTCGTCGTTTCGGTGACTTCGTCGATCAGGGCGCGGTCGGCGTCGCCGGGATCGATGTGACCGATCTGGCGGGCCGAAGCCTCGAAGCGCTCGATGTCCACCCAATGGGGGGCGTCGGCGTTGAATCCCACCGCATCGGAGTTGCTGATGAGGAAGAGATCCGGATCGGCCCCGGCATCCTTCAGCAGATTGCCGATGCGCCAGAGATCGGTGCTGAGCGCGCGCCGGGCCCGCACCTCGGGCAGATCGCCCCAGAAGGTGTCGGCCAGCATCTCGCGCGAGAACAGCTTGCCCTTGCCGAGTACGAGGTAGGCGAAGAGGGTTTTTGATTTCTTTGTTGCGAACCCACCCAGGCGCTTGCCGCCGAGATGAAGTTCCAGATTGCCCATGAGGTATATTCTTAGCGTTTGCATGATCCTGCACCGAATTCATATGAGGTCAGTCGTGCACCGAACGCGATTTTCCCAATTGGCCTCCGCCTACACTGTCAGGCCCGCATCGCCGCCGGGGCGGCGGCAAGTCCGGCCTGCCGATCAGGGCGTTTCGGTCACCAATTGCGGCGGCCGCGCATAGGTCTCGTTCCAGGCTGGCTGCAGCAGTCGCTTGATCGCCAGGGCCGCAACCACCGACGCGATGGCCGGGGCCACGCCGAGGGTGGCGGTCAGCACCTTCACGATCCGGCTTGCGGATGCCGAGTCGGTCGGGTTGAAGCCGTTGCGCGGGCTCGGCAGATCGTCTTCGCGACAGCCGCCGGCCGGTACGGAATGGAGCTGGCGATGCAGGCGCCGGAAGATCCAGCCGCCGAATTCGCCGAGATCGTCCCAGGCGCGCTCCAGCGCCGCTGCCTCGGGAACGGATTTCTGGATGCTGCCGGCGGCGGCCGGATACATGGCGAAGGTCCGCGCCCGAAGCCCGATCTCCCTGAGAAGTTGCTCTTCCGACATCTCCATCGCCATCTGCT
Source organism: Alphaproteobacteria bacterium (assembly GCA_965227455.1). Taxonomy (GTDB): domain Bacteria; phylum Pseudomonadota; class Alphaproteobacteria; order DSM-16000; family Inquilinaceae; genus JABDIP01. The sequence continues at coordinate 3,464,044 of OZ245752.1, read as the reverse complement.
CGGCGACGCTGGTCAGGGTGGTCTGCTGCTCCTGTGTCAAAGTCATCGGTCCTCTCCTCTGTTGACCGGTTGCGGCGGAGTGCGCGGCTTGCGCTTCCGCCCTTGATTGATCCGAGAGCAGTCTTGACGAGGGGAGGCTGTATGGATGTGGGGTTTCCCACATTTCGCGAAATTTTCTCGCGCGGCTTCAATAACGCGGAGAAACGATGTGGGATCGGATTGAAAAGCCGGCGCCGAGGCGGCGTGATTAGTGGCTGATTTCTTCGGCCATTCTTCTGAGCGCGGCGATGTCCCGCACGATCAGCTTGCCCGGCGACCGCTCCAGAACGCCGGCATTGGCAAGCCGGCTGATCTCTTTGGTGACCGCCTCGCGATGCGTGTTCACGCGGCTGGCAATCTCGGCATGGGTGGGTGCGGGAGCGATCGCGGCCGCGTTGTCGACCGGCCGGGCAAGGTCGGCGAGGCGCAGGATTTCCGCCTGGATCCGGTTGCCGACAGCATGGGCGCTGAACTGATAGACGCGAGCCGACAGGTCGCGCACCAGACCGCACAGGTAGTTGAGGATGGCGGCATTCGCCTCGGGAAACTCGCGCAGCAGATCCCAGAACTGTCCGGCGGAGACGCGGCCGACCTGGGCGTCCGACTTGGCGATGGCATTGGCCGATCGCGGCTTGCCGTCGATCGCCGCCAACTCGCCGAACATCTCGCCGGGGCCGAGGTCGCGGAAGGTGACCTCCTTACCGGCGGCGGAAAATACGGTGATGCGCACGGCGCCAGAGAGGATGAAATAGACGCCGTCATCGGGCTCGAACTGCCCGAAGATCTCCGCATCCTTTGCATAGCCGGTGACCGTCAGGCGCTCCGCGACAATCTGAAGGTCCCGATCGCCAAGGTCCCGAAAGATCCTGAGCGTCCGCAATACTTCGGGCGCGATGGTCTGGCTGGCGGAATACGGCGGTGTCATGGCTTACGGTGCGCGGCGCTCAAACTGTCGCCAGCATAGCGTCCGGACATGGTCCGGCAATCGCTGATCGTCTCGGCGTCGGTCTCCCTGGCGGTCGCCGTCCTGCGACTCGTGGCTGCAATCGTCGTGCCCTGGACACGCGGCCCATAGCCCGCCACAACTAACTTTGTTATACGATACAAGTACATTCGCATCCCGGGGGGCGGACAATGAATAAGTATTACTTCAAGGGCATGGTACTGGTCGCGGTTTTGGTGATTTCCGCTTGCGCACCGAGGGTGCGGCCGACGTCGATCGACGATGCGGCGTCATGGACGGACATCGTTCCGCTGAACACCATGGTCCAGCTCTCCCGGGAAGGCGAACCGGTGGACCTCAACGAGGTTCTCGCCAGCGAGGAGAATGTTCGGCAGGCGCTCAACACGCTGTTCCCGGCGGCGTCGGGCATCGACAATATTCGCGACCGGATCAACGCGATCCGCGAGGACAAGAGCGGCGGCAACAGACGCCTGGACGAGCTCGGTGTCCTCAGGGGGCTCGGCGGCCTGTTCGCCTTTGAGTTCCTCAACTCGGTCGATGCCACGCTGGACGAAGAGGGCCAGTACGATCCGGACAAGCGGGTGTACGAATTCTTCTACGGCCACACCCGGGAGTTCGAGTTCGACCGGGATGAGGGTACCGGTCATATTCTGAACTTCACCTATTTCACCCGCGTCGTTGTCGCCGGCGACAATACTCCGATCATCTCCACGACCAATTCCTACCGCTGGAACGTCGATGTGGAGCAGGGCGGCTTCACCGTCGTGGAGAAGGGCTCCGATCCGGACAATCCGTTCCCCGACACGCTGGAATTCTCGGACGAGATGTTGAACCGGATCGACGCTCTAGGCTTCGAGTACAAGCTCTGGGCCACGGGCACGCCGATCAATATCGTCGATGTCGCGTTCAAGCCCCATGGCGCGGCCAGCTACACGTCCCTGCCGACGAGCGATTCCCGGTATGACAGGGTCGACACGAACTGCATCGACATGCTGTTCGTCAACTTCCCGCCGCCGGTACTGGGCACGCTGCAGCCGCCGCTCTACTGCCTCGGCCGTTGCCAGGACCCGATGCTGATCAATACGGGCGTCTGAATTAGCGGCGGGCGTTGTTCGGCGCGTTGAGCAACGCCCGCGCGTCAACAATGTCAGGATCCCTGAGCCCGGGATCGAAGCCATCGCAGATGGCGACGAGCCGGCGCCGCGCGGCAATTGCGTCGCCTCGATCGCGTGATGCCCGTACGACGCTAGTCTCCGCCCTCAGTTCGAGTGCTCTGGCGCCTTGGCGATGGGCGAGTTTTCGGGCTCGGTCGAAGTAATACAGGCCGTCCTCGGAACCAGCCTGTCGCAGCAACTCGCCGCGCAATCGCAGGGCTTCCGCCTCGAAAAAACAAACGTCGGTCCTGTTACCGCGCCCATAGGCCTGCTTGAGGACCTCGAGTCCCTCCTCCGGTTGCCCGGCGGCTCCGTACATCCCGGCCAGCACCGTCGCGATGTAGGGTTTGATTTGACGGGCGCCGGTGCTCTCGTAGAGGTCGAGCCCGTGCTTCAGCGTTGCGATTCCATCGGTCGGGCTGCCAAGGGCCGATTGTGCCCATCCTCGCATGACCGTCGACCAGCCGAGCCAATAGGGATAGTTGTGCCGCTCGGACAACGCGATTGCGGCGTCGGCATTCTCCAGCACCAATTCTGGGCTTCGGCTGACCAGATAAAACGAGGCGGCAAGGCTCCGCGCATAGGCCAGGCTGAAGGGATGTTCAAGCTCCTCCGCCAGATCCAGGGCCGCCTGCGCGTTGTTCCGCGCCTCGGCAAATCGGCCGAGAAACCAGTTCGTCCAGGCAATGAGGCTGAGCCCGACGACCGCCGGATCCGTGCCGTAAACGAATTTGTGCTCATGATGCACCGATCGGTCATAGATCGCATTGGCGAGCAGCAGTCTTTCCCGTGCCGCCTGGAATTCGCCGACGAGGAAGGAGCAGATGCCGACTGAACGGTATGCTCCCAGGAGCAGGGCCTGGTCCTCTTGGTCTTGGGCGAAGGCGAGTTCCCGGTCGGCGAGCTGCCGAGCCTTCTTGATATCACCTTTCAGCAGGTAGACGTTCATGAGACCGCGCACGGCGAGCAGGGAGTCTCGCTGTTCAGTGCCGGACGCGCTCATTTCGTGGGCCCGTCGGTAATTGCGCTCGACCTCCGCCGACGACCACCCCTTCACCGACAGCAGCGACGGTCCCATGGTCATGCGAAGGGCATACTCCTCCCTGTCTCGCGCAGCGGCCTCCGGCAGCAATTCAAGCTCTCGAAGGCCTTTCTGCAGATGAGCGATGGCCTCAACATGGGCGGATCGCTCGCCTGCGCGCTGTCCGGCGCGCAGCCAGAATTCGACGGCCCTTTCCGGTCGCCCGGCGAGCGACAGGTGGCGAGCCACGAGCTCTGGTTCCGCGGCGGCCTGGGCTGAGAAATCGCGCAGCAGGACGTCCGCCGTTCGGCCGTGATATTTCGCCCGCCTGCTCTTCAGCAGAGTCTCATACGCGGCATCTTGGATCAGCGCATGCCGGAAGACGTAGACCGCGCGTGGCGGCGTCCCGGTCTGGGTCAGGAGTTCGGACTCCGTCATCGCCGTCAGAGCCCGGTCGAGTTCCGCATCGGGCAATTCGCTGACCTCGCGGATGAAGCGATAGTGGAACGATCGTCCCAGCAGGGCCGCCACCTGCGCGACCTTGGCGGCCTCTCCCAGACGGTCGAGCCGGGCGACGAGCGATGCCTGCAGGGATGCCGGTATCTCGGCTTCATCGCTTTCGAGCAGGGATTTGGTCAGCTCCTCGATGAACAGGGGCACGCCGTCGGCACGGGCCAGGATCTCGCCGACCACCGGTTCCTCGAGTTCGCCGCCGGCGGCCCGGACCAGCTCCGCACCCTGGTCCCGGCTCAGCTTGTGAAGATCGATCCTCGCGACCACGGGCTCCTGGGCCCAACTCGGCGCGTAGTCCAGGCGATGGGTGACCAGTATCAGCACGGAGGCGTCCGCGATGCGTTTCATCGCCGCGCCGACCAGCGTCTCGGTGGTGGGATCGATCCAATGCGCATCTTCCAGCAGGAAGACGACCGGTCGGTCCCGGCCCAGATCGATGAGCAGCTTCACCAGCAGTTCGATGGTCCGCTCGCGAACCTGCTGCGGTGCCAGATCCAGCGGCTCGTACCGGTCGCCGGTCGGCAGGGAGAGCAGGGTCGCGATCAGCGGTGCGGCGGACCCGACCTGCATGGACGCGCGGTCCAGCAGCCCCTCGAGCTTATCCAGGCGGGTGGCGTCGTCGTCGTCGGCACTGAACTCGGCCAGCCTCTCGAGAAGCTGGATGATCGGATGGAAGGCGCTGTTGGTGTGCAGCGGCGAGCATTGGCAGCTCAGCCGCAGGCACTTCTCGTCCGCGATCGAATCCCAGAACGCCTGTACCAATCGCGATTTCCCGATACCCGCTTCGCCGGACAGCAGGACCGCCTGGCCGCGGGACTGGCTGGCCTGGGACCAGTGCTTTGCCAATTGCCGCAATTCCCGGGTCCGCCCGATGAAGCGCGACAGGCTGCCGGAATGGGCCGCCGCAAAGCGGCTTTCGGCCTGACCCCGTCCCGTCACCTGCCAGACCGAGACCGGCCGCGGGAACCCCTTCAACACGTGGTCGCCGCACGCTTCCAGCCGAAAGGCCGTTCCCACCAGCCGACGCGTATGGGCGTCGATCACCACCTGACCGGGCTCCGCCAGGCCCTGCAGCCGCGCCGCCATATTGGGGGTCTTGCCGGTCACCGCCTGCACATCCTGCCCCGTGTGGTCGACGAACTCGCCGATCACCACCGGGCCGGAGGCGATGCCCACCCGCGCATTGAGGGTGGTCTCGCTATCGACTGTCACCTGGCTGACATTGGCAATCGATTCAAGCGAGGCCCAGATGGCGCGCTCGGCCTGATCCTCATAGGCGTGCGGCCATCCGAAATAGACCAGCACGCCATCGCCCAGATACTGGCCGACATGGCCGCCATACCGCAGAACCGCCGTGGTGACGGCATTCTGATAGCGCCGGAAAACGCCGCGCAGATCTTCCGGATCCAGCCTGCCGGAGAGCTCGGTCGAACCGACCAGGTCGCAGAACATCACCGTCAATTGGCGGCGCTCCGCCTCATCGGGGCCCTGTACCGGAGCCGCCGGGGCGGAGGGCGCCTGCGACCTCAGGGCGGCGATCTCCTTGGAAAGGCGCTTGCGGTGGCCGAGGGAGGTCACGCCGAGCGCCACGAGATCGTCCTCGCTCAGCTCGAGCAGCAGATCCTTGTCGACATCATTGTCGGCGAATGTCTTCGCGTATTGACCGAGATTCAGCTTCTCGAGCCATTCGCTGATTTCGCGAACCATCGCCGCCTCGTTCGAACCCATTGATTAGGCTAATGCTTCCGGGACACGCGATCTACCGGCAATACCGGGGCCTGCGGCGTCCGGCAACACGCCGGTCCGGTCGTATTCGTCCTGCGTCGGCGGTGACGACCCGGCCGATGGCGTCATGCGCATCGGCCGGGTCCGGCTCAGCATTTCATCTTGGCGCCGGATTGCTCGCGCAGCTGCCGCTCGGCATTGATCAGGCAGCTTCGCGCGGCATCGATGCTGGCAATCGCCAAGGTGATTTCCTCCAGCCGCATCTCCACCGAGCGGTAGCCCGCTCCCAGGGTGGCGATGGATTTGATGCTGTCGAAGCCCTTGGATTCCGGCGTCGCGACGATGGTCTCCAGGATCTGGCGGGTTTCCTCCATCGGCTCGACATTGAGCTCCTGTCGCAGCAGCTTGGCGCAATTGGCGTATTGCTTGACTGCGGCAGGCCTGTTTCCCAGGCTGAAATGGCAGCGCATCACCGCCCGTTGCACGTGCTCCATGAAGGGGTCGATCGACAGGATCTTCTGGCCGGTCGCCAGGGCGTTGGCCCAGGAACCGCGCGCCATGTCGCAGCCCATGAGGAACTCCAGGGTGCCGAGATGCCGCGATTGCAGCGCTTCGCGCTGGACCAGGCACCAATCGTCATACACCCCTTCCAGCAGGTCGCCGCGATAGAGCGCCGATGCCTCTGCGATGTCGTCGATCATGTCCGCATCGGCCTTGGCCGGATCGACATGCTCCACCGGATCGGTCGCGGATTCGAACGCTTCGACATCCGTCCAATGGGGGGCGGAGGCGTTGAAGCCGACGGTCTCGGCATCGCTGATCAGATAGGCATCGGGGACCGCGCCGGCGTCCTTCAGCAGGTTGCCGATACGCCACAAATCAGTACTGAGCGCACGTCTTGCGCGGGATTCCGGCAGATCGCCCCAGAAGACGTCCGCCAGCTGCTCGCGCGAGAACAGCTTGCCCTTGCCAAGGACAAGATAGGCGAACAGGGCCTTCGACTTCTTGGTCGCGAATCCGCCGAGGCGCTCGCTGCCCAGAAAGAGTTCCACGTTACCCAGTAGATAGATTCGAAGCGTCTGCATTGTCCTGCACCGATCTCAAAAGGTGTCTGTGATGCCCTGCACGCGTCCCGCGAAGGCGCTCTCCGTTCGTTCTGCGTCCAGGGTTCCGTCGCGCTCTCGACCCAACGGGATGGGTCGGCGCGCACTGCGGGATCCGCCGCCAGGAAAGGCGGCGATCCGCGACTCTGCCGCCGCCGGCCGCCACGAACCGCCCGACGGCCCGGCCTTGGAGGAGGGCGCGGGCGAATCCGCGCCTTCGTCTCGCTGCGTTCGGATCCGTCCGAACGGATGGCAGAGGCTGGCGAAGATCTCGGATTCGCTCAGCCGCGGCGGCTCCGGCGTGACGGCGGCGCGGGGTTCGGCCTGGCGGACGGTGTCTTCGACGACGTCGTCCTGCCAATCGAGGGCGGCGGCCGCTCGGGCGAGATGGTCCATCATGCCGCCACCGAAATGTCTTCGTGGACCCAGGTTTGAATCATGTCGAAAATCTCCGGAATAATCCTGGGCGCGGAGTTGGCCGCGATGCCCAGATCGAAAGGGGTTCCGCCGGTTCCGTAGGCTTGGAGGGCGACCACCACAGGCGGTGCGCTCCGCGTGCGATGGATCCACACCGGCGCGCCCGATTGCGCGCCGAAGGTGTCGACGTCGTAGAAGATGCGGCGGTCGCCGACATGCAGGATCCGGTTGGCGTGGAAATACTGCTCGGCGCCGTCGCCGCGATCCGACGGATAGCCGCTGATGTTGACCAGCGCGCTTTCCAGCTCCGACGGCGTCAGCGATGCGACTCCGAACCAGCCGGCAAGCTCGCCCAGCGGGCGGTCCAACTGGATGCAGCCGATATCGAAATCCGGGTCGGCATGCTCGACCCAGCGGTCGATCGCGGCGAAATGGGTGGCCGTGAAGCTGCTGAACGGAAGCTCCGATCGATTGCGCCCGGCGCAGATCTCGATGCTGTCGGCCCAGCCGCCGTAGAAGCCCTGGTGATAGACGTGGTGTCCAGCGGTGATGATGGTGCGCGGACCGGCCAGCCAGCCGGTTCCGGTCGCCATCGCGCCGGTCGGCGAGCGCATCCTGAGGGAGCAGATCATCCGCCAGGGCGTCAGCTCGGTGTCGAGAACCCGCTGGCGATCATCGGCGCCGACGATGCTCTCGAAGGCGCCCGCCTTGATGGCGCTGTACCGCTTGCGGACCGGCGCGGGGCTCTTCCCGGCGACCAGGTAGTCGGCCGCGGCGCGCGATCTCTCGACCGGCGCCGTGCCACGGCGGCCGACGAGTTCCCGATCCTCACGCACGGGCTGGGACATCATGCAAGTGTCGGATTTGGGTTTGCTCACGGGCATCAGATTGATCATCACTGCGTGTACCCACTGGTCGGTCGGGTTGCGGATCCGGCCAGGCCGCCGGCGAAGCGCCGGCGCGTGCCTGGCCGCGGGGACATCAGGCCTCAACGGCGAAGTTGCGATGCGGGATGTAGGTCTCTTCCCAGGCCGGCTTCAGCAGCCGCTTGAGGGCCAGCGCCGCGAAGACGGATGCGATCGCAGGGGCGACGCCCAGTCGGGCGGTCAGGGTCGAGACGATCCCGCTGGCGGCTTCCTGGCGATCGGCCGGGACCGACTGCAGCTGGCGGTGGAGGCGGCGGAAGATCCATCCGCCGAATTCGGTCAGATCGTCCCAGGCCCGTTCCAGCGCGGCCGCCTCGGGCACCGATTTCTCGACACTGTTGGCTGCCGCCGGAAACATGGCGAAGGTGCGTGCCCTGAGGCCGATCTCCTTGAGCAACTGCTCTTCCGACATCTCGACCGCCAACTGTTCGGCGACATGGGTCAAACTGGTCTGCTGTTCCGGTGTCAGGGTCATCGTTGAGCTCCTCTGTCTTTCGATTGCGGCCGGTTGCGCCCTTTGCGACGGGCCGTGTTCCGGTTGTCTGCGCTCGGTTGCCCGAGATGGGGGATGGCTGGTCATGGCCGGATGTCTCCGAACTGCGCGATCGGCCGGGTTCCGGCCCGATCGACGTTTCGCAGCGCGTCGGCGTCCTGCAATGCGGTCAGCTCCAGGCCGGTCCGGGACGCGATCGCGGCGATCGGCACCTGGTAGGTCTTGGTGGCGCCGAGGGCGATCCGGTCCTGGACGTCGCGAACCAGATGCGACTGGTCGAGGAGGAACCCGTAGGCGTGCAAGGCGCCGTCCTCGGCGCTGACATAGGCGACGACCTTCCAGAACTGCCGGGGGATGCGGGCGCCCCGGTATTGCGGGTCGTCGGCGTCGAAGATGCAGCCTGAGAACACCGAGACCCGGGCGTCGAACGGCTGGGCGCTGTCCAGGAAATGGTCCTCGAGGCCGTCCCAGATGGTCCGGTTCAACTGGCTGTGCTGCGGCACGACGTTGGTCAGGAAGAAGGTGTCGGCATTGGCGCGGCGGGCGGTCTCCCGATCGCCCCAGACCGGGCATGGCCGACCGACCAGCTGACCGCGGTCATAGGGATTGTGGCGGTACAGCGCCTCGTCCCACTGCCGGTCGGCATCCACCCGTCCGTCCAGCGCGAATCCGCCGCGCCGCGGGATTCTCTTCAGCCGCAGCCCGTCGATATTGCAGGCGGCGCTGATGGCCATCCGTCGGCAGCGATGCAGGACGATGGAAAAATGGTTGTAGGCGAGTTCGTTGCCGGCTTCGGATTGACCGATGCCCGGGAGTGGCAGGCGGTGATCGTCGCCGAGGAAGCCGGGGTCGTACCCGCCGGGGGCCTCGGGCTCGTCGACGACCGTCTGCGAACCGGCGTCGACGTCCTGCACATCGTTCGCGGCGGGGACGGCGACGGAGAGCGACATCTCGCCCAAACGGTCTTTCAGCCGGGCTGTGGTGACGGCGGTGCTCTCGGCGTTGAATGCGCCGGCCATATGCAGCCCGACGGCGTTGCCGGTCTCCAGCGACAGGACGACGGAGCCTGAGCTTCCCTTCAGGGTGCTCGCATCGTGACGGAATACGCTCTCGCTCCCGGCATCGATGATGCGGCCGGGGGCAAGTCGCTTGCCGTCATACACGTCGTCCAGTACATGGCGCATCATCTCCGGCGGGATCTGCGGGTCCCACGCCGGATATCCGATGGTGACGATGAACTCGCCGTCGCAATGTTCGTCCAGCACGAGCGGCGTCTGCAGTCCGGGATCGCTTTCCAACTTCAGGAACGCGATGTCCGCATCGGCGTCGTCGGCGATCTCGAGGATCTGAGCGACGGCGAATTCGCGCGGCTCGTCATGGCGCTGATCGGCGCGGAAATCGATGCGCACGGTCATGCCGTCGGACCAGAAGCGGAATTCCCCACCCTGGCGCAGCCCGAAAGTACGGGCCACATGGCGGTTCGTCACCGCCACGGTCTCGCTGATCATCCAGGCGGCGCCGATATGGGCCATCTCGGCGATCCGGGGATGGGGATGGTCCTTGAGGTCGACCCGGCCGACGGCGGGGATCGCCCGCCGGATCGCGCTTTCGGCCTCGATCAGCCGGTCGCGCCAAACCGGGCTCGCCGGCAGTTCGAAGCTGTCGTCGCGGATCAGCAGGGACGGGCGTACGTCGAACAGCACGGCGGCCTGCGCGGCCGCGTCGGGGAAGTACGGGCCAGCCGTCTTGTTCTCGGCGGCCTCGACGACGTGGCGCACCCGCGTTGCCGTCGATCGCCGCCCCAGGACGTCGACGAAGCGATGCGCATCGACCCGCGCCACGATGTCGTCCCGGACTTCGGTGTCCCGGGCAAGGACCTGACGGACGAAATCCAGAGAGGTCTCGTTCGTTGGACGGTTGGTCGTCATTACGCTTCCCGCTTGAGCACGTCACCGGTCCAGACCGCGACGCACAGGGCGCGCCGTGTTGGACGATGCAATCCTCGCCCTTCAACCGTGATGGGATCGTGATTTCCGCGTTAGCTGTCGCGCCGGTTGTGTGAATCAGCGGATAACGGGCCTCCGCGGTGGCGCTGTGCGGCGATTTCACGCATCGTTGATGCGCAGATCCGGCGCAGGTGCGGTGGACGCCGCGCCGTCGGGACGGGCCGGCAGCGGCCTGACAGGGGAGAGAGCGGTTGGGTGAGGGCGCTGACGGGTTGCTGGACCCGGAGGTCTGTCAGGCGGCGGCGGCCGTTCTGGACGGCAGGCCGGTCGGCGACTCAGCCCTGGGCGCGCGGGCGAACCGGCTGCTGACGGTGTTGGACTACCGCCCGTCCGAAAATGCCAGCCAGGCCGGATTACACAATCGAAGCGCTCTGCTCAGGCTGGCCAGCCGGTTCCAGCGGCTCTTTCCGGTCGTCCCGCCAGACTCGCCGGGCCTGGTATTCGTCGGCGCAGAGGTGACGCCTGGCGCCATCGCACCGAATCCCAAGCACGAAGGCCCGGTCAGCCTCGCCGGCGCGGGCATCGCTTTTGCTCAGGCTTTCGAGCGCTGCGTCGGTGAGGGCGCGGAATACCTGTCGCAGTTGGAGACGGAAGACGACATCGTCGACCAAGGATTTCCGGCGGATGTTCCGCACCGGCTGGAGCCGGATGCTCTGTCGGCGATGCTGTCCATGTTGCCTCGATCCGGGAAACGGGAGCGGCGTCCGATGGACTGGGTCGACGGGCGGAGCGTATCGGATGCCCGGCCCGTGCTGTTGCCGGCCGATCTTTGCCTGCGCCGGGCGCCCGATAGTGCCGTTCTGTCGCCGCTGGTCAATGTCGGCACCGGCTGCGCCGCCGGGCGGACCCTGGAGGCGGCGACAATATCGGCGCTGCTTGAAGCGATCGAGCGCGACGCTGCAGCTCTCTGGTGGGCTGGCGGCAGGCCGCCACGTCCATTGTCGCTGGAGGCCGGCGCCGCCGCGGGAGCGGAGGCCTTCTTGGCGCAACTGCGCGCCGGGGTGGCGACCCGGCATAGCCGATTGCTGGACATCACCACCGATCTCGGCGTGCCCTGCATTGCGGCGGTCTCGCTCGCGGTTGACGGAGGCGGGTTTGCCTGCGGCCTGGCGGCGCGGACCACGCTCGGCTCGGCGGTTCGGTCGGCGATCGTGGAGATGTGCCAAATGGAACTCAGCCATCAGGTCATTGCCCTGAAGCGAAAGCAACGGGGCGATGCGGCGCTGAACGCCCATGATCTGGCCCATCTGGAGCGCGGTCAGGCGATCGATGCCAACCACCCGATCATCCAGCCCAGGGGCGCGGCAAGGGATTGGCAAATGGAGAACGGGCGGCCGGATGGGGCGACATGCAGGCTTGGCGACGTGCTGGATCGGATGGCGGCGGCGGATGTCCAGGCCTTTGCGATGGACTGCACCCGGGGCGGGCTGGCGATCCCCGTGATCAAGACAGTGGTCGTCGGGTTGCAGCCCTATCCGTCGGAAATTGAAACGCCGAGGTTGCGATACAACTTTGACGACAAATGTCCCGACCCGGGCATTGCGCTGTTATGATCTCGAATGTGACGGCGATACGGGCTAATACCTCAATAAATGAAGGCCGATAGGCGCATGGGCAGGACATCGGTGCCGAACGACCCCACCGTGAAAGACGAATTGCTGTCCCTGGCGCTGCTGGGCGGCTTCGCCATGAATCTGAGCGGCGAGGAGATCCGGATCGCAATTCAGAAGGGCAAGGCGCTGATCGCCTATCTGGTGCTCAGCCCGACCCAGAACGAATCGCGGGAACGGGTTGCTGGCCTCTTGTGGAGCGAGTCGGAGGAATTCCACGCCCGGGCCTCGCTGCGGCAGACCCTGCGGCAGCTGCGGCAGGCATTCGACGATGCCGGCATCACCGTACTGGAGGCTGACCGGTCGGGAATCCGTGTCGATCTCACCAAGGTCGATCTCGATGTGCAGCGGGTGGTCGACGCCGCGAGCCAGGGCGAAACGACCCCGCTGATGTTCCAGACCCGCCGCCTGACCGATGTGCTGCTGCGCGGTTTCGAGGATATCGATCCGGCCTTTCGCACCTGGCTGATGGTGCAGCGGCAGACCCTGTTCGACCAGCTGACGGTGATGCTCGAGGCCGCGATGGGGTCCGAGGAGGGAGACGATGCGAGCCGCAAGAACGCCGCCGCCGCGCTGGTACAGATCGATCCGACCCATGAGGGCGCGTGCCGCTTCCTGATGCAGGCCTATGCGGCGGATGGCGACGTCTCCAGCGCCCTACGGCAATACAAGCAGCTCTGGGACTTGCTCGACGACGAATACGGCATGGAGCCGTCGGAAGCGACCCAGGACCTTGTGGCGCGGATCAAATCCGGTGCGTTCGAGGAGGAAAGCAGGTCTCCAGTCGCCAAAGTCATCCCGCTGCGGAGCACGCCGATTGCGGTCTCGCCGCCGGAACCGGCCACTGAGGCAGCACCCGAAACAAAGCGCCGGCTGGTCCTCGCGATCGGAGATTTCAGCGCCGATGGAATCGAGCCGGATCGGGCCTATCTGATCCGTGGATTTCGCCACGAGCTGATCAGCTGCCTGATCCGCTTTCGCGATTGGGTGGTTCTCGACCAGCCGGCTGACAGTAACGAAGAGGCCGCCCGTTCAGAGGGCGACACGGTCTACAAGATAGACGCCACACTGCTGCCGGGAAGCGGCGGCGTCACATTGGTGCTGACGCTGAAGGACGCGGAATCCGGGCACTACGTCTGGAGCGACCGGCACAATATCAGCCTGGAGGAATGGTTCTCCGCCCAGCAGCTGATCGTGCGCCGCATCGCCGTGGCGCTGAACGTCAACATCTCCGCCGAGCGGCTGACGCGGATCTCGGGCAAGCCGGACATCTCGCTCGATGTCTATGACAGATGGCTGCGCGGCCAGTCCCTGAGCCTGCAGTGGCGACCGGATGAGGAGACCCGGGCGGAATCGATCTTCCGCACGATCATCGGAGAGGCGCCAGGATTCGCACCGGCCTATAGCAGCCTGGTGCAGATCATGAATTCGCACCACCACATCTTCCCGGGCCGCTTCCGCACCCGCGAGCGCGAGAAGGAGGCGCTTGCGCTGGCCAAGAAGTCGGTCCAGCTCGATCCGCTGGATTCGAAGACCCATCTGTGTCTGGCCTGGGCGCAGGCCATGAACAAGCAGTTCGAGCAGGCGGAGCTGAGCTACACGCTGGCCTATGAGCTCAACGAGAACGATCCTTGGACCATGCTGTCCTCGGCCCATGGTCTGGCGTTCTGCGACAACCTCGAAATGGGCCGCAAGCTTGCCGACCAGGCGCTGGAGCTGGGGCTCCGCTCGTCGACCCTGCATTGGGGCTACCAGGTCGGCATCCGATTTCTCTGCGGCGACTACGAGGGCTCGGTGGCGGCGGCGGATCAGGCGCAGGACGTCATATACAATCTGCCGGCCTGGAAGGCCGCGGCCCTTCACCACCTTGGCCGGGAGGAAGAATCGCGCGCCGAGGCGCAGCGGTTCTGCGAGCTCATTCGCGGCGTGTGGCACGGCGAAATGGCGCCGGAAGACCAGACGATCTTCCAATGGCTGCTCCATTCCTTCCCGATCCGCCGCAACGAGGCTTGGGAGCGACTCCGCTCCGGATTGCTGGGCAGCGACGCCGAACGCGACGCCGCGGAGTCCGGCTAGTGCCGCGGTCGCGTTCCGGCGGGCGTTACTTGCACTGGGCGATGGTGTAGTCGCCGACCCGTGAGAAGAAGTACTCCAGATTGCCGACATCGCCTCCGAGAATCCGATCGCGATAGAAATGCGGCTCGTCATAGGCGCCGGCCGACCCTAGTTCCTCGGCACGCCGGCGGCCCTCCTCCGCCATGTCCACGGGCGGCAGGCGGATGTACAGCTTCTTCAGCGTGCTCTGGACGAATTCGATCTCCTTGATCCGGTCCGGGACGGTGGCGATCTCATCGAGCTGGGCCTTCAGTTCCTCGACGGTTTCGGGGCGCGATTCCTCCGATTTCGCCCATTCCAGGACCTTTCGCCCCATGGCCGCATAGTCGGCGATTTCCACCCTTGTGATCGGTTTGCTGTCTGAATCCTGCATATCTCTAATCCTCGAAATCAGGCGTTGGGTTCTGTGTAGTTGTCAGGCGGGTTCGGGTGGCTAGTCGACTGGCAGATCATTGGCCTTCTGGAGGTAGTGGATCAGATCCGGCATCGTTTCCAGTCTCTCGTCTTTGAAGATGTCATCCATTAAGGCCATGGTTTCGCGGTCGTCCTCGATCAGCGCACGGGTCTTGTAGAGCGAGCCGTACACGACCTCTCCGACGATCAGCGATCCGACCGGGCCCAGGCGAACGCCGCCTTCGACCTCCTGTGCCTCCATCAGGACGAAGAACAGCAGCGGCGGATCGTTGGAGAGGCAAGCGATGTCCTCATCGTCGAACCCGGGGTCACCGTCGGCAGCGCTGCTCTTCTCCTTGAGCCACTCGGCGATGCGGGCGACACGGTGCTCCTTGTTGGCAAGGAAGGGATCGGTGGCGTCCTTCGGGTCGAGCTTGTCGATCAGCGAGTCCGCGGAGCGCAGTCCCGCCTCCGCGCCGCGCAGCAGGTCGCGCAGGACCAGCCCGCCATACTCGTCCTGCTGGGTCGGGAACAGATCGTTCACCCCCAGCGCCGGCGCCACTTCGGGCCGAAGCAGCCGGCTCGGGGTCGGCGTGCTTCCGTCGATCTCGAAGAATTTCGACCATTGCACCAGCCAGTCGCTGGCCAGCGGCATCGCGAAGGGCCGTCGCGAAGACGTGAAGCGGATGACGTCCTTCAGGCCGGTAAAGGTATGGACGTCGTTGATCGCGTAGGTGCTGCGCACCATGGAATGACCGATGCGATAGGCGGAATGGGAGAATTCCAGCGGCATCCGGCGGTCGTCCACGTCGTCCAGGAACTTGCCGGACTCAAGCGCGTCACGGAGCCGCTTGAGGGCGTTCGGGGTCAGCAGCCGCTGCATCAGATCGTTGTCGACGATATGCCGGTAGACATGCGCCGTGACCTTGCGCGCCTTGACGTAGCGGCGCTCTTCGGCCGCAGCGCCGGTGCGGCCGGCCCGGATATCGCGCAGGGCGATTTCGGCTTCCATGCGATTGTGCAGCAGGTGGAACGCCACGGTCAGCTGGGACATGATCAGGCTGACATCGTTGCGCGGATCGGCCAGCAGGGTTTCGGTCTCGCCGGGGGCGAGCAGGTTGTCGATCTCCGGGCATCCGACCCGCGGGATGTCGAGGGCCGGTCCGCCGGCAGGCCTGGCCCCGTCCATGCGGCATTTGCCGAGCCGGAGCCGCGTGCGGTACTGGCCGGCCCTTCGCGGCACTTCGAACGGTGCCGGGGTGGTGCCCGGGCCGCGGCCATAGAGGGTGTCGAGGATCAGCCGATCGACCCGCATGTTGCGGGTCGGCTGCCGGGCATCGCCATTGTCCGGGCCTTCCGGCACGCTATGCACGATGTCGTGGCTGACCAGCTGTCCGAGATAGGTATAGCCGGCCGGAATCTTGGCATTGCCGCCGCCGGTGCTCTGTTCCCCCTCCCGGGTGATCCGCACCGCCAGGCGTTCGAGCGTCTTGCGGGTCCGTTCCTCCAGGCCCGGTCCGTGCCCTTCGAACGGCGCCATCTTGGCTTTCGGGAAGATGTTGCGGAAGTCGATCTGCTCGGCGGCGTGGGACTCGCCAGCCGGGCAACGCCCGAACAGCGAGATCGGTAGACTGGCATGAAGCAGCATTTTGGAAGCCCCGTACAAACTCCATCGGTGATAAAGCTAGCGAATCACCGTGATCCAATCGTGATTCTCACGACATATCGCCGTCAACTGCAGATCGAGTTGCCAGGGGGTGCAATTTCGCGATTTCTGCCGCCAAATAGGCGTCGAACGCGATTTCGCAGCATCGGATTGCCGGCGGATACCGGCTTGGGCGGATCAGCCCTGCTCTTCGAGGCGGTCGGTGGCGGGTGGAGGCGTGCGGGAAAGTGCCGCCAATTCGGCGCGCAGCTCCGGCGTCATGTCCACCGAGACGGAGTCCAGCGAGGGGCGCAACTGCTCGACGCTGCGAGCGCCGATGATCGGGCAGGTGACGGCCGGATGGGCGCCGGCCCAGGCGACGGCCAGGCTCACCGGATGCACACCCAGCTCTCCGGCCCGCTCGGTGAAGGCCGCGGCGGTCTCCACCATCCACGGCTCGGCATAGCGCTTGGCGTACATCTGGTTGTCGATGATGCGGCCGGTCTCGGGTCCCGATTGCGGCCGGTACTTGCCGCTCAGCAGGCCGCCGCCGACGGGGCTGTAGCTGATCACCGCCAGCTCCTCCGCCGCCGCCAAAGGCAGGATCTCGGTTTCGGCCTGGCGCTTGACCAGATTGTACATGGGCTGCAGCATGTCGAACCGCGCCCAGCCGCGGCGCTCGGAGATGCCAAGTGCGCGGGCGATCTGCCAGGCGGCGTAGTTGGAGGCGCCGACATAGAGCAC
Organism: Alphaproteobacteria bacterium; assembly: GCA_965227455.1. GTDB lineage: Bacteria > Pseudomonadota > Alphaproteobacteria > DSM-16000 > Inquilinaceae > JABDIP01. Next base: position 3,447,176 of record OZ245752.1, on the reverse strand, counting down.
CTTGCCGGACGTCACCAGGTCGTCCAGAGCGCGCAGGGTCTGCTCCAGATCCGTTGCCTCGTCCCAGCGGTGCATGAACAGCACGTCCAGCCGGTCGGTGCGCAGCCGCTTCAGGCTGGCCTCCACCGACAGCATGATGTGGCGGCGGCTGGCGCCGTGATCGTTGACATCGGGCCCCGCCTCCTGGACGCATTTGGAGGTGATGACAAGCGAGTCCCGCTCCGACGCCATCAGCTCTCCCAGGATCTGCTCCGAAATGCCCGCGTTATAGACATTGGCGCAATCGAAGAAGTTGATGCCGGCGTCGCGGCAGGCGGCGAACATGCGCCGGGATTCCTCCCGGTCGGCGTCGCCGCCGAAGGACATGGTTCCGAAGCACAGTTGCGAGACCCGGATTCCGGTCCGGCCGAGAGCCACATAGTCCATTGTTCGATCCTGTCTGGTCGGGCCTGTATCCGCTATGCGGCGGCCAATTCGGTGATCTTGACCCGGGCTTTCAGGTCGGTGCGGCAGAAGGCGTGCAGGAAGCAGGTCTGCTCGCCCATATCCAGGGTCTTGCGGGCGAACTCATCGTCCTCGCCGGTGTCCAGATAGACATGGGTCTCGACGGAATCCATCTCGCCTGGCTTGCCGGTTCCGCCCGACGCGCCGCCGAGCGAGAAATGGGTGTCCTGCACGATGCGGTATTGGCGCAGATCCTTCTTCACGATCTTCGCGTAGCGGCCGAACTGGGTCATGAAGCAGAAGCCGATCCCGGCCGAGATATAGCTCGCCGCGTCCGGCGCCAGCCCCTTGCCGCCATTCTCCGGCGCCTCGTCGCTGAGATAGTGGAAGATCGAGCCATGCGGGTTGAAGAGCTGCTGTTCGATCTCTTTCACGCCGTCGTCGCGCAGGCTGCAGATGACGCGGACATGCAAGGTGCGGTCCTGATGGTCCTGCAGCGAGCCGCCGGCCCGGGTGGTCGTCTCTTCGGTTTCCGGCGTCATGCCGTTGCGCACGATCAGCCCGGACCAGTCGCCAGCGGCGGGCGTCGCCTGCTCGAAATGATCGCCCGGGTCCGGTTCGGCGGCACCGTCGATCCGGGCAGCCGAGCCGGTCTCGATCTCCTGGCCGTTATGGCTCAGGGTGAACAGGCTCTGATGCACGCCGCGCATCAGCCCGTTGAGCGGCGAGGCGCTGACCGCGTCATAGACCAGGGTGTTGAGGGTGGCGCGATCGGCGTCGGAATCGATCTGCGCCTCCATCTCGATGTCCTTGGCGCCTCCGGTCATGGTGCCCTGCAGGGCCGAGCCCTTCATCGTGTAGAAATTGTCCTGGATCAGCCGGATGTCGCGGATGGCGATGCCGCGCTCCTTCGCCAGGGCCTGGATCTCGTTCATGTAGGACGAGACCATGCCGGTCGACAGGAAGGAGAGCGGGCATGGCCCCTCGTCGTGGCCGGCGAGATAGCTGCCCTCGTCGGAAGCAAGGCGCCACACCGCACCGGTCCGGGCGGAGGCGACCAGGGCCTCCTTCTGCATGACGGTCAGCGACCGCACGCACAGGCGCACCGCCTCGCCGCGGCCGGCCCGGATCGCCGGCGGAGAGAAGCCGATCGCCTCGGGGTCCGCCACCCGGAAGAACAGCGGCTTGCCGCTTTCCTTCAGGACATTTGCGCCCTGCGCCATGACGCGGTTCCTTTCGTTTCCTTACCCTTGGATCCGGTCGCGTGGAGATGGTCTTCCGATCGCGCCCAATGCAAAGCCTCACCCTCCGGCCGGCGCGCGTCAAGAGATGGCGGGCCTGAGCGCCGCTTTCGATATTGCGGTCCGGCACGCCCTATGTTGGCCTGAGGGTCAGCGCGGAGCGGAGGCCTTGGTGACCCGATCCCGATACACCATCGAGCAATATCTGAAGGTCGAGTCGGCGACCGGACCGGCATTCTCGCCGGATGGCGGCAGCCTGACCTTCCTGTCCGATCGCTCCGGCGTCGCAGGGGTGTGGACCCTGGACCTCGCCTCGGGCGAGACCCGCCAGCGCACGTTCCATGCGGACAAGGTCGGTCTTGTCCGCTACACCGGACGCGGCGACGAGATCCTGTTCGGCATGGATGCCGGCGGCGATGAGCGGCAGCAGTTCCATCTGATCGACAGCGACGGCCGGGAACGGCCTCTGACAGCCGATCCGTCGGCGATCCATTCCTGGGGCGCCCTGACACCCGATGGCGGCGGGCTGATCCATGCCACCAATGCCGGCGACCCGGCGCATATGTCGATCCGCCTGCTGGACATCGACAGCGGCGCAACCCGAACGCTGCTGGACGGCCAGGGATGGCGCGAGGTCCAGTCCTGCTCTCCGGACGGCACCCGGGTCGTCGTGCAGGATTGCCGGAACGGCATGTTCGACATGCAGTTGCAGATCCTGGACATCGCATCGGGCGCGGTTCGGGAGTGCTGCCCGCATGACGGCCCGGCGCGCTATCTGAGCCCGCGATGGACGCCCGACGGCGACCGGCTTTATCTGTGCACCGACCAGGGCCGCGACTTTCTCGGTGTCGCCGTCCTGACCCTGGCCGACGGGTCCTTGGAGTGGCTGGTCGAGACCGATTGGGACGTGGAAGAGATCGCGCTCGACCCGGATGGCCGCCGGCTCGCCTTCGTGATCAATGAGGACGGGTATTCCAGGCTGCGGGTGCGCGACCTGGAGACCGGACGGGATCTTTCAGTGCCGGACCATGCTCCCGGGGTCATACAGACGCCGGTCTGGCGGCCGGATGGCAAGGCGCTGGCCTTTTCCCTGGACGGCAATTGCCGCAACCCCGAGATCATGCTTTGGACGCTGGACGACGATCGGCTGGTTCCGCTGACGAACAGCGATACGGCGGGCATCGCCCTTGCGCATCTTTCGGAGCCGGAGCTGATCCGCTTTCCCAGTTTCGACGACCGGCAGATCCCCGGCTTCCTGCACCTGCCGCAGGGCGAAGCGCCGGATGGCGGATTTCCGGCCGTCATCCTGGTGCATGGCGGTCCGGAGGCACAGTACCTGCCGCAATACCGGGCCGATGTTCAGCATCTGGTCGATCGCGGCTATGCGGTGCTGGCGCCCAATGTCCGCGGCAGCACCGGCTACGGCAATGTCTATCGCGGGCTGGACGATGTGCGGCTGCGGATGGACAGCGTGGCCGACCTGAAGCATGCGAGGCTATGGCTCGGCGACAGGCCGGAGGTGAACGCGGCGCGGATCGCGGTCTCCGGGCGGTCCTATGGCGGTTTCATGGTGCTGGCGGCGGTGACCGCCTATCCGGATCTCTGGGCCGCCGGGATCGAGTTCTTCGGCATCGCCAATTGGCTCAGCTTCTTCGAGCGCACCGGACCCTGGCGGCGCAAGCTGCGCGCGGTGGAGTACGGCGACCCGGAAACCGATGCCGATTTCCTGCGCGAGATATCGCCGATCAACCGGGTCGACCGCATAGCCGTGCCGATGTTCGTGGCTCATGGGCTGAACGATCCGCGCGTGGCGCCCTATGAAAGCGAATCGATCGTCGAAAACCTCGAGTGGCGGGGGGTGCCGGTGGAATACATGACCTTCCCCGATGAAGGGCACGGCTTCTTCAAACTGAAGAACCGCATCGCGGTGTTCGGCGCGGTGGCGGCATTCCTCGACCGCCATGCTTGAGCCGCTGACGACGGGTCCCTAGGCCGACAGGTCCAGCACCACATTGCCAATGACCGCACCGCCTTCCGCCAGCGCGTGGGCTTCGGCGATCCGCTCCAGTGGAAAGCGCGCGGCGATGGCCGGCCGCAAATGGCCCGATCCCAGCGTATCGGTGATGTCCCGCAAGGCCTGCGCCCGTGCCTCAGCCGGCAGCAGATAGGCCTGCACGAAGCGCACCGTTACGCCCTTGTACGCCAGCGGGTAATAGGGAAGGGTCGGTTCCGGAACGCGAGTCGAGGAATAGGAGGCGATGATCCCGTTGGCCTTGATGACTTCGATGTCGATGGCGAGGTTGGCGCCGAAATCGACCTCGGCGATGCGATCGACACCGGCGCCATCGGTCAAGTCGAGGACCCGCTCGGCGACCGGTTCCGTTCGGTAGTTGACGATGTGATCGGCGCCGGCCGCCCGGGCGTGCTCGGCCTTCGCGTCGCCGCTGACGGTGGCGATGACCTCCGCACCGCTCCATTTGGCGAACTGCACCGCGCTGTGGCCCACTGCGCCCGCGGCCCCGGCCACCAGGATGGCCCGGCCCGCCAAGGCGCCATCGGACAAGGTGGCGAAATGTGCGGTACAGGCCGGAACGCCGAGGCAGGCCGCCACATCGAAATCGATGCCGTCCGGCAGGGGCACGGCCTGCGATTCCGGTACGGTCACAAATTCGGCCGCCGTGCCCCAGGGCCTTCCGCGCTGGGTGTTGTAGAGCCAGACCCTCTGGCCCTCGCGGCTGCTGTCGACACCTTCGCCCACAGCCTCGATTATTCCGGCCCCGTCGCTATGTGGGACAATGCGGGGGAAGGGGAGGCCTTCCTTACGCCAACCGGCCCGCTGCTTGAAGTCGGATGGGTTGATACCGGAGGCCGCGACCCGGACCAGGACTTCGCCATGGGCCGGCTCCGGGGTCGGCATCTCGCCGACAGTCAGGACCTCATGGGTCGGGCCCGGCCGCTCATACCAGGCGGCGCGCATCAGCCGCCGGCGAGGGCTCGCCGCACCCGGCGTTCCGCGTCGCGCAGGGCCGCGACGACCCGATTGCGGCCGCGCAGCAATTGCGTCTTGGCGAAGCCGATCGTGTCGGCGCCGTGCCTGTCGAGATCTTCTGCGGCGGCCAGGGCGGGCAGCGGCGGCACGTTCAGCGCCGGGTCGTGCAGAAAGCGCGGCAGCCGGGTGTAGTTGATCGGCACCAGGATGCGCGCCAGGTCGCGGATCGCGGCATTGGCGGTGTCCGAATCCATCTCTCCCGCCTCGATCCCGGCATAGAATTCCTCCAGCGCCGCATCGAGTGCAGTGACGGCGTCCTGGGCCGGCGTGAGATCGAATCGGTCCCCGGCGGCGGTCTGGTATTTGTCGATGGTGGCCCGGAACTCCTGGGTCGTCGCATGCCAGTCGAAGGGCAGGATGTCCGCATTGGTGAATTGCAGCACGGCGGTGGTGTAGAGCTCGATATCCTTCAGCAGCACCGTTTGGTCGGCGATCTCCAGCGTATCGTCCTCGGTATGCCAGGCGATGTTGCCGCCGCAGCCGCCGACGACGTAGTAACCGTGCTCCTCCAGGGCCTCCGGCGGCATCATCGAGGAGGCCATGAAGGCGCTGGAGATCCCGATATTGTTGAAGGCGTAGTCGCTGTTGCGCTGTGGGCGTTTTCCGGTTGTCTCCTGGCCGGTGGCGGACATCACCACCGCCTTCACCGCCGCCTCGGTCTCCGAGGTCAGGCTGATGCTGCGATAGCTAGTCGCCCAGCGGCAGCCCGGCGAGTCGCAATTCATCTGGATGACGCAGTTCTCCGCCAGATCCTGGGCGAAGGTGTCGGCGAACCAGGCACTGCCGCCATAGCGGCCGGTCGAATGCCCGGCCCACCAGGCCATGCGCACCGAGCGGTCCAGCCGGTCGCGATTGGCCCACAACACCCGCGCGATCTCCAGCATGCAGGCATTGCCGGTACCGTTGTCGCCGACGCCCACATCCCAGCTGTCGTAATGCCCGTGCAGCAGGACGAACTGGTCCGCGCGGCCGGCCCCAGGGATCTCCACGACAGGAATCTTCGAGGGGAACCAGCCGACCTCCAACTCGGTCGAGATGCGTGCGCTGCCGCCCTGTTTGGCGATGTCGATCAGCCTCTGCCCGTCGGCATTGTTGACGGCGGCGCTGACGATCTTGGGCAGGCGCGGCAGGTCGTCCAGATCGGGGGTGCCCCAGATGGTGCTGACCGTGCCCCAATGGGCTCGCGCGCCCGGATTGACGGCGATCACGCCGGCCGCGCCTGCCGTCTCGTACTCCGCAACCGCGTTGGGCAGGGCGAAGCCTTCGGTGACGACGATGCGGCCGGCGAACCGGCCCGGGTCGTCCAGAACCCCGGCCGAGCGGTCCAGCGGGTTGCCGGTGCCGACGGCCGGAATGTAGAGCAAGGGCGCCTCGATACCGTCCGGAGCGCTGACGCTGAAGGCCGGCGGCTTGGCCGCATAGGTGGCGCCATCCGCGGTGACGGATGCGGAGATCGGCAAGCTGAGATAGAGTTCCGGTTCGTAGACGGTGACCGGCACGCCGAAGCCGCGCAGCCGCTCGGCGATCATCTCCGCGCCAATGTTCCCGTCCTCCGGCTTCTCGCGCGGCTGGGTAGCAAAGGCCTCGATCAGCGACCAGGGCGCCTCGATGGAAATGTCGCGCGTCACCGCAGCCAGAATCTCGTTCATCCGTGCCTCCCAAGCGCCGCCGGACGGGCCGGGCCCATGGCGGTCGTTTCAATCAATGAAACCTCGTTTCAGAATTGTGCTATCATAGGCCAGCGGATGGGACTTGCGAAAGACCCTCCGGCCGGGAATGCGGATGGGCATGGCGGTTGACACCGTGTCGGCGCCCGCCTATGCCGCCGGGGCGCATGCGCGCCTGGGGGAATCAGGTATGAGCTATACGATCTCGGCGGTCGATCGGGCGATGGCGCTGCTGGAGGTGCTGGCCGAAAACGCCGATATCGGCGTGACCGAACTGGCCGAGCGGACCGGCAATACCAAGAGCCTGGTATTTCGCCTGCTGTTCACGCTGGAGCAGCGCGGTTATGTCCAGAAGGACCCGGTGACCCGGACCTATGCGCTCGGCTACCGCTCCCTCTACCTCGCCGATCATGTGCGCCAGCAATCCAGGCTGATCGTGGCGGCCCAGCCCTATTTGGATGCGCTGGTCGAAGAGACCCACGAGAACGTCTTTCTGGTCGTCCGCGACGAACTGCACAGCGTCTGCGTCGCCATGCGCGAGTCACCACAGCCGCTGCGTCTCTCCGCACAGCGCGGCCAGCGTGGTCCCCTGCATGCCGGCGGCGGGCCGAAGGTGCTGCTGGCTTTCGCGCCCGACGCGGTGCAGCAGCGGGTGCTCAAGGGCAAGCTGACCGGCTTCACCGAAACGTCGATCACCGATCCCAAAGCCTTGGCGAAGACCTTGGCGGAGATCCGCACCACCGAATTCACCCGCAGCTATGGCGAGATGGACCCGGACGCCTTTTCCTTCGCCGCTCCGGTCCGCGACCACAATGGCGCGGTGGTGGCGGCGTTGAGCGTGGCCGGACCGGTGCGGCGGATCACCGACGAAGTGGCCAGTCACCACGAAAGCTGCGTCCGGGATGCCGCTGCGGCGCTGTCGCGGGATCTCGGCTATCCGCCCCGAAAGGCCGTCGCGCAATAGCGCAATTCCGAGTTCGGAGTGCAGATCAAACGCTTCCGTTTTGAAACAGCATTTCGTACACTGAAACATCAAACGAAATGCAGGGGAGGGCAATCCGGTCATGTCGGAGCAGATCAGGCGGGTCTTGGACGATGTTTCAGGCGACCTGCCATGGGAGCTGGTCGAGCTGTTCTCGACCATGCCGCGCTGGGAGCCGAAGGACGTAAATCGCAGCGCCGATGAGATCGTCAGCCGGCTGGCGGCCCATGACGTGCCGGTCACGGTGCACGAGCCCGAGCTCTATCTTAGCATCCCGTTCTCCGCCGAGATCCGCACCGCCGAAGGCACCTTGAAGGCCAAACCTCCGGCCTACAGCGTCAATGTGCCGGACGGGCTGGAGGCGGAGCTGGTCTACGTCCCGGCAAAGATCACCAACAAGATCTCAACCCTGTTCGACAAGAACCAGGACAAGGCCGCCTCGGCGCCGGAGCGCATCGCCGGCAAGATCGTCATCTCCGAGGGCTTCTCCTTCCCCGGCAAGGTGGCGGAGTTCGAAGCCAATGGCGCCGTCGGGGTCATCGCCGTCAATCCCGGCGCGGACGCCCATTGGGGCATCTGCACCTCGATCTGGGGTACGCCGGATCTCGACGACCTGCCGCGCAAGCCGACCATCCCGGTGGCCGCGGTCAACAATCCGGACGGCCAGACCCTGATCGCCCTGGCCGAGCAAGGTGCCAGGGTCTCCATCGTCACCAGGATGGAGGAAGGCTGGTATCGCTCCAAGCTGCCGGTCGTGGATATCCCCGGCACCGAGCAGCCGGAGAAATTCGTGCTCCTGCACGGCCACTACGACAGCTGGGATGTGGGCGTCGGCGACAACGCCACCGGCGACGCCACCCTGCTGGAGATCGCCCGCGTCCTTTGGGCCAACCGGGACAAACTGAAGCGGTCGGTTCGGATCGCGTGGTGGCCGGGCCATTCCACCGGGCGTTATGCCGGCAGCACCTGGTTCGCCGATGCCTTCGCCATCGATCTGGAGGAGAACTGCCTGGCCCAGGTCAATTGCGACTCGCCGGGCTGTCGCTGGGCGACCCTGTTCAAGGACATCTCCTGGATGTCGGAGACCGAGGACTTCGCGCAGAGCGTGATCCGCGACGTCACCGGCCTGGATTCCCAGGGCGAGCGGCCGCACCGGGCCGGCGACTACGCCTTCAACAATATCGGCATCTCCAGCTTCTTCATGCTCAGCTCGACCATGCCGGACGAGCTCCGGGAGGAGAAGGGCTACTACGCGGTCGGCGGCTGCGGCGGCAACATCGCCTGGCACACCGAGCACGACACGCTGGAGATCGCCGACCGGGAGATCCTGGAGCGCGACATCAAGGTCTATCTGGCGGCGGTGATGGGCGTGGCGAATGCCGACATCCTGCCCTTCGACTGGCGCGCCACTGCGCGGGAGTTCGCGGCCACGGTGAAGGATTACCAGAGCCAGGCCGGGGATCGCTTCGACCTGTCGCCGTCGGCGGAGGCAGTGACTGAGCTGTCGGCCAGCCTGGAAGCGTTCTACGCCGCCGTCGCCCAGGGTACCGTCGGGGCCGAGGCCGCCAATGAGGTGATCGCCGGGCTCGCCCGCATCCTGGTGCCGCTCAACTTCACCCGCGAGGCCCGGTTTCGACACGATCCGGCTTTGCCGGTACCGCCGTTGCCGACTCTTTCGACGGCAACCGAGCTGGACGGCTTCGATGCGGAGACTATCGGCTTCGCCCGGACCCAGTTGATGCGCGGCCAGAACCGTGTCGTCTCGGCGCTGCGGGATGCCCGCCGCTGGGTCGACGCTGTCGTAGGTTGAACCGGCGATGACGGCAAGCCGGGGCGGCGCGCTGGCGCGGGCCGCCGAGCATTTCGACAGCGGCGCATTCATGGAGGATCTGGCGCGGCGGGTGTCGATCCCGACCGAAAGCCAGGAGCCCGACCAGCGCCCGGAGCTGTACCGCTACCTGACCGAGGAGATCGGCCCGTCGCTGGACCGCCAGGACTATCACTGGCGGGTCTTCGACAATCCGGATCCGCGCGGCGGTCCCTTCCTGGTCGCCGAGCGCATCGAGGACCCGAACCTGCCCACCTTGCTGACCTACGGCCATGGCGATGTGGTGCGCGGGCTGCCGGAACAGTGGCGCGAGGGGCTGGAGCCCTGGACCATCGTCCAACAGGGCGAGCGCTATTACGGCCGCGGCACCGCCGACAATAAGGGCCAGCATGCGATCGTCATGGCGGCCCTGGCGATGGTGCTGGCGGAGCGCGGCCGGCACGGCTTCAATTCCAAGCTGCTGATCGAGACCAGCGAGGAAGTCGGCTCGCCGGGCCTCGACGAATTCTGCGCCGCGAACCGGGAGTTGCTGGCCGCCGATCTGTTCCTGGCCTCGGACGGTCCGCGCATGAAGACCGACCGGCCCGACCTCAAGCTCGGCAATCGCGGCGCCGTCTCGTTCGACCTCATCGTCTCGCTGCGCGAGGGCAGCCGGCATTCCGGCCATTGGGGCGGGGTGCTGGAGGATCCCGGCATCACCCTGGCCCAGGCGCTGTCGACCATCACCACGCCGAAGGGCAAGATCCTGATACCCGAATGGCTGCCGCAGGAGATCCCGCCCTCGGTCAAGGCGGCCCTTGTCGGCCTGGAGATCGACCCCGGCGACGATTTCCCGGAGATCGACCCGGATTGGGGCGAGCCGGGGCTGACCCAGGCGGAACGCATGTATGCCTGGACCAGCTTCATCATCCTGGCCTTCGTCACCGGCCGGCCGGAGAACCCGATCAACGGTGTCCAGCCCGATGCCAGGGCGCGCTGCCAGCTGCGCTTCACCGCCGATGCGGACCATACTCAGTTCCTGCCGGCGCTGCGCCGGCATCTGGATGCCAAGGGGTTCCCGCAGGTCGAGATCCGCCAGGTCGAGCGCAATGATTTTGTCGCCTGGCGCACCGACCCCGACGACCTTTGGGTCGCCTGGGCCGCCGGGTCCGTGGAGCGGACCACCGGTCGCGCGCCGAACATCGTACCGAATTCCGCCGGCGGTCTGCCAAGCGAGATCTTCGGACGGCATCTCGACATTCCCATCCTCTGGGTGCCGCATTCCTATACCGGCTGCTGCCAGCACGGCCCCAATGAGCATATCCTGGGGCCGTTGACCCGCGAGGGCCTGCAGATCATGACCGGATTGTTCTGGGATCTGGGGGAAGACGACATTCCGTTCGAAGGAGATGCCGTATGACCGGCGACGCGACACTCGAAGCCGGCGTGATCCTCGACGGCATCCGCGCCTGGGTCGAGCAGGAGAGCCACACCGCCGATGTCGAGGGCGTCAACGCCATGATGACGCTGGCCGAGTCGGCCTACACGAAGGCGGGTGCCCAGGTCGAACGGGTTCCCGGCCGCGACGGCTATGGCGACCACGTAATCGCCCGGTCGCCCTGGGGCGGCGACGCCCCGGGCATCCTGGTGCTGAGCCACCTCGATACGGTGCATCCTAAGGGCACGCTGCAGATCCAGCCGTTCAAGGTTGAGGACCAGATCGCTTACGGGCCCGGCATCTACGACATGAAGGGTGGCGCCTACATCGCCCTCTACGCGCTGCTCCAGATCATGCGGGCGGGGCGGGAGACGCCACTGCCGATCACCCATCTGTTCGTGTCCGACGAGGAGGTGGGCAGCCCGACCTCCGAGGCGCTGATCACCGACTTGGCCCGCCAGGCGAAATATGTCCTGGTCACCGAGCCGGCCCGCGAGGGCGGCAAGATCGTGACCGCCCGCAAGGGCTCGGCCCGCTTCGTGATCACCGCGACCGGCCAGCCGGCCCATTCCGGCGCCCGCCACAGCGACGGACGCAGTGCCATCAAGGAGATGGCGCGGCAGATCCTGGCCCTGGAGGAGATGACGGATTACGAGCGCGGCCTGACCATCAATGTCGGTCTCGTCTCCGGCGGCACCGGAGTCAACGTGGTCCCCGAGACCTGTGTCGCCGAGGTCGATGTGCGCGTGCCCACGCCGCCGATCGCCGATGAGATCATCGCCCACATCCAGGCGCTCCAGCCCTTCGATCCCGACGTCAAGATCATGGTGACCGGCGGCCTGAACCGGCCACCGTACGAGAAGATGCCTGAGATCGCAGCGCTGTTCGAGCACGCCCGCGAACTGGCGGCGGAGATCGGCTTCGACCTCGAGGACCTGAAGACCGGCGGCGGCAGCGACGGCAATTTCACCGCCGCGATCGCGCCGACTCTGGATGGGCTGGGCGTCGACGGCAAGGGTGGTCATACCCACTACGAGCAGCTCTATGTCGCCTCGCTGGTGCCGCGCACGCGGCTGATGATGCGGCTGTACCAGACCCTCACCTAGCTGCGTCGAAGAGGACGGATCCTGCGGCGCCCTGTCGCATCAAGGCGCCAGGGCAACCCGCATCGATCGCTTGCACGCGCGGGTCGTTTGCGGTGACATGCCCGGCAAATGGAGTGGCGGAATTGCAACCGTCGCCAGCAGATGCCGGAGGTTGCCCATGGCCAAGACACTGGTTCTCACATTCATCGCGCGGGACAAGCCCGGGCTCGTCGAACGGCTGTCCGACACGGTGGCCGGCGTGGGCGGCAACTGGCTGGAAAGCCGGATGGTGCACCTGTCGGGTCGGTTCGCCGGACTTGCCCGTGTAGAGGTCGCCGGCGACCGGGCCGCGACGCTCAAATCCGCGGTCATGGAGCTCGAGTCGGAAGGGTTCCAGATCACCATCGAGGAAGGCCGTGCGGGTGTCGAGCCCGAGGGGCCGCGGCTGATCATCGATCTGGTCGGCCCGGACCATCCGGGTATCGTTCACGAGGTCTCCCATTGCCTGGCCGAACGCGGTGTCAGCGTCGAGGAGATGGAGACCGATATCCGCGGCGCCCCGATGGGTGGCGGCCTGCTGTTTTACGCCCGCGCCAGGGTGCGCATGCCCAACGGTCTGAGCGAGGATGCGTTGCACGAAGCCCTGGAGGCGCTGGCCGCGACCCTGACGGTCGATATCAGCGTCCGCGAGAAGGGCTGACGCGGCGGCCCACGGCCCGGGTCAGCTCAGGAACTCCCATTTAGGCGGCTCGGGCCAGGCCCGCTTGCTGTGGCACAGATTGGTGCGGACGCAGAGTTCCGCCACCGCCAGGCTGGCCGGGACCGGGTTGATGACCGGCACCCCGACCCGCCGCTGCAATTCTCCGGTGATGTCGTGGAACGCCATGCTCATGCAGCCGAGCACCAGCGTATCGGCGCCGTCTTCGCTGACCGCGGTGTGGCAGGCTTCGGAAATTCGCTCGAGCGCGGCCTCGCGGTCGCGGGCCAGATCCATGACCGACATGCCCATGCCGCGCGACGAGACGAATTTGTCGCCCAGCCCGTGCTTGCGGGCCACCTCATGGGCGCGGCCGACGCCGCCATCCAGCGGTGAGATGATCGAAAACCGGCTGCCGAGCTGGGCTGCCAGATGCATGGCGCATTGGCCGGAGCCGATCACCGGGATGGTGGCGATCTCCCGGGCGGCATCGAAGCCGGGGTCGCTGAAGCAGCTGATGATCACCGCCTCATAGCCCTGGGATTCCGCTTCCGCCACCGATTCCAGCATCGCCGGCACGGCCAGCGCCGCCTCGAGTTCGGATTCGATGGACCCCGGCCCCTGCGGCGGCACGCCGACCTCGACATCCACGTCCGCACTGGCCCAATCGTTCAGGATCGCCCGGCGGCGCTCGACCTCGGCCGATCCCAGATCGGTCTTATGCTTTGCCGTGGCGAACTGGTAGAGCAGGCGGATCATGCCGCCGGGACGGCCGGTCATGGCGTCGCCGACTCCACCAGGCGGCGGGCGTCATGGATGGCCGCGAGATAGCGGTTCATGCCGCGCATCAGCTGGGTCTTGGCAAAGCCGATCGTGTCGGGGCCGTGCTCCGACAGTTCCTTGGCCGCATGCAGGACCGGCAGCGGCGGGGCGGAATAGGCCGGGTCATGGGCGAATCTCGGGCCCTGGGTGAAGTTCAGGGGCACCAGGATCCGCGCCAGGGTCATCTGAACCGCATTGGCGGCATCCTTCGACGCGGTGCCGGCGTCTATGGCGGCATAGAGCCGGTCGAGCGCCTGCTCCAGCTCCGTGGTCGCCCGCTGTGCCGGGTCGAGGTCGAAGCGGTCGCCGGCCGCCTCCTGATAGCCGGCGATGGTTTCGCGGAACTCGCCTGTCGCCTGGGTCCAGTCCGCCGGCAGGATCGGCGCGTTGGCGTGGCGCAGGACCGACAGAAGATAGATCTTCATGTCGGTCATCAGCACGTCGCGGTCGGCGATCTCCAGCGTGTCGTTCTCCGTGTGCCAGGCGATGTTTCCGCCGCAGCCGCTGACATCGTAGTAGCCCTTCTCCTGGCGCAGATCGGCCGGCATGGTCGAGCTCAGCATGAAATAGCTGCTGAGCCCGATATTGTTGAAGGAGTAGTCGCCGGCCTGGTTCGGCCGCTTGAATGCCGGTGGGCCTCCGGTCACCTCCTCGATCACCTGGGTGACGAAGGGCTTCATCTCCGGCATGCAGGTGGTCTGGTGGTACGAGGTCGCCCAGCGGCATCCCGGCGAGTCGCAGTTGATCTGGACGACGCAGTTCTGGTCGAGGTCGAGGGCGAAGGCGTCGGCATACCAGGTACTGCCGGCATAGCGGCCGGTGGAATGCCCGGGCCACCAGGCGATGCGCACCGAGCGGCGAAGGGATTGGCGGTTGTGCCAGAGCACCCGCGCCAGCTCCAGCAGGGTGGCGTCGCCCGTCGCATTGTCGCCGATGCCGACATCCCAGCTGTCGTAATGCCCGTGCACGAAGACGAATTTCTCGGGTTCACTGTTGCCTGGGATATGCACGGTGGGGATGCCCTGGGGGTACCAGCCCTCCTGCATCTCGGTCCGGATCGTCGCCTGGCCGCCCTCCTTGGCGAGCGCGATCAGCGCCTGGCCGCTGGGATTGTTCACCGCGACCACCGGGATCTTCGGTTTGCGCGGCAGATCGTCGAGATCGGGGGTGCCCCAGATGGTGGTGCAGGTGCCCCAATGGATATCGATGCCGGGATTGACCGAGATCAGGCCGACCGCGCCCCATTCCTCGGCCAGCTGGGTCAGGGCCGGATTGCCGAATCCCTCGGTCACCAGGATGCGGCCCGCGATCCGGGAGCGCACCTCGTCCCAACTGGTGAAACTGTCGCCGAACAGCTCGCGCACATCCTTGGAGTAGGACCGCAGGTTCTTCAGATCGGCGCCGAGATAGACCAAATCGCCGGAAAGGCCCTTCGGCACGCTGACGCTCATGGAAGGCGGTTTGGCCCGATGGGTCTCGCCGGCCGCTTCGACCGATGCAGAGATCGGGATGCTGAGGAAGATCTCCGGGCGGTGGACATCGACCGGAACGCCCAGGGCGGCAAGCCTTTCGGCGATCACATCCGCCCCCGCATTCACATCCTCCGGCCGCCAGCGCGGCATCTCGGCGAAGGTCTCGATCAGCGACCAGGGCGCATCCACGGACAGCGAGTCGAGCAGGGTCTGTTCCACCGAATTCATGAATTGTGCCTCCCATGGACGGTTCTTGCCGGGTCGCCATCCGCCGAAATGGCCCCCGGATGCGACAAATATATTTACCCAGCGTAATTCGTGCGACAGAATAATGAAACAGCGTTTCGGCAAATGAAAAACCACGGAGATTGCATGCCGGGCGATGGCCTGTCTGTCGACAGGCGGCAACCGTGGTGGGAAGATCGAGGAAAAGGCCGGGTCGCCGGTGCGGGAGGCACCGGGCGGCGCCGGCTGCGGGCCGGGTGACGTGCCGACACGCGGCGCATGGCATACCGGCCCGCGACAACGGCAGACGGAAAGAGCTGCCAAGACCGGAGGCAGACTATGAAAAAAGCAGCAACATTGTTGTCCGCCCTCGCGCTCGGGTCCGGCGCTTTGGCGATCGATGCCGGCTTCCTGGCCACCGAGGCGACAGCCGCGGGCGACCAGGTGCGCCCATTGACCCTTTGGGCCCGCACCCAGGCTGCCAATCCGCAGGCCTACCAGGCGGCGCAGCTGATCGCGCAGAACTGGCGCCAGCTTGGGCTGGACGTGGAGGTCCGGGGCATCCCGCGCCCGCAGCAATCCGATCTCGTCTGGTACAACCGCGACAAATGGGACGTGACCATGTGGCAGATGGTCGGCCGTCCGGAGCGCAGCGACCCGGATGAGTTCGTCTTCAACCTGTTCCACTCGACCACGGCGCCGACCGGCTACAATTTCGTCGGCTACATCAATCCCGAATACGACGCCATCGCCGAGCAGCAGCGCCGGACGACCAATGTCGAGGAGCGGCGGGAGCTGGTGTTCAAGGCGCAGGAGATCATCGACGAGGATCAGGTCTATGCGTTCCTGGTCTATCCGGCCAAGGTCTTCGCCTTCGACAACACCGTGTTCGCGGCCGACAGCGTCGTCGAGCAGCCCGGCCTGGGCATCAAGAATTTCTGGACCTATGTCGGCGCCGAGCCGATCAGTGACCAGCGCGACATGATCCTCAACAGCTCCGACGAGCTGAACGCGATCAACCCGTTCTATATCAGCGGCGCCACCGACAGCTGGGTGACCGAGCTGATCTGGGACCGGCTGATGCGGATCGGTCCGGACGGGCTGCCGCAGCCCTGGGCGGCGGAGACCGTCACCTGGAATGACGACAATTCCCTCGACGTGACGCTACGGTCCGGCATGACCTGGCATGACGGCCAGCCGGTGACGTCGGAGGATGTGGTGTTCTCCTTCACCGCACCGGCGACCGGCGACCTGGTGCCGATGTACAAGCCCTTCGTCTCCAACATCGCCAGCATCGAGGCGATCGACGAGCTCACCGTCCGCTTCACCCTGAACGAGCCGAGCGCCGCCTTCCTGACCTCGTCGCTGGCCAAGTTGAATCTGGCGCCCAAGCATGTTTGGGAGCCGCTTCTGGCCTCCATCGAGGGCACCGGCGACAACGCGGAATCGATCATCGAGGAGACCCGGATCGGCTCCGGCCCGTTCCGCTATGCGCGTTGGAACTTCCAGGAGGAGGTGGTCCTGGAAGCCAATGCCGACCATTGGTCGGCGCCGAACGTGGATCGCTGGATCATCCGGGTGGTGCCCAATGTCGAGGCCAGCCTGGGCATGCTGCGCCGTGGCGAGATCAACTTCATGAGCGACTACACCGGCGACCCGCAGGTGCTGCTGGACGTGGCGTCCGAGGACGGCGATCTGGAGGTGATCGACTCCGTCGATATCGGCTTCCAGTATCTGGCCTTCAACCATCGCCGGGCGCCTTTCAACGACACCGCCCTGCGCAAGGCCCTGTCGCTGGTGATCGACCGCAACCTGATGGTGGCGGCGGCCTGGAACGGCTTCGCGGTGCCGGCAAATAGCCATGTCTCGCCGGCCCTGTCCTACTGGCACAACGATGCCACGGACGAGATGCAGACCGGGTTGGAGATCGCCAAGGCGCTGCTGGCCGAAGGCGGCTATGAGGTGATCGACGGCAAGCTGCACTATCCGGAAGGCGTCACGGAGCAGTTCGCCGAGTAGCGTAGACCCGTCAGGCGCATTCTCCCGGCATGAGGCTGTTCGCGAACAGGTTCCTGCATATGGTCTTCGTCCTGTGGGCGGTGGCCACCATCCTGTTCTTCATGTTCAGGCTCATGCCGGGGTCGCCCCTGGCGGCCTTTATCGACAACACGCTGACCGAGGAGCAGCAGCTGGCGCTGATCCGCCAGTTCGGCCTCGATCAGCCGCTCTACCTGCAATACTGGAAATTCCTGGTCAATCTGCTGCAGGGCGATCTCGGGCAGTCCTTCTTCTTCAAGAAGCCGGTCACCGAGGTCGTCTTCAGCGTCCTGCCCAACACCATCCTGCTGACCCTGACCTCGCTGGTGATCGCCTACGGCTTCGGCATCGTTGCCGGCGCCTTCCTGGCCTGGAAGCGGGGAAGCTGGATCGAGGGGATCGGCATTCCGACGGTGCTGACCAGCCGCGCCGCGCCGGAATTCTGGATCGGCATGGTGCTGCTGGCCTTCTTCAGCTTTCACCTGCACTGGTTCCCCTCCGGCGGCGCGAATTCCACCGGGTCCAACTGGGACAGCGAGTGGCATCGCGTCTTCTCGCTGGACTTCGCCCATCACCTGGCGCTGCCGGCGATCACCCTGGCGCTCTACCTGCAGGGTCTGCCGCTGCTGCTGATGCGGTCCAACATGCTGGAGGTGATGCAGGAGGAGTTCGTGACCATGGCCCGCATGAAGGGCCTTGGCGAATGGACGATCGTGATGCGCCACGCCGCCCGCAATGCGCTGCTGCCGGTGGTCACCGCCTTCGCGCTGGGCATCGGTTTTTCGGTCGGCGGCAATGTTGTGGTGGAGACCGTGTTCAGCTGGCCCGGTATCGGCCGTCTGCTGGTCAATGCCGTCTCCTCCAGCGACTATCCGCTGGCGCAGGGCGCGTTCCTGGTCATAACCGCGGTGCTGGTCACCATGAATTTCATCGCAGACATGTTGTATGCGGTGCTCGACCCCAGGGTGTCCCATGGCAGTCGTCGCTGATCCCCGGCAAGGCGCCCGCCGCCCGGCGGCGTGGCAACGGCTGGCGGCCGGCGCCCGCCGGCTGCTCGTGCTGCCGTCCCGCGATCCCTTCGCGCTCGCCGGGCTGGCGATCTACGGCCTGTTCGTGCTGCTGGCGATCTTCGCCGATCTGCTGGCGACCCACGATCCGACCGAGATCCTGTTCCTGGAAAGCGGCCGGCTGGCGCGCAGCATCGCGCCCGGAGCGGATCATCTTCTTGGCACTACCAGCCTCGGCCGCGACATCTATTCCCAGCTGGTGATCGGAACCCGCGCTGCGCTGATCGTCGGCGTGGCGGCGGCCGTTGCCGTAGTGTCCATCGGCACCGTGATCGGTCTGGTGTCCGGCTATCTCGGCGGCGTGGTCGACACGGTGCTGATGCGGCTCGCCGACATCGCGCTCGGCATCCCGTTCCTGCCCTTCGTGATCGTCCTGGTGGCGTTCCTCGGCCCCGGCATACTGAACGTGGTGCTCGGCATCGCCCTGCTGCTGTGGCCGAACACCGCGCGGGTGATCCGCAGCCAGGTGCTGTCCCTGCGCGAACGCTCCTTCGTGGAGGCGGCGCGGGTCACCGGGTCGGGCACTTGGCGGGTGCTGTTCGTGCATATCGCTCCGAACATTCTGCCCATGTCGCTGCTCTACGGCTCGATCGCGGTCGGCTGGGCCATCCTCACCGAGGCGGCGATCAGTTTCCTCGGCTTCGGCTCGTCGGAAACCATCTCCTGGGGCTACATGCTGCAGGACGCCTTCGCGTCTCAGGCGCTGTCCCGAGGACAGTATTACTGGTTCGTGCCGCCCGGCCTGTGCATCGTCCTGATCGTGGCCGCCGGCTTCTTCATCAGCCGCGGCTATGAAGAACTCTTCTTCCCCAAGCTGCGGGATTGAGGTCGCCGGTGCCGCCGATCCTCTCGATCCAGGACCTAAGCGTGCATTACCGCACCGATCGCGGGACCATCCAGGCCGTCGACCGCGCCAGCTTCGACGTGCCGTCCGGGGCGGTGGTCGGGCTGGTCGGCGAGTCCGGCTGCGGCAAGACGACGGCGGCGCGGTCGATCACCGGAGTCATCCCCGGCAACGCCACCATCGCCGGCGGCGACATCGTGTTCGAGGGGCGCAACATCGCCGGGCTCGGCCATCGCCAGATGGAGCCGCTGCGGTGGCGCGAGATCGCCTTCATCCCGCAAAGCGCCATGAACTCGCTCGATCCGGTCTACCGGGTCGGCTCTCAGCTCATGGAGGTGCTGGTCGAGCGCGGCGGCATGGACCGGACCCAGGCGCGGGCCCGTGCCGCCGAGCTGTTCGAGATGGTCGGGCTCGACCCGCAGCGGCTGCGCGACTTTCCGCACCAGTTCTCCGGCGGCATGCGCCAGCGCGCGGCCATCGCCCTGGCCCTGGCGCTGGAGCCCAAGCTGATCATCGCCGACGAACCGGTCACCGCGCTCGACGTGGTGGTCCAGCGCCAGGTGCTGGACGTCTTCAAGGAGCTGCAGGAACGGCTGGGCCTGTCGGTGGTCCTGGTCACCCATGACATCAGCGTCGTCGCCTATACCTGCGACCAGGTGGTGGTGATGTATGCCGGCGAGGTGGTGGAGTCCGGGCCGGTGGCGTCGGTGCTGTCCTCGCCCTTCCACCCCTATACCATGGGCCTGTACAACGCCTTTCCCGACCTGCAGAGCAGCGCCGGCACGCTGGTGCCGATCGACGGCAGTCCGCCGGATCTGATGGATCCGCCCAGCAGCTGCCGCTTCCGCGACCGCTGCCCCTTCGCCGAGGCGCGCTGCGCCAAACCGCCGGCGATGGCCCGGGTCGGCGAGGATCATGCCGCCGCCTGCTGGCGGATCGACGAGGCGGAGGCGCTGCGGGCACGGGCGGCCGACCCGGCGACATGGGAGCGCGAGACGGTATGAACGCCCTCGTCGAGGTCGATGGCCTTACCAAGCACTTCCCCATGTCGCGATCGCTGGCCGATCTGGTGGGCGGGCGGCGTCCGGTCGTGCGCGCGGTGGACGGGGTCAGCTTCGATCTGCGCGAGGGCGAGAGCGTCGGCATCCTAGGCGAGTCTGGTTGCGGCAAGACCACCATGGGCCGGCTGCTGCTGAAGCTGATCGATCCCACCGACGGTGCGGTCCGCTTCGACGGGGTCGACATCACCACGCTGAAGGGGCCGGAGTTGCTGGCCTTCCGGATGCAGGCGCAGCTTGTGTTCCAGAACCCGTTCGACGCGCTCAACCCGCGCTTCACCATCTTCCGGGCGCTGACCGAGCCGCTGGTCAATGCCCGCGTGCCGCAGGAGGAGCATCGGGAGCGGGCGTTGAAGGCCATGCGCCGGGTGCACATGCCGGACCTCGATCAATATGCCGACAAGTTTCCGCACCAGCTCTCCGGCGGCCAGCTTCAGCGCATCGTCCTGGCCCGCGCCCTGATCCTGGAGCCGAAATTCGTCGTCGCCGACGAGCCGGTCTCCATGCTCGATGTCAGCGTGCGCGCCGGCATCCTCAACGTGATGCGCGAAGTGCGCGACACGCTGGGGCTGACGGCGGTCTACATCTCACACGATCTGGCGCTGGTCCGGTACATCTGCGCCCGCACCATCACCATGTATCTCGGCATCGTGGTGGAGGACGGACCGACCGAGGAGGTGGTCCGCAATCCACAGCACCCCTACACCCAGGCGCTCGTGAAAGCCGTTCCGGTGCCGCATGTGGACCAGTCCCACGAGCCGCTGCCGATCACCGGCGGCGTGCCCGATGCCCGGAACCCGGCATCCGGCTGCCGGTTCCGCGACCGCTGCCCCTACGCATTCGGAAAATGCGCCGACGAGGCGCCGCCCCTGGCCGAGGTCGCGCCGAACCATCGCGTGGCCTGCCATCTCCTGACCGATTGAGGCATTCGGGCGGCGGGTCAGCAAGTCGGCCGCCGGCGCCCGGCGAGTGTGAGATTCATCACATCTCCGATGTGGCCCCCCGGCTATCCTAACGCGTTCGTCCGCTGTGATCTGTTCGTGAATCGCGATAGATCAGGACTGGACGGGAAGACAATAATATCTCAAATTGTTCCTAATTCAGGGGGAGCAATTCCGTGGAAGGCTATACACAAGCTGACCGTTTTATTCGGGTAGAGACGCCGCTTGGCGAAGATGTGCTGGTTTTGGAGGCATTTTCCGGGCGTGAAGCCGTCTCGGAGATCTTCAGCTATCGGTTGGATGTGCTGTCGGTTCGGGCCGATATCGCACCCGACGAAATCGTCGGAAAGAACATTTCTTTCCTGGTCCGCACCGCCGATGGCAGCGACCGGTACTTCAACGGGCACGTGCAGGCCATCTCCGGCGGAGAATCCGAAGGTGGGCAGCTGCGGCGGTATTACCTCGATGTGGTGCCCTGGCTCTGGTTCCTGACCCGGACCACCGATTGCCGCATCTTCCAGGAAATATCGGCGCCGGACATCATCGAGCAGATCTTCGGCGATCTCAACTTCTCGGACTACAGGCTCGAGCTGCAGGGCAATCATCCCGAGCGCGAGTACTGCGTGCAATACCGCGAGAGCGATTTCGCCTTTGTGTCCCGCCTCATGGAAGAGGAGGGCATGTTCTACTTCTTCACCCATGAGCAGGGTAAGCACACCCTGGTCTTGACCGACCACAAGGCGACCCACAAATTCTGTCCGGAGAAGGAGATCCAGTTCAACCGCGGAAACCTGGAGGAGGACCACATCTCCCATTGGGAGCATCGCTGGGAATTCCGCACCGGCAAATGGGCCCAGACCGACTACAATTTCAAGAAATCGTCGACCAGCCTGATGACCAAGACCAGCACCCTGATGTCGGTGCCCAAGGTCAAGGATTACGAGGCCTATGAGTATCCCGGGCTGTATTACGTCAAGGGTGACGGCGAACCGCTGACCAAGCTACGCATGGAGATGGACGAGGCGGGCTTCGACACGGTGTCGGCCGCCAGCACCTGCCGCAGCCTTTATGCCGGCGGCAAGTTCACCCTCTCCAAGCATGCGACGCCGCAGGAGGAGGGCGGCACCTGGACGATCACCGGAATCGAGCATCACGCTCATTGCCCGGTCCAACTGGCCGGTGGCGCGCGGGGCGAGCAATCCTACGACAACGCCTTCACCTGCATGCCGGATTCGGTCGTCTATCGCCCGCCCCTCAGCACGCCCAAGCCGGTCATCCATGGCCTGCAGACCGCGGTGGTGACCGGCCCGGCCGGGGAAGAGATCTATCCCGACGAGTTCGGCCGGGTGAAAGTCCAGTTCCATTGGGACCGCGAGGGCCAGAAGGACGAGCAGACCACGATCTGGATCCGCGTGGCGCACCACATCGCCGGTAAGAACTGGGGCTTCCACGGCCTGCCGCGCATCGGCCAGGAGGTCGTGGTGGCCTTCGAAGAAGGCGACCCGGACCGGCCGCTGATCATCGGCTCGGTCTATAACGACGAACACATGCCGCCGTATGAGTATCCGGCGGAAAAGACAAAGACCGGCTTCAAGAGCCGATCCTCCAAGAACGGCAGCACCAGCAACTTCAACGAGATTCGCTTCGAGGACAGGAAGGG
Source organism: Alphaproteobacteria bacterium (assembly GCA_965227455.1). Taxonomy (GTDB): domain Bacteria; phylum Pseudomonadota; class Alphaproteobacteria; order DSM-16000; family Inquilinaceae; genus JABDIP01. Next base: position 3,424,640 of record OZ245752.1, on the reverse strand, counting down.
CGAAGAGGAAGTCTACATCCACGCCGAAAAGGATCAAAAGAACGTTGTTGAAAACGACGAGACTACGAGCGTCGGACACGACAGAAAGGAAGATGTTGGTAACGATGAGACAATCTCAATCGGCAACGATCGGAGCGAGTCAGTTGGGAAGAATGAGAGAATAACGATCGGCGAGAATCGAACGGAGTCCGTCGGAAAGGACGAAAGCATCACGATCGGCGAAAACCGTACAGAATCCGTTACAAAGGATGAAAGCATTACGATTGGCAAGAACCGAAAGGAGTCGGTTGGCAAGAACGAAACTGTTCAGGTCGCAGACGACCGAACTCATCAGATCGGCAAGAACGATACTCTGGATGTAGGCAAGAACATTATGATAAAGGCTGGCGACCAGATTGTGTTAAAGACTGGCAGTGCTAGCATTACAATGAAGAAGGACGGAACGATCAATATCAAAGGGAAGGACATAACGGTGGAAGGTTCTGGGAAGATCAATATGAAAGCGTCAGGGAATATTGTCATGAAGGGCAGCAAGATTCTTCAGAACTAAGATGAAACTAGAAAAGGAAAATCGATCTCCCAACGGTGAGATCTCCTCAGCGCCTCAAGCAGAAGTGACATTAGGAACGCTCGTTGGTTTCGATGAGATCGGCTTACCTCTTGTAGATTGGCCATCGAACAAGTCCGGTATTCCTCAGCAGGCGCTTTCGGTGTCACACTATAGTAAGAACGACATTGGCCGGACTGCGGCAATGCTCTTTTCGGAGGCGAACCGAACTCGGCCAGTTATTGTAGGGCTTATTCACGAGCCCTTGGACGAAGTGGTCGCTGCTACCGATGAGCGTCATCAAGCGCGCGTTAGTCCGAACGACGACGCCACAGAAAAACTGAACGTCGAAATAGATGGTAAGAGGACAGTTGTGCAGGGCACAGAGGAAGTCGTGCTCCGATGCGGAGAGGCGAGCATTACATTGACCAAGGCAGGAAAAGTTATTCTCAGGGGCGCCTACATTCTGAGCCGATCGACGGGATCAAACCGCATTAAGGGCGGCTCGGTAATGATAAATTAGCCAAATCACGTGCCTAGATCGTAGCCTCGCATTCTCAACCCGACCATTCACCCGGTCCATAGAAAACCATGCCGGGAATGCCGTTCTTTTCGACGTGTTCGCGGACACGATCACTCACCACTATTGCACTAACAGACTCCGCCAGACGGAATAGCAGTTTGCCTTGCGCCTTTTCCTCGTCGATGACCAGACTGTGAAAGTCGATATCAATAAGCTCGGAATAGTCGGTTCCCATCAACTCCGATGAACCCATGTCAGCGCCGGATACCAGGCCCACGATATTGAAAGCCTTGTAATCCGTGTGGGATTTGCCGGTCCACGGTTCCCTCACGACCGCGTCAAACAGCTCCAGGTTGTCCACGCCTGCATCAGTCAATGCAGAAAGTAGGTCGTGCCTGATTATCGGAAAAGCAATGTCATACATCGCCTTCAAATTACCTGGATAGTCCGCATCAAGCAAATAAACCAGAGGGCTGGGAACGTCGATCTTAAGAAGTCGGCCATCCATCCATGCGCCACCAGGCAAGTCCGGCATCTCCTCAACTGCGGTCATCGGATACTCGCCTTCGCACTCCATTACGAAATAGGGCATGTGCCATCTCCGGATAAACTCAAGGGGATCAGTAGCCTAAAGGCCGGTACCCAGCCGGATGATCCGGGCGGCCTTTTCGTATGCGCCATGAAAGGCTGTTAGGCGTGTCTTGTCAGCACCAAAAATGATGCCGCGCCACTTGTCAGAAGTGAACCATGGCCGCTTCCATACCGATGGGTGTGCTGTTACCTGCATCTTAAAGTACTGAGAAAGAGAATAGAGCCTCTCTTTAATTATGAAAGGAGGATTGACCTCTTTCTTCGACTTACATTCATCGCATTTCTCCTGGTGAATCTGAAGAACGATAGATATCTTGTTGAGGACCTTTTGAACAGCTTCACTGTATTGCGTATGCGTGTCGTGGAATTGGCCTTCGCCAACTTGAGTGACGGCTCCAACATAGTTGAGGCACCAGCTCTCGTGAGAGACTACGACCTTGGACCACGTCTTTTTCGTCGGAGAGGTGTTCTTGCGGATTGCATAGTTTCCAGGAAGCCACACACCGTTGTGATTACCATTAACGTTGTATCCGATATATTTTTTTATTTTCCATTTTTGGCCGCCACTTTTGGATGAGACCGATTTGTTCTTTGTCATATAGGGTTTGAGTTGGCTCGGCCACAATGAGGCCTTACCCGGAATTAGGTGGTGTGCAGCGAGAGTGAACGGATAGACGCCCGCAGAGATTCCATCGGCTCCGGGCACATTTACCCAGATGTCATTCCTCTTAGAGTCGCGTCTAGGTTCCTCGTCCATCTCCGGTGGAGGAAATGGACCGCCGACGGTCCCTTCCATTCCCGGCGACGCACCTATGAGATTGTCGCCCAGCTTGCCACCGCTGTTGTGCTGTTCCTTTTGGACACCCTTCTTATCATCCTTTTTTAGATGTTCGCCCTCTTCTTTGTCGACACCTACAAATTCATCTTTGAACGGACATTTATCTTTCACTTCCTTTACAAGTTCAATGACGGCGACGCCGACTGCCTCTCCAATATCCATTGTTACTTGCCCTCGATTGAGTATTCTGATTGTCGATTCCACGAGGCCGGTGCACGAGAACCCTCGCTCGGATAAGAAATCGCGATCAGCCCATAATGTTCTTCTTGTTGTGCCACATTGGGTCTCCAAGGCGGCAGACGTTCTTGCCTTCGAATTTGACGTCGAAGGAGTACATCATGAATTCCGCCACATCCATGTTGGTGCTGCTGATGATGCCCTTCGCGGTGCCCGCTTCGTCGCCCATTGTGCGCGAGTATTTTGCGCCTTTCACCATCGGCATCTTCTTGTCGGTCTTCACCTTCTTGGGGCCCTTTGAGGTGTCGCTGGCCTTGCCGATATTCGGATAGGGGATCGGGATCGGGCCGCCCGGTGTCGGCGTCTTGCAGACATCCGGGAACACGATGCTCATGCCGCCGCTACCCTTATGGGTGATGCCACGGCCGTTGGCGAATGTGGTTTGGCCCATCTATCCGACTCCTGTCGCCTAATTCACGGTTATTGTGGCCGCAGCGCGCTGTCGGCCCTCCGATGAACACCAGATCAGCGCTGGGCCCGGCAACGCGCCGGCCCGCAGACCCAAGGCCGCGATGCCCGCCAGTACCGGTCCGGCGGCGGCGCCCACATCCCCGAAGCAATCGGCAGGATGCTCAAAACGCAGCGGGTCGGCAAGCGCCGCCTGGTTGCGCGACGCGGCGACGCCCCATTCCTTGGCGCCGAAGCTCTCACCGTTCAGGCTGCCGAACACGGTCTGGATCGGGCCGCCGTCATGGCCGTTGATGGCGGCGCGCATGGCGTCGGACAGGCCGTCACCCTGATAAGGCTGTTTGCTGTAGCGATAGCCGGGCTCGTCGGCCAGACCCGGCTTGTGAACCGTCGCGATGGCACGGGCGCCCCCCGTGGTCGAGGAGGCGAGCAACAGGAACCCGGCGCCTTCGCCCGGGGCGAAGCCGTCCATCACGCCATCGGCTAGGATCCGGTCTTCCTGGTCCAACGTGGCCAGCAGGTAGAGGTCGAGATAGCTGTCGACTCCGCCGACCAGTACCCAGTCATGAGCGCCGGAGGCAAGCAGTGTTATCGCCTCGTCCAATGCCTGCAGCCCCGCGGCGCGGCCGGTTCGAAACAGCTTGCTGGCGCCGGGGTCGAGCGCGACCTCCGTCTGTATCGCCAGCAGCTCAATGAAATTGTCCGGAACCGATAGCGCACGTCCCTTCAGGGTTTCCGGGACCGCCAGCAGCAGTGGCAGCGCTTCCGGCTTCTCGAGCGATTGGGTCGCCTCCTGGAGCGCCGGCGTCGCCAGGCGGAGCATACGAATTTGCCGGGCCGTCAGGCCCTTTTGCGCCGCGACCTCGTCGTTGAGTGGCGGCAGGACGTCTTCCGGCACCAGCGCCATGGTCATCGGGTCGAAGCGCTTGTTGTGGACCGGGCTCTCGGCGTAGCGGCTGATGCCGGCGCGGAACGAGGCCAGGGTCTGCAGCGCATTGCCGCCGATGGCGGTGATCATGCCGATCCCGCAGATGGCGGCGCTGGTTGTCGGATCGCCGCTCATGCCGCTCTCCGGCCGTCGATGGTGAGATCTTCAACGGCGATGGCGACGTCGCCGATCTTCAACGCCTTCTTGTCGCAGGGCTGCATGGCGCGCCAGGTCAGGCAGACTCGGCGCTGATCGGGTTCGATCAGCACCGTTTCCAGGTTAAGCGGCGGGGTCTCCACCGCTCCGGCGATACTGATTCCCAGGGACAGGGCGCAGACCGGCAGGGTGAACCGGACCGGGCCGTCGCGGCTGGCGTTTAGCACCTCCACCGGCTCGCCGCCTTGAAGAAAGCGGTCAAAGACCAGGTCCGGATGGGCGGCGTTGAAGAAGCGCGGATCGAAATCGTCCGGCAGGTAGGGTGCCCGGTTTTGCTGCCAAGCCTCGTCATAGGTGCCGGCATAAGCGAGGCGCGGCTGCCAGGACGGCGCGACGAAGCCGAAACCCTGCGGCGTCGCCCTGTCGCCGGCCTGCTCGTACGGCTCGGCCGGGTCTTCGATGTTCGGCAGCGGCCGGCCGGCCATCTCCCGATCCTTGCGCTTGCCGCGGAAGCCCCGGCCCAGCGGATTGCGCGGCTCAGAAAGGACCTCGGGCCTCTCGCCCTCCACCCGATGCACGCCGCCGAACGCGAATTCGTAGACGAGCGGCATCGATTCGAAGGGTCGCGGCGGCGTCACCGATCCGTCGTCGCGCCACTCCCGATTGCCGAAGACCCGCAAGGTCTTGGTCTTTTCCGCAATCACCAAGGTGGTGTCCAGTTGCGGCACGGCGCCGCCATGCTCGGGCCTCGCCCTGCCGACCAGCGCAACGTCGGTGGAGGGCTTCGACAGATGCATGTCGGCTGCGTATTTGACGCTCGATTTCACCGGATCGGCCCAGAACTGGTCCGCCGCCAGCGGCGGCACCTGCTCGTCGGAGACATGCACGCCGCCGCCCAGCCCGAACGTCGCCTTGACGACCACATACAGGCTGTCGATGCCCTGTTCGTTCGGGAACAGAGCCATTGTCGCCGCGAATGGCGTGTCGTTCTTCAGCTGCAGCACCTGCCTGGTCCCATCGCTCCTGTTCTCCGGCGGCCGATTATGGCCGACCGCGGGATCGGCGGCAAAGTCCGGGTATCGTAAGCATCAGCCGATCTCACACCTATCACAGGGGCGTGGATGTGACGCCGGTCACACCACCGTCCTGCCGGCCATGGACCCCGTGCGGCGCGCGTGGCAGGCTCGGGCCGGCGCAACCATCCAGCAAAGAGTCGTCGACCGTGCCCGTCATCATCGAAGAGATTGCCGAGGAGCATGCGGAGGAGGCCGCTTTTCTGTGGATCCTGCGATCGGCGGCGGTGACCGCGACGAATTATGATCTGGCGGATCTGGCCGAATTGGACGGCCGCATCGAAGCCCATTTCGACGGGCTGCAGGTCGCCGGAGAGGCTGGGTGGGCCTGCGTTGCGGCCGGTCTCGACCACAAAGAGGCCGGCGAAGTGTTCGCGGCCGGAGTCGTGGCCCTGAAGAATGGCGATCGCGATCAATTGGAGGCGGTGCTCGACGTGACTGAAGCGGTGCCGGAGACGGTGCCCGGCCTGGTCTCGGCCCTGGGCTGGGTCGACCGCAAGGCCCTGCGCGGAACCGTCCGCGACCTTCTGTCGGCCGAGACGCCGCATCGACGCAGCCTTGGGATCGCCGCTTGCGCGGTCCATCGGGCCGATCCCGGAGATCCGCTGAAGGCGGGTGTCGGCGATCCCGATCCGGGCTTGCGTGCCCGGTCGCTCCGGACTGCGGGCATGCTGAAACGGCTTGACCTGCTGCCGGCGATATCCAAGGCCTATGGCGACGAGGATGAGGCATGCCAGTTCTGGGCAGCCTGGTCCGGCGCGATGATGAAGGACCCGAACGCTGTAGCCCGGCTGCGCGCCTTCGCTCGGCCCGGCTCGGATTTTGCCGGGCGGGCCTTCGAGGTGGCGCTCCGTGCCATGGACCCGACGGCGGCGGTGGAATGGCTCAAGGCCATCGGCAAGCATCAAGAACTGCGGCGGCTGCTGATCGTCGGCAGCGGCGTGATCGGCAATCCGGCTTCGGTGCGCTGGCTGATCCGTCAAATGGCCGACCCAGAGTATCAACGGATCGCGGGAGAGGCGGTTGCCATGATCACCGGTCTCGACATTGTCGCGGAAGAGCTGGAGTCCGAGTGGCCGGAGGATTTCGAGGCCGGGCCGAGCGACGATCCCGAGGACGAGGATGTCGCGATGGATCCCGACGAGGATTTGCCCTGGCCCGATCCAAAGGCGGTCGAGGCCTGGTGGGCCGCCAACCAGGGGCGGTTCAGACCCGGCGCGCGTTATCTGCTGGGCGTTCCCGTCGCGCCCAACTCCCTGCAGAAGGTGCTGCGCACCGGGACCCAGCGCCAGCGGTATTCCGCGGCTATGGAAATCGCGCTCAGCGCGCCGGATGCGCCCTTCTTCGAGACCCGCGCGCCGGCCTACCGTCAGCAGGCGTTACTGGCCGCAGGATAACCGAGCCTCGCCAGACAGAATTGGGTAGTGGCTAATCTTGCGACCGCAAATGGACGCCAAGGGGTCTGTGAACTTTGTGTGACATGGATTGTAAGATATCCAAGTAAATGCAACCATAAATCAATCATATCTTAACGTCTCTTTACCATTTTCCGACCCGATTCCAGCGACCGCCCATTCCGGCGGTCGATCTGTCTGCAGATCCAATTTTCGAGGAGCGCGCACATGGCCCGCAACCGCAGACCGCGTATTTATGACCAGGAACATTCGGCGCGGGAGGGCGAGCCGGTTGCCGTCCAGGTGGTCGCTTATGATCGCAATCCGGACGATACGCTGACCTACAGCATCGTCTCCGGCAACAGTAGCGGCCTGTTCCAGATCGACCCGCTGACCGGGGTCATAACGCGCGCGGATGGCGGGGCGTTCGACTACGAAACCGATACCCGGCGCTACGACCTCCGGGTGCGGGTCACCGATGACGGAAACCCGCCGAAATCGCGCACCGCCGACGTGACCATCCAGATCACCGACGCCCCCGACGCACCGCACGAGATCAGCGTCGCAAACCTGTCGGTGGACGAAAACGCTGCAGGTGCGGTGATCGGCGCGGTAGCGGTCGCCGATCAGGATGACGACCACCATGTCGTCACCGTCGACGACGCCCGCTTCGAGGTCGTTGGTGGATTGCTGAAACTCAAGGCCGGAGTGACCCTGGATCATGAGAGCGATGATCCGGTGACGGTCACCATCACCGCAAGCGATGACGACAATGGCAGCCTGAGCCGGAGTTTCGACATTGCCGTCAACGACCTGAACGAAATACCCGACGGGCTTTCGCTGTCCAACGACGCGGTCGATGAGAATGCCACGGGGGCGGTCATCGGATTGATCACCGTTGCGGACCCTGATGATCCGCTCGAGCCGTTCGGCATGCACAGTTTTTCCGTCGACGATGCGCGTTTCGAGGTTGTCGGCACTGTGCTGAAACTGAAGGATGGCGAGGCGCTCGATCGCGAGGCCGGGAGCACCGTGAGCGTGACCGTCACCGCGACCGATGGCGGCGGCCTCAGCGCCAGCCAAACCTTCGATATCGCGGTCAACGACCTCAACGAGGCGCCGACGGCGATCGCCCTGTCGGACACATCCGTCGAAGAGGCGACGACGGGCGCCATCGTCGGCGCCGTCACCGTCACGGATCCCGACGCCTCGTCGGAGCCATTTGGCAGCCATGCGATCACCGTTGACGACAGCCGTTTCGAAGTGGTCGGCGGTGTTCTCAAGCTGAAGGACGACATCAGTCTCGATCACGAGACGGTCGATCAGCTTGCAGTGACGGTGACCGCGACCGACGGCGGCGGCGCCAGCGTCAGCCAGCTTTTCGACATCACTGTCGACGACCTCAACGAGGCGCCGACGGCGATCAGCCTGTCGAACGATACGGTAGAGGAGAATGCGGCCGGGGCCGTGATCGGAACCGTGACGGTGGCCGATCCCGACGATCCGGGCGAACCGTTCGGCAGCCACGTCTTCTCGGTCAATGACGCACGATTCGAGGTGGCCGACGGCGTTCTCAAGCTGCGGAGCGGTTTTGCCCTCGACCATGAATCCCAGGAGTCGGTGCGGGTTATCGTTACGGCGACCGATGCCGGCGGTGCGAGCGTTAGCCGGCCATTCGATATCAGCGTGATGGATGTCAACGACGCTCCCACGTCGATCTCCTTGAGCGGGCAGACCGTCGATGAAGCGACGCCGGGCGCGACGATCGGAACGGTCATCGTCACGGATCCAGACGATCCGGCCGGCTCCCACGACATCACCGTGAGCGACACCCGGTTCGAGGTGGTCGACGGGGCGCTGAAGCTGAAGGACGGCGTTGCGCTGGACTTTGCCGCCGGATCGACGGTGCTCGTGAATGTCACCGCCACCGATAGCGGCGGCCGAAGTCTCACTCAGACCCAGGCGATCACGGTCAATGAGATCGACGAGGCGCCGGTATTGACGGTCACGAGCATCGACAGCGTCGCAGAGGAAGCCAAAGGCGTCGTGATCGGTCGGGCCTGGGCCTCGGATCCCGATCGGTTCGAGGGATCCTACGGCACACCGACGCTATCGGTCGACGACGCGCGGTTCGAGATCGTATGGGGCGAAATCAGGCTGAAGGACGATGCCGCCCTCGACTTCGAGACCGAACCGACGGTCACCCTCGCCATCACTGCGACCGATGCCACAGGCCTCAGCACCACTGAAACCATTACATTGAACGTGCGCGATGTCGCGGACGGCCAGACTTTCTTCTCCCTGGGTGCGCTCAGCGGCGGCGACGGCTTCGCCGTGTCCGCGGCGGACAGCGGAGCGTTGGGCTACTCGGTGGCCTCGGCCGGTGACATCAACGGCGACGGTTTCGACGATGTGGTTGTCGGAGCGCCGAGCACCGTCGGGACCGGGAATTACGGCGCCCCGGCCGGGGCAAGCTATGTGCTGTTCGGCAGCGCTTCAGGTTGGCCGACCGACGTGGATCTCCTGCAGCTGGACGGGTCCGACGGATTTCGCATCAACCCTGGTTCGGCGTTCAGTGGCGTCGGCGCGACCGTCAGTGCGGCAGGGGACATCAACGGGGACGGGGTGGACGACCTGATCGTCGGTGCCGTGCCCGTTTCCGCGGCTGCTTCCGCCGGCGGTGGCACCGGCGAGCCGCCGCCGCCGCCGCCGCCGACAGGGGTTGCCGTCGTATTCGGCAAGACGGCTGGCTGGTCGCCAAGCCTGGATCTGTCGGCGCTGACCGGAAGCGATGGATTCCGCCTGTCTGGCGAGACGGTGGATGACTTCTTCGGTGCCTTCGTGGCGTCGGTCGGGGACATGAATGGCGACGGCTATGACGACGTGGCCATCGGCGATCTCTCGGACGAATTCGGGGGGGCCTTCGCCGGGTCGAGCTACGTGCTCTACGGCACGCCGACGGGATGGCCGGCGGAGTTCGATGAGTCGACGCTGGATGGGACAAACGGGTTTCGCGTCGACGGCATTGCCGGCGAGGCCTATGCGGGCAATGTCGGGACAGGCGGGGATATCAATGGCGACGGTTACGACGACCTGCTTGTCGGATCGATCGGCTATGACGGATTTGGGTCCGCCTATGTGGTCTTTGGCCAGCCGACCGCCGTCTCGCCGACTGTGAGTCTGTCGTCCCTGGACGGTTCCAACGGATTCCAGGTTACCGGGCTGGATGCCTATTTCCTGCCGGCCGAAGTGAACGTCGCCGGCGACGTCAATGGCGACGGCATTGAGGACATCATTATTGGGTCTGCGAGCGATCAGGCCGGTGGCTACGACGCCGGCGCCGCATTTGTCGTATTCGGACACGCCGACGGCTGGCCGGCGTCGCTCGATGTGTCTGCTTTGGACGGGACCAACGGCTTTCGCATCGGCGGTTCGCTGCAATATGACCTGGTCGGCATAGCGGCCGGGTCCGCCGGAGACGTCAATGGCGACGGCCTCGATGACCTGTTGGTCGGTGCACCGGGGGCGTTGGGGAATGCCGGTGCCGCCTATGTTGTCTATGGCCAGGCCGACGGGTTCGCGGCCGATTTCGATCTGCAGCAGATCGACGGCCAGAACGGATTCCGGCTGGACGGGGTTCGCGGCGACTATCCCTACGAAACAGGGTTCGCAGCAGAAGGCGCCGGCGATATCAATGGCGACGGCTTCGACGATGTGATCGTCGGGGCGAACAGCGCCGATCCCGGCGGCAACAGTTTCGGCGGCGAGGCCTATGTCTTTTTCGGCGGCGACTTCACCTCGGACGTCACGCAGCTCGGCGGCGATCTCGACGATACGCTGACGGGTACAGCCGCCGCCGAGAGCCTCGTCGGCGCCCAGGGGAACGACATCCTTGTCGGCCATGGCGGCGCCGATGTGCTCTATGGCGGAGCCGGCAACGACATCCTGGCTGTCGGCGATTTGGATTTCTCGCGGATCGACGGCGGTTCCGGCAGCGATACCTTGCGGATCGACGGGGCCGGTCGGTCGCTCGATCTGACCGCGATCGGCGACACCGTCATTGACGGCGTAGAGCGGCTGGATTTGACCGGCAGCGGCGATAACTCGGCGACTCTCGCGATCACCGATCTGCTCAGCCTTTCCGACGAGAGCAACGATCTGTTCGTCGCCGGCGATGCGGGCGATCAGGTGACGCTGGTCGGAAGCTGGCAGAATGACGGTCAGACCACGGTGGATGGTGTCATCTACAACAGCTTCAGCGCCGCTGGTGTCACGGCGACATTGTATGTGGAGGATGACGTCTCTGTGACGACGGGCGTGTAAGCCAGGACGTCGCTGCCGGGCCGGCGCGCCCGGCAAATGACGATGGATGGAGCGGCGTCGGCATTAACCAAATTGCCGCCGTTCACACCTATACTGCGAGCTGCCGGTGGCCTTCGGCTACCGGCGCCGCACCCCGCATCTGTGGAAGTGGAAGAGATCATGTCGGTAGCATCGATGGCCTTCAACGAATTCCGGGTCGGCCAGGTTCTCAGCCGGTCGATGGCGATCCTGGCCCGGAACATCGTGCCGTTCGGAATCCTTGCCGTGCTGTTCTCCCTACCGACCTTCCTGGTCACCGCATTGGCCGATCCCCAGGCCGGGGTGCTGGACCCCAAGACCATGCAGGCCCTGGAATACGGCAACGAGGCCGCGATCCGGAAGGTCATCTGGATGTTCGCGGGCATGATCGGCCTGCTGATCCTGGGCTTTTTCCTCAGCATGCTGGCTACTGCTGCGATGGTCTACGGGACCTTCCAGGATCTGCGCGGGGTTCCGGCCGGAATCGGCGCCAGCCTGCGGCACGGGCTGCGGATCGTGCTGCCGGTCCTTGGCGTGACCCTGGTCTATGTGCTGCTGATGATGCTCGGGCTCGTCGCGCTGGTGATCCCGATGTTCATCGTCCTGGTGATGTTCTGGGTGGCCATTCCGACGGCGGTCGTCGAACGGCCGGGGGTCATCGCCAGTCTCAAGCGGAGCGCGGCGCTGACCAAGGGGCATCGCTGGCGCATCTTCGGAATCTATATGGTGATCCTGCTGATCGCCTCCGTCGCCTCCAGCATGGCCCAGACACCGCTGATGATCGGCGCGGCCACCAGCGGGGCCGGCGTTGCGTCGCCCGGCATCATGATCACCTCCAACATTCTGGCGCTGCTGGTCAACGCCTTCTTCATGGCGCTCGGCGCGGTCGCCTCGGCGGTCGCCTATCACGATCTGCGCGCTGTCAAGGAAGGCTTCGATATCGATCAGTTCGCCACGGTCTTCGACTAGGCGGCCGGCCGCCGCGTCGACCGCGGCCGAACTTCGGATTTGGCCAGGCCGCCTAGCTTCGCGGCTGGCCTACCGGCGCGTCGTGCTTGCTCTCGCGCCGAACGCCGAACAGCATCCGCGTTTCCAGATGCGCCCTGAGCGCGGCGTAGAAGGCCTCCAGGAAGGCCCGCGGATCGACCTTCTGGCCGGGTGCCGGGCTCCAGCCGACCTTGCGGCGGATGCGGTCGCAGACGGCCGCCCGGGTTTCCAGGCTGTCCGGGCCGTCCTTGCGCAGCACCGTCTCCAGGGTCTGCAGCTCGAAGATGCCATAGACGCCCAGCTGCGCCGCGGTGAAGGGGTATTCCGACGACGCGGCGGCCGGGCGCGGCGACTCTCCGGCCAGGTCGGCTTTCAGCGTTCCTTTCGGCGCCCAGACGACCCAGGTTCCGGCCACGATATCGCCGGCCCGCAGCCTGTCCTTGTTGAAGAACGGCAGCAGCACGAAGATGCCGGCCCAGACCAGCGCCAGCATGTTCGACCAGCCGCCTACGAACTGAGCCATGAGCACCATCTGGATCGGGATGAACACCTCGATCTCGCGCATCAGGTTGCGCGCGAAGACGGCCTCGGTGCGCAGCTGGCCACCCTGGCGGTCGATAACCCGGAGGCCCATGGCGCGCTTGCCCGGTGTCGCCCCCTGCCAGCGCAGCTCGAAATAGACGAAATAGAAGCTGCGGATCAGGAACCAGACCAGCAGCACCAGCGACCAGATCCAGCCGCCGCCCACGGCGTCGCCGAATCCGAAGCCGAACGCCGCCAGCAGCACGATGATGGCGATCGCGGCAAACATGGCGATCAGGTCGATCAGCAGGGCGACGGCGCGGTCGCCGCGGGCCGCCAGATAGACGTGCAGCGGCACGCCTTCCGGCGTCAGGATTTCGCGCCGATCGGCGGCATGGGCCGCGATCGCGGCGGGAACGCTACCGGCCGTCGCCATCGCCGCTCTTTCGTCCCGACAGGCTGAAATAGCCGGCCCAGAACAGCAGGGTGGTCAGGGCGATCCCGTAGCGCCAGGCCGGATCGTTGATGAGCTGGCGGCCGAACCCCTCCAACAGCGCCGCCAGCAGGAACATGAAGACCGCGCCCATGACGATCCGGCTGGCCATGCGCCCCTTCAGCGCCAGATTGGCGAGCCGCGTATGGCGTCCGGGAAAGGCGAGCGCCTCCGCCAGCACCAGGCCGGCGCCGCCGCAGACGACCACCGCCAGCAATTCGGTCACGCCATGGATCAGCAGCCAGGCGCCGACTTCGCTCAACAGGCCGCGACTGTCATACAAGGCCAGGAAGGCCCCCAAGGTCAGGCCGTTATAGACCAGCAGCAGAACAACCGGCGCGCCCAGCGCAAAGCCGAGCGCGAAGCACAGCATGCCGATCTTGGCGTTGTGGCTGAACAGGAAGGAGGCGAACAGGTTGAGCTGTTCCGCGCTGGTCTCACCGCCATCGTAGAGCACGGCGCGCAGCGATTCCGTCGAGGCGGTCGGGGTGCGGCCGCCGGCAAGCTCGACGGGCACGAAGGTGTAGTACCAATCGTCGTCCTGGCTGACGAGAGAGAAGCCGATCATCATGCCCAGCGCCATGCACATACCGGCGATCGCGATGTGCCAGCGGGCGGCCCGGATGGCGCTGGGGAACCCGGACCGGAAGAACCGGGCGATCGCCTCCGGCAGGCCGGCCCGGGCCCCGTAGACGCAGAAATAGGCCCGCGCCGCCAGCGCCTCGAGATACTCCAGCACGTTGCGGTCCAGCGAGATGCTGCGGGCCACCGACAAGGCGGACAGGGTGGCGCGATAGAGACCGGGCAGGCGCATCACCTCGTTCGGCGACAGCGCCCGCACGCCGCCGGACTCGGTCTTCGCCACCAGTGTCTCGAGCTCGCGCCAGGTGCGCTCGCGGTCGCGCCGGAAGGCATAGCTCTTCAGATAGTCGTTCGACATCGTGCGCTGCGGTCTCCGGTCACTGCGATCGGGGCGGCATCGGCCCCGGGGTCAGATTAGGTCCTGTCGCTTAATCAACAGATAGCGGTTCACCAGATCCATGCTGATCGCGTCGGCCGGGGAGTCGATGCAATGCACGCCCAGCCGGCGCAACCGTTCCAATACGACCGTGCGCTCGCGCACGAAATCATCGGCGATGACGGCCCGCGCCACGTCGCCGAAGGCCGCCGGCCGCGCGTCGATGGTGTCGAACAGCCCGGTATCCCTGAGCGTCACGAAGATCACCAGATGCCGCCCGGACAGCCTTTGCAGATTATCGACCATCAACTCGGCCGTCACCGTATCCACGAACTCGGTCATCAGGATGACAAGGGAGCGGCGGTTCAACCGGCCGAGCAGGTCCGTCAGGCCCAGGGTGAAGTTGGTCTCGTCCTGGCAATAGGCCATTTGCGAGGAGGCCTGCTGCAGCCGCCAGAAATTGTGCAGGCCGCCGACCGGTGCGGTGGCATGGCGGACCCGTGCGTCGAAGCCGAACAGGCCGACCCGGTCGCCGCCGCGCAGGCCCATATAGGTCAGCATCAGCCCGGCATTGATGGCGTGGTCCAGCTTGGGAATGCCGTCCATCGGCTCGCTCATCAGATGGCCGGTGTCGAAGGCCAGCACGATCTGGTGGTTGCGCTCGGTGCGGAACTCCTTGCAGACCAGCTCCCGATGACGGGCGGAGTGCTTCCAGTCGATGGAGCGGTGGTCGAGCCCAGGCACATAGTCCCGCAGGCTGTCGAACTCCGAGCCGTCGCCCTGCTGCTTCTGCGCCTTCATGCCGAAGGGCGCGTCGATGGTCGTCAGCCTCAGCGCCACATTGCGCACCGCCCGCACATTGGGGACCACCGGGATCTCCAGGTCCAGCGGCTGCAGGCGCTGGCGGAACATCAGGCCCAGCGGCCCGCGCCAGCGCAGCCAGAGCCGCTCGAGCACGGCCGTGCCGCGGCGCAGAGGGACCAACGGGATTGCCGGCTCCGGCGACGCGCCGGGTGCCAGCATCAAGGCCAGCTTCTCGGGACGTTCCAAGGTCGGGTCGACGTCCAGCACCAGTTCGATCGGCACCGGCTGCCGGGCATCGGCCGAATGCAGGGCCACCACAAGTTCGTCACGGTCGCCGGAATAGAGCAGGTCCGGCGCCCGAACCTCGGCGGTCATCAGCCGGCTGCGCGGCGCCAGCAGGGCGTCGAGGCCGGTCAGCAGGATGGCGCCGCCAAGATAGGCTAGGCCCAACGGCCATAGCCGCTCCACCGTCAAGGCCAGCACCAGCGATAAGGGTATCCCCGCGGCGAAAACGACGACCGCCCTGGGGGTCGGCCGGATCATCGCGGTGCCGGGGTCCGGTCCAGAATCTGCTCGACCAGCTGGTCGACGCTGAGCCCCTCGATCTCCGCACCCGGCGCCAGCACCACGCGGTGACGCAGGATCGGCACCGCCAGGAACTTGATGTCGTCGGGAATGACGTAATCGCGGCCATTGACCGCCGCCAGGGCCCGCGATGCGGTCGCCACCATGTTCGCCGACCGCGGCGAGGCGCCGTATTGCAGCGATGGGTGTTCGCGGGTGGCGCGGATGATATCGACGATATAGGCGATCAGCTCGTCGGTCAGGCGGATCGACTGGATGAAGCCGCGGATCGCCGCCAGCCCGTTGAGGTCCAGCACCGGCGCCACCCCGAAATCCGATAGCCGGGGCATGGAGGTGCGATGGCCATGCCGGGATACGATGGCGCATTCCTCCTCCCGGGATGGGTAGTCCAGCACATGCTTGAACAGGAACCGGTCGAGCTGCGCCTCCGGCAGCGGGTAGGTGCCCTGGTGCTCGATCGGGTTCTGGGTGGCGATCACCATGAACCCGGCACCCAGATCATGGGTCTGGCCGTCGATGGTGACCGATCGTTCATGCATGGCCTGCAGCAGCGCCGCCTGGGTCTTCGGCGGCGTGCGGTTGATCTCGTCGGCCAGCAGCAGCTGGGTGAAGATCGGGCCCTTGGTGAGGCTGAACTGGTTGGTCTGGAAGTTGAACAGGTTGGTGCCGATCACGTCGCCCGGCATCAGGTCGGGGGTGAACTGGATGCGCCCGAACTCCAGCGACAGGGCCGAGGCGAAGGTCTGCACCAGCATCGTCTTGGCGGTCCCGGGAACCCCTTCCAGCAGGATATGGCCTTCCGACAGGAGGCTGACCAGCAGCAGGTCGACGGCGGAATCCTGGCCGACGACGACCTTACGGATCTGTTCCTTCAGACCGTCCTTGGCCGATTGAATGGCCTGCAGGTCCATGCAGCATCTCCTGTTTCCAACGATTGACGGATTGCGCCGCGCGGGCCAGCCGCGCGCCATCGACTCTCTGTTGCCGCGTCACCCCGGCGACCTCGCCGCAGATCTCGGCGCAGGTGACGCCGACGCCGCGGCGCTTGCCGATCCGGTCGAACCAGTCGACCAGCGCGTCGCCCCGCAATTGCGCCGGCGCATGCAGCGCCAGGGAGACGTCGCGCAAGGTGACCCGCAGATACCGGTTCAGGATCGCGACCCCATGGCCGCCGAATTCCAGCAGGCTGGCGGTGTTGTCGATCAGCCCGGCCTTGCCCGGCGCGATCGGCCGGGCGGTGGGCAATGGCGCGCCGAACCGCGCCGTGGCGGCCCACAGCAATACGGCGAGGGTGACCACGGCGATTATGGCGGTGATCGCCAGCGGCGTTTCGAAGACGGCCCGAGTCAGCTGCGGCTCGGCCTCGAAACCATGGATGGTTTCGTCGATGACGATGGCGCCGCCTCGCGGCCGCACATGGTCGATCATCCGGACCGCGAGCAGGGCGTTGTCGCCCTGGCCGATTCCGTGATTGGAGAGGATATCCGGGTCCGACAGCACCCAGATCGTGCTCCAGCCGCGGTCGAGCCGACCGAGCAGGATGCCCTGCGGGCCGCCGATGACAGGGTCGATGCCTGGGGCCTGGAACAGCTGCGGCGCGGCCAGAGTGGGGCTGGGGAATGGGCCGGTGTCCAGCGTCAGCCCGCCCTCCGGGCGCAAGACCGATCCAGCGCCCAGAACCGCGGTCAGCATCTGCTGGGCCTCGCTTGCCGGCATCAACTCCGCGCCAGCCAGCCAATCTGGGACCAGCCCGCGGACGGCGCCGTTCCATTTCGGCAGCACGACGAGGACGTTTCGCGCGCTCAGAAGGCGCTTCAGGTCTGTGGCGGTTGCGGTGGGCGGTTTGGGTTCGGCGATTACCAGCAGGGAGGATGCGCCGGCCTTGCTGGCGGAATCGTACCGGCTCACCAGCACCGGCATCTCTACCCGTTCCAGGATCTCAACGAAGGCCCGATGCCCGATGGCGCTGTAGGAGAACGTGTTGGCGCCGGCGGTCCGCACCGAGCCGCCATCCCCGACGAGCAGCGACAGCACCAGGGCGCCGACGAAGGAAATGGTGCCGATCGTCAGCAACCAGAAGACGGTGCGGGGCGCGAAGACGGCGCGTTCGCTCATTGCGCGGCCCCGGCGCTGTCATTGGCGATCTGCAAGTAATCCTGCCTGCAACGCTGATAATCTTCCTCTCCGGCCATGCGGCCGCCGAAATGGCTCAGCTCGACCGCGGATACGATGGCCGACAGCGCCCGCGACGAGGATTCCGGCAGGGTCAGCCTGCGGGCCAGCTCGCGGCTGGTGAGGGAGGGGGCGATCACCGCGTCGAACCGCAGCCGGCGCAGCTGGGCGAAGCAATCCAGCAGCAGCATGTGCAGCGCCTCGGCGTATCGACCTTCGCGGGCAAGCCGGTCGGCCTCGTCCAGAGACAGCGCGGATCCGTTCCCAGTGGAGGCGGCCTCCGCCGGCGTAACCGGTTCCTCCGGCTGCGAGGATCGGGCGCGCCGCCGCAGGCCAAACGAGGACACCTCGTTGACCACGAAGATCACCAACAGCAGCGCACCGGCGCCGACCAGAAGCCACATCAAGAGGCGGGCAAGGCCCAGCAACCCGTCCGGCAGATCGAACCGCCAGTCGCTCGGTTCCGGTTCGGCTTCGGCCTCCTCGGGTTCCGGCGCCCCCGGCAACTCGGTCTGGAACCGATTGTTGGCAAGGACCTCCTCGACCGCGGCGGCGATCTCATCATCGCTCGGCTCCGCCAGTGCGGGCGACGACTGTCCGAGCAGCGCCAGCATCAACCCGCAGGCAAGCAGCAACGCAACGCTCAGGCCGGTCGGCGCGATCCGGCGCTTCGGTCTGGACATGGGCATCACAGGCAGGCGGCTGGCGAATGTGTCGAAGTCGGTCGGGCAATGACGGAATGAACGATCGGAATCATACCTTAATGCCCTGACCGGACGGCGCAGGCAATCTTCCTACTCGCGTAATGGTAGCCAATTGGTCAACGAATGCCGACGGAATCGGCTGCCAGCGGGACTTTCCGGGAAACTCGGGAGACTGGCCCATCATTCCGGCTGGGCGCGGGCTGCAATGCGGCTTTTGGCGATCTTCGCGTTCCGGCGCTTCCGCAGGATCCGCGCCGGCACGGACACCGCGGCGGCCGACGGGTAATAGACCAGCAGGCCGAGAAGGGCGCCGAGCCCGGCATAGATGAGGCTCACCGCATCCAGCGGCACGGCCGGCTCGAAATGCTCCCAGGTCTCCGACGCGATCGTGCGATCCATCTGGGTGGCGAAGGCATAGGGGCGGCTCACCGGGCCGGCATTGCTCAGCGTGTCCAGGTGGGATTCCAGCCAGGCGGCGCGGTCGATCTTCTGCTTCAGCCAGATCCCTTCGCGGACGAAGATCGGGTTCGAGGCGCGGCGGAACTCATCCAGATAGGCGTAGATCGGCAGCCCGGCCTCCGCCGCCCGTTCGGCGATGGCGGCCACGTCCAGCTGCGCCTCTGCCAGGCGCCCGGCCAGATTCTGCTGATAATGCTGCATGAAGGCGGAAAGCTGCGAACTGCTCAGGGCGCCGGTCAGCACCATGGCCAGCGCGACCAGGCCGCCCAGTTTGCGCAGCAGGAGTTGGAGCACGGCATCCTCCTCGTCTTGACCGGGCGCAAGCCCGGCCGTCCGAAGCCGATTCCTCTCAGACCGGTATGCGCTAATCCGCCACTACGGCAGCAATGTGGTGGGCCTGCCCGCCGGTTCCTTGGCAATTGGCCGGGCCCGGCCGCCACCGAGCCCCGCACCGGAGCGGGTCGCGTGCATCCTGAGCGCACCGATGAAGGCCGATCCGCGCCGACCGTCGATCTGAATGGCAGTGCTGTTGGCGCCGACGCGGATGACGCGGCCCTGCACGCCTTGGCTGCCGCCGGAGGTCATAAGGCGCACCCGCATGCCCGGTTTCGCGTCCAGTGCGCGGTCCACCAGCAGCCCGCTGGTAGAGATATTGATGGTCATGCAGTCGACGGCAAAGGCGTCGGCCTGGACCGTGATCGCCGCCTTGATATCGTGGCGGACGTCCGCGCGCGGAGAGCCCGTAGGCGTAAAGACCCGCAGCAGCACCCGAAGAATCCCCTGGACCCAATCCCCAACCGCGGACATATCAACCGCCAGAATTTTGTTTTAATTCAGGGCAGTATATTTAACGCGGGTTACGATGCGGTTAACCGGAGCGGGGCCTCACGCCGGCTGGCTGATCGGCAGTCGAAGCTGGACGGCTGTCCCCTCGCCGACTCTGCTGGTGATCTCCACGGCGCCGCCATGCATTTCGACGAGCGACTTGGTTAATGCCAGACCCAGTCCGGAGCCTTCCTGCTTGCGGCTGTAATCCTGGATGCCGCGCTCGAAGGGCTGGGTAATGCGGTGCAGGTCCTCCTGGGGGATGCCGACACCGGTATCGCGCACGGTCAGCAGCACCGAATCCGGGTCATGGGCGGTCGCCAGGCTGATCCGGCCGCCGCTCGGCGTGAATTTCACGGCATTGGTCAGCAGGTTGGTGACCATCTGGCGGATCGAGCGCCGATCGGCTCGGATCTTCGGCAACTCGCTGTCCAATGAGACATCGACCACCAGATCCTTGCGCTCGGTCTCCTCATGGATCAGGCGCAGCCCATACTGGACCTCATCGTTCAATGCCACGTCGAGGTAGTTCAGCTCGCGCTTGCCGGACTCGATGGTCGACAGGTCGAGGATGTCGGTGATCAGGTCGAGCAGATGCGAGGCGCTGGTATGGATATCGCTGGCATAGGTGCGGTATTGCTCATTGCCGATCGGCCCGAAGAATTCCATCCGCAGGATCTCCGAGAAGCCGATGATGGCGTTCAGCGGCGTGCGCAGCTCGTGGCTGATATTGGCGAGGAACTGACTCTTGGTCCGGTTCGCCGCATCGGCCTCGTCGAAAGCCAGCGCCAGCGCCGTGTTCTTCTCCTTCAGGGCCTGCAGGGTGGCGTCCAGCCGCTTGTTGGATTCGTCCAGCGCGTCCCGGTCGGCGACCTGCTGCGAGATGTCGGTGCCGGTGCCGCGAAAGCCGAGAAAGCGGCCTGATAGCGGGTCGAAGACCGGGACGCCGCTGATCTGCTGTTCGCGGGTCTGGCCGTTGCGGTCCTCCACCTGGAAGCGGTAGTCGCGGAAGGGCTGGCGGTCGCGAAACGCGTCGGTCGCGGTCAGATCCTGCACCGCCGGCTCGGCGAAGGTGCCGATATCGCCGAATCTGCGACAGACCAGCAGTGCGGCAGGCTGGCCGGCGATCTGGGTGATCCGCGACGACAGGAAGGAGAGTTGTCCGTTGGCGTCGGACTCCCACAGCCAATCGGCGGAGCATTCCAGGAAATCCTCCAGCCGGCCCCGGGCCTGGTTGGAGAATTCCAGCGCCGCATGCTGTTCCGTCACGTCGCGCATCGCGGCGATGATCAGCGGCGCACCGGTGGTGCCGCTGGGCACCAGGCACAGATCGGCATAGTAGATCTGGCCCGAGGGCCGCGATGAAAGCCGGGCGCTGTGCCTGGGCCGGGTCCGGTCGAGGTTGGGTATGGCCTGCCGCAGCAGGGACATCAACTCGGCAAAGGCCTCGCTGTCTCCGGCGCCGCCCTCCGGCTCCTGGAACAGGTCCTTGAAGGGCTGGTTGGCAAACAGCAGCTCGGCCGACGTATCCAGAATGGCAAGCGGCGGCAGGGCGAGATCGAAAAGGTTGCGCAGGTCGGCATCGATGACATCGGCCAGGGTGCGGCGCGGCCGCTCCTCCGGCGTGACGCGCCGCGCGCCGATATGCCGGGCCTGAAGCGTCGCCACACCTTTGCCGGTCGCGGTCTTCTTTCGGGGCGCGGTCATGTCATTGGTCCGACGGCGAATCCTCTGCGACAGGATTGACTTGCTCCATGGCGCGGATGAAATCCGGATCGCGCCGCCAGAAATCCAGGGCCGCCCGAGCGTTACCCTTTGTTATCTTATCATAGAACGCAAGTATGGGATTTCGTTCGTCGGCGGGCAACCGCGCGGTGCCCGCGGGAATGCTGCTAATCAGCGCATGCAGGGCGAGCAGACCGTCACTGTCGATGGCCGAGGCCTTGCACAGAATGGCCAGGCTCTGGCCATCGGGCCCAAGCACGATGCGCTGTGCGACCGGCCAGGGAATCCGACCGATATGGGCCAGTCCGGCGACGAAGGCCGGGACCCGGCCCGATCGCAGCAATCGGGTCAGCACGTCCACGGTCAGCGGTTCGCTATGCGCCAGTTGATCGATCAATTGCCGTGCCTGCTCGGCCATGGCGACGCCGCTCTCCGCCTCCTTGTCGGCCGCCGCCCGGGCCGAAGCCTCAAGCGGGCCGTCGATGGCGGCCGGGCTGATCGACAGCACGTCCACCATGTGCACGCGCAGGGCGGCGGCAACGCTCCAATGCAGGCGGCGGGCGATATCCGCCGGCAGATCCGCCATGGCGAGCAGTGGCAGCTTCAACCGGTCGATCCGCTCCGATTCCGCGACCAGATACTCCGACGCCTGCCGGGCCAGCGGGGTGTCGCCGTCGCTCAGCAGGGTCTCGATCGGATCCTCTTCGGCCCCGGCGGTCGCGAGGTCGGCGGATCTTGCACCCAGGGACGGGCGCATCGCGACGGCCAGCTGGTGCTCGCGGCACCGGAACTTCACCAGCTCGACCAGTTCGGGCGCGCGCAAGGCCCGGCTGCGCATCAGGATCGGCCGCGCGATCTCCGGCGTCTTGCGTGTCAGAACAGGCTCCAGGGCCGCGGGAGCGTCTTCCTGCGCGGTCAGCAGGGCCGAAAGCTCGCGCAGCAGGCCGGATTCGACCGACGCGATCAGGGAGTGGAGGATGCCGGTCATCAGCGCCCGCTCGCGGTCCGACAGGCGCACGTCGTCGCTCAGGAATAGGTCGGCAATATTGCCGAAGAGTTCGCTGCGACTCTCCGCCGTCTTGCGGCGGGCCAATTCAATAAAGTCGCGGAGCGACCTTGGTATCCTAGTGTCCATGCCTGAACATCGCCGGTTCCAGCCATGCCAAGCTGGCTGAGATCCTATCTGGCGCCGGCGTTTCCTATCTGGAGCCGTTATCGGCGAACCGTAACCACGGTCGCTAAGGACAAATAGTAGCAAATTTTATTTACTTTTCACGGGTCAGATTAATGATCCACAAAAATCCATGCGTTTTGCTTCTGCCTGTCCTTCGGACCTATGGCCAAACCTCGCGTCACACGGCACCAGCGGCCACACCCGAATGGGAGCGGCCGCGTCAGGATGCCGGTCCGACCACTAGTTGATCGTGACCCAACGCAGCAGGAAGAAATTGTCTGCGCGCTGCGTGAGCGAGATGGTGTCCTTCGATCCCCAGACGAGCGGCTGCACATGCAGCGGCACATAGACCGCATCGTCGCGCAGGATCGCGTGGACTTCGTCGATCATCTCCTGGCGTTTCGCATCGTCCAGCTCGACCTGGATTTGCGGCAGGAGCTCATCGACCCTGGCATTGGAATAGGCGCCGAAATTCCAGCTTCCCAGCCGTTTCTCCGGGTTCGGAGTGGCCATGAGGAAACGGATCGGGTGTTCGGCGTCGAAGGTGCCGGGCGACCAGCCAAGCATGTACATGTCGAACTTGTCTTCGCGCAGTTCGCTCCAGTAGTTGCTGACCGGCATGGTCACCAGATCGGCTTTCAGCCCGACCGCGGCCAGCATGCCCGCCGCGGCGGTGCAGATCGGCTCATCGTTGATGTAGCGGTCGTTCGGGCATCTCAGGCCGAACGAGAAGCCGTCCGGATAGCCGGCCTCGGCCAGCAGGGCGCGGGCGCGATCCGGATCGTAGGGCAGCCTTTCGTTCAGATCGGCTTTGAAGCCCCGTACCGACGGGCTGATGATCAGCCCCGCCGTCTGCGCATTGCCGCGCATGATCCGTTCGACGATCGCATCCGCGTTGATGGCGTGATAGACCGCCTGCCGGACCCGGGCGTCCTGGAACGGGTTGTCGCCGCTGACATTGGAATAGCGCAGCTGGTCGTCGGCATGTTCGAAGCCGAAGAAGATGACCCGCGCCTCGATGCCGCGATGCACGGAGAAGCCGTCGGTGCTTTCGATCCGCGGCACGTCCTGCAGCGGGATCGGCTCGACGAAATCGACCTCGCCGGACAGCAGTGCCGCCACGGCGGTGGCCGCCGAGGAGATCGGCGTGAAGGTCGCTTCGGTGATGTTGTGCTCCGCGGTGTCCCACCAGCCGTCATGGGGCACGACCACGGTGCGGACATCCGGCTCGCGCAGGGACACCCTGAACGCGCCGGTTCCATTGGCATTGCGGGTCGCGAAATTCTCCTGATCGCGGGCCGGGCTCTGGACGCCATTCGCCTCGGACCAGCCCTGATCCATGATCATGAAGTTGGCGATGCCGTCCGGGAACAGCGGGTTCGGTGCGTTGGTGAGGAAATCGACGGTGTACTGGTCGACCTTGCGCACCTCGCTGACCGAGGCGAAAAACGACCGCACGTCCGACTGTTCCGAGCTCGCCCGCTCGTAGGAGAACACCACGTCGTCGGCGTCGAAGCTCTCGCCGTCATGGAAGACCACGCCCTGACGCAGATGGAAGCGCCAGCCATCCTCGCCCAGCGGCTCCCAACGCTCGGCAAGCGCCGGTTCCAGCGACATATCCTTGCCGCGCCGGACCAGCCCCTCATAGACGTTGTTCAGGAAGCCCAGCACCGGTGCGATATTGGTCGCGTGCGGATCCATCGTGGACGGGTCCGTGCGGCCGGCCCATTGAAAGGTCTCGGCCCGGACCGGTGCGGCTGCGATCATGACGGCGACCGCCGCCGTCACAGCCCATCCGGCGCGCGCCCTAGCGTTCCTGCAGTTCATCCCTGCCTCCAAGCATATTTTTTTCTGCCCCATCATAGCATTGGGCGGCCTTTTCAACACCGCACATTGTTTCGATCCTGCCCCGAGACCGGAACCGCGCGAAAATCAAAGCCCTGTGATTGAAGAGCGCGGTCAGGCGCCCGGCTCGCCGGCCCAGTAGCGGTCGCGGATGCGGTCGCAATAGGCCACCAGGGTCGGCAGCTCGAGAAGCGCCTGTTTCAGCGGGCTTTCAAGCGGCGGGTAGACGAGATTGGCCAGCAGCCCATAGGCCGCGGCATCGATCCCCCGCGGGCGGTCGTCCAGCAGGAACGGCTTGTCGCCCAGAATTGTCGCGATGGCGCGCAGATCGGCGGCCCCCATTTCGGTGAGCTGGTCGCGGCTATGCCGGCCGAGCCCCTGGGCCCAGAGCATCTTTCGCGCCCGCCGGCGCAGCAATGCCGGCACCACGAGCCTGAGCGGCTGCGGCATGCGGCCGAAAAAGGCCGACCCGGTGACCGCCCAGCCGGCATCGTCCACCCAGCGGAAATAGACGCCGATGAAATACAAATGGTCTTCCAGCAATCGCGAAAGGGCCGTCGCGACGGCCTGCGCCTCTTCCGAAAGGCCTTCGTTGATGTCGACCCCGGCGGACCGGGTCAGATGGTCGATGATCAGGCCGCTATCGCCGATCGTATGGCCATCTTCGGTCACGATATAGGGCAGCTTGCCGGTCGGCGCTTTCGACAGCGCGACGGTGGCCTTCGGGCGGTACGGCACGTCCGCCATGCGCAGCCAAGTCGCCATTTTCAGGCAGAACGGGCTTGGCTGCAGGCCCCAACTGTCCCGGAACTGGTAGAGGGTGATCATCGGCCGGCTTTCGGTCCTTGGGGAGGGCTCCAGGCCGTTATATCAGGGGCCCATGCCGGGACCAGCCAGCAGATTCGCCACGGATGGCCGCCATCCATGGTGAAGCGGGTCGAGGTGACCTATGCTCCGGTCCCATGATGCGGGGCTTTGAAAGGACATCACCGTGAAGGAGAGCTGGCGCTGGTTCGGTCCGCTGGACAGCATCACCGTGGAGGAAATCGCCCAGACCGGGGCGTCCTGCGTGGTCACGGCGCTGCACGAGATCCCCTATGGCGAGGTCTGGACGGTCGATCGCATCGAGGAACGCAAGGCGCTGGTCGAAGACGGCTCTCCCTATGGCCTGACCTGGGACGTGGTCGAGAGTTTGCCGGTCCATGAGGACATCAAGAGCGGGACGGGCGACCTGCCGCGGCTGTTCGCCAATTACCGGCAATCCCTTGCGAATCTTGCTGCCTCAGGGGTTCGGATCGTCTGCTACAATTTCATGTCCATCCTGGACTGGACGCGGACGGACGACGCCTTTCCGGTAGACGGCGGCGGTGCCGCCATGGGGTATTCGGCACCACGGATGGCCGCCTTCGAGCTCTTCATGCTTGAGCGCGAGGGCGCCGAGCAGGATTACCCCGCATCCGTGCGCGAGGAAGCCGCCGCCTGGTTCGAGCAATCGAGCCAGGAAGACCGGGACGCCCTGCTTGCGATCATCATGGCTGGCCTTCCGGGGGCCTTCGACCGTTACGACATTTCCGGGCTGCGGGAGGCGCTGGAACGGTATCGGGGCTTCGAGAAGGCCGATATGCGGGCCAACTACGCGCGCTTTCTGGCGGAGGTCGCGCCTACGGCCGAGGAATTGGGCGTGCGCCTCTGCGTCCACCCGGACGATCCGCCGCGCGACCTTTTCGGCCTGCCCAGGATCGTCTCCTCGGAGGAGGATATCGGCTGGATCCTGGCCGAGCAGGACTGCCAGGCCAATGGCCTGACCTTCTGCAGCGGGGCCCTGGGCGCCAATCCCGATTGCGACCTGCCGGCGACCCTGGCCCGTTTCGCCGACCGCATCCACTTCCTGCATCTGCGCAATGTCAGAAAATCGCCCGACGGTTCCTTCTTCGAGGACGAGCATCTCGGCGGCGACACCGACATGGTGAAACTGATCGCCCTGGTCCTGGAGGAGGAGGGCAGGCGGCGGGACGCCGGCCGGGCGGATTCCTCGATCCCCTTCCGGCCCGACCACGGCCACAAGCTGCTGAGCGATTTCGGACGCGACACCCATCCCGGCTATCCGCTGGTCGGGCGGATGCGCGGGCTAGCGGAACTGCGCGGTGTCGTGGCGGCCCTGTCGCGGGGCTGATGGCCCGGTGAGGGCCTAGACCGCCTCGGCCTGGCGCTGGGCGCGCTTGCGTTCATGGGGGTCGAGCAGGCGCTTGCGCAGGCGGATCGATTTCGGCGTCACCTCGACCAGCTCGTCATCCTGGATATAGGCCAGGGCCTTCTCCAGGGACATGGCGATGGGCGGCGTGAGGCGAACGGCGTCGTCCTTGCCGGCGGCACGGAAATTGGTCAGCTGCTTGCCCTTCAGCACATTGACCTCGAGATCGTTGCCGCGGGTGTGCTCGCCGATGATCATGCCGCGATACACCTTCACACCGGACCCGATCATCATCGGACCGCGATCCTCCAGATTCCACAGCGCATAGGCCACCGCCGCCCCCTGGGCGTTGGAGATCAGCACCCCGTTGCGCCGGCCGGCAATCTCGCCCTTGAAGGGCACGTAGTCGTGGAACAGCCGGTACATGACGCCGGTGCCGCGGGTGGCGGTAAGGAACTCGCCGTGATAGCCGATCAGGCCACGGGTCGGGACATGCATGACGATGCGCAGCTTGCCGCCGCCGGACGGGCGCATGTCGACCATCTCGCCTTTGCGGGTCGAAAGCGCCTCCAGCACCGCGCCGCTATAGTCCTCATCGACGTCGATCTGCACCTCTTCGACCGGTTCCAGCTTGCGCCCGCTGTCCGGGTCGGTCTGCATCACCACCCGGGGCCGGCTGATCGACAGCTCGAACCCTTCCCGGCGCATGGTCTCGATCAGGATGCCGAGCTGCAGCTCGCCGCGACCGGCGACCTCGAAGCTGTCCTTGGACGCGCCGTCCTCGATCCTGAGCGCCACATTGCCCTCGGCCTCGCGCATCAGTCTGTCGCGGATCACCCGGCTGGTGACCTTGTCGCCCTCGGTTCCGGCCAGCGGCGAGTCGTTGACCGCGAAGGTCATGGCCAGCGTCGGCGGATCGATCGGCTGTGAGGCCAGCGGCTCGGTAACCGTCGGCGTGCCGATGGTATCGGCGACGGTGGTCCTGCTCAGCCCGGCGATGGCGACGATGTCGCCGGCTTCGCCCAGCTCGATCGGCTGGCGTTCCAGGCCGCGGAAAGCCAGCACCTTGCTGACCCGGCCGTCCTCGACTGGATTGCCGTCCCGGTCCAGCGTGCGCACCGGCATGTTCGGCTTGACGGAGCCGCTCTGGATCCGGCCGGTCAGGACCCGGCCCAGATAGGGGTCGGCTTCCAGCGTCGTCGCCAGCATGGTGAAGTCGCCGTCGGGATCGACCGATGGAGGCGGCACATGCCCGGCGATCAGGTCGAACAACGGCGCCATGTCCTCGCGGTCGTCGGCCAGGTCCAGGGCGGCCCAACCTTGCTTGGCGGAGGCATAGGCGATCGGGAAGTCGAGCTGGTCGTCATCGGCATCCAGGGCCGCGAACAGGTCGAACACCTCGTCCAGCACCGCCTCGGCCCGCTGGTCGGGACGGTCGACCTTGTTGATCACCACGATCGGCCGCAGGCCCAGTGCCAGGGCCTTGCCGACCACGAACTTGGTCTGCGGCATCGGCCCTTCGGCGGCGTCGACCAGCACCAGCACGCCGTCGACCATGCCCAGGATCCGTTCCACCTCGCCGCCGAAATCGGCGTGGCCCGGCGTGTCGACGATGTTGAGCCGCAGGTCGCGCCAGACCACTGAGGTGCACTTGGCCAGAATGGTGATGCCGCGCTCGCGCTCCAGATCGTTGCTGTCCATGGCCCGTTCGGCGACCTTCTGGTTCTCGCGAACCGCCCCGCTCTGGCGCAGCAGCACGTCGATCAAGGTCGTCTTGCCGTGATCGACATGGGCGATGATTGCGATATTTCGCAAATCCATGGCTGCAATCCTGCGAGATTCGGGTGCGTCGGCCGCCGTGATGTTCGGCACATGGCGCGCGGCTGGCCGCACTATATGATGTCGTGGCCGTTCCGCAAGGACGGACATGGGGCTGCGGGATCGTAATGACAAGACGAATCTAGGCCGCCGACCGACCGCCGATCCGAGGCCAGAGCACCTTGATACCCAAGCCCTTCCGCCATTTCCTCGCATCCATGCTGGTGGCCATGCTGCTGTCCGCCGGCGGCGCGGTGGCGCAGCCGGTGGGCTATGCGACGTCGATCACCGGCGTGGATGGCGAATTGCAGCAGGCGATTGCCGACAGCGCGACGTTGTTCGCTCTGCAGGACGAGCCGGCGCCGGCGCTCGGCGCTCTCATCCGTCGGGCCGAAGACGATATCGACCGGGTGACCCGGGCGCTCAGGGCCTTCGGCCATTATCGCGGTACGGTCGAGGTGTCCATTGCCGGCTTGCCACCCCGCGACCCCGGCCTGGCCGCCGCCATTTCCGAGGCGCCGCCGCCGGTGAGTGTTGTTCTGGCGGTCGAACCGGGCCCGCAATTCACCATTGCTTCGCTGGAGTTCCGCGATGCCGCCGATGAGGCGGCGACCTTGCCGGAGCAGATCGACCGGACCGAGCTTGGTGTGGAGATCGGCGGCCCGGCCCGATCCGATGCGATCCTGGCGGCCGAGGCTGTCCTGGCGCGCCGGATGCGCGCTCTCGGCTACCCCTTTGCGCGGGTGGCGGACCGGCAGGCGGTGGTGGATTTCGCCACCGGCACCATGGACGTCACCTATCTGGTGGAATTCGGCCCGCAGGCGGCGTTCGGCGCCATTGCGTTCGAGGGGCTGGAACAGGTCGATCGCGATCTCCTGCTCGGACTGGCGCCATTGCAGCCGGGCGACCGCTACGAACCGGCAATTCTATCCGAGTACCGTTCGGCCCTATCGGAGTTGGGTGTGTTCGACTCCGTCCGGGTCCGCGGCGGGGAAGCGCTGGATGGGGATGGGCGGCTGCCGATCCTGGTCACGGTGGTCGAGCGCAAGCGCCGCTTCATCGGATTCGGCGCCGATTTCGCGACCTCCGAAGGGTTCGGCATCAACGGATTCTGGGGGCACCGGAACCTGTTCGGCGGGGCGGAACGCCTGCGCCTGGGGCTCGAGGTTGGCCGTATCGCTGAGAACAGCGCCGATGACTACGACTATGCCGGCACGCTGTCCTTCCGCAAGCCGGCCTTTCTGCGCCCCGACCAGGACCTGCTGCTCGACCTCGATGCCCGCGAGGAAAACCTCGACGCGTTCGAGCGCACCGGCATCAACGTGACGGCGGGCGTGGAGCGGCGCCTGACCGAGACGCTGACCGCCGATGCCGGCGTGTCCTTCGAGTTCGAGCGCGTCGTGGACAACAATGAGGAAACGGACCGCTTCACCTATGTCGGCCTGCCGTTCAATCTGCGCTGGGACCGCACCGATGATCTG
Source organism: Alphaproteobacteria bacterium (assembly GCA_965227455.1). GTDB lineage: Bacteria > Pseudomonadota > Alphaproteobacteria > DSM-16000 > Inquilinaceae > JABDIP01. Next base: position 3,394,861 of record OZ245752.1, on the reverse strand, counting down.
CTGAATCCTCGCGAAGGCACCCGCCTCGCCATCGGCTTCACGCCGTATTTCGAGGCGCTTGGTTCGACCCAGGACCTATTCCGCCTGCGCGCCACCGGTTCGGCCTATTACGATTTCGGGACCGATGGCGGCACGGTAGTTGCCGGTCTGGTGGGCCTCGGCGCCCTGGCCGGTGAGAATGTCGAGGACATATCGGCCGACAAGCGGTTCTATGCCGGTGGCGGCGGTACCATCCGCGGTTACGACTTCCAGAGTGTCGGGCCGTTGGATGCCGACGACGACCCGCTTGGCGGCCGCAGCCTGTTCCATTTCAGCCTGGAGGTGCGGCAGCGCGTGTTCGGCGATTTCAGCCTGGTGCCCTTCGTGGACGGCGGCACCGTCTTCGACGCGGAATTCCCGGATTTCAGCGAGGAATTGCGATTCGGTGCCGGGATCGGCATCCGCTATGCTACCGGTTTCGGGCCCTTGCGGCTCGATGTGGCCACGCCGCTCAATGGCCGCGACCGCGACGATGCCGTCGCCTTCTACATCAGCCTGGGACAGGCCTTTTGATTTGGCTGCGTAAGCTCCTGCGCGGAGCGGCATTTGCAATGCTGGCATTGACCATCGTCGCCGTGGCGGCGTTCGGCTGGATTCAGACGGGGCCGGGCAAGCGACAGCTCGCCGGTGTGATCGCATCGGCGGCATCCGACGATCGCACATTTGTGGAGATCGGCGAGCTCGACGGATTTCTGCCGTTCGAAGTCCGGATCAGCCAGGCGACCGTATCGGATTGGCAGGGTGTCTGGCTGCGGCTCGACGATGTAGTGCTCGAATGGTCGCCGGCTTCCCTGCTGTTCGGCCGATTGGAGGTGGAAGCCCTCACGGTCCGGCGCGCGGCGCTGGAGCGGCTGCCGGCGGCCTCGAACGAACCGGGTGTTGGCGGGGATTTCTCCTTGCCCCTGGCGATCTATGTCGCGCGGTTCGACGCGGCCGAAATCGCCTTGGCGGAACCGGTGCTGGGCGCGCCGGCGCGGTTGTCCTTCGTGGGCATGGCGGAACTGGCCGACCCGCAGCTTGGTTTTCGGCTGGTTGCGGATGTCAGCCGCGTCGACACCACCCCTGGCGATCTGAGCATCGCGCTGGGATTCGAGCCGGAATCGCGGCGGCTTACGGCCGAGATGGAGGCCATGGAGCCGGCCGGCGGCGTCATCGCGCGCCTCCTCGATCTGCCGGGATTGCCGGCCGTTTCGCTCCGGCTCTTCGGGGACGGGCCGGTGGAGAAATGGCTGGCGCAGCTGGCGCTCGATGCCGGTCCCGATCTTGCCGCCAATGCCGAAATCGGGATCGCGGCCGTCGCGGCCGATTATCTGGTCACGCTGGACGGTGACGCGACCCTGGCCGGCTTGGCTCCCGGACCGGCATCGGCGCTCCTGGCCGGCAGAAGCACTTTGGGCGGCCGTGCCCTGATCGGTGCCCAGGGTCGCATCGCCCTGGACCGGATTGCCTTGAAGACGGCCGGCGGGTCCGCGACGCTGACAGGCTCCGTGGACTGGCCGCGTGGCACGGTGGATGCGGACCTGCTGGTGGAGGCTGCGGAGCCGCAGGTCTTTGCCGAGCTGCTCCCGGACATTTCCTGGGGCCATGCGGAGGCGGATCTTCGGATCCTGGGCGAGATCGCCAGTCCGCGCATCGAGGCCGCCATTGCGATCCGCCGCTTGGAGACGGCAGGTCTGGCCGCGGCCGAAGTTTCGGGGGAGTTCATACTGAACACCGACTCCGTCACAGCCGACGGCGATGCCGTGGGGCTCTGGGGCGAGGGCAGTCTGGCAGGCGCCTCGGTCGGTGTCGCCGAACTGGATGCGTTGCTTAGCGGCGGCGTCGACTGGCAGTTGGCCGGCGCCGCCGCTCCGGACGGGTCCATCGCCTTTGAGCAGCTCAGGATCGCCCTTGCCGATTCCGTCCTGTCCGCATCCGGTGATCGCGCTCCGAATGGCGACGTCTCGGCGTCGGGAGTTCTCACGCTTGCCGATCTGGAGAGTTTTCGGTCCCTGGCGACATTGCCGATCGACGGCAGCGCCGAACTGGCTTGGCAGGCCCAGGCGGCCGGTGGCGGGTTCACCCTCTCCGCCGAGGGCACGGTGACGGAACCTCTCAGCGGAATAGCCGAACTGGATGCCGTGTTCTCGGATACAGCCGAGATCGCGGCCGAGCTCATGTCGCATCCGGACGGGACCATCGATATCGAAGGCATCCGGATTGCCAGTGGCGCAAACCTGCTGACCGGCGCGGTCCAGCTTGCGGGAGACCGCGTCGTCTCAGACTGGAACCTGTCGGTGCCGGGCATTGCGCCCGTCGCTGCGGTGGCCGGCGCGGCGGCCGATGGCAACCTCCTGGCGTCGGGCCGGGTCGAGGGGCCGCTCGATCGCCTGTCGCTCCGCGCCGACATGTCCCTGACCGATGGCCGCTATGACGGATCGGCGATTCCTGATGTCAGCGCCCAGGTCGAACTGGACGATCTGGGCGGGCGGGCGGTCGGTACGGTGCGGGTCGACGGGGTCATCGCGGATATGCCGGCCGGGCTGGATACCGGGATTGCAGGCCTGGATGGCGGCATCATCCGCTTCGACCCGATCGCCGCCGACTATGCCGGATGGTCCGTGTCCGGCGCTCTCGACCTGCTTCCGGGCGGGTTGGTCGATGGCCGGCTGTCGGCCGAGACAGGGGACACGACCGCCCTCGCCAATGCGTTCGATGTTCCGCTCTCCGGGGAGGCCGAGATTTCCGCGGAGTTCTCCGAAGGAGAGGGGCGTCAGGACCTGCAGGTGACGGTGGCGCTTGCCCGACCCTCCTATGACACCGTTGCGGCCGCAGCGGCGAATGCCGAGATCGCGATCCGCGACCTGGCCGGCGAACTCCGCCTGCAGGCTTCGGCGGGCGCGTCGGACCTGACGGCTGGCGGTACCGCGTTCGGACAGGTTGACATCGACGCGCGAGGTAGCGTTGAGGCGCTGACCGTATCGATGGCGGTTGCGGGCGATGAACTGTCGGGCGAGGCATCCGGCCGGATCGCCGGCACCGGCAGGACGACCCGCATCGACCTCGACGCGCTGCAGTCGGAGTTTCGCGGCGAGCCGTTCACGCTTGCCGCTCCAGCGACGATCACGATCAGCCCGGACGCGCTGACCGTGGACCAGCTGACATTGGAAGCCGGGCCAGGCCGGGCCACGGTTTCCGGCCGCCTCGGCGAAACCCTGGATGCGTCGATGGAGCTGACCAACCTGCCGCTGGCCTTGCTGGCGCTGGTCGAGCCGGGCCTGCCGTTCAGCGGCCATATCGACGGCGCGGCACGGATCAGCGGCCCGCTCTCGCAGCCCGAAGGCTCATTCGAGCTGCGATCGGACGATATCCGCTCGGAATACGCAGAGGGGCTGGAGTTGCCGCCGGCGACGCTGCGCGCAGATGGCCGGTGGTCGGACGGGCGCCTGGAGCTGGATGCGGCGACAGCCCTGACCGATGGCGCCGGGCTGGAGCTCAATGCAACGCTGCCGTTGCGTATTGCGGCCGATGGATCCGGTCCTGTGATGGACAGCGACGCTCCTGTCACCGCGGAGGCCAGCGGCACCCTGGACGTATCCCTGTTCGACGACCTGCTGGCGGCGGCGGGCAACCGCGTGGAGGGCCGTCTTTCGATCGAGCTCGCGGCCTCCGGGACCCTGGCGGAGCCGGCGGTCGCCGGGACAGTGACGCTCTCCGACGGGAAATACGAGAACGCGTTCTATGGCAGCCGACTGAATGAGATCGCGGCGACGCTTTCGGCTTCCGGCGCGGAACTCCGGCTGACAGAGCTTTCCGCGGCGACGCCGGGCGGCGGGTCGCTGGCCGGCACCGGCTTGCTGGTTCTCGATCCGGAGAAGGGATACCCGTTCCGGCTCGATGCGGTCCTGCGCAATGGCGCGGTGGTCGATACCGCGCTGGCCAGTGCTATGGCCGATGCCGATCTCAGGCTCAGCGGCGGATTGACTGGGACGCTGTTGCTCGCCGGAGAGGTATCCATCCTTACGGCTGAGTTCCGGGTGCCGGACCGCTTGCCGGTCTCGGTTCCCGACCTGCCGGTCGAGGAGATCAATCTGCCGCCGGATATGGCCGCCGAACGCGCCGAGCGCCGGCCGTCCGATCCCGCGGCCGCGGTCGATGCCGAACTCGATATCGTGGCCTCGGCGCGCCAGGCGGTATTCGTGCGCGGCCGCGGCCTGGAGGCCGAACTGCAGGGTGATCTGACAATCCGCGGCACGACGGAGGCGCCTGCGATCGGCGGCGAAATGACGCTGCGCAGCGGCACGCTCGATCTCCTCGGGCGCCGGCTGGCCTTCCAGCGCGGCATCCTCGGTTTCGACGGATCGAGCGAGCTGGACCCGGAACTCGACTTCCAGGCTGGCGCCGATATCGAAGAGGCGTCGGTCCAGGTCGCGGTCGGCGGCCGTGTCTCCGATCCCACCATTGCGCTCAGCTCGGTGCCGGAGCTGCCGCAGGACGAGATCGCAGCCCGGCTGCTGTTCGGCAAAGAGGTGCGCAACCTGTCCGCCTTCGAGGCGGTGACCCTGGCCCAGTCGGTGGGCCAGCTCACGGGATTGACCGGCGGATCGGCGGGCCTGCTGGAACAGCTGCGCCAGAAGATCGGTCTCGACCGCCTGGATGTCGAGGTGGGCGAGGAGACCGGCCAGACATCGGTCAGCGGCGGGCGCTATGTCGGGGAGGGCGTCTATGTCGGCGTCGAGCAGGGCCTGGACGAGCAGTCGAGCCGGGTCAATGTCGAGATCGAGGTGACCCCGAACGTCAAGGTCGAAAGCGATGTCGGTGCCGATGCGGAAGGCCGGATCGGGGTCAATCTGGAGTGGGATTATTAGTCCCTTTCGTTGACGATTCGGCCGGTTGTCGGCGATCGTTGAGATCGCTTCGAGCTTTCGGTATCTTCGAAGGCGAATCAATATCATGCGGGAGCTCTTCCGCATGCCCACAAGCCATGGGGCATTTCCGGCGGCGTCGGCGGGATGCCTTTGTCAATCTCGCGGGGATCGGCTACCGTGCGCGCCGCCGCGGATCGAGCGTTGCGTCATCGGCGCACGCCTAATTCGAGGACTCTCAACATGAAGCGTTTCAATCTGTTTGGTCGCATGGTGGTGCGCCTGATGGCGGCGGTCATGGTCATGGTTTCGATGCCGATCGGATCTGCCCAGGCGGGCATGGTGACGACGGATCAGGTGCTCGATGCGGCGCAGCTGGAGCAAACCCGCGAGCAGGTCATCGAGTTTTTGGCGCGCGACGATGTTCGCCAGCAGATGGAAGCGCTGGGCATCGACCCGGATGAAGCATCTGCCCGGGCGGCAAACATGACCGATGCGGAAGTGATGCAGATTGCCGGCCAGCTTGAGCAACTGCCGGCCGGGCAGGATGCGCTGGGCGCCATCCTCGGCGCGATCGTCATCATCTTCGTGGTCCTCCTTGTGACGGACATCCTGGGTCTCACGAACATCTTCCCGTTCGTCCGATAGCCCGGCGCCGGCGGTCTGGTAATCCGGGCCGCCGACGATGCCGGACCGGCCCTGCCGCATGGCCGCAACGTCAATCGCAGGGGGATTTGCGCATGAGACAAGACCCCAAGGCTCGGCGCTGGATCGCCGGGAGCATCGCGCTGGCAATGGCGTCGGTCTCGGTGCCCGCGGTTCCAGCGCTTGCAGGCATGGTCCCGACCGATCGGGTCGTGCAATCTGTCGCAGCCGAGCAGGACCGGGATCGCGTGCACCGGTTCCTGCAGCGCGACGAAGTGCGTCGGCAGGTGGAAGCCTGGGGCATCAGTCCGAATGAGGCGGCTGCTCGGCTCGGTGGCCTGACCGATGCGGAGATCGCCGCGATCGCCGCCGAGATCGACGAGGTGCCGGCGGGCCAGGATGCCGTCGTAGCCATTGTCAGCGCTGGAGCGGCCATCTTCCTCATCCTCGTCTTTACGGATCTGTTGGGCGTCACCGACGTGTTCAGCTTCGTCGACCCGGCAGGATGATGAGTCCACCGCGGCACCGTCGGATCTCGATTGTCTTCGCGGTGTTCGGGCTGCTGGCGGTGGCCGCCTGCAGCGCGCCGCAGACGACCCAGCTGCTGCAGGAGCCCGGTGCCCGGCCGCCGACCGTCGAGTTGACTGAGGTGCCGTTCTTCCCGCAGGAGCGGTACTACTGCGGCCCCGCCGCGTTGGCGACGGTGCTGGCCTGGTCGGGCCTCGATGTCACACAGGACGATCTGGTCTCCCAGGTCTACACGCCCGGTCGCGAAGGCACTCTGCGCAGCGACGTCGTCGCGGCGGCACGGCGCAACGGGCGGCTGGCGGTGCCGGTCAACACCCTCTCGGACCTGTTGGCGGAACTCGATGCCGGCCATCCGGTCCTGGTGTTCCAGAACCTGGCACTGGACTGGTACCCGCAATGGCATTTTGCCGTCGCGGTCGGCTATGACCTGGAGGCCGGCGACCTGATCCTGCGGTCCGGCACCGAGCAAAGGCGGGTCACCACGCTCAGCACCTTCGAGCATACCTGGCGACGGGGCGAGTATTGGGCGCTGGTGGTGCTGCCGCCGGACACCCTTCCGGCGACGGCGTCGGAACTGGATGTCCTGCAGGCGGCCTCGGGCCTGGAGCAGACCGCGCGGTCGGATGATGCGATGGCCGCCTATGGAGCGGTCCTCGATCGCTGGCCGAAGAGCCTGGGCGCCCTGATGGGGATCGGCAACACCCGATATGCCCTGGGCGATCCCGATGGCGCCCGAGTGGCATTCTCGGAGGCGGTTGGCCATCATCCCGACGCGGCTCCGGCCTGGAACAACCTCGCGGTGGTGCTGGCGGAGCTGGGCCGGCCGGCCGATGCGCTGGCGGCGGCCCGCGAGGCCGTGCGCCTGGGCGGGGCGAACGAACAGATCTATCGCGAGACCCTGGCCGAGATCACGGGCGCCGGGATCTGACCGGAGCGCCGGATAAGTACTTGATGCCGTTCAAGTAATCGGCGGCCGCGCTGCAATGACCTCCCCATTATCCAAAATAATTGCACTCGCGACACCGAGACTTGCAAGAGCGCTCTGCGAGTTCCCTTAAACGTATATTAAGTCCAGCGGCAGGAAAGTGCGCCATCCTGAACCTTGGACGCGATCCCATGGCGACTCCGATCCGCACCCTTGTGGCCTTTGCTGCCACCCTCGCCGTCTTGGGCTGTCAGTCGGCGGCCTACCACCGCAGCGACGTCAGCGACACCAGCGGCGACCGGCTCACCGTCGGTGCGGTCCAGCGCGACATCGAACTGGGCATGAGCGGCGCAGAGGTCGCGGAGGTCCTGGGATCTCCGAATATCGTCACGACGGACGAGGAACGCCGGGAGGTCTGGATCTACGACAAGATCTCCACCCAGTCCGCCTTCTCCAACAGTTCCGGCTCGGTCGGTTCGAGCGTGTTCGGCATCCCGTTCATCGATGGCGGGTTCGTGGCCGGCAGCGGGCGCGCGACGGCCAGCGGCTCCGCCGGTGCGCAGGACACGTCCCAGCGCACCCTGACGGTCGTGATCAAATTCGACGATGCCGGGCTTGTCCGCGATTACGGCTACCATACCTCCCGGTTTTAGGGGCGCTCGAATGGGCCGGTCCGGGAAAACGGCGACCGCCGGCGCGGTGCTCTTGGCTCTCACCCTGGCCGGCTGCGTGGAGACCACGCCGAAAGAGGTGCTGGCCTTCACGCCGCAGAGCTTCGAGCGGCGGCAGGTGCAGACCCGGATCTTCGACACGCCTGACGAGGAGCGCATGCTGGCCGCGGCCGCCGGCGTATTGCAGGATCTCGGATTCACCATCGACGAGAGCGAGACCGACCTCGGCGTCATCGTGTCCTCCAAGCAGCGCGATGCGAGGCAGGCGGATCAGGTATTCCGCTCCGTCTTGACCACCCTGACCGGCGCGGTCGCGACCTTCGGCCTGTGGTGGGGCGCCAGCGAGCCGATCGACGACGTGCAGGAGATCCGCGCCTCCCTGGTGACCGCACCGGTCGGGACCGCCGGCGAGCGTATGGAGGTGCGCATCACTTTCCAGCGCACCGTGTGGAACACCGATGGCGACGTGACCGTTCGCGAGGGGATCTACAGCCCGCAGATCTTTCAGGAGTTCTTCGACGCCCTGTCGACCTCCCTGTTCCTGGAAGCCCACAAGATCTAGAGGCGCCGCGCTATGTTCAGATCCTTGGCCGCCGCACTGACCGCGATCCTGCTTCTTGGCTGCAACCTGCCGTCCGATTCTCGGGCCCATGTACTCTCGACCGAGCAGAGCCAGGTGGCGTTGCGGTCGATTCAGACCCGGGCCTTCGATACCGAAGACAAGCACACCACGCTGCGCTCGGTGATCTCGACTCTGCAGGACCTCGGTTTCGTGATCGAAGAGGCGGACGACGTTCTGGGCTCCGTCAGCGCCTCCAAACTGAACGATTACGAGTTGCGCATCACCGTCACCGTCCGGCCGCGCGGCGCCACGCAGATGCTGGTGCGTGCCAATGCGCAGTTCGAGGACCGGGCGATCGAAGATCCGCTGCCCTATCAGCGCTTTTTCGCCTCGCTGGAACGGTCCATGTTCCTGACGGCGCAGCAGGTCGACTGACCGGGTCGAACGCTCGATCCGCCCGCCCGCAAGTCAGCCCTGCCAATTTCGCTTGCCGGCCATGCGATTCCGGCGCTTGAATTCGACGCTGGTCATGGTAACCACCCGCCGCCCGGCCCCGTATCCGTTGCCGCATCATCCGGCTGGGCCGTATTTCACAATAGCTGCGGGGAAAAGAGTGATGATCCATCCGAATGAAGACGCGATCCGTGATCGTGCCTATGTGATCTGGGAGCGGGAAGGCCGCCCTCAGGGCCGCGACCGCGACCACTGGCTGCAGGCCGCCTGGGAACTCTCCGGCGAAGAGGCCAAGGCCGCCGCTACGGCGAAGAAAGCCAAGCCTGCCGCGAAGAGCGCGAGGAAGCCGGCCAAGGCCGCCAAGAGCACCGGCAAGCGGACCAAGGCCAAGGCGTCGAAGTAGGACTCGGCGTTCGAATGCGTGGGTGAGGGGCTCAGCCCGGCAGGCGCGCGATCAGCCCTTGCCGGGTCTCCTCATCCACGAATGCCGCCTCCAGGGCGGTTCGCGTCAGCCCCAGCAGCACATCTTCGTCGAAGCCGAAATGCTCGGCCGCAAGATCGTATTCGCGGCCGATCGAGGTGTGGAAATAGGGCGGGTCGTCGCTGCTCAGGGTCACCGTGATGCCGGCTTCCATCAGTTTCGGCAGCGGATGGTCCGCGTAGCTGGCGAAGACCCTGGTGGCGACATTGCTGGTCGGGCAGACCTCCAGCACCGTGCCTCGCTCGGCCAGCTCGGCCATCAGCGCCGGATCCTCGATCGCCCGCACGCCATGGCCGATACGCCGCACCGGCAGCTCCAGCGCGGCGCGGATGCTTTCCGGCCCGCCGAATTCGCCAGCGTGGACGTTGCAGGCCAGCCCGGCCTCCTCATGGGCGATGCGGAACACCTCGGCGAACGGTCCCGGCGGAAAGCCGGCCTCGTCGCCGCCCATGCCGAAGCCGGTGACCAGCGGATGCGGATGGCGCACCGTATTGCGGGCGACCTCCAGCGCCTTGTCGACGCCGAAATGCCTGACGCAGGTGACGATGATTCGTCCCTCGATGCCGGCCTCCGCACGGGCGTCCTCGATGCCCTGGGCGATGCCGTCCAGATGGTCGGAATAGCTCATGCCGGCCAGGGCCGCATGGTCCGGTGACGACATGACCTCGGCATAGATCGCGCCGTCCCGGGCGCATCCCATCAGGTATTCATAGGTCACGTCGCGATAGTCCAGCGGCGTGCGGATGACCGAGCTGGCGGCGTCATAGGCGCGCAGGAAATCCAGGAAATCGGTCCAGGCGAACTGGCCATCGGCGTCGAACAGCCCCTCCGGCAGCGACATGCCGTTGCGCTTGGCCAGGCGGCGGACCAGGTCCGGACCCGCGGTGCCTTCGAGATGGGCGTGCAATTCCGCTTTGGGCAGCATGGCTCAGACCTTCATCGCCGGCGGCGTCGGGTCCTGCCCGCGACGGGTTTCGCGGTACAGGATGTAGAGGCCGCTGCCGGTGACGATGGCGGCCCCGACCAGCATGATGGCATCCGGCAGATCGCCGAAAAAGGCGTAACCGAAGATCAGGCCCCACAGGATCGAGGTGTATTGGAAGGGGCTGACGATGGCCGCCGGTGCGGATCGGAACGCATGGGTGATCAGGATCTGCCCGATGCCGCCGATCAGGCCGACGGCGACCAGCAGGGTCCAGTCGTTGCTAAGCAGCCCGATCGCGGTGATCTCGGCCCAGTCGCCGAAGACCGGCTGGACCCAGACGAAGGGCAGGGCGAGGCCGGACAGCACGGTGCTGGTCAGGGCGAAATAGGTGACGATGGCACCGTTGCTCTCGGTCCGGCTGAGCTGCCGGGTGAAGATCATCGAGAAGGAGAACAGCAGCGAGCTGATCAGACCGATCAGTCCGCCGATGCTGAACACCTCGCCGCCGGGCCGCAGGATCACCAGCACCCCGATGAAACCGACGCCGATCGCCGCCCAGCGATGCGGCCCGACCCGCTCGCCCAGCATCGGCACGCCGAGCGCGGTGATGAACAGCGGCGCGGCGAAGGTGATGGCGTAGAGGTCGGCCAGCGGCAACAGGTGCAGCGCGTAGAAGAAGCACAGCAGGAACGACATCGACACGCAGGAGCGGAAGATGTGGAAGCCCAGCCGGCGGGTCCTCAGGGCCGCCATGCCGCCTTCGCTGCGCAGCAGGAACCAGGCCGGGATCAGCGCCAGCAGGCTGCGGAAGAAATAGATCTGCACCGTGCCATAGGTGTCGCTGAGATCCTTGATCATCACGTCCATGACCGAGAACACGGCGATCGCGCCGGTCATCGAGAGGATGCCGACCAGCGCATGTCGGGCCGATGTGGCTTCGGCGGCGGTCACGGCGTCGTGGTATCGGCAGGCTTGGGCACGGCGCGGGGCACCGCCTCGCCGACCTGGCCGCGTCGGGTCTCGCGATGCAGCACATAGAGGCCGCTCGCCACCACGATGGCGCAGCCCGTCAGCGTCCATCCGTCCGGCAGGTCGGCCCAGATGGTGTATCCGAAGATCACCGCCCAGATCATCGCGGTGTAGTCGAACGGCGCCAGGATCGCGACCGGGGCCTGGCGCAGGGCTTCGATGAAGAAGATCACGCCTACGCCGCCCAGCAATCCCACGGATGCGAGCAAGGCGAAGCCGACCGGATCGGGCATGGTGAAGAAGAACGGCAGCAGCGTGAGGCTACCGATTACCGCGATCGTACCGCCATGGAACATGATCGCGGCATTGCCCTCCGTGCGGCTCAGCTTGCGGGTCAGCAACACGACCAGAGCGAAGAACACCGTGCCGGCAATCGCGGCGACGGTGCCGATGCTCAGCAGTTCGGAGATGCCGGCGGTTCCGGGCCGCAGCATCACGATCACGCCGACGAAGCCGGCCAGTACGGCCAACCAGCGCCGGATGCCGACCGCTTCTCCCAGGATCGGCACGGACAGCGCCGTCATAACCAGCGGTGCGGCAAAGGCGATGGCATAGGCGTCGGCCAGCGGCATCAGCCCGAAGGCGAAAAAGAAGCACAGCGCGGTCGCCAGCCCGATCAATCCGCGCAGCGCATGCAGCGGCCATCGCCGGGTCTTCAGGGCCTTGAGCCCTCCGGAACGGGGGATCAGGAACAGCATCGGCACCATGCCGAACAGTGCCCGGAAGAACACGATCTGAACTGTCGAATACTCCGCCGACAGCCATTTGATCAGGACATCCATGATCGACAGCAGCAGGATCGCCACGCTGTACAGCCCGATCGCCCGGGCGATGGTGCCGCTGCTCTGCTGTTCGATCGTCGTCATGGCCGAATCCCGCTTGCCAGGCTGCCCGCCGGCCGGTGCGGAAGAGCGCGAAGGAACCACCGTCGTCGCCGTCCCGGAGGACGGCGGAGCGATTTTCCAGAAACCGGTCGGAATACAGCCGTGCCGGCAAGGATTGAATGCCTGCCGGACGCGTACAGTCGCACCGGCGACCGCGGCGCGCAATACCGCCCAGCCTTCCGTCGTTCCGGTCTGACCTCCGATCGCCCCGCGCCACCGTTGCGGGCGTCGAGAAATGCCCTCGGCAGGGGTTGAACGGCGCCGAAACGACACAATATTGAACAATGTTCAAAACCGAATTGGGCCGAACGATGACCGATAACACTCCGCTGCTGCGTTCCCGCAGGTTCCTGCCTTTGTTCACCGCGCAATGGTTCGGGGCGTTCTCCGACAATGCGCTGAAGAGCGCCTTTGCGTTCCTGATCGCCTATCAGGGTGTCGACCTGTTCGGACTGTCGCCGAGCCTGGCGGTGCTGATCGGAAGTGCCGTCTTCGTGCTGCCCTATTTGCTGGTGTCGGGCGTGGCCGGCAAGCTGAGCGACGCGGTGGACAAGGCGCGGGTGGTGCGGGCGACCCGGCTGGCCGAGATCGGTCTGGCGGGGCTGGCCGGCACCGCGGTGCTGATCGAATCCGCGCCGCTGGCCCTTCTGGCGATCTTCTTCTATGGCGTGCAGTCGGCGATCTTCGGCCCGGCGAAATATGCCATCCTGCCGCAGCATCTGCCGGAAAGCCGATTGACGGCGGCCAATGCCTGGATCGAATCCTCCACCTTCATCGCCATCCTGGCCGGCACCCTGTTCGGCGGCATCGCCGGCAGCTTCGGCAATACCGGGCTGGTGGCCGGCGGGTTCGCCGTCGCGGCCCTGGCCGGCGTGATCGCCTCGCGCTTCGTGCCCGCCGCCCCGCCATCGCCGAACGCCGCGCCGTTCCGCTTCAATCCCCTCCGTGCCGGCCTGGATGCCCTGGCGACCGTGCGCCGCCGGCGGGAGGTCTTCCTGTCGGTGCTGGGCATTTCCTGGTTCTGGGCCATGGGCCTGGTGGTGATCTCCGTCTTTCCGGATTTCGCCCGCACCACCCTCAATGTGGACGAGATGGTCGCCAACCTGCTGATCGGCGCCTTCGTGGTCGGCATCGCGCTCGGATCGATGGCCGCCAGCTGGCTGGTGGGCCATGAGGTCACCGGCCGTCTTGCGCCGGTCGGCGCGCTGGGCATGGCGGCGGCGCTGATCGATCTGGGCATCGGTGCCGGTTCGGTCGGTGCGGCCGCTGGTGCGACGCCGATGGGCCTGACCACCCTCCTGAACACCGAAGGCGGCATCCGCGTGCTGCTGGACCTGATCGGCATTGCTGCCGCAGGCGGGCTGTTCAGCGTGCCCCTCTACGCCATCCTCCAGGCGCGATCCGATGCCGAGGTCCGCTCTTCGGCGATTGCCGGCAACAATGTGATGAACGCCCTGATCATGATGGTGGTGGCGGCGCCGGCCGGTGCCTTGCTGGCCGCCGGCGTGTCGGTCGAGGCGGTGATGGTGACGCTGGGGCTGGCCAACATCCTGGTGGCCCTCTACGCCATCAAGCTGATCCCGCACGAGGTGGTGAAGGGCCTTGGCAGCCGGGCGCTGCGGCTCGCCTTCCGCGCCCGGGTACGGGATATCGAACATTACGGCGACGGCAAGAGCCCGGCTGTGGTGGTGGCCAACCACACCTCCTTCCTGGACGCGGTCCTGATCGGCTGTCTGCTGCCGGGCCGGCCGGTCTTTGCGGTCAACACCAGGGTGGCACGGAAATGGTGGGTCCGCCCGGCCTCGCTGCTGTTCGACCTGCTGCCGGTCGATCCGGCCAGCCCGTTCTCGGTCCGCAAGATGGTCCAGCGGGTGCGCGACGGCGATCGGCTGGTGATCTTCCCGGAGGGCCGACTGACGGCGACCGGCGCCTTGATGAAGGTCTATGACGGCTCCGGACTGATCGCGGCCCTGGGCGGCGTGCCCGTGATACCGGTGCGCATCGACGGCGCCCAGTACACGGTCTTCGCCCGGCTGCGAGGCAAGCTTCGCCGCCGGCTGTTCCCGAGGATCGCGCTGACCGTGCTGCCGCCGCGCCGCATCACCGTGCCTGACGGCTTGATCGGCCGCCGTCGCCGGGCCCATGCCGGTGCCCAGCTGCAGGACATCATGACCGACATGGTCTACCGCACCAGCCCGGTCGAACGGCCGCTCTTCGGCGCGCTGATCGATGCCCGCCGCCAGAACGGCAATCGGCCGGTGCTGGAGGACATCGAGCGCTCGCCTGCCGGCTATCGCCGGGTACTGACCGGCGCCTTCGCGCTTGGCCGGACGCTGGCCAAGCGCAGCGCCAAGGGAGAGCGGCTGGGCGTTCTGCTGCCCAACGCCATCGGCTCGGTGATCGTGTTCTTCGCCCTGCAGGCCTTCGGCCGGGTGCCGGCGATGCTGAACTTCAGCGCCGGGCCGGCCAATATGGCGGCGGCCATAAAGGCGGCTCAGATCCGGACCGTCCTCGCGTCACGGCGCTTCGTCGAGGCTGCACGGCTGTCCGCCGCGGTCGAGGCCCTGTCGGACACGGCGGAGATCGTCTATCTGGAGGATCTGCGCCCTGAGATCGGGATCGCCGGGCGGCTGTTCGGGCTGCTCGGGGCGTTAATGCCGACGCTGGTGTGGCGCCTTGTCGGCGGCCACAAGGTGGCGCCGGATGACGAGGCCGTCGTGCTGTTTACCTCCGGCTCCGAGGGCACGCCGAAGGGCGTCTCGCTCAGCCATCGCAACATCCAGGCGAACCGGTTCCAGGTCAGCGCCCTGGTCGATTTCACCCGCGATGACGTGGTGCTGAACGCGTTACCGCTGTTCCACTCCTTCGGGCTGACGGCCGGGCTGATCCTGCCGCTGCTGGCCGGCGTGCGCGTGTTCCTCTACCCGTCGCCGCTGCATTACCGGATCGTGCCGGAGATCGCCTACGACACCAACGCCACGATCCTGTTCGGCACCGACACCTTCCTGTCCGGCTATGCCCGGATGGCGCACGCCTATGATTTCTACAGCGTGCGATACGCCTTCGCCGGGGCCGAGCGGGTCCGTTCGGAAACCCGGCGGACCTGGAGCGAGAAATTCGGCGTCCGCATTCTGGAAGGTTATGGCTGCACCGAAACCGCGCCAATCCTGGCGATCAACAGCCCGATCCGCAATCGGCCGGGCAGCGTCGGCCGCGTCCTGCCGGGCATCGAGATCCGTCTTGAGCCGGTGGAGGGCATCGACGCCGGCGGCCGCCTGTTTGTGCGCGGTCCGAACGTCATGCGCGGCTACCTGCGCGCCGAGGCGCCGGGCGTATTGGAGCCGCCGGAGGAGGGGTGGCACGACACCGGCGATGTGGTGTCGGTGGACGAAGACGGCTTCCTGACCATCGCCGGTCGTGCCAAGCGCTTCGCCAAGGTCGCCGGCGAGATGGTTTCGCTGTCCGCGGTGGAGGCGCTGGCGTCGGAGCTGTGGCCAGAAAGCCTACATGCCGCCGTGGCCCTTCCCCATGACCGCAAGGGGGAGCAGGTGGTGCTGGTCACCGACCGCGAGGATGCCACGGCACCGGCATTGGCGCGCTTCGCCAAGGAGCGGGGTGTGGCCGAGATCATGGTGCCGCGCACCCTGGTGCCGGCCGACAGGATGCCAGTGCTCGGCGCCGGCAAGATCGACCATGCGGGTGCCAAGGCGCTGGCGGAGTCGGCAGCTGCGCCGGCGTTGGCCCTGGCGGCGGAATGACAAATACCCCTCACCCTCCCGCTTCGCGGGCCCCTCCCTCTCCCACAAGGGGAGAGGGGCAACAACTAGCGCCGGCCCCCGAGTGCCCCTCTCCCCTTGTGGGAGAGGGAGGGACCCGCGCGATAGCGTGGGAGGGTGAGGGGTCTCATAAGACTTGGCGTCAGCCTCGGTAGCCTCAGTCGACCGCTTCGATCGCCGGCGTCGGCTCTCCGCGCCAGGTGAAGCGGTAGGTCTCGCCCTTGCGGACATTGCCGACCAGCGGCGGCCGGAAGCAGCCGAGGCAGGTGCCGCCGTCGCGGCGGACGCTGGGATAGACGATGCCCTGGGAGCCCTCGTCGAGCAGCCGCTGGGCGAGGCCCTGGGAAGCGACGTAGCTGTTCGGGGCGAGATAGTCGCCATAGGCGTCGTCGCTGCGGATGTCGTGGAACTCCGCTGCGAAGTCGGCCAGGTAATCGTCATAGGTCAGGGATTCGTCGAACCAGTTGACCTCGGCCAACTCGACGGATTTGTGGAAGGCGATCTCCGCCTGCGACGTTTCGAGCTCGAAACCGGCGTACCAGACGCCGCGGTCCGGGCCGTTGAACCGGCTGCCCAGCGGATGGGCATGGCAGAAGGTGGCATTGACGATCCGGTAATAGGGCACCCCGAACACCAGCTCATGCACCTGGATGCCGGGCAGCAGGTTGTTCTCCGCCAGCAGCCGGTCGTTTGTGGCGTGGTCCAGATCGAAGATGTCGCCGAGATGGTCCGCATCCTCGGCGATGCGGGCGAGCACGCTCTCGCCGCGATCGCTGTATTTCGCGGGGACCAGTCGGTGAGTGTCGTTGCGGCGGACGAGGCGGGTGGGCGGCAGCGTCACGCCGCGCCACCACGCCTTGCATCGAGCAGGCGTCGAACCGTCTGCAGCGCCGGCAGCCCGCCGCGGACCATATAGTCCAGGGGCGTCTGCCCGGCGAAGATCCGGTTGGTGTTGGGCAGTTGCATCCAGGCATCCGCCAGCGCCTCGGAATACAGGATGTTCAGCGCCTTGAAGATGCCGACCAGATAGGAGATGCGGGTCAGCCGGTCGGCATCCAGCAGCCGCTCCGGCTGCCGCTTCATCTCGTAATACGGGCCGTTCGACACGCCGCCCAGCAGCGCACGCGCATCCTCATCGCGCACCTTC
Source organism: Alphaproteobacteria bacterium (assembly GCA_965227455.1). GTDB lineage: Bacteria > Pseudomonadota > Alphaproteobacteria > DSM-16000 > Inquilinaceae > JABDIP01. The sequence goes on along the minus strand of OZ245752.1, from coordinate 3,377,952 downwards.
CAATGCGCCATGATGTTGAAGAACGCCTTCAACGCCGAACCGCTCAGCCGCTTGCGCTCATCCTTGCCGGACAGGTCGACCAGCGGCGACGGCGCATAGCGCGTTGCCGGGTAATCCAGATCGAGGGCCATCATCTTTCTCCTATACAGGAGTATTTACTCTCCTGATCGGAAAAATTCAAGCATCGCCAACATGTTTTCAGCGACCTTCGGCCACCCGCCGGGCGACCAGCGGCTGCGGCTCCGGCGCCGAGTCGCCCAAGGTGTAAGCGTCCCGCAGCATGGCCGCGGCGCGATCGGCTTGGGCCTCGTCGCGGGCATGCACGGTGGCCAGCGGTCTCGTGCCCGGGCCGACCGCCTCGCCGATGGCCGCGACATCCGTCAGGCCGACCGCATGGTCGATGACGTCCTCGGGCGCCGCCCGGCCGCCGCCGATGGCGACGATGGCAACGCCGACGGCGCGGGCATCGACGCCGGTGACGATGCCATCGGCATCCGGAAACACGTCGCGCCGCAGTTGCGCGGCGGCCAAATGCCGGTCGCTCTCCTCGAGGATGTCGGCCGGACCGCCCAGGGCCGCCACCATGCGGGCAAACCGTTCCGCGGCGGAGCCGTCGGACAGGGCCTGTCGTGCCCGACCGAGTCCTTCTTCCACGCTCTCCGCCAGGCCGCCCAGGCAGAGCAGCTCTGCCGTCAGGGCCAGGGTGACCTCGCTCAGGCGCGGATCGATGGCATGGCCCGTCAGCAGGTCGATGGATTCCTTGACCTCCAGCGCGTTGCCGGCGGCCCGGCCGAGCACCTGGTTCATGTCGGTCAGCAGCGCGACGGTCGGCAGCCCCGCGCCCTCCGCCACCGTGACCAGGCTTTCCGCCAGAGCGCCGGCATCCTCGAAGGCGGCGGCGAAGGCGCCAGTCCCGAACTTCACGTCCATGACCAGCCCGCCGAGTCCCGCCGCCAGCTTTTTCGACAGGATCGACGCGGTGATGAGATCCAGCGACTCGACGGTCCCGGTGACATCGCGGATGGCATAAATGCGCTTGTCCGCCGGCGCGATGTCGCCGGTCGCGCCGATGATGGCGCAACCGGTCGCCCGCACCACCCGCTCCAGGGTCTCCACATCCGGCTGGCTGCGATAGCCGGGGATGCTGTCCAGCTTGTCCAGCGTGCCGCCGGTATGACCCAGGCCGCGGCCGGAGATCATCGGCACATAGCCGCCGCAGGCGGCGATGATCGGCCCGAGGATCAGGCTGACCTTGTCGCCGATGCCGCCGGTGGAATGCTTGTCCAGCACCGGCCCGTCCAGGCCCTTGCCGGACCAGTCGAGCACGTCGCCGGAATGGGTCATGGCGCGGGTCAGCGCGACGCGTTCGTCCAGGCTCATGCCCTGGAAGAACACTGCCATGGAGAAGGCGGCGACCTGACCCTCGGTGACGCTGCCATCGGTCACGCCGCGGATATAGGCGTCGATATCCTCGGCGGTCACGGCGCCGCCATCCCGTTTGCGCCGGATGAATTCTTGCGGCAGGAACACGCCGCCCTGCGAAGTCTTTTCCGCCATTCTCTCACCCAGCTCGCGATCTCTGTTCTACCCGCTGCCAGATTAGCGCGTCCTGCAGGCCGGGAGCCATGGCGACGGTTACGCTCCTCTCATAACGGTGATAGGAGGCCTGTGTTTCATAGGGGAGCTCTGAGGTCTTGAAGAGGATGCACACCCTATGAAGAGAACCGCCGTCAACCCATGGCCGTGGTCGTTGAACCACGGTTACAACCAGGCCGAATTGCTCGATGGCCTGAACCGCCAGCTGGTCTGTGCCGGCCAGACCGCCGTCGATGCAGAGGGCAACCCGCAGCATCCCGAGGACATGCGCAGCCAGATGGCGCTCGCCCTCGACAATCTCGAGGCCGTGCTGAGCGCCGCAGGCATGGGCCTAGCCGACGTCGTCCGGCTCAATATCTATTCCACCGACGTGGACGAATCCCTGAAGAACTTCGACGTTGTCGGATCCCGCTTCGGGCCCGTGGGCGCTGCTCCGCCAATGACCCTTCTCGGCGTGACCCGGCTTGCAATCCCCCCGCTGATGTTCGAGATCGAGGCCACGGCCGCCACTTGAACGCGGACTCCGATTGTCCCGAAAGGCGCCCCGGCCTGTCTGGCCGTCACGGGCTGGAGCGACTTGCGGTCATCGGAACCAACGCGTTCCGGTAAACTCGCCAACGGTCTTGGGTCGAGAGTACATGTCCTGGCACTCTCGAGCCCGAGTGGCGAGTGGGGCCCATGCGACGCGCGGAACGGCTTTTCAGGTTGGTCAACGAGATGCGGACCCGTGGCGTCAGCCGGGCCGACGAGCTTGCCAGGCGCCTGGAAGTCAGCGTCAGCACGATCTATCGCGACATTGCCCATCTCCAGGCCTCCGGCCTTCCGATCGAGGGCGAGGCCGGTGTCGGCTACCTGCTGCGACCGGGCTTCGATCTGCCCAATGTGACCTTTACCCATGACCAGCTCGATGCGCTGGCCGTCGGCCTGTCCTTCGTGGAGCGGACCGGCGATCCGACGCTGGCGGCGGCGGCCCGCGAGGTGCGCGCCAAGATCCAGGCCGGCCTGCCTCAACCGGAGGAAAGACGGCTCGCTGACGCTCCCTATATCAGCCTGCACCAGCAGCACCGCTCACCGCCGGATGGCGGATTGATCCGCGACGCGATCCGCCGGAGGCAGGTCATCGAGATCGCTTATGAGGATGGCGAAGGCAATCTGTCCGAGCGTCGCGTGTGGCCGCTGGTGATCTGGGCCCTCACCGATGGCTGGATGGTGTCCGGCTGGTGCGAGCTCCGGCAGGACTTCCGAACCTTTCGATCCGATCGCATCAAGAAAGCTGCCATGACAGGAGACCGGTTCGAAGACGACGAGAAAACCGGGCTGCGCGCATTCATGGAATTGGACCGTCGCGAGGCACGAATCCCCAAACCGAGACCCTCTGTGTCTTGATGAAGGCGCATTCTGGTCTCAATACCGGCATCTACTAGCCTGGCGTCACGCGCCCCGATGGTTGCGATTGCATGGACGCGCCCGTTCGAAAACGGTCGCTTGATCGATGTCATTGCCGCCCTCGGATCCAGAGGGGAGCCTGCCCGGTGATCCGTCACCGACCGCGGATTCCCGAAACCGACAATGAGAGGCTTATGCTCAGATTGGACTCACGCCAGCCGGCGCGCGCGATGTGCCTGGCCGGAGCGGTTCTCGCGACCATGCTGGTTTCGCTGGCCGCTATCGACCAGGCGGCCGCCCAGAGCGGCGGTTCGACCGAACTTGTGGTCGAACTGCCGGTGATCGACCCTGAGAAGGGCCGGGTATTGTTTGTCAGCAAGGGCTGCGTGATCTGCCATTCGGTCAATGGATTGGGCGGGCGCGCCGCGCCGCCGCTGGAGCCGGACGGGCCGTTCTCCACGGTCAATATCGGCGAATTCTCCGCTCGCATGTGGCGGGGGGCCGGACCGATGGTGTGGCTGCAGACGCTGGAAATGGGTTACCAGATCGACCTGACGGGCGAGGATATCGCCCATCTTGCCGGGTTCCTGCAGGACGCCCGTGAGCAGGCCCGCTTCGCCGCCGCCGGCCTGCCGGATCACGTGCAAGACTCCCTGCTCACCGAGCTCTATCGACGGCCCGAGGACTGGCTGTGGGAGCCGTCCCTGGACTGACCGCCGCTCGCCGGTCCGGCGCACCGCAGGTGGCCGATCCGGCCCGGCTTAGTCTGGCCAGCGCACGCCGTAGGGGGGCACCGTGCTTTGCGGCAGGTCGTAGTGCCAGTACAGCGCGTTATGGTCGCTGCGCCAGAATGAGTCGTCCTTCAGGTCCACGCCCAGCTTCCTCGTGTAGTCGACGATCATCTGCCGCGTCATTCGGTCCTTCTTGCGCCGGGCCTGGTATCGGTCTCCCTGTTCCCAATCAAAACGCTCACCTTGCTCGAAGAACGTCCATGCGCCGTCTTTCATCGCCCGGACGAACCGGCGAGATTCGCCGCGCCGGTAGTAATGAAACTCGTGGATGGGCCACTCAATCTCGTGCCCGGAGGTTTCACCCGTCGAGCGAATGAAGAGGGCATCGCATTTGGCCAATCGCGGGATGTGGTGGCTGACCGAATCTCCATGGATCAGCAGGCGCGCGGCCTGTGGCGCCCCGGCGGGGCGATAGAACAGTCCCCAAATCCTCCCGTCCCTGGCGCGCCATTCCTCGGCCTGCCGGTCGATCCAATCGACGTCCAACGGGTCCTCGCGAAAATGCAAAAGAGGATTCCTCGCCAATGGCGGAGCAACGAGGATCTTCCCCACCGCCGTGCGAATGTCGTCCAGCGACGCGAAGAAGAGCTTCAGGTCGAAAAGCGCGTACGCATCAAGCTTTGACATGCCCGTAACTCTTCCTGAGTGGGGAGATCTGCGATCTGCTGCTACTCGCCGTAGGGAACCCAGATGTTCTTCACCTGCACCGCATGGCGCAGGAATTCACGGCCTTCCGCCTGGACCGGGTCGTGCCAGTCGCGGCGGAGGCCGTGATTGGCCCAGACCCGCTTCAGGTTGCCGACCGAGGCGCGCTCGACCATTTCGCTGCCGGCCTTCGGCCCGACATACCAGAGGCCGTCCAATTCGTCGTGCTCGGCCAGGGTCTTGGCCAGCGTGTCGCGGTCGCCGGTGACGATGTTGATCACCCCCCCGGGCAGGTCGGAGGTGTCCAGCACCTGGTAGAAATCGGTTGCCGACAGCGGATGCGTTGGTGACGGAATGGCGACAATCCTATTGCCCATCGCAACGGCCGGGGCTGCAAGGGAAACAAATGCCAGCAGCGGCGCCTCATCCGGACAGACGATACCCAGGATTCCGAGCGGCTCGTTCATCGCCAGGGTGACGCCGCGCAGGGGCGGCGAATGCACCGCCCCGTCGAACTTGTCGGCCCAGGCGGCATAGGCAAACAGCCGGCTGACCGAGGCGGCAACCTCCGTCTCGGCGGCCTTCTTGCCGGCGCCGGTCATGGACATCAGCCGGTCGCGGAACTCCGCCGCGCGGGCGTCCAGGTTCTCCGCGATGTAGTAGAGGATCTGGGCCCGGTTGTGCTGGCTGGCGCGCGACCAGCCCTCCGCCTTGCGCGCCGCTTCCACCGCGTTGCGCAGGTCCTTGCGGTTGCCCTCGCCGACCTCCGCCAGCAGCGTGCCGTCCGGCGACAGGACCGGCCGGCTGTAGCCGGAATCCGGCCGCGCCTGCTTGCCGCCGACATACATCTTGGCGGTCCGATCGACGGCGCCGCTTTCGGCCGGGGCGGAGGCTTTCGGCGCCGGCGCCGGGTCGTCATAGAGCGGCAGCGACGCCTCGTAGTCCGGCTTCAGGTATTCCCACATGCCTTCGCGGCCGCCCTCGCGGCCGAAGCCGGATTCGCGGTAGCCGCCGAAGCCGCAGGCGGCGTCGAACAGATTGGTGCTGTTGGTCCAGACGATGCCCGCCTTCAGCTTGGGCGCGATGTCCAGGGCCAGGTTGATGTTCTCGGTCCAGATGCTGGCGGCGAGGCCGAAGCGGGTGTTGTTGGCCAGCTGCACCGCCTCCGCCGGGGTGCGGAAGGTCAGGGCGACCAGCACCGGCCCGAAGATCTCCACCTGGGCAATACTGTCGGCCGGCGACACGTCGGTGAACAGGCTCGGCGGGTAGAAACAGCCCTCCTCTGGACAGGCCCAGCTCGGCTGCCACAGGCTGGCGCCGTCGGCCACGCCCTGTTCGACCAGCTTGGAGATGCGCTCCAGCTGCACCGGGGCCACAACGGCGCCGATATCGACCGCCTTGTCCAGCGGGTCGCCCACCCGAAGGGTCTCCATGCGGGCGCGCAGCTTGTCGATCATCCGGTCAGCGATGCCTTCATGCATCAGCAGGCGCGAACCGGCGCAGCAGACCTCGCCCTGGTTGAACCAGATCGCGTCGACCACGCCCTCAACCGCGCCGTCCAGATCGGCGTCGTCGAAGACGATGAAGGGGGACTTGCCGCCCAACTCCAGGGTCAGCTTCTTGCCGCTGCCGGCGGTCGCACCGCGGATCAGGCGGCCGACATCGGTGGAGCCGGTGAAGGCCAGCTTGTCGACGTCCGGATGATTGACCACCGCCTCGCCGGTGCGGCCGTCGCCGGTGACGATGTTCACGACGCCGGCGGGCAGGCCCGCCTCCATGCACAGCTCGGCGAATTTCAGCGCCGTCAGGCTGGTGAACTCGGCGGGTTTCAGCACCACGCAATTGCCGGCGGCGATCGCCGGCGCGATCTTCCAGGCCAGCATCAGCAGCGGGAAGTTCCACGGGATCACCTGGCCGACGACCCCTACCGGCCCATAGCCGGCAAACTCGCTGTCCATCAGCTGAGCCCAGCCAGCGTGGTGATAGAAATGCCGCGCCACCAGCGGGATGTCGATGTCCCGGGTCTCGCGGATCGGCTTGCCGTTATCCAGAGCCTCGAGCACCGCCAGCATGCGGGAGTGCTTCTGCACCAGCCGGGCGAGGGCGTAGAGATGGCGGGCCCGGCCGTGGCCGCCCAGCGCCGCCCAGCCCGGCTGTGCCGCGCGGGCGGCGGCGACGGCGGCGTCCACATCGCCGGCATTGCCCTGGGCGATCTGGGCCAGGGTCTCGCCTTTCGACGGGCTGGCGGTGTCGAAGGCCTCCCCGGATTTCGCCTTGGCCCATTGGCCGTCGATGAACAGGCCGAACTTGCCCTTGTGGCTCTTGATCCAGTCCAAGGCCGGGCCGGTGCCTTCCGGCGCCGGGCCGTACTCCATGGTCTCGAAAATCTCGGCGACGCTCATGGCAGGTCTTCCACGGGGTTTGGTCAGGCCATCGGGTGGCGGAAGGCGGCCGAGTAGCGGCCGGTGACATGGTGCTCGAGCTGGCGTTCGATGTCGCCCAGCAGGCTGGACGCGCCGAAGCGGAACAGGGTCGGCTCCAGCCAGGGCCGGCCGAGCTCCTCCTTCATCAGCGAAAGATAGGCCAGCGCGTCCTTGGCGGCGCTGATGCCGCCGGCCGGCTTGAAGCCGACGATGTGCCCGGTGCGCTCCCGATAGGCGCGGATCATCCGCACCATGATCAGGCTGACCGGCAGGGTCGCGTTGACCGGCTCCTTGCCGGTGGACGTCTTGATGAAATCGGACCCGGCCATCATGCAGACCATGGAGGCCCGGGCCACGTTGCGCAGGGTCGCCAGCTCGCCGGTGGCGATGATCGCCTTCATATGCGCTGGGCCGCAGGCGGCGCGGAAGGCGCGGACCTCGTCATACAGCGCTTGCCAATTGCCGGTGAGCACATGGGCGCGGGTCACGACGATGTCGATCTCCTGCGCCCCGGCGGCGACCGACGCCTCGATCTCCTTGATCCGCAGATCGAGGGGCGACAGCCCGGCCGGAAATCCCGTGGACACCGCCGCGACCGGGATGCCGCTGCCATCCAGGGCCTCGACCGCCGTCTCCACCAGCGCGTGATAGACGCAGACCGCGCCGACGGTCAGGTCCAGCCCGCCGGCCCCGAGCGCCTCGAGCAACTCGGCCCGGACCGGTCGCCGTGCCTTGGCGCAGAGCCGCCGCACCTTGCCGGGCGTGTCGTCGCCCGACAGGGTGGTCAGGTCGATGCAGCTGATCGCCTTCAGCAGCCAGGCGGCCTGCCAGTCCTTCTTGACCGTGCGCCGGGTTACCAGCGTGGCCGCCCGCCGTTCGGCGGCGCTCAGATTGACCCGGATATCCTCAACCCAGTCGCGTTCCAGGGCGCATCCGGGGTTGCGGTCGGCCTCGTCATGGGCGGCGTGGGCGACACCCGGCATCGGATGCACGTTTTCCACCAATTCGGTCGCACCGGCCGGGCCCGCTTGATCGCGGCCGCTCATTGTCTCCTCCCAGGCCATCGGCTTGTGATCGCAGCAGTCTGCACTAAGACCGGTCGATATGCGAGCCTTCGCCACCTTGAGTGGTCTTGGACGCAACTGTCCTGAACTCATGCGAGTTTTGAAGAAACGATGTCGTTGCAGGCGGCAAGCCTGCTTGGGCAATTAGTAAAATATAAGGATTCGAGCATGTAATATATGAACTTGACTTGGATCGTTTCGGTTAATCATTTGGAAACAATAAAATATAGTCACCAAAGTATGAACTCGACGATAAAGCTTGAGTATTATTGATTTTCAGGAGTTTATGGGAAATCTTGGCTATAGACAATTTTAGATAAAGTTGATGCGATATTAGCGGTTGTTTAACGGAATTACACGAAGCTTTCGTTACGGATGCCCGCAATGGGGGTGGCGTCCGGTGGAAGTGAAACTCTTGTAGTCGGCGGCTTGCCGCCAGTTTGAAGGCTTCCGGCTACACGGCACTGGGCGCAGCCACGTCCGCCGCCGTTTTTGTGAGTGGAGCGCAACACAGGACAGGCGGCCGTGAGGAGGGAATGATGGAGTTCTTGTCGGAATTCTTTCTGTCGCAGCAGGATCGCAACGCGACGGAAATGACCTACACCTACAATTACTGGCTGATCGTGATGTCGTATTGCGTCGCGGCTTTCGCGTCGTATACGGCCTTCCATATGGTCGAGCGCGTCATCGCCTCGCGGAACTCAGGGGCCCGCTTCAAATGGCTGGCCACCGGCGCCATTTCGATGGGCTGCGGCATCTGGGCGATGCACTTCGTGGCCATGCTGGCGGTGCAGATGCATCGGGGCATGGAGGTTCGCTATGACCTGACGCTGACCCTCGCCTCCGCCGTCTTCGCCATGATCGCGGCCGGCTTCGCCTTCGATCTGGTCAGCCGCAAGTCGCGCAGCCTGCCCCGCCTGCTGTTGGGCGGCGTGGTGCTCGGCGCCGGCATCGGCGCGATGCACTACACCGGCATGCTGGCGATGCGCATGGATGCCTTGATCCGCTACGACATCGCGTGGTTCGCCGCGTCGGTCGTCGTCGCCGTGGTGCTGGCCACCCTGGCGATCTGGATGATGTTCTTCACCCTCGAGGCCCGCGAGCACGACAAGGCCGACCACCGGCTGTGGACGGCGGCGGTCATGGGCCTGGCGGTTACGATGATGCACTACACCGCCATGGGCGCCACCCACTTCCTGCGCACCGGCCGGCCGGCCGAGGCGGTGACCGAGGGCATTGCTCTCGACTCGCTGATGGGTGCGGTGATCATTGGCGGGTTCGCCTTCGCCATTCTGATCCTGGCCTGGATCAGCGCCTCGCTGGACGAGCGCAAGAGCGCCAGCGCCGGAGCCTAAGGTCCGGATCGGCGATACTTAACACGATGCCGCTGGTTGGGGCGGGGCCGAGAGGTCCCGCCCCTTCCTTTTGCGCCCCTCCGAAAGCGGCGACTGGGTTCGCCTGCCCGGATGCGGTAAACCCGTGCTCATGGACGCACTCGATCCGCTGGACCCGCTGCTGAACGATGTGCCGCCGGGCGAGGCCGTGATGATCTTCATCGGCGTGACCACAGGCGGTTCGCGAATCCACAGCATCTTTCCGCGCTGGGCCGCGGAGATGGGGATCGCGCCGGCGCATCTGCGCGGCCTGGACCTGCCACTGGATGTGCAGGCCGACGCGGTGCGATCGGCGGTCCGCTGGATTGCTAGGTCGGACGCCATTCGGGGTGCTCTCGTCACGACCCACAAGATTGCCGTGCATCGGCATGCCCGCGACCTGTTCGCCGGCTTCGATGCCGACGCGGATCGGCTCGGCGAGGTCAACGCGATCGTCAAGACGCCCGCCGGCCTGGCCGGCCACGCGATGGATACGGTGACCGCCGGGCTGGCGCTCGACCGCATCGTCCCGCGGGCGCATTGGGGCCGAAATGCGGAGGCGGAGGCGCTGGTGCTCGGGGCCGGCGGTGCGGGGCTGGCGCTTGCGGCGCAGCTGACTGGGAGACCGGCCCGCGAACGGCCATGCGCAATCACGCTTGTCGATGTCGATGCCGGACGCCTCGCCGATGCCGAGGCCGCCCTGAGGGGCGGCAACGCCGGCGACATTGTGCGCGTTCGCCAGGTGTCCGGCGCTGATGGAAGTGACGCCCTCCTTGCGGGACTGCCAGCGCGCAGCCTGGTGGTCAACGCGACAGGCCTCGGCAAGGACCGGCCCGGCTCGCCCTTCTCACCCTTGGCGCGCTTCCCTGATGAGGCCGTGGTCTGGGAGTTCAACTACCGCGGGCCGCGGGATTTCCTCGTACAGGCGCAATCGCAGCAGGCGGAGCAGCGCCTGACGGTCGCGGATGGCTGGACCTATTTCCTCTACGGCTGGGCCCATGTCATGGCGGCGGTGTTCGGCGTGCGGCTCGACGACGCCCTCTTCGACCGGCTGGAACGGGCTACGGAGGCCGAACGGTAACCCTCAGCCCTGCTCTTCGGCGTCGCGCTCCAGCCAGCGGATGATCAGCTGGGCCAGATCCTCGCCGGCGGCGGTGGCGGCGCTGAGGGTCTGGTCGTGATCGACCGGCTCGTCGCTCAGACCGACGCCGAGATTGGTGATCACCGCTGTGGCCGTGACCTTCAGACCGCAATGGCGGGCCAGGATGCATTCCGGAACCGTCGACATGCCGACCGCATCGGCGCCCAGGCCCCGGATCATGCGCACCTCCGCCGGCGTCTCGAAGCTGGGGCCGAGCCAGGCGCAATAGACGCCATCGGCCAGGTCTATGCCCAGCTCGTCGGCGACGGCCTTTTGCCGCGCCGCCAGGGCTGGATCGTAGGCGTCGGCGAGCGGCGGGAAGCGCGGGCCGAACTCGGAGTCGTTCGGCCCGACCAGGGGATTGCCCCCTTGCAGGTTGATGTGGTCGGTGATCGTCATCAGCCGGCCGGCATCGACCTCCCGGCGCAGGCTGCCGGCGGCGCAGGTCAGATAGATCGCGGTGCAGCCGATCGCCCGCATGGTGCGCACGGGCGTCGCCATGACGTCGTAGCCCCGCCCCTCATAGGCATGCGCCCGGCCCTGCAGGCAGGCGACCGCGGTGCCGCCGAGCGTGCCGAGCACCATCCTTCCTGCATGGCCTTCGACGCCGGGTTCCGGAAACCCGGGCAGGTCGGTGTAGGAAATTGCGGTGGCGTTCTCGATGCGGTCGGCCAGGGGGCCGAGGCCCGAACCCAGCACCAGCGCCACGCGCGGCTCGATGTCCGGCGCCCGTTGCCGGACAATGGCCGCGGCCTGTGCCGGGTGTGCAGGGGTGGCGTTGCTCATCGCCTAGTGACCCAGATTGTCGGGGCCGAAGGATAGCGGCAGCAGGTCCGCCACCGTGGCCGTCCGCCGCAGCCCTTCCGGTCCGCACATGTGCACCGGCGTGTCGGGGCCGGCGAGTTCCCGGAGCTTTTGGCGGCAGCCGCCGCAGGGGCTGCACAGCATGCCGTCGCCCTCCTCGCCGCCGATCACCAGCACCTCGGCAATGCGCCGGGCGCCGTTCGCGACCATGACCCCGATGGCGCTCGCCTCGGCGCATTGGCCCTGCGGGTAAGCGGCGTTCTCGACATTGCAGCCGGCGAAGACCCGCCCGTCCTCGGTGCGCAGCGCGGCGCCGACCAGGAATCGGGAATAGGGGGCGTAGGCGTGTTCGCGCACCGCCTTGGCGGCGGCGAACAACGCGTCGAATGCGTCGCTCATCGTTCCTTCACATAGGGAACGCCGATGGCCTTGGGCGCGATCGCCTTGCCGATGAATCCGGCCAGCAGCACCACGGTCAGCACGTAGGGCAGGGCCTGGATGAACTGCACCGGGATGGTGCCGATGCCGGGGATCTCCACACCCTGCATGCGCGCCTCCAGCGCCTCCAGGAAGCCGAACAGCAGGCAGGTGAGCAGCACCGGCACCGGCCGCCACTTCGCGAAGATCAGCGCCGCCAGCGCCAGGAAGCCCTTGCCGGCGGTCATGTCGCGCACGAAGGACGCGTTGTGGGCGACCGACAGATAGGTGCCGGCGACGCCGCACAGCAAGCCTGTCATCATCAGCGCGCGATAGCGCATCCAGGTGACCGAGATGCCGGCCGTGTCGACCGCCGCCGGGTTCTCGCCGACGGCGCGCAGGCGCAGCCCAAAACGGGTGCGGTAGAGGATCCACGCAGTGACCGGCACCGCCACCGCCGCGAAATAGACCAGGATGTTGTGGCCGCTGATCAACTCGGAATAGATCTGCCCGATGACCGGCCAGTCGGCGACCGCGTCAGCGCCCGGCCAGGTGATCGCGGTGAAGCGCTGCTCGCCTTCCAGGGTCGGAGTCTGGCCGCCACGGGCGAACCAGGCGATGCCGAGGGTCGGCGCCAGGCCGGCCACCAGGATGTTGATCGCCACGCCGGAGATGATCTGGTCGCCGCGATGGGTGATGCAGGCGAAGCCGTGCAGCATCGCCAGGCACATCGCGGCGAGGATGCCGGCGCCCAGGCCGAGCCAGGCCGAGCCCGACACTGCCGCCACCGTCGCGGCGGCGAAGGCCGCACCCAGCATCTTGCCCTCCAGGCCGATATCGACGACGCCGGAGCGCTCGGAGAACATGCCGGCCAGGGCGGCCAGCACAAGTGGTGTCGCGACCCGGAAGGTGGCGTCGAGGACCAAGATGAAGAGGGTGAAGAACTCCATCGCCCTTACTCCGCCGCCGCCAGGCGGGCTTCGGACCGCTTCAGGAAGAAGCCCTCGATCTGCGGCCGGAACATGTTCTCCAGCGCGCCGGCGAACAGGATCACCAGCCCCTGGATCACCACCACCATCTCCCGGGTGATCTTGGGCATGTCGAAGGCCAGCTCCGCGCCGCCCTGGTACAGCGCGCCAAAAAGCAGCGCGGCGAGCAGGATGCCGACCGGATGGTTGCGACCCATCAGCGCCACGGCGATGCCGACGAAGCCGTAACCGGCCACGAAGTTGAGCAGCAGCCGGTGCTGCACGCCCATGATCTCGTTGAGGCCGACGAAGCCAGCCAGCGCGCCTGAGATCACCATCGCCAGGATTATGTTCTTCGACACCGAGATGCCGCCATAGACGGCGGCGCGCTGGTTCTGGCCGACGGTCCTGAGCTCGTAGCCCCAGCGCGTGCGCCAAATGAAGATCCAGACCAGCACACAGCAGATCAGTGCCCAGATGAACGAGAGGTTGAGGGGCGAGGCGCCGAAGTTGATGCCAATCCAGCCCAGCATCTCGTGCATCTGCGGCAGGAAGGTGTGCTCGGCGAAGGGCCGGCTCTCCGGCGACATCTGGCCGCGCCGGATCAGGACATTGACCATCAGGTAGTTCATCAACGCCGCGGCGATGAAGTTGAACATGATGGTGGTGATGACCGTATGACTGCCGCGCTTGGCCTGCAGATATCCTGGGATGAAGGACCAGCCGGCGCCGAACAATGCGCCGGCGATGATGGCCACCGGCAGGATCAGGACAAAGGGCAGGAAGTCGAAATACAGGCAGGCCAGGCCGACGCCCAGCCCGCCGATATAGGCCTGGCCCTCGCCGCCGATATTGAACAGGCCGCAATGGAACGCCATCGCGACGCATAGCCCGGTAAAGACAAAATTCGTCGCATAGTAGAGCGTGAATCCGATCGACTCGCCGAACGGTCCGTAGCCGACGAAGGCGCCGAACACGAGGAGCCGCATCGCCTCCAGCGGGTTCTCGCCGATGATCAGCACGACGATGCCGGAGACGATCAGCGCCAGCACCAGGTTGATCAGCGGGATCAGCCCGATGCTGACCCAGCGCGGAACCGATGCCTGTCCAGCCGGCGCGCTCATGACGCCGCCGTCGGAACTGCGTCCGGCGCTCCTTGTTCGGCCATGCCCTCTGGGCGGATGCCGGCCATCATCAGGCCGAGTGTCTTCTCATTGGCATCGGCCTGGGCGACTTCGCCGACGATGTAGCCGTCGAACATCACCAGGATGCGGTCGCTCAGCGACATGATCTCGTCCAGTTCCACAGAGACCAGCAGCACCGCCTTGCCGGCGTCGCGCATGGCGACCAGCCGGCGGTGGATGAACTCGATGGCGCCGATATCGACGCCGCGGGTGGGCTGCCCGACCAGCAGCAGTGCCGGGTCCCGCTCCATCTCGCGGGCGACGATCAGTTTCTGCTGGTTGCCGCCGGAGAAGTTCGCAGCCTTCAACAGGGCGTTGGGCGGGCGGACATCGAAATCCTCCATGTAGCGCCCGCAGGTTTCGACGATGGCGTGCCGGTCCATCAGAATCCGGCCGTTGTAGTGCGGGTCGTCGTGATAGCCGAGGATGATGTTCTCGTTGGCGGCGAAGGTCCGGACGAGGCCGTCATGCAGCCGGTCCTCCGGTACGTGCGCCATGCCCAGCTCGCGCATGTCCTTGGCGTCCCGGGCACCCACCGAGCGGATGTCCTTGCCGTTGATCAAGATCTCGCCCTTGGCCGGATGCACCATGCCGGACAGCGCCGCCAGCAGCTCCGACTGGCCGTTTCCGGAGACTCCGGCGATGCCGACGATCTCACCGGCCCGCACCGAGAACGAGACATCCTTGACCCGGCGCACATCGTGCCGGTCGATGACGTCGAGATGCTGCACCTCCAAAACGGTCTGCTTGGGCTCGGCCGGCTTCTTATCGACCCGTAGCAGCACCGTGCGACCGACCATCATCTCGGCCAGCTTCTCCTGGTCGGTGTCGGCGGTCGCCACATTTGCCACCACCTCGCCGCGCCGCATGACCGTCACCGCGTCGGTGATCGCCATGATCTCGCGCAGCTTGTGGGTGATCAGGATGATCGTCTTTCCCTGCTCGCGCAGGGTGTCGAGGATGCGGAACAGCTGGTCGGCCTCTTGCGGCGTCAGAACGCCGGTGGGCTCGTCCAGGATCAGGATCTCCGCGCCGCGATACAGCGCCTTCAGGATCTCGACCCGCTGCTGCAGCCCGACCGGCAGGTCGCTGATCAGAGCGTCCGGGTCGACCTCCAGATTGTATTCCTGTTCCAGCCGTTCGAGCTCGGCATGGGCGTCGCTCATGCCACCCGCCAGGATGGCGCCCCCCTCGCTGCCCAGCATGACGTTTTCCAGGACAGTGAACGGCTCCACCAGCATGAAGTGCTGATGCACCATGCCGATTCCGCAGGCGATCGCGTCGTCCGAGCTCAGGATCGTACGCGGTTCGCCATTCACCCGTATCTCACCGCTGTCGGCCTGGTAGAAGCCGTACAGGATGCTCATCAGGGTGGATTTTCCGGCGCCGTTCTCGCCGATGATGCCGTGGATGGTCCCGGGGCGGACCGTCAGCGAGACATCCTTGTTGGCGTGGACCGGGCCGAAATGCTTGTTGATGCCGGACAGCGCGATGGCCGGCGGCGAACCCGCACTGGGGTCGCCGCCGGCCGCCGGCTTGGTCTGCGCGCCTTCCATTGCGGCGGAAGGGGCGCTAGTAGGAGCAGTCGTTATTGGACGTGTAGTCCACCACCGAGATTTCCCCGGAGATGATCGCGGAGCTGGCCGCCTGAATGGCGTACTTCATGTCCTGGGTGATCAGCGACTCGTTGTGCTCGTCCAGCGCCCAACCGACGCCTTCCTCGGCAAGCCCCAGCACCTTGACGCCGGGCTCCCAGCTGCCGTTCAGGGCATCGGTGAAGGCGTCATAGGCGGCCACGTCGACCCGCTTCAGCATCGAGGTGAGCATGGTGCCCGGATGCAGGTAGTTCTGGTTGCTGTCGACGCCGATCGCCAGCTTGCCGGCATCCTCCGCCGCCTGATAGACGCCGGTGCCGGTGCCGCCGGCAGCGGCATAGACCACGTCGGCGCCACGGTCGAACTGGCTGCGCGCCAACTCGCCGCCGCGGCTAGGGTCGTTCCAGGCCGCCGGCGTGGTGCCGGTCATGTTCTGGTAGACCTCCATGTCCGGGTCGACATAGTGCACGCCCTGCTCGTAGCCGCAGGCGAATTTGCGGATCAGCGGAATATCCATGCCGCCGACGAAGCCGACCGCGTTGGATTCCGACGCCATGGCCGCCAGCATGCCGACCAGGAACGAGCCCTCATGCTCCTTGAACACCACCGACTGCACGTTCGGCAGGTCGACAACCATGTCGATCAGGGTGAACTTGGTGTCGGGAAATTCCGCCGCGACCACTTCCAGCGCCGGCGCCTGGGCGAAGCCGACCGCAATCACGATGTCGGAGCCGCTGCGCGCCATGCGGCGCAGGGCCTGCTCGCGCTGGGATTCGTTGGTAACCTCAAATTCGGCGTAGCTGATGCCGGTTTCCTCACGGAACCGCTCGACGCCGTTATAGATCCCTTCGTTGAAAGACCGGTCGAACTTGCCGCCCATGTCGAACACGACGGAAGGCGAAAGGTCCTGGGCCAGGGCCGGCCCGGCCGCCAGCGAGGCGGTCAGGGCGAGAAGGGACATCATGCGCATTTTCATTGTTGCTTACCGCTCCCTGCTACAGTTGATGGCGCAACGATAGCGCCGGAACCGGGCGCGCAACAGCGGAAAGTGCTGTGACTAGCGCGGCGAGGGCGCTGCCGCCCCCGGCTCGGCCATCGTGAACAGCCAGTCGCGAAAGGCCCGGATGCGCGGATGGTCGACGGCGTCGTTCGGGCAGACGAAGTAATAGGTGTAGTCCGCCGGCCGCTCGATGTCGAAGGGCTTGACCAGGCTGCCATCGGCCAATTCATCGGCGACGATGGCGGTGCGTCCCAGGGCCACGCCCTGTCCGTCGATGGCCGCCTGCAGCAGCATATTGCTGTCGCTGAACCGGGGTCCCCGGCTCAGATCGACCCCCTCGACTTCCAGCCAGGCGATCCACGGCGCCCAGGTATACCAACGCTCCTCGGTGGTCACCATGGTGTCGTGCAGCAGCGTTTGATGGCGCAGATCGGCCGGCACCCGCAGCGGATGCGAGCCCTCCAACAGGGCCGGGCTGCAGACCGGGAAGATCGATTCCGTCAGCAGCAATTCGTCATGCAGGCCCGGCCATCCGCCGATGCCGTAACGGATCGCGGCATCGACGTCGTCGCGCCGGAAATCGACCAGATCCCAGCGTGCCTCGACGTCCACGTCCAGGGTCGGATGGATCTCCCGCAGCGTCGACAGGCGCGGCACCAGCCACCGCATCGCGAAGGAGGGCAGGCAACTCACTTTGATCGTTCCGGACAATTCGTCGGCCAGCATCCGCGACGTCGCGGCCGCGATGCGGTCGAGGGCGGCGGTCAGGTCCGGCAGATAGGTCTCGCCGTGATCGGTCAGCGCCAGGCCCCGGGTCAGGCGCCGAAACAGCGCCAGGCCGAGATAGGCCTCCAGGGATTTGACCTGATGGCTGACGGCGGCCGGCGTCACGTTCAGCTCCTCCGCCGCCTTGGTGAAGCTGAGATGGCGGGCCGCGGCTTCGAAGGACCGCAGGGCGTTCAATGGCGGAATTCTGCGATGCATGGCCAGTCGTGGCTTAGTTTTTCTAAGCCATCATATGAGAAAGCATCGTTTGCCGGCCAGAGCCCGCATCGCCAGATTCCTGAGTGACGGACGCGTCTTTTTGCACATTCGGGTCGCCGGCGACCCCGAGATCAGGAGGGATGACGGATGGACTGTCAGACCGTGCTCTCCGCGTCCGCCGCCAATCCGCGGACGCGCAAGGACTCCCCGGCCGACGCCATCGGCGCCGTGCTCACCCGGGCGGTGAACACGCTGCTGGACTGGCAGGAGCGTGCCGGTCAGCGGCGCCTGTTGTCGGCGCTCGGGCCGGATTGGAGCAAGGATACCGGCCTCGATCCGGCCGACGCCTTTCGCGAGGCGTCGAAACCGTTCTGGCGGCCTTGATCACTTAGTTGCGGGCCAGCGCCAGCCGGGTTCCGAGCCCGACCAGCACGGACCCGGCGACCCAGCGGAACAGTCGCTGCGCGAGGCCGGTCCTGCGCGCCCGATCGACCACCGCCGAGGCCAACGCCACGCACACCAGATCGGCCGATGAGAAGGTGAGGTTGACGATCAGCCCAAGCACCAGGAACTGGCTCCAGATCGGCAGCGCCGCCGACGGATCGACGAATTGCGGCAGGAAGGCCAGGAAGAACAGCGCCACCTTCGGGTTCAGGATCTCGACCACGATGCTCTCGGCGAAAGCGCGGTGGGCCGATTTTGCGGCGAAGCTCGGCAATGCCTTCTGCTCGGGCTTGCGCAACAGCATGCCCAGGCCGAGATAAATCAGATAGGCGGCGCCGGCCAGCTTGAGCGCCAGATAGGCCTCTGGTACATGCCGGAAGACCGCCGACAGGCCGAGCGTCGCGGCGCCGACATGCAGGTATCCCCCGACATGGATGCCCAGCGCCGCCATGTAACCGGCGCGGCGCCCCCGCGCCAGGGTTTGTGCCGCGGTGTAGAGCAGGGCCGGACCGGGAAAATAGGCGAACAGCAGCGTGGCGACCGCAAAGCTCAGCATCAATTCGAGGGACGGCATGGGGCCTCTCACCGTTGGATCACGGAAGTGTTTGTGCGTTAACCAACTTCAGCCATGGACCTGTAACACACGGCTGCTACACTCATTTTCATAACAAAGAAAAAGAGCCAGGAGGCCATCAAAAACATGGGCCGACATCGGGTTCACGAACAGACCCAGTCGCTCGGCGAGGAAATCGCCAATGCCGCGACCCATGGCGTCGGAGCCGTACTCAGCGTAGCGGGGCTTTCGGTGCTCGTCGCCCTGGCATCCCTCAACGGGTCGGCGATCCACATCGTCAGCCTGGCGATCTACGGATCCACGCTGGTCCTGCTCTACCTCGCCTCGACCATCTACCACGCGATCCAGCATTCCAGGGCCAAGGCGATCCTGAACGTGCTCGATCACGCCGCGATCTTCCTGCTGATCGCCGGCACTTACACGCCCTTTACGCTTGTCAGCATGGGTGGCGTGGTCGGCTGGACCCTGTTTGTCACGGTCTGGGCGCTTGCCGTCGCCGGCGTGCTGTTCAAGGTTTTCCATCGCACCCATTCCGACCGGGTCACGCTGCCGATCTATCTCGCCATGGGCTGGCTGATCATCATCGCGGTTGGTGAGTTGCTGGGCGCGGTCGGAGTCGGCGGCGCGATCTGGCTGCTGGTGGGCGGGCTGTTCTACAGCTTCGGCGTGATCTTCTTCATCTGGGAGAAGCTCCCTTACAACCACATGGTCTGGCATCTGTTCGTCATGGCCGGCAGCGCCTGCCATTTCACCGCCGTCGCGATCTACGTATTGCCGCCGATCTGAGCCTCTCCGCCGCGATCTGCCCTTGACCTGAAGGGCTCGGCTCCGACATGGAAGGGGGCGACAAACCCTGATCCGCCGGAGCCATGGCCGAACACGACGACATTTTCGACGAGGACCTGCCTCCGGCGAGCCGGACGCGGGTTCCGATTCGCCAGCGGATCTCGGACCTCTATGACCGGGTGGCCCGCTCGGGCGGCCGGATCCGGCGCTTCGGCGTGCCGACGCTGCTGGTCCTGGTCGGCCTCGTGTTCGTCTACTACGTCGGCGGCATGATCTGGGTGCACACGATCGACGACAATGTGGACTACCAGGTGACCGAGCCGATGGCCGGAGGCAGCCAGGCGGTGGATATGGCCGCGGCGCTGATCACGCGAGAAATCGACGAGAACAACTGGACTGCCAACGACCCGTTCTTCATGCCCGGCGTCCTGCTGGACAACATGCCCAACTACCAGCAGGGCATGATCTACGCGCTGAGCCGCTTCGCGGTGGAGATGAGCGACCAGATCGGCCGCGCGCGCGGATCGTCCCAGGTCGATCCGGACCTCGACCGGGCGGCTGGGCTGCTGCGCTATCCGGGCGATCGCTGGATCTTCGACTTCTCCACCTCGCTGGCACCGGTCGCCAATAGCGAATCCCAGTACCGCTCCGCCAGCGAGGCGCTGCGCCAGTACAATGAGCGCCTTGCTGCCGGCGACGCGGTCTTCGAGCGCCGGGCCGACAACCTGCTGGGCACCATCGACCGGATCGCCGCCGATCTCGGCTCCTCTTCGGCGATCATCGCCGAGCATCTGGAGGAGGGCGGCGGTTTCCTGATCGACACCAGTGCCGACGACATCTTCTATTCGATCAAGGGCCGCATGTACGGCTACTACATGATCCTGCGGGCGCTGCGGTCGGATTTCGGCGGCGTGATCGAATCGGTGGGGCTGACCACGGTCTGGGACGAGATGCTGTCCAGCCTGCGGAACGCGGTGGAGTTGCAGCCGCTTGTCGTCATCAGTGGCGATCCGGACAGCCAGATCCTGCCCAGCCATCTCTCCGCCCAGGGTTTCTACCTGCTGCGCGCCCGCACCCAGCTCAAAGAGATCTCCAGCGTCCTTCTGAACTAGACGCCCTTATTTGGCAGCGCCGTCCCGGGGCAGGGCGCCGCCATGCCACATTAGGGCCTTCATCCGGTCCGATGTTTGCGCCGGTTCGGCCGGTTGACGGCTTTGGCCCGAATCGCGAATGCGGTGTCGCCGGACTTGCCGGACCCGGCCTCTCTCTGCCGCAGAGCGGCTGCGAACCCTGCCCGCGTATGAGTGTGGACCCAGTGCCGATGACTTCCAGGATTCTGCTTTGCGCCGCGTCTATTGGCGGCGCAGCCCTCGCGTATTCGGGCGTCTCGACGCCCGCCGCAGCCCAAGCCCAGAACGCGCCGCCGGAGTTCACCATCGAGGTCAGCGGTTGGACCGGCGGCGCCCAGGGCAACAACGAGACCGGCCAGTTCAGCCATTGCGCGATCTCGCGGCAATACGGCAACGGCGTCACCTTGGCGCTGCTGATGAGCCCGCGCTACGAGCTCAATATCGGGCTGCTCAATCCGAACTGGAACCTCATGCCGGACGAAGAGGCCGAGCCGGCCGCCGATGCGGAGGCGGAAGCCGAAGAGGAAGACGAGGACGAGGAGGAAGAGCCGCCGGTCGCCGAGGTCAATGTCGACGGTGCGTTCGTCAAGCCGTTCCCGGTCCGCCCGGTCAGCGACACCATCCTGATGGTGACCACCGGCATTGACGACCAGCTCATCGACCTTCTGATGAAGGGCAACAACCTGGATGTGGCGACCGATTACGGCAATTACCGCTTCGCACTGACCGGCACCTTCAACAGCATCACCGCACTCAGGGGCTGCGTCGACACCGCCCGGCGCCTGGCCGCGGAGGTGCGCGCCACGGCCGGGCAGGCCCGCCCCAGCGCCCTCACCGGAGAAGCGCTGGTAAGCATCCTGCGCGATGCCGGACTGGAGAATGCCGCGGTGGCGCCCCAGGACGCCGGGTCCAGCCCGCTGGCGATCAGCTATGCCTGGTCGATGGGGCCGCTGATCGGCGGCGTGCATCAATCGCGCCGTGGACAAGCGGTGGAGATCGACAAGTTTACGGAACTCTATGTCGACCAGTTCGAATCGACCTGCACCGGCGAGTTCCAGCGCTCCGAAGGGACGGCGGAGGTATTCCGCGAACTCTACGCGGTGAAGTCGGCCACGATGCAGTGCGGCGACGATGCCAGCGGTGTCCACGTGTCGCTCTTCGTGGCGTTGGACGACAATTACTACACCGCCTTCTTCCATCAGGGCTCGGTGGCCGACCGGGCCCAGGTCGATGATGCAACCTCCCGCATCCGCCGGTTGATCGAAGACCAGGCGGGCGGCTGAGCTTTCGTCCAACGATCGGCGGGCGGCTGCCGATTCCGCCTGCCGTCGGCCTGCAGGAATCTGCTAGAACGGTTGCATCCGGCGGGCGCGCCGCCGGATTGACCGGTCGGCGGGCGGCCGGACTCATCGCATCGGGGAGGCGAGGGTGCCGTCACAGCCGGATCGGCAGTTCGACGCAATCGTGCAGGCGCGGCATGGCGACCCGTTCTCGGTCCTTGGTATGCATGCGGCGGACGGACAGCTCGTCGTGCGCACCTTCCAGCCGCAGGCAGCCGCTGTGGAGCTCGTCGAGCGCAAATCCGGCAAGGCGATCGCGTTGTTGGAAAAGATCCATGCAGACGGTCTCTTCGAGGCCCGTTTGGCGCGCCGCAAGAAGCCCTTCGCCTACCGGCTGCGGCTGGAGGGGCCGGGCGGTTCGACCGAGATCGAAGACCCTTACGCATTCCCGCCGGTGCTTGGCGAGATGGATGTGCACCTGCTGGCGGAAGGCTCCCATCGCAATGCCTATGAAAAGCTCGGCGCCCACCCGCAGGCGATCGACGGGGTTTCGGGCACGGCGTTTGCGGTCTGGGCGCCGAGCGCGCAGCGGGTGTCGGTGGTCGGCGATTTCAACGATTGGGACGGCCGCCGCCATCCCATGCGCCTGCGCCATGCCTGCGGCGTCTGGGAGATCTTCCTGCCCGGGATCGAGGCCGGCGCCCGATACAAATTCGAGATCGTCGGGCCGGACGGCGCGCTGATGCCGCTGAAGGCCGATCCCTGCGCCTTCTATGCCGAGCAGCCGCCGCGCACCGCATCGGTGGTCAGCGGCCTGCCCGAACGCGATTGGGGCGATGCCGAATGGATGGATCGGCGCGGTGCGGCGCAATCCCGCGACGCGCCGATCTCCGTCTACGAGGTGCATCTGGGCTCCTGGCGGCGGGTGGCGTCGGAGGGCCTGCGCTACCTGTCCTACCAGGAACTGGCGGACCAGCTGGTTCCCTATGTGAAGGATCTGGGCTTCACCCATATCGAGCTGCTGCCGGTCAGCGAGTTCCCCTTCGACGGCTCCTGGGGCTACCAGCCGGTCGGTCTCTATGCGCCGACCAGCCGCTTCGGCGACCCGGCGGATTTCCAGGCCTTCGTCGAGCGCTGCCACGCCGAGGGGCTCGGCGTCCTGCTGGACTGGGTGCCTGGGCATTTCCCCACCGACCCGCATGGCCTCGGCTTCTTCGACGGCAGCCACCTGTATGAGCACGCCGACCCACGCCAGGGCTTCCACATGGATTGGAACACCCTGATCTACAATTACGGCCGGTCGGAAGTGTCCAGCTTCCTGGTCAACAATGCGCTCTATTGGATGGACCGCTTCCATCTCGACGGCATCCGCGTGGATGCGGTCGCGTCGATGTTGTACCTGGACTACAGCCGCAAGCCCGGGCAATGGGTGCCGAACCGCTATGGCGGGCGGGAGAACCTGGAGGCGATAGACTTCCTGAAGCGGATGAACGAGGCGGTCTATGGCGGCCATCCCGGCGCCATGACCGTGGCCGAAGAATCAACCGCCTGGCCCGGCGTGTCGCGGCCGACCGATGCCGGCGGGCTCGGCTTCGGCTTCAAGTGGAACATGGGCTGGATGAACGACACCCTGCGCTACATCTCAAAGGAACCGGTGCATCGCCGGTTCCACCACCACGACCTGACATTCGGCCTGCTCTACGCCTTCTCGGAGAACTTCCTGCTGCCGATCAGCCATGACGAGGTGGTGCACGGCAAGGGCTCGATGATCGCCAAGATGCCCGGCGACGACTGGCAGAAATTCGCCAATCTTCGGGCCTACTACGCCTTCATGTGGACCCATCCCGGTAAGAAGCTGCTGTTCATGGGCTGCGAATTCGCCCAATGGCGGGAATGGGACCACAATTCCGGCCTCGACTGGCACCTGCTGTCCGACGCGCGCCATGCCGGGGTGCAATCCCTGATCCGCGATCTCAACCGCGTCTACCGGGACAACCCGGCCCTGCACCGGCTGGATTGCGAGGCCGCCGGCTTCGAGTGGATCGATTCCCAAGACGACGCCAATTCCGTGCTGGCCTTCCTGCGCAAGAGCGATGGCGACGACCCGCCTGTGGTGATCGTCAGCAACTTCACCCCGGTCCCGCGCCACGACTACCGCATCGGCGTGCCGGAAGCCGGCGACTGGATCGAGCTGATAAACACCGACGCCGCCGAGTACGGCGGCAGCGGCATCGGCAATCTCGGCACCATCACCGCCGACGGTACCGGCTGGCACGGACGGCCCTATTCCCTGGAGCTCAGCCTGCCGCCGCTCGGCACGCTGGTCCTGAAGCCGCGGCGGCGTTCCGCCTGATGAGCCGCGGCACGGTTGTCTGGCCCGGCCGGCCCTATCCGCTGGGCGCCACCTGGGATGGCGACGGGGTCAATTTCGCGCTGTTCTCGGCCCATGCGGAGAAGGTTGAGCTGTGCCTGTTCGACCGCAGCGGGCGCAACGAGGTCGAGCGCATCGCCCTGCCGGAGCTGACCGACGATATCTGGCACGGCTATCTGCCGGAGGCGTCGCCGGGGCTGCTCTACGGCTACCGGGTGCATGGCCCCTACGCGCCGGAGGCCGGGCATCGGTTCAACGCCAACAAGCTGCTGGTCGACCCCTATGCCAAAGCGCTGGAGGGGGCGTTCCGCTGGAACGATTCCCATCACGGCTACCGGGTCGGTTCGGGCCGGCGCGACCTGTCCTTCGACCGCCGCGACAATGCCCGCTGGATGCCGAAATGCCGGGTGGTGGAGCCGGCCTTCACCTGGGGGCAGGACCGCCGCCCGTCCGTGCCCTGGTCGGACACGGTGATCTACGAAGCCCATGTGCGCGGCACGACGATCCGGCATCCCGACCTGCCTCGCGCCAAGCGCGGCACCTTCGGCGGGCTGGCCTCGCCGGTGATGATCCAGCATCTGAAGTCGCTTGGCGTGACGGCGGTGGAGTTGCTGCCGGTGCATGCCTTCATCGACGACCGCTTCCTGGTCGAGAAGGGCCTCAGGAACTATTGGGGCTACAACACGCTGGGCTTCTTCGCGCCGGAACTGCGCTACCTCTCTTCCGGCGACATCGGCGAGTTCAAGACCATGGTCCGCCGGCTGCACGACAGCGGCATCGAGGTGCTGCTGGACGTGGTCTACAACCACACCGTGGAGGGCAACGAGCTGGGGCCGACCCTCAGCTTCCGGGGCATCGACAACGCCTCCTACTACCATCTCGATCCCGAGCAGCGGCGCTACTACGTCAACTTCACCGGCACCGGCAATGCCCTCAATCTTGGCCATCCGCGGGTGCTGCAGATGGTGATGGACAGCCTGCGCTACTGGGTCGAGGAGATGCATGTGGACGGGTTCCGCTTCGACCTCGCCACAACGCTCGGCCGCGAGGCGGACGGCTTCGACCCATATGGCAGCTTCTTCGATGCGGTCCGTCAGGACCCGGTGCTGGCCCAGGTGAAGCTGATCGCCGAGCCCTGGGATGTCGGGCCGGAAGGCTATCGGCTGGGCCATTACCCGGCCGGATGGGCCGAATGGAACGACCGTTTCCGCGACACCGTGCGCTGCTTCTGGCGCGGCGATCACGGGCTGATGCCCGAGCTGGCGCGACGGATCAGCGGCTCGTCCGACGTCTTTGAGCACAATGGCAGGCGGCCCTGGTGCTCGATCAACTATGTCGCCTGCCATGACGGCTTCACCACCGCCGATGTGGTCCGCTATGCCGAGCGCCACAACGAGGCCAATGGCGAGGACGGGGCCGACGGCCACGACCACAATTGCAGCGCCAATTACGGGGTCGAGGGTCCGACCGACGACCCGGACATCCGGGCCTTGCGCGCCCGCCAGCAGCGCAACTTGCTGGCCACCGCCATCCTTTCCCAGGGCACCCCGATGCTGCTGGCCGGCGACGAATTCGGCCGCAGCCAGAACGGCAACAACAACGCCTATTGCCAGGACAACGAGATCAGCTGGCTGGACTGGTCGGCAATCGACGATGAGGGGCGGGCGCTGCTGCATTTCGTGCGGCGGCTACTGGCCCTGCGCCGCGACCATCCGGTGCTGCGGCGGCCGCGCTTTCTGCACGGCCAGGTGCAATCTGAGCGCGGTGTGCCGGATATCGAGTGGCGCACGCCCGACGGCTCGCCGAAATCCGAGGAACAATGGCAGGACCCGCATGCCCGCTCCATCGGCCTGCTCCTGGCCGGCGATGCCGGCAGTTTCCTGGGTCCGGCCGGCGAGGCGGAAACCGACGAGGTGCTCTACCTGACGCTCAACGCCCATACCGAGGATGTGGCGTTCCGGATGCCCGAGATCCCCGGTGGCGGCCGTTGGGTCTGCCTCATCGACACGGCCGAGCCCGACCGCGCCTGCGGCGCCCACATGGTGGCGCAGGGCGGCGAGCAGCCGGTGGCGGCGCGGGCGCTGATGGTGTTTGCCTTGCGGGGAGGCGGCGGTGGATCCGCTTGACGCGCTTGCGGAAGCGGCCGGGATCGAGCCGGGCTACCACGACATCTGGCATAACCACATCGTCGCCACGCCGAACCAGAAACGGCGCATGCTGGCGGCGATGGGCATCGCCGCAGAAGATGCGACGTCACAGCGTGCCAGTCTCGACGCCCTGACAGCAGGCCGGTGGCAGCGACTCCTTGAGCCGGTGACCGTGATTGCCGCCGAGGCGCAGCCGGGATTTGTGACGCTCTGTGTCGCCACCGATCGCGACGGCCTGCTCTCCTGGTCGCTGGCGGAGGAGGGCGGTGCCGAGCGCCAGGGCACGGTCGCCATCGGCGAGTTGGCGGTGATCGACCGCCAGAGCGGTCCCGATGGCGATCGCAATCTGCTGCGGCTCGACCTGCCGGCGGACTTGCCCGAGGGGTATCACGAACTGTCGGTCGCGCTGGACGACAAGCTCGCAGTTGTAGATCGCAGCCGGCTGATCGTCGCGCCGCGGCGCTGCTGGGAGCCGGTCGACGCGGTCGGGCGGGACCGGGTCTGGGGCCTGGCCTGCCAGCTCTACTCGCTACGGTCCGATCGCAACTGGGGGCTGGGCAATTTTTCCGACTTGGCGAGGCTGGCCGCGCTGACGGCCTCAGAGGGCGGCGAGGTGATCGGGCTCAACCCTCTGCACGCCCTCTATCCGGCAGAGCCCAAGCAGTGCAGCCCCTATTCGCCGGCCAGCCGCGATTTTCTCAACATCCTCTATATCGACGCCGAGGCGGTCCCGGAATTCGCCCAATGCGCAGAGGCCGCCAAGCTGACCGCCGATCCGGATTTCCGGGCCCGGATGGAGGCGGCCCGTGCGGCGGAGCTCGTCGATTATCCGGCGGTCGCCGGTCTGCTGCTGCCGGTCCTGGAGGCAGTGTTCGACACCTTCCGGGCCGAGGCGGCGCCGGCGCGCCGGGACGGCTTCGAGGCGTTTCGGGCCGGAATGGGGCCGCCGCTGCGGCGGTTTGCGGTGTTCCTGGCGCTGCAGGAGCATTTTGTCGCCAAGGCGGATCTGTCGATGATGGATTGGCGGCGCTGGCCCGAGCCGTTCACCCGTCCAGACTCCGACGACGTCGCCGTATTCGCCGAGGCCCAGGAAGACCGGGTCGTGTTCCATGAATTCCTGCAATGGCTGGCCGACGAGCAGCTGGCGGCCGCCGCCGCTGAGGCGAGGGCGGCCGGCATGCGGGTCGGGCTCTATCGCGATTTGGCGGTCGGGGTGGGGCCGGCCAGCGCCACAGCCTGGGCGGAGGGCGGGGCGCTGCTGCCGGAGGTGTCGATCGGCGCGCCGCCGGATCTGCTGAACCGGGTCGGACAGGATTGGGGTCTGGCGCCGCTCGGTCCGGCCGCGCTGCGCGACGCCGGCTACCAGCCCTTCGTCGCCGCGGTGCGGGCCAATATGCGCCATGCCGGTGCGCTGAGGATCGACCATGCCATGGGTCTGATGCACCAGTATTGGGTGCCGCAGGGGCTGAAGGCCGATCAGGGGGCCTATGTCACCTATCCGTTCCAGGATCTGCTGCGCATCCTGGCCCTGGAATCGCGGCGTCAGCGTTGCATGGTCATCGGCGAGGACCTGGGAACGGTGCCGGCCGGCTTCCGCGAGACCATGGCCGAGGCGGGCGTCCTGTCCTATCGGGTGCTGCCCTTCGAACGCGCCGACGGCGAGCTGTTCGCGCGGCCGTCGACCTATCCCGAACAGGCGCTGGTCACGGGCAGCACCCATGATCTGGCAACCCTTGCCGGCCTATGGGCCGGACGCGACCTGCACTGGCGGCGCACGCTCTCGCTCTATCCGGACGACACCGTGCGCGACACCGATGCCAGCGAGCGCATCGCCGACCGGCGCCGGCTGATCGACGCCCTGATCGATGCCGGCCTGTGGTCCGCCGACCCGCCGGTCGATACCGAAATCCTTGAATTCGACACGGCGCTGATGGTCGCCCTGCAGGTCTTCCTGGCCAGGACGCCGAGCCGGCTGCACGTGGTGCCGCTGGAAGACGCGCTGCGGATGGACGAGCAGATGAACCTTCCCGGCACCGTCTACGAATACCCGAACTGGCGCCGGAAACTGTTCGTCGGACTGGAGGACTTGTTCGCCGAACCAGGCGTCGCGGAGCTGCTGTCGGCGTTGCGTCGGGAACGGCCCGGCAACAAGGGCGCCTAGCTGTCGATGTCCAGCAGCACGCCTCTCAGGGATACCGCACCGGCCGCACTGGTATAGGCCCGATGGGCCAGCCGCAGGGTCTCGTCCTCCGGCACATGGGCGTTCGCCATGGCCGCCGCTTCCCGCAGAATGTCCTCGAACTCGGCGTCGATGAAGGGAGGATCGCCCGGCTTCGCCGCCTGATCGAGCACGATTTCGGGCGCCGCGCCCTTGCGCCGCGGCGACGCAAAGCTCTGCCGTTCCGGGGGCGTCACCTCCGGAACCGAGCGGGCGCCCGAACCTCGCGGTACGGGCGTTATGCCAGACGACGCGACAATCATCGGCTTCCCCAACGCCTGCCAATTCGATGGCCGGCGAGCCTTAACCAATCGAGCTCCCACTGAGCCTTCTTCCCAACCCGCATACTATCATCAATCGGATTTGTTAAAAATATAAGAAAATTGCCCGGGCGGCCGGAATTACGTAGCGAATGTCGCTATTTAGGCGCGCTTTTTGCCTCTGCGACAACCAACCGGCGGTGGACGATTTAAGGGTCTTTAAAGGTTTCCATCGTTAAGGTCTGCGGGCTTCTCGGCACGCTGTCCAGCCTGCCGGAGTGCTGCGGAAGCCAAGCGCATACCGGGATCGCCAGCCGACTATGACCACGGACAAGACGCAAGACGGAGTGTTGCGGGCGGCCCTGTTGGCGGCGGGTGATGTCGTCTATGAGTGGGATTTGACCACCGACCGGATCCAATGGGTCGGACCGGTCTTCGAATTCTTCGGGACTAACAAGGTCGAACCCTACTCCATCGGCGAGCTTTATCACGGCCGCATCAATCCCGAAGACCTGCCATTCCGCCTGAAACTGCTGTCCGACCATTATCTCGGCCGCGAGGCCTTCGACTGCGAATACCGGGTGCGGCGGGCCGATGGCCGCATGTGCTGGGTGCATGAGCGCGGCTTCGCCGATTTCGACGAAGAGGGCCAGCCGGTCCGCATGCGCGGGCTGCTGCGGCTGATCGACGACCGCAAGCAGAACGAGGCGCGGCTGGAGCACCTGGCCAATTTCGACGAGCTGACCGGGCATCTGAATCGCAACCGCCTGCGCGATGCCCTGCACCATTCCATGGCGCACGCCATCCGCTACCAGACCGACGGGGCGTTCCTGTGCGTCGGCCTCGACAAGCTGTCGCTGATCAACGACGCCTATGGCTATCTGGCAGCCGATGCGGTCATCGTCGGCGCCGGCCAGCGGCTGGAGAAGGCGGTGCGCGAATGCGACACCATCGGCCGCATCGGCGGGGATGTGTACGGTCTGGTCCTCGGGCAGTGCCCGGAGACCGAGATGGCCAAGGTCGCCGACAAGATCCTGCGCATGTTCCGCGAGCAGGCGATCCAGACGCCGGTCGGGCCGATCCATGTGTCGGTGTCGATCGGCGGCGTTGCCTTCCCCTCCTATGTGCAGACCCCGGCCGAGGCGATGACCCGGGCCGAGACGGCGCTGCGCGAGGCCAAGGGCCAGGGCCGCGACTGCCATTGCTTCTATCACCTCACCGACGAGCAGCGCTCGGAGCATCGCCGCGACATCGTGCTCGGCAAGCAGGTCAAGGAGGCGGTCAAGGACGACCGGTTGACCCTGGCCTACCAGCCGGTGGTGGGGTCGAAGACCGGCGCCGTGGCGTTCTACGAATGCCTGCTGCGCATGCAGGCCGAGGATGGCAGCCTGATCCCGGCCGGCGAGTTCATCCCGGTGGTCGAGCGGCTGGGCCTGAGCCGGATGATCGACCGCAAGGTGCTGGAGCTCG
This sequence comes from Alphaproteobacteria bacterium, assembly GCA_965227455.1. Classification (GTDB taxonomy): domain Bacteria; phylum Pseudomonadota; class Alphaproteobacteria; order DSM-16000; family Inquilinaceae; genus JABDIP01. The sequence continues at coordinate 3,347,901 of OZ245752.1, read as the reverse complement.
GCGTCGAGCAGCTGCACAAGGACCCGGAGGTCTGTCTCGCCCTCAACATTTCCGGCCTGACCGCGTCGGACCAGAGCTGGCTGCGCCGGCTGATCTCGCTGGTCGGCGGACATCCGGAAATCGCCAGCCGGCTGACCGTGGAGATCACCGAAACCGCCGCCATCCAGGATATCGAGGAGAGCGCCCGCTTCGTGGCCACGGTCCGCGATCTCGGCTGCAAGGTGGCGCTGGACGATTTCGGCGCCGGCTACACATCCTTCCGGCACCTGAAGGCGCTGACCGTCGACGTGGTCAAGATCGACGGCTCCTTCGTGCGGGACATCGCCACCAATCGCGACAACCGCCTGTTCGTGCGCACGCTGGTCGGTCTCGCCCAGGGCTTCGGGCTGGAGACGGTGGCGGAGTGCGTGGAGAACAAGGTCTCCGCCGATATCCTGGCGGAGGAGGGGGCCGATTTCCTCCAGGGCTACTACTTCGCCCGGCCGGAGCCGGAGCGGGCCTGGCCGCATATGGCCGTCATCACGCCGCCGGCCGAGCCGAAGAAGAAGCCGGCCCGCGCCAAGGCCAAGGCGGCGGACGCGGACGAGGCTGTCGCGCCGCAGCGCGCCGTGGGCGGTCTCGGCTGAAGCGTGGCGACGCCCGGCACCGGGCCGGGGTCAGTCCTTTTCCGGTTTTGAACCCGATTGCATCGTGCGCAGCTGCTTCTGCAGCGCGTCGAGCTGCTTCTGCAGCTCCTCGATCGACTTGCCCTCATCGGCCGGCGCCGTCGGCGCCTCGCCATTGGCAGTCGCCTGTTCCTCGTCTTCCGGCGAGAACGGCGTGAACATCTTCATGGCCTGCTGGAACATGGCCACGTTCTGCTTGCCCATCTCCTCGAAGGCGCCGAACGGGAACATGCCGGCCATGGTGTCCTGGAAATAGTGGCGGATCTGCTCCTGGTTCCGTGCGAAGGCGCGCATGGAATAATCCAGGTAGTTCGGCACCAGCCATTGCAGATTGTCGCCATACAGGCTGATCAATTGGCGCAGGAAGCTGATCGGCAGCAGGTTCTGCCCCTTGCCTTCCTCCTCCACGATGATCTGGGTCAGCACCGAATGGGTGATGTCCTCGCGGGTCTTGGCGTCGTAGACCACAAAATCGGTGCCGTCCTTGACCATCTTCGCCAGGTGGTCGAGCGTCACGTAGCTGCTCTCCGCCGTGTTGTACAGACGGCGGTTCGCGTACTTCTTGATCGTGATCGGCGCTTCTTTATTGGCCGGGGTCTTTGCCATCGCGTCTGACACTTCGCGCGTAACGCGGTCCGTTCTCGCGGCCGCTGAATATGTCGTACGCGATCAATGCGGCATTGCGCAAGCCTTCCGCCGGATCACAAATCCGCTGGCCGCGGCCGACCGGCGACTTCGCCGGCCGGTGCGGGGCGTTGCGATCAGACCAGGATGAACGCGTCCGACTGCACCAGCAGCGCACTGGTGTCGACATTGACCAGGGTGATCGACGTTTCGAAATCGAAGTGTATCACCGTGTCCCGGCCGTCATCCTCGAACAGTGCGGCGACCTCGTTGAAATCGTCGAAGCCGAATTCGACCAGGTCGATGCGGTCAAAACTCAGCCCGCCGCGATCGTCATCGTCGTCGTCATCGTCATCGTCATCATCGTCGTCGTCATCCCGGCCGTGCGGGAGGTCGAAGTCGCGGAAGATGTCGTGCCCGTCGCCGAGCCCGAAGACGTAGATGTCGCTGCCGGAGCCGCCATCGACGATGTCGTCGCCTTCGCCGCCGATCAGGATGTCGTTGCCGCTGCGTCCCTCCAGCCGGTCATTGCCGGCGCCGCCATCCAGCATGTCGTCGTCGCGGCCGCCGTCCAGCCGGTCGTTGCCGTCGCCGCCGAACAGCCAATCATGGCCGCGGTCGCCATACAGCCGGTCGTCTCCCTCGTCGCCGAACAGCCAGTCATTGCCGCTCTGGCCGTAGAGCCGGTCGTCGTCCTCGCCGCCACGGATGACGTCATCGTCGTCGCCGCCATAGAGGCGGTCTTCGCCGGCGCCGCCATCGATCTCGTCATTGCCGTCGCCGCCATAGGCGCGGTCCCGGCCCTCATTGCCCAGCAGCATGTCATCGCCGTCTTCGCCCCAGATACGGTCGTCGCCCTCCTGGCCATAGATCTTGTCGTCGCCCTTACCGCCATAGAGCCGGTCCTTGCCTTCGCCGCCCAGGACGGTGTCGTTGCCGCCCTTGGCGAAGACCTTGTCGTTGCCGGCGAAGGCGTTGAGGAAATCGTCGCCGGAGAAGTCGAACCCCCGGAAATCCCGGCTGAAGGTGCTGTCATCGCCGTCGGTAAAGATCAGGTCGCTGCGCGCCACCGCCAGCAGCAGGACCGATGGGTCGTGGTCCGAGGCCTGGTCGGCGAACTCGGTATTGGCGTGCACGATGTCGATCTCGGCCAGGGCGACGCCGGCGAGGGTGGCCGCCACCAGCACATGGTCGAGCGACTGTGCATTGCCCTGGAAGTTGAAGGTGTAGCGCTCCCGGACGCTGAACCTTTCGGTCAGGTTGACCAGCGCGTCGTCCTCGCCCTTCAGGGCATCCAGCGGCGGGTTGAAGTCGAACTCGTTGATGTCGCCCAGCACCACCACCTTGGCATCGGCGTCGGCCGCCAGGATTCCGTCGACGAATTCGTTGACGATCTCCGCCTGCTCGGTGCGTTCCTGCTCGCGGCCGTTGATCGGCGGCTGGGTCTCGCCGAACAGCGAGGTGCTGCCGCCCTTGGAGGAGAAGTGGTTGTTAACGATGTGCACCGTCTGGCCGTTGAAGGTGAACTCCACCGCCAGCGGCTTGCGCGTCGCCTGGAAGGAATCGCCGTCGCTCAGATCGGTGTCCAAGATGCGGACGGCGCTGCTCTCATCCAGGCTGACCCGCTCTGGATTGTAGAGATAGCCGACCCGGATGTTGCCGCCGGGCTGGCCGCCATCCTGGCCGTCTTCCGGCGGCAGGTCGAAGAAGGCGTATTCCGGTCCGCCGGCCGCGACGATGGCGTCGATCAGGGTCTGGTAGGTCAGGCTGGCATCGACAACGCCGTCATTGGTCGAACCGGAATTGTCCTGCACCTCCTGCAGGGCGACGATGTCCGGCGCGTTGACGTTGTTGACGATCTGCAGGGCGATGGCTTCGAACTTGCCGTCGGCCACGTCGGTATCGCTGTCGGCGTCGTTCGGGTCCAGGTTCTCCACATTGTAGCTGGCGATCAGAAGCTGGTCGGTGGTGCCGGCCAGCGTTGTCGTCTCCGGCAGCAGGCCGGCATCGGTCGGGGTGATGGCTCCGGTCGCCAGCACCTCGAAATTGCCGAAGCTGTAATTCACGACACCGGTGACATTGCCCAGGCTGTCGCCGGTATTGGTGGCCGGCGCACCGCCCGGGGTCAGGGTGTTGTCGGCCTGGATCTGAATGCGCTCTGGATTGAAGTCATTGGGGTCGATGGTGATGCCGCCATTGGCATTGAGTCCGGTGGCGTTGACGCCGCCATCGGCGACCGTCCAGATCTCGCCGAACCCGTTGGTCGGGGCGACCACCACGGCGTCCGGCACCGTGACCAGCATGCCCTCCAGGCTCTCGTAGAAATCGATGCCATCTGTCGTCGGGTCGAAGGAGGTCAGCCCGTCATCGTCGATCACCTCGGTTGGCGCCTGCCGGCCGCCTGCGCCCAGGACGACGGCATCCGGCAGAGCATTGCCGGAGCTCAATACCTCCACGTCGAAGACGCTCGCCAGCCGGGTGAGGGACAGGTCGGGGGAGAATTGCCGCTCCTCGACGAAGGCCGACACCTGCGCCTCGTCGCCGACCGAGACCGTCGGCGCGGAGCCGGTGAAGACGAAGATGCCGTCGGAGGTGGCGATATTGCCGTCCCCGGTCGCGTCCTGCAGGTAGAAGCCGTTGCTGTCCACCGCGGTGACAACGCCGCTGGTGGTCACCGCCTCGCCTTCGAGCGGCGAGCGATGGCCGGCGCCCTGGATCTCGTAGATGGCGGCGGCGGTGGTCGGCGGCAGGGTATCGTTGTCGAAGCCCGCCGTGGGGAAGATCTGGGTGGCGAATTCGCCGTCGCCATTCGGGTCGCGCCCGATGGACGTGGTCGAGGTGTCGTTGAACTGGATCGACTGGCCGAGCGCGGTCAGCAATCCGGTGTCGTCGGCATCGCCGGTGCCATAGACGATGGCGTCGATCAGATTGGCCGAGGTCGCCGGCGTGCCATCGGCGAAATCCGAAGCGTCGCCGGCATACAGCGCAACGGCGTCCGCACCGTTCTGCAGGCCGTTGCCACCGAACACGATGTCGGGCGAGAGGCCGGCGTTGCCGAGCAGGAAATAGCCATCGGCATTGGTGGTGAAGCCGTCCAGATCGAAGGCTTCATAGGCCACGTCGCCATTGCCGTTGAAGAAAACCAGCGTGAGGCCGTCTAGCGCTGTGTTTCCGACACCGCCGTCAAACAGCTCGACAAATTCTGCCGAGTCGGTGCCCGGCGTGTCGGCGTCGATCTCGTTGATCACGATGCCTTCGGGCGGCGGCACAGCATCATTCGCCAAACCCGGCGTCGGCGTGTCCAACGTGACGAAGTCGCCGGTGCCGTTCGGGACACGGCCGATGGAATCGGTGTCCTTGTCGCCCAGCCCGTCCTCGTCGATCTGTGTCGAAAGACCGAGCGCCGCCAGTAGGCCGCTGTCATCGGCATCGCCGGTGCCATAAACCACCGCGTCGATCAGGTTGGTCGTAGTCGCGGCGGTGCCGTTGGGGAAATCCGCGGCCGTGCCGGAGTACAGCGCGACCGCGTCGGCACCGTTCTGCAAGGTACTGAGAACAATGTCCGGATTGACAGCGCTGTTGCCGATGACGAAGTAGCCATTGGCGTCGGTGGTGAAGCCGGTCAGGTCGATTGCGTCGTAGGACACGTCGCCATTGCCGTTGAACAGCACCACGACCAGCCCATCCAGCGACGAATTGCCGACCCCGCCGTCGAACAGCTCGATGAACTCCTCGGTATCGCTGCCCGGCGTGTCGGAATCGATCTCGTTGATGACGATGTTGGCGGTGGGCGGGATGACATCGTTGGCGGCACCCGGCGTCGGCGTGTCCAGGGTGACGAAGCCGCCGGAACCGTTCGGGTCGCGGCCGATGGAATCCGTGTCCTTGTCGCCCAGGCCGCCTTCGTTGATCTGCTCCGACAGTCCCAACGCCGCCAGTAGCCCTGTGTCGTCTGCGTCATTGGTGTCATAGACGACGGCGTCGAGCAGGTTGGCGGTGGTCGGCGGCGTGCCGTTGGGGAAATCCGCCGCCGTGCCGGAATAGAGCGCGACCGCGTCGGCGCCGTTCTGGACGCCTGAGAACACCAGGTCGGGCGACACGGCATTGTTGCCGACCACGAAATAGCCATTGGCATCGGTGGTCTGGCCGGCCAGGTCGATGGCCGCGTAGGAGACATCGCCATTGCCGTTGAACAGCACCAGCACCAGCCCGTCGAGCGGGGTGTTGCCGACCCCGCCGTCGAACAGCTCGATGAACTCCTCGGTATCGGAGCCCGGCGTGTCGGAATCGACCTCGTTGATGACGATGGTCGGCGTCGCCACGGCATTGGTCGCGCCCGGCGTATTCACCGCCTCGCCCGGATCCGCCCCGCCGGCCGGGAAGCCCGGCAGCCCGGCGCGATCGAAATCGTTGCGCACCCAGTCCGCCGCGGTGTCGGTGTCGGCGCCGTCGGGAATGCGCGAGGCGCCGCCGACAGTTAGACCCAGCCCGTCGAAATCCGCATCCAGAACGGTCGGCCCGTAGGTCAGGTCGCCGGCCCCGCCATCGGTGACCGCGATGCTGTCGACGATGGATGTCCAGGGCGGAGCGGCGTCGATCACCCCGTCATCGTCGGTGTCGATATCGTCGTTCACGCTGCCGGTGAAACCTTCGACCAGCAGCACCGACTCGGTCCCGTTCTGCAGCTGATTGCTGAGGAAACCGGTCGTCCAGAATCCGCTGCCGTCGGTGGTGCCGACCGGGAAGACGCGGCGGATGGTTCCCGTCGTGCTGTCGCCCTCGATGACCAGCAGGGTGTAAGCCGAAAGATCCGTATTGGGATCGCCGAAGATCTCGATGAATTCGTTGGTGTCCGAAGCGTCGTGATTGAAAACGAATTCGTTGATGCGGGGTGTTGCCAATGTCCGTCTCCCTGACCCGACTGCCGGCGTGCAGTGCGGCGTGTTTCCTTGCCGGGCGGGCGCCCGGATGTCGCCGTTATCGGGAAAATGCCCGAGTCCGATCACGGTAGGAGGCGGCTGGCGCGGACGTCAATCACCGGACCGTGAAATCTGCGTTGCGGCACCGGACGCGCACGACGTGCGGACATTTCTGTCAGATCAACGCGCTATCGAATTTCGGCAGCAATCGGTTCCCGTTTTGTTCGCTAAGTGTTTGAATTACACGGGAATTTCACACTCCGCGCCGTGGACCCCGTAACCGTGAGTTGCTAGCGTCGTGACCAGGGAGCGCCGCAAAACCCGCGGCAATCCTGCCACGGAGGTCCGTCGGCTTGGTTGGGGAGGGGCAACAGGGATTCAAAACGGCGATCCGGTGCGATCGCCGGCGGGGCCGTGCGGCAGCCGCCACCGAACCTCACGACCTTCACCGCAACGGCGGATCTCAATCAACGGGCTCAATCGGAGAGGGAGCCGGAGGCCGGTTCCGGGCGCAATTGGCGCCGTGCCGTGTCGCAGCCCCACGGAACCCCGGGGTTCATTCAGGTCAGGAAAGGTGAAATGACATGCAGACGATAGGCAGAGTCAGACGACCGGGTCGCAGGACAGCGCTGTTGGCCTTGGGGGCATTTGCATTGCCGATCTGGGCGGGCGGCTCCGCCCAGGCGCAGATCGAAGTTACGATCCCGCAGATCCAGGGGGCCGGCCATGTCTCGCCCTATCTCGGCCAGGAGGTCACGACCAGGGGCGTCGTCACGGCGGTCGCCTTCAGCGGCTACTACGTTCAGGATCCGGTCGGCGACGGCAATGACGCCACCTCCGACGGCATGTTCGTCTCCCAGGGCAGCCCGGCCGTCAATGTCGGCGATCTGGTCGAACTGACCGACACTATCGAGGAGAACATCGGCGGCGGTGCGGCGACAGGTAATCTGTCCATCACCCGGATGCGCTCGCCGGTGACGACGGTGCTGTCGAGCGGCAACGCGCTACCCTTCCCGGTGACCATCGGGACCTCCGGCCGGGTTCCTCCGAACCGCATCGTGATCAGCGAGGACGAACTGCCGGTCAACCTGCAGACCGATCCCGGCCTGTTCGATCCGCAAGAGGACGCGATCGACTTCTACGAGGCGCTTGAAGGCATGCGGGTCACGGTGGAGGAGCCGGTCGCGGTCTCCGGCACGCGCACCTTCAGTCCCTTCAGCAGCGAGGTGTTCACCCTGCCCAATGACGGCGCCAACGTTGCGCCGTCCGACGCCCGCACCGCGCGCGGCGGCATCAGTCTGCAGCCCGATCCCGACAATCTCGGCGACCAGAACCCGGAGCGGGTGCAGATCCAATTCGACGGCACCTTGTTCCCGTTCCCGGTGCCGGCAATCACCGTCGGCGACATGCTGGGCAACGTCACCGGGGTGGTCGGCTACAGCTTTGGCAATTTCGAGGTCAACGCTACCGAGCAGTTCAGCATCACCCCCGGCGGTCTGGATCTCGAGACGACCCTGCTGACCGGCTCACGGCGCGCCTACACGGTGGCCAGCTACAACGTGCTGAACCTGGACCCCAACGACAGCGACGGCAGCCCTGATATCTCGGGCGGGCAATACGCGACGCTCGCCTCGCATATCGTGAGCAATCTGGGCAGCCCGGACGTCATCGCGTTGCAGGAGATCCAGGACAACAACGGCACCGTCAATGACGGCACCACGGCATCCGACGTGACGCTGACGACTTTGGTCGACGCCATCTTCGACGCCGGAGGGCCGCGCTACGAATTCTTCGACGTGGCGCCGGCCGACGGTGCATCGGGTGGCGTGCCCGGCGGCAATATCCGCAATGCGTTCCTCTACAACCCGGACTGGATCGATCTGGTCGATTTCGTCTCGCTGACCCCGAGCGCGCTGACGGCCGCCGGTGTCGACAATCCGACTGCCTTTGCCGGCACCCGCGATCCGTTGGTGGGCGTGTTCAGATTCCGTCGCCAGGAATTCACGGTGATCAACAACCACCTGACCTCCCGCTTCGGCTCGACGCCGATCTTCGGCGGGGTGCAGCCCTTCGTGCAGGCCGGGGAGGCGGCCCGGGAGGCGCAGGTCCAGGCGCTGAACGACTATGTCGACATCCTGCTGGCGGATGACCGCCGGCGGCGGATCATCGTGCTGGGCGACCTCAACACCTTCGAGTTCACCAACGACATCTCCGAGATCCTGACCGGCGTGAGCGGCGGCGACGACGATGATGACGATGACGATCGCCGCCGCGGTCGCGTGCTCACCAACCTGATCGACCGGCTGGACGACGACAACGTCTACACCTTCAATTTCGAGGGCAACTCGCAGGTGCTCGACCATTTCCTGGTCAGCCGGTCCTTGAGGAACCGGGCGGTGCTCGACATCGTGCACGTCAATGTCGACTTCCCGCGTGTCAACGCGGCCTTCGGCAGCGATCATGAGCCTCTATTGGCGGTGATCGGCCCCAGAATCGACGACGACGACGACGACGATGACGGGGATGACGACGACGGCGACGAGGATGAGGACGATTGATCGCCCCGAGTCTGAATAGGCCGTAAGGACGCATCAAGGCCCCTCACCCTCCCAACGCTTCGCGTGGGGTCCCTCCCTCTCCCACAAGGGGAGAGGGTGTGGATCCCGGGCTCCCAACTAGACCCTCTCCCCTCGTGGGAGAGGGAGGGACCCGCGAAGCGGGAGGGTGAGGGGGCGTGCAGAGACTCGATCGAAGATCGCATGAGACGAAACCGGCCGGGGCAAGGCCGCTGGCATGCCCCGGCCGGCCTCCCTATACTGCCGCGCCATGTCCGAACCGCCCGATTTCGAGGATCTCGCGCGCCGCTATCTGGATCTGTGGCAGGAGCAATGGTCGGCGATGGCGTCCGATCCGGAAGCCGCTGCCGCCATGTCTCGACTCTATGGCATGATGGGACAGCAGATGGCCGCCGCGGCCCCGATGGCCGAGGCTTTCCTTTCCGCCCTGCCGGCGATCCTCGGACCGTTCGCCTCCGCCGCCCAGAGCGTGCACGGCCAAGGCACTCAGGACTCCCATGACGCAGCCGTCTCCGCAGCCTCCGCAGACACCGACCGGCCGGCTGGGCCCGCGCCCGCTGGGTCTCCACCTGTCGGTGGCGCAGGCGATGTGGCTGAGCTCGCTGAGCGTGTTGCCGCTCTGGAGAAGCGGCTTGCCAAGCTGGAAGCCAAGCGGCCCGCTCGGCGAACTGCTGCAAAGCCTAAGTCCCGAAAAGACGGATAGCTTCTCCGCTGCGGTCGCCGCGGAACTCTACAACCGCTCCTCCGCCTTCCTGACCGGGCTGGAGCGCTATCGCCACCATCCCTACCGGCGCGATGTGATCGACCCGGCGGCGCTGTGGAGCGAAGGCGACACCCGCCTGCTGGACTATGGCGAGACCGCGCCCGGCGCGTCGCGCGGCCGCCCGGTGCTGTTCGTGCCCTCGCTGGTCAATCGCGGCTACATATTGGACCTGTCGGCCCGCACCAGCCTGATGCGCTGGCTGGCGGCCCAGGGCTTCCGCCCACTGCTGATGGATTGGGGCCGGCCAAGCGAAACGGAGCGCGGCTACACCCTGACCGACTACGTCGCCGGCCGCCTTGAACGGGCCCTCGACGCGGCCCTGGCCGAGATCGGCGGCCCGATGCCGGTTGTGGGCTATTGCATGGGCGGGCTGTTCGTCGCCGCCCTGGCCCAGCGCCGCCCAGACGCGGTTTCCGCCGCCGTGTTCATGGCCACGCCCTGGGATTTCCACGCCGACCAGGCGGAGACCGTAGAGCGCCTCGTCGCCGCCATGACCCCGCTGATGCCCATGGTCCGGCAATGGGGCGAGCTGCCGGTCGACGGCATCCAGACCCTGTTCACCGGCCTCGACCCGCTGCTCGGCCTCAACAAGTTCAGCCGCTTCGCGCGCCTGGATCCGGCCTCGTCCAAGGCCGAGGCCTTTGTCGCCCTGGAAGACTGGCTCAACGACGGCATCCCGCTGGCCGCTCCCGTCGCCGACGAATGCATCACCGGCTGGTACGGCGCCAACACGCCGGCCAAGGGCGAATGGGCGATCGCCGACCGGCCGGTCGCACCCGCGGAGGTCTCTCAGCCCAGCCTGCACTTGATCCCCCAGCAGGACCGCATCGTCCCGCCAGGAAGTGCCAGGGCCCTCGCCGCCGCCATGCCGGACGCCCTGCAGATCGAACCGCCGCTCGGCCATATCGGCATGGTCGTCGCCGGCCGCGCCCCGCAACTGATCTGGCAGACCCTGGCGGACTGGTTGTCGGGCGTCCGCTGAATTCTGTTCTGGCCGGGCACGCGCCGGCCGCTCCGACACTTTTCGGTCCGACTCCATCGCAATCAGGCAATCTTGGGTCGCGCATGGCGGCATTTCCGGCGTAGCGTGACGCTACAACGGAAAGAAATTGTCCGAGGAGGCATCGCTCGGTCGCCCATCTGGTGTTCCCGATCGGGAACAGGCCAAGAAAATCCAAGAAACAACAGGGAGAGGATCGATGAGTCTGAATCGATGGATACGCCTGGGCGGCCGCCTTGCCGCGCTGGCCTTCTTCGGATCCGCGATGGCGCCGGTCGGGGCCCTGGCCCAGGGGGACGGGATCACCTTCACCTCTTGGACCGGCCCGTATATGCGCAGCCAGATGCTGGGTTTCGTGCGCCCCTATGAGGAGGCCAACGGCGTCCGGGTGCATGTCGAGCATTACGCCGGCGGCATCGACGAGATTCGCGACCAGGTCGAATCCGCCAATGTTGTCTGGGACGTGGTCGATCTGACCCAGGCGGATTCCCTGCGCGCCTGCAATGAAGGGCTGCTGGAAAACCTGGCGGACATCCGCCTGCCCGACGGCGCCGACGGCACCGCCTTCCGCGACGATTTCGTCGAGGGCGCGCTAAACGATTGTGGTGTCGGCGTCATCGTCTGGGCGACCGCCTTCGGCTACAGCAACGCGGCTTTCGGCGACGATCCGCCGTCCACGGTCGCCGATTTCTTCGACACGCGGAAATACCCGGGCCGCCGGGCGATCCGCAACGATCCGACGGTGGTCATGGAATGGGCCCTGATCGCCGACGGTGTCGCGCCGGAGGATGTCTACGGCCTGCTGGAGACGCCGGAAGGCGTGGAACGCGCGCTGGAGGTCATGGAGGCGATCAAGCCGGGCCTGCAGCTCTGGGACAATGGCCGCGAGCCGGTGCGCCTGCTGAACAACGGCGAGGTTGTCATGACCTCGATCTGGGCCACCACCGGTGCGGTGGCGTCGCGGGAGCCGGGGGCCGATTTCTCCATCGTCTGGCATGGCCGGGTGATCGAGCTCGACCTGTTCGGCATTCCCAAGGGCAGCCGCAATCGCGAGGCGGCGATCGACTTCATCCGCTTCGCCAGCAGCTCGGAATCCCTGGCCAACATGGTCGAGTACCTGCCCAACGGGCCGACCCGGCGGTCGTCCCTGGCGCTGGTGTCGGACGAGGTGCTGGCCCAGCTCCCCAACAATCCAGCCTTCGAGGACGAGATCACGATCCAGTCCGATGCGGAATGGTGGGCGGCCAACCACGCGGCCCTGGAAGAGGCCTTCGATGCCTGGCTGGCCGAGGCCGGTCGACAGGGTGCTTCCGGCACCGTGCGCTGAATAAGAACGAATTAGGACAGAGAGGAACCCCCGATGAGTGATGTCACCCACGTCTCGCCGGAAGACCTGGTCGCCAAGACCGGATTCTTCAGGGGCATGAACGCCTTCATGGGCATCGCCTCGATGGTCATGATCGTGGCGTTCGTGTTGTTCACCATCCAGGACGTCGAGTTCTCCGCCGGCGTATTCACCCAGGCGAAAGATTTCATCATCGGCGCGCTCGACTGGTTCTATGTGCTGGTCGTGACCCTGGCGCTGTTCTTCGTCTTCTGGCTGTTGATCAGCCGCTTCGGCGACGTGAAGCTGGGCAAGGACGACGACGAGCCCGATTTCTCCACCTTCTCCTGGATCTGCATGCTGTTCAGCGCCGGGCTCGGCTCGGGCCTGATCTATTGGGGCGTGGCGGAGCCCATGTACCACATCCAGGACAGCCCGTTCCTGGCCCGCGAGGGCATCGAGCCGGGCAGCGTGGAGGCGGCCTCCTCGGCGATCCGCATCACTATCTTCCATTGGGGCCTGCACGGTTGGGCGCTCTACGTTCTCGTCGGGCTCAGCCTGGCCTATTTCGCCTATCGCAAGGGCCTGCCCCTGTCGCTCCGCTCGGCCCTGTACCCGGTCCTAAAGGAGAAGGTCTACGGCCCCTGGGGGCATCTGGTGGATCTGGTCGGCGTGTTCGGCACGATCTTCGGGCTGGCGACGTCGCTGGGCCTGGGCGTGGCGCCCATCGCCGCCGGCATGGAGAAGCTCGGCTGGCTGTCGAACACCACGACCAACCAGCTGATCCTGGTCGCCATCATCACCGCAATGGGGACGGCCTCGGCCGCCTCGGGCGTTGGCCGCGGCGTGCGCATCCTGAGCGAGGTGAACGTCTGGACCAGCCTCGGCCTGCTGCTGCTGTTCCTGATCCTCGGCCCGACCGCTTTCATCCTTGGCATGGTGATCACCGGGGCCGGCGAATATCTGTGGAACGTCATCCCCATGGGCTTCTGGATCGACGGCGAGCCGGAGCGGCAATGGCAGAGCTGGTGGACCATCTTCTATTGGGGCTGGTGGATCGCCTGGTGCCCGTTCGTCGGCATGTTCATCGCCCGCATCTCCAAGGGCCGCACCATCCGGCAGTTCTGTTTCTGCGTGCTGCTGGTGCCGACCTCGGTGGTGGTGCTGTGGATGGGCGTGTTCGGCGGGGCGGCGGTCGGCGTCGACCTGTTCAACGGCGCCGGCGTCGTCGACGCGGTGAATGCCGACTACGCGACCGGCGTGTTCCAGACCATCGCCGGCTTCGGATATGACTGGCTGGTCACCCCGATCACCATCCTGACGACCCTGCTGCTGGTGTCCTGGTTCGTGACCTCGTCGGATTCCGGCACCCTGGTCATGTGCACCATGCTGTCCATGGGCGACGAGCACCCGCCGATCAAGTTCCGGGTGTTCTGGGGCGTGACGGCGGGCGTCGTCGCGGGCGTCCTGATGCTGGCCGGGGGCCTGAGCGCCCTGCAGACGGCCTCCATCGTCGCCGGCCTGCCCATCGCCATCGCCCTTCTGCTGATGGGCTACGGCGTGTTCCAGACCCTGCACGAAGACTTCCCGGCCTTCGATGTGGAGGACAAGATGGCGTTGCAGTATCTGAACCGGTAAGGCTGCTGCGCCTCTTCGGGCCGGAGCCATCCGGCCCGAAGAGGCACGGGCGGGGTTCAACCCACTCGACTGTTGGCGCTAAGCGTCGTTGGGGAGCTGCGGGCCGGCCAGCTCAAGGAACCTGGTGGCGGACATCGCTTGCCCTGAACCGAGGCGTGATGATCAGCTGTCCGTTGGTATCGAATTGCGCGCCGTCCTTATGATACAGGCCATCGGCGAATTCGTTCGGGATGCTCACGGACGTTCCGTAGTAATGGACGTCGATATTGTTGTAGCCGAAGGTCGTCATCGTGTTTTTAAAGTCGGCGGCGAACTGGTTCATATTGCCGCTGGAATTGCAGATATAGAGTTTTATCGGACCGTGGTTCAGCGGAAGGCCGGCCACCCGCAGCCTGGTCGCAAGGGTGCTGTGATCCAGTGCCAGGCAAACCATGGCCCTGACGTTCGCGATGAAGTTCGGGAGATTCTGGTGACCATGGGCAAGCACATACACGGTATCGTGCTGCCCGATGACATTGAGAGGTTTGTGCAGCCTTAGATTATAGCTGAGTAGTCTCGGCGGAGTTTTGCCTCGGGAGTCTTCTTGCGCATTTTCAATCCATTTGGTCCCCATTGACAGAAGCTCGCTATTATTTTCATTGCTGCCGAATGGGACAAATAAGTAATTCACGGCTTCCTCCTGCAAAATTTATCGCATCTGTGAGGGCGGTTCTGTGAGGTTGGCACTATTGCCGCTTCGGAATAAGTGACGAAAGTCACCTGTCTACAATTTTTCTTGATCTGTATTTTGGCCGCACGCTCGGTTTCAAATGAGCCGGGGCCACCTCAGATTCACTCATCAGGGAGCAGCTACGTTGGAAGATGAGAAAAAGCGACTGGCCGGTTTGTTCAGGAAGCTCGGTGCCGACGATCCTGAAAGCTGGGCCTATTCACAGGTTGAGGAAGGCATCCCGCAATTGGCGCGATTCCTGTTTCTCAGGCAAGCGTGGCGCCACATTGTTTCGACCGACAATCATCATTGGATTGGCGCCTACATTGATGCCTTCGATGAAGACCCTGACGGCCCCTATGCAAGTGTCGGCTGGGCCCTGAAAGGGCTGCAGGCGAAGGGCGCCACATCGCAGGAACTCTCGCATCTCGTTCGGGGGATGCAGGCCGAGCTTCTATTCGGCTTCTGCTATCTGTTGGAGGATCCCGGAGACCTTGAGGAAGAGGTCACGGATATGCGCTGGGGGCTGTACTTGCTCGATGAGAACTATCAGCCGATCCGCCCGATTGGCGGACTCCATGAGTCGGTTCTCGAGACAGACCCCACCGGGAATGAGGCGGGCCGCGGAACAGTTCCAGATTGATCCGGCCCGATGTAGTCGGTGGGGCCAGAGTCGACCATATGACCCTGGCCCTGCATTCCTGTCGATCCTGATCCTTGCGAACCGTTTAAGACTGCAGTTCCGCCAGCAGCTCTGCCAGCAGCTCCATCCCGGCGCCCCAGCCCTTGTCCAATCCGGCGAGTGCACCGGAGAAGCAGGCGATTTCGGCGTCGGTGGCCTCGTGGGGGACCCAGGTCAGGCGGAGTTTGGTCTGGCCGCCATCCTCCTCGAAGGTGACGGTGGTCAAAAGGACCCGGGGCCAGTCGGGCATCATGGGGTTGGCGGTGACGTTCCACTCGGCGTCGGAGACCGAGTGCAGCCAGACCAGCCGGGCGGGCGGGTCGACCTCGGTGAACTCGACCCGCTGGTAGTTGGAATTGCCGTCCCATTTCATCTCGCCGAGCCAGAGGCCGCCGGGCCTGAGATCGTGCCGGTGGACGATGGTCTCCACCCGGGGCCCGTACCAACGCGTCAGCAGCTCCGGATCGGTCCAGGTCTTCCACACCAGCTCGCGCGGCGCGTCGAACACCCGCTCCAGCACATAGGTCGGCAGATCGCTCATTCCTTCGCCCCTTTCGGCTCAGACTTCTTCAATTCCTCCAACAAGCCGTCGAGCTGATCGAAGCTCGACGACCAGAATTGCTGGAACTCCTCCAGCCAGCGCACCGCCGCCGCCATTGGCTCGGCCTTCAGCCGCGCCGGCCGGCGCTGCCGGTCGATGGCCCGCTCGACCAGCCCGGCCCGTTCCAGCACCTTCAGATGCTTGGAGACCGCCGGCTGGCTCATCTCGAACGGTTCGGCCAGCTCGTTGACCGAGGCCTCGCCATTGGCCAGCCGCGACAGGATCGCCCGCCGCGTTGGATCGGCCAGCGCCGCAAAGACCGCGTCGAGGGATTGCGATTGTGGCGTATGACCAACTAGTTCCATAACTAAATGGTTATATGAAAATCTTCGGCAAGTCAATCCAATTGCAGTCCACGTCCGTCCGGTTTGCCCCGATTCCGTCTGCACCCGGCTGCTTTCTTGCGCTGAATCAACGCCGGCCCCGTCAAATCAATGGCAAATCAATGGGGTCAGACCCGATTGGTTCCTCCTTCCCGCAATTCCGGCGGGCACCTGCGCTCGCGCATGCCGCCCTTGATTGCGCGAACTTGACCGGCCAGATCGGATCGAGAGGTCAGCAATGGCAGAGTCCAACGCGCGTGTTCAGACGGTTATCATGGGGGCGGCCGGGCGCGATTTTCATAACTTCAACACGGTGTATCGCGAGGATCCGGCGAGCGAGGTCGTCGCCTTCACCGCAACCCAGATTCCGGGCATCACTGGCCGGTTCTATCCGCCCTCCCTGGCCGGCCCGCTATACCCCGACGGCATTCCGATTGTCGACGAGGGGGATCTGGAGGCCCTGTGCCGGCGCGAGAGGGTGGGGCGCGTAGTATTCGCCTACAGTGATGTCAGCCATGCCACGGTGATGCGGGCCGCGTCCCGCGCGCAGGCGTCGGGTGCCGATTTTGTCCTGCTCGGTCCGCAGCGGACCATGCTGGCGGCGCGGGTGCCGGTGATCGCCGTTTCCGCGGTGCGCACCGGCTGCGGCAAATCGCAGGTATCGCGCTGGCTGTCCGGCAAGCTGGCCGCGCGCGGGGTCCGGGTCGCCGTCATCCGCCACCCGATGCCTTATGGCGACCTGGAGGCGCAGGCGGTGCAACGCTTCGCGACCACAGCCGACCTCGACGCCGCCAACTGCACGGTGGAAGAGCGCGAGGAATACGAGCCGCACCTGGCGGAGGGTCACGTCGTCTTCGCCGGCGTAGACTATGGTCGCATCGTCGAGGCCGCCGAAACCGAGTCCGACCTGATCCTCTGGGAGGGCGGCAACAACGACTTCCCATTCGTCCGGCCGGGGCTCCATCTGGTGCTGGTCGACCCGTTGCGCCCCGGTCACGAGACCGCCTACCACCCCGGAGAGGCGGTGCTGCGCATGGCCGACATCGTCGTCATCGCCAAGACCGATGCGGCGTCGGAGGAGGCCGTCTCCGAGGTGACCGTCTCGGCACGCGGCCTCAATCCCGGCGCGGAAATCATCGCCGGGGCGTCGCCGACGACGATCGACCGGCCCGAGACCGTGACAGGCCGCCGCGTGCTGGTGGTCGAGGACGGTCCGACGATCACCCATGGCGGCATGCCGCACGGCGCCGGGCACGCCGCCGCCGAGGGTGGGGGTGCGGCGGCGATCGTCGATCCCCGGCC
The DNA here is from genome assembly GCA_965227455.1 of Alphaproteobacteria bacterium. GTDB lineage: Bacteria > Pseudomonadota > Alphaproteobacteria > DSM-16000 > Inquilinaceae > JABDIP01. Next base: position 3,330,775 of record OZ245752.1, on the reverse strand, counting down.
GTTCGCCGCACCAGCGATTAGCGCCGCCTATGCCAAATACCCACATATCGGCCCCGTGCTGCCGGCGCTCGGCTATGGACCCGAGCAGCTCGGCGATCTGGAGCAGACGATCGCCGCCGCCGGTGTCGACACCGTGGTTGTGGCGACGCCGATCGACCTCGCGGCGCTGATCCGCATAGATCGGCCGGTGGCGCGGGTCCGCTATGCCTTCGACGAGCCGGGGGAGCCGCGCCTGATGGCGCTGGTCGATGGCTGGCTCGCCAAGACGTCCAATACCCCCTGATGCGCGTTGTCGTAGCGCTCGGCGGCAACGCCCTGCTGCCGCGGGGCGCTCCGCCCGAGGCCGAATTCCAGCGGCGCAATGTCGCAGTGGCGGCACAGGCGCTGGCAAGGCTGGCGGACCGGCACGGCCTTGTCGTCACCCACGGAAACGGGCCGCAGGTCGGGCTTCTGGCGCTGCAGGCCGAGGCCTATGGCGACGTGGAACCCTATCCGCTCGATATCCTTGGGGCTGAGAGCGAGGGCATGATCGGCTATCTGGTCGAGCAGGAGCTGGCCAACTGCCTTCCCGATCGGGACATCGTCACTCTGCTGACCCAGGTCGTGGTCGACGCCGATGACCCCGCCATGGCCGCGCCCAGCAAACCGATCGGGCCGGTCTATCCGACAGCGAAGGCGGCTGCACTGGAGCGCCGCGGATGGAGCGTCGGCCGCGACGGCGATTATGTGCGCCGTGTAGTGCCATCACCGGTGCCGCGGCGGATCGTTGAACTGGGCGCGATCCGCCTTCTGGTGGAGGCCGGCGTGCTGGTCGTCTGTGCAGGCGGCGGCGGCATCCCGGTGGTCGAGACCGCGGACCACGGGCGCGCCGGCGTGGAAGCGGTGATCGACAAGGACCTGGCCGCCTCTCTGCTCGCCGTGGAGTTGGATGCGGATGCCCTGCTTCTGCTGACCGATGTCGACGCCGTGCAATCCGATTGGCGAACGCCTGGGGCGCGGCCTATCGTCAGGGCGACGCCTGAGGAAATGCGCCGTCATCGCTTCGAAGCGGGCTCGATGGCGCCGAAGACCGAAGCCGCGTGCCGCTTCGTCGAGGCCACCGGCGGGATCGCCGGCATCGGTGCGCTCGGCGACGCCGCGGCCATTCTCGCCGGAGCGGCCGGCACACGTGTCGTGGCGCGATGATGACTTAGTCCCGTTGGCGCTTCTTCCAGCATCCGGTTGTAGCGGGGTCGCCGCCACACCCGGCTGCTTTCTTGCGCTGCATCAACGCCGGTCCTATGGTTTCCGGTGAGACTGCTTAAGCGGCGGTCGGGGCCGGCGAAACGACTGGCCAGGCCGCCTTTTCAACCTTCGCGCAATAGGGAGCGAATTCATGACCGACGTCGTCATCGCCGGAGCGGCTCGGACGCCCGTGGGCGCCTTCAATGGAGGTTTCAGCACGGTTGCGGCCCATGATCTGGGCGTCGTTGGCATCAAGGCCGCGCTGGAGCGTGCCGAGGTGTCGCCGGAGGAGGTCGACGAGGTCGTGCTGGGCCAAGTGCTGACGGCCGGAGAGGGCCAGAACCCGGCCCGCCAGGCGGCTATTGGGGCCGGCATTCCGGTCGAGCGCACCGCCTATGTCATCAACCAGGTCTGCGGCTCCGGCCTGCGCACCATCGCGCTCGGCGCCCAGGCGGTGAAGCTGGGCGATGCCGGCATCGTGGTCGCCGGCGGCCAGGAGAACATGACCCGCTCGCCGCACTGCATGCATCTGCGCGCCGGCACCAAGATGGGCGATACCAAGATGATCGACACCATGATCCGCGACGGGTTGTGGGATGCGTTCAACGGCTATCACATGGGCACCACGGCCGAGAACGTCGCCGAGAAATGGCAGATTACCCGCGAGCAGCAGGACGCCTTCGCGCTGGCCTCGCAGCAGAAAGCTGCCGCCGCCATGGAGGCCGGCAGGTTCAAGGACGAGATCGCGCCGGTGACCGTCAAGACCCGCCGCGGCGAGACGGTCGTCGACACCGACGAGCATCCCAAGCCGGACACCACCGCCGAGGGCCTCGCCAAGCTGCGCCCGGCCTTTGACAAGGAAGGCACGGTGACCGCCGGCAGCGCCTCGGGCATCAATGACGGTGCCGCCGCCGTAGTGCTGATGTCGGCCGAGGCGGCGGCCGAGCGCGGCATCGCGCCGCTCGCCCGCATCGCCTCTTTCGCCACCGTCGGCGTCGACCCCTCGATCATGGGCAGCGGCCCGATCCCGGCCTCCCGCAAGGCGCTGGAGAAAGCCGGCTGGAGCGCCGACGATCTCGACCTGGTCGAGGCCAACGAGGCCTTCGCCGCCCAGGCTTGCGCGGTCAACAAGGATCTCGGCTGGGATACGGCCAAGGTCAACGTCAATGGCGGCGCCATCGCCATCGGCCATCCGATCGGCGCGTCGGGCACCCGCATCATGGTCACGCTGCTGCACGAGATGCAGAAGCGCGACGCCAAGAAGGGCCTGGCCACCCTGTGCATCGGCGGCGGCATGGGCGTCGCCATGTGCATCGAACGGGACTGAGCCCCGAATAAGAACGCGACAACGAACGCAATAACGAACCCGACAACGGAGGAACACCATGGCAAGAGTGGCAGTCGTCACCGGCGGCACCCGCGGTATCGGCGAGGCGATCAGCGTCGCCCTGAAGGAGGCCGGCTATTCCGTCGTGGCGAGCTATGCCGGCAACGACCAGGCGGCCGCCGACTTCACCGAGCAGAGCGGCATCCCGGTCAAGAAGTTCGACGTCGCCGATTTCGACGCCTGCCAGGCCGCGGTGCAGGAGATCGAGGCCGAGGTCGGGCCGGTCGAGATCCTGGTCAACAATGCCGGCATCACCCGCGACGGCACCATGCACCGCATGAGCCACGACAACTGGCAGGCGGTGATCGACACCAATCTCGGCTCCTGCTTCAACATGAGCCGGGCGGTGATCGACGGCATGCGCAATCGCGGCTTCGGGCGGATCGTCAATATCGGCTCGATCAACGGCCAGGCGGGCCAGTACGGCCAGGTCAACTATGCCGCCGCCAAATCCGGCATCCACGGCTTCACCAAGGCGCTGGCCCAGGAGGGTGCGGCCAAGGGCATCACCGTCAACGCCATCGCACCCGGCTACATCAACACCGACATGGTGCGTGCGGTGCCGGAGAACGTGCTGGAGAAGATCATCGCCAAGATCCCGGTCGGCCGCCTGGGCGAGGCCGACGAGATCGCCCGCGCGGTGCTGTTCCTGGTGGCAGACGAGGGCGGCTTCATCACCGGCTCGACCCTGTCGATCAACGGCGGCCAGCACATGTACTGATCCCCGGCGTGGACGACGGCGCGATCGGCTGATCGATCGCGCTCCACCGATCACGGGACCTGACGCCGGAGCGTCGAAAGTAATTCTCCGCGAATACTTGCGCAGGGGGTCGAGCAGGGGCTCGACCCCGGGCTGCAACTTTTTTCATTCCTCGAGCAACGCGGCGCCTGCTGCCAATTGAGGCATCTAGGCCTGAGGCGACAGGCGATGCGATGACCCGCGCCCGTTCGGTTTACCATATCGAAAGGTTTGGCCGCCAAGGATCAAAATTCAACCGATACTTGAAAACCCTTAGATTTCGATGGATATTCCCCATGTCCAAGGAAACGCTCGCCGCCCATATGCCGCCCGAATCCTTCGATTCTCCAAGGGGTTATCGATCAATAGTCTTCCATATCCCTTGGCTGACTCTTGTGCTCTCCTTCGTTGTGGCGTTTCTGGCTTTCGATCCTGGACATCCAGCTCAGGCTTACCTTGACCCCGGCGTCGGCAGCATCCTCATCCAGCTTCTGCTCGGCGGTGCGGCCGGAATAGCAATGGTCGCCAAGCTGTATTGGCACAAGCTATCGTCCTTGTTCCGTCGCCGGAATGCGAAGCCGGACGCCCAGGACTCGCGGAGCTAGGGCATGTCGGCTGTGCCGGATCCGGGATCGTTCCGCGATCCCCGAGGGTCGGTCTTCATCGACCGCGACTGCGTGCGGCGGACGGTCACGGGGCTGGCGGTCGACGATTTCGAGTTCTTTCGCGACTCCGGGCTTCTGGAGCAGTTTGCCTCCCAGGGGCAGATGGTCGTCGCGGACCTCGACGAGACCGCGGAGGCGGCGACCTACGGCCCGGATGTCCGCTATGTGCTGCGTCATCCCCGACTGGCCTTCATCTCCTACCCCTACGAGTGGTGCTTCTCGGCCCTCAAGGCGGCCGCACTCCTGCACCTCGACCTGCAGCTGCAGGCACTCGACCGTGGGGTCACCCTGAACGATGCGTCCGCCTACAACGTCCAGTTCGTGGGGGCGCGGCCCGTGTTCATCGATACGCTCTCCTTCTCCCGCTATCGCGACGGGGATCTCTGGGTCGGCTATCGGCAGTTCTGCGAACAGTTCCTCAACCCGCTCCTGCTGCGGGCCCTGGTCGGGGTGCCGCACAACGCCTGGTACCGTGGCGGTCTGGAAGGAATCTCCTCCGCCGAGCTCAGTCGCCTTTTGCCGTGGCGACGCTGCCTGTCTCGAAACGTCCTGATCCATGTCCTGCTGCACGGCGCGCTCGGGGGATCCGCAGAGGGCTCACCGGCCTTGCGCCATGAGGACATTGCCGGGCGCGGCCTGCCGAAACCCGCCTTCGTCCGCATGCTGCGCGGGTTGCGGAGATGGATCGCCACGCTGGAGCCGGCCGGCCGGCGCCGATCCTATTGGCGCGATTACGACCGGTTCAAAAGCTATACGGACGAGGAATCCGCCGCCAAGACGGCGTTCGTCGCCCGCTTCGCCGCTGCGGTCAAGCCGAAGATGCTGTGGGACATCGGCTGCAACACCGGTGAGTTTTCGCTGGCGGCGTTGGATGCCGGAGCCGGATATGCGGTGGGCTGGGATACGGATCAGGGGGCTCTGGATGTGGCGTTCGATCGTGCCGCGGAGGCCGGCGCTCAATTCACCCCGCTCTTCGGCGACGCGGCAAACCCGTCGCCGGCTCAGGGCTGGAAGCAGGCCGAGCGGCCCGGGTGGAAGCAGCGCGGGCCGGCCGACGCCATCCTGGCGCTGGCCGTGGTTCATCACCTGGCGATCGGGCGGAATGTGCCGCTTTCGGCGGCGATCGACTGGCTGATGCGAACAGCCCCAACCGGAATCGTGGAGTTCGCCGGCAAAGACGATCCGCAGGTGCAGCGCATGCTGGCTCAGAGACAGGACGTCTTTCCCGATTACGCGCTGGAGAGCTTTCTCGCCGAAGTCGGGGATCGGGCGGAGATTGTCGAGACCGTGCGCCTGGAGCCGAGCGGCCGCACGCTTGTCTGGTTCGATGCGAGGAGCCGTGGGTGAGTTGACCCTTCGATCGCCGGCTTCCCTGTGGGCGGCGGTCAGGCATCGGAACATCTGCTGGGGCGACTGGACGGCGCCGAGTCTGATCATCCTCACACCGTTCATCAACTTTCTCGGCTTCAACGGCTACGATCTGCTGCGCCCGGAATGCCTGGTTGTCATCGCCGCGCTAGCCGGCGTCGGACTCTCGATCAGCGCGTTGATCGCCTGGAAGCCGCGATTGCTGCGCCCATTGCTGCTTGCGATGGTGTTGGCCGCCTTCGTCGACATTTATCCGGAATTGACCGTCTCGACGATCGAATTCGTCCGGCGCCATTGGTATGCCGGGCTCGGATACGCGCAGGGCCATGCGGTCATCGTCCTCGGCGGGTTCCTGCCATGCTTTGCCTGTCTGGATGCGCTGAAGAGGAATGCCGGCACCGTCCTGAGCACGGTTTTCGCCGTCATGCTGGCGGCGAGCCTTTGGATGCCGGGTGGCGACAAATGGCAGCAACGGCTGGAGATCGAATCGACGGTCTCCGGCCCCGCAGCGGGAACCCGGGATCAGGGCTTGCCGCCCATCCTGCACATCGTTCTGGACGAGCAGATCGGTATCGAGGGTTTGCCCGGAGAGATGCCAGGTGTTGCCGAACTGCGCGCAGAGCTGACGGATTTCTACGTCGGAAATGGATTTCGGCTCTATGGGAGAGCCTTCAGCCACTATCTGAACACGTACAACTCCCTGGGCAACCTGGTGAATGGTGAGCGGCGGGACCAGGACATGTCCTTCGTCGCCAGGTCGGACCGGCGCTTCGTCCTCACCGGGAACGGCTGGTTCGACGGGCTGACGGCGCAGGGATACGAGATCACCGTCTATCAGTCCCACTATCTGGACTTTTGCGCCGGCCAGCGGGTCGCACGATGCACGACCGGCTCCACGAGCATGATCCGCGCGCTCAGGAACACCGATATCGGTGTGACCAGCAAGGCGATCTTCATCTTCCGGTCGTTCACCGCGTATTCGGTATCGGCCTATCTGTGGCCGCTCTTGGTGCAGGAGGTGTCGCGGCGGTTCGGCGGTGACAACGAAGACTTCGGCGATGGGCAGCAGGCAGAAGGCGCGGCCTTGCGGATCCGGCCGCCGGGCCTGGCGCCGCTGCTGGCACTGCCGCTCATGGAGCGGTTGATCGAGGATCTGCGAGACGCGGCGCCGGGCAAGGCCTATTTCGCGCATCTGCTGCTGCCGCATCGCGGATTCCTGCTGGATGAGACCTGCCGGCCGAAGCCGGACATGGATAGCTGGTACGATCACACGCATCTCGGGATGGAAGCCGATCAGCGCATCTCCGACGAATCCAGGGCGGCACGATATACCGAGTATTTCAAGCAGGTCCGCTGTACCCACCGCCTGCTTGGCGAGGCGCTGGACGCGCTGTCCGAAGCCGGGGTCATGGACGACGTCATCATATTCATCCATGGCGACCACGGTTCGCGGATCTCCAGCTCGCCCATATCGGCGCGGCACAGATCCAGGCTCACGGCAAGCGATCTGGTCGACGGCTTCTCGACCCTGTATGCCGTTCGCTGTCCCGATCTCGAGCCGGGCTATGTGGGCCATGTACGGTCGATCCAGGCGCTGTTCGCGGAACATGCGCTCGACCGGCCCCTAGACAGTGAAGCGGCGACGATCTACCTGAAGCAACGCTGGCATTCTGCGGGCGGGCGCATGCTCGAACACCCGATGCCGGATTTCGGACGAGAAGAGCGCGACTCGATCGACCTTCGCCGGGCCTGTCGATAGGGCGACTCCCCCGACTGCCCTCTGCTATCCGCCACCGATCGGCAAGGTTCCTCGGATGGACAATGGCCCGCCGGCCTTTCAGTATGGGCGCCCGCTTCGTGGGCGGCTAAACAAGGGCCTCGACATCAGACAGCAATCGCCGGACCTGACATGAACGTCCACCCAACCAAAGGCAGGACGAGCCGCTCCTATCCGGAACGCCCGCTGGTGGGCGTCGGCGTCGTGGTCTGGCGCGGCGAGCAGGTGCTGTTGGTCAAGCGCGGCCGGCCGCCGCGCCAGGGCGAATGGGGCCTGCCCGGCGGCGGGCAGGAGCTGGGCGAGACCGTGCGCGAGACCGCGGTCCGCGAGGTGTTGGAGGAGACCGGGCTGACGGTGCGCGCCGACCAGGTCGTCACCGTCGTCGACAGCGTCAGCCGCGATGCCGAGGACCGGGTCGAATACCACTACACCCTGGTCGAGATCGCCGCCGAATACGTCAAGGGCGAGGCGCGCGCGGCGGACGATGTCGATGCCGTGCGCTGGGTCCATCTCGACGACATCAACCATCTGGTGAGCTGGGAGGAGACGCGCCGGGTGATCCGCGAGGCGGCCCGCCAGCGCCGGGTTCAACGCCGCGACCGCATCGACGGCGACCGCGCCAAGCTGAAGCCGCGGCCGGACTACACCAGGCTGATGCGCAGCCCGCTCGGCCGGATGATCGCCCGGCCCTGGCTCGACGATGTCAGCATCCAGCTTCTGGCCGACTGGGTATTCCCGATGTCGCGGGCCTGGGCCGCGGCGACTGTGGCGGGCGGTGAGTTCGAGGCGTTCCGCAAGGCCCTGTCCCTTCCCAAATCCTTCACCGCCTCCATGTGGCTTACCGGCAATCTGAAGGCGATCGACGAAGCGGCCAGTCGGGCCAAGGACGCGGACGCCGCATGGGAAGAGGCGATGTTCGGCGGTGTCGGCGTCTCAGCCGCCGCCGTAGCGGCCGAGGAGGCGCGGCTGGACGCCGCCAACGATCTCGCCATGGCCAAGCTTCGCATGGTCTTCTTCGGGCGCGGCCACAAGCTGGCCGCCTGCCGATGGGACCTGCCGACGCCCGAGCAGGTCGAGGAGCGTCATGGCGACCGGCTGGCCGATCCCGAGCGCGCCTATCTGATGCCCGACACGCTGCCGCGGATCGAGGAAAGCCGCATGATCGGTAGCGAGATCGGCGCCGAATACTGGCTGCGCTTCGACTCCCCATCCGCCGAGATCGGCACGCCCTGCTGGGCCCGGGTGTTCGAGCCTGCCGGGGTGACCAACCCGCCGACGGTTGTCCACATGCACGGCATCTGTATGGAGCTGGACCATATCCGCGCGCCGCTGCGCGAGATCGAGGTCTATTGCGAACGCGGCATCCGGGTCATCGCGCCGGAGGCGCCGTCCCATGGCCGCCGCCGCCAGCCCGGGCGCTATGCCGGCGAGGCCTTCGTCGCCGGCACGCCGATCAGCACCCTGGACCATATGGCCGCCCATGTGCGCGAGATCGGCATCCTGACCGACTGGGCGCGGCGCACCAGTTCCGGCCCGGTGGGCTGGAGCGGCATCAGCCTGGGCGCCCTGACCAGCCAGCTGGCCGCCTCCCATGCGGCGTGCTGGCCGCGCTCCATGCGGGCCGACGCGCTGGCGCTCTACACGACCAGCGAGGGCATCGAGGAGATCGGCCTGACCGGCGAGATCGCCAAGGCCTTCGGTGTCGACCGGGAGCTGATCGCCGCCGGCTGGACGGAGCAGGCCCTGCGCCGCTGGCGGCCGCTCACCGACCCGGTCCAGCCGCCGGCCATGGGGCCGGACAACGTCTTCATGGTGCTGGGCAGCGAGGACCGCATTACCCCCTTCGAGCACGGTATCGGCATCGCCAGGCGCTGGGGCGTGCCAGACTCCCAGGTGTTCGTCCGGCCCCAGGGGCATTTCTCGGTCCCGGCCGGGCTGATGGTCGACGAAGCTCCGGTCGCCGCCTTCGCCAACCACCTGAAGCGGCTGTGATTTGGCGGCTTGGCCGTGCGGCCGGTCCATCCCTTCCGATGCTTGTTCGGGCGTTGCCGACCCACCCATTAATCGACCCAACACCGCTGTACCCAGCCGTCCCGCTCCCCTAGAACCAGCCTTATGGCATCCCAGACACCCCTCACCCCGACCGACGCGGCGACCGCCGCCGTCAGCCGCCGCAACGCCACCCTGATCGGCGGCACGGCGGTGCTGATGTGGGCGACCCTGGCGCTGTTCACCACGCTCACCGGCGGCGTGCCGCCGTTCCAGCTCGTCGGCATGGCGTTCAGCATCGCCTTCGTGATCGGGCTTATCTGGCCGGTGCTGCGCGGCCGGTCGCCCTTCGCGGCCCTGCGCCAGCGGCCTGCGGTGTGGGCGCTGGGCATCGGCGGGCTGTTCGGCTTCCATTTCTTCTTCTTCCTGTCGCTGCGGCTGGCGCCGCCGGTCGAGGCCAATCTGATCAACTATTCCTGGCCGCTGCTGATCGTCCTGTTCTCCGCCCTGCTGCCGGGCGAGCAACTGCGCTGGTGGCATGTGGCCGGTGCGCTGATGGGGCTTTCCGGCGCCGGGCTGCTGATCACCGGCGGCGGCACGCTGACGCTGTCGGCGGGCGATGGTGCCGGCTATGCGGCGGCCGTCACCTCCGCCCTGATCTGGTCCAGCTATTCCGTCGCCAGCCGGCGGGTCGGCCATGTTCCGACCGACGCCGTGGGCGGATTCTGCGGTGCGACCGCCATATTGGCCCTGCTGTGCCACGGCCTGTTCGAGCAGACGGTCTGGCCCGACGCGATGGGCTGGGCGGCCGTCCTCGGCCTCGGCCTCGGGCCGGTCGGGCTTGCCTTCTTCGTCTGGGATTACGGCGTCAAGCGCGGCGACATCCAGGTCTTGGGCGCTCTGGCCTATGGCGCGCCACTGCTCTCGACCCTGCTGCTGGTGGCCTTCGGGCGGGGCCAATTCACCTGGCCGGTGGCGGTCGCCTGCGTGTTGATCGTCGGCGGTGCGCTGCTGGCGGCGAAGGATATGCTGCGCCGGCAATGATCGGGGCTTCCGCAATCGCGCGCCTGCGCCTATCTCTGTTGTAGAGCGGTCCGAAACGGGCTTGGGATGGCAGACGCTATGGCCGAGAAAGCCAAACCCAGGAAGCGGGCGCCGGCGGGCGATCCGGCGGCGCGCATTCTCGACACCGCCCTGGACATGGCCGGCGATGCCGGCTGGTCAGGGTTGCGCCTTGGCGCCGTCGCCGATCGACTCGACATCCCCATGGCCGGGATCCTGGAGCACTACCGGGACAAGGATGCGGTCGCCGACGCTTTGTTCCGGCGCGCCTGCAAGGCGATGCTGGCCGCGCCTCCGGGCGGCTTCGGCGACCTTCCGATGCTGGACCGGCTGCACCTGCTGCTGATGCGATGGTTCGAGGCCCTGGCGCCCCATCGCCGAATCGCAGGGCAGATGCTGGCCGACAAGCTCTACCTCTCGCATCCGCATCACTGGGTGCCGATGGTGTTCAACCTGTCGCGCACCATCCACTGGCTGCTGGACGCCGCCGGCGATGAATCCAAGGGGCGCAAGCGCCAGCTGATCGAGATCGGCATGACCGGCATCTTCCTCGCGACCCTACGCGTCTGGACACGGGATGACTCCGACGGCCAGGCCCGGACCCGGGAGTTCCTGAAGAACCGGCTGGAGTCCGGCGACCGTTGGCTGGCCGGCCTCTATCGCCGGGGCACCGGCCGCCAGTCGGGCGGGGCGACCTCGAAGCCTTCGAACTGAAAGGCCGGGCTGACGGTGCAGCCGACCAGGGTCCAGGCGCCCAGGCTCTCGGCCGTCTGCCAGTGATCCTTCGGCACGACGACCTGCGGTTTCTGACCGGCGAGGATCTCCGGCCCCAGATGATGGGCCGTGGCGTCGTGCCCGTCCGGCGAGATGGTCAGGGCCAGCGGGCCGCCGGCATACCAGTGCCAGATCTCCGCCGCGTCGACCCGGTGCCAGTGCGAGTATTCGCCGGCCTGCAATAGATAGTAGATGGCGGTGCCGGCGCCGCGCCCGCCATCCGCCGGCGCGTCGCGCCAGGTCTCCACGAAATGCCCGCCCTCGGGATGCGGCTGCATCCCGAGGGTGCGGATGATCTCGTCGGGCGTCATTTCGGCGGCGTGGTCGAAGCGATCGATGGCCGCTGTGAGAAAGTCTCGAACCAGGCCGCTAGCTTCGGCCGGCCCTGGCGCCATTGATCGGCATCCCAGCGCAGGTCCATGTAGCCAAGCGCGCAGGCGACCGCGATCTGGCCGATGGCCACCGGCCCCTCCAGCGAGCCGGCTTCCGCCTCCAGAAGGTCGCAGGCGCGGGCCATGGCGGTCTTCTGCCGCTGTTGCCAGTCCGCGGAGCGCAGATTCTCCGGCCGCCGCGTGTCCAGCAGGCGGTTGATCGCAGCATCGCAGATGCCGTCGGCGATCGCCGCCAGCCTGAGCGCCGGCCAACGCGCCGCGCCCTCGGGATGCAGCTTGGGACCGTCATGCAGGCTGTCGATGTATTCGCAGATCACCGGCGAGTCGAACAGCACCGTGCCGTCCTCCAGTTCCAGCGCGGGCACCTTGCCCAGCGGGTTGCTGGCCGGCAAGTCGGTTTCCGGCGACCACGGGTCCGTCGGCACCCGTTCGACGCGGCTGTCCAGACCGGTTTCGATGGCCGTCGCCACAACTTTGCGGACATAGGGCGAGGTGGCGCTGTAGCGGAGTTTCATGGGCTTCCTTTCCGGCTGGTGCGGGGGCGACGGAGTGGTCATTCAATGCTGGGCAGGAACGCGCCCATCCAGCTCCATTGTCATTCCCGCGAAAGCGGGAATCCAGAGTCCAGTGATCTTTCTGGATTCCCGCTTTCGCGGGAATGACGGTGGGGAGGGACCCAGTCGGGATAGCTTTGCCAACCGGTTGCGCGCCGGCCGCGACAACCTCTCAGAAACGATCCTTGCGACCGCGCATTTCGGCGAAGGCCGTCACGGTGCTGCTGTTCGGCATGCCGATGGCCGCCTGCAATTCCGGCAGATCGGCCCGCAGGAACGGGTTGGTGCGCTTCTCCAGGCCCAGCAGCGACGGAATGGTGGGTTCGCCCCGGGCGCGGGTGGCGGCGATCTCTTCCGCCCGGGCGGCAAGCTCGGCATTCTCCGGCTCGATGGTCACCGCGAATTGCGCGTTGCCGGCGGTGTATTCATGGCCGCAATAGATCCTGGTGTCGTCGGGCAGGTCGCGCAGCTTGCTCAGGCTCTCCCACATCTGCGCCGGCGTGCCCTCGAACAGCCTTCCGCAGCCAAGGGCGAACAGGGTGTCGCCGCAGAACAGCACCTTGCTGGTCTCGAACCAATAGGCGATGTGGCCGCTGGTATGGCCCGGCGTCTCAAAGACCAGCGCCGTCTCGCCGCCGACCGCCACTTCATCGCCCTGGCCGACGGTGCGATCCATACCGGCGATGCGCGACACCTCGGCCCGCGGTCCGACGATCCTGGCGCCATAGCGGTCCTTCAGGGCCGCATTGCCGCCGATATGGTCCATGTGGTGATGGGTGTTGAGGATCCAGTCGAGCGACCAGCCATGGCGGTCCAGTGCGGCAATCACCGGGCCGGGCTCGGCCGGGTCGACCACGGCGGTGGTGCCGCTATCGGCCTCGTGTAGCAGGTAGATGTAGTTGTCGCTCAGCGCCGGCAGCAATTCGACCGTCAGAGCCGCCATCTCTCCAACTCCCGGTTCATGGAAGACACGCATGGGATGGGGCCGGCCGAAGAACGGGGGTTTTCCTGGACCCAACCACTTCCTAACTAAACCCTGCTAGATTAGAGGCGCAATGTACACCGACGTCGTCGACCTGCGCGAGTTCTACGGCTCGAGCCTGGGCCATGTCGCCCAGCGGATGATCCGCCGGCGCATCCGGTCCCTGTGGCCGGATCTGCGCGGCCAGGCGGTGCTGGGGCTGGGCTATGCCACGCCCTATCTGACGCCGTTCCGCGAGGAGGCGGAGCGGGTGTTCGCGATCATGCCGGCACGCCAGGGGGTGACCCGCTGGCCCACCGGCGGCGCCGGCCAGGTGGCGCTGGCGGAGGAGACCGAACTGCCGCTGCCGGACCTCTCGGCCGACCGGGTGCTTCTGGTGCACGGGCTGGAGGCCACGGAGACACTCGGCGAGATGATGCGCGAGGCTTGGCGGGTCCTGGCCGGGAATGGCCGGCTGCTCGTGGTGGTGCCGAACCGCCGCGGCATCTGGGCCCGGGTCGACCGCACCCCGTTCGGCCATGGCCGGCCGTTCAGCGAATCGCAACTGTCCCGCACCCTGCGGGACAACGCCTTCGTGCCGGAGAAAACCGCACGTGCCCTGTTCATCCCGCCGATGCGCTCGCGCTTCGTGCTGAAATCGGCCCCGGCCTGGGAGAATGTCGGCGTGCGCTTCTTCCAGCGCTTCTCCGGCGTGGTGATGATCGAGGCGTCGAAGCAGATCTACCAGGTGTCCGCCGCCCGCCGCGCCGTCCGCCGCAGCCGCCCCGTCCTGGTCCCGGTCGGCGGCATGGCCCAGCAAGGCGTGGCGCGGAGCCGGGCCGATCCCGAAGACTAGCGGTCGCTCCGCGAAGTTCTTCGCAGCCCCGTCACCCTCCCAACGCTTCGCGTCGGGCCCCTCCCTCTCTCAAAAGGGGAGAGGGGTTCGAACGGACGCGCCTTATTGCACCTCTCCCCTCGTGGGAGAGGGAGGGTGAGGGGGCTTTGGATACTTGATCGAAGATCGCGTTAGCTCTTACCCACGCCCGGCCGGCTCAACAGGAACACCGCCTGTTCGCCGACCCAGTTGGCGTAGCGGCCGGGCGCCATCTCCACCACACGGCCGCCGGGCGGCAGGATCAGGCTGCGGTCGATCGACACCCCGGTCTCGCGGCACAGCGCCACGAAATCGGCGATGGTGCAGAAGTGGATGTTCGGCGTGTCGTACCATTGATAGGACAGCCGCTTGGTCACCGGCATGCGCCCCTGTAGCAGCAGCGACAGGCGGATCCGCCAATGGCCGAAATTCGGCAGGCTGACGATGGCCTGCCGGCCGATCCGCACCAGATTGTCTAGCACGCCCTTGGGGTCGCGGGTCGCCTGCAGGGTCTGGCTCAGGATGGCGTAGTCGAAGGCGCCGGTCGGATAGTCGACCAGATCAGTATCGGCATCGCCCTGGACCACCGACAGCCCGCGGGCGACGCAATTGTGCACCCCGTCCTGGGAGATTTCGATGCCGCGCCCGTCGACTTGCTTGGAATGCCACAGGGCCTCCAGCAGCTCGCCATCCTCGCAGCCCACATCCAGCACCCGGCTGCCGGGCGCCACCATATCGGCGATCAGCTGCAGGTCGACGCGGATATCGCCGGACCGGGATGTCGGCAGGGCAGGGTCGCGGGGCATGCTCACCCCTCCGCCGCGGCGTTCAGGCCGCGATGCTCGGAGATGCCGCCCAGGAAGCCGCGCATCACTCGGTGGAACTCCGGCTCGTCCAGCAGGAATGCGTCGTGGCCCTTGTCGCTCTCGATCTCCACGAAGCTGACATTGGCGGCAACGGCGTTCAGCGCGTGTACGATGGCCCGGTTCTCCGATGTCGGGAACAGCCAGTCGCTGGAGAACGACATCAGGCAGTAGCGCACCGGCGTGTCGCGGAAGGCGTCGGACAGCACCCCGCCATGCTCCTGGGCCAGGTCGAAATAGTCCATCGCCCGGGTGATGTAGAGATAGGAGTTGGCGTCGAAGCGATCGACGAAGGTGATGCCCTGGTGGCGCAGATAGCTCTCGACTTGGAAATCGGCGTCGAAGCCGTAGCTCAGGTTCTGCCTGTCCTGCAGGTTGCGCCCGAACTTGCGGTGCAGCGCCGCCTCGGACAGGTAGGTGATATGCGCCGCCATCCGGGCGACGGCCAGCCCCCCGGTCGGCTTGGCGTCCTCGGCGTAGTAGTCGCCGCCATGCCAGTCGGGATCGGCCATGATCGCCTGCCGGCCGACCTCGTGGAAGGCGATGTTCTGGGCCGAATGTCGGGCCGCCGTGGCGATCGGCATGGCGGCATAGACCCGCTCCGGATAGCTCGCCGCCCAATGCAGCACCTGCATGCCGCCCATGGAGCCGCCGGTGACGCAAAGCAGCTTGTCGATGCCCAGATGGTCGATCAGCAGGGTCTGCGCCCGCACCATGTCGCCGACGGTGATGACGGGGAAGTTGACTCCGAAGGGTGCACCGGTGGCCGGGTCGATGTCCTTCGGCCCGGTGGTGCCCATGCAGCCGCCCAGCACGTTGGAGCAGATGACGAAATAGCGGTCGGTGTCGATCGGCAGTCCGGGGCCGACCGTCAGGCTCCACCAGCCGGGCTTGCCGGTCGTGGGGTGCGGATCGGCGACATACTGGTCGCCGGTCAGCGCGTGGCAGATCAGCACCGCATTGGACTTGTCGGCGTTCAGCGTGCCGTAGGTCTGATAGGCCATGGTGAACGGACCGATGGCGGCACCGCTGTCCAGCGGCATCGGCCGATCGACCGCCAGCTCGACCCGGTGGCCCGGCAGCCCGCCTTCGACATCGCCTGTCGAGGCCCGGATATGCAAAGGGGCGTTCATGCCCGTAGCACCCGCCAATCGCTTCGAAAAAGGACCGCATAGCTAGGGTGGCCGCGCCTCGACTGTCAACGGTTTCATCGTTCGGTGACAATGCAGCGGACCAGCTGAGCGGCAGGAAATCCCATTGGTTTCCTTTGCGTTCGGCGGGGCGCGGCTTTATTCCTATGCGCCCCTGGGGAGAGGCCGATGTCGTCACGGAACCTGCAACTCGATGGCCTGCGCCGGCAGATCGACAGCCTGGATGACCGCATCCACGATCTGCTGATCGAGCGCAGCGGCATGATCGAGCAGATTATCGCCGCCAAGAGCGACGGCGCGCCCAAGCTGCGCCCGGGCCGCGAGGCGGAGATCGCCCGGCGGCTGGTGGCCCGGCATCAGGGACAGTTCCCGGCGGCCTCGGTGGTGCGCATCTGGCGCGAGATCATCAACGCCTTCACCTGCATGCAGGGTCCGTTCTCCATCGCGCTATCGGGAGCAGCCGAAGATCGCGAGATCCGGGAACTGGCCCGCGATCATTTCGGCGGGACGCCGGAGCGCGTCGTGGTTGAGGACACCGCCGCCGCACTGCAGGCGGTCATCGCTGGAGACGTGACTCTGGCGGTATTGCCATGGGGCGATCGTGCATTGGGATGGCTTGGCCAGCTCATGCCGGAGACCCCGTCAGGCCTGCAGATCTGTTTCGGGCTGCCTTTCGTGCGCGCACAGGCCGACAGCGGCACAGTGGCCGTGGCAGTAGGCTGGGTGGCGTCGGAGCCAACGGACAGCGACCGCAGCGTCTTCACCATTGCCGATGCCAGCGACTCCGATGCGCCGGCAATCGAGGCGGCCGTCCGTGAATTGGGATGCGAACCTGTGTCTTGCGTGGCCGCGGGAGGAGAGGGCGAACGGGCACTCCTGGGTCGGCCGGGGCCCTTCTGGATCCTTGAGGTCTCGGGGCGGCCCGACCCGCACGCGCAGGCGGAGCTCGAACGCGGCCTCCTAGCCCGGTCGATGGTCGCGACGCTGATCGGCGCGTATGCCGAACCCATAATTGTGTCGCCGGAGGAGCAGTCATCGTGAGCGGTCCGACACCCCGTCCGGGCATCCTGGATATCGCGCCTTATGTCGGCGGCGAGTCCAAGGCCGATGCCGAGCGCATCGTGCGGCTGGCGTCGAACGAGGGCGCGTTGGGCCCGAGCCCGAAGGCCATGGCGGCATACCGGTCGCTGGCGACCGAGCTGCACCGCTATCCCGATGGCGGGGCGACCGAGCTGCGGGCGGCGCTGGGCCGGCATTACGGGCTGGATGCGGATCGCATCGTTTGCGGAGCCGGCTCGGACGAGTTGATCGCACTGCTGGTCAAGGCCTATGCCGGCCCGGGCGACGAGGTGCTGTACTCGGCCCATGGCTTCCTGATGTACGCCCTGTCGGCCAAGGGTGCCGGGGCGACGCCGGTGGCCGCGCCGGAGACCGGCCTGAAAGCCGATGTGGATGCCCTGCTGGCCAAGGTCACCGACCGCACGAGGCTGCTCTTCCTGGCCAACCCGAACAACCCGACCGGCAGTTACCTGACGGTGGAGGAGGTCGAGCGCCTGCATGCCGGGCTTCCGGACAATGTGCTGCTGGTGCTGGACGCCGCCTATGCCGAATACATCGCGCTGAACGACTACGCCGCCGGGACGGAGCTGGTCGAGCGGTCGAGCAACGTGGTTATGACCCGCACCTTCTCGAAGATCTTCGGGCTGGGCGCCTTGCGGCTGGGCTGGGCCTATTGCCCGGCCGAAGTGGCCGATGTGCTGAACCGGGTGCGCGGGCCATTCAACGTCAACGCAGCCGCCCTGGCGGCGGGGCTGGCGGCGCTGGAGGACACCGCCTTCACCACCTCCGCCCGGACCCATAACGACATCTGGCGGCCCTGGACGACGGATCGGCTGGCCGATCTCGGCCTGACCGTCTATCCCTCGGTCGGCAATTTCGTGCTGGTCGACTTCGCGCCGCTGGCCGGCAAGGAGGCGGAGGAGGCTCGGCTGTTCCTGAAGGATCGCGGCGTGCTGGTGCGCCAGATGGGGGCTTACGGCCTGCCGACCTGCCTCAGGATCACCATCGGAACCGAAGCGGAGATGCGGGCGCTGGTCGACGCGCTGTCCGCCTATCTCGGACAGTAAGGGAACGCGACCAATGACATCTCCAACGAAGAGCGGGGAACCGGTCTTCCAGACCCTGGCGCTGATCGGGCTCGGCCTGATCGGCTCCTCCGTGGCCCGCGCCGCCAGGGCGCATGGCCTGGTCGGCACCGTGGTCGGCCATGCCCGCACCGCCGAGACCCGGGCGACCGCCATGGGGCTCGGCTATCTCGACCGGGTAGAGGAAGACCCGGCGGCCGCGGTCGCGGATGCGGACTGCGTGATGATCTGCACGCCGATGGGCGCGCAGGCCTCGGTCGCCAAGGCCTTCGCGCCGGGGCTGAAACCGGGTGCCATCGTCACCGATGTCGGCTCGGTCAAGCAGCCCGTGGCGCGGGAACTGACCGCCCTGCTGCCCGACAGCGTGGTGCTGGTTCCCGGCCACCCCCTGGCGGGGACCGAGCATTCGGGACCCGAGGCCGGGTTTGCCGAGCTGTTCGAAGGGCGCTGGTGCGTGCTGACGCCGGACGACAAGGCCCCGCGCGACGCGGTCGACAAGGTCGAGCGGCTGTGGCGCGGCATGGGCGCCGATGTGGAGATCATGACCGCCGAGCATCATGACCAAGTCATGGCCATCACCTCGCACCTGCCGCATCTGATCGCCTACACCATCGTCGGTACGGCCGTCGATCTGGAGGAGGACCTGAAGAGCGAGGTGATCCGCTTCGCCGCCACCGGCTTCCGCGACTTCACTCGCATCGCCGCCTCCGACCCTGTGATGTGGCGCGACGTGTTCCTGACCAACAAGCAACCGGTCCTGGAAATCCTCCAGCGCTTCACCGAGGACCTGACCGCCCTGCAGCGTGCCATCCGCCGCGGCGAGGGCGACACGCTCCAGGACCTCTTCACCCGCACCCGCGCCATCCGCCGCGGGGTGATCGAAGCGAAGCAGGCGTAGCGCGGCTACCCAGGCGGCCCAAATAGGCACATAGACCCGGCTGGCCACGGGAATTTGCCCGTCTCCCCTTGTGGGAGAGGGAGGGACCCGGTGCGAAGCACTGGGAGGGTGAGGGGGCTAGAGAACAGTCTTCGCGCGGCGGACGCCGCGCGCCCCCTCACCCGGCTCGCGATGCTCGCCACCCTCTCCCGCAAGGGGAGAGGGGAAGAAAGCCGACCTAATTCCTCAGGGCCAGACGACCGGCGGCAGCTGCGCGATCTGGAGCGGGCCGAGGAACACGCGGCCGCCATTCAGGGACAGAGGTGCCGTCAGGGTGGCGGTGCCATCGGCATCCGGGGCGCCGGCCAGCAGGGCGAGGCCGGCCTTGATCAGGCCGGACTGGTCCGCCTCGACCATGCCGGCCGCCACCAGCGCGTCGACGGTCTGCAGGAAGCCGCGCACATTGGCGGTCAGATTGGCCTGCGGCTGCAAGGTGGCGTCCAGGGTCACGGTCCCCGAGGCCTGGATGGTCAACGGGCCCCATTCCAGGTTCAGCCGGTCGATCAGCATCCGCCCGCCGGAATCCCGCCACACGGTCAGGAAGGGCACCCGCAGCTCCGGCGGCACCGGCGCTGTCACGGTCACATCCAGCCCGGCATGCTGCAGCCGCTGACCCAGGGCCGGCAGCGGCGAGACCGGCAGGTCGACCTGTCTTGCGTCGCCGGCGGCCGCCAGCCCGTCCCGCTCGGTGCCCTCGGCTTTTTGGGAGACGGCGACATCGACCGTCGCCACTTTCAAATCGCCCACCGCCGGCAGCAGCACCGTCAGGTCGGCCAGCGACAGGCTGCCGGCGGCCAGCCGCCCATCGCTGCCCAGCCGGACGTCGCCGGTGCCGTCATCGGCGGTCATCGTCACCGGCTGCACGCCGGGCACGGTCAGGGTCTGCGGCCCGTCGATGCGGAAATCGATATGGCTGAGGCGCCAGGGCTGGGCCTCTGCCGACAGGCCGGAAGTCTGCCAGGTCGCGCCCTGCACATCGGTCATCACCACGTTGCGGGCATCGGCCGCCAGCATCAGCGGAAAGCCGCTCACATCGACGCCGGCGGAGCGCACCTCCACGCCGTTCTCGCCCTGCAGCGCGATCCACTCGTCGATGCCCCGACGCACCGCATCGGCGGCATAGAACCAATAGCTGGTATAGCCGGCGAGCAGCAGGAGCGGGGCGGCGATGGCGAGCAGGAGGGGCAGTCGTATGCGCATGCGAACCGTCCGGTATTGAAGCGCGCGAACTGCACCATGGCTCGGTGGCGGATTCAAGGCCGCCATGCCCGCTGGTCAAACCGGGGCGCTTCGCTTACATCATCAAGCCATGGGATTTGACAACGACAGCGCGGTGCCGGGCACCCTCGACGAGACCAGCGGCACCGATCTCGCCTGGAGCGGGCAGGGGCCGTCGCTGCCGATCGAGTCGGGTGAGGATCTCTGGGTGTTCGGCTACGGCTCCCTGATGTGGAACCCGGGGTTTCCCTATGTCGAGCGCAGCGACGCCATCCTTTACGGCTATCACCGCAGCTTCTGCGTCTATTCCCACCGCTATCGCGGCACGCCCGAGGTGCCGGGGCTGGTGCTGGGCCTGGACCGCGGCGGCTCCTGCCGTGGCGTAGCCTTCCGCATCGCCGCCGCCGACGTCGCCGAAACCCTGGTCTATCTCTGGGACCGGGAGATGGTCACCGGCATCTACAAGCCCGGCCTGCGCCCACTGAAGCTGCCGGAAAGCACCGTCCAGGCCTGCTGCTTCGTGATCGACCGCGACCACCGGCAATACTGCGGCAAGCTCTCCCTGGAGGAGACCGCGGGCTACATCTGCCAGGGCCACGGCCAAAAGGGCCCGAACTGCGAGTACCTGTTCAACACGGTCGCCCACCTCGATGAACTGGGAATTGCCGACAGTCCTTTGCATGCGTTGGCCGAACTGGTTCGAAACGCCCTAAGTGTGAGAAGGGGCGGGTAAGATGTCAGCGTCGGCGCATGATGCGAACGTCCGGACCTGGACAAGGAACAGAGTTTCTTGCTCCAAGAGCGACGTCGCCTACTGACCCAACCCCGACAGCTCATCAAGAAGCTCGGACGACCGGAATGAGCCCATCCAGGTCATGCGGGGCGGTGCGGCGAACGTCCATATCGGGGATCTTTGGGATGAGTGCTTGCGCAGACAAAAGTTACCCTTGATGACATAGTGCACGATTATGCCTGACGACTAATCCTGCTAAACTGGCAGTTGTGTTAGTGGCGGAGGAAGCATGGTCGGAGATAGGGACGCCGATACGGTCACGATGCGCTCTGAAGAATGGCTGGCGTTGAAGCGGGACAAGCTCATAAGTGGCATCGAGCGGGAGTCGCGCCAGCGGGTCATGAACTGGTTTGCGCTGCTGTTCGTCGCCGGCACGATCGTTGGTGCCATTGGTGTCCCGACGCTCGTGCGCATCACAATCGCAGAAATGGTCGAGACCGAGCTGCAGCCTGAAATCGAAAAGGCTGAGGCCGCGACCGATGCTGCCGCCGAGGCAGCCGCCTCGGCGATCAGCGCGGTCAGCATTGCGCAGCGGATCACCGAGGAATCCCTAGCCGAAATCCTCGCCGCCTCCAATGAGGCCAAAGCGCGCGCCGACGAGGCGCTGCGTATTGCCAGCGACCAGACCAGCGAGGTGCAAGGTCTGATCGCGCGAGTAACGGCCACGATTGAGGAGCTCGACGAAGAGTTGCGGACCATCGAAGGCAAGACCGAGCAGGTGCGTACGCAGGTCGATGTGATGATCGTTCAAGTGCAATCGAACCTGACCGAGATCGCGAGGGCGCTGCCGGACCCCGAACCTGCCCAGCGCAGCATCGCCGACTCCGATCAACGGATCAGCGAGGTGCGCAGCCGCGGCGAGACGACCATCCAGCTCGTCGTTCCAAACGACTATCCGCCCGAGACTGGTGACACGTTCGTCGACGCCCTTCGCGATCTTGGCTTCACGGTGACGCGCCCGGGGTGGAGCCGCGGCACCCATATCCCCGAAGACAGCACCATATCCGTGCATCATTGCTGCCTGAGCGATGCCGACCTAGCTCTCGTCTTCTCTACAGTAGAAGCCCTGACAGATGTCGAGATCATCGACGGAGGGTCTGACCTCGCCGAAGAAGGGCAAGAGGTCGTGATCTTTCTTGAGTTTGCCGGGCTTGACGACGGCTAGCGTCTCCTTCGATCGCCATGAGTCGTATCAGCTAAGGCCCAGTGAGTTTCAGCATCTTTGGCGCAATGCTTGGTGCCCTAAGTATATTCCCTAAAGCGGACGATGGGCCTATTTCGACTTTGTCCATATCTCGGACATCACTTGTTATCAATGCAATGGCTGGATATGGCTAATTGCTGACGTGCTTCATTCTGGAAAGCCAGTCCGAATAGCACTCCCGGGGGCGACAAATAGGCTGTGTCCATCCAAGCACCGCCGATGCGTGCAGACGCGAGACGCCGCCTACTCCCCCTCGCATTTTGAGTACCCGCAGTTCGGGCAGAGGTCGCAGCCTTCCTGCCGGGTCAGGCCGGGTTGGCCGCATTTGGGGCATTGGGCGGGGACGGCGCCGGCGTTGCCGACCTGGACCATCTGGGAGAGGGCGGGGCGGTTCTCGTCGGTAAGGAAGCCGATCTCGACCATGTGCTGCTCGATGGCCTCGCCGATGGCGGCCAGCAGGGAGGGCACGTAGCGGCCCTTCACCCAATGGCCGCCGCGCGGGTCGAACACCGCCTTCAGCTCCTCGACCACGAAGGTGATGTCGCCGCCGCGGCGGAACACGGCGCTGATCATCCGGGTCAGGGCCACGGTCCAGGCGTAGTGCTCCATGTTCTTGGAGTTGATGAAGATCTCGAAGGGCCGCCGCCGGCCGTCCTGGATCACGTCGTTGATGGTGACGTACATGGCGTGGTCGCTGTCCGGCCAGCGCAGCTTGTAGGTCAGGCCGGGCAGGGATTCCGGCCGGTCCAGCGGCTTGGTCATGTAGACGATCTCGGCCTCCGCCGGGACTGCGGCGGGCTCGGCCGGCTTCTGCTCCACCTCCAGCACCGCGCCGGTGACCGGGTTCGGCCGGTACGTCGTACACCCCTTGCAGCCAAGCCTGTATGCCTGGGCGTACACATCCTTGAAGGACTCGAAATCCAGGTCGACCGGGCAGTTGATGGTCTTGCTGATCGAGCTGTCGACGTATTTCTGCGCCGCCGCCTGCATGGCCAGGTGCTCGGCCGGGCTCAGCGCCTGGGCGTCGACGAAGCTGTCCGGCAGGGCCGCCTCGGCACCGTTGGCCTCGCGGAACATGCGGTAGGCGTAGTCGACTACCGTCTCCGCCTTGCGGCTCCCGTCGGGCTGCAGCACCTGGCGGGTGTACTCATAGGCGAAGACCGGCTCGATGCCGGACGAAACGTTGCCGGCGAACAGGGAGATGGTGCCGGTCGGTGCGATGGAGGTGACCAGGGCGTTGCGCATGCCCTGCTTGGCGATCTTCTGGCGCACCGCCGGCTCCAGCGCCTTGATCATCGGACGTTCCGGATAGGCGCCGGGATCGTAGAGCGGGAAGGCGCCCTTCTCCTTGGCCAGGTCGGCCGATGCCAGATAGGCGGCGCGGCGCACCGACGCCAGCCAGGTCTCGGTCAGCTTGACCGCCTTGGCCGAGCCATAGCGCACGCCGCACATCACCAGCGCATCGGCGAGGCCAGTGACTCCGAGGCCGATGCGCCGCTTCGCCCGCGCCTCATGGGCCTGCGCCTCCAGCGGGAAGCGCGACACATCGATGGCATTGTCCAGCATGCGCACCGCAACCGAAGCCACCTCCTCCAGCCGGTCGGTATCCAGCTTGGCCTTCTTGGAAAAGGGCTCGTTGACCAGCCGGGAAAGGTTGACCGAGCCCAGCAGGCAGGCGCCATAGGGCGGCAGGGGCTGCTCGCCACAGGGGTTGGTGGCGTGGATGGTTTCGATGCCGGCCAGGTTGTTCAGATCATTGATACGGTCGATGAAAATCACGCCCGGCTCGGCGTAGTCGTAGGTCGCCCGCATGATGCGGTCCCACAGATCGCGGGCGCGCACCGTGCGGTAGACCGTATCGCCGAAGCGCAGATCCCAATCGCCATCGTCCTCGACGGCCGCCATGAACGGGTCGGTCACCAGGACCGACAGGTTGAACATGCGCAGCCGGTCCTGGTCGCGCTTGGCGTCGATGAAATCCTCGATATCCGGGTGGTCGCAGCGCATCGTCGCCATCATCGCGCCGCGGCGGGAGCCGGCGCTGATGATGGTGCGGCACATGGCGTCCCAGACATCCATGAAGGAGAGCGGGCCGGACGCATCCGCCCCGACGCCGACCACCGGCGCGCCACGCGGCCTCAGCGTGGAGAAATCGTAGCCGATGCCGCCGCCCTGCTGCATCGTCAGCGCCGCTTCGCGCAGGGCGTCGAAGATGCCGCCCATATCGTCGGCGATGTCGCCCATCACGAAGCAGTTGAACAGGGTGACCGAGCGCTTGGTCCCGGCCCCGGCCAGGATCCGCCCCGCCGGCAGGAACTGGTAATCCTCCAGCACGCCATAGAAGCGATCCGCCCAGGCTTTGCGGTCCGCCTCCGGCTCGGCCAGGGCGTCGGCGACGCGGCGCCAGGTCGCCGCCACGGACTCCTCGACCGGCGTGCCGTCCGCATCGCGCAGGCGGTATTTCATGTCCCAGATCTGATGGGCGATGTCGCCGGTCGCCGTCATGTGAATTCGATCCTCGGCCTCGTCGACACGACAGTATACACGGTTCGTGTCAACTCCGGGTCAGCAACCGCAACCCGTTTGTTCCTGATATGTTCCGACGCGCGATTGGAGTCAAGCGCCAAGGCTATTGGCTGGCCACGGCCGGTTCCGGGCGGGGCGGCTCGACGGCGCCGGAGCGGTCCGTCGCAGGGCCGCCGACGGCAACCACCAACCGCTCGGTGGCGGCCTCCAGCTCGTCCTCCAGCCGCCTCAGGAAAGCGTCGCGGTCCATTCCGGGCGGGATCGGCGGCAGGAATTCCACGGTGATGGTGCCGGGACGCTTGATGAATTTGCGCCTGGGCCAGAACACCCCGGAATTGAGGGCCATCGGCACCACCGGCAGATCCAGCTCCTCGTAAAGCGCCGCCACGCCGACCCTATAGGGCCGGAAGGTCCCGGCCGCGGTGCGGGTCCCCTGCGGGAAGATGGCGATCGGGCGGTTCTGCGCCGCGATCTTCTTCGAACCGGCGATGATGCTGGCGATCGCCTTGCTGCGTCCGCCGCGATGCACGGCGATCATCCGCGCCTTGGCGGCATACCAGCCCCACAGCGGGATGAACAACAATTCGCGCTTCAAGATCACCGCCGGATCGTCGACCAGCAGGTGCAGCTTCATGGTCTCCCAGGTCGACTGGTGCTTGGCCGCCAGGATATAGGCGCCCTCCGGCACGTTATCTTGCCCGACCACAACGTAGTCCAGCCCAAGCACCAGCCGCTCGATCAGGTGCACGCTGCGCAGGTATTGACACACCACCCAGATCATCGCCCGGCGGGGGATGAACAGCGTCCAGAAGATCCCGAAACAGCAGATCGTCGTCCAGACGTAGAAGATCAGGTTGAAGGCTAGCGACCGCACCATGGGGGAACCTTAGCATCTTGCTTGCTTGTATGGACACGGCACCGGGCCGGTGCCGCCTGCATACACCATGCTTACGCGAAGGCGCCACGCAGCAGGGCGACGAGGTACTTGTTGTATTCGGTGACCAGCAGGACCGTCGTGCCCGGCCAGCGCCACCATTCCTCCACATGCACATTGGTCGGTGCCACCGGATGCGGAACGATATCCGCATTCGGCAAGGCGCGGCGGAATTCCAGCAGGCTGCGCGGCATGTGGTAGTTGGCGGTGACCAGGCGAAACGAGCTGTAGCGTTCCTGGCGCAGCCAGGCCGCAGTCTCGGCGGCATTGCCCCGGGTATCGTCGGCGGCGTAGCCGAGCACGATGCAGCATTCCACGGCGGCCGGCGCCTGCTGCGAGACCCGCAGCAATTCCTGCACGTCGACCCCGTGATAGACGCCGGAGACGAACAGCTTCTCCGCCCGGTCGTCGGCCAGCAGGGTCAGCCCGGTGGTCAGCCGCTTGCTGCCGCCGGTCAGCACCACGATGGCGTCGGTGGACCGGTCGCCATCGGCGGTCGGCTCGGCCGCGACGCCGGCGAACCAGGCGAATCCCGTGCCCCAGCCGATCAGCGCCAGCACCAGCACCACCAGGGCCACCGTCGCGGCGATCCGGGGGCCGCGGCGCTCGGACCGCGACCGGAAGCTGGAACGCCGGCTCATCAGGGCAGCCGCGCCAGGGTGCGCAGCACCGTCGCCCGGGCGGTCAGTGCCGCCAGCAGGATCGCCGCCACCGGTACCAGGGTCAGCGAAGCCCATTGCGCCTCGGACAGGGGCGGCATGGATAGCAGGGACGTGCTGCCGGCCTCGCCGGCGACGCCGACCACCCGGTTCATCAGCACCAGGGTCGCCACCGCCAGCAGGAACCCGATCACCGCACCGCGCAGGCCGAGCGCGAAGGCGTACCACTCGAACTGCCGCGCCACATAGGAATCGGTGGCGCCAATGGTGTGCAGCAGGTCGATGACATTGCGGTGGATCGCCAGACCGGCACGGGTGACGAACACCACCGTCGCCACGGCGGAGAGCGAGATCAGCACCATCAGGATGCTGGAGAACAGCAGCACCGTATTGGCCACCGCCTTCAGATCCGACAGCCAGGTGCCATGGTCGTCCACCGTAACCCCCTCGACGGTGTCGTCCAGCGCGGCGGTGAGCGCGTCCAGGTCGACCGGCGGTTCGCCGGTCAGGGTGACGTCGATGAGGGTGGGCAGAGGAAGCTGCTCGACCGGCAGATCGTCGCCGAGCCAGGGGCCCAGCAGCTCGGCCACTACCGGCTTGTCGATCGGCGTCGCGTCGGCGATGCCCGGCCAGTCTCTTAGCACCGCCAGCGCCTCGCCGGTGGAGAAGGCGTGGTCCTCGTCGCCGCCGGTCTTGGCTGCCTGGATCTGGATGGTCAGGCTACCGGTCAGGCCGACATCCCAGCCATCGATCAGCGCCGTCGCCGTCATCACCGCCGCCAGCGACAAGGTGGCGAGATAGGCCATCGGCGCGATCAACCAGGGTACGAACCGGTCGGCGCCGGTTCGCCGCAACGGGACCTCGGGACCGGTCTCCGGGGCGATGCGGCGTAACAGCCACGCGATCATGCCGTCCGACTGAGCTCCTCTGCCGCCCTGAAGATCTGCCCGTCCCGCAATTGCAGCACGGGATGGCGGAACCGGCGAATGATCGATTCACTGTGTGTCGCAACGATGACGGTGGTGCCGACCTTGTTCAGCTCGTCGAACAGCCGCATCAGCCTCAGGCCGATCCGCTCGTCCACATTGCCGGTGGGCTCATCGGCCAGCAGCAGGGCCGGGCGGTTGATGACGGCGCGGGCGATGGCGATACGCTGCTGCTCGCCGCCGGACAGGGTCGGCGGGCGGGCGTCGAGATGATCGCCCAGTCCGACCCAGCGCAGCAGCTCCTTCACATGGCCGCGCACCCGCTCGTCGCGGGCGCCGGCCAGGCGCAGCGGCAGGGCCACATTGTCGACCGCCGAGAGATGGTCGATCAGGCGGAAATCCTGGAAGACGACACCGATCCGCCGCCTCAGGGCCGGCAGCTCCTCGCGCTTCAAGGTCGCTATGTCGCGGCCGAAAAGGGTCACCAGACCGCGGGAGGGACGATGGATCAGCGACAGCAGTTTCAGCAGCGAGGATTTTCCGGCACCGCTGGGCCCGGTGATGAAATGGAACGACCCCTTCGCCACGGTGAATGTGAGGTCGCGCAGTACCTCCGGCCCGTTGCCGTACCGCATTCCGACATTCTCGAATTCGATCAGGGGCTGCACGAATTCACTCCGCAGGCGTGCCCGGACCATGGCATGGGGCGAACGGCCAGTCCAGCATGGCCGCCGCCCCGGCGGGGTGGAGCGGCGGCCGCCGAATTTAGAATTTGTTGTCGATATTCGGCGATACCTGGATATACCTCGCCGTGTCCCCAGCCAGGCTTTTGCTCGTTTAAATGATCCTTACCTGCGAGAAGTGCACAACCAGCTATTCCGTCTCCGATGACGCGATCGGCGCGGAAGGCCGGAAGGTGAAATGCATCGGCTGCGGCCATGTCTGGGTGCAGATGGCATCCGATGGCGACGCGCCGGCGGAGGACGCCAAGCCGGACAAGCGGGCTGCCAAAAAGACCAAAGACAAATCCGCCATCGCGTCGCGGTCCGCCGGCGCGGTCACCCTGGCGGCGTTGCTGTTGCTGATCGGCGGGCTTGCCGCGGCCATCTATGCCGGCCGGGCCGCGATCGTTCAGTCCTGGCCGCCGGCAGCGCTGATGTACGAGGAATTCGGCATCGGGCTCGACGGGCTCGACCTTTCGTCGATCCCCGGCGTCGGCGCCGGGTTGGAATACCGCAACGTGACCTCGGAGGTCCTGCCCGACGCGTTCGGTAATACGTTGTGGGTGCGTGGCGAGGTTCACAATGCCTCCGAGATCCCGCGGCCGGTGCCGGTGCTGCGGGCCAGCCTGGCAGATGCTGAAGGGGCCGCGCTGGAAAGCTGGACCTTCTCGCTCGAGGTCGAGATGCTCCAGCCGGGGGCCGCGGCCGGCTTCGAGACGAGCCGTCGTTCCATTGCCGATGTCGGGGCGAAAGTGGTGCTGGGCGTCGATGGGCCGTGGCCGGATACGGCCACGGCGGTCTCAGAACTGGCGCATTAGCCGGTCGATATAGTCCAGTTCGTCGATCGGCCGGTGCCGTTGGCCGGATCGCCGGCGTAGCTCGTCGAGGATCTGCCGGGCGCGCTGCAGGTCGGACTGGTTGGGAATGCCCACCTCCTCGGTGTTCATGCCGCCGGAATTGGGCATCGGCCGGCCCAGCGGGTCGCGCCCGGAATTGAGCTGCTGCATCATCTGGCCGACCTGGCCGCTATTCTGCTGCGCCATCTGCTCCAGCACCTGGTCGACGAAATCCTGCAGACCCTGCTGCAGCTGGTCGACGCTGTCGGCCTGCGGCTGCACCGCCTGGCCCATCTGGCCCTGGCCCAGCGCCTGTTCCGATTGCCGCATCGACTGCTCGGCGCGGCCCAGCGGGACCGGAATCTCGCCGGTCATCTCATCCATCTGGCGCATCATGTCGCCGAGCGCCCGGCGCAGGGCTTCCTGGACGGCGGCGCCTTCGGTGCCGAAATCAGAGCCCAGCTGCGAGCCGCTGCCGGTGCCCGGCTGGCTCGGGGTCTGGCTCGGCATGTTCTCGCCCGACTGACCCTGCTGCTGCTGGTCGCCCTGCTGCGACTGCTGGAAGGTCCGGTCCAGCAATTCCTGCTGCGCCCGGGTCAGGTTCTGCAGGTCCTCCATCAGCTCCATGGCCGGGTTGGGCTGGGCATTCTGCTGCTGCTGTTGCTGCATGACGCCGGCCTGCAGGTTCTCCAGCATCTCCTGCAGCTGGGCCAGCATGTCCCGTGCCGCCTCGCGCGAGCCGGATTCCGCCAGCTCCTGCATCTGCTCCAGCATCTCATTGAGCTGGTCCCGGTCGACGGCCTGTCCTTCCGGATCCGCCAGCATCTCCGGCACTTCGCCGCGGGCCAGCCGTTCCATCAGGTTCTCTTCCATCGCCCTGAGATACTCATTGAGCGCCTCGCGCAACTCCTCCATCAACTGGCGGATCTCGTCATCGGTGGCATCGCCGTCCAGGGCGTCCATCAGCGCCTGCTGCGCCTCGCGCAGGTCGCGCTCGGCGATCGACAGCCCGCCGTCTTCGATTCTGAGCGCGGTATCCCACAGCAGCTTCTGCACCGGGTCGACCACATCCTCGACATTGCGCGCCAGCGCCAGCCTGCGCGATGCGGTACGCAGCGCCAGGAAGACCACGGAATCGTCGAAGTAACGATCCGGGCGCAGCGACAGCGTCTCCAGCACTTCGGTGACGATCTCGTGGGTCGAGGGGTCGAGCATGAGGCTGCGGCGCTGCTCGATGATCGCTCGGGCGACGGGGTGGTTGAATTCGCGCTCGGGCAGGATGAACTGGACCGGGTTGGACAGGCCGGTCTGCCCGGCCCCATCCGTGGCCGACAGGGTCATCGTGACCTGTTGTCCGGCCCAGGGATGCGGCGTCAGGTCATGATAGCTCGCGGCCCGGGCCTCGCGTGGGCGCCGGCCGGGAATGGCAAGCTCCACCACGATCGGATCCCGCGCCAGTCCCGGCCCGGCGGCCAGCGCCTCTTCCGTCAGGGAAATGGTCGCGGCCGCGGTCTCCAGCCCGTAATCGTCGCTCGCCTCGTACTCGATCCGGACTGCCGCGCGCTGCGACTGGGTCGGCTCTTCGGCCAGTCGGATGGTCGGCGGCGCGTCGGGAACCACCGCGATCGGCCAGGAGCCGAGGATGGTGCCATCCTGATCGACGGTGATCCGGTCGCCGCCGGTGATCGTCGCCGTGATCTCGTAATTCTTGCCGTCGATGTCGTCGAAGGCGGTCTGGCCCGCCGCCAGCGCCAGGATCGGCGGCTGACCGCCACCGGTGACCCTGGCCAGAAGCGTGCTGTTCACCGGCACGTCGATGGGCGCGACCTCGGCCGCCGCGGCCCCGTCCTCGGCCGGCGGCATCGGCCGCAGATAGAGCGGCGGCGCGCCGGTGTAGTCCGGTGGCGTGATGAACAGATCCAGGGTCGCAATCTGGTCGGCGGCAATACCGGACAGCTGCGGCGTGAAGGCGTGGCTCAGCCGCTCCACCCAGTCGCCGCGGGCGGCGACCACCGCCAACAGCAGTAGAAGGCCGATGGCGGCCCGCATGCCGTAGCGATCATGCTTGGCCAGGCCCGGCCGCGGCCAGCCGACCCGCCAGCGCTTGACCGCCGCGCGCAGGCGCTCGCGATGGGCCTGCCAGAGCCGTCGGCTGAAGGCGTCCGTAGTGCCGGCGGCCTGGTGGTCCAGCAGCCCGGTCAGGGGTCGGTGTGCGACGCCGCTGGCGATCTCCAGGCGGCGCTTGGCGGATTCGGCATCGGGGATATGGATGCGCTTCAGGGCGACGATAACCGCGGCGACAAACGCGGCGGCAAAGGCGAGCAGGGCGATCAGATGCAGCCAGCCGGGCAGCAGCGGCAGGACATCGAACAGGGCGGCGGCCAGGAACAGGCCAAGGACGCCGATCGCCGGCCAGACGGCAGGCCATACCCGTTCCCACAGGATCGTCAGCCAGACGAGCAGAAGTTTCGCGCGGGGAACGGCAAGCGCCTCTGCGGCGTCGCCGGTGCCGAGCAACTCGGCGATGCGGCCTCTCATATGCGGTCCGATCCGTATCCGGTCGTTACGGCACCGCCAGCCATGGCGGCATTGCCTCAAGTGCCATCATCTCAGCGAAAGTTGGCCGTTTTCTGACCACGGCAAATTTTCCATCGCTGACAAGCACTTCCGGAATCAGCGGCCGCGCATTGTAGGTCGACGCCATGACCGAACCATAAGCGCCGGCGCCGGTGAAGGCGAGCAGATCGTCCGCCTCCATGTGGGGCAATTGCCGCTGGACGGCGAAGGTATCGCCGGATTCGCAGATCGGGCCGACCACGTCGACCGGCTCATGCGGCGTATCGGCGGCGGATTGCCGCAGGGGCAGGATGGTGTGCCAGGCCTCGTAGAGCGACGGCCGCAGCAGATCGTTCATCGCCGCGTCGATGATCAGGAAGACCCGGGACTGGCCGGTCTTTCGGTAGATCACCCGGCTGACCAGCACCCCGGCATTGCCGACCAGGGCGCGTCCCGGCTCGATCATGATGCGGCATCCGGTCGGCACGATGATCTCGCGCACCAGATCCGCATAGGCCGGCAGGCTGGGCGGCACCTCGTCCTGATAGGCGATGCCCAGGCCGCCGCCGAGGTCGAGGCGGTCGATGGTCAGACCCTGGCCGCGCAGGGTCTCCACCAGGCCCGCGAGCCGGATAAAGGCGTTGCGGAACGGCCCCAGCTCGGTCAGCTGGCTGCCGATATGAATGGCGATCCCGGTCGCCGACAGGCCGGGCAGAGCGGCCGCCTGCTGGAACACCTCCGGCGCCTGTTCGATGTCGATGCCGAACTTGTTGCCCTTCAGGCCGGTGGTGATCTTCGCATGGGTGCCGGCATCCACGTCCGGATTGACCCGGATGGCGATGTTGACCGTAACCCCGCGGGCCGCCGCCAGGGCGCTCAGCGCCTCCAGCTCGGGCACGGATTCCACGTTGATCTGGCCGACGCCGGCATCCAGCGCGGCGACCAGTTCGTCCCGGGACTTGCCGACGCCGGAAAAGACGATGTGGCCCGGAGATACCCCGGCCGACAACGCCAGCCGCATTTCGCCTTCCGACACCACATCCGCGCCGGCGCCAAGCCCGGCCAGGGTCGCCACCACGGCCCGGTTGGAATTGGCCTTCATGGCGTAGTGGATGTCGACCGCGCCGGTCTCCACCGCGCCGTCAAAGGCGTCGGCGAAGGCCCGATAGGCGCCGCTCAGCATGGCGGTGGAATAGCAATAGAAGGGCGTGCCGACGGACCGGGCGATGTCGGTCAGCGGCAGATCCTCGGCGCACAGGACACCGTCGCGATAGGCAAAGGCGGTCATGAGGACGGGTAGGTGCGCGGGTAGTTCTCGCCCTCGGAGCCTTCGGGCGGCAGCAGGTTAGAGGGCTTGCGCCCGCAACCGGTCAGCGGCGCGGCCAGGGCCAGGACCAACAGCGCGGCGACGATCATCCGCAGCGGATTGCTCATAGGTATCGCTCCCTTGCCTTGGCGGCCGCCTCGCGAACCCGGTCCGGCGCCGTGCCGCCGAAGCTGGTACGGCTGGCGACCGAGGCATCCACGGTCAGGATCGCTCGCGCCTCTTCGGTGATCCGGGCCTCGACCGATTGCAGATCGGCCAAAGGCAGGTCGGCCAGCCCGACACCGCGCTCCTCGGCCAGCTTGACCAGCCGGCCGGTGACGTGGTGGGCCTCGCGGAACGGCATGTCGAGGCTGCGCACAAGCCAGTCCGCCAGATCGGTAGCGGTGGAATAGCCAGCCGTCGCCGCGGCGCGCATGGCATCGGGCCTGACGGTCAGATCGGCGATCATGCCGGTCATCGCGGCCAGGCACAGGATCAGGCTGTCATCGCTGT
Organism: Alphaproteobacteria bacterium; assembly: GCA_965227455.1. GTDB lineage: Bacteria > Pseudomonadota > Alphaproteobacteria > DSM-16000 > Inquilinaceae > JABDIP01. Next base: position 3,297,721 of record OZ245752.1, on the reverse strand, counting down.
CGAAGACCGGTTCCTTGTCTTCCTGCATGTCCTTCGAATAGGTCAGCGCGAGGCCCTTCATGGTGGTCAGCAGGGCGATCAGGTTGCCGACCACCCGGCCCGACTTGCCGCGCGCCAGCTCCGCCGCGTCCGGATTGCGCTTCTGCGGCATGATCGAGGAGCCGGTGGAGAAGCTGTCGGACAGCCGGACGAAGGCGAATTGATGCGACGTCCAGATCACCAACTCCTCGGCCAGGCGCGACAGATGAGTCGCGGCGATCGCCGCCGAAGCCAGGTATTCCAGCGCGAAATCCCGGTCCGAGACGCCGTCCAGCGAATTGGCGGTCGGCCGGTCGAAGCCGAGCGCCGCCGCCGTCGCCTCCCGGTCGATCGGGAAGGAGGTGCCGGCCAGCGCCGCCGATCCCAGCGGGCATTCGTTGAGCCGGGCGCGGGCGTCGGCGATCCGCCCCCGGTCGCGGCCGAACATTTCCACATAGGCCAGCATGTGGTGGCCGAAGGTCACCGGCTGGGCCGACTGCAGATGGGTGAAGCCCGGCATCACCGTGTCCGCATGGCCTTCCGCCTGCACGATCAACGCTTCCTGCAGCGCCTTCAGCCCGGCATCCGCGCGGTCCAGGGCATCGCGGACCCAGAGCCGGAAATCGGTCGCAACCTGGTCATTGCGGCTGCGCCCGGTGTGCAGTCGTCCCGCCGCCGGGCCGATCAATTCCGCGAGACGGGCCTCCACATTCATGTGAATGTCCTCCAGTTCGGTCTTGAACCGGAAGCTGCCCGATGCGATTTCCTCGGATATCCGCTGCAGCCCATCGAGGATCGCATCGGCGTCGGCGCGGCTGACGATGCCCTGATCGGCCAGCATCGCGACATGGGCCTTGGAGCCCGCGATGTCCTGGTCGGCAAGGCGTTGGTCGAAGCCGATGGAGGCGTTGATGCGCTCCATGATCGCCGAGGGGCCGGCGGCGAAGCGGCCGCCCCACAGGGCATTGGCGGCGGACTCCCCGGCCGGGGAGGCTGGTTTCTTGGTCTTGGGCGTGTCGGTCATGACGCTGCCGCAGGCTCTTCTTGAGCGAGTTTCAAAAGGACGGGCATAGGCGTGAACAAGGTCGCTGCGTTATTCGGTTTCCTGCTGGCCGCCACCGGCGCCGTTTCCGTTTGGCTGGCCATGGCGCTGGTGCCGCCGATGTCGGCACGGCCGCCGTTGCACGGCGATATGCGCACCTTCGATCTTAGCCCGTCGCCAAGCCCAGCGCCCGACATAAGCTTTTCCGACCTGTCCGGCAACACTCTTGGCCTGGAAGATTTCCGCGGCCAGGTGCTGCTGGTCAACTACTGGGCGACCTGGTGCGCCCCCTGCCTGCGTGAGCTGCCGTCGCTGGAGCGCATGGAGGCGACGGTGGCGGACCCGGAATTCCGCCTGCTGGCGATCTCCATCGATCGCGAAGGGGTGGAGAAGGTCGCACCGTTCCTGGACGAGAACGATTTCGGCGAACTTCCGACCTATCTCGATCCGACCGGCGAATCCGCCATTGCCCTGGACGTGCTCGGCATGCCGACAACCATCCTGTTCGACCGCCAGGGCCGGGAGATCGGCCGCTACACCGGCGCGACGGAGTGGGACGAACCGGAAGCGGTCGCCCTTATCCGCCATTTCCTCGAAAGCTAAAATGCCGGCGTAGTGTTCAACACAGTGTTAGGAAATACGCGCATAGAGTGACGAAGTACCAGAACCCGCTCCTGAATGGCTGCCGAAAGGACTGCCGAAATCATGGGCCGGACAGTGCTTGTCATTCTCGCCTTCGCCCTTGCCATGGTCACGGCCAACGCCTGGCTGGACGGGCCGTCCGAGGGCGAACCGAATGCGGCGCCGGAACGGGCGACGCCCTACAACCATTGGCCGACATTTGACGCGGATGCGCCGCGACGACCGGTGCCCCAGACCGGCATTCTCGATCTTGCCGGCAACACCCGATACCTGGGGGAGTTTCAGGGACGGGTGGTGATGGTCAATATCTGGGCGACTTGGTGTGCGCCCTGCAGGCGTGAGCTGCCGTCGCTGTTGCGCCTGGAGGAAACCCTGTCGGATGACGGGTTCCGCTTGATCACCATCGCCACGGACAGGCGGGGTGCTGCTGTCGTCGGGCCGTTCCTCGAGGCAAACAACGCGACGTCGCTGCTGACCTATCTCGATCCCGAGGGCGAGGCCTATGAGAGCCTCGGCGCCGAGGCCATTCCGACGACGATCCTGTTGGATCGCCGCGGCCGGGAAATCGGTCGCCACAGAGGCGCCGTGCAGTGGGACAACCCGATGACCGTAGCCAATATCCGCCAAATCTTGCGGCGCTGAAGCCGGGCGCGATCAACCGCGCTCGATCCGGCACTGGAAGCAGTTGTTGGAGGCGGAGCGCAGGTGCACATAGGCGACTTCCGGGCGTTCCAGCAGGTCCGCCGCGGCGTTCGCCAGATCCCCGGTGCCGACCATCTGCCCCGTCCCATAGAGGATACGGTCGTCGGCACCATAGCCTCGCATCAGATAGCATTCCCGTTCCAGGAACATGCCCGGCGTCTCGCCGGCTTCCGGATGCCGCTCGCACGGGCCGGCATGCAGGAAGACCGGTCCGGTTTCCGCGTACGGCTGCAACTCCGGGAACGGCCGGTAGGCCAGGATCAGGTATTCGTCGCCGGCGGCGACATCCCGAAGGCAATGCCGGCAGGGCACCCCGTCGCCGTCGGAGACCCGCGTCTCCGGGACCCGGCCATAGGCGTCCGGCGCACCGGATTGATAGGCCCGGGCGATGTCGGTGGGCATGGCCATGAACTTTACTGCGGTCATCGGATCGGCCTCCGTCGGGTCCCTCTGATGCGCGGAAGATCGCCCGCGGGGGCGGCCCAATCCACCCGGTTCTTGAGGCTTGACGGCGGTGCTTCGATATAGGCGTTGTCTAGGCCGATCCGCTTTGCGCCGATGCCAGGAGACCGACCATGCAGACCGTCACCTTAGCCGAGAAATTCGCCAAATTCTCCGACCAATGGTCGCCGCGGGTCATCGGCCAGCTCAACGACCTGCATGTGAAGATCGCCAAGATCGAGGGCGAGTTCGTCTGGCATTCCCACCCGGAGACGGACGAGCTGTTCATCATCAACAAGGGGTCGATGGTGATGCATCTGCGCGACCGGCAGGTACCGCTGAAGGCCGGCGACATGTTCATCGTGCCCAAGGGCGTGGAGCACAAGCCGGTCGCCGACGCCGAATGCGAGATCGTGATGATCGAACCGGCCGGCACGGTGAACACCGGCGACGCCGGCGGCGAGTTGACGGTCGAGGATCCGCCCTGGATCTAGCGTTGGGCGGAAGACTGAAACCAAAATCCCCCTCACCCAGCTGCGGCTAGGGTTCGGGCTAGGCCCTCACCAAGCCTGAGGTTAGCCGCAGCTGGATGAGGGGTGTCCTTGTTTCACTGCCCGGCTACCGGGTCGGCACCGGGGCGTCGCCGGAATAGTCGTAGAAGCCGCGGCCGGTCTTGCGGCCCAGCCAGCCGGCCTCGACGTATTTGACCAGCAGCGGGCAAGGCCGGTACTTGCTGTCGGCCAGCCCGTCATAAAGCACGTTCATCACGCTGAGGCAGGTGTCCAGGCCGATGAAGTCGGCCAGCTCAAGCGGCCCCATCGGATGGTTGGCGCCCAGCTTCAGGCAGGTGTCGATCGAGGTCACGGACCCCACGCCCTCATACAGCGTGTAGACCGCCTCGTTGATCATCGGCAGCAGGATGCGGTTGACGATGAAGGCCGGGAAGTCCTCGGCTGTGGCTGCCGTCTTGCCCAGCTTCTCGGCCAGGGTTTGTATCGCCACATAGGCCTCGTTGCCGGTGGCGATGCCGCGGATGATCTCGACCAGCTGCATCACCGGCACCGGGTTCATGAAATGCATGCCGATGAAGCGTTCCGGCCGGTCGGTGGTGGCCGCCAGCCGGGTGATCGAGATCGACGAGGTGTTGGTGGCGATCAGCGCGTCCTCGCGCAGATGGGGGATCAGCGTCTTGAAGATCTCCCGCTTGATCTCCTCGTTCTCGGTCGCGGCCTCGATCACCAGGTCGCAATCGCCGAAGGCGGCGTAGTCGGTGCCGGTCGCGATGCGCGTCAGAGCGGCCGTCTTGTCGGCCTCGGAGACTTTGCCCTTGGAGACCTGCCGCGAGATGTTGCGGTCGATGCCGGCGAGCGCCTTGTCCAGCAGCTCCTGGGTCATGTCCAGCAGCTGCACATCGTACCCGGCCAATGCGCAGACATGGGCGATGCCGCCGCCCATCTGACCCGCGCCGATGATGCCGATCTTGTTCATTGTGAAAAGCCCCCGCTATCCGGCCGCGCGGCCGCTTTCCGTGCGGTTCCGGCGGCTGGCCGCACCCTCATGGTGCAGCGCAACATCAGGCGCGGGACAATAGGATTTGAGCCACCCGCCTGTCAACGCGGCGTCGCGGGACCTCGTCGCCTGGCCCGGCGCCGCTAGCGGTTGGCCCCCGGCACCCACAGCACGTCGCCGCTGCCCTTGTCGTTCAGCCAGCGCGCCAGCACGAAGAGGTGGTCGGACAGGCGGTTGGCATAGCGCATGGCGGCCGGGTTCACCGTCTCGTTCGCCGCCAGCTCGACCATCAGCCGTTCGGCCCGCCGCGACACCGTGCGCGCCAGATGCAGAAAGGCCGAGGCCGGCGAGCCGCCCGGCAGGACGAAGCTGGTCAACTCGGCCAGTTCCTCATTCATGGCGTCGATCTCGGCCTCCAGCCGGTCGACCTGGCTGTCGGACACGCGCAGGGCGGTCGGGCTTTCCTCGCCGGTCTCCGGCCGGCAGAGATCGGCGCCGAGGTCGAACAGATCGTTCTGGATGCGCGACAGCATGGCGTCGGCCTCGCCTTCGGTATGCAGCCGGGCGAGGCCGACCGCCGCATTGGCCTCGTCGACGGTGCCGTAGGCGGCGACCCGGAGATCGTATTTCGCCACCCGCGCGCCGCCGCCCAGCGAGGTCTGCCCCTCGTCGCCGCCACGGGTGTAGATGCGGGTCAGCCGTACCATGCGCGTTTCTCTTCGGGTCCTAGCCGCTGGCCGCGATCAAGGCGATGACCAGGATCAGTACCGCCACGCCCTGCAGCACCACGCGCCAGCGCATCAGCACGTTGCCGTAGCGCGCGTTGAACTGGCCGCCGCGGGCCATGCCGATCAATCCGATGAACAGCGTCACCACCACGGCCGCCATGGCGACGAGCAGGGCGATGACCAGGGTCTGAGTCATGGGAGGAGTATAGGCCGCCGGCCCGGGCTTTCACAGGGCGATGCAGCGCAATTCGGCACCTCACAGCACCCCCATGAGCCTCGCCTTATTGTCCAGCAGCACCTCGGTGGCGAAATCCAGGAACGCGCGCACCCGGGCCGTGCGCCGCAGGTCGCTGTGGGTCAGCAGCCAGATATCGCGGGACGGGATCGTCGGCCGGTCGGTGATGCGGACCAGATCGGGATCGCGGTCGGCCACGAAGCAGGGCAGCATGGCGATGCCCAGGCCGGCCCGCGTCGCCGCCATATGGAGCCCCACCTCCTGGAAACACCCCCAGACCGGTACGCGTGCGAATTCGGTGGACTGGGTCCATTCGGGGAAAGGACCTTCCTCGGCCAGCCAACCCAGCCAGCGGGCCCGCTCCGGATGGTTCGCCGGATCGACGTTTCGCAGATAGTCACGGCTGGCGTAGATGCTGTCGTGATAGGGAAAGAACCGGCGCCCGACCAGGGTCTGGGGCGGGTTGTTGTCCATGCGGATCGCCACGTCGGCCTCGCGGCGGGCCACATCCAGGAAGGCGGCGGAGGCGACGATCTCCAGTTCCAGGCCCGGGTATCGCCGGGCGAATTCGGGCAGCCGCGGGGCAAATCCCAGCTCGGCCAGAGGAGCGGCCATGGTGACGGTGATGCGGCCCGTCAGTTCCGCATCGCGGCCGGCGATGTGACGCTCGACATCGGATAGCCGGCCGGCGAAGGGCTGGCTGACCTGAAGCAACTCCTCGCCGGATTCGGTCAGGGCCAGGCCCTGCGGCTGGCGGTCGAATAGGCGGACGCCCAGCGATACCTCGAGGCTTTCCAGCCGCCGGCTGACGGTGGAATGGTGAACGCCCAGCGCTTCCGATGCGCGTCGCACCGTGCCCAGCCGGGCGACCTCGGTGAAGGTCTTCACATCCTCCCAATCGGTATCTGTTGGCTTCGGCCAGGACATCCCTACAGCATGAGGGAAGTGGCGCATTTACGCAACAGTTTGGTGAATTATCGCCTGTTTCGTGCGCGAAATTGCAGAGCTAATCCTTATGGCGACAATTTCGCAGCATGGAGCCAGAGATGTCTGACCAAGTCTCCCAAACGAGGATCCCGGGGCTTCTGGAGTCCTGCCGGGCTCTCCTGATCTCGATAACCGCCGCAGGAGCGCTGACTGTCGCGCCTACATCGGCGATGTCTGCGCAGACAACGGAGTTCACGTTGAGCGGCGGCGCGCTGATCGAAATCATGTATTTCGACGCGCCCCAAGCCGGTGACGTCCTCGAGAACACCCTTATCCCGGCTTATGGCAATGCGGTCGGCGCGGCCGGGGGCGAATACCTTGTCGGTTTCGAAATCCTCAGGAACCTGGCCCAGGATCACCCGGCCACCCATGTTGCCATGGTGCAGTGGCCGAATGCCGAGGCGCGCGCCTCGGCTACTGCCGGTGAGGCATATGGACGGTTGGACGACCATGTGGCCGAAGTCGCGTTCTTCGCCGTCCAGTCCGATACGCCGGTCTCGCTCGATCACAGCAAGATCTACGATTTCACCAGCGCCTGGACCATCGGCGAATCGCCCGAGCAAATGGGCATCGTCATGCAGGTGATCGGTCGCTACTTCGAGAAGATCCGCCCGGTCATCGAGGAGTACGAGATCCACACGGCGGCGTTCATGATGCGCCATCCCAGCGGGCCGGATGTCGGCGCTGGCTACGCACCCCAGATTACCGGCCTCTTCGTGTGGAACTCGCTCGATGATCATGCGCGATTTCAGACCGATGCCCGCTGGCTTGAACATGTCGACATCCGCAACGCGGTTCTCGCGCGCAGGGAAGACGTGCTGCTCGGCACGGTGATCGACTGAACTCTCCGACGTGCCGATCGGCCGACCTGCATCGGCCGGTCGTCGCGCTACGCGGCCGATCCGTAACGTCGGCCGGTCCATTCCGCCGCACCAATCAAACGAGGATTCTTGAAGATGTCCGAACTCTCTCCCGTCTATCTCATCGTGCAATTGGACATAACGGATATGGAGCGGTTCTTCGGCGAGTACGCCATGCACATGCAGCCGATCAATCAGGCTCATGGCGTGGAGGTCCTCGTCGGCTCGCCCGAGGTGGAGGCCCTGGAGGGGAGCTATGACCGCAACTTCACCGTGGTGCTCAAATTCCCGTCCGCCCAGGCGGCCCAGGCCTGGTATGCCGATCCGGACTATCAGCCGCTCAAAGCCAAGCGGCAGGAACTGACCAATCCCGGCACCTCCTCGATGATCCTGGCGCCGGCCTTCCAGCCGCCCGCCGGCTGACGCGCCGGATCACAACAGATGAAAGCAATGGTCATCAGGGCGTGCGGCGGCCCCGAGGTTTTCGAGCTTGCCGAGATCGACAGGCCCGCGCCCGCCACGGGGGAAGTGCTGATCGATGTCCGGGGCTCCTCGGTCAATCCGGTCGACTGGAAGATGCGCAACGGCTTTGGGCGGTTCCTGATCGGCGAATTTCCGGCCGTCCTGCATCCCGACTGCGCCGGCATCGTCGCCGAAATCGGCGAGGGTGTGACCGAATTCGCCCCTGGTGATGCCGTCTACAGCTTCGCCGGCGGCCTGATGGGCAGACAGGGTGCATTGGCTGAATTCATGCCCGCCGACGCCCGGATGGTCGCGAAGGCTCCGAAATCCCTGCCCCTTGTCGAGGCGGCGACGCTGCCCCTGGTCACGGTGACGGCTTTCTTCTGCCTCACCGCGCGCATTGCAATCCCCCGGGGGGCCAAGATCCTGATCCAGGGAGGCACCGGCGGAGTCGGCTCGGTCGCCATTCAGATCGCGCGCCAAAAGCTGGATGTGGAGATCTACGCGACCTGCGGTTCCGACGAGAAATGCCGCATTGCCGAACAGCTGGGCGCCGACAGGGCTTACAACCGCAAGACCAGTTCGGTTGCCGAAATGGTCGAGGACGCGACGGGCGGAACCGGATTCGACGTGGTCTTCAACACGCCCGGGGCAAGTTCCATCAACGCCTCGGTCGAGGCGGCGGCGTTCGGCGGCACCATCCTCGACATCAATGGAGCCTTCCCCACCGCCGGATTCTTTCAGGGCAAGCAACTGGGGCTACTCAGCGTCTTCGCGGGCCACCCGATCACCCACGGCTTCAATCAGGACCTGGTTGGGCGGTTTCTCAGGGACGCGGCGGTGATGGTGGAGGCGGGACAGCTTCGCCCGCTGATCGACCAAAGGCGGTTCGGCTTCGCCCAAGTCGGCGAGGCGCATGACTACCAGGAAAACGGACACCCTGTCGGCAAGGTCGCCCTGGAAGCGACCTGGTAACATCGGAAGGGAGGATAAAGATGACGATTCCACTGACCTCGGCGATGCTGGCGGCGGCGCTGATCATCATCTCGCATCTCCTCATGCTTGGTGTCGGCCTTCATCGCGGGAGGATCAAGCTTGGTGTCGGAATCGGCGATGACCAGCAGCTCGAGCGCAAGGTCCGGCGCCACGGCAATCTGATCGAAAACGCGCCGCTGTTCGTTGCGACCCTGGCGCTGACGGAAATCATCGGTGGCTCAGGCACCGTGGTTGCCGGGTTCGCCTTGGTGTTCTTCACCGCCCGCATCTTCCACATCGTCGGTTTTTCGTCCCTGTCCGGCTCCCACCGGGCAGACACCGTCAATCCATTCCTTCTGATGCGTATTGCCGGGTCCACATTGACGGCCCTGTCCGGGTTCGCCCTTGGTGGCTACCTGATCTTCCTTATCCGGCCAATGCTCTAAAGGCTGCGGCCGGTTCCCGGCTCAGCCTGGGTCCGGATCCATCGCCCGGCCGATGCGCATCAGGCTGTGCGCCGGCGCCCGTTCGGCGACATCGGCCGGCAGGGCCAGGGTTTGCAGGGCCCGGGATTGTAGGATCCTGGCGAGCCCGTGCACGGTCGACCAGACGAACAGGGCGTCGAGGGCGGTCTCGGTGTCGCTTGCGGGATCGGCGGCAAGCGCGGTCACCCGTCGGACTCCCTCGCTCAGCAGGGCGAAGGCGTGCTTGGCGTTGCGCATCATCTCCGGGTGCTTCTTCAGATCGGGCAGCAGGTCGCCGAACATCAGCCGGTATTGCAGCGGATGGGCCCGGGCATAGTCCAGATAGGCCCGGCCCATGGACGCCAGGTCCGCATGAGGGTCTTCGAGCCGGGGTCGCTGGTCCAGATGCCGCGCGAAGCTGTCGAAGGCGCGGGTGACGATCTCCGCCAGGATGTGGTCGCGGCTGGGGAAGTGCTTGTAGGGTGCCTGGTGCGACACGCCGAGCCGGCGGGCGACCTCGCGCAGGCTGAGCCGCTCGACGCCTTCGGCATCGATGATCGCCAGCGCCTCCTGCAGGCAGGCCTCGCGGAGATTGGCGGGCTTTTTGGTCTTGGTGGCCATTGGCGGCAGGGTAGTGCCGGCGCCGACTCCCGTCGAGACGCCGGTTGCCGCCGCGCTAGTCGCAGCGCCCATTGGCTGCGGCCAGCGATTCCAGCGCCCGGTCCCAGGAGATCGGGATTTCGGCGCGGTCGGCATCGATCCGGGCGAAACTGGCGCAGGCCAAGGCCTCCATCGAGGTGCGGATCGCCGCCTGATGCACGTCGCTTTGCACGAAGCCGTCCAGGCTCTCCGCGTCGGTCCAGACCGTCATGGTCCAGGCCCGGTTGCCGATCACCTCGCGGCGCAGCGCGTAACCGACGAAACCGGGACGCCCCGGCAGGCTGGCCTCGACCTGGGAGACATAGTCCCAGAAGGTCGAACGTTGCGCGCGGGTGCCGCCCAGAACCGCCTCGGTGATCGCCACGACCACCCGGTCATCGCCAGCGAGTGTCACGCCCTGGCGGCGGTCATAGCCGGGACCCTGGAACGGCGTCGAGATGGCACAGCCGGCGATTGCGGACAGGGACATCAGCATGACGAGGGTTCTCACTACAGTCATGGCCAGTCTTCTACGCCTACTCGGCGGCCTCGGATTGGTGCCGGGTCATGCCGCCCATGACCCGGCCGAGGATGCGGGCGCGAGCCCAGCGGGGCAGGCCGGTGAACGACCCCTCCAGCGCCTTCGACAGCCAGCCGGGCCGCACCGTGATCCGCCGGCCGAGCGCATCGAGCGTCGTCCGGGCCACCGCCTTGGGCGTCTGGCCCATGCCCATGCGCATGTTGGCGCGGGCCGCGAAGCCGCTATGGATCGGCCCGGGCGCGCTGGCGATGACGTCGACGCCATGCGGCGCCAGTTCCAGATGCAGGCCTTCCGCCAGGGTCTGGATATAGGCCTTGGTGGCGGCGTAGTTGGCGGCAAGCGGAACGCCCTGGAAGGCGAGCAGCGAGCTCATCAGCACCAGCCCGCCACGGCCCTGTGCGGCGAAGCGGCGGCCGAAAAGGTGGCAGAGCGCCAGCACCGCCCGGCAATTCACATCGACCATGTTCGTCTCGGCTTCCAGGTCGGAGTCGATGAATTGACCCGAAGTGCCGAACCCGGCACAGGCGACAAGCAGGCCGACGGCGATATCGGCAGTCGCGTCACGGACCGCTTCGGCGGAGTCCGGCTGGCCGAGGTCGACGGCGACGATGCGGGTCTCGATACCGCATTCGGTCGCCAGGTCCTTCGCCGTATGGTCCAGGGCGGCCTGCCGGCGCGCCACAAGAACCAGGTTCAGACCGGCCTGGGCCAGGCATTGGGCCATCGACCGCCCGATCCCGTCGGAGGCGCCGGTGACGACGGCCCAGGGGCCGTAATTCACCTGCCAGCGCTCCATGTGCCGGGCGCTCATTCCGCCACCTCGACGGTGATCGCGACGGCCGATCCCGGCTGCACCCGCACCGCCGCCTCCTCGAAACGCGGCGCCCGGAAGGAGGGGCGCACATTGTTAGACACCCCCCAGGGTTCGGTCGGGATGCCGAGGAAATTGGTGTCGGTCTCGCGGTTGCCGTTGAAGTCATGGGAGACGGCGACGGCATAGTCGCCCGGCTCCAGGCTGTCGAAGCGGCATTGCACGCCGGTGTCCCTGGCGCTCTGCCAGAGCGTGGTGGCGACGGAATCGTCCATGGGAAATCCGTCCGGGCCCTTGTACAGGGCGCAGCCGATCTCGCCCGCATTGGCTTCGATCCCGGAAACGGTGACGGTGAGTTCTTCCGACGCTGCCGGACTGGCAAGCGAAACCGAGAGCCCGGTCGCCATCGCGGCCAGGCCCAGCAGTCGCGGAACGGAGTTGCGATTCATGACCCATCTCCTAAGTTGACAGTGTCAACCAAGATAGACTCAAGGGTTGACGGTGTCAACCCCCGGTTTGGAGCTGGGCCGGTTGACCGCCTGGCCCTGGTGGCGCTACGGTCGCTTCATGGTCGTGCTCCTTGGTCTTACGAGGCGAATTAGCGACCCGGTTCTCGCCTGAGAGCCGGGCCCGTCCGCTTACGCATTCGTTCCTCGCGACCAAGGATTTTCCAGATGGATTCCCATTTCGCCGCCGGGCCGGACCCGGTGGCCGACGACTGTTCCGCCTTTCTGCAATACCGCCTGACCGCCGATGCCGAGCCCGGCCTGCTGCCCCGGATGTTGCAGGTCCTCGCCAAGCGCAGCCTGGTGCCGGAGTCGTTCCGGGCCGAGCGCAGGGCGGGCGATGACGGCCTGACCGTGGAGCTGCGCATTCCAGGCATCGAAACGGGGAAGGCCAGGCATATTGCCGCCTGTTTGCGCGAGACCGTCGGCGTGCGCATGGTTCTGGGGCCGATCCCGGTCGATACCCCCTAGGAACGCCGACGCGGCCGCGCTACACCGCGCCCATGTCTTTCCTGGAGCGAGTCGCCGCCTGCAACCGCCACGATCTCGGCGAGTTTCGTCCGTTCCGGATCGAAGGGGCGCAAATCGGCTGGGTCCGTCCGGCTCTGATTGCGCGGCTGGCCGAAATGACCGAGATCTTCCAGGCCGATGATGACGGTGTTCGATTGGCGCCGGAGCTTGGCGACTTCGCCGACCGAACCGCCGCCATGTCGGACGGTGTCGACCGGCTGTCGGCGGATGGACTGATTCCTGCCCGACGCGGTGAGGACTACGCCATCAAGACGGCCTGGTCGGAGCCGGCCCTGCTCGCCATCGATCGCAGTGCCGCGACCAGTTTTGGCATTCTTGCCTTTGGCGTGCATGTAAACGGCTATGTCGACCGGCCGGACGGGCTGCACATGTGGATCGGCAAGCGCTCCGCCGACCGCCTGATCGCGCCGGGCAAGCTCGACAACATTGCGGCCGGCGGCCATCCCCATGGGCTGACGCTGCAGCAGAACCTGATCAAGGAATGCGCCGAAGAGGCCGGAATCGCTCGCGATCTCGCGCTCACCGCCCGGCCGGTCGGCGCGCTCAGCTACACCCTTGAGATCGACCGCGGGCTGAAGCGCGACACGCATTTCGTCTACGACCTGCGCCTGCCGCCGGACTTCACGCCGCGCAACGCCGATGGCGAGGTCGAGAGCTTCCACCTCTGGCCGATCGAGGAGGTGGCGGCACGGGTCCGGGACACCGAGGATTTCAAGTTCAATGTCGGCCCGGTAATCATCGATTTCCTGATCCGCCATGGCCTGCTGAGGCCGGAAGAGCCGGACTACCTGGCGCTCGTGCGCGGCTTGCGGCAATAGGGCCGATCAGATCCGAGGCGCGGAGAATGCCCGGCTGCGCACGTCTTCGGGCCCCAGCCCCTCGGCCCTCAGGGTGCGGACCGCGAGGCTGTCGGCCCGTTTCGCCAGCCTGACGCCCTCCGCATCCGTCAGCAGCGCATGATGATGGTACTCCGGCATATCCAGGCCCAGCAGCGCCTGCAGCAGCCGCTGCACATGGGTGGACGGCATCAGATCCCGGCCCCGCGTGACCAGGGTGATGCCCTGACGATGGTCGTCGACCACCACGCTCAAATGATAGCCGGTCATGCCTTCCTTGCGGGCCAGCACCACATCGCCCAGCAGGGCCGGGTCTGCCGCCTGCCTGCCGGCCTCGCGGTCGTGCCACTCCAGGGGACCGGCAAGCGCCGTTGCGGCGGCGACGTCGAGGCGCAAGGCGCAGGGATCGCCGGCGGCGATCCGTTCCTCCTGCGCGGCCTTGGACAGCCGGCGGCAGGTGCCGGGATAGAGCGGGCCGTCCGGCCCATGGGGCGCGCTCTGCATGGAAGCGACCTCGGCGCGGATGTCCTTGCGGGAGCAGAAGCAGGGGTAGAGAACGCCCAGCTCCCGAAGCCGCGACAGCGCGTCGTCATATTCGGATTGGAAGTCGGTCTGGCGCTCGACGGGCTCCTCCCAGTTCAGCCCCAGCCATTCCAGGTCGTCGTAGATCGCCGCCTCGAATTCGGGCCGGTAGCGGGCTTCGTCGATATCGTCGATGCGCAGCAGGAACCGGCCGTTCGGACCGGCCGCATCCCGGCAGAACAGGGCGCTGAAAGCGTGGCCCAGATGCAGATAGCCGGTCGGGCTGGGCGCGAACCGCGTCACCGGCATGGCGGCCTCATCGCGCGCATGGATCGAAAAATATCGCCACCGGGGTTCCGCTACGCCTCAGGACTTCGCGGCTGCCGGTTCTCGGGCGGCGACATGCAGCCAGGACAACCGCTCCTCCTCGAAGCCTTCACCCTTGGGCGGGAACGCTTCCGGGTCGTCCAGCGAACCGATATGGAGATGGACCTCGCCCGGCCATCGGTCCCCCTCGAAGGTCAGCGGTGCGCCGCAGCGGGCGCAGAAGCTACGGCGGACGCCTTCGGACGACGCGAAATGGCTCGGTTCGCCGGCGGTGATCTCGAAACGGTCCGCCGCATATCCGGCATAGGCCGCGACCGCCGAGCCGGTGGCGTGCCGGCAGCTGTTGCAATGGCAGAAGGCGGTCCAGATCGGCCGTCCGGTGACCCGATAGCGCACCGCGCCGCACAGGCAGCCGCCCTCATAGGTGCGGTCTTCCGACATGGGAATGCGTCCTCGCTGTGGATTCTCCTGCGCCGGGCCATCATGGCGAGCCGGCCTCCCCGCTGACAAGACTCCGAAACACTGGACATCGTATCGGCGCGTTCCTATCTAATTGAACATCGTTCATTTCAACGGTCGCAGGAGTTCGGCGATGCAGTACGCGAAAGGCGAGATCATTGGAAGCGACGAAGGGCCTGCGGCACCTGCCTCGCCAGGCTTCGCGGGGAACTGGCAGGTCAACGATCTGCATTCCCGGCTGAACACCACGCCGGTCGCGGCGATCCGGTGCCCGGACCGGCTGGAGGGGCTTTCCATCGCGGTGCATGAGGCCCGGCGCGACGAATTGCCGATCTGCATCGCCGGCGGCCGCCACGCCATGGGCGGCCAGCAATTCGTCAATGGCGGCATGCTGGTCGACATGGCAGGGCTCAACCGGATCGTCCAATTCGACGCGGAGAATGGGCTGATAGAGGTCGAGGCAGGCATGCAATGGCCGGAGCTGATCGACTGGCTGCTGCGGGAGCAGGAGGGCAGGGCGCGGCAATGGGGCATCGTCCAGAAGCAGACCGGCGCCGACCGGCTCAGCATTGGTGGCGCCCTGGCCGCCAACATCCATGGTCGCGGCCTCGCCATGCCGCCCTTCATCGCCGATATCGAGGCCTTCACCCTGATCGATGCGACCGGCGCGCTTCGCCGCTGCAGCCGGGAGGAGAACTGGGATCTGTTCCGCCTGGCGATCGGCGGCTACGGGCTGTTCGGCCTGGTGGCGACGGTAACGCTGCGCCTCGCCCCGCGCGCCAAGCTCCGCCGCGAGGTCGAGCTGGCCGATATCGACGATCTGATGCCGCTGTTCGAGGAGCGCATCGCCCAGGGCCATCTGTACGGCGATTTTCAGTTCTCTACCGATCCGGATTCCACCGGTTTCCTGCGCAGGGGCGTGATGTCGACCTATCGCCCGGTCGACCCGGCCACACCGATCCCGGACGGGCAGAAGGCCCTGTCCGAGGCCGATTGGACGGCCCTGCTGCATCTCGCCCATACCGATCGCGGCCGGGCCTTCGATATCTACGCGGCGCATTACCGCTCGACGGCCGGGCAGATCTATTGGTCCGACACCCATCAGCTCAGCACCTATGTCGACGGCTATCACGAGGCCATCGACCGCCAGACCGGTGCCGTGGTGCCGGCGACGGAGATGATCACCGAGATCTATGTGCCGCGGCCGGCGCTCGGCGCCTTCATGGCGGCGGTGCGGCAGGATTTCCGCGACCATGGCGTCGATTTCATCTACGGCACGGTGCGTTTGATCGAGCCCGATTCGGAGAGCGTTCTGGCCTGGGCCCGGGCGCCCTGGGTCTGCGTGATCTTCAACCTCTGCGTCCGGCACAGCCGGGATGGGCTGGCCAAGGCGGAAACCGATTTCCGTCGGCTGATCGACCGCGGCCTGGAGTTCGGCGGCAGCTACTACCTCACCTATCACCGCTGGGCCGACCGGCGGCAGGTGGAGGCGGCGCATCCCCGCATGGCGGAGTTCCTTAAGGCGAAGCGCGAGCATGATCCGGAGGAGCGCTTCCAAAGCGATTGGTACCGGCATCACCGCGCGATGTTCGAAGAACGCTTTTAGGCGAAGTTTTCTAAAGACGTCTCTTTAGAAAACCGGGCGGGGCGCCGTTGTCCGTTGACACGCGCGGCGCGGCCCGCCCTGATGGCCGCCATGTCACAACAGAACACCCTGACCGGACCGTCCCGACCGCCCGCTTCCGGCGGCAAGCCCCGCAAGCTGGTTGTGCTGCTGCATGGCGTCGGCGCCAATGGCGACGATCTGATCGACCTGGCGCAACCCTGGGCGACGGCCCTGCCGGACGCCGAGTTCCTGTCGCCGAACGCGCCCTTTCCCTGCGACATGGCGCCATTCGGATATCAGTGGTTCAGCCTGAGGGATCCAACGCTCGAAAGGATGCTGGATGGCGTCCGCGCCGCCGCCCCGATCCTTAACGCCTTTCTGGACGAGGCGCTGCGGATCCGGGGGCTGACCGACGCGGATCTGGCGCTGGTCGGGTTCAGCCAGGGCACCATGATGTCGCTGCATGTCGCCCCGAGGCGGCCGACCCCATGCGCCGGCGTGCTGGGCTATTCAGGCGCGTTGCTGGCGCCGGTGTTGCTGATCGACGACGTGGTCTCCAAGCCGGACATGCTGCTGATCCACGGGGATGCCGACGAGGTGGTGGATCCGGCCGCCCTGCCGCTGGCGGAAAAGGCCCTCAAGACCGTGGACATTAATGTCTCCGCGGTCATGCGCCGCGGTCTCGGCCATGGCATCGACCCGGAGGGCATCGTGCTCGGCGGCCGCTTCCTGGCCGACAGATTGGCATCGAATTGACCCGGTTTTGGCGCGGTCGGCATGCATTCGGAAAGAAAATCCGGGTGCGCAATACTAATAATTGCGAATACGGCCCCGGAATTGAAATCGTCGCCAAAAGTTAGGTTTTCGATAGGGGGATTACAATAAAATGACATTTGCCCGGCGGGATATACAATATCTTGCGTCGCAGCGCGGGTCTGTATATGTCACTGGGGTGTTGCGGTCGGAATTCGCTTCCGGCAGCATAGGACGGACCACAGAATAGGAGTGGGATTTGGTGACCCCTCCCGATAGTTGCCCGGCACTTGTCTTGAACGCGGACTTCCGTCCGCTGAGTTACTTTCCGCTGTCCTTGTGGTCCTGGCAGCATGCCGTCAGCGCCGTCTATCTGAACCGGGTCAACATCGTCGCCGAATACGACCAGGTGGTGCGCAGCCCCAGCGTCGAGATGGCCCTGCCCAGCGTCATCTCCCTGAAGCGCTACGTCACCGCCAACCGGCGTCCGGCCTTCACCCGTTTCAACGTGTTCCTGCGCGACCGCTTCTCCTGCATGTATTGCGGCGATCGGTTGCCGACCCAGGAGCTGACCTTCGACCACGTGATCCCGCGTTCGCGCGGCGGCCGCACCAACTGGCAGAACGTGGTCACGGCATGCTCGACCTGCAATCTGAGGAAGGGCAATCGAATGCCCGGGAGCAGCGGCATGAGGCCGCTGGTGAGGCCGGTCCAACCGACCACCTACCAGCTGCAGGAGAACGGTCGAGCTTTCCCGCCAAACTTCCTTCACGAAAGTTGGCGGGATTATCTTTACTGGGACTCCGAACTGGAGGGCTGACGGTTACGGGGACAGATTATTCAACTTTGTTTGGTCGTGGGCAATTTGACGTCTGCTGCCGGTATGTAGCCCGACGACCAAACCGAGTTGAATAATCTGTCCCCGTAACCGGTGATCCTAGAACCGCTCTGCGAGCCAGATGGCGACGCGGGAACCGGTCTTGATGGCGCCGGCAAGCAGCCGATAACCGGGGGTCTGCTCGGCGCCGTGGTCGAGGCCGATGTCGCGGTGCTCCAGCTCCTCGGCGCGGAACTCCTCGATCTTGGCGGTCAGTTCCGGCTCGTCCTCGGCAAGCTGTTCGGCCTGCTTGGCATAATGCTCGTCGATGACCTCCTCGACCGCCACCGTGCAGGCCATGGCGGCGCGCGGCCCGAGCAGGGCGGTACCGGCGCCCAGCGCATAGCCGGCCGCGTGCCAGACCGGGTGCAGGATGCTGGGGCGGGCGCGACGTTCGACGATCAGGGCCTCGAAGGTCTCCAGATGCTTGGCCTCCTGCTCCGCCATGTGGCGCAGGACCGGGCCGAGCTCCGGATCGTCGCCCAGCACCGCCAGCTGTCCTTCGTAAATGCGTTTGGCGCCGTATTCGCCGGCATGGTCGACGCGGACCACCCGGTCGATCAGCCGCTGCCCGGTCAGGGTGCCCGGCAGAGGGCCTTCCCCCGTGGCGCGGCGGGCGCTCACGGCGCGGACCGGATCAGCCGCCGGGCGGCGGCGATGCTGGCGATGCCCAGGCCCAGCGAAACCAGGGCGTTGTAGCCGGCCATGGAGATGCCGAACAGCGACCACGGCACCTCGTCGCAGCGCACGGTCGGGGCCGACAGCACCTGCGCCCGCAGCGCTTCCAGGCTGTCCGCGGCGGCGGCGCTGCCGCATTCCGCCGTGCCCTGCCACCAATGCTGCTCGACGCCCACATGGAATACGGCGATGCCGGTGCCGGTCAGGAGCGCGAGGCCGGCCAAGCCCAGCGCCACGGCGCGCGGACCGGGCGGCAGGAACAGGGCGCCGGCGGCGATCACGATCACCGCCACATAGGGCAGGCGCTGATAGACGCACAGCACGCAGGGCTGCAGCCCGCCGAAATACTGCGACGCCAGGGCGGTTCCCAGCACCGCGACGGACGCCAGCAGCAGGAGCAGCGGCGAGCGCTCGGTCAAGGTGCGGGAGAAGTCTCGGCTCATGGCCTGGATATAGGACATCCGATGGCTGAGGGCCATAGGTGGTGGGACGGTTGGGATTGCACCGGATAACGAAGGGTGAGGATGGCAAAGCCGTTGCCGGCCTAACCATCAGTCACAACGGCTCGCGGCACGTCGCGGCGCCCTACAGGAACACCTTCAGGACCAGGAAGCCGCCGAACAGGAACACGAAGAACAGGAATGTCAGCAAGCCCAGCCAGCGCTCGATGAAGGCGCGGATCGGTGTGCCGAATTTCCACAGCAGACCGGCCACCAGGAAGAACCGGGCGCCCCGCGACAGGGCGGAGGCGATGAAGAAGGTCAGGATGTCCAGCTGCGTGACGCCGCTGGCGATCGTGAAGACCTTGTAGGGGATCGGCGAGAACCCGGCGCCGAACACGATCCAGGCACCGTATTCGTTGTACATCCCCTGGAACTGCCCGAACTTCTCGGCATAGCCGTACAGATCCAGGATCGGTTGGCCGATCGCATCGAACAGGAACAGTCCGATGCCATAGCCGGCCAGCCCGCCGGCCACCGAAGCCAGGGTGCAGATGGTGGCCAGACGCCAGGCCCGCTGCCGCGCCGCCAGCACCATCGGCATCAGCATCACGTCCGGCGGGATCGGGAAGACCGAGCTTTCCAGGAAGGAGATAATGCCGAGCGCCCATTCGGCGCGGCGATGGCCGGCAAGGGCCAGGGTCCAGTCATAGAGCCGCCTGAGCATCGATCGGCCGGCACCGGGCCGGGACGCGGGCTCTACGGTTGCATCCGGTGGCGCGAAGTCCGGGCGTTCGCTGTCGGCATTGCTCATCGTTTCAGACGAATCGGACGCCAATCTTGTCCCCGTATTGCCAGCATGCGGCGCAGTCCTTCATATCGCCATCCGCCAACTTCAGCGCAAACGACCGTGTCAAGCATTCGGCCGCCCTGGCGACCTTCAGCGCCGCGCCTCCTGACGACCTGCTGAAAATCGTGCAATCCGCCGCTTTGCCGTCGGCAAAGACGACGGTGGCCGATTCCCAGTCCATCCTCCGGACGTGTCGCCGACGCTCGGACAGCCGCAACTGCCGGTGCCGCAGCATCGCGCGTGACAGGCGATCGAACAGCTCCTTGCGGTTGAACGGCTTGATGAGATAATCCTCGACGCCAAACCCAAATTCCTCACCGGAATTGTCGCGCGGCACCAATCCCGACTGGATCAGGAATGGCTTGTCCACGTTGACGTCCCGCAACTGCCGAATGACCTCATACCCGTCCATGTCCGGCAGTCCGATATCCAACAGAATGACATCGTAGTCGTTTGCCTTGCCGAGCGCGACCGCCTCCTCGCCGGTCGTCGCCAGATGGCATTCGTAGCCCTCGAGCAGCAGCATGCGCTCCACGGTGTGTGCCAGGGTCGTATCGTCTTCAACGTAGAGAACGCGCAACAGCCTTATTCCCTAAATTCGGAGGCGCAGCGGGCGACCGCAGTTTCGAGCGACCGTGGGGCGCAATCAGAGCAGGACAGTGTGTCGGCAGCTGTCCGGGCGGTTGTCAGTTTCAAGGCAGGTTGCAGTAGTCAGGCTTCCGCCACTCACGCGGCACGTGCACAGTCAGACGAATTTGACACCGACCTTGTTTCGGAACTGCCAGCAGGTTTCGCACCGCAGTTCCTTACCGGTGCCGGTCTTCAAAGTGAAGAACTTCATCCAGCGCAGATTGTCGTTGGCCACCTCGATCGCCGCCCCGCCCTCGGACCGGCTGAAGATGGTGCAGTCGACGATCTTGCCGTAGTCGAACAGGATCGAGGCCGTCTCGGTGTCGGCGACGCGCTTGTCCTTGCGCCGCTCGTTGGCCGCCTCGCCCTTCTTGGCCGCCCGCGACACCGCCTGGTCCAGCCGCGAGATCAGCTCTTCGCGGTTGAACGGCTTGATCAGATAGTTCTCTACGCCGAAACCGGCGCCGGCCCGCGCATTGTCGCGCTCGACCAGGCCGGACTGGATCAGGAAGGGTGTCCGCACACCCTTCTCATGCAGCTTGTGCACGACTTCGTAGCCGTCGAAATCCGGCAGCATGATATCCAGGAGGATGACATCGTACTTGTTGGTCTGGCCCAGGCGAACGGCTTCGCGGCCGGTCTCGGCCCGGTCGCATTCATGGCCTTCCATCTCGAGCATGCGCTCGACCGCCTTGGCCAATGTCTCGTCGTCTTCGACGTACAATACCCGCATGGGCTGCTCCCGCCCGCACTTTCAACACACAACGCTGTGCATTAACTCTTAAATCTGAAAGTTAAATAAAACGTTTCTTATGGCTTGGCGGAGCCGTTGCAGCGGCGCCCGCGTCCTCATGTCGCGTTTGGGCATGTGTCTGTTTCGTTAAACGAATTTGACGCCCAGCTTGCCGCCATGGCGCCAGCAGGATTCGCAGCGGTAGCTCTTGTCGCCGGTGACCGCGAGGAGAAATTCATCCGGACATTCGACGGTCTCGTTGTAGACGTCGAGCACCGCGCCGCCGCTGGCAACGGTCACGATGGTGCAGTCGATCACCGACTGGCTGGATGCGGCGACGATCCGGGCCGATAGGGCCGGGCAGTCATTGGGCAGCGGCGGGCTTTCCCCTGCGGGGGCTTCTTCTACGGTCGGGACCGCCGACATGGCATCGGCGGGCGGCTGCTCAGGCGCCGGCGGCTCGGGCGCTTCGGTCGGCGGGAGGGCCGGCAGTTCGATGACATCGGGAGCGGCCGGCGACTCAGGGATCGGCGGCGGGTCGGCGACCGGCTGCGCCTTGATGACATCCGGCGATGCGGGCCGGCCGCTGCGGGTGGCGGCCTGTTCGACCCGGCGGATCAGCTCGTCGCGGTTGAACGGCTTGATCAGATAGTCGTCGACGCCGAAGCCGAGTCCGTCCATGGCGCGGTCGCGCTCCACCAGGCCGGACTGGATCAGGACCGGGGTTTCCACGCCGAGCTCCTGGAGCTGGCGCAGCACTTCGTAGCCGTCGATATCGGGCAGCATGACGTCCAGCACGATCACGTCGTAATCATGCTCCTGGCCGAGCTTGATGGCGCCGACGCCGGAGCGCGCCCGGTCGCAGGCATGCCCCTCCTGCCGGAGCATCTGCTCCACTGCAAAGGCCAGATTGTCGTCGTCTTCGACGTAAAGAACCCGCATCTGGGTTGGCTCGCCGCACCCATGAACTGATCGCCGCCATAAGAGCCTTAGCCGCCAGTGCTGAAGAAAAAGTTGCTTAACGAGAGATTTCTGCGGCCGCGCGGCCGAACCGGCCCGGCACCCATGGCGGCGTGGGGCCGGACTCGGCGGTGCGGCAATTCGCGTTGACCGCCCAGGGGGCTTGGCTATGATGGCGCCGCCTTCGGGCGTGCCCCTGTGGCGGAATTGGTAGACGCGGCAGACTCAAAATCTGTTGCCTTCACGGGCGTGCTGGTTCGAGTCCGGCCAGGGGCACCATCTCTGAATCGGGGATTGCGGTGAAGCGGCCGCCCAGAGCAGGCGCCGGTCGCCCAGAGGCTGTCCGACCCGTACAACATCGGTCCACATTTTATCTATTAGCCTTGTGGTCATCGGCGCATTTCAGCAGCCGCGCGGATCTGAAAATGCAGTTCTGGGCAAAGCTCCTAGAACGCGCGAATTCTTCCGAACTCGATTGTCCGACTCCGCAGATGATGAAAAAATGATGATTCGGTGATTGACAACCGAGTAGAAATCACTAAGATCGGAATGTCGCCACAGGTGGCAGCGAGGGCGTAGCTCTCAAGTCATCGGCGGCGATTCGGGCCTGTGTAGATGTCTACAGGTCCGGCCTGTTCACCTCACCTAGGTGATGGACAGGCGAAGCCTCCCTGTGAACCTGCATGCTTTTTCCCCGGATTGGGGCTGCAGCTAAGAGAGTTCGTTCAACCGCATGCGGTTCGCTGGTATGCGGGCGTTGGTTGCTCTTAGCGTTATTGCATTGAACGAACAAATTCCGACGCCTCGCTTTGCTCTTCGGGAGGAACGCGATGGCACGTCGAGTCAAACCGGGTGAGGAGTTTGATGTAGAGGTTCACCTCGAACGAATAGAGGATGCGTCTACTCGCAAGTTCGTCATTCGGATTGTGGTGGCAACCAGTGTGATATTTTTGGTTGGTGCTGCTGTTTACGGGCTGGCTGGCAAGGACTTTGGCAAACTGAATGCCGTATGGAATGCCGTCGGTCCGATCTATGGAGGAATTGCTGGGTACCTCTTCGCTAAGAAGGGCCCCGGTGCCCAATAGGGTGGGAGTTTCGGTCTTGAGTATCGCTAGCTCACGTAGAGTACAAATGGACCTAAGCGCGAGCTCGTTCGATCGACTACAAAGGTTGAAAGAGCTCGCGGAAGCTCCCTCCTATTCAATCGTGATGAAAGACGCTCTGAGGCTCTATGAATACATTGTGCTCAAACTAGACGAGGGCTGCAGATTCGTTGTTGAGGACGATGACGGGAAAAGAACTGAGATAAAGATATTCTAGGAGTCTCAGACCCGTCGATCGCCGCCGAGATCGCTATATCTGCTGACTACACACTTCCTATTGTGCTGGCTGCCTAGGGTCCGGCCGCGGGCACCAATCCTGATATTCCTGAAGCTGGTTGCGCATCTGTGAGAGGGCTCTCGCATGGTGTAGCCTTTTGTGGGTCCGGCAAGGTCCGCCGCCGGTCCCTCGCTTCCGGGAGGTACCTCCATGTCCCATCCGACTTTGCGCCGGCCGGCCCGCGGGGCCGATGTTCGGCGGCTCCAGGAATTGCTCAACGCCAAGGGCGCCGATATCGGCGTCGACGGCGATTTCGGGCCGATCACCGAGGGTGCGGTCAAGGCGGCCCAGGAGCGGGCCGGGCAGGCGGCCACCGGCGTGGCCGATGCGGCGCTCTGGGCCTGGCTTGAGGCCGCCGGCGGGCCGGAGCTGCGGCGCGGGGCCGATGGCGCCGATGTCGAGCGGCTGCAGGACCTGATGAACAAGGTCGGGGCGCTGCTGACCGTAGACGGCGATTTCGGCCCCGGCACCGAGCGGGCGGTCAAGGAGGTGCAGAAGCTGGCCGGTCAGCCCGCCACCGGCGTTGCGGACGAGGCGCTGTGGTTCTGGCTCGAAGCGCAACCCGAGCCCTCGCCAGTGATGCCGGTGGAGGCGGTGACCTTCCTGGTGGCCGAAGAGGTCGGCAGCCGGTCCTTCTACGACAGTCATGCGGCCTTCCCGCATTTCCCCGGCGTAAACAGCGGCGTGACCATCGGCATCGGCTACGATCTGCGGTTCCACGACGCGGCCGAGCTGGACCGGGATTGGGGCGGCGTGCTGGGCGCCGACGCCATCGCCAAGCTGAAGCACCATATCGGCAAGAAAGGCAGCAAGGCGGCGGTCGATGCGCTTAAGGCCATCCAGATCCCATTTCATTCGGCCTGGAAGGTGTTCACGGCGGAGAGCCTGCCGAAATACGTCCAGAAGACCCGTAAGGCCTTTCCCGGATTCGACGATCTGCCGCCGTTTGCCCGCGGTGCGCTGGTCAGCCTGGTCTACAATCGCGGTGCATCCATGCAGGGCGACGGCCGGCGCGAGATGCGCGCCATCCGCGACCTTATCGCCGCCGGTCGCCTGGACGCCGTGCCGGCCGAGTTTGAGTCCATGACCCGCCTGTGGCCCAATAATCGCGGCCTGCGGACCCGGCGCAAGAAGGAAGCGGCGCTGTGGAAGAAGGGTCTGGGCGGCTGATCTCGGGCTGTTGCGATCTTCGATCAAGTTATTCGGATAGCCCCCTCACCCTAACCCTCTCCCGCGAGGGGAGAGGGAATACGGCCGGAGCTGGCGGAATCCCCTCTCCCCTCGCGGGAGAGGGTTAGGGTGAGGGGGCAAAACGAAAACCCGATCGAAGATCGCCTCAGCTCTCCAGAAGGCCCCTGAGCGCCGTGCCCAGCAGATGGTCCCAGCCCATATCGTGGCGGTCCAGGATCGGGCGGTCGGCGTCGGACAGGCCTTCCCAGCCGGAATGTTCCAGGGTGATGCGGGTGCCGCCGGGGTCCTCGGCCAATTCGATACTGACCAGGGTCTCCAGGGGCGGCGTGTCGATCACCCAGCTGTAGACCAGCCGGTGCGGCGCTTCGATCTCCAACACTGTCGACAGGATCTGCCCGCCGGAACCCAGCGCCGGGTCGCATTGCATGGCGAAGTCGTGGCCCTGCACCGGCCGGAAATCGTTGGGCATCAGCCATTGGGCGATCTTGTCGGCCTCGGTCAGATGGTCCCAGACCAAGGCGATCGGGGCGCGGAAGACCATCGATTTGCGGATTATCGTCATGCGCCGTCGCCCGGCGTGTCGGGATCGTAGCCGGCGGCATCGGCCGCCCGTTCGACCATCGCTTTCAGAGTGCCGAGCTTGCTGTCCCAGAACCGGTCATAGGATTTGATCCAGTCGCGGACTGCCGTCAGCGGCTCCGGGTTCAGCCGATGCACCCGTTCCCGCCCGCGCTTCCGGATGGCGATCAGGTCGCATTGCTCCAGCACCTTCAGATGCCGTACCACGGCGGGCCGGGAGATCGGAAAGCGCTCCGCCAGCGCCCCGGCGGTCAACTCCTCCGCCGCCAGATAGTCCAGCATCTGGCGGCGATGCGGATCGGCGATCGCGGTGAACACGCCCTGCAATCGATAGGTCACGGTGTCTCCCGCAATTCCTTCCAGTTGCCGTAGGCCAGTGTGCCACCGCCGGGCAGCGCGCGCCAAAGCCCTTTGGCGACGCCGTTGGCGTTGAGGAACAGCCGCCCGTCGACGATGCTCCAGGTCTCCGGCGCGCCGGGAGTCTTGATCCCCAGGCTGGCGGCGAAGGCGCAATGGCCGCCGAATTGCGGTGCATAGGCCTCCGGGTCGGCCAGGAAGGCAGTGCGGTTGGCATCGCTGGCAAAGCGCCAGGTGGCGCCGCCCCATTCCGCCTGCCATTCCGACGAGCCGGCAGTGGCCGCGCCGGCGGTGAAATAGGCCACCGGATCATAACCGCCGATGGCGATGCCGGCCTCGTCGGCCGTCACCGGCCCGAACCAGGCCTGGTCGCCGGCGATGATGGTGCCGGGCTCGCCGCCCGATGGCAGGCTGACGCTGCCGAAGGCCGCGGAGCCGGCCACGATCAGCACGAGCACAACCACGGCCAGGACCGCCAGACGCAGCGCCTGCCCCTTGGGCGCGAACAGCAGGCGCCACAACACCTGCGCCACCCGGTTGGAGGCGAGGAAAAGGCGGCCGTCGCGCACCGACCAGATCTCCGGCGCACCGGGTGGCGCATCGGGGCCGGTCTTGCCCAGTGCGCCTGCCAGGGCGCAGCCGCCATCGTTCTGCGGCGCGAAGGCCTGCGGGTCGGCGGAAAACGCGTCCCGGTGATCGGCGGAGGCGAACAGCCAGTGCCGACCGTTCCAGTCATAGGCGAAGGCCTCCGAGCCCTTGGCGGGCTTGCCGAGGCGGAAATAGGCGACCGGATCGTAGCCGGCGATGGCGAGCCGGTGCGATGCGTCCGAACTCATGGCGACGGGTCTCCCTTGCTGGCCCGGTGGCCGGGCTTCGTCGGGGCATAATATGTCACATGTAGGTTACATATTCAACCGGATGGCATGGCCAAGGCCGGTCGGCCGGTCTACGATCGGGGCCTGGGCTCAGCAGAGGGAATCGGGCGATGTCGACGAAACGTTGGAGCGTCTATCTGTCGGGGGAAATCCATAGCGACTGGCGTGAGCAGATCCGCGCCGGTGTCGAGCAGGCGTCGCTGCCGGTCGACCTGACCGGCCCGATCACCGATCACGGCGCCAGCGACGAATGCGGCGTCGCCATTCTGGGCCCGGAGGACACCCGCGCCTGGACCGACCACAAGGGTGCCAGCGTCAATGCCATCCGTACCCGGACGCTGATCGAGGCGGCCGACGTGGTGGTGGTCCGCTTCGGCGACAAGTACCGGCAATGGAACGCCGCCTTCGATGCCGGCTATGCCTCGGCGCTGGGCAAGCCGATCGTCACCCTGCATGACGAATCCATCGGCCACGCCCTGAAGGAGGTCGATGCCGCCGCCCTGGCGGTGGCCGAGAGGCCGGAGCAGGTGGTGCAGATCCTCGACTACGTCATCACCGGACGGCTCTAGTCCCGCCCGACACGCGCCATGGCGGCGCTCTTCGGCCTGTTCGCCAGCGCCTTCCTGGCGGCGACCATCCTGCCCTTCTCGTCGGAAGCAGTGCTTGTCGCCCTGACGGTGACCGACGGCGCCAATGTGGTGCTGCTCTGGGCCGTGGCCAGCGCCGGCAATGTGCTGGGCGCCGTCGTCAACTGGCTCCTCGGCCGCTTCTGCCTCCACTTCCAGGACCGCCGCTGGTTCCCGGTCAAGCCGCCGGAGCTGGAGCGCGCCCAGCGCTGGTTCACCCGCTACGGCCAATGGTCCCTGCTGTTCGCCTGGGTGCCGATCGTCGGCGATCCGCTGACCGTCGCGGCCGGCCTGCTACGGGTGAGGCTCGGCTGGTTCCTGGTGCTCGTCTCCATCGGCAAGGGCGGGCGCTACGCGGCGGTCATCCTGCTGGCCGACCAAGCGCTTGGCGGCTGAGCGGGATGGAAACGGCAGCGGCCGGCCCTTATGTTTAAAGGCCGTGCCGGGGCGTGTTCCGGACGGGTGCAGAGCGAAGGAACAGGCGCCGCATGTCGAATCCGAGGATCCTGGTCGTCGAGGGCAATATCGCCGAATCGCGCGAGGCGATGGTGGCCGCGGGCGGGCGCGAGACGGCGGATACCTATATCGATGCCTTGCGCGCCTCAATGGCCGATGTGGTCTGCGATGTGGTGCGGCCGACCGATGGCGACACGGCACCGCCGGGCGGCGCGGCGCTGGCCGATTATGACGGCATCGCCTGGACCGGCTCGGCGCTGAATGTCTACAACGGCGGGCCGGGGATCACCGAACAGGTGGAGATGTGCCGGGCGGCAATGGCGACCGGCGTGCCGGTATTCGGCAGTTGCTGGGGGCTGCAGGTGGCGGTCACGGCGGCCGGCGGCGAGGTGGTGCTGAACGCCGATGGTCGCGAACTGGGCATCGCCCGCAAGATCCGGCTCACCGAGGCTGGGCAGGGGCATCCGCTCTATGACGGCAAACCCGACGTGTTCGATGCCGTGGCGGTGCACCTGGACGAGGTCTCGCGGCTGCCCGACGGGGCGGTGGTCCTCTCCTGCAATGGTCATAGCCCGGTGCAGGCGCTCGAATTCTCAGTGCCGGGCGGCAGCACCTTCTGGGGCGTGCAGTACCACCCGGAATTCGACCTGCGCGACATCAGCGTGATCGTCCGGCGCTACGGCCCGGCGCTGATCAAGGAGGGTTTCTTCGCCGATGAAGCCGGGGTCGAGCGCTATGTCTCGATAGCGTCGACACTGCATTCCGATCCCGCCCGGGTCGACCTCGCCTGGATGCTCGGCGCCGATGCCGACGTGCTGGACGAGAGCGTCCGGCTGGTGGAGATCCGCAACTGGCTGCATGGCCAGGTGATCCCGTTCATGGTGGCACGCTGAACCGGCGTCACGCCGGTCGCCAGGCCGTTTCCCGACACGCCGTCGGGATCGTTTCCGCACCGCCAAAAAACGTCTTTTGGTTAGTGAATTTCAAACCTTTGGCGGTCCACTCTGCGCCGTCTTTGCGCCACGGGTAGCGGAATCATGAGCTATATCGACGAGTTGCGGGAACGATTTCTGTCGGCGGAGGAGCGGTTTGGCCGGATCAACGAGGCCGGCAAGGAATACCGCGAACGGCTGATGGGGCTCATGAGCCGGATCGAGGAAGAGATCCGCTGCCGCCGAGACGTTGAACGGCAGCAGGCCCAGGAGATCGAGCGGCTGGCCGTCGAGAACGAAGAGCTCCGCACCATGCTGATGTCGCTGCTGCAGGCCGTCGAATCCGGCGACCCGAACAGCCTCGACGACACGCTTGGCGAGATGGATACCAAGGTCGCCAGCCTGATCGGCGAAGGCCAGGGCGCGCCCGTGGCCGCCGAGCCGGCCGCCGATGACGACGATCATTCGGACGACGGCGACGAAGACATCGAGAGCGACGGTGACAGCGAGGGTTTCTCAGCGGCCGAGATGATGGCCAGTCCAGCCGATGACTCGATCTTCGATGACGATGAATCCGACGCCCCGCTGGGCGAGGACACCCTGCCTGAGAATGCGTTCGCCGGTGAGGATGATCCCCTCGCCATCGCGGAAGACGATGCCGCCGACGCTCTGGATGAAGACATGACGGCCGAGGCGGTGGATGCGGAAAGTTCCGCCGAGGAAAGTGAGGCTGTGGCCGAAGCCGAGGAGGCCACCGCCTCCGCATCGGATGATACCGGCAAGCTTTCGGCCTCCGAGATCGCCGATTTCTTTGGCGCCGAGACCGATGAGGACCCGATGGCTTACGCCCACCCGGCCGCCGGCTGGGACGATTTCCTCAACGAGGACCTGCCGGCGGACGAGGCCTCGGCCGATGCCTCGGAAACAGCGGCTGAGTCCGAGGAGCCGGATGCTGGGTCGATCAAGGATCTGCTGGACCGGGTGAAGACCGAGGTCGGCGGCGAGACCGACGAGTCGGAAATCGACGACGACAGCAACGGCGACACCGCCGCCACCGGTTGAGCACGAGCCGCCTAGAGGCGGCCCGACAAAGCGTCGAGGAAAATCTCCTTCAGCGCCCCGGCATCCACCGGCCGGGGATTGCCGCCGGCGGTCGGATCGACCGCCGCCATGGTGCCGATCCTGTCCGCATCGCCGTCGTCGAGCCCGAGCTCGGCCAGGGTGTGGGGGATGCCGATCGTCTGGCGCAGCTCCAGCACCCAGGCCATGACTCCGTCGAACCCGTCATCGGGCAGGTCGAGCCAGCGCGCCAGACGGTCCAGCTTGCCCTCGATGGCCTGCTGGTTGAACGCCAGCACATAGGGCATCACCACAGCGTTCAGCAGGCCGTGATGCTTGTCGTAGAGGGCGCCCAGCGGATGCGATACCGAATGGATCGCGCCCAGCCCCTTCTGGAAGGCGACGGCCCCCATGGCGGCGGCGGCCAGCATGTTCGATCGCGCCTCCAGATTGCCGCCGTCGCGGACCGCCACCGGCAGCCAGTCGCGCACCAGGCGCATCGCCTCCACCGCGATGCCCTCGGCCATGGGATGGAACCCGGGCGCGCAATAGGCCTCCAGCGCATGGGCCAGCGCATCCATGCCGGTCGCGGCTGTCAGCCCCGGCGGCAGCCCGACCGTCAGCGCCGGGTCGGCGATGACGATGGCCGGCAGCATCTTGGGATGGAAGATCACCTTCTTGACGTGCTGGGTCTCGTCGGTGACCACGGCGGCACGACCGACCTCCGATCCGGTGCCGGCGGTGGTCGGCACCGCCACGATCGGCAGGATGCCGTCCGGGTCGGCGCGGGTCCAATAATCGCCGATATCCTCGAAGTCCCAGATCGGCCGGGTCTGCCCGGCCATGAAGGCGATGGCCTTGCCGGCATCGAGCGCGCTGCCGCCGCCGAATGCGATCACCCCGTCATGATGGTCCTCGCGCAGCGCCGCGATCCCGTCCTCCACATTGGGCCAGGTCGGGTTCGGCTTGATGCCGCTGAACATGGCGCAATCCAGGCCGTCCGCATTGCAGGCCGCCACCGCGTCGGTGACCATCGCCATATCGGCCAGGCCCGGGTCGGTGACCAGCAGCGGCCGCGCCATGCCTGCCGCGCGGCACGCCTCCGGCAACTCGGAGATGCGGCCGGCGCCGAAGCGGATGGTGGTCGGGAAAGACCAGTTGGCGGTCGGGGTGTCGGCGGGCATTCCGGTGTCCTGTTTCAGATCGCGGTGCGCAGGTGAAAGGATTTCGGCCGGGTGAGCTGCTCATAGCCCAGCGCCGACAGGCTGCAGCCGCGACCGGACTGCTTGACGCCGGTCCAGGCCAGCGCCGGGTCCAGATAGTCGCAGCGGTTCATGAACCAGGTGCCGGTGTCGACCCGGTTGCCGATCGACAGCGCCGCCTCCTCGTCCCGCGTCCAGACCGAGGCGGTGAGCCCGTAGGGGCTGTCGTTCATCAGCTCGATGGCTTCGTCGTCGGATCCGACCTTCATGATCCCAACGACGGGGCCGAAGGTCTCCTCATGCATCACCCGCATGGAATGGTCGACATCGACCAGCACCTGCGGCGCCAGGTAGGGCGTGCCCTCGGCATCGGCCGCAAAGCCCTTGGCATCGACCAGCGGCCGGGCGCCGGCCGCGACGGCCTCGGCGGTCTGGGCGCGCACGAAATCGGCAGCGGAGGCGCGCACCAGCGGGCCCAGCGTGGTCTCCGGGTCCAGCGGGTCGCCCAGTTTGTAATTGCCCACGAGATCCGCTGCCGCCTCCACGAAGGCGTCATACAGCGCCTCCTGCACATAGACCCGCTCGATGCCGCAGCAGGATTGGCCGGAGTTGAAGAAGGCGCCGTCGACGACATTCTCGACCGCGTGCATCAGACCGGCGTCGTTGCGTACGTAGGCCGGGTCCTTGCCGCCCAGCTCCAGCCCGACGCCGATGAAACGGCCCGTCGCCGCCCGCTCCACCATCTCGCCGCCGGCGACCGATCCGGTGAAGCTGACGAAGTCGACCTCAGGTGCGGCGATCACCTTCTCGGTGTCGGCATGGGAGAGGTGCAGGTGCTGGAACACGCCGTCGGGCAGCCCGGCCGCCTGGAAGGCCTCCGTCAGCCGCTCGGGGCAGAGCGGCGTCTGGGCGGAGTGCTTCAGGACCACCGCGTTGCCGGCCATGATCGCCGGCACGATGGCGTTCACCGCCGTCAGATAGGGGTAGTTCCAGGGCGCGATGACGAAGACCACGCCGACCGGATCGCGGCGGATGAAGCGGGTGAAGCCGTCCTTCTGGCCCGCCGGCACGTCGACCAGCGAGGTCGGCGCGATGGCCACCATGTGCCGTGCGCGTTCCTCGAAGCCGCCGAGCTCGAAGGGCGAAAAAGCGATCGGCCGGCCCATCTGGCGGGTGATCTCCTCGGCGACGGCGTCCTTCTCGGCCACCATCAGGTCGGTCGCCTTCATGCAGATCCGGCCGCGTTCCAGCATCGGCACAAGCTTCCAAAGGGCCTGTGCCGACCGCGCCTTCTCCAGGGCCGCGGCGATCTCCGCATCGCCGGCCAGCGAGCGCTCCGCGACGACGCTGCCATCGCCCGGAGAGATGCATTTCAGGGTTTCGGTCATGTCGTCCCTATCCCGCCGCGCAACACCGGCTGTCAAATGATTTCGAAGTAGCGTTCCATCTCCCAGTCGGTGACATGGCGGCGGAACTCCCGCTCCTCCCACTCGCGGGTGGCGGCGAAATGGTCCACGAAGGCATCGCCGAACAGCGACCTTGCTGCCTTGGAGCGTTTCAGGACCTGGGCCGCCTCCCACAGGCTGCGCGGCAGGCCGAGCTTGGCAGGGATCTTCTGCTCATAGGCGTTGCCGGTGATCGGCTTCTCCGGCTCGACCTTGTTTTCGATGCCCCAGAGCCCGGAGCCCAACGCCACCGCCATGGCCAGATACGGGTTGGCGTCGGCGGCGGCGATCCGGTACTCGACCCGCTGCGCCTTCTCAGAGCCGGGGATGGCGCGGAGCGCGCAGGTCCGGTTCTCCACCCCCCAGGTGGCATCGGTCGGGGCCCAGAAGCCGGGGATGAGGCGGGTGAAGGAATTCACCGTCGGCGCCACCATGGACAGCAGCTCCGACATCAGCTTCTGCTGGCCGCCGATGAAATGGCGCATGGTCTCGCTCATGCCGTGCGGCTGGGACGGGTCGTGGAACACCGCCTTGCCGGCCTGGTCCTTCAGCGACATGTGGATGTGGCCGGACTGGCCGGGCCAATCCATGGACCACTTCGCCATGAAGGTGGCCATCAGGCCGTTGCGCTGGGCGAAGACCTTGGTGAAGGTCTTGAACAGCGCCGCCTTGTCCGCCGCCGCCGGCAGGCCGTCCACGGCGATCGCCGCCTCCATGACGCCTGGGCCGGTCTCGGTGTGCAGCCCCTCCAGCGGAAAATCCATCTCCTGGCAGATATCCAGGAACTCCCGGTGGAAATCGGCCCAGACCGAATTGCGCAGCACCGAATAGCCGAAGAAGCCGGGGGTGATCGGCTTCATGTCGCGATAGTGCTTCTCGCGCACGGAATGCGGCGTCTCCTCGAACAGGAAGAACTCGTATTCGGCGGCGGCCGAAGGCACCAGGCCCATCTGGGCCGCTTTGTCGACGACCCGGTTCAGGCAGGAGCGCGGGCAGACGGTCTCCGCCTCATCGGCGAAATCGCCCAGGAAGAACAGCATGCCGTCCTCCCAGGGGATCTCGCGGCAGCTTTCCGGCAGCACCCGCACCTTGGCGTCCGGATAGCCGGTATGCCAGCCGGTGAACTGGACGTTGTCGTAGAGCTGGTCGTAGCTGTCCCAGCCCAGCACCACGTCGCAGAAGCCGAAGCCGCCGGACATGGCCGACAGGAACTTCTCCCGCGCCATGTATTTGCCGCGCAGCACGCCGTCCATGTCGAAGGCGCCGACCTTGACGTGGGACAGGTCGCGCTCCTCGACGATCCTGCGCGCATCTTCGGCGGTCTTCACGTCGCTCGCCCGCATGGGCTGCCTCCCGGATAATCTCTGTCTGTTCCTGGATGCGGCTGGCGGCGGACGCCGCAGGCCGACGGGACGTTCACCCTATCGCAGGACCGAGAAGCGGTTCCAGTCGCCATCGCCCGGGCAAAAGGCCTTGAGGCGGAATGCGGAACTGAGCCACCATGACCGCCTCATCTCAGCGCCCCGGCCGCGACGGTGCGCCAGGACAATCAAGAAACCGGTCATTCGGGAACGAGTCGAGGGAGGGTTACCACCATGGATGTCAGAGCCGCGGTCGCGCATGAGGCCGGCAAGCCGCTGGAGATCGAAACCGTCCAATTGGAGGGCCCGCGGGAAGGCGAAGTGCTGGTCGAGCTCAAGGCGACCGGCGTCTGCCACACCGATGCGTTCACCCTCACGGGCGCGGATCCGGAAGGCCTGTTCCCGACCATCCTCGGCCATGAGGGCGCGGGCGTGGTGGTCGAGACCGGCCCCGGCGTGACCTCTGTCGCCGCCGGCGACCATGTGATCCCGCTCTACACCCCGGAATGCCGGGAATGCGAGTACTGTACCTCGCAGAAGACCAATCTCTGCCAGAAGATCCGCGTGACCCAGGGCCAGGGGCTGATGCCCGACGGCACCAGCCGGTTCTCGCTGAACGGCAAGCCGATCTACCACTACATGGGCTGCTCGACCTTCTCCAACTACTCGGTCCTGCCGGAGATCGCGCTGGCCAAGATCCGCAAGGACGCGCCGTTCGACATGGTCTGCTATATCGGCTGCGGCGTGACCACCGGCGTCGGCGCGGTGATCAACACCGCCAAGGTCGAGCCGGGTGCGAATGTGGTGGTGTTCGGCCTGGGCGGCATCGGCCTCAACGTCATACAGGGCGCCAAGCTGGTCGGCGCCAACATGATCGTCGGCGTGGATCTGAATCCCGAGCGCGAGGCCATCGCCCGCAATTTCGGCATGACCCATTTCGTGAACCCGAAGGACGTGTCCGGCGACCTGGTCGGCCATCTGGTCGAGCTGACCGGCGGCGGCGCGGACTACTCCTTCGAGTGCATCGGCAATGTCGAGGTGATGCGCCAGGCGCTGGAATGCTGCCACAAGGGCTGGGGCGTGAGCACCATCATCGGCGTCGCCGGCGCCGGGCAGGAGATTGCGACGCGCCCGTTTCAGCTGGTCACCGGCCGGGTCTGGCAGGGCACCGCCTTCGGCGGCGCCCGCGGCCGCACCGACGTGCCGAAGATCGTCGACTGGTACATGGACAACAAGATCCAGATCGACCCGCTGATCACCCACAAGATGCCGCTGGAAGAGATCAACACCGCCTTCGACCTGATGCATGAAGGCAAGTCGATCCGCAGCGTGATCACGTATTAGGGGGGTCAGGCCGCCGGGTGCGAACCGATGCAGGGATGGACGTTGCTATGGCCCGTGGCCTGTCTGGTCATCGCCGCCGCCCTGCTTCAGTCCATACCCGGGGCGCATGCAGGCGAGGCTGTGCTCACCCTCGAGGTCGGCAGCGCGCGGCTCGCGCTGGCACGGGAGGACATTGAAGATGCCGCGCACAGGCTGACCGCCACGGACCTTGAGGGCCTGGAGATCAGTCTGGTGCCTGCCAAAGCCAGGGCTCTGGAGAAGTTCACCGCCACCTTCGTAGGCGAGCAGATCGTCATTCGCTTCGGCAACCAGGTCCTTTCGAGCCCGCACATCATGGAGCCGATCGCCAATGGCGGGTTCACCATCTCTCCGATCAGTCGCGAAGACGCCAGAGCGATCATCGACATGCTGAACTAGCCACCCTGATCAACCCGATGGAACGACAATGGCTGACCTGAAGACCATCTCCGAACAGAAGTGCTATGGCGGCGTCCAGGGCTTCTACGAGCATCAGAGCGAGGCCACCGGCACGGCGATGAAATTCGCGGTCTATCGGCCGGTGCAGGCGGAGACGGCGAAGGTGCCGGTGCTGACCTATCTGGCCGGACTGACCTGCACCGAGGAGACCTTCACCATCAAGGCCGGGGCGCAGCGCTACGCGTCGTCCTACGGCATGATGCTGGTCATGCCGGACACCAGCCCGCGCGGCGCCGGCATCGCCGGCGAGGACGACGATTGGGATTTCGGCAGCGCCGCCGGCTTCTATCTCGACGCCACCGCCGAGCCCTGGTCGCGCAACTACCGCATGTACAGCTATGTGACCGAGGAATTGTCGGCGCTGATCGCGGCGAATTTCTCCGCCGATATGGACCGGCAGGGCATCTTCGGGCATTCCATGGGCGGCCATGGCGCTTTGACCATCGCGCTGAAGAACCCCGGAACCTACCAATCCGTCTCGACCTTCGCGCCGATCGTGGCCCCGATGTCGGTGCCCTGGGGGCAGAAGGCCTTCGCCGGCTATCTCGGCGACGACGAGACCGAGGCCCGGAAATACGACGCTACGGCGCTGCTGGCCGACGGTGCCCGTTTCGACGGCACCATCCTGGTCGATATCGGCCTGGCCGACCCGTTCCTGGAACGGGAGCTGAAGCCGGAGCTGCTGGAGCAGGCCTGCGAGGCCGCCGACCAGCCCCTCGACCTGCGCCGCCATGCCGGCTACGACCACAGCTACTACTTCATCAGCACCTTCATCGGCGACCACATGACCCACCACGCAGACGCGCTGCTGGACTGAGCGCTGCCGGGCCGTCGGCGGGTGCAGTCGTCCACCAGATGGATCGGGGTGCTGCGGATGTTGGCCGCCTTGGCAGTCGCCGCATGCATGTGTGTCGGCCCCGCCGCGGCTCGGCAAACCGCTGGTTCGGAGCCGGCGCCGGCTGATCGACCCTCGGCCTCCTTATCCGACCGGCAGGCCCTGGAGGCTTTCATCGATCAGGTGATGGCAGACCAGCTCGAGACCGGCCATTTGCCCGGGGCGGTCATCTCGTTCGTCCAGGATGGGCGCATCATTTTGGCCAAGGGATACGGGCATGCGGACATCGATGAGGCGCGGCCGGTTGATCCGGGGCGAACGCTGTTCCGCGTTGCGTCGGTGTCGAAGCTGTTTGTCGGCACGGCGGTGATGCAGCTGGTCGAGCGCGGCGATCTCGATCTCGATGCCGACGTGAATACCTATCTCTCCGAATTCACGATACCGGACACCTTCGCCGAACCCATCACGCTGCGCCATCTTCTGACCCATTCCGCCGGCGTCGAGGAACGGGTGATCGGTGTCGACCCGGATCTTCCGGAAGACATCGTGCTGCCCTTGGCCCAGTTGCTGCAAGACCTGTTTCCCGCGCGGGTGCGCCCGCCGGGCCGGGTTGCGTCCTATTCGAACTGGGGCGTGACACTGGCCGGCCACATTGTCGAGCGGGTCTCCGGCCTGTCGTTTGCCGAGTATGTCGATCGCAACATCCTGGCCCCGCTGCAGATGGCGCGCAGCACTTATCTGGAGCCCGTGCCTGCCCCGCTGGCGGATCACCTGGCGACGGGCTACCACTATGAGGACGGAGCCTATGTGGCCCAGCCCTTCGAGTTTACGTCCGAGCACGGCCCGGCCGCCGCCCTGTCGAGCACCGCGATCGATATGGCGCATTTCATGATCGCCCATCTGCAACGCGGCCGTTTCGGCAACACCCGGATCCTTTCGGCGGACTCCGCAGACGCGATGCAGCGCCGGCAATTCGGCCATCCGGCGAGCCTGCCGAGCATGGCGCTGAGCTTTGGTGTCATGGATCGCGACGGGCGGCAACTACTACAGCACAGCGGCGCCACTTTCGTATTTCACGCCAATCTGGCGCTCTTGCCGGGCGAGGGGGTCGGCGTGTTCCTCGCCTTCAACGCCCCGGGTGAGGCCGGCGCCGAGATCCTGGAGGCGTTCCTCGACCGCTACTACCCGACCCCCGAGCCCGCGGCGGTCAGGCCTCCGGCGGATTTCGCGGATCGCAGCGGCCGCTATGTCGGCGCCTACCGGGACACCCGCCTAGCCTTCACCCGGCTGGAGAAGGCAATGCGGTTCAACGAGTTGTGGGTGCATGCCACCGACCGCAACACGCTGTTCCTGGGCGATCTGTTGTCGGACCCCGGGAATCCCGACGAGGGTGTCGAATATATCGAGATCGGACCCAACCTGTTTCGCCAGGCCGAGGGCGATGTGTTGGTCGCTTTCGGGGAGGATGATTCCGGCCGGATCAACGCCCTGCTTCTCGGCTCGTCGGTCAACTCGTTCGCCCGCATCCCCTGGTACGAAACGGTGCATGTCCTGGTGCTGGTGGCGATCGTATCGCTGGTCGTCTTTGCCGCTGCCGGAGCACGCGGAATCTGGCTGGCCGTGCGGCACCGACGACGGGGCGTCGTCCAGCCTCGCTGGGTTCGGGCGGCGGCCGGCGTAAAGATCGCGCTGTGCGCCACCAATGCCGTCTTCATCGTCGGGTTCGCGGCCATGGTGGTGACGATGACGGACTACTTCCGGTACCCGCCGGGCATGAGCGCGATCCTAGCGCTGCCGGTCGCAAGTGTCGTGCTGACGGCGATTGCCGCCGGGCTGTCACTATTGGCTTACGTCCGGCGCTCCGGCACCCGATTGGGCCACATGAACGGCGTCGTCGTGACCCTGACCTCGGCCGTGCTTCTCTGGTTCCTCGCGGAATGGAACATCCTGGGCTGGCAATACTGAAGCAATCCCGTTCCAGCGCAGCGCAGACGGCCGGCATGGGCGAAAGCCGGTCTACTCATCGGGCCGCTGGCGCCGATTGATCCCTGCGAACAAGGGCGGGGAGACCGTCGCGGAACACCGTCATCTCGCCGGCCCGCATCACCGTCCAATCCTCGTTGTCGGTCAGAGGCTTGGTGGCGATGACCGTGACGATGTCGCGCGGCGTGGTGACTTCGGCGAAATCCACCGTCATCTCGGTGTCGATCAGGCTGGCCTCGCCGAAAGGCGCGCGGCGGGTCAGCCAGGCGAGGTGGGTGCTGCAGTGACAGTAGAGGTGGCGCGAGTCGCAGAGCATGAAGTTGAAGGTGCCGGTTTCGGAGATCTCGGCCGCCAACTCGGCGATCAGTCGGCGCAGGGCGCGGTCGCCGGGCGGTTCCGGAAAACGCTCGCGGATTCGGCCCAGCATCCAGCAGAAGGCGTGCTCGCTGTCGGTGGTGCCGATCGGGCGGTAGAAGCCGAGCGGCCAGGACTTCACGCCCTTCAGCTTGCCGTTATGGGCGAAGGCCCAGTGCCGGCCCCACAGCTCGCGGATGAAGGGGTGGGTGTTCTCCAGGCAAATCCGGCCGTTGGTCGCCTTGCGGATATGGCAGATGACGTTGAGGCTCTTGACCGAATGGGTGCGCACCAGCTCGGCGATCTCCGAGTCCACGCTGGCCAGCGGGTCGTGGAAGGTGCGGCAGCCGCGGTTCTCGTAGAAGGCGATGCCCCAGCCGTCGCGGTGCGGCCCGGTGCGCCCGCCGCGCTGGATCAGCCCGGAAAAGCTGAACCGGATATCGGTCGGGACGTTGCAGTTCATGCCCAGGAGCTCGCACATGGCGCGGATTTTCGTTCGCCAGGCGGCCTCCGACAAGCGGAGTGTGCAAAGAAAACCGGCGCGATCGTGAGACCGCGCCGGGCAGAGGTTCGTGCCGGCGGTTGGCCGACGGTACGGGTGTCGCCTACCGCTTCCGCGGTTCGGACATCAGCCCCTTGATCAGGGCGTAGCAAGCCAGCAGCAGCACCACCGCGAAGGGCAGCCCGGTCGAGACCGAAGCCGCCTGCAACGCGCCCAAGCCGCCGCCCAGCAGCAGGGCGATCGCCACCAGCCCCTCGAAGGTCGCCCAGAAGACGCGCTGGGAGACCGGGGCGTCGACCTTGCCGCCGGCGGTGATGGTGTCGATCACCAGCGATCCGGAATCCGACGAGGTGACGAAGAACACGATCACCAGCACGATGCCGACGAAGGAGGTGATGGCCGCCAGCGGCAGGTTGTCCAACATGCTGAACAGCTTCAGCTCCAGCGGTGCCTCGGCGACGGCCTGGTAGCCCTCGCTCAGCATGCTGATGGCGGTGCCGCCGAACGAGGTCATCCACAGCACCGAGACGACCGACGGGATCAGCAGGACGCAGACCACGAACTCGCGCACCGTGCGGCCCCGGCTGACCCGGGCGATGAACATGCCGACGAAGGGCGACCAGGAGATCCACCAGGCCCAGTAGAACGAGGTCCAGCCCTGGCTGAAATTGGTGTCCTCGCGACCGAACGGGTTGGACAGCGCCGGCAGGTATTCGGCATAGGCCACCAGATTGCCGAAGAAGCCGGTGATGATGGCCAGGGTCGGCCCGAGCACGATGACGAAGAGCAGCAGCAGGGCGGCCAGGACCATGTTGATCTCCGACAGCCGCTTAACGCCCGCATCCAGCCCGGCGATCACCGAAACCAGCGCCACCGCGGTGATGCCGGTGATCAGCAGCACCTTGGACACGTCGTTAACCGGGATCCCGAACAGGAATTGCAGCCCGGCATTGGCCTGCTCGGCGCCGAAGCCGAGCGACGTCGCCAGCCCGAACAGCGTCGCGAAGACCGCCAGCGTGTCGATGATGTGGCCTGTCCAGCCCCAGACCTTCTCGCCGAAGATCGGATAGAAGATCGAGCGCACGCTGAGCGGCAGCCCCTTGTTGTAGGCGAACAGCGCCAGGGACAGGCCGACGATGGCATAGATCGCCCAGGGATGCAGGCCCCAGTGGAAGATCGTGGCGGCCATGCCGAGCCGCCTGGCCTCGGTCTCGTCGCCGGCCGCGCCGGCCAGCGGCGCCCAGCTTTCGGGGCTGCCGGCGCCTTCGGCCAGCGAGGAGTTGAAGTGCGAGATCGGCTCGGACACGCCGAAGAACATCAGGCCGATGCCCATGCCGGCGGCGAACAGCATGGCGAACCAGCCGGAATAGGAATAGTCCGGCTTGGCATCCATGCCGCCGAGGCGGATACCGCCAAGCGGCGTGACGACCAGGGCCAGGGCCACCAGCACGAAGATGTTGCCGGCGGACAGGAAGAACCAGTCGAAGGTCGAGGTCACCGCCGGGCGCAGCCAGCCGAAGAACTCGCCGGCCTGTTCCGGCAGGGCGAGTGCGAAGAAGACAAAGGCGACGATCGTCAGCCCGGAAATCATGAAGACCGGGTTGTGGATATCCAGGCCGAACGGTCCGATCGACGGTTGGATGTTGTCCTGGCCGAGCGTGTAATCGGTGTCGATCACATCCGCCGGTCCGTCAGGCGTGAGTTCGGATTGCGCAGTCATTGAGCCTCCTCAGGTTTGTTTTCGGCCCCGCGCACGGAGCCGATGTCCGGGCCCGCAGTCCCGGTCCGTGGTTGACCCACGGCTTTGTCGATCTTGAATGCTTGCCACATTTGCACCCAATCGCCGGACGCATCGGATTGCGCGCTACCGGACGACGAACACCGACACCTTGGCGTGCGAAGCCACTGCGCCCGCGTTGGATGCGAAGATATGCTCCGGCAGGCCCGGCACATGCGACGCCATGACGATCAGGTCGGCGTCGTTGTCCTCGGCCGCGGCGATCAATGCCGTATCCAGGTCGACGGCCGGATCGTGGCTTGGATAGGCCCGGGAATCGATGGTCAGGCCATGTTGGCTGGATTGTTCCGCTGCGAATGCGCTGAGTTTGCTCTCGTATTCGCCGGGCGAGTGCGCAACCTCGGTGGGTGTCTCGGCGGTGATTCCGGCGAAGCAGATCGGAATTCCGTAGTGCCTCGCCAAGTCCGTTGCCGTCGTAATGGCCTTTTCCAAACGGTCGATGTGCACCAGATCGACCGGCACCATGATTTTCGTATACATGCGATCGTAGCCCCCTGCGAACTTCGTTAGCCGCGCTTCGCGCCCCACGAGATTGGGCCGTGAGCGGCCCTTCGCCAGGCTTTTGGGGGCACGGCGGACCATGCATGACCCGCCCGGCGCTTCGCGGAAGCCTCGAGACCGGAAAGTCTAGGTACGTTACAGAAGAATGAATCGTCAATTTGCGACGGATTGGCACGCGCCCGCGCCGCCGTCCGGTATGCGTCCGCAAGCCTGCGGGCTCGCCGCCAAGTCGGATCTGCCGGTCCGCAAAGACGCTGATTGCGTTACACCGGCCGGCCGTTGACGTTCAGCAGGCGGCGTTCGGTGCCCTCGAAGACGGCGCAGGTCAGACGGCCGGTGGCAAAGGCGCCGGTGTCGACGCAGATGCGGTTGTCCAGCATCTCCGGCAGGCGGCAGGGGGTGTGGCCATGTACCACCACGAAGGGGTGCGGCTCGCGGCAATCCAGGAAATCCTTGCGGATCCAGAACAGGTCCTCGCGGGATTGCTGCTCCAGCGGGACGCCGGGGCGGATGCCCGCATGGACGAACAGGTAGCCGCCTTCCTGGTGGTAGGGCTTCAACCCGTCCAGGAATCTCCGGTGGTGTTCCGGCATGGCCTCCCGCATGGCGGCGCGGATCGAGTC
This sequence comes from Alphaproteobacteria bacterium, assembly GCA_965227455.1. Taxonomy (GTDB): domain Bacteria; phylum Pseudomonadota; class Alphaproteobacteria; order DSM-16000; family Inquilinaceae; genus JABDIP01. Next base: position 3,256,077 of record OZ245752.1, on the reverse strand, counting down.
GGCCAATTTCGTGAAGGGCAACGCGGTGTCCGCCTTCACGTCATAGCTGGCCAGTGTCTGCACGCCGCCATTCTGCAGCCAGGTCATGGTCAGCCCGGCGCCGCGTGCGGTTCCGGCCTCGGCCGGGTCCAGCGCCGTCAGCATCATGTCTTCGTGGTTACCGGCAAGGTAGATCCGTTCCACCCCGTTCTCCGGCAGGCCGCGCCCGGAGGAGAGCAACTCGATGACGCCGCAGGATTCGCTGCCGCGGTCGACATAGTCGCCGAGATACACCACCACCACCCGCTCCGGCGCGTTCTGCTCCAGGTCGCGACGGATCGCCTCATGCAGATCCTGCAGAAGCGGAAGCTGGCCGTGCACGTCGCCGATGGCGTAGAGCCGGCTGCCCGGCGGTGCGATGCCCGGGCGGATGGTTTCCAGGACGGAGTTCATCGGCGAAACATAGTCCCTGTGGTCCTATGTTACAGGGTGCGACGGAAAATTAATGTCCGTGCGGTCTTGTTGCCATTGCCGTCCGCCGTGTTGAACCGGCGGAGAATTCAGGTTAGGAACGCCGCGACTGGCGCCATGCCCCAAAGCCCACCGGAGCCCCAAGATGACCGATTCCATACCCCACGCCCGCCTCGACAAGAAGGACGAGGAGAAGGAGCGGCCCGAAGCCGGCGCCATGGTGGCGCAACAGCTGTTCGAATCCCGTACGGTCCTGATCTTCGGCGAGATCTCGCAGAAGGTGGCGAAAGAGGTGGTCGCGCAGTTGATTGCGCTGGACACCAAGAGCGCCGATCCGATTCGGCTCATCATCTGCTCCCAGGGCGGCCATGTTGAGGCGGGCGACACCATCCACGACATGGTCCGGTTCATCAAGGCGCCGGTGAAGATGATCGGTACCGGCTGGGTGGCCAGCGCCGGCGCGCACATCTTCCTGAGTGCCAAGAAGGAGAACCGGTATTGCCTGCCGAACACCCGTTTCCTGCTGCACCAGCCGATGGGCGGGGTCGGCGGGCCGGCGGCGGATATCGCCATCGAGGCCAAGGAAATCGTCAAGATGCGCAAGCGCCTCAACGAGATCATCGCGCGGGAAACCGGCCAGCCGGTGGACAAAGTCGAGAAGGACACCGATCGCAACTACTGGATGACCGCCGAGGAAGCCAAGGAATACGGCCTGGTCAGCCACATCGTGGAATCCACCGACAAGATCAAGTAGCGGCGATTCATCCCACCTCCCGCGTCGTCCCGGGCTCGACCCGGGGACCCATCTCAGGACCGGGCAGGTGTCGCAATGGGTCCCCGGATCACGTCCGGGGACGACGCGGTTCCGCTACGGCGAGAAATCTTGCCCGGTGAAGCCGCCTTCCCGAATTCAGGCCAGCCGGTCTTCCACCAGGGCGACGATGGAGCCATGGCGCGTAGCGGCCGCCGAGGCCAGGTGTTTGCGGCTCTTGGCGAAATCGGCGGCAGTGTCGGCGTCCTTGACGCTCCCGAGGTTGATGTCGACGTTGTACAGCACCGCGGTCACGGCGCCGTTCAGCAGGGCCGCTCCGGCCGCCACGTCGCTGAGGATGCCGCGATCGGAGACGGCGGCGGCCTGGCGGGCCAGATCCAGCGCCTCCAGGACCGATTGCGCCGCGTTCAGGGGCACCTCGGTGGCGGCCACCGCGGCGTCGGCAAGGGCCGATCTGCGGGCCGCCTTCTCTTCATCGCTGCCGCGCGGCAGCTTCAGTGCCGCCATATAGGCCTCGAAGACGGTGATATCGGCGTCGGCGTGGCCGGACAATTCCGCCAGCAGCCGGTCGCCGCCCTCGATCAGCGGCGCCAGCCCCGACGGGTCTTCCACCTTGCCCTCGGTGACCCGGAGCGCCATCTGCACCAGCCCCATGCCGATGGCGGCCGACACCATCGCCGCCGAGCCGCCGCCCGGCGTCGGGTCGGCGCTGGCTGTGCGGTCGCGGAATTCGGCGAGGCCGCAGGTCCAGATGCTCTCGGTCATTCTTGCTCCTCCCCGCCCTGCTGCAGGGATATGGCGCGCAGCAGATTGTCGAAGATCACGGTCGAGGTCAGCGGCCCGACGCCGCCCGGCACCGGCGTGAGCGCCTTCACCGCGCCCACTGCGGCCGGGTCCACATCGCCGACGACGCCGTCCTCGACCACGTTGATGCCGGCATCGACGACGATCTGGCCGGGCTTCAGCTGCTCGGCGGTGATCAGCGCGGCTCGCCCGGCGGCGACGAAGACGAAGTCGCAGGGCGCGATGGCGGCGGCCAGGTCCGGCGTCCGAGTGTGGCAAACCGTCACGGTGACGTGCCGGTTGATCAGCATCGGGATCAGGGCGCGGCCGACCGAACGCCCGCGCCCGACGACGACCGCGCGGGTGCCGGAGAGCGGGGCGGCGCTTTCCGCCAGGCGGATGCAGGCGATCGGGGTGGCGGGCGCGATGGCCCGGCTTTCGTCGCCAGCCGCGATCTGGCCGAGATTGGCGGCAGTCAGGCCATCGACGTCCTTCAGCGGGGCGATGTGCTCGATGGCGCGTTCGGCATCCAGGGCGGGATCGAGCGGCAGCTCCAGCAGGATGCCGTGCACCCGGTCGTCGCGCGACAGGGCGTCGAGCTCGTATTCCAGCGCGTCCTGGCCCAGGGCCGGGTCGAAGCGCACCAGGTTGATGGCGATCCCCAGCTTCTCGGCGGAGCGCTGCTTGGCCTCGGCGTATTTGATCGCCGCCGGATCGGCGCTGCCGACCACCACCGCGAGCACCGGCGTGGTGCCGGCGGATTTCAGCGCCGCGGTGCGTTCGGCGATGTCCTGGCGCAGCGCCTCGGCCAGCGGTTTGCCTTTCAGCAGAACGGTTTCGGTCACGCGGGGTCCTTCTCGAGGTTGGGCCGGTGCCGCGCGAGCGCGCCGCGGCGACTGGATAACCTCGACTTTCGTCGACGACAAGGCCATAAACCCTGGCCGCCCGCGAGGCGGGTGGGGACAGGGGGACGCTGCCAGTGGAGCGGGTGCTTCTCGCATTGGGGGCCAATATCGGCGACCGGCAGGCCAATCTGCGCGCCGCGGTGGACGGGCTGGCCGACATCCTGCAAGTCGAAGCGGCCTCGCCGGTCTACGAGACCGCGCCCATGTACGACACCGACCAGGGCGCCTATCTCAACATGGCCGTCACCGGCCAGACCGAGCTTGAGCCGCGTCCGCTGCTCGACGCGCTGAAGGCGCTGGAACGTCGCATCGGCCGCGTTCGCTCCCGCCGCTACGGCCCCCGCAGCATCGATCTCGACATTGTGTTCTACGCCGATCGCATCGTCCGCGAGCCGGGCCTGGAGATCCCCCATCCCCGTGTCGCCGAACGCGCCTTCGTCCTGGCCCCGGCCGCCGATATCGCCCCGGATTGGCGGCATCCGGAAACCGGCCGCACGGTCGCTGAGCATTTGAAGGCGCTTGGCCCGCTTCACGGGATCGATATCCACGACAAGCGCGCCGGCGAGTGATCGGGCCAATGCGCGATGCTTGCGGTCACGCCGCGATCCAGTGGGCACAATAGAAGCCATAGAACCCCCACCCGACAAAGATCGCGGCCAATACGTACCGGCGGAAGGCCGGACGCACATACCGGAAGACCGCGTAGAAGGCGCCGGCGATCGCCAGCAGGACAACTGCGCCAAGCGGATTGTACGGCAGCGTCGCGAAGGGGAAGAACAGCAGGAGGATCGGCAGAATGAAGGAGAATGCGATCTGCGCCGGCTCGAAGCCGCTCTTGAACACCGCCAGGAAGCAGGCGAGGGCGGTATATGGAATCAGAGCGCCGATCGCGAGATCGATTGCCAGCTGTTGGCTTCTCTGCATCGAGAACACCTTATCGTAGGCGCTTGCGGTCGGCCCGCATCGTCAGGCGGCAACCGCTAACATTCGGTTCCCGGAGGCAGTCCCCTGCGATCGCGCCGTCAATCTGCTTTACGCCCCACGCGGCGGCCGGCATCCTCTAACCGATGTGGCGCATTCTGCGAGTGATTGTGGTCGGATGTTCCGCCATGGCGCTGATGCCGTGGTCGGGCGTGGCGGCCGAGCCCATCACGCTGAACGGCATCACCTTCAGCGACGAGGTGGGCGGGTTCGAGCTGGTGGATGGCTGGGGCAGCGGGACCCTGGCGGATCCGTTCGTGATCGTCGAGCGGGTGGTCGACAACGCGCCGGCGATCCTGGTGGTGCGGGGGTTGACCGAGGCCTTCGGCAATCCCTCCCGGACCCAGCATCTGGCCGGATTCGTCATGACCAAGGTGGTGATCAATGCCACCGACAATGCCTGGCAGAGCTATGAGCTGCATCTGCAGGAACATCTGGGCCAGGACAGCACCTATGGCGACGGCCTGTCCTTCGGGCAGAACCCGACCAGTGTCCGAAACTTCTCCTCCGACCTCTATCGCGACATGATCGCCACCGACGAGCCCCTGGACGGCGTTACCTTCCGCCAGGGCGTGGTGCGGCCGGGGGAGCAGGTGGCGTTTAGCTTCTTCGTCACCGACAACACGCCCAAGACGCTGTTCTATCTTGTGCAGACTCGCGAACAACCGGTGGTGATGATCTCCCATCCGCCCGAATCACCGCCAAAGGGCTGATATCGCTGGATTGCTGCACATTTAGGCAGTGCAGCAAAATTGCCGACTTTATGCAGCATTTGCAGCATTTTTGGGCAGCGCAGCAATAATCATTCGAGGGCCAAGTCTTGCGTCCGGTTGCGGGCTGTCACAAAACGTAAATCCAGCTACCGTGATGAAGTTCAATGAATTCTGAGTGTTGTAGCCTGTCTTTGATCTGACAGCGCAGTTTCCGGTTTTGCAATAACCATTCGTTCACTTGCCGTTAACCGATTTGCTGCATATATTGCGGCGCAAAATAATTCGTGCGACGCACAATTGCAGTCGTGCGGTGCGGGATGGCAAATCAGGAGACTGACCAGTGGACGACGTTCGCCGCTACGACGACCGCGAGGCCGGCTATTTCCTTGAGGATCTGGCCGTGGGCATGTCCGCCAGCTTCTCCAAGACGCTGACGGATGCCGATATCGTCATGTTCTCCGGCGTGTCCGGCGACACCAACCCGGTCCATCTGGACGAGGAATACGCCAAGGACACCATCTTCGAGGGCCGGATCTCACACGGCATGCTGAGCGCCGGGTTCATCTCCGCCGTGCTCGGCACCAAGCTGCCGGGGCCAGGCTGCATCTACATTAGCCAGGATCTGAAGTTCAAGGCGCCGGTGCGCCCGGGCGACACGGTCACTGCGCGGGTCACGGTGCTGGAGATCATTCCGGAGAAGCGCCGCGTCGTGATGCAGACCCAGTGCACGGTCGGCGACACGATGGTCATCGATGGCCAGGCCACGGTGATGGTGCCGACCCGCGCGTAATCGCGGCGTCCTTTCCGGCGCTGGCGACCACCCCCCTCTCTCACTATAGTCGCATCCGATTTTTCCCCGGTCAGGGACGGTCGGTCAGCGTCTATGCAGATTTTCAGGCATCACAGCGAGTTGCCCGACACCCTGCGCGGGTCCGTCGTGGCGGTGGGCAATTTCGACGGCGTGCATCGCGGCCACCAGATCGTCATCGCCGATGCCCAGGCGGTGGCGCGGTCGAGCGGCGTGCCGCTGGCGGTTCTGTCCTTCGAGCCGCATCCGCGCTCGGTCTTCCGGCCCGACGACCCGCCCTTCCGGTTGACGCCGTTCCGCATCAAGGCGCGGTTGCTGGAGGCGCTGGGCGTCGACCTGCACATGGTGCTGCATTTCGACATGGAGTTCTCGCGGCACTCCGCCGACTGGTTCGTCGAGGAGGTGCTGCTGGCCGGCCTCGGGGCCAGCCATGTGGTCATCGGCTACGATTTCTGCTTCGGGCACAAGCGCCAGGGCAATGCCGAGGCGCTGCTCTCCTATGGCCGCGGGCACGGCTTCGGCGTGACCGTCGTGACCCAGGCATCGGACGAGAGCGGCGGCACCTATTCCTCCAGCGCCGCCCGAGAACATCTGCAGGAGGGCCGCATCCGCGAGGCGGCGGAGATTCTGGGCCGGCCCTGGGAAATCGAGGGGCGAGTGGAGGCCGGCGACCGGCGCGGCCGCGAATTCGGCTATCCGACCGCCAATCTGTCCCTCGGCGACTATCTGCGCCCGGCCTATGGCGTCTATGCGGTCCGTGCCGCCATCGACGAGGGGGCCGAGCTGGACTGGCGGGACGGGGTGGCCAATGTCGGGGTTCGGCCGATGTATGCCGTGCCGGATCCGCTGATGGAGGCGCATCTGTTCGATTTCGACGGTGACCTCTATGGCCGGCATCTCAGGGTGCAACTGGTGGAACGGCTGCGTCCGGAGATGAATTTCGACGACACCGACGCGCTGATCGCGCAGATGGACGAGGATTCCGTCGATGCGCGCAGGGTGCTGGCGAAATAGGAATTCACCACAGAGACAAAGAGGCACAGAGAAACGACACAGAAGAAGGATCGTCATTCCCGCGAAAGCGGGAATCCAGCTGGCACAGACGCGCCGCCGTCACCGACCAGATCTCTGGATTCCCGCTTTCCCGGGAATGACGGCAGCTGGGTTGGCTGTTGGTTGCTCTATTCCTCTTTGTCTCTGCGCCTCCGTGGTTCCCTGAACCCCGGCCTCCGCACTTGACCCCTCGGGGCGATTCGCTAACATCCCGCCGCCATGACACACCGGCTCGCATATTCGCGCGCGATAGCGCGTTCGGGGCGAATTATCGCCCCGGTCCTCTGAAGGGGGCCGGGCCTTGGCCGCATTTGCGGCACTTTCCTGATCCAGAAGAGTAACGGACGACGGTCCATGAGCGCTTCCAGGCCTGCCGGACATCCGCAAAGCGGCGGTCCCGGCGCCAGGCGCCGAAAGGGTTTACGATGACCGCTGCAGACACTGCGACGGACGAGGTCGACTACAAATCGACCGTGTTTCTGCCGCGCACGGATTTCCCCATGCGCGGCGGACTGCCGCAGAGAGAGCCCGAATTGCTGGCGCGCTGGCGCAAGGCCGACCTGTATCGCCGGCTGCGCGACCAGTCCAAGGGGCGCCCGCCCTTCATCCTGCATGACGGCCCGCCCTATGCGAACGGCCATCTGCATATCGGCCACGCCATCAACAAGGTGCTGAAGGACCTGGTCGTCCGCACCCAGCAGATGACCGGCCGGGATTCCAACTACGTCCCCGGCTGGGACTGCCACGGCCTGCCCATCGAGTGGAAGATCGAGGAGAAATACCGCGAGGAGGGCAAGGACAAGGACGACGTCCCGATCCTGCAGTTCCGCGACGAATGCCGCCGCTTCGCCGAGCATTGGGTCGGGGTGCAGTCGGAGGAGTTCCAGCGCCTGGGCGTGATCGGCGACTGGAAGACCCCCTACACCACGATGACCAACGCCGCCGAGGCGCAGATCGTCCGCGAGATCCACAAATTCGCCCTCAATGGCGGCCTGTTCCGCGGCATGAAGCCGGTGCTGTGGTCGGTGGTGGAGAAAACCGCCCTGGCCGAGGCCGAGGTGGAATACGAGGACCATGTCTCGACCACGATCTGGGTCCGCTTCCCGGTGGTGACCGCGTCGCGCCCCTCGCTGGACGGCGCCTCGGTGCTCATCTGGACGACGACGCCTTGGACCATCCCGGCCAACCGGGCGCTGGCCTATGGCGATGACATCGAATACGCCGCGTTCAAGGTCGCCGCGGTGGAAGACGACAGTGCCGCCAAGGTCGGCGAGGTTCTGGTGCTGGCAACGGCGTTGGCCGAGGACGTCGCCAAGCGGGCCGGCATCACGGATTGGGCGGCGGTCGACACCTTTCCCGGCAGCGCGCTGGCCGGCACGGCCTGCCGCCATCCGCTGGAAGGCCAGGGCGGCAAGGACGCCTATGCCCACGGGGCGCCGGCCTATGCGGCGGAGTTCGTGACGACGGAGCAGGGCACCGGCGTGGTGCATATCGCGCCGAGCCACGGCGCCGACGATTTCGATCTCGGCGCCCGCCACGGCATCAAGGCGGAGCAGATGGTCAGCGAGGACGGCCGCTTCCTCGACCATGTGCCGCTGTTCGCGGGCCAGGTGATCTACAAGCCCGACGGCAAAGCCGGAAACGCCAATCACGAGATCAATGTGGCGCTCGACAAGGCCGGCATGCTGCTGGCCCGCGGCAGGCTCAAGCACAGCTATCCGCATTCCTGGCGGTCGAAGGCGCCGCTGATCTTCCGGGCGACGGCGCAATGGTTCATCTCGATGGACACCAACGATCTGCGCGAGAAGGCGCTGGCGGCGCTGGACGAAACCCGCTTCGTGCCCGCCGCCGGCTACAACCGCCTGCGCTCGATGATCGAGAACCGGCCGGATTGGTGTATCAGCCGGCAGCGCGCCTGGGGCGTGCCGATCGCGATCTTCGTGCACAAAGAGACCGGCGAGGTCTTGCGCGACGAGGCGGTGTTCAAACGCATCGCCGACACCTTCGAGGCCGAGGGCTCCGATGCCTGGTTCGCCCGCGATCCGCAGGATTTTCTGGGCAACGACCACAAGGCCGAGGATTACGACCAGATCTTCGACATCGTCGATGTCTGGTTCGAATCCGGCTCGACCCACAGCTTCGTGCTCGAGGCGCGCGACGATCTGTTCTCGCCGGCGTCGCTCTATCTGGAGGGGTCGGACCAGCATCGCGGCTGGTTCCATTCCTCGCTGCTGGAGGGCTGCGGGACCCGCGGCCGGGCGCCCTATGACGCCGTCCTGACCCACGGCTTCACGCTCGACGAGCGTGGCCGCAAGATGTCGAAATCGCTCGGCAACACCACCGATCCGCAGGACGTCATCGCCAAGAGCGGCGCCGATATCCTGCGACTCTGGGTGGTCGGCACGGATTACTTCGAGGACCACCGGATCGGCCCGGAGATCCTCAAGCACCATGTCGACATGTATCGCCGGCTGCGCAACACGCTGCGCTATCTGCTGGGCGCGCTGGACGGGTTCGAGGAGGCCGAGCGGCTGCCGCCGGCGGAGATGCCGGAGCTGGATCGCTGGGTGCTGCACCGGCTGCATGAGCTGGACGGCGAGATCCGCCACGCCATCGCCGGCTTCGACTTCCACGCCATGGCGACGGCGCTGCACCAGTTCTGCACCGTCGACCTGTCGGCGTTCTATTTCGACGTGCGCAAGGATTCGCTCTATTGCGACCGGCCGGACAGCGTGCGGCGTCGGGCGGTCCGCACCGTGCTCGACCATCTGTTCGACTGCCTGACCGCGTGGCTGGCGCCGATCATCTGCTTCACGGCAGAGGAGGCCTGGCTGTCGCGCATGGGCGAGGAGGCCGGCAGCGTGCATGAACGGCAGTTCCCGGTCATCCCCGACGGCTGGGCCGACGAGGCGCTGGGCGAGCGATGGCGCCGCATCCGCCGGGTACGGCGGGTCGTGACCGGCGCGCTGGAGCTGGAGCGGGCGGAGAAGAAGATCCGCTCCTCGCTGCAGTCGAGTCCGGTGGTGCATCTCTCCGCCGAGCTCAAGGCGCTGGTCGATACAGTGGATATGGCCGATATCGCCATCTCCTCCAGCATCACCCTGCAGGAGGGCGAGGGCCCGGCCGACGCGTTCCGGCTGCCGGACGTGGCCGATGTCGCGGTCGAGCCCAGGCTGGCGGAGGGCGAGAAATGCGCCAGGTGCTGGAAGGTCCTGCCCGAGGTCGGCAGCGTCGCGGCGCACCCGACCCTGTGTACCCGTTGCGCGGATGCGGTCGATGCCCTCAACGGCTGAAGGCACGATCATGGCCCGCTGGGGCAATTGGGCGGTCCGCTTCGGATTGACGGTGGCGGCGGCGATCCTGGTCTCGGACCAGATCAGCAAATGGGTGATCCTGGAACATGTGATGCAGCCGCCCCGGATCATCGAGGTCACCGGCTTCTTCAATCTGGTGATGGTCTGGAATCCGGGCGTCAGCTTCGGCATGTTCGGCGATGGCGGCGAGGTCGGCCGCTGGCTCCTGACCGCCCTGGCGATAGGGATCTCGGCGTTCCTGTTCAACTGGCTGCGGCAGCTGGACCGGTGGCTGCCGGCGCTGGCGATCGGCATGGTGATCGGCGGCGCCATCGGCAATGTGATCGACCGGGTGCGATTCGGCGCCGTCGCGGACTTTCTGGATTTCCACGTGATGGGCTATCATTGGCCGGCGTTCAACATCGCCGATAGCGGCATCACCGTCGGGGTCGTGATACTCGTGCTCGACCAGCTGTTCGGGCCGCAACCGGCGGATGACGGCGACGACAAGGATCGGACGAAGACATGAGGCGTCATCCCGGCATCATCCTGGCCATGGTCCTGGCCGTTGCCGTCCTGCCAGGATGTTCCGAGTTCCGGGCGCTCGCCGGGTTCGAGCGCAAGGTGCCGGACGAATTCGCCGTGGTATCCCGGGCGCCCCTGAGCCTGCCGCCCTCCTTCGACCTGCCGGCGCCGACGCCGGGCGCGCCGCGGCCCCAGGAAGGCTCCGCCACTGCGCGGGCGGAATCGGTGCTGTTCGGCGGCCGCCAATCGGGTTTCTATTTCGATGGGCAGTTCATCGCCGCCGGACCGGCTTCCGGCGGCGAGGCGGCACTGCTGTCCCGGGCCGGGTCCGACGCCGCCCAGGCCAATATCCGCGCCACGGTCAACCGCGAGGCGGACCAGGAGCTTGAGGATACCGGCGGCTTCGCCGAGGGGCTGCTGTTCTGGCAGACGCCCGACCAGCCGGGGCTGGTGGTCGATGCCGAGGCGGAGATGCGGCGGCTGGCCAACAACGCCGCCCTCGGCCTGCCGCTCAACGAAGGCGAAGTGCCGGTTGAGGAGCAGCGGGAAAAGGCACCTCTCGAAGGTTTGTTTGGCAACTAGCGGTCCTGACACCAGATCCTTGGGCACTGGTCGCACCCCGTACCCGGAAAAGGAAGACAGCCCGTGATCCCATTCCGACGCCAATTGGGCGCCGTGGTCCTGGCCGCGACGGTCGGCCTCGCAGCCCTGTCCCGTCCATCGCAGGCCGCCGTCTACGAGCCGGAGACCTTCACCCTGGACAACGGCATGCAGGTGGTGGTCGTCACCAATCGCAGCGCCCCCGTCGTTACGCACATGGTCTGGTACAAGGTCGGCGCCGCCGACGAGCCGCCGGGCGTGTCGGGCATCGCGCATTTCCTGGAACATCTGCTGTTCAAGGGCACAAGCAATGTGCCGGAAGGCGAATTCAACCGCCGCATCGCCCGCAATGGCGGCCAGGACAACGCCTTCACCAGCTGGGATTTCACCGGTTACTTCCAGAACATCGCCGTCGACCGCCTGCCCATGGTCATGGAGCTCGAGGCCGACCGCATGGTCAATCTGGTGCTCACCGAGCAGCACATCGTCACCGAGCGCGACGTGATCATCGAGGAGCGGCGCCAGCGCATCGACAACAATCCCGGCGCCAGGCTGGGCGAGCAGATGATGGCGGCCCTCTACCAGAACCATCCTTACGGCATCCCGATCATCGGCTGGGAGCATGAGATGGCGGCGCTGTCCCTGCAGGATGCGCTGGATTTCTATCGCGACTGGTACGCCCCCAACAATGCGGTGCTGGTGGTGTCCGGCGATATCGACGCCGAAGAGCTTCGGCCGCTGGCGGAACGCTACTACGGCGTCATCCCGGCGCGGGAGGTGCCCGAGCGGCTGCGGCCGCAGGAGCCGGAATTCGTCAGCGAGCGCCGCGTCGTGCTGCGCCATCCTGCCGTGCAGCAGCAATCCTGGAGCCGCTATTACCGCGCCCCGAGCTATCGCACTGCCGAGGGCAACGAGGTCTATGCGCTGCAGGTGCTCAGCGAGATCCTCGGCGGCAGCACGACCAGCCGCCTGTACCGGTCGCTGGTGATCGACCAGGGTGTCGCAGTCTCCGCCGGCAGCGGCTATTCCGGCAATGACTTCGATATCACCCGCTTCGTCGCCTTTGTGGCGCCGGGCGCGGAAACGGATGTCGAATCGATCGATGCGGCCTTCGACGCGGTCGTCGCCGAATTGCTCAGCGACGGCGTCACCGAGCAGGAGCTGGAGGACGCCAAGTCCCGCCTCATCACCGGCGCCATCTATGCCCGCGACAGCGTCAGCGGCCCGGCCCGGGCCCTGGGCGGCGCCCTGTCGTCCGGCCGCTCCATCCTGGAGGTCGAATCCTGGCCCGACAGGATCGCCGAGGTGACGGCGGACGACGTGCTTCAGGTCGCCCGAACCGTGCTGGATCGCGACCGGTCGGTAACCGGCTATCTGCTGCGTGCCGAGCCGACGACGGAGTTGACCCAATGAGCCGCACTTTCACCGCTCTTCGCATGGCCGCATCTGCATTGCCGCTGCTGGCCATACTGCTGATCGCCGCCGCGCCGGCCCGCGCCGTGGACGTCCAGCGGGTGGTCAGCCCGATGGGGATCGAGGCGTGGCTGGTCGAGAACGATTCGGTGCCGGTGATCGCGCTTGAATTCGCCTTTCGCGGCGGCGTCGAGCTCGATCCGAGCGGCAAGGAGGGCCTGGCCAATCTGGTCTCGATCCTGCTGGACGAAGGTGCCGGCGATCTGGACAGCGCCACCTTCCAGGCACGGCTCAGCAATGCCGCCATCTCGCTCAGCTTCGATGCCGCGGTGGACGGCTTCTATGGCAGCCTGAAGACCGTGACCGCCAATGCCGACGAGGCTTTCGAGCTGCTGGAGCTGGCGCTGACCGCGCCGCGCTTCGACGACGATGCGGTGGAGCGGATGCGCGCCGCCGTACAGGCCGATATCCGCCGCCGGGTCGCCGATCCTGGCTGGATGGGCCGCCGCGCCTTCTACGAGCTGGCCTTTGGCGACCATCCCTATGGCCGGCCGTCGCGCGGCACCGCGCCGACCGTCAACGGCCTCACGGCGGAGGATTTCCGCGGCTTCGTCGCCGAGCGGTTCAACCGGTCGAACCTGCTGGTTGGCGTCTCCGGCGATGTCACGGCTGACGAGCTGGGGCCGATCCTGGACCGCATCTTCGGCGACCTGCCGGAAGGCGAGCCGAGCCCGCGGCCCGCGGATGTTGCTCCGGCCGGGGCCGGCGAGCGGGTGCTGGTGCGGCGCGACGGTCCTCAAAGCTCCATGATGCTGTCGCAACCGGGCATTGCCCGCAGCGATCCGGATTTCTACACCGCCTATGTGGTCAACCACATCCTGGGCGGCGGCGGCTTCACCTCGCGGCTGACCGACGAGATCCGCGAGCGGCGCGGGCTGACCTATGGCATCAGCAGCTTCCTGGTCAATTTCGACCATGCCGACCTGCTGATGGTCTCAAGCTCGCTGTCGAACGCCAATGTGCCGACGGCGCTGGACCTGATCCGGCAGCAATGGCGGCGGCTGGCCACCAGCGGCGTCACGGCGGAAGAGCTGGACGAGGCCAAGACCTTCCTGACCGGCTCCTTCCCGCTGCGCTTCACCTCCACCGACCGGATCGCCTCGATCCTGCTCGGCATGCAGATCGAGGATCTCGGCATCGATTTCCTCGACCGCCGCAATGCCGAGGTCGAGGCGGTCACCCTGGCCAACGCCAACCGTGTCGCCCGGCGGCTTTACGATGTCGACGCGCTGACCGTGGTGGTGGTGGGCGATCCCGACGATGGCTTCCAGGCGGACCGGGAGATCGACAGCGCCGACCTGGCGGCACGGGAGCTGGGCCTGGGCGGTTGAATCGGGCCGGACTCTTCGGGCTGTCTGCGGTCTTGCTGGTCGGTCTCGGGCCGGCCGCCAGTGCCGCGGACATGTCCGTCGTCGCCTGCAAGGCGGTGGACGCCGCCGGCGGCAGCAATCAGCTCAGCTTCGCGTTGCGCGACGGTCGGGTCCAGGCCTTCCGCTATCGCCGGAGCCAGGGCGTTCCGCGCTGCGAGATCGAAGCCAGCCGGGCACCCTCCGCCTATCCCTGGGAGCGTTCGGAATGGATCGACAATGGCGATGCTGCCGAAGTGCATCTCTATTCCGACGATGATGCCAATGCCCATGTGCGGATCAGCCGATCCGGAACGCGATTCGAACTGCGGGTGATCGACTATGACCGCTGGTGGCATTGCGGCGCGGGGCAGCACCTCCATCCGGTGATCTCTCTGCAAGCGGGCGAGGATACCTGCATCCTGGAGCAATAGCGCCCGCAGGGACGGCGCCTCCCGCCTGGATCCGTGCCGTTCGGTAGTGTGAATCAGCGGAGTTTGCTAGGCTCCGCGCGCCGTCCATCCGCGGAGCCATCCCATGTCGTCGCTGACCGATTCCGAAGCCTGGAAGCTGCTGGCCGCCCATGCCGAAGAGGCCGAGCGGCAGCATATGCGCGAGATGTTCGACGACGACCCGAACCGCTTCGACCGGTTCTCGCTGCGCGTCGGCGACATGCTGCTGGATTATTCCAAGAACCGCATCGGCCGCGAGACCATGCGGCTGCTGGTGGCGCTCGCCAAGCAGCAGGATGTGGAAGGCTGGCGCAGCGCCATGTTCTCCGGCCAGAAGATCAATCGCACGGAGAACCGCTCGGTCCTGCATGTGGCGCTGCGCAACCGTTCGCTGCGGCCGGTGCTGGTCGGCGGCCGCGACGTGATGGCCGATGTGCGCGAGGTGCTGGGCCGCATGCGCGTCTTCAGCGAGGCGGTGCGCTCCGGCGAGTGGAAGGGCCATAGCGGCAAGCGCATCACCGATGTGGTCAATATCGGCATCGGTGGCTCCGATCTCGGCCCTGAAATGGTGTCGAAGGCGCTCGGCGCCTACCGCCATCCGGAGATCCGGCTGCATTTCGTCTCCAACATCGACGGCACCCATCTGGCCGAGGCGCTGAAGCCGCTGGACCCCGAGACCACCCTGTTCATCGTCGCGTCCAAGACCTTCACCACCCAGGAGACCCTGACCAATGCCCGCTCGGCGCGGGACTGGTTCCTGAAGAGTGGGGCCGAGGAGGCGGCGGTCGCCAAGCATTTCGTGGCGCTTTCGACCAACGAAGACGAAGTCGCAGCCTTTGGCATCGACCCGGCCAACATGTTCGGCTTCTGGGACTGGGTCGGCGGTCGTTATTCGGTGTGGTCGGCAATCGGCCTGTCCGTCGCCATCGCCATCGGCATGGACAATTTCGAGGCCTTCCTGGAAGGCGGCCATGCCATGGACGAGCATTTTCGCGAGGCGCCGCTGGAGGAGAACATGCCGGTCATCCTGGCCTTGCTGGGGGTCTGGTACGGCGCCTTCTTCGACGCCCACGCCCATGCGGTGCTGCCATACGACCAGTATCTGGCCCGGCTGCCGGCCTATCTGCAGCAGGCCGATATGGAATCCAACGGCAAGTCGGTCAGCCGGGGCAATTTGCCGATCGACCACCAGACCGGCCCGATCGTCTTCGGCGAGCCCGGAACCTGCGGCCAGCACGCCTTCTATCAGCTGATCCACCAGGGCACCCGCCTCGTGCCCTGCGACTTCATCGCGCCCTGCCAGAGCCAGAACGCGCTCGGGGACCATCACCGCATCCTGCTGGCCAATTTCCTGGCCCAGACCGAGGCGCTGATGCGCGGCAAGACGGAAGACGAGGCCCGCGCCGAGCTGCAGGCGCAGGGTCTGGAGGGCGAGGCGCTGGAGGCGCTGCTGCCACACAAGGTCTTCACCGGCAACCGGCCGACCAACACCATCCTGGTCAAGCAGCTCGACCCGCATACGCTGGGCATGCTGATCGCCCTCTACGAGCACAAGATCTTCGTCCAGGGCGTGATCTGGGACATCTACAGCTTCGACCAATGGGGCGTGGAACTGGGTAAGCAACTCGCCAAGGAGATCCTGCCCAAGCTGGAGGACGGCGCGACCCCGGAGGGCCATGACAGCTCCACGGTGGGGCTGATGCGGTTCTTTCACGAGAATCGTTCGTAGACCCGCCCAATACTCCTTTGTCATTCCCGCGAAAGCGGGAATCCAGCGATCCAGAACGTGCTGTCGTCGGCACCGTGACTTCTGGATTCCCGCCTTCGCGGGAATGACGATATTATTTCGGTCGATTCGCAATGACCGGGTGGCGGCGGCACCGGCCATAGGATTCGATGCCTAGATATCTGAGGCCTCAGGGCCTACGATCCGGATACGCGTCACAGGCCATACCCATGTCCATCCGCCGACTGCCCCAGACCCTGGTCAACCGCATCGCCGCCGGCGAGGTGATCGAACGGCCGGCAGCCGCCGTTAAGGAGCTGGTGGAGAACGCCATCGATGCCGGGGCGACGCGCATCGACGTGACCCTGCGCGAGGGCGGTCGCAGCTATATCGGCGTCAGCGACGATGGCCGGGGCATGACCCGGGAGGAATTGCTGCTGGCCGTCGAGCGCCACGCCACCTCCAAGCTGCCGGACGACGATCTGGTCCATATCGCCACTCTGGGCTTCCGCGGCGAGGCGCTGCCCTCCATCGGCGCGGTCGGAAGGCTGACCTTGTCGAGCCGGGCCGAGGGGGCGGACGAGGCCTGGTCACTGAGCGTGGAGGGCGGTGCGGTGGCCGAGCCGGTGCCAGCCGCCCACAATGCCGGCACCAAGGTCGAGCTGCGCGACCTGTTCTACGCCACACCGGCGCGGCTGAAATTCCTCAAGAGCCAGCGGGCCGAGACGGCGGCCGTCGTCGATGCGGTGCAGCGCCTGGCCATGGCCCGGCCGGAGATCGGCTTCACCGTGGCCGATGAGAGCCGCACGCCGGTCCGCCTCTCCGCCGCCCAGGGGGAGCTGCTGGACGGCCGGCTGGCCCGGCTGTCGGCGATCCTGGGGCGGGATTTCGCCGAGAACGCGGTGGCCATCGATGCCGAGCGCGAGGGCATCCGCCTGACCGGCCACGCCGCCCTGCCGACCCTGAACCGGGCGACGGCGCAGGCGCAGTATTTTTTCGTCAACGACCGGCCGGTGCGCGACAAGCAGCTGATCGGCGCCCTGCGCGGCGCCTATGCGGATTTCCTCTCCCGCGACCGGCACGCCATGGCGGTGCTGTTCCTGGAGCTGCCGGCCGAGGCGGTCGACGTCAACGTGCATCCGGCCAAGTCTGAGGTCCGGTTCCGCGATGCCGGGCTGGTGCGCGGCCTGGTGGTCAGCGCCATCCGCCATGCCCTGGCCGGGGCCGGCCACCGCGCCTCCACCAGCGTCGGGACCGCCACGCTGGGTGCCTTCCGGCCCCATAGCGGCGTCGACCTCTCCTATGGACGGGATCGGCCGGCACCGGTGCCGACCGGCGTCGCCGAGCTGGCGGCCCAATACCAGGCGCCGATCGGCCCGCCCTCGGCCCGTGCCGAGCCGCCCTCCGCTGCCGTGGCAGAGGCCGCTGCCGCGCTCCAGGCCGAGCCGCCGGCTGCCGAGTATCCGCTGGGCGCGGCCCGGGCACAGCTGCATGAGAACTACATCGTCGCCCAGACCGAGCAGGGCATCGTCATCGTCGACCAGCATGCCGCACATGAGCGGCTGGTCTATGAGCGCATGAAGGCCGCGCTGGCCGAGGGCGGGGTCAAGACCCAGGGCCTGCTGCTGCCCGAAGTGGTGGAGCTGTCCGGCTCCGCCGCCGCGCATGTGGTGGAGCGGGCCGGGGAGTTGGCCGAGCTGGGCCTGGTGCTGGAGGCGTTCGGCAGCGATGCCGTGGTGGTGCGCGAGGTGCCGGCCCTGCTGGGGCGGGCCGATGTCGCCGGCCTGGTCCGCGATCTGGCGGACGATCTGACCGCGCTGGACGAGACCACGACGCTCAAGGAGCAGCTGGAGGCGGTCTGCGCCACCCTGGCCTGCCATGGCAGCGTGCGGTCCGGCCGGCGGCTGACGGTGGAGGAGATGAACGCCCTGCTGCGGCAGATGGAAGCGACGCCCTATTCCGGCCAGTGCAACCACGGCCGGCCGACCTATGTGGAGCTGACCCTGCCGGATATCGAGCGCCTGTTCGGGCGTCGCTGAGCGCCGTCAGAGATCTTCCGGGTCGAAGACCTCGGTGGGCAATTCGTCGCGCCGCCGGGCCAGGCGCAGGCGCCATACGCCAAAGGCCGACAACACCAGACCGGCCGGGGCCAGCAGGGCCGGCCAGGCAAAGCGCTGGCGGGCGACCAGCGCCCGGGGTGTGGCCGCGTCGCTGTACCAGACCAGGACCCGGTCACCGACCTCCGGCGCCAGATAGCCGATGGGCTCGGCGAACATCATCGTGTCGCCGCCGGCGGTCTCATAGGCCACCAGAAGTTCCGGCCGCGGGCCAGAGGCGGCGTCCACATCGCGGGTGCCCAGCACCTCGCCGATGGTGCTGTCCAGATCGCGGGCGTCCCAGAAGGCGGCAACCACCAAGTACAGCGTGGCCAGCACCATCGCCGCGCCGATCGCCGCGGTGGCGCCCCAGAGCGTCCTGAGCTCGCTGCGATCCTCACCGGTCATCGCCAGACCTCCATCCGTTCCACCCGTCACCATAAATCGCAAAGATAGAAAAATGAGTAAATAGTCTAAACTATTTTGACAGAACAATAAAAGTTTATGCTTCTCCAGTACGATATATAATTAAAATTAACCACAGAGTTTGACAACTTGATAATAACTCGAAGTTACTCTTGGTTTAGGCCGGGAATGTTATTGGGGAATACTAATGTTTATGACATGGACACTGGCCCTGCCTCTGCAAGGGCCTATCATTGCGCGCAGTCGCAAGGTTTTGCGACGGGGCGCGCTGTTTGTTGCGGCGGCGACGATCGGTGTTGGGGCACCGGTGGTCGCTGTGTCCGATTCGTCGCACGGCACCGATGGTGGGGTCCACGAGTCGCAAGTCGCTCAGGTCACCGGGGGCGGGTTGCAACGCCCGGCTGACCAAGGCTCCCATGTCTGGCGGGTGGTTTCCGTCGAAGGCGAGGCGTTTGCGCTCATCGACGACGGACGGTCGATCGGCTGGATCCCGGCCGAGGCGGGCCTCGAACTTCCCGGGAATACCCAGGTCGAAACGGGTGCCGAAACTCACATGCTGCTGTTCAACGGCAGCGACACGATCACCATGCATGCCAATGCCCAGCTCGCCCTGCGGGAAACGCCGGGCGATGCCGACAGGGTCGAGATCTATCAAAGTGCCGGCGACGCCGATTATGAGGTCATGCATCGTGAACCGGAACTCAGCCTGAGCGGGTTCGTCAACTCCGTGGGACGGATCTTCGGCGGCGGCGGGGCGCCGGGAGATCGGTTCCAGGTGCGTGCGCCATTTCTCACGACTGTTGTGAAAGGCACGGAATTCCGCGTGCATGTAAGGCCCGACCGCACGGCGGTGACGGTCAGCGATGGCGTTGTCGAGGTGACCGACCATCGGACCGGCGACGGAGCGGAGCTGGTGGCCGGGCGGATGGCCACGGCCAGCGCAAACCCCGCGGCCGGCGTGCTGGTGGAGGCTAGTGTCAATAGCGGTTCCAATGTGCCGCACGCCGACGGCAAGCCGAACTGGAGCGGTGGCGGCAACTCGAATGGCCATGGCCATGAGAACGGCAGCGGCAGCGGCAGCGGCAGCGGCGGCGGTAGCGGCGGCGGCGGCGGCGGCGGCGGCCAAGGCGGCGGTGGTGGCGGCGGCGGCGGCCCCGGCGGCGGAAGTGGTGGCGGTGGCGGCCAGGGTGGCGGCGGTGGTGGTGGCAGTAGCTAGTTCACTGGTCCGCCCATCCAATAAGACCTGTCGACCATGACTGTTGATACGACCCATAGTCCCAAGCGGCGCGGCTTTGCTCACCTCGCGGTCTTCGCGGCGGTGAGCCTGGCCTTTCTCGTGGGGTTGCTCGACTTCATCGAGTGCAAGCTGGTCGATCTGCGCTTCGAGTTGCTGCAGCGCGGCGTGTCCGACGATCTGGTTCTCGTGGAGATCGATGCGCTGAGCCTGCGCACCCTGGAGGGTTGGCCCTGGCCGCGCACCTACCATGCCCAGGCCACAGATACCCTGCGCCAGGCCGGCGCCGAATCGATCGCCTTCGACGTGGATTTCAGCGCGGCGTCGAGTCGCCCCGGGGACACGACCCTCGCTGCCGCGTTCTCCGAAGCCGAGGGACGCGTGATCCTGCCGGTGTTCGCGCAGATGATCCGAAGGATCGGCGGCGGCGAGCGCATGATGCTGACCCGGCCGCTGCCCGATTTCGAGCGCCATGTCCGGCTCGGCTCGGTCAATGTCTCTGTCGGGGGCGACGGGTTGGTGCGCCGGATGGAGACCGTCCAGGAACACGATACGAGCCGCGTACCGTCTTTCTTCGCAGTGCTGGCCGGTCGCGACGAAAGCGCGCCTCAGCACTTCTTCGTCGATTACGGCATCCGGCCGGAGGCGATCACCCGCCTGTCCTATGCCGATGTGCTGCTGGGCCTGTTCGACCCGGAGGTGGTGGCCGGCAAACGGGTGATCATCGGCGCCACCGCCGTGGAGCTGGGCGACGAGGTCGCGGTGCCGATCCATGGCGCGGTGAACGGTCCCGTGCTCCAGGCGCTGGCCTATGAATCCCTGGTCCAGGACCGGGCGCTGCAGCATCTGCCCCGCTGGTTCACCCTTGCCGCAATGGCGCTGATCATCCTTCTGGGCGCAACGCAATTTGCGCGCTGGTCCTGGCGACGTGGCCTGGCCATGCTGGTGGGTGGCTGCTGGGTGCTGTTCATCGTCGGACTCGTCGCGCAATACGCCTATCCGGTGGTGCTCGATCTGACGCCGTGGATGCTGGCGCTGACCTTAACTTATGCCATTGCGGTGATCGGCAGCCTCGACCAGCTCGATCTCAAATTGCTGGCCCAGAGCATCGCCCTGCGGCAGGCCGGCGCCTTCATGCGTCAGGTCGTCGACAACAGCCAGGACGGCATCGTCACAATCGATTCCGAGGGTCGGATCAAATCCCTGAACCGGGCGGCGGCAGGCGTCCTGGGCAGCCCAGCCGATCACGTCCTGGGCCTCGATTTCTACCAGCTGGTGAAGAGCGGTACTTGGCGGGGGCTGGTCCCCGAGGCGGATTTCTACGCCCGGCCGCAGGAGGTGCGCCGGACGCGCCCGGACGGCACCTGCTCGGCCGTGCAGATCGCCATCAGCCGCACCGAGGTCGAGGACGAGACGGTGCATATCGCCATCCTGCGCGAGGTGACCGCCGAGCGGCGGGCGGAGAAGTCGGCGGAGCAGGCGCAGGTGCGGCTGCACGAGGCCATCGAGCGGATACATGAAGGCTTCGCCCTCTACGATCCGGACGGCAACCTGGCGATCTGCAACGACAAATTTCGTGCGCTGGAATATCAGTTGCCGCAGCCTACCTATCGGATCGACCTTTCCAGCCTGGAGATCCCGGTCGCCGCCGATCCCAATGCTACGCCCTATCAGGAGATGGTCCTGGAGGACGGCACCTGGCTCAGGGTCAGCCGGCAGCCGACCCAGGAGGGCGGTGCCGTGGCGGTCTATGCCGACATCTCGGAGCTGAAGAGGCGCGAGGCGCAGCTTGAGGTGGCGGTGTGCGAGGCCGAGGCGGCCAACCGCAGCAAGACCGACTTCCTGGCCAATATGAGCCACGAGCTGCGTACGCCGCTGAACGCCATCATCGGTTTCTCCGAGACCATGGTGACCGAGCTGCTGGGGCCGGTCGGCACGCCGCAATACAAGGAATATGCCGGCGACATCCTGTCCAGCGGCCGCCACCTGCTCGACATCATCACCGACATCCTGGACGTCTCCAAGATCGAGGCGGGCGAGCAGCGGATCGAGGAGGCGCTGCTGGAGATCGACGCCGTGGTCGAGGATGCCCTGCGCATGATCCGCGAGCGCGCCGCGAGCAGCAGGCACACCATAACCACGGAATTCCCCGACGAGATGCCGCATCTTTTTGCGGATCGCCGGGCCATCCTGCAGGTGCTGCTGAACCTGCTGTCGAACGCGCTGAAGTTCACCAAGGACGGCGGCGAAATCTCGGTGACCATCGCCGTCCAGGACGATGGCGCGCTGTCGATTGTCATAGCCGATTCCGGGATCGGCATGGCGGAGGAGGATCTGCCCCGGGCACTCAGCCTTTTCGGGCAGGTCGAGGGCAGCATGCAGCGCACCTATGAGGGCACCGGCCTCGGCTTGCCGCTATCGGACCGCCTCATGGAGCTGCATGGCGGCTCGCTGTCCATCGAGAGCACCCTGGGCGAGGGCACGACGGTGACGCTGGAATTCCCCGCCAAACGGGTGATCTGGCCCGTGGTCGGCATCGATTCCGAGAGCGCCCGGGCCGGGTAGCGGACACAGGACCACCGCCCCGCGGCATCCCGCTCATCGCACGGGCGATACGGATCTGTCGCGAAGATCCGGCCAAGCGCCGCTTCATGGATTCAGCAAGAAATAACGGTTAACGATTCGTTAACTTATTTGTATTAACATAAAATTAATCCTAATAATCATTGAAATTTTTGGCGGTTTTATATATTATATTCATCAACTTGAAGAGTTAGGATCTCGGAGTACATGAGTTTGGTTCGCCCCTTGCTTTCTTTTGGTCTTGTCGGCGCGGTTTGCCTGTTAGGGCTTTCGGCGCAAATGCCTGCTGCGGCGCAGTCCGGTCCGGCGCTCACCACCGCCCCCGCGTCAGACCCGGTACGGGTCTCCGTGGTCCACGGGGCGTCGCAGCCCTCCGATGCGGCGGCACGGTCCGAGTCGACGTTTGACGCTGTCGACGGATGGCGGGTCGTCGTGGTCTCCGGAACGGTTCGCCATCTGAGCATCGAGGCTGACGGCGCGCTGCGCTGGGGCTCGGTTGAGGCCGGCGCGGTGTTCCCGGCCGAGACCCAGTTCGAGACCGCCGCCAATGGCCATCTGCTGCTGTTCAACGGCCAGGATTCGCTTACCGTGGCGCCGGGCAGCCGGGTCATCGTGCCGGCCGAGACGTCTCCGACCGAACGCATCCGAATCCTGCAAGACCGCGGCACCGTGCGCTACGACGTCGAAAGCCGGCGGCCGGCCGCGTCGGGCGTCGCCGGGGCGCTGTCCAGGGTACGACGAATCCTAACCACGGATGGGCCGCCCGCGGCGGTCTTCGAGGTCCAGACGCCGCATGCGGTCGTCGTGGTCAAGGGCACGAGCTTTACCATTTCGGCTTCGCCGCGCGGAACGCGGAACGCCGTTTGGGAGGGCGTCGTCGGCGTGCGGGATGTGAGGTCTGGCCAAACGGTCGACGTGCTGGGCGGCCAATCGGTCAGCGTCGACACCCTGCAGCAGGCAAGGCTCGACGTTGCGCCCATAGCGTCGGAACTGCTTGAGGAACTTGCGTCGATGAGCGGGCCGGCGGGCCAGCTGGCGGGAGGCGTTGCCGCCGCGCATGACGGGCCGCCTGGATTGGCCGAGGGCGGGCCGCATGGTGGCGGTTCGTCCAATGGCAATGGCTCGTCCAATGGCAATGGGTCTTCCAATGGCGACGGCTCGTCCAACGGCGGCGGTTCGTCCAATGGCAACGGGTCTTCCAATGGCGGCGGTTCGTCGAATGGCAATGGGTCTTCCAATGGCAACGGCTCGTCCAGCGGCGGCGGTTCGTCGAATGGCAATGGGTCTTCTAACGGCAACGGCTCGTCCAACGGCGGCGGTTCGTCGAATGGCAATGGGTCTTCCAACGGCAACGGCTCGTCGAACGGCAACGGGTCTTCCAATGGAAACGGGTCTTCTAACGGCAATGGATCATCCAACGGCCGTAACTAGAGCGGCATCGGGTCCGGTAGGCGCTTCGCGCTGAGTTGCCGGGTCGCCAGTACCTCAGAGCAAGGCAGGGATAGCGAGAGTGCAGCACGGGACCGGGAAACCGGCGGGCCTGTCCCTGAAGGGGCTGGTGTCAAGGCGATGGGGTGGCCTGATCCGAGGACTGCTGGTCTTCGCCGTGGTCTCCGGCGCCTACCTGGCAGGCTGGTTGGAGTTCGTCGAATCGCAACTCGCCGATGCGCGGTTCTCCCTTCTGCGCCGGCCGGCCACCGACGGGGTCGTGCTGGTCGAAATCGACTCCGAAAGCCTTGCGGAGCTCGATGTGTGGCCTTGGCCGCGCGCCTTCCATGCCCAACTTGTCGACAATCTGACTGCGTCCGGCGCGACGCGGATCGCCTTCGACATCGATTTCAGCGCGCGCTCTGCCGCCGAACCGGATGCGGCATTCGCCGCCGCGCTGGCGCGGGCCGGGGACCGGGTGATCCTGCCGGTGTTTCAGCAATCTGCGCGTTGGGGGGCGGACAGGGTGCTCAGCATTTCAGCGCCGCTGAGCGAATTCGCACGCCATGCCGCGCTGGCCAGTGTCAACGTGACCACCGAGACCGACGGATCCGTGCGCCGCATGGCCACGATGACCGAAATCGGCGATGAAGACCTGCCGGCCCTCTTTGCCATGTTGGCCGGGACCGAGTCGCAGGAAGAGCGTTTCTACCTTGATTTCGGGATCGAGGCGGACGGACTCAGCCGGCTCAGCTATGCCGATGTCCTGCTGGGCCGCTTTGATCCCATGCAGGTCGCCGGTCGGCAGGTGCTCGTCGGGGCGACGGCCCTCGAGCTCGGTGACCGCATCAACGTGCCCATCTCCGGCAGCTTTCCGGGTCCGGTCGTGCAGTTGCTGGCTTACGAGTCCGTCGTCCAGGGCCGGATGCTGCAGCGGACCGGCGCGCCGCTGGTGCTCGCCGTCACGTTGCTCTGCGCCGTCCTGTTCTCCCGGCGCTTCGACACCGCATCCTGGCGCCAGGGGCTGCTGTTGCTCGTCGGGGCCGGCATCGCGACCACGCTTGGCGGCATTCTGGCGCAGGCCGTCTTGCCGGTCATTGTCGACGTCGTTCCCTGGCTCGGCGCCCTGGGCCTGAGCTACGCTGCCGCGCAGGCCGGCAGGATCGACCGGCAGACGATGCGCCTGGGCCTTCAGCGGCTTGCGCTCAGGCGCAGCAGCGCCCTTGTCCGCAAGGTCTTCGACGACAGCTTCGACGGCATCATGGTGCTCGACCGCGACGGCACGATCCGGTCGCTGAATCGGGGTGCGGAGCGCATTTTCGGGCAGCGGGCGCGGGCGCTGATCGATGCGGACATGAACACGCTGGTCGAAGAGGTTGGATCGCCGCCGGAAGGCGGCATTGCGTCAATGCGTGGCGGTCCGTACGTGCGCACGCTGCGACGCCCCGACCAAAGCCTGGCGACAGTCGAGATCGTCGTCAGCGAGACCAATGTCAGGGACCGGCCGGCCCTGATGGCGTTCATTCGCGACATCACCTCGCAGCAATGGGCCGAGGTGCAGGCGGAACTGTCGCGCCGCCTTCTGCGGGAGTCCATCGATTGCATTCACGAGGGCTTCGCCCTGTTCGACCGCGCCGGCGAATTGGTCGTCTGTAACGATCGCTATCGGGCCTATACCCGCGGTCAGGACGAACCCCGCGCGGACGGCGCCCCATCTGAGCCCGGCCCCCGGGAGATCAGGCTGGCCGACGGCACATGCGTCCTGGTCAGCCGCAGGCCGACCCATGACGGTGGCACGGTGGTCATCTATTCCGACATCACGGCGCTCAAGGAGCGCGAGGAGCGCCTGCAGGAGGCCGTGGAGCGCGCCGATACGGCAAATCGCGCAAAGACGGAGTTCCTGGCGAATATGTGCCACGAGCTGCGCACCCCCTTGAATGCGATTATCGGTTTCTCGGAGACTATGACCACCGAGGTCTTCGGACCGCTGGGCGCCGACAACTACCGGGACTATGCGCAGGACATCCATGCGAGCGGGCGGCATCTGCTCGACCTGATCAACGACATCCTCGATGTTTCAAAGGTCGAGGCCGGAGAGACGCGCCTCGACGACGAATTGCTGGATCCTGCCGCGGTGCTCGGTGCGGCGCTCCGACTCACCGGCGGACGCGGCCAGTCTGACCAGCATCGCCACGTGACCGACATTCCCGACGATCTGCCGCTGTTGATCGCCGATCGCCGTTCGGTTCTGCAGGTCCTGCTGAACCTGCTGTCGAATGCCGTCAAGTTCACGCCGGATGGCGGCGAGATCACCAGCAGCATTCGCGCCCATGAAGACGGCAGCCTGTCGATTGCCATCCGCGACCGCGGAATCGGCATGAAACCCGGCGACATCCCGGTCGCGCTCAGCCTGTTCGGACAGGTCGACGGAGGGCTCGAGCGCCGCTACGAGGGGTCCGGCCTCGGTCTGCCTCTGTCGGAACGGCTGATGCGCCTGCATGGCGGTTCGCTGACGATCGACAGCGAGCCCGGCCGGGGCACGACCGTCACCGCCCTGTTCCCCGCCGACCGTGTCCATCCGCGAGCGGACGACATTGAGTCGGCCCAGGCGGCGCAGGCCGGCTAGACCGCGCCGAGGAAGACCAGCCGGGTCCCGCCATAGCGCCGGTCATTCAGAATTTCGAAGCCCGCCGGCGTCTCGAAGGGATCGGGCGCCGCCAGTTCCACCACCATGACGGCCCCCGCGGCCAGCCAGCCCTTGTCAGCCAGGGCGCGGATCGCCGGCGGCGCGAGATCGCGGCCATAGGGCGGGGCGATGAAGGCCAGATCGGCCCGGGCCCGGCCAGGAGGCGGCCGGGTGGAATCGGCCAGCAACAGATGGGTGCGGTTCGCTTCCCCCATCGTGGCGATATTCTGCCGGGCGGCTGCCAGGGAGCCCTTGCTCACATCGAGCAGCCAAGCCTCGGCCGCACCCCGGGACAGCGCCTCCAGGGCCAGCGCGCCGGTGCCGCAGAAGGCGTCCAGCACCACCGCGTCGATCACCGGATTGCCGCCCTCTGCGCCCCAGCCGCCATGGGCCAGCACGTTGAACAGGGCCTCGCGGGTGCGGTCGGTCATCGGCCGCACGTCGCGCCCGGCCGGTGCCGCCAGCCGCCGGCCGCGATGCCTACCGGCGATGATCCGCATGGCCTTTGCGGGCGGGCTTGGACGGTTTCGCGGGTTTCGACGCCGTCCCGGCCGGCTCGAAGAAGCCGCGCAGCTGGTCGCGCATGACCGATGGTTTGACCTCCTCGACCCCGCCATCCTCCAGCTTGCCGAGATGGAAGGGGCCGAAGGAAATGCGGATCAGCCGGTTGACCGACAGGCCGATGCTCTCCAGCACCCGGCGCACCTCCCGGTTCTTGCCCTCGCGCAGGCTGACGGTCAGCCAGGCATTGGCGCCGGTCTGCCGATCCAGCACCGCCTCGACCGGCCCGTAGCGCACCCCGTCCACGGTGACGCCGCCCTTCAGCCGCGCCAGCGCTTCCGGCGCCACCCGGCCATGCACGCGAACCCGGTAGCGGCGCGGCCAGCCGGTGCTGGGCAGCTCCAGGAACCGCGCCAGTGCCCCGTCATTGGTGAGCAGCAGCAGGCCCTCGCTGTTGAGGTCCAGCCGTCCGATCGAGATCACCCGGGGGAGTGCCGGCGGCAGCATGTCGAACACCGTTGGCCGGCCTTGCGGGTCGCGCTGGGTGGTCACCAACCCGGCCGGCTTGTTGTAGCGCCAGAGCCGGGTCGGCTCCTTGCCCGGCAGCGGCCGGCCGTCGACGGTCACCGAATCGGCCTCCGTCACCAGCACCGCCGGCGTCGTCAGCACGGTGCCATTGACCGCCACCCGGCCCTCGCCGATCCAGCGCTCGGCCTCGCGCCGGGAGCACAGCCCCGCCCGCGCCAGCGCCTTGGCGATGCGCTCGCCGGTCTCCGGTCTGTCGGTGGTGGTCGGTTCGGTCATGATTGCGGGTCGCATTGGCGGCGTTCGGTCCGCGCTCATATACAGGGTTCCGGCCGCAGTCCCAATCACCTTGACCGCCTGCCACCGGGCCAGCAAGGTCGGCCGATGGACTACGATCCGGCGATGATGGACCTGGCCTTTGCCGAGGCGGAAGCGGCGGCCGCGCGCGGCGAAGTGCCGGTGGGCGCGGTGCTGGTCGAAGCCGAGACCGGGCTCGTGCTGGCCCGCGACGGCAATCGCACCGAGGAGCGCGCCGATCCCACCGCCCATGCGGAGGCCCTGGTCATCCGCGCCGCCGCCGCGACGCGGGGCCGGCCGCGGCTGCCGGATTGCGACCTCTATGTCACCCTGGAGCCCTGCGCCATGTGCGCAGCGGCGATCAGCTTCGCCCGCATCCGCCAGGTGATCTACGGCGCACCGGACCCGAAGATGGGCGGCGTCGACCACGGCCCGCAATTCTTCACCCAGCCCACCTGCCACCACCGCCCGAGCGTGACCGGCGGCGTAGGCGCGGAGCGGTCGGCGGAATTGTTGCGCGGATTCTTCCGGGCCCGGCGGGGGAAGTAGGGTCTTCAGGCGGGTCCGGGGCCGATCAGTCCAGATCCACCTCCAGCCGCGGCAGCATGCGCCCGGGAATGCTGACCGAGGGGGCCTCGCCGGCGCGGCGGGCGCCCATGGCGCGATAGAACGGCTCGGCAAAGGGGTCTGCGTCGATCAGGATCTTGGTCAGGCCCAGCGACTGCGCGGTTCCGATCAGATGGCGCCACAACGCGCGGCCGATCCCCTGCCGCATCCGCCCGGGGTCGACGAACATCAGCTCGATCTCGCCGGTCGTCCCATCGTCCCGGACCGAGAGGGCGTAGAACCCCAGGATCTCCTCGCCCTCGGCCGCCACATGGATATTCCAGCCGGCGATGCTGGCAGGATCGACGGTGAGTTCGTCCCGGAAGGCCTCGGTCATGCCGGTATCGTAGCCCCAGGCGGATTTCGACCGGATCGCCAGATCCGACAGCAGGGCCGTCTCATCGGCCCGGGCCGCACGGATCTCCATTATCGCCCGGCGATGTCGCGGCGGCAGAAGCCGCCGGGCCAGTCGATGCGGTCGACGGCGGCATAGGCGGCGTTGCGGGCCGCGGCTATGTCGGCGCCGGTGGCGGTGACGCCCAGCACCCGGCCGCCATTGGCCAGCACCTCGCCATCCGGCCCGGCCCTGGTGCCGGCATGGAAGATGGTGACGCCGTCAGTCGAGCCGGCATCGTCCAGGCCGCCGATCGGGTCGCCCTTGCGATAGGCGCCCGGATAACCCTCCGTGGCCATGACCACGCAGACCGCCGCCTGGTCGTGCCAGCGCAGATCGACATTGGCCAGAACCCCGTCCCGCGACGCCATCAGCGCGGGCAACAGATCCGACTTCAGCCGCGCCACCAGCACCTGGCATTCCGGGTCGCCGAAGCGGACATTGTATTCCAGCAGCTTCGGCCCGTCCGGCGTCAGCATCAGCCCGGCATAGAGCACGCCCTTATAGGACCGGCCCTCCCCTGCCATGGCCGACACCGTCGGTTGGATGATCTCCTCCATCACCCGGGCCAGCAGGGCGTCGTCCAGCAGCGGGCTGGGCGAGAAGGCGCCCATGCCGCCGGTGTTCGGCCCGCGGTCGTTGTCATAGGCGCGCTTGTGGTCCTGGGCCGCGGCCAGCGGCAGCACATTGGTGCCGTCGACCAGGGCGAAGACGCTGACCTCGGGCCCGGTCAGGCATTCCTCGATGATCACTTCCGCCCCGGCGGCGCCGAAGGCCTGCTCGACCAGGGCCGCGTCGATGGCCGCCAGCGCCGCATCCTCGCTCGCCGCCACCACGACGCCCTTGCCGGCGGCCAACCCATCGGCCTTGACCACGATGGGCGCGCCCGTCTCGGCGACATAGGCCTTGGCGGCATCCGGGTCGGCAAACCGGGCATAGGCGGCGGTCGGGATGCCGTGTCGGGCGCAGAGATCCTTCATGAAGGCCTTGGAACCTTCCAGCTCGGCGGCCGCTGCGGTCGGCCCGAAGGCCTTGATCCCGGCCTCGTCCAGCCGGTCGACCAGCCCGGCAACCAGCGGCGCCTCGGGGCCGACGACGACGAAGTCGATGGCGTCGTCGCGGCAGAAGGCGACCAGGCCGTCGATGTCGTCGGCGGCGATCGCGACGCATTCGGCCTCCGCCGCGATGCCGGCATTGCCCGGCGCGCAGTAGAGCTTGTCGCAGAGCGGCGATGCGCCGATCGCCCAGCACAGGGCGTGTTCCCGGCCGCCCGATCCGACCACCAGCACTCGCATCGCCGCCATCCGCACTGTTAACCACCTGAACACAGGGTTTATGATGACGCGACCCGAATGACGCAAGACCTAGTACCTATGAGCGGATCCCCCCCCGGCTCCAACCTGCCGGAATTCACCGTCACCGAGATCTCCGCGGCGCTGAAGCGCACGGTGGAGGATGTCTACGGCCATGTGCGGGTGCGCGGCGAAATCTCGCGGCCCAGCCGGCCGGGCTCGGGCCATGTCTATTTCACCCTGAAGGATGATTCGGCGGTGTTGGATGCGGTGTGCTGGCGCGGCACGGCCTCGCGGCTGTCGGTGCAGCCGGAGGAGGGCATGGAGGTGATCGCCACCGGCCGGCTGACCACCTTCGCCGGGCGCTCGAAGTACCAGATCGTGGTCGAGGCCCTGGACCTGGCCGGCGAGGGCGCGCTGCTGAAGCTGCTGGAGGAGCGTCGCCGCAAGCTGGCCGCCGAGGGGCTGTTCGCCGAGGAGCGCAAGCGGCCGCTGCCTTTCCTGCCCGAGGTGATCGGCGTCGTCACCTCGCCGACCGGGGCGGTGATCCGCGACATCCTGCATCGGCTGGCCGATCGCTTTCCGCGCCATGTGCTGGTCTGGCCGGTGCTGGTGCAGGGAGAGGGCGCGGCCGAGCAGGTTGCCGATGCCATCTCGGGCTTCAACGGGCTGGCGCCGGGCGGGCCGGTGCCGCGGCCGGACCTGCTGATCGTGGCGCGGGGCGGCGGCAGCCTGGAAGACCTGATGGCCTTCAACGAGGAGATCGTGGTGCGGGCCGCGGCGGCCAGCGAGATCCCGCTGATCTCCGCCGTCGGGCACGAGACCGACACCACGCTGATCGATTTCGCCGCCGACCGCCGCGCTCCGACTCCAACGGCGGCGGCGGAGATGGCGGTGCCGGTGCGCGCGGAGCTGGCGGCGACGGTGCTCGACCTGGAGCGGCGGGCGATCGCCGGCATGGCCCGATCGGTGGAGGAGCGCCGGGTCAGGGTCGAGGGCCTGGGCCGTGGCCTGGGCGACCCGGCGCGGTTGATGGAGGGTGCGAACCAGCGCCTGGACGACCGCGCGGAACGGCTGCTTCGCGCCCTGCCGCTGCTGGTCGACCGCCGCCGCAGCCAATTGGCCGAGGCCGCCGCAAGGTTGCGCCATCCGGGCCAGCAGATCGGCGATGCGGTGCGCCAGGTCGGCCAGCTGGGGGAGAGACTTGCCGTGGCGGCCGGGCGCGCCGTGACGGAGGCGGCGACCCGGTTCCAGTCGGTCTCGAAGCTGCTGGACAGCTATTCCTACCAGGACGTCTTGCGGCGCGGCTACACGCTGGTCCGCGATGCCGCTGGCGTGCCGGTGACCGATCCGTCCCTGCTGACCGCCGGCACCGAGTTCCAGGTGGAGTTCCGCGATCAGGCGAAAGTCGGAGCGGTGGTGACGCAGGAGGCGGGCAAGAAACGACCGAAGTCGGCTGGTCGCAAACGGCCTTCCGCGTCCTCCAAGGCGAAGCCGGAGCAGGGCAAGCTCTTCTAGGCACCGTCCGCGAGTGTGACCTCACCGAGCGCCGGCCGCAGTACGGCCGACAACGCCGACCCGTCGGCCCATTCGACCGCCACCGGCAGCGACCGGACCATCTCGCGCGCTTCGAACGGCAGGCGGATCTGGTCCTTGGTGGTGGTCATCAGCACGGCGTTCGCTTCGCTGGCCAATTCGGCCATGCGCATCAACTCGTCCGGGGTGATCGCCTGGTGGTCGCCGAAGGCGAACCGGGCGACCAGGGTGGCGCCCAGTTGGCGCAGGGTGTCGAAGAACTTCTCCGGCCGGGCGATGCCGGCGAAGGCCACCACCGCGCGGCCGCGCAGCCAGCCGGTCTCGCCCTCCGGCACGATCCGGGCGCGGATGATCGGCAGGTCGTAACGGTTCAGGAAGGTTCCGACGCCGCTGGTGTCCTCGCCCATCAGCACCGCCGCGCTGGCGCGGGAAATGGCGTCCACCGGCCGCTCGCGCAGGGGGCCGGCCGGGATCATCCGGCCGTTGCCGAAACCCGATTCACCATCGACCACCAGCAGCGAGACGTCCTTGAACAGCGACGGGTTCTGGAAGCCGTCATCCATCACCAGCAGCCCGGCCCCTTCGGCGACCGCCGCCTTGGCGCCGGCCGGGCGGTTGCGGGCGACCCAGCAGGGCGCCTCGGCAGCCAGCAGCAGCGGTTCGTCGCCGACGGCGCGGGCGTCGTGCCTTGCGGGATCGACTCGCAGCGGCCCGGATTTCCGGCCGCCATAGCCGCGGCTGAGGAAATGCGGCGCAAGGCCGGCGGCGATCAGATGGCGGGCCACGGCGATCGCGACCGGCGTCTTGCCGGCACCGCCAGCCACCAGATTGCCCACGCAGATGACCGGAACGCCCGCCCGGGCCGGCCTGGCGCGATCCATGCGCAGGCGGCCGGCGCCGGCATACAGGCTGCCCACCGGGCCCAGCATGCGTGCCGCCAGTCCCGGCTCGCGATACCAGAAGCCGGGCGCCTTCATGCCGCTTCGTCGGTCTGGCCGGGGTCGAGCAGCGGTTCGAGCGACGTCATCATCCGGTCGATGACCCCGGCATTGCGCTCCGCCACGCCGGAGGCCGCGTCCGCCAGGCGCTGGCGGGCCTTCGGCTTGGACAATAGACGGCTGACCGCGGTGCCCAGCGCTGTCGCATCGGCAACCTCCAGGGCGGCGTCGGCCGCATCGAGCTGGCTGGTGATCTCCGCGAAATTGGCCATATGCGGCCCGTAGAGAATGGCCGAGTCGAGCTGGGCCGGCTCGATCGGATTGTGGCCGCCATGGGGGACCAGCGAGCCGCCGATGAAGACGATGGGCGAGAGCCGTAAGATGGTCCCCATCTCGCCCATGGTGTCGGAGACATACACGTCCGTACCCGGCTCGGGCAGAGCACCGGCGGATCGCAGCGCGACCGTAAAGCCCGAAGCCGAAAGGGCCTTGGCGATCGCCGGTCCGCGCGCCGGATGCCTGGGCACGATGATCGTCAGCAGGTCGGTTGCGGACTCCGCCGCCTGTCTGTGGGCGGCGGCGCATTGCGGCTCTTCGCCCTCATGGGTGCTGACGGCGAGCCAGAGCGGGCGCTTGCCGATGGCCATCTTCAGAATCCGCAAGGCGTCCTTGTCGACCGGCAGAGGATCGGCGGAGAATTTCAGGTTTCCGACCGGGCCGATCTGGTGGATGCCAAGCTCGCGAAGCCGCCCGGCGGTCTCCTCGTTCCAGGGCAGGATCACGCGGAAGGTCGACAGCAGCGAGCGGATCGCCCCGGGGATGCGGCGCCAGCGGTCGTAGGACCGCGCCGAGAGCCTTGCATTGACCATGGCGGCGGGGATGCCGCGGTGCCGGATCTCGGACAGCAGGTTGGGCCAGATCTCCGACTCCACCCACAGCACCAGGTCCGGGCGCCAATGGTCCAGGAAGCGGCGGGCATAGGGCATGCGGTCGACCGGCACATATTGGTGCATGGCCCGCTTGGGCAGCCGCTTGGACATCAGCTGCGCCGAGGTGACCGTGCCGGTGGTGAGCAGGACCGAAAGCTCAGGATCGCGATCCAGCAGGCGGCGCAGCAGCACCTGCACGGACAGGGCCTCGCCGACGCTGGCGGCGTGGATCCAGGCGAGCCGCCCCTTCGGCCTCTTGAGCGCCGGACAGCCCAGCCGCTCGCCCCGGCGCTCGGGATCCTCCTTGCCGGCCGCCTGCCGGCGGCGAAGGACCAGCGGCACCAGCGGCGCGGCGATGGCGGTCAGCCCGCGATACAGGGCGTAGATCATGCTGCCGTCTAGCGCGGCGGCGGCACCGGCGCAAGGGCTCGGTCGCCGGGGTCCGCGCGGCTAGGCGGCCTGGGCCGCCGGACGGATCGGGTGCAGGTGGCTCAGGAACTGCTGCACCGAGACCGGCCAGGCATGGTCCAGGGCGAAGGTCCGGCAATCCTCGTTGGAGATCGTCAGGGCCTTGTCGACCGCCTTCGACAGGTCTTCGTCCAGGGCGCCGACGCCGCTGCCTTCCAGCACGTCGACAGGCCCGGTCACCGGATAGGCGGCGACCGGTACGCCGCAGGCAAGCGCCTCCAGCATGACCAGGCCGAACGTGTCGGTGCGGGACGGGAAGACGAAGACGTCGGCCGCGGCGTAATGGCGCGCCAGCTCCTCGCCATGCTTCGCGCCGACGAATCGCACATCGGGGAACTTCGCCTGCAGGGAGGCCAGTTGCGGTCCGTCGCCGACGACGTATTTGGTGCCGGGATTCTTCAGCAACAGGAATGCCTCGATGTTCTTCTCCACCGCCACCCGGCCGCAATAGAGCTGGATCGGTCGCGGCCCGTCGAGGAAGTCCTTGTCGCGCGGGTGGAAGAGGTCGACATCGACCCCGCGCGTCCAGCGCACCAGATTGATGAATCCCCGGGATTTCAGCTCGTTCTCGACCGAATCGGTGGCCACCATCACGGCGCTGGCCGGCCGGTGGAACCGCCGCAGCATGGCGAAGGTCCACGACACCGGAATGCCGGTTCGCAGATGAAGGTAGTCGGGGAACATGGTGTGGAAGGAGGTGCTGAACTCCAGCCCCCGCGCCAGGCAGTATTTGCGCGCCGCCCAGCCCAGCGGGCCTTCGGTCGCGATATGGATGGCGTCCGGGCCGTAGGCGTCGATCAGTTTGGGCAGGCCGCGGCGAGCGCCCAGCGCCAGCCGGATCTCCGGATAGGTCGGACAGGGGACGGAACGGAACCGGTCGGGCCCGATGATCTCCGATTCTTGGCCCTGGGAGATCAATGTGTCGCGCGTCGTCCGCAGGGTTCGCACCACACCGTTGACCTGCGGCTCCCAGGCATCGCTGATGATCAATATCCTCACGAAGACCCTCTTGTCTGATAGCGAATACGCGCGACCGGACCCCATCGATGGACCGTGGGGCAGACGGGTGCGGACCGGACGAATCATCGCGCCCGATCACGCAATGGCAGGAAATGGCGGCATGGATATGGCATCAGGCGGCAGCCTTGCTGGGGATCGGCAGCCGTGCTGGCCGGGTCAGTTCGTTCTCGCCGGCCCAACACAGGATCTCCAGCTCGCCGCCCTGGTGTTCCACCAACGCGGTGCAGCTCTCGACCCAGTCGCCGTCATTGACATAGGCGAAGCCGCTCATGTCCTTGATCTCGGCGGTATGCACATGGCCGCAGATGACGCCGTCGACGTCGCGGCGACGGGCCTCCTCGCAAAGCGCGTTCTCGAACCGGCCGAGATACTCGACCGCCTTCTTGGTGCGATGTTTCAGATAGGCCGACAGGGACCAATAGGGGTAGCCGAGCCGCCTGCGGGCCGCGTTGACGACGGTGTTCAGCGCCAGCAGGATTCCGTAGGCGGTGTCGCCGATCCGGGCCAGCCATTTTGCGTATTTCACCACCACGTCGAACTGGTCGCCATGGATCACCAGGAAGCGCCGCCCGTCGGCGGTGGTGTGCACGATCTCGTCGACGATCTTGATATCGCCGAAGGTGAGGCCGACGAACTGCCGGGCGCCCTCGTCGTGGTTGCCGGGCAGGTAGACCAGATGACAACCCTTGCGCGCCTTGCGCAGCAGCTTCTGGATGACGTCGTTATGGGCCTGCGGCCAATACCAGTTCTTTTTCAGGCGCCAGCCATCGAAGATGTCGCCGACCAGGTAAAGAGTGTCACTTTCGGTCTTCTTCAGGAAATCGAGAAGAATATCCGCCTGGCAGGACCGGGTGCCAAGATGCAGATCGGAAATCCAAATCGTCCGATAGCGGGCTGGCTCTTTGGACTGCGTCATGCCCAGAATCCCAGATGATTCCATAATTGAGGCAACGCTATATCCAGCAAAATATTTATACGCAACTAACAAATTGTCGTGTTTTCTATGTTGCTCAACAAATTCTTCTAAATATAATAGGAATGAAATATAGACGTAATAAAAGTGTCATCATTCCGTCATTAATGGCAAGGCCTATGGGCAGCGATTCGAAGTCTGGTTCGGCGCAAGGGGATACATGCCCCAAATGCCTGATCATTTACAATCCCACAGCTGGAAATCGCCGGCGCCGCAAGCTGGAAGCGGCGCTGTCGACGCTGCGGTCAAAGGGGGTCTCGGTCGAACTGGCCGAGACGACTGGTCCGGGGGATTCCGAGGTGATGGCGCGGGATGTGTCCGATGACGTGTCGATGGTGGTGGTGGCCGGCGGCGACGGCACCATCAACGGCGCGGTCAACGGGCTGATGACGCGGGCGGCGGCCGGCCGGCCGGTGCCGCCCTTCGGCGTGCTGCCCCTGGGCACGGCCAATGTGCTGGCGGGAGAGCTCGGTCTGCCGGCGCGGCCGGAAGCGGCGGCCTCGGTGCTGGCCTCCGGGCAGACGGCGCGGATCAATCTCGGGCGCGCCAATGGGCGCTATTTCTCCATCATGGCCGGTGTCGGCTTCGACGCCCGGGTGGTCGAGCGGATCGATCCGGCGGTGAAGCGGCTGCTGGGCAAGGGCGCCTATGTGCTGGAAACGCTGCGCGAACTGCTCGAGCTGGCGCCGGCGAAATTCCGCGTCATGGCCGATGACAGCCCGCTGGACGCCTCCGCCGTGGTGATCGCCAGCGGCCATTATTATGCCGGCCGGTTCGTACTGGCGCCGGAGGCGAGCCTGGTCGGCCGCAAGCTGCAGATCTGCGTTTTCCAGAAATCCGGCCGCTGGGCGGTGATCCGCTATCTGGTGGCGATGGCGCTGGGCATCCTGCCGCGGCTGAAGGATTACCAGATCATCCCGGCGGAAGCGGCGACGGTGACCGGAGCCGAGGGCACGCCGGTGCAGGGCGACGGCGACATCCTGGCGCAATTGCCGCTGCGGGCGGAGATCGTGCCCCGGGCCCTGGAGGTGATCGTGCCGGACGGATCGGCCCTGGCCGCCACGACAGGCTGAGTGTCCAACCTGGCTTTCGGCGCTACTTCCCGGCGATGGTCATCCCGTCGATGCGCAGGGTCGGGCAGTCCACGCCATAGCGGAATTCCAGGTCCGAGGCCGGGGTCAGCGCCTTGAACATGTCCTTCAGATTGCCGGCCACCGTGACCTCGTTGACCGGAAAGGCGATCTCGCCGTTCTCGATCCAGAAGCCGTTGGCCCCGCGGCTGTAGTCGCCGGTCACGCCGTTGACGCCCATGCCCATCATGCCGGTGACATAGAACCCCTGGTCGATCCCGGCGATCAGGTCGTCGCGCGAGACCGTCCCGGCCTGCATGTAGAGATTGGTCGGAGCCGGAGAGGGCGGGCCGCTGGTGCCGCGGGATGCGTGGCCGGTGGTCTGCAGGCCGAGCTGGCGGGCCGAGCGCAGATCCATGATCCAGGTGGTCAGCACTCCGTCGGCGATCAGATCGCGGCGGGTGTTGGCAACGCATTCGCCGTCGAAAGGCTTGGACCGCCGGCCGCGCACCATATGCGGATCGTCGACCACCACGATGCCGTCGGCAAAGACCGGTTTCTCAAGGGAATCCTTCAAAAAGCTGGTGCCGCGTGCGATGGCCGGGCCGCTGATCGCGCCGACCAGGTGCCGCAGCATGCCGCCGGACACGCGCGGGTCCAGGACGATCGGCACCCGCATGGTCTCGACCTTGCGCGCGCCCAGGCGTGCCACCGCCTTCTCGCCCGCCCGGCGGCCGATGGTGGCCGCATCCTCCATGTCGTCGGCATACACCGCGCTGGTGAAGTCGTAATCGGTCTCCATGGCGGTGCCCTCGCCGGCGATGACCGACGCCGCCAGGCTGCTGCCGGTCAGCGCATAGGCGCCGGCAAAGCCGTTGCTGGCGGCGATCGCGATCTCGGTTCGGCTCCAGCCCGCCTCGGCGCCTTCCGAATTGGTCACGCCCGAGACCGCCAGGGCCGCGTCCTCGGCCGCGCCGGCCAGGGCGATCAGCCGGTCCGCCGCCGGCTCGACCGGGTCGCAGAGATCGAGCTCCGGCCAGTCTGCGGCCAGCTGGTCCGGGTCCGCCACGCCGCAATAGGGATCCTCCGGCACGATCCGGGCCATCGCCACGGCCCGGTCAACCACCTCGTCCAGGGCCTCCGTCGAGCGGTCGGAGGATGAGGCGATCGCCATGCGCTGGCCGACGAACACGCGGAGACCGAGATCGCCTTCCTCGGCGCGCTCAAGCTTCTCGGGCTTGCCGAGCCGCTGCGACAGGGACAGGGACACCGAATTGTAGAGCACCGCATCGGCCGCATCGGCGCCGGCCGCCTTGGCCTTGGCGATGAGGTCCTGGAGCAGCGTCAGCGAGTCGTCTGGCGAATGGGCGGGCGCTTTGGCCATGGCCGTCTCCAATAAGGATCTGCTTCTGGCCCGGTCTGGGCCGGTCGGTTCACTCGTCGACGTCGTCCGCGTCCACCTGGCCGGCGATGCGGCGGCGCACATGGGACCAGGACATGCCGATCGCCAACACCGCCGACATGACGACGAGGATGACGTAGGTCATGCTCTGGCCCTGCCCCGGCACGATCAGCCCGAAATCGATCAGCACCCAGACCAGGGCGCCGAAGAATGCGAGCGCGAGCACCAGCCCGATCGGGCCGATCGAGCGCCATGTGGCGCGCAGGAAAATCACGTAGGCGATGAGCATTGCAACACCGGCCAGGGCCTTAAGCGGGACATTGCCGCCCGCCGGGTCGGTGACCCAGGCAAAATAGGAATACTGGCTTGGGTTGAAGGTGCCGAAGACCAGGATCAGGGCCGCCACCAGGCGGATGAAGAAGTTCGGCCAACTGAAGGAGGGGCGTGCCATTTCCGGTTCCCGGACACGTGTCGAATGCGATCGATTCGGATGGCTATTATGGGTCCCGAACGCCGTGCCGCAACCGGCCATGCGGCAATGGTCGTTTGCCGGCCATCGCCGAAGGGCCGGCCGACGCTAATCGACGGGCCACCGTCACTCCGCCGGGTTCGTTGCCGCCGCGGCCGTCGCCTCGCGCCGGTTTGCCGCCAGAAGGCGAACATAGAACGCGATGCCGAGCAGGGTGGCGGCGGTCATGATCACGGCCAGCGGCAACTGGCTGGTCGTAATGAAGTAGCCGGCCAGGGCGCTGGCGCTTGCCCCGATGCTCATCTGGATGAAACCGGCAAGCCCGCTGGCCGCGCCGGCGCGAGAGGGAATCACGCTGATCGCAGCGGCGTTGCCGTTGGGAATGTTCAGCCCGTTGCCGATCGCCGACAAAAGCATCGGTGCGAACAGCGCGAGCGGGACGAAATAGTCCGCCGCCCAGAGCAGCAGCATCAACACCGCGCCGGCCAGGTTGAGCGCGAGACCGATGCCGATCATCCGGTCGATCCCGATGCGCATGGACATCCTGCCCGAGAACAGATTGCCGCTCATATACCCGAACGCGCCGAGCGCGAAGTACCAGCCATATTCGCTGGGCGACCGGCCCATCAACTCGATCACCACATAGGGCGAGCCGCCCAGGAAGGCGAAGAAGCTGGCGCTTGCGAACGTGGTCAGGAAGGCGTACCCGCGGAAGATCGGCGAGCGGAGCAGGATGGCGTAGCTCGCCGCCATGCCGCCGAGCCCCGGAAGCGGTTGCCGGTTGTGATGGCTCTCATGCAGCAGCAGCACCGCGAACACGGTGACCACCAGGCCGAAGGCCCCGACGAACACGAAGGTCGAACGCCAGCCGATCCAATCGTCGAGATAGCCGCCGATCAACGGTCCCGCCATGGGCGCCATCACCATGGCTGCGGTGATATAGGAAATCACGCTGGCGGATCGCTCGCGGTCGAACAGGTCGCGGACGATGGCGCGGCCCAGGACCAGCCCGGAACAGCCGCCGATCGCTTGCACGACCCGGGCGACGATCAGCATTTCGATGCTGGTTGCAAGGCAGGCGGCCAGCGAACCGACAAGGAACAGGGACAGGCCGCCAAGAAGGAGCGGCCGGCGGCCGAACCGGTCTGAGAGCGGCCCGTAGGCGAGTTGACCGGTGGCCAGCCCGACGAGGTAGAGGCCGAGCGTCAGCTGCACCGTGCCGTAATCGGTGTCGAACACGCCAGGCAGTGCCGGCATCGACGGCATGAAGATGTTCAGCGCCAAGGGGCCGACCGCGCTGACGGCAATCAGCATGGCGATCGGAGGCTGCTTTTGAAGATTTGGCATCGGCCAGCAAAGGTCCGACTTCCTAGGCCCGTTGGCAAGCATCGATCACCTTATTTCGACCTCTATGCGGCCGTTTGTTACAATGAACAAGCCGTTAACAGGCCGGTAATCGCGACCGTGATAGCGTCTTGCCGCCGCGATCAGGACCTTCGTTCCGAAGCCATGTCAGGGGAGTGCCTGTGACAATCCGTTGGACCTCGAAAAAGGCGGCCGCACCCATCGCCGCCTCGGTGCTGGCTTTCGCGCTGGCAGCGCAATCGATTTCGGCCACTGCCGAGGAGATAGCCTGGAATTCCATTCTGAGCCCGGCGCAGGGCGTGCCGAACGCCGTCGGCGCCTACGCCAATGGCTGTATCGACGGCGCCCACGAATTGCCGCCCGAGGGTGTCGGGTATCAGGTGGTCCGCCTGAACCGCAACCGCAATTTCGGGCATCCCGATCTGGTCCGTTTCATCATCGATCTGGGCGTGAGGGTGGACGAAGCGGCGCTGGGCAACATGCTGATCGCCGACATGGCGCAGCCGCGCGGCGGGCCGATGCCGTCGGGCCATATCAGCCATCAGAGCGGGCTCGACGCCGATATCTGGTTCCGCCTCGACATGGCGCGCACCTCCCGCGAGGAGCGCAATGGTGCGCTGGCACGGATCATGATCGACCGGTCGGACTGGTCGCTCGATGAAGAGGCCTGGACCGACGCCCATGTCGAGATGGTGCGCCTGGCGGCCAGCGACCCGCGCGCCGCGCGCATCTTCATCCATCCCACCCTGAAGCGGGACATCTGCGAGCGGGAGTGGGAGGACCGCACCTGGCTGCGCACGTTGCGCCCGTGGTTCGGCCACGACGCCCATTTCCATGT
This sequence comes from Alphaproteobacteria bacterium, assembly GCA_965227455.1. Lineage (GTDB taxonomy): Bacteria > Pseudomonadota > Alphaproteobacteria > DSM-16000 > Inquilinaceae > JABDIP01. The sequence goes on along the minus strand of OZ245752.1, from coordinate 3,215,121 downwards.
CCGGCTGCATTGCCCGGTCGACAGCCCGAATTGCGAACCGCAGAACTCGCCGCCGCCCGGCGATGGCTGCGGTGAGGAACTGATGTCCTGGTTCCCGGAACCCGGTGAGCCGCCGCCGCGGCCGCGTGCCGGCACCCGGCGCATCCCGCCGCCCTCGGCCTCCTGCGTCGCCATCGCGAACAAGGAGTGATGTCGGCCGCGGCGCTGCAACGGGCGAAGGGCTACCCCTACCGGGTCGAGAGCCGGAGCTTCCGGTATGTGGACGGGCTGGCGGAGCCGGAATCCCGGCTGCGCCACCCGGACCGGGTGCCGGTGATTGCCTTCGGCTCCAACCGCTCCCCCGAGCAGCTGGCGCGCAAATATCGCGGCTGGCCGAAGGGCACCGAGATCCCGGTGACGCTGGCCCGGCTGGGCGGCCATGACGTGGTCTACTCCGCCCATTTCGCGCGCTACGGCGCCGTGCCGGCGATGCTCTTTCCGTCTCGCGGGGTCACCGTCGAGGTCTCGGTGGTCTGGCTGACAGAACCGCAGCTGCACCGCATGCACCAGACCGAGGGCGCGTCGAACTATCGCTTCATACAGCGCGACGATTTCGATCTGCGCGGTGAGGATGGCGGCCGCATCGATCGGGCCGGCCTCTATGTCGGCCTGCACGGCGCCCTGGCCGATGGCGGTCAGCCGATGCCGCTGGCGGAAGTCTCGGCGGAGGGTCGGGCCGTGCCGCCGGTGTCCCAGGTGGACGTCCAGACCCGCGCCCGGAATCGGCTTGCACCGGATGCCGGGCTCGACGCATTCATCCTGCAGAATATCGGCTGTCCGGTGACCCGGACCGAGCGCGGCCGTCGTCTCAGGCGCGATGCGCTGGCGGCGGGCGAGGGCTGACGGGTCAGGACAGTCCGCCGGCGATCAACGCCACCAGCACCACCAGCCCGAAATCCCGGTTCGACTTGAACATGCGCATGCAATCAGCCGGATCGTCCGGCTTCCAGCGCGACACCTGCCATGCCAGTTGCAATCCGGCCAGCGCCAGCGGCAACAGATACCAGTGCGCCAGGCCGGCCAGTTCGGCGGCCAAAGCGATGCCAAGCAGGGTCGCGACATAGAATCCGGCAATCCAGACGCGGCTTGCCGCGCCCAGGCGAAGCGCCGTCGACTTGACCCCGATCAGCGCGTCGTCTGTCTTGTCCTGATGGGCGTAGATGGTGTCGTAGCCCAGGGTCCAGAACACGCCCGCGGCATAGAGCACGATGGCGGGCAGCATCTGCAACGGCGCGACACTGCCGGTCACCGCCGTCCAGCCCATCAGCGCGCCCCAGTTGAAGGTGAGGCCGAGGAAGAGCTGGGGCCACCAGGTGATGCGCTTCATCAGCGGGTAGGGGAAGACCAGTGCCAGAGAGGCGATGCCGAGCCAGATGGTCGGCGGGTTGAATTGCAGCAGGATCAGAAAGGCGAGCAGAAGCTGGGCTGCCAGGAAAAGAAGGGCCTGTGGCACGGTGATCTCGCCGGCGGGTATCGGGCGGGTGCGGGTGCGCGCGACCCGGGCGTCGAAATCCCGGTCCAGGATGTCGTTGATGGTGCAGCCGGCGCCGCGCATGACCAGGGCGCCGATGCCGAACAGGGCCATCTGCCAGGGGTCCGGCCACCAGGTGCCGCCCGGCGCGTGGCCGGCGGCGCTGGCCAGGGCCATGCCCCACCAGCATGGCAGCAGCAGCAGCCAGGTGCCGATTGGCCCATCCAGGCGCATGAGCCGCACATACGGGCGCGCCGGCGCCGGCGCGGCGCGAACGATCCAGGATTTCTGCGGTTTGTCGACGGGGTCGACCTGCACGCTGGTCCTCCGGCGGTCCTTTGCGCTTCCCTTCCGCGCGGCGACGCCGTATTCGGTGCCGCCATGACCGATGAGAAACCCCGCGCGCGCCTCTACGTCAATGGCGAACTCAGCGAGGGCGGCAGCGTCGACCTTGAGGCGGGGCAGGCGCACTACCTGAGGAACGTGCTGCGCGGTGCCGTCGGCGATGCGCTGGCGCTGTTCAACGGGCTGGATGGCGAATGGCTTGGCCGCATCTCGGCCATGAGCCGGAATGCCGCGACCGTCACGCTGGAGTGGCGCCGGCGGGACCAGGGTCCGGGTCCGGACCTCTGGCTTTGCTTCGCGCCGTTGAAGAAGACCGCCACGGATTTCGTGGTCGCCAAGGCGACGGAGCTCGGCGTGTCGGCGATCCAGCCGGTCACCACCCGCCATTCCGAGACTGTGCGGGTCAATCTCGAACGCCTGCGCGCCACGGCCATCGAGGCGGCGGAGCAGACGGAACGCTTGGACGTGCCCCCGATCCTGGCCCCGGTGTCGCTGACGGCCTTGATCGAAGACTGGCCGGACGACCGGGTGTTGCTGGTCGCCGCGGAGAGCGGCAGCAGCCGGCCTATCGCCGAGATCGTGCCGGAAACCGCCGGCCGGCCGGCGGCCGTGCTGGTCGGCCCGGAAGGCGGATTTGCCAAGTCCGAGCTTGACGGGCTGCGCGAACTGCCTTTTGTTCACGCGGTCGGGCTGGGGCCGCGCATTCTCAGGGCCGACACCGCGGCGCTTGCGGCGCTGACCTGCTGGCAGGCCGTGGCCGGCGACTGGCGAGGACGACCCCCGGACCGAGCGGAGTGAGGCCGGAGATCGCATCCCGCGAACAGGATCGATTGGGCCCATGTTGAATTCCGTGTCGCCGAAGCCGAACGAGGTGCCGGTCACCGACCGCCGCCAGCTGATCGAACATCTGGAACAGGGCTGCAAGCCCGCCGAGCAATGGCGGATCGGCACCGAGCACGAGAAATTCGCCTACCGCCTGAGCGACCTGCAGCCGCTGCCCTATGACGGGCCGGACGGCATCGGCGCCCTGCTGGAGGGGCTGGTTCGCTTCGGCTGGCAGCGGGTCGAGGAGAAGGGCAACCTGATCGCGCTGAGCGATGCCAGCGGATGTTCGGTCACCCTGGAGCCGGGCGGGCAGGTCGAGCTGTCCGGCGCGCCGCTGCAGACGATCCACGAGACCTGCGACGAGGTGCATGAGCATCTGCGCCAGGTCCGTGAGGTGAACCAGGAGCTCGGCATCGGCATGATCGGGCTCGGCTTCCAGCCGAAATGGGCCCGCGCCGACATCCATTGGATGCCCAAGGGCCGCTACAAGATCATGCGCGAATACATGCCCAAGCGCGGTACGCTGGGGCTCGACATGATGACCCGCACCTGCACCGTGCAGGTCAACCTGGATTTCGCCGACGAGCGGGACATGGTGCGCAAGTTCAAGGTCGGCCTCGCCCTGCAGCCGGTCGCCACCGCCCTGTTCGCCAACTCGCCCTTCACCGAGGGAAAACCGAACGGCTTCCAGAGCTATCGCAGCCATATCTGGACCGAGACCGATCCGGACCGTTCCGGCGACCTGCCGCTGGTCTTCGAGGATGGGTTCGGCTTCGAGCGCTATGTGGATTACGTGCTCGACGTGCCCATGTACTTCGTCTACCGCGACGGGCACTACCTCGACGCCTCCGGCCAGTCGTTCCGGGATTTCCTCGATGGAAGGCTGCCGGCCTTGCCGGGCGAGATCCCGCGCATGGGCGACTGGGAGGACCATCTGACGACGGTGTTCCCCGAGGTCCGTCTGAAGCGCTATCTGGAGATGCGGGGCGCGGATGGCGGTCCCTGGCGGCGGCTCTGCGCCCTGCCGGCCCTCTGGGTCGGGCTGTTGTATGACGGCGGCGCGCTGGATGCCGCCTGGGACCTGGTGAAGGACTGGTCCGAGGAACAGCGCGCCGAACTGCGTGCGGAAGTGCCGCGCACCGGGCTCAAGACCAGGGTCGGCAAGCGCAGCATGCAGGAGGTGGCGCTGCAGGTGCTGGAGATCGCCCGCGAAGGCCTGGAGCGGCGCGCCCTCACCGACACCTTCGGGGAATCCGAGGCGCATTTCCTCAACGCCCTGTGGACCATCGCCGAGTCGGGCGAGACCCCGGCGGACGAGCTGCTGCGCCGGTTCCACGGCGATTGGCAGGGCGTGATCGACCCGATCTTCCGCGAAAACGCGTATTAGGCCGCGATCCATGTGGCCGAACGCCAACTGGCGCTGGGTCCGCGAATGGGCCGCCCGGATCTTCTTCGCCGCCTACTGCCTGGGCGTATTCGCCACCTTGACCGTATCGCCGGTGATGCGGCCGGGCGGCGTGATAGATGCGCTGCCCGGCGCGCTACTCATCGCGCTTGCCATCGCCGTGCCGCTGACGATCGTCTCCGGCGCCGCGCTGGCCCATTATTCCGACCGCAAGGGCGGTCGGCACGAAAGCTAGGGCGTAGACCGGTTACTCGGCGCCGGCCCCGACCAAGTCGGCAGGCGGTTCGGCCCCGGCCTTGCGGCGTTTTGCCAGGAACAGGATACCGACGCCCACCACCACGCCGGCCGCGATCAGGGCAGCCGCCAGGATCGGGCGGTAGGCGAACCAGGCGACGGCGATCGTGGTCAGGGCGAGCGGCAGTGCCACCGCGACGGCAACCATGCCGGTCGCCGAACCGACCAGGCCTTCGAGCGGCGGTATCACGCTTGCGAGTACGGAGAGCGGCCGCATCAACAGGCCCAATCCCAGCGCCATCATCACCAGGCCGGTACCGCGCATCGACCACGTCATCAGGCTGGCCTCGTCCCTGGCAACCGAGAACATGTCGGCAGCCGACAGGTGCCCGGCCTGGATCAGATGCAGGGTGCGGCCATTCGAGGTGCGATACGGCTCGATGGTGCCGCCGGCCTGGCGGCCCACGACGCTGACCGTCTGGGAGGGCACGGTGGAGATGCTGATGCGCTGGTCGCCGATTGCGCTCGATCCCTGGACCCCGGTGGCGGCGGCGTGGGAGTAGTAGAAGCCCGCGCCCCGAACTTCCACGCCCGGCGGAAGCTCTGCGGCTTCGATCGGGCCATCGATCTCCTGAAACCCGTCCAGTTCGCCGACCAGGCGCTCAGGCAACCGGAAAGCGCCGGCCGTGACGTCGCGGGCCGTCCGCGTCAGCGCGTCAAAGCGCGCCGGTGGGTTCTCATGCCCTTCGGGGTGACGGAACCGGGCCGAGTCGACGCGCCCCTCCTGCCAGTCGCGGGCATAGGTATAGGTGGTCTCCCGGGTCTCGGTCCCGCCGACCTTGGTCGTGGTCCGAACCTCCTCGTGTTCCGTCCATTGGAACATCTCGACGCGGCGTTGCAGGCGCAGAGCATCGTCGAAGCTGACCGGCAGTTCCGGATCGGACAGGGCCGATCCGGCGCGGGCCGTCGCGGAGAAATGCACCAGCTGCCCGTCATGGGCTGGATCCAGCCGGTCTGCGGAGATTGAAACGACGGCCCCTTCGCCCTCGGCGATGCTGCGGAAGTCCTTGACCGCCCGGCCTTCGTTCCAGATCAGCAGTGGAAACGCGACGATGAACATCACCAGTCCCAGGAGCATCCCGCCAAGGGCACTGCCCAGGCGGCTGAAGATCCCGACGTGTTGAACCTCGGTAAAGCGGTCGCTCATTAGAATTCCCTTCAAGCGGCAGTTAGGGGGAATGGCCAGGGACGCTTTATGGTGCTCAACTCTTTATGGTGCTCAACTCTACTGTGTGATGGGGCTCGTCTAGGGTCTCGCGCTCAGCGGGTGCGGTAGTACATCACCGCGGCAATGCTGGCGATCGACAGGATGGTCGACAGCAGCACGATCGCGCCGCCGGCATTGCCCTCGTCGCTGTTCTGGCTGTTGCCCAGGCCGAGCGCCGTCGGCATCGCGGCCAGCAGGATCGCCAGCCACATCCAGGTAGACCGCACCGTCAGCACATAGGTGCCCAGGGCCCAGACGATCAGCGGATGGGCCGCCAGCTTCAGCGCCGAGGTGACGACCGCGGTCTGCATGTTGCCGCCGAAATTGTAACGGGCCAGCAGGCCGCCAAGCGCGAACAGGGCGCAGGGGGCCGTCGCGTCGCTGATCAGGTAGACAACCTGGCCGACCTCGGCGGGCATAGCGAATCCGACCTCCTTCAGCACCAGGCCCAGGATCAGGGCGATCAGGATCGGATTGCGGATCTGCTTGGACAGCACCCGTCCGATGGATTGCGGCACCTGGCCGGCGTTGTTGTTGCGGATGTCGTTCACGGTGTTGGCGATCACCGCCATCAGCAGCCCGTGCAGCCCCAGGATGATGACCAGCGGGACGCGATAGCCCTCCGCCAGCAGCAGCACGACGGCCGGCAGGCCGAGATGCATGACGTTGGAATGGGACGCGCCGGCCGCCACCAAATTGGGCGAGGCCCCGCCCATGTTGCGCGCCACCAGCAGACCGCAGACCATCGCCCCGAGCGCGCCGCCGAAATAGATCGTCAGCATCGGCCAGGCGAAGCTGAGATGCTGTTCCAGTGTCCGGCCGTTCTCGAAGCTGTAGCGGAACACGAAGATCGGGATCGCCACCGCGATCACGAAGCGCGACAGGCCTTCGGTGACCGATTGCGCGACGTAGTTGAAGCGGACCGTGCTGAAGCCGGTTACGGCAACGGCAAGGAGCGGCACGATGGTGAAGAGAGCAGCTTGCATGATGGAAACGCCCAGATCGCCTAGGAATGGGTCGCGCCGGACGGAAAAACCCGCAATCAGCGCGGTATTGCGGCGATCTGGCTTAGCAACCCAGAGTTAACCGGGCGTAAAAGATGGGATGCGGCTGAAATTCGCCCCAAATGGCCGAGAGTCGGAGCGATTGCCTCCCTCAGGGTCCCCGCTCACTCCGCCCTGACATCACTGGAGAAGCGGGCGGCGTTCTCAGCTAGGAAGGCGGCTTCATCCGCCTGGCCCCAGAACGCCGGCACCGGTTTGGGCTTCTCCAGGGCGCGCTGCACCGCGGGGCGGGCATCGATGCGGTCGAACCAGGCCTTGAGGTGGTCGAGGCTGTCGATTGAGACCTTGGCCCAGGGATAGGCCCGCGCCCAGGGATAGGTTGCGATGTCGGCGATCGAGAAGGCGTCTCCGACCAGGAAGGCGCGCCCCTCGAGCCGGGTGTTCAGCACTTCCATGAGGCGCCGGGATTCGTCCACATAGCGCTTGATGGAAAACGGCTCTTCATGCCCGTTGGGCGCGGCGATGCGCTGGAAATACATGGCCTGGCCCAACATTGGGCCGATGCCCGCCATCTGGAACATCAGCCATTGCAGCGTCTCCGACCGCAGCTTCGGGTCCTCGGAGAGGAAGACGCCGTATTTCTCCGCCAGGTACCATAGGATCGCCCCCGACTCGAAGACGACGAATTCGTCGTTGCCGCGGTCGACGATGGTGGGAATGCGCCCGTTCGGATTGAGCTTCAGGTACCAATCCGCCTTCTGCTCCTTTCTCGCAAAGTCGATGAAGTTCAGCTCGTAATCGATCTCCGCCTCCTCCAGGAAGATCGTCGGCTTCCAGCCATTCATGGTGGAGGCGGTATAGAGATGGATGTCGGGCCGCGACATGGTCGATCTCCCTGGTCACGGGCGGTATTTCGCAGGCCAAAGATGGTCGCCGCACAAACGGAAAGCAACTAGTATACTTTTCGTAACCTAGGATCATGAGATGAAAGCGCGAGTCAGACGCGACGCGAGGGGACGCAAATCGGTCCTCGATCCCTGTACGCAACCCTGTGCCATAGAGCGGGGCATGCGCATTCTCGGCGGCAAATGGACCGGCTCGATCCTCTGGCATCTGAAGGACGGGCCGGTGCGTTTCAACGATCTGTCGCGCATGATCGGCGGCGCGAGCAAGAAGATGATCACCGAACGCCTGCGCCAGCTCGAAGATCAGGGGCTGGTCGAGCGACAGGTGCTGGATACGTCACCGGTAGCCGTGCAATACCGGATCACGCCCTTCGGTCGGACCGCGCTCGCCTGTCTGGACGAACTGCGCCAATGGTCGGAAAGCCTGCCTGCAGCGATGGCGGATGGAGTGGTGGCAGAGAGCTGACGCGCCAGTGCGTGCACACCCTCCAGATCGATGGTGCAGGTCATGAGGGGCACGATGGGGTGTTCAGCGCCTCCCGCTCCCGCTCAATCGGTTCAGAGCGTGATCCTCCGGCCCTGTTCTTGGGCTGCGAATGCCGCGGCGATGACCCGTTGCGCGGCGACGCCATCGTTGAGGTCCGGCGATGCGGGACGGTTCTCGGCGATCGCGTCGATGAAGGCGCGCGGTCCCGCGGAACTCTCGGTGTAGACCGAGAAGAAATCCGGTCGTTCGTCGAACTCCGCCTGGAAGCGCTCCTGATGGATCGTCTCCGGCGGCATTGAATCCGTGCCATATCGGCGCAGTTGCGAGCCGCCTTCGCTGCCGAACAGCACCAGATGTGCCTCCAGGCTTCCCTCGTCGCCGTGAATTTCGGCATTGATGCGATAGGTCTGATCGCCGAGTCGCGCGGCCATATTCAGCGGAAGGACGGCGTGGGCGCCGGACTTGGTCACGACATCGATGGTCGCACAATCGTTGACCGGATGCGGTTCGAGGCCCTTCCGGTCGATATGTGTGGCGATGGTTGCGCTGACGGTCTCGATCTCCCCGAGATACCACCGGACGAAATCGATCATGTGTGCGCCGAAATCGGCCAGCGCGCCGTTGCAGCGGCTGCCGTCGCGCCGCCAGCGGTAATCGGGGCTGTAGGCATCATTGCCGAAGAACGCAAACCGCGCTTCCAGCGGTCGGCCGATGGAACCGGCGTCGATCTCCTGCTTGAGGCGCACGAAGACGGGGGCCCAGCGCCAGGAGAAGAGCGTCATGTGGCGAACGCCGGCCGCATCCGCCGCGCCCGCCATCTTCTCGGCGTGTTCCAGCGTGTTCGCCAGCGGTTTCTCGCACAGGAGATGCAGGCGCTTTTCGAGAACCGCCATCGCGATATCGAAATGGGTATCGTCCGGTGTCGCCAGCGCGACGGCATCGAGCGGGCAGTCCGCGAGCATCTGGCGATAGTCGGTGAAGACGGCGGGGATCCGATACTTCTCGGCCATGCGGCGGGCCGGTTCGGCTGTGCGGCCGCAGATCGCGGCGAGTTCAACGCGCGGATGGCTCTGCAGGCTGGGCAGGTGCATCCAGTCCGACCACCAACTGGTGCCGATCATCCCGACACGTATCGTTGCGCTCATGACTCCCGGTCTCCCATCGCTCCCGTACCGCCTGGGCCAGCCTAGCTCACGTTGGCGACCTCGCCACGATGGAAACCGTCAGACCCGTTTGACCGGAGTCGGGGAGGATCCACGGCCGCCGGATGTACTCCCCGTTTTGGTGTCCGACCACGCGTGTGTGTTGGCCGACGCCGAGCGGGACGCGCTCGCCTTCCTTGCCGCAGGTGGCGAGATGCTTTCGGTCTCCATTGGGGGCTGCTGCGCCCCGGTCGCGGATCGGACGTGTTATTGGTGATCGTCAACGAGAACCTGCGCGCGGCAGGCGCGTATATCGGGCCGAACTGGGGAGGGAGCAATGACGCGCTATCTTGATCGACTTTCGCTGGCTGGCCGCAGGGCGCTGGTCACCGGGGCGTCCAAAGGCATCGGGGTGGAGATCTGCTCCGTGCTGGCCGAAGCCGGCGCTGACATCGTGGCGGTGGCCCGAGACGTCGACGGCCTCGCCGAAGTGCAGCAAACGGTCGAACACCTCGGCCGCGAGTGTCTTGCAATCGCCGCCGATCTGGCGACGGTGGACGGCCCGCGCGACGCGGCGCGACAGGCTTTGGAGCATTTCGGTGCGATCGACATCCTCGTCAACAACGCCGGGATAGCGAAACCGGATTCCGTCCTGGAGACGAACGTCGAGGACTGGGATCGGATCATGGCCGTCAATCTCAGAGCGCCATTTCTCCTCGCCCAGGCATTGGGGCCGAAGATGATCGAGCGCAGACTCGGCAAGATCGTCAATATCTCGTCGCAGACCGGCATCGTGGCGCTCGACGACCACAGCGCCTATGCCGCATCCAAGAACGGCCTGAACGCGCTGACGAAATCCATCACCTGTGAGTGGGCGAAGCACAACATCCAGTGCAATGCGATCTGCCCGACGGTGATCCTGACACCGATGGGCGAAAGGGTCTGGGGCGAGCCTGCGAAGGGCGACCCGATGAAGGCGAAGATCCCCGCCGGACGTTTCGGACGGCCAGTGGAAGTTGCCGATCTGGTGCTCTACCTGGCGTCGCCCGCCTCCGATCTCATCAACGGCGACACGATCATGATCGATGGCGGCTACACCGCACTCTAGAACTCAGGCTCTTCCCTCGGCGCGATTGACCCGTTGATTGCCTTTGCTAGAGTCTGACGGATAGCGCTGGGATCGAAAGCAAGAATGTTGAGCCGGCGACGCGCTGTATCGTCGGCCATTGGGGGGGGGTATGAGCGAGGGCGATGCGCAGGTCACGCCGGCCAAAGTGCTGAGCGTGGTTGGCCTGAGCAAGAGCTATGGCGGGCTTCGCGCCGTCGACGATGTCACTCTCGACGTCCATACCGGTGAGATTCTGGCCCTGGTCGGCGACAATGGCGCCGGCAAATCGACCTTGGTAAAGGCGCTCGCCGGGGCGCAGCCGCCCGACAGCGGGCGGATCGAAATCGACGGCGAACCGGTTCAACTGCGCACGCCCCGCGATGCCGAAGCGGCCGGAATCGGCTGCCTGTATCAGGGACTGGGCCTGGTGGACGCCCTCAACGTTACGGAAAACGTATTTCTCGGCCGGGAACTGCGGACAAAGGTCCTTGGCGTCGTTCCGCAGCTCGATCAAGGCCGCATGCGCGAGCGCACCATCGAACTGCTCGAACGCTTCGGTGTCGATCTGCCCCGCCTCAACGAGCCGGTGATCCGGCTCTCGGGCGGGCAGCGCCAGGCGGTGGCGATCAGCCGGTTGCTGCTCCAGGACGTGCGGCTTGTGATCATGGACGAACCGATGGCGGCGCTCGGAGTCGAGGAAGGGCGCCGCGTCCTCGAGCTCGTTTCCAATATGCGGGCGCGGGGCGTCAGCGTGATCATCATCAGCCACAATCTGGAGCACGTCTTCCAGCTCGCCGACCGCATCGCGGTGATGAAGAACGGTCGACTGATCGACGTCGTCCATGCCGCCTCTACCGGACATGACGATGTGGTGCGGATGATCACCTTCGGCCGGCCGAATTGAACGGGGCAGGATCGACATGCAGAGCGAGACGACCGTCGCCACAGGCAACTCGATCGGTCACGCCGATCGACGCTGGCTCTTCGAGGGGCTGGGCCTCACGATCGTGATCGTCGTCCTGGCGATCATCTTCTCGCTGATCAATCCGCGTTTCGCATCGGTCGCCAACTTCGTCAACATCCTGACCCAGGCGTCCTACATCATCATTATCGCGGTCGGCATGACATTCGTCATAACCAGTGCCGGCATCGACCTCTCCGTCGGGTCCGTCCTGGCGCTGGTGACCGTCATCGGCTTCGAACTCATAAAGGAGGGGATGCACCCCGCGCTCGGCGTCTTGGTGATGTTCGCGCTCGGCGGGTTCACTGGCTGCGTGACCGGCCTCCTGATCGCCTTTGTCAAGATACCGCCCTTCATCACCACCCTGGGCATGATGGCGGCCCTGCGCGGCCTGGCGCTCGTCCATTCCGCCGGCAACATGCATTTCGGCCTGCCGTCATCGCTGACGTGGTTTGGTCAGGGCTCCATCGCCGGCGTCCCTGTGCCGGTGATCATCGCCATCCTCTTTGCTATTTTCGGTACCTGGCTCTTCACCCATACCCGCTTCGGCCTCCATGTGCGCGCGATCGGCGGTAACCGGGAATCGGCACGTCTTGCCGGCGTGCCGGTCAATCTCATCGAGGTCATGGTCTACGTATTGATGGGGCTTACCACAGCACTCGGCGGCCTGATCATGATCGCCCGCATCGACTCGACCCAGGCCACGATCGGAACCGCCTTGGAAATCCACGTCATTTCGGCGGTGATCATTGGGGGCACGAGCCTGTTCGGCGGCCGTGGCACGATCTACGGCTCGGTGATGGGCGCCATTCTCTTGTCGATGATGACCAATGCGCTGGTGATCGCCGGCGTCGACTACTTCTGGCAACTCGTGGTCATGGGGACGATCGTCCTGATGGCAGTTGCCATCAGCAACATGCGCGAGGACCGCGTTCCGGGCCTCGCATATGTCCTGCGGCGTGAACCGAAGGCCAGCGCCGCAGATAACTAAGCATCAAAAGTACAAGGGAGGTCATGTCATGCTCAGCCGCCGTCTCCTCATCACCGCAACCGCGGTTGCGGCCTTCTCGCTTGCCGCATTCGACGCGCGCTCCGAGCCGATGCGGATCGCGTATCTGTCGCCGTCCTTCGACATTTCGGATGCCTGGGAGCGCGTCTTCTGGTCGATCCAGGGCCGGCTCGACGAGCTTGGCGTGGAATACGAGATCCAGGCGCTTGCGGTGGCGAGCCACGTCGACCATGCCGGCCAGCTCGCCCAGGTCGAATCCGTTATCGCCCGAGGCGTCGACTACGTGTTTCTTGGCCCCACGGAATATGAGGCCGCGATCCCGGCGCTGCGAAAGCTCAAGCAGGCCGAGATCCCGACCGTGGTCTACAATTTCTTAGAGCCGCATGCCGACGAGCAGGCGCGCGCCATGATGTATGTGGCCTTCGCCCATGACGAAGGCGGGCGGATTTCCGGTGAATGGGCCGCCGAGCATCTGGGTGGCGAAGGCAAGATCGCCATCCTGCAGGGTGCGCCGGGCGTCGTCAGCGACCTTCGCATGAACGGCTTTCTCAGTGTCATCGAAGGCTATCCGGACATCGAAGTGGTCATCGGCCCCTATACCGATTTCGACCGCTCCAAGGCGTATGACGCGGCCCAGAACCTGCTCACGGCACATGACGACATCGATCTGATCTACGGCGTGTCGACGACGATCGGACTGGGCTCCGCGCAGGCCATCCGGCAGATCGGAAAGTCGGACGAGATCGCCTCCATGGGCTTCGGCGGCACCGGCGATGAGATCGTCGCGATGAAGGAGGGCTGGCTGACCGCATCGGTGCTGCGCTCCATCGACGACAGTGGCGTCGCCGTGGCCGACGCCTTCGTCGCCCACAGCCAGGGCGAGTCGGTAGAGCAGGTCTGGTCGGGGCCGTTTGTCATGGTGGACAAGAACTCCGACGCCGATGCGTTGGTCGAGAATGCCAACCGGTACTCAAGACCGCTGATGGGCCGCTGATCGCACCCGCTCGGATCCTGTGCGCGGCCGACCTGCGTTGGCCGCGCACTGATCCGGATGTTGCTGGATTGCCGTGAGCGCGGCGTGCGCAATTACGCCGCCGTGCCGCCCACCGTCAGGCCGTCGATGCGCATGGTCGGTTGGCCGACGCCGACGGGCACGCCCTGGCCTTCCTTGCCGCAGGTGCCGATGCCCGGGTCGAGGGCCATGTCGTTGCCGACCATGGAGACCTTGGTGAGGGCGTCGGGTCCGTTGCCGATCAGGGTGGCGCCCTTGACCGGGGCACCGATGCGGCCGCCCTCGATCAAATAGGCCTCCGAGGCGGAGAACACGAACTTGCCATTGGTGATGTCGACCTGGCCGCCGCCGAAATTGACCGCGTAGAGGCCGTTGTCGACCGAGGCGATGATTTCGTCGGGCGCGTGCTCGCCGTTCAGCATGATGGTATTGGTCATGCGCGGCATCGGGTGGTGGGCATAGCTTTGCCGGCGGCCGTTGCCGGTCGGCGCCACCCCCATCAGCCGGGCGTTCATGCGGTCCTGCATATAGCCGACCAGGATGCCGTCCTCGATCAGCGTCGTGGTCTGGCTGGGCGTGCCCTCATCGTCGATGGTCAGCGATCCGCGGCGGTCGTCGATGGTGCCGTCATCGACCACGGTGACCCCCGGCGAGGCGATGCGCTGGCCCATCAGACCGGCGAAGGCGGATGTCTTCTTGCGGTTGAAATCGCCCTCCAGCCCGTGGCCGATGGCCTCATGCAACAGGATTCCCGGCCAGCCCGATCCCAGGACCACGGTCATTTCGCCGGCCGGTGCGTCGATCGATTCCAGCTTCACCACCGCCTGGCGCAGCGCCTCGTCGACGGCGAATTGCCAGGTCGCGGGATCCAGATAGGATTCGTACCCGGCCCGGGCGCCGGCGCCGTAATTGCCGCTTTCCATGGTGTCGCCGTCGGCGCAGACCACCGAGACATTGAGCCGCACCAGCGGCCGGATGTCCGCGGCATGGCGGCCATCGGGCCGGATGATGCGCACCGCCTGCCATTCGCCGGTCAGCGAGGCCATGACCTGCTTGACCCGCGGGTCCTTGCCGCGGGCATAGGCGTCGATGTCCTGCAGCAGCTTGACCTTGGTCTCGAAATCGACCTGGGAAAGCGGGTTGGCGTCGGTGTAGAGCCGGGCATTGGTGCCGACCGGCGGCTCGGCCATGGTGCCGCCATGGCCGGCATGGACCGCCCGGACCGTGTCGCCGGCGCGGCGGATCGCCTCCTCCGACAGTTCCGAAGCGTGGCTGTAGCCGCTCGACTCACCGGCAATGGCCCGCAGGCCGAAGCCCTGGGCGGTGTCGAAGCTGGCGCTTTTCAGCTTGCCGTCATCCCAGCCCAGCCCCTCGGACTGGCGGTACTCCAGGAACAATTCGCCATCATCGGCCCCGCTCAGGCTGTCGGCGACGATGCGTTCGATCCGGTCGCGGTCGAGGCCGGCGCGTTCGAAGAACAGGTCGTCGGTCTGGCTGAGATTGGTCATGGAATACTCCGTAGGGTATCGGCCGGCCGCCCGGAATGTGGCGCAATCCGGCATCTAACAGGGAAAAATGGCGTCGAGATGCCGGTCCGACAAGCCGCGAATCATCATACACGCCAAGCGCTTTCGGATCGATCCTGATGGCGGGTGTCAAACCGTGGGGCGCGAGCTATCTCCTGGTCAGTGGCATCGGCCATTTCGCGTTTGCGGAAACAGGATAGCCATGCGCCGCACGCCGAAGCATCAGGTTGTTAATTCCCCCCGCGCCAGTGTAGTTTGCACCGCAATGGGGCACCGGCGGGTGGCGCATGGGGATGCGCTGAATTCGCCGCCGGACCGGTCCTGCGGGAGCGGACTTCTCCCCCACAAATCGCGCCTGTATAAGGCGGGCAAAACGGCGCGGCCTCTCCTGGTAACGCGCCGGACTTCGACGGGCGATGCCGACCGGCATCGTGTGCAGGCTGGGCAGAGACAGGATCGGATGACGATGAAGCTGAGCACATTCGCGGCCCTCGCGGCGGCCTCTGTTCTGGCCGTCCCCGGATTGGCCCTGGCCGATAGCGGACGCGCCGAGAACTGGGATATCGGCATGCGCGCCGCCGCGTCGCCGGTGCAGCAGCAGATGATCGACTTCCACAATCTGCTGCTGATCATCATCAGCGGCATCGTGCTGCTGGTGCTGATCCTTCTGGCCCTGGTGATCGTGAAGTTTCGCGCCAGCAAGAACCCGACGCCGTCCCGCACCACCCACAACACCCTGCTGGAGGTAGGGTGGACCGCCGTGCCGCTGATCATCCTCGCGTTCATCGCCTGGGATTCCATGCGGCTGCTGTATTTCATGGACCGGGTGGAGGAGCCGGAGATGACGCTCGCCGTCACAGGGTACCAGTGGTACTGGGGCTACGCCTATCCCGATCAGCAGATCGACGAGTTCTCCAGCTTCCTGATCCCGGACGAGGAGCTCCAGGAGGGCCAGCTGCGGCTGCTATCCGTCGACAATCCTGTGGTCCTGCCGGTCGATACGGATATCGAGATCATTGTGACCGCCGGCGACGTCCTGCATTCCTGGGCGATGCCGTCCTTCGGTATCAAGACCGATGCGGTGCCGCTGCGCCAAAATCACACCTGGGTGCGGATCGAGGAGGAGGGCACCTATTACGGTCTGTGCTCCGAGATCTGCGGCAACGGCCACGCCTACATGCCGATCGAGGTCCGGGCCGTCAGCCGTGCGGCCTTTGACGATTGGGTCGAGCAGCAGGTGGCCGGCCGCGACCTGAAAGAGCCGCCGGTGCTTCTGACACGGACCTACCAGCCGCCGGCCGACAGCAAATCGGCGGAAGAAGAGCAGCATGCCCAAATCATCGGGCAACCGGAAATCTTGGAGAACCGTTGATATGGCTGATCACGCGGCGCATGCCGGGGACCACCACGATCACAAGCCGGGCTTCGTGAAGCGCTGGCTGTACTCGACCAACCACAAGGATATCGGGACGCTGTACCTGATCTTCGCGGTGGTGGGGGGGCTGATCGGCGCCTTCTTCTCGCTGCTGATGCGGCTGGAGCTGATGGCCCCGGGTCTGCAATTCGCCGAGAGCGGGCATGAGTGGAATGTCTGGATCACCGCCCATGGCCTGATCATGGTGTTCTTCGTGGTCATGCCGGCGATGATCGGCGGCTTCGGAAACTGGATCGTGCCGCTGATGATCGGCGCCCCGGACATGGCGTTCCCGAGGCTGAACAACATCTCCTTCTGGCTGCTGGTTCCGTCCTTCCTCCTCTTGCTGGGTTCGGCCTTCATCGGCGGCGGTGCCGGCACCGGCTGGACCATCTATCCGCCGTTATCCGCGGCGCTGGGGCATCCCGGGCCATCGGTGGACATGGCGATCTTCGCCCTTCACCTCGCCGGCGCCTCGTCGATCCTGGGTGCCGTCAACTTCATAACCACGATCTTCAACATGCGCGCGCCGGGTATGACGTTGCACAAGATGCCGCTGTTCGTCTGGTCGATGCTGGTGACGGCCTTCCTGCTGCTGCTGGCGGTGCCGGTGCTGGGCGGCGCGATCACCATGCTGCTGACCGACCGCAATTTCGGCTCGACATTCTTCGAGGCCGCCGCCGGCGGCGACCCGATCCTGTTCCAGCACCTGTTCTGGTTCTTCGGGCACCCCGAGGTCTACATCATGATCCTGCCGGGCTTCGGCATGATCAGCCACATCGTGGCGACCTTCTCGCGCAAGCCGATCTTCGGCTATCTCGGCATGGCCTATGCCATGGTGGCGATCGGCGCGGTCGGCTTCGTGGTCTGGGCGCACCACATGTTCACGGTCGGCATGGATGTCGACACCAAGGCCTATTTCACCATCGCCACGATGATCATCGCGGTGCCCACCGGCATCAAGATCTTCAGCTGGATCGCCACCATGTGGGGCGGCTCGATCACCTTCGACACGCCGATGCTGTGGGCGGTCGGCTTCATCTTCCTGTTCACCGTCGGCGGCGTCACCGGCGTGGTGCTGGCCAATGGCGGCATGGATGTCTACCTGCACGACACCTATTACGTGGTGGCGCATTTCCACTATGTGCTGAGCCTGGGCGCGGTGTTCGCCATCTTCGCCGGCTGGTACTACTGGATCGGCAAGATGAGCGGCCGGCAGTATTCGGAGTTCTGGGGCAAGCTGCATTTCTGGGTGACGTTCGTGGGCGTCAACCTGCTGTTCTTCCCGCAGCATTTCCTGGGCCTGGCCGGAATGCCGCGCCGCTATCCGGACTATCCCGACGCCTATGCCGGCTGGAACATGGTCTCGTCCATCGGCGGCTACATCTCGGTCGCCTCGGCGGTGCTGTTCGTGTTCATCGCGATCCAAACGCTGCGCTCAGGCAAGCGGGTGGAAGCCAATTACTGGGGCGAGGGAGCGACGACCCTGGAATGGACCTTGAGCTCGCCGCCGCCGTTCCACCAGTTCGAGGTGCTGCCGCGGATCAAGTAACGAAGGGCGGAGAACCGTCCAATGGGGGGTAGAAGACGTCGATGACGGATGTATCGGTACAAGCGCGGCCGATGGCCGATGACGGGGTGGTGCTGTCCGCCGCCTCGTGGCGCGACTATGTCGCGCTGCTGAAGCCAAGGGTCATGTCGCTGGTGGTGTTCACCGCCTTTGCCGGGCTGGTGGCGGCACCCGGCACGCTGCACCCGGTCCTGGCGGCCACCGCGATCCTGTGCGTGGCCGTTGCCGCCGGAGCCGCCGGGGCGGTCAACATGTGGTACGACCGGGACATCGATGCGGTGATGAAGCGGACCCGCAGCCGGCCGATTCCGCGCGGCCGGGTGGCGCCGGAGAACGCGCTGGCCTTCGGTGTGTTGCTGACCCTAGGCGCCTCCATGACCATGGGGCTGGCGGTCAACTGGACGGCGGCGGCGATCTTGGCTCTGGCCAATCTGTTCTACGTCTTCGTCTACACGGTCTGGCTGAAGCGGCGCACGCCGCAGAACATCGTCATCGGCGGTGCCGCCGGGGCCTTCCCGCCGATGATCGGCTGGGCCGCGGTAACCGGCGATGTGGGCATCGGCGCGCTGATCCTGTTCGCCATCATCTTCATGTGGACGCCGCCGCATTTCTGGGCGCTGGCGCTGTACCGCAATGACGACTACCGGTCGGCCGGGGTGCCGATGCTGCCGGTGGTCGCCGGCGAGCGGCACACCAAGATCCAGATGCTGGTCTACACCGCATTGCTGCTGCCGCTCTGCATCGCGCCCTACTGGGCCGGGATCGCCGGCACAGGCTATGCCGCCGGCGCCACGGTACTGGGCGTCCTGTTCCTGATCTGCGCCGTTCAGGTGCTGCGCGAGGATGGCGAGGCGACGGGCCATCGGGCGGCGCGGCGCATGTTCGGCTATTCCATCTTCCAGCTGTTTGCGCTGTTCGCCTTGCTCATTCTCGACGGGACCGCATGACATGACCGAGCAAGACCGTTCCGAATTCCAGCGCCGGCTGCGCGGTCGCAACCTGGCGGTTCTGTTCTCGCTGCTGGGTTTCGTGGCGTTGGTCTATCTGGTGGCGATCGTCCGGATGGCGGGGGCCTGATGGACCGCGTGTCTCATAGCCGCAACCGGCGGATGCTGGTCGGGCTGTTCGGCCTGGTGTTCGGCATGGTGGGGCTCAGCTTTGCGGCGGTGCCGCTCTACGACCTGTTTTGCCGTGTAACGGGCTATGGCGGGACGCCGCAGGTGGCCGAGGCGGCTCCCGAGCGGGTGCTGGACCGGGAGATCCGCATCCGCTTCATGGCCGACACCAACCGCGACCTGCCCTGGGACTTCGCGCCGGAGCAGCGCGAGGTCACGATGCAGATCGGAGAGGCGGGGCTGGCCTTCTATACGGCGGAGAATCTCTCCGACGCGCCGGTCACCGGCATGGCGGCCTACAACGTCCTGCCGCCCAAGGCCGGGATCTATTTCAACAAGATCCAGTGCTTCTGCTTCGACGAGCAGACCCTGGCGCCGGGCCAGAGCGTCAGCATGCCGGTCTATTTCTTCGTCGATCCGGCGATCGATGACGATCCGAACCTGGACGAGGTCCGGACCATCACCTTGTCTTACACCTTCTTCCGCTCCGGCTCGGACGAGTCGGAGGCGGAGGCGGTCGATATCGAGGGCCGGTCGGCCGATGCCGGCACCGGTTCGACCACCACGCTCGCCGCGGCCTCCGGCCGCTGACGAAATTCGGGAAGCCTAGAGGGCCTTAGCATGACCGACGCGACCGCCGAATCCGCTCCGTCGCCTGCGGAACCGACCGGAGGGCAGCCGCACCCCTACCATCTGGTCGATCCCAGCCCGTGGCCGATAGTCGGCTCTTTTGCGGCCGGGCTGATGGCGGTCGGGGCGGTCATGTACATGCATGACGGACCGATCTGGCTGCTGATCGCCGGCGCCGCGGCGGTCGCATTGGTCATGGGTTTCTGGTGGCGCGACGTGATCGTCGAGGCCTTCGTGCAGAAGGCCCATTCGCCGGTCGTCAAGCTCGGCCTGCGCTACGGCATGCTGCTGTTCATCGCCTCGGAGGTGATGTTCTTCGCCGCCTTCTTCTGGGCTTTCTTCGACGCCTGGCTGTATCCCAAGGTGGGGATCGACTTCACCTGGCCGCCGCCCGGCATCGAGCCGATCCACGCCTTCCCGCTGCCGCTGCTGATGACCCTGGTGCTGCTGCTCTCCGGCACCACGGTGACCATGGCGCACCACGCCCTGGTCGAAGGGCACAACAAGGAAGGCGCGAAATGGCTCGGCATAACCGTGCTGCTGGGCGTCGCCTTCACCGGCATCCAGATCTACGAGTACTGGCACGCGCCGTTCGGCTTCACGGACGGCATCTACCCGTCGGCCTTCTACATGGCGACCGGTTTCCACGGCTTCCATGTGCTGATCGGCACCATCTTCCTGTTCGTGTGCTGGCGGCGCACCGTGCGGGGGCATTTCACGCCGGACAGCCATTTCGGATTCGAGGCGGCGGCCTGGTATTGGCATTTCGTGGACGTGGTGTGGCTGTTCCTGTTCTGCTTCGTCTACTTCGCCAGCGCGCTCGGGGCCGGCGCGCATTAGCGCGCCCAAGACCGCACAGGTGACGGATGAGACCGCGCAGGCGCCGCTGATCGGGGCGGCGCTCCGGTGCCGGTGTCCGCGCTGCGGCCGCGGCGGCGTCTATTCCGGCTACCTGAAGGTCGTCGACCGCTGCTCGGAATGCGGCCTTACCCTGGCATCGAACGACAGCGCCGACGGGCCGGCGGTGTTCCTGCTCTTCGTCATCGGTTTCATCGCGCTGCCTTTGGCGTTCTGGCTCAACGCGGTGTTCGACCTGCCGGGCTGGGCGTTCCTGGCGATCTCCTGCGGGCTGATCGTCGGCATGACCTTGGCCCTGCTGCCGCCGGCCAAGGCCTTCGTGCTCGGGCTGCAATACCGCCACCGGCCGAAGGATTTCGAGAGCGGCGGCGCCGGCTGACCGCATGGGCCGCCTGCGCCTCACCTTCTGGCCGACCGTGTTCCTGGTTCCCGCCTTGGCGATCCTGATTGCGCTTGGGGTCTGGCAGCTGCAGCGGCTGGAGCAGAAGACCGAATGGATCGCCCGCATCGAGGCCGGCCTGGCGGCCGAGCCAGCGCCGCTGCCGGCGGTCATTGCCGATGTCGAGGTCTGGGATTATCGCCGGGTCCGGGTCGAAGGCGTCTTCCTGCATGCGCGCGAGCTCTTCCTGACCGGACGGACCCATCGCGGGCAGCCCGGCCTGCACGTGGTGACCCCCTTGCGGCGAACCGAGGCAGGTGCGGACAATCCGGTGATCCTGGTCGATCGCGGCTGGATTCCGTTGGACGCGCGGGACCCGGCAACACGCGCCGACGGGCTGCCGGGCCATCCCGTGACGGTCTCAGGCATCGCGCGCCGGCCGCCGGAGCGGGGTTGGATGCAGCCGGACAACGACCCCGACGCCAATCTCTGGTTCTGGCTCGACACGGTCGCCATGGCGGAGGCCGCAGCGGTCGGGCCGGTGCCGGCCTTGATCCTGGAGGCGGATGCCGCTGGCAGCGCCTTGCCGATCGGCGGCCAGACCCGCCTCGACATCCCCAACAACCACCTGCAATACGCGATCACATGGTTTGCATTCGCCGTGATCCTTTTGGTCATTTATGTGCTGTACCATCGCCGACCGAATGACCGGGGCGGCAGCGCCCGACCACGCCCACACTCACCCTGCGGACCTGAACCGACATGAAGACCTACCAACAGCTTGAGCAGCGCTTCAGCCGCATCAGCAATCTGGATAGCGCGCATGGCCTGCTGGATTGGGATCAGCAGACCATGATGCCGGACGGCGCGGCCGACAGCCGGGCCGAGATCAAGGCGACGCTGGAAGTGTTGAGCCACGAGCTGATGACCGACCCGTCGGTCTCTGACTGGCTGGACGCGGCCGAGGGTGCCGACGGCCTCGACGATTGGCGCCGCGCCAATCTGGACGAGATGCGGCGGCGTTGGCGGCATGCCACGGCGGTCCCCGCCGATCTGGTCGAAGCCAATGCCAAGGCGATCTCGAAATGCGAAATGGCCTGGCGCACGGCCCGGCGCGACAGCGATTTCAAGGCCCTGCTGCCCAGCCTCTCCGCCCTGCTGGACGTGCAGCGCCAGATCGCCGCCTGCAAGGCCGAGTCGCTGGGCGTTTCCCTGTACGACGCGCTGCTGGATCAATGGGAACCAGGTGGCAGTTCGGCGGCGATCGACACCATGTTCGAGGATCTGGCCGCCTACCTGCCGGAAACCATCGAGGCGGTGCTGGAGCATCAGGCGAAGCGGCCGGCGGTCGAGACGCCGCAGGGTCCGTTTCCCGTCGAGGCCCAGCGGGAGATCGGCACCAGGCTGATGGGCGCGGTGGGATTCGATTTCGAGCGCGGCCGGCTGGATGTCAGCCTGCATCCCTTCTGCGGCGGCGCCACCAACGATGTGCGCATCACCACCCGCTATGACGAGGACAATTTCGTCAAGGCGCTGATGGGCGTGCTGCATGAGACCGGCCACGCGCTCTATGAGCAGGGGCGGCCGGCGGACTGGCTGCAGCAGCCGGTGGGCTCGGCGCTTGGCATGTCCATGCATGAGAGCCAGTCGCTGATCATCGAGATGCAGGCCTGCCGCACCCGCGAGTTCCTGGAATTCGCGGCGCCGCTGCTGCGCGAGGGCTTCGGCATGGACGGCGATGCCTGGGCGGCGGAGAACCTGCACCGGCTCTATACGAGCGTGGCGCGCAGCTTCATCCGGGTCGATGCCGACGAGGTCACCTATCCGGCCCATGTCATCCTGCGTTACAGGCTGGAGAAGGCGATGATCGCCGGCGATCTGGCGCTGACCGATCTGCCGGGCGCCTGGAACGACGGCATGCAGGAACTCTTGGGCGTGGTGCCGCCGAGCGACGCTCTGGGCTGCCTTCAGGACATCCATTGGCCGGGCGGCGCCTGGGGCTACTTCCCGACCTATACCCTGGGGGCGATGGCCGCGGCGCAGCTCTTCGAGGCCGCCTGCCAGGCCGATGCGGACATCCTGCCGGGCATCGCCCGCGGCGATTTCTCGCCGCTGGTCGGCTGGCTGCGCGGCAATGTCCATCGCCACGGATCGCGTGTGCCGGCGGACCGGCTGATGACCGAGGCCACCGGCCGCCCGCTCGACGCCGACGCCTTCAAGCGGCATATCCAGCGGCGGTATCTGGACGGCTAGGGCCGGCTAGCGCCAGGTTGCCTCGGCGACGCGGGCGAAATTTTCGCCGAGGATGCCGCGGATGTCGGGCTCCGGATAGCCCATCGCCAGCAGCCCGTCGGTGATCTGCGGAAATTGCTCCGGCTCGGCGAAGCGGATGGCGTCGAAATCGTAGCCGGCGTCTTCGGGCCACCAGTACTCGGGGTGATCGTCCTCGGGCACGTCATCGGTGACCGCCTCATAGCTGTAATCGATGCCGAGCCCGACATGGGCGGCGCCGACGCGCTGCACCAGATGGTCGATATGGCGGAGGATGGCCTCGGTGCCCGCCGCCGGGTCGCCGAGGAACAGGCTGACCCCGTTGACGCCGATCACCCCGCCGGTGGCGGCGCAGGCGTCGATCTGCGCGTCGCTGATGTTGCGGCCGTGATCGACCAGGGCGCGCGGGTTGGCATGGGAGAAGACCACCGGCTTGCTCGATGCCGCCATGATGTCGAGGCTGGTGCGGTGTCCGGTGTGGGAGCAGTCCATCAGCATGCCGACCCGGTTGATCTCGGCGACCACCTGATGGCCGAACCCGGTAAGCCCGATATCCTCGTCGTGGCAGCCGCCGCCGACCGAATTGTTGCGGTTATAGGCCAGGTGGATCTGCCGCACCCCGAGGTCGTAATAGCGCTGCACCATGGCGATCTCGCCCTGCAGCGGCAGCGATCCTTCCAGATCGAAGGCGACCGCCAGCTTGCCCTGGCCCTTGGCCCGCCGGATCTCGTCTACGGTGCCAACGAGCACGAATTCCTCCGCCCGGGCCTCGATGCCGCCGCGGAACGCGGCCAGGACCGCCTGCACGTCGGCCACCGGCGTCATATCCATGCCGACATTGATGGAGACGAAATCCACGCCGGCCTCCCGGTGCCGCGACAGCCGGCCGAGATCGGCGTTGGGCTTCAGCGGCAGGCAGCTATGTGCGTCCCAGACCAGCGCATCGCGGTGCAGGGTCATGGGCGTCATCCTCTCGTAATGCACGATGCCGCACCGGGTCCTTCAATCCGACCGGCGCTCTTGCATGCGCTTTGGCTGAGTCTGTAGTTTACGCGGCCGCGGATAAGAGAGTGACCGATTTGCGTTATATCAGCACACGGGGCGCCGCCCCGGACCTGGAATTCGACGATGTCCTGCTGACCGGCCTTGCCCGCGACGGAGGCCTGTATGTGCCGGGAGACTGGCCGCGGCTCGACGGGGGCATGGTCAAGGCAATGCGCGGCCAGAGCTACGAGGCGGTGGCGACCCACGTCGCGGCCCCCTTCGTCGATGGTAGCGCGGTCACCACGGACGTTCTGGAGCAACTGGTGCGCAAAGCCTATGCCGGCTTCGACCATGGCGCGCGGGCGCCGCTGGTGCAAATCGACCAGCAGCTCTGGTTGATGGAGCTGTTCCACGGGCCGACCCTGGCGTTCAAGGATTACGCCATGCAACTGCTGGGCCGGCTGTTTGACCATGTGCTGGAACAGCGCGGCCGGCGCGCGACCATCGTCGCGGCGACGTCCGGCGATACCGGTTCGGCGGCGATCGAGGCCTGCCGCGACCGCGACGCCATCGACATCTTCGTGCTGCATCCCAAGGGCCTGGTCTCGGACGTGCAGCGCCGGCAGATGACCACGGTCGATGCCGGCAATGTGCACAACATCGCCATCGACGGCTCGTTCGACGATTGCCAGGATCTGGTCAAGGCGATGTTCAACGACACCGGCTTCCGCGACCAGATCAGCCTGTCCGCGGTGAACTCGATCAACTGGGCCCGGATCATGGCCCAGACCGCCTATTACGTGGCCGCGGCCGCGGCGCTGGGCGTGCCGGACCGGCGCATCGCCTTCAGCGTGCCGACCGGCAATTTCGGCAATGTCTATGCCGCCTATGCCGCCCGCGCCATGGGTGTGCCGATCGAACGGCTGATCATCGGGTCCAACCGCAACGACATCCTCACCCGTTTCTTCGAGGGCGGCGAGATGCGCATGGAGACGGTGGTGCCGACCATCAGCCCGTCCATGGACATCCAGGTCTCCAGCAATTTCGAGCGGCTGCTATTCGATCTGTTCGACCGCGACGGCGATGCCGTGTCCGACACCATGACGGCCTTTCGCAAGGATGGCCGGTTCGCCATTGATGAAGGCAAGCACGCCAGGGTCGGCAAGCTGTTCGAGGCCCATCGGCTGGACGATGACGGCATCCGCGCGACTATCGGGGCGGTCTATGGCGAGACCGGCATGCTGATCGATCCGCACACCGCCATCGGCCTGTCGGCGGCGCGGCAAAGCGTGCTGGACCCGGATGTGGCCGTGGTGGCGCTGGGCTGCGCCCATCCGGCGAAGTTCCCCGATGCGGTGGAGCAGGCGGCGGGCGTAAGGCCCGAGCTGCCGCCGAGGCTGTCCGATCTGTTCGACCGGCCCGAAAAGGTTGCCGGGCTGCCGAACGATCTGGCCGCGGTGCAGGGCTTCATCCGCGACCGGGCCCGCGCCGCGCAGGTGGCCGCATGAGCGCCCGGGTCACGGTTCTGGACAACGGCCTCCGGGTCGCGACCCAGGCCATGGAGTCGGTGGAGAGCGCCTCGCTTGGCGTCTGGGTCGGTGCCGGCACCCGCGACGAGGAGCCGGAGATCAACGGTGCCGCCCATCTGCTGGAGCATATGGCGTTCAAGGGCACCGAACGGCGTTCGGCCTTGGCCATCGCCGAAGAGATCGAGGCGGTGGGCGGCCATCTCAACGCCTATACCAGCCGCGAGAACACCGCCTACTACGCCCGGGTGCTGAAGGACGACGCGCCGCTGGCGCTCGACATCATCGCCGACATCCTGCAGCACTCGGTGCTGGATCCTGAGGAGCTGTCGCGGGAGCGCACGGTCGTCCTGCAGGAGATCGGCCAGGCGGCGGACACCCCGGACGACATCATCTTCGACCATTTCCAGGCGACCGCCTTCCCGGACCAGGCCCTGGGCCGCCCGGTCCTGGGAACCGCCGAGATCGTCGGCGGCATGCAGCGCCAGCGCCTGGCCGATTTCATGGCCACCCATTACGGCGGCGGACGCCTTGTCGTCGCGGCGGCCGGCAATGTCGATCATGACGCACTGGTTGAGCAGGCGGCCTGGGCCTTCGACAGCCTGCCTGACACCGCTCCGATGAACGCGGAGCCGGCGCGGTATTCCGGCGGCGAATTCCGCGAGGGGCGCGACCTGGAGCAGTTGCACCTGGTGTTCGGGTTTGCCGGCGTCGGCCACCAGGACCCGGACATGTATGCCGAATCGGTACTCTCGAACCTGCTTGGCGGCGGCATGTCGTCGCGGCTGTTCCAGGAGATCCGCGAGAAGCGGGGGCTGGTCTACGCCATTTACAGCTTCACCGCCTTCTATCGCGACAGCGGGTTGTTCGGCATCTATGCCGGCACCGGCGATACCATGGCGGAGGAACTGGTCCCGGTGCTGTGCGACGAATTGCGCAAGGCAACGGCGGAGATTACCGAGGAGGAGGTCGCCCGGGCGCGGACCCAGCTGAAGGCGGGCCTGCTGATGGGACTCGAATCGACTTCGAACCGCAGCGAGCAGCTGGGCCAGCAATTGCTGATGTTCGGGCGGGCGCTGCCGACGTCGGAGATCGTCGAGAAGGTCGACGCCGTCGATGTGGCGGCGGTGCGCCGGGTCGCCTGCCGGTTGCTCGACCAGCCCCTGACCCTTGCGGCCATGGGACCGGTCGGGCATTTGGAGCCCTATGGGCGTATTATGGAGCGGCTCGCCTGACCGGCGACGGCCGCAGGCGCCATTTGTTGCATGCCGCGGCCACCCCGGCGTCGTGACGCCATGAAGTTCATGACCCGTATGAGATTTGCAGGCTTGTCACGGTGATCGCATTTCTGAAGACCAGCTCCAACGGCCTGCCGCAGGTGCGGCTGGAGGCGCCGCGGGTCTATCTGCGGCCGCCGCGCGCCGGCGACTGGCAGGATTGGGCGGCGTTGAGAGCCGAGAGCCGGGAATTCCTGACGCCCTGGGAGCCGACCTGGCCGGCCGATGCGCTGGCCCGCAGCGCCTTCGTGCGCCGCCTGCGCCGCCAGGCTTCGGAATGGCGCAACGATGAGGGTTTCAGCTTCCTCGCCTTCGCCAAGGCCGATGACCGGCTGATCGGTGGGCTGGGCATCACCAATGTGCGCCGCGGCGTCGCCCAGATGGCCTCCATCGGCTATTGGACCGGCCGGCCCTTCGTGCGCCAGGGATACATGACCGAGGGGGTCAGGGCGGCGCTGGAATTCGGCTTCTCGCAGCTCGGCCTGCACCGCATCGAGGCCGCCTGCATCCCCACCAACCTCGCCAGCAAGGGCCTGCTGGAAAAAATCGGCTTCCGCGCCGAGGGCGAGGCCCGCAACTACCTGCGCATCAACGGCGAATGGCGCGACCACCTGCTCTACGCCATTCTGCGGGAGGATATGCGGGGCTGACGGACGTCGAACTGGCGCGCCCGTCCGCTTATTCCGCGACCCCTAGTTCGACGCCGCCATGGCTTTCTGTCGCTCTCCTGCGACAGCGGCAACCACGACGACATAGTTCTTGCCATAGACCTCGAGGCATTTCGGGCAGGTCGTATAGAAGAAATACACGGTGCCGGCCTCCAGGCCCTGGCTGGCGAGATCCGCTTTGACCTGCTGCTCCCATTTGGGCGCGTCCTGGTATGGACCCTCGAAGAGCCTGGTGACGAAATCCCCGCTCCAGCGCACCATCTCCTCGTCAGGCACGTCTTTCGAGACGGCGAAGAAGTGTTCCCCCTCCGAGGCCGAGACGTCCCGGCTCAAGATAATGATGTTGTTCTCGTCATAGGCGCCGGCCTTCTCGATGTTCCCGAATGTTCTCTCAAACACCGGGCCCAGATCGATCGGGACATGGTTTTCGCTCTTGCTTGTGGCCCTGACGAAGAGCTTGTC
Source organism: Alphaproteobacteria bacterium (assembly GCA_965227455.1). GTDB lineage: Bacteria > Pseudomonadota > Alphaproteobacteria > DSM-16000 > Inquilinaceae > JABDIP01. The sequence goes on along the minus strand of OZ245752.1, from coordinate 3,187,227 downwards.
CTCGAAATGTAGCGAACGGCCGTCCCATCCTTCCGGATTGAACCGGGGGCAGCAGCCGGTCGGGTTGTCGCTGCCGTCGTAATGCGGCAAGGCATTGGTCTGCATGTGCGCCTCCATCGGTGTTCCGACGGCTTACTCCCGAAGGGCGCGGCGCCCAATGACCCACGTCAAGAAAATGGCATGCGATGTCCGGATTTCGCTAATTCGGTACGCTGGCCCGGGCCTGCGCGCACTCCTCGCAGCCGGACTCGGCGGTGTGAATGAACGCCCATGGGTCGCGCCGCAATTGCGCCAGCACGGTTTCAATCAGGTCGCGCGAGCGCATGAGACGACAGGCCGCATGCCCCACCACGCCGTCCGTCTGCATACCGCGTCGCTTCAGCCAGTCCTCGGCTTGTTGGAACAGCGCGCAGCAATGGTCGTTCTCCAGATAGTCGATCCGCTTTGGCTTGCCATCCTCCAGAACGGTGATGTGGTGCGGCACCCGATACGGGACGCCGGCCAGCATTTCGGCCAGGTGCAGCGTTGTGTTCGCGTCATGATGCACGCCGAGCAGCAGGATGCGGCCATCGCAATCGAGCACCCTTCCGACCGGGCTCTCGGCCTGGTGCGGCGGCAGGACCAGCGGGTCGGACAGGATGTCCCCGGCCTTCGGGCCGCGTGCCGCGAATGCGAAGGGATGGGGGCATCGCTCGACGCCGGGCAGCCGCCAGAAGGTATCGGCGACAATGCCGAGATCGGTCGCGGCCGGGGTGGTTGCCGGATCGAATGGCTGGTCGTCATCGCCGGTCCAGGACGGCATGACGAGTGTGCCCTCCGGCCCGATGCTGCGGGTGAGCGCCTCGATCAGCCCCTCCGGGCCGCGCTCGACCGGACGCACGGCGCGGAACGAGGTGTGCACCAGCAGGACGCAGCCGGGCCGCACCCCAAGCGCGTGCAATTGGCGTCTGATCTCTGCGATCGACAGCTCTTGCCGGGTCATCCGCATGGCCGGACATTAGCGGATCGGCAGAGCCCCCGTCAGGCCTCAGCCTTCCTGTGCGTTAACGTCCCGGCCTTTCATTCCCCGGCCGCGAGTTGGGCAACCGCCACGATGTAGTTCTTCCCATAGACCTCCGTGCATTTCGGGCAGGTCGTGTAGAAATAGTACATGCGGTCGACGCCGAGGCCCCGGTGGGTCAACTCGCCGACCATCTGCTCCTCCCATTTCGGGACGTTCTCATACCGGCCTTCGAACACGCGGGTGCGGTAATCCCCGCTCCAATGGGCCATCTCTTCGCCTGGCACCTCCTTGGAGACCGCGAAGAAATGCTCCCCCGCCGACGGCGAGACATCGCGGCTGAGGATGATGACATTGTCCTCGTCATAGGCGCCCGCCTTCAGGATGGCATCGAACGTCTTCTCGAAGACCGGCGCCATGTCGATGGGGACGTGATTCTCGCTCTTCGTCGTCGCCTTGACGAAGAGCTTGTCCTCGAAGTGGAGGTCGCGGTTGTCCCAGCCTTCGGGATTAAAGCGGGGGCAACAGCCGGTCGGGTTGTCGCTGGCGTCATAGGCCGGCAGCGCATTGGTCTGCATCTGGGCCTCCATTGTCGGTGTGGCCCTAGGCGTACACCGGAACGGACCGGGGCCCCATGACGCAAATCAACCGGGGCGCAGGGCGTTGCGCGATGATGCCTGTCGTTCACATCGCCTTTTCGTTTGGTTAGTTCTTACAAGGCACCATCGCAGGCAACACGTCGGAGGTGCTTCTGATGTCGCACAGAAATCTGTTGATTGCGTCTTGGGTCGGTGGGCTGATCACGGCCGGTGGTGTGATCATCATCTTCACCTTGGGTCAGGTCTGGGCTGTCATTTTCGGCACCGGACTCGGCTTGATCATCTTCGTCGGTATCCTGACTTCCGTGATCGGCGGTCTGTTCGGCGTCGGAGTTGCCATCGGGTTGCTCCAGGGCAGAGCGGGCAATGGACTCTTTGCCGCCTTCGCGCTGCTGGTGCTCGTCTCGACATTGCCGCCGGGCAATTACGGCGAGACGGCGCCCGCCTGGACCGGCCTTGCCTGGGCTGCGGCATTGATCGGGCCGACTCTGTTTGGCTTTTCGCTGAGCCGCCTGCGTGCCGCGGTGCCGATGAAGAACGAGGACCTGGCCTGAACGCTTCAACGGTTGGCGCGTCAGCGGGTTCCGCTCCGGGATTTCAGCCGTGCGCCGGCGCGATCCGATCGAGGCGCAGGCGGTGGCGGTGGTCGGTGATGCGGTAGACGCCGCCGACAACCGCCGCCAGCGCGCCCAGCCCGGTGCCTCCGGCGATCAGGAACATGACCAAGATCTGGTACTTGACCGCTTCCGCCGGCGTCACGCCGGCAAGGATTTGGCCGGTCATCATGCCCGGCAGCGCGACCAGGCCCGTCGCAGCCATGGAATTGACGATCGGCATCAATGCACTCCGCATGGCCGATCGCGTGACCGGCAGCAGCGCCTCGGTCCGGGTCGCGCCCAGGCAGAGCTGCGCCTCGACCGCTGCACGCTCGCGCACCGCGCCGGTGGTCAGGGTATGCAGGCCGAGGCTGATGCCGGTCATGGTGTTGCCCAGCACCATGCCCAGCAGTGGCAATGCGTAGCGCGGGTGGTACCAGGGATCCGGCGTCACCTGGGTCGCCAAGGCAAACACCGTCACCAGGCTGGCCGCTACCAGCATGCAGCTTGTGCCGAGGCCGTAGGACCAGGCGCCGGTGAGGCGGCGCTCCTGCCGGGCGACGATCTCGCGGCCGGCGAACAGCACCATGGCCAAGGCCGCCAGACCGGTCCACAGGGGCGACACCAGGGCGAACAAGGTCGTCAGCACCAGCCCGACCAGCGCCAACTGCACAACCATGCGCAGTGTCGCGACCAGCAATTGCCGCTCCAGCCCCAGCCGCAGGGCGAGCGACAGGGCGCCGTTGATCAGCACCAGAATGGCAGCGAGCCCAAGATCGACGGCATCGAGCGGGATGTAGCCCGCACCTTCGGCTACCGGCATCGACCATTCTCGATGGTCAGCTGCCGCTCGGCGACTCGTCCGGCCTGCGTCGCGTCATGGGTGACCCAGACGATGATGGCCGCGTGCTCGGCGCGATACGTCTCTATTGCGGACTCCACGGCGGAAGCGGCGTCCGGGTCGAGCCCGGAGGTCGGCTCGTCGAGCAAGAGCACGGCCGGCACCCGCACCAGAGCGCGGATCAGCCCAAGCCGCTGACGCTCACCGGTCGACAGGCGCTGTACCGGCCAACTGCCGCAATCCGCCGGCAGTCCAAACGCCGCGACCCAGGGTTCGGCGGCGCTCCAATCCTCGAAATGCTCCGCCACAATATCCGCCCACCAGCCAGGCTCCGTCGGCACATATGTGACGCGCCGACGCCAATGCGGGGCCGGCATGGCATCCCGGTCAGCACCGTCGAGCCGCACCGACCCGGAATTGGGGTCGAGATCGGCGATGGCGCGCAGTAGCAGGGATTTGCCGGCACCGGACGGGCCGCTGACCGCCAGGCAGGTGCCCGGTGCGAGAGTGAAGGAAACGGGCTCCAGCCCAGGGCGGGAGAGATCGCGGATCGCGAGACCCGCGCCGGCGCTCACGCGTGGCCGGCGTCGCCGGACAGCATGGCGGGGCTGACACCCAGCTTGGCGATCGACCGTTCCCATTTCGTGGACAGGTCGTGATCGAACAGGATGGCGTCGTCGGCCGGCGCGTGCAGCCAGCCATTGGCCTGGATCTCGCCGTCCAACTGCCCCGGCCCCCAGCCGGCATAGCCAAGCGCCAGCAGGTGCTTGTCCGGGCCGTCGCCGGCGGCGATGGCGCGCAGGATGTCGATGGTCGCGGTCAGGCCGACCACATCGTCGACCATCATCGTGCCCTCCCGCTGGAACTCGCCGGAATGCAGCACGAATCCGCGGCCGGATTCGACCGGGCCGCCGAAATGCACCATCTGGTCCTCGACCGTGCCCTCGGTCTCGATATCCAGCTGTTCCAGCAGGTCGACGAAGGTGATCTGCGGCATCGGCTTGTTGATCACGAGACCCATGGCGCCCTCGTCGCTATGGGCGCACAGATAGATCACCGTGCGCGCAAAGCGCGGATCGGCCATGTTCGGCATGGCGATCAGCAATTGTCCCGTCATGTAGCCGGACGCGTCCAACTCTTCGTACATGATTGTGTGGTGCCTCTTCGGTGCCCGGTTCCGGACCGTTGTCGCCGTCGGGCTAGCACCCTCTCCTGACGGAATTGTGACAGCAAATCCGGTACATGCCTAAATATATATCAGGACGGCATTAATAAACTGTCTGGCCCGGAACGCCCGAATATGCGGCAATTCCGGTTGAGAGGTTCGGTGTGATGACCCGGTTTCGCAGCGTCAGGACGATCTTTGCGCTGGCCTTCGCGGCCATCGCCGTCGGCTGGGCCGGTGCGGCCGATGCGGCCCGCGGCGGCTGGGTGTCGCAGGAGCTGCTGGACGGCGAATTCGTCGATGCCCGGCTGATCGCCTCGGCCAATGGTGTCGGAACGCTGGACTCGATACCGGCCGGGCTGCATATCCGCCTGCCCGATGGCTGGAAGACCTATTGGCGCTCCCCGGGCGAAGCCGGCCTGCCGCCGGTGGTCGACTGGACCGGGTCCGGCAACACCGCCGATGTGCGGTTCGACTGGCCGGCGCCGCATCGCTTCACCCTGTTCGGCATAGACACCTTCGGCTATGCGGAAGAGGTCGTGTTCCCGCTTTCGGTAACGCCGCAGCAGACGGGCGAGCCGGTGTCGCTGACCGGACGCCTCGACCTGCTGGTCTGCAGCGATATCTGCATTCCGGCCCAGTTCGACCTCAGCCTCGACCTGCCGGCCGCCTCGGCGACGGCGGATGCCCGGTCGGCCAATCTGATCGACCGCTTCGCCGCCATCGTGCCGGAGAATGGCGCCGCGTTCGGGCTGGCGATCGAGCAGGTATCGGCCGCGGCCGGCGCGCATGAGCGCGTTTTTGTCGAGGCCACGGCCCGGGAGCCCTTCGTCGCGCCGGACATCTTCATCGAGGCCGGTACCGGGTTCAGCTTTGGCGCGCCCGCCATCACCTTCGAGGAGGACGGCCGCCGCCTGCGGGCGGAGATCGGGTTGCTGGAGGCGCCGTCGGACGCGCCCGGCCTGACCGAGCTGCCGGTGACCGTCACGATCGTGGACGGCGCGCGCACCCTGGAATGGTCCGGCGCCACATCGACGCCTACCGGAATTGCCGCATCCGATGGCGGGACCGCGGGCCTTGCGGTCATCCTGCTGCTGGCCGTGCTGGGCGGCCTGATCTTGAACCTGATGCCCTGCGTGCTGCCGGTGCTGTCGCTGAAGCTGCTATCGGTGCTGAGCCACGGCGGCGGTTCGGCGCGCAGCGTGCGCACCGGCTTCCTGGCGACCGCGGCCGGGATCGTGGCCTCCTTCCTGGCGCTTGCGGCCGCCGCTACGGCGGTCAAGCTGGCCGGCGGCGCGGTTGGCTGGGGCATCCAGTTCCAGCAGCCGCTGTTCCTGATCGCCATGGTGGTGATCCTCACCCTGTTCGCCTGCAATCTTCTGGGCTTCTTCGAGATCGCCCTGCCTTCGGCGGTCGGCGATGCGGCGCTGAAGGCGGGGCAGGGCGACAGCCTGGCCGGCCATTTCGGCACCGGCGCTTTCGCCACGCTGCTGGCGACGCCTTGCTCGGCACCGTTCCTGGGGACGGCCGTCGGGTTCGCGCTCTCGCGGGGACCGTTCGAGATCTTCGCGGTCTTCCTGGCGCTGGGAGTCGGCCTGGCGCTTCCCTACCTGGCGGTGGCCGCCGTGCCCCGCCTGGCGACCATGCTGCCGCGCCCCGGGCCGTGGATCGTGGTGATGAAGCGGATCCTGAGCCTGGCCCTGATCGCGACCGCCCTGTGGCTGCTCAGCGTGCTGCTGGTGCAGTCTGGCATCGCCGCGACGGCGCTGATCGGCGGGTTGATGGTGGCCATGGGGCTGATGCTGTGGCGGCGCAAGGGGCTGGCTGGCGGCGCCCGGTTCGCCGGCGGTGCCGCCGCCGCCGTGCTGGCCGTGGCCGCCTTCCTGGCGCCGCTGCCCTTCGACCGGGGCCAGTCAGGCGCGTCCGATGCCATGGTCGAGATGGATTGGACCGATTTCGACCGCGCGTCGATCGACGGGCTGGTGGCCGCTGGCCGGATCGTCTTCGTCGACGTCACCGCCGATTGGTGCCTGACCTGCCAGGCCAACAAGCAGCTGGTGCTGCAGCGCGGCACCGTCGCCGAGCGGCTGGGCGCGGATGATGTGGTGCCGATGCGGGCCGACTGGACCCTGCCCGACGATGCCATCGCGAGCTTCCTGGCCAGCTACGGCCGCTATGGCATCCCGTTCTATGTGGTCTATGGTCCGAGTTCGCCGGAGGGGCTGGTCCTGCCGGAGCTCTTGACCTCTGACATCGTGCTCGATGCCATCGGTGAGGCTGGGCGGGCCGGATAACAGCGCGCATACATCCTAGCCGGATCGGGGAGGGTCCTATGCCGAAACCTGACATCCATCGCATCGGCGCCGTGGCGCTCGCCATGGTCATTGCCGTCGCCGCGATGATTGTCGCGGTGTCCGAGCGGGCCGAGGCCGGGCCGACGGACCGCTGGGTCGGGGTCGACTGGGCCGCGTTCCAGCCCCAGGCGATCGATCGCCTCGTTGCCGACGGACAGGTCGTGTTTGTCGACGTCACCGCCGATTGGTGCGCCACCTGCCAGGCCAACAAGCGGGACATCCTGCATCGCGGTTCGGTCGCCGAGCGCCTGGGCGCCGACGACGTGGTGCCGATGAAGGCGGATTGGACGCGCCGCAGCGAGACCGTGTCGCGCTTCGTGGCCAGCCATGGCCGCTTCGGCGTGCCGCTCTACGTCGTCTACGGGCCGGGCGCGCCCGAGGGCATGATCCTGCCGCAGCGGCTGTCCGACGACATCGTGCTGCAGGCCCTCGCACAGGCTATGCAGGCGCGGTAGCGGGCAGTAAGGTCTTTCCCTCTCAAGGGCCCGGTTCAGCGCCGGGCATCCAGGAAAACAGGGGAAGGATCGCATGGCGATACAGGTTGGCGACAAGATGCCGTCGGTCACGGTGAAGCACCTGACCGAGGACGGCATGGACGAACTCAACACCGATGAGATCTTCGGCGGCAAGAAGGTGGTGCTGTTCGCGGTGCCGGGCGCCTATACGCCGACCTGCCACGCTCAGCACCTGCCGGGGTTCCTGGGCAAGGCCGATGCGCTGAAGGCCAAAGGCGTCGACACCATCGTCTGCCTGGCGGTCAACGATCCCTTCGTGATGAAGGCCTGGGCCGAGGTCTCCGGCGTGCGCAGCGACATCGTGATGTTCCCGGACGGCAATGCGGAGCTGACCAAGGCCATCGGCCTGGACCTGGACGGCAGCGGCGTCGGCCTGGGTACCCGGTCGCAGCGCTACGCCATGATCGTCGATGACGGCACCGTCAGCTTCCTGGCGGTCGAGGACGGCACCGGGCTCGAGGTGTCGAGCGCGGAGAGGGTCCTGGAAGCGCTGTAGCCGCGCGCATCTGTCTTAAGTGAAAAGCCCCTCTCCGGAGGTCCCGGAGAGGGGCTTATCTGTCGGCGTTCAGGACCGGATCAGCCGATCTGGCCGCCATCCTCCTTGGTGATCACGACCACCGACGGACGCGGCGGCATGTCATCCTGGAAGTCCGGCCAGCGGGTCGCCGGATCCTCGAAGGTCGAGGAGCGCTCGAAGCCCGGATAGTCCTTGGCGCCGTCGGTCGCCACATGCTGCACGGCGACGAACAGCGCCCTGTCGTCCGGGGTGAAGCGCGGGCCGCACATTTCCGCGCCGATCGGCACCCGGAAGAACATCTTGCCGGTGCCGCGCAAGTCGCCCTCGGTCTCCATTGCCCAGACGCCGTCGGCGGTGCCGCTGCGGCTCCAGCCGCTGCCCTGGTCGGTGGTGATCCACAGCCGGCCGCGATGGTCGACGGCGGCGTTGTCCGGGGCCGCGAACCAGCCGTTCTCGCTGGTCGCCGGGTTCCACATGGCGCCGACCTCGGCCACCGACGGGTCGCCGCACTGCACCAGGATCTCCCAGTCGTCGGTCAGCCCGCCGTGGTCGCCGTTCCGCGGCGACAGCTCGACGATGTGGCCGAACCGGCTCTCCGCCCGCGGGTTCGCCGCGTCGACCTGCTCGGGCTTGCGCCGGCTGTTGTTGGTCAGCATGACGTAGACCTTGTTGGTCGCCGGGTTCGGCTGCACGTCCTCGGGCCGGTCCATCGGCGTGGCGCCCAGCAGGTCGGCGGCGACCCGGGTCTCGATCATCACCTCCGCCTGGCTGTTGAAGCCGTTCTCAGGCGTCAGCGGGCCCGAGCCGAAGACCAACGGCATCCAGTTCACCGTGCCGTCCTCATTGAACTTGGCGACGAACAGCGTGCCGCTGTCCAGCAGGTTCATGTTGGCGGCGCGGTCGTTCGGATCGAAGCGGCCGTCGGTGACGAACTTGTAGAGGTAATCGAAGCGCTGGTCGTCGCCCAGATAGACAACCACACGGCCGTCGCCATTGACGATGCTCTCCGCGCCCTCGTGCTTGAAGCGGCCGAGCGCGGTGCGCTTGATCGGCGTTGAGGTCGGATCCAGCGGGTCGGTCTCGACCACCCAGCCGAACCGGTTCGGCTCGTTGGGCTCCTTGGACACGTCGAAACGGTCGTGGAAGGTACCCCAGGTGTACCAGCCGCCGGCAACGCCGTAGCGGTCATGGTTGCGCGACTCGGGGCCGTCCGGGACCTCGCCCAGGAAGTAGCCGTGGAAGTTCTCCTCGCCGGACACATAGGTGCCCCAGGGGGTGATGCCGCCGGCGCAGTTGTTGATCATGCCGATGACCCGGGTCCCGCTCGGGTCGGCGGACGTCTTCATCCGGTCGTGGCCGGCGGCCGGGCCGGAGATCTCCATCTCGGTGCTCAGCATGGAGATACGCCGAGCATACGGGCTGTCGGGGACCACCGACCACTTGCCATCGTCGCCGCGCCGGACCTCGATGATCGACCCGCCATGGGCGGCCATCTCGATATCCACCAGCTCCTTGGTCATGCCGGCGAATTCGGCGTCGCCGTCCTGCCGGCCGAGGCCGGGGAACATGACCTCTTCGTTGGTGTATTCGTGGTTGATGCAGAGCAGGCCGTGGTCGGGATTGTCCGAACCGACCGGCAGGCCGACATAACCGATGTAGTCGTTATTGTAGCCGAATTGCTGCTCCTGGGCGGCGGCCGACTGATTCATCGGATCGAATTCCGGCGCGCCCGGAAGGACCGGGTCTCCCCAGCGGATCAGGACGTCGGCGTTGTATCCCGGCGCCACATGGTGGGTCTCGTCGACGCCATGCTGGATCTCTTCGAAGTCAAAGCTGGGGGTGCTGTGCCCGGCGGCCTGGGACTCACTGGAGGCCAGGATGCTCGGACCGAAGGTCGCTGTCACCGCCGAGACCGCGAGTGCGCCCCGCACCATGTCGCGACGTCCGAACCGCGTGTTGATTACGTCACCGATCGTCGGTTCGCCCGACCGGTTGGTCGGCACGTCGTCGGACGCGTCGTAGGCCTCGCTTCGCGAGGAGTAAGTGTCTTTCCAGTCCTTGTTCATCAAATCCTCCCTGAATCCTCCGATCCTCGATTGGCTCTATGTCGCGTGGGTTTACGCGGGAACGGAGTGGTTACCATCGCGATTGTTACAGTTCCTACCGTGCGAGTCGATCAATAGCAGTCTAATGACCGGCGTCGCTCCACGCGGTCGTTCGTACTGCAATTGGCGAAGGTCCGGGCTGGGCGCCGGCCCGTCCGCCACGATCATTGGCGGCACGGCGTGCTCAGGACGCGCCCAACGCTTTGAGGAACGCGATCAGGTCCTCCGCCTCTCGCGAGGACAGGCCGCCGAAATGCATATGGACACTCTGCAGCAGTTGATCGCCGCCGCCGCCGCGGGTCGGGCTGGTCAGATAGTCCAGCAGCACCGGTTCGTTCCAGCTGAAGTCGCCTTTCGCCAACTCCGACGAATAGGCAAATCCGGAAACCGAGCCGGCCGTCCGGCCGACGACGGCATGCAGGTTGGGGCCGACCGTATTGGAGCCTTGCTGGATGCTATGGCACGAGCTGCAGTTCTTGACGAAATGCACCATGCCCTTGTCGGCGCTGCCCTCGGCATGGGCAACGCCCTGCAGGCCGACCAGCGTGGCCACGGCGATCATCGCAGTTCTGATCATGGAATCCTCCCCCTTGAGCTTCTGGTCTACCAGGCGGCGCAGGCGGCAGACGGGTGTCGGTCCGGGGGACGCCGATCAGGTTAGCGCGGAGTCATGGTCTCGTGCACTCGGAATCGCGGCGAAGGGGCCACAGGAGAGTCGAACCGGGATGACGTGAGTTGTGCTGATCCGAAAACGCAATTATAATTCGAAATGTTTGGGCAGGTGATCGGAAAGTTGCTAAATGGGCAGTCTAATTATCGCTGCAAGATCGAAATCACCATCGAATTTCGTATTTATCGCGATCATTGGCACGATCAACTAAATCCCAACGTGTTGAATAGTCCCTGAAGGGACAGCGGGGCTCCGTATCTCACGGGCCCACGGCGCGATGCAAAATCTGATTTTTCCTGCTCGTCTCGAGGGGAAAATCAGTGTGCAAATCTCATTGGATCAGTGTGTTGGTCCTGGCGACCCTGTTGTCGACTCCGGCGACGGGTCAGAGCGTCTTGTCGTCTGGCTGCGAAGTCAGAAGTGCGATGTCCGCCGGATGCGTATGTGTCTGGGCGGCAATGATCTTCAACCTGTCGCCGGAATTCCGGCAAGCCGTTGTGGAGGAACGATCCCGGACGATAATGCCGCGAACAGGCGAGTGGGGGGAAGCGGCGGAATTGCTCGTGCAACTGGAGCCCTGGGAACGGTCTTACGTCGGATGTCGGATTATTCCCGAAGACGGCCCCGGTGGCTCGTGTAGCGTCGAATACTCCTGGGTGATCGTGTCATGCGAGCCGATCAAAGATCAAAGCTAGTTTCTGCGATCGACTCCATGCTGCGGCTTAGCGGTGCTTGGGCCGGATGACAGTGCCGCTCCAGTGATCGTCTATCTGGAGATTGTGTTGGCGGCTGCAACCTCCCGATCGCGCCGAACCGGAAGCGCGCGGGACTCAGCGGTATTTCTTCACGCCCTGGCGGGCCAGCGCGTCGACGCGTTCGTTTTCCGCGTGGCCGGCATGGCCCTTGACCCAGCGCCACTGCACGTCGTGCCGCTCGATCGCCTTCTCCAGGCGCTGCCAGAGATCGACGTTCTTGACCGGCTTGTTGTCGGCGGTGCGCCAGTTCTTGGCCTTCCAGCCGGGCAGCCATTTGGTGATGCCGTTCTTCAGATAGGAGCTGTCCGTGGACAGCACCGCCTTCACCGGGCGCTTCAGGGATTCCAGCGCCATGATCGCGGCCATCATCTCCATGCGGTTGTTGGTGGTGTGGCGTTCGCCGCCGAACAGCTCCTTCTCGCGGCCGTTGTAGCGCAGCAGCGCGCCCCAGCCGCCGGGCCCGGGATTGCCGCTGCAGGCGCCGTCGGTGAAGATCTCGACCGTGTCCTTGGCCATCAGTCGAGCCCATAGGCGGCCGGGCCGCTCACCTGCTGATGGAAGCGCAGCTTGCGCCAGTACTCCATGGGGTCCTTTGGTTTCACCAATGCTCCTTCCGGATGGTTCAGAAGATCGAAGAGCCGGGTCAGCAGGAAGCGCACGGCGCTGCCGCGGGCCAGCAGGGGCAAGGCCTCCAGCTCGGCGTCGGAGAATGGCCGGACCTTGCGGTAGCTGGACAGCATCAACCGCGCCTTGGTGACGTTGAAGGCGCCGTCCGGCTCGAAGCACCAGGCATTGAGGCAGATGGCCAGGTCGTAGGCGAAGGCGTCGGTGCAGGCGAAATAGAAATCGATCAGCCCGGTCAGCCGCTCGCCGGTGAAGAAGACGTTGTCGGGGAACAGATCGGCATGGATCAGCCCGGTCGGCAAATCGTCCGGCCACTGGGATTCCAGGTGATCCAGCTCCGCCGACAGGGCATCCGCAAGTCCGGCATGGACCTCATGGGCCCGATCGGCGCACTGCGCATAGAGGGGGCGCCAATCCGCCACCGATAGATTGTTGCGGCGGGACATGGAGAAATCCTGCCCGGCCAGATGCATGCGCGCCAATGCGGCGCCGAGCTCGGAGCAGTGCCGGGGCTGCGGACGTTTCGGCCACATCCCTTCCAGGAAGCTGACGATGACCGCCGGCCGTTCGGCAAGCTGGCGCAGGGCCTTGTCGTCGCGGCCGTGGATCGGCACCGGGCAGGCCACGCCCTTGCCGGCCAGGTGCTCCATCAACCCGAGGAAGAAGGGCAGGTCACGCTCGTCGACGCGCTTCTCATAAAGGGTGAGGATGAACTGGCCGCGATCGGTGACCAGCAGGTAGTTGGTGTTCTCGACGCCCTCGGCGATGCCCTTCAGGGACAGCGCCGTACCCAGATCGTACTGGGCCAGGAACGCGTCCGCCTGCTCGTCGGTGACTTCGGTATAGACCGCCATTGGGGCGCGAAGGTGCGGGCTTTTGGGCCCGCGGTCAATCCTGCGAGCGGCCGGTGGCCGGCGGCGGGTAGGGGTGGCATCGGCCGGACACGTCCTCGACCTGCCAGCCCTGCATTTCGGAGCCGGCCAGATGGCAGGGACCGACCGGCACCTTGCCGTAACCGCCGGGCACGTCGAGTACATAGGTCGGGATGCAGAGGCCCGATACCCGACCCCTCAGCGACCGCATCAGCGACTGCCCCTCGGCCAGCGTGGTGCGGAAATGCGCGGTTCCGGGCGCCAGATCGGCATGGTGCAGGTAGTAAGGTTTGACCCGCGCCTTCACCAGGGCCCGGAACAACGCCTCAAGGATCTTGGGATTGTCGTTGACGCCCTTCAGCAGAACCGTCTGCGAGACCAAGGCGACGCCAGCTTCCGCCAGCCGTCGGAGGGAGTCCATCGCGGCCCGCGTCAGCTCCCTTGGATGGTTGACATGCACCGCCAGCCACACCGCCTTGTCGCGGGTGGCGAGCGCTTGGGCGAGGGCCGCATCGATACGCTCCGGATCGGCTACCGGCACCCGGCTGTGCAGGCGGATCACGCCGAGATGGTCGATGCCGTCCAGAGCCTCGATCAGTCCTGACATCCGCCGCGGCGACAGCAGCAGCGGGTCGCCGCCGGTTAGGATCACCTCCCAGATCTCCGGGCGCTGCCGCACATAGTCCAGGGCGGCGGCGATCTCGCCCGGGTCCAGCGACTCGCCGCCCGGGCCGACCATTTCCCGGCGAAAGCAGAAGCGGCAATAGACCGGGCAGGCGTGCAGCACCTTCAAGAGCACCCGGTCGGGATAGCGATGCACGATGCCCTTGACCGGGCTGTGGGCGTCATCACCGATCGGATCGGGCAGGTCTTCGGGGCGGTGGTCGAGCTCCCGCGTGCTCGGGTAGAACTGGCGGGCGATGGGGTCGGCCGGATCGTGCGGGTCGATCAGGGCCTCAAGTGTCGGCGTGATCGCAACCGCATAGCGTCGTGTGACCTCCCGCAGCCGGTCGTCGCCACCGGCGTCAGGCATTCGCCAGGACGCGCGGAAGCTTGAAGATGACGTTCTCGTCGGCTCCGGAAACTTCCTCGATGGTCACGTCATAGCGTTCCCGAACCGCCTCGATCACCTCGTTGACCAGGGTCTCAGGTGCGGAGGCGCCGGCGGTGATGCCAAGGCATTCGGCGGCGCCCAGCCAGTCCCAGTCGATCTCGGCCGCCCGCTGGACCAGCCGTGCCTTGTCGCAGCCGTTGCGCTGGGCAACCTCCACCAGGCGCAGGGAGTTGGAGGAATTCGGGGCGCCGACCACCAGCATCGCGTCGCACCGTTCGGCGATGGCCTTGACCGCCTCCTGGCGGTTGGTGGTGGCGTAGCAGATATCCTCCTTCTTCGGCCCGTCGATCTGCGGGAACCGGCGGCATAGCGCCTCGACGATCTCGGCCGTGTCGTCCACCGACAGCGTCGTCTGGGTGACATAGGCGATGTTCGACGGATCGTTGACCGCGACGGTCGTCACGTCCTCGACCGACTGGACCAGCAGCACGGCGCCGTCGGGCAGCTGGCCGATGGTCCCGACGACCTCGGGATGGCCGGCATGGCCGACCAGGATGATCTGCTTGCCGTTCTTGAAGTGCCGCTCGGCCTCGCGATGCACCTTGCTGACCAGCGGGCAGGTGGCGTCGACATAGAACAGGTTGCGCCGCTCGGCCTCCGCCGGGACGGATTTCGGCACGCCATGGGCGGAAAAGACGACGGGCACGCCGTCGGGCACGTCGTCGAGATCCTCCACGAAGATCGCGCCTCGGGCCTCCAGACCTTCCACCACGAAGCGGTTGTGCACGATCTCGTGGCGGACATAGACCGGGCGTCCGAACTTCTCCAGGGCCCGCTCGACGATCTGGATCGCCCGCTCGACTCCGGCACAGAATCCGCGAGGGTTTGCCAGTTGAATGCGCAGCGCGGGCCGTGCGCCGGTAGCGGTTTCCTTGCCGGACTGCGCGCCGGTGGCGCGATCCGCTGGCCTTGTGCCTGCCGAGTCCATTCTCTAAGGTCCCGCTGCGCTGCGATTTCCGGCCAAGCCGCCGATCCGTCGGCGATCCGGCCCTTCGATTCCGATAGTTGAACGTAATATAGGCATGTCCAAGAAAAATACAGGCACGGTTGCGGCCCTGCTGCTGGCGGGAACCCTCGCGGCATGTGCCAGCGACCCCGACCCGAACGCCGCGCAGGGCTGCCCGCGGGTCGCCGTGGTTGCCGACGCGGCGCTGGCCGAGCAGTTCCGCCCGGGGCCGGGGCGCGACCTCACGGATATGTCGAGCCGCGCCCAGATCGTGAGCATCTCCGGCGGCTGCGCCTATGATAGCAACGGTGTCACCGTTTCCGTGACCATGCCGCTCGTCGCCGAGCGCGGGCCGGCGATGACCGGGCAGGAGGCCGATTACTCCTATTTCGTCGCCGTGACCGACCCCGATTGGAACGTGATCGCCAAACGCAGCTTTCCGATCCGATTCCGGTTCGATTCCGGGAGCGGCTTCTCTGCGGCGCGGGAAGAGTTGGAGCAGGTGATACCCCTGGAGACCCAGCGCCAGGCTGCGGAATACCAGATCCTGATCGGCTTCGACCTCAACCGGGAACAACTCGGGCGCAACCTGTCCAACTGATCCGTGGGTCCCGGTTGGGGCCATCAGCCTTCGCCGGCGGCGCGGGGATAGAGCGTCGCATGCATGGCGAACGCAGCGGCCGCCAGGACCAGCAATCCACCGACCGCCCCATAGGCGACGGCCAGTCCGAAGGGGCCGGCGATCGGCTCGACTGCCAGCGGTGACAGGAACTGCCCTAGGAAGATGCTGGCCGACAGCCCGCCGACGGCGCGCCCCCGCAATGCCGCCGGGGCGCGGGCCATCAACCAGACCGACAGGTTGGGCATCACCGATCCCATACCCAGCCCATTGACCAGCATCGCGGCCACGACAACGCTGTAGCTGTCGGCCATCGCGACGATGGCATAGCCCACGCCCATCAGCGCGAAGCCGAGGGCGACGATGCCGCGATGGCTGAGCCGGGCGCGCAGCCGGGCATAGGACATCGAGACGATGGCGGCCACGAAGGCCCCGGAGGCGATAGCGAGGCCGGCGAGGCTGGGTTCCGGCGTCCCCAGCTCCTTCAGGTAGAACGGCAGCTGCACCGGGAGCATGTAGAAGGCGATGAAGGTGGCGAGCGCCACGCCGTAGATCAACGCGATCAGTCGCCAGCCGGATCCGGTTTCCGCCGGTGACGGTTTAGGGGAGGTCGTTGACCGATCGTCCTCCGTTCGCCGTTGCGGCTCATAGAGCGTCACCATCATGAACGGGATCAGCAGCAGGGCGATCAGATAGACGTAAAACGGCCCGGTCCAATGCAGTTCCGCAAGCAGGCCGCCGGCGGACAGGACGATCACCCCGCCGAACGCCATGAATGCGGATTGCAGGCCGAAGAATCGGGCCCGCACCGGGCCGGAAAGGTAGTCTCCGACCAGGGTCGTCGCGGCCGTCATCACACAGGCGACGGCGACGCCCAGCAGGGCGCGCCCCACCAGGATGCCGGGCAATGTGTCGAGCACCGCTCCGGACGTACCGGTCAGCACATAGGCGAAGGTGGCGGCAATCAACAGCCGCTTGCGTCCGTAGCGGTCGATGATCAGCCCGGCAAGCGGGGCGCAGATGGCGATCGACAGTGCCGGGATCGTCAGCACCAGCCGGGTCAGCAGCTCGGCATTGGCGGTGTCGGCGAAATGCTCGGCGATCGCCGGCAGGGATGGCGCGATGGTGGCGCCCGACATCACGGTCAGGCCGCTTGCGGCAAGCAGCGTCAGCTTGCGCGACCAGGGCTGGTCTCCGGTTTCGGGGATCGGCGTTGCGGGCGGCGCCATGATGCGTGTCGGTCCTTGCCGTCGCAGTCGACCGGCAAGCGGGCGCGGCGAATTTCCGTGAGGTGGATTCAAGAGTGACCGCTGCCCGATAACGCTGTCGGGCACCGGGCGTTCGTCTGCGACTGTATCAGGCCGGACTGATCGGGTTCGAGCGCTTTCAGCCTCGTCACGTTGCGTTCATTTGACATTTGCCGGCGGCCGGCTAGGTTGAACGCGCTGGCTCATGTCAGGCAACACTGCCGTTGAGCCCTGCGGGAGAGTTCGGTCAGGCCGCCGATCAGGCGGACCGGGACCGGCGCCGAAGGAGCAACCGCCCCGGAAACTCTCAGGCACCCGGACCGCAGGGCGAGGCACTCTGGAAAGCAGGCGGCTGGCGCCGTCTCACCGAAGGGGTAAACCGGGCCCGGTCCAGAACCGGCCTCGGCCAATCTCTCAGGTCCCAGACAGAGGGGGCTGTCCGCGCGGGCGTTCCGTGCGGCGGCAACTCTGATCAGGGACCGTGATGTGACCTCGACGACCGAATCTCTCCGCAAGACCTCGCTGCACGGGCTGCATGTCGCGCTCGGCGCCCGCATGGTGCCGTTTGCCGGCTACGACATGCCGGTGCAATACCCCGACGGCATCCTCAAGGAACATCTGCATACAAGGGCCGCGGCCGGCCTGTTCGACGTGTCCCATATGGGCCAGGCCTGGCTGCGCTCCGACGGCGATGTCGCGGCGGCGCTGGAGACCCTGGTCCCGGCGGATATCAAGGGGCTGGCGCCGGGACAGATGCGCTACACCCAGCTGCTCAACGACCAGGGCGGGATCCTGGACGATCTGATGGTCACCCGTCCCGCCGACCCGGACCGGCAGGACTCGCTGTTCCTGGTGGTCAACGCGGCCTGCCAGGACGCGGATTTCGCACTGATCGAGCGCGCGCTGTCGGGCACCGCCACGCTGCAGCGTCTGGACGACCGTTCGCTGGTCGCCCTGCAGGGGCCGCAGGCGGCGGCGGTTCTGTCACGGCTGGCGCCCTCGGTGGCCACCATGCCCTTCATGACAGCGGCGGCCCTTACCATCGGCGGCGTCGAGGCGATGGTCAGCCGCAGCGGCTATACCGGCGAGGATGGCTACGAGATCTCCGTCCCCGATGCGGATGGCGACGCCTTCGCGCGGCAATTGCTGGACCAGCCGGAGGTCGCGGCGATCGGGCTCGGCGCCCGCGACAGCCTGCGCCTGGAAGCGGGGCTGTGCCTGTACGGCCACGACATCGACGAGACGACCACCCCGATCGAGGCGGCGCTGACCTGGTCGGTTGGCAAGCGCCGGCGCGAAGAAGGCGGTTTCCCCGGCGCATCGGTGGTGCAGCAGCAGCTTGCCGACGGGGTGACGCGGCGACGGGTCGGCCTGTTGCCGGCAGGCCGGGCGCCGGCGCGGGAGGGAACCGTCATCACCGACGCCGACGGCAACGAGATCGGCCGCGTGACCAGCGGCGGATTCGGTCCGAGCCTGGGCGGCCCCATGGCCATGGGTTACGTGGCCATCGCCCATGCCAAGGCGGACACGCCGGTCCAACTGATCGTGCGCGGCAAGGCCCTGCCGGCCAAGGTCGCGAAGATGCCCTTCGTGCCTCAGCGTTACTACCGAGGCTGACACCAAACCATTGCCAGAGGCGGCACCTGGGAGAGGAAGACCATGAGCACCCTGAAATACACCGAAGACCACGAATGGATCCGCATCGAGGGCGACATCGCCACCGTCGGCATCACCGATTATGCCCAGGAGCAGCTGGGCGACGTGGTGTTCGTCGAACTGCCGGATGCCGGCAAGGCGGTCGAGAAGGGCGGCGAGGCCGCGGTGGTGGAGTCGGTCAAGGCGGCCAGCGAGATCTACGCGCCGGTGGCCGGGGAGATCATCGAGGCCAACCAGGCGATCGCCGACGACCCGGCGCTGGTCAACAGCGATCCGGCCGGCGAAGGCTGGTTCTTCAAGCTGAAAATCGCCGACGCCGGGGAACTGGACGGGCTGATGGACGAGGCCGCGTATAAGAGCCACGTCGAGGGCCTGGCCTGATGCGGTATCTGCCCCTGACCGATGCCGACCGGCAGGCGATGCTGGCGACCATCGGAGTGCCCAGCGTCGATGCGCTGTTCGAGGATGTGCCGGCCTCCGCCCGGCTCGACGGGCGGATCGCCGGGCTGCCGGACCACCAGGGCGAGCTCCAGGTCGAGCGGTTCCTGGGCGCCATGGCGGCGGAATCGGTTCCGGCCGGATCGGTGCCCAGCTTCCTGGGTGCCGGCGCCTATCGCCACCACGTGCCGGCGACGGTCGATTACCTGATCCAGCGCGGCGAGTTCCTGACCTCCTATACGCCGTATCAGCCGGAGGTAACCCAGGGCACGCTGCAATATCTCTTCGAGTTCCAGACCCAGGTGGCGCTGCTGACCGGCATGGATGTGGCCAACGCGTCCATGTATGACGGCGCCACATCCTGCGCGGAAGCGGTGATGATGGCCAACCGGGTCACCCGCCGCTGCAAGGCGGTGCTGTCCGGCGGCCTGCATCCCCATTACCGGGAATCCACCGCGACCATCGCCCATTTCACCGGCTTCGAGCTGGTCGAGGCGGAGCCGGATGCCTCCGGCAAGGAGGACCTCACGGCGCTGATCGATGATCAGACCTCCTGCGTGGTGGTGCAGAACCCCGACCTGTTCGGCCGGGTACGGGATTTGAGCGGGCTGGCCAAGGCCTGCCAGGCCAAGGGCGCGCTGTTGATCGTGGCGGTGACCGAGATCGTCTCGCTGGGCCTGCTGACGCCGCCCGGCGAGATGGGTGCGGACATCGTGGTGGCCGAGGGCCAGTCCCTGGGCAACGCGGTCAATTTCGGCGGCCCCCATGTGGGCCTGTTCGCCACCCGCGACAAGCTGGTCCGCCAGATGCCGGGACGGCTGTGCGGCGAGACCGTCGATGCCGAGGGTCGGCGCGGCTATGTCCTGACCCTGTCGACCCGCGAGCAGCATATCCGCCGCGAGAAGGCGACCAGCAACATCTGCACCAATAGCGGGCTCTGCGCGCTGGCCTTTACCATCCATCTCAGCCTGCTGGGCGAGCAGGGGCTGACCCGGCTGGCCGAGACCAACCATGCCCATGCCATTCGCCTGGCTGACATGCTGGGCGCGGTGCCCGGTGTCGAGGTGCTGAACGACAGCCTGTTCAACGAATTCACCATCCGCCTTGCCAAACAGGCGTCGGAGGTGGTCGACCGCCTCGCCGATCAGGGTGTGCTGGCCGGCGTGCCGGTCAGCCGGCTCTATCCCGGCCGCGACGATCTGGCCGATCTGCTGCTGGTGGCGGCCACCGAGCTGACCACGAATGACGACATGCAGGCGCTTTGCGACGCCCTGAAGGAGGTCCTGTGATGGCCTATGACCGCACGACACCGACCTCCACCGGCAATCGCGGCCTCGACATTGAGGAGCCGCTGATCTTCGAGCAGGACCGGCCGGGCCAGAGCGGTGTCGACATTGCCGATCCGGTAATGAAGGACACCCGCCTGGGCGATGCCGGCCGGCGCGCCTCGATCGGCCTGCCGGGGCTCTCCGAGCCGGACGTGATGCGCCACTTTACGCGGCTCAGCCAGAAGAATTTTGCCATCGATGCGGGGCTGTATCCGCTCGGCTCCTGCACCATGAAACACAATCCGCGCCTCAACGAGAAGATGGCGCGGCTTCCCGGATTCGCGGACGTGCACCCGCTGCAACCGGAAAGCACGGTCCAGGGCGCCCTGAAGCTGATCGATACCCTGGCGGGATGGCTGAAGACGCTGACCGGCATGCCGGCGGTCGCCATGACCCCCGGCGCCGGCGCCCATGGCGAGCTGTGCGGAATGATGGCGATCCGCTCGGCTCTGGAGGATCGCGGCGAGGGCCAAGCCGAGGGCCGGCATCGCGTGTTGGTGCCGGAATCGGCCCATGGCACCAACCCGGCAACCGCCGCGGCCCTCGGCTTCACCGTGGATTCGATCCCCGCCGACGATCGGGGCCGTGTGGACCTGGCGGCTTTCCGCGACAAGCTCGGGCCCGATGTGGCGGCGATCATGCTGACCAATCCGAACACCTGCGGGCTGTTCGAGACCGATATCAAGGAGATCGCCGACGCGCTGCACGAGGCAGGCGGGCTGTTTTACTGCGACGGCGCCAATTTCAACGCCATCGTCGGCCGGGTGCGGCCGGGCGATCTCGGCATCGACGCCATGCACATCAACCTGCACAAGACCTTCTCCACGCCCCATGGCGGCGGCGGTCCGGGGGCGGGGCCGGTGGTGCTGTCCGAGGCGTTGGCGCCCTATGCGCCGGTGCCGGCGGTCGTGCATGGCCCAAACGGACTGCGTCTGGTGGAGCACGCCGATGACGCGGCCGGGACGGGCAAGACCTTCGGCCGCATGAAGGGCTTCAACGGCCAGATGGGCATGTTCACCCGGGCGCTCTCCTACATCCTCAGCCACGGCGCCGACGGGCTGTGGCAGGTCTCCGGCGATTCGGTGCTGAACGCCAACTACGTCATGGCGTCGCTGCAGGACGTGATGACCCCGTCCTTCGACGGCCCCTGCATGCATGAGGTGCTGTTCGACGACAGGTTCCTGGCGGATACCGGGGTCAGCACGCTGGACTTCGCCAAGGCGATGATGGATGAGGGCTTCCACCCGATGACCATGTATTTCCCGCTGGTCGTCCATGGCGCCATGCTGATCGAGCCGACCGAGACCGAGAACAAGGACACGCTGGACCAGTTCATCGCCACCATGCGGTCGCTAACGGAGCGCGCCAAGTCCGGCGATACGGAGTACTTCGCCGGCGCGCCCTATCACACCCCGCGCCGCCGGCTGGACGAAACCGGCGCCGCCCGCAAACCGGTGCTGCGCTGGCGCCCGGATCCGGAGACCAAGGCGGCGGCGGAATAGGGACGGACGGGGCCTGGTCTCGGCCCACGACGTCCGAGGCCCGCTCGGGAAACATGAGCCGCAGATGGGTCTTTGTCGCGGCCCTGTTGATGGGCATTGCGGCGCTGCTGGTCTTCGTCGGCAGCCGTATCGGCGACCGGGAGCGCATTGCCGAAACCGGCCGGGTCATGCTGATGCCGCTCGTGCCCCTCGGCCCGAGGGATCTGTCCCGGGGCGATCGGATCGAGTTGGTCTACGATCTGCCCGACATCCAGGTGGAGCTGCATGCCGGGACGAAGCCGGCCGAAGGCACAATCGGCGTGACCCTCGACGACGCCGATATCGTCATCGGCGCGACGTTTATCGAGCCCGGCGTGGCGGAGAATCACGATGTGATCGTCGCCTATCGGTTCGCACCAGCCGGGCTGGGCCTGTGGCCATCGGATCGCCCCAGGCTTTCCTTCGGCGACGGGTTCTTCGTGGTGACCGAGGGTCGAATTGGCGACTACCTGGACGCAGAATACGCGGTGCTCAGCGTCGACCGACTAGGCAATAGCGTGGTGGTCGGATTGGCGCGCGCGGATGCCAAGAGGATACGTCCTGAGGCCGACTGACCGATCTTCAGTGCAGCTTGTTAGGCAGGTCCTTGATGGCGTCGTCGACCAGGGCGTTGGCCTTGGATTTGTCGAGCCGGCCGCCGATAACTTCGCGGGCCGCGGAGATGGCCACATCGACGGCGACGCCGCGGACTTCGGCGGTCGCGGCCGCCTCGGCCTGGGCGATGCGATCCATGGCCATGGCCTCGCGGCGCTTCAGGGTCGCCTCCAGCTCCTCGGCGGCGTGCTCGCGCAGCCGGTCGGCCTCGGCCCGGGCATGGGCGATGATCTCCTCCGCCTCGCCCATGGCGTCGCGCTGCCGTCGCTGGAAGTTGGCCAGAGCCGCCTGTGCCTCCTCGCGCAGCCGCTGGGCCTCCTCCAACTCATCGCGGATGCGGTCGGCGCGGCTGTCCAGGGCACCGAGGATGGCCCGCTTGGCGGGCCGGAAGGCCAGGACGATCAGCGCCACCAGCGCCAGGACCAGCCAGACCTCGGTAGCGATGCCGGCATGATCGTCGGCCGCTTCGCCCGGATCGTCGGCGACACCGACGGTCTCGCCCGTGGCCGGGGTTTCTCCCTCGCCGGCGGCCTCGCCTTCGCCGGGAACGATGTCCTCGACGACGTCGGTGACCGCATCGACGATGGTCTCGATGATGCCCTCATCGCCAGCGCCTTCGGCAGCAGCGTCGGCCCCCTCCGCTGCGGCGTCCGCTTCCGTCCCCTCCGCCGCAGGCGCTTCTTCGGTGGGCTGCTCGGTTGCGGCCGGGTCTTCCGTCGCAGGCTCCTGGGTCTCGGTGGTCGCCTGGGCGAGCGTCAGGATGGCGTCGTCGCCCATCACCGGGGCTCCTTCAGGGCGGCATCGACACCGCCGGCGATGGCGGATTTATCCGCCGCGGAGCCGGTCAGCCGCTCGACCACGTCGCCGGCGGCGCCGATGGCGATCTCGCGGATCTGCGCCTTGGCCTCTTCCTTCGCGGCGGCGATGCGCTGCTCGGCGGCGGCGGTCTTCTCCGCCAGCCCCTGGGCGAACTCGGCCTGGCGCTTGGAGGCCATCTCGGAGACCTCCTGGCCGGCCTGCGCCAGCACCGCGCTGGCTTCACCTCGGGCCTTCTGCAACGCCGCCTCATAGGCGGCGATGACGGTCTCCGCCTCCTTCTTGAGAGAGCCGGCCTTGTCGAGATCGTCGGCGATACGCTCCGAGCGCTCCTCCAGCACCTCGCCGATGCGCGGCAGGACCAGCCGGCTCATCACCAGATACAGGATGACGAAGATGATCCCGAGCCACATGAGCTGGCTGGCGAACCAATACGGGTCGAATTGAGGCATGGCGCGTGTCCTCGCCGCCGGCCCTACCTGCCGGCGGCAATCCTGTCGGCTTAGCCGAACAGGGAGATCAGGCCGATGATCAGCGCGAACAGCGCGATCGCTTCCGTCACGGCGAAGCCGATCCAGATGTTGGCGCCGATCTCGTCCTTCGAGGCCGGGTTGCGGGCCAGGGCCGAGATGTAGCTGGACCAGACGTTGCCCACGCCGATGCCGGCGCCGATCATGCCGATGGCCGCAAGGCCTGCGCCGATGAACTTGGCCGCTTCAGCTTCCATGATGATGTCCTTCCTAGGTTTCCGTGTTTTCTTGCGGGACCGGGCGGCCCCATTAACGTGGTTAGTGCAGGTGCAGCGCGTCGTGGAGATAGACGCAGGAGAGGATGGTAAAGATATAGGCCTGCAGGACGGCGATGCCGATCTCAAGCGCGGTCAGCGGGATCAGGAACGCAAACGGCACGACCCCGAAAATGCCCATCAGGGCGATGAAGCCGGCGATCACCTTCAGCAGCACGTGCCCCACCGTCATGTTGGCGAACAGGCGCACCGACAGGCTGACCGGCCGCGACAGATAGGACACCAACTCGACCGGTATCAGGATGAAGGCGGTCCACCATGGCGCCCCGTGCGGGAAGAACAGGCTGAGGAATTTGAAGCCGTGCTTCCAAATGCCGATGATCGTCACGCCGATGAAGACCACGCCCGCGAGGCCGAAGGTCACAATGATGTGGCTGGTGACGGTGAACGATCCCGGCACCATGCCGATCACGTTGCAGAACAGCACGAAGATGAACAGCGTGAAGATGAACGGGAAGTACGGCCGGCCGCCGCTGCCGACATTATCCCGAAGCATGTTGGCGATGACTTCGTAGAAGATCTCCGCCAGCGACTGCCAGCGGGTCGGCACCAGGGCCCGGCCGCTCATGCTGGCGACCAGGAACACCGTCGCCAGCGCGGCGGCGATCACCATATACGCCGACGAATTGGTGAAGGAGAGGTCCAGCTCGCCGATCTGGATCGGAACGAACGGCTTCACCTCGAACTGTTCCAGCGGCCCCGCCACGCGGTCACTCCCAGTCTACTCAGTCTTCCGCCGGTCGGCCTCTTCGGCCGCCTTGCGCTCCTTGGCCTGGCGTTCGATCTCCTGGGCCGCCCGATAGACGTTGCGGAACGCTGCCGCGCAGCCCAGCAGGAAGAACAGGATCAGCAGCCAAGGCTGTGTCCCCAACCATTTGTCGAGGGCGATACCGATACCGGTACCGACCAGAATGGCGGCCACCAGCTCTACGGCGATGCGCATGCCGGCGCCCATACCTTCGGAGCTGACGCTGCCCCGTCCTGCGCCCGGACGCCCTTGCCTGGACCTGGCCGCTTCCAGGCGCCTGTCCAGCGCCTTCAGCGATCCCTTGTCCTCCGATGCGGGCCGGTCGCGGTCCCCCTCTGTCACAACGCGCTGTTTTCCTAGGCTTTGGCGGCTCTGGCCTCGCCCCCCGCCGAAACGCGCCGCAACTTAAGGAGTGGCCGGCATCGCTGTCAAGAATGGAAACCGGTGCGAAACGGCGGATTGTGCGGCGGTCGGGAATTCACGAATTCAGAGGATTTGCAGGCCCCCTCACCCTCCCACGGCTTCGCCGCGGGTCCCTCCCTCTCCCACAAGGGGAGAGGGGCAGGATGGCCTGGCACGATTGGGTCCCCTCTCCCCTTGCGGGAGAGGGTTAGGGTGAGGGGGGCACAGCTGAAGCCAACTGTGTCCGACTCACGCTGTCTGGCGCAGCTCCTCGGCGCGCTGCAGGTCGACGGAGACGAGCTGCGAGATGCCGCGTTCCGGCATGGTCACGCCGAACAGCCGGTCGACACGGGCCATGGTCATGCGGTGATGGGTGATCACCAGGAACCGGGTCGCCTGCTCGGCGGCGAGCTCGGCCAGCAGGGTGCAGAACCGGTCCACATTGGCGTCGTCCAGCGGCGCGTCGACCTCGTCCAGCACGCAGATCGGTGCCGGCCGCGTCAGGAAGGCGGCGAACAGCAGCGCCAGGGCGGTCAGCGCCTGCTCGCCGCCGGACAGCAGCGAAAGGTGTTGCAGCCGTTTGCCCGGCGGGCTGGCAAAGATCTCCAGCCCGGCATCCAGCGGATCGTCGGCCTCGGTCAGCTTCAGATGCGCCCGGCCGCCGCCAAACAGCCGGGTGAACAGCTCGCGGAAATGGCCGTCGACGGTGCCGAAGGACGCAAGCAGGCGTTCGCGCGCCTCGCGATTCAGGGTGCCGATGCCCTGGCGCAGCCGGCCGATGGCGGCGATCAGATCGTCGCGCTCGGAGATCATGCCGGCGATCTGCTGGTCCAGCTCGGCCGCCTCGGTATCGGCGCGCAGGTTGACCGGACCCATGCCGTCGCGCTCGCGGAACAGGCGTTCCAGTTGCGCCGAAACGGTCGGCTCCTCCGGCAAGGGGGCATCCGGCTTCAGTTCGGTGATGCCGAAGACATCCTCCGGCCCGCATTGCAGGCGTTCGGTGATGCGGTCGCGGATCGCGTTGCAGGCGGTCATGGCGGCGGAGACGGCCGCCTCGGCCCGGACCCGCTGCTCCCGGGCCTCCGACAGCTCGGCTTCGGACGCTTTGAGCACCCGGTCGGCCTCGGCCTGCCGGGTTTCGGCAGCGGCCAGGGCATCGGCGGCCGCACTCCGGGCGGCCTCGGCCTCGGCGATCTTGTCTTCCAGGGCTTCCCGCTCCTGGGCGATCTTCGCCGGACGATGCGCCAGCTCCGCCACGGTGTCGGCGATCTCTCCGGCCCGCGCCTCCAATTCGGCGACGCGCCCGTCGGCGCCCTCGGCGCGGTCCTGCCAGGAGGCGGCTTCGGTCGCGATGGCCTGCAGCCGCTGCCGCCGGCTGTCCTGTTCGCGCAGCAGGGCGTCGAGCGTGTTGCGGCAGCGTTCGCGGTCGTTGCGCGCCTCGGCCAGGGTCAGCCGCTCTGACTGCAGCGCCTCGCGCTGGGTTTCGATCTCCGGCAGGGCGGCCAGCGCGTTCCGCGCCTGATCGAGGTCGGCGGAAACCTGCTCCCGCTCCGCGGCGATCTGCTCCAGGGTCTCCGAAAGGCCGGTCAGTCGCGACTCCCGCGCCGCGGCCTCGCGTCCGAGCCGGGCCAGCAGGTCGCGGGTGCGGCCGAGCTCGGCAAAGGCGTCGTCCAGGGTCCTGCGGTTCGCGCGGACCTTTTCGCGGGTCTCGTCCTGGCGGGCTCCGGCGGCCTCGAACGCCGCGTCGGCCGTCTCCAGGGATTTGCCCGCGGCCGCGATCTCAGCGTCTAGAGCCGCAAGGCGGTTCTTCTGGGTCAGGCGGACCGCGGCCGCGGTCGGGGCCTCGGCGGCGGCGGTATAGCCGTCCCAGCGCCAGCGGGCACCGTCGCGGGTGACGAGTTGCTGACCGGGGGCAAGCCCGGCGGACAGCCTCCGTCCAGTCGCCTCGTCGGCGACAAGGCCGGTATGGGACAACCGGCGGGCCAGGGCGTCCGGCGCCTTGACGCGCTTCGCCAGGCACTCGGCCCCTTCGGGCAGAGATTTATCGTCGGGCAGGGCGCCCAGGGTGCGCCAATGCACCGGCGCGCCTTCGTCCAGCGAGGCCGATCCGTCATCTCCGAGGGCGGCGGCCAGGGCCATCTCGAACCCGCTATCGACGGCGATCGAATCGATGACCGGCGGAAACAGGTCGGGATTGCCGGTGTCCAGAACGGCGGCGAGCGCCTCGGCTTCGGCGGTCAGCCTGGCCAGTTCGGCCTGGGCCTGCTGCCGGGCCTGCGCCGCCTCGGTGCGAGCCGCTTCGGCCGCCTGGTGCTCGGCTTCGGCCGCCTCGACGGCCGTTCGCAGCCCGTCCAGCAGTTGCTCGGCTTCCTGCCGCTTGGCCTCCGCGGCGGCGACGTCCGGCGCGCCCGCGATTTCCGCGGTTATGGCCTCCCTCTGACCCTCGGACTCCTCCAGGCGGCGTTGCAGACCGGCGAGACGCGACTCCAGGGCCGCGATCTGGCCTTCCGCAGCGCGGCGGTCGGCATCGGCCGCTGCGATCGCTTCGGTCAGGCCGGCCAGGGTCTCTTCATGGGCGTCGGCTTGCTCCGAGGCCGTGTCGAAGGCCGTACGGGCAGCGGCTTCCACCTCGGCCTCTCCGGCCTGGTCCGCCGCCAATTGCGCGCGTTCCTCTTCCAGCCGCTCCACGGCGCCGGTGGCGTCGGCCTTCAACGATTGCTCGCGTTCGATGTCGCCGCGGATCTGGTCGCTGCGCCGTTCGGCATCCTGGCGGGCCGCCTCGACCCGGTCCTGTTCCGCCTGCAGCCCGTCACGCGCCACGTTCAGCCGTTGCAGGGCCGCGGCGGCCTGCGCCTCGGATTGGCGCAGTGGCGGGACCGACTCGGCGGCACCGGCCTGCCCGGCAGTGGCCCGGGTCACCGCCACCATGGCGGTCCGCACGCCGTCATCGGCCTCGGCGAATAAGTTCCGGGCCTCTTGCTCGTTGGCCTGTGCCGCCAACCAGCGGATATGCAGCAGTGTCGCCTCGGACCGGCGGATGCGGTCCGACAGGCTGCGATAGCGGGCCGCCTGGCGCGCCTGCTTCTTCAGGCCGGCCAGCTGGGTCTCCATGGCCGCGATCACGTCCTCGAGCCGGACCAGGTTGTTCTCGGCCGCCCTCAGGCGCAACTCCGCCTCGTGCCGGCGGCTGTGCAGGCCGGTGATCCCGGCGGCGGATTCCAGCAGCGAGCGCCGGTCGGCCGGCTTGGCGTTGATGATGGCGCCGATCCGGCCCTGGCTGACCAGGGCGGAGGAATGGGCGCCGGTGCTGTTGTCCTGGAACAGCAGCTGCAGGTCGCGGGCGCGCACCGATTTGCCGTTCACCCGATAATCGGAGCCGCTGCCGCGCTCGATCCGTCGCGACACCTCCAACTCGTCGTGATCGTTGAACATCGCCGGCGCCGTGCGGTCGCCGTTCTCCAGGTTCAGCGAAACCTCGGCCAGGTTGCGGGCCGGGCGGTCCGCCGTGCCGCCGAAGATGACGTCGTCCATCTCCGCCCCGCGCATGCGCTTGGCGGAATTCTCTCCCATCACCCAGCGCAGCGCCTCGACGAGATTGGATTTGCCGCAGCCATTCGGGCCGACGACACCGGTAATGCCCGGCTCGATCAAGAGTTCCGTCGGCTCGACGAAGGACTTGAAGCCGGACAGGCGAAGCTTGGCAAACTGCAAGGGCGGGAAGCTTTCTCTGGAATCGTTGGCTGGAGGGTTACTCGGTCGCGCGGTCGATGATCTCGGCGAATTCGTCGATCGAGCGTCCGCCGCTCAGGGTCTTGCCGTTGACCACGAAGGACGGCGTCGCCTGGACGTTGAACGTGTTCGCGCCTTCCAGGCGCAGCGCGAGGATCCTCTCCTCAAGCTGGGTGTCGGCCATGCAGGCGTCGAAGGCCTGCTGGCTGAGGCCCGCCATGCGGCCGATGCGGCTCAGCGACTGCATCCAATTCGGACCGCTGGACCATTGGTTCAGGGTCGAGAAGACCACGTCGACGACGTTGAAATACTGCTCTTCCGGAACGCAGCGCGCCATCATCCCGGCACGCAGGGCCGGTTCGTTCAGCGGAAAGTCGCGGAAAACGAATCGGACCTGCCCGGTGTCGATATAGCGCTCCTTCAGCAACGGCATGGTCTCGTTGTGGAAGCTGGCGCAATGCGGGCAGGTGAACGAGGCATATTCGACGATGGTCACCGGCGCATCGTCATTGCCGAGCACCTTGTCGAAATCGGTGATGCCCGGGTCCCAGCTGCCGGCCGCGATGGCGTCGTTGGACTGGCGCAACACAAAGGCGCCGGCGCCGGCAACCGCGACTCCAGCCACACCCCCTATAATTAGTGTCCTTCGGCGCAATCTCGCCTCCTATCCACTAGATATTGACTATACGCTTCGGCGTATTCCAGCCGCAAGCGCCGCTATTCGGTTCGGTCTCGCCGAATCGACGATGGCCGCGACGTTCCGCCCTTTAGCAACGCCTCGGCCATCTCTTCGAGATGGTGCCGCAGCGCCGGATTTTCGACCGTCGATAACGCAATTGCGATCTCGGCCGATTCGGCCGGTGTGGCGGGCCGCCGTTGCGGTCGAGGTGGCGAATGTTGCGGACGCGGCGGTGCCTGAACCAGCTTGATCCGCTCGATCGCCCGATGGCCGAAATGGCTGTTCAGTCGCTCCAGGATCCGCGGCATTTCGTGCTGCAGCTCCAGGGCATCGGCGGCGGCGGCGCGGATCGTCAGCACGCCGCCCTGGCGCTCGCCCCTGGGGAAATCCAGCTTCCATGGCTGGGTCCGGGCGGCCAGATCGTCTCCGACGATATGCGGCCAGTTCTCCAGCAATCCGCCCAGGGCGGCGAGTCGCTTGCCCAGCGCCTTGCGCGCGATCGGCCCGGCGACGGCGGACAGGGACCGGATTTTGCTCATGGCTGCTCGGACTCCGCACTGGGCAGCGCCGCGCCCGGAACTATCATGGACTCGGGCACCGGAACAGAGTGGGCAAGAATGACCGACCACGGCCTTGGGAACAACGAAGAAGCGGCGGTCCTGGCTACCGGGCTGCTGCGCTGGTACGACCATCATCGCCGCACGCTGCCCTGGCGTGCCGCACCCGGCGTTCGCCCCGATCCCTACCATGTCTGGCTCAGCGAGATCATGCTGCAGCAGACGACGGTGGCCGCCGTGGCCGGATACTTCCAGCGCTTCCTGGAGCGCTGGCCGACGGTTCAGGACCTGTCGGCCGCCTCCCTGGACGACGTGCTGCGGGAATGGGCTGGGCTCGGCTACTACGCCCGGGCCCGCAACCTGCACAAATGCGCGGTCATGGTGGCGGATTGCCTGGGGGGCCGATTCCCGGAGGAGGAGGCCGAGTTGCGGCGGCTGCCGGGAATCGGCGAATACACGGCGGCCGCCATCGCCGCCATCGCCTTCAACCGTCCCGCCGCCGTGATGGACGCCAATGTGGAACGGGTGGTGGCGCGGCTGTTCTGCGTGGCCGATCCGCTGCCGCCGGCCAAGCCGAAGCTGCGGGCGCTGACCGCGACCCTAACCCCGGATAGACGGCCTGGCGATTTCGCCCAGGCGATGATGGATCTGGGCGCCACGGTCTGCACGCCGCGCCGGCCGAAATGCATCCTGTGCCCCTGGACCGGCGCCTGTACCGCGCGCAGCCGGGGCATGGCCGAGGAGCTTCCGGCTAAGCTGCCCAAGCCCGAGCGTCCGACCCGGCGCGGCATCGCCTTCTGGGCGGTGACACCGGCGGGCGACATCCTGCTGCGCAAACGCCCGGAACGCGGGCTGCTGGGCGGCATGATCGAGGTGCCGTCGAGCGAATGGCGGGAGGCACCCGCGCCGGCACTGGAATCGGTCAACGGCGAGGCTCCGGTGGCAGCGAACTGGCACCTGCTGCCCGGGCTGGTCCGCCACACCTTCACGCATTTCCACCTGGAACTTGCGGTGGCTGCCGGGCGGGCCTCCCGGCGGGACGAAGCGGCCGGGCTCTGGGTGCCCGTCGACCGCCTCGGCGACCAGGCGCTGCCGACGGTCATGAAGAAGGTGGTGCGCCATGCCCTAGCGCATGCGGCTGACTAGGGCGTCACCGCGCGACCGACCAATCAGGCCGGATCGGGCAGGCTGGCGCTGTCGGGCCGGTGCCGGATGATTTCGATGCCCACCGATTCCGCATCGGGGAAGGCATCCAGCTTCTCGAGCCGGACCCGGGCCAGCCGGACGCGCGGGTCAGACAGGCACTCCGCCGCCAGCTGCTCCGCCAGGGTTTCCAGCAGCGCGATGTGGCCCGCCGCCAGGATGTCCCGGGCTGCCAGCACCAGCGGTTCGTAGGACACCACGCAATCGATCTCGTCGGCCTGCGGCGGCCCGTCTTCGACCTCCAGATCGAGGTTGATGCGCACCCGCTGCGGCCCGGATTTCTCATGCTCGTAGATGCCGATCCGCGCCGGCAGTATGAGGTCACGCACGAAGACCCGGCGCATTCCGGTCGACAGCATGTCGACGCCATGCCGGTCGGTCGGAGCCTCGGTGAGCGGTTTAGTCATGCCTTGCCGTTACCACCTACCGGTGAGCGGCGCAAGGCGGTGCGGCGACGCTATTCCAGCTCGGCGCGGATCTGTTGGCGCAGGGTGTCGATGGGCTGGTAGGTGCCGGGCTTCTGCTTGTAATGCCAGAAGGTCCAGCCATTGCAGCTGGGCGCCCCCTGGACGGCGGCGCCGACCTGGTGGATCGAGCCGCAATGCTCGCCATGGGGGCTGGAGGCGACCAGGGTGCCGTCGGCCCGCACCCGGGCGGCGATGCGCCGGCGGCTGTCGGTCAGCAGGTCGCCGACATTGAGCATGCCGCGCTCCACCACCTGGCCGAACGGAATGCGTGGCGCGCCGCGTTTTTCGATCGGCGCCACCAGGGACATGTCCTCCGGGCCGTCGATGGTGGCGATGCGGCTGGCGGCGGCGGCGGCATAGGCCGGGTCGCGTTCGATGCCGATGAAGCGGCGGCCCAGCTTCTTGGCGACAGCGCCGGTGGTGCCGGTGCCGAAGAACGGGTCCAGGATCACGTCGTCGACGCTGGTCGCCGACATGATCACCCGATACAGCAGCGCTTCGGGTTTCTGGGTCGGGTGGGTCTTGCGGCCGTCCTCGCCTTTCAGCCGCTCCGGCCCGCCGCAGATCGGCAGGGTCCAGTCGCTGCGCATCTGCAGATCGTCGTTCAGCGCCTTCATGGAGCGGTAGTTGAAGGTGTAGCGGCTGTCGGCCGACCAGGCGGCCCAGATCAGGGTTTCATGGGCGTTGGTGAAGCGGGTGCCGCGGAAGTTCGGCATCGGGTTGGTTTTGCGCCAGATCACGTCGTTGAGGATCCAGAAGCCCATATCCTGGAGCATGGCGCCGACGCGGAAGATGTTGTGGTAGCTGCCGATCACCCAGATCGACCCTTCCGGCTTCAACACGCGGCGCGCCGCCGACATCCATTCCCAGGTAAAGGCGTCATAGGCCTGGTTGTCGCGGAACCGGTCCCAATCCTCCTCGACCCCGTCGACGCGGCTGTGGTTGGGGCGATGCAGGTCGCCGCCAAGCTGGAGATTGTAGGGCGGGTCGGCGAAGACGCAGTCCACCGATGCCTGGGGCAGGGCGTCCATTTCCGCGACGCAATCGCCGATCAGAATGCTCTCGCGAGGGGGCTGCTTGGATGACGCGGTGATTCGGCGCATCGGGGCAAGATGCGCAACCGGCGAATCGCCGTCAACTTAATTGTCGGGATTCTCGCATTGGAGTCAGCGGCTTATACCGAGTCGCTCAGAGACCGGCGCAAAGCTTCGCCGATGATGCGGTGAAACGCCGAGGCTGCTGAGCGCCGCCAGATGCTCCGCCGTACCGTAGCCGGCATTGCGATCCCAGCCATATCCGGGGTGCCGTGACGCCAGATCCGCCATGATCCGGTCGCGGGTCACCTTGGCGACGATGGAGGCCGCGGCGATGGACAGGCTACGGCTGTCGCCCTTGACGATCGCCTGGGCCGCGCAGGGCAGGTCCCTCGGCAGCCGGTTGCCGTCGACAAGGGCGAATTCCGGCGCCTGCGGCAGGTTTCCCACCGCCCGGCACATGGACAGGAAGGTGGCCTGCAGCACGTTCAGACGGTCGATTTCCGCCACGTCGGCGATGCCGATCCCGACGCCGCAATGCTCCAGGATCGCCGGCAGCGCCGCTTCCCGCCGGCGAGCGGTCAGCGCCTTGCTGTCATCGATTGCCGCCGCCAGCTCACCGGGCAGACCGTCGTCCGGCAGCATCACCGCCGCGGAGACGACGGGGCCGGCCAGCGGCCCCCGCCCGGCCTCGTCGATGCCGGCCACAAGGCGCTCGGGTGCGCCTGCCTCGGTTTCAAGCTGCAGATCGGGCATGTCCGCAGACCCTGTTCCACCAACTCGACGTCATTCCCGCGGAAGCGGGAATCTCGATGAAAATCGCAGTTGCCGCTCTGGATTCCCGCTTTCGCGGGAATGACGACAATGGAGATGAGCCTCTCCAGGACCAGCGCTGCGTTCGGCGGCCCTCGATTCGGGCACCGAATTCGATGCAGCCCTATCCGAGGCCTCAATGCAAGGGGCGGATCGAAGCCATCCGACCTGTGAGGCGGAAGAGCCTACAGCAGCCGTAGCTGATCCCCCACGGTCGGCGGCACCGAGAATTGCGAGGTGTCGAGGCTGGAGCGGCCGCGGTTGAGGCCGAGGCGGCGGATGGCGGTCTTGAAACGGGCGTTCAGCAGGTCGGCGATGGCGCCGGTTCCGCGCATGCGCTTGCCGAACTCGGACGTGTACAGGGCCCCGTCGCGGGTCTGGCGGACCAGGCTCAGAACCCGGTCGGCGCGGTCCGGCGCATGGGTCTGCAGCCACTCGGTGAACAGGTCCTTGATCTCCAGCGGCAGCCGCAGGAGGGTGTAGCCGGCCGATGTGGCGCCGCGCTCGGCGCAGGCCGACAGGATCGCCTCCAGCTCGTGGTCGTTGAGGGCCGGGATCATCGGCGCCGCCATCACACCCGACGGCACGCCGGCGGCCGTCAGCCTGGCGATCGCCTCCAGCCGCCGCGGCGGCGTCGCCGCCCGTGGCTCCAGATGCCGGGATAGGTCACGGTCCAGGGTGGTGACCGACAGGAAGACCTGCGCCAGCCCCTTCTTCGCCATCGGCACCAGGATGTCGAGGTCGCGCAGCACCATGGCGGATTTGGTGACGATGCCGACCGGATGGTTGAAGCGTGCCAGAACCTCCAGGACGGCCCGGGTCAGCTTCAGCTCCCGTTCCACCGGCTGGTAGGGGTCCGTGTTGGTGCCCAGCGCGATCAGCTTGGGTTTGTAGCGCGGGTGCCGGAGTTCCGCCTCCAGCAGCCTGGCCACGTCCGGCTTGTAGAACAGCCTGGTCTCGAAATCGAGGCCGGGCGACAGGCCCAGAAACGCATGGGTTGGCCGGGCATAGCAATAGACGCAGCCATGCTCGCAGCCGCGATAGGGGTTGATCGACTGGTCGAAGGGGATGTCGGGGGAGGTGTTCCGGGCGATCACGCTGCGCGCCGTGTCGACGGTCAGGACCGTGCGCAGCGGCGGCAATTCCTCCTCGACCGTGCCCCAGCCATCATCCACCGCTTCCTTGGCCAGCGCCTCGAAGCGGCCGCTCCTGTTACTGACCGCGCCGCGCCCCTTGCGGGGCCGGTCCGGCAAGCCCTTTTCCGTGCCATCCACCATCCCGGAAGGATAGCGGGGCGATGAGAACAAATAAAGAACAAATGGACTCGGGCGAGCGCCGATCAGCCCGGCTGATGCTCCTTCAGCCGCGGCAGCAGCTCGACGAAATTGCACGGACGGTGCCGATAGTCGAGCTGGTAGACCAGGATGCCGTCCCAGGCGTCCTTGCAGGCGCCGTTGGAGCCGGGCAGGGCGAACAGGTAGGTGCCGTTGGCCACGCCCGCCGTGGCCCGGCTCTGGATCGTCGAGGTGCCGACCTTGTCGTAGCTGATCATGCGAAAGATCTCGCCGAATCCGGGGATCTCCTTCTCCCAGACGGCGGCGAAGGCCTCGGGCGTGACGTCGCGCCCGGTGACCCCGGTGCCGCCGGTGGAGATCACGACCTCGATCTCGGGATCGGCGATCAGGCCGTTCAGGTGCTCGATGATGGCCGGCAGGTCCTCGCGCACGATGGCGCGGGCGGCGACCCGGTGGCCGGCTTTCTCGATACGGTCGGCCAGCAGGTCGCCGGAGCTGTCATCCGCCGCGGTGCGCGTATCCGAAAGGGTCAGGACCGCGATGTTGACCGGGATGAAGGGACGGGTCTCGTCAATCCTCGCCACGCTCGGCAACCTCGATCTGGCCATCGTCCAGCGAGGTATACCGTGGCCAACCGCCGCTCGCAATGCGGTCCAGAGTCGGAGTCGGCTGGCCCAGCCGCTTGCGGTAGATCCACAGATTGGCCATGACGCGCTCGAGATATCCGCGGGTCTCGATGTTGGGAATGCTCTCGATGAACAGCAGGGCGTCATCGTCGTATTCGACCCGGCGCAACCAGCGCGCCAGGCGGCCCGGGCCGGCATTGTAGGCGATCAGCATGCGGGACAGATCGCCGTTGACGTGCCGGTGGTCCAGCATGCGGTTCACATAGGTCTGGCCGAGTTGGAGATTGGTCGGCGGGTCGTAGAGCCGCGCCCGGCCGCTGCTGCCGCGGAAGCCGCGGCCGCCCACATGGATCGCGGTGCCCGGCATCATCTGCATCAGGCCGCGAGCTCCGGCCCGGCTGCGGGCATCCGGGTTGAAGCGGGATTCCTGGCGGATGATCGCATAGACCAGGGCTCGGTCGGCCTGGAACCCTTCCGCCGGCTCCCAGGACGGGATCGGGTACAGGGCGGCATCGAAATAGCCGCCGCCGGCCGGCGTGACATTGGAGCCGACGGCAAAGCCCAGCTGCGGCATGTCCGCCTGGTCGGCCAGCGCCACCAGAGCCTCCTGGACCAGCGGCGGCGCATCGGCCGGCCGGATGCGGATGAGCTCGTCCCGCGCCAGCTCGCGGCGTCCGACCTGCAGCAGACCCAGCGCGCGGTGGGCGGCCGGGAAGGCCGCCAGGGCGTCGAGATGGGCGATGGTCAGGGCCGGCGAGCGGAAATTGTATTCGAGATCGATGCCGAGCGTGCGCTGGGCGATTTGCCCGTAGAAGGTATGCGGGAACTGGGCGGCGTGCTGCAGCCAGCCATCCACCGCATCGGGTTGCCGGGCCCGCAGATGCGCTCTAGCGGCCCAATAGGCGCCGGCCGACTGGCTCCACGGTCCGGAGCATTCGGCGTTGGCGAACTGCTCGAAATAATCGGCGGCGACCGCGTATTCCTGCATGCGCCAGGACGCCAGGCCGGCCACCCAGTAGGCCTGCGGCGCCCGGCCGCCGGAGCGGTTCATGACGGCGGTGGCATGCTCCATCGCCTTGTCCAGCAGGCCGGCATAGAAGTACCCGCCGGCCACCTCGGCGCGCAGCCGGTCGAATTCGGTGCGATGGATGTGCGGCCGCCGGCCTTCCAGGTAGTTGTAGGCGATGGTGATGCGGGCGTTGCGCAGATGCCGGTGGATGTTGCGTTCGGTCCGCCAGTAGCGGGTGCGGCCCAGCTCATAGCGGCAGGTCTCCACACCGTAGTTCTCCACGGTCCCGTATTGCCGATCGACGGTGACGGCCCGGCGCGGCCGGGACGACCCGGAGGGACGCCGCTGCAGCGCCAGCCGGTAGACCTGCTGGGCCCGCGGATGGTCGGCGTATTCGGCCATCCAGCTGCGCAGCTGCGGATAGGTCGACCGCCAGGCGGTCGGGTGCATGTAGCGCTGGAACAGCACGTGCCCCATCAGCCGCCGATCGACGATCTCCTCGATGATCTCGTCGGCCGCCGCCATGTCGCCCGCCGCCTGCAGCGCGAAGATGCGCCGATAGCGGTCGACATCCGCGTCGGAGAGGAAAAAGGCGGCGAATTCCGGCAGGCGCGGCGATGAGATGCCCTCCGCACCGGTATTCAGGCGGATTCCGGCATCCGCCGGCGCGATCGGCCGTGCCGGCCCGGCGGTCGCCAGGGCCGAGGCGGCGAACACTGCCAGCAGCGTCGCAAGAATCGAAAACGCCGCACGGCTAGGGCGTCCCCGCCCGGTCCGTCTGCGGCTCCGCCGTCTACTCGCGGAACGAAATCTTCCCAGCATCGCATCCTTATATCGGTGTCGCCTTTTTAACGACTAGTTAAGGAAAACAAGCAATTACATAAAATTTTGCGTTTATTCCGTTAAGACTTTGGCAGCTTTTTCCGTGTGGCCCAGGGATCGCGCGGGGTACTGAATTGGCGGTTGAACGGCAGCTGGAATCGTCCACACGAAAATGTGTTGAGGTTGGTCCTAGCCAAACTGTGACCAAGTGCGAATTGGGCAGCCGGCTTTCTAAAGGCCATCCTTTAGAAAGCCGGACTTGTGGGACGCATTTCTTCGGTCACCTAGATGGTAGTTTCGGCTCGATAACGCATGCGGCCTCTCAGGTCGTCCGGATGCCCTCAGTGGTGCCGAGGTTGGGCTTGGCCATACCTCCTCAAACCAGACAACCATCGTTCGCGCCAGAACCGCGTATCGCTCGGTAATGGGCAGCAGGGGCCCGCTGATTCAATATGTTCCACTATGCTAAGACTTGCCGGGCATTCTGTTGTGTTCTTCAGTGTACCCTGTGCAAATACTTCTGTGGTCAAGACCTCAAGCCAACGAGGTCCGTTCTTTTTATTGGCGTATTCATTCACTTAGGATTGTTCACATCGGCTCAATGACTGACTTGACCGTCTTTCTCGCTGGGAGTTACCATAATTGGTCATGCGCAAATTTTATTTGCGAGGTTCACCATGGGATGGCTAAGGAGTCTTCTCGGGAAGAGCGAGCAGTCTGAAAGAAGTAATTCAGGAATGACTCAGATGGAGGAGGAGTGTCGTCAGCTTGTTGCCCGGCACAAAGCAGCCTTAAACCTCGAAGAAGTCATGGGTGGAAGTCCACGATCGACGAGACAATGGATTGCTGAAATGGCCGAGAGAGTAGCCGCTGATATGATGCCAAAATACAATCTGTCGGAACGGGAGTTTCTCGATTTGCTTCACAAAGTTGAAAAGACAGGATATAAGGGCTAGAATTTTTACTTGATTATAGCAAATCTAGAAGAATCCATCATTGTTGGCCGCGTGGCTGGTTCTGACTCATTCCTTAACTGGTCGGCTCTGGGCTGTTGAGGACGGATCGGATCCAGCGGCGGCTCGCCTAAGTGGTCTGTGCTATCTGAATGCTCTGGCAAATTTGAGTAAGTCTGTGGGGCACCTCGGCCTTGCCGAGCATTATGTAGCTAGGCTTCGCCTCCGTCTTCTCGTGGCCGATCGTAAACGGGCGCGGCCTGGAACTTTTTGTTTGACGCCACTGATCGAGGCTAATCTTGCAGTTGCATTATTTGCGTCGGCTGCAGGAATTCGAAACTCTGTTTGATTCCAGCACCTTATTAATGCCACCTTCGTGGGAAAGCCGCGAAGTAGGGCCTCGGGACTGAGCTGGCCACTGTCCATTTGATCTCCACCGACTCAGCTGTCCAGCCGCGCCTTCACCGCAAGCAGATCGCGCCAGGCGTCGCGCTTCTGGGCCGGCTGGCGGAGCAGGTAGGCGGGGTGGTAGATGGCGATGGTCGGGACCGGGGCG
This sequence comes from Alphaproteobacteria bacterium, assembly GCA_965227455.1. Classification (GTDB taxonomy): domain Bacteria; phylum Pseudomonadota; class Alphaproteobacteria; order DSM-16000; family Inquilinaceae; genus JABDIP01. Next base: position 3,148,617 of record OZ245752.1, on the reverse strand, counting down.
GCCATGCCTGGGATGGTGTGGTCGATCCAGCGGCCGCGCAGGCGGGTGATGCCTTCGGTGGTGCCCAGGATGGTCTTGGCGGAGGTGCCTCCGGCCAGCACCAGCACCTTGGGATGCACCAGGGCGATGTGGCGTTCGGCAAAGGGCAGGCAGGCGGCGATCTCCGCCGCATTGGGCTGGCGGTTGCCGGGCGGGCGCCAGGGCAGGATGTTGGTGATGTAGACGCTGGTCCGGTCGAGGCCGATACAGGCCAGCATGCGGTCGAGCAGGCGGCCGGACGCGCCGACGAAGGGCAGGCCCTGGCGGTCCTCTTCCGCCCCCGGCGCCTCGCCCACCACCATCACGTCCGCATCGGGGTTGCCGTCGCTGAACACCAGGTTGGTGGCCGTCTGCTTCAGGGCGCAGCCTTCGAAGGCCTCCAGCGCCGCCCGCAGGGCTGCCAGATCGGGCGCCGCGGCGGCCAGGTTGCGGGCATCGGCCCCGGCTGCCTCGGTGCCGGCCAGCAATGCCTCGGTCGGGCGGTTTGCCGGCCGCTTCCGGGCCTGGGGCTGCGGTGCCGTATCTTCCGGTTTCGCGGCGGCCGGCTTGGCCGGCGGCTTGGCGGTCATGTCGAACGGCTGCTCGGCGATGGCCTCGTCGACGCCCATCTCCTGGTACCACCGCAACAGGTCGGAAGGCGGCTGTTTGCTTGTGTTGGCCATCCGCGCAAGCTATCACGCGCACTAACAACGATGCCAACGGGTCACTATCTTTCCTCCCCGAGAGGTCATCACAGCGGACGGTTTTGGGATGAGCGAACGCGAATCGATGGAATACGACGTGGTCATCGTCGGCGCCGGCCCGGCCGGGCTGAGCGCGGCGATCCGGCTGAAGCAAATGTCCCACGAGCAGGACCACGACGTAAACGTCTGCGTCATCGAGAAGGGCTCGGAGATCGGCGCCCATATCCTGTCCGGCGCGGTGTTGGAGCCGCGCGCCCTGAACGAGCTGATCCCCGACTGGCGGGAGAAGGGGGCGCCGCTCAATACGCCGGTCACCGAAGACCGCTTCTTCATGTTCACCAAGAAGACCTCGATCCAGTTCCCGACCTGGATGCTGCCGTCCGAATTGCACAATGACGGCAACTACATCATCAGCCTGGGCAATCTCTGCCGCTGGCTGGGCCAGCAGGCAGAGGCCCTGGGGGTCGACATCTTCCCGGGCTTCGCGGCGTCGGAACTGCTGTTCAACACCAATGGCAGCATCAAGGGCGTGGCCACCGGCGACATGGGCATCGGCCGGGATGGCGAGAAGACCATGCGCTACAGCCCGGGCGTCGAGCTGCACGCCAAATACACCATGATCGCCGAGGGCGTGCGCGGATCGCTGGCCAAGGTGCTCTTCGAGCGCTTCGGCCTGCGCCAGGAATGCGACCCACAGACCTTCGGCCTCGGGGTCAAGGAGCTGTGGGAGATCGACCCGGCCAAGCACAAGCAGGGGCTGGTGGTCCACGGCTTCGGCTGGCCTCTGGACCGCGAGACCTATGGCGGCGGCTTCCTCTATCACCTGGAGAACAACCAGGTCTCGGTCGGCTTCGTCACCGGGCTGGACTACAAGAACCCGTACCTGTCGCCCTTCGAGGAGTTCCAGCGCTTCAAAACCCATCCGGAGATCAAGACCTTCTTCGAGGGCGGCCGGCGGGTGGCCTATGGCGCCCGGGCGATCAACGAGGGCGGGCTGCAGTCGATTCCCAAGCTGACATTCCCGGGCGGCATGCTGATCGGCTGTTCCGCGGGTTTCGTGAACGTGCCGAAGATCAAGGGCAGCCACACCGCCATGAAGAGCGGCGCGGTGGCGGCCGAGGCCTGCTTCGCAGCGCTGAAGGCCGGTTCCCAGGGCGGCGACGAGCTGACCGCCTATCCGGAGACCCTGGAGCGGAGCTGGGTCTACAAGGAGCTGCGGCGGGTCCGCAATGCCAGGCCGGCCTTCCGCTGGGGGCTGTGGGCCGGGACCCTGTTCAGCGGCATGGAGCTGTTCCTGGGCGGCAGGACGCCCTGGACCCTGCACCACCAGCACGAGGACAGCGATTCGCTGCGCATGGCCAGCGAGAGCAAGCCCATCGACTATCCCAAGCCAGACGGCAAGATCACCTTCGATCGGCTGTCCTCGGTGTTCCTGTCGAACACCAACCACGAGGAGGACCAGCCGGCGCATCTGAAGCTGAAGAAGCCGGAAGTGCCGGTCAGCTTCACCCTGCCGATGTATGACGAGCCGGCGCAGCGCTATTGCCCGGCCGGGGTCTACGAGATCGTGCGCAACGAGGACGGCTCGAATCCGCGCTTCCAGATCAACGCGCAGAACTGCGTGCACTGCAAGACCTGTGACATCAAGGACCCAAAGCAGAACATCGTCTGGACGGTCCCGGAAGGCGGCGGCGGCCCGAACTATCCGAATATGTAGTCCCGGCCCATTGCGCTGTGACGAGGACTACAGCGGGGCGCCTTGATCTCGGCACAATGCCGGGGTTTTTATTCGACGTTGAAAAGCCAATCTCTTAGGGTGCCCCGCTTGATTGCGGGACAGGCACTTGGGATTTGGCGCCGGCGCAATCGCGCGCGCCGCGACGGATATTGCGAGGGGCCGGAGGACGGGCCGCCTCGCCTGGAATGGGCAACAGCATGACGACCAAGGCATCGAAGTTCGCATCGTCCACGCAGTCCGGGCGGAGTCCTGCCGCATGGGTGCGATTGCGCACCCTGGCCGTCTTCGCGCTGGCCGCCGCGGTCGGCGCCGTGTCCGGTCAGGCGCTGCTGGGCCCGATCGGTGCCTCGGCCGATACCGCGCCGGTGTCGCAGGTCAAGCGGGCCGAGTACTCCACCACCTCCGGCGCCTACCTCGCCGGCCGTTTCGCCCAGAACGTCAATGACGTGCCGACCGCCTCGCGCTACATGGGGATTGCGCTGGAGCGGGACCCGAGGAACATCGAGCTTCTGAGCCGGGTCTTCGCCCTGGAGATCAGCAGCGGCGATGTGGACGCCGCCCTGGGATTGGCGCAGCGGCTTCAGGACACGGCACCGGACCACCAACTCTCCGCCCTGCTGCTGTCGCTGGAAGAGGCCAGGGACGGCCGCTACGAGGCGGCGCTGACGCGGCTGCAGGCGATGGAGCCGTTCGGCATCGCACAATTCATCGTGCCCCTGGTAGAGGCCTGGCTGCATCACGCGCTGGGCGATGGCGAACAGGCGCTGGTCGCCCTGGAACCGATGCTGGCGCTGAACGGATTCGGGTCGCTGGCGAACCTGCACAAGGGCCTGATCCTGGACTCCGCCGGCGATCTGGATGGGGCCCGGACGGCTCTGATCGAGGCTCGGGAGCTCGGCAATGCGCTGCGCCTGATCCAGGCTCTCGGCTCGGTGCATGAACGCCTCGGCGAGATCGACGAGGCACGAGTCCTGTACGAGACCTATGCGGAGGAGAACCGCGACAGCCTGATGCTGGATCCGGTTCTGCAGCGCCTGGGGACCGGCAGCGCAGCGGAGCCATTGGTCAGTGAACCGAATGCCGGCATCGCCGAGGCGCTGTTCCATATTGCGACCGCCCTCAACCAGGAGGGCGCCGGGGAGATGGCGTTGCTGTTCTCCCGCATGACCCTCTATATGAAGGCGGAATTCCCGCTGGCCGACCTTTTGCTGGCCGACACGCTGGTCCGGGGCGAGCGGTATCTGGAGGCGCTGGACGTCTACCAGTCCATTCGCCAGGGCGTTCCCGCCCATTGGGCCGCCCAGCTCAGCGCCTCCAATGCGCTGGACGAGCTCGGCCGTCAGGACGAGGCGATCGACCTGCTGCGCGCGCTGGCGGACCAGCGGACCGACCGCAGCGATCCGCTGGTGCGGATGGCCGACATGCTGCGCAGTGAGAGCCGGTTCGAGGAGGCGATCGAGGCTTATGACGAGGCCATGGAGCGGGCGCCGGAACTGGCGGAATCTGACTGGACTTTCCTCTACAAGCGCGGCATCGCCCTGGAGCGCGCCAAGGATTGGGATCGGGCCGAGCAAGATCTGGTGCGGGCGATCGACCTCAATCCGGACCATGCCCATCTTCTGAATTACCTGGGCTATTCCTGGATCGACCGCGGCGAGAACCTGGCGGAAGGCGAGGAGCTGATCCTGCGGGCGGTGAGCCTGCTGCCCAATGACGGCTTCATCGTCGACAGCCTGGGCTGGGCCTATTACCGCACCGGCCGCATGGAAGAGGCGGTCGAGGCCCTGGAGCGGGCGGTCGGCCTGCGCCCGGAGGATCCGGTGATCAACGATCATCTGGGCGACGCCTATTGGGCGGTCGGCCGCCGGACCGAGGCCCGCTTCCAATGGATTCGCGCGCAGCGGACGGCCGAGGATGAAGACCTGTTGCTGGCGATCGAGGACAAGCTGGCCAATGGGCTGTCGGCGCCGGATCTGATCGAGGGGCCGGTAACCGCCGGTGAATCCTCCTCGGTGGCGCCCTAGCAGCAGCCGCGCTGCCGCCATGCCGCAATTCGACGCGGCGCCGGCCGCCGGTCCGGCGGATGGCTGGATTGCCTGCGACGCACCCGCGAAACTGAACCTGTTCCTGAAGGTCGTCGGCCGCCGCGACGACGGCTATCACCTGCTCGACAGCCTGGCTGCCTTCGCCTCGGTCGGTGACCGACTCCGTGTGCGCCCCTCAACCGAGCTGGCCTTCAAGGTCCATGGCCGGTTTGCCGACGCCGTGCCTTCGGGTGCGGCGGCGGAGGACAACCTGGTGGTCAGGGCCGCCCGGCTGCTTGCCGAAGCCTTCGGTCGGTCCGCGGATGTGGAGATCGAGCTGGAGAAATCCCTGCCGGCCGCGGCCGGGCTGGGCGGCGGTTCGGCGGATGCGGCGGCAACGCTTCGCGCCCTGGCGGCGCTGTGGCGGGTCGATGACGAGGACCCGCGGATCGCGGCATTGGCCGGCCGCCTAGGCGCGGATGTGCCGGTCTGCCTGGCGTCGCGGACCAGCCGAATGCGCGGAATCGGTGACGCGCTTGAGCCCGCGCCGTCGCTTGCCGGTGTGCCGGTCCTGCTGGCCAATCCTGGCGTTCCCGTCTCCACCCCGGATGTCTTTCGTGCCTTCGGCGGCGCGTTTTCCGCGCCGCTGGATCGGTTCGATCCACCCCGAGAGCCGTCGGCCCTTGCCCGGTGGCTCGATGCGTGCGGTAACGATCTGCAGGCGCCGGCGATGTCCCTGGCGCCGGTGATCGGCACGGTGATAGAGGCCCTGGGCGGTCAGCCTGGATGCCTTTCGGCCCGCATGTCCGGCAGCGGCGCCACCTGCTTTGGCCTGTTCGGTTCCGAGGCGGCCTGCGGGGCGGCGGCGGCACGCCTGCAATCGGCCGAACCCGGCTGGTGGGCTCGGGCCGGCCGGCTGATCTGATTCGCGGCTACTGGGCCGCGGCCAGCGTCTTCAACAGGTCGCGCAGCCCGGAGCTGGCCTCGCCGGTCACATAGAGCCCCTGCGAGGCCTGGAAGGATCGGATCGCGTCGACCGTCTGACGGCCCATCCGGCCGTCTTCCGGTCCGGCGGAATACCCGAACCCATTCAGCAATTGCTGGATCTCGCGAACAAGTTCGCTCGGGGCCGCCGGAACCGGGTCCGGGCTCGGCGGCACAGGTGTCGGCGTCGTGGCCGGCGCGGCGACGGTCGATGGTGCCGGCGGCGGCGACGGTGCCGCGCGCGTCGCGGCCGTGAGGCGGTCCAGGGCCTCGCGCGCCTCGCCATAGCCGGCATCGGCGGCAATGCGGTACCAGCCGGCGGCGGCAGCCAGATCGGGCGCCTCGTCGAGTCCGAGCTCGAACAGCTGCCCCAGATGGAAGGCACCGCGCGGTCGCCCATTGGCCGATGCCGCCTGGAACCAGCTTGCCGCCTGGAGCCGATCCTCGGTCACGCCGACCCCATGCATATAGGCAAGCCCGGTGGCTGTCTGGGCATCGGCGTGGCCGGATTCGGCCGCGCTGCGGAAAAGCCGGAACGCGGCCTCCTGATCCTGACGGACGCCAAGGCCGCGGGTGGTCAGCACACCCAGATTGTACTGGGCATTGGCGATCCCGGCCTCGCCGGCCAAACGATACCAATAGGCGGCGTAGGAGTTGTTCGGGCTGACTCCGTCGCCGGTGGCGTATTTGTTGGCAAGGTCGTGCTGGGCCACCGCATCGCCGGACCGCGCCCGCTCGGCGAGGGAGCGGATTTCCGGCGTCGCGTCGGCCGGAAGCGGCGCCAGGTGTTCCGGCAGGCTGGGCGGGTTGGCCGCTGCGACGGAGACCGGCTCGCTGACCTGCTGCTGCTGCTGCTGCTGCGGTTCCGGTTGCGGCTCGGGTTGCGGTTCGGGTTGCGGCGGCGGGGCCGGCTCCGGTTCCGGGCTCGCCACAGGGGCGGGCGGCGGAGGTGTCGGCTCGGCGACGGGTGCCGGTGCCGGCGCGGGCGGTGGTTGCACCGGCTCAGCCGGCGGGGCCGGCTCCGGCGACGGAGATGCAACCTCGGGGACCGGTGCGGCCGGTTCGGCTGCCGGAAGCTGCGCTTCGGGGGCCGGATCGGATGAGAACAACGCCGCCAACTGGCCGGTCGGCAACTGATACTTGGCCTGCGCCCAATCGCCCACGGCGGCGACCTGCTGCCGCTGCTCATACCCCCAATAGGAAATGCCGCCGACCAGCGCCAGGATCAGCAGCCAGAACATCGGGGCACCGACGCCCAGGCTGCGTTTCGCGCGGGCGGGGCCGGCCGCCTTTTCCAGGCTTGCCGCCTCCGCCGGGTCGAGCGGCGGCAGAATCTCGTCCAGCTCGACATCGCCTTCGGGGTCGTCGTCCAGATCCCGGGTGGCGATGAGCTCGGCCGCGCCGTTGCCCGGTGCCTCGGGCTCCGGCGTCTTGTCCTTGGCTTCCTCGGCAAGCTTGTCCTTGCCGAAATCGGCGGACTCGGCCCCGATGGGCCCGAGAGAGCTTCCCGGCGCGTTTTGCGCGGCGAGGTCGGGGGCGTCGCCGAACAGCGCGCTGGCGCTGTCGTCTTCGAAGGCCGGCCGGGTCGCCGACGCGAATGGATCGTTCGCGGCGCCGCCAAGGCCACCCTGATCCGTGCCCTGGTTCTCGGGGTGAGCCGATTCGATGACGGGATCGCTGGCCGGCGGATAGTCGAGGCTACTGGTCGCGGTCGGCTCCGTGACCGTGCCCGGGTCCACGAAGAGCGGCTCCGGTGTCTCGGGTTCCGGCGCCCCGGGCTCCGGTGTTTGCGGCTCGGCCGGCGCCGCGGTGTCCACGAACAGGGGCTCTGCCGCCTTCGGATCGGTCGTGGTGTCGAAGGCCGGCACGGCGTCCGGCGCGGGCATCGCAGGCCCGATGGTGGGGGCGTTGTCCGTGTTGCGCAGGCCGGCCATCGGATCGGCATCCGGCGATGGCTGCGAGGTGTCCGCGAACAGCGGATCGGAACCGCCCTGCGCCGATGTGTCGACGAACAGCGGCTCCTTGGCCGCAGGCTCGTCTGCCGGGGCCGGGCTCCCGTTTCCGGGCTCGGCGAAGAGAGGCTCCTTGCCGCCTTCGGATGCGGTTTCGACGAACAGCGGTTCCTTGGCCGGTGCGGCGGGTTCCGCAGACTCGGAAACCGGAGCGTCGCTCACGCCGGGCCCGGAACCGCTATCCACGAACAGTGGCTCTTTGCCGGCATCCGATGCTTGCGAGGCGGTCCCGGCAAGCGGGTCGCTCGGCGCGTCATCGACCGGTTGGTCGACGAACAGCGGTTCCTTCAGGCCGCTGGCAGGTTCCGGAGACGGCGCCGAGAGCGGATCGTCGCCCGTGGTGGTGTCGGCAAACAGCGGCTCCTTGGCCGTTTCCGCCGGCCCAGTCTGCGTGGAGAGCGCCGGATCGGACTCGGGAACGCCGGATGCCGGTTCGGCGAACAAGGGCTCCTTGGTGACCGGGGCAGAGTCGGAGGTCGCTGCGAACAGGGGATCGTCGGATCCGCCGCCCGACGGCGGTTCGGCAAAGAGCGGCTCCTTGCCGGCGGGCTCGGGATCCGGCATGGGCGTGTTCAGCAGGTCGTTCGTTCCGGGACCCTGGCTGGTGTCGGTGGAGAGCGGATCGTCCGATCCGGCCGGCTCGGGAGCGGCGGACGGATGGGCCGCCGCCGGCTTGGCCGGGACCGGGTCGTCGCCGAAGACATTGCCGGTGATCGGTGGGCTTTCCGGGGTGGCGGAACTGTCGCTGGTTGGCGTTTCCGCGAAGAGCGGCTCGTTGGCGACCGGCGCCTCCGCGACGGTCGGTTCCGGCGCCGGCGGTTCGGCACTGGGCGCCGGCATGTCGGAGAAGAGCGGATCGCTGGGCGCCGACGGTTCCGCGGGCGTTTCGGGCGCCGGAGAATCACTGGGCCAGAGATCGGCGGCGGTCGTGGCGGTGCTTTCGGGCGCCGCGGCGTCCAGGCCGCCGGCCAGCGGCGACGGGGCCTCGGGTTCGATTGGCGGCGGGTCCGCTGGCATGGAATCGGCAAGGCCGGTCCATGGCGAATCCGTGGGCGCCACCTCATCGGGTGTCACCGGAGAAGCGGTCTCCAGCACCCCGGTCGGCGGCACCGCGGTGGGAGTCTCGTCCATGTCGCTGCCTACTGGCGGCGAGTCCGCACTGTCTTCCTGCCCCTCCAAACGATTGACGATCAACTTGAGAGCGGCGGCAAACTCGTCGGCGGATACGTCCGCCCCGGCATTCTGCGACGCGGAGTCACCTGGGGCCTGGGTCCCCGGTTGATCCGGTCGGTGCCCGGTCATACCTGTCCTCCATGCATGGGCACGGTACCCGGTTCATAAACGGCCTTCTATCAGCTTCTATTATGGCCTTAATGAGACCGCAACCGCTGTATTTACGCCAGTTGCGGCCCATCCACGAACTGGGTATTGTGCCGCGCCGATCCGCTGGGGCGTAGCCAAGTGGTAAGGCAGCGGTTTTTGGTACCGCCATTCGCAGGTTCGATCCCTGCCGCCCCAGCCACACCGAGCGAATCAAACAGCCTTCACCATAGGCGAAACACCTTAACGAACCGTCGGTACGCCCGTCCCGACGCCCTGTGCGGTGATTCCGAACATGCTGTATGGCCTGAACACGCTGTTGAGCCGGATCGAATCCGGTGCCATGCCCGAGGGCGAGGTCTACCGGCAGGAACGGCTGTATCGCCGCCCGACGCGCGGCCGGACGGGAGCCGGCGTGCTGCACTGCCCGATCTGCGGCACGCGGGCGGCGCGTTTCCTGCCTTTCGGCCTGGACCGTCGCCGCAACGCGCAATGCCCGACCTGCGGCTCGGTGGAGCGCCATCGCCTGCTGTGGGTCTATCTGGTCCGCCATAGCGACCTGCTGCGTCGGCGCCAGAATGTCATGCATTCGGCGCCGGAGGGATGCCTGGAGCCGATCCTGCGGGCGCTGCCCAATTGGCGCTACCGGAGCGTCGACCGGTTCAACCCTGCAGCCGACGTGTCCGCCGATCTGACGGAGCTGCCGTTTCCCGACGGCCGGTTCGACGCCATCCTGACCTCCCACGTCCTGGAGCATATCCGCGACGATGGGGCGGCGATGGCCGAACTGGCACGGACACTGCGGCCTGGTGGCCAGGCGATCGTCATGGTGCCCTTCGATCCCAAGCGCGAGCGCACGGAGGAGGGGGCCGACATCGCCGATCCGGCAGAGCGCATGGCCCGGTTCGGCCATCCGTTCCATTTCCGGATCTATGGCCGCGACCTGGTGACGCGCCTGACCTCGGTCGGCTTTCGGGTCGAGACCGTCTGGTCCAAGCGCCTGCTGAACCCCCACACCCGGCGGCGGTTCCGCATCAACAGCAATTTCCTGTTCCACTGCCGGCGCATCTGAGCCGATCCGTTTCGGCATTTCCGACGTATCGAATGTAATCGTGCGGCCAAGGTGTCAGGGGACTGGCACCAGGTCCGTAACGTCTTCGTAACGACACCTTGAGGTTAGGGGTCTGTTAACCCATATACACTATGTAATCTAACGAGCATATATCGGATCGATATATAGAATTTTACGCAAACCTGCCGCGCCAAGGAGGATTGCATGGCTAGGAATCCGGTGATTGCAGCATGGATTGCCGGGGGATTGATCTGGGGCGCCGCTTTGCTCGGCCTCGGAGCCATGGGTGGGCCTACGTCTCTGGAGCAGCTTCAGGACATCACCCATCAGGTGCCGTGGACGAGTTCCGAGGACGTCTCGGATGCCTATGAACGTGCGCTGGATGGAGATGCCTGGGGCGATGCCGATCGCCCGTATCAGGGCGTCTACCGGCCGGCGGCCGCGCCTGACAGTTAAGGAACCGGCGCGCGCGGCGGGCAGACCCCAGCCTGCCGCGCGCTGCCAGCCCGCCCAAATCCGCGCTAGTGTTCGGGAAGCCCGAACACCTCCTGCGGTTCATCAAATCCTTTGAATGAGAAATGTCCGAGGGGGACCAGGTCCTTCTCGCACTGGGCGGCGAACGCCGCCGACGCCACCAATTCCCGATTCAGCTCCGCCGCCACGCTCTGCAGCCGCGCCGTGCGGTTCACGCCGCGCCCGATGGCCGTGAAATCGAGACGGTTGGCGCCGCCGATATTGCCGTACAGAACGTCGCCGATATGGAAGGCCAGGGCATGCCGCAATTCCGGCCCGTCCTGCCTGGCCAGTTCGGCATTGCGGGCGGTGAGGTTGGCCGATGCGTCGCGTGCGACCGCCAGCGCTGCCTGGCAGACCTCCTTCGGATCGGCCTCGGCCAGCGGAAAGATCGCCAGTACGCCGTCGCCCATGTATTTCAACACCTCGCCGCCATGGGCCTCGATCGGCGGCACCACGCAGTCGAAATAGGCGTTCAGCAGCCCGATGACCTCCTCGCCGGGCCTCTCATTGGTCATCTGGGTGAAGCCGCGCAGATCGCCCAGCAGGATGGCGGCACGGATGCGCTCGCTGTCGCCGCGCCGGATGGCGCCTTGCATGATGCGCTCGCCGGCGCCGCGGCCGACATAGGTGCTTAGCAGGTTCACCGCGGTGCGCTTCAGCGCGTAGATCTCCGCCAGCCGCGACAGCGGCACACGGATCGCCTCCAGGGCCTCCAGGTCGCCCGTATCGAAGCCGCCGGGCCGCCGGGTGGTCCAGGTCGCCGCATGGTTCTCGCCATTGGTGAAGCAGAGGGGCTGGGCGACGTAGTCGGTGATGCCGTCGGCGCGGAACTCGGCCAGGATCTTGAAGTCGTCCGGGCTGTCGGGCTGGTCGATCAGCCGCCGGATGGTCTTGCCGCCTTCCATCACCGCCGCGACCGGATTGCGCTTGAACTCGTCGGATTGGAGCATGCTGAACGGCGCTTCGGTGACCAGCACCTCTTCGCCCGGCCGCCACAGGAAGCGGCGTCCCATGATGTCCGGATGCAGGGTGCGCACGAATACCGCGGCCCGATAGATCGGCACCTCGGCATCGCTCAGCCTTTGGCAGAGCTCGCCCAGGATGTCCTGAGGCAACCGCACGGACCTGGCGCCGTCGATCATCCAATCGACGATGGCCTGGATCTTCTCCGGTCTCTGAGCCTGTCCGGCGTCTGTCATGGCCGCATGATACGCGACCGGCGATCGGTGCCGCTAGCGGCCCTCGCGCCGCCAGGCGGCCATGAGCCCGCCGACCGCCAGCGCCAGGACCAGGGCGGCCGGCAGCAGCGACGCCTCGCGGGCGCCGGTCACCAGATAGTCGCCGTTGGAGCGCAGGCCGATCCAGCTTCGCCCGGCGGTGTCGCGCTCGGGATCGACCCGGCGGATGGTCGGAACGCCGGACTCGGCCAGCCACACCATACCGCCGCCGGTGGCATCGGCGACCGAGGCCAGATGCTCCTCGGTGGTGCGCATGTCGAAGAGCTCCGGCGGGTTCAGCCGGCCGACCACTGCAAGCGCGGTGCGCTCGCCATCCTCGATCCGGAACAGCCCCGGCTCGTCGGCGACATAGTCGGCCACCGCCCGGCCCGGCGCCTCGTCGGTCAGGGCCAGGGTCTCGGTGTCGCCTGACGGGGTGGTGATCTGCAACTCGCCGCCATCGCGCTCCAGGCTGCGCCGCTCGATGCGGATATGCCGGTCGTCGACCACTGTGCGGAGGTCTTCCTCCTCCAGCTCCGGCTCCTTCATCAGCCAATGGGCCAGCCGGCGCAGCAACTCGGATTGCGGCCCGCCGCCGTCGAAGCCGCGGCTCCACAGCCACATATGGTCGCTCATCAGCTGTGCCACGCGGCCCTCGCCGACCCGGTCGAGGATTAGCAGCGGCCGGGCGGCCGCGCCCTCCATGACGATCGAGCCGCTGGTCGGGACCACGTCGACCTGGCGATACCAGCGCCCCCAGCCTGGAACCCCGGTCGTGCTGGTGCCGCGCCGGCCGAGCCCGCGGATCTCCGCATAGGCGTCCTCCAGATCGCCGGTCACCGGATGGCGCAGGCCAAGCCCGGTGACGGCCGGCTGATAGCCTTCCTCGATCACCTGGCCGGTCGGCTCGCCGGGCAGCACCGTGCCCAGCGGCGTGCGGTACAGGCTGAATCCGGCGGCGAATTGCGGCCCGCTGGCCTCCAGGAAGGCGCCCCCGGCCTCCACATAGCTGGCGATGTTACTGAGATACAGGTTTGGTAGCACGCCGCGGCGGCGATAGCGGTCGAAGATGATCAGGTCGAATTCGTTCAGCCGGAGCTCGAACAGCTCGCGGATCGGGAAGGAGATCAGCGACAGCTCGCTGATCGGGGTGCCGTCCTGCTTCTCCGGCGGCCGCAGGATGGTGAAATGCACCAGATCGACGCTGGGGTCGGATTTCAGGATGTTGCGCCAGGTCCGCTCACCGGGATGCGGCTCACCGGACACCAGCAGTACCCGCAGACGGTCGCGCACGCCATTGACCACAAGGGCGGCGCGATTGTTGGACAGGGTCAGTTCCTGGGCTGCCGGGGTGACCTCCAGCTCGATGACCGTGGCGCCGCCATGGTCGAGGGTGAAGGAGAGCTCGAAATCCTGTCCGACCGGAACCTGATAGGCATGCGGGTCGCCGCCATCCTGGCTGGCTGTCACGGTAACCAGCCCGCTGCCGCCGCGCACGGGCAGGTCGTCGACCCGGATGGTGGTGGTGATCTCGCGGCCGACCAGCCCGAAAGCGGGGGCCTGGACCACCTCCAGCCGCCGGTCCGCCTCGTCCCGGTCGCCGGTCAGCAGCGTGTGGATCGGGCCGCCGCCTTGCAGCGAGCGGGTGTCCTGGGGCACGTCATGCACCTGGCCGTCGGTCAGCAGGATGGTGCCGGCGACGCGGCGGCGCGGTACGTCGGACAAGGCCGCGTCCAGCGCGTCGAACAGGCGGGTCTCGCCCAGCCGCCGGTTGGCGTCGATGCCGGTGCGCACCACCCGCAGGTCGATGTTCTCCATCTCGGACAGGCTGGCGACGATCTCGTCCAGGGCCCGGTCGGCGAGGCCGCCGCGGCTGCCGATCGCCTGACTGGGGGACTCGTCCACGATGACCACCGCCACGTCCGGGATCGGCTCGCGCTCTTCCTGGACCAGGGAGGGGTTGATCAGTGCCGCCGCCAGGGCAGCCATGACAAGGACCCGCAGGCCGGTGCCGCGGGCGCGTCGGATTGCGCCGTACAGTGCGATTGCGAATGCGATGGCGAACAGCGGCCCCAGCACGGTCCAGGGCAGCATCGGCGCGATGGCGACGGAGGCGGTTTCGATCATTGTCCGAGCCGCTCCAGGATTGCCGGCACATGCACCTGGTCGGCCTTGTAATTGCCGGTCAGCGCGTACATCACCAGATTGACGCCGAAGCGGTAGGCCATCTCACGCTGCTGCTCGCCGCCCGGCACCACCGGGAACAAGGGCGTGCCGTTGCCGCCAACGGCCCAGGCGCTGGCCCAGTCATTGGCGCCGATGATGACCGACGAGACACCGTCATTGATGTGCTCCTCGGCGTTCTCGACCCACAGCTCTCCGCCGGCATAGCGGCCGGGGAAGTCCTGCATCAGGTAGAAGGCCTTGGTCAGCACATGGTCGGGCGGCACCGGCGCCAGCGGCGGAATATCCATGCCCTCGGTCAGCAGCCGCAGCCGCTGGGCCCCGGGGCCGGTTCCGCCGCCGCCTAGGGCCTGGTCTCGGGTGTCGAACAGTATCGTGCCGCCATTGCGCAGATAGTCGTTCAGCCGGGCGATGGTGGCGTCGGAGAGCGGTCGCTGCTCGGGCACCACCGGCCAGTAGAGCAGCGGGAAGAACGCCAGCTCGTCTACTGCGACATCGACCCCGATCGCGCCGTCGGATTCCACCGCCGTACGGGCGAACAGCACGGCGCTCAGCCCATCCAGCCCGGCTTGGCTGACCTCGTCGATCTCGGGAATGCCGACCCGCACATAGGCGAGATAGGTGCCGTTGGCCGCCTGCAGGAACATGGCCTCGTCGTCCTGGGCCTGTGCGTCGGAGACGGAAATGGCGATGCCGATACCGGCCGCCAGCAACACCGTCGCCATTCCGGCCGCGGCCCGTCTCGGCGCAATGCGCAGCAGGCCGCGCAGGACCAGGGCAATGATCATGTCGATCGCGGTGAAGGCCAGCGCCAGGGCCAGCAGCAGCGGCATCAGGTCGACCTCGCCGCGTGGCGCATAGCCGGCCACGGCAACGCCGTTCGGCAGGTCGTCAATGGGCGCGAGGTCTTCGACGGAGTCGCCGAGATTGAGGGCCCGGCGGGATTCCTCGGTGCCATAGAACCCAGGCGGGTGCTCAGGACTCACGGGAGTCTCGGGCACGTTCGCGGCATTGATCGGAACGGCGGTCGCCGACGGCGTCACCAGCCGGCCCAGCCCGTCCAGCAATTGCAGAGGTTTCAGGTTCTGGCTCCCGGCGTCTCCCTGCACCCCTTCGCTGAGTGCGACGACCCGGCGCAGCATGTCGACGAAAAGCCCGGACAGCGGCAGGTTGGACCATTCCGGCCCGGCCGTGGTGTGCACCAGCACCAGCCAGCCGCCGCGGCCATCGCTGCCGGCCATGCGGTCGGCCGTGACCAGCGGGGTGCCGTCGCCCAGCCGCGCCCAGGTCTTGCCGGCGAGATCGAGGGACGGTTCGGCCAGCACCTGGCGCTCGATCAGGACGTCGTCGGGCACCGGCAGGCCGAAGAACGGGCTGTTCTCCTCGAACGGCGCCAAGGGCATGGGTTCGGTCCAGCTCAGGGTGCCGGTCAGGATGCGGTCGCCATTGCGCAGGCGCACCGGCACCAGCGGATCGGGATTGGCGGCCAGCAGGGGGCCGGCAAAGCGCACCAGCACGCCGCCGGCGCCGATCCAGCGTTCCACCGCCTCGGATTCCTGATCGGTCAGGGCGCCCGCATCGGGCAGGATCAGGACCGCGATGCCGCTTTCCAGGAGCTCGGCCGCATCGCCACGGCGCACCTCGCTGTACGGGTCCAGCGCCTGGGTCAGGTAGTGGGTGTCGGTCAGCAGGGGCTGGGCGGTGTTGACCAGTCCGCCGGTGATCAGGCCCACCGGCCGCCGGCGCCAGCGTTCGTCCAGCAGCACGACGGCGCCGGCCGTGGTTTCGCCCTCGATCTCCATCCGGATCGCCTCGTTGCGTAGCTCGACCGGCAACTCGACCCGCGCCTCGGCGACGGTTTCTCCGCTTTCGAATGTCACCTGCTGGCGGCTCAGCAGCCGGCCGTCGGTGGCGATGACCCGCAGCCAGACCTGATCGCCGGCACCGTCCGCGCCATGCACCCGGCGGATCCGCGCCACCAGATCGGAGCCCGCGGTGGCCGGGGGCTCCAGCAAATGGGGCGAATTCCCGCGCTCGGGGATCACCGCCTCGGCACTGCCCAACCGCTGCAGGCGCTCGGCCAGCGGAACGACGGCGGGATCGCCCAGCCCGTCGGTGAGCCAGACCACATGCGCCGATCCTTCGACCTGAAGGTCCCGTACGGCCTCGAGCGCCGCCTCGCGATCGGTGGCCCATGGGACCGGCGTCAGGCTTTCGGCCAGGCCGCGCGCCTCCGCCGGGCGCAACAGGCCGGTCGGCTCCGGCGCCTCGTTCGGCGAGCGCGCCGCCGTGGTCAGGACGATCAGCCGGCGGTCCTCGCGTTCCGCCCGGTCGATAACCGCCGACATCTGGCGCTGTCGGGCCGGCCAGTCGCGCGCCGCGGCCCAGCCATTGTCGACGACCAGCATCACCGGGCCGCTGCCCGGAAGATCGGCGCCGGGATTCAGCAGCGGGCGGGCCAGGGCCAGGATGACGATTGCGGCCAGCGCCAGGCGCATCAGCAGCAGCCACCAGGGGGTGCGTTCCGGCGTTTCCTCTTGCGCCACCAGATCGTAGAGCAGGCGGATCGCCGGGAACCGCTGCAGCCGGGGCGCCGGCGGTGTGACCCGCAGCAGCCAGTAGATCAGCGGCAAGACGCCGAGCGCCAGCAGGATCCAGGGCGTGGTGAAAACCAGGGGACCGAGCGTCAGCATGGGCGCCTCACGCAGCCGACTCCGCCGCACGGGCGGCGGGCGGCAAGTCAAGCGGATCCTGCGACAGGGCCGCGAACAGGGTCAGCAGGGCGGTCTGCGGCGGACGGTCGGTACGGTGGACCGCCCAGCTCCAGCCGGCGCTGCGGCACAGCGCCTGCAGCCCATCCTGCTGTGCGGACAGCCGGTCCAGATAGGCGTCGCGAACCGACTCGACCCGGGGGATCAAGGTGTCCTGCTCGCCCTCCATGCCTTCGAAGCGCACCCGGCCGCCAAACGGCAGGGTGGCCTCGGCCGGGTCGAGGATCTGCACCATATGGCCGCGAACGCCGCGGTTGGCGTATTTGGCGACCACCTTGTCGATCTCGGTGAGCGGGCTCAGCAGGTCGCCCAGGATCACCAGTTCCGCGTGGCGCGGAATATGGGCATCGCCGGGCAGCCCGTCGGAGTCCTTCGGCGTGTCCTCGGACGCCACGGTGATGGCCTCGACGATCCGGTTGACGGCAGTCTGGCCGGTGGAGGCGGCATGGCCACCGCCCAGCATGGCCAGGCGCTCTCCGCCGCGGCTCAGCAGGATTGCCAAGGCCAGCAGCAGCAACTCGGCCCGTTCCCGCTTGCTGGGCAACTCGCGCCCGGAGCGGTAATCCATCGACGGCGAGGAATCGCGCCACAGCCAGACCGTCTGGGCCGCCTCCCACTCCAGTTCGCGGATATAGACCGCTTGCGACTTGGCGGTCTGGCGCCAGTCGATGCGCTGGATCGGGTCGCCGGGCTGATACTGCCGGAACTGCCAGAAGCTTTCGCCAATGCCGACCCGTCGGCGTCCATGGACACCCTGCGCTACGGTGGAGGCGACACGTTCCGCCGCCACCAGCAATGGCGGCACCGTGGCGACCAGCGACTCGGCACGCTGGCGCGTATTGGAGGGATTCTGGGCCATGGGGCGCGGAGCGTCCTCAGGCCATTGGAGCTGTCAATCGACGGATCACATCTTCGATTGTAACACCATCCGCCCGCGCCGAGAAATTCAATGCCATCCGATGCT
Source organism: Alphaproteobacteria bacterium (assembly GCA_965227455.1). GTDB lineage: Bacteria > Pseudomonadota > Alphaproteobacteria > DSM-16000 > Inquilinaceae > JABDIP01. Next base: position 3,131,093 of record OZ245752.1, on the reverse strand, counting down.
TAAGCACCGGTTCCGCAAGCGCCAGCACGTCGTCGACGGACGGTGCCAGACGGCCTTCCAAAAGGGCCCGGGCGCGGCTGGCCAGCATCAGCGCCTGGCTGGCGCGGGGGCCGGGGCCCCAGGCCACATGGTGCTGGACCTCCGGCACATCGGTGCTGTCGGGGCGACCGTTGCGGACCAGGTTCAGGATCGCATTGACCACGCTGTCGCCGACCGGCACGCGCCGGACCAGGATCTGGGCGGCCTGCAGGTCTTCTGGCGTCAGGACCGCCGACACGCTGTCCTGATGCGCGCCGGTGGTGGCGATCAGCATGCGCCGCTCGGCCTCCTCGTCGGGATAGCCGACATCGATCTGCATCAGGAAGCGGTCGAGCTGGGCTTCCGGCAGCGGATAGGTGCCTTCCTGCTCCAGCGGGTTCTGGGTGGCCAGCACATGGAACGGCTTGGGCAGGTCGTGATAATGGCCGGCGACGGAGACTCTATGTTCCTGCATCGCCTGCAGCAGCGCGGATTGGGTTCGCGGGCTGGCGCGGTTGATCTCGTCGGCCATCAGCAATTGGCAGAACACCGGACCGGGGATGAAACGGAAGGCGCGCCGCCCGTTTTCACCCTCTTCCAGGATCTCCGAGCCCAGGATATCGGCGGGCATCAGATCCGGTGTGCACTGGATGCGACGGTCCTCGAGACCGAGCACCGTTCCCAGCGTCTCGACAAGGCGCGTCTTCGCCAGGCCTGGCACGCCGATCAGCAGGACATGCCCGCCGGCCAACAGGGTGATCAGGGTCTGGTCGACGACGTCCTGTTGGCCGAAGATGATGCGGCCAATGGTGGTTCGTACCTTGGAGAGCTTCTCGCCGAGCTTTTCGACTTCGGCGGTCAGTTCGGCTGGGGCGGCATTTGACGCGGCCGCGGCGTTCGGCGCAGTGGTGTCGATGTCGGTCAAGGGGGGTCTCCGATTACCTCTGTCCTCGGTACTTGGAGAGTATGGCGAAAATGGGTAATGGCGACCCGTCGATCGACGAAAAATTGAAGCGGGCCAGACGGTCGCCGGCCGTCGAACCCTGCGATTACGACATCCGGATTGCATCCGACGGCACCTGGTTCTACCAGGGGACGCCGATCGAGCGGCTGGCCCTTGCGAAGCTGTTCGCGACGGTGCTGAGCCGGGACGAGGCCGGCCAGTACTGGCTGACTACGCCGGCCGAACGCGGCCGCATCACCGTCGACGATGCACCCTTTACGGCAGTCGAACTGGTCGAGACCGGTGATGCCGGCAACCCGGTTTTGAGTTTCCGCACCAATCTCGACCATCGCGTCGATGCCGGGCCGGACAATCCGATCCGAGTCGCGTTCGACGCTGAAACCGGCGCGCCGCGCCCCTATATCCTGGTCCGTCCCGGATTGGAGGCGCTGATCGTCCGCTCGGTCTATTATGAGCTGGCCGACATCGCCTGCGAGGTGGACGGCCGGACGGGTGTATGGAGCAACGGAACATTCTTCCCTCTCGATCAGGACACTTAGAGCTGGACCGGGCCGAACTGCGGCGACGGCTGCCGCGCTTTGCCGCCATGCCGTCGGCGTCGCGACGCCGGGTGCGCGGCGATCACGATCTCAATCCCGGGATGAATCCGCCGGCCGAGCTGCGTCCAGCGGCGGTCCTGGTACCGCTGGTCGAACGCGAGCCGGAGTTGACGGTGCTGCTGACCGAGCGCACCGCGCACCTCGCCTCCCATGCCGGCCAGGTCAGTTTCCCTGGCGGCGGCGTCGAGCCGGAGGACCGGGACGAGATCGCCGCCGCGCTGCGCGAGACCCAGGAGGAGATCGGCCTGCCGCCGGACCGCATCGACGTGATCGGCCGTCTCGATACCTATGTCACGCGGACCGGGTTCCAGGTCGAGCCGGTGGTCGGCCTGGTGCGCCCACCCTTCACCCTCAGGCCCGATGCCAACGAGGTGGCGGATGTGTTTGAAGTGCCGCTCTCGGTCATCCTGGACCCGACCCATCCCAAGCGGCACAGCCGGATGTTCCAGGGCCGGGAACGGTATTTCTACGTGTACCCGTTCGAGGATCGGTACATCTGGGGCGCGACCGCCGGCATGCTGCTGAACCTCTGCGAGGCGCTCACGGGCGCGGCATGATGGTTGCCGCTGCAACAATGACCGGCCGTTGCTCGTGACCGGCGTCAAGGACGGCAGCCGGGAGACACTTCCCGCCAGCGCCGACTGGGTCCGCGCGCCGGCGACCCGCAAGGTGCTGGCGGCGCTGACCGAAGGCGGTCAGCCGGCCCGGTTTGTCGGCGGCTGCGTCCGCGACACGCTGATGGGGCGGCCGATCGCCGATATCGATATCGCCACGCCGATGCTCCCGGACGCCGTGATCGATGCGGTCTCGGCGTCCGGCCTGAAGGCGATTCCGACCGGACTCGACCATGGCACGGTCACCGTTGTGGCCGATGGCCGGCCCTTCGAGGTGACGACCCTGCGCCGCGATGTGGAGACCGACGGCCGGCATGCGGTTGTTGCGTTCACCGAAGACTGGGAAGAGGACGCGGCCCGTCGGGACTTCACCGTTAACGCCCTGTCGGCCGATCAGAGCGGCCGGGTCTACGACTATTTTGGCGGTGTGGAGGATGCGCGTGCCGGCCGTGTCCGCTTCGTCGGCGACCCGGTCCGCCGGATCGAGGAGGACGTGCTGCGCCTGCTGCGCTTCTTCCGCTTCTACGCCCAGCTCGGCACACCGCCGCCGGACGCTGCGGCGCTGGAGGCCTGCCGCGGCATGGCCGGCCGGATCGACACGCTGTCCGGGGAGCGGGTCCGCGTCGAGGTCCTCAAGCTGCTGGCGACCCCGAACCCGCTGCCCGCCTGGCGGCTGATGATCGACACGGGAGTTTCGGCCAACACGATCGGCGAACCCGGCGATGTGGACCGGCTGGCGGGGCTGGTATCCGTCGAGGCCGATGCGGACCCCGTCCGGCGGCTCGCGGCCCTGCTCACAGTCGGGCCCGACGGCGCAGCCCGCCTCGCGGAACGGCTGAAGACATCCCGGGCCGAGCGCGAGCGCCTCGTCGCTCTGTCTGGCCGGGGAGACCGGATCGATCCGGCGATGGCGCCCCAGGCTTTACGCGAGGTGGTCTATCGGCTCGGGAGCGCCCTTGCTCGTGACGAGATTTTGTTGGCCCGTGCTGCGGCCCCGGGGGATGACCGCTTGAAGGCGCTGGCCAGCCAGGCCGATGGTTGGACTCCGCCGGAATTCCCTCTGAAGGGGCGGGATGCCCTGTCGCTCGGCATGGCCTCCGGCCCCGGGGTGGGAGACCTGCTGCAGGCGATCGAGGAAGACTGGATCGCCGGCGACTTCAAAGCCGACCGGGCGGCCCTGCTGGAAGAGTTGAAGCGGCGGATCGCCGCTAGTTGACTCGGACCGTGCGTCCGACGATGCGGCGGGTCACCTCGCCATTGATGACCCGGCTGAATTCGATGGCCAGGCCGTCTTCGGTCAGGATGCGCTCGTAGCTCTGCAGCTCGTATCCGCCATCCGCCTTCACCACCAGTGAAAACAGGCCCAGGCTGTTGCCGTCGATCCGCGCCCAGCGCATGGGGTCGCCGGAGATCACGTCCACATCCTGCCGGCGCTCGAACAGGCTGCGCTGCGTCTTCTCCAGGAAAACGCCGTTGCGGTCGCCGGGCTCCATCATCACCTCGTCGACCCGGCGGCGCACGCCGGGCACGTCGCGACGGCCATCGACCAGGGTTACGTTGATCCAGGTGATGCTAAATCCGCCGCCGCGTTCCGCGGCGATGGTGATGTCCATGTCGCGCTCTTCGGTAACCTCTCCGTCCAATCCCAGCACCTGCGCCGTGCCGACATAGGTCCCGACAAACGGGTCGATCGTGTCGGCGACGGCGGGCGCGGCCAACGCCAATGCCGCAATGGCGAGGCCTATGGCAAATGCGGTCGAGCGAAGGAGCGCTGTCATGGTCACCCGGAGATCTTGATCAGACGGCCGGTCACGGTGCGGACCTGCTCGCCATCCCGCAGGCGGCGGAAGGAAAGCTCCATACCCACATCGGTGATCGTGCGGTCATAGGTGGTCAGCTCGAACCCGCCACTGTCGTTCAATGTCATTTGGTGAATGCTGAGCGTGTTTTCACGCACCCGCGCCCAACTTAGGACGCCGCCCTCCAGCGGATCGCCGGAATCCGTGGATTCATAGACTCCGGGACGGTCCGCCGGCTCGAAGGTCAGGCTGGACTGGCGGCGCCGGATGTCCGGATTGTTGGGGTCGCCGCCGCTGCGGATGACGGTGGTCCAGGTCACGGTGAATCCGTCGCTGGCCTCCTCGATCACTACATCGAAATCGCGCGTGGTCATGGCAAAGAACAGGCTGTCGGCGTTTTCCGCCACGCCGTTGCCCTGCCAGGTGCCGTAAAAGGCCGAAACCGGCAGATCGGCTGCCCGTGCCACCGGTGTCCCGAACACCAGCACCATCGCCGCCAGAAATCCGATCATTCGCATCTTTGCATCCCCATTCGTCCTTGGCCGGTGGCCGGGTTCCGGCTGTGAGCGGTTTTGCAGTGCCGATCCTGGCCAGCCAACATGTTGATTCTGTGGTTGTTCATGGCCGTCCTGGCAACGGGTCCCGCTGCCTGAGGCGCTCGGCGCGAGTATGCGACACTCAAGGCCACGTGGCCACCGGCGGCAGCGACATCAGGATCGCCTCCACATTGCCGCCCGTCTTGAGGCCGAAGACCGTCCCGCGGTCGTAGAGCAGGTTGAATTCCACATACCGGCCCCGTCGCCTGAGCTGATAGGCCCGCTGGTCGTCGGTCCAGGGTTTGTCCATGTGCCGGCGCACGATCTTCGGATAGGTGGTCAGGAAGGCCTCCCCCACATCGCGGGTGAACGCGAAATCCGCGTCCCAGTCGCCGGTGTCGAGATTGTCGTAGAAGATGCCGCCGACCCCGCGCGGTTCGTCGCGATGGGGCAGGAAGAAATACTCGTCGCACCAGGCCTTGAACCGGGGATGGTAGTCCGGGCCGTGACGGTCGCAAGCCGCCTTCAGCCCGGCATGGAATTCCGCGGTATCGGAGTCGTCCGGGATCATAGGCGTCATGTCGGCACCGCCGCCGAACCAGCCGACCGACGTGACGATGTGCCGCGTGTTCATGTGCACGGCGGGCACCAGCGGGCTCTGCATATGCGCCACCAGGCTGATGCCGCTGGCCCAGAACCGGCCGTCGCCGGCGGCGCCCGGGATCCTCTCGCGGAACTCTTCCGAGAAGGTGCCATGCACCGTCGATACGTTGACGCCGACCTTCTCGAAGACCCGGCCGTGCATGACCGACATCACGCCGCCGCCGCCGTCACCGGCCTCGATATCCGGGCGAGACCACTGTGTGCGCTGAAACCGGCCGGCCGGACGCTCGGCAAACGGACCCGCATGATCGTCCTCGATCTGCTCGAAGGCGGCGCAGATGCGGTCGCGCAAGGCCTCGAACCACGCTGTGGCGGCCATCTTCTGTTCGGTGCCGGGGATCGTCCCGGCCATCTCCCGGGCATGTGGTGACTTGGTCATCAACCTGTCCTGAATTGCGCGCCGCAAGCCCTTACCACCGCCGAGCCGGCCGCAACAGTGATTCAGCGCAATCGTGAGCGCATTTGAGCCGGGGCTACGGCACGGCCGCGAACCCGTTGGTCTGGCGTAACGCCTCGCCGAGGACCATGGCTGCGGCCGCCGCCACATTGAGCGACCGGGCGCCGGGCCGCATCGGCACGACGAGCCGCGCATCGGCCGCCGCATGGACCTCGGAGGGCACTCCGGCGCTTTCCCTCCCGACCACCAGCCGGTCGTCCGCCGCGAATCGAAAGCCGGTATAGGCCGTGTCGCCGGCCGTCGTCAGCAGCACCATGCGCCCGGCATGCTCTGCGGTGCTGTAGGCCTGCCAACCCGACCAAACGGTCCGATCGACCAGGTCCAGGTAATCCATTCCGGCGCGTTTCAGACGCCGGTCGCTGAGCAGGAAGCCGCAGGGCTCCACGATGTCCATCCCGACGCCGAAGCAGGCCGCGAGGCGCATCAGCGCGCCGGCATTCTGCGGGATATCCGGCTGGAAGAGGACGAGGCGCATGATGACCGAACCGTGTGCAAGGTAGGGATTGCTGCGGCAAATCCGGTTTGTCGGTTGGCAAGATGGCGACTGCCGATGTATATCGACTCCGCAACGGGTGCCGTTCGGCGCCTACGACCTCGACTCATGGCGTGCCGCCACGAAACCGGCCTGGTGGCACCGATCCGGGCAATTCTCAGGGCAGATCGGGACTAGGGCAAGCAATGGCTGACACAAGCAACCCGGATCACGCGGACCAGGGTGGCGGCGATGACGGCGAAACCCGCCGCGACATCCTGACCTACACGGTGGGCGCCTTTGGCGTGATCGGCGTGGCCACCGTGGCATGGCCGTTCATCGACAGCATGAACCCGGCGGCCGATACTCTGGCCGTCTCCACCGTTGAGATCGACCTGTCGCCGGTCGAACCGGGCCAGGCGATCACCGTGATGTGGCGGGGCTCTCCTGTCTTCGTGCGCCGGCGCACCGAGGACGAGATCGCAGCGGCGGAGCAGGTCTCCCTGGACGATCTGCCGGATCCGGAAGCCGATTCCGACCGGGTGCAACGCAAGGAGTGGCTGATCCTGGTCGGGGTCTGCACCCATCTCGGCTGCGTGCCCCAAGGGCAGCGTCCAACCGAGGTGAGAGGGGAATTCGGCGGCTGGTTCTGCTCCTGCCATGGCTCGGTCTATGACACCTCCGGGCGCATCCGCAGTGGGCCGGCACCTACCAATCTGCCGGTGCCGCCCTATCAATTCCTGGACGACGATCGAATTCTCGTCGGCTGAACGCCGATCAGGATAGGAGCTTAGTGGCCATGGCGCATGCCGAGCCGAGCAGTTTCAAGAACCCGGTGATCCGCTGGATCGATACGCGGCTCCCGATCTTCTCGCTGATGAACCGGGAATACGGGCAGTTCCCGACCCCGCGAAATTTCAACTACTTCTGGAATTTCGGGGCGCTGGCGACAGTGGTCCTGGTGGTGATGATCATCACCGGCATCTGGCTGGCGATGCACTACACGCCGCATGCGGACATGGCCTTCAACAGCGTCGAGCGTATCGATCGCGACGTCAATTTCGGCTGGCTGCTGCGCGACATCCACATGAACGGCGCCTCGATGTTCTTCATCGTGGTCTACATCCACATGTTCCGAGGACTCTATTACGGTTCCTACAAGGCGCCGCGCGAACTGCTGTGGATGCTGGGCGTGGTCATCCTGCTGGTGATGATGGCAACCGCCTTCATGGGCTATGTGCTGCCTTGGGGCCAGATGAGCTTCTGGGGCGCCAAGGTGATCACCAACCTGTTCTCCGCCATCCCATGGATCGGCGAGGATCTGGTGATCCTGCTCTGGGGCGGCTTCGCGGTCGACAACCCGACCCTGAACCGCTTCTTCTCGCTGCATTATCTGCTGCCCTTCGTCCTGGTCGGCGTGGTCGCCTTCCATGTCTGGGCTCTGCACATCACCGGATCGAACAACCCCACCGGCATCGATCCGAAGGGGCCGCAAGACACCATCCCGTTCCATCCGTACTACACGGTGAAGGATACGTTCGGGCTGCTGGTTTTCCTCGCCTTCTGGGCGGTCTTCGTGTTCTTCATGCCCGACGCGCTCGGCGAGGCGGAGAACTACATTCCGGCGGATCCACTGGCGACGCCGGCGCATATCGTGCCGGAATGGTACTTCCTGCCGTACTACGCCATCCTGCGCTCGATCGACTTCCCCATCCTGTTCCTCGATGCCAAGCTGATCGGCGTGATCCTGATGTTCGGATCGATCCTGATCCTGCTTATCCTGCCCTGGCTCGACACGTCTGAGGTCCGCAGCGCCCGCTTCCGGCCGATCTACAAATGGCTGTTCTGGGTGTTCTTCCTGGATTGCATCCTGCTCGGCTATGTCGGTGCCAAGGTCCCCGGCGACCCGGTCTTCGCCGGTATAGATTGGTTTAAATTCGTGCATCTCGGCCAGATCGGCACCGCCTACTACTTCGGGCACTTCCTGTTCTTGCTGCCTTTGCTGGGCAAGATCGAGCCGCGGGTGCCGATGCCGGCCAGCATCTCGGAGTCCGTCCTCAAGGGGGGCGGTCAAATGCCAAGCGCGGCCCCGGCCGAAAAGCCGATGGAGAAAGCCTGACCATGCGCGCCTTCGCTACGACCGTTGCGGCGGCCGCCGCGTCGCTTGCCTTCTTGCTCGGCAGTCAATCGACCGCGATCGCGGCCGGGGATGCCGCGACGCCGCCGAGCCAGGACTGGAGCTTCAATGGCTGGAACGGCACCGTCGACCGCGCCTCGGCGCAGCGCGGGCTGCAGATCTTCCTGGAGAACTGCGGCGCCTGTCATGCTCTGAGCCTGGTCGCCTACCGCAATCTGGGCGATCTCGGATTCAACGACGACGAGGTCAAGGCGATCGCCGCGAACTACTTCGTCACCGACGGTCCGGACGATTTCGGCGACATGTTCGAGCGGGAGGCCATTCCGTCCGACCGTTTTGTGCCGCCCTTCGCCAACGCCCAGATCGCCCGCTCCGCCAACAATGGTGCCTTGCCGCCGGATCTCTCGCTGATCATCAAGGCGCGCGTCGGCGGAGCCGACTACGTCCATGCCCTGTTGACGGGCTATGTAGACCCGCCCGACGGTGTCGAGGTCATGCTGGGGCTCAACTACAACCGCTACTTCCCCGGCAACCAGATCGCCATGCCGCCGGTGCTCTTCGACGACGGCACGGTCTACGCCGACGGCACGGCAGCCACCATCGACCAACAGGCCAGGGACGTCGTCAACTTCCTGCAATGGGCCGCCGAGCCGCACATGGAAGAGCGTAAGCGGATGGGCGTGAAGGTGGTCATCTACCTGCTCGCCTTCGCCGGCGTCATGTATGCGTTCAAGCGCAAGATCTGGTCCAAGTTGCACTAGGCGCTTGCACCCGAACCCGCGATACAGGGCCGCCTTCCGGGGCGGCCCTTTTGCGTTCCCGTGAGCGATCGACTGTTCACCGTGCTGGTCGTCGGCGGCTACGGCGTCTTCGGCTCTTCGATCTGTCGCCTGCTGGCGGACCGTGGCGGCATCCGTGTGGTCGTAGCCGGCCGTTCGCAGGCAAAGGCGGAGGAAACGAGGCGCCGGCTTCTCGACTCACACCCGGAGGCCATTGTCGAAGCGCTGGCCTGCGACAAGACGCACGATTTGGCCGAGGCGCTGCGCCAATCGGGCGCCGATCTGCTGATCGATGCCGCGGGGCCGTTCCAGGGCCAGGATTACCGGACGGTTGAGACCTGCATTGCCCAGGGCGTGCACTACGTCGACCTGGCCGATGCCCGCGCGTTCGTGGCCGGTTTCGACCGGCTGGACGCGGCGGCCAGGGCGGCCGGCGTGGTGGCGGTCAGCGGCGCCAGCAGCGTGCCCGGCCTGTCCAGCGCGGCAGCCGATCTCCTGACCCGCGACATGACGGCAGTGGAAACGATCGACATGGCCATCATGCCTGGCAACAAGGCGCCGCGCGGCTATGCGGTCGTCGCTGCCATCCTGGGCTATGTCGGGAGGACCTTCCCCTGCTGGCGAGACAGCGAATTCGGAGAGGCGCGCGGCTGGCAGGACCTTCGCCGATTGCGGCTTCGCATACCGGACGGTCCCGATCTCGGATATCGCGCGGTCGCTGCTTGCGACGTCCCCGACAACATCCTGTTCCCGAAACGCTATCCGGGCGTCGCCAGCGTCGCCTTTCGCGCCGGCCTCGAACTGGGCCTGATGCATTACGGGCTCTGGGCGCTCAGCTGGCCGGTGCGGTGGGGATGGATCCGCGGCCTGGCGCCACTGGCGCCGCTGGCCTTCCGGATTGCGGTGGCTCTCGAGGGATGGGGCAGCGACCGCGGCGGCATGGTGGTCGAGGTCTGCGGGTCATCGGCCGACGGCACGCGCCGCCGCCGCCGCTGGACCCTGATTGCCGGCAGCGGCGATGGCCCCCAGGTGCCCGCGGTGCCTGCGGTCATTCTGGCCGGCAAGCTGGCGGCGGGCTGGTCCCGGCCCGGTGCCGTGCCCTGCCTGGGCCTATTCGATGTCACCGAGTTCGAACAGGTCGTCGCCGGTCTCGACATTCAATGCGCAGTGGAAGACCTCGATGTCTGAGCCGGATTTCCTCTACCGCCGCGTCCTCGGTGATGGGTTCGACCGGCTGCCGGCGCCGGTGCGTCGGATGCATGAGATCTCGGAGCCCTCGACAGCCGTGGGGCAGGCGGAGATCACCCGAGGCCAGTCCCCGCTCGCCGGGCTCATCGGCGGGCTGGCGCGGCTTCCGGCCGCCGGATCGGACGTCCCCACGACCGTGCTGTTCAGCCCCGGCGACGGCAGCGAGCTCTGGCGCCGGACCTTCGGGCGCTCCAGCTTCCAGACGGTCCTCTCCGCAGCACCCGGCAGGCCGGGTCACCTGGTCGAGCGGCTCGGGTTGATGCGGTTCCTGCTCCGGGTCCCCGTCGAGGATGAGGGCCTCTCCATGATCCTCACCGGCATGACGGTGCTGGGCATCCCGGTGCCGCGCCTGCTCTGGCCCCGGATCGCCGCCACGGAAAGGGTGGAGGACGGGCTGTTCGCCTTCGATGTATCGGTCTCCGCGCCCATCGGCGGACTGATCATCCGCTATCGCGGCCGGCTGCGGCCGCCCGAGCCGGCCGGACAGGCACGCGCCGCCTGAGCGGCTGTTTACGATCGCGATGGGTGCCTGTGATACAATATCGCCGCCTCGCGGGACCGGAACAGGAGCTCTTGCATGGCAGTCCAGGCTCGGGATGCGGCGACGGAACCGGCGATCGACTATCCGCCGGAGTCGCGCGGGCTGAATTATTTCGCAATGGATCGCAATCTCCGCGCGTTGCTGGGCCGGCGCGCGCCGGATTTGATGGCCCGTTTCGGCGACACCCTGATGGATTTCGGCGCCTGGGCCGGCGGCCCGTTGGACGACCAGGCCCGATATACCGACCGCCACGCACCGCCGAGGCTGGAGACCCATGACCGGGATGGCGAGGCGGTCGGCCACGTGGTGCTGAACCCGGCCTATCGGGAGTGTCATGCGGAGGCCTATCGCCGTGGCGTGATTGGTCTTGCCTTCGGTGATGACCCTGCGCCGCACCTGCTGTCCTTCGCCATGGGATACATGCTTTCGGAGGCCGATGTCTCGATCCACTGCCCGGTCACCATGACCGGGGCGGTGGCCTATGTCTTGGACCGCCTGGCGCCAGCAGACGTCCGCGCAAGGTATCTGCCGGAGCTCACCCGCATGGATGGCGAGGCGAAGAGCGGCGGCACCTGGGCGACCGAACAGCATGGCGGATCCGATGTCGGCGCCACCACGACCATCGCCGAACCGGCCGATGGCCATTGGCGCCTGACCGGGCTGAAATGGTTCACCAGCAATGCCGGCGCCGGCCTGGCCCTCGCCACAGCCAGGCCTACTGGCGCGCCCGATGGCGGCAAGGGGCTCGGCTGCTATCTGGTGCCGAGCGATCTCGAGGACGGGCAGCCCAACCGGATCCGCAACCGCCGGCTCAAGGACAAGCTCGGCACCCGCGGCCTGCCGACCGCCGAGGCGGAGCTGGCGGGCGCCTGGGCGGCCGAGGTGGCGCCGCCGCCGGACGGGTTGAAGGCGATGATGGAGGCGCTGGAATATAGCCGCATCCACAATTCCGTCGCCGCCGCCGGCGTGCACCGCCGCGCTCTCGTTGAGGCGGCCTGCTGGGCCACCCATCGCGCCGCGTTCGGACAGCCGATCCGAGCCTACCCGATGGTCCGGGACGCGCTGCTGGACCTCGCCATGGGCCAGGAGGCGAGTTCCGCCATCGCCTTCGAATCCGCCATCGCTTTCGATGATGCCCTGGCCGACGAGTCGAAACGGACCTGGCTGCGCACGGTCACGGCCTTGGCAAAGTACCAGACCGCCGAGCAGGCGGTGCGTGCCGCGACCCGCGCCGTCGAGCTGGTCGGCGGCAACGGCTACACCGAGGAATGGCCGACGGCGCGCCTGTACCGCGATGCCCTGGTCACCGCCGTGTGGGAGGGGCCGGCCAACATCCAGGCCCTGGAGCTGCTGCGCGCCGTGGCCGGCAAGCTGCCGGGCGATCAGGCCTTTCTTGATCGGGTGGACCGCGTGCTGCGGGCGCTGCCGAGCGGCCTCGGCGAGGCACCGGCCCTGCTAACCGGCGCCCTAGACGAATGCCGTCAGGCGCTGTCCTTCGTGCGATCCAATCCGGGCGAAGGGCCGCGCCTGGCCCGTCGGCTGATGGATCTGCTGGCCGACACCCTGTCCTGCGCCCTGCTGCTCGAAGAGGCGGCTGCCGGTCTCGCATCCGGCGACCGACGCAAATCCCTCATCGCCGACCGCTTCGTCCATCGACGGTTCGGGCCGCGGCCTGGAATCGGGGCCGATGCGGACCCGGCCCATGCGGCGTTCGATGCCATCATCGGCTATGCTGCCGTGCCGGCGTGAGTCGGATCCCGCCCGGCAAGCGAATGCCGGATTCCCTGACAGTTTCGAGTTGGACTCCATGACCACGATGCAAACGGTGCTGCGCTTCTGGTTCGAAGAGCATGACGACGAAGATTGGTTCCGCGGCGGCGAGCTATTCGATGAAAAGATCCGCGATCGTTTCCTAGGGCTCTACGACGATGGGGCGGCCGGCCGGCTGGACGGGTGGCGGGAGACGGCTATGGGATGTGTCGCGCTCTGCCTGGTGCTGGACCAGTTTCCGCGCAACCTGTTTCGCGGCGACCCGCGCAGCTACGCGACCGACGCGGCCGCCCGCGCCGTCACCGAGCATGCCATCGCCGAGGGGTTCGACGTCGACCCGGCGCTGGACGGACGGCACAGGATGTTCCTCTACCTGCCGCTCGAGCACAGCGAGGACATCGACGACCAGCGCAAATGCGTCGACCTCGTCCGTGACCGCATCGGCGATGAGCGGTATCTCGACTTTGCCGACCGGCACCTGAAGATCGTCGAGCGCTTCGGCCGCTTTCCGCATCGCAATGCGGTGCTCGGGCGGACCAGCACCGATGAGGAGGTCGAATTCCTCAAGCAGCCCGGTTCCGGCTTTTGATGGTCGCGGGACCCGCAATCCGCGGCCTGGACCATCCGATCGTCGGCGTCCGCGACCTGGAGCAGGCGCGGGCGGACTGGCAGCGGCTCGGATTCACCACGACGCCGCGCGGCCGGCATATCGGATGGGGCACGGCCAATTACTGCATCATGTTCCCGCTCGACTATGTCGAGATCCTGGGGATCTTCGATGCGACGCAATACGTCCACGGCCTCGACCGTTTTCTGCAGCAGCGACAGGGCGTTCTGGGGCTGGCCCTGGCCACCGGCGACGCGGATGCGGCATACGAACTGCTGCAGCGTTGCAGGCTGGCTGGCGAGCCGCCCAAGGATCTTTCACGGATATTGGAGCTGCCGGAAGGCGAGGTCCTGCCCGCTTTCCGCCTGGTACATCCGGCCGAGCCGGAGGCGTTCGGCCTGCGCGGCTTCCTCTGCCAGCACCTGACCCCGGAACTCGAGCGTCGTGCCGAATGGCTCGATCATCCCAATGGCGCCCGGCGGATTGCGATGGTGAGCGTCGCGTCGGCGGATCGGGATTCGCTCGTACCCCGCTATCGCGCGCTGCTGGGGGACGCCGCCGTCCATGCCGATCGGGACGGCGTCACCGTCAGCCTGGACGGCTGCACCCTGCATTTCGGGGCGCCGGTGGACGGCCTGGAAGGCGGTCTTGGACTGGCTGTCGAGGTGCGGTCGCCGGATCGGACACGGGGACTGCTCGAAGCGGCGGGCGTGCCGTTCGAAGAGGCGGACGGCCGGATCGACGTCGCCCCGGAGTACGCGACCGGTGTTGCCCTGTCCTTTGTAGCCGGGTGAGCCCCGAAGGGCCGGCCTACTCGTCTTCCGACTGCGCCACCTGCACGTCGATCATGGCTTCGGCATATTGCTGATCGTGCATGGCGACGATCTGCTGGAAGGCCTCTAGCTCTTCGCCCTCCAGGGTGCGCCCGCTGGGCAGGTCCAGGGTCATCGGATTGACCTGGCGGCCCTCCACGTGCACCTCATAGTGCAGATGCGGTCCGGTCGACCGGCCGCTGGTGCCGACATAGCCGATGATCTGGCCCTGCTGGACCCGTGAGCCGCGTCCCAGGCCGCGGGCATAGCGGCTCATATGGGCATAGGCGGTCTTCAGGCTGCCGACATGGCGGATGCGGATATAGCGGCCATAGCCGCCATTGCGGCCGAGGGCCTCGATGGTGCCGCTGCCGGCGGCATAGATCGGCGTGCCGGTCGGGGCGGCGAAATCGGTGCCGCGATGCATGCGGCTGTAACCGAGGATCGGGTGCCGGCGCATGCCGTAGCGCGAGCTGATCCGGGCGCCGTCAATCGGGGTGCGCATCAGGGTCCGGCGCACGCTTTGGCCGTCCCGGTCGTAATAGTCGACGTCGCCATCCTCGGTCCGGAACCGGTACATCGGATGGTCGCGGCCGCGAAGCCGGAGATTGGCGAACAGCACGTTGCCGTTGCGGGCCAGCACGCCGCCCTCGTCGAAATCCTGCTCGAACAGCAGCTCGAACCCGTCGCCGGGCCGGATGTCGCGCTGGAAGTCCACTTCGAAGGAATAGGCGCGGATCACCGCGATCAGCACCGGGTCCGGAACGCCGGCGCCGTTCGACGCGGCGTACAGGCTGGACTCGATGGTGCCGGCGGCGGCGGTCAGGCGTGTCTCGAACTGGTTCTCGATCGACTGGGCGGCGAATTCGCCATCCTCGCCGCGGGCGACGACGATACGGGTCTCGATGTCCGGCGACAGTTCCAGCCCGGCGAAATCCCGGCGCTCGCCGCGATTCTCGAAGGTCAGGCTGACCGACTGGCCGGCGCGCAGCCGGCGCGGATTGAAGACGTCGCCCAGAGCCTGGAGGGCGCTGTGGGCCTCCAGCCGTTCGACGCCGGCATCGTCCAGCAGGCCGGCCAGGGTATCGCCGCGTCCAACCCGCCGCTCGACCGTCTCGATGCGCAGGCTCAGGAAATCGAGATAGCGTTCCTCGTGGAGGCTGTCATCGGAGCTCGGCAGCAGCATCGCCGTGCGGGTCAGGTCGCCGTCGTCGACGGAGGGCGGCACGACGGCAAGGGAGGGCAGCACCTGCTCGATCAGCACCGGCTCCAACGCCGGGCCTTCGATTGCCGCCGGGCCGAAGCCCTCAAGCGTCAGGGAGGCCAGATCGGTGATCGGGCTGGCTTCGAAACCCTCGTCGCCATTGCGGGTGACGATTGCGTAGCGGCCGTTGCGCCGCTGCAGTTGCAGTCCGAGGAAGGTCTTGTCGTTGCCCTGCCGCTCGAAGACGAGCGCGATGTCCTGGCCCGGCTGAAGCCGGCGCGGGTTCTCCACCCGCTGAAGGGCGCGCACCGCGTAATGAGCCTCGGTGGCCGACACGCCGGACTCGGTCATCAGCCCGGCGAGCGTATCGCCGCGTCCGAGCGTCAGGTCGACGCGGTGGATCTTCAGATCGGTGTCTTCGGACACCGCGACGGCGGTCATGTCCGGTTCCGTAGAAACGGCGGTCCCGGCCGCCTCTTCGGTGACCGTGGTGGCCTCAACGGGAAGTGCCGGTCCGAAGCCGGTCAGGCCGAGGGCCGTGGGATCGTTGGTCTCGAAGGCCTGGAAGCGGTCCTCGCCTTCCCGCGCGACCACCGCAAAGCCCCCTTCGCGACGGGCGATTTCCGCACCCAGGAAGTGTCGTTCATCGGCGCGCTGCTCGAACACCAGGGCCACCGACTGTCCGGCCTGCAGGCGGCGCAGGTTGATCACCCGCTGCAGCGCCCGCGTTGCGTAATGGGCCTCGGTGCTGGATACGCCGGCCCCGGTCATGGTCTCGACCAGCGTGTCGCCGCGGCCCAGCACCAGCTCCAGCCGTTCGGTGCGGGGCTCCTCGACGGCATAGGCGACGGTCACCGGCTCGGCGGCGGCGGG
>OZ245752.1:2262500-3107500 GCA_965227455.1 Alphaproteobacteria bacterium | reverse complement strand
GGACATGGCGAGCCCGCCGCATAGCGGACCGAATCCCACCGTCGGAATGCCCTTTTGCACGATCGGGTTGCGGATGTCGCTCGAGGTATGCAGCGGGTTGACGCGCGGGTCGGCCCCGAAGCGGCGCAGCGCCTTGTCGACGGTCCGGTAGATTGGCGAGTCCTCCGGGGTCTCCGCCGCGGTCACGCCGGCCAACCAGTTGATCCGGGGCGGATTGTGGGCAAGCCAAGGGTCCTGTCGCGCGGCTGCGTCGATGGCGGCCTCGAATTGCTCCCTGACCGCCTCGAGTCCTTCGCCGGGGACGAGCGTCATCGCGCCGCCGATCTGGCACGTCTCCGGCATGCGGCTCAGCACGCGGCCAGCGCCGAACGCGCAATGCGAAAGCATCAGATTGGCCGACCTGCCGATCGCCTCCTGCAATCGCGGATGGGTCGTCCCCGCGCCCCGCTCGTCGTCGAGGCGGCGGAGCGCCGCGACGATGGTCAAGGCCTGGTCGAACGGGTTGACCGCGGTGTGCGCGAAGGCGGTATGCGCCGGTTCCGAGGTGTCGGGCGGGCGACCCGACACGGTGATCTGGAATTCGAGCTGGCCGGGCGCGAAGGCCTTGATCTCGTCGAGCCCGCGACCGGACTCGGCCGGATGGAGATAGACCGCGGCATCGGCCGCCAGCCCGTGGTGGAGCGCGGCGGCAATCCCGCGGCGATGCTTCTTGCTGGGCGCGCTGACCAGGACGACGTCCCCACCCGGACAAAGGCCGGCCTCGCGCAGCACCCGGATGGCCTGGACCAGCATGGCCACACCGGCGAGGTCGTCGGCCACGCCCCAGCCGTGCAGCCGGCCGTCGCGACGAGATGGCACGAATGGGTCGGTCCGCCAGGCCGGCTCACGCTGGAACGCCTCGGTGTCGGGATGGGCAAACAAGATCAGGCTGCGCCCTCCGGCGGCGCCTTCGACACGCCCTATGAGGCAGCGCTCACCCCTGCTCGCTCCGACTTCGGTCGCGGCGAACTCGTCGATCAGTGGGACCGCGCGCGGATCGTATTCGAGCGTGGATGTATCGCATTCGGCATCGCGCAGGGCCCGATGCAGGATCGCCTCGACCGCGTCCGCCCCACGTTCGGCGGCGACGATCAGGCTCTCCAGCAGGCCCAGGCTCTCTTGCTCGAGTGCTTCGCTGGCGCGGGCGAGCGCGGCGGTTCTTGCGGACGGGTCGGCGACGGACGGCATCGGCTCGCTGCGGTCCTGGGCTAGAGGCTTGCCATTTCGGCCAGCACGTCGTTGGTCAGGCTGCGGATATGCGCGACCATGCTGTCCCGCGCTCTGGCCGCGTCACCGGATTTCAGCGCCTCGATGATCTGCAGGTGTTCCTCCGTGTCGGGTCGGAAACGGGACGGCAGGCCCGATAATTCGAAGATTCGCCCGGTCACCCTCAGATCGCGGATCACCTGCGCCATGACGGCATTGCCCGACGCGTCGGCGATCATGTCGTGCAGCTTCTCGTCGGCCGCCCAGTGGCTTTCGGCGGGAACCGCCGGGTTGGCTTTTAACGTGAGCATGTCGCGCTCGACATCGTCCAACCCGGCCGGGTCGATCTTGTCGACCGCCATCGAGATCGCCTCGCCCTCCAGAAGCTCGCGCAGGCGCATGGTCTGGAAGTACTCTCGGTTCGAAACGATCCGCACCCGGAATGGCTGGTTGACCTGCTTTTCGATCAGCCCCTCGCTTTGCAGCAGAAGCAGGGCCTCGCGCACCGGTGTGCGCGACGTCGACAGCTCCGCGGCGAGCCGGTCCTCGGAGACGATGTCGCCACCGGTCAGCCTGCGCGTCAGGATCATGCTGCGGATCGACAGATAGACCCGCTTTGCAAGGCTGACGGTCTCGGCTGCCGGAGCTTTGGACGGGGCGAAGGCTTGGGTCATGATGGGTTCGCCGTGAGAGTCGGAGGAAGCGGATCGCTGAGGTAGCAGAGCAGGCGCGCCGGCGTCCTGCCGAGCAACCGGTCGATGTCGTCTTCGTCCCAGCCGCGTCGCAGCATCAGCGGCACGACGTTGCCGATCAGATGCGCGTAGCCGTGTCCGCCAAATTCTGCCAGCCGGGTCCGGGTGCAGATGTCGTGAGAGATCGCGATCTGGTCCCGGTATCCGAGCGCCATCAGGTCACTGATCAGGTCGAGCCGCATATAGTCGGTCGGCAGGTCGAGATCCACGCCGGCCATCCAGTATTGCGACGTCTCGATCCCGAAGAAATCCCACTCCAGCACAAAGCCGCGGCCGAGAAGCGCGCTCAGCCGGTCGCGGTCGAAGACGGTCCGGTCCATATGTCCGATGATCGTCCGCGACGGCTCAGCCCCGGACGCCGCCAGTAAGTCGGCCAACTCGGCAGGCGCGTCGGTATGACGCCCCGGATGCACCGTGATGGCGACGCCGGTCTTCCGCTGCACACGCGCGGCGGCGGTCAGCAGGCGGCGCTCGCTCGGCGCCAGCGGCCAGGAACAGCCGATCTCGCCGATCAGCCCGGCGCGGACGTCCGTCCCCCAGGCGCCGTCACCGAGCTGCGCCAGGAGCGTTTCCTCAAGCGCGTCCACATCCGCGTCGCGGACCGCATCGGGCAGATAGGCATCCACATAGTATCCGGCGCCCATGATGACCGAGACACCGCTCTCCGCCGCGATCGCGGCCAGCCGAGCCGGTCGCGGCCGCAGGCCGCCGACGGTCAGCTCGACGATGGCCCGCCCGCCGGCATCGCGGAAGCGTGCGAGTTCCCGAACCGCGACGGCATCGTCATCGAGCAGCATGTTGTCCTGGTTGCGGTTCTGGAAATAGTCGGTCTCGAACCGGTTCTCCAGGGTGATGTCGGGCCAGCTAATGCCGCCGTCGCGGGTCTCCGGGTCGCGCAGGTCGCACAATATATGCTCGTGCATCAGCGTCCAGCCGAGCTCGGAGGCCGCCACCGCCCCGGTCACCGTTTGTGCATAGCCGCCCATATCGCCGTTCCGGTCAGTGGTGCAGGATCTTGGCCAGGAAGCGCTGCGCCCGCTGGCTTCGGGAATTGGTGAAGAACTCCTCCGTCGGGCAGTCCTCGATGATCCGTCCCGCATCCATGAAGACCACCCGGTCGGCGACCTTGCGTGCGAAGCCCATCTCGTGGGTGACGCACAGCATCGTCATACCCTCCTCGGCCAACTCGACCATCACGTCCAGCACCTCGTTGATCATCTCCGGATCCAGGGCGGAGGTCGGCTCGTCAAACATCATCGCCATCGGGTCCATGGCCAGTGCCCGGGCGATCGCCACCCGCTGTTGCTGGCCGCCGGACAGGTGTGTTGGGTATTTCGGCGCCTGGTCGGCCAGCCCGACGCGCGCCAGCAGAGCGCGGGCCTTGGCCTCCGCCTCTTCGGCGCCGCGCTTGAGCACCTTGCGCTGCGACAGCACCAGGTTCTGCAGGATCGTCAGGTGCGGGAACAGCTCGAAGTTCTGGAACACCATGCCGACCCGCATGCGCAGCTTCGACAGGTTGGTGTCGGGGTCTCCGACCTCGATGTCGCCGACCCGGATGGAACCGGAATCGAAGGGCTCCAGCCCGTTGACGCACTTGATCAGCGTCGATTTGCCCGACCCCGAGGGGCCACAGACGACAACCACCTCGCCCTGGTCGACATGGGTGGAGCAGTTCTGCAGGACCTGGAACGTGCCATAGGTCTTGGAAACGTCGTTGAGCGTGATCATGCGGCCAATCCACTAAATCGGTCCAGGCGATACGGCCGGATATCCATTTCGGTGTCCCCGTCGCAGATGAGCTGCGCGGTCAGCCGGGCCACGGCCGGTGCCAGGGTGTAGCCGTTCGAGGCCACCGCGTTGAAGAACCCGGGCGCGCCGGGCGCCTCGCCGATGATTGGCGCGCCGTCGATGTTGACGTTCATGCCGGCCCAGCTCCTCAGGACATGCAGCCCGGCCAGTTGCGGCAGGACCCGGTTGGCGACCCACAGATTGCCCTCGATATTCTCGCGGATCGTGACGTTCATGTTGCGACGCTCGCTGTAGCGCGCGGTCCAGGCGCCACCGATGACGAAGCCGCCGGACGCGAGCTGTTTCAGACTCAGATGGCGGTCGGCATGGGCGACCAACTGGTCGACGAGCGCCGGCGCGCGTTCCGTCACGATCATCTGCAGCGGCGCGCTAAAGACTGGGACGTCCACCCCCGCCAGAGCGCCGATCTGGCGCGCCCAGGGGCCGGCCGCGTTGATCACGCGGCCAGCCTTGATGGTGCCGCAGTTGGTGTCCACCCGCCAATAGCCGCCGGCCTTCTCCAGCCCGACCACATCGGTGCTGCGCCGGTAACGCGCGCCCATCCGCATCGCCTCTTCCAGCATCCGGTAGGTCGCCGTTAGCGGATTGATCTTGCCCTCCTGTGGCGCGTATTCGGCCCCGATCATTCGATCCGAAAGCGCCGGCGCCAGGGACCGCAGCTCGTTGGGGCCGAGGATCTCCGCCTCCAGGCCGTAGCTGCGTTCCAACGCCGCCTTGCGTTTCAGGAAGTCCATGCCGGCCTTGCTTTCGGCCACCATAAGGCCGCCGGTGATGCGGATCTCGAAGTCGTGGCCGCAGGCCTCGGCATGCTCCTTCCACAGCGACACTGCCCAGGGTCCGAGCGGCAGCGTGGCCGCCGCCGGACCACCGCCCGATTCCGCCTTGTCGCCGAAATCGAAGGACAGGAGCTGTACATGCAGGCTGCCGGCATTGGCCCCCGATGCCTGGAGATTGGCGTCGTCTCGCTCCACCACCAGTACGTCGCGGCCGGCCTTGGCCAGCTCGAAGGCTAGACAGGCACCGACCACGCCACTGCCTATGATCACCAGATCTGCGGAGTCGAGACCGAAAGCCGGGGCCGGCAGAGGGCGGGACAGGTCCGGCGAGCCGGCCCGCTGATGGCCGCCCCATTCTGGCTTCTCGATCGCCAGCACGGCGGCGGGAAACGGCTTCACCGGCAGGCGCGGCGCCAGCCCTCCCGGCATGCGGGCCCGATCTCCCGCGACGCCGGCCAGCAGGTTGGCCGCCACCGGGACGCAATAGCGCCCCTGGCAGCGGCCCATGGCGAGTCGCGTGCGGCGTTTGAGGACCGCGAGGCTGGCCGCTCCGCTGTCGATCTCCTTGCGGATTCGGCCGAACGCCAGACCCTCGCATCGGCACAACACCGTTTCGTCGGCGATCTGGTCCAGTCGGGTTGGCGGCGCCCGGAATAGGGTCCAGAGACGGTCCTGGAAGGCCTGCGCCCGTCGGCGGACGCGATTGGCGCCGGCAATCAGTGCCGCCGCGCCGGCGCTGAAGCCGAGCTGGCCGGCGGCGGTGGCACCGGCAATCGTACCAGCCGACTCCGCCACTGCGGCGCCGGCGACGCGGGCCCCGTCGCCGACGGCGAACACGCCCTCAACGCTGGTCTCGCCGGATTCGGACACCTCCACGCACTGCGATCCGAGATGGCGCGGATCGTGGCTCGTGCGGCAACCCAGCGCGTTGGCGATCTCGCTGGAGGCGACGAAGCCGTATCCCAGACACAGCAGATCGGCCGACAGGGTACGGGCCCGGCTCGTCATGGCCCCGCCGTCGGCGGCCACCGGCGCCACGCGAACGCCGTGGACCCGGTCCTCGCCGAGTGCCGCCACGGCAAGGTGCGACCACAGCACCGGCACCCGGCGCCGCATCAGTCGCAGCAGGTATCCCGCTCCCTCGATCATCTTCCCGGCATCGTGACGGAGCGCGCGCATGGCAGTCACCGGATCACGCGGCGCCGGCGCGCTTTCGATCACCGCCGCCACGTCGACTCCGCGATCGACGAGATCGGCGGCAAGTTGGAAGTTGAGCGGCCCGTTGCCGGCGACGACGACCCGCCGGCCCGGCGCGACCTGATAGGCGCGTGCCAGGGTCTGGGCGGCGCCCGTGGTCATGACTCCGGGCAAGGTCCATCCCGGGATGGGCATCGCCCGCTCATACGCGCCGGTCGCCAGAATGAGACGGCGCGGCGCATAGACCACGGCCTCGCCCGCGACCAAGGCCAGCACCTCGGTCGCCGAGAACGCGCCCCAGACGATCGCGTCCTGCGCCAGTTCCACTGCGGCCTCGCGGGCCGCCGAGACAAGCCTGTCCCCGCGAGCGAACTGTCGATCCGGCGCCGCCGATGCGCTGTGCGAAGGGGCCACCGGCTTGTAGTACTGGCCGCCGCTCTCGGGTCGCTCGTCGAGGACGATCACGCGCGCGCCGCAGGACCGCGCGGCCACCGCTGCGGACAGACCGGCCGGCCCGGCGCCGATCACCAATATGTCCGTTCCTATTACCGGCAGGGTGGCCCGGTCGGGGCAGGCAGCGAGCGGTTTGAGTGGATCGAGCGTGGTGCCCGCTGGCGCGGCGGACCGAACGTCCTCGCCACCCCGGATCTTGGTGAGGCATGCCCGTTGGCCGGCGCGTCCGTCGACCGTGACCACGCACTCGAAGCAGGCACCCATGCCGCAATACAGGCCGCGCCAATCCGGTCTCCCATCCGGCCCGTGCAATTCCGCCTGGCGCAGCGCGGCGATGCCGTTAGCAGCGAGTGCGGCAGCGATCGTCTCGCCGGCGAGTGCCGGCAATTCTCTGCCGTCGAACGCAAATTCGACGGCCTGGCCGGTCGCGGACACGCGCCGGCGGGTCAGCCGGGCGCCGCTGGCCGGGCACGCAGGATCCTCTGAGTCTCTCTGGTCATCACTCAAAGCAGGCCTAGGATAACCAATATTTTGTCCGTATACAGAGATAATATCTTCTGTATTATGACCTTGGACAGGGAGCACGGGAGCGGGGATGGGCGCGTTTCGCGGGACCTACACCGTCTTGGTCACACCGTTCACCGCGGATGGGGCATCGATCGACGTCGCCGCGCTGCGGCGGCTCGTCAATTGGCAGATCGACGAGGGTGTTCATGGCCTCGTCCCGCTGGGCAGCACCGGCGAATTCCTGTCGGTGAGCCGGGAAGAGCGCCAATTGGTGATCGAGACTTGCATCGGCGAAGCGCGCGGCCGAGTGCCGATCCTGGTCGGATGTGGGGCGGAGGCCACTTTCGACGCCGTCGAACTGTCGCGTGAGGCGGAGGCGATGGGCGCGGATGGCGTGATGATCATTCCGCCCTTCTATTGCACGCCGACCGACGACGAACTGTTCGAGCATTTCCGCCGGCTCGGCGAAGCGATCTCGATCCCGATCATGGTCTACAACAACCCGGCGACCGCCAATGTTGACCTGCTGCCGGAAACCATTGCCCGCCTCAGCCGGATCGACGCGGTGACCATGGTGAAGGAGTCGACGCTGGAGGTTACCCGGGTCCGCGACATCCTGGAGCTGTGCGGCGATCGCATGGCCGTTTTCGCCGGCATCCTCGGCTATGAATCGTTCTGGCTCGGCGCCACGGGCTGGGTGGCGGTGTGCTCGAACCTCGTGCCCCGCGCCTCCGCGGAGCTGTTCACGCTGGTCGCCGATAACGCCGACCAGGCCGCAGCGCTTACGCTCTACCATCGCATTCTGCCGATCATTCGTTGGGTCGGCGGGCACCGTTATGTCTCGGCCACCAAGGCGGGGCTGGACATGATGGGGTTGCCGGTCGGGAATCCACGCCCGCCGCGGCTGCCGCTTCCGCCCTCGGAGCGGGAGGCGCTGGCGGAGGCGCTGTCCCGGCTCGGCCTGATGCAAACCCTGCGGCGGGAGGCCGCGGGCTGACCTCAAGGGAGTGTCGGAGACCATAAACAAAGGGAGACCAAGAATGTTCAGGAGCTTCACGGGAATCACTGGAAATATGCGGCTCGCGGCAGCCGTCTCGGCGCTACTCGCCACATCGGCCGCGTCGGCGCAGGACTGCACGCCGCAGGTGTCCGACAGCGCGCTGATCGAGCCGGGCAAGTTGATCATGTCGACCAACCCCACGCTGCCGCCGATGCAATTCGTCGACTCCGACGGCAATCTGAAGGGCATGCGGATTACCCTCGGCAACGAGGTGGCGCGACGGCTGTGCCTGGAGCCGGAATACATCCGGATCGAGTTTTCCGCGATGATCCCGGGATTGCAGGCGGGGCGTTGGGACGTCATCAACACCGGCATATTCTGGACCGAGGAACGTGCGGCGATCATGCGGATGATCCCGTATGAGGCTCAGGCGATCAGCATTTCCGTGCCGGCCGGCAATCCAGCCGGCATCAGCAAGGAGGAAGACCTCGCCGGTCTGACGGTCGGCGTGGAGATTGGCGGCTTCGAGGAGGCAAAAGTGAAGCTGCTCGCCGAGGAACTGGCCGCCAAGGGGTTGCCGGAGGTCGACGTGCGGACCTTCGACAACTTCGCCACCGCCTATCAGGCGCTGCGCGCGGGCCAGACGGACGCAACCGTCAGCATCGATTCCACGGCCGCCGAATATGCCGCGCGGGGCGAGTTCGACCGTGCCATCTCCGGTCTGTTCGCGACTCCGGTGGCGCTGGCGATGGCCAATGACGAGTTGGCCGATGCCGTCCTGGGGGCCATGAACGACATGATGGAGGACGGAACCTACACGGCGCTGCTCGACGAATATGGCGTTCTGGCCAACACAGAGCCGTTCGTCATTCGCGGCCCGGGCAACTAGGATCGCCGGATAGAAGCGGATCGCGCCCGCCTGATGACGGCGGGCGCGCCGCGCTGACCAACCTAGCGGGCGGGCGTCATGGACAAGCAGGTCTGGGATTGGGGCGGGTTCCAGGACTATCTCCTCAACGAATTCCTCTTCGTCGGCGTCCTGGTGACGATCGGCCTGACGGTGGCGGCGATCCTCGGCGGGCTGGCGCTGGGGGCGATCATCGCTCTGATGCGGCTTTCGCCGCTCAAGCCGGTGTCATGGTTCGCCCAGTTCTACATCTGGCTGTTCCGCGGCACGCCGCTGCTCGTCCAACTGCTGATTATCTATACCGGGCTGCCCTTGGCGATCGGCGTGCGCTTCAGCGTTCTGGAGGCCGCGCTGCTCGGGCTGATCCTCAACGAGGCCGCCTATCTTGCGGAGATCATCCGTAGCGGCATCCTTTCCGTCCCGGCCGGCCAGAGCAATGCCGGCTTGGCGCTGGGCCTGAACCCGGCCCAGGTGATGCGCTACGTCGTCCTGCCGCAGGCCGCGCGGATCATCATCCCGCCGCTCGGCAACAGCGTGAACGGATTGCTGAAGACCACCTCGGTGACCTCGGTCATCTCCATGGAGGAGCTCCTGCGCCGCACGCAGATCCTCATCCAGGAACGCTTTCTCGTGCTCGAGCTGTTCGCCGTCGCGGCACTCTACTACCTGATCCTGACCACGCTTTGGGACCTGGCGCAGCGCCGGATCGAGGCGCGGTTCGGCAAGGCCTACAGCAAGGTTCAGATGGCCGAAGGCTATTGAGGCCGCCGACCGAGCGGCTGATGTCTTCCCTTGCTGGTTCATCCCCCATGCGCATAGGCCCGATCGAGCCGGCCCCTCAGGTCGCGGATGAAGGCGTCGGTGATGGTCGCGTCGTGGGCGATCGAGTGCCATAGCCCGACGGAGTTGACGTAGGCGCGCATCTCCTTCAGCGCGGTTGAGACCTCGTCCCATGTGAGGCCCATCGCCTCGGGACGGATGTCGAGGCCGATCCCGCTGATGGTGTCGAGCATTTCCTGCGTGCCGCTGTCGTGCAGCATCGAGCCGACGATGACGCCGAGTCCGACCGGTTGCCCATGCAGGAACTTCTTTCCGGTCAGCTTCTCCAGTGTATAGAACAGGAAATGGTCGGTGCCCTCGATATGGCGCGGGCACCATCCGGCGCCGTGATAGGTCGTACCCCATTTCAGCCCGTCGATGAGGGCACGGATGCCGGAATCGTTGAGCGCCCGGATGTCGTCCACATGGCGGATGACCTCATCGACCCGGGCCAGCGATTGCCGGGCCAGGGCGTCGTCGTACCGCCACTTCTCCTCGATCTTGCCCTCCGCCTCGGCGTAACGCCAATCGAGCACCCCGGTGTGGAAGCACAGGATGTCGCCGATGCCCGACCAGTTGAGGTGGCGCGGTGCGTTGCGCAGCACGTCGTAGTCGATATAGACCGCCTCGGGGACGGCCCAACCGCGATAGACGACATTGCCATTGACCCGCACGCCGGACCGCTGGCCGTAGACGGCGTTGACGCTCAACGCGGTCGGCGCCTGGAACAGCGGCAGCCGGTTGCGCCAGGCGAAGTATTTGGCGACGTCGAGCGCCTGGCCACCGCCGAAGCCGATGACGGCGTTGATGTCGGTCAGCGCCTCGGCGTCGTGGTCGAGATGGGCCTGTTCGATCGATTGGGTGAAATAGACCCGGCAATCGGCGCCCTCGAAATGCCGGCTGAACAGGGGCCACAGATCTTCCATGGTGACGACCAGGAAGGGCGGATGAACGAAATTCCGGAACTCGTCATAGAGCCCGCGGCCGAACACCGTCGGGAAACCGCATTCCATCGGGACATCGGACATGGTCTGCTCCTTTGGCCGGCGGGCTAATAGGTGGCGCTGAGGCCGCCATCGACGAAGATCGCTTGGCCGGTAATGTAGCGGCTCAGATCTGAGGCCAGGAACACGAAGGCCCCGGCGCAGTCCTCCGCGGTACCGGGCCGGCGCAACGGGATCCGGCCCATATCGAGATAGAACTGGCGGAACTCCGGCTGGTCATGCTCGTGGCCGCCGTCGGCC
This sequence comes from Alphaproteobacteria bacterium, assembly GCA_965227455.1. Classification (GTDB taxonomy): domain Bacteria; phylum Pseudomonadota; class Alphaproteobacteria; order DSM-16000; family Inquilinaceae; genus JABDIP01. The sequence goes on along the minus strand of OZ245752.1, from coordinate 3,096,791 downwards.
ATCTGGGCCATTCGCGTGTCGATGAACCCGGGCGCCACCGCGTTGACGCGAATGCCCTCGGCCCCGAGATCGTTCGCCATGCACCGGGTCAGGTTCATCAACCCGCCCTTGGCGCTGGCATAGGCGACGGAGTCCGGCTGGCCGAAGAAGGCCTGGGTGGACACGGTGTTGACGATGGCCGGGTCGGTGCCCGCGCGCAGCAAGGGCAGGGCGGCTTGCGAGACGGCGAGCGCGCTGGTGAGGTTGGTCTCCAGTACGGCGCGCCAGCGGTCCAGCGCGATGTCGCGGGTGTCACCGATGTCCAGCATCGCGGCGTTGTTGACCAGCACGTCAAGGCCCGACCAATGGTCCGCCACCCTGGCCAGCACCGTGGCGACTGCTTCGGGATCGCAGACATCCATCTCCGCCTGAAGCGCCTGATCGCCATGGGGCGCGAGTGCCTTGACGCTGGCGGCCAGAGCGTCACCATCGCGGTCGGTGAGCATCACCCGCGCGCCCTGCTCCAGCATTGTGGTTGCCGCCGCGAGGCCGATGCCGCGCGCCGCGCCGGTGATCAGCACGCGGCGTCCGTCAAGCAGCGCCATCGCGACCTCCCATATCGGGCCAGGACAGGATGGCGCGCTCGCGGTTACGCTTCATGTCGCTCCAGCTCTTCTTGCATCCGTCCCGGTTCTTCCTGGCGGCGGCCACCGCTTCGGCGATGGCCCGCGAAACCTGGTTCGCCTCCTCGGTCGTCACCTGGCAAGGGTCAAGGTAGATCTCGCCCGCCTCGCAATGGTCGTCACGCACCGCGATGCTCGGGGTCCCGGCCGCCAGACGCTCCGCCAGTTCCCAGGCATACAGCCCCGCCTCTCTCGGGTCGACGACGATCTTCAGGCGGGTGATCGGGTTGCCGGTCCAGTCATAATGGAGGGTACAGCTGAGGCCCGCGACGCCGGAAAGCGCCGTCAGCCAGCCGGCGACGGTCTCCTCCTCGCGCTTGCGAACCGCCACAGCGTCGCGCTTCGCCCATAACTCCAGCGCCGCCATGGCGCCAACCACCCCCTCCTTGCCGACCTTCATGCAGCGACCGATTCCGCGGTGCTGCAGATAGACTGCACGCACCAGATCACGCGTCCCGGCAACGATGCCGCTGGTGGTGGCGGAGAGGAATTTGTGGCCGGAGTAAACGACCAGATCGGCGCCCAGGGCGATCGGCCCGCGCAGATCGTATTCCGAGGCCATGTCGACGATCACCGGCACGCCATGCTCGCGACAGGTCTCGACGAACACGTCCAGCGGCAACTCGCCTTCGCGCACCGTGTGGTGCGAGACGACGTAGAAGGCGGCGGCACAGCCGGCTTCCAGCACCCGGCGCAGATGAAAGGTTTCGCAAAGCGCCGCCGTGCCGATCGGCACGATCTCGGCCCCGGCGAGGCGAATGGCCTGATCGACCGGGGCGCCGTAGTTGATCATATGGCCGACCTGGATGGCGACGCGGCGCTCGCGCCCGCCGGTCTCGGGCAGTGCTTCGATGGCGGCGAGGTCGCTTCCGGTCAGCACCGCCGCCACGCACTGGGCCATGGCGGCGGCGCTGCAATCGGTGACGCATCCGGCTTCAGCGCCGGTCGCCTCGGCGATCACCGCCGAGGCCCGCGCCTGGAGCTCGTCCATGGAGACGAAACGGCCGAGCATGCGGCCGACGACATCGACGATCTCGTCGGGCACCCGCGATGCGCCGATACTGGTCATCGTGCCGGCGACGTTGATCACCGGCGTCAGGCGCCAGTGGCGCATCGGGTCGGCCGGCCGCGTCATGCGAGCCGGGCCCCGGTCTCGGCGTCGAACATCTTCAGATCCTCCGGCACGATGCCAACCGTCACTGTGTCATCAGCGGCGATGTGCGCGCGCACGCTTCCAGGCGCCCGAAGTGTCAGTGTCTCGCCGGCCTGGGCAACCGCGACATGCAGCAGCACCTCATGGCCCAGATCCTCCAGGCGCAGGACCCGCCCCGTCGCGCGCAACTGCGCCATGCCATCGGCCTCGTCGGCGATGGTCACGTTCTCCGGTCTGACGCCGACACTCAGATTCCGACCGTCAGCGCGACGAGCAACGCGTTCCGGCGGTTCGGCGCCCAGCAGGCGGCCATCCTCTAAGCTAAGGAAATTCATTTTCGGGCTGCCGATGAATCCGGCGACGAACGCATTGGCCGGATTCTCGTACAGTTCGATCGGTGTCCCGACCTGCATGATGCGCCCTTTGTTCATGACGGCAATGCGGTCGCCCATGGTCATCGCCTCGACCTGATCATGGGTGACATAGACCGTGGTGGTGCCAAGTTCGCGGCGCAGATCGCTGATCTCGCCGCGCATCTGGACGCGCAATTCGGCGTCGAGGTTGGAGAGCGGCTCGTCGAACAGGAAGGCGGCCGGCCGCCGGATCATCGCCCGGCCCAGCGCGACCCGCTGCGCCTGGCCGCCGGACAGCTGCGCCGGTTTGCGGCCCAGGAGCGGCGCCAGACCCAGCATGTCGGCCACGCGCTCGACCTCCGTCTCGATCCGGTCACGGGGCATTTTGCGGACCTGCATGCCGAAGGACAGGTTCCCGCGCACGGTCATGTTGGGGAACAGCGCGTAGGACTGGAAAACCATTGAGATGTTGCGCTGTGCCGGAGTCAGGGCGTTGGCGCGGGTGCCGCCGATCCACAGATCGCCGGCGGTGATCGATTCCAGCCCGGCGATCATGCGCAGGGTCGTCGATTTGGCGCAGCCGGACGGGCCGACAAGCACCATGAACTCGCCGTCATCGATGCGCAGGTTCAGATCGTGGATCACCTCCACATCGCCGCCAAAGCGCTTGCAGACGCCTTCAAAGCGGATGTCACTCACCGGTTCGGGCTCCACTCCGCGGATATCGCGACCACGGCCTCGATCTCGACGGTGATATTTCCGGGCAGTGAGCCGACGCCGATCGCGCAGCGCGCATGCCGGCCGCGCTCACCGAACACCTCGACAAACAGGTCCGAGCATCCGTTGATGACCGTCGGATGCTCCGCAAACTCCGGCACCGCATTGACCATTCCGAAGACCTTCAGCACGCGGCGGACGTGGTGAAGGCTCCCCAGCATCGCACGCATTGCGCTGATGAGCACCAGCCCGGTGCGACGCGCATGGTGGCGGGCCTCGTCCACCGAGACCCCGTTCCCGACCCGGCCCCGAGCCAGCTCACCGGTCTCCATCAGCGGACCCTGTCCGGAGAGGATCAGCGTGGATCCCTCGATGACGCCCAGCTCGAAATTGCCGACCGGGCTCGGCACCGCCGGCAACACCAGGCCGAGGGCGGCGAGGCGCGCCTCGGCACCGTGTTCCCGAACCGCGCTGTCGGCTTGGTTCATCGGGTGCTCCATGCGCCATAGGCGCCTTCTATGGACGCCCTCGCCGCGGCGAGGAATGCGTCGGTTACGACGAAGTCGTTGGCGATGCCGTAGGGCAACCGTTCCCGCCGCACGAAACTTCCGAGATCCTTCATCACGCCGTTCACATCCTCCCAGGAAATCGCCATCGACTCCGGTCGGATGTCGATGCCGGCGGAATGGACCACGGCCAGCAGTTCCTCCGCCCGCCGGTCGTGCATCATGCAGCCGAGGATCAAGCCGAGGCAGACCGCCTGCCCGTGGAGGAATTTCTTTCCCGTCGCGGCCTCCAGCGCGTAGAAGATGAAGTGCTCGACGCCCTCGATATGGCGCGGATTCCAACCCGCCGCGTGATAGGAGGCTCCGCCCCAATTCAGCGCGTCTACCATGATGCGGATACCGCGATCGTTGAGTGCGCGAATGTCCTCCATCGCCGCCAATGCGGCTTCAGCCTTATCGAGCGAGATGGCGGCGAGGTCCTCGTCATAGGGCCATTTCGCCTCGCAATGCCCGGTATCCGAGGCATAGCGCCAGTCCATGACGCCGGTGATGAAACACAGCACGTCGCCGAGGCCGCCCAGATTGAGGTGCCGGGGTGCCGACAGGATGATGTCGAGATCGATGTAGACGGTCTCGGGAACCGCCCAGCCGACATAACGCACATGGCCGGCCTGCCGCACGCCGGCCCGGTGCCCGAATACCGCGTCGACCGACAGCGACGTGGGGAACTGGAACAGCGGCAGACCGCTGCGCCAGGCGAAGTACTTCGCAGCGTCGACCGCCTGGCCGCCGCCGAGCCCGACGACCGACACGGCACCCTCGAGCATGCCCAGATCGGCCTCAAGACGGTCGCGTTCCATCGAGCGCACGACATAGGGCCGGACCTCTCCTGGTAGGCTTTCGCGGAACCGTGGCCAGAGATCCTCCATCGTCGCGACCACGATCGGCGCGGCGACGAAATTCGGCACCTCGGCCAACAGGTTATGGCCGAAGACGGTGTCGAAGCGGGGCATGTCGGATTCGCTGAATGCCATCGCCTATCCCTTCACCGCGCCCAGCGTCAGGCCCTTGACGATGTGCTTCTGCGCCACCACCGCGAAGACCAGCATCGGCACGATGGCGATGATCGAGGCCGCGGTCATCGCACCCCAGTCCAGCGCCGCATAGCCGCGGAAGCTGGTCACACCGAGCGTCACCGTCTGCGCACGCGAGAAGGTCAGGCCGAGCGCGATGGCGAGCTCGTTCCAGATCCAGATCGCGTTGAGGATCGCTGTAGCGACCATGCCGGGCAACGTGCAGGGGATGTAGATCCGGGTCAGGATCTGCCAGTGGCTGCAGCCCTCGATCCGCGCCGCCTCGTCGATCGCCGGATTGATCTCGCGGAAGAACGAGGTCATCAGCCAGATCGACAGCGGCAGTACGTGTACCTGGTAGATCAGGGCCAGGCCGGCATGGGTGTCGTAGAGCCCGGTCCACTGATAGAGCGAGAACATGGGCAGGATGAACAGGAACTCAGGAAGCATGTAGGCGAGGATCAGCCAGACATTGATCCAGCGTGCGCCGCGCACCTTGAGCCGGCACAGGGCATAGGCGGTGGGTAGTGCGATGGCGAGCGACAGCGCGACGCCGATCGCCGTCACAATGACGGAGTTGAGGAACGTGTATTTGAAGATGTGGTGGTCCCACAGCTTCACATAGTTGTCGACGATCGGATCGAAGATCCACAGCGGCGGGTTGGCGAGGCCGTCGCGGGGGCTCTTCAGCGAAACTGTCAGCACCCAATAGACCGGGAACATGCTGAACAGCACCATGGCGCCGGTGAAGACGTAGGCCCAGACCTGCGAGAATATGGCCACGGGGTTCCGAAGCGCGGGCGCCTCGTTCACCGCTCCGACTCCCGGCCGCGCTGTTGCAGCGACTGCAGCAGCAGCGATATCGCCAGAATGAGGATCGAGAAGATGATCATCACCGCCATCGCCTTGCCGATCTGCTGATAGCTGTAAGCGGTGCGGTAGACGTAGGTCTGCACCACCTCGGTGGCGAGACCTGGGCCGCCGCCGGTGGTGCCGAACACGATGTCGAACACCTTCAGCGTGTCGATGGCGCGGATCACCAGCACGGTGATCAGCAGCGACCTGAGCAGCGGGAACTTGATGCGCCAGAATATGGCGGCATCGCCCGCCCCCTCGACCTGCGCCGCCTCGATCGGATCCCGGGGCAGGCCGCGCAGCCCGGCCAGCATGATGATGAAAACGAAGGCCGTCTGCCACCAGGTGTCGACGGCGATGATGCTGGGCATGGCGGTCGGCGCGGCGCCGTAGAACGCCGACGGCCCGAGGCCGAGGAAGCCGGCGAGTTGGTTCACGACCCCGAGGAACGGATCGAACATCACCTTCGACATCAATGCCACGACGATGCCCGACACCATCAGCGGCATCATCAGCAGCGCGCGCAGGATACCGGTCGGAATCGCCAGCCGGTCGACCTGAACCGCCAGATAGAAGCCGAGCGCGACCTCGATCGCGGTGGCGGCGACCGCGAAGACGATGGTGTTGCGGAGTACCGTCCAGAACTCGGCGTCGCCGAAGAGCTGGCGGTAGTTGTCCAGCCCGACGAAGTCGAGTTGCGTGCCCCAGTTCCAGTTGGTCAGCGAGATCGTCGCCCCGAACGCCACCGGATACACCGAAGTCAGCGCCAGGATCGCCAGGCAGGGCAGCACGAACCAAAGGGCGGAACGATCGGCACGTTCCATGCCCTCGCGTCTGTCGCCTTTCATGCGCGTTCCCCGTCTGCCGGCGGCAACCCTGACGGCCGGGGCGGCTGCAACCGCCCCGACCTGACCGATGGCTAGCGGGCCGTCATCTCCATGAAGTCCTCCTGGGCGGCGGCGGCGGCGGCCTCCGGCGACTCGCCGCCATAGACAGCCTGGATGACGTCAACGATGCGCAGCGCGAACTCGCTCCAGCCGGCGCGCTGCACGACTGAGGTCTGGGAGTTCGGCATCGCCTCGAACACGGTGCGCACGTAGTCGGAATTGAAGGCGTCTGCGTAGTCCGGGTTCTCCCAGGACGACAGCCGCGGCGCGCCGCCGTGGAACTTGCCGATGTCCGGCTCGTTGTCCTTGTTCGACATCCACTGGATGAAGTACCAGGCCGCTTCGGCGTTGCCGGCGTTGGCCGGAATGCCGTAGCCCCACTGCCAATGGGCGGTGAAGGGCTGGTCGCTGGCATTGTCGATCGGAATGACCGAGTAGCCGACATTGCCGGCGATCGGCGAGTCGTCGACATTTTCGAAGCCGGGGCCGAACAGGCTGGCATCGATGAAGAACGCCGCACCCCCCGACTGGAACAATTGCGAGGCATCCGGCCAGTCCATCGCCTGGATGTTGATCGGACCGGCCTTCATCAGCTCGGCGTAATTCGCCAGGCCGCGGGTGATCCGGGGATCGTCGAGGCGAGGCTTCGACCAGTCACCGTCGAACCAGACATTGTAGGGCGCCTCGCGAGTCTCGTCGCCGACGCTGTTGTTGACGATGCCGGTGATGGTGTCGATCAGCGTGTCGGAGCGGATGCCACGCATGGCGGCACCGGCGATCCGGCCGCCGCTCTCCTCCTTGACCGTGTGCGCCGCTTCCAGCAGCTCACCCATCGTCCCGGGGACCTGCCCGCCGAGGTACTGGTCGACGTGGTCCTTGTTGTAGAACAGGATATAGGTCTCGAACGAAGCCGGGATGCCGTGATACTCCCACCGGCCGTCGACCTGGTATTTGGTGGCATCGAGGAAACCGGCCGGGATGTCGGCCAGGTCGTAGTCCGCCGCCGTTGCCTCCGGATCGTCGATGAATCCCTGTAGCGAATGCACCAGGCCGTTGGTGAACTGGGTGTAGGCCGTGGAATCCATCGGCAGGAAGTAGACGTCCATGGCCGATTTGCCGGCCTGGCCTCGCAGCGCCACCTCCATGCGATCGAAATAGAGATCCTCCGCCATGGTCTGCAGATTGACCTCGATTCCGGTCTGGTCCTGGAAACGGTCGAGCAAGGTGCGGACGCCGTCGGTGACCGGGTGTTCCGGCATCATCACGGTGATCTCCTCGCCGGCATGGCGGTCCCAACTGAAATCAGCGACGGCCGGAGTCGCGATGGACATGGCGGCCAGGGCCGAGACGGCGGTCGCCGTCATGGTCAGGCGGTTCATTACCCAACGGCGCGAACGAAACATTGGTTTCCTCCCTTGTACTAGGCACCCAAGTGGTCAACCTTTATTCGGTATTATTGGTAGACCAATTGAACGGTCGCCCGTCGGGCGTGTCAAGGGTCGTTGCCTGTTTGTGCGCTAGATTTGATCGCCCCCTTGCAATTCCGCCGATGCTCGGCTAGTTGACTGGGCAGTCGAAAATCGGTCAACCAATTGTCCAGTCGCAAGGACCACGTCGTGAACCATAACGGCAGCTTCCGCGTGTATGACGAGATCCTGGGCCTGATCCGGTCCGGCAAGATCTCACCCGGTGCGCGCATGCCGAACGAGCGCAGGTTGGCCGAATTGCAGGGCGCGTCGCGGACCCAGGTTCGCGATGCTCTGTTGATGCTGCAGAAGGAAGGACTGGTCGAACGTAAGATCGGCAGTGGGACCTATCTCGCCGAGCGGGCGCCGCAAATCATCGAGATGGAGGATGCCGGCGTCGACCTGTCTGCGGGACAGTCGCACGATTTTCAGGAGACCCTGGAAGCTCGGTTATTGATCGAGCCAGCCGTTGCCGCCAAGGCCGCGACCGCCGGCACCGAGAATCTGATGCAGGCCCTGGCCGATGCCGCCGAAGAAACGCTGAAGGCAGTCGACTGGCTCGCCTTCAAGGAGGCCATTTACGCCTTCTCGCGCCTCTATTACGAAGCCGCCGGCAATGAATTCCTGCTGTGGACCTTCGACCAGATCCTGCTGGCGCGACGAAGAAGCAATTTTGACGGACACCAGCAACACGCCCATGTGGCCGAGTTGGTTCGCCGTCATGTCCACGAACAGCTCCGGGCGATCGCTGCGGCCATCGCATCGCGCGACCCCACGCGCGCCGAAGCAGAGGTGCGTCGATACCTGATCGGCCTGGCCGCATCATCGGCGGTCTGAGCTTGCCCCGACGGCCCTCGCTGGCTCACTCTCGCGGCGTCCGGGAAGCGGGCCGTGGATCGTGTGGTCCGGGCGCCGGGAAGTGCTTTGTCGTGATCACCCACAGTCACCGGCAAGCGTGAGGTGCCTTGCAGGGTCTCGGAGTTGGTCGTGACTCGGGGCATGAAGATCGTGAGGCCACGCTGTTCCCGACAAGCCGGCATTGCCGCTCGAGACCTCGAAAGCCGAGGCATCGGTCTTCATTTCACGGCGCCTGCGGTCAGTCCCTGAATGAAATAGCGGCCGATAAGAGCGAACAGGATGACGACGGGAATTGTCGCCAGGGTCGCTCCCGCGAGCAGCAGGCCCCAGTCGATCTGGTATTGCCCGATGATCCCGGCGAAGCCGACCGGAATGGTTCGGTGGGCATCGCTCAAGATCAGTACCGAGGCGAAGAGGTATTCGGTCCAGCTCATGATGAACGCAAATATCGCGACGCTGGCCACACCAGGCGCCGACAACGGCAGCATGATGAAGACGATGGTCTGCAGGCGCGACGCTCCGTCCACAATGGCCGCCTCTTCCACTTCGATCGGAATTGTGGTGAAGAAGGCCCGCATCATCCATACGGAGAACGGCGCGGCGAATGTCACGTTGACGATCACAAGGGACAGCAAGTTGTCGACGAGTCCCAGCCGCGTCATCAACCCGTAGAGCGGAATCAGAACCAGAATGCCGGGGAATGCATAGGTGATGAGAATCACATTGAAGAGGGTGTCACGCCCCGGGAACTCCAGGCGATAGAAAGCGTAGGCGGCTGCGGTCGACAACGCCACCGTAACGGCCGCTGACACGACCGAGACGAGGATGCTGTTAAACAAGTAGGTGTTGAAGTCCGAAGCGCCGAACAGCTTGGCGTAGTGGACGAAGGTCAGCGATTTCGGGATCAATGTCGGAATGCGGGCGATGATCTCTTGCGGTGCTTTGATCGAACCGGCGGCGATCCAATAGAATGGCACCAGGACGATCAGCACCAATACGGCCAGCACGGCAAGCAACACCGCGTTCTGGGTCATGCTTCGATGCATCGTGTTCAGACTTCCGCCTTTGGCGCCAGAAATCGGATAAGGACGTAGGCAAATGCCATCAGGAAGAGCCCGGTGATCACCGACATCGCGGCGGCCTCGCTGAGCCGGTAGGATTTGAACGCCGTCTCGTAGATCAGCACCGGTACCGTCGTCGTCGCGCCCGACGGGCCGCCCGCTGTAAGCAACCACACGACGTCGAAGACGTTGAACGACAGGAGCGTGCCGACGAGGCCGAGCACGAACAGGGTCTGCTGGAGCAGCGGCAAGGTGATGTATCTGAACTTCTGGACGCTGTTCGCGCCATCCATCGTGGCCGCCTCGTACAGCTCGATCGGAATGCGCTGCAGGCCGGCCAACAAGATCACGGCGATGAACGGGAAGAGGCGCCAGGAATTGATCAGGATGACCGATGTCATGGCGCTACCGCCGCTGCCGAAGAAACCGATGGGGCGGTCCGCGAAACCCAGCAGCATGATCAGGTAGTTGATGAGCCCGCCGGACGTACCGAGCAACCAGCGCCAGATGATCACGACGACCACGGTGGGAACGATCCAGGTCAATATGACCCATGACCTCACCAGGCGGACGCCCGGAAACCGCTGATTGATGGCGAGGGCCGTCATGAAGGCCAGCAATGTCTGGGCGACTGCATTGCCGATGATCCAGATGCCGCTGCGACCCAGGGCCGACCAGTACCGGTCCGATCCGAGCGTCCGGAGATAATTGTCCAAACCCAGAAACGCGCCTTCCTGCCCAATGATGCGAATGTCGAGCAGGCTCAGCTCTACAGCGTTGAACAGGGGGTAGGCGATCGTCACCCCAAGCCACAAAAGCAGTGGCGTCACCAGCGCGTAGCCGGCAACCACCTGCCCGGTCCGATAGGTCAAGACGAACCGCCGGCGCTTCGGCGGCCGCGCGCCGGTTTTCGTGGTATCCGTCACACCATGGTCGGCCCAGCCCCGCCGTGGGGACGGTCGGCGGGGCATGGGCCAGCCCGTTTGGTCAGCGCAGCGCCTCTTCCATGCGCTCTTGCCCGCTTGCGACCGCGTCGGCGGGGGACTCGCCATCGATCACGAGGCGCTGCAGCGTCTCGGCAATCAGGTTCTGCGCCGATATCGCGGAGATGCTAGGAAACGTGTTTCCGCCCGTGAAGCCGAACAGCATGCCGTTCTGCGAGTTTTCGATCATCGTTTCGACTTGAGATCGATACTTGACCACCATCGGTTCGTTCCAGAACGTCTCCGCCTGGGCCCCGTCCGCCGTGACAGGCAGGAATAGGCCCGGCTCCATGTTCAGGAACCGACCATAGTTTTCCGGTTCCAGGATGAAGCTGATGAAGGCCTTGGCCGCCTCTCTCTTCTGTTCGTCGTCCGTAAGGATCATCACAGCGTTCGAATAGGCGATCGCGCCTGACTCACTCTGATCATCGGCCCGCGGGATGGCGACGACACCCAAATCGTCCGGATCACCTTCCGCTTGCGTGTCATAGGTGGTGATGACGGTGAATTGCATGATCATTCCGCAGCCGCCGCTGGCGAAACAGGCCTCGGCCTCGCCCCAGGTCCAGCTGGGACTGTCGGGTGGCGAATGCTGATAGAGGTCGTTGTAGAATGCGTATGCCTTCACTGTTTGCGCATTGTCGAAGCGCAGCGTTCCGTCCGGATTGTAAATCTCCGCGGCACCGGCATTGATCATCAGGTTGTAGATCGTCTGGTCGGTATAGAGTTGGCGATTGGCCGGCAGACCGATGCCATACCGGTCGGCGGACGACAGCGCCTCTGCAGCCTCTTTCCATTCGCTCCAGGTCGAAGGCGGATTAATCCCCGCTTGCGCTAGCACGCTTTTGCGATACCACAATGACTGCACCATGTTGTACAGCGGCACGGCCCATGTGCCTCCGTCATAGGTGTAGGGTGCAACGGCGGCGTCGACGAAATCGTGCTCCCGGTCGAGTTCAGCGACAAAGTCGTCGACCGGTTCAAGGGCGCCAAGTCCCTTCAGAATTGGCGTGAAGTCGGGAATGGCGAACAACAGTTCTGGAGCATTGCCGGCCGCCACGGCGGCCGGGGCCTTGGCATAGATCTCGCCCCAATTCTGCGGTTCTTGGCGTACGAGTATTCCGGGATTTGCAGCGTTGAACTCGTCAATCAGGCCCTGGATTCGGTCGACCCGATGTGGCGGTTGCTCCATGTGCCACATGACGATCTCGACCTGCGCCGCGGCCGGCATCACCCACCCCGAGATGACGGCAACACAGGCCGCCAGGCCTTTAAGTGCTTGCTTTCTCATTTGTTTTCCTCCCTTTGTCCGTTTTGCGGGCCAATCCGCTCCATGCCACTAGAGGTGCGGATTGCGCGTCTTGTATCGTGCGACGAGGCGCTCGTTGTTGGCTTTGGCGCCTGGCATGTTGGCGCTGATATAGACCGGCGGGTCGGGCTGGGTCTGCCCAAGCCGTCGGACCGTTTCCGTGAAGACGGCGTTCAGCAGTGTGGCGCCGGCTATGGTCGATAGTGGACCGGCCCGGCGACCGTCCTCCGCGACTTCGACCAGCGCGTCGCCGCGCGGCACCATGTTGTCGAGTACGATATCGGCAAGATCGGAGAGCCTCTCGCCGAGCGGTGGGTTCTCGACACTTCCGGAATAGTCGAGAGAGGTGACGGCGATGACGGTGGCACCGATCGACTTCCCGTGTCTTGCTGCCTCGACCGGTACGGCATTCACACCGCTCGTGGAGATCACGAACAGGACATCGCGACGTTCAATCGGGTAACGGCGCAACAGCCCTTCTGCGAAGCCTTGCAGGCGTTCCAGCCGGGTGCTCGCGGTTGCTCCTTCGTGCAACATGACCGCAGAAGACAGAATTGGACAGACAGCGGCCAGTCCGCCGGCGCGGTAGTGGCCTTCTTCGGCCAACATGTGCGAGTGCCCGGTGCCGAACAGATAGACCAGACCGTCTTCGGTGACAGCCCGCTCGCACGCCGCAGCTGCGGCGGCGATGGCGTCCAGCTGGGAGTTAAAAACAGCGTCGAGCCGATCCCGCACCGCGTCAATATAGGCCTGGGCCCCGGCCAAATCTGCGCGTGTATCGGACATGCGTCGCACAGCCTATCGTGAAACGCGCCATACAGCGGCACATCCGGACCGCCTGCAGCCGTTGCAAATGCGGCGTAGCGAATGCCGGGCGGCAAACAGGACAGCGTCTGGGACAGTGGTCGGATCCGGCAGCATCAAGCGTCCTTCGGCGCGGCGCAAATTGGCCGCTCATACTAGCCACGCGATACATAGTGGAAAAGGGACATGCAGCTGGATCGGCTGGAGTCACCAGACCGACATCATCGCCTCGCGGATCGCCCGAAAGCGGGCGAAAGCCTCGTCATAGGTATTGCGGAGCCCCTGATCGGGTCTGTACCGGCGGTCGATCCGGCTTGTCCGCGCCACAGCGTCGGCGACGGATTCGTAGGCACCGGCGGCGACGCCGGCTAACAGGGCGGCGCCTTTCGCGCCGAATTCCTCGCCCTCCGGCACCGCTACTTCGTATCCTGAAATGTCGGATAATAGCTGGCACCAGAAATCGCTTCTGGCACCGCCGCCAACCAGAAGAACTTCGTCGATCTTCTGTTCCATGGCGTCGTAGCAGTCGCGAACGGAAAAGCACACCCCTTCATAAACCGCCCGTAGCAGATCGGCCCGATCGTGCGCTGGAGTCAGGTCGGAGAACTGCCCGCGGGCGCCGGCGGAGACCACCGGCGCGGTAATTCCGGCATTGCCAAGATACGGGTGGTAGATGACGCCCCCGGCGCCGGGAGCGCTTTCCACGGCCAATGACTCGAAATGCGCGTAGGGGTGCCGCTTGTCTTCGCTGCTGGCTAGGAAGTCCGGCATCATTTGCTCGACGAACCAGTCGAGATTGGTGGTGCCGGCAACATTGACCATTGCCCGCAACCACTTGCCACCAGGCAAAGTGAACAGAAGCCCAATGTCCGCCGGCGTGAACACGGGTCGATCGATGGTCAGGCAGTTCAGGCAGTTTGTGCCGAGAATGGTACAGGCGGTGCCCGCTTCGGACGCCCCGGCTCCGAGAATGCTGCAGGCCACATCCCCGGCACCGATGGCGACCGGTGTTCCAGCGTTCAGGCAGGTCTCCTCGGCCGCGGCATCGCTGACCCTGCCGGCCAAGCTTTCCGATGGTCGGATCCGTGGGAAGAGCTGGCGCTGCTCGTCGAGCCCGAAGAGCGTCAGCATTTCGTCGCTGCGTGCCCGGCTGCGGGCGTCGCCCGGCGCGACCGAGGCTTCCGTGGGGTCAGCGGCTATGGCACCAGTGAGGCGAAACCGGAGCCAGTCTTTGCAGCCAAACACGGTCGATGCCGACGCCAAGACTGCGGGCTCGTGATCCAACAGCCATCGAATGACGGGCAATGTGCAGCCTTGCTGCATGACCGAGCCGGAGCTGTTGAAGATCCGGGTCATGAACTCGGCGTCGTCTTCGATACGCTGCTCGATCCAAGGCTGCGTCCGGCAGTCGTCCCAAAGAATGGCGGGCCTTACAGGATGGCCCCGCCGGTCTACGATCCAGGCTCCCACCATGGCGCCAGTCACGCCGACCGCGACGATCTCGTCGGCTGTGATATCGGCGCTCTGGACCGTCGATCGGACGACCTTGGCGGTCGCTTGCCAGGCCTGCTCCATATCGACCTCCGACCATGTCGGCTGCGGAGCGCTTGTCTGCACGCGCTGAGCGCCGGTGGCGAGAGCTTTTCCGTCGAGATCAAAGAGCGCCGCTTTGGTCACCGATGTCCCCGAATCGATGCCCAGCAGGTATCTTCCCATCAGCCCTCTGCCTCCACGTTTGCTCGACGACATTGTCAAATGCCGGCCTCATTACGGTCTGCCGAGTGCTCTGCGTTGACAAGCGTATTTCCGGCGGCCAGGTCTGACCGTTCAATCCGCCCCGAGCGCAGATTGCCGAGGCTGTTCCCTATGCCAAGCTGTGTCGGGGATCATTGCCGGCATGTCGAGATCTGTACGGTAGATCTGGACTTCACTCCGGGGCACGGAAGCCCCCTGGATCAATTCCGGTCCCGCCGGGCCGTGTCTGGCAGGGTCGACCTTCCGACGAAAAGCGCGCCGTCGGTGAGAGAATCCAAAGAATGACGCTCGACGTTCGGCCCTTCGGTATGGAGCGGCCGTGGCGCCTGGCTTCGATCTCCTATTCGGCCGCCTGTGAAGGGCCGGTCCACGGACGCTGGGCGCCGGGCGGCAGCTCCGTGCGGATGAAGTGATGCGGATCGCGCAGTTGCCGCAGGACGCAAGGAATGATCTCGCGCCAGGCGTGGAAGAGCGATGGCGCCGGCGCCGGCAGGTCATGCTTCACCACCTCATGCAAGGCTGGCAGCGCGTGATAAGGCACCATCGGAAACATGTGGTGTTCCACGTGGTAGTTCATGTTCCAGTAAAGGAAGCGCAGCACGCGGTTCATCTTCACCGTGCGTGAATTCAACCGATGGTCCAGCACGTCCTCCGCCAGCCCCAAGTGCTGCGTCAAGCCCATCGTCAACAGCAGCCAAACCCCGTAGACCCGGGGCAACCCAATCAGCATGGCGGGCAGGATCGACCCCGACGCGACACAGGCCACGGCTGTGGCGGCGTAAATGGCCATGTGAGCGCGCGCGGCGAAGTAGGCCCGTGGGCGGTCGATCTCAGGAACAAGGTCCGCCTCATTCGGCGACAGCCGGCCGAAGGCATTCCGCACGATGGCGGCGAAGCTCTGCGGCATTGCCACGAGGCCGAAGAAATTCAGCAGGATGACGATCACCTGCGGCGGGCGCATGCCGACGATCTCGGCATCCCGCCCCACAATGATGGTGTCGGTGTGATGGCGCATGTGGCTCCGGCGCCAGGTGACCGGGTTGCGCATCATCATGAAGCTGGCGATCTGGTAGACGACATCGTTCATCCAGCCCGTCTTGAACGCGGTGCGGTGCCCGCACTCATGCCAGCGGGAATCCGCAGCCGACCCATAGAGCACTCCATAGCCCAAGAAGAACGGCATCGCGGCCCAGGAGCCCCAAAATGCGATTCCTCCGGCGGCCGTGGCGGCGAGCAGTCCCAACCAGATCGCTGTGTCCCGTATCGCCGGTCCGTCGCTGCGCCGCATCAGAGCCTTGATGGTCTCGCGGTCGATGCGCGTCCGATACCATTTTGCACCGACGAGCCCCCGGTCGATGGCCCGTTGCGCTTCGGGACCGGCCAGGCCGTAATCGCGCTCGGTCGGGATGGTGATCAGGTCGATGAGTAACATGAAATCCTCTCAGCCAATCGCCGCTGCGCGAGCGTAGGCGAAGGTGTCCCGGACCAGATGCCCAGATTGACCGGCACGCGTGCCGAGAGGCGGGCACCTGGTCGTAACGTGCGCCGCGGTCCCGTCGACAACGTGTAGGCGAATGCCCGGCTCACCGGTCAGCCTCCGGCGAATTCGGTCCGTCACTTTCGCGGACGACGAGACGGCTTTCGACAATCTCCTGCAACGTCCGGGTCTCGCCGCCGAGCTTGGCCAGGATCATGCGCCCCATGCGCATACCGATCGCATCCAAGTCCTGGCTGAAGCTCGTGAGCGGCGGCCGGGCATAGGCGGCCGCCGGCATGTCGTCGCATCCGATCACCGAGATGTCGCGTCCTGGCCTGAGGCCGAGCTTATTGATGGCCGTCATCGCCGAGATAGCGATCATGTCGTTGCCGCAGACGATTGCAGTGGGCGCCGTGGCTTTGGTGATCAGGGCGGTCAGTGCCTCGCCACCGGTGCGGCGCGAGAGAAAGCATTCGACCTCCAGGGCCGGATCTTCGGCAATTCCCGCATCTCTCAAGGCGGTCCGGTATCCCTGGCGGCCGTGAACTGAGTACATGTAGCGCAAGGGCGTCGCCAGATAGCCTATCCGCATGTGTCCAAGGCGGATCAGCCGTTCCGTCGCGCTGTACGCAATCGCGAAATGGTCACGATCGATCCAGTCATGATCGTTGCGCAGGGTCTGGCCGATGGTGACGAAGGGAAAGCCGCGCCCCTGGAGATAATCGATGCGCTCATCCTCCGGACGCGTGCGCCCGAAGAGGAGTCCGTCACAGCGGTTGCGTTCCACAGTGCGGCGAATGATCTCGATTTCCTTGTCGTATTCGCGGGCCATCACGACCTGAAGGTCGTACCCCTGCGCCTGAAGGACAAGCTCCACGCCGTCGAGCAGGCCGAGGAAGAACGGGTCTACGAACTTGGTCCAGGGCTTGGACACCATGAACGTGACCGTATGCGTCTGCCGCAGGCGCAAGGTCGAGGCAGCGAAACTGGCGTGATATCCGAGCGCCTCGGCGGCATTCTGGATCTTTCGGCGGGTGCCTTCGTTGACATCGGCATAGCCGTTCAGCGCCCGGCTGACGGTCGAAACCGACAGGCCGACGCTGGCGGCGACGTCCCGGATTCCTGGTCTGCGTGTCGAGTGCCCGTTCAATGCAGGATCTCCGCGACGACATAGGATTGCGGGCCAATGCAGTCGGCAGCGGTCGCCCCCGCATGGACGACGCCGATCCGGATCGGCGGCAGCGGTCGGTCCGCATCTGAGAAGTTGAAGCTGCACAAGAGGTCGCTGCCCTCGTGCCGTCGCCGGAAACTCAGGCCGGTGGCATCGGCTTCGACCACGTCGAACGAGCCGAGGCGCAAGGCGGCCAGGCGGCTGCGAACACCAATCATCATTCGGCAATGGGCAAGGATCGAGTCGGGATCCTGCACTTGCATCGCCACCGAACAAGGGCAGTGTCGCTGCTCGGCCGGGAGCCAACCGTCAACATCAGAGAACCCCAGACCCGGCGAATCCTCCCAGGCCATGGGGGTCCGCGCCCCGTCACGGCCACGACCATGCGGCCAGAAGCGGATGGCCTCCGGATCCTGAAGCTTGTCCCGTGGCACGGCACTGTGCGTCAGCCCCAGTTCTTCCCCCTGATAAAGAATCACATTGCCCCGCAAACAGAGAAGCAACGCTTGCATCATCTTGATGCGGGACGGGTTGTCTTCAGCTCCCCAACGTGTCGCCACTCGGACGCAGTCATGGTTGGAAAAGGCCCAGCAGGGCCACGAGGAGCCCGCACCGGCTTCGGTCACCGCCTGCGCGAGGTGCACGCCGTCCAGGTCCGGGCACAGCAGTTCGAAGCTGTATGCGGAGTGGAGTCTGCCGCTGGCGGTGTACTCCGCCATCCGCTCCACCTGCCAATCGCAGGAGATCTCTCCCAGCAAGATCCGGTCCCCGGCGACTTCGCGCATCCGCGCAAGGAACGGCAGATTCTCGGGCCTGGATCGATCAAATCTCCGTTCCTGGAGATAATAGGGATTGGCCGGCGGCGTATCGCATTCCCGTGGCGGATTGTCGCGAAGATCCGGATCGTGCATGTAGAAGTTGACGACGTCGAGCCGCAAACCGTCCACGCCGACATCGAACCAGAACCGCATGATGCCCACGATCTCGTCCTGAACGTCGGGGTTCTGCACATTGAGATCCGGCTGCTCGATCAGGAAATTGTGCAGATAGTATTGCCGGCGTCCGGCGTGCCACTCCCACGCCCCACCGCCAAACCGCGCCAGCCAGTTGTTCGGCGGGCTGCCATCAGGTTTCGAGTCGGCCCAGACATACCAGTCAGCCTTTCTGCCTTCGGAACCTGACGCACTGTCAATGAACCAGGGATGCCTGTCGGATGAGTGTGAATAGACCTGATCGATGACCACCTTGAGCCCGAGCGCGTGGGCGCGGTCCACCACGCGGCGGAATCCCTCCAGCGTTCCGTAACGCGGATCCACAGCGCGGTAGTCCGAAACGTCATAACCGGCATCGTGCATTGGCGACGGAAAGAAGGGCGTGATCCAAATCCCGTCGACCCCGAGCCAAGCCAGATAGTCCAGCCGTGACAGCAGCCCGTCCAGATCGCCTATGCCGTCGGCGTCGGAATCCTGGAAGCTACGCAGATACACCTCGTAGAGGCACGCGCCTCGCCACCATTGGCCCGCAGTGGGCACGTCGGGCTCCTCTCCAAGGTCGCTTCGCTCCAAAGCCATGCGTCATTCCAAAATCGTTTTCGGAATGCCGTCAAGCGAAAAGCCCGGCGAGACTGGGCGCAAGACCGGCCTGCCACAAAGCCCTTGACGCTTCCTCCATTCGACCGAATGATGCCTCAACCGAGCCAAAAACGTTTTTGGCTCCAAGAGATTGCGCCGGAGACGCGCGGACACCGAGGGAGGAAATCGATGGACCATCTGGCGAAAACCCTGTTCGGAGCTGCCTGTGCCCTGACCCTGATTGCGGGCGCAACGACAGCGCAGGCCGGCGATTGGTGCGCCGGCAAAACCATCCGGGTCTTTTCCGGCGGCCCGGCCGGCGGCGCCTTCAACTCGATCATCGACCGCGGCGCCACGCAGGCCGCAGAGGATACGGGCGCCAACGTCCAGATCATCTATTCCGACTGGGATTTCGACCGCATGGTAACCCAGCTTCGCGAGGCGATCAGTCAAGCCCCGGACGGCATCGCCATGATGGGCCATCCCGGCGACGACGCGATCATGCCACTGGCGGAAGAGGCCGCCGCAGCGGGCATTCCAATCATGTATGTGAATGTGGACGTGCCGGAAGTCCGCGCGCGCTTCGGTTCGGGCTATGTCGGCGCCACTTTGTACCAGCAGGGCCGTGCGCTCGGCGCCGAAACCCTGCGGCTCGCCGGCGACCGCATCGGCTCAGGTGACAAAGCAATCGTCATGAGCCGCTGGGAGAGCGAGAACCGCGCGCAGCGCGAACTCGGTCTCGTCGATGTCCTTCAGGAGGCGGGCATCGAGGTTATCAAACTTCAGGAAGCGGAAGGCTCTTCGGCCGACCAGATGTTGCAGCTGCCGGTCCTGACCTCGACCCTGCTGTCGAACCCGGAGGTCAAGTTGATCGGCTATCCGGGCGGTCCCTGGCTTTCTGCCGCGCCTGTCTTCATGGACGCCGTCGGCAAGGGGCCCGACGAGATCATCGGCGTCGGCTTCGATCTCGGTCAGGGCGTGATGCGTGCGTTCGACGGCGGTTACGTCCTCGTGACGTCCGACCAGCAGCCCTATCAGCAAGGCTACCTGCCGGTGCTGTCGCTGTGCCAGCAGCTCGTATACCAGCTCGGCCCATTGAACGTTGACACGGGTGCCGGGTTCGTGACCATCGACAACTACAAGGACGTGGTGCCCCTCGCCGAGCAGGGCATCCGCTGACGATCCTCGCCGGTCGGACGGGCCCAGCGCCCGTCCGGCCCACGACCCCGGCCAGCCGTTCCAAGGTGCGGAAGATGACGGCAAATACAGAGCCGATCGTCGAGTTGCGCAACATCGTCAAGCGTTTCGGCAACGTCGAGGCCTTGTCAGGCGTAACGATGAACGTCCGCAAGGGCGAGGTCCTCGGACTGCTCGGCGACAACGGTGCCGGGAAATCGACACTGGTGAAAACGCTTGCCGGCGTCTACCCCCCGGACAAGGGAGAGATCATTGTCAAAGGGGTGGCGCGTCGGCCGTGGAACCCGCGCGCGGCGCGCGATGCGGGGATCGAGACGGTCTTTCAGGACCGTGCGCTGGCGCCGCAGCACTCCATCGTCACCAACATCTTCATGGGGCGCGAGATCACCAATAGGCTCGGTCTGACACGCGTGAACACGCAGATCGCCGAGGCCAACCGTCTCATGCGCGAGATCGGCTTCACGTCGAAGGTGTTCAGCCCGGAAAGCACGGTCGGGCATCTCTCGGGCGGCGAGCGCCAGGGTGTGGCGATCGCCCGTGCGCTCTACAACGAGGCGGACGTGATCGTACTGGACGAGCCGACGACGGCGCTGTCGCTCACCGAGACCCAAAAGGTTTTCCGCTTCGTTGAGGCGGTGCGGGCCTCCGGGCGAACCGTCGTCTTCATCGGACACAACATCTATCACGTCTGGGAGATCGCCGACCGCTTCTTTGTCATCGATCGCGGACGCGAAGCCTTCGAGGGCATGAAATCGGCCTTTCACGGAGCCGAGCATCTCATCGAGATGATGCATCAACTGGCCGAGACCGGACAGGCGGACACCGGCAGCCTGATGGGACAGGCTAGAGGAGAGCGGAGATGAGCGACGCCACGCCTGCTGCCGCGAAACCCGCCGAAGCCGTGGCGGACGCTGTCGACAAGAGGAGCGAGCAATCGACTTGGTTCCGCTTCTACCGGCGCAATGGGCGGGCGCTGAATGCGTTTCTAACCTTCGCGTTTGTCTGGCTCGTCTTCGCAGTCAACAATCCGGTCCTGTTCCTCAATCCCGTCTTCTACAACGCCTTCCTGTTCTCGGTTCCCGCGACGGTCTTCCTTACGACCTCGCTGGTCTTCGTGATCGTGTCCGGCGAGCTCGATCTCGCCTTTCCATCGGTCGTCGGGGCGGCCGGTGGCGTGTTCATGTACCAGGTGATGCTGGGGATGCCCGTCGTCCCGGCGTTTGTCGTGACGATGGCCTTCGGCGCGATGATCGGCCTGATGATCGGCGCCATCGTGGTCTACGGAAAGATCTCGTCGCTCGTGGCGACGCTCGGCCTGAACTTCTTCATTCTGGGTCTGGTGAACCTGCTCGCCCAGGGCCGCACGATCTCCAATCCCGATGCCGTCGACACGTTCGGCTACAGGCTCTTCGTTGGGAAATGGCGGTTGTTCGACACCGGCCTGCAGGTACCCAACCACTTCCTTTGGTCGATCCTCTGGGTGGTCTTTTGCTTCGTGCTGTTCAAGTACCATCGCTTCGGTGTGCGGGTTCAGCTCGTGGGCGACAACACCGACAGCGCCCGCGAGATGGGCATCAACATCGAACGAGTCCGCATCGGCGTCTTCGTGTTCTCGGGCATCGCCGCAGCGATCACCGGCGCAATCCTCGTCCAGATGGCCAACATGGTCTGGTTCCCCACATCCGGCAAAGCCTACCTGCTTGTCGCGCTCGCAGCATTGTTCGTCGGCGGCACGCCGACCTGGGGCGGCGTGGGCACCATCGTCGGTGCATTCTTCGGAGCTCTCACGGTGACTCTGATCCCGTCGGGCGCGGTCGGGGCCGGCTTCGCCGGCTACTGGACCGATTTCCTGTTCGGGTTCGTGATCATCCTGACAATGATCGCACACCGTTTCTCTGGCGCGAGGGTGCGGTGAGACGGCAACAGCCATCGCGGCTGGCGCGATGGTCGGCATCGGTTTGGCGCGCCCCGGACTTGGCGTGCCGGCGAGAGGCCGCCTGTGGCTGATCCATTCTCCCGCGATGGCGCCGCCCTCGTCGTTCAATTCAACGGCGAAATCCTGCGCATCGAGCCTTGGGGGCCCGACGCACTGCGGTGTCGGGCGCGCCTGGGCGGATCCGTCGTCGAGCCGCATGTCTCGGCATTGCTCGACCCCGCTCCGGCCCAGTCCGCCATAGCCATTGAGGCCGATGCGGCGACGATCACGAACGGGCGGATGCGGGCCGAAGTGCGGCTGGCGCGCCGGCTTGGCGCCGATGTTCCATGCGAACCCGTGATCCGCTATTTGAACGCGGATACAGGTGAGGAACTGCTGGCGGAGAAGCGCAGCCATTTCGCCGGCCCGCCATCCAGACAGTTCAAGGCCATCGGCGGCGCGTCTTTTCAACTAGAGGCAACGTTCGAAGCGTATCCCGACGAACGTTTGATGGGGCTCGGACAGCCGCAGCACGGGCTCGAGGACCTCAAAGGCACGTCGACGACCCTGATCCAGCAGAACACCCATGTGGTCGTGCCCTTCGTCATCTCGTCGCGCGGCTACGGATTCTTCTGGAACAATCCGGCGGTAGGCCGATGCGATTTTGCGTCCAATATCACCCGCTGGCGGGCCGACGCCACGCCCGGCCTCGACTACTGGATCTGCACCGGCGCCACGCCAGATGCGGTTCTCCGGCGTTATCTACAGGCCACTGGCATGCCGCCGGTGCTTCCGGATTGGGCGACCGGGTTCTGGCAGTGCAAGCTGCGCTACCGGAACCAGCAGGAGCTCCTCGAGGTCGCACGCGAGTACCGTCGGCGCGGCCTGCCGCTGTCATGCATCGTCATCGACTTCTTCAATTGGACCAAACAAGGCGAATGGGAATTCGACCCGAAGGACTGGCCTGACCCGGAGAGGCTCGTAGCCGAACTGGCCGAGATGGGGATCAGGACCATGGTGTCGATCTGGCCCACGGTTGCAGCCAACTCCAAGCACTACGCCGAGATGCGCGAAAAGGGGTATCTCTTGCGCACCGAGCGCGGCGTTCCGGCGCTCATTCAGTTTCCAGACAAAGACCCTTACGGGATCCACTTCCTCACCTACTACGACCCGTTCAATCCCGATGCGCGGGACTTTCATTGGGAAAAGGCGAATGCGGGCTATTTTGACCGCGGCATCGCGAATTTCTGGCTCGACGCCTGCGAACCGGAAATGCGCCCGGCCAATGCCGAGAATGTACGCACCCATCTCGGCAACGGCGCCGAGATGCTTTCGGCCTACCCGCTGCTGCACGCCCGGCGCTACGCCGAAGGCCTGAGGGACGCGGGCGCGGACGATGCGGTTCTTCTTTGCCGCTCCACCTGGGCCGGCGGCCAGCGCGATCCGGTCATCCTGTGGTCCGGTGACGTCTGGTCGACCTGGGAGGCCTACCGCGCGCAGATTGCGGCCGGCCTGCACGCCGCGATGTCCGGTCTTGGCTGGTGGACGACCGATATCGGCGGCTTCTACGAAGGCCATATCGAAGACCCCGCCTTTCACGAACTACTCGTGCGCTGGTTCGAATTCGGGGTGTTTTCGCCCGTCTGCCGGCTCCACGGCGTCCGCGTGCCGAACGGTGTGCCCTTCAGCGCGCCGCAGGGCGAAGTCGATTACGGTGCGGAGCTGTTTCAGGTCTTCACCGATACCGGCGGCGACAACGAAGTCTGGTCATACGGTCCGGAACTGCTGGAAGTGTTCACTGGCCTCCTCCGTCTGCGCGAGCGCTTACGGCCATACGTTCGGGAGGCGATGCGCATATTCGCCACGGAGGGTCGTCCGCCGATGCACCCGATCACCTTTGCGTACCCGGACGATCCCGGCGTCGTGCCGGGGGCGGACACCTACATGTTCGGACCGGATCTCCTGGTCGCCCCGATCGTCGAGGCTGGCGCCCGCGACCGGAATGTTCGGCTGCCGGGCAACGAGGATTGGGTCCATGTCTGGTCGGCGGCGACGGATCGGGGTGGCACGACCGCTACCGTCGCCGCGCCATTCGGCAAACCGCCGGTTTTCTGTCGGGCCCAATCCTGGCAATTGCTCCGGCCCGTCTTCGAACGGGCGAGATAGCGACTGGCGCTCTTCACCGCCTTGCGGCGGGCCGGGCGCTGCCGCGGTGAACTGGCCAACCTACTCACAGAACAAGACGACGGAGGGGCCAAGTCGTGGCTACGATGTTCCGCTGTGGGTCAGGAGCGCCCTATCAATTGCTTCGGCTCCATGGTCAGCTGTGGGGCTCCCGGCCGACTGAGGACTTCTGAAGTTCAACCGGCCCTAGATCATCGCCATGATCTTGTCGCGGATCGAAGCTGCATCGAGACCGTGATGTTCGAGCGTCTCTTTCGGTTGTCCGCATGCAGGCAGCCCATTGACACCGTGAACAACCAGGCGCCGCTCTGCCGAGCGGACTGGATCCGCTGCCAGGGCTTGTGCAATGCGGTCGCCGAGCCCGCCAATCGGGCTGTGGTCCTCGACGACCAAGATCGGCGCGGTTTCCGTCGCCTCGAACAGCCAGTCCGAGTCCACTCGATTCAGCCAGGGCAGGCTGAGCACCCGCACGGCGATGCCACGCTCGGCCAGCATTTCCCGCGCCAGGAGCGCTTCATTCAGGAGCACCGGTCCGTATGCGACAATGGTTGCCGCCTCGCCATCGGCCAGCATCACGCCTTGGCCCACCGGTGCCAAACCGTGAGGCATGGTGTCGAGGTCGGAAGGTTTGGGAATTATGAGGCTGCGGATGTACACGCTTTCCGTCGCAGTCTCGACCGCCCAGCGGATCAGCGCCCGGGCCTCGGCCGCGGAGCCCGGCTGAACCACAAGTGTGCGATCCAGGTTCGACATCAGCGCGATGTCGCGAACGCTCTGATGTGAATACCCGGCAGCGCCGGGCAGAACGCCAGCGTATTGTCCGATGTAGATGACTTTCCGGCCTTCGCAGCTGTTGTTGTAGATCTGCTCATTCGCGCGCGAGCAGAGGAAGCTGGCGAAACTCGCGACGACCGGCAGATGGCCTTGGCCGGCCAGGGCGCCGGCGGCGCTCACCATGTCCTGTTCAGCGATACCGCTCTCGAAGAACCGTTCCGGCGTGCCGTTCTCGAAGGCGCGCAGGCCGCAGTCATCCGAAAGATCGGCACTGAGCACCACCAGCTCCGACCGGGCCCCGGCCATCTTCTGCAGCTCTTCGCCCATGGCGGCCGCAATGGTGCGGGTCGGCGTGCCCAGGCTGTCCGTCGCAGGCACAAGCGGTGACGGTGCGGCGGCTGCGGAGGTGGAGAATTCCGGACCATCCAGCAACAGCGACTCGTGACCTGCGGCAATTTCCGCGGTCAGTTCCTCGACCGCCCTTTGATAGTCGTCGTCCTTCGGTGCACCGGAATGCCAAGCATACACCATCGTCGGATCTGCGTTGTCCGGTGCGGCCTCCATGAAGGAGACACCGCGCCCCTTGATCGTGTCGGCGATGAGAATCTGCGGAGCGCCATCGTCAGCGTCCATGGCATTGAGAGCCGTGTCCAACGCCTCGAAATCGTGGCCGTCGGCGCGGTGCACGCCCCAGCCGAAAGCGGCGAGCTTGGCTTCGATATCGCCAAGATCGTTGATGCAGCGGACATACTTGTCCGATTGAATCTTGTTGCAGTCGACCACGACCCTGATCTGCGTCAGCTTGTCATTCACGATCGAGCGGAACGCCTCGTAATTCTGGCCTTCCTGCAGTTCTCCATCGCCTAGCATCACGAAAATCCGTCCGCCCGCGCCGCGCAGCCGCCGCGCCAGCGCAATGCCCCGCGCCTTGGAAAGCCCCATGCCCAGGGACCCGGTGCTGGCGACCACGCCCGGCGTGCCGACCTCAGGATGTCCGGGCAGGCCGCCCAGTCGACGCAGGTTGAGGACGCTTGCGATTGGGAGGATGCCCACCGCTGCCATCGCCGCGTATTGGCCTGGTGCGTCATGGCCCTTTGAGGAGAAGAAAACGTCGCTCTCCCCCATCCGACGCTCATAGAGCAGGGTGAAGATGTCGATCGAACTGAAGCTGGAGCCGATATGCCCCGACCCCGCGCGTTTGATGGCGGTGAGCGCATTGAGCCGTGTCATGGTTGCGATTACGGCCAGACGCTCCGCCTGCGGCGCGTTGGCATTGCGCGCCGGCGAAAATGCGGCGGGATCGACATAGGTGAGATTCATCTCGTTGGCTCCCTCAGCGTTGATATCCCTGGCGCCTCGCAACGGCGTCGCCGACGATTACTCCCGCCATGCCGCCCGCCAAAGCGATGAGTTGCAACGCCCTGTTCTCGATCACTTCGCGACGCCGGTGGCATGAGCATTTAGCGTTGCGCCGCCCTGGCGTCGCATGCGATGCAGCCCTCTGTCGCCGCAACGCCGCCGTTTTATAGGGAATGCTGTCCTCCATGAAACCCCGAATTCTTGGCGTCATCCCCGCCCGAGGGGGATCGAAGCGATTGCCGAACAAGAACATTCTGGACTGCGGTGGCAAGCCGTTGATCGCCCATTCGATCGAAGCGGCGGCGATGGCGCGGCGATTGACCTCCGTTGTATTCTCGACCGAGAGCGAGCAGATCCGCGACGTCGCTCTTGCCCATGGCGCAGATGCACCGTTCTTGCGACCGCCAGAATTGGCGACGGACCAGTGCCGCAACATCGACGTCATCCTTCATGCACTCGATTGGTGCCAGGCGGAACGCGGTTGGGAATTCGACGCCGTGGTACTCCTGCAGCCCACTTCGCCTTTACGCACCGCCACGCATATCGACGAGGCGATCGAAGTGTTCCTGCGCAATGAACCGGAAACGCTGGCGAGTGTGATCGGGCCGATCAAGAAGCGCCAGCCGACGCTGATGCGCCGGGCCGACGGCGAAGACGAGGTGATGGAGGTGCTGCCGCACCATCCTGATGAGTATTTTCGCTACAACGCCAGCATCTACATAGCGAGCGTCGCGTACGTTCGGAGAAACCGATCAATCCATGGCGCACGGTCAAGCTACTACATCATGCCAAGCACCTGCGTCGATGTGGACATCGCCGATGACCTTGCGATCGCCGATTTTCTGCTGAGGCGGAATCAAGCGCAGTGAGAGCGTTCGTCTCTATCAATGACCCGCTGCAGCGCCGTCTTGCCGACGACATCCTCGCCGCTGGCGGTGAACTCGCGTGCATCGAGGCCGTCCATCTGGATGTCGAGGCGCTGTCCGCCGCCTATCCCTCGAGCTTGGTGGTCGGCGGCTATAGTGGGCTGTTGAATCCGCATTGGGACCGGCCTGGTCCGGCCGCGGACGCTTTCGAGGACAGTGCGCTGATCGCGGAGCATTATGCGACGCTGATGCATCTGATGGGACGCCTCGTCTGTCACGATCAGAAAACCCAGATCGACAAAGACGAATTTCTGCGGCGGATACTGCTCAATATTCGCTGGCTGATTACGCAGTGCCGCCTCGACACGGCCATATTCTGGAACGAACCGCATCAGGTAAGCCATTACCTTCTCTATCGGTTGCTGAAAAATCAGGGGGGGCGCATCTTCATCGTTCAGAAGACGGCACTGCCCGATCACTATTGCCTCATCGAAGAGATCGGCGGCCAGCCCTTGCGCAATACTCTGCCGGATACGGCACGTGCCAAGATCGCCGAAGCCGTTTCCGGCAACATTGCGGAAAAGACCGGCGCGGCACAGGTGCTCGATTCACGGGTGTCCAAAAAACTCGCCCGGGTGTCGAAGCGGTCAAGCCTGCGCCCACCTTACAATATCATGCTGCAAAGTGCTCGGCGGCGCTGGAAATCCAGATCGAGTCGGAGCCGACGACGGTCCGCGGAGCGCCGAGCGCTGGATGAGGCGGCCGCTCAGGGCACATGGACCCAGATTTTCCGCAGCTGGCGCAACTTCGCCGCCTATCGGCGCGTCGCCGCCACGGCATTGCCTGCAGAGTCCAGTGCCAGCAAGCCGCGCGTCTTCATGTCACTGCAATGCCAGCCCGAGCGCCAGACGGCGCCGGCATCCTTTCCCTTCTATAACCAGATCGCGGTGCTGCAACTGGTGGCCCAGCATGCGGGCGAGGTCTGGGTGAAGGAACATCCGTCACAATTCGCACCCTATCAGCGGAACTATCTGGGCCGGTCGGTCGGTTTCTACGACGCGATCGCCAAGCTGGGCAACGTGACGCTGTTGCATCACGGCCTCGACACCTTCAAGGCCATCGATCGGTGCGACGCGGTCGCGGTTCTCGCCGGAACGGTCGGCTGGGAGGCGGTATTGCGCGACAAGCCGACTTTCGTATTCGGCGCGCCATGGTTCATCCATGCTCCAGCGCCGAATCTGATCCAGGTCGGCGGTGACGATGATCTGGTCAAATTGCGCAATGGCGCGGTTGAGATCGGGGATTCGACCGATCGCGCCGCCAAACTCTGTACGTGGTGTGCGGAGGTGATGGCGCCGGTACCGTCAAAGCTGGAGCCTTCCGGACCGGAACATGACACGACGGCGATCGTGTCGATGATGTTCAGGCCAGGCTCCGAATGAACTTCCTACCCGAGAGTCGGTGCGATCTTCTGAGGTCACGAACTTCCAAAGAGCCCGTAGTGCATTGCAGGCCTGTTCCTCGGCGGCGGTCGTGCTGCGGTCTGTCGAGAGTCTAGCGGGAGGGGGCGCCGGTAACGCGGGCCACCGCCCATCGCCGCCATTTCTTCAGGAACGCCTTCCGGCGGCGGCGGAACAGGTCATATTGCCAGCGCGCGTACCATTTCATGAAGTAGACGTTCACATGAAGGCGCTGCGAGCGGTTGAGACGTGGCAGGTTTGCATTCATGCGCCGCATCAATGCAAGCATCGGGGTGCGCTGCGAACGGGCCAATGGATCGCTGGGCTGGCGCACCGCGAAGGTGACCGGATTCTGATAGCGATAGTGAAGGTGGTCGGTCAGATAGTGCAGAGCACCTTCAGCAGGCATCCCGAGCAGGAACCACCGATCGCCCGACGGCATCGGTTCAAAATGCAGATACATCTCCCGCAGCACATCGGTTCTGAATAGTCCGTAGATGAAGTAGTTCGCCTTTGCCTTGCTCGCGACAAGCGACAGGACATGACGCCAACCCAACGACGTTGAGAGGTTGGTAATGTCGACCCTTCTCAACTCTCGCTCGTCATCATGGACGATGTGGCCGGTTTGCACGGCAACGACCGTTGGGTCCTTTCGGAACACCGCCAGACAGCGCTCGAGATATTGCGGGTCGATACGATCGTCCGCGGCCAGCCATTTGAAGTAAGTCGTATCACAGGCTTCGAGCACGGCTTTGAAGTTCCGCACGATCCCGACATTCTCGGAATGCCGGAAGGTTTTGATACGCGGGTCGTCACCTGCGAACGTTGCCACGATTTCCGCTGTGCGATCGGTCGAACAGTTATCAAAAACGACGATGTTGAAGTTCGTCAGCGTCTGACGTTGGAGGTCCGCGAGGCAGTCGGCGATCCTGTCTTCTTCGTTGAAGATCGGCAGCCCGACTGTCACCTCGGGCACATTTTGCGCCTTCGCCGCCTGCGCCATCGTTCTTCCCGTCGCTATTCGGTACCCGTTGGCAATTCCAGGCGACGCAGATAACCGGAGGGCGCCACCGAAATCAGCAGCTGGGCATCTCGTCTCTGATCAATCTCATAGTGTAGCGGCGCGCCATCCTGACCGATCTGGGGCTGCTCATCGAGTTCCGCCAGATATGCCTGCACCGCGGTCTTGGGATTGTCGCCCACATCCCACGGGCGATTGTCAAACCACCCTTTCGGAAAATCTTCGACGATCGTGTCGAAGACGACGCAGTAGGATCCCTGACTTACCAGAGGCGCGTAGGCACGCAACTCTGCCAGGACGTGCGCATGGGTATGATTTGAGTCCAGGAAAACCAGGACCCGCTCAGCGTCTTCTGCACGTGCGCAGATCTCGCTGACGATCGGCTCAGACGTGGACGAACCCTCCAACATGTCGATCCGCTTGAACATCGGATGCGACTCGATCGCTGCGCGATTGTGTGCGCGGATGTCGATATCGACCCCCAGCACACGCGCCTCCTGCGGTCCACCGCAAGCGGCGTTCAGCTCAAGCATTGACGCCGAGAGGATCAACGAACCGCCATGGGCGATGCCGGTTTCGATGATCAAGGTCGGCTGGACCGTGAAGATCAACTCCTGAACCGCGACGATGTCCTGCGGGAATTGAATGATCGGCCGTCCCAGCCAACGGAAATTGTAAGAATAGTTGTACCGGGAGGCTTCGCGCAGCCACACGCGTGATGCGCCGTGAAGATTGTCATCTTCCGCCAATGCCCGGAGGTTGGCGTCAACCTCATCCTCAAATTTCTTGATCGGGTCATCCATCGGATTTTCGTTCGAGTTGTGTCGGTGCCTGATCGCGATCTTTATCGACAATTTCGATGCGAGCCTCGTATCGCCGACCACCATCTTCGAACCAGCAGGCAGGGTAGCCGGAGAAGGTTCTGGCCCGCAAACGGTTCAAAACCGCGCGGGCGGTCGTCGGTGCATCGAGATCGAGCCGAGACGCGGGGTCAAGTTCCGACGCCCGGTGAAAGGAGCCTTCGTTGAGCGACTGCGGAACCCGCTTTGCAGTGCCGGACCTGACCTCGGCATAAGCGTCGACGACCGCCGGAACCATTTCCGCGCAGGCCTTTCGATAGAGCGTCTCGCCGGTATCCGTCCAGTCGACGGGAATTTCGCGCCGCGCCACGATATCGCCGCTGTCGATATCCTCGTCGATCCAATGCACGCTCACCCCGAAGGGCCGTTCTTCCACAATCGACCAGAAATTGGGGTTCTTGCCTCTATTGTGCGGCAAGAGGCTTGGATGCGTATTGAGGAAGCCAAGACGAGGCATTCGGATGGTCTCGGCCTTGAGAATATGAGGCCACCACGCGCAGAGCCCGAGATCGATTTCCGCACCCAGCGCATCGGCCCGCGCCTCTGCATTGGACCAGTCTACGGTCGGAATATCCTGTATCTCCCGGGCGACGACACTATCGCCGGAGGTGACCACTACAAGCGCGATATCGTCGGGAAAGCGCTGCTTCAACGCGCTGACTATGGCAGTGCCGACGGGACCATCGGCGAACACGGCCAACCGAAACGGCGTGGCGAGGTTATCCTGCGATCCGCTCACAGTTCCGGCTCGTTCCTCAGGTCCACACTTCACGTTGCACGCCGTTCACGACGTCAGGATGTCCGAGAGCGCGTCGCAGACTTGCAGGATCTCGTCCTCGCTCATATCGCTGAAGCTGGGCAGATTGAACGCCCGCTGAGAGAAGTCGCGCGCGTTCGGCAGGCCGGGCCCGGAGCCGAACATCGGCAGGGATGAAAGCGGCCAGAAGACGACGCGCGCATCGATACCGTGCTCTCGCAGATGAGCGAGCGCGGACTCCGCCGTCGCTGTCTGCGGGGCGCCGAGAAAGAGGGTTGGCATCCAATAGCTGTTCACACAGCCTGTCGGTTCGGGGTTCAGCCGCACCCCGGGGAAGCCGGCGAGCCGCGCGCGATAGGCGGCGAAGATCGCGCGCTTTTTCTCCAGCAACTCATCGAAGCGCTCCAACTGACCAAGTCCGATCGCCGCTTCGATATTCGACATGCGGAACTTGTAGCCGATGCTCGAAGCCCAGAACTGTGGATCGCCGGGAGCGCGACCGTGATTGTTCAGCATTCGAACTTTGGCGGCCAATTCCGAGTCGTCTGTCACCAGCGCGCCGCCTTCGCCCGTGGTGATCAACTTTGTGCCATGAAAGGAAAACGCACCAAATCGACCGTAACTGCCGGCGAGGCGTCCATCGCGTTGCGATCCCAAGGCCTCGGCCGCGTCTTCGATCAGCACAAGCCCGTTCGCATCGCAAATCTCCTGCAGCGCATCGAGATCGCAGAGATTTCCGTACAGATGGGTCGCGACCACCGCGCATGTCTGCGGCGTGACCGCCGCGCGGACGGCCTCTGGCGAAAGGCACCAGCTGTCCGGGTCGATGTCTACGAAAACCGGCTTGAGGCCGAGGTGATGGATCGGCGAAACCGTCGCTATCCAGTTTGTATCCGCAAGGATCACTTCGCCGCCGGCCGGCAGATCGAGAGCCGCCAGTCCGAGATGGATCGCGCCGGTGCAGGACGAGGTGGCCACCGCATGCGCGACACCCAGACGCTCTGCAAGCGCGATTTCAAACCGGTCGAGGCATTCATAGCATCGCGCGCCCCAGCCATGTCGCACGGCCTCGGTCGCGTACGCGACTTCCAACTCGGTCACGGAAGCGCGTGTGTAGGGTACCGGATCGATGGACCGACCTCCGTCAGCTGAGGCTTTCCCGCATCGAATCAGCATGGCACGCAAATTTGCACATCTGGCTGAATCGGCATTTCGAGTCGCAGCATAGTGCTATCCGAATGATTGCCAAGGGACTGAGTTGTTCCGTCCGCCGGGGCGAGTCGCCTGCCTGACCAGCGGCAAGAGGTGGCCGCGGACTGCCATTGCGAGCACGCGCTAGTCCGCAATCACCTCGAGGCGAGGGATGGCGCGGACCAGGCGGGCCCCACGGGCGCGATGGGGCGCAAGTTGCTCTGCAATCTCGTCGGCAATGTTCCAAGGGATGATCAGGATCTCATCCGGAGCGTCGGCCTCCAGATGCTCCGGCGTCACTATCGGCAGGTGGCAGCCCGGCATGAATTTGCCTTGCTTGGCCGGGTTCCGGTCGGCGACATAGGCGATCAGGTCGCGGCGCAGTCCGGCATAATTGAACAACGTCGCGCCCTTTGCTGCCGCCCCGTAGGCGGCCACGCGTTTGCCGGCTCGTTTGGCCGCGATCAGGTGCTCCAGGAGATCGATGCGCACGGCGTCGGCCTTGGCCTGAAAGCCGTCATAGAAAGCCGTCCCGTCGACGCCGGCCGCCGCCTCGCGCTCGCGGAGCGCGATCAGCCGGTCGCTTTGTGAGCGGCGGCTCTCGCCTTCGGTCCGTTCGGCAAAAAGGCGCAGGCTGCCGCCATGGGTCGGCAACAGCTCCACATCGAAGGCGCGCAACCCCGCCATTGCAAACACGTTCTCGACCGCCAGCAGGGAGAGATACGAGAAATGCTCATGATAGACCGTGTCGAACTGCCCTTGCTCCACGAGCTCCAGCAGATGGGGAAACTCGAATGTGGCGACACCGTTCGGTTTGAGCAGCCTGCTGAATCCCTTGGCGAAGTCGACGATGTCGGGAGTATGGGCCAGAACGTTGTTGGCCGCGATGAGGTCGGCTGATCGTCCTGCCTCCGCCAGTTCGGCGCCGAGTTCTTCGCCGAAGAACGCCTCGATGATTTCGATGCCCTTGGCTCGGGCGGCGCTGGCGGTGCTGGCAGTCGGCTCAACGCCATAACAAGGCACCCCGGCGGACTTGGCATATTGCAGCAGATATCCGTCGTTGGCCGCGATCTCGGCGATGCAGGAGGCGGAGCCCAGGCCGAACCGCTCGATCATCGCCTCAACATAGGCCTTCGAATGTGCCAGCCAGGCGGCTGAATAGGAGCTGAAATAGGCGTAGTCGGCGGAGAACAGCTCGGACGCGTCCGCGAAATCCTGCGTCTGCACAAGCTTGCAGGCATCGCAGACCAGCACGCGGAGCGGATAATACTGTTCGGGTTTGGCCAGGGCCTCGGGCGTCAGGTAGTTGTTCGACGGAGGGGCCGAGCCAAGATCGAGAAACAGCCGTGTCAGCGGTGCGCGGCAGCATCGGCAGGCCGTGACCGAGTGCGTCGAACCGTCCTGCTCCACAGCCGAATCAGAAGATTGGCTCACGGCGACACGGCCTCGAATTCCCTCAACGGCCCCAAACCCCTGTCGCGATCCGACAGCCCGGCGAGGGGCAGGGGCCATTCGATGGCAATATCCACGTCGGCGACATTGACGCCATCTTCTGCCTTCGGTGCGAAATCCGCGTCATGGGCATAGACCATGCGGGTGTCGGACTCCAGGGTCTGAAATCCATGAGCAAACCCGCGCGGGATCAGCAAAGAGCGGCCATTCTCTTCGCTCAGCTCCGCGCCGTACCAGCGGCCGAAGCTGGACGAGCCGGCGCGCAGATCGACGGCAACGTCGAAGACCCGCCCGGTCAGGCAAGACACCAGCTTGGTCTCGGCGCAAGGCGGACGCTGCAAATGCAGTCCGCGAACAACGCCGATGTCGCGGGTCAGCGTCGTGTTGATCTGACGCGCCGGCAGCGTGTAGCCCAGGGCAGAAAGCTCCTCCTGGCAGAACAGGCGCTCCAGATGGCCGCGTTCGTCGCCCATGCGGGCACGCTGCAAAAGGCGCAGACCGGCCATCGGCTCCTCAAGAACCGAAAAGCGTCCGCTCATGGGCCCGACTCCAGATAATCGCCGATTTGCCTCTGTCCAAAGGTCCGGAGGTCTTCGCCGGCGCTTCTGGCGCGATGCCAGGCAACGGTTTCGGTAATGGCGCGCTGCAGATCCCAACGCGGCCGCCATCCCAGTTTGAGTCTCGCCTTGGCGCTATCGAGTCTCAGCGTGTCCGCCTCGGCAAATTCAGCAGCCCCCTCGGCCGCTCGCGCCTCCGCGCCGTCGCCCCAGGCCGCGGCGGCAGTTTGCGCGACATGCAGCACAGTGGCCTCGCCTTCTAGATCTGGCCCGAAATTCCAGCCCTCATCCACCTCCGCATCGCGCCGCAACAGCGCCTGGGCCAGAGCCAGGTAGCCGGTCAGCGGTTCAAGCACATGCTGCCACGGGCGCACCGCGGCCGGGCTTCGCAGCACGACGGCCTCGCCGGCAGAGAAGGCGCGCATGCAGTCGGGGACCAGCCGCTCCTGCGCCCAGTCGCCGCCACCGATCACATTGCCGGCCCGGGCGGTGGCTATAACCGGCCCCGGGTCGCCGAAGCTCTTGCGCCAGGCCGCCGTGACCAGTTCGGCGCAGGCCTTGCTGGCGCTGTAGATGTCTGCGCCGCCCAACCTGTC
Source organism: Alphaproteobacteria bacterium (assembly GCA_965227455.1). Classification (GTDB taxonomy): domain Bacteria; phylum Pseudomonadota; class Alphaproteobacteria; order DSM-16000; family Inquilinaceae; genus JABDIP01. The sequence goes on along the minus strand of OZ245752.1, from coordinate 3,061,941 downwards.
CGTCTCACGGTAAGGATGCAGCCATCCGACGTTCTCGTAGCATTTGTCGGTGGTGACGTTCACGAATGCACGGACGTCGCCGGCAGAACGGGCGGCCTCCAGCACATGGGCGGTCCCCAGCACATTGACCGCCACGGTCTCGATCGGCCGGCGATAACTCTCGCGCACCAGGGGCTGGGCGGCCATGTGGATCACCAGATCGGGTCGGGCCGCGTCCATTGCCTCGCTCAACCGCGGCAGGTCGCGAATGTCCCCGCGATGGTCCGCTGCCAACAGGTCGGCGATGCCCATATCCGCGAATGCGCTTGGTTCGGTCGGCGGGTCGAGCGCATAGCCCGTTACCTCCGCGCCCAGGCGGGACAGCAGCAACGTCAGCCAGGATCCCTTGAAGCCGGTATGGCCGGTGACGAAGACCCGGATGCCGGTCCAGTCGCCTATTTGTCCCACATCATCCACGGCGCCGTCCCGTCTCGCACCAGCCCCTCGAGCAATGTCTTCTCCCGCAGGGTGTCCATGGGCTGCCAGAAGCCGCCATGGCTGTAGGCCTGCAACTGTCCCTCCTCGGCAAGCCGCGTCATGGGTATGGTCTCCCAGGGCGTCGCATCGCCGGGAATGTAGTCGAGCACCTTGGGCGACAATACGAAGAAACCGCCATTGATAAGGCCGCCATCGCCACGCGGCTTTTCGAGAAAGCCGGTCACCGCTCGCTGATCCTCTGCAAGGTCCAGGGCGCCATACCGGCCGGGCGGCGTCACCGCGGTCACGGTCGCGAGTTTGCCGCCGGATTTGTGGAAATCGACAAGTGCACCGATGTCGATATCTGCGACGCCATCGCCATAGGTGAAACAGAAATCCTCGTCACCGAGATAGGACCCCACCCGCTTCAACCGGCCGCCGGTCATGGTGTCAGGACCGGTGTCGACCAGTGTCACCAGCCAGGGTTCGGAGCGATTGCTGTGGATCCGTACGTCATTCTGGCGCATGTCGAAGGTGACATCGGACATGTGCAGGAAATAGTTCGCGAAATACTCCTTGATCACATAGCCCTTGTAACCCAGGCAAATGACGAAGTCGGTGATCCCGAAATGGGAATAGATCTTCATGATGTGCCAGATGATCGGACGGCCGCCGATCTCGATCATCGGTTTCGGCCTCGTGCCGGACTCCTCGCCGATCCGGGTCCCGAACCCTCCCGCCAGAATAACAGCCTTCACGACGTCATCTCCACACCACTCGCCGGGCCGTCGACCAGATCAGACACCCTTGGCTATGAGCCCTAGGTCTTCTTGCGCTTCTTTCCGACGGTTTGAAACAGGACTCCGCCAGAGTATTCGATTGCCGGCTCATAGAATACTACTTCGAAGCCAATTTGTTCTAGGGCGCGAGGGTAGTTGTACATGTACTGGGAGTACTTTCCACTTGGGTAGGGCGCCTCTACGTCTGAAGGTGAATGTGGTCTGCGATGCAAAAGATAATTGAATGCCTGCAATGCAGATGGATATGGATAGTGGACCTCGTTGAACATGATCCATCTAAAGTTCGTGGATGCGAGATTGATATACTCTTCGAATTCTCCGGTTCGCATAAGACAGGTGACTGACGTGGAGAAGATCAAATCTCCCGAAATTCTGCCTTCGCGCATCAAGTCGATCGCGTAGCCGGACATAACTGACCAATTCGGAGATGCCTCCAGCCCGACATTTTGCCCTTCCAGATCGTCATGCATGTCCACTGAGACAAAGCTTCGTTCCGGAAATAGAGGTGCCAGGAAGCTCGACACAACGTCAGTTCGTGCGCCGATATTGTAGATCTTCCTTATAGTCGGATCGGCGTTCAGTATATTGCGAACAGTAAGCGCGCAGTGTGTCTGCGGTTTTTTCCTGATTTCAGCGTCAAGTATATTCTGCAGCGTGATGCAATCTTTGGATCTCTGGGCTTGGGTTGAAATCTGACTCTTTGTTTCGTTCTGAGTAATTGCGGCAATTTCTTCTGACGATAACGGTCCGCCATTCATGTTTTTCAGTTTCTTTTTGAAGCGCTCGGCATACGTCTTGTCGCTCAGCCGCCGGCGCCAGAGCCGAAAGGGCGTCTGAAAATAGACGCGAGACTGTTTGACCAGGGGCATTCCCCGAACTCCTTCCATGAAACCGACTAGATCACATGCCCCCAGCCATGATCCTCGATCGCCTTGTCGAGCTGTGCGGCTTCGGCATCGGTCAGTTCGCGGTAATAGGACGTCATGTATGGGGCCATGATTCCGCGGCGGCTGAGGATGTGTTTTTCTTCCGCGCCGGTGAGGAAGTTGTCCGCCTTCGGACCTTTCGGCCAGGCGGCGGTGAAGGCGTTCATCCGCTGTTGTGCCGCCATGGCCTCGTCGCGACGGCCGGCCTTGTGAAGCTCATAGACATCCAGCAGCACTTCGGGCAGCGCGCCGGCCATACTCGTGGTGCCGGCCTTGACGCCCATGGCCAGGGCCACCGCCCATTGCGCGGCCACCGCGGTGATCATCTGAAATCCCGGGCCGGCAAAGGTGAGGCTCTTGAGCATGTCGGTGGTGCGCTGGGTGGAGTATTTCACGCCCGCGATATTCGGATGATCGACCAGCTTCTCAATGAAGGGCGGCTTTAGCGGTTGCGCCCAATTTGCGCTGGTATAGAGCCAAAGCGGCTTTGGCGCCGCGTCCGCCAGCGCCCGATAATAGGCGTCAAGCCGGTCCATGCTGAGCAGCGGATGATAGGGCATGACGTGATACGCATCGAATTCCAGCTCTCGCGTCGCCTCCATGAATGCGATGCTGTCTTTGTAGCAATAGAACCCGGCGCCGAGGATCAGCGGAAGACGGCCGTCATTGGCCTCACACAGTGCCCGCGCCGCCGTCAGGCGTTCGTCGAAAGTGAGGTTCATGTCCTCACTTCCCGTGCCGAGCGCCCAATATCCACCGACCTTGCGTTCCTCCAGAAACGGGATGTGACGGTGGATAGCTTCCACGTCGATCCGGTAATCGCGTGTGAGCGGCGTCTGGACCACCGGAATGACGCCTTCCAATGCCCTGGTTTCAATCATGGATGCGGTTCCTGCGCTTAAAGGCGATCGCCGTTGGTCACGCCTCTCTGGTGAACAGAATGTTCTTCAGATCGGTATAGATGTCGAGCGCCTCGATCCCCGGCTCCCGGGTTCCGTTGCCCGAGCGCTTGACCCCGCCAAACGGCATATGCGGTTCCGCGCCATGGGTTCCGGCGTTGATCGAAACGACGCCCGCCTCGATTCGCTCAGCCAGGCGCAAAGCGCGGTCGATGTCCCGCGTGTGCACCGCCGAGGTGAGACCATAGGGGCAGTCATTGGCGATATGTAGCGCATCCTCCTCGTCGGCGGCGCGAAAAAGCTGGGTAATCGGCCCGAACAGTTCGGTGCGGCTCATCTCGGCGTCCGCATCAAGCCCTTCGACTACGGTGGGCATCATATAAAAGCCTTGCTGTTTGGCCCGGCTGCCGCCGACGAGGATCCTCCCATCCTCGCTCGCGACCCGGTCCAGAACCGAAAGCATACGCTCAAGTGCCCCGGCGCTGATCACCGGGCCCACGTCATCGCCAGGTTCGACACCGAGCTTGAGCGCCGCCGCGGCTGCTACAAGCCGGTCTCGGAAGGTCTCATAGATCCCGTCGAGCACGATCAGCCGAGAGGCGCTGGAGCAACGTTGACCCGCATTGCTGAATGCAGACGCCACCGCCCAGTGCACGGCGCGGTCCAGATCGGCATCCTCAAACACCAGCATCGGATTCTTGCCGCCACATTCAAGCGAGAGCTTGGCCATACGCGGTGCTACAGCAGCGGCAATCCTTGCACCGGTCGCCGACGAACCGGTGAAACTGACGGCCGCAACGGCTTCGTTCTCCACCAACGGCGCGCCGGCCTCGACTCCGTAGCCCTGAAGGACGTTGGCGATTCCGGGCGGCAGACCGGCGTCCTCGGCGATCCGAACCATGACCTCGGCGGTCTCCGGCGAATCCTCGGACGCCTTCGCGACAACGCCGTTGCCGCAGATCAGGGCGGGAAAGAGTTTCCAGGCGACATTGGCGATTGGCGTATTTGACGCGAGGATCAGCGCTGCGACCCCGACGGGGCGGCGAATCGTCGTCAGGCTGCGTGTTGGATCGGCGCTCGGCAGGCTGCGGCCTGCCATGCGTTGACCTTCGCCTGCCCAATACCTTGCCTGCAGGACAGCAGCCCCCACTTCACCAAGCGCGTGGGCGTGCGCCTTTCCCGTCTCCCGTGCCGCGACACCGGCAATCTCGTCCGCGCGCTCTTCCATCGCGTTGGCGACGGCATGGAGAACCGCTCCACGGGCGACTGGCGACATTGCAGCCCAGTGCGGCTGCGCGGACTGGGCCGCGGCGACCGCGGCCGCCGCGTCTTTTCCGTCAGACCTGGCGATCTTGCCGATTACCTCCTCGGTTGCGGGATTGACGTTGTCGAACGTCGCGCCGCTCCCGGCCGGAATGCTTGTTCCCCCGATACGGTTGCCGATGATCTCGCTCACCATGCCGTCCACCCACCGTCGACACGCAGTTCCGCGCCGGTCATGTAGCGCGACGCCTCTGCCAGGAGATAGATGACCGGCCCGATATAGTCATCTGGCTCCGCCATTCGGCCGACAGGGCATTTCTTCAGATACGCCTCGAGAAACTCTGCGTCCTGGTTGTTGAACACGCCGGCCAGGGTGAGCGAGTTCACCCGGACACCCTTTTGGGCCCAATACGTCGCCAGATATCGTGTCAAGTTGTAGATCGCCGATTTCGAGGCGGAATAGGCGACCGGTTTATAGAAGACCGAGCCTGAATTGCGGCGGTATTCGTAAAGGGATTGGTCGGGCGAGACAACGCCGTAGATGGATCCAATATTCACAATGGAGCCGCCATCGCCATGCGCCATGGCGCCGCCGAACACCTGGCAGCACAGCATCACGCCCTTCACGTTCACCGCCATCACCTTGTCGAAGGATTCCTCCGGGAAGGTCTCGAAGGGGCCATTCTCCTCTGCCGGTGCGTGAGGCGGCGAGTCGATTGCGGCGTTGTTGACAAGCCCGGAAGGGGGGCCGAGTGACGCCTGGATTTGCGCCAGGGCCTCGACCAGTGCGCTTCGGTCGCAGACATCGGCGGCGACGGCAAGGGTGCCGTCGGGCGCATCGACGCTGCTGACGACATCCGGGTGGTCGAGTGCGGCGACCCGCGCGCCTGCCGCAAGCAGCGCGCCGCAATAGGCGCGGCCGAGCTGGCCAAACGCGCCGGTCACGATGACCACGCGTCCGTCGACGCGGAACAGGTTGTCGAACTCTGCGGTGCCGTTCATGCGCACCATCTTTCTCTAGGGCGGCGATACCGCGAGCAGGCTTCCGGTCGAGAGTCGGTCGACCGCAGGGATGGCACCGCCGGCGCCGATGCGGGCCTGGGCACCGAATGCGGCGCAACCACTACATGGCGGCGCGTACATCGCCCTCGCGCAGCGGCTCTTCGAACGCAAGTGCCCTGGTCAGCCGGCCGCCGTTCACCGCGTCGAACAGATAGGGCGGCAACGTGTCCGCGCTGTTGTTCGCCGGGACGCGCACGCGGATATTGTCCGCGGTTATCACCGCACCTTCTTCGAGAGGCATGGCCGCTACCAGGCACTTCTTCATCTTGGTCATGGGCGGCACTTCCACCTCATACATCTGCTTCACACCGTCTCCAAGAGCGACCGGAATGCGATTGATGTCGCGCACCATCCGCCGCATCGCGTCCGGTGTCAGCGAGAAAACATGGTCGGTGCCCTTCATGGTCCGCTTCAGCGTCAGGTGTTTTTCGATGACCCTGGCACCCAGCATATAGGCGATGAGCGGCAACGAGGTGCCGCCGTCATGACCCGAATAGCCGATCACATGGTCCGGATAGCGCTCGCGCAAGGTCTCGATCACCCGCAGGTTCAGGAATTGCGTGTCACATGGATATGAGGCCGTGCACTGCAGGATTGCGAAGTTGTCGCAGATCGGCCCGAGAACCTGCACGGCGCGATCGACATCCTCAAGGGTCGCGTAGCCAGTCGAGATGATTATGGGTTTGCCGAAGCCCGCAACATGCTGGAGCAGCGGGGTATTCTTCAGGTCGGCCGAGGCGATTTTGTAGAGTTGCGTGTCAATACTCTCAAGATCGTCGGCACTCGCCTCCTCGAACGGAGTCGCGGAAAAGATGACGCCCTGCTCATCGCAATATTGCTTCAGGTCGCGAAACTGGGCCATGTCGAGCTCGACCACTTCGCGATGCGCGCCATAAGTCGGAGCAAAGGCATTTTCGCTGTCGTAGGACTTGTTATACATCTCCTCCGTGAACAGCACCTTGTTGTTCCGGCGCTGAAATTTCGCACATTGAGCGCCCGCGGCCTTGACGGCATCGACCAACTTGCAGGCTACTTCCAGATCGCCCTGATGGTTGTTGCCGATTTCGCCAATGACGAAACACTCCGGGCCATCGGTAATTTCTATATCCATCAACTTGAATCGTCGGACCACCGCACATGCTCCCAACTGCCACCAATGGCTGGCACACTCTTCAGTATTTGACCCAGATGGGCACGTGCCAAATCCCTAGAGATCTGGCAACTGCGCCTGCACGACCTTGCCGCGCAATGTCGCGTTGACAATCGCCAGAACGTCTGGGAATTGCAAGATTGAAGTGGCCGGTGTCGGCCGCAGGCGAAACCCATGACCGCCAAGGGGTGTCCGGCAGTGTATTCGCGACCTTAGGGTCCTGCTGAGGAAGCGTATTTCGGCGTACGCACTTCGATCGATGTCCTGTTCCAAGACACGGTGAACACCGACGCATCGATTAGCCAGCGCGACGAGGACCAAGTGAAGCCCGGCAGGACCAAGCCGCCAAATGTGATCCCGGGATTAGTCCCGCACCGGCCGCCGGATCAACGGCTTGAACCGTTTCGCTCAGGGTCATGAATTCGATTTTGCGCAGGGCTGCCGCTTACCGTGGGAGTCGCGGGATTACATGATCTGGTCGGCCCATTCGTAGGACTCGGAATGCGGTTCCCCAAGGACGGTTTCGAGCATGTACCGACAGACCCGATCGACGCCGTAGGAGTTGTGCGCCCGGCGCCAGCCGGCCTCGGCGACCCGCCGCCGCGCGGCATCGTCGCCGTGAAACCGCTGAACCTGCTCGACCAGATCGTCGAGATCCTGGAAATAGATCACCTCGTCCGGCCCGAACAAACGTTCCAGCCCTGGCCCGGCCTGACTGAGCACCATCAACCCGTTGCCGGCGAGTTGCCAAAGGCGCGCCGAGGAATACATGAAGAAGTCTCCGCGACGATTGATATTCAGCGACATGCGCGCGGACCGAAGCTTCCTGTCGTAGGCGGCGCCGAAGACCAGCGGTGTGCCGAACATCCCATTGAGATCAAATCGAATGTCTCCGAGGCGCTCGCGGAGGCTGGACAAGAATACGGCCCTCTCCGAGGCGTCGGTGTTGGCCCTGCCACAGAACAGGAGATCGATCGGCAGATCGGATTGGGCGAAATTGCGATGACGTTCTATCGACGGGTCGACTGGCGGCGGGAAGAACCCGACCGTGTTATTTGCCGTCTTGAAGTCTCCCATGTGCTTGCCGCCCGTCGACAGAAAAAGGCAATCGAGATACGGCAAGCGGGCATGGAGATGGCCCAGCTTTTCGGTCGCCCAGAGCGGGTCGTGAAACCACAGGAACGTCTTCATTCGGGGAAAGCGCTCGCGGACCTGTTGCAGTGTCTCCGGGAGTACCAACTCGCTATGGCCCATGCACAGAATGTCGGGTTCGACATTTTCACAGGCCTCGACCAGGCGTCGGTTCATCTTCCGGACGCCCCACCGTTTCGACCGCAGCGGCGTTTCGAAGCGCGCGACGTCGCGATGGCTGAATGGAACCACCAAGTGCCCATTTCGCACAAATCCGTTTGACAGCTTCATCGCCACGGAGGCGTTGAAGCGCGCGCCATACATGCCGTAATTGAAGTTGGTGACATGCAGAATTCGCAGGCTGCGGTTGTTCATCGCTTCCCTGGAGTTTTCGGATAGCTGTGGCCCCATGGGGCCGTATCGAAGGGCGCAGGTCAACCAATTCGCCCACCAACCAACTGCAACGAGAGCAAGCTGTAGCGGGCGAATTGCACCCCGTGAAAGCCGAGCTCCGCCAACTATGCGACGGCAGTCGGAACTGGATGCCGAGAGACGGTGTCCTTCAGCGATTGGATACGCGAAGCGCCCATGCCGGCGCGGTCACGCTGGGAGTTCGGGAGAGCCAGGTTCTGATATGAGCCTGCGATAGACCGATAGCAGTTTTTCAGACTGCACGGGCCATCCGTATTCCGCCCATAGCTGTTGGACTTTTTCCGGTGAGAGCTTGAGCCGGTCGCGCTCGCACACGGCATATTGGAGATGCTCCACGATCGACTCGACGGATCGTGCATCCATGACCAAACCGGTATCGGTTTCGCGCACGAAGCGTCCCATCTCCTTCAAATCGGAAACTACAACGGGAAGGCCGGCAAAGACGGACTCGAAGAGTTTGTTCGGCAGGGCAAACTCATGGTTCAAGGACGCCGCGTGAAGCGGGACGACGCTGAAATCGGCCGATCGAATATGTCCGACGAGCCGATCGTGAGGCACGGGGGCGCAAAGATGAAGCCGGGACTTGTATCCGCCTCTCTCCGCCATTGCGGCGATGCGGTCATCGATGCCGTCGGCGCTGTGACCCAGCATGGCGACGTGCAGGTCTGGAACCTGCGCCATCGCAGTGGTCAACCGGTCGAGCCCCCGATTTCGGTCGCGCCGCCCGAGATAGACTGCGAGCGGCACATCGTCCGCCAATCCGATCTCCTCGCGGAGCGTCGGCCCGTTTTTTTGATCGCCAAAGTCCGGAGAGTTCATGACGATCGTAGGTCGTGGAATTCCGTAAGTCGTCTGGAAGAAATCGACTATCGATTCGGTGACCGTTATGACGGCCTCGGCACGCCGAATATTGCGGCTTTCCGCGCGGCTTCCGTGCCAGCGAACGAGCGCGGATCGGCGCTTGGGCTGATGGAGATAGACGTCGTGCGCGTCATAGACGACCTTCGCCCCGGCCTTGCGGGATAGAGCGACTCCGGCGGGCAGCGCCAGCAGGTCGTTCGCATGGATAATCGTGGGGTTCCGCGCCATCACCGCATCTTCGACAAACCAGCGGAACGCTTCGAACTTCATCAGCCCATGTCGCGGAATCAGCCGCCGCTTCAACGGAAGGTCTCTCGAGCGCATCGGCACCCGCAGATATCTGACCCCGTTTACCGTCTCGTCGGGCGGCAGCCCGTCTTCGAGGCGGCACACCACGGTAACGGTGTCCGCGATCTGAGTCAGGGCCTCGGCCATGCGCATGACCCGGGTATCCGGATTGCATCCGGTGTCGACAATGGAGACGATATTGACCGGTCCGGTCATTGAGGCGTTAGCCTCCTTTGGCATTGTGCGGGAGATTCGCTGGGGCTGAGAAACGGGACCGGACGCAGTCGGTGCGTATATTCGGTTGATTTTGTCATCGTCCCACCGTCCTGCCGGCCTGCAAATTGGTTGCACGATCTCGGGCTGCGACGGGGGCAGTAGGGCGGCCTGATCATCGAGTCGACGTCATAGCACTGGATGCGTCGGCAAGGAAGAAATCACATGCCGGCTATCGGCACGACATGGCGATTCGGCTCGGCGCGGTCTCCACATCGCCATTCGTCGCACAACGCCGGCAATGCGCCGCCCCGATTGTTGTACGCGTGTGGATCAAGATGCCCTCTGCAGGGCCTGTGTCGTGGAGAATTTGACATGGACGGCCGCCGTGACGTGCTATAGACACAACCACCCGGATGTCCAGGGAACGCTGCCCTTCACTCTATGACGACGCTGACCAACGGCAAGGTGCTGGTGACCGGTGCGGACGGGTTTATCGGATCGCACCTCGTCGAGGCGCTGGTGCGACGCGGCAGCGATGTCCGGGCCTTTGTCCACTATAACTCGTTGAATTCCTGGGGTTGGCTCGACAGCGCGGCCGACGATGTCGTCGGCCGGTTCGAAGTCTTCGCCGGCGATGTGCGCGACCCGCATGGCATGCGCGAGGCAATGCGGGGCTGTAGCTGCGTGCTTCATCTGGCGGCGTTGATCGCCATCCCGTATTCGTATCATTCGCCGGATACCTATATCGACACGAATGTGAAGGGCACCTTGAACGTGGTCCAGGCGGCCCGCGAATTGGAGGTGTCGCGCGTTGTCCACACCTCGACCAGCGAGGTTTACGGCACGGCCCAGTTCGTACCGATTACCGAAGCCCATCCCCTACATGGGCAGTCCCCGTACTCGGCGTCCAAGATCGGCGCAGATCAGATTGCGCTGTCGTTCCACCGGTCTTTCGCAACGCCGGTCACGGTGCTGCGGCCCTTCAATACGTACGGCCCCCGGCAATCCGCGCGCGCAGTTATTCCGACGATAATCACCCAGATCGCCGCCGGAGCGGATACGATCCGGCTTGGCAGCCTGCATCCGACCCGCGATTTCAGCTTCGTTTCCGACACCGTCGACGGATTCATCGCCGCTGCCGAGGCCGAGGCCGCGATTGGCGAGGTGGTCAATCTGGGCAGCGGCTTCGAAGTGTCGATTGGCGAGACGGCCCGACAGATCGCGCACATCATGAATGCGGAGATTGAGATAGCCTGCGACGACGAACGGCTCCGCCCAGAGAAGAGTGAGGTGGAGCGGCTGCTGGCCGATACATCCAAGGCGGACGAGCTGCTGGGTTGGCGGCCCAAATTCGGTGGCCCGGACGGGTTCAAGCGGGGACTTGCCGAGACTACGCGTTGGTTCGTCGAATCGGAACACCTTCGGCTCTACAAGCATGACCAATACAATATCTGAGCGCGGCGGACAGGCGCTCGGTGCGGCGGAGAGACAGCTGCTGGCGGAGACGGTGCTTGAGGTCCTGAGCCGCCTTCTCCCCGCGGATCGCCCGCTTGCACTGCACGAGCCCCGTTTCGCGGGGCGGGAATGGGAGCTGCTCAAGGATTGCCTGGATAGCACCTACGTCTCGTCGGTCGGAGCGTATGTCGATCAGTTCGAGACGGCGCTTGCCGGCTTCGTCGGCGTCAGGCATGCGGTCGCGACCGTGAACGGCACGGCCGCACTGCACATCGCATTGAAGTTGGCAGGCGTCGAACGGGACGACGAGGTGCTGCTGCCGTCGCTGACCTTCGTGGCTACGGCCAACGCCGTAACCTATCAGGGGGCGGTGCCCCATTTCGTAGAGAGCGCGGAACACACGCTCGGAATCGACGTGACCGCGCTTGCCGACTATCTTGCGGACATCGCCGAACCATTCGGCGATACATGGCGCAACCGTCTGACAGGGCGCCGCTTGTCGGCGATCATTCCGGTACACGTCTTCGGTCATCCGGTCGACATGGACGCGTTGACCGAGATCGGGGAGCGCTATCGGCTGCCGATCATCGAAGATGCAACCGAGGCGCTTGGCAGCCGGTACAAAGGTCGGATGGCCGGTACGCTTGGCCGGATGGCGGCTTTCAGCTTCAACGGCAACAAGATCGTGACAACGGGTGGAGGAGGCGCAATCCTGACCGACGATGACGCGTTGGCACGCACGGCCAAGCATCTGACGACCACCGCGAAGCTGCCGCACCGCTGGGCCTACATGCACGACGAGATCGGCTACAATTACCGCATGCCGAATCTCAATGCCGCGCTTGGCTGCGCCCAGTTGGAGCAGTTGCCGGACATCCTGGCGAGCAAGCGGCGACTCGCCGATCGCTACCGCGACGGGTTTGCAGGAGTGCCCGGTCTCGCGGTCGTTTCGTCGCCGCCCGATTCGGAGAGCAACTACTGGCTCAATGCGCTGCTGCTGGATGAGTCGTACGCCGACCAACGCGATCCGATACTTTCACTCACCAACGACGCCGGGTTGTTGACACGGCCGGCTTGGGAACCGCTCCACCGACTGCCGATGTATGACGCATGCCCGCGCATGGATCTGCCGACCGCGGAGAGCCTGGAGCGCCGTCTGGTCAATCTGCCGTCGAGTGCTGGATTAGGTAGCCGGGATGCCGCGTCGTAAGGTCTGCGTCGTCACGGGCAGCCGCGCCGATTACGGGCTGCTGTATTGGCCCATGCGCCTGCTGCGCGACGATCCGGCCTTCGAGCTTCAAACGGTGGCGACCGGCATGCATCTTGCGCAGGAATTCGGATCGACCGTGCAAGCCATCGAGGCCGATGGGTTCGCGGTCTCCGAAAGGGTCGAGATGCTGATCTCCGGAGACACGCCGACGGCCGTGGCCAAGTCGGTCGGCCTGGGGGTCATCGGATTCGCCGACGCGCTGGCGAGACTTCGTCCGGACTGGCTTCTGGTCCTGGGCGACCGGTTCGAGATCCTGGCCGCGGTGCAAGCGGCGCTCTTCGCGCGCATTCCCGTCGCCCATCTCTGCGGTGGAGACGTGACGGAAGGGGCATTTGATGACGCCATCCGGCATTCCATCACCAAGATGGCCCATGTTCACTTCGCCACCAACGCCGCGGCCGAGCGCCGGCTGCTGCAGATGGGCGAGAGCCGCCAGAACGTCCACAATGTCGGCAGCACCGGCCTTGATCATATCCGCCGCATCGACCGCATGCCCCGGCAGTCGGTCTTCGAGGCCATCGGGCTGCAACCGCGCAAGCGGAATCTCCTGGTGACGTTCCATCCGGCAACGCTCGACAGGCAGGCCTCGGTCCAGCAACTCGACGAGCTCCTCGCGGCGCTTGCGGCGTTGGGTGCCGACACGGGAATCGTTTTGACCGGTCCCAACGCGGACACCGAAGGTCGGGCCATGACCCAACGCCTGGTCGAATTCGCGGACGCCCACGACAACGCCGTCTTCTGCGTCTCTCTTGGCCAATCTCTGTATCTGAACGCGCTCGACCATGTCGACGCCGTGGTCGGGAATTCGTCAAGTGGCCTCTATGAAGCACCGAGCTTCGGAATTCCGACGGTCAACATCGGCGATCGGCAGAAGGGGAGACTGACGGCCGACTCGGTGGTCGACTGTGCACCTGAGCGTGGGGCCATCGCCGAGGCGATTGCGCAGGCGTTCGGACGCGACTGCTCGTCCGTCGTCAATCCTTACGGTGACGGCGAGAGTGCGCCCAGGATTATCGAGGTGCTGAAAGGTATCGATGATCCCGCCGGGCTGATCCGCAAGAGCTTTCAGGACCTGCGAGAGCCATGACCAAGCGGCCGACAAATCCACCGGTGACGGTGATCGCGGAGGCCGGCGTCAACCACAATGGCTCCCTGGACCGGGCGCTGGACCTCGTGGACGCCGCCGCCGATGCCGGAGCCGACATCGTCAAGTTCCAGACCTTTCGTGCGGCCAAGCTGGCCAGCCGTTCGGCCCCAAAGGCCGGCTATCAGATGCAAATGACGGAGCGGACTGAGAGCCAGCACGACATGCTGCTGCGGCTTGAGCTGGGCGAGCCGGAACATCGCCACCTCATCGAGGCCTGTGACAAGCGCGGAATAGAATTCCTCTCCACGCCCTTCGACATCGACAGCCTCGAATTGCTGGCCCATCGGCTTGACCTGCGGCGGATCAAGCTCGGCTCGGGAGAGGTCACCAACGCCCCCCTGCTGCTGGCCGCCGCAAGGACGGGGAAACCGCTGATCGTCTCAACGGGGATGGCGACGCTGGCGGAGGTGGAGACCGCGCTTGGCGTCCTGGCATACGGGTATCTCGGCGGCGATACGCCATCGGTGGACGCTTTCGCGGAGGCGTTGAAGGCGCCGGAGGCGCGCGCGGCCCTTCTGGAAAAGGTCACCTTGCTGCATTGCACGACCGAGTATCCGGCCCCGGATGACGAGGTGAACCTGCGGGCGGTCGATACGCTTCGGGACGCGTTCGGCCTGCCAGTTGGCTTCTCCGATCACAGCCGAGGCATCGCGATCCCGATTGCCGCTGCGGCTCGTGGGGCGCAGATGATCGAGAAGCATTTCACGATGGATCGAAGCCTCCCGGGACCGGATCACAAGGCTTCGCTGGAGCCTGGCGAGCTGACCGAGATGGTGGCCGCGATCCGGCGTATCCAGGCGGCGCTGGGCGACGGCGTGAAGATACCCGGAGCATCGGAGAGCAAGAATATTGCCGTTGCCCGCAAGAGCCTGGTCGCCGGCCGGGCAATCAAGTCCGGAGAGCTCTTCACGCCCGAAAACCTGACCGTCAAGCGTCCCGGAAACGGCATTTCGCCGCTGCATTATTGGGCCATGCTCGGGCAACAGGCGACCCGTGACTACGACGAGGACGAATTGATCCGATGAAGATCGGCTTCTTCGGCGACGGCCCGTGGGCGCACCTTGCCCTTGAGCGGGTTGCGGGCCTGGAGTCCGTGACGGTCGTCTTCATCGTTGCGCGGCACGAGGCCCCGGACCCGGTTCTCCGCAACCGCGCCGAAGAATTGCAGGTGCCCTTCCATTCTTTTGCGGATGTGAACGCCCCGGACGCCGTGGAGGAGATCGCACGATTCGGTGCCGACCTCCTGGTTTCGATGTCGTTCAACCAGATACTGAAGGCCGACATTCTTGCCGCCGCGCCCAAGGGCTTCATCAATTGCCACGCTGGCGCGCTACCTTTCTATCGCGGGCGCAATCCGCTCAACTGGGCCCTCATCAACGGCGAGGACCGCTTCGGGGTGACCGTCCATCACGTCGATCTTGGCATCGATACCGGCGACATCATTCTCCAGCGATTCGCCGAGATTGCGCCCGATGACACCTATGGGACCGTTCTCGATAAAGCCTACCCGCTCTGTGCGGAGACACTCTGCGAAGCTCTGCGGCGGATCGTCGATGGAACCGCGACGCGCACGCCGCAATCCGACATCGACCCCGTTGGGTTCTACTGTGGCCGCCGACGGCCCGGAGACGAGTGGGTGGATTGGGGTTGGGAGAGTGCCCGCGTCCACAACTTCATTCGCGCCATCGCCTTGCCAGGCCCGGGCGCGCGCACCTATTGTCGGGGGCGCGCCATTGCGGTGTTGCGAAGCGCGCTTATCCCCAACGCGCCCTCCTATATCGGCACGGTTGGCGAGGTGGTGGGCCGCGACGACGAGGGGGTTATCGTGAAGACGGGCGACGCGACGCTCAGGCTGCTGGCGATCGCCGAACTGGACAGCGATGGAATGCCCGGCCCGTCGCAATCGCCGCGATTTGCGATCGGTACCCGGCTCAGTGCCAGTCTTTCGCCGGCCGAAAGAGACGATGCATGAAGCAACTCTCTGAAATCCTGGTGCGTAAACTCACCCCGGTCCGGGAAGCGATCGAACGCATCGATACCGGCTCTCTGCGGATCGCGCTAGTCATCGACGACGATACCAGGTTGCTGGGAACGGTGACCGACGGCGATATCCGTCGCGGCCTGCTGCGCGGCGTCGATCTCGACGAACCGGTCGAACGGGTCATGAATCGGACCCCGGTGACAGTAAAGGTCGGCGACGGACGGTCCGAGGTCCTGCGTCTGATGCGGGAGAAAGAGGTTCTCCAGGTGCCGGTGGTCGATGAGGATGGCCGGTTGGTGGGTCTGGAGACCCACGATATGTGGCTGGTCGAGGAATCCTCGGAAACCTGGGTGGTCTTGATGGTCGGTGGATTGGGGACGCGGCTGCGGCCTCTCACGGACGAGACCCCGAAGCCGCTGTTGAAGGTCGGTGGCCAGCCGCTGATCGAGACCATTATCCGGTCCTTCGCGTCTCAGGGTTTCCGTAGGTTCTTTCTGTCCGTCAACTACCAGGCCGAGCTGTTCGAGGCGCATTTTGGCGACGGCGAGCGGCATGGCGTGAGCATCGAATACCTTCATGAGGACGAGAAGCTGGGTACGGCTGGCGCATTGCGGCTCCTGCCCGGCCGTCCCCCCGGCCCGGTGATCGTCATGAATGGCGATCTGCTGACGTCGGTCGATTTCCGGCATCTGCTCGACTTCCACCGGTCGCAGGACACCGAGGCAACCATGTGCGTCAGGGACTACACCTTCGAAGTCCCGTACGGTGTCGCGATGATCGAGGATCATCGGCTGGTCGGATTGTCGGAGAAGCCCCGTCATCATTTCTTCGTCAACGCCGGCATCTATGTGCTGGAACCCGAGGTCCTGGACCTGGTTCCGCCGGAAGGCCCATTCCAAATGACGCAGGTCTTCCAGACGCTGATCGATCAGGAACGCCCGATCACCGTATTTCCCCTTCGTGAATACTGGCTCGACATCGGCCAAATCGCCGATCTCGAACGGGCCCAGGGGGATTTCCCGGCGGTGTTCCGCTAGATCGGTTTGCCTATGATCGAAACCAGTGGCTGACAGAAGAGGCAGCTTTGGCGCGGCTTTGTACGATATGTGCTCGTGGTGGTTCGCAGGGTGTTCCCAACAAGAACCTCAGACCGCTTCTGGGCCGCCCCTTGATCGCGCACAGCATCGTCCAGGCGGCGGAGAGCGGCCTCTTCGATTTGATCGCCGTAAGCAGCGATTCGCAGGCGATTCTCGACGTCGCAGCCGATTGGGGTGCGAACGAGCAGATTGTTCGTCCGGCCGAGATGGCAACGAGCGAGGCCGCCAAGGTGCCAGCTATCCACCACTGCGTGTCGGAGGTGGAGCGCCGTCGCGGTCAGAGCTTCGACGTACTGGTCGATTTGGATGCGACGTCGCCGCTGAGAAGGCTTGAAGATATCAGAGGTGCCGTGGCGCTGTTGGAAGACCGGGCGGTCGCCAGTGTGATCACCGGCGCGCCCGCGCGACGATCGCCGTACTTTAGTCTCGTCGAGCAGGACGAGACCGGCGTAGTGCGATTGTCGAAGACGGCAGCCGAGCCGGTCGTCCGTCGCCAAGACTCACCGCCTTGCTTCGACATGAACGGATCGGTCTTTGTCTGGCGTCGCGAGACGTTCATCGCCGATCCGGCGGTATTCTACGACGACACGCTGCTGTATGAGATGCCTGAAGAGCGTTCGGTCGACATCGACAGCGAGCTTGATTTCGCCATTGTCGAAATGTTGATGACCAAGGACAGCAGAGGCGGGTGACGGCGCGGTTCGACGAGCTGGCCCAGCCTCGCATGCATCAGGCTATGTCGCCGGCAATCGCATCGTGGTAGATGGCAGCCAGCGCGCAGCGGTAGCCCGCTTCGGTTACCTCCAGGCCCAATCGAAGGGTAGACAACAAATATGCATCGGCATCCGTCGGCACATTCGATCGATCCGGCGTCATACGAACCCGGCAACAACAACCCAGAAGCCATGTACGGGCTGCCGCAGCATGTCGGGTTCTGCGCCCGCTGCGTCATCTCCAATCAGCGGCCGAACTCGGCGGTTGAATTCACGCATACCCAGCAGAGTAAGAAGAAGACCATCCATTTCGGCGAGGATGGCGTGTGCGATGCCTGTCGGCTTTCCGAACAGAAGAAGCGGACGATCGATTGGGAGGAGCGGGAACGCCAGTTGATCGCCCTGTGCGATCGCTATCGCAGCAGAAATGGATCCTATGATTGCCTCGTGCCGGGATCGGGCGGCAAGGACAGCTTCTATGCCGCGCATGTGCTGAAATACAAATACGGCATGCACCCGCTGACGGTGACCTGGGCTCCGCACATCTATACGGAGTGGGGCTGGCGCAACCAACAGGCCTGGATCCATGCCGGCTTTGACAACTATCTCTTCACGCCGAATGGCCGCGTCCACCGGCTGCTGACGAGGTTGGCGGTCGAGAACCTGTTCCATCCCTTCCAGCCCTTCATCCTCGGGCAGAAGAACCTGGCGCCGAAGATGGCGATCCTGCACCGGATCCCGCTGGTCTTTTACGGAGAGAACGAATCGGAATACGGCAATCCGATTGCCGATACCGAATCGGCCAAGCGTGACTGGTCCTATTTCACCGCCGCAGACGATTCAGAGATCTATCTTGGCGGCGAATCGCTGGCGGCGCTGAAATCCTCCTATGGCCTCGAGACCTGTGACCTCGATCCGTACCTCCCCGCGGACCCCGAAGCCACCGCGCTGAACAAGACCGAGGTGCATTATCTGGGCTACTACCTGAAGTGGCACCCGCAGAGCTGCTATTACTATGCGGTGGAGAATGGGGGATTCCAGGCCTCGCCGGAGCGCACACCGGGAACCTATTCCAAGTACAACAGCATCGACGACCGGATCGACGACTTCCACTACTTCACGACCTGGATCAAATTCGGCATCGGCCGTGCGACGTATGATGCCGCGCAGGAAATCCGCTCCGGCGACATCGAGCGGGACGAAGGCGTGGCCCTGGTCCGGCGCTTCGACGGAGAGTTCCCGGAGCGCTTTGCCGACGAGTGCTTTGCCTATATGAGCATCCCCGAGAGCGAATTCCCGCTCGCATCCAAGATGTTCGAACAGCCGATCATGGACCGGGCCTATTTCGACAGCATGACCGACAGGTTCCGCTCGCCCCATCTCTGGATGCGCCAGGATGGACAATGGAAGCTGCGCAGCACCGTATTCCAGCCGATCGCCTGAACCCGGGGCACATGTCCAATATCCGCTTGATCGCCCGGCTTGACGTCAAGGCGCCGAACCTCATCAAAGGCATACATCTAGAGGGGTTGCGGGTCATCGGCGATCCCAACACCTATGCCCGCCGGTACTATGAGGCAGGGGCCGACGAGCTGATCTACATGGACGTCGTCGCCAGCCTGTACGAACGCAACAATCTGGTCGACATCGTCCGCCGCGCGACCCAGGACGTATTCGTACCGATGACTGTGGGCGGTGGGGTCCGCTCGGTGGACGACGCCCGCACCTTGTTGCGGGCCGGGGCCGACAAGGTCGCGATCAACACAGCCGCCGTGAAGCGGCCAGAGCTGATCCGGGAGATGGCGCAGCGCTTCGGCAGCCAATGCGTCGTGCTGTCGATCGAGGCCAAGCTTGGCCCGGACGGTCGATGGGAGGCCTACACCGACAATGGCCGTGAGCATACGGGCCTCGACGCCGTCGAATGGGCCAGGCGCGGTGCTGAGATGGGGGCCGGTGAAATCCTGGTCACGTCGGTCGACCGGGAGGGGACCCGCAAGGGTTTCGACATCGAGCTGGTTCATGAGATTGCGACGTCGGTGGAGATTCCGGTGATCGCCAGCGGCGGCATGGGCACGACGGACCACCTTATCGCGGTGGTTCGTGATGGCCGTGCCGATGCTGTGGCGATGGCCGACATTCTCCATTACGACCGTGCCGGCCTGGGCGACATCCGCCAGGCCGCAAGCGATGCCGGCTTGCCGGTGAGAAGGATATGAGCGTCGGTTCGGTAACCGTCGTCGACTACGGCGTCGGCAATCTGCTCAGCGTGCAGCGCGCATTTGAGCGCTGCGGGGCCAAGGTCCTGATGGCCGACCAACCCAAGGCCATCCTGGGGGCGGATCGGTTGGTGCTGCCGGGCGTCGGCGCCTTTGGCGACTGCATGGCGGAACTCCGTGCCCGTCGACTGGTCGAGCCGGTCATCGAATACGCGGCAACCGAGCGACCGTTCCTGGGGATCTGCGTCGGCATGCAGATCCTGATGGAGGAAGGAGACGAGTTCGGACGCCATGACGGGTTGGGCCTGATCCCGGGGCGGGTCGAAGCAATCCCCGCGACCGCGGAGGACGGAACTCCCCACAAGATTCCCCATATCGGCTGGACGCCGCTCGACCTGCCGGAGGGAGCGTCCGACGACCATTGGCGTCACAGCCCCCTGGAGAGAGTCGCAGCCGGAACGGCGGTGTATTTCGTCCACTCATTTACGGCCGCGCCGCGCGACCCGTGCCATCGCCTGGCCGACTGCCGGTACAATGGACGGCTGATTTCCGCCGCGGTTCGCTACGGGCATGTCTCCGGCACCCAGTTTCATCCGGAGAAAAGCGGCGAGGCCGGTTTGCAGATCCTGAGCAGCTTTCTCGATCAGTAGAATTGGTGAATCGACGCTCACCGACCGCCGCCGGCGGCGTCTTGAACGAATTCGCGGATGTCGACGGGGTCGGCGTAGTAGTAGCGCGCATCTTCGGTTCTCGGTTCCAGGAGCGCGGCATCGACCGCTTCGGCGAGTTCGGCGGGTGTGTGGCCAAGCCTCATGTCGCCGCGGCTGATGGCGGGCTCCACGTATTCGATGCCGGGGGCATCGAAAATGATGGCGGGGCACCCCAGCTTCAGCCCCTCGAACAGCGTGGTCGAGAACACCCCGATTTGCGCTCCGGACGTCGCAAGCAACTCGTACGTAGTCGGATTGCCACTGGAAATCTCAAGGTTTGACGGCCGGTCCTCGATCGACGCGTGGAGCCCCGCGTAGTGAGCGGTCGACTCACTCGGGTGCAGCCGGTAGATGACCCGAAGGTCTGGGCGAAGCCGCGCCAAGTCGATTGCTACGGACCAAAGCACTTCGGCCACCGGCCCCTGCGAGCAGATCAACACTGACGGTGTCCTCTGCCGTTCGCGTCCGACTTTGCCCAGGGTTTCGAGATACGGGGCTCCGATAACGCGGGTGCTGACGCCGCCCGCGAATTCGGTCGACTCACTCCAATACGGCCCGAAGGTCCAGAGTTCGTCGGGGGCCGTGTCGATCGCCGGCCTATCTGGCCAGCTATAGCCGAGGTGGTAGGGCGAGATCAGCCCGTGCTGCGGTTCGATAATCCGAACGCCCGCGGCGCGGGCCGCAGCGACGGTTGCCTGGCGCGTGTAAGCACTTACGGCGAACAGCGCACGCGTTCCTGCACGCCGGAAATAGCGTTCCCATGCGCTGCGCCTTCTAATGAATCCGGCCGTCGCCGAAAGAATACGCGGCAGTATCGGCTCAAAGTCCCGTCCAACCAGATGCCCCATCTGTTCTGTTACCGCATTCGACAGATCCACGTCGGCGGCCGTTGTTCGGGGATGCGCCATTCCGCCGACGCCGCTCTTCATCGCGTCGAGATCGTAGACGCCGCTGGGCAATCCGCCTTTCCGTCGCGTGTCGAACACCGCTACGTCGGATCCCAGAGAGTCGAGGATCGCCTTCGCGTAGATGTCGGCGCCCGCAATCGTCCGTCCGGAGGCCAGAACCACGGCGCTCGCCGGTCGTGGCCATCGCAGGCGAATGGCTGAGGCTTTGTGGAGAAGGCGGACAACGCGTTCGCGCGGCCCCCGCTTGCGCCAGTGATCGGCGCCGGGATGCACCTTTCCCATCAGACCCGCGGAACTGAGTGCCTGCATCGAAAGGTTGAACCGGACCAGCGGCCAGACCTGAACACCCTCCATCCGCCAGTCAAGGAGGCTGAGATCGTTTTCTAGCTCGAAAAACCCCTCACAGATCGATCGAAGCGTGATCGGCAAATGCGCCCCCTAGGCAGGCCTATGCTGTAGATGACACATGGCCATACGCTCCCTGGCCGTCTTGCGTTGCACCAGCAATCGACCTCCGGCCATGTCGCTTCCGCAGTTCACAGACGGCCCAGCGATTGTCAAGGCAATACGCTGCCGAGGAAGGTGTCATTGCGGGGCCCGGAACCCTGGTTGCCGACGATGCCGGTTACAGATGGATCAACGCCGGGCTGCCAAATCTGTCCCAATTCCTTGCCAGCCTGCTGCGCCGCCGAGGAGCGGGTCGTGGCAGCCTTCACGGGTTCTCCAGAGCCAGCGATAGCGTCAGGCTGGCGCCGGTTGCCACATCGTTGACTCTCAGGCCGCCGCCATGGCGCTCGGCAACCGATTTCACGATCGACAGGCCCAGGCCGCTTCCGCTGCCCGGCGATTTCTGGCCGAACCGGCTGAACACCAGGGCCTCGTCGTCCGGTGTCAATACGGCGCCATCATTGGAGACCGTGACTTCGGCAAGCCCGTTGTGGTGCGCAATCTCCACCTGGATCCGGGTCAGGTCCGGGCCGCCATGGCGGCGCGCATTCTCGACGAGATTCTTCAGGGCCTCGGCGACGAGCACGCGGTCGCCGCGGATTTCCGGTGCGGCGCCGTTCATGGCGAATTCGAAGTCGATCCCAGCGGCGAGCGCATCCGCCGCCAGCGATGCGCACAGATCGCGGGTGACCTCACCCAGGTCGAAAAGCTCTTTCCGGAGCTCCACGCCTTCCTGGCGCAGCCGGTCGAGCGACAGGAGCTGTTCGGCGATCCTGGAGGTTGCGCGGGCGGCGTCCACGACCTCTTCCGAGCGACGTTTGCGTTCGTCATCCGAGTCCGCATCGCGGGTGGCCTCGGCCATGGACAGAACCGCTGCTGCCGGGTTGCGCAGCTGATGGGCCGCGTCGGAAATGAAGGCCTGGTGGGCGGTGATGCTGCGTTCGACCCGGCCGAACAGCTGGTTGAGCGTCGCGACGACGCCCCGGACCTCCTGCGGCACCGCGCGCCGGATGGGGCTCATGTCTTCGGGCGACCGAGCTTTGATCGCATCCTGGAGGTTGCGAAGCGGGCGAAGACCGATATCCACGCCAAACCAGACGAGTATGGCCAGCGCCGCCAGCAGCGCGCCCATGAGACCGCCCGCCCGCAAGGCCAGTTGCCGGGCAAGCTGGCTGCGGTCGCGGAGGTTCTGCCAGACCGTCACGATGGAGGCGCCCGGCGCATCGAGCGCCACATCCTCGATGATACGGACGACCCGCACCGGTTCTCCGCGATAGACGGCCTCGAAATACTCGGTGCGCGGCGGATCGCCATCGCCCAGTCCCGGCGACACCGGCGGATAGGCATATCCGGTGACGTAAATGCCCCCGGGGCCGGTCACGTGATAGAAGACCTCCCCGCCCGAGGCGTCGCGCATAAGATCGAGGGTCGACGGCAGCAGGGCGTCCCCGTCGGAGACCGCGACGTCCCGCGAAATCGCCAGCGCCGTCGCCAGGAGGGTGCGGTCGAACAAGGTCTCGGCGGTCTGCAGCGCAACGGCATAGCGCCAATATCCCAAGGCCGCCGACAGGACGATCAGCGGCCCGAGCAGCAGGAGGAGCAGACGCAGGCGCAGCGACGTCGCCGCGTCGCTCATTTCTCCGCCTCGAGCATGTAGCCCAGCCCGCGCGCGGTCTTGATCAGCACGCCATGGGGCGCCAGCCGTTTGCGCAGGCGTGAGATATGCGGCTCGACCGCGTTCTCCTCCACATCCGCGCCGATGCCATAGACATGGTCGGTGAGCTGGGATTTGGAGACCAGCCGGCCGCGCCGTTCCAGCAGGCATTCGAACACCGCCAGCTCGCGCCTTGGCAGTTCCAATGGCTCGCCGACGACGCTCAGCCGGCGTGCCGACCGATCGAAGACCAGCGTTCCGATCCGCTCCTCGGCGCCGTATTCCAGCGCCCTGCGCCGCGACAGCGCCCGGATCCGCGCCGCCAGCTCGTCCATCTCGAAGGGCTTGACCAGATAATCGTCGGCCCCTGCGTCGAGCCCGGAGATCCGGTCCTCGGTCTCGCCGCGCGCGGTCAGCAGGATGACCGGCGTGCCCACCCCCCGAGCACGGAGATTGCGCAGGATGTCGAGTCCGCTCCGGCCGGGCAGGGTGATGTCCAGCACGACCAGATCGGCGCCTTCGGAGGCGAGGAACGCATCCGCCTCGTCGCCGTCATGCAGGACATCCACCCCATGGCCGAGATCGCGCAGCCGATATGCAATCGCCTTCGCAAGTGTCTGGTTGTCCTCGATGACCGCAATTCGCATGCAATTGCCGCAAGTTTCACGCAAGTTTCGTGCTCCATTGTTGCGACATCTTCGGGGGAATCAATCTTCCGAATGAATAAGAGACGGGCCCGTCAGAGGCGGCGCACCGCTCAATTGGTCAAAGGGAGATACGCATGACCATCTCGAAATATGTGCGCCGTACCACGATCGGGCTTGCCGCCGCCGCGGCGCTGACCCTGCCTGCCCAGGCGCAAGTCGACTTTTCCGGTGAGACCATCGAATGGATCATCCCGTTCTCGGAGACCGGGGGTTCGGCCCGTTGGGCCAATTTCTTCGCGCCGTTGCTGTCGGAAGAGCTTCCCGGCAATCCGACGGTCGTCGTCCGGTTCATGCCGGGTGCCGGCTCCACCAAGGGCGCAAACTGGTTCCAGGAGCAGGAACATGATGACGGCACGTTGCTCTTCGGCACGTCCGGCTCGACCCAGTTTCCGTATCTCCTGAACGATCCGCGCGTCCGCTACGAGTACAAGGACTGGATCCCCGTCATGGCCTCCGGCACTGGTGGCGTGGCCTATCTGAACGCCGAGGACGGCGCCAACTTCGACGGCTCCGCCAACGGCCTGACCGGCAAGACCTTCATCTATGGGTCGCAGGGTGCGACCCGGCTCGACCTTGTTCCGCTACTGGCCTGGGAACTGCTCGGCATGAAAGTCGAACCGGTTTTCGGTATCCAGGGCCGCGGCGACGGTCGCCTGATGTTCGAGCGCGGCGAGGCGACGATCGACTACCAGACCTCGGCGGCCTACCTCTCGGGCAGCATGCCGCTCGTCGAGGCCGGCACCGCGGTGCCGATGATGAGCTGGGGTGCGCTGGACGAGAGCGGTAACATCGTCCGCGATCCGACCTTCCCCGAAATCCCGACCTTCAAGGAAGTCTGCGAGGCCACCGTCGGCTGCGAGACCTCTGGCGAGGCCTGGGACGCCTGGAAGGCGTTCTTCATCTCCGGATTCCCGGTGCAGAAGCTGGCCTTCCTGCCGCAGGGTACCCCGCAGGACGTCGTCGACACCTACACGGCGGCCTTCGACGCCGTGCGCTCGCGCGACGATTTCGCCACGCTGGCCGCCCGGCAGGTCGGGCAGTATCCGGTGTTCGTCGGCGAGGGGGCCAACAATGCCCTGGATTCCGCCATCAGCGTCCCCGACGGAGCGAAGACCTTCGTCATCGATTGGCTGAGGGAAGCCTACGGCGTGCAACTCGGCGGCTGATTGCCGTTGCGGATGCCCCGCGCCCAGGCGCGGGGCATCCGATCCGACCGAGTGCCCCTGACCGAAGGCGAATCCCATGGACATTCTCGCGACCGCCCTGCCTGCGCTGGCCGAGGCCTGGGCCCTGATCCTGCAGCCCGAGGTGCTGGGCTTCCTCGTTCTCGGCGTCGTCATGGGACTTGCGGTCGGGGTCTTCCCTGGGCTCGGCGGCATTGCCGGCCTGTCTCTCCTCCTGCCCTTCATGTTCGGCATGGAGCCGGTCCTGGGGCTGGCGCTGATGATCGGCATGGTCGCCGTCGTTCCGACCTCCGACACCTTCGCGTCGGTGCTCATGGGCATCCCTGGCTCTTCCGCCTCGCAGGCCACGGTGCTCGACGGATTTCCGATGGCGCGCAATGGCGAGGCGGCGCGAGCGCTGTCGGCGGCCTTTGCCTCGTCCCTCTTCGGCGGGCTGCTCGGTGCGACCTTCCTCACCATGTTCATCCTGATCGCCCGGCCGCTGGTCCTGGCCTTCGGCCTGCCGGAGATGCTGATGATCACGGCGCTTGGCCTGTCCATGGTGGCGATCCTGGCCGGGCGAGTGGCGCTCAAGGGTCTCGCCGCCGCCGGCCTCGGCATCATGATCGGAACCATCGGCGAGGCGCCGGCGGCCGGCAGCCTGCGCATGGCGACCTACGACATCCCCTATCTGGTCGATGGGCTCAAGCTGGTGATCGTCGGTCTCGGCATCTTCGCGGTGCCGGAAATCGTCTCGCTGCTCAGGCAGGATCAGTCGATCGCCAAGGGCGCCACCCTCGGTGCGGGCTGGCTGCAGGGCGTGCGGGACTGGTTCGCCAACATCTGGCTGTCGATCCGCTGCTCGCTGATCGGCGTGACCGTCGGCGTCATTCCCGGCCTCGGCGGCTCGGTCGTGGACTGGATCGCCTATGGCCATACGGTGCAGTCGACCAAGGACAAATCCGCCTTCGGCAAGGGCGAGGTCCGCGGCGTGATCGGCCCGGAAAGCTCCAACAACGCCAAGGAGGGCGGCGGGCTGGTGCCGACGCTGTTGTTCGGCATCCCCGGCTCCGGCTCCATGGCGATTTTCATCGGCGCGGTGGCGCTGCTGGGATCCGGCCAGATCGAGGTCGGCCCGGCGATGCTGAAGAACAATCTCGACATCACCTATTCCATCGTCTGGCTTCTGGCGCTGGCCAATGTCGTGGGCACCGTGATCTGCATTGCCGCGTCGGGCGGGATCGCGAAGCTGACCACGATCCGTTTCACCTATCTGGCACCCTTCCTGTTCATGCTGATCTCCTTCGCGGCCTTCCAGTCGGGACAGAATTTCGAGGATCTGCTGGCGCTGGTCATCGCCGGGCTGATCGGCATCTTCCTGCGCCGGTTCGACTGGTCGCGGCCGGCTTTCCTCATCGGCTTCGTGCTGTCGGCGCCGATCGAGAAATTCTCCAACCAGGCGTTCCAGATCGCCAGCTTCCGCTTCCGCGACAGCCTTTCGGCCGGCTTCGAGTACATCTTCAGCCCGATCGTGATCGTGCTGCTGATCATCACCGTGGTCTCGGTGGTTCTTGGCATCCGCCAGGCGAAGCTGATCATGTCGGAAGGCGAGACCGTCTCGGGCTCGAAGCGGGCGCCGATGGTCTTTCTGCTGGTGATCTCGGCCTATCTGCTGCTGGCGGTGATCAATGCCAATGCGATCTCGGACTTCAACATGACCGACAAGATCGTGCCGCTGGTGATCGGCAGTTTCGCCTTGCTCTGCTGCGTGGCGCTGCTGGTGCAGATGATCCGCAAGCCCGAGGGTGACCCGATCTTCGCCGACCGTGAGATCGCCGGCGACGACGCCGAGGCGCCACACGGGCTGTGGTCCACGCTGGCGTGGTTCGCGGGGCTGATCGCCCTGACCTGGTTTGTCGGCTTCATCCTGGCGCTCGCAGTCTTCCTGATCAGCTTCTTCCGGATCCGGGCCCAGGCCGGCTGGCCGAAGACGCTGATCCTGACCGCCGCGGGGATCGGGCTGATGTGCCTGATGGCAGCGCTGCTGAACCGCGACTTCCCGCCGGGCCTGCTGCAGGACGTTGTGGACCTGCCCTGGCCGTTGACGTGAGCGGCAGCTCGAGGGGGCCGACATGACCCAGACTGGCATCCCATACGTCTTCATGCGCGGCGGCACCTCGCGCGGGCCCTATTTCCGCCGCGACGCGCTGCCCGAAGATCGCGAAGCGTTGGCGCAGGTCCTGATTGCCGCCGTCGGCTCGGGCCATCCGCTCAACATCGATGGGCTGGGCGGCGGCGCGGCGGTGACCACCAAGGTGGCGATGCTCTCGGCCTCGCAGGAGGACGAGGCCGATATCGACTATTTCTTCGCCCAGGTCAGCGTCGAGGACCGGCTGGTCGATTTCAAGCCGACCTGCGGCAATATCCTGGTCGGCGTGGGCCCGGCGGCCATAGAACTGGGGCTGTTCGAACCGAAGGGCGATGTCAGCACGGTCCGGATCCGGGCAGTCAACACCGGCGCCCTGGTCGAGGCGGAACTGCAGACGCCGGGCGGGCAGATCGAATATGCCGGCGAAACCGCGATCGACGGCGTGCCCGGCACGGCGGCGCCCGTCGCGCTGAAATTCATGGGCGTCGTCGGATCCTCCACCGGACAGTTCCTGCCGACCGGCAATCTGCGCGACACGATCCAGGGCATAGACGTCACCTGCATGGACGTCGCCATGCCCATGGCAATCGCGCGCGCGGAAGATTTCGGCCTCACCGGATACGAAACCCGCGAAGAGCTGGACGAGAACCGGGAGTTCTTCGCCCGGATGGAAGCAGTGCGCATCGAGGCCGGGGCCAGGATGGGCATGGGCGACGTGGCGAAATCGGTGACGCCGAAATTCGGTCTCTTCGCCCGGGCGCGTGAGGGCGGCACCATCGCCACCCGGTATTTCATGCCCTGGAACACGCATCCGACCCTGGCGGTGACCGGTTCGCAGTGCATGGCCTCCTGCGCGCTGACGCCCGGAACCGTGGCCGACGGTCTGCTCGACCGTCCCACCACTTCGCCGGCCAATGTGGTGCTCGAGCATCCTTCAGGCGCGATCGAAGTCCTGCTGGACTTTTCCGCGGATGCGACCACATTCGAATTGCGGTCGGCGGGCCTGGTGCGCACCGCGCGCAAGCTGGCAGACGGTCATGTCTACGTGCCCGCCGCGATCTGGTCCGGATTTGAGCCCTGACGGAAAGGAGGCGTGCATGAGCGAGCACGCGCGGTTTGACGAGCACATCCGCACCGCCGAAGCGGCGCTGGAGGCCGCCCGACGACACATCGCCGACGAGATCACCAGCTATCCCGGTCCGATCTCGGGCTGCGACGCCCAATTCAATCACCTGTTGGCCGAACGTGCCCGCGTGGGCGCGGCACTGGCGGCGCTTGCCCTGGAGGTCAGGATCCCGACGCCCCGGGCCCCCTAGATGCGGGTCCACATCCTCGACGATTGGTTCGACACGCTGCGCGGCCTGCCCTGCTTCGCGAAGCTCTCCGGGCACGAAGTCACCGTTTGGACCGATCATGTGGAGGATGTGCCAACCCTGGCCCACCGGCTGTCGGAGGCCGAGGCCCTGGTGCTGTTCCGGGAACGCACGAAGATCACCGCCGAGCTTCTGGCACGCCTGCCGAAACTCAGGCTCATCAGCCAGCGCAGCGTCTATCCGCATATCGACGTGCCGGCCTGTACCGCCAATGGCGTACTGCTCTGTTCCAACATGCATGCCGGCACACCGTCCTATGCCGCCGCCGAGCTGACCTGGGCACTGGTCATGGCGGGCATGCGCCAGATTCCCGCACAGATGGCTTCGCTGAAGGCGGGCAACTGGCAGATGGGCGTCGGCAAGACCCTGCGCGGGCGGACCCTCGGGCTCTATGGCTATGGCCGCATCGGCCGGGCCGTCGCCGGTTATGCCGAGGCGTTCGGGATGCAGGTGCAGTGGTGGAGTTCAGAAGACGGCCGCGCTCGCGCCGCCGCCGACAGCCAGCGGGTCGCGGAAAGCCGGCAGGCCTTTTTCGCCGACAGCGATGTCGTATCGGTGCACGTCCGGCTGAAGCCCGAGACACGGGGGCTGATCACGCTGGAGGATCTGACGGCGATGCGGCAGGACGCGCTGTTCGTCAACACCTCCCGCGCCGGGCTGGTGCAACCCGGAGCGCTTCTGGAGGCGCTGGATGCCGGTCGCCCCGGCCTTGCCGCCGTCGATGTCTTCGATACCGAGCCGCTGACCGACCCCGACGACCCGCTGCTCCGCCATCCCAACTTCATCGGCACGCCGCATATCGGCTACGTCACCGAGGACGAGTTCGATCTGCAGTTCAGCGATATCTTCGACCAGATCAACGCCTATGCGGACGGGACGCCGATCCACATGATCAACCCCGAGGCCTGGGAGGCGCAGCAGAGTGCCTAATCCTTGCGACGGAACAATCGCATGGCCATCGGCGCGCCCGTGATCACCAGCACGACCCGGGTCAGGTGGTGGACGATGACGAACCCCAAATCGGCACCGGTGACGATCGCCAGCACGGTCATCTCCGCCTGACCGCCGGGCGCAAAGGCCAGGAACGCCTCTGTCGGCGCGGCGAGCCCGGCCGCCGTGACGATCCAGGTGAAGCCCACGGCCAGGCCCGCGAGAATGATGACAAAGGCCATGCCCGACAGCACGTCGCGGCGCAGCTCGCCGAGCGTGACCCCGACATAGTGGACCCCGATCCCCATCCCGATGAAGAACTGCGCCGTCAGGATCGCCTCGGCGGGCGGGCGGAAATGGATGACATCGGCAAGCGACAACGCCGCCGTCAGGATCATCGGGCCGAGGATCGACGCGCCGAAGAGCTTGATCCGCTCGCCGCCCTTCCAGCCCAGGATTGCCGCCAGGACCATCAATACGAGCTCGTGCGGCGGAACCGAGATCGCAGGAGCGCCGATGGGGTTCGTCAGGCTGGCGCCGAACGCGTTCGTCATCAGGATCGGGGCCAGGGTGACGATGATCAGCACGCGCGTGGCATGGATCAGGGACAGGGCGCGCACGTCGCCACCGGCCTCCTTGCCGAAGACGATCATGTCCTGCAGCCCGCCGGGCATCGCCGCGTACCAGGCGGTGATGCGATCGAACCCGCAGACGCGCGTGAAGAACGGCACGCCGGCAGCGGCGATGAGGACGATGTAAATCGGAATGAAGGCCACCGACAGGGCCATCTGCGGCAATTGGCCAACCACCTCCGGCGTGATCGAGGCGCCGACGGCCACGCCGACGATGGTGCGCGCTGCTACCGACACCTGGCCCAGCCCCTCCATCCGCAGACCGGCAAGGGCTGCCAGCAGGCAGGCGGCCATCGGCCCGAACAGGAATGGTAGCGGGAGGCCGGCAACCAGGAAGATTCCCGCGCCGACAGCGGCGATCCCCATTGTGCGCAGCCGTTTCCCGGTGAAAAGGGCCATCGGGTTCTGCTCGATTGACAATATCGTATTCTGTTGTATACATTTGGATACAATATTTCAAGGATGCAGGGCCGTGGTCGAAAGCAAGGTCATTCCGTTGGACCAGGGACACCGGCGGAGCGCCTATGAGCGCGTTCTGGCGCAAATTCGTTCGGGCGAGTTGCGGCCCGGCGACCGGCTGACCGAAACCGATCTGGCCGGGCGCCTTCGGATCAGCCGCACGCCGGTGCGCGAGGCGATCCGCCAGCTCGAGGCCGATGGGTTGGTGGTCCACGTGCCGCGCGTCGGGGCGACGGTCCGCACCCTCGACTATTCCGAAGTCATGGAGCTGTACGAGATGCGCACGGTGCTCGAGGCCACGGCGGCACGGATGGCCGCGCGGGCGGCCTCGGATATCGAGATTTCCGAGCTTGAGGAAATTAACGCGGATCTCGCCGCCGCCACTGGCGACGCACGGCGCGCCTACGAGCTGAACCGGTTGTTTCATGAGACATTTGCCAAGGCGGCGAAGAACCGGTTCCTGATCGAGTCCATGGGCGCGTTGCAGAAGGCGCTTCTGATCCTCGGCACCTCGACGCTGGCGGATCGGGCCCGTGCCGAGGAGGCGGTGTCCGAACATGGGGCCGTCCTGAAGGCGCTTCGGGCCCGCGATGGCGCGGCGGCCGAGGCCGGCATGCGGGCCCATCTGGAGGCGTCGCACCGGGCCCGGCTGCGACAGCTCCGGGCGGCGGCCGGTGCCGAAGACCGGACGGGCGGGTAGGGGCGGACGATGGTCGACACGAACCGCGTCTGGGACGTGATCGTCGTCGGTGGCGGCAATGCCGCACTCTGCGCCGCTATCACGGCCGCGGAGGCCGGCGTAAAGGTGCTGCTTCTTGAAGGCGCGCCGAAGCCTTACCGCGGCGGCAACAGCCGGCATACGCGCAATTTCCGCTGCATGCATCACGGGCCGCTATCGGTGCTCACCGACAGCTACGAAGAAGACGAGTATTTCGACGATCTGATGCGGGTCACGAAAGGGGTCACGGACGAGGCGCTGGCCCGCCTTGCCATCCGCACCTCGGAGGACTGCCTACCCTGGATGGAGGCCCATGGTGTGCGGTTTCAGCCCTCGCTCTCTGGCACCTTGTCGCTCAGCCGCACCAATGCGTTCTTCCTCGGCGGCGGCAAGGCGCTGGTCAACGCCTACTACGCCATGGCCGAGGATCTGGGCGTGACCATCGCCTACGAGACCAAGGTGACCCATGTCGAGATCGAGGACGGCACCTTCGCCGGTGTGCGACTTGAGGCCGACGGTGGCGCGGTGACGGTACAGGGCCGGGCCTGCGTCATCGCCTCGGGCGGATTCCAGTCGGATATCGACTGGCTGGCCGATGCCTGGGGCCCAGCGGCGCGCAATTTCCTGATCCGGGGAACGCCCTACAATCGCGGTGTCGTGCTGCGGGACATGCTGGATCAGGGCGCGCAATCGGTGGGCGATCCGACCCAGTGCCATGCGGTCGCCATCGACGGCCGGGCGCCGAAATTCGATGGTGGCATCGTGACCCGGCTCGACTGCGTGCCATTCTCGATCGTCGTCAACAATTACGCCGAACGCTTCTATGACGAAGGCGAGGATGTCTGGCCCAAGCGCTACGCCATCTGGGGCCGGCTGGTGGCGGTCCAGCCCGACCAGGTCGCCTACGCGATCATCGACTCGAAGAGCATCGATCTCTTCATGCCGTCGGTCTTTCCGCCGGAAAGGGCAGACACGGTCGAGGAGCTCGGCGATCAACTCGGCATTTCGGGGGCAGATCTGGCCAGGACCGTCGCGGCATTCAATGCAGCGTGCACTGAGGGCGACTTCCACTCCACGGAACTGGACGGCTTGGCCACGGACGGCATCGAGCCGGCAAAGACCAACTGGGCGCGCCCGATCAGCGAGCCGCCCTTCTACGGCTACAGCCTGCGCCCCGGTGTCACCTTCACCTATCTCGGGCTCAAGGTCGACGAGTCGGCGCGGGTCAGCGGGCCGGAGGGCGCGTACGCCAATATCTGGGCCGCCGGCGAGACCATGGCCGGATCGATCCTGGGCCAGGGCTATCTCGCCGGCTTCGGCATGACTATCGGAACCGTCTTCGGACGCATCGCTGGCCGCGAGGCCGCCGCCCATGTCCAGTGACTCGATCCAGGAGGCCCGCCGACAGATCGAGATCTGCAACGCGTGCCGCTATTGCGAGGGCTATTGCTCGGTCTTTCCGGCGATGATGCGCCAGCGCGCCTTCGCCGATGGCGACATCACCCAGCTGGCCAATCTCTGCCACAACTGCCGCGGCTGCTACTACGCCTGCCAGTACACCGCACCGCACGAGTTCGACCTGAATCTCCCGGCCGTGCTGGCCGAGGTGCGCGTCGAGAGCTGGCAGGATTTCACCTGGCCCGGCGGGGTGTCGCGGCTGTTTCAGCGAATCGGCGTGGCCATGGCGGCACTGCTCGTCGCCGCATTCGCGCTGCTGTTCTGGATGGCCAACGCCCTGCGTCCTGAGAGCGGCGAAGGCTTCTATGCGGTCCTGTCCCATACGACAATGGTTGCGATCTTCACCCCCGCCTTCCTGCTGCCGCTCGCCTCGGTGGCGATCGGGCTGAGGCGGTATTGGGCCGAGATCGGCGGCGCTCCGCTCCGCCTCCGACACATTGTCGGGGCTTCGGCCGACGCCGCCAGCCTGCGGAATCTTTCCGGCGGCCAAGGCCAGGGCTGCAATTTCGAACGCGAGGACCGCTTTTCGGACCGCCGCCGGCAATTCCATCAGGCGACGCTTTGGGGCTTCCTGCTGTGCTTCGCCTCCACTTCGGCGGGCACGGTGATGCATTACGTTCTGGGGTGGGAAGCGCCTTACGGCCTCTTCACCCTGCCCAAGCTGCTCGGCATTCCCGGTGGCCTGCTTCTCCTCGTCGGGACGGGCGGTCTGGCGTGGCTGAAGATTCGTGCCGATGCGGGCCTGGGCGCGTGCGGAGTCTGGGGCGGCGAGATGGCTTTCGTCCTGCTGCTCGGCTTCGTGAGCCTCTCGGGCCTGGTGCTCTACGCGGCGACCGGCACCGCTGCCGTGCCGATGCTTCTGGCACTGCATCTTGGCGCCGTGCTGGCATTCTTCCTGCTGATGCCCTTCTCAAAAATGGTCCACGGCTTCTACCGCCTCGCCGCCCTCGCAAGGGAGAGGCAATTGACGCAGTAGTCCGAGAGGCTGGCCTCCAGCAATGCTCGGAGGGTTCTGTTGATTCCGGCAGCTACAGGGACAATCCTGCCCCGCTACCCAGCAGAACAGCGGCTCAGCCCTACCCGGCCGGGCCGCTTCGTTCTTTTGGATACGGTGTCGGCATGCACGGATTTCAGCGGCGCGCCGTATGGCTGGCGCGGATGGTTCTGTCCGCGGCCACAGGCGTCACGATTCCGAGGGCCGCTTGGGAGATGATGCCGGCGGCCCCGGGCGAGGGGTGCCCGTGATCGTCAAACTCAACGCGGATAGCAGCCGGCTGATTTTCGGCGGTTGCCAATGACCGGCCGTAATGGACTGCAGCTCTGGGGCGTTCGACCAGCCCCCATCGTTGCGGCTGAATCGTTGAACATGTTGGGGCTCGGTGTGGAACTTCACGTGCCTGGCGGGCTGTTCCGGACTAACCTGCAGTTGATCTCGCTCAAGGTCGCCTGCATGCGGGCGTGAGATGCAGATCGGACGTCACGGCCAACCGAGGGAGGGCAGCCGGCCTTGGAGAACGCCGTCATCATACCCGCTGAGGGGCTCGATGACCTGATCGGCATCTTGCAGGCCAGGGGTCATCAAGTCTGGGGCGTGCAGGAACGCGATGACGCCCTCTCGCTTGGACCGATCGCGGCCGCCGCCGATCTTCCCCGCGGCCGGATCGAAGTGGCCGAGGCCGGCACGGTCCGCCTCGTCGACGGGCCACGCGACGCCGTCTTCGACCATACCTTGCCAATGCAGGGTCTGAAGCGGGTCGTCTATCCGGCCCAGGAGCGGTTGTTTTCCGCCGGGCCGGATATGGTTGCCGATGACGAACCGGTCGACGCCCCGCCGCTGGCGGTCATCGGCGTTCGTCCCTGCGATCTGGCCGCGCTCGATACGCTGACCGCGGTGTTTGAGGGCGGGCCGTCTGTCGATG
This sequence comes from Alphaproteobacteria bacterium, assembly GCA_965227455.1. Taxonomy (GTDB): domain Bacteria; phylum Pseudomonadota; class Alphaproteobacteria; order DSM-16000; family Inquilinaceae; genus JABDIP01. The sequence continues at coordinate 3,027,351 of OZ245752.1, read as the reverse complement.
ACCGGTACCGCCGGCGCCGAGAGGCCCTGTTCCTGGTCGCCGTGAACTGCATGCGGCCTGCCGCCACGTGCTTTTGCGCCTCGATGAATACCGGACCGCGTGCAACAAGCGGCTTCGATCTTGTGCTCGACGAAGTGATCGAGGCCGGCCGGCACGTCTTCGTGGTCGCAGCGGGCAGCGCGCGAGGCCGGGAAATCCTGAACGAATTGTCCGCAAAACCGGCCGACGAATCCGATCTCGCGGCCGCCCGTGAGGGAACGCGCGCCTGCGCAGAGGCCCAGCACCGGCGCATGGCCGAGGGCGCCGAGGACTTGCTCAAGCGCAATCTGGGACATCCGCACTGGGCGACGGTCGCCGAGCGCTGCCTGAGCTGTGCCAACTGCACCATGGTGTGCCCGACCTGCTTCTGCGCGACGGTCGAGGATCGCTCCTCTCTCGACGGTTCACATGCCGAGCGGTGGCGCCGTTGGGATAGCTGCTTCACGCTGGATTTCAGTTACCTGCACGGTGGCGCCGTGCGCACCGAGACGGCTTCCCGGTACCGGCAATGGATCACCCACAAGCTGGCGCATTGGCACGATCAGTTCGGCATGTCCGGCTGCGTCGGCTGCGGGCGCTGCATCGGCTGGTGCCCGGTCGGGATCGACATCACGGCCGAGGTCGCAGCCCTGGCGGCCTCGGAACAGACTGCAATGGACATGGGGACGAGTGCCGATGGCTGAGAGCACGATCAAGTCGATTGCCGACCTCCTGGCCGCGCACCCGCTCTTCAAGGGGCTCGACCCGGAGATCACCGACCTGCTGGAAGGCTGTGCGAAGAACGTCCATTTCCAGGCTGGCGATTACCTGTTCAAGGTCGACGAACCGGCCGAAACGTTCTACCTGCTACGCGCTGGCGACGTCGCGATGGAATTGCGCATGCCCGGCCGCGGTCGGCTCATTGTGGAGACCGTGCATCCCGGCCATGTCGTCGGGGCGTCCTGGATCCTGCCGCCCTATCGATGGCGGTTTGATGCGCGGGCCGTCGGCACCGTGCGCACCACCAGCATCGACGCGACCTGCCTGCGTGACAAATGCGATGCCGATCCGAGCCTAGGCTATCAAGTCATGCAGCGCTTTCTGCCGATCATCGCCGAACGGCTACAAAACACCCGCATGCGCCTGCTCGACCTATACGCGCCGCCGGCCCAGGTTGGCCGCTCCCTATGACAAGCGCCGCCTTCACCGATCGGCCCCCGCCGGAGACCGGCGTCGACATGCTGCCGCAGCCGTTCGAGGTCCGCGCCCGGCGGCAGGAGCTGGAGGACACCGTGACGCTGGAACTGGCCGCGGTCGATGGCGCGCCACTCGGTTTCGCACCCGGTCAGTTCACAATGCTCTATGTTCACGGCGTGGGCGAGATCGCGATCAGCATCTCCGGAGACGCCGCCGAGTCCGACACGCTGATCCAGACCATCCGCACCGTAGGCGCCGTCTCGAAGGCCGTGAGCGACCTCCCCGAGGGCGGGCGGATCGGCGTGCGCGGGCCATTGGGCAACGCCTGGCCGGTCGAGCGGGCGATCGGCCGGCGGCTGGTTGTCGTCGCCGGCGGGCTGGGCCTGGCGCCGACGCGCCCGATCATCTACTGGGCACTGGCCAATCGGCACCGGCTGAAGAGCATCGACATCATCTACGGCACGCGGTCGCCCGACCAGATCCTGTATCCCCAACAGCTGATCGGATGGTCGACCGCTGCCGGCGTGCGGACCGGAGTCACCGTTGACCGCGCCGGCCAAGACTGGTCCGGGCGGGTCGGCCTGGTGACCGACCTCGTGCCGGAGATGCTGCGCGACCCGAGAGAGACGGTGGCGATGGTCTGCGGGCCGGAGGTCATGATGCGTTTCACCGCCCAGGCGCTGGCCGATGCCGGCGTGCGGGAGGACGACATCTACCTGTCCATGGAGCGCAACATGAAATGCGGTATCGGCTGGTGCGGGCATTGCCAGCTGGGTCCGCACCTGATCTGCCGTGACGGACCGGTCTTCTCCTATCCGGCGGTGCGCGATCTGATGGCGGTATGGGAGCTGTGACGATGAAGCCCAGGCTGGCCGTTTGGAAATTCTCCAGCTGCGACGGCTGTCAGCTCACGCTGCTGGATTGCGAGGACGAGCTGCTCGACCTCGCCGAGGCTGTGGAGATCGCGTATTTCCTCGAAGCCACTCGGACCCAGCGCGCGGGTCCTTACGACGTGTCGCTGGTCGAGGGCTCGATCTCCACCGCTCATGAAGTGGAGCGCATCCAGGAGATCCGTCGCGACAGCAAACTCTTGATCACCATCGGCGCCTGCGCCACCGCCGGCGGCATCCAGGCGCTGCGCAACACCCGCGATCATGACAGCCTCAGGGCGTCGGTGTATCCGAGCCCGCAGTTCATCGACGCGCTGGATACCTCCACGCCGATCGCCGATCACGTCGAGGTCGACTACGAGCTGCGCGGCTGCCCGATCGACAAGGGCCAGCTGCTCGAGACGATCTCCGCCCTGCTGAAGGGCCGCAAGCCGTCCATTCCCGATTTCAGCCAATGCGTCGAGTGCAAGCTGGCCGGCACCGCCTGTGTCATGGTGACCAAGGGCATTCCCTGCCTGGGGCCGGTCACCCAGGGTGGCTGCGGCAATCTGTGCCCGCAGGTCGGCCGGGGCTGCTACGGCTGCTTCGGACCGAAAGAGGGCGCCAACACCCAGGCGTTGGCAGCCGATCTCGCTGCCCTTGGCGCCGATCGACGCACCATCCGGGACCTGTTCGGCGGATTCACTGCCGGTGCGCCCGCTTTCGCTTCTGAGAGACGTCGCCATGAGTGACGATACGCGCATCATCCAGGTCGACGCCCTTGCACGCGTCGAGGGCGAGGGACGATTCAAGGTCCGCCTGGACGGTGACACGGTGGTCAGCTCGGAATTCAGCATCTTCGAGCCGCCGCGCTATTTCGAGGGGCTGCTGCGCGGGCGGTCCTTCCGCGACGCGCCGGACGTTACGTCGCGGATCTGCGGCATCTGCCCGATCGCCTATATCATGGGCGCCAGTAAGGCCATGGAGGCCGCGCTCGGTTGGGAGATCCCGCAACCGATCGCCGATCTCAGGCGGCTGATCTATTGCGGTGAATGGATCCAGAGCCACGTGCTGCACACGCATATGCTGCACGCGCCGGATTTCTTCGGCTTGCCGGATTCGATCGCGCTGGCGCAGTCGAACCGCGGCCTGGTCGAAAATGGACTGAGGGCGAAGAAGGCCGGCAACCACCTGATGGAGGTGATCGGCGGCCGCAGCGTGCACCCGGTCAACACCCGGGTCGGCGGCTTCTTCCGCGCCCCGGATGCCGATCAGGTGCGGTCGCTGGCACCGGAACTGACCCGCTGCGAGGCGCTTTCCGTGTCGGCGCTCGACGCCTTCTCCGGATTCGACTTTCCCGATCTGGAGGTCGACTACCTCTTCGTCGCGCTTAGGCACGAATTCGACTACCCGATCGCCGAGGGCCGGATCGTGTCCTCTGCTGGGCTCGACATCGATGTGACCGAGTTTCCCGACCATTTCGAGGAGCGGCAGGTGCCGCATTCGAATGCGCTGCAGGGCGCGACCATGGATGGCCAACCCTACTTCGTCGGTCCGCTGGCGCGCTTCAACCTGAACGCCGATCGCCTGCCGGCGGATATTCTCGCCCTGGCCGAAAAGGCGGGGCTCGTGCCCGGCTGCCGCAACCCGTTCAAGAGCCTGCTGGCCCGCCAAGTCGAGACGATCTATGCCTTCCGCGAGGCGGCCCGGCTCGCCCGCGCCTATGTGCCGCCCGAGCCCAGCTTTGTCGACCCTCCGGTGCGGGCCGGGATCGGCCACGGCATCACCGAAGCGCCGCGCGGCATTTGCTACCACCGCTACGAGGTGTCGGAAGACGGGTCCATCGTCTCGGCGACGATCGTTCCGCCCACGTCGCAGAACCAACGCCAGATCGAGCTCGACCTCGTCAGCACGGTCGAGCGGTTCCACAATTTGGACGACGATGATCTGCAGTGGCGATGCGAGCAGGCGATCCGCAATTACGATCCCTGCATTTCCTGCGCCACGCATTTCCTGAAGCTGGATGTCGAACGCGTCTGACAGCGGTCTTGTTATTGGCATCGGCCACGCCGAGCGGCAGGATGATGGCGTCGGCCCGCATGTCGCCCGGGCGCTTGCCGGTCGCGGCCTGCCGGCCATCGTGCACGAAGGCGACGGCACTGGCCTTCTGGACCTGTGGGACCACCAATGCGCCTGTATCGTCATCGACGCCATGGAGAGCGCCGAAGAACCCGGCACCATCCGTGTGTTCACCGATGTCGAAGACGCTGAGTTCGCGCGAGCGTCGTTCGTGCATTCCAGCCATCGGATCGGCCTGCCGGAAGCCGTTGCGCTGGGCCGGGCGTTATCCCGGATGCCCAGGCGCCTGACCGTCATCGGTGTCTCCGGCACGGATTTCGGTTTCGGCAGCGCGCTTTCGCCGCCGGTCGCCGCCGCGGCGGAGCGGTTGATCGACCGGCTCGCCTGCGATGGGTGGGACATAGGGGCGCCGCCGCGCGGGAGTCCGAAAGGACAGGACCATGCATGAATTGTCCCTGAGCCGGAGTATGATCGGGATCATCGAGAGCGAGGCGGCGACCCACGGCTTCGGGCGGGTGTCGAAGGTCCGCCTGGAGATCGGTGCCTTGTCCTGCGTCGCGCCGGAGGCACTGAGCTTCTGCTTCGACGCCGCGACGCGCGGCACCGTCGCCGAAGGCGCGGACTTGGAGATCCTGACCGTGCCAGGATCGGCCTGGTGTCGCGACTGCGATACGGCGGTGCCGATCGGGCAACTCGGGGAGCCCTGTCCGCGATGCGACGGCTACAGCCTGCGCATCCAGGCCGGCGACGAGATCAGGATCAAGGATCTGGAGGTTCGATAATGTGCGTCACATGCGGGTGCGGACAGACGGACGGCAAGACCGTGACGATCGACGGCGGGGCGTTGGGAAACCACCACCACGAGGGGCCCACCGGGGCGCATCGTCACCACCATCACGCGGGGTCCGACGAACCACGCCGGATCCTGCTGGAGCAGGACCTGCTCTCCAAGAATAACAGCTTTGCCGAAGCCAACCGGGAGGTCTTCCGGAAGAGCGGGACGTTCGTGGTCAACCTTGTCTCGAGCCCCGGGTCGGGGAAGACCACGCTGCTGGCCCGAACAGCGGCGGAGCTCAACGCCCGTATCCCGGTGGCGGTCATCGAAGGGGATCAGCAGACCAGCCTCGATGCCGAGCGCGTCCGGGAAGCCGGCGTGCCCGCGGTCCAGATCAACACCGGCCGGGTCTGCCACCTCGACGCGCACATGGTCGGTCATGCGGTTGAGACGCTGGACCTTCGTCCCGGCGGCGCGCTGTTCATCGAGAATGTAGGAAACCTGGTCTGTCCGGCGGAGTTCGATCTGGGCGAGAACCACAAGGTCGTGGTGGCCTCGGTGACCGAAGGCGAGGACAAGCCGCTCAAATATCCGCACATGTTCGCCGCGGCCAGTCTCATGCTCCTGAACAAGATCGACCTGCTGCCCCATCTGCGCTTCGATGTCAAGCGATGCGCCGCGTATGCCCGCCGGGTCAATCCCGAGATCGACGTGCTGGAGATCTCGGCGACCACCGGCGTGGGGCTGCACCGGTGGTACGACTGGCTCAATCGCGGCATTGCGCGGGTGGCGGTCGCGCCAATGGACGGGCCGCACATGCCGCACCGGTCCGCCCGCTGATCCGGCCCCGGGACATGGGTGCGCTACCAAATACCGTCCGAGGCACCGGGTCCGACGCCAAGGGTCTGGAACTCGTGGTGGAGGGCACCGTGCAGGGGGTCGGATTCCGGCCCTTCGTCCATCACCTGGCGACCTCTGAGCGCCTGTCCGGCTGGGTACGCAACGCCGCCGACGGCGTGCATATCTGCCTGTTCGGGCAGGCGGCGAGGATTGCACGCTTCCGGAACCGGCTGGCGTCCGAAATGCCGCCGCTCGCCCGCATCGCGCACATCCGCGAACAGCCCCTGTCCGGCGATCCGCCCGAGGGTTTCCGCATCGTCGCCAGCATGACCGGAGACGCCCGCACGGCGGTGACCGCGGATGCCGCCACCTGCGCAGAGTGTCGTCGCGAGATGTCCGATCCCGGCGACCGTCGCTTTGGCTACCCGTTTCTGAACTGCACCCATTGCGGGCCGCGGTTTTCGATCATCGAGGGGCTGCCATACGATCGCGCGAGGACCTCCATGCGGCGGTTCGCGATGTGCCCAGCATGCCGCGCCGAATACCGCGACCCCGGCGACCGGCGCTTCCACGCCCAACCGACCGCCTGTCCCGATTGCGGGCCGGCGGTCTGGATCGAGGACGCGGCGACCGGCGAGCGGACGCACACCGGACCGGACGCGATCGAGGACGCGCGGTCGCGGCTGCGGTCCGGCGAGACTGTCGCGATCAAGGGGATCGGCGGCTTCCACCTCGCCTGCAGCGCGCTGGACGCGCGCGCCATTGGCCGGCTGCGGACCCGCAAGCACCGTCCGGCCAAGCCCTTTGCCGTGATGGTCAGAGATCTGGCGGTGGCCGAGCGCTACTGCGTGCTCGGGGCGGCTGAGAAGCGCCTCCTGGAGAGTCCGGCGGCACCCATCGTGCTGGCCTCGATGAGGGCGGATGCGGAGTTGCCGGACACGCTCGTGCCGGGGCTCGACCGGCTGGGGATCATGCTGCCCTACGCGCCGCTGCATATCCTGCTGATGGCGCCATTCGACGTCCCGATGGTGATGACCAGCGGCAACGCTGGTGACGATCCGCAAGTCACGGACAATGCCGCGTCCCGGCGGGAGCTTGCGTCCTTCGCCGATGCCCTGCTGATGCACGACCGGGACATCGTGAACCGGGTCGATGACAGCCTGGTGCAGATCGCCGACGGCCATCCGCAGGTCCTGCGTCGCGCCCGTGGCTATGCGCCGCAGCCGGTGCGCCTGCCATCGGGTTTCGGTGAGGACCACCCTCAGATCCTGGCATTGGGGGGCGACATCAAGAACACCTTTGCCATCGCCAAGACGGGAAACGCGATCCTGTCGCAGCATATCGGCGATCTGACGTCCGCGACGACGCATGCGGATCTGCAGAGTGCAATCAGCCTCTATGGTGACCTGTTCGACTTCGAGCCGAGCCTGTTCGTGGTCGACGCGCATCCTGACTATCGGTCGGCTCGTCTCGCCCGCGCCTTGGCGGAGAGGGCCGGGCGACCGCTGGCCGAGGTCCAGCATCATCATGCCCATGCCGCGGCGTGCATGGCGGAACATGGGCTTCCGCGCGACCATCCGCCCGTGCTGGCGCTGGTCCAGGATGGCATCGGATGGGGCGAGGACGGCGGCCTCTGGGGGGCCGAACTGCTGCACTGCGATTACCGCTCGGCGCGGCGCCTGGCGACCCTGACGCCGGCGCACCTGCCCGGTGGCGACCTGGCCGCGCGCCAGCCATGGCGCAATCTCGCCGCCCGCCTTTGCGCGGCGTACGGAGCCGGCGAGGACTGGCCCGGCGCATTCAGCACCAGGCTGGCGGATCGGCCGATCGACGTGCTCCTTCGCGCCGTGCGCGCCGGGGTCAATGCGCCGCTGTGCTCATCCGCCGGACGGCTGTTCGACGCGGTCTCGGCGGCCGCCGGCTTCTGCGTCGACCATCAGGACTACGAGGGCGAGGCGGCGATGCGGTTGCAGGCCGCTGCCGAGGGCTGGATTGCGGAAAACGGACCGCCGGTCGGATATCGCTTTGACCTTGCTACAAACGCGACCGGATACATGACCGTCGATCCGGCCGGCATATGGCCGGAGATCGCTGATGACCTCAGTTGCGGGGACGAGCCGGGTCGGATCGCCGCCCGCTTCCATGTCGGCTACGCGCGGGCCTGGGCACAGACCGTTCGAATGGCGTCGCGCGACCTCGAGCGACCGCCTGCGGTCGTTCTGTCCGGCGGCGTGTTCCAGAACCGCCTGCTCGCGGCTATGGTAGCAGCGGATCTGGCATCGACCGGCGCCGTCGTCCTGCAGCACCGGGACATACCGGCGAATGACGGTGGATTGGCGTTGGGGCAGGTCGTCATTGCCCTGGCGCGACATGGTTCCTCGAGCTGGTGAGGACGCAATGTGCCTTGGAATACCCGGAAGGGTCACGAGGATCGAAGACGCCGAGCGTTTCGTCGCGGTGGTCGAAATCTCCGGTGTCGAGCGCAAGGTGAATGTCGCCTGCGTGGCCCCGTCTGACGGTGCGCTCGACCGGTTGGTCGGGGCCTGGGTTCTGGTGCATGTGGGCTTCGCCATGGGCGTCATCGACGAAGACGAGGCGGCAAAGACACTCGACCTTCTCAGGCAGCTTGGCGAGGTCCAGGAGGAGTTGGCCCGCATGCGCGAGAGCGCGATCCCGTAGGGAGGCTGCCCATGAAATTCGCCGACGAATTCCGCGATCCGGATCGGGCCAAGGCCCTGCTGGCGCAGATCCGCGAAACGCTGTTGCGGACCCCGAGACCCGCCGACCGGCCGCTGCACATCATGGAGGTCTGCGGCGGCCATACCCATTCGATCTTCCGCTATGGGCTGCAGAACCTGGTTCCGGAGGACATCGAGTTCGTGCACGGTCCCGGCTGTCCGGTCTGCGTGCTGCCGATGGGGCGCGTCGATGATTGCGTCGCGATCGCCGAACGGGACGGCGTCATCTTCACGACATTCGGCGACGCGATGCGGGTGCCTGGCTCGCGAAAGAGCCTGATCCAGGCCCGTGCCGACGGTGCCGACATCCGTATGGTCTATTCGCCGATGGATGCGCTCGAACTCGCCCGCCGCAACCCCGACAAGGAGGTTGTCTTCTTTGCGCTGGGCTTCGAGACGACCATGCCGTCGACGGCCCTGACGATCCTGCAGGCGGCCGACGAGGACATCGGCAATTTCTCGATGATCTGCCAGCACATCACGATCATCCCGACCCTCAAGGCGCTGCTTGCCGATCCCGACACGCAGATCGACGGATTCATCGGTCCGGGTCATGTCAGCATGATCATCGGCAACCGCGGCTACGCCTTCATCGCGGAGGAGTACAAGAAGCCGTTTGTGGTGGCCGGGTTCGAGCCCCTCGACCTGCTGCAGGCGCTCTGGATGGTGCTGGAGCAGCTGGCCGACGGCCGGGCGGTGGTCGAGAACCAGTATTCGCGGATCGTCCCTGAAGGCGGGAATCCGATTGCCCTGTCGGCCATCGAAAGGGTCTACGAAGAGCGGGAGACCTGCGACTGGCGCGGCCTGGGCGCGATCGACCGGTCCGGTGTCCGCATACGCAACGCCTATGCGCGCTTCGATGCGGAGAAACGGTTCGGCCTGGTACCCGCCGAAGTCTCCGATCCGGAAATCTGCCAGTGCGGCGAGGTGGTCAAGGGACAGCTCAAGCCCCGCCAATGCCGGGCCTTCGGGACGCTGTGCACCCCGGATACGCCGCTTGGTGCCCTGATGGTGTCCTCCGAGGGCGCCTGCGCCGCCTATTACCAGTATGACGCACTTCCCGACCGGCGCGGCCGCCGGGCGACGGAACCGGCGCATGGCTGACCCGGGCACTGTCTTTCGCCCGCGCGCCGGCAAGGTCAGGCAGGCGAACGTTACCTTGGCGCATGGCGCCGGCGGGCGCGCCATGCGGGACCTGATCGAAGATGTATTCCTGACGGCGTTCTCCGGCAGCCCGATCGTCGCCCTTGAGGACCAGGCGCGCTTGTCGCTGGATGGTCTGGCCGAGCCGGGCAGTCAGCTCGCTTTTACGACCGACTCCTTCGTTGTCGATCCGATCTTCTTTCCCGGCGGCGACATTGGACGGCTTGCCGTCTGCGGGACGGTCAACGATCTTGCGGTCGGCGGGGCGCGGCCCCTGGCGCTCAGCTGCTCGGTGATCCTGGAGGAGGGCATGGCGGTCGACGATCTCCGCCGGATCACCGCCAGCATGCATGCGGCTGCGGAGGAGGCCGGCGTCGACATCGTCACCGGCGACACCAAGGTTGTCCACCGCGGCGCCGTCGACAAGATCTTCATCAACACCGCCGGCATCGGTGTGATCCCGCCAGATCGCGATCTGGGAGCCAGGCATATCCGGCCGGGCGACGCGATCCTGGTGAGCGGTACCATCGGCGACCACGGAGCCGCGATCATGGCCGCCCGGGATGATCTCGGACTTTCGTCCGACCTGGCGAGCGATTGTCGGCCGCTCAACCTCCTGACCCAGCCATTGCTGGAAACCGTCGCCGGCGTGCGCGCGATGCGCGATGCCACCCGTGGTGGGGTCGCCGCCGTGCTCAACGAATTCGCCCAGTCGTCCGGCTTGGGGTGCGCCATCCGTGAGGACCGGCTGCCCTTGAACCCGGCTGTGCGTGGAATTTCCGAAATCCTCGGCCTCGATCCGCTCTATCTGGCGAACGAGGGCCTGTTCGTGGCGGTCGTTGAGAGTGGCCATGGCGATGCCGCGTTGAAAACCCTGCGCGACCTGCCGGGCGGTTCGGCCGCGGCCCTTATCGGGGAGGTCCGGGACGGACCTGCTGGTACCCTTGTCATGAAGTCGCTGCTCGGCGGCGAACGACTGGTCGACATGCTCGATGGAGACCAACTGCCGCGGATCTGTTGAAGAGTGGCATTGGGAGCTGAGCCAGCCCGTCGGTACAGGAAACGCTGGCTACAGGCGGACGAATTGAACCGGCACCAGGGCATCAAATCTCGGTGGTTGCAGGCCCCGCCGCCAATCGCATCAGGCCCGTCGTGGGACACGGCGGCAGGCTTTGTCGATTCGTCTTACACCGCACGGGTAAGGCCTGCCAGGTAAGCAGCGAAACCGATGTGAATCTCCCCTCGCAAGCAAACCACCCTTGACATGACACCGGTGTCATGACATCGATGTCATAACCTGCGGCGTTGAACCAATGCGACCGTGGGAGGGGAGGGAGCGCTGGCTACCATTTACGATGTCGCCGAACGGGCGGGCGTTTCGCCGAAGACCGTCAGCCGGGTGCTGAATCGGGATGCGCCGGTCAATGAGAAGACGCGGGCGCGGGTCCAGGAGGCGATGGCGGCGCTGGGCTATGTGCCCTCGCTGGCGGCGCGGTCGATCAAGTCGCAGAAATCCGGGCTGATCGGGCTCATTACCGGGGCAATCAGCACGGTGCCGAATTCGCCAACCCAGGCCGGGTTGCCGGAACTCTACATCGTGCAGGGCATCCAGTCGGTCATCGAGCGGTCGCGGATGACACTCCTGATCTCCGACACCGGCGGTCGGCTCGAACAAGTGCCGGCGCTGATCGAGACCTTCCGCCAGCATCGGGTGGAGGGGCTGCTCTATGTCTCCGACCACCATCAGGTGCTGGACGGCGCGATCGAGACCGGCACGACGCCGACCGTGCTGGCCAACTGCCTGGACGGGCGCGGTACGCCGGCGATCCTGCCCGATGACGAGACCGGGCAGAAGGCGCTGACCGAGCATCTGATCGGACTTGGCCACCGCCGCATCGGCTACCTGACCCTGGCCGCCGCCATGGAGGCGACGCGGCTCAGGCTTGCGGGCTATCGCAGCGCGCTGGAGGCCGCCGGCATCGCCTATGACCCGGACCTGGTGCTGCCCGTCGACATGTTCGGCGATCCGGGCGAACACCAGTTGCTCTGGGACGGGCTCGACCGCTTCCTGAAACTCGAGACGCCGCCCAGCGTCATCTGCTGCGGCAACGACCGCCTGGCCATGGCGGTATACGGCATCCTGCGCGACCGGGGCGTGAGCATCCCCGACGACATCTCCATTGCCGGCTATGACGACCACCGGCTGATTTCCGAGACGCTCTATCCGATGCTGACCACCGTCGATCTCGCCTACAACGCCATTGGCGCGCGGGCGGCCCAGCTTCTGCTCGACCTCGTGGCCGGAGAGCCGGCATCCGAAACGCCGATCCGGGTCGGCGGCCCGGTGGTGGTCCGGGAGTCCGTCCGGCCGGCGACATCGCATCCAAAAATCATCCAACTCAAAGGGAGGAAACACTCATGAGAAACACGCTCACCCTGGCGGCGGGCCTGATCGTCCTGGCCGCGCCGGCCGCGGCCCAGACCGAGCTCAGCCTCTGGTATCACGGCGCCGGCAGCGCCAATGCCGAGGAGCGGCTGGTCAACGAGCTGGTCGCCGAGTTCAACGCCAGCCAGTCCGACTATGTGGTGGTGCTCGAGACCTTCCCGCAGCTCGCCTATAACGACGCGGTTGGTGCTGCGGCGCTGGCGGGCGAGCTGCCCGACATCCTGGATGTCGACGGCCCGGTCATGCCGAACTGGGCCTGGGCCGGCTATATGCAGCCGCTGGGGCTGGACGCCGGCAAGCTGGAAGGCTTCCTGCCCGGCCCGATCGGGGTCTGGGGCGGCGAAGTCTACTCGGTCGGCCTGTGGGACGCGGCCGTCGCCATGATCGCCCGGCGTTCGACGCTGGAGACATACGACATCCGCATTCCCAGCCTCGACCAGCCCTGGACCGGCGACGAGTTCATGGCGGCGCTTGAGACCATCAAGGCCTCCGGCGACTTCGACTATGCGCTCGACCTCGGCATGGCCTGGGCCGGCGAATGGTACCCCTACGCCTTCTCGCCCTTCCTGCAGAGCTTCGGCGGCGACATCGTCGACCGCAGCGACTACCAGTCCGCCGAAGGCGTGCTGAACGGCGACGCGGCGATCGCGTTCGGCGAGTGGTGGCAGAGCCTGTTCGAAGAGGGCTACGCGCCCGGCACCAGCCAGGATGCCGCCGACCGCGAAACCGGCCTGATCAACGGCACCTACGCCATCCAGTGGAACGGCAACTGGGCGGCGCCGCAGATCGTCGAGGCCTTCGGCGACGACGTCGTCTTCCTGCCGGCGCCCGATTTCGGCAACGGTCCGAAGATCGGTGCCGCCTCCTGGCAGTTCGGCGTGTCGGCCACCTCCGCCAATCCCGACGGTGCCCGGGCCTTCATCGAGTTCGCCATCCAGGACAGCTGGCTGACCGCCTTCTCCGACGGCACCGGCCTGATCCCGCCGACGGAAAGCGCTGCCCAGGCGACCGAGTTTTATAAGGACGGCGGCGCGCTTGAAGCGTTCTACGGCCTGTCAGAGGCGCAGGCGGTGCTCCGTCCGGTGACGCCCGGCTACATCGTGCAGGCCAAGGTCTTCGAGAAGGCGCTGGCCGATATCGCCAACGGCGCGGATGTCGCCGATGCGCTCGATGCCGCGGTCGATGAGATCGAAGAGGACATCGAACGCAATAGCGGCTACGGCCACTGACGATCCCGGCGCGCCCCCTGTCCTGCCTGGGGGCGCGCCCAATTCCAAATCGGGGAGGCGGTTATGGCGTCGAAATTGACGCAATCGAACGGGGCTGGCTGGATCATGGCGGGTCCGGGGGTCGCGCTGATCGCGATCTTCATCATCCTGCCGTTCTTCCTGGCCTTCACGTTCTCGCTGACCAATCAGAGGCTGTTCTCGCCGAATCCGACCGAATATGTCGGCTTCGAGAATTACAGCAAGCTCCTGGGGCTTTCGGTCTTCCGGCTGGAGCCGGAGCGGGACGACAGCGGCGCCGTGGTCCGCGACCGCGACGGCGAGATCGAATACCCGCGGCTTCGCCGCTTCACCCGCAACAACCCCGACTACCCGCATCTGCAGGGCAAGCGGGAATGGTTCGGCTGGCAGTCCGGGGAGGACCGGATCGTCGTGCTGGCGAGCGACGTGGTCTTCATGAAGGCGCTGGTGAACACCTTCCTGTTCGTGCTCGTCGTCGCCCCGGTGCAGGCCGGTTTCGCACTGTGCCTCGCGCTGCTGATCAACCAGCAACTTAAGGCCATCAGCTTCTTCCGCGCCGTCTATTTCATGCCGGTGGTGGTCTCCATCGTCGTCGTCTCGCTGCTCTGGCAGTTCATCTATTCGCCGGGGGACGGGCTTCTCAACAATGTCCTCAGCTTTCTCAGCCTCGGCCTCTTCACGCCGCAGGACTGGCTCGGTAGCACCTCGACCGCGCTGGGCTCGATCATGGCGATGTCGATCTGGCAGGGGGTCGGCTTCCACATGGTGATCTGGCTGGCCGGGCTGCAGACCATCTCGCCGACGCTCTATGAGGCCGCCGCCATCGAAGGCTCCAACAAGTGGCAGACCTTCCGCTACGTCACCTGGCCGGGTCTCAGGAACACGGCCGTGCTGATCCTGATCGTGATCACCATGCAGGCCTTCGCGCTGTTCGCCCAGATCGACGTGATGACCGGCGGCGGACCGCTCGACTCCACCCAGGTGATCGTCTTCCAGGCCGTCGAGCGCGGCTATGGAAAGCAGGACATCTCCGGCGGGTCGACCATCTCGGTCATCCTGTTCCTGGTCGTCCTGACGATCTCGCTCATCCAACGCTATCTCACGCGGGAGAGGGTCTGATGCCTGCCTTCACGCCGGAGAACCGGGGGGCGAGGTTGGCCGCGCGCTATGCGGTCCTGATCCTCGTCGCCGTCATCTTCATCTTCCCGCTGCTGTTCATGGCGATGTCGTCATTGAAGCCGGATCAGCAGCTGCTGAACGACACCAAGAGCCTGCGGGCCTTCCTGCCGGTCGGCGACATCTCCTTCACCAACTACGCCGATGCCTTCGTGCGGGCGCCGATCGGGGTCTTCGTCCTGAACTCGGTGCTGGTGACGGGCCTGACGGTGATGTTCACCCTGTTCGTCTGCTCGCTGGCCGCCTTCTCCTTCGTCTTCCTGGAATGGCGGGGCCGGGCGGTGGTGTTCTCGGTTCTGCTGGCGACGCTGATCATCCCCTATGAGACGATCTTCATCCCGCTGCTGCTGATGGCGAGCCAGCTACCCTGGGTTGGCACATCGGGCCTGGAGTTCGGCTGGCTCAACACCTACCGGGTGCAGATCATCCCGTTCATCGCCGACGGGCTGTCGATCTTCCTCTTCGTGCAGTATTTCAAGGATCTGCCAAGCGAGCTGATCGAGGCGAGCCGGGTTGAGGGGGCGAGCTGGTGGCTGATCTACCGGCGTGTGGTCCTGCCGCTGTCGGGGCCGGTGATCGCCACCGCGGCGATCCTGAAATTCCTCTTCATGTACAACCAGTATCTCTGGCCGCTGATGGTGGTGCAGGAAGAGGCGATCCGCCCTGTCATGGTCGGCCTCGGCTATTTCACCGACCAGCTGAACGTGCCCTGGGGCGAGGTCATGGCCTATCTGACCGTGATCACCGTGCCGGTGCTGGCCTTCTACCTGTCGCTGCAGCGGGCCTTTATCGCCTCGGTCGCCTCGACCGGCGTGAAGGGCTGAGGGCCATGGTGCTCGCGCTCGACGACCACTGGGTCTGGGACAGCTGGTATGTCCGGGACGGCGATCTCTGGCACGCCTTCTTCCTGCAGGCGCCCAAATCGCTGTCCGACCCCGAGGACCGGCACTGGAACGTCACGTATGGCCACGCCACCAGCCGGGATCTGGTGCACTGGACCTATCTCGGCCCCTGCTTCCAGCCATCCGACGGCCCGGCCTGGGACGACTACACGACCTGGACCGGCTCGGTGGTAAGGGGCGACGACGGCCGGTGGCATCTGTTCTACACCGGCTCCAGCCATGCCGACGCCGGCAAGATCCAGCGCATCGGCCATGCGATCAGCAGCGATCTCCACGATTGGGAGCGGGTCGGCGACGGCCTCGTTCTCGACCTGGCGCCGCCCTATGAGGAATATGACGGGACCCGCTGGCACGACCGGGCATTCCGCGACCCCTGGGTCATGCGCGATCCCGAGGGCGGGGGCTGGCTGATGTACTTCACTGCCCGCGACGCTCGGGCCGACGACCTGCTGGAGGCGGGCGCGATCGGCTTCGCCACTTCGCCCGACCTCACGACCTGGACATTGCAGGACCCGGTCTTCACGGGAGCGGCCGGGCAACTCGAAGTGCCGCAGGTTTTCCAGGCCAACGGGCGCTGGTTCTGCCTCTTCTGCACCGACATCCGGCACTGGTCCGAGTTCGCGCTCGAGGTGGTCGTCGGCGCGGCGACCGGCACCCACTACCTGGTGGGCGAGGGGCCGTGCGGTCCCTGGCGGCTGGCCGAAGGGCCGATGTTGGATGGGGCGGAACCCTGTCTGCGCTATGCCGGGCGCATCGTAGACAACGACGGTCTCCAATTGATGGCATTCCGCTGGTTCGAGGGGCCGGCGCGCCGCTTCGTCGGGGAGATCGCAGATCCGCTACCGGTCGTCGTCACCGCGGACGGCCGGCTGGCAATCAATCACAACGCTCTCGGGAGGGTGGCTCATGGCTGACGTGCTGCTGAAGGGGATCAAGAAGAGCTATGGCTCGGTCGACGTCATCAAGGGCGTGGACATCGAGATCAAGCATGGCGAATTCGTCGTGTTCGTGGGGCCGTCCGGCTGCGGCAAGTCGACCCTGCTGCGCATGATCGCCGGGCTGGAGGACATCACCGGAGGCACGCTGGAGATCGGCGGCCGGGTGGTCAACGAGGTGCAGGCCAAGGACCGCGGCATCGCCATGGTGTTCCAATCCTACGCCATCTTCCCGCATATGACGGTGCGCGAGAACGTGGCCTTCGGCCTGACCATCGCCAAGGCGTCGAAGGCCGAGAAGGATGAGAAGGTGGCTGAGGCGGCCCGCATCCTGCAGATGGAGCATCTGCTGGACCGGCGTCCCAGCCAGCTCTCCGGCGGCCAGCGCCAGCGCGTCGCGATCGGCCGCGCCATCGTGCGTCATCCGGAGGTGTTCCTGTTCGACGAGCCGCTGTCCAATCTGGACGCAGCGCTGCGCCTCGACATGCGCATGGAGATCGGCAAGCTGCACAAATCGCTGGGCGCGACCATGGTCTATGTCACCCATGACCAGGTCGAGGCCATGACCCTGGCCGATAAGATCGTCGTGCTGAAGGACGGCTATGTGCAGCAGATCGGGGCGCCAATGGAGCTCTATCACAAGCCCGAGAATCTGTTCGTCGCTGGCTTCATCGGCGCGCCGTCGATGAATTTCCTGGACGTGACCGTGGACTCCGCCGTTGGCGGCCAGGCCCGGGTCAGCTCCGACGTCGTTGCCCAGTTCGCCGCGCCCATGGTCCGCGAGGGCATCACCGCCGGCGGTACCGCCAAGCTCGGCGTCCGGCCACAGGACCTCAAGCCGGTGGAGGAAGGCGGCATCGTCAACGGCCATGTGACCCTGGTCGAGCGCCTCGGGACCGAGACCGTCATCGACGTGGCTCTGCCGGATGGCGGCCGGGTCTTGTCGTCGCTCGGCGAGGATGTGATCTTCGAGCCCGGACAAGCCATCTCGCTCGGCTTCGCGCCGGAGCGGGCCCATCTCTTCGCCGCGCAATAGTACCCACCATCATGAATGGATGACACGTATGACGGTCTTGCATCCCCTTCGGGCGGCGTCGCGCGGTCCTTGCGATGCGCTGCATCCCGGCGGACGCGGGACACGATCATACGTATCATCCATTCATGATGGTGGGTACTAGGCCATGACAAAACCGCTTCTGATCCTCGACCAGTATTTCCGGCTGGTCGACGAGCTGTTCAGCGCCGAAACCTGGCATGCGCTGAAGGAGACCTGCGAGATCGTCGGCGGCGTCGATGCGGAGATGCCGCGGGAGACCTTCCTGTCGGCCCTGCCCGAGGCCTCCTTCATCGTGGCCGCCCACCCGGCCTTGAATGCCAAGGAGATTGCAGGCGCGGCGAAGCTGAAGGCCGTCATCGAGGTCTCCGGCGCGTTCCAGCAGGGACTCGACTACGAGGCCTGCTTCGCGCGGGGAATTGACGTTCTGTCCTGCGCGCCGGGCTTCCGATTCGCCGTGGCCGAGATGGCGCTCGGCATGATCCTGGCCGGGGCCCGCGGGCTGGTGACCGAACATGAGGGCTTCCGGAACGGGACCGAACGATGGCTGGCCGACAACGCCGAAACCGACTTCACGCTCTTCGGACAATCGGTGGGCTTCGTCGGCTACGGGATGATCGCCCGAGAGACGCACCGCCTGCTGGCGCCCTTCGGGCCGAAGGTGTCGGCCTATGATCCCTGGCTGAGTGCGGCGGAGGTGCCGCTCGTCGATCTCGAGACCGTGCTCACCTCCTCCCGGGTCGTGGTCATCACCGCGTCGCCCACCACCGAGAACCGGGCGATGATCTCGGCCGATCTGGTGGACAGAATCCCCGACAACACCCTGGTTGTCCTGGTCAGCCGCGCCCATTGCGTGGATTTCGATGCCCTGACGGCGGCGGCCGTGGATGGCCGGATCCGTTTCGCAACGGATGTGTACCCGGACGAGCCCTTGGCGTCGGACCACCCGATCCGGCGCGCCTCCAACGTGATCCTGTCGCCGCACCGGGCCGCCGCCGTCGATCGCGGCCGCCAGCCGATCGGCGATGCGATCCTGCATGATCTGCGGGCGATCCTGGATGGGTCCGACATCCGACACCTCAAGCGTGCCGATCCGGAACGCGTGGCAAGCCTTTCCTCCGCGCACAAGGAACTGACGGTCAAACCGACCGGGTGAGGCCCTCGCGGATGGAGCAGGCGGCACGCTTGCCGATCTCCCATCCCTGCCCGCCTCATCCTGACGACCGCACGCCTTAGCCGCCTTGCGCCCAGTAGTCGACGACCGTGACCGTCGCCACGAAGGGCTTGATGAAGTCGACGAAGGCCATGTGCTCCGGATGCGGCAGATAGGCGTCCCTTGCCGCTTCGTCCGTGAATGTCAGAACGAAGCAGTGGGTCAGGCCCTGGTTGAGCCCCTCCGGACTGACATTGGTGCCCCATTCGAACGCCTCGATTCCCTCGATCAGGCCCTTCAGCGCGGCGAACCTGGCGACGATCTCGTTCGTCTGATCCGGGCTGGTCTCTTCGCTGAAACCGAACATCACCACATGGCGCAGTCGCTGCATTTCGTCAGAGTCCCTTGTCATCAATGCCCTGGCGCGGGCTGATCGGCGAACAGCTTCGTGCGCGACGGAAAGGCGGAAAGGTGGGTGGCGACCGCGACCAGCTCGTCACGCTGGTTGCGCACCTCGATCGCCGCAAGCGCGCGACCGCGCTCGGCGTCGACCGACGACACCGTGTAGGTCACCGTGACCGTGTCGCCGATGGCGACCGGCTTCAGGAAGCGGATGCGGTCATAGCCCGCCGAGACCGGCACCTCGCTCGCTTCGTCGCTCCAATAGGGTTCGAAAAGCCGGGTCGACGCGGCGGACATGTAGGCGACCAGCAAGGCGCCATGGGCAATCCGCCCTCCGGTCTCGGCAGAGCCGTCTGTACCCTCGCGCCGCATGAACTCCTCATCGACATGGTTCGGCGCAAAATCGCCGGAGATGCCCGCGAACAGATAGACGTCCGACTCCGAGACGGTCTTACGAAACCGGCTGGACTCCCCCACCTTGCATGGAACTGGCACGTCAATAGCCTCCTGTTATCACCCAATCAGTTACTTATGGGCGTTTCGATCCTCCTGCAACCGGCGCGGTCAACTCAGCCGCCGCAATTGGTCTTGGGCGCCCGGAACCCAGTTGCCGGGGTGACGAAACGGGGCCTTGAATCGGCCTGGCGGCAGGGTCTATAAGTAACCGTACGGTTAATTCACAGACCATGCAAGGCATCCAGGCAGCCGCCTGGCGGGGAGGGACTCATGGATCCGGCACAGCAGAACAAGTTCGGGCGCGTCGATGTATACGTCACCGCAATGGGCTTCGGGGCCGCACCGATCGGCAACATCTTCCGGCCGATCAGCGAGCAGGAATCCGACGCCATGATCCAGCGATCCTGGGAGGCGGGCCTGCGCTATTTCGATACCGCGCCGATGTACGGACACGGGCTGTCGGAGGCCCGGGTCGGCCATTCCCTGCGCTGGAAGCCGCGTGATCAGTTCGTGGTGTCCTCGAAGGTCGGCCGGATCCTGAAGCCGGCCAAACGCTCCGAGATCGACTTCACACCCTGGGTCGACGCGCTGCCCTTCGTGATGGAGTTCGACTATTCCTATGACGGCACCATGCGGTCCTTCGAGGATTCCCTGCAGCGCCTGGCGCTGGAGCACATCGACATCCTCTTCATCCATGACATCGACGTGTTCACCCGCGGCGACGACCAGCCGGAGGTGTTCCGCGAGGCGATGGACGGCTGCTGGAAGGCGCTGGAGAAGCTGCGCTCGGAAGGCGTCGTAAAGGCGATCGGCGTCGGGGTGAACGAGTGGGAGGTCTGCCACCAGGCCCTGGTGGAGCGGGACTTCGACTGCTTCCTGCTGGCCGGCCGCTATACCCTGCTGGAGCAGGACTCGCTCGACAAGTTCCTGCCGCTTTGCGAGGAGCGCGGTGCGGCCGTCGTGGTCGGAGGCGGCTTCAACAGCGGCATCCTGGCAACCGGCGCCAAGGAGGGCGCCAAATACAACTACGCCCCGGCGCCGCCGGAGATCATGGATACGGTGTCCAAGATGGAGCAGGTGTGCCGCGAATACGACGTGCCGCTGCCGGCCGCCGCCCTGCAATTCGTGCTGGCCCACCCGGCGGTCCCGACCATCGTCCCGGGCACCCGCACGGTGGCGCAGCTGGAACAGAACCTGGCCTGGATCTCACACCCGATCCCGTCCGGGTTCTGGTCGGACCTGAAGGGCCAGGGCCTGCTGCGGGAAGAGGCGCCGACGCCGTGACGCGACGACATTGAACCGAACGGGCACCGATGAAGGTGCGCCAGATGCTGCCGATGCCGCTGGTCGGACCGACCGGGTGAGGCCTCGGCGGCCGGATGCCCGGTAGTGCATTCAGAACACCGCTTCCGGGAGCACCAATGCAAGCTGTGGGAAGAGCGTCAGCAGCACGACTCCAGCCAGCATCAACAGCCAATATGGGATGGTCGCGATGGCAGCGCGGCCCAGGCCAACCTCGTCCTTGGTGATGGCCACCAGCACCGAGAGGTTGAGACCGACCGGAGGGGTGACCTGGCCGATCTCGATCATGATGGTGATCAGCACCCCCAGCCAGATGGCGTCAAATCCAAGCCCCGTCAGCAGCGGGAAGACGATGGGCAGGGTCATGATCATCAGCGACAGCCCGTCGAACAGGCAGCCGAGCAGCACGTAGATTGCGACGACGATAACCAGCACGGCATAGGCGTCGAGCCCGCTCTGCCGGACCGTCTCCAGCAGGGCCTGGGGAACGCCGAGGATGGCGACTGACTGCGCCAGGATGACGGCGCCCAGCACGACGAAGCCGATGGCGGCGTATGTCAGCACCGAGCGATGAAGGCTTGCCATCAGCCCCTTGAACGTCAGGTCGCCCCAGATCGCCGAGATCAGCGCCGCCGCGGCAACGCCGACGCCGGCCGCCTCCGTCGGTGTCGCGATGCCGAGCACGATGCTGCCCATGACGGCGACGATGAGCAGGACGACCGGCCAGATGGCCGCCAGCCCCTTCAGCACGGCGGCCAGGGTGTCCCGGGCTCCGCCGGCCGGATAGAGGGAGCGGTCGCGGGCGCAGCGAACATAGATGTACGCCATGAACAGGGCGCTCATCATCAGCCCCGGCAGGATGCCGGCCATGAACAGGCGGCCGATGGAGGTCTCCGTCAGGGCGCCGTAGATCAGCAGCGACAGGCTGGGCGGGATCAGGAGGCCGAGGGTGCCGCCACCGGCCAGGCTGCCGACGACGGTCGACTTGTGATAGCCCAGGCGCGCCATCTCCGGATAGGCCACCGCGCCGACGGCGGCAGCGGTCGACATGCTCGACCCGCTCACCGCGCCGAACACCGTGCACACGGCGATATTGGTGTGAAGCAGACCGCCGGGAACGCGCTGGAACACCGGCGAAAGCGCGGTGTAGACCCGCCGGCTGATGCCGCTCTGAAGCAAGATCTCCCCGAGCAGGATGAACAACGGAATGGCGCTCAAGGTGAAGCTGTTGAACGCGTTCCAGACCGCGTCGAGCGCCAGGAAGGTGGCGCCGCCGGCGAAGAAATGCAGGATGATCAGCCCGGTCAGGCCGAGCGCCGCACCCAGCGCCGCGCCGGTGACGGCGGTCAATGTGAGGGACGCAAGCAGGCTGGGCCAGAACATGTCCGGAATTCGTGGCCGGCCGGGACCTAGGCGTCAATCCGGTCGCCGGACCGGTTCGCTGCGGGCCTTGCAAGTCGGTAGAGCGCGCAGAGCCCGGACAGGGCGAGCGACAGCGGAACCGTAGCCATCCACGGGTACAGGAGAAGTCGCGAGGCCTCGGATTTGAGGCTGCGCCGAAACGCGAAGTCGAGCCAGGGCATGGCCTCGATAGTGAACCAAAGACAGAAGGCGACCATCACCGCCGTCGCAAGCACACCGAGGATCGCGCCGCCGCGCGGCCCCAGATAGCGTCGCAGCAGATCGACCCGGACATGGCTGCCGGACAACGTCACTTGCGGCAGCGCCAGGAACAGGGTGGCGCACAAAAGTAGGCCGACGAGTTCCTCGGTGAAGCGGAAAGGGGCGTTGGCCATGTGCCGCATGGCCACGCTCAGCACCACCAACGCCACCATGCCGAAGGCACACGCCGCCGCCAGGACGGCGAGGCCTGCGGCCGTCATGCCCAGGCAGCTATCCAGCGCTCGCACGGCCGCGTGTCCGCCCCGCCAGATTGGCGTACCGTCTAGCGCCCGATCGCCTCCAGCACACGAGCGCGATAGTCAGGCGCCTTGCCGCCGGCCTCGTTGGCGGCGGCGAGCCAGGTTTCCGCGGCGGCGTCCAGGAAGGCCCGTTGGTCCTCGGCCGGGAAATCGTCCAGCCATTCCACGCCCTGCTCGCCTAGGTTCGCCCGGGCGTTGAGCTCGTTCTCGTGGTCGTCCGCGTATTCGTTGGTCCGCGACCAGGTCTCGGCCGCCGCATCCGTCACCGCCTGCTGCAGGTCGTCGGGCAGGGCGGCCCATTTCTCCTGCGAGACCCCAAGCACATAG
This sequence comes from Alphaproteobacteria bacterium, assembly GCA_965227455.1. Lineage (GTDB taxonomy): Bacteria > Pseudomonadota > Alphaproteobacteria > DSM-16000 > Inquilinaceae > JABDIP01. The sequence continues at coordinate 3,004,370 of OZ245752.1, read as the reverse complement.
GGCAGGCTGGCGATCGGATAGAGATAGGAGGCGTAGCCCGCCACCTCCTGCAGCGACACGGTGTGGGCGAAGAGCGCCGGATAGACCGCGCAGTCGACGACACCGGTCTGCAGCGCCACGTACATCTCGGTCTGCGGGATAATCTGGGCCGACACGCCCAGCCGTTCGAACGTGTCCACCTGATCCTTGCTCCACACCCGCAGTTTCAGCCCCTGCAGATCGGCCAGCGTGCGGACCGGCGCATCGGCACAGAAGATCGATGCCTCCAACATGGGCAGCGCCATAAACCCGGCGGCGACGATGCCCCATTCGCCGAATTCCTGTTCGTAGATGTCGCGGATGACCGGCAGGGCCCGCAGATGCTCCTCTGGCGACCCGACCGAGCCCTGGATGTAGATCGCGTTCAATTCCGGCGCGTCGCGACCCACATAATTGGCCCATACGAGGCCCATTTCGCTGACTCCGGATGGCAGCCACCGCAGCACGTCCTCGTTCTTGAGCCCGAGCGAGCCACCGTGGAAGACCTGGATTTCGAGCCGGCCATCGGTTGCCTCGGCGACCGCCTCGGCGAAGGCATTCAGCTCCTGCGATTCATTACGGGTCTCCGGCAGCCCGTTGTTGAATTTCCATTCGAATTCCGCCGCAAGGGCGTTCATGCCGGCAAACTGCGACAGCAATGCCGCCGCGCCAACGGCCAGTACCAACCCGGACAACCTCATGAGTGCATCTCCCTTTCAAGACCGCATCCGGCCCGCCGGAACGATACCGCGGCCGAAGCATTTCTTATTGTCGGCGCAACGCTACGGCGATGCCCGCCGGCCCGTCGGCCGTTGTTTCACATCGGATGTTAGGTCGCCGCGGATACCGACGCAAATCCGGCTCGCCGCCGGTCCGGGCCGGATTGTCAGGCCGCCCCCTTTTTTCCCGGGTCGATCAGCGGGCGGGGAACGGGCGCGCCTTGTTGAATTCGCGCATCCGCCCCAGGACGTCGACGCCGATCTGGTGGAACACATCCAGCAGGTCGACCAGCACCCAGTTCTCCCGGATCAGGCCGTTCTCGCAGCGCCAAAAGTCGAGGCTGCGCATGGTCACCTCCTGGCCGCTGGCGGCGATGCCGAGCCAACCATCGCCGGTGATCGTGGCCCGCATGCCGGGCCAGGCGGTGAAGCCCACATAGTCGCCGTCGCCGAACAGGTCGCCGCGGCCGAGGGTGCCGATGCGATCCGGCATGGCGTTCAGGAACGGGATCTGGTGCCAGTTGCGAAACCCGTCGATGCCGCGGCCGGTGCCGATCCCAGAGGGGCCATACCAGCTGAATCGCGGATGCCAATACTCCTCCAGCCGCATCGCCTCGACGCCGCCGGTGGCGAATTCGCCGAGCGCCGCGAGCATGTCGGAGACCAGCTTGCGGCTCGCCTCGGACCGGTCTTCGTCATGGGGGGCCGGCACGATGCCGTCCATCGTGGCTGGCGCCGGCACATGCCATTCCCGGCCGAGGCTCGGCGCCATGGGCCAGGCCTGCGCCTGCATCATCACCTCGGGCAGGTCCCACAGTGCCTGCATCTCCACGACCCGGCCGTCCACCACCCGGAAGAACTCATGGAACCGCATGGCCGCCTGATGGCCGGTCGGCGGGATATCGAGCCAGGGTCGCACGAAGGTGCCCGTGTAGTAGCCGCAGCAGCCCACCCAGTCATTGCCGCGTTCCGAAGCGCCGGCCATGACGATGGTGTCGCGGCGTTCGAGATCTGGGAAGGCCGTGGCCAGGGGAAGAAACGCCTCCTCGTAGAGGCCCTCCGGACCATCGAGGTCCTCGAAGGGATAGGCGAGGCGCACCGTCGCATCGCGGTCGAAGACGTTTGACAGGGCGGCACGCACGGCGCCCGGCTCATAGTCGTAAAGCACCTGACGGAGCGGCCGAATTACCGCCTTGTTCCCGGAGTGGATGTCATCCGCCATGCGCTGTTCACCTCCGTTTCCGATCACTGTCCGGCGATCGCATAGAAGGCCCGGGCCGTTCCGCCGAAGACGCGCGCCGTGTCGTCCGGCTCGAGGGAGTCGAGCAAGTGCTCATAGGCCTGCCAGATATCGGCATAGCCGGAGGTCAGGCTGTCGACCGGGAAATTCGAGCCAATCATGCACCGGCGGGGGCCGAACGCCTCGAGCACCGCCTCGACGATCGGCGCGACCGATGTCGCATTCCAATCGGGCTCGAACATGCCGAGCCCGGACAGCTTGCAGACCACGCCCGGATTGTCGGCCAGCGGCGCGAGCTCCCGGCGCCAATACCGCAGCCCGTCGGCCGAGCGGTCATGCGGCGATCCGGCATGGCACAACGCCACCTGCAGCTCCGGGATGCGCTCCAGCAGCCGGGCGGCGGCGGCCATCTGCTCCGGCAGCAGCTGCAGATCGAACGACCAGCCGCGTGCGGCGACAGCCCGCAATCCCCGCTCGAAGGCCGGATCGTCGAGCAGCGATCCGGTTCCCGTCTTGAGGTCCTCTTCCGCGGAGCGTCCGACGATCTGACGGATGCCACGTACCGACGGCAGCTCCGCCAGCAAATCGAGCTGCGCCTCGGCATCGTCGGCGGCAAGGTCGCAATGGGCGACCTGGGCGGCGGGAAACCGGCCTTCGCCGGGACCGTCATGCACCGACTGCACCCAGCGCGCCTCGTCCAAACCGAACGGCGTGCCGGCCTGGACGTGGATCGAGGCGTTGACTCCGACCACCTCGGCGTCGCGCCGGAACTCCTCGACCAGGTAATCCCTCTGGATCGGGGTCGGGTCGCCGAAGAAGCGGCGCACGCCGCGTGCTTCCAGCCATGGGTAGGACACGGCGGACAGATCCCAGAGATGGTGATGGGCGTCTAGTCTCATGGTGCCTCCAGGATCAGTTGGCCATCGCCGGTTCTTCGAGACCCGCGAGCAGGTCGACGCCGCATTGGGCCCAGAAATCGATCAGGTCGATCAGGATCCAGTTCTCCAGCAGCTTGTCGCCGCGCCGGACATAGAAATCCATAAGGTTCATGCCGATCGGCCGGCCGGTCGGTTCCAGGCCGTGGAACGGTGCGCCGGAGAAGGTGCCGCGCAGGCTGGGCCAGCCGGTGAAGGCGGCGGTCGGGCCATCGGCGATGCGGGCGCGGTGGTGCCCGCCGCGACGATCGGGAAAACTGGCGACAGAGGGGCCCTGTGCGAAGTCCTGGAACTCCTGGAATCCGAAGCAGGAACCGATGCCCCAGGGCCCGTGCCAGACCATGTCCGGGTGCCAGAAGGCTTCCATGCCCATGCTGGCGAGGCCGCGGTCGTCGAGCCGGTTGCAGCCGCCGATCATCGCTTCGACAAGGTCGCGGGTCCGGGCGGTCTCTTCCGGCTCCTGCGGTTCGTGGCAGAGCCCGTTGCCGGCCACCGGACCCGGCGGCACCTCCGGTCGGCCCTCGAAGGGCGGCAGCAAGGCGTGTCCCGCCTGGGCGGCGAGGCCGAGAATGTCGAACAGGCATCGGATCTCCACGATCCGCCCATCTTCGACCCGATAGAACTCGCCGAAGCGCAACCGGACCGGATGGCGAGGCGGCGGGATGCCGACCCAGGGACCGGCCATCTCGCCGACGATATCGCCGGTTGTCGCCACCCAACAGCCGCCTTCGAAATGGCCGCCCAGGTGGAGATAGGGCAGGCGCTCGGCGCCGGCAAACGCCTCGCCGAGCGGTGCATAGACCCGATCCTGCAGGGCGTCGCGGCCCCGGATCTCTCCGATCGGGGCGGGACCGTGGAATGCGACATCGTCGGAAAACGCTTCCGGGTTCGGGACGCCGGAGACCGGCCCCGTCGGGTCTTGCCACAGCGCCCAGACCAGCGCCTTTGCCGCCTCGACGGTCATTCCAGTTCGGCCGCCTTCGCCACCAGGTCGATGCCCATCTGGTGGAACAGCTCAAGATAGTCGAGCAGCACCCAGTTCTCCATGATCCGACCGTCGGCGCAGCGATAGAAATCCATCACCCTGAGCGTCAGCGCCTTGCCGGTTGCCCTCACGCCGAGATAGTCGCCCTGGTGAGTCATGGTCATGGAGGGCCAGCCGCCGACCGCTGCGTAGTCGCCGTCGCCGATACGGCAATAATGGTTGCCGCCCACCCGGTCGGGAAAGGCGATGAGAAAAGGCTCGCGGTGGTCCTTCACGAAGCCCGACCAGCGATAGTTGGAGCCGATCCCGCCCGGCCCGTACCACAGCATGTCCTCGTGCCAGTATCCGCCCTGGCCGGTCTGGCCTTCCGAGAGGAAGGTCTCCGGATCGTAATGGGTGAGGTCGGCCAGCATCGCTTCGACCACGTCCAGGCTCGCTTCGCCCCGGTCGCGATGGCCCGGCAGCACCCCGTCATGGGTGGCGGGGCCGGGGAACAGCATCTCGGTCCCCAGCATATGCGGCAGCGGGAAGCGGCCGGCTTGGCGCATCAGGTCGAGGAAATCGATGATCAGCTTCGCCTCCGCGATGCGCCCGCCTTCCAGCCGGTAGAATTCTCCTGAGCGCAGAAACACCAGCCGGTCGCTGGGCGCGATGCCGACCAGGGGCGCTGTAAAGTTTCCGACGTAGTGGGTCACCGCCGCGACCCAGTCGCCGCTGCCGCGCCGGTTGCGGCCGCCGATGAAGATCTCGTCCCGGCGCCGGACATGCGGCAGGGCACGGCGTAAGGGCAGGATCAGCCCCTCCAGGACCGCGTCGACGCCGTCGAGCCGGTCGATCGGAAACGCCACGTCCCAAGCCGTGTCCGGCGTCAGGGACTCCTTCGCCAGCGCCGCAAGCTCGGTCTCCGGCGCGGCGATCAGGCGATTCAGAAGGCCGTGCGCGTGGGCGCGGACGTCCGACATCTCGGGCTCCGGAGACTAATTTGCATACGCTTGCAAAAATCCTTGCAAAGAACTCCAACCCGTGTCTAGTCTTTTTTGCAAGCGTATGCATCCAATCGCTGCGCGGGCTCGCGACAGGGGGGAGCCATGGCCGAAATCCGGCTTCAGAACGTCTGTAAGCGTTGGGGCAATTTCGTCGGCGTCGACAATTTCGACCTGACCATCGCCGATCGCGAATTCCTGGTCCTGCTGGGCCCGTCGGGCTGCGGCAAGACCACCACCATGCGGATGATCGCCGGGCTGGAAGACCCGTCCGACGGCGAGATCAAGATCGGCGAGCGGGTGGTCAACGAGCTCGATCCCAAGGATCGCGACGTGGCGATGGTGTTCCAGAGCTACGGGCTTTATCCGAACATGAACGTCTACGACAACATCCGCTTCCCGCTGAAGGTGCGGAAGGTGCCGCAGGCCGATCATGACGGCCGGGTCATGCGGGCGGCGGAAATGGTCGAGCTGACCGAGTTCCTGCATCGCAAGCCGGCGGAGCTGTCCGGCGGCCAGCGCCAGCGCGTCGCCCTGGCCCGCGCCATTGTCCGCCAGCCGACCGTGTTCCTGATGGACGAGCCGCTGTCGAACCTGGACGCCAAGCTCCGCGTCTCGACCCGGGCCCAGATCAAGAATCTGCAGCACGAGCTCAAGGTCACGACGATCTATGTCACCCACGACCAGATCGAGGCCATGACTCTGGCCCATCGGGTGGTGGTGATGAACAAGGGCGTCATCCAACAAGTCGGCACGCCGACCGAGATCTATGACCGCCCGGCCAACACCTTCGTTGCCGGCTTCATCGGCTCGCCGGCCATGAACCTGCTCGACGGCGAGTTGGCCGACGGTGTGTTCACCGGCGACCAGGTCCGCATCGAGGGGCTTGGCAACGGCCATTCCGGCCCGGTGACTTTGGGCTACCGCGCCGAGGACGCGCAAGTGGCCGCGAACGGCAGCGCCCAGATCACTGCGCCGATCTACTCCGTCGAGTTGTTGGGAGAAGCGACCATGGTCACCGTGCGCGCCGGCGGCGCGCTGACTTCGGTCAAGGCCGACAAGGAATACCGGGCGGAGATCGGCGACGGGGTCGGCTTCGAGATCCGGCCGGAGATCTGCCACCTGTTCGACCAATCGACCGGCGCGCGCCTCGCCGCTTAAAGGGAGCAGGAATTTACAGCGGCAACGGCGGACGCGCCGTTGCCAGGTAAAGGTAACAGGGAGACACGACCAATGAACCTCAAGACCATCGCACTGGCCGGCGCAATGATGCTGGTCCCGTCCGCGGCGTTCGCCGACTGCGCATTTCAGAACGACGTACCTGTTAAATCGCTCACTGCCGGATTCGAGGCCTGGAAGGCCGTCACAGATGCCATGGCGGAGTGCGGCAACGTCCAGGCCGAGTTGGATCAGGAGTTCCGCACCAAGCAGCCGGCTGCCTTCGCCGCGAATCCCGCGCTCTACCAGATCGGCGGCGTGTCCAACGGCACCATGGTGCCCCTGCTGAACGAGGGCACGATCCGCCCGCTCGACGACCTGGTCGCGCAATACGGCCAGAACCTGTCGCCAAACCAGCTGATCAAGATCGACGGCCAGATCATGGCGATCGCCATGATGGTGAATGCCCAGCACCTGATGTACCGGCAGGACATACTGGACGATCTCGGCATCGCGGTACCGACCACCTATGACGAGGTGCTGGCCGCCGCCGAAACCATCCAACAAGCCGGGGTCGTCGAGTATCCGCTCGGCGGCACCTACAAGACCGGATGGAACCTCGGCGAGGAATTCATCAACATGTATCTCGGCTTCGGCGGCCAGTTCTTCGCCGACGACAACACTCCGACGGTCAACAACGCGACCGGCATCTCGGCGCTGGCGATGATGAAGCGACTCACGGAGTACATGGATCCGGAATACCTCGTCTCCGATTCCACATACGTCCAGCAGCAGTTCCAGCAGGGCAAGATCGCCATCGCCAATCTGTGGGCCAGCCGCGCCGGCGCCATGGATGATGCGGCGGAGAGCCAGGTCGTCGGCCAGGTGACCATGGCCTCCGCACCGGCGGCGTTCGATGGAGGCCGGCCGGCGTCCACCCTTTGGTGGGACGGCATCGTCATCGCCCGCAACATCTCCGACGATGAGGCGGCGGCGGCCTTCCGCGTCGCCATGGAGGGCATGGACCGGGACATGGTTCAGGAGAACAACGACGTCGCGGTCTGGCTGGTCGACGGCTTCACCCCGGGCCGGCTGGCCCAGGGCGCCATGGACACGGCCATGAACGGCGCCGTGCCCTACGCCGCCAGCTCGCAGATGGGCCTGATGCACTCCGCCCTCGGCAACAACGTCGCCGACTTCCTGACCGGCGTGAAGGACGCCGCCACGACGCTGGCGGACATCGAAGCCGAGTACCTGACCGCCGCCCGCGAGGCAGGACTGGTCCAATAACAAAACCGCGTCGGCGTCGGAACCGGAGCGCGACGCGCACCGGCCTGCGCCGCCGAGAGGAGGTCAACAATGAAACTGAAAACCATCGCCGCGGCCGCTGTCCTGTCGCTGGTCGCAACCGGCGCCCAGGCCGAGTGCGCTTTCGAGAATGCCGTACCGGTCAAGCTCATGTCGGCCGGATTCCAGGCCTGGAAGGCTGTCGCCGACGCCATGGCCGAGTGCGGGAACTTCGAGGCCGAGCTGAGCCAGGAGTTCCAGGTCAAGCAGGCCGCGGGCTTCGCCGCCGAACCGTCGCTCTATCACATTGGCGGCGTGGCGAATTCCTCGCTCGTCCCGCTGCTGAATGAAGGCATCATCCGCCCGCTCGACGATCTGGTCGCGCAATACGGCCAGGACCTGTCGCCGAACCAGCTGATCTCCTTCGATGGTCAGATCATGGCGATCGCCATGATGGTGAACGCCCAGCACTTGATGTATCGCGAGGACATCCTGAATGAGCTCGGCATTGCGGTGCCGGCGACCTATGAGGAGGTGCTCACGGCGGCCGAGACGATCGAGCGGGCCGGTGTCGTCGATTACCCGCTGGGCGGGACCTGGAGCACCACCTGGCTTGAATTCGTGAACATGTATCTCGGCTATGGCGGCGAATTCTTCGCTGAGGGTAACCAGCCCGCGGTCGCCAACGACCAGGGGATTGCCGCGCTGGAGATGATGAAGCGGCTGACCGCATACATGGATCCGGAATACCTCGTCTCCGACTCCACCTATGTGCAGCAGCAGTTCCAGCAAGGCCGGATCGCGCTGGCCAACCTCTGGGCCAGCCGCGCCGGCGCCATGGATGATCCGAACGAAAGCCAGGTCGTTGGCCTGGTGAAGATGGCGTCGGCCCCGACCCCGGTCGAGGGCGCCATTCCGGCTTCCACCCTGTGGTGGGACGGGATCGTCATCGCTAGCAACATCACCGATGAGGAGGCCGAGGCGGCGTTCCGGGTCGCCTTGGAGGGCATGGACGCCGACATGGTGCGGGCCAACAACGATATCGCCGTGTGGCTGGTCGACGGCTATCAGCCGGGGCCCGCCGCCGAAGGCGCGGCCGCGACGGCAGCGGCGGGCGCCAGGCCCTATCCGGCGAGCGTGCCGATGGGGCTCATGCAGACCGCCATCGCGAACAACATCGCCGACTATCTGACCGGCGCGAAGGAAGCGGCAAAGACGCTCGAAGACATCGAGGCCGATTACCTGACCGCCGCCCGCGAGGCCGGACTGGTCCAGTAGCCAAGCGAAAGCCGGAGGGCCTTCGGGCGCTCCGGCCACCGCAACCGGAGAAAAAGGAGGGACGCATGAAATTCAAGACGTTCGCGGCATTTGTCGGCCCGTCCCTCTTCCTCATGTTCCTGTTCATCGCAGCGCCGCTGGTCAGCGTCTTCAGCCAGAGCTTCTATGTCACCCAGCAGCAGTTCGAGACCGTCGAGGTCGAAACCTGCACGCCGGGTTTCACGGCGCAGATCTGCAACACGGAGACCAAGACCCGGCCGATCCTGGACGAGAATGGCGAGGTCATCACCGAGACCAAATTCGTCGGATTGCAGAGCTTCGTGAATGTGCTGCAGCCGGAACGCGCCATGGCCGCGTTGGCGGGCGGCAACATCTCCGAATTCCTGACCATCGATTTCTGGAAGGCGCTGCGCTTCACGTTGACCTTCACGCTGATCACCCTGCCGCTGGCCATCGGCATGGGGCTGGCGATCGCGGTGGTGGTGAACAACACGGTCCGGGCGATCCGCGGCCCGGTGATCTTCGTTTCGCTATTGCCCTTCATCATCACGCCCGTCATCGGTGCGCTGTCGATCCGCTGGCTGTTCATCGGCGACGGCATCATGACCGCCTTCCTGGAATGGTGGCTGGACCGCGACATCGCCATGTTCGCCCAGGGCTGGACGATCGAGATCCTGATGCTGTTCTACCGGGTCTGGCATGTGGCGCCCTTTGCCTTCGTGATCTTCTATGCCGGGCTGCAGACGGTGAACCAGGACACCCTGGAATCGGCCATCATCGACGGTGCCAGCCGCTGGGAGCGGCTGCGCTACGTGGTCATCCCGCACCTGATGCCGCTGATCATCTTCATCTCGCTGATCCACCTGATGGACGCCTATCGCGTGTTCGAGGAGATCGTCGGCTTCTCCAGCCAGGCGCACCGCATCTCGCTGCAATGGCTGACCTATGACTTCCTGACGCCGGACGACAGCGGCAACCGCTCGATCTCCCGCGCCTCGGCCAGCGCCATGCTGACCATGGTGGGCATCGTGATCCTGCTCTATCCGCTGCTGCTGCGCACCTGGCGCGATCACCGGAGAGGCCGGCTATGAGCACCATCCCCAGGGCCATGCGGCAACCGCTCGCGCTGAAGCTCTCCTCCGCCGGGTTCCTTACGTTCTGGTGCCTGCTGGCCGCCTTTCCGCTGTTCTGGATCGCGGTGATGAGCTTCAAGGTGCCGGTGGATTCCTTCGCCGCAAACCCCTTCGCCGTCATCTTCGGGCCGGAAACCCGGGCCGCCGGCAAGGGCCTGTCCGTGCTCGACATCATCGTCGGCATTGCGGCGCTGTGGTTCACGGCGCGGCTTGCCGTGCGCTGGCTGCCGGGGGTGGTGGCGCGCTATTCGCCCTTCGGCCAGATCTGGTTCGGATGGATCGCCGGCTCGCTGCTGTTCGGCTTCGTGTTCATCGTCATCTTCTTCGGGGCCCTGCCACCGATCCTCAGCGGGCTGAACGCGATCCTCGGCCCTCTCGGGAAGCCGATCATCGGCTTGACCACCGAGCACTACCAGGCGGTCTGGGTCGAGAACGAGTTCTACCGGAACTTCATCAACTCGCTGATCGTCACCGCCGGGGTGGTCACCATCTCGCTGACGGTCGGCACGCTGGCCGGATACGGCCTCGCGCGTTCCGGTTCCCAGCTCGCCTTCTGGCTGCTGGTCATCGCGCTGGTGTTCCGGGCACTGCCGCATTCGGTGCTGGTCGCCGGCTACCTGCCGCCCTTCATCAATTCCGCGGAGATCCTGCGGCCCATTCTGGGCGAGGCGGCGCCGACCCTCTACGGCAAGCCCTGGGCGGTGATCGCGGTGCTGGTCTCGATCAACCAGCCCTTCACCATCTGGATGCTGCGCTCCTTCTTCCAGAACATCCCGATGGATCTGGACGAGGCCGCCCGGGTCGACGGCTGCACCCATTTCCAGGCATTCCGCTGGGTGATCATGCCGGTGATGTGGCCGGGGGTGATCACCACCGGGCTGTTCAGCTTCCTGCTGGCCTATAACGACTTCCTGGTCACCTCGCTGCTGCTGGACGCGCAGAACCAGACCATGGTCCCGGCCATCGCCGGCTACTTCAACCGCGAGACCACCACCACCGACCAGGTCGAGGCCGTGGCGGCGGCAGTCTCCATCACCGCGCCGCTGTTCCTGCTGGTGATGGTGTTCCAGCGCCAGATCGTGTCCGGCCTGACCGCCGGCGCGGTGAAGGGATAACGGCGATGAAGGGCTCCCGACCCGAACAGGCGGCGCTAACTCGCGATAACAACCTCTCGAAGACGGACGAAACCCGGACCGTCATTGAAGGCATGGTCGACGGGCTGAATGACCATGAGATCGACGGCATGGGGGCGTTCTTCGCCGACGGATTCCGTTGGATGGGCAATGCCGGCTGCGGCACCAAGACGGGTCTGCGGGAATTCCAGGACAACTGGCAGCGGCCGTTCCAGGCCGCCTTCTCCGACAAGATCTGCATCGACGAGGCGCGCATCTTCCAGGGCGAGTGGGGCGCCTGCTTCGGCGCCCAGCACGCGGTGCATTCCGGCGAATTCATGGGCATTGCGCCCACTGGCAAGCGGGTCGAGATCCGCTACATGGATTTCTGGAAGGTGGTCGACGGCAAGATCGTCGACAACTGGGTGATGGTCGATTTCCCCCATGTGATGCGCCAACTCGGAGTCGACCCGTTCGGCGGCCATGGCTGGGAGGTCTACGACGAAGGCCACAAGACGCCGCCACGGCCGGATCCGGCAGAGTAATCCGTGGAGAATATTGGTAAATGGCGAGATATCTGAAGCACGGCAAAGACGTCGAGGAAGCCGCGGCCATCGACGCCACGGTGCGCTCGGTGGTCGAGACGGCGCTGGCCGATATCGAGGCGCGCGGCGACACCGCCGTGCGCGAGATGTCGGTCAAATTCGACCGGTGGGACCGGGACGATTACCGGCTGAGCCCCAAGGAGATCGCGGCCTGCGTCGCCCAGCTGAACGTCGACCAGATCGAGGACATCCGCTTCGCCCAGAAGCAGGTGCGCAACTTCGCCGAGATCCAGCTCGCCTCCATGCGGCCGGTGGAGGAGGAGACGCTTCCCGGCGTTATCCTGGGTCACAAGCACATTCCCATGAATTCGGTCGGCTGCTACGTGCCCGGGGGTAAGTACCCGCTGCTGGCCTCCGCGCATATGTCGGTGCTCACCGCCAAGGTCGCGGGCGTGAAGCGGGTCATGACCTGCGCCCCGCCGTTCGAGGGCAAGCCGGCGCCGGCGATCGTCGCCGCGCAGCACCTGGCCGGTGCCGACGAGATCTATGTGCTGGGCGGCATCCAGGCGATAGGCGCCATGGCCATCGGCACCGCCTCGATCGGCGCCGTCGATATGCTGGTCGGACCCGGCAACGCCTTCGTGGCCGAAGCCAAACGCCAGCTCTATGGCCGGGTCGGCATCGACCTGTTCGCCGGCCCGACCGAAACCCTGGTAATCGCCGACGAGACCGTCGACGGCGAGATCTGCGCCGTCGATCTTCTGGGCCAGGCCGAGCACGGGCCGAACTCGCCGGCCATCCTGCTGACCACATCAGAGAAACTGGCCCGCGACACCGTGGTGCAGGTCGAGCGGCTGCTGGACCAGATGCCGACCGGTGCCATCGCCCGCCAGGCCTGGGATGAATACGGCCAGGTGATCCTGGCCGACGACTACGACGACATGCTGGCCAAGGCCGACGAGATCGCCTCGGAGCATGTCCAGGTGATGACCGACCGGGACGACTGGTTCCTGGACAACATGACCAATTATGGCGCCCTGTTCCTCGGGCCCCGGACCAATGTTTCCTACGGCGACAAGGTGATCGGCACCAACCATACCCTGCCGACGCGCAAGGCTGCGCGCTACACCGGCGGGCTGTGGGTCGGCAAGTTCCTGAAGACCTGCACCTATCAGAAGGTGCTGACCGACGAGGCCAGCGCCATGGTCGGCGAATACTGCTCGCGTTTGTGCATGCTGGAGGGCTTCGCCGGCCATGCCGAGCAGGCCAATATCCGGGTCCGCCGCTATGGCGGCCGCAACGTTCCGCCCTATACCGCCGCAGAGCGGCTCAAGGCGGAGGCGTGATGGAAGTCCCGCGGACACCATCCTTCCGGCTCGACAACCGCCGGGCGCTAGTGACCGGCGCCGGGCGCGGACTTGGTCTTGCCATGGCGGCCGCCTTGGCGGAGGCCGGAGCACATGTCGTCCTGACGGCCCGAACGCAGTCGCAAGTGGAGGACGCCGCCGCATCGATCCGCGAGGCCGGCTTCAGCGCCGAGGCGGCCGCGGTGGACGTCACCGACCGATCCGCATTTGCGGCGCTGATCGAGCGCACGGGTCCCTTCCACGCCTTCGTCAACAACGCCGGCACCAACAATCCGCAACACCTCTTCGACATCACCGAGGAGGACTACGACACGATCGCCGATCTCAACATCAAGGCGGCACTGTTCTGCGCCCAGGCGGTGGCGAAGCAGATGGTCGAGTCCGGAACCGCCGGCTCGATCATCAACATCTCCTCGCAGATGGGCCATGTCGGCGGGCCGAAGCGGTCGGTCTATTGCGCCACCAAATTCGCCGTCGAGGGCTTCACCAAGAGCATGGCGCTGGAACTGGCGCCACACGGCATCCGCGTCAATACGATCTGCCCCACCTTCGTGCTGACGGAGCTGACCAAGGTCACCTTCGACGACCCGGAGATGCGGGCGGTGATCGAGGACAAGATCGCCCTTGGCCGTGTCGGCCAGCTTGAGGATCTGATGGGTCCGGTGGTGTTCCTGGCGTCGGATGCGTCGGCGCTGATGACCGGCTCCGCCCTGATGCTCGACGGCGGATGGACGGCCGCCTGATGGGCCGCGAACTCGTCACTTCCCTGGATGTGGCACGGCTTGCCGGGGTCAGCCAATCCGCCGTCAGCCGGGTCTATACGCCCGGCGCCTCGGTATCCGGGCCGATGCGCGAGAAGGTGCTTTCGGCGGCGCGGGAGCTTGGCTACCGGCCGAATGTGCTGGCCCGGTCCCTGATCACCGGGCGCAGCCGGATTATCGGCCTTGTGGTCGGCTATCTCGATAATCAGTACTACCCGGTGGCCCTGGAACGCCTGTCCAACGCGCTGCAGGAGCGCGGCTACCACGTGCTGGTCTTCATGGCCCGCCAGACCTCCACCGACATGGAGCCGGTGCTGCAGGAGATCCTCGGCTATCAGGTCGACGGCATCGTCATGGCCTCGGTCTCGATGTCCTCCGACCTCACCTATCGCTGCGCCGAGGAAGGCATCCCCGTCGTCCTGTTCAACCGCTCCCAGGACGAGGGACGGTTCTCCGCCGTCACGTCGGACAACGAGGCCGGCGGCTGGACCGTGGCCGAGTTCCTGATCGCCGGCGGCCATCGGCGCATCGGCTACATCGCCGGCTGGGAGGGCGCCTCCACCCAGCGCGACCGCGAGGCCGGCTTCCGTGCCGGCCTGGCCAAGGCCGGACTGGAGCTGCACGCCCGTGAGGTCGGCGACTATGATTTTGAGGAGGCCAAAGCGGCGACCCGGCGCCTGTTCGAACGCGCCGATCCGCCGGATGCTGTCTTCATCGCCAACGACCACATGGCCATCGCGGCGATGGACGTGTTGCGACACGAGCTGGGCCTGAAGGTCCCCGAGGACGTGTCCGTTGTCGGCTATGACGACGTGCCGATGGCGGCCTGGCCCAGCTACGACCTGACCACCCTGCGGCAGCCCACCAACCGCATGGTCGATGCGGTGGTCGAGGCGCTGCTTGCCGGCATCGAGGAGGGCGACACCCAGCCCCGCCGGGTGGCCTTCGCCGGACCGCTGATGATCCGCGGCTCCGCCCGCATTCCGGAGGGCTACCAGCGCACATGAAGGGCTTCGATCCGAAATACGCCGACCCGCCGGATTTCATCCTGGGCATCACCAAGGAGATCTGGGAGGACCGCGGCGTCCATACGCTGAAACACCGGTACACCGACGACATCGTTGTGCGCTCGCCGGCCTCCGTCGTGGTCGGCAACACGGGCGTGATCGCCGCCACGCTCGCGACCCTGGCGGAGTTCCCCGACCGGCAGCTGCTCGGCGAGGATGTAATCTGGTCCGGCGCGCCGGAGGCGCCCCAGGGCTTCCTTTCCTCCCATCGCCTGCTGTGCACCGCGACCCACGAACATGACGGGGTCTACGGCATGGCGACGGGTACCGAGCTGGTCTATCGGGTCATCGCCGACTGCGCCTGCCGTGACGATCAGGTCTATGACGAATGGCTGATCCGCGACCAGGGCGCCATCGTCCGCCAGCTGGGCGTCGATCCCCGGCAATACGCCGAGGAACGCATCGCCGCGGAAGGCGGCATCGACGCCTGCGTCATGCCGTTCACGCCGGAGACCGATATCGCCGGCCCCTATACTGAGCGTGGAAACGACGACCCGACCGGGAGCCGATACGCCGAGTTGCTGATCCGGATCATGCGCGCCGATCTGGCCGCGATCCCGGAGGTCTACGACCGCGCCGCCCATCTGGAGCTTCCCGGTGGGGTTACCGGCCATGGGCCGGATGCCGCGGACCGGTTCTGGGCAGGGCTGCGCGCCTCCTTCCCCGACGCGGTGTTCGAAATCCACCACCAGATCGGCCGTGAGGATCCGGGGTTCTCCCCCCGCGCCGCGCTGCGCTGGAGCCTGTGGGGCAAGCATGACGGCCGCGGCGCATTCGGTGAGCCGACCGGTGCGCAGGTCTACGTCATGGGGCTGAGCCATGCCGAATTTGGCCCGTGGGGCCTGCGGCGGGAATACGTGGTGATCGATGAAACAGCGATCTGGAAGCAGATCCTGATGCACACGGGATGACGGCAATGATGACGCCCCAGGACATGGAGGCCCGGATCGTCCGCTATGGCGACCTCGTGCCCTGCAAGACCGCCTTCATCGATGCCCATACGCCGGGCTCCGACCGCAAGGAGAACTTCACAATCATCGGCGGCGGGGTTTCCGAAAGCCCGGACCAGCATGTGCACATCAAGGACACGCCGGGCTTCAATATCGGCGCCGCCGGGCAGCCGCCGCATTGCCGCAACTCGCTGCATTCCCACCGCACGGCAGAGGTGTTCTTCGTGCAGTCCGGCCGCTGGCGGTTCTTCTGGGGGCTGCACGGGACGGCCGGCGAGGTGGTGCTGGAGGAGGGCGATATCTTCAACATCCCGACCGGCATCTTCCGCGGCTTCGAGAACGTCGGCACGGAATACGGGATCATCATGGCCATCCTGGGCGGCGACGATGCCGGCGGCGGCGTCATCTGGGCGCCGCATGTGATCGAGGAGGCCCAGGCCCACGGCCTGGTGCTGGCGGAGACCGGCCGGCTCTACGACACCAAGAAGGGCGAAAGCCTGCCGGAGGGCGTCGCGGCGATGCCGCTGCTGACGGAACACGAGCTCGAGGCCTTTCCGGAAGTGCCGGCGACGGAGGTCGTGCCCGGCTACATTCGCCGCTATCTGGATATGAAGGCGATGTCGGCCCGCCACCCGGTGCAGGTCATCGGCGGCTCCAACGGTGCCATGATCTACGACCGGCCGGGCTTCGAGGTCGACTTCCTGCAGGACGGCCAGGAGGGCGAAGGCACGCCCTACACCACCGACCGCCACGAGGTGCTGATGGTGCATCGCGGCCATTGGCGGCTGGAATGGCCGGGCGGAGCCGCGACCCTGGCACCCGGCGACACCTGCGCCGTGCCGCCGGGTTTGGAACGGTCTCTGAAACCCACCATGACCGGCGAGACGGCGCTGTTCCTGGTCCGCAGCACCGACGACCCGGCGGGCCCCACCGCCGGCCGTTCGAACTAGAGCGCCGCGCGGCGCGGGCCGCGCGTTGGGCAAGGCGGAGACGCAAGAACGCTCCGCGAAACCGAAGGGAGGAGAGCATGACAACATTCACACGGCGCGCGTTGGGCGCGCTGGGACTCGGTGCAGTGCTGCTGACGGCCGCGCCCGCCATGGCGGAGGATCTGCCCTACAGCCTGCAGCCGGGCAAGCCCTATGACGGTACGACCATCAACGTGCTGGCGGTGGTCACGCCACAATTCACCGGCATCGCCTTGCGGGACCAGGAATTCACCGATTTGACCGGGATCGAGGTCGAGTGGACGGAAGTGCCGTTCACCGCCCTGCAGGAAAAGGTCGCTTCGGTCGGCATCGCCGCCAACGGCAATTTCGATGTGGTCAACTATCTGGATTCCTGGGGCCCGGCCAATTCCGACTGGCTGCTGACCATCGACGATTTGCTGGAGCGCGACGGCATCTCCATGGACCGCTACCCGCCGGCCTTCGCCCGCTCGGCCATGTTCGAGGGCGAAGTGAAGGGCTTCCCGCTGCGCGCCCATCCCCAGCTCATGTTCTATCGCAAGGACATCTTCGACGATCTCGGCCTGGACGCGCCGGCGACCTGGGACGACGTGATCTCCGCCGGCGAGGCGATCCGCGCTTCCGGGCTGGATGTCGATCCGCTGGCGCTCTATTACGGCGCGGACGGCAACCGCCAGAACCTGTTTATCTGGCTGAACTTCCTCTGGGGTGCGGGCGCCGACGTCTTCACCGACGACTGGCAGCCGGGATGGACCACGCCCGAGGCGATCCAGGCGACCAAGGACTATGTCGCCCTGCACACCGAGCACGGCGTCACCGCGCCGTCCGCGGTGAGCTGGGTCGAGCAGGAGGCCCGCATCGCCTTCCAGCAGGGCAAGGCGGCGATGATGCCGGTGTGGTGGTGGGCCTATTCGCCGATGACCAATCCGGACAGCTCGACGCTCACCAAGGAGCAGGTGGGTTTCGCCGGCATGCCGACCTATGGCGACAGCGATGTGGCACGCACCTATGCGATCTCGATGCCCTATTCGATCTCCAGCTATTCGCAGAACCAGGACGCCGCCTGGGAGTTCCTGAAATGGCTCTCGAATCCGGATCTTGAGAAGCGCAACGCCACCGAGCGTGAGGTGGCGGGCACCACGATCATCAACAATGTGGTGACCCATAACGCCAACCTGACCGACCCGGACGTCAATGCGGCCAACGACAATATCGGCTACGCGGCCTACGACTCCCTGAAGGGGTCCGACATCATGCCGCAGATCGCCGAATGGCCGCAGATCGGCGATCTGCTGAGCCAGGCCATCGCCGAGGCGGTCGCCGGCGGCGATGTCGAGGAGCTGATGACCGACGCCGCCGACCAGGCGACGCGCATCCTGCGCCGCGCCGGGTATCGGTGAGTTAGGGGAGGCGCCGTCCTCCGGGGCGGCGCCATCCGCCCGGCCGCCATGCGCGACGCCCACATCAAATACATCCTGGTGGCACCCGCCGTGCTGGCGGTGCTGGCGACGGCCGTGTTCCCGGTGGTGCAGGGGCTGGCCAACGCGGTCTATTTCGTCAGCACCAAGCCGAACCGGCGCAATGGCGAATTCGTCGGGCTGGAGAATTTCGAGTTCATCTTCACCGATCCGGGATTCCACGAGGCGGTCTGGGTCACCCTGGTCTTCACCACCCTGTCGGTGATCCTGACAGTAGGGGTGGCGTTGGGCATGGCGCTTCTGCTGGCCTCGGGCGGGCCGCTCCGTATCGCCATCCGTTCGACGCTGATCCTGCCGTTCGCCATGAGCGCGGCGCTCGTCGGCTACACCTGGCGCTTCATGTTCAACAATGATTTCGGCCTGTTCGCCGAGGCGCTGGACTTCGTGCCGGGCCTGACCGACGCCAACTGGCTGAACGACCGGGTGCTGACCATGGCGGTGCTGATCGCATCGGACGTGTGGAACTGGGCGCCCTTCCTCTGTCTTGTGCTGATCGGCGGGCTGGCCGCGGTCCCACAGGAGGCGCAGGAGGCCGCGCGGGTCGACGGCGCCAATGGCTGGCAGGTGTTCCGCGACGTGACCCTGCCGTCGATCCTGCCGGTGCTGATGATCTGCGCCGTGCTGAAAACCATCTTCGCCCTGAAGATGTTCGACCAGATCTATACCCTGACCCAGGGCGCGCCCGGCACCCAGACCCTGGGCTACTACATCTACTACACCGCCCAGAAATACAGCGACGCGTCGGGCGCCGCGACCATGTCGCTGATCCTGATCATCCCGATGGCGGTGATGGCGTGGCTCTACATGCGCCTCGTCTTTCGCAAGGCATGACGGCCATGGTGCGCGGCAACAGTCGGTTCTGGGATATTGGCGCGACGGTGCTCGTCATCCTGTCGGGCATCTTCGTGATGCTGCCGATCTTCTGGGTCTTCCTGACCGCCTTCAAGACCGAGATCGACGTCTATGAGCTGTCGGTACTCTTCAAGCCGACCCTGAAGAATTTCGGCGAGATCTTCACCAACCCGCAATTCGGCCTGGGCGGCGCCCTGGTCAGCTCCCTGATCGTCTCCTTCTCGACCATCGCCATCGGGATCCCGATTTCGACCATGGCCGCTTACAGCTTCGTGCGCTTCCGGATGATCGGCGGCCGCGCCGCCTTCTTCTCGGTGCTGGCGACCCAGTTCGTGCCGGCTGTGGTGATCATCATCCCGTTCTTCCTGCTGGCCCGGGACTTCGGAATGCTGGACCGGCACCTGACGCTGGTGGTCATTAACCTGGCGATCGTCACGCCGTTCGCGGTGTGGATGATCATGGGCTTCATCGAGGGCATTCCGCTCGACACGGAGGAATCCGCCATGGTCGACGGCGCCGGCCGTTGGCGGGTGCTGAAGGACATCGTCATTCCGATGGCCGCGCCCGGCATCATCACGTCCGCGATCTTCGCCTTCATCCTGTCGTGGAACGAATTCCTGTTCGCACTGATGATCTCGCAGCAGGAGATGCGCACCTGGCCGATCACGCTCGCCCTGTTCTCCGACGAGCAGGGGGTGCGCTGGGAATACCTCTCCGCTGCCGGCGTCATCGCCATGGCGCCGATGTTCATTCTCGCCCTGCTGATCCAGAAGCATTTCGTGAAGGGCATGACCATGGGGGCGGTCCGCTGATGTCCACGATCCGGTTCGATCACATTGATAAGCATTACGGCGACTTCCACGCCGTGAAGGACTTCCACCTCGACGTCCCGGACGGCGAGTTCCTGGTCCTGCTGGGCCCGTCGGGCTGCGGCAAGACCACCACCATGCGCATGGTCGCCGGGCTGGAGGAGATCTCCCAAGGCGACCTCTGGTTCGATTCCGAGCGGGTCAACACCCTGCTGCCCAAGGACCGGGACATCGCCATGGTGTTCCAGAACTACGGCCTCTACCCGCATATGACGATCCGGGAGAACATCTCCTACCCGCTGCGCCTGCGGAAGATGCCGATCGCCGAGCGCGATGAGCGGGTGGCGCGGGCAGCGGCGCGGGTCGAGTTGACCGAGTTGCTCGACCGCAGGCCCAAGGCGTTGTCCGGCGGCCAGCGCCAGCGCGTCGCCCTGGCCCGCGCCCTGGTCCGCGAGCCGCGGGTCTTCCTCATGGACGAGCCGCTGTCCAACCTGGACGCCAAGCTGCGAGTCTCCATGCGGGCGGAACTGAAGCACCTGCACCACGAACTCGGGGTCACCACCATCTACGTCACCCACGACCAAATCGAGGCGATGACCCTGGCGGATCGGGTCGTGGTGATGAGCCATGGCGAAATCATGCAGGTCGGCACGCCGGAGGAGATCTACAACGAGCCGGCCAACCTGTTCGTCGCTGGCTTCATCGGCTCGCCGGCCATGAACCTGATCCACGGCGCCGTCGAGGACGGCGATTTCGTCGCGCCGGGCGTGCACGTGCCCGGCGTTGGCGGCGGCTCCCGCGAGAAGGTGGTGCTGGGCGCCCGGTGCGAGGATCTGAGCCTGTGTGCGCCGGGCAACGGGGCGCACGTGTCCGGTCCGCTCTTCTCGCTGGAACTGCTCGGCGAAACGACGCAGGCGACGATCCGCCTGCCAAACAAGGACTCTGTCGTCATCAAGGGGTCCAAGGATTATCGCGAGTCGATCGACACCCCCATCGGCGTCCAGTTCGACGTCGCCAAGACCTATTTCTTCGACGGCAACAGCCAGCAGCGCATCAGCCTCTGACCCCGGGACCATGCAATGACAAAGATCCTCACCACCCATGTCGGATCGCTGCCGCGCAGCCAGCGCACGGTCGATTTCATCTTCGCGCGGGAGCGGGGCGAGGCGGTCGACCGGGCGGCCTTCGATGCCTGCATGGCCGAGGAATGCGCAGAGACGGTGCGCCGCCAGGTCGCCGCCGGCATCGACATCGTCTCCGACGGCGAGACCTCGAAGATCTCCTACGCCACCTATGTGAAGGACCGCTATACCGGCTTCTCCGGCGACAGTCCGCGCAACCCGCCGGCCGACCTGAAGCAGTTCCCGACTTTCCTGGAGCGGCTGGCCAAGGAGGGCGGCACCCCGCAATACGCCCGACCCTGCTGCACCGGACCGGTGGCGACCAAAGACGACACCGATCTCAAGGCCGACATCGCCAACCTGAAGGCCGGCATGGCGGCGCACGGCGCACAGCGCGGCTTCATGAATGCCGCATCGCCGGGCGTCATCTCGCTGTTTCTGCCCAATCAACACTATCCGAGCCGGGAGGCCTATCTGGAAGCGCTAGGTGAAGCCATGAAGGGCGAGTACGAGGCCATCGTCGCGGCCGGCCTCGATCTGCAGCTCGACTGCCCGGACCTCGCCCTGTCGCGCCACATGCTGTTCTCGGACCTGTCCGACGCGGAATTCGTGAAGATCGCCGAAAGCCACATTGCGGTGCTGAACCACGCGCTGAGCGACATCGATCTGGCCCATGTCCGGGTGCATATCTGCTGGGGCAATTACGAGGGCCCGCATGTCTGCGACATCGCCATGGACACGGTGTTCGCAACGCTGATGAAGGCCCGGGCCCGCTACATCCTGTTCGAGACGTCGAACCCGCGCCACGGCCACGAATGGACCGTGTTCCGCGACCGTCGGTCGGAGATCCCCGACGACAAGGTGCTGGTGCCCGGCGTGGTCGACACCACCACGAACTTCGTCGAGCACCCGGAGCTGATCGCCCAGCGCATCGAACGCTTCGTCGACATCGTCGGGGCCGACCGGGTGATCGCAGGGTCCGATTGCGGCTTCGGCACCTTCGCCGGCTTCGGCGCCGTCGATCCGGAAATCGCTTACGCGAAGCTGGCGGCCCTGGCCGAAGGCGCGGCGCTGGCCGGCCGGTAAGGCTTGGAGCGCTCCGCCTCGCTGCGGCCAGGTTGACGGCTGTACCGAGGGCCTCAGCCCCGAAACCCAAACTCCGCCCGGGCCGTCCCCTTCACATTCCTGTTCACCAGATCCTGTACCGTGTTCGTCTTGTCTATCCAGTGGAAGCCGTATTCGGTGAAGGTCTCGGGTTTGTAGACGTTCCGGGACAGCAGCGGATTGGTATAGATCTGGGTGAAGGCGTCGTAGGCGACCATGCGGTACATCAGGTCGCCGTAGAGCCGGTCCTCCGCGTGCTTCTGGGCGAACAGGCCGACGACAAATTCGACATTGTCGATCCCGTCGTAAAAGGATTTCAGCCTGTCTCGCAGCTTGGGATCGTCCGTTAGCTGGTCGAACGACGTCAAGGCATCGAGCTTGAACTTCTCGCGGTACGCGTTGTAGGGCTGCAGGCGGAAATCGCGGCCCATCTTGATGGTCTGGTATTCCGCCCCAAGCAGGAAATCCGGCACGTTCTGGAGAGAGATCTTTCCGGCCCGTTGGCGCGAGGCGGCATCGACGATTGCCGCCAGCCCGACCCTTTCGAGCAGTGCGTTGTTATGCCGGAATTCGGTATCGCCATAGGAATTGTCGCCGATCTTGATGGTGTCGGGAACCAGGCCGTGCCAGCGATAGAGGAGGTCGAACTCCAGCGCGATCCACGGCGTTCGATACCAACTCCGGCGTTCCCCGAAACCGGGTTTGAAGATGAACAGGTCGGTCCCGGCGATGTGGTTGATGTAGTCCTGCACGACCAGCTTCATCAGGATGACGGTGTTGATCATGCGCGCGGTCTGGAAAAGCCGCTCGTCATCCCAGTCTTTGTACAGGTTGGATAGCCCCTCGCAGAGCCGGTTGTGCTCGCGCAGGAACAGGGTACTGATCGCAACATACCCGACCGATGAGTTGCCCCGTTCAAGCCCGGTCGCGTAGATCTCCTGCCAGCGATCCTCGGGCCAGTCTTGAAAGACCGTTTCCCTGATCTCCTTCTTCGCATGGGGAAGAGCCTCATACTCCTTCTTGACGCGCCATTTGCCGTCGGCGCCGATCTCCCCCAGGGTATCGGGATATTCTTCGCCGTCGATCGTCCGGCATGCGAGTTTTCCGCCCTCGTCCTTCGACCGAAGCCGCTTAGCGGTCGTCTCCTCCAGCCCATAGATCTGGCAGAGATCGATGTTGTGGTTCGAGGTGTTCTTTCGACGGTCCTTCGGATCGATGCGCAGCACGCTGTCCGTGAACCACTGCGCAAAGAACATGAAGAGGGCGGATGACCGGCCCCCCTTCATGTCGCCCTGGCGGGCGAACAGGGATGTCACATCGCCGAGGGACGGGGGGTCCGTATCATCCCTGTAGGGCGCATCCTGCGGCAGGTCCTCTACGTAGCTCTCATGTGCCGGCGGCAAATGACGCGCCGAATACTGACGGTCCGTCAGCATCGGCCAGGTCGTATACTCGCCGGGCGGCCCCTGCCGGTCCAGCTGCGGCGGCTTATCAACATGCGACCACAGGCTGAAGGCACGGGGGCGAGGGGGCGTCCGAGTGCAGGCATAATTTGTCGCGGCCCAATTCACCAGCCCGCCGGTGAAGGGAATCTTCCTCACGAGGTTGATCACGGTCTTGATGAAGCTCATGGCGGTTTCCTCGCTCCCATGGGCGGCGCTCAATTCCGGTTTGGGAACGTGAACCAGCCCACGAGGTTTGCCCGTGGACGGCATTTCGTTCTTCGCCTTGCAGCTTTCCGGGCAGGCCCGCCAGTTGAAAAATCATCCGGTCTGGAAACGGCGCCCCGACGAATCGAGGCGGCAAAATAGGCGTTCTATTCAATCGGTCGTTGTAATGCGGCGCGCGCTATGGTGGTCTTGGTTAAAAGGATTTTTGGATGAATGTGCCGGCCAATATTAGGGCCGTATCTATTGCAATTACAAATAAACATTATTGGAGAACTCGATGATTCTCATAAGTGCCCGCAAGGATTTCTGGAGCGATACCGAGCTCGCCGTTAGTGATAAGATAAGAGACGTCGATCTGGTCGGAGATCAGCCTTCATCGGCTGTGACCGAAAATGCTTTCTTCAAGAGTATTGCAGGCAAGAAAGTCCTCGTGCTGGTCCACGGGTACAACAACGAGCCTGAAGATGTCCACAACGCATATGCGATCTTGGAGGACCGGATTGTCGCATCGGTGACGGGCGCTGCCGCCTACGACCACGTCATCGGCTATATCTGGCCGGGCGGCGATGGCGCTTTCGACTATTTTGCCGCGAAGAAGCGGGCAAACGCGCTTGCACGCCGATTTGGCATCTGGCTGCAGAAAATGTCGGACAAGAATGCCGTCGTCGACGTGATGGGCCACAGCATGGGCGCCCGGGTGATCCTCAAGGCGCTGAAGACGAGACCGGCCAAGGTCGCCCGCAACGTCTTCACCATGGCGGCGGCGGTCGACAACGAGTCCATCGAGGTCAACGAAGAGTTCTATCTCAGCACCAGTCGCAGCGAGAACGTGTTCGTATTCCATTCGAGGCACGACCCGGTGCTGCAAATCGCATTCCGGTTCGCGGAATTCGACAACGCGCTTGGCCTCAGCGGCCCGGAGGATCCGCATGACATCATCGCACATTCCGGGCCGGGCAATCCGGCGACGCCGAACCTGTTCGTGGTGAACTGCAAGCATCACATCCGCAAGCACGGCGCCTACAAACGATCGGCGCCCGTCTACGCATATCTCTCGGCGGTTCTCGGAGGCGCGTTGCCGGCTCAGTTTGAGACTTTGTGACGCCGTAGCGTTCCTCTTCGCCGTTTGCGCAACCCCGGCCGCCCAGCAGGCTTGCGTTTCCTGGAGCCAGGACCATGAGAGAATTGAGAAACCGGACAGCCATTGACGTTGAAGTCATTCCAGACCATGAGGCCGCGTGGATCGCGGAAGTCGCGGCGATCACGACCAAGTTGCAGGACAAGCGAAGACCGATTCAGGACGGCGAGGTTCTGAGAGGCGTTCATCCGAAATCCCATGGCTGCGTGAATGCGGAGTTCATCGTCAATGAGGACATCGACCGTGAATTCCGGGTTGGGTTGTTCGCGCATCCCGGAAAACGCCACAGGGCGAAAATTCGCTATTCGAATGCGGCGGTCCTTATCCTGCCGGACCTGCATGAAGGCAAGAACGGCAGCCGAGGCATGGCCATCAAGGTGCTCGATGTTCAGGGGCCGGTCCTGTTCCGGGATGGTCGCGCCCGCAACCAGGATTTCCTGATGGTCAATACGGCCGAATTCGCCTTCGGCAACGTTCGGGACTACCTGCGATTGTCGCGGGCGCTGATGACCGATGAATTCGGCGCCAAGCCCGATTTGTACTTCCTGCCCCTGCAACTGTTGCAGATGGGGCTGCTCGATCCAACCGGGACGTTGAAGCCGCCGGCACCAGGCGAACCGGCGGAAATCGCGAAATTGCGTCAGGCCTTCGAGATGAGCGGCGTTTTCGAGGGCTTCACCCCCGCGGACCTGGCCGGCACGGCGCAATCCCTCAAGGTCGTTGAGAAGATCCAAAAGAAGACCGTCAGGAATCCCCTGGAGGTCAAATACTTCAGCGCGGCGCCGTTCCGGTTTGGGCCGGACCGTGTGATGAAATTCGCCGTTACCCCGGTCAATGGCGAAGCACCGCAACCGGATTTCAGCGAGCAGGAGATCGCGTCGCTGGACGGCGACTATCTGGCGCATGCACTGAGACAGACGCTGATCCAGGGTGAAGAAATCCGCCTGAGCTTCGGGGTCCAGATAGCCAAGGCCTCTCAACTGGCCGGCCGGGAGGCTGAGATGATCGAGAATGCGGCGATCGGGTGGGACGAGGCAGAGTTTCCCTTGGTGGAGGTCGCTCAGCTCGTTGTCCAGCCGCTCCGCAGGACCCGGCGGCTGGTGGATTCCTGCAAGCTCCGGCGGTTTACGCCCTGGCACGCCCTGGCGGCACACGAGCCCCTGGGCGGCATCAATCGGTTGCGGAAACCGGTCTACAAGGATTCCGGCGTGCATCGGCGCAGAGCAAGACGGCTTGCGAGGACAGGTACTGCGTCAGGACGCAGACCAAGACGAGCCTCCCGAGACGACGACTAGATCGCCTGCCGCGCATTCGGAACCGGACCGGCCGTTCGGGGTTGTGCCGAATTCGCCTTGCCCGGACCCGGCCCCGTCGCGCCATATGCCGTTGGCGAACTTTTCCGTAACCGGTTCCGTCAAGATCGCCGGGGTGCCCTATCGCATCGCTGAACCGGACGCATTGGGACATCGACTCCGCGCAGAACCATGTCCAAAACTGAATGGGGTACCAAGATGCACCGCATGTCTGCGACATGGCCAAGGAGACGATGTTCATGACGCCTATGAAGATCCGGGCGCGGCACATCCCGTGCGAGCCTTCGAACCCGTGCCACGGCCATGAGTGGAGCATGCCCCGGAGCCGCAAATCCCGGATTCCGGGCGGCAATGTGCTTGCGTTGGGATACGCCAAGCCGGCGGCGCACGCAAAGAGCGCGGCCTTGGCCAGCCAGCGGGTGTGACGCCGCTCGTCCTCATACCCGGCATGATGTGCGACGCGCGGCTGTTCGCGCCGCAGATCGCAGCGCTCTCCGCCGGCCGCACGATCCAGGTCGCGACTATCTCCAACGCCGACACGATCCCGGAACTGGCCCGGCTCGTGCTGGCCGATGCGCCGCCACGCTTCGCGCTTGCCGGTCTTTCCATGGGCGGCATCGTGGCGATGGAGATGCTGCGGCAGGCGCCCGAAAGGGTGGAGCGAGTGGCGCTGCTCGACACCAATCACCGGGCCGAGACGCCGGACCGACAGGCCTTGCGCGGCCCGCAGGTCGAGCGGGTGTTCGAAGGCGCCCTGCGCCAGGTGCTCATCGAGGAGATGAAGCCGCTCTATCTGGCGCCCGAGAACCGCGATGACGAGGCCATCCTGACCTGCGCGCTGGACATGGCGCTGGCTCTGGGGCCGGAGGTGTTCGCGCGGCAGTCCGAAGCGCTTCGCACCCGGCCGGATCAGAGCGACGTGCTGCGGGCGGTGGAGCTGCCGGCCATGGTGCTTTGCGGCGAGCACGACCGGCTCTGTCCCGTGGAGCGCCATCGCGAGATGGCGGCGCTTCTGCCGCGCGCCAAGCTCGTCATCGTGCCGGGGGCCGGGCATCTGACGACCCTGGAAAACCCGTCCGCGACGACGGCGGCGCTTCGCGGCTGGATGGCCGGCGACTCTTGACATTCCTTACGACGGCGCGCGGGGATGGATGATGACTTTGACGCTCCCCTACATCCTCGATCTGCTCGGCGTGGCGGTCTTCGCGATCTCCGGCAGCCTGGTCGCCAGCCGCCAGCAGCTCGATTTGATCGGCTTCGGATTGCTGGCTTCGCTTACCGGGATCGGCGGCGGCACCTTGCGGGACCTGATCATCGGCCGGCCGGTCTTCTGGATCGGCGATCAGACCTATCTGATCGTCTGCCTCGCCGTTGCGCTGGCCGTCTACCTGTTCGGTCCGAAGATCCAGCGGCGCTACATCGTGCTGCTGTGGTGCGACGCGGTCGGTCTCGCCGCCTATGGCGTGCTCGGCGCCCATATCGCACGGATCGAGGGGCTCGGTGCGGTGCCGGCACTGATCATGGGGGTGATGACCGCGACCTTCGGCGGCCTGGCCCGCGACATCGTCGGCGGCGAGACGCCTTTGTTCCTGAAGCAGGAAGTCTACGTCACCGCCGCCCTGGCCTCGGCCTGCGCATATGTCGGCCTGACCGCCCTGGAGGTTCCGGTGCTCTGGGCCGCCCTCATCAGCATTCCGGTCGGTTTTCTGGTGCGGGCCGGCGGCATCGCCTTCAACTGGACGCTGCCGCGGTACAAGCCCAGGGTCGGCAGGACGTATTGAAAGATCGTTCGGGTCGAAGGGCGGAGGCGCCTCACGGAGTCTTTGGCTGCGCTTGGATCACAGGGTCTGATTGAGGCGCGGCTTCCAGAAGGGACGGAACAGCTCGATCTTCGGACAGCGGTTCATGACGACCTTCAGGCCGGCCTCTTCGGCCATGCGCGCGGCCTCGTCATTGCGCACGCCGATCTGCATCCAGACCACCTTGGCGCCGATCTCGATCGCTTCCCGGGTGACGTCATAAGCGGCCTCCGACGTCCGGAACACCTGCACCATGTCGACCGGCCGGTCGATCGCCGCCAGCGACTCCTGGCATTCCAGGCCGCGGATCTCGGTGCCGGCCTCCTTGGGGTTGACCGGGATCATGTCATAGCCGGTCTCGTGCAGCACGCGCAGCACCCCATAGCTGAACTTGGTCGGGTCCGAGCTGGCGCCGACCATGGCGATGGTCTTCACCTCCTTCAGGATCTCCGCCAGGTACTCCGCCGGATAGTCTTCGTCGTGGTTCATCGCCTGTCATCCATCGGGTTCGGTCTGGTCCGGGCGCTCGGCTTCAACTCGTCCGGCTGCAGCGGGCTCTGGAACGGGTTACGGTAGAGCGTGTCGTGGCTCTCGACACCCACATCGAGGGTGCAGTCGCTTTGCGGCCGCGCCACGCAGAGCAGCACATAGCCGTCGGCGATCTGCCGGCCGTTGAGGGCGACCCCCTCACTTTGGTCCACCGTGCCGTCCAGCAGCTTGGCGGCGCAGGAGATGCAGCCGCCATAGCGGCAGCCATAGGGCAGCGATACCCCGTGCTCCTCCAGCGTGACGAGCAGCGGCTCGGACCCGTCGACGACGAAGGCCTGGCCGCCTTGATTGGCGAGCGTGATGGTGAAGCGGCCGTCGCCCCGGCCATCCGATTTCGCGTCTGCCGACATCGACCTTCTAGACCCAGATGTCCGAGGTGCAGTCGCCGCCCGGATAGCGGGTCTCGTGACAGCGCGCCGGCCCGTTCGGCTCCTTGCCGAAATCGACGAAGAAATCCGGGTTGATGGCCATGCCGCCGGTCTCGGTGTCGCAATCGACCATCAGCATGCAGCCGCCATTGTGCCGGATCTCCGGATAGAACTGGTTGTCCCAGGTCGAGAACAGCGAGGTGGTCACGTAGAGCCGCTTGCCGTCCAGGGAGAGCTGGATCATCTGCGGCCCGCCGGTGATCTTGCGGCCGTTCACCTCCGGCGCCTTGCCCAACAGGCCGCCCATCCAGACCTGGCCGGTCAGCTTCGGGTCGGAGGGATCGGAGATGTCGTATTGGCGCAGATCGCCGTGCAGCCAGTTGGAGAAATAGAGAAAGCGGTCGTCCATCGAGAGCAGGATGACGCTGATCAGCCCCGGCACCGGGATCGGCCATTCCGGGTGGCGTTCGTTCTCGACGTCGATGATCTTCTCGACGACCCACGCGCCGTCCTTCTTGTACCAGTGGATGATGTTGGAGGAGAGCGCCGCGCCGACGAAGCCGTGGCTGGAGTCCGGGTCGTGGTGGAACCGCACCTCCAGCGGGACCAGGCCGTCCTCGCCCAGATAGACGGTGTTCTCCACGCGCTTGTTCTCGAAATCCCAGAAATGGATCTCGCGGCCGTATTTCAGCAGGCCGACCTCTTCCAGGTCGAAGCCGGGCATGAAGGTGTTCGGCGCCGCCCATTCGCTGGACACCATGACGTTGTGCCGCGGCTGGTACCAGAAATCGTAGTTGAACTTCATGCCGCCGAGATCGTTTTCCCAGCGTCCGACGATCTCGAAATCCTCGTTGATGTGGAGGAATCCGCCCGGCGCCTCGCCCCTGGCGTCGCCGAGCATGGAGATGATGATGTCGGAGCCCAGGCAATGCACCGTATGCGGCGCGGAGAGGTTGGTCTTCGCCTTGATCTCCGCCCCCTCGATCACCTTGTGCAGCCTGGGATTCCTGGGATCGGTGGCGCAATCGACGATGTGCAGGTTGGAGCTGCGCACCCCCGGTACGATCAGATAGCGCCGCTCCTTGGTGGGGTCGCCATGGCAGGAGGAGCAGGCGTTCCACCCCATGTGATGCAGCTCGTCGCCGATGCCGGGCATCTCCAGCCGGCTGATGACTTGGGAATAGGTGGGGCTCTCCGGGTCCGCGTCGATGGTGGCCAGATAGTCCGGCTTCTGGATTCCGGTGCCGATATAGAGCGCCACAGTGTAGAGCAGCTTCTCCCGCGGCGCCTGCATGGCCTCCGCCGGTGACGCATAGCCGGGACCGCAACACTCCGATTTGCCGTTTCCGGCCATGTCTTTCCTCCAGCGCCTGTCGGCAGGCCAAATCGAATCCGCCATACCCTATCGGGATGGGCCATGGCGGACCATCGGAACGGGTGCGAATTGGGCGGTGGGATCACCGGGAAGTGATGGCGGCCGGCCGGCCTGACTACGGCTGCGGGATCGGTCTTCTATTCGAGTCCGATTTTCTGCCCGGACAGGGACAGCGAAACCGTCAGCGATCCCTCGTTGATCAGCCAGCGGCGCAGGGTGAAGCTGCGCTTGCCGTCGCGGTGCATGGGATCGGCCTCCGCCAGGGCTCGCGCCTCCTCGAAGGAGCCGGCGCGGTACACGATCAGCCCGCCGCCGGACATGGCCTCGCCCGTGGTGTCGGACAAGGGACCGGCGAAGACCAGCGAGCCCTGTGCCTCGAGCGATTTCTGATAATCGAGATGGGCCGGCAGGGTTTCCTGCAGCGAGGCCGGTTCCGCGATGGCGGTGGATTCCACTACGAAGACTCCGAAGGTCAGGGCGCCCCGGGACCGGGCGATCTCTGTGTACTCCGAAAAACTGGTCATGTCGGCTCCCCATCGGTTCCGGGATGGTCGGTCTGCTTCATCTATAATTATCCACGCCAGCCAGAAAAATCGATATTATTTGACAGGCTTCGATAATCTTAGGCATTCTTGAGAAAGCAAGGCGAGTCCGGGGGAGAACGGATGCGGTTCACTGTCGCAAAGGCAGGTGAGGGCACGGCGGTTTACGCCATCGACGGTGCCGAGGCGGTCAATCTGACCGCGGCCAATCGGGACATCGGCGACGATCTCGCCACGCTGGCCGCGATGGGTGCCGCCGGGCTGAACCTGGCAGCGGCGGCGCTACGAGCCGGCGAGGAGCGCCGGCCATCCGATCAGCTCGAGCCGGCCCTGCCGATCCGGCGGCCCGGCAAGATCGCCTGCCTGGGACTGAATTATGTCGAGCACGCCAAGGAGGGCGGCTACGAGATCCCCGACTACCCGGCGATGTTCATGCGGCCTGTCACCTCGATGATCGCCGCGGGCGCGCCGCTGGTGCGCCCGAACTGTTCGGAGACCCTGGACTACGAGGCCGAGTTGATGGTGATCGTCGGCGCGGGCGGGCGGCATATCGCGGAGGAGGACGCCCTTCGCCACGTGTTTGGCTACACCACCTTCAACGACGGATCGGTCCGCGAATACCAGCGCAAGACCCATCAATGGGCGCCGGGCAAGATGTTCGACGGCACCGGCGCCGTCGGGCCGGTGGTGGTCACGCCGGACGAACTGCCGGAAGGCGCGTCCGGATTGTCGATCGCGACCCGGCTGAACGGCGTCACCATGCAGGATTCCAACACCGCCAACATGATGTTCCCGGTGGCCCGGACGATCGCCATCCTGTCCGAATTCACCACCCTGGAGCCCGGCGACATGATCGCGCTCGGCACCCCGCCCGGCGTCGGCCATGCGCGCCGGCCGCCGGTCTGGATGAAGCCGGGCGATGTGGTCGAGGTCGAGATTGAGGGTATCGGCCTCTGCCGCAATCCGATTGTGGCGGAGGGCGACGGCACCATGACGGAGGCGGCCGAATGAATGCGCGGGTCGATCCGGAGGACGGTGCATTGGATGGGGTGCGGGCGCAGGCGCAGCAGGCGGTCCGGGACTTGCGCGACCGGGTGCGGCGGCTGGACGATGACGGTCTCGACCTGATCCTGCGCGAGGCACGCTCCCATTATGCCTGGCGCGACGAGCCGGTCTCCGAGGAGGAGATCCGTGCCCTCTACGACGCGGTGAAGATGGGGCCGACCAGCATGAATGGCTGTCCGGCGCGCTTCGTCTTCGTGACGTCCCAGGCCTCCAAGGAGCGGCTGGCCCCCTGCGTCAATGCCGGCAATGTGGCGAAGATGATGTCGGCCCCGTTGACCGTCATCGTGGCCCATGACGTCGAGTTCTGGCGGACCCTCGCCAAGCTGCACCCGCATGACGACAAGAGCGCCATGTTCGCCAATGATCCGGCCAAGGCCGAGACCGCAGCCTTCCGCAATGCGACGTTGCAGGGCGCCTATCTGATCATTGCCGCGCGGGCGATGGGCTTCGATGTCGGTGCCATGTCCGGCTTCTCGAATGCCAAGGTCGATGCGGAGTTTTTTGCCGGGACCAGCTGGCGATCGAACTTTCTGTGCAACATCGGATACGCCGACGAAACGGCCCTGTTCCAGCGCCTGCCGCGGTTCGCATTCGAGGAAGCCTGCGAGATCATCTGACGGGCAGAAGAGGGAAGGCCATGGCCGCCATCAAGATGAAGACCAGCGTGAAGCTGCGCGCCGAGGCGGATTGCCCGTCCCATTCGCGGGCCGACATTGCGGTCCGGGATCTGGTCTTCGCCATTGACGAGCCGGTGGAGCGCGGCGGCACCAATGCCGGACCGACGCCGACCGACGCGGCCATCGCGTCCCTGGTCGGCTGCACCAACGTCATCGGCCACAAATGCGCCAAGGCGCTCGGGATCGATATCGGCCATCTGCACATCTCCGCAATCTGCGATTTCGACCGCCGGGGCGTGACCCTGTCGGAGGAGATCGAGGTGCCGTTCCAGCATATCGCGCTCGACGTGGTTGCCGACGGCCCCGCGAGCGATGCGGATCTCGCCCGGGTGGCCGAGGAGGTGCGCAAATTCTGTCCGCTGTCGAAGCTATTCCGGGCCGCCGGAACCGAGATCACCGAAACCTGGTGCCGCCAGGACGCATAGGCGCCGGCACCTGATCCGCCGGCGCGGAAGAAGACAAGAAGTAGGGGGAGACGACCATGTTCGAGACACTCAAACGCTCCATCGCCCCGGCTCTGGCCGGTGCGGTTCTGGCCGCCGGGTTCGCCGCTCCGGCGAGCGCGGCCGAAACTATCCGCATGGTGGCCATCGACGGCTATCCGGCCCGCGCCATGTGGGTGCGGGAGTTCAGCGGCTTCTTCATTCCCGAGGTCGACCGGCGCCTGGCCGAAACCGGCAATTACGAGATCGACTGGCAGGAAGCCTATGGCGGCACCATCGTCAAGCCGCGCGGCGTGCTGGAAGGCATCCGCCTCGGGCTCGGCGATATCGGCATCGTGACCACGATCTTCCACAATTCGTCGCTGCCCAGCCAGGCCATCTCGGCGGTGACGCCGTTCATCTCCACCGACGCCCGGGTAGTGGCGCGGGCGGTCGATGAGATCGCCAAGGAATTCCCGCAGATCGAGGCGGAGTTCGCGGCCGAGAACCAGGTCTATCTGGCGACCGGCGTGGTCCTGGATACCTACCAAGTCTTCAGCACCGAGCCGCTCTCCGACCTCGGCGACCTGGAAGGCGGCAAGGTGGCCGGCGCGGGCTACAATCTGCGCTATCTGGAAGGCCTGAACGACGTCGCCGGCGTGCGCGGCGGCCTGACCGACTTCTACAACATGCTGCAGACCGGCGTCGTCGACCACGCGATGCTGTGGCCGGAATCGGCGATGACCTTCAAGATCCATGAGGTCGCGCCTTACATGTTGCGCGCCAATATCGGCTCGGTGAATTCCAAGACGGTCACGGTGAACGCCGATGTCTGGAACAGCCTTCCCGACGAGGTGAAGCAGGTGCTGCAGGAGGTCGCCGTGGCCTATCGCGACCACGTCGCCAACGTCGCCATGGAGCGGGCGGCCGAGAGCCTGGCCGCCTTCGAGGCTGCCGGCGGCACCGTGGTCGACCTGTCCGTGGAGGACCGTGCGGCCTGGGCCGCGTCGATGCCGAACATCGCCCTGGAATGGGCCGCCGGCATCGATTCCAGCGGCGGTCCGGGTTCGGCCATGCTGTCCGCCTATGTCGGCAAGCTGCGTGATGCGGGCCAGCAGCCGGTCCGCGACTGGGCCGCCGAACTGACCAACTGACCGCCGGTTCGGAGGGCTGCGGGTGCCCGACAATCGGGAGAGGTTGATCGGTTACGCCGCCACGGTCCTAGCCTGGATAGCCGTGGCGGCGAATGCCGTGGGCACGGTCGTCGTCCTGTTGCTGGTGGTCGCGGTCAACAGCGATGTGGTGGCCCGCGGCGTCTTCAGCGCGCCGTTCCGCGGCACTGTGGAGGTGGTGCAGTTCTCCATGGTGCTGATCGTGTTCCTGCAATTGCCCGATGTGGTGCGGGTCGGCCGCCTGACCCGCTCCGACGGGTTCCTGACGGTGCTCGGCGGCCGCCATCCGCGGTTCGCCGATGGCTTGTCGCGGGTCGTCGACGGCGTCTCGGCGGTGATGATGGGGCTGATCGCCATCGCCATGTGGCCGGAATTCGTCGATGCCTGGCTGCATGACGACTTCTTCGGCACGCCGGGCATCTTCACCGCACCCTGGTGGCCGGTGCGCGGCGCCATCGTGTTCAGCGCCGCACTGTGCTGCCTGATCCTAGCGCTGAAGACGCTGACCGGCCGGCGCGTGCTCGACCGGGCCCGGGCCGGCGCCGAGACATGACCTGCCCATCCACCATGCCCGTCATGGTCCCCTGATGACTCCGCTGGAAATCGGGATCATCTCGGTCGTCGCGATCGTGGTGCTGATCTATCTCGGCCTCTACATCCCCATCGCCCTGGCGCTGGTCTCCTTCGTCGGCATCTGGCTGATGCGCGACAATTTCCAGCTGGCCATGAACCTGCTGAAGATCGCCATCGGCGACAGCGTCACCGAATACGCCTTCGCGACGGTGCCGCTGTTCACCTTCATGGGAATCCTTGTGTCCAAGGCCGGGCTGGGCTCGGACATCTACCAGGTCATGAACGACACCTTCCGCCGGGTGAAGGGCGGCATCGGCATGGCGACCGTCGGCGCCAACGCGGTCTTCGCCGCCGTCACCGGATCGTCGATCGCGTCGGCCTCGGTGTTCACCCGGGTGTCGGTGCCGGAGATGCTGCGCTTCTCCTACAATCCGAAATTCGCCGTCGGCGTGGTGGCCGGCTCGTCGGTGCTGGGCATGATCATCCCGCCCAGCGCCATGCTGATCATCTACTCGATCGTGGCGGAGCAATCGATCGGCCAGATGTTCCTGGCCGGGATCGTGCCCGGCATCATGCTGGCCGTGGCCTATATCCTGGCCATTGTCGCCATGGGGCGGCTGACGCCAAGGTTCATCGGCGGCGTCGACGCGCTGGACCCGGGCGAACCGGTGCTGACCTGGGGCGATATCGTCGCCAAGACCGCCCCCATCGTCATCCTGATCGGCGTCGTGCTGGGCGGCATCTATACCGGCTGGCTGACGCCGGTCGAAGCCGGTGCCGCCGGCTCCGCGGTCGGGTTGCTGATCGCCCTGGTGCGGCAGAGGATGACCTGGCGGAGCTTCTGGGAGGCCCTGATCGAGACCGGGCACATCACCGCCAGCATCCTGTTCCTGATCACCGCCGCATCCATGTACAGCCGCATGCTCGGCTTCGCCGGCCTGCCGAACGAGCTCGGCGCCCTCCTGGCCGCCAGCCAGTTCGACTTCGTCGTGGTGATGGTGGTCTATGTGCTGCTGATGCTGTTCCTCGGCACCCTGCTCGACACCGCCTCGATCATCCTCATCGTCGTGCCGCTGTTCCTGCCGATCGTGGAGCCGATGGGGCTGAGCCTGGTGTGGTTCGGCATCGTCACGGTGGTGGGCGCGGAGATCGGCCTGCTGACGCCGCCGCTCGGCATCTCCTGCTTCGTCATCAAGGCAACGCTCGACGATCCCCGGATCACCCTGAAGGACGTGTTCCTGGGCGCGCTGCCCTTTGCCGGCATCATGCTGCTGGTGCTGATCCTGATCATCCGCTTCCCGGCGCTGAGCATCGCGATCCTGAACTGAGGCGGGTCACGCCCGCCGGCCTCGGCTGGACCGTCGGGCGCGATCTCTACGCATGGGTCACCGTCACCTTTTGGGAAAGCTGAAGCTGTGAAGGACCCCATATCCCTGAGCCCCCTCACCCTAGCCCTCTCCCGCAAGGGGAGAGGGGACCTGTCCAGCGACTGAATCTCACTCTTCTCCCCTCGCGGGAGAGGAAGGGGCCCGCGGCGAAGCCGTGGGAAGGTGAGGGGGCTTTGAAATCCTGAGACCTATTGTTCGGCGGAGGAACCGATCCGTTCGGCCAGGAAGGCGCCGGTCTTTTCGTAATGTGCGGTCAAGCGGCTGACGGCGAGGTCGGCGTCGCGGTCCAGCGCGGCGCTGACGATCTCCTCATGCTCCACGTTCACGTCGCGCTTGGGATAGGCGGACGGGCCGGCCAGATTGCGGTAGCGGATGTTCTCGTCATAGAGCTGCTCGCAAAACCGCAGCAGGGTGGCGGATCCGCAGGCGGATAGCAGCGCCATGTGGAAGCGCTGGTGCAACTCCTCCCAATCGGCGTTGGCGACGAACGCCTTCTCGGCCGTCGAGCGCGGAGTGCGCGACAGCCGGTAATGGGCCAGGACGACCCCTTCCTCCCACTCTTTGCCGCCATGGGCGATGGACTCGCGCAGCGCCCGGTCCTCCAGCCAGCAGCGGGTTTTCAGCAACTCGTTGAACGCTTCGGCGCTGACATGGGCGACACGGAACCCGCGCTGGTCGAAACGCTCGACCAGCCGGTCGGAGGTCAGCAGGCTCAGCGCCTCGCGCACGGGGCTGGCGCCGGTTCCGTAGCTCTGGCGCAGCTCCTCGATCTTCAGCTTCAGGCCCGGCTCCAGCGTCCCGACAATGATGTCCGACCGGATGCGCTGATAGATCTGGCTGGTCAGGGACAGCGACGGGCCGTCGGCGGTGGGCGAAATGTCGATTTTCTGATCCATGGTTCCGTCTTTCCCGGGGCGCGGCTCCTGCGCCGGTCAGCCTGCCGATTTCGCCAGGCGCGCCACGGCGCTGGATGCCGCGACGATGCCGGCATTGGCGAAGGCTTCGTGGTTCTTCTCGATGTCGTCGAGCTTGTAGAGATAGTTGACCATCAGCCCGTGCGACTGCTTGAGGCCACGGGCGCTTTTGTCGGCCAGCCAGTTGATCCGCTCAAGCCGGGCTCCGTTGCCGAGATGGAAGCGCGCCACCGGGTCGAGCGGCCGGCCCTCGTCATTCTTCTCACTCAGGAAATAGCGCGCGGCCATGCCCGTCATGGTCCGCTCCAGGGCGGCATTCGCGACGGCCTGGTCGCGCCACCAGCCATCCTTGTCCAGGGCGGAGAGCGTTGATGCGGTTGCCGACGTCAGACCGCGGCCATCGCCGCTGCGGGCGTCGGCGATCCATCGGCTGAGACCGGGTATCGGGGACAGGGTGGCGAAGGTCTTAA
Organism: Alphaproteobacteria bacterium; assembly: GCA_965227455.1. Classification (GTDB taxonomy): domain Bacteria; phylum Pseudomonadota; class Alphaproteobacteria; order DSM-16000; family Inquilinaceae; genus JABDIP01. The sequence continues at coordinate 2,967,065 of OZ245752.1, read as the reverse complement.
GCCCCGGAAGCTCGCGTTGCAGTTCCTGGACGACCTGCTTGATGAGGAAATTGCCGAAGGAGACGCCGCGCAGCCCCTTCTGGCAGTTGGAGATCGAATAGAAGATGGCGGTCCGTGCGTCCTCCGGCTCGATCCGGTCGCGTCGTTTGGCGAGGATCGATCCGACCGAGCTCGACATTTCCCGGGTCAGGGCGATCTCCACGAAGATCAAGGGCTCGTCGCCCAGGCTGGGATGGAAGAAGCCATAGAGCCGGCGGTCCGGCGGATCGATGCGGGCGCGCAATTCGTCCCAGTCGGAGATCGCGTGCACCGCCTCGTATTCGATGACCTTCTCCAGCACGGCCGCGGGCGTGCGCCAGTCGATCCGCCGGAGCTCCAGGAAGCCGCGGTTGAACCAGGAGGTGAACAGATGGGCGAAATCGGTGTCGACCGTTGCCAGCTCAGGGCTGCCCTTCAAATGGGCCAGCACGTCCTCGCGCATCCGGACCAGGCTCAACGTTCCGCTCGGCGCGTGGTTGAGGCGCCGCAACAGCTCCTGCCGGCGGGGTTCGGCGGCCCGTACGATTTCGGCCGCCCGGCCATCGGACGGGTCCTCCAGATAGGCGATTGCGGCCTCAGCCAACGCGTCTGCGGGTGCGGAAAAATCGTTGGCCAGGATCTGGAAGAACCGCCTCTGCTCCTTCGCCTCCAAGGACCGGTAGCCCTTGAGAATCTCTTTCGCCAGAGCGATGCCGGAGGCCTCGCCGCGGCCGCTGAGCAGCTGGTTGCACAGCTCGCCCAACCCCTCCGCCGTGGTCGCCTGAACGCGCGTGCGCCCCAGATCGATGATCCCGAGTCCGCGATCGGCGATGGAGGCAATGAGCTCGCTAAAAACCGATGTGCTGGCCATTCTTCAAAATAAATCGATTTTTTCGAATCTTCAACACGCGCGGCGGCGCGATGGATGCCCTTCTCCGGCCGGGTATGGTGAAATGGCGGGATGACGCGGTTGCCGTTGGACGGTCGTGCCGTAGCTGGGAGGTCAGGGTGTCAGATTCGAGAGAGGACTCGTCCCAAAGGGCCGCGAAGGCGGAGCGTGGGCAGGACGCAATGATCGTCCCGACCGATGGCCGCTCCCATGTGTCCGGCGACCGCAGTGAGCCCCTCCGCCATGCGACGATTCCCCAGGTGCTGGCGGAAACGGTTGCGCGTTTCGGATCGCGCGACGCGGCGGTTTTCGCCGGTCAGGGACGACGCTTCAGCTATCTAGATCTGGCCCGGGAGGTCGATGCCCTGGCGGCCGGACTGCTGGCGCTCGGCCTGGAGAAGGGCGACCGCGTCGGCATCTGGTCGCCCAACCGCTATGAGTGGCTGCTGACCCAGTTCGCCACGGCCCGCATCGGCCTGGTGCTGGTCACCATCAATCCGGCCTATCGGCTGGCCGAGCTGGAGTACGCCGTCAACAAGGTGGGCTGCCGGGCGCTGGTCACGGCGGCGCGTTTCAAATCGTCCGACTACGTAGCGATGATCACCGAATTGGCGCCCGAGCTTGCGCATTGCGCGCCCGGCCGCCTGTCCGCCGCGCGGCTGCCGACATTGGAGATCGTCATCCGGCTCGGCGACGAGGCCAGCCCCGGAATGCTCAATTTCTCCGATGTGCAGGCCACGATCGGGCCGGATGAGACGGCGCGTCTCGATGCGATCACCGCGACACTCGATCCGGACGACCCGATCAACATCCAGTTCACCAGCGGCACCACGGGGGCGCCCAAGGGTGCGACCCTGTCGCACTACAACATTGTCAACAACGCCCATTTCACCACCTGGACCATTCGGTTCACCGAGGCCGACCGGCTTTGCATCCCGGTGCCGCTCTATCACTGCTTCGGGATGGTGATGGGAACCCTGGGCTGCGTCACCAAGGGTGCCTGTATGGTCTTCCCGGGCGAGGCCTTCGAGCCGGTGGCGACGATGACGGCGATCGCGGCCGAGCGCTGCACCGCCCTTTACGCCGTACCGACCATGTTCGTGGCGATGCTGGACCTGCCTGAGTTCGCTGAATTCGATCTGTCCAGCCTGCGGACCGGCATCATGGCGGGGGCGCCATGCCCGATCGAGATCATGAAGAAGGTCGTGGCCGAGATGAATATGGGCGAGGTCACCATCGCCTATGGCATGACCGAAACCAGCCCGGTCTCCTTCCAGAGCGCCACCGACGACCCGCTGGAGGTTCGGGTCTCCACGGTCGGCCGCATCCATCCCCATGTCGAGGTGAAGATCGTCGATGCCGAGGGCGCCACGGTTCCGGTCGGCGAGCGGGGCGAGCTGTGGACCCGTGGCTATTCGGTGATGACCGGCTATTGGGGCGACGAGGCCCAGACGCGCGAAGCCATCGTCGAGGGCGGCTGGATGCGCACCGGCGACCTGGCGACCCTGGATGCCGACGGCTATTGCAATATCGTTGGCCGGGTGAAGGACATGATCATCCGCGGCGGCGAGAACATCTATCCACGCGAGATCGAGGAGTTCCTGTACCGCCACCCCAAGATCCAGGTGGTCCAGGTGTTCGGCGTGCCGAGCGAGAAATACGGCGAGGAGGTCTGCGCCTGGGTCATGCTGCAATCCGGCGAGACCGCGACCGCCGAGGACATCCGGGCCTTTTGCGAAGGCCAGATCGCCCATTACAAGATTCCGCGCTATGTCCGGTTCGTGGACACCATGCCGATGACCGTAACCGGCAAGCCGCAAAAGTTCGTCATGCGCGATTCGATGATCGACGAACTCGGCCTTACGACCGCCAGGACCGCATAGCCGATGCGCCGGCTGGCCGCCGCCCTTACGCGGAAGGATGGGCGGTAATCCGATATAGTCCGCGCAATGAAGTCTGAACCGCAGATCGAAGGAAGCCTGATCGGCGATCGGCGGCCGTCGGCCGTCTACGCGTCCCTGGCGGTCGGGGTCGCGCTTCTGACGGCTCTCGCCGCCGGTGCCATCGATCGGCAGGTCCAGATCCGCTCGGTGCAGGCGCTGCTGGATGCCGAGGTCGTGGTTCGCGGACAGTCGCTGCGGGACACGCTGGAGAAGTACCGGATCGTTTCCGTCCTGGCCGCCAGGGGCGACGTCGTCCAGGCCATGGTCGCCCTCGACCGCCAGGACGAACGGCTGATCGCAAGGCTGCGGGCGCTGGCGTCGATGTCCAATATCCGGGCCTTCCAACTCCGCGTGGCGCGGTCCGGGAACCTCTACGCCACCCACACGCCAGAGGTACTCGACCGGCAAGCGGTGCTGGAGCCGGGTATGGCGGTCGCCCGGCAGGGACGGCTCGGCCGTCTGGTGCTGCGGGACGAGGCCGCCCATCCGATCTACATCTTCTTCGCTCCGGTGTTCGGCGAAGGCCGGATCGACGGCATGGTCCTGGCGGCCGTGGATCTGGAGGCGTTGGAGAGTATCTGGAGCCTCAGCCAGAGCGCCGTGCTGGTGGTCGATGAGAGCGGCACTCCGGTGCTGTGGAATCGGGCCTCTGGCGGCGCGCCCTTGCCGAGCATCCAGGCGGGATTGTTTGCCAGCCTCGACCTGCCGGACCTCGGTCTGAAAGCCTATGTCGGCCGGCCGGCGCCGGCATGGATCGGCCCCTGGCTTCTGCGGCCGGCGGCCATCGGCTTGCTGGTGCTGCTGCTGGCCGTCGTCTTCTTCTCGCTGTTCGAACGTCGGCGCTACCTGACGGCTTTGGCGGAGGCCCGGCGCATCGACGCCGAACTGCTGGAGGCCGAGGTGGCGGCGCGGACGCAGGAGCTGGAGCGGGCGCAGGACCAGGTCGTGCAGGCCGGCAAGCTGGCCCTGCTGGGCCAGATGTCCGCCTCGATCAGCCATGAGATCAATCAGCCCCTGGGCGCCATCAAAACCTATTGCGAGACCGCGGGCCGATTCCTGGAGCGGGACGACGGGGATCGGGCACGGCAGAACCTCGGCCATATCGACCGGCTGGTCGGGCGCATTTCCCGCATCGTGACCAATCTCAGGAGCTTCGCGACCAGTGAACCGCAGGCCCCGCGGCCGATCGCGCTCGGCAGCGTGGTCGAGACGGCATCCGGAGAATTCCTCGACCGCTTCCCGGAATCGAAGCCCTATTTCAGCTGCAGCGTCGATCCGGCGGTTGCCGACGCGCATGTGATGGCGGGCGAGGTCCGTCTTCTGCAGGTCATCAACAATCTGCTGACCAATGCCTGGATGGCGACCCGCGACCAGCGGGATGCCCGGATCGTCCTGTCGGTTGGGCGCGATCAGGCTGGCAGCAGGATCGAGGTCGCCGATAACGGGCCCGGCATTCCCGAGACCCTGAACGACCAGGTCTTCGAGGCCTTCGTGTCGACCCGGTCGCCCGGCTCGGGCATGGGGCTGGGGTTGACGATATCCCGCTCCTTCATCGATTCCATGGGCGGGTCAATCGACCTGGAGCCCCGCGAGGACGGTGGCGCCCGCTTTGTCATCCGGCTGCGGCCAGCGGAAAGATAGGGGATTGAGGGGTATGGCGGCTGCCGATGATTTCGCGGTTATGCTGATCGAGGACGATCCCGATTTCCGGGCGTCCCTGGAACAGCTGCTGGAACTGGAGGACATCCCGGTCCGCGCTGTCGCCAATCCGCGCGATGCGCTGGCATCCCTGTCGGCCGAGTTCCCCGGCGTCGTCGTCTCCGACATCCGGCTGCCCGGGCTGGACGGGGAGGGCGTGCTGCAGGCGGTCAAGCAGGTTGATGAGGAGATCCCGGTGATCCTGATGACCGGCCATGGCGATATTCCCATGGCTGTCAGGGCCCTGAAGGCCGGCGCCTATGACTTCCTGGAGAAACCCTTCGCCAATCCCGACCTGCTGCGCGAGGTGAAGCACGCGCTGCAGGTCCGTGAGGCGGTGATCGAGAAACGCCGCCTGAGCCGCCAGCTCGAGCATCGCGATGCGCTGGTCGACACCGTCGTCGGGACATCGAAGAAGATGCAGGCGCTCAGGCTGGAGATCCTCGCCATCGGGTCGAGCGGCGCCGACGTGCTGATCTCCGGCGAGACCGGTTCCGGCAAGGAGGTGGTGGCCCGGGCCCTGCACGATGTGTCAGCGCGCCGCGACGGACCGTTCGTAGCGGTCAATTGCGGTGCGGTGGCCGCCAATCTGATCGATGACGAACTGTTCGGCCACGAGGCCGGTGCCTTCACCGATGCCAAGAAACCGCGCAAGGGACGCTTCGAACGCGCCCATGGCGGCACCCTGTTCCTCGACGAGATCGAGAGCATGTCGCATCAGACCCAGGTGCGTCTGTTGAGGGTGCTGCAGGAACGGCGCATTGAACGGCTGGGGGGCGAGGGGGAGATCGCCGTCGATGTGCGGATCCTGGCGGCCACCAAGCAGGATCTCAGGCAGATGGCCGATGCGGGCGAATTCCGCTCGGATCTGTATTACCGCCTGAACGTGGCCAGCCTCGCCATCCCGCCGGTGCGCGAGCGCGGGGCCGATGCGGCGGTGCTGTTCGAGGCCTTTGCGGCGGAGAAGGCGGCGGAGGCCGGCCAGCCGGCCAAGCCGATCGACGGCACGCTGCTGGCGCGCATCCTGTCCCATGACTGGCCGGGCAATGTGCGCGAGATCCGCAATGCGGCGGAACGATATGTCATCGGACTGCCGATCTTCGATGATGCCGGTTCCACCGCCGAGGATGGCGCGGGCAGCCTTTCGGACCGGGTCGCCGCCTATGAGATACGGCTGATCCAGGGGGCGCTGAGGGAGTCCGGCGGCTCGATCAAGGATGCCATGGAGGCGCTGCGCATACCCCGCAAGACGCTGCAGGACAAGATGACCAAATACGGCATCCGCCGGGACGATTTCATCGGCTAGCGCTGCCGAGCGCATTGCCAGGCACAGGGGATCGGCGTGAATCCGCCTGTCCGCGGCACATGAATAGGCGGAAATCCGCCTATGGAAATCTCCGGACAGGAAGTTTCGGCTAAGGACCTTCAACGATAACAATCGGTTGGCAAAAGTTCGGGCGTCAGGCTTTATGTGGCACGGCACATGCTTGACAATGCCGCGAGCCCGTTTGCTCGAAAACAAACCCGTCTGGGAGGAGAGACATCATGAGATTTGCGATTGCCGCGGCGACCGCGGCGAGCGTCATTGCCATGTCCGGCGCCGCGCTGGCCGACTGCGACAGCGGCGAGACCACCATCCGCTTCAGCCACGTCGTGTCCGCCACCGGCCATCCGAAGGGCGAGGCCGCGACCCTGTTCGCCGAGCGCGTCAATGCCGAGATGGACGGCCGGATGTGCGTCGAGGTCTTCCCGAGCTCGCAGCTCTACAACGACAACAAGGTCCTTGAAGCCTTGCTGCTCGGCGATGCAGAGATGGCGGCGCCGTCGCTGTCCAAGTTCGAGCAGTTCACTTTGCAGTACCGGGTCTTCGACCTGCCGTTCCTGTTCGAGGATACCGCCGCCGTCGACCGCTTCCAGCTCTCGGAGACCGGCCAGCGATTGCTGAACACCATGCAGGATCAGGGCCTTCAGGGCCTTGCCTTCTGGCACAACGGCATGAAGCAGATCTCGGCCAACGTGCCGCTGATCGATCCCTCGGACGCCGAGGGCCTGACCTTCCGTATCCAGACCTCCGACGTTCTGCAGGCCCAGTTCGAGGCGCTTGAGGCGTCGCCGCAGAAGATGGCCTTCTCGGAAGTCTATGGCGCCCTGCAGACCGGCGTGGTCGACGGCCAGGAGAACACCTGGTCGAACATCTACACCAAGCGCTTCTACGAGGTTCAGGACGGCATCACCGAGACCAATCACGGCATCATCGACTACATGGTCGTGACCTCGGTGGAGTTCTGGGAGAGCCTGGACGCCGCCGATCGCGCCGATCTTGAGCGGATCCTGGGCGAGGTGACCCAGGAGCGCAACGCCATCGCCACCCAGATCAACATGGACAACCGTGCCCTGGTCGAGGCCGAAGGCGTGACCATCCGCCAGCTCACGCCGGAGCAACGGGAGCGCTGGGTCGAGGCGATGCAGCCGGTGTGGAGCCAGTTCTCCGACGATATCGGCGAGGATGTGATCGAGGCGGCCCTGTCCTCCAACATCATGTAGGGCCTGGAAAGCCGCTTGATGTCGGACGTTCCCGTCCACGAAAGCGGCCCTCAGGGGCCGCTTTCTCGTTTCCTGCGCCTCGCGGAGTGGGTGGAGGAAACGCTCATCGCCTATCTGCTGGCAGCCATGACCATCGTCGCCTTCGCCAATGTGATCGTGCGGCGGGTCTTCGGCGGCAGCCTGATCTGGGCCCTGGAGCTCACCCTCAACCTGTTCCTGTACCTGGTGCTGTTCGGCATGGCCTATGTGCTGCGCAAGGGCGTGCACATCGGCGTCGACGTCATCGTCAACCTGTTCCCGCGCGCAGCGCAGCGCTGGATCAATGTGGTCGCCGGGCTGATCAGCGCCGGCTATGCGGTCGCTTTCGCGGTGACCGGCTACCTGGTGTCGGCCAAGTTCCTGTCCTCCAGCTTCCTGCGCACGGTGGGGACCGACGAGCTCGATATCCCGCACTGGTTTACCTACGGGTTCCTGACCCTGGGCTTCACCTATCTGGCGGTGACGATCTTCTTCGCCACGGCCGAGGTGCTGACCGGCAAGCGCGACAGCATCACCGCTAGCCACGAGGCCGAGGAGCTGGTCGAGGAAGTCTACCATACGGGGGGCCCGAAATGATCGAGGTCCTTCGCCATGCCCTCGAACCGCACACCACGTTCGTGCTGTTCACCCTGGTCTTTGCCCTGCTGGCTCTGCGCGTGCCGATCGGGGTGTCGCTGGGACTCCCTGCCCTGACGGTGACCTTCATCGAATCCGGCAAGGCGTCCAGCCTGGCGACGGCGGTGGTGGGTGCCATGAACGAGAAGTTCCTGCTGACGGCGATCCCGTTCTTCATCCTGTCGAGCGCCTTCCTGACCTCCGGCGGGGCGGCGGAACGCATCGTCCGTTTCGCCATTGCCGCGGTCGGGCATCTGCGCGGCGGCATGGCGACCGCAGGCGTGTTCTCCTGCATGCTGTTCGCCGCCTTGTCAGGGTCCTCTCCGGCCACGGTGGCCGCGATCGGCCCCATCGCCATCAAGGGCATGGAGGAGGCCAATTACCCGAAATCCTTCGCCGCCGGCGTGATCTCCACCGCAGGCACGCTGGGGATCCTGATCCCGCCCTCCATCGTCATGGTGGTCTATGCCGCCGCGACCAATGAATCGGTCGGCAAGCTGTTCCTGGCCGGGGTGATCCCCGGTCTGCTGGCGGGGCTGTTGCTGGTCGTCGGCATCTGGTTCGGGGTCGGCCGCTATAACATTGCCGGTCTCAAATTCCCGGGCTGGCTGACCTTTCTCAAGCGCGGCTGGCATGCGGTGTTCGGATTGCTGCTGATCGTGCTGATCCTGATGGGAATCTATCAGGGCTGGTTCACGCCGACCGAGGCGGCGGCATTTGCGGCAGTGTACGGCTTCATAACCGCAACCGTGATCTATCGCGGCATCGGGCTGCTGAAGGACGAGCCCTGGCAGAAGGAGGGCGAGGCCCTGGCGCAGGCGGCCTGGCGCAATCTCTGGAAGGCGGTGGCCTCGATCCCGATCAACGTCTTCCATCCGGATACCCGCCGGGTGCTGCTCGATGCCGCGAAGATGTCGATCATGCTGATGTTCATCATCTTCAACGCGCTGATGTTCAGCCATGTGCTGACCGAGCTGCAGATTCCGCAGAGCATCGCCGCCGGCATCATCGATGCCGAGTTCGCCGCCTGGACCTTCCTGGTGGTGGTCAACGTGCTGCTGCTGATCGGCGGGCAGTTCATGGAGCCCAGCGGGCTGCTGCTGATCGTCGCGCCGATCGTCTATCCGATCGCGCTGCAACTCGGCATCGACCCGATCCATCTCGGCATCATCATGGTGGTGAACATGGAGATCGGCATGATCACGCCGCCGGTCGGGCTCAACCTGTTCGTCACCTCCAGCATCACCGGCATGGGCATCCTGCAGGTGATGACCGCGGCGCTGCCCTGGGTCGGCATCCTGTTCGGATTCCTGATCCTGATCACCTATGTGCCGGAGGTGTCCCTGTTCCTGCCCAACCTGCTGGGCTGACCGCTCCGCAAAGGGCCGGTGGGGTGCCGCGTGGCGGCGCCTCACCGTCCTGCCGGCTTGACACTCCGGCAACGCGGCCAATACCGTAACTCACAAGTTACCAATAATGAGGGTAGTGACTCCGTGTCCAGACAATCCAGGCAGGAAGCGACACTCGACGCGCTGGGCAATGCGACCCGTCGGCAGATCGTTCGACTGCTCGCTCCGGGACCGAAATCGGTGGGAGAGATCGCGGCGGCGCTGCCGGTCAGCCGGCCGGCCGTGTCCAAGCATCTCAGGCAGCTGGAAGGCGCCGAGCTGGTGGTCCATCAAAGCGAGGGCAACCGCAATGTATTCCAGCTTCACCGCTCCGGCTTCGACGCTGCGCGCCTCTGGCTCGATCAGTTCTGGGACGATGCCCTGACGCGGCTGACGATGGTCGCCGAGAACACGGCCGGCAAGCGCCCGTGAACCAACCGCTTGAACGATCGGTGCGCATCCGATGCGCGGTGGAGCATGCCTTCGCCGTGTTCACCGCCAAGGTCGATCTCTGGTGGCCGCCGGGCCATCGGCGCTTCCAGCGCTCCCAACTCAGCCTCGAGCCCCGGGTCGGTGGCCTGTTCCTGGAACGATCGGACAGCGGCGAGGAATATGTGTTCGGCGAGGTGCAGGTCTGCGAGCCGCCGCACCGCATCGTCTACTCCTGGCATCCGGGGGCGATTGACCGGCCGACGGAAGTCGAGGTGCGCTTTACCGGCGATGGCGACCACACCCGCATCGACGTCACCCATAGCGAAGGCGACAGCGGCCTGGGCGAGCGCTGGCCGGAGCGCTGCGCGCTGTTCGAACGGGGCTGGGGTGTCGCTCTGCCGGCCCTGGCGGCCTTTGCCGAACAAACAGGCTGAGTGCGGTCGGCCGCTAGCCGGAACGCGCCGTCAGGCCGGCGGCTCGGCGTCCATGGGAAGCCCGGTCGGCAGCCCGTCGATGCTGCGCTGGTTGTAGGTCTGCCGGTACTCGGCAAGTTCGGCTTCGCTCTTGGCATCGGCCCAGCGATCCATCGATTTCCGTTCGCCCTCATAGGCGAAGAATGGCACGCCGAAGCCGCAGGACGTCTGTACCAGCTCCACATCCAGCCGCACCATCTGGCGCGCGCCATGCGGTTCGGCGCCGTCGAAGCGGTCCGCCAGCAGGGTTGCGTACTCGTCGCCGCCGCGTTCGAGAATGCGTCCGCGGCCATAGAGCCGCAGGATCAACGGCGGTCCTCCGAAAGCGCAGAACATGAAGGTCAGGCGGCCATCCGCCAGCATATGCGCCGCCGTCTCGTTGCCGCTCCCGGTGCGGTCGAGATAGACCACCGAGCCGGCATCGATCACCCGCAGCAGGTCCGTGCTTCTCGGCGATAGATTGATCCGCGACTCCGCGGCTGCCGAGGCGGCGAAGAAAATCCGCTGCCGCGCAATGAAATCCCGATGGGCATCCTCGATCCGGGGGAACTGTTTGGCCATGCGGATGCCTCCTGTGGACTGTCTCGATGCGCTGAAACGGGCTCGCAGACTAGCCTGCTACGGGACGCGCCCCAAGCCGCACATTGTCATGAGACACCCGAACGCGGGGCAACGATCCAACCCGGGAAGCGAAATTTTGTTCTTGTTTTGTTCGCCAATTTGGATAGGGTGTCCGGACAATGCAACTCCTGCTACCAATTGAAGACGGCCAGCTCACCCTGGCGGCGGTGCATGCGCGGCTGGCCGCTCGTTTCGGTCGGCCCGGACCGTGGCGCCATCTCGGGCCGGTTGACCAGCTGGTCATGGGGCTGGTCGGCGGCCGAACCCGGGGCGAGGAGTCGCTGGCTGCCTTCGCCGCCCTGCGAAGGCGCTTCAGGACCTGGGAGGCGGTACGGGATGCGCCCGGGCCCGCGGTCCGGTCCGCGATCGCTCCGGTCAATTTCGCCGAACGGAAGTCGCCCCTGCTGCAAGACGCCTTGCGGGCCATCACCGCCAGGCGGCGACGGATCGAACTCGATTTCCTGGTTCGCATGCCCGTCGAGCCGGCAATGGACTGGCTCGAGCGGCTGCCGGGCGTCGGCCGGAAGGTCAGTGCCGCGACCCTCAACTTCAGCACGTTGAGGATGCGCGCCCTGGTCGTCGACACCCACCATCTCCGGGTCGCCCGCAAACTCGGGCTGGTCCGGGCACGTGCGACCCAAGAGGAAGCCTATCGTCGTCTCATGCCGCGCCTGCCGACGGGCTGGGGTGCGGCCAAGCTGGACGACCACCATCAATTGATGAAGCGGCTTGGCCAGACGATCTGCCGCTCGGATGCAAGCCGGTGCCGGGACTGCCCGTTGCACGACCTCTGTCCCTCCGCCGAAGGTGTTCGACCCGCCTTGGAATCGTCACAGAAAAACCGGTTGTAGCCGGCAACTAACGGTGGTTATAGTTGATCCGTATGGGGGCGGATGTCGATCTCGGCTTTCTGCCAAACTTCGGGTTTTACTAGAGTTTTCGAAGCCGCTCTGTCAGATCGGCTTCTGATAAGAGTTGTATTTCCTTGTCCTCTAGGCGAGGGACAGGGCGATCTGTCGCGCTCGGAGATCAGCCGAGCTCTTTGCGGTGCCCCAGGGCGGATCGCCCTTTCTTGGTGCCGGGTGCGCCAACAGCGTTCAGCGTGCAGCCCGGAGTGGTGAAGACCCTTTGAATGCCGCTGCCGACCGTGCCTCGACCTCTTTGCTCAGGAGACCAGCGATGATGACCGAAATCCGCAAATCCGCATTCGATCCGCTTCTGACCACCCGTGCGCAATTCGACCTCGCCTTGGCGCCACCCGAACCCCAATTGCTGATCGACGGCGACGGCGAGACGGTCTTCAACTCCGTCGACCGGACGGACGATCCGGCTGTGCTCATCACCGGCAACAACAACACCTTCATCAACGAGGCCGGCGCCACGCTGACCGGGACCGGGACGAGCATCGATCCTCTGGACGCGGAAGCGGCCATCGAGGTTACCGGCACTGGCAACATCGTCGAGAATCAGAGCGGGGCTACGATTGCCGGTGCGGTCGGGGTCTTCAGCTCGGTTGCGGGCACGGAGGTCAAGAACGACGGCGACATCCTGGTCGCTGGCGGCGGATCGTCATTGTTTGACGGCAGCGTCGCGATCCTGGTCGAGGCCGAGTCGACTGTCGTGAACGGAGGGCTGATCCGAGCCGAAGCGAGCGACCAGGCGACGGGAATTTCGACCGAGGATCTGGGGAACGTCCGGAACGACGGCACGATTGAGGTGTCGGGCGCAGATATTGCCGATGCCATCGATGTCGGCGCGGAATCCGAGGTCGTGAACACCGGTACGATCGACGTCACGGCCGCGTTGGACAGTGTCGGCATCCTGTCGTCCGGACCCGGCAGTACGCTGCACAATTCCGGATTCGTCCGCAGCACCTCGACCGAGGCATTCAGCAACGCCTTCGGGATGTCGTCCTTCAGCTTTGGCGACGAAACGGCTTTGATCCGGAATGTCGGGACGGTCGAGGCAATTGCCGCGGGCGGCGGCAACGCCAACGGGATCATCGCTTTCGGCGGCCGGTTCGAAAACGAGGGCACGGTGACGGCCGCCGCGGCGGCCAGCACCAGCCTGGGTAACAGCGTTGGCGTACTCCTTAGCCAAGGAGAAGGTTCGAACGCCGGTCTCATCGCAGCGGACTCGGTGTCCGGTATCGCCATCGGGGTGGCCCTGAACTTCGATGCCGCATTCGACAATGCCGGAGACATCAGCGCGACGGGGCCGCAGGCCGTAGGGTTCAACGGAGCCGGCGACACTACCTTGGCCAATTCGGGCACCATTTCCGCCATTGGAGCGGCGGCCAGTGCCCTCCTTCTCGACGGCAGTTCCAGCGTCACAAATACCGGTTTGATAACCGCGGAAGCCGATGTCGGGGGGCAGCCGGCTGTTGGCATCGAATTGGCAAGCGCCACGGGTGCCGGGCACTCCATCAACAACAGCGGAACCATCACCGCCGATGTCGCGATAACCAGCGCGTCAGGGCTAGGCGGTCCCGGCGTGACTCTGGAGAATTCGGGGCAGATCACCGGCGCGATAGCGCTGGCGGATGGAGCCGATGTCGTCACCAATACCGGCACGATCACCGGCGATGTCGATCTGGGTGCCGGCAATGATGTTTTCGACGGGCGGGGAGGCAGCGTCAGCGGCATTGTCTCGGGCGGCGACGGTGACGACGTCCTGCGCGGCGGAGACGGCAGCGACATCCTGAACGGCGGCGGCGGCAACGACATTGTGGCCGGCGGCGCCGGTGCCGATGTGATGGATGGCGGCACCCGTGACCCCTTGGATTTCGGCTTCGATACGCTGGACTACTCCGACAGTCCCGAAGGTGTGCAGGTCAATCTGGGCGACGCGACGCAGAGCACCTCCGCGCCGGTCAAGGGCGTGGCCGGAACCGGTTTCGGCGGCCATGCCGAGGGCGATACGTTCCAGAACTTCCAGAAGGTCATCGGTTCGGATTTCGACGACTTCGTCTACGGCGCGGATGGCGGCAGTGTCGTGGAACTCGGGGACGGAAACGACACCTTCGACAATGATGCCACCCTGTTCACCGAGGACCTGGTCAATCTCGGCGCCGGCAACGATGTCGCCAGGACCGGTGCCGGCGACGATTTTGTCGAGGGCGGTGCCGGGAACGACCTGCTGCAGGGCGAGGACGGCGGCGACTTCCTGCTTGGTGAGGAGGGCAACGACCTGCTGATCGGCGGCAATGGTTTCGATCTGCTCGATGGCGGCGCGGATGCCGACGCCTTGTTCGGTGGGGCGGACGGAGACGCGCTGTTCGGCCGCGAGGGCAACGACCTGCTTGTCGGCGGCGATGGCGACGACCTGTTGGATGGCGGTGCCGGTAACGATCTTCTTGTCGGCGGCGCCGGCGACGATTTCTTCACCTTCGGCCTCGATGGCGGCCAGGACCGGATCGTCGGGTTCGAAGCCGGGGCCGGCAGCGAGGATGTGGTCGACCTGTCCGCCTTCAGCACCATCGTATCCTTCGACGATGTGCTGGCCATCGCGTCGGAGACCGGCAGCGGTGCATTCACCTCCACCGTGCTGACATTCGATGCGGCGACGACGCTGACCTTCCAGGGCGTCCAGCTGGCAGAGCTCAACGAGGCGGACTTCTTCATCGTCTGACGCCGGCGTTGAGCGCCGAGGCCCGCCCGCGCCGCCAGGGGCGCGGGCGGCTCGGGCAGGGCCGTCCGCCGAATTCGCCACTCGTTAACCGCCGACCGGCAGGGTGTGGGCTCCTGATCCGACACGCGATGCCTGCTGGCGCCTGATCCGATGGCACAGACCCGAACCGCTTCACCCGGAGAACCCGCAATCGCGGGCCGATTGCGCATCGCCGGATGGCGCGAGGTGTTCGGCATCGATCTTCGGACCCTGGCGGCGGTTGGAGACCTTCGAGATCGTCTTCCATGTGGAATGGTCGCCGCCGGATGACCGCGCCAAAACGGTGGTGCGCCGTCCGGTCTGGAGTCATGACTGCTTCGGCTGAGGCCCGATCCGCAGCCGGAAGTGCTTGAGGCGTCAGAATTTTCTTTCCCAGGGCCGGCAAATAGCGTCAGAGTGATTCTCGCAAGCGGCGCGCAGACCGCCGCGATCTGAGCCGGCGTTAGGAACCGACCCATGGCGAGACGAGCAAGAGCAGGACGCGAGCGCAAACGCAGCCCCGGACCCAGCATTGTCCAGCAGCCGCGGCGCAATGTGCGCAACCCGTACCCGCCGCTTTCGATCTTCTCCGAAGACCAGGTCGAGGCGATCCATCAGGGGTCTCTCGCCGTGCTGCGCGACACCGGCATGAATTTCCTGCTGCCTGAGGCGGTGGAGATCGTGCGCCGCGAGGGTGCGAAGGTCGACGATGACGGGGTCAGGGTCCGCTTCGACCCGGACATGGTGATGGAGAAGATCCGCACCGCGCCGAAGACCTTCACCCTGCACGCCCGCAACACCGGCAACAATGTCCGCATCGGTGGCGACTCCTGCGTGTTCGCCACCGTCGGCAGCACGCCCAACGTGTCCGATATCGACCGCGGTCGGGTGAGCGGCAATTTCGCGGACTACAACAATCTCCTTCGGCTGACGCAAAGCCTGAACGCGGCACAGATCGTCGGCGGCTATCCGGTGGAGCCGGTAGACCTCAATCCGCGGACCCGGCATCTCGAGGCGGTGTCGGCCGCGACCCGCCTGACCGACAAGGCGATCTACTGCTATTCCCTCGGCCGCGAGCGAGTCGAGGACGCCATTGAGATCGCCCGCATCGCCCGCGGCGTCGATCACGACACGCTGAAGTCGGAGCCGTCGATCCACACCGTGGTCAATGCCAATTCGCCGCTGGTCTATGACGCGCCGATGCTGGAGGGCGCGATGATCATGGCGCGGCTCGGCCAGCCGGTGATCTTCACTCCCTTCACGCTGGCCGGCGCGATGGCGCCGATCACCGTCGCCGGCGCGCTGGTGCAGCAGAATGCCGAGGCGCTGGCCGGCATCCTCTTCAGCCAATGCGTCAATCCGGGCGCGCCGGTGATCTATGGCAGCTTCACCTCCAATGTGGATATGAAGACCGGATCGCCGGCCTTCGGCACGCCGGAATACGCCAAGGCGACCATCGCCAGCGGCCAGCTGGCCCGCAGATACGGCCTGCCGCTGCGCGCTTCCAACGCCACCGCCTCAAATGCGCCGGATGCCCAGGCGGCCTATGAATCCCAGATGTCGCTCTGGTCCTGCATGCTCGGTCATGTGAACTACGTGCTGCATGCGCTGGGCTGGCTGGAGGGCGGGCTGTGCACCTCCTATGAGAAGTTCATCATCGATGCCGAGATGATCCAGATGATGATCGCCTGGATGACCCCGGCCGAGGTCGACGAGGCCGCGCTGGCTGTGAATGCCATCGAGGGGGTCGGACCGGCCAGCCATTATTTCCAGGCGCCGCACACCCTGGAACGCTACGAGACCGCCTTCTACACGCCGCTCCTCTCCGACTGGCGAAACTACGAGACCTGGGAGGACAGCGGCTCGGTCGACGCCACCCGGCGCGCCAACCGCATCTGGAAGCAGTTGCTGGCCGATTACGAGGAGCCGCCCATGGACCCGGCGATCCGCGACGAACTCGACGCCTTCGTCGCCAAGCGGATCGAGGCCGGTGGCGCGCCGCCGCTGTGAGCGGCCTGAGCGTATTCACATTTGTCGTCATTCCCGCGAAAGCGGGAATCTCGAGACTAAGGCTTGCTTGCCCGTCGAGATTCCCGCTTTCGCGGGAATGACGGAAGAGGGGAATGGGTATGACGGCCAGCTACGACGCCATCGTGATCGGCGCCGGTGTCATCGGCACCTCCATTTCCCTGGGCTGGCGCGCAAGGGGCTGAAGCCGCTCTGCGTCGATATGGGGGCGGAGGCCGGCCATGGCTCCACCTCGGGCTCCAGCGCCATCATCCGGCCATTCTATCCCACCATCGACGGCGCATCGATCGCCTATGAGGCGCATTTCTGCTGGAAGGACTGGGCGGAGTTCTTGGGCGTGGAGGACGAGCGCGGTCTCACCCGCAACGTCAACACCGGCAACCTCGTCGTCAAATGCGACCACAACGACCAAATGCGTCCGCTGCTCGCCGTGCTCGACCGGATCGATTGCGCTTACGAGCATTGGGGCTTCGACCAGTTGAAGGAGCGCTTCCCGATCATCGTCTTCGACTCCTTCGATCCGCCGCGAAGGTGGCGGAGATCCTGACGGAAGGGGGTCGGGTGTCGGGCGTGACCCTGGAGGGCGGCGACCGCATTGCCGCGCCGGTAGTGGTCAGCGCGTCCGGGCCGCATTCCTACAAGGTCAACGGGCTGGCCGAAGGCGTGCTCGATGGCATGACCATCGGCACGCGGGCGCTGCGCGAGGAGGTGTGCCACGTCTCCGCGCCGCAGGGTATCGACTATGCCCGGACCGGCATGCATTTCTCCGACCCGATCCGGTTCCCGCTCAAGCACACCACCCTGACCGCCGATCTCGGCTTCTACTCCCGCAAGCGGGAGATCAACGAGCAGACGAGCTTCTCGGTGCTCGGCTAGCGGCGATCAAACCGCCACCGTCTCCAGGAACCCCTGCAGGTGCCGGTTGAAGAGGTCCGGCTGTTCCAGGCTTGGCAAATGCGCCGTGCCGGCCATCTCGACCGCCTGGGCATTCGCGACCGTTTGAGCAAGATGCATATGGCGGGCGCGGACATAGTCGAAATCGAGTTCGCCGGATATCAGCAGGATCGGCATCGCCAGCTCCGACAGGCGTCCATAGGCATCGGGCGGGAATTGCTCTTTCGGGATCTCCGGCTTGCGGAGCGCGGTGCCGTTCATGTCGAGGAACAGGTCGCGGATCGGGCCGGAGACGCGGCCCTCCTGGCTGAGCGGGCCGTCCAGCCAGAGATGCGCCTCGATGGCGTTGACCCGGTCCAGGTCGCCGGCCTCTTCCGCCGCGTCCAGGGCATCCGAAAGCGCCTCGACACCGGCCGGAACTGGGGTAGCGGGGGCGCCGGTGATGGCGGTGGACACCAGGACCAGGGCCGGCACGTGCTCCGGATGGGCCAGCGCGAAATCGATGGCGACGCGGCCGCCCTGGGAGCAGCCGACCAGGATCGCCGACTCCACTTTGAGCTCTGCCAACACCACGGCCAGATCGTCGATGTGGCGGAAGGGCTCGTCCGGCGAGTCGGTCTGCCCGAACTCCCGGCGGTCATAGGCAATGACGTGGAACCGGTCCTGCAGGGCCGCGATCTGGTCGCGCCACATGCGGTGGTCGGCCACACCCGCATGCAGCAGCACGACCGCAGGGCCTGCACCCGCTCTCACGCAATGGATCCGTGCGGACCCTGATGGAATCGTGACGCTCTCGATCATCGATTGCCGTTGCCGGTTGAAATACCGCGTCCAAGTCTCGCCATGCGGAGTGTCCGCCGGCTGTGATGCGGCTGTCCAGTGCGGCCTGCGCGATATTAAAGTTGTATTTTCAGAAAATTGTTTGTAAATCTCCTGTACAGTCTCGTCTTCGATTCTTCCCGTTCAGTTTTCCATCGGCGGAGCGCCTCTCTGTGCCCGTGCGATTGCGACTCGAACGGCCCCCGGGAGGAAATACCATGCCGCGTTCGCCCAGGTTGTCCGCACTGTCGATAGCCGTCGCGGCGGTACTTCTGACAGCGGCATGTACCGATCTGGCGGCCGTGCGGGCCTGGTCCGAGACGTCGGTCGAGGCCACCCGCTTCAACGAGGTGGTCGTCACCTATGCCGAGACCCCGCTGCGGCTGGCGCGCTACGACGACCAGGACACGGCGACCCAAGCGATCTGGACCCGGCAGCAGCAGGCCCGGCAGGCGCAGGCCGAGGCGCTGGAGGCGATGCTAGCGCTGGTCAGCGACTACATGAGCACGCTGTCGACCCTGTCCGCGGACAGCACGGTGGATTTCTCCAAGCAGGGCGAGGCGTTCGCCGGATCGCTGCAGCGCCTGAACGGCGTGGTGCCGTCCTCGGTCTCGTCGGAGACGCTGGGCGCTGTGGGATCGATCGTGAACACCCTGGCCGGCGCCGCGCTCGGCGGATGGCAGGCGAACCGGGTCGGCGACGTGGTCGAGCAGGCCAACGAGCCCCTGCAGACCCTGCTGGCCGGCGAATTGCGCAGCATCGTCGACACCGATTTCCGCCGCGACCTGGAGATCGAGCGGCGCTTCCTCGACACCCATTTCGAGAGCCTGATCCGCGATCCGCAGACCTCGCCGGCCGCCGCCGCCGCGCTTGAAGAATGGTTCCTGGTGCGCCAGGCCGAGAATGAACGGCGCATGGCGGCGCTGGACGCCTATCTGGAGATCCTCGACAAGATCGCCGAGGGCCATCAGCGGCTCTATGACGAGCGCGGCGCCCTCGACGCCGTGGGGCTGGCCAAGGATCTGTTCAAGCTGGTGCGGGAAATCCGCGACGAGATCCGCGTCGTCGCACGCGCATAGACCTGGGAAAAGCCGCCATGACCCTAACGACCGATCACGCAAGAGACCTCGCCGACCAGCTGCTGCAGGCGGCGACCGCCATCGATGCCTTCCTCGACAGCGAATGGGAGACGATCACCCGGCCGCAATACGAAGCGATGAACGAATCCGGCAAGACGCTGTTGCGGGTTTCCAGCTTCTGCACCACCGAGGCGGTCGGCCTCTCGCTCACCGAGATGGAAGAGACCGCCGAAACCCTGACCCTGGTGATCGTCGACGCCAAGGGCTCGATCGAGGCGCTGAACGAAGCACGCTTCGGCATCCAGGTGGCCGCCGGCCTCGCCGATCTGGCCACCGGCATAATCGCAAGGGATCCGAAGGCCGTCGGCAAATCGGCGAAGAACCTGCGCAAGCTGCTGAAGGACTGACGCCGAAGGCCGCGTCGGGCCTGTCAGTTCCCCTGGAACATGGCGCGAATGTCAACGGTCGAGCGCTTGCCCAGATCGTCGTAGTTCTCGTCCAGCCAATCCGCCGCGGCGGCACGGCCGATCCCGAAGAGATGCTGCAGGAAGGCCCATTCCGCGTTCAGCTTGCTGGAGGCGCCCAGCGGCTTGATCTCGTCCTCGGCCTCGATCCGGTGCACCAGGATGTGCTTGTACTGCTCGGGATCGAGCTTGCCGTCCTCCAGCAGCCGGCTGACGAAATCGATCGCCCGGAACTCCCGCAGCAGGCTTGCGTTGAAGGTGATCTCGTTCATCCGGCCGAGAATGTCCCGGGCCGTGGTCGGCGCACCGTGGCGGGTAATGGGATTGATCTGCACGATCAGCACGTCGTCCGAGACGCAGGCGTTGAAGAAGGGGAACAGCACCGGGTTGCCCATGAAGCCGCCATCCCAATAGGGCGTGCCGCCGATCTCGACGGCCTGGAACATCAGCGGCAGGCAGGCCGAGGCCATCACCATGTCGGCGGTCAGCTGGTGGCGGTCGAACACCTTGACCCGGCCGGTTTCCACATTGGTGGCGGAGACGAAGACCTTCATGCGGTCGCAAGAGCGCACGATCTCGAAATCCACCACCGACTCGATCAAATCCTTCAGCGGATTGATGTTCAGCGGGTTGGTCTCGTAGGGCGAGGCGATGCGGCTGAACAGGTCGAAAAACAGATAGGTGGGGGAATTGTCGAGGCTCCAATTGCCCATGAAGACATCGATCGGCGAGCGTTGGATCGGGCTGGTGCGGCCAGCCTCGCTGACCGCCTTCCAGAACCGGGCCAGCCCGTCGCGGGCGCCGTCCGGCCCGTCCCGCATGAGGCCGTCGGCCACCACCACCGCGTTCATGGCGCCGGCGCTGGTGCCGCTGATCGCCTCGATCCGGATGCGCTCATCCTCCAGCAGCCGGTCCAGCACGCCCCAGGTGAAGGCGCCATGGGCGCCGCCGCCCTGCAGGGCCAGGTTGACCGGCTTCTGGGTGCGCCTCGGCGCCTTGCTCATTGCGATGTCCAGCCACCATCGACCGGCAGCGCGGTACCGGTGATCGAGGCCGCACCGTCGGTGCACAGGAAGACGGCCAGGGCGCCGAGCTGCTCGGTGGTGACGAACTGCTTGGTCGGCTGCGCCCCCAGCAGAACGTCGCGCTTGACCTGCTCTTCGGTCAGGCCGCGGGCCTTGGCGGTGTCTGGGATCTGCTTCTCCACCAGCGGCGTGAGAACATAACCGGGGCAGATGGCGTTGACGGTCACGCCGTGCTCTGCGGCCTCCAGCGCCACCGTCTTGGTCAGGCCCAGCATGCCGTGCTTGGCGGCGACATAGGCCGATTTGAACGGCGAGGCGACCAGCCCGTGGGCGGAGGCCAGGTTGATGATCCGGCCCCAGCCGCGCTGCTTCATGCCGGCCAGGGTCAGCCGGGTGGTGTGGAAGGCGCTGGACAGGTTGATCGCCAGGATGGCGTCCCATTTCTCGATCGGGAACTCCTCGACCGGGGTCACATGCTGGATGCCGGCATTGTTGACCACCACGTCGACCTGGCCGAACTCGGCATTGGCCTGATCGACCAGGGCCGCGATCTCCCCCGGCTTGGTCATGTCGGCGCCGTTGTAGGCCACTTGCACATCGTATTTATCTGCGAGCCCGGCACGGGTCGCCTCGATGTCGGCCGCGTCGCCGAAGCCGTTCAGCATCACATTCATGCCGGCGCCGGCGAAGGCCTCGGCGATGCCGAGGCCGATGCCGCTGGTGGAACCGGTGACGATGGCGTTCTTGCCCTTGGTCATGGTGGATGTCTCCTTGCTGGGAAGAACGAACGCTCTTCCGATGATCTTATGGAACCCGCTAGCGGCGCCATCTGAAATCGCGATGCGCGGTCCGCGGGCGTATCGATTTGCCCCTTAGGCGAGATAGTCGTGGATCACGCGCCCGAAGGGGAGGGTGAGGTCGGCGCGGTAGTGGCGGCCACCCAGCACCCGGCGAACCGGCAGGTCGGCGACCGGCGCGTTGACATGGGGCACCAGATGCAGCCGGGCCGGTCCGCCATAGTGGAACTTCACGTCGATCTCGGTGAGGTTGTAGGCGACCAGCTGCGCCACCAGCGGCTTGCCGGTGACACAGGGCAGCAGCTTCAGGTTCACCTGGGTCTTCTTCAAGGCTTCGTTGCGCTTCGCCGGGTCCTTGATCAGGTTCTCATGCTTGTAGCCCATGGTGCCCAGCGCCACCCGCTCGCCGGAATATGTCAGGGTGCCGGTGAGGGTATCGGTTTCCACCGTCAGCCGGGGCTCGCCGCAGCGCTTGGGAAAACCCCAGATCTCCCGCCCTGCGCTGATCGGCGGCTCGTCGTTCAGGAACATCATGGCGGTGTAGTTCACCGGCTCGCCGTCGAACACGCAGGGGATCACCACCCCGGATTCCTCGTAGCTGCCGAAGCCGGAGCTGTCCGGCATGTTGATCCACTCGTAATAGACCTGGTTGGAGCCGTCCGGCGCCAGCGGCTCGGGCACCATCTCGCGGATCGCCTCGGGATCGCTCTCATAGATGACGATGAAATACTCCCGGTCGACGAAGCGATAGGGCCCGGTCGGGTAACTCGGATTGCCCGGCGGCATGGAGGGCAGGGACAGGATCTGCTCGGGTGTCATGACGGTCTCCTGGTCGCGCGGCGATCGGATGGTTGCTCGACGGCCGATGTTGCACCGCATTGCCCGCGGCAGGTCTCACAGTTTCGTTACAGTTTTCCCATGATATGAGCCGAAACCGGGGTCATGCCGATCATTGCCGGTCATCAGTCTCACGGGGAAAATGCTGCGCTGCAAAAATCGATTTGCCGATAGATGCGAACCGCCCTGCGGCGGTTACACGCACCGGCGATCGAGATGCTTCAGGCGTTGCGGGCGTCCAGGACGGCTTTGATCAGGTCCTCGGGCACGTCTTCCGGCACCATGGCCGCCGGATCGTCGGCCATGGCCGTCTTGCCCAGCGCGATTGTGCGGCGATAGGCGGCGAGATAGTCGCGGCATTCGCGGCAGACCTTCAGGTGGAGTTCGAACACTCTTCGCTGCCGGCTCGGAAGCTCGTCCTCGATATAGGCAAGGATGAAGCTCTCGAACTCCACGCACGTGATCATCAATGGCATGTGTTTCAGCATCATGCCCTTGGTCCAGCGCCACAGGCGCGTATACGCAGCCTCCGTCATTCGATCTCTCCGCGCAGGGCCGGTTCCAGCAGCTTCTTCAGCGCGGACCTGGCGCGGTGCAGTCTGACTTTGACGTTGCCGGGTGTAATCCCAAGCATTTCCGCCACTTCAGCCGTGTCCAACTCTTCGATGTCACGCAACAGCAATACGATACGGTAGCTTTCGGGCAATTCGTGGATTTTCGATAGTACCAGTGCCCGGGTGCTCTGGCGCTGAAGGATATCCTCTGCCGTCGCCATGTAGGGCCAGGGCGCCTCGATGCGGCAGGCATTGGCGTCGAACTCCGGCATGAACTCGTCGATCGGCCGTTCGTCCAGGCGCTTGAGAGTGCGCAGGCGCATCAGCGCCTCGTTGACGGTGATCCGGTGTAGCCAGGTCTTGAGGCTCGATCGGCCTTCGAAGTCGCCGATCTTGCGGAAGGCCTTCACGAAGGCTTCTTGCACGCAGTCGTCCGCATAGGCGTCGCCGGACAGGATTCGCCGCGCCACGGCGCGCATCGATCCGATATGGGTGCGCACGAAGTATTCGGCATGCCGGGCGCTGCCCTGTCGCAGGCCCTCGACCAGCCCGTCGTCGTCAAAGTCCTCGTCGTCGCTTGTCCGGTCGCTCTGGAGCAAGGTCTCGAAGTGTCCGGGTTGCCGCCATTGCGGGGGGCGGAGGCTTGGTTCAAGGGCGCGGGACTCAACCTACACGGAACCGGGCGATTGTCAGCCGCAAAAAACGCGACGGCCTTGGAGGGGAGAAGGCAAGACAGTCGGCCTGTCGGGATGTAACTTCTGCCGGCCCTCAGGCATCACTCCTCGACGAACAGCGCCGGCCGGTCCTCGGCAAAGGCGCATGGGGGAAGGTTCGGAACAATGGATCTGCTTGGCGTGATCGTCGTGTGCGGCGGCCTGATCGGCTTCGGGCTTGTCTCGCGCCGCCTTGAAGGCACGATCATTACGGCGCCCCTGGTGTTCATTCTCTTCGGCTTTGCGATCGGACATGGCGGCCTCGGCGTCGCGGATATCGAGCCCGGCCATGGGGCGATCCATCTGATCGCCGAATTGACCCTGGTGCTGGTGCTGTTCTCCGACGCGGCCCGGATCGACCTGAAGATGCTGCGCCGGCACCACAACCTTCCGGAGCGCATGCTGCTGATCGGGCTGCCGCTGATCATGCTGGCCGGAACCGGGGCTGCGATCCTGCTTTTCCCGGAATTTTCGCTGTGGGAGGCGGCGCTGCTGGCAGCGATCGTTGCCCCGACCGATGCGGCCCTGGGTCAGGCGGTGGTCTCGGCCAAGGCGGTGCCGGTGCGTATCCGCCAGGCCCTGAACGTCGAAAGCGGACTGAATGACGGCATCGCCCTACCCGCGGTGCTGCTCTTCGCAGCACTCGCCAGCGCCTCGGGTGCGGCGGAGTCCGGCGACCGGGACTGGCTGACCTTCGGATTGCTGCAGGTCACGCTCGGGCCGCTGGCCGGCATGGTGATCGGCTTCCTCGGGGCCCGGCTGGTCGACGGCGCGGCGACGGCGGAATGGATGACCGAGCCGTTCGAAGGCATCGGCGTCCTGGCCATGGCGTTCCTGTCCTTCGCCGGCGCCGAGCTCATCGGCGGCAACGGATTCATCGCCGCCTTCGTCTCCGGGCTGGTCTTCGGCAACACGATCCGGCACCGTTGCCAGTTCCTGCTCGAATTCATGGAGACCGAGGGCCAGTTGCTGATGCTGATCACCTTCCTGGTCTTCGGCGCCGCCATGCTGCCGGAAGGGCTGCACGGTCTGGACTGGGCCATCGTCGGTTATTCCGTGCTCAGCCTGACCCTGATCCGGATGATTCCGGTCGCGATTTCGCTGATCGGGACCGGCGTGCGCGGCGCCACGGTGACGTTCCTTGGCTGGTTCGGCCCTCGGGGTCTGGCATCGATCCTCTTTGCCCTGCTGATCGTCGAGGAGTCCGGAATTCCCCATGCCCATGAGATCCTGGTGGCGACCATCGTGACCGTCGCCTTGAGCGCCATCCTGCACGGCCTCTCGGCGGCGCCGCTGGCCAATGCCTATGGCCGCATGGCAGCGCGGATCGGCGAGTGCGAGGAAACCAAGCCCGTGGACGAGATGCCGGTGCGCAACGCCATCGGTTTCCGTATCGCCCGGGCTCCGAACCCATGAGCCCCGCCGGGCAACCCATCGCGAACACTGAACCTGAACAGACTGGAAGCGGATCATGCTGAACGAGCAACAGGAAAAATGGTGCACCGAGAGCAAATGGGATTTCTCCGATCTCAAGGCGCTGTTCATCAACTGCACGCTGAAACGCTCACCCGAGCCGTCCCACACCGACGGTCTGGTCCGCATCGCGCGCACCATCATGGAGAAGAACGGGGTGAGCGTGGATGCGGTGCGCGCCGTCGACCACGACATCGCCTATGGCGTCTATGGCGACATGACCGAACATGGCTGGGACAAGGATGACTGGCCGGCGATCTACGAGAAGGTGCAGGCGGCGCATATCCTGGTGCTGACCACGCCGATCTGGCTGGGCGAGAAATCCTCGGTCTGCACCAAGGTGATCGAGCGGCTCTATGCGAATTCCAGCCAGCTCAACGATGCCGGGCAATACGCCTATTACGGCAAGGTCGGCGGTTGCCTGGTCACCGGCAACGAGGACGGCGCCAAGCATTGCTCGATGAACGTGCTCTACTCGCTGCAACATCTGGGCTATGTCATTCCGCCCCAGGCCGATGCCGGCTGGCTGGGCGAGGCGGGGCCTGGACCGTCCTATCTGGACGAGGGCTCCGGCGGGCCGGAGAACGACTTCACCAACCGCAACACCACCTTCATGACCTGGAACCTGCTGCACATGGCGCGGATGATCGTCGATGCCGGTGGCATCCCGGCCCATGGCAACCAGCGCGCCGCCTGGACCGCCGGCTGCCGCTTCGATTTCGCCAATCCGGAATACCGGTAGGCCAACGGGCCTCGGTGCTGAAATCCGGCCCCGAAGCCTTCCTATCGGCCTGGCGGCTGACGGATTAGAACGACGGGCGCTTTTTCGCGCCGGATGCGCTAGAAGGGCGGCGCTGCCGCCACGCGTGATTCGGAAGGGGGACGCCCATGGTCGATACGATTCGGATCATCAGCGGCTCGGCCCACCCGGCATTCGCGGAGCAGGTCTGCCGGCAGATCGGCGTCGATTTGTGCAAGACCCGGGTTGTCCGGTTCTCCAACGAGAACATCCTGGTGCAGATCGAGGAGAACGTCCGGGAGACGGACGCGTTCGTGATCCAGCCATCCTGCCCGCCGGTCTCCGACGGCATCCTGGAACTGCTGATCACCATCGATGCTTTGAAGCACGCCTCGGCGCGGCGGATCACGGCGGTCGTGCCCTATTTTCCCTACGCCCGCTCCGACAAGAAGGACCAGCCGCGCATCTCCATCACCGCCCGTCTGATGGCCGACCTGTTGGAGACCGCGGGGGCGGACCGGGTGCTGACCATGGACCTGCATGCGCCGCAGGTGCAGGGGTTCTTCCGCATACCCGTCGACCACCTCCGGGCGGCGCCGATCCTGTGCGACCATCTGCGCGAGAACCGCGATCTCACCGATCATGTGCTGGTCGCCGGCGATGTCGGCGAGGCCAAGGAGATCGGCGGCTATGCCAACCGGCTCGACCTGCCGATCGCCATCGTCGACAAGCGCCGCGACGGCGACGACGAGAAGCCGCAGGCGGTCGCCCTGATCGGCGACGTGGCCGGCAAGCACGCCCTGATCGTCGACGACGAGATCGCCAGCGGCGGCACCTTGATGGAGGCGATGGCGTTCCTATTCGAGCACGGGGCCAAATCGGTCGAGGCAGCGGCGGTGCATCCGGTGCTGTCCGGACAGGCGGTCGAGCGCATCGCCGACTCGAAGCTGCGGTCGCTGGTGGTGACCGACTCGATCCCGCTGCCGCCGGAGAAGCAGATCGACAGGATCGAAGTCTGCTCGGTCACCCGACTTTTCGCGGACGCCATCCAGGCGATCCACAGCGGGTCCAGCATCTCCACCCTGTTCCGCTAGGCACGAGGGTCCTAGAGCGACTTCACCATCAGGATGGCGTCGCCCTCGGTGTAGTGCAGGGTCGGGTGCGGGACGATGGGGCGACGGTCCTTCTCTTCGTACGCGTGCCGGCGATAGAGCCGCATCGCACCCGCATTCTGCTCGAAGCAGATCAGGCTGACCCGGGGGAATCCCAGCCGGCGAGCCTCGTCATGGGCGGCCTCCAGCAGGAGCGTGCCGATGCCGGCATTGCGAAAGTCCGGATGCACCGCGATGCCGGAGATGTAGAGGCTGCCAGGGTCCTCCAGTTCCATATAGGGTCGCAGGACCGGGTCGTCGGTCTCGACCTCGTCGCTCTCCGGCATCTCGAAGCTGTGGACCATGCCGGCAATGGCATCGCCGACGATCGCCATCCGGCAATTCCGGTAGGAAAACGCGAAATCCTCGCGGGCATAGCGCTGGGCCCCGATCTCGATCAGCGACAGGCCGGGCGCATCGATGCCGCTCCAGATGTATTCCGCCAGCCCGTCCGAGGAGATCAGGAACAGCTCGGCGATGGCCGCGGAGTCCTCGCGGGTCGCGGGCCGGATGATGGCTGGGCCGGCGGTCGTGGCGGGTTCCGGTTCGGTATCGTTCATTGCAAGGCTCCACCGGCGACCATGTCCTCGGCCCGGCGTGCCAGCAGGGCGCCCAGCGGGCTGGTGGGTTTGCGGGCCAGGCGCTCGGCGGTGAAGGCCCTTGCGGTGGCGGTGTCGCCGCCGCGGATCGCCGCCTCGATCAGGGTGAGGTCGATGACGTCCCGCTGGGCGTGGCTGCCGCCGAAGCGGTTGGCGATCGACCGGATCGGCCGCAGGTGCTCGACCGTGGCGGCGTAGTCGCCATGACCGAAGGCGCGGAAGGCGCGGGCCACCGGCAGGCCGACCTGCTCCGTCATCATGGCATTGGTGCCGCCGCCGCCGACCTGGCATTCCATGGTCGCGAGGGTGCGGTCGGCCTCGGCATCGCGACCGGCGGCGACAAACGCCATTACCGCATGGGCGTCGTTGAAGGCGTAGTAGCCGTCTTCGGCGAACGGCGCCCAGTCATCGGCCAGGGCCGAGACGCGGTCGGCGACATCGACGCCGCGAAGGTAGAGCCGCCACAGCATCGCCGAGGCGTCGACCATGTCCAGCATCACCGTCGAGCGGTCTTGGCGGATCGGCCCGTCATAGAGCGCCAGCACCTCGTCCATCTCGCCCCGGTCCAGGTGATACAGGGCCAAATGCCACCAATTGTGAACGGCGAAGAAATTCTCTGGCGCCCAGCCATCCTGATTGCCGCGCATCCAGGCGATCCCGTCTTCGACCCGGCCCTGCATCTCCAGCACATGGGCCACCGCATGCTGGGCCCAGGAGTCGCGCGGATTCAGACCGACCGCCATGCGGCCGCTCTCCTCGGCCTGCTCGTAGTGGCCGCATTCCTCCAGCCCGAAGGCATGCATGCCATGCAGGGCGTGATAGTCGCGATCGGATTCGGTCCAGTGCGGCAACACCATCGCGATGCGTTCCCGCAGCCTGCGGGCGTCGCCCAGCAGGAAATCCCACAGATGGGCGGTCTGCACCGCCACCAGGTCGCGCGGATGGTCCAGCACGATCTTTTCCAGCTGCTCATGTCCGCGTTCGAATTCGCCCTCCACGAAGGATCGCACCGAGGCCGCATGGGCCTGCTCGCGATCGCTCAGCATCAGGCCGGAAACGGCATCGAGGGCGGCAACGGCAACGTCCACGCCCGGCTTGTCGGAGCCGGCCAGATGGAGGTGGGCATTGGCCAGATGCGCCATGGCGAAGCCGGGGCTGTCCCCGACCGCTGCGGCCAGGGTGGCGATCGGGTCGCCGACATAGAGGGCGAACTCTTCCGTCGCCTTGCCGTAGAGGTCGGCCGCCTTCTCGGAGGCACCGGTTATGAGGTTGCCATGGATATCTGTGGTCATCGGTTTGCCTCCGACAGGTTGCTGCGTCCGATCTCGGGAGGCGCCGGTGCGATCGGCCAGGGCATCACGGGGTGCCCTGGCCCGATCGCCGACGTTTCATGATCCTTGGAATCTACATGCCAATCGATCCGTTTGCACTCGGGCCGGTGCCGCCTGTTCGCCCTGCGGTGACGCGACATCAGAAGCCAGCCGATTGGCCGCCGGCCAGCTCGTGGCGGAGATAGTCGCGGACCCATTCCAGCCTCTTCTTGTCGAACTGGCTGCCGATAAAGGCTATGCGGCCGCCGTCGCCTTCGATCACCAGGCGATCATGGACCGTAGTCGTACCGTCGCCGGAGCCGAACGAAGAGCCACTGTAGTGGCTGGTATAGGTGTCGACCCGGATCTGCTCGATGGCCTGCCGCGGGATCGTCTCCGGCGGTCGCGCGGTGGCCTGCACGTCGTGTCCGCTGATGGCCGAGAAGATGCGCCGGGCGAACTTGGCGAAGCGGTCGTCGAGCTCCGGACGGTCGATCCAGATCCGGTCCGGCTCCACCACCAGGGCCGATAACTCCTTGCTGGTCTTGGTGGCGAACAGCCTGGAAAGACCGAACATGATCACCACGAAAAGCACTGCCATCCCGCCGGCCATCAGCCCGAACACCGGCTCGACCATGTATCCGATGCCGCCAAAGACCAGCGGTATGGAAATCCAGAAGATCACTGCAAAGACGGCTCCCAGCTTGCCTGGCCCGACGATAATACGGATGGCGCCATCCTGTTGGCGGAGCCGGACCCCTGATGGCGGCGGGCCCGGATGGACGGCCGGCTGTGCGGAGAGCGGCGCGTCCAGGGCGTCGGCGGCGCGGGCCGTCTCGCCGCCGCCGTCCGGCGCCAGGGCCGGCAGGTCGAAGCGCCTGGCGAAGGCCTCCTGGATGTCGCGCGGCGAGTCTGCGCCCTGCCGCACATAGAGCGGCAGCGTCCGGGCCGCATTCGCATGGACCAGTTCGATCACATGGTAGGTCTTGGTGCTGGAGACGTTGCCGACGCCCTGGTCGCGCGTATGCTGCTCGCGCAGGCGGACGCCGCGGTAATTGGCGAGCGGTTCGCGCCACTCCCGGCGGCCGAACAGCCCCCGCGTCTTGACCAGTACGTCGTGGCCGGTGAACAGCATCGACTTCTCGAACCGGCTCTTCAGCACGCCAAGGATGATGTTGAGCAGGCCGAAGAACCCGAAGCCGAGGGCCACCATGATGCCGACCTCGTCGTCGATCACCATGAAGACGATCGACGCGACAACGAAGACGAAGCCCCCGACGCCGAGCCGCAGCATAACCTCGCCCGGTTCCGGCTTGTAATCGAGGGACAACAGGGCAGAGGAGGGATCGAGCTGCGGCTTGATGGAGATCCAGTCACCCGGATCGAACAGCCTCTTCAGCGCCGTCGCCACCTCCCGGACCTGATTTGCCATGCCCATGCCTCCCCCGCTTTGGGGGAAGCATAGCATTTTAGGAACATTGCCGGGAGATGGCGGTAGCGGAAATCGCAGCCGTCAGGACATGCAGAGCAGATCGGCGCCGGTTTTCGCGACGCGCATCTTCTGTTCCATCTCGGGGATGCCGTGCACCAGGAAGCGGGCCTTGCCCTTGTGCACCTGGCCGATCAGGGACTTGAGTCGCTCCGGTGCTTTCTGAAGGGTGGTCGAGAGCCTGTCGAACCGGCAGGCCACGATGGGCGTGCGCAGTTCCACGGGGTCGATGTTGCCGAGAGCCGGGCGGTCGAGATCGATGACCAGCGTGCGGCAATGCGGCCTAAGGATTCCGGCCAGGGCGGCAAGCTTCGATGGGAAGATGGAGTCCGGTATGCCCGTCAGCTTGAAGGCGATGGCGTTGGGAATGGGGCCGTCCAGGGTCTCGAGCAATTCCACCAGTTTTTCCTGATGGCGGCGGTTCTCGAGAGTCGAAAAGCCGATCTCGACGATCTCGATGAACTTCGAGGTCGCGGGGCGGCCATAGATCTGTTCCGCCACCTGCCCGATCCGCAGCATGTCGAGTTCGGCAACAAGGTCGCCGGTATTTCTTTGTCCGGCCATGAGCCCGTCGACCTTGAGCTGCGTCCGCTCGTCGAACCTGGAAAGCCGGAATAGTGTTTCGCTGCCATTCCGCAATTCGATGGGGGTCGTCCGCATCCGGCAGGACTCGAAGATGTCCTTCAGCGTCGTTTCCTGTGCCAGACGGTTGACGGATGCCGCCTGGTCCAGGCGCGCAACGACGACATTGAACACACTTTCGGTCTGTTCCACTTCCTCCAATGACAAGGCGATGGAGTGGACTTCCGATCGCAGGGAGCGCGAGACCTGTGCGGCGCAGGATGCATCGAGAGGGGCCTGCGCGTTCCGGTCCATTTGGCCCGCGGAGGTGGCGGAGTCGCCCTCGGGCCCGCAGGCTCCAAGGATCTTTTCGCGGATTTCCTCCGCGATCCGGTCGGCCTTGAAGGACGCTTCCGCCTCGCTGAGTTGGGCGAAACAGATCACGTAGTTGTTGTTTTCGTCACGGCGGAAGACGTCGACCTCATCGATCCGTCTGGCGATGGTCTTTTCCGCTATGTCATAGATCCGCGTCGCGAAGGCCGGCCATCGATCCCCGAACTCGGTCCGGATCACGTCAAGCCCTATGAACTGCAGCCGGCCGGCGGCGATCTTGCCTCCATTCGCCTCGGCCAGAGATATCAGCTTGCTGCGCGTTTCGGGATCGACAGCCGAACCCGTTGCGGCGCCGTCTTCCGTCCGCGGCACGCTCGCGGCCGCGTCGCCCTCAGCTGTCGAATTGGGCACGGCGACGGTTTTGTAGAGCCGGACGAACTGTCTTTCCTTTTTTGCCTCCATGCGCTCGACCTGGCCCAATCTCGCTTCTACCGTTGCCAGCAGCAGCTCGAAATCGATCGGCTTGGTCAGATAGTCGTCGGCACCCAGCTTCTTGCCGGTCAGCACGGCGCTGCGATCGGCCTGCGCCGTCAGGAACACGAACGGCATGTCCGCCAGATCGGTATGGTTCTCCCGCAGATTCGTCAGCAGCTCGGTGCCGTCCATCACCGGCATATTGATATCACACAGGACGATATCCGGCTGAATGGCGACGATCGTGGCGAGTCCCGATTGGCCGTTGTCGGCCTCAGCGGTCTCATAACCTGCGTCCTGCAGTTCCTCCACGATCGCTTGGCGGATTTCCGGCTCGTCTTCGATGCATAAGATCTTGGCCGTCATGGCGATCAGTTCCGTATTGGGTAGTCAGTGTTGTCCGAGGTGTCGCCGCTGGCTCCACGGTTGGACAAGCGCCCTCGACCGAGCAGGGAATTGATGGTTTGCAGGAGCTCGGAAAAGTCGACGGGCTTTGTCAGATAGGCATCGGCGCCGCGTTCCAAGCCATCATCGACATGTGTCTTGTCGGCATGAGCGGAGAGAAACACAAAAGGAATTTCGTTCAGTTCCGGATATTCGTTTCGAAGTTTCTCAAAGAACTCCAACCCGGTCATGACAGGCATGAGGCTATCGCAAATGATCAGATCGAATTCATTCTCGGCGATCGCAGCCAGCCCTTCCTCGCCGGTTGTCGCCGTTGTGACGATGTGACCGGCGTCGGACAGCTCTTCGACAATGTCGCACTGGATGTCAGGTTCGTCCTCAACGCAAAGAATCTTCGCCATTTTGGTCTCTTTCGAATTATCGGCATTCCGCGGCTGGGCGGATACGGGCCTCGGCGAGGCCGGCTTGGTGGTTGGATGATTGGACTGCCTCGTCGCCGCCTGCCGGCCCGTTGACCGGCACATGGATGGTGAAAGTGGAGCCGTCCCGCTCCGTGCTCACGACGTCAATGGACCCGCCGTGCATCTCGATGAGCTCCTTGACGAGATTCAGCCCGATACCGGTTCCCGGAATTCCGGTGGACGTGCTTGCGCGAAAAAAGCGCTCGAAGAGTTTCGGCAATTCGTCCTTCGGAATCCCGACCCCGTAGTCACGGACACTGATCGCCGCCATTTCGCCCTCCCTTGTGGCTTTGACCTCGACGGGCCCCTTCTGCGGAGAGTATTTGACCGCGTTGGACAGCAGGTTGGTGAGGATCTGATCCAGGTGCCTGGGGTCGGCGATGATCAGGTCCGGTGCGTTTTCCAGCGAGTAC
Organism: Alphaproteobacteria bacterium; assembly: GCA_965227455.1. Lineage (GTDB taxonomy): Bacteria > Pseudomonadota > Alphaproteobacteria > DSM-16000 > Inquilinaceae > JABDIP01. Next base: position 2,934,139 of record OZ245752.1, on the reverse strand, counting down.
TGGATGCGGTGCTCGGGCGCGATTTCCTGTTGGCGATTGCAGACACCCTCAAGGATCTTCTTGAGGCTGCAGAGCTCGACAGAAAGTTCGACGCGCCCCGCCTCCATGCGAGAGGCACTCAGGGTGCTGTCGATCAGCCCGATCATGCGGCTGACGGCATGTCGGATCTTGCCGACTCGCTCGAGCAATTCCTCTGGAGTCATGCGTTCGGCGCGCCGGATTATCCTCTGTGCCGCGCCATCGATGATCGCCAGCGGCGTGCGGAACTCATGCGAGGCCATGGCCACGAATTCGCGGTGAAGCGCGTTGTACTTACGTTCGTTCTCCAGCGCTTCCGATAACTGCCGACGATGCTCCTCCTGTGCATCAGACATCTCGTCGATCATTTCCAGGTGTTGCTTGAAGACTTCCAGAGCTCGCGCCATCTCGCCGATCTCGTCGCGCCGCCTGGTTTCCGGAATTGGGACGGCCGTCTCCGATTGGGCGATCAGCATGGTGGCGCGGCTGACCGCCTTCAGCGGCAGGCTTACGATGTAGCTGAGCAAGGCCAGCAAGATGACGACCAGGGCGACAAGTGAGAAGCCGGCGAGGATACCCTGTCGATCGAGATTGGCGCTGATCAGCGCGTTGAGATCGACAAGGCTCCAGGCGACGGCGAGTGTTCCCACGCGAGTCTGTTCTCGCCCTATAAGGACCGGCGCAACAACGACGATATGGTCGGATGCTCGCACGGAATACAAGTCGTCGTGCCTCAGCACCTCCTGCGCGTCCTCGATTGCCAAGCTAAGATCGACGCCCCGCAGGGCTCCGGAATCGTGGGCAGCGAGCACCTGGCCGTCGATGTCGAGTGCAACGACGCTGACGAGTTTGGTCTGGCTTCCATCGAGGAATGGTTGGTACGAGCGCTCCACGGCTTCGGGCTGCTGCCATCGAACGCCGCCGGCGACCGAATCCGCCAAGAGTTCAGTCACCTCAAGGCTGTGGTAGTAGGCCAGATTGTGAAGGTCTGCCCGCGTCCCGGTGATCTGCACGCCGATCATCACCATGAATCCCGCACCGACGCACAGGATGACGATCGTAACAAGCTTGCGACCGATATTCATGTCCGCAAATCTCAGGGGGTGCCACCGGTTCGACCGGGGTTGGGCGGGGATCATGGAGTACTCCTAGCCGCCGGAGCGCGGTGCGATTCTTGGCATGACGGCCCTATGGGCAGATCATGGCAGGAGATCGACGGCGCGATCGACATCCACACCGACCGTGATGCTGCCCATGACTTCGCCTGTTCGCGGGTCGGTGATCGATAGGCTGACCTGCGACTGGAACTGCTGGGTCGACTCGTCCTGTTCGACGCCATCGATGAAGACCGCGTCCGGGCCAACAAGGAACGTGAGCTGCCATTTCTCCTCGTCGCCCTGCCAATAATCCGAGGTCACGTCGCTTTGACCGACATTCAATCCTCTGGCGTCGACGACGAATATTTCCGTGAAGAGGCCCCGCTGCTCGGTCTGTTTGTCCCTCAGGAACTGCGATAGCTCCTTTGCCAGCACGGCCCGTATGAGCGGCCGATCAGAAGAGAGGGTCTCCTGTCGCCACTGGGTATCGAGTCGCTCTATTTCGTCCGCAGTCAGAGAACGGTGGTCGTCGTTCTGTCGTCGGATGGAGTCCAGTATGATCGAGGAATCTATCCAAGGCCGGATGCGGGTATCTGTGACATGCCGCACCGCTTCGGTGTGATCGACCGCTTGGGCGGGTTCCATGTCCAGCCACAGCAATTGGCCGACCGCTATGGTGATGCAGGTAATGCCGAAGTACCTACGCAGAATGGCGCGGTCGCGAAATCTGGATGTTTTTGTATCAGCTTTTCGAAATGGTCGCATAGTACTCCGCTCCAGGCGCCGGGTTGATTCAAATACTTAGTTAATGAACCAATCTTCTGGTCCTTATGATGCTAATAAGTGCGACATGAACACCGCCCAGCAAATGCTTGAAGCTAGTCCATATACACCTTTTGAGTGCGACCAATATACTTTTTTCTATTTCAATGTACTTTATGTCTTTCTAATTAACGACGTCTTAATTCCGGCATAGAGCGGCGCATGCCAGCCTAGGGCTAACCCTCGCTGAAAACCTTGCAGACAATCCTGATACGGGGCCGCCGAACGGCAGGCTCAGATGTTCATCCGGCTCGGCATTGCCGCGCCATCCGGACTCTCGGGCGAATAGCGAGTTCGTTTCTTCAGCGTCGCGAAACCTCCACAGCGAGCAAGGCTAACGGATCGAGATTTCCGACGGCCGTTGGAAAAATCTCAAACCAGTGGGGGAAATGGAAAGCCGAATTGGTTGAGAAATTCGGTTGGTGAATCCGATCGGTCCATATGACCATCCGTATAGCGGCTCACAGCCCGAATTTTGGCCGCGCCGGCCAATCAGTTCGCATTGGGCGCTTGACACCGACCCGTGCTGTCCCATATCAGGCGCACGCGTTTGCACATGGTGGCGTGCTGTTCGACCGGTCGTTCGCGGCCAGCCTGGTTGCCCCCGAAGCCTGTAGACGTCTGCTCGCCGGACCGGCGCACGTGCATCGGTTTGGCACCATTAATCTGTGAAAGGGGTAGCAATGGCTACTGGTACTGTGAAGTGGTTCGACCCGGTGAAGGGTTATGGTTTCATTCAGCCGGATGACGGTTCCAAGGATGCCTTCGTCCACATCTCGGCTGTTGAGCGCGCCGGCCTGAGCGGCCTGCGTGAAGGCCAGAAGGTCAACTATGACCTCGTCCCCGGGCGCAACGGCAAATCTGCCGCGGAGAACCTCGTCACCGAAGACTGAGGCAAAGCGCAAAGAATTCGGGCCGCCCCGGCGATGTCGGGGCGGCCTTTTTCATGGGCTCTCGAGGCCGCAGGGCGGCGGGCTAGGGGAGCCAGCCGCCATAGAGCGTATGGTCTCCGCCCAGAGGAAGGTCGACCGGCGCCCGGCCCCGGGCCGAGGCATAGACGGCGGTGACGAATTCCAGCGACCGTCGCCCGTCCAGCAAGGTCACCTCCCGTCCCGCATCGCCGTCCAGCGCGTCGGCTACCGCCTCGAACAGCCCGGCATATCCGGTGGGGCAATCCGGGATCGTGGCCAGCACCGCATCGATGGCCGACTGCTCGAATGGCGGGCGCGCCACGAAGCGCCAGGAATCCGTAGCCGGCAGATAGGGTGCCAGCCCGCTTTCCGCTGTCAGCCCCTCGAAGCAGAGCCGCAATCGGCTGATCTCGTCGGCCGCGCCCAGGGTGATCGAGCTGGTGACCAGGGCGCCGCTCTCCATGCGGATCGACAGCGCCGCGCAATCCTCGACCTCGATATCGTTCACCCGCGTTGCGGTCTCGGCATAGACCGATGCCACTGGGCCCAGCGCGAAGCTCAGCCAGTCGTGGATATGGATCGCGTGGCCGAGCACCGCACCACCCAGCTCGCCGGCCCAGGTCCCGCGCCAGGGAATGTCGTAATAGGTCGCCGGGCGGTTCCAATGGGTCTCCAACGTCGCGACATAGGGCTTGCCGGTTAGGCCGGCATCCCTCAGCGCGCGCAGCTTTGCCGCACCCGGGCCGTAACGGTACTGGAAGACGGGAAACACGGTCCGGCCCGTGGCGTCGGATTTCTCGGCGATCAGGTCCACGTCGCGCAGACTGGAGACCAGCGGCTTTTCGCAGACCACATTCTTGCCCGCGTCGAGCGCGCGCAGGACGGCGTCGAGATGAAGGTGGGGCGGCAGGCAGATATCGATGAGCTCGATGTCGGAATCGGACAGGACCGCGTCGAAACTCTCCGTCACCGCGACGTCCCGGTCCTCACCGATCGCCGATCGGGCGCGGTCGGCATCGAGATCGCAGAATGCAGCCACCCGGAATCGGTCCGGCAGGGCCGTGTAGCCCTTGTAATGCGCCGCCCCGATCCCGGCGCCGACAATGGCGACCCTGCGCGGTTCAGCCATCGGTTCTGGTTCCCTCGGCCAGCATCTGGGCCTTGATGGCGATCTCCATGGTCCGGAAGGTGTGCGCTTGCGGGACCGCCGTTTCCGTCCGTGCCCGGACGTCCTCGATCAACTGCGGAAAATAGCTGAGCTCTACATCGTTGCAGTCGATGTGCTCATTGCGGGTGCCATTGAACAGGTAGAGGTTCTCCTTGCGGTGCGGTTGGCCGATATCGGTGTATTTGCGCAGCTCGATGGTCCCCTCGGTCCCCAGGATGAACAACCGGCCGTCGCCCCAGGTCGGCAGGCCGTCAGGTGTGAACCAGTCGAGCCGCACGTAGCCGTGACCGCGATCGCCGATCAGGGTGATCTCGCCATAATCCTGGAAGCCGGGATATTCCGGCCGCGTGGTGTTCTCCACAAGGGCGTGGGCGATCGACACCTCGGTCGATCCGGTGAAATGCAGGAACTGGTCGATCTGGTGGGAGCCGATGTCGCAGAGAATGCCGCCATAGCGCTCCCGCTCGAAATACCAGGGCGGTCGGGTCCGCAGGTTCTGCTTGTGCGGGGCCAGGTTGACGGTCTGCACGACCCGGCCGATGGCGCCCTCGCGAACCAGCGCCTCGGCCCTGGCGACCGACCGCACTTCGAAGCGTTCGGAGAAGTTGACCGTCCAGATCCGCCCGGTGCGGGCCTGTACTGCCTTCAGGGCGTCTAGCTGCTCGAGCGTCGTGCAGCCCGGCTTGTCGACCATGACATCCTTGCCGGCCTCCATGGCCTCGATGGCGAGCTCCGCCCGGTCTGAGGGGATGGCCGAGATCAAAACCATGTCGATGGCGGGGTCGTCGAGGATGCGGCGCCGGTCGTCCACCTTTTCCAGGCTTTCAAAGACGTCGCGGAACTTGCTCTCGGTGACCGCGTCGCCGCGCGTCCACCATTGCTCGCAAATGCAGCCGTTCCGCAGCATGCTGCCCAGCATGCCGAAGATGTGCCCGTGATCGATCCCGAGCACGCCGAGTTTCAATCCGTCCGCCACTAGCGTTCCTCTCCTTGGGTGTCGCGCACGTCTTCCTGCCGTCCCGAGCGCCCGGAAGCCTCAATCGCCTCGATCAGCGCGTGCACGGGCAGGACGGACCGACCGGGGGCTTTCGGTTCCCGCCCCTCGCGAAGGGCGTCGTCGAAATCCTCGATCATCATCCGGTGCCAGTCCGAGGTGAACGCCATGGGATCGGCCCCTGACCCGGACGCTGCGGCCTTGCCGACGCTCTCGTGCCGTCCGTCCTGCCAGTCGATCTCCAGGAGGTTGGATTGCAGCCGCACCGATCCCTTGTCGTAGTGCAGGATGACCTCCTCGGTCCGGCCCGGATAGCTGGCGGTCGAGGCCAGCAGCGAACCCGGGACGCCATCGGCGAAGCGGAGGCCGGCAACCACGAAATCCTCGGACTCCATGCGATGGAACCCGGTGGTTGCGGTCATGGCAGCAACCGTTTCCACCGGGCCTGTGAATTGCAGCGCCAGGTCGAGGGTATGGATCGCCTGGCTGATCAGCACGCCGCCGCCGTCGCGGGCGTAGGAGCCGCGCCCTGGCTCGTCGTAATAGGATTGGTTGCGCCACCAAGGCACGCTGATCTCCGCCATCCGCAGCGCGCCGAACGCGCCGTCCGCGACGAGTTCCGCGAGCTTCGTGGCCGATGGCCGGATGCGATGCTGCAGCATGATCCCCAGCGTCACGCCATGGGCATCGCAGATCGCACAGATCTCGGTGGCTGCTTCCAGTGTGCGCTCGACCGGCTTCTCCATGAGGATATGTTTGCCAGCGGCAGCAAGCGTTTCAACGATCTCCAGCCTGGCGTCGGGAGGCGTCGTCAGCAGGACGAAATCAACTTCAGGATCGTCGGCGATCTCCCGGACCGAGCCATAGGGGCGGGCTTGCGACCCGACCGACTGGCGATGCTTGGCCAGGAATTTGGCCGCACTGCGCTGGCGCCGTCCCAAGGCTCCGGTCAGCACGATGCGGTCCTGCAACGAGGCCAGGGCATCGGCGTAGGTTGCGCTGACCATGCCAACGCCGATCAGCGCGACGCGCGTGGGGCCGGACCGGCTCACTGGCTCTTCCGGGCGGTCAGGCCGCGGCCATCATCCTCGGCAAAGACGTGGAGACTGTCCGCCGGCAGGGTCACACCGATCTCCTGTCCCCGGTTGAGCGGGATCTGGCTGGCCAGTTGGACCGTCAAGGGTTCGCCGGAGGCCAGTTCGGAATAGATGTAGGTAATCGCGCCGAGCTGCTCGAAGTTCCGCACCGTCGCCCTGGCGTCGCCGTCGCCGTCGAGGGACACGCCGATCGCCTCCGGCCTCACCCCGACCACCACCGCCTGGTCGCGCGCGTCTGCGGCCAATGCGACCTGTTTCTCCAGCGCGCCGTTCAAGGTGACGCCGGTCGCCGTCGCCTTGCCGGAGAGGAAATTCATCTGCGGCGCGCCGATGAAGCCGGCGACGAAACGGTTGGCGGGGTGGTTATAGAGGTCCAGCGGCACGCCGACCTGCTCGATCCGGCCATGGCGCAGGACCACGATCTTGTCGGCCATGGTCATGGCCTCGACTTGATCGTGGGTCACATAGATCATGGTATTGCCGAGCTCGGCATGGAGGTTGGAGATCTCCACCCGCATCTGCAGGCGCAATTCGGCGTCGAGGTTCGACAGCGGCTCGTCGAACAGGAAGATCGTCGGCTCGCGCACGATCGAGCGGCCGATCGCCACCCGCTGGCGCTGCCCGCCGGAGAGTTGCCCGGGGCGGCGCTCCAGATAGGGCTCGATCTGCAGCAGCTTGGCGGCCGCGGCGACCCGGCGCTCGATCTCCTCTCGCGGCACGCGCAGGTTCTCAAGACCGAAAGACAGGTTCTTGTGGACCGACATATGCGGGTAGAGGGCGTAGGACTGGAACACCATCGACAGCCCGCGCTCCGAGGCCGGCAGGGCGTTGACCCGCTTGCCTTCGAGCATGATGTCGCCATCGGTCGGATCGTCCAGCCCGGCGATCAGGCGCAGCAGGGTCGACTTGCCGCAACCCGACGGTCCGACGAAGACGACGAATTCGCCCTCGTCGATCTCCAGGTCAATGCCGTGGATGACGTCCACGGTGCCGAAGGATTTGCGGATGCCGCGAAGCTCCAGGGCCCGTTTCGTGCTCATTTCAGCCCCGTGGTGGCGATGCCGGTGGTGATGAAGCGCTGCAGGTAGACGAAGACCAGGGTGACCGGGATCAGGGACGCCACGGTCATGGCCAGGATGTAATGCAGGTCGGTGTCGAACTCGCCGGCAAAGGCGGTCAGGCCGATCTGCAGCGTGTGCTGCGACGGGTCGGAGATCAGCACGATCAGCGGCCAGAGGAAATCGTTCCAGCGCCAGATGACCGACAGGATGGCCAGCACCGACAGCGCCGGCAGCGACAGCGGCAGCACGATCCGCCAGTAGATCCGCCACTCCGACGCCGCGTCCATCCGTGCCGCCTCCAGCAGTTCGTCGGGGATGGTGAGCATGTATTGCCGGAGCAGGAACACCCCGGTCGGGGTCGCCGCCGCCGGGATGATGACGCCCCACAGCGAGCCGAAGATCCCGAACGACCAGACCACGAAGAACAGCGATACCAGGATGATCGTCGAGGGGATCAGCAATGTCGCCACGATCAGCACCGTGAAGGTGAGGCGGCCGGTGAAGCGGTACTTGGACAGCGCAAAGGCCGCCATGGAGTTGATCAGCAGGGTGATCACGGTTGCCGCGACGGTGACGAAGATCGTGTTGAACAAATAGGTGAAGAAGTTGAACTGGGTCTGGCCGTTGCGCTTGAGGATCGGGTCCAGATAGTTCTCCGTCGCAACCCGGATCTCCTCATGGGGCCGCAGATCCGACCGTGCCGCCTGCAGGATCACATCCGGCGCGTCCACGGTGGCGACGTCCGTCACCCGGCGGGTCGGGCCGGCCTTGAAGACCACCTGCTCTTCGCCGGCTTCGTCGGCCCAGATATAGAGGCCCTTTTCGCCGACCCCTTCGATCACTTGGGTGATCTGGTCATAGGGGGCGATGCGGGTATCGAAGGTCTCGATCGCCTCTTCCGGCTTCAGGGAACTGACCAGCGTCCAGGAAACCGGGACCAGCACGATGGCCACGCCAAGGATGAGATAGGCGTAGGCCAGGACGTCTGCGGCGCCGATGCGCTTGCTCTTGTCGAAGCTGCCGCGGGTGCGGGTGAGGAATCTGGCCAGCCGCATCATCGCTAGAGCTCCGACTGCCGGCGGGTGATGTAGAGCTGAAAGAAGGTGAAGACGGCGATGACCACCGCCATCAGCACCGAACCGGCCGCCGCCTCGCCATAATCCGGATGGTCGCCGGTGAAGGCCTGCTCATAGATGTTCTGCACGATCATGAAGGTCTCACGCCCCGGCCCGCCGCCGGTCAGCAGATAGACCTCGTCGAAAACCTGGAAGCTGCGGATCAGCGACAGCACGACGACCACGGTGAAGGTCGGCATCAGCAGCGGCAGGGTGATGCGGAAGAACACCCGGATGGGGCGCGCCGCATCCATCTTGGCCGCCTCGTAGAGGTCGCTGGGAATGGCCTGCAGCCCGGCCAGCAGGATGAGCATGTAGAAGCCCATATGCGCCCAGGAGAAGACGAAGACCAGCCAGAAGAACGGCCAGCCGGTGCCTGGGGTCACCAGCCAGTTGATCGGGCGCACCCGGCCGAAATCGAAGGCCGCATCGAACTGGATGGTCAGCAGCAGGGCGATGGACAGGATGCTGAGGCCGAACACCGCATATCGGGTCCGCGGATCGGCGCGGCCGACCAGCCAGATCAGGCCGGCGGCCGCGATCAGGGCGATGACCAGGCTGGCGGACCCGGGATCCTCGGCGATCAGGGTTATCGGATCGGACCAGGAGAACACCGCCACGAAGGCGATGGCGAACAGCGCGGCCCAGGCCATGGACGGCTCCTTGGCCGAGCGCAGGGTGCGCTCGCTGAACACCATCAGCAGGATGGCGAGGATGACGGTGACCACGATGTCGAAACCGGTCTTGCCCGCAAGCGCGGAGATGCCGTCGGCCGAGCCGCGCAGCGCCTCGTTGAGCACGCCTTTGCGATGCAGCACCCACTGCCAGATATTGGCGATGACCACCGGCGACAACATGACCGGGTAGAAGAACATGGCGCGCCAGAAGCCCCGGCCGGCGAGGGATTTGTTCACCACCAGCGCGGTCAGCAGCGAGACCAGGCAGAGCACCGGCACCTGGACCGCCACGAAGAACAGCGTGTTGAACATGCTGGTCCAGAAATTCAGACCGGCGTTCGAGCAGGTGTTGGGTGCCAGGACCGACTCGCAATCGAAGATCGCGTCGTAGTTCTGCGAGCCGATATAGGGGCGGTCGAGGAGGGAGATCGAGCTGCCGCCGGTCAGAGAAACGTAGAAATTGAGGATCATCGGGGCGAAGGTGAACAGCCCGAAGATCAGCATGTTCGGAAGCAGCAGGGCGTAGGGCACGCCACCCCGCCCCCAGATGCTCTGCGCCAGTTCGACCGGAAAGCCGAGCAGGTCCATCGCGAAGCGCGGGATCTGGTAGAGGCGATAGCTGCGATGGCTCAGCAGCCAGATCGTGCCGCCGGCCACCCAGCACACCACGATCGCCCACATGAGGATGCCAGCCAGGCTCATGGATTATCGCCGTAAGGCCGATGGGTGCGTTGTCGCGACCTTCCCGCACCGGCTCTCAAGAGGATAGAGGCTGTCCGGAGACCGCAAGGCAGCCTCCGGACAGGTTGGTCAATCGGGAGCCGGCGGGTTACTGGCCGGTCTTCTCCGCGATATCGGCCGCGATCCGCTCGATGGCAGAGTCCATGTCGAGATCGCCGGTCATGACGGCCGCCACGTATTCGACCGTCGCGTTGTAGATCACGAAGCCGTACTGGTTGCCCTGCAGTTGGAAGGCCTGGGGCGTTTCCTCCAGGGCCCGCGCCGCGCCGGCGGCGAAGACGTTCAGCCCGTCGGACACCTCCTGGCCAGCTCCGAACGCCGTGTAGTCGATCCCGTCGGCCTGGATCTGCGCATGGGCCGGGATCGCGTAGATCCGGGAGTACCACTCGCGGGCGATCTCGTCGCTGCCCAACCAGGCGACGAACTCCGCGGCTTCCTTGGGATGCTCGCTGTGCTTGAACGCGGCGAATCCGGCGCCGCCGGGCATGATGCCGCAGCCGGCCGGTCCGCAGGGCACCGGCACGACGCGCCACTCGAACTTGTCGCCGACATTGCTCTGCACATTGGCGACGTTCCACGAGCCGGACATGTAGAACGGCACGTCGCTGTTGAAGAACATCTCGTTGCCGGTGGCGTATTTCGAGCCGGAGACGGCCGGCCACACATCCGGCGGCATCAGGCCTTCTTCGTGCCAGTCGACCATCATCTGGGCGAAGGTGCGGTAGCCCTCGTCGACGATCAGATTACCGTCGTCGTTGAAATACTTGGCGCCGTACGACATGGCGGGGCCGGCCATGCGGTGACCGGAACGATCCATCACCATGCCGGCATAGCTGCCGGTCTCGTCCATGACCTCCCGCGTCGCATCGGCCCAGTCCTCCCAGGTCGCGCCGGTCTCGGGGATGTCGACGCCGGCATCGTCGAACATGGTGACGTTGACGTAGGGGCCGGTGACCGTCAATTCGGAGTGGAAGGCATAGATGCCGCCCGGGTTGCCGGCGCGGTACCACGGCAGGACGCCGCCGTAGTTCGCCTCCCAGGCGTCGACGTCAACATAGGGCGTCAAATCGATGTAGTACTGATGCAGGCCGCCGAGATTGGTGATCTTGGCGATATCCGGCCCGGTGCCGGCCTCGAGCTGGCCCTCGAGCTGTTCGCGGATGACGTTGTAGCCGACCAGGTTGAGCTCGATGGTCACGTCGGGCGTCATTGCATTGTAACGCTCGACCAGATCGGTCAGAACCGTGGCCTGGTCGCCGTCGGCGCTGAACATGAGGCTGAGATCGGCCGCGTTCGCCGAAGTGGCGGCGAGAAGCGCGGCCGTGGAAACGGTCAGGGCCAGGGAAGTCGTCTTGAATCTGTTCGTTACGGACACCTTGTTCCTCCCTTGTTAGGAATCGAGGCCGGTTTCAGGCTCTCGATGCGTCGTTTTTCGCGCTTGTCCGGGCGCATGATATCCAAGTCTTGCGATTCAGCCAAAAACGTTTTTGAGTGTAGGCAGCCTTGGCCGGCCGGGATCGGTCGCCGGGCACCAGGCACACGGAATTCAAGGAAATCGAAAGCGCAATGCGGTCTGGACGGCTGGGAATTCGGGATCTGGCGGATGCCGTGGGCATGTCTGTGTCCACCGTCTCGCGCGCGCTGAACGGCTATAGCGACGTCAATCCGCAGACCCGGTCGAAGATCGAGGCCACGGCCCGTGAGATCGGTTACTCCGCCAACTACGCGGCCTCCGTGCTGCGCCGCCAGCAGACCCGGACGGTGACATACATCGCGTCCAAACCCTGGACGAAATTTGTCGATCCCTTCCATCTGGGACTGTTCGACGGGCTGGAATCGGCGCTTCAGGTCGAGGGCTACGATCTGCATGTGGTCATGGCCCGCGACTTCGAGGGCGAGATGAAGATCCTCAGGCGGCTGGTGGAGATGGGTCGCTGCGACGGTGTCATCTTCGGCCGAACCAGGCCGCGCGACGAGCGCGTCGACTATCTGATCGAGCGGGAATTCCCCTTCGTCACATTGGGGCGCACCAATCGCAACGACCATGACTGGGTCGATCGCGACCATTATTGGATCGGCCTGACGGCGACGCGGCGGTTGATCGAACGCGGGCATACCCGGATCGCCACCCTGTCGACACCGCTTTGCTACACCTATTCCAACAATGCGGTGTTGGGGTACCGTGAGGCCCTTCGGGAGGCCGGCATTGCGCACGATCCGGCCATGGAGGCCGAGTGCTCGCCGTCGCAGACGGGCGAGGACGTGTTCGGCGCGCTGTGGGCCAGCGGTGCCCGACCGACCGCCGTGTTCTGCGGCAACGATTTCATTGCGACCGGCGTGATGTCCGGCGCCAGCCGCCTCGGCCTCAAACCGGGCTCCGACCTCGCGGTGATAGGGTGCGATGACGTTCCCTTGTCGACCTATCTGCGCCCCGCCCTGACGACGTTCACTCAGGATCTCGACACGGTCGGCGCAACCATGGGCGAGATGATTCTCTCCCGCCTCGACGGACGGCGAGAGAACCAGGGGATTGTCGTCGACTCATTCCTGATCGGACGCGAGAGCGACTGTCCGACCCGGACCTGAATACCGATAGAGCTTTCGTCCTAAGGACAAGTGCGGGCAATCAAATGCTTGCGCAGGAAAGCGAGCGTCGCCTGCCGCATCGCGGGTGTCTCTTCGTGTCCGGTATCCGGATCGACACAGAAGCCGATCATCTCGCTCGCGTTATGGGCTTCGTAGGCTGCCTCGATCTCGGTGCGGGCGATGTCGAAGCAATCCCGTGGCGTGAACGTGTCCTGTAAGCCGGCGCAGATAAGCTGCGGGCGCGGCGCGGCCAGGGCCGCCAGACCTCCCGTCGAGGCCGCTTGCAGCAGTCCCGGCACGGTCATGTAGTGTCCGTGGCCGTCATGGGCGCCAGTCGCGATCAGGCACGCAAGGTCGGCGAAACAGCACATATGGACGGCGGCGCGGATGCGCGGATCGATCGCCGCCAGCCACCAGGCATGGGTGCCGCCCATCGATATTCCCATGGTGCCGACGCGGCTCTCTTCGATGCCCGGATGGGCCGCGAGGAAATCGATGCCGGCAACCAGTTCCGCCAGCATGCGCCCGAATAATGTCCGCCCATGCCAGAAATGCGCTTTCGACAGCGCCGATTCCTCCGGCGCGCGACGCTCGCCGAAGCAGGGCATCTCCAGGCACAGGACCGCGCAGCCGAGCTTCTGCAGGTCCGTCGCATAGGCCGACTGCAGCGCGGCGCGCCCATTGAACAGTTCCGCGCGGCCGATATCGTAGCGTCCGCCATGGGCATGGCAGTACAGAATGGCCGGGACCGGCATCTCGGCATCGGTGGGGTGCACGAAATAGGCGGGCACCGTGTCTCCAAGGCTGGTGCGGAACAGCAGGTCCTCGGTCTGCCAGCCGTCGTCCACCCGCCGCGACCGCAGCTCCGACTCAGCCAGCCGGATGCGCCCGACCTCGCCGCCGAGCAAGGCCAGTACGCGATCGCGGTCCGGCTTCGCCTCCGTCACGGATCCCTTCCTCTTCGCGTTGCGGCTGGCCGGATCGGATCTAGAGCTGGGTCAGCCCATGCTCCTTGAGCAGGGAGACCAGGATCTGGCCGGCGCGAATGCGATGCTGGCGGTGGATCTCCCGCGCCGCTTCGGCGTCGCCGCGGGTGATCGCCTCGACCACCGCGGCGTGATCTTTGTTGGAATCTAAGGGTTTGGGCCTGAGCCTGAGGGTCGCCATGCGGGCCCGATGCGACTGGTCCCAGAAGGTGCCGACCAGCGCGCGCAGCCGGGCATTGCCGCAATACTCGACCAGCAGCATGTGGAAACGCTCGTCCGCCGCCGCCCAGCCGCGCAGATCGTCGGCGGCAAGCGCCCGGTCCATATCGGTCACCGCAGCGCGCAGCTGCCCCAACTGGTCGCCGTTCAGCCCGCGCTCGGCGACCAGTTGCGCCGCGCTCGATTCCAGGGCGATGAGGATGTGGTAGATCTCCTGCATGTCGGACGCCGACAGCGGTAGCACGCGCAGCCCGTGACGCGGCCGGATTTCCACCATGCCCTCTTCGGCCAGCCGTATCATCGCCTCGCGCACCGGGGTGCGGCTCATGTCCAGCATCTCGGCCAGTTCCTGCTCCAGGATCTGATAGCCGGCCGGCATTTCGTTATCCAGGATCCGGCGCTTGACCTCGGCATAGGCCCGGTCGGCGTTCAACAGCCGGCTGCCCGAGCGGGCCGATTTGGTGCCTGCGGGCCCAGCCCGGGCGGCAGTCTCGTCTGGCATCGTGTCCATCGCGATGTTCACCGATCGCCACCAGACTAGCCGTCCGCCGCCGATTCCCTAAAGCAAAAGCCGCTGGCCAAGACGGTGGGACTCGTAGACCGCCTTCTCGATGCGGAGGTTTTCGAGATACTCCGCGCCGGTATTGGTCAGCGGGCCATTGCCTAGTAGGTGGTCGACCACATGGCGCTGCAGCCGGTACACGCAGTCCCCGCCAAAGCCCCGATCCTGCCAGTCATAGGCGACCTCCTGTTCGTCGTTGCGGCCATGGTGACGAAGATACAGCTGACCATCGCCGTCCAGGCGCAAGGTCGCCTCCGACCCCTCGATCAGCATCTCGCCCATGGTCAGGCGCCGGTTGTGCGCGGCATGGTCGGCCAGGCGGTTGCCGTCGAACAGGCCGCGCGAGCCGTCCTCGAAGGTCATCAGGATGATGCCCGCGTCCTCGCCGGCGATCGCCGGGTTCAGCCGATCGAGCTGCGCGTAGACCGATACGATCTCGCCCATCAGGTAACGGAAGGTGTCGATCAGATGGATCGCGGTCTCGTGCACCAGGAACCGCTCCATGGTCTGGAAATAGGGCTGGCGGTCGAGATAGGCATCGGCCCCCTGGCCGTCGCCGGGACGCAGCCGGAAGGTGACCTGATAAGGGGTTCCAAGCCGGCCTTCGCTGAGCAGGCGATGGGCCTCGGCGTGCCAGGGCTGAAAGCGGAAATTCTCGTGCACGACCAGCGGGATGCCGGCCGCCTTGGCGGCTTCCACCGCGGCCTCGGCGTCGTCGAGGGTCTCGCAGAACGGTTTCTGGCAGATCGCCGCGATCCCGCGCCGTGCCGCCTGCTCGATATAGGGGCGGTGGGTCGGCGGCGGGGTGATGATGTCCACCAGGTCGATTTCCACCGATTCCAGCATCATCTCGAAATCGCTGAACACCTGAGCGATGCCGTGCTCTTCGGCGATGGCGCGGCCAGTCTCCTCGGTCCGGTTGCACAGGCCGACCAGATCGACATCTTCCATCCGCCCCCAGGCGTCGTAATGGAAGCGGCTGAAATAGCCGACACCGACCGTGGCGACCCGGATGCGCTCGGCCATGGTCAGCCCCGTATCAGCTCGGAGAGGGCGGTCTCGACGGCGCCGGCAATGGCCACCGTGCCGGACTCTCCGCCGATCTCGGTCGGGCTCAGACGGCCGCCCGCAAAGGCGCGATCGACCGCGCCGCGGAGCAGGCCGCCGGCCTCGGCACAGGCCGGCACTTCGTGCCGGTCGGCCAGCCATTCCAGCATCATCGCGGCGGACAGGATCATCGCCGTCGGATTGGCCTTGCCCTGGCCGACTATATCCGGCGCGGTTCCGTGGCAGGGCTGGAACACCGCGTGGCGGTCGCCGATATCCGCCGACGGGGCCATGCCCATGCCGCCGATCAGCCCGGCGCCAAGATCGGAAAGAATGTCGCCGAACATGTTCTCGGTCACCAGCACATCGAAGGCCCAGGGGTTGCGCACCATGTTCAGGGCCGTCGCATCGACATAGGCGCGCCGCGCCTCCACATCGGCGTTCATGCGGGCGCGCTCGTCGAAGATGCGCCGGAAGAAGGCGAAGGACTTGAAGACGTTGGATTTATCGACACAGGTGACCACGCCCGGCTTGCCCTCGGCTTTGCGTCTGCGCGCCAAATCGAACGAAAAGTCGAACAGACGCTCACTGGTCTCGCGGGTGATGACCATGGTGTCGCGGGCTTCGCGGTCGGCCTCGATCGTGCCATTGCCCTGGGCTGCGAACAGGCCCTCGGTGGACTCCCGCACCAGCACGAAATCCAACGCCTCCGCCCGCGGGTCGGCGAGGACGCGCGGCATGCCGGGGATGCTACGCACCGGGCGCACGCCCGCATACAGTCCGAAGCGGAACCTCAATTCGATCTGCGGCGTGACCTCGGTGCCGTCGGGGTAGCGCACCTCCGGATCGCCGATCGCCGCCAGCAGGATGGCATCCGCCTCGCTTGCCGCCTCCATGGAACTGTCGGGCAGGGCGACGCCCTCTTGGAGATAGGTGCCGGCTCCGGCCGGCAGGCTGGTGCATGCCAGCGAGAATCCGCCGACGGACTCGACGGCCGCCGACACCAGTTCGAGGCAGGGTGCCGTGACTTCCGGTCCGATGCCGTCGCCTTCGAACACGGCGATCTTGAATTCCGGAACATTGCTCATGGGCGGCCTCTGTATCGTCGGAAAAGGGTGTGGTCGGGCGGCATGCCGGCCGGTGCTCTCACTGCACCAGATCCCCGAGATCGAACGTCCAATGGGGCGGCGCATGACCGGCGACGGGAGATTCGAAAGAGGCGATGCGATCTCCGAGCAGACAGCCAAGATAGGCCGTCCGCAAGCCCGGCCCGCCGAATGCCAGGCTGGAGATGTTGCGCAGCCGCCGGCTCTTCATCGTATCGAGGTGCGGCCGGCCCATCTCGCCGGCCTGGAAGGCCTGCTCCACCCATTCCAGATGGCCGGGCTCGCAATCCTCCAGGATCGTCTCCTGGAGCCCGTCCGGGGCGATCCGGATGATCCGGTTGCTGACGATGCTGGTGATCCACACGCCGCCTTCGGCGTCGAAGGTCAGCCCGTCGGGAAACGTGCCGTTGCCGTATTCCGCAATGGTTTCGCGCCGTCCCAGGCTGCCGTCGGGCCCGATCGCGAATGCCGATGTGCGCCGGGCAAAGGTTTCGTTGACGTATAGCCGCTCACCGGACGGATGGACCACGCATTCGTTGGTGAAACCCAGTCCGTCGGCGACGATGCGCGTGCCGCGTTTGTCATGCAGCACCACAAAACCGTCGTTCAGGTCGCTGCGATAGCCCCGCGCCCGGGGCATGAGCCGGGTGCTGATCGTGGCCCAGATCCGCCCACAGCGATCCAGGTGGACGAAATTCGTCGCCGGAAGCGGCGCGCCATCGACCTCGACGACCGTCGGCGAGACCCGCCCATCGGGGTCCAGCCGCCAAACGCCGCCATCTGAATCCCCCAGATGCGCCAGCAGGAAGCGCCCACCCGGCGCCAGCGCGATGCCGTTGGGACGCAGCGGCCGGTCCTGATCGACAGCCAGGATGCGCTGGACGCTGCCGTCCGGCCGGATCACCGCAACGCCGCCATCTCCGGTCCAGTCCGACGCAAACAGGCAGCCGGATTCGTGGCTGACGACGCATTCCGGACGATTGAGCGCCCGTCCGACGAAATCCAGGTCATCAATCTCGAGCATTCTCTCAACCCGACGGTCCGGCGATGGTGGCGCAGGCCGGCGACATCGGCGAGCCTGACCTTAGTGTATACAATAACGCATACATTAAGGCTCTTTTCTACGATGTTCAATCGGCATCTGCCGGTCGGCGCCGGTGGGAAAACGGCGAACCGGCCACCGGTGTCGCGACGATTGAGCGACATGGCAGCCGGCCCTATCCTCACCGCGATCTTACGTGGAAAGGAAGAGTTCCGGTGGAAGTTCTGAGTATCGCCGGCGAGGTCGTGTCTCGCGAGTCCGGCCTGGATGCGACGCTGAGCGGCGGCTGGTCGCTTGCGGTCGATGCGCTGGAGCCGGGGCTGTTGCGCATCGCCGTGCTGCCGCTGGAAGGGCTCGCCGTCGATCGCACCTGGATGATCGCCCCGGATGGCGATACGCCCTGGGAAGGGCGACCGAAACTGTCTTTGGACGGGTTTGCCGGCGCCCCGGCCGTAGCGTTGGAAGGTGGCGAGATCGGGTTCGTGGCCGATGACGTCCGGGTCCGGTTATCGGGCAATCCGCTGCGGGTGGGGATCGACCGGCGCGGCGAGGACGGCGATTGGCACACGCTTCTCGAGGATCGCGGCACCGGGGGTTATGTCGTGGCCGATGGCGGGCGGGCGACCCGCCATTGCCAGGTCCGACCCGAAAGCGACCGGCATTTCGGCCTTGGCGACAAGACCGGGCCGCTGGACCGGACCGGCCGGCGGTTTCGGGTGCTGCAGCTCGACGCGCTGGGCTTCGATGCGGAACGCGGCGACCCGCTCTACAAGCACGCGCCCTTTGTCATCGTCCAGGATGCCGAAAGCGGAGCGGCCGCCGGCCTGTTGTACGACACCCTGGCCGAGATGGTGTTCGACCTGGGGGCCGAACGCTCGAACTATCATGGCATCTACCGCTACGCCGAGGCGCGGGAGCGGGGGCTGGTCCACTATGTCCTGACCGGCGCCGATGTGCCGTCGGTCGTGGAACGGCTGACGGCGCTGACCGGCCGGCCTCATTTCGCACCCAGGCGCGCACTGGGATTCGGCTTCACCTCCATGCACCACGCCGATGCACCGGATGCCCAGGCGGTTATCGCCGGCTTCGCCGACACCTGCCGCGAACGCGCCCTGCCGATCAGCATGGTGCACTCCGGCTCCGGCTACACCCTGCAGGGCGAGCAGCGCTGCGTCTTCACCTGGGACCGGGAGCGATTTCCCGATCCCGAGGCGCTGTTCGAACGACTGGGCTCGCTCAATCTGCACACTGCCGCCAACGTGAAGCCGGTGCTTCTGACGGTTCACCCGGCCTATGCCGAGGCCGCCGAGGCCGGCCTCTTCGTGCGCAATGCCGATGGCAACCCGGTGGAGGAGGTGTTCTGGGGCGGAGCCGGCTCCAGCTTGGATTTCACCAATCCGGAGACGGTGCGGTGGTGGCAGGAGCAGGCGACCGCCCAGGTCCTTGCGCCGGGCTTCGACTCCCTGTGGAACGATAACAACGAGGCGGAGATCTGGGACGAGGAGGCGACGGTCGACGGCTTCGGACAATCCATTCCGGCGGTGTCGGTGCGGCCGCTGCAGGCGCATCTGATGACCCGGGCCAGCTTCGAGGCGACCGCCGCCCGCGACCCCGACAAGCGTCCCTACACGATCAGCCGGGCCGGGCCGATCGGCATTCAGCGCTATGCCGAGACCTGGACCGGCGACAACGCCACCAGCTGGCATTCGCTGAAATGGAACCTGCGGAACGGGCTGTCGCTCAGCCTGTCGGGCATCCCGCAGGTCGGCCACGACATCGGCGGTTTCTGCGGACCGGAACCGGAGCCGGAATTGCTGCTGCGATGGCTGCAGATGATGGCGCTGCACCCGCGCTGCGTGATGAATTCCTGGCGGCCTGAGTTCGGCAGGGCCACGCTGCCCTGGACCCATGAGGAGGTGTTCGACGACGTGCTGGCGGCGTTGAAGCTGCGCTACACCTTCCTGCCCTATCTCTACACGCTGGCCTACCGGGCCCATGCCACCGGCCAGCCGATCCTCCGGCCGCTCTTCTACGCCTCCGACGAACCGGCAGCCTTCGCCGATCACGACGCGTTCCTGCTGGGCGATCATGTGCTGGTGGCGCCGGTCGTTGCAAATGGCGAGACCTCGAAGACGGTCTACCTGCCGGAGGTGCCCGGCGGCTGGATCGATTTCTGGGCGGCTGCCTTGTACGAAGGCGGGCAGGAGGCGGTGCTGGACGCTCCGGCGGGCCGGTTGCCGATCCTGATCCGCTGCGGAGCGGTGCTGCCGTTGGCGCAGACGTTTCCGCTCGACCGGCCGCATGATCCGGAGAAGATCGTGCTGGCTGCCTATCCCGGGATCGAGTCCGGCACCGGGCTGCCGTCTCAGGCCTTCTTCGACGACGGCGAGAGCTGGGGGTATCGCGACGGCAATGCCTCGCTAATCGACCTGACGCTGACCTGGGAGCCGGAATCGGTCACCCTGGAAGGCGTCGAGACGATGACCGGGGCAGGGCGCCCGGAGCTCTCGATCATGATGGTCGATCCGATGGCCCGCGGTGGATCGGTAGCCGGCGATTTCGGGCTGATATCCGCCGTGTGGGAACGTCAGTTCCCGTTCGGCTACCAGCCCCCCGAGACGGAATAGGGCCGGGCCTTACCCGTAGGCCGCCAGCGCCGGCACGGCGTCGCCGCGGTTGAGGCTGCGGTTGAGCTCAGGGTCATGGGCTTCGATCAGCGCCCGTTCCGCCTCCATCCGCGCAGTCTCATTGGAATCCGGCATCCAGTGGACCATGGCCATGGTCGGTCCCAGCTTGCTGGATTGCAGCCCGCAAAGCAGGCGGCCGGCACGTCGGCAGACATTCTTCGCCTGCTCGATGTACAGAATGTCCCACCAGGGCGGATGGACGATGCTGTGGATGCCGGCGAACCGATGGCCGGACGGCCGGACCAGCGCCAACAGGCCCGGCGCCGGCGGCAGCGGCGTGTCGAGATGGTAGGGAGCGAAAATGTGTTCCTGTCCAACAATGTCGATCAAACGGATCATGGTCTCGCGATCGTCGACCGCGGAACGATGAGGGGTTGTCCGCATTTTCTGCCTCGTGGCTTCGACCTTGCCGGGCGCAAGACGCTCTACGCCCCAAGCGAAAGCGTACGCTGCCAAATCTTAAAAATCCGCTAACGAGGCGCGGTTTTCACAGGTTTGCCACAGGGGTTTGCGGGCGACCCCTCACCCTGCTTGCCGCCAATCCGGGCGGTTTGCGAGGGCGAGGGGAGCCGTTCGATCGGGACTTCGGCTAGAAGTCGAAGTCGTCAATATTGTCCTTGTTGTAGATGAAGGGCGCGCCCAGCAGGACCTCGCTGCCGTTGACGATCTGCAGCGTGCCCAGCCGCCCGGCATCGACCTTGTCGGCGCCTGGCTCCAGCGTGCCGTCGACGACGGCCCGCATCACATGGACGGCGGCATAGCCGAGATCGACCGGATTCCACAGGACCACCGACTCCACGCAGCCCGATTGCACATAAGGCTTCATGGCATTCGGCGTGGCCAGACCGACGACGGCAACCTCGCCGCACAGGCCGGCCTGAGTGACCGCCTCGGCCGACGCCGGGGTCGCCACGGAGGTCATGCCGAACAGACCGTCGAGGTCCTCGCCATATTTGTTGATCAGGGTGCTTGCCTGATTGAAGGACAGGATGTTGTCCTCCTGCGCCTCGACCGTCTCCAGCCATTCGACGCCCGGATGGCACTGCTCGGCATAGGCCCACATCTCGGCGATCCAGCGCGCCTGGTTCGGCGTGGTGAAGGTGCTGGTGACGATAGCGAAGCTGCCGTCATCGCCGATCTCGGCCACGATGGCGTCCATCATCGCCTTGGCGATGCCGTTGAACTCGGCCTGGTTGACGAACCACTCGCGAGCGTCGGGCGTGGAGTTGGCGTCGTAGCCGACCACGTGGATGCCCTTGTCCAGCGCCTTGTTCAGCACCGGCGCGATGGCCACCGGATCGTTGGCGGCGAACAGGATGCCGTTCACGCCCTGCGTGATGTAGTTGTCGATGAAGGTGATCTGGTCATCGATATTTGCCTCGGTCGGCCCGTCGGTGGAGACGGTGACGTTCCCCAGCTCGGCGGCCGCCTGCTCCATGCCGGCCGTTGTGGCGGCGAAATAGCCGATGCCGATCAGCTTCGGCACGTCGACCAGCACGATCTCCTGGCCGGCGAGGTCCGGCGCGCCGGTCGCCTGGCCGCCATCGTAGGGCTTGGCCGCGACCGAGCCGGCGCTGCCATCGCAGGCCAGCGGGTTCACCGCCAGATCGTCCGAGCCATCCCAGCGATGGCCGTCGGCGAAGGCCTGACCCGTCAGGATGACGGCGCCCGCGGCAACACTAACTGCTTTCCAGTTCATCGGGTTTCCTCCCTCTTGATATGCCCCGTCGCGGGGCCTCTTTGCCTCCGTCGCGTGTCTAGTGCTCGCCGCCTCGGCGGCGCTGGACGAAGTTGGTTATCAGGATCGAGAGGATCAGCACCGTCCCGATCACGACGATCGTAGCATCCCCCTTGACCCCGGTGATGGCGAGTCCGTTCTTCAGCAACTGGATCAGCACAAAGCCGATGACCGTGCCGGTAATCGTGCCGACTCCGCCGAAAATGCTGGTGCCGCCTAGGACCACGGCGGCGATCACATCGAGCTCCAGCCCGGTTCCCATGTCGGAGCGGGTCGTGCTGACCCGCGAGACGAAAATGACCCCGGCCAGTCCGGCCATGAATCCGGAATAGGTGTAGATCGCCAGCTTGTAGCGATCGACCGGGATGCCGGAGAAGCGGGCCGCGACCTCGTTATGGCCGATAGCATAGAGGCTGCGCCCGAAGGTGGTCCGTGCCAGGACGATCCAGGTGACCACGATGGCCACCAGCACGATCCACAGCTGGGTCGGCACGCCCAGGACCTCGCCTTGGCCCAGCACGAAGAACCATTCCGGATAGCCCCGTACCGACCGTGCCTGGCTGATGCCCTCGGCGAGGCCGCGAAAGAGCGCCAGGGTGGCCAGCGTCATGATCAGTGGCGGCACCTTCACCCGGGTGATGAACCAGCCATTGGCGAAGCCCGCCGCGGTCCCGGTGAGCACCGCCACCACCATGGCCAATTCCAGCGGCAGGCCGAGATTCTTCCAGGCGACGCCCAGCACGATGGCGCTCAGCCCCAGCACCGAGCCGACTGACAGATCGATCCCGCCGGTGATGATGATGAAGGTCATCGGCAGAGCGACCAGCGCCACTTCCGACATCAGCCGGCCCTGGTTCAGTACATTCTCGCCGGTCAGGAAGCGGTCGCTCTGGGTCGACAGCACCGCCAGCGACACCGCCAGGATGGCGAACAGCAGCGTCTCGTGACGGGTTGCGATAGCGCGCAGGGCCGACACCGTATCGCTGGAGGTTGCGGGACTCGACATGATCACGGGCCCCCTGCCTGGCGCCGCCGGCGGAACAGATCGGCCAGCACGGTCAGCAGGATCAGCACGCCCTGGACCGCCCGCAGCCAGTAGGGCGAAATGTTGACGAAGATCAGCGAGGAGCCGATGGCGGCCAGCAGGATGGCCGCGAAGGTCGAGCCGATCACGGTGCCGATGCCGCCGAGAATGCTGACGCCGCCGACCACCGAAGCGGTGATGATGGTGAGCTCCAGATTGGGCGGCACGGTCGACTGGATGATGCTGAGCTGGGTGGCGAAGAGCACGCTGGCGATGCCGACGAACACGCCATGGATCAGGAAGACGGTCATGATGGTGCGCTCGCGCGAGATGCCCGACAGCCGGGCCGCCTCGGCATTGCCGCCGACCGCGTAGATGGCGCGGCCGGTGGCGGAGTAGCGCATCCACATGGCCGCACCCAGGGTCAGCACGACCATGAAGTAGATCGGCATCGGCAGGCCCATCGGTTTCATCTGCGACAGGTGGAAGCCCTCGGGCAGGTCGGTGATCCAGGCGCCGCCGGTCACGCTGATCAACCCGCCCTTGAGGATGCTGAGCATGCCCAGAGAGACGACGATGGCCGGGATGCGCACATAGGCCACCAACAGCCCCATGAAGCCGGTCACAAGGGCGCCGGCTACAAGAGGTACCAGCCAGCAAATGACGATCGGATAGCCGGCGACCGCCAGCGAGCCGCTGATGGTCGCCAGCACGCCGATCAGCGATCCGACGGAGATGTCGATATTGCCGGAGATGATGACCATCGACATGCCGATGGCGGCGACGGCGATATAGGCATTGCCGAGGAAGATGCTCTGCAGGTTGCGGTCCGACACGAAGCGCGGATTGATCAGGCCGACGACCACGAACAAGGCGATGATCGCCAGCAGCAGGACTGCTTCCTGGGTGCCGACCATGCGCTTCAGGGCGGCCAGCGGTTGCGCCGTGTTGGCGGCGGGCAGAGAGACACTCATGCCGAAAGCTCCACGGACTGACTGGCCCGTCCGCCCATCATCGCGCCGGCGATCGCCTCCTGGGTGGCGTCCTCCCGGCTGAACTCAGCCACCACGCGGCCTTCGCGCATCACCAGGATGCGGTCGCTCATCGCCATGACCTCGGGCAATTCGCTGGAGATCATCAGGATGGCGAGCCCGGCCTGGGCCAGCTCGCCCATCAACCGATGCAGCTCGGATTTGGCGCCGACATCGATGCCGCGGGTCGGCTCGTCCATGATCAGCACCTTGGGTTCGGCGGCCAGCCATTTGCCCAGCACCACCTTCTGCTGGTTGCCGCCGGACAGCTTATTGACGACCTGCCCGGTGCCGCTGGCCCGGATGCTGAATTTCTCGATGCTGTCGCGGGCGAGGGCCGCCTCGGCACCGCGATCGATGAACGGCCCTTTCGCGACCCTGGCCAGCACCGCCATGGAGACGTTCTCGGTCAACGTCATCGGGCGTACCAGCCCCTGGGTCCCCCGATCCTCTGGAACGTAGGCGATACCCAGGGCCTTGGCCTGGCCGGCGCTGGCGATGGTCACGGGCTGCCCGTTCAGCCGGATCTCGCCGGAACTGGCCGGCGTAATGCCGAAGATCACCTGGGCCAGTTCGCTGCGGCCCGAGCCGACCAGCCCGGCCAGTCCGACGATCTCGCCGGACCGCACGGTCAGGCTGACATCGTGGGTGGTGGGCGCGCGGGTGAGGTTCTTCACCTCCAGCACCGGCTCTCCCAGCGTCGCCTCCAGCTTGGGGAACAGGGTGTCGATCCGGCGCCCGACCATCATGTTGATCAGGTCGTCATGGTCGGTCTCGGCGACCGGCTTGGTGGCGACGTATTCGCCGTCGCGCAGGACCGTGACGCGGTTGGCCACGACGAAGATCTCCTCCAGCCGGTGGCTGATATAGACCACGCCGACGCCGCGCTCGCGCAGCAGGTGGACGATATGGAACAGCCGCTCCACATCGTGCTCGGTCAGGGCCGCGGTGGGCTCGTCCATGATCAGCACGCGGGCGTTCTGGGACAGGGCCTTGGCGATCTCCACCCGCTGGCGGTTGCCGACCGTCAGCGAGCCGACGATGGCACCGACATCCATGTCGTGGATGTCCAGCGATGCCAGGAAGCTCTGCGCCTGTTCGCGCATGGATTGCCAGTCGATCCCGCCCCAGCGGGTGCGCGGCGCATGGCCCATGAAGATGTTCTCGGCGACGGTCAGCTCAGGGAACAGCAGCAGTTCCTGGTAGATCGTGGCGATACCGGCCGACTGGGCGTCATGCGGGCTGTCGAAGCGGACCTCCTCGCCGTCTACGCGGATGCTGCCGGTATCGGGGCGGTGGACGCCGGACATGATCTTGATGAGGGTGGATTTGCCGGCGCCGTTCTCGCCGAGCAGGGCGTGAACCTCGCCAGCCCGCACGTCGAACTGCACGTCGGCCAGGGCCCGGACGCCGGGGAAGGACTTGCCGATCCCGGACAGGGCGACAACGGGTGAGTCCGTCACGGTGCTCTGGCTCATGTCTGCCGCCTCCAGGCCTGTGCATAGGCGTCGAGGCCGATGACAGGCATGGCGGCGACCGGATCCGCCTGCGTCTTCTCTTTGCGCCCTTCCGCCCCCCAATCCACCAGAAGCGCGGCGCCTGAGACAGTTCCGGTCCCTTCGTCGGAGGCGAAGACCGGCTGGGCCGGCCGGAGGGCGGCGAGCAGGCCGAGGATCGCCGGGTTCTTCGCGAACGGTCCCTCGACAAAGATCGGGCCCGCCGCGCCCATGCGGTCCAGGCAGTCGGCGGTGACCAGGGCGCAGTAGAGCGCGGCCAATGCCGCGCGTGCCACCGGCGATTCCGGTGCAGGGCCCTCAATGCGCCCCTGCCGGCCCTGAAACGGTCCGCTATCCGGCGCGAAGCTTGGCAGGGCGAAGACCTCCGCATCGACCAGGGACCGGACGTCGCCGATGCCGACATCGCGGTCGGATCTGTCCTCGCCGGCGATGGCGGCGAATTCGCGCCCGCCCATGAAACGGGAACAGGGGACCGGCCCGCCGGTGGCGTCGACATTCGCCAGCATGTCGCGGGTCTCGTCCAGCCGGCCGATGTCGCCGCCGGCGGCCATGCAGATGACCCAGGTGCCGGTCGACACCACGGTGAAGGGCGGCTCTTGCGCCACCAGATGCGGCAGGTAGGACGCGTTGCTGTCATGGATGCCGCACAGCACCCGGCAGGACGGATCCAGCCCAGTGGCCCGGACGATTTCCGGGCGCGGCGGGCCTAGATTCTCCCAGGCCGCCCGCATCGGCGGCAGCATATCGGCGAAGCCCTCACGGCGGGCAAAGCCGCTTGGCGCGTGAGCATCCGGCTGCCACAGATGGGTATGGCAGCCGAGCGAGGTGACCTCCGATGCGGCAATGCCGGTCAGGCGCCAGCTCCAATACTGCGCCCACATCAGGATGTGCCTGGCGCGGGCGAATTCCTCGGGAAAGGCGTGGCGCTGCCAATAGACCTGCTTGCCGGGATTGAGCCCGAGCGGCAGCAGCGGCGTCAGGGTTTCGGCAAAGGGATCGACGGCGGCGGCATAGGAATCATGGATGCTGTCCGGCCCGTCATGCTCGTAATCCAGTGCCGGCATGGCGAGTTCGTCCTCGCCGAGCAGGACCGCGCTTGCGCCATGGGCGACCGGCACGATCGTCTCGATGGCATGCTCCCGCGCCGCCCCTGCCAACTCGTCGATGAGCCAGCCCCATACGGCCTCGACGTCGCAATGCGGGTAGGGCGGGCCTGGCCGTGTCGGGTTCGGCCGGGTGGCGCTGTACAGTTCGCGGTGATCCCGGTCGATCACCACGATCTTCACATTGGTCTTGCCGATGTCGAGGACCGCGGTGCTCATGGCAGGTGGAAGACCTGGCGGAGAGGCGTGAGCACGGGCTTGTTGTCGGGCTGGGTCTCCATGATGTCGGCCATATGGGCCCACCAGCGCTGCATGATTTCGGTCTCGGGCAGGCTGTCCATGGTGTGATCCGCGGTGCGGCGCAGCACGCCGAACAGCACACCCGTGCCCTCGTCGAGGAAGATCGAATAGTCGCTGATGCCCGACTGCCGGAGCAGCGCGGCGAGCTCCGGCCAGATCTCGTCGTGGCGGCGCTCATACTCCTCTGCCTGACCCGGATGGAGCTGCATCGTGAAGGCGATCTTCTCGGTCGCCATCAGACGCTCGTGCAATCCGTGCAAATCACGTTTGAAACCCCTCCCTTGAATCTTGTTCGTCTTGGTCGTCGGTCCGGCCGCCTCATCCACCTCCTTCGTCGGCAGCTCCCTGGTCGGTCGGAACGACAATCACGTCGATCCCAGCCCGATCCAGCATATCCAGTGCCTCCGCGGGCACATGGTCGTCCGTGATCAACCGGTCGATGCGGTCCAGCGGGCAGAAGATGAGGCTGCCGCGCGGCTGGAACTTGCTGCTGTCGACCAGGACGATCAGCTCCTCGGTCTGGCGGATCAGCTTCTGCTCGCCCTTGACCAGCAGCGGGTCGGTCTCGATCAGCCCGTGGGAGCGGATCGCATAGGCGCCCATGAACAGCTTGGAGGCGTAGAAGTGATCGATCATGGTGTCGCGCTCATAGGCGCTGAGCACCAGTTGCTGGTCGGCGTAGATCTCGCCGCCCGGCAGGACCACCCGGTTGCCGCCCAGGGCCATCAGGCGGCTTGCCATCGCGAAGGAATTGGTCAGCACCTGCAGGCTGCGCCCGGCGAGGAATTCCGCCATGCGATAGGTCGTCGTGCCGCCATTGACGATGATCGACTCGCCGTCGCCGACCAGCTCGGCGGCCTTGCGGGCGATCGCCCGCTTGCGGTCTGCATGGCGAGGTTCGCTGTCGCGGAAGCGATGGGTGTTGAGCGTGTGCGCCTCGACTGGCTCCAGCGCCTCGGCGCCGCCGCGCACCTTGCGCAGCTGGCCGCTGGCGTCGAGCTGATTCAGGTCGCGGCGCACCGTGGCCGGCGACGCGCCGAGCAGATCGACGAATTCGGCGACGGTGACAAGGTCGCGCTCGGATACGGCGCGCAGGATCGCGGAATGCCTTTGGCGTTCGTGCATGCGGACTCCCATGAGCTCCAGTCTTCGTGCGTCCTTGAACGCTGTCAATCATTTTCAATCATATTGCGTCGCAGCATTAAGAGATCGCGACTGAATTTGATCGAACTTGATTGACTTGGCGGCCGACGCTGCGTCATTCTTGGCTCGGTGGAACGTCGCGAGGACGCTGCAATGACGGCAGGATCGGAACCGCTCGCCAATCTGTGGGACGATGCCCTGACGGCGGGCTTGAGCGAGCCGGAGCGGCTGCGCTATCGCTCGAACTTGCTGGGCGCGGACAAGCGGATCACCAATTACGGCGGCGGCAACACGTCAGCGAAGGTGCCTATGGAGGACCCGCTGACCGGCGAAGACGTGCAGGTGCTCTGGGTCAAGGGCTCCGGCGGCGATCTCGGCAGCATGGGGCTGGACGGGTTTGCCACCCTCTACATGGACAAGCTGGAGCTGATGAAGGGGCGTTATCGCGGCATCGACCATGAGGACGAGATGGTCGGGCTGCTGCCCCACTGCACCTTCAACCAGAATCCACGGGCTGCCAGTATCGATACCCCGCTGCATGCCTATCTGCCCTATCGGCATGTCGATCACATGCATCCCGACGCGGTCATCGCCATCGCCGCGGCGCGCAATTCCCAGGCGCTGACGGCCGAGATCTACGGCGACGAGATCGGTTGGCTGCCCTGGCAGCGGCCCGGTTACGACCTCGGCCTGAAGCTGGAGGCGCTGGCCCGGGACAACCCGCATTACGTCGGTGTCGTACTGGGCGGGCACGGCCTGTTCACCTGGGCGGAGGATGACAAGGCCTGCTACGAGACGACGCTCAGGATCATCCAGAAGGCGCAGGATTGGCTGGATCGCCAGGCCTCGGCACCGGCCTTCGGCGGCGTCCGCGTGCCGGCCGCCGCCGCCGCGGATCGCCTGTCCCGGGCGCGGGCGCTGATGCCGCGCATCCGCGGCCGGATCGGCCGGGACGAGCCGAAGATCGGGCATTTCGACGACAGCGCCGTGGTGACCGAATTCGTCGGCGCTAAAGATCTGGAGCCGCTGGCGGCCCTCGGCACGTCCTGCCCGGACCATTTCCTGCGCACCAAGATCCGCCCGCTGGTGCTGCCAGCGGAGGCGGACGATGCCGAACTGGATGCATCGCTGGACCGCTACCGCGCCGACTATGCCGCCTATTACGAGCGCTGCCGGCACCCGGACAGCCCGGCCATGCGCGATCCCAATCCGGTGATATACCTGGTGCCCGGGATCGGGCTGATCAGCTTCGCCAAGGACAAGCCGACGGCCCGCATCGCCTCGGAATTCTACGTCAACGCCATCAATGTGATGCGCGGCGCCTCGGCCATCGACACCTATGTCGGCCTCGACGAGCAGGAGGCCTTCGATATCGAGTACTGGCTCCTTGAGGAGGCCAAGCTGAAACGCTTGCCGCCACGCAAGAGCCTGGCCGGGCGCATCGCGGTGATCACCGGCGCCGCCGGCGGCATCGGCGGCGCGACGGCGGAGCGGTTGCTGGGCGAGGGGGCGTGCGTCGTGCTGACCGATATCGCCGAGGAAGTCCTGGCGGAAGCCGAGGCCGGTCTGAGGGAGCGGCACGGTGCCGATCGTGTGCACAGCCTGGCCGGCGATGTCACCGACGAGGCCGCCGTGCGCGCCGTGGTCGACAGCACCATCGACCGCTTCGGCGGCGTCGATATCGTGGTGGCCAATGCCGGTCTGGCCAGCTCCGCCCCGGTCGAAGAGACCACGGCGGAAATGTGGGACCGCAACATGGACGTGCTCGCCAAGGGCGCGTTCCTTGTCGCGCGCGACGCTTTTGCCGTCATGAAGACGCAAGGTCTGGGCGGCTCCATCGTCACCATCGGCAGCAAGAATGCATTTGCCGCGTCGCCCGGCGCCTCGGCCTATTGCAGCGGCAAGGCGGCGGCAGTCCATCTGACCCGATGCCTGGCCCTGGAAGGCGCACCGCACGGCATCCGCGCCAATACGGTCAATCCCGACGCGGTGCTGCAGGGCTCGCGGATCTGGTCGGGCGAATGGCGGGAGGGGCGTGCGAAGGCCTACGGCATCGCGGAGTCCGAGCTGGAGGAGCATTATCGCCAGCGATCCCTGCTGAAGCGCAATGTTCTGCCCCAAGACATCGCGGAAGCGGTATACTTCTTTGCCAGCGACATCTCCCGAAAGTCCACCGGCAACGCGCTCAACGTGGATGCCGGCCACGCGGGAGCCTTCGCGCGGTAATCTGGGGCACCAAACCGGCGACAAGACCGGGCGGCGAGCGAGCCGGCAACAAGGGGCAGGTATGGGGGGCACTCCGATTGACGGCGCTTTGATCGAGAGCGCCAACGCCGCGGCACAGGCAGAGATCGAAGCGGATTACCGGGCGCTGGGTGACCGGCTGGCCCGCCGCGCCATGGACATCGAATCCGTCACCGACATGGTCCAGGCCTTCGGTGTGGCGATCCCGACCTGGGGGGTCGGCACCGGCGGCACCCGCTTTGCGCGGTTTCCGGGACCGGGCGAGCCGCGCAACGTCATCGAGAAGCTGGAGGACTGCGCCGTCATCCAGCAGCTGGTGCGCGCCACGCCGACGGTGTCGCCGCATTTCCCCTGGGACAAGGTGGACGATTACGACGCGCTGCTGGAGTCGGCACGATCGCTCGGCCTGGGGTTCGACGCGGTCAACTCCAACACCTTCCAGGACCAGCCCGACCAGCCGCTGAGCTACAAATTCGGATCGCTGACCCACACCGACATGTCGGTGCGCGAGCAGGCGGTGGCCCACAATATCGAATGCATCGAGATCGGGCAGAAGCTCGGATCCAAGGCGATCACCGTCTGGATCGCCGATGGCTCCAACTTCCCCGGCCAGCAATGCCACGGCCGCGCCTTCGAGCGCTACCTGGAATCCCTGTCCTGGATCTATGACGCGCTGCCGGCGGACTGGAATGTGTTCCTGGAACACAAGCTCTTCGAGCCCGCCTTCTATGCGACGGTGATCAGCGATTGGGGCAGCTCTTATCTCGCCGCCTCGACCCTGGGCCCGAAGGCGAAATGCCTGGTCGATCTCGGCCACCATGCGCCGACCGTCAACATCGAGCAGATCGTCTCACGGCTGATCCATGCCCAGAAGCTGGCAGGCTTCCACTTCAACGACAGCAAATACGGCGACGACGATCTGGACACCGGCGCCATCAACCCCTTCCAGCTGTTCCTGGTGTTCCACGAGTTGGTGACGTCCGAGCTGGAGCGGCGCCCCGGCTTCGACCCGGCCTACATGATGGACCAGTCGCACAATGTCACCGACCCGATCGAGAGCCTGATGGCCAGCGCCATGGCGA
Organism: Alphaproteobacteria bacterium; assembly: GCA_965227455.1. GTDB lineage: Bacteria > Pseudomonadota > Alphaproteobacteria > DSM-16000 > Inquilinaceae > JABDIP01. The sequence goes on along the minus strand of OZ245752.1, from coordinate 2,903,021 downwards.
TCCAGCGGGCCTATGCCCAGGCCCATCTGATCGACCGCCGGAAGCTGCAGGAGTTCCAGGCGTCCAACGATGCATTGATGGCGCTGGAAACCCTCAAACGGGCTTATGAGACCGATGTCGGGCCGATCCTGGCCATGGCCCGCATGCGCGCCGGCGGTGCCGCCGATCCCCTGGCCGCCTACCGGGAGAGCGGCTACCGCGCCAGCAAGGATCGCGAGCGGCCGCAGCAGGCCAGCCTCGGCGGCGGGATCGTCTAGGACTGGCCCCACAGCGCCCGAAACATTGTTGCCCGCGCATGCGTCGGATCGCCGGTCGGGATTGAGCCGAGCCCCGGGACCGGGCATCATCGGACATGCGCGGTTCTGCGCACCAATCAATCAATCGGTCCGGCTGGGCCGCAAACGGCGTCTGGCGGACCCTAGCTGGGGAGGGGCGTCATGGCGTGCGTTCGGTTTTCATATCTTGTTTCGGCCATCCTGCTGGGCGCGGTCTCGACGGCATCCGCGGACACCACGGATGTAACCTGGCAGACGATAGTCCGGCTCGACAAGACCGGTGATTTCTGCATCGACGATCCGAACTGCTTCAATCGCTACCATCCCCAGATCGGCTCCGTCGCGCAGGCCGATCCGGGTGACTACATCGTCTTCGAGACCCGGGACGCGCTCGACAGCGGACTGGACCTCGAGTCCACCGTCGACGACGTAACCGCGCTCGACCTCAACCTCGTACACCCGATGACCGGACCGGTCTCGATCAACGGGGCGGAGCGCGGCGACGTGCTGGCGGTGACCCTGGTCGATATCGAGCCGGACCAGTACGGCTACACGGTCATCGTTCCAGGCTTCGGGTTCCTGCGCGACCTCTATCCGGACCCCTATGTCGTGAACTGGCGCCTGTCCCGCCAGGCCGCGACATCCGACGGCATGCCCGGCGTGCGCATCCCGTTCGCCGGCTTCATGGGATCGGTGGGCGTGCTGCCCGGCGGCCCGGAGACGACGTCCTGGCTGGCCCGGGAAAACGCGCTTGGTGCGGTCGGCGGCATCGCCCTGCCGCCACAGCCGGTCGGGGCGATCCCGGCGGATATCTGCGGGCCGAACGGCAGCCACAAGGATGAATGCCTGCGCACCATCCCGCCGCGGGAGAATGGCGGCAACATGGATGTGAAGCAGATGCAGATCGGCACTACCTTGCTGCTGCCCTGCTTCATCGATGGCTGCGGATTGTTTGTCGGCGACGTGCACTACGCCCAGGGGGACGGCGAAGTCTCCGGCACGGCCATCGAGATGGGCGCGACCGTGACCGTCGTGACCGAGCTGCGCAAGGGGCAGGGATCGGTGATCACCTCGCCGCAATTCGAGGGCGGCGACCAGTTGAAAGACATCGCGCCGAATGCCTTCTACGCCACCGTCGGCTTTCCGCTGAAGGCTGCCGGCGAGATCCCGCCCTTCCTCAGCTACATCGACGCCGCGGAGATCACCGCTCTGGAGAACCTGTCGGAAGATCTGACCCTGGCGGCGCGAAATGCCCTGATCGATATGATCGACTACATCGTGCGCGAGCACGGCCTTACCCGGGAACAGGCCTATGTGCTGGCAAGCGTCGCGGTGGACCTGCGCGTGGGCCAGGTGGTGGATGTGCCCAACTACACGGTCTCAGCCGTCCTGCCGCTCGACGTCTTCGTTGACCAATGATCGCCGATACGCACGATCGGGCGCCGACCGTTGACAGGAGGTCGATGATCCGGCTGGGCATCGCGGCCGGGGCGGCGCTATTCACCGCGGCGCACACGCCCTATGAGCAATGGGTGGTGTATCGCCGCCGGGTCCTGCTCATCGGCAGCAGCCGGGACGATCCGGAAGGGTACCGGCTCGCCCGGCATGTGGCGGAGATTCTGGGGCGGGATCTCCCGGAGAGCCGCGCACGGGTCAGCCGCGCCCCGACGGCGCAGCGGCTGGCCAGCCTCATCGCGACCGATCAGATGGACTTCGCCGTGCTGCCCTGGTCGGCCGGGGCGGCGATGGCATCCGGCCGAACGCCCTATGCCGATCTGGGCGGCGTCCCGCTGAAGGGGCTGTTCGGCTTTGAGACCCATGTCCTGGTCTGCCTCGCGGGCGTGCCGGCCGCCCATGCCTATCTGGTCTCCCGGACCGTTGACGGGGCGATAGGTCCCGATTCCGGCGGCGGGCTAGCGATGGCGAAAGCGGGCGGTGCGCTGACCCTTCACCCCGGCGCTCTTGAGTACGTCGCCGGCCGCCCCATGCCTGAAATGGACTCCCAAGCCGCCGAAGGGCTCGAAGCGCCGCACCATCACCGAGATTAGCCGGGCCCGCTGGCGCTGCTCTCGGGCAGCCCTAACGGCTCCAGACGATCAGCATCGCGCCGCCGACCAGCATCAGCCCGCCGAGAGCCCGCAACGGGGTGATCGCCTGGCCGGCCGACAGCACACCGAAATGATCGAGCAGCAGAGACGCCGTCATCTGTCCCAGGATCACCAGGGAAATCAGGGCGGCCGCGCCCAGCTTGGGGACGGTGGTGGTTGCCGCGGCCACGTAGAAGGCGCCGAGCAGCCCGCCGAGCCAGGCCCATGCGGGAACCGACGCCGCCTGGGCCGGGCTCGGAAACGGCGCCCGCTGCAGCAGCAGAAAGCCGAGGAGCCCGATCGTGCCGACTGCAAAAGAGATGGTAGCGGCCCAGATCGGGCCGTTCATCGAACCGCCCAGCCGGGCATTGATCAGGGCCTGCAGCGGCAACACCGCGCCTCCCAGCATCGCGAAGGCGGCAAACAGTAATTTCATCGGTCGATCCATTCTGCGGGCAAGGCGCAAGGCGGCCTGCCGGGTTCAGAATCATAGGCCGATTCGTCCGCCCGGGCATCGCGGCGGCGTTTGACGCATGTCATGGCGACGGCACTAGCGGTCGGCTCTAGTCGCGCCATGGATAACCGACTCCTCGAGCGGTACGACCGCCGTGTTCCGCGCTACACCAGCTATCCGACGGCGCCCCATTTCGACGGGTCGGTCACGGCCGATATCTACGCGCGCTGGCTGGAAGGCCTGCCGGCCGCCATGCCGCTGTCGCTGTACCTGCATGTGCCCTTCTGCGACAGCCTGTGCTGGTTCTGCGGCTGTCACACCAAGATCGTACGGCGGTATAGCCCGGTTTCCGACTATCTCGGGCTGCTGCTGCGGGAGATCGACCTTGTCGTTGACCGGCTGGGCGAGGGGCAGCCGGTCAGCCATCTGCATTGGGGCGGCGGATCGCCGACCATCCTGACCGCAGGCGACATTCTCCGGCTTGGCCGCAAGCTGCATCGGCGTTTTGCCTTGGCAGCGGATGCGGAGTTTGCGGTGGAGATCGATCCGCGCGGGCTGGAGCCTCATGCGATCGATGCCCTGGCGGCGATCGGCGTGACCCGCGCCAGCATCGGCCTTCAGGACATCAATCCGGCCGTGCAGAAGGCGATCAACCGGATCCAGACTCTGGACGAGACGGCCCAGGTTGCCGGGCGGTTGCGGGCGGCCGGGATCCGGGCCCTCAATATCGATCTCATGTACGGGCTGCCGTACCAGTCTGTCTCCGGTATCGACCGGACCGTCGCGGCGGCACTGTCGATGGAGCCGGACCGCATCGCGCTGTTCGGCTACGCCCATGTGCCGGGCATGAAGCCTCATCAGCGGCTGATCCCGGAAGCGACGCTGCCCGATGGAGAAGCGCGGCTGGCCCAGGCGGAAGCCGCGGCGGCGGCGCTGCAGTTGGCGGGCTATGTGCGCATCGGCCTCGACCATTTCGCGCGGCCGGCCGATCCGCTGGCCAGGGCCGCCGCGACAGGGCGGCTGCGGCGGAATTTCCAGGGCTATACGGTGGACCGATCACCCGCCCTGATCGGTTTCGGGCCGTCGGCCATCGGCGCCATGCCGGAGGGATATGTCCAGAACGCCGCGCCCATGCACAGCTATCGCGAAGCCATCGAGGCCGGCCGGTTCGCTATCCAGCGCGGCATCAGGCTGAGCGCAGACGACCGGATCCGGGCGGCCGTGATCGAGCGTCTGATGTGCGATCTGAGCGTCGATCTCGGTGCGCTGTGCACCGCGTCGGCGGTGCCGGTGTCCCGGTTCGCGCCTGAGCTGGCGCAGCTGCAGGCGTTTGCCCGGGACGGCCTCGTCGCCTGCGACGGGCTGGTGATCACGGTGCCGGAGGAGGCAAGGCCCCTGTTGCGCTGCGTGGCGGCGGTGTTCGACGTCTATCTCGATCCGTCCGGCGGCCGGCATGCCCGCGCGGTGTAAGGCGCGAACCCCGCGGGACTACCAGATCTCTTCGTTGCCATAGTTGGAGAACTGATCGCCTTCCCGTTCGCGGCCTCTCAGCGGCAGCATGATGGACACGTCGATCAGATCGCCGGGCTCGCTCTGGAAATCGGCACTCGTCGGCATCGGCCTCAGATGGCCTGAGAAGTTGAAGGGGCCGTCGGGGTTCGGTCCGTTGTCGGGCCCCGGCAGCGGATCTTCGCGATCGCAGAAATGCGTCAGGCAGCCGGGAAGGGTCGGATCGTGATCATTGCCGGTATCGCCGGTCCCGGCGCGGTCGTCGCTGCGCCCCGGATCGGGAATGCGCCCGGCATCGTCGTTCGGTCCGGTCCTGCCGGACGGATCGAACCCCCCGAGAACGACGGTGCCTTCGGAGACTTCGAACGTGGTCGCCCGGACCACGCCCTCGACATTGATCACCCCGTCCAGCACCCGATCCGCGGTGCCGGCGGCCATGCTGACATGCTGTCCGACCAGCCCGCCCACGGTGCCGCGATCCGCTCCCGACGGCGCCAACTCGACGATGCCGGGCGCGATCTCGAAATTGATCAGCCCGTCGCCGTCGAAATCCGCCGTCAGGGTCGGAATGTCGGCCTGTGCGGCGCTGCCGATCCGGGCAACGACCACGCTAGACTCCGCACTGCCCGGCGCCACCAGGCGGCCAAGCCCGGCGGCGGCTGCGGTCACGGCACCCAGCTGGGGGCGAGCCGTGATGGCGGTCTCCGGCGCAATGGCGTTTGGCGCAATCCGCCCGGTATCGATGGTCGGCAGGGTCGGTTGGACCGTCAGCGGCCGGATGCTCACCGTCGGATTGGCCAGGCGCAGCGTCGGCTGGGCAATGGTGACCGGCTCGGTGAGCCGGACATTGGGATTCAGGGTCTGAGCCTGCGCGGCGGCAGGCAGCATCGCGGTCAGCAGCAGGGTGGACAGACCGGTCAGGATGCGGGTCGCGGCGGCGCCTCGGAGGGTCCGTTCGGATCGGGTCGTGTACATCTTTGGCCTCGTACGGGTTTCAAGGCCCCACCAGGATTTTTGTCAGTGTGCAATGCGGCCATCACAGGATAGGCACAGGTTCCGGCCTGCGCTGTGATCGCGCTCACAGGAGGCAGCAGACCCCTAGCGATGATGCCGGGCGGCGCGGTCGCCGATGATGACGGCCAGACCGCTGATTCCCAGGGACAGCACCATCAGAATGATGCCCAGACCGAGGGCAAGGGCCAGATTGCCCTTGCTGGTCTCCAGGGCGATGGCGGTGGTCATCACCCGTGTGTGGTGGGCGATATTGCCGCCGACGATGAGCACCGCGCCGACCTCCGCGCTGGCGCGGCCGAAGCCGGCCAGCACTGCGGTCACCAGGCCCAGCCGGCTGTCCCACAGCAGCGTGCGCACCGACCGCCAGGGGCTGGCCCCGAACGAGCAGAGCTGCTCGCGATATTCAGTATAGAGCTCCCGGGTGACCTGGTGCGAGAGCGCCGCGATGATCGGCGTCACCAGGATGCATTGGGCGATGATCATCGCCGTCGGCGTGAACAGCAGGCCGAGAACCCCCAGGGGCCCGGAGCGCGACAGCATCAGATAGACGATCAGCCCCACCACCACCGGCGGCAGCCCCATCAGCGCATTGAGCAGGATGATGACCGCCCGACGACCGGGGAACCGGAACACCGCCACCATGGCCCCGAAGGGCAGGCCGATGGCCGCCGCCAGGCCGACCGCGGTCAGGCTGATCGCCAGGGAGCGGCCGACGATCCCGGCAAGAACGGGATCGAGCGACAGGATCAGGTCGACCGCGAGGCCGAAGGCGGTGAGGATTTCACCCATGTCTGATTGCGTACCCGGCTCCGGGGCGGGGACCGGATTGCGCCAGCGATCGCTCCAGGCAATCCATGGCCGGCGACCGCACGGGCTCCTAGAGCCTCACATTGCCGGTCGATTGGTGGATCGTCGCCGAATCCCAGCCGAGCCCGTTCAGGACGAACGCTGCCGCGATGGCGATCAGCAGGGCGGCCACCACACTCAACACAAACGACCTCATTCGCGGACCTCCTTGTCTGCGACGGGAATTCTATCGCAACCGGCGCTGTTGGCCATCGTCAGTCTTCCTTGTGGCGCCCGGCCATGCGCAGCAGGAACCGCACCAGCTCGGTGCGATCGGAGGCATCCGGGATACGCTGCAGGGGCATCTTCGAGCCCGGTGTCAGGCGGTGCGGGCCAATCGCGAACAGCTCGCTGATGCTGTCCTCGTCCCAGACGATGTCGCTGTCCGCAAGGGCCGGTGAGTAATTGTAGCCGGGGACGCTTCCGGCCGGCCGGCCGATCAGCCCGTGTAGGGTCGGCCCGGCTCGGTTGCCGCCATCGGGTGTCAGCGTGTGGCAGGCGCGGCAGGTGCCGAACAGCTCCGCACCCCGGCGCAGGGACGGATCATCCACGACGACGGATTCCACCGGCCGGACGGCGGTGGCACCGCCATCGATGGCGGTGCCGCGGGCGACGTCCCAGACCCGGGCGACGTCGTCGATCCCGGCCGAGAGCAGCCGCTGCCCGTCCGGCGAGAAGGCCAGCGCCCAGACCGGCCCCTGATGATCGATGTCGCGGCGTTCGACCCGGCCATTGTCCAGGCGCCAGAGCCGGACCCGCCCATCGACGCCGCCCGACGCGGCCAGGCTGCCGTCGCGCGACAGGGCGACCGCGAAGACAGGACCTTCATGGCCGTGCAGGTGCTCCAGCGCCGCCTGGCGCTCGGCATCCCAGATCCTGACCGTCTCGTCGGCGGATCCGGTGATCGCCAATGTCCCGTCGCCGGAGGCGGCGAGGGCGTTGATGCCGAAATCATGCCCGTCGAGGCGGCCGTTCAGCCGCCCGTCGGCGACCCGCCAGATGTGCAGCACGCCCTCGCGATCGGCCGCGGCCACGCGCGCGCCGGCGGACAGGAAGGCGACGCCGTTGAGGCTGGCATCGTGTTCCAGGACCAGCGGGGCATTGGAGAGGTCGTCCAGCCGCCACAGCCTTATCGTCCGATCCCAGCTGGCGGAGGCCACCAGCGCGCCATCGGCGGAAACCGCTACCGAGGTCACCTTGGCAGAGTGGCCGGTCAGCCGTTGGCGAAGCGCTCCGGTTGTCAGATCCCAGACCGCCAGCGTGCCATCGTCGCTTCCGGAAACGGCGCTATCGTCGCCGGGCACAAAGGCAACGGTGTTGACGGCCGCATCATGGCCTTCCAGGCGATGGAGGATCGCCTGCCGGTCCAGGTCCCAGAGGATCACGCTGTAGTCGAACCCGGCGGTGAGGGCCCGCCGGCCATCCTCCGAGACGGCGATGCCGCGCACCGGGCCACCATGTCCGACAAGATCGGCCCTGGCCGACCCGGCGCCCAAGACCAGGATCAGGCCCGCGATCAGTGCCAAAAGGAGCCGGTTAGGGCCGCGTGAAGCCTCGGCGCAGGGCCGGGCCATCGGATTCGGTGGGCGGCACGTTGGACGGGGCGTCGGAGAATTCATGGCCGGTGGGCGTGTGCCGGAATTGGGGGATCAGGGCGCCAGTCTGCGCATCGACCAGCAGGGTGGTGACGGTGAAGGCATTGTTGGAGTCGCCGCCGGGGGTCATCACCGTGACCGCATAGGCCAGGCTGCCGTCCTCCTGGCGCACCTCCCGCACCCGCAGCGCCTCCACCCCATAGGTCTCGGCGACCTGCCGGGCGGCGGCCTCCGCGGTCAGGCGTTGCGCCGAGGCGGTTTCTGCACCGAGCCCCAGACCGACAGCGGCCAGCCCCAACGCCAAAAAGACGACACGCAAGCGGAGTTTCCGGAAGAGGTCTGCCATGGCTGTCCATCGTCCTGCTGGTCGCCGGTCCCGAGCCTAGTCGTCGCCCGCGGCGGTCTTGGTGCCGGCCTCGAGGTCCTTGGCCCACAGGCTGTGATGCTCGCGGGCCCAGTTGCGGTCGACCATGCCGCTGCCCATGGCGTCGAAGGCGCCCTCCATGCCGACCGAACCGATATAGATATGGGCCACGATCACCACGATCAGGAACACGCCGACGATGGCATGCCAGACCTGGGATAGCTGCATCTCCAGCATCGGCGTCACGGTGGTCGGCAGGTCGAATCCGACCGCGTTCAGCAGGGCGAAGGTCGGCTCGAACATGGCGATGCGGAACGGAAACATCAGGGCGATGCCCGACAGGCTGATCGAGATGCCGCCCAGAATGACAAGCCAGAACAGGATCTTCTGGCCGGCGTTGAACTTCTTCGCGGGCGGGTGGCTATGCTTGGTGAACAGGCCGCCGGCCTTGGCAAGCCAGGCCAAGTCCGTCTTGTCGGGGAAATTGTGGCGGACCCAGAGCACGAATATCAGCGCCAACCCGACCATGAAGGCGAATGCCAGATAATTGTGGGCGTATTTGCCGCCCAGGGTCAGCAAGGCGAATGCGTCGGACCCGATCACCGGTTTCAACACGTAGCGTCCGTAGAGCATGTTGAGGCCGGTCAGCCCGAGCACGATGAACGAGCCGGCGGTCAGCCAATGGCCGAACCGCTCCAGCCCGTTGAAGCGTTCCACGGTCTGGGCGCTGCGGCCGGATTCAATCTTGATCCGGCCACGGATGGCGAAAAATAGCGCCAGCAGGATGATGATGCCGAGCAGCGCCCAGGCGCTGTAGACCGATAGCGGACCGTTGCGGACGGCGCGCCAGTTCTCGCCCTCCGACTGGATCAGCACGCCGGCCTGACGGTCGGGGATCGAGACATTGCCTTGCGCACCCTGGCGCACGGCGCGCCAGATTTCGGCGTCGCTCGCCGAGCCGAGCGAGCCGCCCGGGACGGTGCCCCCGGGAGCCAGGGATTCGGCGGCCGGCGGCCCGCTGTCCTGGGCCAGCGATCCGGCGATGATGCTGAACCCCAGGAACACGACGCCCATCACCAGGACCGCCGGCAGCAGCCCGGTGAGCAGTGCACGCACTCGACGCATGGATGATCCCCCGACCGTCAGAAATTCTGTTGGCTTGTGCGGAAGCGGAGTTCGCGAAGCTGCTCCTCGCTGAGCGGCGAATCCGCCTGGCCCTGATAGACGCCCTTCTGCTGGATCAGGATGCGGTCCTGCTCCTCTTCGCGGCAGGCGCCGACGGCCAGGGACAACATCAATCCGAAGACCAGGACCATTCGGCCCCAACCGACGCTGATCATGCTCTGCTCTCCATCAGAGTATCGTGGCCGCGGCAGGCCAGAGCCGCGCGAAATCGAACGGCAGCCGCGGCTGCCGTCCGAAACGCTCCGTCAAAACGATCCTGTCTTCAACCGCGCGGGGCCTTCAGCTCATAGGCTGTGCCCCAACCCCAGGCGCCGGACCCGAAGCCGCGGGCGACGATGCGCTCGCGGTAGATGTCGGACACCGTATCGCCGTCGCCTGCCAGCAGCGCTTTGGTCGAGCACATCTCCGCGCAGAGCGGCAGCTTGCCCTCGGCCAGGCGGTTGCGGCCGTATTTGCTGAACTCGGCGGCGCTGGCCGTCTCCTCCGGTCCACCGGCGCAGAAGGTGCACTTGTCCATCTTGCCCCGGGAACCGAAATTGCCGGCGCTCGGGAACTGCGGCGCGCCGAAGGGGCAGGCGTAGAAGCAATAGCCGCAGCCGATGCACAGATCCTTGGAGTGCAGCACCACGCCTTCATCGGTCTGGTAGAAGCAGTCCACCGGGCACACCGCCATGCAGGGCGGGTCGGAGCAATGCATGCAGGCGACCGAGATCGAGCGTTCGCCCGGATCGCCGTCATTGATCGTCACCACCCGACGGCGGTTCACGCCCCAGGGCACCTCATGCTCGTTCTTGCAGGCCGTCACGCAGGCGTTGCACTCGATGCACCGTTCCGCGTCGCAGAGAAATTTCATCCGTGCCATTTGTCTGCTCCTTACGCCCGCTCAATCCGGCAGAGGGTTGCCTTGGTTTCCTGCATCTGGGTGACCGAGTCATACCCGTAGGTCTGTGCCGTATTGGATGACTCGCCCAGCACGTAGGGATCGGCCCCCGGCGGGTATTTGCCTCTAAGATCCTCGCCCTGGAAATGCCCGGCGAAGTGGAAGGGCATGAAGGCCACGCCCCGGCCGACCCGGTTCGTGACCATGGCCATCACCCGGACCTTGCCGCCTTCCGGACCGTGCACCCAGACCATTTCCCCGTCGCGGATGCCGATGGTGTTGGCGTCGAACGGGTTGACCTCGACGAACATGTCCTGCTGCAGCTCTGCGAGCCACGGGTTGGACCGGGTCTCGTCGCCGCCGCCCTCGTATTCCACCAGGCGACCCGAGGTGAGGATGGTCGGGAAGTCCTTGGAGAAATCCTGCGCCTGGATCGACGCATAGAGCGTCGGCAGGCGATAGTGGGACTGCCGGTCCTCATAGGTCGGGTAATCCGCCACCAGGTCGCGCCGCGGCGTGTAGAGCGGCTCGCGATGCAGCGGCACCGGGTCCGGGAAGGTCCAGACCACCGCGCGCGCCTTGGCATTGCCGAACGGGGCGCATTCATGGGCGATCGCCACCCGCTGGATGCCGCCGGACAGGTCGGTCTTCCAGTTGGTGTTGTCGCCGGCGATGGCCTCGATGGTGGCCCGCTCCTCGGCCGTCAGGTCGCTGTCCCAGCCGAGCTGCTTGAGCATCGCCATGGTGAATTCGGGATAGCCGTCGGTCAGCTCCGAACCCACCGAATAGGCGCCCTCGGCGAGAAGGTTCTCGCCGTCGCGCTCGACCCCGAACCGGGCTCGGAAGGTCAGGCCGCCTTCCGACACCGGCTTGGAGGTGTCGTAGAGCAGCGGCGTTCCGGGATGGCCCATCTCCGGCGTGCCCCAGCACGGCCAGGGCATGCCGTAATAGTCGCCGTCGGCCGGCCCTCCATTGGCGCGCAGGGTCGTCTTGTCGAAGGTGTGCTGGTTGGCCATGTGCAGCCGCAGCCGCTCCGGCGACTGGCCGGTATAGCCGATGGTCCACAGTCCGCGATTGAGCTCGCGGGTGATGTCCTCGACCAGCGGCTCGCTGCCGTTGACGGCGATGTTCTTGAACATCTCGTCGGCGAAGCCGAGCTTCTCGGCCAGCAGATACATGATCTGGTGATCCGCCCGCGATTCGAACAGCGGGTCAAAGACCTTCTCCCGCCACTGGATCGACCGGTTCGACGCCGTGACCGAGCCGTAGGTCTCGAACTGGGTCGCCGCCGGCAGCAGGTAGACGCCGTCCTTGCGGGTCGGCATCACCGCGGAGGCGGTCGGATACGGATCGATGATGACCTGGATGTCCAGCTTGTCCATCGCCTGCTGCATTTCCGGCAGGCGGGTCTGCGAGTTCGGCGCGTGGCCCCAGAACACCATGGCCCGGACGTTGTTCGGCTGGGCTATGTTGTCGGCGTCCTCCAGCACGCCGTCGATCCAGCGCGACACCGGGATGCCGGTCCGCTCCATCAGCTCCTTGGATTCGAAGCGGCCGAGCATGTAGTCGTAATCGACGTCCCAAACCCGCGACCAGTGCTTCCAGGCCCCTTCCGACAGGCCGTAATAGCCCGGCAGGGTGTGGCTCAGCACGCCGAGATCGGTCGCGCCCTGCACGTTGTCATGGCCGCGGAAGATGTTGGTACCGCCGCCGGCCACGCCCATATTGCCGAGCGCCAGTTGCAGGGCGCAGTAGGCGCGGGTGTTGTTGTTGCCGTTGGTATGCTGGGTGCCGCCCATGCACCAGATGACCGTCCCGGGACGGTTGTTGGCCATGGTGCGGGCGACCCGGCGCAGCTGCGAGCCCGGCACGCCGGTGACCCGCTCGGTCTCTTCCGGGTTCCATTTCGCCACCTCGGCACGGATCTGATCCATGCCCCAGACACGCTGGCGAATGAACTCCTCATCCTCCCAGCCATTCTCGAAGATGTGCCAGAGGATGCCCCAGATCAGCGCCACGTCGGTGCCCGAGCGCAGCCGGACATATTCGTCCGCATGGGCCGCCGTCCGGGTGAATCGCGGATCGCAGACGATCAGCGGGGCATTGTTCTGCTCCTTGGCCTTGAGCAGGTGCTGCATCGACACCGGATGGGCCTCGGCCGGATTGCCGCCGATCAGGAAGATGGCCCGGCTGTTGTGGATGTCGTTGTAGCTGTTGGTCATCGCGCCGTAGCCCCAGGTATTGGCTACGCCGGCTACAGTGGTGGAGTGGCAGATACGGGCCTGGTGGTCGCCGTTATTGCTGCCCCAGAACGCATAGAATTTGCGGAACAGATAGGCCTGCTCGTTGGAATGCTTGGCCGACCCCAGCCAATAGACCGAATCCGGTCCCGACTCGGCGCGGATCTGCAGCATGGTGTCGCCGATCTCGTTGACAGCGTCCTCCCAGCTCATCCGGGTCCATTCGCCGTCGACCAGCTTCATCGGGTATTTCAGCCGCCGCTCGCCATGGGCGTGCTCGCGGACGCTCGCACCCTTGGCGCAATGGGCGCCCAGGTTGAACGGGCTGTCGAAGCCCGGCTCCTGGCCGATCCAGACGCCGTTCTGGACCTCCGCCTCGACGGAGCAGCCGACCGAGCAATGGGTGCAGATCGACCGCACCATCTCGACGCTGCCGCCCGCGGCCTGCGCCTCGGCCTTCCGGACCATGCCGCCGGAGAGCGCCGCAGCGCCGGCCAGGCCACCCGCGGTCAGCCCCGACCGGCGCAGGAAGGTCCTGCGGTCGATGGCGCCCCCGGTCAGTCCGGTCAGGGCCCGCGTCATCCGCGAGCCGTTGGCGTGTCCATTCGCTTTTTTCCTGAGCATCTCAACTCTCCGATTCGAGGCGCCCGCAAGCGGGCGGTAACGGTCCCGGTCTGGCAGGTCGGCGGGCTAGAACCGCGCCAACGCGTAATAGGTCTTCACATGCTTGCTCTCGCGATAGCCCTCGGAGCCATCACTCTCCGCATCGGCCGCCTTGGCCGGTTCGCCGGCCACGGCCGCGGCGCCGGCCGCCAGGGTTCCGACGCTCGCCAGTTTCAGGAAGTCGCGCCGGCTTTCCTGAGGCTTGGATGTGTCGTCACGCATCTCGCATTCCTTTCAACCGATACTTCACGCCTCCACCATGCCGAAGGCGATGGCTTCGATGTCCATGAACAGCCTGCCGATCGTGCCGACCGGCGTGTACAGCCGCGACGTCTTCGCGGCCTCCAGATCCTCGAAGAATCGCGGCGCCCAACCCGCAACATGGGCGTTGAAGAACTGCCGCTGGGCCAGCAGGTCGCCGGGCTCGGCGAAGGTGCCCTCGATCAGGCCCGCCATCACCTCGCACACGGCGGCGATATGGTCCTCCGGCTCCTTGACCGATTCGCTGCGCACCGCGCCGAGCCGCGCCATGTCCTGGCGCAGCACGGCGAGCGGCCGCTCATTGAGGAAGCCGGTGAGATAATAGGAGGCAAAGGGCACCAGCTCGCCGCGTCCGACGCCGATGAACAGGTCGTGGTATTCGCGGTCTGCCTGATGCGGCGTGGTCGCCCGCGCGACCCGGGCCAGTGTCGCCAGCGCCTGTCCCAGCTCGGTCGCATCGCCGTCCAGACCGCCGAGCAAGGCCAAGCCATCGGCTCCTGGCGGACGCGCCATAAGATGCGCCAACAGCCGGTAGAGCTGGGCACGGAGCCGATCCTCTTCGGGAACATTGTTATCTGGATTGGCCGCCGAGACTGGCATGCCGGCCATATGGTCCCTCACCTGAGCGGAACTGCCTCGATCGCTGGCAGCCCCAATTTTTGTTGGCTTATTAGAGACACTATGAACTTGGCCGGAAGGCTCTGCAACATTTCGCCATATTGCGCCGCAGCATCATGAAATTTTGTTACCGTTTGCGCCGTCGTCGCGGCGCTCTTCGGTGTCCGGTTCCAGTGCCTCGTCGATGGCCCCGGATGCCTCGCCCTCGCCTCCATCCGAAGGGGATTCGGGTGCGGGCTCGGTGGCGGTGTCCTCGGGGTCCGGAAGAAAGCCCCGCCCGACTTTGTAGAGGGTTTTCAGGTCCTTCACGACGGTGGCCGCATCGGTGAAGTCGCCGTCATAATCGTTCAGCCCGTCCAGATGGCCGAACACCGGATTGACCCGCCACAACTTGCGCAGCGCCCGGTTCTTCAGCTCCTCGGGCACACCCTTCTTCAGGAAGGGGGTGAAATCGGAGTCCGCGTTCAGGCTGTCGATGTCCGGCAGTTCCAGAGACTCCGGTTCGGCGGTCGGCGATTCGGCGCTTTCGGGTTCTTCGCCGCGCGCGGCCGCGATTTCGTCACCGGCGCTCGGCTCCCGGGCATCCTCGACCGGCTCCGTGTCGGAAGGGCCTGGCTTCCGGGCCGCCCGCTTGCGGCGCGACCATCGGCGCAGGAAGTCGGACTCGTCCGTCATGGCCGTCTTGCCCCGGGCCCCGACTCGCCGGTGGCGCTGCCGCCCTTGCGTTTGCGCTTGCGGAAGGGTTCGTCGACGTGGTGGCGGTCGATGAAGGCCTGGGCCCAGGCAATCAGCCCCTCGGGCATGGGCAGGGCCTCGACGATATCGTCGCCGTCCAGCAGATCTTCGGCCACATAGGGCGACGCGGTGACGGTGACCGGCCGGTAGGCCAGATCGCCCGTGCAGGCGCTGTCGGCGCGCAGGGCGACATAGACCGAAGGCGGCGCATTGCTCAGATTGCGCCGATAGGCCTCGGTCTCCTTGCGATGCAGCTCCAGGGGCAGGGTGCCGGCGAAATAACGCGTGAAGCCGGGGCCGCTCAGAAGCTCGGTTCCGACCGCCGCCGGCGCATCGCCGGTCAGCACCGCCACCGGGCGCCAGCGCCATTTCTGCCAGGGATTGTCCAGCTCCCGCCGTTCGACCACGACGCCGACCGGCAGGCTGACCATGCGTTCCAAGCTCTCATCCTCCCAAGCGGACCCCGCCATTGTGACATGGACACCCCCGCGGTCCATAGCGATTGGCGCTCGCTATTGGCAGCACGGCCGGCTGTGCTTTAATCGCAGCCAAGGTTTGCGGGTTCGCCCCGCTGGGAGGACCGCCGACATGCCGGACGACAAGGTCAACGGCAAGACCTGCCTGATCTGCAATTGCGAGCGCACCATGCCGTTGGACGCGGCTGCGCTGGCGCAGGCGCTGGCCCTGAGCGCGCCGCCGGAGATCCACACGCAGCTCTGCCGCGCCCAGCTCGAGAGCTTCAAGTCGGCCGCGGCGGGCGATGCTCCGGTTCTGGTCGGCTGCACCCAGGAAGCGCCGCTGTTCGTCGAGACGCTGGACGAGATGAAGGCGGAGACCCCGGTCCATTTCACCAACATCCGGGAGCGCGCCGGCTGGTCGGACGAAGCATCGGCGACCACGCCCAAGATCGCCGCCCTGCTGTCCGAGGCGGCGCTGGATGTTCCGGCGACGCCCTCGGTGGCCCTGAACTCAGAGGGGCTGTGCCTGGTCTATGGTCGCGACGAGGCGGCGATCGATGCGGCCCGGCAGCTCTCGTCGAGGCTCGACGTGACCGTGGTATTGAAGGAGCCGGGCGAGATCGTGCCGCCGCGGGTGATGGACGTGCCGGTGTTCCGCGGCCGTGTCACCGCGGCCGGAGGGCATCTGGGCGCCTTTGAAGTGATCGTCGACGATTACGCGCCGGCCGTGGTGTCCTCGCGCGGCCACCTCGCCTTCGAGGCGGCGCGGGACGGTGCCGCGTCCCGCTGCGACCTGATCCTGGATCTGACCGGCGATCCGCCGCTGGTGCTGGCGCCGGAGAAGCGCGACGGGTATTTCCGTGTCGATCCCGGCGATCCGGCAGCGGTGCAGAAGGCACTGTTCGACCTTTCGGACATGGTCGGGGAGTTCGAGAAGCCGCGTTATGTCGCCTTCGATGCCGGGCTATGCGCCCATTCCCGCAGCCAGCTGACCGGCTGCACCCGCTGCCTGGATGTCTGCCCGGCCTCCGCGATCCGGCCCGACGGCGACACGGTGGCAATCGACCCGTTCGTCTGCGGCGGCTGCGGCGCCTGCTCCAGCGTCTGTCCGACCGGCGCCGCGCGCTACGACATGCCGCCGGCGGCGACGGTCTTGGAGCGGCTGCGCACCCTGCTTTCGGCTTATCACGATGCCGGTGGCTCGGCACCGGTGCTGCTGGTCCACGACCCGCGCCAGGGCGAGGATCTGATTGCCGCCGCGGCCCGATTCGGCCGTGGGCTTCCGGCCCGGGTGCTGCCCTTCGCGGTCAACGAGACCACCCAGATCGGTTTCGACTTCCTGTCCGCGGCCTTCGCCTATGGCGCGACCGGGGTCGTGCTGCTGGTCGGTCCGCAGAAGCGCGACGAACTGGAGGGCCTGGCGGGGCAGGTCGGGCTCGCCGAGGCCGTGACGGACGGTCTCGGCTATGGCGGCGGACGGGTGACCGTGCTGGTGGAGTCGGATCCGGAGGCGCTGGAAGCCGCGCTCTACGGTCTGGATGAGCGTCCGGCGGCGGCCGCCAGCCGCTTCCTTCCGCTGGGCGAGAAGCGCACCGTCATCCGCCTCGCGCTCGACCACCTGCATGCGGAGGCGCCGGAACCGGTCGATCACCTAGCCCTGCCGCCCGGCGCCCCGTTCGGCACGCTGGATATCGACACGGAGGGATGCACCCTCTGCCTCGCCTGCGTCGGCGCTTGTCCGACCGGTGCCCTGCGCGACAATCCGGACCGCCCGCAGCTCGCCTTCGTAGAGGATGCCTGCGTGCAATGCGGCCTCTGCCGCGTCACCTGCCCGGAAAAGGTCATCGCGCTGGAACCGCGCATCAGCTTCGTGCCCGAGGCCAAGCAGGCGGTTGTGGTCAAGGAAGAGGAACCCTTTGAGTGCATCCGCTGCGGCAAGCCCTTCGGGGCTCGCTCTTCGATCGAACGCATTCACGCCCAGCTCGCCTCAAAACACTCCATGTTCCAGGACGAGCGCACCATCGACCGCATCAAGATGTGCGACGACTGCCGGGTGGTCGACCAGTTCAACGACCCTGACGCCCCCTTTGCCGGCGCGCCCCGCCCGTTGCCCCGCACCACCGACGACGATCTGCGCGAACGCGAAGCGGAGATCGAAGAGGCGCGGGCCAGGGTGAAGGCGGAGAGGGCGGCGGGGAAGGGCGCTGAAGGCGGGGACGGTCAATAGCCACGCTGGACCTGATGCGCACCAAGGCGGGAGCAAGTCGGCCTTGTCTGAGCGATTTTCGGATGGTCGAATGCTGCCGTGATCATCGGCGCGGCTCGTCCGAGCCGGAGCATTCAGGCGGGGCCAGCAATAGACGCGATACTACCTGAGTCCCTTCAGGGGGAGATTCTCGGCAATCCGCTTGACGCCTGGGCGTCGGCGGTCGTCGTGACGCTTGTCGTCTGGGTCATCCTGCCGGCCGCCAAGGGGTTCGCCGCGCGGCGGCTGTCGCGGGCGGCGGAGGCGGAGGGGCCGGATAGCTGGCAGGCGGCGGTGCTGCAGATCACTCAGCGGACCGGCTTCCTGTTCCTGCTGGTGGTCGGCGTCTATGCCGGGACCATCCTGCTGACCCTGCCGGCGGTCGTCGAGTCGGTGCTCAACTGGGTATTCGTGATTACCGCATTCATGCAGGCGGCGCTGTGGTCGGACCGGCTGGTCTCGGTGATCACCGAATGGCGGGTCCGGCAGACCGATGCGGCGGCGGCGAGCGCTCGCAACGCGATTTCGCTGATCCGCTTCGTCGGCCGGGTGGCAGTCTGGTCGGTCGCCATCCTGCTGATGCTGAGCAATCTCGGCATCGACGTGACGGCGCTGGTCGCGGGCCTGGGCATCGGCGGTATCGCGGTCGCGCTGGCGGCGCAGAACATCCTGGGCGACCTGTTCGCCTCGCTGGCCATCATCCTGGACAAGCCGTTCGAGGTCGGCGACTTCATCATCGTCGGTACGGAGATGGGCACGGTGGAGCGCATCGGCATCAAGACCACCCGCATCCGCAGCCTGACCGGCGAGCAACTGGTCGTCGCCAATGCCGACCTGCTCGGCTCGCGGGTGCACAACTACAAGCGCATGCAAGAGCGGCGTGTCGTGTTCGCGATCGGAGTCACTTACGAAACACCGGCGGAGAAGATCGAGCAGCTCCCGGGCCTACTCAAGGAGATCGTCGAGGCGCAGGAGCCGGTCCGATTCGACCGGGCGCATTTCAAGAGCTACGGCGATTTCGCGCTGATCTTCGAGATCGTCTACTGGGTGCTGGACCCCGACTACAACCGGTTCATGGACATCCAGCAGACCATCAACCTGGAGATCCTCAAGCGCTTCGAGGCGCTGGGGGTGGGCTTCGCCTATCCGACCCAGACCGTGCATCTGCATCAGCCCGGGCCCGGCGCCACGGCGTCCTAGAGGATGTCGGCGGCCGGCGGGCGGGTCCGAGGATCCGCCCGCCGAAGCCGGGCCCCGCTAACGCGATGTCAGCACGAAACGGCGTCCGAGCGCCTGAACCGGCCGGAAATTGTTGGGATAGAGTTCGGTGAAGGCCGCAATCTGGGCCTCGCTCGCGGTGATCGGATCGACCATCACGTTCCAAGTCACGATTTCCGAACAGGGCGGGGTGGTCAGCGAGCCGGCATAGCGATAGGAATCGCCGCTGGCGGGCACCAGCGCCAGGGGGTCGACGTCGTCCGCCCCGGTGGCATCACCTTCGGTCGGCGGCATCAGCGGCCACAGCTTGGCCAGCGCCGGGTTCTCTGCGCCTTCCTCGATCAGCGCACCGACCACGAGCAGGTCGCCGGCGTCGGATTTGTGCACGAAGTGAACCTCCAGCGCACTGTGCCGGCCGTCGATGGTGTGCTCGGACAGGGCGTGGAAGTGATATTGCAGGAGGTCGTAGCGGACTCCGTCGACCTCGGCAAACCCGCCACTGCCGCCGGTGTTCACCTGGATGGTATGGCCGTTGTTGACGACCTCCGGCGTGAAGGCGGACCAGCTGATCTCGACCGGCGCGAATGCGGCGGCAATGGCCGCGCCGGAGCGGATATCGATCGGCGACTGCTCAGCGCCGGCGCCGCAGGCGGCGTAATCGGGAGAGAGCTCCGACCAGACCGACGGGTCGCCGGCCCCTTCATAGCCCCAATGCGGTTTGCCGGTCTCGGCACCGGCGGGGGCGGCGGCGGCCGCGGCGATGGCAAGGGACAGTAGCGCTGGAACAGATTTCGACATGGCGATGCTCCTCCGCGCGCCGGCTCCCAACCATCGGCGGCTGACCGAAACGGCCAGGCAGGAAGCGCGGTCCGCGCTGCAGGTTACGGCATTGTTATTCTGCCATTATTTTCTTTCGGTTGGCAGTAATTTGATTGCGAAGGTTGAGATTGGTGTCCCGCCGGGACCATTGTCGATTGGTCCGTCGCCAACCGGGCTGGCGGTGGAACGGGAAGAGCGCGGGCACCTGGGTTGACGGTCAAGACGACGGTGCCCGGCTGCCCGGTGCGCAGGGCAGGGAAGGGGCGCGGCTCGCCTACCGATGGCCGGCCTATTGACCGGGCAGCGGCGGTGCGGAGTTGCCGCCGCCGACGGTGGACTGGCACAGCGCTTCCGCCCGCGATTTGAACAGCGCCGCGCGCGCCTCGTCGATGGTGCCATCGGCCAGCATGGCGTCGATATCGGCCGACCGCTCGGCGACGCAGAGCATGACCGGATCTGCGGCGGCGCCGGCGCTGCCGGCTTCCCCGGGAAACAGGTCGTCGCGATGGATATAGCCGAGCGCCAGCGCGGCCACGGTGGCGATACCGACCGCGGCGATCCGGGCGACCGGCCGGTCGAGCGCGGAAGAAGGATGGGCGCCGGTGGTCACGTCAGGTCGATGTCTCCGTCGATGACGACGTCCAGATTTACGCCGTCGATGGTCAGGGCGACCTTGGCCTTCAGAGTCTCTGAGCCGGACAGGGCGCCGGATTCGACTGCATCGCGCACTGCCTGCTCGATCTCGCGCTGGGAGGTCACGCCGACCTTCTTGAGGAACTTGCGAATGCTCATGTTGAACGCGTCTTCATCCATCCTTCGATCTCCTTGGTGGGTCAGGTGGTCTCGGCCAGCGGCAGGTTGACCAGCAGGTTCTGCGGTTTCAGCCG
This sequence comes from Alphaproteobacteria bacterium, assembly GCA_965227455.1. Taxonomy (GTDB): domain Bacteria; phylum Pseudomonadota; class Alphaproteobacteria; order DSM-16000; family Inquilinaceae; genus JABDIP01. The sequence goes on along the minus strand of OZ245752.1, from coordinate 2,882,668 downwards.
CAGCCGGCCGTCCGGTGTCATGGCCGCGGCCAGATATACTGGCTTTCCGGCCAGCTTCGCCAGCATCCGGCCGGGATCGGCGAAGCGCAGGCGGAACAATGCCAGGATGCGGGACTGGTCCTCGGGCTCCAGTGTTTCGCCATTGTAGAGCGCATTCAGCAGGGCCGTCGCCTCGGCGTCCAGGCCCACATGCCAGGACCAGGTCTCATCCTGAATGGATTCCATCGGCTGGATGGTGACTGCGACTCCGATCATGTGGCGGACCCAGGATTCCAGAACCCGGCACAGCGCGTCGAGACCGGCGCGCGCGAAGCCGATATCCAGAACCATGTCGAACCGGTCGCTGCGCTCCCAATAGAGCGCTGCGTTCTCCGCCCCGATGATGTCCAGTTCCACCGACCGCTGCGGCGGCGATCCGTCGGCGATCAGATTGGCGGGCGAGGTGTCGCCCAGCGTGGCCCGCATCTCCACGATCTCGTCATCGGCCAGCAGGACCGCGCCCTCCTGGATACTGACCTTCTGGGTGCGAAACAGCAGCTCTGCCGCCCGCAGACGGATCGGATCGGAGACCCCTTCCAGGATGCTGCGCAGGATGACATGGGCCATCTGGTCGATGAACAGCGGCGGCAGCGGGTTTTCCGATCCGCTGAACATGCTGCGATAGCAGGCCTCGATCGTGCCGGCTGCGACCAGGCGGTCCCGCAGGTCGAGCAGGACACGGTAATTGTCGCCGGCATCGGGATCGGCCATTGCCGCCAGCTCGGCATCGGAGACCGGCCGGCGCGGATCGTCGAGCAGGGCCGCATGCAGCGCCCGCTCCGCCGCGCAGGACTCTTCGACCGGGGCAATTTCCGGCCGGCGGAGATAGGCGCACAGAAACGAATCCGTAACGTGCAGCTGGCCGTCGGCGTCCCGGTCCAGAAGATGGAACCCGGAGGTCAGCCAGAAATCAGGATCCGTCATCGGCGACGATCTCCCAGATCTTAGCGTGGTCGCCGGATTGCGGCCGGTCGACGGTTCGGAACTGCTCGACAATGCCATCCGGGCCGAATGAGCGATGGACGGTGATCAGCGTTCCCACAGGATGATCGCACAGGCTGGCGGCGAAGGACGCCTCGTCCCGGGCCGCGGCGCGCGCAGCGGCCATGTCGGGCGCGCCGTATTCGGCGACGAAATGCTCTGCCAGGCGATCGACGATGCTGTCGAAACCGGCTTGGTCGATATCGCCCACGGTGACGAATGTGGACCGGCCGAAGCTGTCCAGGCCCAGGAACCCGTTGCGGAAGGCCTGCGCCGGCTTGCCTGTCAGCGCATCGGGGTCGGCATCGGCGAAGGCGAATGCGCCGGATACGGCCAACTCGCCCGGGCCTGCTGCCTTGTCGAAGACCTGCCAATCGGAGAGGTCGAGCTGGATGGTTTTCGGGAACCGCATGACTGTCCTACAGCGACCAGCTCGGCTGCCGCAAGGCCGGCTCGAGGGCGATGGTCTGGAAGTCGGAGGCCTGCCCGCCAAGCAGCAGGCCACCCTCATCGTCCAGTCCGATGAAGCGTCCCGATACCGCACCGACCGGCAGGTCCCAGGCGATGTCCTGCCGGTAGCCGACGGCGCGGCCGAGCCAGGACTCCGATATCGGGGCGAATCCGTCCTCGTGCCAGCGATGCACCCAGGCCAGCAGATGGCGTGACAGGCTCTCGGTCAGCGAGACCGCCGTGATGTCGACCGCCCCTTCGTCGAACAGCGTGGTCTCCTCGGACCGCAAGCCGGGCGATGGGTCGGCCCGGTCGCCATGGATGGCGACCGTGATGCCGAGCACCTGCCAGTCCGGGACGGCATTGGCATCGGCCGTTTCGGCGGTGGCGAGGCGAATGCCGCCGGCGATGGCGCCGTTGACATACAAGCGGTCCGGCCAGCCGAACTCCACAGCGACGGCTGGCGGAGCCAGCGCGCCGATCGCGTCGCCCAGCCCTACCATGGCCGTATGCGCCACAAGGCTGGCGCGGCCGGCCGGAAGTTCCGGATGCAGCAGGATTGCGCAATCCAGGCGGTCGGCCCGGTCGGACCAGAAGAAGTCGCCGTCCCGACCGGTGCCCGCGGAGGCGCAGGCCGCATCGATCGGCGCATCGTCGGTGACCAGCTGGACCAGCCGATAGGCCGGCGGCAGCAGGGGGAGGGGGCGGGTCGTGGTGTCTTGATCGGTCATGTGCCGCCACTGTCGCCCGAACGGCCCCGGTTGTCACCGCCCTCGCTGCGCCTTGCCCGTCTCGCCCGACTTGCGCATGATCGTCGACCGCTGCCGGCGCACCGGCCAAGAAAGGGAAACGGGTTTGGACAGCCAGACCAGGGAGGATTCCGGCCGGGCCGATGGCGCGGTCGAAGAGCCGGTTGGCGTTGACGAGGCGATGGACGCATCGTCGATCCTGCCGATGACGGCAACCGACCTCAAATTCGAGGTCGATGGTCGTGCTCTCATCGATTGCGGGTCGTTTTCCCTGCGCGACGGCGCGCGCACCGTGGTGCTGGGTCCCAATGGCGCCGGCAAGAGCCTGCTGCTGCGGCTCTGCCACGGGCTGCTCTCACCGACCTCCGGGCGCATAGGCTGGGCCGGCTTGCGGCCGCAGGTGGCCCGGGAGCGGCAGGCGATGGTGTTCCAGCGGCCGGTTCTGCTGCGGCGGTCGGTGGCGGCGAACATCGCCTATGTGCTGTCCGTGAAAGCGGTGCCGCGGGGGCAGCGGGCGCAATGCCTGGCCGAGGCCCTGGAGCTGGCCGGACTGACCGAGCTGGCCAACCGGCCGGCCCGGGTGCTGTCCGGCGGCGAGCAGCAGCGGCTGGCGATCGCCCGGGCCTGGGCGGTGCGGCCGCAGGTGCTGTTGCTGGACGAACCGACCTCGAATCTGGATCCGGCGGCCACGGCTGCGGTCGAAGACCTGATCCAGGCGGTGCACCGGGCCGGCACCAAGGTGATCATGACGACCCATGATCTGGGCCAGGCCCAGCGCATCGCGGACGAGGTCCTGTTCCTGCATCAGGGCCGGCTGCTTGAGCGGGCAGCGGTAGGCGCGTTCTTCCAATCGCCCTCGGACCCGGCGGTCCGGGCCTATCTCGAGGGCCGGCTGCCGCTATGAGCCGGCCGGGAGAGAGAACGGATATGCGATCACGAGGGTCGATTGATCTCATGGCCGGCCTGATTTGCTTCGTATTGGCCGGTCTCGCCTGTGCCGGCATGGCCATGGCCGAGGATCGCTACATCACCCTGGCCTCGACCACCTCAACCGAGAATTCCGGGCTATTCGATCACCTGCTGCCGCAATTCACCGAGGCGACCGGCATCGATGTGCGGGTCGTCTCGGTCGGCACCGGACAGGCGATCGGCCTGGCGCGCCGCGGTGATGCCGACGTGCTGCTGGTGCATCATCGTCCGTCCGAGGAGGCCTTCGTGGCCGAGGGCGCCGGCGTCGAGCGTTTCGACGTGATGTTCAACGACTTTATCATCGTCGGGCCGAAGGACGATCCGGCCGGCCTGCGCGGCCTGGGCGATGCGGCCGAGGCCCTGTCGCGACTGGCGGCGGCCGGTTCGGTCTTCGTCTCGCGCGGCGACGACAGCGGCACCCATAAGAAGGAGCTGGAACTCTGGCAGGCCGTCGAGCTGGATCCGGTGGCGTCCGGCGATCCCTGGTATCGCGAGACCGGTTCGGGCATGGGGGCCGCCCTGAACACCGCCAGCGGGCTCTCGGCCTATGTGCTGTCCGATCGCGGCACCTGGATCAGCTTCGCCAACAAGGGCGATCTGGAAATCCTTGTCGAGGGCGACGCCAGGCTGGCGAACCCCTATGGTGTGATCCTGGCGAACCCGGACCGGCATCCGCATGTGAAGGCGGAGATGGGCCGGAGCTTCATCGACTGGCTGCTCTCCGATACCGGTCAGGCGGCGATCGCCGCGTTCAAGGTCGACGGCCAGCAGCTCTTCTTCCCCAATGCCGACGGCGCCGGTTCGTAGCAGCGTCGGGCGCATCCCCCAGGAAACGGAGGCCGCAAGCCGGCGGCCCGGAAAGGACGATCACGATGAAATTGCTACGCTACGGTGACACCGGCCAGGAAAAGCCCGGAATGCTGGACGCAGAGGGCAGGATCCGCGACCTGTCTCGCGTGATCGCGGATCTGACCGGGGATGCGCTTCTGCCCACCTCGATCGATCGGCTGCGGGGGCTGGACCCCGAGTTGCTGCCGCTGGTCGAGGGCGAGCCCCGCATCGGCCCCTGTGTCGGCGGTGTTGGGAAATTCGTGTGCATCGGGTTGAACTATGCCGACCACGCGGCGGAATCCGGGCTGGAGGTGCCGCCGGAGCCGGTCATCTTCATGAAGGCTACAAGCGCCATCAACGGCCCCAATGACGATGTGGCAATCCCGCGCGGCTCGACCCAGACGGATTGGGAGGTGGAGCTCGGCGTGGTGATCGGCGCGCCGGCGAAATATGTCAGCGAGGACCGGGCGCTTGAGCATGTTGCCGGCTATTGCGTTGTCAACGACTACTCCGAACGCGAATACCAGATCCATCGCGCCGGGCAATGGGTCAAGGGCAAGAGCGCCGACGGCTTCGGTCCGATCGGGCCCTGGCTGGTCACCGCCGACGAGGTGCCCGACCCACAGAATCTGCACCTGTGGCTGGAAGTCGACGGTCACCGCTACCAGGACGGCACCACCGAGACCATGGTCTATGGCGTCGCCCATGTGGTCAGCTATCTCAGCCATTTCATGAGCCTGCGTCCCGGCGACGTGATCTCGACCGGAACGCCGCCCGGTGTCGGCATGGGGCAGAAGCCGGAACCGATCTACCTACGCGAGGGCAATGTGGTGCGGCTGGGCATCGAGGGGCTCGGCGAGCAACAGCAGCGCCTGGTCCAGGATTAGCCGGAAAGTGCCCAGCGAGCGGGCGCAGCTGTTCGACCGTATTTACGCCCTTGTCCGCGAGATCCCACCCGGACGGGTCGCGACCTATGGACAGATCGCCGGCATTGTCGGCTGCACGGCGCGGGTCGCCGGCTATGCCATGGCCGCTTGCCCGTCGGATGCCGGCGTGCCCTGGCAACGGGTGATCAACAGCCGCGGTGAGATCAGTCCGAGACCCGGTGGCGGTGCCTCGCGCCAGCGGGAATTGCTCGACGAGGAGGGCATTGGCTTCAGCCCGTCCGGCAAGGTCGATCTGGCGGAGGTGCGCTGGGCCGGACCGGGTTGGGACTGGCTGGAGCGCAATGGGTACGATCCCGGACTGGCCGGCTAGGAGTGCTGGATATCCTTTGGCGCCTCGTCCTCGTCGAGGATCTGCCGGACATGGCTGGCCAGGACAGCCTTGCGATAGGGCTTGGCGATCAGGGCCGCCTCGTCGTCCAGGATGTCGTAGCGGCGCCCGGCATATTCGGCGAAGCCAGAGGTGAAGAGCACCTTGAGGTCCGGGCGCCTGGACGCCGCCTCGCGGGCCAGGACGGCGCCGTTCATGCCCCGCGGCAGGGCCAGATCGGTGAACAGCAGATCGATGCCCGGGTTTTTCTCCAGCATGGTCAGCGCGGAATTTCCGTCTGACGCTGCCATCACCGTATAGCCCAGGCTGTCGAGCATGGTCTGAGCCACCCGGCGTAAGGAGGCATCGTCCTCCACCACCAGGATGGTCTCGCCCTCGCCGGTGGGGGGTGGGGCGGATTTCGGTGCCGGTACCCGGCTGAGCGGCCGGGTCGTGCGCGGGAACCAGATGGTGACCGTGGTGCCGGCTCCGGCGGTGCTGGCGATGCGGATGTGGCCACCCGATTGCTTGACGAAACCCTGCACCATGCTGAGGCCCAGACCGCTGCCCTGGCCGATATCGCGGGTGGTGAAGAATGGATCGAAGGCCTGGGCCAGGATGTCTTCCGACATGCCGGTGCCGCTGTCGGCGACGGAGAGCATGACGTACTGGCCGGGATCGAGATCGTCCGGTCGGTTCTGATCGGCTTCCCGGATGGTGACATTGGCGGTGCTGATCGTAAGCGTGCCGCCATCGGGCATCGCCGACCGGGCGTTCAGTGCCAGGTTCATGATCGCCGTCTCCATCTGCGTCGGGTCGATCAGCGCGTTCCACAGCCTGCCAGACAGCACGGTGCGGATCTGGATATTGGTGTCCAGGGTGCGGTTCAGAAGCGAGATGGCCTCGGTCACCCGCTCATTGAGATCGGTCACCCGCGGCCGCAGGTTCTGCTTGCGGGAGAAGGCCAGCAGCCGGCTGGTTAGGTCGACGCCGCGGGTCGCCGCCAGCATCGCCGACTTGATCAGCTCGGCGGAGTCGCCTTCGATGCGCGGGTCGTCCTGCAGCAATTCCAGATTGCCCATCAGAACGCCCAGCAGGGTGTTGAAGTCGTGCGCCACGCCGCCGGTCAACTGGCCGACGGTTTCCATCTTCTGGGCCTGGCGAAGCTGCTCCTCGGTCCGCTTCCGGTCGGAGATATCGCGGTAGATGGCCGACACGCCGACGATCCGACCATGGTCGTCGAGGACCGGCGAGGCGGTCAGGGAGACGTCGACCAGTTGCCCGGTCTTGGTGCGGCGCACGGTCTCCTGATTGGAGATGCGGTCGCCATTCTTGACCTTGGACAAGATGCGCGTCACCTCGTCCAGCCGATCGGACGGCGGCAGCAGGGCCACGGATTTGCCGATGATCTCGTCGCCGGAATAGCCGAAGATCTTGCGCGCCGCGTCGTTCCAGCTGGTGACGATCCCGTCCGTGTCGAGCCCGATCACCGCATCGGCCGTCGACTCCACGATCGCCGCGAACTGGGTCGCGCGCTCCTCCGCCTGCTTGATGGCGGTTATGTCGGAATGGATCGTGACCGTATGGCCGTCCTCGGTCCGCCGGGTATGGCTGCGGATCCACAGGCCGTTGGTGAACTTGCGAATGTCGACGGAGCCATCCGGATCCGGCGCGGCAAGCAGCGAGTCGATCCACTCCGCGAGTTCGGCTTCCCCGGCGATGCCGACCGGTCTGGCGGAATGGCGCATCAGCGTATCGCGCAAGGCCCCGCGTTTGAGGAGCGAGTCCGGCAGGGACAGGATCCGACCGAAATTCTCGTTCCACAGCAGCAATCCGTTGTGCTCGTCGAACAGGGCGAATGCGTCTGCCGTGTCCGAAATCTCCAGCCATTGGCGCCGCTCGGCCTGGAACTGCGCCAGCAGAGCTGCGTTGGCCTGCCGGGTCCGGATCTCCTCCAGTAGCGCGCCATAGGCGATGCGGGTCGATCCCAGCATGGCCAGCGTCATCACCAGCGCCATCGCCGCCAGGCCGAAATAGACCGGGTCGTACTGGCTGACGAAGTAAACCGAGTAGGGCAGGAGGCTCAGCAGGATGAATCCCGCGGCCGCACCCGGCACCGCCGCCAGCGTCGTCGAGGCGCCGCCGCAGATCGCGGCAGTGACGATGATCAGGGCCAGCTGCTGGGCCGAGGACGCATAGGGCATGAAGGCGACGCCGGCACCCCAGGCGGCCCCTCCGGCCCAGGCGAAGATCTTGGCCTTTCGGGGCCCGCGCGCACTGACGGATTTCCGCGTCGGCATCCCGCGATGGATCCACCATCGGACCAGAACGGTTCCCGCGATGAAAAAATGCGCGCCCGCCCAGAGCGCCAGCCACGGTCCGGGGACGCCCGACCAGAGCACCGCCGCCGTCAGGCCGGAGCTTGCCAGTGTGACGAGGGCGTTGATCGGCGTCTGCCTGGCGATGCTCGCCATCTGTGCGGCGCGGATCTCTCCGGCGTCCGGTGAGTCCCCGGCCGGTTCTCCGAAAAGAGTGCTGCAGATTATTCCCATCGTCCGACGGCTTCGCCGCTTCGCCATTCCTGAACGCAAATTGTAACGGGTCTCATTCTGTTCCCGGCGGCATCCGGTTCGGCTGGGTACTGGACACTACCCTATGCCATCCGACCGCCGATCGACCACAAGGTTGTGTCCGAACGGCCCGGGATGCGGGCGCCGACGGTGGCCGGATCGCCGGCCCCGCAAAATGGTAAATCGACTTTTAAATAATGTTAATTCCCTGTTAAGCATCATTACATGGCATTTGGCAATAATTGATTAATCAATACTCTCCGAAAGTGGATTCTCCCGTCCGCAAAGGGTCGTGCTAATATGTTGAAAAATATGAAAAAAATTGACGACAGCGATTTGGCCTTAAGCCGAATGTGAAATTTTCGGCGTCTGATACACCATATATAGAGATAATTGATCTCTGTTCATCAATATGTAGTATTCATAAGCAATGTCATAATGAAGTGTTAACGGCATATGCAAAAAATCCTTTGCAATTATTTCGACCCAGGCAAATACTCGGCCTCGCGATTGGGGATGGTCTGCATCCCGGGACGCTGAAGTTTGTTCGCCGTTGGGATTTGGGGATGGCGAGGAGCATCGGCCCGGAGACAAGCGTGACCTTAGGGCCTCGGCAGTTTTGGGGTACGGCCGGTCCGATCGTCGGGAAGCTGCAAGTTCCAATAGGAGAGGCCGCAGGGCCGTCTCCCATGTTGCGGGGCAGAAATTCGGGGGCTGCAGTACGCCGGTGGGAAGGAGTCCCGCCGGTCTCGCGCGATGACATGGGATCGGTGCGTTCCGTGACTGGGGAGCGTTCCGATAAAAGGGGACCTGAAGACTATGGCCATTATCCGGGGTACGAACGGCAACGATTTTCTCCGTGGCACCAACGGCAGCGACGAGATCCATGGTGAAGACGGCGACGATCTGATCTTCGGCCGGCGCGGCGACGACACAATCCACGGCGGCGGCGGCGACGACATCATCATTACCGGCCGTGGCGACAATACCGTCGATGGCGGCACCGGCGACGACATCATCATCGGCGATCGCGGCGACGACACCATCGACGGGGGCGATGGTGACGACACCATTATTGGTGGCCGTGGCAACGATACGCTGCGCGGCGGAGCCGATAACGACACTATCGAGGGTGGTCGCGGCAGCGACACCATGGATGGCGAAGGCGGCAGCGACACCTATCAGATAGGCGGGCGCAGAGACGGCTTCGACAATATTACCGACACGGGCATGGGCGCCGGTGACTACGATGTCATCGAGGCGACCAGCAACAACACGCGCATCCAGATGCGCGATTTCGATTCCAGCAATGGCATCGAGGAAATCTCTGGAAACGGCTTCGCCAACGTCGATATTCGGGGCGACAACGGCGATAACAATTTCGATTTCAGCAATACGACTCTGTCCGGAATCCGTGAAATCGACCTCCGCGGTGGCAACGACTCCGTTACGGGGTCGGCCGGCGACGACAATATCGACGGCGGTAGGGGCTTCGACACCGTCTTCTATTCCGGATCGATCGACGACTACGACATTCAGCGTTCCGGCTCGACCACGACCGTCACCGGCGAGGGTACCGACACGCTGAACCGCGTCGAGATGCTGCAGTTCAGCGACTACACCCTGTTCATCGACGGCCGGAACAACGCTCCGGTGGCCGGCGATGACGCGATGGCGGCCGATGAGGATACCGGCGGCACCATTTCGGTCGCCGACCTGATCGCCAACGACAAAGACTACGACGGCGACGCGCTCAGCTTCGACAGCATCGACACCACCGGCACGCTCGGTACGGTCACCGTCAATCCGGACGGCACGCTGTCCTACGATTCGAACGGCGCCCATGAGAGCCTCGCCGTCGGCGAGACCGCGACGGACAGCTTCACCTACACCATCAGCGACGGCCAGGGCGGGTTCGCCACCGGCACCGTGACCGTGACCGTGAACGGCGCCAATGATGGCCCGACGGCCGCCGATGACGTCGGTGCGGTCGACGAGACCGGCGTCTACTACGTTCCGGCCAATGGCGTCCTGTCCAACGACAGCGACCCGGATGCGAGCGATACGCTGAGCGTTGGCGCGGTCGAGGGTGACGCCGCCAATGTCGGGCAGCAGATCACGCTGGACTCCGGCGCGATCCTGACGATGCGGGCGGATGGCAGCTACGACTACGATCCGAACGGCGCATTCGACTATCTGGCCAGCGGCGAGACCGCGACCGACAGCTTCACCTACACCGTGACCGATGGCCATGGTGTCGTCGCCAGCGCGCCGGCGGAGCCGGTCCAGCGCACGCTGATCGACGAGAATTTCAACGGCGGTGCCGGCGCCTTCACCTATTCCGATGACACCTTCCGCGGCACCGGCGAGCCGGCCTATGCGGACGGCGCCTCGGGTGCCGGCTTCGGCGAGGGCGGCAGCGGCGGGCTGCAGGTCACCCTCGGCGGTCAGGACAATGCCGACATTCTGGGCATGTCCGGCGGCTGGAGCACGACGATCGACGTGCCCGAAGACGCCTCCGGCACCCTGACCTTCAAGTACAACCTGTCGCTGGCCGAAAACTACGAAGCCGATGAGTTCGCGCAGGTGATGCTGAGCGTCGATGGCAACCCGGTGGGCGCCAATGGCGCCGACCACATCGCCCAGCTGACCGGCGACGGCAATGGCGGCCCGGTGATGACCACCGGCTGGCAGACCGTGACCATCGATCTCGGTCAGCTCTCCGCCGGTTCGCACACCATCACCATCGGCGGCTACAGCAACAAGAAGACCTTTAACGACGAGTCCGCCGAGATCCTGATCGACGACGTGCAGTTGACCACCGACAGCACGCCGATGATCGAGACCACGCTGCTCGACGAAGGCTTCGACGGCGGTGCCGGCGGCTTCGCCTATGTGGACGACGCCTTCCGCGGCACCAGCGAGGCCGATTATGCCGACGGCGCCTGGGGCGCCGGATTCGGCGAGACCGGCGGCGGGCTGCAGATCAATCTGGGCGGCCAGGACGGCGCCGACATCCTGGGCATGTCCGGCGGCTGGCAGACCACCATCAACGTGCCCGAGGACGCCTCAGGCACCCTGACCTTCAAGTACAACATGACCCTCGCTCCGAATTTCGAGAGCGACGAGTTTGGCCAGGTCATGGTCAGCATCGACGGCACCCTGTACGGCGCCGGCGGCAACGACTACGTGGCCCAGCTCAATGGCGACGGCAATGGCGGTGCGCCGACCACCACCGGCTGGCAGACCTTCACGGTCAACCTGGCCGACCTGCCGGCCGGCAACCACACCCTGGTCATCGGCGGCTACAGCAATAAGAAGACCTTCGCCGACGAGTCGATCGAGATCCTGATCGACGACGTCCAGTTCACCACGACGACTCCGGATCCGGACACCAACGGCCCGGAGACCGCCACCGTCACGGTGACCGTCACCGGCACCAATGACGATCCGGTCGCCGCCGACGATAGCGGCTCGGTCGGCGAGGACGACGTGCTGACGGTTCCGGCCGATGGCGTCTTGACAAATGACACCGACGTGAATGGCGATACGCTGTCCGTCGGCGCGGTCGAGGGCAATGCGCTCAATGTCGGCAATCCGGTGACGCTGGCCTCCGGCGCCATCGTCACGATGAACGCCGATGGTAGCTACAGCTACGACACCAACAATGCGTTCAACGATCTGATGGTCGGTTCTTCGACTACGGACTCGTTCGAGTACACCGTCGATGACGGCCAGGGCGGTACCGACGTCGCGACTGTCGTGATCACCATCAATGGTGCCAATGACGCGCCGATTGCGGTCGACGACACCGTAACCGTCGACGAAGGCGTCATGGTCTCGGTCAACGGCGTGCTGGACAACGACATCGATCCCGACCCGGTCGACACCATGACCGTAACCGAGATCAATGGCGACAGCGCCGGCGTCGGCTCGCAGATCACCCTCCCCTCGGGTGCGCTGCTGACCATGAACTCCGACGGCACCTACCAGTACGACCCGAACGGCGCGTTCAACAGCCTCGGCGAGGGTGAGACCGGAACCGACAGCTTCGCCTACACGGTCGTGGACAGCAATGGCGCGACCGACACGGCGACGGTGACCGTCACCATCAATGGCGCCAATGACGCCCCGACGGCGAATGACGACGCGGCGACCGTCGGCGAGGACGATGTGCTGGCCGTCACCTCGAACGGTGTTCTGACCAACGACGTCGACCCCGACACCAACGACGTGCTGAGCGTCACCGAAGTCAATGGCGCGGCCGTCGACGATGTCACCGGCCTTGTGCAGGTGACCCTGGCCTCCGGCGCCATCGTCACGATGAATGCCGACGGCACGTACAACTACAACACCAATGGCTCCTTCGAGGGCCTGGCGGTTGGCGAGTCGACCACCGACAGCTTCAGCTACACCATGAGCGACGGCAATGGCGGCACGGACACCGCCACCGTGACGCTGACCATCCAGGGCGCCAACGACGCCCCGGATGCGGTCGACGACACGGCGAGCGTTGCGGAGAACGGCGTCCTGTTCGTCACGGGCGGCAACGGCCTGCTGACCAATGATGTCGACATCGACAACGGGTCGTCGTTCTCGATCACCGAGGTCGCCGGGCTGGTGGATGTTGCCATCGACCCGGTCAACGTGACTCCGGTTCCGCTGGCTTCCGGCGCCGTTCTGGCGGTCGGCCCGGACGGCAGCTACACCTACTTCCCGTTCGGTGCGTTCGACTCTCTGAACGCTGGCGAGACGGCCACGGATACCTTCACCTACACCATCACCGATGAGCATGGCGCCACCGATACGGCGACCATGACCATCACCATCACCGGCGTGGGCGCGCCGCCGAACCAGGCGCCGTCCGCCCTTGATGACGCCGGTTCGGTCGGCGAGGACGGCACTCTGTCCGTCGCCGCCAACGGCGTCCTGTCGAACGACAGCGATCCGGACGGCGATGCGCTGAACGTCAGCGAGGTCGAAGGCCTCTCCGGCAATGTCGGAACCCAGATCACCCTGGGCTCCGGCGCGCTGCTGACCATGAATGCGGATGGCAGCTACGACTATGACCCGAACGGTGTGTTCGATGCGCTGAACGATGGCGAGACCGCCACGGACTCCTTCACCTACACGGTGGATGACGGCAATGGCGGTACCGACACCGCAACGGTGACCATCACCGTCAACGGTGCGACCGACAACTCGGCGCCGATCGCCAACAACGACACGCTGACCGTCGACGAAGGCGTCATGGTCTCGGTGAACGGTCTGCTCGACAACGATGTCGACCCGGATCCGGGCGACACGCTGACCGTCACCCATGTCAATGGCGACACCGGCAATGTGGGTTCGCAGATCACCTTGCCGTCCGGCGCGCTGCTGACCATGAACAATGACGGCACCTATACCTACGACCCGAACGGTGCCTTCAACAGCCTGGCCCTGGGTGAAACGGCTACCGACAGCTTCACCTACACCGCGACCGACAGCTTCGGCGCCACCGACACGGCCACGCTGACCATCACCATCAACGGCGCCAACGATGCGCCGGTGGCGGCCGACGATGCCGGTGCGGTTGCCGAGGACGGCACCCTGGCGGTGGCCGCCAACGGCGTCCTGTCCAATGACAGCGACCCGGATGCCTCCGACGTGCTGAATGTCAGCGCCGTCGAGGGCGCCGCCGCCAATGTGGGCGCCGCGGTGACCTTGGCCTCCGGCGCCGTCGTCACCATGAATGCCGATGGCAGCTACAACTACGACACCAACGGCGCATTCAACGGCCTGGGTGCCGGTGAGTCGACCACCGACTCCTTCACCTACACGGTGGATGACGGCAATGGCGGCACCGACACGGCGACCGTGACGGTGACCATCAATGGCGCCAATGACGGCCCGACGGCCGCGGATGACAGCGGTTCGGTCGGCGAGGAGGGCGTGCTCTCCGTGGCCGCCAATGGCGTGCTGTCCAACGACAGCGACCCGGATGGCGATGCGCTGAATGTCAGCGCCGTCGAGGGTGCCGCCGCCAATGTGGGCGCGGCGGTCACCCTGGCCTCCGGTGCCGTCGTCACCATGAACGCCGATGGCAGCTACAGCTACGATCCGAACGGTCAGTTCGATGCGCTAAACGATGGCGAGACCGCCACCGACACGTTCACCTACACGGTGAGCGACGGCAATGGCGGCACCGACACGGCGACCGTGACGGTGACCATCAACGGCGCGACGGACAACACCGCGCCGATCGCAGCCGATGATGCCGGCTCGGTGGGCGAGGACGGCACCCTGGTGGTGGCCGCCAACGGTGTCCTGTCGAACGATAGTGACCCGGATCCGGGCGACACGCTGACGGTCACCCATGTCAACGGCAACAGCGGAAATGTCGGGGCGCAGATCACTCTGCCGTCCGGCGCGCTGCTGACCATGAACAACGACGGCAGCTACAGCTACGACCCGAACGGTGTCTTCAACAGTCTGGCTCTGGGTGAAACCGCCTCCGACAGCTTCACCTACACGGCGACCGACAGTGCCGGTGCGACCGACACGGCCACGCTGACAATCACCATCGACGGCGCCAATGACGCGCCGGTGGCGGCCGACGATGCCGGTTCGGTGGACGAGGACGGCACTCTGGTGGTGGCCGCCAATGGTGTCCTGTCCAACGACAGCGACCCGGATGCCTCCGATGTGCTGAACGTCAGCGCCGTCGAGGGTGCCGCCGCCAATGTGGGCGCCGCGGTGACCCTGGCCTCCGGCGCCATCGTCACCATGAATGCCGATGGCAGCTACAGCTACGACACCAATGGCGCCTTCAACGGCCTGGCGGCCGGCGAGAGCACCACCGACACGTTCACCTACGAGGTGTCCGACGGTAATGGCGGTTTCGACACCGCGACCGTCACGGTGACCGTCAATGGCGCCAATGACGGCCCGACCGCTGGCGATGACGCCGGCTCGGTGGACGAGGACGGCACCCTGGTGGTGGCCGCCAATGGCGTGCTGTCCAACGACAGCGACCCGGATGGCGATGCGCTGAACGTCAGCGCCGTCGAGGGTGCCGCCGCCAATGTGGGCGCGGCAGTCACCCTGGCCTCCGGCGCCGTCGTCACCATGAATGCCGATGGCAGCTACAGCTACGACACCAATGGCGCCTTCAACGGCCTGGCGGCCGGCGAGAGCACCACGGACACGTTCACCTACGAGGTGTCCGACGGTAATGGCGGTTTCGACACCGCGACCGTCACGGTGACCGTCAATGGCGCCAATGACGGCCCGACCGCTGGCGATGATGCCGGTTCGGTGGCCGAGGACGGCACCCTGGTGGTGGCCGCCAACGGCGTCCTGTCCAACGACAGCGACCCGGATGCCTCCGATTTGCTGAACGTCAGCGCCGTCCAGGGCTCCGCGGCCAATGTGGGCGCGGCGGTCACCCTGGCCTCCGGCGCCATCGTCACGATGAATGCCGATGGCAGCTACAGCTACGACACCAATGGCGCCTTCAACGGCCTGGCGGCCGGCGAGAGCACCACGGACACGTTCACCTACGAGGTGTCCGACGGCAATGGCGGTGTCGACACCGCCACCGTAACGGTGACCGTCAACGGTGCCAATGACGGCCCGACCGCTGGCGACGATGCCGGTTCGGTGGGCGAGGATGGTACTCTGGTGGTGGCCGCCAACGGCGTCCTGTCCAACGACAGCGACCCGGATGCCTCCGACGTGCTGAACGTCAGCGCCGTCGAGGGTGCCGCCGCCAATGTGGGCGCGGCGGTCACTCTGGCCTCCGGCGCCGTCGTCACCATGAATGCCGATGGCAGCTACAGCTACGACACCAACGGTGCCTTCAACGGCCTGGCGGCCGGCGAGAGCACCACGGACACGTTCACCTACGAGGTGTCCGACGGTAATGGCGGTTTCGACACCGCGACGGTGACGGTGACCGTCAATGGCGCCAATGACGGCCCGACCGCTGGCGATGATGCCGGTTCGGTCGGTGAGGACGGCACCCTGGTGGTGGCCGCCAATGGCGTCCTGTCCAACGACAGCGACCCGGATGCCTCCGACGTGCTGAACGTCAGCGCCGTCGAGGGTGCCGCCGCCAATGTGGGCGCCGCGGTGACCCTGGCCTCCGGCGCCATCGTCACCATGAATGCCGATGGCAGCTACAGCTACGACACCAATGGCGCCTTCAACGGCCTGGCGGCCGGCGAGAGCACCACCGACACGTTCACCTACGAGGTGTCCGACGGTAACGGTGGTGTCGACACCGCGACGGTGACCGTCACCATCAACGGTGCCAATGACGGCCCGACGGCCGGCGACGACACCGGTTCGGTCGGTGAGGACGATATCCTCACCGTGGCCGCCAATGGCGTCCTGTCCAACGACAGCGATCCGGATGCCTCCGACGTGCTGAACGTCAGCGCCGTCGAGGGTGCCGCTGCCAATGTCGGCGCGGCCGTCACCCTGGCCTCCGGCGCCGTCGTCACCATGAATGCCGATGGCAGTTACAGCTACGACACCAATGGCGCCTTCAACGGCCTGGCGGCCGGCGAGAGCACCACGGATACCTTCACTTACGAGGTGTCCGACGGCAATGGCGGTGTCGACACCGCCACCGTCACGGTGACCATCAACGGTGCCAATGACGGTCCGACGGCCGGCGACGACACCGGCGCGGTCGCCGAGGATGGCACTCTGGTGGTGGCCGCCAACGGCGTGCTGTCCAACGACAGCGACCCGGATGCCTCCGATGTGCTGAACGTCAGCGCTGTCGAGGGTGCCGCCGCCAATGTGGGCGCGGCCGTCACCCTGGCCTCCGGCGCCATCGTCACCATGAATGCCGATGGCAGCTACAGCTACGACACCAATGGTGCCTTCAACGGCCTGGCGGCCGGCGAGAGCACCACGGACACGTTCACCTACGAGGTGTCCGACGGTAATGGCGGTTTCGACACCGCGACCGTCACGGTGACCATCAATGGCGCCAATGACGGCCCGACCGCTGGCGATGATGCCGGTTCGGTCGGTGAGGACGGCACCCTGGTGGTGGCCGCCAATGGCGTCCTGTCCAACGACAGCGACCCGGATGCCTCCGACGTGCTGAACGTCAGCGCCGTCGAGGGTGCCGCCGCCAATGTGGGCGCCGCGGTGACCCTGGCCTCCGGCGCCATCGTCACCATGAATGCCGATGGCAGCTACAGCTACGACACCAATGGCGCCTTCAACGGCCTGGCGGCCGGCGAGAGCACCACCGACACGTTCACCTACGAGGTGTCCGACGGTAACGGTGGTGTCGACACCGCGACGGTGACCGTCACCATCAACGGTGCCAATGACGGCCCGACGGCCGGCGACGACACCGGTTCGGTCGGTGAGGACGACGTCCTCACCGTGGCCGCCAATGGCGTCCTGTCCAACGACAGCGATCCGGATGCCTCCGACGTGCTGAGCGTCAGCGCCGTCGAGGGTGCCGCTGCCAATGTCGGCGCGGCCGTCACCCTGGCCTCCGGCGCCATCGTCACGATGAATGCCGATGGCAGTTACAGCTACGATACCAATGGCGCCTTCAACGGCCTGGCGGCCGGCGAGAGCACCACGGATACCTTCACTTACGAGGTGTCCGACGGCAATGGCGGTGTCGACACCGCCACCGTCACGGTGACCATCAACGGTGCCAATGACGGTCCGACGGCCGGCGACGACGCCGGCTCGGTCGGCGAGGACGATGTCCTCACCGTGGCCGCCAATGGCGTGCTGGCCAACGATGCCGATCCGGACAACGGCAGCGTGCTGAACGTCAGCGCGGTCCAGGGCTCCGCGGCCAATGTGGGCGCGGCGGTCACCCTGGCTTCCGGCGCCATCGTCACCATGAATGCCGATGGCAGTTACAGCTACGACACCAATGGTGCCTTCAACGGCCTGGCGGCCGGCGAGAGCACCACGGACACGTTCACCTATGAGGTGTCCGACGGCAATGGCGGTGTGGACACCGCCACCGTGATGGTGACCGTCAACGGCGCCAATGACGGCCCGACCGCTGGCGACGATGCCGGTACGGTCGCCGAGGACGACATCCTCACCGTGGCCGCCAATGGCGTGCTGGCGAACGATGTCGATCCGGACGCCACGGATGTGCTGAATGTCAGCGCGGTCCAGGGCTCCGCAGCCAATGTGGGCGCGGCGGTGACCCTGGCCTCCGGCGCCATCGTGACCATGAACGCCGATGGCAGCTACAGCTACGACACCAACGGCGTGTTCAACAGCCTGGCGACCGGCCAGACGGCCACCGACAGCT
The DNA here is from genome assembly GCA_965227455.1 of Alphaproteobacteria bacterium. GTDB lineage: Bacteria > Pseudomonadota > Alphaproteobacteria > DSM-16000 > Inquilinaceae > JABDIP01. The sequence continues at coordinate 2,864,528 of OZ245752.1, read as the reverse complement.
TCACCTACACGGTGGATGATGGCAATGGCGGCACCGACACGGCGACCGTGACAGTGACCATCAACGGCGCCAATGACGGCCCGAACGCCGGCGACGACACCGGTGCGGTGGGCGAGGACGGTGTCCTCTCCGTCGCCGCCAACGGTGTTCTTGCCAATGACGGCGATCCGGACACCGGCAGCGTGCTGAATGTCAGCGCGGTCGAGGGTGTCGCGGCGAATGTCGGTTCGGCCACCACCCTGGCCTCCGGCGCTGTCGTCACCATGAACGCCGATGGCAGCTACAGCTACGACCCGAGCGGTGCCTTCAACAGCCTGGCTGTTGGCGAGACCGGGACCGATACCTTCACCTACACGGTGTCGGACGGTGCCGGCGGTACCGACATCGCGACGGTGACCATCACCATCACCGGTGCCAATGACGCGCCTGTGGCCAATGATGATGCCCTCTCCGTCTCTGAGGACGGTGCGCTCAACGTGGCCGCCAACGGGATCCTGTCGAACGACACCGATCCGGATGCCAGCGACGTGCTGAGCGTCAGCGCGGTCCAGGGCTCCGCGGCCAATGTCGGGGCACCGCTGGTCTTGGCCTCAGGCGCGCTGCTGACAATGAACGCGGATGGCAGCTACAGCTACGATCCGAACGGCCAGTTCAACGATCTGGGCGTCGGCCAGACGGCCACCGATACGTTTACTTACTCGGTGGATGACGGCAATGGCGGCACCGACACGGCGACCGTGACGGTGACCATCAACGGCGCCAATGACGCCCCGACGGCCGCGGACGATGCCGGCATCACCGACGAAAACACGGTGCTGACGGTCCCGGCCAACGGCGTGCTGTCGAACGACAGCGATCCTGATGTGGGCGACACCTTCTCCGTCACCGCGGTCCAGGGTTCGACCTCGGCCGTCGGCGGGCAGATCGCCCTTGCCTCGGGTGCGCTGCTGACCATGAATGCGGATGGCAGCTACAGCTACGATCCGAACGGTCAGTACCAGTCTCTGGTGGACGGCGAGACCGCGACCGACAGCTTCACCTACACCATCACCGACAGCCAGGGCGCTACGGATACCGCGACCGTCACGGTGACGATCAACGGTATCTCGAACTCCGCCCCGATCGCCGTCGACGACACGGCGGCGACCACCGAGGACGATGTCCTGTCGGTGCCGGCCGACGGTGTGCTGGCGAACGACACGGATCCGGACGCCGGCGACGTGCTCAGCGTCAGCGCGGTCGAGGGTTCGGCGGGCAATGTCGGATCGCAGATCACGCTGGCCTCCGGCGCGCTGCTGACCATGAATGCGGATGGAAGCTACAGCTACGATCCGAACGGCGCGTTCGAGCAGCTGGGAGTCGGCCAGACCGGAACCGACACGTTCACCTACACGGTTGATGACGGCAACGGCTCGACCGACACCGCCACGGTGACGGTCACCGTGAACGGCGTGAACGACGCGCCGACCGCGGTCGCCGACAGGTTCGTAGTTCGTCATGACGACAATACCGAGGTCGAGACGCCGACCTTCCTGGATAACGACTTCGATCCGGAAGGCTCGACGCTCACCCTGGTGTCGATCGATGGCACGCCGGTCGACTTCTCCTCCGGTCAGATGGAAGTCTACCTCGGCGACCCCGCTGACCCGGAAGTCGACATCGTCGTGTTCAATGGCGATCTGAGCTTCGAGTACATCGTGAGAAACTCGACGTCCGGCGATCTGCTGTTCGGCGAATCCATGACGACGGGTCCGATCAGCTATGTGATCGAGGATGCCGATGGCCTCCAGACCACCGGGTCGATGACCTTCGTGCTCGCCAACAGCACCTTCTCGATCCAGGATATCGACGGGTCCAACGGCTTCGTAGTGAATGGCGTCGCGTCGCAAGACCTGGCCGGCCATTCAGTCTCCGGCATCGGTGACGTCAATGGTGACGGCTACGACGACTTCATCATCGGCGCGCCCTATGCCGATCCGAACGGGCGGGCCGATGCCGGCACCAGTTACGTCGTGTATGGCAGTGCCAACGGCCCGGCTTTCGGTAGCCTCGACCTTTCGAGCCTGGACGGCAGCAACGGCTTCACAATCACCGGCGCCGTCGCGTCCCAGTTCACAGGGTTTTCGGTCAGCGGCGCCGGCGATATCAACGGTGACGGCTTTGCCGACATCCTGGTCGGTGCGAAGGACAACACCGATGATGACGACATCGGGGTTGCCGGATCGGAAACCGCCTATGTCGTGTACGGCGGCAATAGCGGTATCGACACCGTCGACCTGAGCACCCTCGGCGCCAACGGCTTCTCGATCACCGGGATCGATACCAACTTCTCCGACATCGTGGTCGGGTCGGCCGGCGACGTGAACGGCGACGGCATCGCCGATATCATCATTGGCTCGCAGGGTGCAGGACCGTCGGGGAACGGCGTGCCGCAGACCGAGTTCAATATCGGCGAGAGCTATGTTGTCTTCGGCCAGTCGACCGGATTCGGCTCGTCCATCGACGTGTCCACCCTCGACGGGACCAACGGTTTCAAGGTCACCGGCGATACCGCGCTGGACAACCTTGGAACGGCGGTCTCGGCCGGCGACCTCAACAATGACGGTTATGACGACATCGTCGTCAGTGCCGTCGGCGGCGATCCGGGCGGCGTGAACAACGCCGGCGAGGTCTACGTCGTCTATGGTGGCGCCTCGGGATTGCCGGCCAATGTCGATGTGTCGACCCTGGACGGCACCAACGGCCTCACCATCACCGGCGCCTTCGCCGACGGCGAGGCTGGCAACTCCATCAGCGCGGCCGGCGACATCAACGGTGACGGGATCGATGATCTCGTGATCGGCGAGAGCAGCTTCTACTACGATACCGGCGGCGCCTATGTGGTGTTCGGCCAGGATGGCGGTCTCGGCGCCAATGTCGATCTCGGCGCCCTGGACGGCACCAACGGCTTCCGCATCGTCGGTAACGAGCAGGGCGATCAGGCCGGCTACTCGGTCTCGATGGCCGGCGACATCAACGGCGACGGCTTCGATGACATCATCATCGGCGCCCGCGGTGTATACGGCTACGGCTACTATGGCGGCTACGCCAACCACGGCGAAAGCTACGTTGTCTTCGGATCCGCCAGCGGGTTCGGCGCGACGCTGGATCTGAACCAGCTCGACGGCAGCAACGGCTTCACGATCGGTGGAGTGCCCGAGGACAGCACCTTCGGCAACTCGGTCAGCTCGGCCGGAGATGTCAACGGCGACGGATACGACGATCTGATCGTGGGTGCGCCGAAGGCCGATGCGAACGGCAACGACTCCGGTGCGTCGTACATCCTCTATGGCCAGGACTTCCAGGGCAACGTGACCCATCAGGGCACGTCGGCCGCGGATACGCTGACCGGCGATGCCGGGGCCAATACGATGATCGGCGGCCAGGGCGCGGACTTCCTGTTCGGTGCCGGAGGGGCGGATGTCCTCTACGGCGGCGAGGGCGACGACACCCTGGCGATTGCCGATCTGGCGCCGCAGCGGATCGACGGCGGCACCGGCACGGATACCCTGGAGATCCAGGGCGCCAGCCTGGCCATCGATCTCGGCGATCTGCCGATCTCGGGCATCGAGGCGGTCGACATCACCGGCACCGGCGACAATGTCCTGACGCTGAACGTGATGGATGTGCTGGACGCCTCGGACAGCACCAACACCTTGAAGGTGCTGGGCGACCTGGGCGACCAGGTGGTCGCCGAGGGCGGCTGGACGTCGGCCGGTCAGCAGGTCGACGGTGGTGTGACCTTCGATGTGTACACCGCCGGCGAGGCGACCCTGATGGTCGACAGCGACCTCAACAACAATGTTGTGATCGTCTAACCGGCGATCTCAAGGACCTCGGTCGGAGCCGGCCGCCCGGCGGGTGTCGCAAGACATCCACCGGGCGGCCGGTTTCCGTTCCGGTCCGATATTCCGCAATGATTCAACGGCCTTGCCGCTTTACCGAGACTTTACCGGCCGGTGTTTCAATCGCTGACCGGCTGCGCGGCTCTGAGTGTGTGCTGATGTCCAGCACCACGCCGTCGCACCGGTGGGCAATCACAGCCGGAACCCTCATCCGATGACCACCAAGACCAAAGCCGCTGCGACAAAGACCAAGGCCAAGACCAAGAATCAGGCTGCCGCGGCGGAGGCGTCGCCGGAGCCGGCCCTGACCATCGAACCGACGCCCGGGCTGGCCGAATGGCTGCATGAGCGCCGGTTGAGCATCGCCTTCACCACCTATCGTGTCGGCAAGCTGTTCACCATCGGCAGCCAGCCCAACGGCCGGCTTTCGATCTTCGAGCGCACGCTGGATCGCTGCATGGGTGTGGCGGTCAATGGCTCCGGCTTCCTCGTCGGCACGCAGTACCAGATCTGGCGTTTCGAGGATGCATTGCAGCCCGGCCAGGAGTCGAACGGCTTCGATCGCGTCTACGTGCCCCAGGTGGGATACGTCACCGGCAGCCTGGACGTCCATGACGTGGCCATCGACAAGACCGGACGGGTCGTCTTCGTGAATACGCTGTTCGGCTGCCTGGCCACCACCAGCGAGCTGCACAGCTTCACGCCGATCTGGAAGCCACCTTTCATAAGTGGGCTGGCGCCGGAGGATCGATGCCACCTCAACGGCCTGGCCATGCGCGACGGATTGCCGGCCTTCGTGACCGCGGTGGCGGAGACTGACACCAAGGAAGGCTGGCGCGAGCACCGCAACGATGGCGGCTGCGTGATCAGCGTCGAGGATGACGAGGTCGTGCTGCGCGGCCTGTCTATGCCGCACGCGCCGCGCTGGCACGATGACCGGCTGTGGCTGCATGATTCCGGGACCGGCCGTTTCGGGCAGGCCGATCTCAAGGACGGCAGCTTCGAGCCGGTCAGCTTCTGCCCGGGATTCCTCCGGGGGCTCGACTTCGCCGGGGATTTCGCGGTCATGGGCACGTCCAAGCCGCGCCACGGCGATACCTTCTCCGGCCTGCCCCTGGATGAGATCCTGGCCCGCAGCAAGGTCGACTCGCAATGCGCCATCCACGTGGTCGATCTTCGATCGGGAGAGATCGCCCATTCGCTCAAGATCGAGGGGATGGTGACCGAGCTGTACGACGTGGTGATCCTGCCGGAGACCGTCCGCCCGATGACCATCGGTTTCCAGGGCGAAGAGATTCGCCGGGTGATCACCGTCGGCGACTGAACCGCCACCCTTCGCACCGGTCGCTGGCAGCGCCTGGCCCGATGGGCTAGAAGCTGTCGGATGGACGCGCGGGTTCGTCCGAACACACCGGAGGCGATATGGACGGGTTTGTTGTGCTGGTGAGGTTTGTCCTGCAGCCGGGCAAGCGGGCCGAATTCGAGGAACTGGTGAAGGTGAATGCGGCGGCGTCGGTGCGTGACGAGCCGGGCTGCCGGCGTTTCGACGTCCTGACGCCCCGGGACGGCGCCGACGAGGTGGTCCTGTACGAGATCTATGATGATCGCGACGCCTTCGAGGCCCACAAGCAGATGCCGCATTACCTCACCTTCAAGGAGGCCAGCGCCAGCCTGGTGCAGTCCCTGGCCCTGGACGAGCTCGATCTGAGCGAGAACGCCTCCGCCTGATCTTGGGGCGGCCGGCCTCGCGATTTTCATTTCGCGGCGCGTGACAGGGCCGTGCCATCGTCGTTCAATGCCGGCACTCGCGGTCGAGATCGAAGCGAATTCGTTGCCGTAGGCGAACCCCAGGAAGGAGTTGAACGATGGCCGAGACTGCCCTGATTGTCGGTGCCGGCGCTGGGTTGAGCGCCGCCCTTGCCCGTCGTCTGGCACGCGATGGCGTGCAGATCGCCCTGGCGGCCCGGTCCGTCGACAAGCTTGCCGATCTGGCAGCGGAAACCGGTGCGAAGACCTATGCGGCCGATTGCAGCCAGCAGGCCGATGTGGAGCGCCTGTTCACCTCACTGGACAGCGATCTCGGCGCCCCGGACCTGGTCGTCTACAATCCGAGCTACCGCACCCGCGGCCCGCTGGTAGACCTGGACCCCGCCGAGGTCGAGAAGGCGTTGCGCATCACCTGCTTTGGCGGGTTCCTGGTCGGACAGGCCGCGGCCCGGCGCATGCTGGCCGCGGGGCATGGCAGCATCCAGTTCACCGGCGCCTCGGCCGGCGTCAAGGGCTATCCAAATTCCGCACCCTTCGCCATGGGCAAGTTCGGTCTTCGCGGCCTGGCGCAGAGCATGGCCCGCGAGCTGGCGCCGAAGAACATCCATGTGGCGCATTTCGTCATCGATGGCGGCATCCTGCCGCCCGGCGCGGCAGCTGACGACGCGGACAAATGGCTGCATCCCGACGCGATCGCCGAGACCTATGTCCATGTCCATCGCCAGCATCGCAGCGCCTGGACGTGGGAGGTCGAATTGCGTCCCTGGGTGGAGAACTTCTAGCGTCCGGTCAGCCGATCTGTTCGACCTGATCGAGGATCTCGTCGGCGATGGCCTGCTTCAGTTCCGGCGGCAGCATGACCGCCGGGACCCATTCTCCACCCGGCCGGCGAAACCGCGGCGCCTCGACCGCCAGCATGCCGGTCGGTTGCCGCATGACACGCACGCCCTGAATCGCCATCTCCATGGCGTTGACCGTCACGACGACCGTTGCCAAGGCGAAGAGCCGCCCCGCATCGACCTTCTCAACCCGGATCACCTCGAAGGAGACCTCGACGGATTCGGTGTCGGTGCTGTCCATGTCCATCATCCGTTGCCGGTCCGGGGCGAACTCGGTGACCGTATCAATACCTGCCGGGCCATCGGCTGGCGACATCTTTCGCGGGTGACATCGCCGGGATCGACGGGCCGCATTTCGATCCCAAGCCGCACGTGCCCTGTGCTTTTCGACACCTTACTGGAATTTGAGAAAAAAGCACCGCGAATTGACGGCTTTCGACGACGGCACGTTTGCCTTGTAGTGACGCGGCCCTTCGCGGGACGGCGGCGCCTTCGACATTCGACCTGGCCCGTTTGTGGCCATTCAATAGTTTCTTAATCGCGGCGAGCGATCATTCGCGCCAATCAAACCCGTTTCATGTGCGGCCGGTTAGAGGCCGGAGGAGTTGGCGTGTTTCGAAAATTGCCCGGAATTGCCGGTGTCGCGGCTGTGGCCGCCGCCGGTCTGTTGGCATCCGCCTGCGTCATGAAAGACCCGAAATTCGGCACGGCGTCGATCCCCGATGCAGCCGAGGCCCGCGATGCGATGATCCTGATCGGCAGCGACGGCGACACCACGATCCTGAATGCGCCTCCGAGCCTGTGCTCGCAGCCGCAATTCGGTCGCGCGGCCGGACGTGGGTCGGCCGGGGCCGTCAACATTCCCTGCTGGGACGGCTCCTGACCCACTGGTTCTATCCGCGACTCGCCATGCGGTGAGTCGCGCAATCGACGGCCCGGCAAAGTGTCGGGCCGTTCTGCGTCCGCCCGCCGACGGATCGGGCGCAGCTGCGGCGACAACCGGCGAAACGGCTTCCGAATACCAAAATCGTCCCATGTGGACGCCCCGCAAACTCAAGGGAAGCCGCCAGTTTCCGGGCGTTCTTTGTGCTGCCCGGAAAAATAAACCATAATATTCGGACATTGGTGATGAGGGTCACAGCCGCACGGGCCGTGTGGGGATAGTTTCCTCTGGCGTCTGCGGAAGCGGCCGCGTAATTTAGAGCTAAATTTGAGTTAACTCCGAGATACGCAGGGGTTCGTCATGAAATCGTCACTCATCCAGTCGGCCATCCGGGCCGGCGTCATCGGTGGAGCCATGATGTTCGCAATGTCGGCATCGGCACAGGACGCCACGGTTCCGCAGGCAGATCAGATCATCGAAAACCTTCAGATGCAGGAAGCGCCCGTGCCTGGCCTTCGCATGAAGGGCGGCGGACGCGGCATCTCGGTTCAGGCTGTCGAGCAGGTCGAGGCGCCGTCGATGAACTTCGCCGTCGAATTCGAACTGGGGTCGGCCAATCTCACGTCCGAGGCGATGTCGGTGCTCGACCAGCTCGGCGTGGCGTTGTCTTCCGACACGCTGTCGCCTTACGCCTTCAGGATTTCCGGCCATACGGATGCGACCGGTCCGGAGACCTTCAATCTGCAGCTCTCCGAGCAGCGGGCGCGGGCGGTGGAAGCCTACCTGGCGGCGAACTACGGTATCGACCGGGCCCGCCTGAATACGGTCGGCATGGGCGAGAGCGCGCTGCTGGACGCCGGCAACCCGTTCAGCTCGCAGAATCGCCGGGTCGAGATCACCAATATCGGCGCCTCGGGCGGCTGATTGTCGAAGCTGACCCCTGAGGGTGGCCTCAGGGCCTGGAACCAAGGCCGGCAAACCATTGGATTGCCGGCCTTTGTGCTGCGTGGGGCTGCTTAGAATAGCCAAAGACTCCGGAAATCTGGAGCGCTGCCAAGCCCAGTTACCAGCCGACAGTCTTTGAATTTTCGAAAAATTTTCTGTACACTCGAGTGACACCTGAAGATTTGTTAAAAAATCGTTAAGGCAGGGGGCGAATGTACGTCGAAAGTGATGGGACCGGGCGGTGCAGCCGCGTCGCCCGTTTCGCATTTAGTGGTGCACGGAACCTGGAAGCCCCTGTCGCGGACGATTCGTCCGGCGCGGTGCATGTGGACGCTGCGTCTGTCAGTGTGCCGATTCGGCGACTGTCGGCCGACAGATTCCTGTCGGCATGTGCCTGGGCGGCTTGCCTATCCCTTGTCTTCGTATCGGTGACTGCCGGCAGCGCCGTCGCGCAGGTGCCACCTCCGGCGGAATTGCGGCCGGGGATCTCGCCGGATCGCGTCCCGCCGCTGCAGCCGCCTCCCGTCGAGCCGGACCTGACGACGCCGACCGAGGTCGACCCCGACGTTCCGCCAGGTGCGGAAGCGGCCCGCTTCTTCCTGGCCGATATCATGGTCGACGGTTCGACGGTGTATGGCGAAGGCCAGCTCCGCCCGCTCTACGAGGAATTCCTGCAAACCGAGATCAGCCTCGCAACGCTCTACGGAATCGCCTCGGCGATCGAGACGCGCTATCGCGACGACGGCTACATCATCAGCCGCGCGATCGTGCCGGCGCAGTCGGTCAGCGACGGTGTCTATCGGATCCAGGTCATCGAAGGCTTCGTCACGAATGTCGTTCTGGAAGGCGACGTCGGCAGCAGCCGCGGGCTCATCGAGCGTTATCTCAACAACATCCTGGCGAGCCGGCCGGTCAACATCGCCGATATCGAGCGATACCTGCTCTTGATGAACGATCTTCCGGGAATATCCGGAACCGGCGTCCTGCGGCCGTCAGGGGCGGATGTCGGCGCAGCGGAACTTGTCGTCAATGCCCAGCGCAAGCAGTTCGATGCCTTCGCGCTGGTTGACAACCGCGGATCCGAATTCACCGGCGAGGAGGGCGCGGCTCTTGGACTGTCTGCGAATTCGTTCACGCCGTTCGGCGAGCAGACCGAATTGGTGCTCTTCTCCGCGCTCGAGGACGAGGAGCAGCGTGTCGCCCAGATCACCTACGAGCAGCAGATCGGCAGCGACGGGCTGACCATCCGCGGTCTCGCGTCCTATGGCGATTCGGAACCGGGTGGAACGCTCGAGTCGCTGGACGTGGAACAGGAGACCCTGCTGTTCACGCTGGAGACCGAATACCCCTATGTGCGGTCGCGCCGCTTCAATTTCAGCGTCGCCGCAGGATTCGACTTCATCGAGCAGGACAGCGATATCCTGAGCGGTTCCTCGACCGTCGCGGACGACAGCCTGCGTGTTCTGCATGCCACGGCAACCATGGATTATCGGGACAGCTTCGGCGGCGCCAATTTCGCGGAGGTCGGCATTCGCCAGGGCCTGCCGATCCTCGGTGCGAGCGATGATGGCGACGCCAACCTTTCGAGGGTCGAGGGCGACGGCACTTTCACCTCGCTGAATGCCGAGGTGGCGCGATTGCAGCGACTGACGTCGAATTTCAATCTTTTGGCGCAAGTCGGTGGCCAATACGGCTTCGACGACCAATTGCTGTCGACCGAGGAATTCGAGATCGGCGGGCTTACGTTCGGGCGCGGCTATGATCCGTCCGAGCTTACCGGCGACAGCGGAATGGGCGCGCTCCTCGAACTACAATTCAACCAGGCGCCGGGGCTGTCGTTCTTGCAGAGCTACCAAGTCTACACCTTCTACGATTTCGGCGTGGTCTGGAACAATGACACCAATACAGCGAGCCAGGAATCGCTTGCTTCGGCAGGCGTCGGCGTTCGGACGAACCTGACCGATTGGCTGTCCGTGGACCTGGAGGTCGCCAAGCCCCTGACCCGGGAACCTGCCAATCGATCTGTCAGCGACCCGGATGCGGAACGCTATTTCTTCCGCGTAACCGGGCAATTCTGAGGGGCGGCGCGGAAAAGAGAACTTCTGGCCACCGAGGCTGCGACAGCGGTGTGACAGGGGCAGACAAGAGTTTGGATTACGAAGCTGCAGGGACGCAACTTCGGCGGAGGAGGGAAAACAGGATGGGCGGTACCATGACGGGCGGACAACGCACCGCGACCTCGCGGCGGACTCCGGACAGCAGGACGTTGTCACGGTTGCGCAGGCACTATCGAGGCAGCACCGCGCTGAGCAACCGGGCCCTCTTCTGGGGCGCACCGCTGGTCGGCGCGGCCCTGCTGAGCGCGGTCCCGGCGGCCGGCAACCCGACCGGGGGCTCGGTCGTTGGCGGCAATGCCACGATCAGCGGCGAAGGGACGAGCAACGTCACGGTCAACCAGACCACCGACCGCGCCATCCTGCACTGGGACGATTTCTCCATCGGGACCGGTGAGGCGACCCAGTTCGTCCAACCGGACTCGGGCTCCATCGCCGTCAACCGCGTTACCGGAACCGCAGAATCGCTCCTCCTCGGCACGCTCACCGCCAATGGCAATGTCTGGATCATCAACCCGAACGGGCTGACGGCTGGAGCCGGCGCCATCATCGACGTGAACGGCTTCCTGGCCTCCACCGCCGACATTCTCGACAGCGACGTACTCGACGGCGACAACCGGTTCAGCTTCGATATCCCGTCGACCAACCCCGATGCCTCCATCGTCAATCTCGGTCAGATCTCGGTCGGCGAACGGGGGCTAGCTGCCCTGGTCGCTCCGGGTGTCGAGAATGATGGCCTCATCGTCGGCCGCATGGCGCAGGTCGTGCTCGGCGGTGCGGAGACCTTCGCCCTCGACTTCGCCGGCGATGGCCTCCTGAGCTTCGAGATCGCTTCGCCCGTGACCTCGGCGCCCGATGGCATGACCGACCTGGTCACCAATTCCGGCGTGATCGACGCATCCGGCGGCTATGTCCTGTTGACCGCCGACAGCATCGACGGCGTCGTCGACAACGTCATCAACATGTCCGGCGTGATCCGTGCGGAGACGCTGACGACCGCGAATGGCCAGGTGATTCTCTCTGGCGGCGACAGCGGCGTTGTCCGCGTGTCAGGCACCATCGACGCGACCGGAACGGACGCCGGCGAGACCGGCGGAACGGTCAAACTACTGGGCGACACGGTCGCCCTCGAATTGGATGGGTTGGTCGATGTTTCCGGCGATGTCGGCGGAGGCACGGTCTTGGTCGGCGGCGCCTTCCAAGGCAACGGGCCGGAACAGAACGCCTCAATGACGTTCGTTGGCACGGATGCGGTCATTAGCGCCGATGCGCTGACCGACGGAGACGGTGGTACCGTTGTGGTGTGGTCGGACGACTACACCCAGTTCTACGGGACGATTACCGCTCGTGGCGGCGATCATGTCGGCGACGGCGGATTGGTCGAGGTGTCCGGCAAGGATGTGCTGAGCTTCACGGGAATGGTCGATGCCAGTGCACCCTTCGGGCGTTCCGGATCTCTCCTGCTCGATCCGTTCAATGTCGAAATCGTCGCGTCGTCGGGCGCGCCTACCGCCGCTGTGGGAGGAACTTTCACGCCGACCGCGGACGACGCTGAGATCCTCAATTCCGCCATCACCGCCATCCTGAACGGTGGCACGGACGTTACCGTAAATACCAATAATGCCGGGCCTGGCACTCAGGACGGCAACATCACCGTGTCGGCGCCGGTCGCGGTCAGTTTCACCGGTCCCGACACCGACGCGACGTTTACGCTCACGGCAGCGAACGACATAACCGTGGGCGACGCCATCACGGCAGCCGGCGGAACCTTGAACGTCGAGCTCATCGCTGATGATTCGGCGCCCGTGGGCGGCGACGTCGCGGTCAACGCCACGATCGACACGAATGGCGGCGATTTCAGCAGCAGCGGAGTCGCATTCGACAACACCGGCGGTGCCATCGACGCCGGCGGCGGGACGATCAGCCTCGATCACTCCGGTTCGGTGACCGTTGGCGATAGCCTGACGGCAACCGAGGTGCTGGTCGACGCCGTCGGCGATATCACGTTCAGAGAGCAGATCAATGCCGGCGCGAACGGCATCGTCAGCCTGATTGCCACTGGGAACATCGTCGACGCATTCGGATTAGCCGTGGGCGATGTCGTTGCGCGCGATCTGACGATCCGCGCGGCCGGCGTTGGCACCGGGGTCGACGGCACGGTGGATGACGCGCTGGTTCTTGAGGTGGACAACCTTGCGGCAGATGTGGCCGGCGAGTTTGAAATCCAGACCATAGCTGGAACGGTAGGCGACGGTGATTTGACCATCGCCGCGCTGGACGAGCTCGGACCCGGAGGCGTCATCGACGGTGTCACCGCCGGCGGACCGCTTGAGATTCGTCGCACCTCTGGCCCGAGTCGGTCGATCACTATCGAAGCTCCAGTTACAGCGTCCGGCACCGATGACATCTCACTCGACACGCCTTTGGGCATCACGATCAACGACACGATTGCGGCCGTTGATGACTTGGTTGAACTGAGCACCAATAGCGGGATCACCCAAAATGCCGTTGATGGTGCGATCACGGCGGCCGAGCTTCTGGTGGTTGCGGCCGACCAGGTGACGTTGGGTGCGGACAACCAGGTCGGGACGCTGGCGGCGAACCTGACCGGGACCGACGCGGATGACGGGCTGACGTTCAACGATCTTGGCGGGCTCGAGGTCGGCACGGTGACGCCGTTTGGCGGCGGTCCGGCGGTTTCCGGTGTGACGACGGCGAATGGCGGGATATCGCTGACGACGGATGCGGGTGCGCTGACGGTGGCGCAGGCGGTGACGGCGGGCGACACCGGCGACATCAGCCTGACGACGACGACGTCGGGCGGTGTGGCTCTGAACAGCACGACGGGCGCGGCCGGCGACCAGGTGGTGATTTCCTCGGCGGCCGGGGTGACCCAGGACGCGGCAGGCGGTGCGATCACGGCGGCCGAGCTTCTGGTGGTTGCGGCCGACCAGGCGACGTTGGGTGCGGACAACCAGGTCGGGACGCTGGCGGCGAACCTGACCGGGACCGACGCGGATGACGGGCTGACGTTCAACGATCTTGGCGGGCTCGAGGTCGGCACGGTGACGCCGGTTGGCGGCGGCGCGGCGGTTTCGGGTGTGACGACGGCGAATGGCGGGATATCGCTGACGACGGATGCGGGCGCGCTGACGGTGGCGCAGGCGGTGACGGCGGGCGACACCGGCGACATCAGCCTGACGACGACGACGTCGGGCGGTGTGGCTCTGAACAGCACGACGGGCGCGGCCGGCGACCAGGTGGTGATTTCCTCGGCGGCCGGGGTGACCCAGGACGCGGTAGGCGGTGCGATCACGGCGGCCGAGCTTCTGGTGGTTGCGGCCGACCAGGCGACGTTGGGTGCGGACAACCAGGTCGGGACGCTGGCGGCGAACCTGACCGGGACCGACGCGGATGACGGGCTGACGTTCAACGATCTTGGCGGGCTCGAGGTCGGCACGGTGACGCCGGTTGGCGGCGGCGCGGCGGTTTCGGGTGTGACGACGGCGAATGGCGGGATATCGCTGACGACGGATGCGGGTGCGCTGACGGTGGCGCAGGCGGTGACGGCGGGCGACACCGGCGACATCAGCCTGACGACGACGACGTCGGGCGGTGTGGCTCTGAACAGCACGACGGGCGCGGCCGGCGACCAGGTGGTGATTTCCTCGGCGGCCGGTGTGACCCAGGACGCGGCAGGCGGTGCGATCACGGCGGCCGAGCTTCTGGTGGTTGCGGCCGACCAGGCGACGTTGGGTGCGGACAACCAGGTCGGGACGCTGGCGGCGAACCTGACCGGGACCGACGCGGATGACGGGCTGACGTTCAACGATCTTGGCGGGCTCGAGGTCGGCACGGTGACGCCGGTTGGCGGCGGCGCGGCGGTTTCCGGCGTGACGACGGCGAATGGCGGGATATCGCTGACGACGGATTCGGGCGCGCTGACGGTGGCGCAGGCGGTGACGGCGGGCGACACCGGCGACATCAGCCTGACGACGACGACGTCGGGCGGTGTGGCTCTGAACAGCACGACGGGCGCGGCCGGCGACCAGGTGGTGATTTCCTCGGCGGCCGGTGTGACCCAGGACGCGGCAGGCGGTGCGATCACGGCGGCCGAGCTTCTGGTGGTTGCGGCCGACCAGGCGACGTTGGGTGCGGACAACCAGGTCGGGACGCTGGCGGCGAACCTGACCGGGACCGACGCGGATGACGGGCTGACGTTCAACGATCTTGGCGGGCTCGAGGTCGGCACGGTGACGCCGGTTGGCGGCGGCGCGGCGGTTTCCGGCGTGACGACGGCGAATGGCGGGATATCGCTGACGACGGATTCGGGCGCGCTGACGGTGGCGCAGGCGGTGACGGCGGGCGACACCGGCGACATCAGCCTGACGACGACGACGTCGGGCGGTGTGGCTCTGAACAGCACGACGGGCGCGGCCGGCGACCAGGTGGTGATTTCCTCGGCGGCCGGTGTGACCCAGGACGCGGCAGGCGGTGCGATCACGGCGGCCGAGCTTCTGGTGGTTGCGGCCGACCAGGCGACGTTGGGTGCGGACAACCAGGTCGGGACGCTGGCGGCGAACCTGACCGGGACCGACGCGGATGACGGGCTGACGTTCAACGATCTTGGCGGGCTCGAGGTCGGCACGGTGACGCCGGTTGGCGGCGGCGCGGCGGTTTCCGGCGTGACGACGGCGAATGGCGGGATATCGCTGACGACGGATGCGGGTGCGCTGACGGTGGCGCAGGCGGTGACGGCGGGCGACACCGGCGACATCAGCCTGACGACGACGACGTCGGGCGGTGTGGCTCTGAACAGCACGACGGGCGCGGCCGGCGACCAGGTGGTGATTTCCTCGGCGGCCGGTGTGACCCAGGACGCGGTAGGCGGTGCGATCACGGCGGCCGAGCTTCTGGTGGTTGCGGCCGACCAGGCGACGTTGGGTGCGGACAACCAGGTCGGGACGCTGGCGGCGAACCTGACCGGGACCGACGCGGATGACGGGCTGACGTTCAACGATCTTGGCGGGCTCGAGGTCGGCACGGTGACGCCGGTTGGCGGCGGCGCGGCGGTTTCCGGCGTGACGACGGCGAATGGCGGGATATCGCTGACGACGGATTCGGGCGCGCTGACGGTGGCGCAGGCGGTGACGGCGGGCGACACCGGCGACATCAGCCTGACGACGACGACGTCGGGCGGTGTGGCTCTGAACAGCACGACGGGCGCGGCCGGCGACCAGGTGGTGATTTCCTCGGCGGCCGGTGTGACCCAGGACGCGGCAGGCGGTGCGATCACGGCGGCCGAGCTTCTGGTGGTTGCGGCCGACCAGGCGACGTTGGGTGCGGACAACCAGGTCGGGACGCTGGCGGCGAACCTGACCGGGACCGACGCGGATGACGGGCTGACGTTCAACGATCTTGGCGGGCTCGAGGTCGGCACGGTGACGCCGGTTGGCGGCGGCGCGGCGGTTTCCGGCGTGACGACGGCGAATGGCGGGATATCGCTGACGACGGATGCGGGTGCGCTGACGGTGGCGCAGGCGGTGACGGCGGGCGACACCGGCGACATCAGCCTGACGACGACGACGTCGGGCGGTGTGGCTCTGAACAGCACGACGGGCGCGGCCGGCGACCAGGTGGTGATTTCCTCGGCGGCCGGTGTGACCCAGGACGCGGCAGGCGGTGCGATCACGGCGGCCGAGCTTCTGGTGGTTGCGGCCGACCAGGCGACGTTGGGTGCGGACAACCAGGTCGGGACGCTGGCGGCGAACCTGACCGGGACCGACGCGGATGACGGGCTGACGTTCAACGATCTTGGCGGGCTCGAGGTTGGCACGGTGACGCCGTTTGACGGCGGCGCGGCGGTTTCGGGTGTGACGACGGCGAATGGCGGGATATCGCTGACGACGGATTCGGGCGCGCTGACGGTGGCGCAGGCGGTGACGGCGGGCGACACCGGCGACATCAGCCTGACGACGACGACGTCGGGCGGTGTGGCTCTGAACAGCACGACGGGCGCGGCCGGCGACCAGGTGGTGATTTCCTCGGCGGCCGGTGTGACCCAGGACGCGGTAGGCGGTGCGATCACGGCGGCCGAGCTTCTGGTGGTTGCGGCCGACCAGGCGACGTTGGGTGCGGACAACCAGGTCGGGACGCTGGCGGCAGACGTGGCGGACTCCGTCGCCTTCAACGAGGGCGATGGGTTTGTAATCGGTACTGTTAACGGCGGCGGCGGGATCGGCGCGATCACGGGCGTCTCCGGGACCAGCGTGTTGCTGGAGTCCGGTGGCGCGATCAATGGTGCCGATTTCGCCGACACGCCGGAGATTGTGACCGACGGCGATGTCACGCTCATCGCAAATGGCATCGGCAACAGCGCGCCCGTTGACATCGACGGCACAGTGCCGTTGGTTGGCGACGGCAACAGCACGCTGACCGTGGCCGCCGGTGCCGGCGAGAACGTGGATATCGACATCCTTGCGGATCTGTTCGGCACGTTTGATCTCGACCTGTCGGATGCATCGTCGAATGTGCTTATCCTTCAGGAGGGCGGAATCACGCTTGACGGAGTGCAACTCTCAAGCACTCCCGGCACCACGCCGTCATTGGTCGCCGTGACGGACAATACGGGCATCGATCTCGATTTCGCGCTGAACGATGACGATGCGGTTCTTGGCATTGGCATCGTCATCGCGGGGGGCAATGTCGCGATCAGTTCCGACAACGACATCGCGGTAGGCACGGGAGGAGCCACGGCGATCGATGCTGGCACCTTCAACGTCCAACTGACTGCCGACGACGATGGGATCAACGGCGGGGCGATCGTAGACGGCGGCGGCACGATCAATATGGGCGGTGGCGAACTGCAACTCCTCGCGGCCGACGGCATCGGGAGTTCCGGCGGCGCAATCGCGACTGATGGGCTCGGAATTGTCGAGGCGAGGACGGTCAGCGGCGACATATTCATTAGCAACACGGGCACTGGAACCGTGGAAGTCGGCACGGCATCAAGCGATTTCGGCTTGTCGGCCGGTGGTAACATCAGCCTGACGACGGACGCCGGTGATCTGGTGATCGTCGATACGTTGGCCGACAATGATGTGGACGGCGGCGGGACGGTCACGCTTCAGGCCACCTTGGCGAACGCCAATCTCACTGTCGAAACGGGTGCCGATGTCGAGTCGACAAGCGGCGCTCACGAATATCGTGCAGACGAAATTGACATTGACGGAAGCGTCACTGCTGGCAGCCAGACGGTCACGCTGCGTTCGGCCACGGATACCAACTTCGTGGATCTGGGCGATTTCGACGGCATCGATTTCGCCGGGACGCTAGATCTCAACCTGAGTGATCTCGGCAATATTGCGGCCGGTGCGCTCGTCGTCGGGCACGACCAGGCCGGAGCAATCACGGTATCCCAGGCGATCACCGATCCGGCCGGCGCCAATTCGCTGACGCTTGAGTCCGGGTCCGCCATCGGCCAGGCCGGCGGCGCGGCGATCACCGTCGGCAGCCTGGACGTCAACGGCACCGTCGTCACGCTCACGGAAGACAATGATGTCGGCAATCTCTCCGGTGACGTCGACTCCCTTGAGTTCACGGACGATGACGGAGGGATCAATGTTACCGGCCTGACTTCGGTCGGAGACGTAACGATCACCACCGACGACATCGACGTGACGGGGCCGCTCTCGGCTGCTGGTCAGACAGTGACTATCCTGTCGCAGGAAGACGGAAGCATCGGGATCGGCAGTGGCGGCTCCGGAGACATGGAGATCGACGGCACCGATCTTGCCAACATATCGGCCGGTACCCTGCGCATCGGGAACGTGTCCGACGGGACGTTGGGAACAGCGGGAGCGGCCATCACGACAGGGATCGATGCCGGTTCGATTACGATATCGCCGGACAACATCGGAACGCTGGAATTGCGAAGCGAAGGCAACATCGCTTTTGGCGGCACGGTCAATGGCACGGCCGCTGGTGGTTTCGACCTTACGCTGATCTTCGGCGGCACTGTCACGTTTGACGATTCTGTCGGCAATTCGCAGCCGCTCGGGACCGTACGGTTTGAGACACCGGGGACCGGAACCACGGCCGGCAATGTCGCAATCAACAACGATGCCTTCACCGATGCGTTCAGTTTTGACGCCGACCGCGTCGAGATTGATATCGCTGGCAGCATGACCAGCAACCAGATCCTGATCGGCACGTCGGATGTATTCGACGGCTTCAACGTCGATACGCTCAGCGTCGAACGGGCCGCGTCGGTCACATTGTTCGGGTCGCTTGGCGGCAACAATACGCAGGGTGCGGCGTCCCTGCCGAATGCCGAGACTCCGAACGGTGAGGACAACTCCTGGCTCCTGAACGGATGCGTGATCGGTTCGTTCCAGTGCTTCAACGTCCCCATCATCCTTCCGGTGGCCGGCCTCGACCTGTCGCTGGACGATGAGCGGCTGTTGCGTGAGCCGCTGTCGGACGAAGAGGAGGAATTCGAGGATCTGCTGTCGAACACCGGCAATGAGGAGCTGTGGTAGGCCGTCGGGCCCAATAGGGATCGGCCGGCGGGCGCGCCGGCCGGTCGAACTGGCATTGCAGGGCCGAAGGCCGCGGCCGCGCAGGGCGGCCGGGTGAAATGACGGTCCGCAGAGAAGGAATCGAGACAATGCGTGGACTATCCGTTGCCCCCATTCTGACCATCGCCGCAGCCGCGGTGCTTGCCGCCTGCGACGCTGGCCTCAGCGTCGATGAAGAGGCGGCGAACCCCGAACTCGACGCGGTTCCGCTGGTCCAGAACCTGGTCGGCGAGGATTGCCGGGCGCTTCCCGATTTCGATGCGACCCGGGCCAGCAGCAATCTGCTGCGGGCCTACGACATCTATTGCGGCCGTTGGGAAGAGCGCAGCGGACGGGTGTTCGAAGTCTCCTCGGTCGGCGGCGGTCCCAGCCTGCTGGCGGAATACACCGACCAAAGCTGGTGGCGC
This sequence comes from Alphaproteobacteria bacterium, assembly GCA_965227455.1. GTDB lineage: Bacteria > Pseudomonadota > Alphaproteobacteria > DSM-16000 > Inquilinaceae > JABDIP01. Next base: position 2,845,110 of record OZ245752.1, on the reverse strand, counting down.
GACGACCTCGACCTGGTCATGGATTGCGGCGCTGGGCAGCCGACACGCATCCTGCAGGCGACCGATGCGCTGATCCTGGATTGCAATCTGCGGGCTGGAGGCTGGCCCTATACGGCGGTGGCGGCGGAAGCCAGCGGGTCGGTCTTCCTGGCCGATGGCATCCCGGCCGCCCTGCCGGCGCTGGAGAACATGATCGGTGGCCTGTCCGGCCTGGTCCCGTTCGGTGAGGGGGCGGCGTCCGGAACCCGCTCGGCGGCCGCGCAAAGGATCGAAACGCTGCTCGCCGGCCGGCTGTTCGGCACCGGCGACCTGCAGGATTACCGCCGGCTGCTGCTGGTGGCGCAGTACTACAACGGCGTGAAGAACTTCGCCGAGGCCGAGAAGCGCTATCGCGACGCCTTGGAGATCCACACCCGTTTGCTGGCGGAAGACAGCCCGGGCCGCGGCGACACGTTGATGCACCTGGCGTTGGAGCTCAGCAACCAGGAGCGATTCAGCGAGGCGGCGGCCCTGTTCGATCGCGCCGATACCCTGCTGCTGGGCGGCCCCGACCCGACTGATTATCCGCGTCTGATCAGCTATCGCGCGCTCCATGCCGCGAACCAGAAGCGCTATGAGGAAGCCCTCGAACTGGCACGGCAGGCCACCGATTTGCGGCGCGCCCGCGCGGTCGAGTATGGCGGCGGCGGTGGTGGAAATTTCGTCACCGATGCGGGTCTGGTGCAGATCGGCGTTGTCGATCCCGGCACGGGCGAGATCCGCTCGCAGCGCGGCCTGTCGACGGTGCTCGAGACCGACGCGGCGCAGAGCCTTTACATCGAGGCCGCCATGGCGCTGCGCCTGGGGCTGATCGACGAATCCAAGGCGGCAATTTCCGAGGCCGCCTCGATCGTCAATTCGTCGCGCAACGCACCGGATTGGTGGAAGCCGCAGACGAAAGTCGTTCAGGCCGAGATTTCCGTGATCACCGAGGACTATGCGCAGGCCGAGAGCCTGTTGCGCGAGGCGATCGACGAGCAGCGGCTGCTGTTCACCGAGTCCCGGGCGGAAGGGCTGGCGTTGCTGGCGCTTGGCGAGATCTATTCCCGCCAGGGCCGCAACGGAGAGACGTTCACCGCTTACCGGGCAGCCTTCCCGATCATCGAGGCGCAGGGCGGCGGACTGCGCTTTGAGGACATCCTGCCGTTCTTCGACACCGCCATGGCGGAGGTCGAGGACAAGCCGGAGCTTCGCGACGCGCTCTTCGCCGAGATGTTCGAAGTCGGGCAGCTCGCCCGCGGCACGGTGACCTCGCAGACGATTTCCGTGGCCGCGGCCCGGCTGTCGTCCAGCGACGAGACCATTGGCGGATTGATCCGCGAGCTGCAGGACGCCCAGATTGCCCGCGACCGCCTCAATGAGGAGTTCAGCCGCGGCCAGGCCGACGAGAATGTCTCGGAAGACGAGGTGGAGCGCCTGGAGCAGGCGCTGGCCGATGTGAATGCCGATATCCGCAGCCTGGAGCAGCAGGTGCAGGCGGCATCCCCCGGCTACAACCAGCTGATCGACCAGCCGACGCTGGCGGAAGACCTGATCGCGCTGATGCGTCCCAACGAGGCGGTGGTGCAGATCCTGCTGGGCGAGCCCCGGAGCTTCATGTTCTTCGTGACCAGCGACGGTGTCGAGGCGCACCCGATCGACCTCTCCCGCTCGGAAGCCGCGGCGATGGTCGAGGAACTGCGGATCCCGTTTGACGAGGAGTTCACCCTGCCGGAATACGACGTCGAGATGTCGTATGAGCTCTATTCGAAGATCTTCGGGCCGGTCAGAGACAAGCTGTCGGGCATCGATCATCTGGTGACGATCCCGACCGGCCCGCTGATCAGCCTGCCGCTGCAGGTGCTGGTCACGCAGCCGCCGCCGCGAGTGGCGAACTACAATTACACCGGCGTGCGCTGGCTCGGCGCGCAGCATGCGTTGACCCTTGCGCCTTCGGTCCGGGCCTTCGTGGATCTGAGGGATACGGCCCGTCCGTCCTCGGCCCCCAACACCTTTGTCGGCTTCGGCGACTTCGTGCCGCTGGAGGACCCGGCGGAGCTGCTGGTCCGCCGCGACCTGCCGGAGGTCTGCCGGACCGACATCGAGCGGCTGAAGAGCCTGGGACGTCTGCCCGAGACCGAGGACGAGTTGCGCTCGATCGCCGGCTCGCTCGGCGTCGGCAGCGGCAATCTCATCCTGGCCGAGGCGTTCAGCGAGGACCGACTCCGCACCACCCCGCTCAACGACTACCGGGTGCTGTATTTCGCCACCCATGGTCTGTTGCCGGGCGAGTTGGACTGCTGGTCGGAACCGTCCCTGCTGGTCTCGCCCTCTCCCAATGGCGGTCCCACCGATGACGGCCTGCTGGAAGCCAGTGAGATCATCAACCTGAACCTCGATGCCGAGCTGGTTGTCCTGTCGGCCTGCAACACCGGCGGCGAAGGCGGCGAGGGCGGTGGCGAGAGCCTGACCGGGCTGGCACGCGCCTTCTTCTACGCGGGCGCCCGCTCGCTGCTGGTGTCGCACTGGGCGGTGGACAGCTTCGCCACGGTGGATCTGATGAGCGATGCCTTCTCCGGGCTCGCCGGCCAGGATTTGACCACGGCGGAGGCGCTGCGGCAGAGCCAGCTCGCCATGATGCGCGATGGCACCTATTCGCACCCCTATTACTGGGGCGCGTTCACCGTCGTCGGCGATGGAGGCAGGCAGCTGCCGCTCTAGGGCGGATAGTCCGGGTTCGGAACCGTCTGACCTCACCCGCGTGCGGGTGCCGAGGCGGCCGTCAGCGATCCAATAGCGCTGCTTCCAGCCGCTTGGCCGAGCCCTGATCCGGCGGCAGTCCGAAGCGCAGCCAGTCCGGCCGGTCCGGGAACCGGCGCACATAGATGCCGGCGCGGCCCAGACGGTCCTGCAGCGCGGCGGCATTCGGGTGGGCGGCAAGGACGAACAATGCGGTGCCGCCCACGATCTCCAGTCCGGCCTCGCGCAATAGGCTGGAAAGATCCTGCGAGGCAGCGGTCAGCCGATGGCGGGTCTCGTCCGCCCATTCTTCATCGGCCAGGGCCCTGCTGCCGATAGCCAGGGCCGGACCGCCGACGGCCCATGGGCCCAAAGCCCTGCGGATGCGGCCGACCAGCGCCGGTTCGGCGATGGCGAAGCCTAGGCGGAGTCCGGCGAGCCCGTAGAACTTCCCGAACGATCGCAAGACCAGCCGACCCGGCCGGTCGGCGGTCGGCGCCAGGCTGATTTCCGGGCGCAGATCGGCGAAGGCCTCGTCGACGATCAGAAAGCCGCCTTGCGCATGCCGGTCATCCGCGATCCGGTCGAGCACACCGGGCTCGACCATCCGGCCGTCGGGATTGTTGGGATTGGTCACCACCACGATATCGCCGCGCTCGGCCGCCTCCGTCAAATCGGCGCAGGCGACGACATCGTGCCCACCCTCCCGCCAGGCCAGTGCGTGTTCGCCATAGGTCGGGGAGACGATCGCCACTGTCCGCCGAGGCCAGAGCCTCGGCAGCAGCTGGATCAGGGCCTGGGTGCCGGGGGCCGCAATCACCGTATCCGGGCCGGGCGCGCCGTAGCATCGTGCCGCCGCGACGGTCAGGCGGTCCATCGCCGCCGCATCGGGAAGGCGGTTCCAGGCATCCGGCGGGATGTCCGGCAGGGGATAGGGCCAGGGATTGATGCCGGTCGACAGATCGACCCAGCCCTCGGCCGGCCGGCCGTAATGCTGTTCGGCCCAGCCGAGGTCGCCGCCATGGATCGGCAAGGGTGAGTCGGGTCGGTCGATCATGCGGGATCATCGCAGGCGCTACCGATGCCAGCCAGCGTGTTTGTCATTCTCCCGGAGCCCACCGGCGATCCTTGACCAGGAAGCGGGCAGGATGCCTAATTCGCACTCTGCTTCCGGGGCCCAGACTCCGGGAATGGCGGGCCGACGGGGCCAGGTCTCTGGCATGCGGATTGCGAGGTCGATCCGATGTTGGCTTGCCCAACGATCAAATCGGGAGGTTTCAAAGGTATGTTCGAATTCAAGGCGTTGCGCGCTGCCGCCACCATCGCGGCCGTCGCCGTCATCCTGCCGTCCGGCTCTGCCATGGCCGATGTCGACATCAAATTCACCCTCGACTGGAAGTTCCAGGGACCGACGGCGGCATTTCTGGTCGCGGCCGACAAGGGCTACTACGAGGAAGAGGGGCTGGACGTCTCCATCGACAGCGGCAACGGTTCCGCCGGCGCGGTGACACGGGTCGCCAGCGGCGCCTATCAGATGGGCTTCGCCGACATCAATGCGCTGGTCGACTTCAACGTCCAGAATCCGGGCCAGTCGGTGAAGGCGGTGATGATGGCCTATGACGCGCCGCCCTTCTCGCTGTTCACTTTGCGCGGCAACGGCATCGAGACCGCCGAGGACTTGGTCGGCCGCAAGCTCGGCGCTCCGGTCTTCGACGCTTCGTACAAGCTGTTCCCGGCCTTCGCGCATGAGACCGGTATCGACGAAGCGGCGGTGGAACGGGTCAACATGGACCCGGCTCTGCGCGAGACCATGCTTGTGCAAGGTCAGGTCGACTTCATCTCCGGCCACTATTTCTCGTCCATGCTCGACCTGAAATCGAAGGGCGTGGCGGAGGAGGACATCCAGTTCTTCCTCTATGCCGATTTCGGCATGGATTTCTACGGCAACGCGGTGATCGCCTCGGGCGGCTTCATCGAGGAGCAGCCCGATGCCGTCGCCGGCTTCATTCGGGCCACCCTGCGCGGCTGGAATGACATCATCGCCGATCCCGAAGGTGCCATCGAAATCGTCGCCAAGAGCGATCCGCTGATCGACAAAGGGCTGGAGCTCGAGCGCCTCAACCTTGCGCTGGACGTCAACGTGCTGACGCCGCATGTGCTGGAGAACGGCATCGGCGACGTGGACGAAGACCGGCTGCGCAGCGCCATCGCCCAGCTGGCGATCGCCTATGGCCTGGAGTCGACGCCGGAGCCGGCCGATGTCTGGACGGCGGAGTTCCTGCCGCCGGCCGAGGATCGGATGCTGTCGCGCTGACCCGATCCGTTCCGGGCAGAGGACCATGATGCCGCGGCCGTCGGCGTGACCGCCTTCGTCGAACTCGACGGGGTCACCATGACCTATGGCGGGGCCGGATCCGGCATCCCGGCGGTCGCGGATGCGTCCTTGTCGATCCAGCGCGGCGAGTTCGTCGCCGTTGTCGGCCCGTCCGGCTGCGGCAAGTCCTCGCTGCTCAAGATCGTCTCCGGGCTGATGCCGGCGGATTCCGGCACGGCAAGGGTGGCCGGCGACACCGTCTCCGGCCCCCTGACCATGGTGGGGATGGCGTTCCAGAACGCCACCCTGCTGCCATGGCGGACGACGCTGGAAAATGTGCTGCTGCCGCTGGAGGTCAGCCGGGCGCACCGCCAAAGCTTCCGGCGCAACCGGGCTGAATACGTGGCGGCGGCCGAAGCACTGCTCAAGACCGTCGGCCTGGACGGCTACGAGAACCATGCGCCTTACGAGCTTTCCGGCGGCATGCAGCAGCGTGCCTCGCTGTGCCGGGCTCTGATCCACCATCCCGACCTGCTGTTGCTGGATGAACCCTTCGCCGCCCTGGATGCCTTCACCCGGGAGGAGCTGTGGGGCGTGCTGCAGGAATTGTGGATGCAGAAGCGCTTCACGGTGGTTCTGGTGACCCATGATCTGCGCGAAGCCGTGTATCTGGCCGACCGCGTCTATGTGGTCAGCAAGCGCCCCGGCCGCATCGTCTATGAGCGGCCGGTGCCGCTCCCCCGGCCGCGCACGCTGGACTCCACTTTCGACCAGGATTTCGTCGACCTCGTGCACAAGCTCCGCGACCATATCGGCGAGGTGCGTGCCGCATGATCTCGCCGATCAAGCTGGCGCCCTGGGCCGCCACCATCGGGCTGTTCATGGTCTGGGAGCTGGCCTGCCGCCTGTTCTCGATCCCGGAATTCGTGCTGCCGGCGCCCAGCCAGGCGGTGGCGGCGCTGATCGAGTTCTGGCCGGCGATCTGGCAGAACGCCTTCTATACCTTCTGGGTCACCATGGTCGGCTTCGCCCTGGCCGTGGTGTTCGGGCTGGCGCTGGGGCTGGTCACCGGCGCCTCGGCCCTGGTCTATTCCGCGATCTATCCGATGCTGGTGGGGTTCAACAGCATTCCCAAGGTGGCCATTGTGCCGGTGCTGGTGGTGTGGTTCGGCATCGGCACCATCCCCGCCATCCTGACCGCCTTCACCATCTCCTTCTTTCCCATCGTCGTGAATGTGGCCACCGGTCTGGCGACACTGGAACCGGAGCTGAAGGACGTCTTGCGCTCCCTGGGCGCCCGCAAGATCGACATCCTCCTGAAGGTCGGCGTGCCGCGATCCATGCCCTATTTCTTCGCCTCGCTGAAAGTAGCCATAACGCTCGCCTTCGTCGGCACGGTGATCTCCGAGACAGTGGCCGGCAATGCCGGCATGGGCCATCTGATGCTGACCGCATCGTCCAGCTTCCGGGTGCCTCTGGTGTTCGCCGGCCTGCTGGTGATCGCCGTGATGGGTGTCGGCATGTACGCGATATTCGCCTTGGTCGAACGCCGATTCGTCGGCTGGGCCTTCCGGGGGGCGGAGACCGGCTAGCCCCAGACGATTGTGATTGTCGGGCCGGCTCTGCCCACGCTACTGTCCCCGCCGCGACGGTTCCCGCAAGGGATGAAGAGGGAACACGGTGCGGATGCTCTTCCATCTGGGGGCGTCCCAATCCGTGGCTGCCCCCGCAACTGTAGGCGGCCAGCCGAGGCCCGCTCCAAGCCACTGGGCAACCGGGAAGGCGGGGCCATCGGCGCCAGCGAGCCGCGAGCCAGGAGACCTGCCGTTGCACCCGCCTTAGGCGGCGCCGTCGATCGGGGTGTATCGGTGGCGTGGGACGACGCATGTCGCTCCCGGCCGCCGGGGCATGGTTGGGCCGCTCGATTGGGGGACGCACCATGTCACTCTGCCAATTCGCCTTGGTGGCCGAATGAATGCCGCACCCGTTCTGCGGGGCAGCACGCTCGTCCTGGGCGGTGCCCGGTCGGGCAAGAGCGCCCATGCCGAGGCCCTTGTCGAGAGCCAGCCCGGCGCCTGCCTGTACCTTGCCACCGCGACTGCCGGCGATGCCGAAATGCAGGAACGCATCCGTCGCCACAAGGCGCGCCGGGGTCCGCGTTGGGCCACCATCGAGGAGCCGTTCGCCCTTGCCAGCACGCTGTCGCGGCTGGCCGGACCCGGCAAGACGGTTCTGGTCGATTGCCTGACCCTGTGGCTGTCCAATCTGATGGCCGCCGACCGCGACATCGACGATGAGATCGCCTCCCTGACCGCCGCCTTGCCGGCCCTTGGCGGTCCGGCGGTGCTGGTCTCCAACGAAGTGGGGCTCGGCATCGTGCCGGACAACGCCCTGGCGCGCCGGTTCCGGGACCATGCCGGGCGGCTGCACCAGGCGGTCGCCTCGGTGGTGCCGGTCGTGACCTTCGTGGCCGCCGGCCTGCCGCTCGATCTGAAACGACCCGACCAACACGCGTAATTGGGAGACAGAGATGCCGCATCCCGGCCCCAGCCTGGGCAAGGTGCCCGCAACCGTCATTACCGGCTTCCTGGGCGCCGGCAAGACCAGCCTGATCCGCCACCTGCTGGCCCGGGCGAACGGAAAGCGCTTGGCGTTGATCGTCAACGAATTCGGCGATGTCGGGGTCGATGGCGAGATCCTCAAGGGCTGCGGCATCGAGGCCTGCGCCGAAGATGACATTGTCGAGCTGTCCAATGGTTGCATCTGCTGCACGGTGGCGGACGATTTCGTGCCCACCATCGAGGCCCTGCTGGACCGTCCGGACCGACCCGATCACATCATCATCGAGACCTCCGGGCTGGCCCTGCCCAAGCCGCTGGTCCGCGCCTTCAACTGGCCGGACATCCGCACCCGGGTGACGGTGGACGGCGTGGTTGCGGTGGTCGACGGCCCGGCGGTCGCCGCCGGACGATTCGCCGCCGATCCCGACGCGGTGCAGGCGCAGCGCCTGGCCGACGATGCGCTGGACCATGAAAGCCCCCTGGAGGAGCTTTTCGAGGACCAGCTCGCCTGCGCCGACATCGTGGTGCTGAACAAATCCGACCTGCTGCCGGAGACCGAAACCGGCGCCGTCGCCGAATCGGTGAGAGCCGATCTGCGTGACGGCGTGAAGCTGGTCCGTGCTAGCCATGGCACCGTCGATCCGGCGGTGATCCTCGGGCTGGAGGCGGAAGCGGAGTCCGATCTCGATGCCCGGCCGTCGCATCACGACACCGAGGAAGACCACGACCATGACGATTTCATCAGCCATGCCTTCGAGTTCGGCGAGGTGGCGGATCCTGCGGCATTGATCGACAAGTTGCGCGGCGCGGTGGCCGACCAGGACATCCTGCGCGTCAAGGGGTTCCTGGCGGTGGCCGGCAAGACCATGCGGTTGGTGCTGCAGGGGGTGGGCGGCCGGCTGGACAGTTATTTCGACCGCGACTGGCATCCGGAGGAGGCGCGGCGCAGTCGGCTGGTGGTCATCGGCCTTGCCGGGCTGGACCCGGTGGCGGTCGAATCCGTATTGGGCGACTGAGCCAGTGCATCTGCTGGCGGCACAGCCTGGCGGCATCGCCGACGGGTCGGAGGCGGTCGATCTCGGCCAGACCCCGGGGGACATCGTCGTCTTGTCCGCTGCCGACACCGAGCTGGCCAATCTGGCAGCAGCGCAGGCCCGGCTTGATCCGGACGCGCCGAGCCTGCGCCTGGCCAACCTGATGAACCTGTCGCACAACCTATCCGTCGATCTGCATGTGGAGCAGGTGGTCGCCCATGCGCGGCTGGTGGTTGTTCGCCTGCTGGGCGGCGTCGGCTATTGGCCCTACGGGGTCGAACAGGTCGCCGAAACCTGCCGGCGCGACGGGATCGCGCTGGCCTTGCTGCCCGGCGACGACACGCCGGATCCGGAACTGGCGCGACTTTCCACCCTGCCGGCGGAGGCGTCGCATCGTCTCTGGCAATACTGCGTACAGGGCGGCCCGGACAATGCCCGCCATCTCCTGGCCTATGCCGCCAGCCTGATCGGCGCAGAGGCCGACTGGGCCGAACCGGTGCCGGTGCCGCGGGCCGGGCTCTACTGGCCCGGACTGGAGCGGCCGGATCTGGCGGCGCTCGCGAAGCACTGGGTCGCCGATTGGCCGGTCGCGGCCATCGTCTTCTATCGGGCGCTTGTGCAGGCGGGATCGGTGGCGCCGGTCGACGCCCTGATCACGTCGCTGCGCGGCAATGGCCTCAAACCGCTTCCCATCTTCAGCGCCAGCCTCAAGGAGCCGGTCTCCGCCGGCATCGTCTCCGGCCTGTTGGAGGAGGCGCCGCCGGCGGTGATCCTGAACGCAACCGGATTTGCGGTTTCCAGCCCCGGCGCCGATCGCCGGTCGAGCCCCCTGGACGGGCCGGGCTGCCCGGTCCTGCAGGTCGTGTTCTCCGGCGGCACCCAGGCGGCCTGGGAGGAGGGCAGCAACGGCCTCTCGCCCCGCGACCTGGCGATGAACGTGGCCCTGCCCGAGGTCGATGGCCGGGTCCTTGCCGGCGCGGTCTCTTTCAAGACGGAGGCCCGCTACGACCCGGCGGTCCAGGCCTCCGTCGTAACCTATGCTCCGGTTGCCGACCGGATCGACCATGCCGCCAAGCTCGCTGGCGGCTGGGCCCGTCTCGCGGCAACGCCGGCGGCCGAGCGCCGGGTGGCGATCATCCTGGCCAACTATCCCAACCGCGATGGTCGCATGGCGAATGGCGTCGGACTGGATACGCCGGCCGGGACCATGAATGTGCTGAAGGCGATGCGGGATGCCGGCTATCCGGTCGCCGACCTGCCCCCGGACGGCAATGCGCTGATGGCGCGCCTGGGTCAGGGGCCGACCAACGCGCCCGACGGCCGCCAGGCACGTGTCGGAGGGGTTCGCCTGCCGCTTGCGGACTACCAGAGTCACTTCGCGACCCTGCCGATGGCGGTGCGGAAACAGGTGGCCGATCGCTGGGGCCGGCCAGAGGACGATCCCCATGTGCAGGACGGCGCCTTTCGGCTGGCGGTGCTGCGGCTGGGCGGCACGGTGGTCGCGGTGCAACCGGCGCGCGGCTACAACATCGATCCGGTCGCCAGCTACCACGACCCGGCCCTGGTGCCGCCGCACCATTACCTGGCCTTCTATGCCTGGCTGACGCGGCATTTCGGCGCCCATGCGGTCATCCATATGGGCAAGCACGGCAATCTGGAATGGCTGCCCGGTAAAGCGCTGGCCCTGTCGGAGACCTGCTTCCCCCAGGCCGCCTTCGCCCCCTTGCCGCATATCTACCCGTTCATCGTCAACGATCCGGGGGAGGGAACACAGGCCAAGCGGCGCACCGCCGCCGTCATCATCGATCATCTGACCCCGCCGCTGACACGGGCGGAGTCCTACGGCGCCCATGCGGAGCTCGAGCGGCTGGTGGACGAGTACTACCAGGCCGCCGGCGTCGATCCGCGGCGTTTGAAGCTGCTGCGAGAGCAGATCCTGGACCAGACCCGGGCGATGGGTTTGGCTGCCGATTGCGGTATTTCCGGCGACGACGATGACGACACGGCCCTCGGAAAACTCGACAATTATCTCTGCGAAATCAAAGAGATGCAGATCCGCGATGGGCTGCATGTCTTCGGCGAGGCGCCGGCGGGGGAACAACTGGTCGACCTGCTGGTGGCGCTGACCCGCCTGCCGAGGGAGGCGGGAGCCGGAGGGGACGCATCGTTGATCCGTGCCCTGGCGGATGATCTGGGCATGGAGGGATTCGACCCTCTGGACTGCGAGATGGCCCGGCCCTGGACCGGCCCGCGCCCCGAAGTCTTGCGGGGCGACGGCACGTGGCGCAGCCAGGGGGATACGGTCGAGCGGCTAGAGACGCTTGCGGCCGATCTTGTGGCCGGCCGGTCCGAGCTCCTGGCAGGCTGGACCGCCACCGCCGCCGTCCTGGACCGGATTGCGACCGGCATACGGCCGGCGGTCGAATCCTGTGGCCGGTCGGAGGTCTCCGCGACTTTGACCGCGCTGGACGGGCGCTTCGTGGAGCCCGGGCCATCGGGGGCGCCGACCCGGGGCCGCCTGGATGTGCTGCCGACAGGGCGGAACTTCTACTCCGTGGACACCCGCGCGGTGCCGACACCGGCCGCCTGGCACCTGGGCTGGAAATCGGCCAGCCTGATCATCGACCGCTATCGCCAGGAGCATGGCGAGTGGCCTCGGCGCATGGCGCTCAGCGCCTGGGGCACCGCCAATATGCGCACCGGCGGCGACGACATCGCCCAGGCCCTGGCCCTGATGGGCGCGCGGCCGCGCTGGGATGCCGGCTCCAACCGGGTGATCGGGTTCGAGGTGCTGCCGGCGAGCGTGCTAGGCCGGCCACGGGTCGACGTGACGCTTCGTGTCTCCGGCTTCTTCCGCGACGCATTCCCGGCGCAGATCGATCTGGTGGATTCAGCTGTACGTGCCATTGCGGCTTTGGACGAGTCGGATGACGTCAACCCGCTGGCTGCCCACGTACGCGCCGATTCCGCCGAATTGTTGTCGGCAGGTACGTCCGATTCGGACGCGGTACGGCGGGCAGGATTCAGAGTTTTTGGATCCAAACCAGGGGCTTACGGTGCCGGCCTTCAGGCCCTGATAGACGAACGCGGCTGGGACGACGAGGCGGATCTGGCGCGCGCATACGTCGTATGGGGAGGGTACGCATACGGGTCGGGCGCGGAAGGTACACCCGAACATACGCTGTTCGAATCCCGTTTGTCCGGCGTACAGGCGGTGCTGCACAATCAGGACAATCGCGAGCACGACCTGCTCGATTCCGACGATTATTACCAGTTCGAAGGCGGATTGGCCGCTGCGGTGGCGCACCATTCCGGGCAGCGCCCGACGGTCTACCACAACGACCATTCGCGACCGGAGAGCCCGAAGATCCGCACGCTTCAGGAGGAGATCGGCCGTGTGGTCCGCGCCCGGGTGGTCAATCCGAAATGGATCGCCGGCGTCATGCGCCACGGCTACAAGGGCGCCTTCGAGATGGCGGCCACCGTCGACTATCTGTTCGCCTTCGCCGCCACCACCAAGGCGGTGCGCGATCACCATTTCGACGCGGTCTATGACTCATACATCGCCGATGTCGGCGTGCGCGACTTTCTCCTGGAGAACAATCCGGCAGCTGCACAAGAGATGGCCGAGCGCCTGATCGAAGCCCAGGAGCGCGGACTTTGGCGCCCCAAATCCAACAGCAGCCATCAGACGCTCCGAGCGCTTTCGTTGAACAGGACTGACCAGGCTGCGGTCTGAGGGCCACCGGCGGGTCGCGCCGGTCCTGGCAAGAAAATCGTCCGCCGTCGGGAACCTTTTCGCTGGTTGCGGCGTCTTACCCGGCAGAGATGGAAATCACCACGACCTCGGATCCGGTCCGGGCGCAGGACGCCTCGGCCGGTGAGCCGCGCGACGAAGACATTGTCGGCGCGATCCTGATGGGCGATGAGGCCGCCTTCGCGATTCTGATGCGGCGGTACAACCGTCGCCTGTTCAGGCTCTGCCGGTCGGTGCTGCGCAACGAGGCGGAGGCCGAGGATGCGCTGCAGGAGGCCTATGTGGCGGCCTTTCTCAAGCTCGACACGCTGGATGACCCGTCCCGGATCGGAGGCTGGCTGGCCCGGATCGCCTGGAATGAGTCCCTGTCGCGGGTCCGTCGCATGGCGCGCCGACCGGAGACGGAACTGCTTCTCGATCAGGAAGGAGCGGGTCCGGCCGCAATCGTGCCGGGGGCGACCGCCGATCAGGGGGACGCGATGATGATGCGCCGCGATACGCGCCGCCTCTTGGAAAGGGCGATCGATCGGCTCGACGAGGTGTTCCGGCCGGTCTTCGTGCTTCGCGGCATCGAGGAACTGTCGGTCGCCGAGACGGCGGAGGTGCTGGGAATCCCCGCCGAGACGGTCAAGACGCGCTATTTCCGGGCCCGCAAGGCCCTGCACAGGATTCTGGTGGAGGACCTGCGGGTCTCTACCCAGGACGTCTTTCCATTCGGCGGTCGCCGCTGCGCTGCGCTGGCGGAACGGGTGACGGCGAGGGTGAAGGCAGGCGGAGGCCTGCCATTCATCAGCACGAAGAGGGGCGAATCATCGCCCGATCGAAACACCAAGGGAGATGCTTGATGAAAGTGAGAGGAATAATTGCAGCCGGCGCGATGGCCGTTGCCGCAGCCGGCTGCGCGATGGACGGCATGATGATGGAGGAGGCTCGCGGGCCGGAATTCCAGAGCGTCAGCGAGCTCACCGCTCTGCCGGAATTCATACCCGGCCTTGGCGCGCTCTATGTCGACCCGGCAACGCTTCCGGCCGGCCCGTTCCTCGCCTACGACCGCAGCGGCGATCTTGTCAGCACCATCTACATGGTTCCACTCGCGGATATGAACGATCGGAAATCCTTCGACCATCTGGGCTCGCCGGATCGACGGGTCCTGTCCACCGACCTCTATTATAATGGCGGCCATCCGGGCGTCAGCGTGCCGCACTATCACATCGTCCTCTGGCATGTGGAGAAGTCCACGGCGGAACTCGAGTAGATCGCCGGCGCTCATACGTGCGGCCCTGGATCGGCCGGCGACTTCTCGGGTCGCCGGCCGATCGCTGTCTGACGTCACCATCGAGTTTCGGCATCGAAATCCCGCTGCCATCATTGTCCGGTATGTCTAAAGTCGCTGCAGGCGAGGGAGCAGCGGGACATCGCGATGACCGGGCAATCAAACGAAGACGACATCAACCGGCGGGCCAATGAGAAGGCGGCGAAGCGCAAGGCGGCGCGGGACCGCATGCTGGCCGACAAGACCGTCGAGAAGGGCCTGCTGATCGTCCATACCGGCAAGGGCAAGGGCAAGTCGACGGCGGCTTTCGGGCTGGCGGCCAGGGCGATCGGCAACGGCATGCGGATCGGCATCGTGCAGTTCGTCAAGGGCAAGTGGGAAACCGGCGAACGCCAGGTCCTGGAACGCTTCGCCGATCAGGTGACGATCCGCACCATGGGCGAAGGCTTCACCTGGGAGACCCAGGACCGCGCCCGCGACATCGCCGCCGCCAAGGCGGCATGGCAGACGGCATGCGAGATGATCGAGGCCTGCCGCGGAGACGCGCCGCGCTACGACATGGTCATCCTGGACGAGCTCAATATCGTGCTGCGCTACGACTATCTGCCGCTGGACGAGGTCGTGGCGACGTTGGCTGGGCGCCCTGCGGGCCTGCATGTCGTGGTCACCGGCCGCAATGCCAAGGAGCCGCTGATCGAGGCCGCCGATCTGGTCACCGAGATGACCATGGTCAAGCATCCGTTCCACGAGCAGAACGTGAAGGCGCAGAAGGGGATCGAATTCTGAGCCCGCCCGCCCTCATGCTGCAGGGCACCGGCTCGGATGTGGGCAAGTCGCTGCTGGTCGCCGGGCTGTGCCGCGCCTTCACCCGGCGCGGCTTGGCGGTGCGTCCGTTCAAGCCGCAGAACATGTCGAACAACGCGGCGGTGACCGCCGATGGCGGCGAGATCGGCCGGGCCCAGGCGCTGCAGGCGCGCGCCTGCGGGGTTCCGCCCACGGTGCATATGAACCCGGTCCTGCTGAAGCCGCAGACCGAGGTCGGCGCCCAGGTGGTGGTGCAGGGCAGGGTCCGGGGCAACGCCACGGCGCGCGACTACCTGTCCCTGAAGGCGGAGCTTCTGCCGGCGGCCCTGGAGAGTTTCGCCCGGATGCAGGGCGAGGCGGATCTGGTCCTGGTGGAGGGCGCCGGCAGCCCGGCGGAGATCAATCTTCGGGCCGGTGACATCGCCAATATGGGATTTGCAGAAGCGGCCGACCTGCCGGTGGTGCTGGTCGCCGATATCGAGCGCGGCGGCGTCATCGCCAGCATCGTCGGCACCTGGACCCTGCTGTCCGATGCCGAGCGGCAGCGGCTCCGGGGCTATGTGGTCAACAAGTTCCGCGGCGATGTCAGCCTGTTCGACGGCGGGCTCGCGGCCATCGGCGAGCGCACCGGGCTGGAGAGCTTCGGCGTGGTGCCGTACTTCCCCGATGCGGCGCGCCTGCCACCCGAGGACGCCATGAACGTTAACCGCGAGGCGCCGGAGCAAGATGCCGCCATCCGCATCGCGGTTCCGGTCCTGTCCCGGATCGCCAATTTCGACGATCTCGATCCGTTGATGGCCGAGCCGGATGTCGCCGTCACCATGGTGCGCGCCGGCCATCCACTGCCAGGCGATGCCGATCTGGTCCTCCTGCCCGGCTCCAAGGCGACGATGGCCGACCTGGCCTTTCTGCGCCAACAGGGATGGGACGTCGACATCGCGGCCCATGTCCGCCGCGGCGGGGCGGTCCTAGGCGTCTGCGCCGGATTCCAGATGATGGGGAGTACCGTGGCCGACCCCAAAGGGGTCGAAGGCACGCCCGGAACGGCGGCCGGCCTCGGGCTGCTGGACGTGCATTCGGAGTTGGGCGGGGACAAGACGCTGAAAAAGGTGACCGGCACCGACCCCGGAAGCGGGGAGGCGGTCGATGGGTATGAGATGCATATCGGCGTCACCGTCGGCCGCGCACTGCGACATCCGATGCTGACCATTGAAGGCCGGCCGGAGGGCGCCGTTTCGAAAGATGGCCGGATAGGCGGCTGCTACGTCCACGGGCTGTTTGCCCGGGATGGCTACCGCCATGCGTTCCTCAATCGGCTGCGCCAACGCGCGGCCAGCGGATTGCGCTATGAGTCGGAGGTCGAAGGGGTCCTGGACGGCCTGGCCGATCACCTCGAGGCCAACATGCCTCTCGACCGGCTGCTGGAGGTGGCGTCGGGGTAGCGGCTAGCGCGTTTTCAGGTCGCGCAGCGCACGGCCGTAGCGGGAGATGACCCGGAGCATCTCGCCGGATGAGGGGTGTTCCATGTCGAAGGTCTCCATGAAACCTGCGGCGTCGCCTTCGACGATGTGGAAGAGCAGGCGGTCGACGACGGCACGGCGCGGCCGGTCCGCTTTGACGGTCAATTCGATGATCCGTTTGAGCTTGTCGATCTCGCTCATGGCGGGGCCTGTCCTTTCCATGTCACCTGCGGACAATGCTGGCCTCTCATGGTTAATCGATCGTTAAATGGGCACCGTTCGAACTCAGATCCGCAGCAGGACAAGCGCCGACAGCCAGAGGACAAAGGGCGCCGCGAGCACGGCACCGGACGCAACGTAGAGGCGCAGCGCCACACGGATGTCACCGGCGTTCAGATCCTTGCGACCGTCGCCCATCCAATGGTCCTCGACCACGCGATCGCCATAGCGGCGCGGGCCCGCCAGGGCGAAGCCCAGAGCGCCGGCCATGGCCGACTCGGGCCAGCCGGCATTGGGCGAGCCGTGCCGTCCGGCATCGCGGCGCATTGTCGCGGCCGCCCGTGCGGCGCTGGCGCCGCGAATCGCCAGGGCCGCGAGCGCGATGGTCAGCCCGGCCAGGCGTGCCGGCAGCCAGTTCGCCACATCGTCCAGCCGCGCCGCGGCGGTGCCGAACCGGGCATAGCGCTCGCTGCGATGGCCGATCATGCTGTCCAGCGTATTGATCGCCTTGTAGCCGGCCAGGCCGGGCAGGCCGAACAGGGCAAACCAGAACACCGGTGCCACGACCCCGTCGGAGAAGTTCTCAGCCGCCGATTCGATCGCCGCCCGGGAGATGCCGGCCTCGTCCAGGCTCTGCGGATCCCGGCCGACAATATGGGCGACCGCATTGCGGCCTTCGTCCAGGCCGGTATCGAGTCCGATCGCCACCGCCCGGACATGGTCGTACAGGCCGCGGAAGGCGATCAGGGTGCTGGCAAGAGCGGCCTCGATCAACCAGCCGCCGGGCACGGTTTGTGCGGCCCGAGCGGCGCCCCAGCCGAATGCCGCCGCCAGCACCACAATCGCCAACGTCAGAATGCCGCCCAGCATCAACAGAGTGCCTGCCGATCTGCCGTGTCGGTTCATCAGCCGGTCGCCTGCGGTCACCAGCTGGCCGATCAGAACCACCGGGTGCGGTATGACGCGGTACAGCCGATTCGGGTCGCCAACGGCGCCGTCCATGGCCAGCGCCAGCACTATGATCAGCGCGGAGGGCACGGCGTGACCGGAGTCCAGCAGCCAGGGCAGGGTCATGTCTCGGGATCGGCGACAGGCATGGTGGGCGCACCAATAATGCTTTTGCCGGGGCGGGGGAACGGCGATAAAGGGCCCTGATCAGGACGGCATGGGGAAGATGATGGGCAAGACCGGCGTGATGTTGTGCGGCCATGGCAGCCGCGACGAGGGCGCGGTGCGGGAATTCCTGGCGGTCGCAGACCGCCTGGCGGCGCGCATGCCGCAATACGATTTCGACCGCGGCTTCCTGGAATTCGCCCAGCCGATCATCCGCGACGGGCTGGACGGTCTGCGCGACCGCGGCGTCGACCAGGTGCTGGCCATTCCCGGCATGCTGATGGCCGCGGGCCACGCCAAGAACGACATTCCGTCGGTGCTCAACACCTATCAAGCCCAGAATGACGGCATCGAGATCCGCTACGGACGCGACCTCGGCATCGATCCGAAGCTGCTGAAGGCGGCCGGTGACCGGGTCGAGGAGGCGGTGACCAACGCCGATGCCGCGGGCGCCGTCGCGCGCCACGACACGCTGCTGATGGTGGTTGGCCGCGGCACCTCGGACCCGGACGCCAACTCCAACATCTCCAAGGTCATGCGCATGCTGTGGGAGGGCCTGGGCTTCGGCTGGGGCGAGACCTGCTATTCCGGCGTGACCTTCCCGCTGGTCGAGCCCGGGGTGGAGCATGCCGCGCGGCTCGGCTATCGCCGCATCGTCGTGTTCCCCTATTTCCTGTTCACCGGCATCCTGGTGCGGCGGATCTACGATTATGTGGACCAGGTGGCCGCCCGCCATCCCGACATCGAATTCGTCAAGGCATCGTATCTGAACGACCACCCCATGGTGATCGAGGCCTTCACCGACCGGGTCGACGAGATCCTGTCCGGCACCGGCGTGATGAACTGCCAGCTCTGCAAGTACCGCGCCCAGGTCCTGGGCTTCGAGGCGGAGGTCGGGCTGCCGCAGGAGAGCCACCACCACCATGTCGAGGGCATCGGCACCGGCGAGGCGGCCGGACACGACCATCACCATCATCACGATCATGATCATGCCCCTGGCCATTCCCACGATCACGATCACGCGCACGGGCATGAACACGGCCATACCCATACGCATTTCCCCTACCCGCATGCGGACCATCCGCACGGACCGGTCAGCATGAAGAAGCAGGCGGCGGGGGATTGACAGGGCAGCCGACAGATGCGCTGCCGGACTACATCCGGGACCCGGAGGAGATCTACCGCCGGTCCTTTGCCATCGTCCGCGCCGAAGCCGATCTTTCGGCCCTGCCGCCCGATCTGGAAGGCGTCGCGGTCCGCCTGATCCATGCCTGCGGCATGCCGGACATCGCCGGCGATCTGGCCTGGGGCGGCGATCCCGCCGGGTCGGGACGCCGCGCCCTGGCCTCCGGGGCGCCGGTGCTGACTGATGCCCGCATGGTGGCGGACGGGATCATCCGGAGCCGTCTGCCGGCGACCAATCCCGTGCTCTGTACCCTCGCAGATCCCGAAGTTGCGGACCGCGCGGCGGCGCAGGGCACGACCCGATCCGCCGCCGCCGTGGATCTCTGGCTGGACCGCCTGGAAGGCGCGGTCGTGGCCATCGGCAACGCGCCGACCGCTCTGTTCCGCCTGCTGGAACTGCTGGCGGGTGGGGCGCCGCGGCCGGCGGCGATCCTGGCCTTCCCCGTCGGTTTCATCGGCGCGGCGGAATCGAAGGACGCGTTGATCGGGCATTGCTGCGGCGTGCCCTATCTCACCCTGCGCGGACGGCGCGGCGGCAGCGCCATGGCGGCGGCCGCGGTCAACGCCCTGGCCGGAGACGCGTCATGAGTCGCTGGCTAAGCGTCGTCGGGATCGGCGATGACGGGCTGGGAGGCGTTGCGCCGTCAGCCCGGGCCCTGATCGATGCGGCGGATATACTGGTCGGCAGCGAGCGGCATCTCGCCATGATCCCCGAGGATGGACGCGAGCGGCTGCTATGGCCGCGCCCGATCTCCGAAGTCCGGCCGATGCTGGAAGCCCTGCGCGGGCGTCCGGTCTGCGTGCTGGCGAGCGGCGATCCGCTTTGCTATGGCATCGGCGCCAAGCTGCACAAATGGTTCGACCGGGAAGACATCGCGGTGATCCCGGCGCCGTCGTCGTTCAGCCTGGCCTGCGCCCGCCTCGGCTGGTCGCTGCCCGATATTCAGACGCTGACCCTGCACAGCCGGCCACTGGAAACCCTGTCGGCCTTTCTTGGCCCCGGCGCGCGTCTTCTGGCTCTGACGGAGAATGGCGAGACGCCGGGCCGTGCGGCGGATCTGCTCGCCGCCAGCGGATATGGCGAGAGTCGGTTGACGGTGTTGGAGCATCTGGGTGGACCGAAGGAAAACATTTTCGAAGGAACGGCGGCCGATTGGGACGGTCGGACATGCGCCGACCTCAACGCATTGGCGATCGAATGCGTCGCCGGGCCCGACGCGGCGATTCTTCCACGGGTTCCCGGGCTGCCGGACGAAGCCTTTCGGCATGACGGTCAACTCACCAAGCGCGAGGTCCGCAGCGCGACGGTGGCGTCGCTGGCGCCGTTTCCCGGACAACGGCTCTGGGACGTCGGGGCTGGGTGCGGGTCGATCGGGATCGAATGGATGCGCTCGGCCGCCCATGCGGAGGCCGTCGCCATCGAACGCGCCCCGGAGCGCATTGCCCTGATCGCCGAGAACGCCGCCACGCTGGGCACGCCGCGTCTCGAGATCGTTGAAGGCACTGCCCCTGATGCGCTGGAGGGCCTTGCTCGCCCGGATGCGATCTTCATCGGAGGCGGGCTCAGCACGTCGGGGCTGTTCGAGCGTTGCTGGCGGGCCCTAGACCGGCATGGCCGGCTGGTCGCAAATGTCGTGACATTGGAGGGCGAGGCCGAATTGCTTCGGCTTCATGCGGAGCATGGCGGGTCGCTGACCCGGATCGCCGTGTCCCGCGCCGAACCGGTCGGGCCCTTCCACGGCTGGCGTCCCTTGATGCCGGTCACGCAATGGTCGGTGACGAAGCGCTGATGTCCGGGACCTCGCAAGGAACGCTCTACGGACTCGGCGTTGGCCCGGGCGATCCGGAGCTGATCACGCTGAAGGCGCTGCGCCGGCTGCAGGCAGCGTCGGTCGTGGCCTATCCGGCGCCGCAGGATGGCGACAGCCTGGCACGGGCGATCGTCGCGCCGCATCTGCCCGGCGGACAGGCCGAAATCGCGATCCGTATGCCGATGGTGGCGAGTCGGTTCCCGGCGCATGAGGTCTATGATCGCGCGGCGGATGAGATCGGCGGGCATCTGGCTGCCGGCCGGGATGTCGCCGTGCTGTGCGAGGGCGACCCGTTCTTCTATGGCTCCTTCATGTATCTGTTCGGACGCATGGCGGCAGAATTCCAGGTCGAGGTCGTGCCCGGCGTGTCCTCGCTGACCGCCTGCGCCGCCGCCTTGGATGCACCGCTGGCGGCCCGGAACGACGTATTGACCGTGGTGCCGGCCACCCTGCCGGCGGAGGCGCTCGCGGAGCGGCTGGCCGACGCCGATGCGGCCGCGCTGATCAAGGTCGGCCGCCATTTCGCGAAGGTCCGTGACGTGTTGGAGACGTTGGGCCTGGGCGATCGGGCCCGGTACATCCAGCACGCCACCATGGACACCCAGACCGTGTTGCCGCTCGACGCGGTGGAACCGGAGGCCGTTCCTTATTTCTCGATGATTCTGGTGCACCGGCGGGGTGAGGCATGGCGGTAGAGCGCGCGCCTGTCATCGTCGTACTGACCGCCAAGGGGCTGAACCTCGCAGCGCGGGTCGCCGACGCATTGCCGTCCGTCGAGATCCACGGTCTTGCGGCGCGTATGCCCAACGCGCCCATTCGGTTCCAGCATGTGGCCGAACATCTGCAAGAGCTGTTCGCAGCGGGCCGTCCGATCATCGGCATCTGCTCGGCGGCGGTTCTGGTTCGCACCCTGGCACCGGCGATTGCCGACAAGCATAACGAGCCGCCGGTCCTGGCCTTGGCGGAGGATGGCTCTGCTGTTGTGCCGCTGCTTGGCGGCCATCGCGGCGGAAACCGGTTGGCCCGGCAGATCGCCGAGGCCATCGGTGCCGTGCCGGCGATCACCACGGCCGGCGATCTGCGCTTCGGGATCGCGCTCGACGATCCACCGCCCGGCTGGCGGCTGGCCGAAGGCGCGCCGGTCAAGGATTTCGCCGCGGACCTGCTCGCGGGTGCCGAGGTGCGGCTGGAGGGCGACGCGCCCTGGCTTCGGGACAGCGGCCTGCCGTTGTCCGACAGCGGGGCGCGGACAATCCTGGCGACCGAGCGGGCCGAGCCGTCGATGCCGGACCGGCTAGTCTACCACCCGGCCCGCCTTGCAGTCGGCGTCGGCTGCGAGCGTGGAACGAACCCCGGGGAATTGCTGGACCTGATTCGGGCGACCCTGGCGGACAACCGGCTGGCGCCGGATGCCGTCGCCGGGCTGTTCTCGCTGGATCTGAAATCCGACGAACCAGCGGTTCATGCCGCCGCCGAGGCACTGGGGGTTCCCGCGCGGTTCTTCGATGCCGCAACCCTGGAGGCCGAGACGCCGAGACTCAGGACCCCGTCCCATCTGGTATTCCGCGAGGTCGGCTGCCACGGCGTCTCCGAAGGGGCGGCGCTCGCCGCGGCCGGCCCGCAAGGCGAGCTGATCGTCCCCAAGGCCAAGAGCAGGCGCGCGACCTGCGCCATCGCCCTGGCGCCGGACGTGCTCGACACCGCAAGGATCGGGCGGGCGCGCGGCAGGCTAGCGATCGTCGGCCTGGGGCCGGGTGCAGAGGACTGGCGCACGCCGGAGGCGGATGCCGCCGTGAGGGCCGCGACCGATCTGGTGGGGTACGGGCTGTACCTCGACCTGCTCGGACGGTCGGCGCAGAGCAAAACACGGCACGACTATGCGCTCGGCGAGGAGGAGGCCCGCTGTCGGGCGGCCCTCGATCTTGCCGCCGAAGGGCGCTCGGTGGCGCTGATCTGCTCCGGCGATCCCGGCATCTACGCCATGGCGGCGCTGGTGTTCGAACTGCTCGATTGCGAGGACCGGCCGGACTGGCGGCGGGCGGCGGTGACTGTGGTTCCCGGTATCTCCGCCCTGCAGGCCGCGGCCGCGCGGGTCGGAGCGCCGCTGGGCCACGATTTTTGTGCCATTTCGCTCTCCGATCTGCTGACGCCTTGGTCAGTGATCGAACGCCGGCTGCGGGCGGCGGCGGAGGGGGATTTCGCGGTCGCGCTGTACAATCCGGTCTCGCGAAAACGGACCCGGCAGCTGGCAATCGCGAAGGAGATCCTGTCCGGATACCGATCGCCCGACACGCCGGTGGTGCTCGCCCGCAACCTGGGCCGGGATAAGGAGAGTGTGGAGGTCATCCGCCTCTGTGAACTGGATGCCGGGCGGGTCGACATGCTGACGGTGGTCCTGATCGGCGCCGAAAGCAGCCGCGCTTTCGAAGGGGCGGAGGGAGCCCGCATGTACACACCGCGTGGCTATGCCGCCAAGCGGGAGGATGCCGCGGAATGACGGTGCATTTCATCGGTGCCGGCCCCGGCGCGCCGGATCTGCTCACCCTGCGCGGTCGCGACCTGATCGCGGCCTCTCCGGTCGTGCTCTATGCCGGCTCGCTGGTGCCGCCGGAGGTGGTGGCCCATTCTCCGGAGGGCGCGCGGGTGCTCGATACCGCGCCGATGACCCTGGACGCGATCATCGCCGAGATCGAAGCGGCGGACGCCAAGGGGCTGGACGTCGCCCGGGTGCATTCCGGCGACCCGTCGCTGTACGGGGCCATCGCCGAGCAGATGCGCCGGCTGGATGCGCTGGGCATCGACTACGACATCACGCCGGGCGTGCCCGCCTATGCCGCTGCTGCCGCCGCCTTGAAGCGGGAACTGACCCTGCCGGGCATCGCCCAGACGGTCATCCTGACACGCACCGCCATGAAGGCCTCCGCCATGCCCGAGGGTGAGGAACTGGAGTCGCTGGGTGCCTCAGGCGCGACCCTGGCCATCCATCTTTCGGTGCGCAACCTGACCCATGTGGTGGAGACGCTGACGCCCCATTACGGCGCCGATTGTCCGGTGGCGGTGGTCTATCGGGCAAGCTGGCCGGACGAATTGGTGATCGAAGGCACCCTTGCCGACATCCGGTCCAAGGTGCGAACCGCCAAGATCACCCGCACGGCGCTGATCCTGGTCGGCCGGGTGTTGGCGCCGGCCGAATTCGAAGACAGCCGGCTCTATGACCCGGCCCATGTGCATGTTCTGCGGCCGAAGCGCGGGGCTGGCTGACCGCTTTCAGTCGAATCTATGCCGCAGCACGCCAAGCGCCGCTTCGGCGGTCTCGACCGTCTCGCCGGCCGGCGCGTCGGGCCTTGCGATCATCACCACAGGCAGGCCCAGCTGGCGCGCCGCGATGATCTTGGCGTAGGTCGCCTCGCCGCCGCTGTTCTTGCTCACAATCGTGTCGATTCGATTCTGCGTCAGCAGGTCGATTTCACCCCAAACCGCGAATGGGCCTCGGCCGAGAACGACCTCATGCCGATCCAGGTCCGGCGGCGGATCCGGCGGATCGATTACGCGCAGCAGAAACCAGATATCCGGGCGGCAGGAGAACGGTTCGAGGTCCTGCCGTCCGATAGCGAGGAACACGCGTTTGGCGTTGTCGGGCAGGTGCCGTGCCGCCTCGGCACTGTCCGACACATCGATCCAATGGTCGCCGGATTGCCGTGACCAGGGCGGCCGCTCCAGCCTGAGACGGGGGATGCCGGCTGCCTCGCATGCCGCAACTGCGTTTTGGGTAATCCGCGCCGCGTAGGGATGGGTGGCATCGACCAGGGCGTCGATCGCGTTGGCCCCGAGGTAGTCCGCCAGACCTTCGACGCCGCCGAAGCCGCCGGTGCGGGTCGCGCCGGGTACCACTGCCGGATGACGGGTCCGACCGGCCAGCGATGTGATGGGCTCGAAGCGGGGGTCGTCGTCCAGGGCTTTCGCCAGTTCGACGGCCTCGACGGTTCCGCCGAGGATGAGAACCCGTCTAGCGCTCAAACCGATACCCGCTGGCGCCGGTCATCGCGCCGGACCGATCGAACACCAGGACCTCGATCCGGCTGTGTTTGCCCACGGTCTCCTGGGCCACGAGCCGCGCCGACTCACCGACCATGTCGGCGAGAGGAATGCCGGCTTGCGTTGCGAGATCGAGGGCATGCCGGCCGGTATTGGCGGTCGCGATCCGTTCTGTTGCCAAGGCATCGGCCCCAGCCTCTTGGGCCATGTCCGCCAGCGCGCGCATGTCCAACCGGCTGCGGCCGGAATGCAGGTCCATATGGCCCTGGCCCAGCTTGGCGAGCTTGGCGAAGCCGCCTGCGATGGTGAGCTTCGGGATCGGATGGCGGCGCAAATATTTCAGCAGCCCGCCGGCGAAATCGCCCATGTCCAGCAGGGCCATGTCCGGCAGGCCATAGAGCGCCTGGACCGCCGATTCGGAGACCGATCCCGTTGCCGCCGCAGCGTGCTCGATGCCGGCGGCGCGGGCCACGTCGATGCCGCGATGGATCGAGTGGATCCAGGAGGAGCAGGAATAGGGCGTCACGATACCGGTGGTGCCCAGCACCGACAGCCCGCCGACGATGCCCAGCCGGCCGTTCAGGGTGTTGCGCGCCATCTCCTCGCCGCCGGGGATGGCAATCTCGATTTCGACATCGCCGGTATCGTCATGGGCCTCCGCGACCTCGCGCACGGTTTCCATCATCATCCGGCGCGGCACCGGGTTGATCGCCGGTTCGCCCACACCGAGTTCCAGCCCCGGTCGGGTCACGGTGCCGACCCCTTCGCCGGCGCGGAATGTCACGCCGCTGCCATCGGTGCCGCGGCGGACCCGGGCCAGGATCAGCGCGCCATGGGTCACGTCGGGATCGTCGCCGGCATCCTTGACGATCCCGGCCTCGGCTATCGCCGCCTCGCGGTGCTTCTGGGCCAGCGGGAAGCTCGGCGTCTGGCCCTTCGGCAGGGTGATCGCCACCGGATCCGGAAACCGGCCGGTCAATAGCGCGGTGTAGGCGGCGCGGGTCGCCGCCGTCGCGCAGGCGCCGGTGGTCCAGCCTCGGCGCAGGGGGCCTTCGGGGCGGTGGCTCATGACGCCCCATTATCGACGGGCGGCGTTTTTTGGCTAGCGGTCGTCGGGGCGCGGTCGATAATGCGGCGATGGACAGGCTGACCTTCGATCTTCCGGAATTCGTGCCGGGCTGGGTATGGCTCGCGGGGGCCGGGCCGGGCGATCCCGGCCTGTTGACCCTGCACGCGCTGCACGGGCTCAGAAGCGCCGATGTGGTGGTGTATGACGCGCTGGTCAGCCCTGAGGCGCTGTCGCTGGCCGCACCTGGCGCGTCGCTGGAATATGCCGGCAAGCGCGGCGGAAGGCCGTCGCCGACCCAGGCCGATATCAGCCAGCGGCTGATTCGGCTGGCCCGGGCCGGAAAGCGGGTCCTGCGCCTGAAGGGCGGCGACCCGTTCGTCTTCGGGCGAGGTGGGGAGGAGGCGCTGACCCTGGTCGGCGCGGATGTCCCGTTCCGGATCATTCCCGGCATTTCCGCAGGGGTCGGTGCCCTGGCCTATGCCGGAATACCGCTGACCCATCGCGACACCAATTCCGCCGTCACCTTCCTGACCGGGCACAATGTGGCGGGGCTGGTGCCCGACCAGTTCGACTGGCCGGCCATCGCCAATGCGTCGCCGGTGCTGGTGTTCTACATGGCCATGAAACATCTGGCGGAGATCGCCAGCCGGCTGATCGCCGCCGGCCGACGCCCGGACGAGCCTGTCGCCCTGATCAGCAAAGCGACGACGGCGGACCAGCGGGTGTTGGAGACCAATCTGGCGCACTGCCATGGCGCCGCCCAACGCGCCGGCATCGAGCCGCCGGCCATGGTGGTGGTCGGCGAGGTGGTGCGCCTGCGTGCCGCCCTGGACTGGCAGGGCGCTTTGGACGGCAAGGCTCTGGAACCCGATCCGCTGGGTCTGCGCACGCATCCGCGGGCGGGTTAGGAGCCTGTCCGAGCAATGCTTACGGTCAGCACCGCGTTCTCAAGGTCCTGGGCTAGGACGGCGTCGCGTGGCGATGCCGGAGGCATCGCAAGCTGCGTCGGACGATGTCCCAGGCCCTTGAGAACGCGGCCCGGAGGGTCGACCAGGGAGGCGCGGATGCGGCGTCGCGAACGCTTGACGATGCATCCAGCATCGCCGGCGCGTCCGCTCCTGACACCCGCACCTCCCTGGTCGATGCTGGCCATAAGCATTGCTCGGGCAGGCTCCTAAGTGCCTGCACGAGGCCTGCTGATCGCGGCGCCGGCTTCCGGCAGCGGCAAGACCACGCTCACCCTGGCGCTGCTGCGCCATCTGCGCCGGACCGGCCATGCGGTGGGATCGATCAAGGTCGGACCCGATTTCATCGACCCGGCCTTCCATGCCGCCGCCAGCGGCCGCCCCTGCCTGAACATCGACAACTGGGCCATGCGGCCGGACACCGTCGCGGCCCTGCTGGCGGAAGCCGCTGCAGATGCCGAGTTGGTGATCGGCGAGGGCGTGATGGGGTTGTTCGACGGGGCCCCGGACGGCACCGGCTCCACCGCCGACCTGGCTGCCCTCACCGGATGGCCGGTCGTCCTCGTGCTTGATGTCCGGGGTCAGGCCGCCTCTGCCGCGGCGACCTTGTCCGGCTTTGCCCGCCACCGCGAGGATGTGATCGTGGCCGGCGTCGTCTTCAACCGGGTCGGCGGCGACCGTCACCGGCGCGCGTTGGAGGCTGCGTGTGGTGGACTGGGCATTCCGATCCTCGGCTATCTGCCCCGCGACCCGAACTTGGTGCTTCCGGACCGTCATCTGGGCTTGGTTCAGGCCTCCGAACATCAGGATCTGGAGGCCTTCCTACGGCTCGCCGCGGATCGGATTGCCGGCCATCTGGACGTCGATGCTCTGCGGTCCCTCGCCAGGCCGGCGCAGATCGCGGCCGGGAATGCCGGCCCGACGGTATCTCCGCTGGGCCAACGGATCGCGCTGGCCCGGGACACCGCGTTCGCCTTCACCTATCCGGCCATGCTCGAAGGCTGGCACCGTGCCGGGGCGGAGATCGTGCCTTTCTCACCCCTGGACGACGCGCCGCCGGATGCCGGTGCCGATGCGGTGTTCCTGCCCGGCGGCTATCCGGAGCTGCATGCGGGCCGGCTGTCCGCCAATAGCGGTTTCCTCGATGGCCTGCGCGCCGCAGCGGCGGGCGGGACCGCGATCTACGGCGAATGCGGCGGCTACATGGTGCTTGGCGACACCCTCACGGACGCCGATGGAAACCGGCACCGGATGGCCGGATTGCTGCCGGTCGAGAGCGCCTTCGACGCTCCGCGCCTGTCGCTTGGGTACCGGGATGTCGCCCTGGCTGGGACCGGGCCACTCGGGGCGGCCGGTCAGCGCTATCGCGGCCATGAATTCCACTATGCGACGGCGTCCGTGCGCCCGGGTGCAGACCCGCTTTTTGTCGGACGGGACGCGACCGGCGCCGATCTGGGGCCATTGGGTCTGCGCAGCGGCACGGTCATGGGCTCCTTCGTGCATCTGATCGATCGCGCGCCATAGGCCACGCTGGCGGAAATCCGCCTCCGCGCGGTACCATCGCCCAAGATTGTATGGACATCCGGCGAGAGGGGTTGGGGATGGATCTGGGATTGACGGGCAAGCGCGCCCTGGTGATGGGAGCGTCGCGGGGAATCGGTCGCGGCATCGCGCGGATCCTGGCGGCCGAGGGGTGCGAACTGGTCACCGCCGCCCGCAATATCGACCGTCTGGAGGAAGACGCCAAATCGCTCCGCGCCGATCATGGGGTGGCCGTGGTGCCCCGGCAGCTCGATCTCGGCGACGGGGACTCCGTGGCCGGCCTGGCGGAATTCCTGGCTGCCGACGGTGTCGATATCCTGATCAACAACAGCGGCGGCCCGCCGCCTTCGGGCGCCTTGGGCGTTGCCGCCGATCAGTGGCGCCGGCACTTCGAATCCATGGTGCTGGGCCTGATCACGCTGACCGAGGCCGCAATCGGGCCGATGCGCGCCAAGGGATGGGGCCGGGTGCTGACCATCGCCTC
Source organism: Alphaproteobacteria bacterium (assembly GCA_965227455.1). Taxonomy (GTDB): domain Bacteria; phylum Pseudomonadota; class Alphaproteobacteria; order DSM-16000; family Inquilinaceae; genus JABDIP01. The sequence continues at coordinate 2,816,727 of OZ245752.1, read as the reverse complement.
GTCCGGTGTGGTGCAGCCCATCCCAACCCTGGGCATCTCCAACACCCTACGCTCCAGCCTGGTGGCGTTCTCCAAGACCCTGGCAGGCGAGGTTGCCGCTGATGGCATCACAGTGAATGTGATCCTGCCCGGGCGCATCGACACCGAACGGGTCGCGGAGATCGATGGGCGCGTTGCGGAGCGCGACGGCCGCCCGATCGATGAGGTGCGAAAGGCGTCCGAGGCCGCGATTCCGGCCGGCCGCTACGGCACGGTTGAGGAATTCGCCAGCACCGCCGCCTTCCTGGTCAGCGTGCCCGCCGCCTATGTCACCGGCCATGTGGTTCGGGTGGATGGCGGCCTGATCCGGTCGATTTGACGGCCGGATACCGCCCTGAAACCAAGAGTTGTCGCCTGGTTCGTTTTCGCTGCCGTAATTCGCGAAAAGTTGTTTTCAATCCGTCGATGCGCGCGATGGTTTTAAGAAAGGCTTGAGAGGTCCGGCCTAGGCTATTCGGCTGGGTTGCAATTCGGCTGCCCACCGCGTCCCGGCTGGCATTCCGTGAATTTTTCGCCGGACAGGGCGCGGCCCGTATTTCGACGAAAAGCGACCGCAGGTCGGTCGCCGCGAGCGTGGGCGATGGCAAATCCCGCAAGGGATATTTCGGTCAAGACGCCTGGGACGCCGCCGGAGACACGGTCGGGCGATGTGCCGGCCATTGTGCGCCGGATCGTCGAGACTACGGAGCCCACGGAGATCGCCGAAGCGGTCCTGGACGGGGCCAAGGCATTCAGCGTTGCCGAGGCTGGCGTGATGGTGCTCTGGGACCCGGCGGCCGGACAGGTTGTCTGCCGTGCCAGCTTCGGCCAGGTCGCCCTGACCGGGCTCGCCGTCACCATGGAGCCGGCAGCGGTCGCCGCATGGTTCGAGACGGGGCTGAAGCCCTGGCTGTGCGCCAAGGGAATGCCGAATGGGCCGATCGAGACCTTCCCCCTGACACATCATGATCGCCGTCTGGGCGCTCTGGTGCTGGGTGGAGCCGGCGCCGAAACGGCGGCGGCGGGCGACGACCAGGCGGCGCTCGAGGCGATCGCCTCCGCTGCCGCGCTGGCCCTTGCGAACGGCCATCTGGCCGGATCGGTCGCCGAGTACGAGTCGCAAAATCGCGACATCGAGCTGGCGGCAGAGATCCAGCGCAATCTGTTGCCCAATTCCGAGCAGGGCGGGCCGACGATGATCGGGCTCAACCGCCCGGCTCGGAAGGTGTCCGGCGATTTCTTCGATTTCTTCCCGCTGCCGGACGGCCGCATCCGCTTCGCCCTTGGCGACGTCTCCGGCAAGGGCCTGAACGCGGCCCTGTTGATGGCCAAGACCGCCAGCCTGTTTCACTGCCTGGGCAAGGCGCTCGACGATCCGGCGCATCTGCTGGCCCTGATCAATCGCGAGCTGCGCGAAACCGGCAGCCGCGGCATGTTCGTCACCATGGTGGCCGGGGTCTATACGCCGGCCACCGGCGAGGTGCGGTTCGCCAATGCCGGGCACCTGCCGCCCCTGCTGCGCCGCACCGATCGCAGCTATGAGGAGTTTCCCGCCGATGCGCCACCCCTGGGCGTGTTGGCCGACCTGGATTGCGAGACCCAGGTCGCACAACTCGACGGCGGTGAGTTCTATATCTTCACCGACGGTCTGACCGAGTTCCAGTATGGCGACAGCGACGAATTGGGCGTCGACGGTCTGATCCAGATGCTGGAATCCATGGCCGAGACCCGGCTCGAGGACCGGTTGCGCCATGTGCTGGCCGATCTGGACGGCGATGGCTGGACGGCGCGGGACGATTTGACCGTTCTGGCCATCGACGATTCCCGGGCCAGCCGGGCGGTCAAATTCCCGAACTGCGGTGAAGGCGTTCCGAACCTGATGGGGCCGAGCCCCGTGGAGGCCGGTGTGGAGTGTCTTGCCTATCTCAGGCTTCCGGCCCAGGTCGACCGCATGCGCCTGGTGCGCGGCGCGGTCGCCGGGGCTGCCGGGCTATGCGGATTCGATGACGACACCACCGCCGATATCGTGCTGGCGGTGGCGGAGGCCGGGCAGAACGTCATCCTGCACGCCTATGGCGGCCGCGAGGGCGAGGCGATCGAGCTGGAGATCCTGCGCCGCGCGAACGCGCTGGTGATCCGGCTCCGCGATTTCGCGTCGCCGACCGACCCGGATTCGATCCGGCCCCGTGACCTGGACGACATCATGCCCGGTGGCTTGGGCACCCATTTCATCCGCGAGATCATGGATTCCGCGGAATTCCTGCCGCCGCCCGGCGGCGAGGGCAATTTGCTGCAACTGACCAAGAAGATTGGACAGTCTGATGAGCTGTGATGTGACGGAACAGGACGGCGCGCTGCTTGTCGACCTCAGTGGATCGGTCGACCTGGAGCATGCCGACGGTGTGCGAACCGCCCTTCTGGGCTGTATCGAGAAGAAGCGCGATATCCGGGTCAGCCTGGCCGGCGTCGACTATATCGACAGCTCCGGCATTGCGACCCTTGTGGAAGCCTTCCAGCTGGCCAAGGAGAACGGCACCGCCTTCGTGCTGGCGGCGGTCAGCGCGCAGGCGCTGCGGGTGCTCAAGCTGGCGCGCCTCGACACGGTCTTCACCATCCTGGACCCGGATTCGACCGCCCCGGCAGCGGGGGCCTGACCGGCGGACCAGGCGATGCGGGTATTGGAAGCGATAGGTCGTCGAACTGTCGACGGGTTCGACCAGATCGGTCTCGGCTGCGTGCTGCTGGCGGAGAGCGCCTTCTGGATCATGGCCGGGCGGCGCCGGCGTCAGCCGGTGCGGATCTCCGCGACGGTGAACCAGATGGTGGAGACCGGGCTGCAGGCGCTTCCCATCGCCACGATCCTGTCGGCGACCATCGGCCTGATGCTGGCGATCCAGGGCCACTATACCCTCAGCCTGTTCGGGGCCGAATCTTTTGCGCCCTACGGCATCGCGCTTTCGGTGGTGCGCGAATTCTCGCCGCTGATCATCGGCATCCTGGTCGCCGGACGATCGGGATCGGCCCTAGCGGCGCGGCTGGGCACCATGGAGACCAACCAGGAGATCGACGCGCTGAGGGTGATCGGGGTGAGCCCGGTCCGCTACCTGCTGGCGCCGGCGCTGCTGGCCATGCTGGTGATGGTGCCGGCGCTGACCATGTGGGCCAATCTGGTGGCGCTGGCCTCGGCCGGCCTTTACACCACGGCGCAGCTCGACACCTCCATGGCGGCCTTCGCGGCCGATGTGATGGATGCGCTGTCGCTGGGCGACCTGACCCATGGTCTGGCCAAGAGCGCCCTGTTCGCCCTTCTGGTGGCGCTGATCGGCGCGGTCAACGGCACCATGATCCGCGGCGGCGCCGACGGCATCGGACGATCGACGACCCAGGCCGTGGTCCAGGGCATCGCCGCCATCGTCATCGCCGACATGATCTTCGCGTTCCTGGCGACCCAGTGATATGGCGGTGCTCGACACATCGGCCGCTGAGGCCAGCCCGGACGGCGACGCGGTGATTGAGATCAGCGGCCTCAACGCCTTCTATGGCGCCCGGCAGATCTTGTTCGATGTCGATCTCAAGGTGCGGCGCGGCGAGATCATGGTGATCATGGGCGGCAGTGGATCGGGCAAGAGCACCCTGCTGCGCCATCTCGTCGGGCTGAACGCGCCGACCAGCGGCACCATCCGGCTGCTGGGCCAGGACATAGGCACGCTTAGTGCGCTGGAGATGCAGGATCTGCGGCGGCGGATCGGCGTGGCCTTCCAGGGCGGCGCGCTGTTCAGCTCCATGAGCGTCGCCGAGAACATCATGCTGCCGCTGGAGGAACACACCAAGCTGGACCGCAAGACCATGGAGATCATGGCGCGGATGAAGCTCGAAGTCGTCGACCTGCCGGGCTTCGGCGATCTGATGCCATCCGAGCTGTCCGGCGGCATGCTCAAGCGGGCCGCCGTGGCCCGGGCGATCATTACCGATCCGCAGCTGCTGTTCTTCGACGAACCGTCCGCCGGGCTGGACCCGGTTGTCTCCGCCGCCCTGGACGACCTGATCCGTCAGCTGCGCGACGCCATGGATATGAGCGTCGTCGTGGTGACTCATGAGTTGGAGAGCGCGTTCGGCATCGCCGATCGCATCACCGTGCTGGACAAGGGCCGCATCCTGATGACCGGCACCACCGAGGAAATCCGCGGCAGCGACAATGCCCGCATCCAGAACCTGCTGAACCGCAGACCGGAGGCGGCACAGGTCGATGCCGATCAATACCTGAAACGCCTGACCGGCACGGCGTGATCGTGCCCCGCGATGCCTGACGGAAGAGTGCGAAGGACGTTATGCGAACCCTGAACCTGAACTACCCGGCGGTCGGCGCCTTCGTCCTGGCCATGCTGGCGGCGGCGATCATCGGCGGCGCCATGCTGACCGGCGGGTCCGGACCGAGCGACGATTACCACGTCATGCTCGACAACGTGGCCGATATCCGCTTCGGCACGGTGGTCCGTTACGAAGGCTATCCGGTCGGCCAGGTCGATCGCATCGTGCCCGTGCCGGCCGGCGCCCGGATGACCTTCCGGGTCGAGCTCAGCGTCGAGGAGGGCTGGCGCATTCCCACCGACAGCGTCGCCAGGATCGGCAGCTCGAACCTGCTGGCGAACAAGACAATCGATATCACCGGCGGGCAGAGCGACGTCGCCATTGCGGCGGGGGAGGCCATTCCAGGCGCACCGCCGGCGGACATGTTTGCCGCCATGTCCTCTCTCGCCGGCGAGATCGGCGACCTCAACCGCGACAGCGTGCGTCCCCTGATCGATCGCATGGGTAGCGTGGTGGCCGAGATCGACACCCTGATCCGGCGCGATCTGGGGCGGATCACCGCCAGCGTCGCTTCCGTTGCCGGAGATGCCGAGACCCGGGTGCCGGATATCCTGGCCTCTCTCGATTCCATGACCGCGGAACTCGACACCACGGTCGGAACGGTGCAGGACCTGATGAGCCCGGAGACCGTCGACAGCATCGGCCGGACCATCCGCAATGCGGAGACCATCTCCGCCGACTTCGCCGATCTCGGCAGCCGGCTGGCCGGCACGGCGGCACAGGTGGATCTCCTGGTCGGCCGATTGGATCGGCTTGTCGCCGCCCATGAGGGCGAGATGGCGGAAGCGCTCGGCAACGCCGCCTACATCCTGCGGACGGTGTCGCAGAGCATCGACTCGATCAGCCATGACATGGAGGGCTCGGCGCGGAACATGAACGAGTTCAGCCGCCAGATCCGTCAGGACCCCGGCGCCCTGTTCGACATGCCCTGGCGCAATGGCGCCGCCCTTCCGGCGGGGGTGCCGCGATGAGAAAAATCCTCGCGGCGGCGCTCGCGGCGCTAACGCTGGCAGCGTGCCAGGGTGGAGGCGAGCCGCCGCCCGTCGACCGGTTCTATCGCATCGCGATTTCGGCGCCGGACATGCCCCGCGGACCGAGCCTGCCGGGCACGGTCATGGTCGACCGGCTGGACGCCGACGGGCTGATGCGCGAACGGCCGGTGGTCTACAGCACCGATGCCGACGGGTACTCCCTGGCCCAGCATGAATACGATTATTGGGTCGAGCCACCGGCGCGGCTGCTGCAGGCGGAGTTGGTGCGGTATCTGCGGTCTGCCGGAATCGCGCGGTCTGTGGTGACGCCGGAATTGCGCGTGCAGTCGGAGTTCGAGGTGATCGGGACGGTCCGGCGCTTCGAGCGGCTAATCGGGCGGTCGGCGCCGCGCGTCGCGGTCACCCTCGAATTGGCGCTGGTGGATCGCACCGGAGATAACCCGCGCGTCGTGAAGACCTATGCGGCCGAGATCGCCTGTCCCGACGACACGGTCGATGCGTCGGTCACCGCCTTCAACGAGGCCATTGCCGCGATCTTTGCCGAGTTCCTGGCCGACATCCAGCAGAGCGGATCCGCGGCCTAGGGATTGTCCGCTGGCCGATTCAGGCTTCGACCGACTACAGTCGCCCGCAATGCTGCAGGTCATACGGAGACGTTGATGGGCGGGCAGGCGGACGAGTCCGACGGTTTCCTGGCGGGCATCTGGGGTTGGTGGGTCGGACTGTCGGACGCCTATGCCTGGCAGGAGATCGGCGCCTTTCTGGTGCCGGGCCTGATCGTGCTCGCGATCGTCATGTTCTGGGGCATCCGGCGCTTGCATCTGGGCGACTGATCCGCCGCCGCCGCCATCAGCGCTCGCGCAAGGCCTCCTCGCGGGCCTTGGTCAGCGGCTTCAGCAAATAGTCCAGAACACTCTTCTCACCGGTCAGGATGTCGACCGAGGCCACCATGCCCGGGATGATCGACAGCGGCTCGGCCTGAGTCCCAAGGTAATTGCGGTCGGTCCGGATGATGATCTCGTAGAACGCGTCGCCGTTTTCCGGATCGGCCAGCGTATCGGCGCTGATGCGCTCGACGGTGCCGCGCAGACCGCCATAGATCGAGAAATCATAGGCGGTGATCTTCACCGTGGCCGGCAGGCCGGGGCTGAGGAAGGCGACGTCGCTGGGCCGGATGCGCGCCTCCACCAGCAGGGTGTCGTCCAGTGGGACGATCTGCATCAACTCGCTGCCCGCCTGGACCACGCCGCCGATGGTGGTCAGATTCAGCGAATTGACGATGCCGCGCACCGGCGAGCGCACATCGGTTCGCGAGACTCGGTCCTGGGCGGCGCGCAGCGTCTGGTCGATCACCGACAGCTCCGAACGGCGCTGGTTCAGCTGCGCCTGGGCTTCGGATCGGAAGGCCAGGGTTGCCTCGTTGATGCGGGTCATGGCCTCCTGGATGGTGGCTTCGACCCGGGGCAGGGCGCTGCGCGTCGACTGCAGCCGGCCGTCGAGGTCGTTGACCTCGCGGCGCAATCGCAGCACCTCGACCTCGGCCACGACGCCGGTGCGGGCCAGGGGTTCGTAGATGTCCAACTCCTGACGGGCCAGATCCAGGCTGCTGGCGAATTGCGACTCGCTGACCCGGAGCTCCTGGAGCTCCTGCTCGCGCTGCTGCAGCTGCTGCTCCAGGATCGCGGTCTGCGACCGCAGCCCTTCCTGTCGCGTCAGGAACAGCGACAGTTCGGCGGCCGCGATATCCGGATGATCGTCGATCAGCTCCTCGGGAAACCCGATCTCGCTGCCGCCGGCGACCTCGGTCTCCAGCCGGGCGATCTGCGCCAGCAGGCTGCGGCGCTGGGCCTGCAGCTCGCCGGCCCGCGACGAGAAATTGGTGTCGTCGATGCGCAGGAGGATCTGCCCGGCCTCTACGATCTCGCCTTCGCGGACCAGGATCTCCTTCAGGATGCCGCTGTCCAGGGTCTGGATCACCTGCATCTGGCTGGACGGGATGACCCGGCCGTCGCCGCGCGTCACCTCGTCGACCCGCGCCCGGTCGGCCCAGAACAGCCCGGCGGCGAACATGGCGACGACGGTGAACAGGAAGATGTGGCTGGTCATCCGCGGGCCCTGATGCAGGGCCTTCTGGACCTCCGAGGCGTAGTCGAAATCCTGTTGGTCTTGCGAGAACATGGCGGTGCCTACGCCCCTGCCTTCGGTTCGTCCTGCCATGCCGGAGCGGCACCGTCGCCGCCCGTGCCATCGGCCGTGTCGCCGGGCGCAGGATCAACTGGGGCGGTGGGCGGTGCCGGCGAGGCCTCGACATCCTGCACGGGAGCCGAGTTGGCCTGGTGCGGCGCCTGCGGTTCGTCCGGTGCGGCCGGCGCCTGGGTGACGGTGGCATGGTCGTCCGGCAGGGCCGGCCGCGGCTGGTTGAGGGCCGGGTCGCCGGAGCTCTGGCGGTCGGCGACGCGGCCATGGCCGTCGGCCGTGCGGATCTGGCCGTCCTTCAACTGGCGCAGGATCTCGTCCCTGGGGCCGTCGGCGATGATGATGCCGCGGTCCAGGATGATCAGCCGGTCGACGATGCGTAGCAGCGTCATGCGGTGGGTCGTGAGAAGCAGGGTGCGGCCGGAGTTCAGAACCGCGCCCAGGCGCCGCATGAACACCTGTTCCGAGGTGTTGTCCATGGCGCTGGTCGGCTCGTCCAGCATCAGGATCTGCGGATCCATCAGCAGGGCGCGGGCGAGCGCGATGGCCTGGCGCTGGCCGCCGGAGAGGTTCTGGCCGCGCTCGGCCACCTCCATGTTGTAGCCTTGCGGATGGGTGCCGACGAAGTCGTCGACGCCGGCCAGCTTGGCGGCGCGCAGCACCAGCGCATCGTCCGCCTTGGGATGGCCCAGCGCGATGTTGTCGCGCACCGTGCCGTAGAACAGCACCACATCCTGCATCACGAAGCCGATGCCGCGGCGGATGTCCGACGGGTGGTATTGCCTGAGGTCGACGCTGTCGATCAGCACCGAGCCTTCATCCGGCTCATAGAGATTGATCAGCAGGCGGCCGATGGTGGTCTTGCCGGAGCCGACCCGGCCGATGATGCCGACCCGCTCGCCCGGATCGACGCGGAACGAGGCGTTGGACAGCGCCGGCAATTCCGTGCCGGGATAGTTGAACGTGACGTCGCGATACTCGACGCGGCCATGCTGGATCGGCCGGCTGATATAGCGTTTCTCCGCCGGCCGTTCGACCGGCAGCGCCATCAGATTGTTGAGGGTCGACAGCGCGGTGCGGGACTGGTGATAGCGGGCGAGGGTGTTGGCCACACCGCCCAGCGGCGCCACCGCCCGGCCGCCCAGGATCACCGCGGCAATGATCGCGCCCATGGTGGTCTGGCCGTCCCGCACCAGATAGAAGCCGCCGGCCACGATGCACACCGAGACCGCCTGGGTCGTGAGCGTCGTCAGATTGACGCCGATGGTGGAGAAGAAGCGGGATTTCTGGCCAGTCCGCGCGGTCATGCCGACGAAGCGTTCCCAGGAGCGCTGCATGCGGCCTTCCGCACCCAGGCTCTTGATGGTGTCGAGCGAGCTGACCGTCTCGATCAGGATGGCGTGCTTCTGGGCCGCCTCGCGCTGGGTCTGGCGCACCGCCCGTGCCAGGGGCCACTGGATCACCAGGCTGGAGATGATGGCGATGATCACCGCCAGGGTCGGCACCCAGAACAGCGGGCCGGCGATCAGGTAGATGATGAAGATGAACAGCCCGACGAACAGCAGATCGGTCAAGGATGCCAGGGTCGCCGAGGTGAAGAAGTCCCGGACCGTCTCGAATTCGCGCAGATGGTTGGCGAAGGCGCCGGTCGAGGAGGGCCGCGCCTTCATCTGCAGGTTCAGCACCTGCTCGAAGATGCGGGCGGCCAGCAGCACGTCGGCCCGCCGTCCCACCGTGTCGATCAGTGCGCCGCGCAGATTGCGCAGCAGGAAATCGAACAGCAGCGCGATCGCCATGCCGGCGACCAGCACCCACAGGGTCTCCACCGCCTGGTTGGGCAACACGCGGTCGTAGATGTTCATGATGAACAGCGGCGAGGCCAGCGCCAGCATGTTGATGATCGCGGCGCACAGCACGACCTCCACATAGGCCGGCCACAGCTTGGCGATGGTGCCCCAGAACCAGGATTTCGGCCGCGGCAGCTCGTCCTCGACCCGCGACCGGTCGTCGAACTCGAACTCCGGCCGCACGAACAGCGCAAAACCGGAATACTCGGCCTCGAGCTGATCGATCGGCAGGACGCTGGCGCCCGAACCCGCTTCCGGCACCAGGATCTCGACCTCGTCCTTGCCCCGGAACTCGGTCAGGACGCAGGCGCGCTCGTTCTTCAGCAGCAGGACCGCCGGCAGCACCACCGGCGATACCTTGGAGAGCGGCCGTTTGACCATGCGCGCGCTCAGGCCGGCGCGGGCGGCGGCGCGCACGAAAAGCGCCGGTGTCAGCTGGTCATCGACCAACGGCAGGCCGGCGGTCAGCGCGTCGGCCGACATCGGTCGATCAAAGTGCTTTGTCAGGGTGACCAGGCAGGCCAGCAGGGAATCAAGATGGCTTGCCGCGACCTCGTCTGGGCGCAGTTGCCATTGTCGTTCTCCCGGCTCGTCTTGACGCGTTGGTTGGGACATTGGGCCCATGCCTGAATCCGGCGAAAAACCTAGCGGCTTAATGTTAACGCATGACTACCGGTAATTTCGTGTAAATCAATGGCATCGGCTCTCGTCATGCACGAAGTGCCGCGAGTCTATTGGGTCACCGGTGCTCCCGCACCGCGCCGGGCATCCGCCGCGGCGGCGGCCGGCAGGCTGACGCCGACTGTGCGCAACAGGTTGCCGGTCGCCGCGATCACCCGGTAGCGGGCGAAGATCAGCGCATAATCGATGGTCGCCCGGCTGACCCGGGCATTGAACAGCGCGTTCTCGGAATCCAGCAGATCCAGCAGGGTACGCTGGCCGATATTGAACTGCTGCTGGTAGGACCGGCGAACCTGCTGGCTGGAAATGACCTGCTGTTCCAGGAGCTCCAGCCTGCGCGTCGCACTCTGAAGCTCGTTCCAGGATTGCCGGGCCAGTTCCTCAACACTGCGATCCAGCGCCAGCAAGCGGTTGCGCGCCTCGCGGATACGGCTCAGCTGCTCGCGCCGCTCGGCGGCGTCGATGCCGCCGCGGAACAGATTGTAGCGGGCGATCAGAAGGACGTCATAGGTATCGTCGCGGCCTTCCACGCCGCTCAGATCGTCGCCGAAAGTGGCGCGGCTCTCCAGGGTGACCTGCGGGTAGAAGGGCGCCGCCGCGGCCCGGTAGCCGGCATTTGCGCTGTCCAGATCGGCGCGCGCCGACAGCAGCACGGGATTGTTGCGCTTGGCGTCGACAACGGCAGTCTCGGCATTGATGGGCAGCTCAGCCGCGACCGAGAGGGGCCTGGTCAGCGGGCCGGCCGGTTCGCCGACCAGCCGCTGGAAGGTGACCCGCGCATTGTCGAGATTGAGCTGGAAATCGACCAGCGTGTTTTCCGCCGCGAACAGGCGCTCTGCGGCCTGTTGTACATCGGCGATGCTGCTGCGACCGGCTCGTTGCCGCCGCCGGACGTCGTTCAAGGTCTGCACATGCACCGCCACATTGGCGTTGGCCAGTTCGACCAGCTCGATCTGGCGCAGCACGTCGAGATAGGACTGGACCACATCGAGCCCGATCAACTCGGCGGTTTCCAGCACGCGATAGGCCGCGGCGTCGACGCGCGAGGCCTGCAGTTCCACCTGGTTGTCGGTGCCGAATCCGTCGAATACCAGCTGCTGCAGCACGATCGAGAGCTGGTTCGTGGTCAGCCGCTCGCGATCTGTGCCGCGCGCCCGGGTAGAGGGGCTGTCGGTCCATTGCGGGCCGATGAAGCCTTCCACATCGACCTGCGGCAGATAGAGACCGCGCGCCTGGCGCAGCTCATGGTCGACCACTTCCCGGCTGGCGCTGACCTGCGCCACTTCCGGATTGGTCTCGATCGCCAGCCTAATGGCGTCTGCCAGGGTTTGCGCCAGCGCCGGCCCACTGATCGTCGCGGCGGCGATCAGGCCCAATGCGGAGGCGCGGAATGTAGCCCGCCCGAAACGGCGGCCTCGCGGTGTCCCAGTCATCGGTTCTCCAGGAGGCGTAGTGATGAGCGATGCGACCGCGAATGGATGAATTTTTCGTAACTGGACCCGAACCGCGACAGCGGATCGATTTCGACCGGATGTCTATTGCCGGTCCGCTCGATCGGCAGACCTTGAAGCAGCCGATAAGGACCCGCTCAATATGGCATAAATTAGGTTCGGCGCTTTGGGGACGGCCGTGTCACTGCCAGACGCAGTTCACGTTCTCGCCGATTCGGCCGCGGTATTTCAGCCCGTCCCCGGTCTCATAGCTCCATCCCGCATCCTCCCCTTGGGGGCGATAGACGCGATAGATGGTGCCGTGTTCGAAGACGACGCTTTCATCCTTGTAGCAGGTGACGCGAAACGGTCCCTGGCGGATCGTACGCTCTCCATCCTGCGCCACCGCGGCGGTCCGGTTCGCCGCGTCGCTGCCCGCCGCTGCCAAGGGCTGGGCGGGCTCCGCACAGCCGGAAATGGCCGCCATAACGGCGAGCGACAGCAACAGCGGCCTGTGCGATGAACGGATCATGAGGCGGGTCATCTCGCTCGCAGGCAATCCATTTGACGGCCCGGTGTCAAGCGCGGCCTGACCGGCGCGGTCCGCTTGCGCTATGCTCCGGGCGATACCGGACGCCAATGGCGGGGCCTGCCGGCCCGCCGGGCAATCCTTGAATTTTTTCGGACACTCCCATGACGAATCGCGGACCGGGCATTTATTACGCCGATTACCTCCAACTCGACCGGCTGCTGTCCTGCCAGACGCCGGAAAGCGTCCAGGCCGGGCGTCCGGCCCATGACGAGATGCTGTTCATCGTCGTGCATCAGGCCTACGAGCTTTGGTTCAAGCAGGTGTTGTACGAACTCGACCGGGTGCAGGAGATCTTCGCCGGCGAGGTGGTCGAGGAGCGCCAGGTCGGCCAGGCCGTCAGCGGTCTCGGGCGGATCGGCGAGATCCTCAAGCTGGTGATCGGACAGCTCGACATCCTGGAGACCATGACGCCGCTGGACTTCCTGGATTTCCGCGACCTGCTGTTCCCGTCCTCCGGATTCCAGAGCCTGCAATTCCGCTTGATCGAGATCCGCCTGGGGCTGCGCCGCGGCGACCGCATGCGGTTCGACAAGCAGCCCTTCGACGCCCGGCTGAACGACGTGGATCGCGCCCGCCTCCAGGCCCAGGAAGCGGCGCCGAGCCTGAGCGATCAGATCGACCGATGGCTTGGCCGCACGCCGTTCGTCGAGATCGGCGGCTACAAGTTCCAGGAGGCCTACCGCAAGGCAGTTGACGAGATGCTGGATCGGGACGCTGCCTATCTGCAGGACAGCCCGTCCCTGGACGAGGCGGAACGCAAGGCGGAATTGGCCGCGCTGGCCGCTGCCAAGAAGCGCTTTGCGGAGATCTATGACGAGAAGAAGCACGGCAAGCGGGCCGAGCGCGGCGACTGGCGATTTTCCTGGCAGGCGCTGCAGGCGGCGCTATTCATCAATCTCTACCGCGACGAGCCGGCGTTGCAGCTGCCGTTCCGGCTGCTCAGCCTGCTGATGGACGTGGATGAGACATTAACCACTTGGCGGTATCGCCATGCTCTGATGGTCCAGCGCATGATCGGCATGAAGCTGGGGACCGGCGGTTCGTCGGGCCACGACTATCTGCGGATGACGGCGGACCGGCACCGGGTTTTCGGAGACCTGTTCGCCCTGTCGACCTTCTTCATTCCGCGCTCGGCGCTGCCGCCCCTGCCGGACGATCTGCAGCGGGCGCTGAACTATCGGTACGTGGAGAGCCCGCCCGAGTGAGTGCATTCCATTGAGTTTCAAGGACCAGTTCCGGATCGCGCTGGACGCCGATCCCGACCGCCTGCATTTCGCCGCCCATAGCCACCACCTCTGGCCCGATGTCAGCTTCGAGGCCCAGAAGCAGTGCTGGATGGACGCGGCCCGGCTGGCGGACCGCAAATGGGGCATGATCTTCGGCGAGATGATGCCGAAGCTTCAGGCCAAGATCGCCGGCATCCTCGACCTCGCCGAGCCGTCGACCCTGGCCTTCGGGCCGAATACCCACAGTTTCATCCTGCGCCTGCTGTCCTGCCTGCCGCAGGACCGGCCGATCCGCATCCTGACCACCGACAGCGAATTCCACAGCTTCTCCAGGCAGATCGCCCGGTTGGAGGAGGAGGGCCGCGCGGAGGTCGAGTGCATCCCGGCCCGGCCCTTCGGCAGCTTCACGCTGCGCTTCGTGGAGGCGATCTCGGGCGGCCGGCCCGACCTGGTCTTCTTCAGCCAGGTGTTCTTCAACTCGGGCTATGTGGTGCGCGACCTGCCGGCCATCGTGGCGGCGGTAACCGATCCGGACACCATGGTGGTGATCGACGGCTATCACGGCTTCCTGGGCGTGCCGTCCAGCCTGGCGCGGGTCGAGGCCCGGGCCTTCTACCTTTCCGGCGGCTATAAGTACGCCATGGCGGGTGAGGGCGCCTGTTTCCTGCACGCGCCGTCGGGTGCCGCCGAACGGCCGCCGGATACGGGCTGGCTGGCCTCGTTCTCGGCCCTGGAGCAGGCCCAGGGCGGTGTCGGCTACGCCAAGGATGGCAGCCGTTTCCTGGGCGCGACCTTCGACCCGTCCGGTCTCTACCGCCTGAATGCGGTGATCGACCTGCTGCGCTCGCTGAAGGTCTCGGTCGCCGACATCCACGCCCATGCGAGGCGGCTTCAGGAGCGCTTCATTGCCGGCCTCTCCGAGCAACCATTGCCGGGCCTCGACCCGGATCGACTCCTGGTACCTCTGGCCGAGCGCAACCGCGGGCAATTCCTGACCTTCGAGACCGCCGAGGCCGGTGCCATCCATCAGCGCCTGATGGACGCCAATATCATTACCGACCACCGCGACGACCGCCTGCGCTTCGGCTTCGGGCTCTATCAGGACGACGAGGACGTGGATCGGTTGCTGGAGCGCATGGCCAAGACCCTATGAGGTCGAGGCGGGCCGGACGGCAATCTCGTCGCCCGCCATTATCGTTAAGGCAAGGTTCACGGGTCGCGTGACACACTCCGCGGCGCAAGGCCGGCTTGGCGAAAAGCCGGTGCCGCTGGGACCGCGTGGAATGACCGTGCCTTCCGACAATACCGCCGATGCCGCCCGGTCCGGTCCGGGACCGCTCGCCAAGGTGAAAGCCGTGGTTTCACTGCTGCGCGTGCAGCAGTGGATCAAGAACGGTTTTGTCTTGGCGCCGCTATTCTTCACGCCGCAAGCGGTGTCCGACCAGACGGTCATTCGCGTTGCGCTGGGCATGCTGTGCTTTTGCCTGATTTCCAGTTGCGTCTATATCATCAACGATCTCAGCGACCGCGAAGCCGACCGCAGCCATCCGAAAAAACGCAACCGACCTCTGGCTGCCGGCACAATTTCCACGGCTGAGGCTCTGGTCCTGTTGGCTGTCCTTTGCGTTGCCGGCTTTGCTGGTGCGGCGGCGCTGTCCGGGACCTTTACGCTGGTGCTGGCGCTCTACTTCTCGATCAATCTTGCCTATTCCTTCGGGCTGAAACACCGGCCGATCATCGATTTGCTGGCCATCTCAGCGGGTTTTGTGCTGCGGGTCGATGCCGGCGCGCGCCTGATCCACGTCCAGCCCAGCGAATGGATCCTGATCTGCACCGGCTTCCTGGCCCTGTTCCTGGCGATCGCCAAACGGCGCGACGATCTGGTCAAGGATGTCGGCACCGGTCACCGGCCGAGCCTGCGCGGCTATACCACGCAGTTCCTCGATGTCGCCGCGACCATGGTGCTGGGTTCGCTGCTGGTGTCCTACGCGATCTACACCACCGACAATGAGGTGATGGCCCGGCTCGGAAGCGAGCGGCTCTACGTTACCGTCCCCTTCGTATTGGCCGGAATCCTGCGCTATCTGCAAATCGCCCTGGTGGAGGAGCGCTCCGGCTCGCCGACCACCATCGTGCTGACCGACCGGTTCATGATCGTCACGATCGCGGGTTGGATCGCCACATTCGCGGCGTTGATCTACGGGTGATCCGGGCATGACCGGTTTCACCAGGCAGCAGCTGCGAAAGGCGGAATTCTACGCTGTCGGCGTCGCCGTGGTGTTCGTCGCCGCTGTCGTCCTCTCCGGCATCGTGATCGGTGTCGGCGACGTCACAGCGAGGCTCGGCCAGCTTTCGGCGGAACTCGTGGCCGGGCTGCTGGCGCTGTCGTTGATCAATTACGCGCTTCGCACGCTGCGCTGGCATCTGTTCGGCCTGCGCCTCGGGATGGCGATCCCGCTTGGCCGCACGGTCCTCGTCTATGTCGCCGGCTTCGCCATGACACCGACACCAGGAAAGATGGGCGAAGCGCTGCGGCTCTGGCTTCTGGAACGAATTCATGGCTTTCGATATGCCCGCACGGCGGCGGTGATGATCGGCGATAGGGTCGGCGACCTCGCGGCGATCCTTGCCTTGTGCCTGTGCGGAGTCGGTGCCTTCGCCGGCTATGGCCAGTCGACCGCTGTCGTCGCGATTGTCGGCACGGTGCTCATTCTGCTGCTCGCCCGGTCGGGACCGCTTCTCGGGACGGTCGGCGCGGCCTACCGCCTGGTCGGCCGCTGGCCCAGAGTGTTTGCCGCCGCCCGGCATTCCGTGCGCCAGACCAGCCGGCTATTCAGCCCGTCCGTGGTCTTCGCCGCGATGATGCTTGGTGCCGTCGGATGGTTGGCGGAATGCGTCGGGTTGTATTGGCTGGTCAATGAGATGGGTGCGGTGATCAGCCTTCAGGCCGCGGTTTTCGTTTTCTCCTTTTCCCTGCTGGTCGGGGCTGTCTCGATGCTGCCCGGCGGTCTCGGCAGCACCGAAGCGACCATGTTCGCGCTGCTGACCCTGGCCGATGTGCCGGCGGATGTGGCGCTGGCCGCGACGGCGGTCAACCGGGCCGCGACCCTGTGGTTCGCGGTGGTGCTGGGCGCGGCTGTGCTGCCGTCTGCCTTGCGCCTGGCACGCGGGCCGGCACTGGCGACACAACAGGCGGATAGCCGGGCATGATGTGGAACGCACGAACCTTGACGGGCTGGGGACGCACGGCGCAGGCGACCATGGAGGTCGGCCGGCCGGAGCGGCCCCGCGACCTGTCCGCTTTGCTGGCCGACACCAATGGCACCAGCCTGGTCGTCCATGGCGCCGGGCGCAGCTATGGCGATGCGGCGCTGAACCAGGGTGGCCGGGCGATCCTGACCCAGAGGCTATCGCGGCTGCTGTCCTTCGACGAGAAGACCGGCAAGCTGGTCTGCGAGGCCGGCGTGACCTTCGCCGATCTGATGCGCGTCTTTCTGCCCCGCGGATTCTGCGTGCCTGTAACGCCTGGCACCGCCTTCGCCACCATCGGAGGCGCCGTGGCTACCGATGTGCACGGCAAGAACCACGACCGGGTCGGCAGCTTCGGCGACCATGTGGAGTGGATCCAGCTGGTGACCGCCGAAGGCCGCACGGTCAAGGTCTCGCCCAAGGCGCGGCCGTCCTTGTTCGCGGCAACCATCGGCGGCATGGGCCTGACTGGAATCATCGTCGCGGTATGTTTCCGCATGGTCCGCGTGCCCTCCGCCAGCCTGCAGGTCCGAGAACGCCGGATCTCGGATCTCGATGCGTTCTTCGCCGCCTTCGAGGAGGTGCGGTCCGAGGCCGAGTACTCCGTCGGCTGGATCGACGCCCTTGCCCGGGGCAAGCAGCTTGGCCGCGGCATCCTCGAGACCGCCGATATGGCGAAGGCCGATCCGTCGAAGAAGCCCAGGGACAGGCAACGCCGGGTGCCGATCGATTTCCCCGGCGTCGCCCTCAATCCGGTCACGGTCGGCGCCTTCAACGACCGCTACTACCGGCGCGTTCCGGTCGGGGGCCGCGAAAGCGTGCTGCCGGCGGAGCGGTTCTTCTACCCGCTCGACGCGGTGCAGGACTGGAACCGGATCTATGGCAAGAACGGCTTCTACCAGTTCCAATGCGTCATCCCGGACGATACCGCGCGGGACGGCATCCGCCGGGCGCTGGAGGCGATCAGCGCCGCCCGTTCGGCCTCCTTCCTGGCGGTCCTGAAGACCCTGGGCGGCGAAGGCAAGGGCATGCTGTCCTTCCCGATGCGCGGCTACACCCTGGCGCTGGACTTCCCGCGCCGCAACGGCATCGAGTCGCTGCTGGACCAGCTCGAGGGCATCACGCTCGATCATGGCGGTCGGGTCTATCTGGCCAAGGATGCGGTCCTGTCGGCAGAGGGGTTTGCCGCGATGTATCCACGCAGCGATGTGTTTCGAGAGATCCTGGCGGAGGTCGATCCCAAGGGCCGCTTCCAGTCGGATATGGCCCGGCGCCTGAACCTGAAGGGAGCCCGGACATGACCGGCCAGACCTGGCTCGTGCTCGGCGGGTCGTCCGCCATCGCCAATGCCTTTGCCCATGAAGCGGCGGCCGCCGGCAATGCGATCCTGCTGGCCGGGCGCGATCTGGACGACCTCAAGCGCAGCGCCGCCGACATCGCCATCCGCCACGGCGTGACCGCCGAGGCGCTGGCCTTCGACGCGGTCGACTATGACAGCCATCCGGGTTTCGTTGCCGATTGCCGCAAGAAGGCCGACGGCACGCTGAACCTGCTGCTGGCCTTTGCGCTGATGCCAGAACAGGCGGATATGGAGCAGGACTTCGCCCTGGCCCGGAAGGCCATCGAGGCGACCTATCTGGGCGCCGCGTCGATCCTGTCGGCGGCGGCCCCTCTGTTCGAGGAGCAAAAGGCCGGGCATGTGGTCGTCATCGGCTCGGTCGCCGGCGATCGCGGCCGGATCAAGAACTACATCTACGGCTCGGCCAAGGCCGGGCTGCATGCCTTCGTCCAAGGGCTGCGCGCCCGGCTGTCGCGGGCGGGCGTGTCGGTGACGACCATCAAGCCCGGCTTCGTCGACACCGCCATGACCTGGGGACAGCCGGGGCTGTTCCTGGTCGCCTCGCCCCAGGACTGCGCCCGCGCCTGCCTGCGCCACGCCGATGCCGGCGCGGAAGTGCGCTATGTGCCCTGGTTCTGGTGGGGGATCATGACGATTATTAAGTCGATCCCGGAGCGCATCTTCAAGCGCCTGTCGATCTGAGCTTCAACGCAGTATGAGCCGATAGAGGAGCAATCGCTGGGCCGCGGAGGGCCGGCTTACGATGAGCCACGCTCGTCATTCCGCTGCTGGCCTACAGCGCGCTTCCATGGCCACACGAGTGTACGGCCGATTTGTAGGGGTGAGCCGACCTCCGAGCCGAAACGATAGCTATCCCTCTCACAGCGGACCCACCAACGGAAGGGCGCCCACTGCCGCTACTGACCCAGAGGCGTCGATTATCCAATTAAGTATACCCGCTAGATAGCGCTATGACGATCCTCCACGACCTGCAAGTAAACTCAAGATTCCACCCAATATGACAGCCAATACTAGAGATGCCATAGCAGCATCGAAGCCGAAAGAGGAGAACACACTGAGGCCAAGCCCAACAGCGATGCCGAGTGCAAAGACAATCATGATCCAGCCCGCTGTTTGACGGTACACCGTCCGGGCATCAGGCTGGCCACGTATCCGATTGATGACGATGGCAAACGCTGATGCTGCAGCCATGCCGAATGTGACTAGGCGCCAAGCATTCGAGTAATTGAAGTCGAACTCCATATCATCTGCTAATGGTCGGCGCCGCCGAAATGCACGCCATAAATGGGAAGATGGCACTACCGGCTAGCGCAGCTGCGAGTGATCGGAACTCGGCTTGGGCCAGACTTGTCTCGAACGGCAAGTGCAGGATCGCAAGGTGAAGAGCCACACTCCCCAACGCGGCCACTACACCCGCCTTCATGCTGGCGATGAAAATAGCCGTCCGAGCCTCATAGACGTAGCCTTCCGCCCAACGTGCGCACAGCGATGCGATCGGCTGGCCGGCAATTACATAGATGATAAGGAGCGTGAGCGGTGGCCCGATGTTCATCACCTGACCTTCGCCTGGCCACTGGTAGCAACTCAGCAAGAAGACTGACCCGAACACAAACCAAGTATATCGGTAACGTCGTCGCAGTAGAGATGCGAGTTCCACCATACTCGCCTTCCCATGGTCCTAACGCCGAAAATCCAATCGTGCCGATCTCGGATTAAGTCCCAAAGGCGGCACGCTCGCGCTTCAGTGGCTCGGTGGGCCAAGCCCTTTATCAACCGTATCATCGGAATCCAATAAGCAAGCAAAAAAATCAAAAATCGTGACAAAAATCAGGTTCTGGCCACAACCTGTCTAACCGTCCGGCTACCCAGAGGGTCCGCTAACCGTTGGACACCTGACCAGACAGGCCAACCGCGGTTGGAACAGCACAGCCGTCGGCAATAGGGGCGAGAGCGGACCAGATGATGCGGTGGCCATGAGGTCGCAGAATATCCGGTAGGCGACAACTTCCGCGGCCGTAAAGGGATCTCGCCCTCGACCAAGCCGCTTCGACCTATTCTCCCCAGAACCAGTCATAGGTGGGAGCGGCGGCGAGCCAGGCATGGGCGCGCGGATAGCAAGGATCGAGCCCAATCGCGCTGTACCACAAGGCGCTAGCGCATGCGGCGGGCGACGAAGCGCTTGTAGACTTCCATCACGACCAGCAGTGAGACGGCGACCGCCGCGACGGTGACCCACTCTTGGAATCCGATCGGCTGCACGTCCAGCACGTCGCGCAGCCCCGGAAGATACATCGCCGAGATGTGCAAGCCCTGCGCCCCGAGGATGGCCAGGATCAGGAAGGGATTGGCCACCAAGGGCACACGGAACGTCGAGCGCGTTTCGGAACGGGCATTCAAGGCGTGGACGTTCTCGAATAGGACCATCAGCAGCAGCAGGAGATTGCGCGCCGTCTCCTCGGCCATGCCCTGAGACAGGCACCAGGCATAGAAGGCGAACGCCGCCACGCCCATGTAGACGCTGGCGACCAGGATCTGGCTCACCATCCGACGCTCGAACAGCGACTCGCCAGGCGATCGTGGCCGGCGATCCAGGACGCCGGGCTCGCCGCGCTCGAAGGCCAGGGCGACGTCCTGGATTCCGTTGGTCACCAGGTTGAGCCAAAGCAGTTGCACCGCGGAAAGGGGCAGCGGCAGGCCCACGGCGATGGCCAAAATGAAGAGCACGATCTCGCCTAGACCGGTGGCGACTAGAAGGAAGATCAGCTTGCGCACGTTGTCGTAGGCGATGCGGCCCTCTTCGACCCCGGCCACGATGGATGTGAAGTTGTCGTCGGCCAGGATCAGATCGGAGGCACCGCGCGCTGCGTCCGTGCCGCCGCGGCCCATGGCGACCCCGATGTCGCCCACGGAGAGGGCCGGCGCATCGTTGACCCCGTCGCCGGTGACCGCCACGACTTCGCCACCTCGCTGCAGCGCCGTGACGATGTCCAGCTTCTGGACCGGCTCGACCCGGGCGAAGACCCGGGAGCGGGCAACCAGGCGGTCGAACGCCGCCTGCTCCGTACTCGCCGCAGCCAGTGCGGCGCCGGTGACCACCTCCTGCTCGGACTCGGCGATTCCCAACTCCCTGGCGATGGCCAGCGCCGTACTGGGGTGGTCGCCGGTGACCATCCGCACATCGATCCCAGCCGCCCCGCAGCGTGTGACCGCGGCGGGAACTTCCGGGCGCACCGGATCGATCAGCCCGACCAGGCCGAGCAACTCCAACCCGCGCAGGGCTTCTCGGTTGGGCGTCAACGCCGCTTCAATGGCGACGGTGCCGCGCGCTACCGCAAGCACCCGGTAGCCCGCGGCCGCCAACCGATCCGCCGCGGCAAGCACCCGTGGCGCGTCGATCACGTCGCACATGGGCAGAACCAGCTCGGCCGCACCCTTGACGTGCACGGCCGCGTGCGGCTCGTCCTCGGACCGACTCGGCGACGGGTCGACCTCCGACAGATGGGGCTCGGTCACGTCCCGCGTAAAGGTCGCTGCAAAGCGGAGCTGCGGCTCATAGGGGATCAGGCCGACCTGAGGTGCGGCGGCCCGCACCCGGGCTTGATCGATTCCCAGCTTCGCCGCCAACACGAGAAAGGCAACGTCCACCGTGTCGCCCAGATGCTCGACCGTGCCGGCGATGATGCGCAGGTTCGCCTCGTTGCACAGCGCCCCGGTCGCAGCCAGGCGGAACAATGCGGCCTGCTCGACCGAGGAGAGATCCCTTCCTTCCACGGTGATCGCGCCCTGCGGCACATAGCCCTCGCCGCCGACCTCGATCGGTGTGCCGGGTGCGCCCTCGCCGAACAGCAAGACGCGCTTGACCGTCATTTCGTTCACGGTGAGCGTGCCGGTCTTGTCCGAGGCGATCAAAGTGCAGGCACCCAGCCCCTCGACCGCGGGCAAGGCGCGCACGATGACATTGCGCCGCGCCATGCGGTTGGTGGCAATCGCCAGGGCCACGGTGATCGCCACCGGCAGGCCCTCTGGAATGGCGGCGACTGCGAGGGCCACAGCAACCAGAAATACGGTGACCAATGGCAGACCTTGGGCGAGTTGGACGGCGCCCAACAGGCCGATCAGCACCATGGTGGCGATGCCGATGATTCGGCTGAACGCCTCCAGCCGGGTGACCAAGGGCGGAGGAACCACTCCGCCGCGCACAAGGGCCTCGGCGATGCGGCCGACCTCGGTGGTGCCCCCGGTCGCCGCCACAACGCCGGAGACCCGCCCGGAAAGCACGGTCGTGCCGGCATAGAGCATGTTGCGGCGCTCGGCCAAAGGCGCCTCGAGGGCGAGCATCGCGGCCACGTCCTTAGTCACCGGCATCGACTCGCCGGTCAGCAGCGACTCGTCGACCGTCAATTCATGGGCTCCGAGCAGGCGCAGGTCGGCGGGCACGAGCGCGCCGGAGACGAGGCGCACCACGTCGCCCGGCACGAGTTCAGCGGCGTCGATCGGTCGGGGCACCCCGTCGCGCACGACCACGGCGACGTTCTTGATCAGCACGTCGAGCGCCTCGGCGCTCACCTCGGCCCGGTATTCCTGGTAGGCGCCGATCACGGCGTTCAACTGCAGCACGATGAAGATGAAGAAGGCGTCGGTCCACTCGCCGACCGCAAGCGAGACGATCGTCGCCGCAAGCAGGAGGTAGACCAGCGGATTCTTGAACTGGAGCAGATAGATAGTGAGCACGCTCGGCCGCTGGCTGCGCGGCAGCACGTTTGGGCCGAAGACGGCACGCCGGGCGGCGGCCTCGTCCTCGCTCAGCCCACTTTCCGCGCTCGACAGCCGCTCAAGGGCCTGGTCGCGGACCAGGGTGTGCCAAACACAGGCGGCCACATCGCCAGGTGCGACGGCCGGCCGGTCCTGTGGCTTCGTGGCGGGCGCGACTTGGAGATCGGCGGGAGTCATTGCACGGCGGACCTGCTCGGATCAGCGAACGGCGGCAGAACCTGCCTCATTGTGTGCGAAGAGCAGGTCTGTGCAAGGCCTACCGGAGCCGGCCTTCGGGTCGATAAGGCGGTTGAAACATCGCTGAGCCACAGATCACCCCCGGAAGTGCGCTATGTGCCGTGGCACTGGTGGGGATCATGATCATCATCAGATCGATGTCGAAAGGCTTCATCGTGCGCTTGTCGATCTGAACTTGAGGGCCTGTCCAAGGAGCCACGGACCGGTGCTCATCGCGACCACGACCGTCCAGGCGGTGCCGTCGAGCGGCACCAGCCGAAGCACGCCCGCCACCGGTGGGAAGGCATATGCCACGGCGATCAGCGCGATGCACAGCGCCAATGCGGCCCACACATAGGGGTTCCGGGTAACCACATTGCGCAACACGGACGTTCCCGGATCGCGCATGTTGAAGACGTGCCAGAGTTGGGCCAGCGCAAGCGTCAGGAACGACATCGTGACGGCCTCGGCCTCGCCGAGCTCGAGCCAGGCCAGTCCAAGCCCGAATGCCCCCAACGTTGCGGCGGCGATCAGGGCGCCATAGCCGATGATCGACAGCCAATGGTGCCGCGTCAGGACCGCCTCGCGCGGATCGCGTGGCGGTTGGCGCATGATGCCGGCCTCGCCTTCGCCGACGCCCAGGGCGAATGCCGGGTAGATGTCCGTGACCAGGTTCAGATACAGGATCTGCAATGGCAGCAGCGGCAGCGGCAGGCCGCCGACTGCGGCCAGGCACACGACAAAGATCTCGCTGAGATTGCAGGACAGCAGGTAGAGGACCATCCGCCGGATATTGGAGAAGATGATCCGGCCCTGCTCGACCGCCGTCACGATGGAGCGGAAGGCATCGTCGCGCAGCACCATGTCGGCCGCCTCGCGGGCGACCTGGGATCCGCGCAGGCCCATGGCGATGCCGATATCCGCCTTCTTCAGGGCCGGGGCGTCGTTGACGCCGTCGCCGGTCATCGCCACCACGGCGCCGGCCTGCTGGTGCAGGCTGATCAGATCCAGCTTCTGCTCCGGATTGACGCGGGCGAAGATGTCGGTGCGCAGCAGGTGCTCCCGCTCGGTCGGGGCCAGCCGCAGCGGCGGCTTGAGCGTGCCGCCCTCCAGGGCCTTGGACCTGCTGCCCCACCCGACCGCCTCGGCGATGGTCCTGGCGGTGCGGATCTGATCGCCTGTGGCCATGACCACGCGAATGCCGGCCTGGCGGCAATCGTCCATGGCACCGGCGACATCGGCCCGGGGCGGGTCGATCAGCGCGACCAGCCCGAGGAAGGTCAAATCCTTATAGGCCGGACCGTCCAGCCGGTTGCCATGCCGGATGGCAAGCCCGAGCACACGCAGACCGTTATCGGCAAGCGCATCGTTCCGCTCCAGCCAGCTCTCACGCACTGCATCGTCCAATGCGCGGTGGCGTTTGCCGCCCGCGATCCGTGTCGAGTGTGCCAGCACGGCCTCCGGCGCGCCTTTCACCGCCACCAGGTAATCCTGCGCCTCGGGTCCGGACGGATGCCAGGTCGCCATCAACTTTAACTCGGACTCGAAGGCGTCCTCGCGCAGCTCCGGTTGATCGTCGAAGAAGTCGGATCGGTGCATGCCGGCCTTGGCGGCGGCCGCCAGCAGCGCGACCTCCATCGGGTCGCCGACCGCGCCAACCGAGTCCACGCCGTCGCAGCCGGGCGGCAGGCTCGCATTGTTGCACAGCACCAGAACCTGAAGGGCCTGGCGCAGTTGCGGGTCGCCGCTCGGATCGACCGACTGGTCGTCGACCAGGAACTCACCGACCTGCCGCCCGATCTCCACGCGCCCGGATGGCAGCAGCAGGTCGGTTACGGTCATGCGGTTCTCGGTCAGGGTGCCGGTCTTGTCGGTGACGATGAGGGTTGTCGACCCCAGCGTCTCAACCGCCGACAGCCGTTCGATCAGGACATTGCGCTTGGCCATGCGCCACATGCCGCGCGCCAGCGCCATGGTGGCCACGATCGGCAGCCCTTCCGGCACTGCCGCCACGGCCAGCGCGACGCCCATCTCGATCATCAGCACCAGGTCGCGCCCGGCCAGGATGCCGGCGCCGGTGATCGCCGCGGCGATCAGGATGGTGACCCAGGCGAGCTGGCCGCTGAGCCGGTCCAGACGTTTTTCCAGCGGCGAGGTCTCCGCCTCGGCCTCCTCGACCAGCGAGGAGATGCGGCCAAGCTCGGTCGCCATGCCGGTCGCGACCACCACCGCCTCGCCGGTGCCCCGCGAAATGGCGGTGCCCTTGAACAGCATGCTGCGGCGTTCGGCCAGGGGTGCCGATTCGCTGCACGGCGAGACCGATTTGGAAACCGGCAGGGACTCTCCGGTCAGGATCGATTCGTCCGCCTGCAGCTTGGCCGAGCCTATGATGCGCAGATCGGCGGTTACGACGTCGCCGCCATCCAGCACGACGATGTCGCCCGGCACCAGGTCTTGGGCCGGGATCTCAACGACATGGCCGCCGCGCCGCACTTTGGCGGCGAC
Organism: Alphaproteobacteria bacterium; assembly: GCA_965227455.1. Taxonomy (GTDB): domain Bacteria; phylum Pseudomonadota; class Alphaproteobacteria; order DSM-16000; family Inquilinaceae; genus JABDIP01. The sequence goes on along the minus strand of OZ245752.1, from coordinate 2,791,274 downwards.
CCGCGCCATCCGGCTGAGCGCCTCCATCGACCGCAGCGCCTTCAACTCGGTGCCGAAGCCGATCGCCGCGTTGATTGCGATCACCGCGACGATCGCCAGGGTCTCGTTGGTCTCGCCGAACAGGAAGGACAGCACCGCCGCGCCCGCGAGCAGCCAGACGATGACGCCGCGAAACTGGTCCACCAGGATGGCGAATATGCTGCGCCTGCGGGTGCGGCGCAGCAGGTTCGGTCCGTATGTGGCGCGTCGCCTGGCGGCGGCCGCGTCGGTCAGCCCGTCGGCCGGATCGACCGCCTGCGCCGCCAGCACCGCATCCGCCGTCTGGGCATGGGGATGCGCGGCTTCCGCACGGTCGGCGGGGGGCGGAACAGGTCCGGCATGGTCGCCGGTTGGTTCAGCCGGCTGTCTTTGCGGCGAGGTAGTCAACGGCGCCATTGACTGTGAACAGCTGCGGGTAGTCGGTTTCGGGGATTTCGACTCCCAGCTTCTTGTGCAGTGCGATCACGAAGTTGAGGAAGTCCATCGAATCGATGTCCATTTCCTCGCGAAGATCGGCTCCGGCATCGATTTCCTCCGGGGTGAATTCCGGCGCGATGTTGATCAACTCCGCGACCACGGCTTCTCTCAAATCTTCGGCCGTCATAGTGCCTCCGGTTCTTGCAGTAGATTTGCGATGGCGTTCAACAACAGAGCACCCTTGTGGCCGTCGCTGACCCGGTGGTCGGCTGCCAGGGTGGCGGTCACCACCGGCCGGGCCTCAACCTGGCCGTCCATCACCCAGGGACGCTCCAGGACCTTGCCGAAGCCGATGATGGCCACCTGCGGCGGATAGATCGCGCCGAACACGGTCTCGACCCCACGATCGCCCAGGCTGGTGAGGGTGACTGTCGGGTCGGTCATCTCCGAACTGCGCAGGCCGCCGCTGCGCACCCGCGCCACCAGGTCTCGCAGCGCCGCCATCAACTCGACAAGGCTCAGCGTGTCGGCGTCGTGGATCGCCGGCGCGATCAGGCCGCCGCCGCGGATCGCCACCGCCGTGCCCAGATGCACATGCTCGCTCGGCACGAACCCGTCCTCGGTGTGGAAGCCGTTGAATTCCGGCATCGTCTTCAGGGAGAGGGCGGTGGCCTTCATCAGCAGGACCGGTGGCAGCACGCGCTCGGTCGGCGGCCGCTCCGCATTGCTCGATTCCAGCCAGTCGGTGGCGGCCCGCATGTCGATGGTGGTGCTGAGGTAGTAATGCGGGATCTCGCGCTTGGACCGGGCCATGGCGGCGGCGATGGCCTTACGCATCTCGCCGAAATCGAGCCCCTTGCCCCGCGGTTTCCGATCCGCAGCCGGCGCCGGGGCCGGTTTGGAGCCGGGCGGCGCCGCCAGCACGTCGGTGGTGACAATCGCGCCATTGGGCCCGCTCCCCGTCAGGGTCGAGAGGTCGACACCCTTTTCGGCTGCGAGCCGGCGCGCTGCCGGAGAGGCCAGCGGGCCTGCTCCCACGGCCGGTCGGATCGGTGTCGGTACTGGTTTCGGGGCAGCCGGTGGCTTTTCAGGCAGTTCGGCCGTGGGCGGCGGTGCTGCAACCGGTGCCTCGGCAACCGGTTCGGGCTCTGCCTCGGTCGGCGCCTCGCCATTGGTCCGGATGTTCGCCAGCGGCGCGCCGACCGGTACCTCGGTTCCGAGCTCGACCAGAGTGCTGTCCAGAACGCCATCCTCGAAGATCTCGACCTCGATGGCGCCCTTCTGGGTCTCGACGACGGCGATGATGTCGCCGCGATGGACCGTGTCGCCGGGCTGCTTGAGCCATTCGACCAGGGTGCCCGCCTCCATGTCCGAGCCGAGCGAGGGCATGAGGAACTGGTTCATCGGCGCGCCCCCGTCATCGAGCCAGCGTCTTCTTGGCCGCCGCGACGATGGCGGGCACCTGCGGCAGCGCCGCCTGTTCCAGGTGCTCCGGATAGGGGATCGGCACCTCCGCGGTGCAGACCCGCTCGACTGGCGCATCCAGGGACCAGAAGGCCTGGTCCATGATCCGGGCGCTGATCTCCGCCGACAGGCTGAGGCTGCGCCAGCCCTCGTCGACGATCACCGCCCGCCGGGTCCTGGCGACCGAGCCGAGGATTGTCTCGTCGTCCAGGGGCCTGAGCGTCCGCAGGTCGATCACCTCGGCCGCGATGCCTTCCCCGGCCAGGGCTTCGGCCGCCTCCAGGGTCTTGCCCAGGGTGCCGCCATAGGTGATCAGGCTGACATCGGTGCCGGGGTGGCGGATCGCGGCCTTGTCGATCGGCACCGGACCGGCGTCGGCGGCGATCCGCCCCTTCACGTTGTAGAGCATCACATGCTCGAAAATCAGCACCGGGTCCGGGTCCTCCAGCGCCGTCCACAGCATGCCCCGGGCGTCCTCCAGGGTCGCCGGGGCCAGCACCTTGATGCCGGGGATGTGGGTGTACCAGCCCTCCAGGCTGTGGCTGTGCTGGGCGGCGAGCTGCCGGCCGGCGCCGGTCGCCATGCGGATCACCAGCGGCACGTTGAATTGGCCGCCGGACATGTGCTGGATGGTGGCGGCGTTGTTGAGGATCTGGTCCAGCGCCAGCAGGCTGAAATTGACCGTCATGATCTCGACGATCGGCCGCATTCCGTTCAGCGATGCACCGACTCCGGCCCCGACGAAGGCGGATTCCGACAGCGGCGTGTCGCGCAGGCGTTCCGGTCCGAACTCGTCCAGCAAGCCCTTGGTGACGGCGTAGCAGCCACCGTAATGGCCGATATCCTCGCCCATCATGAAGACCCGCGGGTCGCGGTTGAAGGCGTCGCGGATCGCCTGCTTGCAGCATTCGCGATAGGTGGTCTCGATGGTGTCGGCGGCCGGCTCGGCCAGGGTCTCGACGCTCATGCCGTTGCCCCCTCGGAATAGACATGGCGGGTCAGGTCTTCGACCGGCTCCCAGGTGCCGGACTCGGCGAAGGCGACAGCCTCGTCGATCTCCGCCTCGATCCGGGCCTCGATCGCGGCCAGGTCGTCATCATGCAGGCTGCCGGTTGAGCGCATCCATTCGGTGAAGCGGACGACCGGTCCGTGCTGCTTCCACTCCTCGATCTCCGCCTTGTCGCGATAACCCTGGGCGTCGAACATGGAATGGGCGCGGAACCGATAGGTCTTGGCCTCCAGGAAGTACGGCTTGCCGGTCTCGCGGATAGCGTCGACCGCCCGAAGCGCCGCCGCCTCCACTGCCACCACATCCATGCCGTCGACCAGTTCGGAGGCGATGTTGTAGCTCGCCGCCTTCTCATGGATATCCTGCTGCGACTCTGTGTATTGCAGCGCCGTGCCCATGGCGTACTGGTTGTTCTCGCAGACGAACAGCACCGGCAGCTGCCACAGAGCGGCCAGGTTCAGGCTCTCGTGGAACTCGCCTTCCGCCACCGCGCCGTCGCCGAAAAAGCAGGCGGTCACGCCGTCGCGGCCGGCCATCTTGTCGGCCAACGCGGTGCCGACCGACAGGGGCAGGCCGCCGCCGACGATGGCATTGCCGCCATAGAACCGGGTCTCGGCGTCGAAGATGTGCATGGAGCCGCCGCGGCCGCCGCTGCATCCCTCTTGCTTGCCGTACATCTCGGCCATGACCGTCGTCATCGGCACGCCGCGCGCCAGGGCCTGGCCGTGCTCGCGATAGGTGGCGATGATGGAATCCTGCGGCTTCAGGGCGCGCATGATGCCGACCGAAACCGCCTCCTCGCCATTGTACAAATGCAGGAAGCCGCGGATCTTCTGCTGCATGTAGAGCTCGGCGCTCTTCTCCTCGAAATGCCGGATGCGCAGCATCTGGTACAGCAAATCCAGTAGGTGCTCGCGGCTGAGGCGGGGCTTGGGGGCTGCGTCGCTCATTTCTCGTCGCTTTCCAGGGTCGAGATGTCGCCTTCGGCCAGGCCCAGCTCGCGGGCCTTCAACAGCCGCCGCATGATCTTGCCGCTGCGGGTCTTGGGCAGGTTGACGCGGAAATCGATCTCTTTCGGTGCCACCGCCGGTCCCAGCCGCTTGCGGGCATGGCCGCGCAATTCGCGGCGCAGCGCCTCGTCCGGCTCGTGCCCGGGCTTAAGCGCGACGAAGGCCTTCACCGCCTCGCCCATCACGGGATCGGGAATGCCGATCACCCCCACCTCGGCCACCGCCGGGTGCTCCATCAGGGCGCTTTCGACCTCGAACGGGCCGATCAGGTGTCCGGCGGATTTGATGACGTCGTCGGCCCGGCCGACGAACCAGAAATATCCGTCCGCATCGCGCATCGCCAGGTCGCCGGACAGGTACCAGCCATCGGCGAAGGACTTCTTGTAGCGGGCGTCTTCGTGCAGATAGCCGCGGAACATCGATGGCCAGCCGGTCTTCAGGGCCAGTTCGCCCTGTTCGTTCGGCGTCTCGATCTCGTCGAGCCCGCCATCGTCGCGGCGGGTCATTATCGCCGCCTCGATGCCCGGTAGGGGCCGGCCCATGGAGCCCGGCTTGACCGGCATGGCGGCGTAGTTGGCGATCATGATGCCGCCGGTCTCGGTCTGCCACCAATTGTCGTGGAACGGCCTTCCGAAGACCTCGGTCGCCCAGACCACCGCCTCTGGGTTGAGCGGCTCGCCGACGCTGGCCATGAAGCGCAGGGCCGACAGGTCGTACTTCGCGGCGATGTCGCCGCCCAGCTTCATCAGCATGCGGATCGCGGTCGGCGCGGTGTACCAGACCGTGACCTTCTGGTCCTGCAGGATCCGGTACCAGCGCTCGGCGTCGAATTCCGCCTCGTCGACCACCATGGTCACACCGTGCAACAGCGGCGCGATGATGCCATAGGAGGTGCCGGTGACCCAGCCGGGATCGGCGGTGCACCAATAGACATCGTCGCCATGCAGGTCGAGGGCGTATTTGCCGGTCATGTAGTGATGCGCGACGGCGCCGTGGACATGGACCGCACCCTTGGGCTTCCCGGTGGTGCCGCTGGTGAAATGCAGCAGCGCCATATCCTCGGCACCGGTAGCGGCCGTCTCGAATGTGTCGCTCGCCTCGGTCATCAGCGCGTCGACGCTGGATGCGCCGGGCTGGTCGCCGGACACCTCGCCGATCAGCAGGACGTGCTTCAGCCCCGGCATCTCCTCGCGCCAGGACGCCACCTTGCGGCGGTACAGCGCTTCGGTGGTCACCAAGGCACGGGCATCGCCGATCTCCATGCGAGCGCGCACCGGCTCCGGCCCGAAGGCGGAGAAGAGCGGCGAAAAGACGCAGCCGGCCTTCAAGGTGCCGAGCGCGGCGATGTAGAGCTCCGGCAGCCGGCTCGCCAGGCAGAAGACCCTCTCGCCGCGTTCCATCCCCAGCCCACGCAGGACGTTGGCGAAGCGGTTCGCGGCGGCTGTTAACTCGGCATAGGTGAAGTCGCGGATCCGGTCGTCCTTGCCGATCCAGCGCAGCGCCCGCCTGTCACCGCGTCCGGCGGCCAGATGGCGGTCCAGGGCCTCGTGGGCGATGTTGATGCCGCCGCCGGGCAGCCCGGTCAGCGCGGCTTGCACATCCTCCCATCGGAAGGCTTGCCGGGCCTTCTCGTAATTGTCCAAATTCGGTGCCGGACCCGCGGTCTCGGCGGTCTTTTCGATCGTGTCGAACGGCATCGGCGTCCCTTTCCCCACCGACATGTCGGCCGAATTCTCTTTGGGGAAAAGTCGGCCGATGCGCATGAAGGCGCTCCTGGCGTCGGCGAGAATCATGGTGATGGCTGGCAAGTCCAGCCTCCATGATCTGGATCAACGGGCTATTATGGCTGTGGCGGCAGTGTGTTCGCGGGTGTCGAGGTCGACGGGCACGCTGGAACAAGAATGCCCGGACCCGCATGCCGCAGGTGAGGCCGGGAAGGGAGGTAGCCCGCAAGTGAGCTCAAAATCGAAGAAGCACGCCACCGATACGGCGCATCTACACAACAAGCTCAGCCGGAAAGACTATGAGAAGGCGCTGGGGCGGCTTCACATCGAGCTGGTCAAGCTCCAGGAATGGATCAAGCAGGAAGGGCTGCGGGTCGTCGTTCTCTTCGAGGGCCGTGACGCCGCCGGAAAGGGCGGCACCATCAAGCGCATCACCGAATGCCTCAATCCGCGCATCTGTCGTGTCGTGGCCCTGGGCACGCCGACGGAACGCGAGAAGACACAGTGGTATTTCCAGCGCTATGCCGCGGCGCTGCCGGCAGCGGGCGAAATGGTGCTGTTCGATCGCAGTTGGTACAACCGGGCCGGTGTCGAGCGGGTGATGGGCTTCTGCACCGACGACGAATACCGGGAGTTCCTGCGAAGCTGTCCGGAGTTCGAGCGCATGCTGGTCCGGGCCGGAATCATCCTGATCAAATACTGGTTCTCGGTCAGCGATGATGAGCAGGAACGCCGGTTCCAGGCCCGCATCGGCACGCCGACCAAGCGCTGGAAGCTGAGTCCCATGGACCTGGAGTCACGCAGCCGCTGGGTCGAGTACTCGCGCGCCAAGGACGAGATGTTCATGCACACCGACATCAAGCAGGCGCCCTGGTACGTGGTCGATGCCGAGGTGAAGAAGAAAGCGCGGCTGAATTGCATCAGCCATCTGCTCAGCATGATCCCCTACGAGGATCTGACGCCCTCTCCCATCAAGCTACCGCCGCGCCAGGCGGAACAAGGCTATGTCCGGCCTCCAATGTCCGACCAGACCTTCGTTCCGGACATCTACTGACGCGAGCGTAGATTCGCTATCAACCTGCCAGGGTTTCCAGGGCACGACGGAAGGCCTCAAGCGCTGCATCCTCCGCCGCATGGCGGCCGTCGCGGATGACCCGGCGGCCGCCGACCACCACATCGCGCACCGGCGGGCGGTTGCCGGCAAAGACCAGGCTGTCCAGCAGCCCGTCGCCTGTCCGCTCGATCAGGTTCGGGTGTTTGGAATCCAGCACGACCAGGTCGGCGCGGCAGCCGGTTTCGATGCGGCCGATCGGGCGGCCGAGCGCCTGCGCGCCGCCGGCCAGGGCCGCGTTGAACAGCCGCGCGCCAGTGGAAGGCATGTCGTCCGATGAGGCGATCAGACGCTCCCGCCGGGCGAGTCGCTGGCCGTATTCCAGCCAGCGCAGCTCCTCGATCGGGCTGATCGACACATTGCTGTCGGAGCCGATCCCGAGCTTGCCGCCGGATTTCAGATAGTCGGAAAGCGGGAACAGGCCGTCGCCCAGATTGGCCTCCGTCGTCGGACACAGCCCGGCAACCGCGTCGCTGGCTGCCAACGCGTGCGTCTCGGCCTCGGTCATATGGGTCGCATGGACCAGGCACCAGCGGCCGTCCACTGGCGCTTCGCCCAGCAGCCATTCCACCGGACGGGCGTCGGACCAGGCGAGGCAATCTTCGACCTCGCGCAGCTGCTCGGCGACATGGATATGGATCGGCGCCATCTCGTCGTCGGACTGGATGCCTGCAACCAGCGCCGCCAGCGCCTCCGGAGAGACCGCCCGCAGGCTGTGCGGCGCGACGCCGATGCGGATCTGCGGGTCGTCCACATGGGCATGCCGCAGGATCGTGGCGATCGACAGCAGTCCCTCCGGATCGCTGGCGAAGCGGCGCTGGCCGTCGCCGGTGGGCGCGCCGTCGAATCCGCCCTGGGCATACAGGACCGGGAGCAAGGTCAGGCCGATCCCGGACTTGGCGGCGGCGGCAATGATCCGGTTCGACATCTCCGTCGGCGCCCCATAGGCCGTACCGCTCGGGTCGTGGTGGACATAGTGGAATTCGCCGACGGCGGTGAAGCCGGCCTTGAGCATCTCGATATAGAGTTGCGTCGCCACCGCCTCCATCTCGTCCGGGCCCAACCGGGCGAGAAAGCGGTACATGGTCTCCCGCCAGGCCCAGAAATCGCCGCTGCCGGCCCGCTCGGCCCAGCCGGCCATGGCCCGTTGGAAGGCGTGGGAATGCAGGTTCGGCATGCCGGGAAGGACCGGGCCGCCCAGGATCGACGCATTGCGGGATTCGCCCTTGGGCGTCACCGCGGTGATCTGGCCGGTCGCGTCGACCTCGATGCGAACGGCGTCGGCCCATCCGTCGGGCAGCAGGGCGGTCGGGGCGAAATAGGCGGTCATGGCGGGGCTTGCCAGTTTCGGCGTCGGTGATGGATAACCGGTGGGATCCGGTTTTCGGACCGTAACGCACGCGGAAGGACAACGCCATGTGGGATGCGCTGTGGCTGAACGCCCACCTCGCCACCATGGCGCCGGAGGCCGGTAGCGAGGACGGTTATGGCACCATCCGCGATGGAGCCGTTGGTGTCGAGAAGGGGCGCATCGCCTGGGTCGGCCGCCGTGCCGACCTGCCGGGCGATCCTGCGGCCCTTGCGCAATCGGTGCAGGATTGCGGTGGCCGCTGGATCACGCCGGGGCTGATCGACTGCCACACCCATCTGGTCTATGGCGGCGATCGCGCCAGCGAATTCGCGCTGCGCCTGAAGGGCGCGACCTATGAGGAGATCGCCCGCGCCGGCGGCGGCATCCTGTCGACCGTGACCGCCACACGTGCTGCCGACGAAGAGTCCTTGTTCCGGTCGGCCCGGCCGAGGCTGCACACCCTGCGCCGGGAGGGCGTGACGACCATCGAGATCAAATCCGGCTACGGCCTGGATATGGAAACCGAGTTGCGCATGCTGCGCGTGGCCGAACGCCTGGGTGCCGAAACAGGCATACGCGTACGGCGTACGTTTCTAGGGGCGCATGCGTTGCCGCTGGAGTACGCCGACGATGCCGACGGCTACCTCGATCTGGTGTGCCGGCAGGTCATGCCGCAGCTTGCGGCGGAAAAACTGGCCGACACGGTCGATGCGTTCGGCGAAAAGATCGCCTTCTCGCCGGAACAGGTGAGCCGGGTCTTCGAGGCCGCCCGGGAGCTTGACCTGCCGGTGCGGCTGCATGCGGACCAGCTCTCCGACCAGGGCGGCGGCAGGCTGGCGGCCGCGTACGACGCCCTGTCGGCAGATCATGTCGAGTACACCTCCGAGGAATCGGTACAGGCCATGGCCGAGGCGGGTACGGTCGCGGTTCTGCTGCCCGGCGCCTTCTATTTCCTGGGCGAGACGAAGCGGCCGCCGGTCGACCTGTTCCGTCGCCATGGCGTGCCCATGGCGGTTGCCACCGATTGCAATCCGGGCAGCGCCCCGGTCACCTCCCTGCTGCTGATGCTCAACATGGCCTGCACGCTGTTCCGCCTGACACCGGAAGAAGCGCTGGCCGGCGCCACGAGGAATGCGGCACAGGCGCTGGGATTATCGGAGGAATGCGGCCGGCTGGCGCCCGGGCTGGCGGCCGATTTCGCGATCTGGAGCATTGCCGTGCCGGCGGAGCTGTCCTATCGCATCGGCTTCAATCCCTGCACCGGGATCGTCCAGGCGGGCAAACCCGTCGACATCCCGGCCTAGAAACCCGCGGCAAGGCTGGAGCATATGCCGGACGATTCGGACTTCACCCTGACTCGCGAGACGATCCTGTCGGGCCAGGTGGCGGACATGGTGCGCGCCGTAGACCCGACGGTGCACATCCTGACCGAGGAGGAACTGGCGCTTTCCCGCAGCGCCGTGCTGGACCGTCACGCCGGCGGCGATGTGTGGGTCTTCGCCTATGGCTCGCTGATCTGGAACCCGGCCTTCCACCATGTGGAGCGGTGCCATGCGCGGCTTCACGGGTTTCATCGGAAATTCTGCCTGCGGACCCATATCGGGCGCGGCACGCCGGAATTGCCCGGCCTGATGCTCGGGCTGGAGTCGGGCGGTTCCTGCACCGGCTTTGCCTACCGGATCGCGGCCGACGCCGTCGAGGCGGAGACCCGGATCCTGTGGAAGCGCGAGATGGTGGTGGGCAGCTATGAGCCGCGCTGGGTGGTGGTCGACGGCGCTGGGCCGGACCGCCGCGCCATCACCTTCGTCATGAACAAGACCCATCCCATGTATGCCGGAGGCCTGTCCCGGGCCGAGATCGTGCACACCCTTGCCCATGCCAAGGGCATACTGGGGCGCGGCTGCGATTACATCTTCGAACTGGTCCAGGAGCTCGATGCCTCCGGCATCCACGATCACGCGCTGGCCGCCATCGCCAGCGGGGTGCGGGCGCTGCAGAAGGGCGGTGGAGCCCCGTGACGACCGTGCCCATAGACCGGCTGCGGCCGATCTGCCTGGCCCTGCCGGAGGCGGCGGAGAAGGAGGCCTGGGGCGACCCTACCTTCCGCATCCGCGACAAGATCTTCGCCATGGAAAAGCGCGGCGATGGCCGGATCTCGGTCTGGTGCAAGGCGCCGCCCGGCAGCCAGGAGGTGCTGGTCGGCGCCGATCCCGAACTGTTCTTCGTGCCGCCCTATGTCGGGCACAAGGGCTGGGTCGGCATGCGGCTGGACCGCGATCCGGATTGGGACGAGGTCGCCCGCTTTGTCACACGAAGCTATCGGATGATCGCACCGAAGAAGCTGGCGGCGCTACTGGACTAGCCGGCATTGCGTCACCGGGTATCAGCGCTGGGCGGTGCCGCGCCTTCCATACTGGCTTATGCCCCAATCGAGCATCTTTTGCAGGACCGACGAGAGCAGCGGACGCAACCGGTCCGCCTTGGCCTCGTCATAGGGGTAGGGCGACGCCTCGTCCATATAGGCGGTCTGCGCCAGCTCCATCTGGACCGCGTTGACGCGCCCGGCGGGATCGCCGTAATGGCGGGTGATGTAGCCGCCCTTGAAGCGGCCGTTGACGGCGGTCTGGTAGTCGTGGCTGTCCTGGCAGATCAGAGCCAGGCGGATGGTCAGCGCCGGTTCCGCCGATTTGCCGCCGCCGGTGCCGATATTCAGGTCCGGCAAGGTGCCTTCGAAGAACCGGGAAACCTGGCTGCGGATCGAATGGGCGTCATAGAGCAGGGCGTATCCATGCTCCCGCTTCAGCCGGTCCAGTTCCGTGGCCAGCACCTGATGATAGGGTTGCCAATAAGCGGCACGCCGTTCGACGATCTCGGCTGTGTCCGGTGCCATCCCATCGCGATAGATTGGCAGGCTGTCGAACGTGGTGGTCGGACAGAGTTCTGTGTTGTCGGCGCCGGGATAGAGTTCCGCACCCTCCGGGTCGCGGTTCAGATCGATCACATAGCGGGAATGGGTGGCGCAGAGGATGCCGGCGCCGAGATCGCCGGCAAAATCGTAGAGCCGGTCCACATGCCAGTCGGTGTCCGGAAGGGCCTTCGCCGCATCCGTGAACCGTTCGGCGATCGCCTCGGGCACGTGGAGGCCGGCATGGGGCACGCTCACCAGCAGCGGCGTGTCGCCTCGGGTCAGGTGGAAGGGTTCCAAAGGTGCGGGCTCCGGCTAGATGCGGTGGGGCAGGATGTCGCCTGCGTATTCGGTGAAAATCCCGTCGAGGACCAGCTGCTTTACGGCCTCGATATCCGGGGCCAGGAAGCGGTCGCCCTCCAGCATGGGCGAGACGGCGCGGATCGCCGCATGGGCCGGCTTCAGCGCCGGGCTGGTGGCAAGCGGCGCGCGCAGATCCAGCCCCTGGGCCGCAGCCAGCAATTCGATGGCGACGATGCCGGCGGTGTTGTCGGCCATGTCGCCCAGCCGGCGGGCGGCATAGGTCGCCATGCTGACATGGTCCTCCTGGTTGGCGGAGGTCGGCAGGCTGTCGACGCTGGACGGGTGCGCCAGCGCCTTGTTCTCGCTGGCCAGGGCGGCGGCGGTCACCTGCGGCATCATGAAGCCGGAATTGAGCCCGGGATCGCGGGTCAGGAAAGGCGGCAGGCCGGACAGGTTGCTGTCGATTAGCAGCGCGATCCGCCGCTCCGACAGGGCGCCGATCTCGGCCAGGGACAGCGCCATGATGTCGGCCGCCATGGCCACCGGTTCGGCGTGGAAATTGCCGCCGGACAGCACCTCGCCGGTCTCCGGGAAGACCAGCGGATTGTCCGTGACCGCGGTTGCCTCGATGGCAAGCGTGCTGGACACGTCGATCAGCACATCCAGGCAGGCGCCCATGACCTGGGGCTGGCAGCGCAGGCTGTAGGGATCCTGCACCCGGTCGCAGTCGAGATGGGATTGGCGGATCTCGCTGCCGTCCAGCAGCCGCCGCAATTCGCCGGCCACCCAGAACTGCCCGGCATGGGCGCGCACGCCGTTCAGTCGCTCGTCGAAGGGCGCGTCGCTGCCCAGGGCGGCGTCGATCGACATGGCGCCGGCCACCAGCCCGGCGGCGAAGACATCCTCGGCGGTGAACAGCCCGATGAGCGCGAGGGCGGTCGAGACCTGGGTCCCGTTCAGCAGCGCCAGGCCCTCTTTCGGCGCCAGCGAGATCGGTTCCAGCCCGGCCTTGGCGAGCGCCTCGGTTGCCGGGACGATCTTGCCCGCCACGCGCGCCTCGCCGACACCCAGCAGCACCGCCGCCATATGGGCCAGCGGCGCCAGGTCGCCGGACGCGCCGACCGATCCCTTGGCCGGAATGCAGGGGTTTATGCCATGTTCGATCAACGCCAACAGCGCCGCGACGATCTCCCAGCGCACGCCGGAATGGCCGCGCGCCAGGCTCAGAACCTTGAGGATCATGGTCAGGCGGACAGCCCTGTCGTCCAGCAGCGGGCCAGTCCCGGCGGCGTGGGACAGCACGATGTTGCGCTGCAGATCGGCCAGCCGGTCGTCCTCGATGCGGGTCTGCGCCAGCTTGCCGAAGCCGGTATTCACCCCATAGACAGTTTGGCCCGACGCCACGATGTCGGCCACGGTCTTGTTCGCCGCCTCGACCGCCGGCCTGCAATCCGGATCGAGCGCCAGCATCGCCCCATCCATGGCGAAGGCGCGCAATTCCTTAAGGTCGGCATCGTTGGGATGCAGGGTGATCGTCCTGGGCCGTGCCATGCGCCTAGCGCTCCAGCATCGGCAGGGTCAGCCCCTGTTCAGCGGCGCAGTCGACGGCGATGTCGTAGCCGGCATCGGCATGGCGCATGACGCCGGTGCCGGGATCGTTGGTCAGCACCCGCTCCAGCCGGCGGGCTGCGGCCTCGGTGCCGTCGGCTACGACCACCATGCCGGCATGCTGGGAATAGCCGATGCCCACGCCGCCGCCATGGTGGATCGACACCCAGGTGGCGCCGCTGGCGCAGTTGAGCAGCGCGTTGAGCAGGGGCCAGTCGGCCACCGCGTCGGAGCCGTCCTGCATGCCCTCGGTCTCCCGGTTCGGGCTGGCGACCGAGCCGGAATCCAGATGATCGCGGCCGATGACAATCGGCGCTGACACCTCGCCGGACGCCACCATCTCGTTGAAGGCAAGGCCCAGCCGGGCCCGCTCGCCCAGGCCGACCCAGCAGATGCGCGCCGGCAGGCCCTGGAACTGGATGCGGGTGCGGGCCATGTCGAGCCAGTTGTGCAGATGCGGGTTGTCGGGGATCAGCTCCTTGACCCGGGCATCGGTGCGATAAATGTCCTCCGGATCGCCGGACAGGGCGGCCCAGCGGAACGGTCCGATGCCGCGGCAGAACAGCGGCCGGATATAGGCCGGCACGAAGCCGGGGAAGTCGAAGGCGTGGTCCACGCCCATATCCTTGGCCATCTGGCGGATGTTGTTGCCGTAATCCAGGGTCGGCACGCCCATGGCGTGGAACTCCAGCATGGCGCGCACCTGCACCGCCATGGACTGCTTGGCGGCGGCGATGACAACATCCGGCTCGCTCTGGCGGCGGCGTTCCGCCTCGTCCCAGCTCCAGCCGGCGGGCAGATAGCCGTTCAACGGGTCATGGGCGCTGGTCTGGTCGGTGACCACGTCGGGCCGTGCCGCCGGATCGTCCTTGGCGCGTTCCGCCAGTTCCGGGAACACCTCCGCCGCATTGCCCAGCAGGCCGATGGATATGGCCTCGCCCTTGTCCTTAGCGTCTTTCAACAGCGCCAGCGCCTCGTCCAGATCGTCGCAGCGCCGGTCCAGATAGCGTGTCGCCAGCCGCCGGTCGATGCGGCTCGCCTGGCATTCCACCGCCAGCATGGAGGCGCCGGCCATGGTCGCCGCCAGAGGCTGGGCGCCGCCCATGCCGCCCAGCCCGCCGGTCAGGATCCACTTGCCGGCAAGGTCGCCGCCATAATGCCGGCGCCCGACCTCGACAAAGGTCTCATAGGTGCCCTGGACGATGCCCTGGCTGCCGATATAGATCCACGAGCCGGCCGTCATCTGGCCGTACATCATCAGGCCCTTGGCATCGAGCTCGCGGAAATCGTCCCAGGTGGCCCAATGCGGCACCAGGTTGGAATTGGCGATCAGCACCCGCGGCGCGTCCGCATGGGTGCGGAAGACGCCGACCGGCTTGCCGGACTGCACCAGCAGCGTCTCGTCCTCGTTCAGCTCTTTCAGGGTGGAAACCAGCACGTCGTAGCAGCGCCAGTCCCGCGCCGCCTTGCCGATGCCGCCATAGACCACTAGCTCGTCCGGATTCTCGGCCACGTCCGGATCGAGGTTGTTCATCAGCATGCGCAGTGGCGCCTCGGTCAGCCAGCTCTTGGCGGAGAGCTCGGTGCCGTGGGGCGCGCGGATCACACGCCGGTTCTGCGGGCCAGGGGATGAAGAACGAGTCATGGGCGGCTCCGGTTTCGTGCGACCGGTCGGGCAGGGTGCCCGTCGGCCGTGCCGATGCGCATTGGCTGGATGCCGGCCCGGTTCCGGGTCCGGCCGTGGGCCTAACCTGACACGATCCGGCCGTGGCGTCACCGGTCCTGCGCGGGGCGGTGTGAGGGCATCCGCCAACGCCGAGAGAGGCCGCAAGTCCACAAGGTGGTCACGCCGTCACCGGCAATTCCGCGGTGTGGTGGCATCCCGGCTGAAAAAGAGAAAGGGCGGCCCAGGGCCGCCCTTTCTCCGGTATGTCCGGAACGCTGTTCGAACCGGTCAGTTCGTCAGCAGATCCGCGTTGGCCAAAAGCTCCGACGGGATCGACAGGCCAAGCGCCCGCGCCAGTTCGGAGTTGAGCAGCACCTTGCCGCGCTGGTTGGTCACCAGCGGGATGTCCCGCGGCGACTCGCCGTTCAGGATCCGGATCGCGGTGCGGGCGGCGTATTCGCCCTGCTCATACGGGTCCTTGGTGAAGGTCACCAGCACATAGGGTGCCATCCAGGGCTGCACGGAGCCCGACGGAATCCGCGAATGCTCCAGTACGAAGCGATTCGCCTCATCATCGTCCCAGCCGGCGATTCCAGCATTGTTGTACATGTAGAGGATGTCCGCCGAGTCCTGCATCTCCAGGAAGGCGGCCTTCCACTCGTCGAACGTGCTGACCCGGCGGTCCTCGTCGAACTCCAGGCCGAGCACGTCGTTGTAGTTCTTGATTTCCTTGCGCAGGGTCTCGGTGTTTCCCGACAGCGACGCGACCCGCTGGCCCGGCGTGATCTGGCGGATCAGCCCCAGCATCTCGGGCACCGCGCTGACCTCGACCATGCCGGTGATGTTGTCGGCGGGATAGCCATAGACCGACGCGTCCCAGTTCACCCCGGCGAAGACCACCGGCAGCTCGGTATTCCGGTAGTACGGTGCGATCAGATACTTCTGGGCATTGTCGTCGGTAGCGATTACGAGGTCGGGATTGAACTCCTCGATCACCGCCTTGGCCAGCAGGCCGGCGCGCTGCTTGAACTCCTCAGACGTGTTGTTCTTCGTGTCCATGCGGTGGATTCGAAGGACGACATTCTCGTCGGCCAGCGTCTGCTGGATGCCGGCGGTGATGCCGTCGCTCCAGGCATAGCCGGCGTGGTACGAGTCGATGAACAGAACACGCTTTGGTTCCGCCTTGTTCAACAGCAGGAAGGCGCCGCCGACGGCCAAGATGCCGGCCACGGCAACGCCTAAGATCATCTTCGCCTTCATCGGCACTCTCCAAATTGGGGTTTTGGATCGCGGATGTATTCCCGGTCCCGCGTTGGCCGCATTCTTGGCGCGCATGGGTTAAGGTCGCGTTACTCGGATTTGGACAAGACTCGCGGAAGAATTATTCGAATTTCGGTCAGTCAAATCAGGGCGTTCCGGCTCTCGCCAATGCACTCGGGCTAGTCGCGAGCGATTGTCGGGCCGCGATCTCTTCGCGATTACGACCCCGGAGAGGGTCGCCCATTTCCCGGCTTTCGGATTTTCACCGAACCGCACCCGCTCACCGACATGCGCCCGGTCATCGTCCCGTGCAGCAGGTGCCGCCAGCATTCCCCGATGACGGACACCGGATGCACCGCATCGAAACGGTCATGAATCGCCGGCCGCGCCGGTCTTTCGGTCGCATTACGACGCTAACCCTCTGACTGTTTTCACTCATGGATTAGTGCTAGACCTCGCTAAGGCTTTTCGTTAATGTCTTTCAAAACGTTTTGAAGAGCAATAATGGACCTCAGGGAGCTAGCCCGCCGACTCAATCTGTCGGTCACCACGGTGTCCCGCGCGCTCAACGGCTTTCCGGAAGTCAAGGAGTCGACGCGCCGGCGCGTCGTGGAGGCCGCGCAGGAGTACGGCTACGTGCCCAATCGGCTCGCCCGCAGCCTGCAAAAGGGACGCACCGAGGCGGTCGGCATCGTGCTGCCGGCGCAGTTCGGCCATTTCACCGATCCGTTCTTCTCGGAACTGCTGGTCGGGCTTGGCGAGCGCCTGCATCAGGACGAGCTCGACCTGATCGTCACCGCCGCGCCTTCCGGCCCCGAGGAAATCGTCGCCTATCGGCGGATGGTCGAGGGCCGCAGGGTCGATGCCATGGTTGTCGGTCGTACCCGGCTGCAGGACGAGCGCATCGCCTATCTGCTCGATCGCGGTTTCCCCTTCGTTGCCCATGGCCGGACCCAGACCGAGCATGCCTACGCCTATCTGGACATGGATCACGAGCAGGGGTTCTTCGAGCTCGGCCGCCGGCTGATCGGCCAGGGGCACCGGCGCCTCGCGCTGATCAACGGCCCCGAACAGCTGAATCTATCGCATCTGCGGCGGGCCGGGTTCCAGCGCGCCCTTGCGGCCAACGAGATCTCCAAAGAGGCGGCGCCGGTTCTGACCGGAGACATGACCGAGCAGGGCGGCCACGCCATCGCCGGCCGGTTGCTGACCCTGCCGGATCCGCCGACGGCGCTGGTCTGCGCCAACGACACCATGGCCGTCGGCGCGCTGCGGGCCGCCAAGCAGCAGGGCTTCGACGTGCCCGGCCAGATATCGATCACCGGCTATGACGATCTGCAGATCAGCGGCTTCACCGAGCCGCCGCTGACCACGCTGCGGCAGCCGATCCGCAAGGCGGGGCGTTGCCTTGCCGAAAAGCTCCTGGCCTTGCTGTCGGGAACCTCGCCGGCCGAACTGCAGGAATTGTGGAAGCCGGAACTGATTGTTCGAGAGTCCGACGGGCCGCTCAGGGCCCGCTCGGTTGCATAGCTGTCCGGTGCGGTTGCCGCCCGGCAAGAGAAGCAAAATGGGAGGGGAATCCATGAATAGACTGATATTGCCGACACTCACGGCCATTGCCATCGGCATGGCCGCATCGGCCAGCGCCCAGGAGCTGCGCTTCTGGACCACCGAGGAACAGCCGGACCGGCTCGCCAAGCAGCAGGAGATGGCGGCCGAATTCGAGTCTCAGACCGGCATCAGCGTCGAGGTCATTCCGGTCTCCGAATCCGATCTCGGCACCCGGGCCACCGCGGCCTTTGCTGCCAATGACCTGCCGGACGTGATCTACCACACGCTGCAATACGTCCTGCCCTGGAGCGAGGCCGGCATCCTGGATACCGGTGCCGCCGACGAGGTGGTCGAGGAACTGGGCGCCGATACCTTCGCGCCTGGCGCTCTGGAGATGGCGGACTTCGAGGGCGACGTCGCAGCCGTGCCGCTGGACGGCTGGACGCAGATGATCGTCTATCGCAAGGATCTGTTCGAGCAGAACGGCCTTGCCGAGCCCGACTCTTATGCCAACATCGTCGCGGCGATCGAGGCGCTGCACAATCCGCCGGAGATGTATGGCTTCGTTGCGGCCACCAAGATCGACGAGAACTTCATGAGCCAGGTGCTGGAGCATGTGTTCCTGGCCAATGGGGTGAGCCCGGTACGGGCCGACGGTTCGGTCGATCTGGATGAGCAGGCCACGATCGAGGTGCTCGATTTCTACAAGGCCCTGGTCGAAGCCAGCCCTCCCGGCGAGCTGTATTGGAAGCAGTCCCGCGAGCTGTACTTCGCAGGGCAGGCGGCGATGATCATCTGGTCGCCGTTCATCCTTGACGAGCTGGCCGGGCTGCGGGATTCCGCCCCGCCAACCATCAATGCCGATCCGACTTCTCGGGAGCTGGCCGAGCGCACCGGCATCGTCACCACGGTGTCCGGCCCCAGCAACCCGTCGGGCGCCGCCTGGGGCGACGTGCGATATCTCGGCATCACCGCCGATGCGGATATCGATGCCGCAATCGAGTTCGTGAAATTCTCCATGGACCAGGGCTACACCAGCACCCTGGCCATCGCTCCTGAGGGCAAGTTCCCTGTCCGTCGGGGAACCGCGGATGATCCAGATCGTTTCACCGAGGCCTGGAGCCAGTTGCCGGTCGGCGTGGACCGCAAGGCGCCGCTGAGCGACCTCTATCCGGCCGCGGTGATCGAGGAGATCGTCGCCGGGCTCGAGACCGCCGACCGCTGGGGTGTTCGCGAGGGACAGCTGTCGCTGGCCTCGAAGATCATCAACAGCCAGGTCTTCAACCGGCTGGTGCGCGAATACATCGACGGCGAGCGCTCCGCCTCGGAGACCGTCGCGGTGCTCCGCGAGGAGCTTTCGGCGATCCAATAGCCGAAGTTCGGCGGGCATGCGGACGCGGTTCTGCATGCCCGCCGCTCATTTTCCCGTTCCATTGGTCTTTCCCGTGCGGGGTGGTTGGACATGAAACCATCGCTGAAGGCGCAGGAAGTGCGGCTGGCATACATAATGCTGTTGCCGCCGCTTCTGATCGTCGCCCTGATCGTCATTTTCCCGGTCGTCGCCAATTTCTGGATCAGCTTCAAGCCGGTCGAACTGGCCGATCTTCGGGCGCCGGAGCCGGTAGCCCGTGAGCGGGTATCGCTGAACGAGGCCGACGGCACGGTCGAAGTCCAGTATCGGGTGCGCAACAGCTCGACCCGCAGTGCAATCTTCGGCGTCACCATGACCGATGCCCTGCCCGCCGGGTTCCGCCTCAGCGAGGGCGGCGATGGTTGCCGGGTGGATGGCGACTCGCTGGCTTGCGATTTCGGCGACTGGGAGGCCGGGTATCGCGAGCGGCTGAACATGGTCTTCACGGCGCCGGCCGATTTCTTCGGCTCCGGCACGGATCTGCGGGACAGCGACCCGGTTCTCTCGGGCGACGCAGAGAACCCACTGCTCACCACCAATTTCACCCTCGACAATTTCCGCCGGGTGATCGAGCAGCGGGAATTCTGGGACGTTCTCAAGGTGACGATCTACTACACGGTGTTCGGCACGTTGGGCGCCCTGTTTCTCGGCCTGTTCGCCGCCTTGCTGCTTAACCAGAGTTTCCGTGGCCGCACCCTGTTGCGCGGCTTGTTCCTGTTCCCTTACGTGTCGCCGGTCATCGCGGTGGCCTTCACCTGGGTGTTCTTCCTGGACCCGTTCAGTGGCGTCCTGAATGCATTGGGCGCCCATTACGGGGTGATCGACGGGCCGATCAATTTCCTCGGCTCGCGCGTCATTCCCATCGAATTTCTCGGGCTGACCTTCGAGTTCCCACTGGCCCTGGCGACCGTCATCATCTTCGAGGCCTGGCGCTATTTCCCGCTCTCGTTCCTGTTCATCCTGGCGCGGCTGCAGGCCCTGCCGTCAGACCTGTATGAGGCGGCGGAGATGGACGGCGCAACGCCGTTGCAGAAATTCCGCTTCATCACCCTGCCGCAGCTGGTCGGCATCCTGTCGATCCTGTTCATGCTGCGGTTCATTTGGACCTTCAACAAGTTTGACGACATTTTCCTGATGACCGGCGGCGCCGCAGGCACCCGGACGCTGACGGTGAACGTCTATGAGCAGGGTTTCGCCCTGTCCAATCTGGGCGCCGGCTCGGCCGCTTCGGTGGTGACGTTCTTCGTCCTGGCCATCTTCATGGTCTTCTATTTCATCTTCATGCCTCGAGAGGAGACGTCGTGATGCACAATCCCGCCGCTCCCGTCGCCCTTGCGATTGCCGTCGCCGTCGGCGCTCTTGCCGCCATGCTTGGGGTCGGTGTCTGGAGCCTGATTGCCACCGTCGCCGGCGGTCAGGACGCGAGTCTTCCGCTCACTTCCGCGCTGATTGCCGGGGCCGTCCAAGCCGTTGCATTCCTGCTGATCCGGGTGCGGCTCAAGCAGGAATGGCAAGCGCTGGCGGTGTCCGGCGCCATCGGGCTGGTGATCTTTCTCATCTTCGCCGGCGGTGCGCCGTTCGGCGTCCTGGTCGCCGAGTCGCTGTTCTGGGGCTATTTCGGCAGCCTGCTGGTGTTCGTCTGCATCGCGCTGATGATCCGGGCCGCGTTCCATGATCTCAACACGGAGGTGTTCGGCCGGATCGAGATGGAGACCATCGTCATCCGGCTGCTGCGCGGTTTCGGCATCTCGTTTTTCACGATCTCGGTGGCGTTTCCGTTCTACGTGATGGTCGTCAGCAGCCTGAAGAAGCAGTCCGAGCTGCTGGCCGAACCGCTGAACCTGGCGGTCGATTTCTCCCAGGGGTTTGTCTCCCTGTTCGCCAGCTATAGCGAGGTGATCACCGAATTCAATTTCGGCCTCTATATTGGTGTCAGCACGCTGGTCTCTGTCCTGACAGTGGTGATCACCCTGGCCCTGGCGATTCCCGGCGCCTACGCCGTGTCGCGGCTGCGGTTTCCGGGGCGCGTGGTGTTGTCCCAGTCGATCCTGCTGATCTACATGTTCCCGGCGATTGTGCTGGTGATCCCACTCTATACCGTGTTCAGCCAGCTCGGCCTGCGCAACAGCCTAATCGGCTTGCTGGTCGTCTATCCGGCGACGACGCTGCCGGTGGCGCTGTACATGCTGCAGGGCTATTTCCGGGGCCTGCCGGCGGAGCTCGAGGAGGCCGGCATCATCGACGGCTGTTCGCGCTGGCAGGTGATCGTCAAGATCACTCTGCCGCTCAGCCTGCCGGCCGTGGCCTCGGTCGCGCTCTATGTGTTCATGATCGCCTGGAACGAGTTCCTGTTCGCCTTCATGTTCCTGGACGATCCGCGGATCTTCACCCTGTCGCGCGGGGTGGTCTCGCTGAACAGCTCGGAGGTGCCGCGCCAGTTCCTGATGGCCGGCGCGGTCATCGTGACCGTGCCGATCATGGCGATCTTCCTGTGGTTCGAGCGCTATCTGGTCACAGGGCTGACGGCCGGCGCGGTCAAGGGATAGCGCAGGCGCAAGGCCAGGACGGCGTGGAGGCATCGTGGCGAGCTTGACGGACCGGGCGCGGGAGATCCTGCGCCGCAACGACCGTGGTGGCTACACCGTGCCGACGGCCGGGCTGTATCCTTATCAGTGGAACTGGGATTCCTGCCTGGTGGCCCTGGGCTGGGCGACCTTCGACGAGGACCGGGCCTGGCAGGAGATCGAGTCCCTGTTCGCGGCCCAGTGGGACGACGGCATGGTGCCCCATATCGTCTTCCACGTGCCGGACGAGGGCTATTTCCCGGGGGCCGAAATCTATGACACCGGCCGCAGCCCGGCCAGCTCGGGCCTGACACAGCCGCCGGTGGCGGCCAGTGTCGTGCGCCGCCTGCTGGAACGGGCCCGGGATCGCGACCTGGCGGACGACCGGGCGCGGGCCCTGTTGCCCAAGCTCTTGTCCTGGCATCGCTGGTTCCACACCGCCCGCGACCCGGACGGCCTGGGCCTGGTGGCGATCTACCATCCCTGGGAATCGGGCATGGACAACTCGCCGGCCTGGGATTCGGCGATGGCCAATGTGCCGATCGCCGACCTGCCGCCCTATACACGCCAGGACACGACCCATGTCGATCCCTCCCACCGGCCGACCAAGCAGGATTACGACCGCTATCTGTCGCTGATCAAGGTGATGCGGGAGAACCGCTACGAGCACGCGGCGCTATATCGCGAGGTCCCGTTCCGGGTCGCGGATCCGGAAATGAACGGCATCCTGCTGCGCGCCGACCGCGATCTCGCCTGGCTGGCCGATAAATTCGGCGACTCCGGAATGGGCGCGGAGATCGCCGGTTGGATCGAGCGGGCAGAGCGGGGCTACCAGCGGCTCTGGGATCCGGATCGGGAGATGTTCGTCGCCCTCGACCTGGTGGCTGGCAGCCTGGTGCCGGCGATCACCTCGGCCGGTTTCCTCGGGATGTATGCCGGTGCCGCGACCCCGGGGCAGGCCGAAGCGATGATCGCCCGCATGGACCGCTGGCTGGCGGACGCGCCGTTCGGCCTGCCGACGGTCGCCGTGGACGATCCGCTGTTCGACTGCCGGCGCTATTGGCGGGGGCCGGCCTGGGCGATCTTCAGCTACATGATCGCCGAAGGGCTGTCGGACTATGGCCATCACGACCGGGCGGCGCAGCTGGCGGCGCGGACGGCCCGGGCGATCGGCGAGACCGGCTTCTATGAGGCCTTCGACCCGGTGACGGGGGCAGGGTCCGGCGGCGCCGATTTCACCTGGACCGCGGCCATGTGGCTGTCCTGGCTGGACGGGCCCGGGACGGCAATCCAGTCTGCGATCCGCGCCGATGCCGCCGCACTCTACGGGGAAGCCCGCGCCGATACGGTTGCGGCCGGTCTGAACGCAATCATCGCTGATTTCGCCAGAAGAAACCCGCAATCCGGCAGCGAGCGCAATATTCCGCAGGAATCCGTCCTGATTACCTATGGCAGCCAATTGACCGCCGCAGACCGGTCGCCGGCCGCGGCCCAGCGCGACTGGCTGGCCAGGCGGCTCGACGGAATCGTCGGCACGGTCCACGTGCTTCCCTTCTACCCGTACTCCTCCGATGACGGGTTCTCCGTGATCGACTACCGCGCCGTCGACCCGGATGTCGGAGACTGGACCGATATCGCCGGTTATGGCGGGCATTTCACCTTGATGTTCGACGCGGTGGTGAACCATATCTCGGCGGAGAGCGCCTGGTTCCGCGCCTTCCTCGAAGACCGGCCGCCTTATCGCGACTACTTCCCGGCCTTCGATCCGGGCGCCGTGCCCGAGCTTTCCGGGGTCACCCGGCCACGCACCAGCCCTTTGCTGCACCGCTTTGAAACATCGTCCGGCCCGCGCAGCGCCTGGACCACCTTCAGCGCCGACCAGATCGACCTGGATTACAGCAACCCGGATGTGCTGTTCGAGATCGTCGACCTGCTGCTGTTCTATGTCGCCCGGGGCGCGCGCCTGATCCGCCTGGACGCGGTGTCCTATCTCTGGAAGCAGCCGGGCACGACCTGCATCAACCTGCCCGAGACCCATGCCTGCATCCGCCTGATGCGCAGCGTGCTGGACGCGGTGGCGCCGGAGGTCCTGCTGGTCACCGAGACCAACGTGCCCCATGCCGAGAACATCGCCTATTTCGGCGACGGCCGGGACGAGGCGCAGATGGTCTATCAGTTCGCCCTGCCGCCGCTGCTGCTGGACGCGGTGTGGCGCGGCGATGCGCGGCGGCTCGGCGCCTGGGCGGCGGAGCTGTCGACGCCTTCCGACCAGACCGCCTTCTTCAACATCACCGCCACCCATGACGGCATTGGCCTGCGCCCGGTGGCGGATCTGATGCCGGCGGAGGATGTCGCCTGGCTGGTCGAGCAGGCCCGCGCCCGTGGTGCGGAGGTCTCGGCCCGGGCGCTCCCGGATGGCGGCGAGAGCCCCTACGAGCTCAACATCACCATGTTCGACGCGCTGCTGGCCCCAGGTGACGACCCGGCGGCTGCCCGCAGCCTGGACCGCTACATCACCGCCCAGGCGGTCGCCCTGACCCTGGCCGGCATCCCGGCGATCTACTTCCACAACCTGGTCGGCACCCGCAACGACCGGGACGGGTTCGCGCGCACCGGCCGGGCCCGATCCCTGAACCGTCGGCGCTATTCGGTCTCGGAACTGGACGCGCTGCTGGACGATGAATCGTCGCGCGAACATGCGATTTTCGATCGGTACACGCAGCTATTGTCGCTATGGCGGAAACAGCCGGCCTTCCACCCAACTTCGCCGCAACAGGTGCTGGAGGCGCCGGATGGCGTGTTGGCCGTGCGAAGAGGCAGCGGCGACGGTTGCATCGTCGCCCTGCACAACCTCTCCGCAATGGCGCAATCGATGGCGCTGCAGGCGGCGGACCTATCCGGTCCCTTGGTCGACCTGATCGGTGGACGCGAGCTTCGATCCGATGGCGGCCGCTTGGTCGTCGAACTTGCACCCTATGAGATGCTCTGGCTCGCGACGCCGATGGCGCATTAGCATGGTCGTTGCCGGCCGGAAGCCGGCCGCGACACCATGGCGATCCCGAGGCTCCCGATGATCCTTGAACAGGAGTTGCGCGAAGAGGACGACGCGCTGACGCAGCAGGTGCGCCGGACGGTGCAGGCATTGTGCGCCCGCTTTCCGGGCGAGTATTGGCGCCGGCTGGACGCAGACGATGCCTATCCCGAGAAATTCGTGGAGGCCATGAAGGAGGCCGGGCTGCTCGCCGCGCTGATTCCGGAAGAGTATGGCGGCAGCGGCATGCCGCTCTCGGTGGCCGCGGCCATCCTCGAGGAGGTCCACGCCAGCGGCTGCAATGGCGCGGCCTGCCATGCCCAGATGTACACCATGGGCATCCTGCTGCGGCATGGCAGCGAGGCCCAGAAGCAGCACTGGCTGCCCAAGATTGCGGCCGGCGACCTCAGGCTGCAGGCCTTCGGTGTCACCGAACCCACCGCCGGCACCGACACCCTGTCCATTGCGACGATGGCCGAACGGGATGGCGACCACTACATCGTCAACGGCCAGAAAGTCTGGACCAGTCGGGCAGCCCAATCCGACCTGATGATCCTGCTGGCCCGGACCGCGCCGAAGGACAAGGTGGCGAAACGCACCGACGGGCTGTCCGCCTTCCTGGTCGACATGCGGGCGGCCTCCGATGACGCGCTGGAGATCCGGCCGGTACGCACCATGATCAACCACGCCACCACCGAGGTCTTCTTCCGCGACTTGCGCGTCCCTGCGGCCAACCTGATCGGCGAGGAGGGCAAGGGCTTCCGCTACGTCCTCGACGGCATGAACGCCGAGCGCATCCTGATCGCCGCCGAGTGCATCGGCGATACCCGCTGGTTCATCGACAAGGCCGGCGCCTATGCCCGGGACCGGGTCGTGTTCGGCCGCCCGATCGGCCAGAATCAGGGGGTCCAGTTCCCCATCGCCCGCAATTACGCGGAGCTGAAGGCGGCGCGGCTGCTGGTCTACCGGGCGGCGGCGCGGTTCGATGCCGGCAAGCCCTGCGGCGAGGACGCCAACCTGGCCAAGCTGCTGGCCTCGGAAGCCTCCTGGCGCGCCGCCGACACCTGCCTGCAGACCCATGGCGGCTTCGGCTTCGCGGCGGAGTACGATGTCGAACGCAAGTTCCGCGAGACCCGCCTCTACCAGGTCGCGCCGATCTCCACCAACCTGATCCTCTCCTACATCGCCGAGCACGTGCTGGACATGCCGCGCTCGTTTTAGGGAAATGTCCGGGCTAGCATGACATTCCTTCGAATCGGGATGGCCGCATGGTCAATGAGGGGAGGCCGGCGATGAACGGGACTCCGGCTCCTGTAATTCCCCGCCGAGCGGACGAAGCATGAGCAAGATCGCGCTGTGTCATTTCCGGGTCGGCGAGACCGATGGCGTTTCGCTGGAGATGGGGAAGTGGCGCCAGGTGCTGGAAGGCATGGGTCACGAGGTGGTCTATATCGCCGGCAATGCCGGCGTGGCCGACACCATCGTGATCCCGGAACTGCACTATGCCGACGAATTCAATATCAAGCTGACCGCCAACGCCTTCGACCGCATCTCGGACTACGCCGACGAGATCGAACTGCGCGAGGCGATCGACGTGGCGTCCGGATCGATTGGACGGCAAGTGCGCCGGGCCATCGAGCGGCACGATATCGATGTGTTGGTGCCCAATAATCTGTGGTCCCTGGGCTGGAACCTGCCGGCCGGGCTCGGCTTCATGGAGGCGGTGGAATCCACCGGCAAGCGCGCCGTCGCCCACCACCACGACTTCCATTGGGAGCGGCCGGCCTACATCCACCCGACCTGCCGCTTCGTGCGCGACGTTCTTGACCTGGCCTTTCCGCCGCGCATTGCCGAGATCCGCCACGCGGTGATCAGCAGCCTGGCGCGCGATTCCCTGCTGGACCGCACCGGCCTGGCCGCCACCATCGTGCCCAACGTGTTCGATTTCGATGCCCCTGCCTGGGAGATCGATGGCGAGAACTACGATCTCCGCGAGGCGTTCGGCATCGCCGAGGACGACATCTGTGTGCTGCAGGCCACCCGCGTCGTCGAGCGCAAGGGCATCGAGATGGCCATCGAACTGGTCGCCGCCCTGCAGCGGCCAGAGCATCAGGAGAGGCTGCGCGCCGCGGCGCTGTTCGACGGCCGGGCCTGGAGCGGGCGCATGGTCTTGCTGCTGGCCGGCATGGTGGAATGCGCGACGGGCTATCTGGAGGGGCTGAAGGCCCGGGCCGAGCGGCTTGGCGTCACCCTGGTCTTCGCCGGCGACAAGGTATCCGCCGAACGCGGCTGGTGGGACGGCGGCAAGGTCTATTCGCTGTGGGACTGCTACGCCCACGCCGATCTCATCACCTATCCCAGCCTGCTGGAGGGCTGGGGCAACCAACTCCTGGAAGCGCTGTTCGCGCGCCGGCCCATCGTCCTTTTCGAGTACCCGGTGTTCAGCGCCGATCTGCTGCCACATGGCTTCGAGGTGGCCTCCCTGGGCTCTGAAACGGCCGGTCGGGATGCGGACGGGCTGGTCCTGGCGAAACCGGAGCGGCTGGATCAGGCGGCCGAGACGGCGATTCGCTATCTGACCGATGGCGCCCATCGCGACCAGGTGGTCGAGGCGAATTTCGAGCGGGGGCGGCGGCTGTTCGGATTGCAGGTCCTGGAGCCGCTTCTATCTTCGCTGATTGCCGAATAGCCTGGAAAAACGAGACTTTCCGGTATAGGGCCGGCTCTCGGAGTGCGATCACAAACTCGCGAGCGGCGCTTCCGTTACACCCGTAAGTGTTTGTTGCGTCCCGATCGACGCAACAGAATGCGTGCCGGCCGTTCGGCCGTCCAAGAGACTGTCTAGGGGACTCTCATGCAAGCTGTAGAACAATTCGGTCCCGTCGTGGGCCGGATACTGCTGGCGTTGATCTTCGTGATGTCGGGGTTCGGCAAGATCACCGGTTGGGAGGGAACAGCCGGCTACATGGCCTCGGTGGGGATGCCCGTGGTCACCCTGTTCCTGATCGGCGCCATCGTGCTTGAAATCGGCGGCGGACTTTCGCTCATACTCGGGTTCAAGGCGCGCTGGGGCGCTCTGGCGCTGATCGTCTTCACCATCCCGGCGACGGTGCTGTTCCACAATTTCTGGGCGATGGAGGGTGCGGACGCCTTCATCAACCGGATCATGTTCATGAAGAACCTGGCGATGACCGGCGGCCTATTGATGGTGATGGCCTTCGGTGCGGGGCCATTGAGCATCGACGCCCGCTCGGGCGGCCGATAACGGATCGGCGCTCCCGCCGCGGTGGCGGTAGCGCCGTTCTTCCTAGAGGCCCGGCCCGGCTTTCGAGGGTCGCAGGTCCTGGCCGAAGCCGATGATGTGGCCGTCCGGGTCCTTCACGTCGATCTCGCGGCAGCCATACTCCTGGTCCTCCGGCCCGCGGATGATCTCCACGCCCTTGGCCCGCAGCTCATCCGCCAGGGCATCCACATCCTCCACATAGATGTAAGCGGCCCAGTACTGATTCTGCGGCGCGCGCCCGGACTCGCGGCTTTGGTCCAGGGCGATGGTCACCGTGTCACGGCCGACGATGCAGAAGCATGGCGGGTCGCCCCAGAACGGTCCGGGGCTAAGGCCAAGCATCTCCTTGTAGAAGGCAGCGCTCTTCACCACGTCGGCGACCTCCAGCACGGGCATTGAGCGTTCCATCCGGGGCATCGAGCGTCGTCTCCTTTTGCCTGGGCGCACGGTCGTCCCGGCGGTTGCTTGACTCGCCTCGCGCCGCCGCCGCACGATATTCGCGGGATCCAGTGCGCCCGATCGGCCGCACCGGGTTGTTCGGAATAGACAATCATACACGCATAAGGGGGAGGCCAACATGCGGGAGGCAACACACGCGACCGGTTTGTGGAAGACCGGCGCAAGCTGGAAATGGGCGCTCGCGGCGCTGGCGATCACGATCCCGACCGCCGGGGCGAGCGCCGAGCCGCTGATCATCGAGAGCTGGCGCAACGACGATCTGACGATCTGGGAGGACGTCATCATTCCGGCGTTCAATGCCCAGCATCCGGATATCGAGGTGGTGTTCGCGCCGACCGCGCCGGCGGAATACAACGCCGCCCTGAACGCCAAGCTGGCCGGCGGCACCGCCGGCGACCTGATCACCTGCCGGCCCTTCGACGCCTCGCTGGCGCTGTTCCTGGACGGCCATCTGGCCTCGCTGAACGGCCTCGACGGCATGGAGAACTTCTCCGACGTCGCCAAGAGCGCCTGGGTGACCGATGACGGCTCGACCGTCTTCTGCCTGCCGATGGCTTCGGTGATCCACGGCTTCATCTATAACAAGGAGGCCTTCGACGAGCTCGGCCTGTCAGAGCCGACGACGGTGTCGGAATTCTACAGCGTCCTGGAGGCTATCAAGGATGATGGCGGCTATGCACCGCTGGCCATGGGCACCGCCGACCAGTGGGAGGCGGCGACCATGGGCTTCCAGAATATCGGCCCGAACTATTGGGCGGGCGAGGAGGGCCGGCTGGCCCTGATCGCCGGCAGCCAGAAGCTCTCGGACGCGCCCTATGTCGAGACCTTCGCAGAGCTCGCCAAGTGGCAGCCCTATATGCCGCGCGGCTATCAGGCGCAGACCTATCCGGACTCGCAGAACCTGTTCTCGCTGGGACGGGCTGCGATCTATCCGGCCGGATCCTGGGACATCAACGTGTTCAACAGCCAGGCCGATTTCGAGTTCGCCGCCTTCCCGCCGCCGGTGCCGGACGGGCAGGGCACCTGCTACATCAGCGACCACACCGACATCGCGCTCGGTATCAACGCCTCCAGCGACAAGGCCGATGACGCGCGGACCTTCCTGACCTGGATGGCCAGCGCGGAGTTCGCCGAGCTCTACTCCAACGCGCTGCCCGGATTCTTCTCGCTGTCGAACCATTCGATCAGCATCGAGGATCCGGTGGCCAACGAGTTCCTGAGCTGGCGCGGCGAGTGCGAATCGACGATCCGCAACTCCTACCAGATCCTCTCGCGCGGCGAGCCCAATCTGGAGAACCAGCTGTGGAACGTCAGCGCCCAGGTGATCAACGGCTCGTTGACGCCGGAGCAGGCCGCGGCCGAAATCCAGTCCGGCCTCGCCAACTGGTACCCGCCGCAGCAATAGTCGGGAAGGCAGGGGCGGTCGCAAGGCCGCCCCGGCTTTCTCTCCAGCTGGCCGGACATGTGACCGCTTTGCACCTTCAGCCACCGATTCCCTCTCCCCTGGCGGGAGAGGGTTGCGAAGGCTCGGCGCGGATGCCGCGCCTTAGCCGAAGCTGGGTGAGGGGGAATGCTCCGTCCGGTCCGGGTTGGAGCCAGGAGCGGCTTGCGCCGCTTCCCCCTCACCCGTCTCGCTGCGCTCGCCGACCTCTCCCGCAAGGGGAGAGGTGGTCATATGGCCGGATCTGACGGCATGGCCCAGCCCAGGCGGAAAAAACCGTTTCCGGTCCACATCGTCGTCTTCCTGGCGCCGGCGACGCTGGTCTACACCCTGTTCATGATCTACCCGCTGGCCGACAGTCTGCGGCTCAGCCTGTTCACGCCGGCGGAGGGCGGCGGCGAGGTATTCGCCGGGCTCGACAACTACGTGCGGCTGCTCACCGATGAGCTGTGGTCGGACCGCTTCTGGGGCGCGCTGAAGAACAATTTCGTGTTCTTCGTGATCCATATGCTGGTGCAGAACCCGATCGGCCTGATGCTGGCGGCGTTGCTGAGCGCCCGACGTCTGCCCGGCCGCCATCTCTACCGCACCCTGATCTTCACCCCGACCATGCTATCGGTGGTCATCATCGGCTTCGCCTGGCAGCTGATCCTGAGCCCGCTCTGGGGCGTGGCCGAGGGCCTGATGGATCTGATCGGCATCGGCGGCCTGTTCCGGCCCTGGCTGGGCGAGGAATCCACCGCGCTGGTCACCCTGTCACTGATCTCGGTCTGGCAGTTCATCGGCATTCCGATGATGCTGATCTACGCCGCACTGCTGAACATCCCCGACGATCTGATCGATGCCGCGACGGTGGATGGCGCCAACCACTACCAGGTCTTCTGGCGCATCAAGCTGCCGCTGATCTGGCCGACTATCGGCATCGTCTCGATCCTGACCTTTGTCGGCAATTTCAACGCCTTCGACCTGATCTACGCGGTCAAGGGCGCGCTGGCCGGGCCGAACTTCTCGACCGACATCATGGGCACGCTGTTCTACCGGACCTTCTTCGGCTTCCAGCTCCAGCTCGGCGACCCGACCATGGGCGCCACCGTGGCGACGCTGATGTTCCTCATCATCCTGACCGGCGTGATGATCTATTTCTTCATCATCCAGCGCCGCATGCAGCGCTACGAGCTGTGACCATGGCTCTCGGAAAGCGCATACGGAAGGAGCAGGTCGGCAATGCCGCGCTGATGCATCTGGTTTTGGCCGGCTACACCCTGATCGCGCTCTATCCGATCGTGCTGATCCTGATCAACGCCTTCAAGACCCGGCGGGCGATCTTCGGCGGCCCGACTGATTTCCCGACCTTCGAGACATTCAGCCTGGTCGGCTTCGAGACCGTGCTGAAGCGCTCCGCCTTTGAGGTCTATTTCTCCAACAGCCTGATCGTCACCCTGGTGTCGCTGTTCCTGGTGCTGCTGTTCGGCGCCATGGCCGCCTGGGCGCTGTCGGAGTACAAATTCCGCGGCAACACCTTCCTGGCGCTCTATCTGGCGCTGGGCATCATGATCCCGATCCGGCTGGGCACGGTGAGCATCCTGCGGCTGGTCGTCGATCTCGGCCTGATCAACACCCTGACGGCGCTGATCCTGGTCTACACCGCACAGGGCCTGCCGCTGGCGATCTTCATCCTGTCGGAGTTCATGCGCCAGATCCCCAAGGAGTTGAAGGAGGCGGCGCGCTGCGACGGGGTCAGCGAATACCGCATCTTCTATCGCATCATCCTGCCGCTGACCCGGCCGGCCATCGCCACCGTGGCGGTCTTCACCATGATCCCGATCTGGAACGACCTCTGGTTCCCGCTGATCCTGGCCCCGGCCGACGAGACCCGCACTATCACGTTGGGCGTACAACAATTCATCGGCCAATACGTCACCGACTGGAACGCCGTGCTGGCCTCCCTGACGCTCGCCATAGTGCCGGTGCTGATCCTCTACCTTATCTTCTCCCGGCAACTGATCAGGGGCCTGACCTCGGGCGCGGTGAAGTAGACCGGCGCTATGGCGCGTAGTGCCGTGCCAGGGCAGCCAGCCGAGAATTGACGATCAGGATGTGGAAACCGGTGATCGTCCGCAGGTAGATGTCGCCCAGCGGGTTATGGGTATGGACCCAGGTTGCCAGCGAGATGCGAGACGGCCGGTTTTCGTCGCGACGCACGGAGATCTTGAAATCCAGATGGCGGTCGTCCTCGCCCAGGATGATCTCGTTCTCGTCGACGCTGCGGACCGGGAAGAAGTTGATCGACTCGCCGACAGCGACCGTGTCGCGGATCGTATCGTTCTTGGGCAGGCTTGCCGTCGTCTTGAGCCCGAAAGCGCTGACGCCCAGGTCTCGGGCCGCCAGCAGCGATCTGATCCAGCAGGGCAGGCCGGTGAAGATCCGCTGCGCGACCTCGTCCAGCGGCACGTCGGCGCGGCCGATATCCACGGAATAGCAATCCAGGAAATCGCCGTCCCGGACGTAGTCATGCAACTGGCTGCCTTCCGCCAGATCCGTCTTTCGCACGCGCGCCATCGCGGACTCCCTCTGCCGATTTGCGCCGATGATACCATGACGGGCAGGTGATCGTTTCGCCCGCCATCCTCGCCCGCCATCCTCGCCTGGACGTGATGCATCGTGCGCGGAACGGCCCGTTCCGGCCATTGTGGCGCGTGAAGCCGTGATGGCAGAGTGTTTCGCTTGGCGCCGCGATTCACGGGATCTCCATGGCACGACACGGTTGGCTGCTGGTCTGGGGCGCGGTGGTCATCTTCGCCGCGTCCAGCGCGGTGGTGCGCCTGCTGCACGATATCGGCCTTGCCAATCCGATGGATGGGCGCAACCCGATCAGCTTCTGCAATGTGCTGTTCGTCGGCAATCTGTGCGCCGCGCTGACGCTGCTGGCGTTCTATCACCGCAGTTGGACGCGGGAAAACCTGCGTGGCCTGAACCGCGGCGACTGGATCAGCCTGGCCATCGTGGCACCGCTCTCAAGCGCCCTGGCCCCGGCGCTGATCTTCCTGGCGCTCGAGTCGACGACGGTGACCAATGTCGTTTTGGTCGGGCGCATCGAGCCACCGATCTTCCTGGCCCTCTCGGCGCTGTTCCTGGGCGAGCGGCCGGACCGCTGGACCCTTATGGGTGCCGGCAATTCCTTCCTCGGCGTGGTGGTCATGCTGGTGCTGCAGGCGCAGACCGCCGGCGTGATGTTCGGTCGCGGCGAGATCTATGTGGCGATCGCCGCCGTGGTGCTGGCGGTCTCCACCATCCTTTCCAAGAAGCGCCTGGGGCGGATTCCGGTCGGCATCTTCACCGTGTTCCGCACGACGCTGGGGGCGGTCTTCTTCTATATCGCCGCCACCTACCTGTTCGGACCTTTCCATTTCATGGACGCTTTCAGCCCCTTCCTCTGGCAGTGGATGGCCATTTATGGCGCGATCATCGTGGTCGGCGGCCAGGTGCTGTGGTTCACCGGCCTGCCCAAAAGCAAGGCGTCGGAGGTCTCCCTGGCCACGTCCTTCTCGCCGGTCTTCGGCATCCTGTTCGCCTTCGCCCTGCTCGGCGAGCGACCGGGTTTGCCGGAATGGGTCGGCGGCAGCGTGATCCTATTCGGCATCGCTGTGGCGCAGCTCGGCCATTGGCGGCAGAGGAGAAAGGCTGCGGACCTGCAGGACGAGACGGCCGAAATCGCGGCCATGGAAGGCCGGGTCGGGTTCAAGGGCGTCTGATCGCTTGTCGCCCAGACAACTTGCGCGGCAGCACGGTCGGAGCCCGTTGCAACTCCGAGACAACCCCGTGAGAGGCGCCCTTTAGACAGTCGTAACTCCAACAGCGCGTTGATGCGCAAGACTGATTGGAACACGACGATGACATTGCTGCTGTACAAGGACCACGTCTGGAGCGCCGACGACATCACCGAGGGGGTCTGCGACATCCTCGCCCAGATCCTCGAGAGGCCGGCCGGCACGATCCGCCGGGACACCCATCTGGAAGACGATCTCGGGGTCGATTCCCTGGCCCTGATCCAGACCCAGATCGGCATCGAGGATCACTTCGACATCTCCACGCCGGAGATCGACGAAGCGACGCTGGAAGAACTGCGCACCGTCGAGGACCTGATCCGCTGGGTCTCCGCCCACACCTGAGCGGGGTCGGCGCCGGGCGAACCGGCCTGCGGCGTCAGCCCTGCTCTTCCGACGGCGTCATCCAGCCGATCGCGGCCCCGGCAGCATCCTTGACGATGGCGATGCGGCCGACTTGAGGCACGTCGAAGGGCGGCCGGATAATCTCTCCGCCATTGGCCTCGACCATGGCGACACGGGCATCGATGTCGTCGACGGCGATATAGGCGAACCAATGGTCCGGAATGCTGTCGAAGCCGGTGCCCGGTATCATCGGCATGATGCCGCCGACCATGATCTCGCCCGCCTTGCAGACGGTGTAGTCGCCGCCCTCGGCCATGGGCATGACGTCATAGGTCCAGCCCAGCGTCTCCGCATAGAAGGCCTTGGCCTTCTCGACGTTCCAGGTGTTCAGCTCGTTCCAGTAGAAACGCCCGTGCCACTCATTTGACATCGCTCACTCCCTCCACCTGTTCCAATTGTCGATGGGCTCACCCGCTATCCGCCAGGAAGGCGGTGAACGGGATGGTTTCGCCGGCGGTGTCGTCGATCATGGTCATGCCGCCCTCATGCTGGATGCCGATCTTCCCGGCGGTGGGAAAGCGCGCGACCTCCACGGCGGTCCGTTCCCCGCCCATCAGGTAGACCAGGTCCTCGGTCCCGTCATTGATCAGGTGATGCACCGCCCCGTCGATCGGGAATCCGAGATAGTCGCCTGGCCCGACCGCAAAACGCTCGCCATCGATCTCTGCCGTTCCGCTGCCGTCCAGGATGAACAGGAACTCCTCCTGCAGGCTGTGCGAATGGGGCATGAAGCTCTCCTTGCCCGGCGGCACGCGGGCGATGCTGAGATGCGCGCGTTGCATGCCGACCCGGTCGCCCAGCCGGTGCATCAGCACCTCCGACTTCGGGTTCAGCACATGTTTCACCCGCACCCCTTTGGCTGCGTCCAGCGCGCCGGTGCGGATGAGGTACTTGTCGGCCTTGCTCATGGCGCTTCTCCAGATTGGAAAACGGTCAGAGCTCGACCACGCGCTGCTCGCGGATCGAGCGGTCGGCGGCCAGCACGATGCGCAGGCTGTTGACGGCGTCGGCCATGTGATCGGACAGGTCGATATTCTCAAGGATCGCCTTTAGGAAATAGGCCTGCTCGCGCTCGCAGAGTTCGTCATGGCCGGGCTCGTCGGCCATGGAGATCACCTCGTCCGGCTTTTCCAAAGTGCCGTCTTGAGAAAGGGCGGAATGGTGCAGGCGGATGGCGCTGGTCTTGGTGTGGGTCTCCATGTCGGAGGACCCGCCGGCATCTTCCGCCATGACGATGCTGACGCAGCCCTTCGGCCCCATGATGTCCTTCACGAAGAAGGCGACCTCGCTGATCATCGGGCCCCAGGCGGCCTCGTACCAGCCTACCGACCCGTCGTCGAACATCACCTGCAATTGGCCGTAATTGTACATGTCCGGCGCCACCTCGTCGCTGAGGCGGGCGCCGATGCCGTGCACCCGGACCGGCTTGGCGCCGGTGATCAGGCACATGATGTCCACGTAGTGCACGCCGCAATCGACGATCGGCGACAGCGACTTCATCAGGTCCTTATGCCAGGTCCAAGCTTCGCCGGTGCTCTGCTGGTTCAGGTTCATCCGCATGGCGAGCGGCTTGCCCAGGGTCCGGGCCAGCTCGACCAGCTTCGTCCAGGACGGGTGGTGGCGCAGGATATAGCCGACCACCAGCTTGCGCCCGGTGCGCTCGGCCGTAGCGACGACACGTTCCGCGTCCTCCACCCTCTCAGCCAGTGGCTTCTCCACGAAGACATGGGCGCCGGCCTCCATCGCAGCGACGGCGAAATCGGCATGGGTATTGGACCAGGTGTTGATCGAGACAGCGTCGGGCCTC
Source organism: Alphaproteobacteria bacterium (assembly GCA_965227455.1). Taxonomy (GTDB): domain Bacteria; phylum Pseudomonadota; class Alphaproteobacteria; order DSM-16000; family Inquilinaceae; genus JABDIP01. Next base: position 2,755,631 of record OZ245752.1, on the reverse strand, counting down.
AGCTCCGCCAGCGCCTTGTCTAGATCCTCGAAGCGCGGCACGTCTGCATATTCGGCCGGCAGGTCGGTCCGGCTCTTGATGCTCCGGCTGCAGAGCCCGGCCAGTTCGAAGCCCTCCAGCTTGTGATAGGCCTTGCTATGGGACAGCCCCATATGCCCCAACCCGACAACCAGCACCCGTACCTTTTCCGCCACGGCTTGCGACCTCCCCGCATGGTCCTTGCGGCGATTGCAGGCGGTCTGCCGGTCGCTGTCAATGCCCTCGCGGCTGCCGCCGGCGGACGGGTCAGCCGCCGCGCGACGATCGCATGTTGCCGGGAACCATCATGGGCTGGAAAGCGAAGACGCCCGGTAAGTCCGGATCGACAAGGACCCGGACGGCATGCACCTCGGCATCGCCGAAGACCTGGAGGCGCAGGACATTGTCGAATTCCGAGGCGATCTCCATCAGCGGCCGATCGATGGTGAACCGGTGGCTGTCGCCATGGATCACGAGCACCGGCCCGCCGAATGCCCGAGCCCCCCGTCCGATCGCCGACAGCGTGGCGCGAAAGCCGTCTCTGCGGCCTCCACCCTTGAAGATGTCGGCGTGCAGCGCCAGCACGACGGCCGGGCTGCGGGCCGCCGTGGCCTCGGCGAAGACCCGGTCGATCCAGGCGACGTTCGCGTCGTCCCGCGGTTCGAACTCCGAGGCGACGGCGGAGTTGTTGCCGCTGCCGACCACATGGACGGTAGCGAAGGCGACCTCCTGGTGCCACCAGAAGGCGTTCTCGGGCGTCGGGGCTCCGCTGTCGACGGATGGCTGGCGCAGCAGGTCGATCGGCCGGCGGCCCAGGCTGCGGTCATCGGCAAAGAACATGGCGCGCAGCATGGCCAGGCGCTCGACCGGATTATGGTTTCCCGCATTGCCGCGATGGCAATCGGTCCACTCATTGTCGCCGGGTGTGTAGATCACCGCGCCGTCGAAGCCGTTCATTCGGTCCAATTCGGTGGCGAAACGCTCATCGCTGCAACGGGAACCGCCGGATTTGATGTCGCCGACATGGATCAGGAAGTCCGGCTGCGCTGCTTCTATCGCATCGAAGAGGCGTTCGTAGTGCTCCTCGCCGGCACCGCGGCGGTAATACGGCACATCGCCGATCGCGATGAAGGCGAAGGCGCCGTTACCCTCGGCCGGCTGGGCGCTGACAGGTTGCGCCGCCAGCAATGCCAGCGCCGGGATCGCCACAAGCGCCGCCTTGATCATTGTCCGGCCCCCACCATCGCCGTCATCCGCCATCACCGCCGATCCAGGTGCCAATCGCCTGCATGTCCTCGTCCAGCAGGACCAGATCGGCCCGATAGCCCGGCGCGATGCGGCCCAGCTCGCCCTCCAGCCCCATGAAAGCGGCCGGGTAGAGGGAGGCCATGCGCAGCGCCTCCTCGAGCGGCAGGTTCAGCAGGGTCACCGCATTGCGGACAGCGGTTGCCATGTCGAGCGCGGCGCCGGCAAGCGTGCCTTCGGCCGTCGTCAGTCGACCATCCTTCTCGGTGATTGTCTCGCCATAGAGCTGGAACGTCTTCTCCTCGGCCCCCACGGTGGCCATGGCATCGGTGACCAGGAACATCTTGCCGTGGGGCTTGGCGGCGATGGCGACACGCAGGCTGGCCGGATCGACATGGATGCCGTCGGCGATCAGCCCGCACCAACTCTCCGGATCGTCGAGCGCGGCGCCGACCACGCCCGGCGACCGGCCTTCCAGCGGCGTCATGGCGTTGAAGAGATGAGTGAACCCGGTCAGCCCCTCTTTCAGCGCACGCATGATCTGCTCGTAGTTCGCCGCGGTGTGGCCGGCGGCAACCCGGATGCCGGCATCCGCCAGTTTTCGGATCATGCCGTCGGGCGCCGTCTCAGGCGCCAGGGTCACCAGGGTCCGACCGACGCCCAGGGACATCAGCGCCTCGATGTCTGCGGGCTCGGCGCGGCGGATCACGGCGGGGTCATGTACCCCCTTGCGCGCGACATTGAGGAACGGCCCTTCGATATGCGCGCCCAGGATGCCCGGCACCCCCTGATCCATAGCGTCGCGAATGGCGGCCATGGCGGCGGGAATGGTGCCCGGCTTGTCGCTGATCAATGTAGGCAGCATGCCGGTGGTGCCGAATTGCCGGTGGGCGGCGGCGATGGTGCGGAGGCCATCCACCGAAAGCGTGTCGTTGAAGATCACACCGCCGCCGCCATTGACCTGCAGGTCAACGAACCCCGGCGCCAGCAGCCCGTCGCCGAGATCCTGCCTCCGGGCGTCCCCGGCTATGTCAGCCTCGGCCACGATGTCGACGATCCGCTCCTCGCGGATCAGGACGCCGCACCCTTCCAGGAGTCGTTCTCCGTCGAAGATGCGCCGGGCGGTCAGGGCAAGAAGATCGGAGGAGGCGCTCATCGGGTCAGCGTCACCTTGCGCAGATGGCGCGGCTGGTCGGGGTTCAGGCCGCGGCGCACCGACAGCCGGGCGGCAAGGGCATAGAAGCTCTGGATCATGGCGATCGGGTCAGTGACGGGATGGACCGGCGGGGCGACGGGGAGGCGCCCGGTCTCCGGCTCTCCCGGCTCCGCCACGAAGACATTGGCGTCGCGGCCGCGCAGCTGCGCCACCAGATCCAGCAGGCCCGCCCGGGTCTCGTCTTCCTGACTGAAGACCAGCACCGGGTAGTCCTCGTCGACCAGGGTGACCGGTCCGTGCTGCAGCTCCGCCGCGCTGAAGGATTCCGCGTGGATCGAGCAGGTCTCCTTCATCTTCAGGGCCGCCTCATTGGCGATGGCAAAGCCGTAACCGCGGCCAACCACCAGCATGTCGTGGATGTCCGACAGCGGCTCCAGCGCCGCACCCCAATCCAGGGCGGCCGCCCGATTCAGCTGCTCGGGCACCCGGTCAAGCGCGCCGATGAGGCCGGCATCCTCGCTCCAATGGGCGGTCAGCTGCGCCAGAGCGGTCAGCGACGCGATGAAGCTCTTGGTGGCCGCCACGCTCCGCTCTTCCCCGGCATGCAGCGGCAGCACCGCCTCGCAGGCCGCCTCCAGCGGCGAGCCCGGCGCGTTGACCAGGGCGATGGTGAAGGCCCCGGCCGCCCGCGCCGACTCGGCCTGGCGCACCAGATCGGGGCTGCGGCCCGATTGCGACACCGCCAGGAACACGGCCTGTGCCATGTCGAGGGTCCCGCCATACAGTGTCGCCACCGAAGGGGCGGCGGCGGCGGTGACCAGCCCCAGGCGGGTCTCGATCAGGTATTTGCCGAAAGTCGCCGCATGGGCTGAGCTGCCCCGGGCGCTGGTGACCACGAAACGATGATTGCCGGATCGCAACTTGGCGGCCAGAGACTGGACCACGGGAAGGTTCTGCGTCAGCTGTCCGGCCACCGCCTCTGGTGCCTGTTCCGCCTCGCGCAGCATCATCGGGGCCGCGCCGATCGTCTCGTCCGTCACCGTTTGCCCGCCTCGTCCAGGGATTGCCGTGCCAGGAGTATCGCACCGTCCAGGGCATCGCCGTCCGGTTCGACGATGCTGTCCTGCAGATGGGTCGGAAGCCAGGGTTGAATGTGCGGCGCCAGCCCGCCCATCAGCGCCAGCCGTTCAGCGCCCTTGGCCAGCAGGGCCTCCGCCAGCAAGGTCGCTTCTGCGGCCGCGGCCTGCATCAGCTCCGTGGCCAACCGGTCGCCCTTGGCCGCAAGGTCGATCACCAGCGGCGCCAGCGCCGCATAGTCCCGGGGCTGCGCGTGCCGCTGCCAGGCGACCGCTGCATCGGTGTCGTCGTCGAATCGGGCCATGACCGCCTCGGTCAGCGCGGTCGCAGGTTCGATGCCGTCATGGGCCAGCAGCGCGCGGCGTATCGTCGACAGACCCAGGGTGGCGCCGCTTCCGTGATCGGAAATCGGAAATCCCAGCCCGCCGAGCCGATGCGGCTGGCCGGCAACGATCGCCCAGCCGCAGGATCCCGTTCCCAGGATCAGGATCGCCCCGTCGCCGCCGCCATGGGCGCCGAGGCAGGCGGTATGGGCATCGGTCGCCAGGGCCAGCGAGGCGAACGGAAACGGGTGGGCCAGCACCATCTGGTATTCGTGTCGTTGGCCGACCCCCGCCAGGCCAAGCCCCGCATGCAACGCGCCAATGGCCTCGTCCGGCAGGCCGGCCGCGGCGAGCGCCTCTCGGGTGGCCGCGAGGATTTCCGCGATGGCCGGCTCAAGGCCGCGATAGGGGTTGGCGGTGCCGCCTTCACCTTCTCCGAGCGAGCGCCCGCCGGCATCCACGATCCGCGCCCGGCAGGTCGTCGCGCCGCCGTCGATACCAAGGAAGATTGCTTCGCTCATCCGGGCCCAGGATACAACAGATGGGACGCGATCCGTTCCCGGTAGGCCTCATGGCCCTTCGACCAGTCGGTCAGCAGTTCGGCCGGCGTTGCCCCGGGTGTCTCGCACCAGGCCCGCATCCTAACGCCGCCGGCAAGGCAGTCTAGGAATTCGCCCGCTCCGAGGATCTCGGGCTGGTTGTCGCGCAGGAAGGCGAAGATCTCCAGCACGACCGGCAGGGCCCTGTATGAGGCCGGATCGTGAATGTGCAGTTCGATGCCGGTGCAGGAGTCCCCGGCATGCTTGGAGACCGAAGGCCGGAACGCGATTGGGCGGACCAGCAGGCCGGGCAGGGCGCGACTACGAAGCCGTTCGGCCAGGCCAGGCCCGTCCAGCCCCGGTGCGCCTATGGTGGTGAAGGGCCGGGTCGTGCCGCGCCCTTCGCTGAGCGCCGTGCCCTCGACCAGCACCGTGCCGCCATAGGCCAGTGCGGAGGCCGGGCTGGGCAGGTTTGGCGACGGGGCAATCCAAGGCGTTCCGGGATCGGCCGGCCTGCGGTCCCATCCGGCGCAAGGCACCACTTCCGGCCGCGGCAATCCCTGTTCGGCGCAATACAGGCGCGCCGCCTCGCCGAGGGTCAGGCCGTGGCGCAGCGGCAAATCGTAGGCGGCGACGAAGTTCTCCGCCCCCGCAGCGACACCGCCCCCTTCGATGGCGCCGCCGGCCGGGTTGGGGCGGTCGAGCACGATCAGCGGCACGGCCGCCTCGGCGGTCGCGGTACAGAGCTCGATCAGGGTCGACAGGTAGGTGAAGGCACGGCAGCCGGCGTCGGCAAGATCGAAAACCAATCCGTCCAGGTCGTTCAGGTGCTCGGGGTCCGGCCGCTTGCGCGGACCGTACAGGGCCACCACCGGCAGACTGCTCTCCGCATCCAAACCGTCCTGCAGGGCTTCGCCGGCCGCAGCGGCGCCGGAAACGCCATGCTCGGGAGCAAACAGCCGCAGCGGAGCCGATCCGACCTCCGAGAGCCGGCGCCAGGTGGGTATCAGCGCGCGATCGACACTGGCCGGATTGGCGACAAGGCCAAGCCTGCGCCCGGCGAACAGGGCGCGGTGCTCGCCGATGCGATCTATGCCTGCGATGGCCGGCGCTTCATGCGCCATCGAACACCCTCGCCATTGTGGTCGTCGGACGATACCAATATAGCCGCAGCATCGAACACGCGCCGCCATCGCGAGGAGATCGGCCGGGATGGGAACGGAGACCGTCAGCGAAGCCTTCCGAGGCATCGATACTTGGCCCGGGAGCAGGATCCTGGAGGCCATGCTCGACGGCAAGCTGGCAGCGGTAGAGGCCGTGCGGGCGGCGCTTCCGGCGCTTGACGCCGCCGCCGAGCAGGCGGTCATCCGCCTGAGGCGGGGCGGACGGCTGGTCTATGCCGGAGCGGGAACCTCGGGTCGGATCGCCTTGCAGGACGGTGTGGAGTTGACGCCGACATTCGGCTGGCCGGCGGAGAACCTGGTCTATCTGATGGCCGGCGGCAAACGCGCGGTCATCGAATCGGTGGAGGGCGCAGAGGACGATTCGGCGGCGGCCGAAGCGGAAGTCGATGCCGCGAATGTCGGTGCGGACGATGTGGTGCTGGCGCTGGCGGCCAGCGGCACCACGCCCTACACCATCGGCGTGGTGCGTCGTGCCAGGGATCGCGGCGCATTGACGATCGGTATCGCCAACAATGCCGGTACGCCGCTGCTCGATGCGTCGGAGCATCCTGTGGTGCTTGAGACGGGCGCGGAGGTGATCGGCGGATCGACGCGCATGAAGGCCGGCACGGCCCAGAAAGTCGTGCTGAACCTGTTCTCGTCCCTGGTGATGATCAAGCTCGGCCATGTCTATGACGGCTACATGGTCGATGTGCTGGCCACCAACGACAAGCTCGTGCGCCGCAGCCGGGAGATGCTGATGGCGTTGACCGGGGCCGATGAGGCGACCGCCCGCGGCGCGCTTGAGCGCTGCGGCGGCCATGTGAAGACGGCGGTTCTGGTGGTGCGCGGCTGCAGCCCCGAAGACGCGAGGGATCGCCTGGCTGCGGCCGACGGCGACCTGCGGGCGGCGCTGGCCGGTTTGGACTGAGCCTGGAATCCGAATCGCGACGCCGGACTAGAATCCGATCGTCAACGTCACCAGGGCGCTGTGATGGTTGTATTCGTCCCGGAAGTCTCCGCCCAAGGAATTGGTGAACTCGAATTCCTCTGTCTCCATGAATCGATACTCCAGGCCGAATGACATATTGTCGCCGATCGGGTAGGTGAATCCGGCCATGACCTGGTAGGCGAATACGGTGTCGTCATCATCGATCGTCGGAAATGCGCCGCCGGCCCCGTCGTGATCAAGTCTTATGTGCGAGGCGCCGAATCCGGCTCCGACATAGGGAACGATGACCCAGGTATTCCGGAAATCGAAATACCCGTTGAACATGGCGTTGTATGCCCTGATATCGCCATCGGACGAAAGCCCCGACAGCTCGTCCAAATCATTGGTGCGGTAAGAGGCCTCCAGCTCGAACCGCATATCGGCGATGCTCTCCGGGAAGAAGATATTATAGCCGATGGAGGCGGCGCCGACGTAACCCGGGTCGAAATCGCCGGAACCCACACTGTCCTCGTCGACATGTCCTCCGCCGGCGGCAAGGCGCAGGTAGAGGCCGTCGGCCAAGGCGGCAGGGGCGAATAGGCTGGCGAGGGCGGCGCAGACGCACAGCCTGACAATCGATTTCATAGGACGACTCCGGACAGCAGGACACCGTTGGATGCTGTCCTTCGTGTCGCATGATCATGGTTAAGAATGCCTTACCGGCAGCCCTGAATCCGCGATCTCAAGCGGAAGCGACGATGTTCCCGACCGAACGGCGCAGGGCCATGATGCCGGTCTCGATATGCCGCGAGGGGTGCACCCTGTTGGTCAGCAGCGCCCAGGCGAAGCCGCGGTCGAAATCGATCCACAGGCCGGTGCCGGTGAAGCCGGTATGGCCGATGGTCCCCGGCGAGCACAGGCTGCCGCCGACCCAACTCGGTTCGTCCATGTCGGATTTCGTGTGCCGGATCTGCCAGCCCAGGGTGCGGGTCGCGGTCTGGGGACGGCGCATCTCGTCCAGCGTCGACGGGCTGAGTATGGCGCCGGTCATCAAATCCCGCGCGAAATCGAGCACACCGTCGATGGCGCCGAACAGCCCGGCATGGCCGGCCGCGCCGCCGAGCGCGAAGGCGTTCTCGTCATGGACCTCGCCGCGCACCATCCGCCCCCGCCAGGGGCAGTCCTCGGTGGCGGCCGTCGCTGCCGGGTCGGGCCGGAATGTCAGCGGCGATGCCGGATCCGCGCCGATCGGCAGGTCGGCAAGCAGCGCGCCGCGCAGCCGTTCGATCAGCAGCCCCAGAAGGATGAAGCCGACATCGGAATAGGCGGGCTTGCCGAGTTTCCAGACCGTGCGCAGGACCCGCTGTTTGAGAGCTGGCGGATCGTCCCCCCAGAGATGGATCTTCTCCAGGGGCTGGAAGCCGGCGTGATGGGTCAGTACGTCCCGGATCCGCGCCTGCCGGGCCGGTGTGTCCGGTTCGTCGGCGCAGAGTTCGGGAAGGTGGCGGGAGAGCGCATCGTCAAGATCGACCAGCCCGTCCTCGACCAGCCTGAGCACCTGCGGCGTGGTGACCATGACCTTGGTCAGGCTCGCCAGATCAAACAGCGTGTCGCGCTGCAGGGGCTCGCGGGTGGGCTGGGCGATGGCCTGGCCGGCCCAGCGCACGGCGCGGTCGCCATCCGGCGTGATCAGGCCGAGGGCGGCGCCGGGGATGCGTCCGGTGTCGACCGCCTCTTTGGCCGGTTTGAAGGTCTTGTCGGCGGCCGCTTCGAGTGTTGCACGCATGGCGCCGAAACTCCTAGGCCGCCCGGTCGGACGGATGGAACCGGCCGCCGGTCATGGGATGGGGGACGCCGGTGGTGGCGGGGACGCTGAGCGGCAGCCCGCCGAGGGAGCGCACGGCGAGAAATCCGAAGGCCTGCGCTTCCAGCGCGTCACCCTGCCAGCCTTCCGATTCCACCGGCGCCACCGGAGCGCCCAAGGCGTCGGCCAGAAGCGCCATCAATGTCGGATTGTGCCGGCCGCCGCCGCTGACCAGCCAGCGGCGGGGCCGTTCGGCCAGGTGCTCGAGCCCCCGGGCGACCGAACGCGCCGTGAAGGCCGACAGGGTCGCGGCGCCGTCTTCCAGGGACAATCCATCGACCGGATCCATCGGGAAATCGTTGCGGTCGAGGGATTTTGGCGGTTCGAGGTCGAAATAGGGATGGGCGAGGAGGCGGTCGAGCCGGTCCGCATCGATCTGACCGGCCGCGGCCAGGCGCCCGTCTTCGTCGCAGCTTCGGCCGGTGTGCCGCAGGACCCAGTCGTCGATCATGGCGTTGCCGGGGCCGGTGTCGAAGGCGCAGATGTCGTCGGTGCCGGCGCTGCCGACATAGGTGACATTGCCGACGCCGCCGAGGTTCAGCACCGCCAGCGGGCGCTCCAGCGCGCCCGCCAGGGCCAGATGGTAGAGCGGTGCGAAGGGGGCGCCCTGGCCGCCGGAGGCCACGTCGGCGCTGCGGAAATCGTTCACCACATCGATGCCGGTGGCGGCGGCCAGCCGGGCGCCGTCGCCCAGCTGCCGGGTCAGGCGGCGTTCCGGACGGTGGAGGATGGTCTGGCCGTGATAGCCGATGACCCCTATGTCGCCGGCCGACAGGCCGTTATCCCGCAGCAGGGCGGCGACGGCGGAAGCGTTGGCATCGGTGAGGGCGGCTTCGAGGGCGTGCAGGGCGGCGGATTCCGCCGTCTCGGGCGCCGCGATCACGGCCGCAAGCTCGTCCCTCAACTCTGCCGGATAGGGATAGGTCGCCCACGGGCCGGTGGACTGGATCCGGGTCCCGTCCGTGGTGACGATGGCGGCGTCTATGCCGTCCATCGAGGTGCCGCTCATCAAACCGAGCGCCGTGATTGCCGGTGTCCCTGCCATGCGGATCAGACCGGGCGGGCCGCCGCCGGGCGCCGGAACGCCGCCGGCGCCGCCAATGATGCGATGAGCACATAGGCAAGACACATGAGCGCCAGCCGCTCCATGGAGACGCCGAAATCGATCATCCAGCCCATCATAACCGGCGACAGGGCGCTGGACAGCACGCCGAGCGAGGTGGTCAGGGCGCGGATCGCGCCGAGATGGGTGGTGCCGTAGACCTCCGCCCACATGGCCGCCACCGTGGTGGAGACGATGCCGACGCTGACCCCGGCCGCCAGCATGTAAAGATGCGCGATCGCCGTATGGCTGGACAGGGACAGCAGCAGCAACCCGCATCCCAGGGGCAGCAGCATGAAGGGCACCAGCCGGACCGCGCCGATCCTGTCGATCACCGGGCCGATCGCCACGTTGGTCAGCGATTGCACCACGGAATAGCCGATGAAGGCGGTGGCCAGCAGGGCCAGGCTCCAGCCCTTGGCTTCGGCCAGATGCGCCTGGTGGAAGAACAGGCCGGTGATGATGAAGGACGGCGCCAGCACCGCCGGCAGCATCACATAGAAGCGCGGGTCGCGCAGCACGTCGTTGCGGGTCCAGGGCCGCTGGTCCGGAACCACCGTCACCGTCTGGTCCTGCCGCGGATGCCGGGCGAGCAGCCAGAAGACGGTCGGCACCAGCAGTGCGGCCAGGAGACCGCCGAACAGCATCCAGGAAGATCGCCAGCCGATGGCGGCGGCGATGGCAACCGCCAGGATCGGGAACACCGCCTCGGCCATGGGCATGCCCAGATGGGCGATTGCGACGGCCTTGCCGCGCGCCGCGGTGAAGCCGCGCACCATGGCCGTGATCGCGGTGTGGTGCATCAGGCCCTGGCCGGTCAGGCGCAGGGCGAAGACGGCCAGCACCAGCAGCGGAATCGTCGTGGCCAGGGAGAGCGAGAAGGTGGCGACGGTCAGGCCGATGCAGACCAGCACCGCGAAGCGTCGGAGCGGCATCCTGTCGATCAAGCGGCCCACCCAGATCAGGCAGGCGGCGCTGGCGATCGTCGCCGCGGAATAGATCAGTCCGAAGCCGCCATGGCTGAGGCCGAACTCGGCGCGGATATCGGCACCGAACAGCGAGACGAAATAGGTCTGGCCGAAGCTCGACGCCATGGTCATCAGCACGCCGAAGGCGAGGAAGCGACGATTGCTCAGGACGAAGTTGAGGTACGACATCGGGGGTCCGGCAGGTTCCGGCGACACCAGACCATGTCGCCGCAAGATGTACAATCGGTGAAGGCACGGGGGCAATACGATGGCGCTTTCGCCCAGGCGATGCGCTAGCCGGCGGAGTGCACCCTTCGGCTGCGGATCAGCCGCGGAACGAACCCGTAGCGGGGTGCGAGCAGCATTGCAGCCAGCTGCAGCGCGCCGGCGACCACCGCGATCATTCCGGCCGCGTTCAGCGAATGGCTGCCGCCGATCCAGAACGGGCCGAAGGCCGCCAGGCCGTACCCGGCGATGCCGCTGAACGCCGCTACCAGGGCGCTGATCCAGATCTGCCGGGGCAACCGGTCGGTGAGCATCCGGGCGGTGGAGGCCGGGCAGATGAACATGGCGATCACCAGGATCGATCCGACCGCGTCGAAGGCGGCAACGGCGGCGACGGCCACCAGGGCAATCAGGGCGATGCCGACCCGCTTGGCCGGAATGCCCAGGCTGGTCGCCAGGTCCGGGTCGAACGTGACGATCTCCAGTTCCTTGAAGAACAGCGCGATCGCCAGCACGACGATCACGGTGACCACGGCCAGGGTCGTGACTTCCCGCGGCAGGGTGGCGAGGACGGCCGGATCGGCCAGGGATTCCCAGCCGGTAGGCTCCAGCCAGAGGGTCGTTTCCAGGGCGCCATAGAGCGCATGCTCCACGTCCAGATGGACGCCGGAACTGCCGGTCTGTTCCAGCAGCACGACGCCGCCGGCGAACATGGTGGTGAACACCACGCCCATGGCGGCCCCGCTCTCGACCCGGCCGAAGCGGCGGATCAGGTCTATCAGCAGGACGCCGATCAGCGCCGCCGCCAACGCACCGCCCATCATTGCCAGGGTCGACAGACCGCCGGCGATCAGGAAGCCGACCACGATTCCGGGCAGCACCAGATGCGAAATGGCGTCGCCGACCAGCGCCTGTCTCCGCAGCACCAGATAGTTGCCCAGCAAGCCGCAGGACACGGCGGAGAACACCGCGACCAGCAGGGCCGGGAGGTCGATCTGAAGGAAGTCCTGGACGGTGAGGATCATGGCGCCGGGACCTGACGTTCCAGCTCGGCCACCAGATCCGCCGGCAGCACCGTCTCGATCGGCGCCAGGGACCATTCCCGGTCGGCGATGGCGTCCGCCGGATAGGCGATGCGGTAGAGGTTCCAGAGTTGCTGCTGACGCAGCGCAGCGCTGGCAGCCGCCGTTCCCCTGGCGGTCGGGAGCCCGTCCGGCCCCATCAGCGCCTTGAGTCGCAGGCAGGAACGGACAAACCAGTCGGTCACCGGACGCTCCTCTGCCAGTGCCAGCAGGCCCTGCCGCTCCGCCACCGCGATCTTGAAGCGCAGGTGACGCAGGGCGCCGGCCACCAGACCGCGCGCCGGGGCCAGCAACAGGCTGGCCAGGAACAGCCCGCCGGCGGTCAGCACGATGACCCCGCCCGCGGGCAGTCGCGGCAGCAGCGCCGAGCCGGCGGCGCCGAGATAGCCGCTCAGGGCGCCGAAAAGGCCGGCGATGGCAACCATGGCGCCCAGCCGGTCGGTCCAGAAGCGGGCTGCGACCGGCGGGATGATCACCAGGGCGATGATCAGGATCAGGCCCACGGTCTTCAGGCCGATGGTGACGATGGCCAGCAGCAGGCCCAGCATCAGCAGGTCGATGCGCGCCACCTTCCAGCCGCGCGCGGCGGCGAAGCCCGGATCGAAGCAGACCAGGCCGAACTCCTTGAAGAAGGCCAGGCTCAGCAGGGTGACGATGGCCGAGGCGGCGCCGATCAGTTCCGCATCCGCCCGGCTCATGGCGGCGGCCTGGCCGATCAGGAAGCCTTCAAGCCCGGCCTGCCCGCCGACATTGAGGGTCTGGATATGGCTCAACAGCACGATGCCGGCCCCGAAGAAGACGCTGAGCACGGTGCCGATTGCCGCGTCTTCCGGCAGGCGCGTATGGTCGCGTATCCATTGCACCGCGATGACGCCGACGGCGCCGCTGGCAGCGGCGCCAACCAGCAGGATCGGCAGGCTGCGGCCATCGAGGCCGAGGGCGGTCGCGGCCAGGAAGCCAAGCGCCACACCGGGCAGGGTGGCATGGCTGATGGCATCGCTGACCAGGGCGCGGCGGCGCAGCAGGACGAACACGCCGATCACGCCGGCGCCGGCCCCAAGCAAGGCCGAACCCAGCAGCACCACGGACGTGTTGTAACCGGCCTGGAAGGTCAGGACGGATATGATCTCGGAGAGCGTCACCGGCCCGGCGTGCCTGGATCAGGCGGTCTTGGCGGCGCCAGCCAGCTCCGATGGCGCCAGCCGCCCGCCATAGGCGGTCTGCAGCGCGTCGGCGGTGAAGGCCCGGGCCATCGTGCCGTCGGCGATCACCCGGACGTTCAGGATCAGCACGTGGTCGAAATAGTCGGAGGCGGTCTGCAGGTCGTGATGCACGCAGATGACGGTCTTGCCCTGGCTGTCCAGGGCGCCCAGCACGTCGACGATAGCGCGCTCGGTGGCGGCATCTACGCCGGCGAAAGGCTCGTCCATGAAATACAGGGCGGCGTCCTGGGCCAGCGCCCGGGCCAGGAAGACGCGCTGCTGCTGGCCGCCGGACAGCTGGCCGATCTGACGGTCGGCGAAATCGGCCATGCCGACCTGGTCGAGATAGGCGCGGGCCTGCTCGCGATGGGCCCTGCGCACCGGCCGCAGCCAGCCGATCCGGCCATAGAGCCCCATTGCCACCACATCCAGCGCGGAGGCCGGGAAATCCCAATCGACACTGCTGCGCTGGGGCACATAGCCGATCAGCCGGCGCTGCCGGTCGACGCTGCGGCCGAACACCCGGATATCGCCGGCCAGGCGCGGCACCAGGCCCAGAACGCTGCGGATGAACGTCGATTTGCCGGCACCGTTCGGGCCGACAATGGCGATCAGGCCGGCATGCGGCGCCACGTAGTCGACATTCCACAGCACCGGCTTGTGGTGATAGGCGACGGTCAGGCCGCTCACCGCCAGCGGGCGATCGGCGACGCCGGCCAGGTCGTCCGTGCCGATGCGCTCAACGGGTCTGAGGGCAGGGGACATATCGGCGCTCCGTCCTAATCCGCCACAGCGGCCAACTGGCCGTTCATGCCGGCCGGCGCCGCCGCGCCGCCCAGGGCCCGGGCAATGGTGGTGACGTTGTGGTCGATCATGCCGACATAGGTGCCCTCATAGGTGCCGGGCGTGCCCATGGCGTCGGAATAGAGCTCGCCGCCGATCACCACCTCATGGCCGCGCGCCGCCGCGCCGTCGACCAGCGCCCGGACATTGCGCTCGGAGACCGAGCTCTCGACGAACACCGCCGGGATGCGCCGCTCGACCAGCAGGTCGACTAGCTCCTCGATGCGCCTGAGACCGGCCTCGCTCTCGGTGCTGATGCCCTGGATGCCGATCACCTCGAACCCGTAGGCCTGGCCGAAATAGCTGAAGGCGTCATGCGCGGTGACCAGCACGCGGGCCTCCGCGGGGACCGTGCGCAAGGTTTCCTCGGCATAGCGGCGCAGCGCCAGCAAATGCTCCGAATATGCGGCGGCGTTGGCGGCATACTCGGCTGCCGCGTCCGGGTCGGCTGCGCTCAGCGCGTCCCGTGCCGCCTCGGCGACGGCGACCCAGAGGCCCGGATCCATCCAGACATGCGGATCGTAATGGCCCGCATAATCCGGCGAGTCGAGCCGCCGGGACTCATCGACGGCCTCCGCGGCAGCGATCACCGGCTTGCCGGTCGCGGCGATGCGCTCCAGTGCCGGCTGCATCTGAGGTTCGAGATTGAGTCCGTTGAAGAAGATCATGTCCGCACGGGTCAGCCGCGCCACGTCGGACCGGCTGGGGCGGTAGAGATGCGGGTCGACGCCTTCGCCCATCAGGCTTTCGACCGTGCCGCGATCGCCGACCACATGGCGGACCGGATCGCCGATCATCGCCGTGGTGGTGACGATTGAATGGCCGGACTCGGCGCGCGCGGCGCCAGAGAATACCCACGCGCAGGCCATCAAGACGACGGCTGCGATCGTCAATGCACCCCGCATATATGAATACCTGTTCATATCGATACTTGATTCTGTGTGTCAGTTTATACTTATGCAGTTACTTGCAATCTATTTGCGTCGCTGAATAATTACTTGCTATGGAATTGCTTTTTGTCAAGCCCTTCCAATTCCGGCACACAGATATTACGGCAGTTGCCATTGGCTGTTGGCGATTGCAATTCGAGCCCTTATTTAAGGATTGTCATGGCAGAAGACCCACTGGACACGGATATCGGGAAGCCAGAGCCCGGGCGTGCGCTCACGGTCGTCGACCGGGATGTTGTACGCAAGGTGGTGGACGATGCCATCGGCCGGTACGTCGCTGCCCGGCGGGCTCGGATTCCAGCCTTCGTAGACCGCAACTTCAGTTTCATCGGTGCTGCCCGCCTGCACCGCAGGGCAGCTGGCTGGGACGTGCTTCGCGCGCCGGTCAACCTGGCGCTGGCGTTGCCCTATATACTGATCAAGCTCGGCGCGCTGGGCAGCCGGGCCGCCGGCGCCAAGGCGCTGGCTGGGCGCCTGGACCGCACCAACCTGTTCTTCGCCTCCGATGTGGCGCGGGAGGTGGAGTGGCGCGTCTTCACGGAATTGCTGGAACTTCCCTACGCCCAGAAAGGAAGGAGCTTCCATCGGGACGCCCTGGCCGAGGAGATCTTCGCCGATCCGCGCATGTCGGCGGCGATGCACGAGACCTTGCAGGCGATCGGGCGGCGCGCCGACGATCCGCGCTTTGCCGGGTGGCTGGCCGACGCCATGGCCACCTACACCAGCAGCCGGGTCGCCGCCGGCGATCTCGCCAATGCGCTGATCGCCGCCGGTGTCGGGGCGCTGGCGTTCAAGCAGCTCACGCCGGGTGCGATCTCATTGGGGCCGCTGATTGCCAAGGCCATGGTGCATCAGGCGGCTGTGGCGAGTTTCCCGCTGGGCGCGGGCGTTGGCGGGCTCTGGTACGGCATGGTGCCGACAGCCGCGACCGCCGGCTTCGTGGTCGGCGTGACCGGCGGCCTGCTGGCCGTCGCCTCGGTGCTGACCGCATTCTCCGGCGTGCTGACCGACCCGGTGCAGAAGCGGCTCGGCCTGCATCAGCGCCGGCTGAACCTATTGGTGGATTCCCTTGACGCGGAACTGACCGGTCTCGGCGACAGCCGCTATGCGGTGCGCGATCACTATGCGGCGCGGGTCTTCGACGTCGTCGATCTGCTCCGCGCCGCTTACAGCGTGGCCCGCTAGGTCCCGCCGACGCTTCCCCAGCTCAACAGAACCAGGGCGCCGGCGCCGGCGGCGACGCCGAGCATGACGTTTCGGCGCAGCAGGAAGAATATCGCCAGGGCCACCACCGCGGCGGCGACACGGGCTGCCAGCGCGGTCTCGGCCAGCGGTCCGATCGGCAGTACGATCATGCGGGCGATCAGACCGGCCAGCAGCGCATAGGCGACGCAGCCGATCCATTCCAGCGCGGCGCTGTCCGCCTCGACCCGTCCGGCCAGGGCCACGCCCAGCGCACGCCAGACATAGGTGACGGCGGCGCCGACCAGCAGCACGACATAGGGCGGCGGCAGATTGGCCGGCAGTTCGCTCATGACGCCGCCCGCTCGCGCCCCGCGAAGAAGGCCAGCGTTCCCGCGACAACACCCGTGATCAGCAGTCCCCATTCCGGTGTCAGCAGGTGGAACAGCGGCCCCAACCCGGCGCCGAAGACCAGGGCCAGCATGCGTCGCCGGTTCTTCAGATCGGCGCTCAGCACCAGCATGAAATAGATCGGGTTGAGGAACACCAGGCCCAGGGTGACGAAGGGCGGCACCGCGTCGGCCAGCAGGAATCCGGCCAGGGTGCAGCCCATGGTCGTTACCCACAGGGTGCCGGAGAAGCCGATCAGATAGGACAGCCGCTGGTCCGGCGGCAGCGACGGCACCCGCCGCATGGCGGCAACCCAGCCGGTCACCGCCACCAGATGGGCGGCGGCATAGAGCTTCCAGCGCGGCAGCCCGGGTCGCGCCAGCTGCGGCATCAGCGCCGCCACCATGGGCATCAGCCGCACATTGGTCAGCGCCACCGCCGCCGCCAGCGAGGCCAGCGACACCCCGGCGGCATAGAGCTCCACCAGCGCGATCTGCCCCGGCAGCGCCCAGGAGGTCACGGTCGAAAACAAGCCGTGCCCGGCGCTCAGCCCGCTGACCCGAACCAGCGACCCGAATCCGACGAAGCTCGCGCCCAAGACAATGGCCGGCGCCCCGAACGCCTCCCGCGCCGCGCCACGGAAGGCGGCGCGCGGGGAGGGGAAGGGGGCGGCCGAAAGCGTGGCAGGTGCAGTCATGCTTCACGTCTTAGCGATGCGGGACCTGTGGCGCCATCGCCGGATTGTCACCGGAATCAGGGTGACAATGCCAAAGAACGTACCGTCGGCGTGCGCCGCGAGCATCGGCGGCAGCCCGAAGGGCAGACGCGCCGGCCTGGTGTCGAGAGCGGCTCATTCCATGCAAGGTTGTACGTCTTCGCCCCATCGCTACGGCGAATTGGCCTGGTTATTGACGTTTACGTAAACGGCACTTACAAACGCCGATCTTTTGGCGGAGGGCCGGGACCGGCTTTTCGTCAAATGCTTGTTAATCCTCTCGCCCTCGGCGAGTATGGACAACAATAAGAAGGCGGGAGGGAGACGAAGCCGTGACCCCACGGCGGTTCATGCCCGACGCGGCGTGCCGGACCGAATCTGCGTCTGTCCAAACGGACGGCGCCGGATGCGTTGCCCCGCCCGAACGGCTTCATCCAGAAAAATCAGGTCGAACCTTTCCGTTTGCCGCATCCGCGGCACTGCGCGAATCACAACGAATCCGGGTCTGAACCCGGCCAAAGGGGAGTTTCACGTATGCGTCATCCGACGACTGAGCGCCGTCGTACCAAACGCACCGGCCTGCTGGCCGGTGTCAGCCTGATCGCCCTGGCGGCGCCGGCTTTGCTGGCGACACCGGCGACGGCCTTCGATTTTGATATCGGCGAGGTGACCGGCAACTTCGACACGACGATCACGGCGGGTCTCAACTTCAGAGTCGCGGAGCGAGACGATAGCCTAGTCGGAGACGCAAACGGCGGCAGCCATACGTCGATCAATGGCGATGATGGCAATCTCAATTACGATCGAGGACTCACATCCGCTGCGCTAAGGGCGACGCATGAACTGGAGCTTCAATACGAGAATTTTGGTTTCTTTGGCCGCGCGACCTACTTCTACGACTTCCTGAATTCCGACGAAGACAGTACCGAGTTCAGGGATCTGACAGACGAGGCGCGGGATCGGGTCGGATCCGATTTCGAACTATTGGACGCCTATGTATTCGGCGGCTTCGATGTTGGCGATGTCCCGGTCGATTTCCGGCTTGGCAACCAAGTGCTTAGCTGGGGTGAAAGTACGTTCATTCAGAACGGAATCAATATCATCAATCCGGTTGATGTGAACGCAATCCGAATTCCCGGTTCGGAGATTCGCGACGCCTTGCTCCCGGTGCCGATTGCAGATGTGAATGTCGGAATTACCAATAATCTGAGCGTCGAAGCGTTCTATCAATTCTTATGGGAAGAAACCGAGATTGATGCTGCTGGGACGTTTTTCAGCACGAACGATTTCGCCAGTCCGGGCGGTGGCTCCAACGGTGTCTATCTTGGGTTCGGGGATCCGGCTGTGTCGGACGACGGCTCGATAACGCCAACAGCTGTTACTCCTTTCGGATCTCGCGTGCCTCGAGGCCCCGATGACGAAGCAAGGGATGAAGGTCAGTTTGGTGTCGCTGCACGATATTTTTCTCCAGAACTAAACGATACCGAGTTTGGTCTGTTCTTTATCAACTATCATAGCCGCACGCCGGTCATCAGTGCGATCACGGGTCCGACATTTCCGGCAGCTAATTTCGCCAACGATTCTCGATACGTTGTAGAATACCCCGAAGACATACAGCTTATCGGCACAAGTTTTAATACCAGCCTCGGTGCATCCGGACTTTCTTTACAAGGCGAATATTCGTACAGAATTGACCAACCTTTGCAGGTGGATGACGTCGAACTGCTGCAGGCAGCGCTTGCGCCAGCAGCAGTGCTTGCGAACGCTGCTTTGGTGCCAGTCTTCAATACCAACCAGATAATTCAAGAACTCGGTGGAATCTCGGTAGCCAATGCGTCGACATTCCTTGATCGGCGGATCGCCGGGTTCCGCGAGCTGGACGTGTCACAGCTACAGTTCACGGCGACTCAAGTCTTCGATCCGATCGAGTCTCTTGGAATTGATCAATGGGTATTGGTTGGCGAAGTCGGGGCGACCTACGTCCATGATATGCCGGACACCAGTGAGCTTCGGTTTGACGGTCCCAATACGACATTGGGTGGGAACTGCAATTTTGTGGCGGCCGGCCTGATGCCGGATTGCCAGACAGAGGGTTTCGCGGACGATTTCTCTTGGGGATATCGGATGCGTGCACGGTTTGACATGCTCAACGCCATTGGACCCATCAACGTGTTCCCAAATATCGGTTTTTCGCATGACGTTGGAGGGACGACGCCACTGCCGCTTGGAAACTTTGTCGAGGACCGGGCATCCGTAAGCGTCGGCGTTGATTTCACGTACCTGAATCAATGGTCCGCCGGCATTCAGTACACCAACTTCTTCGCCATCGGCGACGACGAGTTCAACACGATCCGCGACCGTGACTTTGTCTCGTTAAATCTCAAATATTCATTCTAGGCCGGCGGAGGCGTTGACCGACATGGAGGACAGGACAGTGAACAAGATCATCGGTGCCCGCTTCGTCGGCGCCCTTGCCGGAACGGCGATCGCCCTCGCGACGCTGCCGGCCTCGGCGCAGAGCGCTGCCGATCTGGGCCGGTCGCTGACGCCGCTCGGCGCCATCCAGGCAGGCAATGCGGAAGGCACGATTCCGCCCTGGACCGGCGGCATCACCACGCCGCCGGCCGGTTTCTCGCCGGGCGACCACCATCCCGACCCGTTCGCCGGGGATGCGGTGCAGTTCACCATTAACGCCGGCAACCTGGCGGAGTTCGCGGACCGGCTGACGGTCGGGCATCAGGCGATGCTGCGGCAGTACCCGTCCTTCTCGATGAACATCTATCCGACCCGTCGCAGCGCCTCGGCGCCGCAGCGGATCTATGACGCCACCATCGCCAACGCCTCCAGCGCCCAGTTGGTGGCCGACGGCAACGGCGTCGCCGGTGCCACCGTCGGCGTCCCGTTCCCGATCCCGGAGAACGGCTTGGAGGCGATCTGGAACCACCTGCTGCGCTATCGCGGCGAGACCGTCCACCGCCGCTATGGCCAGGCCAATCCGACCGCCGGCGGCGCCTACACCATGGTCAAGATCGACGAGAACATCCTGTTCCCCTACGCCATGGGCGATAGCGGCAACATCTCGGTGTTCTTCCGCCAGGAGATCACCGCCCCGGCGCGCCTCGCCGGCGAGATCCTGCTGGTGCATGAGACCATCAACCAGATCGCCGAGCCACGTCAGGCCTGGACATACAACCCCGGCCAGCGACGCGTACGCCGTGCTCCGAACATCGCCTACGACAACCCGGGCACCGCCGCCGACGGTCTGAGGACCAGCGACAATCTCGACATCTTCAACGGCGCTCCCGACCGGTACACCTGGGAGCTGGTAGGCCGGCGGGAGATGTACGTGCCGTACAACGCGTACAAGCTGCACAGCGACTCGCTTGAGTACGACGACATTATCCAGCCCGGGCACCTGAACCCGGCGCACCTGCGCTATGAGCTGCATCGGGTCTGGGTGGTCGATGCCCGGCTCAGGGACGGTACCAGCCACATCTATGGCCGGCGCACCTTCTACCTGGACGAGGATAGCTGGCAGATCGTCGCGGTCGACCATTACGACAGCCGCGGCCAGCTCTGGCGGGTCGGCGAAGCGCACGGCATCAACTACTACGAGGTGCCAACGTTCTGGACCACGCTCGATGCGATATACGATCTCCAGGCTGGACGCTACACCGCCAACGGGTTCGACAACCAGGAGCGGATGTATTCGTTCAGGGAGAATCTCGACGCCGGCGATTTCACGCCGAACGCGCTGCGCCGCGCCGGCCGGCGCTGACCGTCGGTCTTCGGCGGGCGGCCCGAAATTCAGGGCGCCCGCCGTTGCCGCGGCGATTTCCGTAGCATTGTGGTTCCGGACATGACCATGCAGGCACTCCGACCCGGCAGGCTGGCGACGGCGATGCTGATCGCGTTGGCGTTCGCCGCCGGCTGGATGGAGAGGGCCGCGGGCCAGGATGCATCGGTCGTGGCACCGTTGGCGCCGTCCTCGCTGCTGCTGGATATCACCCGGGCGGGCGACCGGCTGGTCGCGGTCGGCGAGCGCGGACATATCCTGCTTTCCGACGATTCCGGCGTCACCTGGCGGCAGGTCGCGGCGCCGACCCGGGCGACCCTGACCGCCGTCTCCTTCATCGATCCGATGCGGGGCTGGGCGGTCGGGCATGATGCGGTGGTGCTGCATTCCGCCGATGGCGGCGAGAGCTGGACAGAGCAATACGCTGACCCGGATTACGAGACGCCATTGATGGATGTGCTGTTCGCGGATCCCGAAACCGGGTTTGCGGTCGGCGCCTATGGCCTGTTCCTGGAGACCGTGGATGGCGGCGACACCTGGGAGCAGCGCTGGGTGACCGAAGACGATTTCCACTTCAACGCCATCCTGAATCCCGCGCCCGGGCAGTGGTTCATGGCCGGAGAGGCCGGCGGTCTCTATCGCAGTGACGATGGCGGTCAGGAATGGCAGGTGCTGGACCCGCCCTATTTCGGCTCCTTCTTCGGCGCCCTGGCCCTTGGCGACGACGACCTGCTGGTGTTCGGCCTGCAGGGCAACATGTTCCGCAGCGGCGATGGCGGCGTGACCTGGCAGGAGATCGAGACCGGGACGACGGCCGCGCTGGTGGCCGGGGCGCAGCTCTCGGACGGCCGGGTGGTGGTGGTCGGGCTCAGCGGCGCGGTGCTGGTGAGCGATGACGGGGGGCGCAGCGCCCGGCTCAGCCGGCGCACCGATCGCTCTGCCCTGGCGGGCGTCGTCGAGGCGCCGGACGAGCGCCTGGTGCTGGCGGGCGAGGCCGGGTTCACCCGGATCGGCGCCGAGCGGCTGGCGGGCCTTGTGATCCGGAGCGTATCGCCGTGACCGCGGCGGATGCCGGGAGGCACGACGCGCCGCTGGCGGTGCGGGCGATCGCCGGCGCGGTGTTCGCGGCCCGGCCGGTGGTGCTCGTCATCTTCGCGCTGGTCACCGTCGGCATGGCGGTGCTGGCCTCGCAGCTGCGCATCGATGCAGGATTTGAGAAGCAGCTGCCGATCAAGCACCCGTATATGCAGACCTTCCTGCAGTATCAGGACCAGTTCGGCGGCGCCAACCGGGTGCTGATCGCGCTCAGGGTCACCGAAGGCGACATCTTCACCGAGGATTTCTTCAACACGCTGAAGCAGGTCACCGACGAGGTCTTTTTCATCGATGGCGTCGATCGGGCCGGCGTGCGCTCGATCTTCACGCCGAATGTGCGCTTCATCGAGATCGTGGAGGACGGGTTCGCCGGCGGCAATGTGATCCCGGCCGATTTTCAGCCGACCCGGGAGCGGCTGGAAGAGGTTCGTGAGAACATCCTGAAATCCGGCCAGATCGGCCGACTGGTGTCCGAGGACTTCACCGCCGCCATCGTCAGCGCCCAGCTGTTGGAGCGCGATCCGCGCACCGGCGAGCGCCTCGATTACCTGGACGTCGCCCGCCAGCTTGAGGAGTCGATCCGCGACAAATACCGCACCGACGCCATCGACGTGCACATCATCGGCTTCGCCAAGGTGGTCGGCGATATCGCCGATGGTGCTACGGGCGTGCTGCTATTCTTCGTGGTGGCTTTGGGTCTGACGGCGATCCTGGTCTACCTCTATTCGCGCTCCTGGCGGCTGACCATCCTGCCGCTGATCTGCTCCCTGGTGGCGGTGGTCTGGCAGCTGGGTCTGCTGGTGCTGTTCGGGTTCGGCATCGATCCGCTGTCGATCCTGGTGCCGTTCCTGGTCTTCGCCATCGGCGTCTCCCACGGCGTGCAGATGATCAATGCGCTCAAGGGCCACGTCTGCGATGGCCATGAGTGCTACGAGGCGGCGCGCACCTGCTTTCGCCGCCTGTTCATCCCAGGCAGTGTGGCGCTCGCCACCGATACCGCCGGATTCCTGACCATCCTGCTGATCGAGATCCCGATCATCCAGGAGCTGGCGATTACCGCCAGCCTGGGCGTAGCGGTGATCATCCTGACCAACCTGTTCCTGCTTCCCGTGCTGCTGAGCTATCTGAAGTTGGACGACGGCTATCGTCAGCGCATTGGCCGGGTGATGGCGCGGCGGGCGAAGCTGTGGCGCCTGTTGTCCTCATTCGCCCGTCTTCGGGTGGCGGTGCCGACGGTTCTGGTGGCCGTTGCCCTGCTGGGCTGGGGCGCCTGGGAAGGCCGCGGCGTGCCGATCGGCGACCAGGAGGCGGGGGTGCCGGAACTCTGGCCCGACAGCCGCTACAATCAGGACACCGCGGTGATCGCCGACCGCTTCGCCATCGGCGTCGACATCATCCAGGTGATCGCCGAGGGGCCGGCCGATGGCTGCATCGATTATGACGTCGTGCGCCAGATCGACGATTTCGAATGGCATCTGCGCAATGTCGAGGGCGTGCAATCCACCCTGTCGCTGCCGGCGGTGATGAAGATCATCAATTCCGGCTGGAACGAGGGCAATCCGAACTGGCGGGTGCTGTCGCGCAACTCCCAGGTGTTGGTGCGGGCGGTGACTCCGGTGGAGACGTCGACCGGCCTGCTCAATGCCGACTGCTCGGTCATGCCGGTGCTGGCCTTCACCGAGGACCACAAGGAAGAGACGCTGATCCGCGTAGTCGACGCGACCAAGGCCTATATCGCGGACAACCCCTCCGACACCGTCACCTTCCGCCTGGCCACCGGCAATGTCGGCGTGATGGCGGCGACCAACGAGGCGGTGGCGGCGGCCCAGTTCGAGATCCTGATGTGGGTCTATGGCGCCATCGTCGTGCTCTGCCTGCTCACCTTCCGCTCGATCCGCGCCACCCTGTGCACGGTGCTGCCGCTCAGCCTGGTCTCGGTACTGGCCTATGCGCTGATGGCCCAGGTCGGCATCGGCCTGAAGGTCTCCACCCTGCCGGTGGCGGCGCTGGGCGTGGGCATCGGCGTCGATTACGGCATCTACATCTTCAGCCGCCTCAAGGTGCATCTCGATGACGGCGAGCCGGTGCACGAGGCGTATTTCCGCACCCTGACCGAGACCGGCAGCGCCGTCGTCGTCACCGGCCTGACCCTGGCCGCCGCGGTCAGCACCTGGGCCTGGTCGGCGCTGAAGTTCCAGGCCGATATGGGCGTGCTGCTGGCCTTCATGTTCCTGGTCAACATGGCAGCCGCGATCCTGGTCCTACCGGCCCTGGCGGCGGTGTTCGGCAAGATCGTGCCATGGGGGCGGCGGGAACGGTTGAAACAGGCGGCCTGACCGGAAGTCCGAAATTCCTGCTGGCAAGCCAAGCCCGCTGTCCTAAACTCTCGGCCAATCAGCATACGAATAGGGCGAGGGGAGGCGACGGCGATGAAGACCATGCAGGGACCGGCGATTTTTCTGGCGCAGTTCGCGGGGGACGACGCGCCGTTCAACAGCCTGGACGCGATCAGCGGATGGGCCTCGAGCCTGGGCTACAAGGGCATCCAGATCCCGAGCTGGGACGGAAGGCTGTTCGACCTGGCGCTGGCGGCGGAAAGCGCCGATTACTGCGACGAGGTCAAAGGCACGCTCTCGGCCCATGGGTTGGCGCTGACCGAGCTTTCGACCCATCTGCAGGGCCAGCTGGTCGCGGTGCATCCCGCCTATGACACGGCATTCGACGGGTTCGCGGCGCCGGAGGTGCGGGGCAATCCCGCCGCGCGCACGGAATGGGCGGTCAATCAGCTGATGATGGCGGCCAAGGCGTCCGAGCGGCTTGGTCTCAACGCCCATGCCACCTTCTCAGGCGCGCTTGCATGGCCCTATGTCTATCCCTGGCCGCAGCGGCCGGCCGGGCTGATCGAGACGGCCTTCGATGAGCTGGCGCGGCGCTGGCGGCCGATCCTGGACGCCTTCGACGCCTCCGGGGTGGATGTCTGCTACGAGATCCATCCGGGCGAGGACCTGCATGACGGCGCCACGTTCGAGATGTTCCTGGAGCGGGTCGACAACCATCCGCGCTGCAACCTGCTCTACGATCCGAGCCATTTCGTGCTGCAGCAGCTCGACTACCTCGCCTACATCGACATCTATCACGAGCGCATCAAGGCGTTCCATGTGAAGGATGCGGAGTTCAATCCGACCGGCCGCCAGGGTGTGTATTCCGGCTTCCAGGGCTGGGTCGACCGGGCCGGGCGGTTCCGCTCGCTGGGCGACGGGCAGGTCGATTTCGCCGGCATCTTCTCCAAGCTGGCGGCCTACGACTTTGCCGGCTGGGCGGTGCTGGAATGGGAGTGCTGCCTGAAGCATCCGGAGGTCGGTGCGGCGGAGGGCGCGCCCTTCATCGACGCGCATATCATCCGCGTCACCGAAAAGGCCTTCGACGATTTCGCCGACGCCGGCACCGACGAAGCCGCCAACCGCAAGATGCTGGGCATCGAGTAGTTTCAGATTTCGTGCGTTTCAGATTTACGCCTCTCCCCTTGTGGGAGAGGTCGGATCGCGAAGCGATCCGGGTGAGGGGTCGCGCGGCGTCCGCCGCGCACATGACTCTTCGGTAGCCCCCTCACCCTCCCAACGCCTGTGGCGTCGGGTCCCTCCCTCTCCCACAAGGGGAGAGGGACAGAATTGAGCCGCCTCAAGAGGTCGGCTGAGAATGTCGGGAGGACAGACATGGCGATTGAAGGGAAGGCTGACGGAGGAGCAAGGCGGCGCTTGCGGCTTGGCATGGTCGGTGGCGGGCAGGGCGCGTTTATCGGTGGGGTGCATCGGATCGCCTCGCGACTCGACGATCACTACGAACTGGCGGCGGGAGCGCTGTCCTCGGACCCGGACAGGGCGCGGGCCTCGGCTGCGGAGCTGCGCATCGACCCGTCCCGCGGCTATGGCAGCTTCGCCGAGATGGCGGAGGCCGAATCCGGCCGCGACGACGGCATAGACGTGGTGGCGATCGTGACGCCGAACCATGTTCACCACGCCGCCGCCAAGACCTTCCTGGAGGCCGGCATCCATGTGATCTGCGACAAGCCGATGACCACCTCGCTGGAGTCGGCGCTCGATCTGGTCAACACCGTGAAGCGCACCGATCTCGTCTTCGGGCTGACCCACAACTACACCGGCTATCCCATGGTGCGGCATGCCCGCGAGATGGTCGAGGCGGGCGAGCTCGGCACTATCCGCGTGATCCAGGCGGAATACCCGCAGGACTGGCTGTCGACCCGGCTGGAGAACGAGGGCCAGAAGCAGGCGGAGTGGCGCACCGATCCCGAGCGCAGCGGCCCGGCCGGCTGTGTCGGCGACATCGGCACCCACGCCTTCAACCTGGCGGCCTTCATCTCCGGGCTGGAGGTCGAGTCCATTGCGGCCGATCTGTCGACCTTCGTCGGCGGCCGGCAGCTCGACGACAACGCCCATATGATGCTGCGCTACCGGGGCGGGGCGCGGGGCATGATCTGGGCGAGCCAGGTCGCGCCCGGCAACGAGAACGCCCTGCATATACGAATCTATGGCGAGAAGGGCGGGCTGGAGTGGTTCCAGGAGCACCCGAACCAGCTCCACTACACGCCGCTCGGCGAGCCGCCCCGGGTGATCAGCCGCGGCGGTGCCGGTGCCGGCGCGGCGGCGGCCCATGCCAGCCGCATCCCGCCGGGCCATCCGGAGGGCTATCTGGAAGGGTTCGCACAGCTCTATGCTGATATCGCCGAGCTGATCGGCGCCCGGATGGACGGCCGCATGCCCGACCCGATGGCGCGCCTTGTGCCGACCGTGGAGGATGGCGCCCGTGGCGTGAAATTCATCGAAGCGGTTGTCGAGTCCAGCCGCCAGAACGGCGCCTGGGTCGACGCATCGCTGTCGCTTTAGATTTTGCCTGCGATGCCTTCATAGACCCCTCCCCCTCCCACGCGTAGCGTTGGGAGGGTGAGGGGACTGAGGAAGACTCGATCGAAGATCGCAACAGCAACGATCGGCGACACCTACTCGGCGGCGAGAGCCTTTTCGGTGTCCTTGGCGCTGCCGGACTTGGTGCCGCCCTTCTTGCCGTCGGCGTCCTTCGCCTTGGCGTGCGCCACCGGCAGGGTGATGGTCACGACCGTGCCCTCTCCTAGCGTGCTCTCAATGTCCAGGGTGCCGTCATGCAGCTCGATGATGGCTTTGGAGAGCGGGATGCCGAGGCCGGTGCCTTCGTATTTCCGCGCCAGCGTGCTGTCGATCTGACCGAACATCGACATGGCGGTCGGAATGTCCCGGGCTCGCATGCCGATGCCGGTATCGCGGACCGTGATCACCGCCTTGCCGTTGTTGCGGGTGGCGGAGATCGTCACCGTGCCGCCGGCATCGGTGAACTTGACGGCGTTCGACAGGATGTTCAGCAGCACCTGCCGCAGCCGCGCCGCGTCGCCGAGGACCTTCAGCTTGGGGTCCTGGGTCTCCACCAGGATCTCCACGTCGGAGCGTTCGAACCAGTCGCGCACGATGTGCAGGCAATCGTCGATCACTTCCGACACCGGGACCTTGTCGTGCTTGACCTGCAGCTTGCCGGCCTCGCTCTTCGAGATGTCCAGGATGTCGTTGATGACGTCCAGCAGGTGGTGGCTGCTGCGCAGCACGTCGTTGGCGTATTCCTTGTAGCGCGGCTGTCCGATGGCGCCGAAGGTCTCGCTGGCGATAGCCTCGGAGAAGCCGATGATGGCGTTCAGCGGCGTGCGCAGCTCATGGCTCATATTGGTCAGGAAGGCGGTCTTCGCCTCGCTGGCCGCTTCCGCCTGCTTCTTGGCGGCGCGCAGGGTGGCCTCGCGGCGTTTCAGGACGGTGATGTCGGTCCAGAACATGATGGCGCCGCCATCCTGGGTCGGGCTGCCGCTGCTGCGCACCCAGCGTCCGTCGGACAGCCGCTGCTCGGTCGGCTTCGCACCCTTGCGCTTCTTGCCGGACGCGGTGTCCGAATTGCCGATCAGGGCCTGGAAATCGTCGAAGGTCATGCCGGTCAGCTTGCGGCCGGCGCAATCCGGGAAGAAGTCGCGGATCTGGCTGTTGGCGATCAGGATGCGGTTGTCGGCGTCCAGTAGGATCACCGCCTCGCTGGATTTCTCGATGGCGTCGATCAGACGCGATTGGGCCGATTTCCGCTGTTCCACCTCGCGCTGCATCATCTCGCGGATGTTCTGCTGCATCTCCCGCATGGTGTTCAGCAGGATGCCGGTTTCCTCATCCGCCGCCTCCGGGATCTCGGTGTCCATCTCGCCATCGGCGATGCGGCTGGCGGCGGAAGCGGCGATCGACAGCGGCCGTGTGATGACTCCGGCCAGCGCTATGGTCACGACCGCGGACGCGATCAGCGCGATCACCGTCATGATGGCGGCGGTGCCGCGGGAGTCCTGGATGGCGCCGGTGACCTGCTGACGCTGTTCGATGCCGTCATTGGTGGCGATCTCGATCAGCTCGTCGAACCGCTGGGTGACCTGGGCGGAGATGTTGTCCATCTCCTGCCAGCGTTCGGCGGTCAGGCCCTGGTTGTAGGCGATCTGCCGCTTCTCAGTCCAGGCGCGCACCAGCACTTCGATCTCGGATATCAGCGCCAACGCTTCCGGCGACACGGCGCGCCGTCTCGCTTCGTCCAGATCCTCGAAGAAGATCTCGGTGCTGCGTTGCATCTCCTGGCGGTTTCGCGCCGCGTTCGAGGCGCTCTGCGCCAGGGCCTGGCGGCCCAGCCGGCCATCCATCAGGGAGAAATCGTTCAGCGCCTTGCGGGTGTAGTTGATCGCCGTCAGCGGGCGGTCATAGGTCTCTTCCACCAGCCGGCTCAGATCGGTGATCTTGATGACCGCGTAGGCCCCCAGGAAGAAGGTGATGGCGGCCATGCAGACGAAGGCGATCAGCAGCTTCCAGCGAATTGAAAGTCGCCGAGGCTTCTGCTCTTCGGAGTGTGCCGGCGTACCGCCATCGCCCGCCGCGGACTCCGCGTCGGACGCAGCCTGCTCGTCCTCACCCCATGGATTGGGGATCCGGCGTAGCCCGTCTAGCGAGGCGGAAATCACCTTGCGGTTCAGCGGCACACTGTCCTCTCGAATCCTGCCTGTTTCAGGGCCGGTCGGTAGAAGTCGTTGGCGACAGAGGAGATTGGAGGGCCGACATGGCAGGTGCGCACTGCACCGGCGCGGCGCGGCCCCGCCGTGTCTTTGTCCATGCCTCCTCTGCGCCGTCCGTTTTGGAATGCGGAAGATTATCCGCGGCAACGGCGACCTCTTATTGCTTGATGGGTCATCGCTTTCCCAGCCCAAGAAAGTGGCCGAAATTTGTTAAGGTCCGCTTAACTTTTGCAAAATGCACCTCTTTGTGATCGCTCGCCCGACGGCGCTCGCCCGGACCATGGTCAGCCCGGGAATAGCAGGCTAGCCTGTCGCCGGAAGCGACGCGCAAGGGTCGGCGGTCCGCCGATCGGTTTACGGCCGCGCGCAGGAACCCGGGGCCTGAAACTCCGGGACAAGGGAGACGGGGCGCATGTATCTGGGAATCGATCTCGGCACGTCGGGGGTGAAGGTGGTGCTGGTCGATGACGACCAGGCCGTCATCGACCAGGCCAACGCGCCGCTTGAGGTCTCCATACCTCGGCCGTTGTGGTCGGAGCAAGATCCGGAGGCTTGGTGGCGGGCGACCTGCGACGCGGTGGCAACCCTCCGGGAGAACCGGCCGGAAGGCTTGCAGGCGGTCCGTGGCATCGGGTTGTCCGGGCAGATGCATGGCGCCACCCTGCTGGATGCCGAGGACCGGGTGCTGCGTCCGGCGATACTCTGGAATGACGGCCGGTCGGCAGCGGAATGCGCCGAGCTCGAGCGTCGGGTGCCGGAGAGCCGGGCGATCACCGGCAATCTGGCCATGCCCGGCTTTACCGCGCCGAAACTGCTTTGGGTCGCCAATCACGAGCCGGAGATCTTTGCCCGGGTCGCCAGGGTGCTGCTACCCAAGGACTATGTACGGCTGCGGATGACCGGGGTGGCGGCCTCGGACATGTCCGACAGCGCCGGCACCTTGTGGCTCGATGTCGCCGGCCGCCGCTGGTCCGATGAGATGCTGGCGGCCACCGGATTGCCGGTATCGGCGATGCCGGAGCTGTTCGAGGGCTCCCAGGCGACCGGCACGCTGCGTCCGGAGATCGCCTCTGAATGGGGTGTCCCGGGCGATGCGGTGGTGGCCGGCGGGGCCGGCGACAATGCCGCCGGAGCCGCTGGCGTCGGTGTCGTCGAGCCGGGCGCGGCGTTCCTGTCGCTGGGCACGTCGGGGGTGCTGTTCGTGTCCAATGCCGGCTACGCGCCCAACCCCGAGCAGGCGGTGCATGCCTTCTGTCACTGCCTGCCGGCGACGTGGCACCAGATGTCGGTGATCCTCAGCGCCGCATCCTGCCTCTCCTGGCTGGCGGACCTGCTGGGCGCGGAGGTGTCGTCCCTGCTCGACGAGGCGGCTGCGGCCGATCGCGATACCGGCAGCCTGATCTTCCTGCCCTATCTGACTGGCGAGCGGACACCGCACAATGATCCCAATGCCATGGGGGTGTTCTTCGGCATGACGTCGGCGACCGAGCGCGCGGATCTGACCCGGGCGGTGCTCGAAGGCGTGGCTTTCGCCTTCGCCGACGGCCAGGCGGCCCTGCAGGCGGCCGGGACCGAGATCGGAGAGACCTCGGTGATCGGCGGCGGGGCGCGGTCGCAGTTCTGGGGGCGCATCCTGGCAGCGGCGCTGGGCCGGCGGCTCACCTATCACGCCGGCGGCGAAGTCGGCCCGGCTTTCGGCGCCGCCCGGTTGGGTCGGCTCGCCGCGACCGGCGAGGCCCCTGCAGCCATATGCACGCGACCGGCGACCGAGCGCGTCGTGGAACCCGACCCCGACCTGCACGATAGCTACCAGGAGAAATGGCGACGGTTCCAGGCACTCTATCCGGCGCTGCGAAGCTCATTCGCGGAGACTCAGGCGTGAGATTGGTGCGCCGTAGAATACGGTACGCGACGGCAGTCGGCCTGGGTCTGGGCCTGCTGGCGATCCTGCCACCGATTTCGAATGCCCGGGCGGCCGAGCCGCTCGTCGGGGACGAGCGGGCCGTGGGCCGGCATCTCTCCCATGCCGAGATCGTGTCCGGCACCGTCGGCATGGGGGAGGTGATCGAGGCCGGCCGCAGGCTTTTCTCTGCGCGGTTCACGCGTCTGGACGGGGCCGGGCGTCCGGCCGCGACTGCGGCGGAGGTGCCGACCCGGCGTCCGGTGGGTGCGGTTCCCGATATGCTCCGTACCTCGGGTCCGGACGCCAGTGCCTGCGCCGGCTGCCACAATCAGCCTGCGGCCGGCGGCGCCGGCGATTTTGTCGCCAATGTCTTCGTGGCCCCGCAGGACATCGAATACGATTTCGACAGCATCGCGCCGGACCTCAGCATGGAGCGCGGCACCGTGGCGGTGAACGGTGCGGGCCTGCTCGAGCTGCTGGCGCGCGAAATGACGGCCGAACTCTGGCGTCAGCGCGATCAGGCCGTCGCGCAGGCGCGCGAGAGCGGCGGCGAAGTTCGTGTCGCGCTCTCCGCCAAGGGCGTCTCCTTCGGTTGGCTGATCGCCCATCCAGACGGCATCGTCGACACCGACGGCGTGGAGGGCATTCATCCGGACCTGATCGTCAAGCCCTTCGGCCAGAAAGCGGTGACGATCTCGCTGAGGCAGTTCAGCGTCACCGCCTTCAACCAGCATCACGGCATGCAGCCGGCAGAGCGTTTCGGCCCGCGCTGGACCGGCGAGGCGGATTTCGACCGCGACGGACATGCGCAGGAACTGACCGAGGGCGACATTACCGCCACCGTGCTGTTTCAGGCGACGCTGCCACCGCCGACCCGCATCGCGCCCGAGCATCCGACCCTGCGGGCCGCCGCGGCGCGGGGCGAAGCCCTTTTCCTGGAGATCGGTTGCGGTTCCTGCCACAAACCCACACTGGTCCTCCAGAGCGCCGTCTTTGTCGAACCGGGACCATTTAACCCGGCGGGCACGGTTCGCGCCCAGGACGGAATTGGTGTGACGGCGGTTGATCTCGCCGCCCTGTGGGGCGATCGCATAGACCGCGATGCCGAAGGGCGTGTGATCGTCCGGGCCTATACCGATCTGAAGCGCCACCAGATCGCCGACCCGGCGACGCCCTATTTCGCCAATGAGACGATCACCCAGAATTTCGTGCCTCGCGATCGCTTCCGGACCGCGCCGCTATGGGGCGTAGGGTCGACCGCGCCCTATGGCCATCGCGGCGATCTGGGAACGCTGGCCGAGGCGATCGCCCATCATGGCGGCGAGGCGGCGGCGGTGCGCGAGGCCTTCGATGCGCTTCCCGAGGGCGACCGGGCGGCCATCATCGAGTTCCTGAAGAGCTTGCGGATTCCCGAGCAACCCGCCGCTGCCATGCAACGCGCCGAGGCCGACCGATGAGGCGCGCAGCGCCCGGCCTGGTGGCTTTCGCGGCGGCCGCACTCCTCTCCTGGCCGGCCTCCGCGATCGACACCCCGTCCTTCGTCAACGAAGCGGCCGGGACCGGCATCGACGTCGCCTACACGGGCGGCTGGGAGCATTTTGTCGGCGGCGGTGTGGCGGCTTTCGATTGCGACGACAACGGCTATCCCGACCTCTACTTTGCCGGCGGGACCGACGGCGCGAAACTCTACCGCAATGTCGGCGAACGGGGCGGACCCCTGGAATTCGCCGAGATTGCGGAGTCGCCGTTGGCGGTGGCCGACGTCACCGGTGCCTATCCGATCGACATCGACAGCGACGGAGTTCAGGACCTGGCGGTGCTGCGCGTCGGCGAAAACCGGCTTTACCGCGGATTGGGCGATTGTCGGTTCGAGCCGGCCAACACGCTGTGGAGCATGGATGGCGGCAGCGATTGGACAACAGGGTTCAGTGCGGTTTGGGAAGCGGAGGCGGCCTGGCCGACGCTGGCCTTCGGCAATTATGTCGACCGCGCGCGCGAAGGCGCGCCGTTCGGCACCTGCCATGACAATCAGATCTTCCGTCCGGCCACGAACGGCTTCGCGCCGCCGATGGCGCTCAGGCCCGGTCATTGCAGCCTCTCGATCCTGTTCAGCGACTGGAACCGCGATGGCGTGCCCGATCTCCGGGTCAGCAACGACCGGCAATATTACCGGGGCGGGCAGGAGCAACTCTGGCAGCTCACCGACGACCGCATCACCGAGTATCGGCTGCAGGATGGTTGGCGACCACTGAAGATCTGGGGCATGGGGATCGCGAGCTACGACCTCACCCGCGACGGCTATCCCGAATACTTCCTCACCAGCATGGCCGACAACAAGTTGCAGACCCTGGCGGCGCGGCCGGCCGGCAGCCGCTTCGGGTCCTTGCAGCCGGCCTATGAGGATATCGCCTATGGTCTCGGCGCGACCGTGCACCGGCCCTATGTCGAGGGCGAGATCAAGCCGTCCACCGCATGGCATGCGGAATTCGACGATGTCAACAATGACGGCTTCGTCGACCTCTTTATCGCCAAGGGCAATGTTGAGGGCATGGTCGATTTCGCCGAACGCGACCCGAACAACCTGCTGCTGGGCCAGGCGGACGGCTCGTTCCGTGAGGCGGCGCCGGAGGCCGGCATCGTAACATTCGAGCGGGCCCGCGGTGGGGCGGTGGTAGACCTGAACCTGGACGGGCTGCTGGATATCGTCGTCGTCAACCGGGAGAACAATGCGGAGCTCTGGCGCAGCCTGGGCGCCGGCGAGACGGAGGAGGGTGTCCCCCGCCCGATGGGCGGATGGACGATGCTGCGGTTGGTGCAGCCGGGTGCCAACCCGCACGGGATCGGTGCCTGGGTCGAGGTGAAGACCGGCGCCCATATCCAGCGCCGCGAGGTCACCATCGGCGGCGGCCATGCCGGCGGCGAGGCCGGGTGGATTCACTTCGGCGTCGGCACGTCCGAGCGGGTGGAGGTTCGCGTGCAGTGGCCGGACGGGACCTGGGGTCCCTGGCTGCGCGGCTTCGCCAACCAGTTCATGGTCGTCGAACGCGACCGCGATCGCCCTTTCTACTGGCAGCCGCCACCCTCGGCCGGGTAGGGCAGGTAACGATGTGCCCCGTCGAGTTAGCTCGCATCGAATTGCCTGATTTCGGCGAGCCGACGATCGAGCCCACCATACCGACGGCAACCTACGAGTTCCGGCTTGCATCGTCCAAGGCCCGTGCCTCGGCCGCTGGGCTGGATGCGCTGATCGTCTATGCCGACCGCGAGCACGCCGCCAATCTGGCCTATCTGACCGGCTATGATCCCCGGTTCGAGGAGGCGCTGCTGGTTCTCGCGGGCGACCGGCCGCCGGCCCTGCTAGTTGGCAATGAGGGTCGGGGATATGCCGGGATCGCGCCGGTCGAACTGGACATCGTCCTGTTCCAGAGTTTCAGCCTGCTTGGCCAGCCTCGCGGAGACAGTGAACCGCTCGCGGACATCCTTCGCGCGCACGGTGTGCGGTCCGGAGCCCGAATCGGTGTTGCGGGCTGGAAGTATTTCGGCCCCTCGGAAGGAGCGGAGCCGGAAATCTGGCTGGAGGCCCCGAGCTACATCGTCGATGTGCTGCGGCGGATTGCCGGCGACCGGGGCTCGGTCGTCAACGCAACGGCACTGTTCATGGATTCGGCGAACGGGCTTCGGGCAGTCAACGATGTCGATCAGCTCGCCCGCTTCGAATTTGCCGCCTGCCATACGTCCCGGTCGGTCCGCAATGTGCTGTTCGGCATCGAGCCGGGCCTGAGCGAGTTCGACATGGCGCGGAGCATGGCCATGATAGGCCTGCCGCTCTCCTGTCATTTGATGTTGTCGAGTGGCCCGCGGGCGTCGGTCGGCCTGTGCAGCCCGTCCCTGCGCACGATCGAGGCCGGCGACCCGTTCTTCGTCGCATACGGCGTCTGGGGCGCACTGAACGCGCGCGCCGGCTTCGTGGTCGAGGACGAGTCCGGATTACCGGACGATACCCGCGACTATGTCGACCGGCTGGTGGCCCCCTATTTCCAGGCTATTGCCGAATGGTACGAAACGGTCGGGATCGGTGTTCCAGGCGGCGCCTTGTTCGACATTGTCGAGCGACGGCTCGGCGACCCGTTCTTCGGCATCGGACTCAATCCCGGCCACCTGATTCATCTCGACGAGTGGCTGCATTCGCCGATCTATCGCGGTAGTCCCGAGGTTCTGAAATCCGGCATGGCCCTGCAGGTCGATGTCATTCCGGCGACCGGGACGCGATATTTCACCACGAACATCGAGGACGGCATCGCACTTGCTGATGATGCGCTGCGAGAGGCGTTCGCCTCCGCCTACCCGGAAGCCTGGACTAGGATACAGGCCCGGCGGGACTTCATGGCCGAAGTCCTGGGCATCCGGCTGAAGCCGGAGGTACTGCCCTTCAGCAATATCCCTGCCTATCTGCCGCCGTATCTGCTGAGCCCCGGACTCGCGATGAGCATGCGACGCGGACCAGCGTGAGCCGCGTCGAACCGCCCTCAGACTCCCCGGATCAATTGGCCACGGAGAACTCGATCAGGTGACCGTCTGGACCGCAGACTTGCAGTGATAGTCGACGGTACCGCTATCGCCAGCTCACCTCTTCATATGCCGGCACTTCGCTTCCGGGTAGGGCGGCGATCGACTGTTCGTGCCTCTGCACGACATAGAACTCCTCCTTCGGAGCGTTGTGGGTGATCACAACGTCGAAGGCCACGCGGTCGCCGGGCGGCACCAGCCCCCCGGCGAAGGCGATCCCGTCATGGGGCTCGTCCAGCACCGTCATGTCCGAGAACCGGTCGGCTGTGAACAGCCGGTTCACGATCGGGAATTCCTGCCCGAAGGACAGCCCGTCGAAGCGCGGGCTGCCCTGGCCCAGGCTCTCTTCCAGCTCCATGCGGTAACCGGTCCAGGATTGGTTGGTGCCGTTGATCACGACCTTGACCAGCCAGAACCCGGCGAAATGGTTGGTACGGGCCGGATTGCCAAAGCTCTCGGAGAGGCCGCGCACGACCAGCACGGTCGGCCGGTCGGTGACCACCTGCTCGACGACGACGAACGGGTCGGCGCGGCTGCCGCTGCCGCGTCCGTCGAGGATGGTGAAGCCCCCGAGTTCGTCGCTGAAGGTGATGCCGGAAAGGGTGACCGGCTCGGCATGGGCGGTGCCCAAGCTCGCCAATAATGCGGCGACGGGCCAGATGGGTCGTTGGTGCTTCGCGGTTCGGCCGATCAGTGTTCCACGGCGGCCACGGGCTCCGCGGCCTCTCCCGGCATCTTGCCCCCGATGATCATGCCGAGCACATCATCCCTGGTGACATCTTTGGTGCTTACCGTTCCAACGAGTCGGCCGTTCTTCATAACGCTGATCCGATCGGAAAGGTCGAATACATCGTGAAGATCGTGGCTGATCAGGAAAATGCCAAGACCTTCCTTCTTCAACTGCACGATTAGGTCGGCAACCTGCTGTGTCTCCTGCGGACCGAGCGCAGCGGTCGGTTCGTCCATGATCAGGATACGGGCATTGAAATGCAGGGCACGAGCGATCGCGACCGATTGCCTCTGTCCGCCCGAGAGATTGACGACCGGGTCCTTGAAACGCACGAAATTCGGATTGAGCCGGGCCATGACTTTGCGGGTGGCTGCTTCCATCGCCGCATCGTCCAGGGTGCCATAGGGCGACATGATCTCCCGGCCGAGGAACAGATTGCTCGGAGCATCGATATTGTCCGCCAAGGCCAGCGTCTGATAGATGGTCTCGATTCCGTACCGCTTTGCATCGCGCGGGTCGTTGATGTCGGCAATCTCGCCATCGACGCGGATTTCGCCGGAATCCCGCCGATACGCACCGGACAGCATCTTGATCAGGCAGGACTTGCCGGCACCATTGTGGCCGAGCAGCCCGAGGACTTCACCACGTTGGAGATCGATGCTGACGTCGTCGACGGCATGCAAGCCACCGAAGCTGAGAGACATGTGCCGCATCTCCACCAGGGGCGTTTCGGCCATGGTCATACTCCTCACCCAGGGACGCGCATCAGCGCCGGTGCTTCTGATAGACGGTGTCGATCCACACCGCCACGATCAGCACCAGTCCGATGACGATGTTCTGCAACGGTGTATCCATGCCCAGCAGGATCATGCCGCTTTGCAGGCTCTGCATGACCAGGGCGCCGAGCAAGGCGCCGACGATGGTACCGACGCCACCGGCGAGAGAGGTGCCTCCGATCACCGCGGCGGCGATCACGCTTAGCTCGGCCAACAGGCCGGTGGAGTTCGCGCCGGCATTCAGGCGGGCCGACAGTATGGCGCCGGCAATGGCGCACAGGATCCCCATGACGGTGAAGATCGTGAGGATGACCTTGCGCGTGTCGATGCCGGCCAGCTGTGCGGCCTCGGGGTTCCCTCCGATCGCGAAGACGTAGCGACCAAATCTCGTGCGCCTGGCCACCAGAGTCATCACCACAGCGACGCCGATCAGGACCAGAACCGGCACCGGAATACCGCGAGGGATTGTAGGCAGACCATCCCAGCGCGCCAGAATCCGCACGATCTGAGTTTTGGTCTCTGGCAATCCGGGGACCAACTCTCGAGCGTCCGCCGGAAAGGCCGATACCAGTGCGTTGAGATCCGGCGACTGAATTGTGCCGGTGCTTCCGACCTCTTCGATCACCTGGTCTACGATACTGGCGGCGACGGTGCGCTCTGGAAGGCCGTATGCGTTCATCACCAGGACGAAGCCGGTCACCGCGACCACGGCGGTTCCGACGGTGACAATCTCGGCCCAGATCGGCTTCAGCGGAAAATCGTACTGGCGGCGCTTGTTGCGGGCCCGCACGGCACCAAACACGATACCGGCAACCGCCACTCCGCCGACGACCCAACTCCACACATCACCGATCGATCCGGCGATTCCGCCGCCGATCAGCTGGAAATTCTGGTCCAGCGGCGCCACGGTCCGGCCAAACGTGACCCACCACGCTGCGCCGCGGAAGACGAGCAATCCGCCAAGCGTAACGATGAATGCCGGTACTCCGGCAAAGGCGATCCAAAAACCCTGAAAGGCACCAATGCCGATGCCGAGGATCAGTCCGACCGCCAGCGCGACGACCCAGATCATCGGATGCCCAAGGCCCAGATATCCAGGCAGGATCTCGACCTGGACATAGGCCATGATCATGGCGAGGAAACCCAGCACCGACCCGACCGACAGATCGATGTTTCGGGTGACGATGACCAGCACCATGCCTGTCGCCATCACGCCGACCACGCTGGTCTGGACTGACAGGTTCCAGAGGTTGCGCGCCGTCAGGAAGGTGCCGCCGGTCAGTAGATGGAACCCGATCCAAATCACCGCCAGGGCGACGACCATGCCGAGCAGGCGGGTGTCCACCTCCAGGGCCGCGAGCAGCCGCCACAATGAAGAGCGGCCGCCAGCCGCCGGTGATTCGGTGCTAGTCGTCGTTGTCATCTCGGCACCTTGTTCAGCAAGGCGGATGGCCGTGGCGGTCGAGCCGTCCGTCCGGACAGCGGCGTCCGCCGCGATCGCCGCACCGTTCGAGGGGAGAGGACGGCCGCCGGTTCGGGCGGCCGCCGTCCAGATCGCCTAGTTGCAGGCTGCGGTGGCGCCGCGCGGCACGCCCTGGCACAGGACGCTTCGCTCGATCCACCCGGCCTCAACGACAAGGTCAAGATTGTCGCTCGAGACCGGCACCGGCGCCAGGAACATCGCGTCGACTTCGGTACCCTTCGGACCACCGTCCCAGCGCACCGAGCCGGGGATCGCCGAAGGTGCCGTATCCTCGGCGAGATCGATCGCGATCCGCGCCGCCGCCTGACCAAGATCGCGAGCGTCCTTCCAGACGCTGACGATCTGCGTGCCAAGGGCAACCCGGTTGAGCGCGGCATGGTCGCCGTCCTGCCCGGAGACCGGCACGACTCCTTCCATGCCCTGCGCCGTCAACGCGGCGACCACACCGCCGGCCGTGCCGTCGTTGGACGCGACGACCGCGTCGACGTCGTTGTTGTTGGCGGTCAGGATCTGCTCCATGTTCCGCTGCGCATTCTCAGGCAACCAATTGTCGGTATAGGCCTCGCCCACCACGTTGATGTCGCCGCTATCGATCGCCGCCTGCAGGACCTCGAGTTGTCCCGAATGCAGGAAGTCAGCGTTCGGGTCGGCGGAGTAGCCCTTGATGAAGACGTAGTTGCCGGTCGGCTGGGCGGCGAACACGGCGCGCGCCTGCATACGGCCGACTTCCTTGTTGTCGAAAGTCAGATAGAACACTTCCGGGTGCTCGATCAGCCGGTCGTAGCCGACGATCGGAATACCCTCGGCCAGCGCCGCCTCGATGCCTGGCAGCACCGCGTCGGCATCCCAGGCGAGCACGATCAGCGCGTCGACGCCGCGGGCGATCAGGCTCTCGATATCGGCGAGTTGCTTGGCGTTGGACTGCTGGGCGTCGGCCTTGACATAGGTCCCGTTGGCAGCCTCGATCACCGCCACCATCGCTGCCTCGTCGGTTTTCCAACGCTCCTCCTGGAAACTGGCCCAGCTAACGCCGATGGTCGGGCCGCTCTGCGCCATGGTCTGTGCCGAGGCGGTCAGCCCGACCGCCATGCACGTGCCGACAAGCGCGGATCTGAAAATACCCATGATACTCGATGCCTCCCTCATTAGACGTACGGCCGCTCATGTGGTGACTCGGCCGATATGCCCTGATTTCAGCGGTCTTCTGTGGTCGGCCGCATTGATTGAGGTCAGTATCGCATCCTTGAGGTTGGGCGCAATAGCGCAGCGTCGGCACCGTGCCGAAGGGCTTGCCGCTGCGCCGGGCCCTCACTATTGTCTCATGCCAATTCGGAACCCGGTCGCCGACTCACGGTCCGGTCCGCAACGAACGAAAAGCGCCGGGCCAATGCATGACCGGCGCGAACAGACAGGACGGGGCTGAGGCACGTCGCGGCTGCCACGCGGCGCGCCGTCTGGGGTGTCAATGGAATATTTCCTGCAGCAGCTGATCAACGGGCTGACGCTGGGCGCCATCTATGGGCTGATCGCGATCGGCTACACGATGGTCTACGGCATCATCGGCATGATCAACTTCGCCCATGGCGACATCTTCATGATCGGCGCCTTCGTGGCCCTGATCACGTTCATCCTTCTCGGCATGATCGGCATCACCTGGGTGCCCTTGGCGATCCTGCTGGTCCTGATCGTTGCCATGGTCTTCACCAGCGTCTATGGATGGACGGTCGAACGGATAGCCTACCGGCGATTGCGCGGATCGCCTCGGCTGGCACCGCTGATCTCGGCGCTCGGCATGTCGATCGTCCTGCAGAACTACGTGCAGTTGGTTCAAGGCGCACGGGTCAAGCCGATGCAGCCGATCGTCCAAGGCGGGTTCGAACTGACGGAATCGTCCGACGGGTTCGTCGTCGCGCTGAGCTACATGCAGATCCTGATCGTCGTACTGACCCTGGTGCTGATGGTCGTCTTCACCATGTTGATCAACCGCACGTCGCTGGGGCGGCAACAGCGTGCCTGCGAGCAGGACAAGACCATGGCGGCGTTGATCGGGGTCGATGTCGACCGCACCATTTCGCTGACCTTCGTGATGGGCGCGGCGCTGGCTGCGGTCGCCGGCACCGTCTACCTGATGTATTACGGCGTCATCGATTTCTTCGAAGGTTTCATCATCGGTATCAAGGCGTTCACCGCAGCGGTCCTCGGCGGCATCGGATCGCTGCCGGGCGCCATGCTCGGCGGCATGTCGATCGGTCTG
Source organism: Alphaproteobacteria bacterium (assembly GCA_965227455.1). GTDB lineage: Bacteria > Pseudomonadota > Alphaproteobacteria > DSM-16000 > Inquilinaceae > JABDIP01. Next base: position 2,714,927 of record OZ245752.1, on the reverse strand, counting down.
ATCGAAGCTTTCTGGTCGGGCTACTTCACCGTTGAATACAAGGATGTGGCGGTGTTCGGGATCCTGGTGATGGTGCTCATCTTCCGACCCAGCGGTCTGCTCGGCCGGCCGGAAATCGAGAAGGTCTGATCGATGACGGCAATGGCAAAGGACACACCGAGCGCGCGGCCGATCGCCTGGCGCATGGCGTTGAAGGAAGGCCTCATGGCCGGCTTCGTCGCATTCATGCTGACCTTCATCCTTATCGGCTTCAAAACCGAAACGGCCGTTGGCGGTCTGACAATCCAGACCCGGTTCCTCGAAGTCGCCATCGCCGTGATTGTGATCGCCCTGGGCCGGGTGGCCCTGGTGCTGGTCCGCGAAGGCACGCCACTGGTCGCGGCGCCGATCGCTCTGGTCCTGGCGGGCGGCGCCTTCATCGTTCCGATGCCGACCATCTTCCTGACCTTCTTCACGTCGATGACCGGCTGGATCCTGGTCTTCAACACCGGCTGGACTCTCTGGCGCCGGGCCGGGGAGAGCGCCGAGGACCGCGACGCGAGGATGGCCGCGTACTCGGTCAAGGTTCGTCAGGCAACGATCAAGGTTGTCCCATTCGCCATCGCCTTTGCGTTTGTGATGCCGTTCATCCCGGGGCTGGACGATCGCGGCACCATCGACATGGCGACCCTCGTCCTGACCTACATCATGCTGGGCTGGGGCCTGAACATCATCGTCGGCCTCGCCGGCCTGCTCGACCTCGGATATGTCGCCTTCTATGCCGTCGGGGCCTACTCCTATGCGCTGCTCGCGACGACGTTCGGGTGGAGCTTCTGGATCTGCCTGCCCCTGGCGGGCGTGTTCGCGGCGACCGCCGGTCTGATCCTGGGTTTCCCCGTGCTGCGGCTGCGCGGCGACTATTTCGCCATCGTCACCCTTGGATTCGGCGAGATCATCCGCGTCATCCTTCTGAACTGGTACGAACTCACCAAGGGGCCTGACGGGATCTCGAAGATCCCGCGCCCGTCCTTCTTCGGCATCGCGGAATTCACCCGGCGGCCGGAGGAAGGGGTGACCGCGTTCCACGAACTCATAGGAACGTCATTCTCCGGCACCCACCGGGTGATCTTCCTCTACTACCTGATCCTGGTTCTGGCGCTGGCGGTCAACGCCTTCTCGCTGAGGATCCGAAAACTGCCGATCGGCCGCTCCTGGGAGGCGCTGCGCGAGGACGACGTCGCCTGCCAGTCGCTGGGCATCAACCGGCGCAACATCAAGCTGGCCGCCTTCGGCTTCAGCGCCACGATGGGCGGATTCGCGGGATCGTTTTTCGCCACGCGGCAGGGCTTCATCAGCCCGGAAAGCTTCACCTTCCTTGAATCCGCGATCGTCCTGGCCATCGTCGTGCTGGGCGGCATGGGCAGCCAGATCGGCATCGTCCTGGCCGCGATCATCCTGATCGGATTGCCGGAATGGTTCCGAGACCTGGCGGAATACCGGATGCTCGCCTTCGGTGCTGCCATGGTCCTGATCATGCTCTGGCGGCCGCGCGGCCTGCTGTCGCATCGCGATCCGACGGTCTATCTGAACAAGCCCGGGCGCGGCGGCGGATTGGGTGCGCGGTCGGCCGAAAAGGCCAGCGAGGGAGCGCCGGCACAATGAGCGTCGCCGCCATGGCCGACAGCCCGAGGCCTCTGCTCCAGGTCGAGCATCTGACCATGCGATTCGGCGGATTGGTCGCGGTCGACAATATATCGTTCAACGCCGCCGATCGGGCGATCACCGCCATCATCGGACCCAACGGCGCCGGGAAGACCACCGTTTTCAACTGCCTGACCGGGTTCTACAAGCCGACCGAGGGACGGCTGGGGCTCAGTCGCGGCGACCGCGATTTCCTGCTTGAGCGCATGGAGGGTCACGACATCGCCCGGCATGCCGGCATCGCCCGGACCTTCCAGAACATTCGGCTGTTCTCGGATATGAGCGTGCTGGAGAACCTGATGGTCGCGCAGCACAACCGGCTGATGCGCGCCTCGGGCTATTCCCTGCTGGGGCTGCTGGGCGCTCCGTCGTTCCGGCGGGCCGAAGACGAGGCCGTGGAACGGGCGCGCTATTGGCTTGAGCAGGTCCAACTGGTGGAGCGGGCCGATGAACGCGCCGGCAGCCTGGCCTATGGCGATCAGCGTCGACTGGAGATCGCCCGCGCCATGTGTACGGATCCCTGCCTGCTCTGCCTCGACGAGCCGGCGGCCGGTCTCAATCCGCGCGAGACGCTGGACCTCAATGGCCTGATCACCACGATCCGCGACAAGCACCATATCGGCGTGCTGCTGATCGAGCACGATATGAGCGTGGTGATGGAGATTTCCGACCATGTCATCGTGCTCGATTATGGCCGCAAGATCGCCGATGGCTCACCGGAGGAGGTTCGAAACGACCCGGCGGTGATCCGGGCCTATCTGGGCGAGGAGGAAGACGAGGAACTGCCGCCCGAGGTGGCCTCCGACCTGGCACGGGACGCCGCGGACAAGGGAGGCGATGCCTGATGCTGTCGGTTTCAGGTGTCCACACCTTCTATGGGTCGATCGAGGCGCTGCGCGGCGTCGACCTGCACATCGATCAGGGTGAGATCGTCACCCTGATCGGCGCCAACGGTGCCGGCAAATCGACCCTGCTGATGACGATCTGCGGCAATCCACGGGCGCGTAGGGGCGAGATCCGGTTCGAAGGCCAGGACCTGACCACCGAGCCCACCTTTCGGATCATTCGCCGCGGCGTGGCGCATGCGCCGGAAGGGCGGCGGATCTTCGCCCGCATGACGGTGCTGGAAAACCTCCAGATGGGTGCGCTGACCAGCGATCCGGAGAATTTCGACAGCGACCTGGAGAGGGTTTTCGAGCTGTTCCCCCGCCTGAAGGAACGCCAGCGCCAGCGCGGCGGCACTCTGTCCGGCGGCGAGCAACAAATGCTCGCCATCGCCCGGGCGATGATGAGCCGGCCGCGCCTGCTGTTGCTGGACGAGCCGTCGCTGGGCCTGGCGCCGATGATCGTGAAGCAGATCTTCGAGGTGATCCGGGAGATCAACAAACAGCAGGGCGTGACCGTGTTCCTGGTGGAACAGAACGCCTACCACGCGCTGCGCCTGGCGGATCGCGGCTATGTCATGGTCACCGGCCAGATAACCCTTAGCGGGACCGGCGACGAACTGCTTGCCAATCCAGAGGTGCGCGCTGCCTATCTGGAAGGCGGGCACTGAGGGCTGGGAGGGACGTTAGGACCATGGAACAACTGCTCGGCACCTCCATACCGGTCTTCCTTTTCATGACCGTCGTGTTGTTCGGCTTTGCGGCCTTCATGACCGGCCAGGCGCTTGCCAACACCTGGCAACCGGTCTGGAAGGTGGTGCCTTACGGTTTTCTGCTGGCCGTCGGCGACCGGTTCCTCATCTTCGCCTTGTTCGAGGGCGAGCTGCTGTCGGCCAGCGGGTTCGTCATCGACGCCATGGTGCTGGTGGCGCTGACGGCCGTATCCTACCGGCTGATCCAGGTGCGCAAGATGGTGTCCCAGTATCCATGGCTTTACGAGAGTGTCGGCCTGTTCAATTGGCGCGACCGCCAATCGGATCGCTAGGCACAAGGAGAGGATTGCCGCCAAAAGCGGTCCTGGGTACTGTTCGGGCAGATTGCGTGGCGGCCGAGGGAGCCTGCCGCGACTTTACGCGGGGCCACAGGGCCGCCGCGATCCATAACCGAGTACAGGGAGCTGAAGTCACAATGACAAACGTCAAAACAACGCTGCTCGCCGCGGCGGCCGGAGTCGCGATGAGCGTCACCGCCGCGCAGGCGGAGGTCGTTATCGCCACTGCCGGTCCGATGACCGGTCAGTATGCCTCGTTCGGCGAGCAGATGGCGCGCGGCGCCGCGCTGGCCGTGCAGGATCTGAATGCGGCCGGCGGCGTGCTGGGCGAGCAGGTCCAGATCGTCGTCGGCGATGATGCCTGCGATCCGCGCCAGGCGGTGTCGGTGGCCAACCAGATGGTCAATGACGGTGTAGTCTTCATGGCCGGCCATTTCTGCTCCGGCTCGTCGATTCCCGCCAGCCAGGTCTACACCGAGGAAGGCATCCTGCAGATCTCGCCGGCCTCGACCAACCCGGCCCTGACCGACGATGGCGGCGACAACGTGTTCCGCGTCTGCGGCCGCGACGACCAGCAGGGCCTGATCGCCGCCCAGTACCTGGCGGATAATTTCTCCAACGCCAACATCGCCATCGTCCACGACAAGACCGCCTATGGTAAGGGCCTGGCCGACGCGACCCGCGAGTCGCTGAACGCCGCCGGCGTCACCGAGGCCCTGTACGAAGCCTATACCGCGGGCGAGAGCGATTACTCGGCTCTGGTGTCCAAGCTGAAGTCCGAGGGCATCGACGTGCTCTATGTCGGCGGCTATCACACCGAGGCCGGCCTGATGGTGCGCCAGATGCGCGACCAGGGCATGGACACCCAGCTGATCTCCGGCGACGCGCTGGTGACCGACGAGTACTGGTCGATCACCGGTGATGCCGGCGAGGGTACGCTGATGACCTTCGGCCCGGATCCGCGGGAATTCGAGGCCGCCCAGCAGGTGGTCGCCAAGTCGCGGGCCCAGGGTTATGAGCCGGAGGGCTACACCCTGTACACCTATGCCGCCATCGAAGTCTGGGCGCAGGCCGTCGAGCTGGCCGGCTCGACCGATCTCGACGCGGTGATCGACGCGCTGAATTCCAACACCTTCACCACGGTGCTGGGCGACATCACCTTCGACGGCAATGGCGATATCCTGCAGCCGGCCTATGTCTGGTACGAGTGGTCGGGCGGAAGCTACGGCGAGATCAACTGATCTTTCCTAGACCGTCGTGTTGATCAGGCCCGGCAGGCGACTGCCGGGCCTTTTCGATTCCGCCTCGTGCGGTGTGGCAAAACTGTCGATTGCACCCGGCGGCCATCTCTGTAAGGTAGCGCCGCTTGGACGACATCAGGGAAGTCGAGTCGCTGAAAATCGGACCCCGTGCCGCCGCGCCATGACGCGGCAGAGCCGTCCGTCCCATTCGCCCATCCAATCAGACATCACCGAAAGGGTTGCCCATGGACCCGGTCCTTCAGCCGGCGGATATCGATCGTCGCGGCCTCGACACCGAGGCGCTGAAGCGCGCATTCCTGGAAAGGCTGGTCTATTCGGTCGGCAAGGACCCGGAGGCCGCCAAGGACCATGATTGGTACGAGGCGGTGGCGCTGGCGGTGCGCGACCGGCTGGTCGATGACTGGATGAACACCACCCGCGGCTATTACAAGCGTGACCAGAAGCGGGTCTATTACCTCTCCGTCGAGTTCCTGATCGGCCGGCTGCTGACGGATTCGATGGCGAGCCTCGGCATTATCGACGAGTGCCGCGCGGCCCTGACCGAACTGGGCGCCGATCCTGACCGTGTTCTGGATATCGAGCCGGACCAAGCGCTGGGCAATGGCGGCCTCGGCCGGCTGGCGGCCTGCTACCTCAACAGCATGGCGTCGCTCGGCATCGCCGGGCATGGCTACGGCATCCGCTACGAATTCGGGATGTTCAAGCAGCGCATCGAGGATGGCTGGCAGGTTGAGGTCCCTGAGGACTGGCTGCAATTCGGCAATCCTTGGGAGTTCGAGCGCCCAGAGGTCGCCTATCCGATCGAGTTCTTCGGCCGCGTTGAAGGTGGCGAAGACGGCGCGCCCGGACGCTGGGTCGAGACCCAGAAGGTGCTGGCGGTCGCCTATGACACGCCGGTCGCCGGCTGGGGCGGCAGCAATGTGAACACCCTGCGCCTGTGGTCGGCAAAGCCCACCAACGCCTTCGGCCTCGCAGATTTCAACCGCGGCGACTATATGGGCGCGGTGGAAGAGACCGTGCTGTCGGAGAACCTGTCGCGGGTCCTGTATCCCGACGATGCGACGGAGACCGGCCAGGAACTGCGCCTGAGGCAGGAGTATTTCTTCACCTCCGCCTCGCTGCAGGACATCCTGCGGCGCTATCGCCAGCATCACGGCGATTTCGAGAGCCTGCCGGACAAGGTGGCGATCCAGCTCAACGACACCCATCCGGCCATCGCGGTGCCCGAGCTGATGCGGCTGCTCATCGATGTGCATGGTCTCGGCTGGGACGATGCCTGGCGGCTGACCAGCAACACCATCGCCTACACCAACCACACTCTCATGCCCGAGGCGCTGGAGACCTGGCAGGTCGACCTGCTGGGTCGGGTGCTGCCGCGGCACCTGCAGATCATTTACCAGATCAACGCGCAATTCCTGGCCGAGGCCGGGGCGGCGGACGGCGATCCCGCACATCTGGCCGCCGTATCGCTGGTCCATGAGGATGGCGAGCGCCGGGTGCGGATGGGCAACCTCTCCTTCCTGGGCAGCATGAAGGTGAACGGCGTCTCCGCCCTGCACACCGAATTGATGAAGCAGACCGTCTTCGCCGATCTGCATCGCCGGTTTCCCGACCGCATCACCAATGTGACCAACGGCATCACGCCGCGGCGTTGGCTTAATGACTGCAACCCGGCGCTGGCCGGCCTGATCACCGAGCGCATCGGCCAGGGCTGGGTCGGCGATCTGGAACAGCTGTCGCAACTGGCGCCGGCCGCCGACGATGCCGGGTTCCGGGACGCCTATGCCGCCGCCAAACAGCACAACAAGGATCGGCTGGCCGGACTCATCGCCGATCGGATGGATCTCAAGGTCGATCCGTCGGCCATGTTCGACGTGCAGATCAAGCGCATCCATGAATACAAGCGCCAGCTGCTGAACCTGCTGCAGACGGTGGCGCTCTACAACGACATGCGCGAACGGCCGGATGCGGGCTGGCAGCCCAGGGTCAAGATCGTCGCCGGCAAGGCGGCGTCGGCCTATGCCATGGCCAAGCTGATCATCAAGCTGGCCAACGACGTTGCCGCCACGGTCAATGCCGACCCGGCGGTCCGCGACCTGCTGAAAGTGGTGTTCCTGCCGAACTACAACGTCACTCTGGCGGAGCGCATCATCCCGGCGGCGGATTTGTCGGAGCAGATCTCCACCGCCGGCATGGAGGCGTCGGGCACCGGCAACATGAAGTTCGCCCTGAACGGCGCCCTGACCATCGGCACCCTGGACGGAGCCAATATCGAGATCCGCGAGCAGGTCGGGCCCGACAACATCTTCATCTTCGGCATGACGGCCGACGAAGTCGCCGCGAGCCGCTCCAACGGTTTCGATCCGCGCGCCGCCGTCGACTCCGAGCCACGGCTGAAACAGGCGCTGGACATGATCTCGGGCGGGGCGTTCTCACCGGGCGACCCGGATCGCTACCGGCCAATCGTCGACAGCCTGCTGGGCGGCGACCACTTCATGGTGACGGCCGATTTCGCCGCCTATCTGGCCTGCCAGGAGGAGGTGGACCGGGCCTTCATTGACCGGTCCGACTGGATGCGCATGGCTGTGCTGAACACCGCCGGCATGGGATGGTTCTCGTCGGACCGCGCGATCCGCCAATATGCCGAGAGGATCTGGAACGCCATGCCGCCCGCCGGCTAGGGGGCGGTACCTGCCTAGCTGCCGCCCAGAGTGCTGAAATAGACGTAGCCGGCGCCGCCGGTGATGATCGCGGTCGGGATCTCATGGGGCGCCAGATTGAAGATGCCTTCCGGCGAACTGTAAGCCGGCCGTTCGGCTAGCAGGGCATCGTAGAACTGCGACAGCCGGGCGCCATAGGTCAGGGTCGACTCGTTGCGCACCGGCAGGGCCTGCTGTTCCTCCAGATAGGTCTTCAATGCCGCGTTCACCTGCCGCTGTACGTACAGCTCCTCGCTCGGGTAAAGGCGCAGGCGCTCGACCATGAATTCGGCTGCCTCGGCCTCGGCAGTGTTGCCGCGCAGCCGCTCGGCATCGGCCAGCCGTTCCCAGGCTTCCAGATTGTCCGGCCAGCGCAGCCCGGCAGCGCGATAGAGCGGTGCGGCGGCCGCCGGATCGGCGAGCGCGACCTGCCGCCCTTCCGAGAGCAGCGACTCCGACGCCTCGCGGTCGAAGGGCTCGGCATCCAGCGCGGCCGAGACCTCCGGCGATTGCGCGCCGCCACAGCCGGCCAGGATTACGATGAGGACCACGGCAAGGGATCGGGCAGGGATCATGCCGAACTCCTTACACCGAATCCCGGGTGCCGGCGAGCGAAACTCAGATCCATTTCATCCGCCGGAAAAGCCAGAGCTCCAGAAGCGCGAATCCGAGAAGGGCGAAACACAGTGCCGCGAAGGCCATGGGTTCGTCGGTGCCCGGAATGCCGCCCAGATTGACGCCCAGCAGGCCGGTCACGAAGCCCAGCGGCAGAAACACCGTCGCGACGATGGTCAGCACGTACATGGCGCGGTTCATCTGCTCCGACAGCCGGGACGACAGCTCGTCCTGCACCAGAAGCGTGCGCTCCCGCGCCGTCTCAAGCTCCTCCACATAGCGGGTGATGCGGTCGGCCATCTCCCGCAGCCGCAGGCGCTCGCCCTGGTCCAGCCAGGGCAGGCGGTGTTCGATCAGATGGCCCAGTGCTACCCGTTGCGGCGCGATGTAGCGGCGCAGGGAGATGACCTTGCGGCGGATGCGCTGCAGCCGGGCACGGTGCTGCGCCGGCTCCGACGTGCCGGTGGAAACCTCCAGCGTATCGATCTCCCGGTCGATGCCTTCCACCACCGGGTCGACCCGTTCGACCAGGGCCGATGCCAGGTCGCTGATCAGATCGGCGACCGTCTTGGGGCCGCGCTTCTCGCCCAGGGACTTGGTCAGCGTGTTGATGGCCGACAGCTTGCGGCGGCGGGTGGTGATCATCCGGTCGGCCTCGGCCCAGATGCGGATCGACACCATGTCGGAGGGATCGGCGCCGGGGTTGATGTTGATGCCGCGCAGGATCAGCAGTGCGCCTTCGCCGACCGCCTCGCAATGCGGCCGCGTCTCCTGGGCCAGCAGCGCGTCTGCCACCACCGGGTCCAGGCCGCTTTCGGCCTCGATCCAGCCCGGCGCCTCCGCACCCTTGCGGTTGAGATGGACCCAGAGCGGACCCTGATCCGGGGTCCAGGCCCTGACCCCGTCCCAGTCCAGCGCTGTCGCCCCGCCCTCTCCATCGAGGACATAGGCATGGACCAGATCGTCCTCCTGCACCGCCTCGACCGTATCGCCCTCAGTCACATCGGAATTCGTCATCGCCTGCCTCGCCCGATCGCGTCTTATGGCTTCTCCGGCGGCGCCAGCCCGCAGCCGCGCAGCACGAAGGCCACCACCTGCTCCGTCGCCGTCTCGAATTCGCTGTCCGAGAGGGTCTTGCGGCCCAGCACGGCGCGCACCTGGACGTCGAAATCCGCATAGGTCTGGGTGATCGCCCACAGCGAGAAGAACAGGTGCCGGGGATCGACTGGCGCCATCTTCTTGGCGCGGATCCAGCCGTTGATCACCACCGCCTTTTCGGCCACCCGCTGGCGCAGCTTGTTGCTGAGATAGCCCTCGATGTGCTGGGCGCCGTGAATGACCTCATTGGCGAAGACTTTCGAGGCCAGTGGACGGGTGCGCGACCACCGCATCTTGTCCCGCATGTAGGCCGTGATGGCCTCGGCCGGGTCCCGGTCCGGTTCGAAATGGTCGAAGGCGTCTACCCACATGTCCAGGATGTTGGCCAGCAGGGTCCGATACAGGCTCTCCTTGGTGCCGAAATAGTAGTGCAGGTTGGCCTTGGGCAGTTCGGCCTTCTCGGCGATCGCCTGCATCGAGGCGCCGGTGAAGCCGGCCTCCGCGAACACCGCCTCGGCCGCGGCCAGGATGCGCGCCTCGTTCAGCTGTCTCGTGCGCCCGCCGACCGGCCTTCTGGTGGCGGTCGGGTCCGGGCTCGCCTCGGCCGATGCGGCCGGGATGTTCAAGTCGACGGTCGATTCCGACATTCTGTTTTGTGTTTTGCACTCAGGACGCAGAAAAATTTTGACCGATTGGTCAGGATTTGGCTAGCCTAACTTGTTCCCCGGCGGTCCACCCGCAACCGGCCGGCGGCACAATAAACAAAAACGCGATCGAAGGAACGGGACGGGACGGGCATGACGGCAGGAGCTTCAGGTTCCGGCAATGGGCCGGACGTCGCCGCAGGCCGGCTGGACAGCCGCGCCTTGGCCGAGAATTTCTCCGATATCCATCCGCCGCTGGACCGGCGCACCTCGCTGATCGAGGCCAGCCGCTGCTATTTCTGCTACGACGCGCCCTGTGTGGAGGCGTGCCCGACCGGGATCGACATCCCGTCCTTCATCAAGTCGATCAGCACCGAGAACGTGAAGGGCGCGGCCAAGACGATCCTGGACGCCAACATCATGGGCGGCACCTGCTCGCGGGTCTGCCCGGTCGAGGAGCTCTGCGAGGAGGCCTGCGTCCGCAACACCCAGGAGGACAAGCCTGTCACCATCGGCGCCCTGCAGCGTTTCGCCACCGACCGCCTGTTCGAATCCGGAGCAACGCTCTACGAACGGGCGCCCGCGACGGGCAAGAGCGTCGCAGTTGTCGGGGCGGGGCCGGCCGGCATGGCCTGTGCCCACCGCCTCGCGATGCTGGGCCATGACGTGGTGGTCTACGAGGCGCGGCCTAAGGCCGGCGGGCTCAACGAATACGGCATCGCCGCCTACAAGATGCCGGGCGATTTCGCGCAGAAGGAGATGGAGTTCCTGCTCTCCATCGGTGGGATCGAGATCCGCACCGGCACAGCGCTGGGCGCCGACGTCACCCTGACCGACCTCCGGCGCGACCATGACGCCGTGTTCCTCGGTCTCGGCCACAACGCGGCCCGGGCCATCGGGCTGGACGGCGAGGAGATGGGCGGCGTGATAAACGCCGTCGACTTCATCGCCGAGCTGCGCCAGGCGGATCTCTCCAGGCTGCCGGTCGGCCGCCGCGTCGTGGTGATCGGCGGCGGCAACACCGCCATCGACATCGCCACACAGACCAAGCGCCTTGGGGCGGAGGACGTCACCCTGGTCTACCGGCGCGGCAAGGAGCAGATGTCGGCGACCTGGAAGGAGCAGGACTGGGCCCAGACCAACGGCGTGAAGATCAAGTATTTCGCTCAGCCGCGGCGGCTGATCGGCTGGCCCGCCAACGGCGCCGGCGTGCAGGTCAAGGAGATCGAGTTCGAATACACCCAGCTGGACGAGCAGGGCCGGCTGACCGGCACCGGCGACACGTTCAGCCTGCTGGCCGACCAGGTGTTCAAGGCGACCGGACAGGTCTTCCTGCCCACCGCGGCCGAGGCCGGCAGTGCCGAGCCGCTGGAGCTGGCGAACGGCCGCATTGCCGTCAACGCCGACCGGCAGACCTCGCTGCCCGACGTCTTCGCCGGCGGCGACTGCGTCGCCGGCATCGACCTGACCGTCAGCGCGGTGGAGGACGGCAAACAGGCCGCCCACGCCATCGACCGCATGTTGAGGGCCGTATGAGCGTCGGGACTGGGTATTTTTCTCCTCTCCCCTTGCGGGAGAGGAAGGGGCCCGCGGCGAAGCCGCGGGAAGGTGAGGGGGCTATCGAAGAGCTTTTGTGCGGCGGACGCCGCGCGACCCCTCACCTGGCTCGCTGACGCTCGCCACCCTCTCCCGCAAGGGGAGAGGGGTCGGTACGCTTCTCGTAAGGGAGAGAGACCATGGCTGACCTGACCAACGACTTTCTCGGGATCAAATCGCCAAACCCGTTCTGGCTCGCCTCCGCGCCGCCGACCGACAAGCAGTACAATGTCGAGCGCGCCTTCAAGGCCGGCTGGGGTGGCGTGGTTTGGAAGACGCTGGGCGAGGACCCGCCCATCGTCAACGTGTCCTCGCGCTACGGCGCCGTCATGTACAACGGCACGCGGGTGGCCGGCTTCAACAATATCGAGCTGATCACCGACCGGCCGCTGGACGTCAATCTGCGCGAGATCAAGGAGGTCAAGCGCGACTGGCCGGACCGGGCGATGATCGTCTCCCTGATGGTGCCCTGCGAGGAGGAGCCCTGGAAGAAGATCCTGAAAAGGGTCGAGGAGACCGATGCCGACGGCATCGAGCTCAATTTCGGCTGTCCGCATGGCATGTCGGAACGGGGCATGGGTTCGGCGGTCGGGCAGGTGCCGGAGTATGTCGAGATGGTCACCCGCTGGTGCAAGCAGCACAGTCGGATGCCGGTGATCGTCAAGCTGACCCCGAACATCACCAACATCCTGGGCCCGGCCCGGGCGGCCAAGGCCGGCGGTGCCGACGCGGTGTCCCTGATCAACACCATCCAGTCGGTGGTCTCCATCGATCTGGATTCCATGGCGCCGACCCCGACCGTGGACGGCAAGGGCACCCATGGCGGCTATTGCGGACCGGCGGTCAAGCCCATCGCCCTGCGCATGGTCGGCCAGATCGCCCGCGACCCCGAATGCGCAGGCCTGCCGATCTCCGGCATCGGCGGTGTGTCGACCTGGCGAGAGGCGGCGGAGTTCATGGCTCTGGGCGCCGGCAACGTGCAGGTCTGCACCGCCGCCATGACCCATGGCTTCAAGATCGTCGAGGACATGATCACCGGCCTGGACAACTGGATGGACTCCAAGGGCTACAAGACCCTGGAGGATTTCCATGGCCTGGCGGTGCCGAACTTCGTCGAGTGGCAGGACTTGAACATGAACTTCAAGACCATCGCCGCCATCGACCAGGATCTCTGCATCCAATGCGGCAAATGCCATGTGGCCTGCGAGGACACCTCGCACCAGTCCATCGCCGCCCTGCGCGACGGGGCCGGCAAGCGGCGCTATGAGGTCATCGACGAGGAATGCGTCGGCTGCAATCTCTGCATGCATGTCTGCCCGGTGGACGACTGCATCACCATGGTGCCGCAGAAGACCGGCCAGCCCTACGTCACCTGGAAGGACGACCCGCGCAACCCGATGCGCGAAGCGGCGGAGTAGAGAGCACCGGCATCTTCCCCCTTCGTCGTCCCCGGGCTTAACCCGGGGACCCATGGCTCCGCCGGGGCTGATTGGTCGAAAACGGGACGATGGAGAAGTGGGTCCCCGGGTCGAGCCCGGGGACGACGCCGAGGAGTTGGTAGGCTGCCAAGAAGAACAGCGCCGAAGAGCGCGAACAGGAAGAACAAGGACGGCATATGCACAATCTGACCATCGATGCCCAGCGTATGTGGGACTCGATCATGGAGACCGCCGAGATCGGCAAGACGGCGAAGGGCGGCATCAAGCGCCTGACCCTGACCGATCTGGACCGCGAGGTCCGCGACTGGTTCGTGGAGAAGACCCGCGAGGCCGGCTGCGAGGTCGGCATCGACGAGATGGGCAACATCTATGCGGTCCGGCCCGGCAAGGACAATTCCCTGCCGCCGGTGGTCTGCGGCTCCCATCTCGACACCCAGCCGACCGGCGGCAAGTTCGACGGCATCCTGGGTGTGCTGTCCGGGCTGGAGGTGATCCGCACCCTCAACGATGCGGAGTACGAGACCAACGCGCCGCTGATGGTGGTCAACTGGACCAATGAGGAAGGCTCGCGCTTCGCCCCGGCGATGATCAGCTCCGGCGTCTTCGGTGGCGCCTTCGAGCTCGACTACGCCTATGATCGCGCTGACCCGGAGGGCAAGACCCTGGGCGCCGAGCTGGAGCGTATCGGCTACAAGGGCCCGGAGAAGATCGGCGAACGCAAATTCGGCGCCTTCTTCGAGCTGCACATCGAGCAGGGCCCGATCCTGGAGGCGGAAGAGAAGACCATCGGGGTCGTCACCGACGCCCAGGGCCAGCGCTGGTACGAGGTCACGGTCACCGGCCGCGAGAGCCATGCCGGCACAACCCCGATGCCGCTGCGCCGCGACGCCATGATGGGCGCGGTGAAGATGATCGAGGCGGTGGAGGCGATCGCCCTGAAGCACGCGCCGCATGCGGTCGGCACCGTCGGCATGGCGACCGTCGAGCCCAACTCCCGCAATGTCATCCCGGGCCAAATCTTCTTCACGGTGGATTTCCGCCATCCGGACGATGCGGTGCTGGCCGCCATGGATGCGGAGCTACGCGGTGTCTGCACGGCCATTGCCGAGGAGCGCAAGCTCGACCTGATGCTGGACCAGATCTGGCATTTCCCGCCGGTGAAGTTCGACGAGCGCTGCGTGGCGGCGGTGCGCGGCGCGGTGGAGGAGGCGGGCTACAGCCACCGCGACATGGTCAGCGGCGCCGGCCACGATGCCTGCTACGTCGCCCGTGTGGCGCCGACCTCGATGATCTTCGTGCCGTGCGAGAACGGCATCAGCCATAATGAGATCGAAAACGCCACCTTCGACGATCTGGCCGCCGGCGCCAATGTGCTGCTGCGAGCCATGATCGCCATGGCGAATGCCTGAGGGGGAGTCCGGGGCATGATTTCGTGACGGTGCAAACCGCCGATCCGGCGCCGCTGAATGCTGCAACGGCCGAGACGATGCCGGTGGTCGAGGCCAAGCGGCTGACCCTGGTTTACCAGACCGCCGACGTGCCGGTGACGGCGCTCGAAGACATCGACCTCACCATCCGGCGCGGCGAATTCGTCTCGCTGATCGGGCCGTCCGGCTGTGGCAAGACCACCTTGATGCGGGTGGTGGCGGATCTGGTGCAGCCGACCGCGGGCACCATGACGGTCAACGGCGTGACGCCGGAAGAGTCGCGGCTGAACCGGTCCTACGGCTATGTCTTCCAGGCGCCGGCGCTCTATCCCTGGCGCAACGTCTTGCGCAACGTGCAACTGCCGCTGGAGATCATGGGCATGCCGGCGGCGGAGCGGGCGGAGCGGGCCGCGCGGTCCCTGGCGACGGTCGGCCTCGAAGGGTTCGAACGCAAATTCCCCTGGCAGCTCTCCGGCGGCATGCAGCAACGGGTCTCGATCGCCCGGGCGCTGAGCTTCGAGCCGGATATCCTGTTGATGGACGAGCCGTTCGGCGCGCTCGACGAGATCACCCGCGACAACCTCAACGTCCATTTGCTCGATCTGTGGAACCGGACCGGGGTGACCGTCATCTTCGTCACCCATTCGATCCCCGAGGCGGTGTTCCTGTCCTCCAAGATCGTCGTCATGTCGCCGCGTCCGGGCCGGGTCCTGGAGGTGATCGACAGCGACCTGCCGGCCAAGCGCGACCTGGATATCCGCGAGACCGGTGCCTTCCAGAAGATCGCCCACGAGGTCCGCATCGCCCTGCGCAAGGGGCATTCCTATGATTAGGCAAGCGGGCGAGCAGCGCCGATGACCGCGACCGCCTCCGCCGAACCGACACCCGCCGTTGCCACGCGGCAGCTTTGGGAGCGCATCAAGCAGGGCCGAGCCGCGCCGATCTTGGTCGTCCTGGCCTGCCTGCTGGTCGTCTGGTACGCCGCCGCGGTGATGCTCAACAAGGACCGGGTGGCGCGCGAGCTCAGCCGGGGCGGGGCGGAGTACACCACCGCCGAACTGATCTCCGCCGCCTGGTCGATGGACCGGCCGGTGCTGCCGACGCCGGCGCAGATCGCCGGCGAGCTCTGGGAGACGACGGTCGAGAAGCGCATAACCAGCAAGCGCAGCCTGATCTACCACGCCGGCGTTACGCTCAGTTCGACCCTGGTCGGCTTCCTGATGGGAACGGCGCTCGGAATCCTGCTGGCGGTGGGCATCGTGCATGTCGCCACCCTCGACCGGTCGCTGATGCCCTGGATCATCGCCTCCCAGACCATCCCGATCCTGGCCATCGCGCCGATGGTGGTGGTGGTGCTGGGCAATATGGGCTTCACCGGGCTGATCCCGAAATCGGTGATCTCGGCCTATCTCAGCTTCTTCCCGGTGACCATCGGCATGGTCAAGGGCCTGCGCTCGCCTGACCCTCTGCAGCTTGACCTGATGCGCACTTACAGCGCGGGACGTCTCCAGGTCTTCGCCAAGCTGCGCTGGCCGTCCTCCATCGCGTTCCTGTTCCCCAGCCTGAAGATCGCCATCGCCCTTTCCCTGGTCGGTGCCATCGTCGGCGAGCTGCCGACGGGCGCCCAGGCCGGCATCGGCGCCAAGCTGCTGCTCGGCTCCTATTATGGCCAGATGACCGCGCTCTGGGCGGCCCTGTTCATGGCCGCCTTCCTGGCGATGGTGGCGGTTGGCGCGGTGACATTGGCCGAGCGGCTGGTGCTCAAGGCGCGGGGCGCGCAGCCATGAGAACGGGCCAGATCGGGTTCCTGGTCGCGCTGCCGTTGGTCCTGGGATTGGGCCTGAGTCTGCTTGTTCGAGTCTGGGCGGGCGACGCCCAGGGACAGGGTCTCGTTCTGCTCGCTCTTGCGTTGGTCATCGCGATCATGTCCTGGTTCGTCATGGCCTATCTCGCCAAGGGCTCCTCCCGGGTCTCGAGGATCATGGTACCGCTGCTGTTTGGCGGTTTGCTGCTCTATCTGTGGGAGCTGCTCACTGTCGGCTTCCAGGTGCCGCCGGTGCTGCTGCCGCCGCCGAGCATGATCGCGGAGTCGTTCCAGGCGAACCTGTTCACGCTGGGCGTCGACTTCCACCAGACCTTCATCAAATCGGTCATTCCGGGTTTCCTGATGGGCTCCGGCGGCGGTTTCCTGGTGGCGGTGGCGATCGACCGGTCGCCGTTCCTGCAGCGGGGGCTGCAGCCGCTCGGCGCCGCGATCAGCGCCATGCCCATCGTCGGCATCGCGCCGATCATGGTGATGTGGTTCGGCTTCGACTGGCAGTCCAAGGCGGCGGTGGTGGTCGTCATGACCTTCTTCCCCATGCTGATCAACACCCTGGCCGGCCTGCAGGCATCGGGCGCCATGGAGCGCGACCTGATGCGCTCCTATGCCGCCAGCTATCCGCAGACGCTGTTGAAGCTGCGGCTGCCGGGCGCCATGCCGTTCATATTCAATGCGCTGAAGCTGAATTCGACCCTGGCCCTGATCGGCGCCATCGTGGCGGAGTTCTTCGGCACCCCGATCCAGGGCATGGGCTTCCGCATCTCAACCGAGGTGGCGCGGCTGAACGTGGATTTCGTCTGGGCGACCATCGCCGTGGCGGCCATGGCGGGCTCCGCCTCCTATGGCGCGCTTGCCCTGCTGGAGCGGGGGATGACTTTCTGGCATCCTTCGCAACGACAGTGATCCCGCCCAAGAAGCGGGTACACGAGGAAACGACAAGAAACGCAACACAGAAAACAGGTGAGGTAGACCAATGAAGAAGAATTTGACTCTGCTGGCGGCGGGGGCCGCGATGCTTCTGGGCAGCACCGCCGCCCAGGCGCTGGACGAGTTCACCATCCAGCTGAAATGGGTGACCCAGGCGCAGTTCGCCGGGTATTTCGTGGCGCTGGAGAAGGGCTTCTACGAGGATGCCGGGCTGGACGTCACCATCAAGCCCGGTGGTCCCGATATCGCTCCGCCGCAGGTGATTGCGGCCGGCGGCGCCGATGTCGTGGTGGAATGGATGCCGGCGGCCCTGGCGGCGCGGGAGCGCGGCGTGCCCCTGGTCAACGTGGCCCAGTTCTTCAACCGCTCCGGCATGATGCTGACCTGCCTGAAGGCCAGCGGCATCGCCGCACCGGCGGATTTCGACGGCAAGACCCTGGGCGTCTGGTTCTTCGGCAACGAGTACCCGTTCCTGTCCTGGATGAGCCAGCTTGGCCTGGAGACCACCGGCTCCGGCGCCGACGTGACGGTGCTGCGCCAGGGCTTCAACGTCGATCCGATCCTGGACGGCCAGGCCGACTGCATCTCCACGATGATCTACAACGAGTATTGGCAGGTCATCGATGCCGGTCTGCAGGCCGACGAGCTGATCACCTTCTTCTACGAGGATGAAGGCGTGGCGACCCTGGAGGACGGGCTCTATGCGCTGGAGGACAGCCTCGACGACCCGGCCTATGTGGACAAGCTGTCGCGCTTCATCGCGGCCTCCATCCAGGGCTGGCAGTACGCCATCGACAATGTCGAGGAGGCGGCGGAGATCGTCGTCGAGGCCGATCCGGCCGGCGTCGCCACCATGGAGATCCAGTCCCGCCAGATGGGCGAGATCGCCAAGCTGATCCCGGGTTCCAGCAAGGGCCTCGGCTATCTGGAGCCGACCGCCTATGAGCGCACGGTGGACGTGCTGATGTCCGGCGACAGCGATCCGGTCATCACCGCGGTCCCGGACGGCGCCTGGACCCATGCCGCCTGGGAAAAGGCGACTGGGATGTAGGGGGGGGCGACAACTGCCGCGCTGTATGAAAGGGGGCCGCCGGCCCCCTTTCTGTTGCGGATCGCAGAAAGAAGAAGGGGAGCCCGCGAACGGGCTCCCCTGGTGGCTGGCGTCCGCGCCCCTGATCCGGCGCCAGCCAAGTCCGATGTGTGGGTTAGATTCTCGATCCGGGCGTTGGTGAGACCCCCGTCGACGGCATCCCTTCAGCGGATTGTGCGTGCGCGGCCGCGGCATGCATCGCGGCCATCGCAAAACCGCCCGGGATGCGATGGCGGAATGTCGCGTTCACCCGCTTGGAAGCGAGCAGATACCAGGTCACGATCGCGCTGAAGAGGACCGAGATGCCCACCGAGATCATCATGGTGGTCACCACGGCCATGCCTATGATCCCGTCGATCCCGTCCGGCGCAGAGACGCCTTGTTGACCGTATAGCGCGCTCGCTTGCTGTTCCAATCCGGCCGTCAACATCGAGCCTTGGATGGCGAAATAGACGATCGAGATCGCGACGGAGACCCACAGGCAGATGATCGTCACCACCGGCATCTGCGGATGCTTCATTGGCGTGAGGACCAGGAAGGGCAGCGCCAGGGCGAGTTGAAGTGCGTAGACGATGCTGCCCAGTTCCGGGCTTGTGCCGACCAGATCCGCCTCGCTCAAACCGATCTGGCCGAGCGAGCCGACCAGGCTGAACAAGGTGGACAGCGCGCCCAGGACAAACAGCACATAGATCACCAGCAGCCAGCCGCCGATACCGTAGTATCGGCTTTCCATGGCCTGCGCTGGCGATACGTGCGTCATTGTCATCCGTCAGGCCTTTACCTAAGACAGAAGAAGCGCCGGAGGTGAGACCGGACGAGACCGGCCGGCTCGCGAAAAGCGATAGTAAACTCGAATCGGGCACAATCTGCCTGACCAGGCTTAATGAAGTCCTAACGACGCGAAGGGAGTGACGATCGATGAAGATCCTGGTGGCGGGAGGCGCCGGCTACATCGGCGCGCATGCCTGCAAGGCGCTTGCAGAGGCCGGTTTCGAGCCCGTCACGGTTGATAATCTCTCGGCGGGTCATGCCGAGGCGGTTCGCTGGGGCAAGCTTGTCGAATTCGATCTGTCCGATCATGCCGCGCTGCCGGAACTGATCCGGGCGGAGGGCGTAGGCGCCGTAATGCATTTCGCCGCATCGCTGAATGTCGGCGAATCGGTCGAGATGCCGGCGAAGTACTACGCCAACAACGTCGTGAACACCCTGGCCCTGCTGAACGCCATCCGCGAGACCGGGCTGGAGACCATCGTGTTCTCCTCCAGTGCCGCGACCTACGGCACGCCGGAACGGGTGCCGATGCCGGAAGACCACCCGCAGCGCCCGATCAACCCCTATGGCGAAACAAAGCTCGCGGTGGAGCGCGCTCTGAAATGGTACGGCGAGGCCTATGGCCTGCGCTGGTCCGCGCTACGTTATTTCAACGCAGCCGGCGCCGACCCGGATGGCGAGATCGGCGAGGCCCATGATCCCGAGTTCCATCTGATCCCGCTGGTCCTCGAGGCGGGCCTCGGCATGAGGCCGCCGGTCAAGGTCTTTGGAACCGACTATCCCACGCCGGACGGGACGGCCGTTCGCGACTATGTGCATGTGACCGATCTGGCCGACGCCCATGTGCTGGCGTTGAAGCATCTGCTGGAAGGTGGCGACAGCCTTGCCGCCAATCTCGGTACCGGGCGCGGCTACTCCGTGCGGCAAGTCCTGGATGCGGCGGGCGAGGCGCTTGGCAGCGCCGTGCCGTGCGAAAACGCCCCCCGCAGGGCAGGCGATCCGCCGGAGCTCGTTGCCGATCCGTCGCTCGCCATGAACACCCTGGGATGGTCGCCGGCTCTGTCCGATCTGCCGGCCATCCTGGAAACTGCGGTAAGGTGGCATCGGCGCTAGGGCCCTGGCCGTCGAATTGGCGGCCGCGACATCGGCCCGAGTCCGGCCATAATCAGAATTCGTTAATGCCAGCATAGTATTGGAAAACCCAGACGCGACCCGCGCGTCCGCCAGGATCAGCCGCATGCGCATACTTCATATCGAGAACGACTCCGCCATCGCGAAGGCCGCCGAATCGATGCTTGATGGTGTCGTCGAAGCCTATGACAGGACCTCGCTTGGCGAGAATGCCGTCAAGATGGCTGCGCTCGCGCATTACGACCTGATCTTGATGGAAGTCCTGCTGCCGGATGTCGACGGTGCCGACGTGATCCGGCGGCTTCGGGACAACAGGGTGCTGGCCCCCCTGGTCATCGCGTCCTGGCTGGTCGATTCCGCCGGAGTTTTCGACGCCGCAGCATTGGGCGCAAATGACGTCTTGGCGAAACCCTTCACCAAGGACGGCCTGGTCGAATGCGTGCGCACGGCGATTACCAAATCCGGCCTCAGCTATCCCTCTCAGGCGGGGGTGATGGAAGCCGACGCCCCGCGCATCCCCGGCGGACAGGAGCGCCGCCGCCATCGCCGGTTCAAGACCGACCGCGCGGCCAGGATCGCCCAGGGGCCCGGGATCGATTGCCGCATCGTCGACCTGTCCCATGGCGGGGCGGGAATCCAGCTGCTGGCGGACCATTTCGATCTGCCGACCAGCTTCCAGATGGTGCTCGGTCAGGACACCCGATACACCTGCCGCGTCTGCTGGCGCCAGGGTCGGCGTCTCGGCGTGAAGTTCCTCGGCCGAGGCTGACCCCGCCGGCCGCGGCCGGAAAATCCGTTCAGCTGTTCAACATCCGCCGCACCGCGCCGGCATAGGTGCGGTAGGTCGGTTGGATGGTGTCGATGGCGAATCCCTCGTCGGCGCCATGAACCCCGGAGCAGCGCACCCCGAAGCCGCATGTCGCCTCGATACCGGAGGATGCCAGCAGGTTTCCGATATTCGAAGGCCCGCTGACCTGAGCGGGCACAGGCTGCCCCTTCGCCTCGGCGGCGGCGTTGGTCATCGCCGCCCGCAGTTCCGAACCGTCGGGCAACCGATAGGGCGGCCAGCTGTTGGTATCGGTGATGTCGGTCGGTGTTCCGGTGGGATAGTCCCGGTCTACCCGCCACACGGCATCGGCCAGCACGGCTTCGGCCCAGGAGCGGCCGGCCGCGGGCGTCAGGCGGAAGTCGACATTGATCTCGCAGCGGTCGGGTATGACGCTGAAACCGGAGCCGCCGCTGATGGCGGTCACCGAGATCCGCGGCGGCAGCGGAAAATCCGGATCGTCGATTTCCGGCAGGGAGGTGGATTGCAGGCTGACCGCCAGATGCGCCGCCTTGTCGATGGCGTTGGCGGTCGGGCCGCGCGGTTTGCCGGAGTGCTCGGCCCGGCCGTGCACCACGACGCGACTGCGATAGAACCCGCGGGCTCCGACATGGATCGCGGTGTCGTCCGGATACCCGATCATGACCGCCGAGAGGTCGGGCTTGGTGCGCAGCAGCGCCTTGATGCCGCCGAAGCCGCCGGTGTGCTCGTCGCCGTCGAACAGCAACAGCAGGCGGCCGCGCAGCCGCTCGCGCGCGGCCGCAAACGCAACGCCGAGATGGCAAAACATGGCGATCGCGACCTTCGAGTCGGCGGCGCCGCGTCCATACATCCAGCCATCGCGGACCGTCGGCTCGAAGGGCGGGGATGTCCAGGTTTCCGGATCGCCCGCCGGCGCGGTGTCGGCGCAGGCATTCAGGCAGATCGTTGGTCCGTCTTCGGTGCCGACGATCTCGGTAATGAGGGCGACTGGGTCGCCGCCATTGTCCGACAGCATGCGGGGTTTCAGCCCGTTGGCGTCCAGGAAGCGGGCGATGGCGATCAGCATCGGGCCATTGCTGTCGATCCCGGATTGGGATGGCGTGGCAACGAGCGTCTGGGTCAAATCGAGGATGGTATCTACGGGCACGGTCAGCGTGTCGGCGCAAACAGCCATCACACCGTTCCGCAACAAATAGAACGCCGGACAGTTCTGGTCGCCATCGGGGGTTCCCCTTGCCCTCGGTTAGCACCTCCAGCGTATACGATAGCGGGCGGTGGGGGCGAACATTCTTCTGCGCTCACCGACGCAAAATGTCCGGAATGCCGCCGATAAGTTGCTGTGGTGTTCCGGATGCTACTCGAAATCCACCCGCCAAGGCGCAAGCACGTCCAGAGGCGCAATGCTCTCCGGCAAGATCCTGATCGGCTCTGGCCGAGAACGGACCTAAAGGCCCGGCCCCAACAGATTTAGACCCCGGCCGGAATGTTCTCCGCCTTGCGTTCCACCTTGCGCGGAGCGGTGAGCTCCTTCCAGGTCGACAGCGCCTTGTTGACGGCCGGATAGGGCTCGCGGGGCACGAATTCGCCATGGCCCGGCTCGGCCTTCATGGTGCCGGCCTCGACCGCGACCTTGCCTCTCGTGAGGGTGTAGCGGGGCAGGCCGGTGACGGACATGCCCTCGAAGACGTTGTAGTCGATCACCGATTGCTGGGCGTCGGCGGTGATGGTCTTGCCGGCCTTCGGGTCCCAGACCACCAGGTCGGCATCCGCGCCCTCCAGCACCGCGCCTTTCTTCGGATACATGTTGAGGATGCGGGCGATGTTGGTGGAGGTGACCGCGACGAACTCGTTCGGAGTCAGCCGGCCGGTGGCCACGCCATGGGTCCAGAGCAGCGGCATGCGGTCTTCCAGGCCGCCGGTGCCATTGGGGATGAGGGTGAAATTGTCCAGCCCCATCTTCTTCTGCTCGGTGGTGAACGAGCAATGGTCGGTGGCGACCACCTGCAGGCTGCCGGCCTGCAGTCCCGCCCACAGGCTGTCCTGATGCGCCTTGTCGCGGAAGGGCGGCGACATTACGCGGCGCGCGGCGTGGATCCAGTCCTGGTTCTGGTACTCGCTCTCGTCCAGCACCAGGTGCTGGATCAGCGGCTCGCCATAGACCCGCATGCCCTTCTGCCGGGCCCGGCGGATCGCCTCATGGGCTTGCTCGCAGGAGGTGTGCACCACATAGAGCGGCACATTGGCCATGTCGGCGATCATGATGGCCCGGTTGGCGGCCTCGCCCTCGACCTCGGGCGGCCGGGAATAGGCGTGGCCCTCCGGCCCGGTGACGCCCATCTCCATATATTTCTGCTGCAGATGGGCGACCACGTCGCCGTTCTCCGCATGCACCAGCGGCATGGCGCCCAGTGCCGCGCAGCGCTGGAACGACGCGTACATCTCGTCGTCGTCCACCATCAGCGCGCCCTTGTAGGCCATAAAGTGCTTGAAGGTGTTGATGCCGCGGTCGACAACCTCGGCCATCTCGTTGAACACCTGCTCCGACCACCAGGTCACCGCCATGTGGTAGGAGTAGTCGGAACAGGCGTTGGAGGATTTCTGCCGCCATTGCGCCAGCGCCTCCAGCAGCGACTGGTCCGGGGCGGCGAGGCAGAAATCCACGATCATGGTGGTGCCGCCGGACAGACCGGCGCGGGTGCCGCTCTCGAAGGTGTCGGCGGAGTGGGTGCCCATGAAGGGCATCTCCATATGGGTATGCGGGTCGATGCCGCCCGGCATCACATAGCAATCGGTGGCGTCCAGCACCGTATCGCCAGAGAGGTTTGGGCCGATACGGGAAATGACATCGCCTTCGATCAGCACATCGGCCTGCCATGTGCGATCCGCCGTGACGATGGTGCCGCCCTTGATCACCGTAGACATGGTGTGAATGCTCCCCCTCAGGGCCCGGTTTTCCGGGCGTTGGTGTTGCTGAATGGCCCGCAGACAGTGTCGCGCATGCGGCGGAACCTGACCGTTCGGTCAAAGCCTAGCGCAGTCCCGGGCGCAAGACAAAGGGGCCGGAACCACAAACAACCTTGATCACCACCAAGGCACGAAGACACCAAGAGTCCTTGTTCGTGGCGCCGCAGGCGCTGCAATCATCTCGCGCGCGCTCGCGGCACGATCCGATGCTCGCCATTGCCACGCCTACGGCGCGGCGAACCAAATCTCTTGGTGTCTTTGTGCCTTGGTGGTGATCAAGGTTGCTTTTCACTTCTTTTCTCCGTGTCCCTGTGCCTGTGTGGTGAGATGACCGACCCATGATTCGGGCGCGGAGGCCGGGACATGGAATTCGAACAGGCGGTGGTATTCGCGATCCTGGCGGCGGCCATGGTGCTGTTTGCCTGGGGGCGCTGGCGCTACGACGTGGTGGCGGTGCTGGCCCTGGTGGCCTGCGTCGTTGCCGGCGTGGTGCCGATGGCCGACGCCTTCGACGGGTTCGGGCATCCGGCGGTGGTGGTCGTGGCGGTGGTGCTGGCGGTGACCCGCGCCTTCGTGACATCCGGCATCGTCCAGCGCATCGGCGAGATGGTGAGCCAGGTGGTCAGCGGCCGCTACGCCCAGCAGGCTGCCGTGGTCGGGCTGGCGGCGCTTCTGTCGATGTTCATGAACAATGTCGGGGCGTTGGCGCTGATGATGCCGGTGGCGATGCAGGTCGCACGACTCAATGGCGACCCGCCGTCCCGGCTGCTGATGCCTGTTGCGTTCGGGTCGATCCTCGGCGGGCTGGTCACGCTGATCGGCACCCCGCCCAACATCATCATCGCCGCCTATCGCGCCGAAGTGGCGGGCGAGCCGTTCGGCATGTTCTCCTTCAGCCCGATCGGCCTTCCGATCGTGCTCTTGGGCGTTTGCTATCTGCTGTTCATCGGTTGGCGACTGTTGCCGCGCGGGCGCAGCGGCGATGACGGTACGCCGCTGTTCCAGATCGACGATTATGTCGCCGAATTCAAAGTGACCGAGGAATCGCCGGCGGTCGGGCGCACCATCGCCGGGTTCGAACGCGACCTGAAATCCGAGGCGCACATCTTCGGCCTGATCCGCGACGGCAAGGGGGCGGTGACCCATGGCCGCCGCCACAAGATCCGCGCCGGCGACTATCTGCTGATGGAGCTGGACCCCGACGCGCTTCCGGAGCTGACCAAGGAAGACAAGCTGGAACTGGTCGTCGACCCGCTGGGGCTCCGGGAATCCCTGAAGGACGAGGATCTGGTCCATGTCGAGGCGGTGCTGGCGCCGGGCGCCCGCCTGGTCGGCAATTCCGCCGCCGGGTTCCATCTGCGCCGCCGCTTCGGCATCGACCTCTTGGCCGTGGCCCGGGAAGGGCATCCGGTGCGCAAGCGCATCCGCAATGTCACCCTGCGGGCCGGCGACGTGCTGTTGCTGCAGGGCGATTCGACCGCGATCCAGGACAATCTCAGCCTGATCGGCTGCCTGCCGCTGGCGGAACGCGGACTGCGCCTGTCCGGCGCCCGCACCTTCGCGCCGCTGATCCTGTTCGCCGGCGCCATCGCCCTGGCGGCCACCGGCCTGCTCTCGGTGCCGGTGGCGCTGCTCTGCGCCCTGGTGGTGATGGTGTTGGGCAATCTGCTGACGCCGCGGGACATCTATGACGCCATCGATTGGCCGGTGGTGGTCCTGCTGGGCGCCATGATCCCGGTGGGCGGGGCGCTGGGAGCGACCGGCGGCACCGCGCTGATCGCCGACAACATCCTTTCGCTGGCCGGGGACTTCCCGCCCTGGGCCATCCTGACCCTGGTCCTGGTCGCCGCCATGACCCTGTCCGACGTGATGAACAATGCCGCCACCGCCGTGGTCATGGCGCCGATCGCCGCCGGCATCGCCGAGCGCATGCAGGTCAGTGCCGATCCGTTCCTGATGGCGGTCGCGATCGGCGCCTCCTGCGCCTTCCTGACCCCGATCGGACACCAGAACAACACCCTGATCATGGGGCCCGGCGGCTACGAGTTCGGCGATTACTGGCGCGTCGGCCTGCCGCTGGAAATCCTGGTCATCGCCGTGGCGATCCCGATGCTGCTGATCGTCTGGCCCCTGTGAGGCCAGCAAGGGGGATTTCACCGCAGAGACACAGAGGCGCAGAGAACCAACAAGTCCGCTGTCATTCCTGCTTTCGCGGGAATGACGGTGTTGATTTGGTCCTCAGTGTCTCTGTGTCTCTGTGCCTCTTTGGTTCAATCTCGCTTGACGAACCTGGTCCGAAAGCGACCAGACCCGGGCGGCGATCCGCGCTAATCTGCGACCATGAAACGACCCAATTCGACACCCGCCATGGCGCTGGATCCGGAAATCTGCGAGCGGGCCCGGCTGGCGCGCGATGCCCGGTTCGACGGCCGGTTCTTCATCGGCGTCGTCACGACCGGCATCTACTGCCGGCCGATCTGCCCGGTGCGTCCGCCCAAGCCGCAAAACGTGCGCTTCTATCCGACCGCGGCCGCGGCGGCGGAAGCCGGTTTCCGGCCGTGCCTGAGATGCCGGCCGGAGGCGGCGCCCGGCTCGCCGGCCTGGTTCGGCACGGCGGCGACGGTGTCGCGCGGACTTCGCCTGATCGCGGATGGCGCGCTGGACGGCGATGGCACGGTGGAGAATCTGGCGGACCGGCTCGGGGTCGGCGCCCGGCATCTCTCGCGCCTGTTCCGCAAGCATCTCGGCGCGCCGCCCCGCGCCGTGGCCGGTACCCGGCGGCTGCTGTTTGCCAAGAAGCTGATCAACGAGACCGACCTGCCGCTGGCCCAGATCGCGCTGTCTTCGGGGTTCGGCAGCATTCGAAGGTTCAACGCCGCCTTTCGCAGTGCCTATGGCTGTCCGCCGGGCGCTCTGCGACGCACGTCCCGACGCCGCGGCGCCGGCGATGCGGACAGCGATTTCGAGCTGCGGCTGGCCTATCGGCCGCCCTTCGATTGGGACTCGATCGCCGGCTATTTCGCCCTGCGCGCCACACCCGGCGTGGAGGCGGTCGACGACACCGGCTACAGCCGCACCATCGCCCTGGACGGCCATTGCGGCCGGCTCCGTGTCCAACCGATCCCCGGCGAGAGCGCCTTGCTGCTGAGCGTGGTCTTTCCGGAGTCCCGGGTGCTGTTCCAGATCGTCGAACGGGTCCGGCGGATGTTCGATCTGACCGCCGATCCGGACGACATTGGAAACCATCTGTCCGGTGATCCGGCACTTGCCGGCGTCGTGGCCGCCCACCCGGGATTGCGGCTGCCGGGCGCCTGGGACGGATTCGAACTGGCCATCCGCGCCATCCTGGGCCAGCAGGTGACGGTCAAGGGCGCCTCGACCCTGGCCGGGCGGCTGGCGGAGGCGTTCGGAGAGCGGCTGCCGGCAGAGGGTGGCCCTGCGATTCTGTTTCCGACCCCGTCCGCGCTGGCGGAGGCCGATGTCGCGCGAATCGGCCTGCCGAAGGCGCGGGCCCGCACCATCCGAGCGCTGTCGGAGGCGGTGGCGCGCGGCGATGTCGTCTTCGACGGCGCCTCCGATCCGGAAACCCTGGAACGACGGCTGACGGCCCTGCCCGGCATCGGGAGCTGGACGGCGCAATATGTCGCCATGCGGGCGCTCAATGAGCCGGATGCATTCCCAGCGGCGGATCTTGGCCTGATCCGCAGCGCCGCGGCGCTCGGCATGGCGTCCACGGCAAAGGACCTTGCCCGGCGCGCGGAGGCCTGGCGGCCCTGGCGTGCCTACGCGGCGCAATATCTCTGGCGGGCCGAGACACCGGTGCGGCCGCCCGAGGGCGTGGCGGAGCCCCCGCCTGGCCGGCGGAAGGAGAGGAGCGATGTACTACAGCCACATGGATAGCCCGATCGGGCGCCTGCTGCTGGCCGGCGACGAGGGCGGGCTGCGGCTGATCAGCTTTCCCACCGGCAGCCGGACCCGGCACGCGGAGCCGGACTGGATCGAGAACGATGCCCCGTTCGTCGAGACGAAGCGGCAACTCGCCGCCTATTTCGCCGGTACGCTGACGGAGTTTGATCTGCCGTTGGCACCGCAGGGAACGCCGTTCCAGCTCTCGGTCTGGCGTGCGCTGCGCCGGATCCCCTATGGCGAGACGGTCTCCTATGGCGCCATTGCCGAATCCATCGGCCGCCCGAGCGCGTCGCGCGCCGTCGGCGCCGCCAACGGGGCCAATCCGCTGCCGATCGTGGTGCCCTGCCACCGGGTCATCGGCAGCACAGGCAAGCTGACCGGATTCGGTGGCGGGCTCGATACCAAGGCGGCCCTGCTCGCCCTGGAGCAGGGTGGCGCGGAGCCCGAAGCCCAGGGAATTCTCCCACTCGATCGCACCGGCTGACCGCCTGGGCCTGGACGAACCGGCCATTGCGGGCTAAACGACCGGCCCCGGATCGGTTCGGAGGCCCGCCATGAAGCCCGCCAACGCCCTGTTCTCCACGACCGGCACGACCGTCTTCGAGGTCATGTCGCGCCTGGCCATGCAGCACGATGCGATCAATCTGGGCCAGGGGTTCCCGGATGGACGTGGCCCGGAAGACGTGCTGCAGGCGGCCGCCGATGCGGTGACGACGGGCTGGAACCAGTACCCGCCGATGCTGGGCATCCCCCAGCTGCGCCAGGCGGTGGCTGAGCATGGCCGGCGCTTCTACGGGCTGGAGGTGGACTGGCAGCGCGAGGTGATGGTGACCTCCGGCGCCACCGAGGCGCTGGCCGCCTGCCTGCTGGGCCTGATCGAGCCGGGCGACGAGGTGGTGCTGTTCCAGCCGCTCTACGATTGCTACGCGCCGATGGTGCGGCGGGCCGGCGGCGTGCCGAGATTCGTGTCCCTGGCGCCGCCGGACTGGAGCTTCGACAGAGGCGATCTGGAGCGCGCCTTTTCACCCAAAACCAAGCTCGTCCTGCTGAACAACCCGCTGAACCCGGCGGCCAAGGTATTCGACCGGGCCGAGTTGGAGATGATCGCCGAATTCGTCGAGGGTACGGATGCCTATGCGGTGTGCGATGAGGTCTATGAGCACATCGTCTTCGACGAACGTCCGCACATTCCGCTGATCACGCTGCCGGGCATGCGGGAGCGCTGCCTGAAGATCGGCTCGGCCGGCAAGACCTTTTCGCTGACGGGTTGGAAGGTCGGCTATGTGACCGCCGCGCCGGATCTGCTGGCGCCGGTCAGCAAGGCGCATCAGTTCCTGGTGTTCACCACCCCGCCCAATCTGCAGAGCGCCGTGGCCTTCGGCCTGTCAAAGGAGCAGTCCTATTTCGCCGGTCTGGCGGCGGAGATGCAGGGCAAGCGCGACCGGTTCGCCGGCGGGCTGGCGGAGATCGGGCTCGACGTCCTGCCCTGCGCCGGCACCTATTTCGTCAATGTGGATGTGGGCCGGACCGGCTTCGACGGCGACGATGCGGACTTCTGCCGGCACATCACCGAGCAGGCCGGGGTCGCGGCGATCCCCGCCAGCGCCTTCTATCAGGAGGATGCCCTCAGGACCGTCGTGCGGTTCTGCTTTGCCAAGCAGGACGACGTGCTGGATGAGGCGTTGGCGCGGCTGCGGTCGGGATTGGCCTAAGGCGGATCCTACTCGGCCGGTTCCGTGACGTCGTCGCGGCGCTTGGCGGAGGGCACTTCCTTGTCGTCGGGATCGACCTCGTCCGATGCCTCGGGTTCCGCATCCGCCAGGGGTTCCAGGGGCGGTTCGGACCCGGCCTCCGGCTCCTCGGTCACCACCACCTCCGCTTCGGCCAGCGGTTCGAGGGACGGTTCCGACTCAATCATGGGCGTCGGCGCCGGCAGGCTCTTCTGCGGTGTCTTGGCATCGCCCTTGCGGAACTTGGCGGCGCCGCGACGGACCAGGGAGACCGCGGTGGCGTACGCCGTCACCTCTTCCTTGAAGGTCTCGGCCAAGGCGGATTGGATATTGGTCACGCCGTCCGATGCGATCGCCATGAAGCGCCGGGCGGTGATCAGCCAGAGCGGGCTGATCAGCAGGCTGAGCGCGATGACGGAGATCGCCAGGCGATAGCCTTCCTTGTCGATGGCGCCGACGCCCACACCGGCCGCCGCCAGGACGAAGGAGAATTCGCCGATCTGGCCCATGATCACGCCGGCCGGAAAGGCACGTTCCCAGGGCTCGCGCAGCAGCCTGAGGGCGCCGACATTGATCGCCGTCTTCACGAACACCGCCGAGGCCAGCAGCGTCAGGACCAGGCCGAGATTGTCCACGATGTAGCGCCAGTCGATCAGCAGCCCGATCGACAGGAAGAACACCACCAGCAGCACGCTCTGGATCGGCCGCGTCGCGCGGATGGTGACGGCGCGGTCGGTGGACTGGCCGATCACCAGGCCGGCCAGGAAAGCGCCATAGGCGGCCGACAGACCGAGCAGGCCGGACACCGTCGCGGCGCTGAAGCAGAAGGCCAGCGCCGCCAGGGGGATCAGGTCGAGCTTGCCCTTCATCCAGCGCCGGGTCGGCAGCACGATCTTCTGGCGGCGGCTCAGGAACCAGATCAGCGCCACCAGGAAGGCGCTGGCCAGCACCAGCTTGGCCACCACGTCGTAGCCGATGGTGCCTTCCGCGCCCATGCCGTGGATCAGCACCAGCATCGGCACGATCGCCAGATCCTGGGCGATCAGCACGCCGACGGTGATGCGGCCCACCGGGGATCGCAGCTCCTTGATGTCCTCCAGCATCTTGATGGCGACGGCGGTGCTGCTAAGCGCGAAGACGAAGCCGAGCACAACCGCCTGCTGCCAGGGCCAGTCGAACAGCCGGGCGAGGAGGGCGGTGATCCCCAGCGAGAAACCGATCTGGAGGATCGCGCAGCACGACGCCACCGCCAGCACCGATTTGAAATGGCGCAGGCTGAGTTCCATGCCGATCAGGAACAGCAGCATCAGCACGCCGAGTTCGGCCAGGGAGGTGACGTTTTCGGAGTTCTGGACGAGGCGGAACCCGGTCGGTCCCAGCACCACGCCGGCCAGGATATAGCCGACGATGGCCGGCTGCCTGATGCGTGTGAACAGCAGGCCGCACAACACCGCCACCGTCGTGACGAGTGCCATGGATGTCAGGTCGTTGGCGTGCGCCTCCATGGACGCCTTCTAGCAGCCGATCGGTTAACGTTCATCTAGCGACAGCATCATGGCTCAATGATGGTGGCGCTGGCTCCAGTCTTCTGCTGTAACCGCGATCCTCCCATCATCCGTCGCCTTCGTTTTCAGGCGCCCGGGCCTCCGATTGCGGCGGTTTTGGCCGTTCGAACGGCCAGAACTCAACCCGCCTGCTCTGACATGCTGCCATCATATGGGCAATCTGCGGCCATTCGCCCGGAATTCTGCAACCCCTTGCCCTGCCTTAAGGGATATCCGATATACGCTACCAACGATAGAAACGCGGGCCCTTCGGCCGGCAACAGGTTCCGGGAGAGTGAGCGGATGGCGGACACGGCAGCCCAGCCGGCCGAGATGCCTTGGATCAAGGCATACCCCAAAGATATTGACTGGCATGCGCGGATCGAGCCCAAGCTGCTGCATGGGATCCTCGAGGATACGGTCGCCCGATTCGCCGATCGCCCCTGCGCCGATTTCCTCGGCAAGCGATACAGCTATGGCGAGATCGGTGCGATGGTCGACCGCGCCGCGGCAGGACTGCAGGCGATCGGCATCGGCCGCGATTCCCGGGTCGGCCTGTTCCTGCCAAACACGCCGTATTTCCTGATCTTCTACTACGCGGTGCTGAAATGCGGCGCCACGGTGGTGAATTTCAATCCGCTCTACGCGGAACGGGAGATCGCCCACCAGATCGAGGATTCCGGCACGGACCTCATGGTCACGCTGGACCTGAAGGTGCTGCACGACAAGATGAGCCGCATGCTGACGGATACGCGGCTGAACCGGCTGATCATGTGTCCCATGGCGGGCATCCTGCCGTTTCCCAAGAACCATCTGTTTTCATTACTGAAACGCGGAGAGATCGCCCGGTTCCCGGACGACGAGCGGCACATCCGTTTCGATGCGCTGATGGCCAAGGGGGACCGGCCCAAACCTGTCGACATATCGCCCGACGACGTCGCGGTGCTGCAATACACCGGCGGCACCACCGGTGTGCCCAAGGGCGCCATGCTGACCCACATGAACCTGTACGCCAATGCCGAGCAGTCCTACATGTGGTTCCCAGGCGTGGATGAGGGCTCGGAGCGCATGATGGGGGTGATCCCCTTCTTCCACGTCTTCGCCATGACCTCGGTGATGAATCTCAGCATCCGGATCGGCGCGGAGATCATCATGCTGCCGCGCTTCGAGCTCGACATGGTGCTTCAGACCATCGACAAGAAGAAGCCGACCGTATTCCCGGCCGTACCGACGATCTACACGGCGATCAACGGACATCCCAAGCGGGACAAATACGACCTGACCTCGATCAAGGCCTGCCTCTCCGGCGGCGCGCCGCTGCCGATCGACGTGAAGCAGACCTTTGAACGCCTGACCGGCTGCAAGCTGGTCGAGGGCTACGGTTTGTCGGAGAGCTCGCCGGTGGCGAGCTGCAATCCGGTGGATGGGGTCAACAAGACCGGGTCGATCGGCCTGCCGTTGCCCGGGACCACCATCGAGATCATCTCGCTGGAGGACCGCGACAAGGTGATGCCGCAGGGCGAGCGCGGCGAGGTCTGCATCTCCGGGCCGCAGGTCATGAAAGGCTATTGGGAGAAGCCCGAGGAGACCGAGAACACCCTGGTCGATGGCCGCCTGCATACCGGCGATGTCGGCTATATGGACGAGGATGGCTACATCTTCATCGTCGACCGCATCAAGGATCTGATCCTGGCCGGCGGCTACAACATCTATCCGCGCAATGTGGAAGAGGCGATCTATCTGCACCCGGCCGTCGACGAATGCATCGTCGCCGGCATTCCGGACGAATACCGCGG
Source organism: Alphaproteobacteria bacterium (assembly GCA_965227455.1). Lineage (GTDB taxonomy): Bacteria > Pseudomonadota > Alphaproteobacteria > DSM-16000 > Inquilinaceae > JABDIP01. Next base: position 2,682,040 of record OZ245752.1, on the reverse strand, counting down.
CCAGACGGTCAAGGCCTACATCAAGCTGAACGCCGGCCATGAGATGACCCATGACGATCTGAAGGCCTTCCTGAAGGACAAGCTGTCGCCGATGGAAATCCCAAAGCTGGTGGAGTTCCGCGACGAATTGCCGAAGACCCTGATCGGCAAGCTGTCCCGCAAGGCGGTGCTGGAAGAAGAGGCGGCGAGGGCGGCGAACGGGTCCGAATAGCCGGTGGGCCGTGCCCGGCAGAATGCCCGGTCTCAGCCGTGGATCGCAGTGGAATCCGATGGCGCCTGCGCCCGGTCGTCCAGGCCGTAATCCCGCAGGACCGAGGCGATCCGCAGCCGGTAGCCGGCGAAGATCTCCGACCTGCCGGCGGCTTGGGCCCGCCGATGGGCCTCCACATTGCGCCAGTCGCGGATCGCCTGCTCGTCGCGGAAGAAGGACAGCGACAGAATCTTGCCGGGCGTCGTCAGGCTCTCGAACCGCTCGATCGAAATGAAGCCGTCGATCTCCTCCAGCAGCGGCCGAAGGGTGCCAGCCAGGTCGAGGTACTGATCCCGCCGGCCGGCTTTCGGCTCGACCTCGAAAATGACGGCGATCATGGCGCCACCTGGGCCGCGTGAGGCGCCGAGGCAAGACGCAGGAAGATGCGGTCCTCCCGCCGGATAAACCGTTCGCGCCGGGCGAACTCATAGTTCTCCAGGCCCAGCGGATCGTCTCGCAGCCGCGCCCGATAGGCCTCGTACTCCGCCAGGTTGTCGATGTTGTAAACGCCGTAGGCCGTTGTCGCCGATCCCTCATGGGGCGCGAAATAGCCGATCAGATCGGCGCCGCAACGGGGAATGGCCTGCCCCCAGTTGCGGGCGTATTCGGCGAAGGCATCGGTTCTGTACGGATCGATCTCGTACCGGATGAAGCAGGTGATCATGGTCCCGGTTCCTCTGCATATCTGTCAGCGATCACCATAAAGGAGGATGGCGTCTTGATGGTTCGACGGAGATCGAACCAATGGCGCGCGATCAGCGTTTGGACGGCTGCCGCTGTCGGTGAAAGACCAGCGTAGGCTCGTCGCGATGGACAACCTGCGCGACCTGGCGGAAGCCGACCTTCTCGGCGACGCGGATCGATGCCCGGTTGTCCGGCGCGATGAGGCAGGTCGTGCGCTCGGATGCGAGATTGGCGTCGGCCCAGTTCAGCGCCGCCGCTACGGTTTCCGTCGCCAGGCCCCGGCCGTGGGTCTCCGGGCGCAGCACCCAGCCCGCTTCCGCCCTGCTCTCTGGCGGTGGCTGAATGTCGCGCTTGAAGTCGGCGAGCCCAACATCGCCCAGATAGCGCCCGGACTGCCGGTCCTCTACCGCCCAGAACCCGTACTGCAATGCGGTCCAGTGGCCGATATAGCGCAGCAATCGCGACCAGGATTCCTCGCGGGTCGAGGGCCGGCCGGAGATATGGCGGACGACGTCCGGATCGGCCCACATGGCGGCCACGTCCTCGAAATCCTCCACATTGTGCGGCCGCATGACCGTCCGTGGCGTCTCCAGGACCGGTACGGCAAACGGCCGAGGTTCATCGGGCATGACTGCCACCTCCCTATGACCCTCTGGCGGTAGAGGATGGAGCGCCGGATGTCGAGAGCCGGCTGCCGTCGAAAACGTTTCAGGCCCCGCGACGCAGAGTCACCGGCATTGAGATTGGAGCGCGCAGGGTCTCCGCTAGTGGTACATTGCCGGACGTGTTGACCGCCGATGGTTGATTTCCGCCGATCCCTGCACCTTATTCCTGTATGTCATTGACTCTCGGGCCATGACGACTTACCTTACGTTTACGTAAACGTAAAGCAGACGGAGACAGCGATTGCCCTCCGACCAGACGGTCGCCACTGACGAGCGGACGGCCGAAAGCTTCACGATCAGCGAGTTGGCCGCCGAATTCGGCCTGACGCCCCGGACCATCCGGTTCTATGAGGATGAGGGGCTGGTGTCGCCCGGCCGCTCGGGCATGAACCGGGTTTATTCCCGGCGCGACCGCGCTCGCCTGGAATTGATTTGCCGCGGCAAGCGGCTTGGGTTTTCGCTGGCCGAGGTCAAGGAGTTCCTGGATCTCTACAACCGCGACCAGCGACAGATCGAACAGATGAAATACGCCGCCAGCCTGGCCCGGCAGCGGATCGAGTCGCTGGAAAGACAGCTCGAAGACGTCAAGCAGACGCTCACCGACCTCCGCAGGATCGAAAAAGAGATGGTCGACTATCTGCGCAGTGAAGGCGTTGAGCCCGATACGGATCAACCGTAGGGCCCGGCCCGAACCAGACATGCGATGCGCACCCCTGGCGTATCGCCCTCAACCGATGGACCGCGTGGCCGACAACCACGGTCTGACACTTAAGGAGCCCGCTCATGCACAAGAACGTCGTCATCGCCGGCTACGTTCGCTCGCCGTTCCATCTCGCCCGCAAGGGTGAACTCGTCAAGGTGCGGCCGGACGATCTTGCCGCCCAGGTCGTCACCGGTCTGATCGAGAAGACCGGCGTCAATGTCGAGGACATCGAGGATCTGATCCTGGGCAACGCCTTCCCCGAGGGCGAGCAGGGCTTCAACGTCGCCAAGCTGATCGGCATGCTGGCCGGCCTGCCGCAATCGGTCGCCGGCGTCACCATGAACCGCTTCTGCGGCTCGTCCATGCAGGCGATCCACACCGCCGCCGGCGCCATCCAGCTGGATGCTGGCGACGTCTTCATCTGTGCCGGCGTGGAGAGCATGACCCGGGTGCCGATGACCGGCTTCAACCCGATGCCAAATCCCAAGCTGCACGAAGCCAATCCCGGCGCTTACATGTCCATGGGCGAGACCGCCGAGAACCTGGCCCGCAAGTACCAGCTGACCCGCGAGCGCCAGGAGGCCTTCGCCGTGGAAAGCCATCGCAAGGCGGCCGAGGCGCAGTCGGCCGGCAAGTTCGACGACGAGATCGTCCCGATCAAGGCCAACGGCTCCATGGTCGAGAAGGACGGCACCATCCGCCCGGACACCTCCGCCGAGGGCCTCGCCGAACTGAAGCCGGCCTTCGATGCCGAAGGCACGGTCACCGCCGGCACCTCCTCGCCGCTGACCGACGGCGCTTCGGCGACCCTGGTGGCATCCGAGGAATATGCCAAGGCGAACGGCCTGCCGATCATCGCCCGGATCAAATCCGTGGCCGTTGCCGGCTGCGATCCGACCATCATGGGCATCGGGCCCGTCGCCGCCACCAAGAAGGCCCTGTCCCGCGCCGGCCTGGAGGTCAAGAACCTGGACGTGATCGAGTCCAACGAGGCCTTCGCCGCCCAGGCCATGTCGGTGGCGACCGAGCTCGGCTTCGACGACAAGAAGGTCAACCTGGACGGCGGCGCGCTGGCCATGGGCCACCCGCTGGGCGCCACCGGTGCGCGCATCACCGGCAAGGCCGCCAGCCTGCTGAAGCGGGAGGGGGGTGAGTTCGCCCTTTCCACCCAGTGCATCGGCGGCGGCCAGGGCATCGCCACCATCCTCGAAGCCGTCTAGAGCGGGGCCGCGATTATGGCTATGGAAATCAAGAAAGCGGCGGTGATCGGCGCCGGCGTGATGGGCGGCGGCATCGCCGCGCACATCGCCAATGCCGGCATTCCGGTGACCCTGCTCGACATCGTCCCGGACGGGGCGGAGAACCGCAATATCGTAGCCGAGGGCGCCGTCCAGCGCATGCTGAAGATGCAGCCCGCACCCTTCATGTCGAAGCGGGCGGCCAAGCTGGTGACCACCGGCAATGTCGAGGACGATCTGGAGTCCCTGGCGGATGCCGACTGGATCGTCGAGGCGGTGCTGGAGAACCCGAAGGTCAAGCAGGACCTCTACGCCAAGCTGGAGAAGATCAAGAAGAAGGGCGCCGTGGTGTCGTCGAATACCTCGACCATCCCGCTGGCGATTCTGACCGAGGGCCGGTCCGACGCCTTCAAGTCCGAATTCATGATCACCCATTTCTTCAACCCGCCGCGCTACATGCGGCTGCTGGAGATCGTGTCGAGCCCCGAGACCAGCAAGGATGCCGTGGCGGCTATCAGCCGCTTCTGCGACGTCCGGCTGGGCAAGGGCATTGTCGACTGCAAGGACACGCCGGGCTTCATCGCCAACCGGATCGGCAATCACTGGATGACGATTGGCGTCAACGCCGCCTTCGATCTCGGCCTGACGGTCGAGGAGGCGGATGCGGTCGCCAGCCGGCCGATCGGCGTGCCCAAGACCGGCATCTTCGGGCTGATCGATCTGATCGGCCTGGATCTGATGCCGCATGTCGCCAAGAGCATGTCCGAGACCCTGCCCAAGGGCGACGCCTTCCACGGCATCTACAAGTCGCAGCCGCTGATCGAGAAGATGATCGCCGAGGGCTCTATCGGTCGGAAAGGCAAGGGCGGCTTCTACCGGCTGGCCAAGGCCGACGGCAAGCGGGTCAAGGAATCCATCGACCTGAAGACCGGCGAATACGCCAAATCCGAGAAGCCGAAGCTGGAGAGCGTGGGTAAGGCCCGCAAGGGCGGTCTTAGGGCGCTGGTCGAGCATCCGGACCATACCGGGCAGTACGCCTGGCGCATGCTGGCGGAGACCCTGTCCTACAGCGCCGCCCTGGTGCCGGAGATCAGCGACACCATCACCGGCGTCGATGCCGCCATGCGGCTCGGCTACAACTGGAAATACGGCCCATTCGAGCTGATCGACCAGCTCGGCACGGACTGGTTCGCCGACAAGCTGAAGGAAGAGGGGCGGGACGTCCCGGCCCTGCTGGAAAAAGCGCGCGGCAGGACCTTCTACCGATTCGAAGACGGCAAGGCGCAATACCTCACCACCGATGGCGACTATGCCGATATCGACCGGCCGGAGGGCGTGCTCTCCCTGGAGGACATCAAGCGCGTGTCGGAGCCGCTGTTGAAAAACGGCTCGGCCTCCTTGTGGGATATCGGCGACGGCGTCACCTGCTTCGAGTTCACCTCGAAGATGAACGCGCTCGACGACCAGACCATGGCCCTTCTGGGCAAGTCCATCGCGCTGACCGGCAAATCCTACAAGGCGATGGTGATCTACAACGAGGGCACCAACTTCACGGTCGGCGCCAATCTCGGCCTCGCCCTGTTCGCCCTCAATATTGCCCTGTGGCCGCAGATCGAGCAGATGGTCAAGGCTGGCCAGGACGCTTACAAGGCCCTGAAATACGCGCCGTTCCCGGTGGTGGCGGCACCGTCCGGCATGGCGTTGGGCGGCGGTTGCGAGATCCTGCTGCACTCCCACGCGGTGCAGGCCCATGCCGAGTCCTATATCGGCCTGGTCGAGGTCGGCGTCGGGCTGGTGCCGGGTTGGGGCGGCTGCAAGGAGCTGGTGATCCGCGCGACGGAGAACAAGCGCCGGCCGGGCGGCCCCATGCCGCCGATCAGCCAGGCCTTCGAGACCATCGGCACCGCCAAGGTGGCGCGCTCGGCGGCGGAGGCCCAGGAGCTGCTGTTCCTGCGCCAGACCGACGGCATCACCATGAACCGCGACCGGTTGCTGGCCGACGCCAAGGCCCGTGCGCTGGAAATGGCGGCCACCGAGGGCGGGTACAAACCGCCACAGCCGCCGGAAGAAATCCGGCTGCCCGGCCCGACGGCCCGCACCGCCCTGCAGATGGCGGTCGACGGGCTGGTCCTGGCCGGCAAGGCGACGCCCTACGACAAGGTGGTCTCCGGCGCCCTCGCCGAAGTGTTGTCCGGTGGCGATACCGACATCACCGAGGTGCTGACCGAAGACGATCTGCTGCGGCTGGAGCGGGAGCAGTTCATGGGGCTGGTGAAGCAGACCGGCACCCTGGACCGCGTCGAGCACATGCTCGAAACCGGCAAGCCGCTGCGCAACTAGAACCTTGGTTGATTGAAAATGATGTGAGACCCCTCACCCTCCCTCTTCGCGGGCCCCTCCCTCTCCCCTCGTGGGAGAGGAGGGGGCCGCCGCGAAGCGGTGGGAGGGTGAGGGGCTCACGAATGACACCGAAGTCAATAGGACTTGAGGAGCCCGATAGATGCCCGCTTATTCCGCTCCCCTTGAGGACATCCGCTTCGTCTTGCACGATCTGCTGGACGTCAACCAGCTTACCAGCCTCAAGGGCTATGAGGACGCCACGCCGGACCTGATCGACGCGGTGCTGGAGGAGGCGGCCAAGGTCGCCGAGAACGAGCTCTTCCCGCTGAACCGCTCCGGCGACGAGGAAGGCTGCACCTTCGAGAACGGCGTCGTACGTACGCCCAAGGGCTTCAAGGAAGCGTACGACACCTTCATTGAAGGTGGCTGGACCGGAATCTCCTGCGATCCGGAGTTCGGCGGCCAGGGCCTGCCTAAGGTCCTGAATTTCGTGATGGAGGAGCTGATGTGCTCCGCCAACCTGTCCTTTGCCATGTATCCCGGCCTTTCGCACGGCGCGTACAATGCGATCGAGGCGTACGGTACGGACGAGCTGAAGCAGGCGTACTTGCCGAAGCTGGTGGACGGTACATGGTCCGGCACCATGTGCTTGACCGAGCCCCATTGCGGCACCGATCTCGGCCTGATCCGCACCAAGGCGGAGCCCGCCGATGACGGGTCCTACAAGATCACCGGCACCAAGATCTTCATCTCCGCCGGCGAGCACGATTTGACCCAGAACATCGTCCATCTGGTGCTGGCCAAGCTGCCGGACGCGCCTCCGGGCATCCGCGGCATCAGCCTGTTCCTGGTGCCCAAATTCCTGCCCAAGGACGAGAACGGCGAGCTGGTGCCGGGCATGCGCAACGGCGTGGCCTGCGGATCCATCGAGCATAAGATGGGCATCAAGGCGTCCTCGACCTGCGTGATGAACTTCGACGAGGCCACCGGCTGGCTGGTCGGCGAGAAGCACAAGGGCATGCGGGCCATGTTCGTGATGATGAACGCCGCCCGCCTGGCCGTCGGCATCCAGGGTCTGGGGCTGGCCGAGGTCAGCTACCAGAACGCCCGCGACTATGCCAAGGAGCGGCTGCAGGGCCGTTCGCTGACGGGTGCGAAGTTCCCGGACAAGCCGGCCGACCCGATCATCGTGCACCCGGATGTGCGCAAGAACCTGCTGACCCTGAAGGCGTTCAACGAGGGCGCTCGGGCTTTGGCTTACTGGGTCGGCCTGCAGATCGACTTGCTGAGCAAGCATGACGATCCGCAGGTGCGCCAGGAGGCCGATGACCTGGTCGCGCTGATGACGCCGATCATCAAGGCCTATTTCACCGACATGGGCTATTTCGGCACCACCGCCGGCATGCAGGTGCTGGGCGGCCACGGCTATGTCCGCGAATGGGGCATGGAGCAGTATGTCCGCGACGCCCGCATCGCCCAGATCTACGAGGGTGCGAACGGCATCCAGGCGCTGGACCTGGTCGGCCGCAAGCTGCCGCAGAACATGGGACGGCTGCTGCGCCGCTTCTTCCATCCGGTCGACAGCTTCTTGCAGGAGCATGCCGAGGATGCCGAGATGGCGGAGTTCGTGCTGCCGCTGATGAAGGCCTTCGGCCGGCTGCAGCAGGCAACCGCCGTGATCGCACAGAAGGGGCTGAAGAACCCGGACGAGGCCGGTGCTGCCTCCACCGACTATCTTAAGCTCTTCGCCCTGGTGGCCATGGGCTACATGTGGGCCCGTATGGTCAAGGTGGCGCGCGGCAAGGCCTCGGATGCCAACGGCAACGCCGCCTTCTATGACAACAAGGTCAAGACCGCCCGGTTCTTCTTCCAGCGCATGCTGCCGGAATCCGGCAGCCTGTTCAGCCAGATCATGGCCGGCGGCGAGTCGCTGATGGCCCACCACATCGACGCGTTCTAACGACTGGGGATTGTCACCACCAAGACACCAAGGCACCAAGAGATCGCATTGGTTGCCCGAGCCGTGCCGACGGCCCGATCACCGAGCCGGGTTCGATACGCCTGGTCGATTGACCCGGCCTTCGGCGGTGTCCAACCAAACAACGCGATCTCTTGGTGCCTTGGTGTCTTGGTGGTGAAACCCCGTTCAGGGTTGCCCCGATGAACCTCTATCTCCGCCTCTTCAAGGTCATCGTCGCCGGGCTGTTCGGCCGGCGGATCGAGACGCTTGGCGAGTCGGTCGTCACGCTTCGCTGCTGGCCGAACGATCTCGACTTCAACATGCACATGAACAACGGCCGCTATCTGACCCTGATGGATCTCGGCCGCCTGGATCTCGTGGTGCGGGCCGGGCTGCTGGGCATTGCCTTCCGCAAGGGCTGGATGCCGGTACTGGCGTCGGCCACGATCCGCTTCCGCCGCTCGCTGGCGCCGTTCCAGCGCTTCCGCCTGCGCACAAGGGTGCTGGGCTGGGACGCCAGGAACGTCATCATGGAGCAGGTATTCGAGACCCTGGACGGGCAGGTCGCCGCCCGCGCCCTGGTGCGCGGCGTATTCCGCAGCAAGGGCGGCACGGTTCCCACGGCGGATATCGCCGAGGCGGCCGGCTGGCCGCAGCAATCTCCGGAGTTGCCGGAGCGGGTCACCACCTGGCTTTCCTCCGAAGATCAATTGAGCGAGCGCCAGATCGCCCGTGCGGCGTAATTCCGGCGGCGGGGATTATCGTTTCGCGTATTGCGTCGCGCCGAACATCATCTCGCGGGCCTTCTCGTCGATCGGGCCTTCCTTGCGGCGGTCGGCCAGGACCTGCACGCCGCGCTGCACCGCCGGCCGGGACTCGATGGCCTGGAACCAGCGTTTGACATTGGGGAAGTCGTCGAAGCTGTGGCCCTGCCGCTCGATGCTGCGGGTCCAGGGGAAGGTCGCCATGTCGGCGATGGTGTAGTCGGGGCCGGCCAGGAATTCGCTCTCGCCCAGGCGGCGGTCCATGACGCCGTAGAGACGGCCGGCCTCGTTGGTATAGCGGTCCACGGCATAGGGGATCGGCTCCGGCGCATAGGTCCGGAAGTGATGGGCCTGCCCGAACATCGGTCCGACGCCGCCCATCTGGAACATCAGCCATTGGATGGTGTCGTAGCGCGCCGGATGCTCCTGGGGCCAGAACCGCCCGGACTTCTCCGCCAGATACATCAGGATGGCGCCGCTCTCGAAGACCGAATAGGGCTGCCCGCCCGGCCCGTCGCGGTCGACGATGGCCGGCATCTTGTTGTTCGGGCTGATCTTCAGAAAGTCCGGCTTGAACTGGTCGCCGGCACCGATATCCACCGCATGCACTTCATAGGGCAGCCCGGTCTCCTCCAGCATGATGGAGACCTTGAATCCGTTCGGGGTCGGCCAAGTGTGCAGGTCGATCATCGGGGAAAGCCTCCAAAGCTGAAACGGTGTCGGAAAGGACGATTTCTATCCCGCCGCCGCGGCAGAGGGAAGGGAGCGTCCGGGCCAATCGCCGGGGGCACACGAAAATCTGATCGCATCATTTCGTAACTTGTCTGTTACGTAAAAAGTCTGTTACATATAGCCAGACGGTGCACCATCGAGGGAAGGGGCGATGACGACGCAGACCATCATCAAGGCGTATTACGATCACTGGCTGAAGGGCGATCGCGAGGCGGCGCGGGCGCTGCTGGCCGACGACCTCACCTTCCGCAGCCCGGCCGACAATTTCGACTCCGCCGATGCGTTCATGGAGAAGTGCTGGCATCTGTCGGAGCAGTTCAATGCCATGGACATCGTCCATCAGGTCTATGACGACAGCAGCGGCTATCTGGTCTACCGGACCGGCGATTTCTGCTGCGGCGAGTTCCACAAGACCCGGGACGGCAGGATTTCCGAGATCTATGTGACCTTCAATCCGACGATGTGACCATGGACGAGCAGCTTCGCGCCCTGGCCGATCCGACCCGGCGGGAGATCCTGCGCCGGCTGCTGGATCACGAGGCCCCGGCGGGGGAGATCGCCGGCGCCTTCGCCGTCAGCCGACCGGCGGTGTCACGCCATCTCCGGGTGTTGCGCGAAGCCGGGCTTGTGACGGTGCGCAACAAGGGCACCAGCCGCTTCTACCGGACCGACCAGGCCGCGCTGGCCGCTGTCAGGTCGTGGCTGGATACGTTCTGGGAGGCCGGTCTGCCGCGGCTCAAGGCGGCGGTGGAAAGCCGGGCCGGCGTTGCGAATGCGGGAAAGAAAGGCCGTTCATGAAAAAATCGATCTGGATCGATGCCGCACCGGACGTCGTCTTTGGCTATCTGACCGAAGGCGATCGCATGGCCCAATGGAGCGGCGTCGCGGCGGAACTGGATGCACGCCCTGGCGGCATCTTCCGGCTCGACATGGGTGCGGCCGGTATCATGACCGGCCAGTTCCTGGAGGTGCGGCGGCCGGACCGCATCGTCTACGAGGTCGGCGCCGAGGACCACGCCCCCGAAATGAGGAGCCGGGTCGAGATCACCCTGTCGCCGGAGGTGGACGGCACGCGTGTCGAGGTGCGCCACGAGGGCCTGCCAGCGCCCTTCCAGCCGGTCGCCGGCCGCGGCTGGGACCACCATCTTGCAAGGCTCAGCGTCGTCGCCTCGGGTGGCGCGCCGGGAGCGGATACGCTGTGCACGCGCCCGATGGAGACGCTGATGGACCCTGGGGTCGGATAGCAGGGCCGGTCTATTGGGCAGTCGGGAAATGCGCGTCCAGCGAGTCCAGAATGCCCTCCCGGCGCGCATAGTCGACGGTCGTGTTGCGGCCGCAGAATGCGGTGCGGTAATCGCTGCCGCCGAGGCCGATGCGCCAGTCATCGTCGCGAATGACCATGAAGACGCGCTCCTCGCCCTCGCTGAAATAGCCTCCCAGGCAGTTGCAACCGTCTTCCGAGTAGACGAAGGCCTCGTCGCCGACCTGTCCCTTCCAAACCCGGTCGACGGTCACCTGCGCGACCTTCTCGCCGCATCTCGGGCCGTCGCTATGGGTTCTGCAGAGTCCGGAGACCTCAAACCAACTGCGATACCGGACAGCCGTGATCCTGCCGGTGAAGACCGCGTCAGCCCGTGCAAGGTCGTCGGACAGGGGCCCTGGAGCGCACGACGTGGCGCGGACGTCGCTGCCCATCGCCAATAGCAGGAATAGGGGCAACACCGCCCACAGGGGCATCTTTGTCTTTGGCATGGGCGATCGCTCCTTTAGGTCATAACTGGAAGAGGTTGATCCCCAACACGCGCATGGTGATGACCACGGCGCCGGCATGGACGCAGAAGACCACGGCATAGCCGATGCTGATCGCCGCGATCCCCGCGCCGCCCATGGGGCCTGCCTTCGGCTTCTCGTCGCCGAGATACCAGGCCTGCATCGCCCCCAGCGCAAGGATCGCCACCAGGACATAGTCTCCGAGCACGGCGAAGCCGGCCATGCCCGTGCCGGTCAGCCCTAACAGGATCGGCCGGGCGCGGCGGACGCTTGTGGATTGGATCACGCTACGCAGGACGTGGCCGCCATCCAGCGGCAGGACGGGGATCAACTGGACGGCGTTCATCAGACCGACCAGAGAGGCGAGCAGGTAGAGCAACCGGTCGACGGCGAGCCCCGGTCCGCTGAACTTTCCGAATTTCGGTGCCTCGGCATACGCCGGTTCGCCGACGAGGAACGCCGCTCCGAGCAGTGCCAGGCAGGGCACCACGCTGATGCCGGCCCCCATCAGCGACACGAAGGCATCATCGAACTGCGACTTGTAGGGCTTGTTGGGGACCGCAACGCCGCCGAAGAACGGCACCAGCATGATGCGCGGGTTGGGCTGGCCGGTCATGCGCATCGCCAGCCAATGGCCGAATTCGTGGATGACGATGGCGACCGACAGGATGATCGCCGCGATCCATCCGAACAGGAACGAGAAGCTGCCGAATGCCAGCATCGTCAGCCCCAGGCTCTTCCAGGGCGACCGGCTTGGCTTCGGCATCATGCTGCCCTCGCCGGTCTCGCAATAGCTCTTCAGCCGGTCGATGGTCCGGGTCATGAAGCGGCGCATGCCCAGATGCTGGCCCAACGTGGCGGTCTCGCCGCGCCAGGAGATGGTCACCATCATCTCGCCGCCATCCTGGACCTGGGTGAACGCCTCGCAATTCCGCTCGCCGAAGGGCAAGGGCTTCCCGTTCACGCTCAGACAGCGCGATGCCATGCGATAAGGCGGCTCTTCCGCCAGCATCTCGCTGCGCACCACAATCTCTACCGGGCTGCTGCGATCGCCGCTGTGCACGACCAGATCGACGGTCTTCGGATTCTCGCTGACCACGTAGGAGTGCTCGACGGTGTCGTGAAAACCGGCGCTTACCGGATCGTCCGGGTCGCACCGGTACGCGTCCCAGATGCGCTGGGGTGGGGCGGCGATCCGCCGCTGAACCGAGATCTCACGGAACCGCCGGTATGGCCACGCCCGGACAATCACCACCGCCACCACGGCCACCACGACCGCGGTCCACAATACCAGCTTGGCGTCGCTGTCCATGCCCCGGCTCCACCGATGCACCCTAGGGGACGCAACAATGGCCGACCGGGCTTAAGGGGCTGTGAATCGCCTCGGCCGATGCACGCGAGGATTGTCGGAAAGGCCGAGATCCGGTCAGGACATCCCCAGGTAGGCGATAGTCGGCACGGCGAAGACCATGATCCCGGCATAGATGCCGAACAGCAGGCAATACGCGATCCCGATTGCCGCTATCCCCACCCCGCCCATCGGACGCGCGGTCTCTTCAGCCGGGTCGAGATGCCAGGCCTGCAACGCACCCAGCGCCAGGATCGCCACCAGGACGTATTGCTCCAACATGGCAAATCCGATCATGCCGACCCCGGCGAGCCCGAGCAGAATTGGCCGGGCACGATCGGCGCTGGCCGACTGGATCAGGCTGCGAAGGACATGGCCGCCATCCAGCGGCAGCAGCGGTAGAAGCTGTAGGCCGTTGAGGAGCGCGACGACCATGGCGATGGCGAGCAGGCCGTCGGTTGTCAGCAGCAGCCCGTCGACACCAAATGCGAACTTGGTGGATTTGGTGATCTCGGCCGGATCGAGCATCGCCGCGCCGCCCAGCAGCGCCAAACAGGGTATCAGGCTGAGTCCGGCCCCCATCAGCGAGACGAAGGCATCATCGAACTGTGTCTCATAGGGATGGTTGGGGACCGCTATCCCGCCAAAGAACGGTATCAGCATGATCCGCGGCTTTGGCTGCCCGGTCATCCGCATCGCCAGCCAATGGCCGTATTCATGGACGACGATGGCGGCTGTCAGGATCAGGGCGAGCACCCATCCGAAAAGGAATATGAAGCTGGCGACGGCGAATGTCGTGAGGCCCAGGCTCTTCCAGGGCGATTGAATGGAGATGGAGCTGGTGGTGCCCTCACCGGTCTCGCAGAAGCGCTTCAGCAGGTCCATGTACTGATGCCCGTAGGCGCGCTTGAGCCGGTACTCCGCCAAGGTCCGGGTCTCGCCGCGCCAGGTAAGGGTCGCCACGGTACCTTCCGAGTCGTCCTCCAGCTGAATCTCCTCGGTATCGATTTCGCCGAACGGGTAGGGCTGATCGGCGATGCTGACGCATCGGATGGCCGAGTATTCGGGGCGCCTGGTCACCAGGGTCTCGATTTGTACCGGCACGCCTTCGGTCTGTTCGTCGCTCTTAACGGTGAACTCGACGATCTCCGGGTCGGAGTTGATGACCCGCGAGGACACAATATTGTCGTGGAACGCGGCGCTTGCCGGGCTATCCAGGTCGGTGATGTAGGTATCCCAGACCTGCTCCCTGGGTGCGGCGATGCGCCTGTGCATGACGTATTGCCGGGCGCGACGGTAAGGCAGCAGATAAACCGCTGCCACGGCGATCATCGCAATGACGATCGCCGAAGACGCCAGAATGTCGATCTGCCCGTCCATCTGCCCATCCCGCCACTGAGCGCAGGACGCAACAGTGCCGCAACGGGTTTAAGGGGCTGTAAATCTGTCGCGCCGGCACCCGTACTGGGTGCCGGCGGTCACTGCGTCCGGTTCAGTCCAGAGCCGCTTCCAGCTCCGGTACCGCATTGAACAGGTCGGCCACCAGGCCGTAATCGGCGACCTGGAAGATCGGCGCCTCTTCGTCCTTGTTGATGGCGACGATGACCTTGCTGTCCTTCATGCCGGCGAGGTGCTGGATGGCGCCCGAGATGCCGACGGCGATGTAGAGGTCCGGCGCGACCACCTTGCCGGTCTGCCCGACCTGGTAGTCGTTCGGCACGAAGCCGGCATCGACCGCGGCCCGGCTGGCACCGATGGCAGCGCCCAGCTTATCGGCGACTTGCTCCAAGAGGACAAAATTCTCGCCGGAGCCCATGCCGCGGCCGCCGGAGATGACGATCTTGGCCGAGGTCAGTTCCGGCCGCTCGCTCTCGCTCAGCTCCTCGCCGACGAAGCGGGACAGTCCGGCATCGGCGCTGCCGGACACCGCCTCCGTGGCGCCGCTGCCGCCCTCTTCGGCGGCCGCATCGAAGGCGGTGGTGCGTACGGTGACGACCTTGATCGGATCGGCGGACTGCACCGTGGAGATGGCGTTGCCGGCATAGATCGGCCGCACGAAGGTATCGGCGGATTCGACACCGATGATGTCGGAGATCTGCTGCACGTCCAGCAGGGCCGCGACCCGCGGCATCAGGTTCTTGCCGTTGGAGGTGGCCGGGGCCAGCACATGGCCGTAATCCTTGGCCAGCGAGACCACCAGCGGCGCCAGGTTCTCGGCCAGCTGGTGCTCCAGCTCGGCTGAGTCGGCGACCAGGGCCTTGGCGACGCCGGCCACCTTGGCGGCGGCATCGGCGGCGGCGGCACAGCCGCTGCCGGCGACCAGCACATGGACGTCGCCGCCGATGGCGGCGGCGGCGGTTACCGCATGCAGGGTGGCCGGTTTCAGGCTCGCGTTGTCGTGCTCGGCGATAACGAGAATGCTCATGGCGATGGGTGTCCCGGAGTTCGGCGCCGCGTCGAGCGCGCGCTAGATGACCTTGGCTTCGTTCTTCAGCTTGTCGACCAGCTCGGCGACATCGGCGACCTTGACGCCACCGCCGCGCTTGGGCGGCTCGACCACCTTCAGCGTGGCGAGGCGCGGGGCCGGATCGACGCCGAGATCGGCCGGGGCCATCTGCTCGATCGGCTTCTTCTTCGCCTTCATGATGTTCGGCAGGCTGGCATAGCGCGGCTCGTTCAGCCGCAGGTCCACTGTGATGATCGCCGGCAGCTTGAGCCAGACGGTCTCAAGCCCGCCATCCACCTCGCGGGTGACGTTCAGCCCGCCATCGGCCGCCGCCAGCTTCGAGGCGAAGGTGCCCTGGGGCCAGCCCATCAGCGCCGCCAGCATCTGGC
Organism: Alphaproteobacteria bacterium; assembly: GCA_965227455.1. Taxonomy (GTDB): domain Bacteria; phylum Pseudomonadota; class Alphaproteobacteria; order DSM-16000; family Inquilinaceae; genus JABDIP01. Next base: position 2,666,751 of record OZ245752.1, on the reverse strand, counting down.
CGGTCTGGTTGGAATCGTCGTCGATGGCCTGCTTGCCCATGATGACGAGTTCCGGGCCTTCCTTGTCGACGATCGCCTTCAGCATCTTGGCGACGGCCAAAGGCTGCAAATCCTCGTCACTCAACACATGGATGCCGCGATCGGCGCCCATGGCCAGGGCCGTGCGGATGGTCTCCTGGCATTGCTGCACGCCCAGGGAGACGGCGACGATCTCGGTCGCGGTGCCAGCCTCTTTCAGGCGGATCGCCTCTTCCACGGCGATCTCGTCGAACGGGTTCATCGACATCTTGACGTTGGCCAGGTCCACGCCGGACCCGTCGGCCTTCACGCGCACCTTGACGTTGTAGTCGATCACCCGTTTCACGGGGACCAGGATCTTCATCGTGTCCGCTCCTCCGAAAGGCATGCTCCGGCACGGCGATCGCCGTCCCGGCAGTCGAGAATTATCTAGTTTACGTTTACGTAAACGTCAAGCAAACTGAGCCCGGTTGTTCCTGAAAGGGCGGCCGGGACGAAGGCGAGACAATGTGGCCGGAAACTGCCGGCTGTCAATGCGGCGAAGCGGGAATCGCGCAATCGGCTTGCGGCTTGCTTATCGCAGGTATCTGATCCATCGCCACAGGTTCAGCAGCGACATCAGGGACGACGCGACATAGGTCAGGGCCGCGGCGTAGAGCAGCCGGCGAGCGGCCGGCAGATCCTCCTTGGGCAGGTAGCCGCCGCGGTCGAGGATCGGCAGGGCGCGCTTGAAGCTGGCATCGAACTCGACCGGCAGGGTGACCAGATGCACGACCACGGAACTGGCCATGATCGCGATGCCGATGCCGAGCTGCAGTATGAACAGGATCGGAGACCGGAACAGCAATGCGGCAAACGGTGCGGCGTACAGCACATAGGTCCCGATGCGGATAAACGGGCCGGTCGATCTGGCGAGGTTGGTGCGGGTGCGCAGCGGGCCGTAATCGTCGCGATCCTGCAAGGCGTGGCCGACCTCATGGGCGGCGACCGCGACGGCGGTCAGGGACCGGCCGTCGTGATTGCCACGGCTCAGCCGTACGGCCTTGTTTTCCGGGTCGTAGTGGTCGCCGAGATCGGTGACTTCGACCGCCACTTCCGCCAGCCCGGATTCGTCCAGGAGATGCCGAGCCAACTCTCCGCCGGTGCCCGGAAAATCCGGCCGGTCGTGGGAATTGGATTTCATCACCATCCGGGTCCAGGCGGCAGGCCCGAACACCAGCAACAGGATGGCAATCAGCGCAATGATATACGGCATCGTCCACCTTAGATGGCGTCCGCCTGCCGCCGCGGCAATGCCGTCAGTTCTGCGGCGGGTCCAAGGTGGTGGCCAGGCAGGTTTCGACGATGCGGGCGCATTCCGCGAAGCGGCCGCCGCGGCTCGAATTGTAGACCAGCTCCGCCACCCGGCCGTTCACCAGGGTGAAAGTGGCCTCGCAGTACTCCGATTGCAGCCGCGTGGAGAGCGGCACGCTGACCCCGGTTCCGAAATGGCCGGTGCCGCCGAACACGCCGACCGTGGGGCCGCCGCCATAGCCATAGACCTGCTCGTTCTCGTAGGTAAAGTACTCGACGCCCGCATCCTCCCGCGACCGGTCCGGAACGCCGGCACAGCTCAACAGCTGCGCCTTGGGCATGCCGACCAGTTCCTGGCGTGCCAGCAAGGCGCGCTCGCTGGCGGCGCTGGTGCACGCGACCAGCGCGCCGGCCAACAGCACTCCGGTCGCGCGATGCAGCAATCGGGACATGGTGGTCATGCTATGCCGCCGCACCGGGCTTCGCCAGACGGTGCGGCGATAATGTCGCAACGGTGATCCCGCGTGAGGCGATATCCTCCGGCACCGGCCCGCCGCCGACGAGGGCACCGGCCAGCCGTGCCATCGCCGGCGCCGTCTGGATACCATAGCCGCCCTGGCCGGCGAGCCAGAAGAAGCCCTCTATCCGATCGTCCCATCCGACCACCGGCAGCCCGTCCTCCACGAAACTGCGCAGGCCGGCCCAACGATTGACCAGCCGCTTCGCCGACAGGGTGGTGGCGCGCTCGACGCGATCGATCGCCGTGGCGATGTCCAACTCGTCCGGCTGGACGTCGCAGGGCGGCATGGGCGTGGCATCGGCCGGCGAGGCCAGGAAGTTGCCGGATTCCGGCTTCACGTAGAAGGTCTCGTCGACATCGATGACCATGGGCTGATCGCTGGCATCGACCGGCCGGGCGGGTTCGAAGACTACGGCGGTGCGTCGTTTGGGCACCAGCCCGATTTCCGTGGCGCCGGCTATGTCCCCCACCGCATCGGCCCAGGCGCCGGCCGCGTTGACCACCGTGCCCGCCTCAATCGGTCCGGCCGCGGTTTCCGCATGCCAGGCCGCCCCGCGGCGTTCGAGGGTCCTGACCGATGCCCCGGTCAGAAGCTGGGCGCCGCGGGCCTTGGCCAGACGCAGAAACCCGCCATGCAGGGCGTGCACGTCGATCTCCATTGCCGCCGGTTCGCAGATGGCGCCGGCCACATAATCCGGGCGCAGGATCGGGGCCAGTGCGATCGCCTCCCGGCCGTCGAGCCGGCGACCGCCTTCGGCCTCCCGGGCGACCGCTTCGGCCCGGTCCAGGGATTCGGCCTGGTCCTCGCGACCGATCAGCAGTATCCCGCGCGGCAGCAGCAGCGGCGACTGGCAGAAACCGTCAGGCGGTGCGGTCAGGAAATCGCGGCTGGCGGCGGTCAGGGCGCGGATTGCCGGCGGGCCGTAGGTCTCGGTGAACATGGCCGCCGACCGGCCGGTGCTGTGATAGCCCGGCTGATCCTCCGCCTCGATCAGAACGACGCTGCCAAGGGTCGCCAATTCGGCCGCTGCCGAGGCGCCGGCGATGCCGGCACCGATGACGAGGAAATCGGCCTTGGTCACGGGCCCCTATAGCGCGGCGCTGATTGCGCCGGCCATCTCGTCGGGCGGCGTGTCGTAGGGGAACACCGCGATGTTGTCGCCGTCCGGCGCCATCAGATAGGTGAAGGAGGAATGGTCCATCAGGTAATAGTTCGGATCGCCGGTATCGACCTTGGCGTAGAAGACCCGATAGGCGCGGGCGACCTCGGCGATCTGCTCCTCGCTGCCGGTCAGGCCGACGATCTCGGGATGAAACTGCTCCACATAGGCGGCCATCGCCTCGGGCGTGTCGCGCTCCGGATCGATGGTGATGAACAGCGGCTGCAGCTTGGCCACATCCGCCTCGTCCAGCCGGTCGAGGGCGGACGCCATGCGCGCGAGCTCGGTCGGGCAGACATCGGGGCAGAAGCTGTAGCCGAAGAAGATCAGCAGATGACGGTCGCCGAAGCTGCGATCGGTGACCGTGGCGCCGGCATCGTCGACCAGCTCGAAGGGGCCGCCGACGGCGACCGCACTGGCGATCCGCGACAGGCTGCTGCGCTGGGCAAGCTCCTGATTGACCAGCCAGAGCGCAAATCCGGCCAGGATGACCAGTGCCACGCTGCACAGGATCAGCAATCGGTTCAGCCGCGCCTGGGTCACGTCGATATCTCCGGTTTCGGGCCCTGTCACGGATATAGGCGAACAGACCCGACTCCGAAAGGGCTGCCCCGTAACCGGCGCGTGCTATTCTGCCTGCCCATCCGAAGACGCAACCCGGACCGGCAGTGCCCAAACGGTTCAAGCCCATATGGGGCGACAAGCGCCCGCCCAGATCCCTCGGCCGCCCGGCCGCCTCCGCCGAGGCCGACAGCGAGAGCGGCGATGAGGGCGCCGGCCGCGACAGGGACCTCTACGCCCTGGACGTCATGCGCCAGCGCGGCCTGATCAGCGAGGAGGAGTACGAACGGCGGAAGGCGCAGATCGAAGATGGAGGCCCAGACTAGGCCGCCATTACCAGGCTGACGAAGCATGACCACACGGTGGTGTTCGGCGGTATTGCCGTCTTCGCGGCAGAGTGCGATAGGATCGGGAACTCATCAAAGGAACGCGCCGCATGACCATCCAGCATCCATACCTGCTCTTCCTCGGCGACGCGCCCGATCAGCTGGCCGCCAAGACTGCCAATGGCGTCGCCATGTGGCGGCGGGAATGGTGCCTGGGCCAGCTTCGGTATCCGGACTGCAAGGCCGATCTCGGGCTGCCGGACATGACGCTGGAAGAGGCGGCCGAGGCCGGGGTGAAGACCCTGGTGATCGGGGTCGCCAATCGCGGCGGCAAGATCGTGCCGGCCTGGCAGGAAAGCATGGTCCGGGCGCTGGAGCTGGGCATGGATATCGCCAGCGGCCTGCACAAGAAGGTGACCGACCTGCCGGTGGTGGCCGAAATGGCCAAGCTGGAGGGCCGGCGGCTCTTCGATGTGCGCCACCCCTCTGGCGACTTGGAGGTCGGCAGCGGCGAGCGGCGGCCGGGCAAGCGGCTGCTGACCGTCGGCACCGATTGTTCGGTCGGCAAGATGTTCGCCTCGCTCGCGCTGGAGAAGGAGATGCGGGCGCGGGGGCTGGACGCCGATTTCCGCGCCACCGGCCAGACCGGCATCTTCATCGCCGGCGACGGCATCTCGGTCGATGCGGTGGTGGCCGATTTCATCTCCGGCGCCACGGAGAGCCTATCCCCGGCCAACGAGCCGGAGCATTGGGACCTGATCGAGGGCCAGGGCTCGCTGTTCCATGCCTCCTTCGCCGGCGTGTCCATGGGGCTGCTGCACGGCGCCCAGGCCGACGCGCTGGTGCTGTGCCATGAGCCGGGCCGGCCGCATATGCGCGGCCTGCCGGGCTATCCGCTGCCGGACATCGCCGAATGCATGGCGCTGAACGAGCGCTGCGCCCGGTTGACCAATCCGGGTGCCCGTTTCGTCGGCATCGCCTGCAACACCGCCGCCATGGACGAGGCGGAAGCGCATCGCGCGCTGGCCGATCTGGAGGAGGCGCACGGCCTGCCGGCCGTCGATCCGGTGCGCACCGGTGTCGCCCCGATCGTCGACCGGCTGCTGGCCTGAGCCCGACTCCATGCCCAGGCAATTGACGGTTCAGCGGGAGGCGTGGCCGCTGGCCGGCGTCTTCACCATCGCCCGCGGCAGCCGCACCGAGGCGAAGGTGCTGCTGGTGGAAATCCGCGACGGCGATGCGGTCGGCCGCGGCGAATGCGTGCCCTATGCCCGCTACGGCGAGAGCCTGGACAGCGTCGCGGCGCAGATCGCCGGCGTGGCGCCCGATATCGAGCGCGGAGCGGACCGCGACTGGCTGCAATCCGCCCTGGCGGCCGGCGCGGCGCGCAACGCCGTCGATTGCGCCCTGTGGGACCTGGAAGCGAAGCGGGCCGGGCAGCCGGCATGGCAATTGGCGGGGCTCCTGGAACCGGGCCCGGTGACCACCGCCTTCACTATCAGCCTCGACACGGCGGAGAAGATGGCCGAGGCGGCCCGCACCGAGTCCTGGCGGCCTCTGTTGAAGCTGAAGCTGACCGGCGACGGCGACATGGAGCGCCTGCGCGCCATCCGCGCGGCGGCGCCCGACAGCCGCCTGATCGTCGACGCCAACGAGGCCTGGAGTCCCGAGGATCTGGACACAATGCCCGACATGCTGGCGCGGCTCGGCGTCGAGATGATCGAACAGCCGCTGCCGGCCGATTCCGACGATGCCCTGCTGGGCTATGCCAGTCCGATCCCGATCTGCGCCGATGAGAGCTGCCACGACAGCGACTCTCTGCCGCAGCTGGCCGGCAAATACTCCATGGTGAACATCAAGCTCGACAAGGCCGGCGGGCTGACCGAGGCGCTGAAGCTGCGGGCGGCGGCGGAGAAGGCCGGTTTTGCGATCATGGTCGGCTGCATGGTGGGCACGTCCCTGGCCATGGCACCGGCCGTTCTGGTGGCCCAGGATACGGCATTCGTGGACCTCGACGGCCCGCTCTGGATGCGCCGCGATCGCGAGCCCGGGCTGGAATTCTCGGGGTCCGAGATAATGCCGCCCACCCCCGATCTTTGGGGTTGATCCCCTCGGGGCGACGGCCAGATAGAGGAGGACGGGCCCGGTCGGACCGGGGTGCCGCCGACCGTCTAGAAACAGCTGCGCCAGGAACGGCAGGGATCGGCATGGCGCTGAAACTCGGGAGGCGTTTGGGATGAGCAAGGTAGCGGTTGCCGAAGCGCCCGCGCTGGCGCCCCAGCAGGATCTCTGGTCACCGTCGCCGGTGATCCAGTGGCTGATCTTGGATGGCTGGCGTATCGAATCGACGCCCGATCTGCTGCAGGCCCTGGCGCTCCGCCTGTGCGACGACGGGGTGCCGCTGTGGCGCCTGTTCTGCCTGGTGCCGACCCTGCATCCTCTCTATATCGGCAGCGGCCATCGCTGGAAGCGCGGCGAGGACGAGATGTTCCAGGGCTATGGCGAACACAGCGCCCGCAAGAGCCCGGCCTTCATGGAAAACCCGATGAAGCTGATCATGAATGACGGCTTCGCCGGCGTGCGCCGCCGGATTCCGGACAATTACACCCCGGGCGAATTCCCGCTTGTGGACGATCTGAAGGAGCAGGGCGCGACCGACTATGTCTGCATGCCGCTGGAGTTCACCAGCGGCGAGCGCACCGCGATCTCGTTCGCCTCGGATCACCCGGAAGGCTTCTCATCCGCCGATCTGAAGCAGCTCAACGATCTGCTGCCGGTGATGGCCCGGCTGATCGAACGCGAGACCCTTCGCAGCACCACCCAGAACCTGCTCGACACCTATGTCGGCAGCCATGCCGGCCGGCGCATCCTGCGCGGCCAGATCCAGCGCGGCAATGCGGAGTCGATCTATGCCGCGATCTGGTACGGCGATCTGCGCGGCTTCACCGCGATGAGCGAGAACCTCTCCCGCGACGCCATGATCGAGGTGTTGAACGCCTATTTCGAGACCATGGCGATGCCGGTCCAGGCCCATGGCGGCCAGGTGCTGAAATTCATCGGCGACGCGATGTTGGCGATCTTCCCCTTGGACGATGACGCGCGAAAGGCGGAGATCTGCGGCCGCGCCCTGGACGCGGCAAACGAAGCCGTCGCCGGCATGACCATGCTGAACTCGCGGCGGGCCGCCGTCGGGGCACCGACGCTGGATTACGGCCTGGCCCTGCATCTGGGAGAGGTCACCTACGGCAATATCGGTGCCGTCGACCGGCTCGACTTTACCGTGATCGGCCCAGCGGTCAACCTGGCCCATCGCATCGAGCAGCTTTGCAAGGTGCTGGACCGCCGGCCTCTGCTGTCGCGGAAATTCGCGGATACCAGCGGTCGACCGACGGAGCTGGTCGGCCGCTACGAACTCCGGGGGCTGAGCGGCGCCCGTGAGGTCTTCGCGCCGGACTACAAGGGCTGACGCCGCGGCGGTGGCCCATCGCCTGACCCGGGATCGGCACTCCGCCTGCGTCCGATTGTAACGCTGCCGTAACACCTATCGCTGGTGTGTCGTTTCAATCCGTGTAACCATTCAGTCGTATCCGAAAGCCAATCGGCAATAATCGGTCCGGCGACACGGTTGCGGCCTTGGCTGAACCAAGCGGGGTGGTGACATGACCGATACGTTCCTGGTCGGCGTGGATGGCAGCGATGGCGGCGCACGGGCCGCCGAATTCGCCGCGAAACAGGCGAAGGACTGCAACGCGCGGCTGGTTGTGGCCTATGTGATCGAGTGGTCGCCCTACAGCTTCAACACCCCGGAAGAGAACGAACAGCGCCATAAGCGGCGCGAGGAGGAGATCTCGCGCGCCGAAAGCGAGGTACTGCAGCCCATCGTCGCCTCCCTCACCAAGGGCGGCATCGACGCCGAGGGCGTGGTCCGGCACGGTCATGCGGCGGAGGTGTTGAGCGCCCTGGCCGGAGAACACAACGCCAGCCAGATCTTCATCGGCCGCCGTGGGCTTTCAAAGCTGAAGGCGCTGTTGTTCGGAAGCGTCGCCGGCAGTCTGGTCCAGATCTCACCGGTTCCGGTCACCGTCATTCCCTGACCCCACCCATCCGCTCCCCCAAACGCCCGCAGAGGCCGGGAGCGTGGTTTGCCGTGTCCGCGGCGCAGAACACTCTGGGAGACTTCAATGAACAGGTTCCTCATCGCGCTGGCGGCGCTGCTGCTCTGGGCCCCGGCGTCCTTCGCCCAGGAGGCGCGGGGTATCGACGATGCCATCAACGAGGCCATTTCGCCGGTCACCAATGTCATCGTCGGCGTCATCTTCTATTCGCTGCCGATATCCGACACGATCTCGATTCCGCTGATCGTGGTGTGGCTGGTGATCGCCGCCGCGGTCGCGACCTTCTACTTCAACTTCATCAGCTTCCGCGCCTTTGGACACGCGCTCGACCTGATCAAGGGCGACTATTCCAATCCTAAGGATGCGGGCGAGGTCTCCCATTTCCAGGCCCTGGCGACGGCGCTGTCCGGCACCGTCGGCCTGGGCAACATCGCCGGCGTGGCCATCGCCGTATCGATCGGCGGCCCGGGCGCCACCTTCTGGATGATCCTGGCCGGCCTAATGGGCATGTCGCTGAAGTTTGCGGAATGCACCCTCGGCGTGAAGTACCGCAACGAATATGCCGACGGCACGGTGTCCGGCGGGCCCATGTACTACATGAGCAAAGGGCTGGCCGAGAAGGGCATGGGCGGCCTGGGCAAGTTTCTGGCGGTGTTCTTTGCCATCTGCTGCATCGCCGGGGCGCTGGGCGGCGGCAACATGTTCCAGGCCAACCAGTCATTCCAGCAATTCGTCAACGTCACCGGCGGCGAGGGCAGCTTCTTCGCCGACAAGGGCTGGCTGTTCGGACTGGTCGTTGCGATCGTGGTCGGTGCGGTGATCATCGGCGGCATCAAGTCAATCGCCAAGGTGACCGAGAAGGTGGTGCCGTTCATGGCGGTCATCTATTGCACCGCCGCCATCATCATCATCCTGGTCAACATCACCGAGGTACCCGCCGCCATCGGCGCCATCGTCACCGGCGCCTTCGCGCCTGAGGGCGTGGCCGGCGGCGCGGTCGGCGCGCTGATCCAGGGCTTCCGCCGGGCTGCCTTCTCCAACGAGGCGGGCGTCGGGTCGGCCTCGATCGCCCATTCCGCGGTGCGCACCAAGGAGCCGATCACCGAGGGGCTGGTGGCGCTGCACGAGCCGTTCATCGACACGGTGGTGATCTGCACCATGACGGCGCTGGTCATCGTCATCACCGGCGCCTACACCGCCGGCGGCGGCATGAGCGGCGTGGAGCTGACCTCCAGCGCGTTCGAGAGCGCCTTCTCCTGGTTCCCGTACATCCTGGCGGTGGCGGTAATCCTGTTCGCCTTCTCGACCATGCTGTCCTGGTCGTATTACGGCGCCAAGTGCTGGACCTACCTGTTCGGCGAAAACCGGACCACGGACCTGATCTTCAAGGTCATCTTCTGCGTCTTTGTGGTGATCGGCGCGTCGATGAACCTGGGGCCGGTGGTCGATTTCTCCGATGCCGCCATCTTCGCCATGGCGATCGTCAACATCGCCGCGCTCTACATCCTGTTCCCGGTCGTCAAGGAGGATCTGAACTCCTACTGGACGCGGTTGAAGAGCGGTCAGATCCGCAAGTTCAGCGTGGATCAGGTGGGAACGTAAGGACCGACCGAAATCGGCCGGCGGCCCGAACGAGGCTGCCGGCCGATCCTCAGTGGGCGTAGCCGCCCCATTTGCCGCGATTGTCGTTCGCCGGCTCGGACGGCGTGACCGTCTCGCTGACCGAGATGTCGGTAACGGAATCCGGCGCGGACCGCTCGCCGAGCGCCGCGAACACGACCAGCAGCAGCACGGCGGCGACGCCGATCGCCAGCCGCAGGCGCTGGACCAGCACTTCCACGGAGTCCTTCATCCGCGGGCCGGAGGCGAACCTGATGTCGTTGCCGGACATGTGGCTCTGTGAATACGACATATGAATTCCCCTTATGTCAGGCCGGGGCCGGGATCGGTAGCCGACCGGCCGCGACTGTCTCCATGGCGCTGGATATGTTGCGAAATGCCTGCTGCGACAAACGACTTTTTCTGATTCGAGCGATGAGAATATTTGATGCATTCTCCGGCCAAGCCATCCGCTATTCCTGGAGCCGGCGGCGCTCCCGTATCCTCGTCGCGGCGGTACCGTGCCGGCAATTCTGATACCCTGGCGCCAGATCGCATCGAGGGCTTGCATGACCGTTACCAAGGCGTTCCTGAAGGACTGCATCGATCAGGCGATGGGTCGGCGCAGTGCCGATCTGGTGATCAAGGGAGCGGCGTTGCTGAATGTCGTGACCGGCGAGACCGGCCGCGGCGACATTGCCATCTGCGGCGACCGGATCGTCGGCACCTATGACGAATATCGCGGCGAGGTGGAGATCGACGGCCGCGACCTGACCGCCGTGCCCGGCTTCATCGACACCCATGTGCATTGCGAATCGACCCTGGTCACGCCGGCCGAGTTCGACCGCTGCGTCCTGCCGCGCGGCACCACCACGGCGATCTGCGACCCGCACGAGATCAGCAATGTGCTGGGGGTGGAGGGGCTGCGCTATTTCATGGACAGCGCCCTCAACACCGCCATCGATTTGCGGGTGCAGCTGTCCTCCTGTGTGCCGTCCTCGCATCTGGAGACCTCGGGCGCGCGGCTGACCGCCGCCGATCTGGTGCCGCACCGCGACCATCCCAAGGTGCTTGGCCTGGCCGAGTTCATGAACTTCCCCGGCGTGCTGGCCAAGGACGAGGAGGCGCTGGACAAGCTGGCCGCCTTTTCCGACGGCCATATCGACGGGCATTCACCGCTGGTGCGGGGCAGGGACCTCAACGCCTACCTCGCCTGCGGCATCCGCAATTGCCACGAGACGACCAGCGCGCCCGAGGCGATGGAGAAGCTGCGCAAGGGCATGCAGGTGCTGATCCGCGACGGCAGCGTCTCGAAGGACGTGCACGCCCTGTCGCAGATCATCAGCACCGAGACCGCGCCCTTCCTCGGCTTCTGCACCGACGACCGCAACCCGCTCGACATCGCCGAGGAAGGCCATATCGACCATCTGATCCGCACCGCCATCAAGCTGGGCGCGCCGGTGGCCGACGTCTATCGCGCCGCGACATGGTCGGCGGCGCGCGGCTTCGGCCTGCGCGACCGGGGCTTGGTGGCGCCCGGCCAGCGGGCCGATATCGTGCTGCTGGACGATGTGGAGAGCTGCGCCGTCAACCGGGTGATCCGCGCCGGTGAGCCGGTCACGCCGGAGATCTTCGAGGGCCGCGACAAGGTGGCGCCGGTCGGCCTGAAATCCGTGAAGCTCGATCCGGTCGTCGAGGCGGATTTCCAGGTTCCCGCCAACGGGCCGGGCGGACCGGTGATCGGGCTGCTATCCGGCAAGATCCTGACCGAGAGCCTGAATGCCACGCTGCCCTATCGCGACGGGCTCCGGCATCCGGACCCGGGTCAGGACATCCTGAAAATCTGCGTCTTCTCCCGTCACGGTATCAACCGCAATATCGGGCGCGGTTTCGTGAAGGGCTTCGGCTTCAAGTCCGGCGCGCTCGCCTCGTCGGTCGGCCATGACAGCCACAATGTCTGCGTCGTCGGCGCCGATGACGGCGATATGGCACTGGCGGTCAACCGGCTGATCGAGCTCGATGGCGGCTTCGTCGCGGTGCGCCACGGCGCGGTGCTGGCGGAATTGCCCCTGCCGCTGGCCGGGCTGATGAGCCTGGACGGGTTCGAGGCGGTCGAGGGCCGGCTGCTGCATCTGCGCAAGGCGATCCGCGAAATGGGCTGCCCGCTGGCCGAACCCTTCCTGCAGCTCGCCTTCCTGCCCCTGCCGGTGATCCCGCATCTGAAGATCACCGATATGGGCCTGGTCGATGTCGACCGTTTCGAACTGATCGCAGCTTAGAGGGGAAGACCGTGGCGGAGGATGGCGCACCGGGTCGCGGTGGCAATTACGGCGTGACGCCGCTGGAGGTGATCCGCGGCATGACCGGGCTTGAGTTCCTGCAAAAGATCGCGTCGGGGGAGTTGCCGCGGCCGCCGATCACCGCCCTGGTCGGCTTCGGCCTGGCCGAGGTCGAGGACGGCAAGGTGACCTTCACCGCGGAGCCCGAGCGCCGGCACTACAATCCGATCGGGTCCGTGCATGGCGGTTTCGCGGCCACCCTGCTGGATTCCTGCATGTCCTGCGCGGTGCAGACCAGGCTGCCGGCCGGCAAGGGCTATACGACGCTGGAGTTCAAGATCAACCTGGTGCGCGGCCTGACCGACCAGACCGGCCCGATCCGCGCCGAGGGCACTGCGATCCAGGTTGGCTCCCGCATCGGCACCGCCGAAGGCCGCCTGGTCGACGCGGATGGGCGCCTCTACGCCCACGGCACGACGACCTGCCTGATCTTCCCGATCTAGGGGGTTTGCCACCACCCAAACAGCCGTCATTCCCGCGGAAGCGGGAATCCAGCGTTTGGGCCGGTGACACTGTCACGTTCGCGCAGACTGGATTCCCGCTTTCGCGGGAATGACGATGGTGGGAATAGGGGCGGGGCGTGGTCCTATTGCGTCTGCAGATCGCCGATTTGGCCGGCCCTGCCGGCCGGTGCAGCCGTCTCCGTCGGATGGCTGGCCAGCCGCTCCACGAACTTCTCGGCGTTGATGATGACGTCGTCCTCGCCGACCTGGTCAAACGGGTTCTCCAGATGGTTCTGGATGTTCTCCAGCCCCACCAGGATCAGCGCGAACAGTATCGGCATGAGGTATTCCAGCCCGGACGCATAACCCTGGGATATCTCCACGAAGTACGGGCCGTAAAGGATCGGCAGGATGAAGATGAAGATCTCGCTGTAGGACCGCAGCGTCACCGGGGTGCGGTACTGGTAGATGTGCTTCAGGCTTTCGAACGAGTAGAACATCTTGCTGAGGTACTGGTTGCACCGCGACACTTCGCCTGAGGCGAGGCCCTTGTCCCGCAACAGCTTGATGAACAGCGACAGGTCGGAGAACCGGCGATAGACCGCGTCCTCTGCGTCCTTCATGGACTCGACCGGCGTGTTGAACAGGGTCCGGCAATCCTCCAGCAGGCCGCCGAGCAGGCTGCTGATTCGCGCCTGGGTCTCCGGGTCGCTTTCGGCCAGCCAGTCTCGGGCGGCGAAATAGATCGCCCGGCCCTGGGCCTTGACCCCGCCATAGGCGGCCAGTGCCGCTTCCCGGCGCTTGTAGGCGCTGTTTATCGAGAACACGATCGGGAACACCACGGCCGTGGCAATCAGGGTGAGCGGGAAATCGGCGGCGAGGCCGAAATGCCGGCAGGTGATCATCGAGACGACCGCCAGCAGAGCCACCAGGACCGCCTTGGCATTGATGACGATGGCGACCCGTTTGACATGCTTCATCGCGTACAACCCTTCTGCGAGAATCGGACGCGGCGGAAGCGTTGCGCGCCCGGAACAACCGAAGCCCGGTATCTAGCCGCTCTTTGCTTACGAGACTCCTAACTCTGCGACCTTACGCCGCAAATCGGGCGTGCACGAAACCAACTTGATGCGAAAGAATTGCGATTAAAAGGTGCGTGGCCGGCCTATAGAGCGCAGTTTTTTATTGATAAATCAATTTTTACAGAAATATGACAGTTATTCTTACAACTTATGCGTTGAGATGCCTCGGAGTCCCGGTCTAGGCTTGCTCCAATGCCTTTGGGGGCAATCCAACCTGACCTTGATCCGCGGGCGTGGCTGGCCCGCTTCCATGAATAGTTGAGAGTGGGCCGCGCAACGAGTCCGCTCCTGCAGACAGGAGGGCTGTATGTTTGGCACCTTTTTCAGGGCGCTTGTCGCCTTGCTATGCCTCGGCCTGCTCACCGCGCCGGTGGCATGGGCCGATGATGACGACGATGACGGTGGGTCCGTCATCGTTGAAGACGGTGACGATGATGATGATGATGACGACAACGACGATGATGACGACACCGAGGAATTCTCCGAGGATCTCCGTGATGCGGTGACCTTGCGGGCGCTCCGCCGTCATCAGCTGGCGTGGCAGCGGATTGCCGACCGCAACGACGGTATCCGTGCTGCCGGCACCAGCGGCTACGACGAATCGGCGGACTATGTGGTTCGCAAGCTCGAGCGGGCCGGCTACGACGTGGTCCGGCAGGAGTTCGAGTTCCCGTTCTATCGGGAGCTGAGCGACCCGATTCTGCAGCAGATCAATCCGATGTTCGTCGAATACGTCGCCAACGATACCGAAGGGTTCAACACCATGACCTATTCGGGCAGCGGCGATGCGACGCGGGCGTTGCAGGCGGTGGACCTGATCCTGCCGCCGGCAGCCGATGCCAACACCTCGACCTCGGGCTGCGAGGCCGACGACTTTGCCGGCTTCACCTCCGGAAACATCGCGCTGGTCCAGCGCGGCAGCTGCTCCTTCTTCCTGAAGGCGCTGAATGCCGAAAATGCCGGCGCCGCGGGCGTGATCATCTTCAATGAGGGCCAGCCGGGCCGGACCGGTGCCATCAACGGCACGCTCGGCCAGCCGGGTATCAACGTGCCGGTGGTCGGCGCGTCCTTCGCGCTGGGCGACGAGCTTGCTGCCCTGCTCGACGCGGGGGCGGTGGATGTCCGGCTTGCCGCGGAGACCGAATCGGAGATCCGCGTCACCGAGAACATCCTGGCCGATACCCATAACGGCAATCCCAACCAGACCATCGTGGTCGGGGGCCATCTTGACTCTGTCGCGGGTGGACCCGGCATCCAGGACAACGGCACCGGCAGTGCCGCCATCCTGGAGGTGGCGCTGAAACTGGCCCACTATGACGGGTATGGCGACGATGATGACGATGACGGCGACGACAGCCCGATCGTCAACCGGGTGCGCTTCGCCTGGTGGGGGGCGGAGGAGCTCGGGCTTCTCGGCTCGGAGTTCTATGTCGCTAACGCGACCCAGGAAGAGCTCGACGAGATCGCCATGAACCTGAACTTCGACATGATCGGTTCGCCGAACTTCGTCCGGTTCATCTATGACGGCGACGGCTCTGATACCGCGGTCACCGGTCCGCCGGGGTCGGAGCACATCGAGCAGATGTTCATCAACTACTTCGTCGAGCAGGGACTGCCGGTCGAGCCGACCGAGTTCAGCGGCCGGTCGGACTACGGTCCGTTCATCGCCGCCGGGGTGGATATCCCCGCCGGCGGCCTGTTCACCGGCGCGGAGGTCGCCAAAACCGAGGAACTGGCCGAGGTCTATGGCGGCACGGTCGGGGAGTCGTTCGATCCCTGCTACCACCTGGCCTGCGACACCTTCGACAATATCTCGTTGGAGGCGTTCGACCAGATGTCCGATGCGGTGGCCCATTCGGTCGCGTTCTACGCGTCCCGGGCCGACCTGTTCGCCCCGATCCCGATCCTGATCCCGGTCTCGGTGACCACCGGCCTACCCAGCGGCGCCGATGATCCGCACGATCACGATCACGGGGGCGAGCCGCAGTAGGGTTCGCCTTGCACCAAACCGCCGGCCGAGTGCCCCTGATCGGCCGGCGGTTCTTTTTTGTCTGGAACCTGGGAGGCGACCCGCCTGCTCAGGGCATGATCTGGCCGCCATTGACCTCGATGATCTGGCCGGTGATGTAGCCGCTGAGCGCATCCGTCGCCAGGAAGAGGAAGGCGCCGACGCAGTCCTCGGCGGTGCCGAGCCGGCCCATCGGGATGATCTTGCGCTGGGATTCCAGCTTCTCCGGCGACGAATACGTCTCATGAAAGGCGGTCAGGATGACCCCGGGCGACACTGCGTTGACCCGGATGTTGTCCGGCGCCAGCTCCTTGGCCAGCCCATGGGTCATGGTGCTGACGAAGCCCTTGGCGGCGCTGTAGAGGATGGAGCCGGTGCTGCCGCCGGTCCTGGCCGACACCGAAGAGACGTTGATCACGTTGCCCCGGCCCTGCCGGCGGAACTGCGGCACCGCCGCACGGATGGCGGCCACCGCCGAGCGGGCGTTGAGGTCGACCACCCGGTCGAAGGCGTCGTCGTCCATCCCGTCGACCGGGATGCGGTCCACCATGTGCCCGGCATTGTTGACCAGCACGTCCAGCCGGCCGGCCGCGGCGATGGCCTGTTCCACGACCGAGGCGGCCGTGCCGCCGTCCGACATGTCGCCCTGCACCAGCGTGGCCTTGCCGCCCGACCCATCGATTTCCGCGGCGACCCCTTCCGCCGCCTCGCGGCTGGCGTTGTAGTGCACCACCACATGCGCGCCCAACCGGCCAAAAGCGAGCGCGGCGGCCGCCCCGATGCCGGTGCTGGCCCCGGTGATCAGGACGGCCCTGTCCTTCAGTTCGTCAAACATGGCTTATGCAATCGCCGATTTCGGGTTAACCGCGTCAATCGTCCTCGCTGGACTTGGCCCAGAGGTTGAGCTGGCTTTCGGTGGCGAATTTGTCGATCTCGGCCAGCTCCTCCAGGGAAAAATCGAGCCGGTCGAGAGCGCCGACGCAATCCTCGATCTGCGAGACCTTGCTGGCGCCGATGAGCACCGAGGTCACATGGTCGTCGCGCAGCACCCAGGCCAGCGCCATCTGCGCCAGGGTCTGGCCGCGCGCTTGCGCGATCTCGTTGAGGCCGCGGATCTTGTCCAGGGCGTCCTGGGTCAGCAGTTCCTGCCTCAGGGCGCCGGTCTCGCTGGCGGCGCGGGAGTCCTCCGGGATGCCGTTCAGGTATTTGGTGGTCAGCATGCCCTGGGCCAGGGGCGAGAAGGCGATGCTGCCGATGCCCATCTCCTCCAGCACGCCCAGCAGCTCGTCCTCCACCCAGCGGTTCAGCATCGAATAGGAGGGCTGGTGGATCAGGCAGGGGGTGCCGAGCTCTTTCAGGATGGTCGCCGCCTCGGCGGTCTTGGCGGCCGAATAGGACGAGATCCCGACATAGAGCGCCTTGCCCTGCCGGACGATGGCGTCCAGCGCCGTCATGGTCTCCTCCAGCGGCGTGTCTGGGTCGAACCGGTGCGAATAGAAGATGTCGAAATAGTCCAGGCCGGTGCGCTTCAGGCTCTGGTCGATGCTGGCGATGATGTATTTGCGCGAGCCCCATTCGCCATAGGGGCCGGGCCACATGCGATAGCCGGCCTTGTTGGAGACGATCAGCTCGTCGCGGTAGTTGGCGAGATCGTCGGCCAGCATGCGGCCGAAGGTCACCTCGGCCGAGCCCGGCGGCGGACCGTAATTGTTCGCCAGGTCGAAATGGGTGATGCCCAGATCGAAGGCGCGCCGCACCAAGGCGACGCCGTTCTCATGGGCGTCGACACCGCCGAAATTGTGCCAAAGGCCAAGGGAGATGGCCGGCAGGTGCAGCCCGCTGCGACCGCAGCGATTGTATTTCATCCGATCGTAGCGATCGGCCGCGGGGAGATAGGACATCGATACCTCGGTCGGGAAGGGGGGACCCCGATTATGGGCCGAGGCCGGTCCGGTGCAAAGTGTAAGGCGCCCCGGCTAACGCACGCAGATGCAGGTGCAGGGCGCCAGCGACTGGACCTTCATGGAAACGCTGCCCATCAGCAGTCCCTGAAGCTCTCCGAGGCCGCGCGTACCCATAACGATGGTGTCGATGCCGTGCTGGCGCGCGTAGTCGATAATTCCAGCGGCGGCGTCGCCGAATTGCAGATGATGGGCGACGGTCGGCAATTCGGACTCCATGGCCCGGTCCTCGGCCCGGCGGAGCAGGCTCTCGCCGATCGTGCCGTAGATCGTCGCCGGGTCGTTGCGCACATGCTCCGCCCGAGCGAACTCGACCAGCGCCTCCGGTGGGTTGTGGTCCGGCGCGACATACAGCAGGTGCAACTCGCCTTCATACCGGCGGGTGAACTCGATGGCGTAATCCAACGCCTTGTCGGCCTGGTCGGAGCCGTCGATTGCCGTCAGCACCTTGGTCGTCATAGTCTCCTACTCCTTCCCACCGATCCGCCAAGTGGTCCATTCGCCGGTTCGATGCGTATTCCTATTCGTCCGCTGTGTAACGGTGCCGGTCGTGGCCGGTCGCCGCATTGATCCGCGTCAAGACGCCGCGCGGGCAGGGCAACCGGCACATTCCGCCCATCACCGCGAACCCCCACCCAATGCTGAAACTGCGTTTCTACTTGTCGATGCTGAGCGTGCTGGCGATCGATTTCGCGATCACCGCCACCTTCGCCGTGCTGTCCGGCCATCCGGAAGTGCTGCCGCGTGCCTTCGCGGCCAGCCTCGCCATCCTGGGCGGGCTGAATCTGCTCGGCAGCGTGTGGCTCTTTCGGCCCGTGGCGGCCTATCTCGACGGGCGTGGCGATCTGAAGACCTGTCGGCATGCGCTGCGGCGGCTGCCGGTCCGCGCCACCGCCTGGGTCGGGATCATCGCCTGCGTCTACGGCGTGGTGGCCTTCGTGCTTGGCGTCTTCGCCCCCCAGGACATCGACGAGAACACGCCAGGGATCGTGCTGGCCGGCATGCTGGTCTGGTTCCTGCTCGCCTACGCCACCTATATGTGCTTCGCGGTCTACTTCACCGTCACCGATCTGACGGCGCGGGTCCGGGTCGAGATATTCAAGCGGGAAGGCGCGGTGCTGGGGGTGGGGCGCGGCCGGCTGCTGCACCGGCTCGTGGTCGTGTTCTCGGTGGTGACGGTCATGCCGGTGGTGCTGGTGCTGCTGGACCTGTCGCTGTTCCAGGAGGTCCGCCTGCAGCAGGGGCTGACCCCGGACAAGGTCGTGATCCTCGACCTGCTGGGGGCGCTGTTCGCGGCCGGCTTCGCGTTGGTCTTCGTCACCCGCAGCCTGGTCCTGCCGATCGACCGCCTGATGCGGGCGGTGCGGCAGATCCGCGGCGGCGATCTCGACGCCTTCGTGCCGGTCACCAGCAATGACGAGCTCGGCGTCCTGGCGGCCAGCTTCAACGGCATGGTCGACGGGCTGCAGGAGCGCGAATTCATCCGCGACACCTTCGGCAAATATGTCAGCGCCGACGTCGCCAAGACCATCCTCAGCGGCGCGGGCCGGTCGCCGGCAGATTGGGCGCGCCGGGGCGGCTCGGGCGGCGGCCGGGTCACCGGCCGGGTCGGCGACGCCACCGTCATGTTCACCGATATCGAAAACTTCTCCGAGCTCGCCGGGGTGATGGAGCCGGCTGAGGTGATGGAGATGCTGAACGCCTATTTCACCCTGCTGGCCGGGCCGATCCAGACCTATCGCGGCACCATCAACAACTTCATCGGCGACGCCATCCTGACCACCTTCAATCTGCCGGCGGCCGATGTCCACCACGCCGAAAACGCGGTGCGCTGCGCCCTGGAGATCCAGCGGCGACTGGAGACAGAACAGCTGCCCGGCGGTCACATCCTGCGTACCCGTATCGGCATCAATACCGGGCCGGTGGTGGCGGGGTCGCTGGGACCCCAGGACCGGCTGACCTACACGGTGCTGGGCAATGAGGTGAACGTGGCCGCCCGGCTGGAATCCCTCAACAAGAAGTTCGGCAGCCAAGTGCTGGTCAGCGCCGCCACCAAGGCCCGGTGCGGCCCGGGCATCGAGTTCCGGTCGATGGGAGATGTCTCGGTGAAGGGCCACACCCGGCCGATCCGGGTGTTTTCGCCCGAGCTTGCGGCCTAAGGCCGTGCTTCAGTCGCGGATGGCCGCCACCAGCCGTTCGACCTCCTCCTCGGTGTTGTAATAATGGGGCGAGGCGCGGATGATCTGCCCCAGCCCCCGGTCCTGGGCGTCGAGCAGGGTGGATTCCGGGTTGGACACCGAGACGTTGATATGCTGCACCGACAACCGGTCCGCCAGCCGGCGCGGCTCGATCCCCTGCTTGGAGAAGGTGACGATCGCGGCCTTATCCACGCCGATATCGTGGACCGAGACGCCGTCCAAGGCGCCCAATTGCTGGCGCATCTGATCGGCCAGCTTGCGGCAGCGGTCGCGGATCGACTCCAAGCCGATCGACAGCGCGTATTCGATCGCCACGCCCAACCCCAGCTTGCCGGCAATGCTGCCTTCCCAGGTCTCGAACCGGCGCGCATCGGGGCGGATCTCATAGGCGTCCGGGCCGGTCCAGCGCGCCGCATGCATATCGAGCAGGGGCGGTTCGATCTTGTCGATCCAGGATTTGCGAACGTAGAGGAAGCCGGTGCCGCGCGGCCCGCGCAGGAACTTCCGGCCGGTGGCCGAAAGCATGTCGCAGCCCAGCTCCTCCACGTCCAACGGCATTTGCCCGGCCGACTGGCAGGCGTCCAACAAGTAGGGCACGCCGGCGTCGCGGGCGACCTTGCCAATCGCCGCCGCCGGATTGATCAACCCGCCATTGGTCGGCACATGGGTGATCGCGATCAGCTTCACCCGGTCGTCCATCATTCGCCGCAGCGCGTCGACGTCGAGCTGCCCGTTCAGGTCGCTCGGAATCGTTTCGACCACCGCGCCGGTGCGCTTCGCCACCTGCAACATCGCGATGTAGTTGGCGGCATATTCGGCGCGCGCGGTCAGGATGCGGTCGCCGGTTTCGAACGGCAGCCCATAGAAGGCCATGTCCCAGGCGCGGGTCGCGTTCTCGACGATCGCGATCTCCTCGGCCGAGCAGTTCAACATCCTGCCGATCGAGCCGTAGCAGGCCTCCAGCCGCGCTTGGGCCCGGCCCGCGGCCTCGTAGCCACCGATCTCGGATTCCAGCCGGAGATGGTCAATCATCGCCTTGGTGACCGCTGCGGGGGGCAGGGCGGCGCCGGCATTGTTGAAATGCGCGACTCCGGTGCAGCCCGGGGTATCGGCGCGAACTCGATCGACGTCGATCGGCAAGGTAAGACAATCCTTTATGCCGAGGCGATGCGCTGCATAAATGCCCGCAGGATGCGCCAAGCGCAAGCATAGCGGCGGTTTCGGCTACCAAAGGTAGTGTCATGGGGACGCATTCGCGGCGCTATGGTGTGCATGCGCCGGGAATCGCGCGCTCAGGCACTGAGGCTGGGAGAAATGTATGTCTGCGGATGTTGCCGCCATCCTCGCTTGGATTCGCGGTGATTCGCGCCGCATGGCGGTGCTTCGCGCGGTGGCGCGGCTCGGCCTGCCGGATTGCTGGGTCGGCGCCGGATTCGTGCGCAACCTGGTCTGGGACCGGCTGCATGGCCATGGCGCGGCGACGCCCTTGAACGACATCGATGTGCTGTATTTCGACCCTACCCACCGATCCAGATCGACCGAGAAGGCCTTGGAGGCGCGCCTGCGCCGGGCGATGCCGGGAGAGCCATGGTCGGTGCGCAACCAGGCCCGCATGCACCGGCGCAACGGGGATGCGCCCTATCGCTGCACCGCCCATGCGCTGATATTCTGGGCAGAGACGCCGACCGCCGTGGCGGTGGGACTGCAGGGCGGCCGGCTGGCCCTGATCGCGCCATTCGGGACACGGGATCTCATGGAGCTGACCATCCGGCCGACCCCGAGATTCCGCCACAAGATGGCAATCTACCGGGCGCGGGTCGCGGGCAAGGATTGGCCGGCCTTATGGCCGAGGCTGACGGTCAGCGAAACACCGCCGAGTCAGCCCTCCGGCGGGCTCTCCAGCATCGACCGGAGGCCCAGGAATGCCGGCGTCGGGTGGGTCACCAGATATGTCGGGATCGGCGCCAGATAGTCGCGGAACCGGCCCTTGGCCTCGAAGCGTTCCCGGAACTGGGAGTTGAGGAACATCTCGCCGAGCTTGGGCGCGATGCCGCCGGCGATGTAAACGCCGCCGGTGGACCCCAGGGTCAGCGCCAGATTGCCGGCGACCGTGCCGAGCATGGCGCAGAACATCTCCACGGCTTCAACGGCGTGCTCCTCGGCGTTGGACAATGCCGCCTCGCTGACCTCTCGCGGGTCGCGTTGCGGCACGTCGACGCCGTCGATGGCGGCCAGGGTCTCGTAAAGGTTGGTCAGGCCCATGCCGGACAACACCCGCTCCGCCGAGACATGGTTGAACCGCAGCCGCAGCCGCCGCATCACGTCGCCCTCGCGGTCGTTGACGGCGCACATGGTGACGTGCCCGCCCTCGCCGGTGATCGGGGTCCAGACATCGCCGGCCGGTATCAGGCCGGAGACGCCAAGGCCGGTCCCGGGGCCCAGGACTGCGACCGCGGCGCCCGGTTCCGGCTCTCCCGGTCCGATCTGCACCCGGTCGTCTTGTGTCAGGTGACGAATGGCCAGGGCCTGGGCGGTGAAGTCGTTGACCACGTCGAGCCGGTCCATGCGGAGCTTTTCGGTCAGCTCGGCGGTGGAGAAGGACCAGGCATGGTTGGTCATCTCCACATAATCGCCGGTGATCGGGCAGGCGATGGCGATGGCCGCGCGATCCGGGGGCACCGGCGGTGCGACCTGCTCCAAATAGGCCGTGGCGGCGGAAAACAGGTCCGGATAGGCGGCGCAGCGCAACGCCATCGGGGCGTCGATACCCTGATCGTCGACCAATGCGAAGCGGGCATTCGTGGCGCCGAGATCGGCAATCAATGCGGGCGGCGAGCGGTCCATATCGATCCGGAATTCAGGAGGCCAGGGCTTCCGCCGGACCATAGGGCGAGGCGGTCAGCGCGTCGATAAAGCGATTGCGCCAGCGGTTGATATCGTTGTCATGCAGGATCGCCATCATGGCCCGGTGGCGCTCCTGTCGTTCCTCCAGCGGCATGGTCAGGCCGCGCTGCAGGCACTCCGCCACGCCCTCAACGTCATAGGGGTTCACGATCAGCGCCGCATCCAGCTCGGCAGCCGCGCCGGCGAACCGGGACAGCACCAGGATGCCCGGATTCTCGGGATCCTGGGCCGCGACATATTCCTTGGCGACAAGGTTCATGCCGTCGCGCAGCGGCGTGACCAGACCGATCCGGCTGGAGCGGTAGAACCCCAGCAGGCTGCGCCGGGAGAAGCTCTTATTCAGGTAGCGGATCGGCACCCAGTCGAAATCCGCGAACATGCCGTTGATGTGCCCGGCCTTGCTCTCCAGCTCGCGGCGGATCTCGATGTATTCCTGGACGTCCGAACGGGTTGGCGGGGCGATTTGCATGAAGGTCACGCGGCCGCGGTTCTCGGCATAGGTCTCCAGCAGGGTGTGGAACGCCTCCAGGCGCTGCGGCAGCCCCTTGGAATAGTCGAGCCGGTCCACTCCGATGATCATGTCCCGGTCGATCAGGCTCTCGCGCAGGCGCGCCACCTGGCGCGACCGGCCCGCGGTCGCCGCCTGGCGTTCGATGTCGGCGGTCTCGATGCTGATCGGGAACGCCTCGACCCGGACCAGCCGCCCGAAGGCGCGGATCAATCCGTCTTCGAGGACCTCAGCGCGGCTCTCATTGACCAGATAGGAGACGAAGGCGCGGCGGTCGGTTTCGGTCTGGAAGCCGACAACGTCATAGGCGCACAGCGATCGGATCATCGCCTCGTGATTGGGCAGCGAGACCAGGATCTCGGGCACCGGGAACGGCGTGTGCAGGAAGAAGCCCATGCGCTGGCCGCAGCCCATCTGGCGCAGCTGCTCGCCGAACGGGATCAGATGGTAGTCGTGGACCCAGACCATGTCGTCGGGTTCCAGCAACGGCGCCAGCCGCGTCGCGAACAGGCTGTTGACCCGCAGATACCCGGCATAGGTGCGGCGGTTGAATTCGGTCAGGTCCAGCCGGTAGTGGAACAGCGGCCACAGCGTCGAGTTGGCGAAGCCGTTGTAATACTCCTCGTAATCGCGCTGCGAGAGATCGATGGTGGCGTAGGTCAGCTTGCCGGACTGGAAAAGCTCGGGTGCGGCCTGCGGCGCGCCGACCACCTCGCCGCTCCAGCCGAACCAGATGCCGCCGACCTTCTTCAGCGCCGCCAGGACGGCGACCGCCAGCCCGCCGGTGCTGGCTTTGCCCTCATCGATCGGCGCGACCCGGTTTGAAACGACGATCAGGCGGCTCATCAGCGCTGTAGGCGGGTCAAAACGCCTCCTCCCAGGTCTTGCTCAGCTTCATGGCGGAATTGATCAGCCCGACCATGGAATAGGTCTGCGGGAAATTGCCCCACAGCTCGCCGGTCTTGCGGTCGATGTCCTCGGACAGCAGGCCGACATGGTTGCGCAGGTCCAGCAGATGCTCGAACAGGGCGCGGGCCTCCTCGCGCCGGCCGACTGCCGCCAGGGCGTCGATGTACCAGAAGGTGCACACCGTGAAGGCGGTCTCCGGCTCGCCGAAATCGTCCGCCGCGTGATAGCGGAACAGCAGGTTCTCGCGCCGCAGCCATTTCTCCACCGCCGCCACGGTGCCGTGGAACTTCGGGTCGTCGGCGGCGAGGAAACCCAGCTCGTGCATCAGCAATAGCGCGGCATCGATGTCCTTGCCGCCGAAGCTCTCCACGAAGGTGTTCTGATCGGGATCATAGGCCTTCTTGATGATCGCCGCCTTGATCTTGTCGGCCTCCTTCATCCAGCGCTCGGCACGGTCGGCGATGCCCAGGCGGCGGCCGATCTTGGCCAGCCGGTCGCAGGCCGCCCAGCACATCAGAGCGGAGAAGGTGTGCACCCGTTCCCGGGTCCGCAGCTCCCAAA
Source organism: Alphaproteobacteria bacterium (assembly GCA_965227455.1). Classification (GTDB taxonomy): domain Bacteria; phylum Pseudomonadota; class Alphaproteobacteria; order DSM-16000; family Inquilinaceae; genus JABDIP01. The sequence goes on along the minus strand of OZ245752.1, from coordinate 2,642,246 downwards.
GCCCCGCATCCGGCGTGTTCCACAGCTTCACCGCCTGCTCGCCCAGCAACTCCAGCCGCTCGTAGAGCCTGAGCGTGCCGGGGCGCTCCAGCCGCTCGTCGAAAAAGGCCTGGGCGGAGGACAGGATGACAGCGCCGTACCCGTCGTTCTGGACCTGGGAATAGGCGGCATTGCCCACACGGACCGGCCCCATGCCCCGGTATCCGGCCAAATGGTCGCAGGTCCGCTCGGTCAGCTCCTTGCGCAGGGTGATGCTGAACAGCGGGTCGAGATAGCCGTCTTCGGAATCGGCGACGATATTGGTGATGTAGTGGAGGTAGTCCTCCATGGTCTTGGTTGCGCCCAGGCGATTGAGCGCATGCACCACGAAATAGGAATCCCTGAGCCAGCAATAGCGATAGTCCCAGTTTCGGGCGGTATGCGGCGCCTCCGGGATCGAGGTGGTGATCGCCGCCACGATGGCGCCGGTCTCCTCGAAGCTGCACAGTTTCAGGGTGATGGCGGCCCGGATCACCGCGTCCTGCCATTCGAAGGGCAGGGCGAGATAGCGGCAGAACTCGGTCCAATAATCGTTGGTGCTGCGCAGGAAGGAATGCGCCGTTTCGGCGATCGAGGCGGTCAGGCTCTCATCGGCGCCGAACATCAGGTTCACCGGCGATTCCAGGATGAACGGTGTCTCTTCCACAACGTAAGACACCGGCATGTCGGTCGTCAGGCGCAGGGCGGTTGTCGGCGCGACATAGCGGATATGGTTGCTGCCGCGGGTCGTCTCCGGCTCGATGGCGCCATAGTCGAACCGGGGCCTGAGCCGGATGCGGATGCGCGGGTTGCCGGCGATCGGCTTGACCATTCGGATCAGCGTCAAGGGACGGTGCATGCGCCCATAGACCCGGAATCGAGGCGCGAAGTCGGTGATCTCCACCGCCTGGCCCGTCTTGTCGAACAAGGTGGTCACCAGGATCGCCGTGTTGTGGCGGTAGCGCTGCTCGGCCCGCTCGAAATCTTCGATCGCGACTTCGAAGAAGCCGAACTCGCCGTTCAGGCCGCCATCGGCATGGCCGTTCAACAGGCTGCAAAGGACCGGATCGCCATCCAGCCGCGGGATGCAGGCCCAGACGATGCGAGCGCGCTGATCGACCAGCGCGGCCTGGGTGCAGTTTCCGATAATCGCGAGATTGAGGTCGGGGTGCTGCTGGTCGGTCATGCCATGGTCTGGGTTGATAGGGCGGTGATGCGCACGGAAAGCTAGCACAGCAATCCGGGTCGCCGAACCGAAACGCGCGATCTAGCCGACAGCCTTTCGGCTGGACAGCGCAAGCCTCGTAAGCGATTACAGAAAATGGTGCGCTGCACAAGAATAAGGCATGGGACGCCAAAAAATGCGACAGGAATTTGGCGAAAAGCCCTACTTTTCAAAGGGATCAGTCAGTTTCCGCTTGCGTCAAGGCGGACGGTCAACTATATTGTGCGGTGCGACATGCAGTGATCCTGCTGTCGTAGCGCACTTATGGGCGTTTCCTCCCTAAACTTGGGCCGCGAGAGCGGCCCAATTTTTTTGCCCGGATTTCGTCATTGGCACCGCCTGAGAAACATCGTCTCGAAGGCGGGTTGTCCGGCTATCGCGGTGCCAGTCGCTGAGTGTCGATTGCCCCGATATCGGCGATCAGCCGGCCCATCTGATCGGCCAGGGTCTTGATGAAGGGTTTGCGGGTCAGATCCCGCTCGTCCATGTAGAGCGACCGGTTGATCTCGATCTGAATGGCGTGCACGCCGACCCGGGGGCGCCCGTAATGCCGCGTTGTGTAGCCGCCGGCATAGGGCGCGTTGCGGGCCACCACATAGCCATGGTCCAGCAGCCAGGTTTCCACCGTATCGGTAATGATCGGGTCGCAGGCGCTGCCGTAGCAGTCGCCCAACACGAAATCGACCTTGCGGGCCGGGCGTCGCCCGCCGATGCCGCCACCATTGGACGGCATGGAGTGGCAATCGACCAGGATGCAGTAGCCGAACCGGCCGACGGCCTGGTCGATGATCCCGTGCAGGGCGGAGTGATAGGGTTGGTAGTAGCGGGTCACCCGGTCCAGCGCGGCCGCAAAGGGCATCTTCGCCCGATAGATGTTCTGCCCGTGTGCGACAACCTTGGCGATGGTGCCCAGCCCGGCTGCGACCCTGGGCGAGCGCGTGTTCACATAGTCCGGCAGCGCGTCCTCGAACATGTCCGGATCGAGCTCGAACGCCTCCCGGTTGGTGTCCAGGAAGGCGCGCGGGAACAGCGCCTTGAGTAGGGGGGCGCCATGCTGCGGGCCACCGGCGAAGATCTCGTCGACATAGCTGTCCTCGGATCGGCGCAGGGTGCGCGGATCGAGCCGCGTGGTTTTCAGGAATTCGTCCGGATAGCGACGCCCGCTATGGGGCGACGCCAGCACCAGTGGCAGACGCCAATCGCTGGGGGACAGAAGCTCCAGCCCGTTGTCCAGAGCTGCTTCGCCATTGACCCGACAATCCATCGCGATTTCATAACCTGAAACGGCCTACCTGTCACGGTGGCTCGTGGTCGCGCGCATGCCATGCAGAATGAGAATCGCCGGCTAGCGCATTGCCACGGGAGGTTTGCTGCCGCATGATCGCGTCCTTCGCGACGCCGGCAGGCGCAGCCGGGGCGCGATCGCCGAGGAATTGCGACTCGGCGCAGTGCGAGCCGTCCCGCATGGTCGCGAACCGAGGGCCCGGCTCTCGGCAGGAGAGTGCGTCGGAGGCATGGATGGCGCGGATATTGTTGGCCGAAGACGACGAGTCGATGCGGCGATTCCTGGCGATGGCGTTGAGCCGGGCCGGGCACGACGTGCATGACGTGGCCGATGGCGCCGATGCGCTGACGGCGCTGGCCGATTCCAACTATGAGCTGCTGCTGGCCGACATCGTGATGCCCGGTGTCGACGGCATCGAGCTGGCGCGCCGGGCCTCGGTGATCGCGCCCCGCCTGAAGGTCATGTTCATTACCGGTTTCGCCGCCATCGCCATGAAGCACCGCAACCAGGGCGGCCAGCAGGCGCAGATCCTCTCCAAGCCGTTCCATCTGCGCGACCTGGTCGACCAGGTCGACCAGCTGCTGCAATCCTGAGGCTGCAATCCCGAGGACGGGGCGGCGGGTCTTGCACCGCGCATGGGTTGGTGCTAAACCCCCGCGTCCCGTGACGGTTCGTCCGTCGCCGGTAGGGCGCGTAGCTCAGCGGGAGAGCACTACGTTGACATCGTAGGGGTCACTGGTTCAATCCCAGTCGCGCCCACCATCCTACACCTCACACATCCCCGGCATGTCCAATGGCTTTCCGATCGCCCGGAATGCGGCCGATCCTCTGCGGCCCGTCCCACCGGTCGAAGGGCCATCCTTTTGGACAGCCAAGAGTTGCGGTTCCGTACCATTTGAACTAACTTCCGTATAGTCTTGGCAAGGCTAGTGAAACCGCGCGGGGATCAGGCAGATCGTGTGTTGGCGGGTTTCGGCATTGGAGCGATGTTTCGCGTTTGCGCCGCGCCGGTCGGGCGGTTTGGCCTTGATGCACAAGGTTCGCGGGTTGGCGGGGCGATAGGATGAACCGGGAACTCAAAGGCGGCTATTCGACGGTCGATGCCGAGCCGGTATTCCGCGAGTCCGAGCCCCCCGAAATCGATCTCAGGGACCTGCTGGCGGTGTTCTGGCGCCGCCGCTGGCTGTTCTTCGGCACGGTGGCGCTGATCGTCATCACCGCAATCCTGACCGTCTTCCAGCTGACCCCGCGCTATGAGGCGCAGACCACCGTCATGGTGGCGCCGCGCACCCAGCAGATCGTCGACATCGAGGCGGTGGTGTCCGGCCTGTCCGGCGACAGCCAGGCAGTGGAGAGCGAGATCCAGGTGCTGCGCTCCCGCGGGCTGATGCGACGGGTGCTGGCGGAGGCCGACCTCGACCGGGTGGCGGAGCTGAACCCGGCCCATCCGGACAATCAGGGCGGCCTGCTGAGCGCCATCCGCGACGCGCCCCTGGTGAACGCGGCCCGCGGCGAGATGCCGTTCGAGGATCTGGATGCCGAGCTGCGGCGGGAGCTGGTGGAGGCGGAGATCGTCGAGGCCATGCTGGACCGCCTGACCGTCTCGTCGGTCGGCCGCTCGCGGGTCATCACCGTGCGCTTCGCCTCGGAGGATCCGCGGCTGGCGGCCCGGGTCGCCAATACCATCGCCGATCTGTACATCGCCCAGCAGGTGGAGCTGAAGGCCGACGCGACCCGCCAGGCGACCGAATGGCTGAGCGACCGGCTGGAGGTGCTGCGCGGCGAGGTCGAGCTGGCGGAGCGCAATGCCGAGACCTTCCGGGCCGAGATCGCCACCATCGACGGCCGCGACCACGAGCTAATCAGCCAGCAGATCACCCAGACCAGCTCCCAGATCATCCGCGCCCGGGCCGACTACGACACCGCCCGCGTCCGCCTGGAGCACACCGAGGAGCTGCTGCGCCTGAACGGCCATGAGGTGGTGCTGGAGATCATCGATCCCAACCTGTCGGTCCGCTACAACGAGAACATCGTGCGCCTGCGCCAGACCGAGGCGACGCTGATGGCGCAATACGGCCCCGACCATCCGGTGGTGATGGAGCTGCAGGGCCGCATCGACGCCCTGTCGCGGCAGACGGCGGAGAACCTGATCGCCAGCCTGCGCAGCGGGGTGGAGATCGAGGCGGCGCGGCTGGCCTCGCTGGAGGCGTCCCTGGCGACGCTGCTGGACGATGCCGGCCAGGTGAACCAGGCGATGGTCGAGCTGCGCAGCCTGGAAGGCGAGGCGGTGGCCAGCCGCGGCCTCTATGAGACCTTCCTCAACCGCTTCAAGGAGACCGAGCAGACCGGGCTGGAGCAGCCGGATTCCTGGATCGTCTCCCGCGCCGAGCTGCCGACCGAGCCCGCTTATCCGAAGAAGGCGCTGCTGCTCTCCGTCGCCCTGATCGGCGCCTGCTGTGCCGGGGCGATGCTGGTCTTCGTGGCCGAGCAGCTGGAGGGCGGCCTCCGCTCGGTGGAGGAGGTGGAGCAGGTGCTGGCCACCCCGGGCCTGGGCCCGATCCCCACCGTGGCCGTCGGCCGCGACCAGCGCGGGCCCCAGGACGTGGCCGCGGAGGACCCGCTCTCCGCCTATGCCGAGGCGCATCGTTCGCTGCACACCGCCCTGATGCTCTCCGGGCTGAAGAGCGATACCGGCGCCTCGGTGCTGGTGACCTCGGCCCTGCCCGGCGACGGCAAGACCTCGGTGGCGCTGTCGCTGGCGCGGGTGGTGGCGAAGACCGGCAAGAAGGTGGTGGTGATCGACGCCGATCTGCGCCATCCCAAGGTCCATACCGGCCTGGGCCTGAGCAACGAGACCGGCCTCAGCCGCTATCTGGAGGGGGCGGAGGCGCTGGATGCGGTGGTGCGGGTGGACGCCGCCTCGGGCGCCGGGGCGATCACCGCCGGCCCGCATGTGGACGACCCGTCGGCCCTGTTGCGGCTGCAGCGTTGCGCCGATCTGATCACCCGGCTGCGCGGCGAGCTGGATCTGGTGCTGGTGGATTCGCCGCCGGTGATCCCGGTCTCCGACGCGCTGATCCTGGCCGGGCTGGTGGACCGCACCCTGGTGGTCTCGAAATGGCGCGAGACCCCGCAGAAGGCCATCCGCCGCACCGCCGACCAGCTCCGCGACGCCGGCGCCACGATCGCCGGCGTTGTCCTGACCCAGGCCGACACACGGCGCCAGGGCGGCTATGGGCATTGGAACTATGGGTACCGGTATGGCGGCGGGGACGATTAGAGCGGCGACTGCTTGCTGTCTAGTTCCGCTTCGGATCGGATGAGATCCGAGATACGCCCTACGTCCTGTGCCCTGTCCATGGGGCAGACGACCACCGCATCCTTTGTCGCCACGACGACCATTCCTTCGAGCCCGATGGTGGCGACCAGCGGACCGTCACTGCGCACATAGCTGTTCGACGTATCGACCGAAACGGCAGGCCCGGAGATGACGTTGCCGTCGTCGTTTTTGTCCTGGATTTGCCAAAGCGAGGCCCAGGAACCGACATCGCTCCAGTGCATTTGAACCGGAACCACAGCGGCCCGCTTGGTCCGTTCCATAACGGCATGGTCAATTGAAATTCTCGGGCAGGTCTCAAAGGCAGCTTTATCTAGTGAAACAAACTCCGCGCTAGTTTCGCTCGCGTCCAGAGCCCGTTGGCAGGCAGCCAAGACATCCGGTTCGTGCGCCTTCAACTCCTCCAGAAAGCTGTCGGCCCGGAACAGGAAGATGCCACTGTTCCAAAGATGATCGCCGGTTTCGATCAGCCGCGTGGCTGTCGCTTCGTCAGGTTTCTCCGTGAACATGTTGACCGCAAAGCAGCCGGGAGAACCGTCCAATGGGCTACCTTGTTCGATGTAGCCATACCCGGTCTCTGGTCGATCCGGCTTGATACCGAACGTGACGAGCATGCCGTCAATTGCCGGTCTGATGCCGTTCTCAACGGCAGAATGTAGGGACGCCGCATCTCGAATGATGTGATCGGCCGGGGCAATTAGCACCAGTGCCTGAGGGTCCTTCTCGGCCAGCAGGATGGACGCGACCGCCGCGGCCGGCGCGGTGCTTCGCCCAAGCGGTTCCAGCACTACGCGGGACGGCCTGCAGTCGATCTGATGCAAATGGTCCATCACGGCCGTTCGATGCTCAGCACTGCAAATCACAAATGGCCGCGAGTGGCCCGAGCGATCCATGAACCGAAGTGCGGATTGCTGGAGCATGCTGATCTGTGAATCCAGAGACAGGAATTGCTTGGGATTGTCCTTCTGAGAGGCGGGCCACAGTCGAGTTCCGCCCCCGCCTGCAAGAATCACCGGTTGCACGGGGCCTGCCATGGTCTGAATCCTCTTGGCTCAATCATGAGTATTCCGGCGGCGTGGCCGATGAAATCAAATCAGTTTCCCGCAAAAACGAACTCCATTGGGCCGGCAGCCCAGAAACCGAGTGTCGGGCTCTCGACCCTATCCGAAAATGATAGATTTCTCGATGTTTTTCCCTAAAATTTCATCATTGCTGCGGTTGATACCCAAGAGGCAAACCGGCGTTAGTCTTGCCCCAGTCTTATTTCTGTTGGAGGGGAGGATGCAGAGGCGAACACGTTCGAAGGGTTCGCGCATTGCAGGAGCGCCGGTATTTGCCGCCCTGGCGACGGCTCTAGTCCTGGCCGGATGCGAGGCGGGCCAGTCCGGCGGATGGTCCGGCCTTGTCAGCAGTATCGACATTGGCGGCGAATGGAACCCGCGCGAAGGCCGCGCAGACCAGATGGGCCTTGCCAACGAGATGCGTAGGGACGGCAGACAGGGCGAGGCAATTGCTCTCTATCGCGAGCTGGCCGAGGCGGGCTATCCGGCGGGCATGATACCGCTTGCCCGTGCCTATCTACGTGGTGACGGCGTGCCCCGCAACCCGGAAGGTGCGGCAGCGCTGTTTGAAATGGCGGCAAGCAAGCCTTCGCGGGTACGCGGCGTGGCGCAGTTTGAACTGGGCCGCCTTTATCAGCGTGGAGTCGGCGTCCCTCAGGACGGAGAGCGGGCGGCAGACCTCTTCCTGCTGGCATCAGACAGAGGCCACATGGGCGCAACGACCGCGCTGGGCCGTGCGAAGCTCTCCGGTCAGGGGACTGAGAAGGACGTTCTTGGGGGGCTTGCTCTACTGATCAGCGCTGCAGAAGCCGGAAACTCAGGCGCTATGGTTACGCTGGGGCAAACCTATTTGAACGGCGATCTGGTGCCGCAGAATTGGGAGGCGGGCTCGAACTGGCTTATTCGCGCCGATGGCAGGGGAAATCGCGGAGCCCTGGCAGTTTTGGGGCATGCCCATTTGGAAGATGGGCCGCACAAGAATATTCCACATGGTATCGAACTGCTGAACCAGGCGGCCGCAAAAGGCAACGTGCGCGCCATGGTTACTCTGGGGCGAATCTACATTGCTGGCGATAGTGTGCGTCGCGACGCCGAGAAGGCGATTGGGTACCTCGAACAAGCCAGCGACGCCGGAAATACCCATGCGATGTTAGTTCTAGGCCGGAGTTATCTTGATGGCGAACTTGTGCCCCAGAACGCCGGGGCAGCCGTCATGTGGCTGGAGAAAGCGGCAAACAGTGGAAATGGTGGTGCGATGGCGACGCTTGGCGCAGCACTACTGGAAGGTCGTGGTGTGCCTCAGGACACCTCGTCGGGTGTCGCTTGGTTGGAGCGCGCCAGTGCGGCAGGTGGGCATGGAGCGATGGCAAAACTGGGCCGCGCATACCTCGAAGGCGTTCACGTAGAAAAGGATGTTGTTGTTGGCCTCTCATGGCTGGAGCAGGCGGCCGAGGCAGGCAACACAGGCGCAATGGCTGTCCTGGGCCGCACCTATATCCAGGGCCAAGTTGTGCCGCAGGATATTGATCTGGGTGTGACGTTGCTCCAAGAATCGGCGAATTCGGGAAACAGTTGGGCAATGCTTCAATTGGGTCGGCTTTTCATGGACGGCGATCGAGTAGCCGAGGATAGGCCGACCGCCGTCATTTGGCTTAGGCGTTCGGCAGACGCTGGCAATGCGACGGCACTAGATTTGCTGAATGACTTGGAACAGACGGATGATCAGATTTAGCCGAGAGGCTGCAATTCTGAACAGATTTTGTTGATAGCCAGCGCTGGATCCGCTGGTCCTTATTGTTGTGCACCATGGCGTAGGTCCAGGGAGGCTGGGTGTGTTACCTCACGGTCCGGAAATATCTATCGTAATGCCCTCTCGTAATGACCAGGCACACATAGAAAATACAGTTGCGTCTGTTCTCGGCCAATCGTTTGGCGACTTCGAGCTAATTTCGATTGACGATGGATCCACTGACAACACCGTCGAGATTGTCCGAAATTTCAACGATCGCCGTATCGTATTCCTCTCAACGAACGGAGCGGAGGGTGCCGCGTGCGCCCGAAATATCGGTACAAGACATTCGAAGGGACAGTACATTGCGTTCATAGACAGCGATGATCTGTGGCACGTTGATAAGCTGAAAATCCAAATTCAGCAGATGAACGAGCATAAACAGAAATTCACTTACACGCGCTACGACATTATCGACGAGCATGGAGACGAGATTGCGAAACCTGCTCGAATTCCTTCGCGCGTCGACTACAAATCATTACTACCGTTTTGTTTCATTCGCACATCAAGTGTCGTTTACCACCCTGAGCGTTGTGGTGGCCGAACATATTTCCCAGATATGCAAAGGAGGCAGGATTTTGCTATGTTTCTTGCTCTGCTTAAGAAAATAGAGGAAGCAAATATTGTTGACCACAAACTGTGTTCTTACCGACTCCGCCAGCATAGTCTTTCTAGCAATAAAATGAAAAATATTCCATACAACTGGAAACTTTACCGCGATGTTGAGGGCCTTCCTCTACTATCGTGCATGAAGCTAATGATTTCTTGGATGAGCCATGCGTCGATTGAAACGGCAAGGCGACGACTAGGTCTTCTATTCTGACTAGATCCTGGAGATCCTTTAGGAAGATATTCGGGATGAAAAAAGAAGAAGGTATATCCAATCAGTCTATTGCCTTGACAATCTTTTTCTGTCTTCTGCCCCTACAATGGATACCTTTGCTATCCGTGGCAGGGCTTCAGGCAAAGATCGCCCATCTGTCTCTAGTGATTCCGATCATCGCAGTATCATCGAATATTTCCCGGTACGGCGGGAATATCAAATCATTGCTCCCGTTGTTCATAATAATCGTTTGCCCGCTATCTTCGCTGGCAATAAGTCTGGTGTGGTCCAGCCAATCCTGGGATGGGGCGACTTACATAATTAGAACGCTGTCATACGCGGTGTTTTCGATCGTGCTCGCTGCGTGGCTCCTGAGATTTCGCACGATGGAGATTGTCAGATGTGCCAGGCTCGGTACGGTCGCCGGAGTTCTTGCCTTTCTACTAATTTCGGTTTTGTCGCTCCTGTCAATCCAAGTTAACCCCTTCCTATTGATTTATCAGGCGGCAATTACCGGAGATCACACGCTGATTCAGCACGACATTTTTCGACGGTTGTTTAGCGAAACGCCTATGGTCCTCTGGGGCACTGCGGAGGGGAGTGGCCAGAGCAGCGCCACGCGGCACGCAGTCATGATCGGGTTACTAATCCCGCCTTTGATAGGGGCTCTAATCCCGGTAGCGCGCGAGAATGTGTCAGCCTACTTTCGAGTGTCGGCAGGAATAGTGCTATTTCTCGCTCTTATAAGTCTAAGTCGAACCGTTGTTATCATCGTAATTCTCGGACTAATCGTTGTTATTTCATTTGTAATATCAAAATATAGAGTCGGCATAGCTCAATACCTGTTGTGGTGTTTGGCCTCGATATTGTCTGTATGCATATTGCTTGTGACACCAGCGGGTGAGGGTGTATTAGAAATATTTCAATTGAAATTTGTCGATGACATCATCGACAATCCAAGAGTGCGAAGTTTGGGTCCTGCGTTGAATGCGATTGCCGAAAGGCCGATTTTGGGTCATGGGGCTGGCGTTAAGGTCGATGATTACCTGCACTCTGGAGAATATATACACAACATAATTCTCCATTATTGGCATCAGGCGGGTTTGTTAGGGTTAACTTTGGCCAGCGTATCATTGTTTGTGGTCGGAATCTGGTTTTTTAAGTGTGTTACACTTTCCTGGAGTATAAGTGATAGGAGTTGGGCGTCGTTGTTCGCCGTAGGGGGCATATTACTAATCCCCTATTTAGTGAGGACACAGTTTGCAATTGCTGGGTCGGTTTCACTTGGAGAGTGGTCTGCTCTAGCCTTAGGGGCCGCTCTGTCGATCAAGGGTTGGCGGGGCGCCAGAGGCGGTTCTTATATAATGAAATCATGACAGTTCCCTTATTTGTCGTAGGCGCACCGCGGAGTGGGACGTCGGTGTTGCGTGACCTCTTGCGGCTGTGCAGCGGCCTCTATTTGCCGCCGGCCGAAATACAAGTTGTGCCCAATTTGATCCGCCTTTCTGGAAGTCGTGCGCACATTGGAGTGTTTGTGGATTTACTCGAAATAAGTGTCTTTTCCGATCACATGCGCCAGCGCGGGCTCTGGCTGGCTCGAGACGAATTGATTGAAGTATTTGGCAGCGGGGCGGCCGAGGAGGCAGTTCCGAAACTGCTTCTCAAGTTGGCCAAGAAGGAGGGCATTTCTCAGCCGATCAAGGTCTGGGGCGACAAGACTCCAGAATATGTATTCCATATTGATCTTCTTATGGAAACATTTCCGGATGCACGCATATTGGGTTTGATTCGTGGCCCGCACAATACAGTTTCGTCCATGTATCGCGCCTGGGGGCGTAGTATTCTGCGAAGTTCGGTAATATGGCGGGATGCAGTTCGTGCGTTGAGAAAGGCAGAGAATATCTACGGTCCGGACCATGTAAGGATAGTGAAATATGAGGATCTAACCAGTCATCCTGCTGTCGAACTTACGAGAGTTGCGAAGTGGCTCGGTCTAGAATTCGATCCAGCAAAGCTTTCTCGCTATGAAGGTGATGAACGATGGGGTCGGGCGTCTGGTCGGGCAGGTGTGTTGCCCGAAGACGCATCAGCCTATCGAAGGCATCTGACGGCTAGGCAGAGCCTGAAGATAGAGCAGATAACCGCGTTAGAAGCAACGCAGGAAGGCTACCAAATCTCCGACGGTATAGTGCCCATAGCGCCGGGAGTGATAAGTCTGAAGCTTGCAAAGATAGGTGATGGACTACGTATAATGATCAAATATATTTCCGATCGCGGTTTGCGTCAGGGGTTGAGCTATAAGTTGAAGCAGTGGCGTATCAATTATGTCAGGTGAAACTTAGTGGAGGCAGTCTCGTTAGCATAGAAGATTTTGACGAGAGGAATAAATCATGCCTCTACTGAATGATCTTATAGGATTCAAGTACTATATAGGTCGTTCAATTCATAGGCGAATGCAATATGCGCATTGACCTTAGTTCGATAATTGTTCGTCTAAAAGACAAAAGTTACAATAATATTCTCAAGAGTTTGGCCGGTTCTCTAGGAATAAAGATATCCAGTGCTGTGTTATCGTACTTCATGTTTTTGTTCATTGCTCGTGCAATGGATGCAGAACAGTATGGATTGTTTGGTGTGGCGTTTAGCCTCGCAACGTTTCTCTCCGTATTCGGTGGCCGGGGGCAGAGAATAGTCGTACTTCGCTATATTCCGGTTTACGTACACGATGATAGATATGAACTTCGCAACGGCATAATACGAGAAGGATATAGCGTCACACTGATAACTTGTTTGATAATTGGAGCGGGTATTGTTGCCGTCGGCCGAGCACTGGATTTGACGTCGTCGGCTTATCTGTTTGCGATTGCGACGTTGGTCCTCGTGCTGTGCCTCGCTGAGTACCAAGCGCATGTCATTCGCAGCTTTGGCAACGTAGTCTTAGCCCTAGCGCCTAGGGATACGATATGGCGGCTAGGTGTTGTTCTATTCAGTATTCCTGCGGCTACGTCACTTACCTCGAGCCTCAATGCAGTATCAGCTCTTTGGCTCTGCGCCCTGAGTCTCGCGCTAGTTGTGATTGTACAGGCATTCTGTTTTGAACACACACATCCGCTAAAGATTTTCACCAGGAAATATGGACTGCTTCAAAAGGAGTGGCGAGCAACAGGGTTGAGTATGTGGGGTGTGGCAATCGTCGTTGCGGCGGCTCCGAATTTGAGCGTTGTGATTGTGGGATCACTGATGACTGCTGTGGACGCTGGGCCATTCTTTGCAGCGTTGAAGACGGCAGCCCTTCTTAATCTGATGCTGCTCGCTGCTAACATGGTCGGGGCGCCGCTCATTTCGAGGCATTTTCACGCCAGGGAACTCGATGAGGTTCAGCTATTGTGCAGAGTTGTCATTATCTGGGTTTCGTTGCCGACATTTGCTGCTTTCGGTACCCTTCTTCTATACGGCAGTTCAATATTGTCGTTGTTCGGCCCAGGTTTTGAGTCTGGTTACCTAGTACTGGTAATTCTTTCAGCTGCGAATATGTTCAATGTTCTCTGTGGCCCTACTGCAGACCTAATGCTGATGACCGGCAACGAGCGAAAGTTTCTCGTGATTTCTTTTGTATCGAATTCGTTGGCTATGATTATGATTGTGCCGTTAGTTATGCTGTTGGGGACTGTAGGTGCGGCTGCGGCAGTGGCATTCTCTACTGTCAGTTGGAACATCTGGGTCTGGTCTTGGGTGCGTACCAGAATTGGTGTCGATCCAACATTCATGTCATTTTTTTGGAGAGTTCGCAGTCCCGTATAGCTGGCAATCGGAATTCGACTTCAATATTGCGAAACGATGAAGACACTGATTCTCGCGAAAGGGTTTTCTCCTGATATTGGTGGGGTAGAAACCTATTCAGAGCAAGTTGCGCTTGCCTATCGGAGAAGAGGGCATGACGTCACGGTACTCACCGCACACACAGGTCCTGTCGGCTTCGAAACTCGCGAAACCGTGAGAATTTTCAATGTGGGAGTGGGAACGCAATTCGCAGTGTTTCTTCGGATGCTCTTGTTACTCCGCCGACTACACAAGGAGGAAGCGGCGGTCGACATCGTTCATGCAACTACGTGGCGGATGGCGGTCCCGCCCCTTCTGTTGGGTCTTCAAGTGCCGTTGATTGTCTCCGTACATGGGCGTGAGGTATTCGTTGTGCGTCGACCTCTCTTACCTCTCATGCACTGGGTTTTTCGCAATGCTAGTTTAGTGGCGGCTGTGAGCGGTCCGATCCTCGACTTGTTTCAAGCTGAACTGCCTTTTGATCTGCGGGACTCTGTTGTCGCGTGGAATGGCATTTCTTTCGAGGCGGATGCACGTCGTCATGTCCCATCACCGGATTTCTCAAAGATGTTCTGCATGTGTCGACTAGTTGAACGCAAGAATTTGACCAATGCGGTGCGTGCAGCTGCGCTGCTCAAGGCCGAAGGCATAGACTTCCAATTTGATATCGCCGGAGAAGGACCCGAACGCGAAGCGGTTGATGCCCTGATTGTTTCGGAGAGACTTGGCCAGCAGGTCCGTACTGTGGGTCGGATTCGTAATGAAGAAGCGAAGCAGTACTACAAGACTTGTGGTATCTTCTTGCATCCGCAGATTTCGACCAAAGGCTGGAGAGATCTAGAGGGCTTCGGCATCTCCATTGCCGACGCTATGTCATTTGGCGCCGCCGCCATTGCGGGGGCAAATGGAGGTCCGACCGATTTTATTAACGATGGCGAGACGGGAATTCTTGTCGAGGGCCGGGACGCAGCGAACATTGCGACAGCAGTACGATTTCTACTAAGACAGCCGCAGCGGGCAATGTCTATTTCGATGGCCGGAAGGAGCTTTGCGTTGGAGCAACTGACTTGGGACCGGCATGTAAGCTTGATCTTGGAGTCAGTAGGTGTGCAGTCGAAAGACTGGAAACCAATCGCAGTACACTAGGCCCAAGTTCAGCGGGTTGCGCCAGGAATTGGCTTAGCCCGGGTGATCTCCGGCCCGATTTCCCTCAACGTCAGACAATATTAATCGTTGCCCGCCTAGCCTGAAATATCGGTTCGGCGCTTCTTAGCGTCGAAGCCGACCGCGCATCCAGGATGGGGGCTAGCGGGTTTTGGTCAGGTACGACCGTGGAATTTGCCAGGATGGCCAAGTGTCTGCAGTGGGGCGCCATGCGTGCTCCCGTCTTGTGGGCGCGATTCTGGCCACAGGCTTGGCGACGCTCGGCTTCGCCATGCCGGCAGTGGCGGCGCCGGATGCGTCGGCCGCGCTTAACGAATACATCCTGTCCGAACCATCGGAGCCCATCGGCAACCGGCTTGTCGGTCTGTTCGGCAGCCGGGAGTTCCGGTCCGGCAATCCGGCCGTCATTCCGCAATGGGAGGATGCCGCGCAGCGGCTGGCGCGCGATGCGCCGACCATCGCCGCCTGCGATGCCGATCCGGACGGGTGCCGGTCGCCGCGGGCGCGGCGCTGGCGGGCGGCGGTGCGCGACCTTCAGGGGGCGGACCCGCTGGAGCAGCTCACCGAGATCAACCGCTTCGCCAACCGCATCGTGCCCTATCGCGACGACGAACGGGTCTATCGCCGGGAGGACCATTGGGCGGCACCGCTGCAGATGCTGCGCCAAGCCGGGGATTGCGAGGACTATGCCATCCTCAAATTCGCCAGCCTGATGGATCTCGGCTTCTCCAACGACCAGATGCGCATCGCCGTGGTCCACGACACGGTGCGCGACCTGGCCCATGCGGTGCTGGTGGTCGAGCTGGATGGCCGCGCCTATGTGCTAGACAACCAGTTCGACGAGATCCTGCCGCTGGAGGGCGTCGGCCGGTACCGGCCCTACTACTCCGTCAACCTGACCCATCATTGGGCGCATATCACCCTGGTGGCCGAAGCCGACGCGCCGCTGACGAAATCCGCCAAGGCCAGCCAGATGGGGGTGCGCGGTCACTGATCGCTGCCTACGGCCTGGCGCCGGACCCCGACCGGCCGTCAAGCCGCCATCGTCAGATGTTTCTCGAAATAGGCGATGGTCTTGCCCAGCCCGTCGCGCAGCTGCACCTCCGGCTGCCAGCCCAGGACCTTGCTGGCGCGGGCGATGTCCGGCTTGCGCTGTTTCGGGTCGTCGTGGGGAAGCGGCTTTTCGACGATCCTGGACCGCGAGCCGGTGAGGTCGATGACCTGCTCCGCAAGCTCCCGGATGGAGAATTCGCGCGGGTTGCCGAGATTGATCGGCCCGGTCACATCCGCCGGGGAGCCGGCCAGCCGGATCAGCCCGTCGACCAGATCGTCCACATAACAGAACGACCGGGTCTGACTTCCGTCGCCGTACACGGTGATGGGCTCGCCCTTGAGCGCCTGCACGATGAAGGACGAGACCACGCGCCCGTCATTGGGTTGCATGCGCGGGCCATAGGTGTTGAAGATGCGCGCGACCTTGATCTCCAGCCCGTGCTGGCGGTGATAGTCGAAGAACAGCGTCTCGGCACAGCGCTTGCCCTCGTCATAGCAGGCGCGCAGCCCGACCGGATTCACATTGCCCCAGTATTCTTCCGCCTGTGGATGCTGGTTCGGGTCGCCATAGACCTCGCTGGTGGAGGCCTGGAGGATGCGGGCCTTCAGGCGCTTGGCCAGGCCCAGCATGTTAATCGCGCCATGCACGCTGGTCTTGGTGGTCTGCACGGGATCGTGCTGGTAATGGACCGGCGAGGCCGGGCAGGCGAGGTTGTGGATCTCGTCGACCTCCACATAGAGCGGGAAGGTCACGTCGTGCCGCATCACCTCGAATTGGCGATTGTCCAGCAGGTGGGCGATGTTCTCGCGGGCGCCGGTGAAATAATTGTCGACGCAGAGGATCTCGTGGCCACGGTCCAGCAACCGCTCGCAGAGGTGCGACCCGAGAAAACCGGCACCCCCGGTGACTAGAATACGCTTGCGTGAATGCTCCATGTCGCCGTCCCCAATAAATGCATCCGTGTCGAGATTCCATTCATGGCCGGCCGCTAATAGGCGTTCGGGTCCCGGAAGACGACGATGGCCGTCTTCAGCAGAATCCAGACATCCAGCCACAGCGACCAGTGCTCGATGTAGTAGAGATCGAATTCGACCCGCTTCTCGATCTTCTCCAGCGTGTCGGTCGCGCCGCGCCAGCCATTGACCTGGGCCCAGCCGGTGATGCCCGGCTTGACCTTGTGGCGGGCGGCGTATTTCCGCACCGCCTCATGCAGCCGCCGGCCGGCCGCGACCATGCCGACCGGGTGCGGCCGGGGGCCGATGACCGACATGTCGCCGGACAGCACGTTGAAGATCTGCGGCAGCTCGTCGAGGCTGTAGCGGCGCAGGAAGCGGCCGACCCGGGTGACCCGGCAATCGTCGCGGGTCGCCTGCACGCTGCCGTCCGGGTCCGCCAACGCATGGTGCATCGAGCGGAACTTGAACATGCCGAACGGCCGGTCGTTGAAGCCGAGACGGGTCTGGCGGAACAGGATCGGGCCCGGGCTGTCCAGGCGGATGGCAATCGCGATCGCCGCCATCAGCGGCAGGCTCGCCAACAGCAGGAGCAGGCCCAGCAGCTTGTCCTCGACCGATTTGACCAGCGAGTCCCAGCCCGAGATCGGCCGGTCGACCGCGTTCAAAACCGGCAGGCCGCCGACGCTGCTGGTCGGCCGGTGGGGCAGGCCATAGCCGACCAGGTCCGGCGCCAGGCGCACCTGCACCGGCAGGGTGTCGAGGCGATCCAGCACCGCCTTGATGCGCGTATCCGCCGACCAGGGCAGGGCGATGAACACCTGCTCCACCTCGCCGGAGCGGGCCAGCGCGATCAGCCGGTCCAGCCCGCCTAGCACCGGCAGGCCGGCCACCGAGTCCGGTCGGCGGTTCTCCCGGTCGTCGACGAAGCCGGTCAGCCGCACCAGCGGGTCCGGCCGGCGGGCCAGATGCCCGGCCAGGCGGCGGCCGAGCTCGCCCGCACCGACCACCACGGCGCGCTGGGCGAAGGCCCGGCTGACGGTGCGGCTGCCCAGCACGAGGCTCAACGCGCAGCGGCCCGCCACCAGCAGCACCGCGCCTCCAGCCGCCCACCACAGCACCCATCCGGGCAGGGCCACCGGCCAGGTCACGCAGGCGGCGAAGGCCAGCAGGGTCAGCAGCACCACGAACCACGCCGCCAGCACCGAGCGGATGCGCGGGGTCGGAGAGAACAGCAGCGGATACTGGTAGCAGCCCAGCGCATAGAAGACGCCGCCCGACGTCACCGCCGCCATCAGCACCAGCAATTCGTGCGGCGGCTGCGGGCCGGCGGGGAGGAGGGTTTCGGCGGGGGCGGTGAGGGTAGGGGCCAGCAATCCGGCAAGGAAGACCAGCAGAATGTCCATGAGCAGAACGGACCCGACGAGAATCTCGGGTGATAAAGGCTTTGGTTTGCTCTTTTCTACCTGTGCGACGTCGATCGATGTGTCGATGGTCATCGATGCCCCCATGGAGTCTTTTGTTTTTCCTTTGTATGAACCGTTAGCGCGTGCGGACGTGTCTCCTTTGTGTGTCCATCCCGGTGGTCCGCCCTGTTGCCAAATCCGGTGGGGCGGTTTCCCGGCTCATTCGGTCGCCGATTGGGTCATTCGGCGTACCCCTGCCACCGGCCGTCCAGAAACGGGCGCCCGCGACAAGGGCAGGGTTTCCTGATCAACACCATCCGCGCGGCAATTGCGCGCCTCGAAAACGAGCTACCCCCTCCCTATCCGTCAGGTCGGGCTAGCGCCGTCGTCATCGTCCTCGTCGAAGTCGTCGTCGTCCTCGTCGAATTTATCGTCGTCATACGGGCCTTCATAGGGACCCTCGTAACCGGCGGCGGGAACGACGCCCGTCGGGGCGCAGCTGTCGGTGGCCGCCTGCTGGATCGCGGGGGCCTGGCTGGGCGCCACGCCGGCGACGGCCGGCACGATCTCGGCCGCATCGGGCCGGATGGTGCAGAGCGCCACCACCAGATCGACGGCGCATTCCGGCGACGTGCCGACAATGCCCGCGGCTGCGCTTCCAAGTTGTCCCGGAGAAGCTACCAACGGGTTCGAGACAGGGGATAGACTGTCCCCAATAAGTGCGACTAATCCGTCCTGACTAATACCGCACGTTGTCTGCGCTTTCGCAACAACTCCTAAACCAATGGTTGCTGCAGCGAGTGAGATGGCAAATGTTGATGCGATGATTATTCGTATTCTTTTGAACATTTTTGCCCCCTATCTTAGGGAAAACTATGTGATGATAAACTATGGCATGGTTAATCGGACACCGCAACCCTTGGTGAGGCGACCGTAGCGATACTGTAATACTGGCAGCCGACGATGGGCGACTATGAAATGTGGGGCGAACACTTGGTTGGAATACCGAGTTCCTTAGAAACCGAAGGATTGTGCGTGATCGGGATCCGGGATCGGAACCCGCCGGCGGCACTAGGATGGGTTGTCATGAAGTGCGAGCGATCATGGCCGCCAGGCTGATCCCGGTTGTCGCCCTGCTGCTGGTCGGCCTGGCCATGCTGGCGATCGGCGGACTGCAACTCATGGCCGCATTGACGGCGGCGCCCGGCGACCCGGTCATCGCCGCGCTCAACGACGACCGGACGGTCAGCCCGGCCGCGCTGGACCGGCTGGTGGAGACCCGGCGGGGCGCGCTCGAATGGTTTCGCCAGCCCGGCTACTATCGCGACTACGGCCGGGCGTCCTGGATCATCGCCCGCGGCCATGGCGAGGACCGGGATCGGGCCGAGCCGGCATTTCGCACGGCCGTCGGCGCCACCGAGGACGGCCTGCGACAGGCGCCCGCCGACCCGATCTCCTGGCTGCGGCTGGCCGCGATGCGGCTGGAATACCGTCAGGATCCGGAGGGAGCGCTGACGGCCCTGCGGGCGGCGGTGCGCGCCGGCCCCTACGATCCTTTCCGGACCGACATCCGGGTTATCCTGATCCTGCGCCTCTGGCCGTATCTGACTTCGGCCGACCGTCTGATGTTCCGGTCGCAGTTCGACCATCTGTGGAACGACGATCCGGAAGTTCTGGTCCGGCTGGCCCGTGAAGAGCGGGACCTGCTGATCGTCGTCACCATGCTGGAGAACCCGGACAGTGCCGCAGCCCTGCGGCGGGCCAGGCGCAGCCTGCTGCGGCAGGCGCCATGATCACGGCCATCCCTGCGGCGACGGACCGGTCCGGACGACAGGGCGTCGTGCTCTACTGGCTGACATTGGCGGTGGTGCTGCTGTCGCCGCTGCCCTTCGGCAGCAACCGGCCCTGGTCCTGGAACCTCCTGGTGGTGCTGGCCGGCGGCCTGCTCGTGCTCTGGTCTCTTGCACATCTCCGATCTGCCACGCCTGCGGCCATCGCATTGCGGCGGGTCTGGCTTCCGGCGATGCTGTTTTGCATGACCGTCCTGTTCGCGCTCCTGCAGACCGTCCCCATCCTGCCGGTCTCCGCCGCCCATCCCTTCTGGTCGCTCGACCCCGCGGTCCAATCGTCGGCGGAATTGGCGCCGATCAGCCTGTCGCCGCGCGATACGCTGAGCGCGGTGCTCAGGCTGTCGGCCTATGGCGCGATCTTCTGGCTGGTGCTGCAGGGCGCGCGCGACGGGCGCCGGGCCGATCGGGCGGTCGCGGCGATCGCCATCGCCAGCGGCCTCTACAGCGCCTACGGCGTGGCCGTGGTGCTCAGCGGCAATGAGGCGATCCTCTGGTTCGACAAATGGGCCTACCACGACACGGTCACCAGCACCTTCGTCAACCGCAACAGCTTCGCGACCTATTGCGGGCTGGGGCTGCTGTGCGCCCTGGCATATCTCTTCCGCGCCTTTAACAGGATCGGGATCGACCAAGCGAGCCTCAAGCAGTTCGCCGGCGATCTGCTCGGCGGCATGACGCCCTGGATCATGGGCGCGCTTGCCTCGGTGCCGCTGAACCTGGCCGGGCTGTTCCTCACCCAGTCGCGTGCCGGAATCCTGTCCTCCGCCCTGGCGCTCGTCGTCTTCCTGGTCGGTCTCAGTTTCAAGCTCCGGGCACGGCGTGTGACGGCGCTTGCATTCTCCGGGCTGATGCTGCTGGCCTCGCTGTACTATTTTGCCGTCTCGGGCTCGGGCTTCGTCGAACGGCTGGAGGCGCTCATCGGGTCGGACCTGTCGGGCAATGCCCGTCTGACCGTCTACCGGGCCACGATCGGCGGAATCCTGGAATCGCCCTGGTTCGGCGTCGGCTACGGGACGTACGAAGATGTCTTCAGGGCGCTTCGCAACCCGGAGATACCCGGGCGTTTCATCAAGGCCCACAACACCTATCTTGAGAACGCGCTCGAACTTGGCATTCCGGCCGCCGCAAGCCTGGTCGTGGCCATAGGGTTGCTGGCACGCCGGTCGCTGTCCGGACTCCGTCGCCGGCGAAGCGCATTCGTTTATGGATGGTCGGGGTTCTGCGCCACCGTATTGGTCGGCACTCACGCCCTGGTGGATTTCAGCCTGCAGATCCCGGCCGTGGCCGTTACCTTTGCGGCGATCCTGGCGGTCGGGTTCAGCCAGTCCTGGAGCAGCCGGGTCGACACGTCATCCTAGGGTGCCGACGGCCAATCCAGGGGCAGACGCGGCCACGCCCGAAATCCGGAGATCGGTCGGTTTCCGACGCTCCCGGACTGGTTCCGCGAATCCGAAGCGGGCACACTCTGCCGCACCGACAGTGCGGGCTCAGAGGACGTTGCCCATGACGACGGCGCCGGCGATCGCGATAACCAGTCGAACCCGCTCCACGCCTTATACGCCTCGCGTGGCGGCGGCGGGCGTGAAGGCCTACACGGTCTATAACCACATGCTGCTGGCGACCGTGTTCCGCTCGCTGGAGGAGGATTACTGGCACCTGCGTCGGCACGTTCAGCTCTGGGACGTGAGTTGCGAGCGGCAGGTCGAACTTGCCGGCCCGGACGCGGCCCGGCTCACCCAGATGATGACGCCACGCAACCTGAGCCGGGCCCAGATCGGTCAATGCGTCTACGCACCGCTGGTCGACGAGACCGGCGGCCTGATCAACGACCCCGTTGCCTTGAAGCTGGCGGAAGACCGGTTTTGGCTGTCGCTGGCCGATTCCGATGCGCTGCTGTGGGCCAAGGGCCTGGCTTTGGGCTTTGGGCTGGATGTGACACTTGCCGAGCCCGAGGTCTATCCGCTGGCGGTTCAGGGGCCCAAATCCGATGATCTGATGGCCCGGGTGTTCGGCGAGGCGGTACGGGCGATCCGGTTCTTCCGCTTCGAGCAACTGGAATTCCGGGACCATCCACTGGTGGTCGCCCGGTCGGGCTGGTCGAAGCAGGGCGGATTCGAGATCTATCTTGACGCGCCATCGCTGGCGCTCGATCTGTGGGATGCGCTTTGGGAGGCCGGCGCCGATCTCGACGTTGGTCCGGGCTGCCCGAACCTGATCGAGCGGGTCGAAGGCGGCCTGCTGTCCTATGGCAATGAGATGACGCGGGCCAACAACCCATTCGAAGTGGGGCTGGAGAGATTCTGCGCGATGGACGGGCCCGACTTCATCGGCAAGGCGGCGTTGCAGCGGATCGCAGCTGAGGGCCCGGCGCGCAAGCTGCGCGGAATCCGCATTGAAGGCGCCGGGGCGCCGGCCTGCACGATACCCTGGACGCTGAGTGCGGGCGGCGAACAGGTAGGCCGCATACCGACCGCCGTGTGGTCGCCGCGGTTCGAGAGGACCATCGGCTTCGCGATGATGGAGCGCGGCTGGTGGGAGCCCGGCACCGAAGTCGAGGTGCAGGCCGAGGACGGATCGAGCTGGAGCGGCCGGATCTGCGCCTATCCGTTCGAGGACACAGCCGGCTGATGCGGTCCGGATCTCAGCGTTGCGTCGCCAATTGGCGTGACGCCACGGCGATAGCATCGACGGTCGCGGCGATGTCCTCATCGGTCAGCGCCAGCGAGATATAAAACTTGCTGTCAGGCTTGAGGACGCCCTGTTCGCGGAGGGCCTGGTTGAATGCCTTCAGCATTCCGGCATCGCCGCTGAAGACGCCGCGATAATCGGTCACTGCGTCCGCCGTGAAGACCACATCGAACAGCACCGGATCGCCGACCACCACGTGGTCGATGCCGGCGGCGGTCAGGTGCTCTGTCAGTGCCGCCATGATGGTCTCGCCGTTCCGGCGCAGGCGCTCATAGCTCCCGGGGCGGCGCAGGATCTCCATCGTCTTGAACCCGGCCATCGAGGCCACCGGGTTCCCGGACAAGGTGCCGATCTGATAGGTGAAACCCTCCGCGCCGACCTGGCTCTTGTCGAAATGGGCCATGATCTCGCGCTTGCCGGCGATCGCCGCCAGGGGGAATCCGCCGCCGATCACCTTGCCCAGGGTGCACAGATCGGGAGTCACTCCGTATTTCTCCTGGGCGCCGCCATAGGCCAGTCGGAACCCGGTGACGACCTCGTCGAAGATTAGAATGAGTCCGTGCCGCGCCGTCTCCTCGCGCAGCGCCTCCAGGAACCCCGGCTGCGGCGGGATCAGCCGCTGCAACGGTTCGACGATGACGGCGGCGATCTCCTGACCCCGGTCGGCGATCAGGGTGCGGACGTATTCGATGTCATTGAACGGCGCGATCAGCATGTGGTCGCGGACGCTTTCCGGGATGCCAGAGGAATCCGGCACGGCACGGGGAAAGGCCTCGAGTCGGGCCGGCGCGAGGCTCATCAGCGCCTCCGACGACATGCCGTGATAGCCGCCTTCGAACTTCAGGATCTTGTCGCGGCCGGTATGGGCCCGGGCCAGCCGCATGGCGTACATGTCCGCCTCGCCGCCGGTGGATACATAGCGGACCTGCTCGGCGCAGGCGACGGCGCGGCAGATTTCCTCGGCCAGGGCGATGCCGGAGGCATTGGTCGCGAAGAAGGTCAGCCCCTTGTCGAGCTGGTCCCGCACCGCCTCCAGCACCTCCGGGTGGCCGTGGCCGAGCAGCATCGGGCCCGACCCGATCAGGTAGTCGATGTACTCCCGCCCATCCTCGTCGCGTACCCGGGCGCCCCGCCCGTCGCGGATGACGATGCCCGGATCGAAATTGCCGAAGCCGCCGGCGGGCAGCACGGCCTTGGCGCGGGTGATCCAATCGGCCTGGCTGGTGATCGTGCCGTCCTTCATGGCCGTGCTCCTTATTCGAAAATGGCGACAGGTTCGCCGAGAACATCGGGGTCGGGCTCCACACCGAGGCCTGGCCCGCCGGGGACCCCTATGCGGCCATTTCGCCGGCTCGGCGCGTCCGCATCAAGCCGAGGGGTGACATATCCGGAGAGGTCGCAGACATTCAGCACCGCCCGCGGGGGTGTCGCGGCAGCCAGGTGCAGCGACGCGAGGGTGACGATATCCGTCCCCCACACGTCCTCGATGCACATCCGGGCGCCCAGGTGTAGACAGAGATCGCGGGCCCGGCGGGCGGCGCCCAGGCCGCCGAATTTCGACAGCTTGACGGCCACCGCATCCATGCACCCCAGCCGACCTGCTTCCAGAAGCGAGGCTGTGTCGTGCGCCACCTCGTCCAGCTTCATCGGCAGGCCGGTCGCTCTGCGCACCTCGGCACATTCCGCCAGCGTGCGGCAGGGCTGCTCCAGCATGATGTCCAAGTCCGCGACTGCCCGGCCGACACGGATCGCATCCAACCGGGAGGCACCACAGTTCCAGTCGCCATACACCAGCGGTCCGTCACCCACCGCCTCGCGCACCAGGCGTAGCCGCGCCACGTCGGCCTGCCAGTCCGCGTCTGCGCCCAGCTTTGCCTGGAACTGTTCGATTCCCTGGGACTTCGCCTCGCGGGCAATGCGCGCCATTTCCTCCGGCGCGATACAGGTGATCGAATGGTAGAGCGGAAGATCGTCGGCCTGCTTGCCGCCCAACATTGCGAATACGGGTAGCCCGGCCGCCTTCCCGGTCAGATCCCAAAGCGCGATGTCGATGGCCGACTTGGCATAGCGATGTCCGGCAAGCTGCGTATCCAGCCGAGCCATGACCGCCTCGGGGCCCACCGGATCGGCGCCGAGCAGCACGTCCGCCATCTCCTCGACTGCCGGAGCGACACCACCGGCATAGGCGGGGAGATAATGTGGAATCGGGCAGATCTCGCCCCAGCCGCTCGGGCCGCTGTCGGTGTCCAGCCGGAGCACGACGGCATCGACCGTGTCGCAGGTCTTGCCATCCGACATGTGGTAGGCGGTGTGGCTGGTGAGCGGTAGGCGCCAGAGGGAGATCCGGACAATCCGCACGTCAGCCTCCGTAGCTGGCGAAAGGTGTCCCGAGACTGGCAGCATCCGGAGATACGCCAAGGCCGGGCGCGGAGGGTGGGGTCACCCAGCCCTCCCGGTTGCGCACCCCCTGGCCCGGTACCGGGTCGACCGAAAGATGGTCCTGGCAAAGCCAGCTTGGCAGGCGGTTCGCTTCCGGCGTCGATGCCGCCAAATGGATCGCCGCCGTGTCGGCGAGCGCTGAGCCGCCGGTGTCCTCGACATGCATCTGCCAGCCGATTTCGACGCCGAGATCCCGGATCCGCCGTGCCTTGGTCAGGCCGCCGGCGCGGTTCGGCTTGACCTTGACGCCGGCGCAGGCATTGCGCGTCCAGGCGTCCAGATGGTCCTGGAACGTGCGCAGGCATTCATCCAGCATGATCGGCTGGCGCACCGCCGCCGCGACACGAGCGCATTGGTCCAGGGTCTCGCAGGGCTGTTCGACCCAGCTGGTCGAGGCGACGCTGTTCAGCACCTGGCTGGCGGTGCCCGGCGTCCAGGCACGGTTGACGTCGAAGGTCACCTGCTCGTCCGGTTGCAGTTCCGCCTCGATGGCCTCGATCCGCTCGATGTCGGTCGACACATCCGTGCCGCCGATCTTTGCGGAATGGGTGCGATAGCCCTTGGACCGCGCCTCGCGGATCAGCGCGATCATCTCCTCGGACGTCCCGGTCGATATCGAGGAATTCACCGGCACCGCCGCCGGACTGCCGCCCAACAGCCGCCACAGCGGCAGGCCGGACACTTGTCCGAGGATGTCCCAGCAGGCAATGTCGAGCGGCGATTTGGCATAGGCATGCCCGGGGAGGGCAGCATCCATGCTGCGGTTGACGGCGTCGAGAGCGCATGGGTCCCGGCCGATCAGCGTGGGCGCCAGGATCTCGAGGGCCGCCCGGATACCGCCGCCATGGGCCGGCAGGTAGGTGTGGCCCCAAGGGCATCCTTCGCCCCAGCCCGCCCGACCGTCATCGGTCTCGATCCGAACGAAGGTCGAGTCGAGTTCCTCGAACAACAGCTGCCCGCCGGAGAGCCAATAGGGCTTGGATAAGGGCAACGCGACTCGCCAGGCCGTGATGCGGGCAATCTTCATCCGCCCCGATCCATGGTCACCACGATGTTGCCGACATGGCGCTTGTCGATGAAGGCCTGTTGCGCCTCGCGCAACTGCTCCAGCGGCCATGTTGCCGCCAGCAACGGTCTGATCTCGCCGCGCTCGATGTAGCCGACCAGATCGGCGAATACGCCGGGCGGGACGATGGTCGCGCCGGTGAAGGTCAGGTCACGCAGGTAAAGGGTGCGCAGATCCAGCTCGACCATAGGTCCGGCGATGGCTCCGGACACGGTGTAGCGTCCGCCCCGGGCCAACACGTCGATCAGCCCGGGCCAGCCGGCCCCGCCGACCACATCGGCGACGACAGTCACGGTCTCGGCGTCAATCTCCTGTTTCAGGGCCGCCTTCAGATCGTCGGGCGACCGCGGCAGGACGGCATCCGCCCCGATGCTTGCGACAGCTTCGCGCTTGCTGTCGCTGGCCATGGCGATGGCCGTCGCACCGCGTCGTCGGACAAGTTGGATCAGAGCCGAACCCACGCCACCCGAGGCGCCGGGTATCAGGACGGTGTCGCCGGAACCGACCTCCGCGCGATTCAGCATGTTCTCCGCCGTCACGTAGGAGGTGGCGAAGGTCGCAAGTTCGGCGTCGCTCAGGCCGCTCTTCACCGGATGGATCTGGTGCTGGCCGACCTTGGCGTATTCGGCGAATCCGCCATGGCACTCGCTGCCGAAATAGCGGCACTTGTCGAGATTCAGCGGATCGTCCCAGTCGCGCTGCCATACATCGATCAGCACCCGCCGGCCGACCAGCGGGCGCTCCACCCCGTCGCCGACCGCGACAACGGTTCCGCAGACATCGGCGCCCTGGATCAGCGGGAAGGTGATCGGCGATCCTCCCCAGGCCGCGTCCTCCTCGTCGGCGGAATCGAGGGCGCCGCCGGTGGTCTCGCCCGAAACGCCCTTGGAGTACCAGCCGGTGCGCGTATTCACGTCGGTGTTGTTGAGTCCGCAGGCATGGACCTTGACCAGCACCTCGCCGGGGCCGGGCTCCGGTGTCGGCCAGTCGGAGCGAAGTTCAAGTTTGTCCAGGCCGCCATGGCCGGTCAGGACGACGGCGCGCATGGTCGGCGGAATGGTGGCTGCTTCGCTCATGCCGCCGAACTCGCGCGGGTGGCGTCGGTCCGCGGCAACAGGCTTTGCGGATCGTAGGCGGGTTCAGCGAGGATTCGGGCCGGGCGCGGTGTTCCCATGATCACAACCTCTAATGCGGTGCCCGGTTCGGTTGCGTCCGGGCGGACATAGGCGAAGGCCAGGATCTTGCCGGTGCTGTGCCCGAAGGCAACCGAACTCGTCGATCCGACGAGGGCACCATCCATCAGCACCGCCTCGCCGCCATGGCCGTCGACGTCGCCATCCGGTTCGATTTCCAGATAGGCGCAGACCGAGGGCCGTTCGCCGTCGAGGTTGGCGCCGGTCGCCTCCCGGCCGAGGAAGTCACCCTTGTCCATCTTCACGAAGCGCATCACATCGGCCTCGGGCAGGGTCACTTCGTTGGTCAATTCGCCGGCCCCCTTGAAAGCCTTTTCCATGCGCATGGCGTTCATGGCGAAGGAACCGTAATCGGCGATCCCGAACGGCTCGCCCGACGACCACAGCGCATCGTAGACGGTCGGCACTGCGTCGCGGGGTCCGTGGATTTCCCAGCCCAGCTCGCCGGCATAGGACAGCCGCATCGCCCACAGGCGGTGCCCGGCCATGGTGATTTCCTGAGCCGTGAGCCAGCGGAACGAAGCATTGTCGAGCGGCGCGGACGTATTGCGCGCCAGCACCTCGCGCGACCGCGGACCCTGCACCGCGATCGCCGCCCAATCGTCCGAGAGATTGCGGATCGTGACGGTCTCGCCTTCACGGTTCTGGTCGAGGTGGTCGAGGAGTCGTTGTTCGAAGAACGCCGCGCAGGCCAGGTAGAAGCGGTCCTCGGCCAGGCGCACGACGGTGAGCTCGAGTTCGATGCGGCCGCGCCGGTTCAGCATATGGGTGAGGGCAATGCCGCCGACTTTCTTCGGCAGGCGGTTGGCAACGAGCCGATCGAGGAAGGCGACGGCATCGGGGCCGGATATCTCGACCTTGGTGAAGGCGGTGATGTCCATGATCCCGACCCGCTGGCGCACCGCCGCCACTTCGGCGGCGACCATGTCGTGCACCGCGTTGCGCCGGAACGAGTATTGATCTTCCGCCGCCATGCCATCGCGCGCGAACCAGCGCGGGCGCTCATGGCCATAGACCTCTTCGAATACCGCCCCCTTGGCCTTAAGGCGGTCATAGAGCGGGCTCGGCTTGATTGGCCGGCCCTCCAGCCGGTTGAAGTGCGGGAAGGGGATCTCGTGGCGCAGGCAGTAATCCTCCTTCGCCTTGGTGACCTGCCAGTCCGGGGTCGCGTAGCCGCCGAAGCGACGCGGGTCGAAGGGGCGCATTGAGATGTCGGCGGCGCCATGCACCATCCAGCGGGCCAACTCCCTCGTCAGGCCCGGGCCCCAGCCGATGCCGATCTGGGTGCCGCAGCAGCACCAGTAATTCCGGGCACCCGGCGCCGGTCCGACCATCGGATTGCCGTCCGGCGGATGCGAGATAGCACCGTGGACGGCCCGCCTCAGGCCGCGGTCCGCCAGCACCGGCATGCGGTCCATGGCGGCCTCGAGCCAGGGCATGACCCGGTCGTAGTCAGGCTCGAAAAGCTCGTTCTCGGCCTCCCAGGGGCAGTGGTCGACCCAGACGGCGTTCGGATTCTCCTTCTCGTAGATGCCGATCAGCCCCGCTTTCTGCTCCATGCGGATATAGCCGGAGACCTTGCGGTCGTCCCGGACCACCGGAAGTTCCCGGTCGAGCTCCTGGAATTCCGGGACCGGATCGGTGACGAAATAATGGTGCGTCATCGATGTCATGGGCAGCTGCAGGCCGCTCCATTCGCCCATCTGCCTTGCATAGGTGCCGCCGGCATTGACAACATGTTCGCAGACGATGTCGCCCTGTTCGGTGAAAACCTTCCATTCGCCGGCGGGCAGGCGCTGGACATCGGTTGCCCGGCAGCGGCGGACGATCCGCACGCCCTTCTGCCGGGCGCCGCTTGCAAAGGCCTGGGTCACGCCGGACGGGTCGACATGGCCGTCCTCGGGCGTGTGCAGGGCGCCCAGTATGCCGTCGAGAGTGTAGAAAGGGTGCAGTTCGCGGACGCGGTCCGGGCCGACCAGCTCCATCGGGAAATCCAGCGCCCGGCCGACGCTGACCGTGTGGCGCAGCCAGTCCATCTCGTCTTCGGTGTAGGCGAGGCGGAAGGAGCCGCAGCCATGCCAGGTCACCGATTGACCGGTCTCCGCCTCCAGCCGCCCGGAATAGAGGTCGATGCCGTAGGCGACGCATCGTCCGATCCCGAAACTGGAGGTCGAATGGGTGATCTGTCCCGCGGCGTGCCAGGTCGAGCCGGAGGTCAGTTCCGCCTTCTCCAGCAGCACCACATCGCTCCAGCCTTCATGGCCCAGATGGTAGGCCAGTCCGCAGCCCATGATGCCGCCGCCGATGATGACCACGCGTGCCGAGGACGGCAATTTCGCGACCGACTCCGCTGACACGGGATATGCTCCGTCTTGCCGGGAATTTGTGTTGGACAGGGTAGTTGTACGTTTGTACGATCGTCAATGATGAATAGCATGAATGTACCATCATCCGGATCGCCGGTACCGAGATCGGTGCTGGCGGCGCTGTCGGCGGAGCTTGCCGAGCTGACGCCGGAGACGCGCAAGGCGGCGGCCTATGTGCTCGAAAACCCGAACGATGTCGGCGTTTCCTCGATCCGGGAGATCGCCGATGCCGCGGGCGTGAAGCCCAACACCTTCGTGCGCATGGCGCGCTCGGTCGGGTTCGAGGGGTATGACGATTTCCGCGCCCCGTTCCGCGAAGAGATCCGCAATGGGCGGACCAGCTTTCCAGACCGGGCGCGATGGCTGCAGTCGCTGGCCAAGGGAGGCGCCCTGGGCGGCCTCTATGCCGACATGGCAGCCAGCGCCATCGCCAATATCGAGCAGACCTTCGCGGCGACCGATGCCGGCCGGATCAAGGCCGCGGCGGATGCCATCGTGCGGGCGCGGCAGACCTATGTGCTGGGCGTCGGCGTCAACCATACCCTGGCACGCAACTTCGCCTATGTGGCCGGCATGGCGAACGATCGCATCCAGGCGGTGCCGCGCCATGGCGGCCTGGCGATCGACGATCTGGCCCGCGCCGGGCCGGATGACGTGCTGGTGGCGATGACCTTCAAGCCCTATCGCACCGAGGTGGTCGAGACGGTCGCAGCGGCCCGCGACCAGGGCGTCACGGTGATCGGCATTTCCGACAGCCCCGCCTCGCCGCTGGTGGCCGGCAGCGATCATGGGTTCGCCGTCGGGACCGACACGCCGCAATTCTTCCCCTCCACGGTGGCCGCTCTGGCGCTGCTGGAAACGCTTGTTGCCTTCGTGGTCGCCGATGCCGACCCGGACGTCATCGCCAGCATCGAGCAGGTGCATTCGCGCCGCCATGCCCTGGGGATCTATCAGGGCGATCCGAGGGACCGTCCGTGAGTGCGCCGGTGCCGATCCGCACGCTGGAGGCCCGGTACTACACGGACCCGGACATCTTCCGGGTCGAGCAGGAGGGGTTGTTTGCGCGGACCTGGCATTTCGCCGGCCATGTCTCGCAGCTCGAAAAGCCTGGCGATTATTTCGCATTCGACATCGCCGGCCAGGGCCTGTTCTGCGTGCGTGGTGCGGACGGCCGGATCCGCGCCTTCTACAATGTCTGCCAGCACCGGGCCCATGAGCTGGTGCGGGGCGAAGGCAATACGCGGCGCATCGTCTGCCCCTATCACGCCTGGACCTACGAGCTTTCGGGCGAACTGCGCTCCGGGCCGAATGTCAAATCTGTGCCGGGTTTCGATCGGGAGGCGATCTGCCTGACCGGCGTCCGGGTCGAGGATTTCCTCGGCTTCCTGTTCGTTAATCTCGATCCCGACGCGGCGCCGATGGACGAGTGGTTCCCCGGCGTGCGCAGCGAATTGTCGGACTTCGTGCCGGAGATCGATCGCTTGCGGCCGCTGGAATGGATCGAAACGCCGGAGGCCTGCAATTGGAAGGTCTCCATCGAGAATTATTCGGAGTGCTACCACTGCCAGCTCAATCACCCGACCTTCGCGAACGGCGTGATCAATCCCAAGACCTATGACATCCAGCCCCAGGGCCATTGCCTGCGCCACACCACCGAGTGCCAGAACCTGGATCGGATGACCTATCCGGTCGATCCGGACTCAAGCCCGCATGCCGGCGAGTATTCGTCCTGGTTCCTGTGGCCGATGTTCTCGTTCCAGGTCTATCCGGGCAACGTGCTCAACACCTATCACTGGCGGGCGGCGGATGCGGAGAATGTCACCGTCTGGCGCGGCTGGTACACGGTCGACGGGATCGATTCCGACGTGATCCGACGTCTGGCGGTGCAGGATCGCGCGACCACGGTCGAGGAAGACATCCATCTCGTCGAATCGGTGCAGCGCGGCCTGAAGAGCCGCGGCTACCGGCCGGGGCCGCTGGTGCTCGACCCGCGCTGCGGCGTGCGGTCGGAGCATTCGGTCCAGGTGCTGCAGGGCTGGGTGCGCGAGGCCGTCGATGGCGCCTGATACGAACACCATCGGGCGCAACTACATCGACGGCGCCTTCGTGGATGGTGGCGCCGGCCGCATCTCGGTCGAGGATCCGGCCACGGGCGAAGCCTTCGCGGAGCAGGCGCTGGCCGATGCCGCCGATGTGGACCGGGCCGTCCAGGCCGCGAGGCGCTGCTCAACTATATCCGGACCAAGAACGTGGCCAGCAGGCTTTGACAGGAGGACCGCATGGACGACGATCTGTTCGAAAAGGGCCTCGCCCAGCGCAAGGCCACGCTCGGGGCGCAGTATGTGGAGAAGAACCTGGCCGCCGCCGATGATTTCACGCGTCCGTTTCAGGAAGCGATGACGGCCTGGTGCTGGGGATTCGGCTGGGGCGACACGGCTATCGACGCCAAGACCCGCTCGATGATCAACCTCGCGATGATCGGCGCGCTCGGCAAGATGCAGGAATGGGAAACCCATTGCCGCGGGGCCGTGACCAATGGCGTCTCGCGGGAGGAGATCCGCGCCATCATCCACATCGTCGGCATCTATTGCGGCGTGCCGCAGGCCCTCGAATGCTTCCGGGTCGCGCGCAAGGTCCTGGACGAGGCCGGAGACTGAGCCGACCAGCACCGGCTCCACACCGGCCGCATCCTACGCGTCAGCACCGGCGCACTGTCCGGAACGGCCCACCGCCGCCCACCGATATGGGCGGCGCGGAATTGTGTCGCGGCGTTATTGCGCGGCGGGTTCGGCCGCCAGCTTCGAGGCGAGAATCGATCCCTTGTTGGAGCGCGTGCGCCCATACCGGCGGGTTTCGATGTCCTCGCCCACCAGTGATTCGCGCATGCCAGCAAGACCTTCGAGCACGGCCGAGGCCACCAGCATCATCATGCCGGCGAAGAACAATTGCAGCGCCAGCGAAAACAACGGCAAAGCAGCCTCGAAACCGGCGCTGCGGACATCGACCGCCGCAAATAGCCCGGCGACCAGACTCAGGGCGACCCCAACCGTGCCGGCGACCTTCAAGACCATGACCAGTTCGCGTTTCGAACCGTTCGAATCCTTATCGACCTTCATCACGAAATCCCCAGTTTCCGAATTACCCACGCCCTAGCCCGTTGATTGGACAGGATTTCCTCGCCCTGTCTTCGGGAGGCCTTTCGAGCCGATTCCGATCCCGCCGACGTCCCAAGAGGCCGGATCAGTACCACTCCACACTGTGGCATGAATCCGGCGGATATCATACATCTTGTGGTGACCGCAACATCATCTAAGTTTCATCAAACTCCGCTACAACGGGTTGACCGTTTTGGGCTGGTTTGGTTGATTAGCGACTGTTAACGACACCATAGATCGGGTACGATTCTGGTCTGCTCTCAACAGGGGCGCTGACAGACAAACATAGTGTCCAAGCCATATTCGCGTTTGCCGGAATGTTTGCCGCGGCCGGCTGGTAGGATCCAAGAAACTCCAGGGTTGCGCCAGGAAATCGGAGCCGCCATCGCGGTTTGGTTGGGTGTTTTGGGCACAGGGAAAGGGGTCATTCATGCAGGTTCTTGCGGTCGCTTCGCAGAAGGGAGGGTCAGGCAAGACCACCTTGTCCGGTCACATTGCTGTCCAGGCGGAGCGCGCCGGCTACGGCCCGGTGGCGCTGATCGACGCCGATCCTCAGGGCAGCCTTACCGATTGGTGGAATGAACGGGAGGCCGATCAGCCGCTGTTCGTCCAGACCACGGTCGCCAAGCTGGACCGGGATCTCCAGGAGCTGAAGGAACTCGGGATCAAGCTGCTGGTCATCGATACGCCGCCGGCGATCACATCGACCATTGGACATGTGATCGATGTCGCCGACCTGGTGATGATCCCGACACGGCCCAGCCCGCACGACCTGCGCGCCGCCGGTGCGACGGTGGAACTGGTCGAGCGGCTGATGAAGCCGATGGTCTTTGTGATCAATGGCGCTTCGCCGCGGGCCCGTATCACCACCGAGGCGGCGATCGCCCTCTCGCAATACGGGCCTGTCGCCCCGTCCGTCATCCATCAGCGAATCGATTTCGCCGCCAGCATGATCGATGGCCGAACGGTCATGGAGCTGTCCGGTCGCTCGCGATCGCGGCAGGAAGTGGCGGAACTCTGGGATTTCCTGAACCGGCGCCTCAACGGCTCCGCGCTCAAGCCCATGCAGTCGGTGCGGCCGGCGAAGAAGACCGCGCCCGTGGCTGCCGCCATCGTCAACGGGTCGGAGGAACGGCAGGGCGTGTCATGACCAGGCCGGTTGCCGCTCTGAACAGCGGCTTGCTGGTCCGCAAGGGCATGGCAAGCCCGCTGGGCCTGGAGACGACGGAACGGACGCCGAATGACGTGGTTCGGGCCGTACGGCCATCCCTGGCGCTGATAGACCCCTACGAAGAACCTGCCATTCCGTTCATACCGGCCAGCGCGACGCGTGTATCGCCGCCAGTTGTCCGCTCCCGGGACCCCCTGGGGCGGCTCACCCGGCTCTGGTCCACGCTGGCCAAGCGCTGGGGCTTGCCCACGCTGCTGTTCCTTGCCGGGCTGAGCATGATTGCCATCGTGGCCGTCACCGGCCCCGGAACGGCACCGTCGGCCGGCGCCACCGGAAGCGTAGCGCCGATCTTGCGGCCGCCGGGCCCGACGCCGGTGACATGGGTGGATTTCGGTCTGATGACCAATCCGGCCCTTGCCGGCCGATAGTCCGGACCGTCAGCCGCGCCGACCGCTCAGCGGTTGGCCGATTTCTCGCGATTGACCAGCGCCAGGGTCATGTCCAGCAGCGATTCGATCGCCTGATCGTCATTGGCCCGATCAAACGTACGAATCAGGCGCCGGTATTCCGCCGATTGCCGGCTTGCCCAATCGGAGAAGATCTCGACATCTTCGGGATCGAGGATGGTCTTCAACCAGAACCGGAAACCGCTGACGCCGCCCGGTGCGGTCTCCACCGCGTCTTGAAGCGAAGCGATCACCGGATGCGGCTGCGTCGGATCGTCGAACTCGATCGACCCGACCGGGCGCCGGGTTCGCCGGCGCAACAGGTCGCCGTGCAGGCGGGCCTGGGTGCCGCGGCTGCTTCGCCGGGCCGGTGTGGTGCTGGAATCGTCCGTTGCGGTTGGCGCGGTGGCATCCGGATCCGGTATCAGGCTCAGCATCGCTGCGCCGCCCTGGCGGTCGCGCCGGACATAGCCGCGGGTGCCGAGCCGGTCCAGGCGTTCCACCACGATCGGCTCCGGCAGGTCGGTGTTCCGGGCGATCCAGCGGGTGTCCTCGGCGCAGGAGCCGGATTCGCCGGTGAGGATCCCGACGCAGATCAGGATGCGCAAATCCTCGATCGAAAGCTCCGAATCGCGGGTCGCCCGCATCGGAAATCCGACGATCGAGTCCATTGCGGCGGGTGTGTGTTTGGCGCCCAAGATCCTGCAGTCCGACCGACGATTCGCCATTAGGTCATTGGTATCTTTCATAGAACGCCAGATGGCGCAAGCCGGGCATCATCCGGCCAACCGGGTCCAGGCTCCCGGCACGCACAGGGCGGCGCTGACCCATGGCCCAGCGGCCGGCTGAGACCGGGCATACTGAAACCCAGGGCAATACCCTCTCCATTCTCTTTGCTCTCAATAAGTTGCAGGCGTCGGATCGCACCACCTGAGTGTCCGACCCTTCGAGGTCAAATGAAATGCAACAGGCTCATTTCATGTGAGTTTCGATACCGAATTGGAAAGATCATAGATATTCAAGATTTATCTTGCTTCGCGGGCGAAAGGTCAGGTGTTTGTCTAAAAAAAGGTTCCATGAGGACAAAAATTCATGTCAAATGCGAAACGATAACTATAAACGGCGATAGAAACAGGGGTGCGCCATGAGCGTAGAAAACCGTCGGTTGCTTGACCTTACAACGGAGATCGTTTCTTCGTATGCAGGACATAATGTGCTTGCTCCCGATCAACTCGCAGAGTTGATCAATAGGGTGCACAGCACACTTGCGACGCTAGACGATCCATCGTCACCTGAGCAGCAGTCTCAGGAGCCGGCAGTGCCTATTCGCCGATCGATCAAGAGCGGCGAAATCATCTGCCTGGAATGCGGCCGTGGCCAGAAGATGCTCAAGCGTCATCTCGCTACGGCGCATGGCCTGACGCCGGCCGAGTATCGGGCCAAATGGAACCTGCGCAGCAACTATCCGATGGTGGCGCCGGATTATGCGAAGCGCCGGTCTGAAATGGCGAAGAAGATCGGGTTGGGGACCCGGTCCACTCGCGGCAAGCGCAAGTAGCGTTCCTGAGGGCGCCGGGCGTTCGCCCAATCCTAGGTGCCCTGATAGTCTCGCAGCCAGTCCACGAAGCGCCGTACCCCCTGCTCCAGCGATGTGGATGGGTTGAAGCCGAGATCCCGGCGGCTGTCGTCGATGTCGGCGCATGTCGCGGTGACGTCACCGGCTTGCATCGGCTCGTGACGGATGATGGCCGTTTTGCCGATGGCGTCTTCCAGTACGGCAACTAGCCGGGAGACGGTCTCCGGCTGGTTGTTGCCCAGATTATAGATCTGGTGCGGGGCGGCCCCGTCCGACGCATTGGGAACATGGCCGATCGCGCCAAGGATTCCCGCAACGATGTCATCTACATAGGTGAAGTCCCGTTGCAGGGTTCCCTGGTTGAACACGCGGATCGGTGAGCCCTCCAAAATCGCCTTGGCGAAACTGTAGACGGCCATGTCCGGTCGTCCCCAGGGACCGTAGACCGTGAAGAAGCGCAGTCCGGTCGACGGCAGTCCATATAGATGGGCGTAGGCGTGGCTCATCAGCTCGTCCATCCGCTTGCTGGCGGCGTAGAGCGACACCGGCCGGTCGGCGCGGTCCTGCGTCGAGAACGGAAGCGCGGCACCGTCGCCATAGACCGAGGACGAGCTGGCGTAGACGAGGTGGCGCAGATCGGCGCATTTGCGCGCCTCCTCCAATATCGTCAGATGCCCGGTCACATTGGCCTCGATATAGGCGAACGGGTTTTCCAGCGAGTAGCGGACGCCGGGCTGCGCCGCCAGGTGCACGATCGTCTCGAAACCCGCGTGCTCGGCGAACAGACTGGCGACAGCTTCGCGATCCGCAAGATCGACCTTGGCGAATCGGAACCCGTCCCGACCGGTCAGGCGATCCAGCCGGCCCTGCTTCAGCGCCACGTCGTAATAGGGGTTCAGGTTGTCGACGCCGACCACCTGTTCGCCCCGGTCCAGTAGGGCCTGCGCCGTATGGAAGCCGATGAACCCTGCGGCCCCGGTTACCAGGATGGTCATGACGGTCTTCCTTCGCGCCGTTTCGGCTGCGGATTGTGGACAGGCCGGTTGTCGGCTGCCGCGCAGGCTATGAAACCGGGCGCGCATCGTCCATGGTTCTGACGCCCGACGACGGCCCGGGTAAGGTGATGACTGGCGACAGGCGCAAGGGCGTGTGGAATTGAGCGGCAGGGAAAGGCTGGCGAAGCCAGGCAAGAGTCGGCGCAAACAGAAGCCGACGGCACGGCCGCTGAATCTGGCACTGCAAGGCGGCGGCGCCCATGGCGCCTTCACCTGGGGCGTGCTCGACAGGCTGTTGCAGGACGACCGGATCGTCATCGAGGGGGTAAGCGGCACCAGCGCCGGCGCCATGAACGCAGCGGTGCTGGTCCAGGGCTATGAGGACGGCGGCCGCGACGGCGCGCGGGCGGCGCTGGACGGGTTCTGGCATCGGATCAGCGCGCTTTCCCATCTGGCTCCGGTACAGCGCAACCCGTTCGAGGCGTTCTTCGGCAACTGGAACCTGGATCACTCGCCCGGCTATCTCTGGCTCGACGCGGTCAGCCGGATGCTGTCGCCCTACCAATTCAATCCGCTGAACGTCAACCCGCTGCGCGACGTGCTGGACGATGTGGTGGATGCCCGCCGGGTGGCGGAAAGTTCGGCCGTCAAGCTGTTCATCTCCGCCACCAATGTCCGCTCGGGCAAGGTCCGCGTCTTCGAGAACCGCGAGGTGACGGTCGACGCGCTGCTGGCCTCGGCCTGCCTGCCATTCCTGTTCCAGGCGGTGGAGATCGATGGCGAGGCGTATTGGGACGGCGGCTATATGGGCAATCCGGCGCTGTTCCCGCTGATCTATGGCTGCGACAGTCCGGATATCGCCATTGTGCAGATCAATCCGCTCTATCGCGACGAGGTGCCGAAGTCGGCCGCCGCCATTGCCAACCGGGTGAACGAGATCAGCTTCAACTCCACGCTGATGCGGGAGATGCGGGCGATCGCCTTCGTGCGCAAGCTGATCGAAGCCGAGGGGCTGGACCCGACCAAGTACAAGCGGGTGAACATGCACCTGATCGGCGAGGAGACGGACATGAAGGAACTCGGCGTCTCCAGCAAGTTGAATGCCGATTGGGATTTCCTGCAACATCTGAAGGCGATCGGCACAAGGACGGCGGATGACTGGCTCGAACGGCACTTCGACCGCATCGGAGTCGATTCGACCTGCGACATACCGTCGGTCTTCCTGTGAGCGACGGGCAAGGCACGCAAAAGGGGAAGGGGTGATCGGCCATGCCGGCACGCGATCGGATCATTCGGCCCAACACCCGGCGCAGCCGGTTCGAGAATCGCCGGTTACACAAGGTCGAAGGCGGCGGCGGCCTGTCCCTGCTGGTGGCCGAAGGCGGCCGGCCGGATGGACCGCCGATCATCCTGCTGCACGGCTTCTCGCAATGCCATCTGTGCTGGTACCGGCAGTTCGAGGGGCGGCTGGCAGAACGGTTCCGGCTGATCGCACCGGATTTGCGGGGCCATGGCGGATCGGCAAAACCGGAGGAGCGGGCCGCCTATTCCGACGGAGCGCTATGGGCCGACGACCTGGCCGCGGTGATCGAAACGCTCGGCCTGACGCGTCCCGTCGTAGTGGCGTGGTCGTATGCCGGCTCCATGGTCTGCGACTATCTGCGCCATCGCGGCACTGCCGGAATCGCCGGCATCAACTTCGTCGGCGCGGTGGCGAAGCTCGGCCCGGACTCGGTGCCGCTGCTCGGCCCGGATCTGCTGGGCAGCACGCCGGGACTGCTGTCGTCGGATCCGGGCAAGAATGTCGTTGCGGCCCGCCGGTTCGTGCGCGGCACCTCCTCGGCACCCATGAGCCCCGACGACAATGACATGGCCATGGCCAGCACCATGATGGTGCCGCCGGCGGTGCGCCGCTGCGTGCTGGGCCGGACCGAGGATTACGACGACGTGCTGAAGACCATCGATGTGCCGGTGCTGGTGACGGTGGGCACATCGGATGTGATGGTGTCGCCGCGCATGGCAGAGCACATAGCCGAAGTCACGCCGAATGCCGTGCTTTCCCGCTATCCGGCGATCGGCCATGCACCTTTCCTCGAAATGCGGGAGCGTTTCGATCGGGAATTGGCGGCCTTCGCGGACTCCGCCTTGGCCGTGGCAGCCAAGGCCTAGTCCGGGCGCCGGAAGCTACGAGGACAGGGCCGCCAGGACCCGGCTGGCGTCCTCGACCGCCTGCTCGTTTTCCAGAGCGACGAAGGGCGGCAACATCCGCGTCCAGACTGTGTCGCCGGTACGCTGTTGCAGCACCGCCTTCTGCAGCGGCACGAGCGGATGGCGCTGCAGGGCCAGGCGGGTCTCCGACAACCGGGCCTGATGCTTTTCCGCATCGGCGCGGTCGCCGTTGCGCCAGGCCTGGTAGACCTGCTGGCAGGCCCCCGCGGTCAGATTGGCGGTGGCGGTGATGCAGCCGGCGCCGCCATGCTCCAGGATGTCCAGCAGGAAGCGTTCCGTTCCAGCATAAGCCGAGAATCCCGGCACGACGGTGCAGAGGGCCCGCATGGATTCCCAATCGCCGGAGCTGTCCTTCGCCCCGGCGATGATCGGTCCGAAGCGATCATAGAGGCGGCTGATGAGCTCGGCGCCGAAGGTGAAGCCCGTGAGCTGCGGGAAATTGTAGAGGAACACGCGAAGCCGGTCGTCGGCTGTCGCGTCGATCAGATGGGCGAAGAAGGCAAACACCCCGTCATCGCTTGCCGGCTTGTAATAGAAGGGCGGCAGCACGAGCACGTTGAACACGCCGGCGGCAACGCTGGCACGGGTCATCTCAATGGCATCGGCAAGGGCGCAGGCCCCGGTGCCCATCAGCAGCCGATTTGCCGGAAGCCGGCCGGCCGCCGTCTCCAGCAGCGCCCGGCGCTGGGCCAGCGGCAGGGAATTCGCTTCGCCCGTCGAGCCGAGAACGGCGAGCCCGTCGCAACCGCCTTCCAGCAGGGCCCGGCCATGGGCAATGAAGGCGTCGTGATCGGGCGCCAGATCGGGGCCGAGCGGCGTGAGCGCGGCCGCGAAGACGCCGCGCGGAAGAGGTGTTGGTTCGGTCATGCTGGTCCTGGATTCTGAGACGGGTGGGACATGATAGCGCCGGCCCGGGCTATGAGGCCATCGCCGCCCGGCACGAAGAATTGTTGGCGGACAATTCCCGACTTCGGCTGGGCCGGCGGCCATGCCAATCTGCCGCGCGCGATGCAATGGCAGGGCAGTCCATGCCGAACGATCCAGCACATGAATTCCGCGCCAGGTGCGGGGAGTTTGAGATCTCCTGCGATCCCGAGATTCTCGACATCGACTATCTGTTTGGCTTCCTGTCGACGGCGTATTGGCACAAGGCATTGACCCGCCAGTCGCTGTTGCGGGCGATCGCCCATTCCATCGTGTTCGGCGTCTACGACTCCACCGATCACCGTGCCCAGGTGGGGTTCGCGCGGGTCACCGGCGATCGAACGACTTTCGCCTATCTGGCCGATGTCTTTATCGACGAGAGGCACCGCGGCGCCGGGCTGGGGCGCTGGCTGATGGCCGAGGTGCATGGGCACCCGGAGCTTCAGGGGTTGAAGCGCTGGTTGTTGAAGACCCGCGATGCGCAGGATTTCTATCGGACGCTTGGCTATGCCGAAGTCGCCGACAGCGGATACATGGACCGTCATCCATAGCGCGCCTTGGCATCCGGGCGGATAGACGCCAACCGGCTTGCCGGCGCGGCCCCCGATCGCGCACTCTTGGGCAATCCGGTCGCAGAGCCGGTCCGCACCAGGCAGTCCGTCAGCAAGGGAGAGTGGCAGCCATGTCGCTGCATGCCAATTACGTCAATGGCGAGTGGGTCGAGGCGCCGGAAGCGGCCCCCAATGTCAATCCATCCGACCTGTCCGATACCGTCGGCGAATACGCCCGCGCCGATGTGGCGCAGTCCGCAGCGGCCGTCGCCGCTGCCAAGGCGGCCTTGCCGGCCTGGTCGACATCCGGGATCCAGGAGCGCGCCGACATCCTCGATCGCGCTGGCACGGCGATCCTGGCGCGCAAGGAGGAGCTTGGACGGTTGCTGGCCCGGGAAGAGGGCAAGACTCTGGCGGAAGGTATCGGCGAGGCGGCCCGGGCGGGACAGATCCTGCGCTTCTTCGGCGGCGAGGCGCTGCGGATCGAAGGGGACAAGCTGGCATCCGTGCGGCCGGGCGTCGATGTGGAGATCACCCGCGAACCGGTCGGTGTGGTGCTGGCGATCACGCCCTGGAATTTTCCGATCGCCATTCCGGCCTGGAAGCTGGCCCCGGCGCTGGCCTTCGGCAATTGCGTCATTCTCAAGCCGGCCGATCTGACGCCGGGCTGCGCCTGGGCGCTGGCCGATATCCTGGCCGAGGCCGGCATTCCGCCCGGAGTCTTCAACCTGGTGATGGGCCGCGGATCGGTGGTCGGCGACGCCCTGCTGTCGGATCCCGCGGTCGACGCGATCACCTTCACCGGATCGGTCGACACCGGCAGTGGTGTCGCCCTGAAGGCGGTGGAGAACGGCAAGCGGGTCCAGCTCGAGATGGGCGGCAAGAACCCGCTGGTGGTGCTGGACGATGCGGATCTGGACACCGCTGTGGCCTGCGCCGTCAATGGCGCGTTCTTCTCGACCGGCCAGCGCTGCACGGCCTCGTCGCGCCTGGTGGTGACGGAAGGCATCCACGACCGCTTCGTCGCGGCGATGCGGGAGGCGATGGCCGGGTTGAAGGTCGACCACGCGCTGAAGGACGGCACCCAGATCGGACCGGTCGTCGATCAGAGCCAGTTGGACCAGGACCTGTCCTATCTCGATATCGCGCGCGGCGAGGGCGCCGAGGTGATCGGCGGCGAGCGGCTCGACCGGGAAACCGAAGGGTTCTACATGGCGCCGGCCCTGTTCACCGAAACCCGCAACGATATGCGGGTCAACCGGGAAGAGATCTTCGGTCCGATCGCCTCAGTGATCCGGGTGAAGGATTACGACGAGGCGCTCGCCGTGGCCAATGACACGATCTATGGGCTGTCCGCCGGCATCTGCACCAGCAGCCTGAAACATGCCAGCCATTTCAAGCGGAACAGCGAGGCGGGAATGGTGATGGTGAATCTGCCGACCGCCGGGGTCGACTATCATGTGCCGTTCGGCGGCCGTAAAGGATCGAGCTACGGTCCGCGGGAACAGGGCCGCTACGCCCGGGAGTTCTATTCGCAGGTGAAGACGGCCTATACGTTGCCGGGCTAGGGGGCGGCGTCAGGCGCCCTGGCCTGTCAGATGCCCTCTGCCAGCAGGCGGGCTGCCGCGGCGGTGCGGTTGCGCACGCCGAGTTTGCGGAAGATCGCGCTGGCATAGACCTTGATGGTGATTTCCTGCAGGCCCAGCCGGCAGGCGATCTCCTTGTTGGGGCAGCCCTGGGCGATCATCTCGGCGACCTCTTTCTCGCGGGCCGACAGGGATTCCAGCACGACGCCGCTGGATTCGCTGGCCGATGTCGAATCGATCAGCAACTCGGCCGGTGCAAAGCGCTGTCCCGAAAGGATGAGCTGGATGGCGCCGGCAACCGCGTCGCCGGACATGCTGCCGGGGATCACGCCGGCCGCCCCGTTGCGGAGCAGCTCGACCGCCTTCTTCTCCTCGCCGCCATTGCAGACGACGACGACCGGAATGTCAGCGGCCTGATCGCAGAGCTTGCGGAGCTCCTCGACGCCGTCGAGACCCGGCAGCGAAGCGTCCAGCATCACCAGATCGACGTAGGGAAGATCGCCAAGGAGGCTCAAAACGGTTTGAAAATCGGGCGCGACAGCGCGGCTTATCACCCGTGCGAAACGATCCGCGACATCCTGCACCGGAAGGTCGAAGCGTCCGGCAACCAGGACGCGAAGAGAGCGGGGCGGGGCGACGCTGAAACGGTTCTCACCGTAGCGGGCTGTCTCGTCCTGGGCGGGCATGGGCGGTCGATAAACCAGAGCTGCCGTTTGCATCGAATCCCTCTACCTTAGTGACGTTTTGGTCCCCATGATCGCCGCTATCCGCATGGGTATCCATGTTTTGAACTCTTCTAACAAGCAAAGAACGGGCCAACTGCGCTTTATCCCGGATTTCTCTAATCAATCCTTGGCTAATGCACGGAATTGTTGTGAAAATCCGAATCTGGTCCGAATTGCTGGTAGAAATTGGCTCCAACGCCGCGGATTGAATTGTAATCATCAGACTTTAAATTGAGTCTCATATCGAGAATCGAAGTCGAGCGCGCGCGCTCCCCTGCCGATCCCGCGGCCCGATTTGGTTCCGGCATGGGCGTTGACAGTCCCGGCCGGCCTCAGTATGGTCCGCGCGCTTTTGGAACTGCCGTCTGGCTCCGCCATGTGCGGGGCCGTTTTTCTGGATTGTCGCCATGAAAGTCGTTTCGTCTCTGAAGACCCTGAAGAAGCGTCACCGGGCGTGCCGCGTCATCCGACGCAAGGGCCGCGTCTATGTGATCAACAAGGAAAACCCGCGCTTCAAGGCGCGCCAGGGCTAATACCATCCGTGCCGCGGCGCGCTGCCGCGGCAACCCTACAGTGCTGACCGACATTCGAGGCCGCGCCCACTGAGCGCGGCCTTATGCATTTCCGGGTCTTGATCATCTGCCTGGAGGCGGATCGTTGCCGATCTCGCTCAGTTATGTCACTATTCGGTGACATGTCAGAGGGCGATGACTCGGAACTGGTCTGGCGGGCGCTTGCGGACCGGACGCGACGGTCCATTCTCGACACGCTGGCGGAGCGGCCTCACACGACGGGCGAACTCGTCGCCCGGTATGACACGCTATGCCGCACGGCGGTGATGAAGCATCTCGACGTGCTGGAACGGGCCCACCTGGTTCTGACGACCCGGGAGGGTCGGATGCGTTGGAACCATCTGAACCCGATCCCGATCCAGCAGGTCTGTGACCGCTGGGTCGGGCGACACATCCGGCATCTGGCGGCGGCGGCGGTGCGGCTGAAGACCGTTGCCGAACATCCGGCGCCGAATCCGGGCGGAGGCGTCTCGGGCCGCCGCCCTTCCAAGGGAGGTGAGGACACATGACCGGAGCGAAGATCCTGGAAACCCGGGCAGCCATCTATGAGATGGAGATACCGATCGACGCCCCGCGCGAGCGGGTCTGGCAGGCGCTGACCGAGGAGATCAATGCCTGGTGGCTGCCCGATTTCCACATGACCGGCGAGGGCTCGGTCGTCACCTTCGAGGCCAAGGCCGGCGGCCATTTGTACGAGCAGCACGAGAGTGGCAAGAGCCTGCTCTGGTGCACGGTGACCATGTGCGAACCGGGGGTCTCGATCCAGATGTCCGGCCACATCGCGCCCGATTGGGGCGGGCCCACCGCCTCCATGCTCAAGTTCCACCTGGAGGATCGGGACGGCGGCACCCTGTTCCGGATCACTGACGCGCTGTTCGGGCATGTCAGCGACGAGTCGATCGAGAGCCTGCAAGGCGGTTGGCGCTGGCTGATGACCGATGGTCTGAAGGCTTATGTCGAGGCCGATTGAGGCCGGGCGGTCCGGCGACGCAATCCCGGCGCGGCGGAGCGAAAGTCCGGGTTAGCCCTCGACATCCGGGGTTCGTTTGTTAAATTGGTATTACCACTTTGCGGACGAAACCGGATGAAGCGAGGCCAGACCTGATGAAAATGCCCGACCTCGATCAATCGGTCATCGCGCGCCGGCGGAGCATCGTCGACGATCTGAGGGCAATCGTGCCGGGCGAGGGCGTGATTGTTGAAGAAGACGAACTTCGAGCCTTC
Source organism: Alphaproteobacteria bacterium (assembly GCA_965227455.1). Lineage (GTDB taxonomy): Bacteria > Pseudomonadota > Alphaproteobacteria > DSM-16000 > Inquilinaceae > JABDIP01. The sequence continues at coordinate 2,597,556 of OZ245752.1, read as the reverse complement.
GAGTCCGACGGGCTGACCGCCTACCGCGCCCTGCCGCTGATCGTGGTCCTGCCGACCGACACCGACCAGGTCTCCCGCGTCCTGCGCTATTGCCACGAGAACGGTATCAAGGTCGTCCCCCGCGGCGCCGGCACCTCTCTGTCCGGCGGCGCCCTGCCGCTGGAGGACGGGGTCCTGCTCGGCCTCGGCAAGTTCAATCGCATCCTGGAGATCGACTACGAGAACCGCTGCGTGCGCACCCAGCCGGGCGTGACCAATCTGGGCGTCACCCAGGCGGTCGAGCATGCCGGCTTCTATTACGCGCCGGACCCGTCGAGCCAGATCGCCTGTTCGATCGGCGGCAATGTGGCGGAGAATTCCGGCGGCGTGCATTGCCTGAAATACGGCCTCACTACCAACAACCTGCTAGGGCTGGAGGTTGTCCTGGTCAATGGCGAGATCATCCGCCTGGGCGGCAAGCACCTGGATGCGGAGGCCTATGATCTGCTGGGGCTGATGACCGGGTCGGAAGGGCTGCTGGGCGTGGTGACCGAGGTGACCGTCCGCATCCTGAAGACGCCGGAGACCCAGCGCGCCCTGTTGATCGGCTTCGACTCATCCGAGGCGGGCGGCGATTGCGTTGCCGGCATCATCGGTGCCGGCATCATTCCGGGCGGGCTGGAGATGATGGACCGGCCGGCGATCCATGCGGCGGAAGATTTCGTCCATGCCGGCTATCCGCTGGATGTCGAGGCGCTGCTGATCGTGGAACTGGACGGCCCGGCGGATGAGGTCGACCTGCTGATCGACCGGGTTGAGGCGATCGCCCGCGAGAATGGCGCGGTCTCGATCCGCCGCAGCGAAAGCGAGGAGGAGCGTCTGAGCTTCTGGGCCGGCCGCAAGGCCGCATTCCCGGCCGTCGGCCGCATCAGCCCCGACTATTACTGCATGGACGGTACCATCCCGCGCCGCCGGCTGCCCGAGGTGCTGAAGCGCATGAGCGAGATGTCGAAGCACTATGGTCTCAGGGTTGCCAATGTGTTCCATGCCGGCGACGGCAATCTCCACCCGCTGATCCTCTACGATGCCAATAACCCGGGCGAGTTGGAGAAGGCCGAGGCGTTCGGCTCCGACATCCTGAAACTGTGCGTCGAGGTCGGCGGCGTGCTGACCGGCGAGCACGGCGTCGGGGTGGAAAAGCGCGACCTTATGGAGGTCCAGTTCGACGAGTCCGATCTGAACCAGCAGCAGCGCCTGAAATGCGCCTTCGATCCGGACAGCCTGCTGAACCCTGGCAAGGTGTTCCCGCAGCTGCATCGCTGCGCCGAGATGGGGCGGATGCACATCCATCGGGGGCAGATCCCGTTTCCCGATATCCCCCGATTCTAATCCATGGCGGATGTGCTGAAGCCGGATACGGCGGAGCAGGTGCTGGAGGCCGTGCGCTGGGCGGCGGCGGAAGAAATGCCGCTGGAGATCGTCGGCGCCGGCAGCAAGCGTGCCCTCGGCCGGCCATTCCAGGCGGATCACGGCCTCGACCTCTCGGCGCTGTCCGGCATCGCCCTGCATGAGCCCGAGGAGCTGGTGATGTCCGCCGGATCCGGCACGCCGCTGTCGGAGATCGAGGCGGTGCTTTCGTCCGCCAACCAGCAGCTGGCATTCGAGCCGCCGGATCTCGGCCCGCTGCTCGGCGGCGGGGCCGGGCAGTCGACCATCGGCGGGGTCTTCGCCTGCAATCTGGCCGGGTCGCGCCGGATCAAGGCCGGGGCGGCCCGAGACCACCTGCTGGGACTGCATGCGGTCAGCGGCCGCGGCGAGGCCTTCAAGACCGGCGGCCGGGTGGTCAAGAACGTCACCGGCTACGATGTCTGCAAGCTGATGACCGGCTCCTACGGCACCCTCGGTGCCTTCACCGATCTGACCTTCAAAGTGCTGCCGGCGCCGGAGACCAGCCGGACCTTGATCCTTTCGGGCCTCGCCGACGATGTGGCCATCGCCGCCCTTACGGCGGCGCTGCAAAGCCCGTTCGATGTGTCGGGAGCGGCGCATCTGCCGTCCAAGGTTGCGCCGTCCGGGCACGATGGCGCCGTCACCGCCATCCGGCTGGAGGGCTTCGCGGCTTCGGTCGCGGCGCGGTCCGAGGGCCTGTCCGCCGCGCTGGGCAAACTCGGTACGACGCGCGCCATCGAAGACGACGAATCCCAGTCGCTATGGCGGCAGATCCGCGACGTGGCACCGTTCGCAAACGGCGCGGCGGATGGCCGCGATGTCTGGAAGCTCTCCGTTCCGCCGGCCGCCGGGCCCGGCGTCGCTGCGGAGATCGCCGGTGCCACCGGAGCCGATTACTATTTCGACTGGGGCGGTGGCCTGATCTGGCTGGCCGTGGCGGTCAACGACTATGCCGTAGGTATTGCCGAGGCAATGCGGGCGGCCATCGCCGAATGCGGTGGCCACGCCACAATGATCCGGGCCGCCGAGGCGACCCGCGCGGCCGTCGACGTCTTCCAGCCGCAGCCGGCGCCGCTGGCGGCGCTCACGGCGCGGGTCAAGGACAGCTTCGATCCGAAGCGCATCCTCAACCCCGGCCGCATGTATGCGGGAGTCTGAGATTCGGAACAAAGAGAATAAGAAACGAGGCTTCGAATGAAAATGGGCGCTGTCTCAAGGCGGTCTCGGAAAGTCATCTGGATCGTTCTTGCGCTGTTGGGAATGGCGGCGATTGCGATGATCGTGTGCCCCTGTTGTTTCTACGACTTCGACGGGGTGTTCTATTGCTACGAAGGCAAGCTCTATATGATTTCGTGAACAGGGTTCGCGCTGATGCAGACTAATTTCACCCTGGCGCAGCTTGCCGACGCGGCGGTGGCGGAGAGCGAGAAGATCCTGCGCACCTGCGTGCATTGCGGCTTCTGCCTGGCGACCTGTCCGACCTATGTCCTGCTGGGCGACGAGCTCGACAGCCCGCGCGGCCGCATCTACCAGATCAAGGACATGCTGGAGAACGACCGGCCCGCGCCGGCCAGCGTGGTCAAGCATCTCGACCGTTGCCTCACCTGCCTGTCCTGCATGACGACCTGTCCGTCGGGTGTGCACTATATGCATCTGATCGACCATGCCCGGGTGCATATCGACCGGACCCATCGCCGGCCCCTGGCCGACCGGCTGCTACGGGAAATGCTGGCCTTCATGCTGCCCCATTCGGGCCGCTTCCGGCTGGCGCTGATCGGGGCCTGGTTCGGGCGGCCCTTCGCCGGGCTTATGCCTGGCCGTTTGAAAGCAATGCTGGCTCTGGCCCCGAAGCGCCTCGCAAAGCGTAGCCCGGTTGACCGGCCGCAGGTGATCCCGGCCGAAGGGCCGCGCCGCAAGCGGGTGGCGCTGCTGAATGGCTGTGCCCAGCCGGCGCTGGCGCCGCAGATCAATGAGGCGACCGTGCGCCTGCTGACCCGACATGGGGTCGAAGTCGTCGTCGCCGAGGGTGCGGGCTGCTGCGGCGCACTGACCCATCACATGGGGCGCGAGCACGACGCCCATGCCAGCGCCAAGGCCAATATCGCGGCGTGGTCTCGGGAGATGGAGGAGTTCGGCGGGCCGGGGCTCGACGCGGTGGTGATCAACACCTCGGGCTGCGGCACCACGGTCAAGGATTACGGCTTCATGCTGCGCGAAGACGCCGATTGGGCAGAGCGGGCGGCAAAGGTGTCGGCCATCACCCGCGACATCAGCGAGTTCATGACCGATCTCGGCCTGGCTTCGCCGGCGATCGCCACCGGCCACCGGGTCGCCTATCACTCGGCCTGTTCCATGCAGCACGGCCAGCGGGTCCGCAGCCAGCCCAAGGAGCTGCTGACGGCCGCCGGTTTCGCCGTGGCCGATGTGCCGGAAGCGCATCTCTGCTGCGGTTCCGCCGGCACCTACAATCTGCTGCAGCCGGAGATCGCGGGCCGGCTCAGGGACCGCAAGGTGGCCAATATCGAGCGCACCGAGCCGCAAATGATCGCCGCCGGCAATATCGGCTGCATGACCCAGATCGCGTCCGGCACGGCGCTGCCGGTGGTCCACACGGTCGAGCTGTTGGACTGGGCGACCGGAGGTCCGATGCCTCAGGCGCTGGCGGGGTTGGCGACGGCCGAGTCGCGTCGGGCGGATGGTGAGCCCGCGGCGGCGTAGAGTTGCGGTGCCGACCGCCCGGCCTCCATACTCCCATCTCATGATACGCCAGCTGCTGTACTTAGCGTTTTGCCTGGCGCTGGCGGGAACGCCTGCCAGGGCCGATCAGTACGATTCGCGGCTCGACGATCTGTTCGCGAGGCTGGCCGCGGCCCAGGACCGTCAGGAGGCGGCGCGGATCGGTGTCGCGATCCGGGACATCTGGCGCATCTATGATGGCGACAGCTACGACGTGGTCGAGTTCCTCAATCGCGGCAACCGGGCGGCGGCGCGGGGCGAGGACCATCTGGCGGAACTCTCCTACGGCGGTGTCATCCATCGGGCGCCGAACTATGTCGAGGGCTGGCACCAGCGCGGCCGGCAGCGGTTCCGGGTCGGCGATCTGTCCGGTGCCGTGGCCGACCTGAAATTCGCGGTCGGGCTCGAACCGCGGCATTTCGATGCCCTTTCGGCGCTGGGCGAGTGCTACGTGTCCCTCAATGAGCCGGAGCAGGCACTGGCGGCCTTCGAGGCGGCCTTGAAGATTCATCCGCACCTGCCGGAGGCAGCCGAACCGGCCGCTGCCTTGCGCCGCGCATTGGGAGAGCCGATCTAACCGCGGTCGCGGCGATGTGATCGGCCGTCGCTTGCCGAGGGCGGTTCGCCAGCCATACTGATTGCCATGCGCCTTTGGATCGCCGCTTCGATCATTGCCCTCGGTGGTGCTCTTGCCACCGCCGCGCTGGCCGATCAGGATGACAGCCGGCTCGATGGGTTATTCGAGCGCCTGCGGACCACGGGCTGCATCACCGAGGCCCGGAACCTCGAATCGCGTATCTGGACCATCTGGTTCTCCTATGACGGCGACAATCTGGAGGTCGGCCGGCTGATGCAGGCCGGCGCCGCCGCGATGAACATGCGCGACCAGGAGAAGGCGGAAGCCCTCCTGACCCGCGTGACGGAGCTGGCACCGGAATTCGCCGAAGGCTGGAACCGGCGGGCCACCTCCCGCTACCTGGCCGGCGACTATGCGGGCTCGGTCGCGGACATCCAGCGGACCCTGGAACTGGAGCCGAGGCACTTCGGGGCCCTGTCCGGCCTCGGACTGATCTACACCGCGCTCGAAGACCCGGAACGGGCGGTGGCCGCATTCGAGGCGGCGCTCGAGATCAATCCCCATATGCCCGGGGCTCGCGCGAATATCGAGCATCTGCGCGGCATGCTGGAAGGCGACCCGATCTAGCCGCATGGAGCCACCGGATCGCACATTGCCGATCCGCAGCACGGGAGTTTCTGCGCTCGTCCGGACGCTGCGCGCGGTCCTGCCGATGCTGCTGATCGCGGCCCTGTCGATGGGCTCGGCCCGCGCCCAGGACGAATTGCCTTTGCTTGCCAAGGTCGGGCCGTGGCCGGTTCTTTCCTCACCGGTCGGATTCGCCGGCCGGCTGTGGTTCGTCAACAGCGTGAAATGGCGCAACCACAACTCGGCCGACCTCTACAGCTACGATCCTGAGACCGGCGCGGTACGCTATGAGCGCCATCTGTTCAGCCAGGATGGCGGTAGGCCGATGGTGTCCGGCGGCCGGCTCTTCCTGCCGTTCGAGGATGCCCGCTTCAGCCAGGGATGGGGGCATTTCCTGGTGACCGACGGCGAACGCTGGGAATTGGGGACGATCCCCAACGGTCAGATCTTCCATACCCATGCCTTGGCGGAACTGGGCGACCGGTTGGTTGCGGCGACCTCGGCCTGGCGGGCCGGATTGCAGGTCTCCGAGGATGGCGGCGCCACCTGGACCCAGGTCCACGACCATCCGACACCGGAACGGCGTGTAAGCCGCATCGTGGAACTGGCCGTCGTCGACGATGTGCTGCTCGGCTACCTGATCCAGGGCAACCAGCGGCGCCTGCTGCGCTTCGACGGGGTCGATGTCGCCGCCGTGCCGGATTGGCCGGAAGGGCGGTCGATCCTGGGCCTGGCCGTCCATGAGGGTGCGGTCTATGCCGCCGTCCGCGAGGCCGACGGCGATGCGATCTGGCGCACCGACGGCTATGGAAGCAAGCGGATTGTCGGGCCGCGCCAGGATTGGCGGCTCAACCACATCGCGGCCGACCGGGCCGGCCTGTGGGCGGTCGGCGGCGGTCCGGATGGCGGCCGGGTCTGGTACAGCGAAGATGGTGTCGATTGGAACCCGGTCTGGCGGGTCCTCGGCGGGCGTCCGGTCGAATTGGCAGCCTATGCCGGCGACATCTATGTGCTTGGCGAGGCGGAAGGCGGCGGCCTGCTCTGGGGCCCCAACCCGCCCAAGGGAGCCGAGCCGGCCGCCGAACCGCTCTGGCCGGTCACGATCCCGTCCGCGCTGGACGAAGACGCCGTCGCCGCCTTCGACGATGTGCTGCTGGACCCGTCGGCCTTGGCAGGACGGGCCGGGCTCAGGGACATGATCTTTGCGCTCTCGCAGGCGGAAGGGGGCGGCGAAATCTTCGCCGACCGGCTGATGCTCGCGGTTCCGGAGCGGTCGGTCGGGCTGATCGGCGGTCGCGTCAGCATCTCATCCGGGATGCTGCGCCGCTGGCAGTTGCTGTGGGGCATGACCCTTGCGGGGGCAGGGCGGGTTCCGCCGGATTTGATCGCCGAGGCCTGGACGGCACCGCAGAATTCGGCGGAGAAGTACTTCAATAGCCCGCCAGCGGCGATGCGGGCCGCCGCGGCAATCGGACAGAACGATCGGGCGACCATCGACGCGCTGATCGAACGGCTTGGCCGGGAGGACGACCCGCTCTGGCTGCGCGGCGATGCGGTGGGGTCGCTCAGCGAGCTGACCGGCCAGCGTTTCGGCTATGAATTCGACGCCTGGCGCGATTGGTGGACGGCAGCGCGGCCGAACTGGCCGCCGCCATAGGCGCTAGCGGTCGACCCAGGCGATGCGCAGCACATTGGTGTTGCCTGGCGTGCCGAACGGAACGCCGGCGGTGACCACCAGCCGGTCGCCATGGCTGGCCAGCCCGTCGCGCAGCGCCAGGGTGCAGGCCTTGCCCACCATCTCGGAGAAATCCTTCACATCATCGGTGTGCACCGTATGCACGCCCCAGCACAGGGCCAGCCGCCGTGCCGTCGACAGGCTGGAGGTGAGGCAGAGGATCGGCACTTCGGGCCGCTCCCGCGCCGCCCTCAGCGTGGTCGAGCCGGAGGTGGTGTAGGTGACGATTCCCGCCGCGGCGATGGTGTGGGCGACCTGCCGGGCGGCGGCGGTGATGGCGTCGGCGGCGGTGTTCTCCGGGTCGTAATGCACCGCGTCCAGGATGGTCCGATAGATCGGATCGTGTTCCACCCGCTGGGCGATGCGGTCCATCATCGTGACCGCCTCTTCCGGGAATTCGCCGGCGGCGGTCTCCGCCGACAGCATCACCGCATCGGCGCCGTCGAAAACCGCCGTAGCGACGTCGGACGCCTCCGCCCGGGTCGGAGTTGGCGCGCCGATCATGCTCTCCAGCATCTGCGTCGCCACGATCACCGGCTTGCCGGCCCGCCGGCAGTTGCGCACCAGCCGCTTCTGGATGCTCGGCACATCCTCCGCCGGCATCTCGACGCCGAGATCGCCTCGCGCCACCATCATGGCGTCGGTCATCTCGATCAGCTCGTCCAGATGATGGATGGCGGACGGCTTCTCCATCTTGACCACCAGCTGCGCCCGGCCGCCGATCAGCCGCCGCGCCTCGGCCACGTCGTCCGGGCGCTGCACGAAGGACAGCGCCACCCAGTCGACGCCGATATCCAGCGCATAGCGCAGATCGTCGCGATCCTTGGCAGTCAGTGCCGAGAGCGGCAGCACGGCTTCCGGTACGTTCAGCCCCTTGCGCTCCGACAAGCGCACGCCGGACACGACCGTGGTCTCCGCGAAATCCTTGCCGCAGGTCTCGACCCTCAGCTTGACCTTGCCGTCATCCAAGAGCAGGTGCTGGCCGCCGGACATGGCGCTGAACACCTCCGGATGCGGCAGGCGGACCCGCGTCGTGTCGCCGGGCTTATCCTCCATGTCCAGGCGGAAAGTCTGGCCCGGCTCCAGCTCGATCGGCCCATCCGCGAAGGTGCCGATGCGCAGCTTGGGGCCCTGCAGGTCGGCCATGGTGGCGATCGGACGCCCGAATTCGGATTCCAATGCGCGGATGATCTTCAGCCGGGCGGCATGGTCTTCCTGTTCGCCATGGCTGAAATTGAGCCGGAAGACGTCCACGCCGGCGACGAACAGCTTGCGGATCGTGTCGGCATCCGAGCTGGCCGGTCCGAGCGTTGCGACGATCTTGGTTTTACGGTCGCGCTTGACGCGTGTGCTCTCGGACATGGCGGGGGCTCATGCGGATGGAGGAAGGATCAGTATGGCGCGAAAGTCGTTGACGTTGGTCAGCGTTGGACCGCTGATCACCAGCTTGTTAAGTGCGGCGAAGAAACCATATCCGTCGTTGTCTTCCAAGCGCTCTCTGGGCTTGAGGCCCAAAGAAACCGCCTGCGCCAGGGTATCGGGACCGCACAGGCAGCCGGCATTGTCCTCCGACCCGTCGATGCCGTCGGTATCGCAGGCAATCGCGTGGATGCCGGAATGGCCGTCCAGCTCCGTCGCCAGCGATAGCAGGAATTCGGCATTGCGGCCGCCACGGCCTTTCCCTCTGACCGTCACCGTCGTCTCGCCGCCGGACAGGATCACGCAGGGCGGTGCCGCCGGCTGGCCGCGGGCTGCCGCCTGCATTGCAATCGCGGCGTGCACCCGCGCCACCTCGCGCGCCTCGCCTTCGATCCGGTCGGAGAGGATCAGCGGCGTGATGCCGTGCGCCTGGGCTTCGGCCGCCGCTGCTTCCAGTGACGCTTGTGGTGTTGCGACGACAATCGTCTCCGCGGTCTCGAAGACCGGATCGCCGGGCTTGACGGTCTCCTCGGCCGCCGCAGCGAGATACCCGGCCACGGAAGGCGGCGTTGCGATTCCGTAACGGTTCAGGATGTCGCGCGCCTCGGCGAAGGTGCTGGGGTCGGGCACGGTCGGGCCGGAGGCGATGACCGACGGATCGTCCCCGGGCACGTCGGAGATGAGCAGGGTCACCAGCTTCGCCGGATGGGCGGCGGCGGCAAGGCGTCCACCCTTGATGGCGGACAGATGTTTGCGGACGCAGTTCATCTCGCTGATGTCCGCGCCGGATTTCAGCAGGGCGCGGTTCACCGCCATCTTGTCGTCCAGGGAAATCCCCTCCGGCGGCAGCGACAGCAGCGCCGAGCCGCCGCCGGAGATCAGGCACAGCAGCAAATCGTCGGGGCCGAGCGCCTGCGCAATCGCCAGGATTTCCGCCGCTGCCTGTTGGCCGGCGGCGTCCGGCACCGGATGGCTGGCCTCGACGATTCGGATGCGCTCGCAGGGGACGGCATGGCCGTAGCGGGTCACCACCAGCCCCTCCAGCGGCCCCGGCCAATGTTCTTCGACCGCCCGCGCCATGGCTGCCGAGGCCTTGCCGGCGCCGATGACCACGGTCCGGCCCTTGGGCGGGTCGGGCAGGTGCGGCGGCAGGCAGTGCGCAGGCTGGGCCGCGTCGACCGCGACGGTGAACAGCCGCTGCAGCAGGGTTTCCGGGTCGAATTCCATGGCGGGTAATCCAGTCGGATCGCCGGCAGGTGTCAATGCAATTGCGCCGGAAGAGCGGCCGGCCTACAAAAATGGAAATGACTTCCACCATGCAAAAACGCGGTCGCAACGGTCGTGGTTCGACGGCGTCGGGCACCGGCCCGGTGCAATCCCTGACCCGTGGGCTGGCATTGCTGGAGCGTGTCGCGGCGGCCAGCGACGGCATCTCGCTATCCGGTCTGGCGGAGTCGACCGCCCTGGCGCCGTCCACGGCGCACCGCCTGTTGGCCAGCCTGCGCGAGCGCGGGTTTGCCCAGCAGGATCCCGAGACCGGCCTGTGGCATATCGGCTCCCGGGCCTTCACCGTCGGCAACGCCTTCCTGCGCGGCCGCAGCTATGTGGCCCTGGCCCGCCACCACATGCGGGACCTGGTCGATCGGGCCGGGGAGACGGCGAACCTGGCCGCGCTGGACCAGAACGAGGCGGTCTATCTCACCCAGATCGAATGCGACGAGATGATGCGCGCCTTCGCCCGGCCCGGGACCCGCGTCCCGCTGCATTGCTCCGGCGTCGGCAAGGCGCTGCTGGCGGCGCTGCCAGAGCGCGAGGCGGAGTCCATCATCGCCGCTGCCGGGCTGCCGCGCCTGACCAAGCGGACGCTGGTCGACATCGATGCCCTGCGCGGCGATCTCTCCCTGTCGCGTCGGCGCGGTTTCGCTATCGACGATGGCGAGCACGCGGTCGGGCTGCGCTGCGTCGCCGCCGCTATCCACGACGATGGCGGCCGTCCGCTTGCGGCGCTGTCGATCTCGGGGCCGGCGGCGCGCATCGACGACGAGAAGCTGGAGATGCTGGGCGGGCTGGTGTCGGAATCCTGCCGGTTGCTGACCGATGAGCTAGGCGGCCTGGTTCCGGATCGGCGCTGACCCGGGATCGGGGCCGATGGATTTCCGGATCGAAGGCGATTGCTCGGCGGGCTGGGCTGGGGCAATCGCGAACACCGGTTCGGCTTCGGCTACGTCACCCACCGCATGGCGGACCACGACCGCGCCATGGCCGTCTTTCGGGCGCTTGCCGACATACTCGGCTTCGAAGTCGACGAGTGATGCGGCCCGGCACGGGGGGCTATCGGCAAGGAAGACCTCGTCCATCAGCGCTTGCCTTTCCCCTTCGGTTCGGATCGACAATGCGACTTTGGAGACTCCTGGTAGGATGGTGGCGGGGCACTGCCGGACACGCACCGCGGAGCTCGGTCTTTCGCAAACGGTGACCACAACAATCGGCACTTGACCGATTTGATGAATTAGCTGATCCTAATAATAGAAGGCCGGTTGGCTGCAGTGCGGCCAGACCGGTTCGGTGCCTCGGAACCCCGAAACGTCGGCACCATTCCCCCCAAAAATTCGACCGAAGCATTTGTTGGTCGGCGGGCGTTGGACAGCTCGCAAAACTATCGCCGGTGTCCCCCGGCCGGAAACGGCACGTGGCATTGCGTGTGGCGCGGCCCGTGCAGCGATTCGCAGCAGCGAAAAGGGGGCGTTCCATGGCACTCACGAGCAACTGGCTTGAAATCTGGCTGGCCCAGGACCAAGAGGGTTTTCCTTGGGATCGGCGCGATATCACCGATGTCTGGCAGACGTCGCTGTGGTCGCCAACCGTCGCCGGACTCGATCGTGATGACGACGACGATGATGACGACGACGACGATCCCAGGCCGATCAATACGGCACAGACCGATGAGGACAGCCCGGTCTCGATCGACGTGCTCGCACCGTTCCGCGGTGAAGACGACGACGATGAACAAACCATTGTCTATCGCTTCGATGCGTTCAGCGAGAACGGGGCCGAGATCCGGTTGGAGGGTGACCAACTCGTATACGACCCCAGCGACGTGCTCGATTTTCTCGCCGTGGGCGAGACGCTGTCGGACCGCTTCTTCTATGTGCTCGCCGAACAGGAAGACGACGACGAAATCGATGATCCGTTCGGCGTATGGCTGACGGTCACCGTGACCGGCGTCAACGATGCGCCTGTCACCCAGGCCATCATGGTCGATGTCAATGAAGACGGCCCTGCGGTTACCGCGGCATTTCTGGGCGACGACGTCGATTCTGACAACAGCCAGAGTTCGCTCATCTACGACATCCTCTCCGGTCCGTCTGAGGGCGACCTTGCCAACAATGGCGATGCCAGCTTCACATTCGATCCGGACGGCGATTTCGAGGATCTCGCTCTGGGCGAATCCCGCAGCGTAGGCTTCACCTACCAGGCGACGGACCGGCACGGCGCCGTCAGCAATGTCTCGAACGGCACGATCACCGTGGAGGGCGCCAATGACAGGCCGATCGCCGAGAATGTCGAAGCGACGGTCAATGAGGACTTCCTGCTCGGCGTGACCGCTGCATTTGATGCCAGCGACGTCGATCTGACGGATGTGCTCAGCTTCAAGATCACATCGGACCCTGAGAAGGGCAGTGTGATCAACAATCTCGACGGCACCTTCACCTACACGCCGTTCGACGATCCGAACAACATCGACACCGACCCCAACACGCCCGACAACCGGTTCCAATACCTGAACGACGGCGAGTCGGAGCAGGTCACCTTCTCCTATGTGGCGATCGACGACAGCGGTGCGGACAACAAGACCAGCGAAGAGCGCACCGTCACCATCACCGTAACCGGCCTGGATGATGACCCGCTGACGTTCACTGAGCAGTTGGCGTTCCTGTCGGAGGACCAGAGCATTTGGGGTCCGGACAGCGCCTTCCAGTTTCAGAGCCTCGAATTCTTCGGCGGCAGCTGGAATGAGAGCGTGTCGCCGACCCTGCTCAATGCCGTGACGCTCATCGAAGAGACCGAACTCTGCATTCCATTCACGAACATCTGCACGACAATCCCGGAGGTCGGTATTCCGGCGCTCGGTGTGAACGCGTCGACCAGCGGTACGGTCGGGTTGCTCTCGGACTTCCAAATCGATTCCGGATCGATCGATACCAATCTGTTCGTCGACGCCGGCGTGACAGTACCGTTCCAGGTTGCCGAAGGCCGCAACGCCACCGTCGATACCCAAGCATTTCTCGACGCGATGTCGGACTTCTCCATCACTACGCCGTTCATCAGCTACGACCTCAACCTCATATTCAACGTCGCGGCCGATCTGGGCGTTTGGTCGGGCAATTCCAGCAACAGCGTGTCACTGCTTGGCGGCGGCCTCAGTTTTGCCAATGCGCCGGGTTTCAATCCCAACAACCCGACCAGCGGGGCCGGGACCTCATTGCTCAGCTTCAGCACCAATGATGCATCCTTCGACCTTCCCGATATCATCGAAGGGCTGGTCACGGCGACGGTCAACATTCCGAACCTCGACACGACGGGTTCGGTCAACCCGCCACCTTCGAATGTGGTGGAGTCGTTTGCCGAGGACGACTTCTTCATCGTCGGCTTCGATATTGACGGAATCGCCACCCGGCTGATCCCGGCCCTGCCGGATCTGGAGGCCGAGGTTGACGTTGTCGAAATCGGTCCGTTCAGCGGGACGGCTGGCTACAACCTTCTCGATCTCACGCTCGAGACGTCTTTGACGGTCACACAGGCCTTCGAACTGACAGCCGAGGACTTTCTGTTCGACATCCAGAGGGCGGATACCGGTGAGACCGTGGCCTCCGATGTCAGCGCCGGCGACTCCTTCAACTTCATGGTCCCGACCGGTGTCGGCGACACGCTCAGTTTCACGGCCACCGTCGACCCCGTGGCAACGCTCAACAACCAGACCGGCCTCGGTTTCGACGTCGACTTCGTCATCGATGCGCTTTCGGCGAGCCTCGGCCTGAGCGTTGCTGGAATCGAGCTTGTCGAACTCACCGCCGGGCCGGTGTTCAGCGATTCGATCGATATCTTCAATACCGGACTCGGTACGTTCTTCGACGAGGAGTTCACACTCGCGGGCTTCGAGGAGAAAACGTTCGGGTTCGACATCTTCGTTGCCTAGGCGCACGTGCGCGAGGTCCTCTACCCGATAGGCACGCCGGTCCCCGTGGACCGGCGGGCCGCCAAGCCACCTGGGCGCCAAACGGACCGCCCGGTTGACCGTGAGAAGGCCGACATCTCGACCGATCGGGAACGGTCCGAGGGCGGGTCTCGCCAGGAAGGGCGGTCCGAGATCGGAAAGGCGCTATGGGCCTGTGCCGGCGCACTTTCCATGACCGGCGTGTTCAGCTTCTTCATCAATTTGCTGATGCTCACCGCACCGCTGTACATGCTGCAAATCTATGACCGCGTGCTGTCGAGCCGCAGCGACGCCACACTGGTGGCGATCACCGTGCTCGCCGCCGGCCTGTTGGTCGTCATGGGGCTGTTCGATTTCGTGCGATCGCGGGTCATGGTGCGGGTCGGTGTGCAGCTCGACCAGAGGCTCAATGCCCGGGTCTTCTCGGCCGTGTTTGCGCGCATGGCGCGCGGCATGGGGGCCGAGCGAGCGCAGCCGCTGCGGGATCTGGATTCGGTGCGGCAGTTTCTCTCGGGACCGGGGCCGTTCGCCTTCTTCGACGCGCCCTGGGTGCCATTCTATGTCTGCGTTGTGTATCTGTTCCATCCGATCCTTGGCTTCATCGCCCTTGGTGGGGCGGTGTTCCTGTTCATTCTGGCGCTCCTAAGCGAGGTACTCACCCGGAAGCCATTGCAGAGTGCCACCGACCACGTCGTGACGGCATACGGCTTCGCCGATGCCAGCCTGCGCAACGCCGAGCCCCTGGAAGCAATGGGCATGATGGAAGGGCTGCGACGGCGTTGGGCGGCGCGGCACGATCGTGCGCTCGTATTGCAGGCCGGCGCCAGCGACCGGGCCGGGGCGCTGACGGCGACATCGAAGGTCGTCAGGACCTCGCTTCAGGTCGCGATCCTCGGTGCCGGCGCGGCATTGGCGATCCGGCAGCAGATTACTCCGGGGGTGATGATTGCAGCCTCGATTCTTATGGGTCGGGCGCTGGCGCCGGTGGAACAGGCGATCGGGTCCTGGCGTCAGTTCGTCGGAGCACGAACGGCCTATCGCCGCCTACGCACTCTGCTGGTTGAGACCCCGCCGGCCTCCAAGCGCCTGCAACTTCCGAAAGTCGCCGGCCGCCTCACAACGGAAAATATCATTGTCGCCCCGCCCGGGTCCAAGAGGCCCGTCCTGATCGGCGTTTCCTTCGCCCTGGCGCCGGGCGAGGCCCTGGGCGTGATCGGGCCGAGCGCCGCTGGGAAGTCGACGCTGGCTCGGGTTCTCGTCGGTGTTTGGCCGGCCAGGGCCGGAGCGGTTCGTCTGGACGGCGCCGAGCTGCAGCATTGGAACCGGGAAGACCTTGGGCGCCAGATCGGATACCTGCCGCAAGACGTTGAATTGTTCGGCGGCAGCGTGGCGGAGAACATCTCCCGATTCTACCCCGATGCCAGGGATAGGGAGGTCGTTGCGGCCGCGAAGCTCGCCGGCGTTCACGAGATGGTGCTCGGATTTCCGGAAGGCTATGAGACGCAGATCGGCGATGATGGCGGTCTGCTTTCCGGTGGTCAGCGACAGCGGATCGGCTTGGCGCGCGCCATGTATGGCGCACCGGCCGTCGTGGTGCTGGACGAGCCGAACTCGAACCTTGACCAGGCCGGCGATCAGGCCCTGACCAAGGCGATCATGACCCTGAAGGAGCGTGGTTCGACGGTGATCGTCATGGCCCATCGGCCCAGCGCCATTGCGGCGGTCGACAAGATCCTCATGCTCAACGAAGGACGGGTGGCGGCGTTCGGCGAGAAGGACGAGGTCTTGTCCAAGATCACCCAGCTGCCGGCGACGCCGAGATCCAGCACCGGGTCGCTATGACCTGTCCGACGCCGTCCGGCGTCATTCCTCCCTGAACACGTGCGCCAGGCTGTCGGCCAGCGGTTTGACCAGATAGCTCAATGCGCTGCGCTCGCCGGTGTTGATGAAGACTTCGGCCGGCATGCCTGGCAAGAGTGTCAGGTCCTCCAGCCGTGCCAGCTCGGACTCCGGGATGCGTACCCCGACCTGGTAGTACGCAAACCCCCTTGTCTCGTCGACCAGTCGATCCGCCGATACGGCAAAGACGGTGCCATTCAGCTCAGGGGTCGTGCGCAGGTTGAAGGCGGATAGTCGGACGACCGCCGGCAGACCGCCGGCGATCTTGTCGATATCCGTTGGCGCGATCTGCGCCTCGATAACCAGCTCGTCTTCCTCCGGCACGATGTCCATCAGCGGTTGCCCGGGGGCCGCGACCCCTCCGACCGTGTGCACGCTCAGACCGACGACTGCGCCAGCCACTGGTGCGTAGATGTCCAGACGCTTCAGCTCGTCCAATGCCGCGGCCCGGCGCTGATCCAGGTCATATATCTGGGCCTGCACCTCGCGAAGCTGCTCGACCGCCTCCTCCCTGACGTCCCATCGCAGTTGAATGATCTGGAGCCGGGTTTCACCGATCCGTGTCCGGGCGCGGGCAAGGTCCGCCAGATGCTCGCCAACCTCGCCGCTCAGACGTTCCCGCCCACGCTGCAGTTCCAAGACCCGTGTACGCGGCGCGTATCCTTGCCGGTATAGCCGCTCAAGCCCGACCAGCTCTTCGCTGATCAACCCGATCTGGCTTTCCTTGGCGGATTGCTGGGCCTGGAGACCGCCGATCTCATCCTCGAGCTGGGCGATGCGTTGTGTCAGGATTTCGGTCTCGCCGTCCAACGCCAGCCGACGGGCCTCGAACAGCTCGACCTGGCCGTCGATGATCTCGCGGACCGCCGGCTCAGCAAGCCGGTCGCCGATGGATGCCGGAACCTCGATGGCTTCAAGGCCATCGCGCTCCGCCTGGAGCCGTGCCGCCTGAGCACGAAGCAGGTCGAGCCGGCCATCGATGATTGCAAGCGTCGCTCGGGCCTGCGTGTCGTCCAGCTTCAGCAGGAGCTGGCCAGCCTCGACGGCCTCGTGATCCCGCACCAGCAACGCGGATATGATGCCGCCCTCGAGATGCTGGACCGTTTGCCGGTTCGAGGAGACGGCTACGACACCCGGCGATATGACGGCGCCGCTCAACTGCGCGATGGTGGCCCAGGCTCCCAGCCCGCCGACCAGCAGCAGCAGGACAGCCAGCCCAAACAGGATGTACCGTCTGGCGCTGACCATCGACCGGATCGGATGGTCGATCATGGGACCGATCATCCGCGGTCAGCGCGAAATGTCTGTGATGCAGATCAAGCCGCCGCACTGGCGCGGCGTCAATCGGTGTGGAAGACCTCGTCCATCAGCGCCCACCACTCGCCCTCGGCGCGGGTCTCCAGCGGTTCCTGGCACGGGCCGCAATGGGTGTACCATTCCTGGATGACCGGCTGGGCGTTCATGCGCTCGAAATCGGCCGCCAGGTCGTCGCCGTGATACTCCATGTAGCCGAACAGCAGGTCGTCCTTGTGGAAGATGCTGTAGTTGCGGATCTGCGCCTCTGAGATGATGCGCAAAACCTCGGGCCAGACGGCGGCATGCAGGCGCTTGTACTCGTCCAGCTTTTCCGGCTTCACCCGGATCACCATGCCATAGCGTTTCATCGGTCGACCCTCATTACCTCACTGTATGGTCGCGGTGTGGTCGTCGCGCCGCATGCCGGCGATGGCGTCCCAGTCCCAGGCGATGCCCAGGCCGGGCTCGTCCGAGGGATAGGCCCAGCCATCCTCGATCTGCAAGCCGCCGGTGGTGATCGCATCAAGCTGGGGGATGTACTCCAGCCACGGGGCGTTCGGCACCGCGCAGCACAGCGCCACATGCAGCTCCATCAGGAAATGCGGACAGATCGGCACGTTGAAGGTCTCGGCCAGATGGGCGGTCTTGAGCCAGGGCGTGATGCCGCCGACCCGCGCCACATCCGCCTGCACGATGGAGCAGGCCTCGCGCTGCAGGTATTCTCGGAAATGGGACGGGTGATACATGGACTCGCCGACGGCGATGGGCAGGCTGGTGGACCGGGACAGGCGGACATGACCGCCCAGATCCTCCGCCGGCAAGGGCTCTTCCAGCCAGCCGAGATCGAAGGCCTCATAGTGCCGCGCCCGACGGATCGCTTCCGGGACGGTGAAGGCCTGGTTTGCGTCGACCATGATCTGGAAGCCGTCGCCCACTGCGTCGCGGACCGCTGCCAGCCGGGCGCAGTCTTCCGCGACGCTGGGCCGGCCGACCTTGATCTTGCAACCCAGGAACCCGTCTCCCTTGACGGCCACCGCGTCCTCGACCAGTTCCTCCGGGGTCAGATGCAGCCAGCCGCCCTCCGTCGTGTAGAGCCGCAGCCGGTCCTGGGCGCCGCCGGCCATGCGGTGCAGCGGCTCCCCGGCCACCCGGCAGCGCAGATCCCACAGCGCCGTATCGATGGCCGCCAGGGCCAGGGAGGTGATCGCGCCGACCGCCGTGGCATGGGTGTGGAAGAACAGGTCCTTCCAGATCTGTTCGACCATCGCCGGATCGCGACCGATCAGCTGCGGCGCCAGATGGTCGCGCAGCAGCGCCATGACCGAGCTGCCGCCGGTGCCGATCGTATAGCTGTAACCGGTGCCGCTGGCGCCATCATCGGTGGTCACCGTGACCAGCGGGGTCTCCTGGGTCACAAAGCTCTGGATGGCGTCTGTGCGCACGACCTTGGGCGGCAGATCGACCATGGCGAGGTCGATGCGGGCGATCTTCGACATGGCGGTTCTCCGGCTCAGTCGAGCGGCAGGCGGTAGACCTCGATCGCGTTGCCGCCGAAGATCTTGGCCCGCGTCGCATCGGACATCGGGTGCAGCACCTCTTCCAGCGCGCCCTTGACCCTGTCATAGGGGGCGGCCAGCAGGCTGACCGGCCAGTCGGACCCGAAGAGCACCCGATCCTCGCCGAACCATTCCATGACCTTGTCCACATAGGGCTGCAGGTCCGCCGTGGTCCAGCCCTGCCAATCGGCCTCGGTGACCATGCCGGACAGCTTGCACCAGACATTCTGCAAGGGGGCGAAGGGCGCCATCGCCGCCGCCCATTCGTCGATCTGCCCGGTGGCGATGGGCGGCTTGGCGATGTGGTCGATCACGAAGCGGGTGCCGGGCAGGGTGCGGACCGTCGCCAGACAGGCCGGCAGCTCGCGGGTCCGCGGCAGCAGATCGTAAGTCAGCCCGGCGGCCCCAACCGCGGCCACGCCGCGTTGCACGTCGGGGCGGGTGAACCAGTCGGCATCCGGCTCGTCATGGACCTGATGGCGGATGCCGACCAGGTATTTTCCGTCCGGGCGCGCTTTCAGCCGGGCCAGTTCGTCGCCGACATCCGGATCGGTGAGGTCCACCCAGCCGACGACGCCGGCAACAAAGTCGGTCGCGGCCGCGGTCTCCATGAATTCGACGGTCTCCTCGAGGCTCGACCGGGTCTGCACCAGCACCGTCTTGTCGATGCCGTTGGCCTGCAGCAGCGGCCGCATGTCCGACGGGTCGAAGCGCCGGCGTATCGCGTCGAGTTCCTCCGTCATCCAGGGATACTCCGCGCTTGCCGGGTCCCAGAAATGATGATGCGAGTCGACGGTGAGGGTCTGGGTCATGATACGGCCTCCACTTTTTCGGCAGCGTCGGGCGCAGGCAGATCGGCGTCCGGCTCCTCCTCATGGATGATAGCCATGATGCGATGGCTCATGGTGTCGTAGTCGCGGCTGTTGTCGAGTTCGCCGACGATGCGGAAATCCGTCATCACCAGGATGCGGTCGGCCAGTTCGATCATTTCCGGCATGTCGCTGGAGATCAGCAGCACCGCCGTGCCGTCCGCCGCCAGCTTCCAGACCAGTTCATGCAGATAGGCCTTGGTGCGGATGTCGACGCCGACCGTCGGCTCGTCGACGATCAGGGTCTCGACCTCGGCCGCCAGCCATTTGGCGACGCTGACCTTCTGCTGGTTGCCGCCGGACAGATTGCCGGCGATCTGGTCGATGGAGGGCGTGCGGATATCCAGCTTGGATACGAAGGGCGACACCGCGTCGCGTTCCCGACGGTCGGTCAGGAGCCCCAGCAGCCCGGCCAGTCGGGTCCAGATCGTGACGCCGATATTGCGCGCGATGGGATGGATGAGGATCAGGCCTTCCTGCTTGCGATCCTCGCTGACATATCCGATGCGATGGGTCTGCAAAGCGTCCGTGGCATTGGCGATCGTCACGTCCCGGCCAGCCACCGAGACCGTTCCGCCGGTGATCGGCACCGCGCCGATGATGGCCTTGGCCAGTTCGCTGCGGCCCGATCCGACCAGGCCGTAGAGCCCGACGATCTCGCCCTTGTGCAGGCTGAGGTCGACGCCCTTGTGCCCGAGGCCGGTGGAGACGCCGGTCAGGCGCAGGGCCGGCGTCCCGATGTTGATCGTCTTGTCGCCCAATTCCGCGATCTGCTCCTCCCGCCCGATCATCAGCTTGACCAGATCGCCGCGGGACAGCTCCGCCAGCGGAGTCGGCGGGCAGGCGTTGCGGCCGTCGCGCAGCACCGTCACCCGCTCGCACAGCGCCATGACCTCTTCCAGCTTGTGGCTGACGAACACGATGGTGACACCGTCGTCGCGCAGCCGTCGCAGCAGGCTGAACAGCACATCCGTCTCATGGGCGGTGATCGACGCGGTCGGCTCGTCCATCAGCAGGATCTTCGATTGCAGCGACAGGGCCTTGGCGATCTCGACGATCTGCATCTGGGCGACGCTGAGGCTGCTGACCGGGGTGCGCGGATCGATCGGCAGGTCGAGCAGGTCGAGCCAGCGGCGGGCCTCCGCATGCACCCGGTCGTAGTCGACCAGCCCCATCCGCGCGGGCGGCCGCTCCAGCATGATGTTCTCGCCGACCGTGAACCGGGTGATCAGGTTGCGTTCCTGATGCACCGCACCGATGCCGGCGGCCATGGCATCGCGCGGCGAGGTGAAATGGGTGGCTTGCCCGTGCAGGCGGATGTCGCCGGCATCCGGGCGTTCGACTCCGGTGATGATCTTGATCAGGGTCGATTTGCCGGCGCCGTTCTCGCCGATCAGCGCATGGATCTCGCCGGGCCGCAAATCCATGGAGACATCATCCAGCGCCTGCACGCCCGGGAAGGCCTTGCTGACCCCGGAGATGTCGAGGACCGGATCAGCCATGGTCGGCCACCGCCAGAGCCGGGCCCGCCGCAGCCTGCCGTTCCGCCTGGACCTCGCGATAGCGGTTCAGGAAGACCGCGCCGAGGATCAGGGCGCCGAGCAGGAACTGGACCCAGAACGGATCGATCTGCCACAGCACCAGGGCATTGTTGATGAGCGTGATCAGGGCGACGCCCAGCAGGGTGCCGATCACCGAAACATGTCCGCCGGTCAGGATCGCGCCGCCGATGATCGGGGCGGCGAAGGACAGGATCAGCCAGTCGTCGCCGATCGAGGGCTGGGCGGTCTGCAAACGCGCCACCGCCAGCATGCCGGCGATCGCCCCCAGCCCGCCGGAGAGCACATGGGCGGCAATGATCGTCCGGCCGGGCGAGATGCCGGAGAGGGCGGCGGCGTGCAGGTTGCCGCCGACGGCAAGCATCTGGCGTCCGAGGATGCCGCGCGCCATCAGCAGCCACATGGCGGCGCCGACCAGGATCGGCGCGATGACCAGCATCGGCAGCGGCCCCAGCCTTGCGTTGCCGAAGGCCTTCACACTTTCCGGGATGCCGTAGAAGGGCTGCGCCTCGGTGATGCCGAGATTGATGCCCTTATAGGCCGACAGCATCGCCAGGGTGATGATGAAGCCGTTGATGCCGGTGCCGACCGTGAGGGCGCCGTTGATCAGCCCGCAAAGAAGCCCGATGCCGAGCCCGATCAGGGCCGCCAGCGGTACCGGCAGGCCCCAGACCTCCATCATGCCGCCGAAGGATATGGCCACCAGCCCGCCGATGGCACCGACCGCCAGGTTCAGCTGGCCGACCGCCAGGGTCACCATCTGCGCCAGGGCGACCACCGACCACAGCGAGAAGGCGATCAGCAGCACATAGAGGTTGAACGCGCCGGTGAAGGCCGGGCGGGACACGCTCATGATCAGCACGCCAAGCGCCACCACGATCGCCAGGCCGGCCCAATCCGAGCGCAGCAGGCGGCGCATCCCGCCGGTCATGGCCGCACCACGCGCCGGCGCTCGGCATAGACGCTGCGGGCCCGGTCCAGCACCACGGCCGCCAGCAGGATCAGCCCGAGGAAGAGCTGGATCCAGAAATCGCCGACCTGCAGCAGCAGCAGTCCGTTCTTCAATACGCCGACCAGCAGGGCGCCTAGCAGGGTCCCGATCACCGAGACCGACCCGCCGCTCAACAGGGTGCCGCCCAGCACCGGCGCCAGGAAGGCCGGCAGCAGCCAGTCCATGCCGATATGCCCGGTCATCGACGGCAGGGCGGCGCCGTTGCGCATGGTCAACATCAGTCCGGCCAGGGTGGCTAGGCCGCCCGACAGCATATGCGCGATGACGATGGCGCGGTCGACCGGAACGCCGGACAGGGAGGCCGCCCGGACATTGGCGCCGGCGGCCAGGATCTGCCGCCCGGTGGCGGTGTAGCGGAACAGGACCAGCAGCCCGGCGGCGACAGCGAGCGCAAAGAACACCATGACCGAGACGAAGCCGAAGACCTTCATCTTGCCGATATCGGTGAAGCTCTTGGGCAGGTTGTTGAAGGCCTCTGCCTCGGTCAGCACGATCATCGCGCCGAAGAACAGGCTCATGGTCGCCAGCGTGATGATGAAGCTGTTGACCCCGGTCTTCACCACCGTGATGCCGTTGACCCAGCCGAGTGCCGAGCCGAAGGCCAGGGCGATGACGACCGAGGGGATCACCGGCAGGCCGACCTGCTGCATCAGCCAGCCGCCGAACATCACCGAGGACACGGCGATCGATCCGACCGCCAGGTTCATGCCGCCGGTCGCCAGCACCACCATCATCGAGCAGCCGATGACGATGTCGATGGCCACGACCCGGCCCAGCGCATAGAGGTTGAACCGGGAGCCGAAGCCGGCGGTGCCGAACCAGAAGATCAGCACGAAGACGGCGATCACCAGCGCCAGCCCGACCTGATTGCTGGCCAGCCAGCGCAGGTTGGGTCCGCGCAGCGACAGGGTCGTATCGGTCATCGCGTCACAGAATGCGGCGGATGGATAGGGTCATGCCGTTATCTGGATTCTTGAAGCCCCCTCACCCTAGCCCTCTCCCGCGAGGGGAGAGGGAATCCCAGCGGTCTCCACATACGGCTCCTCTCCCCTCGCGGGAGAGGAAGGGGCCCGCGGCGAAGCCGTGGGAAGGTGAGGGGGCTCAAGAACTCGCATGATCCTGGCCATCCGCCTTGCCTTCAAAGGCCACGAGCGCCCGGTCACGGGCAGGACAGGTAGGTGTCCTCGAAGGTCGCCATGATCTCATCGGTCACGCGGACCATCGCCTGCTGGTAGTTGGCCACCTCGCTGGCATCGACGAAGGCAGTGCCGCTGTCGATGAACTTGGCGGTCTGGGCGGTCTGCTCGAACGGCGCATCGGCCTTAACCGTGCAGCCCTGGCGCAGCTTGTCGATCACGAAGGAGCCGATGAAGCCCTGGCCATAGGGATTCTGCAGCATGGTTCCGTGCACATAGCCGTCGCTGATGGCATCCAGGACCACCTGGTCATGATCGATGCCGACCATCTTGATGCGCTGGTCGCCGAGATTGCGGAGGGCGGTCGCCGCGACCACCGCCGGCACCCAGGCCGTGGTGACGATGCCGTCAACCTCGTCGCCCTGGGCCGCCAGGAAGGCGTTGATCTTCTCGTCGGCGGGCTCCGGCGCATCGATGTCGGCGATCACCTGGATGATGTCGACCGAGCCGCCGGCCTCGGAGACGGCCTTCTCGACCGCCTCGATGCGCAACTGGGTGTTGGGGTCGACGAGGAAGCCGGTAAAATGGGCGATGCTGCCCGAGCCGCCCATGGCGTCGATCAGCTCCTTGGTGCCCAGATAGGCGGAGTTGTAGACGTCGGTGCCCATGCAGAAGACCGCCGGGTTGGGGTCCTGCAGGCAGCCGGCGAGCGCGATGGACTGGATGCCGAACTCCGACAACTCGCTGAGCGTGCTGCTGGTGCCGACCGCGTCGCCCGGGAACACCAGGAAGCCGTTATAGCCCTGCGCCACCAGGCTCTCGATCAGCTCGTTCTGCAGGCTCAGCTCCCAGGCCTGCGGCACCTTGTAGTCGGCGGAGCCGAGGTCGAATTGCTGGGCCGCGTCGATGCCGGCCTGTTCCCAGGCGGCGAAATAAGGGTGCGGTCCGCCGGGCACAAGCGCGACCTTGGTGTCGTTCGCGGTCGCCTGCGCGGTGGCCAGTCCGATTGTTGCCGCACCGGCAATGGCTGCCAGGCACGACATCGGCGTATTGAGTCGCATGATCGGTTCCTCCCATGGAAATGCAGGGTCTTTTCTTGGCGGTGCACCGCGCAGATCCGGTGCCCGCATGCCTAAAGATTAATCGTTTTAACGACCGGGCGCAATTTGTCTGATGAATGATCCGGCCAGCGCCGGCACCATTGCCGCCGACTTGAGGAGGCGGTGAAATTCAGCGTTCAGGATGCCCGTTTGACCGTCGGACCCCTGCGGTCGCGTTCGGCGTCGTAATGGCCCAGCACCCATTCCAGATGGCTGCGCATGGCGTCGGCCGCCGCATCCGGTCTGTGGGCCGAGATTGCGTCGAATATCGCCCGGTGCTGGTCCATGACCGCCTGGTCGTCCTCCGCCGAGGTGAACAGCTTGTAGCGGTGGAACTCCAGCATCTGCATCAGGATGTCGCGGATGACGGTCAGGATATGGGTGTAGACCGGGCTGCCCGCGGCCTTGCCGACGGCAAAGTGGAACTGCACATCCTCGATTGCCTTGTCAGTGCCGGAGCCGGACCGGTCGCGGGGGCCGGCATTGGCCATGGCGTCCAGCCGGGCCGCGATCTCGGCGATCTGCTCCGGTGTCGCCCGCTCCGCCGCCCGGCGCGCCGCCCAGGTCTCCAGTGCCATGCGGATCTCGGCCAGGTCGTGCAGATTGTCCAGCTTGGAGCGCACCAGCTCGGTCAGGGCGTCGTCCATTGCCGCCGCGGACGAGACCACCCGGGTGCCGCCGCCCTGGACTGCCGTCACGAAGCCCTGGGTCTTCAGTCGTTGCAGGGCGGCGCGGACGGAGACCCGGCTGACATTCATCTGCTCGGCCAAGGCCCGTTCGCCGGGCAGCCGCTGGCCGGGCGCCCAATCGCCGCCGGCGATCATGTCGATCAACTCCGACGCGACGCGGTCGGCGACGCCCCTGGAGTCGGGTGTCGTTCCGTCAGATGTGGGTATGTCGTTCAAGCCGGGTCGCTCTTACGGCCGGAATTGACTGGTATTACCACTTGGATCGTGCCGCAAGCACGGCAGGGCGTCAACCGACCGGCGTCGCCCGGCTCGTGCGCGGCGGCGAGGCTGGCATCGTGCGCCGGGCCAACACGATTCCGGTCAACACGATGGTGCCCCCGACGAACTGCCAGATGCCGATCGATTCGCCGAGGATGATCCAGGCCAGCACCGCCGAGGCTACCGGCTGCACCAGCAGGCTCAGCGACGAGAACGCCGCCGGCAGATGCGCCAGGGCGTAGGCGATCAGGCTCTGGCCGCCGGCATGGCTGACAAGGCCGAGGCCCAGCAGCACCAACCACCCGTACAAAGTCAGGGTCAGCATCGGACCGTCGTAGAGCAGCGCCAGGGGCAGCAGGAATGCGCTTGTGACGATCGAGCTCCAGCACATGATCACCGCCGTTGAGAACCGTGCGCGCAGCCGGCCCACGACGATGATGTAACCGCCATAGAACAGGGCGGTGACCAGCGCCAGGGCGTCGCCGAACAGATTGTCGAGCCCGATCGTCAGGCTGTCGCCCATCAGCACGATGGCGCCGCCGATGCCGATCCCCAACGCCGCCAGGAAGGCCGGCGTGAACCGCTCCTTGAACAGCACCCATGATCCGAGGGTCACGAAGAGCGGCGCGAAATTGGCAAGCAGGGTGGAATTTGCCACGGAGGTGTATTGCACCGACCAGTGCCAGAAGAACAAATCTCCGGCGAACATGAACCCGGACAGCGCCAGCAGGGTAAAATCCGCCCGTGTCGGCGCCAGCCTTTCGCGGGGCCGGCCGCGGGTCTCGAAGGCGACCCAGATCAGCAGGGCGGGGATCGCCAGGGCCGGGCGCCAGAAGGCCGTCACCGGCGCGCCGAGGTCGGACAGCCGCACGAAGATCGGCGAGAAGGCGATGCCCATGGCGCCGGCGATGAGCGCGGCGAAGGCCAAGCGGCCGATCTTCGCATGCTGGGTGGAATCCGTTCCGGTCATCGGCGGGTTATAGCGGTCGCGCCGGGCCGCCGATACGAGGCGATTGTCTCGAAGCAAGATCGAGTGCTATTGCCCTGTGCCGAGCTTAATCGGGCGCACACAATTGGCCTCGAAGCCCGGAATTTTGATCTATAGTCGGCCCATGACAACGACTTCAGCCACGGACCTCACCGATCTGCCCGAGCCTTTGATAGGGCCTGAGGACCCGCCCGCCTTCACCCTATTGAACCCCGATGGCGGTACCCGAGCGCTGCTGTTGGCGGACCATGCCGGTGCCGCCATCCCGCATTCGATGGACCGGCTAGGCCTGGGCGAGGTTCCGCTGGAGCGGCATATCGCCTTCGATATCGGCAGCCAGGTCGTGACCGAGAGGCTGTCGGAACGGCTGGACGCCCCGGCGCTGATCCACGGCTATTCCCGGCTAATCATCGACCCGAACCGGGAGTTGGACGACCCGACTTCGATCTGCATCATCAGCGATGGCGTTGTGGTGCCGGGCAATCGCCACCTTACTCTGGCGCAGGCCGCGGCTCGGGCGATGGCCTTCCACCACCCCTATCACAACGCCATCGACAGCGAGATCGACCGGCTGACCGCCCGGGGCGGACCGCCGGCGATCATCTCGGTGCACACCTTCACCCGAATCCTGCGCGGCGCCGAGCGGCCTTGGCATGTCGGTATCCTTTGGGACGATGACGGCCGCATCCCGGAACCGCTGATCGCGGCCCTGCGCCGGGACCCGTCCCTGGTGGTCGGCGACAACGAACCCTATAGCGGTCGCAATCGGCACGGCTACACGGTGGAGACCCACGCCTATCCGCGCGGCCTGCCCAACGTGCTGATCGAAATCCGCCAGGATCTGGTGGCAACCGACGAAGATGCGCGGGCCTGGGGCGACCGGCTGGCGGAGCCGCTGGCGGAGATTCTGGCCGACACCGCCGTGTTCGAGGAGGTAGCCGCCTGATGGCCGGAGAAAAGCCGACATTCTCGTTGGGCATCGAGGAGGAATACCTGCTGGTCAACCGGCAGACCCGCGACCTGGAACGCGATCCGCCCAAGGCCCTGCTGAAGGAGTGCCAGCAACGCATGAAAGGGCGGGTCAGCCCGGAATTCATGCGCTGCCAGATCGAGGTCGGCACGCCGGTCTGCAAGGATATCGGCGCCGCCCGCAAGGAGCTCGCCTTCCTGCGCCGCAACGTGGCCGAGATGGCCGAGCAGCATGGCTTGGCGATCATCGCCGCCTCGACCCATCCGTTCGCCCAATGGCAGCCGCAGAAGCACACCCACCGCAAGCGCTATGAGGAACTGGCCAAGGATATGGGCGTGCCGCTGCGCCGCCTGCTGATCTGCGCCAACCATGTCCATGTCGGCATCGATGACGACAATCTGCGCATCGACCTGATGAACCAGGCGCGGTATTTCCTGCCGCATCTCCTGGCGCTCAGCACCTCCTCGCCCTACTGGCAGGGCCAGAACACCAAGCTGAAATCCTATCGCCTGGCAGTGTTCAACGAGATGCCGCGCACCGGCATGCCGGAGGAGTATTCCAGCTACGGCGAGTACCAGAAGCACCTGGATGCCCTGGTCCAGACCAAGGTGATCGAGGACGGCACCAAGATCTGGTGGGATATCCGCCCCAGCGCCCGCTTCCCGACCCTGGAGATGCGCATCTGCGACATCTCCACCACCATGGAGGACGGGCTGTGCATCGCCGCGCTGTACCAATGCCTGCTGCGCATGCTGTGGCGGCTGAAGGGCATGAATGTCACCTGGCGGCGCTACAAGAACCTGCTGATTAACGAGAACCGCTGGCGGGCCATGCGGCACGGCTTCGACAAGGGCCTGATCGATTTCGGCCGCGGGACCATGGTGCCCTATGAGGATCTGCTGGACGAGATCCTGGAGCTGGTGAAGGAGGACGCGGAGGCGCTGGGCTGCACCGCCGAGGTCGCCCATGCCAAGACGATCCGCGAGCGCGGCACCAGCGCCCACCGCCAGTTGGAGGTCTACGAGCAGGCCGTCTCGGACGGCGCCGATACCCACGAGGCGCTGATCAAGGTGGTGGACTGGCTGATCGAGGAGTCGCTGCAGGGCGCGGGGTGAAGGCGGGCGTCGGCCACTTTTCTCCGCCGCACCGAACCCCACATCTATGCCAGCATCAGACCGAGGGACCGCATCCATGGACGATCAGACCCGCACCGAGCTCGAAGCCGCCGCCTTTCGCCGCATGGTGGCGCATTTTCGCGAGCGCACCGATGTGCAGAACATCGACCTGATGAACCTGGCCGGCTTCTGCCGCAACTGCCTGTCCAAATGGTACCGGGCCGCCGCCGAGGACAAGGGCCTGGAGATGAGCTACGACGACGCCCGCGAGATCGTCTACGGCATGCCCTACGCCGACTGGAAGGCGCAGTACCAGACCGAGGCGACGGCGGAGCAGAAGGCCGCCTACGAGCAGAACAAGCCGGCGGACGGACACTGAGTTCGGCGGCCTTGCGCCCGCACCCATCCGCGCCTATCGTCCGCCGCCGGCTCGGGAATTGACCGGACCGGACCACATTCAAACAGGGTTCAAGAGGGTCGTCATGGCTGATGTCGGCGGGATCGCCGCGGATCGTTTGCGTTCGTTCATCGAGAGAATCGAGCGCCTGGAGGATGAGAAGGCGGCGCTGGCGGCCGATATCCGCGAGGTTTTCGCGGAAGCCAAGTCGAACGGCTTCGACACCAAGATCATGCGCCAGGTGGTCCGGCTCCGGAAGATGGAGAACGCCGACCGCGAGGAGCAGGAGATGCTGCTCGATCTCTACAAGCGCGCGCTGGGAATGTCGGACCAGGAACTGGCGGAAGCAAGCTGATCGGCGCGTGATTTGATCGCCTGCGCTGGCGAGCCCTCACCCGGCTCGCTTCGCTCACCAACCTCTCCCAGGGGGAGAGGGTTATCACCGCAGAGCGCACAAACCCTCTCCCCGTGGGAGAGGGTTGGGCTGCCGAAGGCAGACCGGGTGCGGGCATCTCCCGGCCGCCACCGATTCCGTTGTCCGAATCCCTTCGCACCGCTACTCTCGCGGTCAAATGGATGACAGCCTGAACGCCGTTGCGATGGGGCGGGCGTGAGTGCTGCGCAGGAGGGATCATGAAGATCACGGATTTGAGACTGGGAATCGCGGCCGCTGTGACCGGCCTGGCCTTGGCCGGCGGCGCGGTGGCGCAGGATCTGAACTTCTTCACCATCGGCACCGGCGGCACCGGCGCCACCTATTATCCGCTGGGTGGCGTCATCGCAAACGCGGTGTCGAACCCGCCCGGGTCGCGGCCCTGCGACGAAGGCGGGAGCTGCGGCGTGCCGGGTCTGATCGCGGTGGCGCAGTCCTCGCGCGGCTCGGTCAACAATGTGAACGGCATCAATTCCGGCCTCTTCGCGTCGGGCTTCTCGCAATCGGACGTGGCCTATTGGGCCTATACCGGAACCGGCGTCTTCGACGGGCAGGACCCGATGGAGAGCCTGCGCGCCATCGCGGCCCTCTATCCGGAGCATATCCATCTGGTCGCCGGCGCCGATGCCGGGATCGAATCGGTTTCCGACCTGCGCGGCAAGCGGGTATCGCTCGACGAGCCCGGGTCCGGGACCTTCGTCGATGCGCTGATCATCCTCACCGCCTACGGGCTGACCACCGATGATATCGAAGTCGAGTATCTGAAACCCGGCCCGGCCAGCGATGCCATCCGCAACGGCCAGCTCGACGCGTATTTCATTGTCGCCGGATATCCGACCGGTGCGGTGGTCGAGCTTGCCTCCTCCACAGACGTGACCCTGGTGCCGATCGCCGGCGACGAGGCCGCGGACATCATCGACGATTACGGCTTCTTCTCCGCCGATGCGATCCCGTCCGGGACCTATGAGGATATCGGCGAGACCGCGACCCTGGCGGTCGGAGCACAATGGATCACCAGCGCCGAGCAGGACGAGGAGCTGATCTATCAGATCACCCAGGCGCTGTGGAACGACAAGACCCGCAGGCTGCTGGATGTCGGCCACGCCAAGGGCGCGTCGGTGACGCCGGACAGCGCGCTGGACGGCATCGGCATTCCGCTGCATCCGGGGGCCGAGCGCTTCTACCGCGAAGCGGGCATGCTCTAGGCACCGCTTGTCGCTTCGGGCAGACCCCGCAGGCCTGCCCATCTGACATATCCGCCGGCCGGAGGACACCCGGCCGGCGGATCGGATTCCGGGTGGTGTCCGAGAGCAAGCCGGCATGGCCGTAACGCAATCATCGCCCGTCACCCCCGAAACCACGGACACCCTTGAGCGGCACTACGATCCGGAGCTGAATTTCCGGCCGATGGGACGGCGGGCCGGCCTGTTCGTGGCCGCGATCCTGGTCGCTATGTCGCTCTATCACGTCTATGCCGCCGGATTCGGGCCGCCGCGTGAGCTGATCCACAAGGGAATCCATCTGGCCTTCGTGCTGGGCCTGGTGTTCCTGGTGTTCGGCGTGACCCGCGGCGCCTATGCGCAGAAGCCCAGATCGACCCTGCTGATGCCCGGCGGGATTCCGCTCTGGGACTGGGCGCTGGCTGCCGGCGCCGTCGTCGTCTCGCTCTACCTGCCGCTGCTGCCCACGGAACAGGTGGCGATGCGGGTCGGCAATCCAGCGACAAGCGACGTTGTCGCGGGCACGATCCTGCTGCTGATCGTGCTGGAGGCCGCACGACGGTCCATGGGCTGGACCCTGCCGATCATCGTGCTGATCTTCATCCTCTACGCCCTGTTCGGCCGCAGCGCGCCTGGATTGCTGAAGCATCCGGGCACCAGCTGGGCCGGGCTGATCAACCATCTCTACATGACCGGACAGGGCATCTACGGCATCGCCGTGTGGGTGATCGCCAAGATCGTGTTCCTGTTCGTGCTGTTCGGCGTGCTGGCGACCCGGATCGGGCTCGGCCAGCTGTTCATCGACATCGCCACCTGCATCGCCGGGCGCTATGCCGGCGGGCCGGCCAAGGTGGCGGTGGTGTCTTCGGCCATGCTGGGCATGATCTCCGGCTCGTCGATCGCCAATACGGTCACCACCGGGTCGATGACCATTCCGATGATGAAGCGCATCGGCTATCCGCGCCATTTCGCGGGCGCGGTGGAGGCGACGGCGTCCACCGGCGGCCAGATCACGCCGCCGATAATGGGGGCGGCGGCCTTCCTGATGGTGGAGTTCCTGGAGATTCCCTATCGGGAGATCCTGCTGGCGGCGCTGGTGCCGGCCCTGCTGCATTATTTCGGCGTGCTGGTCATGGTGCATCTGGAGGCCAAGAAGCTCGGCCTGCGCGGGCTCCGGCCCGAGGAGATGCCCCGGATCTGGTTCGCCCTGAAGGACAATTGGCCGACCCTGATCCCGCTGGTCCTGCTGATCTACATGATCCTGGCCGGCCGCTCGCCGGATTTCGCGGCGTTCTGGGGCATTGTCGCCTGTGTGGTGGTCGGCTTGCTGAACCCCCGCAACCGGCTCACGGTCGTGGGGTTGCTGGATGGGCTGAAGACCGGCGCGCAATACGCGCTGGCGGTGGGTGCTGCTGCGGCGGCGGTCGGTGTGGTGATCGGCGTGGTCACCCAGTCCGGCATCGGCTTCCAGCTCAGCGCCGTGGTCACCCAGACGGCGACACAGCTGGCCGGTGTCGTGGCGCCGCTGATCCCGTTCGGGCTGGTCGATGTCGGGGCGGCGGCGCTGTTCTTCACGCTGCTGTTCACCGCCTTCGCCTGCATCATCATGGGCGCGGGTATTCCGACGACGACGACCTACATCATCCTGGTCTCCCTGGCGGCGCCGGCGCTCGGCTTCCTGGGGGTGGACCGGCTGGTGGCGCATTTCTTCGTCTTCTATTACGGGGTCCTGGCCGACATCACGCCGCCGGTGGCCCTGGCCGCCTATGCCGCCGCCGGGATCGCCGGCGCGAACCCCTTCCGGACCGGCAATACGGCCTTCCGGCTGGCGATCGCCAAGGCGCTGGTACCCTTCGTCTTCGTCTACGCCCCGGTGATGCTGATCGTGACCGACGGCTTCACCTGGGGCGCATTCCTGGTCACGGTCAGCGGTGCGGTGATCGGCATCGGCCTTTTGGGGGCCGCCTTCACCGGTTTCCTGCTGGCGCCCATGATCGCGGCCGAGCGCTGGCTTCTGGGACTAGCCTCGCTGTTCTTCATCTCTCCGGGCGGTGCCAGCATGGCGATCGGGGCGGTGCTGGCGGCACCGGTGCTGGGGCGGCAGATCTGGGCGCGCAGGTCGGCGGCTCTGTCGTTTTCCGGCCAACCGGAGTCGCGGCCAAGAGAGCGCTAAGCACCGGTTTCTCTAGCGTGTGCGAGCCTGCGGCGGTGGTCGCGGCTCTTGTATCCGGCGTGCTGGAGGAATGCGATGGGACGGCATGAAGGAGCCTTTGCGGTTGCCAGTGGTGCGGCGTCGTCATTCGACGGTTCGCAGGCGATCGTCGACTTCCTGACCGGCTATTCCGTCGAGACGTCGCCGGCCGCGGCCGACCGGCTCGACAGTTTCCGCGAGCATCTCGGCGCCGGTACGCGGGTCTATGTCGCGACCCTGCCCGGCACCGGGTTCGAGCGCGTGATCTCCACCGCACGCCGTCTGCGCGACGAAGGCCTGGTCCCGATCCCGCATCTTCCCGCCCGCGGCATTTCCGGCCCGGCGCAGCTCGACCGCCTGCTGGGCGAATTCACCGGTGAGGCCGGCGTTGAGGAGGTGCTGACGATCGCCGGCGGCCTGCGGCAGCCGGTCGGAAGCTTCGACCGCACCATGCAGATGCTGGAGACCGGTTCCTTCGAGCGCCACGGCATCCGCCGCATCGGCGTCGCCGGCCATCCGGAAGGCAATCCGGACATCGAGCCCGAGGAGCTGGCGCAGGCGATCGCCGAGAAGAACGCATTCGCCGAGCGCAGCGGCATCGCGCTGCATCTGGTCACGCAGTTCTGCTTCGATCCAGAGCCGGTGATCGCCTGGGACAAGGCCATTCGCGCTGCCGGCAACCGGCTGCCGGTCCATATCGGCATTGCCGGCCCGGCGACGCTCAAGAGCCTGCTGAACTACGCCCGGATGTGCGGCATCGGACCGTCGGCCCGCATGCTGCGCCGCAAGGGGCTCGGCCTGGCGCGGCTTGGAACGGTTTCGGCACCCGACGAGGTGGTGGCCGGCCTGGCGCGGTATCGCGCCACCGACCCGGATTGCGGCATTGAAGCCGCGCATTTCTACACCTTCGGCGGCCTGCGCCGTACGACGCGGTGGTTGGACGCGGTCCTGGCGGGGGCCTTCGACATGCGCACCGACCGCGACGGTTTCATCGCCCGCATCGAGCTGTAGACCCACTAGGCCGTGACGGTGCGCTCCTCGCGCGGCGACTTGCCGTACATCTCGCGATAGCATTTCGAGAAGTGTGAAGCGGAGACGAAGCCGCAGGCCAGGGACAGGTCGACGATCGGAAGATCGCTCTGATAGAGAAGGTGACGGGCCCGCTCCAGCCTGAGTTCCAGGTAATACTGTGCCGGCGCCCGGCCCAGATGCTTGCGGAAAAGCCGCTCGAGCTGGCGCCGCGACAATCCGATGAACTGCGCCAGCTCGTCCTGGCTCAGGGGCTCGCTTAGATTGGCCTCCATCAGCTCGACGGCGCTGATCAGCTTGGGATTGTGCACGCCCAGCCTGAGGCCGGTTGGCAGGCGTTGACGGTCGTCGCCGCTGCGGATGCGGTCGACCATGAACTGCTCCGAGACCCTGGTTGCCAGATCCTGTCCGTGCTGCGCCCGGATCAGGTCCAGAATCATGTCCATGGCCGCCGTGCCGCCGCAGCAGGTATAGCGGTTGCGGTCGACCTCGTAGAGGTCGGCATTGACCTCGATCTCCGGGAAGGTCTCCACGAAGCCCGGCAGGTTCTCCCAATGGATCGCGCAGCGGTAGCCGTTCAGCAATCCGACGCGGGCCAGGATCCAGGCGCCGGTGCACACCGCGCCAATATCGGCCCCGACCCGTTCCATGCGCCGCAGCCAGCCGAACACCTCATCGTCGCGATAGCGCTCCACATAGATGCCGGCGCAGACGATCACCATGTCGATGGGCCGCCCATAGGCGCTGGCGCGCTGCACCTCCACCGTCGACATGTCGGCGCCGACCACCACGCCGCTGCTGGCGCGCACCGGATTGCCGTCCTTTGACACCACGACCCAACCGTAGAGCTCCTTGCCGGCCAGACGGTTGGCGACCCGCAGGGGCTCGATGGCCGTAGTGAAAGCGATCATTGAGAAGTCGGGCACAAGCAGGAACCCGATCATCTGTGGCCGATAAGGCTCTTCACCGACATCCATGGCTCAATCCGCAGTCGATTGCCGGCCGGTCCAGCGACAGGCGAAACCGGATACTCCCTCCTATCACATGTCGCAAACGGAACAAAGCGATGACGGGTCTGAACCCGAATGGTGCCAGTCTCCTACCTTTTGCAGTGCAGCAAACCGGTCGCTTTTCGCGCCCAATCGAATGTCGCACACTGTACAGAACGGGTCGTCGGCAAACGTGTCGTACCGGCGGCCCGGTGGCAGCATCCCGACCCTGGGGAAGGGTGCGGCCCGGCCGCCGATCCATGTCGGCACGACCCAAGCAGGAGGTTCGGTTTTGTCCAAGTCCGACATCGAGATCGCCCGCGAGGCGACGCTTAACCCGATTGAATCCGTCGCCGAGCGGCTCAGTATCCCGGAGACCGCGATCCACCGCTATGGGCGGCATATCGCCAAGGTCGATCTCGACCATCTCAGGTCGCTGAATGGTAAACCGGACGGCAAGCTGGTGCTGGTTTCCGCCATCACGCCGACCCCGGCCGGAGAGGGCAAGACCACGACCACGGTCGGTCTGGGCGACGGGCTGAACCGGATCGGTCAGAAGACGGCAATCTGCCTGCGCGAACCGAGCCTCGGGCCGTGTTTCGGCATGAAGGGCGGGGCCGCCGGCGGGGGCTATGCCCAGGTCGTGCCGATGGAGACGATCAACCTCCATTTCACCGGCGATTTCCATGCCATCGGCAGCGCCCACAACCTGCTGGCGGCGCTGGTCGACAACCACATCTACTGGGGCAACGCGCTCGACATCGACGCCCGCCGCGTGGTGTGGCGCCGGGTCGTGGACATGAACGACCGGGCCCTGCGCGAGATCGTCAGCAGCCTGGGCGGCGTCGCCAACGGTTTCCCGCGCGAGAGCGGCTTCGACATTACCGTCGCGTCGGAAGTCATGGCGATCCTGTGCCTGGCGACCGATCTCGACGATCTGCAGGAACGGCTCGGCCGCATCATCGTCGGCTACACCCGTGAGCGCAAACCGGTCCTGGCCTCCGATCTGAAGGCCCAGGGTCCGATGTCGGCGCTGCTCAAGGACGCGCTGATGCCCAATCTGGTGCAGACCCTGGAGGGCAATCCGGCCTTCGTGCATGGCGGGCCATTCGGCAACATCGCCCATGGCTGCAACTCGGTCATGGCCACGAAAGCGGCCCTGAAGATGGCCGACTTCGTGGTCACCGAGGCCGGGTTCGGCGCCGATCTCGGGGCGGAGAAGTTCTTCAACATCAAATGCCGCAAATCCGGCCTGCGCCCGGACGTCGCCGTGGTCGTCGCGACGGTGCGGGCGCTCAAAATGCATGGCGGCGTGGCCAAGGCGGACCTTGGCCGAGAGGACGTCGAGGCGGTCAAGGCCGGGCTGGCTAATCTCGGGCGTCATCTGCGCAACATCGGCCAGTTCGGCGTCCCGGCCATTGTCGGCGTCAACCGGTTCACGGCGGACACCGACGCGGAGATGCAGGCTGTCGTCGATTATTGCGCCGAATTCGGCGTCGACGCCTTCGTCTGCAACCATTGGTCCGATGGCGGTGCCGGCGTCGAGGAGTTGGCGCGCGCCGTGGTCGAGCTGGCCTCCGACGGCCATGCCCAGTTCCGCACCCTCTATGACGATGGTATGCCGCTGTTCGACAAGGTCCGGCATATCGCCCGCTCGATTTATGGCGCCGACGACGTGATCGCCGACAAGAAGGTCCGCGACCAGTTCCGCCAGATGGAGGAGGCCGGGTACGGCCATTTCCCGATCTGCGTCGCCAAGACCCAATACAGCTTCTCCACCGATCCCAATCTGAAGGGCGCGCCGACCGATCATGTTGTGCCGATCCGCGAGGTCAGGCTGAATGGCGGGGCGGAGTTCCTGGTGGTGATCTGCGGGGAGATCATGACCATGCCGGGCCTGCCGCGGACTCCGGCGGCGAACAGCATCTTCGTCAACGAGGACGGCCAGATCGAGGGGCTGTTCTGACCGCGCATCGTCGTGGGGGAGCAACGAAGCCGATGACGAAATACTCGTTCATGACCCTGGCCCGGAACGCCTTGACCGGGCACAAGAACTGGCAGCAGGTCTGGCGCAGCCCGGATCCGAAGCCGGAATACGACGTCATCATCGTCGGCGGCGGCGGGCACGGGCTGGCGACCGCCTATTACCTGGCCAAGGAGCACGGCATCACCAATGTGGCGGTGCTGGAAAAGGGCTGGCTGGGCGGCGGCAATACCGGCCGCAACACCACCATCATCCGCTCCAACTACCTGTTCGACGACAGCGCCCATCTCTATGAGCACGCCCTGAAGCTCTGGGAAGGGCTGAGCCAGGAGCTGAACTACAACGTCATGTTCAGCCAGCGCGGCGTGCTGAACCTGTGCCATGACATCCACGAGGCCCGCGACCTGAAGCGCCGGGTGCACGCCAACCGGCTCAACGGCATCGATTCCGAATGGCTGGATCGCGAGGCTGTGCTGGAATTCTGCCCGGTGCTGAACGGCGATCCGAACCTGCGCTATCCGGTTTATGGCGCGACCCTGCAGCGGCGCGGCGGCACCGCCCGCCACGATGCGGTGGCCTGGGGCTATGCCCGCGGTGCGGATGCCCGGGGCGTCGATATCATCCAGAATTGCGAGGTCACCGGCGTCATCGTCGAGGCCGGCAAGGTGCGCGGTGTCGAGACGACGCGCGGCACCATCAAGGCGCCAAAGGTCGGCGTCGTCGCCGCCGGGCATTCCAGTGTCATCGCCGAGATGGCCGGGATCCGGCTGCCGCTGGAGAGCCATCCCCTGCAGGCGCTGGTCTCCGAGCCGGTCAAGCCGGTCATCCATTGCGTGGTCATGTCCAGCGCGGTGCACGCCTATATCAGCCAGTCCGACAAGGGCGAGCTGGTGATCGGCGCCGGCGCCGACCCCTATGTGAGCTACACCCAGCGCGGCGGTTTCAGCGTGATCGAGGAGACGCTCTGCTCGATCGTCGAGCTGTTCCCGATCTTCAGCCGCATGCGGATGCTGCGGCAATGGGGCGGGATCGTCGATATCGCGCCGGATGCCAGCGCCATCATCGGCAAGACACCGGTCGAAGGGTTCTACATCAACTGCGGCTGGGGCACCGGCGGCTTCAAGGCCACGCCCGGCTCCGGCCACGTCTTCGCCCATACGGTCGCCCGCGACGAGCCGCATGCGCTGAACGCCGCCTTCTCGCTGGACCGCTTTTCCAGCGGCGAGCTGGTCGCCGAGCACGGCGCCGCCGCCGTGGCGCACTGAGCGGGGAATTGCTGATGAGTCTTCGGAAGACCCCTCACCCTCCCGCGCTGTCGCGCGGGCCCCTCCCTCTCCCACAAGGGGAGAGGAGTGTATCGGCGCATGCTATCTGTTTCCCTCTCCCCTTGTGGGAGAGGGAGGGGCCCGCGAAGCGGGAGGGTGAGGGGTCTGAGAGAAGAGCTTCCAAAGGACCTTCGCCATGTTCCTGATCGATTGCCCCTGGTGCGGGGAACGGGACCAGCAGGAGTTCTCCTGCGGCGGCGAGGCCCATATCGTGCGGCCGCGCATGCCCTCGTCGCTCAGCGACGATGAGTGGGCGGATTACGTATTCATGCGCAAGAACCCCAAGGGCATTCAATATGAGCGCTGGGTGCACAGCCATGGCTGCCGCCGCTGGTTCAATGTCGCCCGCAACACCGCCACCGACCGTATCCTGGCGGTCTATGGCGCCACCGAGCCGCCGCCCGACCTGACGGCCGAGGAACCGGCGACACCCTGCGGCGAGCCGGTCGTCGGCTCCGGCAATCTGGCGATGGCCGGGCCCGACGGCGAGGAGGGCGGGCGATGAACGGCCAGCCTTTCCGGCTGCCCAAGGGCGGACGCGTCGATCGCGCCAAGCCGATCACCTTCACGTTTAACGGAACCCGGTACCAGGGCTTCGAAGGTGACACGCTGGCCTCTGCCCTGCTGGCCAATGGCGTGCATCTGGTCGGTCGCGGCTTCAAGTATCACCGGCCGCGCGGCATCGTGACGGCGGGGGCGGAGGAGCCGAACGCGCTGGTCCAGCTTGGCGACGATGCCGGGCGCACCGATCCCAATATGCGGGCGACGCAGATCGCCCTGCATGAAGGGCTGGTCGCCTCCAGCCAGAATTGCTGGCCCTCAGTCGATACCGATGTCGGCGCCGTCGCGGATCTCCTGTCGCCGCTGTTCCCGGCGGGGTTCTACTACAAGACCTTCATGTGGCCGGCCGGGCTGTGGCGCAGCTACGAGGCGGTCATCCGCCGCGCCGCGGGCCTCGGCAAGTCGCCGCGGGCGCACGACCCGGACCGCTACGACCATTGCCACGCCCATTGCGACGTGCTGGTCATCGGCAGCGGACCGGCCGGCCTATCGGCGGCCCTGGCGGCCGCCAAATCCGGCGCTCGCGTGATCCTGGCCGATGAGCAGGAGGCGTTCGGCGGCGCCCTGCTGTCCGAACCGGAGGACGGTCTCACGATCGGCGGCAAGCCGGCCCGGCAATGGCGCGACGAGACGCTTACGGCGCTCGAAGGCGCGGGCGATGTCCGTCTGCTGCCGCGCACCACCTGCTTCGGCTACTACCACGGCAACTATCTGGGCATGCTGGAGCGGGTCACGGACCATCTGCCGCGTGGGTCCGCGGCGCCGGGCACGCCGCGCCAGCGCCTCTGGAGGGTCCGCGCCAAGCAGGTGGTACTGGCGACCGGCGCCATCGAACGGCCGCTGATCTTCGCCGAGAACGACCGGCCGGGCATCATGCTGGCGGGTGCGGTGCGCACCTATCTCAACCGCTACGGGGTGAGGGCCGGCAGCCGGGCGGTGGTCGTCACCAACAATGACAGCGCCTACCGCACCGCGCTCGATCTGAGCGCACGGGGCGTTTCGATTGCCGCCATCGTCGATCTCAGGCCGGAGCCATCCGGCGCGCTGGCGCAGAAGGCGGCCGCCGAAGGGCTCGAGATCCTGGCGGGGTATTCGGTTCTCGGGACCGAAGGCCGCAAGCGGGTACGGCGGGTCTGGGTGGCGCCGATTTCGGCCGATGGCGGCACGGTCGACACGGCGGAGCGCCGGGTGCTCGATTGCGACCTGGTGGCAGTGTCCGGAGGCTGGAACCCGGCGGTGCACCTGCTGTCCCAGTCGCGCGGGACGGTGAAATACGACGACGATATCGCCTCCTTCGTGCCCGACCGCTCGTTCCAGCAGGAGCGGTCGGCGGGCGCCTGCAACGGCACATTCGGCACCGCGGAGTGCCTGGCGCAGGGGGCTGCGGCCGGTGTCGAGGCCGCCAAGGCCGCCGGATTCACCGCCAGGAAGCCACGGGCGGCGAAGGTCGAGGAGCCGGACGAGGCTCCGGCGCGGCAGGTCTGGCTGCTGCCCTCCGACCGCGCGCCGGAACGGGTGAAGGCCTTCGTCGACCAGCAGAACGATGTGACGGCCAAGGATCTGAAGCTGGCCATTGGCGAGGGCTATAGGTCGGTGGAGCACGTCAAGCGTTACACCACCACCGGCATGGGCACCGATCAGGGCAAGACCGGCAATGTCAGCGCGCTTGGGATCGTTGCCGGCGCGCTGGGCCAGACCATTCCCGATATCGGCGTGACCACCTTCCGCCCGCCCTATACGCCGGTCACCTTCGGCGCCATTGCCGGGCGCAGCGTGGAAGAGCTCTACGCCCCGGTGCGCAAGACCGCGATGCATCGCTGGCATGAGGAGAACGGCGCGGTCTTCGAGAATGTTGGGCAGTGGAAGCGGCCCTGGTACTACCCACGCGCCGGAGAATCCCTGGACGACGCGGTCAACCGGGAAGTGGCGGCGGTACGCCGCTCGGTCGGCATCTTCGACGCTACCACGCTCGGCAAAATCGACATCCAGGGCCGCGACGCGGCGGAGTTCCTGAACCGCATCTACACCAATGCCTGGTCGAAGCTCGGCGTCGGCCGCTGCCGCTACGGGCTGATGCTGGGCGAGGACGGCATGGTGATGGATGACGGCGTCACCACCCGCCTGGGCGAGAACCATTTCCACATGACCACCACCACCGGCGGCGCCGCCAATGTGATGAGCTGGCTTGAGGAATGGGCGCAGACCGAATGGCCGGAGCTGAAGGTCCACATGACCTCGGTCACGGACCAATGGGCGGTCATCGCTGTTGCCGGGCCGAACAGCCGCGAGCTCGTTTCCGGCCTGGCCGAGGGCATCGATTTCGACGGCGAGGCCTTCCCGCACATGTCCATGCGCGAAGGGCGGATCGCCGGCGCGCCGGCCCGGGTGTTCCGCATCAGCTTCTCAGGAGAGATGGGCTTCGAGGTCAATGTGCCCGCATCCTACGGTCTGGCGGTCTGGCAGACCATTGCCGAGGCCGGCGAGGCCTACGAAGCGACGCCCTACGGCACCGAGACCATGCATGTGCTGCGGGCCGAGAAGGGTTTCATCATTGTCGGCCAGGAGACCGACGGCACGATCACCCCGTCCGACCTGCAGATGGACTGGATCGTCAGCCGCAAGAAGCCGGATTTCATCGGCAGCCGCTCCCTGACCCGCCGCGACATGCAGCGCGAGGACCGGAAGCAGCTTGTCGGGCTGCTGACCGACGATCCGCAGGAGCGGCTGGACGAAGGCGCCCATCTGATCGCCGCCGAGACCGAGCCGCCGCCGCCGGTGCCCATGCTGGGCCACGTGACCTCCAGCTATCATAGCCCCAGCCTCGGGCGGTCCATCGCCCTGGCGCTTGTACGCGGAGGTGCTGCGCGCACGGGCGAGCGGCTGTACGTCTCCATGCCGGGCCGCACCATTCCGGTCGCGGTGACCAGCCCGGTCTTCTATGACCCGGAAGGTTCGCGCTTGCATGGCTGAGGCAATGGAAACAGCGGCTGAGACGCCCTTGGCGCATATCGATCCGGGGGCGTACGCATCGGCCGGCCCGGATGGACATACGGGCGTACGCATGGTCGAACGTCCGGCTGGAGGCCGAATATCCCTGCGCGGCGATCCCGCAGACCGTGGCTTCATGGCGGCGGTCGGCCAGGCGTTGGACATGGTCCTGCCCGCCGAGCCGAACACCACCGCCAAGGCCGGCGACGCGACCGCGCTGTGGCTCGGGCCCGATGAATGGCTCCTGACCACGAGCGCGGATGCTGCGCCGGCGTTGCTGGAGTCACTGCGCGAGGCCATTGCCGGCCAGGCCGCCGCGGTGATCGATGTCGGCGATGCGGCCACGATCATCCGCCTCTCCGGGCCGCGAGCCCGGGACGTGCTGGCCAAGGGCTGTCCACTGGACCTGCACCCGTCGGTGTTCGCACCGGGGCGGGTGGCGCAGACGATCGTCGCCCAGGCCGATGCGATCGTGCATCGCGTCGATGACGGGTCTGGCGACGGGGAATTCGACGTGCATGTCCGCCGGTCCTTTGCGGAATATCTATGGCTCTGGCTGGCCGATGCGGCGCTGGAATACGGAGTCGGCGTGGATCGATGACGGGAATACGCCGGCAGGAGCCTGATACGGCCGCCGGCAGAGGATGGGAGGCTTGCGATGAAGTCCCAGGCACGGGTTGTGGTGATCGGCGGCGGCGTGGTCGGCGTCAGTGTGCTCTACCACCTGACTAAGAAGGGCTGGTCCGACGTGGTGCTGCTGGAGCGCACCGAGCTCACCGCCGGGTCGACCTGGCATGCCGCCGGCCTGCTACCCCTGTTCAACATGAGCTACACGGTCGGCCAGCTGCACAAATACTCCGTCGACCTCTACAAGACCCTTGAGGAGGAGACCGGCCAGGAGGTCGGCTTCCACGTCACCGGCAATCTGCGCCTTGCCACCAACAAGGAGCGGATGGACGAGTACCAGAAGTACTGCGGCACCGCGAACACCATTGGTGTGCCCTTCGAGATGATCGGCCCGGCCGAGATCAAGGAGCTGTGGCCGCTGTGCAATACCGAGGGCCTCGTCGGCGCCCTGTTCCACCCCGATGACGGCCATATCGCGCCGGTCGATCTGACCAACGCGCTGGCCATCGGCGCCCGCAACCGCGGTGCGGAGATCTATCGCAACACCGAGGTCAAGGGCATCGCCCAGACGCCGTCCGGCGAGTGGCAGGTCAAGACCGATAAGGGCGACATCACCTGCGAGCACGTGGTCTGCGCCACCGGCAACTATGCCCGCCAGACCGGCGCCATGGTCGGCCTCGACGTACCGGCGATCCCGGTGCAGCACCAGTACATCGTCACCGACGCCCATCCGGCCCTGGTCGAGCGCAAGGAGGCGGGGCTGCCCGAGATGCCGGTGCTGCGGGAATCCGACGCCTCCTACTACCTGCGTGAGGAGCGCCAGGGCATGATCCTCGGCCCCTACGAGAAGGGCGCGCCGGCGGTGTTCGTCGACGGGGTGCCGGAGAGCTTCGGGCAGGATCTGTTCCCCGGCGATCTCGACCGGCTGGAGCCGCATATCGATGCGGCCATGAACCGGGTGCCGATCTTTGCCGAGGCCGGCATCAAGACCGTCGTCAACGGCCCGATCTCCTATACGCCGGACGGAAGCCCGATGGTCGGCCCGGCCTGGGGGCTGAAGAATTTCTGGCTGTCTGAGGGCCACAGCTTCGGCGTGACCGCGGCCGGCGGCTCCGGCTGGCAGCTGGCGGAGTGGATCGTCGAGGGCGAGCCCGGCATTGACATGCTGGACGTAGACCCGCGCCGCTTCGGGGCCTATGCCAACAAGGCCTATACCAAGGCCAAGAACGAAGAGGCCTATGAGCACGTCTTCATCATCCATTACCCGGATGAGGAGCGGCCCGCCTGCCGGCCCAACAAGACCAGCCCGATCCACGACCGGCTGGATGCCCGCGGCGCCGTCTGGGGCCAGCGCTATGGCTGGGAGCGGCCGAACTGGTTCGCGCCGGAGGGCGTGGAGCGCAAGGATGTCTGGAGCTTCCGGCGCACCAATTATTTCGAGCATGTCGGCAATGAATGCCGGAATTTGCGCGAGCGTGCCGGCCTCATCGACATCACCAGCTTCTCCAAGTTCCAGGTCTCCGGGCCCGGGGCGGAGGCGTTCCTGGACGGGCTGGTGGCCCGGCGCATGCCCAAGGGGATCGGCCGCATCAACCTGGCCCACGCCCTGACGCCGCGCGGCGGGGTGCGCTCGGAATTCACCATCATGCGCGACGGGCCGGAGAGCTTCTATTTGATCAGCTCCGGCGCCGCCGAGCGGTTCGACCATGACTTCCTGGTCAAGCGCGCCCCGACCGACGGCAGCGTGCGCATCGACAATGTGACGACGGCCCATGGCGTGCTGGTGCTTGCCGGCCCGCGGTCGCGGGACATCCTGTCCAAGGTGACGGATGCGGACCTGTCGAACGAGGCGTTCCGCTGGCTGACCGGCCAGCACATTCTGATCGGCTCGGCCCCGGTGCGCGCCATGCGGATCAACTTCGTCGGCGATCTCGGCTGGGAGCTGCACCACCCGATCGAATATCAGAACCACCTGTTCGACCAGCTGGTCGCCGCCGGCGAGGAGTTTGGTCTCGGCATGTGCGGCATGCGGGCCATGGATTCCCTGCGCATCGAGAAATCCTACCGCATGTGGGGTCAGGATCTGACCCGCGACTACACCTTGCTGGAGGCCGGGCTCGGCCATTTCGCCAATCTCGACAAGGGCGACTTCACCGGCCGCGAGGCCCTGATCGCGCAGAAGGAGGTGGGCATCCCGCAGGCCTTCGTCACCCTGGAGGTCCAGCCGGACGACGCCGACTGCCTGGGCAACGAGCCGCTCTATCTGGGCGACCGCATGGTCGGGCGCTGCACCGCCGGTGCCTATGGCCACACCGTCGGCAAGAGCCTGGCGCTGGCCTATGTGGAGCCGGAGGTTTCCGAGCCGGGC
This sequence comes from Alphaproteobacteria bacterium, assembly GCA_965227455.1. Lineage (GTDB taxonomy): Bacteria > Pseudomonadota > Alphaproteobacteria > DSM-16000 > Inquilinaceae > JABDIP01. Next base: position 2,553,260 of record OZ245752.1, on the reverse strand, counting down.
ACGGCGCTGGAGGTGGTGATCCTGGGCAATCGCTTCCCGGCGACGGTGATCCCGGAATCGCCCTTCGACCCGGAGAACGCGTCGCTGCGCGGTTAGTCGGTCGTCGCGCGCGCCGCAACTCACAGGCGTGCCGTAGCCGGTTCGAGGGCAGCTTGCGCCGGGACCGGGCGCCGATTGACAGGGTGACGCCGTTCCGTATCATCCGGGCGGGGCGGCGGCCGCTTCAAGCGATTTCCTGGACGCGTTTCGGCGTTGTCCGGGTCCTTCGGGGCAACCCCGAGGGTGTTTCGATATGCAACCAGGACGCTGCATAACCGTGTGTGGGCGTTGCCCACGGCGGGTTATGCTCGACAAGACGGGTTGAAGCGGCCGCCGCGCCGATTTGCGGTTTCGCATGAGCGGCGTCGATGAATCCACGCAAGGCAGTGGCGGCAGATCTCGCCGCGGCATTTTGCTCCGGCGCGTGGACTCGGCCGGCTCTGGAACGGCAGGCGGAGAGCGTGCTGGGGCGCGGGGCACGGGAACCCATGCAAGCGCTGATCGATGAGGTCCTGAGGCAGTCGGGCACGCCCTATGCACCGCCGCCGACCCGTCTGGCGCGATTGATCCTGAAAGCGCCGGCATTCGAACGCGCCACGGTGCGCGCCCGGCAGCAGAGGGCGAACCAGGCACCGCTTCTTGTCAGCCCCGGGTTCTGGACCCTTCCGGCGCTCCGAAGCGCACCGCTCCCGGAAATCTCTACGTCAAGGGCCCTGGCGGATTGGCTCGGTTTCACGCCGGCCGAGCTCGATTGGCTGTCCGACGCCAAAAGGGAGCATGGCCAGACGGATGTACCTCGTCTACAGAACTACACCTATGCCTGGGTGCCCAAGCGATCGGGATCGGTGCGGCTGATCGAGGCGCCGAAGGCCCGGCTCAAGGCTGCTCAGCGCAAGATCCTCCGCGAGATCCTGAACGTCATCCCGGCGCATGATTCTGCCCATGGTTTCGTTCGCGGGCGATCTTGCCACAGCGCCGCCCAGCGACATGGCGGAGAAAAGATCGTCGTCGGGCTCGATCTTCGGGACTTCTTCCTGTCGGTCCCGCTTCGGCGGGTCCATGGGCTGTTTCGCTGCGCCGGATATCCCTGGCCGGTGGCACGGGCCCTGACCGGCCTGTGCAGCACCGTGACGCCGGCAAACGTGCTGAGCGGTGGATCGGCGGATTGGGCCGCTCGCGACCGGCACCGCTTCACCCACCTTCCGCAAGGGGCGCCGACCTCTCCGGCGCTGGCCAATTTCTGCGCGCATCGGCTCGATTGCCGGCTCCACGGGCTGGCAAGCCGGCTGGAGGCGCAATACACGCGCTATGCGGACGATCTGGCCTTCTCCGGCGGCGATGACTTGGAGGCCGGGATCGGCCCGTTCCTGCGGGGCGTGGAGGCTATCGTCGGATCCGAAGGCTTCGTGCTCAACCATACAAAGACCCGGATCATGCGCCGGCATCGGCGCCAGCAGGTGACCGGGCTAGTGGTCAACGACCACCTCAACGTGCCCCGCGACGCCTTTGACCGTCTGAAGGCCACGCTGCACAACTGCCTTCGCCACGGCCCCGAAAGCCAGAACCGCGAGGGCCGTGTCGACTTCCGGGCCCATCTGGACGGCAGGGTGACCTGGGTCGAGACCGTCAACCGCCGTCGCGGCCTGAAACTGCGCCGGCTGTTCGAATCGATCGACTGGTAGGACGCCCGGTCAGTCGATCTTCGGGTGCGGCGCGCGTAGGCGGGCCGCCAGCGCCTGGCCAAGTGCGCGGCCGCTGTCGAAGGCCGCCTCGACACGGGCGCCAAGGCACCAGTCGCCGGCGACACCCAGGGTGTCGTCACAGCCCAGCAGATGGCTCTCGCCCAACGGTGCCTCGACCCGGGCAAACCGCCAGCGGTGGGATTTGGTCGCCAAGACAGGCGGCAGATCGACGCTGACGGCCTGTGCAAAGGCGGCCTGCAGGGATCGTGCAACGAATTCGGGGCCTTCCTCCAGATGATCCAGGCTCCAGATCGGATCGCCATGGATGACCCATGCTTCGGTCGCATCGTCGCGCCCTGGCTTTGCGCTGTTGCGGGCTGCCCATGTGAAGGTGGACCGGCTTGGGCGGACCACGTCTGCTGTCACCTCCAGAGGCCCGTCGAAGACGCAGACATGGGTCCAGCAGGGCGACATTCCGACCCCTTCGATAGCGCCGAAGACCGGGTCCAGACCGGCGGTCAACGCCAATGCCTGTGGCGCCGGCGCCGTCACCGCCACGGCAGAGAACGGCCCCGCCGCATCTTGCGTCTCCAGGGTGAGGGCCCAGCCGCCAGGTCCCTGAACGAGGCCGGTGACCCGCGCGCCGAAATGGACGCGCGCTGAATTCGTTTGGGACCGGGCGAGCGCATCCATGCCCGGATGGCCGATGAACCAAGGATCGCGGCGTTCGATAGCGCCATCATCGTCGAGCCGGATGTCGCGGATTTCCGGCTGCCAGCTCGCGGCACCGCCGGCCTCGGTCATGCGGTCGATATGCGCCCGAAAGGCCGGGCCGCGCGCGGTCGCGTATTGTGCGCCGATATCGACCATTGTATCGCCGACCGGCCGCGCGGACAGGCGGCCGCCGATGCCCGAGCTCTTTTCGAAGATTTCGACGGCCAGCCCGGCATCGGCCAGAGCCTCCGCGCAGGTCATGCCGGCAATTCCGGCGCCGACGACCGCTACCGATCCCGAATTTGCGCCCGCGGTCGAAGCCATGTCCGGGCCCTGGTCCTTTTTAGTTCAGCCGCCAGATCGCGGCGTTGAGCACGGTTGCGAAACCGACCCAGGCGAGCAGGGGAGCAAGCAGAAGCCCGGCCGACCTGTCCGCCGACCAGAACAGGCGTTGCGTGATCCCGATGGCGGCCAGCAGCAACAGCACGACGAGCAGCGCCGCCCCCGGCATCCTAAGGCCGAAGAAGGTGGCCGACCAGCCCAGGTTGAGAGCTAGCTGCACGCCAAACGCAAGAAGGGCAGAGCGGCCGTCGCGCAAGCCGGCCCTGCGCCAGACCCGCCAGGCGGCGACGGCCATCAGCAGGTAGAGCGTCGTCCAGACCGGCGCGAAGATCCAATCCGGCGGGTTGAAGGCCGGCTTCGCCAGATCCTGGTACCAGGTCCCGACCGATTGCGCCGTGATCAGCCCGCCGAGACCGGACACGGCGAAGCACAGCGCCAGGAAGGCGAGCAGCCCGAGGGCATCTCTCAGGCTTGGGCGTTTTCGAACCAGGGCCATGGGGATGCTCCCGTTCAGTCACCCGAGGAGGCTGTGCCGGTTCGACGGTTGCGTCGTCGCCGCGGTCGGCTGTCGGCAGTGCTGGTGCGGCCGGCGGCCCGGCGGCGTTCCTTCAACCGGCCGAGGATCTCCAGGCGCTCGGTGTCGCTGGCCGTCGGCCAGTCCCCGATCTCATCGGTGGTGCGAAAGCAGCCCAGGCAGAAGCCGCTACGCGGATCGAGCTGGCACACGGCGATGCAGGGCGAGGGGATGGTTGGCGGGGTCGTCATATGGCCACTCGATAATGTTCGGGTACCAGCAGCAACCCGCCCTGGCGAAGTAAGCGGGCCTGGCGCGGAAATCAAGTGCCGGAATCCTGCCTGTTGGGGTGTCGGCGGCGCGCCAGGGCTCGTCGCAAACGCGCTGGTATGCGGGCTTTGCCGGGCTAGACTGATATCTCCAAGGCGAAAGGAACACGCATGAGCGACGCGGCGGAGGCGACAGGGCGCGGTGGGCGCCGTGGCCGTGGCGGGGCAGGAGCCAGGCGCGCCGCGCGGCGCGGCGGCCCGATCCAGCAGATGCGGGCGATCGAGCGCAAGATCGCCAATTTCGAGGTGCTGGGCGAGGAAGGCCTGGCGCTGATCGAGAACAATGCCGACACGGTGCTGGAGGAGATCGGCCTCGAATTCCGGGACGATCCGGAATCGCTGGAGATCTGGAAAGAGGCCGGTGCCGATGTCCAGGGCGAGCGCGTGCGCTTTCCGCGGGGTCTGTGCCGCGGCCTGCTGAAGACCGCACCCGCGACCTTCACCCAGCATGCCCGCAATCCCGAACGCAGCGTCGAGATCGGCGGCCGCAACCTGGTCTTTGCCCCGGTCTACGGCCCGCCATTCGTGCGCGATCTGGACCAGGGTCGGCGCTATGCGACCATCGAGGATTTCCGCAATTTCGTGAAGCTGGCCTACGCCATCCCCGCGCTGCACCATTCCGGCGGCACGGTGTGCGAGCCGGTCGACCTGCCGGTCAACAAGCGTCACCTGGACATGGTCTACAGCCATATGCGCTGGTCCGACAAACCCTTCATGGGCTCGGTGACGGCGCCCGAGCGGGCGGAAGACACGGTGGAAATGGCACGCCTGCTGTTCGGCGCCGATTTCGTCGACCAGAACTGCGTGCTGATCAGCCTGATCAATGCCAATTCGCCGATGACCTTCGACAGCGTCATGATGGGTGCGTTGAAGGCCTATGCCCGCGCCGGCCAGGCGACCATCGTCACGCCCTTCATCCTGGCCGGGGCCATGGCGCCGGTGACCGCCGCTGGCGTGCTGACCCAGACCCTGGCCGAGGCGCTGGCCGGCATGGCGCTGACCCAGTTGATCCGCCCGGGCGCGCCGGTGGTGTTCGGCAGCTTCGCCAGCTCCATGTCGATGCAGTCCGGCGCCCCGACCTTCGGCACGCCGGAGCCGGCGATCGTACTGTATGGCGCGGCGCAGCTGGCCCGGCGGATCGGTGTGCCCTTCCGCAGCGGAGGATCGCTCTGCGGTTCCAAGGTGCCCGATGCCCAGGCCGCCTATGAGAGCGCGAACACGCTGCTGCCGGGGGTGCTGGGCGGGGTCAATTTCATGCTGCACTCGGCCGGCTGGCTCGAGGGCGGACTGGCCTCGTCCTATGAGAAGCTGGTCATGGACGGCGACCAGCTCGGCATGATGCAGGTGCTGGCGGAGGGCGTCGATTTATCGGAGAACGCCCAGGCCATGGACGCTTTGCGTGAGGTCGGCCCTGGGAGCCATTTCCTCGGCTGCGCCCATACCCAGGCGAATTTCGAGACCGCCTTCTATCGGTCCAGCATTGCCGACAACAACAGCTTCGAACAGTGGGAGTCCGAAGGAAGCAAAGACGCCGCAACCCGAGCCAATGCGTTGTGGAAGTCCATGCTGGCCGAGTATGAGGCGCCACCCATCGATCCGGGTGTCGATGAGTCCCTCAACGCCTTCATGGCAAAGAAGAAGGAATCGATGCCGGATTCCTTCACTTGATCCGGCCGCGACCGATTCCGAGCTGTCATTGCGAGGAGCGCAGCGACGAAGCAATCCACTCTATCGGGAAGCCGTGGATTGCCGCATAGCCTTTTGGCGGTTTGCGATGACGCAAATAGGGCAGTGATATTTGGCAATCGCAGCAATACCTTAGGCTTTGCCGTGTCGCCGTTTGATCATTTCTGGTCGCCAGGACAGCAGACAGCAATTGTTTCCGTCATAAACTTCGTCTCTTGGGCAATTGTCTGGCTTTTCCAGAAAGGAAGGGTGGGCGGTGGCGGACGAAGAAGACGATATCGATCTGCGGTCCCTGAGCGATCAGGAACTCACCGAGCAGATGTGGGACGACCTTTATGACGGCCTGGCGGACGAGGTCGTCGAAGGCACGAACATCCTCCTCGAGCGCGGCTGGGCGCCCTACGACGTGCTGACCAAAGCGCTGGTCGAGGGCATGCGCATCGTCGGCGTGGATTTCCGCGACGGCATCCTGTTCGTGCCGGAGGTGCTGCTGGCGGCCAACTCCATGAAAGCCGGCATGGGGATCCTGCGCCCCTTGCTGGCCGAAACCGGCGCGCCCAGGCTCGGCAAGATGGTCATCGGCACCGTCAAGGGCGACATCCACGACATCGGCAAGAACCTGGTGTCGATGATGATGGAGGGCGCCGGCTTCGAGGTGATCGATATCGGGATCAACAACCCGGTCGAGAATTACCTGGCGGCGCTCGAAGAGCACAAACCTGACATCCTCGGCATGTCGGCCCTGCTGACCACCACCATGCCCTACATGAAGGTCGTCATCGACACCATGAAGGAGCAGGGCATCCGCGACGATTATGTCGTCCTGGTCGGCGGCGCGCCGCTCAACGAGGAATTCGGCCGCGAGGTCGGCGCCGACGCCTATTGCCGCGACGCGGCCGTCGCCGTGGAGACGGCCAAGGACTTCATGGCCCGGCGCCACAACCAGCGCGCGGCCGGGTAGGAAACAAGGCCATGAAGGCCGCCGCCGCTACCGACACCAAGGACCGCACCCTGATCATCGCCTGCGGCGCGCTGGCCCGGGAGATCCTGGCCCTGATCGAGCATCACGGCTGGTCCCATCTCGAGCTCACCTGCCTGCCGGCCTCGCTGCACAACCGGCCGGCCCTGATTCCCGGCCGGCTGCGGGAGGCCATCGAGAAGGCGCAGGGCCGTTATCGGAACATCCTGGTCGGTTATGGCGATTGCGGCACCGCCGGCGATATCGACGCGGTTCTGGAAGAGTACGGCATCGAACGTTTCGCCGGCCCGCACTGCTATGCGGCCTTCGCCGGGCTCGACAATTTCGACGCGTTGATGGATGAGGAGCCGGGCAGCTTCTTCCTTACCGACTATCTGGTCCGGCATTTCGACACGCTGATCATCCGCGGCCTGGGCCTGGACCGGCATCCGCAGTTGCAATCCGCCTATTTCGGCAACTACCGGCGCCTGATCTACCTGGCGCAGACCGACGATCCGGCGCTGACCGACGCGGCCCGCGTCGCCGCCGACCGGCTGGGCCTGGCCTTCGAGCGCCGCCAGACCGGCTACGGCAACCTGACGCCGTTCCTGGAGCGTGCCAAGGCCGTGGAGCCGGTCGCCTGACCATGGGCCGGCTGGTTGTCGTGTATTGGCGGGACATCCCCTCGCAGGTGATCGCGTCGGCGGGACGTCGCAATCAGGCCAAGGTCATGCTGTCCGACCGCTTCCAGCAGGCGATCGACGCCGCCGCCATGAAGAGTGGCGCCAGCGACACCGATGCCTATCTGGAAGACTGGCGCAAATCCGAGGCCGCGGAGTGCGGCGACGACCTGCAGGCGGCGGCGGAGGCCGAAGCCGGCAAGCTCGAGACCGCGTATGATCGGGACCGGCTACGGGCGCTGATCGCGGCCGGAGGCGTGGCGGAAGACGCCGCGGAAACCGGCGTGGCGCAAAGGTGATACCGCATGCCGCTGGCAAGCCGGACGCAGGCCTTGCTGTCGCCTAGCGTCGCTGCCGGTAAACGCATGTTCGGCTGGAGTTGAAGAGATGACCGAGACCGTTGTCAGTTCCGCGACCAAGGAAGTCGTGATCGGGTTCGAGCGGCCGTTCTGCGTGATCGGCGAGCGGATCAACCCGACCAACCGCAAGCTGCTGTCGGCGGAGATGGTGTCCGGGGATTACACCCGCGTCGTCGCCGATGTGGAGGCGCAGGTCGCCGCCGGCGCCAATATGCTGGACGTCAATGCCGGCATCCCGCTGGCCGATGAGCCGCGCATCCTGGCCGAAGTCATCCAGCTTGTACAGTCGATGACCGACCTGCCGCTGGCCATCGACAGCTCGATTGTCGAGGCGCTGGAGGCCGGGCTGGCGGTCTACCAGGGCAAGCCGCTGCTGAACTCGGTCACCGGCGAGGAGGAGCGGCTGGAATCGGTCCTGCCGCTGGTCAAGAAATACGAATGCGCCGTCGTCGCCATTTCTAACGACGAGACCGGCATCTCCGAGGATCCGAACGTGCGCTTCGAAGTGGCGAAGAAGATCGTCGAGCGGGCCGAGGACCACGGCATCCCCCGCAGCGACATCGTCGTCGACCCGCTGGTGATGCCGGTCGGCGCCATCAACACCGCCGGCAAGCAGGTGTTCCATCTGCTCAACCGGCTGCGCGACGAGCTCAAGGTCAACTCGAGCTGCGGCGCCTCCAATGTCAGCTTCGGCCTGCCGAACCGGCGCGGCATGAACGCGGCCTTCCTGTGCATGGCGGCCGGGGCCGGCCTGACCTCGGCGATCATGAATCCGCTGCATGCGGAGGACATGATGGCGGTGCGCGGCGCCGATGTGATGAACGGCAACGACCCGGATTGCCGGCGCTGGATCCGCGCCTATCGTGAGCCGGCGGCCGAGGGGTCGGATAACGGTGGTGCCCGGGGCGGCCGAGAAGGCCGCCGCCGCCGCCGCGCCGGCTGACACGATGGCGGATTGGCGGCGGAACCAGGAGGGCGAGGACGCGCTGGTCGTGTTCACGCCGTCCGGCCGCCGCGGCCGGTTTCCGCACGGCATTTCCATCCTGCAGGCGGCCCGCGCGCTAGGCGTTGACGTCGACAGCGTGTGCGGCGGTCGCTCGCTCTGCGGCCGCTGCCAATGCACCATCGGCGAAGGCCGCTTCGCCAAACATGGGATCACCTCCGGCGCCGACAACATCTCGCCGGTCGGCGAGGCGGAAGCACGCTATGCCGACAAGCGGGGGCTCGCGAACGGCCGGCGGCTGACCTGCCAGAGCCTGATCCAGGGCGACCTGCTCGTCGACGTGCCGCCGGAAAGCCAGGTGCACAAGCAGGTGGTGCGCAAGCGCGCCGAGCTGCGCGACATCGAGATCGTCCCGGAGGTCAAGCTGCATTATGTCGAGGTGGTCGAGCCCAACATGCACGACCCCTCCGGCGATCTACGCCGCCTGGAACAGGCCCTGGACACGCAATGGGGCATTACCGGGCTGAGCTGCGACCTCCGCGTGGTGCAGCAGATCCAGACGGCGCTGCGAGAAGGCGCCTGGACTGCCACGGTGGCCGTGCGCGAGGGCGAGCGGCTGCTGAGCATCTGGCCCGGATTCAGGGACAAGGCCTACGGCATCGCCTTTGATATCGGCTCGACCACCATCGCCGCCCATCTCTGCGATCTAGAGACTGGTGCCGTGCTGGCGGCCGGCGGCGTGATGAATCCGCAAATCCGCTTCGGCGAGGATCTGATGAGCCGGGTCTCCTACATCATGATGCGCCCCGGATCGCATCTGGAGCTGACCGAAGCGGTCCGCCAGGCGATGAATGCCTTGACCGAGGATGTGGCACGGGAGGCGGAGATCGTCGTCGACGATATCCTGGAAGTCACCATCGTCGGCAATCCGATCATGCATCACCTGGTGCTGGGCATCGATCCGGTGGAGCTGGGCGGCGCGCCGTTCGCGCTGGCAACCGACCAGGCGATCAATCTGTGGGCCGGCGAGCTCGACCTCGCCATCAATCCCAATGCCCGGGCCTATGTGCTGCCCTGCATCGCCGGCCATGTGGGCGCCGACACGGCGGCCGTGATCCTGTCGGAGGGGCCGCACCTGTCCGACGAGATGCGGCTTGTGGTCGATATCGGCACCAATGCCGAGATCGTGCTGGGCAACCGGCACCGGCTGCTGGCCTGTTCCAGCCCGACCGGGCCGGCTTTCGAGGGGGCCCAGATCGAGAGCGGCCAGCGCGCCGCACCGGGTGCCATAGAACGGGTGCGGATCGATCCGAAGACGCTGGAGCCGCGTTTTCGGGTGATCGGCAGCGATCTTTGGTCGGACGAGGCCGGCTTCGACGAGGCGGTGGCGGCCACTGGTGTCACCGGAATCTGCGGCTCCGGCATTATCGAAGCGGTGGCTGAGATGTTCCTCGCCGGACTGACGACCACCGACGGCGTCATCGACGGGTCGATGGCCGAGCGGACCGACCGGATCGTCGCCGATGGCCGCACCTTCGCCTATGTGCTGCGGCCGGGCGACGATGATCGGCCGGCGATCACCGTCACCCAGAACGACATCCGGGCGATCCAGCTCGCCAAGGCGGCGCTCTATGCCGGCGTGAAGCTGTTGATGGAGCGGCTCGAAGTGACAGCGGTGGACCGCATCACCCTGGCCGGTGCCTTCGGCAGCCATATCGACGTCAAATACGCCATGGTGCTGGGCCTGATTCCCGATTGTGACCTGGAGCGGGTCACCGGGGCCGGTAACGCGGCCGGAACCGGTGCCCGGATTGCGCTGCTGAACGCCGAGTCCCGATCTGAGATCGAGCGGGTGGTACGCGAGGTGGAGAAGGTGGAGACGGCGGTCGAGCCGCGCTTCCAGGAATTCTTCGTCGACGCCATGGCGATCCCGCACAAGACCGATCCATTCCCGAACCTGGCCCGGGCGGTCGCCCTGCCGAAGGCTGCCAACGGCTCGGCCGCCGGTAACGGGGATTCCACTCGCCGACGGCGGCGGTCGCGCCGGGCCAATGCGAATGCGACGGCTGGTTAGCGGGCGGGGATCAATCGCCCGGTCAAATGACGGCCGATCGTGATCGGCATTCCCGCGAAAGCGGCAATCCAGTTTACGTGGTTCAACCAGCGGTAAATTCGGGCATATCCGGATCCCCGTATTCGCGGGGATGACGAGCCTGCGTTATGAAAAATGCCGATCACACCGGGCTCTTTTCGGGCTTCGTGGATCATCGTTAATACATTGATTTTAAAAAATTTTTCCCCGGTCCACTCTGTGTCACACCTTTAACACACCAATGTCCCCCGGACATCGGTAACACTCTCCTCAGGTTTTGAACGCGGCCAGTCCTGGCCACACCAGTTGCCTTCCCCTAGTGGGCGGGCGGCGCCCATCCCCGGCCCGACCGTTGGAAGCGGTTATAGCGGCATCCGGTTTTCGGCGGAAAAGTCGGGGATGGGCGTAGGCTTTCTGGAGCGTTCCAGCCCTTCCATGCCAGGAAGAGACGACGGCGGCCCTCGGGCCGCCGTTTTCGTTTCAGGACAATCGTCCGTGCGGTCGCCGGGGCGCAATCAACGCTCGGGTGCCACCATTGGCGCCTCGTCGATCGGGCCGGCAACCGATTGTCCGTGCCTGCGCCGGATGAAATCGATGGCGGCCAAATGTGACTGGCCGTTATTGCGCCCGGTGACGAGATGCAGGTCGAAAGGACTCGTCCGGCTGCCCCGAAAGACCGCAACCAGTTCGCCGTGGTCTCCAGCCGCAATGAATTCGGGAAGGAACCGGAAGGCCGTGCGCGCCACATAGGCACAATTCGTCCCTTCTTGCTCCTGGCATGAAGCCAGTTCGTCACGCAATGCTTGGATCGACAGGTTTCTCTGCAGTTCGTCGATCAGTCGGCGTTCCGCACTTCCCGATTCGGCGAGAATGTCCCTGCGGATCCACATCCCGGTCGTTGGCCGGGTGCCGTCAACGCAACTGTCATCCAGCGAGACCTCCCGCCCCCAGGGTGCATACCGTTCCTTGAACCGGGGGTCGGTGAAGACGCTGTCGTAGTACCTGCAGGTCCAATATCCGTGGCTTTCGATCATGTCCGGTGCGGCGTAGTCGAAAAAGTAGTCCGCCAGCACCGGGTTGTCGGCCAGCTTGGCCATGATGGGGCTGCCAAGCCGGCCGAGATCGACAATGTTGAACTGCTTGTGCCAACTCATAACACCGAGATCCGGGTTGGAAACGGTTGGTCTGGGAAGACGTTCCTCCGCGGCAGCAGCCGCGAATTGCTGCCGATACCGATCAAAATCGGTCACCGAGCAGCAGGCCTCGTACGGATCGATGCGGGTAATGCTGGTGACCGCCAGAAAGGCGGCGCCCAGGACCGGTGCCCGCCAGGGCAGACGATCGCTCCGCCCAGTGAGATGGACCAGCACAGGAACCAAGGCGGCGGTTACCAGTGCCAGTTGCGTTGTGGACCGCACGGGGTCGAGCCGAGTGGGCCCGAAGACCAAGGGGTTAAGGTGGGCAGTGAGCGCCAGCGACATCACAAGAGCCGCCAGCAACACCGTCGGCGCGTCGCGATCCTTCCAGATGGCACAGCCGATCAGGCCCAGCAGCAAGTATCCGCCATGATAAAGGAATATCAGCCCGGAGTAGGGTGTCCATTGGGTCTGGTCCTCAATGGTCGGCAAGAGGGCCCGTCGCAGGTTCTCCATGACCGAGATGCCCTGCGCATAACCCGTATTTGGCAAAAGGTCGCCGAAGTACCAGACGCGCCAGAGCTGAAAGAGGACCCATAGTCCAACCACCAGAAGCGAAAATCTGAAGGCCCTGTCGTTCTTGAGGACCGCAAATCCATAGATCGTGAAGACCGCGAGCAGCGGCGCGATGTGAAAGATACTTTCCGCTCTGGAGATTGACGCCAGAAAAACAAGGAGTGCCGGCAGGTAGCTGATGGTTCCGTGACGCGCCATCCTCAGGAAGGCGTAGACCGAGTAAACGAAAAGGACGTGGGTGATGGCGTTTTCCATCCCGGATCCATGCCATTCCAGGAAGGAGGTAAGGTTCGTCAGGACAAGCGCGATCAGGGCCGTAACGATCAACCCGATTTTCCTGTGATCCTCAAAGAAGCCCGAAATGATGCACCCAAGCAGAAACGTGCACGTGACGGTCTGGGTCGCCATAAAGGTCTCGTATGACAGTCCCAGCAGGCCGTAGAGAAGCGCATAGGCGAACAACTGCACCGGTGCAGAGTAGCCCTCGACCCGCCCTCCGGATGGATTAACGCCGATAAACCCGTAGTCGATCCAGTTCTTGGCATGGCTCAGCGTTATGACGCCGTCGTCACGAACGGAATAGAAATGATCGGGGATCTGGCTGTAGCCGTAATGAAAGGCCGCTAAGAAGACGATGCCGCCTAGTGCCGAATAGAGAAGTTTGGCGGCAGCGCCTTGGGGATGTAAGCCAGCCGGAAGGTTGATCCCTAACGTCTTGACAAACATGATGATATCCGTGGCAAGGCCGGGAGAGCGCCGGACCCATTAATGGATTTGACGCCCCCTGGCACCGCCAGGTGGCGCGGCTGCATCCGACCAGGTTTTCCGGGGTGCATCGGACTCGCCCTGCCATGCTAGGGAGCGAGTGTTAACCATCAACCAACGCCTAATCGCCGGTGTTCCGTGCCGTGACTGCTGGCCATTCGACATGCCGGGTGGGCGGCATACGTCGTCTATTCCGAGCAGCATCAGTTCGATGGGTTCTGAATCCCGGCGGTGTGCTGCAGGCGGCGATCGACAGAGTGGTTGACAGAAACTGGCGAGGCGACATCCAGCCGGGTTAGCGCTCCTAGTCCAATACGCCGCTGGCGGATGCCGCGCGCGAATTGTAGCGCCGCTACTGGGAGCGCGACGGCGGCGCGGCTCTGCGCGATGCGGAGAACCGGCTGCGTTTGTTCATTGCAACGGCGGATTAGCGGACCGCCACTACTCCGCCGCGACCTGATGTTCCGGTGCCACGCGGAACGCCGCAATGAGCTCCAGGCGGCGCTCGCTGGCCTTGGCCACCGATGCTTCCTTGATGTGGCCATAACCCCGGATCTGTTCCGGAATCGCGGCGATCTCAGCCGCGAGCGGCAGATTCTCGGCCGTGAGTCCGGCAGCCAGTTCCGCAATCGTCTCGAAATACTCGGCGATCAGACGGCGTTCCATCTTGCGTTCCGCTGAGCGGCCGAAGATGTCGAATGGCGTGCCGCGCAGTCCCTTCAGCTTCGCCAGCACGCTGAATGCGCTGCGTATCCAGGGCCCATAGGTCATCTTGCGCGGATGACCGGTGACCGGGTCCGGCTTGGACAGCAGCGGCGGCGCCAGGTGGAACTGCAGCTTGAAGTCACCGGTGAACCGCGATGACACCTGCTTGGCGAAGGTGCCGTCAGTGTAGAGACGGGCGACCTCGTACTCGTCCTTATAGGCCATCAGCTTGAAGCCGTAGCGGGCCACCGCGGCGGTCAGCGAACCTTCGAGCTCCGGCGGACCGCCGATGACGCGCTCCTCCGCCTGCCGTGCCTGATCGACCAGAGACCGGTAGCGCGCCGCATAGGCGGCATTCTGGTAACCAGTCAGGAAGGCGACGCGGCGGTCGACCAGTTCCTCCAGGGACTGCGAGATCGTATGCCCGGCCGGTTCCGGCGCCGCCCGCTCGGCGACGATGGCGGCGACCGCCTCCGGGTCGTGCGCGGCGCGACGGCCCCACAGGAAGGCCTGGCGGTTCATCTCCACCGCGACGCCGTTCAGCGCCACCGCCTCTTCGATCGCCTCGGCCGAGACCGGGATCTGGCCCCGCTGCCAGGCGTAGCCCAGCACGAACAGGTTGGTCGCGATGCTGTCGCCGAGCAGGGTGGTGGCGATACGCGTGGCATCGACCACATCCACCAGATCCGGATCGCCGGCCGTCTCGCGGATCGAGCTCAGCAGCGCGTCGCTGCGGAAGGGCAGGTCGGGATTGGCGGTGAACTCGCCGGTCATGGTCTGCTGGGCGTTGATCACCGCCCGGGTGATTCCCGGCCGCATCTTGGGCAAGGTCTCGGTGCCGCCCGCGACCACCAGGTCGCAGCCGAGTACCAGATCCGCCCCGCCGGCGGCGATGCGCACCGCGCTGATGTCTTCCGGCGTCTTCGCGATGCGCAGATGGCCGACCACCGCACCGCCCTTCTGGGCGAGACCGGCCTGATCCAGGACGGAACAGCCCTTGCCCTCCAGATGCGCCGCCATGCCGACCAGCGCGCCGATGGTGACGACACCGGTGCCGCCGATGCCGGTCACCAGGATTCCATAGGGCGCATCGAGCGCCGGAAGCTCGGGCTCCGGCAGCGTGCCGAAGCGCGCATCGTCGGCGTCGCTGGCGGCGGCGTCCGGCTTCTCCGGCTTGCGTAATTCGCCGCCTTCGACAGTCACGAAGCTGGGGCAGAAGCCCTTCACGCAGGAGAAATCCTTGTTGCAGCTCGACTGGTCGATAGCGCGCTTGCGGCCGAACTCGGTTTCGACCGGCATGACGCTCAGGCAGTTCGACTGCACCGAGCAATCGCCGCAGCCCTCGCAGACCAGTTCATTGATGATCACCCGCTTGGCCGGGTCGACCATCTTGCCGCGCTTGCGCCGCCGGCGCTTCTCCGCGGCACAGGTCTGGTCATAGATCAGGATGGTGGTGCCGGGAACCTCGCGCAGCTGGCGCTGGACCTGATCGAGATCGTCGCGATGTTCGACGTCGGTGTCCGGCGGCAGCCCGTTATCGCCGCCGTATTTCTCTGGCTCGTCGCTGACGACGACGATCTTCTTCGCCCCCTCCGCCGCCACCTGGCGGGCGATCATCGGCACGTCCAGCGGGCCGTCCATGGGCTGACCGCCGGTCATGGCGACGGCGTCGTTGTAGAGGATCTTGTAGGTGATGTTGACGCCGGAGGCGACCGCGGCGCGGATCGCCAGCAGGCCGGAATGGAAATAGGTGCCGTCGCCCAGATTGGCGAAGACATGGTCGGTCTCGGTGAACGGTGCCTGGCCGATCCAGGCGGCACCCTCGCCGCCCATCTGGCTGAAGGTCTCGGTGCTGCGGTCCATCCAGGTCGCCATGTAGTGGCAGCCGATGCCGGCCAGCGCCCGGCTGCCATCCGGCACCCGGGTCGAAGTGTTGTGCGGGCAGCCGGAACAGAAATACGGGATGCGCTGCATCGCGGGCAGCATGGTGACCTTCTGGCGTTCCTTCTCCTCCAGGAAGGCGACCCGCTCGGCGATGCCGGTATGCTCCATGCGCTTCAGCAGGCGGCGGCCGATGACCACGGCGATCTGGGCCGGGCTCAGCTCGCCGGTGGAGGGCAGGATCCAGTCGCGCTCCTCGTCGAACTTGCCGACCACCACCGGCCGCTTGTCGGCCTGCCAGTTGTAGAGCTGCTCCTTGAGCTGGTTCTCGATGAGGGCGCGCTTCTCCTCGACCACGATCAGCTCGTCCAAACCCTCGGCGAAGGCGCGCACGCCGTCCGGCTCCAGCGGCCAGGGCATGGCGACCTTGTAGATCGCCAGTCCGATCTCCCGCGCCAGCGCTGCGTCGATGCCCAGTTCCTGCAGCGCCTGGCGCACGTCGAGATAGGATTTGCCGACGGTGACGACGCCGAACCGGCGCTTGGGCGCCTCGAAGATCACCCGGTCCAGCTTGTTGGCCCGGCAGAAGGCCAGGGAGGCATACATCTTGTCCTGCATCAGCCGGTGTTCCTGGATCATCGGCGGATCCGGCCAGCGGATGTTCAGCCCGCCCTCGGGCATCTCGAAATCGTCCGGAAGGGCGATCTGGATGCGCTGCGGGTCGACATGCACCGAGGCGGAACTGTCGACGGTCTCGGCGATCGTCTTGAAGCCGACCCAGCAGCCGGAATACCGGCTCATCGCCCAGCCATAGAGGCCGAGATCGAGGATTTCCTGGACGTTTGACGGGTTCAGCACCGGCATCATCGCCGCGGCGAAGGCGTGCTCGGACTGGTGCGGCACCGTGGAGCTCTTGCAGGCGTGGTCGTCGCCGGCCAGGGCCAGCACACCGCCATGGGGGGACGATCCGGCGAAGTTCGCGTGCTTCAGGACGTCGCCGGAGCGGTCGACGCCCGGACCTTTGCCGTACCAGATGCCAATTACGCCGTCATATTTGGCGCCCGGCCACAGACCGACTTGTTGGCTGCCCCAGACCGCGGTCGCGCCCAGGTCTTCGTTCACCCCGGGTTGGAAATGGATATGACTCTCGGCGAGGAATTTGCGGGCCCGCCACAGGGCTTGGTCGAAACCGCCCAGCGGCGAGCCGCGATAGCCGGAGATGAAAGCCGCGGTGTTGAGGCCGGCCTGTTCGTCGCGCCGGCGCTGCATCAGCGCCAGCCGCACCAGCGCCTGGGTTCCGGTCAGGTATACGCGCCCGGACTCAAGGACATATTTGTCGTCGAGCGATACCGCCGCCAGCGTCATTTCGAACTCCCTGGTCTGCGGAAAATCACAGCGAAACTAAGCGCAAACAAGTTAACCTGTGTTGACCCATTTCACAAATCAACGAACCGTCATCGCAGCAGAACGCAAGGAAGGGTCGCCGGTCTGGCGAGCGTATTATGGAAAATTTCCGGCCTGGGGCGATAGGGGGCTGAATCGTTCCACAGTGGACGGCGGGGGGCGTCGTCCGGATCTGCGCGAATAACCGCATCAAATCCAATCAATTGAATCAATAAACTTCGAGTGCAACTCTTTCTATTTATTCAGTCAGCTCAAAGATTTAGAGCGGTCCGAAGGCGAATATGGTTAAGGGACATAAACCATATTCGGCATTCAACATTCAAATATTTCCAAATCTCCGTCCAACACGTTGGAATCAGAATGGAGTATTTTAGATATTTTTAAATCTCTTATCTCATTAATTCACCCACAAGAGACCGAACGCAATACGGGGCACAAAGATCCTGCGTTCGGACCGCCATTGCGCTGCCCCAGCCGCCTGGTGGCGCAAAGAGTAGATTGATTGGAGTAGATACCATGTCGATTCGCACCCTGACGGTCGCCATTGCCCTGGTCACGGCGCTTCTGACCATCGAGTTGACGCCGCCCGCCATGGCCCAGGAAAACGTTGACTATGACCACGTGATCAACCTGGCGGGACGCCAGCGCATGCTCACGCAGCGCATCGCCAAGGAGGCGATACTGATCTCGCTGGGCGTCGACGTCGAAGAGAACATGGGCCGGCTTCGCGAGTCCCGCGATCTCTTCGCCAGAACCCTTGTCGGGCTGAAGCTGGGAGACGAGTCCCAGGGGCTCGTCGGGACCAGCAACAGCAACACCGTCGAGAGCCTGGAAGAGGTCGAAGCGGTCTGGGCGTTGATGGACGATGCGGTCAGCGCGGGACTCGCAACAGGTCGGTTCAGCGAGGGACAGGTGGCGCTGGTCGTCGATCTCAGCCCGATGCTCTTGAACGCCTCGGAAGGCGTCGTGACGGCCTTCCTGGAGGAGGTCAAGACGCGGCCGGTCCATTCGGTCCTGGTCCAGGCGATCAATGTCTCCGGCCGCCAGCGCATGCTGTCGCAGCGCATGGCCATGGAGTATTTCCTGATCGCCGGCAACGTGAACGCCGACCGGCACCGGGTGGCGCTGCAGGAGACGATCCAGCACTTCGATCGCGCCCTTGTAGGCCTCATCGAAGGCGACCCCGACCAGCGTCTGATCGCGGCACCGACGACCGAGATCCAGATCCAGCTTGCAAACATTCGGCGGCTTTGGACCGGCCAGGTCTCGCCGCTGATGTTTCCCGTCCTGAACGGCGTTTCGCCGACGACCGAGACGGTGGACGAGCTGGCGCGACTCAATCTGGAACTGCTCCGCGAGATGAATCGCGCCGTCGAGATGTACGAGATGCTCTAGCCCGCTCCCGGCATATCAGTTACCCGGCCGGCTTGCCGCCATCGCGGCAAGCCGGCTTTTTAATGTCCCGACATGGATTTCCAGCTTGTGGCCGTCCGGATCCAGGAAATAGAGCGACTCGCCCTCGCTGCGATTGTCCTTCCATATGGGCGCGCCGGAGGCCCGAACGCGGTCGCATACCTGCGGGAATGCGTCGGCCGCGACGTCAAAGGCGGCATGGGTGTAATCGGGATGCGGTGCCTCCCGGGTCCGGGGATCGCGCGACAGGCAGAGCCACAGCGTACCGGCGGTAAGATAGGCGCCGTCCGGCCAGGTCTTGGCCACGTCGAATTGCAGGACATCGCGATAGAAGGCGACGGCGCGATCGACGTCGCGCACCGCCAGGGTGAGATGATTCAGTCCGCGGATCATCGTGACGCCCCAATTCCTCGCGATGCTGTGGTCGAGCTTGCGGTACTACGGTTCGACACGATGACGGTTTGATGGCGCGATCAGGGAGTTCCCTTACTGCGACGTTATTCCCTAGAAGTCGAAGCGTATTACGGGTATCAGAGTACGGAAGAATTCGTCTGCGTTTTCCGCCACAGGACATGTTGGATCGCGTGCGACAACGTGATCGATTAAAGCCGCCGCGCTTGCCGGGACCCCGCTTGGGATCGCCGGGTCGATGCCGCATGCGCACTCAGGTCAGGAGGCGGGCGGCATGATCTGGGTCTGGGCCTATGTCGCTCTGCTGATGACCATCCTGATCATCCCCGGGGTCATCATCGGCATGCGCACCGGCCGCCGGCGCACGGCCCTGATAAACCGGGCCAGGGCGGCCAGCGCCAAGGCGACCCGCTGGAAGGGGCTGGCGGCCGACGGTATCGCGGTCAAGGTTGCCGAGATCTTCACCCGCATCGGCATGGTGCTGGTGGCGCGGGACGGCAAGGTCATGACGTTCGAGTGGCCCCGACGGCCCTGGCTGACCGGCTTCCTGCTGCTGATCACCTTCCCCTTCGGAGCCGTGTTCTTCCTGGCCTATCGGTTTTCCGGCGGCCGGCCGGTGCCGGTCTCCTTCGATATTTCCAGCGGTGAGACGCTGGACGGAGCGGCGCGCGCGCCACGTCGCCGCGCCGCGTGACCGGGGCCCGGGCTCCGATCCATCTGCGTCGCATTACCGCGGACGAGGCCTTTCCCCTGCGGTTCGGCATATTGCGCCGCTCGCTTCCCCCGGCCGGATCGCACTATCCCCAGGATCAAGACCCGCTGACCGTTCATCTCGGTGCATTCCTCGACGGCCGGCTGGTTTCGGTGGGATCGCTGTTGCCCGACCCCCAGGAGGATGGCGTCGCGGAGGGCGTGTTCCGGCTTCGGGGCATGGTCACGGTGCCGGAATGTCGGGGCAGGGGCCTTGGCGGCACCCTGCTGGATCGCGGGGTGGATCTGGTGGCGCGGCAGGGCGGGCGCCTGGTCTGGTGCAATGGCCGCACCGGGGCGATGGATTTCTATCGACGGCACGGCTTTGAACCGGTCGGCGAGGAATTCGAGACCCCTGGGACCGGACCGCATTTTCGCTTTGTACGGACGATCGCCGACGCGGAGCGATCTCAGTCCCCGTAGAGCCCCTCCAGGGCCTCTCCATAGACCGACCAGATTGGATTGCGCTTGATCTTCATGGTCGGGGTCATCTGACCATTCTCGACGCTGAAGGGCTCCGCAGCCAGCACGAAACGGCGCACCCGCTCGATCGGCGACAGGGATTTGTTCACCCGGTCCACAGCCTCGCCGATGGCTTTCCGGAATTCCGGGTGCTCGGACAGTTCGGCGGGGTCCTTGGGCGTGCCATGATGCTTCGCCCAGCCGGCGGTGAACTCCGCATCCGGCACGATGACGCCGACCAGGTACGGCCGGCGGTCGCCGGCGACCATGGCCTGGCCGATCTCCGGCTGCAGGGTCAGGAAACCCTCCACCCGTTGCGGCGACAGGTTGTCGCCGCCCGAGTTGACGATGATGTCCTTCTTGCGATCGGTGATCAGGATGGCGCCATCCTCATCCAGCCGGCCGATATCGCCGGTATGGAGCCATCCGTTGCGCAGGGTCTCGGCGGTGGCCTCCTCCTGGTTCCAGTAGCCCTTCATCACCAGCTCGCCGCGCACCAGAATCTCTCCGTCGTCGGCGATGCGGACATCGACCTCCTCCAGCGGCGGGCCGACGGTGTGCACCTTGATCCGGCCCGGCGTGTTGCAGGCGATCACCGGCGACGCCTCGGTCTGGCCGTAGCCCTGCAGGATGGTCAGCCCCAGTGCTTGGAAGAACATGCCGATCTCGGCATTCAAGGGCGCGCCGCCTGAGACCATGGCCTTCAGCCGGCCGCCGAAGCGGGCCTTCAGCTTGCGCCGCACCAGGATCTCGGCGATCCGGTCCTGGATGCTGCGGAACAGGTCCAGGCGGCCGCGCTCATGCCGCTCCCGGCCGAGGTCCACGGCGCGCTCCAGCCACCAGGCCGCCATGCCGCCCTGGCGCTCGATGTCGCGCGTGATGCGCCGGTGCATGACCTCGTAGAGCCGGGGCACCGCCGTCATGATGGTCGGCTTCACCTCCGGCAGGTTGCGCATCAGCGCATCGGCATTTTCCGCGTAGTAGATCTGGGCGCCGACCGAGAGTGGGAAGAACTGCCCGGCGGAATGTTCGTAGGAGTGCGACAGCGGCAGGAAGGACAGGAACACGTCGTCTTCCAACCCGATCTTCCGCAGCAGGTGATAGGCGCCCAGGCAGTTGGCGAGGATGCCGCCATGGGTCTGCATCACGCCGCGCGGCCGCCCGCCGGTGCCGCTTGTATAGATCAGGCAGGCGGTGTCGCCGCGCTGCATGGCGGCGATGCGGCCGTCGACATCGTCCTCGGCTTCGTCGCCCCGGGCCAGCACGTCGTCCCAGCTGTGCAGCGCCACATCCGGGTTGCGGCGGTCGTCAACCTCATCGATGGCGATGACGAATTTCAGCTCCGGGGCCTGCAGCGCCGCCGGCCACAGCTTTCGGAACAGCGCCATCTTGGAGACGATCGCGCCCTTGGCGCCGCTGTCGGTCAGTATGTGGCGATGGTCGTCGACAGTGTTTGTGGTATAGGCCGGCACGGTGATGCCGCCGCCGGCCATGATCCCCAGATCGGCGACCAGCCATTTCGGCCGGTTCTCGGACACCAGCACGATACGGTCGCCATCCTCCATGCCGACGGCGCGCAACCCGCGCGCCAAGCGCCGCATCTCCTGGTCGACCCGGCGCCAGCTCATGGCCTGGAAGGCGCCGTCATGCTTGGCCCAGACCAGGGGCTTGTCGCCGAAATGCCTTGCCTGTTCGGCGAACATCGCCGGCAGGCTCTGCCAATGCTTGTATTTTCCCGGGCCGGCCATGCGCGGCGTTCCTCCCCCAATCCGGCTTTTTTCTAGTTCTAACCGGTTGTTGGGCTTCCGCAACAGACATAGTCAGTGCGGAATTTGCAGGCTACGCTATCGGAAACGGTCCCGGACGCCGGGCCGCCATACAAGAAAACAGGCGCCGATACAGGAACGAGGAGGCTTACAACATGCGGAAACTATTGGCATTGGCGACAGCCCTACTGGCCATGGGGCTGGTCCAGGCCGCCGAGGCGCAGTCGCGGCTGCAGCTCATCCAGGAGCGCGGAACCCTGCGCGTCGGCACCACCGGCGACTTCAATCCGATGTCGGTGCGCGATCCGGCGACCAACACCTACAAGGGCTTCGACATTGACGCGATGGAGCAGCTGGCTGCCGATCTCGGCGTCACGGTGGAATGGGTGCCGGCGGAATGGGCGACCCTCGTCGCCGGCGTGGCCTCGGACCAGTACGACATCTTCTCCGGCGCCTCGCTGAACATGGGCCGGGCCCGGACCGTCGGATACTCGATCCCGTATTTCCAGGCCGGTACCGTGCCGCTGACCCTGCAGAACAACGCTGACCGCTTCAACAGCTGGGATGACATCAACCAGCCGGGCGTGACCGTCGCGGTCAGCCTGGGGACGGTGTTCGAGGAGCAGGCCAGGGCGCATTTCCCCAATGCCGAGATCGTCGCGGTGCAGACGCCGGCGACCGGGTTCCAGGAAGTCCTGGCCGGCCGCTCCGACGTCACTATCACCAGCAATGTCGAGGCCTCCTCGCTGGTGCAGCGGTTTGAGAACATGGTCTGGCTGGAGGTGCCGGCGCGCAACCTCAGGCCGTTCGCCTATCCGCTGCCCCAGGACGATTTCGCCTGGATCAACTTCGTCAACAGCTGGGTCACCCTGAAGACCACCGAAGGCTTCTATGAAGGCCTCCGCGACAAGTGGATGCCCAACTGACCGATCCCGGGCCGCCGCTCGACCGCGGGCGGCGGCCCGCTTCATAGAGTTGTACGGTCGAGATCAGCATTCTCGGCCTTTCTTGAACCGGCGGGCGCCGCGCTCCCCCTCACCCTCCCACGGCTTCGCCGCGGGTCCCTCCCTCTCCCCAAGGAGAGGGAAATTCGAGGCGGCCCTTTGTTCCCCTCTCCCTGGGGAGAGGGAGGGACCCGCGGCGAAGCCGTGGGAGGGTGAGGGGGAGCGCAGGCCCAACCAAAGGTGCCGCGCAATGACGAAACCAAACCGATGTCTCGCTACAGCCGTTGCGCTGGCTTCGCTCCTTTTGCTCTCAGGCTGCGGTTCCTCCGGTTATGGCTGGGCCTGGTACCTGTTCGACCCGACCACCGAGCGGGGCAGCAACAATCTCTGGTTCCTGCTGGGCGGTCTGTGGCCGACGGTGATGATCTCCGTGGCGGCGATCCTGCTGTCGACCCTGGTCGGGCTGCTGGTCGCCATTCTCGGCCTGTCGAAGAACCGCGCGGCGCGCATGGCCAATCGCGGCTATGTGGAGCTGGTGCGGGCCATCCCGCTGCTGGTCGTCCTGCTGTGGATGTATTACGGCCTGCCGATCATGCTCGGCATCCAGCTCTCCTTCCTGATGGCCGGGCTGTTGTCCCTGGCGCTGAGCGACAGCGCCTTCGAGGCGGAGATCTTCCGGGCCGGCATCCAGTCGATCGAGGTGGGCCAGACCGAGGCCGCCCGCAGCCTGGGCCTGCGCGGCTGGCAGATCATGCGCCTGGTGATCCTGCCCCAGGCCATCCGCCGTATCCTGCCGGCGCTGGGCAACCAGTTCATCTACGTGCTGAAGATGTCGTCCCTGGTCTCGGTGATCGGCTACCAGGAACTCACCCGCCGCGCCACCGAACTCACCGTCACCGAATTCCGCCCGCTGGAGATCTACACCTTCCTGGTGCTGGAATACCTGGCCTTGATCATCATCGTGTCCTGGCTGGTCCGCCGCATGGAGAAGAGGTTGGCGCGGTCGGATGCGCGCTAGAGGCTGGCGAAGGACCGATAGTCGGCGCTGATGTCCTCTACCGCGGCGGCAATGATGGCCTTCCCCTGTTCCGGTCTCGCAAGAGCGGAGTGGGAGGCGACCCGGCCATCGGCAAAGCGTTCCCGATAGTCGGCAGCATCGAAGTAGTTGTCGCCGACATGCTCCATGCCGTCATCGCCGAGTGGCGGGGGCGGCGGCACGTCCTCTACGCCGATCGCATCGGGATAGGCGTGCTGGGTGATTGCGATCTCGCTGGGGGTGGCGTGGTAGCCCTCGCCGTCTCCGTAGAGCTCGGTCCGCAGCTCGCCGACGGCCGGCGTGTTCCACCAGTTCTTCAGGCGGGTTCTTAGACGGCCGGGGCCGCCCGAGAAGCTGGCTTGCGCATGGACCTCGTGGAAGGCCGAAAGGGTCGGGGCGACATTGCCGCCATGGCCGTTGATGACATAGACGTGGCGGAAGCCGTGCCGGGCGAGGCTGGTCAGCATGTCGACCATCACGGCGGTCAGGGTGGTCGGGCGCAGGGCCATGCTTCCGGCGAAGTCGAGGTGGAAATGGGCGTTGCCGACCGACACCGTCGGGGCGACGATGGCGTCCGCCGCTTCGCCGACGCCCAGCGCAATGGTCTCCGCACACAGAGCATCGGTGCCGAGCAGGCCCATGGGGCCATGCTGCTCGGTCGAGCCGATCGGCAGGATGATGCCCGTCGAGCGCTCCAGGTAGCGCTCGACCTCCTGCCAGGTCATCATTTGCAGGCGCATGAAGCCTCCGCGATTCCCTGGGCCGCCAGCCTACACCGGATGGCGGCGCTTGGCAGGGCGAAGCGCGGCGTGCTTCACTCCCCCGGCGCGCATGACAGGGGATTAGCGATGGCGGATGGGGCCGGATCGGGCAAGAACTGGACGACGGGGCGATCGCCGCTGGCGGAACCGGGCTGGAAGCATGTGGAGCCGGTGCCGATGGAGGCGTTCCGGCGGGCCGATTGGGAGCTGCTGAACAGCCAGCGCAAGCCCTATCTCGCCGAACAGCAGGCCGACCAGGTGATCGCCATGCTGGAGGCCTCGAAGGACGCGCCGACCTTCGGCTATCAAGTGAACAACTATCTGCATTGCCTGCAGACCGCGACCATGGTCATGGAGGCCGGACACGACGAGGAGGATATCGTCGTCGCCCTGCTGCACGATATCGGCTTCGTCACCTGCCCCGACTGGCATGGCGAGTTCGCGGCGGCCCTGCTGGGCGGCTATGTCTCTGAGCGGAATCGCTGGATGCTGCAGCGGCACACCATTTTCCAGCAGTTGCACATCCACGAGTATCCGGGCCATTGCGATACGCCGGAGGACACGGTGGCCTTCCAGAACGAGCGGGACCGCTGGCGCGGCCATCCGCATTTCGAATGGGCGGCGGAGTTCCTGGAGCGCTTCGATCAGGTGGCGATCAGCGGCTCGCGGCCGACCGCGCCCATCGAGGTGTTCCGGCCCATGGTCCAGCGCATCTTCGCGCGGCCGCCGGTGCCGCCCGAGGTCGAGTGATGGCGGGCAGGATCGCCTGGATCGAGACCATAGAGCCGGAGGCGGCCGACGGCCTGCTGCGCGACCTTTACGACCGGGTGACCACGCCCCATGGCACGGTCGACAACGTCATGAAGGCGCATTCGCTCAGGCCGCACACCATGGACGGCCATCTTGCGCTCTACAAGAGCGTGCTGCACAACGCCGACAACACGCTGCCCTTCTGGTTCCTGGAGCTGGTGGCCAGCGTCACCAGCATCGCCAACAACTGCGCCTACAGCCTGGCCCATCACGGCGCCAACGCCATGCGGCTGATGGTCAAGGACGGCATCACCGGTCCCGAGGGAGCCGAGAAGGTGTTGGAAAGCCTGAAGATCGGCCGGCCCGAGGACCATTTCGAGTTCGGCGGCAAGCACTACGCGCTGCTGCAATACGCCCGCAAGCTGACCAGCGATGTCGGCAACATGGTCCAGGCGGATATCGACCGGCTGCGCGAGGCCGGTGTGGAGGATGGCGAGATCCTCGAGGTCAACCAGGTCTGCGCCTATTTCAATTATTCCAACCGCCTGCTGAACGGCCTCGGCGTCACCACCGACGGCGACGTAATCGGCTATTACGCGGAGGAGGGGGCATGAGCGAGATCGGCTACGCCACCGCCAAGGCGATCGATGTCGCCGCCATTCCGGTCATCGATGTCGGCGCCCTGCGCGGCGGATCGGCCGCGGCGGTTTCCCAGGTGGCGGAGGAGATCCGTGCAGCCTCCACCGATGTCGGCTTCTTCTATGTCCGCAACCATGGCATTGCACCGGAGGTTCGGGACGCGGCACTGGCCGCCTCCAAGCGCTTCTTCGCCCTGCCGCCGAAGGTCAAGGCGCGGGTGGCGGTGAACCGCCAGCATCGCGGATTCATGGCGCCGGGCGGCGCCAAGATGCATGAGACGGCCCGGGCCGACCTGAAGGAGAGCTTCAACTGGGCCCTGGACCTGGACGCGGACGATCCGGATGTGACGTCCGGTGAAAAGCCGCTGCTGGGCCCCAACAACTGGCCCGATGACGACCTGCCGGAACTCCGCACGGCGCTTTACGCCTATTACCGGTCTGCCTGCGATTGCGGCCGCGACCTGATGCGCGCCTTCGCGGTCAGCCTGGGCACCGACGAGACCTTCTTCGTGTCCCGGTTCGACAAGCCGATCGCCCGCGGATCGGCCCTCTACTACCCGCCGCAGCCGCCGCAGATGGGGTCGGAGCAGTTCGGCGTCGGCGCCCACACCGACTATGGCTGCCTGACCCTGCTGTGGCAGGATTCGGTCGGTGGCCTGCAGGTGCAGGGACGCGACGGGGAATGGGTCACCGCCCATCCGATTCCCGACACGCTGGTGGTCAATGTCGGCGACCTGCTGGCCCGCTGGTCCAACGACCGCTTCGTCTCGACGCCCCACCGGGTTGTCAACGCCTCGGGCCGCGAGCGCTATTCCCTGGCGGTGTTCTTCGACCCGAACTACGACGCCGTCGTCGATCCCAGGGACCTGCTGGGTCCGGAAGATGCGGCGCCCAAATTCGATCCGATCCTGGCCGGCGAACACGTCAAGGCCCGGTTCGATGCCGCCTTCGCCTATCGCCAGAAGAGCGGCTGAATCGTCGGTCGGGATGGCCCGGCACCGTTCGTCTAGTCATGATCGACGGCTGCGAAGAAGGCCGCGATGGGCAAGGACATAAGGAGTTGGGGCCATGGCGAAATTCGTACTGCTTTTCCAGGATGACGCGGAGCCCGCGGTCGCGCTGTCGCCGGACGAGGTTCGCGCGATTGTCGGGGATTTCTCCGATTGGGCGGGGCTATTGCGGGAACAGGGTCGGCTCCTCGGCGGCCAGAAACTGACCAACGACCGTGGCCGGTTCATGCAGAGCAAGGGCGGGAAGATCCAGGTGATGGACGGTCCGTTCGCCGAGACCAAAGAGCTGCTCAGCGGTTTCATCATGATCGAGGCCGACGATTACGAGTCCGCCGTCGAAATCTCGAAATCCTGCCCGCAGCTCAAATATGGCGGACGCATCGAGATCCGGCAGGTCGACGAAATGCACTAGCGTCCGGCTCGCGACCCTATCGCGTCGCCTTATCCGTTGGCGCGCCGCGCAGCCGGCCTCCGCTCCAACCGGTCAAGCAGGTCGACGGCGAATTGGGTCAGCGTGTCGTCGCGGGCGCCCATGACGAGGATGCGGTCGCCGGGCCGCGCCAGGGCCAGCAGCTTGTCGCCGCAGGCGGCACGGTCGGCGAAGGCATGGGCGGTCCGGCCGCCGGCCTTCACCCCTTTGACGATATCCTCGCTGGAGACGCTGCGATTGACGGTGCCGCCGTAATAGACCGGGTCCGGCATGACCAGCACGTCGCCCTTGCGCAGGTCGCGGATGAAGCCGGTGATGAACTGCTCCTTGTTCAGGCGCAGCGGCCAGAACCCGTGCGGCTGGAACATCACCAGCAGTCGGCCGGGAAAGTCGTGCAGCGTCTGAAGCGTGGCGTGGATCTTGTCCGGGTTGTGGCCGAAATCGTCGATAACCGTCACGCCGCCGGCCGTGCCGACCAGCTCCATCCTCCGCCGCAGCCCCGCGAAGTGCCGGAGCGCCTTGGCCGCATCCGTCAGGGACATGCCGCACGCCAGGGTGCTGGCCAGGGCCGCCAAAGCGTTTTCGACGTTGTGCCGGCCCGGTACCGGCAATTGGACCCGATGGGTTTCGCCGGACCGCCGGTCGGTCACGGTGAAGGCGATGCCGTTCGGCGACGGCTGCAACCGGCTGGCGTGGATGTCTGCCGTCCGGTCGGTCAGGCTGAAGGTGATCGCCTTTTCCAGGATCGAATCGGGCGCGAGGCCGGTGATCTCGGCATCGTCCAGGTTCAACACGGCGGTCTCGGCGCCGGCTATGAAATCGCCGAACAGGGCGCGCAGCTCGTCCAGCGATTTGTGGTCCTGGGTGATGTTGTTCAGCACCGCGATCTTCGGCGCGAACAGGGCGATCGAGCCGTCGCTTTCGTCGACCTCGCTGACGAACGGACCGCCATCGCCCAGGACGGAGCTGGCGAAGGGCGTGTCGTCGGTCATGAAGTTCTTCATCACCGCGCCGTTGACGATGGTCGGGCCGCGCCCGGCGTGATGCAGGATCCAGCCGGCCATGGCGGTGGTGGTCGACTTGCCGCTGGTGCCGCCGATGCCGATGCTGCTTGGCGCGGCGTTGAACAGGTCCGCCAGAAGCTCCGCCCGGCCCATGCGGCTGGCGCCGGCTTCCCGCGCCGCCCGCACATCGGGCACGGTGTCCTCGATCGCGGCGGAGGCGACGAGGATCTGCTCGGACCGAGTGATCCCGCTGCCATCCTGGGGATGCAGTGCGATGCCACGGGCCCGCAGGAAATCGAACTTCTGCGCCGTGCGCCCTTGGTCCAGCATGCGGTCGGACCCTTCGACCGTATGGCCCTGGGCGCGCAGGATCAGGGCCAGCGGCAGCATGCCGCTGCCCCCAATGCCACAGAAGAAATACTGCCGAACCTGGTTCATCCGACGGTGCCTATCGCGTAAGAACGGGTGCGGCGGAACGCCCGGGAGACGGACGCATGAGCGAGGACAGGATCAGGATCGGGGTGGTGGCGCCCGGGTCGCCTATCGATGCCGGTATCGCCGATCGGGTTCGCAATCTCGCCATGGACCGCTTTTCGGACCGATTGATTGAGATTTGCTTTCATCCGCAGTGTTTTCTCGCATCCGGGCATTTCGCCGGCGACGATTCCGCCCGCGCCCAGGCGTTTCTCGATTTCGCCAATGACGAGACTTTCCACGCATTGTGGTTTGCGCGTGGCGGATATGGCGCCTGCCGGATCGCCGAACGGGTGGTGCCGAAGCTGTCGGAAGCCACCCGGCGCAAATCCTATCTCGGCTACAGCGATGCCGGGAGCCTGCTGGCGGCGCTCTACAAGTCCGGCCTGACGGGTCTGGCGCACGGACCGATGGCGGCCGATATCAACCGCACGGGCGGCGAGGCGGCTGTGGAGAGGGCGCTTTCCTATCTGATCGACCGGGCGCCCGACACGCTGGAAGCCAACGTGACGCCGCAGGCCGACACCGCGGCGTTCAACATGGCGATTCTCAGCCAGATCCTGGGAACGCCGCTGGAACCGGACCTGACGGACCATGTGCTGATGCTGGAGGAGGTCTCCGAGCACATGTACCGGATCGACCGGCTGCTGTTCCATATCACCGGCAATCCCGGCATCCGGAAGGTGGCCGGCATCCGGCTCGGCCGCTGCAGCAACATCCCGGCCAACGAACCGGATTTCGCGCAGACCGAGGAGGAGGTCATGCGGCACTGGTGCCAGGTGTCCGGAATCCCCTATCTCGGCCGCGCCGATATCGGGCACGACATCGACAACAAGGTGGTGCCGTTTGGCCGGATACCGACTGTATGACGGCCCGATCGTCCCCCGGGCTTCACTTCGCAGGCAGGCTCCCGGCGAATTGGGCCGCCAGATCGATCCAGTCGTCCAGGCCGGTCTCCAGGCAGGCATCGGCATCGACCCAGACGATGCCGCCCATCCTGCGGCCGCTGAAGGCGACCGGCTCGGCGCCGGGCCGTTTCAGGGCCTCCGGCTCCAGCTCCTTGCCGACCCGGAACATGAAGCGGCCGACGCCGACGCCGCACAGCATGTTGCCGTTCAGCATCCAGCAATAGCCGCCGAACATCGCCTTCTCGGTGATGCCTTCGCGTCCGGAAAGCGCCCCGCGCAGCATGTCGGCGAGATGCGGATCATGGGGCATGGACCTGACTCCCCTCAGACCAGCCCGAGACCGGCCGCCGCGGCATAGAGCGCGAACCCGGCCATGGACAGGAAAGTCATGGCCATGCCGATGGCCCGCCCGATGGCCCAGCCATACCGGCGGATCGTGGCGTAATGCAGCAGTCGTCCGGCGACCAGCAGCGCCCCGCCGCCCCACAGCAGGAAGGCCGGCGCCCCGGAGATCTCGGCGGCCGCCATGGCCAGCAGGGTGATCGGCACGGTCTCGGTGAAATTGCCATGCGCCCGCATGCGGCGGGTCATCTCCACATCGCCGCCATCCAGGAAATGGATGTCGGTCTTCACCCGATACAGCCCGACCGCGAAAGTCATCGGGATCTGGATCAGAGCCATCAGCCCCACGAACAGGATCGTCGTTTGCGGAATCATGTTGTTTCTCTCTCTTTGGCGCGTCCCAGATGCGGCTGTCGGTGAGGCCCGAGTTGTCCGCCCTTGACACCTAGACGCACCACCGGCCGAAAATCCGACAGCCAGCGGGAGTTCTGACGACCTGAACTTGGCCCTGTGTGCGCTTAAGAGCCGATCCTGCCTTGGCGTTGCCGCATCCCGTGGCCATATTTTTGGCGATCCGTCACCTGGAGCTTCCGATGATCCCTCCCAACTCCGCCCCCGATACCGCCGTTGCCGCTTCCGACTCACCCGATCTCGGCGATCTGCCGAACTGGGATCTCAACGATCTCTATGCCGGGGTCGACAGTCCGGAGCTACAGGCCGATCTGGAGCGCATGGACAAGGACGCCAAGGCGTTCGGTGAGCGGCTGCGCGGCAAGGTCGCCCAGCAGGATGGTGCGGCATTGGGCGCCGCCATCGCCGAATACGAGGCGATGGACGAGGTGCTGGGGCGGATCATGAGCTTCGCCTATCTGGTCTATGCCGGCGATATGAGCGACCCGGAGAACGGCCGCTTCCTGCAGACCATGCAGGAGAAGGTGACCAACATCTCCACGCACCTGCTGTTCTTCACGCTGGAGATCAACCGCATCGATGAGGCGGAGCTCACTGCCAAGCTGGAGGCGCCGGCGCTGGCCCATTACGCGCCCTGGCTGCGCGACGTCCGCGCCTTCCGCAAGCATCAGCTCAGCGACGAGCTGGAGCGGCTGCTGCACGAGAAATCGGTCGCCGGCAAGGCGGCCTGGGTGCGGCTGTTCGACGAGACCATGGCCGCGCTGCGCTTCCCCATCGCCGGCAAGGAGATGACCTCGGCGGAGGCGCTGCACTGCCTGACCGAGCCCGACGGCGCCCTGCGCAAGGAGGCGGCGGAATGCGTCGGCCAGGTGCTCGGCGAGAACGTCCGGCTGTTCGCCCACATCACCAACACGCTCGCCAAGGACAAGGAGATCGAGGACAACTGGCGCGAATTCGCCCAGCCCTGGTCGTCCCGCAACCTCTCCAACCAGGTCGAGGACGCGGTGGTCGATGCCCTGGTCGACTCGGTCACCAAGGCCTATCCGCGCCTGTCGCATCGCTATTACGCGATGAAGGCGAAATGGATGGGCGGCGAGAAGCTCG
Source organism: Alphaproteobacteria bacterium (assembly GCA_965227455.1). Lineage (GTDB taxonomy): Bacteria > Pseudomonadota > Alphaproteobacteria > DSM-16000 > Inquilinaceae > JABDIP01. The sequence goes on along the minus strand of OZ245752.1, from coordinate 2,521,841 downwards.
ACTATTGGGACCGCAACGCGCCTCTGCCGGAGGACGACGACCGCATCATCCCCTGGGACGAGGCGACGTCGCTGGTGCTGGACGCCTATGGCCGCTTCTCGCCGGACCTGGCGGCGACGGGCAAGCGGTTCTTCGACAATGCCTGGATCGACGCGCCGACCCGGCCCGGCAAGTCGCCAGGCGCCTTCGCCCATCCGACGGTGCCCAGCGCCCACCCCTATCTGCTGCTCAACTATCTCGGCAAGACCCGCGACGTGATGACCCTGGCCCATGAGCTGGGGCATGGCGTGCACCAGGTGCTGGCCGGCGACCAGGGCGCCTTGATGGCCAACACGCCGCTGACCCTGGCCGAAACCGCCAGCGTGTTCGGCGAGATGCTGACCTTCCGCTCCCTGCTGGACGCCGAGACCGACCAGGGGCGCCGCAAGATCCTGCTGGCCAACAAGGTCGAGGACATGCTGAACACGGTGGTCCGCCAGACCGCCTTCTACCAGTTCGAGCAGAAGGTGCATGCGGAGCGCCGCTCCGGCGAACTGCCGGCGGAGAAGCTGGCTGAGATCTGGATGTCGGTGCAGGGCGAGAGCCTGGGACCGGCGCTACGCTTCGACGATGCCTACGGGGTGTTCTGGTCCTACATCCCGCATTTCGTGCATTCGCCCTTCTACGTCTACGCCTATGCCTTCGGCGACTGCCTGGTGAACTCGCTCTATGCGGTGTACCAGGACGCGGAGGCGGGCTTTGCCGCGAAGTATCTCGACATGCTGCGCGCCGGCGGCACCCTGCGCCACAAGGAGTTGCTGGCCCCCTTCGGCCTCGACGCCACCGACCCGGCCTTCTGGCAGAAAGGCCTTGCGGTCATCGGCGACTTCGTCGACGAGCTGGAGGCGATGGAGTCGTGAGCCGTGGTGCTTCGGAGGCCGGACGCTGATCGGTTTTGAGCCGACTACCTCTCGCTGATGAGAACAAAACCGTTGTCTGCGATTCCCTGCTCAACGGCAGGGTGAGGCTGGACGTAGAAGGTGTAGATCCAGCAGTCGGGCGTCCCGAGAGGGATCAGCAGGACGGGGAACCTCTTGCCATCCTTGACGAATGCCCGTTGCTCCCGGGGAATCGTTCCGGGATCGGCTAGGCATAGGGCGCCGCCTACGAACAGGTTCACGCCTGCCGATTCGACTTGTTCGACCGTTGCTTCCCTTTGGTGTCCGGGCCGGTCGTCCACGATAGCGCCGTTCATGGCGACCTCCCGCGTATTGAGCCCGTGCACGTCGAAAGCGGGAAGACGAGAAAAATAGGGTATCGCGCCGGCGCTCTGCACCGCGATCATCACATCTGTACCCGTGCCCGTGTGGAACAACGCGTTGAGCCGAAGACCGATGAGCCGGGGGTTTGCGTGCGGCGGTTCGGTCATGTCTTGGTGAAGTGCGGCCGGCGTCTGGATTTTCCTGCCGGCGCCCTGGTCGGCTGTGGAGAACCAGAAATACTGGCCGAGCTGGGTCAGCATGGCGATCAGAGCCAGTTGCACGGCAAGCGCGGTGCCAAACCGGTTGGCGATGACGCTGAGCGTCAGCAGGAAGAAGATCAAAATGAACGGCACCATCAGGCGATAGCCCATGAAACCGCCGCCGACATAGACGATGTAGCCTGTCCACACCAATCCGGCCGCCATCAGCGCGAACCGGAACCCGCCGGCCGAGCCAAGGCTCGGCAGGCGTCCCTCGGTCCGATACCAGTGGAGGAAAAGGATCGCCAGCAGGTAGGGATAGATGAACAGTTCCTCGGCCAGAAAGAAGGCGAGGTAGAGCGCTCCGAATCCCAGGTTTTGCCCGGCCTTGACGTCGAATGTGTTGGGCAGGATCTGGCCATAGAAGACGAAGCAGAACAGCAGAAACGCCGACAGCACCAGCGCAGCGCCCGCGAGAGCAAGCGCCGCGTGCCGGGTCATCCGCAGCCGCGACCGACTGTCCGTTGTCCAGATCCGATGGAACAGGAACACAAACGCCGGTGCGATCAGCAGCACCGTATCGAGCCTGGTCAACATGCCGAGCGTCGCCGCTGCGGTGGCCAGGTAGATGTATGAGGCACCGTCCGGGCGCCGCGACAGCCCGAGCGTGAAATAGTATGTCAGGGTCACCAACGCCAGTTGGAGAGAGGTCTCCAGCATTCCGCTGGCATAGGAAGACACCGTCTTGTTCGAGAAGATGACTGCGACGGTCACCGCTGCAACCACGGTATTGCCGGACGTCAGGCGGAGGGCGATCAGGAAGGTGACGAGGGCGCAGGTGAAGAAGCTGGCATAGCTGACGATGTTGGCGGAGATGACCGGATCGAGCCCTGTCAGCGAAAGCCCTGTCACCAGCAGCATGAACAGGAAATTGGTGTATCCGAACTCGTCGCTGCCCGGATACCAGACCGGCCCATGACCGCGCAGGAAATGGTCGACATACCGGAGCGTTATGAAGCCGTCATCCTGAATGAAATAGTTCTCGGCCGACAGATAGGCGACGGAGACAAAACAAAGGGCGGTGACGATCGCGGTCTTGTATTGGCTCCAGCTTGCCGAGATCCCGGGAGCCGTGGCATCGAGGATTGGCCGAAGGTTCATGTTCTGGCGATGGCGTTGCGGCGCGTGCCCAGGAAATGCATGCAGGTCGGCATTCCGGTCCCTCCGTCCCGCATCTCCGGCGCTCGACCAAGCGTCGACGGTCCAATTAAGGGCGGTTCGATTAAGGGCGGGTTAAACCGCAGCGGCACCCAATCCGGTATTGCGGACTGTCCGTTACGCTGCCTCACCCTCTTTGGCGGCACGCGGATCGAGAGCGGCGGTCTCCGGCGTGGTCGCGCGGGGTAGGGGCATGCTGCCATAGGCGTCGCGCTGATCCGTCGGGATCGGTGCGCGCTGCATCTTGCGGTAAAGCGCGTAGGCCGCGATCCAGAGATGCACGGCGGCGGTGAAGCCGAACATCGCCTGCGGAGAAATCCATTCCATCATGCCGGCCGATGCCAGCGGACCGATCATCGTGCCGAAGCCATAGATCAGGATCAGGCCAGAGCTGATTTCCACGAAGCGCTCCGGGTCGGCGAAATCGTTAGCGTGGGCGACGCATAGCGAATAGAGCGGATAAGCGAACACGCCATAGACCGCCGCCATGCCGATCACCCAGGCGGGGTCGCGCGGGTTCAGGGTGAAGAAAGCGGTTCCCGTGGCGGCCGCCGCCAGGCCCGTCGCGGTGATGACCAGCCGACGATCCATCTTGTCGGATATCCGGCCGAGCGGGACCTGTCCGATCGCCCCGCCCATAATGGCGGTGGCGACCAGCAATGCGATGGCCGCGACAGGCAGGCCGATCTGCTGGCCGTAGACCGCACTCATGGTGCCGAAGGCGCCGTTGGCCATGCCTATGCTGAAGCAGCCGACCGCCGCCACCGGCGAGTTGGCGTAAAGAGGCTTCAGCCGGATCTGGGTCGAGACCAGGGGCTTGGGGGCGGCGGCGGTGCTGAGTGCGGTCGGCACCAGGGCCAGGCTGAACAGGATCGCCGCCAGCACGAAAAAGAACACTCCGCCCGGGTCTCCGGCCGCGATCAGCAATTGGCCGACCGTCGAGGCGCCCAGATTGATCGTCATATAGACCGCGAAAACCGTGCCCCGGCTCTCATTCGTGGCACGTTCGTTCAGCCAGCTCTCCATGATCATCATGGCGCCGGCGAAGCAGAAGCCGCTGAGCGCCCGCAGCACGATCCAGGCGAGCGGGGTGATGATCAGCAGATTCAGCAGGGCGGAGATCGAGATGATCGACGCCATCACCCCGAAGGTGCGGATGTGGCCGACCCGCTGCACCAGCCGGGGTACGAGGAGGCAGCCGCTGATGAAGCCGGTCGCCCAGCCGGTGCCAATCAGGCCGATATGGGACGGCAGGAAGCCCTCGATGCCGCCGCGCACCGGCAACAGCAGCATATGCACGCCGCCAGCCAAAAAAAGGAAAGCCGCGCCGGTGAGAAGGGCAGCGACGGGCAGCAACTGGCGGAGCATGGGCGTCGGGTCCGTGCTGGAACGTCGCGGATTCGCGGCGAGGGCGGCGGCGCCATGATCCGGGCACCGGGCCGGAAGACGCAAGCCGATTGCTTACAAGCGGTCCGGATTGACGACTGGAAACGGGCGGTCCTCGGCATCGGAAAGGCGGCGGCAGTCAGGAGGCCTCGAGAACCACGAACTCACCCGACGCGATCCGGTCTTCTATGTCCGGGTGAGGTTGCAAATAGTGGGTTACGATCCAACACCCCTGAGATTCGAGCGGGATGAGGATGGTGGACCGGCCGCGGGCGTACTCGGCGAACCGATTTGCCGGCGGCACGGTATTGAGGCCGGCGATACACCGCCCCTCGGAGACGATCAGATTGACGCCGGCTGTTCGCAGTTGATCGACAGTCGCCCATTTCCGATGCCCCGGGCGATTGCCCCAGACCTGCCCGCCGGTGGCGACTTCGCGCGTGTTCAGGCCATGAATGTCATAGGTCGGTAGCCGGGAATGGTAGGGCATGGCACCGGCCGCCCTGACGGCGATCGTCACGTCCGACTCCTGTCCCGTATAGAACAGGTCGTTCAGGCGCCTACCGATAATCTGGTAGTTCGTGCGCGGCGACGTCAGGTGCCAGTCCAGGCCGGCCGGGTTCATGATCTGATTGCCGGAAGAGTGCTCGAGGCGCGAATACCAGAAATACTGGCCGCCCTGGGTAAGCATGGCGATGACCGCCAATTGTACGGCAAAGGCGGTACCGAACTTTCTTCCCATGCCGGTAAAGGCCAGCAGAAAGAAAATCGCGATGAAAGGGATCATCAGGCGATAGCCCATGAAGCCGCCGACATAGGTCGCGTAGGTCATCCAAAGCAGTGCGGTGGCAGCCAGGGTGAGCTTGAATGCGTTGACCCTGGTCCGCTGCGGCAAGGGCGATTTGGTCCGGTGCCAGTGGAATATCAAGACAACAACGAGGTACGGGTAGACGAGGAACTCCTCGAGCATGAATGCGCGAAGGTACAGCCATCCGAACCTCAGGTTTTCTCCTGCCTTCACATAGAACGTGTTCGGAAGAACCTGGCCGTAGAGGGCGAAGCAGAACCACAGGAAGGCCGAGAGAATCGCGGCGGCGCAAGCGAGGGCGACAACCATATGCGCGACCATGCGGCGTCGCTCGCGGCCGGTCGCGGTCCAGAGTCCATGGAACAGAAACAGGAAGGCCGGTGCGATCAAAAGCACCGTGTCCAGACGCGTCAGCAGTCCCAGCGTGCCCGCGGCCGTCGCCCAATACAGCGGCTGGGCGGATTCCGGTGCGTGCAAATACCGCAAGGTCGCGTAGTACACGCTCACCACCAGCGCCAGCTGGAGCGACGTTTCCAACAGCCCGCTGGCGTAGGACGATACGGTGAAATTGGTGAAGATCACCATTGCCGTGACCGCTGCCACGATCCGGTTGCCCGACGTCAGTCGCAAAGCAATCAGGTAAGAGGCGATCACCGCCGCGAAGAAGGCGGTGTAAGAGACGATGTTGGCAGAGATGACCGGATCCGGCCCGATGAAAGAAACCGCCGTCACCAGCAGCATGAACAGGAAATTGGTGTATCCGAACTCGTCGCTGCCCGGATACCAGACCGGCCCGTGACCGCGCAGAAAGTGATCGACGTAGCGAAGCGTTATGAAGCCGTCATCTTGTATGAAATGGTTCTTTGCTGAGAGAAAGACGACAATACCCAGGCAAAGCGCAACTATAGCGTAATCCCTGACCAACAATCGCCTTTGGACATCGCCGGATTGGCTGACGATTGCGGCGAACCGGGAGCCAACATAGGAGGGATTTTCGCTTTCCGGCTCACTGCCAATTGTACCGACGTGCGGAGATGTCTGCTGCTTCGGCATACCGGTTCCCGAAATTCCTTCTCGCACCGAATTTCAACTAACGGGATTCGATTAAAGGCGGCTTAAGTGGCCAGGCGCCGAACGCGTGCGGCGGACAAAGCCCTCCTGGCGGCGGTTCGCCACTTCCAATTGCCGACACGGGCCACCATTGTTAGCCCATGCCTGAGGGATCCGAAGAGAACACACTGGGCGGCCGCGTGAGGCGCTATGCCCGCGTCTCCACCACCATGGGCGGGCTGGCGGCGCGGCTGGCGGGCAACCGCTATCTGGGCCTGTCGCTGGAGCGCGGCCAGCATGCCGAGGCGCTGAAGGAGGCGCTGGGCGGGCTGAAGGGGCCGCTGATGAAGGTGGCGCAGATGTTGGCCACCATCCCGGACGTGCTGCCGCCGGAATATGTCAGCGAGCTGCAGCAGCTTCAGGCCAATGCGCCGTCCATGGGCTGGCCCTTCGTGCGCCGGCGCATGAAGGCCGAGCTGGGGGCCGAGTGGCAGGGCCGGTTCAAGAGCTTCGAACACAAGGCCGCCGCCGCCGCGTCGCTGGGGCAGGTGCACCGGGCGATCGGCCATGACGGCGAGGAGCTGGCCTGCAAGCTGCAGTATCCTGACATGCTGTCGGCCGTCGACGCCGATCTGAAGCAGCTCAAGCTGATCCTCGGCATCTTCGAGCGCTACGACAACGCGATCTCCACCAAGCAGATCCATGCCGAGATCTCCGCTCGGCTGCATGAAGAGCTGGACTACGCCCTGGAGGCGCGGCATTGCAGCCTCTACCACGACATGCTGTCCGGCGAGGACAACGTGCATGTGCCCGCCGTGGTGCCGGAGCTGTCGACCCGCCGGCTGCTGACCACCAATTGGCTGGACGGCCAGCCGATCATGCGGTTCGTCGAGGCGCCGGTGGAGCAGCGCAACCAGATCGCCATGAACATGTTCCGGGCCTGGTACGTGCCGCTCTACTACTACGGCGTGATCCATGGCGATCCGCACATGGGCAACTACACGGTGCGGCCCGACAAAGCAATCAACCTGCTGGATTTCGGCTGCATACGGGTGTTCCCGCCCTCCTTCGTCGGCGGGGTGATCGACCTCTACCACGCGCTGGAGCGCGACGATCAGGACCTTGCGGTGCATGCTTACGAGACCTGGGGTTTCCGCGGCCTCAGCAAGGAGATGATCGAGGTGCTGAGCCTATGGGCGCAATTCCTCTACGCGCCTCTGCTGGAGGACAAGGTGCGGCCGATCGGCGAGGCCGATCACGGCGTCTACGGCCGCAAGACCGCCGCCAAGGTTCATGGCGAGCTGCGCCGGCTGGGTGGCGTGGAAGTGCCGCGCGAATTCGTCTTCATGGACCGCGCCGCACTGGGCCTGGGATCGGTCTTCATCCACCTGACCGCGGAAATCAACTGGCACCGCCTGTTCCACGACCTGATCGCCGATTTCAGCGTCGACAGCCTGGCCAAGCGCCAAAAGAAGATGCTGAAGGCCCACGACGTGCCCTTGCCGGTGGCGGGCAGCTAGCGTTCCCCAAAAAATGAAGGGGCGCCCGCAACGGACGCCCCTCCTCCTGTGTAGAGTGGACCAAGATCCGGTCAAAGAACCCGGGTCGTGATCTCTTCGATGCAGACCTGTGCCCGCTCCGCCAGCAGGGTCTTGATCAATGCCGAATCGTTAGCCAGCAGGTCGTCGTGGCTCGGCGCGCCCTCCGGGTCGTCATGGGAGGCGCCGGAGCAGAAATGTTGCGCCAAAACGTCGCCGGTTGCCGGGTCGATCAGCCGGAACAGGGCCGAATAGCCGACCGTGTAGCTGGAGAAGTTGAAGCCCTGGTAGTTGAAGCCCCAGCCATTGGTCTCCACGTCGATCACCAGGTCGCGGACATTGTTCTGGCGCGCCCAACCGGCCAGATCGTCCGGCTTGTCCTCGTCGAACATCAAGGGCCGGCCGGTGCCGGCGACTCCGTAGCGGCTGCGCAGATGCCGGGCGATCGCGTCCTCGATCATCGGCGCCGGGTCCTCGATGCCGGTCTCGGCGACGAGCGTGTCGCCGTCCGACGCTGCCGCCGCCACGCCGACCACGGCGAAGGCCCCATGCGTGGCGGTCAGGGCGAGGAAGGACGGCGGCGCCTCGCGGGTGGAATGAACCTGCTTGCCCGTCAGCGACGCGCCCGGGTTGTCCGCCAGGCGCACTGTTTCAGTCGACGCGCAGCCTACAGTCATCGTCAAGACGGCCGCGACGGCCATCCATCGAATAATCATCGACACTCTCCGTGGATGAATTAGTGAATGATATTCTCTGGTATTCTGAATTGGTTAACGGCCGCTGAAGCTGCGGCGAAATCGAATTCCTGAGCAGCTAGGGCAACGCGGTCCGCCTTTCGCTTGGGTCGGCCGCCATTGCCGATCGTACACAGGGGGTCTCCGGCGATCACTGGCCGGATCCGCACGACCCTTGCAATTCCCGCGACGCATGCGGCATGTTGCGCACCCGGTCCTCCCGGGGGGCGGTGCCAAGGCAGTCTCGCCGTTCCCATCCGAATATTCTTGCCCCAAGGGATCCTGGGCAGATGAAAGTCGCAATTCCGAAGGAACGCCGTTCCGGCGAGCAGCGTGTGGCCGCGTCGCCGGAGACGGTGAAGAAGCTGGCGGCGCTGGGCATCAACGTCGTGGTCGAGACCGGTGCGGGCATCGGCGCCGCGGTGACCGACGAGGCCTATCGCAATGCCGGCGCCAGCATCACCCCGGACTATTCCTCCACGGTCGGCGCCGCCGATATCGTGCTGAAGGTGCGCCGGCCGCTGCTGCCGGGCGAAGGCTCGGTCGACGAGCTGAAGCCGCTGGTGCGCGGCGCGATGCTGGTTGCCATCCTCGACCCCTATGACACGCCGGAGGCCATCGCCGCCTATGCCGAGGCCGGAGTGGACGCCTTCGCAATGGAGCTGATGCCGCGCATCACCCGGGCCCAGTCCATGGACGTGCTGTCCAGCCAGTCGAACCTGGCCGGCTACAAGGCGGTGCTGGATGCGACGGCGGTGTTCGGACGCGCCCTGCCGATGATGATGACCGCCGCCGGCACCGTGCCGCCGGCCCGCTGCCTGGTGATGGGCGCCGGCGTCGCCGGCCTGCAGGCCATCGCAACGGCCCGGCGCCTGGGCGCCATCGTCTCCGCCACCGATGTGCGGCCGGCCGCCAAGGAGCAGGTGGAGAGCCTGGGCGGCAGCTTCGTCGCGGTGGAGGACGAGGAGTTCAAGCAGGCCGAGACGGCCGGCGGCTACGCCAAGGAGATGAGCGACGCCTACAAGAAGAAGCAGGCCGACCTGATCGCCGAGACCATCAAGAAGCAGGACATCGTCATCTGCACCGCGCTCATCCCCGGCCGGCCGGCCCCGACTCTGGTCAGCGAGGAGATGGTGAAGTCGATGAAGCCAGGTTCGGTGATCGTCGACCTGGCGGTGGAGCGCGGCGGCAACTGCCCGCTGTCGCGGCCGGACGAGGTAGTCGAGGTGCATGGCGTTAAGATCGTCGGGCACACCAATGTGGCCGGCCGCATCGCGGTCGACGCCTCTGCGCTCTATGCCAAGAACCTGCTGAACTTCCTGACGCCGCTGGTCGACAAGGACAAGGGCACGCTGGCCATCGACTGGGATGACGAGATCATCAAGGGCACGGCGCTGACCCGCAATGGCAGCATCGTGCATCCCGCCTTTGCCGACGCGGCGAAAGCCAAGCCGAAGCCGAAGACGGCGGTGACCTCGAAGCCGCCACCGCCGCCCGCCGAGGAGCCGGCAGCGGAAGAGCCGGCCCTGGAAGCGTCGGCCGACGGTGCCGCTGTGGAGGCCGCCCCGGCCAAGAAGCCCGCGCCGAAGAAGGCGCCGGCCCGCAAGACCACCGCGCGCAAGAAAGCCGCACCGCGCAAGAAACCGGCCGCCAAGGCCAGCCCGGCCGCCGAAGCGCCGGTGGCCGAGAACAGCGACGACTGAGCCATGGAACAGGACGAATTCGACTCCCGTATCGACGCGATTGCCGACCAGCTTCGCGAACTGCGCGACCAGGCCCAGGAAATGGCGGCCCAGGCCGCGGAATCCGCCCAGGCGGCGCTTGCCTCGGCACCGGCCCATAGCGGCGCCCAGGACTTCCTGACCGTCGGGCTGACCGTCTTCGTGCTGGCCTGCTTCGTCGGCTATTACGTGGTCTGGCGGGTGACGCCGGCGCTGCACTCGCCCCTGATGAGCGTCACCAACGCGGTGTCGTCGGTGATCATCGTCGGCGCGCTGATCGCCGCCGGCCCGGCCGAATTCACTTTCAGCTCGGCCATGGGCTTCCTGGCGGTGGTGCTGGCCTCGGTGAACATCTTCGGCGGATTCATCGTCACCCAGCGCATGCTGCAGATGTACAAGAAGAAGAAACGGTAGGCGGGGGCACGGTCATGGAATCCATCTTCGCCCTGCTGTATCTGGTCGCAGCCATCTGCTTCATCATGGCGCTGCGCGGCCTGTCGTCGCCGGAGACCGCCCGTTCGGGCAATATCTACGGCATCTCCGGCATGGTCATCGCCATCCTCACCACCCTGGCGTTGACCCAGGTGGTGAGCTACTGGCTGATCGGCGTCGGCATCCTGTTCGGCGGCGCCATCGGCACCTTCATCGCGCTGCGCATCCAGATGACCGCGCTGCCGCAACTGGTCGCCGCCTTCCACAGCCTGGTCGGCCTGGCGGCGGTGTTCGTGGCCGCGGCCGCTTTCTTCAATCCCGAGGCCTATGGCATCGGCGAGTACGGCAACATCGCCATCGGCAGCCTGATCGAGATGTCGATCGGCACCGCCATCGGCGCCATCACCTTCACCGGCTCCGTCGTGGCCTTCGCCAAGCTGCAGGGGCTGGTCAGCGGCAAGCCGTTGGTTTTCATGGGCCAGCATCCGCTAAATGCGGTCCTGGCCATCGTGACCATCGCGCTCGTCTGGTGGCTGTGCCAGGGGCAGTCCGCGATCGCATTCTGGCTGATCGTGGTCATCGCCCTGGCGCTGGGTTTCCTGCTGATCCTGCCGATCGGCGGCGCCGACATGCCGGTCGTCATCTCGATGCTGAACAGCTATTCCGGATGGGCCGCCTGCGGCATCGGCTTCACCCTGCAGAACAACCTGCTGATCATCACCGGGGCCCTGGTGGGCTCGTCCGGCGCCATCCTCAGCTACATCATGTGCAAGGGGATGAACCGTTCGATCTTCAACGTCATCCTGGGCGGGTTCGGCGGAGAGACGGCGGCGGCGGGCGGTCCCGGCGGCGGCGACAAGACGGTCAAGCAGGGCAGCGCCGACGATGCCTCCTTCATCATGGGCAACGCCCAGTCGGTGATCATCGTGCCCGGCTACGGCATGGCGGTGGCCCAGGCCCAGCACGCGCTGCGCGAGATGGCCGACCTGCTGAAGGGTGAGGGCGTCGACGTCAAATACGCCATCCACCCGGTGGCGGGGCGCATGCCGGGGCACATGAACGTGCTGCTGGCCGAGGCTAACGTGCCCTATGACGAGGTCTTCGAGCTCGAGGACATCAACCGGGACTTCGCTTCGGCCGATGTGGCTTTTGTGATCGGCGCCAACGATGTCACCAACCCGGCCGCCAAGACCGACAGCTCCAGCCCGATCTTCGGCATGCCGATCCTGGACGTCGACCGCGCCAAGACCGTGCTGTTCGTGAAGCGCTCTCTGGCGTCGGGCTATGCCGGCGTCGAGAACGAGCTCTTCTTCCGCGACAACACCATGATGCTGTTCGGCGACGCCAAGGAGATGTGCGAGAACATCGTCAAGGCGATAGACTGAGTCGGCGGCGCTACGGTCGGTCCTCTTCGTAGGCCTGGTTGACCGTCAGAATCTCGTAAACCGCCTGAACCGCGGGATCCGGAGGCATCCGGCTCGCGCTCACGACATCGCTTTCGCCGGCCGCCAGCGCGGCTGCCTCTTCAAACTGTTCCAGCGTGGCGCCGGTCTCGATGATGGCGGCCACCGCCGCATCGCCGATATCGCCGACCGCCTCATGGATCATGTCGTGAGTCAGGCCGCCGGCGTCTGGGGTCGGCTTGGCTGGCGGGTCGGTCGTGCTGGTTGTCATGCGGGGCCCTCGCCCATGCGGAGAATCGCCATCGACGCCCGGTCTGCGCTGACGGCAATCTCGGCCTATGGTCAGTGGGCAATGCTGACAGCCGACCAGCGTGCCGTCATTGACGGACATCAACGGTCCGGCAGAAGGAGTGGAGGGAAGCGCGTTGGATGAGGTTCCGAACTGCAAGTTCTGCCGCCCACGGGAGGGCTGCGATCCCGCCGATCCGCTGCATGTGGTCGAGATGGACCGGTCCTGGACCTTCCTCGATCCCAACCAGACCTATCGCGGCCATGTCATCGTGGTGGTCAAGGGCCATCATGAGGATATCGGCGCCATGCCGCCGGAAGAGGGCGCCGGCCTCTACGCCGAGATGACCCGCGTCGCCGGCGCGGTTCGGCGGGCCTGCAAGGCCGACCACATGAACTACCTGTCGCTGGGCAACATGGTGCGCCACGTCCACTGGCACATCTATCCGCGCACCCGCGACGATCCGACCTGGGGCGGCGCGCCGATCCCGGAGCCTGCCGCCGGCCGGCTCGGCGACGAGGAATACCGGCGGATCGCATCGGCGATCCGGGCGGAACTCTAGTCTGTAAGAACCGAGATGCGTACTGGCCGCGAAGGGCCGAGCCCCTGACGCTCAGTCGTCGAGGCGGCGCTTCCCGTCATAGATGACCGTGGCGCGCGGACGTCGGTGCGGGCGGCGGACCGCGTCCTGCCACTGATTAGGCGGCATCACCCCGTCGAACTGGGCGGGCAGGGCGGTGACGACGTCGTTCCAGCCGGTCATCTCCTCATTGATCTCGCCCAGCACCTCGCCTTCGCCTTCCAGGGACAGGCAGACGCAATCCTTGGTCTCGAATTCGCGGCTGAAGAGGATGATGGTGTCGATGTCGCCCCAGCGCACGGCCAGCGGCGCGCTGGGCTCGTCGCGCCGGAAGGTGTTGCGCACCTGAACGCCGATCCGGTCGACGGTGATGACGAAGTCGCGAAACTCCATCGACCGCCACGGAAGCCGATCAACAATGGTCCTCAGATGCTGCCACACTACCTGCATTCCTTATGACATCGATAATTTCGATGAATTTAGAATTATTTTATCAAATCTGCCGGGATCAGTCCAACTATTTGTTTTAAAACACCAAAAACCGCCCAGCCATGGGACTGGGCGGCGGTAACGACCGTAACGGGTTGAAAACTAGGGGTGGGCTAGTAGCCCTCGCGCTCCAGGCGCTTGCGCAGAAGCTTTCTGGCGCGGCGCACGGCCTCGGCTTTCTCCCGGGCGCGCTTCTCGGATGGCTTCTCGTAGCTGCGACGCAGCTTCATTTCGCGGAAAATGCCTTCGCGCTGCATCTTCTTCTTCAGCGCGCGCAAGGCTTGGTCGACGTTGTTGTCGCGGACGTGAACTTGCACCTTGGCTCGTCGCTCCTCTAGAACCCGGCATACGGTCGAACAAAATGCGGGCGCCGGACACCGTCCGGACCCGTCAAGGGCGCGGGTTGTATCACGACCTTGACGCTCTTGCCAAGTCGGCAGAATGCGCCAATTGTCCCTTTAGAACGTTAATCAGGTCGAATCCCCCATGGCTCTGCTGAAAATCGCCCGTATGGGGCATCCGGTGCTGCGGCAGCGCGCGGCCCCGGTCGACAACCCGACCGCCGACGGGGTGCGGCAATTGGCCGGCCATATGGTCGAGACCATGGAGGACGCCCAGGGCATCGGCCTCGCAGCGCCGCAGATCCATGTCAGCCGGCGGCTGATCGTCTTCCAGGTGCCTGCCGACCGGCTGGAGGAGGGGGAACCGCCCGGACCGCCGGGAATTACCGTCCTGGTCAATCCGGAGATCGAACCGGTCGGCGACGAGACGGTGCTCGGCATCGAGGGCTGCCTGTCGATCCCCGACCTGCGCGGTGTGGTGCCGCGCTACAGGACGATCGTCTATCGCGGCCTGTCCCTGGACGGCGAGCCCGTCGAGCGCGAGGCCATGGGCCTGCACGCCCGCGTCGTGCAGCACGAGGTCGATCACCTGGATGGTATCCTGTTCCTCGACCGCATGACCGACCTGTCGACACTGAGTTTCGAGAGCGAGATGCATCATCTGTTCGCGGAGGGCCGGGAGAGCGCCGATGAGTGAGACGACATCGCATGCCGCGCTGCAGGACGCGGTGCTGGAGGCCAGCCTGCCGCATGTCGCCTTCGATGGCTGGACCGACCGGACGCTGCGGGCCGGGGCGGAGTCCGCCAATCTCGACTCCGGCGCGGCGAAGCGGGCGTTTCCGGGCGGCGGCATCGACGCGGTCGCCCATTTCAGCGACTGGGCCGACCGCCGGATGCTGGCGGGCCTGGACGACGAGGCGGAAGCCTTCGCCGAGCTGCGGGTGCGGGACAAGATCACCCGCGCCGTGCGCCTGCGCCTGGAGATTCTGGCGCCGCATCGCGAGGCGGTGCGCCGGGCCATGACGGTGCTGGCCATGCGGGGTCGGGCCCGTCTGTCGGCGAGGCTGCTCTATCGTTCGGTGGACGCCATGTGGCGGGCTGCCGGCGACACCTCCACGGACTACAATTTCTATACCAAGCGCGGCCTGTTGGCCGGTGTGCAGAGCTCGACCCTGCTGTATTGGCTGGGCGACACCTCCGAAGATTATGCCGCGACCTGGGGCTTTCTCGACCGACGCATCGCCGATGTGATGCGCGTGGGCAAGGCCATCGGGAAGATGCGCGGGGCCCGGTCGGGTGATGGCGGCAGGCCGCTGCCTCTGCGCGTGGCAGCGGGGCTCAGTGCCCGGCTGCGGGCCGCGGGCGGTCGCGGCTGATACGCCGCCGGCCGGCTATTTCTTGCGGAACTGATCCAGCGCGACGATCTTGCCGCCGGCTTCGGCGACGGCTGCCGGGGCGGGTTCCGGCTCAGGCTCGGGGATGGCTTCAACCGGTTCCGGCGTCGACTCGGCATCCGCCGTGATCGGCTGGAACTGAAGTGCGAAATTCACCGACGGATCGGCGAAGGTCGAGACCGCCGCGAACGGGATCGTCAACCGTTCCTTGGCGTTGTTGAAGCTCAGCGTGACAGAGACGCTCTCGTCGGTCACATCCAGATCGTCGAATTGATGCTGCAGGACGATGGTCATTTCGTCCGGATACTGCTCGGCCAGATGGCCCGGGATCTCGACCCCCGGTGCCGCGGTCAGGAACGTTACATAGAAATGGTGATCGCCCGGCAGCCCTGAGGCGGCGACCTCCTTCAGGGCCTGCCTGACCACGTCGCGCAGCGCCGTCTCGACCATCCGGTCATAGCGGAGTTGATCATCGACCATCTCCACAGACTAGCCGGGCCTTTGAAACATGGGAAGCGCCGAGGTGCCCGATGCAGCGCGACACATGGTGGCAGTATCCACCATACTGGATCCTGTCGATGACACTGGGGGAAGTGGGGCGCTTCTGTTGCCAGGTGCGCCCCGAACCCCGCCCGAGCGGTGTGACCCGCCGGGACTTAAATTTGGCTATCCCAGCTGCCGTTAGGCGGCGAGGGCAACCTCACTGTAGTTGTCATTCGCAACTATCAGATGGCCCGATAACGGCGGTACCATGCCGAGCGAAAACCGTACCGTTCACCAGCCGTCGATCCTGTTTCGCCCCCATAAGGGGCCAGGGTGTTGGCCCTGGCCATCCTGGCGGTCGGTCAGGCCGTTCTGGGCTCAGCCCATCTAGCCGTCCTGGCCGCCGAAACTGGTGGAGGCGCCGGAGTACTGCCCTCCGGGTCCGGTCAGGCTATTGAATACGGCGTTTATCGCCATAGTCGGTTTCCCGACCCTCCTAATATAGTCAATCGGGGTCGGAATCGAAAGAGGTGCGGGCCGAAAGCCCCGATTCGCGCGGGTTTCGGAGGCAGGTGGGTCGGCGAAAGCCGCCATCGCCAAGGTGCTGCGCGTGACCCTTGGTTCAGGGCGCCCCACGGCGCTAGAGTGCCGGCCGTCGTCACGGGAGCAAACCATGTCCATCACCCCCGAACAGCGCGCCGAAATCGACCAGCAGCGCGACGCGGTGCAGCAGACCCGCCGGGCCACCGTGCCGGCGCTCGAGAAGATCCTGTTCGAACCGCTGGAGGTCCTGGACCACGGTTTTGTCCGGGTGATCGACTATATGGGCGACGATGCCGCGGTGGTGCAGGCGGCGCGGGTGTCCTACGGCAAGGGCACCAAGCAGGTGCGCGAGGATTCCGGGCTGATCCGCTACCTCATGCGGCATTGGCACTCCACGCCGTTCGAGATGTGCGAGATCAAGTATCACGTGAAGCTGCCGATCTTCGTGGCGCGGCAATGGATCCGCCACCGCACGGCGAATGTGAACGAGTATTCCGCCCGCTACTCCATCCTGGATCGGGAATTTTACCTGCCGGCGCCGCAGGACCTGGCGGTGCAATCCGCGCAGAACCGGCAGGGGCGGGGGGAAGCCCTGGAAGGGGAAGAGGCCGACCGGGTGCTGGCCCTGCTGCGGGAGGATGCCGAGAAGTGCTACGGCGACTACGCCTGGATGCTGAACGAGGACGAATCCGGCGAGGTGGTCGATGAGGGGCGCTCAGGGCTGGCCCGCGAGCTGGCGCGCATGAACCTGACGCTGAACACCTATACCCAATGGTATTGGAAGACCGACCTGCACAATCTCATGCATTTCCTGCGGCTGCGCGCCGATGCCCACGCGCAGTACGAGATCCGGGTCTATGCCGACATCATGCTGGACACGCTCAAACGGTGGGTGCCGCTGACCTGCGAAGCCTTTCACGATTACCGCATGGGGGCGGCGCATATCTCCGCGACGGGGCTGGAGGTGGTGCGCCGGATGCTGGCCGGCGAGGCGGTCATTCAGGCCGATAGCGGCCTGTCGAAGCGGGAATGGCGTGAGCTGATGGAAACGCTTGGGCGCGAACCTTAGGCAACTCAACCCGTGGTTCCCGCGAAAGCGGGAACCTCGTTGGGCCAGGCTCTCAGATGTAGGCAGATTCCCGCCTTCGCGGGAATGACGTCCTTGGATTTGGCAATGGGTTGTCCGCTGTCGTCAGCGAATCTCGACCCGGTCGCTGTTGCACAGATCCTCGGCCCAGAGCTTGATCTCGCGGCCGTTGGCGTCGTTGAAGCGCAGGTCGAAGAAGCAGTAGCGGCCGAAGCCGTTCATCTCGATCTGCCGGGTCTGTCCCGGCGCCAGGGCCGAGCTCAGCAGGTCGCTGCCCCAGTATTTGCTGTAGATCGGCGACACGTAGACCGATTCCAGCGGAACCTCGCTCGCATTGTGCACGGTGAAGCTGCGATCCTGGGCCGAGGCGGCCGAAGTCGCGACGGTCGAAAGCACACCGATGAATGCTAAGCGGCGGATCCCACCGTGGCGCGCTGGGCGCATACCCGCCATACCGTCAACCTCGTTCGCTTTTCCTTAGCCGCGCAACCGTGAAACAGGGTCGTGCATGGCACCCCGGCCGCGCCGGTCCGAGCTAGACAATGGTTGAAGAATGGGACGGGAATGCGGCGGTCTCGGGACGTCCCGCCGTAAACCTTACTGCACCAGAATTCGGGGCGCCGGACGCTGCGATCGGCCGGCGCCCGCATCGAGCTGGGCCAGCACCAGATCGGCGATTCCGAGATAGGCCTGGGCATGGTCGCCGGCCGGATCGGAAACCACGATCGGGCTGCCGGAATCCGAGGTTTCGCGGATTGCCAGATGCAGCGGCACCGCGCCCAGGAACGGCACGCCGAGACGCTCGGCCTCCGCCTGCGCGCCGCCATGGCCGAACACCTCGGTGCGCTCGCCGCAATGGGGGCAGGCGAAATAGGACATGTTCTCCACGATGCCCAGCACCGGCACATCGACCTTCTGGAACATGCGCAGGCCCTTGCGGGCGTCGAGCAGGGCAATGTCCTGCGGCGTGGAGACGATCACCGCGCCCGCCAGCGGAACCTGCTGGGCCATGGTCAACTGGGCGTCGCCGGTGCCCGGCGGCATGTCGACCACCAGGACATCCAGATCGCCCCAATTGACGTCGCGCAGCATCTGCGACAGGGCGCTCTGCACCATCGGGCCGCGCCAGATCATCGGCGTTTCTTCATCGACCATGAAGCCCATCGACATGACCTTCAGGCCGAAGCGCTGCATCGGGTCGAGGGACTTGCCGTCCGGCGAGCTGGGCTTGCCGGTGATGCCGACCATGCGCGGCATCGAGGGACCGTAGATATCCGCGTCCAGCAGCCCGACGCTGCGGCCGGAGGCGGCGAGCGCCAGGGCCAGGTTGACCGCCGTGGTGGATTTGCCGACACCGCCCTTGCCGGAAGCGACCGCGATGATCGCCTTGACCCCCGGTACCATCGCCTTCTGACCGCCGGCCCCCTGGGCGGGTCCCGATCGCGCCTGCGGCTGCGGCTGGCTCGGTGCGGCCCCGCCCTGCGGCGCCTCGCGATGGGCGGTCAGCACGGCGGTGACGGACAGGGCGCCGGGCAGCGCCTCGACCGCCTCAGCCGCCGCGGCGCGCATCGGCTCGAGCTGCGGTCCGCGTTTGGGATCGACTTCAATCGAGAAAAACACGTTGCCTTGCTTGATCGTCAGGCCGGAAACCATGTCAAGACTGACGATGTCGTCACCCTGATCCGGGTCCTTCACTGACCGAAGCGCGTCCAATACCTGACTTTCGGTGAGTCCGGCCATGGTTGAAATATCCTTTTGCTCGACAATATTCGGGGAACGCCTCGCACGCCTGCGAATCTGTGATATAGCCTGCGCGCGGTGTGATAGAAAGTGCGGCAAGCGTCCGCGACCGACGACACAGGGAATACCTTATATGCCGTGGAGCAATCAGGGTGGAAACGGGGGTCCGTGGGGATCCGGCGGCGGCGGTGGCGGCGGCCAGGGCCCATGGGGCCGCGGTGGCGGCGGTGGCGGCGGCCCGACGCCGCCCGATCTGGAGGATATGATCCGCAAGGGTCAGGACCGCTTCAAGAAAGTCGTGCCCAGCGGGTTCGGCGGCAAGAGCGGCCTGGCGGTGATCGTGATCCTGGCGATCTTTGGCTGGCTGGCCGTCTCGGTACCGTATCAGGTGGCGGCGGATGAACGCGGCGTGCAACTGCTCTTCGGCCGCTATGTCAGCCAGACGACGCCGGGACTGAATTTCTGGTTCCCGTGGCCGGTCGGCAGCGTGATCAAGCCGAAGGTCACGAGCATCAACCGCATCGATATCGGCTTCCAGAGCACGCCGAACGCCCGCGGCCAGACCCAGACCCGCGATGTGCCCAAAGAAAGCCTGATGCTGACCGGCGATGAGAACATCATCGACATCGATTTCACGGTCCTGTGGCGCATCTCCGACGCGCCGGCCTACATCTTCAATATCCGCGATCCCAATGAAACGGTGAAGCTGACGGCGGAGAGCGTGATGCGCGAGATCATCGCGCGCACCGATATCCAGCCGGCCCTGACCGAGGCCCGGAATACCATCGAGGCGGAGGCCCGCCTGCTGCTCCAGGAGACCCTGGACAGCTATGGCGCCGGGGTGGAGATCACCCAGGTCCAGCTGCAGAAGGTGGATCCGCCGCAGCTGGTGGTCGACGCCTTCAACGACGTGCTGCGCGCCCGGCAGGACCAGCAGCGCGTCCGCAACGAGGCGGAGGCCTATCGCAACGACATCATCCCGCGTGCCCGCGGTGAAGCCGAACGGATGATCCAGGAAGCGTCCGCCTATCGGGAACAGCAGATTGCCACCGCCCAAGGTGAGGCGTCGCGTTTCCTCGCGGTGCTGCGGTCTTACCGGCTGGCGCCCGACGTGACGGCACAGCGCTTCTTCCTGGAGACCTGGGAGGAGTTTCTCGGTGGCGCCAACAAGGTGATCATCGACAACACCGGCGACGGCGGCGGTCAGGGCGTGGTGCCCTATCTGCCGCTCAACGAGCTCCAGAGCCGCCCGACCGCACAGGGATCGTCACGATGAGCATGCGAGCCGCAATTCTAGGGATCTTGCTGGTTGCCGCCGGCATGATCGTGGCGAGTTCCGCCTTCGTCGTCGAGCAATGGAAGCAGGTGGTTGTGCTTCAATTCGGCGAGCCGGTCCGGACCATCCAGGAGCCGGGACTGAAGTTCAAGCTGCCCTGGCCGATCCAGGAGGTGGAGGACTTCGAGAAGCGGGTGCTCAATGTCGATCCGCCGGTCGAGCAGGTGATCCTGGCCGACCAGCGTCGCCTCGACGTTGATGTCTTCGGGCGGTACCGGATCACCAATCCGCAGCTGTTCCTGGAATCGGTGAACAACGAGGACACCGCGCGGCAGCGCCTTTCGACCTTCATGATCGCCTCGTTGCGCGAGGTGCTCGGCAGCGCGACCCAGGTCGAGGTGCTGTCCGACGCCCGTGCCGGCATCATGGAGTCGATCCGTGATGCCGTTGGCCGGCGCGCCGCGGCGCTCGGCATCGAGATCGTCGACGTGCGCATCGTCCGGGCGGACGTGCCGGAAGATACGGTTCAGTCCGTGTTCGACCGGATGCGCTCCGAGCGTGAGCGGGAAGCGCGCGAATTCCGCGCCCAGGGTCAGGAGCTCTCGCAGCAGATCCGCGCCCGTGCGGATCGCGAGCGCACCGTTCTCCTGGCCGAGGCCGAGCGCTCTTCGGAGATTCTGCGCGGTGAGGGCGACGAGGAAGCCATCCGCATCCGTGGCGAGGCGTTCAGCCAGGACGCGGAATTCTACACCTTCTATCGCGCGCTCGAAGCCTATCGCGGCTCCTTCAATCCGGAAGACACGACCCTGGTGCTGTCGCCGAACAGCGAATTCTTCCGGTATTTCAACGAGGGGCCGCCCACCTCGTCGTCCCGGTGACCGGGGCTAGCCGCCGCACGGCAGACCGGCCCGCCGGAGACGGCACGGGCCGCGCCTGCCGCGTGCACGGGCACACGGCTTGCTCATGACCGACCTGCTGACGGCGCTGGCCCTGGTGCTGGTCATCGAGGGGCTGCTCTACGCCGTGTTCCCTGAGCAGATGAAGCGGATGATCGTCGCGATCATGGCGCTGCCGGCCAGCACGCTGAGGGTCGCAGGGCTTGCGGCCGCCGTCGTAGGTGTCGGAATCGTCTGGCTGATCCGCGCCTGATCGAGAACCGGCGCGCCGGGCCCGGAAGGTGTGCCGGGCCCTCTGGATCGCAGGGCTTCACAAACCCGTCAGGCCCGCCAGCTGCCGCTTGTGACGCCCAATTTGAACCATATTTTCAGTTCAGAAGTCGCAATAACCCTTTGGGTAGCGGCCCCGGAATGCGACCCTTCTTGTGACCGGCCGCCTCGATGATCAAGCGCTGTGATCTCGCCGCGGTTCGGGTCCGTATCGGAAGCATGAGAATTGCCTTTGGGCCGCGCCCGTAAAACGTCATGCCGCGTTCCCTGAATCGGCACGACGATGGAAGGCATTGAGGCGAGGAGAGAATTCAGGTGACCAAGCGTCCTGGAATGGCAAACTACCGCAGCAGATGTGCTAAGGCGTGCACCGTCGATTCCGAGGTGGCCTATCGGATCAAGCTGTTCGTCTGGTTGATCGCTGCGACGCTTGTGGCTGCCGTCCTGTCCCTTGCAACCGCCGTGCGCGCGGCACCGGCGCCCGAGAGCTTTGCGGATCTTGCCGAGCGGCTGCTGCCGGCGGTGGTGAACGTCTCCACCACCCAACGGGTCGGCGGCGGCGCGGGCAGCGTCGAGATGCCCGAGTTCCCCCCGGGATCGCCGTTTGAGGAATTCTTCCGCGACTTCTTCGACCGGCGCGGCGAGCAGCCCGGCAATCGGGGCCGTCCGGCCACCTCACTCGGCTCCGGATTCATCGTCGATTCCTCCGGCTACATTGTCACCAACAACCATGTGATCGAAGGCGCCGACGAGATCACCATCATCCTGCAGGACGACACCAATCTGCGGGCGGAACTGGTGGGCACCGACGAGAAGACCGATATCGCGGTTCTCAAGGTTGAACCCGATAGCCCGCTGCCGGCGGTTACGTTCGGCGACAGCGACGCGATGCGGGTCGGCGACTGGGTGGTCGCCATCGGCAACCCCTTCGGCCTTGGCGGCACCGTCACCGCCGGCATCATCTCGGCCCAGAAGCGCGACATCAACGCCGGGCCCTATGACGATTTCATCCAGACCGACGCCTCGATCAACCGCGGCAATTCCGGCGGCCCGATGTTCAACCTCGACGGCGAGGTGATCGGCATCAACACGGCGATCTTCTCGCCGTCCGGCGGCTCCGTCGGCATCGGCTTCGCCATCCCGGCGCGGCTCGCCAGCAATGTCGTCAACCAGATCATCGAATTCGGCCGCACCCGGCGCGGCTGGCTCGGCGTGCGCATCCAGACAGTGACTGAAGAGATCGCCGAGAGCCTGGGCCTGGACGATACGCAGGGCGCGCTGGTCGCCAGCGTGACCGAGGGCGGTCCGGCGGCCGCCGCTGGCATCGAGCCCGGCGACGTGATCCTTAGCTTCAACGATCGTCCGGTGACCGAGATGCGGCGTCTGCCGCGGCTGGTTGCCGACACGCCGGTCAACAACCGGGTCGACGTGGTGGTCTGGCGACGCGGCGGCTTCGTCACCGTCGGCGTCACCCTTGGCGAACTCGAGGCGGCCGAGGATGCCGGGCTGCTGGCGGCGTTGACCGATCCGGCGGAGCCGGAAATCGAGGAGGAAAGCCTCGACGAGCTCGGGATCGACCTGTCCGCCCTGACCGACTCTCTTATGCGCGAATACGGCATCGATGAATCGACCGAGGGCGTCGTCATCACCGAGGTCACACCGGGCAGCCCCGCCGACGAGAAGGGCCTGCGCCCGGGCGAGGTGATCCTGGAAGTCGGCCAGGAGAAGGTCCAGGCGCCGGTCGACGTCGCCCGCATGGTCGAAGAGGCCCGTGAGGCTGGCCGGCGGTCGGTCCTGCTGCTGATCGACCGGGACGGCGATCTCCGCTTCGTCGCGCTGAGCGTGACCGGTTAGACCGCTGCAGAATTTGGGAATGCATACGGCGCCGCCTTCGGGCGGCGCCTTTTCTTTTGCCGCACGTGTTCGGAATGGCGACAAATTGCACGATGCCCCAGGAGGTCCGTGTGACGTTTGACGAGCTCTTGCAGGACTTGTCGTCACGGCTCGTTCGGGTCTCCTCCTCGAAGCCGATCAAGGTCGCGATTGACGGTATCGACGCGTCCGGAAAGACGACCCTGGCGGATGCCTTGGCGGAGTACATGAGGGAGGGTGGGCATGAGATTGTTCGGGCGTCGATTGACGGGTTCCACAGGCAGAAGTCCGAACGTCTTGCCCGAGGCGCATTGTCTCCGGCCGGCTATTACGACGACTCGTTCGACTACAGGGGTCTTGAGGAGGTTCTGCTTGAACCTCTGTCGAACGAAGATCCCCGCGGATTTCGTCGGCAGGCATTCGACCATCTGAACGACAGGCCGGTCATCGCCGAGTCGGAGACCTGCCGTTCCGGCGCGATCCTGTTGTTCGATGGCGTGTTCTTGTTTCGGCCGGAAATCAATTCGTGGTGGGACTATCGGATCTTCGTCGACGTGTCCTTCGAGACGGCGTTGTGCCGAGCCGTAGCCCGCGATGCCTCGAGAATGGGTGGTGAGTCAGCCGTCGAGGAGAGGTATCGCAATCGCTACTTTCCGGGTCAGGAGATCTATTTCCGGCGGGTAGATCCAAGGAGCCTTGCGGATGTCGTCGTTCACAACGACGATCTCGCGGCGCCCTGGATTACCGCCGCGGAGATCGTCTGAGGACCTCACGAATCCAACGCTTCGGCCGTCGGTGTTCGGCGGTGCCTACCTGCCCGCCACGCTACCGGCTTGCCACCACCGGTCGGCGGTCCATAGACTTCCCCGCAACACCAAAGCGAGGGAGGGGGCCATGTCGGATACCGTCAAATACGAGCTCAGCGAAGAGCGGATACCGCGGCAATGGTACAACCTCGCCGCCGATCTGCCGGAGCCGCTGGCCCCGCCGCTGCATCCCGGCACCCTGGAGCCGATCGGCCCGGAGATGCTGGAACCGCTGTTCCCCATGGCCCTGATCGCCCAGGAGGTCAGCGCCGAGCGCCATATCGACATCCCCGACGAGGTCCGCGACATCTATCGGCAATGGCGGCCGACGCCGCTGTTCCGGGCCAGGCGGCTGGAGCGGTTCCTCGATACGCCGGCGCGCATCTACTACAAATACGAAGGCGTCAGCCCGGCCGGCAGCCATAAGCCGAACACCGCCGTGCCGCAGGCCTATTACAACAAAGAGGCCGGCATCAAGCGCATCACAACGGAGACCGGCGCCGGGCAATGGGGCTCGTCCCTGGCCCTGGCCGGGGCCCTGTTTGACATCGAGGTCGATGTCTACATGGTCAAGGTCAGCTTCCAACAGAAGCCCTATCGCCGGGCGCTCATGGAATCCTACGGCGCGCGCTGCGTGCCCAGCCCCAGCGACGAGACCGAGATCGGCCGCAAGATCCTGGCCGAAAACCCGGACAGCGCCGGCAGCCTGGGCATCGCCATCAGCGAGGCGGTGGAGCAGGCGGCCCAGCGCGACGACACCAAATATGCGCTGGGCAGCGTGCTGAACCATGTCCTGCTGCATCAGACGGTGATCGGCCAGGAGGCGATCGAGCAGTTGGAGATGGCCGGCGATTATCCGGACATCGTGGTCGGCTGCACCGGCGGCGGCAGCAATTTCGCCGGCATCGCCTTCCCGTTCCTGGGAGAGAAGCTGCGCGGCGGCAAGGACGTCTACATCAAGGCCTGCGAGCCGGCGGCCTGCCCGTCGCTGACCCGCGGCAAGTTCGCCTATGATTTCGGCGATACCGGCGGCACCACGCCGTTGATGAAGATGCACACGCTGGGTTCGTCCTTCATGCCGCCCGGCTTCCACGCCGGCGGCCTGCGCTATCACGGCATGGCGCCGATGATCAGCCATATCTGCGATCTCGGCCTGATCCATCCCGTGGCCTACCAGCAGCTGGAATGCTTCCAGGCCGGGGTCGATTTCGCCCGGGTCGAAGGGGTGCTGCCGGCGCCGGAGGCGACCCATGCGGTCAAGGGCGCCATCGACGAGGCCCTGAAATGCAAGGCCGAGGGCACCTCCAAGGTGATCCTGTTCAACCTGTGCGGCCACGGCCATTTCGACATGCAGGCCTATACCGACTTCTTCGCCGGCAAGCTGACCGACATCACCTATGACGAAAACGAGCTGCAATCCGCCCTGGCGCAGCTGCCGTCGGTGGCGGCGGAGTAGGGCCCCGGAAGGGATGATATGACCGGACGACTAAAGGCGATCAGCCGTCACGCGGTGAGCGGCGGTCCGATCGAGACGATCGAGACTGCCGCCATCACCGAGGAGGGCGGCGTCGAGGGCAATGTCCGCAAATCCCGCCGCCGCCGCGTCACGGTGATCGCGGCGGAGGCCTGGGCTGCCGCCTGTGCGGAACTCGACGCCGACCTGCCCTGGACTCTGCGCCGCGCCAACCTGCTTGTGGAGGGGCTGGACCTGCCAAGGGAGCCGGGTGCCCGCCTGCGCATTGGCGACGTCCTGCTGGAAGTGACCCAGGAAACCGAACCCTGCGCGCTGATGGAGGCACAGCATGCCGGTCTCAGGGCAGCCCTGAGACCGGAATGGCGTGGCGGGGTGAGCTGCATGGTGATCGAGCAGGGCCGGGCAACGGTCGGGGACGCAGCGGAGATCGCCTGAACGCCCGGCTGTCCAGTCGCTCTAGTGGTCGACATCCCGTGCCCCCTCACCCTGCTTCGGCTAAGGCTTGGTCTTCGACCTCGCCAAGCCTCCACACCCTCTCCCCAAGGAGAGGGGTTTTGCCAATCGTTGGTCGATATCCCTCTCCCCCGGGGAGAGGGTTGAGAAGGCTTGGCGAGGTCGAAGACCAAGCCTTAGCCGGAGCTGGGTGAGGGGGCAGTCCCGCTGCCCACGACTAACCCGGGGGTATCTCCTCCGCCCGATAGCCCTGCAGGTAGAGCAGGGCCGTCAGGTCGCCGTGGTCGATCCTCGCGGGGGCTGCGGCACGGACCGACGGTTTGGCGTGGAACGCGACCCCGAGGCCGGCGCGCTGGATCATGGTGAGGTCGTTGGCGCCGTCGCCGACCGCCAATGTGTCGCCGGTCGGCAGGCCGCGGTCGCGGCAGAGGCGGACCAGGGCGGCCGCCTTGCCGTCGCGGTTGAGGATCGGCTCGACGACCTGGCCGGTCAGCTTGCTGTCCACGATCTCCAGCGTGTTGGCTTCGTCGTGGTCGAAGCCGAGCCGCGCGCGCACCCGGCTCGTGAAGAAGCCGAAGCCACCCGACACCAGCGCCGTGAACGCACCATGGGCGCGCATGGTGCGGACCAGCGCCTCGGCACCGGGTGTCGGCGCCAATTTGTCATACGCCTCTTCCAAGGCCGCCTCCGGCAGGCCGCTCAGCAGCCCTACCCGCTCCCTTAGCGCGCCCTTGAAGTCGATCTCGCCATTCATGGCCCGGGCGGTGATGGCGGCGACCCTGTCGCCGACCCCGGCGATGGCCGCCAGATCGTCCAGGCTCTCGCCCTGGATAATGGTCGAATCCATATCGGCGATCAGCAGCCGCTTGCGCCGCCCGGCCGCCGGCTGGATCGCTACGTCCACCGGCGCGTCGCCCAGCCGCTGCCGGACCGCAGCCTCGATGCTGGTGGTGTCCGGCCCCTCGAAGGCGATGTCGCAGGCGATGCCGGGCGCCAGCCAGTCGGGGTCCGCGGCTTCGATGGCCAAGCCGGAGACGGCGGAATGCGCCGCCGCCGCGATGTCGTTGGAAAGCGATGGCGCGCCGATCAGCGTCAGGACATTGGACATTCGATACCGATGGCGCTGCGAAATGGGGCGAGGACAGATATAAAGCGCCGTGGTTAAAGACAAGACAGAAGATCGAACGGTCGTCCTTGTCGGCGGCCCGACGGCTAGCGGGAAGTCGGCACTGGCGCTGGATCTGGCGGAGGCGCTGGACGGCGTTGTCGTCAATGCTGACAGCATGCAGGTCTATCGCGATCTCTCGGTGGTGACGGCGCGGCCGGGCCCGGACGATCTGGCGCGGGCGCCGCATCGGCTCTATGGCACGGTCGACGGCGCCGAACGCTGCTCGGCCGCCCGGTGGCGGGAGATGGCGGTTGCGGAGATCGACAGCGCCCATGCCGAAGGCCGCCTGCCAATCGTCGCCGGCGGGACCGGGCTCTATCTCCGCGCCCTGACCGAGGGGTTGTCGGACATCCCCGACGTGCCCGAAGCGGTGCGGGCCGAGGCCATGGCGCGGCACGCGAAACTGGGCGGGGCGGCGTTCCACGCGGTGCTGGCCGAGCGGGACCCGGTGATGGCGGGGCGGCTCAATCCCGGCGACAGCCAGCGGCTGATCCGGGCCTGGGAGGTCCTGGAGGCGACCGGCCGGTCGCTGGCCGACTGGCAGGCCGAACCGGTGTTGGGGCCGCCGCCCGGCTATCGGTTCCGGACCTTGGTGATCGTGCCGCCCCGGGAGCCGCTCTATGCTGCCTGCGACCGCCGCTTCGCCGCCATGATGGACGCCGGTGCCGTGGAGGAGGTGCGGGCATTGCTGGCCCGGCGCCTCGACCCGGCGCTGCCGGTCATGAAAGTGCTCGGCGTGCCGGAAATCGCGCGATTCCTTGCCGGCGAGATCGATCGCGACACCGCCATCTCCCAGGCGCAGCAGGCGACCCGGCGCTATGCCAAACGCCAGCTCACCTGGTTTCGCAACCAGGTTTTGGCCCGGAGCGCGGATTTCACACATGTCGTCAATGCGCAATATTCGCAAAGTTTCAAGTCTGAAATCTTGTCGATTATTCGAGATTGGCGTTGACCTTGCAGTGCAACACGTCTAGCTTGCCCGTCCCCGGAAAAACGGGGGCGCAACGACGCGAAAACGCAACAGGTCGGGGCCTCTCCAAGGGCCCCTTTTTCAAGGCAAGAGGACAATGTCTGACGATCAACTGACCGGAGCCGAGCTCATCCTGAAAGCCCTGGTGGACCAGGACGTGGATGTCATCTTCGGGTATCCGGGCGGTGCGGTGCTGCCGATCTACGATGCGCTGTTCAAGCAGAACGCCATCCGGCACATCCTGGTACGGCACGAACAGGCCGCCGTACACGCCGCCGAGGGGTATGCCCGCTCGACAGGCAAGGTCGGCGTCGTCCTCGTTACCTCCGGCCCCGGCGCCACCAACGCGGTGACGGGGCTGACCGATGCGCTGATGGACAGCATTCCCGTGGTCTGCCTGACCGGCCAGGTGCCGACCCACCTGATCGGCAACGACGCCTTCCAGGAATGTGACACCACCGGCATCACCCGCCCCTGCACCAAGCACAACTACCTGGTCAAGGACGTCAACCGGGTTGCGCGCACCATCCATGAGGCGTTCTACGTGGCGCGCAGCGGCCGTCCCGGCCCGGTGGTGGTCGACCTGCCCAAGGACGTGCAGTTCGACAGCGGCGACTACGAGCCGCCGGAGAACATCGAGCACAAGAGCTATCGCCCGCGCCGGGAGCCGGAGAATGGTGCAGTCGCTCAGGCGGTGGCGATGATCGCCAAGGCCAAGCGGCCGATCTTCTATACCGGCGGCGGCATCATCAATTCCGGCCCGCAGGCCTCCGCCGCCCTGCGCGAACTGGTCCGGCTGACCGGCGCGCCCTGCACCAGCACGCTGATGGGGCTGGGCGCCTTCCCGGCCTCGGACCCGCAATTCCTGGGCATGCTGGGCATGCACGGGACGTATGAGGCCAATCTGGCCATGTACAATTGCGATGTCATGGTGGCGCTGGGCTCGCGCTTTGACGACCGGGTGACGGGCAAGATCTCCGCCTTCTCGCCGGGCTCGAAGAAGATCCATGTCGACATCGACCCCAGCTCGATCAACAAGAACGTGCAGGTGGACCTGCCGATCGTCGGCGATGTCGGCGTTGTGATGGAGCAGATGGTGGCGCTGCTGAAGAAGCGCAGCAAGCCGGACGCCAAGGCGCTGAAGCCCTGGTGGGCGCAGATCGACAAATGGCGCGGGCGGGACTGCCTGAAGTTCCGCCAGGACATGACGGCGGATTCCATCATCAAGCCGCAATACGCGCTGAAACGCCTGGCCGAGCTGACCGCCGGCCGCGACGACGTGTTCATCACCACCGAGGTCGGCCAGCACCAGATGTGGGCGGCCCAGTACATCCCGTTCGAGGAGCCGAACCGCTGGATGACCTCCGGCGGGCTCGGCACCATGGGCTATGGCTTCCCGGCCGCGGTCGGGGTCCAGATCGCCCATCCGGACGCGCTGGTGATCGACGTCGCCGGCGAGGCCTCGATCATGATGAACATCCAGGAGATGGCGACGGCCGCCCAGTACCGGCTGCCGGTGAAGATCTTCGTGCTGAACAATTTCTGGATGGGCATGGTGCGCCAGTGGCAGGAACTGCTGCATGGCGAGCGCTATTCGGAGAGCTATTCCGACGCCCTGCCGGATTTCGTCAAGATGGCCGAGGCGTTCGGCTGGACCGGCCTGCGCGCCACCCAGGTCTCCGACGTCGACGACGTCATCACCCGGATGATCGAGACCGATGGCCCGGTGTTCGTCGACATGCAGGTCGAGAAGTCGGAGAACTGCTTCCCGATGATCCCCGGCGGCCACGCCCATAACGACATGCTGCTGGGGCCCGAGGACAAGGCCGAGAAGCCGGCGGCGGAAGACGGCATGGTCCTGGTCTAGGCGCGGCTGGCCGCCGCATCCCGCGGGCCGGGGCGCCATGGCGTGCTCCGGCCTGCCGCCTGACCGGAACCCGCACACCATCCATCCGAGACGACCATGCCTCCCAGAGACGATCCCATCGAACAGCACACCATATCGGTGCTGGTGGACAACGAACCCGGCGTTCTGGCCCGGGTCATCGGCCTGTTTTCCGGCCGCGGCTACAACATCGAGAGCCTCACCGTCGCCGAGGTCGAGCACGACAAGGCGCAGTCGCGGATCACCCTGGTGACGTCGGGCACGCCGATGATCATCGAGCAGATCAAGGCCCAGCTCGACCGGCTGGTGCCGATCCATTCGGTCAACGACCTGACCATGGAGGGCCCGTTCGTCCAGCGCGAGCTTGGCCTGATCAAGGTCCAGTCGACCGGTGAGAAACGCATCGAGGCGCTGCGCATCGCCGACATCTTCCGCGCCCGCGTCGTCGACAGCACGACGGAGAGCTTCACATTCGAGGTCACCGGCGCGTCGGAGAAGCTGGACGCCTTCATCGGCCTGATGCAGCCCCTCGGCCTCAACGACGTAAGCCGAACCGGCGTCGTCGCCATCGCCCGCGGCGCGGGCGGGGTGCTGGGGACCGACTGAGCCGCCGGTCCAATGTCTTGATCAAGCGGTAACCCGAAGCCCTTAGGGTTGCCTCCGGCGGCCGGTTGGTCGGCCGCAACAACCCCGGGTCGACGATGATCAGCATCGGGCAATTGGCGGGACAGGCACTCACCGCGCTCTGGCGGCGGCGGCTCGCGGTGCTTGGCATCCTTTTGGCCTGGCTGGCGGTGGACGGTCTTCTGCTCGGTTATCTGAACGCCTTCCATCCGGCGTTCTGGCTGGCCCTTCCGCACGATGTCCTTCGGGCGATCGACCCGGACTGGCTCAGGTCGGGCTGGTTCCAGACCCTTCTGCTGTTTCCACAGCATTTTGCTCGCGACTTCGTGCGTGCGGTGTTCGTGGTGCTTCTTCTTCGTGCGCTGCTGGCTCCGATGCCGGGTGTCGGCACGCGCGATGCAAGCGGTATCGTGATCCCGGTCCTGCTGATCCTGGTCTTCGAAATGGCCTGGACCACGATCCTGCACCCCATAAACCAGAGCTACACGCTTTCCATCACCCTCGCGACAGCCAGCGACATGATCGATGCCGCGGCCATGGGGTATGTGTCGGCGCTCTTCAATGCACTGATCTTCGCCTGCTATGCGCTGGCAATGTCGAAGCTCTGCTTCGTCTACACCATCGCGACGACCCGGGGTGCGTTGCGACCAGGGCTCAGCTGGCGGGAGACCAAAGGGTTTTCAGCCAAGCTCTTCCTGCTGTTCGTTGCGATCCCGATCCCGTTTTTCGTCATGCACACGCTTTTGACGGCGCTGTATTTCCGCTTCGGCGGCCTCCGGAAACGCCGCAGCAGATGTCGCTGATCTTTCTGGTGCTGGAGTCCGTTAAGGAGGTTCCGACGGCCATCGTGACCCTGGCGGTCATCGCGGCCGCCTATGTGGCGGCTACGGGGCATGCGGCCCGGGCCATACCCGGATCCCAACCCTCGCCGGGGCAGTTGGCGGAGGCCTTCGACTAGCGAATTTGCGCCGCGACCGGATGATCGGCCGCCCGGATGGTGTAGTGTTCGCCCGCAATTCCGAAAGCGATTTGGGAAAGGGTGCGCAGTGAGCCAGGGTACGGGCAGGCTGGAGATCTGGGAGGCCATCAAGACGGCCTACACCTCGCTCTGGCTGTGGCGCCGGCGCATTGCAGGCTGGTCGGTGGTGCCGGTCCTGCTGGTGGCGGTCATCGACCTTCTGGCGCGGCCGTTTACCGCGGGGCTGGACCAGATTCTGTTGGCCGAGCCCGGGGCGCAATGGGAGACCGGCATCGTCCTGGCCGGGCAGCTGCGAACGGTCCTGCATCTGGCGGTGTGGACCGTGCTGGAACTGGCCTGCTATCGCCTGTTCCTGCTGGGGTCGGGTGCGGAGCTGCCGGTGGGCCAGATGCGCGCGATCTATGTGAGCCTGCTGGTCTTCAACACAGCACTCATGGCCGTCGCCGTCGTGCCGAACCTGGTCTTCGACTATGCCCGCATCACCAGCGGCAACGATGCTTGGGAAGCGGTCTCGCTGCTGTATTTCTTCTTCTACGTCTTCATCGGCGTGCGCCTGGCCTTCACCTTCCCGGCGATCAGCATCGGATTGCCATGGGACCTTCGCCGGCGGTGGGCGGAGACGGAGGGCAATTTCTGGCGGCTGCTGCTGGCGCTGGTGCTGGCCTATCTGCCGATGTTCCTGCTGTCCGGGCTGTTCTCGGCCATCGGGATCGACACCTCCGGCTCGACCCTGCCGGCGGAAGGCTTCCCCGTCGTCGAGGCGGTGGCGCGCGGCATCGTCAGCCTGGTTCTGCTCCTCTCGGCGACCGCGGTCACGGCGGCTGCCGTCTCGCAGATCACCGGCAACCGTGCGGCCGGGATGACAGGGCAGGGCCCCGGGCCCAAGGAGATCGCCTCGCGGTTCGACTGAGGCCCACCGCTCCGGCGCTACCCGAGATAGTGCGATTGGGATGCGAGCGGCGCCTGGGCGCCATCGAGGCTGTAGATTCTCCGGGTGCCGAAACCCTTCACCTCGGCCTCGCCACGATCGGTGAAACTGAACTCGTGGCGGATCAGCGCGTGCATGTCCTCGCACAGGGTGATCTGCATCGGCTCGGACAGCGCCTCCAGGCGTGCCGCCAGGTTCACCGCCGGGCCGAATATGTCGTAGACGTATTTTTGCACCCCGACGATGGAGCCGATCAGGGTGCCAGAATTGATCCCGATGCGGCAGATCCATTCATTGGCATGGGCCTGGTTGCGGCGCTGCAGGTAGCGCAGGATGAGCAGCGCCACCTTGGCGATGTTGTGGGCGTGCTCGGGCGAGTGCTCGGGAATGCCGGAAACCGCCATATAGGCGTCGCCGATGGTCTTGATCCGCTCGCAGCCGAACTGTTCGACGATCCGGTCGAAGGCGGTGAAGATGTCGTTCAGCTCGGCGATGACGCCGGCCGGGTCCTGCGAGATGGCCATGTCTGTGAAACCGACGAAGTCGAGCATCAGCACCGACGCCATCTCGTATTTCTGCGGCGCGGTGACGCCGAAGGTCTTCAGCTCCTCATATACGCTGCGCGGCATCACGTTCAGCAGCAGCCTTTCGACCCGCTCCTTCTCCCGCTGAAGGGTGCGGTTCTGCTTCTCCACCATCTTCGAGTAGGACTCGATCATGTACTCGAGTTCCTTGATCTTCGTGATGTTGGTGCATTCCAGGATCATCACCGACATGTCGTTGTAGACATGGCGGGTGAAGTGCAGCGCCAGGGTCATCGGCCGGCGCTTGATCTTGATCTGGGCCTCGCAGGCGAAGGTCTTGCCGTCGGCGAGCCGCGACTCGACCTGGCGCTGGTCGACATCGGGGAATAGGTCCTCCAGGCAGGTTCCCACTCCGACGGTGCCGGGAAACCACTCCACGAAGCGGCGGTTGCCGAACACGACCTCCCGCGTGTCCCGCTTCAGGATCGCCAGGCCGACGCCGACGGATTCGAGCAACATCTTGTTGAAGTTCTCGATGTTCATCCGCGTTCCCCGATCCGCCGCCAGAACCCGCCTGCGTCAGGCGGAGATGATGTAGGAAGACCGGCCCTTGATGTCCTGGATCACCGTGTCGATGTCCTGCGGCTCCAGTTCGAACTCCTCCAGCGTCTCGCGCAGCAGCGTCACCATCTCCTGGAAGGCGGTGGTGTCGATCTCCAGATGCGCGTGCACCCGCTGCAGGACTTCGTTGGTATAGCTGGCCGGCCCGCCCATGACGGAGGCGATGAACTTGGTCTGGTGATCGATCAGGGCGGGCAGTTCGACATCCTCGAAATAGTCGCCGATGACCTCGGAATCCAACACCTTTTCGTAGAAGGCCATGACGATCTTGCTGACGCTGGCAAAGCCCCCATAGCGATCGAACATGCTGGCAGCCATAACGATCCTCCGCCCCGATACACCCCTGTATTTGATATAGCACAGATT
This sequence comes from Alphaproteobacteria bacterium, assembly GCA_965227455.1. Classification (GTDB taxonomy): domain Bacteria; phylum Pseudomonadota; class Alphaproteobacteria; order DSM-16000; family Inquilinaceae; genus JABDIP01. The sequence continues at coordinate 2,488,052 of OZ245752.1, read as the reverse complement.
TTAGCAGTAAGCGCGGGACCGGCAATGATGGCCGGCAATATGCCTCGCGCCGGAAATCGGTGATCTATTGGTTGAGGATTTCGCCAGAGGAATTGGCGCGAACTGACTCTATTTTGAATTGTTTGCCGGAGGTCGAATTTCGCCAAATATGTAAAGTAGAGTCTTGCTCGACATATTCTATGTTCGCGTTGTTTTGCCGTTGCGAACGGTGGTGCCGGGCAATGGAATGGACAATGTTGCCTCCAGGACACGCCACGCCCTTGGATTCCCGCCGTGCGAAGTGCTATGGACAGCGCCCGGCCCGCAAGACCGGCCAAGAAGCGTGAGATAAGAAGATCAACAGGAAAGGAATTGTCCGCCATGCGCGTCTATTACGATCGCGACGCCGATGTGAATCTGATCAAGACCAAGAAGGTGCTGATCGTCGGCTATGGCAGCCAGGGCCATGCCCATGCCGCCAACCTGCGCGACAGCGGCGTGAAGGACGTTCGCATCGCGCTCCGGCCCTCATCCGCCACGGTCAAGAAGGCCGAGGCCGCCGGCTTCGAGGTGATGAGCCCGGCCGATGGCGCGGCCTGGGCCGATGTGGTGATGATGTGCGCCCCGGACGAGCTGCAGGCGGATATCTATCGTGAGCATATCGGGCCGAACCTGCGCGACGGCGCCGGCATCGCCTTCGCCCACGGCCTCAACGTGCATTTCAACCTGATCGAGCCGTCCAAGGAGATCGACGTCTTCATGGTCGCGCCGAAGGGGCCGGGCCATACGGTGCGGGCGGAATACGAGAAAGGCGGCGGCGTGCCCTGCCTGATCGCGGTCGACCAGAACGCCAGCGGCGCCGCCTTCGATGTCGGCCTCTCCTATGCCTGCGCCATCGGCGGCGGCCGCTCCGGCATCATCGAGACCACCTTCAAGGAAGAGTGCGAGACCGATCTGTTCGGCGAGCAGGTGGTGCTGTGCGGCGGCCTGACGGCGCTGATCCAGGCCGGTTTCGAGACCCTGGTCGATGCCGGTTACGCGCCGGAAATGGCCTATTTCGAGTGCCTGCACGAGGTCAAGCTGATCGTCGACCTGATCTATGAGGGCGGCATCGCCAATATGCGCTATTCGATCTCCAACACCGCGGAATACGGCGACTACACTCGCGGCCCGCGGATCGTCACCGACGAGACGAAGGCGGAGATGAAGCGCATCCTCGACGAGATCCAGAGCGGCAAGTTCACCCGCGACTGGATGCTGGAGAACAAAGTCGGCCAGACCAGCTTCAAGGCAACCCGCCGCCGCTGCGCCGAGCACGAGATCGAGCAGGTCGGCGAGAAGCTGCGCGCCATGATGCCCTGGATCGGCGCCAGCAAGCTGGTCGATAAAGAGAAGAACTAGGGACGGTTGATGGCACGTCGCCTCGACCTCGGTCCGTCGCCGGGGTCGAGGCTGACGATCATTCGACGAATGCCGGCCCTGGCTTAGCCATCCTCATCCTGAGCTTGTCGAAGGATGAGGACGGCTAGGCCAGGGCCAACGGCCGCCATTGGCTGGCCCTTCTCGCCGTTATTCCCCGAACCCGAACAGTCGTGCGCCCACGACAGTTTCGTTACACCGTACGCCGCGGCCATAGCCTTGTGACCCGCAAGAGTGTATTTTGTGATTTATTCAATGCAATTTTGTTTCAAATTCGATCTATCCGCAGGTAGTGGGACATTTTGGGGGAAGCCGTCATGCCCACGCCTCGGTCTCAGACCGCCTTCGACTGCATCGTTCTCGGCGCCGGTATTGCCGGGGTCACCGCCGCCCGCGACCTGCAGAAGGCCGGGCTGAAGGTCCTGCTTCTGGAAGGGTCCGACCGGGTCGGCGGCCGCATGTATTCGGTCTGGGATTTCGTGAAGAAGGATGGCAAGCCGATCCCGGCCGAGGCCGGCGCGGAGTACATCCATGTCGAAGAGAAGCCGCAATACCAGGCCTTCTGGGACGAAGTCCATAGCCACCGTTTCTCGGCCTCCGCGCTTCACAAATGCACGGTCGGCCCCTTCAAGATCCCCCGCAATCGCCTCTACTTCCCCAACTGGAAGCACACCAAGATGCTGGCGGAGGTGGTCTTCGAAAAGGACCTCTGGCCCGTACAGGGCTGCATCGAGCGATTGCGCGACTTCAAGTGGAAGACGTCGCCCGACATCAACGCCAGGGAATTTGCCGCCCGCTGCCGTAACGACGATCAGCTCAGCGGCCGTGCGACCGCGCTGCTGGAATACACGCTGACGGCGCATACGCCGGGCATGATCGACGATCTCAGCATCGCGGGCATCGCGTCGGACGCGATCCCCGACCAGCTCATGGAGCCGACGGAATACCGCATGGAACTGAAGAGCTCCCAGCGGCACGATGTCTGCGGTTTTGACCGCCTGCCCGACGCCATCCTCCGGCAGTTCAAGAAGGCCGGTGGGACGCTGAAGAAGAGCGGCTTCGGCAAGACCGACTGCAAGATCGCCAAGGTCGAACGCCTCGCCAACGGCAAGGTCGCGGTCACGACGGAAGCGGGCAAGACCTTCACCGGCGGCGCCGTGCTCTGCACCTTCTCGGCCGGCATGCTGAACCCGGACACGGGTGAGGGGGCCACGATCTTCGGCGACCTGCTGACGCCGAAGAAACGGCGGGCTCTTGAGATGATCGGCATGGGTGCGATCACCAAGTTCGGGCTGGAATTCAAGGAGCGGGTCTGGGACGACGACCAGCGCGCCGCGGCGCATATGTCGGTGCTCAGCAATCCGCGCGGCAAGGCCCGGACCTTCTTCTCCAACTATCCGAAGGAGCATCACGGCCCGCATGTGCTGACCGGCCTGCTGATGAACCAGGATCATAAACGCATCGCCAAGATGACCGACGCTCAGGCCGTCGATCATGTCTTCGCCGCGCTGGGCGCGATCTACGGGCGCGGCCGGAGCTGGAAGAAGGAGGATCTGCTGGCCCGCAGCCCGGACCATCCGCGCGGCGACTTCGTCGCCAACTTTATGCGCCAGGACTGGTCCAAGGACCCGTTCGCCAAAGGCGGCAATTCCTATCTGCGTTTCGTGCCCAAGCGCCAGCGCAGGATGGCGGCGTCGGCGGCACGTGAGGCGCTGAAGGATCCGCGCCAGAGCCTGCCGGTCTTCTGGGCCGGCGAGGCGACGGCGCCGGCCTACGACGCGGATTATCAGCCGCTGGCCGTCCATGGCGCGTGGCGGAGCGGGGTGTGCGCCGCCCAGGACATCCACCAGTTCCTGAACGACAGCCATGGCGATGCCGGGCGCTTCGGGGCGTACTACAAGGATCGCTACTCGGTGCGGTGAGCTTCCGAAGTCGGTGTCAGCACCGGCTTAGCCGACCTCACCCTTCGACAGGCTCGGGATGAGGATGGCTACGCCAGAGCTGTCCTCTCAGGCGACCCGTCCACGCGCCGCGACCGGATAGCTGCGCTCGACCCGCCCGTCGACCACCCCATGCACCAAATCGTGCAGGTTGGTGACGGCACAGGCGTGGTTGGGGATGATGGTCAGGGTCTCGCCGATCGCCGGACGGCCGCTCTCTTCGGAAAAATCCAGGTTCCCGTGCTCTTCGCTCATCTGGTAGAGGCGGGCCGATGGGTATTCCAGGACGGTGCCGTGGCCGCCGATATTCATCACGTCGGACGACAGGGTCTTTGACCCGGCGTCGACGATGACCCGGTCGGATGTCGGCCGGCTCACTACGGTTGCCCGGATGCTGAGGGCGCAGTCTTCCAGGCTGGCGGCGCCGAATTCCACCTGGGAGCGGTCATAGTAGATGTAGGTGCCGGCGCGATGCTCGGTGGCCGCTGGAACCTTGTGGGCGGTCCACATGTCCGGCGAGCCGCCGCTGCTCACCAGCGTCGCTTCGAGGCCGGCCGCGGCGCATTCGGCCACCGTTTCGGCCAGGAAGGACTGCACCTCCGCTTGCCGGCCCGGCGGCGGATAGGTCATCAGGCCCGCGAAGGAGAGGCCGGACAGGGCTTCGATGCGCCGCGCCAATGCCGCCGCCTCCGCCGCGTCCTGGACTCCGCAGCGCGCGGCACCGGTGTCGCATTCGACCAGCAGGGCCACCGAAAGGCCGGCTGCGTCGAAAGCGGCTGAAAGGCCCTCGGCTGTATCGATGCTGTCGCAGGTGAGCGTCAGGGTCACTCGACGGGCAAGGTCGACCGCCCGGCGCAGCTTCGACGCGCCGACCAGATTGTACGGAATGAGGATGTCGTCCAGCCCGGCATCGGCCATGACCTCCGCCTCGCCCAGCTTCTGGCAGGCGATGCCCTTGGCGCCCAGGGCCACCTGTTGCCGTGCAAGTTCCGGGATCTTGTGGGTCTTGATATGCGGCCGGTTCGCCAGACCGTGCTCGTCGCAATAGGATTGCCAGCGCCTGAGGTTTCGCTCGACCCGCTCCAGGTCGATGATGACCGATGGGGTGTCCAGTTCGTCGATGCGCATGCGCCACTCTCCCGATGCCGTGTCACCATAGCAGAGCCGGAGCGCATGCCAGATGGGCGCGAGTCGCGAGGACCAGCCAGTCTGAGTCAGGTGGTTGTGCCGCCCGCGGCTGAGAGTACGCCGTCCGATGCCCAGCTTGACTTACGTCATGTTGAACCTCGCGTCCCTTCGGTAATGCTTGGCCCTACGGGATGCATTGGCATGGTGGGTCGGCATCCCCGGGGGGGGGGGGCGGCCAAGACAGAAGGTCGTCGCGAACAGGTATGCAGGACAGAATCAATCCGGCTCGAGCCGTACTGGCGCTCGCCTTGTTCCTTTTCGCCGGTCTTGCCATCTGCGGGGCTGCGGCCGCCCAGATCCGCGACCAGCCGGAGGCAGGGACCGCCGTGGATGGTGAGGCGGAGGTCACGCTGGTCTATTTCTGGTCCCGGACCTGCCCGCACTGCGCCAAGGCGAGGCCATTCTTGGACGCGCTCGAGACCAGCCTCCCATGGTTGACCGTGGAGCCCCGGGAGGTGACGGAGTCGTCGGAGAACCGGGCGTTGTTCGCCGCCATGGCCAAGAGCGTCGGCGAGGAGATCCGCGGTGTCCCGACTTTCTTCCTCTGCGATCGGATGATCGTCGGTTTCGACGCGCCGAATGGCGTCGGAGCTCGCCTCAGGGCGCTCGCCGAATCGTGCCATGCCGCCCTGATTGCCAAGGCGGAGCCATCCACCGCGGTCCTTCCGCCGGCGCCAGACATCTCGCTGCCGCTGTTCGGGACGCTCGACCTCGGTGCGCTGTCTTTGCCCGCGGTCACCGTCATCCTCGGCGGATTGGACGCGTTCAACCCGTGCGCATTCTTTGTTCTTCTGTTTCTGCTGAGCCTCCTGGTCCATGCGCGCAGCCGCCGCCGAATGGCGCTGATCGGCGGGATCTTCGTGGTCTTTTCCGGGCTGGTCTACTTCGCCTTCATGGCGGCGTGGCTGAACCTGTTCTTCGTCCTTGAGGGCGTAAGACTGGTCACGACCATCGCCGGCGCCGTGGCGGTCGTCGTGGCCGCCATCAACATCAAGGACTTCTTCCTCTTCAAGAAGGGCGTGACCCTGTCGATACCGGAGCATGCCAAGCCCGGGCTCTTCGCGCGGATGCGCGGCCTCGCCACAGCCGACAGGCTGCCGGCATTGGTGTCGGGGACGGTCGCACTGGCGATTGCCGCCAACACCTACGAGCTTCTCTGCACCAGCGGCTTTCCGCTGGTCTACACGCGCATCCTCACCCTTGAGGCGTTGTCCACCGCCTCCTATTACGCCTATCTGGCCCTGTACAATGCGGTCTATGTCATGCCGCTTCTCGCCATCGTGGCCGTCTTCACCGCGACGCTCGGCGCCCGGAAGCTCACCGAGGCGCAAGGGCGCGCGCTGAAGCTGCTTTCCGGCCTGATGATGCTGGGACTGGGCCTCATCCTGATTATCGCGCCAGACGCACTCGACAATGTCCTGACGGCGGTGTCGCTGCTGGCGGCCGCAGCCGTGTTCACGGTCGTGCTGCATGTCGCGAAAGGCGGTTGGCGCCGCCGACATCCGGAGGCAGGTCGATGACCGGCGGCTCCAGCGGGCATCCGCGCGGGCGGCTCAGGCGGGGCTCCCATGCTGCGGCGAGCGCTCGTCGGACGGGGCAAGGACGCCGTCAGGGCATCTGCCCAGCACAACATCCCATCCCTCCGTGTAGCGGCCACGCACCGCCCCGGCGCGATCGCCGAGCGCGTCCCAGCCGCGATGCTCAAGGGTCACCCGCGTGCGGTCCTCGGCGATGGCAGCGAAGCACAGTTCGACCTCGGTGTGCGGCTCGGGGTCCTGTCCGGGATGCCAGGTGAAGGCCACCCGCTGGGGCGGTTGCCAATCGGTGACGGTGCCCCAGACATGTTCCGCGCCGGACCCGGTGCGTTCGAGGACACGGCCGCCGACATGCCCCTCGATCCCGCACCACAGGGCATCGGCGCCACCGACCGAATGGCTGGCCAGCGGCCACCATTCCGCCATCCGGGCGGTGAACAACTCGAAAGCCTGCTCCAGGGGTTGGTCGACCTCGATCGACTTGACGACTGGTGACAGGGCGGATGCGGTGGTCGTCGCATTCATGATTATCCTCCCTTGCCGCCGCGGTCGGCGGCGGTCTTGAACTCGGCCAGGGTGTCGGCCCAGAAGCTCTCCAGATAGGCCTTCAGCGCGTCCAGCCCGGCGGCGTCCACCTCATAGAGGCGGCGGGCCCCGTTGCGGCGCTCGAATACCAGATCGGCCTGCTTCAACACCTTCAGGTGTTGCGAAACGGCGGGCCGGCTCACCGGCAGCCGGCGCGCGATATCGGCGACCGAGCGCGGCCCTTCGCGAAGCATCTCCAGCACGGCGCGCCGGGTGGGGTCGGACATGGCGGTCAGGACCGAATCGTAAGTCATGACTTACGGTAAGCGAGTGCTAACGGTAAGTCAATGCTTACCCATGGCGGATGCCCTGGTCCCGGAGGCGCAATGTTCTAGCTTCTAGCCGTAACGCGGCATGCCTATGCTGCGGACTACAGGAAATCCGGGGAGGTGGAGATGACGACATCGGTGAAGGACATGATGGCGGCCGCGAACGCCGCGGTGCCCAGGATCAGCGTCGAGGAGGCGAGGGACCTGATCGAGTCCGGCAACGCCCTGGTGGTCGATGTCCGCGACGCGCCGGAGGTCGAATCCAGCGGCAAGGTGGCGGGCGCGGTCCATGTCAGCCGTGGCATGCTGGAGTTCCGGGCCGACCCGGAATCGCCCTACCACCACGAGGCCTTCGCGAAGGACCGCACGGTGGTCGTGTATTGCGCGTCGGGCGGCCGCTCGGCGCTGGCCGGCAAGGCGCTGCAGGATCTCGGTTACACCGATGTCCGGAACCTCGGCGGGTTCCAGGACTGGGCAGAAGCCGGGGGCCCGATCGATCATCCGATCGAGCCCGGTATGTAGCGGTCCGGCCCGGTGGTCAAACGCCGGCGCGGTCCAACAGCGGTTCCAGCGCCGGATCGATGTGCGGCGCATTGTTGCGGATGAAGGTCAGCAGCTTCTTCTCGTTGGCCTCGAGCGGTCCTGATGCACCGATATTGGCCAGCAGCCACTGTGCCTCATTGGCATCGATGCTCTCGCGGGACATGGCCGCGGCAAGCTGCACGCGCTCCTTCTCCTGCTGCTCGCGGGCGGCGACCGAGCCGAACGGATCGAATTCGCGCCAGGCGTCCTGGACCGGGATGTCGAGCCGGCGGAACGAGTTGCCGACGTCCTTGAGGAATCCTCCCACACTGCCGCGCTCGTCGAGCCAGCGCTCGCGGCTCAATTCCTCCTCCGCGGTCGGGACAAAGGGCGGGGCACCGGGGAACATCAGGAAGTTGGCGATGGCCTTGACGAACAGATCGTCCCAGCTGTCGGGGCGCTCGGTATGCTTGGTGGCTTCGTTCAGCGCCAGGATCAGCTCGGCCTCCTCGCGGGTCACCGTATAGCCGCCGGGGCTTCCTGCGGCGTAGATCACCTTGCGGATCAGCGCCACGTCGGACGGGCTGATCACCGCCGGCGGTCGGTTCGAACCGTAGGCGGCGGTCTCCGGCTGCAGGATGCTGTCGCGGATCGCGCTCATGGCCAGCAAGGCCAGCTGCGGCGGGCTGGAGATCGCCCAATGCAGGACATTGATCAGCAGTTCGAGCTCCGTCTCGCCGTCGACCTTGCCGTCCCGCAGGATGTTCCGGATCAGGAAATCCGCCTTTTCGTCAGAGACATATTTCTTCGGCTCCACCTTCCAGACCACGTGGTCGGTCAGGGCCATGACGAAGAACTCGGCCCATTCCGGAGCCTTCTCGGTACAGGCCGCATCGATGGCGAAGACCTGTTCCGCCTCGCGCCGGTCGATCAACCCGTCCTGGAACATGGATCTGCGCAGCTTCATGACATCGTCGGCGTTGACGGAGCCCTTCGCGATGATGTCGTCGACAAGCGTGTGGGAGATAGCGTCGTCCATCGGTTTCATGCCCTTTCGGCTGACCGGAAATGCGGCCGCCGAGTCTGGGCAATCTTGCTGAATATTTTCTGAACGTCCGCGGCTGCGACCGGCACGTCCGGGCGTGTCCGCAGGCGGCTGTTCAGCGCGTGTACGAATCCCGGCAGGCGGCTTGCCAAAGCCGGGAATCAGCCGTTTTGAATGCTTCGACCGCTTCGGAAAATCGTTGCGCCGTACCGGTGTTCCGCCTAGACATGGATTCGTGCGCACGACGCGCTCGGTCTTCAGATTTTGTTAACCCTAAGGGCGGCAATCTGGCGGCGAACCTGGCCCAGGACGGGCCGCGTTTGGAGGGTGCCTGTCGTGGCCACGCCGCGATCGACGAACGGTGACGAGATCCTTGCAGACGGCCGGTTTCCGGCGGTTTTGGGGTCCGGAACCGGCGCTCTTCCCGCTCTTCGCGACTTACGGGCTTGGTGATCGCATTGTCAGCCCCGGGGAACCGCAGTTTCGCCCGATCCGTCGGATCGCAAACAGGGTTTCCGGGACGTCTGCAAAGCCGAATCACCATGCACCGTGACGTCGGGGAGTTAGTCCACATGGGGCCTGGAACAGGAAGGGCGGCGACACGGACATGTCGGACCGCACAGTCATGAGCGATGCCACCCGCACAGCCGGCCAGACCAGCGCCGGCCCGATCGGCGTTCAGGTATGCGCCCCATGACCCCCATGAATCACCGCCAGAGCTCGCCGCCCCTACGTCACATTCGTCATCGCAATCAGCATACGGTCACATGCTCTCCAATCTTCTAGGGTTCCTGTCCGCCGACATGGCCATCGACCTCGGCACCGCGAATACGCTGGTGTACGTGAAGGGCCGCGGCATCGTGCTCAACGAGCCGTCGGTGGTCGCCATAGCCACCCGGCGCGGCAAGACCCAGGTCCTCGCGGTCGGCGACGAGGCCAAGCAGATGCTCGGCCGCACCCCCGGCAACATCCAGGCCATCCGGCCGCTGCGCGACGGCGTCATCGCCGATTTCGACGTGGCGGAGGAGATGATCAAGCACTTCATCCGCAAGGTGCACAACCGGCGCAGCTTCGCCAGCCCGCAGGTCATCATCTGCGTGCCGTCGGGCTCCACAGCCGTCGAGCGTCGGGCGATCCAGGAATCGGCGGAATCGGCCGGCGCCCGCAAGGTCGGCCTGATCGAGGAGCCGATGGCCGCGGCGATCGGCGCCGGCCTGCCGGTGACCGAGCCGACCGGCTCCATGGTCGTCGATATCGGCGGCGGCACCACCGAGGTGGCAGTGCTGTCGCTCGGCGGCATCGTCTATTCGCGCTCGGTCCGGGTCGGCGGCGACAAGATGGATGAGGCGATCATCGCTTATATCCGCCGCAACCATAACCTTCTGGTCGGCGAGGCCTCGGCCGAGCGGATCAAGAAGGAGATCGGCTCCGCCTGCCCGCCGGAGGACGGCGAGGGCCGGGTCATGGAGATCAAGGGCCGCGACCTGATGAACGGCGTGCCCAAGGAGCTGGTGATCTCCGAGCGGCAGGTGTCGGAAAGCCTGGCCGAGCCGGTCGGCGCCATCGTCGAGGCGATCAAGGTGGCGCTGGAGCACACCGCGCCGGAACTGGCCGCCGACATCGTGGACAAGGGTATCGTGCTGACCGGCGGCGGCGCCCTGCTGGGCAACCTCGACTTCGTCCTCAGGCACTCGACCGGGCTGCCGGTTTCCATCGCCGACGACGCCCTCTCCTGCGTGGCGCTGGGCACCGGTAGGGCATTGGAAGAGAAAAAGAACTTTCGAAATGTGTTAATAAATATGTACTAGGGTTTCGTCCATCGATGGTGATTCGTTAATGATCTGTCGGGTTGGGCGACGTCCGGTGCTGCTTGGCGGGGCTCCTGAACGGCAGGGACGGTAGGGATAACGCGGGTGGTCTATCGAACCAGACCTATGGTTCGCATCGCAGCGCTTCGGGCGCTGGCGCATCGTTTTTCTTTCGTGCTGCTGGTCATGGCGGCCGTGGCCCTGATGGTGCTGGGCCGCGTCGACCCCGCATCCGTCGAAGGTGTGCGCTCGAAGATCACCGACACCCTCTCGCCGCTGATGGCCATGTTCACCCAGCCGGCCGCCAGCATTGGCGACATCGCCGACGACATCCATGATCTGGCCCGGCTGCGGGCCGAGAACGAGGCGCTGCTGGCCGAGAACGCGGCGCTGCAGGAATACCGCCAGGCCGCCTTCCGGCTGGAAGCGGAAAATCTCAGCCTCCGGACCCTGATGAACTACCGGCCGACCGTGCCCCATGCCTTCCTGTCGGCGCGGGTCATCGGCGACAACAGCGGCGCCTATGTGCGCAGCCTGGCGGTCAATCTGGGCGCGGAGAACGGCCTGAGCGACGGACAGGCGGCCATGGGGCCGCGCGGGCTGGTCGGCCGCGTCGTGCAGACCGGCGAGAGCACCGCCCGGATCCTGCTGATCACCGACCTCAACGCCCGCATACCGGTTGTGCTGGAAGAGAGCCGGCAGCGGGCGGTTCTGGGCGGCGACAATTCCGACCGCCCGCGGCTGCTGCACCTGCCGGCGGAATTCGACATCGAACCGGGCGCCCGGGTGGTGACCTCCGGCCATGGCGGCATGTTCCCGCCGGGCCTGCCCGTGGGCACCGTGGCCTCGGTCGATGGCGGGCTGGTGCGCGTCGAGCCCATCGAGGATCTCGGCCGGCTGGAATTTGTGCGGATCACCGATTTCCGACCGGGCGATGGCGGCGGCCAGATGCAGCTTCACCCGGGTTTCAACTGGTGACCGATCTCGCCTGGCAAAGACTTGAGCAGTTTCTTCGCCATGCCGCACCCTCCCTGGCGACCTTCCTGCTCGTCCTTCTGAGCGTCACACCGCTGCCGATCCCGTCCTATGGCGAGGTCGCGCCGGTGCTGCCGATGATCGCAGTCTATTACTGGGCCACCCATCGCCCGGACCTGCTGCCGTTCAGTGTCGTGTTCGTGGCCGGATTCCTGCTGGATGTGCTGACCGGCGGGCCGCTGGGCCTGCATTCCTTCGTGTTCCTGATCTGCCAGTTCCTGGTGGTCACCCAGCGGCGGCTGCTGGTCGGCCAGCCCTTCCTGTTCTTGTGGGTCGGCTTCGTGGTCGTGGCGCTACTGGGGGCGTTTCTGGAATGGCTCGCCTTCGGGATCTACGCCAACGACATCCAATCGATTGTTCCGCCCTTGATCAGCGCCCTGATCACCATGGCCCTGTTCCCGATGATCTCCTGGCTGCTGCTGCAGATGCAGCGCGGCCTGCTGCGGCGCACGTGAGGTCACGCCCATGATGGAACGGGATTCCGATCGTTTTCGGTCCCTGACCCGCCGCACGGCCGTGCTGGGGGCGCTGAAGCTCGGCCTGCTCGGAACCCTGGCCGGGCGCATGTACTACCTGCAGGTCACCGAGAGCGAACGCTACCGCATGCTGGCGGAAGAGAACCGCATCAACATGCGCCTGCTGCCGCCGTCCCGCGGGCTGGTGGTCGACCGCTTCGGCGAACCGTTGGCGCTGAACCGACAGTATTTCCGGCTGGTCATGGTGGCCGAGCAGGCCGGCGACGTCGAAACGACCCTGAACAAGCTGTCCGGTCTCGTCCCCCTGGAGGAGGACGAATGGACCAAGGTCATGCGCGACCTGCGCCGCCGCCCGGGCTTCGTGCCGGTGACGGTGAAGGAGAACCTGACCTGGGAGGAGGTTTCCCGGATCGAGGTGAACACGCCGGAGCTGCCGGGGCTGACCATCGAGGAAGGCGAGCTCCGTAACTATCCGGCCGCCGAGGCCACGGCCCATGTCCTGGGTTATGTCGGCGCCGTCACCGAGGAGGAGCTGACCGACGAGCCGGTGCTGAACCTGCCCGGCTTCCGGATCGGCAAGACCGGCGTGGAGCGCCGGCTCGATCTCGATCTGCGCGGCCATTCCGGAACCAGCCAGGTCGAGGTGAATGCGGTCGGCCGGGTGATCCGCGAGTTGGACGAGGGCCGGGTCGAGGCCGAGACCGGCCAGGAGGTGCAGCTCACCATCGATATCGGCCTGCAGCGCTTCGCCCAGAGCCGGCTGGCGCAGGAGGAGAGCGCTTCGGCGGTCACCCTCGACGTGCTCACCGGCGAGGTCTATCAGCTCGCCTCCAGCCCCAGCTTCGATCCCAATGTGATGGCGCTGGGCATCGAGCCGGATGCCTGGAGCGTGCTGATCAACGATCCCTACAAGCCGATGACCAACAAGGCGATCAACGGCCAATACGCGCCGGGATCGACCTTCAAGGTACTGGTTGCCCTGGCGGCGCTGGAGCACGGGCTGATCGATCCGGACGAGACCTTCTACTGCAACGGCTCGATGGTGCTGGGCAATCACCGCTTCCATTGCTGGCGCGAGCGCGGTCATGGCCGCATGAACATGCTGCAGGGCATCGCCCAGTCCTGCGACGTCTATTTCTACGAGCTGGCCAAGAAGGTCGGCATCGACCACATCGCCGAGATGGCGCGCCGGTTCGGCCTGGGCTCCACCTCCGGCATCGACATCCCCGGCGAGCGGCCGGGCCTGATCCCGACCCGCGACTGGAAGCTGGCCAATATCGGCGAGCCGTGGCAGGGCGGCGAGACGCTGGTCACCGCCATCGGCCAGGGGTTCGTGCTGGCGACCCCGCTGCAGCTGGCCCGGATGACGGCGCAGCTGGTCAATGGCGGCCATCTGGTCCAGCCGCATGTGATCCGCCGCGTCGGCCCGCCCAATGACGACGCGGTGGTCGGCGCCGTCGCCACGGCCGACGGGCTGCCGCCGCGTGGTCCCACCCTGGAGGTCGACCCCGAGGCCCTGCGCTTCATCGTCGACGGCATGGTCGAGGTGACCTCCGGCCAGCGCGGCACCGCTCGCGGCTCGCAGATCGCCGTGGAGCACATGCGCATGGGCGGCAAGACCGGCACCAGCCAGGTCCGCCGCATCACCCCGGAGGAGCGCGCCGCTGGCGTCACCAAGAACGAGGATCTGCCCTGGGAGCGGCGCGACCACGCCCTGTTCATCGGATTCGCGCCGGTGCAGGCGCCGCGCTATGCCACCGCCGTGGTGGTCGAGCATGGCGGCGGCGGCAGCAAGGCGGCGGCCCCCATCGCCCGCGACCTGCTGCAGGAATGCCAGCTGCGCAACATCGCCCGCCGCATCGTCTCGGCGGATGCCGGCCCGAGGCAGGCCGGTCCCCGGCCGGTTATCCGGACCGATGAGGGCTAGGCGCCGATGATGCGGGACGATTTCTTCGTTGGCAGCCGGTCCGAGTTCACCCTCGGAGAGAAGCTCATCCAGATCAACTGGATCCTGGTGCTGCTGGTCAGCGGCGTCGCCGGCATCGGCTTCGCCATGCTGTATTCCGCCGCCAATGGCAGCCTGGATCCCTGGGCCTCGCGTCAGATGATGCGCTTCGCGGTCGGGCTGGTGGTGCTGCTGGTGGCGGCCCTGGTGCATATCCGCACCTGGCTCAGCATGGCCTATCCGATCTATTTCATCAGCCTGGTGCTGCTGGTGGTGGTCGAGTTCAAGGGCGCCATCGGCATGGGCGCCCAGCGCTGGATCGACCTTGGCTTCATCCAGCTGCAGCCCTCGGAAATCATGAAGATCGCCATGGTGCTGGCCCTGGCGAAGTATTTCCACGGCCCCACCCTGGAGGAGATCTGGCGTCCGACCCGGCTGTTCGTGCCGCTGTTCATGGTGCTGGCGCCGGTCGGCCTGGTGCTCAAGCAGCCTGATCTGGGCACCGCCATGATTCTGATGATGGTCGGCGGCGCCATGTTCTTCGTGGCCGGCGTGCGGCTGTGGAAGTTCGCCGTGGTGACGGTGATGGGGCTGGGCGCGATCCCGATCGCCTGGCAGTTCCTGCACACCTACCAGAAGAACCGGATCCTCACCTTCCTGGACCCGGAGAGCGACCCGCTGGGGACCGGCTACCACATCACCCAGTCGACCATTGCGCTGGGCTCCGGCGGGGTGTGGGGCAGGGGCTTCATGAAGGGCACCCAGAGCCATCTCAACTTCCTGCCGGAACAGCAGACCGATTTCATCTTCCCCATGCTGGCGGAGGAGTTCGGGCTGATGGGCGGGCTCGGCCTGCTGCTGCTCTACAGCCTGATCGTCACCTACGGCATCGTCATCGGCCTGCGCTCGCGCAGCCATTTCGGCCGCCTGCTGGCCATCGGCCTGACGGTGAACTTCTTCCTCTATGTGTTCATCAACATCGCCATGGTGATGGGCCTGATCCCGGTGGTCGGCGTGCCGCTGCCGCTGATCTCCTATGGCGGCACGGCCATGCTGACGGTGATGTTCGGCATCGGCCTGATCATCTCCGTCTTCATCCACCGCGACGCCCGCATGGGCCGCCGCGCCTTCGAAGACGACTACTTCTAGGCCGCTGGCGCTCACGGATTTCCAAAGCCCGACCTTTAGAAAACCCCGCGGCCCGACGCTGCCCCTTGCGGCGCATTGAACCCTCTGCTATATGCCGCGCTCCGCGAAGGGTTGGGGCGCATAGCTCAGTTGGTAGAGCAGCTGACTCTTAATCAGCGGGTCCAAGGTTCGAGTCCTTGTGCGCCCACCAATCTCCGGATCCCCAACACAAGATCGCACTGCCGCGAGGCCGGCTGCCGGTTGAAGGTGTGTCGTGCGCAAGACCATCCCATACGAGGCCCAGGCCTCCTTTTGAGGTCATGAGCAAGCGCCGCAAGTCGTTCCCGTCCGAAACACGGGTCAAGCGCGGCGACCGGGTGGTGCACGGCGATGTCGAGCTGGTCGAGAAGCTCGGCCGCAAGGACCCGTGCCCCTGCGGCTCCGGCCGTTCCTTTCAAGTGCTGCTGCCTGAAATCCGGCCGCTATGACGGCGCCGAACGCGCCCACTATTTTTAGGGAGCGGTGAGCGCCAGGCCCGGGACGGATTGCCCCGGGCCTGTGTCGGCATGGGCATCGGGCTTCCCGGGACGGCGAGCCAGGTCGAGAGCTCCGCAGTTGGATCGACCCTGACCGGCTGATCGGCCGCGCCATTCGAATTCACGGGGCTTTTCCGATGGCCACCACCGTGGATTCACGCTCGCAACTCCAAAATAGCGGCGAACTTCGGGAACGAGATTGCCTGGTGACCGTGCGGAGAACCTGCGCGGCAGGGCGCTTATGACCGTTCCCGATCATCACTTTTCTCAATTGACATACTTAAAGGAAGGAAACGGCAATGGCCGATTGCAACGATCCGGAATGTGTCCAGGCTCGCATTAGACTGCAAGAAGCAAGAAATACGATCTTGGCGATTTGTAGCGTAATTGAGCAGCTTGAGGCTGTGGCCAAGAGGATCAATACGACGATTGCCGCCATCAGCGCTGCGATCTTGGGACTTTTATTGGTCTTGGACAAAGTCTGGCAGGTCCCTGTCGTAGGGCAGATTCTGGGCTGGGCTTTGGTGGCTGCGATTGGGATCCTAACTGGCTTGCTATTGGGCTTCATGATCGTGGCAAGCCAACTCAGCAGCCAGTTGAAGGCCGAGAGAGAAAAACTCGCTGCTGCCAATGAGGCCTTCGCAAACGCGGCCGCAGAGGTGATGGCCGCCTGTCCCCCCGAATGTTGGGAAGACCTCGATCAACCGCAGTGTTGATCCGATAGCCCCGATCTTGAGCGATGCCCCCTCGACCCACTGCGGTCGCCCGTCCGGGGGCATCGCCATAACCACCGGAATAATCAACATGAGCCTTCCCGAAAATTTCGAAGCCGCGAATCTTGCCAGGAGCCACGTCGATTCGACGATGCCCAGGGGTGCGAGCAACAAGCTTGGCGACAATCTTATCCCGCCATTCTGGGGCCAATCCTGCGTGTTCGTTTCCCGCAATCTCTCCCACAGGTTTGTTGAGCCTGTGGAGAACCCGACCGAAATGCAGTCGATCGAGTGGAAGGCCAAGATTGGTGCGTTGGCAGGATGCGGGAACTGCGACGAGCAGGCATCGCTGGCCTTCGTCTTTCTACGTGACCGCGGCAACAGGCCGCTTGATTTCATGACTGTTGGCGACCACGCCTTCGTCGTCCTCGGCCGGGAAACTGGGAGCGACCACACCGACTACGCTACCTGGGGTCCCGAGGCCGTCGTTTGCGACCCCTGGCATGAAAAGGTCTACGCCGCGAACAACTTTCCAACGCATATGTATTTCGGCTGGAGAGTCGGCCTGGGCCGGTTGGTCGGAAAAGTCGATGAGGTAGACAAAGAGCAATACCAAATAATGCTGAGGCTGAGGTTGGATTGACAGCGGAATTGCGGAATAGGTGATCGTTTGCCGGTACTCAAACTATGACTCCCGTCATACATCCCTCAGTCTCCGATCAATGGCCGCTGCCCGCCTGGTTCGGCCGGCGCGCGACGACCCGCTCCCGGTGCAGCGTATAGAGGCCCGTGGCGACGATGATCAGGGCTCCGGTCCAGGTCCACAGGTCGGGCAGCTGGCCGAAGACCAGGTAGCCGTACATGGTGCCCCAGATCAGCAAGGTGTAGTGGACCGGGGCCAGGACCACCGCCTGTGCCACCTCCAGCGCCTTGATGACCAGCAATTCGGCGAGTGCCGCCATCAGGGCGATGCTGACCAGCAGCGCGATCTCCAGCCCGGTCGTGGGCCAGCGCCACACGAAGGGCAGGGGCAGCGACAGGATGAGGCTGCCCACCAGGGCGGTATAGGCGATCGTCGTCATCGTGCGGTCGGTGCTGGCCAGCACGCGGGAGAGGATCTGGCGCAGGGCGAACAGCGCGGCGGCCACGAGCACCAGCATGACGGCGGGGTGGATGACGCCCAGGCCGGGACGGATCACGATCATCGCCCCGATGAATCCGATGACGACGGCGGCCCAGCGGCGGATGCCGACCGGCTCCCGGAGGACCAGGGCGCCGAGCACCACGACGATGAAGGGCGATACGAAGGTGACCGCCACCGCGTCGGCCAGCGGTACGAAACTGACCGCCGTGATGAACAGGGTCGCGGAGCCCGCCGCCAGGCCGCCGCGCAGGATCTGCAGGCCCGGACGATCGGTGCGCAGCACGGCGCCGCCGCGCAGCGCCAGCAGGATGAGCACCCCGATCAGAAGCCCCGATTGCCGTGTCCAGGCGATCTGGATCGGGTGCAGCGTGTCGGTCAGGAACTTCGCCTGGGTGTCCCCGGCGGAGAACAGGAACATGCCGGCGGCCATATAGGCGATGCCGAGGCCGCTCTGCGGCCGGCCCAGGCCTGGCCGGTCTGTCATGGGTGTTGCTGGATCGAGCGAAATGGCCGCAGCCCTCCCTGTTGCGCCCTGCGAAGGCGAAGGCCCGCAACCGCCCAAACGCTTGGCCCCGACGATACCCGAAATCGCCGATGCGCCGCGGAAAATCCGGCAAGAGCGCCCAACGGCATCGATTGCCACGCCACTGAAGCGGCCCGCAATCGTGTTACATTGTGTGACAGCCATGGAGTTCTGCCTCCGATGCGCTATCTGAAGGTCTGACCATTCACCGATGGCTTCGACTTCTGGCGGTGCTTGCAGGCATGGGACGACTGACGACTGCGCTGGCTTCCGGCTTCTCTCTCCTGCTCGGCGGCTGCGCGCTGTTCGCGCCGCTGCCCGAACCCACGACGCTGGACCAGCGGCTGACGGTGATCCCGACGGATGGGCTGGCGCTCAAGGGGCGCACCGCCATCCATTGGGACGAGCACCAGATTCCCTTCATCGAAGCGGAACACGATTCCGATGCCGCCATGGCGCTCGGGCTGGTGCATGCCCATCTCAGGCTTGGGCAGATGGAGCTGTTGCGGCGGATCTCCCAGGGCCGGCTGTCGGAGATGGCGGGGCCGGTCGCCTTCGACATCGATCACGGTTTGCGCATCCTGGATTTCGGCCGCGCCACGGCGGAGATGGAGGCCGGCCTGCCGCCGGAGACCCGCGAATGGCTCGAGGGCTTCGTCGCCGGCATCAACCACTACCAGCAGAACGTGGCCGAGTTGCCGGTCGAGTTCGCGGTGATGGGGCTGGAGCGCGAGCCCTGGAGCGTCGGCGATGTCCTCACGATCGGCCGCCTTGCCGGCAGCGACGTCAACTGGCTGGTCTGGTTCAACCTGCTGCAGTTGCGGACCCGGGACGACTGGCCGGAGATCTGGGCCCGGCTGGTGGAGAACGGCAGCGATTCCGTTCCCAGCTTTTCCGCCGAAGGACTGTCGCTGGAAGGCCTGATCTCCCAGACCGCCCGGTCCGGCAGCAACAGCCTGGCGGTCTCCGGCGCGCGCAGCGCCAGCGGTGCCGCGATCATGGCCAGCGACCCGCATCTCGGCATCCTGCTGCCCAATGTCTGGCTGATCGCCGGCATCCGCTCGCCCTCCTACCACGCGCTGGGCATCATGGCACCGGGGCTGCCGATCTTCGCCATCGGCCGCAACCGCGACATCGCCTGGGGCGGCACCAATATGCGTGCCGCCTCCAGCGACCTCTACGACGTTTCAGGCCTGTCCGAGGAGGCGTTCAGCGAGCGCCAGGAGACAATCCGGGTGCGCTGGTGGTTCGACGATACGGTGACCGCGCGCGATACCCGATGGGGTCCGGTGCTGTCCGACGTGCCGCAGCTGGCCGAGTTGGACGTGCCGCCCTTTGCGCTCAGATGGACTGGGCATTTGCCCAGCGACGAGATCTCCGCCTTCCTGGCGGTCAGCCGGGCCCGGGATTTCGACCAATTCCGCGCCGCCTTCCGCAGCTTTGCGGTGCCGGGTCAGAACATGCTGTTCGCCGACACCGCCGGCAATATCGGCCAGGTGATGGCGGTCCGGTTGCCCAACCGCACCGGCAGCCCGCCGGATGTCATCCTCGACGCCCAGACCGCGGCGGCGACCTGGGACGATCCGCGGGGCGTGACGGAGCTGCCCTTCGTGTTGAACCCGCCTGGCGGCGTCCTGGCCTCGGCCAACAACCGGCCGGCCAATGGCGAGACCAAGGTCGGGTATTTCTTTTCGCCGGACGATCGGGTGGCGCGCATGGGCGCGCTGCTTGGCGGCGATGCCACGATCGGGCTGGAGGACCTGCGGCGGGTGCAGCAGGACGTCTACATGGCCTCCTCCGAAGCTTTGCGCAGCATCGTGGTGGGGCGGATGGACGGGCTCGGGGTGAGCGCCGAGGCGACGCCCGAGGAGCGCGCGGTGATCGACTTGATGCGCGATTGGGATGGCAACTACACGGAGTCGTCGCGCGGCGCCGTCGCCTTCGAGCTGTTCCGCAACGGCTTCACCCGGAGCTTCTACGAAGTCAGCTTCGGCGATCAGGACTGGGCGTCCTTTGCCAATGTCGGCCGGATCCGAGTGCTGTTGCGCGAGGACATCGAGACAGCAGACCCTGAGGTCCTGCGCGTCGCGCTGCGGGACGGGCTGGCGGCGGCGACAGTAGGGATCGGCAATTTCGCCGATTGGGGCGAGATGCACCGCCTGCAATTGGCGCATCCCTTGTCTAACCTGCCCTTGATCGGCGACCGGTTCCGCTTCGGCGATTTCCCGGTCGGCGGCAGCACCGATACCCTGATGAAGACGGCCCATGCGACCACCGACGAGCGCCACGCCACCCGGTTCGGGGCCAATGCCCGGCACATCTCCGACATGGCGGATCTGGACAGCAATTACTTCGTCCTGCTCGGCGGCCAGGATGGCTGGCTCAACAGCGACACTTTCATGGACCAGGTGCCGCTATGGCGCTCCGGCGAGTACATCCAGCTGCCGATGCGGCTGGAGAACGTCCGCGCCCGGGCAGTGCATACCACGACGCTCGGGCCATAAACGCGTCCGCCGGCACGGCGCCGGGTTGGAAATGGCGGCGCTTCCCCCTCACCCTCCCACGGCTTCGCCGCGGGTCCCTCCCTCTCCCCAAGGAGAGGGGTTGTACGCGGACGCCTCTGGTTACCCTCTCCTTGGGGAGAGGAAGGGACCCGATGCGAAGCGTTGGGAGGGTGAGGGGGAAGCGCTTGCGATTGGCGTGCATGCGCGACCTGTCGGCGAACGGACCACCGATTTCCGATCGCGGCCCCAACCGATGGCAAGCGCGCGGCCATGCTGAACCTCACCCCGATCCTGCGGCTCTATGCCGCCCGCCGGCAGCGGCAGCTGCGCCGCGAGGATCCGGTTGCGGGACAGGAGGGCGAGCTGCTGCGGCTGCTCGACGCCGCCAAGGCCACCCGTTTCGGCCGCGATCACGGTTTCGGCGCGATCCGGACCGTGGCGGATTTCCAGGCCCGGGTGCCGCTGCGCCGCTACGAGGATTTCTGGCGCGACTGTTGGGAGCCGTCCTTCCCCCAGATCCGCGACTGCACCTGGCCGGGCACCATGCCCTTCTTCGCCCTGACATCGGGCACCACCACCGGCGCGACGAAACACATCCCCTGCTCGCACGCCATGAACGCCGCCAATGTCCGGGCGGCGCTGGACGTGCTGGTGCATCACCTGGCAGCGCGCCCCGACAGCCGCGTCCTGGCCGGGCGCAATTTCGTGCTGGGCGGCAGCACCGATCTCAGGGAGCTCGCCCCGGGCGTGCTTGCCGGCGATCTCAGCGGCATCGCCGCCCACCAGACGCCCTGGTGGGCCCGGCCGCGCTATTTCCCGCCGCGCGCCCTGGAGACGATCTCGGACTGGGAGGTCAAGATCGACCGTTTCGCCGAGGCCTCGATCAAGGCGGACATCCGCAGCATCAGCGGCACGCCGAGCTGGATGCTGCTGTTCTTCGACAGGCTTGCCGAACGGCATCCGGACCGGGCGCAGGAACTGCATCGCTTCTATCCGGACCTTGAACTGGTTATCCACGGCGCGGTCAACTTCGCCCCGTATCGAAAGCGGTTCGGCGAACTCCTCAAGGGCAGCCGGGCCGAAACCCGGGAGGTCTACGCAGCCAGCGAGGGCTTCATCGCGGTTGCCGATCGCGGCGACGGCGAGGGGTTGCGGCTGATCACCGATAACGGCCTGTTCTTCGAATTCGTGCCGCTGGAGGAGCTGGACGCGCCGAACCCGACCCGCCACTGGCTGAAGACCGTCGAGACCGGCGTCAACTACGCGGTCATCCTGACTACCAATGCCGGCCTCTGGACCTACGTGCTCGGCGACACTGTCCGCTTCATCGAGCGCAGCCCGCCCCGACTCCTGATCACCGGCCGCACCAGCTACATGCTCTCCGCCTTCGGCGAACACCTGATCGACGAGGAGATCGAGACGGCCGTCGCCACCGCTGCCGACGCCATCGGCGCATCCGTCACCGACTACTCCGTCGGCGCCCTGATGCCGGAGACGGCCGGCGATCTCGGCCAGCATCTCTTTATCGTCGAGTTCGACGACCGAGTTCCGGACAGGGACGCTCTGGCGAGCTTCGCCGCTTCCGTGGATCGGTGCCTTTCGGCAACCAATGAGGATTACGAGGCGCACCGCGCCGGCGGTTACGGCCTCAAAGGCCCGGCGATCCAATCGGTGCCGCCGGGCAGCTTCGCAGCCTGGATGAAGAGCCGGGGCAAGCTCGGCGGCCAGCACAAGGTGCCGCGGATCATCACCGACCCGACGCTCTTCTCCAACTTGAGGCAGTTTTTCGCAGGCCGCTGACGAGGTGCCGGGACGGCAACGCAGGAATTGCCGCAATTCCATGCCATAGAGGCGCCAATCGGTCGCTCAATCGATTCGGGAGCCCTGCCATGCCGGATTGCCAGTTCCGCAAAACCCATCTCGACGGCCACAAGCTGCATCCCTCCACCCAGATGATGTCGTTCGGGTACGACCCGTTCATGTCGGAGGGGGCGGTGAAGCCGCCGGTGTTCCTGACCTCGACCTTCGCCTTCCGCAATGCGGAGGAGGGGGCGGAGTTCTTCGATGTGGTGGCGGGGCGCAAGCCGGCGCCGGAGGGCATGGGCGCCGGCGGGCTGGTCTACAGCCGCTTCAACCATCCAAACCTGGAGATCGTCGAGGACCGCCTGGCGCTGCTGGACGGAGCCGAGGCGGCGGCGGTGACGTCCTCCGGCATGGCGGCGATCAGCGCTATCTTCCTGGCATTGCTCAGGCCCGGCGACGTGCTGCTGCATTTCACCCCGCTCTATGGCGGCACCGAGACCCTGATCCGCAAGATCCTGCCCGGTTTCGGCATCAAGACGGTGGCCTTCTCAGACGGGCTGTCGGAGGAGGCCATGGCAGCGGCCATGCAGGAGGCGGCCGGGCAGGGGCCGGTGAAGATGGTCTATCTGGAGACCCCGGCTAATCCGACCAACGCGATGATCGATTTCGCCGCCGTCACGCGGGTGATCGACGCTCATGAGCAGGCCCATGGCGACCGGCCCGTCTCGGTCTGCGACAACACCATGCTGGGGCCGGTCTATCAGCAGCCGATCCGCCATGGCATCGATCTCTGCGTCTACTCGCTCACCAAATATGTCGGCGGGCACAGCGATCTGGTGGCCGGCGGCGTCACGGGGTCCAAGGAATTGCTGAAGCAGGTACGTCTGACCCGCAGCGCCTTCGGCTCGCAGCTTGATCCGCATTCCTCCTGGATGATCGCCCGCTCCATGGAGACCCTGGTTCTGCGCATGGAGAAGGCGACGGAAAGCGGCCGCCGCGTCGCCGACTGGCTGGCCACAAACCCGCATATGAAGACCCGGGTCCTGCACCCGGAATTCGACGCCGACCCTACGGCCCAAGCGGTCTATGAGCGGCAATGCAGCGGCGCCGGCTCCACCTTCTCCTTCGTGATCGACGCCGACCGGCCGACCACCTTCCGCCTGCTGAACGCCCTGCAGCTCTTCAAGCTCGCGGTCAGCCTGGGAGGCACCGAATCGCTGGTCTGCCACCCGGCCTCCACCACCCATTCCGGCGTGCCGGAGGACGTGCGGGCCGAGACGGGTGTGACCGAGGGCCTAGTGCGCATCTCGATCGGCCTGGAGCATCCCGGCGACCTGATCGCCGACCTGGACCACGCTTTCAAGGTGGCTGCAGGGTAAGGGGCGCTCTGCTCCACTACGCCGTCATTGCAAGCCAAAGGCGAAGCAATCCACTCTGTCGGCTAGAGTGGATTGCTTCGTCGCTGCGCTTCTCGCAATGACAGTCTAGGTAGCGGCCTTAGTCCTTCGGCTCTGCCACCACCCGCAGATACGGCTTCAGGGTCTTCCAGCCATCCGGGAACTTCTCCTTCGCGGCCTCGTCGGACAGCGCCGGGACGATGATCACGTCCTCGCCGTGCTCCCAGTTGGCCGGGGTGGCCACCTGGTGCTTGGCGGTCAGCTGGATGGAGTCGATGGCGCGGAGGATCTCGTCGAAGTTCCGGCCGGTGCTCATCGGGTAGACCAGGCTCAGCTTGACCTTCTTGTCCGGCCCGATGACGAAGACGTTGCGGACCGTCTGGTTGTCGACCGGGGTGCGGCCCTCCGAGGTCGTGCCGGCATCGGCCGGCAGCATGCCGTAAGCCTTGGCCACCTTCAGTTCGCTGTCGCCGATCAGCGGATAATTCGGCGCGTGGCCGGTCACGTCGGCGATGTCCTGCGACCATTTCTCGTGGTTGCTGACCGGGTCGACGCTGAGGCCGAGAATCTTGCAGTTGCGCTTGTCGAATTCCGGCTTCAGCCCGGCCATTGTGCCCAGCTCGGTGGTGCAGACCGGGGTGAAGTCCTTGGGGTGCGAGAACAGGACCGCGTAACCGTCGCCGATCCAGTCGTGGAAACTGATGGGGCCTTCGGTGGTCTCGGCCTGAAAATCCGGCGCCGTTTCGCCAATGGTGAGTGCCATGTCTTCCTCCCGTTGGGGTCAGCTACCTGCGTTGAAAAGGGGTGATGCATTCCCGTGCAATCTACGGTGTTCCGGCGGCGGACCGGAGTCAAAAATTCCGCTTCCGGCCAAGCATTTTTGGGATCTGCGGTAATCCTCTCCGCTGCGGACCGTGGCATCAGGCTTGACGAGCGTCCCCTGCGAAACAGCTCTGAAGGCTGAAGCCGGTTGGCGGGGTTGCGGGGCGGGATCATGAGCATTCGAGAGCTAACGGCCGGGGTCGCCGTTCTTGCGTTGACCGCGGGCGCCATGGCCGCCGAGCGCGAGCGTGCCGACATCTGCATGGCCATCGGCCTCGACGCGTCGGGCTCCATCGCGCCGGCTGAGATGCGGCTTCAGCTGGACGGGCTCGCGAGCACGCTCACCCACCCGGAATTCCTACGGGCCGTGCGCGGCGGGCCGCACGGCCTGACGGGAATCGCCGTCTATGCCTGGTCGGAGGCGCCGGAACTGGCAAGGGTTGTCGTTCCCTGGACGCCGATCCGGGGCGAGACGGGGGCTGCCAGCGCCGCGTCGATGCTGCATGCGACCGCCGGGCTGTCCGGCTCCGGCAGCACCGGGCTCGGGCCGGCGGTCGCCGATGGCACGGCTCTTCTGGCGAACTGTCCCTGGTTCGCCGACCGGCAGATCCTCAATGTGGTGGGCGACGGCATCACGAATATCGGTCCGGCCCCCTCAGGCGCCCGCGACGCCGCGCTGGGGCTGGGTATGATCATCAACGGGCTGGTGGTCGGCGGCGATCCGGCCGTAAAGACGCATTTCCAGGAGCAGGTCGTGGGTCCGCAGGGCGTCGGCTTCGTGGAACAGGCGGCCGACTATGACGAGTTCGCCGCCGCCATGCTGCGCAAATTCGTCACCGAGGTCGCCGCCGTGGACTAACGGGGCGGTGCTGTCGGCAGTGTCGTTTGACGTGCCTCAATGCCGAAGCCCGGGCGCCAATTAGACTTCCCTCAAGAATTGCAGCCGGTCCCATGGGCCCGCGCACGCATTTCCACCTGCGTTTCAACAAGGGAGAACGGCCAATGCGCCGGATATCACTCATTGCCGCAATCGCCATCGCCATGACGGTATCGGCGTGCGAAGGAATGGGCCAGCGGGAGACCGTCGGCGGACTCACCGGCGCTGCTCTCGGCGGGCTGCTCGGTGCACAATTCGGCTCCGGCAGCGGTCAGTTGGTCGCGACAGGCGCCGGCGTCCTGGTCGGCGGCCTGATCGGCAGCGAAATCGGCCGGTCGATGGACGACGTCGACCGCATGAAGGCCAACCAGGCTGTCGTCCGGGCCCAGTCGGCACCGCTGGGCGAGAGCATTACCTGGAATAATCCAGATAGCGGCAATTATGGCACCATCACGCCGACCCGCGACGGCACCTCGGCGTCGGGCCAGTATTGCCGGGAGTTCCAGCAGACCATCACGGTCGGCGGCCAGACCGAGCAGGCCTACGGCACAGCCTGCCGTCAGCCGGACGGTGCCTGGCGGATCGTATCGACCTGACAAGGGCCGGACCGTACCACGCCGGACTAGGGCGTTTCCGACGACAGTTCCGGGGCCCTACCGCCCGCGCCAGGTGCACCGGACGGTAGGGCACGGTCCACGAACACGTAGCGGCTGTAGAGCCAGCTGATGCCCAGCAGGCTGACACCGAGCCCGGAGAAGGCGGCGATGCGCCACAGGCCGGTCAGCTCGGAGGCGTCGTACAGGAACACCTTGGCGATGGCCGCCAGCATGAGGCCGAGCGAGACCAGCCGTGTCATCTGGTCGCCGCGCGCCACGCCCCAGATCAGGAAGCCGATCGCGGTCGCCAGGGCCGCCGCCGAA
Organism: Alphaproteobacteria bacterium; assembly: GCA_965227455.1. Lineage (GTDB taxonomy): Bacteria > Pseudomonadota > Alphaproteobacteria > DSM-16000 > Inquilinaceae > JABDIP01. The sequence continues at coordinate 2,461,939 of OZ245752.1, read as the reverse complement.
TAGGCGTAGAGCTCGGCCGTCCCGACCGGGCCGTAGATCATCGGGCCGTCCTGGAACAGCTGCCGCACCTGGGCCAAGGCAAGCAGGAGGATCAGGGCCAGACAGGCGCCCTTGGCGGCCAGGGCCTGCTGTTGCCAGCCAGGCAGCGGCAGCTGCCGGCGCTGGAGCAGGACTAGCCATGCAATCGGCAGCCCGTAGGTGAGCAGCAGAGCATTGAGGATGGGCCACGCCCCGACCGCCTGCGGCATCACCATGGGATTGAAGACCAGCAGGTCGAACCACACCAGCCGCGCCACGGCTATCCAGGTCAGGACCATGCCAACCCATGCCAGCCCGTCGCGTCCCAGGCGGTCGTGCGTCCAGAACGCTGCCGCGCCCAAGGCGAACAGCGCCTGGGTGACGACCGCGCGTTCCAGGAACCCGCGCTCCTCGAAGGCCGCCAGAGCGTCGATGCCGAACAGCGACTTGATCGCGCCATAGCCGAGGATGGCCATCCAGACGGCGGCGACGGAGGCCAGCAGCGGACGCCAGACCCAGCCCGCCTCCGTTCGGCAGGTCCAGGCCGTTGCGGCGAGCGGCAGGGCGGGCAGCGCCACCGCAAGCGCGATATCGCCCAGGGGCGGTAAAGCTTTCGCGTAGACCGGCTGCCCGATCAAGCTCGGAACGGTGGCAATGGCGAGCGGGATCAGGACCTGCAGCGACTGCCATGCCGAGAGGCCGGCGGCCGTCAATGCCTGTTCCGGCAGGCCGAAGCCGACGACCCGGCGTGCGAGCAGCATTAGGCCCAGCCCCTCGAGCGCCAGCACGAACGGACGCAAGATGGGAGGTGCCAGCAGCACAAGCGCGAGAGTTCCGGCCGCCACCGCCGCCCAGGCGAAGGCGATTCTCTGGGATTGCCAGCTGTTCAAGGCGGCGGCTGCCGCCAGCGGCGCCACCGGCAGCAGGAGCGGCCAGGCGGTGGAATCTGTGGGCAGGGACCCGATCAGGCCGACGATGGCGTCGAGCAGCATGCCACTCGGGGTGGTCGCCAACGTCACCGCGAAGAGGACGCCGGCGGTCCCGGCGATCCAGTTCAGGATCGAGGCCTTGAGCCGGTTGGCGACCAGGATGACCGCGACCGCCGTCAAGGCGAATGCGGTGGGCAGGCCCTCTGCCGGCACCACCAGCAGCAGGGCGGCGGCGACCATGGTCGACGCGATGCCGGCGGCGATCAGCAGCAGAGTGTCCGCGATGCCGGCCGTCTCCTCGCGACGGCCCTGCGCCATCGCCGCCATCAGCACCGCCGGTGCCGACAAGGCCAGCGCCATGCCGGCCCAGGCGAACTCGACCAGCGGCGTTGCAAGCGGCGGGAACATGCGGAAAAAGGCGATGCCGAATAGACCGATGGTCGCGGCCGCCGCCTGGCCGAGCCAGTGATAGGGCTGCTCGCTTCGCCAAGTGAGCCCGTAGCCGGCGCCGGCGAAGAGTGCGAGCGCGCCACCTGAGACGACCCAGAACCGCAGCGCATCGGGCTGCGGCCACAGGGCCAGCAGGGCGAGCGTGACGGTCAGCGCGATCGGCGGCAGCAGGATGCAATGGGTCTGGCGGGCGCCGAGCACGACGCAGGCTGCGGCCAGCAGGCCGAACAGGCCCCAATCGATCCAACCGAATCCGGTCGTGCCGACGATGACCGCGAGCTGGGCGAGAGCGACGCCGCCGGTGAGGATCGGCATCAGGGTGCGGGCGCTGCCCAGGGCACGGTCCAACGGGATCCGGCGGTCTCCGGCACTGGTGGTGAACACCATGCCGGTCATGGCCAGCAGGAAGAGGCCGAGCCAGACGCTGTTCTCCGCCGCGATGTCGCTGGTCAGGATCAGCCCGACCCAGCCGAAGCCGCCCAGCGCCGCCGGGACCGCCAGCCACCACCAGCCCTGGCGGCGGATCAGCAGCATGAGGCCGCCGATGACCAGCAGTAGATACAGCATCAGCACCGGCACATTGGGCGTGCTGGTGCTGACCATGGCCGGCGTCGCGAAGCCGCCGACCAGCCCCATCACGGCAATCGGCGGTCCGCGCCGCAGCGACAATGCCAGAGCGGCCGCCGTCGTGGCGGCCAGGCCCAGAAAGCCGACCGTCGGCGGCAACAGGTCGTAGATGGTTGTGGCGATGTACATCACGGCATACAGCACCGCGATGCCGGCGCCAGCCAGGGATTGCACGATCCGCGCGCCGTTGGCGATGGCCGGCCGGCGATGCACGAACTCCGCGCCGGCCAGCAGGGCGAGACCGAACAGGCCGCCCAGCACCATGCGCACTGGCGGCGTGATCAGCCCGATATCCATGGAGTACTTGACCAGGAAGAAGCCGGCCATCGCCAGCGCGATGCCGCCGCCCCAGACCGCCAGCCGGGCTCCGAACAGCTGCTCGAAACCGCGCCGGCGAGCCTCGCGGCTGGGGGCAGGGGCCGGCGCTGGTTCCGACGGCGCCTGATCCGGCGATTCCGAATCCGGTTCGGCGACCGGGGCGGTTGATGTCTCCTCGGTGGCCTGAAGGGCGAAGACCGGAGCCGGCTGCTCGACCGGAGGCAATACCTCCGGGAGGCTGGTTTCGTCTCCGCCGGCCGGTTCCAGGGGTTCAGCTATCGGATCGTCCGCGGGCGAGGGAGCAAGAACGGCGGCGGGTTCGGCGACGGCAACCGGCGTGTCCTGCAACTGGGCCTTCAGCCGCTTCACCTCATGCTCGAGCCGGCCCAAGCGGTCCCAGAAAATGAGCCCGACAATGGCCATGACGCCGAAGCCGATCAGCCAGATGGTGATTTCCATGGGTGCTCTTCCTTGCCCAGACGAAAGCCTGTCGCATAGATGGGGTTAAGTGAACACTGTTCAATAAATTTCTCCGGTTCAGGGAAACTGGAACGTTCATGGTTAATGCATTGATAAGCAATCCATCCCGGCCCGGATTGGGGCAGGGCCGGCCCGCCTGGCCCGTCAGCCGCGTCCGTGCGGCTCGGAGAAATCGATCGCCGGACCCTTGGGCACGATGCCATGGGGATTTCTCAAGGGACTCCTTGAGAAATACCCGCGCTTATAGATGCCGAAATCGACGGTCTCCGCTATTCCCGGCCATTGATACAGCTCACGGGCATAAGGCCAGAGATTGGGGTAGTCGATCAGCCGCTTCAGATTGCACTTGAAGGCGCCGTAATAGGCGACGTCGAACCGGGCCAGCGTCGGGAACAGCCGCCAGTCCGCCTCGGTGGGCCGGTCGCCGAGCAGGTATCGGGATCGGGACAGGCGTTGGTCGAGATCGTTCAGGGTGGCGAAAAGGGCCGTCGCCGCCTCGTCATAGGCCTCCTGGCTGCGGGCAAATCCGGCGCGATAGACGCCGTTGTTGACCGTGGCGTAGATCGTCTCGTTCAGCGCGTCGATCTCTTCGGCGAGGTCCGGCGGGTGGAAATCCGTGTCATTACCGGCAACGCCAAGGAAGGCGTTGTTGAACATCCGGATGATCTCGGCGGATTCGTTGCTCACGATGGTTCCGCGCTGCTTGTCCCAGAGCACCGGCATGGTGACCCGACCGGAATAGTCGGAGATGCCCGCCGTATAGACCTGATGCAACGCCTCCTTGCCCAGCAGTCCGTCGCGGTAGCGGTCGTCCGCCGGATCGAAGACCCAGCCCTGGTCGGTGCGCCGCGGGGCGCAGACCGATAGTGAGATCGCGTCCTCCAGCCCCTTGAGTCTGCGGAAGATCGCGGCGCGATGGGCCCAGGGGCAATTGATGGCGATGTAAAGGTGATAGCGCCCGGCCTCGGCTTTGAATCCGCCCTCGCCGGACGGGCCCGGCGCCCCGTCCGCCGTCACCCAGTTGCGCAGCAGCGCCTTGGATCTCTGGAATTTGCCGTCGGCATCGGCAGCGCTGACATCGTCATCGACCCATTTCCCGTCCAGCAGCTTGCCCATGGCCGATGGTCCGTCACGTTGTTCCCATGTCCGACGTCGATACTGTCGCGCAGCCGTCGCCGCTGCAACCTGTACCGGCGCTGTCAGTACCGCTCGGTTCACTGGCTGCGGTCATAGGGTGATTCGCCCGGGTCGGCGAAGAATTCGCGCGCCGTGGCGATAACCGAGCCTTCACGACGCGTCGATGCCGGGGCCTCCAATGGCTTTAATACAGCCATCGGACGGTCTGGTCTTCATCCCTCCAAGGGTCGGTCACGCGCGCGGGGCGGGGCACGGTCGCGAGGATGTCAACGGCGGGTTGACCAATTCCGGGATATGCTGATCCCCATGAAGGACAAGCTGTTGGCCACCGGCATCGTCGGAACCGTGATCGCGGCGTTCTGCTGCTTCACGCCGGTGCTGGTCGTGCTGCTGGGTGCGGTCGGACTGTCGGCGGTCGTGGATTGGCTCGATTTCGTGTTGCTGCCGGCGCTTGCGGCCTTTGTGGGGCTGACCATATACGCGCTCGCCACGCGGCGGAGGCGGGCATGACGGCCGTCGTGCTGACGTCGCGCATCACCTGCCCCCATTGCGGCTTCGAGGCGTCTGAGACCATGCCGACCGATGCCTGCCAGTATTTCTATGACTGCCGGGGCTGCGGCCGGGTGCTGAAGCCGTTGAAGGGCGATTGCTGCGTCTTCTGCTCCTACGGCGACACGCCGTGCCCGCCGATCCAGGAAGACCGGGGCTGTTGCACATAGCACGGCCCGGATCGGCGTGATCCGGGCCGCAACGGACGATCCGCGGAGTAGGGCGCCGCCTCAGGAATCCTTGTTCTTGTTTTTGTTGCGCACGCCGATCCACAGCACGATCAGGCTCACGATCAGCGACAGCGGCACGCCAGTGACCACGGGCGCGTCACGGGCGATGGTGTCGAGCTGCGGCCGGCCCTGGGCGAGCTGTTCGGTGATCGCCTTGTAGTCGGTCTGCTCGAGCGTCTTCTGCAGCTCCTTGGCCAGCTTGTCGATGCCCTTCATGATGTCGCCGGTGGTCGGCGTCTGGGCCTGGACCATGTAGTTGCGCAAGGCCTCCTCGACCCGGACGGCCTTCTCGTAGACCTGCTGCAGGTGGCTGGTGTGGCTGCGCACCGACTGGTTGGCGCGGTAGCGCATGTCGCGCGGCAGGCGACGGGCCAGGCGCGAACGGAAATCGAGATTGTGGTCGATGGTCTTGAGCTGGCGGACGATCCCGGCCAGCTGGTTCTGGTAGCCGGCGATCTTGTCCCAGAAATCGTGATAGGTCATGTCGGTCGGCTTCGGGATGCCGCCCTTGGCCTGCAGCTCGACCGAAGAATGCGCGATGGCATCCAGCATGCGATCGAGAATGGCCTCGAGATTATTGAGTGTGCGACCGGTACTCATGTGCCCCTCCGGTGTCCATGTTGCGCGCTTTATGACGCTCGCCTTCGCCGGAGTCCAGTGTGCCCGAGCCTCCGCGACGGCGGTGTGACGGCCGTCACGATGGCGCCGAATTGGGGCTGCGGATGGCGGTGTTCGCATAGCAGAAGCGTAGTGGCGTCCGGTATCGGGGAGGCTGCAATCAATCGGACTGATGATGGCAGCAATACATCTATGCAAATTTGGGAAGTGTGAGATTTTCCATATGCAAAACAATTTACTACAGCTACTTCTCAAGCTCGCTCATCAAGCCAAATTAGCCTGGGTACCACGACGGGTGCCGCCGATTTTCACCGCCGCCTCGCTCGATGCTCGGGTCTTTGGGCCGTCCGATGCGGCCGCGACGGCCGCAGATCGTGGCGTCCCGATCGCTAGGACGACACCGTCGCCGTCAGGGCCGTCGCCCAGGTTTCCATCGCCTCGCGACGGGCGGCCAGATCGTCGGCGGAAGGTTCGGGCGTCGGCATGCCCATCAGGGTCGGTTGGGCCAGATCGAGCAGCTCGCTGATCAAGGCGGTCGGGATCGCCAGGCCGGTCATGGCGTGCGCCGTCGTGCGCCGAAGGTCGTGCAGCCGCCAGTCGGCCACGCCCGATTTGGCGATCGCGGTCTGACGCGCCCGGGCGTGCCCGCTGACCGGCTTTGTCGGATTGTCGCGCGCCGGAAAGACCAGGGCGCTGTCGCTGCGGGGCAGGCTCATGATGATCTCCGCCGCCAGCGTCGACAGCGGCACGGCATGCGGCCGCCCCGACCGCGACCGGTCGGCCGGGATGGTCCAGACCCCGTCCTTCGGCGTGATGTCGGACCATCGCATGGCGGCAAGCGACTGCCGCCTCTGGCCGGTCGCCAGCAGCAGCTTGAACCATGGCCCGAAGGGGAACCCGATGGTGTCCCAGACGTGCCAGAGCCGGCCGATCTCGTCATCGGTCAGGATGCGGTCGCGCCGGCCTTCCGGCGCCGGCGGTTTCACATTGACGGCGGGGGAGGCGCCGGCGAGCTCCTTCTCCACTGCCCAGTTGAACAGCTTGCGGACCAGCGCCAGGGTCCGGTTGGCCTGGATCGGAGCGCCGCGATCGGCGATGCCTTCGATCAGCCGGATGACGTCCTGGCGGCTGATCGAGTCCGCCGCGCGGCTGCCCCAGGCCGGCAGCACCTCAACCGCAAGTAGCCGCTCATCCTGTCGCCAGCTGCGCTTGTGGCGACGGGCGTGGCGGTCCAGATATTCTTCCGCCAGGGCCGCGAAGCTCTGCTGGCGGTCGCCCCGGGTTGCCGCGCGTTCCGCCGCCGGGTCGTTGCCACGCGAGACATCCAGCAGTGCGAGTCTGGCGGCATCGCGGGCGGCGGCGAGCGAGAGGGCAGGGAAGGTGCCCAGGGTCAGCCGCCGTTTGCGGCCGGCGACCCGGTACATCAAGACCCAGGATTTGCGTCCGGCCTTGCTGACGCGCAGGCCGAATCCCGGGATGGCGGCGTCCCAGATCTCGGTTCGCCCGGCAGCGGTCGCCTTGGCGGTGGCGACGGTCATATCGGTCAGTTCGAAGGTCGGCATCGGCGGGTCTTCGGCTGCAGGATTGGTACCCAATGGTACCCATTTGCTCGCATCTCGAATGAGGACCGTCAACGGGTTTCGCTGATGGTCCGACAACTATGATGAATATCAACCAGATGTGTGAGCTCGATTGAGCTGGTTCCGTGATCCTTTGGCAGAAGAATCATGATTCTATCATCGATTCGCGAAAATCGCCGGCGAGGGATCCGGTCCGCTCGATGTCCGAAATTTATCATTTGTTAAGGCGGCGGACGCTAGGTCAGGATCGTGGCTCGCGAGGCCGGATGCGATCCGACCCGCAGCCGCCAAGATATGTCCGGCCGCCGCTGGCCGGACCGACTGCCACGCCGGTCAAGGCAACGGCAGCAAGGGGCGTTCCGATTGCGCGGATGACGGTGTGGACCCGTACGGGAGAGCCCAATGCTCGTGTTCCGGCAGTTCTTCTCGTCCTATCAGGACGTGCCCCAAACGGAGGCTCCATCAGCGGAGTCCCGGCGCTCGTTCCTGGGCGGGCTGTTCGGCGGCGATGACGGTTTGCATGTCGGCGACGATGTGCGGCGGCCGGCGGCCACCGGCCAGTCGACCAAGCCACTCAACCTGGCCTTGCAGGGCGGCGGCGCCCATGGCGCCTTCACCTGGGGGGTGCTCGACCGGCTGTTGGAAGACGGTCGCTGCGAATTCGGCTCGGTCAGCGGAACCAGCGCCGGTGCGATGAATGCCGTCATCCTGGCCTCCGGGCTGATGGAGGGCGGCGCCGAAGGTGCCAGGGCCAAGCTCGAGGCCTTTTGGCGCGGCATCAGCGAGGCGGCCCGGTTCAGCCCGCTGCGGTCCAATGGCGGCGCCTTCGGAGAAAGCCAGGCTCCGTCGGCGACCCATGTCTGGTTCGACGTCATGACGCGGCTCATGTCGCCCTACCAGTTCAATCCCACCGACTACAATCCGCTGCGCGATCTGCTGGACGCCAGCGTCGATTTCAAGCGCTTGCGCAAGCGGTCGCCCGTTCCCCTGTTCATCTCCGCGACCGATGTCGCCGACGGCAAGACCAAGGTCTTCGAGACCGCCGAGCTGTCGACCGATGCGGTGCTGGCGTCGGCCTGCCTGCCGCATATTCACCAGGCGGTGAAGGTCGGCCGCCGCTATTATTGGGATGGCGGCTATTCCTCCAATCCGCCGCTCATGCCCCTGGTGCGCGACGGCGTCGCCGCCGACTCCCTGCTTATCCAGATCAATCCGATCACCGAGAACACGGTTCCCACGAACGCCCAGGAGATTGCGGCCCGGATCAGCCGCATCGTCTTCAACGAGCCGCTGCGCCGGGAGATCGACGTCATCGCGCAATGCCGCGAGGTCGCCAATGAAGGGATCGCCATCGGCGGCCGCCTGCGCCGGCGCATCCGCGAGCACCGGTTCCACCATATCGAGGCGGCGCGCTATACCGAAAAGCTCGGTCACGGCAGCAAGATGTCGCCGGACTGGAAAATGCTCAGCCACCTGTTCGATTGCGGACGGTCGGCTGCCGACACCTGGCTGAAGAAGCACTATCCGTCGGTCGGGCGCTGCCAGACGGTCGATCTCACCGCCAAGTTCGCCTGAGGCGCCACCGCGAACCCGCCTATCGAGGCGGCGGCCGACACGCCTGCCGGGTGCCGGACACCGGGCCGTCCGGGGCTCGATCGGTATCCGGATCGCAGTCCGGATAGCAACGCTCGGCATGGCGGCACCAAGCCTCGCCGAGGCCTGCCGTCGTCCTCACGACCGTGTCCCAGCCGCAACCGGCCGCCGGACCGCAAAGGGTTGCTACTATCAGCCAGCGGGCGGAGGGGCTGATCAGTCTCATGACTCAAGTTTAATGTTGTTCAGCTAGGAATTATTGTTTTACGATAATTAATCGCTGTCAATCGATCAGATTCCAGGAAATTCCGGACATTGGGGAGAGGCATGACGGGGATCAACCGAATTCGACGGGTAAGCACCGTCATGAAAGGCATCTGCACGGTCGGCATCGTCGCGACTCCGCTCGCGCTGGCCGCGTTCTGGGCCTTTGCGCCCATAGAGACGATCAGGGCCATTCGCGAGCTTGGTTACGAGGTCGCGGCCCTGCCGCCCGTGTTTCGTCTGCTGGCGTTTCTGGCCACCATGGTGCCGGCCGGCATCGGGATATACGGCCTGATCGCCCTCAGACGGTTGTTCGGCGCCTATAGTGCCGGTGCCCTTTTCGCTGCGGGCAACGCCCTCGACCTGCGGACCTTTGCACTCAGCGTGGCCGCATCGGTGTTTGCCAAGATCGTTGTCGGACCGGTCCTGAGCGTCATTGTCAGCTGGCACAATCCGCCGGGGACGCGGGTGCTGGAAATCTCGGTTCGCAGCAACGACCTCGGCGCCCTGTTCGTGGGCTGCCTGTTCCTGGTGGTTGCCTGGATAATGGCCGAGGCGCAGCGCCTGGCAGAAGACAATGCACAGATCGTCTAGCGGCGGACCATGGCCATCGTCGTCAATCTCGATGTGATGCTGGCACGGCGCAAGATGCGCTCGAAGGATCTGGCCGACCGGATTGGTATCTCCCAGCAGAACCTGTCGCTGCTGAAATCCGGCAAGGTCAAGGGGATGCGTTTCGCGACCCTGGATCGCATCTGCCGGGCCCTGGACTGTCAACCCGGCGATTTACTGGAGTATCGCCCGGAGCCCTGAGGGATTGGCCGGCGGGGGCCCGAAGGCCGCAGGGGCCGGACGGCGCATGGCCGGGCCCAGACGGGCCCGGCCAGGCCGCCAGGATTGCACTTAGTCGTCGCTGTCGTCGCCGTCGTCGCTGTCGCCGCTGTCACTATCGCGGTCGTCATCGTCATCGTCGTCGTCGTCGTCGTCGTCCTCGTCATCGGAATCGTCGAGCTCGTCCTCGTCGTCATCATCGTCGAGGTCGTCATCTCCGGACACCGGTAGCAGCGGGGCGACGGGGTCGGTGACCACCGGGTCGGGGGCCACGACGTCGGGCGCCGGAGCCGCGGTCTGGGCGACGGCAGGCAGGCTTCCCGCCACCATCACGGCGCCGCAGAGGATCGCGGCAGCGCAGCCGCCGAGGAGGCGGGTGCGGAGATGGGCGGTATCGTCGGGATGGGTAGGATTTGACACGTCGATTGCTCCTTTTTGTTGATCCCTCGGCGCTGCAATCGCAGCGCCTCAGGGAAACAACGGTTTGGAGCGGTCCCCTATTCCGACGAATCGGTAAGTGCCGATCTGAAACTAGGTAGCGCGGGCGCGGCCACCGACCGACCGCGTATGTCGCAGACCGTCAGTCGCCGCAGTTCGGCGACGTCTGCAACAGGCCCCACCCGAACACCCGGTCCCGTCCCGGTGTCCCCAGATCGCGGGCATTGTTCTTCAGCTTCTGCAGCGCCGAGCCGATATCGTCGCCGCGGCCGACGATCTCCGCAATCGCGCCGGTGACATGCGCGGCCGCCACGGAGGTGCCTGTCCGGTAGCGGCCGGATCCGCCCTCGGCGGCCGACCAGACTTCGACGCCTGGAGAGGCAAAGGCGATGTAGTCGCCCTGATTGGCAAGGCGGTAGGGCCGCAGCCCCTGATCGACGGCCGTGACCGAAACCACATCCTCATAGGCGGCGGGGAAGAACGGAGCGGCCGCCGGTCCGCCATTGCCGGCCGCCGACACCACGCCGATTCCGCGGCGGCTGAGGATGCCGACGGCGGTTTCCAGCAGGGAATTGGGCGGTCCCGTCATGCTGATATTGATGACCGAGACGCTTTGCGCGGCAAGCCAGTCCAGCCCGTTGACCAGATCCGCGAGCGTGGCCTGCGGCTGGCCAGACCGGTCCATATGAAAGACATCGGCCGCGTATAGCGATGCCGAAGGCAGCATGCCGGAGAACCCGGTCGCCGGGTCTCCCACCAGCAAGGCAGCCACCGCCGTTCCATGATCGCTGGGCGACAGCTCCTCCAGCCCGGGCGGCGCGAAACGCCGGCTGTTGAGGTCGCGGCCGCGCAGGGCCGGATGCCGCGCATCCACGGCCGTGTCGGTCATGCCGATGCGCAGGCCCTCGCCGCAGAGCGCGGGGTCGCCGGGCCAGCCGACCAGGTCCAGCGCATAGCAGTCCGAACCGTTGCAGGGCGATTGCGCCAGTTCGGCCGGCTCCTCCTCCGAAGAGGCCAGCCGATAGACCGGATTGGGTTCGTAGGCCACGCCCGGCGCCACCTGACGCGCCCGGGCGAGGGCGCTGGCGACATTGAGCGTTGACGGAATCGTCAGGCGCGAAATCGAGACCTGAAGCGACGGCAGCGACTGCCGGTCGCTTTCGACGAAGCCCTCCGCCTCCAGCGCGCGGATCAGGTCCGGATCGGCGTCGATGGCCAGGATTTCCCGGGTCGGTTCGTAGCCGTCTCGAGAGGCCCCCAGGCCACCGCCGAACCCATCTTCGTCCTCATCGTCTTCGTCGCCGTCATCGTCGTCGCCGTCGGGACCGTCGTCATCGCCGCCATCGTCGGCGCCGCCGCCATCGTCGCCGCCGCCGCCATTGTCGTCGTCCCCGCCATCATCGTCGTCGGCCAGGGCAACCGGCATCAGACCGGTTTCGTAGTTCGATCCGAATTTCGGGAACGGCATGCCGGTCAACAGCAATCCGGCCGAAAACAGCGTGATCAGAAACAGGCGCATGAGGACCATCATCGATACATACCGCCAGCAGAACCGGCAGATCGTATCCGGCCGGTGGCGCCAAGCTCGCCATCTCGGCCGGCGGTCATCGCCGTGGCGCAGAAGGCATGATACCCGGCCAAATGGCCGGGCGCATGCCGAATGTGATGATGATCAATCCGTTGCACGACAACGGGTCCTGACGCGCTCGCCATGGGCGATTCGGTGCTATCGCCAACCGTTGGCGAGCAGCGCCGCTTCGTCATCCATGCTGATCGGACCCGAATCGGACATGGCGCCGATCAGGACCTGCATCGGGTCGCCGGTCGCACCATCTGCGGTCTCGAACCGGTCCGGCACGGCCGCCGTCGCGACGGCCGGTGCGCCGATCGCCTCGATGCGCCAGGGGCCGGCCGGCTGCCGGCAGGCGATTCCGAAACTGGCGCTGAGGCCGTCCGGCGTCGACGCGACGGCCTGGAATTCCCGGCAATACCGTCCCTCGCGGTCGAGGAAGGTGTTCAACGGCATGACATTGCCGCCTTCGCCATTTGCGATCAGCGTGCCGGTCCCGGCGGATTCCAGCGCCAGATGCAGCGGGTCGGAGCCGTCGACGGTGCCGACCAGCAAGGGGCCTGCCGCCTCGCCACCGCTCGAGCCCACCAGCTGGAACAGCCCGAAACCGCCGCCGAGGCCCACCGCCAGCGCGATCGAAGCCGCCATCGCCATGCCGGCGATCCGGCTGCGGGGGGCGGCTTCGCGCTGCGGCTCGGTCCGCGCCGGCCGGACATCCTTGCCGAAAGCGGCGCTGATCAGCCGGTCGGGAACCGGTTCGTGCAGCACATCGTCATAGGCCCGGCGGGACCATTCGGCGGTGTCGCGGAACATCTCCACCGTCTCGCGGACCTGCTGATCGGTCGCCAGCGCCTGCTCGACTTCGGCTGCCTCTTCGACAGACAGCTCGCCATCCACATATGCGACAAGCGTTTCATCGGAGATTCGGGTCATCCTACTTCCCTTCTTACTGGCTCGCGGGCCGGGGGAAGGCCACGATATTCGTTTCGTTCAGCATCTCGTGCAGCCTGCGGCGTGCGCGAGCCAGCCGGCTCATGACGGTTCCAAGCGGTATGTCCAGAATGTCCGACGCCTCGCGATAGGACAGACCGTCCACGGCGACCAAGACCAGCACAGACCGTTGGTCCTCGGGCAACCGGCCGATGGCCTGGCGGACCCGCGACAGCATCAGCCGGGACTCGGTCTGCCGGCGACCATCGTCTCCAACCAGCGTCTCCACGACGTCCTGGTCGTGATCCTCGCCGCGCACCCGCTTGGCGCGCAGCCGGTCGATCCAAGTGGTCTGAATGATCCTGAACATCCAACTGTCCAATCGCGTGCCAGGCTGCCATTGATGCAAGCGGCTGAGGGCGCGAACGCAGGCCGACTGGACGATGTCGTCGCCATCATCCTTCGAGCCGGTCAGCGAATGCGCGAACCGTCTCAATCTCGGCAGGAGCGCGACCAACTGTTGCGGCAGTTCTTCCGACATCATCCAACTCTAGGCCCTTTTGAGGAGATAACGCTCAGCTGCGGGGTTTATTCCGAGTTCCGCCGAAGACCGGCATCGATATCGACGGAATCGGCGGAATATCAACGGTTTCCGTGCCAAAATTCTCGAAAATCCGGCAATGCAGCGAAACCATTGATCGTTAAGCGTCGGTAAACACTACCGTGGAATGCTGGGCTCCCGCCGTCACCGCTACGGCCTGTCGCAGGACGAGGCGACCGAATGGGAAGCGTGTTGGGGTATTGGCGACTGTTTGTTGCCGTTCTTGTCTTCAGTTTCTTGGCTTCGCTGTGGATCGACCCGACCGGGTCGCCCGCGGGCGGCGTCGGTGTGGCCTGGGCCGACGACGACGATGACGATGGCGGCGATGACGACGATCACGCTGTCGACGGCGGCGCCGGGTCCACCGGCTCGCCAGGAAGCGCGGTCGGCGCCGGACTGTCCAGCCCGCTTTCGGCGGGTGGCGGACGCTTCGATGAGCCCGATCGGGCGACGGAGCGGCGGATGGATGCCCTCGGTGCCGCGCGTCCGGACTCCGGCTGGCGGGTGCTGAGCGCTGACCATCGCCTGGAAACCCTTCAGTCCGGCGGTTGGAACCGGCCATATCGCACCCATGCGGTGCGCGGCGAACTGCTGGCGATCGGAATCACCCCGGGTGAGATATCCACGCTGGCCCAGGCGGGTTTCCGATTGGCGGACCGCACCAACCTCGGCTCCATCGGGCTGATCGCCTCGCGTATCGCCGTTCCGGCCGGCCGCGATGTCGAATCCGCGCTGGACGAGGCCGTGCGGTTGGCGCCGGGCGCGATGATGGTGCCCAACCATATCTATCAATTTGCCGGCCACGCGGATATGGAGCCCTGCACCGATGGCGGGTGCTACGGCCATACGCTGATCGGATGGGAGCAGGTCGCCGACAGCTGCGGCGCCGGGATCCGCATTGGCATGACGGATACCGCCATCGACGGCAACCACCCGGCTTTGCGCGGCCAGGCGCTGAGGACCGAGACTTTCGATCCCTTTGGCACAGGCTCGGTTCCGGACCATGGCACCGCCGTCGCGGGACTGCTGATCGGCAATGCGGAGACCGGGTTTCCCGGAATGCTGCCCGGCGCGGAGCTGTTCGCGGCCGACGTCTTCCACACCAATGAGGACGGCGAAAGCTACTCGACCCTGCTGAGCCTGGTCCGCGGTCTGGATTGGCTGGTCGAGAGCCGCGTGACGGTGATCAATGTCAGCATGACCGGGCCGCCGAACGATCTTCTGGAGGAGACCGTGAGGCGGATGAACAATCGTGGCGTGGTGGTCGTGGCGGCGGCCGGAAATGGCGGCCCATTGGCGCCGCCGGCCTATCCGGCGGCCTATGGAGATGTCGTCTCCGTCACGGCCGTGGACCGCGAATTGCGGCCGTACAGCATGGCCAATCGCGGCGAGTACATCAGCTTCTCCTCGCCGGGCGTGCAGATCTGGTCGGCCGGAGAGGCCGGTTCCGGCCGGCGCCGGACGGGTACCTCCTTCGCAGCCGCCCACGCGTCCGCCATCATCGCCGATGTGGTCCGCCGCGGCGGCCGGGCCGATGTGAGCAAGGCACTGGGTTCGCTTCAATCGGCGGCCCGCGACCTCGGCGCTCCGGGCAAGGACCCGATCTTCGGCTGGGGACTGATCCAGGGGACGCCGGCCTGTCGGATCTGATGCCGGAGCGGCGCTCCCGCCCCGGTCTCAAGCGCTGTTCAAAGAAATTTCCCGAATCGGAAAAAAAATTGGAATAAGGCAGGGGTCTCGGCCGTTTTCCATGCGCACCGGGGTCGTGAGACCCGGTCCTTGGCGCCAACGGGCGGGGCTGCGAGAGGTCTGGGAAGGGGGTTCCCGACCTTGGCGTCCCTCCTTCCCCGAGGGGAGCGATGCACCATCCCCGTCCGTTGGACTGCCAAGGCCGCATATCTGCGATCCCGGCCGGCAATGTACGAGGCCGGTTCACTGGGGAGTAAGCGGGCCTGACCACCGTTCGGCGGTCAGGCCCGTTCCCATTTCCGCAAGCGCGAAGACACGCGAACTGGCTGAGACCCGCTCAGGGATGGACGCCGGTGTAGCGGGCGCGCGGCCGGATCAGGCGGTTTCCCGAATACTGTTCCATGGCGTGGCCAATCCACCCGACCGTGCGTCCGACCGCAAACAGCGACAGCGCGGCCCCGGCCGGCAGGTCCAGGCATTTGGCCAGCAGCGCCAGTGCGAAATCGCAGGTGGGCGCCTGCCCGGACTGACCTGCCACGGCGTCGGCCACCGACAACCCGGTATCCAGGGTCGCGTGGCCGGGCAAGGCCTCCGTCATCAGCCCCAATAGGCATCGCGCCCTTGGATCGCCGCCTGGATAGAGCGGGTGTCCGAAGCCGCAGGGTTCGTCGCCGCGCCGCAGCAGGTCGGCGGCCTGTGTGATCGGATCAGCCGACGCCAGCAGGGTCTCCAGCAGCCCCTCCGCGCGCTCTGTGAGCCCGCCATGGCGCGGTCCCGCCAGCGCGGCAAGCCCGGCCTGCACCGCGGCATAGGGCGATGCGCCGGTCGAGGCCACGCAGCGCACCGTGAAGGTAGAGGCATTCAGCTCATGATCCGCGCAAAGCACCATGGCGGCGCGCAACAGATCCGCCGCCTTAGAGGGTACCGACCAGGCCTCGGCCAGGACATCGTGCAGGGGCCGGTCGCCGGGCGGGGCGCCGGCGACCAGAGCCGCCATCCAGCGCAGGATACGAGCGCCGGTTCGGGCGAGACCCTGCGGCGTCCGGTTGAAGACCTGCCGGTCGCCGGCGGCGAGGATCGGGAGCAGCGCCTGGCAGCGGTCGATCGGCCGCAGGTTCCTGGCGGCTGCAAGACAGGGTTCGAAGCCGCCCGGCGGCGCCTGCGCGGCATCGGCGAACGGGTCGTGATCGCCGCATTGCCAGAGCAGGGTGGCGACGGCCTCGAGGGTCGAGTCCGCTGCCAGCCGGGCGGCGTCCCGGCCACGGTAGTAGACTGCGTCGTCAGCGATCAGAGTGATCGCGGAGTCGAGCACCGGGCCACCCCAATGCAGGGGCCGGTCGGCAGACTCCGCCGGCGCCCTCTTTTGCGCGAGGGCGTGGATGTCTTCCGCCCGGTACAGGCGCGACCGGTGCCCGGCCCGGGCCTCCGATCGGACCAGCCCCCGGCTCACATAGGCATAGAGCGTCGGCAGGCCGACGCCGAGTTGGGCCGCCGCTTCCTTGGCCGTCAGATAGGCCTGCGCCGGCCGGTTCGACGAGTCGGTCATGCCTTATATTGATCCAATCAATCAATATTGACAATGTTGATGATCAACCGACATGAACACGGGAAACCGGCCGCTCGCGCGGCATGCGAAACCGGACACTGGAGGTTGGAATGACATCCGCTCCCATATCGGCCGGTCTCGACGGCGTGATCGCCGCGGAGACCGCGATCAGCAGCGTGGACGGTGCCGCGGGGCAATTGATCCTGCGCGGCATCACCTTGGACAGTGCGGCCCAGACGCTCGATTTCGAGGCGGTGGCGGCGCTGCTCTGGCGCGATCTGGACGACGATCTCTCCGATCCCGGCACGGTGCGGGAACGGCTGGGGGCGGCGCGCCTTCGCGCGTTCGAGCGGCTCGCTCCATTGGCGACGGCCGCCAGGGACCTGGCGCCGGTCGACGGGCTGCGGCTGCTGCTGTCGGGCCTGTCGGATGACGAGGCCCTGCCGCATCATCTGCTGGCGGTGGCGGCAATGCCGGTGGCGGTGGCGGCCCTCGGTCGGGCCGCCAAGGGCGGCGATGCGATCCCACCGGACCCCGATGCTGGCCATGCCGTCGATTTCCTGAGGATGCTGTCCGGCAAGGCACCCTCGCCCCAGGCGGCAGGCGCGCTGGACACCTATCTGGTGACCGTCGCCGACCACGGTCTGAACGCGTCCACCTTTGCCGCCAGGGTCGTCGCCTCGACCCGGGCGGGGGTGTTCTCCTCCGTCGTCGGCGCGTTATGCGCCCTGAAGGGACCGCTGCATGGCGGCGCGCCCGGCCCGGTGCTCGACATGCTGGACGAGATCGGCGGGCCCGCGGAAATCGATGGCTGGCTGGAGGCCAAGCTTGCGGCGGGCGAGCGACTGATGGGGTTCGGCCATCGCATCTATCGGGTGCGCGACCCCAGGGCCGATGTGTTGAAGGCAGCGGTGCGCCGGCTGTCCGGCGAACGGCTGGCCTTTGCGGAGCAGGTCGAGACGCGTGCGCTTGCGGCCCTGGCGCGTCACAAGGCCGGGCGCAGCCTGCAGACCAATGTGGAGTTCTATACGGCGCTCCTGCTGGACGCGGTTGGCCTGCCGCGATCCCTGTTCACGCCGGCCTTCGCGATCGGCCGGGTCGCCGGGTGGACCGCGCATATCCTGGAGCAGCAGCAGACCGGGCGGATCATCCGGCCGCGCTCCCGCTATGTCGGGCCGGTCCCCGATATGGCCGCCTGAGCGGCGGCCCGTCAGGCGGCGCGGCCGAGCAGGTTGTCGACGGCGGCGACGATGTCGGCGGGCTTGAACGGCTTCGGGAAGGTCAGGTCGGCGCCGAGTTCCTTGGCCACCGGCAGGAAATCCATGGCCAGCCGGTGTCCGCCGCCGGAGATCACGATGATCTTGGTCTCCGGGGCGTCCTGCTTGATCTGCATGATCGTCTCGATGCCCTCTTTCTCGGGCATGACGATATCGGTGATCACCATATCGACGCCGATCGCGTCCAGCATCTCCATGCCTTCGCGCCCGTTCTCGGCCTCGACGATGTCGTGACCGGCGCGCTCAAGCACCTGCCGCAGCAGGCTTCGGATCGCCGACTCGTCGTCGATCACCAGGATTTTGGCCATGGGGCAACTCCTTCGATGGTTCAGGCCGCGTCGAGTATCCGACGGGCGCAATCCGCCAATTCCGAACTCAGGACGGGCTTTACGTGAAATTCCCGGACTCCGGCCGCCATGGCGCTGGTCCGGGTGGCGGAATCCAAGAGTCCGGTACACAGGACGACCGGCACCTCCGGCCGGATGTCGAGGATCTGCTTGGCGAGTTCGACACCGGTCAGCCCCGGCATGACCTGGTCCGCCATGATGATGTCCCAACGACCAGGCGAGGACTGGAACGCATCCAGCGCCTCGCTGCCATCGGTCATCGCAGTGACCTCGTAGCCGAGTCGCTCCAAGCCGATACGGATGGACTGCAACAGGGCATCGTCGTCGTCGACCAGCAGGATGCGCTCGTTGCCCTTGGACTTCTTGGCCACCTTCTCCGATTTCTCGGCCTCCTCGTCGATCGGCAGAAAGACGTCGAACCGCGTGCCCTTGCCGGCTTCCGTCTCGACCAGGATGGCGCCGTCATGGGTGCGTACGATGCCTTCGACCGAGGACAATCCCAGGCCGGTGCCGTCACCGACATCGCGGGTGGTGAAGAACGGGTCGAAGACCCGCTGCAGGGTCGCATAGGTCATGCCGCAGCCATCGTCTTCGACGGTGACCGCCACATAGCGCTGCGGCTTCAGCCGGCCGATCCACATGCGGCCGCCGCCGCCCTTGGCCAGCTCGTCGATGCGCCGCAGATGGTTGGGCCATTCGTCCAGCAGCGGCTTGTAGGCAGCGCCTCGCGCCGCGTTCAGCGTGCGGCTGCGCATGCGGATTCTCATCGTGCCCGGCGATTTGCCGATGGCGTGCCCGGCGTTGACGCACAGGTTCATGATCAGCTGGTGCATCTGCGTCGGATCGGCCATGACTCGCGCGCGGCTCTTGGCGATGTCGGCCTGGATATCGATGGTGGTCGGCAGGGTCGCCCGCAGCATGCTCAGATTTTCGTTGAGCACCAGATCCAACCGTAGCGGCTTGAACTCCCGCCGGTCATTGCGGCTGTAGGACAGGATCTGCTGCACCAGATCCACCGCCCGGCGCCCGGCGGTGCGGATCTCCTCGGTGTTGTTCCAGGCGATCGATCCGGGTTCGAGATCATCGATCACCAGATCGCTGTAGCCGTTGATGATGGCCAGCAGATTGTTGAAATCATGAGCTATGCCGCCGGCCAGCGTGCCCAGGGATTCGAGCTTCTGGGACTGGTAGATCTGTTCCTGCAGGGCCGCCTGTTCGGATTCGGTGTGCTTGCGTTCGGTGATGTCGCGGATCAGGTCGATGAACCCGATCGGCTCCCCATCGGCGTCGCGGATCACAGAGCACACCACGTCGCCGGGAAAGATCTCGCCGGTCTTGCGCCGGAACGCGCCCTCGTCGAGGCGCGGGTTCTCCTGTCCGTCGGCGTCTGCCTGGAGATTGCCCAGCCTCTCGAACTCACCCCGGCTCTCGTAAAGGGTGGCTGCCTTCTTGCCGATGATCTCCTTCGGCATGTAGCCGAATATCCGGGTCACGCCCGGGTTGCACATACGGATGCGATGGTCGAGCCCTGCGACGACGACTGCGTCCGGCACGCTGCGGAAGATCGACTCGAACAGGGATTTCTGCTGCGTCAGTGCCGATTCCGCCTTCTTGCGCTCGCTGATGTCGCGGAACACGATCAGCACGGCGGAATTGCCTTCGTAGAGGATCGGGGTCGAGGAGCTTTCCACCGGCACTTCCTCGCCGCCGATCGTCAGCATCACGTGCTCGGTCTCCGCCTCCACAAAGCCGTGGGACAGCACCCGCTCGGACCGGGCCAGGAATGCCCGGCGGAAATCGCGACGGACGAAATCGACGGTCCGGCGCTGAAGGATCTCCTCTTCGCTCTCCGCGCCCAGAAGGCGCATGGCGGCTGGGTTGGCGAAGACCAACCGGCCGCCGGAATGCAGGATGATCCCGTCCGGCGACAATTCGACCAGGCGGCGGTAGCGCTCCTCGCTCTCGCGCAGAGCGCCCTCGGCGCGGACCGCATCGGTGGCGTCGCTGGTGGATCCGCGATAGCCGAGGAACCGGCCGTCATCGTCGAAGCGCGGAACGGCGCTGGACCGCAGCCAGCGCATCTCGCCGTCGGCCAACATCCGCCGGTACAGGAAATCGCGCACCGGCTCGCGCCGGGCGAAGATTTCGGCCTGCTTGTTCCAGGCCTCCTCGTCGAAATCGTGCCGGCCGATGTCGTGCGGGCGACGGCCGTAATACCACCGGGCCGGAACGCCGAGGATCCGTTCGACGTTCGGCGAGATATACGTGAACTTGTCCGCGGCGTCGGTCTCCCAGAACCAGTCCGCCGAGGCCTCGGCGAAGTCGCGGAACCGCTTCTCGCTCTCGAACAGCGCCGCCTCGGCATTGCGGCGCTCGTCGACCTCCCGCTTCAGCTGTTCATTGATCTCGGCGGAATCGCGGGCAGCCGTCGAATTTTCGCGCCAACGCCGATAGGCATACCAGCCGAACGCGAAGGCCAGCATCGACATGGCAAACGGCACCTCGTCGAGCTCGATATTCTCGTGGTCCTCGGCCCAGTCCACGAAACGTTCGTTGACGTCGTAGACCGCCGCCAGGATGAACAGCCCGATCCCGACGATGGCCGCGATGATCAGGTCGACTCTTGCCTGGTTGGATACGGCTTTGGACGGTCGGGACTCATTCATCGCTGGCTGCAAATTAGGGGCGCTCGCGCAAACGCAGAGTCCTCCACGTTTACGCGGCGGAAGGGTTGCAGCCCGGCTTTAAAACAGTCTTAATTTTCAGGGGGCAACAGCGACCACATTTTCGCGTTATCCTTGTCTCGAAGCGAGACTAGACGCGCATTGCGACGCCGCCGCGCCGCAAATCCCCGGCGCCGGCAAAGGCCGAGTCGAGGCTACTGGCGGCGTGGACGCCGCCGAAGAACAGGTTGCGGTCCGGCCACAGCTTGTGGCCCGTGCATTCCTCCAGCGCGGCCGCCTGAGCATCGGCCTCCAGGCCGGATTCGATGTTCAGGAAAGCGTCTTCCATATGCAGCCGGGTGGCCGACACCGCCTGCTCCAGCGGCATGCCGAGGCTCAGCAGGTTGATCAGCACCTGCAGGATGGCGGAGCGGATGCGGTTCGACCCGCCGCTGCCCAGCGCCGTCAGGCCGCCATCGGCATCGATCACGACGGTGGGCGCCATCATCGAGGAGAGGCGCATATCTTCCGGCCAGTTGTGGAAACCGCGCGGATTGACGTCTTCCTCGCCAAGCATGTTGTTGAGCATCATTCCGGCCAACGGAGGGCTCATGACTCCGCAGCCCTCGCCGTTCGAGACGCTCAGGCTGGCCGCATTGCCGGCCCGGTCGATGACGCTGAAATGGGTGGTGCCGCGATGGGCCGCCGGAGCCGGCGCGATTTCCGCGCGGTACCGGGCCAACAGGGCGGGATCCCCGAGAACCCCTGCGGCGGCGTCCGGATCGTCGGACAATCCGCTCTCCCGCCGGGCCCGGTTGGTCAGGCGCATGGCGCGGGCCAGCAGCCGCATGTGTTCGGGGCCGAAAGGCGCCGCCGCCTCCAGCCCGGCATCGGCCAGCAGATCGAGCGCGAAGGCGATCAGCAGGCCGCCGGCCGATGGCGGCGGGTTGGTGAGAATGCGCGCGCCGGCATAGCTGCGGTCCAGCGGCTGCCGGCGTTCGACCTGGTAGCCGGCGAGGTCGTCCGCCGTCAGATGGCCACCATGGGACCGGCAGGCCGCCACGATCTCGGCCGCGATCTCGCCTTCATAGAAGAGCCGCTCGCCTTCGTCGGCCAGGGCCTCCAGCAGATCGGCCAGGGCCGGCCAGCGGAACGATTCGCCCGCGGCAATCGTGTCTCCCGATCCGGATTGGCGCGCGTACAGCTTGCGACTGATGGGATCGGCGGTAACGATCGGGCTCACCACATCGATGACATAGGCCTGCATGGCAGACAGGGCGACGCCGCCCCGCGCCATCGCGATAGCCGGTTGCAGGATCTGCGAGACCGGCATGTGTCCCAGCGCTCCGTGGACGGCGAACATCCCCTTGACCATGCCGGGCGTGGCGACCGAGCCCAGGCCGATATGGAATTCCTGGGTCGCCGGTCCGAAATCCGCCAGGATCGGCCGGAAGTCGATCTCCGCCGTCGGGCGTTTGCGTTTCGGCGTCTGGGTGAAGAAATCGAACAGCGTGGCCTGCCCGTCGGCCGTCCGGGCCAGCAGGAAACCGCCGCCGCCCAGGCTGCACAGGATCGGCTCGGCAATGCATGCCGCGGCCAGCGCGGCCAGTGCCGCATCGAAGGCGTTGCCGCCGTCGCGCAGGATTTCCGCGGCAGCCTCCGCGGTCCGACGGTCGCCGGCCGCGACAACGCCTCCAGGCTCGGCGCTCATCCGGTGACCGGCCGGTCAACCTTGATCCAGGTCAAGGCGTGCGGCGCCCAAATTTCGCAGTCTGGCGCCTGGGGATTGAGGCGCATGACATCCCCAGTGTCCGGCGGGCGCTGGCGGTTCTTCGGGGGAACGGGCCGCTTGATTGTCCGCCGGACATCCATTGTCTGCACTGTCGCGGGTGCTCGTCAGCTGAACAGTGCGACCAGCAGGAAAGCCACGATCAGAATAAGGGCCGTGACCGGATTGCGGCGGATCAACTCCGCCGCCCGGTCGAGCCAGTGACGGACGGTGTTGACGAACCCCTCCGGCATCTGCATGGCCGGCGCCGCCGATCCGCGATCCTCTATCGCGCCGATCCTGGATTCCAGGGCCGCGGTCCGTTCGGCCAGGCGCCGGTCCGCCGCATCCAGACCCGACTCCAGGGCCGTCAGCCGGGCCTCGATGGCCTTCAGGTCCACTGCCGGGGCGGATTTCTTCGCGGCCCGGGCGGTGGTTTTGCCGGCGGTCGCCGGCTTCTTCGGCTCAGTCGCCAAGGACAATTCCCTCCCGGCGCGGATCGGCGCCGCCGATCAGCCCCTCATCGGTGATCATGATCGCGTGCAGGCCGCTGTTCAGGTCGCGCACATTGATCGCATGTCCGCGCGCCTCCAGCGCCGCCTGCAGGCCCTCCGCCTCGGTGCCGGCCTCCAGATCGGTGCCGCCATTGCGGTTGACCACATGACCGAGATCGATCGCCGTCTGAACGTCCAGTCCCCAATCCAGGGTGGCGACCAGCGTCTTGGCGACATATTCGATGATCCGGCTGCCGCCCGGCGATCCGACCACCATCAGCAACTCCCCATCCGGGTCGAAGACCAGGGTCGGCGCCATCGAGCTGCGGGGCCGTTTGCCTGGCTCCACCCGGTTGGCGATCGGCCGGCCATCGGCCTCGGGCCGGAACGAGAAATCGGTCAGTTCGTTGTTCAGCAGGAAGCCGCGCACCATCAGGTTCGATCCGAAGCCGCTCTCGATGGTGGTGGTCAGCGAGACCGCGTTGCCGGCGGCATCGACAATCGAGATGTGGCTGGTGCCCGTCAGTTCCAGCGAGGTGTCCGGCGACCACACCATCGCCTCCCGCCAGGGCGGATTGCCGGCCGGCGCCGGCGTTACCATGGCCGTGTTGCGGTCGACCAGCTGGGCCCGCACGGTCATGTAGCCGGGATCGACAAGACCGGCGGTCGGGACCCGCACAAAGTCGCTGTCGGCCATGTACAGGGCCCGGTCGGCATAGGCCAGCTTCGACGCCTCGGCGAACAGGTGCCAGGCTTCGACGGAGTCAGGGCCCATGGAAGGCAGGTCGAAATGTTCCAGGACGCCCAGGATCTGGCCGACGGTCAGTGCGCCGGAGCTCGGCGGCCCCATGCCGCAGACATCGTTGCCGCGATAGGTCACGCAGACCGGCTCGCGCTTGATGACGTTGTAGGATTCCATGTCGCCCTGGGAGAGCAGGCCGGGATTGCCCTCGGCATTGCGCACCGCGGCGACGATGTCCCGGGCGATCTCTCCGGTGTAGAACGCCTCCGAACCCGATTCGGCGATCAGCCGCAGGGTCGCGGCGAAGTCCGGGTTGCGCAGGGTATCGCCGGCCTTCAGCGCCTCTCCGCCGGGGAAGAAATACTCGCGCGCGGTGGCAAAGGTCTGAAGCCGTTCCGCGCGGCTGCCCTGCAGCAGGCCGGCCAGTCGTGGAGAGACCTCAAAGCCCTCTTCGGACAATTCGATCGCGGCCTGGAACAAGCCCCGCCAGGGCAGGGCGCCGTGATCCTGGTGCGCGGTCTCCATCAACCGCAGCGTCCCCGGCGTGCCCACCGAACGGCCGCCGACCACCGCGTCCCAGAACCCGAGCGGCTCGCCGTCATCGCCAAGGAAGAGCCCGCCGTCGGCGTCCATCGGCGCCGTCTCGCGGCCGTCATAGACGGTCACCGCGCCGGCCGCCGCATCGTAGTAGAGCAGGAATGCGCCGCCGCCGATTCCGGAGCTCTGGGGCTCGACCAGATTGAGGACAAGCTGGGTGGCGACCATCGCATCGATCGCCGTGCCGCCGGCCCTCAGTACGTCATAGCCGGCTTCCACGGCGAGCGGATTGGCGGCCGCGACCATGAATTGCTGCGCCGTCGAAAGCTCCCGGTCCGTGCGCCCGGTGGCCTCTTCGGGCTGCACGTCCTGCTGGGCCAGCGCACCGAGCGGCATCATGGCTATCGCCGCCGCCAGCATCGCCCCCCTGGCCAGTCGAAGGACATTCCTGTTGCTCAGCATGGCCGACTCTCCCTGTCGCTCGCCGGTGTCGTTCGATGTTCCATACGAAAGTATTCCATAGGCCAGCGCCTTAGGGAAAGTCGGGCGTGCCGGTCGCCGTCGCCGGATGTGCAGTGCGGTCAGCGAAAGGTCGCCCGGATGTCCCGATGGGCCGCTCGGTAGCTCGGCGACAGGTCTGCGAGCTCGGCGACGATGCGCCGGTGCAGCCGCGGCAGGGCATGGAACGGAACCGAAGGATGCAGATGGTGCTCGGCGTGATAGGGCATGTTCCAGCCCAGGAGCCGCACTAGGGCGTGGGTGAGGGTGGTGCGGGTGTTGCGGGTCATCTCCGGCACCTCCGGGCAGCCGGTGTGCTCCGCCAGCAGGAACGCCCGCAATGCCGGCTGGGCCAGCAGCACCGGCATCAGCCAGTAGAGCAGGGGCAGGGCGCTCGCCGTGAGCGCCGCGGCCAGGGCGGTCCCGCCATAGACCAGCAGGAACAGCCGGGCTTCGAGCACCACCTGGCGGTGATCCCTTTCGGGCAGGTAGGACGCCGCCGGTCTTCCGGTCGCCTGGCTCCACAGGGCGCGCGCCCGGTCGCGCCAGAAGGGCAGGCCGGTGAGGTGCAGCAGGTATCCGCCCCGGCTCGTCGGTTTGGGCGTCGCCAGCTCCGGGTCGCGATTCGGGTCCTGGGTATGGCGGTGATGGGCCCAATGGAAATGCCGGAAATCGGTCGGCGGGATCGCCAGCACCAACCCGCACAGCCAGGAGACCGCCATGTTGATCTTCCGGCCGCGGAACGCGGTCCGGTGGACGGTTTCGTGCAGGGGCGCGAACAGGAAAACCAGCCCGACGCCATGCAACGCCATCGCCGGCACCAGCCACCAGCTGCCGCGCGCCAGGGTCACCGCCGCCGCTGTCAATGCGATGATCGCCAGATGCTGCGCGAGCTGCCGCAGACCGGCGGCGTCGGACCGCTGGCGGAGATCGCGCAGGGTGGCGCGGTCCAGGCCCGGAGCCGTTACCGGCCCGTCCATTGCCCGCGATCCTGCAGCACCCGCTTCAACAGGGATGGCCGGTCGGACATCAGGGCGCCGACCCCAAGGTCGAGAAGCCGGGTCATCTCATCCGCATCGTTGATGGTCCAGACATGGACCTGCAGCCTACGCCGATGCGCCTCGGCGACAAAGGCGGGATCGACGATGGTCAGGCCGTGATGGGTCGGTGAGACCTGGGCGCAGCCGGCGGCGAACGATCCCACCGGAACGCCCTTCGCCGCCGCCCAGAGGCGCCCGACATCCCAAGGCCCCATGGAGGTGCAGAGCCGCGGACCCATCCGCCGGCGCAGGCGCACCAGGCGACGGCCGGAGAAGGAACCCACGCAGACCCGGTCGATGGTTCTCGTGCGGTCCAGCGCGTCCGGTAGCAGATCGGCGGCGCGATCGGATTTGGGATCGATGTTGATCCGGGTCTCGGGCCAGGCGGCCAGCAGATCGTCCAGGAAAGGCACCCGATACCGTCCGTCGATGCGAAGCCCGCGCACCTCTTCGGCGGTGAGCTGCTCGACCCGCTCCGGCCGGCCGGCGAGCCGATCTAGGGTATCGTCGTGAAAGGCGACCAGATGCCCGTCCCGGGTAGCGTGGATGTCGGTTTCCAGGAAGACATAGCCGAGACCGACCGCGTGCTCGAAGGCCTCCATGGTGTTCTCCGCCGCCGCCTCGTCGCCGCCGCGATGGGCGAAGGCAAACGGCACGGGATGATCGAGGAATGGCCAGCCATTGGGCATTGGGACGCCATGTCGTGGTGATCCCGGAAGAGGGGGCTACTGTCAGGCCGTCGCCGGCCCGTTGCAAATCTTTGCGATAGGTGGCGAATCCGGCCGCTAGCGCGTCGTGGCGGCCTTGTCCCAATCGGTGTAGTCGGGCGTGCCGTCGTTCCGGATCGCGCCGTCATAGCCGAACTCGATCATGTGCACGGTGACCGACGGCCCATGGGCGATGATCACGGCGTAGGATTCCGGCAGGTCGCAGCCGAGCAACATGTCCGTCTCGGAAAAGCTGACCCAACTGGCGTGGTTGGTGCCGCGCGGCGCGCTGACCGGGACACCATGGAAAGAGCCCGCCAGCGGCTGGTGGCAATGGCCGAAGATGATCTGGGCAAGACGGCCGCGATGGGCGGAGACCACTTCGCCCAGGGAGTCGGCGTCCAGCAGCATGATCTGGTCCATCGGCCCGTTATGGGTCGGGATCGGATTGTGGTGCATGAACAGGTAGACCGGCTGGTCGGCGGCGGCGAGCTGGCGGTCGAGCCAGCCCAGCCGGTCGGCGCAAAGGTGGCCGGCATGGGATTCCGGTCCCCAGGTGTCGAGCGTGATGCCGATGCCCTCGGAGAGCTGGAAGACTTGCTGGACGTGGCCGTCCTCGTTGGCCAGCTCCGGGAAGACGGACAGAAGCGTCGGTCGGTCGTCGTGATTGCCGATGCACAGGCGCACCGGCAGCGTGACATCCGCCAGACGGGCCTTCAGCCGTTCATAGTCAGCCCGCTCGCCCCAATCGGACAGGTCGCCGGTGATGACCAGGACCTCCGCTTCCGGATGGTGCTCGGCGGCATGTTTGAGGGCCTTGTCGAAATTCGCGTTGGGGTCCCGGCCGCCGATGGTCTTGCCGGGCGCGGTGAGATGGATATCGGTGAGCTGGAGGATCTTCATGGGGACCTGGATCGTGGGAAGGGCAAGGCGCTGGAGGTGATGTTATCACCTCCGGCGCAAAGACGATCAGGAACTCCGAACGAGAAGAGGGTCGGCCTGGCCACCGGCGCCCACCCGTTGCAAACCTTTGCGACATGGTGCGTCAGGACAGCAGGTCCCGCCAGTGGGGCGTGGCGTCGGACGGCGGCAGGTTGAGGTCGCGACGCAGATGCGCGCTGACCGGCAGGCACGGCCGCCGTCGCAGCACGAGGCACCAACGCAGCCGCAGGCGAAACCAAACGATGCTCATGGGAAGATCGAGCATTTTTGGGCTCCCGTTTCGAGTTTCCCCGAATTATCCTCATCAAATTAGGAGACTGGAAATCGAACCTCCTCACGGCTCACATGAGTAGAATTCATGAATAGGCGCATGCCGCCCCTGGCCGCGCTCCGGGCGTTCGAGGCGGCGGCGCGGCATCTGAACTTCACCCGCGCGGCGGAGGAACTGTGCGTGACGCAGACCGCGGTCAGCCATCACGTCCGCCAGGTGGAGGACTGGCTGCAATGCCCGGTCTTTCATCGCGCCGGGCGCACGGTCGCGCTCACCGAGCCCGGCCGCCGGCTGTTCGAGGGCGCTCGTGAGGGGCTGGACCGGATCGCGGCGGCAGCGGCCGAGGCCCTGGACAGCGACGACGATCGCCGGCTGACGCTGTCGGCGCCGCCGGAGGTCGCGGCGCTTTGGCTCCTACCGCGGCTGCCGGCCTTCCGCAGCGCCCACCCCGAGCTGGAGGTCCGTGTCATTGCCGACTACCGGCGCCCGGATTTCCGGCGTGACGGCATCGATGCCGCGCTGATTACAGGCTGTGGCGGGGTCGGCGAGGTGTCAAAGCGGCTGCTGCGCGAGGACGAGTTCGTGGTGTGCAGCCCGTCGCTGCTGCCCAATCTGCCGCCCCGCCTGGCGCTTTTCTCCGCGCCTTTGTTGATGAACCGGGGCGCGCGGCATACGCGGCTGAAATGGCGGCGCTGGATGGAGCAGCTTGGGCTGGACGATCTGGACGCATTGCGCGCCGAGGCGGCTGGCGATCCGCAGGCCCAAATCATCGACGAAAGCCATCTCGGTTCCGGACCCGTCTATCCGAGCTTTGAGGCGATGCTGGATGCCTGCCGCCAGGGGCTTGGTTTCGCCCTGGTGCGCACGACGCTGGTTGCGGACGATCTGCGCCGCGGCACACTGGTGCGGGCCTTCGATGAATTCCTGCCGTCCGACCTTCACCTCCATCTCGTCATGCCGGAGAGCCAGGCTAGGCCGGCGAAGATCGCCAGTCTGGACCAATGGCTGTCCGAGGAGGGGGCCCGGGACGAGGCCGCCTTCGGCATCGGCGCCGCCAACCCGCGCACCTAGCCGTCGCTGGGAGGATCGGCTGGGCGGCCGCTCAGCGCGTCGCGGAATAGTGCCGGCTGAGATAGGCGAGCACGAGGGCACGGTCCTCCGGCGGCAGTTCCGGCATGCTGTGCTCCTTCACCATCCAGTCGAGCAGGTAGTCCCAGCGCGCTTCGGTGACGCGCTGCTGGGTCACCAACCGGATCGAGTGGCAGGCGCTGCACAGGGCGTAGACGAGTTCGACGCCATTGGTCTCCGGCAACCCCTCGTAAAGGCCACTCGCCGGCTCCACAGGTGCGGGAGCGGCCGTCTGAGGCGCGCCGGGCGCCAGCGGGTTGTACCCGCCGATGGCGCCGAGCGGCGAGCCGCCGGCCTGCTGCGAGAGCGCGGTCGGACCGCCTGCCAGCAAGGCCGTCACGAGTCCGGCAAGCAGGACGGACAGGCGCATGCTGACGCCTGCCCGCCACAGAAACCGCCGGTTCATACCGCGAAGACCGCGATCCGGTGGATCATGTTGTTGAGGTAGCCCTTCGGGTTCCAGCCGGGGGTGAAGGGCGGCTGGGAGAGGCCGTTCTCGTCGGTCGCGCGCGCCCAGACCTCGTAGTAGCCGGGGACCGGCGGCGTGACCTCGGCCCGCCAGCGGCGCCAGGCGTACCGGTTGGCGGCGGGCTCCAGCGTGGCCGCGCTCCAGCTCTGGCCGAAATCGAGCGAGACATGCATGGCCGCCACATCCTGGTCCCCGGCCCAGGCATGGCCGCGGACCGCGAGCGGCTGGCCGGCGACGACCTCGGCCCCGGTCGCCGGGAAGGTGGCAAGCGACTTCACCGGCATGGATTCGATGATGACGAAATCCTCTTCCGGCACCTCGGTACCCGGCGCCACCGGATGGCGCGGCACGCGGTAGGAGGTGCCGGTCATCTTGGCCCCGTCATGCACCACGTCCCTGAGCTCGATCCGGGTCAGCCATTTCTGGGAGCAGGAACCGGGCCAGCCCGGCACCACCAGGCGGGCCGGGAAGCCGTGCAGGGCGGGCAGCGGCGCACCGTTCATCTCCCAGGCGATCAGGTTGTGCGGTTCCATCGCCTTGGCGATCGGCACGCCGCGCGAGATCGGCCGTTTCGCGGGATCGCCGGACAGATGCGCATCGGCCCCATAATGGGCGGTGTAGACCACCTCCGGCCGCGCGCCGGCGCGCTGCAGCACGTCGGCGAGGCGGACGCCGGTGTAGCGGGCGCTGCCGACGGCGCCGAGGGTCCACTGGTTGCCGGACGCGCCGGGATTGAAGAAGGCGCGGCCGTTGCCGCCGCATTCCAGCGTCAGTTGCAGAGAGACGGTCTCGAAGTCGTTGCGCAGGTCGTCCAGGGTCAACGTCAGCGGCTGGTCGACCAGGCCGTCGACGGTGAGCGCCCAGTCGCTGGCGTCCTGGTCCAGCGCCGTCTGCGGGACCAGGCCGTTGTTGCGGACGAAATGCCGCTCGTTCGGCGTCACGTCGTCGTCCAGCAGGTGCGGCGGCGTCTCGGCGTTGATCGGCCGGTCGTTCAGGATCGTCAGCCCGTCCTTGCCCTCCAGGACGACGGCCTCGGTCGTCTGCGCCAACGCCGCCGGGATCAGGCCCGCCGGCATCGACCGATGGAACGGAATGGCGGCGCCGAGCGCGGCCCCCATCGCCGCCAGCCCGGCGCCCCTGAGGAAGCCGCGGCGGTCGGCATGCGGCACCCGGCCGAAGAGGATCCGGTCGGCGCGTTCGGGGTCTTCGGCGTACAGCGCATGAAGCCCGGTTTTGGTATTGCTGTCTGACATGGCGATTCCCCCCATCTGCCGCGGGCGCGGCAGCAATCGGTTTCTGTGATTAAGAATACACTAATATTAAGAACCGGCCGCCGCGGCGCAACAGGTATCCGGGGCGCCGCCCTGGGGCCGGCCCCGACACTGTCAGTGCGCGTCCCATGGCTGTCGACCGGGAAGCCGACCGCGCCACAGCCATCCGATCCTACAGACAGGCGGGGCGGCGGATTATTCCATCTCCTGTAGATGAAGTATCAGCGCCGGGCCGGCATCGGGGGCATGCGTGGCCGGCCCGGCGCGAACGCGCCGCCGCGGGACGCGGCGACGCAGGTCCGGGCGATCTGCCGCCGCTAGTGCCGGCGACGATTGATCAGGCCGTCCAGGGCGGCCTTCTGATCGTCATCCAGGACGGCATAGAGGGTGTCGAAGGCAGGCCGCACCTGGCGCAGCACGTCGAGGCCGGTCGTGGCGACCAGCTCGACCTGGGCCAGCCGTTCCGGCGCCGTCGCATCCTCGGGCAGCGGCGTCAGGTTGGCGCAGGAGGCGCCGACCGTGTCGCTGCCGCTGCGCAGGGCCTCGACCAGCCCCTGCCAGGCGCCGACCTGTTCCGGCGTGAAATCGACGAAGCTCTCGATGAAGGTGATCATCTGGGTCAGCCGTTCGTCGCGCTCCTCGCCGCAGACCCTTTCGAAGGCGCGGGCCTGGCCGCGGCCGCCCCAACGGTGGCCGGCGATATGGATGAAATCGGCATCGGCCACGGCCTCGGCCGCGGGGGACGGGGCCTGCATGGCGTTCAGGCCGCCGACGGCCAGGGTGAGGCCGACGGCGGACGCGGCGGCGACGACAACGACTTTGGTGGACTTCATGACCTGTCTCCATCGGTTCAGCCGGATTGCGGCCGTGGCCGCGACGATGGGACGGTAAGACCGGTTTGTTGCTCAGGAATGTCGCGAATCGGGCCAGATGTAACGGTCGGTAACACCCGTCGGCGACGTCACAAAGTGTTACAAGATTCCGCAAGACGCAGCCGGCGGCCTTGGATATGGGTGGGGGCATGACCCGTTCGCCGCATCTGCTGATCGTCGATGACGACCGGGAAATCCGCGACCTGGTGGCCCGGTTCCTGAAGAAGCATGGCTTCCGGGTGGACACCGCCGCCGATGGCCGCGAGATGGACCGGATCCTGGCTGCCGGCCGGTTCGACCTGCTCGTGCTCGACCTGATGCTGCCGGGCGAGGATGGGCTGTCGCTGTGCCGGCGCCTGCGGGCGGAGTCCGGCGTGCCGATCATCCTGCTGACGGCTCTGGGGGAAGAGACGGACCGAATCGTCGGCCTGGAGATGGGCGCCGACGACTACCTGGCGAAGCCCTTCAACCCGCGCGAATTGCTGGCCCGCATCAAGGCGGTGCTGCGGCGCGCCGAGGGGCTTCCGAGGCCGGACGATGAATCGGCGAAATCCGAGCTGGTGTTCGATGGCTGGCGCCTGGACCCGGCGACCCGCGAGCTGCGCTCCGCCGACGGGGTGCTGACGCCGCTCTCCAGCGGCGAGTTCGATCTGCTGGTGGCCTTCGCGGAGCATCCGCAGCGTGTGCTGAGCCGCGACCAGCTGCTGGACCTGACGCGTGGGCGCGCAGCCCAGCCCTTCGACCGCAGCATCGATGTCCAGCTGAGCCGGTTGCGCCGCAAGATCGAGGTCGATCCCAAGGAACCGGTGCTGATCAAGACGGTGCGCAACGAGGGCTACATCTTCACCGCCAGCGTGAGCCGGCCATGATCCGGGCCATGATCAGGCTGTGGCCCAGCGGCGTCGCCGGACGGGTGGCGGTGATCCTGATCGGCGGGATCCTGCTGATCCACGCCTTCGGATTCGTCCTGTTCGCGCGAGAACGGTTCATCGAGACCACCAGGGTCTTCGCGGAATCGGTGGTGGACCGCATGACCGCCATCGTCGAACTCATGGAGTCCGCTCCCGCCGAGGACCGAGCCGCGCTGCTGCAGGCGGTCAACAGCCCGACGCTGTGGGTGACCTGGGCGGCCGAGCCGCCGATGCCGTCCGACCATGAGATCCCCTTCGAGGAGACGGTGCGGAAATACCTCGAGCCGCTCAGCGACCGGCCGATCCGGATCGATGTGCCGGACGATTGGCATGACCGGCATGATGGAGCGGCACCGACTCCAGGCCCGCCGCCCGATTTGCAGCCGAGCCGCCGCAAGCTGCTGATCTCTGTCGGCCAGTCTGACGGAAGCTGGCTGATCTTCACCGTCTCGTCGAAATACGCCGCCGGTGGCTGGGTGATCCGCACCCTGGTCTGGTCGGTGCTGAGCATCGTCATCGTGGCCCTGATCGGCGTCTGGGCGGCACGGCGGGTGACGGCGCCGATCAGCCGTTTCGCCGCCGCCGCCGACCGGCTGGGCGTCGATGTGGAGGCGCCGCCGCTGCCGGAAAAGGGGCCGAAGGAGCTGCGCCAGGCGACCCACGCCTTCAACCGCATGCAGGACCGGCTGCGCCGCCTGATCGCCGACCGGACCCTGATGCTGGCGGCGATCTCCCACGATCTGCGCACGGCATTGACCCGGCTGCGCCTGCGCGCCGACTACATCGACGATCCGGAGCAGCAGGCCAAGGCGCTGTCCGATCTGGACGAGATGACGACGATGTTGGACTCCACCTTGTCCTTTGCCAGAGACGATGCGGCGTCGGAGGAGCGCACCAAGGTCGACATCGCCTCGCTGCTGCAAAGCCTGTGCGACGACCTCGCCGATGCTGGCCAGCCGGTCGCCTATTCCGGACCGGACCGCCTGACCCTGATCTGCCGGCCGGTGGCTCTGCGCCGAGCTTTCGCCAATCTGATCGACAACGCCGTCACCTATGGCGGCGAGGCATCGGTCACCCTGGCGAAACGGGCCGACGACCTTGTGGTCGAGATTGCCGATCGCGGCCCCGGCATCCCGGCCGGCCGCCGCGAGCGGGTCTTCGCGCCCTTCTACCGCCTGGAGGAATCCCGCAGCCGCGAGACCGGTGGCACCGGGCTGGGCCTGGCCGTCGTCCGCAGCATCCTGCGGCGCCATGGCGGAGACATCACCCTGGAGGATCGGCCCGGTGGCGGCCTGATCGCCCGGGTCTTCCTGCCCTGCATGGCCGATTGAGGCCGGATCGCCGCGTCAGATCCAGCGGCGCACCCGGCGCTTGTAGGCCCGATAGGCGTCGCCGAAGTTCTCCTCCAGATAGACCTCCTCCGGGTTGATCGCATACAGGTTCAAAATCCGGGCGCAGAACGGGATCATGATGAGGATCCAGACGTTCCAGAGGAGGACCGCGACGCCGACACAGCCGAGCACCATCATCAGATACATGGGGTTGCGGGTTATCCGGTAGGGGCCGCGCTCCACGATCTCCGTGGTCGGCGTGCGGGGGATCGGGCTCTGGCCAGTGCGCCGGAACAGCAGCACCGGCCAGGCGCCGAAGCAGGCTACGGAACCCACTATTATCAGGCCGCCGATCCAGTACCGCCACGGCGTGTCGATGGCGAAGCCCAGATCAATCGGCAGAAGGTAGTTGAGACCGATGCCGGCCAGAATTGTCGCCACCGGAACGACCGGCGGTACGATCCGCACATCCGGGGAATCGCGTTTCTCGTCCGTGCCCATGGAATCCCGAACTGCGTCAGAGGGTTGATCGGCTAGAGAGTACCATCAGCGCGGAGAATCTCCGACCGTCAACCCGCGGGGCGACACCTTGGCCGCGCTATTTCACGGCCACGCACGTGCAGTCCGACAGGTGCATAACCTTGTGCGATACGCTGCCCATGAGCAGGCCGCCGACATCGCTGAGCCCGCGGCTGCCCAGAATGACCATTTCGACCTTCTGGGCCTTCGAGACCGCCACGATCTCGTTTGCCGGGTGCCCCTCGGCAACCTCGGTGGTGATGTGCTCAACCCCGGCGGCGTGGGCCCGGTCGGCCGCGTCCTGGGTGAGCCGGTCACCGAGCGCTCTGCCGTAATGGAAGCGGGCGCTCAATTCCTCGGCCGCGATCCCCTCCATCTCGGCATATTGCTGTAGCCCATCGGGCATCGGCTCATACGGAACCACGTGCAGGATGGTCAGCGTGGCGCCGGATGTCTTGGCCAAATTGGCCGCCACGTCGAGCGCCTTCCACCCATGGTCGGAACCGTCGACTGCCACCAGATACGTCTTGCTCATGCGAATTCCCCTCGTTCTGCCTGCAACCGGTCGGCCTGGAAAACCGCAGCGGCGGACGTCGGCCGGCAGACGAGGAGATTAGAAACAAGGATCTCCGGCGCCCATGCGCTGGATCAAACACTGACCGCAGGGTGTCTAGGACAGGTGGTCGGCCGCGATGAGCAGCGGGGTCATCCTGTCCGGTTCCGTGTCGGCGTCCTCTTCGATGGGCGGCTCGACTCCGTCGGCCATGCCGAACGCGATGTCGGCCTTCAATGCGTATCGGTACGCGAGGTTCCGGTAGGTGCTTCCGCCGAACGCCGTCCAAGGCTCGATGTACCGGCGTACCGAGCACGTAATGGTCACGGCGTCCGGATCGCAGCCGTTCCTCCGCAACAGGACATAGTCCAGCATCTCGGGCCAGTCGATGAAGTCGCGGCCGATATCGTTCGGGTACTCGCCCTTGTCCCGTCCATAGGCGGTGTGCAGCACCTCGCCGATCAGCGTGCCGTTCTCCGCATCCAGGATCGCAAGCATGTCGTGATAATCGGAGGTGTCGCGGTCGATGCTGAAATCACCGCAGATGATCTGCGGCACCGACGGCTCGGCGTGTCGGTCGAGAAGCTCGTCGCGGATCTGCCGGAGCTGCGACCGGCGGGTTTCGGGGATGCGCTCGGATTTCTTGTCGCCGTCGACATGGCCCTGCAGATGGACGGATGCGAGCTGGAAGGGGTGGCCATCCCACTCGCCGCGCCAGAGAGCCGCGCCCTTGTTGGAAAAGCTCCCTTCGACCCCCAGCCCGTCCTCGAAATCGATGCTGCCGAGCAGAAACAGCGGGAAGCGCGATACGGTGAGCAGGCCGGAATGGAGATTGAGCCCGGGCCCGTCATTGATCTTGCCCGAAATGTGCGGAAACACGGACATGAGCCCGTCGATCAGCGTCGTTCTGCATTTCCAGACCTTTTGAAGCAGCAGGATGTCGCGATTCGACGACCGCAGTTTTTCGGCGATCAACGGTGCGCGCTTGCCGGGGTTGGGATCCGGATTGCTCGTCGGGTCGGATTGCAGCCAGGTATTCCAGGTGAGAATGCGCAGCGGCTCGGTCATGACGCGGGTCCTTGGCTGGATCGCCGTGATGGCGACCGCCGCGTCCGGTCGATGTCCGGACGCGGCGGCGGCCACAGCTACAGGGCGTGTTCCATGGCGATGTAGAGCGGCGTCCAGTCCTTCTCCTCCTCCTCGGGCTCCTCCACCACCTCGCTGCGGATGAGGCCGATCTGGCGGGTATAGGCGTTGTCGAACGTGCCGAACGCATTGTGCTGAGAATAGACCCGCTCGAAGACCGGAAGCTTGTCGTAGAGCTTCTCCAGATTGCGGCGGTCGAGGGCGTTGTATTGCCCCCAATGCGGACGTCCGCCGAGGTGACCGGGCCGGTAGCACAGTTTCTTCTCGATCGCCTCGAGCGCCTCCTTGAAGAGGTGGAACTGCTCCGCCCGCTTGTCGGATTTGTTGGGCAGCACCATGGGGACCTCGATCATGCAGGTCGGCCGGTCGTACTGCATGGCCAGATAGTGCTTCGACGGCGCGACGAAACGCACCCCAAACGGGACCGCATAAAAGGCATCGCTGCTAGCCATGAGGTCGAGGATCGCCTCCACGGCCTCCACGGTCTTCTCCAGCGGGACCGCGATCTCGTTCGAGATCGCCTCGGGCGGCGGATCGGGTTCCTCCCGCGGCTTGCTGTCGTCGCGTTCCCGGCGCAGCACCCAATAGTTCCGCGAGCGGTACATGTCGCCTTCGAAGGGGGGCTTCTTGGCGGTGCTCTTGAAGTTCGTCTTGATCAGCCCCCCGATATCGGCGATCCCAAGGACCTTACCGGATGTGTTGTCGATCGCCGGGCGTACGAGATCCTCGGCAACGCGGCGGGGCATGCAGGCCTCGTCGCGCCGCGGCGGCCATTTGAATTTGTCCTTCCAGTCACCCGGTTTCGAAACTTCCGGACGCTCGTTGCGGGTCAGCACGTAGCACATCGGGCTGTCAGTTGTTTTCTTCCCCTGGACCTCGGCGCTGTTGACCAGGAATTCCCAGAAGTCGTTGTCCGCCAGAACGCGCGGCAGCTTGTAGGGAAACCGGCTGTCGGATTCGAGCCGCAACAGCTGCTTCACCTCGTTCCATTCCAGTGCCTCGGGTTTCTCCTCCAGCCAGTATTCGTCGCGCACTTCCAGCGTCAGCGAATAGACCAGTCCGATGCTGCCGAAGCTGACGACGGCGGAATAGAAGGTGTCGTCGTCCTGAATCAGCTCGGTGTCATGGCGGTGCTCGTCGCGCTCGAACGCTGCGCGGTCGGTGATGCCGTCGGTCGGCTCGATGCGCCGCATACGGATGTTCGGTTCACCGTCCACCTTGGTGACGGTGACCATCTCGATCGACCGGACGCTTTCCGCCATGGGGCCGGTATGGATGCTGGAGCCATGGGTGCCGGTCGAGATGGCGCCGATGATGGTCTGCCAGTCGAACGAGCCCATGTTCTTGACCGCCTTGTCGCCGAGCAGGACGCGATTGGCGTATTTCAACCGGGTGCCGGCCATAAGGCGCACCAGGTTCGGCCGCATGCGGGACTTGCTGGACTTCAGATAGTCAAGGTCCAACTCGCCCTGCAGCTCTTCCATGATCACTCGGATATCGTCCGGGCGCGCCACGCTGGTGGTCGAATGTCCGGCACCGGAGGCCCGGATGCGCTTGTCGTTGGCGACCGCATATTCGACGATCTCGACCAGATCCTCTTTGGTCTTTGGTACGTGGTACGTCAGATTGTAGGCGGCGTAATCGCCGATCCAATTCGTCCACATGGGGGGTGCGAGGGTCATCGCGGTCTCCCATAGTCTGTCGCCCGGCCCTCGATCCGTGCGCCGGGGGCCGCTGCAGGTTGTGTCTGAGTCGTGAGGCGCCGACGGCACCCGGTCGACGGAGTCGGTATCGGCCAGGGTGCCGTCAGCCTTCGGCCGTGGATCGATCCGGTCGTCAGCCCGGATAGTCGATCGGCCAGTCCTCGAAGGCGAGCGCTTCGCCGGGATCGTTGCCGATCGCCACTTCGCGCGCGAACAGGACTTCCAGGGCGTTCGGGTCGAAGCGCCGGGTGGGCTTCCAGTAGCGGACCGTCAGCTTCTTCCCCGGCGTATGGTGGGCCATCATCGCCATGGACACGGCCGACCGGAAATGCGGCTCGTCCGATGACATCGAGATCAGGGGGCGACTGATCGCGCCGGCATTGAGCTTGATCATCAGCCGATCGGCATCGACCGAATAGGTGTCCACATAGCCCCAGGTGATCCCTTCCTCGCCAAGCTGGTTGTCGACCGGGCCGGGGTGTTCCGTCTGTGTCAGGGTGCCGCCCACCGGCGCGGCGTAGACATCCGCCTTTGCGCGGTTGCCGTTGCCGCGAGTTTGCGCGGTTGCCTTCGAGGCCGCCTTGCCGCCTCTTCGAACTCTTTGATTTGCCAATGCTCCATCCTCCGATGCGAGGTCAATTGCGTTGCGTGACATCGGCTCGGACAGGCCTGAGCCGGGCGTGCGCTGCGTGACAGCGACATCGCCCGGGATCGAACCTTCCATCTGCCGTGCCGATGCACCCTATGGCCGGCACCGGAAAGCGAAGGGGTGCGCAATCGGAAAAAGAGCGTGAATTCGGCCGGCCGGCGACAGGCGGGCCTCAGAAAGTCGGCGGCGTCGAGGCGCTGACGATTTCCGCCTCGTCGTCGCCGACGTTGCGGAAGCGGTGGGGCAGGCGGCTGTCGAAGTAATAGGCGTCGCCGGGGCCCAGCACCCGGCGCTGGGACCCGACGGTGACCTCGACCTGCCCGCGCAGGACGACGCCGCCCTCTTCGGCCTCATGGCGCAGCAGGGTGGCGCCGGTATCCGCGCCGGGGGCGTAGCGCTCATGCAGGATCTGCAGCGCCCGGTCGGAGAGGTCGCGGCCGATCTGGCGGAAGGAAAGGCCGCCGGGGCCGCCGTCGCCGGCCACTTCGACCAGATCGGCTGCCTGGTAGAAGACCCGCCGGCGCGGCGGCTCTTCCGGCGCGAAGAACTCCGCCATCTTCACCGGAATGCCGTCCAGCACCTTCTTCAGCGAACCGACCGACGGGCTGGCGCGGTTCTGCTCGATCAGCGAGATGGTGGCGTTGGAGACGCCGGCGCGCTTGGCCAGCTCGCGCTGGCTGAGCCCGTGTATCTCCCGCAGCCGGCGCAGCCGGCCGCCGACATCGATTTCCACGCAGGTCGATCCGCGGCTGTTAACACTGTTCGATATATTGAACGGCTAAGCCCGACGGTGCAACATTCTGGCATGAGTTTAGGGAAATCGGGCTTTCTTCTTGTCCGGTTTCTTGAACACCCGTAGATTTCAGGTATCGGAATTCGGCCGTTGCGCCGTGCCAAACTCACGGAGTTCCGCTCATGGATGATGCGATCCCCCGGGGCGCCACGCCGCCGCCGAACAACATGGAAGCCTATTGGATGCCGTTCTCCGCGAACCGGCAGTTCAAGAAGAATCCACGCCTGCTGGTCGGTGCGGAGGGCATGTATTACTACACCCATGACGGCCGCAAGGTGCTGGACGGCACCGCCGGGCTGTGGTGCGTGAATTGCGGCCACCAGGCGCCGCGCATCGTCAAGGCGATCCAGGAGCAGGCGGCGGAACTCGACTACGCGCCGCCGTTCCAGATGGGCCACCCCAAGGCCTTCGACCTCGCGGCGCGGCTGACCACCATGATGCCGGGCGATCTGGACCATGTGTTCTTCACCAATTCCGGGTCGGAATCGGTCGACACCGCGCTGAAGATCGCGCTCGCCTATCACAACGTCACCGGCAATGGCAGCCGCACCCGTCTGATCGGCCGCGAGAAGGGCTATCACGGTGTCGGTTTCGGCGGCATCTCGGTCGGCGGCATCGTGCCCAACCGCAAGTTCTTCGGCACCCTGCTGACCGGTGTCGACCATCTGCCGCATACCCATGATCTGGAGCACAATGCCTTCAGCCGCGGCCTGCCGGAATGGGGTGCGCATCTGGCCGACGAGCTGGAGCGCATCGTGGCCTTGCACGACGCCTCGACCATCGCCGCGGTGATCGTCGAGCCGTTCGCCGGCTCGGCCGGCGTGTACTTGCCGCCCAAGGGCTATCTGCAGCGCCTGCGCGAGATCTGCACCAAGCACGGCATCCTGCTGATCTTCGACGAGGTGATCACCGGCTTCGGCCGCCTGGGGGCGTCCTTCGCGACGGAGTATTTCGGCGTCACCCCGGACCTCATCACCACCGCCAAGGGCCTGACCAGCGGTGCCGTGCCGATGGGCGCGGTCTTCGTGCGCAAGCACATCTACGACGCCTTCATGAAGGGGCCGGAAGAGGCCATCGAGCTGTTCCACGGCTATACCTATTCCGCCCACCCGCTGGCCTGCGCCGCATCCCAAGCGGCCCTGGACACCTATCAGGAGGAGGGGCTGTTCGAGCGCGCCGCCGACATGGCGCCCTATTGGGAGACCGCGCTGCACAGCCTGCACGGCGAACCCCATGTGATCGACATCCGCAATCTTGGCCTGGTCGGGGCGATCGAGCTGGAGCCGATCCCTGGACATCCGGTCAAGCGCGCCTTCGATATCTTCCTGAGATGCTACGAGGCGGGTGCGATGATTCGCACCACCGGCGACACGTTGGCACTGACGCCGCCGCTGATCATCGAACGGGCCGAGGTCGACCAGCTGGTCGAAACCATCCGCGAGGCGCTACGCGCCGCCGCGTGAGGCGAAATCTGAAGGCGGCGGCCAATGTGCCGCCGCCCTTCGTTTCGGCATTTGCGCTTTCGAAGACTTGCGATTTGCACCAGCAGCAGGCTTCCGGAGTCTTTCATAAATCTGTCATAGATTGTGTTGACTCTTAAGCCTTTCGCGATAGGGTCCGGGCGTCTAGGAGGGCTCTATGCTGATTGAATCGCGACTTTCGGAAGGGCACCAGATTCGTTGCGCTGAAGGCCATGTCTTCGTCGTCCGCGCCCTGGGTCCCAGTGTTGAATGCCCCCATTGCGGCGAGACGGCCCTGTCGACCGACCTGGCCACCGCCTTCTTCCTCGACCACCTCGCCACTCCGGCGATCGAGACCAAGGCCGACTGAGTTCAGCCTGTCCGGCGCGCGGTCACAGCAGGTCGCGCAGCCGGTACCACAACATCGCCAGAACCAGTGCCGGCATGCGCAGCAAGCGTCCGCCCGGGAAGGGCCGGTGCGGGATGCGGTCAAAGACGTCGAAGCGCTCGGCGGTGCCGGCCACCGCCTCGGCCAGAAGCTGCCCGGCGAGACCGGTCAGCGCCACCCCATGGCCCGAGAAGCCCTGCGCGAAGAAGACGTTCGGTGCCGCTCGGCCGAAATGCGGCAGCCGGTTGATGGTGATGGCGACATTGCCGCCCCAGACATGGTCGATGCGCGCGCCGGCCATCTCCGGCAGGTAGCGCACCATGCGCCGGGCCAGGGCGGTGCCCAGCCCCGGCCGCTCCAGCGTCGAATAGCTGACGCCGCCGCCGAACAGCATGCGGCGGTCCGATGACAGCCGGTAATAGTTCAGCACGAAGTTGAGATCGGCCACCGCCATGTCCGAGGGCAGCACCCGGACGGCGCGCTCCGCGTCCAGCGGCTCGGTGGCGATCATGTAGGTGGCGGCGGGCATGATCGCCGGGCGCACGGTGCGGTCGACCTCCGGCGAGAGGGCCGGGAGGTAGGCGTTGCCGGCCAGCACCGCGTGGCTGGCGTGGACCGAACCTGCCGACCCATGCAGGACGACTCCCCCGCCGGCCCGGCTCATATCCAGGCCTACCACCGGACTGCCCTCGTATATGCGGACGCCGGCATCGGCGCAGGCGGCGGCCAGGCCGAGGGCGTATTTGAGTGGCTGGATTTGGCCGCCGCCGCTGTCCAGCAACCCGCCCACATAGAGCGGACACCCCACCAGCGCCCGCATCTCGCTGCGGGATACCATGCGGCCGAGGTGATAGTCGTATCGCGCCCATTCCGCGGCGGTTTCGTGCAGATCCGCCAGATGCCTACGTTTCAGCGCGGCCAGCAGGTAGCCCCATTTCAAATCGCAGTCGATGGAATGGCGTGCGACACGGCCGCGCAGGACGGCCTTCGACTCCTCGCCCATCTCCCAAAGACGGCGTGCATCCTCCGGGCCGACCAGCTCGGCGATTTCGCCCATGGAGCGGTTGTAAGCGGTGACGATCTGGCCGCCATTGCGCCCGGACGCGCCCCAGCCGATGCGCCGGCCTTCCAGCAGGACCACGTCATAGCCGCGTTCCGCCAGGTTGAGCGCCGCCGACAGGCCGGTGAAGCCGCCGCCGACCACCGCCACGTCGCAGCGGGTCTCGCCGGCCAGCGGCGGACGGGGCGCGGGGATGTCGGCAGTGGCCGCATACCAGGACTCTGGATGCCCGGAGCCGGTCATCGAATCGGTTGAGGATCGTCAGAGTTAACCATGCGTTAGCCGTACATGCCGCACACTGTTCCGTTAGTTGACGACCGTCCGCGGTCGCGGCTTGTGTTGATGATTGAGAGGGGCGCGCTGTGGCACTCGATCGCAGTCTTTTGGTCTCGCTGCTCGGGCAGCTTGGCAAGGAGAACGACCACGAGGTGGTCATCGCCGCAAGGAAGATCGCGTCCCTGCTGCGCGAGAACCAGCTGCAGTGGGGCGATCTGGTCGCCGGTTCCGGCGGCGGCGATTTCCAGCCGCAGACCAAACTGAAGCTTCTGAAGCTGGACGCCAATCGCAACTTCATGAAGGCGTCCGACGACCTGCCGCATTTCCTGGAGCTCCGGGAGCACTACTTCAACCAGGAAATGTCGCCGAAGGAAGTCAACAAGCTCAACTACTTCTACGAGCTGTACGTCGGCGAACGCCAGGCCAAGAAGGACGCGATCTGACGGCCGCCGGAGCGCGCCGTTGATTCGACCGCCCAGATGGCGATGCGCAGCGCCGACCTTTCTGCGCGCCACCCG
Source organism: Alphaproteobacteria bacterium (assembly GCA_965227455.1). Lineage (GTDB taxonomy): Bacteria > Pseudomonadota > Alphaproteobacteria > DSM-16000 > Inquilinaceae > JABDIP01. The sequence continues at coordinate 2,419,208 of OZ245752.1, read as the reverse complement.
CAGGCTGAGCGCTCAGGCTTTCTCCAGATACCAGGCATATTCCAGGGGCGTGATCGTGGCCTGGAACCGGTCCCGCTCGGCCCGCTTCAAGGCCAGGTAGACGGCCAGGAATTCGGCGCCCAGATAATCGGCGAAGACTTCCGACGCCTCCAGCCGCGCCAGCGCGTCGTACCAGGAGGAGGTCAGGGTCGCCGCCATCGTCTTGTAGGCATTGCCTGTCACCGGCGGCCCTGGGTCCAGCTTTCGTCTGAGCCCGTGATGGGCGCCGGCCAGGACCGCCGCCAGCACCAGATAGATGTTTCCATCGGCGCCCGCGACGCGATGCTCGACCCGGCGGTCGGAGGCCGGGCCCGACGGGATCCTCAGCGCGCAGCTGCGATTGTTGACCGCCCAGCTTGCCGCATGGGGGGCGTAGCTGCCGGATTGGAAGCGGCGGAAGGCATTGGCGTTCTGGGCGAACAGCGCCATCCCCTCGGGCATGGTCGCCGCCATCCCGCCGATCGCGTGCCGCAATTCCGGCGTGCCGTCCGGCGCCTCGGCGGAGAAGATGTTGGCGCCCTCGGCGTCGAGCAGGCTGAGATGCACATGCAGGCCGTTGCCCGACAGTTCCGCGTAAGGCTTGGCCATGAAGGTCGCCTCCATGCCGTGCTGGTGCGCCACGCCCTTCACCGCGCGCTTGAACAGAACCGTGTCGTCGGCGGCGCGGACCGCATCGTCGCAATGGTGCAGGTTGATCTCGTACTGGCCCGGCGCATATTCCGACACCGCGGCGTCGACCGGGATGCCTTGCTCGCGCGCCGCATCGGTCATGGCGGTCAGCACATCGTCGAATTCGTACAGCTCGTCGATGCCGTAGACCTGGGTCGTGTCCTGCCGGCGGCCGGTGTCCGGAGCGCGGGGCGGCTGCGGCCGGCCCTTGGCGTCGCGCCTGCGGTCGATCAGGTAGAACTCCAACTCGATGGCGACCACCGGCTTGAGCCCGTCGGCCGCCAGCCGGTCGACCACACGTTGCAGCACCGCCCGCGGATCGGCGAAGAACGGCGTGCCATCGGCCTCGCGCATCGACAGCAGGACCTGCGCGGTCGGCCTCCGCGCCCAGGGTACCGTGGTCAGGGTGCCCGGTACCGCCCGGCAGGGCCGGTCCGCGTCGCCCTCGTCGAGGCCGAGGCCGGTCTCCTCGATCGTGCTGCCGGTGATGTCGGTGGCGTAGATCGAGCCCGGCAAGCCCACCCCTTCGCCGTACAGCTTGCCGAGCCCGCGAATCGGCAGCTTCTTGCCGCGCAGCACGCCGCAACTGTCCGCCAGAAGCGCATCGAACTGCTTGATCCCGGGATTGGCGGCGATGAAGGCCGCCGCTTCGTCTTCGGCCGCCTTGACGGCGGACCTGGTTTTGGAGGACATCGGTACCGTGCAATGGTGGGTGCCGGCCATCGTGGGTCAACCGCCTGCCCTGTCAAGCCGTGTTCATCGGCCCGGCCGGGTCGTGGCCCGGATCGCCGCCCGCATGGACCAAGCCTGCAACGGAATAGCGAAAGTGATGGCGGGTGGCCGAACGCCGCCCGGTAGCGCCATGGGAAAGCTGGAAACCTTCATCGAAGACAACCGGATCACCGAGGTCGAATGCCTGGTGCCCGACATGAACGGCATCGCCCGCGGCAAGATCCTGCCGGACGAGAAGTTCTTGAAAGGATTGGCCAATCGTGGCTTGCGACTGCCAGAGGCGGTATTCGTTCAGACCGTCACCGGCGAATACCCGCGCGACGAGGACGTGACGAACGACGCGGTGATCGACGTCTATATGCGCCCCGACCCGGATACGGTCAGGAGCGTGCCCTGGTACGACGAGCCGACCGCCCAGGTCATCTGCGACTGCGAGTATTCCGATGGCAGCCCGGTCGAGATCTCCTCGCGCCATGTGCTGCGCCGGGTGCTGGACCAGTACGAGGAGCGCGGCTGGACCCCGGTCGTCGCGCCGGAGCTGGAGCTGTTTCTGGTCGCCAAGAACACCGATCCCGACTATCCGCTGGAGCCGCCGATCGGCCGCTCGGGCCGGGCCGAGACCGGCCGGCAGGCCTATGGCATCGACTCGGTCAATGAGTTCGATCCGATATTCGAGGATGTCTACGACTATTCCGAAGCCATGGGGCTGGACATCGACACGCTGAGCCATGAGGCCGGCGCCGCCCAGATCGAAATCAACTTCAACCATGGCGACCCGCTGGACCTGGCCGACCAGGTGCTGCTGTTCAAGCGCACGGTGCGCGAGGCGGCGATCCGCCATGACATCTATGCCACCTTCATGGCCAAGCCGATGCAGGCCGAGCCCGGCAGCGCCATGCACCTGCATCAGAGCGTGCTGGACAGCCGCACCGGCGAAAACCTTTTCGCGGCGGCCGATGGCGGCAACTCGCCGCTGTTCCTGTCCTTCATCGGCGGGCTGCAGAAATATGTGCCGGCGGCGATGCCGCTCTTCGCGCCGAATGTGAACTCGTACCGCCGCCTGGATCCGGACAGCGACGCCCCGATCAACGTGCATTGGGGGGTGGACAACCGCACCACCGGGTTCCGGGTGCCGGTCTCCGAGCCCGAGGCGCGGCGGGTCGAGAACCGCGTCGCCGGCGCCGACGCCAACCCCTATCTGATGATCGCCGGGTCGCTCGCCTGCGGCTTGCTGGGCATGACCCAGGACATCGAGCCCTCGAATGCGATCGAGGGCAGCGCCAAGCGGCTCAAGTTCACCCTGCCGCGGCATCTCTGGGACAGCCTGGACAAGTTCCGCGGCTCCAAGCCGCTGCGCTCCGTCCTCGGTGACAAGCTGGTCGACGCGGTGTGGCATGTGAAGCTGGCCGAATTCGACGGCTATCACCGGGTGATCAGCTCCTGGGAACGTGAAAACCTGCTGCTGAACGTGTAGACTGGCCTGCATGGAACAGGGCAGGGCGACCCGTTCGGGACTCCGCTATGACGACCGGCTTGGCGCGCTCTCGCGGCATGCGGAACTGCTGATCCTGTGCGCCCGGATCGGCTTCAACCCGCCGGCCTGACGACGTCCGGCGCCGCGCGGCGCCATCGACCGTCGTCCCGTTCCCTGTTCGAGAGCCGACCCATGACCACCATCGACCGCAGCACCGGCGAGTGGAAGCACGCCGACACCAGCCATCACCTGCATCCCTTCACCGATTACAAATCCCTGGCGAAAGAGGGCGGCAGCCGGATCATCCAGCGTGCCGAGGACATCTATCTCTGGGACAGCGACGGCAACCGCATGACCGACGCCATGGCCGGGCTGTGGTGCGTCAATGTCGGCTATGGCCGGCGCGAGTTGGCCGACGCGGCCCATCGCCAGATGCTGGAGCTGCCCTACTACAACACATTCTTCAAGACCGCGACGCCGCCGGCGATCGCCCTGACGGAGAAGCTGGTTTCGCTGACCCCGGACGGGCTGAACCGGGTCTTCTTCGCCAATTCCGGCTCGGAGGCGAACGACACGGTGGTGCGCATGGTCCGGCACTACTGGAACCTGAAGGGCGCCCATCGCCGCAAGACCTTCATCAGCCGCAAATACGCCTATCACGGATCGACCCTCGCAGCGGTCAGCCTGTCCGGCATGGGCCCGATGCACGGCCAGGCGGATTTGCCGCTGCCGGGATTCGTGCACGTCATGCCGCCCTATTGGTACGACCATGGCGGCGACCTGACGCCGGAGGAATTCGGCCTTAAGGCCGCACGGGCCGTCGAGGACCGGATCCTGGAGCTCGGGCCGGAGACGGTTGCCGCCTTCGTGGCCGAGCCGATCCAGGGTGCGGGCGGCGTGATCATCCCGCCGGACAGCTACTGGCCCGAGATCCAGCGCATCTGCCGGCAATATAAGGTGCTGCTGGTCGCAGACGAGGTGATCTGCGGATTCGGCCGCACCGGCCATTGGTTCGGCTCCGACCTCTACGACATCACCCCGGATCTGATGCCGATGGCCAAGGGCATCACCTCAGGCTATGTGCCGCTGTCGGCGGTGATGGTCGGGGACAGGGTCGCCGAGACCCTGATCGGCGAAGGCGGCGAGTTCTATCACGGCTTTACCTATTCCGGGCATCCGGTAGCGGCGGCGGTGGCACTGGCCAATATCGCCATCCTGGAGGGCGAGGGGCTGGTCGACCGGGTCCGCGAAGATACTGGCCCCTATCTGCAGCAGAGGCTGCGCGAGGTCTTCTCCGACCATCCGCTGGTGGGCGAAGTCCGCGGCATCGGCTTCCTGGCGGCGCTGGAGCTGGTCGCCGATAAGGCGACGCGCAAGCGGTTCCCGAAATACGGCGAGGTCGGGACGCGCTGCCGCGACCATTGTTTTGCGCGCAACCTGGTCATGCGGGCGGTGCGCGACGCCATGGTCATGTCGCCGCCGCTGACCACGACCCGAGAGCAGATCGACGAGATCGTCGACCTGGCGCGGCTGGCCGTCGACGACACCGCCGCCGAGCTGAGGATCGGCTAGCCGATTCGCGGCCACGGTCGGCGGAATTCCTCCGGTAATCTCCATTAACAGTATGTTAATGGCGCCGTGGCACGGTCACCCTGCCGTACGTTGCAGATGGTGGGGACATGCGCAGAACGGTTGTTGGTGTGGGACTGGCGTTGTTTGCAGCCATGTCCGTTTCAGGTTGCGCGGTGCCGGTGACGGTCGCCGCCGCCGGTTATGCCATGTCCGGCTTCACGCTGATGGACCAGGGCAAGACCGTATCCGACATCGTGCTTTCCGCCGCGATGGACCAGGATTGCGCCATGTGGCGGATCATCCAGGATCAGCCGATCTGCATCGAGGTTCTCGAGGATGGCGGCGTGCTGGCAGAAGCCGAGACCGATTTCGCCAGCCAGGTCGCCGATGTGGCCGGCAAGGCGCCGAAATCCACCACCTCGGCAGACTGACGCGTCAAACAAACGCCACACTGGCAATCCAACTAGGCAGCACCTGATCAACCCTACCGGAGTGTGGGTCGTTCCGCTGTCTCGCCGTTTCTTCGCGATCTCAGCCCGACCGACCTTCTTTCGATGACCGACACGACCGCCTGGAGAGCACCCATGCGCATCAACGCTGTATCCGCCCTGATCCTGACCGGCCTGGTGCTGGCAAGCTGTGTCCGCAATCCGGATACCGGCCAGATGGAGATGTCCCGGACCGGACTTGGCGCCACCATCGGCGCGCTGGGCGGTGCCGCCGTCGGCGCCATCGCCGATGACGGCCGCGGGGCGCTGATTGGTGCCGGCATCGGAGCGTTGGCCGGCGGCGCAGTCGGCGCCTATATGGACCGCCAGGAGGCGGAGCTGCGTGAGGAACTGGCCGGCAGCGGCGTCGGCGTCAGCCGCCAGGGCGACAACATCGTCCTCAACATGCCCAGCAACGTCACCTTCGATTTCGATTCCACCCGGATCCGCGGGGAGTTCCAGGGCACGCTGACCGAGATGTCGCAGACCCTTGCGGAATACGAGCAGACCTATGTCGACGTGGTCGGGCATACCGACAGCACCGGTTCCGCCGAGTACAATCAGGGCCTGTCGGAGCGGCGCGCCCGCTCGGTCGCCGACTATATCTCCGCCCGGGGCGTGATCCCGCCGCGCATCAATATCGGCGGCTATGGAGAAACCCAGCCGATCGCCAGCAACGCCACCAATGACGGGCGCCAGCAGAACCGGCGTGTGGAGATCTATATTCGGCCCTATACCGGCTAGTTTGCTCCCGGGACTTCCCATTTCCGTGCGCCGGCTCCCCGGCGATTGACAGGATAGCCGGCCGGCGCTTTCATCCTTGAAAAACAGGGATGATGGCGACCGGTTCCGATTGCCGTATCCCATCCACAGGAGGCGCGCCCGCAGCCATTCGGGCGCAGGATTCGGGAAGGCATCGACACCATGACGACCACAGGCTCACAGAACTGGGCAAATGCGCCGGGCATTGCGATTGCAGCGGCCGCAGCAGCCGCTCTTGCCGCCGGCCCGGCCGCGGCGGACGGCACGCTCCACATCTACAATTGGTCCGACTACATCGCCGACGACACGATCGCCAATTTCGAGGCCGAGACCGGCATCGACGTGACCTATGACGTGTTCGACAGCAACGAGGTGCTGGAGGGCAAGCTGTTGGCCGGCAATACCGGCTACGATCTGGTCGTGCCCTCGGGCTCGTTCCTGGAACGCCAGATCCAGGCCGGCGTCTTTCAGCCGCTCGACCAGTCCGCCCTGGCGAATTACGGCAATCTCGACGGCGCCATCCTGGAGCGCGTCGCGGCCCACGATTCCGGCAACGCGCACTCCATTCCCTATATGTGGGGCACCACGGGCATCGGCTACAACGTGGCGATGGTCGAGGAGCGGATGGCCGACGCCCCGGTCGACAGCTGGGATCTGATCCTCAATCCGGAGATCGTGTCGAAATTCGCCGATTGTGGCGTGACGGTGCTGGATGCGCCGACCGAGCTGCTCGACATCGCGATGAACTATCTCGGCTTCGATCCGGCCGCCGGAACCGGCGAGGGGCTGGAAGAGGCGGAAGCCCTGTTGCAGCAGGTCCGGCCGCATCTGAAGTATTTCCATTCCTCGCAATACATCAACGACCTCGCCAATGGCGACATCTGCATCGCCGTCGGCTGGTCGGGCGATGTGTTCCAGGCGCGGGACCGCGCCGACGAGGCGGATAACGGCGTCGAAATCGGCTATTCGATCCCTAAGGAAGGCACGGTCATCTGGTTCGACCTGTTCGCCATCCCGTCGGACGCCGAAAACGTCGCCGAAGCGCACCTCTTCCTCGATTACATCATGCGTCCGGAGGTCATCGCCGCGGCAACGAACTATGTCTACTACGCCAATGGCAATGCCGCCTCGGTGCCGTTTGTCGAGGAGGATGTGCTGACCGACGAGGGCATCTATCCGCCGGATGAGGTGATGGCCAAGCTTTTCGCCGATACCGCCGATACGGCACGGGTGACGCGCATGCAGAACCGGATCTGGACACGCATCAAGACCGGGACCTGACGCCGGGCCGCCGGTCATGGCCGCCCAGCCCTCCGGCGCGCCCGCCGCCCAGCACGAGCCCTGGAAGGATCCCAGCGCCCGGCCCTATGTGGAGATCGACCGGGTCACCAAGAAGTTCGGCGACTTCACCGCCGTCGACGACGTCAGCGTGTCGATCTATCAGGGCGAGTTCTTCGCCCTGCTGGGCGGCTCGGGCTGCGGCAAGACCACGCTGCTGCGCATGCTGGCGGGATTCGAGCAGCCCACCGCCGGCCGGCTGCTGATCGACGGCGTCGACGTCACCGACCTGCCGCCCTATGAGCGGCCGGTGAACATGATGTTCCAGTCCTATGCGCTGTTTCCGCATATGTCGGTGGAGCACAATGTGGGCTTCGGCCTGCGCCAGGACGGCGTGCCCAAGGCCGAGATCGCAGATCGGGTGCGCGAGACGTTGGAGCTGGTGCAGCTCGGGCAGTTCGCCCGGCGCAAGCCGCACCAGCTTTCCGGCGGCCAGCGCCAGCGGGTGGCCCTGGCCCGCAGCCTGATCAAGAAGCCCAAGCTGCTGTTGCTCGACGAGCCGCTGGCCGCGCTGGACAAGAAGCTGCGCGAGGAGACCCAGTTCGAGCTGGTCAACATCCAGGAACAGGTCGGCATCACCTTCATCGTCGTCACCCACGACCAGGAGGAGGCGATGACCATGTCGACCCGCCTGGCGGTCATGGAGTCGGGCGATATCCGGCAGATCGGCACCCCGGGCGAGGTCTACGAATTCCCCCGCACCCGGTCGGTGGCGCAGTTCATCGGCTCGATCAACATGTTCGAGGGCCGGGTGCAGGAAAGCCTTGCCGACCATGCGGTGATCGCATCGGAAGAGGCCGGCTGCACGCTGCAAATCGACCACACGGTGGCTCTGCCCGAAGGCACGCCGGTCTGGGTGGCGGTGCGCCCGGAGAAGGTGACGATCGGCAAGGAGCCGCCCCCCGACAGCCGGCACAACTGCACCAGGGGCGAGGTCTGGGAGATCGCCTATATCGGCAATCTGTCGATCTTCCACGTCAAGCTAAAGTCCGGTGCCACCGTGCGGGTGACGGTGCCCAATGTCAGCCGGATGACCGAGCGGGAGATCACCTGGGAAGACGTCGTCTACGTCTCCTGGGAGCCCAATAGCGGCGTGGTGCTGACCGAATGACCGACCTCGCCGGCCAGGGTTCCGACACGACCACAGCACCGGAGCGTTCTGGCGTCCGGTGGGTCCTCTCGGCGCTGTCCCGGCTGCTGCCCGGCGGACGCGGGCTGGTGATCCTGGTCCCTTATGTCTGGCTGCTGCTGTTCTTCCTGATCCCGTTCGCGATCGTGCTGAAGATCGCGCTCGCCGAGCCTCTGATCGCGCAGCCGCCCTATTCGCCCTTGCTGCAATGGGTCGATGGCCTGCGGCTGGAGATCAACCTGGTCTTCTCGAACTTCGAGTTCATCTTCTCCGACCAGCTCTATGTCGTCGCCTATCTGAATTCGGTGAAGATCGCCCTCATCTCGACAGTCCTGACCCTGCTGATCGGCTACCCGCTGGCCTACGCCATCGCGCGGGCCCCGGTGGAATACCGCACCATCCTGCTGATGGGCATCATCCTGCCGTTCTGGACGTCGTTCCTGATCCGCGTCTATGCCTGGATCGGCATCCTGAAGAACAACGGGCTGCTGAACAACGCGCTGATCGGGCTCGGCATCATCGACGAGCCGCTGCCGATGCTCCACACCGATTTCTCGGTCTATATCGGCATCGTCTATTCCTACCTGCCCTTCATGGTTCTGCCGCTCTACGCGACGCTGGAGCGCATGGACGAGTCGCTGCTGGAGGCGGCAATGGATCTCGGTGCCAAACCCTGGAAAGCCTTCGTGACGGTGACCCTGCCGCTGTCCTTCCCGGGCATTGTCGCCGGCGCCATGCTGGTCTTCATCCCGGCCATGGGCGAATTCGTCATTCCGGCCCTGCTGGGCGGGCCGGATACGCTGATGATCGGCCGGGTGCTGTGGGACGAGTTCTTCGGCAACCGGGACTGGCCGGTGGCCTCGGCGGTGGCGATCGCGCTCCTGCTGCTGCTGGTGGTGCCGATCATGTACTTCCAGCATGTCCAGGCCCGGCAGGCGGAGCAGGAACCATGAAGCGCTCGCCGATCCTGATGCTGTCCTTCCTGGTGTTCGGCTTCGCCTTCCTCTACGTGCCGATCTTCCTGCTGATGTTTTTCTCGTTCAATGAGAGCCGGCTGGTGACGGTGTGGGCCGGATTCTCCGCGAAATGGTATGGCGAGCTGCTGCGGAACGAGCAGATCCTGTCGGCTGCGTGGCTCAGCCTGCGCATCGCCGCCACCAATGCCACGCTTGCCCTGGCGTTGGGCACCCTGGCCGGGCTGGTGATGGCCCGCTTCGGCCGGTTCCGCGGCCGCATCCTGTTCAGCGGCATGATCGCGGCTCCGCTGGTGATGCCGGAGGTGATCACCGGCCTGTCGCTGCTGCTGACCTTTGTCGCCCTGGATCAGCTGATTGGCTGGCCCGGCGCGCGCGGCGTCACCACAATCACCATCGCCCATATCACCTTCTCCATGGCCTATGTGGCGGTGATCGTGCAGTCGCGGTTGATCGGCCTGGACCCGTCGGTTGAGGAGGCGGCGATGGATCTCGGCGCCCGTCCGGCCAAGGTGTTCCTGGTGATCACCCTGCCGATGATCGCGCCGGCCCTGGTCGCCGGCTGGCTTCTCGCCTTCACCCTGTCGCTGGACGACCTGGTGATCGCCAGCTTCGTGTCGGGCCCCGGTGCCTCGACCCTGCCGATGGTGATCTTCTCCAAGGTGCGGCTGGGGGTCAGCCCGGAGATCAATGCGCTCGCCACCATCATCGTGCTGCTCGTGGCCAGCGCGATCATCCTGGTCGGCTGGATTATGAACCGCCAGGAGCGCCGCCGCCGCCTGGACCAACAGATGGCCGCCGCCGACGCCTGACGGTTCAGGCATTCGCGATCTTCGATCAAGCGTTCATTAGACCCCTCACCCTCCCACGCTGACGCGCGGGTCCCTCCCTCTCCCGCAAGGGGAGAGGGGCTTCAATCGGAACCGGCGAAAGAAACACCCCTCTCCCCTTGCGGGAGAGGGAGGGACCCGACGCGAAGCGTTGGGAGGGTGAGGGGTCTGAGGACGACCCGATCGAAGATCGCGTCAGCCGAGCAGTCGTGCCACATGGGGCGGCAGTGCGAAGGCGGCCTTGTGCACATCGGGTGTGTAGTAGCCCGTGGCGATGTCGGCGGTCTCGAAGCGCCGGCTTAGCTCGTCGGCCGTCACCTGCCGCAATGCCGGATCATCGCTGGCCCAGCCGAAGGCCATGTCGCCGCCGAAATAGCTGGGCACGGCGGCCAGGTAGCAGGTCGCGTCGGCGAATTGCCGGCCCAGCGCCGCGATGGGCGCGCCGATCACCTCGGGCTGCAGGAACGGGATGCTGTTCTGGGTCACCAGCACGCCGCCCGGTTCCAGGCAGGCCTTGCAGTCGCGGTAGAACTCCTCGGTGAACAGCACCCGGCCCGGGCCGACCGGGTCGGTGGAATCGACGATGATCAGGTCGAAGCGGCCGCGGCCATCGGCGACATAGGCGAGCCCGTCGCCGATCACCAGATCGGTGCGCGGATCGTCGAAGGCGTCGCCGCCGATGGAGGGCAGAAATCGACGACTGAGGGCGATCACATCGGGATCGAGCTCGACCATGGTGACCCGCTCGATGGAACGGTGCTTCAGCGTCTCTTCCAGGCTGCCGCCGTCGCCGCCGCCGATGATCAGCACCCGGCGCACCGCGCCATGGGCCAGCACCGGCACATGCACGAACATCTCGTGATAGATGAACTCGTCCCGCTCGGTGGTCTGGACGATGCCGTCCAGCGCCAGGACCCGGCCGAAGGCCTCGTTTTCGAAGACGATCAGATGCTGGTGCTCGGTGCGGTCCTCATGCAGCAGCTTGTCGACCCGGAGCTGCAGGCGGGAGCCGAGATACGGCTCCTCCTCGTACCAGCGGGTCACGAACCGCCGCCGCGCAGATGCTCGCTGACCTCGATCCGCTCCGGACGGAAAGCCCGGCGCAGCACGTCGATGGTGCGGTGCGGGTCGGCATGGCCGCACATGAAGACATCCAGGGCCGCATAGCCGGTCTCCGGCCAGGAATGGATGCTGATATGGGACTCGGCCAGCACCGCGACGCCGGAAACGCCGTTGTTCGGCGTGAAATGATGCAGGTGGATATGCAGCAGGGTCGCACCGGCCGCCTTGACGCAGTCGGTGAGCGTGGACTCCACATGGGCGATATCGTCGATGCCGCTGGCGCCATAGAGGTCGATGATCAGATGCGTGCCGGCATAGGCCATGCCGTCGCGCTCGATCATGAAATCCTTGCGGCCGTCGCCGGTCTCGAACCGGTCCAGGGATGCCGCCCGATCGGACTCGACCGGCCGGATGAACTGCTCTTCGCCGCTTTGCGGTTTCCAAGCCGCCGTTTTTGTCGCCATCGCCCGGTTCCCCACCCCCTGTTGACCTGTTGCACTCCAGGGGCGGCGATATGCACCGCATGCAGGGGAATTGCAAGTAAACTCGCTTGCCGGCGATTAGACCACCCGCCCCGGCATGCGGTCGAGTTGTAAACCCGCCTTTACGCCGGTAGGCTAATGAATGATCCCGGCCGGAATAACGTTCTGACTCAAGGGCGAAAATCCATGTCCACACCGCGCGCCGCAGGGTTTTCCATGCCCGCCGAATGGGACCGGCATGACCGATGCTGGATGGCGTGGCCCTGCCGGGAGTCCCTGTGGGGCGACGGTCTGGACGCGGCCCGCGCCGCCTATGTGGCCGTGGCCCAGGCGATCGCCGAGTTCGAGCCCGTGACGATGGTCTGCAATCCGTCAGACGTGGCGGAGGCGTCCCTGGCCGCCGGCGCCGGCATCGAGATCCTGTCGCTGCCGATCGACGACAGCTGGATGCGCGATACCGGCCCGACCTTCGTCACCGACCGGAAAGGCAAGCTGGCCGGTGTCGACTGGCGCTTCAACGGCTGGGGCAAGGTCTACGAGATCTATGGCCAGGATGCGCAGCTGGCCTCCCGGATGGCGGAGCGGCTCGACATCCAGTCCTTCGAGGCGCCCATCGTGCTGGAGGGCGGCGCCGTCCATGTGGATGGCGAAGGCACGGCCCTGGTGACCGAGCAATGCCTGCTGGATCCCAACCGCAATCCCGATGTTAGCCGAGAGGAGATGGAGCGCCACCTGAAGGAATTTCTCGGCGTCGATCAGGTGATTTGGCTGGCCGAGGGCTATGACGGCGACGAAACCGCCGGTCATATCGACGAAATCGCCTGTTTCGCGGCACCCGGCGTCGTTCTGACCTGTTCCACCGAAGACGAGGACGATCCCAATTTCCGGATCTTCCAGGACAATCTGGCCCGGCTCCGATCGGCGTCGGATGCGCAGGGCCGAACGCTCGAGGTGATCGAGCTTCCCACGCCGCGCCGCCGGGAGCGTGCCGACGGCCGCCGCATCACCCTGTCCTACGCCAATTGCTACATCGCCAATGGCGGCGTGATCGTGCCGGATCTGGAGAGCGAGCAGGACGATCGGGCGTTTCGCATCTACCGCGAGGCCTTCCCCGACCGGAAGGTAGTGCAGGTTCCGGCCCAGGACATCGTGGTCGGCGGCGGCGGCATCCACTGCATCACCCAGCAGCAGCCGGCCGTCGACTAAGCTCCGGCCATGACCGTGGAGGGCAAGTGATCGGCCGGATAGCCGCGCATTGGCTATTGCCTTGCGCCGCTGCTGGCGGGATCGTTGGCCGATGACCAAAGACTCGGCCGCGGTGCCAGGGCTCAGGAGGCGTTTTCGGCTTCCAATCTGGACGATCCTGGTCGTGGGGTTTGGCGGCCTCGTATTGGCGGCGGTTGCCGGGGTCCTGATCGTCGGCGTGACCAATCTGGGGCGCAGCACCCTTATCCTGCTCGGTGACAAGGCGAACCTGGCGCTGGACAATGTCGCGATCCGTGTCAGCCACCAGTTCGATCCGATCGCCGACCAATCGCGCTTTCTGGCCGATTTGATCGCGTCGGGCGAAATCGATATCGCAGATCCGGACGTCATGGGGGCCACGTTTCATGCGGCGCTGGCCGCGACCCCGCAGGTCACCGGGATCAGCTACCACGATCTCGAATTCAACGCCGTCCGCGTCGGCCGTTTCGGCAATGACATCCTGACCTACATTGGCAGTCTCGCCGGGGTCCCGGATTTCCAGGAGATAACCGACGAGACCATTGCCCGAGGGGCGCCATTCTGGGCCGACCCCTCCTGGGAACCGCAGCTTGAACAGACGATAGTTTCCCTGCGCCGCACGGTGCGCCGCGACGGCGTCGTGATCGGTGTCCTGCTGTTCGGCGTGTCGATCGGCGATCTGTCGCGTTTCCTGTCGGATCTGTTCGTGGAAACGGGAATGGACGGCTTCCTGATCTATGACGACGACTATGTCCTGGCGCACCGCGCCTTGCTCGATATGACGGTCGACCATTCCGAGACCATCGGGCGTCCGCCGCTCCCCTCCATCGACGAGTTCGACGATCCCGTGCTGGTCTCCGCCCTCACCAACCGGTCTGAGCAAGAGCTCGTCGAACATGGGCGTGGCAATTTCGTTCTCGGCCCGGCCGGCGCCGATCCCGAGGATCCCGAATACCTGATCCTGATGCGGCCTATTGCTGCCTATGGCAGTCGACCCTGGACCCTGGGCATCATCTTTCCGGCATCGGAGGTCGAGGACGAATTGCTGAGCCTGTTGCTGGCGATCGGCGTCAGCATCGCCATCCTGTTGGTTTCGGTGCCGGCCGGCTTCGTCATCGCGCTGCCGATCAGCCGCAAGATCAGCCAGATCGCCACGGCGGCAAAGAGCCTGAGCACGCTGGATATCGACCAAGTCACGCTGCTGCCCGACAGCCGCATACGCGAGATCGCCCACGCCACGGCGGCGTTCAATGCCATGGTGGCGGGGCTGCGCTGGTTCGAGGCCTATGTCCCAAAATCCCTGGTACTGCGGCTGATACGCGGCGGCGCCGGTGCCAGCCTGGTGTCCGAGGAACGCGAGGTGACGGTGATGTTCACCGACATCATCGGCTTCAGCACCCTGGCCGAACCGCGTACGGCGGCGGAGACGGCGGCCTTGCTGAACAGCCATTTCGCCATCATCTCCGATTGCGTCGAACGGGAGGACGGCACCGTCGACAAATACATCGGAGACGGTCTGATGGCATTCTGGGGCGCACCTGAAGACCAGCCCGATCACGCCCTGCGCGCGGTTCGCGCGGCGCGGGCGATCGCCGCATCGACAGCACAGGAGGCGGAACGCCAGAGGCAGGCAGGCGACCCTCCCGTACGCGTGCGAATCGGATTGCATAGCGGCCCGGCGGTGGTCGGCAATATCGGTTCGACCAGCCGGTACAATTATACGGTCGTCGGAGACACGGTGAACGCGGCGGCCCGGATCGAGGCGTTCGGCGCCGGCCATCAGGAAGGCGCCGACGCCATCATCCTGGCGAGCGCCGCGACGGTCGAGTCCGCCAGGGAGCAGGATGCAGCGGTTGTCGGCGACTGCCGGTCGGTGGGATCGCCGACCTTGCGGGGGCGGTCGGGGCAGATCGAGGTATTCCGCATGTTCGCGGGCCCGGAGGCCGGAGAAGGCGGGCCATGATGTCGGCTGTGACCCCTCGGCCACGCGGTGAATAAATTGTCAATCTTGGTTAGCAATTGTTAACCAAACCGGCTTACTACCAGTGGTGCCGCTTCGCATCACAGGAGTCATCCGGAATGATCTTCCAGACGGATAAGGAACCGGGTTCGCAGTCCGCCACCATTCCCACCGGCAAGGGCACCGACGGCCAGCCGCCGCGCCATTCGATCATCAGCGCCGAGCTGAAGATCAAGGGCGATCTGGAAAGCAGTGGCGACATCACTGTCGAAGGCCAGGTCGAGGGCAACATCAAGTGCCGCACCCTGACCCTCGGTGAGGCGCCGATCATCAACAGTTCCGTCGAGGCCGACACAGTCCGCATCTGCGGCGTTTTCAGCGGCGAGGTGAAGGCCCGCAAGGTGGTGCTGACCCGCACCGCCAAGGTCAGCGGCGACATCTATCACGAGACCCTGCAGGTCGACGAAGGCGCGACCATCGAGGGTCGGATCGCCCGTCTCGACAGCAAGAAGGCGACCAAGGAGAAGGACAAGGTCGCCGCCCTGCGTCCCGCCGCCAGCAACGGCTGACCCGGGATACCCAGCGCATTCGGCGCAATCGCGCCTGAAGCGGCATTTCCGTCACGAAACCCCTCTCGGCGAGAGGGGTTTCGCTTGGGCCTCGCGATCTCCCCGGCCGCACCGATCATACGTTCGGTTAACGGCTTGTTAGGTGTCCTGGCGGCACACTCCATGCCTCGCAACGTGCGGCAGGAGGTCCCGGCGCGAGTGCCCTGCCCCTGAGGTCGGGCTGCCGCCTGCCGACGGTACGAACGGCATGGGGATGCAGACAAAGATATCGGTCGCAGTCGGCAGCACGCGGAAATCGGTCCTGACCGACAACCCGTCCATCAGCGCCAATGGCAGCCACGTCGTCATCGATGTCGAGGGCGACCAGGGCGATCTCATTTCCATGCTGCTGGACCGCGAGACCGTGTTGCGCATCCTGCAAGACGGTTATCGCGCCGGGATGTTCGACCGGTTGCTGTCCGGCCCGTTCTACCCGGACGCCTGACTGGGCCCGGTCGCTACGGCGCCGGCCGGTTTCAAACGCATTCAGCTCCACTAATTCGGCTGCTGGCTGACGTCGTAATCGACGCGCCTGTTGCCTTGCTCTGCCACCACGGTTTCAATCGAGCCGTACGAATTCGCCACATCGGCGACGGGGAGGGTAGGGGCAATGGAGGATTTCGCGGATATCGAAGCGCGCGCGGCGGAGCGCAAGGGTGGGCCGGCGGCCCTTGAGGCCCTGCTTCCCGACTGCAAGTCTGCCGCAGAACTGGCGGCGATCCCGGATGACCGCTACCTGTCGGAGATGACCAAGCGGGTGTTCCAGGCGGGATTCGTGTGGCGCGTCGTAGAGGATAAATGGCCCGCCTTCGAGGCCGCCTTTCATGGCTTCCATCCCGGCCGGGTCGCCATGCTGGACGATGAGGCGCTGGACGCGATGATGTCCGACACCGGGCTCATCCGGAACTACAAGAAGTTGGAGACGGCCCGTCGCAACGCCGCCTTCGTCATCGACATCGCGACGGAGTATGGCAGCTTCGGCCGCTTCGTGGCCGACTGGCCGGTGGAGGACATTGTCGGCCTCTGGCAGGTGCTGAAGGACCGCGCAAGCCGTCTCGGCGGCAGCAGCGGCGCCTACATGCTGCGCTTCATCGGCAAGGATACGTTCATTCTCTCCGACGACGTGGTCAAGGCGCTGATCGCGCAAGGCGTCGTCGACAAGCACCCGACCGGGAAGGGGGCGCTGAAATCGGTCCAGGCCGCCTTCAACCACTGGCGTTCACAGAGCGGGCGCCCGCTCTGCCAGATCAGCCGGATCCTTGCCTGCAGCGTCGAGTGATCCGGCGGTTCCGATCGGGACGGTCACATCTGTGTGAATTCCCGCCCTGCGAACCGGTCGCATCGGCCGCGAATTGTGGCGGCCGGAGGGGCTATTTGCCTTATTCTCGACGCGATGATGCCGAAAGTCCTAACAAAGTATTACCGGCGTTTCCATTTCGATAACTTGTTCAACTTATTGGATCTGTATTTCTTTAATGGGCCGTTAACCTTTTTTCCTCATGATTATTGTCAGAACGTGCCAATCAGTACGTAAGTAATCATTTCGTACTATTGTCACAAACCGAGAGGGCGTCGCAGCAATATTTTGCCGTCATAAGGTAATTATTCGCTTCTTTCGTCCGCGGCCTGCAAGGGAGAGGGCCAATAATGCGGCCTATCGACGGTCGAGAGGAGAATAGGATGAGTGGACTTCTGAAGACCGTTACCGCGACTGTATTTGCCGGCGCCCTGATTGCTTCCGCCACTGCTTCCGCTCAACAGCAACAGCGCGTCCCCTGCGGCGAACGCACCGCCATCATGTCGCATCTGGAAGACGGCTATTCCGAAAAGCCGGTCGCCATGGGCCTGGACGCCCAGGGCCGTGTCCTCGAGGTGCTGGCCGCCCCGTCCGGAACCTGGACGATGCTGGTCTCGACGCCGGGCGGGCTGACCTGCCTGATCGCCAGCGGCGTCGCCTGGGAAGAGCTGCAGCTCAAGGCCGGCGAAGACCCCTCGGCCTGACCTGCGGGGCCTCGGCCCGCACATTCTCCTCTAGCGGCCGTCGAAGGGCGGCCGCGACCATTCCCTCCGCTCAGTCAGTCGTGAATTTCAATCAGCGCGACCCGGCCCGCCGCCCTCAATCGCCGCCATAGCCGAAGAAGACGCCGAAGGCCGGCATCGAGACCTCCCCATTCCGCAGCTCGGCCGAAAACCCGTGGCCGTCCAGGGGCTGCCACTCACCCCGCAGGGTCATCGCCGCCGGCTGATTGCTCAGATTGAAGGCGCAGAGGATGCGGTCTTCGCCCAGGCGGCGTTCGAAGGCGAAGACCGGGTCAGCGGTCTGCACGAAGACAAGATCGCCGACGACCAGGGCCCGGTGCTCGCGCCGCCACGCCAGGAATTGACGATAGGCGTTGAGGACGGAATCCGGGTCCGCGGATTGCCGGTCCACGGCCATCAGACGGTGCTCGTCGGGAACCGGCAGCCAGGCTCGGCCGTCGCCAAATCCCGCATTCACGCCCTCGGCGGTCCAGGGCATCGGCGTGCGGCAGCCGTCCCGCCCTTTATGCGCAGGATAGAACTCGATACCCCAGGGATCGCGCAGATCCTCGAAATCGAGATCGGCCTCTGTCAGGCCCAGCTCCTCGCCCTGGTAGATACAAACGCTGCCGCGCAGCGATGCCAGGCAGGCCATTAGCATCTTGGCCAGTGCCGCATGATCGCCTTCGGTATCCGCGCTGGTGCTCCAGCGGCTGATGGCGCGGACGCAGTCGTGGTTGCTGAAGGCGTAGGTCGGCCAGCCATCGCCGATCAGCGACTCGAAGCGGCCGACAACCTTGTGGAAATGGTCCCAACCATAGGCCTGCTGGGTGAGTTGGAACGTATAGCCGCTGTGCAGGGCCTGGGTCCCCTTGGTGTAGCGCGCGGTGGCCGCGATGGCGTCCACATCGGCGATCTCGCCCAGCATGAACCGGTCCGGATAGCGGTCGGTCAGCGCCCGCAGCTTGCGGAAGCACTCCATGATCTCCGGGCGGTCGCGGTCGTAGAGGTGCTGCTGATGCGCGAAGGGGCTCTTGTGGCCGCCGCCGAAATCGGTGTGGCTGTCGTCGCCGACCGCCGGGTTGTCGCGCAGCTTTGCGTCGTGGACCAGGGTCGTGATGGCATCCAGGCGCAGCCCGTCGACCCCGCGTTCTAGCCAGTACTCGACCTCGCCCAGCATGGCGTCGACCACGGCCGGGTTGTGCCAGTTCAGGTTCGGCTGGCTCTTCAGGAAATGGTGCAGGAAGTACTGGCTGCGGCGCGAATCCCATTGCCAGGAGGGCCCGCCGAACACCGACTGCCAATTGTTCGGCGGCGAACCGTCCGGCTTGGCGTCGGCCCAGACGAACCAGTCGGCCTTCGGATTGTCGCGGCTCTGGCGGCTTTCCTGGAACCAGGCATGCTCGTCGGAACAATGCGCCAGCACCATGTCGATGATCACCTTCAGGCCGCGATCGTGCGCCTCGGCGATCAGGCGCTCGAAATCCGCATTGGTGCCGAAGACCGGTTCCACCGCGCGATAATCGGATACGTCGTATCCGAAATCGCGCATCGGCGACCTAAAGAAGGGCGAGATCCACAGCGCGTCGACGCCGAGATCCGCGACATGATCCAGCTTCGCGCTGATGCCCGGCAGGTCGCCGACCCCGTCGCCATTGGAATCGCAAAAGCTGCGCGGATAGATTTGATAGATCACCGCGCCGCGCCACCACGGCTCTTGCACAGGTTCGCTCATGGGCGGCAGCCCCGTAGTTGGATGCAGGTGACGGAAGTTCCGGCGGCCGGTGGCCACGACACTCGCCCTTAAGCGCAGTCGCGGCGGCATGCAAGCCCCGATCGCGCGGCTTGGCACATTTTCCGGTAAGCGGGGTGTCGGTCAGTGCGTGGTGATCAGTGGAGCGAACTTCACGCAGAGCAGATCGGCCGTGCGGACCTGATTGCCGGCGGATTTTTCCAGCAGCATCAATTGCTGGTTGCCGGGCTCTCCCGCCGGGATCACCATGCGCCCACCGGGCCGCAGCTGCTCGATCAAGGCCGAGGGAATCAGCTCCGGCGCGGCGGTTACGACGATCTTGTCGAATGGCGCCCGGTCCGGCCATCCGCGGGCACCGTCGCCGAGCTGGAAATGCAGGTTGCGATAGCCCAGCCGGTCCAGCCGGCGCTTGCCGATCGCCATCAACTCATCGATCAACTCGATCGTGTAGACCGACCGGGCCAGCTCGGCCAGGACCGCCGCCTGATAGCCGCTGCCGGTGCCGACCTCCAGCACCGTATCGTCAGGCTCGATCTCCAGCAGATCCGTCATCAGGGCGACGATGAAGGGCTGGGCGATAGTCTTACCGTGGCCGATCGGCAACGGGCTGTCGAAATACGCGACGGGCCGCAGCGTATCGGGAACGAATTCGTGGCGCGGCACCTTGGCCATGGCCGCCATGACCCGGTCGTTCAGGTGATCGATGCCGATTTCGCTCGCCACCATGCGCGCATACACCGCGATACCCGCGACCATCTCGCGGCGTAGATCGGCGAAATCGGGCTCCTGACTCATAGCCCCGGGAAAATAGCAAATGCGGACCGATCTGGGAATCGGACTTCGCGGATCGACGCTGCCGTTTATGGATCAATGAGGTGGTGCTTGCCCACCGGATGCACATGTTGCGCCCGGAATTGCTTGCCGTGCTCCTCCAGAGCGAGCGTGATGCGGACCTCGGTTCCGACTTCCAGGTCGTCGAACCCGCCATTCGGCACGCTGGAACGGTTGAAGAACACCTCCTGCCCATCGGCGGTCTGGACAATCCCGTGACCCTCCTCGGGGAAAATCTGCAGAACCCGTCCGTGCGGCGGCACCTCGTGGAATTTCACTTTGCCGCGGACGGTCCGGACGTGGTCCTCGAGCTGCCGGGTTGCCGCCTTGAAGGCGTCGCGGATCGCGACATAGACGTCTTCGTGGGCATGGTTGGACGGCCCGGCGTGATTGACCACGAGATGTTTGCCGGGAACGCTGATCTCGATGCCGACCGAATAGAGCTTGCCGCGGTGGTGATGGCGGTGGGGCGCCTCGACAACGACACGGCATCGCAGGATGTGGTCGAAGAACTGCTCCAGCCGCCCGGCCTTCTCTTCGACCCGCGCCATGATCGCTTCCGACCGTTCCAAATTGCGGAAAACAACTTCCAATGGGGTTTTCATCCGCCGATCCGTCCTTCGTTGCCAGATTCAGTTGGCTCATATCCTGCGTCGCTGGACGAGACTCGGCATTGACCTGGATTAATCCTGGGGTTGGTGCCGTGGGCTGGCGCGGGTTCCGCACAGGTGGATAATGCGTGCCAGTGCTCGGAATGAGGATGGCTGGCAGGGGAGCAGGCACAGTGGACGATGCGTTGGGGGCATTTTGCCGACATGTCGACGTGCATATCGATGGCGCGTCGGACGGCCCGCTGGCCGGCCTGCGCTTTGCCGCCAAGGATATCTACGACGTCGCCGGGCAGACCTGCTGCTGCGGCAATCCGGACTGGCTCGCTTCCCACCCGCCGGCCGAACGAACGGCGCCGGCGGTCGCCGATCTGCTGGCTGCCGGCGCGACATTGGTGGGCAAGACCCTGACCGACGAGTTGGCGTTCAGCCTCAACGGCGAGAACCATCACTACGGCACGCCGGTGAATTCGGCGGCCCCCGACCGCATTCCCGGCGGCTCGTCCAACGGTTCGGCCTCGGCGGTCGCCGGCGGGCTGGTCGACTTCGCGCTGGGCTCCGATACCGGCGGTTCGGTCCGGGCCCCGGCGAGCTATTGCGGGCTATACGGGCTGCGGTCCAGCCACGGTGCGATCTCGCTCGACGGCATCATGCCGCTCGCGCCGAGCTTCGACACGGTCGGGTGGTTCGCCCGCGACCCGGCGCTGCTTGAGCGGGTCGGGGAGGTGCTTCTCGAACCGGGCTCACCCGGCGATCCGGGACCGCTGCTCTATGCGACAGATGCATTCGATCGGGTTTTGCCCGAGGCCAGGGGGGCCTTGGACGACGCTGTCGACTGGCTGTCGTCGGCACTTGGCCCGGCCGAACCGGTCATTGTGGCGGCCGAGGGGTTGGACACGTGGCTGGCCCATTTCCAGGCCCTGCAATGGCGCGAGATCTGGCAGAGCCACGGCGAATGGGTCAGCCGGAACAACCCTGTCTTCGGGCCGGGCATAGACGAGCGGTTTCGTCTCGCCTCGGAGGTACCGGATGCCGCATTCGAAGCGGCGGGCGCGTTTCGGGCCGACATCGCCGACCGCCTGCGGAGCCTGCTGGGCGGCAACACGATACTGGTGCTGCCCTCGGCTCCAGGTGCGGCGCCGCTGAAGGCGCTGCCGCGCGATGAGACCGTGCGCTACCGCAATCGGGCGCTTGGCATTCTCTGTATCGCCGGGCTGGGTTACCTGCCGCAGCTCTCCATTCCCGCTGCGGCCTCGGAAGGGGCGCCGCTGGGCATTTCGCTCGTCGCAGCGCCGGGTGGCGACCGCATGCTGCTGGCGGCGGCGCGAAAACTTGGCGTCAGGGATGCATAGGACTCCACCGTCCGGAGTCACTGGTCAGTCAAGCCTTGAAATCGCGGCGATTTAAGACATTCTTGACCAGTGTAGGAAATAGTAAAAATAGACTTTCCCGCTACTTTTATAGAATTTCGACAAGACATGATCTACCATTTGTGGAGGGCGCGCCTCTCGGCACGTTTTATCTTCGTGGTTCTAGTCGTCGTGCTTGCAGGAACTCCGATTCCGTCTGGCACGGCTGCCGAGGCACGCGATTCGCGCCCAATTCGCATCGGGCTCGACGCCGATATGACGGTGCTGCAGGCGGGCGAGGCCATTCGCCGGGGAATCGTCCTCGCAATCGATGAAATCAATGCCGCCGGCGGCGCCCTCGGCCGTCCCTTGGAATTGGTGGTCCGTGACAATCGGGGCAACCCGGCGCGCGGCATGGACAATATCGAGGAGCTCGCACAGCTGGACGATTTGGTGGCGGTGGTTGGCGGCATGCTGACACCGGTCAGCCTGGCCCAATTGGAAGCGATCCACAGGCACCGCATCGTCTACCTGGGTCCGTGGGCCGCCGGAACAGCCATCGTCGACAATGGCTATGATCCGAGTTTCGTATTCCGTGTCTCGGTGCGCGATGAGTTCGCCGGTGGATTCCTGATCGACGCCGCCTTGAGGCGTGGTTTCGTTCGACCAGGGCTGCTGCTGTGGCGGACCTCCTGGGGGCGCTCCAACGAGGTCGCGATGAAGGCGGCCCTGGGGCGGCTGGGCATGGCGCCGGCAGGAATTCAATGGTTCAACTCCGGCCAGCGGAGCATGTCCGCCGAGATCGATGCCCTTGTCGCGGGCGGCGCCGACGTGATCATGTTGGTGGCGAACGCCCCGGAGGGCGCCGCCGCCATTCGGGAAATGGCCCTGCGTCCGGCCGAAGACCGGCTGCCGATCATCTCTCATTGGGGCATCACCGGCGCCGACGTGCCGCAGCGGCTGGGAGCGGCTCTGGATGTTGTCGATCTGACCTTCCTTCAGACCTTTTCGTTCGTCGACCCGCCCGATCCGGAGATTGCGACCCGCGTCTACGAGGCCTATTGCGCCCGGTTCGCTGATTGCATTTCGCCTGAGCGGGTGCAGTCGCCGGTGGGCACGGCGCAGGCCTACGACCTTGTGCATCTGCTGCATCAGGCGATCGAACTGGCGGACACCGTAGATCGCGACCAGGTCCGTCAGGCCATGGAACGCCTCGGTCCGCATCGCGGCCTGGTGCGCTCATACGATCCGGCATTCACGGCCGAGCGGCACGATGCGTTGGACACCGGAGATTTCGGCCTGTTTCGGTTCTCCGAAGGCGGGGCGATTGTCCCCATGGCCGTGCCGTGACGGATACGACGGCCCATCTGGTGGTGGACTGCGATACCGTGGCCGGGTCGCCGGCCGATGGCCGCCGGGCGCCGGCCAAGCTGCTGCGCCATGTTCTGCTGCATGTGCTGCCCGCCACCATCCTTTTCCTGCTGGGAATAACGCTGGCCGAGTCGTTCCTGGTCCGGCAGACCTACGAGGAGGAGGTGAACCAGCGCCTGAGCCAGCAGGCGACCCAGGTCGCCGCGGTGATCTCTGCGCAGACCCAGGCGTTGATCGATGCGGCGGCCGGCATCGCGGAAAACGACCTAGTCGTGAACGGCCTGATCGATATCCAGGATCGGGAAAGCTACATCCCTGTCTATTTCCAGGAGTTGCGGTTGCCGGGACCCTCGGGCGCCCGGGTGACGCTTGCCGACTACCGGGGGCGGATGATTGCCTCCAACGCATCGGGCCGGAGTTATGAGTCGGAGCCCTGGGTAGACAATGTGATGGCCGGCGAACGGGCCACGCGGATCGACCAGGACGGCATGATCTTGGCCTTTCCGGTGAAGATTTCCGGACGGCCCGAAGGCATCATTGTCGTGGATCTGGATCCGGTGGCGCTGAGGCAATTGCTCTCGGTGCCGGTTCTGGTCGGCGCCATGGCTGTCCATGCGGCGGACGGAACGGTGCTCTTCTCCTCCGACGACACCTTCCTGGCCGAGGGCAAAGTGCTCGAAGGCGGCCAGGGCGCATACGGTCCGCAATGGGTCGCCGCCGGCGCCAGGATCCCGTATATCCCGGAGCTGGAGTTCATGGCCGGCGAGCTGCGGTCCGATGCCTTCCGGTCGGTCACCAACCTGTACCGTCTGACCGGGCTGGTGCTGGTTTTCAGCGTCGCTGCGGTCGGTCTCGGCATTGTCACCACGGCCTGGCTGACGACCAAGCCGATCCGGCAGTTCGCCGAAGACATGGAAGGGATCAGGGGCGTCAACGCCCTGAGCTACCGCGCCAAGCCGTCCGGATTTGCCGAGCTGCATTCGCTGGCCCATTCCTTCAACACCATGCTCGAGCGCCTGGAGCGCACCACCACATCGCGCGATCACGTCGACACCATCCTGAATTCCATTGGCGAGATGCTTCTGGTGACCGACCGCGAGGGCCGGATCCGCCGCTTCAATAGGGCGTTCGCGCGGAACGTGGGCGGCAACCAGGAGGCGCTGCTCGACCGGCCCATCGAGTCCTTCCTGGAGAATGGCGAGTATGGCCTGCGCCAGCTAACACGGGGCGAGGTCACGTCCATCGAGGGCGCCCTGAAGACCGAGACCGGGCGAACCCTTCCGGTCCAGGTGTCCGCAACCCGGATGATGGGTGACGGGGCGAGCCGCGAGGATCGCATCTTCGTGTTGGTCGATATTTCCGAACGCAAGGAATCCGAGCAACTGCTCCAGCGCCGCGCCCAGGAGTTGGCGCGGTCCAACGCAGAGCTGCAGCAATTCGCGTCGGTCGCGTCGCACGATCTGCAGGAGCCGTTGCGGAAAGTGCAGGCTTTCAGCGACCGGTTGCGGAGCAAATACAGGGACCAATTGGACGAACAGGGGCAGGACTATCTCACCCGTATCGAGGCCGCGACGAGCCGCATGCAGGCCCTGATCGTCGATCTTCTTGCGTTTTCGCAGGTCGGACGCGGCGAGCTTAGGCTGGTGGCTGTCGATCTCGGCGAATTGGTGCGCGGCGTCGTCTCCGATCTGGAAATCCGAATCCAGGAATCCGATGCCACCATCGATCTGCAAGATTTGCCGACGGTGAGGGCGGACCCGATGCAGATGCGCCAGTTGTTTCAGAACCTGATCGGCAACGGCATCAAATACCGGCGCAAGGGGGTTCCGCCGCTGGTCCGCATCCATGCCCATCGAGCATCGGAAGGCGGCGCCTGCAATATCGAGGTGGCGGATAACGGCATCGGGTTCGAGCAGGAGCACGCCGAACGCATTTTCGGGATCTTTCAAAGACTGCATGGCCGGTCCGCCTATCAGGGGACGGGCGTTGGGCTCGCGATCTGCCGCAAGATTTGCGAGCGCCATGGCGGAAGCATCGTTGCCCGTGGACGACCGGGCGGCGGTGCCACTTTCACAGTCGTCCTGCCCGGCGGAGACGCCGTCAGAAAGGTAGCCTAATGACCGGAGCCGCGGAAAATATCACCGTACTGGTCGCAGATGACGATCCCGACGATCAACTTCTGATCAAGGATGCGATCTCCGAAGTGCGACCGGATGCGCGCGTGGATTTCGTGTCCGACGGGGTGGAACTGCTGGAGTACCTGCGGCGCCAGGGGCCGTTCGCCGATCGCATCGACGAACCGCTGCCGCGCCTTGTCCTGCTGGACCTCAACATGCCGGTCAAGGACGGACGCGAGGCGCTGTTCGAGATCAAATCCGATCCGGAGTTCTGGCGGACCCCGATCATCATCTTCTCCACCTCCACGGCCCAGGCCGATATTCGCAAGGCCTATCAGCTCGGGGCCAACTCCTTCATCACCAAGCCGTCCAGCTTCGACCGTCTGGTGGAGATCGTCAGATCGATCGACAGCTACTGGTTCGGAACCGTTGCGTTGCCGGGGGCCTGAATTGGGCAAGCAGGATATGAGCGCGGCGCCGAACATCCTCCTGATCGACGATGACGAGGATGACAGCGTCCTGGTGCGCGATCTGCTGTCGGATGCGTTCGGCGGCAATGTGCGGTCGGATTGGGCCGACACCTTCGAGGCCGGGCTGTCCGCCATGGTCGCCGACGGTCACGACGTCTACCTGGTCGACTATAGGCTGGGCAGCCGCGACGGGTTGGACCTGGTGCGGGCAGCGGTGAAGGCCGGCTGCCGCTCTCCGATCATCTTCCTGACCGCCGACAACAGCCGGCAGACCGATTTGGACGCCATGGCGGCCGGTGCCGTCGACTATCTGGTCAAGGACGGCATCGGTGCCTCGTTGCTGGAACGCTCGATCCGCTATGCGATGGAGCGCAAGCGGGTCGAGCAGCGGTTGGAGCAGATGGGATTCGAAGACGGGCTGACGGGGCTCTGGAACCGATCGCTGTTCCACAATCGTCTGGAGCAGGCCATCGAACTCGCGCGCCGGGGAGACCACAGTTTTGCCATCGCCACCTTTGACCTCGACGGGTTCAAGGCGGTCAATGACGGCCATGGTCACGCCGCCGGCGATGCCGTGCTCATCGAGATCGCCCAAAGAGCCAGCGCGGTACTACGGGCATCCGATACCATCGCCCGGATGGGCGGTGACGAGTTTGCCGTGCTGTTGCCGACCGCAGAATCGGTGCAGGACGCCGTGCATGTGGCAAAGCGCCTGCTTGGCATTGTCGGTCAGCCGGTCGCCCTGGAGAGCGATGCGGTGAGCATTGGGATGTCGGTCGGAATCGCCATCTACCCGACGGATGGAGAGGATCCGAGCGCGGTCCTGAACAGCGCCGACCATGCCATGTACCGCGCCAAGCGGGCGGGCGGCGGGTTCGCCATCGCGGGCGATCGCGATTGAGGTGCGCCTCGGAGCGGCGGTTCAGGAATCGTACTGCATCAGCACGTTCAACGGCACGTCGATCCGATCCCGGCCCTTCAGGAAGGTCAATTCGATGATGCAGGCCGCCGAGCGGACATCGGCGCCGACCTCCCGCAGCAACTCGATCGACGCGGCCAGCGTGCCGCCAGTGGCCAGCAGGTCGTCGAGGACCACCACGCGCTGCCCCGGCGTTACGGCATCGGCCTGAATCTCAATCGTATCCTGGCCATATTCCAGCGCATATGTGTGCGGAATGGTCTTGCCGGGTAACTTGCCCTGCTTGCGCAGCATCAGAAACCCGCAGCCGATCTCGAAAGCCAGGGGAGCCGCCGTGAGAAACCCGCGCGATTCGATTCCGACCAGAAGATCGGGCTTTTCCGGCCGGATCACCTCCGCCAGGCGCTCCACCGCCGTCCGCCACGCCTCCGGGTGGGCCAACAAAGGCGAAATATCGTAAAAAAGGATGCCGGGCTTAGGAAAATCGGGAATGCTGCGTATATGGTCCTTGAGGTCCATCGGACGGTCCTGTGCCATTGCGCGACCGGTCTCCAGCCACTCTGCGCCCAATTAGACGATAACCGAATGAACGGCAAGTTGACGATCATCTTGCAGTCCGCAGCGCCATTGATGGGAGGTGCGTGATGGCGGTCGACGCCACGCATCTGACGGCCGGCGCGACGGACCCATCCGATGTCTCCAGCGCCTGGGTCCGGTCGGAGCGCACCGGCGACGACCTGCTGATCTCGGTCGGCGGCCGTTGGGACATCCGCTCCGCGACCCGGCTCAGCAAGGAACTGTCGAGCGCGAAGGCCGCCGATGGCGCCAAGGCCCTGACGGTCGAAATGGCCCAGGTGGAGACCCTGGACACCTCCGGCGCCTGGCTTCTGCGTCGGATGATGGATGAGTATCGAGGCCGCGGGTTGCAGGTTACGGTGACCGGCGCTCGGCCGGCCTTCGAGGCGCTGCTGGACGATGTCGGACAATCCGATACCGAAGTCCAGATCGAAGCGCCGATGCCGCCCAAGTTCGTGGAAATCGCCAATCGGGTCGGCCAGTCCAGCTTCGAGATTGCCCACGAAGTGCGGGACCTGGTGGGATTTTTCGGCCTTCTGGTGTCGAAATCGGTGGGGGTGATCCTGCGCCCGGGCCGCCTGCGCTTCACCTCCACGGTCTACCACATGGAGCAGGTGGGGCTGAATGCGCTGCCGATCGTGGCGCTGCTCTCATTCCTGATCGGTGTCGTGCTGGCCTATCAGGGCGCAGAGCAGCTGCGCCAGTTCGGCGCCGAGCTGTTCGTCGTCAACCTGCTGGGAATCTCCATCCTGCGCGAGCTGGGCATACTGATCACCGCGATCATTATCGCCGGCCGTTCCGGATCCTCCTTTACCGCCCAGATCGGCACCATGAAGGTGAATGAAGAGGTCGACGCGATGCAGACCATCGGCATCGACCCGGTCGAGATCCTGGTCATTCCGCGGGTCGCCGCCCTGGTGCTGACCCTGCCGCTGCTGGCCTTCCTGGCGGATGTGGTGGCCCTGGCCGGCGGTGCCATGATGAGCTACTTCGTGCTCGACATCACCTTCGGGCAGTTCCTCAAGCAATTGCAGTCGGCGGTCGGGCTGGATCAGCTCTGGCTCGGCCTCATCAAGGCGCCGGTCTTCGCCTTCGCGATTGCCATGATCGGCTGTTATGAGGGGCTGAAGGTCAGCGGCAGCGCAGAAAGCGTTGGCCAGATGACGACCAAGTCGGTAGTGGAGTCGATCTTCCTGGTCATCGTGCTCGATGCGATCTTCTCGATCATCTTCGTGAACCTGGGGCTGTAACGCATGGCGCGCACCAACAGCACCTCCGATGCCAAGTCCGGAAACGGCGCGGCCCGCCCCGCAGCGGAAGACGATGTCGTCATCCGGGTGCGCGGGCTGCGTACCCAGTTCGGCTCCCAGGTGGTGCACGACAATCTCGACCTGGATGTCCGCCGCGGCGAGGTCCTCGGGGTGGTCGGCGGCTCCGGCACCGGCAAGTCGGTGCTGCTGAAGCAGATCATCGGCTTACTCCGCCCCGCCGCCGGCTCGATCCAGGTGTTCGGGACCGATATCACCCGGCTGACCGGCGAAGACCGCAAGCGCTACATGCAGAAATGGGGCGTATTGTTCCAGGACGGCGCGCTGTTCAGCTCGTTGACCGTCGGACAGAACATCCAGGTCCCGATGAAGGAATACACCGATCTGCCGAGGGATCTGATCGACGAGATCACCGGCGTGAAGATCGGCATGGTCGGCCTGCCGGCCTTTGCCTGCGCGAAGTACCCGTCGGAGTTGTCCGGCGGCATGCGCAAGCGCGCCGGGTTGGCACGCGCGCTGGCACTGGATCCTGAGATTGTATTCCTCGACGAGCCGACTGCCGGGCTCGATCCGATCGGTGCGGCGGCCTTCGACCAGCTGATCTCGAACCTGCAAAAAAGCCTTAATCTGACTGTGTTTATGGTAACCCATGACCTCGACAGCCTGGGCGCGATCTGCGACCGCATTGCGGTTCTGATCGACAAGCGGGTTATTGTCGACACCATGGAGAACCTGTTGAAGGTAGATATTCCTTGGATCCAGGAATATTTCCACGGGCCGCGCGGGCGTGCGGCACGTAGTGCGTCTGCCAACGTGACAGGGGCGGTCTAGGTCATGGAAACCAGAGCCAGCTATGTCGCCGTGGGCAGCTTCGTGCTGGCCGTGGTCTTCGGCCTGGTGGTGTTCGCCACCTGGCTTGGCAGGATCAGCATCGACAGCCAGTTCGACACCTATCGCATCTATTTCTCCGGCGCCGTGACCGGGCTGCAGGTCGGCAGCCCCGTGCGCTATCGCGGCATTCCGGTCGGCACGGTGACCGATATCCGTATCGACCCGGAGAATGTGGAACAGGTGCAGGTGACCGTGGACGTCACGCCCGGCACGCCGATCGTGGTCAGCAATGTCGCGACCCTGGCGATCCAGGGCATCACCGGCGCCAGCTTCGTGCAGATCGTCGGCGGCATGCAAGGCGATCCGTTACTGGAGGCGGCGCCGGGAGAGGATCTGCCGGTGATCGCATCGCAACCCAGTTCCTTTGCCGAACTGCTCGAGAATTTCCCACTCCTGCTGGAGAGCGCCACGCAGCTGGCCGATGCGGCCACCAAATTCCTCAGCGAAGACAATTTGGAGTCCGTGACCAGCATCCTGGCCAATGTCGATGCCCTGACCCAAACCCTGTCCGACCGCTCGGAAGAGATCTCCAGCGCGGTCGAGCGGCTGGAGAGCCTGGCGGTGAACGTCGACGGCATCGTGTCCGAGGCCCGGGTCGATCTCGCGCGTCTGAGCGACCGGGTCGACACCACGTTGCAGACCGTCGATTCCGAATTAGCG
Source organism: Alphaproteobacteria bacterium (assembly GCA_965227455.1). Taxonomy (GTDB): domain Bacteria; phylum Pseudomonadota; class Alphaproteobacteria; order DSM-16000; family Inquilinaceae; genus JABDIP01. The sequence goes on along the minus strand of OZ245752.1, from coordinate 2,389,033 downwards.
CTGACATCGGTGGAAATCCGCGCTCTGGCCCAATCGGCGACCGCCACATCGGATCAGATCACCGCCTTCGTGCGTGAGAACCGGCCCGGCATCCGCGAATTCACCAGCGGCGGGATCAACGAGTTCACGCTGATGGTCCAGGAACTGCGTACACTGGCGACGAACCTGTCGCGTGTCGCGGTCAGGATCGAAAACGATCCGGCGCAGTTCCTGTTCGGCAGTTCGGAACAAGGGGTTCGGGTGGAATGAGTCGATCGACGCAGAGCAGCCGGCGGCGGTTCGTTCGCCTGTCCGTTGCGGGCCTCGGAGCCGCCGCGCTCCCATCCTGTGGCCTGCCGGCGCTGCGCACGCCGCCGCAGCTCTACACGCTCACCCCGAAGAGCACCTTCACCGGCGAGTTGCCGTCCGTGGATTGGCAGCTCCTGGTGGAACCGCCGGCCGCGGCGGCGGGGCTCGACTCGCTGCGCATCGCGCTGCAGAGCACGCCATTCAAGCTCGACTATTTCGCGGATGTGGCCTGGACCGACCGGGCGCCGCAGATGGTCCAGACGCTGATTGTGGAAAGCTTCGAGAATTCCGGCCGCATCGTCTCGGTCGGCCGGGAATCGATCGGTCTGCGCGCCAATTACGTGCTCAAGACCGAGCTCCGGGAATTCCAGGCGGAGTATGTCGAGTACGGCCTTTCGGCGCCGCCCAGCGTGCGGGTGCGGATGAATGCCAAGCTGGTTCAGATTCCCCGGCGAACGATCATCGCCGGCGACAATTTCGAAGCAACGACAGCCGCCAGCGACAACAAACTCGATGGCATCGTGCTGGCCTTCGACGATGCTCTCGGCAAGGTGCTGCGGCGGTTGGTGGAGTGGACGCTGGTCAAAGGCGAGGACCATTGGCGCAGTGGCGGATCGTCCGGGGCGATCTGAGACGAGGCTCCCGGCGCGGGCATTCCGGACCTAGAAATTGAAGCGGACGCGCAAGGTAACCTGATGGTCCGCGGCGCCGCCAGGCACCATTTCCGCACCGTATTCGACGAAGCCGAACGCCCATTCCGACATGCGCATGGCAAACAGCGCGTCCGCGGTCATCACGTCGACCTCCGAGCGGTCGCCGTAGAAGCCGGTCCTGCGGGCAGCCGAGGGCCCGGTGACGACGCGGTGCGGGTTGGCCCGGAACTCGTGCTCGAAGGACAGGCTAAGACGGGAGTAAATCGTGCCGACGCGGCTGTCGACCCTCGCCGCGCCCCGGAACCCGAGGCTTGCGGTCAGAGCGTCCGACGTCCGGCCGAATGCCCCCTCCCGGGTTGCGTGAATTCCGGCGACTGGCTGGAACCTCCAGAGGCCGCCTGCCGGCGCCTCGTCGAAAATGGTGTCTGCAATTCCGCGGCTGTCGAGCGGATCGAGCCATTCGAAGGCAGGCGCCCGGTATTCGCCGGCCCGCGCTTCCATTCCGGCACCGCCAATCAGAACGGCCGCGAAACATGCCGCGGCCAGCGAATTCCTGCTCATGGCCTCCTGCCTATTCGATCATCGGCTTGTTCTCAGCCGTTCGATCATCCTGATCCCGGCGATAATCGCCGCGACGCCCGAGATACGCAAGCGACCTTGCGTGGCGTGCGGTCAGCCCGGGCGGTTCTCACCATTTGAAGCGGATGCGCCCGGTTACCTCGCGGATGCCGGTAAGGCGCACCCGAACGCGGGTTTCGTAGTGGAACCAGCCCGGTACGATGCCTTTCATTCTCAGGCTGATGGCATTGTCCAGATCGAAATGGGTGACGTCCCGCTCCTCGATGAAGATGTTCTGCCGGCCAAAGTCGGAGAGCGGCCCGCCGGCGCCGTCGCCGAGACCGAAATCATGGTCCAGGGAGAGACGGAATTCCGGCTCCATGGCTCCCACGGCGGTATCGAGACGCATGTTTGACTGCAGGCCCACCGAGCCGGTCAGCGATTCATCGCCGAATTCCGACGGCATGGACCCGCCGCCCACCGACCGGGCGTAATTCAGGTTCGAGAAGGCACCGGCCGTGCCATTGTCGAAGCGAAGCCCGACCGCCGTGCCGAGCGATGCGGTGAAGGCCGGTTCACGCTGTCCGATCGGGCGGGCCCGGAAGCGCGCATAGCCCGGTTCGGCGTTGCCGCCATCCACGACGCCGAAATCCAGGATCGCGGCGGCGCCGAGCGGGGCGGGACCATCGCCGAGGTCACTCTGGATCGAAACCCGGCTCCCGGGCCGCGGGTCGCCAACGCCGATTCCCTGCGGATTGGCCGTGGCGATATTCGCCAACCAGTTCGGGTCTTCGGAAACATCGTCCGCGTGCCCGAACAGGCCCGATTGGTCGATCGAAAGGTGGTCTTGCTGGCCGATATCTATGCCACTGCCGGCTTCGGCCCTGGAGCCCATGCTCTCGCCGCCGATCATCGCCGTGCTCAGGCAAATCGTTGCCAATAGCGTCCTGCTCATTTGCCCTCCCCCCCTAACTGGTCGGGATCCGGCATAGTCTTCATGCCGGCATGTCCGGCAATGCGTCGATAAAAGGGGCGATCTATGCGATCAATCTGCGCATCGCCGTAGGCAATATCGTTGTATTGCCGTTGTTTTCTCCGGGTCTTTGCAATACCCGTCAATTTCGTTAACTATTAACAAGGATTATACCATAAATTTTCCTTTCCAGTCCAACTCGTTGATTTCAAGTCGGCGTGATCGGACGGAATCGTTATTTGCATGCGGTTTCCGGCGAGTCCGGGTATCTCGGACCTTCCGCTCTGTGCCGGATTGTGGTCTGGGTTGGGCGACTGCATAGTGTCGCCGACCGCCGATATGGCCGGGAAAACCCACCTCAGCCACAAGGATGGCGGCAGGTCCGCCACGCACTGCGATGACACATGTTTTCCATCGTCACACCGCGATGGACCCGCCCGTCGCGGTCTCCGGCGACGGCGTCCACATCGTCGATGCCGCCGGCAAGCGATATCTCGACGCGTCCGGCGGCGCCGCGGTCTCCTGCCTCGGCCACAGCCACCCGGCGGTGATCGCGGCGATCCGGGAGCAGGCCGGCCGGCTTGCCTTCGCCCATAGCGGATTCTTCACCACCGAACCCATGGAGGATCTGGCCGGGTTCCTGGCAGAGCGCGCCCCTGGCCGGCTCGATCGGGTCTATCTGCTCAGCGGCGGCTCCGAGGCGGTCGAGGCGGCCATCAAGATGGCGCGGCAGTATTTCCTGGAGATCGGCCAACCCGAGCGGCGCACCCTGATCGCCCGCCGCCAGAGCTATCACGGCAACACGTTGGGAGCCCTGGCCGCCGGCGGCAATCAATGGCGCCGCGAACCCTTCGAGCCGCTGCTGTCCGACGTCGTCCACATCGCCCCTTGCTACGCCTATCGCGATTGCCGCGAGGACGAGGACGAAGCGGCCTATGGCCGGCGCGTTGCGGACGAATTGGAAGCCGCGATCCTGGAGGCCGGGCCGGAGACGGTGATGGCATTCATTGCCGAGCCGGTGGTTGGTGCGACGGCCGGAGCGGTGCCGGCGGTGCCGGGCTATCTCGCCCGGATCCGCGAGATCTGCGACCGCTACGGCGTCCTGTTGATCCTGGACGAGGTGATGTGCGGTATGGGCCGCACCGGCACCCTGTTCGCCTGCGAGCAGGACGGGGTGGCGCCGGACCTGGTCGCCATCGCCAAGGGGCTTGGAGCCGGCTACCAGCCGATCGGCGCCGTGCTGGCCAGCGATACCATCTTCGAGGCCTTCCGCGCCGGCTCAGGATTCTTCCAGCACGGTCACACCTATATGGGCCATGCCATCGCCTGCGCCGCGGCGTTGGCGGTGCAGCGCGCCATCGAGGAGGACGATCTGCTGGCCAATGTCCGGCTAATGGGAACGGCCCTCCGCGAGGCCCTGGAGTCCCGGTTCGGCAACCACCACCATGTCGGCGACATTCGCGGCCGCGGGCTCTTCCTCGGCCTGGAACTGGTGGCCGAGCGCTCGACCAAGGCGCCGTTCGATCCCGCTCTGCGCCTGCATGCCAGGGTGAAATCCGCCGCCATGGCGCGCGGGCTGATGTGCTATCCGATGGGCGGCACCATCGATGGCCGGCGCGGCGATCACATCCTGCTGGCGCCGCCCTTCATCATCGAGCCGGGACATGTGGCGGAGATCGTCGGGACCATCGGCGACTCCATAGACGCGGCGATTGCGGAGGCGGCATGACCGAGGATGTTCGTACAGGCGCCTGTCTTTGCGGCGCGGTCCGGTTTCGCGCAGAGGCGCCCTTGCGCCCGGTGATCCGTTGCCATTGCAACCAGTGTCAGCGCTGGTCGGGGTATGTGGTCGCGGCCACCCAGGTCGGTCGCGAACGGCTGGATATTGCCGATGGCGGCGAACTGCGCTGGTTCGAATCCTCGCCCGGAATCCGCCGCGGCTTTTGCGGCCTCTGCGGGTCCAGCCTGTTCTGGGACGATTCCGCGACCGGATCGGTCAGCATCATGGCCGGCACGCTCGATCCGCCGACGGGGCTGGAGACGAGATGCGACATCTTCGTCGCCGACAAAGGCGATTACTACGCCGTCGACGGAGAGCTGCCGCGGCATGCCGCCGACGAGGAGTCGTGATCCCGGCCGGTCAGCGCCCTGCCGTGATCTCATACAAGGCCCGGTGGACGATCTCGATTTCCCGGTCGTCCAGCCGTCCATGGCCCGTCAGGAAGGCGCGGACCGTCTCGCCGCTGTAGCGGATGCGGAGTTCGCCCTCCAGGATGGCGAGGTTTGCTGCCGCCAGCTCTACGGCCTGGCCATGGCAGATGGCGCAATTGTCTTGGAACAGGCCACCGGCCTCGACCTGACGGCGCATCACATCGTGGAACAGCGCGATGTCTGCCGGAGCGAGTCCGCCGGGATGCCGCCGGAGAAACCGCTCCACCGGCCGGCCGGTCGCAAGGCCGACCAATACGCCGTCGACGATGCTCAGCCGATCCCTGGCAAACGGACCGGAATGCCCATGGCATCTCCCGCACTCGGCCTCAAACCGGGTGTGATAATCGGCTTCGTCCGAGTGGGCAGGGCCGGCAGAGATCCACGCGGCCGCCAGCGTCATCAGCAACCCTGCGGCCGTCCGAGCCGCCTTCCCGCGCCGGAATGGTCGGCCAACGATGGTTCCGGAATCTCTCAATTCGCGCTCTCCCGCGCCTCCTGAGTGAAGAGCCCGGTCCATGATTGCCTGTGCTAGGGTCGACGGCAATTGGAGTTGATCGCGAGGCATGCATGGCCGAAGAGCCCTGTCTCATCATGGTCGCGCCCAACGGTGCGCGGCGCACCAAGGCCGATCACCCCGCACTGCCCATCACGCCGAGGGAACTGGCGGACACCGCCTCCGCCTGCCTGGAGGCCGGTGCTGCGGCGATCCACCTGCATGTGCGTGATCCCGATGGCGGTCACACGCTGGATGTCGACGCCTACCGCGCCGCGTTAACCGCGGTCCGCACCGCCGTTGGCGACCGCATGGTCTGTCAGGTCACGACCGAATCGGTGGGCCGCTACGGTCCGGAGGCGCAGATGGCGATGGTCCGGGAGCTGCGGCCGGAGGCCGTGTCCCTGGCGGTGCGCGAGCTGGTGCCGGATGCCGACAGCGAGGCCGAAGCGGCGCGGTTCTTCGCCTGGATGGCGGCAGAGCGCATCCGACCGCAATACATCCTCTATGATTCGGCGGACCTGCTCCGCTTCAACGATCTGCGCCGGCGCGAAGTAATCCCCGGCGGGCCTGCCTTTCTGCTCTACGTGCTGGGCCGCTACACGGTGGGTCAGCAATCCGAACCGCGCGACCTGTTGCCGTTCCTGGCCGCGGCGGAACCCCAGGATCGCTGGGCCATGTGCGCCTTCGGTCGGCGCGAGGGGGTGTGCGCGTTGACGGCGGCGGCGCTCGGCGGGCATAGTCGCGTTGGATTTGAGAACAATTTGACCTTGTCTACCGGAGAGACCGCACCTGACAACGCGGCATCGGTGGCCGAGGCTGTATCCGCCGCACGGCAGGTCGGACGCAAGATCGCCGACGCCGAGGTGGCCAGAGGGGAGGTTTTCTGATTCGGCCCGGACACCCGGGCCGCGGCGATCGGGCAATCCACAACAAGAGCACTCCCGATTGCGGGACCGGCATCGCAGAATGCCGGCCCGAACGTTCAACAACACGAGCATTTGGAGGACAACAATGCGGAAATTTGCTGCCACGACGGTGGCCTTGACCCTGGCGGCCGGTCTGGCCGCAACCGGCGGACCGGCGGTCGCCGATACCTTTGTGACCATCGGCACCGGCGGCGTCACCGGCGTCTACTATCCGACCGGCGGCGCCATCCAGCGCCTGGTCAACCGCGGCCGTGCGGAGCATGGCATCCGCGTCTCGGTGGAAAGCACCGGCGGCTCGGTGTTCAACTTGAACGCCATCGCCCAGGGCGAGCTGGACATGGGCGTCGCCCAGTCCGACTGGCAGTTCCATGCCTATAACGGGTCCCATGAGCGTTTCCCGGAAGCCAACAAGGATCTGCGGGCCCTGTTCTCGGTCCATGGCGAGCCGTTCACCATCGTCGCGCGCGCCGACAGCGGCATCAGCACGGTCGAGGATCTGGTCGGCAAGCGGGTCAATATCGGCAATCCGGGCTCCGGCCAGCGCGGCACCATGGAGGTGCTGATGGCCGCCATGGGTTGGGACGAGAGCACCTTCAGCCAGGTCTCCGAGCTGCAATCCTCTGAGCAGAGCCAGGCGCTGTGCGACAACAACTTCGACGCCATGGTGTTCACTGTCGGACATCCCAGCGGCTCGATCCAGGAGGCGACGACCACTTGCGCGACCGTGCTGGTGCCGGCGCAGAACGACGTCATCGACCGCCTGGTTGCCGACAACGACTACTATGCCTACTCGACCATTCCGGGCGGCATGTATGAGGGCAACGATGAGGACGTGACGACCTTCGGCGTGAAGGCGACCTTCGTCACCTCCACCGCGCTGCCGGACGATGTCGGCTACGAGATCGTCAAGTCGGTGTTCGAGAACTTCAACGACTTCAAGCGCCTGCATCCGGCGTTCGGCGTGCTGCAGCAGGAGGACATGATCGTCGACGCGCTGTCGGCGCCGCTGCACGATGGCGCGGCCCGCTATTACAAGGAAGCCGGCCTGATGTAAGGCCGCGGGGAATCCCAGACGGGCGGGGTGTTTGACAACCCCGCCCGTTCCCTTGTCTGATCGATCTACAACCCTTCCTAAGTCAGGGCGCCCGGCAGGCCCGGTCGTCCCAACAACCATATCTAAACGGGGCGGCGCATGAGCGACGAGGCGAAGAACACCCAGCTCAGCGAAGAGGAACTGCAGGACCTTGTGGCGTCCAGCGACACAGGCGCCAGGCAGCCCAGCAATGTGCTGGTGGCCAAGATCATGGTCTATGTCGCGGTCGTATGGTCGCTGTTCCAGCTCTGGTACGCATCGCCTCTGCCCTTCATGCTCAACTTCTTCATCGTCAACGATGCCGAGGCGCGGTCGATCCATCTCGGCTTCTCTGTGTTCCTGGGCTTCATGGCGTTCCCTGCCCTTGCCAGGGACCCGGACGGACGCGTGCCACTGCTGTCGCTGATCCTGTCGATCCTGCCGACGACGATGTTCGTTCTGGTGGTGCTGACGGGTGACGTGCCGGTGGGCGATCTCCTGTTCCCGTTGGCGCTGGTGCTGGCTGCCGGCGTGTTGATCATCCTTGGCAGTTTCCAGACCTCGCGGACCCATATCTCGCTGGTCGATTGGGCGATGGCGCTGCTCGGCACCTATTGCGCCACCTATGGGTTCATCAATTACGACGCGCTCGCCGACCGGCCGGGACTGCCGATCGAGCTCGACATCGTCGTCTCGGCGACCGGCCTGGTGCTGCTTCTGGAGGCAACGCGGCGGGCACTCGGGCCGCCGCTGACGGTCGTGGCGACGGTATTCCTCTGCTACGTCTTCTTCGGCGACGCCGGCTGGGTGCCGGATGTGGTGAAGTACCAGGGCGCGTCGCTGAACCGCGCCATGAGCCATATGTGGCTGGGGCCGGAGGGCGTATTCGGCATCGCCATCGGCGTGTCCGCCAAGTTCGTCTTCCTGTTCGTGCTGTTCGGCGCGCTGTTGGACAAGGCCGGCGCCGGCAACTACTTCATCAAGGTCGCGTTCTCTCTGCTGGGCCATCTGCGCGGCGGCCCGGCGAAGGCGGCGGTGGTGGCGTCGGGCATGACCGGCCTCATCTCCGGCTCTTCGATCGCCAATGTGGTGACCACCGGGGTGTTCACCATGCCGCTGATGAAGCGGGTCGGCTTCAGTTCCGAGAAGGCCGGGGCGGTGGAGGTGGCGTCCTCGGTCAACGGCCAGATCATGCCGCCGGTGATGGGGGCCGCGGCCTTCCTGATGGTCGAATATGTCGGCATTCCCTATATCGACGTGGTCAAGCACGCCTTCCTGCCGGCGGTGATCTCGTACATCGCGCTGGTCTATATCGTCCATCTGGAGGCGGTGAAGGCCGGTATGCAGGGCCTGCCGAAGCCGGGCGAGCAGTTGCCGCCGAAATGGGCGCTGATCTCCTTCGGCATCACCGTCTCGTCGGTGCTGATCATCGCCGGCGCGCTCTACTACATCTTCAAGTTCGCCGCGCTGCTGGATCAGTCCCACTGGGTGGTGGTGTGCGTCGCGGCGATCTTCGCCCTGCAGTTCATCCTTTTCGGGTCGATCCGCCGTCGGCTGCCTAGACAGCGTTCGGCCCGCCTGGTCTCCATGGGCGGCATCGTGCTGTGCAACACGGTGATCGGCGCGATTGGCCTGTTCCATGTGATGCAGTTGATCAAGCTGGCGGCCGGTTCGGCGCTCGGCTTCGTCGTCGCCGCGCTGATCGCGGTCGTGGCCGCCGGGCTGATGTGGTTCGAGTCGCGCTATCCGGAGCTGCAGCTCGACGATCCCAATTCGCCGATCATCTCGCTGCCGGAGGTCGGGCCGACCGTGAAATCCGGCCTGCACTTCCTGCTGCCGATCGTGGTCCTGGTGTGGTGCCTGATGGTCGAGCGGCTGTCGCCGGCACTGTCGGCATTCTGGGCCACCGTGCTGATGATCGCCATCCTGCTGACCCAGCGCCAGATCTTCGCGATGTTCCGGGGCACCGGGCAGACCATGGCGGCGGCCAGCCTACAGGGAGTGAGCGAGCTGTTCGACGGGCTGGCGACCGGCGCCCGCAACATGATCGGCATCGGCATCGCCACGGCGACCGCCGGCATCGTGGTGGGCACGGTCACTCTGACGGGCGTCGGACTTGCCCTGGCGGAACTGGTCGAGTTCCTGTCTGGCGGCAATCTGATGATCATGCTGCTGCTGGTCGCGGTCCTCTCGCTGATCCTGGGCATGGGGCTGCCGACGACCGCCAATTACATCGTCGTGTCCAGCCTGCTGGCGCCAGTGATCGTCGATGTGGGTGCCGGTGCTGGATTGATCGTTCCGCTGATCGCGGTGCACCTGTTCGTCTTCTATTTCGGGATCATGGCCGATGTGACTCCGCCGGTCGGGCTTGCAAGCTTCGCGGCAGCGGCGGTGTCCGGCGGCGATCCGATGCGCACCGGATTCACGGCGTTTTACTACTCGCTCAGGACCGCGGCGCTGCCTTTCCTGTTCATCTTCAACACCGATTTGATCCTGTTCGGCGTCGACAACTTCCTGGACGCCGCCATCGTGTTCATCACCGCGACCATAGCCATGCTGATATTCGCGGCGGCGACGCAGGGATTCTTCTTCGCGCGGTCCCGCCACTGGGAATCCGCCGTCTTGCTGCTGGTGGCGTTCACGATCTTCCGACCCGGATTCTGGATGGACATGATCTATCCGCCGACCGACCTGCGCCCCGGCACTGAGGTCTACCAGCAGGCCGAGGCGCAGCCGCCGGGGCAGGGGTTGCGCGTCGTCCTTGAGGGCGAGGATTTCGATACCCTCCAGATCGTCACCCAGACCGTGCTGCTGCCGATCAGCGAGAGCGGCTCCGGAGAAGAACGTCTGGCGGGCTCCGGCCTCACCCTGCGCGAGGAGCCGGACGGACGGCTGCTGGTCGATCTGGTGGAATTCGGCAGCCCGGCCGAGAGCCTCGGCGTCCAATGGGATTTCGAGGTGAAATCGATACTGGTGGACAATGACGTGCCGCCATCGCGGCTGATGTGGATCCCGGCCTTCGTCGTGCTCGGCATGATCGTGCTGCTGCAGCGCCGCCGCCGGGAACCGGCCGACGCCCAAACCGCCAACGCATAGGCCAGCGGAGACCCGCCATGTACAAGGAAATCCTGCTGCCGATCGACCTCAACCATGAGAGCTCGTGGAAGAAGGCGCTGCCTTGCGCCCTGGAGCTGGCCAAGACCTTCGGCGCCAGGCTGCACCTCATGACCGTGGTGCCGGATTTCGGCATGTCGATCGTCGGCAGCTACTTCCCAAAGGACTACGAGCAGAAAGCCCTGGACGGGGCCAGCGCGGCGCTGCACGAGTTCAGCGCCAAGCACCTGCCCAAGGGCGTCTCCTGCCAGCACATCGTCAGCCACGGCACGGTCTATGAGGAGATTCTGGAGACCGCCAAATCGATCAAGGCCGACCTGATCGTGATGGGTTCGCACCGGCCGGAGCTGAAGGACTATCTGCTGGGCCCGAACGCCGCCCGCGTGGTGCGCCACGCCCCCGGTTCGGTGATGGTGGTCCGGGACTGAAGGGACGGCAGAGCGGGATCCAACTTCCGCCAAATCCCTGATTTAACCGAGATTTAATCAGTCGATGCCACTTTGGCGCGCATGAGTCCGCGCGGATTCCCTGGCGCTTCTTCCGCGGGCTGCACACCAGAACAGCGGTCCCCATGAGCAGCAATCTGAAGCCGGAAGACGTCGCCCGCCTGCTGACCGACCGGTCGCCCGACAATCGGGCCGACATGGTCGCCAAGGTGGCCGGAACCCTGGATGGCGCCAATCTTTCCGACCAGGAACGCGGTCTTGCCGAGGACATCGTCCGGCAGATGGCCAAGGATGCCTCCGACATCGTCCGCGAGGCGGTGGCGCTCAACCTGAAATCATCGCGCAATCTGCCCCATGACGTGGCGCTGAGCCTGGCCGAGGACATCGACAGCATCGCGTTGCCGGTGCTGCAGTATTCTGAGGTGCTGAGCGACGACGATCTGACCGATCTGTTGGACCGGGTGCCGGAATCCAAGCAGGTCGCCATGGCGCAGCGCGCCACAGTGTCGGAGAAGCTGTCCGAGGCCCTGGTGGAGAAGGGCAGCCAGTCGGCGGTGGAAACCCTGGTCGGTAATTCCGGCGCCAAGATCAACGAGGCCTCCTTCGGCAAGGCGCTGGACCGGTTCGGCGATTCCGAAGTGCTGCAGGAGAACATCGTCAAGCGCGGCACCCTGCCGCTGACCATCTCCGAGCGCCTGGTCACCATGGTGTCCGAGCAGCTTCAGGACTACCTGGTCGCCAATCACGACCTGTCGCCGGATGTGGCCAGCGAATTGATCATGCGCTCTCGGGAGCGGGCCACCGTGAACCTGGTGACCGACGATGCCGACGAGAAGGACGTGGAGAAGCTGGTCGGCCAGCTGATCGCCAATGGCCGTCTGACGCCGTCGCTGGTGCTGCGCAGCCTGTGCACCGGCGATATCGCCTTCTTCGAGGCTGCATTGGCCGCGAAGGCGGACATCCCGCTGGTCAACGCCCGCACCCTGATCCATGACGATGGCCGGCTGGGCCTCAATTCCCTCTATGAGAAAGCCGGCATGCCCAAGACGCTGTATCCGGCGTTCCGCACTGCCGTCGATGTGATCCGCGAGACCGATATTCGCGGCGCCGACTATGACCGCGACAGCTATGGCCGGGTCATGATCGAACGCATCCTGACCCAGTCGGAAGGGATGGGGGACGAGGATTCCGAATTCCTGCTGCGCCGGCTGGACGACATCATCCAGAGCGAAGCCGCCTAGACCGTGTCTTCAGGCCGGGATCGGCCGGTCAGACCAGGATATCCAGCTTTCCGCCGCGCTGCTTCTGCCGCTGGACGGCATTCGGCTCGATACCCGTCTCGTCCGGGGCGTCGACCGCCTCGGTCGTCTCGGTCTTCACATTGAGAGGCGCGCGGGCCTGCTTCAGCGCCGGCGTGGGCGCCACGACGGCCTGCACAGGCGGCGGCTGAACGGGTGTAACGACAGGCATGGACTGTATCTGATGTCGTTAACCATGTTCGGCAAGTCCGGCCACCGCAGGATGTGGATGCCGGCGTGATGGCGGTATCGTCGCGAGAATTCGGGGTGGCGGCGATGATCGCAGCGATTTTGCGGCATTCCGGTCACGTTTTGCCGCCATTTCACCAATTTCGAATCGGATTATTCGCGGGTCATTGCGGGGAAATGCGTTCTATTTCAAACGACTAACAACCGTAGTTCGTATTTCCGCTAAATCCAACTCGCATTTGACGTTTAACCGACTGTTATCTTTCTCACCCCAGGATCGCGGCACCGGTGCGACTCCGGTCCGTAGCAACGCACGGCAGCGCCGCCTGCTGTCCGAAAAGCTCCACCAGATTAGGACGTAGGAGATCTTGATGTCGTTCGCGGATACGTTTGCGACCTTTCCGAATTCGGTGCTCGGATGGCTCGCCATCGCGGCCATCGTCATTTTCGCGATGTACATGATGCGGGTGCCCGCGCACCGAGCCATCCTGTCGCTGTGCCGGTCTCTGTACAGGGTCTTCCGGATCGCCGCCGCCTCGCTGATGCAGGCCGAGGCGCGCATGAAGGAGCGCAACCGCGAGGTGCTGCTGGCGGCCGGCCTCGAGGAAGCCGAATCCCATCTCGAGCGTGAGTTCGAGCGCATCGATGCGGCGGTGAAGCGGGAATTGTCCGGCTGCCCCAGCGTGCATCGCCGCATGGCCGAGCAGATCACCCATGTGGAAGAGGATCACCAGGCCAGCACCAACGTGCCGCCGGCGCCGCCGGGCTGGATCGACGCCGTCGAGGCGGTCGCCAACATCCCGTCCAAGGGCGACCCGATGGTGGCGAACATCCTGGAGCAGATCCACAAATCCCTGGTCAAGGCCCAGGACGACGCCATCAACGCCTATCGCGACACGGTGGAGGAGCGTCACAAGACGCTGTCCCAGATGAAGCCGTTCTGGCGCGACCTGCATCAGCTCATGGGGACGGTGGAGAAGAAGGTCGACTCGCTTCTGGCGAGGACCAACATCGTCGACTCCAAGATCGAGCAGTACGAGACGATCAAGAAGGGCACCGACACCGCCGTGCGCCGGCTGTCGGCCTCGTCGCTGAAAGAGTTCATGATCGCCCTGTTCGCGCTGTGCATCGCCATTGGCGGCGCCGGCGTCAACTTCACCCTGATCGCCCGTCCGCTGGCCGAGATGGTCGGCGGCAACAATTTGGTCGGCGGCTTCAAGATCAACGATATCGCCGCCATGGTGATCATCCTGATCGAGATCTTCATGGGCCTGTTCCTGATGGAATCGCTGCGCATCACGCGGCTGTTCCCGCTGATCGGAGCGCTGCCCGACAAGTTCCGCCGGTTGATGACCTATGTCACCTTCACCCTGCTGTTTTCGCTGGCGACGATCGAGGCCGCACTGGCCTACATGCGTGAGATCCTGCTGCAGGACGAGCTGGCCACCAGCGCCGTGCTGCGCGGCGGCGACGCGCTCGACACGGTGGCGACCAACGAGTTCGTCTGGATCACCACCGTGGCGCAGATGGGCATGGGCTTCATCCTGCCGTTTGCCCTCACCCTGGTCGCCATCCCGCTGGAGATGTTCTTCGCGTCGTCGCGCACGGTCGCGGGCATGTTTGCGGCCGGAGGGATCCGGGCGCTGGCGGTCTCGCTGCGCGCCGTGGGCGGATCGTTCCGCTTCCTTGGCGAGTTCCTGGTCAATGTCTATGACGCCATCGTCGCCCCGCCGCTGTGGATCGAGCGGATGGTGAAGGCGAATATCGGCGCCGAGCGCAAGGCTCGGAGTGCCAAGGCACCGAATGCAACCGTGAGAGAGGCCTTGTGATGAAACGCGTGATTGCTGCGGCGACGCTGCTTGTCGCCCTGACGCTGTCCGGCTGCGGCGATCCGCCGAAGCAGGGCCATGGCGTCTATATGCTGATCGATACCTCGGGCACCTATACCGAGGAGCTGGACAAGGCGGCCCAGATCATCAGCTTCGTGCTCAGCCGGATGAACCCGGGCGACAGCTTCGCGGTCGCGCGGATCGACACCGGCAGCTTCAGCGAGAAGGATATCGTCGCCCGGATGACCTTCGACGAGCGGCCCAGCGTGGCCAACCGTCAGAAGCGCCAGTTCCAGGAGATGATCGCCGAGTTCGTGCGCACCGTGCGCCCCGCCCGGCACACCGACATCACCGGCGGCATCCTGCAGGCGGTGGAGTACCTGAACGAGAAGGATCCGGGCCAGAAGACGATCCTGGTCTTCTCGGATCTGGCGGAGGATCTGGATCCCGAGTATCGCGCCGGCCGCGATGCGATACAGTTCGACATCATCGATTATGAGGTGGTGGCGCTCAACGTGACCAAGCTGCGGAGCGACAACATCGATCCGCGCGAGTACCTGCTGCGGCTGGAAGACTGGCAGCGGCGGGTCGAGCTGGGTGGCGGCCGATGGCGCGTGATCAACGATCTCGACGCGCTGGAGCGCATACTCGGATAGACCACCGGGGCCGGATGGCGGGGCGAATTGTGCCGCCATCCCGGTTCCAATAAGGCCGCTCAAGATCATGGCCCCGCTTCGGCGGGGCCATTTTCTTAGGGGCACCCCTTGATTCCTTCGCAAACAAAGCGATGATTGATGCAGCGCAGGGGTGGGCTGCGGCACGTGCCGAGGACAGGGCAGGAGACCAACATGGCGCGCGTCCGGGATATCCCGCCCGACGAGCTGTCGGAGCCGCTGCGGGCCATCTATCTCCAATTCATCGAGGATTGCGGGCCGTTCCGCAATCAACTGGGCGTACTGTCCCACGTGCCGCCGGCGCTGGAACATCTGACATCGATGCTGATGGCCCTGAGGGAAGCGGAGCGGGTGCCGCGCCGCTATATCGAGCTTGCCGTCGTCACCGTCTCGCGGCTGAACGCCTGCGACTATTGCGTTGCCCATCACGGCCCGATGCTGACGGTGGAGGGTCTGTCGCCGGATGGCGTGGAGCGAATCCTCGACTATGCCGACCATGACGAAATGGATGAGGCGGACCGGCTGGTGGTTGAATACGCCATCGCGGTGACCCGGACGCCGCAGCGCCTCCGCGATGCGATGTTCGACCGCCTGCGCCGCCATTTCGACGAGGCGCAGATCGTCGAGCTGACCCTGCGCATCACCATGGCCGGCTTCTTCAACCGCTTCAACGACGCCCTGCAGATCGAGCAGGAGCCGGAAGTGCTGGCGCCGGAGCCCGTCGAATCGTAGAACCGCTTCGCCGACAGCGAATGGGGGACGGTCGTTGGT
Source organism: Alphaproteobacteria bacterium (assembly GCA_965227455.1). Taxonomy (GTDB): domain Bacteria; phylum Pseudomonadota; class Alphaproteobacteria; order DSM-16000; family Inquilinaceae; genus JABDIP01. The sequence goes on along the minus strand of OZ245752.1, from coordinate 2,373,535 downwards.
GAAGGCATTCGGAATAACCCTGGCGAGCCTGGCCGGGCTTGTCATCGTGGTCGCCCTGGCCCTGATCGTCTTCGGACGCGAACAGGTGCTGGAGATCGTATTCGGCCCGATCGACCGGGCGGGGGTGGATTTCGCCACCATCGATACGACCGGCCGTGAAAACACCTACCTCGTCTGCCCGCCCGGCCTGTGCGGCCAGGAACCGGATCGGGAGAGCCCGGTCTTCCCGGTGGCCGCGACGTCGTTGCGCAACCAGTGGTTCGAAATGATCGGCAACCAGCCGCGGACCGACTGGATCGCCACCGACGAGGAGATCCAGCAATACGACTTCCTCCAGCGCACCGCCCTGATGCGCTACCCGGACACCATCACCGTCCGTTTCATTCCATTGGAGGAGGATCGCTCGACACTGGCCATCTTCAGCCGCTCCCATTACGGCCGCAGCGATTTCGGCGTGAACCAGGAGCGCATCGATTCCTGGCTGGACGCGCTGGGTGGTTCAGGCGGCTAGCGGCATGCCGGCGCCCGGGCCGATCCAGGTGGTCGGATGCCACGCGGAGGGCGAAGTCGGCGACGTGATCGTCGACGGCGTGGCGCCGCCACCCGGCGACACTCTGTGGGAGCAGTCGCGCTGGATTGCGAGGGACGGGGCCTTGCGCAGTTTCGTCCTCAACGAACCGCGCGGCGGCGTGTTCCGCCATGTGAACCTGCTGGTGCCGCCCAAGGATCCGCGCGCGGCCATGGGCTGGATCATCATGGAGCCCGAAGACACGCCGCCCATGTCCGGCTCGAACGCAATCTGCGTGGCGACGGTCCTGCTGGAAACCGGCATCGTGCCCATGACCGAGCCGGAAACCCGATTGACGCTGGAAGCCCCCGGCGGCCTGGTCGAGGTGATGGCGGAATGCCACGACGGCAAGGCCGAGCGGATCACCCTGATCAACGTGCCGTCCTTCGCCGCCCGGCTCGATGCCCCGTTGGAGGTCGAGGGCCTGGGCGCCCTCACGGTCCACACCGCCTATGGCGGCGACAGCTTCGTCATGGCGGAGGCGGCGGCCCTCGGCTTCGCCATCGCCCCGGACGAGGCGCGCGACATCGCCGAGACCGGCATGCGCATCACCCGCGCCGCCAACGAGCAGCTCGGCTTCCACCACCCGGCAAACCCGGACTGGCGGCACCTCTCCTTCTGCCAGATCGCCGGTCCTATCGAACCGGACCCAGAGGAGGGCGCGCTTGCCTACCGCAACGCCGTCGCCATCCGCCCCGGCAAGATCGACCGCTCGCCCACCGGCACCGGCCTGTCCGCCCGCATGGCGGTGCTGCACGCCCAGGGCCGCATGAAGCCCGGCGACCGGCTGATCGCCCGCTCGATCATCGGCTCCCGCTTCGACGGCCGCCTCGAGAGCGAGACTATGGTCGGCGACACCCCCGCCATCTTCCCAGCGATCTCCGGCCGCGCCTGGATCACCGGCACCTATCAGCACACGCTGGACCCGCAGGACCCGTGGCCCGGGGGCTACCGGGTGGGAGATACCTGGCCCGCCGAACCCGGCTGACCGCGCTCTTCAATTCGGTCGATCCACCGCACTTGCAGCGCCGCGGCCAGCGCCAGCGCCGTGCAGATGAGCATCATGCCCATGAGCGCGTAAGCGCCGGTCTCGCCGGCGACGATGGCGGCGGTGATCGAGGTCAGGATCGCGCCGACGGCGACCGTCAGCGCGCCCGCCAGTCCGGCGGCGCTGCCGGCCAGCTTGGGTCGCACCGACATGGTGCCGGCGCTGCAGCTGGGCATGGTCAGCCCGTTGCCGATGCCGACGAAGAGGGTGGCGCCGAACAGCGCCAACGCGTTTTCGAACCCGGCCAGGAACAGGGCCAGGCCCATCATCAGCCCGGCGCAGCCGACGATCCTTCCGGCGATCATCATGGTCGTCAGAGCGTAGCGCTTGGCATAGCGGCCGGAGAGGAAGCTGCCCAGCCCGTAGCCTGCGGTGATGGAGCCGATATAGACCCCCAGCTGTGCCGGCGAGAGCCCCAACAGCGCCACCGCCACCAGCGGCGCCCCGGCCAGGAAGGCATAGAAGGCGCCCCTGGAAAACGCCGTGCACAGCGCGTAGCCCCAATAGCGCCGGGAGCGGAACAGGGCCGGGTAGGTCCCGAACTGCTTGGCGAAGGTCTCGGAGGGGGAGATGTTGGTCTCGCCCAGATCGACCCAGCAGAGGGCGAACGCTACCGCACCCAGTCCGGCATAGACGATGAAACTGGCCCGCCAGCCGAACAACGCGTCCAGCCCGCCGCCGAGCATCGGCCCCAGCATCGGCGCCACCGCCATGGCCATGCTGACATAGCCGATCCGGCTTGCCGCCTCCTGCGGCGGTGCGGTGTCGCGGATCACCGCCAGCGACACGCCCCAGCCGGCCACGACCGCCCCCTGAAGGACGCGGAAGCCGAGGAAGACCCAGATATCCGTGGTCAGGGCGCAGACCAGCGACGCGATGGCGAACACCGCCATGCCCGCCAGCAGCACCGGCCGCCGCCCGAACCGGTCCGACAAGGGCCCGAGGACCAGCTGCAGCACCGCCGTGACCGCCAGATAGCCGGCGATCGACAGGCTGACCAGCGAATAGCTGACCTGGAACTCGGCCGCCATGTTCGCCAGCGAGGGCAGGAACATGTTCAGCGACAGCACCGACAGCCCGGACAACAGGATCAGGGTGAACAGCGTCGGCGGCGATTTGGCGGAATGGAACATCTGACCCTTCCGGTGCCGGCCCACCCGGCACGCCCGTAAGCGACCACAAAAAAAGCCCCCGAAAACTTCGGGGGCGCATGGGGCAGCGGCATGGAGCCCGCTACCGGTCCAAGCGCCTTTCTCCAACGACGACAATCGTCAAACTCATCACGGACTGCTCCTCGAATTGCGGATCACACGCTAGTGGCGATGCCAGATCGCGTCAACGGGCAGACCAGAGTCCGAGTACCGCGGTCTGCATCGCCGCCGAGATTCGGAGCGGATCAGGGGTTTTGTAAACTGTCACTGTAATTACTGCCAAAAATGGAAGTATGAATAGGCTCATTTCATATGACCTTGCTTGGTCAAGTAAGCCTTTTGGCGAGCCGTCATACTGGCGCTTACGCGCACTGCTCCGGTGCCGAATTTTACTGTCTCCCAATATGGGCATTCCCGAGATGTTGGAGTTGCCTCTATTACACCGAGACCTCTCTCCGGCATGGTGTCATAGATGACACCATCGTACTCAAACCACATGTGCTCAGGAGCGTTCTGCCCCCGTCGAAATCCTCCGTAGATCCAGATTTGCACTGGTGGGTCGGCAGGTTTGGAGGTTCGGCAAGCGCCGATAAGTGTATTGAGCGCCGCGATCCGTGCGGTTGCATTGTTGGCAACTGATTTGAGATCGCCAGCTGACTTCTGATATCGATCATTTACATCGTTGGCCGCTGTATTGTCTTCATATCCGTCAATAGCCCAAACATGACAAGCGATATCATCGAAAGGCATCTTCACCTCCTACTTTCTCCGGTCTGGAAGGTATTGTTGAGGTTCCATGCTGCGCGGTTAAGCGAAGAAAGTGCGGGTATGCAATCACAGATTAATTTCTGGCGCCCAATTCTCCCCTAAAGACGAAAAAATAGGGTAAGCATCGCTTTATAGGAACGATACCACGGCGACGGCTTACACAGCCCCGTCTAATCGGCTATTGCCTGAAGACGGGCGTTGGAATCGCGATATCAGCCAAAACCAGGCAGGGAACTCGATGACAGAAACCACCGAAGAGTTTGTTCGTCTTCGGGATCGCGAAGACCCGCGAATACGGAGACAGTAACCGAATTGGCGACCGCGATCCGTCGTCCGGAGCGGAAACTGGTGCCGGATGCAGGATTCGAACCCGCGACCCCCTGATTACAAATCAGATGCTCTACCAACTGAGCTAATCCGGCGCCGGAGGCGGCGGCACAGTAGCGCCGTCGCGGAAATGCGGCAAGCGGCAGGGTAGTGCGGCAACCGTTAATGAAGCCGTCGTCGTTTCGCGCTGTGAAACTCCGGTTCGCGGGTGCTACCGTGAAGGCGGGGGCAGTCGATTGGACGCGCGGGGCCGCTGGCCCGATCCCGCGCGAGGGAAGGGCCATATGCAGTATCAGCGTGTCCGTGTCCGACGCCGGCAGGCGCGGGGTCTCGGTCGTGGGTTCCTCGCTCTCATAACCGTCTTGGCGGTGGCGTTTGCGCCCTCCGCCCTGGCCCAGCCAAAGGTCGAGGATCTGGCGGACAGCGCGGTCGGGGTGTCGGCCATCATTCCCGGGGATGCGGTCACGGCGCGGGCGCTGGGCACCGAGCGGGCCGGCAACGGCATCATCATCGATTCCGGCGGGCTGGTGCTGACCATCGGCTATCTGATCCTGGAGGCGGCGGCCGTCGAGCTGACCGAGGCCGACGGCCGGGTGGTGCCGGCCGAGGTGGTGGCCTACGACTTCAACAGCGGCTTCGGCCTGGTACGGGCCGCCCTGCCGCTCAACGGCCGCCCGGTGCCGCTGGGCTCCTCCGAGACCCTGCTGCAGGGCGATCCGGTCCTGGTGCTGGTGCATGCCAGCACCGGCGTGCCGGTCAGCGCGTCGGTGGTCTCGCGCCGGCCGTTCGCCGGCTATTGGGAATACCTGCTGGAGGAGGCGATCTTCACGACCCCGGCCCATCCCGGTTTCGGCGGCGCCGGGCTGGTGGATGTCAGCGGCGCCCTGGTCGGCATCGGCTCGCTGTTCGTCGGCGATGCGGTGGCCGGGCGACGTTTGCCGGGCAACATGTTCGTGCCGATCGACGAGTTGAAGCCGATCCTGGGCGACCTGCTGGCCTTCGGCCGCTCCAGCGCGGTGCCGCGGCCCTGGCTGGGCGTGACGACGCGGGAGGTCGGGTCGCTGCTGGCGGTCATCCGGGTGACGCCGGACGGGCCGGCGGAGCGCGCCGGCATCCGCCCCGGCCATACGATCTTCTCGGTCGATGGCGAGCGGGTCACCGGCATGGAGGATTTCTATCGCAAGGTCTGGTCGCTGGGCGATGCCGGGGTGGCTGTGCCGATCGAGGTGCGGACGCCCGGGCGCGCCGCCGAGCGTGTCGTCATCCAGTCCGATGACCGCTACCGCTACCTGCGGCTCAACCCGACTTACTAGGCGCGAGCCGCGCAGGCCCGGTCCCCACCCGCGCGTTTGCCGCGATGGATTCCGGGCCCGCAGGTGCTAGGCTGTCACAAAGACCGGAAACACGATGGGCGGACACCCATCGGACCCGTCGCGCCGAAAGGGCGCGGCCCGCCAGGCAGCAGCCCGAAGGGGCTCCAGGAGGCATCATGGCCATCAAGCATCTGCACATCACCGTTGCGGCCGCAGCACTGCTCGCCGCCACCGCATATGTCCCCGCACAGGCCGAGACCGTCGAGCTTCGGCTGATGGAGACGACGGACATCCATGTCCATCTCGTCAATTACGACTATTACCGCGACCGGCAGGACGACACAGTCGGCCTCGCCAAGGTGGCGACCCTGCTGGAGCAGGCTCGGGCCGAGGTCGGCAATTCCGTCTTGTTCGACAATGGCGACCTGATCCAGGGCAACCCGATGGGCGACTACATGGCCAATATCCGGGGGCTGGAACCGGGCGAGGTGCATCCGGTCTACAAGGCCATGAACCTGCTGGACTACGCGGTCGGCAATCTGGGCAACCACGAGTTCAACTACGGCATCGAGTTCCTCGAGACGGCGATTGCCGGCGCGGCCTTCCCGTACATCTCCGCCAACGTGTTCGTCGATGACGGCGACGGGGACCCGTCGAACGACCAGACCTTCATAGACCCTTACATCATCCTCGACCGCACGGTGACAGACACCGATGGCGGCGAGCATGCCATCAGGATCGGCGTCATCGGCTTCACCCCGCCGCAAATCATGGTCTGGGACCGGGCCCATTTGCAGGGCCGGCTGATCGCCAAGGACATCGTCGATACCGCCGAGCATTACGTGCCGCAGATGAAGGCGGAGGGGGCGGACATCGTCGTGGCGATCCCACATTCCGCGCTCGGCGCCACCACCGGCCGCGGCGGCATGGAGGAGAATGCCAGCTTCTTCCTAAGCGAGGTCGACGGCGTCGACGCCATCCTGTTCGGCCATGCCCACCGGGTCTTCCCCAGCGAGGAGTTCGCGGGACTGGACGGGGTCGATGTGGAGGCCGGCACCCTGAACGGCGTGCCCTCGGTCATGCCCGGCTTCTGGGGCAGTCATCTCGGCATCATCGACCTGACCCTGGAAGTCGACGACGGCGCCTGGTCGGTGGCCGGCGCCAGCGTCGAGAACCGGCCGATCTACACCCGCGAAGGCCGCACCGTGGTGTCGCTGGTCGACCCGCATGCGGCGGTGGTCGATGCGGTGGCCGAAGAGCATCAGGCGACGCTGGACTTCGTGCGCGCCGCCGTGGGCCAGACGACGGCGCCTATCAACAGCTATTTCGCGCTGGTCGCCGACGACCCGTCGATCCAGATCGTGACCGATGCCCAGAAATGGTACGTCGAGGCGCTGACCGACGGTTCCGACTATGACGGCATCCCGGTGCTGTCCGCCGGCGCTCCGTTCAAGGCCGGCGGCCGCGGCGGGCCGGAATACTACACCGACGTTCCGGCGGGCGAGATCGCCATCAAGAACGTCGCCGACCTCTACCTCTATCCCAACACCGTGCGGGCGGTGCTGCTGAACGGCGCCCAGGTGAAGGACTGGCTGGAGATGTCGGCCAACATGTTCAACACCATCGACCCCAGCGCCGAGGGCGAGCAGGCGCTGCTGAACCCGGACTTCCCGTCCTACAATTTCGATGTGATCGACGGCGTCACCTATCAGGTGGACGTCACCCAGCCGCCGAAATTCGCCACCGACGGCAGCCTGGCCAACCCGGACTCAAGCCGCATCGTCGATCTGGCCTTCCAGGGGCAGCCGATCGATCCGGAACAGATGTTCGTGGTCGCCACCAACAACTACCGGGCCGGTGGCGGCGGCAAGTTCCCGCATCTGGACGGCACCAACATCATCATCGAGGCGCCGGACACCAATCGCGACGTGATCGTGCGCTACCTGATCGAGAAGGGGGAGATCGATCCCTCGGCCGACGACAACTGGTCGTTGGCCCCGGTCAGCGGTGAGGTCGCCGTGACCTTCGAGAGCGGCCCGGCGGCGCAGGCCTATCTGGAAGGGCGCACCGATGTGGAGCCGGTCGGCACCAATGAGGATGGCTTCTCGGTCTATCGCCTCGATCTGAGCGCGCCGCCGACGAACTGATTTGATCGGGCAGGGGCGGCCGGTGACACGGCCGCCTCATGCGTCACAGAAGGACCTTGGTTTGACTGGGCGCGACCATCAGGCCGGTCGCGTTCTTGCCGCTCATATAGACTGCCGCCACGGCCATGACGTAATTGTCGACCGCCTCATGCCAGGCGCTGGCGTCGCGGGTGTGCATGGATTTGATGGAGGCATGCAGGTCGTCGAGGGTCTTCAAGAGGTCCTGCTGGCTCGCATCCTTGGCCGCTACCGGTTTCTTGCTTCCCGCGACGGATTTGCTGGCCTTGCCGCTCTGCTTGGCGCCGATGTTGGGTAGGGGCACGGGCGCAAATGGTGCAGGGGGCCCTGGCACCTTGCACACAGCGGGAAAGGCGAGCACCGCTCCGCCCTGGTATGTCGAGGCTGGGAACATATTCAGGCACTCCGTTTTGTTATTTTGATTTTGAAGCATTTTATGAAAATCGGCGGATTTGTCGAGGTGAGCCGGAAATCTCGTGGCGGGACCGGGCACCGTCGTGGTAGCGATTGCGCCCTTTTCCCGAGTTCATGTCTTGAGACAGCCGGCCATGGCGCGAAGCGTCACCATCGTCCTGTGGGACCCGAAATATCCGCACAATGTCGGCGGCGCGCTCCGCGCCTGTTCGACGCTCGGCGCTGAAGAGGATGGCCGGCGCCTGCTCTATAGCGGCCGCCGGGTGCCGGCGGCGGATGCCGATCGCAAGGTCTATCGGCTCCCGCGCGAGGAGCGGCTGCGGGATTACCGCGACGTCGACATCCGGCGGGTGGAGCGGCCATTGGATCTGCTGGAGGAGGGCGAGGTACCGGTCGCGGTCGAGGTTCGGGAGAACTCCGAACTGCTGCCCGACTTCGTGCATCCACCCCGCGCCGCCTATGTCTTCGGTCCGGAGGATGGCTCGCTTCCCAAGGCGGCTCTGACGCGCTGCCACCGCTTCGTGGTCATCCCGTCGCGCAGCTGTCTGAATCTGGCGGCCTCGGTGAACGTCGTCCTGTACGACCGGATGGTCAAAGGGCCGGACGGTCAGGCGGGGCGGGACCGTGCCAGTTCGTAGAGCGCCACCGCCGCCGCGTTGGAGACGTTGAGGCTGCCGATCGGGCCGCCGGTCGGCAGGCGGGCCAGGACGTCGCAGGTGTCCCGGGTCAGGCGTCGCAGGCCGGGGCCCTCGGCGCCGAGGACGATGGCGGTGCGGGCGGCGTCTTCGATGGCTGCGGGAAGGTCGCGGTCGGCCTCCTCGGCCAAGCCGATGCAGCGGAAGCCAAGTGCCTTCAGCCGCTCCAGTGCCTGCGCCAGGTTGCGCACCCGTACCATGGCGAGATGTTCCACGGCACCCGACGCTGATTTGGCGAGGGTGCCGGTGATTTCAGGTGTGTGGCGGTCGGTGACGATCAGCGCCAGGGCTCCGAAGGCGGCAGCGGAGCGCAGGATGGCGCCGATATTGTGCGGGTCGGTCACCCGATCCAGCACGATGACCGCGGCGCGCGGGCGGATAGCGGCGGCGCGTCCGACATCCTCCAGATCGGTCGGCGGCAGCGGGTCCGAGTCCAGCACCACGCCCTGATGCACCGCGCCGGCCCCCACCAGCTTGTCGAGCCGGCCGCGTGGCACTATCTCCGGCGAAGGCCGGTCCAGGGATTGCGACCGGGCGCGGTCGATGGCGGCGGCCAGGCCCTGCAGCCCGGCCTCGGTCGCCCAGAGTTGCCGGCATATCCGGTCCGGATTGAGCCAGGCTTCCCGCACCGCATGCAGGCCGAACAGGCGCCGGTCCGGCCCCGGCGGCGCGGCGCCGGCGCGGCGCGGACCGCCGGGCTGGTGGCGTCGGCTCGGTGCGGATTTGCGCGGCGGCTTTGGCATAGGCGTTCCCGGGCATTCCTTCGCGGCGCCGTGACGCGCCCTGACTGTGCGGCGGCGTTTATGGCCCCGACGCGGTTCGACCGCAATGGCCCGTGGGCGTCATCGACCGGGTCCCGGGATAATCGGTTGACAATATGCGGCAAAAACCCTTACTTGCCGCACGCCGTTCCGCCGGGTCCCAAACCGGCGGTTTGGAGGGATGCCCGAGTGGTTAAAGGGGACGGGCTGTAAACCCGTTGGCTTAGCCTACGTTGGTTCGAATCCAACTCCCTCCACCATTTGCCTGAGTCCGGCCGGTGGCGATCCCATCGCCAATCTGGGCGGGTGTAGCTCAATGGTAGAGCTCCAGCCTTCCAAGCTGGCTATGGGGGTTCGATTCCCCTCACCCGCTCCAACCGGACGGGCCTCGGGCAGGCGGTGCAGTCTTCTGGGACCCTATTGAGACAGTCGGCCGACAGGAATCACACATATGGCAAAGGCGAAGTTCGAGCGTACGAAGCCGCACGCGAATATCGGGACGATCGGGCATGTCGATCACGGCAAGACGACGCTGACGGCGGCGATCACGAAGGTGCTGGCGGAAGCCGGCGGTGCTGAGTTCACCGCCTATGACGAGATCGACAAGGCGCCGGAGGAGAAGGCGCGCGGGATCACCATCTCCACCGCCCATGTGGAGTATGAGACGGCGAACCGTCACTACGCCCATGTCGACTGCCCGGGCCATGCCGACTATGTGAAGAACATGATCACCGGCGCGGCCCAGATGGACGGCGCGATCCTGGTGGTCAGTGCCGCCGACGGCCCGATGCCGCAGACCCGCGAGCACATCCTCTTGGCCCGCCAGGTCGGCGTTCCGGCGATCGTTGTGTACATGAACAAGGTCGACCAGGTGGACGACGAGGAGCTGTTGGAGCTGGTCGAGCTCGAGGTTCGCGAGCTTCTGTCCTCCTACGACTTCCCGGGCGACGACATTCCGATCATCAAGGGCTCGGCCTTGGCGGCGCTGGAGGACTCCAACGAGGAGACCGGCAAGAACTCGGTGCTGGCGCTGATGGAAGAGGTGGACAACTACATCGCCACCCCGGACCGTCCGAAGGACCTGCCGTTCCTGATGCCGATCGAGGACGTGTTCTCGATCTCGGGCCGCGGCACCGTCGTTACCGGTCGTGTCGAGCGTGGCGTGATCAAGGTGGGCGAGGAGATCGAGATCGTCGGCATCAAGGAGACGACGAAGACCACCTGCACCGGCGTTGAGATGTTCCGCAAGCTGTTGGACCAGGGCGAGGCGGGCGACAATATCGGCGCTCTGCTGCGCGGCACCAAGCGGGACGAGGTGGAGCGCGGTCAGGTTCTGGCGAAGCCGGGCTCGATCACGCCGCACACCAAGTTCAAGGCGGAGGCCTACATCCTGACGAAGGAGGAGGGCGGTCGTCACAAGCCGTTCCTGACGAACTACCGTCCGCAGTTCTACTTCCGCACGACGGATGTGACGGGCGTGGTGGAGCTTCCGGAAGGCACCGACATGGTGATGCCGGGCGACAATGTGACGATGACGGTGCAGCTGATCGCGCCGATCGCCATGGATGAGGGCCTGCGCTTCGCGATCCGTGAGGGCGGCCGCACCATCGGCGCCGGCGTCGTCGCCTCCATCATCGAATAACGCGGCGTCCCAGGCCGCCAATACGGACCGGACCCGCCGTGCCGGCTGGCGCGGCGGATTCGGTGCGTTATGTCTGTTGCAAGTTGGGACGGAACTCGTTACAACCCCGGACCGTTTCAAATCGATTGCGGTTGTTTGCGCCCGGGGCACGGTGACGGCTCGTGTGCCGTGACCGGAGCGATGGAGGAGTGTAGCTCAATTGGCAGAGCACCGGTCTCCAAAACCGGGGGTTGTGGGTTCGAGTCCCTCCACTCCTGCCACCGCGCAGATGACGGCATCGTATTAGAGCCCTGAGGGGCCAAGAGTAGACTTAAACCGGCTATGGCAAAGACGAACCCGCTGCAGTTTTTCCGGCAGGTCAACCAGGAACGCTCCAAGGTGACCTGGCCGACCCGCAAGGAGACCACGGTGACCACCATCATGGTGTTCATCTTCGTGGCCATCATGTCGGTGTTCTTCCTGGTCGTCGATCAGGCGGCGTCCTGGCTGGTACGCACCATCATCGGGCTCGGAGGCTGAGTCCATGACCATGCGCTGGTACGTCGTGCATGTGTATTCCGGCTTCGAGAAGCGGGTCGCGGAGTCGATCCGCGAGCAGGCCGACCAGAAGGGGCTGTCCGAATTCATCGAGGACGTCTCGGTGCCGACCGAGGAAGTGGTGGAGATGCGCCGCGGCCAGAAGGTCAATGCGGAGCGCAAGTTCTTCCCGGGCTATGTGCTGGTCAAGATGGATCTGACCGATGAAGCCTGGCAGTTGATCAAGAATACGCCGAAGGTGACCGGTTTCCTGGGCGCCCGCGGCAAGCCGACCCCGATTTCCGATGCCGAGGCGGACCGCATCGTCAAGCAGGTCCAGGAAGGCATCGAGCGGCCGAAGCCGTCGATCACCTTCGAGATCGGCGAGCAGGTGCGGGTCTGCGACGGCCCGTTCACCTCGTTCAACGGGCTGGTGGAAGAGGTCGACGAGGAGCGGGCGCGGCTCAAGGTCGCGGTGTCGATCTTCGGCCGGGCGACCCCGGTCGAACTGGAATACGGCCAGGTCGAGAAGACCTAACGAAGGCCGGTCGCGGCGCATGCGCCGCATCATGGTGCGGGAGACTGCCCCGGAAGTCCAAGGGGGGTCGTACCGCGCGTCCCGGCGCCCGCAAGGGCGCTTGATTGTGAGGGATTAGGAATGGCGAAAAAGGTTATCGGCCTGATCAAGCTGGAGGTGCCAGCCGGCGCGGCCAATCCGTCGCCGCCGATCGGGCCCGCTTTGGGCCAGCGCGGCCTGAACATCATGGAGTTCTGCAAGGCGTTCAACGCCCAGACCCAGAACATGGAAAAGGGGATGCCGATCCCGGTGGTGATCACCGCCTATGCCGATCGGTCGTTCACCTTCATCACCAAGACCCCGCCGGCCAGCTTCTTCCTGAAGAAGGCGGCCAAGCTGCAGAAGGGCGGCTCGGAACCGGGCCGCGGCTATGCCGGCAAGGTGACCATGGCCCAGTGCCGCGAGATCGCCGAGTCCAAGATGGCCGACCTGAACGCCAATGACATCGACGCCGCAGCGGAAATGATCAAGGGTTCGGCCCGATCCATGGGCCTGGAAGTGGTGGATTAGGGGCCATGGCGAAGCTTTCCAAGCGCATCAAGAAGGCCCGCGAGGGGCTCGACCCGGTGCAGACCCTGGACGTCGCCGAGGCGGTCAAGGTCCTGAAGGAACGGGCCACGGCGAAATTCGATGAGACCGTCGAGATCGCCATGAATCTGGGTATCGATCCGCGCCATGCCGACCAGATGGTCCGCGGCGTGGTGCAACTGCCCAGCGGCACCGGCAAGTCGGTCCGCGTGGCGGTCTTCGCCAAGGGCGACAAGGCCGAGGAAGCCAAGGCCGCCGGGGCCGACATCGTCGGTGCCGAAGAGCTGGCCAAGGAGATCCAGGACGGCCGCACCGATTTCGATCGTTGCATCGCCACCCCGGACATGATGGCGGTGGTCGGCCGGCTGGGCCGGGTGCTGGGTCCGCGCGGCCTGATGCCCAACCCCAAGCTGGGCACCGTGACGCCGGATGTCACCGGCGCGGTGAATGCGGCAAAGGCCGGATCGGTGGAGTTCCGGGCCGAGAAGGCCGGCATCGTTCATGCCGGGATCGGCAAGGCGAGTTTCAGCGAGGATGCCCTGGCCGCCAATGTTCGCGCCTTTGTCGGCGCGATCCTGCGGGCCAAGCCCAGCGGAGCGAAGGGCACCTATCTGGAGAAGGCGGCGATCAGCTCGACCATGGGGCCGAGCGTGAAGCTGGATGTTGCCAAGCTGTCGGCGGACGCCGGCGTGTAAGGGATCGGGACGCCGGTCGGCGGGTCACAGCGACCCTAAGACCGGTTGACCGCAGGGCGGGGCAACCCGTCCGACCTGTCCGAGACTGCAGGGGCTGGATGCCGGCCAAGGGCCAAATTTCAGCGTAATCATCCTGCATAGACGGGAGTGATGGTTTGAGGATCCGGCGCGCTGCCGAAGATGGCCGGCGCCGGCAACCGAGGACTCGAACTTCTGGGGCAGGACGAGGCGAACCGACCGGCCGGCACGTAGCGGCCATACGGTTCAGTGTGCAACCGGTCCGGCGCCAGGGTGGCGCTTGGGCCAATGTGACGGAGGCGATCCGTGGACCGTGCACAGAAGGAGGCGAAAGTCGCCGATATGCATCAGTCCTTTCAGGGTGCCGAGATGATGGTGGTTACCCACCAGACCGGCATGACGGTCGAGGAATCGACCGACCTGAGGCGGCAGATGCGTGCGGCAGGCGCAACCTTTCGCGTGACCAAGAACCGGCTCGCCCGGATCGCCCTGAAGGGAACCAAGTTCGAGAACCTGGACGGCCTGTTCACCGGTCCGACCGCCGTGGCCTTTAGCGAGGACCCGGTGGCGGCGGCGAAGGTGGCTGTCGATTTTGCCAAGTCCAACGACAAGCTGACCATCATCGGTGGCGGGCTGGGCGAAAAGGAACTCGATCAGACGGGCGTCGAAGCCCTTGCCAAGCTGCCTTCGCTGGATGAGCTGAGGGCCAAGATCGTCGGCATGATCAACACGCCGGCGACCAGGATTGCCGGCGTGCTGCAGGCGCCCGGCGGTCAGCTGGCTCGGGTTGTCAGTGCGTATTCCCAGAAGGGCGATGCGGCGTAGCGCCGTTTCGTTTTCGAAGATCCAAGAGTTCGAGTCAGGAGTAGAGAGACATGGCTGATTTGCAGAAGCTCGTCGACGATCTGTCGAGCTTGACGGTTCTTGAGGCAGCTGAGCTGTCCAAGATGCTGGAAGAGAAGTGGGGCGTTTCCGCCGCGGCCCCGGTCGCGGTGGCCGGCGTCGCTGCCGGCGGTGCGGCCGATGCCGCTGCCCCGGCCGAGGAGAAGGATGAGTTCGACGTCATCCTGGCCTCGATCGGCGACAAGAAGATCAACGTGATCAAGGAAGTGCGCGCGATCACCGGCCTTGGCCTGAAGGAAGCCAAGGACCTGGTGGAGGGCGCACCGAAGCCGGTCAAGGAAGCGGTGAACAAGGAAGAAGCAGACAAGCTGAAAAAACAACTTGAAGAAGCGGGCGCTACGGTCGAAGTTAAGTAAGACCGCGTGCCAAAGTCTGTATTGAACATATCGTCGCCTGACGGCGGCCAGCCGAGCCGGCTGGCCGCCGACAGGTGTTTTTTGCGTGAGTCGGGCCGGATGCCCGTCTCGCATCGCGACTTCGCGACGCCGACGCGGGCGCCGCGGGGTGCAGCGCGTCCGGCTGTCCGGGCGCGGTCGTCGTCTTTTTGCTGAGGGGCTTCAATGGCCAAATCGTTCACCGGTCGTAAGCGTGTCCGCAAGGATTTCGGGCGTATTCCGGAAGTCGCCCGCATGCCGAACCTCATCGAGGTTCAGCGCAGCTCGTATGACCAATTCCTGCAGATGCACGAATCGCCCGACCAGCGAATCGTCGTCGGCCTGCAGGAGGTGTTCCGCTCGGTCTTCCCGATCAAGGATTTCTCCGAACGCTCGGAGCTGGACTTCGTCTGCTACGAGCTGGAGCAGCCGAAATACGATGTCGAGGAGTGCCAGCAGCGGGGCATGACCTATGCCGCGCCGCTGAAGGTCACCCTGCGCCTGACGGTGTTCGACATCGAGGAAGACACCGGCCTGAAGTCGATTCGCGACATCAAGGAGCAGGACGTTTACATGGGCGACATGCCCCTGATGACGGCCAACGGCACCTTTGTCATCAACGGCACCGAGCGCGTCATAGTGTCGCAGATGCACCGCTCGCCCGGCGTCTTCTTCGACCATGACAAGGGCAAGACCCATTCCTCGGGCAAGTTCCTGTTCGCCGCCCGGGTGATCCCCTACCGCGGTTCCTGGCTCGATTTCGAGTTCGATGCCAAGGACCACGCCTATGTCCGCATCGATCGCCGCCGCAAGCTGCCGGCGACGACCCTGCTGATGGCGCTGGACAGCGGCGACACCGAGGCTCTGCGCGCGGCCCGGGCGGAGGAGGGCAAGACCCTGCTGCCCTACGAGGCCCAGGGCATGTCGAAGGAAGAGATCCTCAACTACTTCCACGACACGGTCGTCTACACGCGGATCAAGACCGGCTGGAAGACGCCGTTCGTGCCCGAGCGCATGCGCGGGCAGAAGCTGATCGCGGATCTGGTGGACGCCAAGGGCGGTAAAGTCGTCGCCAAGATCGGCGACAAGATCACGCCGCGGCTCGGCAAAAAGCTGATCGAGCAGGGCATGACCGACCAGTTGGTCCAGGCCGAGGACCTGCATGGCCGCTACCTGGCATCCGATATCATCGATGAGTCGACCGGCGAAGTGCATTACGAGGCCGGCGACGAGATCGACGAGGCGATGCTGGAGAAGTTCGCCGAGCTGAAGTTCAACGAGGTCGTGACGCTTGCCATCGACCACATCAATACCGGCGCCTATCTGCGCAACACCCTGGCGATCGACCGCAACGCCAGCCGCGAGGATGCGCTGATCGACATCTACCGGGTGATGCGCCCGGGCGAGCCGCCGACCCTGGAATCGGCGGAGAAGCTGTTCAGCGACCTGTTCTTCGACAATGAGCGCTATGACCTCTCGGCGGTCGGCCGGGTGAAGATGAACGCCCGTCTCGGCTTCGAGACCGATGACCAGCTGCGGGTCCTGCGCAAGGAAGACATCCTGGCGATTGTCAAGATCCTGCTGGATCTGAAGGACGGCCGCGGCGAGATCGACGACATCGACAATCTCGGCAACCGACGGGTGCGCTCGGTCGGCGAGCTGATGGAGAACCAGTACCGCGTCGGGCTGCTGCGCATGGAGCGGGCGATCCGCGAGCGCATGAGCTCGGTCGACATCGACACCGTCATGCCGCACGATCTGATCAACGCCAAGCCGGCGGCGGCGGCGGTGCGCGAGTTCTTTGGCTCGTCCCAGCTCAGCCAGTTCATGGACCAGACCAACCCGCTGTCGGAGATCACCCACAAGCGGCGCCTGTCGGCGCTTGGCCCGGGCGGCCTGACCCGCGAGCGGGCCGGCTTCGAGGTGCGGGACGTGCATCCGACCCATTACGGCCGGATCTGCCCGATCGAGACGCCGGAAGGCCCGAATATCGGCCTGATCAACTCGCTGGCGACCTATGCGCGGGTGAACAAGTACGGCTTCATCGAAAGCCCGTATCGCAAGATCGTCGATGGCTGCGTGACCAATGAGGTGGTCTACCTCTCGGCCATGGAGGAAAGCCGCTACACCATCGCCCAGGCCAATGCCGAGCTGGACGACAAGGGACGCTTCGTCTCCGACTTCGTGTCCTGCCGGTCGGCCGGCGATTACCTGATGGTGCGGCCGGAGGCGATCGAACTGATCGACGTGTCGCCCAAGCAGATCGTCTCGGTGGCCGCGGCGCTCATCCCGTTCCTTGAGAACGACGATGCCAACCGCGCGCTGATGGGCTCGAACATGCAGCGCCAGGCGGTGCCGCTGATCAAGGCCGAGGCGCCGCTGGTCGGCACCGGCATGGAGCCGACCGTGGCCCGCGACAGCGGTGTCGCCATCGCTGCCCGGCGGGGCGGGGTGATCGACCAGGTCGATGCCACCCGCATCGTCATCCGGGTGACCGATGACGAGGATTCCGCGGCCTCGGGCGTCGACATCTACAACCTGTCGAAGTTCCAACGGTCCAACCAGAACACCTGCATCACCCAGCGGCCGCTGGTGCGGGTCGGCGACCAGATCCGCAAGGACGACATCATTGCCGACGGCCCGTCCACCGATCTGGGTGAGCTGGCCCTGGGCCGCAACGTGCTGTGCGCGTTCATGCCCTGGAACGGCTACAACTTCGAGGATTCGATCCTGATCTCCGAGCGCATCGTCCGCGACGACGTGTTCACCTCGATCCATATCGAGGAGTTCGAGGTCATGGCCCGCGACACCAAGCTGGGCCAGGAAGAGATCACTCGCGACATCCCGAATGTCGGCGAGGAGGCGCTGCGCCACCTCGACGAGGCCGGCATCGTCTATATCGGCGCCGAGGTGAATCCGGGCGATATCCTGGTCGGCAAGGTCACGCCGAAGGGCGAGTCGCCGATGACCCCGGAAGAGAAGCTGCTGCGGGCGATCTTCGGCGAGAAGGCGTCGGATGTCCGCGACACCTCCCTGAAGCTGCCGCCGGGTGTGACCGGAACGGTGGTCGAGGTGCGGGTGTTCAGCCGCCGCGGCGTCGAGAAGGACGAGCGCGCCATGGCCATCGAGCGTTCGGAGATCGAACGCCTTGCCAAGGACCGGGACGACGAGAAGACGATCCTGGAGCGCAGCTTCTATGCCCGCTTGAAGGACCGCCTGGTCGGCCAGAAATCGGTCAGCGGCCCGAAGGGCATGAAGACCGGCTCGAAGGTCACGGAGGCCGATCTGGAAGCGCTGACGCCGGGCCAATGGCGTCAGATCACCGTCGGCGACGAGAAGCTGATGGCCGAGATCGAGACGATCGGCGCCCATTTCGACGAGTCGATCGAGGCGCTGCGCAAGCGCTTCGAGGACAAGGTCGAGAAGCTGCAGCGCGGCGACGAGCTGCCTCCGGGCGTGATGAAGATGGTCAAGGTGTTCGTGGCGGTGAAGCGCAAGCTACAGCCGGGCGACAAGATGGCCGGACGCCATGGCAACAAGGGCGTCATCTCGCGCATCACGCCGATCGAGGACATGCCGCATCTGGAAGACGGCACCCCGGTCGATATCGTGCTCAACCCGCTGGGCGTGCCCAGCCGGATGAATGTCGGCCAGATCCTGGAGACCCATCTGGGCTGGGCGGCGCGCGGACTGGGCGGGCAGATCGGCGAGCTGGTCGAGGCCTATCGAAGCCAGGGCGAGGCGGCGCTCAAGCCGCTGCGCGCCAAGCTCAAGGATGTCTACGAGGCCGAGCAGTACAAGGAAGACGTCGACGATCTCAGCGATGCCGAGCTGATCGAGATGTCCGGCAATCTGCGCAACGGCGTGCCGATGGCAACGCCGGTCTTCGACGGTGCGCGCGAGGACGACATCGTGCGCATGCTGGAGCTGTCGGGTCTGGACGCCACCGGTCAGGTGACCCTGATCGACGGCCGGACCGGCGACATGTTCGATCGCAAGGTCACGGTCGGCTACATCTACATGCTGAAGCTGCACCATCTGGTGGACGACAAGATCCACGCCCGGTCGATTGGCCCCTACAGCCTCGTCACCCAGCAGCCGCTGGGCGGCAAGGCCCAGTTCGGCGGCCAGCGGTTCGGCGAGATGGAGGTCTGGGCGCTGGAGGCGTACGGCGCCGCCTACACCCTGCAGGAGATGCTGACGGTGAAGTCGGACGACGTGTCCGGCCGGACCAAGGTCTACGAGGCGATCGTCCGCGGCGACGACAACTTCGAGACCGGCATCCCGGAGAGCTTCAACGTGCTGGTCAAGGAGCTGCGGTCGCTCGGGCTCGATGTCGAGCTTGAGCAGCGCTACTGATCGACGCTGAGTGATTGAGCGGGCGGTTCCGCCGCCCGAACCGGCGCTGCCCCGCGCCGCACAGGATTTTACAGGAGTCGGTGCATGAACGAGTTGATGAATTTCATCGGCCAGGTCTCCACCCCGCAGGCTTTCGATCAGATCAAGATCTCGATCGCCAGCCCCGAGCGTATCCGGTCGTGGTCGTTCGGCGAGATCAAGAAGCCCGAGACCATCAATTACCGCACGTTCAAGCCGGAGCGGGACGGGCTGTTCTGCGCCCGCATCTTCGGCCCTATCAAGGACTACGAGTGCCTGTGCGGCAAGTACAAGCGCATGAAGTATCGCGGCATCGTCTGCGAGAAATGCGGTGTGGAAGTAACGTTGTCGAAGGTCCGGCGCGAGCGCATGGGCCATATCGAGCTGGCCTCGCCGGTGGCGCATATCTGGTTCCTGAAATCGCTGCCGAGCCGCATCGGCCTGATGGTCGACATGACGCTGAAGGATCTCGAGCGGGTCCTGTATTTCGAGAACTTCGTGGTCGTCGAGCCCGGCCTGACCCCGCTGAAGAAGCACCAGCTCCTGAGCGAGGACGAGTATCTCCGCGCCCAGGACGAATACGGCGAGGAGGCGTTCGAGGCCAAGATCGGCGCCGAGGCCATCAAGAAGATGCTGGCCTCCATCGATCTGCATGAGGACATGGAGATCGTCCGCGAGGATCTGCGCGAGACCGGCTCCGAGGCCAAGCGCAAAAAGCTGGTCAAGCGGCTGAAGCTGATCGAGGCGTTCATCGAGTCCGGCGCCCGCCCGGAATGGATGATCCTGGACGTGGTGCCGGTCATCCCGCCGGAGCTGCGGCCGCTGGTGCCGCTGGATGGCGGCCGGTTCGCCACCTCGGACCTGAACGATCTGTATCGCCGCGTCATCAACCGGAACAACCGCCTGAAGCGGCTGATCGAGCTGCGCGCGCCGGACATCATCGTGCGCAACGAAAAGCGCATGCTGCAGGAGTCGGTCGACGCCCTGTTCGACAACGGCCGCCGCGGCCGGGTCATCACCGGCGCCAACAAGCGGCCGCTGAAATCCCTGTCCGACATGCTGAAGGGCAAGCAGGGCCGTTTCCGCCAGAACCTGCTGGGCAAGCGCGTCGACTATTCCGGCCGCTCGGTCATCGTGGTCGGGCCGGAGCTCAAGCTGCACCAGTGCGGCCTGCCCAAGAAGATGGCCCTCGAGCTGTTCAAGCCGTTCATCTACAACCGGCTTGAGCTCTACGGCATGGCCTCGACCATCAAGGCCGCCAAGCGGATGGTGGAGAAGGAGCGTCCCGAGGTCTGGGACATCCTGGAAGAGGTGATCCGCGAGCACCCGGTGCTGCTGAACCGCGCCCCGACCCTGCACCGCCTGGGCATCCAGGCCTTCGAGCCGGTGCTGATCGAGGGCAAGGCGATCCAGCTGCACCCGCTGGTCTGCACCGCCTTCAACGCGGATTTCGACGGCGACCAGATGGCCGTGCATGTGCCGCTGTCCCTGGAGTCGCAGCTTGAGGCCCGTGTCCTCATGATGTCGACCAACAACATCCTGTCGCCGGCCAATGGCAAGCCGATCATCGTGCCCTCCCAGGACATCGTTCTGGGCCTCTACTACGTCACGATGGAGCGGGCCGAGAAGCTGGGGCCGCAGGTCAAGTTCGAGGATGTCGACTCGCTGAAGACGGCGTTGGACGGCGAAGACCTCGTTCTGCAGGACGTCAAGGACCCGGCCCGGGATGTCGAGACCAAGGATCTCGCCAAGCTGTTGAAGCAGCTCAAGGACGAGAAGGTCGTCGCCCATCAGGTGCCGCGCTTCAACTCCATGGGCGAGATCGAGCAGGCCCTGGATGCCGGCGTGATCTCCATGCATACCCGGATCAAGGCCCGCTATGCGACCGTCGACGCCGATGGCAACGAGGTCGTGGGCCGGGTCATCTCGACCCCGGGCCGCATGATGCTGGGCGACATCCTGCCGCGGCACCCGTCGGTGCCCTTCGGGCTGATCAACCGGCTGCTGACCAAGAAGGAGATCACCAACGTCATCGACGTGGTGTATCGCCACTGCGGCCAGAAGGAGACAGTGATCTTCGCCGACCGGGTGATGTCGCTGGGCTTCGGCTATGCCTGCCGCGCAGGCCTGTCCTTCGGCAAGGACGACATGGTCATCCCGGCCGCCAAGCATAAGCTGGTGTCCGAGGCCAAGGAACTGGTCGAGGAGTACGAGAACCAGTATCTCGACGGCCTGATCACCCGCGGCGAGAAGTACAACAAGGTGGTCGACGTCTGGTCGGGCTGCACCGACAAGGTGGCGGAAGAGATGATGCGGGAGGTTTCCGCGACGCTCACCGATCCCACCAAGCAGGTGAACTCGGTCTACATGATGGCCCATTCCGGCGCCCGCGGCAGTGCCGCGCAGATCCGCCAGCTGGCGGGCATGCGCGGCCTGATGGCCAAGCCGTCCGGCGAGATCATCGAGACCCCGATCATCTCCAACTTCAAGGAAGGCCTGACCGTGCTGGAGTACTTCAACTCCACCCACGGCGCCCGTAAGGGTCTGGCCGACACCGCCTTGAAGACCGCCAATTCGGGCTACCTGACCCGCCGCCTGGTGGACGTGGCCCAGGATTGCGTGGTGGTCGAGAACGATTGCGGCACCGACCGCACCATCACCGCCTCGGCGGTGATCGATGGCGGCGAGGTGATCGTGTCGCTGGGTGAACGGATCCTCGGCCGCAGCGCCGGCGAGGATGTCCGCCATCCGCTGAGCGGCGAGATCCTGGTCAAGTCCGGCGAGCCGATCGACGAAGACACCGTCGAGGCGATCGAGCAGGCCGGCGTCGACCGGTTCCAGATCCGCTCGCCGCTGACCTGCGAGAGCAAGGGCGGCGTCTGCGGCACCTGCTATGGACGCGATCTGGCCCGCGGCACGCCGGTGAATATCGGCGAAGCGGTCGGCGTCATCGCCGCCCAGTCCATCGGCGAGCCCGGCACGCAGCTGACGATGCGGACCTTCCACATCGGCGGCGCCGCCCAGCGTGGCGCCGAGCAGTCCTTCGTTGAGGCCTCCTTCGACGGTAAGGTGAAGGTCAACAACCGTAATGTCGTGGTCAACAGCCAGGACATCCCGGTGGTGATGAGCCGCAATTGCGAGATGCTGCTGCTGGACGAGCAGGGCCGCGAGAAGGCCCGGCACCGTCTGCCGTATGGCGCCAAGATGCTGGCCGATGAGGGCATGGAGGTCGAGCGCGGCCAGAAGCTGGCCGAGTGGGACCCGTACACCATCCCGATCATCACCGAGAAGGAAGGTATCGCCAACTATGTCGACCTGGTCGAGGGCGTGTCGATCCGCGAGGTGACCGACGAGACCACCGGCATCGCCGCGAAGGTGGTGGTCGACTGGCGCCAGCAGCCGCGCGGCGCGGATCTGAAGCCGCGCGTCACCCTGCGTGACGACAAGGGCGAGGTGGTGCTGCTGCCCAACGGCCTCGAGGCGCGCTACTTCATGTCGGTCGACGCCATCCTGTCGGTGGAGAACGGTGCGAGGGTCCAGGCCGGCGACGTGTTGGCCCGTATCCCGCGGGAGAGCTCCAAGACCCGCGACATCACCGGCGGCCTGCCGCGGGTGGCGGAGCTGTTCGAGGCGCGCAAGCCCAAGGATTACGCGATCATCAGCGAGATCGAGGGCCGGGTCGAGTTCGGCAAGGACTACAAGACCAAGCGTCGCATCGTCGTGGTGCCGCAGGATGACGAGCTGGAGCCCCGGGAATACATGATCCCCAAGGGCAAGCACATCTCGGTCCAGGAAGGCGATTACGTCCAGAAGGGCGACCTGCTGATGGACGGCAACCCGGTGCCGCACGACATCCTGAGCGTGATGGGGGTGGAGGCCTTGGCCGACTACCTGATCAACGAGATCCAGGACGTCTATCGGCTGCAGGGCGTGAAGATCAACGACAAGCACATCGAGGTGATCGTTCGCCAGATGCTGCAGAAGGTCGAGGTCGAGGAGCCCGGCGAGACCACCTTCCTGGTGGGCGAGCAGGTCGATCGCGAGGAGTTCGACGCGGTCAACACCAAGGCGGTCACGGCCGATCTGAAGTCGGCCAAGGGCAGCCGGGTGCTGCAGGGCATCACCAAGGCCAGCCTGCAGACCAACTCGTTCATCTCCGCGGCGTCGTTCCAGGAGACCACCCGGGTGCTGACCGAGGCGGCGGTGTCCGGCAAGGTCGACAGCCTGGAGGGGCTGAAGGAGAACGTCATTGTCGGCAGCCTGATCCCGGCCGGCACCGGCGCCTTCGTCAACCAGGTCAAGCAGATCGCCGGTCAGCGCGACCGCGAGATGCAGGCCGCCATGGCCGCAGCCGCGGCGACCGAGACCCTGGAAGCGCCGGACTCGGAGAAGGAACCCGAACCGGAGCCCGAAACAGGCGAATCCAGCGCCGCCTGAGGCATCGGGTAACAGCGTTTGCGATGGAAAAGGGTCGCCTTCGGGCGGCCCTTTTCTCGTGGCGATCGGGCGGCGCTGCGAAGGGCTTTCGAAGCGGCTCCGCAGGCATGAAGATTTCCGCCGTCAGCCATGCCGAAATATTCGAACCCGGCGCTTGACGTGGGTAGGGCCCGTCCGTATATTCCGCGCGCCTTGACGGGAGCTGGCCGTAGGTTGCGAGCCTAGACGCTGATCTCGTTGACGGACTGACTTAGAGAGCGACGGGCGTCACGCCCAAACGCTTCGAAAGAGAAGCCCCACCCAATCGCCCCTGCGGTCGCGGTGCTGGGCTTTTGCTTCGTGAAGATCCAAGTCACTCCCTCGACGACCGGCGCTGCCTCGTGCAATGCCGGTTTTGCTGTTTGTGCTGTGAAAAGGTCTGAGATGCCGACGATCAACCAGTTGATTCGGAACCCGCGGAAGCCGGAGCGGGTGCGTAACAAGGTGCCGGCCCTCGAGGCTTGCCCGCAGAAGCGCGGCGTGTGCACGCGCGTCTACACGACCACGCCGAAGAAGCCGAACTCCGCGCTGCGCAAGGTGGCGCGCGTGCGCCTGACCAACGGCTTCGAGGTGACCAGCTACATCCCGGGCGAAGGCCACAACCTGCAGGAACACTCTGTCGTCATGATCCGCGGCGGCCGTGTGAAGGACCTGCCGGGCGTTCGCTATCACATCATCCGCGGCACCCTCGACACCCAGGGTGTCAAGGATCGTCGCCAGCGCCGGTCGAAATACGGCGCCAAGCGGCCGAAGTAAGGGGACGCTGCCATGTCACGCCGTCACCGCGCGGAGAAGCGCGAGATCCTGCCGGACCCGAAGTTCGGCGACATCGTGCTCAACAAGTTCATGAACAATCTGATGATCGACGGCAAGAAGTCGGTCGCGGAACAGATCGTCTACGGCGCGCTCGACCGTGTGGAGCAGCGTGCCAAGGCCGACCCCGTCGTTACGTTCCATGAGGCACTCAGCAACGTGAAGCCGCAGGTCGAGGTGCGCTCCCGCCGGGTTGGCGGCGCCACCTATCAGGTGCCGGTGGAGGTGCGTCCCGAACGCGCCCAGGCGCTGGCCTTTCGCTGGCTGATCTCCGCCGCGCGCAAGCGCTCCGAGAACACCATGGTCGATCGGTTGTCGAACGAGCTGCTGGATGCCGCCAATCAGCGTGGCGCCGCGGTCAAGAAACGCGAAGACACCCACCGAATGGCCGAAGCCAACAAGGCGTTCTCGCACTACCGCTGGTAGTCGCGACCGCGCCCTGATTGGAAGAGAGCTTCGTCATGTCAGCACGTACCCACGACATCAGCACCTACCGCAATATCGGCATCATGGCCCACATCGATGCCGGCAAGACCACGACCACCGAGCGGGTGCTGTACTACACCGGCAAGTCCTACAAGATCGGCGAAGTGCATGAAGGCACCGCGACGATGGACTGGATGGAACAGGAGCAGGAGCGCGGCATCACGATCACGTCCGCCGCGACGACCTGCTTCTGGAACGACCACCGGATCAACATCATCGACACCCCGGGCCACGTCGACTCACCATCGAGGTCGAGCGCTCCCTGCGCGTGCTCGATGGCGCCGTCGCCGTCTTCGACAGCGTCGCCGGTGTCGAGCCGCAGTCGGAGACGGTCTGGCGCCAGGCCGACAAGTACCGCGTGCCGCGCATGTGCTTCGTCAACAAGATGGACCGCATCGGCGCCAACTTCTTTCGCTGCGTCGACATGATCAAGGACCGCCTAGGGGCGGTCCCTCTTGTTCTGCAGCTGCCGATCGGTGCCGAGTCCGATTTTGTCGGCGTGGTCGATCTGGTGAAGAACCAGGCGATCATCTGGAAGGATGAATCGCTCGGTGCGGAGTTCGAATACACCGACATTCCGGACGATCTGGCGGAGCAGGCCGCGGAATACCGCGAGCAGCTGATCGAGACCGCGGTCGAGCAGGACGACGCGGCGCTGGAGGCGTATCTGGAAGGCCAGGAGCCGTCCGAGGAGACGCTGAAGGCCTGCATCCGCAAGGGCACCGTCGGCATCGACTTCATCCCGGTGCTTCTGGGCTCGGCCTTCAAGAACAAGGGTGTGCAGCCGCTGCTGGACGCGGTCGTCGACTTCATGCCGTCGCCGGCGGACATCGAGGACGTCAAGGGCGTGAAGACCGACGGCGAGACCCCGGACTCCCGCCCGGCCGTCGATGATGCGCCGTTCTCGGCCCTGGCGTTCAAGATCATGACCGACCCGTTCGTCGGCTCGCTGTCGTTCGCCCGGATCTATTCCGGCACCCTGACCGCCGGCAGCCACGTGGTGAACTCGGTCAAGGACAAGCGCGAGCGGGTCGGCCGCATGCTGCTGATGCATGCCAACACCCGTGAGGAGATCAAGGAGGCCCATGCCGGCGATATCGTCGCGCTGGTCGGTCTGAAGGACACGACCACCGGCGACACCCTCGCCGACCCCTCCAAGCCGATCATCCTGGAGCGCATGGAGTTCCCCGAGCCGGTGATCGAGGTCGCCGTCGAGCCGAAATCCAAGGCCGACCAGGAGAAGATGTCTACCGCCCTGCAGCGCTTGGCGCAGGAGGATCCGTCCTTCCGTGTCAGCGTCGACCATGAGAGCGGCCAGACCATCATCAAGGGCATGGGCGAGCTGCATCTCGACATTCTGGTCGACCGCATGCGCCGGGAATTCAAGGTCGAGGGCAATGTCGGCGCGCCGCAGGTCGCCTATCGCGAGACCATCACCCGCGAGGCCGAGATCGACTACACCCACAAGAAACAGACCGGTGGGTCGGGTCAGTTCGCGCGCATCAAGCTGGTGTTCGAGCCGCTGGAGCGCGGCGAGGGCTTCCAGTTCGAGAGCAAGATCGTCGGCGGCAACGTGCCCAAAGAGTACATCCCGGGCGTCGAGAAGGGCCTGAAGGACTCCCTGGAGACCGGCGTGGTCGCGGGCTTCCCGATGATCGACTTCAAGGCGACCCTGATCGACGGCGCCTATCACGACGTCGATAGCTCGGTCATGGCCTTCGAGATCGCTGCCCGTGCCGCCTTCCGCGAAGGCATTTCGAAGGCTAAGCCGGTGCTGCTGGAGCCGATCATGAGCGTCGAGGTCGTCACGCCGGAGGACTACACCGGCGATGTCATCGGCGATCTGCAGAGCCGTCGCGGCATTCCGACCGGCATGGACGATCGCGGCAACGCCAAGGCCATCCCGGCCATGGTGCCGCTGGCCAACATGTTCGGCTACGTCAACAACCTGCGGTCCATGACCCAGGGGCGGGCGAGCTACTCCATGCAGTTTGACCACTACGAACACGTTCCGGCGTCCATCGCCGAGGAGGTCCGCGCCAAGCTTGCCTGACCGGCTTGGCGCGGGAGCGCTGACCCATGAAGGTCAGGCAATCCCCGCCAGCTTGCAGCGGACCAGAGAGATTTAGAGACGGAGACCGAAGACCATGGCAAAGGCGAAGTTCGAGCGTACGAAGCCGCACGCGAATATCGGGACGATCGGGCATGTCGATCACGGCAAGACGACGCTGACGGCGGCGATCACGAAGGTGCTGGCGGAAGCCGGCGGTGCCGAGTTCACCGCCTATGACGAGATCGACAAGGCGCCGGAGGAGAAGGCGCGCGGGATCACCATCTCCACCGCCCATGTGGAGTATGAGACGGCGAACCGTCACTACGCCCATGTCGACTGCCCGGGCCATGCCGACTATGTGAAGAACATGATCACCGGCGCGGCCCAGATGGACGGCGCGATCCTGGTGGTCAGTGCCGCCGACGGCCCGATGCCGCAGACCCGCGAGCACATCCTCTTGGCCCGCCAGGTCGGCGTTCCGGCGATCGTTGTGTACATGAACAAGGTCGACCAGGTGGACGACGAGGAGCTGTTGGAGCTGGTCGAGCTCGAGGTTCGCGAGCTTCTGTCCTCCTACGACTTCCCGGGCGACGACATTCCGATCATCAAGGGCTCGGCCTTGGCGGCGCTGGAGGACTCCAACGAGGAGACCGGCAAGAACTCGGTGCTGGCGCTGATGGAAGAGGTGGACAACTACATCGCCACCCCGGACCGTCCGAAGGACCTGCCGTTCCTGATGCCGATCGAGGACGTGTTCTCGATCTCGGGCCGCGGCACCGTCGTTACCGGTCGTGTCGAGCGTGGCGTGATCAAGGTGGGCGAGGAGATCGAGATCGTCGGCATCAAGGAGACGACGAAGACCACCTGCACCGGCGTTGAGATGTTCCGCAAGCTGTTGGACCAGGGCGAGGCGGGCGACAATATCGGCGCCCTGCTGCGCGGCACCAAGCGGGACGAGGTGGAGCGCGGTCAGGTTCTGGCGAAGCCAGGCTCGATCACGCCGCACACCAAGTTCAAGGCGGAGGCCTACATCCTGACGAAGGAGGAGGGCGGCCGTCACAAGCCGTTCCTGACGAACTACCGTCCGCAGTTCTACTTCCGCACGACGGATGTGACGGGCGTGGTGGAGCTTCCGGAAGGCACCGACATGGTGATGCCGGGGGACAATGTGACGATGACGGTGCAGCTGATCGCGCCGATCGCCATGGATGAGGGCCTGCGCTTCGCGATCCGCGAGGGCGGCCGCACCATCGGCGCCGGCGTCGTCGCCTCCATCATCGAATAACGCGGCGTCGCGAACCCAGGACACGGATACAGACGATGGACAGCCAGAACATCCGCATACGCCTGAAGGCGTTCGATCATCGGGTCCTCGACCAGTCGACCGGTGAGATCGTCGCCACCGCCAAGCGGACCGGTGCGCAGGTGCGGGGGCCGATCCCGCTGCCGACGCGCATCGAGCGGTTCACGGTGCTGCGCTCGCCGCACATCGACAAGAAGTCGCGTGAGCAGTTCGAAATCCGCACCCATAAGCGGCTGCTCGACATCGTCGATCCGACCCCGCAGACCGTGGACGCGCTGATGAAGCTCGACCTGGCCTCCGGCGTCGACGTCGAGATCAAGCTCTAGAGGCGAAGACTATGCGTTCGGGTCTCATTGCACAGAAAGTCGGCATGACCCGCGTCTTCAACGACGCGGGCGAGCACCTGCCCGTCACGGTGCTCAAGGTCGATGGCTGCCAGGTGGTTTCGGTCCGCACCGCCGAGAAGGATGGCTACACCGCCGTCCAGCTCGGCGCGGGTTCGCCGAAGGTGAAGAACGTGTCCAAGGCGATGCGCGGGCATTTCGCCAAGGCGAAGGTCGAGCCCAAGCGCAAGCTGGCCGAATTCCGCGTGTCCGAGGATGCGTTGCTGGAGGTCGGCGCCGAGCTGTCGGCGGATCACTTCGTCGCCGGCCAGGCCATCGACGTGGTCGGCACCTCGGTCGGTAAGGGCTTTGCCGGCGCCATGAAGCGGCACAACTTCGCCGGTCTCAGGGCCTCGCACGGCGTGTCGATCTCGCACCGTGCCCACGGCTCCACCGGTAACTCGCAGGATCCGGGCCGGGTCTTCAAGGGCAAGAAGATGGCCGGCCATATGGGCGCGCGGCGGGTCACGACCCAGAACCTGACGGTGGTCTCCACCGATCCGGAGCAGGGCCTGATTCTGGTGCGCGGCGCGGTTCCGGGCTCGGCCGATGGCTGGGTGCTGATCCGCGATGCGGTGAAGGGCACGGTGCCCGAGGATGCGCCGTTCCCGGCCGGGCTGAAGTCGGCCGGTGCGCCGGCTGAAGAGGCTCCGGCTGAGGAGGTTCCGGCCGAAGAGGCGCCGGAGGCGGTTGCCGAGGAAGCTGCACCGGCCGAGGCCGAGGCTCCGGTCGAGGCGGAAGCCGAAGCGCCGGCTGAGGAAGCGCCTGCGGCCGAGGCAGCGGAAGAGCCGGCCGCCGAGGCGGAGCCCGAGGCAGAAGCGCCCGAGGCCGGTGACGAAGCAGCTGGCGACGATGCCGAGCCGGAAAAGAAGGACTGAGGCGATGAAACTCCCGGTTACATCCCTTGAGAACAAGAAGTCCGGCGATATCGAGCTCGACGACTCGATCTTCGGTCTGACGCCGCGCGGCGACCTGCTGAACCGGATGGTCAACTGGCAGCTGGCCAAGCGCCGCGCCGGCACCCACAAGACCAAGGGCGTCAGCGAGATCCGCGGCACCACCAAGAAGCCGTTCAAGCAGAAGGGTACCGGCCGCGCCCGCTCCGGCTCGCTGCGCTCGCCGCAGTATCGCGGCGGTGCGGTGATCTTCGGTCCGGTGGTTCGCGACCACGGCTTCGACCTGCCAAAGAAGGTCCGCAAGCTGGCGCTGAAACACGCCCTGTCCGCCAAGGCGGCGGACGGCAAGCTGATCGTGGTGGACAAGGTCGAGGCCAAGGCGCCGAAGACCAAGGATCTGGCCGGCAAGCTGTCGGCGCTGGGGATTTCCTCTGCGGTGATCGTCAGTGGGGCCGAGGTCGACGTCTCCTTCGATCTGGCGGCGCGCAATATCCCCAAGATCGACGTGCTGCCGCAGCAGGGCATCAACGTCTACGACATCCTGCGGCGCGAGACGCTGGTGCTGAGCCGCGACGCCGTTGAGCATCTGGAGGCTCGCCTGAAATGAACAGGTATCCCAAGCCGCGCACGCTGAGCCGCGAGCAGATGTACGACATCATCCGTTCGCCGGTGATCACCGAGAAATCGACAATGGTGTCCGAGCACAACCAGGTCGTCTTCAAGGTGCCGCTGGACGCCACCAAGCCGGACATCAAGCAGGCCGTCGAGGGTCTGTTCGAGGTCAAGGTGACCGCGGTCAACACCCTGCGCCAGAAGGGCAAGACCAAGCGGTTCCGCGGCATCATGGGCCGCCGGTCGGACGTCAAGAAGGCCATCGTGACGCTCGCCGAAGGCGATCAGATCGACGTGTCGTCGGGCCTGTGAGGAGCTGAGCGCAAATGGCACTGAAGCAATACAACCCGATCACGCCCGGCACCCGGCAACTGGTGTCCGTCGACCGCTCGTCCCTGTACAAGGGCAAGCCGGTCAAGGCGCTGACCGAGGGTCTGACCAAGAAGGGCGGACGCAATGCCACCGGGCGGATCACCGCGCGGCGCATCGGCGGCGGCCACAAGCGGCGCTATCGGATCATCGATTTCAAGCGGCGGAAGTTCGACGTCGCGGCAACGGTGGAGCGGATCGAATACGACCCGAACCGGACCGCCTTCATCGCCCTGCTGAAGTATGAGGATGGCGAGCAGGCCTACATCCTGGCGCCGCAGCGCCTGGGTGTCGGTGACACGGTGATTGCGTCCGAGCGGGCCGATGTGAAGCCGGGCAATGCGATGCCGCTGAAGAGCATTCCGATCGGCACCATCGTGCACAACATCGAGATGAAGCCCGGCAAGGGCGGTCAGATCGCGCGCTCCGCCGGAACCTATGCCCAGCTGGTGGGCCGCGACATGGCCTATGCCCAGATCAAGCTGGGTTCGGGCGAGCTGCGGCTGGTGCGGGGCGAGTGCATGG
Source organism: Alphaproteobacteria bacterium (assembly GCA_965227455.1). GTDB lineage: Bacteria > Pseudomonadota > Alphaproteobacteria > DSM-16000 > Inquilinaceae > JABDIP01. The sequence goes on along the minus strand of OZ245752.1, from coordinate 2,342,779 downwards.
CGACGATCGGCGCGGTCTCGAACCCCGATCAGTCGAACATCAAGCTCGGCAAGGCCGGCCGCAAGCGTTGGCTGGGTAAGCGCCCGTCAGTGCGCGGCGTAGCCATGAACCCGGTCGATCACCCGCATGGCGGCGGCGAAGGCCGCACCTCGGGCGGCCGCCATCCGGTCACGCCGTGGGGCAAGCCCACCAAGGGCCGCAAGACACGCAGCAACAAGGCGACGGATCGTCTGATCATCCGCCGCCGCGGCAAGAAGTAAGGAGAACGGCAGATGGCACGATCCGTCTGGAAGGGGCCGTTCGTCGACGGGTACCTGTTGAAGAAGGCCGAGGCCTCCAGGTCCTCGGGACGCAACGAGATCATCAAGATCTGGTCGCGTCGGTCGACGATCCTGCCGCAATTCGTCGGCCTGACCTTCGGCGTCTACAACGGGCAGAAGTTCCTGCCCGTGCTGGTGACCGAGAACATGGTCGGCCACAAATTCGGAGAGTTTTCGCCGACCCGCACCTATTACGGCCACGCGGCCGACAAGCGGGCGAAGAGGAAGTAGCCATGGGTAAGCCGTCCGCAGAGCGGGCCTTGGCCGACAACGAGGCGAAGGCGTTCGCGAAGATGATGCGGGTCAGCCCGCAGAAGCTGAACGTCGTTGCCGGGCTGATCCGCGGCAAGGACGCCAGCAAGGCGCTGGCCGATCTCGCCTTCTCCCGCCGCCGCGTCGCCGGCGAGGTGAAGAAGGTGCTGCAATCCGCGATCGCCAATGCGGAGAACAACCATCAGCTGGACGTGGACCGGCTGTATGTCGCCGAGGCCTTCGTGGGCAAGGCCCTTGTGATGAAACGCTTTCGCGCCCGGGCGCGGGGCCGGGTCGGCCGGATCCAGAAGCCCTGGTCGAACCTGACCGTGGTGGTGCGCGAACGTGAGGAGACCGCCTAGATGGGCCAGAAAGTCAATCCGATCGGCCTGCGCGTCGGCATCAACCGGACCTGGGACTCGCGCTGGTTCGCGACCAAGGAATATGCCGACCAGCTGCACGAGGATCTCAAGATCCGCGAGATCCTGACCAAGAAGCTGCAGCAGGCCGGGATCAGCCGCATCGTCATCGAGCGGCCGGCCAAGCGCGCCCGGGTCACGATCCACACCGCGCGTCCGGGCGTGGTGATCGGCAAGAAGGGCGCCGATATCGAGAAGCTGCGCCAGGAGCTGGTCAAGATGACCGGCGGCGATGTCAGCCTGAACATCGTCGAGATCCGCAAGCCGGAGATCGACGCCAAGCTGGTGGCCGAGAACATCGCCAGCCAGCTGGAGCGCCGGGTGGCGTTCCGCCGGGCGATGAAGCGGGCGGTGCAGAACGCCATGCGGCTCGGCGCCCTGGGCATCCGCATCAATTGCGGCGGCCGGCTGGGCGGCGCCGAGATCGCGCGGACCGAGTGGTATCGCGAGGGCCGGGTGCCGCTGCACACCCTGCGCGCCGACGTCGACTACGGCCAGGCGACGGCGATGACCACCTACGGCACCTGCGGTGTGAAGGTTTGGGTGTTCAAGGGCGAGATCATGGCCCACGACCCGATGGCTCAGGAAAAGCGCCTGCTGGAGCAGGGCGCGCCGCGGACCTGACGGTCGGCCGGTTAATCGAGGGAATGTGAAGGATGCTCAGTCCCAAGCGCACGAAATACCGCAAGGCCCATAAGGGCCGGGTGAAGGGTGTCGCCAAGGGCGGTACGGCGCTGAACTTCGGCGCCTATGGTCTGAAGGCGGTCGGCCCGGCGCGTATCACCGCGCGCCAGATCGAGGCCGCCCGGCGTGCCATCACCCGCCATATCCGGCGTCAGGGCCGGGTGTGGATCCGCATCTTCCCGGACGTGCCGGTGTCGCAGAAGCCGGCCGAGGTCCGCATGGGCAAGGGCAAGGGCTCGCCGGAATACTGGATGTGCCGGGTCAAGCCGGGCCGGATCATGTTCGAGCTGGACGGCGTGCCGGTCGACCTGGCGCGCCAGGCCTTCACCCTGGCCTCGGCCAAGCTGCCGGTGGATACCCGTTTCGTGGCCCGTTTGGGCGAGGAGGGCTGAGTCATGAAAGCCGAAGACCTGCGCGCCAAGACGGCCGACGAATTGAACGAGACGCTGCTGTCGCTGAAGAAGGAGCATTTCAATCTCCGCTTCCAGCGCTCCAGCGGCCAGTTGGAAGACACCTCGCAGTTCCGGCGCCTGCGCCGCGACATTGCGCGGATCAAGACCATCATCTCCGACCGGCGCCGCAGCGCCGCGTCGGGCAGTTAGGAGGGCGGGCCATGCCGAGGCGTGTGCTCACGGGAAAAGTCGTATCCGACGCGGCCGACAAGACCATCACGGTCCTGGTCGAGCGGCGGCTGAAGCATCCCGTCTACAAGAAGTTCATCAAGCGGTCGTCGAAGTTCCTCGCCCATGACGAGGCCAATGCGGCCAAGGTCGGCGATACGGTCTCGATCATGGAATCGAAGCCGATCTCCAAGCGGAAGTGCTGGACGCTGGTGACCGACGCCGGCGCCGGCCAGGCCGAGTAGGGGAGGCCGACCGATGATCCAGATGCAGACGAACCTGGACGTTGCCGACAATTCCGGCGCGCGCAGGGTGCAGTGCATCAAGGTGCTGGGCGGGTCGAAGCGCAAGACCGCGTCCGTCGGCGACATCATCGTGGTGTCGGTGAAGGAGGCGATCCCGCGCGGCCGCGTGAAGAAGGGCGATATCCACCAGGCGGTGATCGTCCGCACGGCCAAGCAGATCCACCGCAATGACGGCACCAGCATCAAGTTCGACCAGAACGCCGCGGTGCTGATCAACAAGCAGGGTGAGCCGATCGGGACCCGTATCTTCGGCCCGGTGACCCGCGAGCTGAGGGCCAAGCGGTTCATGAAGATCATCAGCCTGGCGCCGGAGGTGCTGTGATGGCGGTCAAGTTCAAGATTCGCAAGGGCGACTCCGTGGTCGTCCGGACCGGCCGCGACAAGGGCAAGCGCGGCGACGTGCTGAAGGTCATTCCGGCCGAGAACCGGGTGATCGTGCAGGGCGTGAACATGGTCAAGCGCCACACCAAGCCGTCGCAGGCGGGTCCGGGCGGCATCGTGGAGAAGGAAGCGCCGATCCACATGTCCAACGTCGCCCATGTCGACCCGAAGGACGACAGTGCGACCCGGGTCGGGTTCAAATTTCTGGATGACGGCCGAAAGGTGCGCTTTGCCAAGCGCTCCGGCGAAGTCATCGATGCGTGAGCAGCGAAATGCCTAGGCTTAAAGAACACTACGACAAGGTCGTGAAACCCGGACTCATCGAGGAGTTCTCCTACGCGAACCCGATGCAGGCGCCGCGGTTGGAGAAGGTCATCCTGAACATGGGTGTCGGCGAGGCGATCGCGGACAGCAAGAAGCTGACCGCCGCCGTCAACGAGCTGACCGCGATTGCCGGCCAGAAGCCGGTGGTGAACAAGGCGAAGAAGTCGATCGCCGCGTTCAAGCTGCGGGAAGGCATGTCGATCGGCACCAAGGTCACGCTGCGGCGGGACCGCATGTACGAGTTCGTCGACCGGCTGGTGAACATCGCCCTGCCGCGGGTCCGCGATTTCCGCGGCCTGTCGCCGAAATCCTTCGACGGGCGCGGCAACTATGCGCTGGGCATCAAGGAACAGATCGTGTTCCCCGAGATCGACTACGACCGCGTGGACGACATCCGGGGACTGGACATTGTCATTGTGACGACGGCGAAGACGGACCGGGAGGCGCGCGCGCTTCTGAAGGGTTTCGACTTCCCCTTCGTCAACTGAGCGGCACGAGGAACCGACCATGGCGAAGAAGAGTGCCATCGACAAGAACCGCAAGCGTCAGCAGCTGGTGAACCGGCTGGCGGCCAAGCGCGCGCGTCTGAAGGAAATTGCCGACGACCGCTCGCTGCCCGTCGAGGAGCGGTTCGCCGCCCGTCTGAAGCTGGCGGAGATGCCGCGCAATTCCTCCGCGACCCGGCTGCACAACCGCTGTGAGTTGACCGGCCGACCGAAGGCTTATTACCGACGTTTCAAGATCAGCCGCATCGCGCTCAGGGAGCTGGCATCGAAAGGCCAGATCCCGGGCATGGTCAAGGCGAGCTGGTAAAGGAGAAGCAGGGACATGTCGCTGAGTGATCCCTTGGGCGATCTGCTGACCCGCATCCGCAATGGACAGCGGGCCGGCAAGCAGCTGGTGGAAAGCCCGTCATCGCGGTTGCGGGTCAACGTGCTCGACGTTCTGAAGCGCGAAGGCTACATCCGCGACTACTCGACCGAAGAAGTTCGGACCGGCATCGGTCTGGTCAAGGTCGAGCTGAAATACGCCGAAGGCCGTCCGGTGATCCGCAAGATCGACCGGGTGTCCAAGCCCGGCCGCCGCGTCTACTCGAAGGTTTCGGATCTGCCGCGGGTCTATAACGGCCTCGGCATCTCGATCCTGTCGACGCCGCGCGGCGTCATGTCCGACAGCGAGGCCCGGGCCGCCAATGTCGGCGGCGAAATCCTCTGTCAGGTGTTCTAGGGGACCGACGATGTCTCGTATCGCCAAACATCCCGTGAGCGTCCCGTCGGACGTCCAGGTCACGATCAGCGGCCAGGACGTGACGGCGAAGGGCAAGCTCGGCCAGCTCAGCATGCGCGTCATCGACGAGGTCGCGGTGGCCCAGGAGGGCGACCAGATCACGGTGACCCCGCGCAGCAATTCGCGCCTGGCCCGCAATATGTGGGCGACCAGCCGGACCCTGATCAACAATCTGGTGATCGGCGTCTCGGACGGGTTCGAGAAGAAGCTGGAGATCAACGGCGTCGGCTATCGCGCCGCGGTCCAGGGCAAGGACCTGGTGCTGCAGCTCGGCTACAGCCATGAGGTCCGCCACCCGATCCCCGAGGGCATCTCGGTGAAATGCGAGCGGCCGACCGCGATCACCATCAGCGGCGCCGACAAGCAGCGGGTCGGCCAGATGGCCGCCGAGGTCCGGGCCTATCGCAAGCCGGAGCCGTTCAAGGGCAAGGGCGTGAAATACGCCGACGAAACCATCCTTCGCAAGGAAGGTAAGAAGAAGTAACCGCCATGCTGACGACAAAAGAGCTGAGACAGCGCCGCCGTCGCCGCCTGTCGAACATGTTGAGCAAGCGCCGCAACGATCGGCCGCGCCTGTCGGTGTTCCGCTCGGGCAAGCAGATCTATGCCCAGGTGATCGACGACAGCCAGGGCCGCACCGTGGCCGCGGCCTCGACCCTGGACAAGGATCTCAAGGCCAAGCTGAAGTCGGGCGGCAACAAGGAAGCGGCCAGCGCGGTCGGCAAGCTGATCGCCGAGCGGGCGTCCAAGGCGGGCATCAAGCAGGTCGTGTTCGATCGCGGCGGCTATATCTATCACGGTCGGATTCAGGCGCTGGCGGATGCCGCGCGCGAAGCCGGCTTGGATTTCTGAGGAAGGCATCAAGATGGCTCGAGGCCCCAGAAGAGACGACCGGATGTCTCGCGAAGAAAGCGAGCTGGTCGAAAAGCTGGTCAGCATCAACCGCGTCGCCAAGGTGGTGAAGGGCGGCCGCCGGTTCGGCTTCGCGGCGCTGGTGGTGGCCGGCGACGGCCGCGGCCGGGTCGGCTTCGGCTCCGGCAAGGCGCGTGAGGTGCCCGAGGCGATCCGCAAGGCGACCGAGCAGGCCAAGCGCAACATGATCCGCGTGCCGCTGCGCGAGGGCCGCACCCTGCATCACGACATCAATGGTCGTTTCGGTGCCGGGCGGGTGACCCTGCGGGCGGCGCCGGCCGGTACCGGCATCATCGCCGGCGGCCCGATGCGCGCGGTGTTCGAGGCGCTGGGCGTGCATGACGTGGTCGCCAAGTCGATCGGCAGCTCCAACCCGCACAACATGGTCAAGGCGACCTTCCAGGCCCTTGGTGAGATGGAAGGCCCGCGCGGCGTCGCGTCGCGCCGCGGCAAGCGGGTCGGCGATATTCTCGGCCGCCGCGACGCCGGTGCCGAGGAACGAGAGGCCGCAAATGTCTGACGAGACCAAGAAGACCGAGGCGGAGGCCGAGGACAAGGCTCCGGCCGCGTCCAAGGCCAAGGCGCCGGCCAAGGCAAAGGCTGCGGCGAAGCCGAAGGCCGAGGCAAAGCCGAAGACGGCTGCCAAGCCCAAGGCCGCAGCCAAACCAAAGGCTGCCGCCAAGCCGAAGGCCGCTGCCGCCAAGGCGGACGATGCCAAGGCCGCCGAGGCCAAGCCGGCCGCCAAGGCGAAGGCTGCGCCCAAGGCCAAGGCTGAAGACGCCAAACCGGCTGATGCAGCAGAGGCCAAGTCCGAGGCGAAGGCGGAAGCCAAGCCCGCTGCCAAGCCGAAGGCCGCGCCCAAGGCGAAGCCCGCCGCCAAGCGGAAGGCGCCTGCCAAGAAGGCGCCATCCGGCCCGACCATCATCGTGCGCCAGATCGGCAGTCCGATCGGCCGGCCGGGCGACCAGCGGGCGACCCTGATCGGGCTCGGCCTGAACAAGATGAACCGCCGGCGCGAGCTGGAGGACACGCCGTCCGTGCGCGGCATGATCAACAAGGTCAAACACCTGGTGCGGGTCGAGCAGGCGTCCTAGGGCGCCCGGTCGGATCCAGAGGATCGAGACGATGAAGCTGAACGAGTTGAGCGACAACGAAGGCGCGCGCAAGAAGCGCACCCGGGTCGGCCGGGGCCGGGCGTCCGGCAAGGGCAAGACCGGCGGTCGCGGACAGAAGGGCCAGAAGAGCCGGACCGGCGTCGCCCTGAACGGGTTCGAGGGCGGCCAGATGCCGCTCTATCGCCGGCTGCCCAAGCGCGGCTTCAACAATCCGTTCCGCAAGCAATATGCCGTGGTCAATCTCGGCCGGCTGCAGCAGGCCATCGACGGCAAGAAGCTGGACGCCAAGGGCACCATCGACGGCGCCGCCCTGCAGGCGGCCGGCCTGGTGACCAAGCTGGGCGACGGCATCCGGCTGTTGGCCAAGGGCGAGCTGACCGCCAAGGTGACCATCGAGGTCGCCGGCGCGTCCGAAGCCGCGGTTTCGGCGGTGGAGAAGGCCGGCGGCAAGGTCGTGGTGGCGGCCGCTGCGGCGGCCAAGCCCGCCAAGGCGGACAAGCCGGCGGAGGCAGCAAAGCCTGCGAAGGCGGCCGAAGCGGAGGATGAGTCCGGGGCGGAATCGGGGGCGGACGGTTAACGTAGCGCCTTGCCGTGCCTAAATAGGGAGTTCCGCTCCTTCCGCCACATGCCGAACCGCCGAGGGTGATATGGCATCTGCCGCCGAACAGCTCGCTGCCAACCTGAACTTCGGTGCCTTCGCCAAGGCCACCGAACTGAAGAGCCGGATCTGGTTCACGCTTGGGGCCCTGGTCATCTACCGGGTCGGCACCTACGTGCCGATCCCGGGCATCGACCCGGTGGTGCTGGAGGAGGTGTTCCAGCAACAGCTCTCCGGCGGCTTCATCGACATCATCAACACCTTCTCCGGCGGCGCGCTGGAGCGCATGACGATCTTTGCGCTGAACGTCATGCCGTATATCTCCGCCTCGATCATCATGCAGCTGATGACGGCGGTGTCCCCGTCCCTCGACCAGTTGAAGAAGGAAGGGGAGTCGGGCCGCAAGAAGATCAACCAGTACACCCGGTACGGCACGGTGCTGCTGGCGACCGTGCAGGCCTACGGTCTGGCCGTCGGGCTTGAGTCCTTCAACGGACCGTCGGGGCCGCTGATCGGCGATCCTGGCCTGTTCTTCCGGGCCAGCACCGTGATCACCGTGGTCGGCGGCACCATGTTCCTGATGTGGCTGGGCGAGCAGATCACCGCCCGCGGCGTCGGCAACGGCATCTCGCTGATCATCTTCGCCGGCATCGTCGCCACCCTGCCGGTGGCCCTGGCCGGCACCTTTGAACTCAGCCGCACCGGCGCGCTGTCGACCCTGCTGATCATCTTCCTTCTGTTCATGGTCGTGGCGGTGATCGCCCTGATCGTGTTCATGGAACGGGCCCAGCGTCGGATCATCGTGCAGTATCCCAAACGCCAGGCCGGCAACCGCATGTTCGGCGGCGAGAGCTCGCATCTGCCGCTGAAGCTCAACACCGCCGGCGTGATCCCGCCGATCTTCGCCTCGTCGCTGCTGTTCATGCCGGTGACGGTGGTCGGCTTTGCCGGCAGCACCGGCGGGCCGGAAATACTGCAACCGATCATCCAGCTGTTGAGCCGGGGCCAGCCGCTCTACATGATCCTGTTCACCTCGATGATCGTGTTCTTCTGCTTCTTCTATACGGCGATCGTCTTCAATCCGCAGGACACCGCCGACAATCTGAAGAAGTATGGCGGCTTCGTCGCCGGCATTCGGCCGGGCAAGAACACCGCCGACTATCTGGATTACGTGCTGACCCGGCTGACAGTGATCGGCGCCACCTATTTGGCGGGCGTGTGCATCCTGCCGGAGTTCCTGTTCCTCTATAACCAGGCGATCCCCTTCACCCTCGGCGGCACCAGCCTGCTGATCGTGGTGACGGTGACCATGGACACAGTGGCGCAGATTCATTCGCATTTGCTGGCACACCAATATGAGGGTCTCATCAAGAAGACCAAACTCAGGGGGAGGCGTGGATGAGGTTGATTCTGCTGGGGCCGCCGGGCGCGGGTAAAGGAACGCAGGCCAAGCGGCTCGAGCAGAAGCACGGACTGAAGCAGTTGTCGACCGGTGACATGCTGCGCGCGGTCGTCGCCAGCGGCAGCCCGCTGGGTCAGGAAGCCAAGGCGATCATGGATGCCGGCAAGCTGGTGTCCGACGACATCATGATCCGCATGATCTCCGAACGCATCGACGAGCCCGATTGCAAGGCCGGTTTCATCCTCGACGGGTTTCCGCGCACAGTGCCGCAGGCCGAGGCGCTGGACGAGATGCTGGAGGAGAAGGCGCTGGGGTTGGACTCGGTCATCGAGATCACCGTCGACGATACGGCCCTGGCGGAGCGCATCGCCGGCCGTTTCACCTGTGCGACCTGCGGTGCGGGCTACAACGACAAGTACCAGCTTCCCAAGGTCGAGGGCGTCTGCGACGTGTGCGGCGGGACCGAGTTCCTGCGCCGGTCCGACGATACCATTGAGACCGTGTCGAAGCGGCTGGAGGCCTATCATGCGCAGACCGCGCCGATCCTTCCCTACTATCGCGGGCGGGGGGTTTTGAAGTCGGTCGACGGCATGCAGGACATCGATGAGGTGACCGGCCAAATCGAAGGGATTCTGTAGCGTTAGCAGTGTTGACTTGAGGGGCTTGGAGCCTATAATCCCGCCGCTTCGGTCCGGGGACAGGCCGGAAATGCTTGTTCTGTTCCCAATGCGGCCCAACGAACGGATGCGACATCGGAGCGGACGGCACGGCCAGCTTACGGCAACCGTGTCGAACCCGGATCCGGCGGCATCGACAGAGATTTAGGAGAACCGGCGTGGCGCGTATCGCTGGCGTCAATATTCCGACCCAGAAGCGGGTCGAGATTGCATTGACCTATATTCACGGGATCGGCCGCACCACCGCGACCAAGATCTGCGGCAATCTGGGCATCCCGCGCGAGCGCCGGGTGAACGAGCTGACCGAGGATGAGCTGCTGCGCATCCGCGAGACCATCGACGCCGATCAGCAGGTCGAGGGCGATCTGCGGCGCGAGGTGGCGATGAACATCAAGCGGCTGATGGATATGGGCTGCTATCGCGGCCTGCGGCACCGCAAGGGCCTGCCGGTCCGCGGCCAGCGCACCCACACCAACGCCCGTACCCGCAAGGGTCCGGCCAAGCCGATCGCCGGCAAGAAGAAGTAGCCCGCGGGCAGTTCAAGGAAGCATCAGACCATGGCCAAATCGCCCGTAGCCGCGCGCGTCCGGCGTCGCGAACGCAAGAACATCACTTCCGGCGTCGCGCATGTGAACGCCTCGTTCAACAACACCATGATCACCATCAGCGACGCCCAGGGCAACGCCATCTCCTGGTCCTCGGCTGGCGCGATGGGCTTCAAGGGCAGCCGGAAATCGACGCCCTACGCGGCGCAGATGGCGGCCGAGGATGCCGGCAAGAAGGCCCAGGAACACGGCATGAAGGTGCTGGAGGTGACGGTCAAGGGGCCGGGGTCGGGACGCGAGTCGGCGCTCAGGGCGCTGCAGGCGGTCGGCTTCCAGATCACCTCGATCCGCGATGTCACGCCGATCCCGCATAACGGCGTGCGACCCCGCAAGAAGCGGCGCGTCTAGACAATCTGCAACCGGTTCCCGATCCGGGACAGCGGCCGTCCGCCACGCGGCCGACACGAATAGGATCGTCGAACCCTGGCGCGGTACGAGCCGCGCCGTTGCATGTGCAGGCCCGCGCATTTCGGGTCGAAAGTTGGCAAAAGGGACTTATCCGTGCTGCAAAGAAATTGGCAGGAACTCATCAAGCCCAACGCGCTGGATATCGCCGGTGGCGACGATCCGCAGCGCAAGGCGACCATCTCCGCCGAACCGCTGGAGCGGGGCTTCGGCCTGACCCTGGGCAATGCTCTGCGCCGCGTGCTGCTGTCGTCGCTGCAAGGCGCGGCGGTGACCTCGTTGCAGATCGACGGCGTGCTGCATGAATTCTCCTCGATCCCGGGCGTGCGCGAGGATGTCACCGACATCGTGCTGAACGTGAAGGGGCTGGCGTTGCGCATGCACGCCGAAGGCCCCAAGCGCATGCGCCTGCATGCCGAGGGACCGGGTCCGGTGACCGCCGGCCAGATCATCACCGGCCCCGATATCGAGATCATGGATCCCGACCTGGTGATCTGCACCCTGGACAACGACGCGCGCCTCAACATGGAGATGACGGTCAATCTCGGCAAAGGCTACGTGCCGGCGGCCCAGAACCGTCCCGAGGATGCGCCGATCGGCCTGATCCCGGTCGACTCCCTGTACAGCCCGGTGCGCCGGGTCTCCTACAAGGTGGACAACACCCGCGTCGGGCAGGTCACCGACTATGACAAGCTGTCGCTGTCGGTGGAGACCAACGGATCGGTCACGCCGGAGGACGCGGTGGCGCTGGCGGCGCGCATCCTGCAGGACCAGCTGCGCCTGTTCGTCAACTTCGAGGAGCCGCAGGCTCAGCGGACGGAGGAATCCCAGGACGAGGTTCCGTTCAACCGCAACCTGCTGCGCAAGGTCGACGAGCTGGAGCTTTCCGTCCGCTCGGCCAACTGCCTGAAGAACGACAACATCGTCTATATCGGCGACCTGGTGCAGAAGTCGGAGGCGGAGATGCTCCGCACCCCGAATTTCGGGCGCAAATCGCTGAACGAGATCAAGGAGGTGCTGTCCCAGATGGGCCTGCATCTCGGCATGGAGATCCCCAACTGGCCGCCGGAGAACATCGAGGACCTGGCGAAGAAGTTGGAGGAGCCCTACTAAGGGCGAACAAAGGGCCGCGGTGGCCCGATGCCGGCGATCCCGCTGCCTGTGTCCGAGACGGATGCAGGCCGGGGCGCGGGCACCCGTTATGGACCTCGTGCGCGAGGCCGCTGCTAGAGGAGGACATAGTCATGCGTCATGGACTGAGCGGACGTAAACTCAACCGGACGAGCACCCACCGTAAGGCGATGTTCTCGAACATGGCCGCGGCGCTGATCAAGCACGAGCAGATCAAGACCACCCTGCCCAAGGCCAAGGAGCTGCGTCCCATCGCCGAGAAGCTGATCACCCTCGGCAAGAAGGGCGGTCTGCACAATCGCCGGCAGGCCTTCGCCATGCTGCGCGACGACGCCATGGTGGCGAAGCTGTTCGACGCCTTGGCCGACCGCTACAAGGACCGTTCCGGCGGCTATACGCGGGTGCTGAAGGCCGGCTTCCGCTATGGCGACGCGGCGCCGATGGCGTTCATCGAATTCGTCGATCGCGACCCGGACGCCAAAGGCCAGGACAGCGGTCCGACCCAGGATGCGTCGGACGACGACGACGAATAGGCACGCCACAACGGCGGCGTTGGAATCCGGGCGGCCCGATGGCCGCCCTTTCCTTTTTCCAGGCTGGCGCAGGCGTGACCTGCCGGTGAGCGGCAACGCTGGTATGATGCGGTATGCGTAACGTCTTTCTAGCGATCCTGGCCGCGATGCTGGCTCTGCTCGGGCCCGCCGCCGCCCAGGAGCGCGCGGTGCCGCAAAGCCGCGAGCAGATCACCCTGAGCTTCGCGCCGCTGGTGCGCGAGACGGCGCCGGCGGTAGTGAACATCTTCACCCGGCGGGTGGTGCAGCAGCGCGCCATCTCGCCGCTGTTCGACGATCCGTTCTTCCGCCGCTTCTTCGGCGACGACGTGCCGTTCGGCCGGCCCCGGGAGCAGACCCAGAACGCTCTCGGGTCCGGCGTGATCGTGGCCCCGGACGGGCTGATCGTCACCAACCACCATGTCATCGCCGAAGCCGATGAGGTCACGGTGGTGCTGACCGACCGTCGCGAGTTCGAGGCCGAGATCATCCTTTCCGACGAAGGCACCGATCTGGCCATGCTTCGCATCGACACGGCCGAGGAGGAGCTGCCGCATCTGGTGCTGGCGGACAGCGACGATCTGGAGGTCGGCGATTTGGTGCTGGCGATCGGCAACCCGTTCGGCGTCGGGCAGACGGTGACCAGCGGCATCGTCTCGGCATTGGCCCGCACCACCACCGGGATCACCGATTACAGCTTCTTCATCCAGACCGATGCGGCGATCAACCCGGGTAATTCCGGCGGCGCGCTGGTGACCATGGACGGGCGGCTGGTCGGCGTGAACAGCGCCATCTATAGCCGCAGCGGCGGCTCGCTGGGCATCGGCTTCGCGATCCCGGCCAATATGGTGCGGGCGGTGATGGCAAGCGTCGACAGCGGCGGCCGCATCATGCGCCCCTGGCTTGGCGCGGCCGGCCAGCTTGTCACCCAGGACATCGCCCAATCCATGGGCCTGGCGGCGCCGGGCGGCGTGGTGATCAATCGGGTCGACCCCGACAGCCCGGCCGAACGCGCCGGCCTGCAGGTCGGTGACGTGGTGCTGGCGGTCAACGACCGTGCCGTGGCGACCCCGGATGGCTTGCGTTTCCGCATCGCTACTCTGGAGATCGGCAGCCAATCCACACTCACCGTCCGCCGTGGTGACGAGACGATCGATGTGACCTTCGACGTCATCGCGCCGCCGGAGGTGCCGTTGCGCCAGCTGACCCGCCTGACCAGCCGCACGCCGTTGCAGGGCGCCATCGTCGCCAACCTGTCGCCGGCTCTGATCGAGGAGACCGGCTATGATGGCAGCCTGCGCCGCGGCGTCGTCGTCCTGGACGTGCAGAGGGGCAGTGCCGCGCGCCGGCTGCGGCTGCAGGCGGGCGATGTGATCACCCGCATCAATGGCGCCGATATTGCCGACGTCGACGATCTGCTGCGGGTGCTCGAGGGCTCCGCATCGCGCTGGACGATCGCGGTCCGCCGTGGCGACCGCACGCTGGAGACCACGGTCAGTGGCTAGGCGGAAGGCCGCCGGCGACAGCGGAATGGACGGCCTGTTCGATCCGCTGGCGCCGCGCCCGCTGGCGGACCGGCTGCGCCCGGAAACGCTGGACCAGCTGGTGGGGCAGGATCATCTGGTCCGGCCCGACGCCCCGATCGGCCGCATGGTGGCCGCGCGCCGCCTGGCGTCGATGATCCTCTGGGGGCCGCCTGGCTGTGGCAAGACCACGCTGGCGCGGCTGCTGGCGGACCAGACCGATCTGCATTTCGAGCCGCTATCGGCCATCTTCACCGGCGTCGCCGATCTGCGGAAGGTCTTCGAGGCGGCCCGGGAACGTCGCGCGGCCGGCGCCGGTACGCTGCTGTTCGTGGACGAGATCCACCGCTTCAACCGGTCGCAGCAGGACGCCTTCCTGCCAGTGGTCGAGGACGGCACCATCACCCTGGTCGGTGCCACGACGGAGAACCCGTCCTTCGAGCTGAACCCGCCGGTGCTGTCGCGCTGCCAGGTCTTTGTGCTGCGCCGCCTGGACGACGACGCGCTTGAGCAGTTGTTGCAGCGCGCCGAGGCGGCCGAGGACCGGCCGCTGCCCCTGACCGACGACGCCAGAACGGCGTTGAAGGCCATGGCCGATGGCGACGGCCGTTTCCTGTTCAACCTGTGCGAGGAGCTGTTCGCCCTCTCGCCCGAAGAACCGCTGGACGCGGCCTCGCTGGCCGGGGCGGTCCAGCGCCGGGCGCCGCTCTACGACAAGGCCCAGGAAGGCCACTACAACCTGATCAGCGCGCTGCATAAGAGCCTGCGCGGCTCGGACACCGACGCGGCGCTGTATTGGCTGGCGCGCATGCTGGCCGGCGGCGAGGACCCGCTCTATGTCGCCCGCCGCATCGTCCGCTTCGCGGTTGAGGATGTCGGCATGGCCGATCCCCAGGCGCTGACGCAGGCCCTGGCGGCATGGGACACCTATGAGCGCTTGGGATCGCCGGAGGGCGAGTTGGCCATCGCCCAGGCCGTCATCTATCTCGGCACGGCGCCGAAATCCAATGCCGGCTATACCGCTTACAAAGGCGCCATGGCGGCGGCGCGGGAGACCGGCAGCCTGATGCCGCCGATGCATATCCTGAATGCCCCGACCCGGATGATGAAGGAACTCGGCTACGGCAAGGGCTACGAATACGACCACGACACGACGGAAGGCTTCTCCGGCCAGAACTACTTCCCCGACGGCATGGCGCGGCGCGAGTTCTACGAGCCGGTCGACCGCGGTTTCGAACGCGAGGTCCGCAAGCGGCTCGAATATTGGGCGAAGCTCCGTGCCCGAGCTTCGGATCCCGGCGGTCCGGACTGATCCGAGCTGTCGACAGTCAGGTGGTTGGGCGGCGGGCCCCTACCCTTGTCCAGCGGCACGCCGGGATCTGGGCACCGATCAGTCGGCACAAGAGGCCTAATCTATGTCAATGCTGAATGACCTCGCGTCGCCTAGTCTGACGATCCACACGACCATCTGCGCTAGGGCGCAGGCAGGGACAGGGGCCGGTCGACGCACCTGAAACCGGCCTGCAGTGCCGAGGAAACGCAATGAACGATCGGAGAAAATGGCTGCTCTACGCGATCCTCGCGGCCTTGGTGCTCTCGGTGATGATGTTCAGTGCTCAGCAGCGTGGACCCGACGGGGCGGTCGATGTGCCCTACAGCGCATTCAAGCAGCACCTCGCAGACGGCAACGTGGACTCGGTGACCATGCAGGGCGACGCCGTCATGGCCCGACTGCGTCGCGGCATCGAGTTTGGCCCGCTTGGGGAACTGCGGACAATCGTCCGCTCGCGAGTGCCGGTATTCGGCGACCCGACATTGCTCCCCAGTCTGGAGGAGCGGGGTGTGGAGGTAAACGTGCTTTCGGCGGAGCCGACGGGTCCGGCGAGCTGGATCGGGAGCATGCTGCCCTGGCTATTGATTATCGGCGTCTATTGGTGGATGTGGTCCCGGTTCCAACGCAATCTGACAGGCCGGTTGGGTGGCCGCGATGCCTCCGATTTCCTCACCGGTTCGGCCAAGAAAGAGGAAAAGGCCGGGCGCCGGGTGACATTCGACGATGTCGCAGGACAGGAAAATGCCAAGCGGGAGGTCGAGGAACTGGTCGCCTTTCTGCGCGACCCCGCGCGGTACACCAGTCTTGGGGCGGAACCACCGCGCGGCGTCTTGCTGGTCGGGCCGCCGGGCACCGGCAAAACGCTGTTGGCGCGGGCGCTCGCGGGTGAGGCGCGGGTGCCGTTCTTCCACATCTCCGCGTCGGAGTTCATCGAGATGTTCGTCGGCGTCGGGGCCTCCCGCGTGCGCAAGATGTTCGAGGAGGCGAAGAAACGGGCGCCGGCGATCATCTTTATCGACGAGTTGGACAGCGTCGGAAGGGTGCGGGGTGCCGGCCTTGGCGGCGGGCATGACGAACGCGAGCAGACGTTGAACCAGATTCTTGCGGAGATGGACGGCTTTTCCGGACACGAGGCGGTCATCGTCCTCGCGGCGACCAACCGCCCCGACGTACTCGACCCGGCGTTGCTGCGGCCCGGGCGTTTTGACCGTCATGTGACCCTCGACCTGCCGGACCGTGCGGGCCGCGAGGCGATCCTCAAGGTGCACACGCGCGACGTCCCATTGGCCGCCGATGTCGACCTGGCGCTGGTCGCCGCGGGAACGCCGGGTTTCTCCGGAGCCGATCTGAAGAATATCGTCAACGAGGCGGCGATGGCCGCGGCGCGGGCCGGCCTGCATGCGGTGACCATGACCCATTTCGATGAGATGCGGGACAAGGTGATGATGGGGTCCGTGCGCACCCTGGCCATCCAGCCGGAGGAGCGGCATCGCCTGGCGGTCCATGAATCCGGCCATACGATCGTCGCCCATCACCTCGCCGAGGCCGACCCCCTCTACAAGGTGACGATCATTCCGCGTGGACGTGCGCTGGGCGGCACCCATCTGCTTCCGGAGGAAGAGCGCCACACACTGCCGGAGTCCTTCCTCAAGGCCCGTCTGGCCGTGATGCTGGGCGGGCGCACTGCCGAGCAACAGGTCCTCGGAAGCGTCAGTTCCGGCGCCGACGACGACATTCGCCAGGCCACGCAGCTTGCCCGCGCCATGGTCGCCCGATGGGGCATGTCCGAGGAAATCGGGCCGATCGATCTGAGGCAGAGCGAGGAGCATCCGTTTCTCGGTCGGGAGATCGCCCAGCCGCGGCGGTTCAGCGAAACCACCGCGCATGAGGTGGACCAGGCGGTCGGCCAATTGTTGCTGGAGGCGACGGCGACAGCGAAAGACATTATCACCAAGCACCGATCCAAGATGGATGCGCTGGTGGCGGCGCTGGAGGCCAACGAAACGCTCGGTCGCGAGGCGATCGAGAAGTGCCTTGGAAACCCGGCCAAGCGGAAGCGGCCGGGAGACGAGATCGCCGCTTGACCGCCATTGGGGCATCGACCGCGAAACACAGCGGATTGTCGGCAACCTTCCGGGATACTGGGTAGAATAGCCGGTCTGCGCCGCGCCGCGCATGACGATCCGGAATCGGGTCGAGACCCGGGGGCAATGCAATGACGGCTGACATTCTTCCCGCGATCTCCGGGCGCATCGTGCTGCGTCGGTTCGGCGTTTCCGATCTTGCCGATTTTCAGGCCTATCGATGCGATCCCCAGGTCGCCCGGTATCAGGGATGGGAGGTCATGACCGATGTCGAGGCCCGATCCTTTCTCGCCGATGTCGCCGCCGGCGAACTGCTCGAGCCGGGGCATTGGTGCCAGATCGCCATTGCGTTGGTGTCGACCGGGGCGCTGGTCGGCGATATCGGGCTGTTCGTTTCCGAAGCCGAAGTGGAGGCCGAAATCGGAATCTCGCTCAAGCGGTCGGCTCAGGGACAGGGGCTTGCTGCGGAAGCAGCGGGGGAGGCCATCCGGATTGTATTCGAGCACACCGACGTGGGCCGCCTTATTGGCGTTACGGATATCCGCAATGGGCCGTCGATTGCGCTGTTGGAGCGCGTGGGCATGAACAGGGTCGCGGAGCAGCAATCCGTCGTGAAGGGCGAGACCTGCCGGGAATGCGTGTTCGCCATCTCGCGCGGCCAAGCGGCCACGGGTCGTGGAGTTCGCGAGCAGCGGTGAGGCCTGACGGTCGCGCCGCCGGTGCCGACTGCTCTCAAGCTGGGCGTGGCCGCCCGGCGGTTCTCCACGCGACGACGAAGAGAATCAGAAAGATCAGGTCGGCCCAAGCCCATGGCAGCCACATCGTCGGGATGCCCTGGGTTGCCTGATACCAGAACGCCAGGCCTGAATAGGAGGCCTTGAGCCCGACCCCGTAGAGCATCAGCTCGCGGAAGCGCGGCGGATCGGACGCGATGCGCAAGAACATGATGGCGAACAGGACCAGCAGCAATGCCGGAAACTGTACATAGGCCGGGTGATTGGGTGGGGCCACGGCGTAGAACTCGAAGATTCCCGCATGCCATCCCAGAAACGCCAGCCCCAGCACGCCGTCGTAGAGTGCCGCCACCACGAACAGGGAACCTATCCACGTCTCTCGTTTCATCACCAGGGTCTTTCGATGGGTGTTGCAGCCAAGATGATTGGGCGCGTTACAGGCGCTGCTTCGCGATCTCCATGAAATGGCGCTTGCGCCGTTTGAATTGGGTCTCGTTGTAGATTTCCTTGAACAGCCAGCGCATTCCGGCCTCGAGGTCGGCGACACTCATGTTCTTCGGGCGGAAATTCACATCGAACAGCGTGCACCGGTCCCAGAATCGCTCGCGCAGCAAGCGGCCTTCTCGGCGGAGGCGGTCATAGAGCGGCGTGCCGGGAAAGGGCGTGAGCACGGTGACCTGGACCTCGAGCAGCCTTGACCGCTCGACGAATTCCTTCACGCGTTCGAACGTCTCCAGCGTATCCGTGTCGAGCCCGAGGACGAAACAACCGTTCACGCTTACGCCGCGCGACTGGATCTTGTCGATGGCCTCGATGTAGCGGCTGAAATGCCGTTTCTTCCAGTTATGCGGATCCAGTCCATCGAGCCCGGCAGGGGTCGGACTCTCAAGCCCGATCAGGATCTGCCGGCAGCCGCTTTGTCCCAGCAGATCCAGTAACTCGTCGTCATCCGCCACGGAGATGTCGGTCTCGGTGAACCAGCGTATTCCGAGTGGAATGAGGGCTCTGAGGAAGGCCTTGCCCCATTTCTTGTTGATGAAGGTGTTGTCATCGGCGAACTCGAAGAACGGTCTCGGCACCAGGCTCATTGCCGTTCGGATCTCGTCGATCACGAGGTCGACGGGCTTCTGCTGGAATCCGTCTGTAATGCGGAGGCTGGCGGCGCAGAACTCGCAATTGATCGGGCAGCCGCGCGAGGTCTGGACCGTAACCCGGTTGTAAGGATGGTCTGGCAGCAGGTCGAAGCGCGGCTTGGCATAATTGGGCGGCGCGAAGACCCGGTCGCGGCGGCCTTCGTAGCGCGGCTTCATGCGGCCGGAGCAGAAATCTTCGAGCAGGAGCGGCCACGCGCCTTCCGCGCCGTATTGGACGATGCTGTCCGCGTGCTCGGCCGCCTCGTCGGGCAACAGCGTGACGTGAGGACCGCCCAAGACTACTGGAATTCCGGCGGCACGGTAACGATCGGCCAGCCTGTAGGCGGCGTCGATCCTGGCCGTATACGAAGATATTCCAACCAGATCGAAGTGTTCCAGCGGCCCGTCTTCCACGGGGCCATCAAGTTCGCGGTAAGCGATGTCGATGTCGTCGGGAGTCAGCCCCGCCACGGTCAAGAGCCCAAGGCTCGGTAATGATGCGACAACGCGCCCTCGGTCGACGAATTGCGGAAGCGTGACTCCGAGTTGAGCGAGTTCCTGCGTGCGCACGCGAACGCCGCTCATGGCGATCAGGCCGACCCTCACCCCAGGTCGCCCGGATTGACTGCAGTGCCTTCGCCTTCAACGGCGTTGAGGATTTGGCGCAGGGTCCGCACCTCGGAGAGCTGCTCGTCGGCGAACCGGAAGGCATACCGCTTCTCGGCAGCGGCCAGCAGACGGAGCGCGTCCAGGCTGTCGAGGCCGAAGGCCTCGACAAGGTCGTCATCGAGGCCCATGCATGTCACGTCCTGACCGATTACCTGGCTGAGCAGCGCTCGGAGGTCGGTCTCATTGCCTGAATGACCATCTGACAGCGCCGACATCAATCGCTCTCCAGAACCCGTTCCGGGTCGGCCGACCCCAAAAGGCCGGTTTGCAGCGGTCGGCCGCAGGCACCGATCGCCGCGAGGGCAAGAGCGACAGACACCGACGTCGCCGGGATCGTCATTAGGTATTTGAGCGGCAGATAGATGCTGGCCGCGATCAATGTCAGCGGCAGAAAAACATTCCCGAAATTCATGCAGATCGATGCAGTCCGCCTTGAGCCTGTGCCGAGTCTGAAATGCGACATGTGATGTGCCAGGAGAATATTGAGGATTCCCAGCCCGAAGAAGGCGATATGTCCCAGCCGCAATAGCCGTCTGGGCGTGCTGTCATAAGCACCGATCCAGCCTGGTACCGGGAACGGGCCATCGAAGGACCAAAGTCCGAGCACCATCCCCACGAGCGCGCCAACCGCAAGGCTTGTCCAGCCGATGGCGAAGTTTCCGCCGACTCTGATTTCGGAGACCATCAAGTGCACTCCCTTTGTTCGTACAACGCGTTTGGGCCGCGCCGGCGCACCAGTTCGCCACAAAGTTGAAGTCGTCAATTTCGAGGTAATGCCATGCGATACGCATCGCGTTGACCTAGGGCAAATTTCCGCGATGAATGACCGGACGATCCCTGACGGCAGTTGCAGACCGGACGGTAATCGTCCTATGGCCGGTCCCGGTAGCGGCTACGGGCCAGCGGATGGTCATGAAGACGAAGCAGGGCGGCGCATGCCCGGCGAATCTGGTTCACCGTCGCTTGCGGTTCTGGGTCCCATACCGATAGGGTGCGCCGCGATTGCGCTCAGGGTCGACTCCATGAAGATGATATTTGCCGTTGCCGCCGGCGGCGCCTTTGGCGCGGTGGCCCGATACCTGGTGATGACAGGCGTCGGACGCCTGCTGGGTCCTCATGACTTTCCCTGGGGCACGCTGACCGTGAACGTGGTCGGCTCGATCCTGATGGGCGTGCTGATCGAGCTGCTGGCCCTGGTCTGGTCGCCCAGCCAGGAACTGCGGGCCCTGCTGGTGGTCGGCGTGCTGGGGGCCTTCACCACCTTCTCGACATTCTCGCTGGATGTGGTGGCGCTTTTCGAGCGCGGGCAGACCCTGTTCGTGGCCGCCTATGTGGCGGGCTCCGTGGTGCTGTGCGTCGGCGGTCTGCTTGCCGGATTGCACGTCATGCGCCTCCTCCTGCGCTAGCCGCCGTGACTGGCGTCGCCCAACGCACCGTGGAGCCGGCCGAGGCCGGCATGCGGCTCGACCGATGGTTCAAGCAGCATTATCCGGGGCTGGGCCACGGCCGGCTGGAGAAGCTGCTGCGCACGGGCCAGGTCCGGGTCGACGGCCGGCGTGCGAAGGCCGGCCAGCGGCTGGATGCGGGTCAGGCAATCCGCGTGCCGCCGCTCGGCGAGACAGGCAAGGCGGAAGCCCGGCGGCAGGCTCCGGCGCTGTCGGATACCGATGCCCGGATGGCGCGGTCCCTGGTGCTGTACCGCGACGACGACGTGATCGCGGTGAACAAGCCCGCAGGACTGGCAGTGCAGGGCGGGGCCAGGACGTCGCGGCATCTCGACGGCATGCTCGACGCCTTGCGTTTCGATGCATCGGAGCGCCCGCGGCTGGTGCACCGGTTGGACCGCGATACCAGCGGCGTCCTGCTGCTGGCGCGCACCGCCCCGGCGGCGCGAGCGCTAACCGCCAGCTTCCGGGGCAAGGACGCCGCCAAGCTCTACTGGGCGGCAACGGCCGGCGTACCGGACCGGGACGAGGGCATCATCGATCTCGCCCTGGCGAAGCGCGCCGGGGCCGGCCGGGCCGGAGGCGAGGCGGTGGCGCCCGATCCGGAATCCGGCCAATCCGCCGTGACCGCCTACCGGGTTGTCGACCGCGCCGGGGACCGGGCCGCCTTCCTGGCGCTATGGCCGAAGACGGGCAGGACCCACCAATTGCGGGTGCATTGCGCGGCGATCGGCCACCCGATTATCGGCGATGGCAAGTATGGCGGACCTGCAGCTTTTCCGGGTGGTGAGGGCATCGCCGGCCGCTTGCACTTGCATGCTCGGCGGATCGTTCTGCCGCATCCGGCGGGACGGGGTCACATCGACGTGATTGCGCCACTCTCGGAACATATGGTCGACACCTGGAAAACGCTAGGATTTTCAACGCGTTCCAAGGCGGCCGACGAGCCTTATGGACCTTGGGCCAGGGGCCGCTGACAGAACTGTCGTGCAGGGAAACCAATCGGTAAGGAGGCTGGTTTAGTCTTCGGGCCTGTGGCCAGGTAGGCCACAACCTGTTGGGGATAAATTCCGGAATGGCAGCGCCGCTTTGCCTCGCATTGTTCGACTGCGACGGGACTCTCGTCGACAGTCAGCAGAGCATCATCGCCGCGATGCGCACAGCCTGGCGGGCCCATGATCTCGACGATCCGGACCCGGAGGCGGTGCGACGGGTGGTAGGTCTGCCGCTTGATACGGCCATCGCCCAGCTCCGGCCCAATGCGACGGCTGAGGAGATGCATTCCCTCGGCGAGCATTACCGTGCCGCCTTCTTCGAGCAACGGCAGTCCGGCGCATTCGAAGAGCCGCTTTATGACGGCGCGCGAGAAGCGCTGGATGCCCTAGATGCCGAAGGCATCCTGCTCGGAGTCGCCACCGGCAAGTCCCGCCGTGGATTGCGGGCGACGCTGGAACGGCACGGGCTGCTGGAACGCTTCGTCACCACCAAGACCGCCGATGACGGTCCCGGCAAGCCGAACCCGCATATGGTTCAGCAGGCCATGGCCGATACCGGTGTGGAGTCCACCTGGGCGGTGATGATCGGCGACACCGTGTTCGACGTCCAGATGGCGCGCGCGGCCGGGGTGGCCGCGATCGGCGTCGCCTGGGGCTACCATCCCGTCGAAGAGCTGTCCGCCGCCGGCGCCGATCATATCGCCACAGCCTTCCCCGACATTCCCCGCCTGGTCAGATCGATGCTCTCGGGGTAGTCCGATGCGGTTGGGGAAGATCTTGCTTGGGGTTGAGCGCGGACTGACGGTCTGCTGGAACATCGTGCGGTCGCGCAGCGTGTTCCAGGGCCTCGCACGTTCAAGAGACACGATCGAGCGGGCCCATTGGTCTCATCATGCCTTGAAGATCGTGGTGCGTTGCGGAATCGCCATGAAATGGGCGGCGATTTCGCTTTGTGTGCTGATCGCCGGCTTCGTCGGCACTCTGTTCGTCATCGATGTGGACAGCTATCGCGCCCTGATCCAATCGCAATCCGAGCAGGTCCTGGGCCGGCAGCTCACCATCGACGGCGAGATCGAACTCGACTGGTCGTTTTCCCCGACCCTGGCGGTGCACGACGTCGCCTTGGCCAATGTCGAGGGCGGATCGCGGCCGGAGATGGCGCGCATCGGCACCCTGGCGATCGGACTCGAACTGGGCGCGCTCCTGACGGGCGATCTCAACATCACCAACCTGACGGTCATCGATGCCGATCTGATCCTGGAGAGCGGCAGCGGCGGGGTCGGCAACTGGGTGCTGGCGAGCGAAGCGTCGACGGCCGATGGCAGTGTCGGCACCGTACCCTTCGTGCGGAGCCTCACCCTGCGGGATTCGCGCCTGACCTATGTCGGCCTGCTCGATCAGCGCCGGGTCCTGGAGATCGACGAGGCCACGCTGGAGGCGGAGTCAAAGGATTCGGAGATCCATGTCGAGGTCTCCGGTGCGATACAGGGCGTCAAGGCGGACGCATCCGGAAGCGTGGGATCCTTCGCGTCGCTGATCGAGCGCGGTGCCGACTGGCCTGTGTCCCTCTCGGCCCGGGTCGGGACCAATCGGGTTGCCATTGATGGCATCATCGGCGATCCCTGGTCGTTCTCCGGATACCGGCTCGGGGTCGAGGCAACTTTGACGTCGCTTGAGGCGTTGCAGGTGGCGTCGGGCACCGGTGGCAGGGGCAATCAGGTCCCCTCCCTGCCCAGGATCCGGGCCTCGGCCGTCCTCAGCGGCGACCCGGACCGGGTTGCCGTGACCGATATCCGGGCGACCGTTGGCGACAGCGATATCGCTGGGCAACTGGTCGCCACGATGGGCGGCGGGCGTCCGCATCTGGTCGGGGCGCTCTCGTCCGAAACCGTAGTGCTCAGCGACTTCGTGCCGGAAGACGGCGGCGCAGGCGCAGGCGGTCCGACTGAACTGCCCGTCGATCTGCTGCGCGCCGTCGAGGCCGATCTCGAGATCGCCATCGCCCGTCTCGTCGCCGACGATCTCCAGGTGGAGGAGATCGCCGCCGAACTTCGGGTGCAGAACGGACAGCTCAACCTGGATGTCGGCAAGGCAGTCCTGTGGGACGGCTGGTGGGGCGGCCGGATCGTCGCGGACAGCCATTTGTCACCCCTGGCGGTGGGCTTCGACATCACGGTCGGCCAGGTCGACTTGAACGCGATGCTGGGCCATTGGGGCATGGAGGACAACGCCATCACCGGCCGCATGGACGGGGCCCTGACCCTGCATGGCCGCGGCGACAGCGTCGAGGCGCTGCTGGACTCCGCCAACGGTCAGATCGCCCTGGATATGGCCACCGGGCGGATCAACAACGCCTATACCGAGCTGATCGGGCGCAACGTGCTGACGGCCCTGCTGCCCGATGGCGACGAGCCGGTGACCCATGTGAACTGTGCCGTGGGGCAATTCGACGTGGCGCAGGGCGTGGCGCGCTCCTCGGCGATCCTGGTCGACACCAGGCGGGTCACCGTCGGCGGCGAGGGCGCCATCGATTTCGGCGGCGGGCGCCTGGATTTCCTGCTGAACCCGCGCACCAAGGACTTGAACCTTCTGGCCCTGGTGGCGCCGGCTCGGATCCATGGACCGTTCGGCGATGTCGAGGTCTCCCTGATGACCAGCGACCTGGTCATCGACGCCGCCACCAGCGTCCTGCTGGGCGTCATAAACCCGGTAGCCATCGTGATCCCGTTCGTGACCACCGGGACCGGCGGTGAGAACCCCTGCCTCACGGCAATCCTCTCGCAGGATTTGATGACGCCGCAATCCGCCCCTGAACGCATGATCGGTGGCGCCGTCGACGTCGTGGAGGGCTTTGCCGAAGGCATCGGCGAGGCCGCCAACGATCTCGGCACCGGCATCAGCAACGTCATCGACGGCATCTTCGGACAGTAGCCGGCATACCGGGTGCGGTGACGGCGCGCCGATCGTGGTCTGGTGCCGACATGGCGCCCCCTGATAGGCTTGCGACGGTCGTGATCGCCGGGTCTGCCCGACGATCGTCGACATCGATCTGGCCGGGGAGACTGCGCGGTGCGACGGGTATTGATCTGGGGGGCAGCAGGATTGGCAGCGCTGCTGGTCGCGGCCGTCGCGGCGTTCTTTCTGATCGACCTGTCCCGCTACAAGCCGGTTTTGGAAGAACAGGCGAGCGCGGCTCTGGGTCGCCCAATTTCGATTGCCGGTAGGCTGGAGATTGGGCGTTCGCTCACCCCGTCGCTTTCGGCATCCGGCGTGTCCCTGGCCAATGTTCCGGGCGGCAGCCGGGAGGAGATGGCGCGGATCGGTCGCCTTGAGGTCGGGGTCGAATTGCTGCCGCTGCTGGGCGGCGACGTCAGCATCACCCATTTCGTCGTGGTCGACGCGGATATCCTGTTGGAAAAGGGCGCGGACGGCGTCGGCAACTGGGTATTCGCTTCACCCGAAACCGTTCCCGAGTCGCCGGACTCCGAGGCACAGGACGACCAGTCGACGGCAGTCCCGTTCGTAGGTCGTGTCGAGCTACGGGACTCGACGGTCGCTTTGTTGAATGCCAACGGCGCGACGCGCCGGCTGGATATCGATCGCGCGGTGCTGCTGGCCGCCTCTGAGGACGACCCTGTCGATATTGAAATCGACTGCGTGATTGACGGATTGCCGGTTCGTGCCGTTGCCACCACCGGTTCCATCGCCGCCATGGCGGACGGCGCCGCCGACTGGCCGGTGGATCTGACGGTTTCTATCGGGGACAGCCGGATATCGGCCGCCGGCACGATTACGGATCCCGCGACCTTCGCTGCCTATGCGCTGGAGGTCGACGCGGATATCCACCCCGCCGAACTGGTCGCTGGGCTTCTGGGCGGGCCGGCCCCGCAATTGCCGGCCTTCGAGATTGCCGGGGCCATCGCCGGCGCCCCGGACTCGATCAGCCTGACCGATCTTGCCGTCAAGACCGGCGAGAGCGACATCGGCGCTGATCTCACATATTCCTTCGGCGGCCCCCGGCCTTCGCTTGTCGGAGACCTCACATCCGAACGGCTGGCGCTGGCCGATTTCTCGGTTAAGCCATCGCAGGACACCGCCGCTGCCGAGCCCGCTCCAGATGCGGAACCGACAGGCGAGGCAGCGATACCGCTTGACCTGCTGGAGGCCGCGGACATCGATCTTCAGATCTCTGTCGATGAGCTGGCGCTGGATGAGCTGACCGTCACGGAGCTTCTCGGATCCGTCGAAGTCGCTGACAGGCAACTTGCACTCAGCCTTGCGCAGGCCAAGCTGTCCGACGGCATTCTGGTGGCGGAACTGGTCCTGAACGGACGGGCCGAACCCGCCGAAGCCACCGTCATCGCCAATGCCGGCCAGGTTGATGTCGGCGCCCTGCTGAAGGCCTTGGCCGTGTCGGACGCGGTGACGGGCCGGGCCGATGCGGCGCTCACCCTGGATGCGCGGGGCGCCACGCTGCAGGCCATGATCGCCTCTGCGAATGGGCGGGCGACCATGGACATGGGGGCAGGAGAGATCAACGGCGCCCTGGCCGGGCTGGTCGGTCGCAGCGCGATCACCGCCCTCCTGCCCATCGGCGAGACCGACTCGGCACCCTTGCATTGCGCCATTGGCCATTTCGATGTGGTGGATGGTGTGGCGACTTCGACGGCGCTGCTGGTCGACAGCGAGAAGGCGACCATCGGCGGCGAGGGCGCCATCGATTTCGGCGGCAACCAGTTGGACCTCGTCTTCAATCCGCGATCGAAGGACCCGAATCTTCTGGCCCTGGTGGCGCCGGTCCGTCTGCACGGGACCCTCGACGCGCCGGAAGTGTCGGTGCTGACCGGCGATCTGGTTCTCAATACCGCGACCGGCCTGCTGCTCGGCGCCATCAATCCGCTTGCCATCGTGATCCCGTTTGTGACCACCGGCTCCGGCGACGACAATCAGTGCCTGGCCGCCCTCAACGATCAGCTGGAGGCGGACGAGCCCGGGCTGGTCGGGGGCGCCGTCGATATGGTCGGCGATGCGGCCAGCGGCGTCGGCGAGGTCCTGGGCGATGTGGGCGAGGGAATCGGCGACGCCATTGGCGGCCTGTTCGGCGGCGATGAGTGAGCGCGCCGCCGGCGTCCGCGCCCGACGGTTCGTAAAGGTCGTCGAGTGAACCGATGAAGCGCTTCTACACATCCGCAGAACCGGTCGCCGTGGAGACCGGGCACCAGATCCATCTCGATGGCCGGCCGGTCAATACGCCGGCCAAGGCCCGCCTTGCCGTGCCCGGTGCGGCATTGGCGGCGGCGCTGGCCGAGGAGTGGAACGCCCAGGCGGAAACCGTCGACCCGGACACGATGCCGCTGACCCAACTGGCCAACACGACCATCGACCGGGTCGCGGTACAGCGCGAAGCGGTGATTGCCGGAACCCTGGCCTATGCGGAAACCGATCTGCTCTGCTATCGCGCCGACCAGCCGCAGGCGCTGGTGGAGCGCCAGGCCGCCGTCTGGCAACCCCTGCTGGACTGGGCGGCCTTGGAGTTCGATGCGCCGCTCACGGTGACCCAGGGCGTGCTGCCGGCCAAGCAGCCGCAATCGTCGCTGACGGCGCTCTCCCGGATCGTGGCGGATTGCGACGATTTCCATCTCGCCGCCCTGAGCCACGCCGCAGCGTTGCAGGGCTCGTTGGTCCTGGCGATGGCCCTGTCGGCCGGTCGCGTAAACGCCGCGGAAGCCTTCGACGCCGCCCATCTGGACGATCTCTATCAGCAGGAGCTCTGGGGCGAGGATTCCGAGGCGGTCGCCCGACTGGACCGCCTGCGGTCGGAACTCGCGGCCACGGAACGGTTTTTCCGGCTCCTCGACACCTAGCCCTTGCACCGGCGGGGCTCGCCGAATGGGTCGCCGCCATGCTATCAGCAGCCAAAGGACTGCAGCGATAAGCGGTTGGGAGGCGGCGTTCATGCGGGAAATGCTGGAGAAGCTGGAGGCGAAGCGGGCGGCGGCGCGGCTGGGCGGCGGGCAGAAGCGGATCGATGCGCAGCATGCCAAGGGCAAGCTGACCGCCCGGGAACGCATCGATGCCCTGCTCGACGAGGGATCCTTCGAGGAATGGGACATGTTCGTCGAGCATCGCTGCGGCGATTTCGGCATGTCCGACACCAAGGTGCCCGGCGACGGGGTGGTCACCGGCTTTGGCACCGTCAACGGCCGGCTGGTCTTCGTATTCAGCCAGGATTTCACCGTCTTCGGCGGTTCGCTCTCCGAGGCCCATGCGGAGAAGATTTGCAAGGTCATGGACCAGGCCATGAAGGTCGGCGCGCCGGTGATCGGCCTTAACGACAGCGGCGGCGCCCGCATCCAGGAGGGGGTGGCCTCCCTGGGCGGCTATGCCGACGTCTTCCAGCGCAACGTGCTGGCCTCCGGCGTGGTGCCGCAGATCTCCCTGATCATGGGGCCGTGCGCCGGCGGGGCGGTCTATTCGCCGGCGATGACCGATTACATCTTTATGGTCAAGGACAGCTCCTACATGTTCGTGACCGGTCCCGACGTGGTGAAGACGGTGACCCATGAGACGGTCACTGCCGAGGAGCTCGGCGGCGCCATTACCCATACCGGGCGCTCCGGCGTGGCCGATTTGGCCTTCGAGAACGATCTGGAAGCGCTGCTGCAGCTACGGCGCTTCATCGACTTCCTGCCGGCTTCCAACCGCGAGCCGCCGCCGTTTCGGCCGACCGACGACCCGGCCGACCGCATGGAGGAGGCGCTCGACACGCTGATCCCGGACAATCCGAACAAGCCCTACGACATGAAGGAGCTCATCCTGAAGGTCGCCGATGAGGGCGATTTCTTCGAGATCCAGCCCGACTACGCCCGGAACATCATCGTCGGCTTCGGCCGCATGACCGGGCGCACGGTCGGGTTCGTGGCCAATCAGCCGCTGGTCCTGGCCGGTTGCCTGGACATCGACAGCGCCAAAAAGGCCGGGCGCTTCGTGCGCTTCTGCGATTGCTTCAACATCCCCATCGTCACCTTCGTCGACGTGCCGGGCTTCCTGCCGGGCACCAGCCAGGAATATGGCGGCATCATCAAGCACGGCGCGAAGCTGCTATTCGCCTATGCCGAGGCCACGGTGCCCAAGGTCACGGTGATCACTCGCAAGGCCTATGGCGGCGCCTATGACGTGATGTCGTCGAAGCATCTGCGCGGCGACGTCAACTATGCCTGGCCGACCGCTGAGATCGCCGTCATGGGGCCGAAAGGGGCGGTGGAGATCATCTTCCGCGGCGATATCGGCGATACGGAGAAGATCGAAAAGCGCACCGAGGAATACCGCGAGAAATTTGCCAACCCGTTCGTCGCCGGGGCGCGGGGCTATATCGACGACGTGATCATGCCGCGCAACACCCGCCGCCGGGTCTGCCGGGCTCTGGCCATGCTGCGCGACAAGCACCTGGAAAACCCCTGGAAGAAGCACGACAACATTCCGTTGTGACCGACGGCCCGGTGCCGGCAATGTATGGATGTTCCCAGTTTGTTCTCGCGCGACGACCGGCCGTGGTGTAGCCTGATCGCTGGTCTGAGCGAACGAAATCGGAGGGCGGAGATGGAACAGCGGGTAACCATGGTCACGCTGGGCGTTGCCGATATGGCAGCCGCCAGGGCCTTCTATTGCGACGGCCTCGGCTGGCGCGAATCCGCGGCCAGCAATGAGTCCGTCTCGTTCATCGAGGCCGGCGGCGTGGTGCTGGGCCTTTATGGCTGGGCGCCCCTGGCCGAGGATGCCGGGGTGTCGAGCAATGGCTCAGGGTTCCGAGGTGTCGCCCTGGCCCACAATGTGGGCTCCGAGGCCGATGTGGACCGGGTACTGGCGGAGGCGGTGGAGGCCGGCGCAACTCTTGTGAAAGCGGCGGAGAAGGTCTTCTGGGGCGGCTATTCCGGCTATTTCGCCGACCCGGACGGGCATCTGTGGGAAGTGGCCTACAACCCGTTCTCGCCGCTCGACGCCGAAGGACGGATGACCCTACCGCCGCCGAAGGATGGGTGACGGCACGCGACGGATTGGTTGCCGATCGGAACCAATCGGCGAGAATCTCTTCCAGCTGTAGACCAGACGATACAGTCGCGGGACTCAATGTCGTCAGGTGACCGTGGGCAGACTCACTGAATTCGGCTAGCTTTTCTCTTTGGTCTTCGCGTCACAAAGGCGAGGATCGGATTGGGGAGGCAGGCGGACTGGTCGTGTTCAAGAAGATTCTGATTGCCAATCGCGGCGAAATCGCCTGCCGGGTCATCAAGACCGCGCGGCGCATGGGCATCGCCACCGTCGCCGTCTATTCCGAGGCGGATGCCGACGCGCTGCACGCCCGCATGGCCGACGAGGCGGTACCGATCGGCCCGGCGCCGTCGGCGGAATCCTATCTGGTGATCGACCGCATCGTGGAAGCCTGCAAATCCACCGGTGCTGAGGCGGTGCATCCGGGCTATGGCTTCCTGTCCGAGAACGCCGCCTTCTGCGCCGCCCTGGACAAGGCCGGCATCGCCTTCATCGGCCCGGGTCCCAGGGCGATCGCCGCCATGGGCGACAAGATCGAATCCAAGAAGCTGGCCAAGGAGGCCGGGGTCAACGCGGTCCCCGGCCATCTGGAGCCGCTGCCGGATGCCGATGCGGCGGTGAAGATCGCCAAGGAGATCGGCTACCCGGTGATGCTCAAGGCCTCGGCCGGCGGCGGCGGCAAGGGCATGCGGATCGCCCGCGGCGATTCCGAGGCGCGCGAGGGTTTCGTATCCGCCTCCAACGAGGCGCGAAGCAGCTTCGGCGACGACCGTGTCTTCGTGGAGAAGTTCATCGAGGAGCCGCGCCACATCGAGATCCAGGTCATGGCCGACAGCCATGGCAACGCGGTCTATCTGGGCGAGCGCGAATGCTCCATCCAGCGGCGCCACCAGAAGGTGATCGAGGAGGCGCCGTCGCCGTTCCTCGACGAAGAGACTCGCCGCGCCATGGGCGAGCAGGCAGTGGCGCTGGCCCGGGCGGTGGAGTACCGCTCGGCCGGCACCGTCGAGTTCATCGTCGATGCCAAGCGGAACTTCTATTTCCTGGAGATGAACACCCGGCTGCAGGTCGAGCATCCGGTCACCGAGTTGGTCACCGGCCTCGATCTTGTCGAGTTGATGATCCGGGTCGCCGCCGGCGAAGAACTGCCGGTGGCGCAGGAGGAAGTCCGCCTGACGGGCTGGGCCATGGAGTCCCGGGTCTATGCCGAAAACCCGTTGCGCGGGTTCCTGCCGTCGACCGGCCGGCTGACCCGCTATCGCCCGCCGGCGGAGAGCGAGCACATCCGCGTTGACACCGGCGTTGCCGAGGGCGGCGAGGTCAGCATGTTCTACGACCCCATGGTCGCCAAGCTGATCACCTATGGAGAGGACCGCGACGACGCCATCGCCCATATGCGCCATGCGCTGGACAGCTTCGTGATCGGCGGCGTGGACCACAATATCGGCTTCGTCACCGCGCTGATGAACCATGAGCGCTTTGTCGCCGGTCGGCTGACCACCAATTTCATCGCCGAGGAGTACCCGGACGGTTTCGCCGGGCGGTCGCTGGACGACCGGACGCGGCGGCGCCTGATCCTGGTGGCGGCCGCCCTGCATCGCCGCTGCGAGGAGCGCAATCGGCTGGTCGCCGGTCGCAGCCCGCGTTTGCGCGACCTTGGAACGCGGGTTGTCCGCCTGGGCGGCGAGAACCATCCCGTGGCGGTGGACGCCGTGCCGGGCGGATTCGAGATCGCCGTCGGCGACGAGACCCACACAGTGCTCGGCGACTGGCGTATCGGAGACCCGCTGTTCGACGGCCAGGTTGACGGCGACCGCATGGTGGTGCAGGTGGCCATGACCGGCTCCAGCTATCGGCTTACCCATGGCGGTGCGACGGCCGAGATCTGGGTGCTGACCGAGGCGGCGGCGGCGCTTGCCGAGCTGATGCCGGTGAAGCTTCCGCCAGACATGTCGAAGTTCCTGCTGTCGCCGATGCCGGGACTGCTGGTCTCCATTGCGGTGGAGGAGGGGCAGACGGTGAGTGCCGGCGATACTCTGGCCGTGGTCGAGGCGATGAAGATGGAGAACATCCTGCGCGCCGAGCGGGACGGCAGCGTTGCCACCCTGCACGCCGCCGCCGGAGACAGCCTGGCGGTCGACCAGAAGATCATCGAATTCGAGTGAGCGGGCCGACGCGATGACGGAACCGCAACGCAAGGCCGTCCATGTCATCGTCTCCGGGCGTGTCCAGGGCGTGTTCTTTCGGTCCTGGACGGTTGGCCGGGCCGAGTTGCGGGGACTGGACGGCTGGGTGCGCAATCGCAGCGACGGGACCGTCGAGGCACTGTTCGCCGGACCGTTGGCGGCCGTCGATCACATGCTGGAGGCCTGCTGGCGCGGGCCGGACTATGCCACCGTTACCGATGTGCGCGTGGAGCCGGCCGACGATCCGGGGACCGTCGGTTTCGAGCAGCGTCCAACGATGTAGGGCGGGCCGCCCTGCCTCAGATCGTGACGATCTTGGGGCCCTTGGCCTCTTCCGCTGCCAGTTCCGCCAGCATGTCTTCCGAATCGCCCAGCGTCTCGGAATCATGGTGGGAGGAGGTCAGGGTGGCGTAGAAGCGCCGGCCGAAGGCGGGCTGCATGGTCTGGGCCAGCCGCCGCAGCACCGCGTGCTCGACGCATTCGTCGTCGTCATGACGGCGCACGAACAGCAGCACATAGGTGGCGGGGTCGGTCTGCTCGATCATCGCGTCCCGGCCGAACAGCCGGTTCAGCAGATTGCCGCACTCGTCGCTGACTTCGCCCCAGAAACTGACCTGGCACAGGACGATGCGCGAACGGGTGCCGCGCAGCAGAAGCAGCGCGCGCTGAAACGGGGCCGGGTTGCGGTCGCGGATCTCGTTATTGGCGTCGCGTACCGTCGCATAGGACGGCGGCAGCGCCGGCGACACGGATACGGTCTTCAAAGCAGGTGCTGATGGCATAGCGGCATCCTCAACACAGTCAATCCCTCCCCGAGAAAGATAGAGTATCAACACCCCTTCGGTCGATGTTGTGTAAAACTTGTGACAATTCTACACGGCATTTTCGTGCAATATTTGAATTGGTTAATGTAAATTAACGAATTTGATTCAGGATTGTGAATGCAGCCTGGCGAAGATTATTCGTGCACTCAGTCTGGAATGCTTCGAATTTACTGGGATTCCGGCAGCCGGACCGGTTTGCCATGTGGTGTCGTCTTGAATGCCGTCTCCCAATCGCTTTTGCATTTTGCAAGAATCGTCGGCGTTGCCAGGCCCTTGGTCACAGCCAGCGATTCCAGCGCCGCCAGCCAGTGATGGTAGTAGGTGCTGCCGTCATCGGGATCGCCCGCTGCCTGCGCTTTCTTGATCTCCCCTGCCAGCGTCTC
Source organism: Alphaproteobacteria bacterium (assembly GCA_965227455.1). Classification (GTDB taxonomy): domain Bacteria; phylum Pseudomonadota; class Alphaproteobacteria; order DSM-16000; family Inquilinaceae; genus JABDIP01. The sequence goes on along the minus strand of OZ245752.1, from coordinate 2,309,433 downwards.
TGCCCATTCCGCCCAGGTGAATTGGCCGTCCTGGTGCAACTTGAGGGTCAGGGCGAAGGCCTGCGCCTGCCAGGGTTCTGCGAAGACCGGACCTTCCGCATCGCACGGCAGCCCGGGCAGGGCGTTCGGGTCGGCATCCGGCTCAGGCCGGGTCAAGGTAGTCGTCCCAGAGATCGACATGGACGGCGTCCTTGGCCGGCGCCTCGGGACCCCAGAGCTCCTGCGCGGTGAACCGTACGCTGTAGACATGTTGCGGCGAGGGTCCCTGGCCATGGGCATTGGTGTCCGGGAAGACGAAGACGCCGTGATCGCGATCGATCACGCCGCGGCGGCCGCGGACATAGCGCGGCAGCCTGGTATGGCCCAGCGGATTGATGGTCTTGGCCACCACCGCGTCGCCGACGGCGAATTTCGGCGCCACCACGGTATCGACCTTGGTCGAATGGCCCGCTGAAAGGATGCCGTCGACCTGATCGGCGGTGACCGCGCTGACATCGGGCGGCAGGGTCGCGGCGGGATCGGCCTTGGCCGCCTCCAGCTCGGCCCGGCTGACCAGGCCGGACTCCACCAGCAGCTCGATATAGCCGTACAGCCAGATCTCGTAATAACTACTGGCCAGGTATTGCGCCGCCGGCATGGCCTCGCGGGCATGGCGGGACTGGTCGATGTTCCATTTGCCCCAGCCGCGGGTGGCGCCGGCCAGGGCGAACATGCGCGCCTCCCACTCGCTGTGGAACACCGGCTCGTCCGCCTCCGGGTCGACCGGCCCGAAATTGTGCATGCCGCCCATGTCGTGGATCGAATTCATGGCCGCGCCCCGTCCGGCGAAAGGGCGACGCCGGTGCCGATCATCGAATCCCGGGTCACCAGCGCGGCGAGGGCATCCTCGTCCATGCCTTCCGTGCCGTCCGGCCGCTGGGGGATCACCAGGTACCGCAATTCCGCCGTGCTGTCCCAGACCCGGATCTCGACGTCCTCGCCGATCTCCAGCCCGAACTCGCGCAGCACGCCGCGCGGATCGATCACCGCCCGGGACCGGTAGGGCGCCGATTTGTACCAGACCGGCGGCAGCCCCAGAACGGGCCAGGGATAGCAGGAGCACAGGGTGCAGACGACCAGGTTGTGCACCTCCGCCGTGTTCTCGATGGCCACCATGTCCTCGCCCTGGCGGCCGCCGAAGCCGAACTCCGCGATCGCCGCCGTGGCGTCGCTGAGCAGCCGGTCGCGGTAGGCCGGATCGACCCAGGACCGGGCCACGACCCGGGCGCCATTCTTCGGGCCGATCTTGTTCTGATAGGCGTCGATGAACGCGTCGAGCGCCGCCGGATCGACCAGCCCCTTTTCGGTCAGCACCGTCTCCAGCGCCTTGACCCGCAAGGCGGTATCCGATGGCGGATGCTGATGGTCGTGCTTGGCCATGAGGTCTTCCGATGACTGGGATGCGACCAGCCTATCCGGTCGGCCGCGCCCTGTCATCGCCGTGACGCTGCACAAGCGCGGCCCGCATCGCCTTTCCGCACGACGCGGCGAAGAGCGGTTTGTATACTCGCCGGCCCGGGCGATGCCCGGCCTCCTCGACGGCGGGTTTGTTCCATGAGTGCACGATTCTTCAACCATCTGCGCAACGAGACCGAGTCGCTGCACGCGGCCGGGCTGTACAAGGCGGAGCGGGTGATCACTTCCCACCAGGGGGCCGCGATCACTGTCGCCGAGGATGGTGCACACGAGGTCCTGAACCTCTGCGCCAACAACTATCTCGGCCTGGCGGATTCGCCGGAGCTGGTGACCGCCGCCCATGCGGCGCTGGACCGTTACGGCTACGGCATGGCCTCGGTGCGCTTCATCTGCGGCACCCAGGAGGAGCACAAGGCTCTGGAGGCGCGGCTGTCGGACTTTTTCGGTACCGAGGACACGATCCTCTATTCCTCCTGCTTCGACGCCAATACCGGGCTGTTCGAGACCGTGCTGGGGCCGGAGGACGCCATCATCAGCGACGCCCTGAACCATGCCTCGATCATCGACGGCGTGCGCCTGTGCAAGGCCAAACGCCTGCGCTACGCCAACAATGACATGGCCGAGCTGGAAGCGCGGCTGAAGGAGGCGCAGGACTGTCGCTTCCGCATGATCGCCACCGACGGAGTGTTCTCCATGGACGGGGTGATCGCCGATCTGCCGGCGATCTGCGACCTGGCGGAGCGCTACGACGCGCTGGTCATGGTCGATGACAGCCATGCGGTGGGCGTGATGGGCCCGGGCGGCCGCGGCACGCCGGAGCATTGCGGCGTCGCCGAGCGCATCGCGCTCAGGACCGGCACGCTGGGCAAGGCGCTGGGCGGAGCCTCCGGCGGTTACACCAGCGGCCGGGGCGAGATCGTCGAGTGGCTGCGCCAGCGCTCGCGCCCATACCTGTTCTCCAACACCCTGGCGCCGGTGATCGCCGCCACCTCTCTGCGCGTGCTGGAGATGCTGGTGGAGAACGACGATCTGCGCGACCGACTGCACGCCAACTCCCGGTATTTCCGATCCGAGATGGAGGCGCTGGGGTTCACTCTGGCTGGGCAGGAGCATCCGATCATCCCGGTCATGCTGGGCGATGCCAAGCTGGCGGAACAGATGGCGGCGAAGCTGCTGGAAGAGGGCATCTACGTGATCGGTTTCTCCTTCCCGGTCGTGCCCAAGGGGCAGGCGCGCATCCGTACCCAGATGTCCGCCGCCCATACCCGCGACCATCTTGACCGCGCCATCGCCGCCTTCGCCAAGGTCGGCCGCGAACTGGGTGTGATTTCGTGACGGCCGGTCAGTAGAAGATGCCGATGCTGCGCATCGCAGGTGTCGTCATAGCCCCCTCACCCTAGCCCTCTCCCACGAGGGGAGAGGGGACACCGCCAGCGCTGGCCGGATTCCCTCTCCCCTCGCGGGAGAGGGCTAGGGTGAGGGGGCTCAAGAAGACTCGGGTCTCCATGGCCCGCAACTGCTTATCCACCGAGAGGCGAACCGATGAAGGCGCTGGTCAAGGCGAAGGCGGAAGAAGGCATCTGGATGCAGGACGTGCCGCCCCCGGAGGTTGGGCACAACGATGTCCTGATCCAGATCCGCAAATCGGCGATCTGCGGCACGGATGTGCACATCTACAATTGGGACGACTGGTCCAGCCGCACGGTTCCGGTGCCGATGACCGTCGGCCATGAATATGCCGGCGTGGTGGTGGAACTGGGCAGCGAGGTGCGCGGCCTCAAGGTGGGCGACCGGGTCTCCGGCGAGGGCCACATCACCTGCGGCCATTGCCGCAACTGCCGCGCCGGCCGCCGCCATCTGTGCCGCAACACCAAGGGTGTGGGCGTCGACCGGCCGGGCAGTTTTGCGGAATTCCTGTCCCTGCCGGCGGTCAACGCCTTCCCGCTGCCCGACGAGATCGACGACGAGATCGCCGCCATTCTCGACCCGCTGGGCAATGCCACCCACACCACGCTCTCCTTCGACCTGGTGGGCGAGGACGTGCTGATCACCGGCGCCGGCCCCATCGGCATCATGTCGGTCGCCATTGCGCGCCATGTCGGCGCCCGGTTCGTGGTGATCACCGACGTCAACGACTACCGCCTGGACCTGGCCCGCAAGATGGGCGCCGACCGCGCCGTCAACGTGGCCAGGGAATCCCTGGCCGACACCATGTCCGACCTCGGCATGCAGGAAGGCTTCGATGTCGGGCTGGAGATGTCCGGCAACGCGGCCGCGCTACGCGACCTGCTGCGCGCCATGAACCATGGCGGCCGCGTCGCCCTGCTCGGCATCCCGCCGGAGGAGATCCCGCTGGACCTCAACGAAATCATCTTCAAGGGCCTGCAGATCAAGGGCATCTACGGCCGCGAGATGTTCGAGACCTGGTACAAGATGACCGCCATGCTGCAGAGCGGCCTCGACATCACCCCGATCCTGACCCATCGCTTCGGGATCGACGATTTCCAGCAGGGCTTCGACGTGATGCGATCGGGGCAATCGGGGAAAGTGGTCTTGGACTGGGGCTAGGCTAGGGAGCGCGGGAATGCGCGCAGGCCATTTGCTGGCCCATCTTGCAGGCTCTTTCAAAGAACAATTCCGCCTGGACGTCGTCCTGTGCCACGCCACTGCCTGTCTGGTACATGTGGCCGAGATTGACGCAGCCTTGTGACTGATCGTCATTGCACGCCGCGCGAAACAGCGACGCGGCCTTTTCCAGGTCCAACGCGACGCCACGACCGTCCTGGTACATCCAGCCGAGTCTGAGGCAACCCTGCGATTGCTCGAGATCGCATGCCTGCTGATAGAGCCGCACCGATGCCGCCAGGTCCGGCACGACGCCCAAGCCTTTCTCGTACAGATAGGCGAGGTTGAAGCAGCCCTGTGCGTGCTTGCCATCGCAGGACAGCTGGAAAGCCGGTAGCGCCTTCTCATAATCCTGCGGCTGCCCTTGGCCGCTGTAGTGCATCCAGCCAAGGACGTTGCAGCCCAGCGCGTAGCCCCCGTCGCAGGCCTTGCTCCAAAGAGCGCTCACTGTGAATTCGTGCTCTCCGACGAATGCGACGGTCTTGTCGTAGCAACCTTGTCCGTCGAGTCCCGCGCAAGCCGTGTCGAGCGCATGAAACGCTTGGCTCTCATCCTCGGTGAAATGGGTGACATGAAGGCAGATGGTGTCGCCGAACACCGAACAGAGCAGTTGGTCGAATCTGCTGGCCTGCTGCGAGTCGCCGGGTTTCAAGACCGGGGTGACCAGGATCGCTGCGACGAAGATCAGAGCGGAGCTGACCAGCGCAACTTGCGCGACTGGCTTGTTCTCAACGTCGAACATGTTTCTCAGTGCCGTGCGCGAGAAGATCCGCATGAACCAAGTGGATAGGCAATAGACCCATGCCCACGCCGAGGTCAGAAAGGTCGAATAGAAGAACAGAGAAAAGACACTGAACAGCGCCAGCATCTCTATCGCCGACAGCGCCGTATCACCCCGAAACGCCTGAAACAGGTTGATGCAGAACCAGATGATGGCACCGGTCAGGAGTGCGTCGACGAAGAGCAGCCCCAATTGCCCGGCGAACGAGCGGACGCGTTCGAACCGCTTGAGGAGCCAGCGCGTCTCGAACAGCGAGAGGTAATCGGGAATGATGTTGATTGCCGCGCCAAGCAGCACGGCCTGCCAGAGACTGAGGTTGCCCAGTGTCCGCCGTCCCATGACGCCCAGAATCTCGGCGAACAGGATGTACAGCAGCACCACGGCCAGCACGGATGCTATCGACGAGCGAACGAAGCACCGCCAACTCCAATGATGCCTGCCAAAGACACAATCGAAGAGATTGCAGAAATGGTGTGACCAGGTGCTGTCGTAGTCGCCCCACAGCCACAAGGTCAGCGAATCTCTGGCGTCCTGCGAAAGATGCCTGCCAAACCAAACTATTCCGGCGTAGATGCTTCCTGCCGTTGCCAGCGCAAAGCCCACATATAGGGGCAAGAAGTCCTGCACTTGAATGGCCTCGATCATCGAGATCAGTGAATGCTGATCTCGCATAAATCTTACACCAGAAACCTTTCGCGCGTATAGGTGGTATCGTTCGGGGTGTCGATATTTGGTGCCGGAAGCCTAAGTTCCAATTGAATGACGTCCCGATCCGTCACTGTCGGTCGGAAGAGTTTGGGGGCGGTTGGGCCATCGAGGGCGCCGTCGGCGGTGCGGTTGTCGGCATGGGGGCGGGAGCAACCGCCGGCGCGATCACGGGCGCCGAGCAGGACCGCCAGCTGGCGGCGGCCAAGCAGGCCGAGATCGACGCATTCCGCCAGCGGGTCGGCGACGACAATTTCAACGGTGCCGTGGCGTTGGTGCAATGCCGGCACGACGACGCGTTGTCCGAGGCGGCGAAGGCGGCGCAGAGCGGCATTGCGGAGTACGGCCTCGCTTCGAACTGGCTGCAGGCCCTGACCTATACCGACAATCGCCAGGAAGCCCAGGCGCGCTCACTCTATCCGGCGCTGGTCGACCTCGACCCGGACATCGGTAGCGCGGAATCCGCCGAGCTGAAGATGCGCGATCTGGTCCAGAGGCTCACCGCGGTCCGCGCCAGCAACAACCTGCCGCAGATCTGCCCAGCATAGCGGCCCATCCGAAGGCGAGAGGCGTCAGACCTCCGGCTCGGTGGAGAAGAATAGCGGGAATCCCGCGCTGCGTCCGGCCTCCGTGCCTTCCGATGCCTTGGTTTCGGCCACGTCCTTGGTATAGACGGCAACCACGCAGGCGCCCCGCGTATGCGCGGTGATCATGATCCGGTGGGCCTGGTCTTCGCTGACCCGGAACACTGCCTTGAGAACCGTCACCACGAATTCCCTGGGCGTGTAGTCGTCATTGACCAGGATGACCTTGAAGAGCTGCGGCCGCTGCGTCTTCGGCCGCACCTTGGTGCGCGATTTCGTGTCGGTATCGCTCATCGGACCCGGTTCCCCTCAGTAACCAGATCTTCGCGGATGCGGGACCGAAATCTTCGCATGTCGCAATCCGCCCATGCAATCGCCGACCGGTGACGGACGGTCGCGATGCACGCGAGATTGCTAGGAAGGCTTGGGCTCGAAAATAAATGTCCCGTAGCCGACGACCTGACGCTTGGGCCCGGCGGTGTCGCCGGAATTGCGCAGGTCGAGGGTCCGGGCGACGAGGCCGTGCCGTCGGGCTGCCGTCAGCAGGCCTTTGATCGGAATCCGGCCGCAGGCCTGGTCGTCTCCGATCCGCTCGGGTGCAAGGGCTTCGATCGCCGATGCCGTATCCGCGTCCATACTTTGAGCGGTCGCATAGCTGTGAAAATGGCTCAGATCGGACGAGACCAAGATCAGGGTTTCCGGCCCGCCCCAAACGACATCCAGGACCTCCGCCACTTCTTCGGCAGTCGCATCCCCGACGACCAACGGCACTATCGAGAACCAATCCAGCACTTGTTGCAGGAATGGCAGATGGACCTCCAGGCTGTGCTCCTGCGCATGCGCCGCCTCAGAGCGGGACACCTGCGGCAGTATGAGAAGGCGCTCGACGGTGGGCCGGTCCACCGGGACCGGTCCCAACGGCGTCGTGAATGCGTCGGCACCGCTGACCGCCAATCCGCGCAGCGGCACATAATGCGACGGACCGACAAGCACGACACGCATTCCGATATCACGTGCGCACCGCAACCGGGCATAGCCACTCGCGGCGACCGTGCCGGAGAAGGCATAGCCGGCATGGGGCAGGATCATCGCCTTGGGGGGCGGTCCCCGGACCTCGATATCGGCGATCAATCCCTGGATTTCGGCTGCCAGGCTGTCCGCGCTGTCGCTGTAGAATTGGCCGGCAACGGCTGGGCTTCGTACTGACATGGGTCAGTGTCCCTTGCGATCGGTTCGGCTACCCTGCCAGGGCTCTCATTGGCGGACCATGATCCAGGTCACGAATACGCGTGCGGTCGGCCGGAGACCTACGGGCATGATGGACACTCCAAACGACCTCATCGAAGGCACTCCGGGCCGCTTCTGGCATCGGCTGGACGACGGCCGGGTGCAGTGCGACATATGCCCGCGCTACTGCAAGCTGAGGCCCGGTCAGCGGGGCCTGTGCTTCGTGCGCGCCAGCGATGGCGAGCAGATCGTGCTCACAACCTATGGCCGCTCCAGCGGCTTCTGCGTCGACCCGATCGAAAAGAAACCGCTGAACCACTTCCTGCCGGGCACGCCGGTGCTCTCGTTCGGCACCGCCGGATGCAACCTGACCTGCAAGTTCTGCCAGAACTGGGACATGAGCAAGTCGCGGGAGATCGACATCCTGGCCGATCGGGCAAGTCCGGCGGCGATCGCCCGAACCGCAGACGAATTGGGATGTCTCAGCGTCGCGTTCACCTACAATGATCCGGTGATCTTCCACGAATACGCCATCGATGTCGCCAAGGCCTGCCATCAGCACGGCATACGCACGGTGGCGGTGACGGCCGGCTACATCTGCCCGGAGCCGAGGGCGGAGTTCTTCCGCCATATGGACGCCGCCAATATCGATCTGAAGGGCTTCACCGATGAGTTCTATCATCGCCTGAGCAGCGCGCATCTGGGCCCGGTCCTCGAAACTCTGGAATATGTGAAACACGAGACCGAGTGCTGGCTGGAGATCACAACATTGCTGATTCCCGGCCACAACGACTCCGACTCCGAGCTCGATGCCATGACGCGCTGGGTGGTCGGGCATCTCGGCCCGGATGTCCCGTTGCACTTCACCGCCTTCCACCCGGACTACAAGATGCTCGATACGCCGTCGACGCCGGCCGGGACCCTCACCCGGGCGCGCCGCATCGCCCGCGAGAACGGCGTGCGCTATGCCTATACCGGTAATGTGCACGACCGGGAGGGTGGCAGCACTTGGTGCCATGCCTGTGGTGCTTTGCTGATCGAGCGCGATTGGTATGTGCTGGGAACCTGGGCCCTCACCGATGCAGGAACCTGCAGCGCCTGCGGCGCCGAATGTGCCGGCGTGTTCAATCCCCGCCCGGGAACCTGGGGCGCCAACCGCATGCCCGTGCGGATCCAGGAAACCCAATGCTGAGCGCATCCAACGGACGCACCAGGGCTTCCCGAGTGACCGTGGTCCCGTGGTCGGCACGCCCCGTGCCGTGAGCTGATGTTCGCCGACCGCGCAGAGGCCGGCCGCCGATTGGCGGCGGACCTGAACCACCTGAAAGGCGAGGCCCTGGTATTGCTGGCGCTTCCGAGGGGCGGCGTCCCGGTCGCTTTCGAGATCGCCAGGCTACTCAAGGCCCCCCTCGGCCTCGCCCTGGTCCGCAAGATCGGCGCCCCCGACAATCCCGAATACGCGGTCGGGGCGGTCGCCGGCGCCACCGATCCAGTCGTGCTGTTACATGATTCCACCCTGAGAATGCTGGACCTGTCGCGGGAGCAGCTGCAACCGGCCATTGACCGCGCGTGCGAGGCGCTTCGCAAACGCGGTGAGACCTATGGCACGCCTGCAATCCAGGAGGACCTGCGGGACAAGACGGTCATCCTGGTCGATGACGGCATCGCCACCGGCGCGACCATGGAGGCGGCGGTCGCCTGGGCCCGCCGGCAAGGCCCCCGGCGCCTCGTCATCGCCGTCCCGATCGGCTCGCCAGCCAGCCTGGCCAAACTCGCCGAACAGGCGGACGAAGTCGTCTGTGCCGACCGCAATGACTGGTTCTCCGCCGTCAGCTCCGCCTATCTGGATTTCGGCCAAGTTGACGACGAGACGGTCAAGGCGGTACTGCGCCAGGCGGCAAAAAAGGCGACCGTCGGGACGGGCGATGGTGGCAAGAAGCCCTGAGACCGGGGAATGCTGGATTAGGCTTCGCGCTTTCCGAAGACGTCGTCCCACGCCGCCCTGAGTGCCGCATCCACATCCGGCATCGTTACCGGCAGCCCGAGATCCGCCAGCGACGTTACCCCGTGGCCTGCGATGCCACAGGGTACGATGCCGGCGAAATGGTCCAGGTCGGGTTCGACGTTCAGCGACACGCCGTGGAAGCTGACCCAGCGGCGGACCCGCACGCCGATGGCGGCGATCTTGTCTTCCCGGCCCGGCTCGCCGCCATGGCGGCCACGGTCGATCCAGATGCCGACGCGGCCGTCGCGGCGTTCGCCGACGACGTTGAACAGGGCCAGTGTGCGGATCAGCCATTCTTCCAGATCGTGCACGTAGCAGCGCAGATCGGGGCCGCGGCGCTTCAGGTCGAGCATGACATAGGCGACGCGCTGGCCGGGGCCGTGATAGGTGAACTCGCCGCCGCGGCCGGTACGGTGGACCGGGAAGCGATCCGGGTCGAGCAGGTCCTCTGACCGGGCGCTGGTGCCGGCGGTGTAGAGCGGCGGGTGCTCCAGCAGCCAGACCAACTCCGGCGCGGTGCCGGCCCGGATTGCCTCGACCCGGGCCTCCATCTCCGCGACCGCGGCCTCATAGGGCACCGGCGCGTTGCTGATCCGCCACTCGACCGGATCGGCCGAGGGACCGGGCAGTTCATTCCCGCTGCGGTTCTCGCCCAATTGCTTGATAACGGTCATGCGATTTGGTATTCCCCTGCGGCCTTCAACGCAAGCGCCCCAGCGGTTTCCTCGGGGGCGCTTACTCAGGCGACTGTGCGGTCGTGGCGGAATTGGTAGACGCGCAGCGTTGAGGTCGCTGTCCTGGAAACAGGGTGGAAGTTCGAGTCTTCTCGACCGCACCAATCTCTTCAGAAGAATGATTCAGCCCTGTCCTCCGCGTGGGCGAAGCCGCTAGCGGCAGACTCAATTGCTTCGCAGTCGGGTCCCAGGCTCACTCAATCGGTGGTTCCGTTGCCAACCGGTGGATCAGATCGACATGTGACTCGAGCCATTCCTGATCCAGCGGCAATCCCGCAATCAGCTTTCGGAAATAGGGAACGGCGATCGCCATCTCGATCAGTTGTCGCACCGGTGCGCTCTTGTGCAATTCGCCCCGTTCTCTAGCCGCGGAGAAGACATCCTCGAGGCCGGCCATCCGGTCTTTCATGAAACCTTCGATCACGGCGCGGGCCTGATCATCCGTGGCCGCCGCTGCGATAACCTGTGGCGCCACGCGACCCCAGGGCGTTTCAGTCAGCGCTGTCCGGAGCTTGCCCATTATCCAGGCCAGGTCGGTGCGCAACGGTCCATTGGTCATTGGAGCGAAGTTCGGCGACGTCGCCGCGCGCACGAAGGCATCGTTACGCAACGCTTCCAGTTTCGACCAATGTCGGTAGAGCGTGCTCCGCGAAATGCCGGTCGCCTTGCTCACTGTTCCATGCGTTACGGCCAATACCCCGTCTCTTTGCAGGATTTCTTGCGCCGCATCGAGCGCGAGATTGCGCGTCGCGATAATACGAGGGTCATCGGGCAGGTTCATTCACCCACTTATAGAACAATCTGTTGTGTAGCGATACAACCTGTCCTACAGTTTCCCTGGCATTCATTCTGAAGGCATCCGGGTGTTGCCGTCGAGCAGTCGCATCAAGAGCTCTCCTGGGCAGGATCATGCCCCGACACCCGCAGCCTGAGTATCTGAATGTGCGTCCAACGCAGGCTGAATGCGTGTCCCGCAGGTTTTGCAATCGGAGGAAAAGTCGATGAAGGTTAAAAAAACGCTGGTCGCAGCGGGTCTGGTCTTTTCGCTGTCTGCGGGCGTCGTTCTTGCCGACAATCATGCCAACAACCCGTTTGCCGCGGGCATCAAAGCGCGTCAGGCACTGATGCAGGTTCAGGCCTTCAACATCGGTATCCTTGGGGCGATGGCCAAGGGCGAAGCCGAGTATGATGCCGAAGCAGCGACTCGGGCCGCCACCAACCTCGTACTTGCCGCATCGATCCACCAACCGCAGGCCTGGGCGCCGGGTTCGGACAATTCTGCCGTCGAGGGGACCCGGGCGCTGCCGGCTATTTGGGAAAACTTCCCGGACGTTGGCGAAAAATCCGCGGAGCTTCTGGCGGCTGCCGAAGCGATGCAGGCTGTGGCAGGGAATGGCCAGCAGGCTGTGGGTGGCGCCATGGGAAGACTCGGACGCGCCTGCGGGGGGTGTCACGAGGACTATCGCGCGCCAAAGAACTAGCGCGGATATCGACCTAGTCGGTCAATCCAAAACCACTATGAAACGGTCCGCCGAGAAATAGCCTCGGGCAACGTCAATCGGTCATTCTTTGATTGGCAGGCTGCCATCTGACACCAGATTCCCGTCCGGCCTTCGACACAAGCGCCCTTCCGGTCTCGGAGGGGCGCTGACCCGGCCGGCTGTGCGGTCGTGGCGGAATTGGTAGACGCGCAGCGTTGAGGTCGCCGTCCTGGAAACAGGGTGGACGTTCGAGTCTTCTCGACCGCACGATTTTCCCAGTCATCTAGACTATCCGGAGCCGTTCGAAAGAACGGGTAACTTCCGCACGAACCCTGCCATCTAACGCCTTCGATCCGACATGATGCTCCGCGTCGCCGTTGGGTCGCCGCAGTGCAGGACGGTCCGGCTCCGAATCCCGGTTCCGCAAATCCCGGACGCGCCGTGATGCAAGCACCGCGCGGGCTTTTGCATTCCCGGCAGCCTGCTATAAGGAACCGCCACGCCGTCAGGGGGGCCGCCATGGCCGAAAAAGATCTGCGCGAAGCCGCGCTCGACTATCACCGCCTGCCGACGCCCGGCAAGCTGACCATCACGCCCACCAAGCCGATGACCACTCAGCGCGATTTGTCGCTGGCCTACTCGCCGGGCGTGGCCGCCGCCTGCGAGGCGATCGTCGAGGACCCGTTGGAGGCCGGCACCGTCACCGCCCGGCAGAACCTGGTGGCAGTCATCACCAACGGCACCGCGGTGCTGGGGCTGGGCGCCATCGGGCCGCTGGCGTCCAAGCCGGTGATGGAGGGCAAGGGCGTCCTGTTCAAGAAATTCGCCGGCATCGACGTGTTCGACATCGAGGTCGACGCCAATGAGCCGGAGAAGCTGATCGAGGTGGTGGCGGCCCTGGAGCCCACCTTCGGCGCGGTCAATCTGGAAGACATCAAGGCCCCGGAATGCTTCGAGGTCGAGGGCCGGCTGCGCGAACGGATGAACATCCCGGTCTTCCACGACGACCAGCACGGCACCGCGATCATCGTCGCCGCCGCCATCGTCAATGCGGTCAAGGTGGCCGGCAAATCCCTGGACAACGTCAAGCTGGTGACGTCGGGCGCCGGGGCGGCGGCGATCGCCTGCCTGGAGCTGCTGGTCGATCTGGGATTGCCGCTGGAGAACATCACCGCGACGGACATCGTCGGCGTGGTCTTCGCCGGCCGCAAGGAGCAGATGGACCCGCGCAAGGCCCGATTCGCCCGCAAGACCGAGGCGCGGACCCTGGCCGATGCGATCCAGGGCGCCGACATCTTTCTCGGCCTCTCCGCCCCGGGCGTTCTCAAGCCCGAGATGGTCGAGACCATGGCCGAACGGCCGATCATCATGGCGCTGGCCAATCCGACGCCGGAGATTATGCCGGACGAGGCGCGGGCGGTGCGCGCGGATGCGATCATCGGCACCGGCCGGTCGGATTTCCCCAACCAGGTCAACAACGTGCTGTGCTTCCCCTTCATCTTCCGCGGCGCGCTGGATGTGGGGGCGACGGCGATCAACGAGCCGATGAAGATCGCCTGCGTCCATGCGCTGGCCGAGCTGGCGCAGCAGGAGAGTTCCGACATCGTCGCCAGTGCCTATGGCGACCAGGGACTGAGCTTCGGCCCGGAATACCTCATCCCCAAACCGTTCGACCCGCGGCTGATCGTGCAGCTGGCCCCGGCGGTCGCCAAGGCGGCCATGGAGTCCGGCGTTGCGACCCGGCCGATCGAGGATTTCGACGCCTATCGCCGGCAGCTGGAGCGCTTCGTCTACCGCTCCGGCCAGGTCATGCGGCCGATGTTTGAGCGGGCCCGCGAGCGGCCCATGCGCATCGCCTATGCCGAGGGCGAGGAGGAGCGCGTGCTGCGGGCGGTGCAGGTGGTGCTGGACGAGGGGCTGGCCCGGCCGATCCTGATCGGCCGCCGCAAGGTGGTGGAGAACCGCATCGACAAGCTGGGCCTGCGCATCAAGATCGGTGACGGTGATGGGGGCAATGTCGACTTGGTCGACCCCCAGAACGACCCCCGCTACAGCACCTATTGGCGGGCCTATCACGACCTGATGGCGCGCAGCGGCGTCTCGCCGGACCGGGCGCGCACCGTAGTGCGCACCAACAGCACGGTGATTGCCGCCCTGATGGTGCATCGGGGCGAGGCAGACAGCATGCTCTGCGGCTCCGTAGGGCCCTATCGCGACCATCTCAACCATGTGCTGTGCATCGCCGGGCTCAGGCCCGGGGTTCGCCAGGCTGCCGCCATGAGCGCGCTGATCCTGCCGCGCGGGACCCTGTTCGTGGCCGACACCCATGTCGATCCGGACCCGACCGCGGAACAGCTGGCCGACATCACCCTGATGGCCGCGGACGAAATCCAGCGCTTCGGCATCGAGCCGACGGTGGCGCTGGTGTCCCATTCGAACTTCGGCACCCTGGATACCGAGTCGGCGCGCAAGATGCGAGCGGCCCTGGCCCTGATCACCGAACGGCGCCCCGACCTCGAGGTCGATGGCGAGATGCACGCCAATACGGCGCTCAATACCCAGGTGCGCGAGAGTGTCTTCCCCGGATCCCGCCTGAACCATTCGGCCAATCTGCTGATCATGCCGACCCTCGACGCCGCCAACATCTCCTTCAATCTGGTGAAGGCGGTGGATGAATGCGTCTCGGTGGGTCCGATGCTGATGGGCCTCGCGTTGCCGATGCATATCGTCAACCAGTCGGTGACCGTGCGCGGGCTGGTCAATATGACCGCCGTGGCGGCCGTCGATTCCCAGATCGTCGCTGCGGAGCGCGCCGGATGAGCGACCCGGTGCTCGCACCGGAGGCCCCCGAGGAGACCCCGAAAGAGGCGGTCGCCGAGGCGGCGTCCGGTGAGGCACCGCCCGCGATCGGGCTGACCGACAAGCTGGTCCGCAAGATCGAAAAGGCGCTGGACGAGCACAATTTGCGCAAGGTCGAGCGCAAGCTGGCGCCGCTGCATTCCGCCGATCTGGCGGATCTGCTGGAGCGGCTGCACAAGGACGACCGCGACACCGTCATCGACCTGATTCGCCCGCAACTGCAGATCGACGCCGAAGTGCTGACCCATCTGCAGGACGATGTCCGCGAGCAGGTGCTCGAACGCCTCAATCCAGAAGAGATCGCCGGCGCCCTGGTCGAGCTGGACAGCGACGATGCGCTGGACCTGGTCGAAGACCTGGACGACGCAGAGCGTGAGGAGATCCTGGCCAGCATGCCGGCCGCGGCGCGGATGCTGGTCGAGGAAGGCCTGACCTTCCCGGAGAATTCCGCCGGCCGGCTGATGCAGCGCGAATTCGTCGCGGTGCCGATGTTCTGGACCGTCGGTAAGTCCATCGATTATCTGCGCGCCGCCGACGACCTGCCGGACGATTTCTACGCCCTGTTCGTGGTCGATCCCATGTTCCGGCCGGTCGGCACCGCGGTGCTGAGCCGGGTGCTGCGCTCCAAGCGCTCGGTCAAGGTCGAGACCCTGGTCAGCGACGAGGTGCATCCGGTGAAGGCCGATCTGGACCAGGAGGAAGTGGCTTTCCTGTTCCGGCAATACGGCATGGTCTCGGCCCCGGTTGTCGACGAGGCCGGCCGGCTGATCGGTGTGATTACCGTCGACGACGTGGTCGCGGTGATCGACGAGGAGGCCGAAGAGGATCTGCTGAAACTGGGCGGCGTCAGCGAGGGCGACATCTATCGCGACGTGCTGAACACCACCCGCTCGCGCATGTCCTGGCTGGCGGTCAATCTGGTGACGGCGGTTGTTGCCTCGGCGGTCATCGCCCTATTCGAATCGACCATCGAGAAGGCGGTGGCGCTGGCCGTGCTGATGCCGATCGTCGCCAGCATGGGCGGCAATGCCGGAACCCAGTCCCTGACCGTGGCGGTCCGCGGCCTGGCCACCAAGGAGCTGACCACCAGCAACGCCGCCCGCGTGGTCTGGAAGGAGGTCATGGTCGGCCTGCTGAACGGCCTCATGTTCGCGGTCGTCGCCGGCGGGCTGACCTGGGCCTGGTCGCGGGACCCGGTGCTGGCCGGCGTCATCGGCGCCGCCATGATCATCAACCTGCTGGTCGCCGGATTCTCCGGCGCCATGATCCCGCTGCTGCTGGAAAAGATGAAGATCGATCCGGCGGTGGCCTCCGGCGTCTTCCTGACAACGGTGACCGACGTGATTGGTTTCTTCGCGTTCCTGGGACTGGCGGCGCTGGTGCTGCTGTAACGGTACGGCCCGCGTATTGGTCCCGCGGTTCACCGTTCCGTAACTGCCGCAGCCTAGCGTCAGGCTGCATCCGCAACCAGACGGTGCCGCCCATGAGTTACGATCTTGGCGTATTCTTCACCCAGCGGCCGCTTTCGGCAGACGATGCGATGGAGCGATATTCCGCCTATTGCAGTGGAGATTTTGCCCATTTTTTGGAGCCCAGCCCGTCGATCGAACGCTTCCTGAAGGACCTGACGGACCGCTATCCGCAGATCGACGACGTTGCGGAGGATCAGCTGGACGACTGCCCGTGGTCGATCGCCTTCGATGTCTCGGACGGGCATGTGCTCATGCCGATGGTTCACTCCAAAGCCGATGAAGTGGCGCCATTCGTCGTGTCGCTGGCCGGCAGACATGGGCTGGTCTGCGTCGACCCCCAAGACGGGCGCGTGCTGAGTGCTCCGGACGGACTCTTGGTCGCCGAAACCGAGCCGACCGCCGAGGAACTGGAGGCGGAGACCAAACGCCCGGATTCGGCGATGCTGGCCGCAATCGATCAAATCCTGGAACCGCGTGGTTTCGTCAAGAACAGGCGGGTCTGGCGAAAGGACGACCCGCACGCGATCTCCGCGGTTCAGGCCGGTGTCATCGACGGCATTTTCGAGGCTGCCTTTTGCTTCTGGTCGAAGGAGGAGGGGGACGAGGCGGCCCCGCGCGAGGTGAAGCCGAATGGCGGCCGGTACCACATGGCCGAGAGACTGGATGACCAACTCCTGCCGGAACGCCTGCTTTTCAGGTGGATGCGCGCGGCTCACCTGGACTGCGACTATGCGGATTTCGCACTCGAAATCTACGTAGACACCGATGAGGATGCCCGTCGAATAGCCTCCTATTTCGAACCTCGAGAACCGCTGACCACGAAATGGCGGGTGGCGACCTTGCGGGAGGTCTTCGAGGGCTATGTGCTGCCGTTCTTCGATCGGGTCGATGCAGGCGAACACAGGGCCATGCTCGCGGAGCAGGCGGCCAAGGAGAAGCAGGAGCGCGACCAGGCGTGGCAGGAGACATTGGACGAGTGGACGCCGGCGATCGCGATGTGCCGCGACCTTCAGGAGTCCGGATCCGACCACAAGACGATCGTCGGCGAGGTTCGTGCCGCACTCCGAGATTGCTCCTCGGAAGCCGTCGTTCTGTCGATTGCCTTGGGCTGGACAATGGCCGAAGCGCGCCAGCGGATGGAAGCCGCCGGCCGCAGCTGGGATTCGCTGACCGAGGAATTCATCGAACTCCTCTTCGAGGAAAACGACGAGTTGGCCCTGCTTCCGGACGGTCGCGCCGAACTGCGCGCTTGACAGTTCAGGCGAGTCGCCGAGGCTGTGGCCTCATGTCACACCAATCGACGATCGATTTTGAGCCTGCCGATCCGGACTTCGCCGCGCGGGTGCGCGACAGTTTCGGCCGGCAACGCGTCATGGACCTGATCGGCGCAACGCTGGTGCGGGTCGAACCGGGACTCGTTGAGATCGCACTGCCCTTCAAGCCGGAGCTGACCCAGCAGCACGGCTTCTTCCATGCCGGCATCACCAGCACCATTGGCGACTCCGCCGGCGGCTATGCGGCGTACAGCCTCTTTCCGGCCGACAGCTCGGTGCTGACGGTCGAATTCAAGATCAACCTCATGGCACCGGCCGATGGCGAGCGTCTGGTCGCCGTCGGCAAGGTCGTCAAGCCGGGGCGCACGTTGACCGTCTGCACCTTCGAGGTCGACGCGGAGAAGGACGGCACCCGCAAGACCTGCGCCGTCGGACAGCAGACCCTCATCTGCCTGGCCGGGCGGCCGGATAGCGCCTAATGGCCTGCTAGTGGTTCGCCTTGCGGACGATCCGCGATAGATTGCCGGAAACCTCCAAGTAAAGGCCCATTCATGATCCCCAATGCCCTGCCATCGATGAAGTTCGATCTTGGCGAGACGGCCGATCTGTTGCGCGACACGGTGATGACCTTTTCCGCCGACGAGATCGCGCCCAGGGCCGCCGCCATCGACGAGAGCAACGAGTTTCCCCGCGATCTGTGGCCCAAGATGGGAGCGCTCGGCCTGCTCGGCCTGACCGTCGAGGAAGAGCTCGGCGGGTCCGGCATGGGCTATGTCGAGCATTGCGTGGCCATGGAGGAGGTGAGCCGCGCCTCAGCCGCAGTCGGCCTGAGTT
Source organism: Alphaproteobacteria bacterium (assembly GCA_965227455.1). GTDB lineage: Bacteria > Pseudomonadota > Alphaproteobacteria > DSM-16000 > Inquilinaceae > JABDIP01. Next base: position 2,291,397 of record OZ245752.1, on the reverse strand, counting down.
ACGGCGCCCATTCCAACCTCTGCGTCAATCAGATCCGGCTCAACGGCAGCGACGAGCAGAAGCGCCGTTACCTGCCCAAGCTGATCTCCGGCGAGCATGTCGGGGCTCTGGCGATGTCGGAGCCGGGGGCCGGGTCCGACGTGGTGTCGATGCGCACCAGGGCCGAGAAGAAGGGCGACCGGTACGTCCTCAACGGCAGCAAGATGTGGATCACCAACGGCCCGGATGCCGAGACTCTGGTGGTCTATGCCAAGACCGACCCCGCGGCCGGCCCCAAGGGCATCACTGCCTTCCTGATCGAGAAGGATTTCAAGGGGTTCTCCACGGCCCAGAAGCTCGACAAGCTGGGCATGCGCGGCTCCAGCACCTGCGAACTGGTGTTCGAGGATTGCGAGGTGCCCGAGGAGAACGTGCTAGGGCGGGTCGGTGGCGGCGTCGCCGTGCTGATGAGCGGGCTGGACTACGAGCGTCTGGTGCTGGCCGGCGGCCCTCTCGGCATCATGCAGGCCTGCCTGGACACCGTCGTGCCTTACGTGCACGAGCGCGAGCAGTTCGGCCAGCCGATCGGCGAGTTCCAGATCATGCAGGCCAAGCTGGCGGACATGTATGTCGGCACCAACGCAGCCAAATCGTACGTGTACGCCGTCGCCAAGGCCTGCGACCGCGGCGAGGTGACCCGCAAGGACGCCGCCGGCGCCATCCTGTACGCGGCGGAAAAGGCGACCTGGATGGCGCTGCAGGCGATCCAGTGCCTGGGCGGCAACGGCTATATCAACGAGTACCCGACCGGCCGCCTGCTGCGCGACGCCAAGCTGTATGAGATCGGTGCGGGAACCAGCGAGATCCGCCGCATGCTGATCGGCCGCGAGCTGTTCAAGGAGACCGGATAGCGCCGCCGGCGCGGCCTTTCCGGCCCGCATGGTGGATGGAAACGCCCTTAAGTAGGGCGGTCCGTCCGGACGCCGCCAGCAAGGGAATTGGCAATGAGCGACCCTTCGGAGATACGGTACCTGGAGGATTTCTCCGTCGGCGATCGCTTCCCGACCGGCTCGCTGACGGTGGCGGAGGAGGCCATCACCGCTTTTGCCGAGCAGTACGATCCGCAGGTCTTCCATCTCGATCGTGAGGCCGCGGCACAGTCGCTGTTCGGCGAGCTCGTCGCCAGCGGCTGGCAGACGGCGGCCATGACCATGCGGCTGATGGTCGATTCCCGCTTCGCCGGCGCCACGCCGTTGATCGGGCTTGGGGTCGAGGGGCTGAAATGGCCGCGGCCGGTGCGCCCGGGCGATACGCTCTCCGCGACGGTCGAGGTGCTGGAGATCCGCCCGTCGCAATCCAATCCCACCCGCGGCTCCATGCGCATTCGGACCACCACCGTCAACCAGGACGGCGAGACGGTCTATGAGATGACCAGCACGACCCTGGTTCCCAGGCGGGAGACCTGAGATTCGGGATCGCCGTTTCGGCGCCTCACCGGGGGCGCCGTTTCCTGGCGACAATCGTGAAGTTCTCTTTCAGGTAGACCTTGGGATTTCCGACGTAGCCCTTGACCGCTGCGGACATGGCGATGCGCAACAGGAATGCCGGAGTCAGCCAACCGGCAAGGATCAGGAGCGCCCTTGCAACCGGATTTCTGAAGCCGAACACCATGCGTTCGGTGGCAACCACCTCCAATCCACAATCCTGGCACAGTGTTTCGACGCGGCTGGGCGTCGTCACGTAGTTGTGGGTGTAGTCGGTTTCCCAGAACAGGTCGCCATGGCTGAGGTAATTCGGGCAGTTGATGATCAGGATTCCGTCATCCGCCAGCAGCTCTGCGCATTTCGAAACCGCCGCGGCGGCGGCCGAACGCGTGTCGAAATGCTCAAGTACGTGAGACAGGTATGCGCAGGAGAAGACCGTGTCGTCGAGCGCCGCCAGATCGTCCGGGAAGGCTCCCAGGATACAGGGAATGCCTCGGACCGAGAGCCGCTCCGCAAGGATCGGCGAGGTCTCCATGGACGTGTAGTCGAAGTGCTCGAGCGCCACATCGGCAAAGAAGCCCTTTCCCGGACCGATCTCGATCAGGGTCGGCCTTCGGCCCGGGGCGGCCGGCGCGAGATGCTCGAGAATGATCTTCAGGTAGGTGTGTTCGACCCAATGCTTCAGGGCCCGTCCGATGGACCCGAAGCGGTTCCTGTCGGCCCAATACTGGTATGTCGAGACGTTCATGTGGCAACCGGTGCTGGTTGGACGGGCGCTGTCGTATCGGGTGCCCGAAACCCTAGGGGCGGCAGGTTAACGGCCCGTTGTTGACGCGCATGGGCGGCGCTCACGATACGCTCGGCTGATTTCCGGTTCCGCGGGCTGCCATCCGGGTGCGGAAGGTCAGCCAGGCCAGCGCCAGCACCATCAAGAGCAAGGCATAACCCAGCACGCGCAGGATGATGGCGAATTGCACCGCCTGATCGAATTGGAAGCCGAAGCCGACCAGGATTCCGGCCCAGGTCCATTCCGCAATGCCAAGGTTTCCCGGCGTTATGGCCGCTATCTGCGCGGATTGGACCAAGGCGAATGTGGCGGCGATGTCGCGGAGCGTCAGACCGGGCAGCAAGGCAAACGCCAGTGCCGCCGTCCTCAGGAAAATCGACAGATATCGAAGGATCGAGAGCGCAAGCAGCCGTAGGAGCAACCCTCCGTCGAAGAGCCCCACATCACGGGCCCGCTGCAACATGGAACCGAGGGCCCGGATCGGGCGCCATGTGAACGCCGCCAGCCTGTCGGCTGCGATGCCCGCCAATCCGCTGCGGGCCAAGGTCCAGAGAAGCACGGCGCCGACAAGCAGCGCCGACGCGCAGCCAATCACCACATGAAGCAGATCGCCGCCAAGGACCAGCACGACGACGATCGGCAGGGCCATCAACAGCAGGACACACGCATCCATGGATTGTTCAAATCCGGAGCTGGCCGCGCCGCTCAAGAAGGAGCTGTCGTGATGATGTTTGGCGGCAAACCCACGGACGGTGGCGGAAGACAGATACACGGTCATGAACTGCGACAGGGCCGCACCCAGGCAGGTGTAGAAAAGAAAGAAATCAAAGCTCGCCGAGGCAATCGACCGTGATCCGACCCGTCGCACCACGAGGCGCCATTTCAAGGCGCCGAAGACCATGTGGCCGAGAGTGCCGACTAGCATGGCGACAAGGGTCATGCTCTCGACGCCACGCATGGCCGACCAGACCGCCTGGGCGTCCACATCGGCGAAGACCGCCAGGGCGCCGAACAGTACGGCCACGACGGCGACCGCCCCCAAAATCCTTGGCAGCCGGGATCGCAATCCTTGCTGTTGTGGGCCGTCCGGCAAGCTACGCGTGACCTAGGCTTTCCGAGCCGGGCCCCTTGCCTGCGCCGTCCTTGGGGGCGGCCTTGGCCGAGGCGGCTATGTCCTCCATCCGACCACGCGGAACCCGGACCCGGCTGTGCCAGTTCTCGTCGACCATCCTCTCCGGCGTCAATGGGACGGCCCCGTCCGGTGTCGAACCGTGCACGATCGATTTCGCGAAGTTCAGGCCGGCATTGAGCGACCGCAGCCCTTCGCTCGGCATTGTCACGGCCTGGAGGAGCTTGCGTGCCAGGTATTTCGGCCGGAAGTGAAAACGGCGGAAGGCCCTCTCGCAGAAGGCCTGGAGGTCGGCCGCGCTCAGCCCCGGAAGGTCGATGATGCAGCGATGGCCGCCATCCTCCTTCAGCCAGTCGTCAAAATTCTCGCTGAGAAGGTAGCCGTTTTCCTGAGCCCATTTGTAGGCGCCTGTGCCCGGATAGGGCATCACCGGATAGAATTGCGCACTGTCGGGGTTGAGCCGGATTGCCAGGTCGAGCGTCTTCTCGAGGGTCTCGTGTGTCTCGCCCGGGAAACCGACCATGAAGCAGCCATGCACCAGGATGCCGAGCTTGCGGCAATTCTCGACGAACTCGTATTGCTGCTCGAGGGTCTGGCCTTTGCGCATGTTGACCAGCAGCGTTTCGTCGCCGGATTCGAAACCCGTCGCGCATTGCCGCAGTCCCGCGTCCTTCAAGGCCGCCAATGTATCGAAATCGACGTTTACCCGGATGTTGGCGAACCATGGCATGGTCACGCCTTCCTGCTTGACCAGGTCGGCAATCCTGCGCGCCCGTTCACGGTCGGAGGTGAATGTGTCGTCCTCGAAGACGATCTCCTTCACCTCGGGCATGTTGTCCTGGATCCATTTCATCTCGCCGACCACGTCTTCCGGACTGCGGGTCCGGTAATCGTGGCCGTGCATCACCTGGGGATAGACGCAGAAGAAGCATCGCGCCCTGCACCCGCGGCCGCTGATCAGCATGACCATCGGCTGGTTGGCGATCGTGAACAGGTAATTCGAAGGTTTCAGGAATCGCTTGTAGAGCGGCGCGATCCAGGGCAGGGCATTCATGTCGGCGATCAACGGACGCGGGGGTCCGCTGGTGGGCTTGCCGTCGTCGCGCCAAGCCAGGCCGGGCAGTCCGAACCCGTCTTCCCGGGCCGCCAACCGGTTCGCCAGTTCCAGGATCGTATAGTCGTATTCTCCGATCGCGACGTAGTCGAGACCGGCGCAGCCCTCCAGGGCGGCCCGCCATTCCGCGGTAACATGGGTGCCCGTGGCGCAGCAGCGCATGGCGGGGATCGCCTCGCGCAGCAAACCGATGGTTTCGAGATCGTGGTTGATGCTGGGCGTAGACGTTTCGACGACGACGAGGTCGGGACCGAAGCTGCGCAAGCTGTCGATCAGCGCCTGTCGATCCAGTTCGTCTGCGGCGGCATCGACGAGCAGGATGTCGTGCCCGTTCTCCTCGGCGAGGGCCGCGGCATGCGCCAGCCAATAGGGGTAGTAGAGCGTTCCGGACTTGATCACCCCGGGGCTGCGCTGGGAGCGCGAGAACCTCCAGGTGCGGAGCGGCGGATTGACGAAGGCGATCCGTATTGCTGCACTCACGCCGTGAACTCCGAGGTCGTTGTCAACGTGCATTGCGTTGCCGCAACGCGTGGCGGAGATGCTTCGTCGTCGGCCCGTCCAGCCAGCTGAACAGGCGCCGGTAGGCATCGTCGAGCGATGCCGCCGGATTCCGGCCCGACTCGCTCGTCTTCAGGCCGGCTTCCGCAAGGGCTTCCGTTTGCCGGTCGAAAGCGTCGAGCACGTACCGGTCCCACGAATCTTGGGTGAGATCGACGCACCACTCGGCCCTGCCGGCGTCCAAACAGAATTCCCTGACCTTGTCAGCGTAGGCCAAAGCGATAAACGGAGTGTTACTGTTGGCGGCGAAGATGATCGGATGCAGGCGCATCGAAACGAGCCTGCCGATCTGCTCGATCACGCCCTGGATTTCCGACGGGCCGAGGTCTTCGGCCGCGATCATCGTAATGTCCTTCTTGGCGAAGGCGCCCTGCAGCGATTTGCAGAACTGACGGTCCTCCGGGTTCATTGTGGGAACCAATGCCACCCCATGTCCGCGGTCCAGTAGGCCGGCTATGATCGATTGCCACCGGTCCCGGCTGGCGGCGATCAAATCGGCGCGCTGGTCATAGAGATTCTCGAAGGTTGCCCAGGCGCAAGGTGACAGGGCCACGGTCGGTGCCGCGCCCTTCCAGGACGGCGCCGGAGTGTGCCGCGTCGGCAATTCCAGAGCTGGGTCGGCGGCAGCCATGGTCTGCGACAGGCCGCAATCCCGCAGCAGCTGTGCGGACCGTTGATCGCGCACCACGCTCAGGGCCGAGCGGCCGAAAGCGGCGCGGACGATCCACCGGGAAACCGACCGCCGGAGCGGGCCCGCCCCGATGCAGAACACGCCGCGACGGGTATTGCACAGTCGGGCGACGAGGAACATCGCGCCAATGGCCAGGTGGTTTCGCAGGCTGAGGTCGTGAAGCCACTGACCGCCGCAGATGAACACCGCTCGAAATCCGGCAAAGACCGCCAGGGCACGCAAAGCATGATCGATCAGCGTCCGGGCGTTTCGGCCGACCCGTCTGGAATCGTCGCTGGCAGCGAACAGGCTCCTCGCAATCCGGTCGAGCTGGTCCAAATCGGCCGGCAGCGGCCGGACATCGATGCCGCTCGGACCCAGCGCCGCGACGTAGTGATCGACCGCGGGGTCCGCCAGGGATCCGCTCGCCAGCAGACGCCGGGCGACGGACAGGAAGATCGCCTCGTCGCCCTTGTTGCCGGCATTCTTGAGAACCACCATCGCGACCCGGCGACGCGGGCCGATACGATCGGCATTGTCCCCGTGTCTGAAGACCCCGCCGAGCTGTCCGATCGCGTAGCCGAAATGGGTCGCGACGAAGATGGCCAGCAGGGTCGGAATCAGATCGGCGCGCCGGTGACCAAATCCAAGCGCCACAGCGTAGAGGGCGATCGCCATCAGGTAGATCGGAAAGGCGCAGAGCGCGGCGAGAGGCAGAAGGAAGACGATGGACCGCGAACTGGGGTGGCGGCGTTGCAGCCATGTCCGGGCGCGGCCATAGGCGACCATGTTCCGACCCCAGGACGCCAGGTCCGAGCGTTGCCGGTGAATGACGACGGCGTCGGGAACATACCGCAGCCGGTAGCCCTGGTCGGCCAGGCGGCGACTGAGATCGACATCCTCTCCGACCCGTGCAAATCGCTCATCGAAGCCGCCGATGCCGCTCAATACGTCCTTCCGGTAGAGCACGTTCAGCGTGGGCAGATGATCGACGTCGCGCGCCGATTCATGGATGCGGCCCTGAACCGAGTTTCGCGAGCCAACAAAGGTGTTCAGGGCGATGGAGAGGGCGTCGTAAAACCGCGTCTCACCCAAGGGCGGCCGATTGCCGCCGCCGATCGCGGCCACGTCGTCGCGCATCATGGCGCCCGACAAGCGGCGAAGCCAGTCCGCCGGTACGACGCAATCGGCGTCGGTATAGGCGACGTAGGGGTGTTGCGCGTGACGCCATCCGCAATTGCGGTTAGCACTGATCGAACGTCCCGGATTCGATACGACCCGCAGTGTCGCATACTGGCCGAGGGCGAGCGGCACCGTCCGATCCGTGGAGCCATCGTCCACGAGGATGACCTCAAAGCATTCGGCCGGATAGTCCTGCTCGGCCAGCGCCTTCATGCAGGCGACGATGTTCTTCTCTTCGTTGCGCGCCACGACGACGACGGAAATGGACAGAAAGTCCTCCAGCGTCGTCGTGTGCCGTGCGGCGCCCTTGGATCGAGAGCCGCGGGCGCGCTTGCTCTTCGGCTTCGACCGCCCGCCGGGCCGGGCCCCTTCGGCGGTGCCGGCAGCCCCCTTCGCGGGCGACCGATCCTTGCTAGCCATGATTGGCAGTGCGAGAAGCGGCCGCGGCCGACTTGCTTCCGGCCGCCTGCGGAACCGCGTCTTCCTTCGGATCTTCGCCCAGCTCGACGATCTTGCCCCGCTGCAGCCTCGCATCGTTGCCGGCGACCACCGACAGCATGAATCCGCCGAAGAAGGCCTGCAGACCGAGCACGCTCAACGACATCCCGGCAATCATCTCGCGCATCATCGACAGCATGCCGAATCCGGTGTTCGACCATTGGAGGAACACATAGGCGATCAGGCCCAGGCCGCCCATCAGGAGGCCGGCGCCGAACAAAAGCATGAACTCCAGACGCGCGAGTCCGGTGATCGCTGCCAGTATCCGCGGCGGCCTGCGATAGCCCTGGCTGACGCCATAGAGGATCGTCGCAAGTCCGAAGATCGCCGTCTGCTGGGACAAGATCAGCAGCCCGGACGCCACCACCATCCAATGATCTCCGAACCAGAACGGGCCGAGCGACACCATTTCGGTGTGCGTGTTCAGCAAGAGGGAGGCGCCTACGACGAGTCCGAGCGCCGCGAATGCCGCCGAGGGCACGAAGAACAGCCAGGCGGGGCTGAGCATGAACAGGTATCTGAGATGCCGCCAGCCGTCGCGCCAGGGGCGCAGATGCGGCGGGCGGCCGCGTTTGTCGGGGCGCAGGGTGATCGGGATCTCTGTGCGCTTCAGCCCCACCAGTGTCGCCTTCACCACCATCTCGCTGGCGAATTCCATGCCGGTTGAGGACAGCCGCATGCGCTCGAACCCCTCGCGGGTGAAGGCGCGCATGCCGCAATGGGCGTCGCTGAGGCCGGAGCGGAACAGGAGATTCAGGATCCCGCTGAGCACCGGGTTGCCGATGTAGCGGTTCTTCCAGGGCATGGCACCGGGCAGGATGGTGCCGTTCAGGCGCGATCCCATGCACAGATCGTGACCGTCGCGCAGCTTCAGCACCATGCCGACGGCCTCACGGAAATCGTAGGAGCAATCGGCGTCGCCCATGACGATGTAGCGGCCGCGTGCCGCGGTAATGCCGCCGATGAGCGCCGCCCCATAGCCGCGTTGTGTCACCCCGACCACCCGCGCGCCGAGCCCGGTGGCGATGGTCTGGCTGCCGTCCTCGCTGCCATTGTCGGCGACGACGATCTCGCCGGACATCCCATGGTCCTGCCGCAGCACGGCCAGCGCCTGCCGCGCCTCTCCGACGCACTCCGGCAGCGTCCCGGCCTCGTTCAGGCAGGGGATCACGATCGTTACATCTGGCGGCGACTGCGTCATCGGGTCCGGCGATTGACAAATGGTCGCCAAACCCTAGGCGCCGCGGGTGGAAAAAGACTTAAGGAGCCGGGCTCAGCCGCTGATGCAGCGCGGTCCGGTGGCGATGGACCGCTGGGCGCGATCCGGCGCCGACACGGCGTTGCCGGCGGCCAGCTGGGGCGCGACCGGGCTGACGCCAAGCGGGATCAGGTCGTGATAGTCGACCACCGCAATCGTATAGGCATCGCAGAGCGCGCGGATCTGGTCGGGAGTCAGCCATTGCAGCCCCATCACCTTGGGCCGTTGCTGCAGGAAGGGATCATTGCGGACCAGCGCCGGCCCGAACCAGATTCCCGGCAGGTCCACCAGCACCACATCGCTGTTGGATTGTTCGACGAGATCCACCGAGGCCGAGACGGACGCCGTGACGCGTTCGACCTGAAAGGCCCGCAGCGGTATCGCGACCAGCAGCATGGCGGCACAGCACAGGCCCACGGCGCGGTTCAGATCCGGCCGCAGATGCGGCTTGCTGGATGCCAGCCGGGACCAGCCGAAGGCGGCCAACAGGATGAACGAGCCCAGATGGCCGTGCAGGGATCCGTAGCCCCAGCCGTCCTGCCCGCCCGGGGTCAGGAACGGGGCGGACAGCACCGCGATCAGGATGCCGGCCGCCAGCGCCCGGAAGGTCGCCGGCAGCCGCGACCAGGGGCGCAGCGCAACAACGACAAGCGGGAAGACGATCAGGTTCACCCATCCCAGCAGGCGCAGCAGGTTGAGCCCCGTCTCGGCGACACCGGTGGCGGTGGGAACGGCGAAGGAGGAGGGGCCGGCAGATCCCGGTCCCAGCGCCGCCGCCAGGACCTCTTCGATGCCGGATCCGTCAACCAGCGCGACGGCAAGGTCCTGCCAATTGAGCCAGAGCAGATGCCCGGCGCCATAGGCGGCCGCGTACAGGACCACCAGCAGCCATCGCCGGTCCCGCAGCAGCATCGCCAGGAAGGGCAGCACGAATACCGCATGCATGTGGATCTGCTGCAATCCAACGGCCAGAACACCGACCAGTACCGCAGCGAAGTGGCCCAGGCGGTCGTCGCGCAGGAACAGCCACAGCCAGAGCAGGTTCATGCAGAGTTGTGCGCTCAGGGCGGAGCCGGACATGCCGGTGACAAGGAACTGGGGCGACGTCGCCAACATGCCGGCCGCCAGGATGGGCAGCTCGATCGTCTCCGGCCATAGCCTCCGGGCAATTCCGGCGATCAGCACGATGCTGAGGGACGAGAGGAGGGCATTCGGCACCGGACCCAGCGAGATCCATTCGAAGGCGGCGCGAATTGCCGCAAATCCCGGCCCGTCGGCGCTGACCCAATGGCCGCGCTCGGCATCGTACAGGGCGAGGGACGGGTTGAGGCCGGCGGCGAAACTGGCCCATTCCTCCGGGAGAGGCGCGAATATAAGTCCTTCACGGAAGATGTCGGCCTGGAAGGCGGCCGCCCGCTCGCCCAGGAAGGGTTCGGCGGCGTGATAGAGCAGAACCGCGCCGATGGCGGTTACGAGCAGGACCGCCGCGGCAATCTGCAGCAAATGGCGGGTCGGCCGGACGGCATCGGGGATGTGGCGGTCGACCCAGCGGTCGACGCTATGCGGCAGCGGCCGGCTCATGGCCCGGCCGACATACCAGGTGATCGCAAGACAAAGGGCGAACCAAGGCAGGTCCTGTTCGCGGAAGAAAAAGCCGGTGGTGGTCTGGCCGACGAAGCCGAGCGGGCCGCCGCCGAATTGGTGGAACCCGATGCCGATCGCGATGCCGAGCAGGCACAGCAGGGCCAGCAGCACCAGGCCAGACCGGAATGCTCCCGCCTGCGACCGGCCGCCCCCGGAACGCATAGACGCGTCGTACCCTTGGCTCATCGCCATCGTGGGTCCCAACCCCGACCCTCCCCGCATCTGGCCCGCCCCCCGAGACGGGACCTACTTGCCCGTCCATGCTGTCGTTCACAGGTGGAGGAAGGGTTAATCGGCGGCTGAGAAACCGTTGGTAAACCGGCCATAAAGGTTAACAAGACCGGCCTGACGGCGCTTGGAGCGGCGGCCCGCCGGGGCTATATCTGAAGCATCCCGGTAAATCCCCAGACAGTGGAGCAGCACCATGGCCAACACCGATCCCATCGTCATCGTCGGCGCGGCACGCACCCCGATGGGTGGCTTTCAAGGCGAATTGAAGGATGTGACGGCGCCGACGCTGGGCAGCGTCGCGATCCGCTCGGTTTTGGATCGCACCGGCGTCGATCCGAGCGATGTCGACGAGGTGGTGATGGGCTGCGTGCTGCCCGCCGGGCAGGGCCAGGCGCCGGCCCGGCAGGCCTCGATCGGTGCCGGCATTCCGCAGGCGGTCGGCTGCACCACCGTCAACAAGATGTGCGGCTCCGGCATGAAGGCGACGATGATGGGCTATGACGCCATCGCCGCCGGATCCGGCGACATCGTCATCGCCGGCGGGTTGGAGAGCATGACCAACGCGCCCTACCTGCTGGATCGGGCCCGCGGCGGCTACCGCATGGGGCATGGCAAGGTCTACGACCACATGTTCCTGGACGGGCTGGAGGACGCCTTCGACAAGGGCCGGCTGATGGGCACCTTCGCCGAGGACACGGCCCGGCATTACCAGTTCACCCGCGAGGAGCAGGACGCCTTCGCCATTGAGAGCCTGAGCCGGGCCCGCAAGGCCGGCGAGGACGGCACCTTCGCCGGTGAGATCGCGGCCGTGACGGTCAAGACCCGCAAGGGCGAGACGGTGATCGAGAGCGACGAGCAGCCGCGCAACGCCCGGCCGGAGAAGATTCCGCAGTTGAAGCCCGCCTTCGACCCGGAAGGCACGGTCACGGCCGCCAATTCCAGCTCGATCTCCGATGGCGGTGCGGCGCTGCTGCTGATGCGACGGTCCGAGGCGGATCGTCGCGGGTTGAAGGTGCTGGCCGAGATCACCGCCCATGCGGCCCATGCCCAGGCGCCGGCCTGGTTCACCACGGCGCCGATCGATGCCATGCGCAAGGTGCTGGACAAGGCCGGCTGGTCGACCGGCGATGTCGATCTCTACGAGGTCAACGAGGCCTTCGCGGTGGTGACCATGGCGGCGATGCGCGAGCTGGGATTGGCCCACGACACGGTCAATGTGCACGGCGGCGCTTGCGCTCTCGGCCATCCGGTCGGGGCCTCCGGTGCGAGGATCATCGTGACCCTGCTGGCGGCCCTTGAGAAGTATGACCTGAAGCGCGGTGTTGCAAGCCTGTGCATCGGCGGCGGCGAGGCGACCGCGGTGGCCCTGGAACGGGCGGCGTGAGCCGTCGCCGGATAAGCGGCGGATCGGAGTTCGAGGCTGCGGCCGGGTATTCCCGGGCGGTCGTCGACGGCGATTGGGTGCATGTCTCCGGCACCACCGGCTTCGATTATGCCGCCGGGACCATCGATGACGATGTGGCGGCGCAGGCCCGGCAGGCGTTCGAGACCATTGCCTGGGCGCTGGGAGAGGCGGGTCTCGGCCTGAAAGACGTGGTCCGCGCCCGCTACTATCTGACGCGGCAGGAGGACTGGCCGGCATTCGCCGCGGTGCTGGCGGATGTCTTCCGGGACATTCGGCCGGCGGCGACCTGCGTCGTCTGCGGCCTCATCGATCCTCGCATGAAGATCGAGGTCGAGGTCATGGCGCGCCGGCGCGACTAAACGGCGACAGCAATTGCCCGAAGCGGGGTTCACCGCATCGGTCAAGGCTGCGGACCTGTCCGATCACACTGCGTCGAGATGGAGCCGCGCCTGACCTTTGGGCGAACCGAGCAAACCCTTGCGCGCCACCACGCGGAGTCGCCATCGATGGCCCTTCGGAAAGGCGAAATGGGCTGCTCCGTCGCGCCAGGAGACGTCGCCGAGCACGCCGGCGATGCCGTCCGGGCCGATGCGGACGCGGTCGAGGATCCGGCCCGTTTGATCCAGCAGGATCGCGTGGAGGGATTCTTCGAAGGGGCTGTCATAGCTGATGAACACGAGAAAGCCCTGGCCGTCGAGCGCGAATTGCCGCTCGATGGTGGAGCCTGGGACCTCGCCGACAGGCCGTCCTGCGAACAGCAACTCGTTGAGAACGGCCTCCTCGCTTGCGCGCATCGTGAAGGCCCGGGTCTCCTCCGGTGCCACCACCGGCCGCCTCTAGAACTTCGGTCCGGCGCCCTGCCGGATGATCCCGTCGCGACCCAGCACGGCGCCGCCGCCCAGATAGCAGGGCGCGGTGTCCATGGTGCAGCCTGATCCATTGCCGCTCGGCTGGTAGGATGCCGCGGCCTCGAATGCCTGGTCTGCGAGCAGGCTGCCCAGGACGCCGCCGATGATCGCGCCGATAATGGCCCCGGGCGGACCGAAAAGGGCGCCGCCGGCGGCACCGACCGCCCAGCCGCCGCCGATCCCGCCACCGATGACCACGCCCTCCTTCACGAAGGCCCGCATCTTGTCCTCGGCGACGGCGACGTTGTAGATCGCAAAGCCCGCGGTGACGAACCACAGGCCCCGGCCCAGTCGGCCGAGCCGCTTCACCTGGGCGTTAACCTTGGGGTTGGCGCGCCCGGCCGCTTCCATGACCTCTTCATAGACCCGCGTCTGCTCGGCGGCGCTCAGCTGCGCAAAGGGCTTGCGGAAGAGTTTCTGCGCGTATTTCTCGACGAGATCGTCAAGAGCGAGCCCCTTCGCCTTGAGCTGCTTTGCGCGCGCTTTCCCGATCGGGCTCGACCGGGCGCGGATCATGTCGAGGATTTCGTTGCGGGCCTGATGCGCAGCCTCCGCACCCTGACGGGCGGTGATCACGCCCTGGCCGTACTTGGCCCGGATCTCGCCGGTGAATTCCTTGATCAGCTTGTTGTATTGGGCTCGCGCTTTCTCGTCGGCGATCATCATGGTGGCGAAGGTGGCGGCGGTGCCTTCCAGGCCCTTCAGGGCCGCCTCGAGGTCCAGGGTATCTTGGTCGGCCATGGGTTCCCCTTTCGCGAGCGCTGCGATGGAAGCTCTAATCTATCGTAACGGAACGGCCGCGGGCGCCTGTGATGCCGGTCACTGACACGATGCCGCATCGCGCATTGGATCGAAGGTTCGGCTGTTCCGATCAGGGGCGTTGCGATCGGTCGGCCGCCTCCCTAACTTTCGACGGCCATTCTTTTCCGCAAGGGAATTGTCATGCCGACAGCTTTGATCACCGGTGCCGGACGCGGGCTCGGACTGGAATTTGCCCGGCAGTTCGCCGATGACGGCTGGACCGTGCTGGCCGGCGTGCGCGAGCCGGAGCGGGCGGACGATTTGCGGCGCATCGACGGCGACGTGTCGCCGGTGCCGCTGGACGTGGCTGATCCGGCTTCGGTGGCGATCCTGGGTGAGCGCCTGTCGGGCGTCCCGATCGATCTGCTGATCAACAATGCCGGCATCTACGGTCCGCGCCAGATGGTGCTGGGCGAATTCGACTACGATGCCTGGCGCGAGGTCTTCGAGGTCAACACCCTGGCGCCGATGCGCGTTGCCGAGGCCTTTATCGAGCACATCCGGGCCGGGGAGGGCCGCAAGATCGTGACCGTATCCAGCAAGATGGGCTCCATCGCCGACAGCAGCGGCGGCAGCTATATCTACCGGTCCTCCAAGGCGGCGGTGAATGCCTCCATGAAGGCCCTCGCCATGGATCTCCAGCCGGAGGGCTTCACTATCGTGGTCGTGCATCCGGGCTGGGTGCGCACCGATATGGGCGGGCCGAGCGCCCTGATCGGCGCGGTGGAGAGCATTACCGGCCTGAAGCGCGTGATCGACGGGCTGACGCCATCCGACACCGGCCGTTTCTTGAACTATGATGGGTCCGAGATTCCCTGGTAGGAGGTCCCATGCAGGACTGGCACCTGGCGCAGGCCAATATCGCGCGGGCGGTGGCGCCAATGGATGATCCGGCCATGGCCGATTTCATGGCCCAGCTGGATACGATCAACGCACTCGCCGATCGCAGCCCCGGTTTTGTCTGGCGCCTGCAATCCGGCAGTGGCAATGCCACCGATATCGCAGTGACCGACGATCCCTTGGTGATCCTGAACCTGTCGGTCTGGGAGTCGGCGGACGCCCTGTTCGACTATGTCTATCGGACAACGCATACGCGGGTGATGGCGCGCCGCCGGGAATGGTTCGAGAAGCCGACCAAACCGCACATGGTGTTGTGGTGGGTCGAGGCGGGGCATCGGCCGAGCGTGGAAGAGGCGCTGGAGCGGTTGGAGGTACTGGCGGACCGCGGGCCTACACCCGACGCCTTCACCTTCAAGCAACGCTTTCCCGCACCGGAATTGGCGGGCGCCGGCCAAAGCCATGCTGCTGACTGAAGACCAGACCCTTATCCGCGACACCGCGCGGCAATTCGCGCGGGACAAGCTGTGGCCGAACGCCGGCGATTGGGACCGGACCGGCGACTTCCCCTCCGCCGCCGTGGCCGAGATGGGCGAACTGGGCTTCCTGGGCATGCTGGTGCCCGATGAATGGGACGGCGCCGGCGCCGATTTCGTCTCCTACGCCTTGGCGATCGAGGAGGTGGCGGCCGGCGACGGCTCCTGCTCCACGATCATGAGCGTGCACAACTCCGTCGGTTGCGCGCCGATCCTGGCCTTTGGATCGACCGAGCAGAAGGAGCGCTTCCTCAAGCCCATGGCGCGCGGCGAGTTGCTGGGGGCCTTTTGCCTGACCGAGCCGCAGGCCGGCTCCGACGCCGCGGCGATCAAGACCCGGGCCGAGAAGTCCGGCAATGGCTGGGTGCTGAATGGCACCAAGCAGTTCATCACCAATGGAAAGCATGGCCAGATTGCCATCGTCTTCGCGGTTACCGATCCGGAGGCCGGCCGCAAGGGCATCAGCGCCTTCATCGTGCCCACCGACAGCCCCGGCTATTCCGTGGCCCGTCTGGAGAAGAAGCTCGGCCAGCGCGCCTCGGACACGGCGCAGATCGTGCTGGATGACTGCAAGCTGGGCGCCGACATGCTGCTGGGCGAGGAAGGGCAGGGCTACAAGATCGCCCTGTCGAACCTGGAGGGCGGCCGTATCGGCATCGCCGCCCAGGCCGTTGGCATGGCGCGTTCGGCCTATGAGGCGGCGCTGGACTACGCCCGCGAGCGCGAGACCTTCGGCACGCCGATCCTCGACCACCAGGCCGTCCGCTTCCGCCTCGCCGACATGGCGACCCGGATCGAGGCGGCCCGGCTGATGACCTTGAACGCCGCGCAGCTGCGCGAGGCCGGCCGTTCCTGTTTGAAAGAGGCGGCCATGGCCAAGCTGTTCGCCAGCGAGATGGCGGAAGAGGTCTGCTCCGACGCCATCCAGATCCATGGCGGCTACGGCTATCTGGCGGATTTCCCGGTCGAGCGCATCTATCGCGATGTCCGCGTCTGCCAGATCTATGAAGGCACCAGCGACATCCAGCGCCTGATCATCGGCCGCCAGATCGCGGACGAGTAACGGAGGGTCGATGCCATGCCAATCCGGGGTGTGCTGCTCGATCTCGGGGGTGTGGTCTATGTCGGGAACGACGCCCTGCCGGGTGCGGTGGACGCGGTCGATCGAATCCGGGCTGCCGGCATTCCGATCCGTGGCATCACCAACACAACACGACAGCCGCGACGGGCTCTGCTGGGCAAGCTTCACCGCATGGGTCTGGTCCTGGAGCCTGACGAACTCTTCATGCCGGCCATCGCGGCACGCCGTTATCTCGAGGCGAACGGCATGTCGCCGTACCTGCTGATCCATCCTGCCCTGGAGGAGGATTTCGCCGGTCTTCCCGAAACGGAGGGGCCGTCGGCCGTCGTGGTCGGCGATGCCGGCACGGGCTTCACCTACGAACGGCTGAATGCGGCCTTCCGTGCCCTGGACCCGCAGGCCGCTTTCCTGGCCCTGGCCCGCAACCGCAGCTTCCGTGACGCTGACCAAAAACTAAGCCTGGATGCCGGCCCTTTCGTCGCGGCCCTTGAATACGCGACCGGTCGCACCGCGACGGTGCTTGGCAAGCCATCCGCCGAGTTCTTCGGGGCCGCGATCGACAGCCTTGGCTGCGCCCGCGCGGACGCCGTCATGATCGGCGACGATGTCGAGGCCGATATTGCCGGCGCGCAGGCGGCCGGCATTCGCGGCATCCTGGTGCAAACTGGCAAGTACCATGCCGGCGATGAGGCGCGGATCGCGCCGCCGCCCGCTGCGGTCGTGGCCGATCTTTCCGCCGCTGCCGATTGGATCATGGCCTGCGATCCAGCCTGAAAGCCGGCGCGCCGCCGGCGCATCCACCACCGGCGATATTGATCGGCTGCAGAGGCTTACGAGACGGCGGCGATTGCATATGATGTCTCGCCAGGCCTCACTCTCGCCGGATCTCTATCTATGCCCGACTCTATCGCTTTCTACTTCGATTTCGCCTCGCCTTACGGCTACCTCGCTTCGACCCAGATCGACGCACTGGCGGCGAAACATGGCCGCACCGTCGATTGGCGCCCGATCATGCTGGGCGCGGCGATGAAGGTGACCGGCGCCAGGCCGCTGGTGCAGATTCCCATGCGGGACGATTATTCGCGCCACGACATGCCGCGCTTCGCCCGCTATCTCGGCGTGCCGTTTGCCTTTCCGCCGGTCATGCCGATCCTGACCCTGGCGGCGGCGCGGGCCTATTACTGGTGCCTGGACAGCGACCCGGCTCTGGCGCGGCGGCTGGCCAAGGCCCTGTGCCACGCCCATTTCGGCGAGGGCAGGGACATCGCCCAGCCGGAGCAGGTGGCGGAAGTCGCGGCGGACCTCGACATCGATCCCGACGCCCTGCAGGCGGCGATCCAGACGCCGGAGATCAAGGAGAGGCTGAAGGCGGAGACCGCGGCGGCGCTGGACGCCGGCGTTTTCGGCTCCCCGTTCTTCCTGGTCGATGGCGAGCCGTTCTGGGGCGCCGACCGGCTGGAGCAGCTCGACCGCTGGCTGGAGACCGGCGGCTTCTGATCCCGGTCCTCGGATCTAACCGCCGGTCCGGATGCGGTCCATCAGCTCGACGCCATGCTTGCGGGTCAGGCGCCGGACGAAATCCGGCTCCACACTCTGGGCGAAGGCAATCAGGCCGCCCAGCTTGCGGCCGTCGGCATCCGGCAGCCGGCCGCGGCGGTAGCGTTCGACCTGATCGCGGATCAAGGCCTTGCGGTCGCGGCCGATCGACAGCTTGCCGTCCGGGGTCAGCGTCAGGCCGGTCACCTCCCGCCGGGTGCTCTTGGAGCTGAAGACGGTCTTGTCGGCATGCACCTTCAGCCTCGGCACCTTGGTCCGTCGGATCAGGGCGCCGACCTGGCCGAAGACGGTCAGCAAGGCCGCCTCGCTCTTGCCGGAGAAGGTGAGATCATCGGCATAGCGGGTGTAGCGGATCCGGCGTCTGTGGCAGAGCTCGGCGATGGCGACGTCCAGCTCATGCATCACGGCGTTGGAGACGGCCGGCGAGCTGGGAGCGCCGGAGGACAGCCTGAGGCCGGACAGCCCGGGCAGGCCGCTCGCCCTCCAGAACAGCAGATGGTCGACCAGCCGCAGCTCGGCCTTGGTGAAGTCGAGGTGGCCGTTGTGCGCAATCGCCCGGCGCAGGTCCCGGGGCCGCAGCGACGGGAAGAAATCCTGGAAGTCCATTGTCAGCAGGAATGGGTTGGCCTTATGGATCGCCGCGTTCTTGACGATGCTGCTGCCGGGACGATAGGCGGTGGCAGCACGATGCACCGGCAGTCGCGACAGATGGCGTTCGGCGAACCAGCGTTGCAGGGTCTTGATGTCCGGCGGCGGCTCGGCGATCAGACGGGTCTTGCCGGACTCCTTCTTCGGGATCCTGTAGGTCCGGTAGCGGCCCGGCGCGCCGACGACCAGCGCCTCGATGCGGTCCGCCGGACGTTTCAGCTCCTTGGCCATCTGTTCGATCAGCGTCTTCGCCATGCCACCCGTTGCTCCATGCAGTCGGCACCCGGCGACAGCAAGCCAGGAAAATCCGGCAGTGGTGAGGCCAGACCACGATGAGATGAGGTCCGTAGTCCTCATCTCTGAATCGTCCTCTAGCATGTTGAGATAGTTCGGGATTCGGATTTGAAGTCGAGTCGACTTCAAATCATCCCGAACTAGGACGGGTCCTCGAAGAGGCCGGTCTGATGGAAGGTCCGGCCCCAGACCGGATGGTCCATTGCCATGGTGAAGCGGAACCGTGTCGGCGCCACCGCAGCATGGGTGACCCGGCAGCGGCCAGGGGTCAGGAAAGACGGGATCGGGATCCGCAGGCCGACCAGGTCGAGGAAATAGCCGCGGCTTTCGAAGATCAGCGCGCAATCCTCCTCGAACACCGTCAGTACCATGCCCAGGCCGCCCTCCACGCATTCGAGCAGGCTGCCATTGGGGCCGCAGCGCTTTGTCGATCGGATGCAGGCCGGGTCCTCGTCCGGGCGCAAATGGAGATTTCGTTCCCAGACGACGCCACCCATCCGGTCGTCCCAGACCCCGACATCCGTCGGCGCGCAATAGGCCTGCCGCAGCGGCAGCGGCCCGCCGATCAACCGGGCCAGGGCGGCGAAGAGCAGACCGATTGTCGAGCGCCGCACATCCATGTGCCCGCGATAGCGGATGGCGGTTGCCGCATGGCCTGGCGCGAAGCGTCGCCGCACATCGGCGTGCAGCCGACGCCAGCCCGGATCGCCGACCAGAGCCTGGAAATCGGGCGTCGGAACATGGGCTGTACCGGCGGTTTCCAAGGCCTGATATGCGGTGCCTTCGAACATGGTCTAGATCGTTCGGTTCTTTCTGAATTGTGAGAAAGATCGGCGCAAAAAAATTTATCTCTCGATCAGATGGGCAATCTTGTCGCCCATGGTGACGACGCGCTTGAGGATCGGCCGAGGCATGCGGCGCATGCGGTCGTAGAGCGAATCGAGCTGTTGCAGCAGTTCCAGCATGGAGCCCAGCCGATCGCGCACATCCTTCGGCGTCTCTTTGTCCGCCTCGGCATCGGCGACGCAGGATTGCAGCATGGCCAGCGCCGGATCGATCTCGCGCCGCTTACGCTCTTCCATGATCGCCAGCAGCATCTCCCAGGGATCTTTCTTGGCCACGAAATGATCGCGGCGGTCGCCGGGCACGTGGATCAGCTCCACGAGGCTGAAGCTTTGCAGTTCCTTCAGGCTGGTGGACACGTTCGACCGCGCGATGCCCAGTGTCTCCACGATCTCGTCCGCGGGCAGCGGCCGATCAGCCAGATACAGCAGGGCATGGATCTGCGACACCGAGCGGTTGACGCTCCAGCGTGAGCCCATTTCGCCCCAATGGCGGATGAAGGTGTGCATCGCAGGTGAGAGTTTCATCGAGCTTCCATTCTTTCTGTTATTTCAGAAATAATGGAAAGATTGAGCGATGTCAACGACAGATGGCGCTGCAGCACGTTTGTCAGACTCTGCCGATACGCTGCACACTCCATCGGCAAACGGAACCACCGGCAGAAACAGGGGAGGCCGAGCACTCACATGAGCAGCAATCCGGGCGAATCCAAAGAGCAGAGCTGGGTCGATGCCGAGCTGGAAGACAGCTTCGACGAAGAGCTGGAGATGGAGATCGACGACGAGCGCATAAGCCGAGAGCTGCGCCAGATCACCCATATGAAGCACAAGTCGACTCTCGACCGCCGCACCTATTTCCGTGAGCTCCTGCGCCTGCAGGCCGAGCTGGTGATGCTCCAGGACTGGGTCGTGCACACCGGCTACAAGCTGCTGGTGATCTTCGAAGGGCGCGACGCCGCCGGCAAGGGCGGCGTCATCAAGAGGGTTACCCAGCGCCTGAACCCGCGGGTCTGCAAGACCGTCGCGCTGCCGGCGCCGACCGAGCGCGAGAGGCATCAATGGTATTTCCAGCGTTACGTCCCGCATCTGCCGACCGCCGGCGAAATCGTCCTGTTCGACCGCTCCTGGTACAACCGTGCCGGCGTCGAGCGGGTCATGGGGTTCGCCGAGGCGGATCAGGTCGAGGAATTCTTTAACGACGTGACCGAGTTCGAGCGGATGCTGGTGCGCTCCGGCATCAGGCTGGTCAAATACTGGTTCTCCATCACCGATCAGGAGCAGCAGCTGCGCTTCCTGATGCGCGTCCACGACCCCATCAAGCAGTGGAAGCTGAGCCCGATGGACCTGCAGTCCCGGATCCGCTGGGAGCAGTACACCAAGGTGAAGGAGGAGATGCTGGAACGCACCAACATCCCAGAGGCGAACTGGTCGATCGTCGAGGGCAATGACAAGAAGCGCGCCCGGCTCAACTGCATCCACCATCTGCTGGCGCAGGTACCCTATGAGGAGGTGCCGCACGAGCCGGTCGTTCTGCCGGACCGGGTGTTCAATCCGGAATATGAACGCAAAGTGCTCCCGCAGGAGCTCTACGTCCCGGAGATCTACTGAACGGTTCGGGCGTCAGGTCAGGCCGGCGATCGCCGCGAATATGTCGGTGAGCGCATTCAAGGGCGTGATGATGATCCAATGCGCCACGTTGAGGTCGAGATCCAGCAATCCGCCGGCCATCGGCAGCAGGAACACGATTCCGACGATGATGAGGATCCCCCAGCGCTCCAGTCGCGCCAGCGGGCGGGCCAGGACGTCCGGCAGCAGGCCGACAGCGATCCGGCCGCCATCCAACGGCGGAACGGGCAGGAGGTTGAAGATCACCAAGACGAGGTTGATCAGGATCGCGTGCTGCAGATTGAGGCCGACCCAGCGTGCCGCATCGGGCGGCAGCAGCGGCAGGATGTGAAACAGCAGCGCCGCGACCGTCGCCAATAGCAGGTTGGCGGCAGGCCCGGCCGCGGCGACCAGCACCATGTCGCGACGCGGTTGGCGGAGGTTGCGAAAGACCACCGGGACCGGCTTGGCCCAGCCGAACAGGAACGGCGCCGCCGTGAACAGCAGGACGAGCGGCAGCAGCACGGTGCCGACCGGATCGACATGGCGCAGGGGATTGAGGCTGACCCGCCCCTGTCGCTGCGCGGTGTCGTCGCCCAGCCGTAGGGCCGCATAACCGTGCGCCGCCTCGTGCAGGGTGATGGCCAGCAGGACCGGCAGCGCCCACACCGACAGGATGCTGAGAAATGTCACGCTCCCCTGGCCCATGGCGCCGACCCTAGAGCATTTTTCCGGCCAGAGGGATCGATCCGGGACCGGCGGCAGCGATCAGTCGCCCTCCGCCAGGATGTGCGCGAAGACGTCGCGGTCGACATTGCCGCCGGTCAGCACGAACCCGACCTCGCGGCCGGCAAGCCGCTCGCGGTCCTGCAGGATCGCCGCCAGGCCGGCGGCCCCGGCGCCCTCCGCGACGTTATGGGTGTCGGTGAACAGGGCCCGCATGGCGGCCGCGATCTCGTCATCCGTCACCTGAACCACGCGGTCGACATGCTGCCAGATCAATTCCAGGGCGGCCGGATTCGGCGTGCTGCAGGCCATGCCGTCGGCGATCTCGGTGGTCGTCGGATGTACCACCGGCTGGCGTTGCTCGAAGGAGAGGGCATAAGCCGGCGCGTGCGCCGAGACGACGCCGACGATCTCCGCCTTGTGCCCCAGCGCTTCGCGCGCCGCCGCCATGCCGCAGATGCCGGATCCCAGGCCGATCGGCACATAGACGGATTTTAGGTCCGGTCGGGCGCGCAGGAACTCCAGGCTGTAGGTGCCGACGCCGCGCACCAGCGGCTCCTCGAAGGACGGGGTCGGGAAGTAGCCGCGCTCCTCGGCCAGGCCCATGGCGTATTCCAGGGCCGCCTGGAAATCGTCGCCATGCTCGATCATCTCGGCACCGAGGGCCCGCATGGCGGCATTCTTCTCACGGCTGTTGCCGTGCGGCACGACGATCGTCGCGGCGAGACCGACCCGGCCGGCGCCGAAGGCGATCGATTGGCCGTGATTGCCCCGGGTCGCCGCGATTACGTGCGACAGTTCCGGATTGGAGCGCTTCAACTCGTCCATATAGAGCAGCCCGCCGCGCACTTTGAAGGCGCCGACCGGCTGGTGGTTCTCATGCTTGACCCAGATCTCGGTACCGGCCCGTTCGCACAATAGGGGCCAGCGGATCTGCGGCGTCGGCGGCAAAACCCGGTGGATGGTCTCGGCCGCATCTTCCAGGGCCTGCAGGGTGGGCAGCATGAAGGCGTTCCAGGACGGTCCTTGTCGCGGGCATCATTTCGGAAGCCTTCGGAGCATGAAAGCGGAAACTTGCACCGCGACAATCGCCAGGGTCCTTGCCCGGTTACGGCCCGGACGGCAAGGTAGTCGGACCGAGGCATCCCGATCCCCGCTCGAATGACCATCCTGAAAAGCGCCATCGACCCGAAATCCGCGGAGTTCCGTGAGAATGACGCCGTTATGCGCGGTCTTGTCGACGACCTGCGCGACACTGTGGCGCGAATCAAGGAGGGCGGCGGCGAGAGGGCGCGGCAGCGGCATACCGATCGCGGCAAGCTGCTGCCGCGGGAACGGGTGCGGCGGCTGCTGGACCCCGGCGCGCCCTTTCTGGAGTTCTCCCAGCTCGCGGGCCATGAGGTCTATGAGGACGTGGTGCCGGCGGCCGGGCTGATCACCGGGATCGGCCGGGTCGCCGGGGCGGAATGCGTCATCGTCGCCAACGACGCGACGGTCAAGGGCGGCACCTATTACCCGCTGACGGTGAAGAAGCACCTGCGCGCCCAGGACATCGCCCGGGAGAACAATCTGCCTTGTATTTACCTGGTCGATTCCGGCGGTGCCTTCCTGCCGCGCCAGGACGAGGTGTTCCCCGACCGCGACCATTTCGGCCGCATCTTCTACAACCAGGCCACACTGTCGGCGGCCGGCATCCCGCAGGTGGCGGTGGTGATGGGCTCCTGCACCGCCGGCGGCGCCTATGTGCCCGCCATGTCGGACGAAAGCATCATCGTCAAGGAGCAGGGCACCATCTTCCTGGGCGGCCCGCCCCTGGTCAAAGCTGCAACCGGCGAGGTGGTGTCGGCCGAGGAGCTGGGCGGCGCGGAGGTGCATTCCCGCCATTCCGGCGTGACCGACCATTTCGCCCAGGACGATGCCCACGCTCTGGCCATAGCCCGGCGCATCATCGGAAATCTGAACCGCGAGAAGCGGCCGGACATCACCCTGAAAGCGCCGGCCGAGCCGCTCTACCCCATCGAAGAGCTCTACGGCATTGTCCCGGCCGATCTGCGCAAACCCTACGACGTGCGTGAAGTTATCGCCCGGCTGGTCGACGGCTCGGAATTCGACGAGTTCAAGCATCTCTACGGCCAGACCCTGGTGACCGGCTTCGCCCGCATTCATGGCTACCCGGTCGGTATCCTGGCCAATAACGGCATCCTGTTCTCCGAGAGCGCGCTCAAGGGCGCCCATTTCATCGAGCTGTGTTGCCAGCGGCGTATACCGCTCCTGTTCTTGCAGAACATCACCGGCTTCATGGTCGGGCAGAAATACGAGGCCGGCGGCATCGCCAAGGACGGCGCCAAGCTGGTTACGGCCGTGGCCTGCGCCAAGGTGCCGAAGTTCACCATGATCCTCGGCGGCAGCTTCGGCGCCGGCAATTACGGCATGTGCGGCCGTGCCTACGGTCCGCGGCTCTTATGGATGTGGCCGAATGCCCGCATCTCCGTCATGGGCGGGGAGCAGGCAGCCAATGTGCTGGCCCAGGTGCGCCGCGACGGCCTGGAGGCCCGCGGCGAGACCTGGCCCGAGGCCGAGGAGGAGGCCTTCAAGGCGCCGCTGCTGGAGCAGTACGAGCACCAGGGCCATCCCTACTACGCCAGCGCCCGCCTATGGGACGACGGCATCGTCGACCCGGCCGATACGCGCATGGTGCTGGGGTTGGGCCTGTCGGCGGCCTTGAACGCTCCTATGGAGGAGACCCGTTTTGGTGTCTTCCGGATGTAGTTTGAGGGGCAAGCAATGACCGATCAGCCCGTGCTGACGTCGGTCGAAGATGGCGTGGCGACCGTTACGCTGAACCGGCCCAAACTGCACAACGCCTTCGACGACGCCATGATTGCCGCGTTGACAGCGGCCCTCAGCGACCTTGGATCCGATCCTGCGGTCCGTGTCGTGGTGCTTCGCGGTGCCGGCAAGAGCTTTTGTGCCGGTGGCGATCTCGGCTGGATGCGCCGCATGGCCGGCTACAGCCGCGAGGAGAATCTGGCCGACGCCCGGGCGCTGTCCGAGCTCATGCATGTGTTGGATACCCTGCCGCGCCCGACCATCGCGGTGGTGCATGGTGCCGCCTATGGCGGCGGCGTGGGGCTGGTCGCCTGCTGTGATATTGCCGTGGCAACGATGGGCGCCCGCTTCTGCCTGTCGGAGGTCAAGCTCGGTCTGATTCCGGCCGCCATCAGCCCCTATGTGGTCGCCGCCATGGGCCGGCGTGCCGCCCGCCGTTACTTCCTGACGGCCGAGGTCTTCGACGCGCCGGAAGCCAAGCGGATCGGGCTGGTCCACGCGGTGGAGGCGGATGCGAAGGTCGAGGACCGGGTGTCGGAGTTGCTCGCATCCCTCTCCAAGGGCGGTCCCACTGCCCAGGCCGCAGCGAAGGCCCTGATCGCCGATGTGACCTATCTCCCCGCCGAAAAGCTGCGGGACGAAACGGCCCGGCGAATCGCCGAAATCCGGGCCGGCGACGAAGGCCGCGAAGGCGTGTCCGCCTTCCTGGAAAAGCGCAAGCCGAGCTGGGTGCTCGACGGCGACTGACCCTTTGCGATCAGTCGCTTACTGTGACCGCGATGGTCCCGGCGGTCACGGCCGCACCAATCCCCATCACAAGAAGGTTCTTTCTTTGACTCTCGCTCCGGTGGCAGCGGCCGGAGACAATCGGGGTCCACGGCGGCGGCCTCTTGCCGACCGGCCTGGAACCCGAAAAACAGGAGGGATCACAATGAACAAGCTTCTTGGTGTGCTCGTCGCGGCGGCGCTGCTCGGTACCGCCGGTGTTGCGAGCGCGGAGGAGGCAACGGGCACGGTCGAGGGTGTCGACCTGCAATCCCGGATGATCGTTCTGGACGACGGCACCGTCTTTGCCGTCACCGAGGGCATCGCGCTCGAGACGCTGCGCCCAGGCTCCGAGGTCACCGTGTCCTACGAGGAATCGGACGGTCAGAAACTGATCAACGATCTCAAGATCGAGCGCGAATAGCGCTCGCCGGGCCGGGTGTCTCCCAGAGGGCGCCCGGCCCGCTATCCTTCGGTGCAGGCTCCGGCGGAGCGCCGCGTGGAAGCCGGCATCCTGGCGGCAAGCCCTTCCGCCTGAAGGAAGCAGACAATCTCGCCGGTTGAGATGACCGTGGTCTCGCCGGCAATCGGCAGGTCCAGGGTCTGGGCTTCGTCGCCGGACAGCGACAGCCGCGCCGTGCGATAGCCCCGCACGATGCCGATCAAGCCGCCGGTCCCGTCGTCGAAGACGCCGCCGCCGCTGGTGCCATAGCCGACCACGGCGTCGATCAGGGCCACCGACCCCTCGGTCTCGACCACCGGCCCGTTGCCGGCGATCTGGCTGACCACGCCGTTGACCAGTGTCCCCCGCCGGCCCCAGGGGAACGACATCACCCAGACATCCTCGCCCAGCCGGGCCTCGGGTTTCAGCCTCACCGGCGTGACCGGCAGGCCCGAGGCCTCGACCACGGCGATATCCGCATCCGGATCGCTGGCCAGGATCCGGGCCCCGACCCGCTGGCCGGTCCGCGGCGATACCACTTCGACGATCTGGTCCGTCGGTGGCTCGACGAGATGGGCGGCGGTCAGGATGAGCGAAGTGCCGTCCGCTTCCGCCGTGAGCACGACGCCCGATCCGGCGCGATGGGCGCCGCCCATGCGGTCGGTGAACAGCTGCACCGAGGAGTCGAGCGATCCGGCGACCAGATCGGCGCGGCTGCCTGTCGCCGGGGCATTGTGCGATTGGGAAGTGACGCAGGCCGCCAGCGTCAGAATCATCAGGCCGCAGGCGCCGCTGCGCGCCGCTGTCACGATCTGGGGCACGTCGGCGCCTCCCTGTCCATGCTGTCGGATTTGGTCGTGGTTAGAAGCGGATATCTTGGTAAACAATTCGTTAACGGCCGCCGTTCAAACGGCGTCGCCGGGCCTTGTGCGGGAAACTGTCGGCGCAGGCGCCGGCCCGTGCTATTCCACGGCTCTTGCCCGACTCACTGCCGGACCAGGAGGCCATGTTCGACCGGCTGTTGATCGCCAATCGCGGAGAGATCGCCTGCCGCATCATGCGCACGGCGCGCCACCTCGGTATCCGCACCATCGCGGTCTATTCCGAGGCCGATGCCGGGGCGTTGCATGTCGCCGCCGCCGACGAGGCGTTGCCGATCGGCCCGGCGGCGGCCGCGGACAGCTATCTGCGCGGCGACCGCATCATCGAGGCGGCGCTGTCCGCCGGCGCCCAGGCCGTGCATCCAGGTTACGGCTTCCTGGCGGAGAATGCCGAATTCGCCGAGGCCTGCGGCAAGGCCGGCCTGGTCTTTGTCGGGCCGCCGGCGGATGCCATCCGCGCCATGGGCAGCAAGAGCGAAGCCAAGGCGCTGATGGAAAAGGCCGGAGTGCCGCTGGTTCCCGGCTATCACGGCCGCGCCCAGACCCTGAAGGCGCTCACCGAGGCCGCGGACCGCATCGGCTATCCGCTGCTGGTCAAGCCCTCTGCCGGAGGCGGCGGCAAGGGCATGCGCGTGGTCGAGGCGGCCGGCGACCTGGCCTCGGCGCTGGAAGCATCGAAGCGGGAATCGAAGGCCGCCTTCGGCGACGACCGGGTGCTGCTGGAACGCTACCTGGCCCGGCCGCGCCATGTGGAGATGCAGGTCTTCGCCGACGGCCATGGTGCCTGCATCCATCTGTTCGAACGCGACTGTTCGGTCCAGCGGCGCCACCAGAAGGTACTGGAGGAGGCGCCGGCCCCCGGGTTGCCGCCAGAGACCCGGCGGGCCATGGGCGAGGCGGCGGTCGCCGCCGCCCGGTCGATCGGCTATGTCGGCGCCGGGACGGTCGAGTTCCTCTACGATTCCGAGGCCGCGGACGGTCCCGGCTTCTATTTCATGGAGATGAACACCCGCCTGCAGGTCGAGCACCCGGTCACCGAGATGATCACCGGCCTCGACCTCGTCGAGCTCCAACTGCATGTGGCCGCCGGCGGTGAGCTGCCGCTCGATCAGGACGCGGTGTCCATCGAGGGCCATGCGGTGGAAGCGCGGCTCTATGCGGAGGATCCCGCCGCCGGTTTTCTGCCCGCCACCGGCACCATGCGCCATCTGCGCCTGCCGCAGGACGCGCCGCATGTACGTGTCGATACCGGCGTGCGGCAGGGCGATGCCGTCTCGGTGCATTACGATCCGATGATCGCCAAGATCATCGCCTGGGACCGGGATCGCGGCGGGGCCCTGCGCCGCCTCTCCGCCGCCCTGGACGGAACCGAGATCGCCGGCCTGGCCACCAATGCCGATTTCCTGCGCGCCGTTGTCGCCCATCCGGCCTTTGCCGAGGCCGATCTCGATACCCGCTTCATCGACCGCCACGAGGCGGCCCTGCTGCCCGCCGCCGACGGGGTGCCCGGCGAGGTCCGGGTCCTCGCCGCGCTTGGCATAATCCTGCAATGGCGGCGGGACCTGGCCGGCCGGGCCGATGGATCCCGCGACCCCTGGTCGCCCTGGCATGGCGCCTCGGGCTGGCGGCTGAACGACGAGGCCCGCGACGGGCTGAGCTTTCGCGATAGCGAGTCCGAGATGCCGGTTGCGATCCGTTATCTGCGGGATGGCGGCCTCGGGCTGACGCCCGACGGCGGCGACGAAATCCGCGCCGACGGCGAACTGGACGGGCAGGGGCGCTTGACCGCCTCCCTGGACGGCCGCCGGTGTCGCGCGCTTGTCTTCCGCCACGGCCTCGACATCACGGTGATCGCACGCGCGTCAAACGGCTCCGGCGGCACCTACCGCCTCTCGCTGATCGACCCTGTCGCCACCGCGGGCGCGGGCGATGCCGATGGCGGTCGGCTGACCGCGCCGATGCCGGGCCGGGTCGTGACCGTGCTGGTCGAGCCCGGTGCGGCGGTCGAGAAGGGCCAGCCCCTGCTGGTGCTGGAGGCGATGAAGATGGAACACACCATCACCGCCCCCGCCGATGGCGCCGTCACCGCCTTGCCGTTCGCCGCCGGCGACCAGGTCGAGGAGGGGGTCGATCTGCTCGGTTTCGAGCCGGGCCCCGCGGCGAGCTGACGATGGCGCTGCCGGACAGGGTCAGGATGGTTGAGGTC
>OZ245752.1:0-2252500 GCA_965227455.1 Alphaproteobacteria bacterium | reverse complement strand
CAGCTACTGGCCGACGCGACGCGCGTATATGGCCGAGGCTGTTGAAGAGTTCTTCTGAGGGCTCCGAGACCTAAGATTGATTGTCGCAGGCAGCCAGACGGTCACCGTCGACGGACAGGTGAACCGGGACGTCGTGTCCTTCGGCGAGACCGTCGTCATTGGCGGACAGATATCCGAGGACGTTCTGTCGGTCGGCCCGGACATCGTCGTCGGCGGCCTGATCGAAGGCAATGTCCGGATCGCCGGCGCCAACCTGACGCCCGCGGCGACGATCGGGGGGGATCTGATGGCCGCCTCCGATGCGCTCACCGTTCCTTCCGAGACGACGATTGGCGGCAATGCCTAGCTGGCGGGCCGGGAGGTGGAACTTCTCGGGTCGGTTGCCGGGGACGTGCGCGCCGCGGCCCGTGACTTGCGGCTTGTGGGCATGATCGGGGGCGATGCGGAGCTGGCCGGGGCTCGGGGCGCTCACGCTCCAGGTTCGCGACGCCAGGCCGACCGCGAAGATCTATTTGGTGGACCTGCTGCTCGACAAACGCCCGTCAATGCTCGCTGACGGCACGGCACGCAGTTCCGTAGTCCCGCCGACTCCGGTCCGCTCATCAATGGGCTGGGCGGACGGAAGTCTGATGTCCGCGACGACGGGGAGGTGGTCGGACGCCGTGCGCGCGAGGTGGCCGGTCGGCACTTCCACATTCAAGACCTCGATGACCGGATCGACGAAGATGTGATCGATGCGCAGCGTCGGCCGGCGCCCGAAGAATGTCGGTTTCGGGCGATGGGACTCCAATTTCCGCTGTGCGTCGCACAATCGTTGGGCAAGCCGCCTGCAGGTGCGCGATCCCGGCACGGCATTCAAGTCTCCGGCCAGGATCGTGGGCGCCCGGCAATCAGGATGTGCCAACCACTCCCGCCCCGCCAACGCGTCGATTTGAAGCCGGCGATCGTTTCGAGTGAGTCCAAGATGCGTGTTGAGAAATTGGAGCCGCCCGGCGGCCGTGGTGATCTCGGTCCACAACGCTCCGCGCGGCTGGACCATGCCGCTGCCAGGAAGTTGCGCGGATTTGATCAGCCGCATTGGCAGCCGGCTCAATACGGCGTCGCCATATTGCTCTTCCTCGATGTGTATCGCCGCGTGGAAATGCAGCTCCATCCCCAGATGCTGGGCGATGAGATGAGCCTGATCGACTCCGCCGGTGCGCATGCGGCCAACATCGAGTTCCTGCAAGGCTACGATGTCCGGGGCGTATTGCGCGATAACCCGGGCGATGCGCTCGGGTGCCGTCTTGCCGTCCATGCCAATGCAACTGTGGACGTTATAGGTCATGACGCGGAGGTGCTCGCCCCGGTCCTCCGGCACCTTGGCCGATAGGATCGCGGAGGCGGGTAAACGATCGAGATGGCCAAGGACCGCTCGGCGAAGATCGATTGGCCGCGCGGGCCGGTCTGCTGCACGAAGACGAACGTCGCCAGGCAGCAGTGCAAAGGCGCGGGTTTCTTCGGGCCCCGGTCCACCATGGGCGCCGTTCTCATACGGAAAGCTGATGGGACGGCCTTCCGGTCGCCAGCCGCACAACACAAGATCGCCGGAGTCGGGATGATTGCACAGCTCAATCAAGTCGTGCGCCACTTCCTCTAGGAAAGGATGATCGGCGCCAAGCAGCATCCCAGCCTCCGCCGGAATCGCTAACTCTCCGGCTCCTGTCCAAGTGCGGACCCGACCATCGCGGCCTGCCGCCAAGACCGCGGGAATCGATGCCTTGTCGACAAGGTCGCGCGCAAGGGCATTCAGCCCCTCGGCGTCGGTCGGCGAATTCAAGTAGACGTGGCCGATTGGCCCCATTGCCGCCACCGAGACGCCCGTGGGGTGATATCGGTACTCGCCATCATCATCTGTGGGAGGCATCCAGCGGGAGCGAGGGCCCCGAAGCCCATGTGCACGAAGCGTCTGCTCGCTGCTGACTTCGGTTGCGATGCCTCCCAGGCGCTGTGCAGTCCGCGCCAGCGACTGCTTGACCGCCTCCTCAAGCGACTGGCCGGCGATGTCCGTATAGGGAACGGACGATTCTTGGCCGTGGTCCGAGTAGATCCAGACATCGTATTCGCGACGTGCCGAGCGTTTGGCGGACCGGGCTACCCGGGCAATGGAATCGTCGATGCCCTTCAACGCCCAATGCGCGAATGCCGAATCCGGCCCACGGCGATGCGCCTGTTCATCGTAGCCGAGGTAGTTGACGTGCACGATCGGGAGGCCGCGCGCCGCATCAATCTTGGCGCCAATCGTCACCAGCTCCCGCAGGACGACGCAGACAGCCACGCGGGCCGGTACAAAGCGAAGCTCCTTGATTAGATCTTGGCCGGCGATCACACCGGTCAGCCCGTCGAAGACAGCGAGTGCGATCTCAAGAATCGCCAGCGCGCCGGCGCGGACGAGGCTGTAGAGATTGGACACTGTCAAGACAGCAATCGCCAAGGGATTGGCATGCTGCATCAATTGGCCCCAACCCATTTGCGACGGGCAGAAATGCGCCTCCTCCGCACCCCCTGAGTAGATGTCGCAATATGCGGCACCGCCCTCCAGGAGCGGTGTGCCGGACTCGAGCAGCCGCTGCTCGACGCGAGCAGCAACTGCCGGGTCCCACATCCGGACCAGGGCACGCGATCGACGATCGAAGAAGCTGAAGGCCGGCACGGCGCACCGAACGCCGTACATCAATTCGCCCTGGACGGCTGGTGTGCTCGACGGGAGCCCGGAGTACAGCACTTCGGCGCGATAGGCTTCCCGTTGCATCAGCTTGCGCAGATACGGCATCCGTCCGGCGGCAAGCGCCCTCTCGAACTGCCGGTGCGACAGGCCGTCGATCTGGATCAGGATGAGCCCCGGCCGCGTCGCCGTGTCCTCAGACCGCGACAGGCTCAGCAGACGAATGGCCCATTCACTGCGGCTTAGCCACCGGCGAACACTCCGGATCGCACGTTCGAGGCGATAAATCACGGGATCATGGGGATTTCGTGTGACGCTCGTCGTCGAGGCCGAGCGCCGCCTCCGTTGCGTCCGCAACGCCTCTGATGAGTTCCCACTCAGCGCTGATCGAACCCAAGACCCGGTGCCAGGGCGTGTCGTCTTCTGGCGCCGTCGCGCGGTCGGACTCGATGCAACGCCGATAGAGGTCCAACGCCATGTCGGCGCAGCGGTCGATCGTGAAGTTTGCTGCCGTCGACTTGGCACCGGATTGGAGCCTGCTGCGCAGCTCGTCCGGACAATGCGTGACAGAATCAAGCGCCGCGACAAAGGCCTCGCCGTCCTCCGAGGGCAACAGGCGGCCGTTGCACCCGTCCACAACGACCTCCCGGACACCAGGTGCATCGATCGCCACGACGGGAACGCCGGCCGCCATCGCTTCCGTCAGCACCATGCCCTGGGTCTCGGTATGTGACGCGAAGGCGAAGACGTCCATCGCCGCATAAGCATCCGCCAATTCCCGGCCCATCTGCTGACCGGCCATGTGCAAACGCATTTGGTTTGCAGGTTGATCGAATGCCTGCTGGATGACCGACTCCGACGGCCCGACACCGACAATCAGCACATGCGCGGCCGGGTCGGTCTGGACATATCCGGCGATCACGCGCGCCAGGAACCCGATGTTCTTCTCCGGCGCCAGCCGTCCGACATGGCCGACAACGATCGCATCGCGCGGTATTCCCAGGCGGTCGCGATATCCAGAGCCGTCGCCGCCGGCGAAAGCCTCGATATCAAGCCCAGTTGGTACGACATCGACGGGCGATACGACGCCGCGCGACCGTACCAGGTCGGCGATCGTCTCGCTGGGCGCAATGACTTGGTCGCACATATTTGCATAGCTGGTCGACAAGTCGATCACGAAGCGCTTCATCGCCGGAGAATCGCCCGGAACATAGTGGGTGTAGCGCTCATACAGCGTGTGGTGGGTGAAGACGATCGGCAGGCTGCGCGCGCTGGCAATCCGGATTGCGGCACCGCCGAGCAGGAACGGATGATGGGAATGCACCAGGTCCGGCCGGATGGCATCGATCTCGGTTTGCAGGAACAGCGGTATCGGGAGTGCGACGGAGAAATCGCTGCCGTTGAAGTTCTGGATCGCCGGCACCCGGACCACATCCGTTTCGTTCTCGGGCATCTCTTCGAATTCCGGCGCAATCACCAGAACTCGGTGCCCGCGGGCCCGAAACGACGTGACGAACCGCTCAATAGACCGCGCAACGCCACCGACATGTGGCGTGTACGTATTCGTCAACATCAGGATGTTCATGCCGCGACGACCCGCTCAATTTCGACCGAGTTCGCGCCGGGCTCGGCCGCAATTGCCGGCATCCCGGGCAATCGGATATGGATGACCGGCGCTTCGGCATGCCAACTCGCCTGCCAATATACGGTGATCCTGTCGCTAAGCGACCGCACCGTAACGGTCACCGTGCCGAAGGCTGTCGGCGCGGGCCCGAAACCAAGCTCAGTCTCGCCCTCAATCCAGTGCTGCGGGATCCCGGACCCGATGATGAGCTGGTTGTCCTCCTCACGCACGAAGCAGTTCCGGATCATCAGGATCCACTCCGCAGCCGCCCAGATATGCTGGCCGTCTCCCATGCAGCCGCCCCCTGTTGCCGGGTGAATCGCTTCCGGCCATTGACCGGTCGGCGTCGCCAGTCGTGCAACCGTATTCATCAGGTCGAGCCAGCGTTCATCGTTGGCGCGAAGCAGTATTTGCGCGATGTGCAGCGTCAGATAGGCGTTGATGCCCGAATGCGTCATATCCTGGAAGAAACCACCATCCACGAAATGCGATTGCATCAGAAAATCGACCGTGTCGAGCAATCGCGGATCGTTGTCGGCGACGAGCTGAAGAGGGTAGCCGGCTGCCAGGGATCCGATGGCTCCGGCGTCCAGCCGGCGATAGGGCGAGGCCGGCATCGCCGGACGGCGAAGGCGCTGCGAGTCGCGTTCGAGACTGGCATCGATGGCCGCGGCGAAGGCATCCGCCTCGCGGCCGAACTCTACGCTTGCGGCTACATCGCCGGCCATGCGGCTCAGCTCGGCAGCTGCCCTGAGGCCTGCCACGCCCCAGAAATCGTCCCAGTAGTAGTAGTCGTTGGGTCCGAGGTGCTCGGCACTGAACCCGGCCGGGAGCAGCCCAGAATGGCGCCCGGTTGCCGTCTCGGGTGTCCGTTTGCGGACGATCCAACGGGCCGCCTTGTCGATCGGCCCGAGCCATTCCCGTTTTGGCGGTTGCCCGGACAGCGCGCAGAAGCGGTGCATTATCCACAATGCCTCTCCATTCGAGTCCCACTCTCCGTCTTGGGAATGGAAATAGCCGGCACGGGTCTGTCGCGCCGGGAAGCGGTCGATCGCGCGTTCCGCCCGTTCAATCAGTCCGGCCGCCAACAACGCGCTGATTAGAAAGGCCGCGTCGCGGAACCAGAAGCGTTTGTATGTGAAAGGCCCGGGGACGACATCGCCCCACGCATGGAGGACCAGCATGCGGATGGCGGCGGCGTAGAGGAACTGCATGCGCGCGTCCGGCAGGCTTGCCCGGCAATGGCTCTCCAAGCTGGCCGACCAACCGGGAAGCGACGGTCCGCCCGCTGGCCTGCCGGTTTCAAGCGGAACCGTCGCGCTGACTCGTCGCGGTCGTCCCCGCGACAACCGGAACATGGCCGCGGCCGTGGCCATTCCGACGTCGCACTCACCGGCAGTCTGGTCCTCACGATCGGCGAGATGGATATGAACGTCGCCGGCGCGGTAGTCCGAAACGTGATGGCTGTCGACCGGATCGCTGAAGTGGACCGATGACTGCCCGTCAATCGACCATGTCCGGCGGTCGCCAGCCAGCTGGACGTCGTGCACGAAGCTCACGCCTTCGGGATTGCATGGCCTGAGCGACACGACGAGCGCGGCGGGGCAGTCCGCCTGCGCGGAATAGTCGACCCGACACACGGGCCGACCATCCTCCAGCTCCGTCCGTACGTCAGCCGCCAACGACAGGCCGGCGTCCGACGACTCGGTGTGCACCGACACATTGTTGATCAGATCCAGGCGTTGCCTTGTGCTCTCCGTGCGCGAAGGCAACAATTCCTGGCCCGCCTCGGAGACGATCCAGCCATCCAGCGACCATCCGTTGAAGTGAGGCGTGACCAGGCCTCTAGGATCGACGATCGGCAACTTTGGGCAATCGGGCTGACCGACCGCTGTCCAGTTGCGATGGGTCAGATTGATGTGGGTGATCGAAAAGGCCCGCGGGATGAACGACGGGTCATTCGGATCGAATTGCCGTTCCACCCAGAAGGGCCACACCCAATCCAAATTGTGCTGGATCACACGGCTGTTGATAAGACCGCGCGCGTGAAGCACCGCTCCGGCCCGCAGGAGCTCGATCGGCTCCGCGACCTCCGATGGCTGCATGAAGCCGCGCATCCGGGCCATGACGGCGATGGGATCGAGAAAGCCATGACGCTCGGCGATCCGGCTGAGAGCGAAGCGCCATGGTAGCCATCTTAGCCAGACCATTGCCGCAAATTCCCGCATAGCGTCACTGTAAGGCGCCGCCGAGCCTCAGCAGGACGGGACGACAGATCACGCCGCCCTCTCATGGTTCTGCTACGACGTTGTCGCTCGGCCGCCAGAGCGTTTCTTGGCAGCCATGCGCGCAAGCGTATCGTGATATTTTTGTGCTTCCACGTGGATCGCATACTTCAATCACTTTCCATGCTCTTGCCTGGCCTGGCCAACGTATTGCGGATCGGCCGCAAGAGACGGCGACCTGCTCCGTGTTCGCCAGGTGGTGCTGACAGGCATGCGCCGCCAACCTATTGATCTAAGTGGGAATGGGTCGCGCGGCATTGATCTAGGGCATGCCCCTTGATCCTCGGGCGGGATCCACTGCCGGCGACCGGACGTCGTTCAAGCTGTCAGATTCACCAACGTCGGCGAAGCGCGATCGTGCCCAGGATTGACGCACGTCATGGGCGCCGTCGACGCTGCAGCTAGATTGACTGGCATTAAGGAGTCATTTCGGAGGCCAGCTCGGTCGACCGGACCTGAAGGAGTAGCGCCATGGCTAAGAAGGAAGTCGCCAAGAAGACCGAGGAGAGCAAGCCGGCACCTGCTGAGTCTCCCGTCGAGTCTGTGTTTTCGCCTTTGACGGACCTCCGCCAGCGGATGGACCAGGTGTTTGACGACGTGATGCAGGGCTGGCGCGCACCCTGGCGTACCGACCCCTTCGCCCATTTCCCCTCATTGACAAGGCCTCAGGAGAACCTCGCCGAGGTGAGATTTGATGTTGCCGAAAGCGAC
This sequence comes from Alphaproteobacteria bacterium, assembly GCA_965227455.1. GTDB lineage: Bacteria > Pseudomonadota > Alphaproteobacteria > DSM-16000 > Inquilinaceae > JABDIP01. The sequence continues at coordinate 2,245,176 of OZ245752.1, read as the reverse complement.
GATGCGATCGAGATCTCGGCCGAGCTACCGGGAATGGACGAGGGAGATGTGGAACTGTCGACCTCGGACGGCGTTCTGACCATCAAGGGCGAGAAGAAGACCGAAACCGAGGAGAAGAAGAAGGACTACTACTTCAGGGAAAGACGGTTCGGGTCCTTTGCGCGTTCCTTCCGGATTCCGGACTCTGTCGATGAGGACAAGATCAAGGCCACCTTCGAAAAAGGCGTGCTCGAGGTCGTGCTACCAAAACGCCCCGAGGCGAAGGCCAAGGCAAAGAAGATATCGATCTCAAAGAAGAAGTAGCCGTCCGGCCGGACTCATGGCCGGCGAATATTGCGCTTCCCGGGCGATCCGGACTTTCGGGAGCCTCGCCGGGCGGTGGCTCCCGTTCGTCATTTCGTCGATCAGGAGGATCGGTTTCAGTCGGACGCTGCCTGAGCCTTCTCGTGCAGCCGGTCCAGCACGTGATTCCCGCCGTCGGCATAGGCGCTGGAAATCAGAGCCAGCAGGCTGGCGAGGTCGGAGCCACTGACAACAAGGGCGTGGAAGATCTCCTGGGTCCGATCGCTGACCCAGCGGTCTTCTGGGAGGGTGTGCACGGCGGATCCTTCACAAGGGGCGCGGGGCAGGCGGCCTGCCGCCCGCATTCACGGTCCACACATGAGGCCTCCATTCGTTAAGCAATCGTAAACCGTTGCGCGGAGAGCCGGGTTCGGGCTCCGGGCTTGCGAAACACCGGTCTGCGGAAACCCATTTGTCATCACCGGCGTTCGCGGTCGGATCGGCAAGCGGCGCAGGGGATTGCGCTGCATCATGGACAGCGACGGGATCACGCGTACGGTATCCAGCATTGCGGAATTCGAAGCCCTATATGGACGCGGTAACCTCGCAGACCGGCGGGATGACGCCGCGAGGGGATGAAGGTGCCAGGCGGCTATTCGGAACTCTTCCCCCACGGCGCCGATATCGGCGTGCGTGGTGTCGCCGAAACGAAGTCGGCGGCATTTGAACAGGCCGCGCTGGCGATGACCTCCGCCGTAACCGATCCCGGTCTGGTACGGCCACTTACTTCGGTGCAGATCGCCTGCGACGGGTCCGACGACGAGCTGCTTCTGGTGGAGTGGCTCAACGCACTGGTCTACGAGATGGCCACGCGGCGAATGCTGTTCAGTCGGTTTTCCGTCCGGATTGACGGCAACGCGCTTACCGGCGAGGCGTGGGGCGAACCGGTCGATGTGGCTCGCCACCACCCGGCGGCCGAGATCAAGGGCGCGACATTTACCGAGATCAGGATCGCGGGCGTGGAGGACCATTGGGTCGCGCAGTGCGTGGTCGATGTATGAGCATGCGGCCTGATCGACCTCGGGAGGACAAGAGGACATGGACCCCGCGCGATTAACGCAATCCGGCGAGTATGAGTGGCGGATCGAACCTGTCGACGACATGCGAGTGCCGGGCGTCATCTATGCCGATGAAGACCTGATCCGCGGCATGGACGACAAAGTCTACGAGCAGGTGGCGAATGTCGCCAAGTTGCCCGGTATCGTCGGAGCGTCCTATGCGATGCCGGATGCTCATTGGGGCTATGGCTTTCCGATCGGCGGCGTGGCGGCGTTCGAGCCGGACGAGGGCGGCGTGATCTCGGTCGGCGGAGTTGGGTTCGACATCTCGTGCGGCGTGCGCTGCATGGTGACCGGTCTGCCCAGTAGCCGGCTCGAACCCATCAAGGATCAACTTGCGGACGCGTTGTTCGCCAAGGTCCCCGCCGGGGTCGGAAGCAGGGGCCGGATCCGCCTCGACTCGCCCGAGATGGACGCAATGCTGGCTGGCGGGGCGCGCTGGGCCATCGAACGCGGCTACGGCCGGGAAGATGATCTCGAGCGAACCGAGGAACAGGGCTGCATGCATGGCGCCCTGCCCGAGGAGGTCTCGCAGAAGGCGAAGCGCCGACAGCGGGACGAGATGGGAACGCTCGGATCGGGCAATCACTATCTCGAGATCCAGGAAGTGGCTTCGGTTCATGACGAGAAGACCGCCGAGGCCTTCGGGCTCAAGCAGGGCGAAATCGTGGTTTCGATCCACTGCGGCTCGCGCGGGCTGGGGCATCAGATCGGCACCGAGTTCCTGCGTGAGATGGCGGTCGCCGCGAAGCAGGAGGGGCTCGTTCTGCCGGAGCGCGAGCTAGCCTGCGTCCCGGCCAACAGCGACATCGGCCGCCGCTATCTGGGCGCCATGCGCGCAGGCATCAACTGCGCCTTGGCCAACCGGCAGATCATCGGTCATCTGACACGCGAGGTTTTCGCGAAGCTGTTGCCAGAGGCCGATCTCGATCTGCTGTTCGACGTTTCGCACAACACCTGCAAGGTCGAGGAGCACGAGATCGACGGGGTCCGCCGGCGGCTCTACGTCCACCGAAAGGGCGCGACGCGCGCCTTCGGCCCCGGCCATCCCGAACTCCCTGCGGCACTAAGCCCTGTCGGCCAGCCGGTCTTGATCGGCGGCAGCATGGGCACCGGCTCTTACATACTGGCGGGTACGGCCGAGAGCGAGAAGCGCGCCTTCAGCTCGTCCTGCCACGGCGCCGGCCGCAGGATGAGCCGCCACGCTGCGCTCAAGCGCTGGCGCGGCCGCGAAGTGTCCGATGAACTGTACGGCCGGGGGATTGTCATTCGTTCCCATTCCTGGCGCGGCCTCGCTGAGGAGGCACCGGGCGCATACAAGGATGTGAGCGCCGTGGTCGACGCTGCCCACGAGGCCGGTCTCTCGCGCAAAGTCGCGTTTCTGACACCGATCGTCTGCATCAAGGGGTGAGAGCCAATTCGGCCCAGACAGCCGTCTATGCGCCTGTCAGATCCGACCGATCGTCCGCCTTCCTGGCCTCAGCGGCGCGGCGAAGCAGGTCCGTGACCGTCGCATCATCAACCTGGGCGAAGTTCCGATAGGCCGAACCGACCGACGAGAACCACTCGGACCTCTCTACGCACACCACTTCGTCGACCTTTTCCCCGAGCGTTGCGAGCGTTGTCGGCGAACCGATCGGAATGGCGATGACCATGCGGCCCGGGTGCCGTCGGCGCACCCATTCGATGGCCGCTTCCATCGTCGCGCCGGTGGCGATCCCGTCATCGATCAGGATGACCGTTCGGCCTTCGAGGTCATCCGGGACCGCTTCCGGGCCGTATATCTTCCGCCGCCGGCGAATTTCTTCGAGATCCCGGTCGATGGCCGGCTGCAGCGCCTCCTTCGTCAGGCCAAGCATGGCCAAAGCGGGTTTGTGCAGCACAATCACCGGCTCCGCGCCGTCGGCGACCGCGCCTACGGCGAACTCCGGCTGAAACGGTGCACCCAGCTTGCGGATAAAGACTAGGCCGAGCGGCGCGTCAAGCTGCGTGGCGACCTCGAATGCGACCGGGACTCCACCCCTGGGCAACGCCAGCAATATCGGCTTCTCATCTTTCAAGTGGAGCAGCGCGGCAGCCAATTGCCGGCCGGCATCAACGCGGTCAGCGAACATCGGCATCGGCTCCGGTCGACGGCCGTGCGGCCCGTAGATGCGCGGCAAACCAATCGCGGGCCAACTCCACGACCCGCTCCAGAGCGCCTGGCTCCTCGAACAGATGCGACGCTCCTGGCACGATTTCGATGCGGCACTCGCAGGTCATCATCCGGGCGGCATCCTCGTTCAGGGCCAGCACGCCGGTATCGTCCCCGCCGACGATCATGAGCGTGGGTGGTGCGACACGAGGGATGTCCGCGCCGGCCAGATCAACCCGCCCGCCACGCGAGACGATTGCGGCGATCGGTCTGTCCGTCCGGCAGGACGCGACCAGGGCCGCCGCCGCGCCGGTGCTGGATCCGAAATAGGCTAGCGGCAGATCGCGCACTGACCCCTGATCCGCCAACCATTCGGTGGCGCCCGCCAGCCGCTCCGCCAGAAGCGGTATGTCGAAGACGCGACGGCGATCCTCGCCTTCTGCCTCGGTCAGGAGATCGAAGAGAAGGGTGCCCACCCCGGCATCATTCAGCGCGCTTGCGACATAGGTGTTGCGCGGGCTGAACCGACTGCTCCCGCTTCCATGGGCGAAGAGGACGATGCCGAGCGCTCCATGCGGAATCGTCAGCGTCCCGCCCAATCCCAAAGGCGGGACCGCGATCTCTTCAACATGGCTGTTCCCGGTCGTACCGGCCGGGTCCTCGGATGCGGCGTGCACAGCCGGCTCCTCCGTCGATGCGGACCATTGCCAGTGGCGCCAGTGTTGTCCCAGACGCGCCGGGGCGCCTTAATCCAGATCAAAACCGCGAGTCGCGGCCTTGACTATGCTAGCAGGGCGACGAGTACTCAACGCCGAGCGAACTGGCGACGAGCAGCGACTGTCTGCCGCCAATTGATCACTATGCGCGCCGGAATAGGAGCCGATGTCATGCCCCTCACAGGCGTTCCCCCGTCACTGACCTGTTCCGACCTGCTGCTGACCGACCTTTACGAACTCAACATGCTGCAGGCCTATCTCGATGCCGGCATGACCGATACCGCCGTGTTCGAATTGTTCGTCCGCAAGCTGCCGCCGACGCGCGGCTTCCTCGTCGCCGCCGGACTGGAACAGCTGGTCGATTTCCTCGAGACTGCGGCGGTCACGCCGGCAGAGATGGATTGGCTGAAGGAGACCGGCCGGTTTGGCCGGACTGTACTGGACTATCTCGAGGACTTCCGCTTCATCGGGGACGTGCACGCGGTTCCTGAGGGCACGATTGTCTTTCCCGACGAACCAATCGTGCGGATCACCGCGCCGCTGCCGCAAGCGCAGCTGCTCGAGAGCCGCATCATCAACCTGCTCCATTTTCAGACGGTTATCGCGTCAAAGGCGGCGCGCATGGTGCTGGCCGCCCCAGGCAAGACGCTGGTCGATTTCGGGCTGCGACGGGCGCACGGCGCCGAAGCCGGTCTGCTCGCCGCGCGGGCCAGCTATCTCGCCGGATTCGCCGGTACGGCGACGACGCCAGCGGAGCGCCTGTTCGGCATTCCGATCTACGGCACCATGGCCCATTCCTTCATCCAGGCCCATGACGATGAAACGGCGGCCTTCGAAGCCTTCGCCAAATCGCGCCCAGACAACGTGGTTCTGCTGCTCGACACCTATGACACCGAGGCTGCGGCCCGCAAGGTCGTGTCGCTGGCGCCGCGCCTCCAGGGCCAGGGCATCACAATCCGCGGGGTCCGGCTCGACAGCGGCGATCTCGCTGGCCACGCACACCGGGTACGGCGCATCCTGAATGACGGCGGCCTCAACGACGTCATGATCTTCGCCAGCGGCGGGCTGGACGAATGGTCCCTCGAGCGTCTGATCGCCGACGGCGCCCCGATCGACGGGTTCGGCATCGGCACCAGCCTCACCACGTCGGAGGATGCCGCGGCGCTCGACTGCGCTTACAAGCTCCAGGACTACGCCGGGCGACCACGGCGCAAACGATCGGAAGGCAAGGCCACATGGCCCGGGCGCAAGCAGATCTTCCGCCGGTATGAGGACGATGGGACGTTGGCGAAGGACATCGTAGCCCTCGACACCGAGACGCACGAGGGCACGCCCTTGGTACGGCCGGTATTGCGAGACGGCAAACGCGTCTCCGATTTTCCGAGCATCGAAGCCATCCGCACGCACGTGACGGCTGAGCTGGCGTCGCTGCCGGCGCGATTGCGCCGGCTTGAACCTTCCAGCCCTTACCCGGTCGAGATCTCCGACGCGCTCCGGGAGCTCGCCACCGAGACCGACCGAGGTGCCCTATAGGACGCAATTCTGGCCGGCCTCTGATCTGCGTCAATGCGCCCGCATCCCATGTCTGCATGATCAACGGGCCACGGCGAGGAGTTCGAGGGGAGAAGCCGATCGGCGAACCGTCTTCAAGGCGCGGAACCGAAAGGGCGATGGACCCGGGCGAACGATGATCCGCCGCGACGGACCCGCGGCACGCCTGCCCGAGCGCCCAGAAGGAGACTTCAGGGTGGAAGGGCCGACGGTCGCGGGCGCCGTCGATTCTCGTGTATTCATGCAGTGCCGCGACATCGACACTCGGTCCCCGTCAGCGGACCTCCAGATCCTTGATCTTGATCTCATCGCCGGCCTGGATCCTCAGCCGATAACCGCCGCATTGCGGGCAAGGTGCGCCACGCTCGCTGATCGGCACGGCGACGTCACAGTCTTGGCACCATGCCCGTCCCGGAACGGTCAGGATCTCCAATGTCGCGCCTTCAGCCAAGGTCCCGCGCGTCACCGTATCGAAGCAGAAACTGAGGGCTTCCGGCTCCAAACAGGACAGCGCGCCAATCTCGAGACGGACTTTGAAGACGCGGCTGAAATCTTGGATTGCCGCTTCGCCTTCGATCATCGCGACCATGCCTTGACTCACTGACAGCTCGTGCATGGTCATTTTCCGTCGATCGTCACCGTGTGGCCAGATCCCGGCGCTTCCACTGGCATCAGACACTGCTGCGATCCGGCTGGCAACGGGACCAAGGTACCATCCAGGGCAATTGCGCTGCCCAACTCTGTGGCCAGGCCAAATCGGGTGCGCATGTTTCAGTCTTCACGACGCATCCCGCTCGAAACGACCCGCAGGAATGGAAGAAACGGACCGGCAGCGATCACTTGTTCAGCGTAGAGGCGGTGCTGGTGGCAATGGTTGATCGAGGTCAAAGACGCGTCTTGTCCCGGCGAGAAAGCTAGTCACGGCTAGCACGCACGGACCAGCCGATCATGAAGTGGGCGATCGCCGACGAACATAATTTGGACGACGTGCTCTCGGCCCTCGCCGAGAACCGGGTTGTGTACGCCCTGGTCCAGGATGACGACCAATATCGGCTCGTGCGAGCCGAGGCCTGGGACCCGGACCGGCATACCCTGGGCGCCTATCGTCCAGTCGAGCCGCTGAAATCCCTGCTGTTCCGTCCGCGGGAATACCTGGGTGCGTGGGCCGGTCCGGCGGTGGACGATCCGCTGGCCGAACGCATCGTGTTCGGCGTGAAGAACTGCGATCTGTCGGCGCTGGAGATCCACGACCAGGTCTTTCTGAACCAGGACATGCAGGACCCGAACTACGCGGCGGCCCGCGAACGGACCATCTTGGTCTCTTGCGATTGCACCGGCTTCCGGGATGTGTGCTTCTGTCCGGCGATTGGCGAGCAGCCCTATCCGACGAAGGGCTTCGACATCAACATCTCGTCGACCGCGCAGGGCCCGGTACTGGAAAGCGGGACGGGTCGCGGCGCGGAATTGCTGGAGGTGGCTGAGCGGTATCTGGAGCCGGCAGGCGAAGATCTTCTGGAAGCCCGCGAGACGCAGCGCGCCGAGATGTACGACAAACTCGTGGACAACGCGGCGGCCTGCGGTCTAGCGCCGCGGATGGACATGCGGCGTGCGGTGGAAGACACCTTCGAGTCGGGCTTCTGGGAAGACTTCGCCGCCGACTGTGTCGAGTGCGGCGCCTGCAACTTCATCTGCTGCACCTGCCATTGCTTCCAGCTTGCCGACGGCATCGACGCGAACTGCAATCCTGCGCGCTGCAAGCAGTGGGACTCGTGCCTGTTCCCGAATTTCGCGCGCACCGCCGGCGGCGATCCGCGACCGCGACGCGCCCAGCGACTGCGTAACCGGTTCGACAAGAAGTTCATTTTCTTCCCGCAGGTGCTGGGACGATACGCCTGCGACGGATGCGGGCGTTGTACGGAAGCCTGCATCGGCAAGATCGACATCCGTGAGGTACTGAAGAGGGCAGTCGATGAATCTGGCGTCTTACATGCCGGTTCCAGCGACGATTGAGCGGGTCGAAGACGAGACCCCTGCAATCAGGACGTTCACCATTCGCCCACGGGTTCCGGTGGCGTTCCAAGCCGGTCAGTTTGTCGAGCTTCTGATCCCGGGGGTTGGTGAGGCTCCCTTCACCCCATCCTCGTCGCCCAACATTGCCGAACGCATGGACATCACGATCATGCGGGTGGGCCGCGTCACCGATCGGTTGCACGCGATGCCACCGGGCTCGGAGGTGGGCATCCGTGGACCGTTGGGACGCCCCTACCCAATTGGCGAGTTCCGCGGCCGAGAGATCCTGATTGCCGGTGGCGGGTGTGGCGTGGGCCCGTTGCGCGCGCTTCTGCTGGCGCTGATCGAAGATCTCGATGCCTACCGGCGGGTCATCGTCCGCTATGGCGCACGGACGGCCGACGATCTGGTCTTCCGCCACGCCGCGGAGCAAGGCTGGGGCCGGGGCGATGCGCTGGATGTCCTGATGACCGTTGATATCGGCGACTCGCAGTGGGACGGGCATGTGGGCGTGCTGCCGACGATCCTGACCGAGGACTATCTGGACTGCCATCCAGAGGAGGGCGTGGCGGTGATGTGCGGCCCTCCGCTGATGATGCGGTTCACGGTGCAGACGCTGCTGGAACGCGGATATCGGCCTGAGAACATCTTTCTCTCGCTGGAACGGAACATGAGTTGCGGCATCGGCATGTGCGGGCATTGCCGCCTCGGCCGCTACTACGTCTGCAAGGACGGCCCGGTGTTCTCGTACGAGGACATCCAGTCCAACCCACGGCTATGGGACGACTGACCGATGGGCAAGCGGCTAGTCATCGATCTGGACACCTGCGATCAGTGCGAGAGCTGCGGCGTGTCCTGCGCCTATTTCTATCGCCCGCATGCGACCGACCACGGCGCTCTCGCGCTGCGCGAACGGGCGACCTTCTCCCTGATCTGCCGCCGCTGCGAGGAGCCGAGCTGCATCGACGCGTGCCCATTCGGCGCCCTGGAGCGCCAGTCCGATGGCGTGCTCAAGCGCCATAACCTTCGATGCGTGAGCTGCAAGCTCTGCGTCCATGCTTGCCCGTTCGGCACGATCTATCCGGACATGGTCGGGTTCTACGAGACGCCCTGCAACTTCTGTCTCGGACCGAACGACGAAGAGCCGCCCTGCGCCCGCAGTTGCTCGAAGGGAGCGCTTGCCTATCGCGAGGTCGACCCCGAGGAGCCTCGCCTGCACATCATCGACGATCATCTGGCGGCAATATGCTCCAAATGGATCAAGCGGGAGGACGGGCCGTGAGTGCCACCCTCACGCTGCTGGAGTTCCTCGTCTTCCCCGGCCTGATGTTCACCGCCGCCGCCGGATTGATCACCAGCTGGCTCGATCGCAAAGTGACGGCGCGGGTGCAAATGCGGGTCGGACCGCCTTTCCTTCAGCCGTTCTACGACATCGCCAAGCTCCTCATCAAAGACACCTGCGTTCCGGCCGGCGGGGCCATCGGGCTGTTCCTGATCGCACCCCTGATCGGACTCGCTGCGGCCGCCCTGGCATCGATGATCCTGTGGCGTGCGCTTTTGGATCCACAGGCGACCTTCATCGGCGATCTGATCGTGCTGCTGTACCTGCTGGCCATGCCGGGACTGACCGTGATCCTCGGCGCCTCCTCCTCGCGCAATCCCCTGGCCTCCCTAGGCGCCGGCCGGGAGATGAAGCTGATGATCGCCTACGAGCTGCCCTTCGTGCTGGCCGTTCTGGTCCCGGTGATCCAGGTGCAGAGCATCCGACTGGTCGACCTTCTCGCCGCAACACCGGCGACGGCGCTTCCCTCGGGCGTGCTCGCCCTGCTGGTCGCCGTCGTCTGCATGCAGGCCAAGCTTACCGTGGTGCCCTTCGACATGCCGGAGGCGGAGACCGAACTGAGCGGCGGCGCCTATATCGAGTATTCCGGACCGCCGCTGGCCATGTTCAGGCTGACGCGCGCGATGATGCTGTTCACCCTGCCAGTGTTCTTGATCGTGGTGTTCGTCGGAGGACCGATCGCGCATGGCGGATGGGTGGGGGGGCTGATCGGCCTCCTCCTCTGGGCCCTTCTGGTCACCGTGATCATCGTGGTGCGCAACACCACTCCGCGGCTGCGAACGGACCAGGCGATCCGCTTCTTCTGGGGACCGGTGACGGCGGCGGCGCTGATCGCGGCCGCCCTCGCGTGGTCGGGATGGTGAGGTCATGAGTTTCGCGATCCAGGCGCTGACGCGCTCTCTTAACGTGTTTCATCTCGCCGGCAGCGCGTGCAACAACTGCGACATTGAGATCCTCGACGCGCTCACGCCGAAATACGACCTCGAGCGTTTTGGCATCACGTTGGCCGCGAGCATCCGGCACGCCGACCTGATCCTGCTGTCCGGAATCTTCAATAAGAAGGCGTCCATCCGCGCCCGGCACCTCTACGAGCAGGCGCCCAAGCCGGTCCTGGTGGTCGCGATCGGCGGCTGTCCGTGCACCGGGATCATCTTCCGCGGCTCGTACAACTGGGACGGCCCGCCGGGAACCTACATTCCGATTGACGCTTACGTACCTGGGTGCCCGCCCAAGCCCGAGGCGATCATCTCGGCCGTGATCAAGCTGGTGCAAGGGCTGCGGCAAGGAGACCTGGTTCCCGCCGGTCAGGCCGAAGAGCGCGGCGTCGCCAGGCCGGCCACACCGGGTACGGCGGAGGCCTAGGGGCGATGCAAACGGACGCGCCCATGACACGCGAAGACGCCCTAGACCGGATCAGGGCGACACTCGGCGACCGTCTTGTCAGCGTCGAGGAGACATCGCCCAAGCGCGTGTTCATCGAGGTCTTGCCGGAGGACGTTCCCGAGACCAGCCGATTGATCTTCAAGGAGCTTGAGGCGCGGTTCCAGATCGCCACCGGCGTCGACACGCCGGCCGCCATCGAAGTTCTCTATCACTGGGCGCTCGACCGCCTGGGATGCCTGGTCACTGTGCGGACCCGGCTGGATCGCGAGCACCCCGAGCTCGAGTCCATCGCACCCTTCTGCCCCGCGGCGGAGTGGATCGAACGGGAGATGTGGGAGCTGCTGGGAATCCAATTCCACAACCATCCGGACCTCCGGCATCTGCTGCTGGACGACGATTGGCCGGAAGGGAAATTTCCCCTGCGCCGGGATTACCGGCGATGAGGCGGCCATGAGCAAGCGGACCATCATTCCCATCGGGCCGTATCATGCTCTCCAGGAAGAGCCGGAGTTCTTCAAGCTGCATGTCGAAGGCGAGGAGGTCGTCCATCTTGACATCGAGCTTGGCTACAACCACCGCGGCATCGAAAAGCTCTCCGAATCCAAGGATTTCGAGGAGACGATCTTCCTCGTCGAACGGATCTGCGGAATCTGCTCGACATCCCATCCGATCGCCTGCGTGCAGGCGATCGAGGAGGCCGGCGGGATCGCGGTTCCCGAGCGCGCGCTCTACATCCGATCGACGATCGCCGAGCTGGAACGGATCCACTCGCATCTGCTCTGGCTGGGGCTGGCTGGGCATTTCCTCGGCTTCAACACGATCTGGATGTGGGCGTGGCGGTACCGCGAGGACGTGCTCAACGTGCTGGAGCTGATCACCGGCAACCGCAACCATTACGGCATGATGAAGCCCGGCGGCGTGCGACGGGACATCGAGCCGGAGTCGGTCCCGGCGATCCTGAAGACGCTGGACGCGCTCAAGGCGCCCATCGAGATGTTTCGCGGCGCCGTCATGGATGATCCCCTGCTACACGCGCGCACGCAGGGCGTGGGCGTCCTGACTCGCCAGCAGGCGATCGATTTCGGCGCGCTCGGCCCGACCGCCCGGGCCTCCGGTGTCGACATCGACGTGCGCCGCGATCACCCCCATGCCGCGTATGGCCTGGTCGATTGGAACGTCATCACGCGTGAGAACGGCGACGTCTTTGACAAGGCGGTGGTCCGGATACTCGAGATGTTCGAGTCGATCCGGATCATCGAGCAGTGCCTGGAGCGACTCCGGACCAGCAATGGACCGATCGACTCCGACCCGCCGCACGTGGCGCCGGGTGAGGGCATCGGCCACTACGAGGCGCCGCGCGGCGAGGTCTTCCACTACATCCGCAGCGATGGCAGCAACCGCCCGGCCCGGCACAAGGTGCGAGCGCCGAGCTTCATGAACGTGCCGACGAACTGTGTGACGGTCCTCGGCGCGACCGTTGCCGACGCCACCATCATCTTGGCGGCGGTCGATCCCTGCTACTGCTGCACTGAGCGCATGGCGGCGGCCGTCGACCGGCGCAGCGGCGATCCTGTCTGGGACGGCGCCGACCTGATCCGCCTGTCGCAGGAAAAGACCGAGCGGCTGAAACGCGATACCGGCCTGCCCGAACCACAGCTGCCGCTGGCGTGAGGGAGAGGGCCGGCCCATGGAACTGCTCGCCCATCCGATGATCCGACCGATCGCGGTCTATCTGATCGTCGGGCTGGTCTGTCTGGCATTGCCGGGTGGCGCTCACAGGACCCGCGCCATACTGGCGATCGCCGCCTCGGCCGTTTCCGTGGTGCTGATCTGGCCGCTGTTTGCGGGCGGTCAGGCCGTTCTCGAGCACGCCCCGTGGATCTCGCTGCGGATCGACGGGTTGAACGCCTTCGTTCTGCTGGCCATAGCCGGATTCGGCCTTGTCATCGCAGTCTATTCCCTCGGCTATATGAATGGGCGCCAGCAGCACCGGGAATACTTCACCTATCTGCTCTGGACGCTGGCGGCTTCCTGCGGCGCGGTCCTCGCCAACGACCTGATCCTCTTGCTCGTCTTCTGGGGATCGCTGGCGTTGCTCCTGTATCTGATGATCGGCACGGCCGGCTCCGACGCGGCAGAAGCGGCGCGCAAATCGCTGATGATCGTCGGCGGCAGCGACGCGCTGCTGGTCCTCGGCGTCGTGCTGCTATGGACTCTTTCCGGTACCACCCGGATGGACGCCGGGGCCGTGCCGGTCGCCAGCCTCGCGTCCCATGTCGCCTTTCTCACCTTCGTAGTGGCGGCCTTCGCCAAAGCCGGCGCCGTACCGTTGCATGGCTGGGTGCCGGAATGCGGCGCGAAGGCGCTGATCCCGGTCACCGCTTTGTTGCCCGCGTCGCTCGACAAGCTGCTCGGGATTTACCTGCTCGCGCGGTGCGTGTCGGACCTGTTCGAGCCGACACCGGGACTGCAGACGATGCTGATGCTGCTGGGCGCGGTCACGGTTCTGGCGGCGGTCTTCATGGCCTTGGTCCAGCATGACCTGAAGCGGCTGCTGTCGTATCACGCGGTCAGCCAGGTCGGATACATGGTCCTGGGGATCGGCAGCGGAACCGCCATCGGCCTGGCGGGCGGCCTGTTCCACATGCTCAATCACGCGGTCTACAAGTGCTGCCTGTTCCTGTGCGCCGGTGCTGTCGAGAAGGCTGCCGATACCACCGACCTCGACCGTTTGGGCGGCCTCGCCCGGTCGATGCCCGTCACCTTCGCCAGCTGTGCGTTGGCGGCGCTGGCGATCTCCGGCATTCCGCCGCTCAACGGCTTCGCGTCGAAGTGGATGGTCTATCAGGGGATCATCGTCGCCGGGGAGTCGGGAGGGCCAGGCTGGATCCTCTGGCTGATCGCCGCGATGCTTGGTTCAGTTCTCACACTTGCCAGCTTCGTGAAGGTCCTGCACGCCACATTCCTGTGCAAGCCGGCACCGAACATCGCTCGGCGAACCATCCGCGAGGCGGGGGTATCGATGGCGCTGCCGATGGCGGTGCTTGCGGCCCTGTGCGTGCTGTTCGGCGTGTTCGCCTATGCGATTCCGCTGGAGCGGCTGATCTTCCCGGCCGTCGACGCGAGCGTCCCCGGCGTCTGGTGGGCCGGGCTGGCCACCGTGTTGATCCTGATCACCATCGGGCTCGGCGCGGCTCTCTACCTGGTGACGATGGCCTCCGGCAAGCTTCGCCGGTGCGAGACCTATGTCGGTGGCGAGCGGCTCGACGAGGCGCACATCCATGGTGAGGATCCGGGCCCGGCCCGACACGTGGAAGTCACCGGCGTCGATTTCTACACGGTCATCGAGCAACTGCCGGGCCTTCGCCGGCTCTATGACCTGGCCAGACGGCAGGTCTTCGACCTCTACGCGCTGGGCGCGAGATCGGCCGCCTATTTCGTCACGGCGCTTCGCGGCGCCCACACCGGGGCCTTGCCCCTGTATCTGGTCTGGGTTCTGGCCGGCCTGCTGGTGCTGTTGTTCGCCATCACACGGATCGGTGCCTGACATGATCGAGGTCATCGCGGTCTTGATGCTGTTCATGCTGGTGGGCGCAATCGTCGCGGTCGAGACAGCGCATCTGCTGTTTGCAGTCATCAGCGTCGGTGCCGTGGGGTTTCTTGCGGCGATCGCCTTCTTGCTGCTGGGCGCGCCGGACGTCGCCATTGTGCAGATCGGGGTTGAAGTGATCGGCCTCGTCATCTTGATCCGGGCGACGATCGGGCGCGAGGCGACATCGGCGGTTGGCCAGCGAACGCTTGTGGGAACGGTCGCCGCGGTGACCTTCGCCGCCGCGATCGGGCTGTTCGGGCTGCTCAGCCTTGCCGAATTTCCGGCGTTCGGCGTGCCGGTCATGGACCGGATCGCCGACGCACCCTCGATCACCTATCTGCGGGACGGGCTCACGGAGACCGGGGCGCCGAACATCGTCACCGCGGTGCTGCTCGATTTCCGAGCCTACGACACTCTGGGCGAGGCGACCGTGCTGTTCTGCGCCGTCCTCGGAACCCTGGCGATCCTCCGCCGCAAGGCGCGGGTGCCGCCGCCGGAAAAAGACGGGGATCGTCCGCGATGAAACGGGGACATCAGGAGCCCGGCATGGGCGAGATCGTCCGGACCGTGGCCCGTTGGCTTCAGGGCTTCATCCTGGCTTACGGCATCTATCTCGTGCTCTACGGCCATGTGACGCCCGGCGGCGGTTTTGCCGGCGGAGTGGTGATCGCCTGCGGCTTTGTCCTGCTGACATTGGCCGGCGGTCAGGGGCTTGGGCTGAGCTTCTTCAGCCGGCGGGCCGCCTCTTCGTTCGACAGCGCCGGCGTCCTGCTCTTTCTGCTGCTGGCCTGGCTCGGCATGGCCTGGGCGGACGGTGCGTTCTTCGAGAACTTCATCACGACATTGGAGGAGGACCACTTCACGCTGCTCAGCGCGGGCACGGTGCCGATCTCGAACATCGGCCTGGGGTTGAAGGTGGCCAGTTCTCTGTTCCTGGTGTTTACGGTACTGGCCGCGTTTCGCATCGTCGGCTCCGACAAAGAGTCCGAGGGGGAGGACGCCGGATGATCTATTCCCTCTGCCTTCTCCTCATCCTGGTCGGCTTGTACGGCGTGGTGGTCAGCCGCAACACCCTGAAGATCGTGATCGGCCTCCTGATCATGGAACACGGTGTGCACCTGTTCCTGATCCTGATCGGATTCCGCGGGTCCGGCAGGCCTCCGATCATGGAGGCCGGCGCCGGCTCAGCGGGCTTCGCGCAGAGCGCCGTGGACCCGCTGCCCCAGGCACTGGTTCTCACCTCGATCGTGATCGGGCTCGGAATCCTGGCGCTGATGGTCGGACTGTGCATCCGGCTGTACGAGCGCTACGGGACCTTCGACATCGGCGCCATGACGCGGTTGCGGGGATAGGCGGGGCCATGCAGTGCACAGGAAGGATCCGGCTGTGGCGATCCCCCTCTTCATAGCCATTCCACTGGCCTCGGCATTCCTGATTCCGCTCCTGGGGCGCGGCCGGCCGGTCCTGTCGGACTGGCTCGCCAACGGCACCCTGGCCGCCCTGGCGGCCATGGCATTCGCCACGATCGGCGACCGGGCGCTCTATCACATGGGGGCGTGGCCGACACCGATCGGCATCGATCTGCGGCTCGATCCGCTGGCGTCGCTGATGCTGATCGCGGTCAACCTCGTAGGATTCGCGGCCGGCGTCTACTCGGCCGACTACATGCGCCGGTACACCGACAAGCACCGCTACTACAGCCTCTTCCTGCTGCTGGTGGCGGGCATGAACGGCGTGATCCTGGCCGGGGACCTCTTCAACCTGTACGTCCTGATGGAGGTCGCCGCGGTGGCGTCCTATGCGCTCGTCGCCTTCGGCTGCGGCCATGAGGAACTCGAGGCGTCGTTCAAATACAGCGTCCTGGGGGCGCTGGCCTCCACCTTCATCCTAATCGCCATCGCGCTGGTCTACGGCGTGACCGGGACGTTGAACATGGCGCATATCGCCAACAGCGTCTCAGCCTCGGGATTGGGGCCGCCGCTGGTCTTCGCGATCGCGCTGTTCCTGTGCGGCTTCGGCCTCAAGGCGGCGCTGGTGCCATTCCACGCCTGGTTGCCCGATGCGCACCCATCCGCGCCGGCGCCAGTCTCGGCCATGCTGTCCGGGGTTCTGATCAAGGCGATCGGCATCTATGTCCTGGCCCGGTTGATCTACAACGTGTTCGGCGCCGACGAAGGGGTGCTGGAGGTTCTGCGCTGGCTGGGGGTGTTCTCGATGGTGGCGGGCGGCCTCCTGGCCACCGGCCAATGGGATATGAAGCGGCTGTTCGCCTACAGCAGCATCAGCCAGGTCGGATACATCGTTCTCGGCCTGGGATTGGGCACGCCGCTCGGTGTGGTCGGCGCGCTCTATCACCTGGTCAATCATTCGCTGTTCAAATCGCTGCTGTTCCTCAATGCCGGCAGCGTCGAATTCGCCACCGGCAGTCGTGACCTCAGACGGCTTGGCGGCCTCAATCGCGTGATCCCGGTTACCGGGGCGACGTCGCTCGTGGCATCCATGTCGATTGCCGGAATCCCGCCGTTCAACGGGTTCTGGAGCAAGTTGATCATCATCATCGCCTGCGTCGAGGCCGGCTCTTTCGGGTTCGCCGCCGTGGCCGTTGTGATGAGCGTCGTGACCTTGGCCTACCAGCTCAAGGTGCTGCGCCACGCATTCTTCCAGGCGCCGCCGGAGTCTGCGACAGCCCAGCGTGAGCCCAGGCTGATGGCGGCCGCGATGGCGGCGCTGGCGGTGGGCTGCGTGGGGCTGTCGCTGGCGGCGGTGACCGGCCTGAGCGACCCGTTCCTGGTTGGTCCGGCGGCGCGAACACTCATCACCGGGGTGTTCGCGTCATGATGGAACGGCCCCGGGGAGCGGACAAGACCATGAAGAACATCGCCAAAGAAGCCGGCGACGCCCAATCGGCCGAAGCAGGTGCGCGGATGGACTCCGGACCCAACGGACAGGCCCTGGCCAGGCGCTTGGTTCTCTTTGCCGCCGTGTTCGTGTTCTGGATACTGATCGTCTGGCCCGTAGCGCCGTCGGACGGGCGCCTGCTCTGGGGCGACATCGCGGCCGGGCTGGTTGTCGCCGGGCTGGTGGCCCTGGTGTCAAGAGAACTCGTGACCCAGCGCTTCAGGCGCCTGTTCCAGCCGGCGCGGTATTTCTGGGCCGGCGTGTTCTTCTGCGTCTTCGTCTACTCCGTCGTGAAGGCCAATCTCGACGTCGCGTATCGCGTCCTGCACCCGGCGCTGCCGATCCGCCCCGGCATCGTCAGGGTCCGATCGACGCTCCGAACCGCCTCGGCCCGGACCGCTCTCGCCAACTGCGTGACACTGACGCCCGGCACGCTGAGCGTCGATATCGCCGGGGACGGCACGTTCTATGTGCACGCGATCAACATCCCCCCGACGAACCTGGACAGTTTCTCCGCACGGATCCTGGGGCGTTTCGAATGGTTCATTCAACGGATCCTGGAGTGAAGCCGATGGAAATGCAGGCCTGACGATGCTGGAGAGCTTTCTCATTCCGTTGTTCGCCGGGCTGCTGCTGTGCAGCGCCTTGTGCCTCTATCGCATCGCCCGCGGTCCGACCGCACCGGACCGCATGGTGGCGATCGATATCCTCGGTACGGTCGTCGTGGGCTTCGTGGCGATCCTCACCGCGATCACGGGTGCGGAGTACCTACTCGGCGTCGCAATCGTGTGGGCGCTGACCAGCTTCATCGGCAGCTTGGCCCTGGCAAAACACCTGATGGGAAAAGGGCTCAATGAGTGAGGTTGCCGGAATAGCGTTCATCGCGATCGGTGTCCTGTTCGACATATTCGGCTGCATCGGATTGGTGCGCCTGCCCGACGTCTACAACCGTCTGCAGGCATCGACGAAATGCGTGACGGTCGGGACGTGCTTCATCCTGGTGGGCAGCCTGGTGCTGCTCGGCTCCCTGCCCGGCACGGTCACCGGCATCATCTGCATCGTCTTCATCCTGGTCACCTCGCCGACCGCGGCCCACGCGCTGGCGCGTGCCGCCCATCACTCGGGCATCCGGCAATGGGAGGGCAGCGTCACGGACCAGTACGAAGAGGACCTGGCAGCCGGTGCAGAGGAAGGGAAAGCACAATGAAATTGCCAAGTTTCCTTCAGCCGCGAATCCTGGCGCAGGCCCTGCGCGCCGTCCTGTCGCCGCCCTTCACGACCCGCTTCCCGCAGGAACCGTTCGAGCCGGTCGACAGCTTTCGCGGCCGCCCACGGTTCGACGAACTCAACTGCATCGGCTGCGGCGCCTGTGTGGAAGTGTGTCCGCCCAAATGCATCGATCTGATCGATGACATGGAGTCGACGCCGCCGAAACGGCGCCTCGTCCAGCATCTCGACGCCTGCATCTGGTGCGGCCAGTGTGAGCGCTACTGCCCGACCCATAAGGGGATTACGCTGAGTACCGAATACGACTGCGTCGGCTTCGCGCCGGAGGATTTCGAGGAGCGAGTCGAGAAGGAATTGCTGCTGTGTGAGGTCTGCGGTTCGGTTCTGGCCCCGGTCGATCAGATTCGCTGGCTGGTGCGGCGACTCGGGCCGCTCGCCTTTGCCAACCCGACGCTGATGATGGTCGCCGGACGCGATCTCGGCCTGGTGGATGAGGGCGTCAAGAGCGAAGGTGACGAAGTCCAGCGCGGCGACAGATTGGCCCTGCAATGCCCAAAATGCCGGCGAATAACCGCGTTCGCCGTATGATCAGGTCCGCTGCCTCGGTCCCGGCGGGAATTCAGCCCCGCACTGCATGGCGGTAGACCGACGAATAGGGACACCATGGCGGACACATCGATCGCCATTCAACTGCGCCAGGTCCTGCAGGGGCGCGTCTGCGTGCTCGGTGTGGGCAACCGCGATCGACGGGATGACGGTGCGGGGTCTGTCATCGCCGAGCATCTTGCCGGATGCACGGCAGCGCGAGTCATCGATGCCGGCAGCGTTCCGGAAAACCACCTAGAGCAGATTGCTAGACTGCAACCGGATTCCGTTCTCATTCTCGACGCCTGCGATTTCGGCGGATTGCCCGGCGATGTGCGCATCCTCGACCCAATGGATCTGAAGTACTCGGGACTCTCGACGCATTCGCTCTCGCTGCAAATGGCCGCTGGGTTCCTTAAGGCCCGAACACAGGCACGCCAGGCGCTTTTGGCCATCCAACCGGCCGATATCGGGTCCGGCCCAGGACTTTCCGCACCCATTGCCCGAGCCGTGGAGCGCGTCCGAAAGACGCTCATTGCGGCTCTAAAGCAATACGAAAATGAGCAGCATACTTGAGGCGCCAGCGGTGACGTCCCTCAGTGAAGCCGCAATCTGCCTAGCAGAATCCCCTGGCCGCCTTTAGCGGTCGACCGCCCGATCGAGGACTATGTGTTCCAGTGTAAGTGCCCCCTTCCAGCGCCCGCCATCGGCCATGGATCTTCAGATGGGCAAGTGAGTGCATGCTAGTTTCAGCGACCGGCGTCCTGCGATGGCCGATTGCTTTATTGGGCAAGTTCCGCCTCACTTGGCGGCGCGTAGAGTTCGATCAGTCGCATCCTGGTGGACTGCAGTCGTTCTGCGACCACCGGCAGGAAGCGCTTCATGACCTCGTAACCGATGCGTGGTTCGGCATCGCATTTCTTGCGCAGGCATGCGGCATCCATGCCGGTGGCGCGGACGGTACCCACGGCCCGCGCGTCGAAGCGCCAGCGATATGGCGGCAGAAACCAGGAAGCGCCGACGATGTGACCGGGGTGCACGGTCTGAACCGTCAACCGACCGCGGCCTGGTACGCGCATTTCGACAGCGACATCGCCGGACCGTAGCAAATAGAAGGTGTCCGCCGGAGCATCGGCCTTCAACAGATAGGCGCCAGCCTTGAATTGCTCGTTCGTCGCGCACCCTGCGAGCAGGTCCGCAATCTCCGGGTCAAGCCCCGCGAAGAGCGGTTGGGCCGCCAGGATGTTGGACATCGACTTAATAATGCTCTCAGCCATCAGCAGTCGTCCCCTTATTCCGTGCAGTCCACTCCAACTCGATGACCGGCACCGCAGGAGGCTCGTTTACCTGTATGCGCCATTACGTTCCTGCACACCTCGGGTCCGATCTCCTCGTCTCGGAAGAATGCCGAATGAGCTTCGGGCCCCGCGATCGACACGAGGGCGCTACGCAGGGAGCGGTATCCCCTTTAACGGCGGAGCGGAGGGCATGATCTGCTTCGCACGCCCGGCGCAACCCGTGTATGAGCGAGATCAATTGCAGGGCTGACAAGCACGCTCGGCTGAATGCTGCTCGGTTCGATGGTCATTCGGTAACGGGATCGCCTCACCGCCGGAATCATTGGCCGCTTCACCAGCCTCGCGAATCCTCCGCAGCGAAAGCCGGTGACGGCTGATCTCCAGGTATTTTCTCTTGGCAAATCAGGCTCTTTCCGGCCGCGGGCTCCGTCTGTCTAGTACAGATCGCTATGAGACAACGTTGCCGTTGTTCCGCCTTTGACCAGAAATTGGTCCGCTTAGGCTAACGAAACGGTTGTCTCAGCGGGAGGGCGAATACCGGCGCAACTATCCAAGAGGCGACAGTCTTCTGGTCACCTGAAGAGGCATGTCTGCACTCCTCTAAGGTTCTCGGCAGCCGGTTTCGGCTGGCGCCTTCGACGACAGAGGGCCCCCCATTTGGTGTGGAAAGACCTGTGCATAAAACGCATAAGTTTCGCCGCGAAATAGGCTTCGGTAACTGATCAATTCTTAGGCACCGGGCGCCTCTCTGCGTGCGAATGGTTTAGCTGAGCTCTGGCTCACTGGCTTGGCTCTTGGGTCATCTGAATGACCCTAAATTTTTTGTGGATAATTCCAAAGATCGAAGCTCTGGCATTTGCTATTCGAGCTCAAAGTTTGCCTTCCATAGAGGGTCGGCGGTCCATTTGTTGAACCGCAGATGCCTGCCGCCAGCGCCCTATTCGTTCAAGCGGCGTCGGCCAATCTAGGGCTGGAACCGCAAATTTATTACTGTGGCGCCTCAAGAGACCTGATGTAGGCGACTAGATGCTCGACATTGTCCGCGCTGAAAGCGAAGCCTAGTTGAGGGCTCATCCCGCTGTGGACCGGCGGATAGAAGATGCGATTGCGGATTTGATTATCGGAGCGGTAGACCGCGATTGCCGCAAAACTGGGAGGATTGAGTTTGAATTCTCCGTTGCCTTCAACGTCGTGACAGATCACGCAGAACTCTCGCGCCAACCTCTCTCCTTCACCTGAATCGCCCTGGCCAACGGCTGGCGTAGCGGTTAGGCCCAATGTGATGGCTGTGCCGGTGATGAGACCGATCAAGCGCATATAGATATCTCAAAGCCAAATACGGTTTACGAGGAATCCTACCATGCTTCGCAACGTCAGGAGAATTCGATTCAGAACGAGTCGCTTTAGCCGCTCTGAAATGGTTGGCTGACCGGTTAGCAACGGCGGCCCATTTGGGCGCCCATAGCCAATACCTGACCCAGATTGAGACGACATCAAAATTTGAATACTCTGAGGAATACGGCTCGGTCAGGTTGCCGCGGGCCGGTCGGCTTTTGGCAGGGAGGTCGCAATGTCCGGGCTGCCGTTGAGCGACACTCGATCTCGTCCGCAAATTTCGGGAGGCAAGCCGCGGGCGCTGTTCGAGCTCGAAAAGATCGCCGTCAGGCAGGCGCTTGTACGCAAGGAATAGCTGTTCTTCGAATCAGAACCCGCGAACAACGTGTACAGGGTCATTGACGGTGTCCTGGATGCAGGGCGGCGATGTCCGAACGCGCAATCTCGGGAATGGACGCTCGCCCGAGCGCCGGGTTGATGAAGAGCTCGATCGATCGCCGATACTCGCGTTCGGTGCTCGGCCGGCAGTGTTGGCTGACATGCTCTTCCATGAACCGCGACCCCAGTGCCGCGAGGGTAGGGGAGCCCTTTCTCTGCGCTGCCTCCACGGACGGATCACCGCCGGCTTTGACCGCAGCAAGCAGCGGGATCGCCTTTGCCCGCGCCTGCTCGGCGGTCATGGTCCCGAACCGGCCAAAGGTGAAACGCCGCGTGTGGCGATTGAGCCGGTACTGGATGATGAAGGTTTTCTTGCCGCTCGGCAGAACGCGAAGACCGAAGCCAGGCAACTGCTCATCGAACAGGATGTAATCTGATCCTTGAGGGCGGGCGCTATCGATTACTCGTTTGGTGAGCTTCGGCACTGCGACGCTCCTTAATACAGCTCCGTTCCCCTGAGAGCCGACCACTCGTTCATGGAAGCAACTGGAAGCGAGTCAGGGGGAATGGGAGAGTTGAGCATCGTAGTCAGTTTGGCTAGAAAATCCCCTTTTATCAGGGCTATGTGGTACAGCAGCGTAAGTTGAAGCGACCGAGCGTACACTCATTTTTCAAACTCATAACCTGAAGGTCGCAGGTTCAAATCCTACCCCCGCAACCAAAAAGCCCGCCAACTCTCAAGGATGGCGGGCTTTGGCATGTCTGGAGAGAGGATTCTCACTGCAAGGTGGAGGCTACCCGAGGCAAGCTCAGTCGCAGAGCGGCGTGGCGACGGTGAGCATGCCAAGCACCGTCGTGTGAGGGAGCTGGCTGGACGCGGCTCCGGGATCTGCTGTTGTATTGGGTAAATGGGGGAGCCGGCCGCCTTCAGCCACCGATCGACCGGTGACCATCCACCGTGAGGTGCTCGACAGATGCGAAACCATGACATCGCCATTGTGGGTGCCGGGATCACTGGATGCAGCGCCGCATACCGGCTCGCGCGGGCCGGAGCACGGGTGGTGGTGATCGATCAATACGGACCGGCTGCCATGGCCTCGGGCTGGACACTCGCCGGAGTCCGGCAATCCGGTCGTGATCCGGCGGAACTGGCGATGGCGCAGCGGGCAGTGGCCTTGTGGGCGGACCTCGACGCCGAGTTGGACGCCCCGACGCATTATCGCCAAGGCGGAAATCTTCGGCTCGCGCGTACGCCCTCGGAGGTGGACACCATACGCCACATGGTGACCACTCAAGGCGCCCTCGGCCTCGAACTGCAGTTCCTTGAAGACAACGAGGCGGTTCGCGCGATGGCGCCCGCGCTGTCCGATCGCGTTCTGGCGGCGTCTTTCTGCCCGACGGACGGGCACGCGGACCCGTTGGCGAGCGTGGCTGCCTTCCAATCGGCGGCGCAGCGGCATGGCGCCGTATTCGAGTTCGGCGAGGGTGTCGAGGCGATCGAGCTTACCGGGGGACGCGTGACGGCCCTTCGCACGACGGCCGGTCGACGATCCGTGGCTTGCTGCATTCTTGCCAATGGGATCGGCGTCAACGCGCTTCTGGAGCCGTTGGGGCTGACCATCCCACTGCGCATTCCAATGGTGACGGTGATCCAGACGGCGCCGCTGCCACCAGTCTTGGTCCCGGTCCTCGGCGTCGCCAATGCGGATTGCGCCGCGCGGCAGGAGGTTGGCGGCTGCCTGCGCGTCACCAGCGGCGCCGAGGACTGGCACGGCAGACTGGACGAGACGGAGTCGGGGCGCCCGAAGGTCGAGCCGACGACCGCCGACGTCAGGCGCACGATCGAGCGCGTCGGCGACCTGTTGCCGGATTTTGCCGATGCCCGCGTAAGGCAGATCTGGGCCGGTCTGCTCGACCTGACGCCCGATGCCCTGCCAGTAATCGATCGCGCACCCGGCATCGACGGGTTGATTTTCGCGGCCGGGTTCTCCGGTCACGGATTTGGCATCGGCCCGGCGACGGGGGAGATCCTGCGCGACCTGGCAATCGGCGAGCAGCCGCGCCTGTCGATCGAGGCCTTCGCCATTGATCGTTCCGGGCTGCGGGCTACAGGCGCCAGACCCGCGCCACTGACCTTGCACGGATAAAGGCCGGTGCCGCCGTCGCGACCGATCGTCAGTGAGTTCGCCATCATCGGCGGCGGGCTGGTCGGTTCGGCGCTCGCCTACGGTCTGGCCAGGGCCGGCGCGGCGGTCCTGCTCCTTGACGGCGGCGACGACAGCTTCCACGCCTCGGGCGGCAATTTCGGCTTGGTCTGGGTTCAGGGCAAGGGCCTTGCCATGCCCGACTACGCCAAGCTCAGCCGCAGGTCGGCCGATCTCTGGGGCGATTTCGCGCAGATGTTGGCAGAGGATAGTGGGTTTGAAACCGGCTATCGGCAGACCGGCGGCGTCAAGATCGCGCTCGACGAGGCGGAACTGGCGTCGTTCGAGACCCAGGTGCGGCGCATGCACAACCAGCCGCCGCCCGGCGGCAACGACACGCGCGTGCTCGATCGCGAGTCCATGCGCGAGCTGGTACCGGAACTGGGGCCGGCGGTCGTCGGAGGGACCTATTGCCCGCATGACGGCCATGCCGATCCCTTGGCAACGCTGACGGCGCTGCGCAAGGCCTTGCAGGCTTGCCCCCATGTCAGGATCGAGACGGGGACGGTGCGGCGGGTCGACGGCTCTCCGGAAGGCGGGTACACGCTTTCCACGGCGTCGCGGGACTATGCCGCCGGCAGGGTGGTCCTGGCCGCCGGTCTCGGCAACGCCGTTCTGGCGCCGCAGCTTGGCCTGCACGCCCCGCTCAGACCCCAACGCGGGCAGATCCTGGTGTCGGAACGCCTGCCGCCGTTTCTACCGCTCGCCTGCCACAATGTCCGCCAGACCGGCGAGGGCACGGTGCTGATGGGCGACAGCCACGAGGATGTCGGGTTCGACTGCGGCACCAGCCAGGATGTCGCGCGCAGCATCGCCCGACGCGCGGTTGCGAGCTTCCCGTGCCTGGCGACGGCGCGCCTCGTCCGGCAATGGGGGGCGCTGCGCGTGCTGTCGCCCGACGGATTTCCCATCTACGAGGAGTCCGAGCGCTGGCCGGGCGCCTATCTCGTGACCTGCCACAGCGGCGTGACGCTGGCCGCGGTCCACGCGTTGGAGGTCGCCGGGGCTCTTGTGGCGGACGGTTTGAACGAGCGATATTCCGCGTTCTCCGCCAACCGCTTCACCGAGGCCGCGACATGAGCTGGTTCACGCGCATCGGCGACGGCGCCAGGAGCGTCCGCCTGGTCGTCGACGGCCGGCCGATCGAGGCACAGGCCGGCGACAGCGTGGCGACAGCGCTTCTCTCTGCGGGGTATCGCAGCTTCGGACGCAATGCTGCCGGAAGCGGACCGAACGCCGCCCACTGCCTGATCGGCAACTGCTTCGGATGCCTGTGCGACATAGACGGCCGGCCGCAGAGCCAGGCCTGCCTCGTGCCCGTTGCCGAGGGCATGGAGGTGGCGACCGCCGCCGGCCCGGCGGCTGACGACCTTGGCTGAGAGCGTCGACCTGGCGGTTGTCGGTGCCGGGCCCGCCGGAATCGCCGCGGCGACCACGGCTGCGGAACATGGCCTGACGGTCCTGCTGCTGGACGAGCAGCCAGAGCCGGGTGGGCAGGTCTGGCGCCAGGCTGAGCAAATGGCGGCCTCCCGGTCATCCCTGTTGGGAGCGGTCGGTACGGGCTATGGCGATGCGGCCACGGCCATCGCGGCGCTCCGGCAGTCCGCCGTCGACTACCGGCCCGGGGCAACGGTGTTCGATGTCTCTTCGGAACTGCGGATCAGCTGGCTGGAGCGCAACCCCGGCGCCGGCGGCGCAGTCCGGCATCACATTCGGGAGAGCGCGCCGAAGAGGCTGATCCTGGCCACCGGTGCCCAGGAGCGGCCGATGCCGTTCCCCGGCTGGACGCTGCCGGGGGTGATGGGGGTGGGCGCCCTGCAGACGGCGCTGAAGACCGGTGGATTGCTGCCGACGCCCGGGACGCTCGTCCTGGCCGGTCAAGGTCCGTTGCTGCTGCTCTACTTCAGCCAGATCGTCGCGCTCGGAGGCCAGGTGGCGGCGATCCTCGATCTTACGCCGCCCGGACGGTTGCGTGCTGCGATCGGCCGGATGCCACGGGCCCTGGTCGGCGATCCACGCCTGATGGCGCGCGGTGTCGGCCTGCTGATGCGTCGCGCCCTGTCGAGGACACCGGTCTACCGCGCGGTCACCCGGCTGGCGGCCGGCGGGACCGGCAGCCTGGAGCGCGTCAGTTTCGAAAGCCGGGGCCGGAGCCGTGAACTCGCCTGCTCGCTGCTGGGCGTGCATGACGGCGTGATTCCGTCAACACAAATGTCGCGGCTGTTGAGGCTTGAGCACCGGTGGCACGAAGACCGGCAATGCTTCGAGCCGGTCATCGATCCCGATGGCCGGAGTTCCGACGACAGGATCTGGATCGCCGGCGATGCCGGGGGTATCGAGGGCGCCGATCTGGCAGGTGTGCGCGGCAGGCTTGCGGCGATTTCCGTTGCAGAGAGCCTGGACCGCGGCGCGTCGGCGAGCTTTGCGACGGCGGCAGCGCTGCGCGCCCGTCGGACGCGAGCGCTGAGCGCGCGACGTTTCCTCGATCGCGTCTACCGGCCACTGCCGATGGACAGCCATCTCACCGAAGAGACAACGATCTGCCGTTGCGAAGGCGTCACGGTCGGAGCGATCCGGGCGGCGATCGAACAGGGCGCTTCCGGGCCAAACAGGGTCAAGACGTCCACCCGCTGTGGCATGGGGCCCTGCCAGGGCCGAATGTGCGGGCCAAGTCTGGTGCGGCTGATCGCATCGGTGACCGGGACGCCGCCCGACGAGATCGGGTCGTTGCGCGTTCGTCCGCCGTTGAAGCCGATTCTCCTGGGCGACTACCTCGAGCCGGAGCCGGCCGGGTGAGGCCCGAACGGGCGGATATGGTCATCGTCGGCGGAGGGCTGATCGGGCTTTCGAGCGCTCTGGCAGCGGCCGAGGCGGGACTCGCTGTCACCCTGCTGGAAGCCGCACATTGCGGACGCTATGCGTCCGGCGCCAATGCCGGCGGGGTGCGCAGCCTGAACCGGCACCCTGCCGAGATTCCCCTGGCGCGCGCCGCGCTGGAGCTGTGGCACCGCCTTCCGGAGCTGATCGGTGACGATGGCGGCTTTGCCGCGGTGGGGCAGATCCGCGTCGCCGAGGACGATGCCGACCTCGAAGCGCTGGAGAACCGCCGGGCCATGCTGCGGGAGCTTGGCTACGATCATGAGCGCCTGATCGGACAGACGGAGTTGAAACGGCGGCTTCCCAACCTGGCTGTCGGATGCCGGGGCGCGCTGATCGTCGAGGACGATGGCTTCGCCGACCCGCTCCGCTGTGTCCGCGCCTTTCGGCGCGCGGTTCTGTCCGCCGGCGTCACGCTGCGTGAGACCTGTCCCGTGACCGCCATCGAGAAGGATGGCGGCGGGCTGCGCGTGGTGACGCCGGATGCCGAGATCGCGACGGGGATGGTCGTAAATGCCGCAGGGGCCTGGGGCGGCCGGTTCGCCGCGTCGGTCGGCGAGCCGGTCGATATCCAGCCGGCGGCGCTGCAGATGCTGGTGACGGCCCGGTTGCCGGCCTTCGTCGATGCCGTCATCGGCAGCCAGGGGCATAAGCTCTCCCTGAAGCAGTCGACGGAGGGCACGGTCATTATCGGTGGCGGATACGAAGGGGATGTCGATCTGGAACACGGTCGCACATGCCTGTCCCAGAGCACGGTTCGGCAGAACCTGGCGACCGCCGCCCGATTGTTCCCCATACTCAGGAAAGCGACGCTGGTGCGCAGTTGGGCCGGCATTGAGGGCATGGTGCAGGATCACCTGCCGGTGCTCGGCGCCAGCGGGACCACACCGGGGCTGGTCCATGCGTTCGGCTTCAGCGGTCACGGCTTTGCCCTATCGCCGTTGGTCGGCCGCCTGGTCGTGGACCTGTGCCTTGCGAGGTCCAACAACTTCTCGTTGGCGCCATTCGCCATCGAACGCTTTCGACCGGACTGACAAGCAGGGAGGAGCAGATGCTGAAACCGGAAGGCCGCGTGATCATGGTATCCGGCGCCAGCCGTGGCATCGGACGGGCGATTGCCGAGCGTCTGCACGACAAGGGCTATTCCGTGAGCCTCGGCTGTCGGGACCCGGACGCGCTCGGTCGCGCCTTGGCGGGCCGCGACGGCGCCCGCCTGATGTGTTGCCGGTACGTCGCCGAGGATCGCGACACCCACGAAGCCTGGCTGGCGGCGACCTTGGATCGTTATGGAAGGCTCGACGGGCTGGTGAACAATGCCGGGATCACCGTCGCGTTCACGATCGAAGACGGCGAGGAGGAGGACCTCGATCGGATCTGGGCGGTCAACGTCAAGGCGCCGCTCTTCATGACACGGCTTTGCCTGCCGCACCTGAAGGCGGCCGGCTCGGGGCGGATCGTCAACGTGTCCTCGCTCTCGGGCAAGCGCGTCCGCAACGAGAACGTCGCGTACAACATGAGCAAGCATGCGCTGATGGCCTTGACCCATGGCAGCCGCCGTCTCGGCTGGAAGGACGGCGTGCGCGTGACCGCCCTGTGTCCCAGCTTCGTGGCCACCGATCTCACCGCGGGGGTCACCAAACTGAGTCGAGCGGAGATGATCGACCCGGGTGATCTCGCGGAGCTGGTTGCGACGGTGATCGCCCTGCCGAACACCGCCGCGGTTGCCGAGCTCCTGGTCAATTGCCGCCTTGAGGACGCTCTGTAGTGCTGGCCCGGCAGCTAGCCCGTAGACAACAATATCGGCGGGTGCCACAGTTTCCATAGACAAGAAGATAAAGAAAGGGAGGGCAAAATGAGAAAATCTACGCTGACGACGGTGACACTCGGTTGTGTGTTGATGTCGTCATATGCCCACGCGGCCGGTACGACTTTGAACATCGGGATGGCATCCGCGGATGCGGGCAAGCTGGACCCGCATGTGGCGACGACCACGCCCGACAAGGGTCTGCTGCACTGGATGTTCAACGGGCTGGTGCGGATCCAGCCGGGGCAGGCGAGCCCGGCCTTCATCGAGGCGGATCTGGCGGAGAGCTGGACCTCCTCCGACGACGGCCTGGAATGGGTCTTCACGCTGCGGCAGGGCGTTCAGTGCCATGGCGAGTACGGCGAGCTCGATGCGAACGACGTCGTCTTCTCGCTGCAGCGGGCGGCGAACAGCGAGACTTCCGGCTTCGCCAACGACTTCAAGGCCGTCTCCTCGATCGAGGCGACCGGCGACTATGAGGTGAAGATCACGCTGTCCGAGCCGGTCCCGAGCCTGCTCGGCCTCTTGGTGCCCTATCACGGCGGCAACATCGTTTGCCAAGACGCGGTCGAGGCGCTCGGCGACGACTTCCAGCGCTCGCCGATCGGCACCGGGCCCTTCATGTTTGCCGAGTACCAGCCGCAGCAATACGTCAAGCTGGTGGCCAACGAGGACTATTTCCGCGGGGCGCCGCAGATCAAGGAGATCTACTACCGCTACATCCCGTCCGACGCCAGCCGGGACCTCGCCTTCCAGGCGGGTGAAATCGACATGGTCTATGGCAAGCAGGACCAGACCTGGGTCGAGCGCATCCGCGAAATTCCCGGTACCGTGGTGACGGTGATGGAGCCCGGCGAGATGTCGGTCATTCATCTCAACATGACCATGCCGCCGCTCGACAATCCGCTGGTGCGCAGAGCCGTCGCCCACGCCATCGATCGCAACGCCATGGTCCAGTTCAAGGGCGAGGCGGTGACCCGCGGCTCGGTCTCCGTGGTTCCCGAGGGCTATCTCGGCTACACCGACCAGGTGCCGCTCTATGACTACGATGTGGATCAGGCGAAGGCGCTGCTGGCGGAGGCCGGCTTCCCGGACGGCGTCACGCTGAACGCGATCCACACCACCCTGCCGGGCATGCTCACAACGATCGAAGCGGTTCAGGCGCTGCTGAAGCAGGCCGACATCAACCTCGAGATCGAGCCAGTGGAGCATGCGACCTTCCACCAGCGCATTCGCGAGGACGCCTCTCAGGTGGTGCATTACTCCGCGGCCCGGTTCCCCATCGCGGATGTCTATCTGACCCAGTTCTATCACTCCGATTCCACCGTCGCGACGCCGAGCGCGATCACCAATTTCTCCCACTGCTCGGTGGCGGATGCAGAGATCGAGGCGGCCCGGGTGGAGCAGGATGCGGCGGAGCAGAACCGGCTCTGGGCAGCGGCGCAGACCAAGATCCTGGAGGAGGTCTGCTCCGTGCCGATCTACCAGAACCTCCAGCTCTGGGCCTGGAACGAGAGCCTGGACCTGGGCGTGGACGTGGTCGGCTCGCTCAACCTCAGCCCGCCGGTAACGGAGCTCGCACGCTTCACCGACTAGGCGGTATCGGCGCGCCGGATTCCGCCGGCGCGCCGCTTTTCTGGTTTCCCCCAACGGCGTTTGATGCGAAAGGCCGCCGATGAGCAGCTTTGTTCTCAAGCGTGTCGGGTTCGCCGTCATCACGCTGTTCTCGGTCCTGACGATCGTCTTCTTCATCGTCCGCATCCTGCCGGGCGACCCGGCGCTGGTGATCCTGGGCGATCAGGCCAGCATGGAGGCGATCGAGGCGCTGCGCGCGCGTCTCGGGCTCGATCGTCCGCTGATCGTGCAATACGGCAGCTTCCTGTCCGGCGTGGTCATCGGAGATTGGGGCGTCTCGATGGTCTCTGGCCGGCCGGTGATCGAGGAGATCCTGAAGGTCCTGCCGGCAACCATCGAGTTGACGGTCGTCTCGCTGCTGATCGGCGCTGTCCTCGGCATCCCCCTGGGAATCTGGTCGGCCATCCGGCGCAACAGCCTGCCCGACTATGTGACCCGTCTTGCGTCGTTGCTCGGCCTGTCCTTCCCGGCCTTCGTCTCGGCCATCCTGCTGCTGCTGGTCTTCGCGATCCAGCTGCGCTGGTTCCCCGTCATCAGTTCCATGCAGGGCGAGACCGTCGGCGACCGGCTGCGCGACCTGGCCCTGCCGGCCGTCAACCTCGGCATCATCATGGCGGCCTACATCACCCGCGTCGCGCGTTCGGCCATGCTGGAGGTGCTCAATCAGGATTACGTGCGGACCGCTCACGCCAAAGGCATCGACTTCCTGCGCGTGATCCTGCGGCACTGCCTGCGCAACGCCATGATCCCGGTGGTCACCGTGGTCGGCCTCTATCTGGGAATCCTGATCGGCAACTCGGTGCTGACCGAGATCGTCTTCAACCGTCCCGGCCTGGGCAAGCTGATCGTCGGCGCACTGAACCAGCGTGACTACACGATGCTGCAAGGGATGATGGTGATCTACACGCTCATCGTGGTCGCGGTGAACCTCATCACCGATCTCACCTACGGGTTGATCGACCCGAGGATCAAGTATCAATGAGCACGCTGACGACAGGCCGGTCCGGCGCCTATCTGCGGTCGTCGCTGGCGGCGGCGGCCCGCGGCCTGATCAACGCGTTCAACACCAACAAGACCTCGTGGATCGGCCTGGCCGTGTTCGTCGTGGTCGCGCTGCTGGCGATCTTCGCGCCGGTGATCGCCCCGCACGATCCGCTGGAACAGAACATCCTGTTTCGCCTGAAGCCGCCATCGGCCGAATACCGAATGGGCACGGACTACTATGGCCGCGATACCCTTTCTCGGCTGCTGTACGGCGCGCGCATTTCGCTGGTGATCGGGCTGCTGGCCATCGGCGCGGCGATGGTGATCGGGTCCCTGATCGGACTGGTCGCCGGCTTCCGGGGCGGCCGCACCGACATCATCGTGATGCAGACCATGGACGTGCTGCTGGCCTTCCCGTCGCTGATCCTCGGCCTCATCGTCGTGGCCATGCTGGGCCCGAGCATCACCAATCTGGTGATTGCGATCGCCCTGACCGCAATTCCGCCCTTCGCCAGGATTGCCCGGGCGCCGACGATCGCCATCAAGGAGCGCGAATTCGTCGAGGCGGGGCGGGCGTTGGGCTATTCGGATCTGCGGCTGATGCTGGGACATATCCTGCCCAACATCCTGCCGGAAATCCTCGTCATGGGGTCGCTGTGGCTGGCGACGGCAATCCGGGTCGAGGCGTCGCTGGCCTTTATCGGCCTCGGAGTCGCGCCGCCAACCGCAACCTGGGGCGGCATGATCCGCGAGGGCTTCGAGAACATCCTCGACAGCTTTTGGCTCGCGCTCTTCCCGTCCTTTGCGATCCTGACGGTTGTCTTCGCCCTGAACCTCCTGGGCGACGGCCTTCGGGACGCCATCGATCCCAAGCTCCGGGGCGAGCAATGAGCGACGCAGCGCCTGTGGTCCTGTCGGTGCGGGAGCTCACGACCTCCTTCCGCGTCGGCGGCGTCTGGCGCCCGGCCGTGCGCGACATGGCCTTCGACATCAAGGCTCGCGAGACCCTGGCGGTGGTCGGTGAATCCGGATCGGGCAAAAGCGTCACGGCGCTGTCGATCATGCGGCTCATCCCGTCGGCCAATGGCCGGATCGAGGGCCGCATCGCGCTCGGCGGGCGCGAGCTGCTGACCCTGCCCGAGGATGCCATGCGGGATGTGCGGGGTGGCGAGATCGGCATGATCTTCCAAGAGCCGATGACCTCGCTCAACCCGGTGCTGACGGTCGGCTTCCAGGTCTCCGAGGCGTTGCGGCGGCATCGCGGCTTGCGCCCGGCGGAGGCGGACCGGGAGGCGTTGCGCCTGTTCGATCTGGTCCGCATTCCGGATGCCCGCCGCCGCTTCGGCGAGTACCCTCACACCTTCTCCGGCGGCATGCGACAGCGGGTGATGATCGCCATAGCGCTGGCCTGCCGCCCGAAATTGCTGATCGCCGATGAGCCGACCACGGCGCTCGACGTGACGATCCAGGCGCAGATCCTGGGGCTGATCAACGATCTGCAGGACGAGATCGGCATGTCGGTCATGTTCATCACCCACGATATGGGCGTGGTGGCCGAGGTCGCCGATCGGGTCGTGGTGATGCTGGAGGGCGATAACGTGGAGGAGGACGATGTCGCCCGCGTCTTCTCCGCGCCGCGCCATGCCTACACCCAACGATTGCTCGCTGCGGTGCCGAAACTGGGGTCGCTCGCCGGGAGCAACCTGCCGCGGCGGTTCCCGGGCGGAAAAGAGGAGATCGCCGCGGACGAACCGGATCGGCGTGCGGAGCCGATCCTCGAGGTGCACGATCTGACCACCCGCTTTCCCGTCAGGGGCGGACTGCTTGGGCGGGCCATTGGCAATGTACACGCCGTCGAAGGGGTGTCGTTCAGCCTCCGGGCCGGCGAAACGCTCTCCTTGGTCGGCGAAAGCGGCTGCGGCAAATCCACCACCGGGCGGTCGATCCTGCGCCTGATAGAGCCTTTGCGGGGCAACATACGGTTCGAGGGGCAGAGCCTGATGAGTGCCGGGAAAGCCGAGTTACGCGACGTTCGCCGGCGCCTGCAGATGATCTTCCAGGACCCGTATGGCTCGCTCAATCCTCGCAAGACCGTCGGTGCGGCGATCCGCGAGCCGATGACCGTGCACGGGCTATGTGACCGGCAGGAAGCGGACATACGCGTAGAGGAACTGCTGCGACAGGTCGGCCTCCTGCCTGAGCACGCGCTGCGCTTTCCGCATGAGTTTTCCGGCGGCCAGCGTCAACGCCTGTGCATCGCGCGCTCGCTCGGGCTTGAGCCACGCGTCATCGTCGCTGACGAATCGGTGTCCGCGCTCGACGTGTCGATCAAGGCGCAGGTGATCAACCTGATGCTCGACCTGCAGGCCGAACTTGGTCTGGCCTATCTGTTCATCAGCCACGACATCGCCATTGTCGAGCGGGTCAGCCATCGGATCGCGGTCATGCTGCTGGGCGAAGTCGTGGAGATCGGACCGCGCGCCGCCGTCCTCGACGATCCAAGGCATCCATACACAAAAAAGCTGATCAGCGCGGTTCCGGTGCCGGATCCGGCGCGCCGGCGCCACCACACCGGATCGGATGTAGATGAGATTACCAGCCCGGTGCGGCCGCTGGGATATGAAGTCGCGCAACGCCCCATGATCGAGGTCGGAGACGATCATTTTGTCCGTGCGTTCGACTGAATTCGCCATCGTCCGGACGCCTTCGGTCTGCCGAAGCACTTGCACCTTCCAGGTCGGCCTACCGGCTCTGAACGCCAAGTGAAGGGTCGGCACGCTCTCTCGAGGTGCCGGCGATGGGTCACACGTGGTCTGATGGCGCCAGCATCGCAGATGCCAGCCGTGTGACGAACTGTGTCCGGATCAGAGCTTGCCGTCGGCGTTCGTCATGATCCTTCAGTACACAAATCTCGCACAGACCACCCGCCCGCAACGCAGTGGGACTCTTGCAACGGAGACCCTCCAGATGCTTCCTCACAGACGCGCGGCAGCCAATCCTCTGATATCTGCAAACAACGCTGGTTGCAGGCCCCCCCGCAACCAAACAACCGCCCGTCAACTCTCAAGGATGGCGGGCTTTGGCGTGTCTGGAGCAAGAGTCTCTCACCACCCGGCCCGATATCACGACATGATCAGGCCGCCATCGACGTTGATGGTCTGACCCGTGATGTAGGCGGCATCCTCGCTTGCCAGGAACGCGACCAAGCCGGCAACGTCCTTGCCCTGACCGGCGCGCTTCATCGGGATGTTGCCCACCCATTCCGCCATGAGTTCGCCCGGACCGTAGTCGCCCAGCATCTGACCCCATACGCGGTCGTTATAGGCCCACATGTCGGTCTCGATGATGCCCGGGCAGATGGCATTGACCGTGATGCCCTCCGTGGCGACCTCCTTGGCGAGGCTCTGCGTCAGCCCCATGACCCCGAATTTCGACGCCGCATAATGGGGCGTGTAGATGAAGCCCTCGCGCGCCTGCCCGGAGGCGGTGCTGATCAGCCGGCCGCCTTTCCCTGATGCCCGCATTCGCCGGATCGCCTCCTTGCAGCACAGGAAGACGCCCTTCGTGTTGACCTCCATCGTCCTGTCCCAATCCTGCTCGGAGAGGTCCTCGATCCTGGCGATGGTGATGATCCCGGCGTTCTGGAAGGAAACGTCGACGGCGCCGAATTCCGCCTCCGCCGCATCGTAGAGCTGCGTCACCGCCGCGCTGTCGGTGACATCGCAAAGGACCGGCAAGACCCGGGCTCCGGTGCGGCGAAGGATCTCGGCCGCCTCGTGGACCTGGTCCTCGACCGATGCGATGACTACGTTGGCGCCTTCCTCGGCAAAGCGCTCCGCGACCGCGTAGCCGATCCCCTTGTTGCCGCCGGTGACGACGACGGTCTTGTTCTCGAATCGCCTCATGCCTCCAGCATCTCCTCTTCAACCTTCGGTTCGCGGTCGAGCAGGCGGGCCGCCGTGAACTTGTCGGTGATCAGTACGCTCAGCACTCCCGTATTCAGCGCGCCTTCGATGGCCGCCGTCTTGGATCGGCCGCCGGCCAGGCCGATCACGCGGCCGACCTTGCCCAGTTCGGCCATGTCCATTCCGATGACGCGGTCGTCGAGCGGTGTCTTCACCAGGCGGCCGCCCTTGTCGAAGAAACGAAGGCTGATGTCGCCGACCGCGCCGGCCTCGGACAGGTCCGAGAGTTCGCCGGCGGAAAAGACATTGCCGCTGCGTGCCAGCATCCCGGAGGGTTCGACGGCACCGATGCCGACGATGGCCAGGGTGATCTTGCTGAAGAGGTCCATCGTCTCGCGCACATAGGTGTCGCTCAGCATCACCAGCTTCGCCTCGCGGGACTGGGCGACGCCCTGCGCCGACAGCAGACGCGGTTCTGCGCCGGTGAGCTTCGCAAGCCGGGTAGTCAATTGCGTGGCGTGCGTCTGCACGGCCGGATTGCCCATGCCACCCAGGGTCTGAACCACATACTTCGCCTTGCCGGTCTTCATCGGATCGATATTGTCGACCATCTTGAGGACGGTCTCGCTCCAGCTCGATACACCGATCACCTCGTCGGCCTGCAGCGTCACCTCGAGGAAATGCGCCGCCGCCTCGCCGATGCGCGACATGATGGCGCCATCGCTGTCGTCGGCGCACTCGATGATGATCGCTTCCGGCAGGTTGAAGCGTTCCCGCAGGCTCTTCTCGAGGTCGGTATAGGTGCCTGTTGGAGCGGCAATCGTGGTGCGAACGATTCCCTCGTCCTGCGCGCGCTTGAGCATGCGCGAAACCGTCGCCTGGGAAAGGCGGAGGTAGTTCGCGATCTCCGTCTGCCGCCGATTCTCGACGTGATACATCTGCGCGACGCGCGTTATCAGTCGGAGTTCGTTAATGCGTGCCATCTGGTCGCTTTCCCGGCCTCGAACAATCCTCGCTGAACTACAGCGTCACGGCGCAAGGGTCGAGCGGGCAATGGCGCCCTTCCAGTCGGCGAGGGCCCGCTCGCGGCGGTCCGGGTCCATCTCACTGGACAGCGGCGCATGTTTGCCGCCCAGGCCGGCAATCGTATCCAGGTCGTTCCACACCCCCGTAGAGAGGCCTGCAAGATAGGCTGCCCCAAGCGCCGAGGCCTCTGTGCTCTCGCACGTGATGACGGGACGTTTCAGATAGCCCGAAACAAGTCCCATCAGGAATGCGTTGCTGCTTGGCCCGCCGTCCACGAAAAGCCGGCCGATTTCCGCCCCGGCGTCCTTCTGAACGATCTCGAACACGTCGAGAACCTGAAGAGCCATGCTTTCGGCCGCGGCCCTGGCCACATGGGCCGGTTTGGAGCTGAAGCTGAGACCCGAGACGAGTGCGCGTGCATCGGCATTCCAATGCGGTGCGCCGAGGCCCACGAACGCAGGGACCAGCGACACGCCCTCGGTCCCGTCCACCGTCTGGGCCAGGTCGATGAGCGCCTGAACGTCGTCGAGCCCGAGCAACTCGGCCGTCCAGGGCAGCACAGAGGCACTGACGAGAATGTTGCCCTCGAAGGCAAAGGTCGAAACGCCGTCGAGCGACCATGCGATCGTGGTGGTGAGGCCCTTGGGCGGTGCGACGAAGTCGGGGATCGTCGTCATGACCGACGAGCCGGTCCCGAAGGTAATCTTGCCGTCGCCGGTCCCGAAAGCGCCGTGCCCGAAGAGCGCGCCGTGGGAATCGCCGATTGCGCCGGCGACCGGGATGCCGTCCGGCAGCTCGTCGAGCCCCGCCGTGTGGCCGAAGACACAGGACGAATCCTGCGCCTCCGGCAGCAAGGCCGGCGAGACCCCGAAAAGATCGCAGAGCGCGCCGTCCCATTCGGCCCGGGCGAGGTTGAAGAGCTGTGTTCGCGAAGCGTTCGAGCGGTCGCAGGCATGCACGGCGCCGCCGGAGAAGTTCCAGATCAGCCAGGAATCGACGGTGCCGATGCAGAGGTCGTCCGGGTCCTGTTCCGCTGGCAGGTTGTCCAAGAGCCAACGGATTTTCGTGGCCGGGAACAGGGGATCGAGCGGCAGCCCGGTCAGCGCGAGGATCTTGTCCTCGTGCCCGTCCTGCCGAAGGCGGTCGCAGTCCGGGGCGGTGCGTCGGCACTGCCAGGTCACGACCGGGCCCGCAGGACGTCCCGTGGTCCGGTCCCAGGCGAGGACCGACTCGCGCTGGTTCGAAATGCCGATCGCGGCGACATCGACGTCGCCGGCCTCCGCCAGGCACGCGGCGATGGCGTCCCGGATGCTCTGCCAGATTTGCGCGCCGTCCTGCTGAACCCAGCCGGATCTCGGATGCTCGATGGCGACCGGAGACGCCCCTCGCGCCAGCACACGACCATCGGCGGCGACAAGGATGGCCTTGCTGTTCGTTGTGCCCTGATCGACTGCGAGGACGACGCGCTCTGCCATGGTCTTCAGGCCTTTGTCGCCACCAGTTCTTCACCACTGTCGGCAATGCCGTCCGGCGACATGCCGAATTCGTCCAGCAGCAGGTTCGCGGATCCGGTCGGCGCAAAAATGCCGGGCACGCCCAGGATCTTCATGCGCACCGGGTGGGAGCGCACCACGACCTCGGCAACGGCACTGCCGAGACCACCGTGTACCGTGTGCTCCTCGCAGGTCAGGATCGCGCCGGTCTCCCTTGCCGCATCGATGATCGCCTCTTCGTCGATCGGGCGCACGGTCGCCATGTTGAGCACGCGCGCCTCGATGCCCCTGCCCGAGAGCAGGTCGGCCGCCGCGAGGGCGCGATGGGTAAGAACGCCGTTGGCGACGATGGCGAGGTCGCTTCCCTCCCTGAGAGTGTCCGCCTGGCCGGCCGTGAACTCGTGGTCGGTCGGGAGTAGAGTCGGGACACCCACACGGCTGAGGCGCAAGAAGACCGGTCCCTCGTGGCGCACTGCAAAGCGGGTCGCAGCGGCCGTTTCGACGGGGTCGCAGGGCGCAATGATCGGAAGGTTCGGTAGCGCACGCAGCCAGGCGAAATCTTCGATGGAATGATGGGTCGGGCCCAGCTCGCCATAGGCCATGCCCGAGCTCATGCCGCAGAGCTTCACATTCGCGTTGGAGTAGGCGATGTCGGCCTTGATCTGCTCCAGGCCGCGGCCGGTCAGGAAGCATGACGCGCCGCAGACGAACGGCACCTTGCCGCCATTGGCGAGGCCCGCGCCCACGCCGATGAGGTTCTGTTCGGCAATGCCGACATTGACCAGCCGTTCCGGCCATCGGTCGCGGAAGCCGCCCAGCTTGCTCGACCCGACGGAATCGTTGCACACGGCTACGATGTCCGGGTGCTCTTCCGCAATCTCGGCCAGCGTCCGGGTAAACGCGTCGCGGCAGTCGTGGAGCTGCCCGGGCGCGCTCATTGCCTCGCCTCCTCGAGGTCCCGTTGGGCCTGTTCGTATTGTTCGCGGGTCGGCACCTTGTGGTGCCATTCCACCCGGTCCTGCATGAACGAGATGCCCTGGCCCTTGTTGGTGTGCGCAACGATGCATTTCGGCATTCCCGGCACACGGGC
Source organism: Alphaproteobacteria bacterium (assembly GCA_965227455.1). Lineage (GTDB taxonomy): Bacteria > Pseudomonadota > Alphaproteobacteria > DSM-16000 > Inquilinaceae > JABDIP01. Next base: position 2,206,309 of record OZ245752.1, on the reverse strand, counting down.
CTCGGGCGCAAGCGCGGCGACGATCGCCTCGATGTCGTGGCCGTCGATTTCCTCCACCGTCCAGCCGAAAGCTTCAAATCGTGGAGCGATCGGGGCCAGTTTGTTGGTTTCAGCCAGCCGCGCTCCCTGCTGCAGGCGATTGTGATCGACAATCAGGGTCAGATTGCCGAGACCGAACTGAGACGCCGCCATCGCGGCCTCCCAGTTGCTGCCTTCCTGCAGCTCTCCGTCTCCGGTGATCACGAAGGTCCGCCAGGACGCGCCGCTCATCTGCGCGGCCTTGGCCATTCCGACGGCCACCGGTAGGCCATGGCCAAGCGGGCCGGTATTGGTCTCCACGCCCGGCACCTTGTTGCAATTCGGGTGCCCGTTGAGCCGGGAATGCGGCTGCAAGAAGGTGCTGATCTCTTCCTTCGGGATGAATCCGGCCTCGGCCAGCGTGACGTAGAGCGCGCAGGCAGTGTGCCCTTTACTCAGCACGAAGCGGTCGCGGTCCGGGTCGCGCGGTGCGCTCGGATCGATACGCAGGGTGTGGAAATAGAGAACCGTCAGCAGGTCGATGACCGACATCTCACCGCCAATATGGCCCGCGCCGGCTTCAAAGACCGCCTGAAGGTCGCGCTGTCTGATCCGATTCGCGATCGCTCTTAGCTGGCTGGGTTCCATGGTTCTTTTATGTGCATATTTATGCATTACTAAATTTTGATGCTCAATCATGCGGATGTCAAGCTTCAATCGGACGGCCTAAGTCCTATCGCTGCTTTGTGCTCAATGCACCTGCAATCGCCGAATCCGCAATTGACGACGAACCGTAACGATGATATGCATGATTTTCAAGAAATGAATAATTATGCTCACGGGGAGGGTGATGCATGAGCGACACGACGTCAAACGGCGCCGCGACGCACAGTCTTGTGGGGCTGTTCTCGATGCGTGGCGCGACCGGTCCCCTGATCGGTCTGTTGCTCCTGTGCGTCTTTCTGAGCTTCGCGACCGACTCGTTCCTGTCTATCCGCAACTTCCTGAACATTCTCGACCAGATCACCGTGCTCGGGATCATGGCGGTCGGAATGACGTTCGTGATCCTGATCGCCGGTATCGATCTGTCCGTCGGCTCGGTCCTGGCGCTTTCGATGATGGTTCTCGGATACCTGAACGTTGAAGCCGGGTTTCCGATGAGCGTCGCCATCCCCGGGGCATTGCTGGCCGCGGCCGTCGTCGGGGCGGTCGCCGGGCTGATGATCACGGAATTCAAGGTGCCGCCCTTCATCGCCACACTGGCGATGATGTCGATTGCACGCGGACTGGCGAACATGATCACCAACGGTTCGCAGATCATCGGGTTTCCGCCTTGGTTCAACTTGAGCGCAATCATCCGCCATGGCGGCTTCCTCACGATGACCGTTGCGGTCATGCTCATCGTATTCGTCGTCGCGCTTCTGTTTCAGCGGTTCCGAACCGGCGGCAGGATTCTCTATGCAATCGGCGGAAACCCGGAAGTCGCGCGCCTTGCCGGAATAAACGTCAAGCGCGCAACGGTTCTCGTCTATACGACCTGCGCCATGCTTTCGGGGCTTGCGGGGGTCCTGTTGGCGGCCCGCCTTGACGCTGTTCAGCCGTCAATCGGCTTCGCCTACGAGCTGGACGCCATCGCGGCGGTCGTCATTGGCGGCACCAGCCTGTCCGGGGGCACTGGCGGCGTCGGCGGAACGATCATCGGCGTCCTCATCATCGGTGTCTTGCGCAACGGGCTGAACCTGCTCGGCGTCTCGCCGTTCCTGCAGGCCGTGATCATCGGCCTCGTCATCGTGTTGGCCGTGGCGGCCGAGACGTTCAAGCACAGGGGCAATTAAGGGTGGCGGAGGAGCCGAACTCGATTGGCAGGCCACCGAATCCGGTCCGGTCTACGGACTTCAACTGGTCCAGGAGAATCGGGCCAACCAACCAGGAGGAAAATCCATGAAATCCGCGTTCAAGACATTGCTTGCCGCCAGCGCCATGGCCGCAGTGGCCGGATCCGCTGCGGCAGAAGGCGTCGGGATCGAGAAGATCGGGCTCGCCGTCCCGAACCTGCAGGCCGACTTCTTCAACCAGATCAAGCTGGGCGTCGAGAACTACGCGGGCAAACTCGGCATCGAGGTCATCGTGGTTGACGCCAAGAACGACACCGCCACGCAGGTCAGCCAGGTGCAGGACTTGATCACCCAGGGGATCGACGCCTTCATCTACATCCCGGCCGGCGCCGCGGCGGCTGCCGTTCCGACCCGGCTGGCGCGTGCCGAAGGCATCCCGGTCATCAACGTCGACCGCGAGCCCGAAGGCGAGCCCGGCGACACCGTGATCTATGGCGAAAACGTGCTGTCCGCTTACCAGGTCTGTTCTCACATCATCGAACTCGCCGGTGGCGAAGGCAAAATGTTCATCATCCACGGCCAGAGGGGCACGACCCCTGAAGTTCAGCGTTTCGAAGGCTGCAAGCAGGCAATCGACGAAAACCCCGGCGTCGAACTGGTTGCCCAGCAGTGGAGCCAGATGTGGTCGCCGGATGAGGGCTTCTCCATCGCGCAGAACATGATCCAGGCGCATCCCGACGTCAGGATGATCTTCGGCCAGGCCGACGGTCTGGCGATGGGTGCGGCCAAGGCAGTCGAGGTCGCGGACCTGTCCGATCAGGTCATCGTCGGCGGCTATGATGGCGACGTCGCCGCGCTGGAATCGCTGGCCCTCTGTGACACGCCGTTCATCGTTACCGCGACGCAAAGCACCCAGGCCATGGGCGTCCTTGCGGTCAACTCGGCCATCGCGGTTGCGAACGACGCATCGGTGCCGGTGCGCCAAATCCCGAACGCCGTGCTGACGACCTGCGAAAACGCGCAGCAGTTCGTCGAAAAGCATCCGTAAGACTGAATGGTGTAGGGACCGAAGGAACCGGCAGCGCTATGACAGCCGAAGGTCGTTCTCCAATTCTGACCTTGCGGGGCATCCACAAGTCTTTTGGACCGACCGAGGTTCTGCACGGCATCGATCTGGATATCTACCCGGGCGAGGTCGTGGCGCTGCTTGGCGAAAACGGTGCCGGAAAGTCTACGGTTTCAAACGTGATTTCCGGAACGATCCTCCCGAGTTCCGGAACCATGACCTGGCAGGGCGCGGACTTCGCGCCCGCCAATCCGAGGGAGTCGATGGATGCCGGCATCGGCATGATCCACCAGGAGCTCATGCTGCTGCCGCATCTTTCGATCGCCGAGAACGTCTTCGTCGGTCGCTATCCGATGACCTATGGCCGGGTCGACCGGCGGGAGATGGAAGAGCGGGCCTATCGTGGGCTGGAGCGCCTTGGCCTCGACATTTCGCCAAGGCGGCTGGTGGCCGGGTTGTCGACCGCGAGCCAGCAGCTGATCGAGATCGCCAAGGCGTTGACGCTCAATGCGCGCCTGCTGATTCTCGACGAACCCACGGCCGCGCTCGGCGGCGAGGAAACCCGGCTTCTCTTCAGACAGATCGAGCGGCTGAAGTCCGAAGGCGTCGGCATCCTCTACATCTCGCATCGTCTGGAAGAAATCAAACAGATCGCCGACCGGATCGTCGTCCTGCGCGACGGAATGAAGGTTCGAGAGTTCGACTCCGCCGACCTGCCGGTCCGGACCATCGTCGAGGCGATGGTCGGCCGCACCATGGAACAGATGTTTCCGCCGCTTGCCCGGCCGGAAGAGGAAACCGTGATCCAGGTCGAGAACCTGACTGCGCCCTCCGGACGGTTCAACGATGTCAGCTTCTCCGTTCGCAAAGGGGAGATTTTCGGGATCGCGGGCCTTGTGGGTTCGGGTCGCACGGAACTCGTCCGCGCCATGGCCGGCGCTGATCCGATCAAATCGGGGACGGTGATGCTTGACGGCGAGGACATCCGGAATGGTTCTCCGCGCGACGCCATCCGTAGCGGCATCATACTGGTTCCGGAGGACCGGAAGCTCCAGGGCATCATCCTCGATCACAGCATCGCCGAGAATTTCGCGTATTCGAACCTGGATGCCGTCTCCAGTTCGGGCTGGATCGCCACGCGGCGCGTGCGCGAGTTCGCGGACCGAACCATCGCGACCTTCGGCGTGAAAGGGGTGGCACGCCAGAAGGTGAGCGAGATGTCGGGCGGCAACCAGCAGAAGATCGTCATCGCCAAATGGCTCGCCCGGAAACCGCGGGTGGTGCTCTTGGACGAGCCGACCAGAGGGATCGATGTCGGCGCACGGTCTTCGATTTACGAGATCATTCACGGGCTTGCCCGCGAGGGCGTCGCCGTCGTGGTCGTAAGTTCGGACCTTGAGGAAGTGCTCGGGGTGTCAAATCGCATCCTGGTGATGGCGGCGGGTCGGCAGACCGGCGTTCTCGACCACAGCGAGGCGAACGACGTCTCGGTGATGGAACTCGCGACCGCCTGAGGGCGAATGAATGCCGGGGAGGCAGGAGCAGCAGACATGGCAGAGATCACCCTAGACGCGCCGACACTCTTCGACCTCAGCGGCCGCGTGGCTCTTGTCACAGGAGCAGGCAGCGGCATAGGCCAGCGTATCGCCCTGGGACTGGCGCAGTGCGGCGCCGACGTGGCTGTGCTGGATCGCAGGGAGGATGGCGGCCTCGCTGACACGGTCGGCCTGATCGAGTCAGCCGGCCGCCGGGCGATTGCCATCCGCGCGGATGTCACGTCGAAGGAGTCGATGCAGGAGGCGGTGCGGCGCACCGAGGCGGAACTCGGCGATCTCGGCATCGCGGTCAACGCCGCCGGCATCGCCAATGCCAACCCGGCGGAGGAAATGGAAGAAGAGCAGTATCAGACCTTGATGGACATCAACCTGAAGGGGGTCTTCCTGTCCTGCCAGGCCGAGGCGAATGCCATGCTCATGCACGGCAAGGGTTCGATCATCAACATCGCGTCGATGTCGGGCGTGATCGTCAACCGGGGCCTCGAACAGGTTCACTACAATGCCTCGAAGGCCGGCGTGATCCACATGTCGAAATCGATGGCGATGGAGTGGGTCGACCGCGGCGTCCGGGTCAACGCGATCAGCCCTGGCTACACCGCGACGCCCATGAACACCCGCCCCGAAATGGTGCACCAGACCAAGGAGTTCGAACGTCAGACCCCCATGGGCCGGATGGCGACGGTCGACGAGATGGTCGGACCGGCGATCTTCCTGGCCAGCGACGCCGCGTCCTACTGCACCGGGGTCGACCTGCTGGTCGATGGCGGATTCTGCTGCTGGTGATCCGGGGTTGAGGTGCCGGACTCATCAGCCGCCATCTGCAGACAACGCCGGTTGCGGACCCTCGTAGCCGAATTCCCATCAGCTACACGGCCGCCATCGAGGCGGCCGCTTCGTGTCCGCGGTGTGACCAGGATGCGGATGTGCCATGAACGCGGCGGCACAGACGCACGGAGATCTTTGTATTTGTTCGTGGTGGCTTCTCTCGTCGAAACGTCGCCGCCAATGATTCCGTTCAATTTTCCGGCGCCGGTCGCTATGGTCCTCTTGGACGATGCCTCTACGGCGGCACTCTCCTCGAATTGAGGCGAGATGCTGCCCATGCGCATGAAGAGGATATGCCATCGACGACGTGAAAGATGCGCAAGTGGCCGCGAATGGCCACAGCAATCCGCTCGGCGATTTCGTTGCGCGGGGCACCGTCCAGGTGGTCGGGTGCCCTTCATGGAATAGGATTTTTGGGAGGATACAAGACGATGAAATTCAAGACCCTGATGATGGCGACGGCGCTCACTGCCCTCGCCGCGCCGGCCTCGGCGGCCGATGTGGAGGTCCTGCACTGGTGGACTTCCGGTGGCGAGGCTGCGGCGCTGAACGTGTTGAAGCAGGATTTGGAAGGCCAGGGCATCGGCTGGCAGGACATGCCGGTCGCAGGTGGCGGCGGCACGCAGGCGATGACCGTGCTGCGGGCCCGGGTCACGGCCGGCAACCCGCCGACCGCGGTCCAGATGCTCGGCTTCGACATTCTCGATTGGGCGAATGAGGGCGCGCTTGCCGACCTGAACGATCTCGCCGCGAGCGAGGGCTGGGACGACGTTGTCCCGGAGGCGCTGCAGGCCTTTGCCACCAGCGACGGGAAATGGGTCTCAGCACCGGTCAACGTGCACTCGACCAACTGGATCTGGGCCAACAAGGCGATCCTTGACGAGCTCGGCCTGTCGATTCCCCAGACCTGGGACGAGCTCGTCGCGGCGATGGAAGCGGTGCGCGATTCGGGCCGCACGGCCCTGGCCCATGGCGGCCAGGCTTGGCAGGACGCCACCATCTTCGACGCGGTTGCCATGTCGACCGGCGGCCCTGACTTCTACAAGGCGGCCTTCATCGACCTCGATCCCGAGGCGCTCGGCTCCGACACCATGAAGGAGTCGTTCGAGCGCATGGCGGTGCTGCGCAGCTTCGTCGACGACAACTTCTCCGGCCGCGACTGGAACCTTGCCACGGCCATGGTCATCAACGGCGAGGCCGCGTTCCAGATGATGGGCGACTGGGCGAAGGGTGAGTTCCTGTCGGCGAACCAGGTCCCTGGCCAGGACTTCCTGTGCTTCCGGTTCCCGGGCACGCAGGATCAGGTCACGTTCAACGCCGACCAGTTCGCCATGTTCAATCAGGGCGGCGCGGTCAGCGCGGAACAGGCGGCCCTGGCCAGCGCCATCCTGTCACCGGCCTTCCAGTCGGCCTTCAACGTGGTCAAGGGTTCGGTGCCGGCGCGCACGGACGTGTCCGACGAGGCCTTCGACGATTGCGGCAAGCAGGGCATTGCCGATCTGCGGGCGGCCGCCTCGTCCGGCAACCTGTTCGGCTCCATGGCCCACGGGCATGCCAACCCGGCATCGGTGAAGAACGCCATGTATGACGTCATCACCGCCCATTTCAACGGCGACTATGACGCTGAAGACGCCGTTGAGGAGCTGGTAAGCGCGGTGGAAATCGCGCAGTAGCTTCGCAGTACGGGCGGGGGGAGCGAAAGCGCGCTCCCCCCGTCTGACGACAGGGAGGAAGGCCATGTCACAGCCCGCGCGGGCGGTTGGCACGCAGGCCGAGTCGCAGCCAATCCGGACGACACGATCGCCGGCAGACTGGCTACGGGACGCGCTGCCCAAGATCGTGCTGAGCCCCAGCCTCGCGATCATCCTGATATTCGTCTACGGCTTCATCTTCTTCACCTTCTACCTGTCCTTCACCGACAGCCGCATCCTGCCCTCCTTCGGCCTCGTCGAGTTCGAGAATTACCGCAAGCTGTTCGGCGTGCGGGCCTGGGGCATCGCCATCGACAACCTGTTCATATTCGGCGGGCTCTACATCGTGATCTGCTGTGTGCTCGGGCTGGCGCTGGCGATCCTGCTCGACCAGAAGATCCGCGCCGAGGGCGCGATCCGCACCATCTACCTCTACCCCATGGCGCTGTCCTTCATCGTCACGGGCACGGCCTGGAAATGGTTCCTGGACCCGGGCATCGGTTTGGAGGCCGTCGTCCAGGGCTGGGGTTTCGAGAGCTTCGAGTTTGGCTGGATCAAGGATCGCGACATGGCGATCTACACCATCGTCATCGCCGCGGTCTGGCAGACCTCCGGCTTCGTCATGGCGATGTTCCTGGCGGGCCTGCGCGGCATCGACAACGAGATCATGAAGGCAGCCCAGATCGACGGCGCGTCGAACTGGGCCCTGTACCGGCGGATCATCATCCCGCAGCTCAGGCCGGCCTTCATGTCGGCCTTCGTGGTGCTCGCCCATATGGCGATCAAATCCTACGACTTGGTCATTGCGCTGACCGGCGGCGGGCCGGGCCAGGCGACCGAACTGCCCGCCACCTTCATGTATTCCTACACCTTCACCCGCAACCAGATGGGCATCGGCGCCGCCTCGGCGACACTGATGCTGATGACGATCGCGGCGATCATCGTGCCCTATCTCTGGTCCGAGCTGAGGGAGAAGACATGATGGCCGGCGGCGCTGCACAACAGGTCATCCGCACGGGTGCGGGCACCCGGTTCCTGATCTACACCATCCTGGCGGTGTTCTGCCTTTACTACCTGCTGCCGCTCTATGTGATGGTGACCAACTCGCTGAAGCCGCTGGCCGAGATCCAGGCCGGCGGCATGATGGCGCTGCCCAGCGACTGGACCCTTGCACCCTGGGGCAGCGCCTGGTCGACCGCGCAGATCGGCGTCGAGCCGACGGGCCTCAGGCCGTATTTCCTGAACTCGATCCTGATGGTGGTGCCGGCGGTCGCGCTGTCCACGATCCTCGGCGCGCTGAACGGCTACGTGCTGACCAAATGGCGCTTCAAATACGACACCATCGTCTTCGGTCTGATGCTGTTCGGCTGCTTCATCCCGTTCCAGATGGTGCTGATCCCGATGGCGCGCATGCTGGGGCTGATGGGCCTGGCCGGCACCGTGCCGGGGCTGGTCTTCGTTCACCTGGTCTATGGCATCGGTTTCTCGACGCTGTATTTCCGCAACTACTACCAGCAGTTCCCGACAGAGTTGGTGCGCGCGGCGATGATCGACGGCGCCGGCTTCTTCCGGATCTTCTGGCGCATCATGCTGCCGTCGTCCGGGCCGATCGCGGTGGTCTGCATCATCTGGCAGTTCACCAATATCTGGAACGACTTCCTGTTCGGCGCCAGCTTCGCCGATTTCGACAGCCAGCCGATGACGGTTGCGCTGAACAACCTGGTCAGCTCGTCGACCGGCGTGAAGGAATACAACGTGCACTTCGCCGGCGCGATCATGGCGGCGCTGCCGACGCTGCTGGTCTATGTCGTCGCCGGCCGTTTCTTCGTGCGCGGTCTGATGGCCGGCTCGGTCAAGGGGTAGGATCCATGGGTTTTCTCGACATCAAGGATGTGCGCAAGTCCTACGGCATGGTGGAGGTCCTGCACGAGACCAACATCTCCATCGATGAGGGCGAGTTCCTGGTCCTGGTCGGCCCGTCCGGCTGCGGCAAGTCCACGCTGCTCAACATGATCGCCGGGCTGGAGGACGTCACCTCCGGCGAGATCGCCATCCGCGGCAAGCGCATGAACGAGGTGCGCCCGTCGGAGCGCAACATCGCCATGGTCTTCCAGAGCTACGCGCTCTACCCGAACATGAACGTGGCGCAGAACATGTCCTTCGGGCTGGAAATGCACGGGACGCCAAAGCCGGAGCGCGACAAGGCGGTCTCCCAGGTCGCCGAGCTGCTGCAGATCACCCAGCTCCTCGACCGCAAGCCGAGCCAGCTCTCCGGCGGCCAGCGTCAGCGCGTCGCCATGGGCCGCGCCCTGGTCCGCAATCCAGACGTCTTCCTGTTCGACGAGCCGCTCTCGAACCTCGACGCCAAGCTGCGCGTCGACATGCGCACAGAGATCAAGAAGCTGCACCAGAACCTGGGCACCACCATCGTCTATGTCACCCACGATCAGATCGAGGCGATGACGCTGTCGACGCGGATCGCCGTAATGTTCGGCGGCTATGTCCAGCAACTCGGCACGCCGAAGGAAATCTACGACCGGCCCGCCAACATGTTCGTGGCCGGCTTCATGGGCTCGCCGTCCATGAACCTGTTCCCGGCCAAGGTGGCGATGGAGAACGGCGCGCCCGTCGCGCAGTTCGGCCTGTCGGAAGGCGGAACCGGCGCCTTGCCCTTCGCAAATGGCGAGATGGGCGCCCATGATGGCCGCGACATCGTGCTCGGCATCCGCCCGGAGGCCATCACCGATGCCGATGGCGCCGACCGTAATTCGAAGGCGATCCATACGGTCGAAGCTCAGGTCGAGGTCACCGAGCCGGCCGGCTCCGACACCTTCGTGGTCACCCAGTTCGGCGACACCGAGGTCACCGGCCGATTCCGCGCCGATGTGGACGTGACGGTTGGGGGCCGGTTCCCCTTCGCAATCAACATGGAAAAGGCCGTCGCCTTCGACCCGCAGACCGAGGCGCGGATCGGCTAGCGGCCGGTCAAGGCCCCGAACGCGCCAGGGCTTCGAGCGCCACTTCCGCACATTCGACGTCCTCCATATCGGCGGCGCCGGAGACGCCGATGCCGCCGATCACGTCCTCGCCGTCGGTGATCGGCAGACCGCCCGGGAAGACCAGGATGCGGGGACGGTTGGTCAGGCCCTGCTTCAGGGGCGGCTTGCTTTCCGCCCGCTCGTGGAAGGCCAGCGTTGTGGTCCGCAAGGTCGCGGCGGTGTAGGCCTTGTCGATAGCGAAATCGATCGCCGGCAAGACGACGCGGTCGGTACGCAGCACCGCCACCAGGTGACCGGCCGGATCGCAGACCGCGGCACAGACATCCCAGCCCCGCGATTTCGCGTGCTCGACGGCGGTGGTCACCAGCGACAGCGCGGCGTCGGCGGTGATGGATTTGCTCTGATAGGACACCGTCATGGCGCGCTCCCCGATTGTCCGTCCTGCCCCGGCTCAGCCATCCCAGTCCGGCGCCATTCCCTCCGGCGAGACCAGGCGGTGGTTCAAGGCGCGCAGGGCCGACAGGCGCGCCATCGCCTCGTCCGAGAGTTCGAAGTCCATCGCCTCCAGATTGGCGGCGGCATTCGCCGGCTTGGTCGTCATCGAGACCGCGACAACGCCCTGCTGGACGATCCAGCGCAGGACGATTTGGGCCGGCGTGCGGTCCAAGGACCGGGCCACCTCCTGCACCGTCGGATGGCGGATCGCCTCGCCGCGCGCCAGCGCGCAATAGGCCGACAGCGTCACGCCCAGCCGGTCGGCCGCCGCCTGCAGGGACGATTGGTCCAGCAGGGGATGGAACTCCACCTGGTTGGTGACGATCGGCACCGGTGCGCGGGCGCAGGCCCGCTCCATCATGGCGATGGTGAAATTGCTGACCCCGACGGCATGGCAATGCCCGTCCGCGTGCGCCTGGAACAGGCGGTCCAGGACGGCGTCGAATTCCGCTTCCGCCGGCGGCCAGTGCAGCAGCAGCAGGTCAAGGCACTCGACGCCGATGTCATCGAGGCTGCGCCTGACGGAGTCTGCAAAGCGGTCGGCGCCGTAATGGTCCGGCAGCACCTTCGACACGACGTAGATCTCGCTGCGGGGGAGGCCCGAGTCGCGCAGGCCGGCACCGACAGCCGCCTCGTTTTCATACATCTGGGCGGTGTCGACATGGCGATAGCCGGCCTCCAGCGCCATAGCGACGGCATCGCGCGCGGTCTGCCCGGTCAGCGGATAGGTGCCGAATCCAAGCATCGGCATCTGTTCCGGACCGGTTCCATGGGCAAATGCCACTGTTTCGGCCATCAGCGAGTCTCCCTCAACACACGGTCTGCAGGCGCTCGGCGGACACGTCGAGGATCTCGCCGACCGGCCGCTTCCACCAATTCTCGGCGGAGAAGATCTCGACCTCCACCGCGCCGTCATATCCGGCCTCTTCCACCCAGCCCCGGATCGCCGGAATGTCGATCACCCCGTCGCCCATCATGCCGCGGTCCAGAAGCAGGTCGCGGGTCGGCACCAGCCAGTCGCAGACGTGGAAGCCGAAGATCCGCCGCTGGGCTCCGGCGCGGGCGATCTGGTCCTGCAGCTTGGCGTCCCACCAGCAGTGATAGACGTCGACGCAGATGCCCAGATCGGGCTCGGCACCGGGATCCGGCTCGATCGCCTGGCAGAGGTCGAGCGCCTGCTCAACGGTGCAAAGGCAGGACCGGTCGCCGGCATACATCGGATGCAACGGCTCCAGCGACAGGCGGACGCCGGCGGCGCGAGCATGGTCCAGCATCATCACCGTGCCCTCGGCCAGCTGCGCCCTTGCGTCGGCGAGGTCCTTGGAGCCTTTCGGCAGGCTGCCCACCACCATGACGAAGGACGCCGCGCCCAGCACCGCCGCCTGGTCGATGGCGCGCCGGTTGTCCTCGATATTGGCGAGGAACTGCTCGCGGCTGGCGGCGGGGATGTAGGTGCTGCGGCAGTAGCCTGAGACCGCCAGTCCGGCATCGCGGATCTGACGCGCGACGGTTTCGACCGAGGCGTTTTCCAACTCGCGCCGCCAGGGCGTGATCGCGCCATACCCTGCGCCGGCAACCGCGTCCACGGTCTCGGCGATCGGCGTCTGGTAGCCGAGCGTGGCGGTGTTCATGGCGCACAGGTCGAGCCGGCCGCTCAAATCGCGCATCGGCGCTGTCACCCTTCCACGCCGTAGAGCGCCAGGAACCGCCGCATGCGGACGAGCGCGCGGTCGGGGTCTGACAGCAGCCCGGCCCGGTCGGCGAGCCGGAACAGCTCGGTGAAATAGGGCAGTGGGCGCATGCTCTGAGCGCCGCCGATCATCACGAAATGGTCCTGCATGCCATTGAGATAGGCGAGGAACACGATGCCCGTCTTGTAGTACTGGGTCGGGCTGCGGAAGATCAGCCGAGACAACGGCACCGTCGGCTCCAGGATGGCATTGAACGCATCCCTGTCGCCCTCCGCGAGCTTGGCCAGCGCGGCGGACGCCGCCGGCGCGATGGCGTCGAAGATGCCGAGAAGGGCGTGCGAGTACCCCTGCTCGTCGCCGGCGATCAGTGCGGGGTAGTTGAAGTCGTCGCCGGTATACATGCGCACGCCGTCAGGTAGCCGGCGGCGCATGGCGATTTCCTTGCCGTCGTCCAGCAGCGAGATCTTGATGCCGTCGACCTTGGCCTGGTTCTCGGCGATGATCGCGAGGCAGGTCTCCAATGCCGGCTCGAACGACCGGGTGCCCCAATACCCGGCCAGCGCCGGGTCGAACATGTCGCCCAGCCAGTGCAAGATGACCGGCTGATCGCATTCCGACAGCACCCGGGCATAAACCCGGGCATAGTCCTCCGCATCGGAGGCGACCCGGGCCAGGGCGCGGCTGGCCATCAGGATGATCCGGCCGCCCAGCTTCTGCACCGCCTCGACCTGCTCCAGATAGGCGGCGATGACGTCGTCGACCGTGCGCGCATCGGTCGGGTCCAGGTGGTCGGTGCCGACACCGGAGAAAATGAGCGCGCCGTCCATGTCCCGGGTCGCGTCCATTGTGCGGCCGATCAGCTCCAACGCTCCAGGCCAGTCGAGCCCCATGCCGCGCTGGGCGGTATCCATGGCCTCGGCGATCCCGAGGCCGAGCTCGAGGAGATAGCGGCGGAACCGCAGCGTCCGGTCCCAGTCGATCGATGGGCCGACACCCGGCTCGCGTGCGGCAAACGGGTCCGCGACCACATGCGCGGCGGAGAAGGCGATGCGGTTGAAGTGCGGCCGCCCCGGCGGCACCGCGATAGGTGTGCCGGTCACCGTATAGGGTCGGACGGCCCCGGTTTCGTCAGGCAGGGCGATGGTCAGATGTGCCATGATCCGGTTTCCTTGTCCGGTCAGAACCGCGAGATCAGCAGGCCGCCATCGGCCTGGATCGCCTGGCCGGTGGCGAAGGCCATGGCGCCGGTCGCCAGGGCCACGGCGATGGATCCGATATCTGCCGGCTGGCCCATGTGCTGAACGACGGTCAGGCCCTGACGGATGCGCTCCTCATACATCGGCTTCGACGGCGCGGTCATTTCGGTTTCGATCAGGCCGGGCTGGATTTCGTAGACGCCGATGTCGTCGGCACCCAGGCGCACGGCGAACAGCCGGGATGCCATCGAGAGGCCGGCCTTGGAAATGCAGTATTCGCCGCGGTTGATCGACGCGGCGATGGCGTTGGACGAGGAGATGGTGATGATCGAGTGGTGGCGGTCCGGCCGACGCTCGCGGGCCAGCAGCCGCCGGGCGAATGCCTGGGTCAGGAAGAAGGCGCCACGGGTGTTGACCGTCTGGCAGCGGTCATAACTCTCCGCCGTCACGTCGAGCAGGTCGCCGCGGCTCAGCACGGAAACGCCGGCATTGTTCACCAGCGTGGTGATCGGCCCCAGTTCTGCCTCGACGCCGTCCAGCAAGGCCGCATGCCCCTCGATCTCCGCGATATCGCCGATCGCCGGGACCGCCCGAGCACCGATCTCCTCGAGCGCACCGAGCGAAGCGCGGAGATCCTCGCCGTCTTGTCTGTCGTTGACGGCAATGTCGAACCCGGCCTGCGCCAGCGCCAGCGCGATGCCCCGGCCGATACCACGGCCGGCACCGGTGATCAGGGCGACGGGCTTGTCGCGATCGTCACTCATTGCGGCACGGCTCCGTTCTTCAACAGGTCGCGGGCAATGATGGTCCGCTGGATCTGGTTTGTCCCCTCATAGATCTGGGTGATCTTGGCGTCGCGATAGAGCCGCTCGACCTCGAAGCCGCGGATATAGCCGCTGCCGCCGAAGATCTGCACCGCATTGGCCGTGTGCTCGACCGCGACGTCGCCGGCCATGCATTTCGCCATCGAGCAGGCGGATGTTGCCGGCTGGCCGTTGTCCAGCAGGATGGCGGCGCGATGCACAAGGGCGCGGGCCGCGGCGATGTCCTTGGCCATGTCCGCCAGCAGCCACTGGATACCCTGGTTCTCCGCAATCTCGGAGCCGAACTGGCGGCGCGTCTGGGCGTAGTCCAGCGCCGCCTCCAGCCCCGCCTGGGCGATGCCGACGGCCAGCGCGCCGATGCCGACCCGGCCCTTTTCCAGCACGCTCATCATGATGTGGAAGCCGCGGTTCAAATCGCCAAGCAGGGCCTCGGAGGGCAGGCGCACATCGTCGAAATGCAGCGCCCCGACCTGGCTCGCCCGCTGGCCCATCTTGTGCTCCTTGGGTCCCCGGCTGACGCCAGGGCCGTGCAGGTCGACGATGAAGATGCTCATGCCGCGATGGCCAGCCTCGGGATCCGTCCGCGCCAAGACGAAGGCGAGGTCGGCCACCGGGGCGTTGTGGATCCACAGCTTGCTGCCGTTGAGCACCCAGCCGTCGCCGTCCCGGCGCGCCGTCGACTTGATGCCGGACACGTCCGATCCCGCCTCGGCCTCGGTGATGCAATAGGCGACCTTGATCTCGGTGCTCAGCACGCCGGCGATGTGCTGCTTGCATTGTTCGGCGCTGCCGTAGCGGGACAGCAAGGTACCGATCAGCTCGATCAGGCCGCATTGGTCGGCGACCGACGCATAGCCGCGGGACAGCTCTTCCATGACGATCGCATAGGCGTAGCAGTCCAGACCGACGCCGCCCAGCTCGTCCGGAACGGTGATTCCGAACAGCCCGAGATCGGCCATCTGCGCATAGAGCTCGGCCGGAAAGCGTTCCTCACGGTCCAGCTCTTCCGCGACCGGGCGGATCGCCTCATCGGCAAACCGCCTCGCCATATCGCGGATCTGCTCGTATGTTTCAGCGCCGTGTTGCGGGATGGGGTGCATGATCGATAACGCCGTTCGGCCCTCTGTCGCGCCTTCGCCTGTGGCTCCGGCCGGGCATTTTTCGCTCGACACGGCCGACTTATGTAACTATCTAGTTATTTAGATTTGGCGGCCGGCGAGGTCAAGCCTTTTCGCCGATGCCGGGTCGCACCGGCAAGGCAACGGAAGCGTCGAGGGAGATCACCGAATGGCGTCGAAGGACCTGGCGATGGACGCGGCGGCGGTGGCGCGCGCGATCCCCGACGGGGCGACCGTGGCGGTCTCCGGCTCGGGCGGCGGGCTGCTTGAGGCGGACCACATCCTGGCGGCGATCGAGCAGCGGTTCCTGGATACCGGGCACCCGCGCGACCTGACCGTGGTGCACGCGCTGGGCATCGGCGACGGCAAGGGGCGCGGCCTCGGCCGCTTCGCCCATGAGGGTATGGTGCGCCGGGTGATCGGCGGCCATTGGAGCTGGTCCGGCGAACTGCAGACCATGGCGCGGGAGGAGAAGCTCGAAGCATACAGTTTTCCCGCGGGCGTGATCTCGACTCTGTTCCGCGAGATCGGCGCCGGGCGGCCCGGCGTCATCACCCGCATTGGCCTCGGCACCTTCGCCGATCCGGCGCTCGACGGCGGCAAGTGCAATGCCAGCGCCCGCGACGATCTGGTGGAGCGGGTCGAGCTAAGCGGCGAACCCTATCTGCGCTACCTGCCCTTGAAGATCGATGTTGCGATCATCCGCGGGTCGGAGGCGGATGCCCGCGGCAATGTCTCCATGGCGCGGGAGCCGGCCGACCTCGACGCCTATGCCGTCGCCCTGGCGGCGCATAATTGCGGCGGTCGGGTCTATGCCCAGGTCAAGGCGACGCGGCCGGACCGCATCTTGCCGGCCCGGTTGACGCGGGTGCCGGGAATCCTGGTCGATGGCGTGGTCGCGTTTCCCGACCAGGAACAGTGCTATTGCGCCGAATACGATCCGAGCATCAGCGGCGAGACGCCGACGGATCCGAATGCCCATGGCGGCGAGATGGCGCTGCCGACCGGCGTGCGCCGGATCATCGCCGAGCGCGCGGCCCAGGAGATCGGCGACGCCCGCTCGGTCAATTTCGGCTTCGGCATTCCGGGCGGCATCCCGGCCCTGCTCGCCGCCGAGGGCCACGCGGACTACTGGGGCACGGTGGAGCAGGGCATCCATAACGGCCGCATGCTGGACGGCGAGATGTTCGGCGCGGCCCGCGACGCCGACGCCATCCTGCCCTCGGTCGACCAGTTCGACTTCTATTCCGGCGGCGGCATCGACATCGCCTTCCTCGGCATGGGCGAGATGGACGCCCAGGGCAACGTCAACGTCTCCCGCATCGGGGTCGACGTGGTTGGTCCCGGCGGCTTCGTCGACATCACCCAGACCGCCCGCAAAGTCGTTTTCTGCGGCACCTTCGAGGCCAAGGGGCTGAAGGTCAGCGCCGGTGACGACGGCACCATCGCCATCGACCGTCACGGCGAAATAGCCAAGCTGGTCAACCAGGTCCGCCACGTGACCTTCAGCGGCGAACAGGCCCTGAAGAACGGGCAGGAGGTGCTCTACGTGACCGAACGCGCAGTGTTCCAGCTGACCGCCGATGGCGTGGCGCTGGTCGAGGTCTCGCCCGGCATCGACCTGCAGGCTGATGTGCTTGACCGCATGGAGTTCACGCCGCTGATGCCGGCCGAGGCGCCGCTGGCGCGACGCGCATAGCGATCCCAGAAGGCCCGTGATCTGGGGTATCAGGTCTTCGGCCGGGCCGACCGATTTCTCTCGTTCGGTTTCCGTCGTGGGGCAATCTCCCCGGATCGCCGAGCCCGCGTCAGCGGTTGCCGGCGCGACGGATCGGCGGGATACTCGGCCGGAGCCCCTGGTCCCGGGGGCTGAGTCCCGGAGGACAATGGCCATGTCGCAGGATAGTGAGCCTGTGAAGGCTCGCGATGACGACTATATGCGGCCCGGCGACCGCCGGGACCCCGACTACCGTGATGCGCCGAGCCAGGCGGCGGAACCGCTTACGCGTCTGCGCCTGTCCGGTCTGGTCGGCGGACCATTGCTGGCGATCATTGTGCTGCTGAGTCCGGCGCCGGAGGCGATGCCGGCCGAGGCGTGGCGAATGGTCGCGATCACCGCCTGGATGGTGATCTGGTGGCTGAGCGAGGCAATCCCGATACCGGCGACGGCGCTGCTGCCGCTGGTCCTGATGCCGCTGCTGGCGGTGCAGGAGATCACGCCGACCGCCGCACGATACGGTCACCCTCTGGTCTTCCTTTTCCTCGGAGGCTTCCTGTTGGCCGCCAGCATGCAGCGGGTTGGCCTGCATCGCCGGATCGCGCTGAGGATCGTTTCGGCGGTCGGCACCACGCCGCATCGGATCGTGCTGGGCTTCATGCTGGCAACCGCCTTCCTGTCCATGTGGATCTCCAACACGGCAACCACGATCATGATGTTCGCGGTCGGTCTGTCGGTGATCGACTTCGTCAGTGAAAAGACGGAAGACGACGATACAGTCCGCAGATTCGGCGTCGCGCTGATGCTGGCAATCGCCTACAGCGCCTCGATCGGCGGCGTCGGGACGCTGATCGGTACGCCGCCCAACGCCCTGTTGGCCAGCTTCCTGCAGAGCAACTACGAGATCGAGGTGAGTTTCTTCGGGTGGATGCTGATCGGCATTCCGGTCGTGGTGATCATGCTGCCTCTGGCCTGGCTGCTGCTGACCCGGGTCCTGTTTCCGGCGCACCGCATCGCCGTCGATGAGCCGCAGGGCGTCGTTGAGGCCGAACTCGGCGCGCTGGGTCGCATGGGCCGGGCGGAGATGCTGGTCGCGGCCGTATTCCTGGGCGCGGCGCTGATGTGGATCCTCCGCAAACCGGTCGCCGGGCTGACGGGCCTGCCGCTCAACGACACGATGATCGCGCTGGCCGCGGCGCTCGTCCTGTTCACGGTTCCGGTGTCCAGGAGCCGGGGCGAGTTCGCGCTCGACTGGGAGGCGGCGCGCAACGTGCCCTGGGGCGTGCTGTTGCTGTTCGGCGGCGGGCTGGCCCTGGCGAGCGGATTCTCGAGCAGCGGCCTGGCGGAGTGGATCGGCAACGCGGTCGCCGGCTTCGAGATCAGCACCATCCTGCTGATCCTGGTGGTGACGATCGCGATCGTCTATCTGACGGAGATCACGTCGAACACGGCATCGACCGCGACCTTCCTGCCGATCCTCGGGGCGGTTGCGATCGGCCTCAATCTGGAGGCGTCGGTCCTGACGGTGCCGGTGGCGATCGGTGCCTCCATGGCCTTCATGATGCCGGTGGCAACGCCGCCGAATGCCATAGTGTTCTCGTATGACCGAATGAAACTCCCGGACATGGTCCGAGCCGGTTTCGTCCTGAACATCATCGCGATTGCCGTGGCGTTCGCGATGTTCGTGCTGCTCGGCCCGATCGTCTTCGGCTTCTCGCTCTGAGCAAGGCAGCGAAAGTCTCGATGTTTCGGGCGAGCCGGGTCAGCCGTCGGCGCCATCCCGGCGCATTAGCCGGCGGATCGTCGTCAGGTTGAAGGCGAGGCGTTCGTCGAGCAGCTTCGGGTCCATCAGGTCGCGGTCGTAGACGACGGAGCCGGTGAACCGGTTGGTCAGGTAGTAGTAGCCGATCGCGGCGATGGTGATGTTGAGCTGCATGGCGTTGACGTCGGAGCGGAAGACGCCCTTCTCGACGCCGCGGTCGATGATGGTCTGCACCATCTCGCCGAAGCTGGAGCTGATCTGGCGGATCAGCCGCGAGCGCTTCAAGTGCCGGCCCTTGTGCAGGTTCTCGCTGTTGACCAGGGTCAGGAATTCCGGGTTCTTCAGATAGTAGTTCCAGGTGAACTCAACCAGCCGGTCGATCGCCTCCTCCGGTTCTAGCGCGTCCAGCCGCAGCTTGCGCTCGGCGGCGCGGATATCGGAATAGGCCTCCTCCACCACCGCCGTGAACAGATCCTCCTTGCTGCCGAAGTAGTGGTAGATCATGCGCTTGTTGGCCTTGGCGCGCTCCGCGATGCGGTCGACGCGGGCGCCGCCGAGCCCGAAGCGGGCGAATTCGCGCTTCGCGGCGGCCAGGATTCGCTTACGGGTCGCCTCGGCGTCCCGGGTGCGCACCGGCTTGGCCGGGGCCTCGGTGACGTCTGCGGCGGTAGCGTTGTCGGCCATGGGATGCCTCATCCTCGACTGCGGGGCTGTGGCCGTCCGGCCTGATCGGGCCCGTCGGTTGCCTGCGGAGTATAGGGGATCGATTTCGCGATTGAAATAACCAACTGGTTAGTTAATATCACTGGGGGATAACCTTCCAATTCGGTGGAACGCAATGTCCGAAGTCGGAACTGTCGGGCTTGATGTCGCCGGCCCGGTTGCTCGTCTGACGATCTCCAACCCGACCAAGGCGAACGCTTTGACGTGGTCCATGTTGGAGCAATTGTCGGCCGCCGTCGACCGGCTGTCGGAACGCACTTTGTCGCCGGACGACCCGGTCCGCGTGGTCGTGCTGCAGGGCGACGGCGAGCGGTTCTTCTGCGCCGGCGCCTTCATCGACGATTGGGCGGATCTGCCGCCGGCGGAGATGGCCGGCCGCTGGATCCGCTTCGGCTCGGCGGTGTTCGAGCGGCTGACCCGGCTGGACGCGGTGGTGATCGCGGCGCTGAACGGCGATGCCCTGGGCGGCGGTCTGGAGCTGGCCCTCTCCGCCGATCTGCGCTTCGCCGCCGAGGGTGCGACGCTCGGCCTGCCGGAGACTGCGATCGGGGCGGTCCCGGGCTGGAACGGGGTGGCGCGGTTGGCCGCGCTGGCCGGGGTCAGCACTGCCAAGCGGCTGGTGCTGCTGGGCGACCGCCTGTCGGCGGCGGAGGCCGAGCGGCTGGGGCTGATCCATGGCGTCGCGGCCCGCGACGGGCTGGAGGACATGATCGCCGCGGCGACGGACCGGGTGCTGGCACGCGCGCCGGACGCCACACGGGTCGCCAAGCTGATGTTGAACGCCGAGGCCGGGATTGGGCGCACGGAAGCGCTGCACGAACTCGCCGCCGCGTACGCGAAATCGACGCCCGATGCGGCCGAGGGGGTCGCGGCCTTCCGCGACAAGCGGCCGCCGGGATATTCGGGGGGAGACAAGACATGACCATCACCATCAGCGCCGACGTCGCGAGGACGATCGAGCCGCGCGAATACCGGATGTTCATCGACGGGCAATGGGTCGACGCCTCGGGCGGCGGCACCCTCACCCGCGAGAGCCCGGCCCATGACGTGACCGTCTCGGTCTATCCGGAGGGCACGGCCGCTGATCTGGACGCGGCGGTCGCGGCCGCCCGCCGGGCCTTCGAGGATGGCCGCTGGTCGGGCCTGAGCGGCGCCGACCGGGCCGCGGTGCTGCTGGAGACGGCGCGGCTGATCCGCGAACGCCTGGAAGACCTGGCCTATGTCGAGACCCTGGAATCGGGCAAGCCGATCAGCCAGTCGCGCGGCGAGATCGGCGGTGCCGCCGGCATCTTCGAATACGCCGCCGGCCAGGCCCGCGCCCTGCATGGCGACAGCTTCAACAATCTCGGCGACGGGATGCTGGGGCTGGTGACCCGTGAACCGATCGGCGTGGTCGGCGTCATCACCCCGTGGAACTTCCCCTTCTTCATCCTGTCGGAGCGGGTGCCGTTCATCCTCGCCGCCGGCTGCACCATGATCGTCAAGCCGAGCGAGTTCACCTCGGGCACAACCTTGATGCTGGCCGGCATCCTGCAAGAGGCCGGGCTGCCGGACGGCGTCTACAACGTGGTCACCGGTATCGGCCCGGTGGTCGGCCAGGCGATGACCGAGCATGACGATGTCGACATGGTCTCCTTCACCGGCTCGACCGCGGTCGGGCAGAAGACGCTGCAGGCCTCGGCCGGCAACATCAAGAAGATCGGCCTGGAGCTCGGCGGCAAGAACCCGCAGATCGTCTTCGCCGACGCCGACCTCGACGCCGCCGCTGACGGCGTGGTGTTCGGCATCTGTTTCAACGCGGGCCAGTGCTGTGTCAGCGGCAGTCGGCTGGTCGTCGAGCGCCCGGTTGCCGATGAATTCGAGGCGCTGGTGGTCGAGAAGATCGCGCGGCTGCGGGTCGGCGACCCGCTGGACGAGACGACCCAGGTGGGCGCCATCGTCGACGACCGCCAGCAGGCCAAGATCATCGGCCTGATCGGCGAAGGGCAGTCGGCCGGCGCCAAGATCCTCTGCGGCGGCGAGGCGCTGGACGCCGGCGCCGGTCGCTTCATCGCGCCGACCGTGTTCTCCGGCGTGACCGGCGAGATGAGCATCGCGCGTGAGGAGGTCTTCGGCCCGGTGCTGTCGGTGATGCGCTTCGACAGCTTCGACGAGGCGCTGACCATCGCCAACGACACCTGTTACGGCCTCGCCGGGAGCATCTGGACGGCCGATCTGAAGAAGGCCCTGCGGGCGATGCGGCAGCTGCGGGCCGGGCGGCTGTGGATCAATACCACCATCACCGGCGGCCCGGAAATGCCGATCGGCGGCTTCAAGCAATCCGGCATCGGCCGCGAGACCGGCGCCTATGGCGTGGAGGAATATACCGAGATCAAGTCGGTCCACATCGATCTCGGCGAACGCGGGCCCTGGGTCGACTGACCGCGACAGGCCTGCGAGGGGAGGAAGGGCAAGACCATGTATGACTACGTCGTTGTCGGCGGCGGGTCGGCCGGCTGCGTGATCGCCGCACGGCTGAGCGAGAACCCGGACGCCAAGGTGCTGTTGCTCGAATCCGGGCCCGCCGACACGAATCCCTACATCCACATGCCGGTCGGCTTCTTCAAGATGACCGACGGGCCGCTGACCTGGGGCTACAAGACCGCGCCCCAGAAGCATGCCAACAACCGCGAGATCCCCTACGCCCAGGCGCGGGTGATCGGCGGCGGCGGCTCGATCAATGCCGAGGTCTTCACCCGTGGCTGCCCCCAGGATTACGACCGCTGGGCCGGCCAGGAGGGCTGCAAGGGCTGGTCCTTCGAGGAAGTCCGACCCTATTTCCTCAAATCCGAGGACAACGATCTCCTCAGCGACGAGTATCACGGGAACGGCGGCCCGCTCGGCGTCTCGACCCTGAATCCGCACCTGCTGACCCGCGTCTTCGTGCAGGCCTGTCAGCAGGCGGGCATTCCCTACACGCCCGATTTCAATGGCGCCGAGCAGAAGGGCAGCGGCGTCTACCAGACGACAATCCGCGACGCCCGGCGCTGCTCGGCAGCGGTCGGCTACCTCAAGCCGGCCCGGTCGCGCCCGAACCTGACGGTGGAGACCGACTGCCACGCCACCCGCCTGCTGATCGAGAACGGCCGGGCCGTCGGCGTTGCCTATCTGCGCAAGGGCCAGCCGACCGAGGCGCGCGCCGGCCAGGAGGTCATCGTCGCCTCCGGCGCGATCGGCTCGCCCAAGCTGCTCATGCTCTCCGGCCTCGGCCCGGCCGACCATCTGCGCGAGCACGGCGTCGAGGTGGTGCAGGATCTGGCCGGCGTCGGGCAGAACCTGCAAGACCATTTCGACGTCGACATCGTCTACGAGTTGAAGGGCCCCTACAGCTTCGACAAATACGCCAAGCTGCACTGGATGCTGTGGGCCGGGCTGCAATACAAGCTGTTCAAGTCCGGTCCGGTCGCCTCCAACATCGTCGAGGGCGGCGCCTTCTGGTGGGCCGACAAGAATGCCGAGACACCGGACACCCAGTTCCATTTCCTGGCCGGCGCCGGCGTCGAGGCTGGCGTGCCGCCGCCGGCATCCGGTGCCGGCTGCACGCTGAACTCCTATCTGGTGCGGCCGCGCAGCCGTGGCACGGTGACGCTCAGCAACGCCGACCCTATGGCCGCCCCGATCATCGATCCAAACTATGCCGCCGACCCGTACGATCTCGCGATCACCGCGGAAGGCGTGGAGATGAGCCGCGACATCATGGGTCAGCCGGCCTTCGCCAAATACGTCAAGAAGGAGCATTTCCCCGGCGATGCCGTGCGGACCAAGGCAGAGTTGGAGGAGTATTGCCGGCAGTACGGACGCACGGCCTACCATCCGGTCGGCACCTGCAAGATGGGCGTCGACGACACGTCGGTGGTCGACCCGGAACTGCGGGTCAACGGCATCGAGCGGCTGCGTGTCGCCGATAGCTCGATCATGCCGAGCCTGGTCAGCTCCAACACCAACGCGGCCTCCATCATGATCGGCGAGAAAGCGGCCGACCTGATCAAGGCCGCGGCCTGAGCAGGTAAGGGCTGGCGAATCCACATTTCTGCGCCCGTGCCAGATCGGTGCGGCCGACGCTTCCCCTCACCCTCCCACTTCGTGGGCCCCTCCCTCTCCCCAAGGAGAGGGATACCAACGGCCGCCTCGATAACCCCTCTCCTTAGGGAGAGGGAGGGACCCGCGGCGAAGCCGTGGGAGGGTGAGGGGGAAGAGCCGGATTACCAGCTTCGAGCCACCATTGGCGGTGGCGCACTGACCGATACCCCATTCCGGTCTTCCTTCACAAGGCAACGTCCGTCCGGCCCTGCAATCCAGGGCTTGCGCGTGGCTTGGCATTGGCCTATAAGTAACTAGTTAGTTAAAAGCGGCGAAGGCTGCTAAAGGGGAGGAAGATCATGAGAGACTCAGGCAGATTCGGTCGGCGGCGCTTTTTGCAAGGGACAGCCGCCACGGTCGGTGGTGCTGCGTTGGTGTCGGCCTTGCCGGCCGCGGTGCGCGCGAACCCGGCGGAATGGACGCTCTGCAATTCGCTGCGTTCGCTGGCCAATCCGTATCACGCGACCTTCGCCAAGGGCGGTGAGGATTTCGCCAGCTTCATCGGCGCCAACTACGAGGTGATCGTCACCGAGGGCAACAGCGAGAAGGGTATCGCCGATGTTCGGGCGCTGCTGGCGCGAACCGGCGGCAAGCTGATCCTCAATGTCGACCCGAACGACTCGCCCGACGCCCGCGTCATCGTTGAGGAATGTGCCGCTGCCGGCGCCTATGTGGTGACCCAGTGGAATAAGCCCGACGACCTGCATCCGTGGGATTTCAACCCCAACTACGTCGCCCACATGTCGTTCGATGGCGTGCCCAATGCAAAGGCAGTCACTGATGCGCTGATCTCCGCCATGGGCGGGTCCGGCGGCATCGTCGCGCTGGGCGGCATCCTCTCCAACGTGCCGGCGATCGAGCGTCGTATCGGCCTGGAGCAGGCGATCGAGGCCAACGGCAATGTCGAGCTGCTGGACTTCCAGGCGGCCGATTGGAACGAGACCAAGGCGTTCGAGATCACCCAGGCTTGGCTGACCCGCTTCGGCCGCGACATCAAGGGCGTGTGGGCGGCCAATGACGGTATGGCCATCGGGGCCCTGGAGGCGCTGCGCCTGGAAGGCCTGGCCGGTGAGGTCCCGGTCACCGGCATTGACGGCATCGACGCCGCGGTCAAGGCGATCCGCGACGGCGAGATGGCCGGCACCGTGGCCTGGGATCCCCTGTGGACCGGCGGCATGGGTCTGTCGATCGGCTATCACACGGCGACCGGGGCGATCGATATCGCCAATGAGCCGCAGGAGCACCGTGAGTTCTACGGCACCGGCATCCTCGTCACCGCCGACACGGTTGGCGATTTCGGCGCCGCCGAGCCGCTCGACTTCATGGATTTCTGGGGCAAGGCCACAGGACAGATCCAGTATCGGAGCTGATTCCGCCTGACCGGCGCCGGTCGGCACGGACTGCCGGCCGGCGCCACCAATTCCGCCGCGCATTCACACCATGTCCACCGCCGACACCCGCCCGATGAGCGCATCACCCGAGCCGCTGCGGCTGCGCGACCGGATCGCGCGATACCGGTCCTGGGCGCCGGTGGCGGTGTTGATCTTGCTTTGCGCGGTGATTTCGGTTGCCAATCCGAACTTCATCGATCCGTGGAACCTGGTGCGGCTTTTGAACGCCGCGGCGATCCCGCTGGTTCTGGTGATGGGCGCCACCTTCATCATCCTGATGGGCAGCATCGACCTGTCGGTCGAGGGCGTGGTGGCGCTGGCCGCGGTAATCACCAGCATGCTGGTCGGCAACGATTTCACCGGGATCGATATCGGGCTGCTGGCAGTGCCGGTGGCGATCCTGCTGGGCGGAGCGATTGGCTTCGTCAACGGTGTGGCGCACGTCAAGCTGCGCACACCCTCCTTCATGACCACACTCGGCGTCGGGTTCGCCTGCGTCGGCATCGCCACGGCGATCCTGAGCGGCATCACCGTGCGCATCTCCGATCCGACCTTCCGCGCCCTTGCGCTGGACCGCTATTTCGGCATCCCGGCCGGGGTATGGATCGCGCTGTTGGCGGTGCTGCTGGCACTGCTGTTCCAGGAACGCACGACGGTCGGCCGCTGGCTCTACGCGCTCGGCGGCGACGAGGCGACCGCGCGCCAGGCCGGCGTGCCGATCGAGCGCACCCGCATCGTCGCCTTCACCGTCGCCGGCCTGTTCTATGGCCTGGCCGGCGTCATGACGGCCGCCCAACTCGGCCAGGGCCATGCCCTGATCAGCCAGGGCCGGCTGTTCGTGACGATCACCGCCGTGGTGGTCGGCGGCACCGCCCTGTCCGGCGGAGTCGGCTCGGTGCTCAATTCGGTGGTCGGCGTCTTCATCGTGGTGGTGTTGACCAACGGCATGGTGCTGATGGGGGTGCCGTCCTATGTGCAGCAGGGGGTGCAGGGCCTGTTGATCATCACCGCGGTCGCCATTGCGCTCGACCGCTCCCGGCTGTCCTTCGTCAAGTGATCGGGGACGGGCCGCCATGACTGCCGTGCTGGAGCTCCGCAACGCCACCAAGACATTTCCCGGCGTCAAGGCGCTCGACCGGGTCGGCCTGACGATCGGCGCCAATGAGGTCGTGGGTCTGATCGGCGAGAACGGCGCCGGCAAGTCGACCCTTCTGAAGGTGCTGCAGGGCGTCTATCACCTCGATGAGGGCGAGATCCTGATCGGCGGCCGGTCGGCCGAGATCAAAAGCCCGCGCGACGCCTTCGACCACGGCATCGGCATGGTGTTCCAGGAGCAGTCGGTGCTGCCGACCCTGAGCATCGCCGAGAACATCTTCCTTGGCCGCGAGGCAGAGTTCGTCCGCCACGGTTTCCTCAACAAGCGGGCGCTGAACCGGGCGGCGGCCATCGAGCTCGAGAAGGTCCATCTGGACCTGTCGCCGTCGACGCGGTGCGCGGATCTGTCCTTCGCACAGCGGCAGATGGTCGAGATCGCCAAGGTGCTGTCGCTGGACAGCCGCATCGACAGCGACATCGTCGTCCTGCTCGACGAGCCCACCTCGGTGCTGGAGAGCCGCGAGATCGAGCTCCTCTTCAAGATCATCGCCGATCTGCGGGACCGCGCCGCCTTCGTGTTCATCTCGCATCGGCTGGACGAGGTGCTGGAGGTCTCCGACCGGGTCTACGTGATGCGCGACGGCAAGGTGGTGTCCGAGATGCCGTCCGCCAACGCCTCGATCCACCAGCTGCACGAGCTGATGGTCGGCCGCGCGCTGCACCACGAATACTACCGCGAGGCACGGCAGGGCGAGCCGGCGGACAGTGTCGCCCTGGCGGTCGAGGGGCTGACCGCGGACGGCCGCTTCGCCGATGTCAGCTTCGATCTGCACAAGGGCGAGATCCTCGGGGTCGCCGGGGTGATCGGCTCCGGCCGCGAGGCGCTGGCGCGGTGCCTGGCCGGGCTGGAACGAGTCGATGGCGGCACCATCCGCATCGATGGCCGACCGGCGACATTCGACAACGCCTGGAAAGCGACGTCGCTGGGGATCGGCTACATCCCGCGGGAGCGCAAGATCGAGGGTGTCGTCGGTGGCGCCACCGTCGCCGAGAACATGACCATGGCGTCGCTTGGCGATTTCGCGCCCGGCGGCATGATCCGCCCCGACCGTGAGCGCGCGGTCGCGGCCGACTGGATCCAGCGCCTGGACATCAAGACGCCGAGCGAAGCCACGCCCGCCGGCAGCCTCAGCGGCGGTAACCAGCAGAAGGTCGTGCTGTCGAAATGGCGGATCGCGGGGGCGAAGATCGTCATCCTCGACCACCCGACCCGCGGCATCGATGTCGGCGCCAAGGAGGACGTCTACGAGCTGATCCGCGACATGACCGAAGAGGGGCTGTCGGTGATCCTGCTGGCGGACACGTTGGAGGAGGTGATCGGCCTCAGCCATCGCATCATCGTCATGAAGGACGGGCGCATCACCGCCCGCTTCGATGCGCCGGCGGCGGCCAAGCCGGACCAGGTTGCGCTGATCGAGCATATGGTGTGAGGCCGATGGCGAACGTTCAGGACCTGCGCGTGAAGATCGGCCAGCTCGGCTGGGTCCGCGACCATATCCCGCTGATCGCCCTGGTGGCGCTGGTGGTGCTGGTCGGCCTGATCGACACCCGGTTCTTTACGGTCAGCACGCTGCTGGTGCTGGTCTCCGACACCATGACGCTGTTCCTGATGGCGACCGGGGTGACCTTCGTCATCCTGATGGGCGGCATCGACCTGTCGATCCAGGCGGTGGCGTCGATGACCAGCGTGATCGTCGCGGTGCTGCTGCCGGAGTTCGGCTTCGTGGCTATCCCGGTCGCGGTGGCGGCGGGCTGCCTGTCTGGCGCGGTCGGCGGGGCGGCCCATACCAAGCTGCGCATCCCCTCCTTCATCGCCACGCTGGCCATGTCCGGGGTGGTGCTGACGGCGGCGTTCATCTTCTCCGACACCCGCTCGGTCGTGATCCCCGGCGAGATCAGCGAGCGCTATCTGTTCTGGCTGGTCGGCGAGACCTTCGGCCTGCACAACGAGATCATCGTCGGGCTGATCGTGCTCGCCGCTCTCACCTTCCTGCAAGACCGCACGCCATTCGGCCGCTATTGCCGGGCGATCGGAGCCGGCGAGCAGGCGGTGATCGCATCGGGCGTCAATGTCGACCGGGTCAAGGTGATGGCCTTCACCCTGTCCGGCGCCATGGCCGGCCTGTCCGGCGTGATGATGGCGGCGCGGCTCGGCTCCGGCTCGCCGACCCTGGCGAACGAGTTCCTGCTGCCTGCGATTGCCGCGGTCATCGTCGGCGGTACCGCGCTGACCGGCGGTGTCGGCAGCATCTGGCGAACCTTCATCGGTGCCCTGATCATCGCAGTCGTGCGAATCGGCATGACCTTCATCGGCGTCAGCATCTTCGCCCAGCAGATCGTCTTCGGCCTGGTCCTGGTCGCTGCCGTCGCCGCCACCATCGACCGGTCCCGGATCGGGGTGGTGAAATAGAAATCGGGCGCGGCACTGGCCGGTCCTGTCGCCAAGGCGCCGCTACGAGTTCTCCCAAATTGTGTCCTGGTCCAGAGGAAAGCTCGGGCGCGGAACATAGCTGAATGGCCACCGGGAGAGGACGGGGCTGGTCAATCCGCCGGTATCGACTTCGTACACCCGATCAGACGGGAACCAGTGTTCGAACCCAGCACGAAAATGGCCACGAGACTTGACGATAACCGTCTGCGCGTCCTCCACCCTTTGCCCGAGCATCGTGAAGAAAACCGGATCGGCGGTCTGGGTACGTTCGGAGATCACGATCACCGTCAGCCCGCCCAATTTCAGCGCGGCGGTTGGACCCAGGCTCAACCGCCGTCCGGCAAACAAGCCTTTGCTGCCGACAACATTTCCGTCGCCCAGGGCCAAGACGGTCGCGTCGGCTTCAAAGGGTTTGTCCCACTGTTCCCAGGCTGCCGAACCGGCATTTCGGTTGAAGCGGGCGACGAATGAATTGCCGATCCCGACCGCATGGGCCTCTGCCGACAGGTCCGGGTCGAAGAACGATCCGAAAAGCACATCTTTGGCTCCGGCATCATGAAGCGCGGCCAGCAATTCCGTCGTCCGTCCACTGCCGCCGCCGCCGGGATTGTCGCCCGCGTCCGAAAAGATGACAGGCGCGCGGTCCATGTCCAGGGCGAGCTCTACAGCGGTTTCCATCGGGGTCAGATCGCGGATGAAACGATCCCGTTCCGCCCAGGCGACCCTTCCGATTTCGTCGGCGAGCTTGTCGGCGACCTGCTGATCCTCACGGGCCGTCACCACGACGGAAAGCGTGTTGTCCGGCGTATCGGAGAAAATGAAGTTGCCGAAGATGGAGACGTTCAGGACCGCACCTGCCGACTCCGCTTGGCGCCTTTGACCGTAATCGATCAGATCCGCATAGGGCCCTGCGGCGGTCAGCAGGGCGATCGATGCCGGCGCGATCGGCGGTTTGCAGAGCGCGTGTCTTGGGCGCTTGCCGGTGGCCAGAATACGACGCAAGGAAAACGCGGCCTCTTCCCCGCGCTCGATCATGTCCACGTGCGGGTTCGTCCGATACCCGATGATCAAGTCCACGCTGTCGACCATCAATTGTGAGATGTTCGCGTGGAGATCCAAGGTCATGACAATCACGCAATCGGGCCCGACCGCTTCGCGTACCCGCCTTGCCAATTGCCCATCCGGATCATGGAGGTGCTCGGCCACCATCGCGCCGTGATTGCACAGATAGACCGCATCGACGTCCCCCGCGTTCTGGAGAGCGGCCAGGATCGTTTCCGCGACCTCCTCAAAGACAGCCCTGCACAC
Organism: Alphaproteobacteria bacterium; assembly: GCA_965227455.1. Taxonomy (GTDB): domain Bacteria; phylum Pseudomonadota; class Alphaproteobacteria; order DSM-16000; family Inquilinaceae; genus JABDIP01. Next base: position 2,176,389 of record OZ245752.1, on the reverse strand, counting down.
CGGCCCGGCCGGCCGACTGGCAGCCAGCAAACACGGTACGGGCTCCCAGGGTCCGGTCGCGTCCATGGATCGAACAAACGATGCGAACTCTGCCGCGAGCGCGGGGGTCTCACGCCGAGCCTCGGTCAGAAGCGCATTTCCCTCCGACCAGACCAGCCTTGTGAAATCGTCCTTCTCCGCGGGCCTGGCGAAACGGTTCGATTCCAGGATCATCCCGGCAAGGGCGACGCGCGGCATCGAGAGCTTACTCCAAGTGCTGTGGCTTTGAATTCAGCCGGCCGCTCAGAGTATCAATCGGTCCGGTGCCGCGCACCTTTGGCCGCGCGAGAGATTTCCAGGGGCGTCCTCAGAAATACATCCGGAAGGACTCCCGCACGGCCCGGTCCGTCTCGGCTGGCACCATGCAGCTTGCCTCGGCGAGGATCGCGTCCTTCCGTGCGATGGCGCCTTCCAGCAGGTCGGGCTTTTGGGCCTCTTCCCATTCCTTGGGGCTCATCCGATTGCCGACGGCCGGATAGATGTATTCGGTCTGCATCAATTGCAGCGTCTGTTCGCTGCCGAGATAGTGGCCCGGCCCCTCGAGGCAAACCGCCTTCATCGCCTCGATCGATACGCTGTCCTCGGTCACGTCGATGCCGCGCACGCAGCGCAGCGCCTGCCCGAGCAGGTCGTCCCCGAGCACCAGACTCTCCAAGCAGAACCCCAGGAGCGAGGCGTGCATGCCGGCCGCCTCGTAGACCATATTGAGACCCGCGAGCCCGGCGAGCACATTGGTCATGCCCTGTTCCCAGCCGGCCTGCATGTCGGGCAGCTTGCTGTCGGAAATCCCGGCGGCGGCCCCGCCGGGCAGGCCGTAGAACCGGTGCATCTGGGCGCAGCCGGCGGTCAGGAGTGCCTGTTCGGCCGACCCGCCGGACATGGCGCCGGTCCTGAGGTCCGAGACGAAGGGCCAGGTTCCGAAGATCGCCGGATGGCCCAGTTCGATCGCGTTCACATAGACCACGCCGGCGAGGCATTCGGCGACCGCCTGGACGATGGCGAGCGCGATCGGGGCCGGCGCCGTCGCCCCGGCCTGGCCCGCCGAGAGGAGCAGCACCGGCATGCCGGCACGGATGCAATGCTCCATGGTGATGCAGCTTTCCTCGGCGAACTTCATCGGCGGGACGACGAAACAATTGGTGTTCGACACGAAGGGCCGCGCCCGCCAGGCTTCCTCGCCGCCGGCCACCATGTGGATGAGATCCATGCAGGGCGCCACATGGGCGGGATCGGAGAAGGACGTGCCGACATGCTTGGTCGTTCCGGAGAGGCATGCGTAGACCGTGTTCAGGTCCATCTCCAGATTGTCGAGGACGTCCCGGCAGACCAAGGGGCGCTGGAAGAAGTGGATGTTGTCCAGGTGCTGGGCGACCCGCGCCGCATCATGAAGGTCCCGGGCCGTGGACTCGCGATAGGTCCGCGTGACCGGATCGACGGTGTGCACAGCCGCCCCGGCGGTGCCGAAATGCACCCGGCCCGGATCGAGCTGGAGATCAAATTTCGGGTCGCGTCCATGAAGCGTGATGCCGCGCGCCGCCTTGGCAAGCATGTCCTCGACCAGCGCCCGGGGAAAGCGCAGCCGCGCATCGTCGCCAAGCTCGGCACCGGCGGCGGTCATCGCCTCGATCCCGGATTGCGGCGCCTGCGACAGGCCGATCTGCTCCAAGGCATCGAGTGCGGCGGCATGGATACGCGCCACCTCGGCCTCGGTCAGCGGAGCGTACTGGCCGCCGGCAAGGCCGGGCCGGACCGGGCGCAGGTCTTCCGGCAGCGGGGCCGCCCGTTGGGCTACGCGCGCCGCGCGACCGCCTGACCGGCGCCCACGCCGCGACGATCCGGAAACGGGTGCCGGCGTCGGTCTGGATTCGTTCATAGCCGTACCCTCTCAGCCTTGGGGTCGTACATCGGTTTGAGGCTCGCAATTGCGGCATGCCGGACGCCGGCGATCTCGATCTCATAGCGCGACGCCAGGACCTCCTGGGCGCTCTCCCCCTTGCAAGGGACGTATCCGAGGCCGATGGCGCCGCCGAGCGCGTGGCCGTAGTTGCCGGAGGTCACGATGGAGACGATCTCGCCGTCGCGCACCAGCGCCTCATTGTGAAACAGCATCGGCTCGGGATCCTCCAGCCGGAACTGAACCAGGCGGCGCGAGAGCCCCTCCTCGCGCTTGCGGAGAACCGCGTCGCGACCGATGAAATCGGACTTCTCTCGGCGCACGGCGAATCCGAGCCCGGCCTCGAGCACATGGTCCTCGTCAGTGATGTCGTGGCCGAAATGGCGGAACGCCTTCTCGATCCGGCAGCTGTCCAGGGCATGGAGGCCGCACAGGGTCAGGCCATGGTCCTCGCTTGCGTCCAGCAGCGCCTCGAAGACATGCGCGGCCTGGTCGGCGGCGACGTAGAGCTCCCAGCCGAGCTCGCCCACATAGCTGACCCGGTGGGCGCGAGCTATGCCGAGGCCGATTTCAATCTCTCGCGCAGTGCCGAAGGGAAAGGCGGTATTGTCCAGATCATCCGGTGACACGGAGCCGATCAGCGCCCGCGCCTTCGGTCCCATCACGCAGAATACCGCCTCCGCGGATGTCACATCGGTGATCACCGCGAAGGCGTCGCCCAGGTGCCGGCGCAGCCAGGCCAGATCGCGCTGCAACGTGGCGGCCGGGACGATGAGCAGAAAGGCCGTCTCGGACAGGCGCGTGACGGTCAGGTCGCTCTCGATCCCGCCGCGCTCGTTCAGCATCTGCGTATAGACGATCCGGCCTGCGGCCACGTCCACATCATTGCCGCAGACCTTTTGCAGGAAGGCGCAGGCGTCCCGGCCTTCGACCCGGATCTTGCCGAACGAGGTCATGTCGAAAAGGCCGACGCCTTCGCGCACCGCCATGTGCTCGGCGCGGTGGTTGTGGAACCAGTTCTGGCGGTGCCAGTCGTAGCGGTATTCCCGCTCCTGGTCCGGCCGGGCAAACCAGTTGGCGCGCTCCCACCCGGCCACCTCGCCGAACACCGCGCCGCGCTCCTTCAGATGCGCGTGCACCGGGCTGCGGCGCACGCCGCGCGCGGTCTCGACCTGACGGTAGGGGAAATGGTCGGCATAGAGCAGGCCGAGCGTCTCGGTCACCCGCTCGCGCAGATAGCGGCGGTTGCGCTGGAAGGGCTGGGCGCGGCGGATGTCCACGTCCCAGAGGTCGAAGGGCGGCGCGCCCTCGTCGATCCAGGCCGCGAGCGCCATGCCGGCCCCGCCGGAGGAAACAATGCCGATGGAGTTGTAGCCCGCCGCGATCCAGTAACCGCCGAGTTCGGGCGCCTCTCCGAGATAGTAGCGGTCGTCGGGCGTGAAGCTCTCCGGGCCGTTGAAGAAAGTGTGGATGCCGGCGGTGGCGAAGAGCGGCATCCGGGTCGTCGCCGCCTCGAGGATCGGTTCGAAATGGTCGAAATCCTCCGGCAGCGTGTCGAATTCGAAGTCTTCCGCGATGCCGTCCATGCCCCAGGGCTTGGCCTTCGGCTCGAAGGCGCCGAGCATCATCTTGCCGGCATCGGATTTGTAATAGGCGCATTCGTCCGGTACCCGCAGGACCGGCAGATGGCCTAGCCCCGCGATCGGCTCGGTGATGAGATAGAAATGCTCGCAGGCATGGAGCGGTAGCGTGACGCCAGACCGCGCCGCGAGGTCCCGCCCCCACATCCCACCGCAATTGACAACGACTTCCGTCGCGATGTGGCCGCTGTCGCCGTCTGCCTCCCAGTCCACTCCTGTGACACGGTGCCCGTCATCGGTAACGGCGGTAACCTTCGCGCCCTCGATGATCTGCGCGCCGCGCATCCGCGCGCCCTTTGCAAGCGCCATGGCGATGTTGGCCGGGTCGCACTGGCCGTCATGGGGCAGATGCACCGCACCCACGACGTCGGAGACGTTGAGATGCGGATACATCTCCTTGACCTCGGCGGCCGAGACCTCGTGCACCTCGACGTCGAAGGCGCGGGCCAGCGTCGCCTGGCGCAGGATCTCCTCGCGCCTTGCCTCGGTCAGTGCCACGGTGATCGAGCCGACCTGCCGCATGCCAGTGGCAACTTCCGTCTCCGCCTCGAGCCTGGTGTAGAGATCGGCGGAATACTTCGCGAGCCGGGTCATATTCTGGGTTGCCCGCAACTGTCCGACCAAACCCGCCGCATGCCAGGTGGTGCCGCAGGTCAGCCGCCGGCGCTCCAGCAGCACGATATCGGTCCAGCCGCGCTCGGCCAGGTGATAGGCGACCGAACAGCCGGAGACGCCGCCGCCGATGATGACGGCACGGGCGCGGTCGGGGATTTGCACCATCCTGTGTCCTCCTCAGGCCCGGATGCGCGCGTTTTCGGGGTCCCAGAGCGGGCGGTCGGGTTGGACCACGGCGGCGAAGCGCTCGCCATAGATGTCCACCTCGATCTCGCTGCCCTGATGGGCCAGATCGGCGCGCAGCATGCCGAGCGCGATCGAGGATCCGACGCGATAGCCCCAGCCTCCCGAAGTGGTCTCCCCGACGACCTCGCCATTGTGCCAAAGCGTCGACATATAGGGCGGGTCGGCCGCGCCGGCATTGACCACCAGGGTGACGAAGCGCTTCTTCACCCCTTGCTGATGCTCGATCAGCAGCGCCGTCTTGCCGGGGAAATCCTGCGGCTTGTCGAGCTTCACGAAGCGGTCGAGCCCGCCCTCGAGCAGGCTGTAATCGGTCGAGAGGTCGCCCTTCCAGGCGCGATAGCCTTTTTCGAGCCGCAGGCTGTTCAAGGCCCACATGCCGAACGGCTTAGCGCCGGCGCCGAGCACGGCCTCGTAAATTGTCGGCATGTCGGCATTGCCCGCATGGATCTCCCAGCCAAGCTCACCGGCATAGGAGACCCGGGCCAACATCGCCTCGTGGCCGGCCACCCGGGCTGTCTGATGGCTGAGCCAGGGCAGCGTGAGATCGGCCTCGGTCCCGATGGACTCGAAGAGCGCGCGGGATTGCGGGCCGGTGACGATGAGGGTGGAGCGCTCCCGCGTCTGGTCGCTCAGGCTCAACCCCTGCGGCAGCTGGCGCCACAGGAACTCGTAGTCGTGCCACTGGGCGGTGGCCGCGGTGATGAGGGTGAAGTCGTCCTCGTCATGGCGCAGCACCGACATCTCGGTGAGGATACGGCCGCGATGGTCCGGGAAGTAGGCCAAGTTCATCCGGCCGATCTTCGGCAGCGCGCCGGCGATCCGGCCGCGCAGCCACTCCGCCGCCCCCGGACCCGATAGCGAAAAGCGCGAGAACCCCGGCAGGTCGAGCACGCCGACGCCGTCGCGCACCGCCTCGCATTCTTCGCGGATGCGCGGCTCCCAGGGACCGGCCCGGTTCCAGGTCTGGGTCGCTTCCTCGCTGGTGTCGTCGTCGGGCTGAGCGAACCAGTTGGCCCGCTCCCAGCCGGAATAGGCGCCCATCTGCCCACCCAGCGCCGTCACCCGGTCATGGACCGGCGAGAGCTTTCGGTCGCGACCGGCCGGCCAGGCGTGCCAGGGGAAATGCATGGCGTATTCGTGGCCGTAGACCTCCATGCCCTTGGCGACGCAGTGCTCGTGATCGGTGTAGTCGGTGAACCGGCGCGGATCGCAGGACCACATGTCCCATTCGGTCGCACCCTCGGTCACCCATTCGGCCAGCACCTTGCCGGAACCGCCGGCCTGGGCGATGCCGAATGTGAAGACGCAGGCCTCGAAGGCGTTCGGCACGCCGGGCATCGGCCCGATCAGCGGGTTGCCGTCCGGCGTATAGGGGATCGGTCCGTTGATGACCTTGGAGAGCCCGGCCTCGGCGAGGATCGGCACCCGGGCCATGGCGTCCTCGATCTGAAATTCCAGCCGCTCCAGGTCGTCGGGGTAGAGCTGGAAGCTGAAATCCTCCGGCAGTGGGTCGTCCGGCGTCGCCCAATGGGCCCGGCAATTGCGTTCATAGGGCCCGAGGTTGAAGCCGGTCTTCTCCTGGCGCAGGTAGTAGGACGTGTCGACGTCCCTGAGGAGCGGCAGCTTGCGACCGACCTCGGCCGACCAGTCGCGGACGGCCGGCACCTCGTCGAAGATCATGTACTGGTGGCTCATCACCATCATCGGAACGGTGCGGCCGCCGAAGGGCTTGAACCACTCGCCGACACGCTGGGCGTAGTAGCCGGCCGCGTTCACCACGAATTCGCAGCGGATGTCGCCGTGCTCCGTGTGCACGATCCACTCACCGTTCTCGCGGCTGACCCCGGTCGCCGGGCAGAAGCGCAGGATCTTCGCGCCCATGTCGCGGGCACCCTTTGCCAGCGCCTGGGTGAGCTGCGCAGGATCGATGTCGCCATCGGCCGGGTCGTAGAGCGCACCCTTCAGGTCATGGGTCTCGATGAAAGGGTAGTGGGCCTTGATCTCCTCGGGTTGGAGGATCTCGATCGCCATTCCCTGGTACTGGCCCATGCCCCGGGCGCGGGCGAATTCCTGCATGCGCTCGGTCGAATGCGCCAGGCGGATCGATCCGGTGACGTGATAGTTCATCGGATAGTCCACCGCCGCGCCGAGATCGCGATAGAGCTCGGTGGAGTAACGCTGGATGTTCATGATCGACCAGGAGGTCGAGAAGGTCGGCACGTTGCCGGCGGCATGCCAGGTCGAGCCGGCGGTTAGCTCGTTCTTCTCCAGCAGGACACAGTCCGTCCAGCCGGCCTTCGCCAGGTGGTAGAGGCTGGACGTTCCGATCGCGCCGCCGCCAATGATCACGACCCTCGCGGTCGTCGGCACCTCGACCATCACCAACCTCCGTCTCCGCAATCCCGGGCCGCCATTATCGCCCTTCGACGGCCGGTTTCAATTCGATGCACGCATCTGTATTAATCGGGATATTCGATTAGAGGGCAGCCATGCAGATCGAACTGATCGAGACCTTCCTGGACCTTTGCGCGACTCGAAACTTCAACCGGACCGCCGAGCGGCTCGGCGTCACGCAATCGACCATATCGGGACGCGTCCGTGCGCTCGAACGTGCCTTGGACTGCCGGCTGTTCGCCCGCAGCCGCTCAGGCACCGAGCTGACGACCGCCGGCCTGCGGCTGGAACCCCATGCCCGCAGCCTGCGCGTCATCTGGTCGACGGCGAAGCAGGCCGTTGGACAATCCGAAGCCGCGGCGATCACATTCCGGATCGGCATCCAGCACGACCTGCTGGAGAACCATATTGCCGACTGGCTGGCCGCCCTGCGCCGGGCGATGCCGGGAAGCGCCTTCTATGTCGAGGCCGACTATTCGGTGCAGATGTGCGAGGACGTGATGAAGGGCGACCTCGACCTCGGCATCATCTACACCCCGACGGCCCATCCGGACCTGCATTTCGAGACGCTGGGCGAACTCGGCTACCGCATGGTCTCCACCGACACGGACAGGCTCTCCGAGGTGAAGCCGGACCGCTACATCCTGCCGAACTATTCGCCCGCCTTCGCCGTGACCCATGCCAGCCTCATGCCGTTCCTGTCGCAGGGCAGCGTCTCCAGCGGACAGGCCGCGGTGGTCCGCGGCCTGCTTTCGGCGATCGGCGGCACAACATATCTGCCGGAAGAGACGGTTTCAGGCATGGAGTCCGCCGGCGTGGCGACGATTGTCGGCGATGCGCCCCGGATCGGGCAGCCGGTCCTGGCCGTGGTTCATCTGCGCCGGCGGCACCGGGCAGCCTATCGACGGATGATACAGGCGCTGCGGGAGCAGGTCCCGCGGGGAGGCGGCGAATAACTAGCCGAATCGGGCCTTCCTGTGGGGCGGGCCTAGTCCAACCAGGACATAAAGCCGGCAGCGGCCCTATTGCGGAGATCATTAAGGTCCGGTTCCGGCAGGTCTCCCTGCCTTGCGGCGCGCAGCAGGACCGGAATTCGTTCGGCGACGATCTCTGCATGGCCGGGCGCCAGATTGCAGGGATCGAGCTGGATATAGCCGAGCTCGACCTCATGGCCCCGGACGACGATGCTTGGGGATTGCGCTGCAAAGGCCTCCGCCAGGGCCGCCGCGGTCGCACCGGCACGGTCCGGATCCATGGCGATCTTCAATCGCTCCAGCGGATTGCCGGTCGGGTCGGGGACGATCGTGGCGTCCACGCCGTCGAACCCGTCGGTGGCGTCCTTCCACAGCGTCAGCGCCGCGCGCTCTTGCGCGCGGATGCCGGCGTGATCCCTGACTGACCAGGCCCGCAGCGCCGCCATGGCGCCGAAGATGCTCTCCTTGCCGACCTTCATCCCGCGGCCGATGCCGAGATTCTGCAGATAGGCGGCGCGGACCAGGTCGCGGCTGCCGGCCACCAGGCCGGCGGTGGGCCCACCGAGAAACTTGTGCGCCGAATAGATCGCGATATCGGCGCCGCGCTGCAGGAAGCCCTTCAGGTCGTATTCCGATGCTGCGTCGACGATGACCGGCACGTTCCGCTCGTGGCAGATCTCGGCAAACCGCTCGAGCGGCATCTGCCCGTATTCGACCACGTGATGGGAGACCACGAAGACGCCGGCCCGGGTGTTGTCCGTCATCGCAGATCTGAGCTGGTGATCCATGACATGGGTGGATTGCCCGACCGTCGTCACCCTGGCCCCGGTCATGGCCACCGCCTGCTCGATCGCCGCGCCGTAGTGACAGAGGTGCCCAGCCTGGACCACCACCTCCGGCGACGGTTCGGCGCGATGGGGCAGGGTCTCGACAAGGCCGGGATCCGTTCCCGTGATCGCGGCGGCCACGGACAATGTGAGCCCGGCGCTGGCCGAGGCGGTGACGAAACCCGCCTCCGCACCGGTCGCCGCGGCGATCTCGGCGGATGCGGCAAGCTGCAGCTCATGCATATTCACGAATCGCGGCAGGATGGCCGTCATGGCGGCCGCGACATCCGGATGCGCCATGGACGCGCCGAGCCCGGTCATCGTTCCCGAGACATTGATCAGGGGCGCGAAGCCGTTGGATTCGTAGAAAGACCAGTCGGGCGACGGCGGCGGTTCCTTTTTCATGGATGGTGTCTTTCTTTTCGGGTAACAATTTCCATAGTTATGGAAGTGACATTGCCGGGACAAGCATGACGGACACCAAGGCAGACCCGAGGCGGCGCGGGCGCGTCAGCGGGATCGAACGGTCGGTACAGATCCTCGACATGCTGAGCGACCGGGGCGGTCCGGCAAGCGCCTATGATATCGCGAAGTCCATCGGCGCGCCGATTTCCACCGTCTACTCCATCGTCGAGGAGCTTTCCGTCCGCGGCATGCTGAGCCGGACCAACGACAATACGGTCTGGCTGGGCCCCCGACTGTTCCGCTACGGGCTGGCCTATGAAAGCAAGATGGACCTGCTTGCCGAGGCGAAACACGAAATGACGCGCCTGTCCCGGACCATCGGCGAGACGGTGCAAATATGCTGCCGGGACGAAGGCATGATGGTCGTGGTCGCCATGGCCGATGGCCAGGGCCATTTCCGGATCTCCTCCGATGTGGGCACCCGCGTGCCGTTGAACTGGACCGCGTCCGGACGCCTGCTGCTCGGCCATTTGCCGGAGCACGAGCGCCGCAGCGCTTTCGAGGCGGCGTCGCAGCCCTCGCCGACGGGAACCGCGGAAACCGACCCGGACGTGCTGGCGGCCCAGGCCGGTGCGGATTTTCGGGAGCGCCTGGCCGTTCAACTCGGGGCCTCGGAATTCTCGGTCGCCTGCATCGCATCGCCGATCCGCGATGCCGGCGGACACTGCGCCGCGACGATCTCCATCGTCCTGCCGGAACTGAAGGCCAAGAACAATCTGAGCAAATACTCCGATGCGGTCCGCGAGTCCGCCAGCGTGATCGAACGGGCGCTTGGCAGTCGCGCCGCGTGAGCGGCGGGGCAGGGGGAAGCGCAGCGCACCTCAGTCGGTCTCGAAGATCGCTTCGATCTCCACCGTGATGTTGTTGGGAAGGGATCCCATCCCAACCGCGGAACGGGCATGAATCCCGCGTTCGCCCAGCACCGCGCAGAGCAGGTCCGAACAGCCGTTGATGACCCTCGGATGGTCCGTGAAATCCTCCGTCGCATTGACCATGCCGAAGACTTTCACGACCCGCCGGATGCGGGACAGATCGCCAATCTCCGACTTCACGGCCGCGAGAATATTCAGCCCGACCAGGCGCGCGTGATCCCGCGCCTCCTCGGTGTCAACCGTGCGACCGACCTTGCCGGTCATGATCGTGCCGTCGGCCGCGACCGGGCCCTGCCCGGAGACGAAAAGCAGCCGGTCGACGCGCATGACGTTCCGGAAATTGCCGATCGGCTCCGGCGGCTGGCCGGGAAGCGCCAGCCCCAGGCCGCGCAACCGGCTCTCCGGTGCGGATTCGGTATCGATGGCCGGTAGGGGGTCCATACTCATATCTCTCCTAGCCGCAGACATGCCGCGTGCTGTGCCTGGCCGACAGCCTCGATGCCCGGTAGCCGGCTGGCGCAGTCCCCGGTGGCGTGTCGACACCGCGTATGGAAGACGCAGCCGGACGGCAGGGACAGGGGACTCGGTATGTCGCCCTGCAGGACCTCCCGGGCGCGGATGGCGGTCGGGTCGGGCACCGGTGCCGCCGACAGCAGCGCACGGGTGTAGGGATGCCGGGGATTGCCATAGACGTCCCGCGCCGGTCCGGTCTCCACCACCCGTCCGAGATAGAGGACCACGATCTCGTCGCACAAATATTCCACCACGCTCAGATCATGGGCGATGAACAGCACCGTCAGGTCCCGCCGGTCCCGCAATTCCTGGATCAGATTCAGGATCTGCGCCTGGACCGATACATCCAGCGCGGAGACGGATTCGTCGGCGACGATGAATTCCGGCTCGACCGCGAGGGCGCGGGCGATGCCGATGCGCTGCCTCTGGCCACCGGAGAATTCGTGCGGATATCGGGTCATGTGGTCGGCCTCCAGCCCGACCTCCTCCAGCAGCGACGCGACGATGGCCCGACGATCCGCGCGGGAGGCGCCGATCCGATGGGCGATCAGGGCCTCGCCGATGATGTCGCGCACGCGCATGCGGGGGTTCAGGCTGGAGTAGGGGTCCTGGAAGATGATCTGCATGCGCTTGCGGAAGGCCTTCAGGGCGGATCCAGGTGCCCGGATCAGGTCTTCGCCGTCGAAGCGGACCTCTCCGGCGGAGGGCTCGATCAGCCGCAGGACGCAACGTCCCAGGGTCGTCTTCCCGGATCCGGATTCGCCGACAAGGCCGACGATGCTGCCCTTCGGGATGTCGAAGCTGACATCGCTCAGCGCCTGCACAAGCCCTGCCGCCGTCGGAAAGGTCTTCGACAGGCCCTTGATGTTTAACAGCGGGCGGCTCTCGGCGGGGGGCGGTGTCATCGCGATTGCCCCGACTTCCAGCAGCGCGACAGATGGCCGGACCCGATGTCGGTCAGGCTCTGCGCCTCGTGGCAGCGATCCTCGGCAATGGGGCAGCGCGAGGCGAAGACGCAGCCCGGCGGCATCGCATAGAGCGACGGCACCGTGCCGTCGATCGGCACCAGGCGTTTCCTGCGGCCGCCGGCATCGAGGTCCCGCCGGGCGTCGGGGATCGACGCCAGCAGGCCCTGGGTATAGGGGTGCAGCGGCTCGGAGAAGATCGCCCGGACCGGCGCCTGTTCGACCGCCTCGCCGGCATACATGACCGAGACCGCGTCGGCCATTTCGGCGACCACCCCCATGTCGTGGGTGATGAACAGGATCGACATGCCCATCTCTGCCTGCAGCCGGCGCATGAGATCCAGGATCTGGGCCTGGATGGTGACGTCGAGCGCCGTGGTCGGCTCGTCGGCGATGAGCAGCGTCGGCTCGCAGACCAGGGCCATCGCGATCATCACCCGCTGGCGCATGCCGCCGGACATCTGATGCGGATAGTCGTCGAGCCGCCGCTCCGCACCGGGGATCTCCACCAGCTTCAGGATGTCGAGCGTGCGCTTGCGCGCCTGGCGCCTGGAGAGGCCTTCGTGCAGATAGACCATCTCGCCGATCTGGTCGCCGATCGAGAACAGCGGATTGAGCGAGGTCATCGGCTCCTGGAAGATCATCGAGATCTCCTTGCCGCGGATGCGCCGCATGGCCTGCTCGTTCTGGGCCCGGATGTCGATCACCTCGCCATTGGAATGGCCGTAGAGGATCTCTCCGGAGACGATCTGCCCGGTGGAGGCCAGCAGCCGCATGACCGACAGCGACATGACCGATTTGCCGGAGCCCGATTCCCCGACGATCGCCAGGGTCTTGCCCTTCCGCAGTGTGAAGCTGACATCCCGCACGGCCTTGGCCACGCGGTCCTTGTAGACGAAATGCGTGCTGAGCCCGCGCACCGCCAGCGCCATATCCGCATCCAGCGACGGGACGGCCGGGGGCGAGTCGATGGCCGGGGCGATGCTCATTCCGGTACCGCCGCAGAGGCCCTACCGGCGGGCGTGGCCTGGTTTCCAAGGATCGCCCAGCGCGGTTCGAACATCTTCCGGAGCTGGGTCGTGTTGCCCATGCTGTCCGTCACCGCCTCGTCGCAATCGACGAAGTCGAAGACCGTGAAGTCGGCCCGGGTTCCGGCGGCGAGATCGCTGCCGGCCTCAAGGCCCATGAAATCCCGGGGGCGGGTCGCGATGGCCGCCACGCAGTCCTCGAACGGGAGCCCGGCAGCGTGGACTTTGGATACGGTCGTCGCCAGGTCGAACACCGGGCCGTCGATGTTGCGTTCATGCAAATCGGTGGAGATCGAGAACGGGGTCAACCCGCTGGCGATCGCCATTTCGGCGACCCTGAAATCGTAGGATGCCGCCCCGTGGCCGACATCCATAAACACCCCCTGGTCGGACAGCCGTTGGGCCATCGCCATGAGCTTCGGCGTGTCGGCGATCGAACCGCCCCGTTTTCCGTTGAAGCAGTGGGTCACCACATCCCCGGGGGTCAGGATGTCGAGCACCTCGTCGAGCAGCGGCGGCGGCTCGCCGATATGGACCATCAGCGGCAGTCCGGCGATCTCCGCGACGCGCTTGGCGATTAGGGCCGGCGTTATGCCCCAGCTTCCGACGATCACGCCGCTGGCACGGACCTTCACGCCGGCGATCACGTCGCGGTTGCGCTCGATCACGTCCAGGGTGCGGTCGATGTCGATAGACCGGTCGTCGATGAGTTCGGACACCCGGTTGCAGGCGACCAGCCCGATGGAGCCGATATTGATGAAGGCCTTGATCGTCTCGGGCTGGCGCTCGATCACATATTGGCGCAGGCCGTGGAAACTCGCTTCTCCGGCCGAGCCGGCATCGATCATGGCGGTCACGCCGCGGCAGAGCCCGGCCTCCGATGCGCGCACCGAAATGTCGGTGCCGCCATGCCAGATGTGGACATGCATGTCCGCCCAGCCCGGCGAGACATAGGCGCCGTCGCAGCGGATCACGGTCGCGTCGGCGGGCGGCTCGTCGACGATGAGGCCGTCCTTGTCGATCGCGATGTCGGTGATGTCGCCCAGTCCGCCGAACCCGACGGGACGCACATCCTTGATCAGGAGCGCCATGTCAAAGCTCCTTCGAGATCCGGGGGTCCAGCGCGTCCCGAAGGCCGTCGCCGGCAACCTGCAGGGACAGCACGCACAGGGTGATCGCGATGCCGGGGAACAGGATCATCCAATCGGCGGTGCCGATGTATTGCCGGCCGGCATTGATCATGGTGCCCCAGGTCGGGGTGCCGGGATCGACGCCGACGCCAAGGAAGGACAGGCCGGCCTCCGCCAGCATCGCATAGGCGAAGATGAAGGTCGCCTGGACGATGATCGGCGAGACGATGTTGCGCAGGACGTGGTTGGTCAGGATGCGCCAGGTCGAGACGCTGAGGGCGCGGGCCGCTTCCACATAGGCCAGTTCCCGGATGACCAGCGTCGAAGCCCGCACGATGCGCGCGATCCGCGGCGCATAGACGATCGACAGGGCCAGGATCACGTTGAACAGTGAGTTGCCGAGCGCCGCCAGCAGGGAGATCGCCAGCAGGATGTCGGGAAACGCCATCATCGCGTCGATCAGCCGGGAAATCGGCCCGTCGAGCCGGCGCATGAAGCCGGCCAACAGGCCCAGGACAATGCCGATGGCCGAGGACAGGGCGGCGACCCCGAAGCCGACGATCAGAGATACCCGGCCGGCATAGATGAGGCGGGTGAAGATGTCCCGGCCGAACTCGTCGGTGCCCAGCCACCAGACCGCGCCGGGCGGCGTCAGCCGGTTGCGCACCGACATGGCGTTGGGCTCATAAGGCGACAGCAGCGGCGCGAACAGGGCCGCGAAGCCGATGACGGCCAGGATCGCCAGGCCGATGCTCACCGATCGGCGTTGCGTCAGGACGCGCCATACACTGGCTTCGGCGGCCGGGATCGCGGAGATTGCCATCGCGCGGACCTAGTATTTCACGCGCGGATCGATCGCCAGGTACAGCATGTCGATCATGAAGTTGATGAGGACGTAGAGGGCGGCGACCACGATCAGGGTCCCCTGGATCATTGGATAGTCGCGCCGTAGCACGGCCCCGACGACGAGGGATCCGATACCGGGCAGGTTGAAGACCCGCTCGGTCACCACGGCGCCGGAGATCAGCAGGGCGAAGGTCAGCCCGACGACGGTGATGATCGGGATCAGCGCGTTCTTGAAGGCGTGCCGCAAGACGACACGGAATTCGCTCATCCCCTTGGCCCGGGCCGTGCGCACGTAATCGTCGGACAACACATCCAGCATGGAGGCCCGGGAGAACCGGAGAATCAGCGCCGAGTTCACGATCCCGAGTACGATGGACGGCAGCACCAGATGTCCCATCCGCACCCAGAATCCGGCATCCGGGCCGCCATATCCCGACACCGGGAACCATCCGGCACCGGTGGCCAGGTATTGCTGCAGCATGAGGCCGGTCCAGAAGCTGGGGATCGAGGCGGCCAGCATCGCCGTTGACAGGGCGGTCTGGTCGAACAGGCTGCCGCGGGTATAGGCGGACAAAACGCCGATCGGCAGGGCGATGACGATGGCGATAAGCAGCGAGAACAGCGTCAGAAAGACGGTCGGTTCGGCGCGGGCGACCAGCACCTCGGTCACCGGCCGGTTGAAGAAGATCGAGTCGCCGAGATCGCCGGTCGCGACCTGGGCCAGGAAACCGAGATACTGGACGATGATGGGCCGGTTCAGCCCCATCTTCTCGCGCAGATCCTCGGCATCCTGCGGTGTCGCGTCCGGCCCCAGCATCAGCGTCGCGGGATCGCCGGGAGCCAGGCGCACGATGACGAACACCACCGTGAGCACGATGAACATCACGACGGCCATGCCGACGAAGCGCTGTGCGACGTACCGCGTCATGACGGGCTCGGAGAGTAGCGGGCCGACCCGAACGGCATCGCGCCGGCCCGCCTGGTTCTAGTTGCTGATCGAGGCGTTCCAGAAGAACGGCCAGGGCGTGCGGGTGACCCCGTCGAGCGTCGTGCTCTTGCCCATCAGCGCATTGAATCCACCGACCTTGTAGAACGGCGCCTGCTCATAGACATGCCGCTGCAGCTCGGTGAACAGCTCCACCCGCCGCGCCGGATCGGTCTCGGATGCGAGGTCATTGAGCACCGCATCCTTCTCCTCGTCGATCCAGCCGAGCCGCGAGGTCGGGCTGTACAGGCTGGTCAAAGTCGGTTCCGGCAGGAACGGCGAGTGGGTGATGTAGATGTCCCACAGCTCCGGAACGTTGCGGCGCTGGCCCAGGGTCGCCCAATCGACCACTTGCATGTCGACGGTGAAGCCGGCCGCCTCGAGATTGATCTTGGCGACCTCGGCCATCTTGAAGTGGAACTCGTACTGGTGCGAGGTCAGGATCCTGAGCGGCGTGCCGTCATAGCCGGCGGATTCCAGATAGCCCGCGGCCTTTACCGGATCGTTCTGGGCGTAGTTCTCGATGCCGGCATCGTTGCGCCAGACATAGCCTTCCGGATAGAGCGGACCGTCCACCACGAAGAAGTTCTCGTCCCCGAACGCCGCGAACAGCATGTCGTCCGGCGACAGAGCCGCCTGAACGGCGAGCCGGATGTCCTGGTCGACCATCAGGCCGTCCTTCATGTTGTGCGCGAAGATCGGCCAGCCGAAGGGCCGCAGCAGCATCGGCTCGGCGCCGTCGCTGGCCTCGAGCCGGGGCAGGGCCTCGGCCGGCAGGCCGTCGGCAAACGCGAACTGGCCCGAGAGCACGCCTTCGACCCGCGTATTCGCGTCCGGAACCGGAACGAACCGGATCTCGTCCAGGGTCTGCTGGCGGGCGCCGGACGGGCCGTCGGACGGCTCGGACCGCGAGACATAGCCATCGAACCGGCCAAGCTGGATGAACTGGTCGGGGCGATGCTCGATCAGCCGGTACGGGCCCGTGCCGACCACCGACGGGATCGTCTCGCCGCCCAGATTCTCCTGCGGATAGACCGCTGCGGCGGAATTGGTGAACGCCAGCAGGGACAGTAGCGGCGAATAGGAGACGTTCAGCTTGATCTGAACCGTGTGGTCGTCGACCGCTGAGATGGACTCGATCTTGTCGGCGACACCCTTGCCGCGCGTCGCCACTTCGGTCCAACGGTTGAGGGACGCCGCCACGTCATGGGCATCCATCGTCGAGCCGTCGTGGAAGGTGATCCCCTGGCGGATGCCGATCGTGTAGGTCCGGCCGTCATCGGAGATCTCCGGCATCGACTCGGCGAGCAGCGGCACGACCTCCCAGTTCGCGTTGAACGTGAACAGGGTCTCGTAGAAGTGCTGCGTGACGATGCTGACGACGTCCTTGGTCGACATCATCGGGTCAAGCGTATCGGGCTCGCCGATAATCGCCACGTCGATGACGTCGGCATTCTGCGCGCTGGCCGATGGACTAACCACGGCCACCGCAGCTGCAATCGTCGCAGATGCGGCTACGACTGACCGGAAAATCGACATCCCTCACCTCCCGTTTCTCTTATAATGGAATATATTTTCTAACTTTGAAAGGATGACTCCAGACGCCGAGGGATGTCAAGGGGCATGCCCCGTGAAACCGGCCGGACTCCGCCGCGGGGCGGGGCCGGCATTCGATCGGAATGCAGAGTCAGGTCGACGGTTTGGAAGGGCCCTAGCAGGCCGCCAAATTCCGGATGATGTCGCGGGCGGCGGCGCAGATCGGGTCTTCGACCTCTTTCAGGATCGAGATCCGGTCGAACCGGTCGGGGTCGCGATCGACGGCCGTCCTCAGCGCCCGGCCGAAGGCCATGCGCAACTCGGTGCCGATATTGAACTTGCAGATCTTGGATGACCCGGCCAGGCGGCGGCGCATCTCGGCCGGCACGCCCGAGCCGCCATGGATGACCAGCGGGACGTCGGTGGCGGCCTCGATGGCCCGCAGCGCGTCCAGGTCGATTTCCGCCGCCTCGGTCTGCTGCAGATGTACATTGCCGATGGAGATCGCCATGGCATCAACACCGGTTTCCGCGGCGAACCGGGCGGCGTCCCCGGGATCGGTCCGGGCCGAGGCCTCGCCCTCGGCATAGCCCACGAAGCCGATCTCGCCCTCGCAGGAGACACCGGCCCCATGGGCCATTTCGGCGATGGCCGCCGTCTCCTCGATGTTCTGTGCCAGCGGGCTGCGCGAGCCGTCGAACATCACAGAGGTGAATCCGCAATCGATGGCCTCGCGGCACTCTGCGGCTGAAGTGCCATGATCGAGATGCGCCACAACGGGAACGGAGGCGCTCTCCGCCAGCGTTCGGAACATGGCGCCCAGGACCGGCAGCGGCGTGTGTGCCCGGCATCCCGGCCCGGCCTGCAGGATGACCGGTGCGGATTCCGCCTCGGCCGCGGCTACGTAGGCGCGGGCGTCCTCCCACCCCAGCACGACCAGCCCGCCGACCGCGTAGCCTTCCCGCAAAGCCGGTTGCAGCACATCGGCAAGCGTCGCCAGGGTCATTTGAACTTGGCGATCATGTCCTTGATGCCGGGGATCGTCTCGAGCTGCGCCGCGTGGGTCGGCTGGAAGTACTGCACCAGGCTGCGCTGGCTCAGGCCGCCCAGGATGGTGAAATAGTACATCTCGTAGCCCGGCAGCACGGCGCAGGGGTGGTAGCCCCGGTCGAGGCAGATCGTGGAGCCGTCGACGATGTGATAGGCGTCGCCCGGCTTGTTGTCCTCGCGCTGCAGCATCTGCAGGCCCGAACCGTAATTCGGTCGGAAGCGGAAATTGTAGGTCTCGTCGTGCCGGGTCTCGTCCGGCAGGCGGTCGGTGTCGTGCTTGTGCGACGGGAAGCCGGACCAGCCGCCCTGGCCGACCGTGTAGAGCTCGGACACCAGCAGCCGGCCGACCTTGCCATGCTGCTTCTGCCCCAGGATGTGCTTGATCTTGCGGTGGGTCTTGGTGTCGTCGGAGCCGTATTGCACCAGGTCCAGCTCGTCGCTGCGCACGGCGAAAGGCTCCAGCGCCTGGTCGAACTTCGCGCCGGCGATGAAGACCTCGGCCTCGTCGGAGGCGCAGACCATCTGCGCGCCTGTGTCGACCGGGACGTAGACACCTTCCGGCTCGCCGTCCCAAACATCGATGGTGCGGTTGCCGAGCTTGTCGAAGGTCACGCCGGAGACATCGACATCGACGGTGCCGGTGGCTGGCACGATGCAGGTCTCGTAACCCGGCACCCGGTACTCGAAGCCCTCGCCCTTCTTGAGCTTGACGATGTTGAAGTAGTTGAGCGGAACACAATCGTTGTCGACGTCGACGATCGGCCGGTTCTGATTGTCATAGGGCGGAATATGCATGGCCTATCCTTTCAAGCTTCGGTCGGGCCGGGATGGGTGGCGAGGAAATCCTCGAGCTCCGGGGTGGTCGGCATGGCCGGAGCGCAGCCGACCCGGCTGACCACGATCGCCGCGCAGGCGGAGCCGCGCAGGACGCAGTCCCGGACCGTGTGGCCGGCGGCCAGGGCGGCGATGAATCCGCCCATGAAGCCGTCGCCGGCACCGGTCGGCTTCAGGGCCTCCACCGGGTAGATGCCGGTGCGGAATTCCTCATCCGGTGTGATGGTGATAGCACCGTGCTCGCCGCGTTTGTAGACCACGATGCTGGCTGAGGAGCGGGCGATCTCGCGGGCTTTGTCGAGGCCTCGGTCATAGGCGCCGGCCATGAAGCCGAATTCCTCGTCATTGCCGATGATGACGTCGCAGAGCCCGCCCGCACGGGAATAGACGTCGGCGGCGATGCCGGCCGAGGGCCAGGAATAGGGGCGGTAGTCGATATCGAAGATAAGCGGCAGGCCCTCGGCCTTGGCCAGGTCGAAGGCATGGAACGCGGCGCCGCGCGATGGCTCGGCGGCCAGCACGGTGCCGGTTGTGATCAGGGCGCCATAGGAGGCGTAGTCGACCGCATCGACATCCTCGACGCTCATCTGGAAATCGGCGGCGCCGTTGCGGTAGATGACCGATTGGTGGTCCTCGATCCGGCTTTCCACCACGGCCAGCGAATTGCGCGCCTCGCCGCCGACGGATTTCACATGGGTCCGGTCAATGCCGTAGTGGTCGAGCTGGTTGAGGGCGAAGCGGCCGATGGCGTCATCGGAGACCGAGGTCACCAGCGCGGCCTCGCCGCCGTGCCGGGTGATCGCAACCCCGATATTGGCGGAGGAACCGCCCAGGCAGGCCACGAACCGGCTGGCCTCCTCGGTCCTTGTACCGGGCGGGTCGGGATAGAAATCCATGCCGGCGCGGCCGATGATGACGAACCGGTTCCGCGCTATGCCGGACAGGTCGGCCATCAGACGCCTCTGCGTTGCCGGGCGCGGGCGGATTCCACTTCCGCATGGGCCTTGCGGACGCTCTCATGCTCGGAGACATGCGGCGTGCCGACCTCCCACCAAGTGTGGCCCTCGGCGGTCCAGCCGTCATGAGCGTCGACCTGCATGGCGATGACATAGGTCCGGTCGGCGGCCTTGGCGCGCCGGAAGGCCTCGGCCAGCTCGCCTGGGCTGGCGACGGTCTCGGCCTCCGCCCCCATGGCCCGGGCATGGGCCTCGAAATCCACCGCGAACGGCTCGACCGCGATGTTGCAGTCCTTGATCAGGTTGTTGAAGGACTCGTTGCCGGTGTTGTTCTGCAGCTTGTTGATGACCGCGAAGCCGCCATTGTCCAGCACCAGGACGATCAGCTTCTTGCCCGTCAGCACCGAGGAATAGATGTCTGAGTTCATAAGCAGGTAGGAGCCGTCGCCGGTGAAGACGATGGTGTCCCGGTCCGGCTCAGCCTCGGCCTGGGCGATGCGGGCACCCCAGCCGCCGGCGATTTCGTAGCCCATGCAGGAATAGCCGAACTCCACATCGACCGTGCCGGTCTTCAGGGTGCGCCAATTGGCGGTGACCTCGGCCGGAAGGCCGCCGGCGGCCGCGACCACCCGGTCGCCGTCGTCGCAGAGTTCGTTCACCACGCCGATGGCCTGGGCGTAGGAGTTGGGGCGGTTGCCCGGGCGCACATTGGCGGCGACGTATTCGTCCCATTTCGCCCGTTCTGCCTTGGCCTCGGCGGTCCAGCCTTCCGGTGCGCGGTATCCGTCGCACGCTGCCGACAGGGCCGGCAAGGCCAGCTTGGCGTCGCCGACGACCGGGGCCGCGCGATGCTTGCCCGCGTCGTGGCGGGCGGCGTTGATGGCGATGAGCTTCGCGTTCCGGTCGAAGGCCGTCCACGAGCCGGTGGTGAAATCCTGCAGCCGCGTGCCGACGGCCAGGATCACATCCGCTTTCTCGGCGATCTTGTTGGCCGAGTTCGACCCGGTGACGCCGATGGGCCCGATATTGAGCGGATGGGTCGCCACCAGATTGGCGCGGCCGGCAATGGTCTCGACCACGGGAATGTCGTGGGTCTCGGCAAAGGCGGTGAGCTCGGCGACCGCGCCGGAATACTGCACGCCGCCGCCGGCGATGATCATCGGCCGCTCGGCGGATTTCAGCACTGCGGCTGCGTCGGCGATCTCCTCCGTGTCGGCCGCGATGCGGCGGATCCGATGCACGGTCTTCTCGAAGAACTCGACCGGATAATCGTAGGTCCAGCCCTGCACATCCTGCGGCAGACCCAGGAAGGCCGGGCCGCAATCCGCCGGGTCCAGCATGGTGGCGATTGCGGCCGGCAGCGATTGGATGATCTGGGCCGGGTGGGTGATGCGGTCCCAATAGCGGCTAACGGATTTGAAGGCGTCGTTGACGCCCAGGCTGGGATTGCCGAAATGCTCCAGCTGCTGCAGCACCGGGTCGGGCAGGCGGGTGGTGTAGGCATCGCCGCACAACATCAGCATCGGCAGGCGGTTGGCATGTGCCAGCGCCGCCGAGGTGACCAGGTTGGAGGTGCCCGGACCGGCCGAGGCGGTGCAGAACATGAACCGCCGGCGCAGATGGTATTTGGCATAGGCCGCGGCGGCGAAACCCATGCTCTGCTCGTTCTGGCCGCGATAGAGCGGCAGCGCGTCCCGATGATCGTATAGCGCCTCGCCAAGGCAGGTTACGTTGCCATGGCCGAAGATCGCGAAGCCGCCGCCGCACAGGCGGGTCTCTTCGCCGTCGATCTCGATGAACTGGTTGGCAAGATGCCGGACTATGGCCTGGGCCAGGGTAAGCCTGACCGTTCCCGCTACATCGACCATGCGCAGCTCCGGGTTATGCGTGCATCAGGGTGGCGACCGGCCCACTTTCCCGTTGACCGGTATCACGTTTCAGGATACCCGGATTGCAACCGGTTGCAATCCTCTTTTTCGGGGTATCGCGATGACCATCCGCATTGGCAATGCGCCCTGTTCCTGGGGTGTCGAATTCGCCGACGACCCGCGCAACCCGTCCTGGGAGACCGTGCTGGCGGAGTGCGCCGAGGCGGGCTATCGCGGCATCGAGCTGGGGCCAGTCGGCTTCATGCCCGAGGATCCGGCCGTGCTGGGCGAGGGGTTGGCACGGCACGGGCTGGAGCTGATCGGCGGCGTCGTCTTCCGGCCGTTCCACGACCCGGGCCAATGGGACGACGTGATGGATGGATCGGTGCGCACCTGCAAGGCGCTGTCGGCCCATGGGGCGCGCCATCTGGTGCTGATCGATTCCATCTCCGAGCGCCGGGCGCCGACCGCCG
Organism: Alphaproteobacteria bacterium; assembly: GCA_965227455.1. Classification (GTDB taxonomy): domain Bacteria; phylum Pseudomonadota; class Alphaproteobacteria; order DSM-16000; family Inquilinaceae; genus JABDIP01. The sequence goes on along the minus strand of OZ245752.1, from coordinate 2,154,239 downwards.
GTCGCGCCAACGAGGCGGAGCAGATGGATCCGGCGGAATGGGCCGCCTATGTCGAGCGCATCCGCACCGTCGCCAAGCTGGGCGCCGAGGAATACGGGCTGACCGTCGGGATCCACGCCCATGCCGCCGGCTTCATGGATTTTGAGCCCGAGCTGGAGCGGCTGCTGGACGAGGTTGACGAGGACATCCTCAAGATCTGCTTCGATACCGGCCATCACAGCTATGCCGGTTTCGATCCGGTCGCCTTCATGAAACGCCATATCGGCCGCATCAGCTACCTGCACTTCAAGGATATCGATCCGAGGGTAAAGGCGCAGGTGATCGCCAACCGCACCGGCTTTTACGAGGCCTGCGGGCAGGGCATCTTCTGCAATCTCGGCGATGGCGACGTGGATTTCCCGGCCGTGCGGCAGGTGCTGCTCGACACCGGTTTCGAAGGCTGGTGCACGGTGGAGCAGGATTGCGATCCCGCCGGCGACACGTCGCCGGTGCGCGATGCGGCCGCCAACCGGGTCTATCTTAGTTCGATCGGCTTCAACTGAGGTTCCGCGGCCATGGCGAGATTGAAATGGGGCCTGATCGGCGGCGGCGAGGGCAGCCAGATCGGGCCGGCGCACCGGTTGGCGGCCGGGCTGGACGGCCAGTTCGAGCTTGTCGCCGGGGCGCTCGACCACCGGCCCGAGGCCGGCCGCGCCTTCGCAGAACGGCTCGGCATCGACGCCGACCGCGCCTATGGCGACTGGCGCGAAATGCTGGCGGGCGAGGCCGGCCGCGACGACCGCATCGACCTGGTCACGGTGGCCACTCCGAACGCGACCCATTTCGAGATCACCAAGGCGTTCCTGGATGCGGGCTTCCACGTGCTTTGCGAGAAGCCGATGACCATGACAGTCGAGGAAGGGGAGACGGTCGTACGGGCCGCGGCAGCCGCGGGACGGATCTGTGCGGTGAACTACGGCTATTCCGGCTATTCCCTGGTGCGGCACATGCGCGCCATGGTCGCTCGCGGCGATCTCGGGCGGGTCCGGCTGGTGGTCGCGGAATTCGCCCATGGCCACCATGCGGATGCCGCCGACGCCGACAATCCAAGGGTGCGCTGGCGCTACGACCCGGGCCAGGCCGGGGTCTCGGCGCAATTCGCCGATTGCGGCATCCACGCGTTGCATCTGGCGAGCTTCGTGGTCGGCCAGGAGGTCGCGACCCTGTCGGCGGATTTCGTGTCCTGCGTCGAGGGCCGCCAGCTCGAAGACGATGCGATGGTCGATTTCCGCATGGATGGCGGCACGGTCGGCCGGCTGTGGACCTCATCGATCGCGATCGGCCGCCAGCACGGGCTGACCCTGCAGGTGTTCGGCGAGCGCGGCGGGCTGCGCTGGGCGCAGGAGCAGCCGAACCAGCTCTTCTGGACGCCGGTCGGCGGTCGCACCGAGATCCTCGAACGCGGCGAGGCCGGCCTGTCTCCCGAGGCGGACCGGGCGAGCCGGGTCACCATCGGCCATGCGGAGGGCATGCCGTTGGCCTTCGCCAACATCTACGCCGATCTGGCTGAAGCGATCAGGGCGGCGCGGGACGGGCGCAAGCCGGACCCTGCCGCCGACCTCTATCCGCGGGCGGAAGACGGGTTGCGCTCCATGGCGGCGGTGCATGCGGCGGTCGACTCGGCCAGTCGGAACGGCGCCTGGGTCGATGCCCGTCCGCCCATGTTCATGCCGTCGGAAGGGGCCTGAGCGTCCCGCGTTCGACGATGCGGCAGCGGAAGATGCGGGTCTCCGGCTCGCGGTCCGGGTTCTCCAGCATGGCGACGATCAACTCGACCGAGGAGTTGATGATCTCGCGGATCGGCTGATGGATGGTGGTGAGATCGATGTTCTCCCAGCCCGCGATCTCCATGTCGTTCAGCCCGATGATGCCGATATCCCCGGGCACCGACAGGCCTGCCGAGCCGATCGCGCTCAAGGCGCCAATGGACAGCACGTCGTCGCCGCAAAAATAGGCCTCCGCCCGGTCGCGCTCCAGCAGGCGCGTCATCTCCTTGCGGCCGGCCTGGAAGGAATAGGCCTCGGCAAGGCTGTGCGAAACGGCGATGTTCGGATGCTTGGCCATCGTCTCCATGAAGCCGGCGAACCGGTCCTGGGTCGAGGTCGCGGTTTCCGGCCCGCCCATGAAGGCGATGCGCCGATAGCCGCGCGCCACCAGGGTTTCCGCCGCCAGCCGGCCGCAGAACGCGTTGTCGATGCCGATCACATGGGTCTCCGGCGCATTGGTGCAGCGGCCGAAGGAATGCACCACCGGCACGCCCGCCTGGCGGAACGCCTGGGCGAAGGCCGGCGGCAGGGTCGACGAGGCCACGACCACCCCGTCGACCGAATACTGCCTGAGCATGCGCACCGCGTCCTCCAGCCCGGTCCCGCCGGAGAGGTTGACCAGCAGCGGCCGCAGCCCGCGCTCCTGCAGCCCGCGGGTAAACAGATCGAAGACCTGCAGGAAGACCGGATTGTGGAAGTTGTCGGAGACCAGCCCGACCAGCTTGGTGCGCCGGGTCGTCAGGCTGCGCGCCAGCACGTTCGGGCTGTAGCCCATCTCGGCCGCGGCCTTCTCGACTTTGCGCCGGGTTTGCTCCGAGACCGATGCGCCCTCGGTGAAGGCACGCGAGACGGCCGAGCGCGAGACGCCGGCTCGCTCCGCGACTTCCTTCAACGTTACCGCCATCGGTCTCCCTTCCTCCGCCCGGCCCAACACGCCTTCGGTGATGATTTTGCGGTCGAGTTTGCAACCGATTGCAAGCGGTGACAAATCCAATTATGCTTTCAAGGCATCAAGGACGCCGCATGGCGATCCGAACCAAACAAGACCATGCCCCTGGAAGGGCATGAGCAAAGGGAGTGAACCGTGAGCAAAGCTGATGCGATCGCTGCTGGGGCGGCGGGCGTAGTGGTGGCCACGGACGCCGGGACCGGCGCGATCGGTTTCTCAGACCCGAACTTCCATGACCATTCCAGCGGAGCGATGGAATGCATCGCTTCGGCAAGGGCACGGGCCGCTGCATGATCGCTCCAAATTTTCCCGCACTCGCGGGTTCCGGAAAACATGAACGGTGTACCGGGCACCAATCGTAAGGGAGGAAAGAATGAAGAAGACCCTTTTGGCCGCCGGGCTGGCGACGTTGATGTCGACATCGGCGATGGCGGAGAACATCGGTGTGTCGATCTACCTGTTCGACGACGTGTGGACCACGGTGATGCGCAACGGGATTACCGACCACGCGGATACCCTTGACGGCGTGGAAGTCCAGGTCGAAGACGCCCTGGACGACGTCGCCAGGCAGCTTGACCAGATCAACAACTTTGTGGCCTCCGGTGTCGACGCCATCATCGTCCAGCCGGTGGATACCTCGGCCACCCAGGCCATGACCAACGCCGCCGAAGCGGCCGGCATTCCGCTGGTCTTCGTCAACCGGCAGCCGATCAACCTGGATACCCTGCCCGACAATCAGGCCTTCGTGGCGTCCAACGAGATCGAGTCCGGCACGCTGGCGGCGTTCGAGGCCTGCAAGCTGCTGCGGGCCGAGGGCAAGGCCGGGGGCGCGCGGGGCTACATGCTCATGGGCCAGCTGTCGAACCAGGCCGCCGTGCAGCGCTCCAAGGACGTGCACGACGTCATCGGCATGGATATGTGCAGTTTCATCACGCTGATCGACGAGCAGACCGCGAATTGGCAGCGCGACGAGGCCCAGGATCTGGTGACCAACTGGCTGTCATCGGGTGAGCCGTTCGACGTCATCTTCGCCAACAATGACGAAATGGCGATCGGCGCCATCCAGGCCATGAAAGCCGCCGGCATTTCCATGGACGACGTGGTGGTGACAGGCGTGGACGCCACCCAGGATGCCCTGCTGGCCATGGCGGCCGGCGATCTGGATGCCACGGTCTTCCAGGATGCCCGCGGCCAGGGTGCCGGGTCCCTGGATACGGCCCTTGCGCTGGCACGCGGCGAGGACGTCGACCAGAGCGTCTTCATCCCGTTCAAGCTGGTGACGCCGGCCAATATCGACGACTACCTCTCCAGGAACTGAGTCTGGAGACAGGGCAGACCCGGAGTGGGGCGGGAGTCCCACTCCGGGCCATATCGGGCCTGATGGACCCGGATGGACGTTGATTGGGGAGGGCGCCCATGGCTGATACAACGCATGGCACCGGCGGGCTGACTTTCGATACATCGAAGAGGCGTTGGCCGAACGAGGTGAACGTCTTCGGCGCGTTTGTGCTCATCGTCGTGGTGTTCGAGGTGCTCGGCGCCCTTCTCATGGGCCAGAGCTTCCTGTTCGACAGCAACGACCGCTTTGACAGCATCTTCAACGAAGCGCGCCTGAAGATCATCATCCTGCAGGTCTCGATCATCGGCATCATCGCGCTCGGGGTGACCCAGGTCATCATCCTGGGCGGCATCGACCTGTCGTCGGGATCCATCGTGGGCGCCACGGCCATGATCGCCATGTCCTTCGCCCAGGTGGCAGAGGTCAACGGGTTCCCGAACCCCAAGGCGATTTTCGGTCCGTCCTTCATGGACCTGCCCATGGTCGTGCCGGTTCTTGTCGGCCTGACCTGCGGCATCGTCGCCGGCGGCATCAACGGCCTGCTGATCGCCTACACGCGGATTCCGCCCTTCATCGCCACGCTCGGCATGATGGTGACGGCCCGCGGCGTGGCCAAATGGTGGTCCAAGGGCAATCCGATCTCCTTCCCCACCGACAGCTATGCGACGATCGGTGCCGGCATGATGCCGGTCTTCATCTTCGTCGCCCTGGCCGTGCTGTTCCACTTCGTCCTGAAATACACGGTCTATGGCAAGCACACCTATGCCATCGGCTCGAACGAGGACGCCGCGCGGATGTCCGGCATCAAGGTCGCCCGGCACAAGGTGCTGGTCTACACGATGGCCGGCATGCTGGCGGGGCTCTCGGCCCTGGTGCTGAGCTCCAAGAACCTGACCGCCCAGGCCGGCATGGGCATCATGTACGAGCTGGACGCCATCGCCATGGCAGTCATCGGCGGGGTCTCGCTGAGCGGCGGCCGCGGCTCGATCGTCGGCACCGTCATCGGGGCGCTGATCTTCGGCGTCATCATCTCCGGCTTCACCTTCCTGCGCCTGGACGCCTTCTATCAGGAGATGGTGAAGGGGGCGATCATCGTCGGCGCGGTGGTGCTCGACCAGTGGCGGCAGCGGCGTGCTGCGGCACGAGCCTGAGGAGGGTTCCATGAGTGACGCCGATATCATCCTCGAGACGCGGGACCTGACCAAGCATTACGGCGGGGTCCACGCGCTGGAGGGCGCGGACTTCCAGCTTCGCATGGGCGAGCATGTGGCGATCATGGGCGACAACGGCGCCGGCAAGTCGACCTTTGTCCGCCAGATCACCGCGGTGGAGCAGCGCACCCGTGGCGAGATCATCTTCAATGGCCGGCCGGTCGATTTCGACGGGCCGCTGGCGGCGCGCGAGGCCGGTATCGAAACCGTGTTCCAGACCCTGGCGCTGGCCGACGATCTCGACGTGCCCGACAACCTCTTCCTGGGCCGGGAGAAGACCCTCCTCAATCTCGGGCCGTTCTCGATCCTTGACTACAAGGGCATGCGCAACGCGACCCTGGCCGGTTTGGAGAAGACGGCAGTCAAGATCCCCAACATCAAGAACACCATCCGCAACATGTCCGGCGGCCAGCGGCAATGCGTGGCGATCGCCCGCACCGCCACCTTCCACTCCAAGCTGACCATCATGGACGAGCCGACGGCGGCGCTCGGCGTGCAGGAAACCGTGCAGGTGGAAAACATCATCAAGACGCTGAAGGAGCAGGGGGAGCCGCTGATCCTCATCAGCCACAACATGCGGCAGGTCTTTGACCTCGTCGACCGCATCGTGGTCTTCCGCCGGGGCCGGATCGTTGCCAACCTGACCAAGGCCGACACCAGCCCCGAGGACGTCGTGGCCTATATTACCGGCGCCAAGACGGGGGCGGAATACTCCGACGCCGCGTAACCGGCCGATCAGCTGTTCCGGTCGTCGATCAGCGCCGTCGGCTTGGCAAGGGTGGTCAGGGCGTCCAGATCGCCCAGCCGGATGTCGCGCCCGTCGACCTCCACGCCATAGGGCCTCAGCGTACCGAATGCCCGTGAAAGATTCTCCGGCGTCATGCCGAGCAGCCCCGCCAATGTCCGCTTATCGACCGTCAGCGAGATGGTGCCGCCGCCGCCCTGCTGCCGGTCGGCGGCGATGAGGTGGTTGGCCAGACGCTCGACCGAGGTGCGGAGCTTCTGGTTCTTCAAGGCCTTCACCACCTGCCGGTAGCGGCTGGCGAGCTCGACCACCATGGCGCGGGCGAAGGCGGCGTCGCGCTGAAAGACCTCGCGGATATTGGGCGACGGGATCATCAGGATGCGCGACTTCTCGGTCGTTCGCGCCGACATCAGATAGACGGAATCCTTCATCACCGCCGCCAGGATGAAGGTGGCGACCGGATGGACGAGGTCCATGGTGGTCTCGCGCCCATTGGCAGTCGCGAACAGTTCGACGCAGCCCTCGACGACGACATACAGGAAATCCGGCGGGTCGCCGGCTTCGATAAGCTGCACCTGGGCCGGGAAACGTTGCAGGAAGGCGGCCTGCATCATTTCCTCGAAATTCGCCTCCTCCATGTCGGAGAACGGGGTGAGTCTGCGGACGTCGTCGCGGTCTTCCGGTCGCATGCTGCAACGTCGCCGACGGCCTTGATGTAAGTCAAGACCGTCTCCGAATTCCGCTAAGCGGATTGCCGTCATGCACAAATCCCCGAGCCTCATTTGTCAATCCGTCACACCACATAATTCGTTGAATCTATTGTTTTTCCATTCCCTGAAGCGGGATTGATCGAAATCAAGTCGAAGGCCGGGACCGGCGCGTAATCGAACCCTTGTGAAATCGGGTTCGCCCGATTGGGGGCGTTTGTCTGGAGACTCGGAAGATGACTCAACTCGACGGTGTAACGCAGGCGCAGCAACGCGGAGCGCTGACCACAAGCACCATCGCATTCACCGTGTGCTTCGCCGTCTGGACGATCTTCTCGATCATCGGCGTTCGCATCAAACAGGAGCTCGGGCTCTCCGATACGCAGTTCGGCCTGCTGGTCGGAACACCGATCCTGACAGGCTCGCTGAGCCGCATCTTCCTGGGCATCTGGACCGACCAATATGGCGGCAGGATCGTCTATGTCTGCGTGATGGTGCTGGCGGCACTGGCGACATTCCTGCTGTCCTTCGCCGATACCTACCTGCTGATGCTGCTTGCCGCGTTGGGCGTCGGCCTCGCCGGCGGTTCCTTCGCGGTCGGCATCGCCTATGTCTCGAAATGGTATCCGCCGGACCGCCAGGGAACGGCACTGGGCATCTTCGGCGTCGGCAATGTCGGCGCCGCGGTCACCAAATTCGTCGCACCCTTCGTGCTGGTCGCCTATGGCTGGCACACGGTGGCGCATGTCTGGGCGGCGGCGCTGCTGGTCATGGCGGCGATCTTCTGGTTCACCACCGAGGACGACCCGGCCCTGAAGGAACGCCGCGCCAAGGGCGAGAAGCCGCGCAGCACGCTGCTTGAGCTGGAACCCCTTAAGAACCAGCAGGTCTGGCGTTTCGCGCTCTATTACTTCTTCGTCTTCGGCGGCTTCGTGGCGCTGGCGCTGTGGCTGCCGCGCTACCTGATCGGCGTCTACGGCCTCGACATCAAGACGGCCGGCATCCTGGCCGCCTTCTATTCGGTTCCGGCATCCTTGTTCCGCGCCTATGGCGGCCATCTGTCGGACCGCTACGGCGCCCGGCGGATCATGTACTGGACCTTCGGCGTCTCGCTGATCTGCCTGTTCATGCTGTCCTATCCGGACACCGACTACGTCATCCACGGCATCGAGGGTGACATCGCATTCTCGACCAGCATGGGGCTGGTGCCGTTCGTCATTGCCGTTTTCGTGCTGGGCTTCTTCATGTCCCTGGGCAAGGCGGCGGTCTACAAGCACATCCCGGTCTATTACCCAAACCATGTGGGCTCGGTCGGCGGGCTGGTCGGCATGATCGGCGGGCTGGGCGGGTTCATTCTGCCGATCCTGTTCGGCGTCATGAACGACCTGACCAATATCCCGACCGGCATCTTCATGCTGATGTTTGCCCTGGTGGCCGCGACCGTCATCTGGATGCACCTGTCGATCCGGCAGATGGAGCGCGAGGTGGCCGGCCACGTGCTGGACAAGCTGCCGCCGCTGGCCGAGCTGAAGGAGGTGCACAAGGAGGAGGCCCATGCCGGCAAGCTGGGCCCGGTATTGACCGACTGGCGGCCTGAGGATCCGGAATTCTGGAAGGAAGAGGGGCACAGGATCGCCACCCGGAATCTGTGGATCTCGATCCCCTGCCTGCTGCTTGCCTTCTCGGTCTGGCTGGTGTGGTCGGTGGTCGTCGCCAAACTGCCCTCGATCGGGTTCCAATACGACACCGGCCAGCTGTTCTGGCTGGCTGCGCTGCCGGGCCTGTCGGGCGCGACCCTGCGGATCTTCTACTCCTTTATGGTGCCGATCTTCGGCGGAAGGCTGTGGACGGCATTGACCACCGCGTCGCTGATCATCCCGGCACTCGGCGTCGGCTATGCGGTGCAGAACCCTGAAACGCCCTACTTCATCTTCCTGGTGCTGGCGCTGCTGTGCGGCTTCGGCGGCGGCAATTTCGCCTCCTCCATGGCCAATATCAGCTTCTTCTTCCCCAAGAAGGAGAAGGGCCACGCCCTGGCGATGAATGCCGGGCTGGGCAATGCCGGCGTCAGCGTCATGCAGTTCGTGGTGCCGCTGGTGATCACCGCCGGCGTGTTCGGTGCCCTGGGCGGCGAGCCGCAGACGACGTCGGATGGGACCCAGCTCTGGATCCAGAACGCCGGCTTCATCTGGGTGCCGTTCCTGATCGTCTCCACCCTGCTGGCCTGGTTCGGCATGAACGACATTGCCGAGGCCAAGGCGTCCTTCTCCGAGCAGGCGGTGATCTTCCAGCGCAAGCACAACTGGATCATGTGCTGGCTCTACACCGGCACCTTCGGATCGTTCATCGGCTATTCCGCTGGCTTCCCGCTGTTGGCCAAGACCCAGTTCCCGGAGATCGACTCGCTGCAGTTCGTCTTCCTGGGGCCGTTGGTCGGCGCGCTCAGCCGGGCGGCGACAGGCTGGATCTCCGACAAGTTCGGCGGCGGCCGTGTCACCCTGTGGGTGTTCGTGCTGATGATCGCGGCGGTCGGCGGTGTGCTGTACTTCCTCGGCATCAAGGACCAGCCGGGCGCGTTCTGGGGCTTCTTCGCGATGTTCATGATCCTGTTCTTCGCGACCGGTGTGGGCAACGCCTCCACCTTCCAGATGATCCCGATCATCATGCGCCAGGAGATGGGCCGGTTGATGCCCGGCGAAAGCGACCAGGTGCGGCTGCGCAATGCGGAGAAGGAATCCGCCGCGATCATTGGCTTCACCTCGGCGATCGCCGCCTACGGCGCCTTCTTCATCCCCAAGGCCTACGGAACCTCGATCTCCGCCACCGGCGGTCCGGAGGCGGCGCTGTGGGGCTTCCTGGTTTTCTACGTCACTTGCGCGCTGGTCACCTGGTTCGTCTACACCCGGCGCGGCGGCCTGTTGCACGACGTGGAGCGGCGGCCACCATCGGCCACGGCCACGCCTGCGACGGCCTGAGGGAAGGAGCATAACGATGAGTCAATTGCTCGACCGCCTCAACTTCTTCGCTAGCAACAAGGTGGGTGGCTTCTCCGGTGGTCACGGCGTGACCACCCGGGAGGACCGCAGCTGGGAGGAGGCCTATCGTCAGCGCTGGCAGCACGACAAGGTGGTGCGCTCGACCCACGGCGCCAACTGCACCGGCTCGTGTTCCTGGAAAATCTACGTGAAGGGTGGGATCGTCACCTGGGAAACCCAGCAGACGGATTACCCGCGCACCCGGCCGGACCTGCCGAACCACGAACCGCGCGGCTGTTCCCGGGGTGCGAGCTATAGCTGGTATCTTTATTCCGGCAACCGGGTGAAGCACCCTCTGGTGCGCTCGCGGCTGGTCAAGCTGTGGCGCGATGCGCGCACGACCCTGTCGCCGGTGGCGGCGTGGAAGTCGATCGTCGAGGACCCGGAAAAACGCGCCGCCTATACCAGGAAGCGCGGCCACGGCGGCTTCGTGCGCGCCGGGTGGGACGAGGTGACGGAGATCATCGCCGCCGCCAACGCCTATACCGCCAAGACTTTCGGTCCCGACCGGGTGATCGGCTTCTCGCCCATCCCGGCCATGTCGATGGTCTCCTACGCGGCGGGCTCGCGCTACCTGTCGCTGCTAGGCGGCGTGTGCATGTCGTTCTACGACTGGTATTGCGACCTGCCGCCGGCCTCGCCGCAGACCTGGGGCGAGCAGACCGACGTTCCGGAGAGCGCCGACTGGTACAATTCCGGCTTCCTGCTGATCTGGGGTTCCAATGTGCCCCAGACCCGCACCCCGGACGCGCATTTCTATACCGAGGCCCGCTACAAGGGCACCAAGAGCGCGGTGATCTGCCCGGACTATTCCGAGGCATCGAAATTCGCCGATATCTGGCTGCACCCCAAGCAGGGCACCGACGCTGCGCTGGCCATGGCCATGGGCCATGTGATCCTGCGCGAGTTCCACCTGGACCGGCAGGCGGAGTATTTCGAAAGCTACTGCCGGCAGTACAGCGACATGCCGATGTTGGTGCGGCTGGTGCAGCGGGACGGACATTATGTGCCGGAACGGCTGGTCCGGGCTTCGGAGTTCGAGGGTGCGCTCGGCGAAGAGAACAATCCCGACTGGAAGACCGTCGCCGTCGACGCCGGCGGGGACGTTGTGGTGCCGCAGGGTTCGGTCGGATTCCGCTGGGGCGAGCAGGGCAAGTGGAACCTGGAGGAGAAGACCTCCGACGGCAAGGACACCCAGCTCAAGCTGAGCCTGATCGTCGACACCGACCATGACGAGGTGGCCGAGATCGGCTTCCCCTATTTCGGCAACCGTCAGCACGATCACTTCCAGGGCACCGACCATCCCGACGTGCTGGTTCGGCGCGTGCCGGCCAAGCGCGTGCAACTGGCCGACGGCGAGGCGCTGGTCGCCACCGTGTTCGACCTGTTCGCCGCCAACTACGGGCTGGACCGCGGCCTCGGCGGCGAGCATGTGGCGGAATCCTTCGACGACATGACGCCCTACACCCCGGCCTGGGCGGAGCACATTACCGGCGTGCCGCGCGACCAGATCGTGACCGTGGCGCGGGAATTCGCCCGCAATGCCGAGAAGACGCTCGGCAAGTCCATGGTGATCCTCGGGGCCGGGCTGAACCACTGGTATCACATGGACATGAACTACCGGGGGATCATCAATCTCCTGGTGATGTGCGGCTGCGTCGGCCAGTCCGGCGGCGGCTGGGCACATTATGTGGGCCAGGAGAAGCTGCGGCCGCAGACCGGCTGGCTGCCTCTGGCCTTCGGGCTCGATTGGGGCCGTCCGCCGCGGCACATGAACTCGACATCGTTCTGGTACAACCACACCGACCAGTGGCGCTACGAGACCCTGGGCGTCGATGAGATCGTGTCGCCGACGGCCCCGGAGGGCCCGTGGGACGGCGCGTTGATCGACTACAATGTCCGCGCCGAGCGCATGGGCTGGCTGCCATCGGCGCCGCAGCTCAAGACCAATCCGCTGGAGATCGCCGCGGCCGCCGAGAAGGCCGGCAAGGAGCCGAAGGACTACCTGGTCGACGCGCTGAAATCCGGCGAGGTCGAGATGTCCTGCCAGGATCCGGACGACCCGGCCAACTGGCCGCGCAACCTGTTCGTCTGGCGCTCCAACCTGCTTGGATCGTCGGGCAAGGGGCATGAGTACTTCCTCAAGCACCTGCTGGGCACGTCCCATGGCGTGCAGGGCAAGGATCTTGGCGAGGTTGGCGGGCAGAAGCCGGACGAGGTCGCCTGGCACGACACCGCACCGGAGGGCAAGCTGGACCTGCTGGTGACCATCGACTTCCGCATGTCGACCACCTGCGTCTATTCCGACATCGTCCTTCCGACGGCCACCTGGTACGAGAAGAACGACCTCAACACCTCGGACATGCACCCCTTCATCCACCCGCTGACCGCGGCGGTGGACCCGGCCTGGGAGGCGCGCAGCGACTGGGAGATCTACAAGGGCATCGCCCGGAAATTCTCCGAGGTCGCGCCGGAGATCTTGGGGGTCGAGAAGGACACGGTGCTGGTGCCGATCCTGCACGACACGCCGGCGGAGATCGCCCAGGCAATGGACGTGAAGGACTGGAAGCGCGGCGAATGCGATCCGGTTCCGGGCAAGACCATGCCGCAGATCGCCGTGGTCGAGCGCGACTACCCCAACCTCTACAAGCGCTTCACCGCGTTGGGCCCGCTGATGGAGAAGCTGGGCAATGGCGGCAAGGGCATCACCTGGAACACCGACCACGAGGTCGAATTCCTGAAACGCCTCAACGGCACGGTGGCGGAGGACGGCCCGACCAAGGGCATGCCGCGCATCGAGACCGACGTCGACGCAACCGAGGTGATCCTGTCTCTGGCACCGGAGACCAATGGCGAGGTCGCGGTCAAGGCCTGGGACGCTCTGTCCAAGGCCACCGGCCGCGAGCACACCCATCTGGCGGTGCCCAAGGAGGACGAAAAGATCCGCTTCCACGACGTCGTGGCGCAGCCGCGCAAGATCATCTCCTCGCCAACCTGGTCCGGGCTGGAATCGGAGAAGGTCTGCTACAACGCCGGCTACACCAACGTGCATGAGATGATCCCCTGGCGCACCCTGACCGGCCGCCAGCAGCTCTACCAGGATCATCTGTGGATGCGGGCCTTCGGCGAGGCGCTCTGCGTCTACCGGCCGCCGATCGACACCAAGACAGTGGCGCCGGTGATCGACGCCAAGTCGAACGGCCAGCCGCAGGTGGTGCTGAACTTCATCACCCCGCACCAGAAATGGGGCATCCACTCCACCTACACCGACAATCTGCTGATGCTGACCATGTCGCGGGGCGGGCCGATCGTCTGGTTGTCGGAGGCGGACGCCGCAAAGGCCGGCATCGCCGACAACGATTGGGTGGAGGCCTACAACACAAACGGGGCGCTGGTCGCGCGCGCCGTGGTCTCCCAGCGCATGCGCGAGGGCACACTGTTCATGTACCACGCGCAGGAGAAGATCGTGAACGTGCCGGGATCCGAAGTCACCGGCCAGCGCGGCGGCATCCACAACTCGGTCACCCGAGCGGTGGTCAAGCCGACCCACATGATCGGCGGCTACGCTCAGCAATCCTACGGCTTCAACTACTACGGCACGGTCGGGGCCAACCGCGACGAATTCGTCATCGTGCGCAAGATGGAGAACGTCGACTGGCTGGAAGGCCCGGCACTTGAGAGGGAGGCGGCGGAATGAAGATCCGGGCACAGATCGGCATGGTGCTGAACCTCGACAAATGCATCGGGTGCCACACCTGCTCCGTCACCTGCAAGAACGTTTGGACCAGTCGCGAGGGCATGGAATACGCCTGGTTCAACAACGTCGAGACCAAGCCCGGCATCGGCTATCCCAAGGAATGGGAGAACCAGAAGCGCTGGAACGGCGGCTGGACCCGCACCCGCGGCGGCAAGCTCCGCCCGAAGATGGGTGCCAAGTGGCGCATCCTGGCCAACATCTTCGCCAACCCGGACCTGCCGGAGATCGACGACTACTACGAGCCCTTCACCTTCGACTATGAGCATCTGCAGACGGCGAAGGAAAGCCAGGCCATGCCGACGGCCAGGCCGCGCTCGCTGATCTCCGGCGAGCGCATGGAGAAGATCGAATGGGGGCCGAACTGGGAGGAGATCCTAGGCGGCGAATTCTCCAAACGCTCCAAGGACGTGAACTTCGAAGGGGTCGAGAAGGAGATCTACGGCCAGTTCGAGAACACCTTCATGATGTACCTGCCCAGGCTGTGCGAGCACTGCCTGAACCCGACCTGCGTGGCGGCCTGCCCTTCCGGCGCCATCTACAAGCGCGAGGAGGACGGCATCGTCCTGATCGACCAGGAGAAATGCCGTGGCTGGCGCATGTGCGTGTCTGGCTGCCCCTACAAGAAGATCTATTACAACTGGTCCAGCGGGAAGTCGGAGAAGTGCATCTTCTGCTATCCGCGCATCGAGGCCGGCCAGCCGACTGTGTGCTCGGAGACTTGCGTCGGCCGCATCCGCTATCTCGGTGTGCTGCTGTACGACGCCGACCGCATCGAGGAAGCGGCTTCGGCGCCCGATGAGCAGGACCTCTATCAGGCCCAGTGCGACATCTTCCTGGACCCGAACGATCCGGCGGTGATCGCCCAAGCCCGCGCCGACGGCGTGCCCGAGGCGTGGCTGGAAGCCGCCAGGCATTCGCCGGTCTACAAGATGGCGATGGACTGGAAGGTCGCTTTCCCGCTGCATCCGGAGTACCGGACCCTGCCGATGGTCTGGTACGTGCCGCCGCTGTCGCCGATCCAATCCGCCGCCGAGGCCGGCCAGATCGGCGTCGATGGCGAGATGCCCGACGTGCGCAGCCTGCGTATCCCGCTGCGCTATCTCGCCAACCTGCTGACCGCGGGCAAGGAGGAGCCGATCGCCCAGGGGCTGGAGCGCATGCTGGCCATGCGCGGCTATATGCGCGCCAAGACCGTCGACGGGATTATCGACGAGAGCCAGGCCGAGCGGGTCGGCATGACCGGCGCCCAGATCGAGGACATGTACCACGTGATGGCGATCGCCAATTTCGAGGACCGTTTCGTCATTCCGACCACCCATCGCGAGGTCGGCGAGGACGCCTACGACATCCGCGGCAGTTGCGGCTTCAGCTTCGGTAATGGCTGCTCCGGCGGCTCCAGCGAGGGCAATCTTTTCGGTGGCGCGCGGCCGAAATCGGTCAAGACGCCGACGGAGGTCTTGTGATGAACCGAACCCTCAAGAGCCTCTCGGTGCTGCTGTCCTACCCGACCGAGGAGATGGTGGCAGCGGTGCCGGCGATCCGGGACGCAATCGCAGGGGAGCGGCTGGTGCCGAACGCCGAGCTCGGCCCGCTCACGGCGCTGATCGACTCCTTCGCGACCGGCGATCTCTATGACCTGCAGGAGCGCTATGTGCTGCTCTTCGACCGTACCCGGTCCTTGTCGCTGCATCTGTTCGAGCATGTGCATGGCGAGGGCAGGGATCGCGGCCAGGCGATGGTCGATCTGAAGATGCATTACGCCAGGCACGGCATGGAGCTCGGCAGCGGCGAACTGCCGGATTTCCTGCCGCTTTTCCTGGAGTTTCTGTCGACCCGGCCGCTGCCGGAAGCCCGCGCCTTGCTAGGCCAGCCGCTGCATGTGCTGTCTGCGCTCAGGGAACGGCTGGCCAAGCGCAAGAGCCCGTATGCCGCGGCCCTTGCCGCCCTTGAGGCGATTGCCGAGGCGGATGCCGGCGATGGGGCGGAGATTCTGGCCGAAGATCCGGATGACGACCCGGAGGATCTGGACGCCCTCGACCGCGCCTGGGAGGACCAGCCGGTCACCTTCGGTCCCGGCGCCGCGGGAGGCGTATCGCCCGGCGGCGGCTGCCCGGCGGCTCGCGAGACCCTGGCGCGGATGGACGCGCCGGCCAAGCCGAATTCCAGCAACCCGGTCTGACGAGGCATCCCATGGCCAGCTTCCTCAACACCTTGTTCTTCGGGATCTATCCCTATGTCGCGCTGGCGGTGATGCTGATCGGGACGATCATTCGCTACGACCGCGAGCCCTATACCTGGCGCTCCGGGTCCAGCCAGCTGTTGCGCCGCCGGCAATTGGTCATGGGCTCGGTGCTGTTCCATGTGGGCGTGCTGATTGTCTTCTTCGGCCATCTGGTCGGGCTTCTCACCCCCATCGCGCTGTTCGACATGGTCGGCATCAGCCACGGCTTCAAACAGATGATGGCCATCGTGGTCGGTGGCGTAGCTGGCGTGATGTGCCTGATCGGCGCCCTGATGCTGCTGCACCGACGCCTGTTCGATGCGCGCATCCGGCGCAGCACCAGCTTCGCCGATCTCGGCATCCTGGTACTGCTGATCGTGCAGCTGCTGCTGGGCCTCGGGACCATCCCGGTCTCGCTCAACCATCTGGACGGCCACGAGATGGTGACCTTCATGAGCTGGGCCCAGGGCATCTTCGTCTTCGACATGGCGGCCTCGAGCTACATCGCCGACGCCAACCCGGTCTTCAAGGCTCACCTGCTGCTGGGCCTGACCATCTTCCTGCTGTTCCCGTTCACCCGGTTGGTCCACATGTTGAGCGTGCCGCTGCGCTATCTCTGGCGGCCGGGCTATCAGGTGGTGCGCAGCCGCCAAGCCGGCCACGGCACGCCGGCGGAATGACGATGATGGAAACGGTCAGCGTCAACGCCGTCACCATCGCACCGGAGGCCATCGCGGCCGAGGCCCAGAACCACCCGTCGGACACCCCGGACGGTGCTGTAGAGGCCGCCGCTCTGGCGCTGGTGATCCGCGAGTTGCTGCTGCAACGGGCGAGCGATCTAGGACTGCAACCGGCCCCGGCCGAGGATTCCGAAGGCCGCCGCGAGACCGACCAGGAGGCGCTGGTCCGCCAGGTCCTTGACCGCGAAGTGACGACGCCGGAGGCCGACGAGGCGGCCTGCCGCCGCTACTACGACAACAACCGGCAGCGGTTCCGCAGCCCGGACCTCTTCGAGGCGGCGCATATCCTGATTTCCGCCGATCCGCAGGATGTGGTGGGCTACGAAAAGGCGACGGCATGGGCGTCGTCCCTGATCGCCGTGCTGCAGGACGATCCGGGTGCCTTCGCGGCGCTGGCGCGGGAGCACTCGGCCTGCCCGTCGGCGGCCCAGGGTGGCAATCTGGGCCAGGTGTCCCGGGGCCAGACCGTACCGGAATTCGAGACCTTCCTGTTCAATCTCGAGCCGGGTCAGCTCTGCCCGGTGCCGGTCAAGACGCATTATGGCGTGCATGTGCTGCGGCTCGACCGGCGGATCGACGGGCGCGACCTGCCTTTCGAGCAGGTGCGCGACCGCATCGCAGAGTATCTGGTCGAGGCCAGCTGGCGGCGCGGCGTGACGCAATATGTCAGGCTCTTGGCCGGGCAGGCCGAAATCCGTGGCGTTGCGCTCGACGGTACCGGCAGTCCGCTCGTTCAGTAGGCCCGGACAACTCCGCGAACGCCCGAACCCATTCCCCGGCGGCCGGAATCTCCGCAGCCCTGCGCGATCTCCCTTTACCCTGCCCGAAAAATGAAATAAATTTCATCAACGAAAAAAATTCTATACGGGGGAGGCGTGGCGCGGAAATCTGCGCATAGCCGCTACAAATCGGCGCAGGAGGCGGATCTTGCCGCGCGGGCGGCCTGGCTGCATTTCGTCGGCGGGCTGACCCAGAGCGAGGTCGCCAAGCGGCTGGAGCTTCCCACCACCCGGGCGCATCGCTATATCGCCCGCGCCCAATCCGACGGCCTTGTCCGCGTGTTCGTCGACGTTGAGTCCGCCGATTGCATCGCGCTGGAGACCCGGCTTGCCCAGGCCTATGGCCTCGCCATGTGCCGGGTCGCGGTCGACGTGCCCGAGACCGGGCCGTTGCCCCTGCGCGCGCTGAGCGCAATCGGCGGCGACTACATCATGCAGGCGGTCTCGTCCGGCGCGCATCCGGTGATCGGCGTCGGACACGGTCGCACCATCGCCGCCTCGGTCGATGCCATGGGAAAGGCGCCGGGCGACGGCGTGCGGTTCGTCTCCATGCTGGGCGGACTGACCCGATCCTATGCGGCCAACCCCTATGACGTGATCCATCGGCTGGCGCAGAAGACCAAGGCCGAAGCCTATCTGATGCCGGCGCCTCTTTTCGCCAACTCGGCGGAAGACAAGCGGGTGATGATGGCCCAGAGGGGTCTGGCCGCGACGATGGACCTGATCGACAAGGCCACCCTGGTCATCGTCGGCATCGGGGCGGTGGCCAAGGCCGGCGGCGGCGCGTCCTCTACCGAATTGGACGGACCGGAAGCGATCGAAACCCTCCGCGAGGACGGCGCCCGCGCCGAGATACTGGGGCAGTTCATCGCCGGGGACGGGGCACTCATGTCCAGCCCCTATGACGACCGCGTCATCGCGCCGGGGCTGGAGCAGCTCCGCGGCCGCGAGGTGGTGGCGATCGCCGGCGGTCTGCCGAAGACGGAGGCCATCCGGGCCGTTCTCAAGAGCGGATTGCTGACAGGTTTGATCATCGACGAGGCGACGGCTCGCAGCCTTGTCGATGAGCTGGGCGCCGTGCCCGCGGCGGCTGCGCAATAGAATGACGAGCAACCGGGAGGAACCAGATGTACGAGAAGGAAATCGATCTTATTGAGGCGTTCAAGCGCGGCCAGATGGGCCGTCGCTCCTTGATCCGCCGTCTCGGTGCCCTGGGCGTCAGCGCCGCTGCCGCGGGCACCCTGGTCAACATGGTCGGCACCCGCGCCATGGCCGCGGATTTCGACTGGAAGGCGCATTCGGGGAAGAGCGTCAAGCTGCTGCTGAACAAGCATCCCTATACCGACGCCATGACCGCCAACCTGGACAGCTTCAAGGAGCTGACCGGGATGGAGGTGACCTATGACGTGTTCCCCGAAGACGTCTATTTCGACAAGGTCACCGCCGCCCTGTCGTCGCGTTCGTCGGAATACGACGCCTTCATGACCGGCGCCTACATGACCTGGACCTATGGTCCGGCCGGCTGGGTCGTCGATCACAACGAGTGGATTCAGGACTCTTCCAAGACCTCGCCCACTTACAATTGGGAGGACATGCTGGAAGGCGTGCGGAAATCCTGTGCCTGGAACGGCCGGCCGGGCGGCGAGCTCGGTTCGGAAGACGCCAAGCAGTGGTGCATCCCCTGGGGCTATGAGCAGAACAATCTGAGCTACAACGCCGGCATGCTGCAGCAGATCGGCGCCGACGTGCCGACCAACATGGACGAGCTGGTCAGCGTCGCCGCCAAGGCGCAGCGGGATCTGGATGGCGTCTACGGCATCGGGGTGCGCGGGTCGCGCAGCTGGGCGACGATCCATCCGGGCTTCCTGTCCGGCTATGCCAATTATGGCCAGTCCGACCTCAACGTCTCCGAGGACGGCAAGCTCTCCGCCGCCATGAACACGCCGGTGTCCAAGGAGTTCCACGAGAAATGGGTCGGCATGATCCAGGAAAGCGGCGCGGCCGACTGGTCGACCCACACCTGGTATCAGGTCGGCACCGATCTCGGGGCCGGCAAGTCGGCGCTGATCTACGACGCCGACATCCTGGGCTACTTCATGAATGGCGGCGGCAATGCCATGGCCGGCGAACTCGCCTATGCGCCGTTCGCGGCCAACCCGGCGGCCTCCGCGCCGACGCCCAACATCTGGATCTGGTCGCTGGCCATGTCGCAGTTCTCCCGCGACCTGGACGCGTCCTGGTACTTCGTGCAATGGGCGTCCAGCCAGGAGCACGGGCTGTTCGGCGCCCAGCAGATGGACTTCGTCAATCCGGTGCGCTCCTCGGTTTGGGCCGATGAGATGTTCCGCGACCGGATCGCCAGCAGCTATCCGGGCTATGTGGAGATGCACGACATTTCCGCACCGGGCGCGTCGATCAAATTCACCGCGCAGCCGCTGTTCTTCGATCTCACCACCGAATGGGCGGCGACGCTGCAGAAGATGGTGGCGAACGAGGTGCCGGTGGACGAGGGCCTCGACCAGCTGGCCGACAGCCTCGACCGGCAGTTGAAGGACGCCGGCCTCGGCTAGGCTATCCTGACGGATGCCGCGGTCCCCATAGGGGGCCGCGGCTGCCGGTGCACCGCACGCGGACTGCTTGGCGGGCCTGCCGGGCACCGGTTGCCGTGCCTGTGGTCTAAGCCGGAGAGGTCTGGAATCCGCGATGGAATGCGCCCGTAGAGGAAACCGCCGATGTCCGTCCTGAGCGACGTGTCCGCTCCCCGGCGGCGCAGCTTGGTGTCGCGCAAGGCGCTGCCCTATCTGCTGAGCCTGCCGGCGCTGCTGGTCTGCATCGGCATCCTGATCCCGTTCTTCACGGCGGTGTATTACTCGCTGCAGCGCTATCGCCTGTCTCAGCCCTGGAACCGGGGCATGAACTGGGGCGAGAACTATCTCAACTTCCTGACCGACCCGGATTTCTGGAACACGCTGAAGATCAGTCTCGTCTATGCCGGGCTGACGGTGGGGCTGGAGCTCGTCATCGGCCTGGGCATCGCACTGCTGCTGCGGCGGCGCACCCGGCTGAACAACTTCATCTCCATCATGCTGCTGATGCCGCTGATGACCGCACCGGCGCTGGCGGCGCTGATGTGGAAGCTGATGACCAATCCGAATTTCGGCATCCTCAGCTATTTCGCCAGCCTGATCGGGTTCGACGACATGCGCTGGGGCGCCTCGCCGGACACCGCCCTGTTCACGGTGATCCTGGTCGACATCTGGGTCTACACCCCGTTCATCATGATCCTGCTGCTGGCGGGCCTGCGCTCCCTGCCGACCCAGCCCTTCGAGGCGGCGGCCCTGGACGGCGTGCCCAGGGTGCAGCAGTTCTGGCGCATCACCCTGCCGATGCTGATGCCCTACATTCTGACCGCGTCGCTGTTCCGCCTGCTGGATTCGATCCAGCAATTCGACATCATCTACGCAATGACCCAGGGCGGCCCCGGCGACAAGCTGATGGTCTTCCAGGTCGAGGCCTATCTGAACTTCTTCCAGTCGACCAATGTCGGACGATCCGCGGCGCTGCTGATGATCCTCTGGGTCGTCACTTATTTCCTGTCGAACATCTTCATCAAGAACTGGCTGCGCCTGCGCGAGCGCGCCCGAGGGGAGGCCTAGCCGATGGAACACCGCTCCACCCTCGAACGCTGGCTGCACGGTGTGGCACTTACCTTGGTCGTGCTGTTCTTCATGTTCCCGATCTTCTGGATCGTGCTCATGAGCCTGCAGACCAACGAGACCATCCTGCGTTCGCCGCCCTCCATGGTCTTCACGCCGACCATCGAGAACTACGTCGCCCTGATCACCGGGCGGCTGGAGACCCAGGCCGGTGCCCTGGACGTGGCGTTCATGCGCAACCTGATGAACTCCGTCCTGCTTTCGGTCGGATCGGTGGCGCTGGCGCTGTTGCTGGGCGTGCCGGCGGCCTATGCCTTTGCGCGGCACAAGTTCCGCGGCTCCGAGGATATCGCCTTCACCCTGCTCAGCTTCCGCTTCGCACCGCCGCTGCTGGTGCTGCTGCCGCTGACGCTCTATTTCCAGGAGATCGGCCTTGCCGATACCTATTTCGGGCTGATCTGGGTCTATCAGTTGATCTGCCTGCCTCTGATCCTGTGGATCGTGCGCGGCTATTTCGAGGATATCAGCCCGGATGTGGAGCATGCCTACCGCATCGCCGGGCATTCCTGGCTGTCGACC
This sequence comes from Alphaproteobacteria bacterium, assembly GCA_965227455.1. Lineage (GTDB taxonomy): Bacteria > Pseudomonadota > Alphaproteobacteria > DSM-16000 > Inquilinaceae > JABDIP01. Next base: position 2,132,716 of record OZ245752.1, on the reverse strand, counting down.
TTCCGGCGCATCGCGCTGCCGCTGGCCGGGCCGGGCATCGCGGCGGCAGGCCTGCTGGCCTTCATCTTCGCCTGGAACAATTTCATCTTCGCGCTCGTGCTGGCCTCGGCCGACAAGCAGCCGGTGACCGTGGGGGCGCTCGCCTTCGTCACCGCCTCGGGCATCCAGTTCGGCCAGATCGCCGCCGCCATCGTGCTGTCGATCACGCCGACACTAGCGCTGGCGCTCTACGCCCAGCGCTATCTGGTCGAGGGCCTGTCCCTCGGCGCGGTCAAGGGGTGATCGGATGACCGGTCTCAGCATCGAGGGCCTGAGCAAGCGCTTCAAGGACGACACCGTCCTCGACGACATCTCTCTGGAGGTGGCCGAGGGCGAGACCCTGGTCCTGTTCGGTCCCTCTGGTGCCGGCAAAACGGTGCTGCTGCGCTGCATCGCCGGCGCGGTGGACCCGGATGCGGGCGCGATCCATATCGGCGGCGAGGATATGACCGACGCGCCGCCGGAGCATCGCGGCGTCGGCATGGCCTTCCAGAATTTCGCGCTGTTCCCGCACATGTCGGCCTATGACAACATCGCCAGTCCGCTGACCGCGCGGCGCTCCACCGCCGATGCGATCCGCGAGGGCGTGGAAGGCGTCGCCCGGCTGCTGAAGATCGATCATGTGCTCGGCCATGCGCCCAAGGCGCTGTCGAACGGGCAGAAGCAGCGCACCGCCCTGGCAAGGGCGCTGGCGGCCTCGCCCAAACTGCTGCTGCTGGACGATCCCCTGCGCAATGTGGACGCCAAGCTGCGCTTCGAGATGCGGCTGGAACTGCCGCGTCTGCTGGCAGACCAGGGCACGACGGTCGTCTATGTGACCCAGGACTACAAGGAGGCCATGGCGCTGGGCGATCGCATCGCGCTCTTGGTGGATGGCCGTATCGTGCAGATCGGCACGCCGGAAGAGATCTACTACACGCCGGCCACGATCGGCATCGCGCCCCTGTTCGGCGACCCGACCATCAACCTGCTGGACGCGGTGCCGCAGCAGGATGCGGTCGGCGTCTTCGTGCAGATTTCCGATCGGCGGGTGCCGCTCGATCCGGGCTATGCCTCCTCGGTCGGGCGCGATTGCATCCTCGGCGTCCGTCCGGAAGCGCTGCGCTTCTCCGAGGCGTCGGACGCCATTCCGGTGACCATCGAGGCCGAGACGCCCTTCAACGAGAAGACCGTGACCCTGGTGGTCACCAAGCGCGGCCGCGAATTGCTGGTATCCCGCCCTGCCGGAGCGCCGGGCCCGTCGGAAGGCCAGGCCGGTGTGGAATGCGACGAGGCCAGCGTCATCCTCTTCGACCGTGCCAGCGGCACCCGCATTATTCCCGAAAACGACGGCACCCAGGCGGAGCAGGCGGCATGAGCGACACCGTCCTGCAACTCGACTCCGTCAACAAGATCTACAATCCCGGCGGCCGTGTGCAGGTCCACGCCGTGCGGGATTTCAGCATGGACGTCCGCAAGGGTGAGATCGCCGCATTGCTCGGTTCTTCGGGATGCGGCAAGACCTCGACGCTGCGCATGATCGCCGGCTTCGAGGAGGTGACGGCCGGGGCGATCCGCCTTGCCGGCAAGGACATCCACACCCTGGCGCCGGCGCGGCGCAACGTGGCGATGGCCTTCGAAGGCTATTCCCTCTATCCGCCGCTGACGGTGCGCGAGAACATCGCTTTTGCGCTGAAGTCGGCCCGGCTTGCCAAGACGGAAGTCGACCGCCGGGTCTCCGAGATCGCGCATCTGCTCGACATCGAGGGCATCCTGGATCGCTATCCGAGCTCGATCTCCGGCGGCCAGCAGCAGCGCGCCAGCCTGGGCCGCGCCCTGATCCGCGACGCCGATTTGCATCTGCTGGACGAGCCCATGGGCCAGCTCGAGCCCCAGCTTCGCGCACATCTTCGCGGCCGCATCAAGCACCTCATCAAGGAACGCGGGCTGACCGCGATCCTCGTCACCCATGACCAGACCGAGGCGAATGCCCTCGCAGATCGGATCGCGGTCATGGAGGACGGCATGCTGCAGCAGTTCGACCGGCCGGAGCGGTTGAAGGACGGACCGGCCAACCTGTTTACCGGCACCTTCATCGGTGAGCCGCCGATGAACGTGTTCGCCGCCGAGGCGGCGAGTGAGAACGGCCATATCTCCTTCGGCCTCGGCAACGGGGTGAAGCTTGCCTATGCCGAATCCGAGTTCTCGCCGGAGCTTCGTGCCACGCTGCTGGATCGGCGCAGAGTCACCATCGGCGTCCGCCCCCACGCGGTGCGGATCACACCGGACGGCGCGCCGGCCGAGGTGATTGCCAATCAATGGCTCGGTGATCAGACCCATATCGCTGCCAGCTTCGCCGGTGGGGGCGTGGTCTCTGTCGAGCATGAGCGGGCACCCTTCGCCAAGGGCGAGGCCATCGGGATCGCCATCGCGTCGGAGGATCTGCATATCTTCGACACCTCCTCAGGGGCTGCCATGAGCCACGGAGGGTCCCTGGCGTGACGCGCGATGTGCTGATCGGCGTGGATGCGGGGACTTCGGTCATCAAGGCCGTCGCCTTCGACCTCTCCGGCCGGGAGATCGCCGCCGCGAGCCGGCGCAACTCCTACACCACGCTGCCCAATGGCGGCGTCGAGCAGGATATGCGCCGGACCTGGGCCGATACCGCCGAGGTGCTGGTCGATCTGGGCGACCGGGTCGACAATCTCGCCAGCCGTGCGCTGGCTATGGCGGTCACCGGGCAGGGCGACGGATGCTGGCTGATCGATGCGGACGGCGAGCCGGTGCATGACGGCTGGCTCTGGCTCGACGCCCGGGCGGCGGCGGAGGCGCGGGAGATCGCGGCCTCCGACGGTATCGACCTGATCTACCGGACGACGGCGACCGGCCTCAACGTTTGCCAGATGCGCACGCATCTGACCTGGATGAAGCGCCACGCGCCGAAGCTGCTGGAGCGTGCGGCCACGGCCATGCACTGCAAGGACTGGCTCTACTTCAATCTCACCGGGGTGCGCGCCGGCGATCCGACCGAAAGCGTCTTCACCTTCGGCGACTACCGCACCCGCGCGTATTCCGAAGACGTCCTAAGCGCGCTGGGCTTGGCGGATCTGCGCCGGCTGCTGCCGCCGATCGTCGACGGCGCGGCCCATGCCGACCCGCTTTCCGAGGCGGCCGCAAGGGCGACCGGGCTTCCCGAGGGGCTGCCGGTCTCGCTGGGCTGCGTCGACATCATGTGCAGCGCCATGGGGGCCGGCCTCCACGATGCCGCTGCGAGCCCGGGACTGACCGTGATCGGCTCCACCGGCATGCATATGCGGTTTGCGCCGGATGCCGGGGCGGTGGTGCTGAACGACGACCGGTCCGGCTACACCATGCCGTTTCCCGGCGGCGCCTATGCCCAGATGCAGACCAATATGGCGGCGACGCTGAACATCGACCGGATGCTCGACCTGGCGATCGAGGTGCTGGCCGCCGAAGGCGTGCACCGCGACCGGATCAACCTGCTGGACGGCATGGACGACCGTGTCATGGCCGCACGGCCCGGTGCCACGATCTATCACCCCTACATCTCCATGGCGGGCGAGCGCGGCCCGTTCGCCGAGCCGGACGCCCGGGCCAGCTTCACCGGCCTCGACCAGAACACCGGCTGGTTCGACATGATGCGCGGGGTCTATGAGGGCTTGGCCCTGGCGGCGCGCGATTGCTACACGGCCATGGGCCCGATCCCGAGCGAGATCAGGCTGACCGGCGGTGCCGCCCGGTCCTCGGCGCTGAAGACCATCCTGGGCGCGGTGCTGGGAAGGCCGATCCGCACCGTGGCGCAGGAAGAGGCGGGGGCCGCGGGCGCGGTCATGATGGCGGCAGTGCAGCAGGGGCTCTATCCCGATATCTCCGCCGCCACCGAGGCCTGGGTGACGCCACTGCTGCAGGAGGCGGAAGCGCCGGATGGCGGCCTGGCATCGACCTATGACGCCCTGTTCGACGCCTACCTGGAGACCCGCCGGTCGATGGCGCCGGTCTGGGCGGCCCAGGCCGCGATGCGGAGGGATCTGGCGTGAGCGTGGACGTGGCCATCATCGGCGACCGGTTCATGCTGTCCGACATGTTCGCCTCGGCCCTGGCCGAGATCTGCGGCGATGCGGTCACCTGCCGCAAGCTGGACCTCGCCTGGCCCGATGAGCCGATGGAGCACGGCTATGCCGCCGCCGGCATGGAGGGGCTGAAAGAATATGTCGGGCGGCCGGACGAGGTGGTCGCCCATGTGGCCGACGCCCCGGTGCTGGTCACCCATTTGGCGCCGCTCTCCCGGTCGATGTTCGAGGCCATGCCGGCGCTGGAACTGGTGGCGGTGTCGCGCGGCGGTCCGGTGAACATCGACATGGGGGCCGCCGCCGCCCATGGCGTGACCGTGGTCAACGCCCCAGGCCGCAACGCCTCGGCCGTGGCCGAATTCACCATCGGCGCGATCATCGCTGAGACCCGGAACATCACCAAGGGCCACGACGCGCTGCGGCGGGGCGAATATCGCGGCGATCTCTATCGCGCCGACATGACCGGGGACGAGCTCTCCGACATGTGCGTCGGGATCATCGGCTACGGCAAGATCGGGACCAGGGTGGTGCGACTGCTCCGCGCCTTCGGTTGCCGGATCCTGGTGACCGATCCCTATGTGGAGCTGTTGCCGGAGGATCGCGACGCCGGGGTCGAGCAGGTTCCGCTGGACACGCTGCTGCGCCAGTCGGACGTGGTCAGCCTGCATCCGCGGGTCACCGAGGAAACCACCGGCATGATCGACGCCCGGGCGCTGGCGGCCATGAAAGCCGGAGCGGTCATCGTCAACACGGCGCGCGGGCCGCTGATGGATTACGACGCGCTGTATGACGCCTTGGTCTCGGGCCATCTGCGCGGCGCCATGTTGGAGACTTTCGCCATCGAGCCGGTCCCGCCGGATTGGCCGCTGCTGATGCTGCCGAATGTCACGCTGACTCCCCATATTGCCGGTGCATCCCTGAAGACCGTGCGCATCGCCGCGGCCAAGGCGGCCGAGGAGGTGCGCCGCTGGATCGCCGGCGAACCGCCGCTCAACCCCTGTTGAGGATCGGATGACCGAGCCCATCGACCTGCTTGTCATCGGCGGCGGCGTCAACGGCGCCGGGGTGGCGCGCGATGCGGCCGGGCGGGGATTGTCGGTAACGCTCTGCGAGAAGGGCGATCTCGCCGAAGGCACGTCGTCGCGATCCGGCAAGTACATCCATGGCGGGCTGCGCTACCTGGAATATTACGAGTTCCGCCTGGTGCGCGAGGCGCTGATCGAGCGCGAGGTGGTGCTGGAGGTGGCGCCGCAGCTGACTTGGCCGTTGCGCCTGATCCTGCCGCACAGCCCGGAGCAGCGGCCGCGCTGGCTGATCCGCCTGGGCCTGTTCATCTACGACCATCTCGGCGGGCGCAAACGCATTCCCTCGACCAAGGCCGTCGATCTGCGCCGCGATCCGGTGGGCGATGTGGTGCGCGACGAATTCGGCAAGGCCTTCGCCTATTGGGACGTCTGGGTCGATGACGCGCGGCTGGTCATCCTGAACGCGGTGGACGCCGCCCGGCGCGGCGCGGAGATCCTGACCCGGACACAATGCGAGTCCGTGCGGCGGGAAGGAAAGCTCTGGCGGGCGGTGCTGCGGGACGCCGAGACCGGCATCACCCGCGAGATCATGGCGCGGGCGCTGTTCAACGGCGCCGGGCCCTGGGTCGAGACCGTCCTGGGCAATGTCGCGGGGGTGAACTCCCGCCGCCGTGTGCGCCTCGTCAAGGGCAGCCACATCATCATGAAACGCTGGTGGTCCGGCGAGCAGGGCTACGTGCTGCAGGCGCCCGACAAGCGGCTGATCTTCGTGAACCCGTATTTCGACGATCTGGCGCTGATCGGCACCACCGACATCCCGTTCGAGGACCGGCCCGAGGACGTCGCCATCGATGCGTCGGAGGTCGATTACCTGCTCGGCATCCTCAACCGCTATTTCCGCATCGAGCTGACCGATGCCGACATCCTGCACAGCTTCTCCGGCGTGCGGCCGCTTTTCGACGACGATTCCAACAAGAATGCCTCGGCGGTGACCCGGGATTACGAGTTCGAGTTGGATGGCGGCGGCGACCGGGCACCGATCCTCTCGGCGTTCGGCGGCAAGATCACCACCTATCGAAAGCTGTCGGAGCATGCGCTCGAAAAGCTGGCGCCCTTCTTCCCCGGCATGGCCGGGCCCTGGACCCTGAAAGCCCCGCTTCCCGGCGGCGACATGGAAGGCGCGGATTTCGATGCCTGGCTGGGCCGCTTCCAGGCCGAGAACCCCTGGCTGACGGCGGACCTCGCCCGCCATTACGCCCGCTGTTACGGGACCGAGGCCGAGGCGCTGTTGGCGGAGGCCGGCTCCATGGCCGATCTCGGCCGCCATTTCGGCGGGCTGTTCTACGAGCGGGAGGCGAAATGGCTGATGGCCCATGAATGGGCCCGGACCGCCGACGACATCCTGGTCCGCCGGACCAAGCACGGGCTATTCCTGACCGAGAGCGAGAAGGGCGCATTCGAGGATTGGATGCGCCGCCTCGTCGCGGCGGCATGAGCGCCCTCGCCAAGCTGCGCGCCTCGGCCGCATTCGCCGAGCTTTTGGAGACGTCCGAACGGCTCGGCCGCGATCCGCTGCAGGTGCAGGGTCCGGGCGGCAATACCTCGGTGAAGGCGGACGGGTCCATGTGGGTCAAGGCTTCCGGCACCTGGCTGGCGGAGGCGCGGGAGCGCGAGATCATGGTGCCGGTCGACGCAGCCGGCATGCGCGCCGCTCTCCAGGCCGGCGACGACGCGGCCGAAGACGGGCAGGCCTTCGCCGTGTCAGCAGAGAACCCGACCGGTCTCAGGCCCTCCATCGAGACCTCGGTGCATGCCATCCTGGACTGGCCGGTGGTGCTGCACACCCATTGCGTCTCCACGATCGCCATTTCCGTGCGCAGCGACGCAAGCGTGGTCACCCAGGCCCGACTCGGGGATCTCGGCGCGGTCTTCATCCCCTACGCCAAACCGGGCGCCGACCTCGCCCGCGCCATCCTTGCACGGGTGACGCCGAATGCGCGGGTGCTGGTGCTCGGCAATCATGGCCTGGTCGTTGGCGGCGACACGCCGTCGGAGGCCGAGGCGCGCCTGCGGGAGGTCTCGGGGCGCCTGGAACCGGACATGCCCGAACTGGCCGAATGCCCGGCGTCGCAGGCCCTGGTCGACCGGCTGGCAGGAACCGGCTGGATGGCGGCCCCGCATGACGCGACCCATCGCATGGCACGCGATCCCGTTCGTCTTGCCGTTGCCGCCGGGGCCTCACTGTACCCGGACCATGTGGTCTTTCTCGGGCCAGGCCTCGGCATCCTGCGGGAGGGCGACGATCCCGACGCCGTGTCCGGTGGCGCCAAGAAGCTGCTGCTGGCGCCGGGGGAGGGTGCGGCGGTCCCGGCCGATGCCTCCCCCTCGGTGCTGGCGATGGCACGGGCCCTGGGCGACGTGGTCATGCGAATCGATCCGGAGACACCCGTCCTGCGCCTGACCGCGGCCAACGAGGCGGCGCTGCTGAACTGGGACGCCGAGAAGCATCGCCAAGCGCTGGAAGCCGCGCGGACGGCCGCGCCGTGACGGCCGACCTCGCTCTCGGCATCGATATCGGCACCACCGGAATCCGCGCCGCGGCCCTGAGCGCGGCGGGTGACATGCAGGCACAGGCCGAGGCCGCGATGGCGGAATTCGGCGAGGACCGGCGCGACCCGGCGATCTGGCGACAGGCGCTGGAATCAGCGCTGGCGCGGCTGTTCGAGTCCCTCGAGCCCGAGCGGATCGGCGCCGTCGCGATCGACGGCACATCGGGCACGGTGCTTGGCCTCAACGGGGCAGGCGACCCGGTGGGCACGGCGCTCATGTATGACGATGCCGTCTCGGAACCGGAGATCCCTGCCGCCATTGCCGCTGCGGCACCGCGCGAAAGCGCGGCGCACGGGCCGGCATCGGCGCTCGCGCGCGCCATTGCCTTGCAGGATCGGCCGGGCGTGCACCGCATCGTGCATCAGGCCGATTGGGCGGCCGAGCTGCTGGCCGGCGGGCCGGTGCCCAGTGACGAGAGCAATGCCTTGAAGACCGGCTACGACCCGGTCGCCCGTCATTGGCCCGGCTGGCTCTCGGAGACACCGCTGCGCCCGGGACTGCTGCCGGACGTCGTGCCGGCGGGGCACCGAACCGGCGAGACCGCTGGGACTTTCGGATTGCCGCAGGGCGCCGCACTGGTCGCCGGTGTGACCGATGGCTGCGCCTCCTTCCTGGCCACCGGCGCTTCGCAGGTGGGGGATGGCGTGACCGCGCTCGGCACGACCCTGACGATCAAGCTGCTGTCGGACGGCCCGGTCTTCGCCCCGGATCACGGCATCTACAGCCATCGCATCGGCGATCTCTGGCTGGCCGGCGGCGCTTCGAATTCCGGCGGTGGCGTGCTGGCCGAGTTCTTCCCGTCCGACCGCATCGACGCGTTGTCCCGGCAAATCGACCCGACGACCGACAGTGGCCTGGACTATTACCCGCTGCGGGCGCCCGGGGAGCGCTTCCCGATCAGCGATCCCGAATACCCACCCCGGCTTTCGCCGCGCCCCGACGACGATGTCCGTTTCCTGCACGGGCTGCTGGAGGGCATCGCCCGCATCGAGGCCCTTGGCTATGACCGGCTCCGGGCGCTCGGCGCGCCGCCGCTGCGGTCCCTGCGCAGCGTTGGCGGCGGTGCCGCCAATCCGGTCTGGACCGCCATGCGGGCCCGCATCGTGGGAGCGCCGCTGGCCGATGTGGCGGCCTCCGACGCCTGTGCCGGCGTTGCCCGGCTCGCCATCCCGCACCTCGCCGACGCTGCATGACCCGGGTGATTGCCGGCCTCGCCGACATCGCCGACACCTTCGACGGCGTGCTGATCGATCAGTTCGGTGTGCTGCATGACGGCCGGACGGCCTTTGCCGGGGCTCGTCACTGTCTCGATGTCCTTTGCACACGGGGTGTTCCGGTCGTCGCGCTCACCAATTCCGGCAAGCGCGCGTCCGGCAATCGCGACAGGCTGGCCAGGCTGGGCTTTCCCCCCGACCTCTTCGCCGCGGTGATCAGTTCCGGTGAACTGGCCCATGCGGAGATCGCCGCACGATTGGAGGCCGGTCGGCTGCGGACCGGTGCCCGTGTCGCCATCCTCTCCCGCGACGACGATTCCAGCATCGTCGACGGGCTGGAGGTCCGGCGCGTCGCGCCGGGCCCCGATGCCGATCTGCTGGTCATCGCCGGCATCGAGCCCGAACGCCGAGACCGCGGCGGCTACGCCGATTTACTCGCTCCGCTGGCGGCCCGCCATATCCCGGCAATCTGCGCCAATTCCGATCAGGTGATGTATGCCGAGGGCGGCGTATCCTTCGGTGCCGGCGCCGTGGCGCAGGATTACGCGTCCACCGGCGCTCCTGTCATGACCCTCGGCAAACCGGCTCCTGCGATGTTTTCCGCTGCGCTCCATGCGCTGGGTGACATCCCGCCCGACCGCGTTCTGATGATCGGCGATAGCCCTGAGCACGATATCGCGGGCGCCGCGGCCGTCGGCTGCGCCACGCTTCTCGTTCGCAGCGGGCCGCAGGCGGTGCTTGACGGCGCAGCCGCTGCGCCGGATTTCTCGATTGACCGCCTGATCTGGGATGGCCGCCCTCGTGCCTAGATGAAGTCGTGCTGCCAGATCTGATGGTCGTTCTTCCTGAATTGCCATACCGGAGTGCCGCTCACATCAAGCTGGCCCCGGACATCGCCCGCTGATGACACCGACGAAATGACGATCCGGTCCATCGTCCAGTTGTCCGCGTTGACATCGCCTCCGGCAGCATTGTGCTGGATTCGGACGGAACGGACGTCGCCCCACATGGTACCGGCAGCGACCGGCACATCCCGCGTGTTCGTCGTGTGCGCCGGCCACTCGGCTCCGGCGTTGAGACTGACCTCGAAGAAGGTTCCGTCGTTCAGCGTCACACGTGCGAAATCGGCGCTGACGTCGTGCCTCAATATGTCGGTGTCGCCGAGGCTGTCCTCGCCGACGGTGACGGTGAACCGCACCGCGGCGATCGGCGTATCGTCGAACGGCTCCAGATTGTAGGTCGAGGTGAAGCTGTTGCTGAACGTCGCGTTGCCGCCGCCTCCGTCGCGAATGAGCCCCGTCAGTTGTCGCCGCCACAGGGACAGGTCGGCGCCGTGCAGATCGAGGATGTTGCGCGCCGTGTAGCCGTCCATGAGTTGCCCCCAATGCGGTACGCCGTTATGGGCGATGGCGGCGCGCTGGACCCGTTCCATGAACTCCGTATTGCCGGCGAAACTCCGGATGATCGGGATTTCGATGTGGCAGGTGCTCGGGAACCTGGTCATGCCGATCAGGGCCTCGGTGCGACTGGTGTATCGCAGCGCCAGGAGGCCGGCTACGGCGATGTGGCGGTCGTAAAGGTCGTCGAAGATGGCCAGGACCTCGTCGACGAATGAGAGATACCCGGCTCCCGTGTCGCCGGCTGCCGCCACGTCGAAGGCAAATTCCATGGAATCCACCTTCTGACAGAAATCCTCCCCGTCATAGCCATAGGTATCCATGATCTTCCAGCTGATATCGGTCTTGGTGATGATGGGGTAGAGAGAATTGAACAGCCCGGTCAGGATCGATCGCATGACGTCCTTTAGCCCGACGGTGAAGGCGAAATTCGTGATGGCGGCGACCAGTTCCCCGGGCGTGAGGCCGCCGCTGCCGATCATGTAGACGAGCAGGGCGCCCAGCGCGGCGATGGTGACGCCCAGCGCGACGATCACCGCGATGATCACGGCAATGGCAGCGATCAGAGCCGCGGCCAGAAACAACCCCCAGAAGATGACTCCAAGCACGACGGCGACGGTCGCCAGCAGGACCGAAACCAGCTCGACCAACGCCACGATCGCCAGGACGAGCACCGCGATTGCCGCGATCAGGATGGCGATGATCCAGGAGACATCCTGTTGCTTACAAAGCCAGCTGAAGAAGTCGGAATCGGAGTCCGGCACATCGTTGGCCGTTTCGCATTCCACGACCTGCCTTTCGGCGACCTTGCAGTCGTGCTGGCCGTCGCTGCCGAAGGGATTGACGATGATCTGCAGGAAATGCTTGCCCGCTGCGAAGCCGGAGAATCGCGTGGCGGTCAGGTCTTCCCGGAGGGTCTCCCAGACCGCTTCGGATCGGGTCTCCTGCAGCTTGAAGGCGGGCTCGGTCCTGACGACCATCGAATAGACGAATCCCATCCGGCCGACCGACACGAGCGCGGCCCGGAACAGATCGTCGTCCTTTCTGACCAGGACGCCGTCGCAGATTTCGTCGCCCGCGCCGGCGACATCGGTGGCGATCGTCCGCAACTGGCGCTGAACCTCCTCCTCGGTCCCCGCCGTCAGGCCAGACGAACGCTCGATCCACCACTCCTGGCCGCCCGGGCCGATCAGGTGAATGGCCATCACGGCATCGACGATCGGCGGCAGCGCGATGTCGCCGCCATGGGACCCGGTCGCCATGACCCCGGCGATCGATTGACCGCCGCTGCCCCCCAATGTCGGCAGCGCTCTCGCCGCCGGGTCGCATCCCAGGCCCACCTCGTCGGCGCCGCCGCCATTTGCCGCGGCTGGCAGGCCATGCAGGATCCGATTGACGTTGAAGACCTTGGTGCCGCCTTTGACATGGGCCAGGCCTTCGCGCAGCGAAGGATCGGAAAGCGTCAGCCGGTCGAGGATCAACGCGGTGTCGATGGCGCCGGTTATCCCATCGCTCTCGATCACCACATCGTCGGCGGCGTACACACCCATGAACGACCACAGACTGCCAGTCCATTTCACTCGTTGTCCGGCCTCTTCAGCCTGCCGGATGATCTCCACGATTTCGCCGCGCGATGAGGGCCGATAGGAGACCGGTGCGGTGAATGTCAGGGCCCTGGCCCAATTGGTGAATGTTCTCGGCGAGGTTCGTGGCGTGGAGTCGATCGGCGCGGCACAGATCATGGCTTCGAGGTCCCCCTAATTAGACTTCGAAGAGTATTGTCCGGCCGCTCACGGCTCCATCACACGTTGACATAGTTTCATCTGCAACTAATATCTTCGCTAAGATCCGGGGCGGGAGCAATGCGGCCGGGCAAAATCTGTCAGGGCGAGGGACGATCAGATGGCCAAAGCGTTCGCATCGGCCGCCGACATGGCGGAGAAGACCATCTCGTTCACTGAGATCGGTCCCGAACTTTACGCCTTCACTGCCGAGGGCGATCCCAACACTGGAGTGATCATCGGCGATGACAGCGTCATGGTGGTCGACGCCCAGGCGACGCCGAAGATGGCCGAGCAGGTAATCGAGCGCATCCGTGCGGTTACCGACAAGCCGATCAAATACGTCACGCTGAGCCATTATCACGCGGTCCGGGTCTTGGGCGCGTCGGCCTATGACGCTTCGGAGATCATCGCGTCGGAGACCTGCCGGGCGATGATCCACGAACGCGGGCAGGAGGATTGGGACAGCGAATATGGCCGCTTTCCACGCCTGTTCCAGGCGGCGGAGACGATCCCCGGCCTGACCTGGCCCACCGTCACCTTCCGGCAGCGGATGACGGTGCATATGGGAAAGCGCCGGGTGGAGCTGATGCATCTGGGCCGCGCCCACACGGCAGGCGACATCGTCGCCTGGGTGCCGGATTCCGGCGTGATGTTCTCCGGCGACATCGTCGAATACTGCTCCGCTTGTTATTGCGGCGACGGGCATTTCTCGGACTGGCCGGCCACCCTGGACGCCATCGCCGCCATGCGGCCCCAGGCGCTGAGCCCGGGCCGGGGCGACGCCCTGGTTGGCGAGGAGAAGGTGGCCGAGGCCATCGCTCTGACCCGCGATTTCCTGGAGAGCACCTATCGCCCCGTGGCCGCCATCGCCAAGGGCGGTGGCACCCTGAAGGAGGCTTTCGCCGCGTGCCGCGCCGCCTGCGACGAGAAGTTCCACGACTACGCGATCTACGAACACTGCCTGCCGTTCAATGTCGCCCGGGCCTATGACGAGGCGCTCGGTATCGACACGCCGCGCATCTGGACGGCGGAGCGCGACCGGCAGATGTGGGCCGCGCTTCAGGGCGATGGCTGATGGCCGGCCTACCGGATTGAGCGCGTGAACAAGGTCTTCGAGGTTCCGCTGTACGCCTACGAACGGTCGCCGGATCAGGATGCGGCGGCAGCCGCGCGCCATCCCGTGGTGGTCGTTGGGGCGGGTCCGGTGGGTCTCGCCGCCGCGATCGATCTGGCGCAGCAGGACGTGCCGGTCGTCGTACTGGACGACAATGATCGGGTGAGCTGGGGCTCCCGGGCCATCTGCTTCGCGAAAAGGCCGCTGGAGATCCTCGACCGGCTGGATTGCGGCGACGCCTTCGTGGAGAAGGGCGTGACCTGGAGTACCGGCCGCGTCTTCTTCGGCGAGCGGCAAGTCTACGGGTTCGACCTGCTGCCGGAGGACGGCCACAAGCGGCCGGCCTTCATCAATCTGCAGCAATACTATTTCGAGCAATATCTGGTGGACCGGGTGCGCGCCCTGCAGGCAGCAGGCAAGCCGATCGACCTTCGCGGCGGCAATACGGTCCAGTCGGTGGAGCGGTCGGACACTGGGGTGACGCTGGATGTCGACACGCCGGATGGGCCCTACACGCTTGCGGCCGACTGGCTGATTGCCTGCGACGGCGCCGGCTCGCCGATCCGCGGCATGCTGGGGCTCGATTTCGTCGGCCGGGTCTTCGAGGACAATTTCCTGATCGCCGATGTGGTCATGGAGGCGGGGTTTCCGACCGAACGCTGGTTCTGGTTCGACCCGCCCTTCAATCGCGGCCAGTCCGCCCTGCTGCACAAGCAGCCGGACAATGTCTGGCGCATCGACTTGCAGCTTGGCCGCGACATCGACAAGGAGGCGGAGAAGCAGCCGGACCGGGTGATCCCGCGGCTGAAGGCGATGCTGGGCGATGACGTCCGGTTCGAATTGGAATGGGTCTCGATCTACACCTTCCAATGCCGGCGCATGGAGCGGTTCCGCCATGGGCGGGTGATCTTCGCCGGGGATTCCGCGCATCAGGTCTCGCCCTTCGGGGCGCGGGGCGCCAACAGCGGCCTGCAGGACACCGACAATCTGTGCTGGAAGCTGAAGCTGGTGATCGACGGCCTGGCCCCGGAGAGCCTTCTCGACAGCTACGATGCGGAACGGGTGCCGGCGGCCGACGAGAACATCCTGAATTCGACCCGCTCGACCGATTTCATCACCCCGAAATCGGAGATCAGCCGGGTCTTCCGCGACGCGGTGCTGGACCTGTCGGAACTCGCCCCCTTCGCCCGGCCGCTGGTCAATTCCGGACGGCTCTCGGTGCCCAGCGTCTATGAGGGCTCGCCGTTGAACGGCGCAGATGCCGACGACATGCCGGCCAGGACCCGCCCCGGCGCGCCGGCGGTGGACGCGCCCCTGTCGGATGGCTGGCTGATCGACCGGCTCGGCAACCGGTTCCAGCTTCTGGCGATCGACACGGAAGCGCCGGACGGGCTGGAATTCGACGGCATCGCCATCGAGACGGTCCCAGTGGTCGCAAACGATGCGCTGCGTGAGCGCTATCTCGGTTCGGCGCAGTCGGCGATCTACCTGCTTCGCCCGGACCAGCATGTGGCCGCCCGCTGGCCGGCCTTCGACCGCCACGCCGTCGGTGCCGCGTTGCGCCGTGCCTCCGGCCACGGATGAGGAAGACCCAGGGATGACGACACTCATCACAGATCCGAACATCGCCGATCCCGACGGCTTCTATGCCGAGTTGCTGGCCTTGCATGACGGCCGCGACAAGGAGCGCAGCGATGCCATCAACGCCAGGCTGGTGCTGATCCTGGCCAACCATATCGGCGACCGCACCGTGTTGCGGGAAGCCTTCGCATTCGCCGTGGACCCCGGGCGCTCGGTCGACAGTCACCGGCCGTCCGGCGAAGCAGAAAGGAAGAACCCATGAAGATCGACCGCATTCACCACGTCGCCTATCGCTGCAAGGACGCGAAGGAGACCGTCGACTGGTACGTGAAGAACCTGAACATGGAGTTCGTCCTGGCGATCGCCGAGGACCGGGTCCCATCGACGCACGAGCCCGACCCCTACATGCATGTCTTCCTCGATGCCGGGAACGAGAACGTGCTGGCCTTTTTCGAGCTGCCCACCAAGCCGGAGATGGGGCGCGACCCGAACACCCCGGAATGGGTGCAGCACATCGCCTTCAAGGTGAAGGACCGCGAGACCCTGCTGCAGTTCAAGGAGCGGCTGGAGGCGAACGGCATCGACGTGCTGGGCGTCACCGACCACTCGCTGTTCCACTCCATCTATTTCTTCGACCCCAACGGCCACCGGGTCGAATTGGCCTGCCCGGACCCGGCGGAAGAGGCGCTGCTGGAGAAGCTGGACGCGGTCAAATGGGAGATGCTGGAGGAATGGTCGAAGACCAAGAAGGCGCCCAAGCATGCCGCCTTCCTGCATGAAAAGGAGCTGAGCGGGTCATGACCCGCGGCGGCCGCATGCGCCTCCGGATCCGAATTCGGCGCGGCTTTCGGGCTCCGGTGCTCACGAAGCTTTGATGGCATCGCCTGGCTGAGTGTTGGACAAGATCGCTCCGCTGCCCTATTGACCGCAATTTGAAGCGAATCCCGGACAACCGGGATCGATCGCGCCGGCCGCGTATTTGGACCGCGGCGGCGCACAATCGATAGGGCTGACACATCGAGGAGGCGACCATGGGCGCTGGCGGCCATCCTTGTATTCGAACGACGCATTCACTGGAAGGCCGGGTCCGGATCGGGCCCTGGCAGGTCGACCTGGCGACCCGCGAGGTCGTCTGCGGCGACAGCATGCGCCGGATCTCTCCCAAGGCCGCTGCAGTGCTCGCCGAGCTCATCGCGGCGGAAGGGCGGGTCGTTTCCCGCGATGCGCTGATGGATGCGGTTTGGCCGGATGTCACGGTCGGCGAGGAAAGCCTGACCCATGCGGTTTCGGAACTGCGGCGCGCCCTGCGGGATGAGCCGGATCGGCCGTCGCCGATCGACACGGTGCACAAGGCCGGATACCGGCTGCTGGCCGAGGCGGTTCCGCAGCGCGACATCGATCCCGTCACCGACTGCCTCATCCCGCCCGGCGCCGATTTCGACCTCGATTCCTATCTACTGTGCCTCGACGCCCGGCAGGTGCTCGAGCGCAGCGGAGCGGGTGCAGTCCAGCGATCGCTGGAAATCTGCGCGGAGGCTGCCGCCCGGGCGCCCGGCTTCGCCTTCGCCCAGGCGGAATACGCGGTGGCGATCGTCAACCGGCGCCTCTATAGCGGCCAATCGGGGCCGTCCCTGGAGGCCGCCGCCGAAGCGGCCGCGACCGCCGTGCGCCGCCGGCCGGATCAGGCGCCGAACCATGCGGCGCTCGGTTTCGCCCTGTCGGCCCTTGGCAGCTACGAAGCGGCCCGGCGCGCCTTCCTGGTGGCGCTGTCCAGGGATACCGAGAGCTTCGAGTCCCATTACCTGTTCGCCCGCGCGGAGTTCAGTGCCGGCGAGATGGCGGCTGCGGCGCGGCTGTCCGAAAGGGCAGGGCAGTTGCGGCCGGATGACTATCGGGCGCTGTACCTGGCCTCCGGCGCCTGGGCCCAGCTCGGCGACCTCCGACGCCAACGCGCCGCCGCCACCCGCGGCTATGCCCGGGCGCTGCAACGGCTGGAGGCCGATCCCGACGAGCCGCGTGCGCTGAACGTGAAAGGCTCCTTCCTCGCCCGGCTGGGCCGGTATTCCGAGGCGCTCGACGCCGTCGAGGCGTATGAGCGCAAGGGCGAGCCGCTCGAATACTACACCGTCGCGACCCTGGCCTGGGCCGGCGAGACGACGGAAGCGATCCGCCGGCTGGAGGCGGTGGCGGAGCGCGGCTGGCGGCATTCGGACTGGCTCCTGGTCGACCCGTCGCTGCAGCCGCTCCGCAAGGAGATCACCTTCCGCCGGTTGGAGACCGCCCTCGCGGCCTAAGCGCATGGCGGCGAATTCGGTCGACGCGCCGTGCCCTCGAGTCCCGGCATCGCGGATGCGACCAGCGGGTAACGCCGAACGAAAGTGTCGGGTGGCCTGCGGCGCCTGAACCGCGATCTTCAGAAAATCAGTCGGATTTCTTCAGGTCTTTCCGGCCTGGCGGCGCTTGTTTGCGCCCGCGACGTCGCGTCCGGCCCATGGCCGTTCGCGCCGTTGCCCGCATTCAGCATTTCCAAGGAGAGTATTCGATGACCCTCAAGATCGGCGATACCGCCCCGGACTTCACCGCCATGACCACCGACGGCCCGATCCGCTTCCACGATTGGATCGGCGGCGGCTGGGCGATGCTGTTCTCCCATCCGAAAGACTTCACGCCCGTCTGCACGACCGAGTTGGGCTGCATGGCGGCCATGAAGCCGGAGTTCGACAAGCGCGGCTGCAAGGTGATGGGGCTCAGCGTCGACCCGCTGGACAGCCATGCGAGCTGGTCGGCCGATATCGAGGAGACCCAGGGCCTTGCCCCGAACTTCCCGATGATCGCCGATACCGACCTGGCGATCTCCAAGCTCTACGGCATGCTGCCGGCGGAGGCGGGGAGCAGTTCCGACGGCCGCACGGCGATGGACAACGCCACCGTGCGCAACGTCTTCATCATCTGCCCGCAGAAGAAGATCAAGCTGGTGCTGGTCTATCCGATGACCGCCGGTCGGAACTTCGAGGAAATCCTGCGGGTGCTGGATTCCCTGCAGTTGACCGACCGGCACAAGGTCGCCACCCCGGTCAATTGGCGCCAGGGCGAGGACGTCATCATCGTCCCGGCGGTCTCCGACGCGGAGGCGAAGGCCGCGTTCCCCGAGGGCTGGCGCGCGCCCAAACCCTATCTGCGGATCGTCGCCCAGCCCGGCTGAGCCATCGCGATCCGACCACCTCAATGCATTGGAGACAACCATGTCCTTCCACCGAACCCTTGCGTCGGTCGCCGGTGCGGCCGGCCTGTTGTTCGCCGCCACGGCGGCGCTGCCCGCCTCGGCCACCGGCTACGCCAATTCCGACCTGCTGGTCGAGACGGAAGATCTCGCCGGCATTGCCAACGAGGCCAATGTCACCGCCGTGTTCGAGGGCGGCCGCGAGCTTCGCATCGTCGATGTGCGGCCCCGGGACGCCTATGACGCGGGCCATATCCCCGGCGCGGTCCATCTCGGCGCCGACGATGTCAGCGATCCGACCGGCCATGTCGAGGGTACCCTGCTGCCCGACGCAAGGCTGGCGGAGATGCTCGGCGTGCTCGGCATCGACCGCGAGACCCAGGTCGTGCTGTATGACGACCGTGGCGGATTCCACGCCGCCCGCCTGTTCTGGATGCTGGAGTATTTCGGGCATCGCGACGTGGCGATCCTGAATGGCGGTTATCCGAAATGGGTGGATGAAGGCCGGGACGTCAGCACGATCGCCCCGCAGGTGCCGCTTCGGACCTTCGCCCTGACGCCGATGCCGCGCCGCCTGGCCACCGCCGATTGGCTGATGGACCGGCGCGACGATTCCTCGACGCTGGTCATCGACGTGCGCCCCGGACATCTGTACGCGGCCGGGCACATCCCCTGGGCCCGGAACATCCCGTGGAGCCAGAACCTCGCCGAGGACGGGACTCTGAAGTCCGCCGAGGACCTTCGCGCCCATTTCGCGGCGCACGGGGTTACGCCGGACCGGAGCATCGCCGTGCATTGCCAGGTCGGCAAGGCGGCGGCGCATTCCTACTTCGCGCTGCGTCTGCTCGGCTACCCGCAGGTGCGCAGCTATGACCGCTCCTGGGCCGAGTGGGGCTCGGCCGGGGACCTGCCGGTGGCGGTCGAAGAGGAGAGCTGACCCCGTGGCCATGGCCGCCGGGACCGTCGACCGCAATCGGTCGACGAGGCGCCCGGCGGCCTGACCCGGATTACCGCCAAACCATGCTGACCAGGAAAAACCGATCATGTTGAAAGATCCCGCGGCCGAAGGGCCATATGACGCCGTCGTCATAGGCGCCGGCCAGGCCGGCCTCGCGACCAGCTACTTCCTGGCGACGGCCGCTGCCTCCCATGTCGTGCTGGAGAAGGACCGCATCGGCGAGAGCTGGCGCTCGCAGCGCTGGGATTCGTTCCGGCTGAATTCGCCCAACGCGTTGAACGGCCTGCCGGGCGCGCCCTATGTCGGGCCGGCGCCGGACGGATTCGACTCGGCGAGAGACCTTGTCCGGTCCTTCGAACGCTATGCCGCGCGGTTCGATCTCCCGGTACGGACCGGCATCGAAGTTCGCGCCGTCGAACGCAGCGATGGCGTCGACGGCTTCATCGTGCGCACCCGGGACCAGAACGACGGGCAGCGGGAGCTGCGCGCCCGCTCTGTGGTCGCGGCGTGCGGTGTGCTGCGCAGGCCGAGGATCCCGGTCATTTCCCGGATGCTGCCGGAGAATATCGTGCAGCAGCACGCCGCCGACTATCGCAATCCCCAGGCGCTGCCGGAAGGCGCGGTGCTGGTTGTCGGCAGCGGCCAGTCGGGAAGCCAGATCGCCGAGGACCTGTGTTCCGCGGGTCGTCAGGTCTATCTGTGCACCAGCCGGGTCGGACGGCTGCCGCGCCGGTATCGCGGCAAGGACATCCTGGCCTGGTTCCGCGAGACCGGCTTCATGGATGTTGCCCGCGCCGAACTGGCCGATCCCGCGATCAGTGGGGCCGCCCAGGCCCAGGTCTCCGGCGTCGGCCGATACGGACATACGCTCAGCTATCAGTCGCTGCATCGCGACGGCGTCGTGTTGCTCGGCCGCCTGACCGGGGCGGACGGAACGGAGCTGCTGCTCGGCGACGATTTGCATGAGAATATCCGCTTCGCCGACCGCAAATCGGCGGATGGCAAGCAGGAGGTGGACGCGTACATCGCCCGCTACGGCATCCGCGCCCCGGCGCCGGAACCCGATCCGGCCGACGCGCCATGGACCGACTGCTGGGCGCTGCCCCAGCCGGCGCGCCTCGACCTGCGCCAGGCCGGCATCCGCTCCGTCGTCTGGAGCACCGGGTTTTCCGGGGACTTCTCCTGGCTGCGGCTGCCGGTCCTCGATGGTTTCGGCCAGCCGATGCATGTGAGCGGTATCGGCGCCATTCCGGGCATCTATTTCGTCGGCTTCCCGTGGCTATCGAAGCGCAAGTCCGGGATCATCTGGGGCGTGGAAGAGGACGCAGCCGCAGTGGTGCGGCATATCCTGGACCGGCGGCGCCTCGCAGCCTGACGGCACGCGGCGAAGATTGCATCTTCGCCGCCGCCGTGCTGCGATCTCTCATCGGGAAGATGAGGATCGCGTCATGGCCACCACATTGTTCCGCAATGCCGCCCTGTTCGACGGCACCACGCCGCATCTGCGCGAAGGCTGCGATGTCGTCGTGGAGGATGCGCGGATCGTCGAGGTCTCCGATACGCCGATCTCGACCCCGGTCGACACCACCTTCAACCTTGGCGGCAAGACCCTCATGCCGGGCCTGATCGACGCCCATTTCCATGCGCTGGCGGTCGATCCGGACATCCGCAAGATCGAGGAGATGCCGGCCTCGATGCTCTCGATCCGCGCCAAGGGGCTGTTGGAAGGGGCGCTGGCGCGGGGCTTCACAACAGTCCGCGACGCCGCCGGCGCCGATTACGGGCTGGCGCGCGCGACCGAGGCGGGGCTGATCCGCGGGCCGCGCCTGTTCTACGCCGGCAAGGCGCTGTCGCAGTCCGGCGGCCATGGCGACTTCACCAGCCTGGAGAGCGCCACGACCGGCTATTACTGCCATTGCTGCAGGGGCGGGGCGAGCATCGCCCATATCGCCGACGGGGTCGACGAGGTGCGCCGGGCGGCGCGCCAGGAGCTGCGCCGCGGCGCCAACCAGATCAAGATCATGGCGTCCGGCGGCGTCGCCTCGCCGACCGACCCGATCTGGAACCTGCAATACTCCGAGGAGGAGATCCGCGCCGCGGTCTGGGAGGCTTATAGCTGGCAGACCTATGTGATGGCCCACGCCTATACGCCCGAGGCGATCGCCCGCTGCGTGCGCTATGGCGTGCGCTCCATCGAGCACGCCAACCTGATCGACGCGGAAACCGCCGCGCTTTGCGCCGAGCACGGCGCCTATGTGGTGCCGACCCTGGTGACCTATGAATCCATGTCCCGCTTCGGTGCCGAGCAGGGCCTGCCCAAGGTGAGCCTGGACAAGCTGCAGCAGGTCGCCGAGGCCGGGCTGGGCTCCCTGGAAATCCTCAGGCGCGCCGGCGTCAAGATGGGCCTTGGCACCGACCTGCTGGGCGACATGCATGCCCACCAGTCCCGCGAGCTCTCCCTGCGCGCCGAAGTCCTGAGCCCGGCCGAGATCCTCATCTCCGCCACCTCGATGAACGCTGAGATCATGCAGCGCGAAGGCGAACTCGGCGTGGTGCGCCAGGGCGCGCTCGCCGATCTCTTGATCGTCGACGGTAACCCGCTGGAAGACATCAACTTGCTGGAGCACCAAGGCCGCAACCTGATGGCCATCATGAAGGGCGGGGCGTTCGTGAAGAGCGCGTTGGAGGCCCTCTAGCTCCGACGCGATTCTAGGACTGCGGCAGCGGCTGGTCGTGGGCGACGACCACCAGCTTCTTGAACGGTGCCTTGAAGGTCCATTGGGTCCGCATGCCCTTGAACCAAGCCCCGATGTCGCCGGGCTTGAAGTGTTTCTCCTCGCCGGTGTCGAGCAGTTTGATCGTCACTTCGCCTTCCAGCACCAGGAAGGTCTCGTCGCCCGCGAACGATGTGTAGACCGGGCTGGTGCACGACTCCTGGATCCGCCAGATTCCGGCAAGCAGCGTGCCGTCACCCGACCCGCCGGCGCGGATAGGATGGATTTCGCCGAACTGAACCATTCCCTGTCCCGGCTCGAAATACTCGAAGGGGACGAAGTCGGTGACATCCGTGCCCGACGTGATGAATTCCGTCATCGTCGTAGCGACATCCATTGCCTCTCCTCCTTTTCGTGCTCAGCCCCCTTGGCAGCGCCATTTGGCAGTAACCAATAGGTTGTATTTTGTGGGCAAAGGCATCGTAGAGGAGACCGGCGAACCGTGCCAAGCATTCAACCGACCGGGGCGGCGCAACTGGAAGAGTACGAGTTGCCGTTTCTGGACTATGGCGCCGCTTTGAGGTCCAGGGTGAAGAACACGCTGTTGGGGTCGAGCGTGTAGTAGGCGAAGGGCGGGCACTCCTCGAAGCCGAGGCCTTGGTACAGCGCCCGCGCGGGGGCGAACCCCTCCATCGAACCGGTCTCCAGGCTGAGACTTTCGTAGGATCTCCTTCGCGCCTCGCCGATGATGTGCGCCGCCATCCGGCCGGCGATGCCATTGCCGCGAAACGCCTCCGCCGTATGCATCGATTTCAACTCGCCATGCCGGCTGTCGAGTTCCTTCAACGCGCCGCACCCGGCGAGACTGTCGTCAGCCCAGATGGTCCAGAAGGTGATGTCCGGTGCGGTTAGGGAGTCCGCCCCCAGCGCGTGTATGCTGGTGGATGGAGAGTGCAGCTCCGCATGGTCCAGATGGGCGCGGATGAGATCGGCGGCTTGGCCGGAGGTTGGATCGTCTTCGCGGATCGTCAGGTGCATGGCATCGAATTTTCTACATTTGCAAGCCGGGACGGATTGTGAAGACAATTCGAAGGCTTGGCACATAGAGAATTGTCAGGGGCCAATAGGGTGGAGCCGGAGCTCAACTACCTGATCGAGCAGGGTGAAAACTGGATTCGCGCACAGCGTCTCCTGCACAGGCCTGATGCCCGGCCGCTCGAGCCTCAGGCCGCCGCCATGCTCGGCCCGTTCTTCGGCCCCGACATGATCCGGGACGTCCGGTTTAAATCCGTGCCGGTGATCGAGAACCCCGGATTCTATCGGGAACTGGAAGCGGCAGGGCGGCCGATCCCGATGGATTTCTCCGACACCCACGGCATCACCTTCGAGGACACGGTGCTGCTGTCCGACCGGTATGTCGCTGCGGACGGCCCGCCGATGAGCCTGCTGTTCCATGAGTTGGTTCATATGGTCCAGTACCGTCTGTTGGGAGTCGGCGGATTCGTCCGCCGCTACCTGACCGGCTGGGCGGAGAACGGCTTCGAATACATGGCAATCCCGATGGAACGCGACGCCTACGATCTGGAGGAACGCTTCGCGGCAAACCCGCATACGCCGTTCCCGGTCCGGGCAGAGGTGTCCCGGCGATTGGGGCTTTCCGCGTAGCCCCCAGATAGTGCCAGTGACGTCAAGGCTATGCCTAGTCTTCAACCGGGCAGAATGTTGGCCGCGCTGATGCTATTGATCAGCGGGCCCATCAGGGCCGGAGCGAAGACCGCTATGACCTGCTGAACATGATTGGTGAAGGGCAGTGAAAGCCGGTGCTCCTGGAGAAAGGTCTTTACGACGCTCTCGCTCAGTTGCGGCCCGGTGCTGTCCGCGGTCGATTGTCCCTCGGGTTTGCTGGCGGCCGATTCGTGATGCGGCGCCACCCGCGATGCCTGTTGCGTCAGGTGGACGTTCGCCAGTTTTCGCGCCCGCGCGCGCAGGCACAGGGCGGACGGCACATAGACCGAAAGAAGGAGTGCCGACAACATCGCGCCCCAGTACATCGTTACGCTGCCGGCCAGGGAGGACAGGTCCGCCCTCAGAGGTGCGTCCGCGGGCAGCAGGGTCGCCGGCCAATTCAGCCACGCGCCGATGAAAATGATCCCGACGCTCAACAGCAGCGATCCGAGGTAGAGCATGTTCCTCATCAATGCCATCCGATCCGCTATTGGCGCCGGGCTCGATCCCGAGTCCCTTTCGACGGGCCAAAGCGCGTAGCAGGCGGCGAACATGCCGGAGAGCACGACCGCAACCAGCAGG
Source organism: Alphaproteobacteria bacterium (assembly GCA_965227455.1). Classification (GTDB taxonomy): domain Bacteria; phylum Pseudomonadota; class Alphaproteobacteria; order DSM-16000; family Inquilinaceae; genus JABDIP01. The sequence continues at coordinate 2,108,683 of OZ245752.1, read as the reverse complement.
CTGAAGCAGATCATGTAGAGCCGGTAGGCAAATGCGTGAAATCCGGGATCGATCTTGTGGAGCAGGTCCGCGGTCATATGAAAATTGAAGAAATGGACCGACGGAAAGAAGGGTGGCGTTCGTGTGTCGAGCCGCGGCGGGTCACCCAGCGTCGGCCCCCAGATAAATAGCCACCCCGAAAAAAGCAGAAGGACGATCACGGCCAAGGGGACGACATGGCCATGGGCCCTATGAGTCCAAATCACACGCCAGACGAAAAACAGTCCCGGAATGCCGATTAGCAGTGCAAGCGCGGCCGCCGTCAGCCAAGTGATCCGGCCGCCGGCGACCTGAAATCCGGAAACATCGGCGAACGGACCGCCAGCTAGGACCTCGCCCGGCTCCTTGCTGCCAACATCGCCGGACGCCGCCTCCTGGCACAGGGTTATGGGCTCGACCGCATATGTCAGGTCACGCGCCAGCCCTTCCAGATATGCGCAGTCCCCGAACGCCTTGTCGAACATGAGAAAGGCGCCAAAGAACACGATCAGCGGAGGAAAGACGAGAAAGAATGCCCAAGGTTTTCTTTTGCTCGGACCTCCCTCGGCGGAGAGTCTTTCACCAGTGTCCATGGGATAACCGCCGCCGTCTCCAAGAGCGATCGCGCCAACGGTCATTCTTGTTCAGTTGCGGATGTCAATCTATCGAATTCCCCTGGAAGTAGAGAATCCGCTGTAGGTAGCTCGGCGCCAGGAGCTGTGCGAAGGGCGCTCCGACGTCCAGATCCGCCTCGCGGTAATACCCCTCCTCATTCAGCATATTGATGGTGCCCAGCAACCGGCCGTCATGCATCACCAGCAGGTTGATCACCGAGCCGCAGCCCAGCGACGCGATCAGTTCGTGGTCGAAGAAGGCCCAGCGGATGTCGGCGGCGGTGCGGCCGAGATAGGGGCGACGGCCCTCGATAACATGACGGCCCCAATCGGTCAGGGCGCCGAGCGGCTTGCGGCCCAGGACGGGATAGGCGTCAGGCTGGTTGGAGTAGACCCGCTCGGCCTCTCCGGCGCCCTCGTCGAGGATCATCAGCGTGAACAGCTTGTGGCCGATCAGCCGGCCGAGCACGGCCTCTACCGCATCGAAGCCGGCCTGCGGCTGGCCGGGCAGGCCCATGGCGGCGGCGCATTCGGTGAGCGCGGCGAGGCGTTCGCCTTCGGACGGTGCCGGCCTCATGGAGCGCCGCTGCGGATGGCGGCGCGTTCGGGGAACAGTCCGGCCGGGCGGAAGCGCATGACCAGGATCAGCAGGGTGCCGACCAGGATCTCGCGCAGGGCGGCGATCTGGGCGCCGGGAAGGTCAGGGACGATATCGCCGATGAAGCGGGTGCCCTCCAGGATCGCCATCACCAGGAAGGCGCCGACCACGGCCCCGAGATTGTTGCCGGTGCCGCCGGCGGTGAGCGCCAGGAAGATGTAGATGGTGACCAGCGGGCGAAAGATGTCCGGCGCGATATAGCTGGTGTAGTGGCCGTAGAGTCCGCCGGCCAGGCCCATGATGCCGGCGCCGACGGCGAAGGCCTCGATCTTGAAGCGCCGCACCGATTTGCCGGCCACCGCCGCCACCTGCTCGTCGTCGCGGATAGCCCGCAACACCCGGCCGTAGGGGCTGTGCCGCAGGCGTTGCGACAGGAACAGGATCGCCGCCACCACCGCCAGGGCCAGAACACAGAACAGAAGATTGAAGCCGCCGGGCGAAAGGCTCGAGCGCAGCGGGCCCGGAATGCCGGAGATTCCGTCGGTGCCGTTGGTGAGCCAGATCTCGTTGCTGGCGATCAGGCGCACCACCTCCGAGAACCCGAGTGTGACGATGGCCAGGTAATCGCCGCGCAGCTTCAGCGTCGTCATGGTCAGCAGCGCCCCGGCGCCGCCGGCGACACAGAACGCGACCAAAAGCCCCAGCACCATCGGCAGGCTGGTGCCCGTGGTGGCCAGCGCCGAGGCATAGGCGCCCAGGGCAAAGAAGCCGGCCAGACCGAGATTGATCATCCCGGTCATGCCCCAGATCAGGTTCAGCCCCAGCGCCAGCAGCGCATAGAACGCCCCGAAAGTGACGATGGAGATCAGATAGTTCTCCATCTGACCTCCTTCGCCGCTTCAATCGTTTTGGCTGCTCCATACCCCTCACCCTCCCACGGCTTCGCCGCGGGTCCCTCCCTCTCCCACAAGGGGAGAGGGGTCTCAAACAACGCGGTGCCATTTGATTCCCTCTCCCCCCGTGGGAGAGGGAGGGGCCCGCAAAGCGGGAGGGTGAGGGGGCTAACAAACATCTTCCATCCGCCGCTCAATACGCCCGTTCGCCCAGCAGGCCGCGGGGGCGCAGGGTCAGCACCAGGACGATGGCGATGAAACCGACCGCGCTCTTGTAGGTGGGCTCCAGCACGATGAGGGACAGCTCCTCGCCGATGCCGACCACCATGGCGCCCAGCACCGCGCCCGGTATGCTGCCCAGCCCGCCGACCACGGTGGCGGCGAAGATCGACAGGATGAAGCGGAAGCCGGTCAGCGGGTCGATGGCCGTGCCCAGCCCCAGCAGCATGCCGCCGACGCCGACCAGCCCCATGCCGATGAAGGCAGTCAGCCGGCCGATCTGCAGCGCATTGACGCCCTTGATGTCGGCCAGGGACGGGTTGTCGGCGACGGCGCGCATGGCCTTGCCCATGCGGGTGAAGGTCAGGAAGGCGAACACCGCTGCCATGATCGCCACCGCCAGGGCCAGGTTTTCCACCTGCTGCGGCCCGATGCGGATGTCCAGGAATCGCCAGTCGCGCACGATCGGCAGGTCGTAGCCGCGGATGTCGTTGCCGAAGATGAAGCGGACGATGTTCTCCAGCACCACGGTCAGGGCGATGGAGGCGATGGCCGCCGTCAGGGCGCCATGGGGCCTAAGCGGGCGCAGCACCAGTTCGTCGCTGATCAGCCCGACCAGCCCGGCGACGGCGAACGCGAAGGCCAGGGCCGCGACGGCCGGCAGGCCGAAATGCACATTGGCGACATAGCCGGCGAAGGCGCCGATGGTGGCGTGGCTGGCGACCGAGAAATTCGGGAACCGCAGCACGGCGTAGATCGCGGTGAAGCCGACCGCCGGGATCGCCAGCAGGGTGCCGGAGACGATGCCGTTGACCAGCAATTGCGGCAGCAGGTCAAGCACCGTCGGACAGTTCGGTCGGAGACAGGGAAAAGAGGGGACAGCCGGCGGTCTGCCGGCTGTCCGTCACAATCGTCCTCATACGCGCTTGAACAGGCCGGCGGCACCGCCGGTGATCTGCTTGAAGACGAACTGGGTGCCGGTGATGTCGCCGACATCGTTGAAGTCGCACGGGCCGCTGGCGCCGGTGTAGTTCACCGCACCGCCGCCGGCCAGGGTGGCCAGCCCGTCGACCGCGTTGTCGACCGCATCGCCGTCGCCCTGGCTGATGCTGCGCAAATTCTCGCGGATGGCGTCGCCGCTATCCGCGCCGGCAGCACCCATGGACAGGATCGCCAGGCTGGCATGGTCGTAGGTCTGGGCCGAATAGGGGTCGATCTCCTCGACGCCCAGGATGCCCTGGACCCGGGCATAGGCGCCGCTGTCGACCGCCGGCGAGCCCTCCCAGGTGTAGACGCCTTCGGTCACGTCGGCCGGCAGGGATTCCAGAACGCCCTGGTTCACCGCATAGGCCGGGCCGATGATGGCCTTCTCATAGCCGGCCTGGAACAGGTCGCGCAGCACGATGGTGCTGTCCGCCGCATAGCCGCCCAGCATGATGAAGTCCGGATCGCCGCGCAGGATGTCGTCGACCTCGGAGCGATAGCTGGTCTTGTCGGCCTCGTAGATCAGTGATTCCATCGACGCGCCGTTGGCGGCCGCGATCTCGCCCAGGATATCGATGGAACTCTGGGCGAACGGGGTCTGCGGGCCGATCCAGGCGAGCTTGCTGCCGCCTTCGCCGATCATGAAATCGCCGGCGACGCGGATCTGCAGTTTGCTGTTCGGCTGGGTGCGGGCGATGAAGCCCTGATGGGGCAGCAGGGTGATGCTGTCGGCGCCGGAGACGCAGAACAGCATGGTCCGGCTTTCCCAGCACAGGGGCGCGATGGCCGTGGTGACCGAGGAGGCCCAGGTGCCCATGATCGCCGAGACGCCGTCCACGTCGATCAGCTTGCGGGCGGCGCGCACGGCGGCCTCCGGGCTGGTCTGGGTGTCTTCCGAGGTCAGAGCGATCTCCCGGCCGAGCAGCCCGTCGGCCCCGTTCACCGCGTCGACCACGCCGGCGATGGCGTTGCGCATCGACGGACCATAGGCGCCGCCCACGCCGGTCAGCGGAGTCAGGCTGCCGAGCCGGATCGCATCGGATTGCGCTCGGACGAGCGACGGTGCGGCGATCAGCGCCGATGCCGCTGCCGTGCCCCTGAGCACCGTGCGGCGCGTTGTCCTGAATTTCGTCATACCTTGCCTCCCGTTGATGTTTTTCGGATCCGGTCGCCGGATCCTATCCTCCCAAAAATACCCGCCGGACCTCCGGATCGGCGGCGAGCTCCGCCGCCGGTCCGGTCCGGCTGTTCTTGCCATCGACCATGATATACCCACGATCGGCCAGTGTGAGCGCTTCGAGCGCATTTTGTTCCACCATGGCGATCGCCACCCCATCGTCGCGAATGGCCCGGATCGTGTCGAACAGCTGTTCGGCGGCCACCGGCGACAGCCCTGCCGAGGGCTCGTCCAGCATCAGCACCTCCGGCTCCACCATCAGCGCCATGGCCATGGCAAGGATCTGCCGCTGCCCGCCGGACAGGGTGCGGGCGGCGCTGCGCCGCCGCTCGGCCAGGATCGGAAACCGTGCAAAGGCGGCGTCGATGCGCTCGCGGGTTCGGTCCGGCGCCACATAGCCGCCGATCTCCAGATTCTCGCGGATCGACATGGTCGGGAAGACGTTCATCTCCTGGGGCACGAAGGCGATCCCCTCCCGCGCCACGTCACGCGCCGGCCGGCCGGTCAGGTCCTGCTCGCGCAGATGGATGCTGCCTTCGCTGGGCTGCAGCAGGCCGGCGATGGCCTTCAGCAGGGTCGACTTGCCGGCGCCGTTCGGGCCGATGATGCAGACCACCTCGCCCGGATCGACGGAAATCCCGACGCCCTTCAGGATGCGGTCGGCGCTGGAATAGCCGGCCACCAGCCCGTCGACGCTCAGGAGGCCCATCGCCGGCCTCCCATATAGGCTTCCTGCACCTGCGGGTCGGCGGCGATCTCGGAAAAGCTGCCCTGGGTCAGCCGGCGGCCCTCGGCCATCACGATCACCGGGTCGCAGAGCCGGGCGATCATGTCCATGTCATGCTCGATGATCAGCAGGGTCAGCCCGTCATCGCGCAGGGCCTTCAGATGCTCGGCGATCTCAACGCTCAAGGTCGGGTTCACCCCGGCGATGGGCTCATCCAGCAGGATGAGCTTCGGCGCGCTCATCAGGGCGCGACCGATCTCCAGCAGCTTCTTCTGCCCGCCCGACAGGTCGGAGGCCGGATTGTCGATAACCGCCTTCAGGTTCAGCCGTCCGGCGATCTCTATAGCCCTGGCCTTGATCTCCGCCTCGCGCCGGCGGGTCGGGCCAAGGCTTGCCAGCGCCCGGGCAAAGACCTCGCCGGGCTGGTCGCGGCCATAGAGCATCAGGTTTTCCAGCACGGTCAGCCGCGGAAAGCCGCGGGCGATCTGGAAGGTTCGCACCATCCCGGCCTGGGTCACCGCCTCGGGCCTGGCCCCGGTGATGTCGCGACCGTCGAACCGGACCGTGCCGCCATCGGGCGGAACCACGCCGGACACGCAGTTGAACAGGGTGGTCTTGCCGGCACCGTTCGGGCCGATCAGCCCCGTGATGGTCCCTGGTTCGATGTCGAGATCGGCACCGTCCAACGCCTGGATTCCGTAGAATCCTCGCGTCAGTCCGCGCACCTCCAGAAGCGCCATGCGCCGTCAGCCCCCATGCCATTCCAGGCCATGGTGCCATGGCCGCGCCCGCCCGTCCAAGCGGACGGCTGTGCGCTTTGCTGCAGCCAGTTGCCGTATTGGGAGATGGCGCAACTCAAAGGATTGAATGCGTCCTTAGCTCTCATGTGCTAAGAACAGATGGTCTCTATCGGGGACCGGCGGAGGCGGTGGGATTCGAACCCACGGGGGTACTGACTTCGAAGGTGGTCCCCCTACGGTTTTTAAGACCGCTGCGATCAACCACTCTGCCACGCCTCCGCAAGAGGCCGATTGGGGGCCGCTGCCTTGCCTTGCTAGGGAATCGGGCAGCGGCCCTTGCTATTTGTCGTCGCCCCCGATGTCGCTCGGCAAATCCACCAGGGGCTCGCTGCTCTTCTGGCCATGTGCCGCCTCCTTAGCTGAATGCCGACACAATCTCACGGTGGCGGCAGGCGGTCAAACAAAAAGTACGGAAAATTCCGCGACACGGAGAGCGGTTCGGTACAATATGCTTGATTGCGTGGCGTCTATCGTGTACCCCTTCTGTAGGAGAATGGAGATACACATGACTACTCGGCTGCGTTCCCCAAACTATCCGGGTCTGAGCTTGCGGGATGCGGTGGAAAAGATCCGAGCCTTGTACAATGAGATCGGTCGGAATCCGACCTCTCGCGACGTGGTAGCTAAGGGCATGGGCTACAGGAGCCTCAGTGGATCGTCGGCCACGGCAATTTCTGCGGCGAAAAAATATGGTTTGTTGGAGGGGCGAGGCGACGAGGTGCGCGTCAGTGATCGCGCTATGGCGATTTTGCACCCTCACGATGTTGCTGAGGGCCGGGAGGCCTTGCGTGCTGCTGCGCTTTCGCCAGATCTCTTTCATGACCTTGCTGAGAAGTTTCCTGATCATCGGGTAAATGTCGAACTCCTAAAGAATTATCTGCTTAGGAACGGTTTTGCTCCTCAGTCAGTTGCACAAGCGATTTCTGCGTATCAGGAGACTATGGATTATGTCGGCCGACTCGGTGTCGGGTATGATTCAGAAATTGATTCGGAAGAAGAAGCTGACCCAATCTCGTCAGTCGGACAGCCTGTTTTGGAGCAAGGTCGCGTTCAGCCAGTTTCTGCGGCTTCATTTGAAGGCGTAGAAATCGGTGGGCTTGGGTTTAAAGGAGTTGGTTTCGTAAAAATTTTGGCAAGCCCGGAGCTTGAAGTTCGCAAAGCGCTTGCGATGGCTGAACAAGTTATTTTGATGATGCGTAGTGAGCTTGATTCTCGTGATTCAAACGCGGCGAAGATTGAGTCCGTATTTGTTCTCGATGGTACGGAACAAGATCGATGAGATTTTTGCGACGTACGTTCCGCGCTCATTTTTGACCGTCGTTTGGAGACGGATTTTTTTTGCGTATAGGTTTGTAGGGCAATCGGAATTTTGATTCTTATTTTGGCGCTGCGTCCGATTTGGTTTTTTCTGATTTTTTTGGCTGGAGAACTGGGCTTGGTTATCGGGCCAGGGTGTTTTCGTATTTTTGTACGAGAACGGATTGCAGGTGGTTTGCTGATAATAATTCTTTTCGTACTTATGTGAGTGGGAATTGGGGAATTTATTTTTCGATCAGTTTTGTGAGCGGAAATGGGTGAGAGCCGGGATTTGGCTTACGCTGATTCGATCGTACTTTTTCAGGGTGTGCAATCTTTTAGCAGCAGGTCTGGTATTCCGGAGATCTGTAGGACTGATCTGCAAGATACTCAAAGCCAGTTTAGTAATTGGATTCATGACAATCACCGGACCAGTTCTCAAGAATCAATTTCCACGTTGCACTCCCGTGTACGTGTTGCACACGATGTGTAGAAAATGACTCTGAGACTTGACGCGCTGTCATTGTGTACGCTGGTTTTTTTGGCGGAAGCTGGTTGAGATTTTGGATCAGTAGGCTGCAATGGAATTCTGTTAGTTCATAAGACTCAAATCAACGTCGTCGTTGGCAAATTGCGAATCTGGTAAGCCCGTGATCTTGCTTGCTGCCAATGCGATAGCACACGCTTTCCTAGGCTCGTTGGCCGGTCTGCAGGTCGAAGAGGTTGAGGCGGTCGCCCGGGAAGGAGACCTTGAGCGTCTGACCGGCCTCGACGGTAGAATCTCCATCCATGCGGATGCCGATGGTGCTGCCCGCCAAGCTGCACCATAGGACGGTTTCCGCACCCATGGGTTCGACGATTTCCACCTCGGTCGCATGGTCGCCATCGGCGGGATCGATGCGGACATGTTCGGGCCGGACGCCAAGTTCGACCGTCATCCCGGATTGCAGGGAAGCCGTGAAGTCGTAGGTGTCGAGCGGCACGGTCAGCCCTTCGGACTGGAACACCGGGGCGCCGGAGCCCGTTTCGATACGGCCCTGGAAGAAGTTCATGCGCGGCGAGCCGACGAAGCCAGCCACGAAGCGGTTGGCGGGGTGATGGTAGATCTCCTTCGGAGAGGCGAGCTGCTGGATGATGCCGCCATGCATCACCGCGATGCGGTCGGCCAGGGTCAGCGCCTCCACCTGATCGTGGGTCACGTAGATCATGGTGGAGTTGCCGAGCTCGCTGTGCAGCCGTTTCAGCTCGACCCGGAGTTCGGTGCGCAGCGCCGCGTCCAGGTTGGAGAGCGGCTCGTCGAACAGATAGACGTTCACGTCGCGGACCAGGGCCCGGCCGATGGCGACGCGTTGGCGCTGGCCGCCGGACAGCTCGACCGGCCGGCGGTGCATCAGCTGGTCGATATGCAGCAGCTTGCTGGCGTCGGCGATGCGCTTTTCGATCTCCGGCTTCGGGACCTTGGCCATCTTCAGGCCGAAGGACAGATTGCCCTCGACGGTCATGCGCGGGTAAAGCGCATAGGACTGGAACACCATGCCGATGCCGCGGTCCTTGGGTTCCTCCCAGGTGACGTTCTTGCCGTCGATCCAGATCTCGCCGTCGGAGATGTCCAGCAGGCCGGCGATCGAGTTCAGCAGGGTGGACTTGCCGCAGCCCGACGGGCCAAGCAGGACGATGAACTCGCCCTCCTCGACCTCCAGGTTCAGGTTCTCGAGCACCTTCAGCGTTCCGAAGGTGACCTCGAGTTCGTTGATCGAGACGCTCGCCATGGGCTTAACCCTTTACTGCGCCGGCGGCGATGCCGCGCACGAACCAGCGCCCGGAGATGAAGTAGACGGCCAGCGGCACGGCGGCCGTCAGGATGGTCGCGGCCATGTTGACGTTGTATTCGCGCACGCCGGTGGTGGTCGCCACGATATTGTTGAGCTGCACCGTCATCGGCATGTTCTCGCGGCCGGCGAAGACGATGCCGAACAGGAAGTCGTTCCAGATGCCGGTCACCTGCAGGATGATCGCGACGATCGTGATCGGCACCGACATCGGCATGATGATGCGGAAGAAGGCCGACCAGAACCCGGCGCCGTCGACCCTAGCGGCGCGGAACAGCTCCTCCGGCAGCGAGCCGAAGTAGTTGCGGTAGAGCAGGGTCAAGATCGGCATGCCGAAGATAGTGTGCACGATGATGATGCCCGGCAGCGTGGCGAACAGGCCGATCTCGCGCAGGAAGATGATCAGCGGATAGATCACCACCTGGTAGGGCACGAAGGCGCCAAAGATCAGCAGGCCGAAGAACAGCTCCGCGCCCTTGAAGCGCCAAAACGACAGGGCGTAGCCGTTGATCGCGGCAATGATCACCGAGATGATCACGCTGGGGACGGTGATCTTGACCGAGTTCAGGAAGCCCGGCTTGATGCCCTCACAGTCGCGCCCGGTGCAGGCCGTGTTCCACGCTTTCGTCCAGGCCTCGAAGCTGAGCTCGCTCGGCCAGTTGAACAGGTAGCCCAGCCGGATCTCCGGCATGGTCTTGAGCGAGGTCACGACCATCACCCAAAGCGGTGCCAGGAAGAAGATCGCCGAGATGATCAGGAAGCCATAGACGCCGATCCGCGCCAGGGTGATGCGCTGCGGCTTGGGTCCGCGGGGCCGGACCGCGGTTTCGCTGCCGGCCGGCCGATCGGGGGCGGAGGCGGTCGCGACGCTGGTCATGTCGCCTTCAGCGCCTTGCGCCGTCCGGCCTGCCACTCGACCGCTGCCTTGATGGCCAGCAGCAGGATGATCGGCAGCAGCATCATCGAGGCGGCGGCCATGCCGAGCGCCACGTTCTGCCGGATGGTGATGTGCTCAATGACGAAGATCGCCGGCATCTGAGTGGCGATGCCGGGGCCGCCCTGGGTCATGGCGACGACCAGGTCATAGACCCGCACGATGCTGGTGCATTGCAGGATGAAGGCGGTGGCCAGCGCCCCGCGGATCATCGGCAGGGCGATGAACAGATAGGCCCGCCAGGCCGGGATGCCGTCGACCTTGGCCGCCTTCCAGATTTCGGAATCGATGCCGCGCAGCCCCGCCAGCAGGATCGCCATGGTCACGCCGACGCCGTTCCACACGCCGCCCATCACCAAACCGTAGAGCGCGGTCTGCTGGTTGATCAGCGGCGCGAAGACGAAATCTTCGAAGCCCAGCTTCTGCATCGCCGAGGAGAAGCCGAGATTGGGGTCCAGGATCCACTGCCAGACCAGGCCGGTCACCACCAGCGACATGGAGAAGGGGTAGAGGAAGACCGTGCGGAACGCGTCCTCCTGCTTGATCCGCTGGTCGATGAAGACCGCCAGCAGATAGCCAAGCGTCATCTGGAAGACGATGATCAGGACGCCAAACAGCCAGATGTTCTCGACTGAGACGAGCCAGCGCTCCGTCTCCCACAGCCGCACGTACTGATTGAAGCCGATGAAGTCGATGACGTCCCAGTTCGGGAACAGCTTGGCGTTGGTGAACGACAGGGTGATCGAATAGATGATGCCGAGCACGAAGACGCCGACCGACACGGCGATCATCGGCAGCGATCCGATAATCGCATGGATGTTCTTCAGGGGCCTGCGACGCACGAAGACGCCAACCGACACGGCGATCATCGGCAGCGATCCAATAATCGCATGGATGTTCTTCAGGGGCCTGCGGCGCTGCGGCATCTCGGTCCTGCCCGGACGGAGGGGGCACGGATCCGGGGCGGGCCTCGACGGCCGCGCCCCGGAACCAGTCTGACGGCCGAACTCAGTCGGCGTTCTCGAGGATGGTCGCGAAGCGTTCCTGGGCGTCCGCGATGCTGAGCGTCTCGTTGAACGAGAACTCCGCGAACAGGTCGTTCAGTTGACCCTGGGTGTCCTCGGTCAGGAAGCGGTTGGTCGCCGTGATGACCGTCTCCGGATCTTCAAGCAGCGCCAGCCCCTTCTGCATGCAGGAATCCGCCAGCTCCAGGTCGACATCGGCGCGGACCGGCAGGGACCCCTTGGCCAGATTGAACAGTGCCTGCACCCGTGGGCTGATCATCAGCGAGGCCAGCGCAAGCTGGGCCGCCTCGACTTCCGGGTCGTCCTGTTTGGGGAAGACGAAGATGTCGCCATCGGTCGTCAGATACGGCGTGTCGGACGGGCCGGGGATGCATTCGTAGTCGACGCCCGGAACCTCGCCGGCGACAGCGAATTCGCCCCGGGCCCAGTCGCCCATGATCTGCAGCGCCGCCTGGTCGGTGATGACCAGGTTCGTCGTGTCGTTCCAGTTGCGGTTGGCCGAGGCCTCGTCCTTGTAGGACGTCATCGCGCGCCAGGTCTCGAAGACCTCGGTCACACCGGAGGAGCGGGCATAGTCGGCGTCCCGGTCGCGGAACAGGCGGTAGTAGTTCTCCTTGCCGACCACGCCGACCAGGGTGACGTTGAAGGCGCCGGTGTGCTGCCAGTTCTCGCCGCCGATGGCCAGCGGGATGAAGCCGGCTTCCTGGATCTTCGGCGCAGCCGCCAGGAAATCCTGCAGGTTGGACGGGATCTCAACACCGGCCTGCTCGAAGACCGGGATCGAGGCCCAGCCCCACTGCCAGGAATGGATGTTGACCGGCACGCACCAGATGCGGCCGTCCTTCTCGCAGGCGTTGGTGAGGATGCTCTCCGGCCGCACCACGTCGCGCCAGCCTTCGCTCTCCGCCAGCTCGGTCAGGTCGAGCAGCAGGCCGCCTTCGATCAGCTCCTCATACTGGCGGCCGGGATTGAACTGCGCGGCACCCGGCGCGTCGCCGCCCAGGATGCGCTGCATTACGGCGGCGCGGGCGTTCTGGCCGCCGGCAATGGCCGTGTCGGCCCAATTGTGCTCGGTCTGCGCCTCAAACTCGTCGGCGAACACGGAAACGGCGGCATTTTCGCCGCCGGAGGTCCACCAATGGACAACTTCAACCTCGGCACCGAAGGCGGCGCCGGACAGCAGCGCGCCGGCCGCCGTGGCCATGGCGACGAACGCAATTCGGGACTTTTTCATGCTTGAGCAACTCCTCCCCTAGGACGCACCGGGCCGGTGCCGTCGATGTGATCACGCGTTGCCGTCCGGGTCATATGCATCGACAGGACGGTGTGTAATCGATTACATTCGAGGCTAAACGATAATGGCGATCTGTCAACACATTCCGGCGCTGGCCCAGGGAAAGGGCGAAATCGGGAGTGGGATCGCGGCGTAGGGATGGCTGATCGAAGCATGACGGCAAACAAGACCAGCAGGCGGCAATCGGGCCGGAAATCCGTGACGATTCAGGACATTGCGGTCCGGGCCGGGGTCTCGACGGCAACCGTCAGCCGGGCCCTGGCCAATCCCGATTTCGTCAGCGCCAAGGCCCGGGCTCGGGTGCAACGGGCGGTCGCCGAGACCGGCTACACGCCGAACGTGGCGGCGCGCCATCTGCGGGCGCGCCGTTCGATGATCATCCTCGTGGTCGTCCCGAACCTCGCCAATCCGTTCTTCGCCGAGATCCTGCGCGGCATCGACAACGAGCTGGCGGAGGCCGGCTACGACATGATCATCGGCAATCTGGACAACCGGTTCGAGCGCGAGGCCCGCTATGTCAGGCTCGCCATGTCGGGGCAGGTGGACGGCATCCTCAACCTGACGGGGCGCGTGCCCAAGGGGGAAGGCCGGACCATGGCCGATCTGGGGCTCCCCATGGCCGGCGTCTGCGCCAAGGTGCCCGGCCAGCAATCGCCGCATATCGTGGTCAGCGACCGCGCGTCATCCATCCAGGTGGCCGAACACCTGCTGCAACTCGGTCATCGGCGCTTCGGCTACGCGTCGGGACCGCAGGACAACATCAACGAAATCGAACGCTATGCCGGGTTCCTGGAAGGGCTGGCGGCGGCCGGCATCGGTCGCGATGCCGTCACCCGCTGGCCGGGCGAATTCCGGCTTGCGGCCGGAATCCGGGCGGCGAAGGCCTTCCTGGCGATGTCTGAGCGGCCCACCGCCGTCTATGCGGCAAGCGACGAGATGGCGATCGCCTTCATGAAGACCGTGCTGACGGCCGGTCTGAAGGTGCCCGACGATGTGTCCATCGTCGGTTTCGACGGGATCGAGTATGCCAAATTCGTGGAGCCGACGCTGACCACGGTCCAACAGCCGCGCCACGATCTCGGGCGCGCCGGCGCGCGGGCCCTGCTGGAGGAGATCGCCGGCAAGGGCTCGGGCGAGCGCATCATCGAATTGCCGGGCGAACTGGTCCTGGGCGGCAGCACCGGCCCGGCGCCGCGCCAGGCGCGCTGACCCTTCGGCGGACGCCCCTTGAGGCCGGTCGTCCGGCGGTGCGATAACGGCCGGGAAGGGAGAGCGCAGCCATGATCGAAGATCCACCAATCCTGACGATCCGCAGAGGATTCGCGCGGCCGACACCGGAGCAGGTGGCGGCGCTGACCGGCGCGCCGACCGGCTTCGTGGCCGACTGCATGGATGGCCGGGGCGCGCTCGATGCCGCCATCAAGCCGATCGGTTCGACGCCCGCCGGATTTTGCGGCATTGCGGTGACCTGCCATGCCGGCCCCGGCGACTGCCTGGCGGTGCTGGCGGCGCTCGACGTGATCCGGCCCGGCGATGTGCTGGTGACGGCGACGGACGGGTTCAGTGGCACCGCGGTTGCCGGCGACCGGCTGACCGGCATGGCACGCAATGGCGGTGCGGTCGGATTCGTGACCGATGGCTGCGTGCGCGACGTGGTCGGGATTGAGGCGGTGGGTTTGCCTTGCTATGCGGCTGGCGTCACCCCGAATTCGCCGGCCAACAACGGTCCCGGCACCGTCGGCCTGCCTGTGACGCTGGGCGGCGCCGTGATCGAGTCGGGCGACATCGTCCTGGCCGATCGCGACGGCGTGGTGGTGGTGCCGTCCGGCCGGATCGACGCGGTGATCGACCGGCTGCAGCGGGTCCGGGAGGCCGAGGAGGCACTGGACGCGGAGGTGTCGGATGGGCTCTGCGTGCCCGGCGAAATCCGCGAACTTCTGGCGGGCGACGCGGTGCGGAACCTGGACTAGGCGCCGCGGCTCAGGTCGTCGACCCCGGCACCAGGCGGAATTCCACATCGACGGTATCCGGCACCGGATTGCCGTGCAGCCGCTTCAGGATGCTCTCCGCTGCGATCTTGCCGATCTTCAGACGCGGCGTGCCGGTGGTGGTCAACCGCTTCGGCAGGACCGAGGTCACGTCCATACCGCCCCATCCGGCGATGCCGATATCGTCGGGAACGGCCATGCCCAGCGACTGGCAATACATCAGGCCGCCCACCGCCATGTTGTCGTCCAGGTAGTAGAGCAGGTCGAGATCCGGCGAGGCCGCCAGGATGTGCTCGGTGCCGTAATAGCCGGAATAGAAGGACGGCGCGTCCTTCAGGATCTGGGTCGCCGTGATCGATTTGCCGGCATCCTCCAGCGCCTTGCGGAAGCCGTCCAGCCTTGAGTTTCCGAGCGTGGTGAATTCCTGCTCGACGCCGACATAGCCGATCCGCCGATACCGTTTCCCGGCCAGGAACCGGCCCATCTCGTAACCGGAATCGAAATGGCTGAAGCCGACGCACATGTCGATCGGCTTGGAATTCAGATCCCAGATCTCGACCACCGGAATGCCGGAATTGCGCAACAGCTCCAGCGTGCGGGGGGAACGGTGCCGTCCGGTGAGGATCAGCCCGGCCGGCCGCCAGGCCAGCACCGACTCGACCCATTTCTCTTCCGTCGCCAAATCGTGCCCGGAGGTGCCGACCACGGTCTGGTATCCGAACCGGCCAAGCCCGCGATCGATGCCCTGCAGCACCTTGGCGAAGGCTTCGCTGGCAAGCTGCGGCACGTTGACGCCGACCAGGGTGGACGCGGCCTCCGACGCGAAGGCGGCGGCCAGCTTGTTGGGCACATAGCCCAGGCGTTCGACCTCCTTCAGGACCCGGGTGCGGGTGGCCTCCGAAAAGCCGGTCGCGTTCCGCAGCACCCGCGATGCGGTCATCTTGCTGACGCCGGCCGCCTCGGCGACATCGGCCAGGCTGATCGGCCCGTTGTGGCGTCGTTTCTCGGCCATTCGGCCCCTCCTTGCCGGCGGGATTTGATGCCCGCCGACGGCTTGACCCTCTCGCCACGGTCCCGCACGCTTCCGGTTGCGTTACCGGTAACTTATCGGCTGGCGCGCAACAGAACAATAACCGCCTGATCGGCGGGGAGGAATGCGTGGCCCAGGTAGCGCCGCCCGCGACCGGGTGGTGGAATCGATCGCGCCCTCCCTGTCGATCCGAGAGAACACCTTCCTCAATCCCGCGCGGGTCGGTCGGCGGCTGTTCTCGATTCTCGGCGCCCGCAGCGAAGCCCGGCAATCGGCGGAGATCGGCCGGACGGTCGGGCTGAGCCCGAACGCGCCGGAACTGCCGATCGAGGCGCTTTCCGGCGGCAACCAGCAGAAGGTGGTGATCGGCCGCTGGCTGTCCACCAACCGCAGGCTCCTGATCGCCGAGGATCCGACCGCCGGGGTCGATGTCGGCGCCAAGGCCGAGATCTACGCCCTGATCAACGATGCCCTGCAGAAAGGGCTGGGCGTGATCGTGGTGTCCACGGATTTCGAGGAGGTGGCGACGATCTGCCACCGGGCGCTGGTGTTCAGCCGCGGCCGCCGAGGGCAAGACCATCGTCGTGCTGGCGGCCGATCTGAAGAATGGCGGCGTGCTGGGCGTCACCCGCGGTGTCGAGGAAGCCGCCGAAGCGATCGGCTGGGAGGTCCGGGTCCTGGACGGCGCCGGGTCGGTCTCCGGCCGCACCGCCGCCTTTGGCCAGGCGCTGGCGCTGCAGCCGGACGGGATCGTGATCAACGGTTTCGATGCCGTGGAACAGAAGCCCGGCATGGAGTCCGCGGCCGAGGCGGGCATCCCGCTGGTGAGCTGGCATGCCTCGCCGACCATCGGGCCCGACCCGGCCAATGGCGTTTTCGCCAATGTGTCCACCGACGCGATGGAGGTCTCCGCCGCTGCCGGCGGCGAGCCGGGCGAGGTGATCTTCACCGATTCCACCTACGCCATTGCCATCACCAAGGCAGACCGCATCAAGGAGGAGATCGAGCGACTAGGCGGCACGGTGCTGGAATATGTCGACACGCCGATCGCCGATACCTCAAGCCGCATGCCGACGCTGACCACGGCCCTGTTGCAGCGCCATGGGCCGCGCTGGACGCACAGTCTGGCCATCAACGACATCTATTTCGACTTCATGGGGCCGTCCCTGGCCGCGGCCGGCCTGCCCGGAGATGCGGCGCCCAAGGCTGTCGCCGCCGGAGACGGGTCGGAATCCGCCTATCAGCGCGTCCGCAGCGGCCAGTACCAGTCAGTCATCGTCGCAGAGCCGCTGAACCTTCAGGGCTGGCAGCTGGTCGACGAATTGAACCGCGCTCTCCAGGCTGCGGAATGGTCGGGCTATACCTCGCCGCTGCATGTGGTGACGGTTGCCAACATCGCCCATGACGGCGGGCCCAGTAACGTCTTCGACCCGGAAAACGGTTATCGGGACCAATACCGCGCAATCTGGGGGCGGTAACCGGGCATCTCGCGAATGGCCGGGTCCGGCGCTGAAAGCCGGCCCGGCCACCGCGCCTGCTGGTCTTCGAGCTTCGGAAAAAAAGCGAAAAAAATCAGATGCATTCTACGAATTGTTAAGTCTCCGACGGTACACCGTCTCCTGTCTGTTCGAACCAGGAGGAGGCGACGGATGAACCGCCGCGCTGTGCTTTCCATCGGTGTCGCCGGAGCGGCGACAGCGGTTTTCGTTCCGCCGACCGTGCTTGCCGCCGGGCCCAGCTCGCTGGTGTCGCCGCTGGCCGGATCGGTCTACTACACCGTCGATGCGCCGGGCCGCTGGGCCGGCAAGGAAGGCGGCCACGTGCCGATGATCGAGCGCAACGGCTCGACGATCCAGGTGACCACCGGTCACGAGATGGACGACTACCACCACTACATCGTCAAGCACGTGATCCTGAACAAGGATTTCGAGTTCGTCGGGGAGACCATGTTCGACCCGGAAAAGGACGCGCCGATCTCCGAGCATTACATCGGCGGTCAGGGCGACACGATCTATGCCATGAGCCTGTGCAACAAGCATGACGCCTGGCTGAACGTCCTGAAGATCTGATTGCGCGCGCCGGAGCTTAGGCGCCACCGCATGAGAAAGACGCCGGGGAGCGATCCCCGGCGTTTTCTGTTTCGGGCCTTGCGCTGTCCGTGGGTTACGAGACCGCGATGGCGGCGAGTCCCTTCCAATCGAACTCCAGCCCGTTCCCGGGTCGCTCCGGGGCGATCGCCTTGCCGTCCTCCACGACAAGCGGGTGGGCCAGGTAGTCGTCCAGGCCGAAGCCGTGCGCCTCCAGATAGGACGCGTTCGGCACGGCGGCCAGCAGGTGCACGGTGACGTCATGGGCGCCGTGCGAGGTGACCGGCAGGTTGAAGGCCTCGGCCAGGTGGGCGATCTTCAGGAAGGTCGTCACGCCGCCGCAATTGGTCACGTCCGGCTCTGGGAAACTGACCCCGCCGCCGGCAATCAGATGCCGGAATTCCCACAAGGTCCGCAAGTTCTCGCCGGCGGCGATCGGCAGGCCGCCGTCGCGCAGCACCCTTGCGTGGCCGGCGACATCGTCCGGCGAAATCGGCTCCTCCAGCCACACCGGGTCCAGCGGCGCGAAGGCGCGCGCTGCCCGGATCGCCTGGTCGACGGACCATTTCATATTGGCGTCGACCATCAGCGGGAAGCCATCGCCGAGATGGTCACGCATGGCCGCCAGCCGCTCGACATCCTCCGACAGTTTCTCCCGTCCCACCTTCATCTTTATGGCGCGGAAGCCGCGTTCCAGGTTACGGTCGGTCTGGCGCAGCAGCGTGTCGGTGGACAGGTCGATGTCGATCCCGCCGGCGTAGCAGGCTACCCCAGGATCATGGCCGCCGAGCAGGCGCCACAGCGGCAGTCCGGCCCGCCTGGCTTTCAGGTCCCACAGCGCCATGTCGAAGGCCGACAGCGCCAGCACGGCCGGTCCGCCACGGCCGCCGTAATGCAGCGCCCACCAGACGCGGTCCCACAGCATCTCGATGCGGTCGGCATCGGCATCGGCCACGATCTCGGGGATCTCCCGCCTGGCGATGTCATGGATGGCGCCGCCATTGCGGCCGCAGGTGTAGGTATAGCCGACGCCCTCTGCGCCCTCCGTATCGCGCACCCGCAGGGTGACGATCTCGAAACCGGTCATCACCCCATGCATGCTGTCGGCCACCGGCTCGGGCAGGGCGATGCGATAGTGCCCGGTCTCGATGCTGGCGATCTTGGCCATGGGTGGCGGCTCCGGCGTCTAGAGGAAAACCGTCACCAGGCTGGGGTAGATCAGCAGGATCGACAGGGCCAGCAGCTGGATCGCGATGAAGGGCAGGAATCCGCGGAAGATATCGGTCAGCGAGATATGCGGCGGCGCCACCGATTTCAGGTAGAACGCCGCCGGCCCGAAGGGCGGCGACAGGAAGCTGACCTGCATGTTCATGCAGAACACCACGCCGAACCAGATAGGCACCAGCGAGGCCGGGAGCACGCCGAAATACCCGATCTCCTCGACCGGCAGGCGGGTCACGATCGGCAGGAACACCGGCATCACCAGCAACACGATGCCGACCCAGTCCATGAAGGCGCCCAGCACCAAGAAGATGATCATCATCGTCAGGATCACGCCCATGGTCGGCAGGTCGGCCCCGACGATCAGGTTGGCGACGTAGTTCGGCCCGCCGGCGATGGTGTAGGCACCGGCCAGCGCCGTCGCGCCGAAGGTGACCCACAGGATCGTGCCGGTGGATTTGAAGGTCCGCATCAGCGACTCGCGCAGCAGGTCCCAGCTCATCTCGCCGCGCCAGATCGTGATCGCCAGCACCGCGACGACGCCCATGCCCGCCGCCTCGGTGATCCCGGTAATGCCGCCATAGATCGAACCCAGGACAACGCCGACCACGAGGAACGGCGGCACCAGGCCCTTGCCCATCTTCCAGGACAGGCTGCGCTGCTCCGGGCTGAAGGCGAACTGCCTCAGCGCCGCAGCGGCGACGGCGATGGCTGCCAGCCAGCCGATCTGTTCCCAAGAGCTCAGCGCAATGACATTGCCATCCGCGATGGCCTCCGCGACCTGGCCCGTGACCTGCAGGAAGAGGCCGCGCACCAGCAGCAACCCGGCGGCCGGCGCCGCCAGGGTCGCCAGCAGGGCCACGAACAGCATCGACTTCTCGGCCACCCCGGGCTCGTCGTCGGTCGGCTCCGGCAGCGGCGCCTGTTCCGGCCGCAGCTGGGTGCGGATGATGATGTAGATGATGAAGAACGAGGCCAGCATGAAGCCGGGCAGGAAGGCGGCGGTGAACAGGTTCTTGATCGAACTTTCCGTCACCAGCCCGTAAATGATCAGCACGATGGAGGGCGGGATCATGGTGCCCAGCGAGCCCGAAGCGCAGATGGTGCCGATCGCCAGGTTCTGGTTGTAGCCGAGCCGGAGCATCTGAGGCAGGGCGATCAGCCCGAGCAGCACCACTTCGCCGCCGATGATGCCGGACATTGCCGCCATGATGATCGCCATGATGGCGGTGACGATGGCGATCCCGCCGCGCACCCGGCTGAGCCAGAGGTTGAGGCTGGAATACATGTCCCGGGCGATGCCCGATCTTTCCAGCAGGCTCGCCATGAATATGAACAGCGGTACCGATATGATGACGTAGTCGGTCATCAGCGCGTACATGCGCTGGGCCAGGATGTTGAGCGGCCCGGTGCCGAAATCGCGGAACAGCAGGCCAGGCCCGAATTTCATCAACAGGACCGCGACCGCGAGGATGCCCGAGGCGAAGCCGAGCGGCATGCCGATCGCCAGCAGCGCCAGCATGGCGACCAGCAGGATCAGGGAAAGCGTGCCAATGTCCATGCGGGGGCGTCCTTAGGTCGGCGGTCGTGCGTTCAGTCGACGTGCTCGTCGACCACTTCCTGGGTGAGGTCGTGGACCTCCTTGCCGCGTCCCCAGTCGGCGATCAGGTTGGCGAGGGCCTGGATCGCCACCAGCACCACGGTGACCAGCAGCAATGGCTTCATGGTCGCGGGGATCGGCGGGTCCCAGGCGGTGCCGAAGGTCTCCCACCGCATCATCTTCTGCCAGGCCTCGGTGAATCCGCCCCAGACGACCGCCACGGCGAACAGGCAGATCAGCAGGGTCGAGATCAGATCGAAGACCCGCTGGAGCCAGCGCGGCGCCAGGTCGTACAGGATGAAGATGCGGATATGGCCGCGCTGCTGCATCACGTAGACGCCGGCCAGCAGGTAGATCATGCCGCCGAGCCAGAGCGACATCTCGTTGACCCACAGGGTCGGCCGCTCGAACACGTAGCGCATGACCACCTCGAAGAACATGATGGCCACGATCACCGCCACCAGCCACATCGCCACCCGGCTGATGCCCAGGCTGACCTTATCGACCCAGCTTGTGGCTTCGTGTTCGACCATGGCGCACCTGTCCCGGGAATGGCCACGACGCGCGCAGTCCGCGCCGCTAGAGGATCATGCGAGGGGAATGCGGCGGGTGGCTGGAGCCCGGCCGGGCGGGCCCGTTACAGGCCCGCCCGCCGATCCTCCCGCGCCGGCCTACTGGATCAGACCCAACTGGCCCATGAAGTTCACGTGGCTGTCGACCAGCGCACGCGCTTCCGGCGTGCGGTCGGCCCAACGCTGCCACGCCGCCTGGGCGGCGCCGCGGAACTGGGCCCGGTCTTCCGCCGACCAGTCATACAAGGTGACGCCGGACTCGCGCAGGGCCGCGGCGGCCTCGTTGTTCTTCACCTCGAAGGTGAGGGCGGTCTGGAAGGCCAGCTTCTGCATGGCGACATCGATGATCCGCTTGATGTCCTCCGGCAGCCCGTCCCAGACATCCTTGCGGATGGCCAGATGGTCCGACGGCATGGAGTGGAAGCCCGGATAGGTGGCGTGGCTCACCAGATCGTAGAGGCCGAGGCCGACATTGTTGGCCAGGCCCGACGCATCGGCGCCGTCGATGATGCCGGTCTCAAGCGCGGTGAAGATCTCGGTGAAATCCATCACGATCGGCTTGGCGCCCAGCTCGGCGAAGATCTCGGTCTCCAGACCCGGCGGGGAGCGGAACTTCCAATCCACCAGATCCTCCGGCCCCGCGATCGGCCGCGACGAGGACATGGATTCCTGGCCGTACACCCACCAGCCGATCAGCTGCATGTTGTACTGGTTGTACAGCGAGTTGGCGGCCTCGAAGCCGTCTCCGTAATAGAGCCAGGCATATTGCTGCCAGGGCGTGTCATAGCCGCCCATGATGTCGCCGACGAACTGGAAGGCCGGGTTCTTGCCGGTCTGATAGGCGCCGCCGGTCATGTCGCCGTCGAGGATGCCAGTTGCCGCGGCGTCGAAGGTCTCGACCGATTTCACCACCGAGGAGGAGAAGAACATCTCGATGTCGACGCGGCCGCCGGACATGGTCTCGACATCGTCGACGAATTGCTGCGCCAGCTTGCCCGACACCGTCTCCGGGGCGTAGTGGGTCTGGATGCGCAGGGTGATTTCCTGGGCGCTGGCGGCCTGCGCGACCATCAGCGCACCGACCGCCGCGCCGAGGGCAGGGGCCAGCTTGCGTACCGAAAGTGTCATTCGTTTCCTCCCTAGAAGGTGTTATCGGCCCCTTTGACGCTTCTGATCGACGTCTCGGCGACCTTGTGTGGTGCTACAATACGACGATTGTGGCCTGTGTTGGCGACCCCGTCCAGAGCCGTTCACGTTTCTACGTATACATTGTTCCGTTGCGTTGCGCCCCGGCGTCCTATTGTCCGTCGAAGAAGGGCCCAGGATCAAAAACCAGCACCACGGACTGCCAGCTCGGCCAATCCTCGCTTGAGAACGGCAGGGGTTGGCACAGAGGGTCCAGGGCGGCCCGGATCGCCCGATCGGCGGCGGATCGATAAGAGGGATCGGATCGGTATCGGTCCCGATCTGAGGGTGCCGCCTCTGCGACGGTGCCGTCAGGGCGCATGGTCACCGCGATCCCGACCTGGATCGGCGGCGCGTCCGGGTCGATGGTCCAGCACGGGGCCAACGTCTCCCGAATGTCCTCGGCCATTTCGGAGACCCTCTCGTTATTGGATTGTGCCGGTGCATTACCAGTTGGCGGAGGGGCATCCACGGGTCTCGCGCACGCTGCCAATGGCCCCGCAATCGTGCAAAGCATGAGCCATGCGGCCCAGCGCCCGGTGTCGCTATGGATCCTGCGCGATCGATCCGCCGCGCGCTGCGCGTTCATCCGAGATAAGGAGTGCATTCTGCATTCGCCCTAGTCGTGAAAGCGGCCAGGTATTCCCATTGAGCAGCCTGCCTATGGCCAACCGGCCGGATCACGCCTCTTCCAGCACCTCGAAGCTGCGCGCGGCGCTGCCCTTCTGGTTTTCGTAGATCGAGCCTTCCTTTTCCGGGCCGGGGAGGGGCAGGCGGACCGGCACGTCGGCCATGCGCGGCGCGATGGTCGGCTGGCCGCACAGCAGCCGGGAATCGTAGCTCTCCAGATCGTCGAACGGGCTCATCGAGCCCTGGATCGGCCAGGCATCCGCCGAGGTGATCTCGTAAAGCAATAGGGCGCGATCCTGGTTGGAGCGGTTGAGGTCCGAGCCGTGCAGGGTGCGGACATGGTGGAAGGAGACCGACCCGGCCGGGCCGGTCAGCGCCACGGCTTGGCTCAGATCGATGCCGCTGGCGGCAATGTCCACCGCACCGCAGAAACGGCCATCGGCATGGTGGTCGAGAACCGGGCCGCGATGGCTGCCGGGCAGGACCAGCAGCGGGCCGTTCTCGGGACCGACATCGTTCAGCATCACGCCGACGGCCAGGATGTCGTCATTGGTGTGCGGGTAGAAGGCCCAGTCCTGGTGCCATTCCACCGCCGCTCCGTACTCTGCCGACTTCATGTTCAGCTTGCTGGTGTGCAGCCTCAGCGACGGCCCGACCAGGTCGCGGACCGGCGCCAGGATGGTCTCGCTGCGCAACAGGTGTTCGAAGACCGGGTCGACCTGGTGCGGCAGCTTGATGCGGCGGACCCGCGGTGCGTCCGGCCGATGGCTGTCCTCCAGATCGTAGACGGAATCGCTCTCGGTGAGTCCAGCTGCGCCGGCCACCAGCCGCGCCAGCGTGTCCCGCAGGTTGCGGATTTGGTCGGAGGACAGGTGCCGCTCCAGCACCAGGTATCCGTTGTCGCGATAGAAGGCGATCTGCTGCGGGCTGAGCATGGTCCGGTCCTTGCGATGCGCCGGCAGCTGCCGCCGGCCGCGTGCAGTCTAGCGCGGATTCCGCATCGGAGCGAAGCCAAGCCGGCATGACGTCGGAGGTAATTGCAGCGACCACCTCTGCCTGCGAGGCTCGCCGCGTCAAGGAGGAGAACGACGATGTCGCGTTGGATCGCCGCCGGGTTCATCGGGCTGGGTGTGGTGCATGCCCCGGCTGCCATCGCAGCCCTTGACCCGGATGCCCTGATCACGCTGTACGGGGCCAGGGCGGGCGACCCGGATCTCCGTGTCGTTTTGCAGCATCGTGCGGCGCTGTTCGCCCTGATCACGATTGCCGGATTCGCCGCGGCGTTCGCTCCGCGATGGCGGGTTCCGACGGCCATCCTCACCGGCTGGAGCATGACGACGTTTCTCATCTACTACCTTGCGGCCGGCGCCCCTGATGGGCCGCTACGGAAGATCGCAATTGCAGACGGAGTCGGATTGGCGGTGCTGCTGGCCCTGGCGGTCCCCCTGTGGCGCGGGACCGCGGACTCCCGTCGCCTCGCTACCAGGTGATGGTATCGAGGTTGCGGAAGTCCAGAGTCTCGCCGTCGGAGAAGGTGATCGTTCCGGAGGAATCGTCGGACAGGGTCAGGCTGTTGGCGTCCTGGTTCTCGATGATCGACCCGGGATCGAGCGTCAAGCTCCAGTCGCCTGCGGTATGGTCGCCATTGACGCCCACCAGATGCACCTTGTCGGCCCAGCCGCGGCCGCCATCGAAGGTGTCGTCGCCCTCGCTGGCGCCGAAGATGAAGCGGTATTCGTCATCGCCGGCGCCGCCCCAGGCGCGGTCGTTTCCGGTGCCGCCGGTGAACCGGTCATTGCCGGCACCGCCATACATCCGGTCATTGCCGCCGCCGCCGGACAGGCTGTCGTCGCCGGTATCGCCGGACAGCAGATCGTTGGCAGCGCCGCCGATCAGGGCATCGTCGCCGGCCCGGCCATATTGCCGGGTCGGATCCGTCTTGCCGGTGGCATCGAAGCTGTCATTGCCGCTGTTGCCGACGGCGGTCTCAACGCTTGCCGCCGTCATGTCCAGGGCCACACCGGCCGACCCCTGGACGTCTACCCGGTCGTTTCCGGCACCGCCATCGACCGCCGCATCGGCGGCATCGACGTAGAGCCGGTCGTTGCCGTCGCCGCCGCTCAACCGGTCGGCGCCCGCGCCGCCGATCAGGCGGTCGTTTCCGGCGCCGCCCGTCAGCGTGTCGTCCCCGCCCTGGCCCAAGAGCTGGTCGTTGCCCGATCCGCCGGTCAGGCTGTCATCGCCGCCGCGGCCGAATTGCCGGGTGGCGACAGTCGAGCCCGACGCATCGAAGCTGTCATTGCCGCTGTTGCCGACGGCGGTCTCCACGCTTGCCGCGGTCATGTCCAGGGCCACCCCGGCCGACCCTTGGACGTCGACCCGGTCATTGCCGGCGCCGCCATCGACCAGCGTGTCCGCCGCGTCGACATACAGCCGGTCATTGCCGTCGCCGCCGACCAACTGGTCCGCGCCCGCGCCGCCGACCAGGCGGTCGTTCCCCGCACCGCCAATCAGGCTGTCGTCGCCGGCCTGGCCATAGAGCTGATCGTTGCCGTCGCCGCCGGCGACCGCATCGTCGCCGGCGCCGCCATAGAGCCGGTCGTTGCCCGCATTGCCGGCCAGGCTGTCCGCGCCTGCGTCGCCATAGAGCCGGTCGGCACGGGTGCCGCCGGTCAGGCTGTCGTCGCCGGCACGGCCGTATTGCCGGGTCGCTGCGGTCATGCCGGTGGCGTCGAAGCTGTCATCCCCGGCATTGCCGACCGCGGTTTCGACACTGGTGGCGGTGAGGTCGAGGGTGACGCCGGCAGAACCCTGAACGTCGACCCGGTCGTTTCCGGCGCCGCCGTCGATCAGCGTGTCCGCCGCGTCGACATAGAGGCGGTCGTTGCCGGCCCCGCCGGAAAGCTGGTCGGCGCCGGCCTGCCCGTAAAGCACGTCGTTGCCGTCGCCTCCGGTCAGGATATCGTCGCCGGCGCCGCCATAGACCCGGTCATTGCCGGCGTCGCCGGCCAAGGCATCGGCGCCGGTGCCGCCATACAGCCGGTCGCTTCCCGCACCGCCGGCAAGAGTGTCGTCACCGCCATCGCCATAGAGGCGGTCGCCGCGGGTGCCGCCGATCAACGTGTCGTCGCCGTCGCGCCCGTATTGCCGGGTCGCGGCGGCCATGCCGGTTGCATCGAAACTGTCATCGCCGGCGTTGCCGACCGCGGTCTCCACGCTGGAGGCGGTCAAGTCCAAGGTGACCCCGGCCGTGCCCTGGACATCGACCCGGTCGTTTCCGGCACCGCCATCGATCAGCGTGTCGGCGGCATCGACATACAGCCGGTCATTGCCGACGCCTCCGGACAGGGCATCGGCACCGGCCTGGCCATGAAGCTGGTCGTTACCGGCCCCGCCGGTGAGCGAGTCGTTGCCGTCGCCGCCATAGAGGCGGTCATTGCCGGCACCGCCATCCAGGCTGTCGTTTCCGGCCTGGCCGTAAAGCTGGTCGCGGCCGTCGCCGCCGCTCTGGGAATCGTCGCCGTCCCCGCCATAGAGGCGGTCATTGCCGGCACCGCCATCCATCAGGTCGTCGCCGGCGTTTCCGTAGAGGCGATCGGTACCGCCTTCGCCGAATATGTGGTCGTCGGCATTGCCGCCGATAAGGCGGTCATTGCCGCCCCGCCCGTAGATGTCGTGGGCCGTGTCCGATCCGGCCGCGCTCAAGGTATCGCGACCCGGCGTGCCGATCAGCGTGGTCGCCTCACGCGGCGGCGCTTCATCTTCGGCTGAAGGCTCGCCGGTCTCCGGTGCGTCTTCGGAAGCGGCCTGCGGCGCCGGTTCGGATGCGTCAGGAGCGGCCGGTGCTACTGCGGCGTCGAGGGCAGGCTCGATCGGCTGGGTGCCGCTGGGCCGCAGGCTCCCGGATTGCGAAACATCGAGGGTCTCGAATTCGACGCCGGCAAACAGGGTCGCATCGCCGATCTGGGCGGCCGTTGTGGTGTCCTGCGCGGGGGCGGCGGCATTGTCGGGGGCCTGCGGCGTTTCTCCGGCGACGCCGGCTTCGCCGGCCTCGGCCCCGGTGACGCGCGGGTCCAGTACGGGGTCGTCGGCCAGGATGGCGCTGCCGAACTGAATGTTGGCCAGGCTGGCATCGGCCTCTTCGGCGCGGGGCGCCTGGCCGTCGCCGGCATTGATCTCATCTTCCAGGCGCTTGGGTCCGCCGGCATTCAGATTCAGGCGGTTTGCATCGTCCATAAGGCGCCGTGCGGCGCCCTTTCGCAGTGCCATAGAAACCATCCCCGCCAGGCGAAACCATGCCCGGCCCCCAACATCTCGCTCGGCGATCCAGGTACAGGGATTTCGCCGATTCAGGGAGGAAGGATAGTTAGCAATGCTTAAGAGGGACTTTTGTTTGCTGGTTAACCGGAGGCGCGAAAATCGCCTCGCAAGCGCCGCGGATCACCCGTAACCATCTGGATTCACTAGTAGTGTCGCGTTAACCAATGATCCGGACAATTTGCGAAAAATCGACATGGCCGCGCGTCCGACGGTTCAGGCGCATTCCGCGGCATCCGCCGACCAGCGGTTGGAGGGCGGCAGGTCCGATGCTTTCGCGAGCCTGTCCCGGGCCTCCGTCCAGGCGCGGGCCCAGATCGCCGGATCCTGCACCACCCGCGAAGGATCTTTGGCACTGCGGACGATGCATTCCGGCAGGCAGGCCCGGCCCGATGCCTGGCCGGTCGGGTGGTAGCGCAGGTCGAAGCTCCAGCGCACCGTGTCGCTGGTGTTTGCCAGGGAGGAATGGCTGGTCCGCCGGTGCAGGAACAGAATGTCCCCGGCCTTCATCGGCAAAGGTACAGATCGCGACTCGTCGATCAGTCGGCTGGCGATGCTCAACTCGCCGACCCTGTCGGGACAATGGGTCAGCAGCCCGTCGCGATGGCTGCCGGGAATGACCGCCAGGCAGCCTTTCTCAATTGTGGCGTCGGTCAATGGGAACCAAACGGTGACCATTTCGGTCGCGTCCCCGTCTTCGGTGATGACGCCGTTGTCCTGATGCCAGGGCGTGCGGCCGACCAGGCCGGTGCCGGTGGGGATGCCCATCGCATCCTTGAGCTTTCCCGACGCCCCGAAGGTCAGCGCGCCCTGGGGCGGTTTGATGCGCACATGCTGCACCGGGTTGGAGGTGATCTCCGGCCCGATGACGCTCTCCACGGCATCGAGCAGGGCCGGGTGGGTCAGCAGCCGGAAGATCGACGGTGCCAGGCAGATCGGCGTTTCGGCCGGGATGCCGGCTCGCGGCGGAAGCGCGAAGTCGAAATGCTGATGGTAGATCTTCCCGGTTGTTTCGTGCAGCTGCACGACCTTCTCGGCGAAGCTGAGTTCCGGCCAGGTCGACAGGATCTCGCCCGCGGCCTTCAAGTCGCGCAGCAGGCCTTCGAGCACGTCTGCATAATCGGCGAAGACGGCCGCGAAATCCCGGTCCGGGTCGAACAGGCCGGGCACCACCAGATAGCCCTGATCCTCGAATTGCGAAATCTGTTCTGCGGTCAGGGCTGCCATGACCGGATCCTCCATCGATCGTCTTGAGCCGGCTTGCCGCCGGCGCGGTTTTGCTATGCGAAAAGCGCCTTGAAGCGGTCTATCGAACCGCGGAAGCCGTCCTCGAAACTGCCGCCTTCGGGCCGATGCACACTCTCGAAGGAAATGACGCCGTCGTATCCATCGGCGCGCAGCGAATCCGCCATCGGCTGGAACAGATCCGCCAGCTGGCCTTCACCCATGCGGCGCACTTCCAGCGTGGCGCGGGGCGTGTCGACCTGCACGTCCTTGATGTGCACATGGCCGAGATAGCCGTCGCGCACCTCGTCATAGCCATCCGGCCAGGCAAGCTCGTGGCACCAGCAATTGTTGGCCGGATCCCAGAGCACCTTGAGCGTGTCCTTGGCGTCCAGATCGTCGATCAGCTTTCGCGCCGTATAGTTGGAGTTCACCATCGTGCCATTGCCGGTCTCCACCACCAGCGTCAGACCCTCGGACCTGGCCAGTTCGACCGCCGGTGCGATCAGCGGCGGCAGGGTGTCCCAGGCGCCCTTGGCGACGTTCCAGACCTCCGCCCCGTTGCGGCCCCAGAGGATCTGCTCCTTCTTCGACGTCATGATGCGCACCAGCGGCGATCCGAGCTCATGGGCCATGGCGATGACACGCTTCAGCGCGTCCATGTGTTTCGTATGCAGCGCGTCGCCCGGCCGGTTGGCGGTGGTCATGCCGGCGAAGATGTGGCGCGACAGGCAGGAGACCGGCGTGTCATGCCGGTCCAGCAGCGCCTTGATCTCGGCGATCTCCTCCTTCGAATGGTCGCCGACCTCGGTGTCGCCGACGAATTGCAGTTCGGCATATTCGAGGCCGAACTCGTCCATCACCGCCAGGGCGTGGGCCAGATCGCGGCTAATGCCGTCGCAGATCACACCAAGCTTCATCTCTGGTCTCCGGTCCTAGCGGTGCAGTTCCGCGCCGATGATCTCCTCGATCACGCGGGTCACGATCCAGTTGTCGCCGTTGGGGTATTTGGTCTTGCCGGCATGGAACAACTGCATGGCGGTCGATGCAGTATGCATCGGGACGCCCAGCTCCTCGGCCAGTCCGAGCGCGATCGTCAGATCCTTGTGCATGGTGTTGATGTGGCTGCCGGTGCCCTCGAACTGGCGGTCGATGATCTTCTCCAGCGCGTTGTTCGCCACGCCGCAGCCCGCGCTGGAGGTCGAAACGACGTTCAGCAGGACCTCGCCCTTCACCCCGGCCTTGGCCGCCAGGGCCGCCGCCTCGAAGGTGGCGGAGAAGATCGCGCCGATCAGCGATTGCAGGCAGGCCTTGACGGTCTGGCCGTCGCCGGCCTTTCCCCCGACCCGATGGATCGTCCCCGACACCGCCTCCATGACCGGGGCGAAATCGTTGAGCACCACATCCTCGCCGGCCGCCATCATGGTCAGGGTGCCGCCCTGGGCGCCCGGAAAACCGCCGGAGACCGGGCTGTCGATCAGGTGGATGCCGGAGCCCTCCATCGCGGCGCCGATCTCCCGCGCCTCATGCGGCTTGATGGTGGCGGTCAGGATGACCGCGCCGCCCTCGGCCATATGGCCGACCAGCCCGTCCTCTCCGAGGATCACCGATTTCGCCTGGTTCCCGTTCATCACCATGACGTAGACGGCATCCGCATTGGCGCCGACCTCTGCCGGGCTGCTCGCCGGACGGCCGCCGATCTCCACGAAGGCGGCCATCCGCGCTTCGCTGAGATCCAGGCCGGTGGTCTGGAAGCCGTTCTTGATCAGGTTCTTGGCCAGTCCGGACCCCATATCGCCAAGGCCCACGACACCGACACGTTGCATGCGGAATTCCTTTCGAGGTCTCCCCGCCCTACCGGACCAGGAAGAGCGAGATCTGCGGGAAGAAGAGAAGCACCGCCAGGATGATGACCTGCAGGCAGATGAACGGCCCGAAGGAGCGGTAGATCGTCACCAGGTCGATCTCCGGTGGGGTCACGCTCTTCAGATAGAAGGCCGCTGAGCCGAAGGGCGGCGTTAGGAAGGCCACCTGCATGTTAACGCTGAACAGGATGCCGAACCAGATCGGGTCGTAGCCGAGCTGCTTTACGATCGGCATGAAGACCGGCATGCACAGCAGCACGATGCCGATCCAGTCCATGAACATGCCCAGCAGGAAGAAGATCAGCATCATCACCAGGATGACCACGATCGGCGCGACGTCGAGCCCGAGAATGGCATTGGCCACGAAGCGGTTGCCGCCGGAGAGGCTGAAGGCGCCCGCCAGCACCGTGGCGCCGAAGGTCACCCACAGGATGGTGCCCACCGAGCGGTAGGTCTGCTCCATCCCTTCGAGCATCATGACCGAGTTCAGCTCGCCGCGGATCCAGATGAGCAGGGTCGAGGCGACGACGCCCATGGCGGCCGCTTCGGCATAGCCGGTCACGCCGCCATAGATCGAGCCCAGCACCAGGTCGACGACGACCAGGGGCGGAAGGAGCCCCTTGGCGATCGGCAGGCCCTCGCCGTTCTTCTGCAGCCAGGCGACCAGCACCAGCGCCACGGCGGCGCTGGAGAAGATGAAGGCCGCGACGAGTTCGCTGCCGCGGATTCCGAGCGCCCAGGCGATGAAGGCGCAGGCGAACCCGACGCCGAAGGGGGCAAGGCAGAACAGCAGCTCGCCGCGGTGGTTGATTTCGTGCGCCTCGGTCTCGACGCCGGATTCCGAGGGGAGCGGTGCCAGTTCCGGCTGCAGGCGCGTGCGGACCACGATGTAGAGGATGTAGGTGCCGGCCAGCATCAGCCCTGGAATGAAGGAGGCGGTGAACAGCTTGGTGATCGAGGTCTCGGTGACAAGGCCGTAGATGATCAGCACCACCGAGGGCGGGATCATGGTGCCGAGCGAGCCGCCGGCGCAGATCGTGCCGATGGCCAGGTGCTTGTTGTAGCCGAGGCGCAGCATCTGCGGCAGCGCCACCAGGCCCAGAAGCACGATCTCGCCGCCGATGATGCCCGACATGGCGGCCATGATCACCGCCATCACGGTGGTGACGATGGCGACACCGCCCCGCATGCGCCCCATGGCCAGGTTGAGCGCGTCGTACATGTCCTTGGCGATGCCCGAGCGCTCCAGCAGCGAGGCCATGACGATGAAGAAGGGCACGGCGATGATCGCGTGGGTGACAACAAGGTCGTAGACCCGCTGCATGACCAGGCCGAGTCCCGGCTCGCCGAAATTCAGCCAGATGATGATGGCGCCGAGGAAGCCGGTGGCGAAGCCCAGCGGCACACCCGCGACCAGGAGGGCGAAGATGCCGATGAGCAGGAGGAGGGACAGGGTGCCGACGCCGAGATCGGCGCGGAAATCGCCGAGGATCCACAGCGGAACCGCAAGCGCGAGAAGGATCGCGATGGCGAAGAGAGAGACCGGGGTCAGCGCGCGCTGGTTCATGACCCGTCATCCTCTTCGGCGGCCGCTGTGCCCGGTTTGCCGCGGCCGAACCAGTCGACGAGGATGTTGTTGAGGGACTGCGCGGCCACTAGCGCCGTCACGATCAGCACTAGCGGCTTGATCGTCGCTGGGATCGGCGGATCGAAGATGGTGCCGAAGCGTTCCCAGGTGATAAACGCCTTCCAGGCGACATCGCTTCCCCCGACGAGCATTAGCGTCGCATAGACCGCAAGCACGATGAGGGCGGTATAGTCGAAGGCGCGCCGGACATTCTTCGGCACGATGTCGTAGATGGCGGTGATGCGGATATGGGCGCGGCGCTGCATCGTGTAGGCGCCGGCGGCCAGGTAGACGATCGAGCCCATCCACAGCACGAGCTCGTTCACCCACAGCGTGGGGCTGCCGAAGATATAGCGCATCGCCACCTCGTAAAAGGTCACGAGCACGCCTGCGAAGATCAGAAACATCGTCACCCGCGAGATCACGGTGACGACCCGGTCAAGCGGCGTGTAGCGCTCGCCTTCGGGAGGTGCCGTGATATAGGCGGCGATCCCGCCGATCACGCCCTTGCTCTGCACTAGCTCCCTGGTTCGCTGGTCCATGGCCGCCCTCTCGCCCGCCTTTGCGGGTCGATGTCGCTGATGTCGCAAAAAAGGGGCGGGCCGGCGTCCCAATCCGCCGACCCGCCAGGGAGGTGCTCAGTCGATCAGACCGATATCGGTCATGAAGTTGACATGGCTCTCCATCACCGCCTGCGCGGCCGGCGTCTTGGTGCCCCAATCCGCCCAACGGCTCTGCGCGAATTCGCGGAACGCCTTGCGATCTTCGGTCGACCAGTCATGGATCGTCACGCCATTGGCGGCGATCTCGCGTGCGGTCTGCTGATCGCGGATCTCGGTCAGCAGGGCCAAATCGAGCGCGATGCCCTTCAGCGAGACCTCGATCATGGTCTGGATGCTCTCAGGCAGCTTGTCCCAGGCCGCCTGGTTGCAGGACAGCTGCTCGGACGGCATCGAGTGGAAGCCCGGGAAGGTGACATGGCTCGCCACGTCGAACAGCCCGAGCGAATTGTTGGTATTCAGCGTCGAGGCGTCGGCCCCGTCGACGATGCCAGTGCGCAGCGCGTTGGGCACCTCGCCGAAATCCATCACCACCGGCTTGGCGCCGAAGGAGGCGAAGATCTCGGTCTCAAGGCCCGGGGGCGAGCGGAACTTCCAATCCTCCAGATCGGCGAAGCCGGCCAGCGGACGGGTCGAGGAGAGGGACTCATGGCCCTGCAGCCAGAAGCCCACCAGATGCATGCCCTGCGGATCGTAGAGATGCTCCTGCACCACCTCGCGGCCGCCGCCATGGTCGAGCCAGGCGAGGAACTGGTAGGGGGTGTCGTAACCGCCCATGATGTCGCCGGCGAGTTGCCAGCCGGCATCCTTGCCGACATTGCCGGTGATCCCGCCCATGTCGCAGTCGAGAATCCCCTGGCTTGCCGCGCCCATCACCTCGTTCTGGGCGACCACCTCGGACGAATAGTGCATCTGGATCTCCAGGGCGCCGTCCGACATGGTCTGGACCTCGTCGATGAACCGCCCGATCAGCTGTCCCGGCGTCGACTCCGCCGAGAAATGCGTCTGGATGCGGAGCTTGTAATCGGCTGCGAGCGCCGGTCCGGCGCAGATGGCGAGCGCCGTGGCGCCGACGAGTACGCGTGACAAGGACTTCATTCTTCTTCTCCTCCCTTTGGGTCTTTCTGGTGAGTAAGGACGGTCTCCACGGCCGGCGATTCTCTGCCGCCCAGCCGGCCGATCAGTGGGCGCGTTCGAAATCTGCCTCCTTTGCCGATGCGGATGTGAAGTCATAGGTGACCGGCATCGCGGCGCCGTAGGCCATGGATTTTTCCGCCGTGCGGGCGATGGCCTCGGCGACCAGCCCGTCTTCCAGGCTGGGGAACGGCGCATCGCCCTCCAGATAGTCCAGAAAGGCGTCCAATTGGGCGTGGTAGGTCTCGGCCATGCGTGGGAACCAATGCTGGTGTCCGCCGCGCGACCGGACCGTGTCGCCCTTGTGCAGGGCCACGTCCACGGGCACCGGCACGCGCGACTCGACCATGCCCTCGGAGCCGACCACCTCGATGCGCTCGTCATATCCGTAGCCGGTGCGGCGGCTGAAATTCATTTGGCAGAAGGCGCCGCCTTGCATCCTGAGGGTCAGGACGGCGGTGTCGACATCGTCGTGGCGGGCGAATTCCGGCTCGAACAGGCAGTCGCCGGCGGCATAGATCTCGGTCGGCCGCTGGCCGGAGATCCAGCAGGCCAGGTCGAAGAAATGCGCGCCTTTGTCGCGCAGTTGCCCGCCCGATGACGCGATGTAGTGCGCAGGCGGCGGCGACTGGGTGCGCGACGTTAGGAACATCATCTCGATGTCGCCGATATCGCCGGCATCCACATGGGCCTTCAGCGCGGCATGTTGCGCATCGAAGCGCCGGTTGAAGCCGAGCCCTGCCGGCAGGCCGGCGGAGGCCGCTTCGAGGCAGGTCTCGACTGCCGAGCCCAGCTCGGTATCCAGCGGTTTTTCGCAAAGAAAGGGGAGGCGCGACCGGATGCAGGCCCGCGCGATCTCGCCATGGGTCCCGGTCGGCGTCGCGATGATCGCGAAGGTGCAGCCGGCTTCCAAGGCCTCGTCCAGACCGCCACACGCGACCGCGCCGAAGCGCTCTGCCAGCGCGGCGCACTTCTCGCCATCGGTGTCGAACACATGACTCAGCCGGGCGCGCTCGCTCCGCGCCAGGCATTGGGCGTGGACCTGGCCGATGAAGCCGGTTCCGATCAGCGCGACCTGTGCCACCTCAGGCATCCGTCGAATCCCTCTTGCCCTAACGCCGGCTACGCCGACACTGGGTGTCGCGGATTGCGGTGGAATAGGTGCGCGTTCCGCGCGGCGGCTGAGGCGGCCATGGGGAACGGGCCCGCGGCGCCAGGGGCGAACCGGGGCGGCGGCCTCGTCATTCTGTGTTTCCTCCCAACTGGGTCATCGGCGCGGAGTTGAATCTCCGTCAACCGGGGTGCGAACGCATGATGCGGTTCGGGCTGGGCGGAGTCAATAGATCACATCAAATGATGCATCAGAAAACGGCCGACAAAATGGGGCGATGGCGCGCGGGGTCCGCGGCGCCTCGGGACATGGAAAGCCGGCGTTCGGGGCCGGCTAGGATGCGATTGGATCGGCGGTGAATTCGACGTCGAACCGGGAGGGAAGGTTCTCCCGCAACAGGATTTCGACCGGCAGCGACTCGACGGAGCATTCGCCGAGCCGGTTGAGATCCATCAGCGCGCTGATGGCGGACCGTGCGGCGCGGTTCACGCTCTGGTGGACGACCGCGTCCATGATGCCCTTCAGGAGATAGCTGCGGGTATCGGCCGCCAGGTTGTGGCCGATCAGCACGATCTCCTGGCTGCGCCCGCGCTCCTCCAGGGCCTGCACGACGCCCGGCATGCCGCCGCCGACATTGTAGATGCCGACCAGTTCCGGATGGTCGTCCAGCACGGCGCCGATACGGGCATGGCTCTCGCGGGGATCGTCATGCCCGGCGACATGCTCCAGGGTGACCATCTCCGGGAATTCGGCGCGCAGGACGCTGCGGAACCCGGCTTCGCGCTCCTCATGGGCGCGGTAGAGGGAACTGCCCCACATCACGGCGATCGAGCCGGACCCGCGCACGAAGCGGCCCATCAGCAGGCCGGCCGTGCGCCCGGCGGCCCGGTTGTCCATGCCCACATAGGCATCCCGCCGCACGCCGACGATGTCGGAAAGCAGGGTGACCATCGGAATGCCGCGCGCGCCGATGTCCTCCACCGCCTCGCTGACGAAGGGGTGGTCCAGGGCCTGGAAGGCGATGCCGGACAGATTGGCCGCCGCGCTGCTCCGCAACGCCTCGGCCAGCGCCGACGGGTTGAAGCGCTCGACGTAGCGATGCCGCAGCTCGGCGCCGCGTGCCGCGCTTTCCCGCTGCAAGGCCGCCAGCACCCGCTCGGTGGACGGGCCGGCCTCGGCCGGCAGCAAAGCCTCGAAGACAATTTCGCGGCGCAGCCCCCTGGGGCCCGGGACCGGCTCGCGCCGCTCCAGGTCCTCCAGCGCCCGCCGGACCCGCTCGACCGTCACCGGCCGTACGCCCGGGCGCTCGTTCAGCACCCGGTCGACGGTCGCGGTACTCACCCCGGATTCCAGCGCGATATCGAGGATCCGCG
Source organism: Alphaproteobacteria bacterium (assembly GCA_965227455.1). Lineage (GTDB taxonomy): Bacteria > Pseudomonadota > Alphaproteobacteria > DSM-16000 > Inquilinaceae > JABDIP01. The sequence goes on along the minus strand of OZ245752.1, from coordinate 2,072,751 downwards.
CCTTACGGCCCTTGGCCATGCCCCTTCGCTCCCTAGGCCGCCGCAAGGCTGAGGGCGGCCAGCATCATAACGTCATTCGCATCAACAGGCCGCGTGAGCATGCCCGATGATGGGAATTTGCAGCAACACTATACATCATTGCCGCATCAGAAATGCCAGCCCTGGCAATCACCATGGCCGATTCGCCCAATTGCCGGGCCAAAGATAGGATTAGAGACGCTTCCTCGAACGGTGCAATCAGGCGCGAGATGGCACAAACTGCCCGCGAAGTGGTGGAACGCAAGGTCAAGCATACCTGGCCGGATGAATTCGAGCAGGTCATGGCCATGCTCGACGGGATCGATACCCATGCCGGTTCGGCCGAGGTCCTGGCGCGGGTGCAGCTCGCCGTGCTGATGCTCAGCGAAGGCCGTCGAGATCAGCTCCCGGGCCTGATCGAGATGGCCAGCACCGATTACCGGGATGTCCTGGTCGGTGCGGAGTATCCGGAGCAGATGCGCTGGGGGTTCGTGAACATCGCCGACCTTGCGCCCGAAGAGCGAAAGTCTCGCCGCAAGGCCGTCAAGCGCGATCGCGAGAATTACCTCGCCTGGCTGAACAAGACCGGCGTCTGACGCGCCGGAAGCGTGCCTGCGTGCTCCATAGGCTCACATGGACGGCAGTTGCACGCCCTGCAGGGCGCCGCGCTGGTAGCCCTTGGACCGCTTGTCCCAGTTGTTCACCGAGTCCTTCCAGTCGACGAACTTGAAGGCGCCCTGGCCGCAGATGGCTTCGGATATCGCCTTGTCGATGCGCCAGAAGCGCAGCGCCTCGGAAAGGGCGAAGATGACCAGGGTCAGGCCGCGCCGGTGCTCGCGGCGGAAGCCGGACGTATGGTTCACCGCCTGCAGGGCGGCGATAGCGCTGTAGAACGGCGCCGGCCCGTTATAGGAGACGCTCTCGTTCCAGGCGCCGAGGTCGGGATAGCTCGGGCTGAAGGGCAGGGTGCGGGTGAAGTTGACGCCGTCGATGGTCGGATTCGTATCCTGGAACTTCACGGCCACCGCATTGGTGCGAAACCCGACCACCCAGACATCCCAGCGGGTCAGGAACACGTCGATCGCGGCTGGCGGCGCACCGCCCAGGCGCGCTTCGACGCGGATGCACATGTCGCGCCCGGCGCGGTTGAGCGCCAGGCATTTGCGAACCCAGGCCAGATCCTGACGATAGCGACTGCATTCCAGATGAAGGGTTCCGTCCATGATGTCTCGTTCCAGTTGGGTACCGCCATGCCCGCAACACGCGGCCCGCGTTGCAAAGCGCCGAAATCGGCCGGGAGTCTAGCCGGCTCGACCTTCGCCAGACTGTGACCCCGGTCACACGGCGGTCTCACCATGTGGAGGATAGGGCCGGATATGTGACGGTTGGCACCGTGGTCCGCGTGGCGGTGTCAATTCCACCGTCCGGGACCGCCGGCGATTGCCGCCGAGGACCAAGTCTGCAATAGGGAGGCAGCAGGCTCCGTGAGACCTTGGGCAGGCCAAGTGCGATGATGATCCGTCCCTTCCAAGAGTCCGACCTGACCTGGGCGTTGGACCTCAACACCGCGTTGGAAGTCGAGCTCTCGCCGCTCACCGGCGAACGGCTCCTGGAATTGATGGATCGGGCGTTTCATGCCCGGGTGGTCGAACCGGATCGGGCGCTGCTGATCGCCTTCGACCACGATGCCGATTACGACAGCCCGAACTTCCTCTGGTTCAAGGCGCGGTATGGGCGCTTCGTCTATGTCGACCGGATTGCGGTGGCGCCGTCGGCCCGTGGCGCGGGGCTGGCCCGGGCCCTCTATGAAGACCTGTTCCAGGCCGCGCGCAAGGCGGGCCATACCCACATCGTCTGCGAGGTCAACAGCGACCCGCCCAATCCCGGCTCCGACGCATTCCACGCCCGGGTCGGGTTCCGGGAGGTGGGAGAGGCCGCCCTGAAGAGCGGCAAGCGCGTTCGGTATCTGTCTGCGGAGTTGTGACCCGGCCAGCTACCACCGATGCTTGCTGGCCAGCTTTTCGGCGAGCAGGTCCACCATTTCCGGCACCAGGCGCTCGCTCCAACCGCTGTCCTTTGCGAAACGCAGCTGCTCGTCGGTGCCCAGGGCGATGAAGCTCTGGAATCCCAGCACCTCGGCCATCTCCCGATAGTAGCCGACATCCTTTGCGGCGTTGGCGATGGAGAAGGCGAGCATGTCCGGCTTGCCGTCGATGGCGTTCGCCTTGATGAAATCCATCATGCCGGAACGCAAGGGACCGGCGGCCATGACGTCGTACAGCGTCTCCCGCTTCAGCCCGGCGATGTCGGCGACCGCAAAGGCCTCCGACATGGCGCAGGCGGTGGTCATTGCAAAGTAGTTGTTGATCAATTTCAGGGTATGGCCGGCGCCCAGCGGTCCGACATGGAAGACGTTCTCGCCGAGGTCCCTCAACACCGGCTCGGCCCTGGCAAAGGCCGCCTCGGTACCAGCGGCCATGATGTTCAGCTTGCCCTCGCGACCATGGGACGGGGTGCGGCCCAGGGGCGCATCGAGCATCTCGACGCCCTTTTCGGCAAGCGCCTCACCGATGCGGCGGGTCGAGTCGGGCTTGGACGTGCCGAAATCGATGACAAGAGCGCCGGACGGTATCGCGGCGATGACGCCGTTAGATCCGTTCATCACCGACTCCACCGCATCGGACGTGTCGACACACAACATCACGATGTCCGAGCCGGATGCCAGCTCGGCAACGCTATCCGCTTCCGTCGCCCCGCGCGCTACGGCGGCCTCGATCGGCGTCCGGTTTCGATGGGCGCAGACCGTGATCGGATAGCCCAGATCCTGCAGCCTCTCGACCATGGCCGAGCCCATCAGCCCCAAGCCGATGAAGCCGATGCGTGGTTTTGTGGTCATTGCGTTTGCTCCGCCCTGTGTCATGCCGAATGCCCGTGCCTGAAGGCATCATAGGACAGCCGGTCTGCCGCCGTCCCGAGCTAGGTCAGCTGCCGCCCGTGGTCCGCGATCATGCGGTCGATCTCCGCAAGCGCGAATTGCCCGAGCGCCTGCTGGCCGGCGATGCTGTCCGGCCGGTCCTCCTCCAGATCGCCGATCACCAGGATGTTCTCGTCGTTCAGCAGGTTGGCGGGCTCGGTGTAGTTGAAGCTGCCGACCACCAGGACCTGCCCGTCGATCACCATCAGCTTGTGGTGCAGCTTGTTGAGCCCGGATCCCCGCGACGCCAGGTGGAATTCGACTCCGGCCGCCGCCAACGGGCGCGAGGCGGCCCAGGACTGGTTGCCCTGGCGGGCGTCGGCGATTCCGCGCACGGCGATCCCGGCCCGGGCCAGCGCGATCATGGTGTCGTCGATGCCGGAGGATTGCGAGAAGGTGAAAATGGCGAAATCCACCCGGCTCCGCGCCTTCAGCATCTGCTTCATGATCTCCATCTCCGGCTGGTGGTCCGGCGCGAAGATCGGTTTCATCTTCACGCCGGAGACCCGCGGCTCGCGGGGCTTGCGCTCATGGCGCTCGCGCTTGGTGCCGAAAGTGCCGGTCCAGATCTCGGCGAATTCGTCGGCGTATTCGTTGGCGACGCTCTTGCCCTCGATGACGACCAGATGGTTCAGGTTCGACCCGACGCCGGTCGGGGTGAAATTGGTCGATCCGGTCAGCAGCCCGGCCCGGGAGCCCTCGATGTCGCGGACGATGAATTTCTGATGGAAGATCTTCGGATTGTAGTCCATGCGCACATCGATCTTGGCGCGCAGCAGGGCGTTGAAGAGAAGCCGGTTCGGCTCGTGCCGGCCGGCCGGGTTGAAAGGGTCGGCCAGCGGCTGGTGGGCGATCAGATAGTCGCCCTCCAGAACGATGCGGACCCGGACATCGCGCTGGCGGGCGCGGATGATCGCCGCCGCGATGGCTTCCGATTCCAGCTCCTGAACCGCGATGTCCAAAGTCTCGCGGGCGCGGTCTACGAAGTCGACGATGGCGCGCTCCAGATCGTCCGGCGCGCCGACGGTACTCGGCCCCATGAACACGGTGATGCGTCCGACGGTGTGCGGCATGGTGCGGTCCTTGTTTCGGTGCCGCCAATATGGCCGAGGGCTGCCGGCGGCAGGAGAGAATGCGCAATCAGTGTCCCGGCCTGCCGGCGAAACGCAAGGGGCATGTCGGGAATTTGGAGTTTGAGGTTGGGGCGGCCGAGATCGCTAGTCCGCGCCGGGCAGATCTGAGAGAGCAACCGTTTGGCCGCTCCGGGCGGAGTCCAGAACGGCCAGCGTTGCCTGCAGGGTGGCCAGCCCGTCGGCGCCGCTGACCAGGGGCTCGGCCTCGCCGCGGGCGACGGCCAGGAAGTGGCGAAGCTGTGCCGGCAGCGGGTCGGTGCGGCGATGCGGCATGGTCTCGCCGGTCAACGGAATCGACCAGTCTCCGGGTTCCCGCTCCGGCCGCCACAATGTCACCGAGGGCAGTTCCAGCGACCCGGCGGTCCCCATCAGCCGGTAGGAGGACTGCCCGGTCTCGGCAATGCCCGGGTTCTCGCCGCTGCCGCCTTCCCAGGTCCAGGGCGACAAGGCCGCATCGGTCAGCACCACGGTTCCCAGCGCCCCATTGGCGAAGCGCAGCAGCACCGCCGCGGAATCCTCGTTGGCGTTGCGCCGCAGGGCCGATCCGGCCTCCGCCGTGACAGTGTCGATCTCGCCGCAGAGATGGCGCAGCAGGTCGATGTCGTGGATCAGATTGATCATCACGGGGCCGCCGCTAGCGGTCTGTCGCCAGGCCTGGCCGAAATAGGCGTCCGGCTTGCGTGTCGCCCATTGCACCGATACCGCCGCCAGCCGGCCGAGGGCGCCTTCGGCAATCAGGCGGCGGGCGACGGCGATGCTGTCATGGTGGCGGCGATGATGGCCGACCAGCAACGGCACGCCCGATGATTGCGCGGCGGCGATCATCGCGGCGGCGGCCTCCGGCGTATCGGCGATCGGCTTTTCGACCAGCACCGCCCATCCGCGCCCGATGCAGTCGATCACCGCATCCCGGTGGGCGGCATTGGGCGTGGCGACGATCGCCGCGTCCACCGGGCCGGCATCGGCAAGTGCTGCGATGGAGGGATGCACCGACACGCCGGGTGCCATGCCTGCGGCCTCCGCTGCCGCCTCCGCCCCCGGTTCGACTACCCCGGCCAGAACGGCACCCGGCTCGTCCAGCACGCAGCCGACATGCCGGCGGCCGATCAATCCGGCGCCAATCACCGCGATGCGCAGCGGCTCGACCGTCATCCTGCGTCCCCCTGTATTTGTGCCCCTGTACTTACGCGGGCCCAAACGGGCAGGATAACCACAAATCGGGGAGGAGACAGAGATGACAGGCGCGGTGTTTCAGAAGGGGCGGGTAGCGGTCATTACCGGAGCGGCCATGGGCATCGGGCTCGCCGCTGCCAAGCGGTTTGCCGCCGCCGGCATGCGCATCTGCATGGCGGATATTGACGGCGACGAACTGGAGACGGCGGCAGAACAGGTCGCCGGCATCGCGCCGGACGGCGACGATGCGGTGCTGGCGGCGGAGATCAACGTGGCCCGCCTCCAGGAGGTCCAGGCGCTGAGCGACGCCACCTTCGATCGCTTTGGCGAGGTCAGCCTCTTGATGAACAATGCCGCAACCCGGGTTGCGGGCGGCACGTCGGAGGAGCTCGACGACTGGCACCGCACCATGGACGTGAACTTCTGGGGCGTCGTGCATGGCGTTCGTGCCTTCCTGCCGCGCATGTCGGTGCAGGACGCGCCGTCGGCCATCGTCAATACCGGCTCCAAGCAGGGCATCACCAACCCGCCCGGCAATGTGATCTACAACGTCACCAAATCGGCGGTGAAGACCTATACGGAGCAGCTTCAGCACGAGCTCAGAAACACCGCCGGCTGCCAGGTCTCCGCCCACCTACTGGTCCCCGGCTTCACCACCACCGGCAAGCGGGAGCACAAGCCCGGCGCGTGGCTGCCGGAGCAGGTGGTCGAAAGGATGGAGGCGGCGGTCAGCCGCGGCGATTTCTACATCATCTGCCCGGACAATGAGGTGACCGAGGCCATGGACCGCAAGCGCATCCTCTGGGGGGCCGGCGACATCACCGAGAACCGGCCGCCCCTGTCGCGCTGGCATCCCGATTTCGGCGAGGCCTTCGACAAATCCGGCTGACGGGGTGGCGGCGGTCGATGTCGACCCGTCCCCGCCGGGCCTCGCGGCGGCGTCGGTTGACATTTGTATGAGTAATGACTTTGATCGTCTTGCGGGATAATGCGCCACCCCAAGGCCAGCCGATAACAATGAGGGAGGAAGACCCATGAAACCCCTGTTTACGGGCGCGTTGACGCTCACCTTCGCGGTCGCGTCGATCGCCGGATCGGCCATGGCCGATACCTCGGACAGCCGCATCGCCCTGTCGAACAACTACGCCGGCAATTCCTGGCGCCAGGCCATGCTGCAGAGCTGGGAGAAGGTCGGTTCGACGGCGGTGGCGGAAGGCATCGTCTCGGCGGCCGACGCTTTCACCACGGCGGAAAACCAGGTCACCGAGCAGGCGGCCCAGATCCAGAACCTGATCCTGCAGGGCTATGACGCCATCGTCATCAACGCCGCTTCGCCGGACGCACTGAACGGCGCGGTGCAGGAAGCCTGCGACGCCGGCATCACCGTCGTCTCCTTCGACGGCATCGTCACCGCACCTTGCGCCTGGCGCATCGCCGTCGACTTCAAGCAGATGGGCAAGGACGAGGTCTTGTACCTGGCCGAGAAGATGCCGGAAGGCGGCAACCTGCTGGAGATCCGCGGCCTGGCCGGCGTCTTCGTCGATGACGAGATCAGCGCCGGCATCCATGAGGGCGTGGCGGAGAACCCGCAATTCACCATTGTTGGCTCGGTCCATGGAGACTGGGCCCAGGACGTGGCCCAGAAGGCGGTCGCCGGCATCCTGCCGTCGCTGCCGGACATCGCCGCGGTCGTCACCCAGGGCGGCGACGGCTATGGCGCGGCCCAGGCGTTTCGCGCCGCCGGCCGGGACATGCCGCTGATCATCATGGGCAACCGCCAGGACGAGCTGCAATGGTGGGCCGAGCAGAAGGCCGCCAATGGCTACGAGACCATGTCGGTCTCCATCGCCCCGGGCGTCTCGACCCTGGCCTTCTGGGTCGCGCAGCAGATCCTCGACGGCCAGGACGTGCCCAAGGATCTGGTCGTGCCGTTCTTGCGCATCGACCAGGACAATCTGGAAGAGAACCTGGCCAACACCCAGGTCGGCGGCGTCGCCAATGTCGAGTACTCGCTCGACGACGCCAAGGCCGTCATCGCGGATGCGGGCATGTGACCCGGTGATCGGGTCCCTTCGGGCCGGGGACCGTCCGGTCGATTCCGATCGACCATGACCGACCCTGGCCAACCGATCGTCACGCTGGACGGCGTCGAAAGGCATTTCGGCGCCGTCCGTGCGCTGGTGGGCGTCGATCTCGACCTGTTCGCCGGCGAATGCCTCGGCCTTGTCGGGCATAACGGCGCCGGCAAGTCGACCCTGATGAACATCCTGGCCGGCACCCTGCCGCCCAGCGGGGGCGGCATCCAGGTGCGCGGGAGTGAGGTGGCGGCGCGGTATTCCGTCGGCTTCGCGCACAGCGCAGGCATCCGCTGCGTCTTCCAGGAGCTGTCGCTCTGTCCCAACCTGACGGTGGCGGAGAACGCCCGCATCCTGCATCCGGCGCTGCGCGGCTTTGGCTGGCGCACGAAGGCGGAGACTCTGATCCGGGACATGCTCGACGAGATCTTCCCGGACCACGGCATTACGGCAGCCGACGTGGTGGGCGACCTGTCCATCGCCCGGCGCCAGATGGTCGAGATCGCCCGCGCCTTCACGGTGACCGATGCGGCGGCCGACCTGGTCATCCTGGACGAGCCGACCTCGTCACTGGACGCCGTCGTGGCCGAGCAGCTCCTGGCCTTCGTGCGGCGTTTCGTGGCCGATGGCGGCGCCTGCATCCTGATCTCCCATCTGCTGGACGAGGTTCTGACGACGGCCGACCGGATCGTCGTCATGCGCGACGGGGCCGTCGTCGCGGCGCTGCCGGCCGCGGAGTTCACCCGCGAGTCCCTGGTCGCGGCCATGGGCAGCGTCGCCGAAGCCGATGCCGGGGAGCGCCAGGCCGTCGATACCAAGCGGGGGGGCGCCACGCCGCTGATCACCGCCCGGCCGCCGGCCGACCCGGCAGGCGCGCCGATGATCGTTTATCGCGGCGAGATCATCGGCCTTGCCGGCCTTGGCGGCCACGGCCAGACCGATATGCTGATCGGTGTGTTCGACGGCTCGGCGGTGCAGGATCGCCTCGGCGGCCGGCACGCCATGGCCGTGGTGGCCGGCGACCGCCAGACCGACGGCATCTTCCCGCTATGGTCGATCGCCCGGAACATCAGCATCGGATCCATGCGCGGCCTGTTGCGCTTCGGCCTGGTCGACGGCGAGGCCGAGGCCCGGGTGGCTGCAGATTGGCGGCAGCGCATCGGCATCGTCACCCCGAACATGGACAACCCCATCCTGTCCCTGTCCGGCGGTAACCAACAGAAGGCCCTGTTCGCCCGGGCGCTGGCCTCCGATGCCGAGATCATCCTGATGGACGACCCCATGCGCGGCGTCGATATCGGCACCAAGCAGGAGGTCTATTCCATGATCCGCGACGAGGCGGCGAAGGGCCGGACCTTCCTCTGGTACACAACCGAGATGGACGAGCTCGACCATTGCGACCACGTCTACGTGTTCCGCGACGGCCGCATCGTCGCCGACCTGCCCGGCGATCAGCTGACCGAGGAAAAGGTGCTGCACGCCTCCTTCGGCCAGGTGGCCTGAGCGCATGCCGACCCTCTCGCCGCGCCTGCTCCGCAGCCTGCTGCCGGCCTTCTCGCTGGCGGTGATCCTGGCGGCGATCTTCTATCTGCAGCCCCGGGCGATGAGCTATCTCGGGCTCAACCTGCTGCTCAACCTGGCCCTGCCCATCGCCTTCGCCACCATCGCCCAGATGTGCGTGATCACGGTCAACGACCTCGATCTCGGCATCGGCTCCTTCGTCGGGCTGGTGGCCTGCATCGGCGCCACCTGGCTGGCTGAGACACCCCTGCTGGGCGTGCTGGCCCTGGCCGGGTGCGTACTGGGCTACGCGGCACTGGGCGCGCTGATCCATCTGCGCAACCTGCCCTCGATCGTGGTGACGCTCGGCATGTCCTTCGTCTGGCTGGGCCTGGCCCTGTTGGTCCTGCCCACGCCCGGCGGCAGCGCGCCGGAATGGATCCGCGCGATCATGAAGTTCAAGACGCCGATCGTGCCCTTCACCATCTACGCCTCCGTCGCGCTCGCCGCGATTGTGCATGTCGGGCTGATGCGCTCGGCCTATGGCGCGGTGCTGCGCGGGGCAGGGGGCAATCCGCGCTCGGTGGAGCGGGCCGGCTGGTCGCTGCTGCGCACCAAGGTGACCATGTTCGCGCTGGCCGGCTTCTTCGGCGTGCTCTCGGGGCTGTCGCTGATCGGCCTGACCACCTCCGCCGACGCCAATATCGCGCTGCGCTACACCCTGCTGTCCATCGCCGGGGTGATCCTGGGCGGCGGCGAGTTCGTCGGCGGTCGCATCTCGCCCATCGGGGCGGTGATCGGTGCCGCGACCCTGACCCTGGCCGGCTCCTTCCTCTCCTTCCTGCGCATCTCGCCGGATTGGCAGATCGGCGCCCAGGGCGGGATCCTGATCATCGTCCTGGCGCTCAGGGTGCTGATCAACCGGGCGGAGGCGCGGCGATGAGCGAAGCCGTCAGACGCCTGCGCATCATCGGCGAGCAGCCCTGGATCTGGGCCTATCTCGGCGCCTTGGTGGTCTGGCTGGCCACCATCGTCTTCACCGGCGGCCAGGGGGCGGGCGAGGTGCTGACCGCCGCCTTCTCCTTCGCTGCCTTCTCGGTGATCGTCGGCATCGGCCAGATGCATGTCATCACGCTCGGCCCCGGCAATGTCGACCTGTCGATCCCCGCCACCATGACCCTGGCCGGCGCCGTCTCCATGAAGCTCATGGACACCCAGGATTCCATGCTCGCCATCGGCTTCGCCGTGGCCCTGCTGTGTGGCGCGGCCGTCGGTGTCTTCAACTACGGCCTGATCCGCCTGCTGCGCATTCCGCCGATCATCGCCACGCTCTCTTCCAGCTTCCTGGTGCAATCCACAGCCATCGCCTATGGCCGCGGCATCAAGATCAAGCCGCCGCCGCTGCTGGCCGACTTCACCACCTGGCAGATCTCCGGCGTGCCGGTGCTGGCGGTCTGCGTCATCGTGCTGGCGGCTTTGATGGCGGTTGTCCTGCACCGCACGATCTATGGCCGCTCGGTGATCGCCATCGGCCAGAATCCGCGCGCCGCCCTCTTGGCCGGCGTGAGGGTCGGTATTATCCGCTTCGCCACCTACGTGATGTGCGCCACCTTCGCCGGTCTGTGCGGCTTCGTGCTCTCCGGCTTTTCAGGCGGCGCCTCGCTGAACATGGGCGCGGAATACCTGCTCGCCTCGATCGCCGTGGTGGTCATCGGCGGCACCTCGGTCGCCGGCGGCTATTCCAACGTCTCTGGCCTCTGGGGCGCCGCCCTGTTTCTGTTCCTGCTGGTCACCATGCTCAACACCTTCGGCCTCAGCGCCGGCTTCCGCCTGGTCCTCACCGGCCTGATCATCATCGCCGTGATCACACTGGCTGGCGGCAAGAAGGCCGAACGCTGACCCCAGTTCCTCTCGCGTCCGTTCGAGCGCGGCATTCTTCCGATGGCGCGAGGCGGGTGACGGCCGGCTCTGAATGATGGAACCCTCGACCCGATCTTTGCCGCCCTCGGCGCAAGCCTTACCGGCCACGGATCGAAGGAGTTGCGGTCCAGACCACAAAAGGCGGCGGATTGACGATAGCGTTTGCGCGGGGAGGTGTCGTCGGCCCCCCAACGCTCTCGCAGGTCTGCGATCAAGGTCCGGCGATCACCGGAGAGCGGAAGACGGGACATCTGAGCCTCACGTCGCGGTATGAGCCGGAGCGGGCAACCGGCCTCTGCGCCAGCACGGGCGCTGCCGACACCCGGTAGTCGTCCGGGCGACCCTGAGCTGGACGCTTTGGCTCGAGCTCGAGGAACGCCGGCCCCGGCAGCCCGTGAATCAGGCGAATTCCGAGCAGGACCGAAGGCCCATCACAGTGACGGACCAATCAGCCATCACGCCATGGCGGCGTCTGCTTAACGGTGACAACCCTTGTCCGCACAGGCTGCACGCGCCCAGCGACTTTCGTGTCCGGGCGGCATTCGCCCTGAGGCAGATCAATGCAGCCGTCGCGCCGGTTTCTTAGCGTGTGGGGTGAATTTGCCCTGTGTCGGATAATCACGACTGGCTCAATGCGGCGCAGTTTCCCCTCGTTCTCCGTCGGGGTCGATATTCCCCAGGCTGAATGGGCGGGAGTCTTCCGTCGATAACGCCGCGATTTCGTCTGAGTTGCCTGCCCGCTCCTGGTTGTTTCGGCTTTCTCTCTGCGGCCGACGTTGGTGCCAGTTTTCACGGGCTGCGCCTGACGGTCCGGCATCGGGCACAGCATCGACAACCCTTTGAACGAGTCCAGAATTCTTTGGCCACCGATCTTCCAATCGTTCCGCACTATGTGACCGAACTCGACCGTGGCGAGCAACGGCACGTCGCCCGCTTGGCCGAACGGATTCTGGCCGACGAACCAGCCCTATCCTCGACCGGCGCATTCGGCACCGATGTGACCACGGGCACTGGGCCATGGCCCGGATTGGTGCTGGAGGATCACAGCGCCATCTCGCTGTTCGACCGCGCAAACGGGACAAAGTATACGCAGCGCGCCCTGTTGCTCGCCGGCGACGGGGACTTCGTCGCGATCAGGGGACACCGGCATCGCGATTTCGAAGAATACTGCCGCAACTCGCTGCGGCTGGGCGACGTGACCGTCCTGGTTCCACGACAGGCGACACACAGCACGCCGCTCAGTATCAGCTGCGCCGACGATACGAATGTTCTGGATCGCCTGGTGAGGCAAGCGCGCCTCGATGGCGGCCTGAACGTCATACCGTATATGGGAACCGGCGGTGTCTGGCGGCTCGCCGCCACGATCGCCAGCCATGCAGGCAGGCCTGTAAGCGTGGCCGCCCCTCCGCCGCGACTCGTCCGACGGGTCAACGACAAGCTGTGGTTTGCACGGCATGCAGCCGCAGTGCTAGGCGGCAGTGCACTGCCACCTGCACACGCCGTGTTCGGTCCCGCCGCGTTGGCCGGGCGGATCGCAAATCTGGCCAAGAGGCAAAGCGCTGTCGCCGTAAAGGTAACCGACAGTGCCAGCGCCATCGGGACGGTGGTGCTCGACCCTGCGGAGATGGCGCATCATTCCATTGGGGCCTTGTGCCGACATGTGTTGGCTGTTCTTCGCCGTGTCGGTTGGCAAGGCGCCTACCCTCTGATCGTCACTGCCTGGGAAGGGCCGGTGCTAACAAGCCCGTCGGCCCATCTGTGGATACCCCACCGCGAGCACGGCGGCCCGCTGGTGGAGGGAGTATTCGAGCAGATCCTCGCCGGTCCGACCGGAGTCTTCGTCGGCGCCAGGCCAAGCGCACTGCCGCAAGGCTGGCGACAGCGCATCGCCGACGAGGCGGCGCGTTTGGGCACCTTGTTCCAACGGCTCGGGTATTTCGGACGGTGCAGCTTCGATGCCATTCTGATCGGCCAGAGCCTGGCCGACGCGCGCCTCCACTGGATCGAATGCAACGGCCGTTGGGGAGGCGTGTCGATCCCCATGACCCTGGCGAACCGGCTTATCGGCGATTGGGTGCGGCACCCCTTCATCGTCGTCGAGCGCGCCGACCTCCGAGGGCCCGGGCAGAGTTTCGCGGAGTTTCTGTCGCGGATTGGAGACGACCTGTATCGCCCGAGATTGAGCGCCAGCGGGGTCGTCGTCCTCTCGCCGTCATGGGCCGAGCACGGCGATGGATACCAGCTCATGGTGATTGGCCACGACGTGTCAGATGCGGCGACCTGCGCACGGTCGGTGACGGAAAGGTTGTCGATCAGCCATGGCGACGACCCGATCCGCGCGGAAAAGGTCGGGCATTCTGCGTGACGGCTTGTCAATCCTCCCATGGAGCAAGCCGACGTCGGCTCAACACAAAAGGCCGGTCCGCGCGTGGCGCTGAGTGGACGTTCAGCGGATCATGACGGTCAGCAGGTGGGCACCGAAACACCGAAGGCATCGACACAACCCCGGATCAGGTCGGAGATTCAGCCTGCGGCAATTGAGGTGATCGGCGCGTCAGAGTGTGCGTATTTGGCTCTGTTACATTCTTCCGCGATGTCGATTAGAAAGACGTACGGCGGCTCCACGTTACTCACGCAGTTTTGAGGGGTCGAGGCGACTGGTTTGTCGTTGGCGCGGGAAGGGACGGACCGGCACGACTCGGTCAGCAGAGGATGGGAAAGCAATAGATCGCCATGTGCCGCCTTTACGGATTTCGTGCCAACGAGCCGACCAGGGTCGAGTGCAGCTTGGTCCATGCCCAAAACGCGCTCATGGAGCAGAGCCGCCTGGACCAGGAAGGCCAGACCCATGGGCACGGTTGGGGCGTGGCGGAGCACCCCGACGGTGTGCCCTTCGTCGAGAAGCAAGCTTGGGCGGCCTATGACGGCGAGCACTTCAAGAAGACCGCTGCCCGGATCTATTCCAAAACCGTTATTGCCCATGTCCGCCGGGCCACGGTCGGAGCCCCGGGACTTGAGAACACGCACCCATTCGTCCACGGCGTCTGGCTCTTCGCCCACAACGGCACCGTGCCAAACTTCGAGCAGGTGCGGCAGAGGCTACTCGAGGCGCTCGACCCTCTGCACCGGACCGAGATCAAGGGCAGCACCGACAGCGAGCATGTCTTTCGTTTTCTCATGACGCTCTGGCAGCAGGCACCGGATCGGCCTTTGCTAGAGACCCTGCGTACCGCCCTGGAGCAGGTCATCGCCTGGTCCAGGGAGATCGACCCGAAGCGGAAGATCTCGCTCAACGTGCTGTGGACCGATGGCGTGCAGATGGTTGGGTCGCGGCTGAATCGTTCGCTGTGGTACCTCGAACGCGAGAAGATCGTGCCGTGCGAGATCTGTGGCCAGTCACACGTCCACCACGACACCAAGCAGCTGTACAGGGCCGTAGAGATCGCCTCCGAGCCGATCACCCACGAGCGCTGGCTTGGCATACCCAACGGCACCGTGTTCGCGGTGGATCAGGACTTCCGCCTGCGCGTCGAGCCATTCAGTGCAAAGGTGATTGTGGCGGCGGAAGGCGCCGAAGCGGCCTCCACGCCGTTATAGCTGAAGGGAATCTCCTGAGCTGAAGTGGTCGCGGTTCCGACACCCGAAGAGCTGGCTACGGGACATCAAAAGCCCGGTCCTGGCCAAGAGTGCCAAGGCCGAAATCCGGCCTCTTCAAACTCCACAGCCAAATCTTGCGGACCAGAGCGTCAGGAGCGCGGAGATCCACTCCTGTTGCCGACAGTGGATTGCCGCGTCACCTGCGGCTCCACGCAATGACGGCTTTGGCTTGAGCCATCCGCTCCGAAGGGCGAAAAAGGCGATCTCACGTATCCGCTTCGGAGGTCCGCCCGTGCTCGAATTCCTGCCCCTGATCGTTGGCGTCTTGCTCGCCCAAGTCACGCCCGGCCCCAACATGATGGCGGTGTCGTCGGTGTCGCTGGGCTCCGGGCGCAGGGCCGGCGTGATGACCGCCGCCGGCGTGGCGAGCGGCGTGTTCGTCTGGGCGGTCCTGTTCACGCTGGGCATCGGCGCCCTGTTCGACGCCTTCCCGCAGTCCATCACGGCGATGAAGCTGGTGGGCGGAAGCTATCTCCTGTTCCTAGGGCTGAAGGCGCTAAGGACCGCCTGGCGCGGAGCCAGGACCGGCGGTAGCGGGGCGGGCATGCGGACGACCGGGCCGCGCGCATACGCCACCGGTTTTCTGGTGGTGCTGACCAATCCCAAGGCCGCGCTGATGTGGGTCGCCGTCTCGATCTTCCTGGCCTCGGCGAACCTCACCAACGCGCAGTTCCTGATCATCGGCTTCTGCATCTCCTTGTCGGCCATGGCGATCTACGGCACCTACGCATTGCTGTTCTCGACCGGGGTGGCGATGCGGACCTATGGACGGCTCGTCCACGCCGTCGAGGCGACCTTCGGGCTCGTCTTCGGCGCGCTCGGCGCCAGGCTCATCGCTGATGGGCTGAAGGAGCTGCGGTCCTAGCGTGACTCGATGTGTGTCGGGCTATTCCGCCCCGACCACGGTCCCTGGCCTGATCCGCCGCTTGCCCAGACGCGCGCCGTGGATCAGCAGGCGGCGGCTGGATCTGATCAACAGGCCGATATCGTGCTGGATGGTGACCAGGGCCGGGGTGACCAACAGCACTAGGAACAAGCCGAAGCCGAGGCCGTAAACCAGGGTGATCACGGTCGGCATCAGCGCCGGCTTCCGCCTAGTCCTGACCGGCCTCATCATCATCGGCGTGAATGCGCTCGCCTGCGGGAGAACAATCGATCGCTGACGCAACTCGTCGGAAATCCATTGAGACTGCAGCCGTTTGGCGATCGATCCGCACCAGTGACGGCCGGATGCGATTGATGCTAAGTTTGGCACGATGCGTGACGTCCTTGGTGCAAGCCTGATTGGCCGCGAACTGAATCTCTCACGTTTCACGCAGCGTCGTGTGGTCAATGAAATTATTCAATTTCACTGAGAGAATTCATCAGCCTCCAATTCTCTCACAGAATTGCATAGGAAGTTGGAAGGTCACCTGAAGGGGAACGACGGAACAAGTTTACCTAACATACCGAGCTTAGTCCCTCAAAGCGAAAGAGGCTCAGAAAGTAATAATACCTCTTCATCAACAGAGATCTAATTGAACATTAAATCACAGTTCACGAGCTTGGGTCTCAGAATATCAAAAGAGCATTGGTCTGCGATTGCTATTGACTGCGCTTCCAATTCAGCATCTGTGGAGTATCAGCGCGGTTGTGCCGTACACTCGCAAATCTAAAGAGCGTATCGCGAAATCAACAACCTCAATTGATTGACACACTGCGCATCCTGCAAATTCACCTATTTCGAGGACGGAGAATTGAGCACCAGTGAGCAACCAGTCATCGAACCATTTGAGTATCCGAGCCTCATCGGTGGATTGGGGCAATGGGAATGCCGAGAATTTCTCGCAGAGCAAGTTATGCTGTCGGGATTGCTCCAGCGCCCTGAAGATGTTCCGAGTGGTCCTGATAGGACATTTGAGGAAAATTTACCACTTTGGGATGCAATTTTGAAAGAATCGCTTCGCGCTAATGTCGTTATAACTCTAAAGAACTTCTTGATATCCGAATGGATCCCTCGTTCTCCTGGCCTTTATTACACACCTGATGCTGAGCGGAGTAGGTTGGCGGCGCGCGATTGCCTCGTTAAGAGCCCTGCCGTGGGGAACCTCCAAGGTGTCGATGATGCATCCCGTCTATTAGCCGAGAATGATGCGTATTCCCATCCCGGCGAGCCTGATCATATGTGGGTGTATGCACCAGGTGGGAAGATCAACATGTTACGCGGTGGAGTTGGCTGCGTTCGTCTTCGTGATCAGGAAGTCGACGATGGACGCGTATGGTTCATGTCAGCGTCGTCGACATTTGTTGCCCATGAAGGATTTCCGGTCGCATTGCCAGATGAGTTGTATCAACGCTGCATCGATCAAATCGCAATTGAGGGTGTCCTGCGTGCAACCCTGACCGGGCGACTCCGATTCATGCCTGAGATGCTGCTACCAATGTTCAACTGCATTGTCAGCGTGCCCCAACTTTATCTTCTCATTGAGCAGGTTGTGCCGAGCCCGCAAAAAGTGGAGAACAACGCTACGCCACAAGTCAGTGTTCCGGTCTCATTCTTGAGTGAATTTGAAGGAAGCCAAAAATTCTATGCTTCCTACGTGACCTTCTTCCCCGGAATCAAAGGCTCACTGCGAGAGCGCGCCGACTGGCTTGACCAAACATATGTACAGGGCATGTATTCCGGCCGAATCGTCACGGATTTCGACGAGCAAATGTCTCGGTTCAAGAATGCTACATTTAGTCTCAAAAACATAATGACGAATGAGCTCGTAGAATCCGAAGTGAAGCAAGTTGTTGAAACACTTCACTTTCATGGCGATGTAACTCTCATGGTCGAGAGTTTGAATCAGCTCTTTGCAGAGAGGATTGAGAGAATGTCACAGGATAAAATCATTACAATTGGTGACGGCACAACGATTACCGCTCCTGTCTTCATCGCCGATGCAATGGAGAACTGCTTTAATACGATTTCCTCATCAAACCTGGACAAAGAGATCAAGGATGCACTTGGGAATTTGGCAAAGGAGATGAATGACTTGGCTCGAAATGACTCGATCTCCAAAGATCAAGTCTCCGCAATGGCGCGAGACGTAGAATCGCTTGCCACGGAGGCAACGAGTGCGAGCCCACGGAAGAACACCTTGGAACGACTAATGGATGATCTTAAGAATAGTGCCGAAGCGGTCGGTGAAGCGGGCAAGGCTGTTCTTGCGACCATCGTAACGTTGTCTTCGCTGGCTGCGCGGCTGTCTAGTGGCTGAGCATAAGGTTCGAACCATTGTTGACGATTGCACAATGGATTGCATCGTTACGACCTTGCCTAAGCGTATGTGGGTATCAGCGAAAGGTAGCGTGCCCCCGAGGCCGCACTGATGAAGCTCGCTTGATCACTCCGCCCCGACCGCGCCGCCGGGCCGGATCCGCCGGGCACCGATGCGGACTCCATGGCTCATCAGCCGGCGGCCGGAGCGCAGCAGCAGGCCGATGTCGTGCTGGATGGTGACAAGGGCGGGGGTCACTAGCAGAACTAGGAACAGGCCGAAGCCGAGGCCGTAGACCAGGGTGATCACGGTCGGCATCAGGAACAGGGCCTGCCGGCTTTCCTCGAACAGCAGCGGCATCAGGCCGACCACGGTGGTCAGAGTCGTCAGCACCACCGCACGCAGCCGGTCGGCGGCGCCGTCGATCACCGCGGCGATCAGCGATTTGCCCTTGGCGTGGCCGTCGATGGTGGTCACCAGCACGATGGAATCGTTGATGATGATGCCCGACATGCCGATCAACCCGACCACCGAGAACATGCTGAGCGGCAGGCCGTGCCAGTGATGGCCCCAGATCATCCCGATCACGCCGAAGGGGATGATCGCCATCACCACCAGCGGCCGGGTCCAGGAGGCGAAGATCCAGGCCAGCACCAGATAGATGCCGATCAGGCACAGGCCGGCGCCCAAAGCCGCGTCGCCGAGAAACCGCGATTCCTGCTCTGCCAGGCCGCCCAGCCGGTAGCTGACGTCGTAGCGGGCCGCCAGCTCCGGCAGGATGCTGGTGTTGAGGGCGCGGGTCACCTCGGCGGCGGCGACCGGGTCGTCCTCGGAGATGTCGCCGGTGACGTTGACCACCGGAAGGCCGTCTTCGCGCCGGATGGCCGAGAAGCCGAGCCGGGTCTCGATATCGACGATCTCGCTCAACGGCACATAGCCGCCGCCCGGCGTGGTCAGCCGGGTCTCGTAGAGATAGGCGGCGGTCAGCTCCTCCTCCGGCGCGCCGACGCGGATCTCCGCGGTGCGGGCGCCGACCGCGAATTCCGCCGCCTCGATGCCCTCCAGCCGGTCGCGCAGCTCGCGGCCGACCGCGTCGGTGGTGAAGCCCAAGGCCTCGCCCAGGGGCGTCAGGGTCAGCAGCAGCTCGGTCTTGTCGTAGGCCAGGGTGTCTTCCAGCGCGCTGACCACCGAGAACCTTGCCAGGTCCGCCTTCAACGCCTCGGCCGCCGCCTTCAATGTCTCGATGTCGGTGCCGGCCAGCTCCACGTCGATGGCGTCGCCGCCCGGCCCGGATCGATGACCGCGCAGCGCCAGGGTCTCCAGCAGCGGGTGCTGGCGGATCTCCGACTGCCAGTCGCCGATGAAGGCGAAGGAGGAGTAGGAGCGCAGATCCGGGTCGATCAGCTCCACCGAGAAGGCGCCCAGCAGATCGCGGTCCTTGCTGTCGGCGCTGGCCAGGCCGCGGCCGGTGCCGCCGCCCACCGTCGCCAGGGCGAACAGCACCGGCGCCCGGCCATGCTCCTCGGCATAGCGGGCATCGACCGCGTCCAATGCCCGCCGCATCTCGTCCAGCATGGCGCGGGTATCGTCGCGGGTGGCGCCCGGAAGCATCGCGATATTGGCGCTGATCACGGCGCGCTCCGGCGCATTGAAGAAGCGCCAGCGCACCGAGCCGTCGAAGAACAGGGCGGCTGAGATCAGCAGCAGCATCACCGTTGCGCCCAGCGCCGGATAGCGCCCGGCGATGATCCAGGCCATGACGCGCCGGAACACATTCTCTCGGAACCAGACGAAGCCGCGGTTAAAGGCGCGGCTGGGCGCGTCGTACCAGGGCTGGCGGTTCTGCGCCGACAGGGCGTGCCGCATATGCGCCGGCAGGATCAGGAAACACTCCACCAGGCTGGCGATCAGCAGCACCGCCACGGTGAAGGGGATGTCCAGGATCAGCCGCCCGAAGCGGCCGCCGATGGCGGCCAGGGCGGTGAAGGCGATGACCGTGGTGATCGAGGCGCTGAACACCGGTGCCGCCATCCGCCGGGCCGCCGCCGCCGCCGCATCGGCCGGGCCGAGCCCGTGTCGGGACAGATGGTCGGCATGCTCGCCGACCACGATCGCGTCGTCGACCACGATGCCGATGCACAGGATCAGCGCGAACAGCGACACCATGTTTAGGGTCAGCCCGAACACCCACATGAGCGCGATGGTGGCGGCCATGGCCGTCGGAATGCCGGCGGCGACCCAGAAGGCGGTGCGCGCCGACAGGAACAGGAACAGGAAGACCAGCACCAGCCCGAGGCCGAAGGCGCCGTTGCGCCACAGGATGTCCAGCCGGTCGCTGACCGCCTCGGCCCGGGTCCGGGTCAGGGCGATGGAGACTCCCTCCGGCACGGTCGGGCGCATGCTGTCCACCACCTGCTGCACCGTCGCCTGCAGCCGGATCGTGTCGCCGTCGGCGCCGCGCTCGACGCGCAGCACGACGGCGGGATCGTCGCCGTTGAAATAGGCGGTGCCGCGCTCCACGCCCTCCAGATCGACGGTGGCGACGTCGCGCACGAAGAGCTTGCTGCCATCGGGCAGGGATCTCACCGCGATGTCCGAGATGGTGCTCGCATCCCGGCGTTCGGTGCCGGTGCGCACCCGGGTGGCGCTGGAGTCCAAATCGCCGGCCGGATCGCGGGCGCTTTCCGCGGCGATGGCGTTGGAGACATCACGCAGGCTCAGGGCGTGACGGTGCAGATTGGCTTCCGGCACCGAGACCCGGATCACCGGTTCGGCCACGCCGCGCAGGCTGACCCGGGTCACACCGGCCCGGAACAGCCGCGCCTGCAGCTCGTCCCCCAGGCGAGTCAGCTGTTCGATGCCGATGGGGCCGGAGATCACCAGATCGGTGACCCGGTCGCGGAAGGCGCCGCGGCGCACGGTCGGGACCTCGGAATCGTCGGGCAGGGTGGTGACGCCGTCGACCACCGCCTTCACCTCGTCCACCGCCCGCTGCATGTCCCAGCCGGTCTCGAATTCCAGGGCGATGGTGGCCAGGTTCTCCCGTGCGATGGACGTGACCTCGGCGACGCCCTCGACGGTGATCAGCTGCGGTTCCAGCAGGGAGATGATCGCGTCGTCGATGTCCTGCGGTCCCGCCCCGGTCCAGGCGACGCGGACGGTGACGGTCTCGAACACGATGTCGGGGAAGAACTGGGTGCGCAGCTGCGTGCCGGCCGCCACCCCGCCGACGATCATCAGGATCAGCAGCAGATTGGCGGCGGTCCGGTGCCGCACCAGATAGGCCAGCACCCCGCCGGTCTTGGCGCTGTCGCGCAGGTGCCGGATATCCATCAGCCGCCGCCCGCGCCGCGCTGGCGCAGGCGCTCGACCAGGCCGCGCGGCACCTCGGGCTGGGACAGCAGCGCCCGCAGCCGTTCTCGCCGGTCATCCGGCATGCGCCGGTCCGCTTCCAGGATCTCGATCAGGCTGCGCCGTTCTTCCTCGTCCAACACGATGCGGTCGCCGCCGGCGGAGAACCCGGCCGGCGAGGGCAGGGCGGCGGTCGACCCGTCGCCCGGATCCACCGCATCGACCGGCCGCACCTTGATGCCGGGGCCGAGCTGCGGCGTACGCTCGGTGACGTAACGGGCGCCGAACGGCGCCTCGCCGACGATCAGCATGTCGCCCTGACGCCGCAGGATCGTCGTCGCCACCTCTTCCAGCCGATCCTCGGCGGTTACGATCAGCAGGCGCCCGTCGCTATCGGCGGCGGTCGCCGGGATCACCGCCACATTGTCCAGCGGCGGCTCGGCGACGCTGACCGATACGAAATCGCCGGGCCTGAGGATGGTGTCCGGGGTGGTGTCCAGCCGGGCATAGGCGATGCGACCGGTATCGCCGGATTCCACGGTGGCGCCGACCCGCTCGATATGGCCGTCGACCTCCATGCTGGCGCCGTCCAGCTGCAGCGCCACGACCACCGGTGCGGCGCGCAGGGCGCCGTCTTCCAGCAGCCTTGCGAATTGGGTGTTGGAGACCCGGAAGGCGACCTCCAGCGCGGTCAGGTCGATCAGCGTGCCCAGCCGCTCATTGGCCGAGACCCGGCGCCCGATGGCGGCGTCCACCTCGCTCAGCAGCCCGTCGAATTCCGCCACCACCCGGGTCTCGGCCAGGATGCGGCCGGCCTCGTCGCGGCTGATGGCGGCGCGCTCGATGGCACGGTTGGCGCGGTCGATGCGGTTGCGGGCACTGACCTGGGACAGCATGCGGTTGGCGACGGTCTGCTCGGCATTGGCCAGCGCCATCTCCGCCTCTTCCACCGTGGCGGCGGCGGCGAAGTTGCGCTGCTGCAGCTCGCGCTGGCGCTCCAGGGCCTGGCCACGCAGGGTGCGCTGGGTCTCCGCGGCGACCAGCTCGGCCTCGGCCACGACCAGCGCCTCGCGCGCCTCGGCCAGCTCGGCCACCGCATCCAGCAGCGCCACCTCGGCATCGGCCAGCTTGGCCTGGGCCTCGGCCGGGTCGATGGCGAACAGCAGGGTGCCTTCGGTGACCGCGGCTCCGTCGCGGAATCCGTCGGAGAGGTCCACCACCCGTCCGGCCGTCGCCGCGCGCAACTCCAAAGTGCGCCAGCTGCGGATTTCGCCATAGGCGGTGATGACCGGCGTGGCGGTGGCCGGTTCCAGGGTCGCCACGTTGACCACGAAGCTGCGTTCCCCGCCGCCGCTCGGCCGGCCGCTTTCCTCGCCTTCGCGCGCATCCATCAGGCGGAATGCGCCGATGGCGACGAAGCCGATGGTCAGCGCCAGCAGCAGCAGTCCGGCGATGCCGCGAACCAGAAAGCGCATATGCCTCCGCAGTCGATCATTGTCCGGGCCCGGACCTATGGAACCGGGAAGGGCGAGTCTAGGGCTAGGCTGGTGCCAAATTATGTCAATCCAGGCGACCTCTGTTGCACCATGTGACAAACGCCGCCAATGACATATGTCGTTACCAATTTGCCCGCCGTCGAGCCAACTTCCCGTGATAGGTCAAGAGTAGACCATGGATTCAGCGACCCAATTCCTGCTTGGCGCCGGCATTTCCGGTGCGGTGCTCGGCCCAAAGCTCGGTGGCCGGGCATTGCTGATCGGCGGGCTGGTGGCGACGTTGCCCGATCTCGACGCCTTCATTCCCATGGGCAACGACATCGACAACATGACCTATCACCGGGGTTTCAGCCACTCGGTGTTCGTGCTGACCGCGGCGGCCCCGGCGGTGGCCTATGCGGTCACCCGCGCGGTCCGCGATGCCCGCGAGATGTTTCGGCCGGTTCTGCTCGCGGTGTGGCTGTGCCTGGTGACCCACACCATCCTGGATTCGCTCACCACCTACGGGACGCAGATCTTCTGGCCGCTGGACGTGGCGCCGGCGGCCTGGCCGGCGGTGTTCATCATCGACCCGACCTATACGCTGCTGTTGCTGGCGGGCGCGCTGTGCCTGGCGTTCCTGCGCCGCAACCGGCCGCGCGGCGTGCGCCTCAACCGTATCCTGCTGGCCGTCAGCACCGTCTATCTCGGCCTCGGCCTCACCGGCAACATGATCGTCCGGGCCAATGCCGAGGCGCAACCGGAGCTTGCCGGCATGCGGGTCTTCGTCCAGCCCACGCCCTTCAACATCCTGTTCTGGCAGGTGCTGGCGGTGGACGAGACCCATTACGTGACCGGGCTGACCAATCCCCTGCCATCCTGTCCGATCGCCGATCTGACCCGGCATGCCCGGCTGGTCGAAGCGCCGCACGGATTCCAGCCCAGCGAATCGGTACGTAGGCTGGAATGGTTCACCGACGGTTTCTATAGCTATGAGGACCGGGGAGACACGCTGGCCATCGCCGATCTGAGGATCGGCTACCACCCGAATTTCGTCTTCTCCTTCGAGATCGCGCGCCGGGAGGCCGGCGGATACGCCGCGGTCGAGCCGACCCAGGTCGGGCCGGAGACCCCGCGCTCGGACGCCGTGGGCACCATCATCGCCCGGGCCGCGCAAGGCCTGGACCGCTGCCCTGCCTGAGAGCACGCGCGAAATTCCGTCCTGCAGCACGCCCCGTTAATCTTTTGTCAACCAAACCGGCCTTACTCAGTTTCGTGGTCTGAGGCGTTGCAGGCTACTGGATATTGAGTTGCCAGCCTGCGATCGCCGAATACACGAGCGGGGTCGAAAGACATGAGTCGGGATGGTCGGCGCACCGCCGGATCCGACGCCAAGGCCGGCGAGAGCCGGGATGCACTGCCGCCACGCTATCTCGTGCTCATGCTCGACGATGGCGGCGCCCCGCATGGAGTGATCGAGAGTCTTCTTGAGAGCGTCTTCCGCATGAGCCCGGTCGAGGCGGGACGGGCGGCGGGTGCTGTCCGCGACGGCCGGCCTGCCGAATGCGGCATCTACCGCTACGAGATTGCCGAGACCAAGGCCAGCGAAGCCATCGAGGGCGCGGCGGCCCACCAGGTCGAGCTGCAGATGACCCTGGAACCGGTCTAGGCGCCGCCGATGCTGTCCCCGGAATACCAGCGGGCTTTGGTGCAGGCGAGCCGGCATGCGACCCGGCTCGGCTGCGAATACACCTCGCTGGAATGCCTGCTTCTGGCGCTCACGGAGCAGCCGGCCCTGAAGCCGGAACTCGATCGCTTCCAGATCGACGTTAAGCGCCTGCGGCACGATCTGACCGCCTTTCTTCAGGCCGAACGGCATACCGATCATGCGCAGGACGCCGAGGCGCCGAGGCCGACCGTGGCGGTAATGCGCGTCCTGCGCCAGGCGGCCGCGGCGGATCGTGCCGATGGCGCGCATGCGGTCTCCGGGCGGCATTTGCTCACCGCATTGATGGCGCAGCCGGAAAGCCCGGCGGTCTGTTTCATGCGACGACGCTCGGCGCTGCCGAGCGGCGATGAGCGGATGTGGTCGGATGCCATCTTCCGGCATCGGCCCGATCCGGGGCAGGTTTCAGAGGACCCGCCGCCGGTTTTCGTTCCGCCGGCCGGCAGCCCCGCGCCTCGGCCCTTGCGCGACTTTTGTGTCGATCTCAACCGCAAGGCCACGGAAGGGCGCATCGGACCGCTGGTGGGCCGGGCCGAGGAGGTCGCGCGCACCGCGCTGGTCCTCTGCCGCCGCCGCAAGGGCAACGCGCTGCTGATCGGCGATCCCGGCGTCGGCAAGACGGCGATCGCCGAGGGCCTGGCGCGGCGCATCGTGGACGGCGCAGCACCTCCACCGCTGGCCGAGGCGACGATCTATGCCCTGGACATGGGCGCACTGGTCGCCGGCACCCGGTATCGGGGCGACTTCGAAGAGCGGCTCAAGGCGGTGGTCGAAGGCCTGCAGGCCGTGCCCGGCGCCATCCTGTTCATCGACGAGATCCATCTGCTGGTCGGGGCCGGCGCCGGGTCGGAGGGCGCGACGGACGCCGCCAACCTTCTGAAACCGGCGCTGCAGAGCGGTTCGCTCAGATGCATCGGGGCCACCACCCGAGACGAGCATCGCCGGGTTTTCGCCCGGGACCATGCCCTGGCCCGTCGCTTCCAGACGATCGATGTGGTCGAACCCTCGGTGGCCGATACCGTCGGAATGCTGCGCGGCCTGAAGACCGAATACGAATCCTTCCATCAGGTCCGCTACAGCGACCGGGCGCTGCAATCGGCGGCGCAATTGGCCGACCGCCATGTCGGCGATCGCCGCCTGCCGGACAAGGCGATCGATTTGATCGACGAGGCCGGCGCCCGTCTGCGCCCCACCGGCCGGACCTCCGGGCGACCCCGGATCGGCGCCCGGCACATCGAGGCGGTGCTCGCGGACATCGCCGGTATTCCGCCCGCCCAGATTGGCCGAGACGAGCGGGCGGCCCTGGAACGCCTCGACCGCGACCTGGCGCGGGTCGTGTTCGGCCAGGACCGCGCCATCGAGACCCTGGTCGCCGCGGTGAAGGTCGCCCGGTCCGGACTGCGCGAGCCGGACAAGCCGGTGGGCAGCTATCTCTTCGCCGGCCCGACCGGCGTCGGCAAGACCGAGATGGCGCGCCAGCTTGCCGCCACCTTGGCGATCCCGCTGCACCGGTTCGACATGTCGGAATACATGGAGCCGCATGCGGTCAGCCGGTTGATCGGCGCGCCGCCCGGCTATGTTGGGTTCGACCGGGGCGGGCTGTTGACCGAGGCGGTCGGCCGCACGCCACGTTGCGTGCTGCTGCTGGACGAGATCGAGAAGGCGCATCCCGATCTCTTCAACATCCTGCTGCAGGTGATGGATGCCGGCCGGCTGACGGAGTCCTCCGGCACGGTCTGCGACTTCCGGAACACCATCGTCATCATGACCAGCAATGCCGGCGCCCGGGACTCAGCGCGGCCCCCGGTGGGCTTCGCCCGCGATGCGCGGACGGGAGAGGACAGCGCCGCCATTGCCCGGCTGTTTCCGCCGGAATTCCGCAACCGGCTGGATGCGGTTGTCGCATTCGGGCCCTTGGGGCCGGCCGCGATGCGGCGCATCGTCGCAAAGGAGATGGGCCGTATCGCAGACCAGCTTGCCGGGCATGGCGTCACCATCACGCTGACGGACGCCGCCCGTGCCTGGCTGGCGAGTGTCGGACAGGATCCCCTGCAGGGCGCGCGGCCGCTGGCCCGCCTGATCGAATCCCATATCCAGGCGCCCCTGGCCGAGGAAGTCCTGTTCGGCCGCCTTGAGGCCGGCGGACATGTCACCGTCTCGGCGGGCCACCCGCTGTCATTCCGCTTCGAGCGCCGCGCCAGGACGCCCAGGCACCGCAAGGCCTGACCTCCGAGAAAGGGCGGTGCAGCGGTCCGATCGACCGCGATTCTTGCCATCGGTTCAGGTCGGCAATTCCAGATCGCGGACGCGCATGATCCTTTCGCGACGGCGCAATTTCTGGTTGACTTTCAGTATTATTAGGATTAATATCAAATTTTATAAGAAAGCTACTTAACTATCTATTTGTTGGTCTAACCGACTATCCGAACTAGCAATTCGGGTGGTTCGGCAGGCTCAAGAAAAGTGCGCGCCCAATGCCGGGTTGCAACCGGAAGAGGTGCGCCGCTCCTTCCCATCCTGAGATGTTCGAACAGCGCCGGCATCCGCCGGCGCGCAAAGGAGTCATGACTATGCCGAATGATCCGTCCACGGGATCCACGATTCAAGGAAAGCCGGAACTCATCGTTGTCACCAAGCCCGAGGCCGAGCTTCAGGTGACCGACCAGGGCGTCGCCTCGGCCTCCGGCGCTCCGATCGACGATCTGCAAAAGGTTCTTGCCGATGAGGGCGTGTCGATGGCGCCGCTCTTCGGCCAGGCGGCCAGCGCGCCGACCGGTTCGCTGGAGATGGAAGCGGCCGAGGAGGGCGACCTGTCGCTCTATTACCAGGTCGATGCTCCGGAAGACCGCATGCAGGCGATTGCCGACCGGTTGAACGCAACCGGCGCGGTGGCCGGCGCCTACGTCAAGCCACCGGCGGAGCCTGCCACCCTGGTGATGGACCGCGAGCCTCTCCTCAACGACATGGAGCCGGATGTCCACACGGCGCCGGCGGTAACCCCGAATTTCACCAGCCGCCAGGATTATCTGGAAGCGGCGCCGGTCGGTATCGAGGCGGCCTATGCCTGGTCGCAGCCCGGCGGCGGCGGCGCCAACATCAAGGTCATCGACTGCGAATGGGCGTGGAACTTCGCCCATGAGGATTTGCTGCAGAATTCCCTCGGCATGGTCTGCGGCGCCAGCGTCGGCAACACCAATCACGGCACGGCCGTCATAGGCGAGATCGGCGGCGACCGTAACAGCTTCGGCGTGACCGGCATCTCGCCGGACGCGCGTGTGGGTGCCTCGTCCTTCGCCACCCAGGCCACGGCCACGGCCATCAAATGCGCCGCCGACAATCTGTCGGCCGGCGACATCATCCTGCTGGAGATCCATCGGCGCGGGCCGAACGGCGGCGGTGGCGGCCAGCAGGGGTTCATCGGCATCGAATGGTGGCCGGATGATTTCTCCGCCATCCGCTATGCGGTGAACAAGGGCATCATCGTCGTCGAGGCGGCCGGCAATGGCTGGGAGAACCTGGACGCGGCGATCTACGACACGCCCGGGACCGGCTTCCCCGCCAGCTGGCGCAACCCGTTCCGGTTGACCAACCCGCAATGCGGTGCCGTCTTCGTCGGCGCCGGCGATCCGCCCAGCGGCACCCATGGCCGCTTCACCAGCCCGTGGAACCAGCCCTATGTCGATCGCGCCCGATGCGGCTTCTCCAACTGGGGTGCCAGGGTCGATTGTCAGGGCTGGGGCTGGGAAGTGACCACGACCGGCTATGGCGATCTGCAAGGCGGCGGCGACATCAACCGCTGGTACACGGACACATTCAGCGGGACCTCCAGCGCCTCGCCGATCGTCACCGGTGCGCTGGCCTGCACCCAGGGTGTGCTGAAGGCGAAGAACATGCCGCTGCTCACCTCCTGGAGGGCCCGCAGCCTGCTGCGCACCACCGGCTCGCCGCAGCAGGCGGCGCCGTCGCGTCCGGTCTCGCAGCGGATCGGCAACCGGCCGAACCTGAAGCAGCTGATCCCGGCGGCGTTGAAGACCTGGGTCAACAATGTCGCGATCCAGCACACCTACGCCCTGTATTCCGCGCAGGGGGCGTGGGCCTATCTGACGGGCATCGGCTGGCGTCGCATTCGCGACGGCCAGGCGGACGGCGTATCCAACGTCTTCCAGCTCTGCTGCCAGGCCCAGGGCTCCGGCGGCAAGGTCAACGCCTATATCGACGGCACCTACCTGTACTACGTCGTCCAGCGCTGACGCAGCGGGTCCTCACATCGGAGGGCCGGTCGGCCGGCCCTCCGCCAAGAACGGAGTAAGCCTTATGTGGAACAACAATCTGTCCGTCCAGTACGTCTATGCGACCCACGGGGCGCAGTCGGTCTGGGCGATGTTCGTCGGAGTCTCGGGCTGGAAGCGGATCAAGTCGGGTTCCGCCGACGCGGTGAACAACATCGCCGAGCTGCTGTCCGCGGCCAAGGCGCATGGCCGCAACGTCAACGTCTTCCTGCAGGGCAACGAGATCGAGCGGGCCTTGATGCTGTGATCCGGCGAGCTTCCGGCGGGGGTGCAGCACCTCCGCCGGATCCGCCGCGTCCAGCGCAATGCCCAATCGAGAAGGGAGCCGGAAATCATGAATCTGGAGATCAATATCAAGGTGCCGGTCGGCGAGGGGGTATCGGTGTCGCAGACCGCCCAGCCGCAGCCGGCGGTCGAACCCCCACCGCCGCCGATGGTCGACTATGTGCCGCAGCCCGCGGCCGTGCCGACCGAACCGGTGGTCATGCCGCCGCCCGAACACCTCGGGCCGACAACGACGACGGTTGCAGCAGCGGAACCCGGACCGCCCTCGCTGACCGAGTTGGGGCTGGCCGATGACGGCCCGTCCATGTCACACGAGCCGCCGGCCTTGAGCGAGATGGGGCTCGCCGAGGTCGGATCGGCCTCCGAACCCCCGCCGCCGCCGCTGGAAGCCCTGCAAGGCCAATCCGCGGCACCGGGAATCGACATGGCGCCGCCGCCGCTCGACGTGCTCGGTCTGGCGGAACCGCCCGCGGTCGGCGACGATCTCGGCCCGCCGCCGATCGAAGAGTTGGAAGCCGCGATCCCCGAACCGTCGGAGTCGCTGATCGCTGAGAAACCCAAGCGCAAAGCCCGCGCCAAGGCGGCCTCGCGGTCGGCTCCCCGCAAGACCTGACCGCTGCCGGACTGCCCCTGGCGACGGGCCGGGCCGCCCCGACCTCCGGGTTGGGGCGGCCCTTCGCGTTCGGCATTCGGTCTCGGGACCGCGTTCTGCTATGACCGGGGATCATCGGATGCAGAGGGGGGCGCCATGCCGATCAGCCGGTTGGTGGAGTACGAGGATGCAACGCCCGAGGTGCGGGCGGTCTACGACGACATCATGGCGACCCGCAGGGTCGACTGGGTCAACAATTTCTGGAAGGCGCTGGCCCAGCATCCCGAGACTTTGCAGCGCACCTGGGAGAGCCTGAAGCACGTGATGGCACCAGGCGCGCTCGATCCGGCGACAAAGGAGATGCTCTACGTCGCCGTCAGCATCGCCAATGGCTGCGACTACTGCATCAACTCCCACATCGCCGGCGCCCGTAAGGCCGGCATGACCGAGGCGATGCTCGGCGAGCTGCTTGCCGTGGTCGCCATGGCCAGCGAGACGAACGCGCTTGCCACCGCCTATCAGGTGGAACTCGACGAGCGCCTGCATGACGCGGCGCAGCATTCGACGTAGCTGGACAGGCCTTAGCCTAACTTTCTGAATCGAAATGGCTGTTGCCGCGATCAGCCGGGCATCTGCGAAGCCGACATGGCGCAGTTCCCGCATCGCAGCAGAACTCGTCCAAAGGCTCGCAAGAAATCGCGCCTCGAAGCGTGCCCTTCCGAGGCTTTCCACAAATGAAATTATGGTTAATGATCGTTAACCATCAAAGTTCCTGCGAATTCGAGCTTTCAATTGCAATAAAACCGTAAAAATTAGTGGCAGTATTGCTGACATAAAGGGAGGGGTGTCATGCCAAAATGCGATCGGCTTGTGGAGGTCGGCCGGCGTCAATTCCTGCGCGGAGGGGTCGTGGCGACGGCCGGCGTCGCGGCTGCGGCGGTGGCGTCACAGACTCCCGCTGAGGCGCGGGCACGGGTCGATTACCCGTCCAACCGGCTCGCCAATATCAGCGAGCTCAGCGACAACATCCCCATGGACATCGCCTATCCCGACGCCGACTCGCCGGGCGTGCTGGTGAAGCTCGGCCGGTCCGTGCCCGGCGGCGCAGGACCCTCCGGCGACATCGTCGCCTATTCAGTGCTGTGCCCGCACAAGGGCTATCCGCTGCTCTACAACGGCGCCGACCGGACCCTCAACTGCCCCGGCCATTACTCGCGCTTCGACGTCGAGATGGAAGGCCAGCAGATCTTCGGCATGGCCAATCAGAGCCTGCCGAAATTCGATCTGCGCGTCGCCGACAATGGCGACATCTTCGCGGAAGGCGTGGATGAGTTGATCTACGGCCGCACGAACAACGTGCTGGCGGAATAGGGGAGGCGGACATGACCTACAAGCGCGGCGTGGACCAGCTTCCGATCCCACCCCGGGATGCGACCGTCCAGAACGTCACCTGCGATTTCTGCATCGTCGGCTGCGGCTACAAGGCCTATAGCTGGGATCTCAACGGCCAGGGAGGCACCCTGGCCGGCGACAACGCCTTCGGCGTCGACCTGTCGCAACAGCAGGGCGCGGAATCCGAGGCCTGGTACCAGCCCTCGATGTACAACATCGTCGAGCAGGACGGACGGCCGGTGCATCTCGTCATCAAGCCCGACCACGACTGCGTTGTGAATCAGGGCCTGAACTCGGTGCGCGGCGGCCGCCTGGCCGAGACCCGCTATTCGCGGCAGACCGGCACCATGGCCGACCGGCTGACCCATCCGCTGGTCTGGCGCTACTCGCAGCACATGCCGACCTCCTGGGACGATTCCCTGTCCCTGGTCGCCGACGTCACCCGGCGGGTGATCGAGGAATGGGGCGAGGACGGGCTGATCGTCTCCGCCTTCGACCATGGCGGTGCCGCCGGCGGCTACGAGAACACCTGGGGGACCGGCAAGCTCTATTTCGAGAGCATGAAGGTCAAGAACATCCGCATCCACAACCGCCCGGCCTACAATTCCGAGGTCCATGCGACCCGCGACATGGGCATGGGCGAGCTCAACAATTCCTACGAGGATGCGGAGCTGGCCGACACCATCTTCTGCGTCGGCGCCAACTCGCTGGAGAACCAGACCAACTATTTCCTGGCCCATTGGGTGCCCAACATGCGCGGCGCCTCCATGGCCAAGAAGGCGCGGATGATCCCCGGCGAGACCCATGCCCCGGGCAAGGTCATCATCGTCGATCCGCGGCGCACGGTGACCGCCAATGTCTGCGAGATGGAGGCGGGGGCCGACAATTTCCTGCACCTGGCGATCCAGCCCGGCACGGACCTTGTGCTGCTGAACGCTCTGTTGACGGAGATCGTCGACAAGGGCTGGCAGGCCCAGGACTTCGTCGCACGGCACACCAGCGGCTTCGACGAAGCGCTGGAGGCAAACCGCACCGGCATCGACGAGGCGGCGGCCATCACCGGCCTTGCCGCAGCCGACATCCGCAAGGCAGCCGCCTGGATCGCCGAGCCGAAATCGGACGGGTCCTTGCGCCGCACCATGATGTGCTACGAGAAGGGTCTCATCTGGGGCAACGACAACTACCGGACCAACGCTGCCATCGCCAATCTCGCCTTCGCCACCCATAGCGTCGGGCGCGAGGGGACCGGCTGCGTGCGGCTGGGCGGACACCAGGAGGGCTATGTCCGGCCCAATGAAGGGCATGTCGGGCGGCCGGCGGCCTATGTCGACCAGCTGCTGATCAATGGCGAGGGCGGCATCCACCATGTCTGGGCCGTCGACCATTTCAAATCGACGCTGAACGCGGAGGAGTTCCGCCGCGCCTATCGCCGCCGCACCAATATCGTCAAGGAGGCTATGGACGCGATCCCCTATGGCGATCGCGGCGCCCAGGTGGAGACCATCGTCAACGCCATCCGCAGGGGCGGGCTGTTCAGCGTCGTGGTCGACATCCTGCCCACCCCGATCGCCGATGCCGCCCATGTGGTGCTGCCGGCGGCGACGGCGGGCGAGATGAACCTGACCTCCATGAACGGCGAGCGCCGTCTCAGGCTGACCGAGAAATACATGGACGCGCCGGGAGAGGCGCTGCCGGACTGCCTGATCGCCGCCCGCATGGCCAACCATCTGGAACGCTCCTTCCGCTCCGCCGGCGACGGCGCCACGGCCGACCGCTTCCAGGGCTTCGACTGGGAGACCGAGGAGGACGCCTTCATGGACGGCTACCACGCCAATGCCGGCGGCGGGGAGCACGTCACCTATGAACGGCTGCGCGCCATGGGCACCAACGGCGTGCAGGAGCCGGTGACCGGCTTCGAGGACGGCAAGCTGATCGGCACCGCGCGGCTCTACACCGACGGGGTGTTCGGCACGTCGGACGGCAAGGCGCATTTCCAGGCGGCCCAGTGGCGCGGACTGCAGGCGGCCGGTCGCGAGGCGCAACGGGACGCCTATCCGTTCCTCATCAACAACGGCCGCAAGAACATGATCTGGCAGAACATGTTCTACGACGTGCGCACGCCCTTCGTGATGGAGCGCTTCCCGGCCCCGCCGATCGAGATGAACCCGGCGGATATGGATGCGCTCGGCGTGGAGGCCGGCGATCTGGTCGAGGTGTTCAACAATGTCGGGTCAACCCAGGCGATGGTGTACCCGGTGGAAACGGCCAGGCGCGGCGAATGCTTCATGCAGTTCTCCTCGCCCCAGGGCCAGGTCGGCAATGTGATCAGCGAGCACACCAACGAGCTGATCATCCCCAACTACAAGAATGTCTGGGCGGACATCCGCCGCATCGGCCGGGCACCGGGCGCCGACGGGATCAGCTTCAAGGCGCTGGAGTATCCGCAGGACGTGTGAGGCATCCAGCGCCCAGTGTGAATGACGGCGGTCCCAGGCCGCCGTGTTCGTGTCCACGGTCCGGGCTCAGACCCTGCTCCAGGACTCACCCGCGGGCCTGCGCCATCTGCCCCGACAATGGAGCGGCTCTGGAGTGTGATCCGAACGCGAGCTGCCCAGTGTGGTGCATCTCCGCTCGTAGCCATGTGCTGAATTCACGCTGCCGAAGGATGTCGGGCATTGGCCGCCTCCGATGCCGCGGGAGCAGCTCATGAAGATTCATCAGCGACGGGCGGAACGTTACATCCGAGATGGCCGGGGTCGCGGTTCCAAGGGGTCTGACCAAGAAAGCGTCCTGTTTTTCCATGCTCTGTGGCCACCGCCACGGATACCAGCGTGAACGGTGGGCGCCGAAGGAGACGACAACATGAGAGTTGTGTCCGGATGAGTAAGAGTTACCGAAGATTTTCCGGATGACGCGCAATGGGTGCCTGGCAGGAACCGGGTCGCCAAAAAATCTCGTCGGTTCTTCCGAGAAAGCGCCGATTGGGCTACTATTTCATTCCAGTTCGGAATTACCTGCGGCATATCGGGCATGCTCTACGCCGGTTGCAGCAACTGTCAGGCCACATTGCCGCTCCTCTGCGCCGGCCAGATTTTTCCGCACGTGCCACTCCCGAGTCTCCAAGGCCCTGGCTTCATCGCCTGCCCGCTATGCGGCCCAATGGGGCCGATTTTCACCTGTTCCTTCTGTTGGACGTCTCAGATGCTTTACATGCCCGGAGCTAGGCTGCCTTCGCCGGCCTTGCCGGGTATGGTGAGGACGCTCATGGCGCCGGTCTTTCAAGCCCAACAGAACGCTTCGACAAACATGTTGCAGGTAGCATGCAAGAGCGTCGTCAGGGGCGCGGCAAGTCAGCTCGGCGCGGAAGTGGTCGCTGGCATTTTTGGCGCGTGGGGCTAGAGCCAATGCTCGATCTATTGCAGCAGGGACTAGACAGCGCCACTGAGGAAGCGGCACTGAGCGCCGCGCTCCAGGCGCAAGACACAAGCCTCCAAGGCGCAGGCTTGGACCGCCTGGTTGCGTCCCTTGCGCCCTTCCTGCGAGCCATGCCGGCCGCGCTGACGGACGCATTCGCCATGGCCGAGCATCCCGAGGCTGCCGCGCAAGGCCTCGACCGGGCGATTGGCTTTGCAACAGGCCAAGTATTGCACTACCTCTTCGATGACCGCGACCTCTTGCCGGAGCGCGACTTTGGCGTGGTCGGCCTGCTCGATGACGCCTATCTTGTGCACTGCTATCTGCGGGATCTGGCTTGCAGCTACCCGCACTTGCTGCCCGAACCCTCGGCGTACGAGGCCCCGGATGCCGAGACCATGGCCCTGGTGCGCAGCCTGCTGCCGGCCGGCACCGCCGATGCTCTGGAGCACAGCGCCGAGCACATGATCGACCTGTCGCGCTCTCTCTTTGCGGTTGGTGGCCGAGTCGCCGGAGCGGCGGAGGCCCCGGCCCCCGTGCTGCGCTTGGCCGAGGTGCTGCAAGCCCTGGAGCATCCGCAGGACGTCTGACTAGAGCGTTCTCGGGGAACCAACCAAACACTGCGTCGTCCCCGGGCTTGACCCGGGGAACCATCTTTGCGCCTGTGCAGGTAACCGTTGACCTGGCCGGAACTCACCCCGGGTCCCCGGGTCAAGCCCGGGGACGACGACTAGATTTGATGTGTCCGTGTCGTTGGCCCGCTGCCCGCATCATTCAACGATCGCCGTCGGCATCAGCCCGCCGCCGCCCGGTCCTTCAGCTTGTGGCCGACGGCGACGATCGCCTCGATGGCCGGAACCAGCTCCTGGCCGAGATCGGTCAGGGAGTATTCGACCGAAGGCGGCGAGGTCGGCTTGACCTCCCGATCGACGACGCCCTTGGCCTCGAGGGCCCGAAGCCGCTGGGTCAGCATCTTGGCCGAGACCCCGGGGATATCCGCCCGCAATTCGCTGAAGCGGCGCGGGCCGCCGCTCAGATACCAGACCACGTTCGGCGTCCAGGCGCCGCCGAGCACCGCCATGCATTCGGTCAGCGGGCAGGATAGGGGCGGCGTGCCGCTGCGGTTCTTGCGCATGGCCAGCGCCATCGGCTTACCTCAGGTTACCAATCGGAAACTCGATAATTACATATCAGAAAGTGATTTGGTTTACAAAGGTAACTTACGAGCCCAACTGTTCGGTCACGCCATCCGGCGCACACCGAACCAAGGGACTTCAACCATGCAGCTCTACTACAAGCCCGGCGCCTGTTCGCTGGCATCGCATATCGTGCTCGAGGAACTGGGCCAGCCCTTCGATATCGAGCGGGTCGACACCGCGGCCGGGACCACCGAGACCGGCGCGGATTTCGCCGCGATCAACCCGAAGGGCTATGTGCCCGCCTTGCGCCTCGACGACGGACAGGTTTTGACCGAGGGGGCCGCCATCCTGCAGTTCCTGGCCGACCGCCGGCCCGATGCCGGCCTGGCCCCGGCGGCCGGGACCCTTTCGCGGGCGCGGCTGCAGGAGCATCTGAACTATGTCGCGTCCGAACTGCATAAGGCGTTCGGACCGTTCTTCGCGGCCAAC
The DNA here is from genome assembly GCA_965227455.1 of Alphaproteobacteria bacterium. Classification (GTDB taxonomy): domain Bacteria; phylum Pseudomonadota; class Alphaproteobacteria; order DSM-16000; family Inquilinaceae; genus JABDIP01. The sequence goes on along the minus strand of OZ245752.1, from coordinate 2,036,907 downwards.
GCCACCGAGGCCGACAAGGCCCGCGCCGAAGACTCGGTCGCCGTCAAGTTCGATCGCATCGAGGCGGACCTGGCCGATGGGCGCCACTACCTCATGGGCGACGCCTTCTCGGTCGCCGACGCCTATCTGTTCGTGGTCGCGTCCTGGGCCCGCCCGAGCGGCATCGATCTGGAACGCTGGCCGAACCTGCGCGCCTACGTCACCCGGGTCGCCCGCCGCCACGCCGTGCGCCGGGCCATGCGCAGCGAAGGCCTGCTGGGCTAGTCGGGCCATGGATGCCCGTTATCCGGCGGTGACCGAGGTCCTGTCGCGCTATTTCGACGGACTCTACGCCAGCGACACGGCGATCCTGTCCGAGGTTTTCCATCCGGCGGCGCGGTATGTCTGCGCTGTCGACGGGCTGATCGATCTCGGCATGGACGAGTACTTCCCCATCGTCGCCCGTCGCCCGTCGCCGGCCAGCCTGGGCGAGCCGCGCCGGGACGCGATCGACGAGATCCAGTTCGCAGGCCCGGTCACCGCCTTCGCCCGGGTCCGCTGTTCCATCGGTCCCAAGGACTTCACCGATTTCCTCACCCTGATCTTCACCGATGGCCGTTGGCGCATCATCGCGAAGGTCTTCCACTACGATCTCAACCTCTGACCGCAAGGAGAAACCGCCATGCCCTATGTCAACATCAAGATCACCCGGGAGGGCGCCACCGCCGAGCAGAAGGCCGAGCTCATCAAGGGCGCCACCGACCTGCTGGTCCGGGTGCTGGACAAGTCCCCGGCCACGACCGTCGTCGTCATCGACGAGGTCGAGATGGAGGATTGGGGCATCGGCGGCCTTCCGGTCGAGCAATACCGCCGCGCGTCCAAGACGAGCTAGGGAAACGCCACTTCACATCGGGCTTGGACGGTAAGCGATGCCGGGCCGCCGAAATTGACCTAACGCAAGGCAATTCCCGCGCTGATGCGCAAGCTATGGTGGCCATCAAGCGCACCGCGTCGCCGTGCGCTCCGCCCGGGCCGCGAAGTCGGCAGCGGGGAGGTGAATGCGAAAGGCCACAGCCATACCGATGCCGACACCAGGATCGCCGGAGGAGCGCGACGCCTTCCGGCGGCTCCAGGCGCGCCTGCCCGGCCTGTTCCGCCGGGTCTTCCCGGATCCCAAGGCGCCGCGCACGGTGCTGATCCTGCCCAGCTTCAGCCTGGACCAGGAGGTGATGGCGAAGATCACCGGTGTGGCACACTACGAAGAGCGGTTCCTCTGCCTGCTGCTGCTTCTGCGGCTTCCCAGGACCCGCATCGTCTTCGTGACCAGCACGCCGATCTCCGAGTCGGTCATCGACTACTACCTGCACCTGTTGCCGGATGTGCCGACGCGCCATGCCCGCGGCCGGCTGACCCTGCTGTCCTGCGACGATGCCGCGCCGCGGCCGCTGACCGCGAAGATCCTCGATCGACCCGATCTCCTGTCTCGCATCGAAACGGCGATCGCGGATCCGGGCGGCGCCCATATGACCTGTTTCAACGTGACCGATCTGGAGCGCAGCTTGGCGGTGCGTCTCGGCATCCCGATCTATGGCTGTGATCCCGACCTGCATCACCTCGGCTCCAAGAGCGAGTCGCGCAAGCTCTTCCGGGAGGTGGACGTGGCCATGCCGGACGGGTTCGAGGATCTCGCCGATGCGCAGCAGGTCGCCGAGGCGCTGGCCGAGCTGAAGGCGCGCAACCCCGGTCTGCGCCGGGCCGTGGTGAAGCTGAACGAGGGGTTCTCAGGCGAAGGCAATGCCCTGTTCTCGTTCGACGACGCGCCGACAAAGGGCGGCCTTGCGCGCTGGACCCGCGATCGGTTGCCGGCACTGGCCTTCGAGGCGCGGGACATGACCTGGGAGGCCTTCGGCGCCAAGATCGAGGAGATGGGTGCCATCGCCGAGGTCTATGTCGAAGGCGCGGAGAAGCGCTCGCCCTCCTCGCAGTTCCGGGTCGACCCGCTTGGCGGCCTCGAGGCGATTTCGACCCATGACCAGATCATGGGCGGCAACTCCGACCAGATCTTCCTCGGCTGCCGGTTTCCGGCCGACGAGGGCTATCGGCTGGACATCCAGGCCGAAGGCATGAAGGCGGCCGAGGCCTTGCGGCAGCGGGGTGTGCTCGGTCGTTTCGGCGTCGATTTCATCTCGGTGCGAGAAGCCGGTGCTTGGCGCCACTACGCCATCGAGCTCAACCTCCGCAAGGGCGGCACCACGCACCCCTTCCTGATGCTCCAGTTCCTGACCGACGGGGCCTACGACCCGGCAACCGGTCTTTACCGAACGCCGGCCGGACAGCCCCGCTATTACTACGCTTCCGACAATCTGGAGAAACCCGGCTATCTGGGTCTGACCCCTGACGACCTGATCGACATCGCCGTGCTCAACGGGCTGCATTTCCACGGTGCGACCCAGGAGGGCGTGGTCTTCCACCTGCTCGGCGCGCTCTGCGAGTTCGGCAAGCTGGGCGTCGTCTGCGTCGCCGAGTCCCTCGACCGGGCGCAGGCGCTCTTCAAGGAGACCACCGCCATCCTGGACCGCGAGGCAAGTCAGGCCGGAACCAGACCAAGATGATGTGAAGTCGGCTCGACCTCACATCTGAATCTTGGTCTAACGTATTGAGATGGCGTGGGATTCAGACATGAAGTCATTTCGACTTCATGTCATCCTGCACCAGCGGCATATAGATGTCCGTCAGCAGCTCGGGCGGCGGCGTGTCGCGCGGATCATTGAGATAGTCCTCGAACATCGGCTCGTCAGCGGTTTCGCGGCCGGAGTCCTTCAGCCAGTCGGCGAAGAACCATTGATAAGCCGCTGGCATCTCAGCGTATGGGCCCTTGTAGCGCAGGACCGCGTACTCGCCGCCCGGGATCGGTGTCAGTTCCACCGGGGCCTCGGCCGGAAACCCGTCCGGCACCACCACGCCGGCCCGCGACCGCAGTTCGTCTTCCGGGACCGCCTCCGGGTCGTCGTAGTAGATGCCGATGGTCTTCTGCACATCGCCCATCAGGTTGCGCACCGCAAGCCAGCCGAAGACCGTCTCGAAGGCCCGGCCGACCTCCATATAGGATCCCCGGTGCTCGACGGTGGCAGCCGTCATGTCCGGGATCGTCCGGATCGTCACGTCGTACATGCCCACTATCCTCTCGCAGATCTGTTCCTGGAGCCGCGCAGGGTTGCCGCTCCTGCGGTACTGCGCCGGCGGCATGCCGAACGCAGCGCTGAAGATGCGGGTGAAGGATTGCAGGTTGGGATAGCCGCATTTGCGGGCGACCTCCTCGACCGGCATGTCGGATTGGGCGAGATACCCGGCCGCCCGGCTGAGCCGGACCCGTTTCACCGTCGCGGCGATGGTCTCGCCATGGACGGCGCGGTAGATCCGGTGCCAGTGATAGGGCGACAGACAGGCGATCTCGGCCAGCCGGTTGAGGTCGATATCCTCGTCCAGGTGGTCGTGGATATAGGCCGTGACACGGCTCAGCCGGTCCTCATAGCGCTGCCAACTCGGCGTCTTGCCCATCGTCGCTTCGCCCCTTCACGTCGCGGCGCAACTCCAGCACGAACCGATTTGACAAATCTTGCGGAGTTGCCGGCGGCCTACGCGGCCACCAGGCACTCGGTCACCCGGCCGCAGAGATCGCCGCGCTCTCCGACCGCGACGCCGTCCAGGCCGAGCCATTCAGCGAGCGATTCCAGCTCCGCCGCCAGCGCTTCTGTTGCCGCGCCGGTGCAGCGCCGGCCTTCGCCATGGGCCGCCAGCACCCGAAGCACCTTCGCCTGGCGGTCGGCCTTCAGGTCGACCCGCGCCACCAGCCGTCCGCGATACAGGAACGGCAGCACGTAGTATCCGAATTGCCGTTTTTCCGCAGGCACATAGATCTCGATGCGATAGCGGAACTTGAATAGCCGCTCGGTGCGCGAACGCTCCCAGACCAGCGGGTCGAAGGGGGAGAGCAGGGCGGTGCCGCTGCCCCGTGTCGGCCAGACCGCCTCCGGGTCCAGGAAGGCCTCCTGCCGCCAACCCTCCACCGAAGCCGGCACCAGCGCGCCCTCCTCGACCAGCTCGGCGATGGCCTGCTTGGACCCGGCCAGGGTCAGGCGGAAATAGTCACGCAGATCAGCCGCGGTGGCGATGCCCATGGCCCGGATGGACCGCCGCACCAGCTCGCGCTGTGCATCGGCCTTCGATGGGGTCGGCAGGGCCTGGATGTCAGACGGAATGACCCGCTCCGGCAGGTCGTAGACCCGTTCGAAACCGCGCCGGGTGGCGGTGGTGACCTCGCCGGCCCAGAACAGGAATTCCAGCGCGATCTTGCCGTCATGCCAGCCCCACCAGGGGCCGGTGCGTTCGCCGGGTTCGCTCAATTCGCGGGCCGAGACCGGGCCGCGCTGCCGGACCTCGTTCAGCACCTCGGCGATATAGGACTTTTGCTCCCGCGCGAATTTCGCCAGCCCGCCATAGATCTCCTCGAACCGAGCCGCGCCCTCCATGCGCCAGCGAAGCAGCGGGTGCATCTCCAGCGGCAGCAGCGAGGCCTCATGGGCCCAGTATTCGAACAGCGCCCGGTCGCGCCTCTTCCAGGCGCGGCGGTCGAGCGAGGCCCGGTCGTACGGCCCGATGCGCGAGAAGACCGGCATGTAATGGGAGCGGATCAGCACGTTCACCGAATCGATCTGCAGCAGGCCCATGGTGTCGACCGCCTGGCCGATGCGCCGCCAGTTCGACGTCTCGGCGGATTTCGGCCTGGCAAAGCCTTGCGCGGCGAGGGCGATGCGGCGCGCCTGGTCGACGCTGAGGGTTTCGGTCGGCATCGGATGACTGACCTTGGGAGAATGAACCGGGCGCACTTTGACGGCGACATGCGCCGACCGCAATGAGCCTATCCCAGCCCCGTGTCAGTATGTGTCAGCAGATCGCCGGACCCTGTGTCCATGGCCGGCCGGTGCGATCGGGTCTTGGCGCGCCGACGCGGCCCTATTCGGGGATCGCCAGCTCGAAGGGATAGTCCTGGCGGTGATGTTCCGTGGCCAGGATGAAATCCAGCGTCGCCGTCCGATCGGAGATATCGACCGTCAGCGTCCAGGACTCGGGCTGTTCGACGGCTTCAAAGTCCGCATCGGTGGTGCCGAGCACCATACCGCCAGCGTCGCGCTCGATGATCTCCGCAATGCTCGTTCGCGGTCCGCGGAGATCGACGGTGACGCTGGTGGCATGGTCGAACTCGAATCCGGTCACCTGCAGGCGCAGACCGTCCGCCGTGCCGGCCTCGGATCCGAGCGAAATGACGTCGAGCGCAAGTGGTTCCCGCAGCGCCTTCGGCATGCGCAGGCTGAGCCGTCCTCGAATCCCGATCGCCGTACCGTCGCCTGGATCCTCGGACGCGGCGAGCGCGCCCGACAAGGATTGCCATGCCTGCAGGTCGGGCTCCCCGAACCGGCTCAGATTCGCGAAATAGAGGCGGTTGCGCAGGCCGTCGGTGGCCAATGCCCTGGGCGTCCGCTCCCCGTCCTCGCGGACGAGAATCGACTCGATCACCAGCTCGACGGCCGAATGCGTGGTCTCGAACCATTCGCTGATCGGCGCGCGGAGTCCGATCCCACCGTGAAACTCATCACTCCAGACACTGAGATAGCCAATGCAGAGCCGGAATGGCCCAACCCGGCGTCCAGGGTCCTCGCCCTTGCAGATCTCGCCCTCCAATTCTGCCGCGGTCAGCCGGTCGAATGTGGATCGCGGCATGGCTTGCACCCAGCGGGGTTCGGTGTCGGGTCCGAAGAAATTCCGCTCGGGGCGCGGCGGAACGATGGTCTCGAGCGTGAAGGCGTAGTCGCGCACATCCATCCCGGCAGCGATCAACAGTTCGACCTCGGCGGCTTCGCCCCTGAACGCCTTCTCCTCACGCCGGGACCCCAGGTCGCTCAAGAGCCCCGAACCCCCGCTGAATGAAATCTGAACACCGCTGGAGCCGTCGGCGAGGTAGTCGCCGGAGCTGTTGAGCGCGCGGACCTCCAGCAGGCGGCTGCTGTCGCCGCTGACGACATAGGCAAGCTCGCCGGGGGCGCTTTCGTGGAACCGCATCCTCAGCCCATCGGTCTCGAAGATCTCGCCGGCCGCCGGCAGGGTGATGCGGCGGCTTGCTATGCCGGTGGGCAGCGTCAGGCGGACATGGCCCTGAAGCGATGCAACGTCCTCCAGGCGCGCGCCGGGCGTGAGCCGCACCGCCTTGCTTCCGCTCAGATACGAAGTCTCGACCCATTCGTCGTCGACGAGGTGCGAGCGGGGTTGGCCCTCCAGGGCCGCTGCGAGCGCGTTGCGGTCCGGGCCGCAGGGCTCGTCGCGCAGCAGGTTGCGGCCATTTCCGTCCAGCACGCCGGTCACGACGAGCTCTGCCCGGACGTCGTCTCTACGCCATGCGTCGGCATACAGCAGGACCTCGGGAATGTCGCTGCTCACCGCCTCCACCTCAATCTCCACGACAGAGGCATCCTCGGCATTGAGGCGCAGGCCCTTGATGCGAAGGCCGAACGGACCGCTTTCGGCCTCCCAGTGAATGCCGCCATCGTCACCGGCAAAGGCCGCCAGCTGGTCATGTCCCGGCATTGCCGAGGCCGTGGGCACCTCGTCGGCCGGTATCGTCTCTTCTTCCATCTGGTCGCCGAGGGGCGCGCCATCTCTTGACGTGAAGCCGATCCCGGAAAGCGCCAGATCGACGGCCTCGGAGAAAGCCCCGCGCATCTCGCGGCCCATGGTCTCATCGAAATCGAGTGCGAACTGCAGCCGCCTGCCGTCGGCCGCAATGTCCAGCCGGTCGAACAGTGTCAGCAGCGTGGGAATGCTGTCTCCGACGCCGTCGGCAAGGTCGGTACGCCATTGCTGCCAGGTGGATCGTGCTTCCAGCGGCCAGTCCCGCTCCTGCGCCTCGATCCATCCCGACAGCCCGACGGTCGGTGGAATGGCGCTCAGCCGGAGTCCGGCATAGGCCTGGCGCACCGGCAAGGCGTCTTCCGGAACGGAGCCGACAACGGCCCTGGCGAACGGCTCTTCGGCCGCGGCGTCCGCAGCCTCGAGCGGCGGCACGATCAATCCCAGGCTGGCAACCGTTCCGGCGCGGGCGGCGCGCCAGTCGGTGAGGTCCAGCTCTGCCGGCCGTGCGGTTTCCAACCGGTTCAGGACCGTGGGCAATACACCCGGACTGTCGGTGAGAACCACCCGGTTGTCCGCCACCTGCGCATAGACGGTTCGGGTGCCGCAGGTGTCCGGGTCCAGGATCGTGACGCGCAGGACATGATGGGTTCCGACGGTCTCGCGCCCGACATCGAAGCTCCGCTCAATGGCCGCGATCACCGGCTCCGCCTGGAATTGGCCCAGCAGGATGGCCACCGAGCCGATCTCCTCGCCCATGGCGCCGAATCCGTAAAGTACGTGGTGCAGGGACTCCCGCGGGCGGAGGCCCGCCGCATGGAGGTTGTGAACAAGTGCGATGTCGTCCGACAACGGTGCGGGCAGAGCCCCGGCATCATCCGGGCCGAAGAATGCCTGTTCGGCGCGCACCGCATAAGCGGCATCGAAATAGCCGAGAAGGAACAGGCCTGGCGCCGCGATCGCCTCTTCGGCCGCCAGCACGGATTGCGGGATCGGCTGCGGGTCCAATGGCCTGACCAGGGTCAGATAGAAATAGCCGCCAGCCGCAGTGGCCAGGATCAGGAGCCCCGAAAGACCTAGGACGATTGCGCGGCCCATCTGAGCCTCCGGACGGTTGGCAGGGGGAGGCCCGTTATCGGTGCGGACTGGTTGAGAATTCGAAAACGCCACTCGCCATGCGGGTCGATGACTCGTTTTCCCGAAGACCGCTGCCGCGTTTAGGGCCGCGATTCGATGGATGGACACGGCCGGCCGGTTCGGTCTATTGCTGAGTCCGGTGGTTGTCGCGGCGCTTTCCGTGTCCGCGGCTGAAAAGGGAACATGGTGCGGCCCGTGAGGGCCAATTCCGTGGCTGCCCCCGCAACTGTGAGCGGCGAGGCGGTTCCGCGCTAAAGCCACTGGGAGCCTCGGCTCCCGGGAAGGCTGGAACCGAGCCGGCGACCCGCAAGCCAGGAGACCTGCCACCGTCGCTGCAACCTGCTTGAGCCGTCGGGTGAGACGGCGGGGAGACCATCATGAAACGCTTCACAAAAACCATCGGACTGTCCCTGGTGACGCTGCTTGCGGCCACGCCGGCCCTGGCCCACCACCCGATGGGCGGGGGCACGCCCGAAACCTTCTGGCATGGCCTGCTGTCGGGCTTCGGCCATCCGATCATCGGCGTCGACCATCTGGCCTTCGTGATCGCCGTCGGCCTCGCGGCCGCCTTCACGCCGCGCCGATTCGCAACGCCGCTCGCCTTCGTCGCCGCCACCATCGCCGGCTGTCTGCTGACCTATGGCGGCATTGCCCTTCCGTTCGTCGAATTCGTCGTCACCGGCTCGGTGGTGCTGGTCGGCGCCCTGGTGCTGTCGGGCCGCAAGGTCCCCGGCCTCGCCTATGCCGCAATCTTCGCCGTCGCCGGCCTGTTCCATGGCTGGGCCTATGGCGAGGCGATCATCGGGGCGGAGACCACGCCGCTGCTGGCCTATCTCGGCGGGTTCGCGGTCATCCAGTACGGCATCGCCTGCGCCGCCATGTGGCTCGCCCGCACCGTCTGGAACGCCAGCACGGCGGAGGCCATCCAACCCCGCCTGGCCGGCGCCGTCGCCGCCGGCATCGGTGCCGCCTTCCTGATCGAGAATATCGAGGGGCTGATCTTCGGCTGACCGCCGGGCGGTCGGGGCTCAGCCCCCGTCCGCGATCCTTCCCCAGTCCAGATCGAACCGCGCCAGGTACTTTCGCAGGCGGTCGGCGTCATTGGCGCTGGTCTTGCGCGCCCGTGACGCGGCGAAGAGGGTGCGGCCGGCCGCGCTCAGCGAGCGTGACTGCCGGCAGACCCGGACCACTTCGGCAAGCTGGACGCGATCGAACGGATCGATCCGCTCCAGGGCGTCCGACGCCATCAGGCCGGCGAGCTCGGCGGTGCCGTCGGGTTCGCCGATCGGCATCCAGGTCCGTTTCAGCCGCGCGATCTCGTCGCCGACCTCGGCCTCGGTGATGCGCCCGCCGGCGGCCAGGGTCGCCATGCGGGTGATCGATGCGCCCAGGTCGCGGAAATTGGCGCTCCAGAGCGAATCCGGCGCGGTGGCGAAGGCGAGGTATTTCTGCCGCGCCTCCTTGTTGAAGGTGGCGCGGCTGCGGTTCTCCTCGGCGAAGCGCGCCAACTCGTAATCGATGTTGGGCTCGATATCCTCGCGGCGGTCCTTCAGCCCGGGCAGCCGATAGGTCCACAGGTTCAGCCGGGCCAGCAGATCCTCCCGGAACAGTCCGTCGCGGACCCGTTCGGGCAGATCCTGGTTGGTGCCGGCGATGAGCTGGAAGTCGCTCGCCACCTCGCGGTCCGAGCCGACCGGCAGGAACAGCTTCTCCTCGATGGCGCGCAGGATCATCGCCTGCTCGTCCGACCCCAGCTCGCCGATCTCATCCAGGAACAGGATGCCGCCATCGGCGGCCCGCAGCAGACCGTCGCGATCGGTGAGCGCGCCGGTGAAGGCGCCCTTGCGATGCCCGAACAGCGCCGACATGGCGCCGTCGCCGCGCAGGGTGGCGCAGTTCACCTCGATGAAGGCGCCGGTCACCTGGTGGCGGGCCTTCTTGAGCTCATGGATGCGCCGGGCCAGCTGCGACTTGCCGGCCCCGGTCGGCCCCATCAGCAGCACCGGCGCCCGGGTGCGGATGGCGACCTGCTCGATCTGGTCGATCATCCGGTTGAAGGCGGCGTTGCGGGTCGGAATGCCGGACTTGAGGAACGAGGTCGCGGCAACCTGCTCGGCATCGAAGCGGGTGGCGATGCGGTCGTATTTCGACAGATCGAGATCGATGATCGTGTACTGGCCAGGCTCGTGCGCCCGGTGCCGCCGGGGCGGGGAGGCCTGCAGCAGCCGGCCCGGCAGGTAGCGCGCCTCGGTCAACAGAAACATGCAGATCTGCGCCACATGGGTGCCGGTGGTGATGTGGATCAGGTAATCCTCGGCATCCGGGTCGAACGGGTAGTCCAGCGCGAAGCCGTGCAGGGCGCCGTAGACCTCCTGGAAGTCCCAGGCGTTCTTCAGCGGCATCTCGTGGCCGACCACGGCGGTTTCCGGTGAGATCGACCGGACATCCTCGAAGACCCGCTCCACCAGGGTGTCATGGCGGCCGTCATGGATCAGGTCGAGCCGGTCCAGCAGCAAATCCTCGTGCTGGAACAGGCTGACCGTCGGCCGCCATTTCTGCCAGCGCTCCGGCCCCCTGGGCGCATCCATGACGGTGCCGAGCAATCCGATGACGACCTGGGGCATCTCTCATTGGCGATCAGTTTCGATAAATTCATATATCACAAGATAAGAAATCGCGAAATCCTAGGATACTGAATCCCGTGTCGTGGGATGAATTTTCTGCCGATCTATCAATGAATTCAAGTGATTGAGCGGGCTTGATCGAATTCCGGCCGGAACTGGCACACCCGTTGCGATAAGGAGGGCGAAGCAGAAGGGAAAAGAAACGATGGCAAACAAATCCGTGTTTGCGCCGACGGTAGGCAAACTGCTCCCGCGGCCCGATAGCCGGAACCTCGAAGGGGCTCCGGCTTATGGCTACGGCCCGCGCCATGCTCTGGCGCAGCTCGCGGTCACCGGGTGTCTAAACGGGACCTTCTACGCCGAAGCGCGGGAGCAGTTGGATGTGGTGCTGGCTCTGACTCGCGAGGTCGAGCCGGCCTTCATCGCCAAGACCGCGATCTATTGCCGCGAGCGCGGCCACATGAAGGACATGCCGGCCCTGCTGGCGGCCTGCCTCTCCATGGTCGGCCCGAAATACCTGCCGGCGGTCTTCGCCCGGGTCATCGACAACGGCCGCATGCTGCGCAATTTCGTGCAGATCATGCGATCCGGCGCGGTGGGGCGTAAGTCGCTGGGATCGCGGCCGAAGCTGCTGGTGGCCGAATGGCTGAACTCGGCCTCGGACGTGCAGATGCTGCGGGCATCGATCGGCCAGGCGCCGTCGCTGGCGGATGTGATCAAGATGGTCCATCCGCGGCCGAAGGACGCCCGGCGCGAGGCACTGTTCGCCTGGATCCTGGGCAAGCCCTGCGATGTGGGACTGCTGCCGCAGGCCCTGCAGGACTACCTGCGGTTCAAGCAGACCGAGACCGGGCCGGTTCCGGACGTGCCGTTCCAGATGCTGACCGCGCTGCCGTTGGATCGGAAGCGCTGGACCCGGATCGCCAAGACGGGCGGTTGGCAGATGGTTCGCATGAACCTGAACACCTTCGCCCGGCACGGCGTGTTCGAGCAGAAGGCGGTCACCCGGCAGATTGCCGAGCGGCTGTCCGATGCCAAGGAGATCGCCCGGGCACGGGTGTTCCCCTACCAGCTCATGACGGCCTACGCCAATGTCGATGAGCGGGTGCCGGACGAGATCCGCAAGGCGTTGGGGCGGGCGATGGAGATCGCCATCCGCAACGTGCCGGCGGTCAAGGGCTCGGTCGTCGTCTGTCCGGACGTGTCCGGTTCGATGATGTGGCCGGTGACCGGCTACCGGCGGGGTGCCTCTTCGGAGGTGCGGTGCATCGATGTGGCGGCCTTGCTGACCGCTTCGGTGCTGCGCCGGAACCCGAAAGCCCGGGTGATGCCGTTCGAGCACCGTGTCGTGCCGGTCGACCTCGACCCGCATGCCAAGGTGCCGAAGAACGCCGCCAAGCTGGCGGCGCTCGGCGGCGGCGGCACCGATTGCTCGGCGCCGCTGGCGATGCTGAACCGGGAGCAGGCGCCGGTCGATATGGTCGTGCTGGTGTCGGACAACCAGTCCTGGGTGGACGCGGTCCGCCATCAGGACACCGGCACCATGCGGGAATGGGCTGAGCTGAAGGCCCGCAACCCGCAGGCCAAGCTGGTCTGTATCGACCTGCAGCCCTATGGAACGGCGCAGGCGCCGGACCGCGGCGACATCCTGAATGTCGGAGGCTTCTCCGACGCGGTGTTCGACGTGGTCGCGGCCTTCGCCAAAGGTGAACTGGACGCCGGCCATTGGGTCGGCGAGATCGAGAAGGTGCAACTCTGACGGGACCGCCATGGCGAATGCAGGCGGAACTACATGGTCCTTAACCCCCCGGTTGCGGGTTCGAGTCCCGCCCGGCCTGCCAATCCTTCACCGGAGGCCGGTAGCTCAAACGGAAGAGCAGGGTGTTTCGTCGATCCTTGTCGCCATGGCTTCCCGCCGGAGTTGCATGAAACGGTAAGCAGTTACGTGGATAAAGAAGCCGGCGAATGCCTGCGGGACTACATCTGTGAAATGTGATGTCTCGCATACGACTTGTCGCCGGCACCCGTGGCCCGATTGGCCCCGGGATCACCGAGGAGAAGAGCGATGACCGAACGCGGCTATGAGGTAATCGGGGCCGAGGACGGAAATCCGATCAAGATGTGGACCCGGGGCGTTCCGGTCGACGAGGGCGCCAAGGAACAGCTGCGTAAGACCGCGCAGATGCCGTTCATCCACAAGTGGCTGGCGGTGATGCCGGACGTCCACAAGGGCATCGGCTCCACCGTCGGTTCGGTGATCCCGACCAAGGGTGCGATCATCCCGGCCGCCGTCGGCGTCGACATCGGCTGCGGCATGATGGCGGCGCGGACCTCCATGACCGCCTCCGACCTGCCGGATTCGCTGCACGATCTGCGTCTGGCGATCGAGCAGGCGGTGCCGCATGGCCGCTCGGTCGGCCGCAGCAAGCGGGACAAGGGGGCCTGGGGCGAGGTGCCGGAAGGCACCGCGAAGGCCTGGCAGGGTCTTGACGCCGGCTTTGCCAAGCTGACCGCCAAGTACCCGAAGCTGGAGCAGTCCAACCATGTGGTGCATCTCGGCACGCTGGGCACCGGCAACCACTTCATCGAGGTCTGCCTCGATCAGGAGGACCGGGTCTGGTTCATGCTGCATTCCGGGTCGCGGGGCGTCGGCAACGCGATCGGCCGCACCTTCATCGAACTGGCGAAGGACGACATGCGGCGCTGGTACGTCAACCTGCCCGATCAGGATCTGGCGTATTTCCCGGAGGGCACCGAGCATTTCGACGACTATGTCATGGCCGTCGAATGGGCCCAGGACTTCGCGCTGGTCAACCGCCAGGTGATGATGGCCAACATCGTCGCCGCGGCCCGGTCGGCGCTGGCCCGCCCGTTCGACGCCGAGGTCGAGGCGGTGAACTGCCACCACAACTACGTGACCCGCGAGAACCATTTCGGGGAGAACGTGCTTGTGACCCGCAAGGGGGCGGTCCGCGCCCGCAAGGGCGATATGGGCATCATTCCGGGCAGCATGGGCGCGCGGTCCTACATCGTCCGCGGCCTGGGCAACGCCGAAAGCTTCCACTCCTGCTCCCACGGGGCGGGCCGCGTGATGTCGCGGACGGAGGCCAAGAAGCGGGTGACCCTGGAAGAGCACATCGCCGCAACCAAGGACGTCGAGTGCCGCAAGGACGAGGGCGTCATCGACGAGACCCCGGCAGCCTACAAGCCGATCGACGCGGTGATGGAGGCCCAGAAGGATCTCGTCGAGATCGTCCACACCCTGCGCCAGGTGGTGTGCGTGAAGGGGTAACCCTTCACGCCGCCGCCGGCGGAAGGAGACAAGGCCATGACCGGTAACCGGCTGACCTGGGGCCCGCCCTATAGCAAAAGCCAGTTGGAGGATGCCCAGGCCAAATGGGACCTGCGCTTCCCGCCGGATCTTATGGCCCTGTTCCTGGAGCGGCGCCCGGTCTGCGACGAAGGACACATGGTCGATTGGGTCGCCGATTCCGACGACCGGATTCGGGACGCCTTGGAATGGCCCCTAAAGGGATTCTGGTTCGACGTGGAAAATGCAGGGATTTGGTGGCCCGAATGGGGTGAGAAGCCGAATGACCGGGATGCCCGCTACGAAGTCTTGAAAGCGGCTATCGACAAGGCGCCGGCGTTGATTCCGATTTACGGCCATCGCTACATCCCGGACGAACCCCATGAAGATGGAAATCCCGTCTTCTCCGTCTGGCAGACCGACGTCATCTACTACGGCGCCAATCTGACGGACTATTTCGATCGGGAATTCGGAGACGGTCGTGGGGAGCCCTGGCCGGCGCTCAAGGAGATCCCGTTCTGGAGCCTGGCCGAATTGCGGAACGGCTGAATTGGCCGGCTTTGCGCCGGTCTAGTTGACGAGATTGATGACGAGACATGGCACAGCATCCGATGATTGAGATCGACGGCCGGGAGGGCGAAGGCGGGGGACAGGTCCTGCGCAGTTCCCTGTGCCTGTCCGCGATCACCGGCCGGCCGTTCCGCATCTCCGCCATTCGGGGCATGCGGGAGCGGCCGGGGCTGATGCGCCAGCACCTGACCGCCGTTCGCGCGGCGCAGGAGATCTGCGAAGCGGAGGTGACCGGTGCCGAGATCGGTTCGATGGACCTGGTCTTCCGGCCGAAGGCGGTCCGGCCGGGGGATTTCAGCCTCACCATCGGCACGGCCGGCAGCACCACGCTGGTCGCGCAGACCATCCTGCCGGCCCTGATGCTGGCGGACGGTCCGTCGACCGTATACCTGGAAGGCGGCACCCATGGCTCCAAGGCGCCGCCCTTCGACTATCTCGACCGGTGCTATCTGCCACTTCTGCGCCGTGCCGGTGTCGAGGCCGAGATCAGGCTGGTGCGGCCCGGATTCTATCCGGCCGGAGGCGGCGCCATTGCGCTGGACATCTCCGGTGGAGCCGGGCTTCGGACCCTCGAGATCATGGAGCGCGGCCAACAGCTGGAGGTCCAGGCCCGGGCGGTCGTCTCCAATATCTCGGCGGACATCGCGCAGCGCGAACTCAAAATCGTTGCCCGCCGGCTGCGCTGGCCGGAGGAGTCGCTGCATCTGGTCGAGGAGCCGCAGGCGCGCGGCCCCGGCAATGTGCTGATGCTGACCCTGGCCCATGAGCATGTCACCGAGATGTTCAGCGGCTTTGGCCGGCTCGGCATCTCTGCGGAGGCGGTCGCGGAACGCACGGTGAAGGAACTGCGCCGATACAAGGCCAGCGGCGCAGCGGTCGGCCCCCATCTGGCCGACCAGCTGCTGCTGCCGATGGCGCTGGCCGGGGGCGGCCGGTTCACGACCATGGCGCCGACGCCGCACACGACCACCAATGCCCGGATCATCCAGCGGTTTCTCCCCGTGTCGATCGAATGGGAGGAAACCGGCGACGGCGTCTGGACGGTGACGGTCGAACGCTGACCGGTCCCGCTGAGTCCTTGCGCTTCGCCGTCCGCTGTGGCGGTCTCGGGGCCTGCCCGATTCGAGGGAGGGCCCGCCGGTGTCGTCGAAGATCCTGATCCTGTTCGCCCATCCCGCGTTCCAGCGTTCGCGGGTGCAGCCGGCGCTGCTGGCGGCGGCACGCAGCCTGGAAGGCGTGACGATCCACGACCTCTACGAGGCCTATCCCGATCTGATGATCGACGTGCCGCGGGAGCAGGCTCTGCTGCGCGAGCACGACGTCATCGTCTTCCAGCATCCCTTCTACTGGTACTCCTCGCCGGCGATCCTGAAGGAATGGCAGGACCTCGTGCTGCAGCACGGCTTCGCCTATGGGCGCGACGGCACGGCCCTGCATGGCAAGATGGTGATGTCGGCGATCTCCGCCGGCGGCGGCGAGGCGGCCTATCGCAAGGATGGCGTGAACCGCTACACCATCGCCGAATTGCTGCGTCCCTTCGAGCAGACGGCGGCGCTGTGCGGCATGCGCTGGCTGCCCCCCTTCGTGGTGCATGGGACCCTGCTTCTCGACGCCGATGCCATCGCCGGCCATGCCGAGGATTACCGCCGCGTGCTGACGGCCTTGCGGGATGGCGCCATCGACCCATCCTCAAAGGCGATCGCCAGACAGCCGCGCATCAATGCCGATCTCGGCGTCATCGGGACCTGAGGACACGCGCCATGGAACACGGCTCTTTCCTCGCCAACGCCTTCGTCTACCTGCTCGCGGCGGTGGTCTCCGTGCCGGTCGCCAAGCGTCTCGGGCTCGGCTCGGTGCTCGGCTACCTGATCGCCGGGGTGATCATCGGGCCGTTCGCCCTGGGCCTGGTGGGCGACCAGTCGGACGTCATGCATTTCGCCGAGTTCGGCGTCGTGATGATGCTGTTCATCGTCGGACTGGAGTTGCGGCCATCGCTGCTGTGGCAAATGCGCGGGCCGATCCTCGGGCTTGGCGGGCTGCAGGTCGCGGTCACCACGGCCGCCATCGCGGCGATCGTCCTGGCGCTCGGCTTCGACTGGCGGGTGGCGCTGGCGGTGGGCATGATCCTCGCACTGTCCTCGACCGCCATCGTGCTGCAGACCCTGTCCGAGAAGGGCTTGATGAAGACGCCAGCCGGACGGTCCAGCTTCGCCGTTCTGCTATTCCAGGACATCGCCGTGATCCCCATCCTGGCCCTGCTGCCCTTGTTGGCCATGCCGGAGCTTGTGGGCGAGGCCGCCGGTGGCCACGGCGAGGGAAGCGGCCATGGCGGAGCAGACTGGCTGGCGGGTCTGCCCGGCTGGGCGAATGCCCTGGTGGTCCTGGCAGCGGTCGCGTCGATCGTCCTGGGCGGTCGGCTGCTGATCCGGCCGGCCTTCCGCTTCATTGCCGAGACCCGTCTGCGCGAGGTATTTACTGCCGCCGCGCTGTTGCTCGTCATCGGCATTGCGCTGCTGATGCAACTCGTCGGCCTGTCGCCGGCGCTCGGCACCTTCCTGGCCGGCGTGGTCCTGGCGGACAGCGAGTTCCGCCACGAGCTCGAGGTGAACATCGAGCCGTTCAAGGGCCTGCTGCTCGGCCTGTTCTTCATCTCCGTCGGCGCAAGCATCGATTTCGACCTGCTGATCGGCAGCCCGCTGATGATCCTGGCAATGGTTCTGGGCCTGATCGTGGTCAAGCTGGCGGTGCTCGCGGGCCTCGCCCGGGCCTTCCGCATGACCGCCCCGGACGGTCTGCTGTTCGCCTTCGCCCTGGCCCAAGGCGGCGAGTTCGCTTTCGTGCTCTCCGCTTTCGCGCTTCAGAACGGTGTACTGACCGCCGAGATCGTCGCCCCGCTGATCGCGGCGGTGGCGTTGTCGATGCTGGTCACGCCGTTGCTGATGATCGTCTACGAATCGCTCATCGCACCGCGTTTCGCCGACCGGGGCGGTGCTCGCGAGCCCGATTCCATCACGCCGGAAGGTACGGCGATCATCGCCGGCTTCGGTCGTTTCGGGCAGATCGTCGGCCGGCTGCTGATCGCCAACGGCTTCAAGATCACCGTGCTGGACCACAGCCCCAGCCAGATCGACCTGCTGCGCCGCTTCGGCAACAAGGTCTATTACGGCGACGCCTCTCGCGCGGAATTGCTGCATGCCGCGGGGGCGGAAGACGCCAAGCTGCTCGTGGTAGCGGTCGACGAGCGCGACAAGGCGCTGGAGATCGTCGACCACGCCCGCAAGCACTTCCCGCACTTGAAGATTGTGGCCCGTGCCTTTGACCGGCGCGACGCCTATGGGCTGATCGACCGGCAGGTCGACCATGTGTCCCGCGAAACCTTTGGCTCGGCCCTGGAGAGCGGTGTGGCGGCCTTGCGCCTGATGGGCTTCCGCGCCTATCAGGCGGAACGCGCCGGCCGGCTGTTCCGCGACCACGACCGCGAGACTCTGCGCCAGCTCTCCGAACTCTGGGGCGACGATGCCTCGTATGGCGATGCCGTGCGCCAGCGCACTGCCGATCTGGAACAGCTGCTGCAGAGCGACCTCGCCGACATGGGCACCGATGCCGCGACAGCCGGCTGGGACACCAAGTCCTTGGTGGACGAGGCGCGCTCGGGCCACAAGCTCACGTCGCCGGTCCTGGAGGCCGCCCCGCCAAAGACCGGATGAGCGGGCCCGACGCCGGCTGGTCGCGGTTGCGGCATCGGATGTCGTCCGCAGACGCGACTCGATCTCGCGATATCGTGTGACGTTTTGCTTCCGGAACCGGTCGGCAACTGATACGGGAGGTCCGGGACGAGCGACGGGAGGCGAGAGCGTGAAGACTTCTGCCCAGGTAGCGGTGATCGGCGGCGGGGTCGTCGGCTGCTCGGTGCTGTATCACCTCACCAAGGCCGGCTGGACCGACATCGTCCTGATCGAGAAATCCGAGCTCACCTCGGGCTCGACCTGGCATGCGGCCGGCGGCATGCACACCCTGAACGGCGACCCCAACGTCGCCAAGCTGCAGCAATACACCCTTGGCCTCTACAAGGAGATCGAGGATGCGTCGGGCCAGTCCTGCGGCGCGCATATGCCAGGCGGCATCATGCTGGCCGACACGCCCGAGCGCCTGGAATGGCTGAAGATGGCCCATGCCCGCGGCCGCTATCTCGGCATGGAGACGCGCATCGTCACCATGGACGAGGCCGTCGAGATCATGCCGCTGATCGACCCGTCGCATTTCGCCGGCGGTCTTTACGATCCGCTGGAAGGCCATGTCGACCCCTCCGGCGTCACCCAGGCCTATGCCAAATGCGCCACCCAGGCGGGGGCGGAGATCTACCGCCACACCAAGGTGGTGGGGATGACCCAGCGGGTCGACGGCAGCTGGGATGTGGAGACCGACAAGGGGCCGATCCAGGCCGAGCACGTGGTCAATGCCGGGGGGCTGTGGGCACGGGAGGTCGGCCGCATGGTCGGCCGCGAGCTGCCGGTGCTGGCCATGGAGCACCAGTACCTTGTCACCGAGGATATGCCGGAGGCGCTCGCCGCCAATGAGGCGAGCGGCAAGGAGCTGCCGCACTGCATCGATTTCGGGGCCGAGATCTACTTGCGCCAGGAAGGCAAGGGCATGCTGCTCGGCACCTACGAGACGAATGGCGTGCCGTGGTCGGAGAAGGACACGCCCTGGGATTTCGAGATGGCGCTGCTGCCCAACGATCTCGACCGCATCTCGGAGCGGCTGGAGATGGGCTTCGAGCATTTCCCGGCCTTCGCGGAGGCCGGCATCAAGCGGGTGATCAACGGCCCCTTCACCTTCGCGCCGGACGGCAATCCACTGGTCGGTCCGGTTCGCGGCCTGCGCAATTACTGGCTGGCCTGCGGCGTCATGGCCGGATTCAGCCAGGGCGGCGGCGTCGGGCTGGCGCTCGCCAATTGGATGGTCGAGGGCGATCCCGGTTTCGACATCTGGGGCATGGACAATGCCCGCTTCGGCGACTGGGCGACCCGGGCCTACACCAACGCCAAGGTGCGGGAGAATTACGGCCGCCGCTTCTCCATCACCTTCCCCAACGAGGAGCTGCCCGCCGGCCGGCCGCTGCGCACCACGACGCTCTACGAGCCGTGGAAGGAGGCCAATGCGGTCTTCGGCGCCGCCTACGGGCTGGAGCACCCGCTGTGGTTCGCCGAGGACGGACAGGAGGCGGCAGATATCGTCAGCTTCCGCCGCTCCAATGATTTCAACGCCGTGGCGGGAGAATGCCGGACGGTGCGCGAAGCGGTTGGCATCCTGGAGATCTCCAACTTCGCCAAATACGAGGTCGCCGGGCCCGGGGCCGAGGCCTGGCTCGACCGGCTGCTGCCGAACACATTGCCCAAGCCGGGGCGGATCGTCCTGAGCCCGATGCTGAACGAGCAGGGGAGGCTGATCGGCGATTTCACCGTCGCCCGGCTGTCCGGCGAGGATTTCTGCCTGTTCGGCTCCGGCATCGCCGAGGACTACCACATGCGCTGGTTCCTGGCGCATCTGCCCGATAGCGGGGTGAGCCTGCGCGCGCTCGGAACCGATCTGGTCGGGTTGCAGATCGCCGGGCCCAAGGCGCGCGACCTGCTGGCCCGGGTCGCGGACGAGGACGTGTCGAAGGAGGCCTTCCGCTTCATGGCGATCCGGCCCATGGGAATCGGCATGATCCCGGCCCTGGTCGGCCGCATCAGCTTCACCGGCGATCTGGGCTACGAGATCTGGGTGACGCCGGATTATCTGCGCGCGCTGCACGATTTGCTGCGGGCCGAGGGCGCCGATCTCGGCCTCAAGCCCTTCGGCGGCCGCGCCCTCAACAGCCTGCGCCTGGAGAAGAGCTGGGGCAGCTGGGCGCGGGAATACCGACCGATCTACACCCCCTGGGAGGCGGGCCTCGGCCGCTTCGTCGCCCCCGACAAGAAGCCGGACTTCATCGGCCGCGACGCCCTGCTGGCTGCCCGCGACGCCGGCCCGAAACAGAACCTGGTCACCCTGGTGGTCGATGCCGATGACGCCGACGTGGTCGGCGACGAGCCGATCTTCCGCGACGACAAGGTGGTCGGCTGGGTCACTTCCGGCGGCTATGCCCACCATGTCGGCAAGTCGGTGGCGATGGGGTACATCGAATCCGACGCGCTGGATGCCGATGGCGAATACGGCGTCGAGATCATCGGCGAGGTGCGGTCGGCAAGGGTCCAGTCAGAACCGCTGTTCGATCCCAAGGCCGAGCGGATGCGCGGGTGAGTTTCTAAAGGGTAATCTTTAGAAACCACAGAGACACAGAGTCACAGAGAACCAACCAACCCTCTTGGCTGTCATTCCCGCGAAAGCGGGAATCCAGGAATTCCACAGTCAATGGCGGCACTGTTGTGATCGCCGGATTCCCGCTTTCGCGGGAATGACAATCTTTTGGATTGGTTGGTTCTCTGCGACTGTGTGCCTCTGTGGTTCAATCAACTGAACGGCACGTCGTCAGGCGATCCGGCGGCGCTGGCCAGGCACCGGCACGGCGGCCAGCAGGGCACGGGTATAGTCGTGCGCCGGCTCGTTAAACAACTGCTCGCGCGGGCCATCCTCCACCACCCGTCCGCGGTACATCACCATGACCCGGTCGCACAGCGCCTCGACCACTGCCAGGTCGTGGGAGATGAAGACATAGGTCAGGCCGAGCCGGGCCTGCAAATCCTTCAGCAACCGCAGCACCTGGGCCTGCACCGATACATCCAATGCCGATACCGGCTCGTCGAGCACGACCAGCCGAGGTTCGACCGCCAGGGCCCGGGCGATGCCGATGCGCTGACACTGGCCGCCGGAGAATTCGTGCGGATAGCGGTCGACGAATTCGTGTCTCAGGCTGACCAGCCGCATCAATTCCGCGACCCGTTCGCTGCGCGCGGCGCGGTCCATGTCCAGCAACGCCTCCAACGGCCCCTCGAGGATCTGCCGCACGGTCTTGCGCGGGTTCAGAGAGCTGAGCGGGTCCTGGAAGACGAGCTGTACGGTGCGATGGAACCGGGTCTTTTCGCCGCCCTTCAGGTCGCGGACCGGCCGGCCCTCCAGCGCGATGCTGCCGGCGCTCGGCGCCAGCAGTCCGACCAGCATGCGCGCCAGCGTGGACTTGCCGCAGCCGCTCTCGCCGACGATGCCCAGAGTCTGGCCGCGGGCGACGTCGAGGGACACGCCGTCCACCGCCACCACCTGCGGCTTGCGCCCGCCATGCCAATACCGGCCGCCGCCGAACACGCGCCTGAGGTCGTGGGCCTCGAGAAGGGTCTCGGCGCCGTCAGCCATCGGCCGATTCCTCCCATCGCAGGCAGCGGGCGGCATGCCCCGGCCCGACCTGGTGCAGTGGGATGGCGCCGGCGCGACAGGCCTCCTGGGCCAATTCGCAGCGCGGCGCAAAGGCGCAGCCCCGGGGCAGGCGGTCGATCGCCGGCGGCAGCCCGGGAATGGCATCGATCGAGCGGTCGGGTTGCCCGAGGATCGGCACGCAATCCAGTAGGCGCTTGGTGTAGGGATGGCGCGGTGCGCCGAAGACGTCCTCGACGGATCCGCTCTCCACGATCCGGCCGGCATACATCACCAGCACCCGGTCGCAGAGTTCCGACACCACGCCGAGATCGTGGGTGATGAAGATCAGCGCTGCGCCGGCCTCGCGCCTGAGATCGTTGAGCAGGGCCAGGACCCGCGCCTGGGTGGTGACGTCCAGGGCCGTTGTCGGCTCGTCGGCGATTATCAGGTCCGGCGCATTGGCCAACGCCATCGCAATCACGACGCGTTGCCGCTGGCCGCCGGACAGCTCGTGCGGATAGGCGCGCGCCTTCTCGGGCGGCTCCGGAATGTCGACTCGCCCCAGCAGGTCCACCGCCCGGTCCCAGGCGGCGCGACGGTCCATCCCGCCATGGCGGCGCAGGGTCTCGGCGATCTGCTCGCCGACCGGGATCAGCGGGTTCAGCGTGGTCAGCGGGTCCTGGAAGATATAGGCGATGCGGTTGCCGCGAATGTCCTGCAGGGCGCCCAGCGGCAGCCCGAGCAAATCCTCGCCATCGAACAGGATGCGGCCGCCGGTGATGCGTCCAGGCGGCGTCGGCACCAGCCCGAGCACGGACATTGCGGTGACCGATTTGCCGGAGCCGCTCTCGCCGACGATGCCGACCGCTTCGCCGCGCGCGACCTCGAAGCGCACATCGCTGACCGCGCGGTGGGTCTCGTCGCCGATCCGAAAGCGGGTCTCCAGATCGCAGACCGCCAGCAGCGGTGCACCGGCGGGCTCATCCGCCACGCGCTCGGCCTCGGGCGCCGCCGCGGTCCGGGCCACCGGCCGCGACAGGGCGCCGGATTTCAGCCGCGGGTCCAACACGTCGCGCAGACCGTCGCCCAGCAGGTTGATGCCGATTACCAGCACCAGGATCAGCACGCCGGGCACGATGGAGACATGGGGCGAGCGGATGATCAGGTTGCGGCCGTCCCCCAGCATGCTGCCGAGATCTGCCTGCGGGGGCTGGGCACCGAGGCCGAGGAAGCTCAAGCCGGCGGTCTCCAGGATCATCCAGCCGACCGTGGTCGACATGGTGATGATGATGATCGGCAGCACGTTGGGCAGCAGCTCCGAAAGGATGATCCTGGCATTGGAGAAGCCAGACAGCCGCGCCGCCTCGATGAACTCGCGCCCCACCAGGTTCAGGGTGGCGCCGCGCACCGAGCGGGCGAAGAACGGGATGTTGACGATGGCGATCGCCAGCAGCGCGTTCATCAGCCCGGGGCCGAGGGCCGCGACGATCGCCAACGCCAGCAGCAGGTAGGGGAAGGCCATCAGCATGTCGATGCCGCGCATCAGGGTCTGGTCCACGATGCGGCCGAAGAAGGCGGCGACCAGGCCGATGGCCGAACCGATCAGGGTGGCGACCAGCGTCGCGGCGACGCCCACCGCCAGGCTCACCTGGGTGCCCCAGACCAGCCGCGAGAGCATATCGCGGCCGAGCTGGTCGGTGCCCAGCAGCGCACCGTCGGAAAAGGGCGGCAGCAGCCGGTTTGCCGGGTCGGTGGCGTTCGGGTCGGCCAGCGGCAGGATCGGCGCGGCCAGCGCGATCAGGGTCAGGCTTGCAACGATAATCAGGCCGGCAAGGGCTAAGGTATTGCGCCGAAGCAGTTGCCACGCAGATGGCCGTTTTGCGATCGGGGCGCCGGCATCGTCGGTCGGGACGGGGGCGGCGATGTCCGTCATCGCGCCCTCAGCCGCGGGTCGAGGGCGCTCTGCACCACGTCGGTGACGAGGTTGATCAGCACGAAGCTGGCCGCGACCACCAGCACGCCGCCCTGGACCAGCAGGATGTCGCGGGTGGATATCGCGGTCACCAGCATGCGGCCGATGCCCGGCCATTGGAACACGCTCTCGATATAGACCGCGCCGCCCAGCACAAAGCCGGCCTGGATGCCGATGATCGGCACCATGTTGACGAAGGCGTTGCGGAAGGCGTGGCGGCCGATCACCGCCGGCTCACGCAGCCCCTTGGCGCGGGCGGTGCGGACATAATCCTGACGCAGCACCTCCAGCATGTTGGAGCGCGTCAGCCGGGCGATCACGCCGGTGGCCACCACCGCCAGCGCAGTCGCCGGCAACACCAGATGGTGCAGCAGGTCGCCCAGCCCGCCGCCGCCGAACAGCGAGAACATGCCGCCGGTCGGGAACCATTTCAGGCCGACCGAGAACCACAGGATCAGCATGATCCCGAGGAAAAAGGAGGGGGTGGAAATGCCGATCAGCACCAGCAAGGTCAGGATCTTGTCGGTCCAGCCATACTGCCGCACCGCCGCCGCGGCACCGGCGGCAAGGCCGAACAGGGTGCAGAGGAACAGTGCCGCCCCGGCCAGAACCAGGGTCGGGCCGAAGCGCTCGGCGACCTCGTCGATCACCGGCCGGTTGAGCGAATAGGATTGGCCGAAATCGCCCTGCAGCACACCGCCGAGCCAGGTCAGGTATTGCACCGGAAGCGGCTTGTCGAGCCCGAGCTCGCGGTTCAGCCGTTCGACATTCTCCGGCGTGGCGAACGAGCCCAGGATCGCCGTCGCCGGGTCGCCGGGGATCAGCGAGATCACCAGGAAGACGATCACCGACATGCCGAACAGCACCGGGATCGTCAGCAGCAGCCGGCGGAGGACGTAGCTGGTCAAGGCTGGCAGTCCAAGGTGGCATTACGGATGGTCGTTCGGACGGCGCCAACCCCCTCACCCCTCCGTGCTTGCGCACGGGCCCCTCCCTCTCCCCGAGGAGAGGGGTTGAGCCCGCAGCACCTCTTTTCCCTCTCCCTGGGGAGAGGGAGGGGCCCGCCGCGAAGCGGTGGGAGGGTGAGGGGGCTCTCTCGGCCGGAACCGGAGAATCCGCTCCCTTGCCGGCCGAGCGGCATGCCGGCGCCTAGTTCTTGCTCACATCCCGCAGGATCAGCAGGAAGCTGGGCTCGAGCTGGAAGTCGGAGACCTGGTCGGTGGTCACCGCATTCTGCTTCCAGCTGGCGATGAAGGCCCAGGGCGCGTCCTCGTAGACGATCTCCTGCATCTCGCGATAGAGCCGGGCGCGCTCGGCCTGGTCGGTGCTGCGGCGGGCGTCCTCCAGCAGCGCATCCACCGCCGGGTTGGAGTAGTAGCCGGAGTTGAAGCCGCCATCCTCGGGCATCGCCGCGGTTCTCAGCGCCAGGAAGGGCAGAGTGTCCGGGTCGTTGGTCATCCACGCCATCTCGGCCATGTCGGCCTTGCCTTCCAGGCCCGGATTGACCCGACCCAGGAAGGTGTTCCACTCATAGGTCTCGATCTTGGCGTCGATACCGACCGCCGCCAGGTCGGCCTGGATCGCCGTGCCCATGGGCACCGGGTCCAGCATGCCGGACCCGCCCTCGGTGACGTAAAAGGTGATCTCCACCCCGTCTCCATACCCGGCCTCGGCGATCAGCGCGCGGGCCCTGTCCGGATCGTATGGATAGGGCTCCAGGCTGTCGTTGTAGGCCCAGGAGAAAGCCGCCGGGGTCGGGCCGGTGGCGACCGTGGCTGTGCCCTGCAGCACGTTGTCGACAAGGCTCTGCTTGTCGATCGCGTAGTTGACCGCCTGCCGCATGCGGACGTCGTCGAATGGCTGTTCGCGCAGGTTCAGGATCAGGAACCAGAGATGCGGCCCGGCCTGCTCATGCAGCGTGAATTGCGGATCGTCATTGAACAGCGCCACGTTGTCGGGCGGCACCTCGACCATCATGTCGATTCCGCCGGACAGCATCTCCGTGACCCTGGCGTTGGCGTCGGTGATCGGGCGGAACACCACGCCCCGCAGCGGCGGCGCGCCGTCCCAGTAGTTGGCGTTGCGTTCCAGCGCCACCTGCCGGTTGCTCTCCCAGACGCTGAAGATGAACGGGCCGGTGCCGGACGGGTTGCGGCCGAACTCCGCGCCATGGGTCTCCACAGCGGTCGGCGAGACCATCAGCCCGGTCGGGTAGGCCAGGTTGGAGAGGAACGGCCCGTAAGGATCGCTGAGCGTGAACCGGACGGTAAGCTCGTCGACCACGTCGGTCGAGGCGATCGAGCCGAAGAAGAAGGACAGCGGGAACGGGCCGGTGTCGTGGAACGGATGGCTCTCGTCCAGCATGCGGTCGAAGTTGAACTTCACCGCCTCGGCATTGAACGGCGTGCCGTCATGGAAGCGCACCCCGTCCCTCAGATTGAAGGTGTAGGTCAAGCCGTCGGCGCTGATCTCCCAACTCTCCGCCAGCGCCGGCTCGACCTCCAGGGTGCCGGATTTGTAGCGCACCAACCCGTCATAGACGTTCACCAGGATGCGGAAATCGTTCACCGCGGTGACGACGTGCGGGTCCATGGATTTCGGCTCGGCGATCTGGCCGACCACCAGCACGTCAGGCGGCACCTGCGCGGTCGCCGCCTGCCACGGGCCGACGACCATAGCCGCCACCGCTGCCGCAGCCAGCGTTCGAATGGTTCTTGTCCTGAATTGCGTCACGAGTCTGCCTCCCCCTCGTTCGGCGTTCGAGCGCGCCGGGACGACATGCGGCGACCACGGGGCCTCTGCCCGAATGCCTGCGCTCTTGGATCCATCAAGCCTTTCGTATGACAAAACGCCTGTCAACAGAGTGGCCGTCCGGCAGACCACGGGGCACGGGAGGCTTCGATCGGAAGAGGAAGCGGATGCGTGGGCTCAGAGTTCTTACAGGCTGGACTTTGGAACCACAGAGGCACAGAGACACAGAGAACCGACCAACACACTCCGTCGTCATTCCCGCGGAAGCGGGAATCCAGAAGTCCCATCGTCAAAGGCGGCAGCGCCGTGATCACTGGATTCCCGCCTTCGCGGGAATGACGATCTAATGGGTTGGTTGGTTCTCTGTGTCTCTGTGCCTCTGTGGTGAAAAAAAAGCCCCGCCGGGGCGCCGAGGGAGAGACGGCGTTCCAGCGGGGCCGGCCGGCGAAAAGGCGGTCCGGGCAGGGGGGATCGGACCGCCCGCGAGGGGCGCCGGCAAGTGTCGGGGCTAGGAGGCGCGGCGGGCCTTGATCTTTTTGTAGGCAACCGGGATCAGCGACAGCACGGCGAGGCCGACCAGGGCGGTGATCACCTCCGGCGTCAGGGCCGAGGCCGGGGAGAATTCCTCCATGGCGTCGAACACGCTGCCGAGCCCGGCGCCAACCGAGGCGAAGACGAATGAGCCCGGGATGATGCCGACGAAGGTGGCGACGACGTAGGTGCGCAGTCGCACGCCGAGCAGGGCCGGCACCAGGTTGACCACGAAGAAGGGGAACAGCGGCACCAGGCGCAGCACCAGCATGTAGCTGAAGGCGTCGTCCTGGAACCCGGCCTCCATCTTCTGCAGCCACGGGCCGGCCTTGGCCCTGAGCGCATCGCCGAAGGCGGTCTTGGCGACCAGGAACAGGGCGGTGGCGCCGATGGTCGCGCCGATGACGATCCACAGCGCGCCGAACACGCTGCCGAACAGGAAGCCGCCGGCGATGGACAGGACCGCGCCGCCCGGCAGCGAGGTCGCGGTCGAGACCGCATAGAGGGCGACGAAGGTGACGGCTGCCAGGACCGCCTGGTCCTGGACAAAGCCCGTCAGCAGCACGCGGTTGTCGCGCAGCGCCTCAAAGCTGAGGAAGCGGTCGAGGTCGAAGGCGAAGACCGCGGCGATCACCGCGCCGAGGATAGCCAGCGGCAGGATGCGGCGGAGCAGGCCGGCAGTGCCGGCGCGCTCCTGGGTGGTGGCTTGCATGCTCATGTCGAATGCTCCTTTCACGGGCCGCCGGTTACGGCAGGCGCTGCATGACGCGCACCACCTTGCGGGTGCGGTCGGAGAACAGGGCGGGGGTGAAATAAGCGCCGGCGGCCCGCTTGGAGGCCTCGCCCAGGGTCGGGTAGGGGGCGATGATGGAGGCCATGTCGGCCGCCTTCAGGCCCTTCTGGACCGCCAGCACCCAAGGCAGGATCAGCTCGCCGGCATGGCGGCCCACGATGGTGGCGCCGATGATCTTGCCCTTCTTGGAGATCACCGCCTTGACGAAGCCTTCCGTGGCCCGCTCGGCCCGGGCCCGGTCGTTCTCGGCGAAGGCGAAGGTGGTGGCCTTGGGCTCATAACCCTGGCGCAGCGCCTCGGCCTCGGTCAGGCCGACCTGCGCCAGCTCCGGATCGGTATAGGTGACCCAGGGCACCGCCTTGTAGTCCACCTTGGAGGGCAGGTTGAACAGGGCGTTACGGATCACGATCCCGGCGTGATAGCCGGCCATATGGGTGAACTGGTAGCCGCCGGCGACGTCGCCGATGGCGAAGACCCGCTTGTTGCTGGTGCGCAGACGCTTGTCGACCGAGATGCCCTGCGGGCCGTATTCGATGCCCGCCGCCTCCAGGCCCAGGCCGTTGACATTGGCCCGGCGTCCGGCGGCGATCAGCAGGTGCGAGCCATCGATGCGCTCGCTGTGGCCGTCATTGCTGACCAGCACCGAGACACCGTTGCCGTCGCGCACCACGCTCTCGACCTTGGTGCTCTCGCGAATGTCGATGCCCTCGGCGATCAGCCGCTCGCGGACGACGGCGACCGCGTCGGGATCGTCCTTGGCCATGATCGAGGCGAACTCGACCACAGTGACCTCGGAGCCAAGCCGGCGATGGGCCTGGGCCATCTCGATGCCGATGGGGCCGCCGCCGACCACGATGAGGTGCGCCGGCCGATCGGTCAGCTCGAAGACGCTTTCATTGGTGACATAGGGCACGTCCTCGATACCGGGGATCGGCGGCACGAAGGCCGAGGATCCGGTGGCGACGACGATGCGCCGGGCCTTGATCCGGTATCCACCGGCTTCCAGCTCGCGCTTGCCGGTGAACTTGGCGGCGGCCTGGATTACCTTGACGCCCAGGCTTTCGAAGCGCTCGACCGAGTCATGCGGCGCGATGCCGGCGATGACATCGTGCACATGGGCGTTGACCCGGGGGAAGTCGATCTCCGGCTCATGGCCGTTGACGCCGAACTGGGCGCTGGTGCGGGCGCTCTCCGCCGCGTGCCCGGCGGCGATCAGCGCCTTGGAGGGGACGCAACCGGTGTTCAGGCAGTCGCCGCCCATCTTGGCCTTTTCGATCAGCACCGTACTGGCGCCCATCTGGGCCGCGCCGGCGGCCACGCTCAGGCCGCCGGACCCGCCGCCGATGATGGCGATGTCCACGGTGAGCGTCTGGTCAATCTGCTTGGTCATGATTGCGTCTCCCTTCAAGGCTTTGCGGGGACGTCGGAGGCTCAGCCTTCGACGATCAGCTTGTAGTCGAGGGTCGGGTTCAGGGGGCAGGAGAACAGGTACTCACCCGGCTCCAGATCGATGGCGTAATCCTGGGTCTGGCCTTCGAACAGGCCGCCGCCGGACACGCTGGGCAGGGTCGCCCGGCCGACCAGGCCGTCGCCGCGCAGCCAGAAGCCGAGCTGGTAGGGGACGTTCTGGTTGGTCACGCGGAAGATGTGCTCGCCGGCGGACAATCGCAGGGTGCGGGACTGGGCCAGGCGCTCGTCGCCGGTGGCGTCGTTGATCTCGTTGCAATCGTCGGCGCCGGTGCTGGTGAAGCCGTGGTCCATGGATTCGACCTCGACGAACTGGCAGGCGGTCTGGGTCAGCTCGACAACCGTCGGCGCGGCCTGGGCGGTGTTCGCCAGCCCGACAAAGGCGGAAGCGGCGGCGAGGGCGAGAAGGGAAGTCTTACGCATCGTGTTGATCTCCGTGTCTGCATGTCTGCGGTTCGATGGGCCCGGGGGCTGGGCCGTTACAACCGATGAGATGGAAACCGCCACCGAACTCTTGAAATATCGAGTGGCTCCCAATTCCATAGCCGCGGGCTATGTTGCTGTTTGTCGCTTGGAGAGCCGCCCCATGGAGATGCATCAGGTCCGGTACTTCCTCGCCGTCTGCGAGACGCTGAACTTCACGCGGGCGGCGGAGCGCTGCAACGTGGCGCAGCCCTCGCTGACCAAGGCGGTCAAGAAACTGGAGGAGGAGCTGGGCGGCGAGCTGTTCCGCCGCGAGCGCAGCCAGACCCATCTGACCGAGCTCGGCCGGCTGATGCAGCCGCATTTGGCGACCATCTACGATGCCAGCCTGGCGGCGGAGGAGCAGGCCAAGGGCTTCCACACCCTGGAGCGCGCCACGGTCAGCCTGGGCGTGATGTCGACCATAGGCCCGACCCAGATGGTCGAGTTCATGGCCCGGCTGAAGGACGAGATGCCCAATCTGGAGCTGACCGTGCGCGAGGCCAAGGGCACCGACCTGGTGGACGCGCTGCTGGAGGGCGAGTTGGAGGTGGCGCTGATCGGCCTGCCGGAACTGCCAGACCGGCTCGACGCCCGGCCGCTATACGAAGAGCGCTACACCGTCGCCTTCGCCAAGGGCCATCCCTTCGAGCAGCTGAACGCCGTGCCGGTCGATCGGCTGGAGGGTCAGGACTACCTGCTGCGCCTGCATTGCGAGTTCATGGAGCACTTCACCGCGCTCGGCGGCGAGGACGATCTGAAGACCAACATCCTCTATCGCAGCGAACGCGAGGACTGGGTCCAGGCCATGGTGCTGGCCCAGATGGGCTGCGCCATCATGCCGGAGTTCCTGCCCATGCTGCCCGGCCTTGCCACCCGCCCGGTAGTCGAGCCGGAGGTCTCGCGCACGATCTCCCTGGTGACGGTCGCCGGCCGCCGCTTCTCACCGGCGCTGCAAACCCTGATCCGGCTGGCGCAGCGGTTTCCCTGGCCGGGATAAGCATTCGGATTGGCGACCTGCCTGGTTGCCAAGCAATCTCAGTCGATCACGTGCCCGGCTCCTGCCAATTGCCGGCGCGGATAGATCTTCTCAGATCGGAAATCCGCAAGGGAACGATGTCATGGTCCAGGCGTCGGCCCCTGATCAGGCGCCATAGATGGTAGAGAGGGTTGTAGGACAGTTCTGGACCGAAGTACCGGGACCAGTCCACATCCGAGAGATCGAGACCGTACTGGGTCCCGATGGCTTCGAGCAGGTCCGCTCCATCCATGCCGGCGACGCCCAGGTCATGAAAGAGCAAAGTGTCATCGGCCAGACGGGACCGCTCCTCTCCGATCCTGTCGGATATGAGATCGAGTAGGGGATCTGCGTCGGTCGCTTCCGTCATGCGCTAGGCCGAGTGGGCACGTTCCGCATGGGCGGCTGCGTCGGCCATGTCCCGGGCCAGCATCTTTCGGACCTGGCCCATGAACAGATAGCCAACGATGGTCATCAGCTTGGCCATCAGCGAAAGTGGCCGGCCCTCGAAGCCGAGCGTGACGGCGGTGCCGCCCTCGGCCGGTTCGAAATCATAGCGGGAGTGGTAGTGGGTGCCGTGGCTCTCGGCCTCGACCACGTAGCTGCGCGGCGGGTCGAAGGCGGTGACCCACATCTCCTCGGTCGCCGCCTTGCCCATCATGGTGCGGGTCTCGCGCCAGCGGGTGCCGATCCCGACCGGGCCTTCGGACAGCATTTCGATGCTGTCGATGCCGGCGATCCTGGACGCCGCATTGGGAATGTCGGCGAAGACCCGGAAGGTGGTCTCCGGGTCTGCCTTGACGAGGTGCCGGACCGTAACGCCGGGCATGGCCGTCGCCGGCCGTGAGCGCGGCTATTTTGCCGTTGGCGGTTTCGGACGCGCCGGGGTGGTCGACCGGGCCGTGGTTCGCCGGGTTGTGGTCCGGCGCGCCGTGGTGCCGGCCGGCTTGGCCGCCGTCGTCTTCGGCTTGGATGCGGCCGGCGTGGTCTTAGCCGCGGTCGTCTTGGCTGCAGTGCTGCGCGCGGCCGTCGTCCGCTTGGCCGGTGCCTTAGCGGCGGTCGCACGGGCGGCCGGCGCTTTTGCGGTGGTGGTTGTCTTGGCCGTCGTCCGACGGGCTGCCGTCGTGCGCCTGGTCGTGGTCCTTCCGGAAGCGGCGGACCTTGCGGTTGTTGCCTTGGCGGCACCGTTCGTTGCGCCGGCCCTGGCCGTCGCCGGCTTGGCCGGAGCCGCCTTTGCCGCAGCCGTCTTTGCTGGGGCGGCCTTGGCAGTGCTCGCCTTGGGCGCCGCTTTCTTGGTCTTGGCCGCCGTGGTCTTCGGGGCTGCCTTGGCCGTCTTGGGCGTAGCCTTCGTCGACTTCGTCGTCTTCGTGGACTTCGCCTTCTTCGGAGCCGCCTTGGTCGTCTTCGCGGCAGACTTGCCCTTGGCCGGCTTCTTGGCGGACTTAGCCGTGTCGATGACCGCCTTGGCGATGTTTCGCGAGGCCTTCTTCACGGCCGCGAATTCACGTTCGCTGGCCTTGCGCAGCGCCTTGAATTCCTTCTCGGAGGCGTCCTGGAGGGAGGAAAGCTCCTTGGTCACCGCGTCGAGCCGGGCGCGCAGCTTCTCGCGCGCAAGCCCGCTTTCGACGCTTTTTTCGACGGCGTTCAGACCTTTGGCGACCTTCTTCGAGGCCGCGCGAATCCGGGTGACGGATTTTTCTGCGGCTTTCTCCAACTGGGCCAGAGTCTTCTCCAGCCGTTTTCCCATCTCCGATTCATAGGCCATGAAATCGATCTCCCGAGCAGGCAGAAACCTCGCGACCAATCGCCTCGGCGAGGTGCCCCGGGGGGCATGACACCTGGACCGGCCGGTCGCGACCATAGCGTGCAGGCGTTGCCGAGGGGTTACCAAACGGCCGGTTTGTAGCGCGATTCTAGGGTTTCTTGCTAGCGCGAGGCCGATCGGCCCGCCTTGATGCGCATCAAGAGGGCACGTTGGCCCGTTCGGGAAGCTAGGGTTCGTCCCGTCGCACCAACTCCAGCAGCTCCTCGCCGCGGCGCCGTTGCTCGTCGATCACGCTCAGCTTCCGGGCCAGCTTGTCGCGCTTCGCCTGGTCTGTCGCATCGGTTAGGGCGGCCTGGATCTTGCGTTCCTTGCGGTCGATCTTGGCGAGAATCTGCTCGACGTGGTCGGCGCTGATCTTTGCCCCGTCCTTCGCCTTGGCATCATCGTAAAGCGATGCGAGCCGCTTCCTCGTCTTCCGAAGGATCATTGTCCAGTCCCCGTTTGGCGCTCGGTCTCCGCCGCCGTAGGTTGCGACTCGACCTGCCCGAATTCGTCTTCCTCAAGGGCGATCAGGCGTTCGATCTCGGCCAGCGCCTCGTCGGGCGCGGCATAGAGCTCGCGGGCAACGTCGATCAGGTTGCGCATGGCGGAATAAGCATAGCCGGAATCGTTCAGGAACGACGTCGCCTGCTCGGCGGTCACGCTGCGGTTGCGAATCAGGGTGTCGACGCGGCGATCCAGATCCTGACGGCCGCTCTCAACCTCTGCCAGGGCCTCGTCGAGCCACAGAGTGGTGCGCTCATCCGGGTCTGCATGCTGCAGGCGGTGGATCTCCCGTAGGATCTCCGCGATCTCCATCCGCATCTCGTTGTACAGCGCCCGCATCGAGCCGGTGTCCCGAGTCGTGAACCTGTTCACGTTCTTGCGGAGGTGCTTGATCGCCTTGACCGCCTCCACAACCTTGGCGCTGACGTCCCGAAGCCTATAAGCGATCTCCGCCTCTTTCCCGTGAAGGTTTTGTGACGTCCGGGTCGTGAATTCGATGATCGCGGCGTGCAGCGACTTGACCCGCTCCTCGTAGCGCTGGTCGAGGTCGAACTCGATGACCCGCCCGCTGTCGGCCACCACCTGGGCGAGGTCGCCGGCGCCCATGATGCGGCTGCGATGCAGATTTAACCCGTGAGCGATGATCTCGGTCGCATGGTCATACAGACGCTGGACCTCGTTGCGCATGGCCTCGATCACCGTGGCAGGGAATTCGATCACGGCACTGTTGAGAAACCGGGGCCGGCTGACGTCGCGCGACGGCGGCGGCACGGCTCGCTCGACGACCGTCACGAGCTGCCCCATCAGCGGGGTCATCAGCACCACACCCAGCACATTGAAGACCGTGTGGAACACCGCCAGCTTCAAGGTGTAGTCGCTGGCGGCGATGCCGACCGCCTGGCTGACCGTGTCCACCACGACACGGATCTGGCTTATGAGCACGATCGCGACTACCGCAGTGACGGTGTTGAAGACCAGATGCGCCATGGCCAGGCGCTTGCCCTGGAAGTTGGCACTGAGCGATCCGAGCACGGCGGTCACGGTGGTGCCGATATTGGCGCCGATGGCCAGCGCCAGCGCGTTCTCATACGTCACCTGGCCGGCCGCCAGCGCGGTGATGATCAGCACCATGGTGGCGTGGCTGGACTGCATGATGACCGTCGCCACTGCCCCGGCCAGGGTAAAGACGATCAGGCCCAGGAACCCGGTCATCGCCAGCTGCGCCAGATCGACCTGGTCCTGGAAGGCGGCGAAGCCTTCCTTCATGTTGTGGATGCCCAGGAACAGGAACCCGATCCCGGCGATCACATAGCCGATGCCCTTCAGGTACCTGCTCGACTGGAATACCAGCACGATCCCGACCGCCAGCATCGGCATCGCATAGGCGGAGATGTTGACCTTCAAGCCGAAGCCGGCGACCAGCCAGGCGCCGGTGGTTGTGCCGATATTGGCGCCGAAGATGATCCCGATGCCGGCGACCAGCGGCAAGAGCCCGGCGCTGAGGAAGGAGATGGTGATCACCGAGACGAAGGAGCTCGATTGCATCAGCGTGGTCGAGACGATGCCGAAGCTCATCGATTTCCACAGCCGGTTGGTCGACACCTCCAATGCGCGTTCCAGATAGCCGCCGCCGAACAGCCGAAAGCCCTGTTCCATCAGCAGCACGCCGAACAGGAAGATCGCCACCCCGGCGCAGATCACCTGGAAGTTCGGGCTGACCCAGAACCCGAAGACCATCAGGCCCAGGATGGTCGGAAGGGCGAGCTTCCTAACCATCTGGCCGTGGCCAGCATCGTCCCGGCCGGTCGCGCGCCTCGACGGTCATGGCAGCAGCATGCCGCGCAGCGTGTAATAGAACAGTGCCGCCAGCACGGCCGAGACCGGCACCGTGATGATCCAGGCCGAAATGATCTTGAACAGGGCCGAGCGCTTCACCAGCTGGCGCCGATAGGCCTTTCGCAGCTGCCGGCGATCCTCGTCGGTCAGAACCCCCTCCGTGCCAAGCGATTTCAGCTGCTTGAGCATCTGGTTCTTGTCCTCCATGGAGGCGTCCAGGAAGCTGTGCAGATAACGCTCGATCTCGCCGTCGTCGGTGTTGTGATGCCGGCTGAGGATGTCGTCGACGACGCGTCCGAAGCGGAAATCCAGGAACTCCCGCAGGAAGCCTACGCCGAAGACCGCGCCCAGCGCCACGTGGGTAGAACTGATCGGCAGGCCGAGCTGGCTGGCGATGATCACTGTGATGGCGGCCGCAAGCGCGATGCAGAACGCCCGGGCCCGGTCCAGCTCGGTGATCTCCGTTCCCACGGTGCGGATCAGCTTCGGGCCGTAAAGCGCCAGCCCGACGGAGATTCCCAGCGCGCCGACCATAAGAATCCAGATAGGGATCTCTACCTTGCCGGACACGCCGCTGTAGACGATGGCGTCGTAGATGCCGGCCAGCGGGCCGACCGCGTTGGCGACGTCGTTGGCGCCGTGGGCGAAGCTCAGCAGTGCGGCGGCGAAGATCAGCGGGATGGTGAACAGCCGGTTCACTCCGGCGCGGGTAGGCGGAAGGGTCGGCGCGCGACGGCGGATGATCGGGGTGATCAGGCCGTAGGTGACGAAGGCGGCGGCGACGCCGATGATCGAGGCAGTCGCGAAGGACATGGGAACGATGTTCTTCAGGCCCTTCAAGGACAGATATGTCGCGAAGGCCCAGGCCATCACTGAAACGACGACCGGTACGACCGATTTGGCGGCGGTGATAATGTCCGACTTGAAGAAGACCAGCCGCTTCAGGACGAACAGGAAGGTGGCCGCGATCAGCCCGCCCATGACCGGCGAGATCACCCAGCTCGAGGCGATCTTGGCCATGCTGGCCCAATTGACCACGGCCCATCCCTGTGCGGCGATGCCGGCGCCCATGACGCCGCCGACGATGGAATGGGTGGTGGACACCGGCGCCCCCAGCGCCGTCGCCAGGTTGAGCCAGATTGCGCCGCCCAGCAGGGCTGCCATCATCGCCCAGATGAACATCTGGCTGTCGGCCATATCCCCGGGGTCGATGATGCCGCGCTTGACCGTGCTGACCACGTCGCCGCCGGCGATCAATGCACCGGCCGCCTCGAAGATGGCGGCGATGGCGATCGCGCCCGCAAGGGTGAGGGCCGCGGAGCCGACCGCCGGCCCGACATTGTTGGCGACGTCGTTGGCGCCGATGTTCATCGCCATGTAGGCGCCGATCACCGCCGAGGCGACCAGCAGTGTGCTCTGCGGCGTGTCGCCGAACACGGTGCCGGTGGTGATCATGATCAGAGCGATGAAGATCAGGGCGACGCCCAGGCGGGTGACCTCGCCGCGATTGACATAGGCGGCAAGCTCGATTTGCGCGTACTGCTTGAGTTTCACGGATCCTCCCCATTTGCACCCGTCGGCTTTTCTGTGCCGGCGTGGCTGAGCCAGGACCATCTGTTGGCGAGATGCCGGCGGCAATGACTCACGTCAATCGTCGGTCTTTCGGCCGTGGCCAGGAGCTCTTGACGACCGTGGCATCTGCAAATATATTTAACCAGATGGTTAAGTGTCCCTCAGAAAGCCTCGATGCGGTGTTCTCCGCGCTCGGCGACCCGACCCGACGGGCCATCCTGGCGCGGCTGGCGGAAGGCGAGACGCGGGTTACCGAGCTGGCGGCGCCGCACGAAATGTCGCTACCGGCGATCTCCAAGCACCTGCGGGTGCTGGAGACGGCAGGGCTGGTCAGCAAGCAGAAAGCGGGGCGGGTGGTGCGGTGCAGCCTTAATGCAGAGCCGCTGAAGGACGCCGCCGACTGGGTCGAGCGTTATCGCCGCTTCTGGGAAGGCCAGTTCGACCGGCTGGAGCGCTATCTGGAGGACGTTTCGCCGAAATCGGAGGGGAAAGAAGATGAGTGATGTTGCCACCGAAGCGGCACCGGGCGCCGAGTCCGAGGCCGAGCGCACATTGACGATCACGCGCCGGATCGCGGCACCGCGCGAGGCGGTGTTCCGGGCCTGGTCCGATCCGGCCGAGCTTGCGAAATGGTGGGGTCCGGAGGGCACCAACGCGGCCATCGACCAGATGGAGGTCCGGCCCGGCGGCGCCTGGCGTACCCGCATGATCAACGAGTCCGGCGGAGAGCACATCTGCAGCGGTGTCTATCGCGAAATCGCCCCGCCCGAACGCCTGCAGTTCACCTGGGCCTGGGAAACCGACGGCGTGCGCGGCCACGAGACCGTGGTCACCCTGGAATTCCACGAACGCGACGGCGGCACCGAGATGGTGTTCAGCCAGCGCCTGTTCGAAACCGCCGAAGGCCGGCGCATGCACAATGAGGGTTGGACCAGCTCGCTCGACCGGCTGGAGCGCGTCCTCGCATCCTGAATCAAGAGTGGGAGACACCCCATGGGACATCTTCACGAACGCCGGTTCCCCGGTGAAAGCGACGCCTATCGCGAGGCCCGCGACCGCCTGCTGGCGGCCGAGCGCGACCTGCGGCGGCAGACCGAGGAGGTCGCGGCCCTGCGGCGGTCCCTGCCGGCCGGCGGCGCGCCGAATGAGGACTACGTCTTCCAGGAGGGGTCTGCGGATCTCTCCGACCAGGCGACGGTGATCGAGACCCGCCTGTCCGAGTTGTTCGCGCCGGACAAGGACACGCTTGTCCTCTACAGCTTCATGTACCCGCCCGGGGGCAGTGCCTGCCCGATGTGCACCGCGTTTCTCGACGCGCTGAACGGCAACGCCAGGCACCTCAGCCAGCGGATCAACCTGGCGGTGGCGGCCAAGGCGCCGCTCGACACCATCCGGTCCTTCGCCGTGTCCCGGGGCTGGACCGATCTCCGCCTGCTGTCCTCCGGCGGCAACAGCTACAACGCCGATTACTTTGCGGAATCGCCCGATGGCGGCCAGCTGCCAATGATCAACGTGTTCCGCAAGGATGCGGACGGCATCCGCCATCTCTACGCCTCGGAGCTGTTCTTCATCGCGCCGGAAGAGGGCCAGCACCCGCGCCATATCGACGCCATGTGGCCGCTCTGGAACGTCCTCGACCTGACTCCGGACGGCCGCGGCACCGATTGGTGGCCGCAGATCAGCTACGGCTGACCGGCCGCGATGGCCGGCGGGCGGTCAGGTGTGGATCGTCAGGTCCTTGAACCGCTCGCCGGCGATCTCGCGGATCAGCGCCGCGATCTCCTGGAATTGCGGCCGGCCATGGGTGCCGGCCGGCCAGATCATGCCGATGCTGCGATGCAGGGACTCATCTGTCAGGTTGAGGACCGCCACCTCGCCGCGCCCGGCGATTTCCGAATGCACGTAGAGCGTCGGCAGGACCGCCAATCCGACGCCCATTCCGGCCATCTGGCGCAGGGTGTCCAGGCTGGTGCCCTCATAGTCACTGAGCAGGGTGGCGCCGAAGGCGTCGCACAGCGCCCGGACCTGGTCATGCAGATGGTGCCCTGGCTCCAGCGCCAGCAGGTTCTCGCCCTGCAGATCCTTGCGCACCACGTTGGCCTTCGCCGCCAGCGGATGATCCGGCGCGGCGGCGACCATTAGCGGCTCTGAGAACAGCGGCGCCACCTCCACACCGC
Organism: Alphaproteobacteria bacterium; assembly: GCA_965227455.1. Taxonomy (GTDB): domain Bacteria; phylum Pseudomonadota; class Alphaproteobacteria; order DSM-16000; family Inquilinaceae; genus JABDIP01. The sequence continues at coordinate 1,998,384 of OZ245752.1, read as the reverse complement.
CGCCCACGGGCAGGGGCGACAGCAGCAGGTCGAACGCGCCTTCCTGAAGCCGGACCAGCAGGTCCCGCGGCATGCCCTCGCGCACATGCAGCTTTAGTTCCGGGAATCGCCGGTGCAGGGCCGGCACCACATAGGGCAGCAGATAAGGCCCCAAGGTCGGCGGCACGCCGAGCCGGACGGTGCCGGCAAGGCCGTGCTGGGCGCTGGCGGCCAACGCCCGGATGCCGCGCACCTCTTCCTGGATGCGCCGCGCCCGCTCGGCAACCTCGCGGCCGATCGGGGTCAGCGCCACCGACCTGCCTCGGCGGTCCACCAGCTTCACGCCCAGAGTCTTCTCCAGCACCGCGAGCTGCACGCTGAGGGTCGGCTGGGTGACATGCACCCGCTCCGCCGCACGCCGGAAATGGCGCTCATCGGCCAGGGCCGTCAGGTAGCTGAGCTGACGCAGGGTGGGCATCGGCAGGAACTCTCCATCGATTGAGCAAATCTATCAAAGAGAGGTTGGGCTTTCGATTGGATTTATCAATGGCCCGCCGCCATCTGCTCTGTGATCGCAACCAGTCGCGGAAAGGCAGCAGATATGGTTTGGAGGTTCCTGAAGCATTACGGGGTGGCGAAGGCTAACGAGGTGCTCGACGAGTTCGCGCAGCAGGTCGTGGCCTTCGATGCGGGCACGGCCAGCAAGGCGCAGCTCTCCGGCATGGAGCAGGAGCTGGCCAAGCTTGGCCACCGGCTGGTGGAGGCCGAACAGGAGGTGCAGCGCGAGCAGCGCGAGACCCGGCAGCTCGAGGCGACCTACGGCGAGCTGCTGTCCGCCGCCCGCATCGTCGAGGACGAGTTGGCCGGGTTGGTGGAGCCGAATGCCCGCGCCGACAAGGAAGCGACCCTGGAGACCATCGTCGTCGAGCTTGAGCGGCTGAAGCCGGAGATCGAACGCGAGATGTCCGAGGATCACGAGGTCGAGTCCTGGCGGACCGAGCTGAGGCGCGCCTATGACGAGCTCGCCGGCAAGATCCGTTCCGCCCGGCAGGAGCTGAAATCGGCACGGCGGCAGATGGACATGGCGAATCTGCAGCGCCAGCGCGCCGAGCTGCGCGGCGGCCTCGGCGACACGCTCTCGACCCTGTCGACGGCGCTGGACGCGATGAACCGCGAGACCGCGCGGGTGCGCTCGGAGACGGAAGTGCTGAAGATGCGCGCCGATGTGCTTGGCGGCGACCGCATCGCCCAGGATCCCGGCGTGGCCCAGGCCCTGGCCAAGGCGCGCGGCCTGTCCCGGGCGTCCGGCCAGTCGCTATCCAGCCGGTTGTCGGCCCTGTCGCCGGCGACCCCTGTCCCCACCATCGCGGCGGAGTAGGGCCATGAGACTCGACATGCTCGTTACCGAGGGCACCGGCGCCAGCTTCCCCGGCCATGCCTCTCTGCCCGGCGACCTGAACGGCGCGATCGCCGCCGACAAGACGGCCGTGGTCGCCATCGCCGGCGACGGCATCGGCCCGGAGATCATGGCTGCCACCCGCCGGGTCATCGATGCGGCCTACCCGTTCATCGACTGGCAGGAGCACGATGCCGGGGCTGAGGTATTCGCCCACGGCATCGCCTCCGGCGTGCCGGCGGACACCATCGATGCCATCGCCGGCGCCGGCGTGGCGCTGAAGGCGCCGCTGGAAACGCCGGTCGGCCATGGCGGCAAGAGCGCCAACGTCACCCTGCGCAAGCTCTTCGAGCTCTACGGCAGTGTCCGCCCGGCGCGGACTCTGCCAGGGGTGCCGTCGCGCTATGCCGATCCGGGCGTCGATCTGGTGATCGTCCGCGAGAATGTGGAGGATCTCTATGCCGGCATCGAGCACATGCAGACGCCGGATGTGGCTCAGTGCCTGAAGCTGATCACCCGCAAGGGCAGCGAGAAGATCGCCCAGCTGGCCTTCGCGCTGGCCCGGGCCGACGGACACCGGCAGGTCCATTGCGCAACCAAGGCCAACATCCTGAAGATGACCGAGGGCCTGTTCAAATCGACCTTCGAGGAAGTGGCGGCTGGCTATCCGGACATCGATGCCCACCACATCCTGACCGACAATTGCGCCCACCAGCTGGTCCTGTCGCCGGACGCGTTCGACGTCATCCTCACCACCAACATGAGCGGCGACATCCTCAGCGATCTGGCGGCCGGCCTGGTCGGCGGGCTGGGTTTCGCCCCCAGCGCCAATATCGGCGACCAGGTGGCGATCTTCGAGGCGGTGCATGGCACCGCGCCGGATATCGCCGGTCGCGGCATCGCGAACCCGACGGCGCTGATCCTCTCCGGCGCCATGATGCTGCGCCACATCGGCGCCGGCGCGGCGGCGGACACGGTGGAGAACGCGCTCTACGACGTGCTGGAGGAGGGGCGGTACGTGACCGCCGACATCGCCGGCGAGCACCCGCCCGCATCCACCGCGGATTTCGCTGCCGCGATCTGCGACCGGCTCGACCCGGTGCCGGATTCCGCCTGGTCTATGGCTTCGGGCCGGTTGCTGCGGGCGACGCCGGCGGCATTGGTCAGGCTGGATCCCCGGCGGGAATTCGACGGGCTGGACGTGTTCGTCGAATGGCACGGTCCGGTCGACGAGCTTGCCAGCCGGCTGAAGGCGGCCTGTGCGGCGACCCGGTTCGATCTCGCGATGATCTCGAACCGGGGCACCATGGTCTATCCGGACACTCAGGGCATCGCCGAAATGGTCGATCACTGGCGCTGCCGCTTCCGCTATCACGGCGTCGAGGCGACGGACCTGCAATCGGCGATCTGCCACCTGCTGGCCAGGGTCAGCCGGGTCTGCTCCTGGATGCATGTGGAGCGGCTGCAGCGGTTCGACGGCCAGCCGGCCTACTCCCTGGCCCAGGGGCAGACCTGAATGCTGCAGGGATTGAGACCGGCACATTTTGAGTTTGGGAGACGCGAAATGGAAAGACGCTTGAATGCGCTGTTACTGCGCCACGCCAGGCTGGATCGGCAGTTGCGACAGGAAATCCGCCGCCCGTTCAAGGACGGGCCGACGATCCAGCGGCTGAAGCGCCTGAAGCTGCGGGTCAAGGATGAGATGGCCCTCCTCAAAGGCGTGATGCGCACGGTGCGCGTGCCGGATCTGGGCCGGCATGGGTCGACGTAGGTTCGGCCATCGGGGCGGCCCCGGCCGCCCCGTTCGCATTTTACAGACTTGCCCAGACTTCCCCAGATGAAGGCTTACCCAGATGATTGCCCAGCTCCAAACCCGGATGAATGATTTCTTCAAGCGCGACACGGCCGGCGGCCTGGTCCTGATGGCCGCGGCGGCCCTTGCGCTGTTGGTCAACAACTCGCCGCTGAGCGCGCTCTATGAGGGGCTGCTCGACATGCCCATCGTGGTGCAGATCGGCCCGCTTGAGATCGCCAAGCCCCTGCTGCTCTGGGTCAATGACGGACTGATGGTGATCTTCTTCTTCCTCATCGGGCTGGAGATCAAGCGCGAGATCGTGGAGGGCGAGCTGTCCTCCTTCGACCGTGCCGCGCTGCCGCTGATGGCGGCGATCGGTGGCATGGCGATCCCGGCCGCGATCTTCGCGGCGATCAACTGGGGCGACCCGGCGACCCTGCAGGGCTGGGCGATTCCGGCCGCAACCGACATCGCCTTCGCGCTCGGCATCCTGGCGCTGCTCGGGCCCCGCGTTCCGGTGGCGCTGAAGGTTCTGTTGCTGGCCGTGGCGATCATCGACGACCTCGGCGCCATCATCATCATCGCCCTGTTCTACACCGACAGCGTGTCGCTGGTTTCGCTGGCGATCGGGGCCGTCGGCCTGACGATCCTGATGATCCTGAACCGCCGCGGCGTGATGACCGTCGCGCCCTATGTGGTGGTGGGCACGATCATCTGGGTCTGCGTCCTGAAATCCGGCGTCCACGCCACCCTTGCCGGCGTGCTGATCGCGCTGACCATCCCGCTCCGGCCGAAGCCGGGCGTGGCGGTGGAGCCGCCGCTGAAGCGGGTCGAGCACGGCCTGCATCCCTGGGTGGCCTTCTGCGTGCTGCCGATCTTCGCATTCGCCAATGCCGGCGTGGCGCTGGGCGGGCTCGCCGTCTCCGACCTGATCGCGCCGCTGCCCCTGGGCATCGCGCTCGGCCTGTTCCTGGGCAAGCAGATCGGCGTGCTCTCGTTCAGCTGGCTGGGCGTGCGGGCCGGCATCTGCCGGCTGCCGGATGGCGTGACCTGGCCGCATGTCTACGGCGTTGCCTGCCTGACCGGCGTCGGCTTCACCATGAGCCTGTTCATCGGCACGCTAGCCTTCGACAGCGCCGACCAGCTCAACGCCGTCCGGCTCGGCGTGCTGATGGGCTCGATCCTGTCCGCCGTGGCCGGGTATCTGGTGCTGCAGCGGGCACTCGGCCAGGCGGCCGGGCCCGATGCCCGGCCGTCCGAGGTCGCCGTCGGCTCTACAGGTGCTCGTTGAAGAAGGCGAGGGTACGGTTCCAGGCCAGCTCGGCTGCGTCCTGGTCGTAGCGGGCCTCCGACGTATCGTTGTGGAAGGCGTGGTTGACGCCGTCATACATGTGCATGACATAGGGCGTTCCGGCGGCGTCCAGCGCCGCCTGGAAGGCCGGGATGCCCTGGTTGATGCGCTCGTCCAGGCCGGCATAGTGCAGCATCAGCGGTGCGGTGATACCGGCCACCTCCTCGGCGGGCAGCACCCGGCCGTAGAAGGCGACGGCGGCATCGACATCCTCGCTGTGCGCCGCCAGCCGATTGGCGAGGCCGCCGCCCCAGCAGAACCCGACCACGCCGACCCGGCCGTTGCTGCCCCTCTGCGCCTTCAGGAACGCCGCCGCGGCGGCGGAGATCTCCAGCGCCTTGTCGGCATCCAGCCCGGCCATCATCTCGCGGGCCTGGTCCTGATCCTCGGGCGTGCCGCCGGCCGGCGACAGGTAGTCCGGCGCAAGGGCGAGGTAGCCGGCCAGCGCCGCGCGACGGGTCACGTCGCGGATATGCGGGTTCAGGCCGCGGTTCTCGTGGATCACCACGATCCCCGGAAGGCCGCCGGAGGTGCCGGCGCGGCGCACCAGATAGCCGGACACGGTGTCGCCGCCGGCCTCGAAGCTGACCGTCCTGGGGTTCACCCGGCGGTCGGTGGGCGACACGATGGCCGCCTTGGCGCTGCTCGCCTCCAGCAGCGGCAGCATGGCGGTGGCGGCCGCTACGCCGCCGGCAAGCACGACCAACCGGTCCATGAAGGCGCGGCGGTCCAAGGTTTCGTGGGTGTAGGCATCGTATAGTTCGATGATCTCTTGTCGCATGGCGGCTGAACTCCGTCCGTGGCGAGGCGACGGATCAGACGATGCCGCCGGGCTCGCGTTTCAGGCTGGTGTCACTGCGCCCCACGCGTACCCATAGTATACGCGAAAACACGCCGTCGCGATTGATAATCAGATGTTTAAGGGCGCCTAGCACATGCAGCAAAAAAAGCGGACCGATGGCATGCGATGCGAACCCGTGGATCTCCTCCAGCACTTCGTGCAGACCGCGCATCGTCGGTAACGGGCTTGCGATGCTCACCATGCCGAAGACGTCCAGGGGCTGACCGGCCGTCCATTGCATCAGCGGGCCGGTGAGGATCAGGGCGGCGATCATCGCCAGCATCCCCCATTGCACGACCCGGGACAGCAGCTGGACCGGCTTCGGATCGGCGGGCGGCACGGGACCGCGCTGGAAGGCCCGCCACAGGATCCGGGCGCCCAGCAGCAGAATCGCGATGGTCCCGATCGAGACATGCAGCGCCAGGATCTCTGTGCGTTCCGGCCCGCGGGCCAGATCCTCCAGCTGCTCGCCGATCAGGAACAGGGCGATGACCAGGCCGGCCCCGACCCAGTGCAGCACGATGGACGGCCAGCCATAGCCGGATTGGGTGTCCTTGAACGACATCGACGCGGTTCTCCTGCGGTTCGGCCATTGCCGTGCGGTTTTCGCACGTCGTTGCGATCAGAGTTTGCCGTGGATGTAACAGGAGATGTCAGCGGCGCGAGGACGCGATCGGTGCAGTGCCTTGGACGGCTCCCAAATCCCGATTGATGGGCGGCACCCTTGAAAAGTTCGGCTTTTGTTCCCATCTATGCTTAAGACCGGGAGTCCGCCGTGCAACGTCGCGGCGACCCCGCCCGCCAAGTTTGGCGGCACCGTTCAACGGCTTGGAGCATCAATGAAGACGGATACGATCACCTTCGATTCCAATACCAACCTGTCCCGCTATCTCGCTGAGATTCGGGAATTTCCGTTGCTGACCCGCGAGCAGGAGGTGGAATACGCCCAGCGCTGGCGCGACGACGGCGACGAGGAGGCCTTGCGCCTGCTCGCCGGCAGCCATCTGCGCCTGGTGGCAAAGATCGCCCGCGGTTTCGGCGGCTACGGCCTGCCGCTGCGCGATCTGATCGCGGAAGGCAATGTCGGCCTGATGCAGGCCCTGCAGAAATTCGACCCCGACCGGGGCTTCCGCCTGGCGACCTATGCCATGTGGTGGATCCGGGCGGCGATCCAGGAATACATCCTGCACTCCTGGTCGCTGGTGAAGGCCGGGACCACCGCCGGCCAGAAGAAGCTGTTCTTCAACCTGCGCCGGCTGAAGGCGCAGATGCAGGCCTATGAGGAGGGCGACCTGCCGCCGGAGACGGTGACGGCGATCGCAAGGGAACTCGAGGTCAGCGAGGACGAGGTGGTGATGATGAACCGCCGGCTCGCATCCTCCGGCGAGATGTCCCTGAACACGCCGCTGGGCGAGGATGGCGACAGCCAGTGGATCGACCTGCTGGTCGACGAGTCCCCGGACCAGGAGGCGATCGTCATCAACTCCGACGAGCTCGGCTGGCGCCGTGGCCTGATGAAGCAGGCGATGGGCAAGCTGAACCCGCGCGAGCGCCGCATCCTGTCGGAACGCCGGCTGAAGGAAGACCCGGTGACCCTGGAGGTCCTGAGCCAGGAATATGGCGTCTCCCGCGAACGGGTCCGCCAGATCGAGGTCCGCGCCTTCGAGAAGCTGCAAAAGGCCATGCTGAACCTGGCCCGCGCTCTGCAGCCGCAACCGGCCCACGCCTGACGATCGAAGCCGGTCGGCCCAACCGGTCGCCCGGTTGCGATGATCCGACACCACAAAGTCACTCTTCCGGCAGGCCTGGCCGAGGATTGTCCTCGCCGGCCTGCCATCGATATTCTTCGTGATGAACCCGCCGAGTGCCTTCGCTGTACGTTCCGTTGAGGCGAGAACGGTTGGCGAAGACTAGTCGGCTGAACGCAATTGCAGGCGCTCATGAGTTTGGATCTGCCCGACGGCGCCAAAGTCAGGCCATTGGGCGCGTTGGTGTCCAAGCTCCATCAGTTCGGCCCCAGGCATGCCAAGGCGCTGCTGGTCGGTGTGGACGGTTGCGGCGGTTCGGGTAAGAGCACATTGGCCCGGCTGCTGGCGGCAGCGCTGCCGGATGCCTGCGTCGTGGAGATGGATGATTTTTTTCGGCCCCGCCGAAGTCGCCAGACTCCACGCGAGGAGATCGGCGGCCAATTCGACTGGCGACGGGTCGAACGCCAGGTCCTCGCTCCACTGTCCGAGGGCCGGGATGGGCGGTACCAGCGCTACGACTGGGGTTTGGACGAATTGGCCGGGTGGCGTGACGTGCCAAATCGCGGGGTCGTTCTGGTCGAGGGCGTCTATTCCACCCGCCACGAGCTGAGCGGCTACTACGATTTAAAGATCTGGATTGAGGCGTCCCGTGAAACCCGATTAGCGCGGGGTCTCGCTCGCGACGGGGCTGGTGCACATGATCGGTGGGTCGATGAGTGGATGCCGTCCGAGGATCGCTATGTGGCCAACCAGGTGCCGGACAGAACGGCGGATGTCGTCGTAATCGGCGATGCCCTGCCGTCTGTCGACCCTAACCGCCAGTTTGTTGAATGGAAGGCGGCTCGCGACGACTGCGACAGGGAGTCCGGCTGAACTGCTGCATAGGTGGTCGTCGGCGACGTCCGATGGTTCCCACGCCGCATTTTGTGGTTGGTGTTCGCCGCCGAAGCTAGGATCGCGCCACCGATTCAGCGGGTGGCACGATCTTGCTCGAATTCCTGGTCCCGAACGATGTGGGCGTGGCGGCCGGCACGATCCTGGTCGTCGTCAGCGCCGCGACGTCCTTCCTGACCGCCGCCGTCGGAATCGGCGGCGGCATCGTGCTGCTGGCGGTCATGGCGCTGCTGATGCCGGCACCGGCGCTGATCCCGGTGCACGGGCTGGTGCAGCTCGGCTCCAATGCCGGGCGCACGGCGATCATGCTGCGCGATGTGAAGACCGGCGTGCTGCTGCCCTTCCTGGTCGGCAGCGTGGTCGGGGCCACCATCGGCGGCCTGACCGTGGTGCAGCTGCCGCCGGCGGTACTGAAGATCGGCGTGGCGGCCTTCATCCTCTGGTCCGCCTGGGGCCGGCCGATCGCGGCGCCGGGGCGCTTCGCCATCCTGCTGACCGGCGGCTTCTCCAGCTTCCTGACGATGTTCTTCGGCGCCACCGGATCGTTCATCTCGGCCATGGTGAAGACGCTGAAGCTGGGCCGGCTGGAGCATGTCGCGACCCACTCCGCCTGCATGGTCGCCCAGCACCTGATCAAGGTGGCGGCGTTCGGACTGCTGGGCTTCGCCTACGGGCCCTACCTGCCGCTGATCGTCGCCATGGTGGTCAGCGGCTTCCTGGTCACGGTGGTCGGCAAGCGGGTGCTCATGCGCATGCAGGACCGCAACTTCCATCGTGTCCTGTCGGTCGTCCTGACCCTGCTGGCGCTCCGCCTCATCTATGACGGCATCGCGATCCTCGCAATGTCTTGAGCCGAGGATCGCGATGACGCCGCCCTATTGGCTAACCCTCCAGCTGGCGGTTGCGGTCCTGCCACAGCTCCAGCAGCGCCAGCACCACGACCGCGGCGCCCAGCACGAATTGGCTGATACGGAGCACGCCGCCATAGCCGAGCACAAAGGGCGCGGCCACGACCCAGGCGCCGCAGACCAGTTCCAGCGCCTCTTCCCAGCGCTGCAGCGACATCACTTCCAGCAGGGCGATCATGGTGATGAGAACGCCGGCCAGCCCCGTGCTGATCGCAATCGCCGGGGTCACCGCCGAACCTGCGAGGCTCGGCGACAGGACGATGAGGACACCGAATCCAGCTGAGCAGAAATCCTCCCAGCGGCGATGCTCGGTGAACCAGTTCTTCTCGACAGAGGTGTTCATGACAACTCCTCCCTTCAAGCTACCGTTTCAGCTCGAGCGTCCGCGAGGAGTCTTCATCCATGGTGCTGAACGGTCCAAACGGACGCTCGAACACCTGCATGCGAAGAGTCTACGCCCTTGCTGATGATCTGGCAAACCGCCGGACAACGCGGTCCTGCCGTTCTCCGGCAATCTGATTCCGATAGGCGGCCGCGTATCTGTGCCATAATCCAGGCCGGCCATACTCGTCGGGATTCAGCGATGAGCCGCATCAACGTTCCCATAGAAGCCTACATACTGGGGTTGTTTCCCCAGGCCGAGGATGGCGGCCGACGGCGTTCCGGGTCGCCGCGCCAGGGACGGCGATTGCGGGCCTTGGCAAACGGGCTGGCGGTCCCGTCCTTCTGGAGCCGTACCGAGGTCAACCAGGCCTTCGCCGAGGCGAACCGGATCTGGATCCGTGAGGCCGATATCGAGTTCTCCCCTGTCTCGGTCTCGGCGCGCGTCGTCTCGGTGCCGGCCGATGAGCGCGGCATGTGGATCGGCTTCGTCAATCAGCTGGGCCCGCGCGGCCGTGGAATCGGCGTCGGCTTCGTCCATGACCTGCCGTCCCAGGAAGGTGGCTGGGGCGGCGGGCGTATCGCCGTGGTGTCGGGCGTGAAGGCGCGGTCCGGGCTGGCGGGGTTTGCCGGCAGCCTGCTGGCGCACGAACTCGGGCATGTGCTGATCGACGACCCGAACCACGAAATGGCCCGAGGCGACGCCAGCAACCTGATGTTCGGCCGCCGCAACCCCCGTGTCGCCAATGCAGGGCTGTTGAGGCCGGAGCAGGTGGCGGAGGCGCAGCGGCGGGCCCGGACCCTCGGAACCGTCGCCCGAACGCCCAATCGCGGTTCACCCGGGGGCCGCCGTTCCGCTGCCGCGCCGGCGTCCCGGTGAGCGGCCCGCTCGACGACCCGCTCTACCGCGACCCGGACCTGGCGCAGTTCTACGACCTGGCCAATGGCTGGAGCGCCGATTTCGACTATTGCGTAGCGTTGGCGAAGCACGCGGAGTCGGTGCTGGACATCGGCTGCGGCACCGGCGAACTGGCGACGGCGCTTGCACAAGGGCGCTCGGTTGCCGGAGTCGACCCGGCCGCAGCCATGCTCGACATCGCCCGCCAACGCCCCGGAGGTTCGGATGTCACCTGGGTCGAGGCCGATGCCCGATCGGTCCGGCTCGACCGCCGCTTCGACCTCGTCGTGCTGACCGGCCATGCCTATCAGGTTTTCCTGACCGACGAGGACCAGAAGGCGGTGCTGGCCACCATCGCCGCGCATCTGACACCGGGCGGCCGTTTCATCTTCGATACAAGGAACCCGGCGCTGATGACCTGGAAGACCTGGACCAGGCCGCGCTCAACGCATCGGCTCGAGAATCCCCGGCTCGGCCCGATCGAGGCCTGGACCGAGCATATCTACGATGTCGAGACGAAAATCCTCTCCTACAGGAACGGCTATCGTCCATTGGCGGGCGGCGACACCTACTCGGCCTCGGCCCGAATCCGCTACACGCCGAAGGAAGATCTGGCGGTGATGATCGATGCCGCAGGACTTGCCGTTGACGAGTGGTTTGGCGACTGGCACGGCAATCCCTATCACCCGGAGGCCAGGGATATCATTCCGCTCGGCGGGCTGGCCCTTGGAGCGAAGGGACGGTAGCGAACCGAGGCAGACGCCAGCGCAGGGTGACATCCATCATATGCGATTGATATTCCAGTATTCCTGGGCGCTGATCGTCCTTGTGGTTCTCGCAAATGCCGCCTTCTGGCGGATCGAGGCCCGCCATCGGATCAATTCGGACCCATCCCTTCGAAGGCCCCTGAACCGTCTCTATGGCGGCTTTGCCTTCTGGCTGAGCCTGCCCTTTCTGGTGATGGGTGTGGGAATCGTCTTCGGCGAGACCGGAAGCGCTTTCGCGTATCTGCGGCTGGACTTCACGAACCTGTTCGTCGCCGCGTTCCACATCGTAGTGGTCACGGAATACGGGCTGTTCGCCTATTGGGTGTTCTTCGCCGGCGGTGCGGATCAACTGGCGCTCCATACGGAACTGCTGCACGCGAGGCCCAAATTCCGATTGGGGGCACGCGTGCTGGCCGGTGTCCTGCCGCTGCAATATGTCGGGACAATGCTCTACACGACCTTCTCACCGCATTTCGGGCAGTTGGCCGGCGCGATTGGCGTGTAGCCCCACCATCTCTTTATCAGCGGCCAGCGACAGTTATCGCACCGGACTTGGTACGCCGATGTGGCGGTTAAGATCAGGAGGCCAAACATCAGCGCGATGCCGATCACAGTGTCGAACTGCGCGGCAACGAACACGATCATCGGCCCGCCAATCATCCAGATCGCGAATATTGTGGCCAGCTTCCTGTTGGCTCTGGACATGGACCTGGACCCAGTCAGTCAACCGAGCACGCGATTGTAGCAAACCTGAACCAACCCTCGGCAATCAGGTCCCAGTCCTCGCCATCGCGTCCTTCAACTGCGGCGACCAGGCTCCGATGACGGACTCGATGTGGACGTGCAGGGTCTCCGCCGCGCGGTCCGGGTCGCCGGCGGCGATGGCGTCGATGATTTCCTGGTGCTGCGCCGGGCCCGGCTGCAGCGGCTTGCCGTCGGAGCGGATCGTGGACACCGGCGCCGGCGGGTCGCCGGCGAAGGTGAAGCGGTGCATGTGCAGGCTGCAGCGGGTCAGGATGGGTTCCAGGGCCGGCAGGCCGGCCTTGCGGAAGATCGCCATGTGGAAGTCCCGGTCCAGCTGGCTGCGGGCATAGCTGTCATGGGATTGCTCGGCGCAGTCCATGCGGCCGACGATCTCCTCCAGCACCGCGAAATCGGCCGCCTGGAAGACCGGTGTCGCCAGGCGGGCGCCGCGGGTCTCCAGGTCGATGCGGATGAGTGCCATCTGCGCCGCTTCCTCCGGCGACGTGTCCGAGACCACGGTGCCCTGATAGCCGCGGCGGCTGACCAGCCCGTCATGCTCCAGACGCAGCAGAGCCTCGCGCACCGTGCCCTGGCTGCAGCCGAAGGCGCCGGCGATCTGTTGTTCGATCAGCGCGTCGCCGGGCGGCAGGGTCGCCAGGATGATGGCCCGTTTTACCGCGTGATAGACCGCGTTACCCTTGCGTTCCCTGGGAACGGCGAGGGCATCGTCGTGGAGTATGCGGGCCAGTCGGTTCATCTGTTGACAGCGGTATACCGAGGTCTAAAATCAATATCGATAATGATAACAATCGATCGGGAGCGAAACAACCGGATCGCGCTGTCGGGTGCGACGGGTCCGACGGTTGCTTCGCCGCCGACGGGCATCAGATCGCACCGATAGGGTTCAACAGGTGGTTCGCGTCTGCCGGAGGATGACCCTTTGGCCACGCCGAAACGCCGCCCGGTGTGGGAGGACATCACCATGGCGAGGGATGCCGCCGGCATCGCTGCGTTCGGCCGGTCCGTGCGGGGAGGGGTGCGTCTGATGCGCTCCGCCGCCGCCGACGGCCGATAGAGGGCGGCCGTCTTGCCGGCACTCCTCGAGATAGAGGATCTGGTCGTCGACTTCGCGACGCCGGCTGGCGTGCTGCGCGCCGTCAACGGTGTGTCCTATGACGTTTCGGGCGGAGAGATCGTCGCCGTGGTCGGCGAGTCCGGCAGCGGCAAGTCGGTGACGGCCCTGTCGATCCTGCGCCTGCTGCCGGAGCCGCCGGCGCGCATATCCGGCGGCCGCATCCTGCTCGACGGCGTCGATTTGCTGACCCTGGACCCGGAGAGTATCCGCCAGGTGCGCGGCGGCCGGGTCGGCATGGTGTTCCAGGAACCGATGACGTCGCTGAACCCGGTATTGTCCATCGGCCGGCAACTGACCGAGGCGATGCGCGCCCATTTGGGGCTGACCCCGGCGGCCGCCCGGGACCGGGCGATGGAATTGCTCGACCTGGTCGGGATCGCCGAGCCCGAGCGCCGTCTGAAGCAGTACCCGCACCATCTGAGCGGTGGCATGCGCCAGCGGGTGATGATCGCCATGGCGCTGGCCTGCGAGCCGGAGTTGATCGTCGCCGACGAGCCGACCACGGCGCTGGACGTCACCATCCAGGCCCAGATCCTGGAGCTGATGCAGGGGCTGTGCCGGCGCATGGGCGTGGCGCTGGTCATCATCACCCACAATCTTGGGATCGTCGCCCGCCATGCCGACCGGGTGAATGTGATGTATGCCGGACGCATCGTGGAGCGCGGCCCGGCGGAGGAGATCTATCGCCGCCCCAGCCATCCCTACACGGTCGGCCTGCTCAACTCGGTGCCGCGGCTGGACCGGCCGCGCGGCGCGCCGCTGGACCCGATTCCCGGCAGCCCGCCCGATCCGCTGGCGCTTCCCGGCGGCTGCGCCTTCCGGCCGCGCTGCGGCTTTGCCACCGCGGTGTGCTCGGAACAGGTGCCGTCTCTGCGTGACGCCGCCGACGGCCATCAGAGCGCCTGCTTCGAGATCGCGGCGCTGCACGCCATGGAGCCGGCATGAGCCAGGATGCCCATGGCGACGCCCTGATCGAGCTGCGCGGGCTGCGCAAGCACTTCCCCGTGACCCGCGGCATCCTGTTCCAGTCCACCGTGGGGCAGGTCAAGGCGGTGGATGGCGTCGACTTCATGGTGCGGCGCGGCGAGACCCTGGGGCTGGTCGGCGAGTCCGGTTGCGGCAAGTCGACTATCGGCCGCTGCCTGCTGAAGCTGGAGACCCCGACCGAGGGGCAGATCCTGTTCGATGGGCGCGACATCGCGACCCTGGACAAGGACGAGACCCGCGCCTATCGCCGCCGCGTCCAGGCGGTGTTCCAGGATCCGTTCAGCTCCCTCAATCCCCGCATGACCGTCGAGGACATCGTCGGCGAGCCGCTGATCGTGCATGACGTAGCGCGCGACCGCGCCGATATCGCCAGGCAGGTGACGGCGTTGCTCAATGTCTGCGGCCTGCCGGCCCGGCTGATCGACCGCTATCCCCATGAGATGAGCGGCGGCCAGCGCCAGCGCGTCGGCATCGCCCGGGCCCTGGCGCTCAAGCCCGATTTCATCCTCTGCGACGAGGCGGTCTCGGCGCTGGACGTCTCGATCCAGGCCCAGATCATCCGGCTGCTGGAAGACCTTCGCGAAGAGTTCGGGCTGACCTACCTCTTCATCGGCCACGACCTCAGCGTGGTGCGCCATATCTGCCACCGGGTCGCCGTGATGTATCTCGGCAAGCTGGTGGAGATCGGCGACTGCGACACGCTGTTCGAGGACCCGCGGCACCCCTACACCCAGGCGCTGCTCTCCGCGGTGCCGGTGCCCGATCCGGCGATCGAGCGGGAGCGTCCGCATCGCGCCATCACGGGCGAGGTGCCGAGCCCGATCAATCCGCCGGCGGGATGCGTCTTCCATCCGCGCTGCCCGCTGGCCGACGATGGCTGCACCGCGGCGGTGCCGGAGCTGCAGACGCTCTCGGCCGGGCATGGTGCGGCCTGTTTCAATCTGGACAAGACGGCGATGGAGTTCGCGTAGGAGGCTGACCCGGAAGGATTGAGGGAGATTGAATTTGCACTGGCACGGGCCGCCGTCCCAAGCCGTCATTCCCGCGAAAGCGGGAATCCAGGAAGCATCGGGATCGACTGGATTCCCGCTTTCGCGGGAATGACGATCTGGGGGCGGGGCGTCGACAGCAACTGGTCCAGTATCAGATGGATTTACCAGTAAGGACGAAAACGAAACCAACCCGATACGACAGGAGGCTCAGATGACATCGAAACTGTTCAAGGACCTGGACGCGGCCGAGCAGGCGCGCATCAAGGCGGAGTGGGACGACGCCCATGATTTCGATCCGCGCGACCCGCTGTTCGGCCTCAGCAGGGCCGACATGTCCGGGCCGAAGCTGAAGCGCCGCTCCATGCTGCGGCTGATGGCGGCCTCGGGCACCCTGGCCGCCTGGCACCTGATCCCCGGCGTCGGCACCACGGCCGCCAAGGCGGACGGCCATGCCGGCGGCACCCTGCGCGCTGGTTGGGCCGGGGTCGGCGAGATCCTCACCCTCGATCCGGCGCAGATCAATCAGGTGCTGCAGTTCCAGATCACCTCGAATGTGCTCAGCGGCCTGATGCATATCGACTCCAGCCTCGTCGCCCAGGGCGATCTGGCGGAGGACTGGTCGGTCTCCGACGACGGCACGAAATACACCTTCAACCTGCGCCAGGGGCTGACCTTCCACAATGGCGACGCCTTCGACGCGGACGATGTGCTGTTCACCTATGAGCGCTCGAAGGATCCGGCCCAGTCGATCCATTCCCGGGTGCTGACCAACGTCGTTTCAGTCGAGAAAACAGACGCCTATACGGTGGTCTTCACCCTGGCCCAGCCGCAGGCCTCGTTCCTCGGCAAGACCCTGGAACGCTCCAGCGGCCGGGCCATGACCATCGTCAGCCGCGGCGGGCTGGAGCAACTCGGCACGTCGCAATACGGGCTGACCCCGGTCGGTACCGGCCCGTTCAAGGTCACCGAGCATCAGCTCGGTCAAGGTGTGGTGCTGGAGAAGTTCGAGGACTATTACGACCCCGAGCGCCCGAAGCTCGACAAGGTGACCATCAAGCCGATCATCGACGCCGAGCCGCTGGCCGCCGCGCTGGAGGCCGGCGACATCCAGCTCATCGGCGGCAATCCGGTGGCGGCGGAGCTGGTCGACCGCTTCATCCAGAACCCGGACCTGGTGGTCGACGAGAAGCCGTCGCCGGGCTTCCAAGCGATGTGGATCAACCCGTGGCACGAGGCCATGCGGGTCACTGACTTTAACAAGCCGCTCGACGAGTTGATGCAGGAGGACGGCTTCAAGGTCCGGCTCGCGCTGGCCAAGGCGCTCGACCGAGATCGCTACCTGCAGCAGGCCCAGTTCGGCCGCGGCACGCCGGCCTATGGCACCATCAATCCGGCCATGGGCTTCTACTACGATGAGGGCCTGGCGGAGACCAGCGCCCAGCGCTACGACCCGGAGGAGGCACGGCGCCTGCTTGCCGAGGCCGGCTATCCGGACGGCGAGGGCTTCCCGACGCTGCGGCTGGCGACCACGCCGTCGGCGCGGCGGGAATCGACCATCGTGGCGGCGATCCTGAAGCGCACCCTGAACATCGAGGTCGAGCTGCTGCCGAAGGAGTTCTCCGTCGGCATCGAGGATTTCGACACCATGGACTGGGATCTGCGCCGGGCCGGCAGCGGCGGCGATTTCGATCCCGACGACGGGCTGGTCGACTGGATGCAGACCGCGTCCAAGTTCAACGGCCGCAAGCGCGACACGGCGGTCTACCCGTTCGGCTATTTCTCCGATGCCGAGGCCGACCGGCTGATCACCGAGCAGAGCGCCACCGCCGATCCGGAGGAACGCCGCCGGCTGGTGCAGGAGGCCAATCGCATCACCTCCGACAAGGTGGCGGCCGCCTTCCTGTTCCACCCGTCCGACATCCTGATCCACCACAAGGATGTCAACTTCCCGGCGGTCAGCCGCATCCCAGGCCTGGTCGACCTCGACCGGGTAACGGTGGCGTCGTAGGTGGGATAAGGGCGGTCGGTTTGATCCGGCCGCCCATTTCTTTCGAGACCCAAGGGCAAATGCCAAGTGGATAGTGCCTTCCCCCTCACCCTCCCGTCGCTTCGCGCCGGGCCCCTCCCTCTCCCACGAGGGGAGAGGGGTGTTTGCTGGCGTCGTGCATCTTCATTGCCCCTCTCCCCTTGTGGGAGAGGGAGGGACCCGCGGCGAAGCCGTGGGAGGGTGAGGGGTATGGTCCCGCCTCCTGGAAACTCAGAAATCCAGATCGCGTTCGCCCCATCTACGCAGCGCGACAAGAGGGTGGGCCGCTAGATGTCGACCTATCTGATTCGCCGGGCTCTGGGGGCCGTCATCGTGATGTGGGCGGTGGCGACGCTGGTGTTCTTCATGCTGAGGATCGTGCCCGGCGATCCGATCGGCGCCATCCTGTTCGATGTCGGCGATGCCCAGGCGATCGAGGATCTGCGCAACAAGCTCGGCCTCGACCAGCCCATGTACGTGCAATACGCCAAATGGTTCTGGCTGATGCTGCAGGGCGATCTGGGCAACTCGATCTATGGCAGCCGGGTGGAGGTCAGCCGGCTGATCGCCGAGGCCGCCCCCAGGACCCTGTCGCTGGCCGGGCTCTCCTTCATCCTGGCGCTGGTGATCGCGGTGCCGGCCGGGCTGATCGCCGCCACCAAGCGCAACACCGCATTGGACCACGGTGTGACCCTGGGCGCGTTCCTGGGATTGAGCATGCCGGATTTCTGGATCGGCATCCTGCTGGTCATCGTCTTCGCGGCCAATCTGCAATGGCTTCCGGCGATCGGTTACGTGCCCCTGTCGGAGGGTTTCTGGCCCTGGCTGAAGCATCTCATCCTGCCCTCGATCGCGGTCGGCACCGCGTTCTCGGCGATCATCGCCCGGATGATCCGATCCGCCATGCTGGAGGTGCTGAAGACCGACTACATGCGCGTCGCCCGGGCCAAGGGGCTGACCAATTCCGTGGTGCTGTTGCGCCACGCCCTGCCGAACGCGCTGATCCCCGTCGTGACGGTCATTGGCATCGCCTTCGCACTGCTCATGGCGGGTGCGGTGGTGGTCGAGAACGTGTTCGCGATCAAGGGTTTGGGGCGGCTTCTTATCCAGGGAATCCTGGATCGCGACTATCCGGTGGTGCAGGGTGCCATCCTGGTGGTCTCGGCCATCTTCATCTTCAGCAACCTGCTGGTCGACCTGCTCTACACGGTGATCGACCCCCGCATCCGGTTCGAATCATGACGCCGCACGCGATCTCCGAGACCGCCGAGGCGGCCTATGTTCGGACCACCCGCTGGAGCCAGTTCCGCGCGGTGATGCTGGCCGACAAGAAGGCCCTGATCGGCGCCATCATCCTTGCCGTCTTCGCCGCGGCGGCGATCTTCGGCCCGCTGATCGCGCCCTACGATCCCAACGCCATGGATTACGATTTCCTGGCGCCGCCCTCCTGGCAGCATCCGCTGGGCACCGACGATCTCGGCCGCGACCTGCTGAGCCGCATCATGGTCGGGGCGCAGATCTCTCTGTTCGTTGGGGTTTCCACCGTCGCCATCGCGCTGGTGGCCGGTGTCGCGCTGGGCGTGCTGGCCGGCTATCTGGGCGGCTGGGTCGACCACATCATCATGCGCTACATCGACCTGCAATGGGCGTTCCCGAACTTCATCATCGCGGTCTATCTGGTGGCGGTGTTCGGGACCGGGCTCAGCAACGTCATCGTCGCCATCTCGCTGGCCTTCGTCGACGATTTCGCCCGCATCGCCCGCGGCATGGTGCTGTCAGTCAAGCAGGAACAGTATGTCGACGCGGCGCGCACCGTCGGCACGTCGGATTTCCGCATCATGTGGCGGCACATCCTGCCCAATGCCATGGCGCCGATCATCGTGCAGGCGACGGTCAGCGTGTCCTACGCCATCTTGGGCGAGGCCGGGCTGTCCTTCCTGGGGCTGGGGGTGCAGTCCTCGACGCCGACCTGGGGGCTGATCCTGGCGGATGCCCGCAGCTTCGTCACCCGCGCCTGGTGGCTCGGGATATTCCCCGGCGTGGCGATCATGCTGACGGTGCTGTCGATCAACTTCATCGGCGACGCGCTGCGCGATTTCCTCGATGTTCGGGAGAGCCGCGAAGGGGTGTGACCATGACCGACGAACTCGACCTCAACACCACCAGCATCGCAGAGCTGCTGGACGATATGGCCGATGGCGGCCTGACCGCCCTGGCGTTGACCATGCACTGCCTCGCCCGCATCGACCGGCTGGACGGGCAGGTCAATTCCATCATAGAGATCAATCCCGAAGCGCTCGACATTGCCACAGCGCTTGACGACGAGCGCCAGGCCGGCACGGTGCGCCCGCTGCACGGCATCCCGATCCTGGTGAAGGACAATATCGACACCGGCGACCGGATGATGACCACGGCGGGATCGCTGGCGCTTGAGGGCCATGTCGCGGAGAAGGATGCTGCCGTTGTCGCGCGGCTGCGCGAGGCCGGTGCCGTCATCCTCGGCAAGACCAATCTCAGCGAATGGGCCAATTTTCGCTCCAAGCGCTCCTCCAGCGGTTGGAGCAGCCGGGGCGGCCAGACCCGCAATCCCTATGCGCTCGACCGCACGCCGGGCGGCTCCAGTTCCGGGTCCGGCGTGGCGGTGGCGGCGGGATTCTGCGCCGCCGCCATCGGCACCGAGACCGACGGATCGATCATGAGCCCTTCGGCCATGAACGGCGTCGTCGGCATCAAGCCCAGCATCGGCCTTGTCGGCCGCAGCGGCATCATCCCGATTTCCCACAGCCAGGACACCGCCGGCCCCATCGCCCGCAGCGTCGCCGATGCGGCGCTGGTGATGAACGCCATCGCGGGCGTCGATCCCAAAGACGCCGCAACGGCGGAGGCGGATCGGCGGCGGCCGGCCGACTATTCCGCCAGCCTGGACGATGACGGGCTGCGCGGTGCCCGGATCGGCGTGCTGGCCGACCTCGACGGATTCTCCCTCGATGTCCGCCGGCTGGTCGCGGACTGCGTCGAGACCATGCGCGAGGCCGGTGCCGAGATCGTCGACACGGTCCACATCACCGCCGCCGATGCCGTCCGACCGTCGGAGATGACGGTGATGAAGACCGAGTACAAAATCGGCCTCGATGCCTATCTCGCCGGTGTGGGGCAGGGGTTGCCGGTGCACAGCATCGCCGAGCTCATTGCCTTCAACGAGGACAATTCCGGCCGGACGATGCCGCATTTCCCCCAGGACCTGCTCGAGGAGTCCCAGCGTACCGGCGGGCTGGACGATCCGGCGTATCTGGAGGCACGGCAGACCTGCCTCAAGCTCACCCGGTCCGAGGGCATCGACCAGGCCCTGTCCGACTATGCCCTGGACGCCATCGTCGGGCCCACCACCTCGGCGCCCTGGTTGATCGACTGGGTCAATGGCGACAACCGCTCCGGCAGCACGGCGTATCTGGCGGCGGTCTCCGGCTATGCCGGCATCACCGTGCCGGCCGGCTACCTGCACGGCCTGCCGGTCGGCCTGTCCTTCATCGGCGGCGCCTTTTCCGAGCCGGCCCTAATCGGCCTCGCCCACGCCTTCGAGCAGGCCACCCGGGTGCGTCGCCCACCGGGCTTCGCGCGGACAGTTTCCTTCTGACACGATCCCATACCGTCATTGCGAACCGAAGGTGAAGCAATCCAGTCTGTCGGCAGGCAGTGGATTGTCGCGTCGCTTCGCTCCTCGCAATGACGCCGGTTCTAAGCGTCTATCCCTGCGGCGACAGCGTCCAGACCGTCATCCTGGCGTCCAGCCCGCGGATTTCCTGACCGTCATGGCGGGTGAGGTCCGACAGCAGCCGCTCGTCGCCGCCGGCCTCGCTGCGGACCTGTTCCAGCAGGTCCTGGGTCGCCGCCAGCTCGACGGACAGATTCCGGGTGAGGGCCTCGACCCGGCTGGCCACGTTGACGGTATTGCCGATCACCGCGAATTCCAGGCGGCTGGAGCCGATATCGCCCAGCACCGCCGGGCCGTAATGCAGGCCGAAGCTGGCCTGGATCGGTGGTTCGCCGGCCTCGGCCCGCTCGGCGTTCCAGGCGGCCATGGAGTCGATCATGCTGCGGCCGCAGCGCAGCGCGTTCAGCGCATCGGCGTCGCTGGCGATGGGGGTGCCGAAGGTGGCCATCAGCCCGTCGCCGAGATACTTGTCCAGGGTCCCGTTGTGCCGGAACACCTCGTCCCCCATGCGCTGGTGGAACTGGCGCAGGGTGGTGATGACCTCCTGCGGCGTCCGGTCGGCGGCGTAGCGGGTGAAGCCGACGATGTCGACGAACAGCACCGCGATGTTCTGGGTGCGGATCTGCTTCAGCGGCTCGTCGTTCTGGGACAGTTCCTCGACCACGTTGGGCGAGAAATAGCGGGCGAGATTGGCACGCTCCCGCTCCAGGGCGGCGTGGCCGTGGAGCAGCCGGCTGGTCCGGCGCCCCGAGACAGCGAGGGTGACCGTGACGATCAGCATCACGACGATTTCCTGAACCCGGATGAAGATAAGCGGGTTGTTGGGATCCAGGACCTCCGCCAGCTCCGCGTCGCTCCCGAACGCGGCATAGGCAGCCTCGGTCAGTGCCGGGTAGTCGGTTGCCAGCACCGAGGCGAATATGATGGCGAGGACCCAGAAAATCGTCGTCCAGGTGCCGAAGGCAAACAGGGTGCGCCAGGAATAGGCCAGCACAGCGCCGACCAGCAGGATATAGAAATACATGAACCCGCCATTGCGGAAGGCCATGGCTAGAGGCCAGTCGGCATCCGAGAGCGGGTTCGGAACGACGATGGCGACGGTCATGATCGCCAGGTCGCAGTACATCAGCAGCAGTTCCTGCCGCGACAGGCCTACCCGGGCGACGTGCCGCTGGGCCCAGGCGGTCAGCGCCAACGCCCCGAGCAGGGCATGGTAGTAGACGATCTCGAAGCTCGGATTGATGAAGGGCAGCATCACCGCGATCACTGCCAGGGCAACCCAGCGGGCCCGGATCGCCAGCTCCATGCCCTCCCGCTTGTGGCGCTCCAGAGCCGCTTCCGTGAACTTGTTGTCGGCCTCGCTTTCGGTCGGCAGCCGTTCCATCCGACCGAACAGGCCACGGCGCCGCACGGACCCCTCGGGCGCATTCATTGCGGTCACTCCCCCTGATTCCAGGCTCCCGGGTGGAACCTGACACATCGGCGGTTATGGGGGTAGGCCGCAGCCCGACGGTACGGTCCGTGCGACTAAATCGGCTTTCGGCCGTCCGGATCAGTCCTTCTCAACACTCTCCTCGGGCGGTTCCAGCTTGTCCTGGGTGCGGAGTTCGAAGTCGCTGGCGTCGTGGCGCTCGTGGAGCTGCGTCTCGGGCTCGCCCCAGGTGCGGTTGACCATGCGGCCGCGCTGCACCGCCGGGCGCTGCCAGATGTCCTCGGCCCAGCGCACCACGTTCTTGTAGGACGCGACGTCGAGGAACTCGGCCGCGTCGTAGAGCACGCCGCGGACCAGACCGCCATACCAGGGCCAGATGGCAATATCGGCGATGGAATAGCTCTCGCCGGCCATGTACGGGTTGTCCGCCAGATGGCGGTCCAACACGTCGAGCTGGCGTTTGGTCTCCATCGCAAACCGGTCGATCGGGTATTGCATCTTGGCGGGCGCGTAGGCGTAGAAATGCCCGAAACCGCCGCCGAGATAGGGCGCGGAGCCCATCTGCCAGAACAGCCAGTTCAGGGCTTCTGTGCGCGCCGCCGGGTCCTCGGGCAGGAACCGGCCGTGCTTCTCCGCCAGATAGAGCAGGATGGCGCCGGATTCGAATACCCGGGTCGGCGGTGCGGTCGAATGGTCGACGAGTGCGGGGATCTTGGAGTTGGGATTCGCCGCCACGAAGCCGCTGGAGAACTGCTCGCCATCGTTGATCCGGATCAGATGGGCATCGTATTCCGCGCCGGTCTCACCGAGCGCCAGCAGCTCCTCCAGCAGGATGGTGACCTTCTGGCCGTTGGGCGTGGCCAGCGAGTAGAGCTGCAGCGGGTGCTTGCCGATCGGCAGCTCCTTGTCATGGGTCGGCCCGGCGATCGGTCGATTGATGCTGGCAAAGGTGCCGCCGCTTTCGGTTTCCCACTTCCAGACCTTGGGCGGTTCGTACTCTTGGGCTTCGCTCATTCGGGAGGCTTCCTCTCTGTCGGGGGAACGGCGGGTCCGGTTCTCGCGGAGACCGGCCGCCAGTCGCGCGCACCGTGATCCGGACACCGAACGGAAGCGCACCGCGGATCAGGGCACCTGACCAATATGGTGCCGTTGTCGGAAATTGCGCCCCGCCTGCAATCGCCTTGGCTTCGACGCATTAGCGCCACGTCAATGTTCTGTTGACCAGATTACGGTATGATCTATGGGTCGAATTCGATGTAGGGAGGCGATCGTGCCTCGTTCCGCCTGGCTGGTTGCGTTGATCTCCGTCGCCGGGCTTGCCGCTTGCCAGACCGCCGAGCCCGGCCCCGACGCCGAAGTGGCGGCCATCGGCGATGCCGAAACCGGGCGTGAGGCGGCCATGGATTGGTGCGGCGGATGCCACGCCATCGGCGCCGGAGAGGTGCCCGAAAGCGATGCCCCGTCCTTCGCCATGCTGCTGGAACTGCGCACGCCGGAATCGATTCGCCATTACCTGAGCTGGGAACGCCACCCGGAGATGCCGGCCCTGGCCCTGGAAGCCCAGGACATCGAGGACCTTGTCGCCTATTTCGCCTATCTGGAAAGCCAGTAGCGGCATCGGCAAGCCCGGCGCGGATCGCTCGCCGGGGCTTCAGCGTTCATTAACCAAGACCGGCGACAGTCCAGCCGTCATGCCGGGTGATCACGAAATCGAGCTAGCAAGCGGCAGGATTGCCCTGCCCGGCGGCGCAATGGTCGCCGGCGGGGGCGTCGCGCTGGTCGTGGTCCTGTGGGCGCTGGCCTACCTGTCCGGCCTGGCGCCCTGGCTCGGCTATGTGGACAAGACCCATCGGGATGCCTCCGGCGTCGGCCTGTCGGTGGCCGCCGGGACGGTGTCAGGCGCCGGCTTCGGCCCGACCACCTTCGCCTTCCTGGAGGGGCAGCAGGTCTTCGTCGATTACGACATCGCCATCCGCCGCGGTGCGGTGCTGGTCAACGTGCTGGAATACGCCGGCATGGAGCACGTGCTCTGGCAGACGGTCTCGACGTCCGGTCCCGGCACGGCAACAGTCCGCATTCCACGGACCGGGCTTTACAAGATCTCCATCGAACCGACGGTCGTCGGTGGCGTCGGCCGCGGCTACGACCTCGACATATCCGCCAGTTGGGGCGCCCGCTGGCCCTGACCACCAGCCCCCTTAGTCGTCCAGTTCCTCCGGCAGTAGCGCGTTCAGCGTGACCGCCAGGAAGGCCGCCGGCAGCAGGCCGGAAGCCAGCAGGATCTTCAGGGTCGCCGGCAGGTGCTGCAGCGAGCCCGGCACCGCCTGAAGGCCGAGGCCTATGGCCAGCGACACCGCCAGGATGACCATGTTGCGCCGGTTCATGGTGACCTCGCCGATCATGCGCAGGCCGGCGCTGGCCACCATGCCGAACATGATCACCACGCCGCCGCCCAGCACCGCGATCGGCATCGCCGAGACGATGGCGCCGACCTTCGGCACCAGGCCGGCGACGATCAGGAACGCCGCGCCGATGGTGACCACATGCCGGCTCATCACGCCCGTCATCGCCACCAGCCCGACATTCTGCGAGAAGGAGGTGTTCGGCAGGCCGCCGAAGATGCCGGCCAGCGCGGTGCCCAGCCCGTCGGCCATGGTGCCTCCGGCGATCTCCTTGTCGGTCGCCTCGCGCCCGGCACCGCCCTTGGTGATGCCGGAGATGTCGCCGACCGTCTCGATGGCGCTGACGATGGCCATCAGGCACATGCCGATCACCGCCGCCGCGTTGAGTTCGAAGCCGAACGAGAAGGGATTGGGGATGGCGAACCAGGCGGCCCCCGCGACCCGGCCGAAATCCACCATGCCGAAGGGGATCGCCACCACATAGCCGACCACCAGGCCGATCAGCGCCGCCGCCGCCGTCATGATGCCACGGGCGAAAAACTTGATCGCCAGGGTCACCACGATCACCAGCAGGGCCAGCCCCCAATGCTGGAAGGTACCGAATTCCGGCTGGCCCTCCAGGGGCACGCCGCCGGCGGAATATTTGATCGCCACCGGGATCAGCGCCAGGCCGATGGTCAGCACGACGGTGCCGGTGACCAGCGGCGGCAGCAGGCCGCGCATGCGCCCGATCACCGTGCCCAGGAGGAAATGGAAGATGCCGCCGATTACCGCCGCCCCTAGCACCGCGGCCATGCCGGCGGTGGCGGCGACCGGGATCATCACCGGGATGAAGGCGAAGCTGGTGCCCTGGACGATGGGCAGCCTGGCGCCGACCGGACCGATACCGACGGTCTGGATCAGCGTCGCGATGCCCGAAAACACCATCGCCATCTGGATCATGTAGACCAGATCGGCCCCGGCCAGCCCGGCCGCGCCGGCGATGATGAAGGCCGGAGTCACATTGCTGGCGAACATGGCCAGCACGTGCTGCAGCCCGAGCGGAACGGCCTGGGCCAGCGGCGGCAGGTAGTCGGGATCCCGCATCTGGTCGCGGGTCATGGCGATGTCGGTCATGGATTTGCCCCCCAGCAAAAGCGCGCCGCGCCCTGGGATTGGCACCCGATTCGCACGGCCTGCGGCGCGTCATGATGGCGCGAAACCATGCCGTCGGTACAGTGGGGCCCAATTCGGCACTTCCGCGCTGTCTTGCGAGGCCTGCTGTGGCCTTGGTCCGAGGAACGTTATAAAACGCCACAGCACGTGCCGCTGGCCGAGTCCGGTCCGGCACGCCGGAGGCTGCCGCAGGCCGGATCACCGCCGCGGCAAAAGCAAGGTTCTGGGGGAATGGACGGCATCCTGTGGGAATGGGTCGACATGGCCGTGCGCTGGCTGCACGTCATCGCCGGCATCGCCTGGATCGGCAGCTCATTCTATTTCATCCATCTCGATCTCAGCCTGAGGGCGCGGGAGGGGCTGCCCGAGGGGGCCGGCGGCGAGACCTGGCAGGTCCATGGCGGCGGCTTCTACAACATGGTCAAGTACCTGGTGGCGCCAGCGCGCATGCCCGACCAGCTCACCTGGTTCAAATGGGAGGCCTACACCACCTGGATCAGCGGCATGGCAATGCTGGTGCTAATCTATTACATGGGCGCCGAGCTCTACCTGATCGACCATGAAGTGCTGTCGGTCTCTCCGCTGACGGCCTCGGCGATCAGCGTCGGCGGGCTGGCGCTGGGCTGGATCGTCTACGACCTTATGTGTCGGTCGCCCTTGGGGCGCGACGACCGCATGCTGGCGGCGGCCGGCTTCGTCTTCCTGGTGGTCCTGGCCTGGGGCTTCACCCAGCTGTTCAGCGGTCGCGGGGCGCATATGCAGATGGGGGCGCTGATCGGCTCGATGATGGTCGGCAACGTCTTCTTCGTGATCATCCCGAACCAGAAGAAGGTGGTGGCGACGCTGATCTCCGGCGGCACCCCGGACCCCGAACTGGGCCGGCAGGCCAAGCAGCGCTCGCTGCACAACAACTACCTGACCCTGCCGGTGCTGTTCGTGATGATCGCCAACCATTACCCGCTGGCCTTCGCCAGCCGGTGGAACTGGGTGATCCTGTCGATCGTGCTGGTCGTCGGTGCGGTGATCCGGCATTTCTTCAACGCCCGCCATCAGGGCAAGGACAGCCCTTGGTGGGTCTGGGGCGTGGCGGTGGCCGGCATGGCGGCGATCGTCTGGCTGAGCGCACAGCCGCCGGGGCCGAGCAGCGCGCGGGTGGCGCCGCCCATCAACCCGCCGGAATTCGCCCTCGTCCAGGAAGTCATCGAATTCCGTTGCGGCATGTGTCACGCGGCAGAGCCTTTGTGGTACGCAATGCCGGTGCCGCCCAAGGGCGTGGTGCTGGAGACGCCGGAACAGATCCGCCTCTACGCCCACCAGATCGAGATGCAGGTGGTCCGCAGCCATGCGATGCCGCCCGGCAACATCACCGGGATCTCGGAGGAGGAGCGGCAATTGCTGGCCGCCTGGATCGCCGCCGGACCCAATTGAGCATGCGGAAACTCTCGCCGCTTGGATGATCAGGGGATAGCCACCGTGGACCGGTTGGAAACCGTACTTCAACACACCGCTCGAACGGTGGAATCGACTCTCGACGCGCTGCTGCCGCCGGTGGGCGGTCCGCGCGGCCGGGTCGTGGAGGCGATGCGCTATTCCTGCCTGGGCGGCGGCAAGCGCCTTCGGCCCCTGCTGGTGATCTCCAGCGCCGGGCTGTTCGACGTGCCCGAGGATAACGCGCTCAGGACGGCGGCGGCGATCGAGATGATCCATTGCTACAGCCTGATCCACGACGATCTGCCGGCGATGGACGATGCCGATCTCAGACGCGGACGGCCCTCGGTGCATCGGGCCTTCGACGAGGCGACGGCGATCCTGGCCGGCGACGGGCTGCTGACCGAGGCCTTCGCCGTGTTGGCCGATCCGCGCACCGCGGAGGATCCGGGCGTGCGCTCCGAGCTGGTCGCGGCCCTGGCCGAGGCCGCCGGTGCCGCTGGCATGGTCGGTGGCCAGATGATCGATCTGTCGGAGGAGCGGAGCGGGCTCGACCTCGCCGGCATCACCGAGCTGCAGCGCCTGAAGACCGGCGCCATCATCGGTTTCTCCTGCGCCGCCGGCGGTATCCTCGGCCGGGCTTCGATCGAGGATCGTGCGGCACTGGCCGGCTACGCCGACGATCTCGGCCTGGCGTTCCAGATCGCCGACGACCTGCTGGACCTGGAGGCGACGGCGGAGGATCTGGGCAAGCCAACCGGTCAGGACGAAGCCGCCGGCAAGGCCACCTTTGTCGGGCTGCTGGGTGTCGAACCGGCGCGTGCCAAGGCGCGGGATCTGATTGCCTCGGCGGAGGCGCGCCTGGAGCGGTTCGGCGAGCGCGCCTCGGTGCTGCGCCAGATTGCGCGTTTCGTGGTCGACCGGCGCAGCTGAGATGAAAGCCGGCCGCGAAATTCTAGCCGGAGTCGCCGCTGAGATCGGCGATCCGGCCTTCCAGCCGGGAGATCAGCTCGTCGAAACCCTGATCGTCCAGGATCGCGGTGTATTCCGACCGCCGGGTGGCCAGCTCACTGATCGACCCGTCCAGATAGACATCGAAGATGCGCCAGCTCCCGGAATTCTGCCGCAGCAGGTAGTTGAGCGCGACACGCTCGCCGGAGCCGGTGACGATCCGGCTCTCGACGATCGTCGACCCGCGCGGCGCATCCTCCTCGGACCCGATCTCGAACCGCTCGCCGGAGAACCCGTCGAACCGGTTTGCATAGGTGGCGATGCTGAATCGGGCGAAGGCGTCGGACAGGCGCGCCTGTTGATCCTCCGTCAGCCCGCGCCAATGGCTGCCCGCCGCCACCCGCGCCATGGTCGGAAAGGCGAAGACCTCGCCCAGGATGGGCTCCAGCCTGTCATAGCGGCCGGCGAATCCCAGCGTATCGGCCTCCTGCATGACGCCCAGCAGGGTGTCGTTCAGCTGCTGCACCACGGCCGTGGGGCCGTCCTGCGCCGATGCGGGTGCGGCCAGCGAAAGCCAGGCCAGCAGCAGGCAAACTCGGGCGATGCAATGTCGCATGGGGCGGGTCCGAGGTTCCGGAAAGGTAGTCTGACGTCGCATCCTAGTCGCCGCATGCGGACAAAAGAAGGCAGTCTGCGGATGCGGCCTGTCGGGGAGTTGCGGCGGCGGTGAGCGACCCTTCGAACGATACCCCCGCCGGATTGGTGCCGCGCCTCGTGGCGGGCCTCGTCGCCATATCCGTGAACTGGGCCTGGCTGGTGATCCTGGTGGCAGTGGCCCTGACCGCGGCCACCAGCCTGTATGCGGCGCGCAACCTGACGATCAATTCCGACACAAGGGACATGATCGATTCCAGCGTGCCGTTCCGCCAGAACGACAACGCCTTCGACGCCGCCTTTCCGCAATTCGTCGATTTCATCCTGGTGGTGATCGACGGGCCGAGCCCGGAACGCGTCGAATTCGCGGCGCGTCGGCTCGAGGAGCGCCTCCTGGCCGAGGAGGGCCTGTTCCGCACCGTCTACCGCCCGGGATCGGAGCCGTTCTTCCAGCAGAACGGGCTGCTGTTCCTCAGCATCGACGAATTGACCGAACTGGCCGACCGGCTGGCCGATGCGCAGCCCTTCCTGGGGGCGCTGGTCGAGGATCCGACGCTCAGGGGTCTGTTCGGCATGCTGGAACTGGCCCTGTCCCAGGACGATCCGGCCGCCGCCGAGGCCGCGCTGCCGGTGCTGCGGGCCATGGCCGAGGTTGCCGAGGCGCAGCAGAACCGCCGGCCGCGGGACCTGTCGTGGCAGGGGCTGCTGACCGGCGATGCCATGGCCGAGGGGCGGGCGCTGCTGATCGTCCAGCCGGAGCTGGATTTCGGATCCCTGAAGCCGGCCGCGGCGGCCATCGACCGGCTGCGGGCGCTCTCGGACTTGGTGCGGGCGGAATTCCGGCCGCTGGAGTTCCGCCTGACCGGACCGGCGGCCCTGGACCAGGAGGAGTTGGAGAGCGCCGAGGTGGGCGGCCGCGAGGCCGGCATCCTGTCGCTGGTTCTGGTTTCCTTCCTGCTGACCATCGGCGTCAGGTCGGTGGTGCCGGTGATCGCCACTGCAGTGACGCTGGTGATGGGGCTGATCTGGACGGCCGCCTTCGCGACCCTGGCGATCGGGGCGCTGAACATCATCTCCGTCGCCTTTGCCGTGCTGTTCATCGGCCTCGGCGTCGATTTCGGCATCCATTTCAGCCTGCGTCACCGCGAGGAGGCGGGGCGGATCGGCAACCGCATCACCGCGCTGCCGGTCGCCGGCCGCGCCATCGCCGGCGGGCTGGTGCTGAGCGCCGTTTCCGCAGCCGCCGGATTCTACTCCTTCCTGCCGACCGATTATCGCGGGCTGGCGGAGCTCGGCCTGATTGCCGGCAGCGGCATGTTCATCGCCCTGTTCGCCAATCTGACCGTCTTGCCGGCGCTGCTGACCGTCATCCCGATGCGGATCGGCCCCGGCGAAGGCATCCCCTCGCGACGCTACGGAGTCCCGCCGCGCGGACTGGCCTGGGCGGTGACGGCCGGGGCGCTGGCGATCGGACTCGCGGCGCTGGCAGCCTTGCCCTGGGCGCGGTTCGACTTCAACCCGCTGAACCTGAAGGACCCCGAGACCGAATCCACCGAGACCTTCCTGGACCTGATCCAGGACCCGGACATACCGGTCTACACCATCGATATCCTGGCCGGGGACCTGGCGGCGGCGGACAGGACGGCTGCCCTCCTGGCCGATGTCCCGGAGGTCGAGGCGGCCGTCACCCTGTCCAGCTTCGTGCCGGAAGACCAGGACGAGAAGCTGGCGATCATCGACGATCTGGCGATCTTCATGGCGCCGGCCCTGGGCCGCCCGCGCTACACCCTGACCGGCCGCATGCAGCGGCGCCAGGCGCTGGACTCGCTGGACCGCCAGCTCGCCATCGTCGCGGTCAGGGACCAGGGCGAGCTGTCGGTCACGGTGGCGCGGCTCAGGGCCAGCCTTGCGGCGATCGGCCGGGACGACGAGACCCTGGCCTTCCTGGAGGGCCGGCTGTTGGTCAATCTGCCGGCCGCGCTGGAGCGCCTGGGCAACGCCCTGATGGCGGCCCCGGTGACCTTCGACGATCTGCCGGAAAACCTGCGTGAGCGCTGGCTGACCGATGACGGCCGCAGCCGGGTCGAGGTCCTGCCGGCCGAGACCATGGCCGACAATGAGAGCCTGACCCGGTTCGTCGATGCGGTCATGGCGGTGGTGCCCGACGCGACCGGGGTGCCGGTGGTGATCTCCCAGGCCGGCAAGGCGGTGGTCGAGGCATTCCTCATGGCGACGGTGATCGCGCTGGTCCTGATCACGGCGATCCTGGCAGCGGTGCTGCGCAATGTGCGCGACGTCGCCCTGGTGCTGGCGCCCTTGGCCTTCGCCGCGGTGCTGACGGTGGCGGTGGCGGTGGTACTGGGCCTGCCGTTCAACTTCGCCAATATCATCGCCCTGCCGCTGTTGCTGGGCCTCGGCGTCAGCGCCGGCATCCATCTGGTGCTGCGCTGGCGCGAGTTGGGCGCGGCCGCCGGCGTCCTGGCCAGCAGCACGCCCAGGGCGGTGCTGTTCAGCGCCCTGACCACGGCGGCGGCCTTCGGCAGCCTGGCCCTGTCGGCCCATCGCGGGATGAACAGCATGGGTCAGCTCCTGTCCATCGCCATCGCCTGCACCCTGGTCGCCATGCTGGTGGTGCTGCCGGCTTTGCTGGCGCTGACCTCCAAGCCGAAGGGCGGCCGGTCATGACCGCGCTGGTCACAGGCGGCACCGGCTTCGTCGGCTCGGCGGTGGTGCGCCGGCTGCTGGATGCGGGCGAGACGGTCCGCGTGCTGACCCGGCCGAATGCCGACCGTCGCAACCTGGAAGGGCTGGCGTTGGAGGTCGTCGAAGGCGACCTGCTGGACCGGGCCTCGCTGTGCGCCGCGCTATCCGGCTGCGACGCGCTGTTCCACATCGCCGCCGACTACCGGCTCTGGGTGCCCGATCCGGACACGATGTACCGCACCAATGTCGAGGCGACCAAGACGCTGATGCAGGCCGCCGGCGAAGCGGGCGTCGGCCGCATCGTCTACACCAGCAGCGTCGCGGTGCTGGCCACCGCGCGCGGCGGTCAGCCGTCGGACGAGACCACGCCGGTCCACATCGACGACATGATCGGCCACTACAAGCGCTCCAAATACCTGGCCGAGGAGGCGGTCCGCGGGATGGTGGTCGAAGACGGATTGCCGGCGGTGATCGTCAACCCGTCGATGCCAGTGGGACCGCGCGACATCAGGCCGACACCGACTGGCCGGATGATCATAGAGGCGGCCAGCGGGCGCATGCCGGCCTTTGTCGATACCGGCCTGAACACGGTGCATGTGGACGACGTCGCCGAGGGCCATCTACTCGCCTTCGAAAAGGGCACGGTCGGAGAGCGCTATGTCCTGGGCGGGCAGAACGTCACCCTGGGCGAGATCCTGGCCGTCATCGCCAAGCTGCAGGGGCGGCCGCCGCCGCGCGTGCGGTTGCCCCATTGCATGATCATGCCCATCGCCCATGCGGCCGAGGCCCTGGCCCGGGTGAGCGGGCGCGAGCCCTTCGTAACCGTCGACGGCGTCCGCATGGCCCGCAAGACCATGTTCTATTCCTCCGCCAAGGCGGAACGCGAGTTCGGCTATACCTCCCGACCGCTGCAGGACGCCTTGCGCGACGCGCTGGACTGGTTTTCCGCCCGCGGCTACCTGCACTGACCGCGCTGCACGGCACCTCCGCCGATTTCACAATTTTGTTCCTTGTTCAACCTGGGCTGGCCGGTGTTAGAGTCGCGCCGACGCCGCAGAAACGATCCGGAATCGGGACGGATTTCCAAGCGGGTGCGGGCCAGCCGGGGCGCGGCCCCGCCGAAAGACGGGGAATAGCCAATGGCTGCCGGTTTGCCGCGGCGCAAAGGCCGACCGCAACTGAAAGTCGTGCTCGCGACGCCGCGCGGGTTCTGTGCCGGCGTGGTGCGGGCGATCGAGATCGTCGAGCGGGCCCTGGAGAAATTCGGCCCTCCGATCTATGTGCGGCACGAGATCGTGCACAATCAGCGCGTGGTGGAATCGCTGGCGGCGAGGGGCGTTCGCTTCGTCGAGGAGGTGGACGAGATCCCGGTCGGCGCCGTGACCGTGTTCAGCGCCCATGGCGTGGCGCGGTCGGTGGGCGAGGCCTCCAACGCCCGCGGCCTGGAGGTGATCGACGCCACCTGTCCACTGGTCGACAAGGTGCACAAGGAAGGCCAGAGATACGCCGATAAGGGCTTCGAGGTGGTGCTTATCGGCCATTGCGGCCATCCCGAAGTCGAGGGAACCATGGGTCGCATCACCGGCACGGTGTTCCTGGTCAGTAATGTCGAGGATGTGGCGATGCTGGCGCCGTCCGACCCGGGGCGCCTGGCCTATGTTACCCAGACGACCCTCAGCGTCGACGATACCCGCGACGTCATCGCCGCCCTGAAGGACCGGTTCCCGGCGATCGTCGGGCCGGATGTCCGCGACATCTGCTATGCCACCCAGAACCGGCAGACCGCGGCGCGGGCGCTCGCGGCCGAGGTCGATGTGATGCTGGTGGTCGGTGCTGCCAACAGCTCCAATTCCAACCGCCTGCGGGAAATCTCCGAGGCCGCCGGAATCCCGGCGTATCTGCTGCCGGATGCAGTGGCGCTGGACACGCAATGGTTGGACGAGGCATCTTCCGTCGGCATCACTGCCGGCGCATCGGCGCCGGAGGAACTGGTCGACGAATTGGTGGCGCGGTTGCGCATGCTGTAC
The DNA here is from genome assembly GCA_965227455.1 of Alphaproteobacteria bacterium. Lineage (GTDB taxonomy): Bacteria > Pseudomonadota > Alphaproteobacteria > DSM-16000 > Inquilinaceae > JABDIP01. The sequence goes on along the minus strand of OZ245752.1, from coordinate 1,965,078 downwards.
GACGTCGAACTGGTGGAAGCCGACGGCGTGGCGGAGACGGTCCGGTTCCGCATGCCGCCGGAGCTGGAAGACGCGGCGATGCGGGAGCCGCGGTCATTCGCGGAGGGCCGTCATTGACGGTCGGTCCGCGGCGAACGAGATTGAACAGGGCGATGGGCGCTAACCGGCCCGACCCGCGAACCGAGTAGGTACGAGAGCATGGCCGTTCCAGTCAGACAGCAGGTGCGCGTCGGGGCCTATATCCTCAAGCAGATCCTGTCCGGCAACCGCCGCTATCCGCTGGTGTTGATGCTGGAGCCGCTGTTCCGCTGCAATCTGGCCTGTCCCGGCTGCGGCAAGATCGACTATCCCGACGAGATCCTGAACAAGCGCCTGTCGGTCGCCGAATGCATCGAGGCGGTCGAGGAATGCGGCGCGCCGATCGTGTCGATCCCCGGCGGAGAGCCGCTGATCCACAAGGAGATCGGCGAGATCGTCTCCGAGATCGTCAAGCGTAAGCGCTTCGTCTACCTGTGCACCAACGCGCTGCTGCTGGAGAAGAAGCTGCATCTGTTCGAGCCGAGCCCGTATCTGACCTTCTCGGTCCATCTCGACGGGCTGCGCGAGGAGCATGACAAGGCGGTCGACCGCGAAGGCGTGTTCGACAAGGCGGTCAAGGCGATCAAGGCGGTGCGCGACAAGGGCTTCCGGGTGAACATCAACTGCACCCTGTTCGACAACGCCGAAGCCGACCATGTCGCGGAGTTCTTCGACTACGCCACCAGCCTGGGCGTGGAGGGCATCACCGTATCGCCTGGTTACGCCTATGAGCGGGCGCCCGACCAGGAGCACTTCCTGACCCGGCGCAAGTCCAAGCAGCTGTTCCGCGACGTGTTTGCGCGCGGCAAGGGCAAGGGCTGGCAGTTCTCGCAATCGGTCATGTTCCTCGACTTCCTGGCCGGCAACCAGACCTACCACTGCACGCCCTGGGGCAATCCGACCCGCAACATCTTCGGCTGGCAGCGCCCGTGCTACCTGTTGAACGAGGGCTACGCCGCCAGCTATCGCGAGCTGATGGAGGAGACCGACTGGGACAGCTACGGCACCGGCCGGTACGAGAAATGCGCCGACTGCATGGTGCATTGCGGCTATGAGCCGACCGCGGTCAACGACACGGTCCTCAATCCGCTGAAGGCGTTCGCGGTGTCGCTGCGCGGGGTGCGCACCAGCGGCCCCATGGCGCCGGAGATCCCGCTCAACGCACAGCGGCCGGCCGCTTTCGTCTTCGACCGGCTGGTCAACGATGCGGTGGCGGAGCTTCATTCCGGCGACGCGGCGCCGAAGCGGGCCAATCCGCTCGATCCGCTGATCGACCAAGCCAAGGCCGAGCTGCAGGCCGTCGCGGGCGAGCCGTCAGAGCAGTCCGAGGACGAGACTTCCGAGACCCGCGGCGCGGCCTAGGGCGGCCATGCCGGCCCGGCTGTCCCGGGCCAGGGCGATCATCGCCGGCAGTTGACCGGGGCTACGGCAGAGCGCCCAGATCACCGGTGCCCGGCGGACCCGGCCCTCCGCATCCAGCCCCTTCAGCGCCGCCGGCGGCAGCGCGCGCTCGGCGGTGTCGGCAATGGCGCGCAGAACCACGAACGGGATGCCGTTTTCCGCCGCCACCGCGGCCACGCCATGGCTTTCCATGTCGACCGCCACGGCGCCACTGTCATGGGCCAGACGGTGCTTGGTGTCGGTATCGACGATCGGACCGTCGCTGCCGAGTACCGCGCCATCGGCGGTCTCCAGCCCGGAAATCCGGGCCTCCGCGAGAATGCGCTCGCGCCACAGCTCATCGGTCGCGACCTCCACTCCATCGCCGGTCAGCACCTTCTCAGGGCAGACCAGGTCGCCCGGCTTCAGCCAGGGATCCAGCCCGCCGGCCAAGCCGAAGCTGACCAGGGCATCGGCGCCGCGGGCGAGAAGATCCTCCGCACTCTGACGGCCGCGGCCGGGGCCATTGCAGGCGATCAGCGGGGCATCGTTGCCGGCGCTGTCGGCATGCCGTCGAACCAGGCGTGCCTCGGCGACCAGGCCGGTGACGACGCCGACCCGTGTCACATACCGTATTCCTGGTTGGGAACGGCGCCGGAGGCGAGCCGGTGATAGCGGGCCAGGGCCCAGAGCGGGAAATACGCCGCATAGCCGTGGTACTTCAGATAGAAGACCCGCGGGAACCCGACCCCGGTCCAGGGCTCCTCCTCCCAATCCGAGCCGTTGCGCGGATGGAATTCCAGATAGGCGGCGGCACGGGCGGCGGCGGCGCTTTCAGCCTCGCCGGCGGCCATCAGGCCGAGCAGCGCCCAGGCCGTCTGCGACGGGGTGCTGGCCGCCTCGGAATGCCGCTGGCCGCCCCAATAAGTGGTGCAGCCTTCGCCCCAGCCGCCATCGGCATGCTGGCGCGACTTCAGCCAATCGACCGCCTTGCGGATATGTGGCGTGTTCGGGTCCTCGCCCAGCGCGCGCAGCGCCATCAGGGCCGACCAGGTGCCGTAGACGTAGTTCACGCCCCAACGGCCGTACCAGGAACCGTCGGTCTCCTGCTCGTCGATCAGATATTCGATCCCCCGCTTGACCGCCGGATGGTCGCGGTCATAGCCGAGCTGGGCCAGCATGCCCAGGCAGCGGGCGGTGACGTCGACAGTCGGCGGGTCCAGCAGGGCGCCGTGATCGGCGAAGGGGATGTGGTTCAGGTAGTAATGGGTATTGTCGGCGTCGAAGGCGCCCCAGCCGCCATTCTTGCTCTGCATGTCGAGGATCCAACGCGCCGCGCGCTCGATCGGCTTGGCGTATTGCACCGGGTCGATGCGGTGCAGGGCCATGGCCACCACGGCGGTGTCGTCGACATCCGGATAGGCATCGTTGCGATACTGGAAGGCCCAGCCGCCCGGCGTCGCTTCCGGCCGCTTGGCAACCCAGTCGCCGCGGTAATCGACGATCTCGCGGTCCAGCAGCCAGCGGCAGGCCCCGCGCAGGGTCTCGCCATCCGGCGGCTCGCCGGCCTCCAGCAAGGCGTGGATGGTCAGCGCGGTATCCCACACCGGCGACAGGCAGGGCTGGCAATAGGCGCGGTCCTCGTCGACCACCATCAGCCGGCGGATGGCCTTCTTGGCCATGGCCAGGTCCGGATCATCGGCCGGATAGCCCAGCGCATCGAAGGCCATCACCGTGTTGGCCATGGCCGGGAAGATGCCGCCGAAGCCGTCGATGCCGTTCAGGCGGCGCTTGATGAAATCGACGGCGGCATTGATCGCCCAGACCCGGCGCTTGGGCGTCAGGAAGGGCTCGATCCGGCGCACCACATGGTCCATGGCGACGAAGACATGCCCGATCGCCGCCCCGGTCGGGTTGGTGATGTAGCGCTTCTCGCGCTCCGGATCGGTGGTGAACAGCTCCCGGATCCCGACGCCACGCGGGTTGCGGGCGGTCGGCTTCAGCGCCATCAGGATCAGCAGCGGCACGATCACCGTGCGCGACCAGTACGACACCTTGCTGAGATGGAAGGGGAACCAGCGCGGCAGCAGCATAATCTCGATCGGCATCACCGGCACCGCGCGCCACGGAACCTGGCCGAACAGGGCGAGCGCGATCCGGGTGAAAACATTGGCCTTCGCGGCCCCGCCGCGGGCCAGGATCGCGTCCCGCGCGCGCTTCATATGCGGCGCGTCGATCGGGTCGCCGATCATCTTCAGTGCGTAATAGGCCTTGACGGTGGCGGAGAGATCGATGGCGCCGCCGGCAAACAGCGGCCAGCCGCCATCAGCTGTCTGGGATTGGCGCAGATGGGCCGCGATCTTGCGCTCTTCATCGGCATCGATCTCGCCGAGATAGTGCTGCAGCAGCACGTATTCCGACGGAATCGTCGCGTCCGGCTCCAGCTGGAAGATCCAGTGCCCGTCGTCGCGCTGGCCGCCCTTAAGCGACTCGCGCACCTGCGAAACCGTATCGATCGCGCCGACGCGATCGTCGGCTTGCCATCTGATGGCTCCCATGGCTGGCGACATGCCTCCGTGCTCTTCTTTCCCGGACGGATTAGCAACCGCCGACCTATACCATCGGCGGCCAACTGCCTGTCAGGCCGCGGCGGCCATACACTGTTCATCGAGAGGCGACACGTCAAGACGCCTTTCACAACCGTGTATCAATTCCGCGACAGTGTGGCCCGACCGCACGTTGATGTCGATGGTGTACGGGCCCGCTGCCACAATCCAATCACCGGCAATGAACAGATTGTGCCGGCCGGTGATCGGATCTGGGCGGGGTGCCAACCGGGTGCGGCGCTCTTTTGCGCCGCCTGCTAGCCGGCCTCATCGACGATATCCCAGGCGCCCCAATTTTCCTCCACATGGGCGACGGAGGTGGTGCCGGGGATGACGATGATATTGGGCGCCCGCCTCAACAGCCAGGCGAGGGCTTCCCGAGGTTCCAGCTTCGCGCCTTTCTGCATCGGATTGGCGCCGAGCGGTCCGTAGGGGATGAAGGCAATGCCGCGTTCCGCCGTGTAGTCGACCAAGTCGGCGCCGTCCGTCTCCGCCATGTTGAAGCGGTTCTGCACACTGGCGATCGGGGCCACGGAGAGGGCCCGGTCCAGATCCTCACGGGTGACATTGGACAGCCCGATATGTCCGATACGGCCATCCGCCTTGGCTTCGGCGAGGGCCGCGACGGACGTCTCTATCGGAGTGGCCGGGTCGACGCGGTGCAGCTGGAACAGATCGATCCGATCGGTCCGCAGGTTGACCAGCGCCCGGTCGATCTGCCCCAGCAGTGTGTCGCGGGAGCCGTCGACAACGATCCGGCCGGGTTCGGGCTTGTCGACGCCGCCTTTGGTGGCGCGCACGACTTCACGGCCCTCCAGGGCCTGGCCGACCATCCGATCAGCCGTCTGCGGCCCGTATGCCCAGGCGCTGTCGAAGAATTCGACGCCCAGATCCGCGGCACGGCGTAGGACGGCGAGGCCGGCCTCCCAATCCTCGAAAGGACCGAAGTTGCCCGGCTGCCCGGTCAGCCGCATGGCACCGAAGCCGAGGCGATTGACGGTGAGGTCTCCGCCGATGCGGAAGGTGTGGGGAATGGTGGTCATCTGATCGTCTCCTGTCTCAACGGGTGTGTCGTTCACAGGAGGAAAGATGAGCGGGATCCGGTTCTGTCGGTAGACGGTTGATAGGAGTAGTTGTTATACGTTTAACGTATGAGCAAGAGCCTGGATCGACTGGCGCTGCTGACGACCTTTGCGCGCATCGCCGAGCGCGGATCGATCAGCGCCGCCGCGCGGGATCTCGGACTGTCCCAGGCATCGGCCAGCCGCCAGCTGGCGGAGCTCGAGCGCCGGCTTGGGGTGGAACTGATCCAGCGCACGACCCACAGGCTTTCCTTGACGCAATCCGGTATCGACTGCCTGTCCGAGGCTCGCGGGTTGCTGGACGGGTGGGAGGCGCTGGTCGAACGGTTCGCCGGCGAGCACAGCGCGGTACGCGGCAAGCTGAAGATCGTTGGCCCGATTGCTCTCGGCCAGCGCCATCTGGCCGAGGCGGCGCTGCGGTTCCAGCAAGAGCATCCGGGAGTCTCGATCACCTGGCTGCTGGACGACGATTCCATCCGCTTTGCCGAAATCGGCTGCGATCTGTGGATCCGCATCGGACGCGTGCCGGACGAGAACCTGATCGTGCGGTCCCTCGGGCGGGTCGAGCGGCTGGTGGTTGCGGCACCGGATCTGGTGGCGGGCCGGCGCATGGCCGGGCCCTCCGATCTCACCGAGCTGCCATGCGCGGCGCTCGAAACGTTCGAGGCCGGCAGCATCCCTCTTTCCAACGCGGATGGGGCGACCGAGGCCATAGCCGCATCGGTCGCAGTCTCGACCAACAACATCTTTGCGGCCCACACCGCTGCCATGATGGGTGTCGGCTACGCGGTCATGCCACGCTGGTTCGTCGCCGGGGAACTGGCGGATGGAACGCTGGTCGATGTGCTGCCGAAGTGGCGAGCGCGATCCCTGACCATCAACGCCGCCTACCTGCCGTCGCGGCGTCAAACCCGCAGACTGGCCCTCTTCGTGGACCATATCGCCCGGGCCGTCTCCGCGATCCCCGGGGTGGAGCGCGCCTGATCGATTCGCTGCGTGCTAGCGCGCAATCGCATCCGCCGCCGCGAAGCCGGACCGCACCGCGCCGTCGATGGTGGCCGGAAAGCCGGTGTCGGTCCAGTCGCCGGCCAGGAAGAGGTTGCGGTAGCCGGTGGTGGTGCCGGGCCGCAGCGCCAGGGCGGCCGGGGTCTGGGCGAAAGTGGCGCGGCGCTCCTTGATGACACGAATCTCCGGCTTGAGGGCGGGATCCAGGTCGAGCGCCTTCGCGGTATCGGCCCAGAACAGATCCGCGATCTCCGGCGCCGGCCGATCGACCAGCGTCTCGGCGGCGCTCACCGTGAGGCTGGCGATGTCGCCGCGCAGGAACAGCCAATCCACGGTACCGCCGATCAGGCCCAAGAACGGGGTGCGGCGGTCCGGCGGCGGAAGGCTCGGCAGCAGGATATGGCCGTTTACGATCGGCCGCTGCTCCTCCGGCGCCGGCAGATCCGGAAGTAGCGCTGCCGCGATCCAAGGCGGGACCGCGAGGACGACGGTGTCGTCTCCGGATAACTCAATGCGATCGTTCGAGAAGACCAGGGCCCGGACCTTGCCATCCTGCAGATCCAGGGAATTCACGCGATCGCTGAAGCGTACTTCCGTTCCCCGCTCGCGAAGCAGCGCGAGGGCCGGGTCCACCAGGCTGGCGGCAAGGCTTTCCCGGACGACCAGGGGCCGGCAATACCGGCCGCCCTTGGCAAAGCTCTCACGGATAACGGTGCGCATCAGCCGGGCGGAGGCCTGCTCCGGCGCGGTGTTCAGGGCGGCAACGGTCAATGGTCGCCAAAACCCCTCGAACAGCGGATCATCGGGACCGACCCGGTCGGTGACCGTCTCGTCCTCCCGTGCGCCCAGGATTGATAATGCAGAGAGGTAGTCCCGCGGCCGGGTTCCGGGAATGCGTCGGGTCGACGAGAAAATCCACCAGGGCAGTGGCCCCGAGTTGGGGCGCACGGTCCAGCGATTTCCGTCCCGCAGATCCATGAACGGAAATTCCGCCCGGTCCGGACCGGCGACCGTGTCGGCGGCGCCGATCTCCTTCAGATAGGCAAGGGCGGCCGTATTGGCGCTCAGCAGCAGGTGGTTGCCATTGTCGATCACTCGATCGAGACCGGCGTCGAGATAGGAGCGGCAACGGCCGCCGGCCTGGCCCGCGGCTTCATAGACGGTGACGGCGCGGCCCTTCCCGCTAAGCCGGACGGCACACGCGAGTCCGGCCATGCCGGCGCCGATGACATGGGTGCGTGCCAACCTGCCGATCCCGTCAGGCCAGCCCGTGGCGCAGCAGGATCCACAGCTTGGTGGGCGCCGACAGCCGTACCCGGCGCTGCGGGTCCCGCCAGGCCTCCTGCTCCAGCCGGGTCAGGATGCGTTCATAGACCTCCATCATCAGCACGCTGGGCTTCAGCCGTTCGCGGTTGCAGCGCCCCATCAGCAGCCGGGCGCGGCGGAACTGCTTGCGCGCCTGTTCCGCCAGGGCGGCGCAGACCCGGGGCAGGGCCGGGTGCGCCAGCACGATTTCGGGATCGTCGCTGTCGATGCCGTGCTGCTGCAGCAGCTCGCGCGGCAGGTAGAGGCGGCCGCGGGCACCGTCCTCGGCCAGGTCGCGCAGGATGTTGGTGAGCTGCAGAGCCTCGCCAAGCACCTCGGCCAGTTCCTCCGCCTCCGGCTCATCGGCGCCGAAGATATTGACCGACAGCATGCCGACGGCGCCGGCGACCTGCCGGCAATAGGTGCGCAGGGCCACCGCCGAGGGCGCCCGGATGGCGTTGCGCAAATCGCTTTCCATGCCGTCGATCACCGCCAGGAACTCGGCCTTCGGCAGATTGAACGTCTCGACCGGGCCCTGAAGTGCCCGTGTCGTCGGATAGGTGGGTGCGCCGGCATACAGCCGCTCGATCTCCGCGCGCCACTCGGCCAGCTGTTCGAGACGACGGCCGAAATCGCCGGGCTCGTCGGCGATGTCGTCGACCTCGCGGCAGAAGGCATAGACCGCATACATGGCCCGGCTGCGCTCTTTGGGCAGGGCGCGCATGCCGGCGGTGAACGAGCTCTTCGAGCGCGTCACCACATGGTCCACATGGGCCCAGGCCGATGCGTCGGGCGCCGGGCGGCGACGGCCGAGCAAGCGGCTGGCCAGGTGCCCCAGCACGCCCATGGCGGCCACCGCCACAAGCCCGGGCCGCGACAGGGCGACCCTGCGGGCCAACGGATCCTGCCGCCGCAGACGGCCGGTCAGGATCTCGGCGAGCTTGATGATGGCGGCGGATTCCATCGCCAGCCGGGTGCTGCGCAGCTGAGCCGGCAGCGGCCGCGCCTGGGCGATCAGGTCCTCGACCCCGTCCAGGCAGCGATCCAGCACCCGGCGCATGGCGGCATCGCAGCGCGGCCCGTCGAGCACGGTCACGTCCAGCCCTTCCGCCTGCAGCCAGTCCAGCGGCACATAGACCCGGTCCAGGTTGCGGTAGTCGTCCTGCATGTCCTGCAGATGGTTGATCACCTGCAGCGCGCTGCACAGCGCATCCGACGCGGCCCAGCCGCTGCGCTCCTCGCCATGCAGGTCGAGCAGGAAGCGGCCGACCGGATTGGCGGAGAGCTCGCAATAGCCGAGCAGGTCCTCCCAATCGGTGTAGCGCAACTTGACCGCGTCCTGCTTGAAGGCCGCGACCAGGTCGAGCCCGTGGCGTTCTGGCACACCGGTCTCGGCCAGGCTCGCGCGAAGCCGATAAGCCTTTTCCAGCGCCGGATCCGACGTCTCCTCGCCGGTCAGGGCGGCGGCGAAGCGGTCGAGCCGGGCGATCTTGTCGTCCGGCGCGAGATCCGGGTTGTCGGCGATGTCGTCGATGGCCCGGGCGAAGGCGTAATAGGCGGCGACATGGGGCCGCAACGGGGCGGCCAGCAGGAAGGAGCCGACGGGAAAATTCTCATCCGCCGCGCCCTTGCCGGACGGGGTCTCGACCGCTGCGGTCTGTCTCGCTGTGTCGTCGGCCATGCGGGTCAGTTGGGTCTGCTGGAGGCGCCGCTCCGGGGCGCCTGGACGCGGCCTTTCCACAGGCCGCCTTGGCCGGTGGCGTGGCGGCGCGCGGAATCGGCAGTCATGGCGGCATAAAACAGAGCCGCGACCGGCAATGCAAATGCCATCGGCCAGGGCTGTCCGTAGAGGCGCAGCGTCGGCAGGAAGAGCGCCGCCATGATCACCCAGGCGGCGGCGCCAAGGCTGGCTGCCAGCGGCGATCCATGCAGCGGAGACGTCACGAGAAGCAGCGGCGGCGCCAGATAGGTGAGCGCCATGCCCAACAGCGTGCCGAGCAGCAGGATCGGAGAGTAGCGAAGCTGGGTATAGGCGCTGCGCGCCACCATGCGCCAGATGTCCCCCAGCCCCGGATAGGGCCGGATGCTGTGAGACCGTTGCGTCAGGGCCAGGCGCAGACGGCCGCCGCCGGTCCGGCCCAGCCGCTTGATGCGGGCGGCCAGGGTGCAATCGTCGATGATTGCATCGCGCATCGCCTCCAGGCCCCGGGCGTTCCTCAGGGCCTTCGCACGCAGCATCAGGCAGCCACCGGCGGCGCCAGCGGTGCCGCGGCCCGGATCGGCGATCCACCGGAAGGGGTAGAGCATGGCGAAAAAGAAGACGAAAGGCGGGATCAGCAGCCTCTCCCAGGCATTGGCGGTCGTTAGCATCACCATCAATGACACCAGGTCGCGGTCCTCGGCCTCGGCCGTGGCCACCAGGCGGCGCAGGGTGGAGCCCTCATGGGCGATGTCGGCATCGGTGAACCACAGATATGTAGGCTGCGACGATGCCGTCGCAATCGCCTTCAGGCCTTCCGACAGCGCCCACAGCTTGCCGGCCCATCCCGGCGGAAGCGGTCCGGCGGTGACGATTGTCAGGCGTTCCGGCCGACCCAATCTCTCGGCGGATTGCCGTGCGATATCCGCGGTCCCGTCCGCACTGGAGTCGTCGACCAGATACACCGCAAGCGGCCCGTCATAGTCCTGGCCCAGCACCGAGTCGAGCGCCCGGGCAATGGTTTCGGCTTCGTTGCGGGCCGGGATGACCGCGGCGACCGGCGGCCAGCCATTGCCATCGGTCGGTTCGTGGTCCAGGGGCGTCGCAACCCGCCAGAACCCGCCATGCCCCAGCAGGAGGTAGAGCCAGATCGCCAGAGCCAAGGCGCCGATCGCGGTCAGCGCGAGGGTCACGAACCGTGGCCAGTGTCTGGATTGGCGCAAGGGCGCATAGGGTCGCTGCCGGATGGCGGAAAGGGATGGCGGGCGTGGTTTGGCCGGCCGGCCGGGACAATATCAAACCGCCGACGGGCTGTCAGGCGGCTCGCCGACGCAACGATCCGGATAGCGCAATCGTGTTAGCCGGATACTACATCGTCGATCCGTTTCGGCGGTATCCTGTTTCATTGCTGCGACAAGAAGTTTCGCGCAACAAACTTAAGCACGGACCCGTTGAGAATCCGTCGTAAGTGGGAGGAAACACCATGACCGTACGACTGCCGCTACTGGCGTCGGCATTGGCGATCACGATCGCCGGCTCCGCCTACGCCCAGACCAACCTTGAAAAACTGTCCGCGTTCCAGGCCACCGGCACCTCGCTGGAGATGGAGACCGTCGACCAGATGGGGGACCGTGCCGCGCAGCTGCGCAGCAACCTGGAAAGCATCACCCTGCCACCGGGCTTTAAGATCGACCTCTATGCCGTTGTTCCTGATGCACGTCACATCGCCGTGGCGCCGCAGGGCACGGTGACTTTCGTCGGCACCCGCAAGACCGATATCTGGGCCGTCGCCGACCGCGACCGCGATCGCGTCGCCGATGAGGTCATGCGCTTCGCGCCGTCAATCGACTTCACCATCCCCAACGGCGTCTGCTTCTCCAAGGACGGCTTCCTCTACACGGTGGAGCAGAACCGGGTGCTGGTCTTCCCGGCCGCCGAGTTCTTCTTCGAGGGCCCGGACGTGGCCGCCTTCAACGTGGTGTCCCAGGGCAACCTGATCCCGGTGGAGGAAGAGTCTTACAACCACACCGCTCGGGTCTGCGATGTCGGGCCGGATGGCAAGCTCTATATCTCGCTGGGCCAGCCCTTCAACGTGCATCCCCAGGAGAAGATGGCGCTGTATGACGAGGTCGGCATCGGCGGCATCATCCGCATGAATACAGACGGCACGGACCGGGAGGTCTATGTCCGCGGTATCCGCAATTCCGTGGGCCAGGACTTCAATCCGGCCAACGGCCAGCTCTGGTTCACCGACAACCAGGTGGACGGCATGGGCGACGACATCCCGCCGGGCGAGATCAACCGGATCACCGGGCGCGGCCAGCATTTCGGCTTCCCGTGGTATGGCGGCGGCGACACCCGCACCAATGAGTATGCCGACAGCGAGCCTCCGGCCGATGCGATCTTCCCCGAGGTGGAGATGGTCGCGCACGCCGCCGATCTCGGCATGATGTTCTACACCGGCAGCATGTTCCCCGAGAAATACCAGGGCGGCATCTTCTCCGCCCAGCACGGCTCGTGGAACCGCACCACGCCGGTCGGCGCCAGGGTCATGTTCACCTCGCTGGACGAGGAGGGCGCGGCCGCGGAGACCATGCCGTTCGCCGAGGGCTGGCTGGTCGAGGAGACCGGCGAGTATATGGGCCGCCCGGTGGACGTGGCGCAGCTTCCCGACGGCTCGATCATCATCTCCGATGATTTCGCCGGCGCGCTTTATCGGATCTGGTACGAGGGCTGAGCGCCCGGCCGATAGATGTGCATGACGGACCCGCCCTGGCGAAGGCTGCCGGGGCGGGTCGTTCGATTGGGAACGGATACTCCATGACACTTCGTCTTGCGGTGGCTGTCGGCGCGGCGTGCGCTCTCGGCATCGTCTCCATTCCGGCCGAGGCCGGGGATGTCGCGACCGGGCGTCGGATGGCGGCGCAATGCGCCGGCTGCCATGGCATCGACGGCGTCGCCAAACGCCCCGACGTGCCGCATATCGCCGGCGAGAGCGACATCTATCTCCAGGCCCAGCTGGAGGCGTTCCGCTCCGGCGACCGGCACCACGAGCAGATGACGATCATCGCCCAGGGCCTCGACGACGAGGATATCGGCCATCTGATCGCCTGGTATTCGAGCATCCGCTTCACGGTGACGCTGCCGGACTAGGTCGCACGTCTCGGACCGCCCGCGCATGAATTGGGAGCAGTGCGCCAAGCACCGCGCCCGATCACTTCGCGGGTCGGTTCGGCGATGACGATTCTTGCAAATGGTGACCGGATCGGCTTCGCTAGACTGAAGGCCATGTGCGCCAAAGGCTGGGGCAATGCCGCTAGCAGCGCCGGCGGACGGGCATCTAGGAGGACCATGGTGAACCTTTTGGAGGGGCATCGAAATGTGGGCACTCCGCTTGCGATGGCCGCGGCGGTCGTCGCCTGGCTCGTCCTCTCGCCATCGGCTTTCGGGATTGAGGCGCTGTCGGCGTCGATCGCACCGGCTGGCGACGAAGGCCAATTTCGAATAGCCCAGGGCGAAATTCCGCCGACCTCTAGACCGGTTGGCGACGGTCAGGATCTGGCCCAGACGGTGCCGGTCCAAGGTCCGGTCTCCTACTCATCCGACCAGGCCGATCGCGGAGAGGACCGATACGAACGCGCGTGTACTGAGTGCCACGGAGACGATCTCAGGGGCGGGCTGAACGGTGGGGCGCCATTGCGCGGCGTGAATTTCCTGCAGAAGTACGCGAATGGAGCGCCAGCCTCGGCGTTGTTTCTGTACACCAGCACCTTGATGCCACCTAATTCGCCGGGGCGTTATTCTCCCAGTACCTACGCCGACCTGGTTGCCTACATCCTCAAGCGGAACGGCTTCAGGGCCGGCGCGCCACTGCCTTCGGACGTCGATGCGCTGGATTACCTGATCATGGAGAAGTGATCGGGGGCCGGCGCCGGGACGGCGGCAGGCGTCTGGCCGGGCCCTGACCATGTGGCTGTCGGAACTCACCCTCCAGTTGATCGCCTTTCGTGTCCTTGCGCTGCTGATCATCGCCGGGATTCATGGTGGCGTCGTTGCGGCGGTGGCGGTTTTCCTGGGCGACAAGGGACCGAAATACGACGGCCGCCTGACCGTCGTGCCGGCCAACCATGTCGATCTTGTCGGCGCAATCAGCCTGATCCTGTTCGGTTTCGGCTGGGCGAAGCCGATGGCGATCGACGCACGACAGTTCCGCATCGGTCGAGTCGGCATTGTCGTCGTGGTGTTGGCGGCGTTTGCGGCGATCCTTGTGACCGCGGTGCTGCTGCTGCTGCTCATCCTGCCGTTGCTCACGGTATTGCCCTACACGGCCGGCCTTGCGACCGCGGCCTTTCTGCGGGTTGCGGCCCAGCTGTGCGTCTGGTTTGCGCTGTTCAACCTCTTGCCGATACCACCGCTGACCGGTGGCCATTTGCTTGCCGCGATCAACATCGGGGTCCCAAATCGAGTCTATTGGGTGTTTGCCATCGGATTGATGGCAGCCGCTGCGACAGGGATCGTTCGGAAATTGTTGGCGCCCGGCTATGCCCTGCTGGCACCGCTGATCAGCGGAGGCACGCTTCCAGCCTAATACCCACCATCCATGGTGGCAGCAGGTACTAGTCGATCGGCGCAGCGCCGTAGCGCGCCAAGATCGCCGTCATTGTCCCGTCGTCAGCGAGTTCCTCAATCGCCGAAACGATCGCGCGCTTGAGCGTGAGGTCACCCTTCCACAGGCCGAATACGAGATTGTAACGGCTGAATTCGACTGGAAGCAGGGTCGCCGTCCAGCCATTGTCAGCCGCAAGCTGGCCGGCCAGCAGCGCCTCGGTGATCCCGCCATCGAACCGGCCCTCGGCAATGCCGCTGACCAACTCGGCCGGACGAGGCACGACCCCAACATTGACGTCCTGGCTGCGCAGGTAGCTGGACAGGCTGATGCGGTCCAGCCCGGAGATCGTCGCCATGGCGCCGATGTTCCGTCCGCGAAGATCGCTCAGGCGTTCAGGCGCCAAAACCGCCCAGCCGGTCTCGGCGTAGGGCGGCCCGGTCTCCAGAAACGATCGTGTCAGCGGTGAATCGACCACGCCGCCGGCGACAACCTGGCATTGGGCCCGGGTCAGGCCCCAGTTGCGCGGGTTGAAATCCCGTCCCATCGCCTGGTTCTGGTTCACGCTCAGCGTCACACCGAGTCGGTGGGAGACGGCTTCCAGAAGCTCGATGTCTATGCCCGGCCTCTCCGGATCGCCGGTCACCAGGGGCGGATATGAGATCGGAACGCAAACGCGCAACACGCGCACGGCGCGGACTTCCTGCAGCGAGGTATCGGGCGGCAACAGGTTTACAAGCGCCAGCAAGGCCGCGACGAAGGCCAGGCCTGCCAAATCGCGCGCCGTCCGCCGGATCCCCGCCATGCCTGTTCTCACGCCCTTCGGAAATCGTAGAGGGCGATCAGAAAGAAGATAACGGCAGCCGTGAACATCACCGCCACGCCGAGACGGGGATCGAACTGGTTGAAATCGATCAACGCGCCACGCAGCGCGTCAACCGCATAGGTCAGCGGATTGTATTCGACCACGGTCACCAGCCACTCGGGATAAACCACGCGCGTCTGCGCGCGCGTGAGCGCGGGATCGAGTGGAAATACCGAACTGGAGGTGAAATAGAGCGGCAGGATCACCGCGTTCGAGAAGATTCCAAATCCCTGGAAGCTGCGGACGCGATTTGCAATGACGACGCCGAGCGAGGTCAGGGCGAAGGCGAGCAACGCCATCAGCGCGAAGGTCTCGAAGATCTTCAGCGGCGTCAGGCCGATATCGGCGAAGCGCGCGAGAACGAGAACCAGGCAGCCATGCATGACCGCCACCGTGGCGCCGCCCAGCACCTTGCCCAACAGCACGATGCCTCGTGACATCGGCGACACCAGCACTTCGCGCAGGAAGCCGAACTCGCGGTCCCAGATCACCGACACTGCCGATTGCACCGAAGTGAACAGGATGTTGAGCGCTATCACCGCGGGAAAGATGAACTGCAGATAGGTGAACGGCACGACGAAAGTCACTTCGCCGAAGACCTCCCCACGAAAATAGGGATTGAGGCCGATTCCGAGGATCAGCACCCACAGGATCGGGCGGCTCACCCCACCGACGAGCTGGCCGCGGTCGCGGATCGACCGTTTCACCTCGCGCAGCCAGATGCCATAGAGCCCGCCAAGCTGTGTCATGAGCACCGAACGCCGCCGGAAACCGGATTCAGCACTGTCGTCTGCCGTCATCGTGTGTGCTCTCCTCCCTTTTTTCCGAACGCGTATGTGCGCTCGCGAGCGCCGGCGGCCTGATCGCGCAAATCCCTTCCGGTCAGCGACAAGAACACCGTCTCCAGATTGGGGGCGTCGATTGCGAGCGCGCGGATGCGGTTGCCCCCCTCGGAAAGGAACGCCTCCACGAAACCGTCGTTCGATGCGAATACGATCTCCGCGCCAGTGTCGGAGACGACTTGATCCGGATACCGGGCGAGAAAGTCCCGTCGATCCGCGTCGCTTCTGGGAACGATCCGTAGAAGCTGCCGACCATGCGCCCGTTTCAGCGCATCGGGGGTGTCCAGCGCCAGGACCTTGCCCCTGTCGATGATGCACACGCGGTCACAGGCCTCGACTTCCTCGATGTAGTGCGTGGTCACGAGCACCGTCATCTTGCGCGCCGCCTGCAGGTGCCGCACGTAGTGCCAGATCCGCTCGCGTGTCTGCGCGTCGAGACCAACGGTCGGTTCGTCCAGGAGCAGGATTTCGGAATCATGGATGAGGGCGCGGGCGATCTCCAATCGGCGCTTCATGCCCGAGGACAAAGTGCCGGCCGGCTTGTCGGCCCAGTCGCCAAGCTCGACGAGTGCGAGCATCTCTTCGATGCGCCGTCGTCGAAGACCGGCCGGCACGCCGAAAACAAGACCGTGCAGATTGAGGTTCTCCTGTACCGTCAGGCGGTCATCGAGGCTCGGCTCCTGAAATACCGTGCCCAGCAACTGCCGCACGTAGAACGGCTGTTTGACCACGTCGAAACCCGAAACGACCGCGGCACCGCTGTCCGGCCTGAGGATGGTGCAGAGTATGTGCATGAGCGTGGTCTTGCCGGCCCCGTTGGGCCCAAGGAGGGCGAAGAGCTCGTTGGTGCCGACCTCGAGGCTGACGTCATCCAGGGCGAGAGTGCGCCCATAGCGCTTCGATACGGCATCGACGCGGATGGCGGGCCCGGACTTCGGTGCGCTGGGCATCAAGGCGCCGCTGTTGCCGGAAAGTCCCACCGATTGAGGATGGCCGAGATCGTCCCGTCTGCGCTTAGTGCGGCGATCGCCTCGTCGACGGCCGTGCGTAGGAAGGTCTCGTCGGCGAGCATCAGCGCCCCCACACCCAGGGCGGTCGGCGGCAGGGGGGTCGGGTCGATTACGTGAAGGTCGGCGTAGGCGGGCTCCTCTCGCTGCTTGGCCCAAAGAGTCGGGACCCAGACGAGGGCGACGTCGACCGTGCCGTTGAGAAGCGACTCCAGGGCGACGTCGCTGGTGCCCATCGGGTAGGTCGGCCAGCGATCTTCCGCGGGCAATGCCGCGAGAAAGGTGACCAGACGGAGATGCGCCGAAGTCCCCATCGTCGCGCCGATCGGACGCGTGGGTGCCACATCGGCCAGCGCGTGGACGTCGGGGTCGGCGGTTACGAAGACGTATTGGGTCTCGTAGTACGGTCGGGTCACGGTGACCCAATTGGGATAGCCTCCGGGTATCAGCTTGAAGCCCATGTGAACGTCACAGTGCTCCAGCATGACCGCATAGAGTCTTGTGATGTCCTCGAGGACGACGTTGCTTTCGACAACGTATCGCTGCGGCTCGAGCAGCAGGCCCAGGGCAACGGCGTCGGCGATGGCGCCAGCCACCTCCCAGTCCGGGTCGCGTCGATCCACACAATAGCGAAGCTGCGACTCATCCAGCCGCCGGCCGTAGGTCCACTGGCCCTCGGCGTAGGGCTTGTCGAAGAATTCCGGCTCCTGAGCCGAGACCGGCCCCGGAGCCAGCGCGGCCATCGGAACTGCAAGCGCCATCGCCACGAGCGGGCCGGCCAGACGTGGTAACGCGAAAGCAACGGGCAAGATCGCACCTCACAAAGGCACCGGGCGGACTGGAAGCCTCCAAGTCCGCCCGGGCCGGGTTTCGTAATGCGCTCAGCCGATTATTCGGGAAGCGCGAATACGTATAGGGTGATCGGATCGTTCGCTGGAAGCTGTACTTCCGGGGTCAGCGATGCCAGGCGGCCCAGGCCGGAGGCGAAATTGGCGGTTATCGCAACATATTGCTTACCACCAGCCTCGTAGGTGATCGGGAACGATTCGAGCGAATTGCTCAGCTTGCCGCTGCTCCACAGCAATTCGCCGGTTTCGTCGTCGAAGGCCAAGAACCTGCGGTCGAGACTGCCAACAAACACCAGGCCGCCACCGGTCGGCAGGGTCGAGCTGGTGACCGGTGGACGCTGCCGGTACATCCACATTTCCGACTGGTCGGTCAGATTGATGGCGCGGACCTGGCCGATGTTGCCGTCGCTGTCGGGCACCGGCACGCGAGAGAAGGTCTGCCGGCCGCCGCCGGTGTAAATCTCGCCCGGGTCGAGCGGGTTCACCGTGGTGTTCGAGCAGAACTCCACTGTCGGCAGATAGAGCGCCTGTGTTCGCGGGCTGTAGGCCGTGGCCTGCCAAGCCTTCGCGCCCGGGTCGGCCGGGCAGTTGAAGGTGGTCTCGCCGGCTACCGGATGCACCTCCGGGTTGATGGTCTTTTCGCCGGTCTCCGGATTGATCTCCAGCACGACATTCTGCGGTGCGGTCTCCTTGGCCCAGAGGAATTCGCCGGTGGTCCGGTCGAGCGACTCGATGATGCCGATCTTACCGGTCGTCACCACCTGTTGCCGCATCTCGCCACTGACCGGCAGGTCGATGAGCAGGCGCTCATAGACGTAGTCGAGGTCGAGGCCGTCGGTCGGGAGGTATTGGTGATACCACTCAAGATCGCCGGTGGTCGCGTTAATGGCGAGGGTGGCGTTGGTGTAGAGCGCGTCGTTGGTGACGTTGGGATCCGGGCTCGCGGGTTTCAGCCCGGCCATCTCCATGTTCCACGGATAGGGCTGACCGACGCCGGCGAAGATCAGGTTCTGCTCGGGGTCGTAGGACCCGGCGATCCAGGCCGAGGCACCGTAGCGGGCTTCCAGCGGAACGCCGTTCCAGCTGTTGCCCTCGGGCGTATCGCCGCGGGCGATGGTGTGAACACGCCACAATTCCTCACCGGTATTCGCGTCGTGCCCTGTGAAGAAGCAGCCGCCCGGCTGGGCGCTCCAGCACCCGGTCGCGCCCTGGACAACGACGCCGTTGGCCACGATCGGTCCGCTGGAGAAGGTGAAGCCGTGCTCGTAGTTGGCGACCTGCTTATCCCACACCAATTGGCCGGTCTTGGTGTCGAGCGCGATCAGATGGGCGTCGCGGGTCGCTACGATCAGGGTGTCACCGTAGATCGCCTTGTTGCGCACCCCTCTGACACTCGCGTCATCCGGCAGCTCGTATTCATACTCCCAGATCAGGTCGCCGGTGGCCCCGTCGAGTGCCTGGATCGTGTGATCGGAGTTCTGGATGAAGATTATCCCGTCATGGACCAGCGGAGTCTCCTGTGTCCGCCCCGGTGTCATGGCCCAGGCCCAAGCAAGCCTGAGGTCGCCGACGTTCTCCTTGTTGATTTGGTCGAGCGGGCTGTAGCCCCAGCCGTTATATGTGCGCCGCCACATCAGCCAATCGCCGTCCGGCGGATTGAGCAACATCTCGTCCGTTACCGGGGTGAGATTGTCGATCGGGCTGGCGTCTTGCGCCGCCAGATCCGTGGCAACACCGGCCGCAACAATGAAGGGAATGGCCGATACAAACATCTTGAAATAGTTGTATATGCCGGACTCACGCGCGCGCATGGCCTGTTCCCTCCCGATTTGTTGCGTTGGTTCGCGACGACATCCCCCCTCCCCGGGGGATGCGGACGCGCATATGGCGGATTTGCTGCCGCTATTTGTCGTTAACCAAATAGCGTACGCCGCGCCAAATACTGCGTCAACAAGGCGGCTGGCGCTCGTCTCGGAAAGTCCACACCGGCATGGATGGAATCGGACCGGTTTCAGTCTGGTCGAGTGACAAGACCGGCTGACCTCCGAAGGTACCGCACTGCATTCAGTTTCAGACCGTTGCCGTAGGAACAACTCGGCGCGATTCGGCGAATTGATTGGCTCGCCCGGCCGCTAGGCAGCGTGATACCATCACCCCAAGAGCCGTAAAGGCACTGGCATCTGCGCTGCGATAGCGCGTGCGAATTCGGGAGGGATCACCATGACCGATATCCGCAGGGCCGTTCCGGCCCTGGTCGCGGCCGCATTTTTGTTCGGAGCCACCTCGGCGGCCGCCGATACGTCCACGGTGCGCATCGGGGCGCTGAAGTTCGGCACCGTCAACTGGGAACTTGACACGATCACCCATAACGGTCTCGACGCCGAGAACGGGGTCGCGCTGGAGATCGTGGAGATGGCCGGCCGCAACGCCTCCGCCGTTGCCCTGCAGGGCGGTGCGGTGGACGTGATCGTGTCGGATTGGATCTGGGTCTCCCGGCAACGGGCGGCCGGGGCCGACTACACCTTCGTACCCTATTCGCTCGCGGTCGGCGCGCTGATGGTGCGGCCGGATTCCGGCATCGAGTCTCTGGCCGATCTGGAGGGCCGCAAGTTGGGCATCGCCGGCGGGCCGGTCGACAAGAGTTGGCTGCTGCTGCGGGCCTTCGGCCAGCAGGAGCTGGGCCGCGACCTGGCCGACATGGTGGAGCCGGTGTTCGGCGCGCCGCCGCTGATGAACGAGCTGATGATGAGCGGCGAGATCCCGGCGGTGCTCAATTTCTGGCATTACAACGCGCGGCTTTCGGCCGCCGGCATGACCGAACTGGTCAGCGTCGTCGACATGCTCCCGGGCCTCGGTGTCGAGGCGCAGCCGCCGCTGCTCGGCTGGGTGTTCAGCGAGAGCTGGGCGGCGGACAACGCCGCGGCCATCGACGGCATGCTGACGGCGTCGCGGGCCGCCAAGCAGTTGATGGCGGACTCCGATGAGGAATGGGAGCGGCTGCGGCCGATGACCCGGGCCGACAGCGACGTCACTCTGGCCGCCCTGCGTGACGCCTGGCGGGCCGGCGTTCCGGTCTCCTTCGGTCCGCAGGACATCGATGCCGCCGAGACCGTGTTCTCAGTGATGGCGGAGCTGGGCGGCGACGATCTGACCGGCGGCACCACGGAACTCGCGGCCGGAACCTTCTGGCCACATTTCGGGTTCTAGACTCCGTTGACGGCGCAACCGGCCACAGCGGAGTCGGGAGCCGGCGGCCGCCTGGGCTGGCCGCGCGACCCCTGGATCAGGGTGCTGTCTCTGGCGCTGTTCCTGGCCCTGTGGTGGGCGGCTGCGGCGCTGTTCGAAAGCCGGCTGTTGCCCGGCCCGATCACCGTTGCCGGCAGCCTGCTGCATCATCTGGCCGATGGCGACCTGCTCTATCACACTGCGGTGACCCTGGCACGGGTGGCGGCGGCGTTCCTGCTGGCCATGCTGATCGGCACCGCGATCGGCATCGCCATGGGCCGCAGCCGCAAGGTCGACTCGCTGTTCGACGGCTGGCTGGTGATCGGGCTCAACGTGCCGGCGCTGGTCACCATCATCCTCTGCTACATCTGGTTCGGGCTGAACGAGGCGGCGGCCCTGGCCGCCGTGGCCGTGAACAAGATCCCCACCGTCGTGGTCACCGTGCGCGAGGGCGCCAGGGCCGTCGATCGCGAATTGATGCAGGTGGCCCAGGCCTTCCGCCTGTCTCGCGAGCGTCGTTTCACCCAGATATACCTGCCGCAGCTCTACCCCTATCTGATGGCCTCGGCGCGGTCCGGGCTGGCGCTGATCTGGAAGATCGTGCTGGTGGTAGAACTGCTCGGGCGCTCGAACGGGGTCGGGTTCCAGCTGCATGTCTACTTCCAGTTCTTCGACATCGAGAGCATCCTGGCCTACACCTTTGCCTTCGTCGGCGTGATCCTGTTGATCGAGGTCTGGATGCTGCGCCCCCTGGAACGGCGGCTGACCCGGTGGCGGCCATGAGCGGCCAGCCCGCCGGTGCCTTGACCGTCGGATTGCGCGGCAAGACCTATCCGGCCCAGGCCGGCAAGGCGGCGCAACAGGCGCTGGGCGCGCTCGACTTCGATGTGCCGGACGGTCAGTTCGTCTGCCTGGTCGGCCCGTCCGGCTGCGGCAAGACCACCCTGCTGAACCTGATCGGCGGTCTGGATTCCGGCTATGACGGAACCATCGACCATGGCGGGCCGGCCGCGGACCGGCGCATCGGCTTCATGTTCCAGTCGCCAAGGCTGATGCCCTGGCTGACGGTGCTGGAGAATGTCCGGCTTGTGGCGCAGGAACCGGCCGAGGCGGAGAGCGCGCGGGAATTGCTGGTCCATATGGGGCTGGCCGATGTGCTAGACGCCTATCCCGGCACCCTGTCCGGCGGGATGCAGCGCCGGGTGGCCCTGGCCCGCGCCTTCGCAATCGCGCCCCGACTGCTGCTGCTGGACGAGCCCTTCGTGTCGCTGGACCAGCCGATCGCCGAGCGGCTGCGCACGCTGCTGCTGGAACTGTGGCAGGCGCGGCCGACCACGGTGCTGTTCGTCACCCACGATGTGCGTGAGGCGCTCAGCCTGGCCGACCGCATCCTGTTCCTGTCGGCGACGCCGGGGCGGCTGGTGCACGACATGACGGTGTCGCTGCCGCGTCCCCGCCACATCGACGACCCGGCGGTGGAGGCGGAGCGGCGACACCTGTTGGCGGCCCGGCCCGGGCTTCTGGCCGGGCTTGGCGAGGTGTCGGACGGTCAGACTTCCGGTCGCCGCAGCGCCGGCCCATGAGCCAGGCGTCGGACACCCCGATCCTCGAAGTCGACGGGGTGACGAAGCGGTACGGCAAGCTGACGGCGTTGGATACGGTCAGCCTGTCGGTCGGCGCCGGCGAGTTCGTCGCGCTGCTCGGGCCGAACGGCGCCGGCAAGTCGACGCTTTTCCAGATCCTGTCCGGGCTGTTCGTGCCCGATGGCGGCGCTGTGCGCATCGACGGCCGCGACATCCGCCGTGATGCGGTGCCGGCCCTGGCCCGGCTCGGCATCGTCTTCCAGCAGCCGACCCTCGATCTCGACCTGACGGTCCGCGGCAATCTGCGTTTCCATGCCCGGCTGCACGGGCTCTCCCGCCGGACCACTAAAGAGCGGATAGCCGACGAGCTCGAACGGCTCGATCTGTCCGACCGGGTCAAGGATGCCGCCCGCACGCTGAGCGGCGGCAACCGGCGCCGGCTGGAGCTGGCGCGGGCGCTGCTGCACCGGCCGGGCATCCTGCTGATGGACGAGCCGACGGTCGGGCTCGACCCGGCCAGCCGGCGCGATCTCGGCCTGCATGTGCGGGAACTCTGCGCCGAGCAGGGGCTGGGCGTGCTCTGGGCGACCCATCTGGTGGACGAGGCCGAGCAGGCCGACCGGGTCATCGTTCTGGACCATGGCGAGGTGCTGCAGGACGGCGATCCGGCGGCGCTGGTCGACCGGACCGGAGCGGCATCCCTGGCCGACGCCTTCCTGGCGCTTACTGGTACGGAGAAGGCGGCATGACCCCGTCCCATGCCGCCGCCGCCCTGGGCGCCGTCGCCTGGCGCGAGAGCTTCCGCTTCGTGCATCAGCGGGGCCGGCTGATCTCGGCCCTGGTGCGGCCGCTGCTGTGGCTGATCGTGGTGGCGGCCGGGTTCCAGAATGTCTACGGCATCTCGATCATCCCGCCCTACCAGACCTATACCCCGTATCAGGAATACGTACTGCCGGGGCTGGCCGGCATGGTGCTGCTGTTCCACGGCATGCAGTCCTCGCTGTCGATGGTCTATGACCGCGAGATGGGCATGATGCGGCTGCTGCTGACCGCGCCGTTGCCGCGCTGGTTCCTGCTTTTGGCCAAGCTGATCGCCGGCACGCTGCTGTCGGTGGTCCAGGTCTACGCCTTCTTCCTGATCGCCTGGCTGCTCGACATCCGCATGCCGGATTGGGGGTACCTGTACGCTCTGCCGCCGCTGTTCCTGGGCGGCCTGATGCTGGGCGCACTCGGGCTGCTCTTGTCGGTCTATATCAAGCAGCTGGAGAACTTCGCCGGCACGATGAACTTCGTCATCTTCCCGATGTTCTTCATATCCTCGGCGCTCTACCCGCTCTGGCGGCTGCAGGAATCCGCTGCCCAGGCGGTCTACTGGGCCTCGCTGGCCAATCCGTTCACCTATGCGGTCGAGTTCGTCCGCTTCGCCGCCTACGGCCAGTTGAACCTGCTGGCCGGAGGCGTCACCGCCGGCTGCGCGCTGTCGTTCTATCTGGTCGCAGTGATCGGCTACGACCCGCAGCGGGGCCTGATCCGGGGCCGCGCTCCCGGACGGTAGCACCGCCAACCCGGGATTGTGGGCGGCCGGTATTGCTGCCAGGATCGCGATGCAATGCCCGAATATCCGGATATCGAGACCTATCTCACCTGTCTGCGCTCGCGGGTGCAGGGGCAGGCGCTTGAGGACATCCGGATCGCCAGCCCGTTCCTGCTGCGCTCGGTGGTGCCACCGATCAAGGAGGCGTGCGGCAAGCGGGTCACGGAGCTGCGGCGGCTTGGAAAGCGTATCGTCTTTGGGCTCGAAGACGAGCTGTTCCTGGTGCTGCATCTGATGATCGCAGGGCGGCTGCACTGGATGGAGCGGGGGGCGAAGCCGGCTGGGCGGCACGGGCTGGCCGCCTTCGACTTTCCGGACGGCACGCTGATGCTGACGGAGGCCGGGACCAAGAAGCGGGCCTCGCTCTATCTGGTATCGGGCGAGGAGGCGCTGGCGGATCATGACCCAGGCGGGATCGAGGTCATCGACATCGAGCGCGACGCCTTCGCTTCCGCGCTGACCGCGGCCAACCACACCGTGAAGCGGTCGCTGACCGATCCGCGGCTGTTCAGCGGCATCGGCAACGCCTATTCCGACGAGATCCTGCATCGGGCGAAACTTTCGCCGGTCAAGATGACCTCGAAGCTGGACGATGCGGAGATCGACCGGCTGCACGGGGCGATCCGGGATGTGCTGTTGGAGTGGAAGGACCGGCTGACGGCGGAGGCGGGGGACGAATTCCCGAAGAAGGTCACCGCTTTCCGCCAGGAGATGGCGGTGCATGGCAAGTTCGGAAAGCCGTGCCCCGTTTGCGGCATGCCGGTGCAGCGCATCGTCCACGCCAACAACGAGACCAATTACTGCGCCCAGTGCCAAACCGGCGGCAAGCTGCTGGCCGACCGGGCCCTGTCGCGGCTGCTGAAGAAGGACTGGCCGCGCACCCTGGAGGAGCTGGAACACCGGAGGCCGGGGAAGGGCGGGTAGGGAGCTCATTTCCGTCGGTCAGCGCTCGGCCCTCACCCGTCTCGCTGCGCTCGCCACCCTCTCCCAGAGGGAGAGGGAAAAGGTGCGGCTGCTTTGAAACCCTCTCCCCCTGGGAGAGGGTGGGCTGCCGAAGGCAGGCCGGGTGAGGGCCGGCACTGGCCTTTGGGCATCCACACCCCTTCCACGATTCAATATTTCATGAAATATTGAATGGATGATCGATTCCGAAGCCATCGAGGCGCTGGGGGCGCTGGCCCATGACCATCGCCTGCGGGTGTTCCGCCTGCTGGTGCGGGAAGGGCCGCCAGGTCTGACCGCCGGGGCCATCGCGCGCGACCTGGCGATTGCACCCTCGGCGCTGTCGTTCCATCTGTCCACCCTGGAGCGGGCCGGTCTGCTGACCTCGCGCCGGGCGGGGCGAAACGTGTTCTACGCCGTGACGGCGGAAACCGTGCGCGGATTGATCGGGTTTCTGACGGAGGATTGCTGTCGCGGCCGGCCTGAGCTGTGCGGCGCGATACGGGAGAAGGACGGGCTGATCGATGCCGAATGATGCCGCTGACACCCTGCCGGCCGCCCTGCCGCGCCGGCTCGCCGCCGAAGCCCTGGGCACCGGATTCCTGCTGGCCACGGTGGTGGGCTCGGGCATCATGGCCGAGCGCCTGGCCGACGGGAACGTGGCCATCGCCCTGCTGGGCAACACCATTCCGACAGGCGCGATCCTGGTCGTTCTCATCCTGATCTTCGGGCCGCTGTCCGGCGCGCATTTCAATCCGGCCGTGACGCTCGCCTTCACCCTGAAGCGCGAGATCTCGCCACCGGATGCGGTCCTGTACGTACTGGCGCAGATCACCGGCGGCATCGCCGGGGTGTGGGCCGCCCACCTGATGTTCGAGCTGTCCGTGTTGCAGGTCTCCCTGCATGAGCGGACCGGGCCGGCGCAATGGTTCGCGGAGTTCGTGGCCACCTTCGGCCTGCTGGCGGCGATCTTCGGCGCCCTGCGCTGGCGTCCGGAGGCCGTATGCTACGCAGTCGGCCTGTACATCACCGCTGCCTACTGGTTCACGGCCTCGACCAGCTTTGCCAACCCGGCGGTGACCATTGCCCGCGGCCTGACCGACACGTTCTCCGGAATCGCCCCGGCCCATGTGCCGGCCTTCGTCGCCGCGCAACTGGTCGGGGCGGTGGCGGCGGCAGCGCTGTTCGGCTGGCTGATGCCGATGCCGAATGCCGCCAAGGCCAAGCGCGAAGATGTGGAGGCCGCGACCAGTATGAGAAATGCAGGCTAGCCGGACAGGTAGGCCACCGCCTCGGCGTGCAGTTCCGGCGTCGCCGCGGCGACGACCCAGCCGTCGGAGGCCACGGTCAGCGGGTCGCCGCGCCAATCGGTCATGACCCCGCCGGCGCCCTCGACCACCGGCACCAGGGCGGCCAGGTCGTATGGCTTGAGCATCGCCTCGACGACGATATCAACGCCGCCCGAGGCGAGCCGCCCATAGAGGTAGCAGTCGCCGCCGAATTGCCGGCGCTGGGCCATGGATGTCAGCGCGTCGAACCGCTCCCGGTCGATGCCGACGAACATGTCGATGGAGGTCGTGGAGACCCGCGCCTTGGCCAGTTCTGTGCAGCCGCTGGTCTGGCAGGGCGCGTCGTTGAACGTGGTCGGTCGCCCCACGACTCCAATCCATCGCTCGCGCAAGGCCGGCATATCGATGATGCCGACCACGGGCCGGCCGTCCATCGCATGGGCGATCAGCGTGCCATAGAGCGGGATGCCTGAAACGAAGCTCTTGGTGCCGTCGATCGGATCGATGATCCATTGCGGACCTTCCAGGACCGGCGCCCCGCCATGCTCTTCGCCCAGCACCGGCTGGTCCGGGCAATGGTGGTCGAGCAATTGCCGGATCGCCATCTCGATCTCGCGGTCGGCGACGGTCACCGGCGAATCGTCCGCCTTCTGATCGACTTCGATCGGCTGGCGGAAGTAGTTCAGCGAGATCGGCGCCACCGCATCGGCGATACCGGCGGCCAGGGTTGCCATGGCCGAGACGGAAGGTCCGGGGTCTTTGCTGGAGGCATTCGCCGGTTCGGACATGGTACTGGGATCCTGGCGGTATCGGGTGCCACAGATATGGCGTTGGTGAGAGCGCTTGCAATCGGCTGGCCGGCCGAGACGAACAGTATCAGACGCCGGCCCTGCGGCGATAGGGCCCCCGGCCCAGGCACACGCTGGCGTGATCCTCGCTCAGCCAGGCATCGCGGTCCGTAATCCGGCGGAATAGGTGAGGATCAATTGCTTGGCCATGGCGTCGACGGAGTCGCTGCTGACGACTCCGAGCTTGCCGGACCGGGCCAGCGAGCAGATGCCGTGCATGGCGCACCACAGCACGCGGGCCGCACGGCCGCGCTCTATCGTGTCGGCATCGCCGAACAGGGGCGCGATCGCCTGCTCCAGCAATCCGAGCAGCCGCGCGAGCTTCTCGTCGTACCAGGGCGGCAGCGTCCGGCCCGGCGGCAGACGGTGCTCGAACAGGATGTCCCACAGATTGGGGTGACGGTCGATGAACGCGACATAGGCCTCGCCGAGCACCCGCAGGGCGTCCTCCGGCGTTTCGGTCTTCGCGCCGGCCTGCGCCGCCTGCAGATGCGCGAACAGGGCGTCCAGGGTCTCGCCGTTCACCGCGATGATCATGTCGTCGAGATCCTGGAAGACGTTGTAGAGCGTGCCGACGGAATAGCCGATCCGGGTGGCGACCTTGCGGGCGGTGAGCCCGCGCCACCCCTCCGACGCCGCCACCTCCCGGGCGGCCTCCAGGGCCAGAATTCTCAACTCGTCGCGTGTGTGGTCCGACCGCCGCGCCATGGGTTTCACCGATTCTCCGTCTGAACAGAGTTCAACATATAGCTTGAACAATGTTCACTGCCAGATTATATTGTTTGAACGCTGTTCAATTAATTGGCTGTCCGAGAGATCGGAACGAGCGGAGGAGGGCGACGATGCGCAGGTCACAGGAACGCGTGTTCCACAGTTTCGACGACACCCAGCTGCTCTATCGCATGTGGGAGGCCCCCGGTCCGGCGGATCGGGCCATCATCCTGCTGCATCGCGGCCACGAGCATTCCGGGCGCTGGCAGGACACGGTCGACGCGCTGGACTTGCCGGATGTGCCGATATTCGCCTGGGACGCCCGCGGGCATGGCCTTTCGCCGGGACGACGAGGGCAGGGGCCGGAATTCCAGACCCTGGTCCGCGATGCCGACGCCTTCGTGCGCCACGTTTCTCAGGCCCATGGCATCGCCATGGAGAACATCGTCGTTCTCGGCCACAGCGTTGGCGCCGTCATTGCCGCCGCCTGGGTGCATGATTTCGCGCCGCCGATCCGGGGCCTGATCCTCGGCAGCCCGGCGCTGCGAATCCGGCTCTATGTGCCGTTTGCGATCCCCATGCTGCGCCTGCTCGACCGGGTTAGGCCCGGCGGCAAGGTGCGCAGCTACGTCAAGGGACGCCTGCTGACCCACGACCCGGTAAAGCAGCGGTCCTATGACAGCGACCGCCTGGTCAATCCGGCGATCCCGGTCAGGACGCTGATCGGGCTGCACGATGCCGCCACCCGGGTCCTCCGCGATGCGGCGGCGATCACGGTGCCCACCCAGATCCTGGTGTCGGGGTCAGACTGGGTGGTCAAGAGAGGCCCGCAGGACGCGCTGTTCCGGCGCCTGGGCAGTGTTCGTAAGGACCGGCAGGTGTTTCCGGGCTTCCGGCACGACATGTTCAGCGAGCGCGACCGCCACCTGCCGATCGCCGCTGCCCGGCAGTTCATGGATGAGCTCTTCGCCGCGCCGGCATGGCAGGCCGATCTGCTGACCGCCGACCGCGAGGGGCCGAGCACGGCGGAGCATCAGGCCTTGTCCCGGCCGCTTCCGGCATTCTCGCCCAGGCGCATCGGCTATGCGATGACGCGCCTGGCGCTGCGCAGCGTCGGCCGGCTCAGCGACGGCATCCGTCTCGGCTGGCGGGTCGGCTTCGATTCCGGCGCGATGATGGATTACGTTTACCGCAACCGGGCCGGCGGGATCACCCCGCTCGGCCGCGCCATGGACCGGCTCTACCTGAACAGCGTCGGCTGGCGCGGGATCCGCACCCGCAAGCAGCACCTGGAAGCGATGCTGGACCGCGCCATGAATTCGGCCCGGGCCGGCGGGCTGCCGGTGCATGTCGTCGACATTGCCGCCGGCCACGGACGCTATGTGCTGGAGGCCATGGACCAACGACGCCTGCCTGGTGCCACGGCCGTGTTGCGCGACCTTGGCCGCGACAATGTCGCCTCGGGCCGCGCGCTGGCCAAGTCGCTCGGCCTGCACAATGTCACCGTGGAGCAGGCGGACGCCTTCGATGGCGAGGCCCTGCGCCGCCTGTCGCCACGGCCGAGCGTAGCGATCGCTGCCGGCCTCTACGAACTGTTCCCGGGCAATGACCGGGTGCGGGTCTCGCTGATGGGGCTGGGGGCCGCGGTTGAGGAGGGCGGCTACCTGATCTACACCAACCAGCCCTGGCATCCGCAGCTCGAATTCATCGCCCGCGTGCTGACCAGCTTCCGCGGCGGCCGGCCCTGGGTGATGCGCCGCCGCAGCCAGGCGGAGATGGACCAACTGGTGGCCGCCGCCGGCTTCGAGAAGATTGCCATGGCGATCGACAATGACGGCATCTTCACCGTGTCGCTGGCGCGCCGACGCCGGGCTCCGGCCGTGATCGCCGGGGTCTGCCGCACGGTCGCGGCGGAGTAGACCGATGAGCGGCGATAGCCGGGCCCGGCCCTGGGGCGAGGCGGCGCTGTGGCTGCTGCTCCTCGCCCCGCTCTTCTTCCTGTTCTATGGCGGTGCCGGCTGGGTTGCCTCGCTGCAGCCCGATGTGCCCAGCCTGCATTTCGCCTGGGAACGCGACATGCCGTTCGTTCCGGCGATGATCGTGCCCTACGTGTCGATCGACCTGTTCTTCGCGATATCGCTGTTCCTGTGCGCCGACCGGCAGGCCCTGCGCACCCATGCGGCGCGTATCGTCCTGGTGATCGCGGTGACGACCGTGTTCTTCCTGCTGTTCCCGCTCAAGTTCGGTTTTGATCGGCCGCAGGTCGACGGCCTCTTCGGGCCTCTGTTCTCGCTCCTGCATACGCTGGACCGGCCTTACAATCTGGCGCCCTCGCTGCATATCGCCCTGCTGGTCGTGCTGTGGCCGGTCTTTCACCGGGTCCTGCGCGGACCCGCCAACCTGGCGCTGCATGTCTGGTTCGCGCTGATCGGCGCCTCGGTGCTGCTGACCTGGCAGCACCACCTGATCGATGTGCCGACCGGTGCGCTGCTGGGGCTGACGGCGCGCTGCCTTCTGCCGGAAAGGCAACACCGCCGGCGCGGTGCCTTTCCGCGCGGCTGGGACTCCGATGCACGGCGCAATGTCGGACGGAACTACCGCCTCGGCTGCTTGGCCCTTCTGGTGCTGAGCCCGGTGGCGCTGCCCTGGTCGCTGGCGCTTCTGTGGCCGGCGTCGTCGTTGGCTCTGGTGGCCGCCGCCTATGCCTGGGGCGGGCCGGCGCTGCTCGGCAAGTCCGAAGGCGAACTCTCCCTGCCGGCGCGCATCGTGCTGGCCCCCTATCGCCTCGGCGCGCTGGTCTTCGTGCGATTGCGGGCGACGTTCGACGCGCCCTGGAACGAGGTCGCGCCCGGCCTGCTGGTGGGGCGGCTGCTGTCCCGGCGCGAGGCGCGCGATGCGATGGAGGACGGCGTCGTCGCGGTGCTCGACCTCACCGCCGAGTTCGCCGAATGTCCGGATTTTCTGCGGCTGCCCTATCTCAACCTGCCGGTTCTCGACCTGACGGCGCCCCATCCGGCGGTCCTGTCCCGCGCCGTGCGGTTCGTCGAGACCCATCGCCGGCACGGCAAGGTCTATGTCCATTGCGCGCTGGGCTATGGCCGCAGCGCCTGTGTCGCCGCCGCCTGCCTGCTGGCAAGCGGCGAGGCGGAGAGCGTCGCGGCGGCAGTGCATCGGGTGCGCATGCGGCGGAGCAAGGCGGTGTTCACCCGCGGTGTCCTGACCGTCCTCCGGCGGCGCCTCGCCCGGCCTTCGGCATCGTCGTCCGGCCGGCGGCCGCGTCGGCGATCCGGGCCGGCAAGGCGGCCGGCGAGCATATCGGTCCGCCCGATGGCGTTGCACGGCGCTGCCTTCGACTAGGCGTCGTGGATAATTCATTTGACCTGCGCTGCCGCCGGGCGAAACTCGCAAGGCCGGAACCGGGCACCGAATGACCATCGGCGGGAGCAGGGGCATGTCCGACAAAGAAGCCGTACTTGCGGAGATCGAGCACCTCTTCGCCACCCGCGGTTCCCTGCACTACGGCGAAGGGGTTTCCCAACTCGAGCACGCGCTGCAGGCGGCGGATTGCGCCGAGCGGGAAGGGGCCGCGCCGGCGCTGATCGTGGCCGCTCTGCTGCACGATATCGGCCATTTGCTGGACAAGCAGGGCGAGGATGCGGCCGAGCGCGGTATCGACACCAAGCACGAAACCATCGGCGGCGGCTGGCTGAGACGCTATTTCGGCCCGGAGGTCACCGAGCCGGTCCGCCTGCATGTCGATGCCAAGCGATACCGCTGCGCCGTCGACGTCGAATACCACGACCGCCTGTCCGAGGCGTCGAAGCTCAGCCTGGCGCTGCAGGGCGGACCGATGTCCGAGGCGGAAACGGCCGAGTTTCTCGAAGGTCCCTTTGCCCAGGATGCGTTGCGGCTAAGGGTCTGGGACGAAGAGGCCAAGATCGTCGGTTGCAAGACGCCGGATTTCGGCCATTTTCGCCCTCTAGTGTCGGAGCTTCTGGCGGAACGCTGAGGGATCGGCGCACCGCGCCACCCCGAAATCCAGACCGCCCTGCGCAACCGCCGCGCGGTCCCAGACATGCGGGTTTATGACAGTTATTTTACGGTCGCCGGTTTGGGCGCAGAATGACGGTTCGCCAATTGGCGGGCGCCCGACATGATCGGACACGAAATCCTGCTCAGCATCGGCGGCGGTGTGGCGCTGCTGCTCTGGGCCGCGCGGATGATCCGGACCGGCATCCTGCGCGCCTATGGCGGCGCGCTGCGCAATGTCCTGGCCCGCTCGACCAGCAACCGGTTTAAGGGCTTCGGCATGGGGCTGGTGGCGGCCGGGCTGCTGCAGAGCTCCACCGCCACGGCGTTGCTGACCATGTCCTTCGCCGGCCGCGGTCTGATCGCCTCGGCCCCGGCGCTCGCCATCATGCTGGGTGCCGATGTCGGCTCGACCCTGGTGGTCCAGGTGCTGTCCTTCGATCTCGGCTGGCTGTCGCCGGTGCTGCTGCTGGTCGGCGTGATCACCTTCCTGTCGGCCCGGGCGTCGATCTGGCGCCATCTCGGCCGGGTGGCCATCGGGCTTGGACTGATGCTGCTGGCCCTGACCCTGATCGTGGAGGCATCGGCGGCGCTGCGCGGCAGTGCGGGTCTGCAGGCCATTTTGGCGCCTTTGGCGGGCGATCCGATTCTGGCGGTGCTGCTTGCGGCACTGCTGACATGGCTGGCCCATTCCAGCGTCGCCATGGTGCTGCTGATCATGTCGCTGACCGCGACCGGCGTGGTGCCGCTGCCGCTGGGCCTGGCGCTGGTGCTGGGGGCGAATATCGGCGCCGGGCTGGTGCCGATGGCGATCAGCCTGTCGGACGACCCGCCGGTGCGGCGGATTCCGCTCGGCAATCTGCTGTTCCGGGCCATGGGCGCGTTGGCGACGCTGGCGCTGATCGAGCTGACACTGCCCTATCTGGCCCTGCTCGGCGCCGATCCGGCGCGCCAGATCGCCAATTTCCACACCCTGTTCAACCTGGCGCTGGCGGTCGTCTTCCTGCCCTGCATCGGGCTCATGGCGCGGCTGACCGAGAAGCTGGTGCCGGCCCCGGGACCGCAACAGCAAGCGGCCGGCAAGCCGCGCTATCTGGACCGCTCGGCGCTGGGCAATCCGACGGTGGCGCTGACCTGCGCCGCCCGCGAGGTGCTGCGCCTGGCCGATATGGTCGAGGCCATGCTGCGCGACGTGATGACGGTGTTCGAGCGCAATGACGGCCGCCTGCTGGACGAGATTTCCGACCGCGAGGACGATGTCGATGCGCTGCACGAGGCGATCAAGCTTTACCTGACCGATGTCAGCCGCAACCCGCTGGATGGTGAGGATGGCGAGCGCTTCGTGGAGCTGATCACCTTCACGACCAACCTGGAACATGTCGGCGACATCGTCGACAACAACCTGCTGCCCTCCGCCCAGAAGAAGATCAAGCGCCGCCTGGAATTCTCCGAGGAGGGCTGGGCCGAGTTGAAGGACATGCATGCCCGCGTGGTCGAGCAGCTGCGGCTCGGCATCAACGTCTTCATGTCCCGCGACATCGCGCTCGCCCGCCGCCTGCTGGTGGAGAAGGAGAAGTTCCGC
This sequence comes from Alphaproteobacteria bacterium, assembly GCA_965227455.1. Classification (GTDB taxonomy): domain Bacteria; phylum Pseudomonadota; class Alphaproteobacteria; order DSM-16000; family Inquilinaceae; genus JABDIP01. The sequence continues at coordinate 1,931,952 of OZ245752.1, read as the reverse complement.
GATCTGGAGCGGGAGGCCGGCGAGCGCCATCTCGACCGGCTGCGCGGCGGCGAGGCGGCGACCATCGAGACCTCGTCGCTGCACCTCGACATGCTGCGTGATTTGAAGCGCGTCATCGCCCACATCACCTCGATCGCCTATCCGCTGCTCGACACCGAAGGCGAGTTGCGCAAGACCCGGCTGAAGAAGCAGGAGAGGGACCGCAACCGGTCGAAGGCCGGGAACGGCGACAAGAAGGTGACCCTGTCCACCGGAAACCACGCGCCCAAGGGCGCCTGAGGCCGGCCCGCCACCGCAGCGTCATTGCGAAGAGCGGAGCGACGCGGCAATCCACTGCATGCCGCCAGAGTGGATTGCTTCACCTACGGCTCGCAATGACGGAATACGCGGGATTGACAGTCAGACGGACAGGACCGTTTCCGGATCCGACAGGGGCAGGGCGCCGCCGCGCTTGATGGTGCGCAGCACCAGCTCCGAGCGCACCTGGCCGACCGCCGGTAGCGGCAGCAGGCGGCGATGGATGAAATCCGCCAGCTCGTCCAGATTGCGCACCCGGATGCGGACGACATAGTCGGCATCGCCGGTCACCACATAGGCATCGACGATCTCCGCCAGCCCGGCCAGGGCCGTGGCGAAGTCCTCCGCGGCCTGGTCGCTGTGCGCCGCCAGGGTCACCCGAGTGATCGACTCGATCGGAAAGCCGATGCGCCGCGGGTCCAGTTCCGCGCGATAGCCCTGGATGACGCCCGATTTCTCCAATGCCGCGCGCCGCCGCGAGCACTGCGAGGGCGACAGGTGCACCCGTTCCGACAGCTCGGCATTGGTCAGGCTGGCGTCGGATTGCAGCACGTCGAGAATGGCGATGTCGAAGCTGTCCATCACGAATTCTTCACAAGATGGCCGAATGATGCATGGTTCATGCGTTCATCACTGAAATCTCCCTCAGAATGCACACTATTTGCATCGGATTCCAGCTATTCTTGCATCATCGGACTCTCGCCTTGGAAGGACAGGATCATGGGACCGTATCCGCATGACGCCCCCGCTGCCCAAATTGACAAACACAACCCCGCCGGCACCGACGGGTTCGAATTCGTCGAATTCGCCCATCCCGAGCCGGAGAAGCTCGACGCGCTGTTCCGGAGCATGGGTTACGTCCCGGTCGCCAAACACAAGACCCGCGACATCACCGTCTACCGCCAGGGCGACATCAACTATGTGGTCAACCGCGAGCCGAACTCCCATGCGGCCCGTTTCGTCGACGCGCATGGTCCCTGCGCCCCGGCGATGGCCTGGCGGGTGGTCGACGCCCAGCATGCGCTGAAGCGCGCGGTCTCCCTGGGAGCCGAGGAATACACCGGCGACGACAAGAGCCTCGACGTGCCCGCCGTGATCGGCATCGGCGGCTCGCTGCTCTATTTCATAGAGACCTATGGCGAGAAGGGCTCGCCCTACGAAGCGGAGTTCGACTGGATCGACGCGCCTGATCCCAGGCCGACCGGCGAGGGCTTCTATTACATCGACCACCTGACCCACAACGTGGTCCGCGGCAACATGGACACCTGGTACCGGTTCTATGCCGACACCTTCAATTTCCGCGAGATCCGCTTCTTCAATATCGAGGGCAAGCTGACTGGGCTGACCAGCCGGGCCCTGACCTCGCCCTGCGGCAAGATCCGCATCCCGATCAATGAATCCTCCGACGACAAGAGCCAGATCGAGGAATACCTGAAGCAGTACAAGGGCGAGGGCATCCAGCACATCGCCGTCGGCACCGACGACATCTACGCCTCGACCGATGCGATCGCGGCCAACGGCCTGAAGTTCATGCCCGGCCCGCCGGACGTCTATTACGAGAAGTCCCATGACCGGGTCACCGGCCATGAGGAGCCGGTCGCCCGCATGAGGAAGCACGGCATCCTGATCGACGGCGAGGGCGTGGTGGATGGCGGCCAGACCCGCATCCTGCTGCAGATCTTCTCCAAGACCGTGATCGGGCCGATCTTCTTCGAGTTCATCCAGCGCAAGGGCGATGACGGCTTCGGCGAGGGCAACTTCAAGGCCCTGTTCGAATCCATCGAGGAAGACCAGATCCGCCGTGGTGTGCTGCAGGAACGCGGCGCGGCGTAAGGCGATCTGGGAAAAGGCGATCTTCGATCAAGTCTTTCTCAAACCCCTCACCCTCCCACGCTGACGCGCGGGTCCCTCCCTCTCCCACAAGGGGAGAGGGGTATTTCTGGAGCGCTGCAGTTGAAACCCTCTCCCCTTGTGGGAGAGGGAGGGACCCGACGCGAAGCGTTGGGAGGGTGAGGGGTCTTTGAACCGGCTTGCGTCAGCGCAAGTTCCGGATCAGCTCGCCAGCTTCTGCTTTTCCTTGAAGTAGGCCAGCGTGCCCCGGGTCAGCACGTCGTCTCCCGGTGCGATCTGGTGCGGTTCGAAGTCGCTGGCGGTGCGCAGGCGTTCGTAGACCGGGCCGAAATCCTTGTAGCACTCCTCCAGCAGCGCCTCGAAGCTGTCGATGACGAAATAGGTCTGCTGGAAATCGTCGATGATGTAGTTGGTGCGCATCACCCGCTCCAGGTCGAAGGCGACGCGGTGCGGCGAGTCGCTCTCAAGCGCGAACACGCTCTCAGAGGTCGACGACATGATGCCGGCACCGAACAGCTTCAGCCCGTCGCCGTCCCGGTCCCGGACCAGGCCGAACTCCACCGTGTACCAATAGAGCCGCGCCAGCTTGGGCAGCAGCCCCAGATCCATCGCCCGTTGCCCGCCCTTGCCATAGGCCTGGACGAAATCGGCGAAGACCGGATTGGCCAGCATCGGCACGTGGCCGAAGATGTCGTGGAAGATATCCGGCTCTTCCAGGTAATCGAGCTGGCTCTCCGGCCGGATGAAGGCGCCGGCAGGAAAGCGCTTGTTGGCCAGATGGTCGAAGAAGATCGGGTCCGGCACCAGATCGGTCACCGGCACCACCCGCCAGCCGGTCAGGGGCTCGAGCCGGTCGCTCAGACGCTCCATGTTGGGAATGCCGGATTTCGACAGGCGCAGCGCGTCCATCGCCTCAAGGAACTCCGGACAGGCGCGGGTCTGGAGGATCTTGCGGGAGCGGGCGAAGAGCCGGTCCCAGCGGTCATGCTCCTCCGGGGTGTAGGAGTTCCAATCCTGGTCGATGGTGTAGTCGGGATTGCGCTTGGCGTCGGCGTAGCGGTTCTTCTCTTTCAGCGCGGCGGCCTTCTTCGCATCGGCCTTGGCCATGGCAGCGGCTCCTTTCCGGTCGTCGCGGCGGGAGTCGCACGGCATCGTGGACTCCGCATCCATGGCAGGAATTATGCCATCGGGCGCCTGGAAAGAGTTTTCATTCTTCCTGGATTCCGCCCCAATTATGAACTAATCAGTTCAGGAATTCGCCAATCCTTGGAAAACATTCCACGAAATGACAGTTCAAGAAAACGATCGCCAGATCCTTCTGGAGCTGCAGCAAGACGCCACCTTGTCGCTGAAGGAGCTGGGGGAACGCGTCGCGATGTCGCCGTCGACGGTCTGGCGGCGGATCCAGGATCTGGAGGCCGAGGGCGTCATCCTCGGCCGCGTCACCCTGGTGGACCCGGTTCGGATCGGCCGCAATGTCTGTGTGCTGGTCGACGTGAACATCACCCAGCACCGGGCCGAGGTGCGGCGCGAATTCGAGGCCTTTGTCGCCGCCAACGAGGCGATCCTGCAATGCTTCGCGGTTTCTGGCGCCCATGACTACACGCTGATCGTGCGCACCCGGACGGTGGAGGATTACGAGAGCTTCCTGATGAACGAGCTACTGGCCCACCCCTCGGTCGCCTCATCCGCCACCCATCTGGTGCTCCGCCAGCACAAGAACACCACCATCATCCCGCCGTAAGCTGCGGTCACCCGTGCATCGCCCGCGCCGCCGCCGGCCGCACGAAGCGATCCTTGGGGATTTCGGCGATGGCGCTGATCTCGACCATCAGGTCGGGATGGTAGAGAGCAACGACCTCAACCGTCGTCGTCACCGGATAGGGCGGCGAGAAGACCGTCTTGCGGATATCGCTGGCGGCCATGAAGGCCTGGATGTCGGTGGTGTACTGGGTGAGCGAGATGACGTCGCCCATGCGGCCGCCGATCGAGCCGAGGGCCACATCGATGTTGCCCAGGGTCTGCCGGAGCTGAGCCCGCATATCGCCGATTCCGACCACCTCCCGATCGGCGTCCAGCGCCACCTGGCCCTTCAGGTGCACGATCTGTCCAGTGCCCTGAAGCACCATCATCGAAAACGCGCCGAACGGCTCCCAAAGGCCTTCGGGATCGAAGCTCTCAGCCATCGGCCCTCCGACCGGTCGCGTCGCTAGAGGTACCCGTTCACCAGGTTCTCCAGATATTCCTGGCGGCCTGACACCGGCTGCGGGTCCAGCCCTTCCGCCTGAACCCGAGCGGCGATGCCCTCCAAGGTCCGGTCGCCGCTCAGCATGGCCTGCCCCTCCGGTGTCTTCCACCCGGCGTAGCGGTCGGCGACGTGGTTCTCCAGGGCGCCGTCCTCGATCATCGCGGCGGCCGCCAGCAGGCCGCGGGCGCAGGTGTCCATGCCGCCGATATGGGCCAGCAGCAGGTCTTCCGGATCAAGGGATTGGCGGCGCAGCTTGGCATCGAAGTTCAAGCCGCCGGTGGTGAATCCGCCGGCCTTCAGGATGTAGTAGAGCGCCAGCGCCACCTCGGCGGTGTTGTTGGGGAACTGGTCGGTGTCCCAGCCGGACTGCAGATCGTTCCGGTTGATGTCGATGGAGCCGAAGATGCCGAGCGCGGTCGCGGTGGCGATCTCGTGCTCGAAGGAATGGCCGGCCAGGAAGGCATGCCCGACCTCGATGTTGACCCGGACCTCGTTCTCCAGGCCGTAGCGCCTGAGGAATCCGTACACCGTGGCGACATCGTAATCGTATTGGTGCTTGGTCGGCTCCTGCGGCTTGGGCTCGATCAGGATGGTGCCGCCGAATCCGATCTTGTGCTTGTACTCCACCACCATGGTCAGGAAGCGGCCGAACTGGTCGAGCTCCTGACCGAGATCGGTGTTGAGCAGGGTCTCGTAGCCCTCGCGGCCGCCCCACAGAACATAATTCTCGCCGCTCAACGCCTTGGTCACGTCCAGGCAGTTCTTCACCTGGGCGGCGGCATAGGCGAACACGTCCGGGTCGGGATTGGTCGCAGCGCCCGCCATGTAGCGGCGGTTGGAGAACAGATTGGCGGTTCCCCAGAGCAGCTTGGTGTGCCCGCTCTCCATCTTCCCGGCCAGCCGGTCGGCGATGTGCCGGACATTTGCGTTGGATTCCGCCAGGCTGGCGCCCTCCGGCGCGATGTCGCGGTCGTGGAAGCAGAAATACGGCACGCCCAGCAGGGTGAACATGTCGTAGGCGACATCGGCCTTCAGCTCGGCATCGGCCAGGGTGTCGCCGAACCAGGGCCGCTCGAAGGTCTGGCCGCCGAACGGGTCGCCGCCGGGCCAGCAGAAGCTGTGCCAATAGGCGACCGCCATGCGCAGATGGTCCTCCATCCGCTTGCCCATCACCATCCGGTCTGGATCATAGTGCTTGAATGCCAAGGGGTTGCGGCTCTCCGGCCCCTCATAGCCGATCGGTTCGATATCGCCGAAAAAATCACTCATGCCGGTCTCCTCCCCCTGGAAGTCGGACTTTGAATCTCCGCATTGGCCGTCATCCTATACGGCAACGGCGCGATGCGGAGCCCTCTTCTCGCAGTCCAGCACGGGCGGCGGCCCTCACCCGGCTCGCTTGCGCTCGCCACCCTCTCCCAGCGGGAGAGGGTCACCAGTACCGGCCGCAACAAACCCTCTCCCCTGGGAGAGGGTTTGTTGCGGCCGGCAGACCGGGTAAGGGCAGTACGGTGCCGAAGCCGATCCGGCTTGCAAGGTTCAGATCACCACCCCGCCACATGCTCCCGGTCGATGGACCGGGCAACGCGGAAGCCGCCATAGATGCTGTCGCGACGGTCGGCGTAGCCGCCATGCCGGTTGGCCGAACGAACATAGGCCGGCAACACGCTCCAGGCGCCGCCGCGCATCACCCGGCGGCGGCAATCGCCGTCCCGCCGGGGCGATCCGTCCAGCGGCGCGCCGAGATAATCGGCGTGCCAGCAATCCGCCGTATCCTCCCAGACATTGCCCAGCATGTCGTAGAGCCCGAACGCGTTCGGCGCGTAGCGGCCGACCGGTGCCGTCTCGCGGCCGTCCCAGTCGCCACCGCAGCCCCGGCAATTGGCATGGCCGGACCCGATCTCGTCACCCCAGGGGCGGGCCGTGGTGGTGCCGGCGCGGGCGGCGTATTCCCACTCCGCCTCGCTGGGCAGCCGATAGGGCTGTCCGGTCAGTCCGGCCAGCCATTCGGTGTATTCCCTGGCATCCTGCCAGGACACGTTGATCACCGGCCGGTCGCCGCGGCCCCAGCCATTGTCCTGCGGCCGATGCCGGCAGCCGCCAGCGGCGACGCAGAAATCCCATTCCGCGAATGTGACCTCGTAGCGGCCGATGGCGAAGGGCCGCGCGATCTCGACGCGATGCACCGGCCCCTCATCGGCCGCGCGCCCGACCTCGTCCGGCGGCGAACCCATATCGAACGCACCGGCCGGCAGCACAACCATCGCCGGGCACAGCGGGCAATCGCGAAAGATCTCGCCGATGGAAAGGGTGTGGTCGGCGACGACCCTGTCCGGCTGGTGCCAGGCTCCACCGGTCTCGGCACTGGCGCATTCACCGGCGGCAAGGATGGCCAGCAGGATCTGCCATGCCGGGTGCCGCCAGCGCATCGCCGTCATCCACCGCGCCGCGCCAAGGACGCCCAGAGGGTCTCGAGATTGCCTGGCGTGTCCGTTGTGATCTGGTCCACGCCGGCCGCGACCGCCATGCGCAGCTGCGTTTCGGTGCCGGGGCGGTCGGTACCGATGGTCCAGCAATCCACGGACCGGCCCTGTGCATGGAACCGGCCGACCAGATCGAGGTCCCGATCCCTGGCCGCCGCCAGCACCGAATGGTGCAGATAGACGGTCTCCGCTTCCGGAGCCGCTTGGGCGACATTATCCGCCAGCGCTGACAGATCCCCGACCGTCATGTCCTCCTTAAGGACGCGCATGGTCGGGTCGTAACCGAGCGCCAGGTTGGCCACACCGGCGCCCAGCCGCTCGACCGCCGGCCAGTCTTCGCCGCTGAGCGACAGCCGGCCGGCCACCGGTCCGACCAGATCGGCGAACCGCTCAACGGCGACATCGGTGATGGCGGCGGCCGTCTCCTTGAGGTCCAGTTGCACCACGGCGTCCTCGGAGGCGGTCCCGCCCCCTGCACTGAGGATTTCTACCAACTCTTCCAGCAGCAGCGGGGCCGGACCGGTCGCGTCGCCATTGCCGTCCAGCTGGCGAAGGGCCCTGACCATTTGGCTGTCGGCCTTCGCCACCGGGCCGACGCCGTTGGTCTCGGACTCCAAGGTTCGGTCGTGAAGGCACACGAAACCGCCATCCGCCAATGCCTGGATATCCACCTCCATCGACGCGCCGACCACGAGGCCCTCGGCGAGATTGGTCCGGTCGAAGGCCGTGTCATCGGCGCGGCGGCGCAGCTTGTGCCACTTCAGCCGGGTGCGCCGGCCGCCATGATCGATGGACAGCCCATCGGCGGTCGCGGCGGCGGCATCGTGTGGAAGGCCGGGCATGTGTCCGCTCCTTAGGGGTCTGGCAATGCTACGGGCTGGCCGCGTCAAGGCAAGCCGGCCGGCCGGCGATTTCAAGAAACCTTCACGGTGCCCATCTTGTCAGCCGCCCCGAAACGCGCTTTGATATCTAAGCAGACTATATGGTCAAAGCCCGGATAAACGGGGACCTCAGGTCGGCGCGAGGGAGGGCGCGTTGATCTATTTACGCATGCAAGTAGTGGAAGGTGCGTGGAACTTGATGGCGCATCGACTGTATTTGTGTGTGATCGAAAGAACTATCTCTTTGATTTGCCTACAATTTGCTGGTTTTGCGTCAATCTGCTCCACGGTTTCGGAGGGTGGGCGCGTGGCTGGCTTTGCGCGGGCCGGTTCAACCTTGGGAGGGCAATGATGAGCATTATCAGGACGATCACGCTGACGGCGATATCCGCCGCCATGCTGGGCAGCGCGGCGGCACCGGCGCTGGCCGAGGACATCACCATCAATCTCTGGTCGCGCGCCGACCGTTCCGGCCCGCTGCGCGCCGGCAACATCGTCGGCGCCGCCGACCTGCTGAACAAGCAGCTAGCGGCTGCCGGAGTCGACACGACGGTCACCGTCGAGCTGCATGAGAACAATGCCGCCGGCTTCGACGCCGATGCGTTGGACCTGCTGCGCGCCTTCGCGGTCGAGCGCGGCCCGGACATCTACGTCGCGGCACATGAATGGGTCGGCGCCTTCGCCGATGCCGGCTATGCGATGAACCTGGAAGAGCACATCGCCGCCTATCCGGAATACTATTCCGACATCATCCCGATCTTGTGGGAATCCACCCTGGTCAAGGGTGAGCGCTACGCAATCCCACAGGATTCCGAAATCCGCATGTTCTTCTACAACAAGGACATGCTGCGCGAGATCGGCAAGTCGGAAGAGTTCATCGAGAGCCTTCCGGGCCTCGTGGAATCCGGTGAGATGACCATCTTCGAACTGGTCGATCTGGCAAAGGAGGTGGTCGATGGCGGTGCGGCGCAATACGGCTTCGTGCATCGTCCCAATGTCGGTCCGGATTTTCAGATGGCCATGGCCAGCTTCGGCTTCGATCCGTTCGACGAGGAATCCGGCAAGCTGCAGGCCAGCGAGAGCGCGCTGGCGGATTTCTACGGCTGGCTGAAATACGCCGTCGACCAGGGTGCTCTGCCGGACAACATCACCTCCTGGTCCTGGGATTCCGTCCATGCGGCCTTCCGCGGAGGCGAATCCTTCATGAAGTTCCATGGAATCTGGAATGTCGGCCCGCAGCTCGAGGCCTTCGGGGTGGAGACCGAGGAGGAGTATTTCCACAAGATCGGCTGGCTGCATTCGCCGGCGGCGGAGCGGGGTGGCCGGCCGGCCAACCTGTCGCATCCCATCGTCTATGTGGTGAACCCGAATTCCGAGAATGCCGATCTGGCGGCCTTGCTGGTGGCGATCGCCAGCCAGGGCTATTTCAACACGCCGCATGCGGTCACCACCAACCACACGCCGATCAATTTCGGCCAGGCGTCGATGCCGCGTTTTGTGGAGGAGGGCTGGGCCCTGCGCGCCGGCACGCCGATGCTGGAATACTCCACCTTCATGCCGAACCACACCCGGATCGGCGAGTTCAACGCCATCATCTACAAGGGCATCCAGGGCGTTGAGACCGGGCGCCTGTCGCCGGAAGAGGCGGCGGCCTTTACCGTCGATGAGCTCGACTCCGAGCTCGGCGGCGACGTCGTCATCCTGAACTAGCTCGGCGGGGGGAGGGGCTTGGCCCCTCCCCACTCCAGCGCTGTGACGGCGTTCACCGGGGCGCAACTGCGCCAATCGACCAATTTCGCGATCTTCCTGGGGCCGGCGATCATCCTGCTGGCGATGTTCTTCGTTGCCCCGGTCTTCGTCGACATCTTCATCGCGTTCACCGATATGGGGCGCACGCTCCAGGTGACCGAGTTCACGACGGAGAATTTCGAGCGCATGTTCGCCGGCGACCGGCGGCTCAGCAGCACGCTGGCGCTCACCTTCATCTATGTCCTGGGCACGCTGGCGATCTTCAACGTCACCTTCGGGCTGATCCTGGCACTGGTGACCACCTCCATCCCGGAAAAGGCCGGCGGGTTCTTCCGCGCCGTCTGGCTGCTGCCGCGCATGAGCCCGTCAGTGGTCTATGCGCTGCTCTGGGCCTGGGCGATCGATCCGAACGAACGCGGCCTGTTGAACCAGATCCTCAGCGTCGTCGGGGTCGGCCCGGTCGACATGGAGAGCAACGCGCCGATGATGCTGATCATCTTCGCCAACGGGTTCATCGGGGCGTCGATGGGGATGATCATCTTCACCTCGGCGATCCGCGGCATCCCGGAGCATCTGTTCCACGCTGCCCGGGTCGACGGTGCCGGCGGACTTTCGATCATCCGCCATATCACCCTGCCGGCGATCCGCTGGCCGCTCAGCTTCATCACCGTCTATCAGACCCTCTCGCTGCTGGTCAGCTTCGAGTACATCTGGCTGATCACCGATGGCGGACCGTTCTACGACACCACCGTCTACGCCCTCTATGTCTACAAGCGCGCCTTCGAAAGCGGCCAATACGCCTATGGCGCCGCCCTGGCGCTGGGCTTGGTGATCATCGGCATCGCCGCGGCGCTCGCCATGTGGCGCTTCCTCGACATGAAACGGCTCCTGCAGGAGCCGCGGATCGAGGTGCACTGACATGGCCGTCCTGACCCGCGAAGGCCCGGCGCCCAACGCCCTGCTGCAGTCCGACTGGGACGCGCTGGCGGCGAAGGCGCGCAACCGGCGGCGTCTGACCCAGGCCGGGCTGCTGGTCTTCCTGATCATCGTTTCGCTGCCGATCCTGCTGCCCTATTTCTGGATGTTCACGATCTCGGTCTCCGCCAAGACCGGCGGCGTGGAATCCGCCGTGCTGTGGAAATCCTGCGCCGTGCTGGCGCCGACCGTGGTCGCCTTCGCCTTCATCCGCATGGGCATCCGGGACCGGCGCTGGCGGGTTCTGGCCACCATTGCCCTGATCTCTGTCGGGGTCCTGCTGCTGGGCGTCCTGATCGGCGGCGATTTGCACGCGCAGAATTACCGCTTCTTCTGGGTGGCGGATTTCGTCGCCGACCTGCCGGGGCGCCGGGAGGCCACGGCAGCCGGCCAGTTCCCCTGGGTTTGGACCGCCTTCTTCAACTCCCTGGCCGTCGCCGGCATGCAGACCGTGCTGGTGGTGACCGTCTCCACCCTGGCCGGCTATTACCTGTCGCGCTTCGCCTTCGCCGGCCGCGGCGCCTTCATGCAGTCGCTGCTGGTGCTGCACGCCTTCCCGGCGATGACCCTGGTGATCCCGATCTTCCTGATGATGTACTGGACCGGCCTGCTGGACACCCGCACCGGCGTCATCCTGGTCATCGTCACCCTGGAGCTGCCCTTTGCCGTCTTCATCATGAAGGGCTTCTTCGATGCGGTGCCCTGGGACATCGAGATGAGCGCCATCACCGACGGCGCCACCCGGCGGCAGGCCTTCTTCATGGTGGTGCTGCCGCAGGTCAAGGTCGGGCTGATCGCGGTCGGGGTCTTCGCCTTCATCCGCGGCTGGGAGGAATACGTCTTCGTCCGCACCCTGCTGTTCGACAAGCAGAATTGGGTGATGAGCCTCTACCTGTTCTTTGTGGCCGAGGACATCATGGGCGTCGATTACGGCATGGTCGCCGCGGTCAGCGTCTTCTACGTGCTGCCCAGCCTGCTGCTCTACATCTTCTGCCAGAAATTCCTCGTCCAGATGAGCCTGGGCGGGATCAAGGGATAGCGATCGATGGCGCGCATCGAATTGAAGGATCTGAGCAAGGCCTGGGGCGACGTGGTCGCGGTGGAAGGCATGGACCTGACCATCGAGGATGGCGAGTTCGTCGCCGTGCTCGGCCCGTCCGGCTGCGGCAAGTCGACGACCCTGTTCATGCTGGCCGGCATCTACGCCCCGACCGGCGGCGCGCTGACTTTCGACGGTGCGGTGGTCAACGAGGTCGAGGCCCGCGACCGCAATGTCGGCATCGTCTTCCAGTCCTATGCCCTCTACCCGCATATGACGGTGCTGCAGAACATTATGTTCCCGTTGCGCTTCAAATCGGTGCCGGAGGACGAGGCGCGGACCCGGGCCGTGGAGGCGGCGCGGCTGGTCCAGGTCGAGGAACTGCTCGACCGCCGTCCCGGCCAGATGTCCGGCGGCCAGCAGCAGCGGGTGGCCCTGGCGCGGGCGCTGGTGAAGCAGCCGCAACTCCTGCTGCTCGACGAGCCGCTGTCCAATCTCGACGCCACTCTGCGCCTTAGCATGCGCACCGAGATCAAGAAGCTGCAGCGCCAGCTCGGGGTGACCACGATCCTGGTGACCCACGACCAGATCGAGGCCACCACCATGGCCGACCGCATCATTTGCATGAGCAAGGGCCGGATCGAGCAGGTCGGCCCGCCCGACGATCTCTACCGCAAACCGTCCAGCATGTTCGTCGCCAGCTTCGTCGGCGCGCCGCCGATCAATCTGCTGGAAGGCGAGGCGGCCAATGGGTCGGTGGCGGTCAACGGCATGGACCTGCCGCGCCAGGGCGATGCGTCCGGGGCGGTGACGCTCGGCATCCGGCCGGAACATGTGCGCTTTGCCGGTGCCGGCCTGCCCGGCCGGATCGAGGATGTCGAGCCCATGGGGCGCGAGACCCTGTTCCTCGTCGATACCGGCCTCGGCCCGCTGCGGGCGCTCAATGGCGGCGGCGAGGACGATCGCCGCCACACGGTCGGCGACCAGGTGCATGTCCGGTTCCAGGAGCGCGACACCTTGCTGTTCGACACCGGGACCGAGCGCCTGCTGCCGGACGTCCGCGTGTCGATTCCCGGCTGACATCGGTGCCGGCGGCGCTCTTCCACGAAACCTGTCCGGCGCTGCCGAAGGTCTCCCAGGAGCGCCGGCAAGCCATTCTGGCGGGCGCCACCGATTCCGATACCCATGGCTGGCTCTATGACGAGATTGCCGCGCTCCGGCTGATCGAATGGGCGCCTGGCACCGTCGGGCCGCCGGCCGGGACGGCCCGGATCCTGTTCTGGAATGTCGAGCGGGGCCGCCATCCGGAGGCGCAGGCGGCGCTGCTGGCCGGGCAGGGGGCGGCGGTCAACCTGCTGTGCGAGTTGGACCACGGCATGACCCGGACCGGCCAGCGCCACACCACCCGCGACCTCGCCGAACGGCTCGGGCAGGGCTATGCCTATGGAGTGGAATTCCTGGAGCTCGAGCGCGGATCGGCACGGGAATTGGTCGGGCTTTCCACCGAACCGAACGCGCTCGGTCTCCACGGTAATGCGATCCTGTCGCCGCACGCCCTGTCGCGGCCGGTACTGATCCGGCTGGAGCGCGAGGGCGAATGGTTCGACGGCACGCGCGGCGAGCGGCGGGTCGGCGGCCGCATGGCCCTGGCCGCGACCCTGGCCATCGGCGGCGTCGAGGTGGTCGTTGCGACCGTGCACTTCGAGAGCCACAGCGATCCGGACCATCGCGCCGACCAGATGGCTGCGCTGCTCGACGCGATCGAAAGGTATGCGCCCGGAATGCCGGCGATCGTCGGCGGCGATTTCAACACCGCCTCTGCTTCACGCGATCTGGTGAAAAGCCCGGGCGGACTGGAGGCGCTTCTGGCCGAGGATCCGGATCGTCTGATGCAGCCGATGCCCTACGAGCCGCTCTTCGAGGTGGCGCACGGGGCGGGCTACGATTGGGTTGCCTGCAACGACGACCGGCCGACCCAGCGCCGGCGGCCGGACCAAGCGGCGAAGCCCCCGGGCCGGATCGACTGGTTTTTCACCCGCGGGCTGGCAGCCTCCGACCCGGTGACCATCCCGGCGCTCGATCCGCAGGGGGTAGCGATTTCCGACCATGATGCGCTGGCGGTCACGATCCGCCCCGATCGCTAGTGGCACCGGACGGCAATCGTGCCGAACAGGCCATCCCGGCGATGACAAGCGCGCCCCGGTCTTCTAAGGTCGCGCCCCGGCGACCGTCCGGGCGCATCTTTGTGTCATCAAGGCTTGATGTTGCCGGAGGATGGGCCGATGTTTGCGGCGCACGACGGATTGTCCACTGCGAGGGTCAATGGCGAAAGAAGAGTTGATACAGTTCAGCGGGACCGTGGTCGAAAAGCTGCCCAACGCGATGTTCCGGGTGAAGCTTGAGAACGACCACGAGATCATCGCGCATACCGCGGGAAAGATGCGCAAGTTCCGCATCCGGGTGATGCCCGGCGACAAGGTCGATGTGGAGATGACGCCCTACGACCTGACCAAGGGCCGCATTACGTTCCGTCACAAGTAACGCCGCACGCCCTCCGGATGGCCCGGCGCTGACCGGTGTGCCGGCCCGTGCGCGCATGGTGCCGCGAAAAATGTCGGCGCCGCCTGTCGAATTGATCGGCGTCAATGGCAATGACGACCGGCGGCGACAAAATACCGACTGACAGTTCCTCCACTTTTCGGGTGCGGCCCCACAGGGTCGTCGGCGGCGGCCAGGCAGGTCGACGAAGGCGTTCGCATAGTCGCGCGCCTGAAAAGGGGAGGCGAGGGCGGCCGTGGCCTGAACCGCGGCCGCCCGGGCTCAACCCAGCACCCAGGAGGCCAGAATGGCGGAAAAATCGATGATGCCGGCACGGCGCTACCGGCCGGGCTTTTTGACGGGCAATGGCGAAGTCGATCCGTTCCGGTCGCTGCATCGCCAGATGGACCGATTGTTCAGCGAATTCTCCCACGATCTCCATTGGCCGCGCTTCGAGCACGCCACGGATATCGCCATGCCGCTGATCGACGTGGCCGAAACCGATGAGGGTCTGACAGTCACGGCCGAGCTGCCCGGTATGGAGGAGAAGGACATCGACGTCGACCTGACCGACAACGTCCTCACCCTCAAGGGAGAGAAGAAGTCCGAGACCGAGGAGAAGAAGGCGGACTACCATTTCCGCGAACGCTCCTACGGGTCCTTCGCCCGCTCGATCGCGGTCCCCTTTGATGTCGATCCGGACACGGTCCAGGCGGCGTTCGCCAAGGGCGTCCTGACCATCACCTTGCCGCGCCCGCCCGAAGCGAAGCGGGCGACCCGCAAGATCGAGGTCAAGCCGGCGGGCTGATTGCAAGATCGGGCCGCCTCACCAGAACCCTCATCCTGAGCCTGTCGAGGGGTGAGGCTGGCGGTGTCGGGCCGGCCCTTCCGGCACCGCACTAAACCGAGGCCGGGGAGGCGCACTCTCCGGCTTCGGTCCGTTTGGGCCCTTCGACAGGCTCAGGGCGAGGGCCGGTGTTGGCCGAATGTACTGGCATCAGACTGGGGCGGGCTCCTCCGCGCTCAGAGTTCCACCTCTCGCCGGTCCATCACCCGTTGCCAGGTCTCGGACGGTTCGTCGGTGAACACCAGATCCGGGTCGGCCGGTGTGGTGAACCAATCGTCGCGCTGCATCTCCGATTCCAGCTGCCCGGGCCCCCAGCCGGCATAGCCCAGCGCGAACAGGCTGTCCTTCGGGCCGGTGCCCTCGGCGATGCTGGTCAGGATGTTGGGCTGTCCGGCGACGGCGAAATCGCTGCCGACCGGCCGGCTGCCCTCGGGAATCTGGTCGGCGCTGTGCAGGATGTAGCCGCGATCCTGCTGCACCGGACCGCCGTAATGCAGATCGATGGACCCCTCGATGCCCTCTGCCGGCCGGCCCATCTCGGCCAGGAGATCGGCGATGGCCATCGTGCCCAGGCGGCGATTGACGATCAGGCCGAGCGCGCCGGTGGCGTCGTGCGACACCATCAGGATCACCGTCTCGGCAAATCGCGGATCCGGCATGCCTGGTTCGGCGACCAGGAACTGGCCGGAGAGATACCGGTCCTGGCCCTGTGCCCGGGCCGGCAGGATCGACACCAAAGCCCATGCCGCCAGCACGGCCAGTGCCATCGCGGCCCGTAGGACGCGTCGATCGGATCTGGCAGGGGGAGGGGTGCGACCGCGGTTCACGGCTGGGGCTCGGCCTTCCGGGAGAGGCCGGAACACCGGCCAACGCCGGAATGCTAACAGATGGTCGGCGCGCGGGACACCGGACGCTCCGATAGGGGCGTCCGGTGTCGCGGCGTTACCTTAGCCGCGTGTGAAGGGCGCGGCGGCCTTCTGGGCGACGTCGATCGCCATGCCGGTCAGCTTGGCGCTCTCCGACATCATCTCGTCGACGCTGCCGGTCACGAAGCGCGACTGCAGGTCGACCACTTCCTCCACCGACGAGGCGCCGAGCACCGCCATGGTGGTCTCCACATTGCGCTCCGCGGATTTGCGCGAGAAATCCATGACCTCCTCGCCCAGGCTCCGCATGCCCTCGGCGAGGGCAGTGCCGCTGGTGACGAAGGCGTTCATGTCCACCGCGCCGAAGGCCGGGAAATCGGAGAAGTTCGGCATCTGCGGCATCTGGCCCATCTGCGGGAAGCCCGGGAACATGGCGGAGGGGGAGAAGCCGAACGGCCATGCGGTCTCGACCTTGGTCTCCAGGACGGTCTCTTCCTCGACGGGCTCGTCGGCCTTCGCAGCCTCCTCCGGCGCGGCGGATTCCAGCTCGGCGACGTCGTCGACTGGCGCCGGCTCGGGCTTGGTCTCCACAACCGCCTCTTCGACCACGGGCTCGGGCTCGACCACCGGCTCGGGCGCGCTCGTCTCGGCCGCGGTCAGCGGGACGACATTGCTCTCCGGCTCCGGGGTCGCCGCCTTGGCGGAAACCTTGAGCGGCTTCTTTGTGGCAGTGCGGGATTTGCCGATTGCGGCGGTGGCCTTGGCGGGACGGCTGCCGGTCCCGCGGGATGGAGACTTTCTGGTCGCCATGTCACGTAACTCCTGAACGATTTCCGGGGTTTCTCAATCTCTTGCGGCCGATGCTCGGCATCCGGCCGCACCGTTGCACTGCAACGGAAAATCAATTCCCGGAGGTTGTATCAGAGTTTTTGTTGCAGTGCAACAATTTCGACACGAATCTGGAAGAATTCGGCGGTCGCCGTCGGGCCTGGGACGTCAGCGGGTCGGGCCATACAGGCGGGAAGAGCCGGTTGCGTCCTGAAGGCTCAATTCACCGCTCTCGCTGAAGGGAACGCTGAATCCGATGCCGCGCTGCAAAAACACCTGCCCGTCCAGGCCGTAGGTCAGGGTGTCGCGCCCCGGCAGCCCCATGATGATCTGTGCGACCTGCAGCACCGAAGTCGAGGCATCGACGGTGACCGTCCGCTCTCCCAGCCCGGGGATAACGGTCGTCGTGTTGTTGACCCCGTCGGCAAAGCTGCGCCCGTTCACATTCATGTCGAAGGAGAAGCCGGTGATGGGCAGCGGGATCTGGTTCGGGTTGCGGACCCTGAGGGTTACCCGGAAACGCTGCTCCAGGCTACCGCCCTCCAGCATCTCCAGATTGGCCAGCGAAACCCGCGGCGGAATGATGTCGGGCACGAGGCCCGATCCGGCGCAGCCGGACAGCGTCACGGTGAACAGCACCAGGGCCAGTTTCAGGGTCGATCGCATCGCGGGCACCTTGTTTCCAGTCCGCCGGCGTCCTTGGCCGGCAGACCGCATGTGCCGCGACAATCGTGGCGATTTTCCGAACCTGGGCTATGAGGTTCTGCGGAACATCCGCGAGGGATCGGACGGGTCGGGCACCCGCAGCACGCCATTGTCCCAGAACCGGACGGTCCATTCGATGTCCCGCTGGACGAAGACCTTGCCGTTGACGCCGAAGGTGAGGGAATCGCGGCCCGGGATCTCCAGGACGGTCTGCAGCACCTGGAACGCGTTGGTGGTGGTGTCGACGACCACCAGCTCCTCGCTGAGGCCGGGCAGGACCGTTGCGGCGTTGTTGACGCCATCGGCGACATTGTTGCCGTTGAGGCTCAGATTGACGATGTAGCCGGAGATCGAGAGCGGGAAGGTGTTCTGGTTCTGCACCCGGAGGGTGACCCGGTAGCGCTGTTGCAGCCCGGGACTCTCGATCGATTCGAGATTGACCAGGGACACCTGCGGCGACACGAAATCCGCTTCGGGGCCGCTGGCGCAGCCTGCGAGGACCAGTAAGAGAACAGTTAGGGCGGATCGGATTGAGCTTTGCATCGGGCCGTCTTTCGTTTGCCAAGGTGCGACTGGCCGCGGTTCCGCACGCAGCACGGCCTGACCTGCGATCACAGCGCCGAATGATGGCCGATTTCGGTTTTGGCCCGGCTAATCGCGACCGCCATCCTGCCGCATTGCGGCCGGGAGCCCTTTGCGGCGCGGCCTTCGGCGATGCCGGGCTCTAGGGGATGATGGTGAATCCGGCCCGGGTGAAGACCTCGACCAGGTGATCGTGGCCGATCTTCGCATATTGCAAGGGCGGCGCCTTGACCGGGTCCTGTTCCGCCTCCACGACCACCCAGCCCTCATAGGAGATTTCAGCGAGGACCTGCGCGAAGGCGGCGAAATCGATGCTGCCGTCGCCGGGGACGGTGAACACGCCCTCCAGGATCGCATCCAGGAAAGACCGGTCCTCCGCCCGGGACTGCGCCAGCACATCGGCGCGGATGTCCTTGCAGTGCACGTGGTTGATGCGGCTGCCATGCCGCCTTGTGACCGGCAGCGGGTCGTCGCCGGCATAGGTGAAATGGCCGGTGTCCAGCAGCAGTCCGACCGCCTCGCCGGTATGGGCCATCAACAGGTCGACCTCGTGCGCCCGCTCGATCACCGTGCCCATATGGTGGTGATAGCTCATCGGCACGCCGCGCGCCGCCATGTGCTCGGCAAGCTCCGTCAGCTTGCGGCCATAGGCGGGGAAGTCCTCTTCCGCCAGCCGCGGCCGCCTTGTGACCGGCGTGTCCTGGCTGGCCTGCACGGTGCCGGTGGTCTCGGCGTAGACCAGCACTGCCGCCCCCAGCGCCTTGAAGGTGGCGAGCTGCTGCTCGATGCGGTCCTTCTCGTCCTCGACGGTGCGGTTCAGAAGCTCGCCTGAGAACCAGCCGGAAACCAGCTTCAGGTCGTGCGCCTTGAGCACCGGGCCCAGCATGTCGGCGTCCATGGGGAACTTGACCCCGGTCTCGGTGCCGCTGAAGCCGGCCTCACGGCTTTCCGCCAGGCATTGCTCCAACGGAATGTCGCCGCCCAGATGCGGCAGATCGCTGTTCGACCAGCCGATCGGCGCCACCCCCAGTCGGATCTCCATGGCCTCACACCCCGATGCGCTGGTTGACCCGGGCGTCTTCGTGATCGGCGGCGGCCTGCCGGACCTCTTCCCGCTCGCTCACCTCCGGCACCCCGACATCCCACCAGGCATCGCCCGGGGTCCAGGTATAGGGGTCGGTCTTGATGACGATCACCGAGGTGCGGTCGGCCTGCTTGGCGCGCCCAAAGGCGGCCTCCAGCTCGGAGATCGACTCCACCGTCTCGGCGACCGCACCCATGGATTCCGCATGCTTGGCGAAGTCGACGGCAAAGGGCTCCTTCACCCGGCAATCGGCGATCAGGTTGTTGAACGATTTGCTGCCCTTGAAGTTCTGCAGCCGGTTGATCACGGCGAAGCCGCCGTTGTCGCAGATCACGATGATCAGCTTATGCCCGGTCAGCACGGTCGAGTAGATGTCCGAGTTGAGCATCAGGTAGGAGCCGTCGCCGGTGAAGACGATCACCTCGCGGTCCGGATCGGCGATCTTGGCCCCCCAGCCGCCGGCGATCTCGTAGCCCATGCATGAGAAGCCGAATTCGCAGTCGAAGGTGCCGACCGATTTCGCCCGCCAGTTCTTCGCCAGCTCGCCGGGCAGCCCTCCGGCCGCCGTCAGAGCCAGATCCGTCGGGCCGGCGGCGCGGTTGATGGCGCCGACCACATGGGCATAGGAGGGCAGCTCCGCATTGGTCGGCCCGGTGCGCTGGTCGACGGTCTCGTTCCAGCCGGCATATTCCTCCGCCGCCCGGCCTTGCCAGGCCTCTGGCGACTGCCAGTCGGACAGCGCCCCCGAAAGCTCCGTCAGCCCGGCCTGGGCGTCGCAGACCAGCGAAAGGGCCCGGTGCTTGGTGGCGTCGAAGCGGGCGGCGTTGAGCGCGATCAGCTTGACGTTGGGGTTCTGGAACACCGACCAGGAGCCGGTGGTGAAATCCTGCAGCCGCGAGCCGACCGCCAGCACCACATCGGCCTCCGCCGCCAGGGCGTTTGCCGAGGCCGAGCCGATCACCCCGATGGGTCCGGCATTGAGCGGATGGTCGTGCAGCATGGCCGCACGGCCAGCGATGGTCTCCACCACCGGGATCCGGTGGCGTTCGGCGAAGGCCGCAAGCTCCGCCGTCGCCAGGGAGTAGTGCACGCCGCCGCCGGCGATCAGCAGCGGCTTCTCCGCGGTTCGCAGCGCTTCCGCGGCGGCGACCAGTTGCTCGGTATCGGGGCGCGGGCGCGGCACCAGATGCACGGTCGGCTCGAAGAACACCTCCGGATAATCGAACGCCTCGGCCTGAACGTCCTGGGGCAGGCCGATGAAGGCCGGGCCGCAATCGGCCGGGCTCAGCATGGTGGCGATTGCCTGGGGCAGCGAGGCCATCAGCTGCTGCGGCCGGGTGATACGGTCCCAATAGCGCACCACGGCGCGGAAGCTGTCATTCACCGTCATCGACGGGTCGTGATAGTGCTCGACCTGCTGCAGCACCGGGTCCGGCACCCGGTTGGCGAAGGTGTCGCCGGACAGCAGCAGCACCGGCAGCCGATTGGCATGCGCCACGCCGGCCGCGGTCACCATGTTGGTGGCGCCCGGCCCGATGGAGCTGGTGCAGATCATGATCTGGCGCCGCCGCTTGGCTTTGGCATAGGCGACCGCCGCCAGCGCCATGGATTGCTCGTTCTGGCCGCGCCAGGTCGGAAGCTGGTCCTGCACCGCTTCCATGGCCTCGCCCAGGCAGGTGACATTGCCATGTCCGAAGATCGCGAAGGCGCCGCCGAACAAGGGCACCTCGTGCCCGTCGACCAGGGTGCGCTGGGCGCAGAGATACTTCACCAGGGCCTGGGCCATGGTCAGGCGGACGGTCTTCATGGCGGTTCCTCCCGCTGGATGGACGGCGCGATTTGTCGGCTTTCCAGGCGGTCTCGGGCCGCCTTGATCGCAGATTATGCGATTTTCGTTCTACGCAAAAGTCGGAATGCAACAAACGTTCTTTGCTGATATCGTGGCGGTGTGGCGCGCTGGGATGACGGTTTCGCCACGCGACAACCCATCGTCGTCATTCCCGCGAAAGCGGGAATCCAGTTTTACGCAGACTGTCGGCTGAACCGCCGGAATCGCTGGCTTCCCGCTTTCGCGGGAATGACGAAGAGGGCAACGGGCGGGCCAAAGGGGAGGAACACGAACATGCTCGGATTCGCACTTTTCGGGGCCGGCCGGATCGGCCGCATGCATGCGGAGAACCTGGCGCTCAATCCCGATGCACGGCTGGTGACGGTCTACGACGTGCACGGGCCGTCGGCGGAGGCGGTGGCGGCGAAACACGGTGCGACCGTTGCGCCGGACGTGACCGCCGCGCTCGACAATGACGATGTGCAGGCGGTGTTGATCGCCTCGTCGACCGACACCCATGTCGACTTGATCACCGCGTCGGCCAAGGCCCGCAAGGCGATCCTGTGCGAGAAGCCGATCGATCTCGACAGCAACCGGGTCGCCCAATGCTGGGTGGAGATCGGCGGCCTGGACGTGCCGATCCAGATCGGCTTTAACCGCCGCTACGACCCCAGCCATCGGGCGGTCGCCGAGGCGGTCGCCGCCGGCGAGATCGGCACGGTGGAGCAGGTCATCATCACCAGCCGCGATCCCGGACCGCCGCCGCCGGAATACCTGGAGGTCTCGGGCGGCCTCTACCGCGACATGATGATCCACGATTTCGATCTCGCGCGCTTCGTGCTGGGCGAGGAGCCGGTGGAGGTCTACGCCACCGGCGGCGCCCTGTTCGACAAGAACGCCGAGAGCCTGGGCGACGTGGATACCGCCATGGTGATCATGCGCACCGCCTCTGGCGCGCTCTGTCACATCAACTGCTCGCGCCGGGCGGTGTTCGGCTACGACCAGCGGCTGGAGGCGTTCGGCAGCAAGGGCATGGTGCGATCGCGCAATCGGCGACCGACCACCGTCGAGCGCTATACAGCGACCGAGACCGGCATCCGCGACCCGCTGCTCAACTTCTTCATCGAGCGCTATGACGAGGCCTATCATGCCGAGCTGGCCGATTTCATCGCCTGCGTGACGGACGGCCGGACGCCCTCGGTGACCTTCGACGACGGCCGCCGCGCCCTGCTGCTGGCAGACGCCGCCAACGAGTCCCGCGCCAGCGGCCGGGTGATCCCGGTGACGGCCTAGGCCGGCAGCGGCGAACACGATCTACGGGAGGACATCATGACCGACAGCAAGCCCCTGGCCGGCAAGATCGCCGTGGTCACCGGCAGCACCCAGGGCCTCGGCGCCACCACGGCGAAGCTCTTCGCCGAACGCGGCGTGGCCGGCATCATCGTCACCGGCCGCAATGCCGAGCGCGGCAATGCGGTGGTGGCAGATCTCGCCGCGCTGGGCTGCGAGGCGGTATTCGTTCCGGCGGAGCTGGACAGTGTGGAGGATTGCCGGCGCGTCATCGCCGCCGCCGACGAGGCCTTCGGCACGCTGGACATCCTGGTCAATGCCGGCGCCCTGACCGAGCGCGGCACCATCTGGGACACCACGCCGGAGCTCTACGACCGGATGATGAACATCAACGTCCGGGCGCCGTTCTTCCTGATCCAGGAGGCGGTGAAGCTGATGCAGCGCACCGGCGCGGAAGGCTCGATCATCAACATCTCCAGCGTCGCCTCCCATGGCAGCCTGCCGATGCTGTGCCCCTATGCGACCTCCAAGGGCGCGCTCAACGTCCTGACCCTGAACGTCGCCTATTCGGTCATGCGCCACCGCATCCGGGTGAACGCCCTCAACCTCGGCTGGATGGACACGCCGGGCGAGGACACCATCCAGCGCCGCTACCATAGCAAGGGCCAGGACTGGCTTGCCGAGGCCGAGGCGGCGCAGCCCTTCGGCCGCCTGCTGAAACCCGCCGAGGTTGCCCGCACCATCGCCTATCTGGCATCGGAGGAGTCCGGCATGCTGACCGGCGCCCTCATCGACCTCGACCAGTCGGTCATCGGCGCCGGCCCGCAACCGGTCCCGCCGCCGATCGAGGAATGGGACGCGGTGGACGGGGTGTCGTTCGGCTGACCGGTTCAGGGACCGTGGCGCGACCTTTTGCCCGGTCGCGCCACTAACCCTTCTGGTTGTGTTAAATCCCTGTTACAGTTCCTTTCTGTCATTTGGGGATCCCCAACACCATAAGATTTGACCTCTCTACCCACGCGGGCCTCGGGCCTCCGATTGGCATGTCATGGCGCTTTCGTTCCCCCCAAGGATTGGAGGCACCAATCGAAAAGAATGAGCAAGGAGAGGCACATGAACATCCTAAGGTCGACATTTGTGGTCGTCGCGGCGGTGTCCGCGGCGCTCCTGTCCTTCGGTGCATCCGGCACGCAGGTGCAAAGCAGCAGCAGCGGGCAGCAGGGCAGCAGCAAGATCGCGGACTGGACCCGCATCGCCGACACGGCGCCCGAGCGGGCCGAGGATCTGGCCGATGCCCAGAAGACCTTCGCGCGCTGCCGCGACGGGTTGGCCGCCGGCACCTATCCCTGCGACAACATCGACATGCTGAGCTTCGTCGATATCGGCACGCTCGGCGTCGCCTTCATCAACGACATGTGGGGTTGGCGGGACCCGGTGACCCGCCGCGAATACGTGCTACTGGGCTCGAATGACGGCACCTTCGCCATCGACGTGACCCGGCCGCGCCGGCCAAAGGTCATCGGCATGCTGCCGACCGCCTCGGACCAGGGCGGGTTCTTCTGGCGCGACATCAAGATCTTCGACAACCATGCCTTTATCGTCTCCGAGCATACCGATCACGGGCTGCAGGTGTGGGACCTGACGACTCTCCGCGACGCCGACACCTCCGCCGGCCCAGTGACCTTCACCGACGCCGCGCGCTACAACGGCTTTTCCAGGGCCCACAACATCGCCATCAACGAGGACACCGGCTACGCCTATGTGGTCGGCGCCAATATCTGCTCGGGCGGTCTGCTGATGATCGATATCGGCGTTCCGACGTCTCCGAGCTTCGCCGGATGCTTCGACAGCTTCAGCTACGTCCACGACACCCAATGCGTGATCTATCACGGCCCGGACCTGGAACATATCGGCAAGGAGATTTGCTTCAACGCGACTCCCAACCAGTTCGGCAATACGGACAACAGCGTCTCGATTACCGATGTGACCGACAAGCTCAATCCCGTTGGGCTCGGCCTTACGACCTATGGCGTCCGGTCGGATTTCAGCCATCAGGGCTGGCTGACGGAAGACCAGACCCACTTCGTGCACGGTGACGAACTGGACGAGTTTTTCGGCTCCGTTGCGAACACGACGACACGTATCTGGAACGTCGAGGATCTCGACGATCCGAAGCTGATCGCGGAGGTCACCTACGGGACCACCTCGATCGACCACAACATCTATATCAGAGGCGATCTGTCCTACGCCTCGAACTACACCTCCGGGCTTCGGGTCTTCGATCTCGACGACGTCGATGAGGGGGTTTACGAGGAAGTGGCGTTCTTCGACATGTATCCGGAGAACGACAACCCGAGCTTCGAAGGCGGCACCTGGAGCAATTTCCCATTCTTTCGGCGCGAGGGTGTCGTCGCGGTGAGCAGCATGGATCGCGGCCTGTTCATGCTGAGGGTCCGTGTCGACGACGATGACGATGACGATGACGATGACGACGATGACGATGACGACGATGACGATGAGGACGACTGAGGCCGTTTGAATCCTGATCGTGCGACTTTGGAGGGGACCGCGACGCCGTCGCGGTCCCCGTTTTCTTGGTAACTCGTGGCCATTCGGCGATGCCGGGCGATGCCGGCTGGCAATGACGAGATCAGCTCCGGGCGGCCAATGTCCGGGGATAGATGAAGCCATAGGCCGGGTATGTCGAGCTGCCATAGACGCCACCGGGCGTATACCACACCCGGACCGCCGACCAGTCACCGGCGGTAGAGACATCGCGGACCGGCGTGTCGATGTGGATCCGGCCGCCGTTCAACCAGTTGGCATGGCGCAGAACGACCGTGCGGCCATCGACGACCTCGCTCACCACGCCGACATGGCCGAGGCTGCCGCCGCGCCGCCGCAGCACCAGCACCGAGCCGATCTCCGGCCGGTGGCCGCGCGCATAGCGACCGGCTGCCTGGTCCCACCAGGTCCAGGCGTCGCCGCGGATTTGGATCCCGGATTGCTCCCGCGCATAGGGCACGCATTGCAGCCGGCTCGAGGCGTTGACGATGCGCGGCCGCAGATGTCCAGGGAGGCCGGCGGAGGTGCTGTAGGGAATGACGGCGTTGGCACGATGCGGCGTGTGCCCGCCGCGCTCGGTCGGTCCCGCGCAGGCGGCCAGCGCCAGGCACAGCAGCGGGAACAGGGAGAGGCGGAGCAGCCTGACTGCGCCGCGGTGCAGAGAAGAAGCCATGCCACACAGGGTCGCCCTGGGCGGTTAAGCAATGGTAAGCAACCAAGGCGGTGTGCCCGGGAACGTCCCGGGGCGCACCGGTCGAGCCGGTTTCGTGCTAGATCGCCAATTCGCAAGGATGGCCTGCAGGAGGCAGAATGGATTTCGACAACCCGAGGGAGCGCGCCGTCTTCTTCGACGTGCATAGCGGCCTTCCCCGTGAGGGGCCCGGAAGCCGCGCCAGCACGCGTCGCGCGCTGGATCTCGCGGGGCCGCTGCCCGAGAAGGCCCGGGTCCTCGATATCGCCTGCGGCCCCGGCATGCAGACCATGGACCTGGCGGATTTCCTGCCTGGGGCCACCATTACCGCCGTCGACACCCATGCGCCCTTCGTCGAGGAGGCCAACCGGAGGGCCGTCGAGCGCGGAGTCGATGATCGCGTGCGCGCCGAGATCGGTGACATGAACAATCTGAAATTCGAACCCGGCAGCTTCGACCTGATCTGGTGCGAAGGCGCCGCATACATCATGGGGGTGGGCGAGGCTTTGCGGGCCTGGCGGCCGCTGCTCAAGGCCGGCGGAAAGCTGGCGCTGACCGATGCGGTCTGGCTGCGCGCCGACCCGCCGGAGAGGGTGGTGCGGTGCTGGGCGGCATATCCGGACATGCGCGATGCGGAGCAGCGCCGGGCGCTGGTGGCGGAATGCGGCTATCGCCTGCTGGGGGATTTCGTGCTGCCGAACTCCGACTGGTGGGACGATTATTGCGGCCCGCAGGAGCGGCGCATCGACGAGATCGCGCCGAAATACGCTGGCGATCCGGTGGCGGAAGCGGTGCTGGAGGAGTGCCGGGAGGAGAACGCTGTGTTCCGCGAATTCCCGGAGTATTTCGGTTACCTGTTCCTGGTCATGGCGCGGGACTGACCCGCGCGCTGCGGGCCGCCGCCCAAGGGGTTGGACGGCGGCCCGCCGGGCCTCCCGGGTCACATGATCCAGAGGTTGAACAGCTCGCTGGTGGCCGGTCCGAACCGCTTGCGCAGCAGGGGAAGGACCTCCCAGCCCTCATCCTGCGCCAGCCGGTCGAACATGATCGTCACCAACGTGTACTTGGTCGAGGCAGTGTGGCTGCGGGCGATCTTCTCGAACAGCTTGTGAATCTGCCTCAACGTGGCCCGCTCGCCCCAGAGCAGACGGCCGGCCTGCTCCTTCTTGTGCAGCCGGATGCACAGCTTGATCAGCGCCGAGAACACGACCTCCGGCCGGTGACGCTCAACATCGCCGATCGCCGCATATTCCTGCGACCGGGCGAAATTCCGCACATCTCCGACCATCCGGTCCGGCAGGTTCCGGTAGTCGGCGTCGACAACGACAAAATCGGGAACAATTGCTGCGTCCATGTCCAATCCCTTTCGCTTTGGCGCTTTTTCGCGCCTTCCGCATGGGCGGGCACCGACTGTTTTTGTTGTTCTTTTCGGCGCTCGCCGGATTTCGCGAAAAGTTATCTTCAATTTTTTCTAGAATCAAAGGTATTTAATGCAAAGTTAAGTTTCAGAATGGGTTAGCCGGAAATTAACATTAAGGAAGTGTGAACAAACGGCCGCCCGGACCTTAATCCTCGCCCCAAATCCACTGGTGAAACCGTGACACAGACCATCGCCTCCATCGCGCTACTGGTGGACGATTACGACGACGCCATCGCGTTCTATGTCGAAACCCTCGGCTTCGACCTGGTGGAGGACACGCCACTTGGAGCGGGCAAGCGCTGGGTGCTGGTGGCGCCGCCGGGCGCATCCGGCACCCGGCTGCTGCTGGCTCGGGCCGACGGCGATGCGCAGGCGGCACGGGTCGGCGACCAGACCGGCGGCCGGGTCTTCCTGTTCCTGCACACCGACGATTTTCGGCGCGACCACAAGGCCATGATCGAACGCGGGGTGCGCTTCCGCGAGGAACCGCGGGACGAGACCTACGGCACCGTCGCCGTGTTCGAGGATCTCTACGGCAATCTCTGGGACCTGATCGAGCCGCGCAGCTAGTCCGCGGTCTCCGGCTGCCGGTCGAAGTCCGGCATCGGGATCGCCTGGGGATCCTGCTGCAGCCGCTGTGCCATGCTGATGACCAGGGCCTGGGCCAGGCACATCGGGGCGGCGAGGGAGCGGGAGAAGTTGAACTCGCCTTCCGGCACCTCGAACGCCACATCCGCATGCTTGGCCAGCGGACTCAATTGGCTGTCGGTGATCGCGACGATCGGGATATCCCGTTCGGCGGTGGCCTCGACGATGTCGACCACCTCGCGGGCATAGAACCGGAAACTGACCGCCAGCAGCACGCAGCGCTCGTCCATCATATGCGCCTGTTCCGCCGCCAGCCCGCCGGCCCCGTCCAGCAACCGGACGTCACGGCGCAGATGGGTCAGGGCGTAGCGCAGATAGTTGGCCACCGGATAGGCGCGAAGCTGGCCGATGACATAGATCGTGCTGGCCTCCGATAGCAGCGCTGCGGCACGGTCGAGATCCACATCCGCCGTCGATTCCATAAGGTGCTGCAGGGCGGCGATGTCGCCGATCACCAGGTCCTTCAAGGCCGAGGGCCGGGACGAACCATCCTCGCCACCGAGCTCCTTGCGCAGCGCGTTCAGCCGGTCGGTGAAGCTGGGTGCGGCGGTCAGCAGCCGGCTCTGAAACACCCGCTGCATGTCGCTGAAGCCGGCATAGTCGAAGGATTGCGCGAACCGCACAAGGGTCGAAGGCTGCACCCCGGCAGTGGCCGAAATCGCCTTGACCGACTCCAGGGCGACGTCGTTGGGGTTCTGCACTACGAAGCGCGCGATCTGCTGGAACCGCTTGCTCATGGTCGCATGCCGTTCGGCAATCTCGGTGATCAGTTGTTCATAGGTCAGCGGCGCCACCATGGCCAGCCCTCCTGTCCCGCCGCCGCCTCGGGCGGTCGGCCCAAGCTGGGAGTATAGGCAGGATGGAACAGGAGTTCCATCAGGACGAAATTCGAAACGCTTGATCTATCCAGTGGGCCGGCGCAGGCTGTCGCGAAACACCAGGGGAGGGGCGCCGCATCATGTATGGCGAATTCGGCTTGTTCATCGACGGTGCCTGGCGCCCGGCCGCATCCGGCGAGACATACACCACCATCAATCCGGCCGATGAGGAGCCGCTGGGCGATGCACCGAGCGCCGGCGAGGCCGATGTGCAGGCGGCGATCGAGGCGGCCGAGCGCGGCATGGCGGCCTGGGGCGCGGTCGGGTCCTGGGACCGCGCCAAGGTCATCCGCCGGGTCGGCGAGTTGATGCTGGAGCGGACCGAGGATCTCGCCCGCCGCATGACGCTTGAGGTCGGCAAGCCGCTGGCCCAGTCCCGCCGGGAGATCCAACTCGCCGCCGACCAGTTCGAATGGTACGCGGAAGAGACCAAGCGCCTTTACGGCCGGACCATCGAGAGCCGGCTGCCGGGCGGCCGCATCGAGGTGACCGCGCGGCCGGTGGGCGTCGTCGCCGCCTTCACCGCCTGGAATTTCCCGGCCGTGCTGCTGGCCCGTAAAATCGCGCCTGCGCTGGCCGCCGGCTGCTCGATCATCTGCCGGCCTTCGGTGGAAGCGCCGGGCACGGCGATGGCCCTGATCCAATGCTGCCACGATGCCGGGCTGCCGGCAGGCGCCGTCAACCTTCTCACCGGCCGCGCCTCTGAGATCGGCCCGGCCCTGATGGCCTCGCCGGTGGTGCGCAAGGTCTCGCTGACCGGCTCCACCGATGTCGGCAAGCAGCTGCTGCGGGACGCCGCCGATACGGTCAAGCGGGTCAGCATGGAACTGGGCGGCCACGCCCCGGTGATCGTCTTCGAGGATGCCGATGCCGAAGCCATCGCCGAGATGACGGTGCCGGTGAAGTTCGCCAATGCCGGCCAGGTCTGCGTCTCGCCGAGCCGGTACTTCATCCATGAGAGCAAGGTCCAGGCCTTCGCCGAGCGTTTCGCGGCCGTCAGC
Source organism: Alphaproteobacteria bacterium (assembly GCA_965227455.1). Lineage (GTDB taxonomy): Bacteria > Pseudomonadota > Alphaproteobacteria > DSM-16000 > Inquilinaceae > JABDIP01. The sequence continues at coordinate 1,902,661 of OZ245752.1, read as the reverse complement.
AAGACGCTGAAGATCGGCAACGGGCTCGACCCGGACACCACGCTCGGGCCCCTGTCCACCGAGAAACGCCGCGCGCAGACCGAGGCGCTGGTCGCCGACACGCTGGAGTCCGGCGCAAGGCTGCTGACCGGCGGCCAGCGCCCGGCCGGATTCAATCGCGGTTACTTCTACGAGCCGACGGTGTTCGACCAGGTTCCCGACACGGCGCGGATCCTCGCGGAAGAGCCGTTCGGACCGGTGGTCCCGATCACCAGCTTCAGCGATTTCGACGAGGTGATCGCCAAGGCGAATGCCTTGCCGCTGGCCCTTTCCAGCTATGTCTTCACCCGATCCCTGAAGACGGCCCATGCCGCCTCGGAGGCGATCGCGGCCGGCATGGTCGGGGTCAACACCTATGGGCTGGCGGCGGCCGAAGCGCCGTTCGGCGGCATCCGCGAGAGCGGTTTCGGGCGCGAAGGCGGCATCGAGGGCATCCGCGACTATCTCGATGTCAAATACACCCATCTGGTGCTGGCATAGCCGCGCGGCCCATGGTCTGATCGGGCGAATTCGAGACAGGAGAGGCTGATGAGAGAGAACGGCGTCCGGCGGATCTGGGCCGGCGGCGGATCGGTGGCCAATGGCTGGCTGGCGATCCCCAGCGCGTTTTCCGCCGAGACCATGGCGCATCAGGGCTGGGATTCCCTGACCGTCGACATGCAGCACGGCGTGGTCGATTACCAGATGGCGGCCAACATGCTGACGGCCATCGCGACCACCGATGTGACGCCACTGGTGCGCGTACCCTGGCTCGATCCCGGCATCATCATGAAGATGCTGGATGCCGGCGCCTATGGCGTGATCTGCCCGATGGTAAACAATGTGTCGGACGCCGAGACCCTCGTCTCCGCCTGCCGCTATCCGCCGGCCGGCAGCCGCAGCTTCGGCCCGATCCGGGCCCTGCTCTATGCCGGCGCCGATTATCCGGAGCATGCCAATGACACGGTCATCCCGTTCGCCATGATCGAAACCGCCGAGGCGCTGGACAATCTGGACGACATCCTCTCCGTCGACGGGCTGGATGCGATCTATGTCGGGCCGGCCGATCTCTCGCTGGCCCTGGGCTGCACGCCGAAATTCGACCAGGAAGAGAAGCCCGTGGTCGAAGCCATTGAGATGATTGCCGCCAAGGCCAAGGAGAAGGGCGTCTTCGCCGGCATCCACAACGGCACCCCGGCCTATGCGCTGCGCATGATCGAGGCCGGATACCGCTTGGTCACCATGGCCTCCGACGCCCGGTTCATGGCCGCCGCCGCCAAATCGGCCCTGGCCGGACTGCGCGGCGGTCTCGCCGATGCCGGCGACTCGGGTGGCACGTATTAGGCATGATTCGGAATTGAGGGTATGCCACCTCTGCCCTTGTGGGAGAGAGCCTGCCCCCGGCTTGATCGGGGGTCGGATCGCATGGCGATCCGGGTGAGGGCGCGCGGAGTCGTTTTTAGTACCCCTCACCCTAACCCTCTCCCGCAAGGGGAGAGGGAATTCAATGGGCCATGTTGAACTGGAGAGTCCTGAATGCCCCATATCCTTCTGACCGGGATGATCCACCGGGCCGGTATGGAGCTGCTGGAGTCGCGCTCCGACGTCACGCTGGAGTCGATCGACAATCCGACCGAGGCGGATTTCGCCGCCCGGCTGCCCAGGGCCGATGCCCTGGTCGTCCGCACCGCCGTGGTTCCGCCGGCGGCGCTGGAGGGGGCAGGGCGCCTGCGCGTGGTCTCCCGCCATGGGGTCGGCTACGACAACGTTCCGGTCGAGGCGCTGACCCGCAAAGGCATCCCGCTGACCGTGGTGGGCAACGTCAATGCGGTCACGGTGGCGGAGCACACCCTGTTCTTGATCCTGGCGCTGGCCAAGCAGTGCATCCCCTATGACCGCGCCGTGCGCGAGGGGCGCTGGACCATCCGCGACAGCTTCGCCGCGACGGAACTGGCCGGCAAGACGCTGCTGATCGTGGGCTTCGGCCGCATCGGGCGGGAGGTGGCGCGCCGCGCCCTGGCGTTCGACCTGCATGTGGCGGCCTACGACCCCTATGTGGAGGCGGCCGAGATGGCGGAGGCCGGCGTGCACAAGGTGGAGGATTGGCGGACGGTCCTGGGCGAGGTGGATGTCGTCACCCTGCATGTGCCGCGAACCCCGGAGACGGTCGGGGCGGTTGGCGCCGCCGAGCTGGCGGCGATGCGGCCGAGCGCTATTCTCATCAATGCGGCGCGCGGCGGTCTGATTGACGAGGCGGCTCTGGCGGACGCCCTGCAGGACCGGCGCATCGCCGGTGCGGGGATCGACACCTTCGATTCCGAACCGCCGCCGACCAGCCATCCGCTGCTGTCCCTCGACAACGTGGTGCTGTGCCCGCACTCCGCCGGGCTGACCGACGAATGCGCCGCCCGCATGGCGCTGGCAGCGGCGCAGAACGCGCTGGACGGCGTGGATGGACGGCTTAATCCGGAGCTGGTGGTCAATCGGGAAGTGCTTGCCGACCGGTGACCATGCCGGAATGCCCGTATTCCGCCATCGCTGAGTCGGGAACGTCTGTTCCTTTTCCTTTTGCCTGGGACTCCGACGGCGTGTAGCGTTGTATCGATTAACCGCCGCGGCGATGCGGCGGGCCCTGCCAACGCGCGAACCCAATCGCCGAAGCAGGTCTGGGGAGGACATCGATGGCCCTGTTGGAAGCCCGTAATGTGTCCAAGAGCTTTGGCGCGATCCAGGCGCTGGAGGAGGTCAGCTTCTCCATCGAGCCGGGAGAAGCCCTGGGGCTGATGGGCGACAACGGCGCCGGCAAATCGACCCTCGTGAAGATCATGGCGGGCAACTTCCCGCCGACCAGCGGCAACCTCGTGCTGGACGGCGAGCCGGTGCAGTTCCACAAGCCGGTCGAGGCCCGCGAGAAGGGGGTCGAGGTCGTCTATCAGGAGCTGGCCCTGTGCGACAACCTGACCGCTGCCGCCAATGTGTTCCTGGGCCGCGAGACGAAGCGGGGCATATGGCCGTTCCGCTATCTCGACCATGCGGCCATGTATGAGCGCGCCGGCGAGCTGTTCGAGGAGCTGAAATCCGAGACCCGGCCGCGCGACCTGGTGCGCAGCATGTCCGGTGGCCAGCGCCAGGCGGTGGCGATCGCCCGCACCCGGCTTTCCGACGCCAAGATCGTGCTGATGGACGAGCCCACGGCAGCGATCAGCGTGCGCCAGGTGGCCGAGGTCCTGGACCTGATCAAGCGGCTTCTGGACCAGGGCATGGCGGTCATCCTGATCAGCCACCGCATGCCCGACGTCTTCGCCGTCTGCGACCGGGTCATGGTGCTCAGGCGCGGCCACAAGGTCGCCGACAAGAGGATTGCCGACAGTTCGCCGGAGGAGGTGACCGGCCTCATCACCGGCGCCATCGGCGCCGCATGACCGGGGGCGGCGACATGGACAAGGGAGCCCGAGCGCGATGACCGCGGAAGTTTCGATCAAGGATGTGACGGTTCAGCGCGAGGGCGGAATTCTCCACCACATGATCGGCAGCCAGGCGTTTTGGGTCACCATCGCCGTCATCGTGATCTGCATCGTCATGTCGTTCGTATCCGACGCCTTCGCGACCAAGAACAACATCTTCAACGTCACCCGCAATTTCGCGTTTATCGGGCTGATCGCGCTCGGCATGACCGCCGTGATCATCACCGCCGGCATCGATCTGTCGGTGGGGTCGGTGATGGGGCTGTCCGGCATCATGACGGGGCTGGTGCTCAACGCCGGGTTTCCGCTCTTCGCGGGCGTGTCCGCCGGGCTGCTGACGGCGCTGGCCGCCGGCACGGTGAACGGCGTCCTGATCGCCTATCTGAACCTTTCGCCCTTCGTCGTGACCCTGGGCATGCTCAGTATCGCCCGCAGCCTCGCCCTGGTGATTTCCAACAACCAGATGTTCTACCAGTTCGGCCCGGACGAGGAGCTGTACCTGTCGATCGGCGGCGGCACCACCTTCGGCATCGCCAATCCGGTGATCGTGCTGCTGGTGCTGACCGTGGTGTTCGCGCTCGTCTTCAAGTTCACCACCTGGGGACGCTACGTCTACGCGATCGGCGGCAACGAGCAGGCAGCGCGGCTGACCGGCGTGCCGGTCGAGCTGATCAAGCTTTCGGTCTACATGCTGTGCAGCCTGATGGCCGGGGTCGCTGCGGTGCTGATGGTCGGCTGGCTGGGGGCGGTGACCAACGCGCTCGGCATGACCTACGAGCTGCGAGTGATCGCGGCGACGGTGATTGGCGGGGCCAATCTGATGGGCGGAGAGGGCGGTGCCTTCGGAGCGCTGATCGGCGCGGCGCTCATCGAGGTCATCCGCAATTCTCTACTTTTGGCGGGCGTCGACCCCTATTGGCAGGGGGCCTTTGTCGGCCTGTTCATCATTCTCGCGGTCATGCTGGAGCGGATCCGCGGAAGGCAGTCTGGCTGACGTGAGCCGGCCAGTCTGTGTACTGTGTCATGAAGACACCAATCGGTAAGGGAGGAAGATAATGAAAAGACTGATCTTGGCCTCAGCTGCGGCGGCGTTCCTGGCATCGCCGCTGGCACAGGCGGACGATCTGACCTTCGCGCTGGTGCCCAAGGCAATGAACAATCCGTTCTTCGACCTGGCGCGCGACGGCTGCATGAAGGCGCAGGAAGAGCTCGACGGCGTCGAATGCCTGTATATCGGCCCGGGCGAGCATACCGAACAGGAGCAGATCCAGATCGTGCAGGATCTGATCACCCGCGGCGTCGACGGCATCGCCGTCGCCCCGTCCAATGCTCCGGCCATGGCGCGCGTCCTGCGCAATGCCCAGGCCGCCGGCATCCCCGTCATCACCTGGGATTCCGACCTGCTGGCCGAGGACAGCGAGCTCAGGACCGCCTATGTCGGCACCAAGAACTACGATATCGGCGTCAACCTGGCGAAGCTGGCCATGGAGCTGAAGCCGGATGGCGGCACGATCTGCATCCAGTCCGGTGGCGCCGCCGCGGCCAACCACAATGAGCGCATGCAGGGCATCCGCGACACCATCGCCGGTGCCATGTCCGACTCGCCTCCCGGCAATCGCCTGACCGGCGAGAATGGCTGGGTCGAGGCCGATGGCTGCCCGCTCTACACCAATGACGACTTCCCGCTCTCGGTTCAGCAGATGGGCGACATCCTGGCGGCGATGCCGGATCTCGACGCCTTCGTGCCGACCGGCGGCTTCCCGCAATTCGTGCCGGCGGCGTACCGGCAGGTAGCGGAAGCCAATGTCGAGCGCATCAAGGATGTCGGGCTGGCCCTGGTCGTCGCCGACACCCTTCCGATGCAGATGGACATCCTCCGCGATGGCCTGAGCCACGGCCAGGTCGGCCAGCGGCCCTACGAGATGGGCTATCGCGCCATGTTCATCCTGCAGGACATCGTCAACGGCAAGGAGGTCGACGACCCGATCTATACCGGTCTCGACGTTTGCACGCCGGAGAATATCGACAGCTGCCTGTCCGGCTGAGCATCGTTACCCGCCCGGCAGTGGCCGGGTAAACGGACCGGACCGCCTGTCCCGGGCATGACCCGCGGGCAGGCGGCGCCGGCCCGACCAACTTCCGAGGCAACCGGATGTTCGTGCGTTTCGCGCATCTCTCGGTCAAGCCGGACCGCTGGTCCGAGGCCGTCGATTTGTTCCGGCAGACCGTGTTTCCCCAGCTAGAGGGCGAGCCCGGCTTCATGCGCGTGGTGCTGACCGGCGATGGGTCCGGCCGCGGCGTACTGATGACCATGTGGCAGGCCGAGGAGCATGTCCGGACCTATGAGTCCAGCGGCGAAGCGGCCCGGCTGATGACACTGCTTGCCGACATGTTCGAGTCGCCTCCGGAAATCGTCGGCTATCCGGTCGTCTTCGACCGCGAATTCTGACTCCGCCAGTCCCGTGCGCGACGGCCAGACCTGGGCCGTCAGGGATCCGAGGGCGCCTGATCGGCCAGCGCCGTCAGTGCGGCGTCGTTGAGTTCCAGAATTCTGGCATCGTCATCCGTGGCGCCGAGCGACGCGTAGAAGGCGCGCGCCCCGCTGTTGCCGGACCGCACGCCCCACCAGACCGATCGCGCGCCGCGATCAACGGCGATGCGGGCCACGGAGGCCAACAGCCGGCGGCCGATTCCCTGGCCACGGGCGGGCTGGTCGACGAAGAGATCCTCGAGCCAGACCGCACGCGCCGCGATATCGGTGTTGTAGCCATCGGTGAACAAGGCATAGCCGACCGGCTGGCCGGCCCGCTCGGCGATCAGCACCTGGAAGGCCGGCCGATCGCCGAAGCCGTCTCGCAACACCTGGTCCTCGGAGAAGACGTCGTCCCCGAGTCCTTCATGCCGGTTGAGCAGGTTCGCCATATGTGCGATCCCGGCGGCATCCTCCGGTGTACCGGGCCGGACGGTGATATCGCCGGGACTGTCCATCTCGCGGCCTGACATGCAACGCGTCGGATCGTTCTATCCTGACGTTGTCGCCTCCGCCGGCCGAATGCGTCAATAGGGCCTTGGAATGACCCGTTGCGTTACTCTTCGCAGGTCTTGCTATCACAACCGTTCGAATACGGCGGATCATCCGGGATTTGCGGCTCTTCGGCGCTGCCGGCAGTGTCCACTGGGGTGATGTCCTGGCTGGCAATCCGATCGCCTTCGCGGTCGAGGCACGCCGCCTCCATGCGGCCGGCGCAGGGATCGCCGTTGACCACGGTCAATCCGGCGCCGTTCTTTACGACGGCACCACTGCCGGAGACGATGTCGATGGCCGTGGCGGGCGTTGCGATCAAAGTTGCCAGTACGATGGCAGCAAAAATCCTCATCATGCTTCCCCTAAGTTTGTCGCCGTGCACTCTGCAGGGCGCGTTTCTTGGTCCATGGCCAATCTCTGATCGCCCCCACGGGGCCGTGTCGTCGAATCGAGCCAGCAAACATATTTTACTAAAATTCTATCTATTAGCAAATTATTAACGTTAACAGGACTTTCAACCGTGGCGGCCTTGGCTCCATGCGGCCTGGGCGGGCCCCGAAGCGGACGCTTCGCCTACGCGGGAGTCTGCTGGACGGCGGCCCGGGATGAAGCGGTGTTTTTCCTGCGATTGTGCCAGGAGACGATCGCTTGGGCGCAGAGGAAGACGGCAAGCACCATCATCACCCAGATCGCCACGAGGATCGAGAAGCTGACGACGTAGTTGAGGATCGGAAGGGCACCGAGCAGGAACGCGCCGATCCAGCTTGCCGCGGAGACGGCGCCGCTGAACAGGCACAGCCGTCCGACCCGGGAGGACATCATGCCGCCCGGATCGTCCATGTCGGCGACCCGACTCAGCACATAGGCGTGCAGGAAGGCGCCGTTGGCGGTCAATACGGTGACCAGCGCCAGCTTGGCATAGATCTTCGGATTGGCCAGCTTGTCCGGCGAGAAGATCGCGTAATGCACCAGGAAACCGATGCCGGTGATCCAGAGGATGACCAGCCCGATGGTGATGAACCGGGTGGCGCAGTGGAACAGCGTTCCCGACATGAAGGCGCGATAGCCGCCCCATGACCGCTTCGCGATCGAGACGAGGCAACCGCCGTCCAGAAAAAGCGTGGTTCCCAATCCAAGCGCCAGCCCGATCAGATGGCCAAGCGAAAGCAGACACTTCGAAATACCGTCAATGCCATGGGTGGCGAATAGCTGGTCCATTATTGCCAGTCCTTCTTATTCGCCGGTGCGGAATCGACCGCTTATCCGGCGTGTCCATGTTCGAATGTCCCGGAGCGTCACTCGGCGGGGGATCGTTGCATCGGCAATGATCACAATTTAAATAAAATTTTATCTATTAGCAAGCCGTTTCCCCAAAAGCGTGGTCCCAGGCGGGCTGCGTCGCCGTCGCTGCCGACGATTGCACTGCGGCTAACGGTTCGTTAACCAAGATCCTTAAGAGTTTGAACCCTCTCAACCGCATCGGCGGAGCCGGTTCATGCATGCGCTGCGACTAGTCTCGACCTCCCAGGTGTTCAACCGGCGTCGTTCCAAACGGTGCACGCTCGATCGCAGAACCAGCGGCTTCGTGCTGGCCGGCGGCAAGCAGCATCATTGCGTGATCGAGGACATCTCGCTGGGCGGTGCCAGGCTGCGTTTCGAGGATGCCGTGCCGGAGGGCATCGGTCTTGTCCTGGAACATGCGGTGGCCGGCAGCTTCCACGGATCGATCGTCTGGCAGCAGGACAACGTCTGCGGCTTCCGCTTCGACCCGGCGGAACACCCGTTGCAGCGGGAGTTGCAATGCGTCGCCCTGATGGTCGGCAGCGACGATACCCAGATGGCCCGCCAGCCAGTCCCCTAGGACGGCCTTCCGGCCTGTACTCTAGCGACAGCGGAAATAGTAGCGGGTCTGGTCCTCGCCGACATCGGCCGCCAGATACATCAGCGCCGATTGCAGGACCTCGGCACAGCGCGAATCCGCCTCGGCCTGCGCCGGGCCGAGCGAACCGGTGCTGCGGTCGACGATCACCGAGAACTGCATATAGGGCTGCGGCGAATCACCGGCCCGCTGGACCGTGCGTACCGATGGGCCGCAACCGGAAATTGCCAAGGCCGTCGTCAGGCATATCGCAATTCGGGTCGGTGCCGACCAGTTCATTCGCAGGATGTCCATGGAACGGAACCCTTCCTCGGAGCCCCGATTCCGGCGTGAAATCGGGCCGAATGCCAAGACTTGCAGCAACTGCATCTCCGCCAGGATTGGCGACGGTTCTTATGATTCCTTAAATATTCGCGCCAATTGTCCGTTAACGCGCGCTTAAGCTTGACTGGTCTATTCGTTAGGTTCGTGACCTCAACTGGATGTGGTCGACGGATCGCGGGTGTGGCGGGACCGTCGGAGCAACCGGTCAGCCGAGAGGGCGACTCCGTATGAAAGTCCTGGCCTTTGTCTCGACCGCGAACGGCGCCGGCAAGACGACGCTGGCGGCGCATATCGCAGTGCAGGCGCATCGCTGCAGCGGCGAGCCGGTCGCCATGATCGACGCCGATCCGCGCGGTAATCTCGCCCGCTGGCGCGAGGCCCGCAACGGTCCCGGTCCGACTCTGGTCGAGGTCGAGCAATCCGATATCGCCGCGGCGCTGGCCTCGATGAAGAGCGAAAAAGAGGGCCTGATCGTCGTCGACACGCCGCCGGAGATCGACGCGGCGACGGAGACCGTGATCGGTTTCGCCGATCTGGTGGCGATCCCGGTTCGCCCTGGCCAATACGACCTGAAGGCCGCCGGCACGACCGTCGAGCTGCTCGAACGGCTTGGCCTGCGGCACATCTTCGTCGTCAATGGCGGGTCGCCCAGTGCCGACATCACCGCAGAATCGGTGATGGCGCTGTCGCAGCACGGCTCGGTGGCCACCGCCATCGTTCCCGCCAGCAGCGAATTCGCCCACCGCATGCATAGCGGCCAGACGGTTTTCGAGACCCCCGACCAGGCCCTTCTGGCCGAAGAGGTCGGGCGGCTCTGGGACTATTTCGACCGCCGCCTGGCGGCCGAGGAGCCGGCCGCCCCGGCATCCGGCAAGAAGCAGCGCAAGGAGCCGCGGCGCTTCCCGCGTTGGGATTTCGATCAGCCGGCCACCCTGGTCGCCGGCGACCGGCAATTCCCGTGCACCGTCAACGACATCTCCGCCGGCGGCGCGCTGGTGTTCGGCGACAACTTGCCGGCGGTCGGCGAGACCGTGGCCATCGACATCGCCCATGTCGGCCGCCTGAATGCCGAGGTGGTGCACCACACCGAGAACCGCATCGGCCTGAAATTCATCATCGGCGCCCAGCAGCAATGGACCCTGGTCCGCCATCTCTCCGAGATGATCGAAGCCAGCCGGCGGGCCTACGTCGCGGCGCCGTAGCCGCCTCAGTCGAACCGGACCTCGGCCCGGCCAAGCCCGGCGATCTCGACCGTCACCGTATCGCCGGCCTCGACCCATACCGTCTGGACCACGCTGCCCAGCATCACGATCGAACCCGCGCCGAGTCCTCGGGCGCCGGCCTGTCCGGTTTCGGCCAGCCATGCCAGGGCCTTGAGCGGATGTCCGAGGATGTCGGCGCCGCGGCCGCTGCCGATGACTTCTCCATTGATCGCCATCCGCCCGGATACCGCGGCGAGGTCGATAGCGCGCCAATCCTCGACCGCCGGCCCCAGCACGCAGCCGGCATGAAAGAAATCGTCGGCAATCAGCGTCGGCGTGTCGAGGACACGGAAGTCCCGGTAACGGTCGTCGACGATCTCGATCGCCGCCATGCAGGACCCCACGCAGGCCGCGATGCCGTCGAGCCCCTCGGATCCCGGTCTTTCGGGGAGCGGTGAGGAGAGGCGCGCCGCGATCTCGCATTCGACCCCCACATGGTGGAAGTCGGCATGACGCAGGGTCGCCGGCGTGTCGTGGACGCCGCGACGATACATGGTGCCGGCACAGGGCGAGGCGATCTTCATGTAGCTCTGCATGACCGGCGTCGTGCAGCCGATCTTGGCGCCGGCCACCGGGCCCAGGCGGGTCTCCGCCAGCACCTCCGCCAAGGCCGATTGGATCGCATAGCCTTCCGCCTCGTTCCCTGGCCGGCAATCTGGCGACAGCCCGTCGAACGGTCCCGGCGTCTCCCTGTTGGCGGCCAGGCGCTCTACGGCTTGCGCAATCGACTCGTCCTTCAAGATCGGCACTCCAGCGGCGTCCGTGGTGGACCGATCTTGCCAGGAATGGCCGCGCCGCGCGACGCTGCCGCATTCGACCGCTAGTATCGCGGGTTCCGAATGACCTCCAGGCAGCGCCATGACGTTTCAGATCCTCACCCCCGACGCCCAATACGCCGACGACGCGGTCGTGGAGCGGGAGACCGCCGGCGACGGGTTCCGCTTCGACATTCATCGGCTGCGGGACGGTGCGGAGATTCCGGAGGAAAGCCTGGCCCGATGCGACGGCGTTCTGCTGTGGCACGAGGTGCGGATGAGCGCCGACATCATCGCCCGGATGCCGCGCTGTCGGGTCATCGTCCGGGCCGGGGCCGGGTTCGACAACATCGATCTGGAGGCGGCCGGTAGCGCCGGCATCGCCGCCGCCAACACCCCGGATTACGGCACCAGCGAAGTCGCCGACCACGCCATCGCGCTGATGCTGTCGCTGACCCGCGGAATCGCCCGCTATCACGATGTGCTGTCCGCCGACCCGATCGGCGGTTTCGACGTCACCACCGCACCCCTGGTCCGTCGCATTCGCCAGCGGAGCTTGGGCATCGTCGGCCTGGGCCGCATCGGCACCGCCACGGCGTTGCGGGCCAAGGCCTTCGGCATGCGGGTGGTGGCCTACGACCCTTACGTTTCACGCGGCCAGGAGATCGCGGTCGGCGTCGACCGGGTGGATCGGCTAGAGGATTTGCTGGGGCAATGCGATGCGGTCAGCGTGCATACGCCGCTGACCGAGGAGACCCGGCACATGATCGACGCCACGGCCCTGGCCGCGATGCCGGATCATGCGATCCTGGTCAACACCGCCCGCGGCGCCGTCGTCGACATCGATGCGCTGCACGATGCCCTGAAGGCCGGGACCATTGCCGGCGCCGCGCTCGACGTGCTGCCGGAGGAGCCGCCGCCGGACCCGCTGCCGCCCCTGGTCCAGGCCTATGCCGACCGGGCCGACTGGCTCGCCGGCCGCCTGGTGCTGACCCCGCATGCCGCCTGGGGCAGCCCGGAGAGCGCGCGGGATGTGCGGCGGCTGTCGGTGGAGACCCTGGTGGCCCATCTGCGCGACGGCGAGCTGCGCAACTGCGTGAACCTGGAGTACCTGGATTGGGAGCGGCGGGGCTAGCGCTTCGTCGCCTTCAGGGAGAAGGCCAGGGGCAGGGACGGCACCTCCGGCGGCAGCCGGGTCATGTTGCCGTCGATGTCCTCCATGCAGGGGAACAGTTTCCAGGCGAGTCGGTCGTGCTCGTGCAGGAAGTCGAGGGTCAGCCCGGCATCGATCAGGCCGGTGACGATCTCGCCGATCGGATGGATCCACTCATAGCTGCGGGTGTTCTCCAGCGTATCGGTGTCGCCGGTATAGGTGGTGGCCTCGTCGAAGGCGAGCGGCTCGTCGCCCTGGAAATAGGGATAGGTCGGGACCAGCCGGCCATCGTCGACCTGTTCCAGGGCCATCACCGCGGGATGGCCCTCCAGCAGGTAGAGATAGCCGCCGGGTTTCAGGAAATGCGCCACCACCTCCGCCCAACGGCGGATATCCGGCAGCCAGTTGATGGCGCCCCAGGTCACATAGACCACGTCGAAGCGCCCGTCGATCCGCTCTGGCGCCTCGTACAGATTGCCTTCGATGAACGTGCCCGGTACCCCGGTCTCCGCCGACAGGGCGCGCGCGGCGGCCAACGCCTTGCTTGAGAAATCATAGCCGGTGACGGTGGCGCCGCGTCGGGCGAGGCTCAGCGTGTCGAGCCCGAAATGGCATTGCAGGTGCAGGACGCTCTTGCCGGCAAGGTCGCCGATCTCTTCGACCTCGATCGGCCCCAGCACTTCGGCGCCATTGCGGAACGCGTCCACCCGATAGGCGCCGGTCGTCGACTTAGTATGGATGCCGACGACCTCGTCCCAGCGCTTGCGGTTGGCGTCGAAATACTCGTCCATGGCGAAGACCCCCGGGCGCGAGCGGCATCGCCGCCGATAACTCCGCGCCTGTCTACGCCGCCCGGGAACCGTAGTACAGGGTCACCGTGTGCTGCGCCTCGGCGAAGAACAGCCAGCGCTCAACCAGCACGCCGGCGCTGCCGGCGATTGCCGCCAGCAGGGCCGCCAGGGCGGCGACGGCGCCGCTTGTCACCGAAGCCAGGGGCAGCAGCGCGATCGGCACCACCAGCCCGCCGAGGATCGCCAGGCGGCGGAGCTTGAACGCATGTTTGCGGGCGATCCGGTGCCCCATCTCGCGCAGCAGATAGTTCTCCTGGTTGTGCGGCGGATCGAGCATCCGGACAGCGCCGATATGTCCAAGCCCCGTGGCTGTCTCCGTGGTATGGGCCGGCGCGCCCGCGCTCAGGCTGCGCCAGTACAGGCCCTTGAACCCCCAGGCCACAGCAGTCAGCATCATGGCCACGGCCGGCAACTGGCCGGCCGCCATGCCGAACAGCGCTTCCACCGCATACAGCCATTGGGCGCCGGTCGCGAAGGCGAAGCCGAGGAAAACCGGCGGCACCCAGTGATTGTGCCATTGCCGGATGGTCTTCAGGCAGCCGTAGATCATGCTGGTGCAGTAGACGGTGACGATGGCCAGGGCGGCCGCCAGCACGCCGCACAACGCCCAGAACCCGCCGGTGTCCTCCAGGAACACCCAGCCGATGCCCAGCAGGCCCGCTGGACCATATGTCACGATGGCCATCACGCCCTCCCGCGACAGCCAGGAGGAGCGCCATTGCGACAGCGCCCGCCAGGCCCGTTCCGGATGCCCGAGATGGAAGGTCGACGACACCAGCCCGGCGCTGATCAGGCCCAAAGACAGGCCCAGCGCGACCAGCCCGAACCAGCGCTCGGCCGGCAGCATGTCGAACGCGGCGCCGAGTCCGAGCAGCACCAGCAGCCCGTAGCCGGCCCCGGACGCGGTGGTGAAGAAGATGATCGAGAGGGCTGGATGCATGCGGCCTAGCCCGACAGGGCGCGGTCGAGCCAGGCGAGGAACCCGCCTTCGGGGGAGGCCGCTTCCAGGCGCGCCGGAGCCGTGGCGTCGCCGCAGGCGCGGCCGGGGCGGGGCGGCAGGTATTTGTTGGTCGGCCGGTAGCCCATCTCCGCCATCAGGTCGAAACCGTCGCGATCCGCCACCAGCTGCGACACGGCGGAATTGGCGTCGGCCAGATCGCCGAAATGGCGGGCGCCGGCCGGGCAGGTGTTGACGCAGGCCGGCTGACGCTCGGCCTCCGGGATGTTCTCGTTGTAGATGCGGTCGACGCACAGGGTGCATTTCTTCATCACCCCTTCCGACGCATCCAGCTCGCGGGCGCCATAGGGGCAGGCCCAGGCGCACAGCCCGCAGCCGATGCACCAATCCTCGTTGACCAGGACGATGCCGTCCTCGACCCGCTTGTAGGAGGCGCCGGTCGGGCAGACCGTGACACAGGCGGCATCCTCGCAATGCAGGCAGGATTTCGGGAAATGCACGGTGCGGCCCTCGGCGCCCTCGCCGGCCTCGTAGCTGTGCACCCGGTTCAGCCAGGCGCCGGACGGGTTCGATCCGTAGGGCTGCTGATCGCTCAGCGGGGCCGGATAGCCGCCGGTGTTCCATTCCTTGCAGGCGACGACGCAGGCATGGCAGCCGACGCAGGTGTCGAGGTCGATCACCAGGCCGAGGCGCTTTTCCGTCGGTGCGCTGGGCAGGCTGGTCATCGGGCCCGTCCCCCGAAGCCGGCGCCGTAGCGCCATTCGTCCGGCGCCGGCGGCAGGCCGGGCGGGGGCGGCAGCTCCGCCAGCTCGGCCGCGGCCGCCTCCTCGGCGGTGGCCTTCTCCAGCCGCACCTTCAGGTCGTACCAGGCCGCCTGTCCGGTCACCGGGTCGGCGTTGGAGTGCTGATAGCCGTCCTCGTCGGGCTGCAGCAGTTCCGGGATCAGCGGGTTCAGCAGGAAGCCTTCCTTGGATTCCGGTGCGCCGGGCTTCAGCCCCCAGGCGCCGGCCCGCTTGCCGATCGCGTTCCAGGTCCACACCGTATTCGGGTTGACCCCCTCCATGGTGCGGATGCGCGCCCGGACACGGCCGTTGCGGCCGATGATCCAGACCCAGTCGCCATCGGTCAGCCCGGATTCCGCAGCCGTGGATCGCGCCACGTAGAGCCGGTTGCTGTCATGGATCTGCCGCAGCCAGGCGTTCTGCGAGCCCCAGGAATGGTACATGGCCATCGGCCGCTGGGTGACCGCGTAGAGCGGCAGGTTGCCCTCGGCCTCGGCCGCGGCGATGTCGAAGGGCCGGTACCAGAAGGGCAGGGGATCGAAATAGGTCTCGACCCGGGCGCGCTTGCTCTCCGGCGGCTGGACAGCGCCATGGCCCCGGGCCGCCTGGCGGAACTTCTGCAGCACCTCGCTGTAGATCTGCAGCACGATCGGTTCGGCATGGTCGATCAGCCCCAGCGCCACGGCGCGCTCCAGATAGGCCTTGTTGGCGAATTTGAAGAAACGTTCCTCCGGCGCCAGATGGTGCTGCCAGAAACAGCCATTCTCGATGTAGCGGTCGAGCTGGTTCGGGTTCGGGTCGCCCCGGCCCTCCGATCCACCGTCCGCGCCGCGCCAGCCGGCCAGCGGTCCGATGCCCGGCTTGCGCTCGTGGTTGACCATGTAGTCGCTGTAGCCGCCGGGGAATTTGGCGGAGCCGTCCTCGGCGGTGAAGCCGGGCAGGCCGAGCCGGGCACCGAGATCGATCATCACATCCTGGAACGGGCGCACGTCGCGGTCCGGTGTGACCACCGGCTGGCGGATCGAATCCGCCGGCCCGTCGGCCTCGCAGATCGGCCGGTCCAAGAGCGAGATGCAGTCCCAGCGTTCCAGATAGGTGGTGTCCGGCAGCACCAGATCGGCATAGCCGACCATCTCGGAGTTGAAGGCGTCGGCATAGATAATCCGCGGGATCCGGTACTCGCCGGTCTCCGGGTCCCGATCGGTCAGCATGGCGGCGGTCTCGGCGGTGTTCATCGACGAGTTCCAGGCCATGTTGGCCATGTACATGAACAGCGTGTCGATCGGGTAGGGATCGGCCTTCCAGGCGTTGCGGATCACCATGTGCATCATGCCGTGGGCGGCGATCGGCGCGTCCCAGGAAAAGGCCTTGTCGATCCGCGACGGGCTGCCGTCCGGCTCCACCAGCAGATCGTCCGGCCCGGTGGGGAAGCCGAGCGGCATGCCCGGCATCGGCGTGTTCGGCGCCACCTGCTCCGAGCGCCCGGTGGGCTTCGGCCCTGGCGGGACCGGCTTGGGGAAGGGCGGCTTGTAGCGGAAGCCTCCCGGGCAGTCGATCGCCCCCAGCAGCACCTGCAGCAGATGGAGCGCCCGGCAGGTGTGGAAGCCGTTGGCATGGGCGGAGATGCCGCGCATGGCGTGGAAGGCCACCGGCCGGCCGATCATCCGCTCATGGCGCCGCCCGGTCCAGTCGGTCCAGGGCTGCTCGATGACCACCGACTCCTCAAAGGCCGCATGGGCCATCTCCGCCGCCAGCCGGCGGACGGTGTCGGCCGGCACGCCGGTTTCCTCGGCGACCGCCTCCGGCGCGTAGCGCTCGTCCAGGCAGCGCCGCGCCAGCAATTCGAATGCTGGCACCGCCTCGCGCCCGTCCTCCAGGGTGTAGCGGCCCTTGAAGGCCAGGGTTTCGGACGCCGCCGCGGCCGGCGCCAGCGCCTCGGCCTTGCGGTCCCAGCACAGCGGATTGCCGTTGCCGTCGCGGGCGAACAGCCCGTCATCGGCCGCACCCGGGTCCTGGATCACCAGCCAGCCGGCATTGGTGTAGCGGCCGAGATACTCCAGATCGACCTTGCCGGCGGCGATCAGCTCGTGGATCAGGGCCAGGATCAGCAGCCCGTCGGTGCCCGGCGTGATGCCGATCCACTCATCGGCGATGGCCTGATAGCCGGTGCGCACCGGGTTGACCGCGACGAACTTCGCGCCCCGCGCCTTCAGCTTGCCGAGGCCGATCTTGATCGGATTGCTGTCGTGATCCTCGGCGACGCCGAACATCATGAAGAACTTGGTGCGCTCCCAGTCCGGCTCGCCGAACTCCCAGAACGAGCCGCCGATGGTGTAAAGACCGGCGGCCGCCATGTTGACCGAGCAGAAGCCGCCATGGGCGGCATAGTTCGGGGTGCCGAACTGGCTGGCCCACCAGCCGGTCAGGGCCTGGGACTGGTCGCGGCCCGTGAAGAAGGCGAGCTTGCGCGGGTCGGTCCTGCGGATGTCGCCCAGCCAGCCGGTCGCGATCTCCAGCGCCTCGTCCCATTCGATCTCCTCGAAGGCGCCGGTGCCGCGCTCGCCGACCCGTTTCAACGGCTTGCGCAGCCGGGCCGGCGAGACCTGGGTCATGATGCCGGCCGAACCCTTGGCGCAGAGCACGCCGCGGTTCACCGGATGGTCGCGATTGCCCTCGATGAAGCGGACCGCGCCGTCCTTCAAATGCACCTTGATGCCGCAGCGGCAGGCGCACATGTAGCAGGTCGTGGTTTTGACCTCGTCGGAGACCACCGGCGAGGTGTCAAGGTCGGGTTGTCGGGCCGGAATGGCGACTCTCCCTGAGCACCGGAAGCGGAGCGCGATGGTACCCGCACGCCCCTGCAGCCGCACGGGTTTTCCCATCTGGCCCGGCGAATTTCCGCCATCTGGATGCGGGCGGCGTAGTGGGGTACCGCAGGTGCCGGTCGACTGCGGCTGTACGGCCTAGCGGCACAGATGAATCGGGCCGAACTGGCAGCAGACGCACTCAAGAGCTCGAGCATTGGTTCCCCCACATTGTCATTCCCGCGAAGGCGGGAATCCAGGAGTCGCTGCAGCTCCTGCGTCACTGCTGCACCCTCTGGATTCCCGCCTTCGCGGGAATGACAATGTGGGGGTGGATGATCGCCGCGTGTACTGGCTCCCAAATCTTGAGCCCCCGCACCAGCGTTAACGATTAACCTGTTGATTTTGCCGGCCTGACCGCAAATAATACAATTAACGAAAAATTAACCCTAAGCGCAGTGAGCGCTGCCTGGTATGGCCGCATGCCGGGTACGACAGGAGGTCGTCGATGCACCACCGACACCCGTTCCGCAGCCTGGTCATCGCGGCCGCCGCCATCGGCCTTGCCGTGCCGGCCTCGGCCCAGACCGGCAATGCCGATTACGACAATCTGATTTCCATGCTGGCCAGCGCACCCGACACGACCCGGGTCCGCGGCTCCCAGATCATCGCCGACTATGTGAACTACCGCGCCCTGGAGACTGCCGCCTCGGCGCCGCAGCCGGCCAGCGTCGAAGAGCTCGGCGACCTTGGCGACCAGGACTTCAATGCCTGGTCGGAGGCCCTGTCGCGGGTCGAATTCGACCCGCTCTATGTGGCGGACGAACTGCCCGGCGAGACCCTGGCGCGGGCCCTGCCGACGGCAACCAGCGCCTTCCGGCGGTTGCCCGACGTGCTGGGCGTCGATTGGCTGGAGATCGACAGGGCCCTGGCCATCGGCGGTCCGCCGGCCCGCGGCGTGCTGCTGGGCGGCGGCCCCGGCATGACGGATCTGGGGGCCATCGCTCCGGCCTTGGACGAGCAGGGCTTCGAGATCGAACAGCTCGGCGGGGTGCTGGTCTGGCACCGCTTCAACGATCGCGAGATCCGATTGGACGCGATCGACAATACCAGCGGCCTGGGCAATCGCATCGGCGACCCGTTCGGCATCCAGCAGGGTCATGCGGCGCGCATCGCCGCCCTGCCGGGCGTGCTGGCCGGCAGCCGCGAGTGGGCGATGATCGACCAGATCGCCGGCGCCTCGCGCGGCAATGTCCGCTCCCTGGCCGATGATGGCGAGTTCCGCGCCGCCGCCGCCGCGATCACCGATGACAGCCGCTTCGACGGCTCGCTGCTGCGGGCGCTGTTCACCCGTCAGCAATTCACCGCCTTCAGCGTCAGCCGCAACAAGCTGGGCCCGACCGCGGACGATACCCAGCGCGAGGCCTTCGCGGAGGTGCTGCAGGGCCGATTGCGCGGCGAATTGCCGCCCTACCGGCTGGCGGTGATGGCCGACCGGCAGGATGGCGATGAAGAGGTCGCGGTGGTGGCGCTGGTCTACGGCAGCCCGGACGAAGCGCAGGCGGCGGCGGATGCGGTTCGCAGCCGGATCGCCGGCTATGTCCCGCTGACGCGCAAGATCGCATTGGCGGAGGCCTTCAGCCTGTCCGTATTTTCCCATGTGTTCGAAGCGACGCCAGGCGGCCGCTCGGTGGCGGTGGTCACCCTGCGGGCGCAAGGTTCGGATGATCGGCCGGGGCAGCTGTTCCGCACCCTGCAGACCGGCTTCTTCTTCCTGGAGCCGGAATTCCTGATCGTTTCGTCCGAATGACCCAAGGCCGGTGCGGTAGACCGAAGAAGGGCGCCCGATGGGGCGCCCTTCTTCTTTCCACCGCACCGCCGATGGCCGGAGCGCCTCGCCCGATCACGGATGCCGGTAGCGGAACCCGATGGCGATGCGGTTCCAACTGTTGATCTGGCAGATCAGCAGGGTGAGGTTGGTCAGTTCCTCATCGGTGAAGCACTGCCGAACCGCCTCGAAGACCGGGTCCGGGGCGTGGTTGCCCGATATCGCGGTGAGGGACTCCGTCCACGCAAGCGCGGCGCGCTCCCGCGGAGAATAGAGCGAGGACTCCCGCCACGCGTTGAGGAGATGGAGCCGCTGCTCGGTTTCGCCGGCCTTGCGGGTGTCCCGGCTGTGCATATCCAGGCAGAACGCGCAGCCATTGATCTGCGACGCGCGCATCTTCACGAGTTCGATGAGCGACGCCTCAAGCCCGCAGCCCTTGAGGTACGCCTCGACGCCGAACATGGCGGCCATGGCGTCCGGAGCCGCGTCATAGGCGCTGATACGGTCGGCATTGATGTTCATGACGGGTATTCCCTTTTCTAACGATACGCTTGCCTTGTCTTCTCTTGGCCGGTCATCCGGTCTCGCAGGCCGCCATCACGCGCGCCGGACCGCCGGTGCCGCCGACATGCTTCAGGGCGCCGACGACCAGGGTGCAGTCGCCCTCGGCTTCGGCCGAGGCCAGAGCTTCCAAATTGTCCAGGTTCTCCACGATCAGCACGCCACGCTGGTAGAGCCGGACATGGGCCGGCCAGGCGTCGCTCCAATACGCGTCGCTGCCCTTCGCCCCTTGGCCGGAATCGGTGCTCAGGCTGTCCGCGGCGATGCCGGCGATCCGGACCCCCTTCGCGTCCATGATTTCGATGAGCCGGTCGATGGCCTCCCGGGTGAAGCCCGGATGGTTCAGCGCGTTGACATAGGGCGAGCGGTCCCAGTCCTCGATGCCGGCATCGTAGAATTGCGACCAGCCGAGGCGCGCGACGATCCAGACGCCATCCTCGATCCGGTCGGCGACCGCGTCGATGTCGGCGGCGCGGATTGTGGCGCGTGACGAGTCGGAGAAGTCGGTCACCGAAACCACCGGGCTTGGCATGCCGCCATTCCTGGCCAGTTCGGCCTCGACCCGGTCCGCGATGTCGATCAGCACGATGCGACCGGTCAACTGGTCGACGGTGAGCTGCCCGGATGCGACGCGCTCCTCCTGCGGAATGGCGCCCGGCTCCAGGCTGCGGGCGTTGTTCACATAGTGGTTCGGGCTGTTGAAGCTGGTGCCGTTGTGCTCCTGGATGAGGACCGCGGCCGAGGCGAAATGACCCTCATTGGTTGGCCAGATATCCGCAGGGTAGAGGATGGCCTGGTGGTAGAAGCCGGCAATCGGAGCGCTGTCGCCGATCGGCTTGTCGAGATCCGGCTTCGTCGGGTCGGACGCCAGGGGCTCGAATGTCGGGATCGCGTGGGTCAGATCGACGAAGGTAAGGTCCGCCCGCGCCGGCGCGGCGCTGAGGGCCGCCACGGCGATGATCGTCGCGGCGGCAAGTCCCGCATAGGTGTATCGGTTGGTGGGTTCGTGGCTCATAGGGTCTCGTAGCTTTCCAATGTGCGAGTGCAGAGGACTTCGGACGCCGGTCTTGGTGCGGCAGGCGTCGAATGCGCTTCGCATGCCGCGGGCCGATGCGTCCTGTCGATGCTGCAGAGATGGGCTATGCTGGGTCCACTACGAGAGCCACTTTTCGTCAAACTTGTGGATCCACTTTATGTCAGGAATGCCGGCCCCAAAGCCCAGTCAGCGGTTTCCCCTCGACGCGCTGACTCTCGACGATGAGGCCGCGGAACCGCTCTATCGTCAGTTGGAGGATCAGATCCGGACAGCGATCTGGGAGGGCCGCTTGCAGCCAGGCGAACGGTTGCCCTCGACCCGCCGCCTGGCGCGGGACCTCGGCGTCGCGCGCAACACCGCGATCAACGCCTACAACCAGCTGATCATCGAAGGCTATCTGGTCACGACAACGGGTTCCGGAACGCGCGTCGCTCGCAATCTGCCCGAGGACCTGCTTCAGATTTCCGGGCGCCGGGCGACGCCGAGACCGAAAGCGAGGCCGGTCCCGCTGTCCTCTTCCGCCAAGAGGATCGGCGCCTTCAGCCCCTGGATCCAGGCCGAGATGGATCGCCCGTCTCGGCCCTTCCGCCCGCATACACCGGCCAGCGACGCTTTTCCCCGGGCACTATGGACCCAACTGACGACGCGCCGGCTGCGGCGGATGTCCCGCAGCCTGCTGGAGCGTGGCGACCCTCGCGGATATCGTCCTCTCCGGGAAGCGGTCGCAGGCTATCTCGGAAGCGCCCGCGGCGTTTCCTGCACGCCCGATCAGGTGATCATCACGGCGGGGGCTCAGCAGGCGATCGAGATCATCGCCAAGCTCCTGCTGGAGCCCGGCGACAGTGTCATCATGGAAGATCCGGGCTATGCGCCGGCCAGGATACTGTTCGAATTGGCAGGTGCCAGGGTCGTTGCCAATCCGGTCGATGATGAGGGCCTTGAGGTCGCATGCCTCGACACGGCACCAGAGGCCGCCAAGCTCGTCTATGTGACGCCGAGCGCCCAGTTTCCTCTCGGCATGACCATGTCTCTGCCGCGCCGGCTGGCATTGATGGAGTGGGCGGAGCGCAGCTCCGCCATGATCCTGGAGGACGACTACAATGGGGAATACCGCTATGCCGGGCGGCCGCTGCCAGCGCTGTACGGACTGACCGCCCCGGGCCGGGTGCTGTACACCGGCAGCTTCAGCAAGCTGCTGTTTCCGTCATTGCGGATCGGCTACGTCGTCGTACCGGACGACATGGTCGATCATTTCGCCGCGGCCCGTTGGCTGGTCGACCGGCACTCTCCGCCGCTGGAGCAGGCCGTGCTGGCCGACTTCATCGACGATGGCCATTTCGCGCGCCATATCCGCCGCATGCGGACCCTCTATGCCGAGCGTCAGGACGCCCTCGTGGATGCCGCGCAAAGGGATCTGGGCGGGATCCTCCAGGTGCCCGCGGCCGACGCGGGACTGCACCTGATCGGCTGGATCGACAAATCCACAACTGAGGCCGCGGTCCTGCGGGCAGGGTCCGCTGCGGGCATCGAATTGACACCGACGTCTTTGTTCTGTGTCCGCAAGCCCCAACGTGAAGGCGTAATCCTGGGGTACGCGCCGTTCTCCGCCAGGGAGATCCGCCGCGCCACCCAGGCACTCGCGCGGGCCCACAGGCGGTCCGCCTGAGGTCGCCACCGCTCTGGACAGAGATTAAACACAGAAACTTTGTATTGAATGGATCATATCCACATCTAACCTCTGTTTAATCAGATTTTGCTGGGAAATAGAGCGGACAGGTGGGATATGGCCAAGATCTACGTGCTGCACGAGAACGATTCGTGGCTGCCGCCGTTGCGCCAGGCCTTTGCCGCCCTGGGGCTGCCCTATGAGGAATGGTTCCTCAACGAAGGCGCGGTCGACCTGTCCTCGGGACCGCCCGAGGGCGTGTTCTACAACCGCATGAGCGCCTCGTCGTTCACCCGCGACCATGTCCACGCGCCGGAGCTGACCGCCGGTGTATTGGCCTGGCTGCAGGCCCATGGCCGGCGGCTGGTCAATGACCCCAGGGCCCTCGAGCTGGAGGTCAGCAAGGTCAAGCAGTACGCCGCCCTGGCTGCCCATGGCATCCGCACGCCGCGGACCATTGCCGCGGTCGGCCGCGAGGCGGTGGTCGACGCCGCCCGTGGTTTCGGTCCCGGCCCGGTGATCCTGAAGCCCAATCGCGGCGGCAAGGGCCATGGCGTGCAGCTGTTCGACGATGCCGATGCCCTGATCGCCCATGTGCGCTCCGAGGCCTATGAGCCGCCGGTCGACGGCGTCGCCCTGGTGCAGGAATACATCGCCGCACCGGCGCCGTTCATCACCCGGGCGGAATTCATCGGTGGCCGCTTCCTCTACGCTGTCAGGGTCGACACCTCGCTCGGCTTTGAGCTCTGCCCGGCCGATGCCTGCGCCGTCGATGGCGGTCCGCCGGTGCCGAAATTCACCATCGTCGACAGCATCGATGCGGACCTGCAGGCCGCCTATGAACGCTTCCTGGCGGCCAACGGCATCGAGGTGGCCGGAATCGAGTTTGTGGTTGATCGGGACGGCGACATCTTCACCTACGACATCAACACCAATACCAACTACAATCCCGACGCTGAGGCGCGCGCGGGGCGCTCCGGAATGGGGGCTCTGGCGCAGTTTCTCGGCGACGAGCTGGCGCGGCTGCAGGGAATTCGCGCCGCCGTCTGATCGCCGCCCATGCGCGGCACAGGTGGAGGGGCGCATGGCCGCGCCGCAGGAGAATGCCGGCATCGCGCCGGCGCGGTGGGCGGAGCTGGCGGATTGGCGCCGGCGGATTTCCGAGCTTTATGCCCAGATCCGGGCCAATCCGGACCCTAAGGCGGCCTGGCAGCACTGGCGGACCGAGCGCGACCGGCTGTTCGAGCATCACCCGCAATCGCCGCTGTCGGTGGTCGGCCGGGCGGCGTTCAAGGGCATCCCCTATTTCGACTACGACCCGCGATTCCGCTTCCAGCTTGCGTTGTCCTCCCTGGACGGCAGCGCGCCGGTGGTGATCGATCTCGGCACCGACGGCACCATCACCCTGCAGCCCTTCGCCCGCACCGAGGGCCTTGCCGACGCGCTGGGCGGCGAGCTGACGGTCTATTGGATCCTGGGCTATGGCGGCGGGCTGTTCCTGCCCTTCGCCGACGCCACGTCGGGGCAGCAGACCTATGGCGGCGGCCGCTACGTTCTGGACGGCATCAAGGGGGCGGATCTGGGCCTGGCCGGCGGCCGGCTGACGGTCGATTTCAACTTCGCCTACAGCCCCTCCTGCGCCCATTACCCGGGCTGGACTTGCCCGTTGCCGCCGGTGGAGAACCGGCTGCCGGGCGCTGTCACCGCCGGTGAGATGAGCTCGGATTAGGCTGACAGTTCATCGGCTTGTTGCTTTCGCCTGCGGATCAGCGCGAAGGCACGTCCATCCACCGCGGCCAAGCCGACGAAGATCAGCGCCATGCCGGCGAAGGCGGTCCAGTCGGGCCGCTCGCCGAGGAGCGAGACGCCGAGCAGCAGGGCGCTGACCGGGATCAGGAAGGTGACCAGCAGCAGGTTGGTGGCGCCCGCCAGGGCCAGGATGCGGAAATACAGCAGATAGGCGACGGCGGTGCACAGCACGGCCAGCCCGACCACCGCCAGCAGGGCGCCGATGCCCGGCGTCGCCGTCCAGGGCCGCTCGACGAGCAGGGCCAGCGGCGCCACCATAATCGTGCTGGTGGTCAGCATCCCGGCCGCCGCGACGGCCGGCGAAAGACCCTTGAAGCGCCGTCCGAAGATGCCGGCGCAACCGTATGATAGTGACGCCGCAAGGATCGCGATCTGGGCCAGCGCATTCACTCCGACGCCGCCCAGCGCATCCGGCCCGATCAGCACGACCACGCCGACGAGACCGAACAGGACCCCGGCGAACTTGCCCGGCGTCATGCGCTCGTCCTGGGTCAAAAAATGGGCCAGCAACACGGTGAACAGCGGCGTCGTGGCGTTCAGGATCGAGGCGAGCCCGCTTTCGATATGCACCTGCCCCCAGGCGATCAGGCTGAACGGGATCAGGTTGTTGAGCGCGCCCATGACGATGAAGGCGCCCCAAAGCCCGGCGGAGCGCGGCATGCGCTCGCCGGTGGCATAGATGAAGATCAGCAGGGCCAGGGCGCCGAGGCCGACCCGGCCGGTCACCAGCGTGAAGGGGCCGAGACCGTCCAGGGCCAACTCCACGAAGAAGAACGAGCCGCCCCAGAGCACCGAGAGCAGGATCAGCAGGCCCCAAACCCCTGCCGTCATCGTCCGGTCCGACATGCGCCTGCTCCGCCCGCGTTCATCGAGGCCCGCAGCCTAGGACGGCCGGGGTCCGTCGGCGACCCGGAACTTGCGTCGGCTGCCAATCCCGGCATCGGCCGCTATGCTCACCGGTCAGGGACGACGAGAGGAGGCGGCGCTTGGGCGCGATCCGCGTTATCGACATGGCGCCATCCGCCGAAGGCGGCGAGGGCGCGGCGCTGGTCGCCGGGCAGATCCGCGCGGCCTGCGAGGATGTCGGATTCTTCGTGATCTCCGGGCACGGGGTTCCGGGCCCTGTGATCGATCGATGCCGGGACGTCGCCCGCGCCTTCTTCGGTCTGCCGATCGGACAGCGCATGTCCGTGGCCATGCCCTATGCCGGTTACCCCTACGGCTACGCACCGCTGCTGTCGGAGGCGCTGTCGCAATCGCTGGGCGAGGAGACGCCCGCCGATCTGAAGGAGAGCTTTTCGGCCGGACCGCTGGACCGGCCGGACAAGCCGATGGCGCCGGAAGAGGAGGCGTTCGTCTATGCCGAGACGCCGTGGCCGGACAGCCCCGCCGGATTCCGCGATGCCTGCGAAGCCTATTACCGCGCGCTGGGGGCGCTGGCCGATCGCCTGATGGGCCTGTTCGCCCGGGCCCTCGACCTGCCGCAGGACTTCTTCGAAGACAAGATCGACCACCCGATCAGCGCCTTGCGGCTGATCAACTATCCCGACCAATCCGCGCCGCCGGAACCGGGCCAGCTTCGCGCCGGCGCCCATACCGACTACGGCAGCCTCACGATCCTGCTCCAGGAGGCGGCGCCTGGCGGGCTACAGGTGAGGGGTCCGGAAGGGGCGTGGCTCGACGTGCCGGCGGTCCCCGACACCTTCGTGGTCAATATCGGAGACCTGATGGCGCGCTGGACCAACGACCGCTGGGTCTCGACCTTGCACCGGGTGGTCAACCCGCCGCCGGACGCGAGGGGTTCGACCCGGCGCCAGTCCATCGCCTTCTTCCACCAGCCCAACTGGAGCGCCGAGATCGCCTGCCTGCCGAGCTGCCTTGGCCCGGGCGAGGCGCCGAAATACCCGCCAACCCTGTCCGGCCCGCACCTCATGTCCAAGTTCCAGAGCGCGGTGGAACTGTCTGAGGCGTAGGTGGAAGAAGAGGGCAAGCCGTGCCACCGCCGGGACGGTTGGTGGCGACACGGCCGCAACGGGGGCGGATGCGCTCCGATCAGGATTCCGGGGCCGATTGCCAGAGCGCGATCTTGGCGCCGTTGGGGTCGGCCAGCACCGTGAACCAGCCCATGCTGGGCACCTGGGTCTTTCCCTGCAGCAGTTCGGCGCCCAGGGAGGTCGCCTTCTCGGTGGCGGCGTCGATGTCTTCGACGTTGATGTAGGAGAGCCAGTGCGATCCGCCGTTGCCGCCGTTCAGCGCCGCCAGCCCGCCAGGGGTGCCGTCGCCGGGCTTGATGAAGGTGTACGGGCCCATTGGCGTCTCGATGTCCTCGAACTCCCAATCGAACATGGCGCCATAGAATTCCTGGGCCTTCTTGGTGTCGCTGGCGTGCAGTTCCACATAGACAAAGGGATTGCCCATCGTCTTGTCCTCGCTTCTGGGTCACGGGATGTCGGGCCCGTTGAGAAGGTCGGGCGCGACGGTCCGGGAAGCGTAGCCGGGCGCTGCTGACAGCATTCTGTCAGCAGTGGCGGTGTCCCGCAGGGCGGTCGATCCGGGCTTGGGAATCTGTGTCGCCATCCCCATGATAGGCGCCCGATCCGGACCGAGAGAGGGTGACTCAGCACATGGCCTTCGTCTTCCCGCCGCCCGCGGTGGCCAGCCTGCCTGTTCGTGGCGACGAGGCGGAATTCCCGGTGCACCGGATCTATTGCGTCGGCCGCAACTATGCCGCCCATGCGGTGGAGATGGGCCACGACCCGGACCGGGAACCGCCCTTCTTCTTCCAGAAGAACCCGGACAATCTGATTCCGGGCGGCGGCGAATTCCCCTATCCGCCGGCCACCGCCGACGTGCATCACGAGATCGAGCTGGTCGTGGCGCTGGGCAGTGGCGGCGCTGGGATTTCCGTCGAGAGCGCCCTGGAGCATGTCTATGGCTATGCGGTCGGTCTCGATATGACCCGGCGCGATCTCCAGAGCGAAGCAAAGAAGGCCGGGCGACCCTGGGAAGTCGGCAAGGCGTTCGAACACTCCGCCCCTTGTTCCGAGATCGTTCCGGCCAGCGCCATCGGCAATCCGACACATGGGGCCATCACCCTCAGCGTCAACGACGAACTGCGCCAGCAGGGCGACCTCAACCAGCTCATCTGGAAAGTGCCGGAGATGGTGTCGTATCTGTCCGGGCTGTTCACCCTGCGGCCGGGCGACCTGATCTTCTCCGGCACGCCGGCCGGCGTTGGTCCGGTGGTGCGCGGCGATCGCCTCTACGGACGGATAGACGGCATTGGCGATCTCGCGGTGACCGTGGTTTAGTGCGCCCTCCGCGCCGCCCCCTTCATCGATTGCCGGCAGGCCCATGACGACGACTTTGCACGCGCTTTTGCAGACCGGTGCCGACTCCGATCCGGCGCTTTCGGCGCCTGGCCGGGAGCCGTTGACCTATGGCGCTTTGCGGCAATTGGCCGAGGCGACGCAGGGGCAGTTGAACGCCCTGGGCATCGGCCGCAACGACCGGGTCGCCATCGTGCTGCCGAACGGGCCGGAGATGGCGGCCGCCTTCGTCGCCGTCGGCGCCGCCGCCACCACGGCGCCGCTGAACCCGGCCTATCGCGCGGAGGAGTTCGCCTTTTACCTTTCGGACCTGAAGGCGAAGGCGCTGGTGGTCGAGGCCGGCAGCGACAGCCCGGCGATCGCCGTCGCCAGAGAGCAGCGCATGGCGGTGCTGACCCTGGAGCCGGAAGAGAGGGGCGGTGCCGGCGCGTTCCGCCTGTCGGGCGAGCCGGTCGGAATTGCTGAACGGCCTGGCTGGGCCGAGGCCGGGGATACCGCTCTGGTGCTGCACACATCGGGCACCACGTCGCGGCCGAAGATCGTGCCGCTGACCCAGGCGAATGTCACCGCATCGGCGGCGCATATCCGCGACAGCTTGGCCCTGACCGCCGCTGACCGCTGCCTCAACATCATGCCGCTGTTCCACATCCATGGCCTGATCGCGGCGGTGCTGTCGTCGCTGTCGGCCGGCGCCAGCATCGTCTGCGCCCCGGGCTTCAATGCGCTGAAGGTATTCCAGTGGTTCGCAGAGGCGAAGCCGAGCTGGTACACCGCCGTGCCGACCATGCATCAGGCGATCCTCGACCGCGCGCCGCGCAACACCGAGATCGTGGCCGGCATGGATTTGCGCTTCGTGCGCTCCTCCTCCTCGTCGCTGCCGCCGCAGGTGATGGCGGCGCTGGAAGAGACCTTCGGCTGCCCGGTCATCGAGGCCTATGGCATGACCGAGGCGGCACACCAGATGGCCAGCAACCCGCTGCCGCCCAGGGCACGAAAGCCCGGCAGCGTCGGGCTCGCCGCCGGACCGGAGGTCGGGGTGATGGACTCGACCGGTGCGCTGCTCGGCGCCGACCAGGTGGGCGAGATCGTCATCCGCGGCCCCAATGTCACCGCCGGCTATGAGAACAATCCCGCGGCCAACGCCGAGGCCTTCGCCCATGGCTGGTTCCACACCGGCGACCAGGGCGTGCTGGACGGCGAGGGTTATCTGCGCATTACCGGCCGGCTGAAGGAGATCATCAACCGCGGCGGCGAGAAGATCTCCCCGCGCGAGGTGGACGAGGTGCTGATGGACCATCCGGCGGTCAGCCAGGTCGTCACCTTCGCCCTGCCGCATCCCAAGCTGGGCGAGGACGTCGCCGCTGCGATTGTGCTGAGGGAGGGTGAGACGGCCGGCGACCGTGAGCTGCGCGATTTCGCCGCCACCCGGCTGGCCGACTTCAAGGTGCCGCGCAAGCTGGTCTTCCTGGACGAGATCCCCAAGGGCGCGACGGGCAAGCTGCAGCGCATCGGTCTCGCCGAAAAACTCGGGCTAGCCTGACTTTCGCTCGTTGAAACCGACAGGGCGTCCGAAACCCGCTCAATTCGACGGGTTCAGGACGTCATCCAGAGCCTTCAGGAACGACCGCATCTGGTCGTCCGACAGGCCGACAGAGCCCTTTTCGACGATTGTGGAGAGAATTCCCGCGGCAATATCGCCGCGCTTCTCCGGATCTATCGCTGGCAATATCATCCCGATGCAATGGGGCATCATCGTCTTCAGCATCATCTCCGGCATCTGTGCCATGTGCTGCTCGGGCCCGCCCTGCATCATCTTGGACATCATGCCTTCCATGTGATTTTCATCCGTCATGGCACCACCGTCCCGATCTCTGGGTTTGCGCTCGTCCGAGCGCGACATAATTCTGGGCAACGAAGGCAGGCTAACGTCGATCCGGTCGGCGCGCGTTGACATTGATCAGCCGAGTCGATCCGACGGCGGTGCCGGGATCCCCCGGCGCAGGCCTCGGCGAAGCCGACTCAGCATGCTCCGCTGTCCTGGCTCAGGCCGTGGGGATCAGGACGCGGATCCCGCCGGCCGACCAGGTAGTAAGTCTTCATGTCCGCCTTTCCCTTGACGGTGATGGTGCCCCGTTCCTCGCAGACATAGCCGTCCTTCAGCCGGCGGCAGGCGTTCTCCGTCAGTTGGATTCGATTCTTCTCTCCCTGGGATTCCATGCGGCTCGCCGTATTGACCGCGTCGCCCCAGACGTCATAGGCGAATTTCTGGGTGCCGATGACGCCGGCGACCGCCGGCCCGGTCTCTATGCCGATGCGCAGACCGAGCGGCTCCCCGAGCATAACTGCCAGCCTTTCCATCTCCTCGCGCATGTCTAGCGCCATTTCCGCGACGGCCGCGGCGCTGTCGGCCCGTGGCTCCGGTAGACCGCCGACGACCATATAGGCGTCGCCGATGGTCTTGATCTTTTCCAGCCCATGGCGTCGGGCCAGGCGATCGAAGGCCGAGAACACCAAATTCAGCATCCGCACCAGCTCCTGCGGAGTCTTGCGGCTGGAGAGGGGGGTGAAATCGACGAGATCGGCGAACAGGATCGTCACGTCGGGATGGCCATCGGCGATGCTCTGCTCGCCCGATTTCAGGCGCTCGGCGATGGTTCGCGGAAGGATGTTGAGCAGCAGACCCTCCGAGCGCGCCTGTTCCCGCTGAAGGGCGTTGACGAAATACATCATCGACAGGAACAGCGCGACTGACGGCCCGGTGATGTTCATGCCGAAGAACAGCATTGATGTCGGATGCGAGATTGGCGCCGCCCATTGCTGGATCCGATCGTCGAACAGCAGGGACACGGCAAGCAGCGCGAGATAGGCGAGGAACCACCACACGGCGGCGCGGATGCTCTGGAACATCAGTGCGCAGGCGGGCGCCAGGATCGACCACGTCATGACCACGCCGGAGGCCGCGAATCCGCCCAGGCTCCACTGCATGGAAATGGGGTTCCACAAGATCATCAGGAAGAACGGATAGAGCAGCAGCGTGAAGCGTTTGGTGACCAGGAAGACGACCAGCGCGGCACCCACCACAAGGGTGAATCCGAAGGTGATGGTCACAGTGCGGGTTGGTCCGAGGATCGCGAGATAGAGCGTGCCCCAAACAATGCTTGCCGCGACGCATATGGCGGTCAGCACGACCAATGTCACTTTGCGCCGCCGCTCGTCGGCTGCGTCGGTATCCGAGGTGCAGAGCCGTTCCAGGTCGATCGGCAGGTTGCTGATGAGGTGGTACATGTCGCCCCCTTGCACGCATCGACTTGATCGCCGTCCGCGCGGTTGCTCGTCAGGCGTCCCGCCCGCGTGCCCTCAGGGCGCAGGTTCGTCGGTCAACCAATTCGTTCACCGGCGAATTGCGGTCCCGCTGGTGGCGATTCCAAAGACATCGCGTTGCTAGCTGTCGGTCTCCTTCAGGCCGTTCGTCGCGGCGACGAAATCCGCCAGCATCGGCACGAACTTCTCGCCGCTTCCCGTCGCCTCCATGGCGGCCAGGCTGTTCTTCACCACCGACTGCATCGGGTTCACCGCGCCCGCCGCATTGGCCATGTTCGCCAGGTAGCGCATGTCCTTGTGGGCGTTGGCGATGGTGAAGCGGTGGGCGCTCTCGTCGCCCTCCAGTGTCCACTTCATGAACGTCTCGTAGAAGCCGTTCGACAGGCGCCCCGGCGCGATGACGGAATCCACCTGCTCGGCGGTCAGCCCCGACTTCCGGGCGATCGCCAGCGCCTCGGAATAGAGCGCCGCATAGCCGAGCGCGATGAAGTTGTTGATCAGCTTCATCTTGTGGCCGAGACCGACCGGTCCGAGATGCACGATCACGCCGGCCCAGCATTCGAGCACCGGAAGGATCGCCTCGAAGGTCTCCCGGCTGGCGCCGACCATGGTGTCCAGCGTGCCGGCCTCCGCCTCCTTCGGCGTGCGGGACAGGGGCGCGTCGGCAAACGCGATGCCACGGTCCGACAGCGCGTCGGCGAGCTTGAGGGTGCTGACCGGGTCGGAGGTCGAACAGTCGACCACAATCAGGCCGCGGCGGGCCGACGCCAGGATGCCCTCGACCCCGTGGATGATGCTCTCGACCTGCGGGCTGCCCGAGACGCAGAGATGAATGATGTCGCAGCATTCGGCCATGGCCTTCGGCGATCCGACCTCGCTGGCGCCGCGGGCGATCAGATCGTCGACGGGCTCGCGGTTGCGATGGGCCATGACCACCAGCGGGTAGCCCTTTTCGACGATGTTCTTAGCCATGCCGTGGCCCATCAGGCCGATTCCGATGAAGCCGATTACCGGTTTTGCCATTGTGGTCCCTCGTCCATGTCTGTTGTGGGTGGCCTCAGGCGTGGCCTAGGCATTCACGACGCGGTGGCACCGATCTCGTAGATAGGGAACCCCATGACATCCGGCCTTGCCGGTTCCGCGAGTGAAGAGGCCACGTTTCGGTTCTGCCAAGCAGACCTCCCTGGCGGCAAGGTGCCGAAATGGTGTGATCGTCGTTTCGGATGCGTTAGACCCTATCAGCGAAGCGCGGTGCCCGAGAATGACGAGAATCAATCCCGCCATGTATCCAGCCGATCTTGCCAGGCCTTGCTGCTGCCTCTTGCGTCCGCGCCCGAGGCCATCGCGCGCCGGGCCGGCATTGGCATCGGCCGCGGGAAGGGGCAGGAGGCCAGGACGATGAAGATCTGCGTATTCGGGGCCGGGGCCATCGGCGGGCTGGTCGGGGCGAAGCTGGCGGCGGCCGGGGAGGCGGAGGTCAGCCTGATCGCCCGGGGGCCGCATCTGGCGGCGATGCGCGAGACCGGCCTGACCCTGAAGACCGAGGAGGGCGAGACCGTCATCCCGGTCACCGCCACCGACGATCCGGCCGAGCTCGGTCCGCAGGACTATGTGATCGTCGCGCTGAAGGCCCATTCGGTGACCGGCATCGTCGACCGGCTGCAGCCGCTCTTGGGCCCGGAGACCGCGGTTGTCACCGCCCAGAACGGGGTGCCCTGGTGGTACTTCCACCGGCTGGAGGGTCCCTATGAGGACCGGCGCATCGCAGCGGTCGATCCCGGCGGCAGGATCTGGGAGGGCATCGGACCGGAACGGGCCATCGGCTGCGTCGTCTATCCGGCGGCGGAGGTCGCAGCCCCCGGCGTGATCAACCATCTGTCCGGCGATCGTTTCCCGATCGGTGAGCCCTCCGGGGAGCGCAGCGAACGGGTCTCGGTCCTGTCCCGCGCCATGGTGGCAGCCGGCTTGAAGGCGCCGGTGCGTCCCCATATCCGCAACGACATCTGGGTCAAGCTGTGGGGCAATGTCTCCTTCAACCCGATCTCGGCCCTGACCTGTGCGACACTGGACCGCATCCATGGCGATGACGGCACCCGGGCCGTCGCCCGGGCGATGATGGTCGAGGCCCAGGCCATCGGCGAGGCGCTCGGCGTCAAGTTCCCCATCGACGTCGACCGGCGCATCGCCGGCGCCGGCGAAGTCGGCGCCCACAAGACCTCGATGCTGCAGGATCTGGAGCTTGGCCGCCCCATGGAGATCGACGCGCTGGTCACCGCGGTGCAGGAGTTGGGCCACATGACCGGGCTCGCTACACCCACCATTGACCTGGTGCTGGCGCTGGTCCGGCAGCGGGCGGAAGTGGCCGGCTGTTACGCTCGCTAGCCCCTCCGGCTGAGGCGGGATGACAGAAAAATCGGGCCCGCGGGGGTCCGCGGCCTTCCTTTCGTCCAATTGAGACCCAACCTTAGGAAGATTGCATAACACGATGGCGGCCGGGCGGCGGCCAGGGCGGCAGTCTACGCCGACCATCGGATGGATTTTTCAGGGGACTTTGCGATGGCGAATGTCATCGAGGCGGCCGCGGCGTTCGAACGGAACGCGGCGACGACGCATACCGGCTACCGGCTCATTATCGAGCCCAGCGGCCGGCGCATCCATGTGACCTTCAACGGCGAGACCGTCGCCGACAGCAGCCGTGCGCTGGTGATGCACGAGACCCGGCTGCCGATGGTCTACTACTTTCCGCGCGACGACGTGCGCATGGACCTGCTGGAGCGTACCGACCATCGGACCTACTGCCCGTTCAAGGGCAATGCCTCCTACTGGACCGTCAAGGTCGGCGACAAGACCTCGAAGAACACCGCCTGGAGCTACGAGGCGCCGTTCGACGAGGCGGAGATGGTCAAGGACTACATCGCCTTCTTCTGGGACCCAATGGATGCCTGGTACGCCGACGATGTGGAGGTCACGCAGCCGCCCTGGGATCCGGAGCCGGCGACCGACAACCCCTTCGTGCCCTGGCTGGTGCACAAGGCCTGGCAGGCGAAATCCACCAACGATCTGTTCAAGCAGCTGGCCGAGACGCTGGTCGCCGAGGGCATGCCGATCTTCCGCACCCGGCTGATGATCCAGACCCTGAACCCGCTTTTGTTCGCCCACGCCTATGGTTGGCGCCAGGAGACCGGCGAGGTGGAGGAGTTCCAGCCGACCCATGCCGGCGCCCAGAGCGCCCAGTTCCGCGACAGCCCGTTTGCGGTGGTCATGAAGGGCGAGGGCGGGGTCCGGCGTCGTCTGGAAGGGCCCAATCCGAAGCTCGACTTCCCGATCCTGAAGGATCTGCTGGAGGAGGGGGCGACCGATTATGTCGCCATGCCGCTGCATTTCTCCGACGGCCAGATCAACATCATCACCTTCGTCTCGCATGAGCCGGGCGGGTTTTCGACCGAACATCTGGGCCATCTCTACGAGATTCTGCCCAATCTGAGCCGGCAGTTCGAAGCCCATGCCCAGCGCATGTCGTCGATGTCGCTGCTGCAGACCTATCTGGGCGCCGATGCCGGCGAGCGGGTGCTGATGGGCTTGGTGAAGCGCGGGGACGGCGAGGATATCCACGCGGTGATCGCCTTCAGCGACCTGCGCGGCTCGACCGCCCTGGCGGAATCCCTATCCCGCGAGGATTACCTGGCAGCGCTGAACCAGTATTTCGACAGCACCGCCGGCGCGGTCATCGAGCATGGCGGCGAGGTGCTCAAATTCATCGGCGACGCCATGCTGGCGATCTTCCCGATCAACAACCCGGATTGCGAGCACCCGGAAGCCTGCGCCAACGCTGTGGCCGCGGCGCGGGAGGCGGAGCGGCGCCTGGCCGCCGTCAATGCCGAGCGGGCGGAGAAAGGCGAGAAGCCGCTGGCCTTCGGCATGGCCCTGCATCGCGGCGACCTGACCTACGGC
Organism: Alphaproteobacteria bacterium; assembly: GCA_965227455.1. Taxonomy (GTDB): domain Bacteria; phylum Pseudomonadota; class Alphaproteobacteria; order DSM-16000; family Inquilinaceae; genus JABDIP01. The sequence continues at coordinate 1,867,885 of OZ245752.1, read as the reverse complement.
AATATCGGCAGCGAGCACCGGCTGGATTTCACGGTGATCGGCTCGGCGGTGAACCAGGCCTCGCGCATCGAGGATATGAGCAAGGTGCTCAAATCGCCGATCGTCATCTCGTCGGCCTTCGCCCGCAGCGTCCCGGAAGACTTGGTCTCGCTCGGCACCCACGAGCTGCGCGACTTCCGCGAGAAGCAGGAGATCTTCACCCTGCCGAAGGGCGCCTGACGGCCTCCTTCAGGAAGTCGATGAAGGCGCGGACCTTCAGTGGAACGTAAGCCCGGCTCGGATAGAGCAGCCAGGCGGCGGTGTCGAAATCCGTCGCCGTGACGTCGTGCTGCGGAAATAGGTCGACGAGCCGGCCGGCCATCAGATCGTCCCCGACCAGCCAGTCGGCGAGCAAGGCCGGGCCGAGCCCGTCCAGGCAGCATTGCCGGAGCGCCAGCGCGTTGGAAATCACCAGGCTGCCGTCCACGGGAACTTCCGTGACCGGGCCTCCCGATGTCCTGAACCGCCAAAGCGTGCGATAGCCGCTAAAGGGGAAGCGCAGGCAATCCCGGTCCGACAAGGCGGCCGGGTCGCCGGGCGGTCCGTGGGTCTCGACATAGCCTGGGCTGGCGCAGACTCGATGGCGCACCGGCATCAGCCTTGTGCCGATCAAATCGGCGTCGGGGCGGGGGCCGAGACGGATGGCGATATCGATCCGCTCGGCCACCAGATCGATGGCGGCGTCGCTGAGGATCAACTCGAGTCCCAGATCGGGGTATTGCGACCGGAGCGCCGGCAGCAGCGGGGCGACGACCGCATGGCCGAAAGCCACCGACGCTGTAACCCGCAGGGTGCCGGATGGCGAGGCCGCGAGGTCGCGCGCCTCGGCGGATGCCCGGTCCAGTTCGCCCAGCAGTGGCTCGATACGCTGAAAGTAGATACGGCCGGCTTCGGTCGGGGCCAGCCGCCGGGTGGTGCGCTGGAACAGGCGGATGCCGATCTCCGCCTCCAGGGCGGCGATCGTGCGGGAAACCGAGGAAGGGTCGACATCGCGGCGGCGGGCGACCTCGGCGAAGCTGCCGGTCTGCATCACCTCTGCAAAGACATCGAGGGAGTCCAGGTTCATTCATGTGGAAATAGCATGAATATCGTTCTTCGGACAGCGTTTCCGGCGAGGAAGGCATGTGCGAGAACCGCGGCACCACAGGAAACCAAGGAGCCGGATATGCGGATCACGATTCTCGGACTGGGCGCCATGGGCTCGCGCATGGCGATGCGGCTGGTGGAAGCCGGCCGGACCGTCACCGTATACAACCGCACGGTCGGACGAGCGTCCGAGCTGTCCGAACTGGGAGTCACGGTTGCGGGAACGCCGCGGGAAGCGGCGGAAGGCGCCGACATCGTCATCGCCATGCTGTCCGACGACGAGGCCTCCCAAGCGGTCTGGACCGACCCCGAGACAGGCGCGCTGGCGGGACTTGCGGCCGGCGCGATCGCCATCGAATCCAGCACGCTGACGCCTGGCTGGGTCCGCGAACTCGCCGGGCTGGTCAATGACCGCGATGCGGCCTTCCTCGATGCGCCTGTCGCCGGATCGCGGCCGCAGGCCGATGCCGGCCAGCTGATCTATCTTGTTGGCGGCGAGGAGGAGACGCTGGCGCGGGCCCGCCCGGCGCTGCAGCAGATGGGCGGGACCATCCACCATGTCGGGCCGGTGTCCCAAGGCGCGGTGCTGAAGCTGGCGGTCAACGCCCTGTTCGGCATTCAAGTCGCGGCGGTGGGCGAACTGATCGGATTCCTGGTAGCCTCCGGCCTGGATGTCGAAAAGACCATCGGCCTGCTCGGCGACACGCCGGTGATGAGCCCGGCCGCCAAAGGCGTCGCCGGCCTGATGCTGGCCGGCAATTTCGCGCCGATGTTCCCGATCGACCTGGTCGCCAAGGATTTCCGCTATGCGGTCGCGGCCGGTTCTGCGGTCGAAGCGGCGCTACCATTGGTGCAATCGACCGGAGACGTCTTCCGAATTGCCACCGAGCACGGGTATGGCGGCGACAATATTGCTGGCGTGGTGCAGCTCTATCGGCGGACAGCGCTCTGAGCCCTCACCCGGCTTCGCATTCGCTCGCCACCCTCTCCCAGAGGGAGAGGGTGGGCTGCCGAAGGCAGACCGGGTGAGGGCAGGAACGTTGCCCCCAAGGCTCGATACTCGAATTTACGGTGTTCAGGCCGCCCGCGAGCGACTGCGGCGCCTACGGAGCGGCCGGTTGCCAGCTGATTGCGACGGCCTCTCACCGGGCAGGTGCTGCGACTGGGGCTGCTTCGACCGAGGACGCTGCCCCTGCGGCCTCGGCGCGGGTCGGCCGGAGCGCGGCTTGCTCGGCGTCACCGGCCGGTTGTCCTGGATCACCGCGCTCACCGGCAGTGGCTGTTTCAGCAGGCGCTCGACGGCGCGCAGCTTGTCGCGCTCCTTGACCGCGCAGCACAGGGTGACGGCGATGCCGTCGGCGCCGGCGCGGGCGGTGCGGCCGATGCGGTGCACATAGCTCTCCGCCTCGTCCGGCAGCTCGTAGTTGATCACATGGGTGACGCCATCGACATCGATGCCGCGAGCGGCGATGTCGGTAGCGACCAGGATCCGGGCGCGGCCGGACTTGAACTGGTTCAGGGCGCGCTGGCGGGCGTTCTGGGACTTGTTGCCGTGGATTGCCTGGGCCTCGAAGCCGTCCTTCTCCAGGTTTCGGGCGACCTTGTCGGCGCCGTGTTTGGTGCGGGTGAAGACGACGACCCGGGCCAGAGCCGGGTCGGCCAGCATGCCGGCCAGATGGGCCCGCTTCGCCGGGGTCGGCACCATGGCGACGCTCTGCTCAATGCGGTCGACGGCGACAGTCTTCGCCGCAATCTCGACCCGCACCGGGTTGTGCAGCATCTCGGCCGCCAGTGCCTCGACGGGCCTGGGCATGGTGGCGGAGAACAGCAGCGACTGGCGCGCCTTGGGCAGGGCCTGGACGATGCGGCGCACGTCGCGGATGAAGCCCATGTCCAGCATGCGATCGGCCTCGTCCAGCACCAGGAAATGCGTCTGATGCAGCTTGACGCGGCCCTCGGCCATCAGGTCGGTCAGCCGGCCCGGGGTGGCGACCAGGATGTCGACGCCGCGCGCAAGCGCCCGGATCTGCTGGCTGCGGGACAGGCCGCCCAGCACCAGCGCCGTCGACAGGTACATGTGCCGGGCATAGCCCTTCAGGGATTGTTCGATCTGCACCGCCAGCTCGCGGGTCGGGGCCAGGATCAGGGCGCGCGCGGTGCGCGGCGCCGGCCGGCCCTTCTGGCCCAGCAGCAGCCGGTGCAGGATGGGAAGCCCGAAGGCGGCGGTCTTGCCGGTGCCGGTCTGCGCCAGCCCCAGGACGTCGCGGCCGCCCAGCTGGGCGGGGATCGCGCCGGCCTGGATCGGCGTCGGCTCGGAATAGCCCGCGTCCGACAGGGCGCGGGTCAGGGGCTCGGCCAGGCCGAGCGTCTCAAAGGTCTGTAGGGTCAATACAAAGATACTTTCTTGTGTCTCATGCGCACCGCAACGCCGTGCGGTCGTCGCACTGGCGGCTGATGCGCTGTGTCATTGCCAGGCGCATCTGGCACGGACGGGTTTTTCGGAAGTCGCGATGGGGCGCCGATGGTGATGGGCGCTCTTGCGCAATCGCACCCGGTAAATGGCCCTAATGCCTTCGCATGTCAACGAAATAATGTTTCGCGGCGGCAAGAAACGCAGTTATTCCAGGCCCATGCAATTGGCGTAGTAGGTCGTCGTCGCCGGCCAGTCGGAGAAGACGCCGCGCACGCCGACCTCGCGCGCCAGCACGTCGAGCAGCTCGTAGGTGGCGCCGTCATTGTCGGTGGCCTCGGTCACGGTCTGAAAGTACCAGCCGCCGCCACCGGCCAGCGGGCCGGAGCGCTCCAGGGTCCAGGTGATCAGGTCGAGGCCGGCGGCCTTGGCGGCCTCGGCATAGGTCGACGGCACCATCTCGCCGTCATCGTTCAGCCCGACCAGCATCCATAGCGGCGGCGCCAGGATGTTCACGTCCTGGGCGACCAGCTCCTCCATGTTCGGCGACCATGTGACCGGGTCGTCATGGGCAAAGCCGTCGTCGCCGTAGCGGCCGTCCAGATAGACGGCGGTGGCGCCGAACTCCGGCTCGTTGGCAATCCAGTACAGCACGTCGTCCAGATTGAAGGATTGGGCGAAGACCCGGGCCGGGTCGATGCCGGCCGCCTTGTACTCGTCGATCAGCTGCTGGGCATAGTCCTCTTGGCTGTAATCGCCCTCGAACGGCATGTCGACGCCGGGGGATTTGAGCTCCGGGGTGAAGCCCGTGCCCAGGCTGTCGAACAGCTCGATGCTCTCCGCATGGGTCATCAGCGTGCCGGTGGTGGCGTAGAGGTCGGTGCGCCAATCGGCGGTGCCGGCCATGTATTCTTCGACCGTGGTGGCGTCGCGGTTGGCCGCGTCCATCTTGCCTTCGAGCAGGCGGAACTGGGCCAGGGTCAGGTCGCTGGTGCAGCAGCGGGCCGAGGCCTTCGTCCCGGCCGCCGGATCGGCTGGCGTGAAGGGCTCGCTGCACTGCGCCGCCAGCTCCGGGATCGCCAGGATGTTGGTGGTGGTGTGCAGGTCGCATTGCGAATGCCGGCAGACCAGCTCGCGGTCCTTGGTGAAGGTGACGTCGCATTCCAGGATGCCGGCCCCCATCCGCGCGGCCGCCACATAGGATTCCCGTGTGTGCTCGGGGAATTGCAGCGGCGCCCCGCGATGGCCGATGGAGAAGCTCGACGGTTCGAACGGCCCGGCGGCGCATTGCTGCAGTTCCGCCTTCAGCGCTTCGTCCTGCAGGCTGTCCACCAGGTAGAGCGGACGGGGGCCGAGATGGACCGGCTCGTCGGCTACGGCCGGATCGATTGCGGAAACAGTAGCGGTCGCCGCGATGGCGGCTGCCAAACCCAGTGTCGCCCGATTGCCCATGACATCCTCCTGGCCGGCCCCAATCGTCTACCGCCCCATCCGTGCGGTCCAGTCAAGTCTGAGCGAGGGTCGATGACCCTTTCGCGACAGATTTCAGAAGGAACAGGGTCAACGAAATTCGGAGCGTTGTTTGGCGCAAAGCCCGTGAGTGACCTCAAGGGTCGTTGTATCTCGGCATCTGCCCATTTCGATTGGCGAGGCGCCAATCATTGGGGGCGGAACGCGGCTACGCGGGCTTGTTCTCCTTGGATAGAACAATCCCCAATGCAGACAAGCGCGTGCCCTGATCGGCTCGGAATCGGGTCCGCGTCAAATCGGACTAGGACAATCTGCTGCTCTGTGGCGGATCCCTCTTGTACCGTCAGCCAGTTGCTGCCTTGTCTTGGGCTGATCGCAATAAGAGGGCCAAAAGTCGCCTCCTGATTTCGGATGACGGCCTCAAGCTCAGCCAAGCTTTGGTTCCCCGCAGCCGTGAATAGGCGGGTCACCGTCGCCATCATGGTTTCCTTCCGAATATGATTTCTGTCGCCTGCGCGATCGCTTCCACTTCAGCTTCCCCAGCCTTCGCGATTCTGGCGCGAATATTGGTTCGGGCGTGCAGCCCTGGTTCTTCCCTCATCAATCTGGCCAACGCATCGATGGAAGCCTGGTCCAAGTCGGCTCCCGGTGCAAAGAACTGTGAGACGGCACGTCGTCGTTCGAGCAACGCCTCGGATGGCGGAACGAGAAAGTCGACATCCATGATTCTGTTTGCAATGGCCGGATCGTCTGCGATGGCGACGGCCGCATTGCCGGACGCAAACTGCGTCTTGATCGTCAGGTCTCCTGGCAGCAGGTCGCCGTCTGGAGGATCGTATGCGAGCTTGAACCCTGAGAGCATGCTGACTGCTTCGCCCTCGGGCACAAACTCTCCCTCAAATACCTCCACACCTCCGACCGGTGGAGAAAATGAGATGACGCTGCGGCGAAATCCGACATTGACCTCGACCGGCTCTCCAACGTTTTCGTTCAAGTTGACGGCGGCCAAACTGAGAGAAGTGCGCTCCATGAAAACAAGCGTGTCTCCGCATCCAGAGACAAACAAAATCAATCCGGTTGCCACCAAACATGCGATCTTCTTTTTCAACGGCGTGAGAAGCGTCGCTTCCATGTCAGTCATAATCTTTTAGCCCTAGAAGCAATCGAAAAACTGCTCACCTGATTCTGGTTTATTTTCTTGCTCCTGATTTCCCTGCTCTCCGGTTCCTCTTGGTGAAATTGCTTTGCTGAACTCATGCGCCGCTCTTCCTGTTGCGAGCCGTTCCGTAAACTCGGTGAGAAAGACGCCTTCAATCTGCATTTTCGAGCAAGACAGGACAGACATCGCCTCCCGATCATCTTCATCTGGCGGTTGACCGTTTTCCGGCGGCGGCATGTCGGCCGACCTCGGAACCAGCGTTATGAAGTAGCGGTCGTAGCCGACGATGACGCGGCCAGACGTGCGTGTCTGGTTGACGTTGGCGTTGATCCCGATGACCGTGTCATGCGCGACGTAAAGCTGCCTGGCTTCGCAGCCACCGAACACGAACAAGGCCATGGACAGAGCAACCGGCCGGGCCGCCAACTGGATCGCACTTAACAATGGTGTTCCCCTGAAATCTGCAGCAGACGTGTCGCCTCGGGGCTGTCTGCCCGATAATCCAATTCGAAATGGCGCGACTGATCCGATGCAATATCTGCCATTACCGTTGTGGCTCTCGCTCCAATGGTCAGGCCGGCTTCTTGCGATGTCGTGCGCACATCCAATCCGTAGACCCGGCTGTCGAGTGCGATTGGATTGCAATTGGGAAAGGGCACAGAGAAGTAATAACGACCGGTCGGTGGCAAATCCTCGAGATTGTCAGGAAAAATGTAGATGCGCCGCTGATATCCGATCGCGAGGCCAGCCTCATAGGAACGGGGGCGAAGGTGGGCGCCGAGGACTTCGATGGAGTAGACATATGCCCCATCTGCTCGAGTTATTTCTCCGACCAAGAATCCGACATCGCCGACTGTGCAGCCGCTGGACATGATTAGCGCGCTCACGGCTAGCGCCTTCATTTTCGATTTGCCTTTGTCGAAACTTCAGAGGGCCTGAAGCGGAGTGAAAATTTATTATTCAAAGCGGCTTGCGCCAGCTGAATTACTCGCTGGCGTTCTCATATTCCGACGTTCGAAATAGAACGCCCAGCCCGTATGCTAGTGAGATGTCATAGAATTGCAACGCACTATATCAAATTTGTAGGAACCCTCGTGCGCCGCCTTTGACGGGTGATACTGCACAAATCCATAGGCTTGCCCGAAGATCGATGAGTGTGCGCAGGTCACGCCGTTGGCGGTCGTCCATCTGAAACAGGTGCCTGCGATTGCCGTAGGTGGCTAACGCCCGCAGGTACAGCGTCGCCGGTCCGATGAAGGACCTGTCACGCCGAGGAGCCTCCAACCCATCGCAGTTGTTCGAGAAATCGGTCGTAGCGGGCGATCGTCTGCTCCGGCCGCACAGTCCGCTTCCACTGACGATTGGCAATCTGCGTGTCCAGATACCGGAACTCGACACTCTCGGGTCCTGTCGCCGCGATCCTGAGGTAGGGGCCTTTTGGGGGATAGGTCATCTTCGTTTGCGAGATGTGCAGATCATGGAGCGAGGTCCATCCGAACAGGCTCTCACTGAGCGGCCCTTCGTGAATGTGCCTCGCCAGCTGTCCGATGGCCCGGTGAGCGGCCGTATTTGCCTCGGCATAGTGCGCGATGATGTCTGGCCAGGGCCTGATCATGGATCCTCGCCACGTCGGTCGTCGGAATCGGGTGGCTGCCCGCCTTGTTGCCAAGAGGCGCCGCCGTCTCTGATGACCCGGAGCCGGTCCAGCGCACCGTCTAATCGCCACACGACGTTAATGTCGTCGTCGCGTCTCTTGGCAAGCTGTCGTTCGAGCTCCGGGATCGCCGATGGATCGCCCAGCTTGTGAAGCGCCGCAACCGCATCGGCGCGGATCATGACTTCAGGATCATCGATCATGCGCAGCAGGGGCTGGACCGCCTTCTCGCTGCCCATTGAACCGAGAATGTTCACGGCAGCACCGCGCCTGATCGGGTCGGGCGCATCCAGTCGGCCGATCATCTCAGTCTCAAGCGCCGCATCGGTCCGGGACTGCAGGGCGCGGACGGCCCGCCAATGCAGGCCGTGCCGCGTCGGAAGGTCGAGGATCTCCAGCAAGACCGGGATCGGCGTTTCGTCTGCGCGCTGCAACAGGACCCGTGCCGCGCGGACCCTAGTCTCGATGGTTTTGGATCGGAAGTGGGCGAGCCACTGCTCGATCGAGGGCATTGCGTCGTCCGGGCTCTGACAAAAGCCCGCTCCCGGAGTATCGGCCTCGCGTGCTAATGCGAATGCCGCGGCGTGCCGTGGGTCGCCACCACCCGCAAGTACAGCGTCGCCGGTTCCAGGCAGGCGCCGGTGGAGAGTTGGCCGACCATGCGGCGCTGGATCTCCTGCCAGGGCGTCTGGTGCACCAGGTCCGGCGGGCTGTAGGCGGCGCGGCGGGCCTCCATCTCGGCATCGTCGATCAGCAGGTCGACCCGGCGGGTGTTGAGGTCGACCCGGATCTCGTCGCCGGTCTTCAGCAGCGCCAGGCCGCCGCCCGCCGCACTCTCTGGCGAGGCGTTGAGGATCGAGGGGCTGCCCGAGGTGCCGCTCTGGCGGCCGTCGCCGATGCAGGGCAACTCGGTGATGCCCTTCTTGATGAGGGCCGCAGGCGGCGCCATGTTGACCACTTCGGCGGCACCAGGATAGCCGATCGGGCCGCAGCCGCGGATCACCAGGATGCAGTGTTCGTCAATCTCCAGCGCCGGGTCGTCGATGCGGTCGTGGTAGTCCTCCGGCCCTTCGAAGACGATGGCGCGGCCTTCGAAAACGCCCTCGCGGCCCGGCTCCGACAGGTAGCGCTCGCGGAACTCGTCGTCGATGACCGAGGTCTTCATGACCGCGCCGTCGAACAGGTTGCCGGACATCACTACAAATCCGGCCGCCGGCATCAGCGGGTCGTCATAGGGGCGGATCACCTCGCGGTCGACGGAGATCGGCTTGGCGTGGTTCTCGCCCATGGTCTTGCCGGTGACTGTCATGACGTCGGTGTGGATGCGGCCGGCGCCGATGAGCTCGCGGAACACCGCCGGCACGCCGCCGGCGCGGTGGAAGCCTTCGCCGAGATACTCGCCGGCCGGCTGGCAGTTGACCAGCAGCGGGATGTCGTGGCCGACCCGCTGCCAATCGTCCAGGGTCAGGTCGACGCCCATATGCCGGGCGATGGCGATCATGTGCGGCGGGCAATTCGACGAGCCGCCGATGGCCGAGGCGACGGCGATGGAATTCTCGAAGGCCGCCTTGGTCATGATCTTCGACGGCGTCAGATCCTCATGCACCATGCCGACGATGCGGCGGCCGGTCTCGTAGGCCATCTGGCCACGCTCGCGATAGGGGGCGGGGATGGCGGCGCAGCCGGGCAGGGACATGCCGACCGCCTCGGCCAGGGAATTCATCGAGGTCGCCGTGCCCATGGTGTTGCAATGGCCGATGCTGGGGGCCGAGGCGCAGGTCATATCCATGAAGGTCTCGTAATCGATCTCGCCGGCCGCCAGCTTCTGCCGCGCCGCCCAGACGACAGTGCCGGACCCGGCCAGCTTGCCCTCGTAATGGCCGTCCAGCATCGGCCCGCCAGACAAGACGATGGCCGGAATGTCGACGGTGGCCGCCCCCATCAGGCAGGCCGGCGTGGTCTTGTCGCAGCCGGTGGTCAGAACCACCCCGTCCAGCGGGTAGCCGTACAACACCTCGACCAGCGACAGATAGGCCAGGTTGCGGTCCAAGGCCGCGGTCGGCCGCTTGCCGGTCTCCTGGATCGGATGGATGGGGAATTCCAGCGGAATGCCGCCGGCCTCGCGGATGCCGTCCTTGACCCGGGTCGCCAGCTCGAGATGGTGGCGGTTGCAGGGTGCGAGGTCGCTGCCGGTCTGGGCGATGCCGATGATCGGCCGGCCGGACCGAAGCTCGCCCGGGGTCAGTCCGAAATTCAGATACCGCTCGATATAGAGCGACGTCATATCCGGATTGTCCGCATTGTCGAACCAATCCTGGCTGCGCAGGCGCCTGGGTGCATCGGACGACACGATGGCCCCCTTTCCTCATACAATTAATTCTTGCAAGGCATATTGCTACGGAAGCCCGTTCCGGGCAATCCGTCGATGCGTGCAAGCTGCGGGCAGGGTTTGGGGGTGAAACCGCCCTGGCGGGCCTATCCGCCGCGCTGACCGAAGAATTGCCGCGCCGACTGGCGCATCTCGTCGGCGGTGACCAAGCCGTCGCCATCGGCATCCATGCGGTCGAACTGCACGTCGCCGGCATCGGTGAACTCGGCCTCGGACGCGAAACCGTCGCCATCGGTATCGGTGCGGGCAAAGCGCTGCGCCATGCGCTCGACCATCCTTTCAGCCATGCGTCCGCGGCCGCGGTCCTTTACCGCATCCACGAATTCCGCTTCCGACACCAGGCCGTCACCATCGGCGTCCAGGCTGGCGAAACGTTGGGATTGGGCAGCGTCCATCTCGGCGCGGGAGATCGCGCCGTCGCCATCGCCGTCCATCTGGCTCAACAGCGCATCGAGATTGCCGCCAGGCTGGGACCATGCGGGTTGGGTGAGGGCGATGATGGCTGCGGCGGCAACGATGGTCACGCGAAACGGCTTCATCCGGTCTCTCCAGGCAAGGGGGTACGAGGCGACGCGGACTTGGGTCCCGTCACTGCGTTGTACGCACGACCGATCGAATCCCTGCGCTGACGGAAAGAGATTTTTCTCGCGCCGAGCGTGGGCGCAGCGATCAGCGCTTCCGCGGTCGCCTGTCGCCCTGTCCGGTATCGGTTGCGTCGGCGCCGACCGGCACGAGGATCGGACAGGCTGGACAGGCCTGGCTGTCGCAGAGCCGGCAGATCCTCAGCTTGTGCGCATCATCCTGCCCGACCGCCTTGAGCAGCTTTGCGAGCACGGCGGCGAGGGCGGCCCGTTCGGATTTCTTGAGCTGGGATACGAGCGGCCGCATCACCGCCTCCCGCTCCGAGAGGATCTTCCGGCGGGCCTTGGCGCCGGCCTTTGTGAGGTGCAGGGCGACGCCGCGCCTGTCCTGTTCCGCGGTCCGACGTTCGACAAGCCCATCGGCCACCAGCCGGTCGATGAGGCGCACGGTTCCGGTATGGGTGAGGCCGAGCAACCGGCTCAGCCCGTCGTTAGACAGGCCGGGCTGGTGGCCGAGGGCGACGATGGCGGCCGGTGCCTCCCCGGAGCGCCCGGTGCGGTGCTCGACAGCGACACGCAGTTCGTCGTGCAGGCCGAGCACGGCGGCTCCGAGCAGGTTCGCGGTGCGAGAGATATCATCCGTCATTGCTAAATTATGTGACTCACACACTTGAAAAGCAATAGGTGGCGCACCACTGATATGTGAGTGTCTCACATAATTAACCGAATGATCATCGGGCCGAGTCGCCGTTTCAGGGATTGGCGGGCTCCCGTGAACCATCGACGGGACAGGGCGAGGCCCGCAGCCAAGGAGGAGACAGATCCATGACCGAAGCCGTACCTGCCATTGATCCGGACGCGACATTCGAGGGCACGTGGCCGTTCCGCGCCCGCTATTCCGACGCCCTCGGATTCCGCATGCATTACGTCGAGGAGGGCGCCGGGCCGGAGACAATGCTGCTGCTGCATGGGGAGCCGACCTGGAGCTATCTGTTCCGGCGGCAAATCCCGGTCTGGGCCGAGCACGCCCGGGTCATCGCCGTGGACCATATGGGCTTCGGCAAGAGCGCTACGCCGAAGGACCGGACCTATTGGCTGCAGGATCACATCGACAATCTGGAGCGGTTCGTATTGGCCCGCGATCTGCGCGATCTGACCTTGGTGATGCACGATTTCGGCGGTCCGGTCGGCATGGGCTTGGCGATCCGCCATCCCGACCGGGTGAAGCGCATCGTCTCGGTGAACGGACCGACACCGGCCGGCCAGCCCGACCTGATCGACCGGCTGATGGCCAACGCCTCGGCATCTCCCTGGTTCCAGTGGATCCTCAAGGCCGAGGCAAACGGCACTTTGGAACAGGTACTTGGCCAGCTCGACTACACCATTCTCTCAACCCTCAAGCTGAACGGCTTCGAGCGCAACGCGATCATCACCGAACCCTGGCTCGACGCCTACCGGGCGCCGTTCCCGACACCGGCACACGCCGCAGGCGCGATCGGCTGGGCCAAGGGCTTCGCCACCGGAGCGCATGCCTTCGAGACACCCGATACCACGACGAAGGCGGCGCTTGCAGCCAAACCGGCCCTGGCCATCTGGGGTGAGGCCGACCGGACCCTGCAGGCCGAGCAGTTCCTGCCGCTGTTCCGCCAGGCCTTCCCGAACGGCAAGGTGCTTCGCCTTCCTGGTGTTGGCCACTACAGCCCCGAGGACGCGCCGGACGAGGTCGCGCGGCTGGTGGCGGATTTCGTGACCGCGCCCGATCAGGCCTTGGAGAAGGCCGCGAGCGTCGCCGCGGATCCCCTGGTCAGCAGGCGTTCGGCGGCAATGGCAACGGATGCGCGGAACGACCGGTTCTCGGGCAACTCGGTGCCAAAGACCGCTTCGACGCCAAAGAGGCCGGCGACAAGACCTGTCGGACCGGCGCCGGCTTCGCCTGCCTGATCTCGGAGGAGCTCCGCCAGCGGGTCGCGGACATCGATCGGTTCACCCCGTTCGTCGATGCCGGTGACGTAACGCATCCAGGCGGCGATGCCGAGAGCCAGGCAGTCGATGGGCTGGCCCGCGTCGAGGCGGTCGCGGATTGTGCCGAGCAGGCGCTGCGGCAGCTTCTGGGACCCGTCCATGGCGATCTGCCAGGTGCGGTGCTTGAGCGCCGGGTTCCGGAAGCGCTCGATCAGGGCGTCCTTGTAAGCGGTGAGGTCGGTGCCCGGCGGTACGGGCAGGGTCGGAGTGACCTCCTCGTCCATCAGGCGGCGGATGTAGGCCGCCATGTTCGGATCGGCCATGGCGTCGGAAACGGTTTGATAGCCGGCCAGGTAGCCGAGATAGGCGAGGGAGGAATGGGCGCCGTTCAGCAGGCGCAGCTTCATCAGCTCGAAGGGCGCAACGTCTTCGACAAGCTGCGCGCCGGCCGCATTCCAATCCGGCCGCCCGTCGCTGAATTGGTTCTCGATCACCCATTGGCGGAACGGCTCGGTGACCACCGGCCAGGCATCCCGGCAGCCGAGCGCCGACTCCACGGCGGCCCGGTCGTCATCGGTGGTGGCCGGCACGATGCGGTCGACCATGGTGTTGGGGAAGGCGCCGTGATCGTCGATCCAGCGGCTGAGCGCCGGGTCGCTCAGATCGGCGAAGCGCTGGACGATGTCGCGGGCGGTATCGCCGTTGTTCGGCAGATTGTCGCAGCTCAATACCGTGAAGGGCGGCAGGTCGGCGCGCATGCGCCGCTCCAGTGCCGAGACCAGGAAGCCGATGGCGCCGCGCGGCGCGTCCGGATCGGTCAGGTCATGGACGATGTCCGGATGGGTCTCGTCCAGCACGCCGGTGGCCGGTGAATGGCAATAGCCCTTCTCGGTGACGGTCAGGGACACGATATGGGTCTCGGGCCGGGCCATGCGCTGCAGCACCGCCTCGGGATCGTCCGGCGCCACCAGCGCCTCCTTCACCGCGCCGATCACCCGGTAGCGGGGATCGCCCGGTCCCCGCTCGACCAGGGTGTAGAGGCCGTCCTGTGGTGCCAGCGCGTCGCGGACCGACGGGCTGCGCAGACTGACCCCGCAGATCGCCCAGTCGCCGGCGCCCCGCGCCAGCAGATCGTCCACATAGACCGCCATATGCCCGCGATGAAAGGCGCCGAGGCCGAGATGCACGATGCCGATGCCCACGGCCTCGCGGTCATAGCGCGGGCGTTCGACGCCCTCCGGCACGGCGTTCAGGCGCCGTGCGTCCAGACGGTCGATTTGTGTCATCGGTCCAGCCGGTAAGCGCGGCGGGCGAGGTTGTAGGCGAGGTCGGCGGCGACCTCCGCGGCCTCATCCTCTTCCATGCGGTGGTCGGCGACCAGGCCGGCCAGATAGGCGCAATCGACTCGGCGCGCCATGTCGTGGCGGGCCGGGATCGACAGGAAGGCGCGGGTGTCGTCGTTGAAGCCGACGGTGTTGTAGAAGCCCGCCGTCTCGGTGACCGTCTGGCGATAGCGCAGCATGCCCTCCGGGCTGTCGTAGAACCACCAGGCCGGGCCTAGCCTGAGGATCGGATAATGGCCGGCCAGCGGCGCCAGTTCGCGGCTATAGGCGGTCTCGTCCAGGGTGAACAGGATCACCGACAGCCGCGGCTCGTTGCCGAACCGGTCCAGCAACGGCTTCAGGGCCTTGGCGTAGTTGGTGGCGCTCGGGATGTCGGCGCCCATGTCGCGGCCGAACTGTTCGAACAGCCGGGCATTGTGATTTCGCAACGAGCCCGGATGGATCTGCATGACCATGCGGTCCTCCAGGCTCATCCGGGCCATCTCGGTCAGCATCTGGCCGCGGAACAGCTCCGCCTCTTGCGCCGTCGCCTCGCCGGCAAGCGCCTTGCCCAGCAGGAGCTGGCAGGCCTCCGCGCCGAGATCGGCGGTGGTCGCCGTCGGATGCCCGTGATCGGTCGAGGTGGCGCCGTGCTCGGCGAAGAATTCGCGCCGCTGTACCAGCGCTTCCAGATAGCCCTCCCAGCTCGCGGTGTCGCAGCCGGTGATCTCTCCCAGGCGGGCGACATTATCGGCGAAGCCCTCGAAGTCCGGATCGACCACCGGATCGGGCCGGAATGCGGTGATAACCCGGCCGCTCCAGCCGCTGTCGCGGATCGCGCGATGATGCCTTAGATCGTCCAGCGGCGATTCCGTGGTCGCCAGCACCTCGATGCCGAAGCGGTCGAACAGGGCGCGTGGCCGGAACTCCGGCTCCTCCAGCCGGTTGGCGATGTGGACATAGATCTCATCGGCGGTGTCCGGGCCGAGCCGGGTCTGCACCCGCAGCACCTCGGACAGGACATGGTCCAGCCACATGCGCGACGGCGTGCCGCGGAAAAGGTGGTAATGCTGGGCGAACAGCCGCCAGATCGCCCGCGGATCGGTTTCCACCGGCCCGCCGTCGCGGCGCCGGATGCCCAGTTTCTCCAGCGGCACACCCTGGCTGTACAGCATGCGGAACAGGTAATGGTCCGGCACGATCAGCAGCGTCGCCGGGTCGGGAAACGGCTCGTCCCGGGCGAACCAGGCCGGGTCGCAATGCCCGTGCGGGCTGACGATGGGCAGGTCCTTGACGGAGTCGTACAAGCGGCGCGCGATGGCCCGGGTCGTGGGCTCCGCCGGGAACAGCCTGTCCTCATGCAGCGTCAATGGCTGCGCCATTCCGCCTCCTCCCTCCCGCGCCGTGTCTTACAACTCCCCGCCCCGCAGTTTGCATGGGAAGGGCCTTCGACAATCCTTGAAATGGACCGCAAGGCGGCAGCTTGACGCGCCATCGTGTGGTCGCCGGCGGACCGCGTCAAACGCTAAGTTGGTGACAAGGAGCCGGTTCTTCGGGCCGATCCGGCTCAGCGGGCGGCGCTTCCGTTCTGATTCGTCAATTTGCCGATCTGATGGAACATGAACGGCGTGGAGGTCAGCAGGAAGCCGAGCAGCAGCTCGATCCGTACAAAGGCAAAGACCCACACCCAGGCATCCAGTGAGATGTGCGCCCGAAGGTATTCATTCACCGCGGCTGCCGCGATGCAGGTTACGAGAATAGCGCCTGACAGCAGCACGCGTCCGGTCGGCGTCAGGCCCGGAATGGTGGTCTTCTCTCCGAGAAGCGGAGGCCGATTTCCCACCAGTGCGACCAGTTCCACCACGGCAACCATGAGCAGGATCGTCGTTGGCAAAACTTGGAGGTAGACCGGGTCCCCGGATGCGATCGTCGCCCCGGGCAGCAGGAGGGCCACGATACTGAAGGATTTGCGCCAGTCGACGGTCAACCGGCGGTCCTTCCAGATGCGGTGGGCCAACCTGAGAATGACGAAGGCCATCAAGACGGCGCTTGCGGCCATTACTCCAAAGTACAGATGGGCAACGACGAATGGGACCGGCAGAAGCGTCAAACCCGCCAGGAAGCGGAGGCATCCGAGCCGGGCGTCGTCACCCGCCGCTTCTGGCCGGCCCTCGGAGGCGGCGGTCGGAAGGTCCGCAAGATCCCGGGGAAGCACGCTCTGTAGCGCCTCGTCGATGACTCCTTGGTCCATCGTCAGGGCCCGAATGTGAAACTCGATGCGCCTGTCGGGGTCGACCTCGAACAGCTCGAGAAAGATGCTCCGGATCAGCGCCGAGGCCTCTAAGGGTGATCCGGTGACCCGCCATCGCAGGCTCTCTGAACCGTCTGCGGCCGCCGATTGATCCGCAGTCAGCCCGAGCCCGCTTAGCATTTCCTGATATCGCGCGCGTCGGCTCCGCTGGAGCCGTGTGACGATCGGGAGTTCAACGTCCACACGGGACTTGGCGATGCCCAGCCTCATGGAAGTGACGCGCCTTGGGACTTTCATCACGAGGGAGGCCGCGTCGCCCTCTGCGGTCATCAGGACGGAGAGAATGGCATCAAGGTCCGTGATCGTCCCCGTCCGCTGTCGCTCCCATACGGGTTTCAGGATCAGCCAGGCCACCCCTCCGATCAGCGCGAAGCAGAGTATGGGGATGATGAGGTAGGCCATGAATGGCAGGTCTGCCCAGTGGTCGACAGGGTGGCTCGACCCCGAATATGGGGTTCCGGTTGATTTCTCGCTAACGCCGCCTGGCGGGCGCGCCATCGAACCGGCGGCCAGATCGGTTCGACGGCCGCCTTCGGCACATCCCGTTCAGCGAACGATTAACGCTCTGGAAGACCCAACCCTGTACAACGCCTAGCGGGTACACCTGCCGCACGAACTATGCCAATTTGTGCGGTGCCGGTGCTCAGCCGGTCCGGCTTTGCCCGGGTCCTTGTCGCCGCTACTTGAGGTCCTGTCGTGAAAGTCGTCGCGATCGGCGAATGCATGGTGGAGTTCAGCCCCTTGCCGGATGGCCGCTATGTCCGGTCCTTCGGCGGCGACACGCTGAATTTCGCCGTCTATCTGGCCCGGCTGGGGATCGCCGTCGATTACGCCACCATCCTGGGCGACGACCCGTTCAGCGACGAGATGCTGGCCGCCTGGAAACAGGACGGGGTCGGCACCGGGCTGATCGAGCGGGCGCCGGGGCGTATGCCGGGCCTGTATGTGGTGCGCACCGACGCGTCCGGCGAACGCAGCTTCCACTATTGGCGGGACACCTCGCCGGCCCGCGAGCTGTTCCGGCCGGGCGGGCTGCCGGCGCTGGCCAAGAAGCTGGCGAAGTACGACTGGTTCTATCTGTCGGGCATCAGCCTGTCGCTGTACGGCCCTGACGGCCGGAAGGCGCTGTTCACCATCCTGGACGCCATGCGCGAGCGCGGCACCAAGGTGGCGTTCGACGGCAATTACCGGCCAAGCGCCTGGAATGGCGACAGTGACGCGGCGCGCGCCGCGATGTCGGCCATGCTGAAGCGCACCGACCTGCTGCTGCCGACCTTCGAGGACGAGCAGGCCCTGTTCGGCTATGCCGACCCGCAGGCCTATGCCAACCGGGTGCTGAAGCACAGCGTCGCGGAGGCGGCGATCAAGCTCGGCAGCCAGGGCTGCCTGGTGGTGAATTCCGAGGGCCAGGAACATGTCGCCGCCGACCCGGACCCCAAACCGCTGGACACCACCGCTGCCGGCGACAGCTTCAATGCCGGCTACATGGCGGCCCGCTTCAAGGGCCTGAAGCCGGTCGCCGCGGCCCATTGCGCCAACCGGCTGGCGGCGGAGGTCATCCGCCACCCGGGCGCCATCATCCCGGCCGAGGCCATGCCCAAGATGCTGCTGGACGACGTGGCGTGAGCTCCGAACCGCCGATCGCCGCGATCATGCGCATGGCGCCGGTGATCCCGGTGCTGACCATCGAATGGGAAGCCGACGCGGTGCCGCTGGCGCAGGCGCTTGTCGCCGGTGGGTTGCCGGTCCTGGAAATCACCCTGCGCACCGAGGCGGCTTTGGCCGCGGCCTCGGCCATAATCGCGGAGGTGCCGGATGCGGTGGTCGGCCTTGGAACCGTCTTGAGCCCCGCCGATATCGAGGGGGCGCATAGCATCGGCGCCCGCTTCGGCGTCAGCCCGGGCCTGACCGACGCGTTGTCCGCCGCCGCGGATGCGACCGGACTGCCCTTCCTGCCGGGCGTGGCAACGGCGTCGGAGGCGATGCGGGCCATGGAGCTCGGACATCGCCACCTGAAGTTCTTTCCGGCCGAACCGGCCGGTGGGATTCCCACCCTGAAGGCTCTCGGCGCACCGCTGCAAGACCTGAGGTTCTGCCCCACTGGCGGCGTTTCCGCGGGCACCGCGCCCGACTATCTCGCGCTCCCCAATGTGCTCTGCGTCGGCGGTTCGTGGCTGGCGACCAAGGCCGAGATCGCGGAGGGCGCGTGGCACGCGATCACCGCCAAGGCGCGGGCGGCCGCGGGGCTGGCGACCGGCTAGCGTAGTGCCAGATCGGCGGTGACAGGGTAGTGGTCGGAACCGATATTCGGGCCGCGCCGGACCGCCTGCACCGTGAAATGGTCGCTGACCAGGATATGGTCGATGGGGATGCCGGCCAGCGGCAGCCAGCTCGGCCAGGTCGGCCGCCAGCCGCGGCCGTCGGCGGCGTTGCGCAGGCCGGAGTCATCCATTAGATCGGCGAAATGCGGCGACCAGACCGTGCTGTTGAAATCGCCGGCGACGATCACCGGGTGCTGAGACCGATCGGCGACCTCCGCGATGGCCGCCAGATAGGCGTTGCGCATGGCGGTGAAGCGGTGTCCGGCCGGCAGGGGCGGATGTACGCCGATCACCGTCACCGCCCGGCCGTCGACATCCAGATCCGCCGTCTGGTAATGGAAACCCTGTCCTTCCGGAAAGCGCCGTGTGCCGCCCAGGATCGGAAAGCGGCTGAAGACGATGACGTCGCGCGCCTCGCGCCAATCCTCGGGCACCGCATGCGGATACTGCGCGCCGATCTGCAGCAGGGTTCCGCGCCAGCGCCGGTCCGCCTCCTGGATCACCAGCACGTCCGGGTCGGTTTCGGTGACATAGCCAAACAATGCCGCGCCGTCCCAATTCGACCAGTAGGCATTGACGGTGCTGACCCGAACTGGGGTCTCAGTGGCCGCGGCGACCGCCTGGGCTGTCCCAAAGGGCACGACGCTGCTCAACGCTGCCGCGTGGGGGATCGCAAGAACTGCGATGACGACCGCCACCATTCGCCAGCGCAGCATTGCGGCCAGCAGCACGCCCAGGACGGCGACGGCCACATAATGGATGCGGAAATGGGTCGCCAGGTCGAACACCCACCATTGCCGCGCCAGCAGGGTCGCCAGGGTGGCGGCGGCCAGGCCGATCCCGGTCCCGGCCACGAAAAAGCGGGTGCCGCCCCGCGCGATTTCGCAAAGGAAGCGACCGAGGAGGGCGGCGAATCCGGCCAGGCGGCGGGAGCGAAAGATGGACGGCACGGTCTTCCTGACCCGGTGATTGCGAAGGCGACAATCCTCGCCGGAGAATTCGGCAAGGGCAGGGCGCGCCGGCGTCAATCCTGGGTCTGAAGCTGCTTCTTCTTTGCCGATACGGTCTGGTCGTCGACCGGGTCGTAGAATGCGGTGTCGCGGTCGGAGCGTCCGATACCGGCCGTCGCCACCGCCTCGTCGGCAAGCGGCGTCAGCTTTGTATAGCGCGGGTGGTGGTGGTCCTTGTAGGGGTCGTTGGATGCTGCGTTGTAGCAGCAGATCAGCACGTTGCGCGGCTTGTCCGAAGTATTGGGCGAGGACGCGTGCAGTGTGTTGCTATGGAAGAACAGCGCGTCACCGGGCGCCATCTCGCAATGCACCCGCTCCATGCGAGCCAGGATGTATTCCATGCGGTCCGGGTCGGCGGAGGTCTGGCCTCCGGACAGCGTGTGTTCGATGCGGCCCAGCCGGTGCGATCCCTTGATAACCTGCAGGCAGCCATTCTCCCGGGTCGCCGGATCGATGGCGATCATCACGCTGGCCAGGTCGGGGAACAGGCAGCCGTTCTGGTACCAGTAGCCGTAATCCTGATGCCAGTTCCAGGCGCCGCCGGTCCTGGGGGCCTTCATGGTCAGCTTGGAGTGGTAGTGGTAGACCTCGCCGCCCAGGAGCCGCTGCATTCCGCAGACCAGCCGCCGGCAGCGCGCGACCGCGCCGAATACGTCGTCGCCGGGATGGTTCCACAGGGCAAGCTCGGTCGAACCGCCTTCGGCGTCCAGCAGGGCCACGACATTGTCGTGGACCGCCGGATCCTCGGCGATGCCGCGCTGCATGTGCGCCACCTCGGCCGCGTCGAAATAGCCGCGTTTGAAGACATACCCGTCACGCTCGAACGCCGCGACATCGGCGTCGGTGAGCCGCTTTTCGGTCATCGTATCCTCCCGGTCGAGGGCCGGTTTGCCCGGCTCTCTGCCACGTTTGAATTCCTATCATAGCGAGGCGGCTGCAGAAAAACGGGGCCGAGCGGAAAGGCGACCGCTTCAGCCCAGGATTTCCGGCCGGAAGCGGATGATGCCGGTCAGGGTCTCGTCGGGACCGAGCACCGTCATGCCGGTATCGTCGCGGCCGGCGGCGGTCAGGTTGAAGGCGTCGGTCATGTTGCTGACCGGCTCGACGCAGAAGAAATCCTCGCCGGGCGGCGTGAAGACGACCAGATGGTCCAGCGGCGGCGGCGCCTCCATGACCAGCCGGGCGCCCCATTCCGGCCAGTCGATCTCCACCCGATGGCCCCAGCCGGTGAAGGTGTTGTCCATCGCCACGCTGTCTGCGACGACCCCCACATTCGGATCGCGCCCGGGGGCCGGCGCCACCAGTTCGGTCGGCATGACCTCGTCGTCGGACACCCACATCCGGTCGACCGATGCGGTGATCCGGGCCTGCGGCGTGCGCACGAAATAGGGGTGCGGGCCCAGCCCGGCCGGCATCGGGCGGTCGCCGCGATTGGTCACCGTCATCAGGATGGACATGCCGCCCTCGTCCAGGGTGAAGGTCTGCTCGGCGGAATAAGGCCAGGGCCAGGCATCCGGGCTGTGGCTGAAGGCGATGGTGGCGGTGTCCTCCTCCTGGCCCACCAGGGTCCAGGGCGTCTGCCAGCCCTTGCCGTGGATGGTGTGCTTCT
Source organism: Alphaproteobacteria bacterium (assembly GCA_965227455.1). Classification (GTDB taxonomy): domain Bacteria; phylum Pseudomonadota; class Alphaproteobacteria; order DSM-16000; family Inquilinaceae; genus JABDIP01. Next base: position 1,846,562 of record OZ245752.1, on the reverse strand, counting down.
CCGGCGGGAAGTTGAGCGGCAGCGCCACCTTGGTGCCGTCGAAGGTGAATCGCCCGTCGCGAATGCGGTTGGAGAACGGCACCAGCGGAAAGCTGGACATGCCCAGCGGGTCGCGAGTGGCGATGGTCTCCTCGGTCGCGGGCCGCAGCCATTCGATGCTGCGCACGCCCTCCTGCCAGTAGCGGGTGATCGAGCCGCCGGCGGCGGGGCAGATCGACAGGCCGGTATCGCCCTGCCGCATGGTGATGATCTCGTCGGAGCCTGCACTCATCCGCCTTGTCCTCCCTGGTTCCGCCGCCCGGCCGGCGCTTGACGCGAAACCGCAGCCGGGCCGATACTCTCGGCATATCGTATTATCAATGATCGGGCGAGAAATGCCCGACAGGCGCCGCGCCGGCATCTCCGGACACGGCATTCGGACGGTTCCTGACCCTGGGGAACCGCTCCGCTGGGAGGGTCGCACTGGGATGAATGCCTGGCAAGGCGCGCACGCGCCGGCTAGTTTCCGCCACGACGTCCATGCGCGTGTCGGTGCCTTGCTCGAGAGGCGTTAACAGGGAGTTCGCCTTGCCGACAGCACAGCAACCCAACAAGACCTATTCCCGCCGCAGCCTGCATGGACAGGTGGCCAACGAGATCGCCGCGCGCATCATGAGCGGTGAGTTCGCGCCGGGCACCATCCTGCCCAACGAGGCGGATTTCAGCGTCAAGCTGAAGGTCAGCCGCACCGCCCTGCGTGAGGCCATCAAGGTGCTGGCGGCCAAGGGGCTGGTCGAATCGCGGCCCAAGATCGGCACCCGAATCCGGCCCCGCGACCATTGGAACATGCTGGATCCCGATGTGCTGGCCTGGCAGTTCGCCTCGGCCAATGTCGCGCGCTTCGCCGACGACCTGTTCGAGGTCCGCCAGATCATCGAGCCGGCCGCCGCGGCCCTGGCGGCGGAACGCGCCACCGCGGACCAGCTGGCGGCGATCGAGAGGGCCTATGCCGACATGGAGGCGGCCGGCGAGGATCTGGAGGCCTCCATCGAGCCGGATCTGCGGTTCCATCTCAGCATCCTGGCGGCGACCGGCAACGAGCTGCTGGTGCCGCTCGGCTCGCTGATTGAGACCGCGCTGGCCTCCAGCATCAAGCTCTCCGGCTCGGAGGTCAGTGCGCAATTCTATGCCCTTCCCAAACACAAGGCGGTGCTGGACGCGATCAAATCCGGTGACGCCAACAGCGCGCGACTGGCAATGCGCACCCTGTTGGGGGAATCGGTCGAATTCGTCCGCCGCGCCATCGAGCGGGAGAAGAAGGCCGCCAGCGGGCCCTGAGCAAGCGCGGCGACCCGCCGCGGCGACCTGCCCGACATCGCCCGCCTGGCGATGGACCTGGCCAATGATGACGGCGTGACGTGAACCGCCCGGATTTTCATCGTCGATGATGGCCGGACGAGAGGAAGGGGATTTGGGGATGCGGTTGATCCAGTTCACCGATACGGGCGGGACCCGCCTGGTCGGGCTGGTCGCGGAAGATGGGCTCTCGGTACGGGGGCTCGACGGCGTGGAATCGGTCTACGCACTGGCCCGGGAGGCGATCGACGAGCGGGCCGGGCTGGCGGAGCTGGCCTCGGCATTGGCGACCGGGGCGGATCATGACTATGACGCGATCGCCGCCGGAGGCCGGCTGCTGGCACCGCTGGACCATCCCGACCCGGCGCATCTGCTGGTGACCGGCACGGGCCTGACCCATCTCGGCAGCGCCGACGCCCGCGACAAGATGCATGCGGAGGCCGCCGGCGACGCGCCGATGACCGACTCCATGAAGATGTTCCGCGCCGGCCTGGAGGGCGGCAAGCCGGCCCATGGGACCATCGGCATGCAGCCGGAATGGTTCTACAAGGGCGATGGCAGCATCGTCGCGGCCCCGGAACAGCCGCTGGCCATGCCGGATTTCGCCCTGGATGGCGGCGAGGAGCCGGAGGTGGTGGGGCTCTACGTCATCGGCCCGGACGGCACGCCGCATCGGGTCGGCTTCGCGCTTGGCAACGAATTCTCCGACCATGTGACCGAGCGCCAGAACTATCTGCTGCTGGCCCATTCCAAGCTGCGCGCCTGCTCCTTCGGGCCGGAGCTGCTGCTTGGCGACCTGCCCGCGGATATCCGCGGCACGTCGCGCCTGCTGCGTGGCGACGAGGCGGTCTGGCAGGCGGAGTTCCTCAGCGGCGAGGCCAACATGTCCCACAGCCTCGCCAATCTGGAACACCACCATTTCAAGTACGAACTCTTCCGGCGCCCGGGCGACGCCCATGTGCATTTCTTCGGCACCGCCACCCTCAGCTTCGCGGCCGGGGTGACGGCCGAACCGGGCGACGTCTTCGAGATCGGTTCGGAGGCCTTCGGGCGGCCCTTGCGCAACCCGCTCGCCCGGATGGCGGATACCGGACTCGTCGCGGTCCAGCCCCTGTAGAAACACCTCAAACCTGTCGGCTCGGAATGGAACTCCTCGTCGCATTCGAAGAGGCGCGGGTCGGGGATTGACGTTTCCGTGCCGATCGTACATAACCAGTGAGTTTATAAACTATCCGGTTATGTACGATGGCGCCAGATACCCTCGATACGACCTTTGCGGCGCTTGCAGACCCCACCCGCCGGGCAATCCTGGCCCAGCTGGCGACCGGCGAAGCGACGGTGACCGAGCTTTCCAAGCCGTTCGCCATGAGCCAGCCGGCGGTCTCCAAGCATGTGAAAGTGCTGGAACGCGCCGGGCTCATCACCCGGGGTCGCGAGGCGCAGAAGCGGCCCTGCCGGATTGCGGCGCGGCCGCTGGCCGAGGCGACCGACTGGCTGGAGCGCTACCGCCAGATCTGGGAGGGCAATTTCCAGCGTCTCGACGCGCTGCTTGACGAACTCAATCCCGATCCCGCCAACAAGGACGGATGACATGAGCGGATTTGCGAAGCTTGACGTTTCCACGCCGACCGACCGCGAGGTGGTCATGCGCCGCGTTTTCGATGCGCCCCGGAACAGGGTCTTCGCGGCCCTGACGGAGCCGGCGCTGATCCGGCGCTGGTTGCTGGGCCCGGAAGGCTGGACCATGCCGGTCTGCGAGGTCGATCTCAGGGTTGGTGGTGCACTGCGTTACGAATGGCGTGGCCCGGACGGGAGCGGCATGGGAATGAGCGGTATCTTCCGCGAGGTCGAGCCGCCCGCGCGACTGGTGCACACCGAACAGTTCGACGAGGACTGGACCGGCGGCGAGACGCAGGTGACGACGACCCTGACCGAGCAGGATGGGCGGACCACGGTCACGACGACTATCCTCTACGGCTCCCGGGAGGATCGCGACGGTGCGCTGAAGTTCGGCATGGAGAGCGGCGTTGCGGCCAGCTACGACCGGCTGGATACGGTGCTGGTCTAGCCCCGGTTCCCATCCTCAACGGACGGATTTCAGCCGTCCGGACGCTCCATTCGATGGCCGGGCGCCGGCGCGCGGCCTATGGGTCCGGTGCGACGCCGAGAAGCTCAAGCCGCTCGCGTAGCGCCTCGATGCTCTCGGTCAGTGCCGGCAGGATCGTACGCCGCGCATCCGCCAGGTTCGCCTGGACCTGATGGTGATCGGGCGCTGTGGTCAGGGTGTCGTCGGCCAGGTTGGTGAGCTCGCTGGAGAGCTGTCGGTAGAGCCGGCGAATTCCGGTCATCGCGTCGGGCGGAATCTGGAACGCCACTTCCGATCGGGACGCCGCGTCCCAGACATAGGTCTCCAGGCGGTACTGCTCGCCGCGGCCCACGAATTTGGCCTTGCTGCCGGTCCGGTACTCTTCCGACCATTCTTCCACATGGCGCAGATTGTCAGTGACCTCGGCCAGGAGCGCGAGTTGCAGAAAATAGCTTTCCCGGTCGGATCGGGCCGAATGCAGCTCCATGCCGACCTTGTAGCCGGCGGCGGCGGCCAGATAGACGCCGAGGATGGTCGATCCGACGATCAGGGCATGCGACAGCCAGAACTCGGCATTGTTCTTCTCACGGGGCAGCAGCAGCGGGCGGATGAACCGCAGAGGTCGAGGGAGCGCCATGGTCGCTTTCCGAATGGCCGTGTCACGCCGCAGCTGGGCGCGCTCGGCAACTTGTCCGGGAATTGGTTACCGTCCGATTAACCAAAAGCGCCTCGTCCCCGGGCATCGGCTTGGCCGGTGCGGCCGGCCGGGCTAGGCTCGCCGCAAAACCAGGGCAGGCAGGCGATGGCGCTCGACAATCCGGTTCTGATGACGATCCGCAATGGCGGTTCGGTCGGCATGGTGTGGCTCAGCCTCGGCTCCACGGCGGTGGCGGAACTGGCCGCCGATGCCGGGCCGGATGCGGTGGTGTTCGACCTGCAGCACGGTCTGTGGCAGCGCCAGTCCCTGCAGGACGCCATCGGCATGGTGCGGGCCAATACGGTACCTCTCGCCCGTGTCGCCGACAGTTCTGCGACAGCCATTGGCGAGGCGCTGGATGCCGGCGCACTGGGCGTGATCGTGCCCCTGGTGGAGACGGCCGAACAGGCGGCCGCGGCCGTTGCCGCCGCCAAATACCCGCCGACCGGCATCCGCTCCGGCGGCGGGGTGCGGCCGCTGATGGACTTCAAGGCCTATGGTGTCGCCGCCAATGACGCGGTGCTGGTCTCGGTGATGATCGAGACGGCCAAGGGGGTGGAGAACGCGGCTGCCATCGCCGCCGTGCCGGGCGTCGATCTGGTGTTCATCGGCACCGGCGACCTGGCCCTGTCGATCGGCACGTTTCCGGAATTCGGTCCGGCGCATGAGGCGGCGGTCAGGACGGTGCAGCAGGCCTGCCGCGATGTCGGCACCGCCTGCGGCGCCTTCACGCCGCATCTCGCCTTCGCCCTGGATCGCCGGCGCCAGGGATTCCAGGCGGTGGTGATCGCCGAGGATATCGGCCTGGTGCACGGCGCCGCCAAGACCGCGATCAAGGGCTTCGCCGCCGGCAGACCGGTGGCGCTGGAGGGCGGCGTCGCCTTCGTCTCCGGAACCAGCCGCGGTATCGGCCCGGAGATCGTGCGCGCCCTGCTGGCCGCCGGTGCCGCGAAGATCTACTGCGCTACCCGGACCAAGGACGGGGCGGCCGGTCTGATCGCCGAGGCGCCCGACCGGCTGGTGGGGGTCACCCTCGACATCACCGACCCGGATGCGGTGGCCGTCGCGGCCAAGGCGGCCGGCGACACCACGCTGCTGGTCAACAATGCCGGGGTGAACTTCAACACCCCGCTGCTGGCCATCGACGATCTGGACAACGCCCGCACCGAGATCGAGACCAACTATTTCGGCACACTCGCCATGTGCCGCGCCTTCGCACCGGTGCTGAAGGCCAATGGCGGCGGCGCCATCGTCAACCTGCTGTCGATCCTGGCGCGTGGCAACCTGCCGATGATGGGCTCGCTGGCCGCCTCCAAGGCGGCGGAACTCTCCATGACCCAGGGCCTGCGCGCCGAACTCGCGGGGCAGGAGACCCACGTCATGGCGGTGCTGCCGGGCGCCGTCGACACCGACATGACCCGCGACTTCGACGGCCCGAAGATCGCACCTGCGGAGGTCGCCGAGGCCATCGTACACGGCCTGTCGATCGGCGCGGAGGAGGTCATGCCCGGCGAGATGGCCTCGGGCATGTCCATGGGCCTTGCCGTCGATCCGAAGGCCGTCGAACGGCAATTGGCGGAGTTCCTGCCGGAATAGCCGGTCGCTCCCTATTTCGGCTGAAACCTGGTTCGCCAATACCCAAATCAGGACTATGGACACTGCGCAACCGATTTCGGGATCGGCAGTCGGCCTGCCGAAGCAAGGCTCCGCGCGCCCCCGCGTCGTGATTGTCGGCGCCGGGTTCGGCGGGTTGTCCGCCGCCAAGGCGCTGGCCTCCGCGCCCGTCGACATCACCATTATCGACCGGCGCAACTACCACCTGTTCCAGCCGCTGCTCTACCAGGTGGCGACCGCAGGGCTGTCGCCGGCGGACATCGCCTGGCCGATCCGGCGCATCGTGCGCAGCCAGCGGAATACCAGCGTGCTGCTGGGCGAGGTCACCGGGGTGGATTCCGGGGCACGCGTGGTGCGCATGGGCGACGAGGCAATGCCCTACGATTACCTGATCCTGGCGACCGGCGCCCGGCACGCCTATTTCGGCAACGATGCTTGGGAGCCCTTCGCGCCGGGGCTGAAGAAGATCGAGGACGCGACGGATATCCGCCGGCGCATCCTGATGGCCTTCGAACGGGCCGAGAGCGAACCGGATCCGGCCGAGCGCGACCGGCTGCTGACCTTCGTCATCGTCGGCGCCGGGCCGACCGGCGTAGAGCTGGCCGGCGCCATTGCCGAGCTGGCGCGCAGGGTGCTGGCCAAGGATTTCCGCCAGATCGACCCGCGCCAGACCCGCATCCTGCTGGTCGAGGCCGGGCCGCGCGTGCTGCCGAGCTTTCCGGAAGGGCTGTCGGCCTTTGCCCAACGCTCGCTGGAGAAGCTGGGCGTCGAGGTGCTGCTGGGCGAGCCGATCACGGGCTGCGATGCGGACGGTGTCGCTTTCGACGGCCGGCGCATCGGCGCCCGCACCGTGCTGTGGGCGGCAGGGGTCGCCGCCTCGCCGGCCGGCGAATGGCTGGGCGCAGAGTCGGACCGCGCCGGCCGCGTCGCGGTGCAGCCCGATCTCACCGTGGCCGGCCATCCGGAGGTCTTCGTCATCGGCGACACCGCCGCCGTGATGGACGATGAGGGCCGGCCGCTGCCCGGCATCGCCCCGGTCGCCAAGCAGCAGGGCCGCTATGTGGCCGCCTCGATCCGGCGCGGTCTCGCCGGCGACGTGGTGCGCCCGGCCTTCCGCTACAGCCATCCCGGCAGCCTGGCGACCATCGGCCGGTCCGCCGCCGTCATCGATTTCGGCTGGCTGCGCCTGAAGGGCTGGATCGCCTGGTGGATCTGGGGTATCGCCCATGTCTACTTCCTGATCGGCATGCGCAACCGGCTGCTGGTGGCGATCCAATGGCTGTGGTCGTACATCCTCTTCGACCGCGGCGCCCGCCTCATCACCGGGGCGAAGGACGACTGACCGGACGGCCCGCCCATGCCATACTCGGCGCAACCGGGGAGGCGGCGATGATCAAGGGCATGCACGGCCTGTTCTATTCCACCGATGCCGAGGCGGCGCGGGCGTTCTTTCGCGACAAACTGGGGTTCGCCCATGTCGATGCCGGCGATGGCTGGCTGATCTTCGGCATCGGCGGTGCCGAGTTCGGGGTCCATCCTGGCGACGGCCCGAAGCACGACATCTCCTTCCTCACCGACGACATCGAGGCGTCGGTCAAGGAGCTGGAAGGCAAGGGTGTGGCCTTCACGACCCCGATCACCGATCACGGCTGGGGCCTGGGCACCAGCTTCGACATCCCCGGCGGCGGCGCGGTCATGCTCTACCAGCCAAGGCATCCGCAGCCCTAGGGTACCGTTTGCTGGCCGGCGTGCCGGCAGAAACCAACCCGTCAAACGTCATTCCCGCGAAAGCGGGAATCCAGAGGTCGCAATGCCGATGGCGGAGCCGGCCTGACCACTGGATTCCCGCTTTCGCGGGAATGACGAAATATGGAGAACCGCAAGATGCACTGTGAGGAGACATCCCAGACCACGAACCGTCTCGAAGAAGATCCGGCATGATCCCCTTCTATGTCCTGACCGGCGCCCCGGGCACCGGCAAGTCGGCGGTCCTCGAGCGTCTTGGCCTCCAGGGCTACGACCGCGTCGACGAGCCGGCGCGGCAGATCCTGGCCGAGCAGCGCAGCTTCGGCGGCAATGGCGTTCCGGATAGTGACCCGGCTTTGTTTGTCGAGCTGATGCTGTCCCGCGCCGTGTTCGAGCGCCGCAAGCGGCGATCCGCCGATCTGCCGACCTTCTTCGACCGGGGCATCCCGGACCTGATCGCCTACGCGCTGCTCTACGGGCTCGACGACCGGCCGGCGCGCAGCGCGGCGCACAAATACCGCTACAACCCGACCGTCTTCTTCGCGCCGCCCTGGAAGGACATCTACAGCACCGACGAGGAGCGCCGGATGACTTATGGCCAGGCCGCCGATTTCGGCGAGCGCATGCGCGACGCCTATCAGGGGCTGGGATACACCCTGGTGGAACTGCCGCGCGAAAGCCCCGAGGACAGGGCGCGGTTCATCCAGGACAAGGTGGCCCAAGATTTCTGAACGCGATCGATCGGGCCACGACCGCACCTGGTCGGTCTGGCGCGAGGATGACAACGGCAACCGGTTCCGCATGCGCGACGGCCTGACCGAGGACGAGGCGCGGAGGATCGCCGAGGACTTCGCCCGCCGCGGGCACAAGCAACGCTACTGGGCCGCGCAAGACGATCCAGGTGGATGAGCATCGGGGCCCGCTATGACTCGACTGGCACGGCCGTCTCGTGAACATGCAGCCACTCAAGGGGGCCGGTTCCGGTCCGGCGCATCAGCACGGTCGAGAGACGGGCATTGGTCGGCGGGTGGGAGTGGCGCGCGCCGGACTGCGTCTCGACATAGGTTGCCAGGACCAGGCCGGCCGCCGCATCGACATGGTGCAGCCGCGTCTTTGAAATCGAGATCCGGAACGCCGGATTGGCCCCATGCCCGTCGCGCAGGGAGTCCAGAAGATCGTCCCGCTCGAGAACCCGGCCCGCCGGCTGGATATTGACGAAGCCGGGCGCCAGCCGGTCGGCCATGCCGGTGGCGAAGGCCTCGTCCGTATTCGGCTCCTCGCCCCGGAACCAGGCCGAGATGAAGCGGTGCAAGGCCTCAATTTCCTCGCGGACCGCAGTGAGGAGGTCTTCCGATTCCGTCATGTCCGCCACGCCGATGTTTCCTGTCGATTGTCCTGCGGCCATCATAGCCGATGCGAGCCGCAAGCGAGGGTGTTCGGACTCGGCAACACTCCTATCCGCTCCTCGCCCTGAGCTTGTCGAAGAGCCTGCCCCCGGCTTGAACGGGGGGTGAGGATGGCAGGGCCAGTACTCCGGCTCCGGACCAAGTGCGGGCGTCGCCGTCCTCACCCCCCGTTCAAGCCGGGGGCAGGCTCTTCGACAGGCTCAGGGTGAGGGTGCTGGGGGAGCCGCTTGTTCCCGAGGGCGTGCCGTCCGACAATCGGCAGCATCGGGAAATGGCGAGAGGCCCAGGCGCGTGGCGACCATACCTTCGGCGGCGGAAGACGGACTGTCCCAGGACGATCCCTCGGCGTGGCGGGCGGCGGAGATGCGGGCTTCCGGGGATTGGCGCATCGACCTGACCGATGCCCATCGCGAAGAGGTCGTGAGCGCCGTCGACGCGACCCGTGCCCAGCCGATCCACGAGATCACCCGCGAGGCCTTCCTGCTGCCGACCTTTGGCCCGGTGCTGGAAGGCGCCCGCCGCGATGTGGTGGATGGCCGCGGATTTGTGCTCATCCGCGGCCTGCCGATCGAGGGCCGGGAACGGGACTGGGTCATGCGCGCCTGGTTCGGGATCGGCGCCTGGTTCGGCATCGCCCGGCCGCAGAATGCCGCCGGCCACATGGTCGGGCATGTGAAGGATCTGGGCGAGGACAAGAGCGATCCCAAGACGCGGCTCTACCGCACCAATGCCCGCCAGCGCTTCCATGTCGACAGCTGCGATATCGTCGGGCTGTTATGCCTGCAGCCGTCGAAATCCGGCGGTGCCAGCTCCCTGTGCAGTTCCACCGCCATCCTGCAGGAGATCGCCCGCACCCGGCCGGAGCTGGCGGATACCCTGGCGCAGCCCTTCGTCTATGACCGCAAGGGCGAGGTGCCGGCGGGCAAGGGGCCGCATTATGAGATTCCCATCGCCCATCATTTCGCCGGCCGCACGAGCATCTATTTCGCCCGCGATTTCATCGAAGCCGCGCAAGCGCGCTTTCCCGACATCCCGCGCCTGACCGCCCGGCAGATCGAGGCGCTGGATCTGGTCGAGCGCTTGGCCGAGAGCGACACTTTCCGCCTGGAGATGGAATTCCGGCCCGGCGACATGCAGTTCGTGCACAACCATGTCGTCCTGCATTCCCGCACCGCCTACGAGGACTGGCCCGAGCCGGAACGCCGCCGCCATCTCCTGCGCCTCTGGCTCTCCGCCCACGACCCGCGACCCCTGCCGCCGGTCTTCGAGGAACGCTACGGCCGGCTCGAACCCGGCCTGCCACGCGGCGGCGTGTGCTCGGAGGATTTCACGCCCAAGACACCGCTGGAGGCGGAATAGCTCAGCGTCGAATCTTGAAGCCCACCGCCTCGCGGTCGGAGATGCCGGTGTTGCGCACCACCACATCCGCGAGACCGGCCGTCGCATCGATGATGGCGCGGCCCTCCGGCGCGAACGTGTCCGGGTGGTTGAAGACGGCTTCCGCCAGCAGCGGGTTGGTCAGGGCCTGAGTGAAGGCGTCGTTGGCGACCATGGTGCTGAGGAGGTCGCCCATCATGTCGGCCGAGTCGTAATCCTCGGCGAAGATGCCGATGAACCATTCCAGCCGGTCGATATCGCCATAGAGATCCTTCAGGGTTGCCGCCTTGGCCGGGTCCCTGGTCAACGCCTGGAAGCTGGTCACCGGGTCGAGGCCGTAATGGCGGCGATAGGCGTTGAAGGGGGCGAGCTCGCAGCCGCGGGCCATCTTCAGGCTGGCCCATTTCACCTTTTCCAGGAAGGGGGCGGTGTTGCCGATGCCGATGCGCCCGGCCAATTGGCGCGAGGCGTCCAGCAGCACCTGCTCGACGCCGGCGTCCAACAGCCAGGCATTGTTCCGGTGCAGCGCCTCGGAATCGCGTTCGTTGTCGCCGAACCGCACCGTGGCCGGGATCAGGTCGTGCCAGCGATAGAGCAGCGCGAATTCCACCGCGATCCAGTTGGTACGGTACCAGCGCTCCTTCTCGGCCATGCCGGGAACCGCCTCCAGCCGGAAATCCAGCGGAGCGATATGCACGATGTAGTCGCTGACCACGATCTTCAGCAGCAGCACGATGCAAATGTTGCGGGCGGTCTGGAACAGCCGCTCATCGTCCCAGTCCGGATGGGCCGCCTGCAGCACGCCGGCGATGCGGTTGTGCTCGCGCAGGAACAGGGTGTTCATGACCGTGTTGCCGATGGTCGAGTTGCCATGCTCCAGCCCGACGGCGAAGGCGTTTCGCTTGTGGTCGTCGCTGGCGGAGCGGAACACCCGCTTGAAATTGGCCTCGGTATAAAGGCCCTCGAACTCCGGCTTCAATTGCGGGCCGTCGGCGCCGTCCTCGAACAGGCTGGCCGGGTATTCCTCGTCGCCGATGCGCTGGCTCTTCAGCCGGCCGTCGCTGCCGGCGCGCAGCATGGTCGTCTGCGCCTCGCCGGTGCCGTAGATCTGGCAGAGATCGATTTCGTGGTTGCTCTCGTTCTCGGCGAAATCCTGCTCCTCTTCCGGCTTCCATTTGGTGCGCAGGAAACTGTCGGTGAACCATTGCGCAAAGAACGGGAAGAGCAGGCTGGTGTCGGTGGCGCGGATGTCCTCGGTGCGCTTGAACAGCGCGTTGACCTTGTCCTGCGGCGGCAGGGAGGCGGTATAGTCCGGCGCCGGCGGCAGGTGCCGTCCGGAATAACGGCGGTCGGTCAGGCCGCGCCAGGTCGGGTAGGGGGCCGCCATCGAGAGCGGCCGCGGCCGGGGCGGCGTCGCGTAAGCGTATTTGTTGATCAGCTTGCGGTTGATGAACCGGTGCAGCGGCGGAATCGCGTTCACCACCTTCACCAGCCAGCGCTTGATCCGCGCCCAGAATGAAGTGTCCATGCCTGCCCCCTCCTCAAATTCGAAGACGGTAGATGGGGGGTGACACAGGAAGGACACAGGATCCTGAATGTTCAGCGACTCGGCACGGCCGGATTGCCGCATACGGCCGGCGGCAATACCCTGTCGGCGTCATGCCGCACCCATATGACCTGCTCGAACCAGGGCTGGCCCTTTCCGGGGCGCCGCGCAGCGCCGCGGAGCTGGAGGATGCGCCCTTCACTGGCATCCTCAATGTCAGCGACTTCCACCCGCCGCGCTATGGCAGGGGCCTGCGGTCCGACATCGCGCTGGTGCGCCGCCCGATCAACGACATCTACCCGATTCCGCTGCCCTATCTGGCCCTGGCGGTCTCCGAGCTCGCGGAACTGCGCCGGCAGGACAGGCCGACCCTGGTCCACTGCCATGCCGGCCGATCGCGCAGCCCTAGCGTCATCGCCCTCTACTGGATGGCCCGCGACGGCATGAGCTGGGACGAAGCGCTGGCGCGGGTGCGGGCGCATCGCGACGTGGTCAACCCCAATGTCTTCTTCGAGACGGACCGACGGCGGGCGCAGGTTATCGCACCCGCATGCCGCCTGCTTGCGGGCGATGCCGGCGTCCTGGACTCGGCGCGGCAGGACCGGGAGACATTAATCCGCACCTTCCAGGATCGACCGGCGGACCCGGCCGATCCGGATGAAGACTGGAACCTGGTTGAGGAGGGCCTCGTGGTCGGAGGGCTCGCCGTGTCCCCCGCCGCGCTCGCCGCTCAGGGCATCCGCACGGTTGTGGTCGCCGGCAGTGCCGATGTTTTCGATCCGCTGGAGGCAGCGCACAGGGTAGCGGGCATGGACCTGCGGACCTTCCCCCTGGACGACCTGAGCGACCTGGTGCCGGCGTCGGAGGCCGTGGCGGCGCTCATGCATGGCCGGGAGAAGCAAGCCGGGATCGCCATACTGTCGCCGGGGGACGAGTTTGCCGGCGCCTTGCTGGCCTGCGCCTGCCTGATGCGGACGCGCGACTGGGATGTCGGCACTGCTATGTGGTACGTGGGATCGCGACGGGCGTCACTGTGGTCGCACGTCCATGCGCTCTGGACCCTGGACTGGGAATCGCCCGGCTGATGGGCCGACCCGGCCTTCAGGTCGCCGCCTGGTCGAAGATTGGCATGTCGTCCGGAAAGGCGACCCAGTGATGCCGGTTCTCGGCCCAGACGACGCGGGTTGGGCGGATGAATCCCGGATCGGAGAAGCAGCCGACGGCGATGCCGAAATGGTCCGGCCGCAGGTCCAGGCTCCAATAGACCGAGGTGCCGCAATCGGGGCAGAAATTGTTCTGCAGCTTGCGACCCTCCGCGGCGGCACGTTCATAGGTGCTGTGACGGCCCTCGACCGAGACGACACGCTCCTTTCGGTAATAGGCGCCGACCCCGAACGGGCTGCCGGTGCGCCGCTGACACTCGAAGCAGTTGCAGGCGGTGACCACGTCCGGCTCGCCGATCGCCGTCACGCGCAGCTGGCCGCAGGCGCAGGTCGCAAGATGCTCATCGGTGGCGGTCATCGGGTCTCCACTCCTCTTCGTGTCGTTCTGCCGCATCATACCCCATCCGCTCGGATCGGCCTGTCCTTTGCGGGGCTTCCATGTTCCGGGTTCCGCTCGATAGACTCCGGTCCCTGACGGTTTCACCTCGGCGGCAGCGAGGGCTCCATGGCGCAGTCACCCGATCCCTACGATGCGGTGCCCTATCGCTCCCTTCCGGTTGCGTGGACGGCGCCTGAGCGGCTGGCGCTGGCATCGCTGCTGCATGGCGGGCCGCGGGTCGTGCCCGACACCTGTCGTGTGCTCGAACTTGGTTGCGGCGACGGCGCCAACCTGCTGCCGATGGCCTATTTCCGCCGTGGAGCCGAGTTCGTCGGCGTGGACGCCGCCGAAGGCGCCATCCGGATCGCCGGCGACCGCGCCGCCCGGCTGGGCCTCTCCAATATGTCCTTCGTCCACGCGGATTTCGCAACCGCCGACGCGCAGCTCTCGGGCACCTTCGACATCATCGTCGCGCATGGCGTCTTCTCCTGGGTCCCGGACGAGACCCGCGATGCGATGATGGCGCTGTGCGCCCGGCGGCTGCATCCCGGCGGCCTTCTATATCTGAACTACAATGCCAAACCCGGTTGGGGCGTTCGCGGCATGGTGCGGGACTACCTGCTTGCCGAGACCGACGGGACGACCGATCTCGACACACGCGCCCGGCAATCCCAGGAGCGCGCCGCCGTAATCGCCGCCGCCCTGCCGGATGACGCGCCGCATCCCTGGGTGCGGCTGATCGCCGATGAGCTCCGATTGCTCGCCGGCAAGCATGCCTCCTACATCGCGCATGAATACCTCGCCCCGGAGAACCGGTCCTATTGGCGGGACGAGTTCCTCGCGCTGGCACGGGCGCACGGGTTCGACCATGTGGCCGATGCCGACTTCAACTTCGATTCCGGCCGCCAGCCGGGAGGGCTGGAGACGCTGCTGCAGCATGGGGCCATCGCCGATGGAGATCCGCACCGGACGATCGATCTGGTGAGCTACCGACAGATGCACAGCCCGATCCTGGCCCATGCGCCGCTGGATCGCGTTCAGCCGGGGCGCGACGAGCTTTCGGCGCTGATGGTGGCGTCATGCCTCATGCCGTCCAGCGGCGAGGACAGCGATGGCGCGTCCTATGAACACCCGTCCGGCCTGCGGGTCGATGTACCGGATGCCGCTAGCCGTGCCAGCCTGCAGCATCTGCAAACCCTCTGGCCGCAGGGCATGCCCGTTCGCGAGGCCTTCGCCGATGCCGATCGGGTGATCGACGAGTTGCTCGAACTGCACCGTTTCGGCCTGATTGAGCTGCGTTGTTCAGAGCCCGCCAATGCCGAGCTGGATCCCGCCCCGCTGAATGCGCTCGAGGCCGAGGCCGGCTACCGGACCACCGCCTATCACACCTGGGAGCCCGTACCTTAGCGCCGGGACCGGTGGCCGGCGGATTCGCTTCCGCTGCGCACCGGCACGGTGTAAAGCTTCGCGGCCATGATCACCGTCTCCAACGTGTCGAAATCCTTCGGCGGCATTCGCGCCGTGCGGGACTGCTCGGTTTCCGTGGAGGCCGGGTCGATCACCGGGCTGATCGGACCGAACGGGGCCGGCAAATCGACCCTGTTCAACATGGTGGCCGGCCTGTTCGCGCCGGAGAGCGGCAGCATCGCCCTGGAGGGGCGGGACATCACCGGCAAACGGCCGCATACCCTGTTCGAGATGGGTCTGGTGCGCACCTTCCAGATCGCCCACGAATTCTCCCGTATGACCGTGCTGGAGAACCTCATGGTGGTGCCGCCGGACCAGCCCGGCGAGAGCCTGATGGCGGCCTGGATGCGCTGGGGCGCGGTGCGGCAACGGGATGCCGAGGTGCGGCGGCGGGCGGAGGAGGTGCTGGGCTTCCTCAATCTCTCCAAGCTGAAGTTCGAGCTGGCGGGCAACCTGTCCGGCGGCCAGAAGAAGCTGCTTGAGCTTGGCCGCACCATGATGACCGACGCCAAGGTGGTGCTGCTGGACGAGCTGGGGGCCGGAGTCAACCGCACCCTGCTGGCGACCCTGGCGACCGATATCGAGCGGCTGAACCGGGAGTTCGGCTACACCTTCTGGGTCATTGAGCACGACATGGACATGATCGCCCGGCTCTGCGATCCGGTCATCGTCATGGCCGAAGGCACGGTTCTGACCCAGGGCTCCATGGAGGACATCCGCAAGGACGAGCGGGTGATCGAGGCCTATTTCGGCCAAGGTGCCGCGCACCGCAAGGCCACCGCATGAGCCTGCTGGAAGCGACCGGCATGATCGGCGGCTATGGCGGCGGCGATATCCTGAACGGCGTCGATCTGTCGGTCGACTCCCATGAGATCGCGGTCATCGTCGGCCCCAACGGCGCCGGCAAATCGACCGCCATGAAGGCGATCTTCGGCCTCGTCACCGTGCGGGAGGGCCGCGTCGCCTTCGCCGGCGAAACCATCACCAATGCGGCACCGGAGCGGCTGGTGACCCTCGGCATGGCCTATGTGCCGCAGGAGCGCAACGTCTTCCCCAATTTGTCGGTGCACGAGAACCTGGAGATGGGCGCTTTCACCCGCCGCGACGACATCGCGGCCGTGCTGGACCATGTCTACGCCCTGTTTCCGGCCCTGGCCGAGAAGCGCAAGCAGCCTGCCGGCGAGCTCTCAGGCGGCCAGCGCCAGCAGGTCGCCATCGGCCGCGCCCTGATGATCGAGCCCAAGCTGCTGATGCTGGACGAGCCGACCGCCGGCCTGTCCCCCAAGGTGATGGACGACATCTTCGAGCGCATCGTCGCTATCAACCAGACCGGCGTCGGCATCCTGATGGTCGAGCAGAACGCCCGCATGGCCCTGGAGATCGCCCATCGCGGATACGTGCTGGCCACCGGCCGCAACCGCTTCACCGACACCGGCGCCAATCTGCTGGCCAACCGCGAGGTGGCGGAGAGTTTTTTGGGCGGGTAGGAGGCCGAGCTGCCGAGACATCGGCGCAACAAAGCCAGATGTCGCAATGGTGGCCAGACGTCTCGCCCAATCGCAGAGCTTGCTTCTCGTCAGCCGAGATCTGCTACGCGATGCCCGCGGCCAGTCCGGCGAGAATACGATCGACCTCGGATACGATCTCCGGCGCAAGCGGACCTTTCTCCAGCGCGCGGACGTTGTCCTCCACCTGCCTGGAGTTCCTGAATCCGGGGATCGGAATGACGCGGGGTGATCTCGCCCAGATCCACCCGAGCGCGCCTTGGGCGATCGTGCGGCCGTCGCTCGTCAGCAGGTCGCGCACCGTCTCGAGTGTCTTCAGGAGGTCGGGATTCGGCTGGCCATCGACGAAATAGGTGAGCCAGTCGGGGCCGCCGGCCCTGATGTCGGTCTCCGCGAAACCGCGCCCGCCTGCCCGGAACTTGCCAGTCAGGAGCCCCATGGCAAGAGGTTGGCGTGCAATAGAGATCAGATCCCGCCCGGCCGTCAGCGCCAGCATTTCCGCCGCCGGGCGAAGCAGGTTGAGATCGTGTTGGACGCATTCAAATCCGTCCATATCGGCGAACGCCGCAGCGCTCGCCACATCATCGGTGCTCCAGCCGAAGGCATCGATCTTGCCCTCCCCGCGTAGCTGGGAAAGGGTCTCGAATACCGCATCCGATCTCTCGACCGGGTGGTCGTTCAAGTGAAAAAGGACCAGATCCAAACGCTCGCGACCCAATCGGTGGAGCGATCCCTCGACGGCCTGCCGCACATAGTCGGCTGAATCCGCCGATCCGGTCACTTGCCTGGTCCTCGGATCGAAGGTATTCCCGAACTTCGTCGAGACGATGATCTCGTCGCCGACGTCGCTGAGCGCCTGCGAAAGCACCTCTTCGGAATGACCGGCGCCATAGACGTCCGCGGTATCGAAGTAGCGCACGCCCAGGTCGATCGCCCGACGAATTGCGGCGATGGAGTCATGGTCGTCAACCTCGCCCCATCCAAGCGCTTGATCCCCGGCCCAGAACGGCCCTCCAATGGCCCAGCAACCCATCCCCAGCCGCGGTATCTTTCGACCGTTCCACAAGGTGATCGTCGTCATTCCCCGGGTACCTTTCTGGAAATGGATCTTCCCGTTTGGCAGCCTTCGAGATTACATCGGCGGCGGGCGAAAGCGGAGACGCGCGTTCGCAAAGAGGATTTCAGAAGTGAAAAGCCCTAAGCCGGTATCCGTTTTCGCTCTTGCTCTTTGCGGTGCAGGACACCAAGGTCCGACCGCCGCGGTCAGATCCTTTCCATCGGCTGCAATCGCTTCACCGACACCGGCGCCAGTCTGCCGGCCTACCGAGAGGTGGTGGACAGTTTCCTCGGCGGGTAGGACGCCATGTTCGTGATCGAAGACGATCTTCATGCCGAGCAACAGGACGGCCAGTTCGCGTCGTTTGAGGACGCAATCGAAGAGCTTGAGCGAAGGGCCAGGATCCCATGGGACGAAGAACCCAACCAGGCGCCGTGCTCTAACTGGCGGAATTGCGGCCGCAAATACGTGGTCATTGAATGCGACACCTCCCGTTTGCCGTGGAATGAGCTGTCGCGAACGGAGGTTCTCGACGTTTCGGCTGATGGCGTTACGTGGCGACTCGGTCGCCCGTAACCGTTACCAAACGGTCGGAATCAGCCGGAACCTCACCCGGCTGGCATACTCGGAGTAGCCCGGCAACTCATCGCGTAGCGTGCGGTCCTCCAGCGCCGTTCGGACGACAACCAGCGCGACCGCAGCGAGGGCCGGCAGACAAGCCCACCACGAGCCGAGAAGCAGCGGCACCGACAGGATCCAGCCGGAGAAGCCGACATAGCCGGGGTGGCGGACAAATTGGTAAGGGCCTGTGTCGATGACCCGGTGGCCGCGCTCGGTTTGGATGCGGACCGTCTTCTCGAAGAAAGGATTCACCGTCATCGGCCAGATGAACAGCGTCATGCCCGCGGCGAACAGGATGAACCCGACCGGCCACTGCCAAACGGACATGTCCGACCAGCCGAAGCGCACGGCATCCAGGCCGGCGACGACGTAGACCGACAGGGAGACCGGCGAGAAGACCCAGAGCCAGACCTTGTCCCAGGTCTTGGTGCCCTTGCCGAACCGCATGCGGTGCTCGATCAGTTCCGGATTGCGGGTCCGCACCCAGGCGAAGCCAAACCCCATGCCGATGGTAGCGACCGCCAGATAGAGCCAGCCGGCGGCCCAATCCAGCCGCCCTGCAGGCACGAAGAGCAGCGCCCCAACCACTGTGATCGAGGTGGCGGCCATAAGAGCGATCCGCGCATTCGAGGGCTGTTTATCAATCGCCATGCGTCTTTCCCAACGGCTATTGGGTCGGGACGGTGTACGGGGGAGTGTTATGAAGATTGGATCAATCGGGGAGGAATACCATGAAGAACGTGTACACCTGGGCTGCCAAGCCGGCCCGGCGCACGGTTACGGTGGCCGATCTCAGGGCCGGCAAGGGCAAGCGGAAGTTCACCCAGGTCACGGCGAACACGGCGGAGGAGGCGGCGGCCGCGGCCGAGGCGGGCCTCGACATGATCATCTGCAATTCGCAGAACACCGAGGCCGTGCGGGCCGGCAACGACACCCTGTTCCTGACGGCGGCGATCGGCCTGCCGGACTTTCCGACCGAAACGGACATCCTGCGCGAGGCGCTGCGGGCCCTGGCTTTGGGAGCCGACGCCGTCCTGACCGCGCGCAGCATGGATGTGGTCTCCATGTTGGCGCGGGAGGAGATACCAGTGATGGGCCATCTCGGGCTGGTGCCGCGCAAGAGCAGCTGGGTCGGCGGATTGCGGGCCGTTGGCAAGACAGCCGACGAGGCTTTCGAACTGTTCCAGCGCTTCCGCCGGCTTGAGGAGGCGGGGGCGGTGCTGGTCGAAGCCGAGGTCATCCCGGGTCCGGTGATGGCGGAGATCTCCCGACGCTCGGGGTTGATCACCGTGTCGCTCGGCTCCGGCGACGGGGCCGATGTGATGTATCTCTTCATGGAGGATATCTGCGGCGAGAAGGAGCATCGCCCGCGCCATGCCCGCGCCTATGGCGACCTGCTCGGCCTGCGCCAGCAGAGCCGCGAGGAGCGCATCCGCGCCTTGAAGGCCTTCCAGGCCGACGCCATGGGCGGCGCCTTCCCGTCGGATGCGGAGACGGCAGGGATCGATGCCGGAGAGCTTGAAGGCTTCCTCCGGCGTCTCGACGATGCGGGATAGCTGGGTACGGAGATGGAGGCTATGACCGGTGAGCATGCCGAGCACCGACTCTCGGCCGACGAAATCGCAACCTTTCGGCGCGATGGCGTGGTCGCCCTGCGGGATCGGTTCTCCGAAGAGTGGATCGACCTGTTGCGGCGCGGCATCGCGGCCGGTTTGGAGCAGCCGGGGCCCAATCTGGTCAATCATTG
Source organism: Alphaproteobacteria bacterium (assembly GCA_965227455.1). GTDB lineage: Bacteria > Pseudomonadota > Alphaproteobacteria > DSM-16000 > Inquilinaceae > JABDIP01. Next base: position 1,826,816 of record OZ245752.1, on the reverse strand, counting down.
CAAGGATCCGGATGCGCCGGCCTATTGGGAGGACTTCTGGTGCTGGTCCGAGGTGCCGGAGTTCGAGGCCTTCGTGCGTCGGTCGCCCTGCGCCGGCATCGCAGCGCAATTGCTGGGCGCGGACCGGATCAACCTGGTGATGGACAACTGGTTCCTGCGGGAGGCGGGATCGACGTCGCGGCCGCCGTTTCACCACGACATCTCCTATTTCGACTTCGCCGGCTCGATGTGCGTGTTGTGGCTGCCGCTGGAGCCGGTGTCCCGGGAGAACTGCATCACCTTCGTGCGCGGTTCCCATCTCTGGGACAAGCTGTTCATGCGGGTGCGCTTCGACGATGGCCATCACATGGATGCTGACGGGGTGGAGGTGAACGGCGAGCGCTACGAGGCACCGCCGGATATCGAAGCGGACCCTGACGCCTTCGATCTTGTGCAGTTCGATCTCGATCTCGGCGACTGCATCTATTTCGACATGCGGACGCTACATGGCAGCCTGGCCAGCATGACGCCCACGGAAACCGTTCGGCGCTACACCCTGCGAATGACCGCCGGGAATGGCCGGATCCGCTATCGCGGCGATTGGGCCAGGGAAGAGCGCGCCATGTTCGAGGCACGGGGCTATCGCAGCGGCGACGCCATCGCCGGCGATTTCTTCCCGCAGCTTTGGCCGTCCGGCCGGCCATAGGCCGTATTAACAAAACGCTCAGGGGTCCGGGCGACACTTCCAGTGGCAAAACCCGCATCGGCAACACGCCGGCCGGGCAACCGCGACTGGAAAGGGTCATGGCGAACGCAGCGACACGGCTGAGCCAGCACGATATCGAGCGGCTGGAGGCGGACACGTCTCCGGACGTCAGGATTGCGACGGCGAGCAAGGTCGCGGCGCAGTTCCAAGAGGACGGCCTTGCCGCCGGCGAGCGGCGCATCGCCGAGGACATCCTGCGCGGGTTGATGAAGGACGCGGAGGTGCGGGTGCGCGAGGCGCTGGCGGCGCAGCTCAAGGCCTATTCCGGCCTGCCGCACGACATGGCGCTGACCCTGGCGCGGGACGTGGAATCCGTCTCGCTGCCGGTGCTGGAATTCTCAGAGGTGCTGAGCGATGAGGATCTGATCGAGATCGTGCGCACCGGCAGCCCGGAGAAGCAGGTCGCCATTGCCGGCCGGCCGCAGGTCTCCGCCCGCTTGGCCGGGGCCCTGATCGACACCGAGAACGAAGCCGCCGTCGCCCGTATGGTGGCCAATCCGGGTGCCGCCCTGGATGACACCCTGCTGGAGCGTACCGTCACGGAATACGGGCATTCCGACCTTGTCTGCGGGTCGCTGGCGCAGCGGCCCAAGCTGCCGGCGGCGATCTCCGACCGTCTGATCGGCGCGGTGACGGAGCAGCTGATGAGCCACCTTGTGGATCAGAAGAAGCTGCCGACCCATGTGGTAAAGTCGCTGCTGCAGGGCGCCCGCGACCGCGCCACGATATCCATGTTCCGCGAGGGCGTGCCCGACGAGGAGCTCAGCGCCCATATCGCGCGCATGGACACCGAAGGCCGGCTGACCACCTCTTTGGCCTTCCGCGCTCTCTCGCTCGGCGACATGCGTTTCTTCGAGATGGCCATGGCCCGCATCGCCCGGCTGCCGCTGGAAAGCACCCGCCGGCTGATCCATGACGACGGCGATCTCGGCCTGGAAGCGATCCTGCAGGCGGCGCTAACCGCCCGACGCATCCAGTCTTTGCGCTAGCCGGTCGCGCTCAATGGTCCGGGCCCAGGACCACCGCCTCCGCTTCGATCTCCACGTCGTAGGGGCCGGCCAGGTCTGAGATCTCGATCAGCGTGTTGGCCGGGCGGATGGCGCCGAAATAGCGGCCATGGACGCGGGAGACCGGCTCCCAGGTGTCGATATCCTTCAGGTAGATGCGGGTGCGGACCACGTCCTCCAGGGAGCCGCCCAAGGACGAAATGCTGGCGGCGATCTTGTCCAGGATATAGACGGTCTGCCCGGCCGGGTCGCCGGGGCAGACGGCCTCGTCGGATCCGTGGGTGGCGGTGGTACCGCTGACCAGGATGCGGTGGCCGATCCGGGTGGCGCGCCCGAAGCCGGCGATCGGCTCCCAGACGCTGCCGGTGGATACGTAGGAGCGGCCGGGGCGGTCGGGCGAAGAGATGCGCTTGAACACCGGCGGAAGCTCTTTCAGGTGATGGCTCAGATCGCCGGAGGCGGTGAGGTAGGGCGGTCGGCGGTACTCGTCGCCGCAATCGCCGGGAATCGGCTTAGAGCCGGCCAGGGCCGCTTCGATCAGCGCGTGGTCTGCCCGGTCGAGGGCGAAGCCGAAGCTGCGCAGATTGTCGGCCCGATGCTCGCTCTCGCCGAGCCTTGCACCGACGATGACCGCCGCCACCGCCGGCTGCTCCAGCACCCATCGTGTCGCGACGTTCGAGACCGACACGTCATGCTTGGCGGCGATCTTCTCCAGCGCATGGAGCAGGGCCTGCAGCACGGTCCATCCGCCCATGGTGTCGACGAAGCGCTTGTACTTCATCCGGCTCCAATCGGCGATCTCGGCCGGCTCCGGCGCCCCGACCCATTTGTCCGACAGGAAGCCTCCAGCCAGGGTGCCATAGGCCAGCAGGGCGATGCCGTTGGCCTGGCAGAAGGCGCTCATCTCGCCGGCGGCCCGGCGATCCAGGACCGAGAAGCTGACCTGGTTGGAGGCCACCGGAAGGCCGTGCCCGACCAGCACGCGCAGATGATCGGTGTCGAAATTGGTGACGCCGATATGGGCGATCAGCCCGTCGTCGCGCAGCTCGGCCAGCACCTTCATGGCGTCCAGATACCCCGGATGCTCGAAAGACCACCAATGCAGCTGCAGCAGGTCGATGGTTTCAACGCCCAGCCGGTCCAGCCTTTGCTGCACCCCGGCCCGCACCACCTCCGGCGTCATCGGGCCCGGCTCCGGGCACCATTTCGTCAGCAGGCGCGGCTTGCCATCGGCCGGCGCGCGGCGGGCGCATTCGCCGGCGATCAGCTCGGCGCTGCCGTAATGATCGGCCATGTCGAAACTGTCGAAGCCGGCCTTGGCATAGTCCGTCAGTGCGGCGGCCGCGGCCGCGGTGTCGAGATCGCTGCCGCCGCGCTCCATGTCGGCGACCTGCCACAAGCCGGTGACCATGCGGCTGATCTCCAGCCCCGGGGCCAGGTCGCGGCGTTCCGGCCGTGTCGCGTTCTCACCCATGCCCGTACCGTGCGCCCCTGCGTTTTTCGATCTCGCAGCGATAGTCTACCCTGCGACAGGGTGGATCAATGGCGGGACGCATGGCGGACGACGAATTCCAGCTTTACGACCTGAAGGTCGAATGGGTCGCGGGCGACCGGCCGTGCTGGTGCGGCGCCAAGCCGGGCGATCATTTCACCCTGCGGGGCGAGCATATCGAGATGCCGGCCGGGCAGACCTGGTCGATCTACACGCTGGCCCCCTTGCTGCCGCTGCTGCCGGCCAAGCAGCGCATGACCGACGCCAATGACTGGATGACCACCGACACCGACATCGCCTGTCCGGATCCCAATTGCGGCGCGCGGTTCCGCATCACCCGCGACGGCACCCGTACCTTCCGCCATTCCGAGACCACAGCCACCAAGCGCCCCGGTGACACCGATGACTGAGGTGCCCCGGATCGAACTGGCGCCGGGCTACACGATCTCCCGGATCATCAAGGGCGGCTGGCATCTCGCCGGCGGCCATGGGACCGTGGTCAATGACTTGGCAATCCGCGACATGGCGGCGTTCGTCGAGGCCGGCGTCACGACATTCGACTGCGCCGACCACTATACCGGGGTGGAAGAACTGATCGGCGATTTCCGCGTCGCCTATCCAAGCCTTGCCCGTCAAGTCCAGATCCACACCAAGTTCGTGCCGGACTACGACCGGCTTGCCACCGTCGACCGCGCCTATGTCGAGGGCATCGTCGATCGCTCCCTGCGCCGCCTCAGGGTCGAGCGGCTGGATCTGGTGCAGTTCCACTGGTGGGACATTGGCACGCCGGGCTATGTCGATACGGCGCTGATCCTGCAGGACCTGAAACGGGCCGGAAAGATCGCCCATCTCGGGACCACGAATTTCAACACCGACTGCCTGCGCGAATTATGCGAAGCCGGCGTCGAGCTCATCGCCAACCAGCCGCAATACTCGGTCATCGACCTCCGGCCGGAGACCAGCCTGATCGAGTATTGCTACCGCCAGGGCATCCAGCAGCTTTGTTACGGCACGCTTGCCGGCGGGTTCCTCTCAGCAGCCTGGCTTGACCGATGGGATCCGCAGGGCCCGTTCTCCAACCGGTCGCTGACCAAATACAAGCTGATCATCGAGGACTTCGGAGGCTGGGAGTTGTTCGAGGACCTGTTGCGAGTCCTCGATCACATTGCCGACGAACACGGCGCGACTATCTCCCTGATCGCGCTGCGGTGGGTCCTGCAGCGACCCGGCGTTGCGGCGGCGATCGTCGGGGCCACCTCGGCCCGGCGCTTGCCCGAGAACCTGCGGGTCTTCGACTTCCATCTCGACGACGAGGACATCGCCGCCATTCACGAGGTGACCGACCGCCGCACCGGGCCGGAAGGCGACTGCTACGATCTGGAGCGGGACAAGGACGGGCGCCACGGCCGCATCATGCGCTACAACCAGAACGTGGCGGAGTAACTGTTCAGCCGGCCAGCTGGCGCGCCACCTGCCCGCGACCGCGCGGCGCCGCCCCCAGGCCGCCGGCCAACCCGGCGGCGATGGCTGACAGGATTCCCAGCCCCAAGGGCATGCCCAGGGCCAGATAGCCCGGCTCCCAGGCCACGCGCAGCGCCTCGTCGACCAGCCAGTATCCGCCAAGGAGCCCGGCCGCACCGCCCAACGCCGCCGCCAGCAGCCCGATGCCGGCGGCCTCGGCCAGCCGGGCCGCGGCGATCTCAAGCCGCGACGCTCCGATCAGCGCGAAGGCGAGGGCCTCGCGCCGGCGGCCGTCGACATCGGCGGCGACCACCGCCGTCAAGGACAGCGCGCCGGCGACCAACAGCGTTGCCGCCACCGCCAGCGACGCCCACACGCCGCCCTCGATGACCTCCGTGACCTGGGCGACGATCACCCGGACATCGATGGCGGTCACATTGGGCGCTGTCCGCGACAGGTCGCGGATCAGGGCATCCACGGCAGGGTCGGTCTCGCCCTCCAGACTCATGACCCAGGAATGCGGGGCGCTGCGGAAGGGCTGCGGCGAGGCCACCAGAAGGAATTCCGGCCGGAAGGTGCGGTGATACTCCTTGCGGATGTTCACCACCTCTGATGTGAAGCTGCGGCCGAGCACGCTGTAGGTCAGGGTGTCGCCGGGTTGCAGGTCGAAGGCCTCGGCCACATCCTCCTCGGCCGAGATCAGCGGCGTGCCGGCATGGTCGGCTGGCCACCACTCGCCGGCCAGCAGCTCTGCCGCGGTCGGCTCCGCGGCCCAGGAGAAGCTGCGGTCGCCCTCGATCACCCAGGATTTGTTCGGGTTGACGAGCGCCTGCTCCGACGGCACGCCGTTGACCGCCAGGATCGACGCACGCATGAAGGGCGAGGCCTGGAGGGCGCCCAGTGCTGCGTCCCCTTCGATTCGCTGGCGGATGTCCTCCACCTGGTCGGGCTGCACGTCGATCAGCACAAGATCCGGGATGCGGTCCGGCAGTTCGGCGCGCAAGGCCGCCTCAAGCGATCCCTGGCCGGCCAGGATGGCCGTGATGCCGGCGATGCCGATGCCGATCGCCACCGCCTTCGTCGCCGCGGCACCGGGAATCCCGAGCCCCTGCAGCGTGACCAGTCCGATGAAACTGCGCGGCTGCCGGCGCGACGCCAGACGGGCGAGGGCCCAGCCGCCGAGCCCGAGCACCCCGCTGGCCACGGCCAGCCCGACCGCTGCAATTGCCGCCAGTGCCGGAACCGGCAGGCTGAGGACGGCGAGGACGACTGCCGCCGCAATCACGGCGCCGCCCATGGCGACATGGCGCGGGGCGGCAGACAGGGCGGCGTCGCCGCTCCGCATGGCGGCTCCGGGGGACAGGTTGGCGGCGCCGGACAGGGCGGCCGCACTGGCCCCGCCCAGGCCGAGGATCAGGGTGGCGGCGACCTGCAGGGCTGGCACGGCAAGGGAGGCCAGCTCCCATTGCAGATGCAGCTGCGCCGCCACCGCATCCATCAGGATGCCGGTGACGGCGACGGCCAGGCCCAGGCCGACGGCCAGGCCGATGGCGCCTGCAATGGCGATGATGATCGCGTGCAGGGCGACGACCACCGGCGGGGTGGCGCCCGACAGCCGGTAGAGGGCGATGGTGCGTGCACGCCGGGTAACCCAGACCTGGGCCGCGGCCCAGGCTCCAGCCAGGCCGATGCAGAGCGCGACGATGCCGGCGACGCCGAGGAACGTGGTGGTTCGCTCAACGGTACGGCGGACCCGGTCGCCGGCATCCCTCGGCGTTTCCAGCTCCCAGCCGCGCTCCGGCGTCAGGCCCTGCACCGCCTCGATGCCAACGCGAGGGGATGTGTCGTCCGGCAACCGCAGGCGATAGCGATAATCGACCAGGGAGCCCGGCTGCAGCAGGCCGGTCTCCTGCAGCTGGTCCAGCCGCACGATCACCCGCGGCCCGACCATGAAGCGTCCCGACGACAGCCGATCGGGTTCGGTCTGCAACACGCCGTCTATGACGAAGGCAGTCTCGCCGAGAAGGATGGTGTCCCCGATCTCAGCACCGAGCCGGCTCAGCAACGCCGGCTCGACGATCGCCGCCGGGCCTCCGCCGGCGCCGGCGAGAACCGTCGGCAGCGTCGCGCCGCCCTCCAGCGCCACGAGACCGTAGAGCGGATAGGAACCGTCCACCGCCTTCAATTCGACGGTTGCGCGCTGCCCTTCGACCACGGCCGAGGTGCGCAGCTCGGCGGTGCGCGATACGTCGCCGATACCGGCCAGCGACGCGACCACAGTCTCGTCGAGCGGCACATTGACAACCGAGACGGCGACATCGCCGCCGAGGATGCGGGTACCGCTGCGCTCCAGCGCGTTGACCAGCCCGTCGCCTAGCATCCAGACCGCCCCCAGCATCAGCGCGGCGACGATGACGCAAGCGATGAACAGGCGAAGCCCGAAGATGCCGGCCGCCAGCTCGGCCCGCAGCAGGGTGCCGAGAATGCCGGCATGCATGCGGAATGCGCGCAGCCCGTCCATGTCAGCCGACCACCCGCCCGTCATCCAGCGCAATCGCGCGGTCGCAGCGCTGCGCCATCGCCTCGTCATGGGTCACCATGAGCATCGCAGCGCCGCTGTCGCGGACCAGGGCAATCATCGCGTCGGCCACCCCGTTGCCGGTCTTGCGGTCCAGATTGCCGGTCGGCTCGTCGGCCAGCAGCAGGCGCGGCTCGGCGACGAAGGCGCGGGCGATTGCGACGCGCTGCTGCTCGCCGCCGGACAGGGCCGAAGGACGGTGGGTCAGGCGGTGGCCGAGGCCGACACGCTCCAGGATCGCCGACGCCCGATCCCGCGCGTCGGACTCGCCGGCCAGCATCAGCGGCAGGGCCACGTTCTGCAGCGCGGTCATGGCGGGCACCAAGTGATACGCCTGAAAGACGATGCCGATGTTCTTGCGCCGCAGATGGGTGCGCTGGCGTTCGCCCGCCGCGCCGATGTCGACATCGAGGACTTGGACCCGGCCGCCGGTCGGCGCCTCCAGCCCGCCGATCATCGCGATCAGCGAAGATTTGCCGGAGCCGGACGGGCCGGTCACCGCCACCACCTCGCCGGCGGTGACGGTCAGGTCGAGCCCCTGCAGCACCTCGATCTCGCCCTCCTGGGACGGGTAGGACAGGCACGCGCCGTCCAGCCGGACGATGCAGTCGTCCTGTGCTTCTCTTGTCGCGGCGGTTATGGCGACCTCCGATTCCGACATTCCCAGGCAAGATAGGGTGTCGGAGCGGCAATGCCATAGGGGCTTGGCACCACGCAGCGCTGGCCGAGACGGCGCTTGGTCCCTCCGGCCGGCATTGACCGGCAAGTCGGATTTGTGCGTTCCCATCCGTCTACATGGAAATCGAAGGAGGGACGAAGAGGCCATGCCCACACCCCAGACCGGCGGCTGCCTGTGCAAGAAGGTCCGATACGAGGCGGGCGGTGAGCCGGTGCATGCCATCCAATGCTATTGCCGGGACTGCCAGCACATGTCCGGCGGTGGCAATGCGCCGCAACTGGCTGTCCTGCGGGACACCGTATCGATCTCCGGTCCTGTGAAGACCTTCGGTCTCAAATCCGATTCCGGCAACGATGTCGAACTCGGGTTCTGCCAGGAGTGCGGCTCGCCGATCTACAAGACGACGAGCCACATGCCCGAACTGATCTTCCTCTTCGCCGGTTCCCTGGACGACCCGGCGGCATTCGCCCCCCGGCACAAGGTCTACGAGGACCGGCGCCTGCCCTGGGACCGGAGCTGACCCGTTGGTGGCGCTCCTGTGACACAGCCTTCTAGGCTTGTCAGTAGGCCACCGACCGGCTGTCACCGACCGACGGCAACGTCAGCGATGGTTCGGTGTCGAGATTCCCATTCTGACCATTGCGGAGGGTCGATCAGATGACCGAGTTCGGACATACGACCGCGAAGATCGCCGCCTGGAACCTGGCGGGATTCAACAGGATTTCCGACGAACGCGCCGACCTGCAGGTCGAGGGCCTTGCCATCCTCGACGCCGAGATGGTGACGCTGGTCGAAGTGAAGCCCTTCAGCCACATGCAGCGGCTCGTCGACGGCTTGGCCGCGAAGGGCTGCGACTACGATTTCACCATGCTGCCGCAAGACAGCGACCTGAACATCGGCGTCCTCTACAAGCGCGGCGTCGAGGCCAGCAACCCGCGTTTCATCGACGGCTCCGATCTCGGCGATCCGGGCCGGCGCAAGGCGCTGGTGGTCGATATGAAGATCGGCCGGTTCGACTTCACCCTCATCGCCGTGCATCTCAAATCCGGTCGCGGCGGCCCGGAGCAGAAGATCCGCGACGACCAGTGCAAGGTGATCGGGCAGTTCATCACCGACATGCGGGCGAGCAGCCGCGAGGACATCCTGCTGATGGGGGACTTCAACATGATCCCCGGTGAGGATGTCAGCAATTTCCACCATCTCGGCGGCGACGATCTGATGAACTTCCTGTCGTCCTGGGACCTGCAGGCGCGCTTCTCCCACATCCTGCCCAAGGGCCGCGCCAACCTGCTGGACGGCTTCGCGATCAGCCGCACCTATTCCACCGAATACATCCGCGGCAGCCTGCGCCTGTTCCCCATGCACTGGACCATGGATATGGGCCGGGAGAAGTTCCGCACCGAGGTGTCGGACCACCTGCCGTTCGTGGCATCGTTCCGGATCGACCGGTCGCGGGACTGAGGCGGGACCGACTGCGGTCCCGCCGCCGGCCGTCTTGACGCGGCCCTTCCGGGTAGATCACGCTGCGCCCGTCTCATGGGGCGGAGTGGTCGATCGAACTTGCTGCCGCCGCCTTGGCACCAGCAAGAGGAAAATCCGTGGCAGCAGCCCATATCGGCCTGATCGGGCTTGGCGTGATGGGGCGCAACCTGGCGTTCAATCTGGTGGACAACGGCTACACCGTCGCCGTCTTCAACCGGACCCGCGACACCACCGACAGCGTCCTGGCGGAGGCCGGCGATTTGCGCGGCGGCCTGATCGGCTGCGCTACGCTGGACGAGCTGGTCAGCCATCTCAGGGCGCCGCGGTCGGTGCTGCTGATGGTCAAGGCCGGCGAGGCCGTCGACCAGCAGATCGAGGCGCTGCTGCCGCTGCTGGAACCGGGCGACGTGCTGATGGATGGCGGCAACGCCAACTACCGCGACACACGGCGGCGCGATGCCGCTCTGCGCGAACGCGGGCTGGAATTCCTCGGGGTCGGGGTCTCCGGCGGCGAGCTCGGCGCCCGATTCGGCCCATCGATCATGGTCGGTGGTTCCCCGGACGCCTATGCCTCGGTATCCGCCATGTTCCAGGCCATCGCCGCCAAGGCCGGCGATGCGCCATGCTGCGCCTGGCTCGGAAACGACGGCGCCGGCCATTTCGTGAAGACCCTGCATAACGGCATCGAATATGCCGACATGCAGATGATCGCCGAGGCCTACCACGTCATGCGGCACGGCCTGGCGATGGCGGCGGGCGATTGCGCCGCCGTGTTCCGGCGCTGGAACGACGGGCCGCTGGCCTCCTACCTGATCGAGATCACCGCCGACATCCTCGACACGATCGACCCGGATACCGGCGAAGCCTTGGTCGAGAGCATCCTGGACCGGGCCGGCGAGAAGGGGACCGGCCGCTGGGCGACGGCCGAGGCGCTCGAGCTCGGCGTGCCGGCGCCGACCATCGCAGAAGCCGTTGCCGCGCGGGCGGTATCGTCGCTCAAGGACGAGCGGGTCGCGGCGGCCGGAGTCTATACCGAGATCGGGGTGACGGCGCCGGCCGCCCTGGACGAGCCCCGCGCCGTAGAGGCGGTGGTGCGGTCTATGGCGGGCGCCCTGCTGGCCGGCAAGATCGCCGCTTATGCCCAGGGTTTCGCGGTGCTTTCCGCGGCCTCCCGGCAATGGGACTGGGACCTGCCGCTGGATCGCATCGCGCAGATCTGGCGCGCCGGCTGCATCATCCGGTCTCGCTTCCTCGACGACATCGCCGCCGCCTATGCCGCGTCGCCGCCCCCGGCCAATCTGCTGGTCGCGCCGCATTTCGTGCCGATCATGGGGCGCCACCAGATCGACCTGCGGCAGATCGTCAACTTCGCCATCGGGATCGGGCTGCCGGTTCCCGCCCTGGCCTCCGCGCTGGCCTATTTCGACAGCTATCGCCGCGAGCGCCTCTGGGCCGACATGATCCAGGCCCAGCGCGACTATTTCGGCGCCCACACCTTTGAGCGCGTCGACAAGCCGGGCCACTTCCACTTCGACTGGTCCGCTGGTGCCGCGGAGTCCGGCGAAGACGAGGGCTCATGATCGTCATAGTCATGGGCGTCTGCGGCACCGGCAAGACCACCGTCGGCCGGCTGATCGCCGAAAGGATGGGCGCCCGCTTCGAGGAGGGCGACACGTTCCACCCCAAGGCCAATGTGGAGAAGATGTCGCGCGGCGAACCGCTGGAGGATTCCGACCGCTGGCCATGGCTGGAATCCATGAGCGACAGCATCGACGCCTGGCAGCGCGCCGGCGAGGACGTGGTCCTGGCCTGCTCCGCGCTGAAAGAGCGCTACCGGGAAATCCTTCTTGGCGACCGCCCGGACATGCGCTTGGTCCACCTGTTCGGCACCCAGGACCTGATCAGCGAACGCATGGCCCAGCGCCGCCACCATTTCATGCCGGCCAGCCTTGTTCCCAGCCAGTTCGCCGCCCTGGAGCCGCCACAGCCCGCAGAGCACGTCATCGCGGCGGAGGTGACAAGGCCGCCGGAAGCGATCGCGGCCGATGTGACGGCCTGGATCGGTGAGGGGAGCCGCCACCCCATGCCGCAATAGGCGCTGCTGGACCACTGCGCCGTCATCGCGAGCGAAGGGCGGCGATCCATCCTTTCCACCTACAGGTGTAGATTGCCGCGTCGCCTCCGGCTCCTCGCAATGACGGCCCTATACCGTCCCGGCGATCTCCCGATAGCGGTTTTCGAGCTCGACCTGTCGGGCCACCGCCGCCGGATCCAGGTCGCTCTCCGCCGGAACATCCGTCTCGAAGTTGCGATGGCGGTCCTCGCCGCGGACCAGCATGGCCGTGTCCAAATCGTGCTTGGTCTGGCGGACATGGGCGGCCAGGTACTGCACGTTGAGGCCGATGCGGCGGTCGGCGCTCCGGTTGGGCATGGAGGCGTGCAGGGTCCAGCCATGGTGGAACGAGGCTTCGCCCGGCTGCAGCGGGCACATCACGGCCTTGTCCTCGTCGACGCCCCGGACGGTCTGGCCCTGGAGCAGGACATTGGCGCTGTCTTCGGTCGCTTCGTGATCGACCCGGCCGCCGGTATGGCTGCCGGGGATCATGCGCATGCACCCGCTCTCGGCCGTTGCGGGGGACAGGGCCAGCCACATGGATACCTGGTCGTCATGGCTCAGGCCCCAATAGGTCAGGTCCTGGTGCCAGCTCACATGGGATTGCGCGCCCGCTTCCTTGACGATGTAGGTGACGTTGTAGAGCAGGATGTCCGGCCCGATCAGCCGCTCGACGATGTCCAGCACCGCCGGCATGGTCGCGATCTCCAGCGGCGACCGCAGGATCGTATGCACCTTGGACTTGTAGTGGAGCGGCCCGATCCTGGCCTCGGCGATCTCCATCGCCCGGCGATGCCGGGCGGTGGCCTCGGGGGTCAGAATCTCCACGCCTGAGACAAAGCCATCCTCTACATATGCGGTCTTCAGGCCCTGAAGATCGGTGCTCATCATCCCGGCATGCCTCCCAAATGCGTGGCAGGAGCGTCCCACTGCCAGATCCGACACCGATCCGGCGGTCCGTTGCAAATGAATTTGCGCAGATTTTGGACGGCAGCCAGCGACCCGCGACGCGGCCCTTGTCCGCCGGGTACGCGCTCAGAAGGAATGCGCGACGATCTCGTCCTTGCCCATGCCGCTGCCGGCCTGATCCAGGTCAGTGCGCGCGGTGGCTACATGCCGCACGGTTTCATCCACATCCCGCAACTGACACAGGGTCGAGCGGATCCATCCGTTTGCCGGTCTTCGCGGCAAAGCCAGGCTGGCGCGATCTCGGCAGGATGCCCATGGCGGAAGAGGTCCTCCTCGACATGGAGGTCCAGGAAATGGCCCAGATGAAGACCATTTACGACGATCGGCAACACTGCACCGCGTTCGTCGAGGCCAAGGGGAAGTCCGTCGCGATGGACTGCCCTTACACCGGCAAGGGAGAGGAACTGTCGCCGGGCGATCTGCTGAAAGCAGCATTGTCCGGATGCATGCTGATGGCCATGGGCGTGGTCGCCAACCGTGACGGGATCGACCTGACCGATGCCGCGATCGACGTTGAACTCGTCGGAACGCCGCCACCCAAGATCGGCTACACCGCCGTGAACGCTGTCGTGAAGATGCCGGCGGGGATCGAGCCGGCGGATCGGGAAAAGCTGGAAAGGGCAACGGATTCATGCCCGATCAAGCACAGTCTCGATCCGGCCATTACCGTCTCGGTGTCCTTCGAATACCCCGAACAGCGGCATTGAGCAGCGCCTGGACGCGGCCCCGGGCAACGGCAGCGCATAAAGGAAGGGCCGGCAGGATTGCCGGCCCTCCGACCATGCACTTGCCGCCGGCTCAGTTGCCGGTCACCTGCGCCTTGATGGCGTTCACCTCGTCCAGCGAGATCTGCATGACGTCCTCATAGCCGCCATTGCGGAACTGCTGGCCGATGAACGGCACCGCCACGTCGCCATAGGCGTCGAACTGCACCGGGCCGGTCGGGCCGATATAGCGGACCTTCTGGCCCTCCTGAAGCATGGCGATGGCCTGGCCATAGCCCTCGGTATCGGCGAAGAAGGGCTCGCCTTCGGGGCCGGTGATCTCCCGCACATAGCGGGCGAGGGTGCTGCCGTCATGGCCGTCGCCATTGATGTCGGCGGCCACATGGGCGAGCGCGATCAGGGCGCCGGCGTCGTAGCCGGAGGCCCGGCCCGGACCGTCGGCGCTGATCTCCCAGCGGGCCTGCATGTCGCGCTCCATCAGGTCGACCGAGGAGGGCTCGGGCGTGCCCGGGGTGATGAACCAGGCATTGCCCAGCAGGTCTTCGGTCATGTTGTCGGTGAAGGCGGCATCGTTCATGCCCTGGGCCAGGATCATGCCGTCCGGGCCTTCGAAGCGGATCCATTCGCGCACCAGCTTCAGACCGTCCTGCGGGGTCGACAGCAGGTAGACCGCGTCCGGCCCGCCTTCCAGCGCCTTGTTGACCTCGGACCGGTAGGAGGCCTGGTCGGCGTTGTAGGCGACGCTGCCGGCCACCGTGCCGCCCAGCGCCTCGAACGCGGCGATGAACTCGGCCTGGTTGTTCACGCCCCAATCGTTGTTCAAATAGATGATCGCCGGGTTCCGGAAGCCCGCGTCATAGGCCATCTTCGCCGTCGCCACCGCCTGCAAGGAGTCGGCCGGCAGGGTGCGGAAGAACAGCCCCTTGGTCTCGCCCTCGCGGGCCATGTTGGTGAAGGTCGAGGAGGTCGAGGCGGTGGCGATCACCAGCACATCCTCTTCCACCGTGACCGAGGTCAGCAGCGGCGCGGTAATGCCGGAGGAGATCGGTCCGACCAGCGCCGTCACGCCTTCCAGATCGATCAGCTTGCGGGCGGAATCCACCGCCACCGAGGCCTGGGTCTGGGAATCGCGTACGTCATATTCGAGTGCGCAGCCGATATCGCCGCGGGCCTCGTCGACCTGCTCGATGGCCAGCTGCGCCGCCTTGGAGATCGGCACGCCGAAGGCGCCGTAAGACCCGGTCAACGAAATCACCCCGCCGATCTTATGGGTGCAGTCCTGCGCCTGCGCCGGGCCGGCATAATGGGTCCCCGACAGCATCACGATCCCGGCCAAGGCGGCCGTTGTTACGATTGTTGTTGTTCTCATTGCCCTGCCTGCTCCTGTTTGAAAGCGTAGTTATTTGATACGCGTAATATTTCCCATCATACTACTCGGACCCTCCTAGACGAGTCACCAAACAATTCAGATTGCCGCCTTCCGTGGGAACTATACTTAAGGTTGTCGACCTCACGAAAGACTTCGAGGGGCTGCGCGCCGTCGACGGCGTCAGCTTCGAAGTCGAGGCGGGGACCATCACGGGACTGATCGGCCCCAACGGCGCCGGCAAGACGACCACCTTCAACCTGCTGGCCGGTGCGCTGCCGCCCAGCGGCGGGCGGATCGCCTTCGACGGACAGGACATCACCGGCCTGGCCGATTTCGAGGTCTTCCGGCGCGGGCTGGTCCGCACCTTCCAGATCCCGCGTCCCTTCGCCGGCATGACCGTGCTGGAGAACCTGATGGCGGTGCCCCAGGACCAGCTCGGCGAGCGCTTCTGGAACAATTGGGTGCGCGGCGGGGCGGTGCGGGCCGAGGAGCGCCGGCTGCGCGACCAGGCGGTCGATATTCTGGATTTTCTGGGCCTGAGCCGTCTCGGCGAGACGCCGGCGGGCGAACTTTCCGGCGGCCAGCTCAAGCTGCTGGAGCTGGGCCGGGCGTTGATGTCGGAGCCGAAGATGATCTTGCTGGACGAGCCGGGGGCGGGGATCAATCCGACCCTGCTGGGCGAGATCGTCGAGCGCATTGCCGCCCTGAACCAGCGCGGGATAACGTTCCTGATCATTGAGCACAACATGGACCTGGTCATGACCCTCTGCAATCCGATCCTGGTCATGGCCGATGGCGGACTGCTGACCCAGGGCACCGCCGATGCCGTCCAGCAGGACCCGCGGGTGCTCGACGCCTTCCTCGGCGGCACCCCGGCGTGACCGCCATCCTGGACGTTCGCGACCTGGTCGCCGGCTATGCGCCGACGCTGCCGATCCTGCAGGGCGTGACCCTGCAGGTCGCCGAGGGCGAGATCGTCACCGTGCTGGGCCCGAACGGCGCCGGCAAATCGACGCTGATCAAGGCGGTGGTCGGGCTGGTGCGGATCAGCGCCGGTACCGCCGTCTTCGCCGGCCGGGGCATCACCGGACTTCGCACCCACGAGCTGGTCCGCCAGGGGCTGGCCTATGTGCCACAGACCGGCAACGTGTTCGCCCGGCTGTCGGTGGAGGAGAATTTGGCGCTCGGTGCGGATTTCGACCGCGATGCGATCGCCGAACGGCGCGCCAAGGTGCTGGAGCTGTTTCCGGACCTGGCGCGGCTGGGGCATCTTGCGGCGGGCAAGCTGTCCGGCGGGCAACGGCAGATGGTGGCGGTCGGCCGGGCGCTGATGTCGCAGCCCAAGCTGCTGATGCTGGACGAGCCGTCGGCCGGGCTGTCGCCGAAGCTGGCGCAGATCGTGTTCGGTCAACTTCGGCGGATCCGCGATGCCGGCGTCACCATCCTGATCGTCGAGCAGAACGCCAAGGCGGCGCTGGCGGTGTCCGACCGCGGCTATGTGCTGGCCGAGGGGCGGGAGCGCATCCATGGCAGCGCCGCCGAACTGCTGGACAGCCCCGAGATCGGGGAATTGTATCTCGGCGCCAAATCGCGGCTGGCGCGGGCATGATCCAGTTCATCGCCGACGGCATCGTGTTCGCCGCCATCATCTCGCTGGGCGCCATCGGCCTCAGCATGATCTACAACATCCTGCGCTTCGCCAATTTCGCCCAGGGCGAGATCGTCGCCGCCGGGGCCTATTTCTCCCTGGCCGGAGTGGCGCTGATGGGGGCCGGCGTCGGCGCCATCGGCCCGCTGGCCTTCGGCTGGCCGCTGCTGGTCTCCATGGGTTTCGCCATCCTGGCGACCTGCGCCATGGTGCTGGTCGTCGACTGGGTGCTGTTCCGCCAGCTGCGCGACAAGAACGCCTCGCGCATCACGCTGATCATGGCGGCGTTCGGCGTGTCCCTGATGGGTCGCAACATCATCACCCTGCTGGCCGGCGGCGACCCGATCAACTACGCCTTCTTCATCCCGCGCTCGATCGAGATGCTGCCCGGGCTGCGGCTGGTGCCGGACGATCTGGCGATCATCGGCCTCGCCGTCCTGGCGGTGCTGGCCCTGCACCTGTTCCTGACCCGCAGCACCATGGGCCGCTGGATGCGCGCCACGGCGGAGAACCCGACCCTGGCCCAGGTCAACGGCATCGATACAAGGGTGGTCATCCGTTGGACCTGGATCGTCGGCGCCAGCCTGGCGACGGTCGCCGGCACCCTGCAGGGCCATATCGTGGAGCTCAGGCCGGAGATGGGCTTCAGCCTGCTGCTGCCCATGTTCGCGGCCCTGATCCTGGGAGGTGTGGGCAATGTCTACGGCACGGTTCTGGGGGCGATCTTCATCGGCGTGACCCAGTCCCTGGCCGTGGCCATCGGGCTGTCCGCCTATCGCGAGGCGGTCTCCTTCCTGCTGATGCTGGCGGTGCTGCTGGTCCGGCCGCAGGGGCTGATGGGGGTCCGCGAGTGATGGAAATCCTCTCGGTCCTCTCCTTCGCGGTCTTCTTCCTGACCTTCGCCTCCTTCTTCGCCTTGGCCAGCCTGGGCCTCAACATGCAGTGGGGCTTCACCGGGCTGTTCAATGTCGGGGTCGTCGGTTTCTACGCGGTCGGCGCCTATACCTCGGGGATTGTCACCGGTCCGGACTATCCCGATACGGTGTTCGGCGGCTTCGGGCTGCCGGTCGTCTTCGGCTATCTGGCCGCCATCCTCGCCTCTGCCGCCATCGCCTTCGTGGTCGGCTTCGTGACCCTGCGCCTGCGCGAGGATTTCCTCGCCATCTCGACCTTCGGCATCGCGGTCTCGATCCAGCTGGTGATGCTGAACCTGCAATCGGTGACCCGCGGCCCGAACGGGCTCTACGCCCTGCCCAAGCCGCTCTCCGAACTCTCGTCGTCCAACCTGGTCGACAATCTGCTCTACCTGTTGATCTGCCTCGCCTGCATCGGCCTGGTCTACTGGGCCTTCGAGCGCATGGTCCGCTCGCCCTGGGGCCGGGTGCTGCGGGCCATCCGCGAGGACGAGACGGCGGCCGCCGCGCTCGGCAAGAACGTCTTTGCGGTGCGGCTGCAGGCCTTCGTGCTGGGCTGCGCTGTGATGGGCTTGGCCGGCGCGCTCTACGCCAATTTCGTCGGCTTCATCAGCCCGCAGGATTTCCTGCCGATCTTCACCTTCCAGGTCTATGTGATGCTGATCGTCGGCGGCAGCGGCAACAATTTGGGGGCCATCCTGGGCGGCGTGGTGGTCTGGGGCCTGTGGTCGGGCAGCGGCAGCCTGATCGCCGCGGTGCTGCCATCCGATTGGCAGACCCAGGCGGCCGCGGCGCGCATCGTACTGATCGGTCTGGTCCTGGTGCTGATGCTGCTCTACCGTCCCGCCGGCATCCTGCGCGAACGCCACATCGTCTCGCGCGAAGCCCGCATGACCGAGACCGGCAAGGAGGCCGGATAGACATGGCTCGCCAACGCATCTACTCCGACTCCCGCTTCGAGGAACTGGCCGGCTATGCCCGCGCGGTGGTCGATGGCGACTGGATCTTCGTCTCGGGCACGTCGGGCCATGACCAACCGACCGGCGCCATCTCCGACGACGTCGCCGACCAGGCCCGCCAGTCGCTGAAGACCATCCGCACCGCCCTGGAAGAGGCCGATGCCAGCCTGGAGGACATCGTCCGCGTTCGAGTCTATGTCAGCGACCGCGCCCACATCGTGCCGGTCAGCGAGGTCCTGAAACAGACCTTCGACCACGCCCGGCCGACCAACACCACGGTGGTCTGCCAGCTTGCCGAAGACCCGATGAAGGTCGAGCTGGAAGTCACGGCGCTGCGCCGGCGGTGAGGTCAGACCCTGAATTCTTCGGCGTGGCCGAACTCCTCACGGTAGTCGATCAGCGAGATGATCTCGGGCTCTACGCGCACGACGCTCACATTCTGCCGCTCGTCCTCGGTCGTATAGTCGACGATCTGAGGGAATTTGGCGGCCATGGCGTCGAACACCCGGCCCATCTCCGGCTGGTCCGCCACGATCTTGGCTCTGCCGGCCAGCGATAGGCCGCGGATTTCGCTCCAGCTCCCATAAGGGAGGTTCACAGTGAGCGATACCTTGTCGGAATGTCCGATGTTGCGGGCCTTCTGACAGTCCGGGTCGCAGCAGAAATAGACCGTTCGCCCATCATGGACGAAGCTGACGGTCGTGGCTTGCGGATAGCCGTCTTCACGGATCGTGGCGATGGTCATGTGCTGTGCGCCGTCGAGGACTTCCAGAACGCTGGACTCTTGCTCAGGTGTCATTGGATGCCTCCATTCAGGAGAGGCCAGCATGGTAGCTGCGTGGTCAGAGCCGCGCGTTGACACTGGTCAAACCCGTCGGGACGATCCGGACATCAGCAAAGGCACGAACGGTCAAGTGCCGGCCACGCCCGGAGCGGCCTCGGCCGGCAAATCGGCGCAATCCGGTGCTGCCGTGCCGATGGAGGCCGGACTTCCTTGGCGCTGGCTCTGGAGACTGACGCGCCGCATTGCCGGTGTCGTACCAACCTCCAGGTCGTCGGACGAGATTGCGCGGCTGAATGCTTTGCTCGAAGGGCGGAATGATGTCCCGATCGTTACGGTTCGCTTCGGAATCCGAATAGTGACAGGATCACGGCCCGCTATCATGGGCGGACCTGATTAAGTGTGCGATTTGGGGGCCGGGATGCCACTGCAGATGAACCGAGATGTCTTCATCACCTGTGCCGTGACCGGCTCCGGATCGACCCAGGACCGCAGTCCGCAGGTGCCGCGCTCGCCGCAGCAGATCGCCGACAGCGCCATCGAGGCCGCCAAGGCTGGCGCTGCCATCGTGCATTGTCATGTCCGCGATCCGGATAGCGGGGCGCCGTCGCGGCGGCTGGACTACTACCGCGAGGTCACCGAACGCATCCGTGACGCCGATGTGGACGTGGTGCTGAACCTGACCGCCGGGATGGGCGGAGACATCGTCACCGGCTCGACCGAGAGCCCGCTGCCGCTGTCCGAGGACGGCACAGACCTGATCGGCGCCGCCGAGCGGGTAGCCCATGTGCGGGAATGCCTGCCGGAAATCTGCACCCTCGACTGCGGCACCATGAACTTCGCCGAGGCCGACTACGTGATGATGAACACGCCCGGCATGCTGCAGGCCATGGGACGGATGATGACCGAGGCGGGCGTCAAGCCGGAGATCGAGGCCTTCGACACCGGCCATCTCTGGTACGCCAAGCAGCTGGTGAAGGATGGCGTGCTGGAAAGCCCGGCCCTGGTTCAGCTCTGCATGGGCGTTCCCTGGGGCGCGCCGGACGACCTCAACACCTTCATGGCCATGGTCAACAACGTGCCCAAGGACTGGACCTTCTCGGCCTTCTCGCTGGGCCGCAACCAGATGCCCTTCGTGGCGGCGGCGGTGCTGGCCGGCGGCAATGTCCGGGTCGGGCTGGAGGACAATCTGTTCCTGGAGAAAGGCGTGCTGGCCACCAATGCGCAGCTGGTCGAACGGGCTGTGACCATCATCGAGAACCTCGGCGCCCGGGTGATCGGACCGGCCGATGTCCGCGAGCGGCTGGGCCTGCAGAAACGCGCCCCGGCGGCCGCCTGACGCCATGGCGAAGATCGCGGCGATCCTGGGAGGCGGCGTCATCGGCGGCGGCTGGGCCGCGCGGTTCCTGCTGATGGGCTGGGACGTGCGGGTCTTCGACCCTGATCCCGAAGCCGAGCGCAAGATCGGCGAAGTTCTGGCCAATGCCCGCCGCAGCCTGCCCGCCCTGGCCGACGTGGCGATGCCGGCCGAGGGCGATCTGTCCTTCGCAGGTTCCGTCGCCGACGCCGTTGCCGAGGCGGACTGGATCCAGGAGAGCGTGCCGGAGCGGCTGGCGATGAAGCGCGAGCTGTTCGCCGAAATCCAGGCCTATTGCCGGCCTGACACCGTGATCGGCTCCTCAACCTCCGGCTTCAAGCCGTCGGAGCTGCAGGAAGGCGCGGCCAGGCCCGGGCAGATCGTCGTCGCCCATCCGTTCAACCCGGTCTACCTCCTGCCGCTGGTGGAACTGGTGCCTTCCGAGGCGACACCGGCGGAGACGATCGACGGGGCCAAGGCGATCCTGACCGCGATTGGCATGAAGCCGCTGCACATCCGCAAAGAGATCGACGCCCATATCGCCGACCGGCTGCTGGAGGCCGTCTGGCGCGAGGCACTCTGGCTGGTGAAGGACGGCGTCGCCACCACCGAGGAGATCGACGACTCGATCCGCTTCGGCTTCGGCCTGCGCTGGGCCCAGATGGGGCTGTTCGAAACCTATCGTATCGCCGGCGGCGAAGCCGGCATGGCGCATTTCATCGCCCAGTTCGGCCCGGCGCTCGCCTGGCCCTGGAGCAGACTCACCGACGTTCCGGAACTCACAGACGATCTGGTGCGCACGATCGCCGACCAGTCCGATGCCCAGTCCGGCCGACATTCGATCCGCGAGCTGGAACGCATCCGCGACACCAATCTCGTCGCCATGATGCGGGCGTTGAAGGCGCAGGGCTGGGGGGTCGGCGCCCTGCTGCAAGACCAGGATCGGCGCCTGGCGCCGCCGGGCGACGTCGACGTGTCGCAGCCGATCCGCACCATCCGGCGGACCGTGCCGCTAGACTGGACCGACTATAACGGCCACATGAACGAGGGCCGCTATGGCCAGGTCTTCTCCGATGCGGCCGATGCCATGATGGTCGTCATCGGGGCGGATCAGGCCTATGTGGCCGGCGGGCAGAGCTACTTCACCGTGGATATTCGTATCCGGTTCCTCGACGAGGCTCTTGCCGGCGATGCGGTTACCGTGACCACCCAGGTGATGGAGGGGCAGGGCAAGAAGATGCGGCTTTTCCATCGCTTGACCCACGCCGATGGCCGCCTGCTGGCGACCGGCGACCAGTTGCTGATCCATGTTGATCTGGAGGCCCGGCGCTCGTCCATGCCAGGCGAGGCGGTGGCGGTGCGCCTGGCGGAGATTGCCGCCGCCCATGCCGTGCTGCCCGATCCGAGGGAGGATGCGTGATTCAGTTCGGATTGACCGAAGAGCAGGAGATGATCGTCTCCACCGTGCGCAGTTTCGTGGAGAACGAGATCTATCCCCATGAGGAGCTGGTCGAGCGGACCGGCGAGGTGCCCGCCGAGATCGCGGCGGATATCAAGCGCAAGACCCTGGAACTCGGCTTCTACGCCTGCAACTTCCCGGAGGAGGTGGGCGGCGCCGGCCTCGGCCATCTCGACTTCGCGCTGGTGGAGCGGGAACTCGGCCGCGGTTCCATGGCCCTGACCCATTTTTTCGGCCGGCCGCAGAACATCCTGATGGCCTGCGCCGGCGAGCAGCGCGAACGCTATCTGCTGCCGGCCGTGCGCGGCGAGAAGATGGACGCGCTGGCGATGACCGAGCCCGGCGCCGGCTCCGACATACGCGGTATGAAATGCTCCGCCGTCCGGGATGGCGGCGATTGGGTGCTGAACGGCACCAAGCACTTCATCTCCGGCGCGGAGCACGCGGATTTCCTGATCGTCTTCGTGGCCACCGGCGAGGACCAGACGCCCAAGGGGCCGAAGAAGCGCATCACCACCTTCCTGGTCGACCGCGGCACGCCCGGCTTCACCATCCGCGACGGCTACGAATCCGTCTCCCATCGCGGATACAAGAACCTGATCCTGGACTTCGACGATTGCCGCCTGCCGGATTCCCAGGTGCTGGGCGCTGTGGATGGCGGCTTCGACGTGATGAACGAGTGGCTCTACGCCACCCGCATCACGGTGGCCGCCATGTGCGTCGGGCGGGCCCGCCGGGCCTTCGGCTACGCTCTCGACTATGCCGCCCAGCGCGAGCAGTTCGGCCAGCCGATCGGCAAGTTCCAGGGGGTCGGCTTCCAGCTCGCCGACATGATCACCGAGATCGACGCCGCCGATTATCTGACCCTGGCCGCCGCCGACCGGCTCGACAAGGGGCTGGCCGCCAATCGCGAGATCGCCAGCGCCAAGCTGTACGCCTCGGAGATGCTGGCCAGGGTCACCGATGCGGCGATCCAGATCCATGGCGGCATGGGGCTGATGAACGATTTCCCGGTGGAGCGCTTCTGGCGCGACGCCCGGGTCGAGCGGATCTGGGACGGCACCTCCGAGATCCAGCGCCACATCATCAGCCGCGACCTGCTGCGGCCGCTGGGCGCCTGAGCCGGAAGACCGCGCGATGCCGGATTTGTCCCGCCTCCTGCGGCCCCGCTCCATCGCCGTGATCGGCGGCGGCACCTGGTGCCGCAACCTGATCGACCAATGCCGCGGGATGGGCTTCGACGGCGACCTGTGGTGGGTTCATCCAAGACCGGCTGAGGTCGCCGACGTGCCGGCCTTCGCCTCGGTGGCCGATCTGCCGGATGCCCCCGATGCGAGCTTCATCGGCGTCAACCGCCACGCCACGATCGAGGTCGTCGCCCAGCTTTCGGAAGTCGGCGCCGGCGGCGCAATTTGCTTCGCCAGCGGCTTCCTGGAATCCCGGCAGGAGGACGCCGAGGGTGCCGACCTTCAGGGCCGGCTGCTGGAGGCCGCTGGCGCCATGCCGATCGTCGGGCCGAACTGCTACGGCCTGATCAATTATCTCGACCGCGTTCCGCTCTGGCCGGACCAGCATGGCGGGCGGCAGGTGGACACCGGCGTCGCGATCGTCACCCAGTCGTCGAACCTGGCAATCAGCCTGACCATGCACCGCCGCGCCCTGCCGATCGCCTATGTGGCGACCGCAGGCAACCAAGCGCAGCTCGGCATCGCCGAGATCGGCGCCGCGCTGCTGGAAGACCCCAGGGTCACGGCGCTCGGGCTACATATCGAGGGCTTCGGCGATGTGCGCGCCTTCGAGGCTCTGGCCGCCAGGGCGGCCGAGCTGGCGAAGCCGATCGTCGCACTGAAAGTCGGCCGCACCGACCAGGCCCGCGCGGCGACCATCTCGCACACCGCATCGCTGGCTGGCGGCGACGCCGGCGCGCAGGCCTTGCTGGACCGGCTTGGCATCGCGCGGGTCGAATCGCTGCCGGAGTTGGCCGAGACCCTAAAGCTGCTGCACGTGACCGGGCCCATCGAAACCGACGCCGTTGCCGCGATCTGCTGCTCGGGCGGCGAGGCTGGCCTGATGGCGGACAGCGCCTTGCGCCGCGATCTGAGCTTTCCAAGCCTTTCCGAACGCCAGCGGTCCGACCTGCGGGCGGTCCTTGGGCCCCGGGTGGCCCTGGCCAACCCGCTCGACTATCACACCTATATCTGGAACGACATCGGGGCGATGACGAGCGCCTGGGTTGCTGTGATGGACGGTCCGGCCGCTCTGAGCCTGGTGGTCGTCGATCTGCCGCGCACGGATCGCTGTTCCGACGCGGACTGGCAATGCGCCATCGAGGCGGCCCTGGCCGCCAGAGCGCGAACCGGCCGGCCAATGGCCATGGTCGCGACACTGCCGGAGAACCTGTCCGAAGCCGTCGCCGAGCGCCTCATCGCCGGCGGCGTCGCACCGCTGATGGGGATAGACGAGGCACTCGCCGCCGCCGAGGCGGCAGCGCGGCTGTCGGCCCTGGCGCCGGTCTCGGACCCGGTCCTCCTGCCATCGGCGCCGGTCGCCGCCGAGACGCTTGGCGAGGCGGACGCGAAGGCGCTGCTCGCCGCCGCCAGCGTTGCCGTCCCGCGATCCTGCCGTGCCGACAGTGCCGAGGATGCGGCGGAGAAGGCGGCACAGCTCGGGTTTCCGGTCGTGTTGAAGGGCGAGGGTGTCGCCCACAAGACCGAGGCCGGCACCGTGGCGGTCAACCTCGCATCGACAGAGGCGGTGCGCCGGGCGGCGGCGGCCATGCCCGCAGAGACCTTCCTGGTTGAGGAATTCATCGCCGAACCGGTCGCCGAGCTGCTGGTCGGAATTGTGCGGGACCCGGCGCACGGATTCGTCCTGACACTGGCCGCCGGCGGCACGCTGACCGAATTGCTGCGCGACAGCCAGTCGCTGCTGGTCCCGAGCAGCGAGGATGCGGTCGCATCCGCCCTGGGCCGGCTGCGGATCGCACCGCTGCTCGACGGCTATCGCGGGCAGCCGGGTGTCGACAAGCCGGCGATTCTAAAGGTGGTCACGGCGGTGCAGACATTCGCTCTGGACCATGCCGGCGAATTGGAGGAAATCGAGATCAACCCGCTGCTCTGCGGTCCCGCATCCGCGGTCGCCGTCGATGCGCTGGTGCGGATGGGAAAGGCGCCCGAATGACCGATACCCCGATCAAGACCCGCCGTGAGGGCGGCATCCTGGAAGTGACGCTGGACCGGCCCAAGGCCAACGCCATCGACCTTGCGACCAGCCGGATCATGGGCGACATCTTCGCCGGCTTCCGCGACGATCCGGATTTGCGAGTGGCGATCCTCACCGCAACCGGCGAGAAGTTCTTCTGCCCGGGATGGGACTTGAAGGCCGCCGCCGAGGGCGACGCGGTCGATGGCGACTACGGCGTCGGCGGCTTCGGCGGCCTGCAGGAGCTCCGCGACCTCAACAAGCCGGTGATCGCCGCGGTGAACGGAATCTGCTGCGGCGGCGGGCTGGAATTGGCGTTGTCGACCGACATCATCCTCGCCGCCGAGCATGCGACCTTCGCCCTGCCCGAAATCCGCTCCGGCACCGTCGCCGACGCGGCATCGGTCAAGCTGCCCAAGCGCATCCCCTACCACATCGCCATGGAGTTGCTGCTCACCGGGCGCTGGCTGGATGCGGAGGAGGCCCATCGCTGGGGCTTCGTGAATCGGGTTGTGCCGGCATCCGGGCTGATGGAGCAGGCCTGGGAGATGGCGCGGCTGATCGAGTCCGGCCCGCCCCTGGTCTATGCCGCGATCAAGGAGATCGTCCGCGATGCCGAGGACAGCAAGTTCCAGGACGCGATGAACCGCATCACCCAGCGCAAGCTGCGCACGGTCGACCTGCTCTACGCCTCCGAGGACCAGCTGGAGGGCGCCCGCGCCTTTGCCGAGAAGCGCGATCCGGTCTGGAAGGGGCGCTAGCGGGGATTGACCATGCGGATTTACGGGGCACTGGCATCTTGGTATCCGCTGATAACGGCCGCCGAAGACTACGCGGAGGAGGCGGATCACTTCTTCCGGCTGGTCGAGGCGGCCCGCGACGGTCCGGCGGACACGCTACTCGAACTGGGGACAGGGGCGGGCCATCTCGCTTCGCACCTGAAGGCGCGGTTCGCCTGCACGCTGACCGATCTCTCTCCGGACATGTTGGCGATCAGCCAAGGACAGAACCCCGAGTGCGAGCACATTGAAGGCGACATGCGCTCTCTCGATCTCGGCCGAAAATTCGATGTCGCCCTGATCCATGATGCGATCGCCTATATGACGACGGAGGCCGATCTCGGGGCTGCGATCGCGACCGCCGCCACTCACCTGCGACCGGGAGGTGTGGCGGTCCTGATCCCCGACATCGTCACCGACAGCTTCGAGCCGCGGACCGACTCCGGCGGTCATGACGGGCCGGACGGGCGGGCGCTGCGCTATCTTGAATGGGATCATGATCCGGATCCGTCGGATACCGAGATCACCGTCGACTTCGTCTTGATGCTACGCGAACCGGGCCAGCCGGTACGGATCGAGCATGACAGCCACACGGTCGGACTGTTTCCGATCGCGACCTGGCGGCGATTGATGGCGGAGGCCGGGCTGAAGCCGGTCGAGGTCGACGTGACCGACCCCTATGCCGGCGAGCATCATGTGTTCGTCGCGCGCCGGACCGGCGTCGGCTGATGGTGCCGAAGCAACTGGCCGGTCACTGATGGCAGAGATCACCATCCGTCCCGCCCGGCCCGACGATGCGTTCCGCGTGGGCGAAATCGGCAACGCCGCCTGGCGCAAGGGCTTTGCACCGCTGGTTGATCCGGGCGTGCTTGCACGGATCGACGCCGAGTCGTTTGCCGCCTTCGGCCGCGAGGGTGCGGCGCAGATCCTGGTGGCCGAGATCGCTGGCGACATCACCGGCTTCGCGGCCACCGAGCATGGTGACAACCGCATCACCGACCTCTGGGTCAGCCCCGACTACGAGGGCAGGGGCGTCGGCTCGGCGCTGCTCGCCGCCATGGAGACCCGGCTGAGGCGGCGCGGCTTCGGTACGGCCGAGATCGAGGCGATGACCGCCAATCACCGGGCCCTGCGGCTCTACCGCCACCTCGGATACCAGCCGGTCTGGACCGGCCGGTCGTATGACGCCACGCTTCAGGTCGATCTGGACAAGACGCGCTTGTGCAAGGACCTCTAGGCCTGACGTCGATTTTATGGGCGATGCCGCGCCCGGGTCACCCTGCCAAGGCCGACGGCGGAGGATGGCGATAGACGGTGCAGGGGCCGTCGCCCGGCTTGATCGCATCCGGGTCCGGCTTGGCGCCCATCCGCTCGGCAAGGCGGATCGAGGGTGCGTTGTCCGGGTCGATGTAGCTGACCACCGTCTCCCAGCCCAAGGTGCCATAGGCGAAGCTACGGGCGCAGAGCGCCGCCTCCAGGGCATAGCCCTGTCCCTCGAACTCCTCCCAAAGCAGCCAGCCGAGTTCGCGCTCCGGGAAGTCCGCCGGGTGGTTCAACCCGACCTGGCCCAGATAGGCGCCGTCCTGGCGGCGTTCGATCGCCCAGGCCCCGAAGCCGAGCAGTACCCATTGACCGACATCGGCCGCGAACGCCCGCCAGGCATCTCCGCGAGACAGCGGTCCGTTGATGAATTTCGACCGCGGTGATTCATAGATCTCCGCGAAGCGGTCGAAATCCTCCGCTCGATGCGGCCGCAGCCGCAGCCGCTCGGTTTCGAGGGTCGGTGCCGTCGACATGCGGTCTATTGTGCCGAGAGTCTGCGCCCGATGGCCAGCGCGGCCCGAAAATCTTCGTCCTCATCCAGGAAGGCCGGTTCCGGGCCGGCGCCGGTGGCGTCGTAGAAGCGGGCAACGAAACATCGGAAGGCGGCACAGAGGGCGATATCGCCGATCTGCCGGTCGCTGAACCCGGCCGCCCGCAGCCCTTCGATATCATGGGCGCTGACCTGCGACGCATCCCTGGCCACCATCTCCGCGAATCCCAGCATCGCCACGTCGCGCTCGTCCAGCCCGGCGGTTCGGAAATCGCGCTGCACCGCCAGTACCTTGTCCTTGGAGCCGAGATCCTCCAGCAGGTGGCGGCCATAGACCGTCGAGCAATAGGTCGAGGGCACGTGCTGAGCGGCTATGAAGGTGATCATCCGCCAGTCCCGCGGCGACAGCGAGAATTCCGCCTTCACCTGACCCGCGAAATCCTCGAAGGCCGGCAGCATGTCCGGACGCGTGGTCCAGCACGCGGTCGCCGACATGACCAGACCAAGCGCCGATTTCTCCTCGGCATAGATCTCCGCCACCCGGCCGGTGGCCTCGGATTCTCCAATCGTTTTCAGAAACACGCTGACGCCCCCCTTGCCGAACATGCCTTGAAGTGCGGGACTGGCTGACAGGACCCGTGCCGTCTATTTCTGCCCTGAACTGTCACAGTTCGATCACGCCGGCGGCCCCGCCGATGTCCGGTGGACCGTCAGCCCATGGCCACCTGGCTGCGCCGCTCCCGGCGGATCCGCAGATCCTCGCGCCAGGTGACGATGGCGAAGACGATCCAGCCGCCGTGGAAGACGATGCCGGCCGCCATGACCAGCTCGCCGGGGATCGGGCCGATGGCCGCACGCTCGGTGAAATCGTGGAGTCCGATAACCGGGGTCGGGTGGATCGCCAGCTTCGAATAATAGGCCAGCACCTGGATCCCCAGTATCCAGGCATAGTTGCGCCGCAGCCGCCGGCCCACGGCCCGGGCCAGGCTGATGTGATACTCCGGCTGGCTGTATTCCTTGGCCAGCATGTCGTTCCAACCGGAATCCACGTGAATGCCGCTGCCTTGGAGCAAGGGGGCGTAGAATTCGGTCTCGATCAGCCGGCATCGCGCCCGCCAGACATTGAAGTAGCGATAGCGGCGCGCCTCGAAGAGCAGGAACACCACCACCACTGCGCCCACCAGCGCCATCGGCAGCGGCGAGGCATGCGGACCGCTGAAGGTCAGCGACAGTGCGATGCCGGTGGTCACCACGGCCCAGTTGGTGGTGTTGTCAAGCCGCGTGCGCCACATGGTGCTGCGATACACCTCGCCCCGGTAGAGATGCGCGATGGCGCCGATCTGCGCGGAACTGAAATCGTCGGCCTCGGTCGGAATTGCGGCCATGGGCGTCTGCATTATCGCCTCCGTATTTTTTGAGCAGATCCCTCCGCACGGCTCATGGGCCAACGGGCCGTTCGTCATGCGGCCCCGGGATCATACACCTGTGCGATCCGCGGCGGCCGACAATCGCGATCTGTTGACCGCCGCGGCCCACCAATGCGCTAGGTCAATGGCGGCGATTGCGAAACCGCCCAGACTTCCGCCAACCTGATCGCATCGCATGGGACGGCCGCGGAGATGCTGCAATTCGGCGCCAGGACCAGGGCAGGTCTGCAACCATGACGGCGGACGAACTCACGGTCGCCGACATCCGGTCGTGCATCGCCGATGGCCGGATCCGCGCCTTCCTCTTCGATCTCGATGGGGTGATCACCGATACGGCGGCGGTCCATGCCGCCGCCTGGAAGAGCCTGTTCGACGATTTTCTGAAGGATCGGTCGGAGGGACGGGGTTTCCGTCCCTTCCGTGTCCCGGAGGACTACCTGGCCCATGTCGATGGCGAACCGCGCTATGACGGCGTGCGGGATTTCCTGCGGGCGCGCGGCATCGTGCTGCCCGAGGGTTCGCCTTCCGACCCGGCCGACCGGATTACGGTCCGCAGTCTCGGCGACCGCAAGGACGCGCTGTTCAAGGCCGTGCTGGAGGAGCAGGGGGTCCGGGTCTTCGACGGCAGCATCTCGCTGATCGAGGCGCTGCGGCAGCGCGGTCTGGCGACGGCCTGCGTGTCGTCCTCCAAGAATTGCCGGCCCGTTCTGGCGCGTTGCGGACTGCTTGAGATGTTCGACACGATCATCGACGGCGTGGAGATCGAACGCGGACTGGCCGGCAAACCGGCGCCCGACAGCTATCTGCAGGCCGCTCGGAACCTGGAGACGGCGCCTGCGGCCGCCGCGGTGGTCGAGGACGCTCTATCCGGCGTCGCCGCCGGGCGCGCCGGCGGGTTCGGCCTCGTCATTGGCGTCGACCGCGGCGCCGGCCGGGCGGCCCTGTTGGAACGGGGCGCCGATGTCGTCGTCGGCGAACTCGACGAATTCCTTCCGCTGGAAGAGGGTTAGGACAAGCGATGGTATTGCGTACCCGACAGAACCCGCCCCGGCATCTGTTCCCGATCGATCCCTGGGCGATCGAGACGCTGACGACATCGCACGCGTTCATCCAGGAGATCGAGACCATTTTCGCGCTCGCCAACGGCTATCTCGGTCTGCGCGGCAGCCATGAAGAGGACCATCCGGTCGTCGAGCCCGGCACCTACCTCAACGGCTTCCACGAGCTCCGCCAGATCGTCTATGGCGAGAAGGCCTATGGATTCCCGGAGACCGGACAGACCATGCTGAACTGCCCGGACGGCAAGGTGCTGAAGATCTATGTCGACGACGAGCCCTTCGATATCGACAGCTGCGAGACCGCGTCCTACCGCCGCCGGCTCGATATGCGGCGCGGCCTGCTGGAGCGCGAGCTGCACTGGGTGACCCCGAACGGCAAGCGGGTGCGGATGCGCAGTACCCGTTTGGTCTCCCTGGCCAGTCGCCATCTCGCCTGCCTACATCTGGAGTTGGTGCTGGAGAACGCCGACGCCAATGTGGTGATCAGCTCGGAACTCCTGCACCGCAGCGAACTGTTGGTCGACGGCGACCCCGAGGACCCGCGACTGGGCGCCATGCCGGAGGGACCCATTCTGCTCCCGACCGGCCGCTCGGCCGAGGACTGCCGCTCGATCCTCAGCTACCGGACCACACGCTCCGGGCTGGCGCTGGCCTGCGGCATGGATCACGATCTGGAGTGCGAGGCCGAGCCGCATGTTGACGCGACCCAGGATGACGATGCCGGCCGCATCGTCTTCCGGCTCCGCGCGCCCGCCGGCAAGCCGATCCGGTTGACCAAATACCTCGCCTATCACCATAGCCAAGCGCACCCGCCGGAGGATCTCCGGGCACAGGTCGGCTGGACCCTGGACAACGCCCGGACCGCCGGCTTCGACAAAATCGTGCGGCGCCACGAGGCCGCCGCCGCGGATTTCTGGGAGCGCTCCGACGTCATCCTGGAAGGCGACGACGACGCCCAGCAGGTGGTGCGCTGGAACCTGTTCCAGCTGCTGCAGGCCTCGGCCTGTGTCGACGGGCACGGCATCGGCGCCCGGGGCCTGACCGGGCGGACCTATGAAGGGCACTATTTCTGGGACGCCGAGATCTATGTCCTGCCGTTCCTGGCCTATACCAATCCCAGGGTGGCCCGCGCGATCCTGAAATTCCGCCACGACAAGCTCGACCATGCCCGCAAGCGGGCCCGCGAGCTCGGCCATCGCGGGGCGCTGTTCCCATGGCGCACCATCAATGGCGACGAGGCCTCGGCCTATTATGCCGCCAGCACGGCGCAGTACCACATCAACGCCGACATCATGTACGGCATGCGCAAATACGTGGAGGTCACCGGCGACACCGCCTTCCTCGACGAATACGGCGCCGAGATGCTGGTCGAAACGGCTCGGTTGTGGGCCGATCTCGGCTACTACAATCCGCGGCGCGACGGGAAATTCTGCATCAGCGGCGTGACCGGGCCGGACGAGTACACGGCCATCGTCAACAACAACTACTTCACCAATTTCATGGCCCGGGGGAACATGAAATACGCAGCCAAGGTGCTGCGCGCGCTGGCCACCCGCAATCCCGAGGCCCATGCTCAGGTGATCCGCACGACCGGGCTTGCCGATGGCGAGATCGAGGCCTGGGAGAAGGCGGCGGAAAACATCTTCCTGCCCTATGACGAGGAGACCGGGATCCATGCCCAGGACGACAGCTTCATGGAGAAGCGGGCCTGGGATTTCGCCAACACGCCGGACGACAACTATCCGCTGCTGCTGCATTACCACCCGCTGAACCTGTACCGGCACCAGGTGCTGAAGCAGGCGGATACGCTGCTGGCCATCTTTCTGTTCGGCCAGGCCTTCTCTATCGAGGAGAAGCGCCGCAACTTCGATTTCTACGACCCGCTCACCACCCACGATTCCTCGCTGTCGGTGTGCATCCAGAGCATCATCGCCAACGAAGTCGGCTATTACGACAAGGCGTTGGAGTACTACCGTTTCGCCGCCACCATGGATCTGTCCGATGTCGGCGGCAATGTCCGGCACGGCGCCCATATCGCCTCGATCGGCGGCGCTTGGCTGGCCCTGGTCTACGGGTTCGCGGGCCTGCGCGACGCGGGCGGGCAGATCAGCTTCAAGCCGCGCCTGCCCGAAGTGTGGAAGCGCCTGACATTCCATCTGACGATCCGGGGCAACCGTCTGCGGATCGAAGTCGCCGCGGACGATACGACCTACCGTCTGCTGGACGGTGGCGAACTCGGATTCGAGCATCACGGGACCGCCGTTTCGCTCACGTCTGCCGATCCGGTGGCGACGCTGCCGAACGCCGCCTGAGCGGGGTCATCGCAAACGGAGCGTCATCAATCCGTCACTGAACCGTAACGGCGCGTTGCTACCCAGCCTGTCCGGGTTGCGCGGTCTCTCCGCGCGGCTGCGCCCGGGCAGGATTTTCGGGCGACCAATTCGCAGGGGAGCCCCAATGAGAATCCACCGTTTCCGCAATGCCCTGCCTGCCGGCAGCGCGATCACACTTGGCCTAACCGCGACAGCCGCCGCCAAGCCGGCCCATTTCGACCGCGCCGCTTGGTCCGCCACGCCAGTCGTGATTACGCACGGCGCGCTGTGGTGCTACTCTTGTTCGCAAAAGCAGGAATCAACCACGGGAGGAAGGCATGAGTGCGGACAACAAGAACACTAGTGAACATGGTTGGGTGATCGAGGACGACGACGACATCCCGTCGAATCCGCTCGTGAACCGCGACTTCTATGACGTTGTCGCGGCCCGCATGAGCCGTCGCACCGTGCTTGGCGGCATGATGGCGACCTCGGCGCTGGCCATGGGGGCCGGCACCTTGGGCACTGTCAGCAAGGCCCAGGCCGCGGATGGCGTGTCGACCTTGACCTTCACCGAGCTCGAGCACGGGATGGACGAGGATTTCCACGTCGCTCCGGGTTACGAAGCCCAGGTCCTGCTGCGCTGGGGCGACAAGGTCGAGGCCGACGCCCCGGACTTCGATCCGATGGCACAGACGGCCGAGGCCCAGGCAAGGCAGTACGGCTACAACAACGACTACGTCGGCTACCTCCCGCTGCCACTTGGCTCGGATTCGTCGGACAGCGGGCTGCTCGCGATCAACCACGAATACACGACCGACGCCATGATGTTCCCCGGCTCGCCCAAGGGCATGGCGCTCAGCGAGGAGGAGGCGAATGTCACCCGCATGGCGCACGGCCTCGCCGTCGTGGAGATCGCCCGCGAGAACGGCAGCTGGAGCGTGGTTGACGGGTCGCAATACGCACGCCGCATCACGCCCGACACGCCCGGGCAGATCACCGGCCCGGCGGCCGGCAGCCCGCGCATGGTCACCAGCAGCTCGCCGGACGGCATCGCCACCCTCGGCACCTATGGCAATTGCGCCGGCGGCGTGACGCCCTGGGGCACGGTCGTCACCGGCGAGGAGAACGTCCAGAACTACTTCAAGGGCGATCCCACGGCGACCTCCGAGGCGGAGAATTACGCCCGCTTCGGTGGCATCGGCGGCGACGATCCGCGCTACGCCTGGGCCCATTTCCACGAGCGCTGGCAGCTCGACAAGGATCCGAACGAGCCCAACCATGTCGGCTGGATCGTCGAGTTCGACCCCTATGATCCGGAGGCGCCTCTGCTGAAGCGCACGGCCATGGGCCGCTGCAAGCACGAAGGCGCCAACGTCATCATCAACGCGGATGGCCGCGCCGTCGCCTATACCGGCGACGACCAGCGCTTCGAGTATGTCTACCGGTTCATCTCGTCCGGCACCTACGATCCCGATGACCGCGCCGCCAACATGACCTTGCTTGAGGACGGCGAGCTGTCCGTCGGCGAGTTCACCGATGATGGCCGTGTCATCTGGCATCCGCTGAAGCATGGCGAGGGCCCGATCACCGCCGAGAACGGCTTCAACAGCCAGGCCGACGTTGTCATCGAGGTTCGCAAGGCCGCCGATCTGGTCGGCGCGACGCCGCTCGACCGGCCGGAGGATGTCGACATCAATCCGGTGACCGGGACCGTCTTCGCCCTGCTCACCAACAACTCCCGGCGCAAGCCGCAGGCGGTCGACGCGGTCAATCCGCGCCATAACAACCTGTTCGGCCATATCGTCGAATTGCTGCCGCCGGGCGGCGACCACACCGCCGACGAGTTCGGATGGGAATTCTTCATCCTGGCCGGCAACCCGGAGGAGGCACTGCATGGTGCCGACTACCACGAGGGCATCTCGGAACATGGCTGGTTCGCCAACCCCGACAATTGCGCCTTCGACAACAAGGGCCGTCTGTGGATCGCCACCGACGGGGCCTACCGCGCCGCCGGCGTCGCCGATGGTGTGTGGGCCTGCGACGTGACCGGCGAGGGCAGGGCGCTGACCCGCCACTTCCTGCGCACGCCGCACCAGGCCGAACTCTGCGGCCCCGCCTTCACCCCGGACGACACGACCTTCTTCTGCGCCGTGCAACACCCGGGCGAGCGCTCCTCCTTCGACGACCCGGCCACCCGCTGGCCGGACTTCCAGGACGGAATGCCGCCCCGGCCGAGCCTGGTCGCGGTGACCAAGACCGACGGCGGAGAGATCGGCACCTGAGGCCGTAGCGGTCGTTCCTTGGGTACTTTCAACCCCGCGCGGCCATCTGGCGGCGCGGGGGGAGGGGGTCTTCTTTGCGCCGCCGGTTCCAAAAGAACAACCGGCGCCGCGGGCTAGGCCACCCGGCTGGCGACGTAGGTGCCGGGGGCCGGCTCGATGGCTTTCAGCTTGCCGTCGCCGGGCTGGCGCGCCGGGACCTTGGGGCCGCCATGCTTGGCGATCCACTTGCCCCATTCCGGCCACCACGAGCCGTCGTGCTTCTCCGCCGATTTCAACCAGCCATCGGACGTCTTCGGCGTCTTGGCGTTGGTCCAGTAACAGTATTTCTGCGCCGCCGGCGGGTTGACGACGCCGGCGATATGGCCCGAGGCGCTGAGGCAGAAGCGGACCGGCCCGGAGAACAGCTGCGTCCCGGCATAGGTCGACTTCCAGGGCGCGATATGGTCCTCGCGGGTCGACAGGAAGAAGGCGGGCGTCTTCACACGGCCGAGGTCGATCGGCACGCCGCCGAGCGTGATCCCGCCCGGCTCGACCAGCAGGTTCTCCTGATACATGTTGCGCAGGTAGAAGCTGTGCATCAGCGCCGGCATGCGGGTGGAATCGCTGTTCCAGTACAGCAGGTCGAAGGGGAACGGGTCCTTGCCCAGCAGGTAGTTGTTGACCACGAATGACCAGATCAGATCGTTGGCGCGCAGCATGTTGAAGGTCGTCGCCATGGACGAACCTTCCAGATAGCCCTTCTCGTTCATCTGCGCTTCAAGCGAGGCGAGCTGCTCCTCGTCGATGAAGACCGACAGCTCGCCGGCCTCCGAGAAATCGGTCATGGTGGTGAAGAAGGTGGCGCTCTTGAACCGCGTGTCCTCCTTCACATCCATATAGGCGAGGGTGGCGGAGAGCAGGGTGCCGCCCAGGCAGTAGCCGATGACATTGGCCTCTTTCTCGCCCGTCGCCTTCTCGATGGCGTCCAGAGCCGCCAGCGGGCCTTCGAACATGTAGTCTTCGAAGGTCTTGTGGGCGTGCTCCTCGCCGGGATTGACCCAGGAGATGACGAACACCGTCAGCCCTTGTTCCACCGCCCATTTGATGAAGCTGTTCTTCGCCCGCAGATCCAGGATGTAATACTTGTTGATCCAGGGCGGGATGATCATCAGCGGCGTCGTCTGCACCTTCTCGGTGGTCGGCGTGTATTGGATCAGCTGCATCAGATCGTTCTGATAGACCACCGTGCCCGGCGTGGTGGCGATGTTCTCGCCGACCGCGAAGGCCTCGGTGTCGGTCATCTTGATCGCCAGCTTGCCCTTGCCCCGCTCCAGATCGTCCAGCAGGTTGTCCAGCCCTTTGACCAGGTTCTCGCCGCCGGACTCGATGGTGGTGCGCAGCACCTCCGGATTGGTCATGACGAAATTGGACGGCGCCATCGCATCGACGAACTGGCGGGTATAGAAATCGACCTTCTTGGCGGTCTTGTCGTCCAGCCCGTTGACTTCGCCGACCGTCGACTGCATCCAGCGCGCCGACAAGAGGTAGGACTGCTTGATGTAGTCGAACAGCGCATTCTCGTCCCAGGCGGCGTCGGAGAAACGGCGGTCGCCCTTGTCGGGGCTGACGACCGGATCCGCCTCCTGGCCCATCATGCGCTGGGTGGTGCGCTGCCACAGGGTCATGTAGTCCTGCCACAGGGTCATCTGGGCCTTCATGACCATGGCCGGGTCGGCCATCATCTTGGCCGTCATTTCCAGAAAGGCATTGCCCACATTCAGCGGGTCGAACGAGGCCGGCGCGCCGTTCTGCGCCTGCCTGGCCAGGAAGTCGCTGACCAGCCTCTGGCTGCGCTCGGCGATATCGGTCATCGCCTTGCTCATGGCGACGGGGTCCGGCACCTGCATCGTGTCCCCGTCGGCCCCATCCTGGGATGCCGTCTTCTGATCGGCCATGTTCTCTCAACCTCGATTGCGCAGCCGGCATCCTGCCTATTTGTCCGCAGCCGTCCTGGCTCGGCACCGGCCGCCAGTGTCGGGTATCAGCGGCCTTACTTGATGAATCGGCCGGTTTATTACACGATCGGACCCGGATTTGCACGGGGCAAACGTAAGGCGGCCGCGGCCTTCGGGGCCCAAGAGCCGCCGGAAAGACAACACCGCGATGCTCATGGCGCCGATCGCAGCCTGCAAGACCCACCCGCCCAGATTCGGCCTTCGTCCCTCCGCCTGCCTGTTGCTCGCCCTGCTGCTGGCCGCATGCACCCCCTCCGCCGGCGACTCCGCGCTGGGCGAAGGGAATGGAGCGTTACGCTTTCCGCGGCTGACCGCGGTGCCCGATCGCCCGGAAGGGCTGCCGACCGAGGAGATCCTGGCCGAGCGCCGCCGGCGGCTTGAATCCGATCGCGACGCGGCGCTGGGAAAGACCGGGGCCGGGCTGCCGGATCCGCCCATTCCGGAGCCGCTTCCCGAGTTGACCGACACCATGGAAGAACTGCCTGTCGAGCGTCCGGCCGCCGGGTTGGTCGAGGATCCGCGGGCGGGAGTCTCGGTCCAGGTTGCGACCGTGTTCTTTCCCGGCGATTCGACCGATCTGGACCGGCAGATGATCGATGTGCTGAGCCAGGTGGCCCGCGAACAGCAGGCAATTGGCGGTTCGCTCAGAGTGGTCGGCCATGGCGGGGTCACGGTGAGTCAGGACCTGGCCCGCCGGCAGATGGCGGAAATCAGCCAGACGCTGGTGCGCATGGGCGTGCCGCCGACCCTGATCGGTACCGAGCTGGGTCCGCCCGGAGGCGCCGGGACCGGCGATCACGGACGCGCCGTAATTTACCTCGATTATTGACGCGACCGACGGTAGAAGAGGCGCTCGCGGGCCAGGCCGGCCGCGGCACCATCGCCGTTCGCGGGTCGCGAAAGAGGCGGGAGACGGTAAGTGATCGAGCAGCAATTCCATCGCATCAAGAGACTGCCGCCATACGTTTTTGCAGAGGTCAACGCCATGAAGGCGGAGGCCCGCGCCGGCGGCGAGGACATCATCGATCTGGGCATGGGCAATCCGGACAGCCCGACGCCGCCGCATATCGTCGAGAAGCTGGTCGAGGCGGTGCAGAACCCCAAGACCCATCGTTACTCCAATTCTCGCGGCATTCCCGGCCTGCGCCGGGCCCTGACCGCCTATTACAAGCGCCGGTTCGACGTGGAGCTGGACCCGGAGCGCGAGGCCATCGTCACTCTGGGGTCGAAGGAGGGGCTGGCCAATCTGGCGCAGGCCATCGCCAGCCCCGGCGACATCATCCTGGCGCCCAACCCCAGCTATCCGATCCACATGTTCGGCTTCATCATCGCCGGTGCCGCGATCCGCAGCCTGCCGATGACCCCGGGCATGGATCTGATGGAGCAGCTCGAGCGCTCGGTCCGCCACAGCGTGCCCAAGCCGACGGCGCTGGTGCTGAACTACCCGTCCAATCCGACCGCCGAGGTGGTCGACCTGGATTTCTACCGGCCGATCGTGGAGTTCTGCCGGGCCCATGAGATCCACATCCTCTCCGACCTGGCCTATGCGGAGATCTATTTCGACGACGATGCGCCGCCGCCCTCGATCCTGGAGATCTCCGAGGCGCGGGAGATCGCAGTGGAGTTCACCTCGCTCAGCAAGACCTATTCCATGCCCGGCTGGCGGATCGGCTTCGCCGCCGGCAACGCCAAGCTGGTGGCCGCCCTGGCGCGGGTGAAGTCCTATCTGGACTATGGCGCCTTCACGCCGATCCAGGTGGCGGCGACGGCCGCCCTGAACGGCCCGCAGGATTGCGTCGACGAGGTCCGCACCCTGTACCGGGAACGCCGCGACGTGCTGATCGACGGGCTCGAGGCGGCCGGCTGGTCGGTGCCGCGACCGGCCGCGACCATGTTCGCCTGGGCGCCGATACCGCCGGCCTTCGCCGATCTGGGCTCGCTGGAGTTTTCGAAACTGCTGCTGCGCCACGCCCGGGTGGCGGTGTCGCCCGGCGTTGGATTTGGGGAATACGGAGAGGGATACGTGCGCATCGCGCTGGTCGAGAACAAGCACCGCATCCGCCAGGCGGTGCGCAACATCAAGGGTTTCCTGTCCAATCCGCCGCTGGACCGTGACGGCGACCATCACGCGGTGGCCGCGTCGTGACGCCGCTGAAGGTGGGGGTGGCCGGCCTCGGCACGGTGGGCGCCGGAGTCGTGCGCCTGCTGCGCGAGAACGGTCCGCTCTTGGCCGAGCGTTGCGGCCGGGCCATCGAATTGACCGCGGTCTCGGCCCGCGACCGCAGCCGGGACCGGGGCGTGGATCTCTCCGACGTGCCCTGGTTCGACGACGCCATCGCCCTGGCCTCCGAGGCCGATTGCGAGGTGGTGGTCGAGCTGATCGGCGGCTCCGACGGCATCGCCCGGAACCTGACCGAGGCGGCCTTCGCCTGCGGGCGCCATGTGGTGACGGCCAACAAGGCGCTGATGGCCGAGCATGGCGTGGCGCTGGCGGTGGCGGCGGAGAAGGCCGGCGTGACCCTGGCCTATGAGGCGGCGGTGGCCGGCGGCATCCCGATCATCAAGGGGTTGCGCGAGGGGCTGGCCGCCAACCATGTCTCCAACATCTCCGGCATCCTGAATGGCACCTGCAACTACATCCTGTCGGAGATGCGCGACAGCGGCCGCGATTTCGCGGCGGTGCTGGACGAGGCCCAGGCCCATGGCTATGCCGAGGCCGATCCCAGCTTCGATATCGACGGCGTCGACGCGGCGCACAAGCTGGCGATCCTGGCGGCAATCGGCTTCAACACCCAGGTCGCCTTCGATGCCGTCCATGTGGAAGGCATCCGCCATGTCACCGCCCTGGACATCGCATTCGCCGAGGAGCTTGGGTACCGCATCAAGCTGCTGGGCCTGGCCAATGAGCGGCCGGACGGCATCGAGCTCCGGGTACATCCCTGCATGATCCCGGCCGGCGCCGCCATCGCCGCCGTCGAGGGGGTGTTCAACGCAGTGGTGGCGCAGGGCGACTTCGTCGACCAGGTGATGATGGTCGGCCGGGGTGCCGGGGCCGGCCCGACCGCCTCGGCGGTGGTCGCCGACCTCATCGACATTGTGCGCGGCGATCCCGCACCCGCCCTGGGCGCACCGGCCTCAGAGCTGCGGCGCCTGCCGGTGGTGCCCATGGAAAAGCGCCACGGCGCCTATTACCTGCGGCTGATGGTGATGGACCAGCCCGGCGTGATCGCCGACATCGCCGCCGCCATGCGGGACAACAGGATCTCCCTGGAAAGCCTGCTGCAGCACGGCCGGTCCGAGAGCGAGGCGGTGCCGGTGGTCATTACCACCCACGAGACCGACGAGTCCGCCATGCTGAGCGCGCTGGACACCATCGCCGCCATCGACGCCGTTCTGGAACCGCCCCGTCTGATCCGCATCGAACCTCTGGTACACTAGGTCCATTGGCCCTTTCCGTCGGCGTCCGTTCGGCGCCGTCTATACGAAATCAGAACGAGAAGGGGGAGGACATGTCCGACGCCCAAGTGATGGACCGCAACCTGGCGCTGGAGGTGGTGCGGGTCACCGAGGCCGCCGCCTTGTCGGCATCGTTGCAGATGGGTCGGGGCGACGAGCGGCAGGCCGACCAGGCCGCCGTTGATGCCATGCGCAAGGCGCTCAACAGCCTCTATATCGACGGCGAGGTGGTGATCGGCGAGGGCGAACGCGACGAGGCGCCGATGCTGTACATCGGCGAAAAGGTGGGCGCCGGCAGGGGCCCGGAGATCGACATCGCGCTGGACCCGCTGGAGGGCACCACCATCACCGCCAAAGGCGGCCCCAACGCGCTGGCGGTCATCGCCATGGCCAACAAGGGCGGATTCCTGCACGCGCCGGACACCTATATGGAGAAGATTGC
The DNA here is from genome assembly GCA_965227455.1 of Alphaproteobacteria bacterium. Taxonomy (GTDB): domain Bacteria; phylum Pseudomonadota; class Alphaproteobacteria; order DSM-16000; family Inquilinaceae; genus JABDIP01. The sequence goes on along the minus strand of OZ245752.1, from coordinate 1,786,311 downwards.
GGTCGGCGGCGGCCTGCCGGACGATCTGATCGACCTGGACGCCAAGCCGTCCCAGAACCTGAAATCCCTGGCCCTGGCGCGGCGTTCCGACGTGTCCGACCTGGTGGTCTGCATCCTGGACCGGCCGCGCCATGGCGAGCTGATCGCCAAGGTGCGCGAGGCGGGCGCGCGGATCATGCTGATCTCCGACGGCGACGTGTCGGGCATCATCGCCACCTCCCAGCCGGAAACCGGCGTCGACATGTATATGGGCATCGGCGGCGCCCCGGAGGGCGTGCTGGCGGCGGCCGCCCTGCGCTGCATCGGCGGCCAGATGCAGGGCCGGCTGGCCTTCCGCAACGACGATGAGAAGGAACGCGCCCTGCGCTATGGCGTGGAGGACCTGACCAAGGTATTCGACATGAATGAGATGGCCTCCGGCGACGTGATGTTCGCCGCCACCGGCGTCACCACCGGCCCGATGCTGCGCGGCGTCCGCCGCTTCGCCAACGGCGCGGTCACCCACTCCATCGTCATGCGCTCGAAAAGCGGAACCGTCCGCGAGATCGAGGCCCGCCACAACTTCACCCGCAAGACGGGGTTCTCGGCCACCGACAGGTAGTTGTTTTTTCACCACCAAGACACCAAGGCGCCAAGAGTCACAGTTGGTTGCGCCGAAGGCGCATCAGAAAAACACCACAGAGACACAGAGGCGCAGAGATGAAGCGCTGGCGGTGAAATCCGACACCGCTTCGCACTCTGTGCCTCTGTGCCTCTGTGTCTCTGTGGTGATCCCTGTTGATGCGCCTTCGGCGCAACCAACTGTGACTCTTGGCGCCTTGGTGTCTTGGTGGTGAAACCCTCTCAAGCCTATCCGAGGCGCCGGCGGTGCCAGGCGATGCCGTCTTCGATGGAGCGGAACAGCTCGGGCAGGGGACAGGGCTTGGTGTGGAAGCGGAACAGGTAGTCCTGGTTGACCGCATCGACGGCGAGATGCTTCTCGCCATGGCCCGTGAGCATGATGCGCACCGTTTCCGGTGCCCGCCGCATGGCCTCTCCGAGGAACTGGATGCCGTCGATCTTGGGCATCTTCCAGTCGCTGACGACGACCTCGAAGGGACCCTCTTTCTCCAGAACCTCCAGGCCCTCCCAGCCATCATTGGCGCAGTGGATGTCGTATTGGTTGCGGAAGTTCCGCCAAAAGGCCTCGAGGATGTGATCCTCGTCGTCGACCACCAGAACCTTTGCCTTCATTCAGCTCTCCATACCTGTGTGCGAATGGGCTTGCCGCGTCATGCGGCGTTGGATGCGGGTGCATCGCCTTCGGCGGGCTCGATCTGGCGCAGCACCGCGAAGGGCTGCTTGATGCGCTTGACCCGCTTCAGGGTGATCAGCTTTTCGATCAGGGCGTTGGTGACTTCGTAGCCGGCGGCCAGCACCAGCTGGCCCTCCTCGGTCACGATATCGGCCTCGATGACGTCGCCCGGCAGCAGCCAGTCGATCGCCACCTCGATGTGCTGCGGGCCGGTCGGCGCTGCCGGGTCCTGCTTGGGCGCGAGCCAGGATTCGATCTTCGCCAGCAGCTCCGGGTCGTAATGGGCGGCGTGATGCTCGAGGGCCGCAAAGGCGCGCCGCGACGGCTGCGGCAGGTCGGCAGCGGCGTTGAGGTCGTTGAGGATCTTTAGGATCCGCGCGCCCACCGGGATGTCTGTGCCGGCGAAGTCGGTGTCGGGAAGGCCGCTGCCGTCGAAGCGCTTTCCCTGGTAGAGGATGATCTCGGCGACGCCGCCGAGGCGCGGGATGTTGCCGATCAGCTTGTGGGCGGCCTCCGGCGCGCCGGCGACCAGGGCCCTCTCGGCGCCGTTCAGCTTTTCGCCGCGATCGCGCTTCTCGCGGATCTCTGCCGGCAGGGTCAGGTCGCCGATCGGCGACAGCATGGCCGCGAGGTCCAGCTCCCAGGCATTGGAGAGACCCATTTGTCCGGCCACCGTCTTCGCCCAGCCGCGCAGCCGCTCGGTGCGGCGGAAGGCGTTGGAATCGACCAGCGATAACACGTCGACCAGCACCTTCACGCTGCCCGCCAGGGTATGTTCCAGCAGGGTCTTCTCGGCGGTGATCAGCCGATGGTGCTCCAGTGCGGTGTCGATGGTCGCGGCCAGCTCTTCGGGCGGGCAGGGCTTGTTGCAGAAGCGGAAGACGGCCCCTTCGTTGACCGCGTCCACCGCGGTCTTCTGGTCGGCATTGCCGGTCAGCATGATGCGCACCGTGTCCGGCTGCCGCTTGGCGACTTCCTTCAGGAACTCCAGCCCGTTCATCTCCGGCATCTGCATGTCGCTGATGACCACCGCGAAGGGTCCGTCCTCGGCCAGGATGCGCAGCCCGTCCGCGCCGCCCTCCGCTGTCTTCAGCTCGCAGGTCTTGCGCAATGCGCGTCGATAGGCAGCCAGGATGTTGGTGTCGTCGTCGACGAACAGAACCTTCTTGCTCATGACGGGGGCCCTCCATTGAGGATCATCTTTCCGGTCGGTGCATAGGCGACATCGAATGGGTGGCGACGAAGGGGCGGCAGCGGGCCGGAATAAGTCCCCGGCCCAATTGCACTAATGGATCGCCTCTGGCGCGCAGAAAAGAACAGTGCAGCTTTCAAATATATCGCTCTCATGGTATTGATTAGATGTGTTCTAAATTTTATATTTCAATAGTCAGAATAAATGAAACTCTCCGCTAGGGGCAAAACTTCAAGTTGATTATTAATAGTTAAGTTAATTTAACTTACGAAATTGTTTATCTTTGATTTTCTGGCTTGTCTGAATTCATTGTTTCGACGCATATCCAACGACAGCAGGGATGGGTACCGGATGGGTTCTTTCCCGGCCATTGTCGGCACGTCAAGGAACCGCCCCAACGCCGCTGCGTGATACAACGGGGTAGGACCGGTCGGGTCGGTGCGCGGGCGTACCTGCCTGACAGGGGACCCGATTTTCAAAGGATCCATGAAGAGTCATTTGCAGCCCGTTGAAATGACAGCAATCGAACTGTGGCGCTCCATGCAGAAAGCAGCGTTCCGGCCAGCCGGCATCGATAGATGGCGGTGACCGCGCCGCTCGAATCACCGGTGTTGCCGGCCACCGCCCTGCTCGAAGTCGAGCGGTCCCTCAACGGCCGCCGGTGGCAGCTTCATGCCGTCGATGAGCGGCAGTCCCTGGCGCTGAGCCAACGCCACGACCTGCCGGAACTGGTCGGGCGTATCCTGGCGGCCCGGGGCATCTCGGTGGACGGCGCGGAAGCCTATCTCGCGCCGACTCTGCGGGCGCTGATGCCCGATCCTTCGGTGCTGAAGGACATGGACCGGGCGGCGGACCGCATCGCCGCCGCGATCGCGGCAGGCGAACGCATTGCGGTGTTCGGCGACTACGACGTCGACGGCGCCACCTGTGCCGCGCTGCTGTTGCGCTATCTACGGGCGCTGGGCGGCGATCCGCTGCTGCATATCCCCGACCGCATGGCCGAGGGCTACGGCCCCAATGCGCCGGCGCTGAAGGCGCTGCGCGATGCCGGGGCGGGGCTGGTCATCACCGTGGATTGCGGTACCACCGCCCTGGAACCGCTGGCCGCGGCCAAGGCTGAGGGGCTGCAGGTGATCGTGCTGGACCACCATGCCGCCGCGGCAGAGTTGCCGGCGGCCCATGCGGTGGTCAATCCGAACCGGCTGGACGATGACAGCGGGCTTGGCCATCTGGCGGCCTGCGGCGTCACCTTCCTGACCCTGGTGGCGGTCAGCCGGGCGCTGCGCCGGGACGGCGCCCTCGGCGACCGCTCAGCCCCCGACCTGCTCGGGCTGCTGGATCTGGTGGCGCTGGGCACGGTCTGCGACGTGGTGCCGCTGACCGGCCTCAACCGCGCCCTGGTGATCCAGGGGCTCAAGGTCATGGCCCGGCGGCGCAATATCGGCATCCGGGCCCTGGCCGACGTGGCCAAGGTATCGGAGCGGGTCGGCGCCTATCATCTCGGTTACATCCTCGGCCCCCGGGTCAATGCCGGCGGCCGCATCGGCCGCGCCGATCTGGGCGCAAGGCTGCTCAGCACGGAAGACCCGGCCGAGGCGGCGGAGATCGCTGCGATCCTCGACAGCCACAACGATGACCGCAAGGCGATCGAGGCCGACGTGCTGCGCCAGGCGACCGAGCAGCTCGACGGCAGCCCCGATCCGGGGCCGGTGGCGCTGGCGGCGGGCCAGGGCTGGCATCCGGGCGTGATCGGCATCGTCGCCGGTCGGCTGAAGGAGCGCTACGATCGCCCGGCCTGCGTGGTGGCGCTGGAGGGCGATGTCGGCCGCGCCTCCTGCCGCTCGGTGCCCGGCGTGGATATCGGGGCGGCGGTGGCGGAGGCGCGGCAGGCCGGCCTGCTGATGACCGGCGGCGGGCATCCCATGGCGGCCGGATTTACGGTGGCCGCCGACCGGCTGGCGGCGCTGGGCGACTTCCTGCACGACCATGTCCAGGGCCAGGCCGGCGGGCCGCTGGTGCCGGTCAGCGATTTCGACGGCACCCTGGCGGTGGGCGGCGCCACGACAGAGCTTGCCGCCCTGCTGGAGCGGCTGGGACCCTATGGCGCCGGCAATGCGGAGCCGCGCTTCGTGCTGACCGGCGCCCGGGCCGTCGCCGCCAAGGTGGTCGGCGCCAACCATGTGAGCTGTTTCCTGACCGGCCCCGAGGGCGGCCGCCTGAAGGCCATCGCCTTCCGCGCCGCCGGCACCGATCTCGGCACCGCCCTGCTGGACGCCGGCGGCCCGCCGCTGCACATCGCCGGCCTGCTGCGCCTCGACCGCTGGAACGGCCGCGAGACGCCGCAGTTCCAGATCGAGGACGCCGCCCCGGTCTGCGCCACCGAAACCCCTTGATTTCGCCATCGGGCATCGCTACTTATCCGCCGGCTCTCGACCACCGACCCCTTCGTCTAGAGGCCTAGGACACCGCCCTTTCACGGCGGCAACACGGGTTCGAATCCCGTAGGGGTCGCCAGTGCCTCATTACGCATTTTCCAGATCCTGCCGTGTCGGCATTTCTGCATTCAGCTGAAGCACGGACGAAGTCTGAGTTCGAGTTCGACGTCGTCCGCTCTGTACCGTGTTCCGATATTTCCGATCCGAATCTCACCGGTCTTGGAGGAGCTAATGGCCGCATCAGGAATGCCGGAAGACCGGTTCTGGCAGATCATCGAGCATAAGCTCGGGCCCGATATCGATCCCGCTGCACGCATGGGGACGCTGCACGCCTTGCTTCGCGATCTCTCGCTCAAGGAGATCATTGCGTTCGAGGTGACGTTCCGCCGCCTTCTCAATGAGGCGTACAGCTGGGACTTGTGGGGCGCAGCCTATGTCATCCACGGCGGCAGCTCCGATGACGGGTTCGAGTACTTCCGCCGGTGGTTGGTGTCGCGCGGACGCGAAGCCTATGAGGCCGCACTTGCCGACCCGGACAGCCTGGCCGACCTCCCACTGGAGCCGACTGGTCCCTTCGGCGTCTGGGAGTTCGAGGCGTACTATTACGTCGCCGTCGAGGTTTTCGAGGAAAAGGGCGGCGAGGGCGATGTGCGCGATCATTCCGAGACGGAAGCCGGTCTGGGAATGGATGGGCCGTCAGGCGAGCCGTTCGAGGACGACGAAGATCATCTGCGAGAGCGCTATCCCAAGCTCTGGGAACGGTTTGGCGACGACCCGCTCGACTAAGCGGGCCACGGTCTCTAACAGCGCATTCATCCGACACCAGTCCAGAAGCCGGCACACCTGCTGGAGAACCCGCATAGGTGAAGCGGCAACCCGGCCCTGCATCCGGAAGCCGCCCAGATCCATGGCGCTGGACCGCAAATTCTGCACGCCTTCCGTGTGCCTATGGGACCGTTAGGCGCATTGCGGTCGCTTCGTGTGGCCTTCAACATGGCCGCAACCTGCGTGCCGCCGCGGGCGCAATGAGCCGCGAAATCTGTGCGGCATGGGGATACGGGGAGGATCCACGATGATGGGGCAGTTCCGCTGGGCCGGGCTTCTGGTCGGGCTGACGGCCTTTCTGGCAATTGCCGCCGGGGCCGCCGCGGCCGAATTCCGGACCCTGGACGGCACCGCCGGGTATCGCGAGCGCATCGCGGTGCCGCCGGGGGCGGTGCTGGAGGTGGAGCTGTACGATGTCTCGCGCCAGGATGCGCCGGCGCCGCTGCTCTCGGCGATCACGATCCGGGCGGAGTCGGTGCCGGTGCCATTCCAGCTGCTCTACGACCCGGCGATGATCGACGAGCGGCACAGCTATGCGGTGACCGCCAAGCTGGTGGTCGATGGCGAGACGATCTTCCGCAGCACCAGCGTGCATCCGGTGCTGACCCGGGGCGCACCTGACACGGTGGACATTCTGATGGAGAAGATGGGGCAGGGGCCCCGGTCGGCGGGCGACATGCCGGCCCTGGTCGGTGTCACCTGGCTGGTGGAGGACATCCGCGGCGGCGGCGTGATGGATCGGGCCCAGACCACCATCGGCTTCGACGAGCGCGGCGGGGTGCACGGCTCCGGCGGCTGCAACCAGTTCAACGGCGCCGCGGAGGTCTCGGACGGCGCGCTGAGCTTCGGCCCCTTGGCCGCCACCCGCCGGGCCTGCGCAGAGGCCCTGATGGACCAGGAAACGGAATTCTTCGCCGCCCTGGATGCGGTGATGGGCTACCGCTTCGACGGGCCGTTCCTGCTGCTGACCGATGCCGCCGGCGATCCCCTGATGCGGCTGACGCGGCTGGAGTAGGGCTTAAGGGCGCGGGCCGGCTCTGGCGTTGCCATCCTCACCCTTCGACAGGCTCAGGATGAGGGCTCCCTAGGGTAGAGCTGCGCCACAATCACTCCCATCCCGAGCCTGTCGAAGGATGAGGGTGATTGTGATGCGGGCGGCTCCCCAAATGCCCTCATCCTGAGCTTGTCGAAGGGTGAGGTCGGCTAAGCCAGAACGGCGTTCTGAATTGTCCGACGGCGTTTCGGCATCTCAGGCCACCCGGGCCAGCCGCTTTCGCAACCGCTCCAGATAGGCCTTCCGGCTCTCGGAGGTCGAGGAATCCATCTTGTAATGGGCCATCCACAGGGTGCGGCAGCGCTTGGCGCAGAGCGCGCGGATTCCGCGCAGGATGGTGCGGCGGCCGGGCTCGCCGACGAACTTGCTCCACCACCAGGGCGCGCCGCAGGTGGTGATGACGCCGAGAAATCGGATATGGGTCATCAGCGGGCGGATCGCCTGGCCGTCCTCCGGCATTGTGAAGGTGGCGTGCGGCACCCAGACCCTGTCCAGCCAGCCCTTGAGCATGGCCGGCAGGCCGTACCACCAGGTCGGATAGACGAAGACCAGCCCCTCGGCCTCGCGCAGCAGGGCGAGATGGTCGGCGACCGACGTCTCGTTCTCGCCGCGGGTGTGATAGGCGCGGCGCTCGTCGCAACCCATCACCGGGTCGAATCCCTCGGCATGCAGGTCGAGCAGGCGGACGCTGTGGCCGGCCTTGCCCAGCGCCTCGACGGTGGCGTCGCGGATGGCAGCGTTGAAGCTCTCGGGCACCGGATGGCTGTAGACGACCAGGATGTTCACCCGAACCGATCCATTTCCGCTCCGACCCGCTCCAGGAACCGCCGCCGGCAGGCGTCGGTGGATCGGTTCATATCATACTGCGCCAGATAGCGGAGCGGGGCGCCGACGGTCTGGGCCCGCAGCACCCGGGTTACCGCCTTGCGTACCGGGTCGCCCAGCAGGATGGCTCGCCAGCGGTCGCCGCCATAGGTGGCGATGGCGGCGATGCGGCGGATATGGCGCAGCATGGGCGTCGCCTTGCCGTTCTCCATTCGGAAGCTGACGCCGGGCAAGAAGACCCGGTCGAAAAACCCTTTCAGGATGGCCGGATAGCCGAAGTTCCACACAGGGAACACGAGCACCAGCGCCTCGGCCCTCCGCAGCCGGTCGATATAGGGCTGGATGGCGGAGCGGTCCGCCTCCGGGTCGTGATAGGCCAACCGCTCGGCACGGCTGAGACAGGGGTCGAACTTCTCGGCATAGAGATCGCAATCGTCGACCGAATGCCCCTTGGCGGTCAGCGTCTCGACGACCTTCTCATGCAGCGCCGCCTGGAAACTTGTCTCAACCGGATGGGCGAAGAGGACGAGGGCTCTCATGGGAGTGGACCGGTGGTGTCTTTCGGAGACCCATCGCCCTCCCGCTTCGCGGGCCCCTCCCTCTCCCACAAGGGGAGAGGGGTATCGGTCAGCGCTGGCGAACAAACCCCTCTCCCACTGTGGGAGAGGGGGGGACCCGACGCGAAGCGTTGGGAGGGTGAGGGGGCTGCATAAATGACCTGCGCGTCAGCGCTCCTTCTTCCCGTCATCTACTCCGCCACTTCCAGGCCGCGGAAGAGGTAGGTCTTGCGGCTGGAATAGTCGAAGGCCGGGTCTTCCCAGGCGATCATCTTGCCGGGGTTCAGCAGGCCGTCCGGGTCGGCCTCCTTCTTGAAGGCGAGCTGGACCGCGTCGGTCTGCTTCATGCCGCCTTCCTCCAAGGTGTAGCGATGCGGGTTGAAGATCGGCGCGCCCATGTCCTCGTGGATCGCCATGATCTCTTCCAGCCGCTCCTCGGTGGAGTATCGCACCAAGGGCAGGCCGAAGCAGGTGATGTCGCCGTCGAAGCGCACGAATTCGGTATGCATCGGCACCTCGTCGCCGAAGCGGGCGTGAATACGCTCGATCAGCGCCACCTGGTCCGGGAAGGGGTAGAGCACCTGCAAATAGGTGATCGCCTTGTCGACGCGGAGCGCGTTGAGAGTGGTGTGGTTCCAGGAAAGCTCGTAGACCGGCGGCAGTTCGCTGCGCTCGGTCTTGGTCGCTGTGTCGGACCGGTAGAGGATCTCGGTACCCTTGCTGCGGCCGTGGAAGGCCAGGAAGGCGTCCATGGCCTGCGGTGCGATCATCAGGAGAACGATCGACTGGTCGCGGCGGGAGAAGGTGAAGTTCCGGCTGAGGTAGTCGTGCGGGATCGGGGCGGCGATGGGGGTGATCAGCTTCTTCAGGATGCCGTCCTGTCGGGCCAGGTCGTTGCCGTAGCGCACCGCATCCATGGCGTTGTCGCAGCCGACGATGACGTCGACCCAGTCATAGGCCGGCGCCAGCGGCACCTCGACCTCGGTGATGATGCCGTTGGTGCCGTATGCGTGCATCACCTTGTGCAGATCCTCGCCAGTCAGGTCGAGAATGCGCGGCTCGGCCTCCATGGTGACGATCCTCAGGCGCAGCACGTTGCCCAGATCGCGCAGTCCACCCCAGGTGATCGAGCCGACGCCGCCGGATCCGCCGGCGATGAAGCCGCCGATCGAGGCCGCGCGCCGTGTCGAGGGGAACATCCGCAACTCCTGTCCGGAGTCTTCCGAAGTCTGCTCGTCGATCTTCAGCATCACCGCGCCCGGCTCGGCCACCAGTCGGCCCGGTGCGATCTCCCGCACTGCGGACAGGGCGGCCAGGTCCAGAACGACTCCACCCGACAGCGGCATCGCCTGGCCGTAATTGCCGGTTCCCGAACCGCGTGGCGTGACCGGGATACCCCGCGCGTGGCAGGCCTTCAGGACCCGGATCACCTCCGCCTCATTCCTCGGCGAGACCAGCAGGTCGCCGGCGACCTTGTTGAGCTGCCGCTTCAGCACCGGCGAGTACCAAAAGAAATCCCGGCTCTTCAGGCGGACAAGCTGCGGGTTGTCCTCGATCGCGATGCCGTCGAGATCGGCCTTCAGGCCATCGATGTCGTAAGTCATCCCAACACTTCCTCGGTTCGGGTCTCTCGCATCAGATCGTCCAGTTCCCGGTAGTCGGGCAGGGCGCGGTCGATCTCGGCCCCGGCGCGGATCACCCGGCGCCCGCTCTCAGGCCGCGACAGCAGTTCCGAATAGTCCCGGCCGTCGAACAGGATCAAATCGGCCGGGCCGCCGACCGAGATGCGGCCACGCCCCTCCGTGCCGATGATCTCGGCCGGCCAGCGGGTGATCGCGGCGGCCCAGTCGCCGACCGGGCAGTCGAGCTGGAAGATGCGCACCGCCTCGCGCAGCACCTCCAGCCCGTCCAGATCGCCATAGCCGTAGAACGGGTCCCGGGTGTTGTCCGAGGCGATGGCCACCGGGATGCCGCGGGCGCGCATTTCCGGCAGCAGGGTCACCCCTCTCCAGCGCGGCGTCCGGCCGGCATGGCGGTCCTGCAGGAACATGTTGCACATGGGCAGGGAGACGATGGCGATGCCGGCCTCGGCCACCAGGTCCAGGGTCCGGTCCGCCTCGTCATCGGCCTGATTGGCGAGTGAGCAGCAATGGCCGCAGACGACCCGGCCGCGGAAGCGGTGGCGCAGGGCGGCCTGGGCGATGTGGCGCAGGCAGCGGGCTTGCGGGTCGGCGGTCTCGTCGCTGTGGAAATCCAGGTCCAACCCATGCTCAGCGGCGAGGCGGAACATGGCGTCCAGCGCCGCGTCGAGGTTCGGGGTCATGTAGGTGAAGGCGCCCAGAACGCCGCCATTCTTGGCAATCAGTGTGGCCAGTTCGGATCCGTGATCGGTAAGGAAATCCTCCACTGACAGGATCGAGACGGCTTGCAGGTCGATCCGGCCGGCCCAGCGTTCCCGCATCTCCGCGAAAAGCGGCCATGAGATCCGGTGCTGCGGCGCCACGGAGTCGAGATGGGTCCTGAGCGCTGCGGTGCCGTGGGCATAGGCGCAGCGCAGCGCGAAATCCATGCGCCGGTGCACGTCCTCGGTGCGCCAATTCGCGGAGCGGTCGTCGCCAGCCGCCGCCAGGGCGCCGTCGAAGGTGCCGTCCGGGTTCGGCTTGCGCGGCCAGATATGGCCTTTGTCGATATGGGTGTGCATGTCGACGAAGCAGGGCAGGACCATGCCGTCGCGCTGGTCGAACACCGCGCCGTCGGGCCGGTCGGCGGGCGCCTCGATGGCGGCGATCCGGCCGGCCTCGATCCGCAAGTCGGCGGCGACGAGGCCGTCCGGTCCGGCCGGAAGATCGCTGTCGATCAGGATCGCCGGCACCCGGGCGCGGGCTATCCAGTCGTAATGGGGCTGGCCGGGGGCCGGCGGTGCGCTGACCGCCACCTCAGTTCTCCCGCTTCAGGGCGCTCTCATGCCATTTGCGCAGCATCAGGTGCGAAAGCAGGCTGAGCACCAGGAAGATCAGGATGCCGGTGATCGAGATCAGCAGCAGGGCGGCGAACATGCGCGGCACGTTGAGCCGGTAGCTGGACTCCAGGATGCGGTAGGCGAGGCCGGAGCTGCGCCCGGCCGAGCCGGCCGCGAATTCGGCGACGATGGCACCGATCAGCGCCAGCCCTCCGGCAATGCGCAGGCCGCCGAGGAAATAGGGCATCGCCGCCGGCAGCCTCAGATACCGCAGGGTCTGCCAGCGCGTCGCGCCATAGAGCTCGAACAGGTTGCGCAGATTGTGGTCGGCGGAATTGAGACCCAGCGTGGTGTTCGACAGGATCGGGAAGAACGCGACGATCCAGGCACAGATCAACAGCGCCGGCGTGGAATCCACCCAGATCAGGATCAGCGGCGCGATGGCGATGATCGGCGTGACCTGCAGGATCACCGCGAAGGGAAAGAAACTGATCTCCACCCATTTCGACTGGGCGAACAGGATGGCCAATCCGACGCCGCCCAGCACCGCCACCGCCAGCGCGGCGAAGGTGATCGTCAGCGTCTTCACGAGCGACGGAGCGAGGATCGGCCAGTCCGTGAACAAGGTGGTCACGATCAGGCTGGGTGCGGGAAGGATGAAGTGTCTCACCTCGAAATACCAAACCGCAATCTCCCAGCCGATCAGGGCGGATGCCAGGATGGCCAGGGGCAGTACGATGCGCAGGGTCCGGTCGCGTCGGGCGGCGCGGGCACGCAGGTCGATCGGTTGAGGCTCGGCAGCAGCGGTCGCCAGGGGCGGACCGGATTCGGCCTGGACGCTCATGCCGCCGCCTCCATCGCCCGGTGCAGCGCATCCGACGCGGTGCGGCAGAGATGGGCGTAGTCCTCGGATGTCCGGAAACCCTCGCCGCGCGGATGCGGCGCGTCGTTGACCAGGGACTCCGTGACCCGGCCGGGCCGCGCCGCCATCACAACGATGCGGCTGGAGAGGTAGACGCTCTCGAAAACGCTGTGGGTCACGAAGACGACGGTCCAGTGATGCTGCTCCCACAGCGCCAGCAGATCGTCGTTGAGCTTGAAGCGGGTGATCTCGTCCAGGGCCGCGAAGGGCTCGTCCATCAGCAGGATCTTCGGCCGGGTCACCAGAGCCCGGGCGATGGACACTCGCATCTTCATGCCCCCGGAGAGCTCTCTCGGATAAGCCCCTGAAAATGCCGACAGGCCGACCATATCCAGGGCGTCCTCAACATCGGCCCGCGCGGCTTCCCGCGAGACGCCGTCCAGGCGCTTGGGCAGCCAGACATTGTCGAACACGGTGGCCCAGGGCATGAGGGTCGGCTCCTGGAACACGAAGCCGATATCGCCACGTTGCGGCTTGCCGTCGGGCCAGTCGACCGCACCACCAGTGGCGTCGCCCAGGCCCGCGAGGATCCTCAGCGCCGTCGACTTGCCGCAGCCCGACGGGCCCAGCAGGCTGATGAAATCGCCCTTGCGGATGTCGAGCGACATGTCCTCCAGCGCCAGGGTGCCGTTGGAGAACCTCTTGGAGACATGGGCCAGCGACACCACGGGGGCGCCGGCATCCGCCGGAACCGCCCCCGTCTTGTCGTCCTCGGCGGCCGTGGCAAGCTCGGTCACGGTCGGCCCGTCAGTTCCGCAGCTCGAGCCCGAGGCCGTTGTTCACGAACTCCAACGTGTAGGACTGGGTGTGATCGATATCGCCCGAGACCACGCCCGCCTGCACCATGCGGTCGAAGAAGCTTTTCATCCGGGCTTCGGTCATGGCGCCGATGCCCATGGTCTCGGTGTCGCCGGAGTCGACGATGCCGTACTCCTTCATCTTCTCGATGGAGAAGGCGATCTGCTCCGCCGTCATCTCCGGATTGTCGCGCTGGATCATGGCGTTGGCGGCTTCGTTGTCGCCGTAGAGGTAGTTGTACCAGCCGATGATCGAGGCCTCGACGAAGCGCTTCACCAGATCCGGGCTGTCCTCGACCAGGTCGGTGCGGGTCTCGATGGTGGTGGAGTAGGTGTCGAAGCCGTAATCCGCCAGCAGGAAGATGTTCGGCTTGATGCCGGCCTCGTTCTCGATGGCGAAAGGCTCCGACGTCAGATAGCCCTGCTGGCCGAGCCGGACATCCGACAGGAACGGCGCGAAGTTGTAGGTGTAGGGCTGCACCTGCTCTTCCGAGAACCCGTACTCCGACACCATCCACTGGTAGAAGCTGGCGAGGCCGTCGGCGCCGATCAGCAGGTCGATGGTCTTCAGGCTGTCGAAGGTGTCCAGGCCCTGACCCGGATGGGTCATGATGATCTGCGGGTCCTTCTGGAAGATTGCCGCCACGGCGATGGTCGGGATGTCGTTCTCGACCGCCGAGAAGGCCTGCAGCATGTTGCCGCCCATCAGGAAGTCCAGCCGCCCGGTCGGCAGCATCAGCCGGTTGTTCACCTGCGGCCCGCCGGGCTCGATGGTGACGTCCAGCCCGTATTTCTCATAGGTGCCGTCGACCACGGCCTGGTAGAAGCCGCCATGCTCCGCCTGCGCCACCCAGTTGGTGCCGAAGCTGACCTCGTCCAGCGCCGCGGCGGGGGTGGCCGTCAGCGCTACGACGGCGGTGGCGAGTGCGATTTTCCTGGTGTTCATTGGTATCTCCCTGTGCGTTCCAACTCTGCCCGCTTCGGGCTGGCCGGATTCCGGTCCGGCATTGATCTGGTCCAAAGCGTCGACCGCGCAAGTCCCATGCCATTCGGCCGGGAGGCCGATGCCAAGCGTCTCCACCGGCGGCAACGGCGGTCGTCCTGCCCAATGTCTGACCTGTTGCCCGGTTCTTGGGCAGCACTATAGGGCGATCGGACCGCGCGGGACAGACAGCGCTAACGGCTTTTGACCGAGGAGAGGGGGTGGCGCGACACCTCGGCGACCAGCGTCGCCAGGCCGGCGGTGACATGGGCGACGATCTGTGCGCCGAGCTCTGCCGTGGCGGCAGTGGCATCGCCGGCGACACCGGCTGGGTGCAGGTCCTGCGCCTGCCAGCCGATGCCGACTTCCCCGACATAGCGCAGCCGTTCGTTGGCCTCTTCGGTCTCCGGCAGCACCGAGGCGAAGTTTTCCGCCTTGTCCATGCGCACCAGTTCGGGCCTGAGATGCAGCATGATAGAGGTCTCGACCGTGCCGCCATGGATGCCGTGGCGCATTTCGTCGGCTGCGACCAGCCCGTCGGGCAGGCCCATATGCCACCAGCTCGACGACACGGCGAGCATGCCATGGCGGACCCTGAGCTCCCGGGCGACGATCTCCATCACCTGCGGCTGGCCGCCATGGGCGTTGACGAACAGCACCTTGGCGAGGCCGGCGCGGTGCACGCCCTCGGCCACCTCGAACCACTGGTCCATCAGGGTCTTGGCGGAGACCGTTAAGGTGCCGGGATAGGCGAGGTGCTCGTTCGACTTGCCGACCGCCATGGTCGGCAACAGCAGGGCCGGCACGTTGTCTGGAACCTGGTCGAGCGCCCGCGCCGCCATCTCCTCGGCGATCACCGCATCGGTGGAGACCGGCAGGTGCGGCCCGTGCTGCTCGATGGCGCCCAGCGGCATGACGGCCACCGTCCGCTCGCGGTCGAGCCCCTCGAAATCCACTGTCGTCATGTCTTGCCAGCGGCGAAGCGTCATCCTTACCCTCGTCGGATCCGTGACCGAACAGGAAGTCTACGGCAATGACCCGCCATCACACACCCGACTCGATCCGCGCACCCTTCGCGCAATACAGCCACGGCGTAGAGCTGCCGCCGCACGCCCGCATTCTGTTCTGCTCCGGCCAGCTCGGTATCGAGCCGGACGACACGATCCCCGAGGATGCGGAGGCACAAGCCGGACTCTGCTTCCGCAATATCGGCGCGGTGCTGGAAAGCGCCGGCATGGATTTCGGCGATCTGGTACGGATCAACGCCTATGTTACCGGACGCGAGCATCTTGCCGCCTACATGGCTGCCCGCGACCGGGTGATCGGCACGCCGCCGCCGGCCTCGACGCTGATGATCGTGTCAGGCTTCGCCCGGGAGATATTCAAGGTCGAGATCGAGGCGATCGCGGCGCGGTGACGGAGCAAAGACAATGACTGCACCCGATCTCACATCCAAGTTCCTCGGCGGCATGGTCGGGTCGGCGGTGGGGGATGCGATCGGCGAGCTGGCGTTCGGGATGTCGGAGGCCGAGCCGCTGCGCAGCCTGGTCGCCGACACCGATCCGCTTGTCTGGACCGACGACACGGCCATGGCGATCGGCATTGCCGAGTCGCTGGTCGAGCTTGGCCATCTCGATCCGCAGGCGCTGGGCTGCCGGTTCCACGAGAACTATCTCCACGAGCCCTGGCGGGGTTATGCCTCGGGGCCGCCCTACATCTTCCGAGCCGTCGGCGAGGAGGACATCCCTTATGTGGAGGCGGCGCGGCGGCTGTTCGGCGGGCAGGGCTCGCTGGGCAATGGCGCCGCCATGCGCATCGCGCCGATCGGGCTGGCCTTCCACGCCTCCGACGATCTGGACGCAATGGCCCGGGCCTCGGCGGAGGTGACCCATGCCCACCCGGTCGGCAAGGACGGCGCCGCCGTTCTGGCCTCGGCGGTGGCGCAAGCCGTCGCCTTGGACCCGGCGCAGCCCTTCCCGCGCGACGACTTCTGTCGAACGCTGATCGAGGCCGCCCATACCGAAGAGATCGCGACCCGCATGGAGATGGTGCGCGACCTTATTGCCGGCGATGCCGCCCCGTCAGCAGCGGCAGACGCCATCGGCCGTGCGGTCGCGGTGCATGAATCGATGCCGTTCGCGGTCTACGCCTTCCTCCGGCATCCGGACTCGTTCGAGGCGTGCCTGTTCTGCGCCGCGCTGAACGGCGGCGATTGCGACACGCTGGGCGCCATGGCCTGCGCCATCTCGGGCGCTTATCTCGGCATCGATGCGATCCCCGCGGCATGGCGGGAGAAGTTGGAGAAGCGCATCGCCATCGAGGACCTGGCCCGCGGGCTGATGGCCCTGTCCGGCTAACCGGGCGCTTCCGGACCGGGCCGCCGAGCGATAGGGTGGCAATGTCATCGTCGATCCGGAATGCATGCGCCCATGATCTACATCTGCAGCCTTGCCGCGATGCCGGACCATGTCCGAGCGTTGAAGCCGAGTCATCTCGTATCGCTGCTGTCGGCGGAGCAGCAGCCTCCGACTCCGGACGGTCTCGCAACCGAGCGCCATCACCGGGTCGAGGTCAACGACATCAGCCAGCCCATGGACGGCTATGTGCTGCCTCAGGACGACCATATCGCCGGGCTGATCGGCTTCCTGGAGGGTTGGGATGGCGGCACGCCGCTGATAGTGCATTGCTTCGCCGGGATCAGCCGGTCGACCGCAGCGGCGCTGATCGCACTGACTTTACGCCATGACGGGCGGGAGGAGGAGGCGGCGCTGAGGCTGCGGTCGGCCGCGCCGCACGCCAATCCCAACCTGCGAATGATCGAGCTTGCCGATGCCCGGTTGGGCCGCGACGGCCGCCTGATCGGAGCGCTCGCGGCGATGGGCGAGGCCACCCTGCGTGCCTATGGCCCGCTGACCCGGGTCGAGCCGCTGGGCTGACGCCTCGGCAACCAAATCGTCGACGCCGCTTCCCGCGCTGCTCGATTCTCTGCTCGCCGCACAATGTAAACATGGAGTGATGCCACGCACTGATCGGTGCATCCATCTCGTGCAATTATAGATAAATCTTCCAGATTGTTAACTATTGATTAAGGTTAACAGCAAGTTAATTGGAGTTTATTGTTAACAAATTACTAATTTGATTTGCATTCGAACTGTCGGATGTGTGATATGTCTTCAACAACCCGCCGGAAGACTGCCGGGGCCACCGTTTCGACGGGGTCGCGGCGGCAAGAAAGGCGGGGCGGAGGCATGGCGAAGGACGGCCGAACATGGACCCGGCAAGCAATCCGCTTGGCAGCGTCGCCGTCCTGACAACCCCCCGCCAGGGCCTTTCCGCGGCGCAACGCGAGCACCGCCGACACGGTCGGCTCTGAAGGCGGGGATTGGCACGATGGAAGCGTTTTTTCTGGGAATAGGGCTCGAGGGCACGACGAAGGGCCTGCTGGCGTTCGGCCATCTGGTCGGGCTCGTGCTGGGTCTGGGGACCGCGGCCTATCTCGACGGGGGATGCTTCCTGTCCATCGCCCGGGGCTCGTGGGACGGCTATCGGTCGTTCATGAACGGCGCGCTGTTCGGCATCGCCACCCGGTTCGTGATGATCGGCCTCGGCCTGCTGTGGATCACCGGATGCGGGTTCCTGATCCACTATTCCGTATTCGATCCCGGCAAGCTGGCCAATACCAAGCTCTACGCAAAGCTGGCCGTCGTGCTGGTGCTGACGGTCAACGGCTATGCCCTGCATTACCTGGTGCTGAAGCGGGTGGCGAAGATGGGCGATTGCGGCCAGCTGCTGCGGTCGAATGTCGGCACGCTCTGCCTGCTCAGCGGCGCGGTATCGAGCGCAAGCTGGATCGGCGCATTCCTGCTGGGCGCACTGCCGATGCTGAATCACGGCTTTGACCTGACGGTCTTCGCCGCCGCCTGGGCGGCCCTGGTCCTGATCCTGTACACGGCGGCGCGGGTGGCCCTCACGATGGCCAGCCGGCGCGAGCGCGCCGGCAATACGGTCCTACCCAATGCGATCGGAACGCGGGACCTGCAGGCGATCCTGGTCAATCCGATGACCACCCATGCCGTGGCGGCCACCGGGTCCGCGGCAGGGGGCGCGCGGTCGGGCGACATCGTCGGCAGGACGCCACGGCCGCGCTCGCCGCGACCGTCCAAGGCCTCTTTTCCGGCCTGAAGCCCGCGGCTACGTCTTTCCGCCCTTCAGCCAGTCCTGCCAGTTGTCGTCATCGCCCTGTTTGGCAGAGCATTGCGCGCTGCAGAGAGGCTGGTTGACCCCGGTGACGAATTTGGTCGGCACCGGGCCGATGCCGACCCAATAGGGCGAGCCTTCGGCATCCCGGCCGCAGACGATGCAGGCGCCGGTGGCGGTGTCGCGGATCGTCGCCGTCTTGCTGCCTCGGCCGATATTCCACATGGGCGTGTCCCGTACCGCTTATTCCAGCCCGACCGGCGTGCGGTTCCACGCCTGCGGCGCGGCGTTTCCGGCATAGTCCGGCAGCAGGCCGGCGAGCTTGGCGCGCGCGGCTTCGGGCCAGGTATCCGGATAGAGCCCGGCCGCGGCATCCGCATCGGTATCGACGCCGCGCCGGCAGTAGATCTCCTGGAGCCGGGCGCGGATCGCCTCCGGCAAGGTGGTGTAGTCCGGATGGAACCAGAGGGTGATCAGGGTGCGCTCGGCGTCGGAGCGGTTGGGGTAGGCGCCGTGGATCAGCCGGGCGTCGCCGATCACCATGTCGCCGGCCTTGACCGGCACGGCGACCGCGTCGGGATGCTCTGCGAAGGCCGGGTCGTTCGGGTCGGAGACCTGGGCCAGCGCGTCGCTATGCGCCTCCATCATGTCGTGCATCGCATGGCGCCGGCGATGGGTGCCGGGGACCACGCGCAGGCAGCCGTTCTCCGGCGTCGTGTCGGTCAGGTAGAGGAAGACGAAGAACTGCGCCAGCCGGTCCGTATAGGAGATCGGATCGTCCCAGCCCCACCAATCCTGGTGCCAGAACAGGGCGGGGCCCCGCGGCGGCTTGCTGATGACATAGCCGGAGGTGAAGCGCACATCCTCCAGGCCGAGGCGGGCGAAGGCGGACAGCATGCCGGGATGGGCGATGAACTCGGCGAAGGCCGGGTAGTCGGCAACCGGAATCAGGCTGCCCTCCGAGCGATACTTGGCGCGATGGTCCGGCGTGAGATCGGCGACGCAGCCGGCCGCCAAAGCTTGCAGGCGGGAGAGGGATGCCGCGTCGAGCACGTCCGGGACGACGACGAAACCATCCTCGAAGAGACGCGATCGGGCTGCGGTGTCGGGCATGGTCAGGCGAGCATGCGCAGGCCGAGCAGGCCAAGGAAGCCGCCGGTTACCCGGTCGATGATCCGCTTCAGGCGCTGATAACCGCTGCGCAGGCGCTCAACGGAAAATGCGATCGCGACGATGGCGTACCAGAGGAATTCGTCGAAGAAGACCAGGACCAGCAGCGCCAACGACATCCAGCCGGGCCGCTCCGCCGGCAGCACCGCCAGGAAGATCGAGCCGAAGAACACCACCACCTTCGGGTTGGCGAGCTGGGTGAAGAGACCGAGGCGGAAGGCCGCAAGCGCCGAGCGGGCGGAGTCGCCGGACGGCCGCAGCACCGGCACCGGCCGGTCGGCATGCCGCCACAGCATCACCGCCAGATAGATCAGGAACAGCGCCCCGGCCAGCTTCATTGCGGTGTAGAGCCACGGCGCGATCTGGAACAGCACGTCGAGGCCGAACAGCGCCGCCAGCGCCCAGACCACCGAGCCGGCACCCATGCCCAGCGCCGACCAGATCGCCGACCGCCGGGAGCGCGCCACCGATGCCCGTGCCACCACCAGGAAGCTCGGTCCGGGGCTCATCACGGCCAGCAAGTGCACCGCGACGAACCCGGTCAGGATGAGGATGCTCTCCATGATTGGAGAATGGCCGAGTTGGCCGGCGATGCAAAGCCGCCTTTCAGCTCCGCGCCAGGTTCAGCCGGGGGTCGTGCAGCTCGAGATCGAAGCGGTCCGGCATCAAGCCCTGGTGGAACCAGCGGATGAAGCTGTAGATGGAGAACACCGGCAGACCGGTCAGCTTGCGGATATCGGCGGCGTAGGGGGTCATGTTGGTGCATTCCAACACGATAGCCCCGACCTCCGGATACTCGGTCACCAGGGTGCGGGCGGCGTCCAGCAGGTCCAGCCGGCAGGCGTCGAAGTCGATGCTGGGCTGGTCGTCAAGGATGCCATGGGTGAAGGCGCGGCCGTTATCGGTGCCGACAATCGGCGTGTCGAGCGGGGCTCCGGCCGCGGCCAGGTGCTCCTCGCTCAGATCGGTGCGCGAGATGGTGATGACGCCGACGCGCTTGCCCTTGGGGAGGAGCTGCTGCACCACCGGGATCTGCATCAGCGAGGAGGTGGCGACCGGGACCGGCACGGCCTCGGACACCTGGTCCTGGATCAGCGCCAGGAAGCCGCAATTGGTGGTCAGCCCGTCGCAGCCCAGCGCCACCAGGTCGCGGGCGGCGGCGATGAAGCCGTCGACCAGAAGACGGGGATCCTTGCGCACCACATTGTCCGGCGTCGCGCCCCGCACGATGCGGTACTGCACCGGAAACGGCCAGGTCATGGCGTTGGCGATGTCGCCATAGATGCGCGGGAACTGTGTCTCCAGCATCATCACGCCGACGCTGGTCCCGTAGACGGTCTTGCCGCCATATTCCACCGGCATGTCAGATCCTCCCAGCGGCGGTGCCTCCGCCCAATGCTAGCCGGTCAGCCCGGCACGTAAAGCTGCGAGTAGGCGATGCGGACCGCGGCCGTCGCCTCTTCGCTGTGCTGTTCGATATGGACCCTCAGCGCCTGCACCGCGGCCTCGGCGTCCCGTGCCGCCAGCGCGTCGAGGATGCGGAGATGCTCGGCATGGGTCCGGCTGCGCCTCTCCGACAGCTGGATCCAGCGGATATAGCGGATGCGCTCGCTGACATTGCGCAGCATGCGCACCAGCTCGCCATTCTGCGACAGTTCGGCGAGCCGCATGTGGAACTGCTCGTCGAGCTCCACCAGCACCTTGGCGGAGGTGCCGGCGCTGTAGGCCGGTTCCGTCTCCACCAGGAAATCCCGTAGCGCGGCGATGGCGTCGTCGCTGGCCCGATCGATGGCGCGGCGCAGCGCCTCGCATTCGATCGCCTGGCGCAGCTCGTAGAGCTCCAGCACCGTCTGGGGCTCCAGCGAGCGGTTGAAGAAGCCGCGGCCCGTCTGGAAGGTGATGAACCCCTCGGCGACCAGACGGTTCAGAGCCTCCCGAAGCGGGGTGCGGCTGACGCCAAGCCTGCCGGCTAAAGCGCCTTCGTTGATGCGCTCATCCGGCTTGAACGCGAATTCCGTCGCCATGGTGCGGACCTGCTCGTAGATCCGGTCGACGCTGCTGTTGGCCATTCGCGCGGGCCCTTGCTGGCTGGCTGTCGGTTCGCCCCGGACCTGCTGATGGCCCTTTTGGCGGCGGTCTGCAATTGATTTCGTAACACAGCTCTGTATAACATCCTGTATACAATTTGTAACAGGTCAAGGATTGGCGCGTGGGAAGGGCCGGTTTCCGGCCCGGAGCGCCATGAAACGAAAGCGATCGACGTGCAGAACACGCTGAACGGTGCCGAGGCGATGGTGCGCATGCTCGAGGCCCACGGCGTGCGGCACATGTTCGGGCTCTGCGGCGACACCACGCTGCCCTTCTATGACGCCCTGCATCGCCTGACCCATGGCATCGACCACATCCTGACCCGGGACGAGCGCAGCGCGGCCTATATGGCGGACGGCTATGCCAGGGTGACCGGGCGGGTCGGCGTCTGCGAGGGCCCATCCGGCGGCGGCGCCACCTACATCCTGCCGGGGCTGATCGAGGCCAGCGAATCCTCCTATGCGGTGCTGGCGATCACCACCGATGTCTCGGTCGCCTCCCACGGCAAATACCCGCTGACGGAACTCGACCAGCAGGCGCTGTTCGCGCCGCTGACCAAGTGGAACACGGTGATTGGGCAGGCGGCGCATATTCCCCGGATGGTGCGCAAGGCCTTCCGCGCCATGACCACCGGTCGGTCCGGTGCCGCCCATCTCGGTCTGCCCTACGACATCCAGTACGACCCGGTGGAGCCAGACGACATCTGGGCCGATGCCAGCCATGGGTCTTTCCCCGCCTATCGGGCGGCACCCGATCCGGCCTCGGTCGAGGCGGCGGCAGAGGCCACCCTGTCGGCGAAGAACCCGCTGATCGTCTGCGGCGGCGGTGTGGTCATCGCCGGCGCCATGGAGGAGCTGGACCGGCTCGCCACCCGGCTGGACATACCGGTGGCGACCTCGATCTCCGGCCAGGGCAGCCTGGCCGAGAGCCACCCCAACTGCCTGGGTGTGGTCGGCTCCAATGGCGGCACCGACGAGACCTGGGAGCTGATGGCGGCTGCCGATCTGGTCGTCTTCATGGGCTGCCGCGCCGGATCCACCACCACCTCCCGCTGGGAGGCGCCAGGGCGGACTGCGCGCATCGTGCATTTCGACAGCGATCCGATGGTGATCGGCGCCAACTACCGGACCGAGGTCGGGGTGGTCGGGGATCTTCGTTTTGCACTGGCCGGGCTGAACGCCGCGCTGGACCGCAAGGGGCAGGGTGCCGGCACCTATGGCGGAGCCGCCGCGGTCGCCGATGCGAAGCGCCGCAAGTTCGACCGGTTCCGGACCATCGCCGAGGAGCGCTCGACGCCGATCCGGCCGGAATGGGTGATCGCCTCGATGATGGACGTGCTGCCGGAGGACGCCATCGTGGTCTCAGACCCGGGCACCTCCTGCCCGTATTTCTCCGCCTATTACGAGCTGCCGCGCCCCGGCCGGCACTTCATCACCAACCGGGCCCATGGCGCGCTCGGCTATTCGATGAGCGCGGCGCTCGGCGCCTGGTACGGCCGGCCGGACCAGAAGGTGGTGGCGATGATGGGGGACGGCTCCTTCGGCTTCTCCTGCGGCGAACTGGAGACGGTGCTTCGGTCGCGGGCGCCGATCACCTACATCGTCTTCTCCAACAGCAATTTCGGCTGGATCAAGGCCAGCCAGTACGCCGATTGCGAACGCCGCTATCACAATGTCGATTTCGACCGCTCCGACCAGGCGGCCATTGCCGCGGCCTTCGGCGTCAAATCTTGGCGCGTCGAGAATCCGGAGGAGTTGACCGCCGTGATGAAGATGGCCGTCGAGCATGACGGGCCGACGCTGATTGACGTCATCTGCCAACCGCTGGAAGAGTCCAACGCGCCGGTACGGCGTTGGATGGGGTAGGGGATGCGAAACGGCGGGTCGAAAAACGTGGTGGTCATCGGTGCCGGGATCGTCGGGGTCTCGGCAGCGATCTGGCTGGCGCGCGCCGGCGCCTCGGTGACCCTGCTCGACCGTAACGGGCCGGGGATGGGGACGTCCTACGGCAATGCGGGCGTGCTGGCGGCCTGCTCGGTGGTGCCGGTGACCACGCCCGGCCTGGTCGCCAAGGGTCCCAAGCTGCTGCTCGATCCGAACTTCCCGCTGTTCCTCCGCTGGGGATACCTGCCGAAGCTGGCGCCCTGGCTGGTCAAGTATCTGGGCCATGCCAACGATTCCGACACCAGGCGGATCGCCGCCGGCCTGTCGCCCATCGTCAGCGACACCGTGGAGCAACACCACGCCCTGGCCGATGGCACGGCTGCTGCGGATTGGGTGGTCGATTCCGACTACGTCTTCGCCTATGCCGACCGCGCCGCCTTTGAGGCCGACCGCTATGTCTGGGCCCTGCGCAAGGAGGCCGGGTTCGAGCCGGAGCTGATCGAGGCCGACGCGGTCCGCGACTACGACCCCGCTTTCGGCCCGTCGATCGGATTGTTGGCCCGCATGAGCGACCACGGCTTCGTCCGCGACCCGGGCGGCTATGTGCAGTCGCTGGCCCGGATCTTCGAGGGCGAGGGCGGCCGCGTCAAGCGGGCGGAGGTGCGCGATATCCGGCTCACCGACGGAAGGGTCACCGGTGTGGAGACCGAGTCCGGCCTGGAGGAATGCGACACCGCCGTGCTGACCACCGGCGTATGGTCCAAGCCGCTGGCCCGCAAGCTCGGGGTCTCGGTCCCCCTGGAGACCGAGCGCGGCTATCACGTCGTCTTCAAGAACCCGTCGATCCGCCTGCGGGCGCCGTCGATGATCGCCACGGGCAAGTTCGTCGCGACGCCCATGGAGGAGGGCCTCAGATGCGCCGGCGTGGTGGAGTTCGGCGGGCTTGAGGCCGGGCCGTCCAAGGCGCCCCTGGCCCTGCTGAAGCGGCAGGTCGCCGAGACCTTCCCGACCCTCGAATACGACGGGGTCGAGGATTGGCTCGGGCATCGCCCGGCACCCTCCGACAGCCTGCCGCTGATCGGCGAGATCGGGCAGACCGGCGTGATCGCCGGCTTCGGGCACCATCATATCGGCCTCACCGGAGGGCCGAAGACCGGTCGGCTGATCGCCGACCTGATTATGGAAAAAGGCACGAACCTGGATTTGGCGCCTTACAATCCAGACCGGTTCCGGCAACACTAGAGGCACTATCAGGGAGGTAACAATGAAAACAACCTTTGCAGTATTGACCGCCACTTCGGTCCTGGCGCTGGCCACGGCCACCGCATCGGCCGAGACCTGGGACATGCCGATGGGCTATTCGGCGTCGAACTTCCACTCCGTGACCGGGGCGGAATTCGCGCAATGCGTGACCATCGGTACCGGCGGCGAACTCGAGATCGTGACCCATCCGGGCGGCTCGCTGTTCAAGGGCAACGAGATCAAGCGCGCGGTGCAGACCGGCCAGGTGCCGATCGGCGAACGCCTGCTCTCCGCCCACCAGAACGAGGACGCGCTGTTCGGCGTCGACTCGGTCCCGTTCCTGGCGACCTCGTTCGAGGATTCGATCGCTCTGTGGGATGCGGCGAAGCCGGAATTCACCGAACTGCTGGCGGACCAGAACCTGCACCTGCTGTATTCGGTGCCGTGGCCGCCGCAGGGCCTCTATTTCAAGCAGGAGGTCAATTCCGTGGCGGATATGGAGGGGATCAAATTCCGCTCCTACAACACCGCCACGGCGCGCCTGGCCGAGCTGACCGGCATGCTGCCGGTGCAGATCGAGGCGGCTGAGATCTCGCAGGCCTTCGCCACCGGCGTGGCGGACTCCATGGTCTCGTCCGGATCGACCGGATACGACCGCAAGGTCTGGGAGAGCCTGACCCATTTCTACGAGGTCGATGCCTGGCTGCCGCGCAACTACGTCTTCGTCAACAGCGACTCCTGGGAGGGTCTGGACGAGGCAACGCAGAACGTCATCAACGGCTGCGCCAGCATCGCGGAGTATGCCGGGTACTGGCGTTCGGTGCAGTACACCGAGTTCACCCTCGGCGAACTGGCCGCCAATGGCATGACCGTGCAGCGTGCGGGCGACGGGCTGCAGGCCGAGCTGGTCGAGATCGGCGAGACCATGACGGCGGAATGGTTGGAGAATGCCGGCGACACCGGCGCGCGCATCGTGGACGCGTTCAAGGCCAACCAGTAAGGCGTTACGGGCCCCGGCCGCGATCTGCCGGGGCCCGATTCTCAAGACATAAGGGGGGCCGCTATGCGCGCTGTGGGAGGTGTCCTTCGGCCATGGCTGGACCGGCTGTACACGCTGGGCGGCGTGTTGGCCGCGCTGTGCCTGATCGTCATCCTGACGCTCGTCACCTTGCAGATGCTGGCCCGATGGACCGGCGAGGTCTTCCCGGGCGCGCCGGACTATGCCGGGTATTTCATGGCGGCGGCTTCGTTCCTGGCCTTCGCCTATGCGCTCAATTACGGCGCCCATATCCGCGTCAGCATGCTGCTGAACGCCATGGGCAAGGCCCGCTATATCGGTGAGATCTGGTGCTTTGCCATCGGCGCCGGTTTGTCGATCTTCTTCGCCCGCTACGCCATCAAGACCGCCTACTGGTCGTGGAAGCTCAACGACATCTCGCAGGGCCAGGACGCGACGCCGATCTGGATCCCGCAGATGGCGATGGTGGTCGGGACCATCATCCTCTCCATCGCCATGGTCGACCATCTGATCCAGCTGATCTTCACCCGCGAGCACGGCATCGCCGCCGAGTCCGTCGACAGGCATGTGGAGTAGGCGGCCATGGAAGAAATCTATCTGATCCTCATCTTCCTGTTCGTCCTGTTCCTGCTGCTGGGTACCGGCGTTTGGGTCGGGCTGGCGCTGTTCGGTGTCGCCTTCGTTGGATTGGAGCTGTTCACCACCCGCCCGGCCGGCGACGCCATGCTGACGACAATCTGGGGGTCGTCCTCCTCCTGGACCCTGACCGCCCTGCCGCTGTTCATCTGGATGGGGGAGATCCTCTACCGGACCCGGCTGTCGGAGGATATGTTCCGCGGCCTCGCGCCCTGGATGGCGCGGCTGCCCGGCGGGCTGGTCCACACCAATATCGTCGGCTGCACGATTTTTGCCGCCGTTTCAGGGTCTTCCGCGGCGACGTTGACAACGGTTGGCAAGATGTCGATCCCGGAGTTGCGCAAGCGCGGCTATCCGGAGCCGATCATCATCGGCACCCTGACCGGCGCCGCCACGCTGGGCCTGATGATACCGCCATCCCTGACGCTGATCGTCTATGGGGTGACGGTCAACGAATCCATCTCCAAGCTGTTCCTGGCCGGCATCCTGCCCGGGCTGACCCTGGCGCTGATGTTCATGGGCTATGTGGCCCTGTGGTCGGTGTTCAAGCCGTCCCAGGTGCCGAAAATCAGCGAGCGTATGCCGTTTGCAGAGAAGCTGCGCGAGTCGCGGTTCCTGATCCCGGTGCTGATCCTGATCCTGGTGGTCATCGGCTCGATGTATGTCGGCCTCGCCACCGCCACCGAGGCCGCCGCCTTCGGGGTGATCGGCTCGCTGATCCTGGCCGCGACCCAGGGATCGTTGTCGATGAAGACCTTCATCGACAGCCTGATGGGCGCCACCCGGACCTCGGCGATGATCGCCTTCATCCTGGGCGGTGCGGCGGCGCTGTCGCTGGCCATGGGATTCACCGGGCTGCCGCGGGCCCTGGCGGGCCTGATCGACACGTTGGGCCTGTCGCCGGTGGCGCTGCTGCTGGTGCTGATGGTGTTCTACATCATCCTCGGCTGCTTCCTGGACGGCATTTCCTCGGTGGTGCTCACCATGGCCATCGTCGAACCGATGATCCGCCAGGCCGGCATCGACATCATCTGGTTCGGCATCTTCATCGTGGTGGTCGTCGAGATGGCGCAGATCACCCCGCCGATCGGCTTCAACCTCTTCGTCATGCAGGGGATGACTCACCACCAGATGGGCTATATCGCCCGCACCGCCATCCCGATGTTCCTGATCATGTGCCTGATGGTGCTGGTGCTGATCTTCGTCCCCGATCTGGCGACCTTCCTGCCGGAGAACATGCGCGGTCCGGCGGCGAGGTAGGGCGCCTCCGTCTCGGCAGCATGATCGGGCGCCGGCCACCATCGTGGCCGGCGCCCGGTTGCCTGGAATCCGCCGTCGCGCAGATTTTTTCTCTATGTTTGCGAGATGTTTACGCTGACCGACTATCGTCGTAGGCGTCACCGGGTTCGCCCGGCGGCAGGCCAGGCTGGGGCAGCCTACCCGCGGTTCAGTGCCCTGGTCTGGCCGCCTTTCAAAATACCAAGGGTCATTATCCATGACCCTTGGTATTACTGCTGGTTCAGTCCCGACAGGATGATGTTGGCGGCCGCGTTGTCGTCGAGGGTGACCCGGCGATGCAGGAAGACCGCCTTGCCCTCGTCGATGGCCGGCACATGGGTCTGGACGATGTAGGATCCGGCCGGCAGGCCGGTGAAGCGGAAATACCCGTTGCCGTCGGCGACCGTGGAGCGGCGGTACTTGAAATAGCGCGGGTCAAAATTCGCCACGCCGCTGTAGCGACCGCTCCGCGCCGGCTCCCACAGTTCCCGCGTGTAGGCGGTGTCCGGCACCAGCACCACCTCGCTGCCTGCCGCCAGGACCACCCCGCCGCCGATCCGGTAATAGGCCTCGCCGCTGATGGATGACGAGCCGCGGCCGTCATAGCCGGCGAATTCCCCTTCGTTGAACGGCGTGGAGATGGTGTACAGCCCCGGCGCCGTCTGGGTCCGCCAGGGTGGCGCGACGGGCAGCTGGCACGCCGCCAGCAGCAGCACAAGCAGGCCAACCGACAGATGGCGCATAGGAAACCGCTTTCGACTGGCGTTCATAGCACACAGCCAATTTGTGTCTCGGACCAGCGGCACGGCCCGATCAAGACCCGAAGACAATCTTGGCGGGACTCCCACGACTTCGCAACGTTTTAGTGAAATGCCATCTATTGTACTGCAAGTTGAAAAATCGCACTGCCATCAAAATATTCGTGAAATGAAAGAATGCGAACGAGATATAATCTTCTAGATGTATTCAGGATATATGACTGATGTCTATTATGGTTAAGGCTAATTAACCAATATTGGTGGCTGAGACACTGTCACTGAATTCAAATATTAGGGATTTGTTCACGATTTCGTCCGAAAAATGTCCCTGTGGGAACGGCGACTATGTTTGCGGCTGCTTGTTCGTGGCCGTTGTCGAGGCGCCGATCCAAGGTGGGGGACATGGACCGTATTCATGCTGCCATTCCGGGCCAGGCCGAGCGGTGCCGTTATCGCACCGGTCCTTGCTTCGAGCGGATGCCTGCCATGCGCGCGGCGCTGGCCGCCGGGGCGATCGCCATGTTGACGGCCTGTGCCGTCGGAACGGGCGGCGCGCATCCGGTCTCGGCTGCGGACCTCCGACAGAACATGACCTCCGACGATCAGCACATTGCGGCCATGGCGATGCAGATCGCCATGGAGCGCCGGCAAGATAACGAGGCCAGCACCTGGACCAATGGCATCAGCGGAAATCACGGCGCCGTGGTGCCGCGCCGGACCTACCGGTCCAGGAGCGGAAGCTATTGCCGCAATTTCGAAGAGACGATGACGGTTGCCGGGGTGACCGCCACGTTCGAGCGCACGGCCTGTCGCGGCGGCGACGGCAACTGGACGGCGCTCACGTGACGGTGGGGACACCGGGATAAGGAGGATCGGCTGACCCGCACCGGCCGCCCTCCAGGGGAGGGGCGGCGCCCAGGCGCCGCCCCTCTTTCCATTTCGGCCTCGAGATCGAAGAGACGCGCTGGACCGGTCGACGGGATAGCGCCGCGTAGGCCACGACCAGTATGAGAAATGCAGGCTAACGCCCCAGCAGGTTCCTGAGCGCGTCGCCCGGGTTGGGCGCCGGCGCCGGCGCCGGCTCCTCGCCACGGGAGCCTTCCTGCGGCGCACCGCCGCCGGTCAGGCCCTCGAGCAGGTTGCGCACCGCATCCTCCGGCGCCGTGCCGCCAGCACCTTCCCGGAGCTGATCGACGACACCCTCCACCTGCTCGCGGATGGCGCCCGGATCCTGCAGCGTGCCGCCGATGAGGCCTTCCAGATCGGGGCGGAAGCTCGGATCGTCGAAGGTCCCCTCGATGATGATCGGCACCGCGAGGCCGGCGCTCTCGGTGGCGCCGCCCTGGCCCTCGGAATCCGCCACCAGCTTGGGCACCAGCCGGATCGACTGCGCCCGCGGCGGCAGCGACACGTCGCCGGCGCCTTCGATTCGCAGCAGCGGCGCCAGCAGCCGGATGTCCTGGCTGCGGGCAATGCCGTCGGTGATCTGGAAACTGGCGCCGAGTTCCGCGAAATCGGTGGAGCGGGCCTCGCCGGCGGTGGGGTCGGTGAACGCCGTGGCGACATTGCGCACCATGGCGGCGAGATTGATGCCCTTGATCGAGCCGTCGCGGAAGACCAGGTCTGCCGTGCCGTCCAGGGCCTCGACCAGCGCCTTCTGGCTGCTGCCGGCGGAGGTCAAGGCGATCTGGGCGTTGGTGGCGCCGGTCAGACGCTCGAAATCGGCGAAGCTGGTTAGCACCGGCTCGGCCTGCACTTCGTCTATCTGGATACCGATCTGGATGGTCGGCGTCCGCACCGCGCCGTTGGCGCCGAGCTGCAGCGCCACATGGCCGCCGAACAGGGCGGTGCGGGCCAGGTCGAAATCCAGCACGCCATCCTTCAGATTGATGGTCAGCACCGAAGGCCCGGCCTCGACGCCGCGCAAGGTGACGCCTTCGCTGGCCACGACCAGGTCGGTGTCGACCAGCATCAACGGGCTGAAGTCGATCGGCTCCTCGCTCCATCCCGCGGCCGCCGCGTCGGTGCCGGCATCCGCCTCAGAGTCGCCGGACTCCGCCGCCGCATCGCCGGTCCCCAGGAACGGGTCGAGATTGAGCTGGTCGACCGCCAGCCGGCCGAAAATCAGGGGCCGGACGTCATTCAGGGTCACCTCAAGATCGCCGGAGGCGGCCAGGTCGTCGATGGTCAGTGTCGCGGTCTGCAGGCCGATGGTGGTCGGATTGGCCATCAGTTCGGATTGCAGCACCACGCGGTCGACCGGCAGGCCGTCCTCGGACAGGGCAATGGCGAGCCAGCCGGCAAGATCGGCGATCGATGGGATTGAGAGCGACAACTGGCCGCCGAGATCGGGCGTTTCGGCCGAGACCAGAGCGCCTTCGAAATCCAGGTCGATGGCGTCCGCGGCCAACGACGCGGTAAGCGAGGATTCGCCGCCGGCCACCAGCGCCCGCGGACGGTCGGCGCCGAGCGCAAACTCGACCCGGCGATCCTGGAAGTCGAGCCCGCCGGTCAGGGCGAGCGGGCTGTCGAGGCTTTCCAGTTCGATGTCGACTCCGAGATTGGTTGCCTCGAAGGACTGCCCGCTGCTGCGATCGACGAAGGAGATCGTGCCGTCGACGACGCCGACCTCGCCGAGGCGCAGGTCGCTGAGGCCGAGGCCTTCGCCCGAGGCCTCCCCTGTGTCCGCGGGCACGGACGCCGTCGCGCCGCCGCCATCGGTCGTGGCGGGCTCGAAGACCCAGTTGCCGCGCCCGGATTCGTCGACCTCCAGCGCGATCACCGGCTCCCGCAGAATCAGGCGTCTGATCACGATCTCGCCG
This sequence comes from Alphaproteobacteria bacterium, assembly GCA_965227455.1. Classification (GTDB taxonomy): domain Bacteria; phylum Pseudomonadota; class Alphaproteobacteria; order DSM-16000; family Inquilinaceae; genus JABDIP01. Next base: position 1,755,377 of record OZ245752.1, on the reverse strand, counting down.
GACAGGAGCGGCAGGAGCGCCACTTCCACATCGAGCTGTCCAAGCGTCAGCATGTCGGGGCGCTCGGCGCCGGGGGCGTTGCTCAGCGATACCTCGGACAACTCGACGGCGGCGGCCGGGAAGACCGAAAGGTCGACCGGGCCGTCGATGGCGAGGTCGCGGCCGGTGGCCGTCTTCACTTCGGCGATGATCCGGTCGCGGATCGCGTCCAGGGGTACGAAGAACGGAATGGCGATGATCGCGACTACGATGATCACCAGTACCGCAGCGATGCCTATGAGGATTTTTCTCATCGTCCTGGCTGCCTTGCCCGGTTGGTCCGCATCCGACGCCCTGGCGCCGGGTAGCCGGTTTGACCGTCTGCCGATCTTGGGTGTCGGCGTTCTTCAACGCGGCGCAATCGGAATACCGGAAAGCGCCGACGACGGCTACCGGTTGACGACGCGAGAAGAGCCCCAAGCTGTGTTCGTTTTAGGGCGACATGGTCGCCGCGATCAATCCGGGTCGGGTTCCAGAAGCCTATGGAGATGAACGACAAAATAGCGCCGGTGCGCGTCGTCTACCGTGGCGGCCGCCTTGCCCCGCCAAGCTGCGAGCGCCTCGGCATAATTGGGGTAGATGCCGACGATATCGAGGGATTCGGTATCGACGAATTCGTGGGTCGAAGGATCCGTCAGATCGCCGCCGAAAACGAGGTGGAGGAGCTGCTTTGTCATGCATTCCGCTCGATCTGGATGGGGAGGCGGACATTGACTGTGATCGAGCGACCGATGTCAACTGCCGCCAATTTCGCGCGTCGGGGCAGATAATTCGCATGGGCGGTGCCACATCCGCTCCGATGTCGTATGGTGGGGGACAACAGTGCCAGACTGGCGTAGATCGATATTGTGCTTGAAGAAATCACTGAACTTGATTGCATTTTCGAGAAATCTGGAAGACTCTTGGACCTGCGGTGTGGCGCGATGGCCTGACAGGGAGCAGCCGGACTGTGCCGCTCAAGTCGGTCCTGGGAACTAGGCGTTATGGACCATAAGGAGACGAGATCAGAGCAGGCTACGACGCGGCAGCCGATCAAGCCACTTGGGACGCCGCTGCCGGTAGAACTCCTGTTTGAGCGGCGGGAGGTCTACAGCACCGCCGGCGAGCCGGTCATCCGCAAGATGGAATACCGATTGGACGCAGCCCGAGCGGTTCCCGATTTCTCGCCCTTCATCGATTGCTGGGACCGCTGTCACCGCAATGGGTTTTTGCCGACCTACCGGGATTTCGAGCAGGTAAGTGCCACGAACGGCCTTGCCGCCGTTCATTTGGTCGATACCTCCTACGACGATCCGGGCCTGTACCGGTTTCTGAGATTTGACAGCCAGGCACGGACCGATCAGTCGGATCTCTCGGGCAAGCCCTTGTCGGAATACCCCGACCGGATGATCCGCAATTCCATCAACCAGGACTATGCCGCGGCTGCCCTCGACAACCGCGGCACCATCATGGACGTATTGGTGAAGGCCAATGGCGATGCGAGACGATTCGCCCGCCTGATGCTGCCGGTTGCCGCCAATGAGCGCGAGACACAGCCCAACCAACTGATTTCGATTGTTAGACTGCTTGAATATCGACGTCGGCCGCTGCCCCCCAGCGGTATCGGCGACATGGACGTTCTTGGATCGATTCCGCGGGGCGCGGGCTCCCTATCGGTGCACCCGGTCGCCCCGACGCGCAGTTCGTCAAGGCAGGTATTGATGAAGTATTTCCATAACGGCAATCAGGAACTGCTTGCCGATCAAGACCTCTTGGAGTTGCTCCTCCGGCAAACCGATGATGGCGAGGATTGCCGAAGTCTTGCGGCCTCGCTGATCGAGGAATTCGGCAGCCTCGCAGCGGTCCTTGCGGTCGGCAGCGAGCGGTTGATCCATATTCCCGGATTGACGCCGCAGGCCCTGATCCGGTTGAAGGTGGTGCGTGAGATGGCGTCCCGCGTGATCCGCCTGGAGATGGTCGACAAGCCGGTATTCTCCGGCACCGGAATCGTTCTCGATTATTGTCGGGCGCGAATGGCCCATGAAACCATCGAGCATGTCCGCATCATCTATCTGGACCAGAAGAACCGGCTGATCGTTGACGAGCCGATTCACGGCGGCGGCGTTGCGTCGGTTCCGGTGAACCCGCGGAACATCATCAAGCGGGCATTGGTTCTCGATGCCCAGTCGATCGTCATCGCACACAATCATCCCAGTGGCGATCCGAGCCCCTCCGGCGCCGATGTCGAGGTTACACGGGACTTGAAGAAAGCTGCGGAAGCGGTTGGAATTCGGCTGCTCGATCATCTGATCATCGGCCGGTCCGGACATGTCAGCCTCCGGACGCTGGGATATCTCGAAGACAGCTAGAGTGCCATCGCCGGATCGTCATCCGCCCCGTTACCCGAAAGTGTGCTTGCCCTAAGGTCCACCATCGCATGCACTTGCCGGCATGTTAGGAGGCGATGGCCCTCTCTCCGGTCGCCAGGGCCTCTGCGATGGCCTGACGCCGGATTTCCTCTTGGCGCCATGCCTTCAATTCCTGGGCGAATGATCGACCCAGAACGAAGTTCGGGCGGGCCGTCAGATAGCGCCAGTCTTCGGCGGCGCCACGGAGCGCCTCGTCATTGGTCATGCTGGCCAGGTAGATCGTCTGTGTCGGATGGCCCGGGAATTTGAACCCGGTGGCGAAAATGCCGAAGCGAGGATAGCCGTACACCGATCTTGGCAACTGCGCCCGGGTGACGGCCTCGAAGCCGAACCCGAAGATCCAATCGGGGTTCCATTTTCGGATCGCGATCATCCGGCACAACCGGCTCAGGACCCACGACAGGCCGCGGCCGCGATGATCCGGTCGAACCCACATCGCACCATCATAGGCCGTACTGCCATAGGGCATGTCGGAGATGTTGTCATAGACCAGATTTAATGGCGTGGTGAACCGAATCTTCTCGCCATACCAAAATTCATAGTGCTCGCAGAGTGAGATTAGAGAGTCTATGTAACATAGGCGTGCAGCAATGGTCGCAATCGTGTCGCCTTTATCGTCCTTTATTTTGATCCAGATGCTGTTTCGCTCATCGAGGTCGTGAAGATTTGGATCCAGTTCCGGGTTGCTATATTTCTTTTGTTCGGCCTTAACTTGGAACGTAAGAAATTCGTCAGTAATCTTGTCGACGACAAGCTGATAGCCGTTTCGTCTCAGTGCCATAACCAGCGTTTCGAATACTTGCTCAAGCATTTATATGCTGCCGACTTATTAAGTAGATCATAATGAAGCCAAAGTGGAAATTTTTGATTAACTGGGCTTCGGTGGAACTCGAATTGGCGAATTTTCATTGATTCAAACGGAGTTCCTTGGCTTCATTTCAATTTGCGAGGGACCCAGATCAAACGCCTTCTAGCCCAATCTTGGTAAATGATTTGTAAAGCCAGCCGCCGATAAACGTCCAGATAATCAGTATTTAAGATGTTTCGCTCAATGAGATGTTCTCCGACAGTCCCACTACTTTCGACGCCGGATGCTGCTTCAGATCAATCATAAGTAACGTCCGCGATTCTTTGTTCGCGTAATTGGTCAGATTACGCTGTCGGATTTCTGCAGTGCGATCCCGCGGCAGCTGCTGGCCCGAACGCGTTCTCCGGCCGGCGATTTTCCCGAGGCCTGGACAGTGCGTCTGGTTCGGTTGTGATTCTCTGAGACCAGGGTGCAGATGCCATGACCACTCTCAGGTGCCGGGCCGGCGGCAGCTGAGCCGCATGAGCAATCGCGAAGGCGTTCCGGAGACCGTTGGCAATGGCCTTCCCGTAACATTCTGACTTAACGCCGACTTAACGAAATCCCCATAGCCTCAACGAAGATTCCGGTCCCCAGGATCGAAGTAATGGGACAGTCAACATGCGGGTCAGTGCGGGACGCCGGCCAATCGGTACCCCGATTTGACGATTTCTGCCTGCACGTGGGCGGCTAGGGAGTGAGTTGATCGATGCACGTGTTGGCAGTGGCATCCCAGAAGGGCGGCCCCGGCAAAACGACACTGGCGGCACATCTGGCCGTGGCGGCGGAACTGGCCGGCGGCGGCCCGGTTGCCCTGGTCGATGCCGACCCGCAGGCAAGCCTCTCCCACTGGTGGAACGCGCGCGAATCCGATTCGCCGGTCTTCGTGCGCACCAAGGTCGAGCGGCTGTCGGAAGACATCAAGCGCATGGTCGCGTTCGGCATCCGTCTGCTGGTTATCGATACGCCGCCGGCGATCACCCGTACCATCGAAGACGTCGTAAAGGTCTCAGACCTCGTGCTGATTCCCTCGCGCCCCAGCCCGCACGACCTGCGCGCCGCCAGCGCCACGATCGAAATCGTCGAGCGTATCGGTCGGCCGATGGTGTTTGCCATCAACGGCGCCTCGGCGCGGGCCCGGATCACCTCGGAAGCGGTCTTCGCGCTGTCGCAGCACGGCACCCTGGCCCCAGCGATCATCCACCAGCGCACCGATTTCGCGTCCAGCATGATCGATGGGCGCACGGTGATGGAACTCGACCCGGCCTCCAGCTCGTCCGAGGAGATCACTCTGCTCTGGCAATACCTGCACGGCCGCATCGCCCGCGTACCCGGCCGCATGGCGGCGCAGCAGGCGGGGGCCGGTACGCCGCCGCCCGCGCAGGAACCGGGCCGGCAGGAGATCGCCTGATGGCCCCGAAGTCCAAGGCGGCCACCCTGACAGGGTCGCTGCTGGCCCAGAAGGGTGCTGCGGAGCCGGCTGCTCCGTCGCCGCAGCCGAGCAACGGCGCGGCGTCCGATGCGAAGGCCGACGCGGTGACTGCGATCGACGGTGCCGCAGTGGACGCGGACGGCGCCAATGGCGGCGGATTCCAGTTTCCGCTGCGACTCGACCCGGCCGAGCATCTGGAATTGCGCATGGCGGCGGCTCGGTCCGGCAGGAGCTGCCAGGATTTGATCGTCGAAGCCCTGACCCGGTATCTGGCAGAGATCGCGGAGGAATCCGGCAAGTCCGATCCGCCGCGTTCGGGCGATGCGCAATGAGGTGGCCGCGCCCGGACGACCCCCGTGCCGAGCAGTCCGGCGGTGCGGCGACATTTTTCGGAGGCGTTACGGCCTATGAGTAATCCTGAAGATCACGACGACGATCTGGAAGTCGACAACGAACCAGGTGCGGCCAGCCTGACCGATCTTAAGGTCGCGAAGCAGCGCTCGGGGCTGTCGGCCGGCGGCAACCAGAAGGCCGGCGACATCACCGACCAGCTGGCCCGGATCAAGCTTCCCGGCGAGGCCGATCTGTCCGCCCAGCCGGCCCAGCCGGCGGCACCGCCTGCGCCGCCGAACCAGCCACCCCTGCGGGCCGTTCGTGATCTGGATTCCGCCGAGACGATACCGCCGGCACCGCCGGAAAGGCCGCGCCCGACAGAGCAGCTGCAGGCCGCCACCCAGCAGGTCGCCGCCAGCCGCGAGTCCAGCGACATGGGCCATGCGGAGACCCAGCAGGAACTGCTGAACATGATGGACCGCATCAGCGCCGGTCTGTCGGACGGTCTCGGCGGCGACATCGCTCCGCCGATGGCCGATGCGCCGATCGCCGCCGAGCCCATGGCGCCCTTCGCCGAGCCGACCGCGCCGCCGCCTCCGCCTGCCGCCGAGCCGGCGCCCCAACCTCAGGCACCGCAGCCTCAAGCACCGCAGCCACAGGCGCAGCGGCCGGCCGCGGCACCGGTCAGCCCGCCGCCTCAGCCGGCCGCTCCGGAGCCGCCGCCGGCGCCCCAGGAAGAAGCCTTCAGCCGCATGCCGCAGGGGCTGCTGAAATACTGGATGTCCCTGACCAACGGCCGCAAATATCCGTCCTGGTCGAATTTCGAGCCGGCCAAGGTCGCCGATTTCTGGCCCAACAGCATGGTCCTGACCTGCGGCCCGCCGGACCATCGCGGCGAGGTCACCATCCTGAAGGTGACCCGCATCGCCGACCAGAACGTCACACCCTCGGCCAGCGGCGCCAACCGGGTCGAATACACCCCGATGCTGACGGAATGGATCCTCTCCCTCGGCAAGGCGGCGGCGTCCTCCGGCAAGCCGATGCAGGAATCCGACCGGTTCCCGACCAATGAGGGTCTGGTCCGCTACCAGATCATCCTGCTGCCGCTCAGCGACGAGCAGACCCGCATCGACCACGTGCTCTGCCACGTCTATCGGGCGTAGCGGTCGCCACGGCACCTCTAGACCGATGTCCGAGGCGCATCGGCGGTTCGCTCGGGCGCTCGACGGCGCCCGTGCACTGGTCGTGAAGCCCGTCGGATCGGAGGCGTGGTTCCTGAACTACCCATTTTGGCCCTGGCGGCGGAAGTCGGCGGATCGAGAGCGCCTGGACCTGCTCCGGCTCTTGCTGGCCGAAGCGCCGGCCTGCGGATTCTGGGTGGATGACGATCACTACGAGAAGCTGTCGGCGGCAATCGGCGTCGAGCGGCAGTCATCGACGAGCCGGGCGCCCTGGCTTTTCGTGCCGGCCGAAGACGCGCTCCGATCGCTCGGCCAACTCTACGAGGGCAACTGGTGCCTGTTTCTTTTCGATCGGACTCCGATCGAACCTCCACCGGCGCCGCGGGATCTTGGCATGGATCCGGACACTGTTCGGCAATGCCTCAACGAACTGGGCGCATCGGTCGCCGTGCTCTCTTTGCCCGACGATCTGGAATGGCTGGTCGTACTTGCCGCAGGTGAGGTCGAGGCACCGCCCGCCTAACAGTTGACGGCTGGCTCACTCTCTCGGCGGCGGGTCGTCGTCGTCATACAGGATGCGTTCGGCGGCGCCGTCGAGGTCGTCATACTGGCCGCTTTTCATCGACCAGATGAACGCGCCCAGGCCCAGCAGGCCGAGAAACAGGGCGACCGGTATGAGATAGAGCAGGCCGCTCATCGCCTAGCCCTCCGACAAGGCCGGACGAGGGGCCGCAATCGCCGGCGTTGCGGACGCCCGTTCCAGGCGCCGGCCGCCGGCCAGCCTCAGCGCGTTCAGCACAACGGCGATCGACGAGGCCGACATGCAGATGGCGGCCACCAGCGGCGTCACCAGACCGGCAACGGCGATCGGCACGGCGATGGCGTTGTAGCCGAAGGACAGGGCGATGTTCTGCTTCACCAGCCGGTCGGCCCGCCTGGCGACGGTCAGAAGCTCGGTCACCGGTTTCAATTCGTCCCCCTGGAAAACGGCGTCGGCAGCGGTCTGGGCGATGTCCGAGGCGCTGGCCGGAGACGCGGAGACGGCTGCTGCTGCCAGGGCCGGCGCGTCGTTGAGCCCGTCGCCGACCATCAGCACCGTGCGCCCTTCGCTTGCCATTGCCGCAAGCCGGGCCTGCTTGGCGGTCGGGTCCTGCTGCGCCGCCCAGCGGGCGATGCCCAGCTGCCCCGCCACTTGCGCCACCGCCGGTTCCTGGTCGCCGGACAGCAGCTCGACCGCCAGGCCGCGGGCCTTGAGGGCAGACACGACCCGCGCCGCGTCCGGGCGCAGCCGGTCGGTGAAGCCGATACGGCGCGGCGCCCATCCGGGACGCGCCAGCCAGAGTTCCGGACCGGTCGCCTCGGCGCCATCTTCGACCTGGCACCAGCGCCGGCTGCCCAGCCGAATCTCGCCATCGGGGCCGGCCAGGGAGAGGCCGAGGCCGGGATGCTCGACCACGCCATCGGCCACCGGGATGCCGGGCACGGCGCGCACCAGGGCGCGGGCCAGCGGATGGCGGCTGGCGCCGGCCAGGGCGGCGGCGGTACGCAACGCCGCGGCATCACAGCCGGAGTCCGGCTCCATGGTGAGCTCGCCGGTTGTAAGGGTGCCGGTCTTGTCGAAGACGACCGTATCGACGGCCGCCAGGCGTTCCAGCGCCGTGGCCGATTTCAGCAGGGTGCCCCGGCGCATCAGCCGACCGCTGGCGATCACCTGCACCGCCGGGACGGCGAGGCCGAGCGCGCAGGGGCAGGTGACGATCAGCACGGCCACGGCGTACAGCAGGGCGGTCTGCCACCCGATCGTGCCGAACAGTACCCAGCCGAGGAAGGTGGCGGCGGCGAGCGCATGCACCACCGGCGCGTAGAGCCGGGCGACGCGGTCGGCGAGCGCGACATAGCGGCCGCGGCGCTGCTCGGCCAGCTCCATCAGCCGCACGATCTCCGCCAGCAGGGTCTCCTCGCCGGCAGCAGCGACGGTCAGCTTGACCGGTGCGGACTGGTTGACGGTGCCGGCGAAGACCCGGTCGCCTGGGGCGACCGCGACGGGCACCGCTTCGCCGCTGATGGCGCTGGCGTCGATGTCGGAGCGGCCGTCCTGGATCGTGCCGTCGACCGGAATGCGTCCTCCGGCGGCGACCAGCACCGTCATGCCGGGCCGAACCTGCTCCGGGGGCAGGGTGGATTGCCGGCCGTCCGCGTCCAGCACGGTAATCGCGCCCGATTGCAGGGCCAGCAGGCGTTCCGCAGCCGATCGGGCCTTGCCACGGGCCCGGCGGTCGAGGTAGCGGCCGATCAGCAGGAAGAACAGCAAGGTGATGGCGCTGTCGAAATAGGCGTGATCGGCGCCGCGCAGGGTCTCGTGCAGGCTCATGCCGGCTGCCAGCAGGACGGCCAGGGAGATCGGCACGTCCATGTTGGTGTGGCCGGCCTTTAGCGCCGACAGGGCGGAGCGGAAGAAGGGCTGGCCCGCATAGGCGATGGCCGGCAGGGCGATCAGGGCGGAGAACCAGTGCAGCAGGTCGCGGGTCGCCGGCCCCATATCCTGGAAATGCCCGGCCCAGACCGAGACCGAGAGCAGCATGACGTTGCCGGCGGCGAAGCCGGCCACGGCCATGGATCGCAGCAGGGTGTGCGATTCCGCATCGTCGGCAGAGGTCAGGCGGCCAGGGTCGAACGGCACAACCGGGAAGCCGAGATCGGAGACAATCTCCGCCAATGCGCCGGCCCGGTCGGCGCCGCCGGTCCAGGCCAGGGTCATCCGCCGGGTGCTGAGATTGACCCGCGCTTCGGCGATGCCGGGCTGGCTCGCCAGCGCCCGCTCGATCTTGGCGACGCAGCCGCCGCAATGCAGTCCTTCGACCAGCAGGTGCAGGCGCGACCGGCCGCCGGGCTCGTCGGTGACGAAGACCGAATAGTCGGTGGCCGGCGCCGCGCCGTTCATTGCGCCAGGATCCGCTCGCTGTGCCGGTACGGCCCGCGCGCCTCGTCGATCACCAGATCCACCTGCCACTGGCCGGGCAGGGGCAGATCGGCCTCGCCGGCATAGCGGCCGCCGCCGAGAGGCGAGAGCGCGGCCTGAAAATCATGACCCTCATGGGTCGGGCGGGTCAGGGACACGGTCACGCCGGCGCCGGTGACCGGCACGCCGCGATCGTCCTCCACCTGCAGGTCGAACACCACATGGCCGGGCCGGTCCGGCACCGCCTGGAACGACACCTGCCAGCCCAGCCCGTCCTGCCGCTGGCGTTCGGTGAGGCGGTCGTTGTACTCCAGCCCTTCCTGGAAGGCATTGTTGGTGGTCAGGCCGGTCCAGGTGTCGAGGGCGAAATAGAGCATGATGCCGTTGGCGGTGAACACGACGGCGAAGAAGACGAAGATCGAGTAGGGGATCCAGCGCCCCGGCTGCTCGGCGGTCTGCATATGGGTCATCTCGGTCCCCGGAATGAGCTGACATAGCGGACCGACTCGCCGCCTTCGGCGGTGTCGGCCAGGACGAAGGCGATATCCATCACGTCGCTGTCCAGGCGGCCGCGCGGCAGCTGCACGAAGACCTGGCGCGCCGCGACGCTGTCGGGCGGAATGCTGAAGACCACCGGACCCTCGGCCGCGTCCCGGTCGGGACCGATCGCCGTCAGCACGGCGCCCTGCGGCGTATCCACGGTCAGGACGAAGCTGCGCGGCTCGCTGGACTTGTTGAGGATCTTGATGGTGTAGCCGTTGCGGATGCTGCCGTCGGACAGGGTCACAAACAACGGATTGCGGTCGTGCAGCACCGTGATGTCGAGGGTCGATCGGGTGGCGAGGCCGGCCAGCACCGCCGCGCCGATCCCCAGGATCAGCGCCAGGTAGATGAACAGGCGGGGGCGGACGATGCGCGGCGGAGTGGCCGGCTGGCCGGCATTGAGGGCGATCTGCCGCCGCTCCGTGTCGAAGCCGATCAGACCGCGCGGCCGGTCGACCCTGGTCATGACGTCGTTGCAGGCATCGACACAGAGCCCGCAGCCTATGCACTCCAGCTGCAGCCCGTCGCGGATGTCGATGCCGGTGGGGCAGACGGCGACGCATTGCTTGCAGTCGATGCAGTCGCCGCGACCGTCCCAGCTCTGGCCCTTCTTGTGCTTGCCCCGCGGCTCGCCGCGCCATTTCTGGTAGGTGACGACCAGGCTGTCCTCGTCCAGCAGGGCGGCCTGGAAGCGCGGCCAGGGGCACATATAGGTGCAGACCTGCTCGCGGGCGAGGCCGCCCAGCAGATAGGTGGTGGCGGCGAACAGGCCGGTGAAGAAGTAGACGCCGACACCGGCCTGGCCAGTGAAGAAGGCCCGAACCACGGTCGGCGCGTCGTTGAAATACATGATCCAGGCGCCGCCGGTCAGCAGCGAGATCACCAGCCAGGTGGCGTGCTTCAGCAGCCGCTTGCCGACCTTGGCTGTGCTCAGCGGCTGTTTGTCCAGGCGGATGCGGGCGTTGCGGTCGCCCTCGATCTGCCGCTCGATCCACATGAACAGATCGGTCCAGACGGTCTGCGGGCAGGTAAAGCCGCACCAGACCCGGCCGCCGATGCTGGTCGCCAGGAACAGGCCGAAGGCCGCGATCATCAGCAGCCCGGCCATGTAGTAGAGCTCCTGCGGCCAGATCTCGATCCACAGGAAATAGGCCCGGCGGCCGACCACATCGACCAGGAAGGCCTGGTCCGGCACCCCCGGCCCCCGGTCCCAGCGCAGCCAGGGCGCCAGGTAATAGAGGCCGAGCAGGGTGATCAGCACGGCCCATTTGATGCGCCGCACCGGGCCGGAGACGGATTTCGGATGGACCTTGATGCGGCCGGCATAGAGCGGCGCTTCGCGCTGCTCCTTGCGAGAGAGCACGTCCTCGGTGGCGACCAGCTCCGTCAATCCAGACATCCGGTCATCCGGCGCCATGATGCGATTTTCCTAACCTACAATCCGCCGCCCAGGGTGTGGACGTAAACCGCCAGCATCTTGACGGTCGATTCGTCCAGCCGGCCCGACCAGGCCGGCATCACGCCCTGCTGGGGTGCGGCGATCTGCGCCACGACGCTGTCCTTGTCGCCGCCATAGAGCCAGATCTGGTCGCTCAGGTTCGGCGCGCCCAGCTCCGCCAGGCCGGTGCCGCCCTCGCCATGGCAGGCCAGGCACTGGATCTCGTAGGTCTCCGCACCGCGCGCCGCGGCGGCGCTGTCGGTCTCGGAGCCGGACAGGCTCAGCACGTATTCCGCGACGTCGTCGATCTCCTCCGGCGACAGGATCTCCAATGTGCCGAAGCCCGGCATCTCCGACCAGCGGGTGTCGAGATGGTCGGAGCGGATGCCGACTTCGAGCGTGGTGTGGATGTCGTCCAGGGTGCCGCCCCAGATCCAGGCATCGTCGGCCAGGGACGGGTATCCGCCCGCCTGTCCGGCGCCGCCGAGGCCGTGGCACGGGGCGCAATTGTCGGCAAAGGCGGCGCGCCCGCCGGCGATGGCAAAGGGCAGGATCTCGGCGTTACCGCGGATATCCGCCAGCGAGCTGTTGGCGATGGTGTCGCGGAACACGCCCTGGCGCTCATAGGCGGTGGCCAGCTGTTCGTCCAGCGCGGTGCGCTGGTCGTAGCCCAGCAGCCCCTTGGTGTAGCCGCTGACCCCGGGAATCGCCGGGAACACGAACCAGTAGGCCACCGACCAGATGATGGTGGCGTACATGACGTAGAGCCACCAGCGCGGCAGCGGGTTGTTCAGCTCCTTGATCCCGTCCCACTCATGGCCGGTGGTCTCGCTGCCGGTGATCGCGTCCTTCTCGATCTTGGTCGGCATACCCTATCGCTCCTCATCCTTGAACGGGATCTGGCCGTGGTCTTCGATCTTGCGTCTGTTCTTCGGCCACATCACCCAGGCGACGATGCCGAGGAAGATCGCCATCAGCCACAGCACCCACAGCGAGCGGCCGAACTCGACCAGTGCATTCAGGTCCATCGCCGCCTCCTACTGCAGAAGGTCTTCGGTGCGGTAATCGTCGAAATCGACCATCCGCCCGAGGATCTGGAGATAGGCGATCAGCGCGTCCATCTCGGTCAGCCGTTCCGGATCGCCGTCGAAATCGCCGACCGCCGCGTTGGGATAACGCTCCTGCAGCGCGGCATGGTCGCCGAAGGGCTCGGCCTGGGCCGCCAGATCGGCGGCGGCATTGGCCAGCATGTCGTCGGTGTAGGGCACCCGGACCGCGCGCTGGGCTTCCAAATGCGCGACAATGTCGTCGACCTCCAGGTCGTGCTCCGCCAGGAACGGGTATTGCGGCATGATCGAGCCCTGCACCAGCGCCTGCGGATTGATGAAGTGGGCGACGTGCCACTCGTTGGAGTATTTGCCGCCGACCCGCGCCAGGTCGGGCCCGGTGCGCTTCGACCCCCATTGGAAGGGGTGGTCGTACATGCTCTCCGCCGCCAGGCTGTAATGGCCGTAGCGTTCCACCTCGTCGCGGAACGGCCGCACCATCTGGCTGTGGCAGTTGTAGCAGCCCTCGCGGATGTAGATGTTGCGGCCCATCAGCTCCAGCGGGGTGTAGGGGCGTACGCCGTCCACCTCCTCGATGGTGCTCTCGATGGTGTAGAGCGGGACGATCTCGACGATGCCGCCGATCGAGACGGTGATCAGGATCCCGACCAGCATCAGGAGACTGCGGGTCTCGAATACCTTGTGCCAACCCATGAGTCCGCTCCTCCTAATCCGCCAGACCGGCGACGGTCGGCTGGTAGCCGACGCCGACCTCCTCGCGCACATCGCCGCGGATGGTGCGCCACATGTTGTAGGCCATGATCACCGCGCCGATCAGGAACAGGATCCCGCCCAGCGTCCGCACCAGATAGAAGGGCTGCATGCGCTCCACCGTCTCGATGAAGGAGAACTGCAGGAAGCCGTACTGGTCATAGGTCCGCCACATGACGCCCTGGGTGATGCCGGACCACCACATGGAGACGATGTAAAGCACGATGCCCAGCGTCGAGATCCAGAAGTGGTAGCTGACCAGCTTCACCGAATAGAGCCGCGCCCGGCCCCACAGCCGCTGCATCAGGAAGTAGGTGGCCCCGAAGGAGACGAAGGCGACCCAGCCCAACGCGCCGGAATGCACATGGCCGATGTTCCAGTCGGTGTAGTGGCTGAGCGAGTTCACCGCCTTGATCGACATGAGCGGCCCCTCGAAGGTGCTCATGCCGTAGAAGGCGACCGACACCACCAGGAAGCGCAGCACCGGGTCGGTGCGCAGTTTGTCCCAGGCGCCCGACAGGGTCATGATGCCGTTGATCATGCCGCCCCAGGACGGCATCCACAGCATCACCGAGAAGGTCATGCCCAGGGTCTGGGCCCAGTCGGGCAGGGCGGTGTAGTGCAGGTGATGCGGCCCGGCCCAGATGTACAGGAAGATCAGCGACCAGAAATGGATGATCGACAGCCGGTAGGAATAGACCGGCCGTTCCGCCTGCTTGGGGATGAAGTAGTACATGATCCCCAGGAAGCCGGCGGTCAGGAAGAAGCCGACCGCATTATGGCCGTACCACCATTGGGTCAGGGCGTCCTGCACGCCGGAGAACAGCGAGTAGCTCTTCGTTCCGGTCCATGACACCGGCACCGCCAGATTGTTGACGATGTGCAGCATGGCGATGGTGACGATGAAGGCCAGGTAGAACCAGTTGGCCACATAGATATGCGGCTCGCGGCGCTTCATCAGCGTGCCCATGAAGATCAGCAGATAGATCACCCAGACCAGGGTCAGCCACAGATCGACATACCATTCCGGCTCGGCATATTCGCGGCCCTGGGTCACGCCCAGCACATAGCCCGACGCCGCCATTACCAGGAACAGCTGATAGCCCCAGAACACGAAGCGGGCCGGCGCCCGGCCGCCGAACAGGCTGGCCCGGCAGGTCCGCTGCACCACGTAGAAGGAGGTGCCCAGCAGCGCGTTGCCGCCGAAGGCGAAGATGGCGGCCGAGGTATGCACCGGCCGCAGCCGGCCGAAGCTGAGCCACTCAACCCCGAAATTCAGCACCGGGAATGTCAGCTGCAAGGCGATGTAGACGCCGGCCGCGAAGGCGACGATGCCCCAGAACATGGTCACGATGGTGAAGAGCTTGACGACGTCCTCGTCGTACTCGACCCGCTCCAGCGCCCCCGCCGGCGCCTCCGCCGCTACCGCCATATGTACCTACCCATGCGTCGCGCGGCGATGGTCGCCGCTGGAAAATCGGGCCGATGCGCCCGCCTGTGGAAGTGTCGCGCGAGAAGGTCGCGCATCCGGGACGACGCCCGGGGGCAAGGCATCAGAGTTTGGATCGGTGGTATGGATTAGAGTGCTTCCAGGCATTGACATAGGTCAATGAGCCTGTGGCCCGTCCGGGCTTGGCTGCGGCATGAAACCGCGCGAATCCGTGACGGCATCGTCAGCGCATGCGGTATTCGTTAGACTGGAACGCGGTACAGCGGCCGCTTTGCGAGGAGCCCCCCATGTCAGAGACCGGCATTGAGTACAGCGCCGACGGCCGGCCCGAGGCGGTGCCCCGGGTCCGCAAGATCGACCTGGACCGGCCCTGGGCCTGGCTTGCCGCCGGCTGGCGGGACCTGCGCGAGGCGCCGGGCGTGTGCCTCAGTTACGGTCTGCTGTTCGCCGCCTCCGGCGCCCTGCTGACGGCGCTGATCTGGTTTTACGACGTCTTCTATCTGGTCCTGCCGCTGACCGCCGGCTTCATGCTGATGGGTCCGATCCTGGCGGTCGGCTTGTATGAGGTAAGCCGCCGGCTGGAGAGCGGAGAGAAAGTGGCGCTTGGCGAGGCGCTTTCGGCGTGGCGCCGCAACGTCACCCAGATCGGGCTGATGGGCGTGGCGCTGATGCTGTTCCTGCTGGCCTGGATTCGCCTCGCGACGATCATCTTCGCCATGTTCTTCTCATCCAATCCGCCGCGGCCGGAAACGGCGCTGTTCATCGAGGACGTCTTCCTGTCGGTTGAGAGCCTGCCCTTCCTGGTGGTCGGCACCAGCGTCGGGGGCATCCTGGCGGCGCTGGTCTTCGCCATCTCGGCGGTGTCGATCCCGCTGCTGCTGGACCGTCAGGTCAACGTCATCACCGCCATCACCACCAGCCTCTCGGCGGTGCAGCAGAACTTCTGGACCATGGCCCTGTGGGCCTGGCTGATCGTGATCTTCATCGGCGTCGGCCTTGCCACCGCCTATGTCGGGCTGATGGTCACGGTGCCGCTGATCGGGCTTGCCACCTGGCACGCCTATCGAGATTGCGTGGCTTGGGAATAACGGGAACTTCGACAGAAACAGTCAGAACGGTCATTCCCTCTTTCGTCATTCCCGCGAAAGCAGGAATCCAGCGATCCTGAGCGTTCAAGCGGAACCGTTGCCGATTCTGGATTCCCGCTTTCGCGAGAATGACGATAAGTAATAGTCGGGAAACAGGTTCAACGGGAGCGCAGAGCCGTGGCGAACGGCCGTAAAGCGCAGGAAGGCATCGAACCATGAACAAACTGGGCGTTTGGATCATCGGCACGTTGACGCTCGGGCTCGGGGTGACGGGGCTTTTCCTGTCGGCCGGAGCCGATGACGCGGTCATGCATGCGACCGGGCTGCTGATCGCCGCCTTCTCGGTGGTGTTCGTCTTCGCCCTGGTCGGCGGCCATGCCGATATGCCGGCGGAGGAGTCAGCGGTTGGCGAAGGCGCCCACGGGGCCGGTCATGACGAAGAGATACGCCCACTCGCCGCGGAAGCCGGGGTCGGACTCCCGGAAACCGTCGACCCGGGCGTGGAGCCAGGGGAGGTAGTCGTCCGCCCGCTCGACGAGCGGTCGGACGCCCTCGTATAGCGGCCGCGTCGCGGCCAGCACCACGGCGATGTCCTGGCCGAAGGGTGCTGTGATCGTGAGGTCGAGTCCGGACGCCCGGTCGCCGATCACGAAGGGTTCCTTGGCCGGATAGAAATTGTCCGAGCGGATCTCGTTCGGAAGCAGATGGATGACGTTTCCGTCGCCGTCATAGTAATCCAGGTAGATATAGGCGTCGTAATCGGCGCCCTGCAGACCGAGGGTCAGCCGGGCGCCGTCCTCATAGCGCACGATCCTTGCCTGGGCCTCCTCGCCGACCACCAGCGGGTCGTCGATCTGGTCCCGGGATTGCGGCACGCCCAGGTTCTCCACCGCGTCCAGCACGCCGCATTGCGGCGAGGGCAGCACCAACACGCTGTCGCCGACCGGGATCGAATCGCCCACCGTGTTCTGCAGCATGCCGACGATGGCCGGTCGGAACTCTTCCGACGGGATATGGCCACGGATCTCCAGCCCGCCGGATTCCGGCTGGAACGCCGCCTGGAGCCGGCTGCAGGGGAACTGCGCCAGGGCCGAGCCGATGCCGTCGCGCACCGAGCCGGCGAAGGCGGCGCTGCCGGTGATGTTGCTCGACCCCATGAAGGACTGTATCGCCGCCAGGGACTGCTCGTCGAGCGTCGATGCGGCATCGCCGGTCCAGGCCAGAGATGCGGTGGCGGCAACGGCGATGTCCGACGCTTCGGTGCGCGCGATCATGCCGGCGATGTCGCCGGTCGCGGCCGGCGGGACCGCAGTGCCCTGTGGCGCCGCGATGGCCGCCGCCGACGAGATGCCGGGGCTCGCCGTGTCCAGGGTGGCCACCGGGTCCGGTGCTGCCTGGAGCGAGGCGACCTGAACACCCTCGGCGCGACCGGTCGCGACCGCCTGCGCCGGTGCCGCCACGGCCGCCACCTGCGCCGCCTGGGGCCGCTGCGCTGCCACCGCCGGTGCGCTGTTGGTGGACGCCAGAACCAGTGTCGCGTCGGCTGGACGGGCGACCGCCAACGTGGCGCTGGGGACCGCCGGGATGACCCTGGGCCCGGCGGCGGCGACGGTGGTGAGCCGGGCCGTACTCGCAGCGACCGGGGCCAGTTGCGCACCCTCCGGCCGCGCATTGGTCAGTGTCTCGGCCGGCGCGCTCGCCGCCGCCATGGTCAGGCTCGGCGGCGCCATGGCCGCGGTCACGACGGCCGGGCCCGCGGATGCGGCGACCGTCTGGCCGACCGGGCTGGAGGCTGCCAACGTCGCCGTGGTCGCCGTCGCCGCCGCGATAACCGACGTATCCGCCGTTGCCGCTGTCAGAGCGGCGCCGACCGGCTGCACCGTGGCCAGCGCCGCGGCCTGCGGAATCGCAGCGGCGGCGGCCACGGTTTCCGGCACCGCCGCTGCCGCGACGGCTTCGGGCATCGCGGCGGCCGCCACGGTCGTGCTCGGTGCGGCGGCGGATGTCAGGCTGGGCGTGGCGACCGTCGCCGCCGCCAGTTGCGCGCCGGATGCCGCCGTCGCCGCCACCGTGGCGCCGGTCGCTTCGACGGGCCGGCTGGCCGGCGTGTCCGGCACCAGGGCGGCGACCTGCTGGCCGGGTGCGGTGACCGGACGAGCCTGGCTGGTCGGGACAGCCTGCACGCCAAGCCGCTCGCCGGAGGCCTCCGAGGCTTCGGCCAATTCACCCTCGGGCTCGCTGGCCTCGGCCCGCTGCGACGGCACGTCCAGGGACGAGACGTCGATCCGGGTCTGGATCTCCGCGGTCATCGCCACCGGGTCCGGCTGGGTGCCGGCATGGATCATCATCACCAGCATCGCATGCGCCAGCAGCGACAGCATGATCGCCGGGAACCAGAACAGCAGCGGGTTGGCTGTCTTAGCCTGCATCTCACACCCTGGCCGTGGCCTGCGCGGCGCTGTCCTGCCGACAAGGTAGGAAGGGCGTGCGGCGCGATGCAGCGCATCGGGCAAGCGCTCTGACGCACCCTGTCGGCAGGACAGCGCCGCCCTTCGGGTCGCACCCGGGCGGCCCGCCCGCGGCGTCAAGACCCTCGACCGTAGCTCTGCTACGCTCTTCGGCCCTTTCCTGGCGAATCGAACCGCCCGGGTGCGACGCAGGCCATGGCCAGGGTGCGAGATGCAGGCTCATCATCGGCGCCTCGGTGTCACCACCAGCACCACGTCGCCCTCTGGCAGCGCCTCCAGCGCGGTGACCAGCGGCAGCAGGTGCCGCACCGGCGTGTCGGCATGGGCGTTGATGCGCACGAAGAGCGGCTCGCGGGAGGCGGCGATGGCGTCGCGCAGCACCCGGACAATGTCGTCCCGCGACCGTTCAACGCCGTCCAGCGCCACCCGGCCGTCCTGGGACAGGCTGACCGTCATGCCGCCCTGGGGCAGGGCCTCGCCGCCGCCGGAGATGGGCGGCGACAGCTCGAACGGCGAGGTCGCGTCCATGCGGCCGATCAGCATGAAGAACACCAGCAGGAAGAAGACGATGTCGATCAGGGTGACGATCGTCTCGTGCTGGGGCCGGTCGGGCCTGCGGCGGACGCTGATCATTGCGGCGACAACCGGACGACCCGGACGTTGCGCCCGCCGGCCAGCGCAATGGCGTCCATCAGGCTGACCAGCGACTGGGTCGAGGCCGCCCCGGACGGCAGCACCAGGATCGGAGTGGTGGGCCGGGTGGTGATGCGGATCTGTACCAGCGAGCTCAGGCCGGCGAGGCTGACCTGCTCGCCGGACACATAGACCCGTCCGTCGGCGGCCAGCCGGATCAGCAGGCTGGTGGCCTGCTGCACCCGCTCCACCGGCACCGGTGCCGGCGCCTGCCCGCCGGGCCGGTCGCCGCCGACCAGCGGGATCATGTCGAGGTCGAGATAGGTCGACGTCACCATGAAGAAGACGAGCAGGATCATCATGACGTCGACCAGCGGCGTCACCGAGATGATCATGCCGACCCGTCTCTTCCGGTTCAGGCGCATGGTCGCGCTATCCCGCGTGGCCGCGATCCGCGACGTAGAGCCGGGTGACGCAATCCTCGATCGTGTGGCCGGCGCGGTCGAGCCGGGCGCCGAGCATGTTGGCGGCGATGGCCGCCGGGATCGCCACGATCAGCCCCATTGCCGTCGTCAGCAGCGCCTGCCAGATGCCGGCCGCCAGCACTGCCGCATTGGCGCTGCCGCCGGCCATCTCCAGGGACTGGAAGGACTCGATCATGCCCAGCACGGTGCCGAGCAGCCCCATCAGCGGGCTGACCACCGCCAGCACCTCAAGCGTGCGCAGATGGCGGCCCAGGGTTTCGATCTGGGCGTTGGCGACCCGCTCGACCTCCTCGCGCAGCACCGCCTTGTCCCAGCGCTTGGCCAATCCCTCCATGGCCGCGGCGACGACGGCGTTGATCGGGTTGCGCCCGCCGGTGACCAGCTTGCGGGCATCGGCGCGCTCGCCGCGCTCCCAGGCGTCCAGGGCCGCCTCCCGGTCGCTGCGCCCGCCCAAAATGCCCCAGAATTGGATCAGCTTCAGCACCACCAGGGCGATCGAATAGACCGACAGCAGGCCGAGGATGATGACGATCGGTCCGCCGGCCTCCATCCAATGGCTTACGGTATCCACCATGGCCGGTTCCCCCGGCCGCTATTTGACCAGCGGCGCGGAGGTCCGGGACCGCAAATCGACGATGTCGAAGCAGTCGATCGGCCCGCCCTGGTCCGGCTCGCAGGTCGAGATTTCGTGCAGCAGGATCTCGCCGACACTCTCGCAGGTGGTCTCCGGGATCTCGAACAGCTTCAGCGTGGTGCGCTCCGGCGGCAGCGGTGCTGCGTCCACGGTCAGCAGCCGGTCGATGATGCCCTCGTCGTCGAGGATCGCCAGGGACATCTCGAAGCCCTGGAAGGCGTTCACCGTCTGGTTGCGGAACAGGAAGAAGGTCCGGCAGCCATTGTCGATGGCCTCGAACTTGTTCAGCTCGACGATCAGCCGGTCGGTCTGGGCCATGGCGGCGCCGGACCACAGCGCAAGCGCCGCGACGGCGACCGCCAGGGGTTTGAAGGGGGTGTTCATTGGATGGCCTCCCAAGACGTTTATTGGTCTGTTCTGCGTCTTCGGCGCGACGCCTCATCAACGCGCGGATACCTATTAAGCGGTGTCGGGGCGCCTTCGGGCAAGCGTGTAACGGAAATTTCCCCGTTCGCCCAAAGACATCGCCGGTCGGTTGCGAATGCCCGAATTTGCTTTGAGGCCGTCTGGTTGCCAGCGCAATATGGCCGGCCGGCACCAGGCCGGGGCAGCCGATCAATTGGGGCATGAGCGGTATCGACGACGAGACGCGGTTGGTGACGGCGGCCCCGGACGATTTCGGCGTCACCGAGGGCACCGTTCTCAGCCACACCTACGTGGTGGAGAAGCTTCTCGCCCGCGGCGGCATGGGGGCAGTCTACCGGGCCCGCCACGTCAAGCTGGGCACCGAGCACGCCATCAAGATCATGCTGCCGGAGCTGGCCCAGGACCGCCGCGTCATCGACCTGTTCACCCGCGAGGCCGCGGTGCTGCGCAATGTGCGCAGCGAGGCGGTGGTCGGCTATGACGGCGTGGTCTGCGACGAGGATGGCCGGCTCTACCTGATCATGGAGTTCGCTGACGGCCCGTCGCTCAAGTCCCGGCTCAAGGACGGCCCGCTGACCCCGGACGAGGTGTTGGTGCTGCGCGACCGGCTGGCCATGGGTCTGGGCGCGGCCCATGAGAAGGGCGTCATCCACCGGGATATGTCCCCTGACAACGTGATCCTGCCGGGCGGCCGCCTGGAAGATGCCAAGATCATCGATTTCGGCATCGCCAAGCTGGAAGACCCCGAGGTCCAGACGGTTCTGGGCAGCGATTTCGCCGGCAAATATTCCTACGCCTCGCCGGAGCAGCTCGGCATGCATGGCGGCCACGTCGATGGCCGTTCGGACATCTACAGCACCGGGCTTGTGCTGGCCGCGGCCGCGATCGGCGAGCCGCTGCCCATGGGGCGCTCCCATATCGATGTCCTCGAGGCCCGTCGCAGCGTGCCGGATCTGAGCGCGGTGCCGGAAAGCCTGCGCGACGAGATCGCCTGGATGCTGCAGCCCAATCCGGACGACCGGCCGGCCTCGATGGCGGAACTGGTGCCGCATCTTGCCATCCCGACCACCGTCCGGACGGCACCACATGCACCGCCGCAGACCCGGCCCAAACCGGAGCCGAGCGGTGGCGGAAAGACCGGGCTGGTCATCGGGCTTGTGCTGGTGGTGTTGGTCGCTCTCACCGGCGGCGGATACTACGCTTACCAGGTCTACCTCGAGCAGCAGGCCGAGGAAGAAAGGCGGCAGGCCGAAGAAGAGAGGCGGCGGCAGGCCGAAGAGGAGAGGCAGCGCGTCGAAGCGGAGGATCGGCGGATTCGCGCCGGGATCGAGACGGTGACCAGCCAGTTCCAATGTGCCGGGTTGGCGGGAACGCTCGGCGACAACCGCGAAGTCACCGTGTCTGGGTTCGTGTCCAGCGATGTCGATGTGAGCAAGCTGGTGGCTGAGCTGTCTGCGATCGCGGGGGTCAGGCGCGTCAACTCGGCGGTGACTGTGCGGCCCTGGCCGTTCTGCGCCGCAATAAGCGTGGTGGAGACCCAGGCCGGTCTGGAGCCGGGGCAGCCGGGCAGGCCGGCGATCCGTCCGAACAATCCTTCGCTGATCTATTTTGAGGGCAACAACCTGGTGGTCCGCGCCACTTCGACGCGGCTGTATGACGGCTATCTCTACATCGACTTCATTGACAAGCAGGGATCGGTCTACCACCTGTTCCCGACCCGCCAGCGGGCCGACAACAGCGTCTTCGGCGGACAGGAGATCACCGTCGGCGGTGGACCAGGCGGCAATCCGGGCGAGCTGGCGCTGAGCATCAGCCCGCCCTTCGGCACTGACATGATCGTCGCGATCTCGTCGCCGCAGCCCCTGTTCGACGGTCCGCGGGACTTCGAGGAGCCGGCATCGTCTTACCTTCAGACCCTCAGCGCGGCACTGACGGCGGCGTCGGGCGGGGCAGACAAGCCGGTCGCCAGCTACGTGTTCATCACCTCGCGAGCTCAGCAATAGCGCCGCTGCCGGGATGCGGCAACGGCGCCATTTTGGGGCCGGACGGCGGAACGGTCAGGCGACCGCTTTCTCGAAGGCCGTCGATTTGCCCTGCAGTTTGCCGATCTCGATCACGTCCTGGATGACGTTGATCAGCTTGGCGGCGGCGCGCACCATCTTGCGTATCAGCGTCGTGCCGGCGGTCACGAAGAACAGCACCAGCGCCGCGGAGAACTGGGCGACCGCCCACAGCCATTCCCGCCAGCTCATGCTGCGCCACATGGCCTTCGCGACATCGAGGCCAAGCTTGGCGATGTTGCCGATATCGAAGGCCTTGACGATGACCTTGATCTTCGCCGTGGCACTCGAGACCCACCGGATCTCCATCATCCTGTCGACGAACCGCTTCCAGGTACTCTTGGCCCTGTCGACCAGCCTGGTGATCGCCTTGACGCGCTTTGAGTCCGCCTTGGGCGTGTAGATCTCGAGCACCGAACCGATGAACCCGATGGTGTCCCAGATCAGCTTGCACCAGGCGACCAGCGTCTTCAGGGCCCTCGCCCTGTCCGAGCGGGAATCCGCGCCCCGGTAGGTCAGCGCCGGCTCACCGTTGATGCTCAGGCTGACCATGCCGCGCGCGACGGTCTCCTCGACATGGAACGTGTCCATGTTGTGTTCGAAGACTTTGGGATTGATGCGGCGCCCGACCCTCGCGACGAAGTCGGTCTCCATGTCCCGCATCAGCGGATCCCTGTTCTCCCTTACGTACCCGCCAAAGTCCTTGTCCGCCTCAAGGCTGTCGAAGACGGTGCGGAAGACCTGGTCGAGCGACATCTCCTTCAGTGGCTTTTCCTTCGACGGCCTGACGACAGGCTTGCGACGCTTCGGTGGCGGGCCGGCCACACCCTTCGCCATCTCCCGGCCGATCTCTTCGACCTCGGCGATCGACAGGGCCTCCGGACCATAGTCCAGAAATCCCTTCAAAGCGGACTCGTCGAAGAACTCGGGAGAGAAATCAACGCTCTCTCCTCCACTTAGCTTAAGCGTTCTCACTTTTGGTTCCCCCATATGCTTGGTCTGTTCAAATACAGACCCTTGGGGCTACCGTACTGAAATAATATAACCCTGCATTGATATGAATCATCAATGCCACGATTACTTAATTTGCCAAACCACTCAGTGCGGTTTCGGCTCGCTGCCAATTGCGACCGATGGTCGAACGCTCTATCGGACCCGCGTCAGGCGCGCGGGCCGTTGTCGTCGACGATCACTTCGGACCCAGGCACCTCCGGCTCGTCATCCACCAGTTCCGCCGGGAATCCGTCGGCACGCAGATCGACGCCGCAGGACTCCTCATGACGCTTCGCGATCATCGAGGACCAGGCATCCGGCCCGTAGCGCTCGGCGCCGTCCTGGAAGATCCGGGTGAGCAGCGGCGAGATCTCCAGCTCGGCGCCGGCCCGGTCGGCGACGTCCTGGAACAGGCCGATATCTTTCAGCACCAGGGCCATGGTGAAGCCGATATCGTAGGAGCCGTTCAGGATCACCTGGCTCTCGGTCTCGTGCACGAAGGAATTGCCGGAGGAGATGCGGATCGCCTCATAGGTGGTGGCGAGGTCCATGCCGGCCTGGCGGGAGACGATCAGCGCCTCTCCCAGGGCCACCAGATTGGCGGTCGCCAGGTAGTTGGTCACCACCTTCAGCACCGAGGCCGAGCCCAGAGGTCCGGTGTGCAGGATGCGCCTTCCCATGGCCGAAAGCACCGGCAGCACGGTCTCGAAGGCGGCGCGCTCGCCGCCGGCGAAGATGGAGATGTTGCCGGTCGCAGCCCGGTGACAGCCGCCGGAGACCGGGCAGTCCAGGGCGACCGCTCCGCGCTCGACCACCAGGGCGCCCAGGCGCTTCACCTCAGCCTCGTCGGTGGTGCTCATCTCCAGCCAAATCTTGCCCTCGGCCAGACCATCGCGGATGCCGTCCTCCGCCTCCATCACCTGGGCGCAGGCGGCCGGCGAGGGCAGACAGGTGATGACGACGTCGCTGTTCTCGGCCACCGTGCGCGGCGTGTCGGCCCAGGCCGCGCCGCCATCGAGGAAGCCTTGCGCCCGGGCGCGATCCAGCTCGTGCACCGTCAGCGGAAACCCGTTGCGCAGCAGGCTGCCGGCAAGCTTGCCGCCGACATTGCCAAGCCCGATGAAGCCGATCTTCATGATTTCACCACGCAGACACAGAGACACAGAGGACCAAATGAGACCATATCGCCCGGCTCCATCTTTTCGTCATTCCCGCGAAAGCGGGAATCCAGGATCGGTCAGGATCGACTGGATTCCCGCTTTCGCGGGAATGACACAAGCGTAAGACAGGACCAGATAGCCTCTTTTGGTTCTCTGTGTCTCTGCGCCTCTGTGGTTCCCACTCTAGGTGTTCATTTCGCCCGGCCCGCGAGCACCTCCGCATCGAAGGGCGGGCGGGTGAAGATCTCGCGGATCAGCGGCTCGAAATGCGCCAGCGGTTTGGTCGGGTAGTCCGGGTCGAACGCCTCCTGATCCCAGTCCCGGCAGAACCGCATACAGGACTCGTACCATTCATGATCGGCGTAGCGCAGATGGCCGTCGCCATCGCGCCCGAGCTGCGGCGCATAGAAGGCCATCTGGAACAGGCCGTGCATTTCCACCACCCAGGTCACCTCGGGGCGGACATAGGGGCGGATGATCGCGGCGGCCAGCTGGGAGTGGTTCTCCGGCGACAGATCGTCGCCGAGATCGTGGATCAGGGCGGCGGCCACCATCTCCTTGTCGGCGCCGTCAGCCTCGGCCCGGGTGGCGGTCTGCAGCGAATGGACCAGCCGCGTGACCTTGTAGCCGTCGATCGAATGGTCGAGTGCCTTCAGTGCCGCGATGATCCGGTCGGGCAGTGCGGCGATGTGCCGGGCCTCGCGTTCGGCGAGGAATTCGTAGTCCTCGCGCGTGCCGTCCGCCATGCGGGTAAAGCCCACGGTTTCCATCATGCTGCCTCCCTCGCTCGCGGCGTTCGGCCCGGCCGGCCGACGCTGCCATCACGGCAATGCAACGGGACCATCCTTCGGTGGGGATTGTAAATCTCGAAATTGCCGCGGCGGCCTCTTCCAAGCACCACCGACCTGGGATGGTGGAGCCGCATTGGGTCCGGCACCTGTGATGGTGCTCACTGCGGCGGCTTGGGGGGCGCGGGAGAATTCCTTTGAATCCGGTCGGTTGGCCGCGCAGTATGGCGCGGCGCGGAACCGGCCTGCGGCGGGAGCCCGGATTCGCGGACGGCAATCGCCGGGCGGGCGGCCGATCGGGGAAGGGCATGAGCTCGATGGACGACGAGACAAGGCTGGTAAGCCAGTCGGATCTGGCCGGCCAAACGGCCGCGTTTACGGCGGCGCCCGGCGCCCTGCTCAGCCACACCTACCGGATCGACAAGCTGCTGGCGCGCGGCGGCATGGGCGAGGTCTATCGGGCCAGCCACGTCAAGCTCGGCACCGAGCATGCCATCAAGATCATGCTGCCGGAGCTGGCCAAGGACCCCAAGGTCATCGACCTGTTCACCCGCGAGGCGGCGGTGCTGCGCAACGTGCGCAACGAAGCCGTGGTGGGCTATGACGGCGTCGTCTGCGACGAAGAGGGCCATCTCTACCTGATCATGGAGTTCGTCGACGGCCCGGCGCTGTCGGCGGTGCTCAAGGACGGCGCCCTGTCGGTGCAGGACGTCTTCATGCTGCGCGACCGCCTCGCCATGGGGCTGGGCGCGGCGCACGAGACGGGCGTCATCCACCGCGACATGTCGCCGGACAATGTGATCCTGCCGGGCGGTCGTCTGGAGAACGCCAAGATCATCGATTTCGGCATCGCCAAGCTGGCCGACCCGGACGCCCGCACCGTCATCGGCGGCGATTTCGCCGGCAAATACTCCTATGCCTCGCCGGAACAGCTCGGCCTCTATGGCGGCGACGTCGATGCGCGGTCCGATATCTACAGCGCCGGGCTGGTGCTGGCGGCGGCGGCGATCGGCCGCCCGTTGGAAATGGGCAAGACCCACATGTCGGTGCTGGAGGCCCGGCGCGCGGTGCCGGATCTGAGCGATGTGCCGGCCGCCCTGCGCGACGAGATCGCCTGGATGCTGGAGCCCAACCCGAACGACCGGCCGCAATCCATGGCGGAGTTGCAGGCCAGCGCGTCGAAGGCCCGCGGCAAGGGCAAGGCCGGCAAGAAGGACACCAAGGCAGAGAAGGGCGGCAGCAAGATCGGCCTGGCGGTGGGCGTCGCCGCAGTAATCCTGGTCGCCGCGGGCGCTGGCAGCTATTTCTGGCTGCAAGGCTCGGCCGATACCGATACCGGGACTGAAGCGGCCGCGGCGACGGGTGAGACGCCGGTGACGGCTGCGGCCATCGAGGCGCAGCTCGCGAGCAATCAGGCGACGACAGGAACCTCAGCCGCCGGCGCCGTGGCGCCGGCATCGTCCCTGGGCGGATCGTCACCGCTGGGCGGATCTTCGCCGCTGGGCGGATCGTCGCCATTGGGTGGATCTTCGCCGCTAGGCGGCGGCCAGCCGGCCGCAAGCACCCTTGGCGGTTCGACCCAGACCAGCCCGACTCAAGGCAGCACGACCCTGGCCAATGGGGCCATCCAGACCGCCACGACCACCCAGCCCGCCGCGACCACCAATACACCGTTGCAGACAACCGCATCGCCGCCGGAGCAGGTGGCGAGGCTTCCCGATCGCGTCCTGATCGAGGACGAAGTCAACGAGGTTCTGGGCGGCTTCCAGTGCTCCGGCCTGTCGGCGACCCTGACCGACGACCTGCGGGTGATGGTGACAGGGTATCTGGCCGGCGATGACGATCTGCGCCGGCTTCTCAACGCCCTGTCATCGGTCAACGGCGTGCGCGGCGTCATCGAATCGACGAGCATCCGGCCATGGCCCTTCTGCGCCGCGATCGGGGTGCTGGAGGCGCAGGCCGGCATCGCACCCGGGCGCGGCGACGGTCCGCTGATCCGGCCCAACAACGCCTCGCTGATCTATCAGCAGAACGACTCGCTTGTGATCCGCGCCACAGCGGCCACCGGCTTCGACGGATACCTTTACGTCGATTTCATCGACAAGGAGGGCAACGTCTATCACCTGTTCCCGACCGACCAACGGCCGCAAAACCGCGTTTCGGCCGGCGGAATGATTGTCGTCGGAGGGGGCCCGGGCGGCCACCCGGGCGATCCGAACCTGGTGATAAACCCGCCTTTTGGAACCGACATGATCGTTGCCATCTCCACGCCGGTCGAACTGTTCGACGTGCCGCGCCCGTTCACCGAACCGGCATCGGCCTATCTGCAGGCGCTCAGCGAATCGCTGACATCGCTGCAGCGACGTGGGTTCGCGACACCGGCCGCCGGCAGCTACGTGTTCATCACGTCGCGGCCTCAGGGATGACGAATTCCGGACTCGGCAGCTTAGGACGGCGCCGAACCAAAACCGGATCAAGAGGGACGACATAGGTCATGGCACAGGGATCGGCGGACGGATATCGCAGACCGGCAGGGCGCACCGGAACGACACATGGTTCTTGGAGAGGCGTCATGTCACCTATCCAGACGGCCCGCGGGATCCCGCTGCTGCAGATATTGCTCATGGTGCTGTTCGCCGGTCCCGCCATGGCCGACGACAGCAAGATCATGACGGATCCCACCGCGGCCGATTTCATCCGCGCGCTGACGCCGCCGGGTTCGGGCGGGGACGTCATGGCGCGGGCGCCGTCGATCAGCAACACGCGGTCGCTGGGCCGGCAGCCCTCCGTTAATTTCCAGATTCAGTTCGAGTTCGGATCGGACCGGCTGACCGACGAGGCCAAGCGCGTTCTGGCCGAGCTTGGCGCCGCGATCACCTCGCGCGAGTTGACCGGCTTCAATTTCCTGATCGCCGGACACACCGACGGAGTCGGCTCCGCCGAGTATAATCTTCTGCTTTCCGAGCGCCGGGCCCGGGCGGTCCGCGACTATCTGGTCTCAGCCGTCAATGTCAGCCCGGAGCGGCTGCGGGATGTCGGATGGGGCGAGGCACGGCCGCTGGATACCGGAAATCCGGACGGCGACGTCAACCGGCGCGTCGAGATAACCAATATAGGTGGGCGATGACGATATCGACATTCGCGCACCGCGAGGTCAGGTCCGCGGTGCAGACAGCCGGGGCGCCGCTTTGGCACGTTCTGGCCGTCCTGGGACTGGCCCTGTCACTCATCGCGCCCGGTGGCACGGCGCAGGCGCAGGCCGATCTGAAACGGGTCGCGCTGGTGATCGGCAATGCGGCCTATGCCAACGCGCCGCAACTCGCCAATCCGCGCAACGATGCGCGCGCCATGTCGGCATCGCTGCGCAATCTCGGCTTCATCGTCGAGGAGGGGATCGACCTCGACACGGCGGGCATGTACGGCGCTGTCCGGGCCTTCGGCGCCTTGGCGGAAACCGCCGATGTGGCGCTGGTCTTCTATGCCGGGCACGGCATCCAGGTGGATGGCATCAACTACCTGCTGCCGACCGATGTCAGCCTCGCCCGCGAGCGGGACCTCAACTACGAGGGCGTGCCGCTGGAACTGATCATGAGCGAGGTGTCGCAGACCAAACGGCTGGGCGTGGTCATCCTGGATGCCTGCCGCGACAATCCCTTCGCCCAGGATCTGGCCCGCGCAATGGGGCCGACCCGCTCGGCGCTGGTTGGACGCGGCCTGGCGCGGGTCGAAGCCGCGCCGGCGGATACGCTGGTGGCCTTCGCGACCCGCGACGGCGCGGTCGCCGATGACGGTGACGGCGTCAACAGCCCCTATACCACCGCCCTGCTGCGCCACCTGCAGGAGCCGGGTGTCGAGATCGGACAGTATTTCCGCAAGGTGCGGGACACCGTGCTGGATGAGACCAATGGCCGGCAGGAGCCCTTCGTCTACGGCTCTCTGAGCGCCGATCAGTTCTATCTGAATCCGGGCGCGCTGGGCGGTGTCCAGCAGGCGGCGATCACCCCGCCGACGGTGCCCACGCCGTCTGCGGCCGCGCCGCAGGAAGACCGCGGCATGTCGAACGATACCGAGCGGCTGTTCTGGGAATCCATCAAGGACAGCACGGACAAGGCCGATTTCGACGCCTATCTGCGGCAGTTCCCGACCGGTGTCTTCGCCGCCCTGGCGCGCAACCGCATCGCCACCATTGTCGCCAACGAGCAGGCGGTGGCGCCGCCGGCGGCCTCGCCCGCCCCGCAGCGCACAGAGACGGCCCTGCTGTTGCCGCCGCAGCCGAGCTTTTCATTGGCCGAGCGGCGCGAGGCCCAAATCGCGCTCAATCGCCTCGGACTCTACGGCGGCGCCATCGACGGCGTCTTCGGCCCCGGCACCCGTGCCGGCGTTGCCGCCTTCCAGCGGTCCATCGGCGTTCCCGCCGACGGCACGCTGACGGAGGCGCAGCTGGGCCGGCTGCGCCAGGAGGCTGCTTCGGTCACCACCCTGGCCGCCGGATCGACCGCCGGCAACACCGTGGCGGTGCCGGTTCCAGCCCCTGCGGCTCCGGCGGCCGGCAATGCCGCACCCCAGGTCGCCGTCCTGCCACCTCCGGAGCCGGCCGGCAATTACGGCGCCATTGCCACCAGCAACACGCCGAACCCGGTCCGCCGCGGCATCTGCAAGAACATGCCGAGCCAGGCGGCCGCGGATGCCTGCGCCCTTGAGCAATGCGGGGGCCGCTGTGAGATCCGCGCCCGGACCGGGTCCGGCCAGTGCCTCGCCTTCATCGAGTCCCGCGAATGGGGCGGCGGCGAGGGCTACGGGGTTGGCGACAATTGGGACGATGCGGTGGAAGAGGCCAAGATCGGCTGCTTCCGCGAAGCCGGCCGCAACTACACCTGCGAGCTGATCGCCAGCGCCTGCAACGACTAGCGCGCCGCCCGTCGTCCCGGTTCGGACCGGCGCATGCTGCCGTCCGTCTTCTGCTATCCGCGTGACGCCGGTCACTTCCGGCCGCCGCCGGCCGGTGTACAGTTTCCATAGATGCCGGACATGGCGTCCTTGCGACGGCGTCCGGTTCCGGAGGCGAAGGAGACTTACACAGGTCCGGCACGGCCAAAGGGTCGGACCATGGGAGGCGGAGATGGCACGGTTGGCAGACGGCATTGCGACACTCATTCCCCGGCAGGGCAGGGATGCGGTTTTTTCCGCCAGCCTGACGGGCCTCATCTTCGCGATGCTGATCGCATTGCTCTGGTCGCCGCAGGCCGGCGCCCAGATCGCCGCCCCGATTGCCCATGACCGGGTCGCGCTGGTCATCGGCAACAGCAGCTATCGCAACGTTCCGGCGCTGCCGAACCCGGCAAACGACGCCTTTGCCATGTCGGATTCTCTACGCCGGCTCGGTTTCGCGGTCCAGGAGGGGATCGACCTCGATGCCGCCGGGATGGCGACCACGCTGCGGTCCTTCGGCGCCATGGCGGCAAATGCCGAAGTGGCTCTGGTCTTCTATGCCGGTCACGGCATCCAGGTCGATGGACAGAATTTCCTGCTGCCGGTCGATGCGGCCCTGCGGCGCGAACGGGACCTCAACTACGAGGCGGTGCCGCTGGATCTGATCCTGAGCGAGGCCTCGCAGGCCAGCAAGCTGGCGCTGGTGATCCTTGACGCCTGTCGCGACAACCCCTTTGCCGGCCAGTTGCAGGAATCCATGGGCCCGACGCGCTCGACCTCGGTCGGCCGCGGTCTGGGGCGGGTCGACGCGCCGGCCGATACCCTGGTCGCCTTTGCCACCCGCGACGGCGCGGTCGCCGAGGACGGCACCGGCTTCAACAGCCCCTTCACCACGGCATTGCTGACCCATCTCAACGAGCCCGGCGTCGAGATCGGCCATTACTTCCGCAAGGTGCGAGACACGGTGATCTCGTCGACCAATGGCCGCCAGGAACCCTTCGTCTATGGCTCTCTGAGCGCCGAGCAGTTCTACCTCAACCCGGCCAGCGCCAGCACGCAGGTGGCCGCCGCCCCGGCACAGCCGGCGGTGCAGCCCTCGATCCAGCCGGCGCAGCCCAGCGGGCAGGCGGATCTCGAGGCCGACATGCTGTTCTGGCGTTCGATCCAGGACAGCACGGATGCCGCGGAGTATTTCGCCTATCTCAGCCGTTTCCCGAACGGCGTGTTCGCCGACCTCGCGCGCAACAGGCTGGTCACCATCAGCACGCCGGTAACCGACCAGACCGACCGCGGCACCCAGGAGGTGGCGGCGGCGACCGGCAATTTCGGGGCGATTGCCATGAGCGTCGCCAATTGGCGGCGGCTCGGCGTCTGCGTCGACATGGCCGACCAGCAGGCGGCGAACAACTGCGCCATCGCGAAATGCGGGCACAATTACTGCCAGGTGCATGTCGAATTCGGCGCTGGTCAATGCGCCGCCGTCGTCGCCGGCAACTTCGCCACCGCGGCCTCGCAAAGCGATGCCATGGAAGGCGCCAAGCGCGCCTGCTGGAGCGACCGGGGCCGGCAGTCCGAAGATTGCCGCCGCCGGGTCGTCGCCGACTGCAATTCCTGATCTGCTCGGGGCGGCGCCCGCCGGCAGGCGGCCGCGTCAGCCCCCGACCAGCCCGGAGAGGAATTCGTCCAGCGCCGCCGCGGCGGATACGATGTGGTGATCCTTCGAGATCGTCTGGGTCGTCGCCAGGGCGAGGGCGTTCAGGAACTGCCGCTCGCGCAGCAGGAAGGCGACGGACTGGGCGATCGATTCCGCGTTTCCCGCCGGGCTCAGCCGACCCGTCATGCCGTCGCGCACCGCATCGCGAACCCCTGGCGTGTCGCAGGCGACGACCGGAAGACCCGTGGCCTGCGCCTCCAGCAGGACCCGTCCATGGGTGCCGCCGACACAGGGCGCAATCAGCAGGTCGCTCATGGCGTAGAACGGGATGACCTCCTCCGGCGGCAGGCCGCCGACCACCCGGACCCGGCCCAGTGTCAGCCGCCGCAACAGGGCCTCGGCCTCCTGGCGCGCCGGGCCGTCGCCAATGACGACCAACTGGAACTTCAGCATGGCCAGCCGCGACAGCGCGCGCACAAGCTGCCGATAGGATTCCAGCCGATCTCCGGGACGCATGGCGCCGACGAAGAGCAGCCGCGGCGACTCCGTATCGAGGCTGTGGCGACGGGTTAGGACGGCCGCCTGCGGGCCATGCTGGCGGCGCACGGAATCGTAGGGGCCGGGATCGATGAATGGCAGCAGCCGGACCGAGGGGACCTCGGGCAGTGTTTCGGAGACCCAAAGGGCGCTGGCATCGGAAAGGGCGACCACCGCATCCGCGCGGACCGGCCCCGCCGCGCGCGGATCGACCAGCGCATAGGGGATCCCGAGAGCGCCGGCGACCTCCGCACCCACCGTGTCGGCGAGGTCGGCGCGCAGCCCGTAAGTCATCCACAGATCGGGGCGATTGCCGTCCTGGCCGGCCAGAGCGACACAGGCCGCAGCGCCGCCATCGGCGGCGGCGGGGACGACCGATCGGTCCACGTCATGCCCGGCGATCGTCAGCGCGCCGGCCAGGGCCTCGGCGGCCGCGGCCGCGCCCGACGGTGTGGTGTCGCCGGCCGCCAGAGCGGGTGTGTGCAAAGCGATGCGCATGTCTGCCTTCCCCTCGGCGCCACCGGGCGCCCACCCGTTTCCCGTTCACGGACGCGCATCGCTATGCTAGCGTTCGCCGCCCGACAGCATGGCTGCCGGGCAGACATAAAGGCATCGGCAACAACCGACAATGGGGCAGAACCCATGGCAACGCCGTCCACCCTGGACATCGAGCAACTGCTCGCACCGATCGAGGGCGACAATCCCGCAGGCATAGACCTCCGCGAGGATGTCTCGCCGACATCCGACTATTATCAGGTCAAGGATGCCCGCTCCGCCGCGCGGGCGGCAGAGCGCAGCCTGGAGGCCGACGACGAGCCAGGCGCGGCTCTCCCCGAGGAGTGGCGCACGATCCTGCAGACCGCGCCGGACCTGCTGCAGAACAAGGCCAAGGATCTCGAGATCACGAGCTGGCTGATCGAGGCGCTGCTCCGGGCGCACGGCTTCGCCGGTCTGCGCGACGGCTTCAAGATCGCCACCGGGCTGGTCGAGAATTTCTGGGACGGGCTCTATCCGCTGGAAGACGAAGACGGCATCGAGACCAAGGTCGCGCCGCTGTCCGGCCTCAACGGCGAGGGGGCGGACGGAACGCTGATCCAGCCGATCCGCAAGGTGCTGATCACCGACGGCGCCAGCTTCGGGCCGTTCGCCGCCTGGCATTACGACCAGGCGATGGAGCTGGCCAAGATCACCGACGAGGAGAAGAAGCAGGCCCGGATCGCCGCCGGCATGGTGCCGATGGACGATTTCGAGAAGAGCGTGGCGGAGACGTCGCCGGCCTTCTACACAACCCTGATCTCCGATCTCGAGGAGGCGCTGGAAGCATTCGATGCGCTGTGCACCGTTCTCGATGAGAAATGCGGTCACGACGCGCCGTCGGCCTCGAACATCCGCAACACGCTCCGGACCGTGCTCGACACCGCGAAGTTCGTCAGCCGCGACTTGCTGGCGGTCGATGCGCCGGTAGAGGGCGCGGAAGGCGAGGAGGGGGCCGCGGTGGCCGGCAATGGCGCCGGGGCGCCGGCAGCGGCCGGCGGCGGCGTTCAGGTCGCCGGGCAGATCAACACCCGAGAAGACGCCTTCAGGCAACTCGCGAAAGTGGCGGATTTCTTCCGCAAGACCGAGCCGCAGTCGACGATTTCCTACACCCTGGACGACGTCGTCCGGCGCGGCCGACTGAGCCTGCCGGAACTGCTGGCGGAGCTCATCCGCGACGAGTCGACGCGCGACGATTTCTTGGCGCGTGCTGGGATTCGGCCACATCGCGATGAATGACCGGCGAATAACTCCGATGGGGAGCGGCTAATTCGCACAGATTGACGAAATGTCAGTAATTTTGGTTCACGCGACAAAAAAATTTCTATAAAATGCAAGGCAAGTTGCATCGAGGCGATGAGGGGCGGTTGCCGTACTTCGTCCGGTTGCGCATGATCGGTTGTTTTCGTCCGCCGGGGCGGTGCGTTTCGGCGATCGTACCGCGAAGGTAAAGAAGGGAGGCCATCGGGCCATGGCAAGCATACATGATAAGTTGAAGCGCGTTCGGAAGCCGCGCGTCCACATCACGTACGAGGTGGAAACCGAAGGGGCCGCAGTCGTCAAGGAACTGCCCTTCGTCGTCGGCGTTCTTGGCGACTTTTCAGGCGATCCGACCAGCCCGCTGGCGCCCATGAAGGATCGCAAATTCATTCAGATTGATCGGGACAACTTCAACGACGTGATGGCGCGCATGACTCCGGGCGCCAGCATGAAGGTCGAGAACACGCTGGCCGGCGACGGCAGCGAGATGCAGGTCGACCTGAAGTTCAGCTCGATGGACGATTTCGACCCGGGCAAGGTCGTTGAGCAGGTCGAGCCGCTGCGCAAGCTGCAGGAAACCCGCGACAAGCTGCGTGATCTGATGAGCAAGGTCGACCGGTCGGAAGACCTGGAGAACCTGCTGGAGAACGTGCTGCAGAATCAGGACCAACTTGGCGAACTCTCGAGCCAGCTGGGCGTTGAAGCGCCGGCCGGTGACGAGGGCGGAGAGGAGAAGTAAGCATGAGCTCGACCGAAGAACAGGCCCAGGCCGCAACAGAGACGGCAGAGGGCGCCGCCGAGGTCAGCTTGCTCGACCAGGCGATCGGGGCCACTCGGCAGACCGAGCCCGACCGGGCTCAGGAACTGCTGAAGACCCTGTCGGAAGAGGCGCTGAAGGGCACCGTCACCTATTCCAAGAACCTGACGGTCACCTTCAACAAGGCGATCGCGGCGATCGACGCGCAGATGTCGAAGCAGCTCAACGCCGTGATGCATCACGAGAGCTTCCAGAAGATGGAGGGTACCTGGCGTGGCCTGCATCACCTGGTGATGAACTCGGAGACCGGCGCGGGCCTCAAGATCCGCTGCCTCAACGTCAAGAAGAAGGACCTCTACAAGGACCTCAGCAAGGCGGTCGAGTTCGATCAGAGCCAGGTCTTCAAGAAGATCTACGAGAACGAATTCGGCACCCCGGGCGGCGAGCCCTATGGCGCGCTGATCGGCGATTACGAATTCTCCAACCACCCGGAGGACGTGGAGCTGTTGAGCAACATGTCCAACGTGGCGGCGGCCGCCTTCGCGCCGTTCATCACCGCGTCTGCACCGGGCATGTTCGGCTTCGAGTCCTACACGGAACTCTCCAAGCCGCGCGATCTGGAGAAGATCTTCGACTCCATCGAATACGCCAAGTGGCGCAGCTTCCGCGAGAGCGAGGACAGCCGCTTCGTCACCATGACCATGCCGCGGGCGCTGGCGCGTCTGCCCTATGGCGAGGCGACGTCGCCGATCGAGGAATTCGCCTTCGAGGAAGCGCCGAAGGATGAAGGCGGTGCCGAGAAGAGCATGGACCATGACGAGTATTGCTGGATGAATTCGGCCTATGTCATGGGTGCGAAGCTGACCGACGCGTTCGCGCAATATGGCTGGTGCACCGCGATCCGCGGCGCGGAAGGCGGCGGCAAGGTCGAAAACCTGCCGAGCCACGTCTTCACCAGCGATGACGGCGATCCGGACCAGAAATGCCCGACCGAGATCGGCATCACGGACCGGCGCGAGGCGGAGCTCAGCAAGCTCGGCTTCCTGCCGCTGTGCCACTACAAGAATACCGACTATGCGGTGTTCTTCGGGGCCCAGACCGCGCAGAAGGCGAAGAAGTACGACCGCCCCGAGGCGACGGCCAACGCCGCCATCTCGGCGCGCCTGCCGTACATCATGGCGACCTCCCGTTTCGCCCATTACCTGAAGGTGATGGCGCGCGACAAGATCGGCTCGTTCATGGAAGCGTCCGATTGCGAGGAGTGGCTGAACCGCTGGATCCAGAACTACGTCAACGCGGATTCCGGCGCCGGCCAGGAAATGAAGGCCAGGTATCCGCTGGCCGAGGCCAAGGTGACCGTGAAGGAAATTCCGGGGGCTCCGGGGTCCTACAATGCGGTGGCCTGGATGCGGCCGTGGCTGCAGATGGAAGAGCTGACCACGTCGATGCGGATGGTGGCCCGGATCCCGCAGATGGGCTGACCACCGGATGGACATTGTGCCCGACGAAGCGGAGGGCGGCGCGGTCGATTTGCGGGACGAGCCCGACACTGCTCCCGCCCCACAGGACGACCCGCCGCCCGTGCTTCGGGCGGCGGTCGCTCCTTTGCGCGACCGCATCGTCGACATCGTCCAGGAAGGGGTCCGCGATCGCTACGGCGTGGGTTGGGCCCATCTGGGCGAGTTCCTGACGGAATCGGAAACCGGCCACGCGCTGAGGCAGTGGTTCGGGGAGCATCCCGCGCTCGATCGCCCCCATGATCGGGGCCGCCTGCTGCGGGCGATCGATCGTGAGATCGCCTGGATCGACGGGCTGATGCGCCGGCAGCTGGATGCCTGCCTGCACCACAAGCGCCTGCAGCAGCTGGAATCGGCGTGGCGCGGCGTCGCCTTCCTGGTCAATCAGAGCGACGGCATGGAAGGCGTCAAGATCAAGACGCTGAACATAAGCTGGGCCGAGCTGTGCCGCGATCTGGACCGGGCCATCGAGTTCGACCAGAGCCATCTGTTCAACCTCATATACAACCAGGAATTCGGCATGCCGGGCGGCGAGCCCTATGGCGTGCTGATCGGCGATTACGAGGTCTGGCACAAGCGCGGACCCGGCCATCCGACGGACGATGTCGCAGCGCTGAAGGGCATGTCGCAGATCGCCGCGGCGGCCTTCGCCCCGTTCGTGGCCGCCTGTTCGCCGGTCATGCTCAGCATCGACCGGTTCCGGGACATGGGCGTCCCGATCGATTTCAGCGACCAGTTCAGCCAGCCGGAATACGCCCGCTGGCGCTCGTTCCAGGACACCGAGGATTCCCGGTTCGTCGGCCTGGTGGCGCCGCATGTGCTGATGCGGCTGCCCTATGAGGATGACGGATCCCGGGTCGACGGGTTCCGCTACTGGGAAGATGCCTCCGACCCGACCGGCGAGGATTATCTCTGGGGCACCGCCGTCTTCGCCTTCGCCAGCGTCCTGATCCGCGCCTATGACAATTACGGCTGGTTCGCCGATATCCGCGGCGTGCGCCGCGACGAGATCAGCGGCGGGCTGGTCGTCGGCCTGCCGGTGCAGAGCTTCGGCACCGACAAGGACGGCATCGCGATCAAGTACTCCACCGACGTTTCGATCTCGGAGCGTCAGGAGAAGGAGCTGAGCGATCTCGGCCTGATCCCGCTGTCGAAGAGCAAGGACACCGAATACTCGGTCTTCTACAGCAATCAGTCGGCCCAGCGGCCCAAGCGCTACAACGCCATGGCGGCGGATGTGAACGCCCGTATGTCGGCCATGCTGCAATACATGTTCTGCGTCGGGCGCTTCGCCCACTACGTCAAGGTGATCGGCCGCGACCGGGTGGGTTCCTACGCGACACCGGAAGAATGCCAGAGCTATCTGCGCAGCTGGCTGATGGAATACACCAACGCCGACGACGACGCGAGCAACGAGCAGAAGGCGAAATACCCGCTGCGCGAAGCCGATGTCGAGGTGAGGGAGAACCCGGGCAATCCGGGCATATTCAACTGCACGATCCACCTCAGGCCGCACTTCCAGTTGGACCAGGTGATATCGAGCTTCAAGCTGGTCACGGAAGTGGCTGCACAAGAAGGCGGATAAGGAGCCAGGAGGAAGGCGATGAGCGAGTCGGCACGGGGACATTTCGAGGCGGGGAAACTTCAGGACGCCATCCAGGCCATGAATGCGGAGGTGCGGGCGAAGCCCGGCGACCTGGATCGCCGCGGGTTCCTGACCGAGCTGCTGTGTTTCGAAGGCAGCCTGGAACGGGCCGACAAGATGCTCGACCTGATGGGCACCCAGGACCCGGCTGCGGCCCTGGGCCTGTCGCTGTTCCGACAGCAGATCCGGGCCGAGATGGCACGGCGGGAATTCTTCGGCGAAGGCCGGGTGCCGGAATTCCTCGGCGATCCTCCGGACCATTTGAAGCTGCATCTCGAGGCCTCGGTGGCGATCCGCGAGGGCGATGTCGCGACCGGCGCCAAGCTGCTGGCCGATGCCGAGGAGCAGCGCCCGAAGGTGTCCGGCACCTGCAATGGCGAGGCCTTCGACGATATCCGCGACCTGGACGATCTGACCGCCGGCTTCTTCGAGGTTCTGACCAGCACCGGCAAGTACTACTGGATCCCGACCGAACGGGTCGCGACGGTGGAGATGCATCGCCCGGAGCGGCCGCGCGACCTGATCTGGCGCCGCGCGTCGATGGATGTGAACGAGGGGCCGGACGGCGAGGTCTACCTGCCGGCGATCTATGTGACCCCGGGCGTGGATGTGGATGAGCGCACCCAGCTCGGCCGGGTCACCGATTTCATCGGCGGCGAGGGCGAGCCGGTGCGCGGCGTCGGACAGCGCACCTTCCTGGTCGGCGACGAGGCCATGCCGATCCTGGAGATCCAGTCGCTGGAGTTCGGCGGCTGACCGGGGCTGTCCGCCCCTTCGCCATTCGCCGTATAGCGATCAGCCGGATTCCCTTGCCATGGCCCGCGTAGACCTGGACCAGCCGCTGCAGCCGTCGGTGCTGGATCGTCTGCTTGACGATCAGCCCGACCGCACCGTCGATCCGCCGAAATCGCGCGGCCAGTCCCTGGCCGAGCTGCGCGCGGCGGTGCGGCGCGACCTGGAGATCCTGTTGAACACCCGGCAGCGCTGCAAGAGCTGGGATCCGGACCACAAGGAGCTCAAGGCGTCGCTGGTCAATTACGGCATCCCGGAATTCACCAGCGCCAACATGGCGTCCGACCGGGCGCGGGAGGAGTTCCGCACCCTGATCGAAGAGGTGATCCGGCGCTGCGAGCCGCGATTCCAGACCATCGAAGTGGTGCTGCTGGACAATGCCGACAAGCTCGACCGGACCATCCGGTTCCGCATAGAGGCGCTGATGTATGCCGATCCGGCGCCGGAGCCGGTGGTGTTCGATTCGACCATGGAACCGTCGACCCAGACGGTGCTGGTGAAGAGCTCGGCCCATGGTTGACGAGCTTCTTCCCTACTATAACCGCGAGCTGACCTATATCCGGCGGCTGGCGGCCGAGTTTGCCGAGGCGCATCCGAAGATCGCCGGCCGTCTGCGGCTCAGCGCCGATGCGGTCGAGGATCCCTATGTCGCCCGGCTGATCGAGGGCTTCGCCTTCCTCAATGCCCGTGTCCGGCACAAGCTGGACGACGATTTCCCGGAGCTGACGGACGCGCTGCTCAGCGTCCTGTATCCGCACTACCTGGCGCCGATCCCCTCCATGTCGATCGTGCGGTTCGGCTGCGATCCGGACCTGACCACCTCGTACAAGGTGCCCAAGGGTACCGAGATCGAGACGGAAACGGTCGCCGGCGAGCCCTGCGTTTTCCGGACCTGCTATCCGGTCGAGCTCTGGCCGATCCAGATCGAGGCGGCGGCGCTGACCGGACGGCCGCTGGTGGCGCCCGCCAATCCTCGGGCCGGCGGCGCGGTGGCGTCGCTGCGGCTGACCCTGACCTGCCTGAACTCGGAGATGACGTTCACCGAGCTCGGGCCGGATCGGCTCCGGGTCTTCCTGCGCGGACAGCCGCAGCAGGTCTATCCGCTCTACGAGCTGATCATGAACAACACGGTGTCGGTCGCCCTGGCGGAGTCCGCCTCCGATCCAGAGCCGGTGATCCTGGGACCGGAATGCATCAAGCCGGTCGGCTTCGACCGCGACGAGGGCATGCTGAGCTATCCGGCGCGATCCTTTGTAGGGTACCGGCTGCTGACGGAATACTTCACCTTCCCGGAGAAGTTCCTGTTCTTCGACATCACCGGGCTGGACGCGAAGACCCTGCTGGAGACCGGAAACAAGCTGGAGGTCTTCCTCTACATCAACCGTGCCTCGACCGATCTGGAGCGCAGCGTCTCCGACGAGACCTTTGCACTGGGCTGCACGCCCATGGTCAACCTGTTCAGCCAGCAGGCCGAGCCGATCCAGCTGAGCCACGCGATCTCCGAATACCGGGTCGTGCCCGATGCCCGGCGGCCGGCCGCGACCGAGGTCTATTCGATCGACTCGGTGGTCGCCACATCGCCGGACGGCGAGGAGGTGGCCTATGTGCCGTTCTACTCGGTCAAGCACACCAACGGCGCGGAGGGACCGCAGACTTTCTGGCATTCCGCCCGGCGGCCGGCGGGACGCCGCGATCCCGGCACCGAGGTGTTCGTGTCGCTGGTCGACCTCGATTTCAATCCCGCCGCGACGTCGGAATGGGTCGTCACCGTCGGCACCACCTGCCTGAACCGCGACCTGCCGTCCAAGCTGCCCTATGGCGGCGGCCATCCCCAGCTGCAGCTGGTGGAGGGCGCTTCGCCGGTCGCCAGCCTGAGCTGCGTGACGCCGCCGACATCGACCCTGCGGCCGCCCTTGGGCGATCGCGGGCGCTGGCGGCTGATCTCCCATTTGTCGCTCAACCACCTGTCGCTGACCGATGGCGAAGAGGGCGTCGAGGCGCTGCGGGACATCCTGAAGCTCTACGACTTCCGCGATTCCGCCGAGACACGGGCGACCATCGACAGCATCCTCAGCGTCCGCAGCAAGCTGGGCGTGGCGCGGGCGCCGGCGCGGGATATGGGCGCCTTCTGCCGCGGTGTCGACGTGTCCGTCGAATTCGACGCGCAGCGCTTTTCCGGCAGCGGCCTGTTCCTGCTGGCATCGGTGCTGGAGCGCTTCCTGGCGCTGTATTGTTCCATCAACTCGTACACGCGGCTGACTGCGACGGTTCAGGGCCGCCCGGGGGTATTGCGGAAATGGCCGCCAAGGGCGGGCGATCGCCACATAATCTGATCGAGACGCTCGGCAAGCAGCCGCAGCGCTTCGAATTCTTCCAGGCGGTCCGCGTCCTGGAGCAGCAGGGCCGGCGCCAGGGCCGCGACCCGCGCTTCGAGGCCCTGCGCGCGGTCGGAGAGGATTCCGATCCCAAACGCGAGGCGGTGCGGTTCACCGCCGTGCAGTCGCTCGCCTTCCCGACATCGGAGATCGGCAGCTTCCGGGAATCGGTGTCCGAGCCGGAGTCCAAGCGGCCGCCCGGCCCTCCGCGCATGTCGGTGGGTTTCATGGGCCTGACCGGCCCCAGCGGCGTGCTGCCGCAGCAATTCACCCAGATGCTGATCCGCTCGGTGCGGGCCAAGAGCGTCTCGCTGCGCGACTTCCTGGACCTGTTCAACCACCGCACCATCTCGCTGTTCTATCGGGCCTGGGAGAAGTACCGGCTGCCGCCCTCCTATGAGCGCGGCGGTGCCGGCGGCAAGGATGCGATCAGCTCGGCGCTGTACGACCTGATCGGGCTCGGCTCGGGACATCTGCGCGAGCGGCTGACGGTCAGTGACGAAGCCTTCGT
This sequence comes from Alphaproteobacteria bacterium, assembly GCA_965227455.1. Taxonomy (GTDB): domain Bacteria; phylum Pseudomonadota; class Alphaproteobacteria; order DSM-16000; family Inquilinaceae; genus JABDIP01. The sequence continues at coordinate 1,713,684 of OZ245752.1, read as the reverse complement.
GCACTATTCCGGCCATCTGTCGCACGGTCCGAAGTCGGCCGCCGGGCTGGAATCGATGCTGTCGGACTATTTCGAGCGTCCGGTCGAGATCGAGCAGTTCAAGGGCCGGTGGATGAACCTGGCGTCGGACGAGCAGACCTCGATGCCGGGGCGGCACAACATAGACTCCTGCTTCTGCCAGCTCGGCGTCAATGCGGTGGTCGGCGACCGGGTCTGGGACGTCCAGGGCAGCTTCCGCATCCGCATCGGCCCGCTCACCTATGACCAGTTCGTGCGCTTCATGCCGTCCGGCAACGAGCTGAAGAAGCTGGCGGAGTTGACCCGGCTCTATGTCGGCCCCGGCCTCAGCGTCGACGTGCAGCTGACCCTGGCAAAGGACGACGTTCCGGACTGCCAGCTGGTGTCGGAGGGGGCGGGCGCGCCGCGGCTGGGCTGGAACACCTGGATGAAGCACGCGCCCTACAAGAACGATGTGGACGACGCGGTGTACCTATTGGACCGGTTCTGACGGTCGGCAACGTGGACAGGGTGTGAGAGCGGCGTGAGAAAAGTCGGCTAACTCGCACCGCGGAGGATTTGCAGATGAGTGACTGGACCGGGGGCTACGTGTCCGACGTGGAATATATCGGATCGTTCTACGGCGACCTCGCACCACCGCAGATCGACTTCGCCTGCCTGATCAACGGCGTGCTGCCGCCGACCACCGACGGCAGGTTCGCCTATTGCGAGCTGGGCTGCGGTGCCGGGCTGACGACTACCGTGCTGGCGGCGACCCATCCGGAAGCGGATTTCTACGGTATCGATTTCAATCCCGCCCACATCGCCCGTGCCCGTGTGCTCGCCGACCAGGCCGGACTGGAGAACCTGACCTTCCTGGAAAGCGGGTTCGACGAGTTGGTCGAGGCCGCCGATCCCGGGCTGCCGCTGTTCGACTACATCACCATGCACGGCGTCTACAGCTGGGTGGGAACGACCGTCCGGGCCGATATCATCCGCTTCCTGCGGCGGTTCCTGAAGCCTGGTGGCGCGGTCTATGTCAGCTACAACGCCATGCCGGGCTGGAGCCTGGGCGTCGGGGTCCAGCGGCTGATCCTGGAAGTCTCCGGGCGCGCCACCGGCGGCGCCGAGCAACGGGTGGAGACGGCGATCCGCTTCGCCGAGAAGCTGGCCTCGGTGGATGCCGGCTTCCTGAAAGAGAACCCGTATCTGAAGACGGTGCTGGAGACGCTGGCGACCGGCGACCGGCGCTACCTGGCCCATGAATATCTCAATACCGGCTGGCAGCCGCTGTTCTTCTCCGACGTCGCCAGGGACCTGGCCGATGCGAAGCTGGATTATGTCGGCTCCACCAAGATCATCGAGAACTTCCAGGACCTGTTGCTGAAGCCGGACCAGCGCAGCATCGTCGGCCAGTTGGACGACCGCGCCCTGCGAGAGGTGGTGAAGGATTTCTGCACCCCGCGCCGGCTGCGGCGGGATGTCTTCGTGCGCGGGATGCGCCGCATGACGGCCCATGAGCAGCAATTGCGGCTGCGCGACTTGGCCCTTGTGCTCCACCTGCCGCGGTCGATGACCAAGCTGACGGTGCAGGTCCCCCAGGGCGAGGCGGTCATCAACAAGGAGGTCTACGAGCCGATCTTCGATGCCCTTGCCGAAGGCCCGAAGACGCTGGGCGAGCTGATCGACATGGAGGCGCTGCGCGACCACAGCGACGCCCGGCCGGCCGAGGTGGCGGGCATGCTGATCGGATCCGGCCAGGCTCTGCCGGCCGTCGCCCGGGCCCAATCCGACGCCGCCGCCAAGCGGCTCAACCGGGCCCTGGCCTATCGTTCCCGCACCATCGACACCAAGGCCCGGGAGGCGTTCGCCATTCCGATGCTTGGTACCGGGCTGGATGCCGACATGATCGACCGGCTGTGCTACGCCGCCATCGCCGACGGCGTCGAGCCCAATGTGGAGGCGATCCGCCCGCATGTCTGGGAGCCGATCCGCGCCCGCGGCGAATCCATGAACCGGGACGGCAAGCCGGTGGAGACCGAGGCGGAAAACCTGGAAATCATCGGCAACATGGTGGCGAAATTCGTCAACGACCGCATGCCGATGCTGACCCTGACCGGTGCGCTGTGATCCACATGGTCGCCCCGCGTCCAAATTGGGGATCCGGGCAAAGCACGCGTCCCGGTTGGTGCGTGCATAATGTCTTGCATTTGTGATAATAATGAAACGCGTCCTTGGCATGGGTTGTCTGGGCCCGTCACGGGACGCTGTGGGGAAGAAATAAACTAAGAAACTCCGAGACTTGTCCGCCAGGACCTAGACGTTTGAAGAGTTGGCGGCGGTATCGGGCTAAGGGGGCAGACCGGGTGGATCTCCGGGTCTTGCGTCCGTTGACAGCTGGAGGAGCTAGCTACCCATGGCCACCGTCGATCTGAAATCGCTTGTCGCCAAATTCAACGAACCGTGCCGCCGCACCCTGGAGGCCGCCGCTGGGCTGACGCTCTCGCGGACCCACTACAATGTCGAGATCGAGCATTGGCTGCTCAAGCTGCTGGAAGACAGCGGCAACGACATGGCCGCCATCATGCGGCAATACGAGGTGGACACCGCCCGGCTGACCGCCGATCTGACCCGCGTGCTCGACAAGCTGAAGACCGGCAATTCCCGCGCCCCGGCCCTGTCGCCGCATGTCGTGGCTCTGGCCCGCGAGGCCTGGGTGCAGGCGTCGCTGACCTATGGCGCGCCGCAGGTCCGCTCGGGCCATATCCTGGCCGCCCTGCTGCTCGACGACAGCCTGGCGCCGATCGCCCGCGAAGGCTCGGCCCAGTTCGCCAAGATTCCGCCGGAGACCCTGCGCCGCGATCTGGCGACCATCATTCACGACACCAATGAGTCCGCTGGTGAAGCTGCCGCGATGGCGGCGGCCGCCGAAGGCGGAGCGGCGCCGACGCCCGCAGCCGCGGCCGGCAGCGCTGCCCTCGACCAGTTCACCATCAACCTGACCGAGCGCGCCCGCAACGGCGAGATCGACCCGGTGCTGGGGCGCGACGGCGAGATCCGCCAGGTCATCGACATCCTGACCCGGCGCCGTCAGAACAACCCGATCCTCACCGGCGAGGCCGGCGTCGGCAAGACCGCGGCGGTGGAGGGCTTTGCCCTGCGCATCGCCGCCGGCGACGTGCCGCCCGCTCTGCAGAACGTCGATGTCCGCACCCTCGATCTCGGCCTGCTGCAGGCCGGCGCCGGCATGAAGGGCGAGTTCGAGAACCGGCTGAAATCGGTGATCGAGGAGGTCAAGGCCTCGCCCAAGCCGATCGTCATGTTCATCGACGAGGCGCATACCCTGATCGGTGCCGGCGGACAGGCCGGGCAGGGCGATGCCGCCAACCTGCTGAAGCCTGCCCTGGCGCGCGGCGAGCTGCGCACCATCGCGGCGACCACCTGGGCCGAATACAAGAAGTACTTCGAGCGCGACGCGGCCCTGGCCCGACGCTTTCAGGTGGTCAAGATCGAGGAGCCGAGCGAGAAGGTCGCCATCGAGATGATGCGCGGCCTGGTTGGCACGCTGGAGGCGCACCACAACGTCCGCATCCTGGACGAGGCGGTGGTCGATTCGGTGCGGCTGTCGCATCGCTACATCTCCGGCCGGCAGTTGCCGGACAAGTCGGTCAGTCTGCTCGACACCGCCTGCGCACGGGTCGGCATGAGCCAGAGCGCCACCCCGGCAGATATCGAGGACCGCCGCCGCCGCATCGAGCAGATCGACGTGGAGGCGGAGATTCTCGGTCGCGAACTGGCCACCGGCGGCGAGCATGAGGACACTCTGGCGGCCCTGGCCGAGGAGAAGGAGCAGGTCCAGTCCGCGCTCACCGCGCTGGAGGAGCGCTGGGGCCAGGAGAAGGAGCTGATCGGCCGCATGCGCGAGCTGCGCCAGACCCTGGAATCGGCCCATGGCAACGACAATGGCGATGCCGCTGCCGGTGCCGAGGCCGCGGAGGAGGGCGCCGAGGCGGCCCCGGCCGGGGGCCCGTCGGAAGAGGAGCTGGCGGCGGCGCGCAAGGAGCTCGACGAGCTGTCGGCCAAGCTGGAGGAGATCCAGGGCGAGCATCCGCTGATGAATGTCTGCGTCGACGGCAATGCCGTGGCCCAGATCGTCGCCAATTGGACCGGTATTCCGGTCGGCCGCATGGTCTCCAACGAGATCCGCGCCGTGCTCGACCTGAAGGAGCGCATGGAAGAGCGCATCATCGGCCAGTCCCACGCGCTGGACGCCATCGCCCAGGCGATGCGCACCTCCCGCGCCAAGCTGACCGATCCGCGCAAGCCGATCGGCGTCTTCATGATGGTCGGCTCATCCGGCGTCGGTAAGACCGAGACCGCCCTGACCCTGGCCGAGCTGCTGTATGGCGGCGAGCAGAACGTCACCGTCATCAACATGTCGGAGTTCAAGGAAGAGCATAAGGTCTCGCTGCTGATGGGCTCGCCGCCGGGCTATGTCGGCTACGGCGAGGGCGGCGTGCTGACCGAAGCAGTGCGGCGCAAGCCGTACAGCGTGGTGCTGCTGGACGAGATGGAGAAGGCCCATCCCGGCGTGCAGGACGTGTTCTACCAGGTGTTCGACAAGGGCACGCTGAAGGATGGCGAGGGCCGCGACATCGACTTCAAGAACTGCGTCATCATCATGACCTCCAATGCCGGCACGGACACCATCCACAAGCTGGCCGAGGATCCGGACACCATGCCGGACGAGCAGGGCATGGCCGAGGCGCTGCGGCCGGAGCTGAACCAGTTCTTCAAGCCGGCCTTCCTGGGCCGGGTGACCCTGGTACCGTATTTCCCGCTCTCAGACGAGGTCATGAAGGGCATCATCAAGCTGCAGCTCGGGCGCGTGGCCACGCGGGTGCAGGAGAACTACGACGCCGAGTTCGAGTACGATCCGGCCCTGGTGGACAGCATCGCCGCACGCTGCCAGGAGACCGCGACCGGCGCGCGCAACATCGACCATATCCTCACCCGGACGTTGCTGCCGGAGCTGGCCGGCCGCTTCCTGGAGCGCATGGCCGAGGGCGAGTCCGTGTCGAAGGTGACCGTGGGTCTCGGCGAAGACGAGACCTTCACTTACGAAATCAATTAGCAGGAGAATCGGACCGGAAACCGTTCGAATTTTGCTAAAATTGGTGATAGGGTTCCGCCAGAAGGCATCGGGCGGGCCGGCTCGGTGACGATCGGGGCGCTGATGCCTTCCAACCATAGGCCGATGGGGCAGGTGTGACTGCCGTCACGGCAAAGCACGAAGCGACGGTGCATCTTTGGCTCGTACGCTTCATATCCGCGAAGGGAAGTAAGCAAGATGGCGATCTATTTGAAGTACGACGGTATCGATGGTGACGCGACCCACGAAGACCACAAGAAGTGGATCACCGTTGAGTCGCTGCAATGGGGTGTCGGCCGCGCGATCGCGACGGCGGTCGGGTCGACCATGAACCGCGAGGCCTCCGAGCCGTCCGTCGCCGAGGTCACTGTTACCAAGCAGATGGACACCTCTTCGGTGTACCTGTTCCAGGAAGCCTGCACCGGCCAGACCGGCAAGGAAGTGAAGGTCCATCTGGTTTCCACCGGTAGTCCCGGGCAGACCTATTTGGAATACATACTGTCGGACACGCTGGTAAGCGGATACAGCGTATCGACCGGCGGCGACCGGCCGGCTGAGAGCGTCAGCCTGAACTTCAACAAGGTGCTGATGAAGTACATCCCGCTCGAATCCAACAACGAGTCGGGCAGCCCGGTTACCAAGGGCTACGATCTGGTTTCGACCAAGGCCGTCTGACGGCGGTTCTGGGCGATACCGAATTTCGGGCGGGGCCATCGGGCCCCGCCTTTTTTCTTGTCCGGACGTCGGCGCGCCGCGGCGATTTGGGCGGTGAGAGATGCCTCTTTCAGATTTTTTCGAAAAAAGTCCGTTTTTTCCGCTGGTTGTGACCATCGTCACGGCGGGAGGCCGGCGATCGAGGCATTGTCCGCATGCAGGCTTTGGTATTGCAAGAGGACACAGGAACTATGGCGATTTACATGAAGTATGACGGCATCGACGGCGACGCCACTCACGAAGACCACAAGAAATGGATCTCCGTGGAGTCGCTGAACTGGGGCGTCGGTCGCGCGATCTCCACCGCGGTGGGTTCGACGATGAACCGCGAGGCTTCCGAGCCGTCCGTCGCCGAGGTCTCGATCACCAAGCAGATGGACACCTCCTCGGTGTATCTGTTCCAGGAATCGTGCACCGGTCAGACCGGCAAGGAAGTGAAGATCCACCTGGTTTCCACCGGCAGCCCGGGCAAGACCTATGTGGAGTACACCCTGTCCGACACGCTGGTCAGCGGCTACAGCGTCTCCAGCGGCGGCGACCGTCCGGCCGAGAGCGTCACGCTCAACTTCAACAAGGTCCTGGTGAAGTACATCCCGCTCGAGTCGAACAACGAGTCGGGCAGCCCGGTCACCAAGGGCTACGACCTGGTCACCACCAAGGCCGTCTAAGGCCAAAGACCGCTTGCGGTCATCTCCTGGGCGGGGCCAATGCGGCCCCGCCCTTTCTATTTTGGCGGCGCAAACGGCCGATTGGACGCGAAATTCGCAGCCCTGGCCAGGAAAGTGACGCGCAACACAGCACCGCGGTTCCGCCCGGTGCAGTCTTACCTTAACGTTCGAAGTTGGCGGGCGGTGACCGCCCAAGATCAAGCCCGCGAGCCGGGCAGCACGATAGGAGGTATTCCATGGCACCGACGATCGACCAGTCGGATCGCTGGCTGACCATCGACTCGCCGTTCGGAGCGGACCAGCTGGTCCTGACCGCGTTTGACGGCGAGGAGGCACTCTCGGAGCTGTTCAGCTATCGCTTGGAATTGATGTCGCCGGACGACGCGCTCGACGCCGACAAGATCCTGGGCAAGAAGGTCACCTTCACCGTCTTTCGCGCCGATGCCGACCCGCGCATCTTCAACGGCGTGGTGAAGAGCTTCCATGCCGGGCCGAAGCGGACCCGCGGCATGCGCACCTATCATGCCGAGGTGGTGCCCTGGACCTGGTTCCTCAGCCGCACCTCGGATTGCAAGATCTTCCAGGAGAAGACGGTCAAGGAGATCATCGAGGAGGTCTTCGGCGAATACGGGCTGAGCGATTTCGAGTTCAAGCTGTCCGGCAGCTACACCAAGCACGTCTATCGCGTCCAATATCGCGAGACCGATCTCGATTTCATCTGCCGGCTGATGGAAGAAGAAGGCATGTTCTTCTACTTCACCCATGAGGACGGCAAGCACAACATGGTCATCGCCGACAGCAAGTCGGCCTATTACGACCTGCCGGAAGCCAAGGTCGAATGCCACGAGACCGAGGTGCCGTCCGGCGCGATCACCGACTTCTCGCACCGCTACGAGTTCCTGTCCGGCAAATGGACCCAGCAGGACTACAATTTCGAGAAGCCGAAGACCGATCTGGAGACGCCGGAGAAGACCATTCTCAAGACGCCGGACCTGTCGAAGTACGAGTATTACGACTATCCCGGCCGCTACACGGAGAAGGGCGATGGCAAGGCCCTGTCCAAGCTGCGCATGGAGGAGGAAGAGGCCGCCTACGATGTCGCCGGCGGCAACGGCACCTGCCGGACCTTCTCGCCCGGCGGCAAGTTCGAGATCTCGCGGCACGACATCCCGGCGGAGGTCGGTCAGAAATACACGCTGACCTCGACCAGCCATGCGGCGGCCGATTACACCAGCATCTACCCGGATGCCGGTCCGCCCTCCTATTCCAACAGCTTCACCTGCATCCCGGACAGCGTCACCTATCGCCATCCGCGGCGCACCCCGCGCCCGGTCGTCCGGGGCCCGCAGACCGCCGTCGTGGTCGGACCCTCGGGCGAGGAGATCGAATGCGACAAGTACGGGCGCATCAAGGTCCAGTTCCACTGGGACCGGATCGGCGAGAACAACGAGAAATCCTCGTGCTGGCTGCGCGTGGCGCAACTGATGGCCGGCGCCAAATGGGGGGCCGTGTTCACCCCAAGGATCGGCATGGAGGTCATCGTCGACTTCCTGGAGGGCGATCCCGACAAGCCGATCTGCACCGGCACGGTCTATAATGCCGACAACATGCCGCCCTGGGAGCTTCCGGCGAACAAGACCCAGTCCGGGTTCAAGTCGCTCAGCTCGAAGGATGGCAGCGCCTCATCGAACTTCAACGAGCTTCGCTTCGAGGACAAGAAGGGCTCGGAAGAGATCTACCTCCACGCCGAGAAGGACATGAACACGGTCGTGGAGAACAACGAGACCCATAAGGTCGGGTTCGAGAAGAAGGATGACGGCGATCAGACCATCGAGGTCTTCAACAACCAGGACGTCAAGATCGGGTGCAGCGATGCCTCCGACGGCAGTCAGACGCTGGAGGTGTGGAAGGACCGCACGACGACCATCAAGACCGGCGACGAGACCCTGACCGTCGAAAAAGGCAAGCGCGAGATCTCGGTGGATACCGACGACAACATCTTGACGGTCAAGAAGGGCGACCGCACGACCAAGGTCAGCCTCGGCAAGGACAAGCTGGAAGCGATGCAGTCGATCGAGCTGAAATGCGGCTCCAGCAGCATCAAGCTCGAGCCGGCGAAGATCACCATCAAGTCGGCGATGATCGATATCAAGGCGGACACCACGCTCAACGCCAAGGGTCTGATGACCACGGTGAAGGGCGACGCCATGCTGACCCTGAAGGGCGGGCTAACGATGATCAACTGATCGCCGGCGCGCGGCAGCGGGAGTATTCGAATACCGGATGGAAGAACGGTGGGCATCGGTATGAGCGAATTGAAGAAGATCCAGGCAAAGACGGCCGCTGAGGTCTGCGGCAAGTACGAACAGGCGGCGGAGGTCCTGCCGCTGCTGTCGGAGGGCATGTCACCGAAGGCCTTCCTCGACAAGCTGGTGGAGGAAGACAGGCTGCTGGAGGCCAATCGCTTCCTGGCCCATGCGCTGCCCAAGCGCGAGGCCGTGTGGTGGGCCTGCCAATGCGCGCGAGACACGATAGAGGAGAGCGACGAGGAGGCCGCGACGCTGGTGTCGCTGGCCGAGAGCTGGGTGCGAAAGCCGACCGACGAGAACCGCCGCTCGGCCATGACCGCGGCAGAGGAGGCGGGGTTCGACAGCCCGGCCAGCTGGGCCGCCGCGGCGGCCTTCTGGAGCGGCGACAGCCTGGCGCCGCCGGACCTGCCCCCGGTCGCGCCGAGCGACGAATTGACCGGCACGGCGGTCGCCGCGGTCGGCCTGCTTGCGGCCTATGGCGGCGACCCGGTCATGGCTCCGGACCGGTTTCGCGCGTTCCTCGACAAGGGGCTCGATGTGGCCCAGGGCGGTAACGGGCGAGGCGGTGAGGCCGTTACATGATCGCTTGGCGGATTGGTGTACAGGAAGGTTACACCGAAGTCGCATAATTCGATAAAATGCGACACAATGGCGCCTCGAAGGAATTGGGGTAACGAGTTGCGTGCCTAGAGGGGTGCGCACGGGACGGCGATGAAGCTGACTTTGACATTGACGCGCAGCGACGATCCGCAGGGCATGCCGATCGATTCCCGCAGTTTCGACGACCGCGGGCTGACCCTCGGACGTGGTACCGAGAATGATTGGGTGCTGGACGATCCCAATCGGCATCTGTCGAAGAGCCATTGTGCGATCGAGTTCGATGGCGGCGAATTCCTCGTCACCGACACCAGCACCAACGGCGTCTTCCTCAACCTGTCGCCCGAGCGGCTGGGCCGCGGCAATACCATGGGTCTGCGGGACGGCGACCAGATCGGCCTCGGCGAATATCTGGTCCGGGTGCAGATCGACGCCGATGCCGGGGGTGCGGCCGCGATCGACGACGATTTCAGCGATCTCGGCGGCGGGTTCGATGCGCCGGGCGGGGGCGGCGGCCTGGGCGGGTCCGGCGACCCGTTCGCCGACAATGCCGATCTGCCCGGCCATGCCCAGTCGCCCGACGACGATCCCTTCGCCGAATTCGATCTGGGCGGGCCGGCCGGCGGCGGGACCGACTCCCTGGACGCCTTCGACACGCCGGACCGCGATGCCGGGTCCCTCGATCCCTTCGATCAGTCCGGGGGCGGCGCCTCAACGTCCGCAGACCTGATCCCGGACGATTTCGACATCATGGGCGACGACTCGCCGGACTCCGGGTTCGAGGAAGAGCCCGAACCCGATCATGTGCCCTCGGAGGGGGAGTTCTTCGCCCCGCCGGCCGCAAAATATGACGAGAGCCTGGGACCGGGCGCAATTCCCGACGATTGGGATTCCGATCTCGGCGGCGACCTGCCGCAGGAGACGGTGGCGCCGGTCGGCCGCCAAGCGGCTGCGCGCCGAGAGGCGCCGGCTCGGCCAGCCGCGGTGCCAAGGCCCGCTGCGGCACCTGCTCCGGCCCCGGCTCCGGCTCCGGCGCCCCAGCCGGCACCGGTCTCCACCGCGGCGACGGCGGACGCCCTGGCTGCATTCCTGAGCGGCGCCGGTCTCGACGCGGCCGCGCTCGCCGGCGCCGATCCGGAAGCGACCATGCGCACGGTCGGCGAGGCGTTCCGCGAGATGGTCAAGGGCCTGCAGGAGACCCTGGCGGCGCGATCGGAGATCAAGAGCGAATTCCGCCTGGAACGCACGATGATCCGGCCGCAGGAGAACAACCCCCTGAAATTCTCGCCCTCGGTCGACGAGGCCCTGGCCTCGCTGCTGAAGAGCGGCAGCGGCGGCGCCTACCTGCCGCCGGTTGCGGCGGTGCGCGGCGGCTTCGACGATCTGAAGGCGCATCAGATGGCGGTGATGGCCGGCATGCAGGTGGCGCTGTCGGCGCTGCTGCGCCGGTTCGACCCGGCGACCCTGGAGAAGCGGCTGAAGTCCCAGTCGGTTCTGGACAGTATTCTGCCGGCCGCCCGCAAGGCGAAATATTGGGAACTCTACGAGGATCTGTACAAGGAGATCGCCCGTGAAGCGGAAGACGATTTCCAGGGCCTTTTCGGCCGCGAATTCGCCACCGCCTATGAGAGGCAGGTGAAGAAACTCTAGGGAGTCGAAGGCGGTCTGGGGAGATGCAATCCACGGCCGCCTGACTAAGATGTAAGGGACGACGGGAGGCAACCGCGTCCGACATGAAAATCCGACGGCGGGGCCGTCGGCGTGCAACGAAAAAGACCGACGAGGGATGCGGATATGGGGATCTTGAAGAGCGCGGCGCGCGCCATGATCGGCGTTGCGGCATTGGCCCTTGCGGCCTGCGGAGGCGGACCGCCGCCCCCGACGATGGTCGAGCTGACCATGGCCGCGGCGGCGAATGCGAATTCCGACGCCGGCGGCGCGCGGCCGGTGGTGGTCCGCGTCTATCAGCTGAAGTCGCCCGCGGCCTTCGAAGAGGCGGACTTCTTCCAGCTTCGCGCCGATGAGGGCGCCGTGCTCGGCGACGATCTGCTGGGCAGCGATGAGTATTTCCTGACGCCCGACAGCAGCCAGGTCGTGGTCAGCGAGTTGAGCCCCGATGCCCGCTTCCTCGGCGTCTCGGCGGCGTTCTTCGCCATCGACACCGCGCAGTGGCGCGCCACTGTGCCGATCCCGCCGAACGAGACCACGGCGGTCACCGCCAATATCGGCGCGCAATCCGTCACCTTGCAGTAGCCGGACGCCGCCCATGATGTCGCCATACACCCAAGGAGCCGAACCCGGCCGACCCTGTCACAGGGCGGGCAACGGCTTCGAATTGCCGGAAAAAATATATGTCCTGGGATAACAAGGTCGTCTGGTCGGAGGGCATGTTCCTCCGCACCCTGCATTTTCAGCAGCAGGGCCGCTATACCGAGAAACTGGTTCAGGGGCGCACGGAAGGGCTGCGGCCGCATGGCTGGGGCCTGACCGACCTGCAGATCAATTCCGAACTGCTGACGACCGGCAAGTTCGCCGTGGCCTCGTGCCGCGGCGTGCTGCCGGATGGGACGCCGTTCAGCGTACCGGAGGATGCGCCGCATCCGCCGCCGCTGGACCTGCCGGAAAACACCCGCGACTGCCTGGTCTATCTGACGGTCCCGGTGCGCCAGCCCGGCGGCATCGAGGTCGACGCCGCCGAGCAGGAAGAGACCGTCGCGCGCTATGCGACGTCGGAGTTCGAGGCGGTCGACACCAATGCCGGTTCGGAGACGGTCTCGCCGCTCCAGGTCGGCAAGTTGCGGCTGCGATACCAGCTCCAGACCGACGAGTTGGCCGGCTATACCTGCCTGGGCGTGGCGAGGATCGTCGAGGTCCGCACCGACAAGAACGTCCTGCTGGACGACAAGTACATCCCGCCCACGCTGGATTGCCGCGTATCGACGGCGCTGGCCGGATTCATTTCCGAGCTCCAGGGCCTGTTCCATCATCGCGGCGAGGCGCTGGCCGGCCGGGTCTCGGAATCGGGCACCCGCGGGGCTGCGGAGATCGCCGATTTCCTCATGCTGCAATTGGTCAACCGGTACGAGCCGCTGATGATCCACTACAGCGGCGTGGAGACCCTGCATCCGGAGACCTTCTACGCCACCGCGGTCCAGATGGCGGGCGAGCTTTCGACCTTCACCGCCGCCAACAAGCGGCCTGGGGCGTTCCCGGAATACCAGCATGATGATCTGCAGGCGACCTTCGCTCCGGTGATGGCGGCGCTGCGGCAATCGTTGAGCGCGGTTCTGGAGCAGACGGCGATCCCGATCCCGCTGCAGGAGCGCAAATACGGCATCCGGGTCGGCGTGATCCAGGACCGCAGCCTGCTGACCAATGCGCAGTTCGTGCTGGCGGTTCGGGCCGACATGAAGACCGAGACATTGCGACGGCAGTTTCCGAACCACATCAAGATCGGTCCGGTGGAGCAGATCCGCGAGTTGGTCAACGTGGCGCTGCCAGGCATCGCGATCCGGCCGCTGCCTGTGGCGCCGCGGCAGATCCCCTACCACGCCGGCGTGACCTATTTCGAATTGGACCGGTCCAGCAAGTACTGGAAGGGCCTGTCGAAATCCGGCGGCATGGCGATCCATCTGGCCGGCGATTTTTCCAAGGTCGAGATGGAGTGTTGGGCCATCAGGGAGGCGAGCCGATGAGCGATGACGATCCATTTGCCGAACCCGATGACGACGCCGAAAAGACGGTAATCCGGCCCTCGCCGGGCGGACGTCGGCCGACGGCGGCGGCATCGCCGCCACCGCAGCAGCGGGCGGCAGCACCGATGCCGTCCGGGCCGCAGGTGGCGATCGCCCAGACCGGCATCAATCCGCTGGTGGCCGCGGCCTCATCGCTGCTGGGACTGGCGATCCGGTTGAAGAACCGGGCCTCTCATTCCGATGTCGAGGGCCTGCATAGCCGGGTGGTCAACGAGGTCAAGAAATTCGAGCGCGCGGCGTTGAACTCCGGCGCCAGCCCCGAGGCCGTGCGCGCCGCCCGCTACGCGCTCTGCGCTACGGTCGACGATCTGGTGCTCAACACCCCCTGGGGCAGCCGCAGCCTGTGGACCACCCGCAGCATGGTCGGCACCTTCCACAACGAGCTGTCGGGCGGCGAGCGTTTCTACGACATCCTCAGCCACCTGGAGAAGAACCCGGGCCGCAACACCGATGTGCTGGAGCTCATGTATCTGTGCCTCACGCTCGGATTCGAGGGCCGCTACCGCATCGAGCATCGCGGCTCGTCGGAACACGGCCAGATCCGCGACGGGCTGTTCCGGGTGATCCGCGGCAATCGCGGCGAGTTCGAACGCGAGCTGTCGCCCCATTGGAAAGGCATCGATGCCGGTCATCGGCCGCTGACATCCTATGTGCCGGTCTGGGTTGTGGGCGCCATCGCGGCCGGCCTGCTGACCCTGACCTTCATGGGTGTCAGCTACGCGCTGAGCATTCCCGCCGATCTGACCGAGTCGCAGCTGACGGCCGCCCCGCCAGGCGGCGAGATCGTCATCGCGCGGGTCCAGCCGGCGCCGCCTCCGCCGCCGCCGCCGATGCCCGCGCCGGAGCTGAGGGTCGAAATCGAAGGCTTCCTGGCGCCGGAGATCCAGCAGGGGTTGGTCGTGGTCGAGGAGGATTTCCAGACCATCACCATCCGCATCACCGGCCAGAACATGTTCCGCTCGGGCAGCGACGAGGTGCAGCAGCAATTCCTGCCCCTGTTGCAGCGGATTGCCGCGGCGCTGAACGACAAGCCCGGCGACGTCATCGTCGAGGGCCATTCCGACGGCGACGCGATCCGGACCGTCCGCTTCCCGTCGAACTGGCATCTGTCGCTGGCGCGGGCCGAAGCGACGATGGCGCTGATCGCGCGCGACCTGACGAATCCCGGTCGGCTGCGGGCCGAGGGCATGGCGGATACCGACCGTCTGGTCCAGGTCGAGAACACGGCCGCCGACAAGGCGCGAAACCGACGCATAGAATTGGTGCTGCTGAAGTGATGACGCTCACTCTCCTTCGAAAAAAAATGGGCGAGGATGGTGTTATGCACTGCATGGGCACCGCGAACCCCCGTATGAGGGCCGGATTGCCGGCCCGGGTGGACGACGATGTTTAAGAAGATCATTGCCGTGCTGACGGCGAAATGGCTGATCACGCTGATTGGCGCGATCATCCTGTCGCTGCTGGTCTGGTTTTTCGGACCTTTGCTTGCCTTCGCCGAATACCGTCCGTTGGAGAGCGAATTCGCCCGCATGATCACCGTTCTGGTGATCGTGGTGATATGGGGCCTCGCCAATCTGTTCTCGGTCATGCGCCAGAAGCGCTCCAACGACCAGATGATCGAAGACATGGCGGAGGCCGCCGACAGCGGGCCGTCGCCGGACGAGATGGCGTCGGCGGACGAGGTGGCGCAGCTGAAGGAACGGGCGCAGGACGCGCTGGTACTGCTGAAGAAGGCGAAGCTGGGCGGCAAGGGCGGCCGTCAGCATCTCTACCAGCTTCCCTGGTACATCCTGATCGGGCCGCCGGGATCGGGCAAGACCACCGCCCTGGTCAACTCCGGGCTGCGTTTCCCGCTTGCCGACCAGCTTGGCAAGGACGAGATCCGCAATGTCGGCGGCACCCGGAACTGCGACTGGTTCTTCACCGACGAGGCGGTGCTGATCGACACCGCAGGTCGCTATACCACCCAGGACAGCCATCAGGCCGTTGACAGCGCCGCCTGGGGCGGATTCCTGGATCTCCTGAAGAAGTACCGGCCGCGGCAGCCGATCAACGGCGCCCTCATCGCCATCAGCCTGGCCGACATGGCGATCCTCACCGACACCGAACGCCAGGCCCATGCCCGCCAGATCAAGCTCAGGATCCGCGAGCTGCACGAGTCGCTGGGCGTGCGCTTCCCGATCTACATGCTGTTCACCAAGGCCGATCTGATCGCCGGCTTCGTCGAGTTCTTCGACGATTTCGCCCGCGAGGAGCGCGACCAGGCCTGGGGCATGACCTTCGAGCTGGACGACGGCAAGGACGACCAGGGGGCGGTCGCCGCCTTCACCCGCGAGTTCGACCTGCTGTTGCAGCGTCTCAACGACCGCATGCTGGAGCGCCTGCACCAGGAGCCCGACGTGCAGCGGCGCAGCCTCATCTACGGCTTCCCGGCCCAGGTCGCATCGCTCAAGGAGCCGATGCGCGACTTCCTGACCGAGATCTTCAAGCCCAGCCGCTACGAGGAACGTGCCCTGCTGCGCGGCGTCTATGTCACCAGCGGCACCCAGGAAGGCACGCCGATCGACCGGCTGATGGGGGCGATGGCCTCCACCTTCGGGCTCAACCGGCAATCCCTGTCGGCCTTCTCCGGCAGCGGGCGCAGCTACTTCCTGACCCGGCTGCTGCGCGACGTGGTGTTTCCCGAGGCCAGCATTGTCAGCGCCAATCGCAAGGTGGAGACCCTGCGCCTGTGGCTGCAGCGCGGCGCCTATGCCGCTGCCATCGGCATCGTGCTGGCGATGGCCGGGCTGTGGGCCAACGGCTATTTCGCCAACCGCACC
Source organism: Alphaproteobacteria bacterium (assembly GCA_965227455.1). GTDB lineage: Bacteria > Pseudomonadota > Alphaproteobacteria > DSM-16000 > Inquilinaceae > JABDIP01. The sequence goes on along the minus strand of OZ245752.1, from coordinate 1,697,670 downwards.
CTGATCGACGAGTACGAGGCGGGCATCCGCCTGTACAACGAGCAGCTGGCCGGGATCGCGATCAACGAGGTGCCGGATCCGCGAATTCTAGACGTCCTTCCGGCCCTGGAGACGGTGCGCAACCTGCCGGGCGGCTACGCCCGCGAGGACGAGGACGTCCCGCTGTTGATGACTTTCGGCCTGTATCAGGGGGATCGGCTGGGGGCGCGGTCGCGCGCCACCTATCGCCGCGCGCTCAACGGACTTTTCCTGCCGCGCATGCTGGTGCGCCTGGAAGGCCAGCTGCGGGACAATATCGACGATGTGGCCTTCGTCTACGAGGCCCTGAAGGTCTATTTGATCCTCGGCGGCCAAGGTCCCGCGGACACCGAACTGGTGCGCGGCTGGTACGAGTTCGATTGGGGCAATGCGCTGGCCGGCCCGGCCAATGACGAGCTGCGCGGAGTGCTCATGGAGCATCTCGACGCCTTGCTGGAAGCGCCGGTCACGCCGATCGCCCTCGACGGTCCCCTGGTGGAACGGGCGCAGACGACCCTGACCCGGCTGTCGCCGGCGAACCGGGGCTACGAGCTGATCATCGCCAGCCCCGCGGCCAGGGCGCTGCGCGATTGGCGCGTCGTCGATGCCGGCGGTCCACAGGCTTCGGCCGGCCTGCGGCGCCTGTCCGGCGCCTCCCTCGCCGAGGGGGTCGACGGCCTCTACACCTATGACGGTTTCCACAGCGTCCTGCTGCCATCGCTGCCGGACGTGAAGGAGATCATCGAGAGCGAGAACTGGGTACTCGGCCCGCAGGCCGAGATCTTCGCCAACCAGGAACAGATCGACCGGCTGGAAGCCGATGTGCTGGCCAAGTACCTGGACGACTACGCCCTGCTATGGGAGGCGGTGATCAACGATGTCGGCGTCGTGCCGTTCGATACGAACGTGAATGCCGCCGCTTCCACGCTGAACATCCTGCAGGGGACGAACTCGCCCTATCGCATGATCATGCGGGATATGGCCAACCAGACGACCCTGGTGCGGGAGGAGGCGCCGGAATCCGGCGCCGAGCGGGCTGCAGCGAGTGTCGGCACCTCGGTCCTGGGGCGTGTCAGCCCGTCGGCCAGCCGGCTTCAGGGGCTGTTGAACAGCGGAGAGAATGCGCCGCCGCCAGGCCAGAGCATCAACGAACGGTTCTCCTGGCTGCACGATTATGTCGGCCCAGGCGACGGCACGCCGGCGCCGATCGACCAGACCATCGCGGTCCTGGGCCAGCTCTACGGGCAGTTCAACCAGGCGGCGACGGCGCCTGATCCGCAGCGCGAGCTCCGCAACATGGTCGAAAACGGCGCCACCCGGGCGCTGCGCAACGAGGCCGGTGCCTCACCGCCTCCGGTGGCGGCGATCCTGAACAATCTGGCGGAGAACGTCGAGGTGGTGGCCAGCAGCGGTGCGTCGGCCCAGCTGCGGGCGATCTGGCGCAACGATGTCCGCCCGATCTGCTTGAGCGCGCTTGGCAATCGCTATCCGCTGACCCGCGGCAGCCCGACCGACGTCAACTTGGACGACTTCACCCTGGTGTTCGGGGCCGGCGGCCTGATCGACAAGTTCTTCAACGAGCATCTGGTCAATCTCGTCGACACGTCGCGCAGCCCCTGGCGCTGGGCCGGGCAGACCCAGCTCGACATTCCGGAATCGGTGCTGGTGCAGTTCCAGCGGGCGCGGACGATCCGCGACTCCCTGTTCGCCGCCGGCGGCGGGCCCTCGGCCAGCTTCGAGATCACGCCGCAGCGGCTCGACCCCAATGCGACGCGGGTGTTCCTGGAAGTGGACGGGCAGACCATGGAATACGCCCATGGTCCGCCGCTGCCGACGGCGATGAAATGGCCGGGGCCGGGGGCCGCGGTATCGCGCATCACCCTGGCGCCGCAGGTGGCGGGGCAGAATACGATCAGCGTCAGCGGGCCGTGGTCGTTCTTCCGGCTGCTGGACGAGGGGTCGATCCAGCGATCCTCCCTGACCGACCGGTTCACCGTCACCTTCAATGTCGGCGGCCGGGTCGCGACCTTCGATCTGCGCGCCAACAGCGTTTTCAACCCGTTCACCCTGACCGCGCTTGGGCAGTTCAGATGTCCGCAGCTCTAGGTGCCAGCGCAGCATTGGAACCGGGGCTGCACGGCAAGGTCCCGACCAAGGGCGACTTCGTCACCCGCCGCCTGGCGCGCGACTTCGTCGACCCCTGGGACCAGTGGCTGCAATCGGCCATCAACTGCAGCAAGGAGCAGTTGGGCGAGGAGTGGCTGCCGATCTATCTGACCAGTCCGATCTGGCGTTTCGTGCTGAGCGCCGGGCTGTGCGGCGGCGAGGTGGTGGCCGGCGTGCTGATGCCCAGCGTCGATCGGGTCGGTCGGTATTTTCCCTTCACCCTGGCGGTTCAGCTTGCCGGGTGCAGCAATCCCGCGGCGGTTCCGATGACCGGTGCGGACTGGTTCGACAAGGCCGAGGGACTGGCGCTTTCGGCCCTGGAGGATCCGTTCGATTTCGATGCCTTCGACACAGAGGTCGGGGCCTCGGCCGGTCCGGCCTATCCGGGCGACCGTGTCGCTTCGCATGCCTATCCCTCGCTGAACGGCATCCGCCTCGGCTTCGAGCGGACGAAATCGGTCGGTGCGGGGTTCGCGCCGCTGATCAATCAGCAGCTTCTCGGGGTCTTTCCGCAATACAGCATCTGGTGGAATGTCGGCTCGGAGGATACCGAGCCCTCGCTGGTCCTGTGCAACGGTTTGCCGCAGATCGGAGGGTTCGCAGCCCTGTTGGACGGACGCTGGCAGCAATGGGGCTGGGAGGGGAGCGACGATCCCCTTCAGTCTGCCGGTTCCGGAATCATCTGAGGAGCCCCGGGCCGATGTCGACCAAGCCGTTCGCTTTCGCCTCCGCATCGGTCAGCGAAGTCGGATTCGTCCGCAAGCTCAACGAGGATGCATCGCTCGATCGCCCGGATTTGGGGCTGTGGGTGGTCGCGGACGGCATGGGCGGCCATGATTCCGGCGACTATGCCAGCCGGCTGATCGTCGATCTGCTGGGTCAAATGCCGCCGCCCAACTCGGCCGGAAACCTGCTGTCCGAGATCCGCCACCGGCTGGAGCGCGCCAATCACATGCTGCGCGCCAAGGCGTCGGAGCGCGGCCAAGGCTCGATCATCGCCAGCACCGTCGTGGTGCTGATGGCCTTCGGCGAGCATTTCGCCTGCCTGTGGGCCGGGGACAGCCGCATGTACCGGCTGCGCGACGGCGAGTTCCTTCAGGTCACCCACGACCACAGCCATGTGCAGGAGCTTGTGGATGTCGGCGTCCTGTCGGCGGACGAGGCCGAGAGCCACCCGCAGGCCAATGTGGTGACCCGCGCGGTCGGTGCCGACGATTCCCTGGCGCTCGACAAGAAGCACGACCGGCTGCAGGCGGAGGACATCTTCCTGCTGTGCAGCGATGGGCTGACCCGGGTCGTGCCGGACCAGGATATCGCCAGTATCCTGCACCGCGAGGATCTCGACACCGCCGTCCAGACCCTGGTCGATACCGCTCTGGAGCGCGGCTCTCGCGACAACATTACGGTGGTCAGCGTGAAATGCCTGGCGCCGGCGGACACGATCGAATGGGAAACGACCGTCCCGTACCGGTCCTGACCCTTATTCGCGGAATCTTCTCACCGCCGCGCGGTCTGCTACACTCCCGCCTCATCGCTGACATCCCAAGCGCCGCAAGGGCGCGGTGAGGCTGCCATAAGATGCAGGTTTCCTACGATCCGCTGCTGATCGTCCTGTCGGTGATCATTGCCGTGTTCGGCGCCTACACGTGCTTTCAGATGGGCGCCCGGCTGTCAGTCATGCACGGGGTCTGGCGGCGGACGCTGCTCGCCGGCGCGGCCGTGGCCATGGGCGGCGGCATCTGGTCGATGCATTTCGTCGGTATGCTGGCCCTCAACCTGCCGGTCATCATCAATTACGACGCGCTGCTGACCCTAGTGTCGGCGCTGGTCTCCATCCTGATGACCGGGATCGCCCTGTTCTTCTCAAGCATCGGCGCCCGCACGCCGCTCAAGCTGGCCGGCGGCGGCCTGTTCATGGGGCTTGGCATCTCCAGCATGCACTATGTCGGCATGGCGGCGATCCGGGCCAACTGCATCATCACCTATTCGCCGACCCTGGTGGTGGCCTCGGTGGTGGTCGGCATCCTGGCTTCGACGGCGGCGCTGTGGCTGGCCTTCAACCTGCGGCGCGGCTGGCACATGATCCCGGCGGCGGTGGTCATGGGCTTCGCGGTTTCGGGCATGCACTACACGGCGATGGCGGCGGCAAGCTTCCTGCCGGTTCCGGCCGATGTCGAGATGGTCCTCGAATCGCCGGCACTCGGCCAGCCGCTGCTGGCGATCCTGGTCGCCGTCGCGACCTTCCTGATCTTCGGCTTCGCCCTTCTTGCCGCGGTTCCCGAACCGCCCGCGGTCGCCGCCGATGCCGGCGACGGCCGGCCGGAAGGGACGGCCGAGCCCGCGGCCGGGAGCGGCGAGGGGGGCGGCCGCCTGGTCAAGCTGCCGGTGACCCATAACAAGGCCACCTTGCTGCTGGATCCGGACGACGTGATTTGCATCAAGGCAGAGGCCCACTACACCACCGTCTTCACGCCGGAAGGCGGGTATTTCTGCGCCCTGTCCGTTTCGGTCCTGGAAGAGCGGCTGGACCCGGAGGTGTTCCTGCGCGTGCATCGCAGCCACATCGTCAACATGCGGCACGCGAAATCCTTCGAGCGGCTGAACGAACAGGCGGTGATCGTCCTGGGCGAGGACGAGACGGCCCGGCGGATCCCGGTCAGCCGGGGCAAGGTCCGGCAATTGAAGACGGCGCTGGGTGTCTGAGGCGCCGTGGCGCGAAAATTCCGCCGCCAGAAAACACCTTGATTTTATTAACCAATTTACGATTCTTACCCGCAGTTCGTGAAATGTAGCTGCATTTCGTGCGCGAAATCCGTCATTCGCGCGGTGGCGGTTCTTAGAATACGAAGTTCGCGTTAAGCTCTTTCGGTTGTGTTACCCTTGCGTATCTCTTGTGCCCGCGGTTGCAATCCGCGCGGCTAGGGGGAACAACCGGTGAAGGCCCGTCAAAAAGAGGCCAGCCGTCGGATCTTAACAGGACCGAATGGAGGCACGCGTGATTCCTGGCAAGTTCGAATACCATCGCCCGTCATCCGTCGACGAGGCGATCGGCCTGCTGACCCAGTACGGCGATGACAGCCGTTTGCTGGCCGGCGGCCACAGCCTGATCCCAATGATGAAATTTCGCCTCGCGGCGCCGGAGCATCTGATCGACCTCCAGGCGATCGATGGCATGGACGGTATCTCCGACGGCGGTGGCACGCTGCACGTCGGAGCGATGGCGACCCAGGCGGACGTGATCGCGTCCGAGCTTCTTACCGAATGCTGTCCGGTGCTCAAGGAGACGGCGGAGACCATCGCCGATCCCCAAGTCCGCTATCGCGGCACGATCGGCGGCAACGTGGCCAATGGCGATCCGGGCAACGACATGCCGGCGCTCATGATCTGCCTGGACGCGGCCTATGTGCTGCGCGGTCCGGGCGGCGAGCGGCAGGTAGCCGCTCGCGACTTCTACGAGGCGGCCTATTTCACGGCGCTGAAGGAAGACGAGGTCCTGACCGAGATCCGCATCCCGACCCCGCCGCTCGGCCATGGCTACGCCTATGCCAAGATGAAACGCAAGGTCGGCGATTACGCCACCGCCGCTGCCGCCGTCGTGCTTACCCTCGAGGGCGGCACCTGCAAGACGGCGGCCATCGCCCTGACGAATGTCGGCCAGACGCCGCTGTTCGCCGAGGCGGCCGGGCAGGCCCTGGTCGGCACCGGCGTCGACGATGCCGCGATCGATGCCGCCGTGGCGGCCGCGATCGAGATCACCGATCCGGTCGACGACATGCGCGGACCGCCGGAATTCCGCCGGCACGTGGCCGGGGTCATGACACGCCGCGCCATCCAGACGGCGCTCAGCCGGGCGAAGGGGGCATAAGACATGGGCAAGATGCATATCGAGATGACGGTGAACGGCGAGCCCGTTGAGGGGCTGGCCGAGCCGCGCACGCTGCTGATCCATTTCCTGCGCGAGAACCTGGGGCTGACCGGCCCGCATGTGGGCTGCGACAGCTCCCATTGCGGGGCCTGCACGGTCGATCTGAACGGCCAGTCGGTGAAGTCCTGCACCATGTTCGTGGCCCAGGCCAACGGCGCCGAGGTCACCACCGTGGAAGGCATGGCCGAACCGGGCGCGCTGCATCCGATCCAGGAAAGCTTCATGGAGGAGCATGGCCTGCAATGCGGCTTCTGCACGCCGGGCATGATCATGCGCACCCACCGCCTGCTGCAGGAGAACCCGAACCCGACCGATGAGGAGATCCGCAACGGTCTGGCCGGCAACCTCTGTCGCTGTACCGGATACCAGAACATCGTCAAGGCGGTCCGCAGTGCCGCCGACAAGATGAACGCCGTCGAGGAGGCCGCCGAATAATGCCTGATACACCCATCGCATCGGCCGCGGAGCGCGAAGAGAGCCTCGGCGGCGTCGGCTGCGCCCGCAAGCGCAAGGAAGACATCCGTTTCATCCAGGGCAAGGGCAACTATGTCGACGACATCAAGCTGCCGGGCATGCTGTTCGGCGATTTCGTCCGCAGCCCCTATGGCCATGCCCGCGTCAAGTCGATCGACGCCAGCGCGGCCCTGGCGCTGCCCGGCGTCGTCGCCGTCCTGACGGCGGAAGACCTCAAGCCGCTCAGCCTGCATTACATGCCGACCCTTGCCGGCGACGTGCAGGCGGTGCTGGCGGACGAGAAGGTGCTCTTTCAGAACCAGGAAGTCGCCTTCGTCATCGCCCAGGACCGCTACATCGCGGCCGACGCCATCGATCTGGTCGAGGTCGAGTACGAGGAGCTGACGCCGTTGACCGACGCCTTCCGGGCCATGGACGACGACGCACCTGTGCTGCGCGAGGACATTCAGGACAAGGCCGAGGGCGCGCACGGCGCGCGCAAGCACCATAACCACATCTTCACCTGGGAGGCCGGCGACAAGGACGGCGCCGACGCGGCGTTCGACGCCGCGGAAGTGACGGTGAAGGAGCTGGTCACCTATCAGCGGGTCCATCCGTCGCCCCTGGAGACCTGCGCCTGCGTCGCTTCCATGGACAAGATCAAGGGCGAGCTCACCCTCTACGGCACCTTCCAGGCGCCGCATGTGGTGCGCACCGTGGTCTCGCTGCTGTCCGGAATCCCGGAAGCCAAGATTCACGTCAACGCGCCGGATATCGGCGGCGGCTTCGGCAACAAGGTCGGTGTCTACCCGGGTTATGTCTGCGCCACGGTCGGCTCGATTGTGCTGGGCAAGCCGGTGAAATGGGTCGAGGACCGGGTCGAGAACTTGTCCGCCACCGCCTTCGCCCGCGACTACCACATGACCGGCGAGCTGGCGGCGACCAAGGACGGCCGCATCACCGGGCTGAAATGCCATGTGATCGCCGATCACGGGGCCTTCGACAGCTGCGCCGATCCCAGCAAATACCCGGCCGGCTTCTTCCACATCGTCACCGGTAGCTACGACATCCCGGTCGCCCATGTGGAGGTGGATGGGGTCTACACCAACAAGGCGCCGGGCGGCGTGGCCTATCGCTGCTCGTTCCGGGTGACCGAGGCGTCCTACCTGATCGAGCGGATGATCGACGTGCTGGCGCGCAAGCTGGACATGGATCCGGCCGAGCTCCGGATGAAGAACTTCATCCAGCCGGAGCAGTTCCCTTACAACTCGGCCCTTGGCTGGGAGTACGACAGCGGCGATTACCCGACCGCCATGCGCAAGGCGCTGGAGGCGGTCAACTACGAAGGACTGCGCCGCGAGCAGGCCGAGAAACGCCAGCGCGGCGAGCTGATGGGCATCGGCGTGGCGTTCTTCACCGAGATCGTCGGTGCGGGCCCGACCCGCAACTGCGACATCCTCGGCGTCGGCATGTTCGACAGCTGCGAGATCCGGGTGCATCCGACCGGCAGCGCCATCGCCCGGCTGGGCACCAAGTCCCAGGGCCAGGCCCATGAGACGACCTATGCCCAGATCATCGCGACAGAAATCGGCGTGCCCTCCGAGGACATCATGATCGAGGAGGGGGACACCGACACCGCCCCCTACGGCCTCGGCACCTATGGTTCGCGCTCCACGCCGGTCGCCGGCGCGGCCGCCGCCCGCGCGGCGCGCAAGATCAAGGCCAAGGCGCAGGCCATCGCCGCCCATATGTTGGAGGTCTCCGAAGACGATCTGGAATGGGATGTGGATCGCTTCCAGGTCAAGGGCCTTCCGGAAAAGACGGCGACCATGAAGGAGGTCGCCTGGGCCGCCTACAACAACGTGCCAGAAGGCATGGAGCATGGTCTCGAGGCGGTCGACTATTACGACCCGCCGAACATGACCTATCCGTTCGGCGCCTATATCTGCGTCGTCGACATCGACCGCAATACCGGCGAGAGCGCCATCCGGCGCTTCTACGCGCTGGACGATTGCGGCACCCGCATCAACCCGATGGTCATCGACGGCCAGGTCCATGGCGGCCTGACCGAGGCCTTCGGCATCGCGATGGGGCAGGAGATCGTCTACGACGAGATGGGCAACGTCCAGGGCGCCAGCTTCATGGACTATTTCATGCCCACCGCGGTTGAAACGCCGGTCTGGGAGACCGACTTTACCGTCACGCCGTCGCCGCACCATCCAATCGGTGCGAAGGGGGTCGGAGAATCCCCCAATGTCGGCGGCGTTTCGGCATTCTCCAACGCGGTGATCGATGCCTTCGCCCATCTGGGCGTGACCCATATGCCGATGCCCCACACCCCGTGGCGTGTCTGGCAGCAATGCGACGATCTGGGCATCGGCAAGTAGCGGCGGTCAGGGAGGATCGGGGTCGGCGCGCCTCTTGCGGCCGTCGGGTCCGGTCCTCCGCTCTCCGCAACAAGGAATGACCCCATGGAGTTCACCCGTGACGCGGTGATGACGCGGCTGGCCGGGACCGGCTATGTGGCCGATCCCTCGTTGGCGATGGCGATCGTGCTGATGGCGCGGCTGGAGCGGCCGCTGCTGCTGGAAGGCGATGCCGGGGTCGGCAAGACCGAGGTCGCCAAGAGCCTGGCCGAGGCGTTGGGCACCAATCTGATCCGCCTGCAATGTTACGAAGGGCTGGACGCCCATTCCGCCGTCTATGAGTGGAACTACCAGCACCAGCTCCTGGCCATCAAGATCCGCGAAGCTGAAAAGGCCGACGCGGTGGATACCGAGCGGCACATCTTCCAGGAGGATTACCTGCTGCGCCGGCCACTGCTGCAGGCGATCAGCCAGGACCAACCGCCGGTGCTGCTGGTGGACGAGATCGACCGGGCCGACGAGGAGTTCGAGGCCTATCTGCTGGAGGTGCTGTCGGAATTCCAGATCACCATCCCGGAACTCGGCACCATCGAATCGCAATCGATCCCCTATGTCGTCCTGACCTCGAACGGCACGCGGGAACTCTCCGACGCGCTGCGCCGGCGCTGCCTCTACCACTATGTGGACTACCCGGCCGAGGATAAGGAGCTGCGTATCCTGACCGCCCGGGTGCCGGGCATCGAGCAGGCCCTGGCCGGCCAGATCGTCCGCTTCGTGCAGTCGGTCCGCAAGGAAGACCTGCGCAAGACCCCGGGCATCGCCGAGACCCTGGACTGGGCCCGCGCCCTGGTCGGCCTCGATATTGCCGACCTGCGCGAGGATCCGGTGGCGGTGCAGGAAAGCCTGCTCTGCCTGCTGAAGACCCGCGAGGACCAGCGCGCCCTGCCGATCGAGGTCACCGAACGGCTGGTCGCCAAGGCGGTATGAGCACCCTGGTCGCGCATCCGACCGCGGAACATGCCGTCGCCCGGCGGATGATCGGCTTCGTCCGGCTGCTGCGCGATAACGGCTTTCCCGTCGGCCTGAGCGAAGGGATGGATGCGGCGCGGCTAGCCACCCATGCCGAGGTGCGGCACGACCGCGAGCTGCGCTGGGGTCTGCGGTCGCTGCTCTGCTCCTGCCGCACCGATTGGCGCCGCTTCGACGAGCTGTTCGATGCCTATTGGCGGCTGAAAGGCATGAAGCGAGTGGCCCGTGTCGCCGGTGATGGCGGCCGCAAGGGCCTGCGCCTGCTGCCGCCGAGCGGCGGACCGGACGGGACGCCGGGCCCGCCGGACCGGGTCGAGCGCGGCGATGGCGACGGGGCCCCGGGGCAGGGCGGCCGCCAGCAGGGTGCCAGCTCTGCCGAGAGCTTGGCGGAGACCGACTTCCGCCACATCGCCGATCCGGATGCGCTGGAGCAGGTCTACGCCCTGACCGATCGGCTGGCGGCGCGCATGCGCTACCGGCTCACCCGGCGCCAGAAATCCGCCCGCAGGGGCCGCCGGCTCGATTTGCGCAACACTATCCACAAGAGCATCCGCCATGGCGGCATGCCTCTGGACCTGGTCATGCGCAAGCGGCGGCAGCGGCCGGTCCGGCTGGTGGTCATCCTCGACGGCAGCGGCTCCATGAGCCTCTACAGCAGCTTCTTCGTGCGCTTCATCCGCGGCGTGGTGGACAGGTTCCGCGAGGCCGAGGCCTTCATCTTCCACACCAGGCTGGTCAATATTGGACCGACCCTGAAGGAACGGAACATCGAAAAGGCCGTGGAGCGCATGGCGCTGCTGGCGGCGGGATGGTCCGGCGGTACCCGGATCGGCGAGAGCCTGGCGACGTTCAACAAGAACTACGCCGCCGCGACCCTGAATTCCCGCTCGATCGTGATGATCGTCAGCGACGGCTACGACACCGGCTCGGCCGAGCGACTCGGCGAGGAGATGCGGCAGCTTGCCCGGCGGGCGCGGCGCATCGTCTGGCTGAACCCGATGATCGGCTGGCGCGACTACACGCCGGAGGCGGCGGGCATGCAGGCGGCGCTGCCGCATGTCGACCTATTCGCCCCGGCACACAATCTGAAAAGCCTTGCAGAACTAGAGCCTTATCTGGCGAAGCTCTAGTTCTGAGGGAGGGTGAGATGACCGAAGAAAACGATCGCATCTTCGATTGCATGGCGCAGATGGTCGGCGACAACCAGCCTTTCGCGCTGGCGACCGTGGTGCGCACCCAGAACGCGACCTCGGCCAAGGCCGGGGCCAAGGCGGTGATCCGCGCGGACGCCTCGGTGGAGGGCTGGATCGGCGGCGGCTGCGTCCGCGGCGCGGTGCTGAAGGCGGCGGCCCGGGCCCTGGCCGACGGCCGGCCCCGTCTGATCCGTGTCGGGCCGGACGGCGAGGTCGAGGATGGTGACGATGTCGACACCTTCACCAGCCGCTGCCCCAGCGGCGGCACCGCCGAGATCTTCATCGAGCCCATGCTGCCCCGTCCGGCGCTGCTGGTGATGGGCGCGTCGCCGACTGCCCAGGCTGTCGCCGATGTCGGTGTGGCGGCGGGCTTCGCCGTCACCGTCGCCGCCCCGGAATCCGATCTGGCCGCCTTCGGCGAGAGCTGCACCCGGATCGCGGGCTATGACGTCGCGGAGTCGCCGCGCGCGGCGGAGAGCTTCGTGGTGGTCGCGACCCAGGGGCGCGGCGACCGCAAGGCGCTGGAAGGCGCAATCGCTACCGGTTCCGCCTATGTCGCCTTCGTCGGCAGCCGCAGAAAATCGGCCAAGCTGAGAGCCGATCTGACCGCCGCCGGGATCGACTCTCAGCGGGTGGCCGCCGTGCGCGGCCCGGCCGGCCTGGACATCGGTGCCGCCACGCCCGGCGAGATCGCCCTGGCGGTGTTGGCGGATGTGGTGCGCGAGCGGCGCCAGGGTGCCGTTGCGGCCGCCGAAGACGGCCAGGCCGAAATTCCGGCCACCGATGCCGGTCAAATCGCCGACCCTCACTGAGTCATCAGCCGCTGTCGGGGTCGATTTCGCGACAATTCTCCTATCCTGCCCGGTGGTTCGGCAGGAGGTTGGAATCGATACAAATCAGACGCCTACGGCAGGGGGTCGTTAACGGAATGGTTGCGAATTCATCTTAAATCTGCGGCATGAGGATTCTCGCCGCCATCGGGCTCTCCCTAGTCCTTGCGGCCCTTGAATTCGCGTCGCCTGCCATGGCCCAGGACGCGACCCGCCCGCCCGGCATCGTCGGCGAGGACAATCGTGCCCCGATCAATTCCCGGGAATGGCCGTGGTCATCCATCGGCCGGGTGAATCGCAGCACCGGCGGCTTCTGCACCGGCGTCCTGATCGGGCCGAAACAGGTCCTGACCGTCGCGCACTGCCTCTACGACACACGCCTGCAACGCTGGACCAGTGCCAATGACCTGCATTTCGTGGCCGGTTACAGCCGCGGCGATTTCGTGGCCCATCTGCGGGTCAACGAGATATCGGTCTCACCGAACTACGACCCGATGCGCCCGGAGGATCCAGGGAACCTGGTCCACGACTGGGCCATCGTGACGGTCAACGAGACCAATAACTTGCGACCCATTCCCTGGCAGATGCTGGACCCTATGGCAGCCGGCGAACTGACCGACAGCGCGCTGGTCCGCGCCGGCTACAGCCAGGATCGCGCCCATATGCTCGCCGGCCATCAGGGGTGCAGCGTGGTCTCGTGGGAAGACGATCTGATGCTGCATGACTGCGACGGCACCCGCGGCGATTCCGGATCCCCGGTTCTGTTCCATCGCTTCGGCCAGTTCACCATCGTCGGCTTGAACGTAGGCTTCCGCGTCACCGACGATGCCGTGCTGGGATTGGCGGTGCCGGCGGCCCGGTTCCACGATGCGGCAAGGGCGGCGATCGGAATCCGATAGCGCCGGCGATCCAGCCGACCTGAACCTACATTCTCCCAGCCCGAATTCTTCCATCCCCATCAAGGGGTTGAGCCATCTTTTGCTGGTAACCGACCGGCGCCGTCCCCACTTTTCCGACCATGCCGCGCATACTGGGTATCGGGTCGAGGGAGGGGAACCGGCGATGAGTGATTCCGGCCAGAACTGGCCTTGGAAGTCCGGTCGCAACACGGCGCTGCGGGCCCATATGGCCTTCTTCGGATCCTGGCTGCGACGGCCGCTGAGGGTGGCCTCGGTCGCCCCCAGCGGCCGCCAACTTGCCCGGCTGATCACCGACCGGATCGACCCCGACTCCGGCCCGATCCTGGAGCTGGGTGCCGGCACCGGCGCCTTCACCGCCGAGCTGGTGGCCAAGGGCGTCTCGGCGTCCGACATCCACGCGGTGGAGCTCGACGACCGGATGGCGGACGTGCTGGCGGACCGGTTTCCCGGAATCCATGTGACGGTGGCCAACGCCACCCTGCTGTCTCGCGAAGGGTTTCCCTTGCGCGGCGAGTTCGCCGCGGCCATCAGCGGCCTGCCGGTGCTGGCCATGTCGGCCCAGGACCAGGTGCGTATCCTGACCGGCGTCTTCCGGCGGCTGCGGCCGGGTGCGGCGCTCTATCAGTTCACCTATGGCCCGCGATGCCCGTTTCCGGCCCTGATGCTGGCCAGGCTCGGCCTGAGATCCCAGCGCATCGGCGGCGTCGTCCGCAACATCCCGCCGGCCTCGGTCTATCGGGTCTCGCGGCGCACCTGGCCGCCAAGGGTGCTGGCCGGCGATACCGTCGTCCTGGACGACCGGCCTGCCGCCTGACAGCGGCGATTCCACCTGTCCAACCCTGTGAATCTGACCTAGGTTTCAGCGGATTCGACGGCTGCGCGGTGCGGGCCGGTCGCAAGGGGTGCGGGAGGCGCGCGGCGTGAAGATCACCGATGTGAAGACCTTCGTGGTCGGCAATCCGCCGCCCCATTATGGCGGCGCCTATTGGATCTTCCTCAAGCTCACAACCGATACCGGCATCGAGGGCATCGGCGAGGTCTATTCCGTGCCGTTCCACCCGCATGTGGTCGAACGCATGATCGCCGATGTCTGCGAACGCAAGGTGATCGGCACCGATCCGTTCAAAATCGAGAGGCTGTGGCGGCGGGTCTATTCCAGCGGATTTACCCAGCGCCCGGATACGTCGATCCTGGGAATCCTCAGCGGCATCGAGATGGCTTGCTGGGACATCATCGGCAAGGCGCTGGACAAGCCGGTTTATGAGCTGCTCGGTGGCCAGGTGCATGAGCGGCTGCGCAGCTACACCTATCTCTACCCCCACCCCGACGACGCCTCCGATGTCTACATCGACGCCGATCTGGCGGCGGAACGGGCCCTGAGCTATGTGGAAAAGGGCTTCACCGCGGTCAAGTTCGACCCGGTCAGCCCCTATACCGCATTCGATCCGCGCCAGCTCTCCCTGGAACTGCTGGACCAGGCCGAGCGGTTCGTGCGCGTTCTGCGCGAGGCGGTCGGAACCCGGGCCGATCTCCTGTTCGGTACCCATGGCCAGATGACCACCTCCGGCGCCATTCGCTTGGCGCGGCGGCTGGAACCCTACGACCCGCTCTGGCTGGAGGAGCCGGTGCCGCCGGAGATGCCGGAGGAGATGGCCAAGGTCGCCCGCCAGACCACAATTCCCGTCGCCACCGGCGAGCGTCTCGCCACCAAATACGAATTCGCCCGCGTGCTGGAAAGCGGCGCCGCCTCGATCATCCAGATGGCGCTGGGCCGGGTCGGCGGATTGCTGGAGGCCAAGAAGATCGCCGGCATGGCCGAGACCCATTACGCCCAGATCGCGCCGCACCTCTATTGCGGCCCGATCGAGGGCGCCGCCAATGTCCAGATCAGCGCCTGCACGCCGAACTTCCTGATCCTGGAGAGCATCCAGGACTGGTCCGGCTTCCATGCCGAGATCCTCAAGGCGCCGATGCGCTGGGAGGAGGGGTACGTCATCCCGCCGACCGCGCCGGGGCTGGGCGTGGAACTGGACGAGGCGGTGGCGGCGGCCAACCCCTATAACGGCCAGGCGCTGCATCTGGAAATGAATGACCGGCCGGAATGACGGCCCGCCACAAACAGGAGGAGCGCGGCTGATGATCCTCGACCATATCGGCTTCACGGTTTCTGATTTTGCCAAGAGCCGGGCGTTCTACACCCAGGCTCTGGCGCCGCTCGGCATTGATGTTCTGATGGAGGGCGACGACTGGGCCATGATGGGCAAACCCGGCATGCCACAATTCTGGTTCGGCGCGATCGGCAAGGCGCCGGGGCCGATCCATTTGGCCTTCCGAGCCGAGAACCGGGATCAGGTCCGTGCCTTCCACACCGCGGCGCTGGCGGCCGGCGGCATGGAGAATGGCGGACCGGGCATTCGCGAGCAGTATCATCCGGACTACTACGGTGCTTTCGTGATTGATCCGGACGGCCACAACATCGAAGCCGTCTGCCATGACTCCGAGTCCTGAACGGGGCCGGGGCAGCAATCGAAAGGACACGCCATGAAGGCGGCCGTGCTGGAGGCCTTCCGCAAACCGCTGGTCCTGCGCGACGTGCCGGACCCGTCGCCAACTCCCGGGGGCGCGGTCGTCCGGGTTGCCGCCAACGGCATCTGCCGCAGCGACTGGCATGCCTGGGCCGGGCATTGGCCGACCAGCTTCCCGTTGCCCCATGTGCTGGGCCACGAGATGTGCGGCGTGGTGGAGGAGGTAGGCGCCGAGGTCACCGGCCATCGGCCCGGCGACCGCGTGATCGTGCCGTTCAGCGGCGGCGACGGCACCTGTCCCATGTGCACCGCCGGCCATGCCAATCTTTGCGAGAACCCGGTCATTCCCGGGTTCCGTTCCTGGGGCGGGTTTGCCGAGTTCGTCGCCATCGACCATGCCGATGTGAACCTGGTGTCACTGCCCGAGCTGGTGGACTTTGTCGCCGGCGCCGGCATGGGTTGCCGCTTCATGACATCGTTCCACGGGCTGACCGACCGGGCCCGGCTGCAACCCGGGGAATGGGTGGCGGTATTCGGCTGCGGCGGCATCGGCCTGTCGGCCATCGAGATCTCCCGCGCCCTTGGCGCCCGGCCGGTCGGCATCGATATCGGCGACGACAAGCTGGCCCTGGCCAGCGAGCTGGGGGCGGAGGTGGTGATCAAGGCGGGCCCGGCCGTGGATACAACCGCGGCTGTGCGCGATGCGACCGACGGCGGCGCCCACGTCTCGGTCGACGCGCTGGGCATCGCCGCGACCTGCCGCCCGGCCATCGAAAGCCTGCGCAAGCGCGGCCGCCATGTGCAGATCGGCATGACCAATGCCGAGGATGCCGGCGACCTGCCTCTGCCCGTCGACCTGATCATAGAGCACGAGATCGTGCTGGCCGGCAGCAAGGGCATGCCGCCGGCCGACTATCCGCAGATGCTCGACATGGTGGCCGATGGCCGGCTGAACCCGGCCCGGCTGGTCAGCCGCACGGTGCCGCTGGAGGAGGCGGGTAACGTGCTGGCATCCATGGACAATTTCGACACGCTCGGCTTCACGGTAATAGATCGATATTGAAGTATCTTCGGGGTCGAAATTGGTAAAGAAAATTGAAACGAATTCGATTGTGTGCTAGTTTCGGTTGTTAATCATTCGAATAACTCCAGAGATATGGGCAAGACCATGAATCTTCTATGGGCGCCAGGTATGTCGGAGTCGGCAAGGAAGATTTGCCGTAATCTTAGCGGATGGGAGAGGGCACTTGCCTGCACTCTCAGTATGCTGTTTGGGCTTTGCGTATTTGCGATCGGGGCCGTCTTCATGGGCGCGGTCATGGCCATTGAGCCGTTCCGCGGGCTTGTCGACGGAATTGCCATTCCCCTGGCCATGATCCTTCTCGCTGCCCTCTGGTTGATCAACGCCCAGCAACGGCGGCTCCTGGTGAATTCGCAATTCGCCCGGAAAAACGGGATTGGCAGGGCCGATATCGAGACCCGGCATGTCCCGTCGGAATCCGACTATCTTGTGCTCGCCGGATTTGCGGCGCTGGCGATCACGATCTCCCTGACGGCCGTCCTGCTGGCCTCCTGACCCGGACCCTAATCTGACCCCTGCGTATCGTTGACCGCTCTCCGGAGGGCGGCGCGGGCCAGCAGGCGTGTGGAGTCGAGTGTCGGGAGCGGCGAGTTCCCGTCATTCATCAGCAGCGGATGTTCGGTGCAGCCGAGGATCACCGCCTCGCAGCCGGCATCCTTCATGCGGCCGATGACCTGCTGGAAATAGGCGACGGCCTGTGGGCTGAACACGCCGCAGACCAGCTCGTCCATGGTGATGCGGTTGATCTCCTCCCGCTCCTCCGCGGTCGGGCGCACCAGTTCCAGCCCCCTTGCCGACAGACGGTCCGGATAGACGGCGCTCTCCACAAGCCAGCGGGTGCCGGTCAGCCCGACCCGACGGAAGCCGCGCGCCAGGGCCGCGTCGGCCACCACATCGGCGATATGCAGCCAAGGCAGCGGTGATTTAGACTCAACATAATCAAAGGCTTGGTGGATGGTATTGTCAGGGCATATCAGGAAGTTCGCGCCGGCCTCTGCCAGCTTGCCCGCGGAGGTCAGCATCAGGTCGCCGACGCCCTGCCAGTCGTCGCGGTCGATGCAGCGCATGTACTCGGCCAGCGACGGGGTGTGGGTCGAGACCTCGGGATGCGCATGCGGACCGAGCAGCTCCGCGCCCTCCACGCAGATCGTCTTGTAGCAGAGCGCTGCTCCCTCGGCGGAGCAGCAGACGATGCCGATATGCCGGGTCATTCCTCACCACCAATCGTCAGTCTCGCGAAGGCGGGAATCTCGAGATGCTGTTCCCTTGGCTATCGAGGTTCCCGCTTTCGCGGGAACGACAATACTGGGAGCGGTCCGCGCTCGCCGGAATCCTACAGCCCGGCGATGATTCCGCCATCGACATAGAGGATGTGGCCGTTCACGAAGCTGGACGCCGATGACGACAGGAACACCGCGGCGCCGACCAGCTCGTCGACCTCGCCCCATCGTCCGGCCGGGGTGCGGCCTTCCAGCCATTCGGTGAATTTCGGGTCCTCCACCAGCGCCTTGTTGAGCGGCGTGTTGAAATAGCCGGGGCCGATGCCGTTGACCTGGATGTTGTACCGGCCCCAATCGATGCACATGCCCTTCGTCAGCATCTTCACCGCGCCCTTGGTCATGGTGTAGGGGGCGATCGAGTAGCGGCCGAACTCGCTCTGCACCGAGCAGATGTTGATGATCTTGCCGGCCTTGCGCCCGATCATGTGGTTCGCCACCGCCTTGCCGACAAAGAATACGCTGTCGATATTGGTCTTCACCAGCTGGTGCCACGCCTCTTCCGGGAACTCCTCCAGCGGGGTGCGGAACTGCATGCCGGCATTGTTGATCAGGATGTCGATGGCGCCGATGTCGCGCTCGATGGCGCCGACCGCCTCGGTCACCGCGCCGCTGTCGGTCACGTCGAAGGCCATTTCGTGCACGGTGATGCCGGCCTCCCGCAGGCCGGCGGCGGCCGCCGACAGCTTGTCCGTGTCGCGGCCGTTCAAGACCAGGGCGGCCCCGGCCTCGCCAAGCCCGCGGGCCAGCGCCAGCCCGATCCCCTGGCTCGATCCGGTCACCAGGGCCAACCGGCCTTCCAGGCTGAAACGCTGCAGACCCATGTCCTCTATCCTCGGTACTTGATGGCCGCGCTTGGCCGAGACGATCTGGTATGGGCGTGCGGCGGCCGATCGGTCAAGATGAAGCCCTGCCAATTCGCCGCCCAAGGCGAAACCAGGGGAGGGACCAGCCCATGCGGGCCGCCGTTCTGCACGCAGCGATGGATCTGCGCATCGAGACCCGCGAGGCGGGAAGCCCGGGGCCGGGGCAGGTCGCCGTCCGCATCGCCAATGGCGGCATCTGCGGCTCGGATCTGCACTATTATTTCGATGGCGGGTTCGGCGCCATCCGGGTGCGCGAGCCGATCATCCTGGGCCATGAGGTGGCGGGCATTGTCGACGCGGTTGGCGAGCGCGTCTCCAATGTCGCCCCGGGAGACAAGGTGGCGCTCAACCCGAGCCTGCCTTGCGGCGACTGCCGCTACTGCCTTGCCGGCGCGCCGAACCACTGCCTGGACATGCATTTCTATGGCAGCGCCATGCGCATGCCCCATGTCCAGGGCGCCTTCGCGGAAATCGTGGTGGCGGAGGCGGCGCGCTGCGTGACGGTGCCGGAGGCCCTGCCGCTGACCTCCGCCGCCGTGGCCGAGCCTCTGTCGGTCTGCCTGCATGCGGTCCGCCAGGCTGGCCCGATCCTGGGGCGGCGGGTGCTGGTGACCGGGCAGGGGCCGATCGGCGTGCTCTGCGTCGCCGCGGCCCGGGCCGCCGGCGCGCTGGAGATCGTCGCCACCGATGTGGTCGACGAGGCGCTGGAGACCTCCCGCCGCATGGGCGCCGACCGCACCATCAATGTCGCCGCGGAACCGGAGGCGCTGGCCGCCTACGGCAGCGACAAGGGCCATTTCGATGTGCTGCTGGAGGCTTCGGGCAATCAGGCGGCGATCCGCAGTGCCCTCGATGTGGTGCGGCCGGGCGGCGTGCTGGTGCTGGTCGGCCTCGGCGGCGACATCACCCTGCCCATGAACACGGTGGTGGCGAAAGAGCTCAACCTGCGCGGCACCTTCCGGTTCCACGAGGAGTTCGAATGGGCGGTGCAGAACATCGCGTCCGGCCGCATCGACGTGACGCCGGTGATCTCCGACGTCATCCCCCTGGCCGAGGCCGACCGGGCCTTCGCGCTGGCGGCGGATCGCAAGCAGTCGATGAAGGTGCAGTTGGCGTTCGGGGACTAGGTCCGACTATTCCAGCGGGCCGCTGCGGGTGCAGGCGAGATCGCGCAGCAGCCCGTCCTTGAGGCCGTAGATCCAGCCGCTGATGATCAGCTCCTGGCCCGCCGCCCAGGCATCGCGGACGATCGGCGTTTCCGCCACCCGTTCCACCTGGGCCGCGATACTCAATTCGCAGAGGAGGTCGTGCCGGGCTTCCTCGTCGGGCTGTGCCGCCAGCGCCTCGGCGTGGGTGCGCGCCACATCGCGGACCGGCTCCAGCCAAGAGTCGATCAGGCCGTGCCGCTCGCCATCGGTCGCGGCCTTCACGCCGCCGCAGCCGTAATGACCGCAGACGATGATATAGCGGACCTTCAGCACCTCGACCGCGTATTGCAGGACGGACAGCGCGTTCAGATCGCTCGGATGGATCAGGTTTGCGATATTGCGGTGGACGAAGACCTCGCCCGGCGCCAGCCCGGTGATCACATTTGCCGGCACCCGGCTGTCGGCGCAGCCGATCCACAGATAGTCCGGCTTCTGGATCGCGGACAGCCGCTTGAAATACTCCGGGTCGGCATCGACGCGCTCATTGGCCCACACGGCATTGCGATGCAAAAGCTCTTCATGCATGGCTGTGCCCAATCCAACGGTTTTCACAACGGTCCACCGTCATCACCGAATTGTGGCCGCAATGCAAGCGGCACCGTTGCCGCGCCAACCCGCCCTAGCCGATCAGCCGGGCGATCAGGATCGTCAGGTTCAACGCCGCGAGCAGCACGATGGAAAGCAGGGTGAACTGCATGCCGCGCACCCTGAGCGTGTTGTTTCCGGCGGTCGCCGCGAAGGCGTAGCCGTGCATCACCCGGCCCAACAGGAAAGCCGCCGCCAGCACCGCCAGCGGAACCGTCGCCAGCATGCCGGGCGATTGCAGCTCGGCGACCAGCACCAGCAGCACTGCGATCGGCGCATATTCCGCGCAGTTGGCCTGACCCCGGATCGCCCGCTGCAGTTCGTCATGGCCGCCATCGCCCAACGACACCCTGTTCTGCCGGCGCAGGGATATGACCCGCAGGCTGAGCCGGAACAGCAGCAGCGCCAGCGCGCTCGTCAGGATTGCGGTGATGGGCAGGGTCATGGCGAAAATCTCCCAAGGTGAAGGCTTAGGCGAGCGCGCCCGCGATGAGCCGAATGGCCGCGGCGAACAAACCGGCCGCGATGGCGCGGCGGAACCAGACCGCGTTCAGCCGCAGCCGGATAGTGCGGCCGATGGCCATGCCGGCGGCCATCGGCACGAACAGGGCCACCGCCAGCACGGCCAGCGGCGGGGTGAGCAGGTCTACCGCCCCGAAGGCGAGGGTCATCAATGCGGCGGTCGTGGTCCACAGGATCCCGACGGCGCTGATATAGGCGGTGCGGTCCAGCCCCAGGCCCAGCAGATGCATCACCATCGGCGGCGCGAACACGCCGCTGGTGCCGCCGAACATCCCGGCCGCCAGCCCGGCGACGGCGCCCGACAGCCGCTCGCGCTGCGGCGCAACCGACAGCCGCACCTGGAAGAGGTCCAGCACGACGAAGACGGCGATCACGCTCCCCAGGCCCAGCAGCATGGTCTGCCCGTCTATGGCCCGGATCACCATGGCCCCGGCCGCCACGCCGACCGGCAGCATGGCCAGCAGCGCGATGTGCCGCCGGATTATCGCCACGGGCTGCTTGGCCTCCAGCAACAGCAGCAGGTTGGACGCCAGGGTCGGCAGCACGCTGATGCCGACCGCTTCCTTGGGCGGCACCACATTGGCCATTAGCGCGATGGTGACCAGCGGCAGGCCGAACCCGATGGTGCCCTTGACGATCCCGGCGACCAGGAAGGCCACGGCGATCACGGCGAATTGCAGCAGCGAGTAGTCGGGAAGGGCGGGCATGACGATCCGGCAAGACCAGGACCCTGCCTTTGACCACCGCCGTCTGACCGCGTCAACCGCGCAATCGGAGCCCTGCGTTGCGCCGAGACCCCCGTCAGAACCAATCGCCGAGCCTGACGCGGTAGGTCAGAAGCACGGAATTCGCGCTCGGATTGGCCTCGTGGATGCCGGCATTGGAGATATGGGCCCAGGTGAGGCCCAGACGCTGTCCTTCGGCGAAACCGTAGGCGAGGGTCAGGCCCAGATGGAACTGGAATATCCCGCCGAGATCGCGACTGTCCCCTTCGTGATAGCCGCCGATGCCGAAGGCCGGAGTGACGACCCAGCGCTCATCGAGTGCGATGTCCGTCTGGACTCCGCCATACCCGAAAACCGCGCCGTCGCCGTTCGCCATGAGCCCGATCATAGGCGCAAAGCCTTCGAAGCCGGTCCATAGGCTTTGTTCGAGGATCCGCAGGCCCGGTTGGTATTCGAGCCGCAACTCGATGGTACGATCGTATTCTTCGACGCTGAATGCGCCCAGCCCAACGGCCAGCGCATCGCGCTCCTGCGCCAGGGCCGGCAATCCGGCGACCAGCCAAACAACGAGTGTGATGACGAGCCACCGGCTCATCTCATGCCTCCGCCCCCCTCGCAAGCTCGAAACATGGCCTGAGTACAGCGCCGCCCGCCTGACGAGCTTGCGGTCTCACTATATGGGAGCGCCGGCCCGGCCGCCATGGCCGCGGCGCCTGCGGTCACGGGAATGTGTCGTGGCCGTCTCGCCGAATGCGGCGACAATTCCATATTGCTTGGAATAAAGGGCAGCCCGTCCGGGTCGTCCCCCTATCGGATCCGAATTGGGAGGTTGAAAGATGTCGAAGGCACAGAGTGTTTCCAGACGTGGCGTGCTGGCGGCCGGCGCCGGCTTGGCGGCGCTGCCGATGGTCGCAGGTGGTACGACCCCGGCCCGGGCGGCGGCGGCGATGGCCGGTCCGGCGGTCCCGGAGCATTACCGGTTCAACCTCGGCCAATTCGAGGTCACGACGATCTTCGACGGTGCTGTCCAGTTCGACGGCCCGCACCCGATCTTCGGCCAGAACGTGACCGCCGAGGACGTCGCGGAGCTGGCGGAGGCGAATTTCCTGCCCTCCGACCGCATGGAGATCGGCTTCACGCCGGTGATCGTGAACACCGGATCGGCCCTGGTCATGTTCGACAGCGGCAATGGCGGCCGGCGCCGGCCGAATGCCGGAAACTTGTCGGCCGCGCTGGTCAGGTGCGGCTATGAGCCCGACCAGGTCGACGTGGTGGTGCTGACCCATTTCCACCCCGACCACATCGGCGGCTTGATGGAGGACGGCCAGCCGCTGTTCCCCAATGCGCGTTATGTCACCGCATCGCAGGAATACGATTTCTGGTCGCATCCCGACCGGATGAGCGGGCCGACCGAAGGCGTCGCCACCCTGACCGCGTCCAATGTGACGCCGATGGCCGACAATATGACCTTCATCGGCAATGAGGGCGAGGTGGTGCCGGGCATCAACGGAATTACCGCCTTCGGCCACACGCCGGGCCACATGGCCTTTCACGTCGAAAGCGACGGCCGGCGCATCCTGCTCGGGGGCGATTTCTGCAACCACTATGTCGTCTCCATGCAGCGCCCCGACTGGCATGTGCGCTTCGATATGGACAAGGACGGCGCGGCGGCGACCCGCCGTACCCTGCTCGACATGCTGGCGACGGACCGCATTCCCTTCAGCAGCTATCACATGCCGT
Source organism: Alphaproteobacteria bacterium (assembly GCA_965227455.1). GTDB lineage: Bacteria > Pseudomonadota > Alphaproteobacteria > DSM-16000 > Inquilinaceae > JABDIP01. The sequence goes on along the minus strand of OZ245752.1, from coordinate 1,674,241 downwards.
TCCCGGCGGTCGGCTATGTGGAGCGCATGGGCCAGGGCTACCGCTATGTCCCGGCGAGCTACCAACTGAATCTGTAGGACCGGCATCAAGCGGCCGCTCGCGACGGGCGGCCGCTTGACAGTGGCGGACCGATCACCCATAAACCGCGCCTCCTGAGGGCCTGACAGCCCCATACAACCGGGACCGAATTCGTGGACCTGAGACGGATACAGCAGCAGATCGAATTGCCAGCGCCGAGTTCCGGCGAAGGCCTGCCGTGCCTGCGCAATCCGCGCCGGCGGGAGGGAGCGGCTGCAATGCGCTAGACACCGGGCCAGGTGTTCGCAGTCACCGACCCTCCCATGGCAGGCCCGCCGGGGAGGGTTTTTTCGTGTCCGCCCCGGTCCGGCAATCAACCGTTAGAAGTTCTCCGTCAAGAAAGAGGCACCATGTCCGAGCATCATCCCATTCCCGCCGAGATGCGGACGCTGATCGGCGAGCAGCTCGACACGATCGCCGCCGAGGAGGATGCACGCATCTTGTTCGCGGTGGAGTCGGGCAGCCGCGCCTGGGGTTTTCCGTCGCCGGATTCCGACTATGACGTGCGCTTTGTCTATGCCCGGCCGCGCGACTGGTACCTGTCCATCGACAGCCGGCGCGACGTGATCGAGCGGCCGATCGACGGCGATCTCGACATCAATGGCTGGGATCTGGGGAAGGCCCTGCAGCTTGCCATCAAGCCCAACCCGGTGCTGCTGGAATGGCTGCGCTCGCCGATCCTCTATCGCGCCGATGCCGATGCCATGGCCCGGCTGACGGCGCTGGCCGACAAGGCGGCTTTCCGCCGCCCGTCGACGCACCATTATCTGCACCTGGCGGAGAGCCAGTACCGCAAATATGTCGACGGCAAGGATTCGGTGAAGCTCAAGAAGTATTTCTATGTGCTGCGCCCGGTGCTGGCCCTGCGCTGGCTGCGCCTGCGCCAGGACGAGGCGGTGCCGATGGATTTCGCCGCCCTGCGCTTGGCCTCCGATCTCGGGGACGGCCTGGAGGTCTTTCTCGACGAGTTGCTGGCGCGCAAGGCGGAGACCCGGGAACTCGGCGCCGGCCCCCGCGTGCCAGAGCTCGATGCCCTGGCGGAGGCGGAGATCGCCGATGCCCGCGACCGGCTCGGTACCTTGACGGAGCCGCCGGCGGACCTGCTGGCGGAAGCCAATGCCCTGTTCCGGGCTCTTGTTGCAGAGGGCGGCTGATGCTGTTGACCATCTCGACCACCCACCGGCCGGCGACGGATCTTGGCTTCCTGCTGCACAAGAACCCGGATCGCCTGCATGAGAAATCGCTGAATTTCGGCCGCGCGCTCATGGCCTTCCCGGAGGCCGGCGAGGAGCGGTGCACCTTCGCGCTGGGCGTCGAGGTCGATCCGGTGGCGCTGGTGCGCGGCAAGGGCCGCGGTTCCGACGGGCTGCTCGACCAGTATGTCAACGACCGGCCCTATGCGGCCTCGTCGCTGATGTCGGTCGCCCTGTCGCAATGCCTGCGCACCGCCATGGGCGGCCGTTCCAAGGAGCGCCAGGCGCTTGCCGACACGGCCATCCCACTGGAGGCGACCATCTCCGCGATCGCCGCGCGGGGCCGCGAAGGGGTCGTCGCCCGGCTGTTCGAGCCCCTCGGCTATGCGGTGGAGGAGACGCCGATCCCGCTGGACGAAGCCCTGGCCGATCTGGGCGAGGGGCCGTTCATCCGGCTGCGGCTCAGCGCCGTCATTCGCCTCGCCGACCTGCTGTCCCACCTCTATGTGCTGATCCCGGTCCTGGACGGCTCGAAGCACTACTATCTCGATCAGGACGAGGTCGAGAAGCTGCTGGCCAATGGCGAAGGCTGGCTGGAGGACCATCCGGAGCGCGACTTCATCGTCCGGCGCTATCTCCACCGTCGCCTGCGGCTGGTACGCGAAGCCCTGGCGCGTCTGGCAACCGAGGAGGCGTCGGAGGAGGAACTGGCGCCGGAGGCGCGGGACAGCGCTGAGGAGGCGCTGGAAAAACCCATCCGTCTGCACGATCTGCGGCTGGAGACCGTCGCCGCCGCGCTGGCGGAAAGCGGCGCCAAGCGGGTGGTCGATCTGGGCTGCGGCGAGGGCCGGCTGCTGAAGCACCTGCTGGCCAACCGGCAATTCACCGAGATCCTGGGCATGGATACCAGCATCCGCTCCCTGGAGCGGGCGGCGGACAAGCTGAAGCTCGACCGCATGTCCGAGCGGCAGCGCGGCCGCATCGCGCTCGCCCATGGCGCGCTGACCTATCGCGACCGCCGCCTGGAGGGTTTCGACGCCGCTGCCCTGGTCGAGGTGATCGAGCATCTGGACGAGGACCGCCTGCCGGCCGTGGAACGGGTGGTGTTCCGCCACGCCAAGCCGGAAACCATCGTCGTGACCACGCCGAACCGCGAATACAATGTGCTGTTCGAGGACATGCCGCAGGACCGGCTGCGCCATCCCGACCACCGCTTCGAATGGACCCGGGCCGAATTCCAGGCCTGGGCCGAGCGGGTCGCGTCGGAGCACGGCTATGGTGTGCACACCGCCCCGATCGGCGAGGTCGATCCCAAGCATGGCGCGCCGAGCCAGATGGCCGTCTTCGAACGCGGGGTGGCGTGATGGCCGAAACCCGCATCCCTGAGTTCGCGCTGGTGATACTGATCGGCGCGTCCGGCTCCGGCAAGTCGACCTTCGCCCGCACGCATTTCAAGCCGACCGAGATCGTCTCCTCCGATACCTGCCGCGGCATCGTGGCCGATAACGAGAACGACCAATCCGCCACCGGGCCGGCCTTCGAGCTGGTGCATTTCATCATCGAGAAGCGGCTGGCCGCACGGCGGCTGACCGTGGTCGACGCCACCAATGTCCGGGCAGAGGACCGCAGGCATTACGTGACCCTGGCGCGGCGGTACCACGCCCTGCCGGTGGCCCTGGTCTTCGATGTCGGCGAGGCGGTCTGCCACGAGCGCAACGCCAACCGGCCCGACCGCCAGTTCGGGTCGCATGTGGTGCGCAACCACACCCGCTCGATCCGCCGCAGCCTGCGCGGGTTGCAGAAGGAGGGCTACCGCCACGTCCACGTCTTCCGCTCGGTAGAGGAGATGGATCAGGCCATCGTGCTGCGCGAACCGCTATGGACCGACCGGCGCGCCACCACCGGCCCGTTCGACATCATCGGCGATGTGCATGGCTGCGGCGACGAGCTGGAGGCCCTGCTCGGAAAGCTCGGCTATGCGGTGTCGTTCGAAGGCGAGGGCGAGGCGCGGACCTGCAGCGTGACGCCGCCGAAAGGCCGGCGGGCGGTCTTCGTCGGCGATCTGGTCGATCGCGGCCCGCGCACGCCGGACGTGCTGCGCCTTGTCATGGCGATGGTCGAGGCCGGCACGGCGCTCTGCGTGCGCGGCAACCACGATGAAAAGCTGCTGAAATGGATGAACGGCCGCAAGGTGAAGATTGCCCACGGCCTGGCGGAATCCATCGAACAGCTGGAAGCCGAGCCGGAGGCCTTCGGCAAAGAGGCGCGCAGCTTCCTTGACGGGCTGCTCAGCCATTACTGGCTCGACGAGGGGCGTCTCGCGGTGGCCCATGCCGGCATCAAGGAGACCATGATCGGCCGCGCCTCGGCCGCCATCCGCGGCTTCACCATGTATGGCGAGACCACCGGCGAGACCGACGAGTTCGGCCTGCCGGTCCGGCACAACTGGGCGGCGGAGTATCGCGGCCCGGTGCAGATCGCCTATGGCCACACGCCGGTCCCCGAGGCCGACTGGCTGAACGGCACCATCTGCCTGGACACGGGCTGCGTCTTCGGCGGTAAGCTGACCGCCCTGCGCTGGCCGGAGCGCGAGCTGATCTCAGTCCCGGCGGCCGAAGTCTATGCCGAGCCGGTAAAACCGCTTCACGGTACGGGCGACGGGCTTTCGGCCCAGGCGGCGGCCGACGACATGCTCGACATCGAGGATGTCCGCGGCAAGCGCATCGTCGAGACCCGGCTCGCCAAGACCGTCACCATCCTGGAGGACCAGGCGACCCCGGCGCTGGAGACCATGGCGCGGTTCGCCAGCAATCCCAAATGGCTGGTCTATCTGCCGCCGACCATGTCGCCCTCGGCCACATCCGAGCGCCCCGGACTGCTCGAGCATCCGGCGGAGGCCTTCGGCTATTTCGAGAGCCAGGACAGCGGCACGGTGGTCTGCGAGGAAAAGCATATGGGCTCCCGTGCGGTGCTGGTGGTCTGCCGCGACGTCGACGTCGCGCGCGACCGTTTCGGTATCGCCACCGGCGAGACCGGCGCTGTCTACACCCGCACGGGCCGTCCGTTCTTTCCCGACAGCGAGACTGCCGAGGCGATGCTCGGCCGGGTCCGGGCGGCGGCGGATGCCGCCGGGTGGTGGGACCGGTTCGAGACCGGTTGGTTCGTGCTGGATGCCGAGATCATGCCGTGGTCGGCCAAGGCCCAGTCGCTGATCGCCAGCCAGTACGCCAGCGTCGCCTCGGCCGCTCGGGCCAGCCTGTCGGACATGGCGCAGGTCATGGATGCGACGGCGAAGCGCGGCATCGACATGGGCGACGTTCTGGATCGCACCCGCGACCGCCATCAACGTGCCGAGCAGTTCGCCGAGGCCTATCGCCACTATTGCTGGCCGGTGCGCTCGCTGGACGACTATCGCATCGCCCCGTTCCAGCTGCTGGCGAGCGAAGGCGCCGTGCATGCCGACCGCGATCACGGCTGGCACATGCAGACCCTGGCCGAACTGTCCGCCACAGACGACCCGGTGCTGATGGCCACCGCCCATCGCATCGTCGATCTGGCCGACGCCTCGGCGGTCGAGGCGGTAACGGAATGGTGGACCAGCATGACCGGACGCGGCGGCGAGGGCATGGTGGTCAAGCCGATGACGCCGATCGCCCGCGGCTCGAAAGGCCTCGTCCAGCCGGCCCTGAAATGCCGCGGCCCGGAATATCTGCGCATCATCTACGGCCCGGAATACGACGTGCCCGGCAACCTGGAGCGATTGCGCCGGCGGGGCCTGGGCCGCAAGCGCTCGCTGGCCATCCGGGAGTTCGCGCTGGGCTACGAGGCCCTGCACCGCTTCGTCGCCGGCGAACCACTACGCCGGGTCCATGAATGCGTCTTCGGCGTCCTGGCCTTGGAATCGGAGCCGGTCGACCCACGACTCTGACCGTGCCAGCCCAGTGCCTGCGGTGCGAAGTGCGTCAGGAACCGATGAAGGGACGTAACCGGCATCCCAATGCTTGACAGGCGTGTAGAGCTATCACCGTCCAGACGCTAGCCCGCAGGACCAAGGCACCGACTGTGCGAAGCTCGAAGGCGCCGCCCATCGCGATATGGAGCCCGAGGGCCAGGATGGCGAGGGCGGTCGTGCCGGCGATCAGGGCCGCCAACTCGGCTGCCCACCGCTTCCACAGGAACAGGCCGATGCCGGCCAGGACATAGGCGAAACCGGCGACGAAATTGAACCAGAGCACAAACGGTACTATGTCGCCCAACGCCGCCCTTACCTCGGTACCCCCGAACAGTACGCGCCCGCCGAACAGAATTGTCGCCCCGCCGAAAATGACGGCGGCTATTGCGGCGACCGTTGCCCAATTTGGGCGCAGGTCGCCATTGGACGTGATTTCGCTCATGTCCGTCCGTCGAATCCGCTGGCCGGTACAGCATTCGCATTCTAGCGGCCCACCCTCCGTCGCAGGAGATTGATCTTGCCCGGTTTCCAGGCCTGGGATTTACTTCGCGTTCGGCATCGCCAAAAAACCGAAACAGGCGCGGTGCCGGGACGCCTGGAGTGGAAGGCCGCGCCATGACGGCCGGGGCGCTTCCGGGGGAGGGCGCAACACAGGACAGGAAGGCACATCATGACATTTGTATTCACCAGACGGACGGCGCTGGCCTTGATCGGCGCCGTGACCGGCACGACGGCGCTGGGCGTCCGCCCGGCCTTTGCCGACACCATCCGGGTCGCCGGCATCTACACCCAGCCGATCCAGCAGAAATGGGATGCCCGCCTGCACCAGGCGCTGGTCGCCGCCCAGGAGGCCGGCGAGATCGAGTATTCGTTCTCCGAAAAGGTCGCCAACACCGACTACATCCGGGTGCTGCGGGAATATGCTGAGAGCGGCGTCAAGCTGATCGTCGGCGAGGCCTTCGGCATCAGCCGCGAGGCGCGCCAGGTGGCCGACGAATACCCGGAGGTGGCGTTCCTGATGGGCGACCCGTTCCGGCCCCATGGCAGCAACTTCGCGGTGTTCGACAACTACATTCACGAACCCTGCTATCTGATGGGAATCCTTGCCGGATCCATGACCGAGAACAACCGTATCGGCATGGTCGGCGGCTATCCGATCGGCGAGGTGAACCGGCTGTTCCACGCCTTCATCGAGGGCGCCCGCTCGGTCAATCCGGATGTCGAGTTCAAGGTCACCTTCATCGGCTCCTGGTACGACCCGCCCAAGGCCAAGGAGGCGGCCTTCGCCCAGATCGAGGCCGGTGTCGACGTGCTCTATGCCGAGCGCGCCGGGGTGGTCGACGCGGCCCGCGAGAAGGGCATCATCGCGTTCGGCAATGTCAACGACATGAACAAGGAGGAGAACGGCACCGACGTGGTCGTCACCTCCGCCCTGTGGGACATGAACGCGGCCATCGCGCACGCCATCTCCCGGGTCAAGGACGGCACCTTCGCCGCCGAGGACTACAAGGAATGGACCATGATGCAGCGCGGCGGCGCCAGCCTCGCGCCGTATTACGAGTTCGAGGACCGTATCCCGGCCGACGCCAAGGCTCGGGTCGAGGAGGTCCAGGCCCAGATCCTCGCCGGCGATTTCGTCGTCACCATCAACGACGAGGAACCGAAATCGACTTATTGATTTCGGGGCTTTGATTTAGACCCCTCACCCTCCCACGGCTTCGCCGCGGGTCCCTCCCTCTCCCACAAGGGGAGAGGGGCATGGCGGCCGATCCGAATGGCCGCTGTTTCCCTCTCCCTTGTGGGAGAGGGAGGGGCCCGCGCAGCGGGAGGGTGAGGGGGCTCTTCTCGAAACGGGTTTCCGCCCCATGCCCATCCTGGAATTTCGTGACATCACCAAGCGCTTCGGCGGGCTGGTGGCCAATGACGGCATTTCGCTGTCGTTGGAGGCGGGCGAGGTGCTGGCCTTGCTGGGCGAGAACGGCGCCGGCAAGACGACGCTGATGAACATCCTGTTCGGCCACTACACGGCCGATGCGGGCGAGATCCATGTGGCCAACGAACTGCTCGCGCCGGGCTCGACCATGGCGGCGCTGGCGGCGGGCATCGGCATGGTGCACCAGCATTTCACCTTGGCCGACAATCTGACCGTCCTGGACAACATCGTGCTGGGAACGGAGCCGCTGCGGGCGGTGCGCCAGGACCGGTCGGCGGCGGTGGCCAAGCTGTCCCGGCTTTCCGAGGATTTCGGACTGGCGGTGGAGCCGGACCGGATCGTCGCCGAATTATCGGTCGGCGAGCGCCAACGGGTGGAGATCCTGAAGGCGCTCTATCGCGATGCCCGCATCCTGATCCTCGACGAGCCGACCGCCGTGCTGACGCCGCAGGATGCCGAGGCCCTGTTCGCCACCCTGAAGCGCATGACCGCCAAGGGTCTGTCGATCCTGTTCATCTCCCACAAGCTGCACGAGATCCTCAGTATCAGCGACCGGGTGGCCGTGCTGCGCCGCGGCCGTCTGGTCGGCACCGTCGCCACCGCCGAGGCGGACCGCGCGATGCTGGCCGAGATGATGGTCGGCCGCACCGTGACCCGGCCGAGCCTGGAACCGCTGGCCCCGGGCGCGCCGGTGCTGGAACTGGCCGGCGTCGCGGTCGCCGGTCGCCACGGCCCGTCGCTCGATGGGATCGACCTGACGGTGCACGCCCATGAGATCGTCGGCGTCGCAGGGGTGGCGGGGAACGGGCAGGGGGCACTGGCCGATCTGCTGTCCGGGCTGGCGCCGCCGGTTGCAGGGTCGGTGACCCTGTTCGGCGAGACGGTTCGGCATTTCTCGCCGCGCGACATGGTGCGGCGTGGGCTCGGGCGGATCCCGGAAGACCGCCACGCCTCCGGCGTCGTCGGCGACATGAGTGTTTGGGAGAACCTGATCAGCGAGTCCCTATCTGACCGCCCGATCAGCCGTGGCGGGGCGGTGATCGACAAATCCGCCTGCCTGGGGCGGGCCGATGCGCTGATCGCCGAGTACGACATCCGCTGCGAGGGGCCGCTGGCGCAGACCAAGCTGCTCTCCGGCGGCAACATGCAGAAGCTGATCCTGGCCCGCGCTCTGTCTCCGGAGCCCGGTCTGATCCTGGCCAACCAGCCGGTGCGCGGGCTTGACGAAGGCGCCATTGCCTATGTCCAGACACGCCTGCTGGAGGCCCGCCTCCGGGGCGCCGGCATTCTGCTGATCTCCGAAGACCTGGACGAGCTGCTGGCCCTGTCGGACCGGGTGGCGGTGCTCTATCACGGCCGGCTGTCGGGGCCGTTCGATCGCGCCGAGGTCACGATCCAGGACATCGGCCTGATGATGGCCGGCCATGACCGAGCCGCCGAGGCGCCGGCGGCGGAGCTTTCCCATGCTGATTGAGCCGCGCGCGGAGATCTCGTTGTGGCGCGCCGGGCTGGCGCCGGTGGCGGCCGTGGCGGCATCGCTGTTGATCGGCTCCGGGCTGATCCTGTGGACCGGCGAGCCGGTGTTGAACGCCTACGGCCTGCTGTTCCAGGGGGCGCTGGGCTCGACCTTCGCGCTGAAGGAGACCCTGACCCGCTCGATCCCGCTGATCTTCACCGGGCTGGCGGCGGCGGTGGCCTTCCGGGCCAAGTTCTACAATATCGGCGCCGAGGGGCAGCTCTATTGCGGGGCGCTCGCCGTCACCTTCTTCGGCACCGGTCTGGTCGGGCTGCCGCCGATCCTCATGGTGCCTTTCCTGATGCTGGCGGGCGCGCTGGCTGGCGGCGCCATCCTGATCGTGCCGGTGCTTCTCAAGACCCATCTCAAGGTCGACGAGGTGGTCACCACCCTGCTGCTGAACTTCGTCATCCTGCTGCTCGTCGGCTACCTCTTAGAGGGGCCGTGGAAGGACCCGATGGCATTGGGATGGCCGCAGGCCTCCCCGGTCGTCGATGAAGGCCTGTTCCCGAAGCTGGTGGCCCGCGGCCGCCTGCATGCCGGGCTGATCTTCGCGGTCATTGCCGCTGTGGCGGTCTGGGCGCTGATGCGCTTCACCGTCTGGGGCTATCAGATCCGTGCCGTGGGGCACAATCCGGACGCCGCCCGCTTCGCCGGCATCCCGGTCGAGCGCACGGTGATCCGCACCGCGCTGATCAGCGGCGGCCTGGCCGGCCTCGCCGGGGTCAGCGAGGTGGCCGGGCTGAAGGGTTACCTGACCCTCGATCTGTCGCCTGGCTTCGGCTACACCGGCATCGCCGTCGCCATGCTGGCGCAGCTCCATCCGATCGGCGTCATCGCCTCGGCCCTGTTCCTCTCCGCGGTCTATGTGGGCGCCGACGCCATGAGCCGGGCGGCCGACATCCCGACCTATATCGCCGACGTGCTGGTCGGCCTGTCGGTGCTGGCGATCCTGGTCAGCGTCATGCTCACCCGCTATCGCATCCGCTGGCGGTGAGGGGGTAGTGATGGCAGGGAGGTACGAGTGCTCTGGCCGCAAACACCAGCCGTCATTCCCGCGAAAGCGGGAATCCAGCAAACGCTGGTGTCGACTGGATTCCCGCTTTCGCGGGAATGACGGGGTGGAAGGGGCTCCGAGTGCAGCGATGAATGGCCACTCTTTCTCTCGAATTCACCTGAGAAACCACCCATAACATGCTGGACTTGCTCGAAATCTTCCTGACAGCCGGGTTCTGGGCGGCGACGCTGAGGATCGTCAGCCCGCTGATCTTCGGGACTCTGGGCGAGCTGATCTGCGAGCGCGCCGGGGTGCTGAACCTGGGCATCGAGGGCATCATGACCATGGGGGCCATGTGCGGCTGGATGTGGGTCTACCAGGGCGGCGATCTGTGGACCGGCGTCCTGTTCGCCGCCTTCATCGGCGCCCTGTTCGGGCTGCTGCACAGCGGGTTCACGGTCTATCTCGGCCTGTCCCAGCATGTCACCGGCATCGGCATCACCCTGGTCGCCTCTTCGCTCAGCTACTACGTCTTCCGAATGCTGCTGCCGGCGGCGACCACGCCGCCGAAGATCACGCCGTTCCAGCCCTGGGCAGTGCCGCTGCTCTCGGACATCCCGTTCCTGGGCGAGGCGCTGTTCACCCAGACGCCGATGACCTATCTGGCGCTCGCTATCGTGCCGGTGGTCTGGTACGCGCTGTATCGCACGCCGGTCGGGCTCGCGGTCCGCATGGCCGGCGAGAACCCGGTGGCGGTCGAGGCCCAGGGCATCGACGTGCTGGCGGTGCGCACCGGCGCGGTGATGGTCGGCAGCGCCCTGATGGCGGTCGGCGGCGCCTTCATCACCATGTCGGCCTTCGACGCCTTCTTCTTCGGCATGATCAACGGCCGCGGCTGGATCTGCGTGGCGCTGGTCATTTTCGCCTCCTGGCGGCCGGGCAAGGCGCTGTTGGGCGCGCTGCTGTTCGCCGGACTGGACGCCATGCAGGTTCGCGCCCAGCAATTCGCCGGCGCGGTGATCCCCTATCAGTTCTTCCTGATGCTGCCCTACCTGCTGTCCATCGCCGCCATGGTCGTGATGGCCCGACGCGCCCGCTATCCCAAGGCGCTGCTGGTGCCATTCCGACGCGGAGAGCGGGTGTGAAGATTTTCCGGGAGGCCTTTGAATGCTCGACCTTCTGATCCGCGACGCGAACCTGCCGGACGGTCGCACCGGCGTCTCCATCGGCATCAAGGACGGCCGGATCGCCGATGTCGCCGAGGGCCTACAGGCCGAGGCGGGCGAGACCATCGATGCCGCCGGATGCCTGGTCACGCCGCCCTTCGTCGACTCCCATTTCCACATGGATGCGACCCTCAGCCTCGGCCTGCCGCGCATGAACGAAAGCGGCACCTTGCTGGAAGGCATCGCGCTCTGGGGCGAGCTGAAGCCGGATCTGACCGTCGAGGCATTGAAGGAGCGGGCGCTGGCCCTGACCAAATGGTCTATCGCCCGCGGCACGCTGGCCATCCGCAGCCATGTCGATATCGGCGACGACCGGCTGCTGGCGGTCGAGGCGCTGCTGGAGGTGAAGCGCGAGATCGCGCCCTGGATCGACCTGCAGCTCGTCGCCTTCCCGCAGGACGGCTTCTTCCGCCTGCCCAATGCCCGCGAGAACCTGATCCGGGCACTGGAGATGGGCGTTGACGTGGTCGGCGGCATCCCGCATTTCGAGCGCACCATGGCCGACGGCGCCCGCTCCGTGACGGCGCTGTGCGAGATCGCCGCCGAACGCGGCCTGCTGGTCGACATGCATTGCGACGAGACCGACGACCCCATGTCGCGCCACATCGAGACCCTGGCGGCGGAAACCGTGCGCCTGGGGCTGCAGGGGCGGGTGGCCGGCTCGCACCTGACCTCGATGCATTCCATGGACAATTACTATGTCAGCAAGCTGATCCCGCTGATCTCCGAGGCCGGTGTAACGGCGATCGCCAACCCCTTGATCAACATCGCGATCCAGGGCCGCCACGACACCTATCCCAAGCGCCGCGGCATGACCCGGGTGAAGGAGCTGATGGCCGCCGGCATCAATGTCGCGCTGGGCCATGACTGCGTCATGGACCCCTGGTACAGCCTGGGCAGCCACGACATGTTGGAGGTCGCCCACATGGCGGTGCATGTCGGCCACATGACCGGCCGCGACGAGATGCGGTCGCTGTTCGACGCCGTCACGGCGAACGCCGCCCGCGTCATGCACCTCGACGGCTACGGCCTGGAACCCGGCTGCCACGCCGACCTGGTGATCCTGCAGGCGGCCGATCCGGTCGAGGCCATCCGCCTGAAACCGGCGCGCCTGCACGTCATCCGGCGGGGCAAGATCATCAGCCGTACGGAGCCGGTGGTGGCCCGGCTCGACCTGGACGGGGACCGGCATACGGTGACGTTTCGGTATGACAGCTGAGGTACATGATCCCGATGCGCGATTGGGTGGTCGATGCCGACAGAAAATCAATTTTCCGGTTGATCCCCGTCCCGCGTGGCGGGCACTGTGTCGTTCAAATTCGACTCTAATTTTATTCAGGTGGTCCGATCATGTCTCAGGGTCCGGCAGATGAGGATGTGGTCGGGCTCACGCCGCGCATGGCGCATACCGTCGTGGAGGCGCAGGAACGGCTGGATCGGGCCTTTGTCGACGGGGCCCGTCGCGCTGCCGTCGAGGCATCGGCCTTCGAAACGGAACTCGGGCCGGAATTGGCCAGCCTGGCGTTTCCCGCCCGGATCGATCTGCGCTCGACCACCATCGAGACCGGCTGTGATGTGGCTGCGACAAGGTTCGTCGAAGGTAGTCTGTCGCTGACCCTTTTCGGACGGCCGGTCACGCATTTCCTCTCGGCCCGGTATGAGGAGGGCTATGAGGAGGCCGCGCGCCTGTCGCTGACGGTCGACGTCATCCGGAGTCCGGAAGCGCACCCAAAGGATCCAGACCCATCGGATTAGCCAGAAACTAGGAGATCATCGCAATGCCCGACATGGATCGGCTCACCGAACAGCTCTACTACCTTCCGAACATCATCGAGCGCCTTGGGCTGGGGATCGCCGAGGCCCAGAAGGGCCTGAATGCCGATTATGTCGACAACGTCGGCAAGCTGATGAACCTGATCAAGGATTTCGTGGGCGGGGAGGCCTTCGTTGCCGGCGCCGACGACGAGAAGAAGGCGGAGGCGAGGAGGGTCATGAAGGACCTCCTGATGAAGCTTGGCCCAAGCAAGTACCAGTTCACCAAGACGACCTTGCAGTTCCAGGCAGACCTCTCGGAATCGGTCGAAGTCGCCGGCTCGGGCGGCGTCGGGTTCGGACTGGGCGCGGTCACGGTGAACGCATCGGCGGCCTTTGGCTTTGCCCGCGACTACCGGGCGGCCGCGGAGATCACGACGGTTCTGGACGCCATACCGATGGAAGAGGGCGATGCGCTGCTGACCAAGCTGCTGGGCAGCGCAGACGCGATCAAGAAGATCGCCCTGCCTGCCGACAGGCCGGAGGTCGACCAGGCCATCCACGACAGCTTGTCCGATGTTGCGAAGCGGCTCGAAGTAATGCCCGAATAGGGGCTGGGCGCCGCAGGGATCGGCGTTGCGACAGGATTCCGATCGCCTTCAGGTCTGTCAGGCCGTGGTGCCCGCGACGCCGGCCGGGGCCTTGAGCGGACATCCGGCGCAGGGGATTTGAGGACGGGGAATAGCCGCGCATGGCACAGGTTAAGGCAGGCCCAATCAAGCAAAAGGTCGGGAACATAAAGACCTCCGTAGATCGGATAACCGGGGTCGTCGGTCAAATGGGCGATGACGAGCTGGTCGATACGGACAGGATCAAGCCGGATGCCGAGGGGATGATGGATCCCCTGGAAGAGCTGTTGGAGCTGATCCCGGATTCCGCCACCTCCGAGCTCGGCGATTTCTTCACCAATGTCGGCCAGAGCATCGTCGCGGCTCAAAGCCAGTTGGATCTCGCTTCGAAGGAATACAATCTGCGCCTTCGGGACTCCGACGATCATGAGCTGGTCCCGCCGACGACCTTTCGATTGCCCAAGGCGTCGGCCAGTTTCAAATTCGCCATGAGTTCCGCCAGCTCCCGCGGCTTCAACGTCTTCCTGGCGAGCGCCCGGGACGTGCAGAAGCGGGCGGCCGAGCAGGAGGTGAGCTTCGACATCGTCGCCGCGCCGCCCTCGCCGGAGGTCATGGCGAAATGGGCCGAACGCGAAAAGGGTCCGAAGCTTTCCCTGGTCCGTGGCAAGGTCGAACGCGGCGAGGTCGAACGCCTTTTCCTTGCCGCGGACCGCGGTGCATCGGGGCATTGGGCCGAGCAGCAGGACCTGACATCGGTCCTCATTCTCCGCGAGAGGAGCCCGGAGGACACGGTCATTCGTCAGTGGCACCTGCTTTATGTGGGGCAGCCGAGCGATGGCCCTTCGGCCGGGTCCTGGGTCGTCGCGGTCGCGGTCCTTGCGCAGATGCAAGATCTTCAAGTGCGGTTTACGCCGGTGAAGGCGGGCAATGCGGTGAAGCGCGCCGTCACCGGCCAGATCCTGGTGGCCATGGCATCGTTGCTGAACGACCTGCTGCCGGAGTAGCGGGTGCCCGAGGCCACCGACCGGGACGGATGGTTCGAAGGCGAGCTGGAGGACGTGCTGGATTGCCTTCGTATCGATCTGCTGCAGGCGGTCCTGGACCTGCTTCGCGGGGAGCTGTCGCTACGCCGGATTGGGCTGGAAGGGCGGATCGGCACCGGGGCTGCCCCCGCGGTATTCGTGGCGCCGTCGCTGGATTTCCGGTCCAGCCAGGTCATCGAGCGGCGATCGGTCCGGAGCTGGCTGGTCCGGTTCCTGCGCGGGTCCAGCGTGAACCGGTACGCCGCGTTGCGGGTGCGGGCCAATCTGGCGGCCGCGCCGGGTGAGCCTCCGGCCGAGGAGGACCTGGCCTTCCAGATCCGCCAGCCCTCCTTCATCACGCATCGCAGCGACCGCGTCGCCGAAATCCAACTGGCCTCCGGCCAGCGGCTGACGGTGACCGAGCTCAGCAGCGATGACGGGCGGTACACCTGGAAGCTCGACAGTGTAGAGGTCCGCAAGGGCCTACCCATGGAAGGGGTCGCGCTTCTGACCGAGACCCTGATCCGCTGGCGTACCGGTCAGGATGACAGGGATCTGCGCACCATCCGGGCGTCCGAGTTCGCCACCGGCGGGACGCCGCTTGCGGCGCTGCTGCATCTGTTCGCTTCCGGCATCTCCGATATCGGCGCGATGCTCCGGCACGCGCATAGCGCCGGCGCCGGCGGTGCGTTGCCGCCTGACACGACGTCTGGCAGCGGCCAGGTGCGTGATCGGGTCGGCCGATGGGAGAAGTCCCATCGAGAATTCATCAAAGAGCTAAAGCGGATCGAGAAGGACTGGCATCCGGACCTGGGCTGCCGGTTCCAGTTTCGCGACTGGCGCTCGCGGATGCTGGTCGATCTGGATCGGTCACTGGCGCCGGTCGAGCGAGGGGGCGACGGCGAGAGGCTGCAGGTCGACTTCGAGGCGGCGCGCCGGGCCGGCGGTCCGATCCGCTTGTCCTATTTTCTGCCCGACGTCCTGGCAGACGGTGATTTCCTGCGCTCGGTCGTCGCCGCCGTCATGAACGCCGTGGACGACATCGACAATTTTCCGACCGCCGGAATTCGCAGGGAGCATTTCGAAGAGTTCTGCAGGGAGTTCATGGATCATCTCGATGCCGGGCGGGTGCGGCTCCTCCGTATCGAGATCGCGCCCGCCGAGAATGACGACGGCACCACGACCGACACCGATATTCTTGTGGTCAATCGCGACAGCGGCGACAGCTCGCTACGGCAGGTGATGCTGCGCCTCGAATTGAGGACCGATCATCATCCCGAGCTGGCCCTGAAGCGGATCGACACCATCCGATTGTTGGGATTCCTCCTGGTAGAGCCGGACGGCGAAAGGAAATTCAGGATCATGAAGAACGGGAGCGCGCGGCCCAGCAACTTCGTCAAGGGCTTCGGACGGCGGTTCGTGTTCGACAAGGATGACGAAATCCATCGCTATTTCGCCAGGCTGGTCAAGGTCATGAACAGCTGGGAGCAACTGATCGGCCGTCCGGAGACCATGTGAACATGCGCATCTTTCGCACATTCGTTCGTCGTGTCCTCATAGCCTGCGGCGTCTTCAGGCGGCAATCGGAAGAGACCGCCGAAATCGAATTGGATCTGCCGGAGTCGGATCGGGACAGGATCGACGATCTTCTCGCCCGGGTCCGGCGGATGGAGGACGAGATGATCTCGGCCTGCCTGCTTCGGGCTACCCTGTTGCCGCGCGTCACCGGCGTTCCGGGACTGCGGGTCCTGGCCCGGATCGGCGGCCGTCCGTCCGGAGTCTCCGCCCGGCGATGATGCCGGTGACCGACCCCTGCGACGGCAGGGGCGCCGCCATTCGCCCTGTGACGCCCTGGCGGTAGCGCCGTCCGACAATCCGTAACGGATCGGAGCAGGAGTCCCATGCGGACCGTTCTGCGCGCGGTCGCGCGTCGCGGCATCGGGGGGCACGGAGGGAGGGCGAAATGGCGAACTCGACACGGACCTATATCGGCCGCGGCAAGGAAGTGCCGTCGGAGGATCTGGATCACCTGACCTTCGCACGGGTGGTCGCGCGCCGAGCGCGGGCCCTGGGGCAGAAACTGAGAGATCTGCGTGGCATAGAAGACGAAGCGGATGTGACATCGGAAGCGGCGTCGGCGGTCCGCGGCGATGTCGGCGAATCCGAGACCAGGCGCCGTAAGGACCAGGAATACGCCATCGAGCGGTATTACGAGAAGGTCCATGAGGAGGCGGATTTCCTGCCGGCCCGCTTTCTCCAGGACGGCGCCGATCTGGTGCCGGCGGTCTGCCGCATGCGGGTGCTGACGCCGGATGGCAAGCGCTACACCGGCACCGGCTTCCTGATCGCGCCCGGCTTCATCATGACCAACAACCATGTGCTGGAAACGCCGCACTGGGCGATGGACAGCCAGGCGATCTTCGATTTCCAGGCCGGCCGGTCGTCGTTCCGGGTGGCGTTGCGGCCGGAGCGCTTCTTCATCACCAACAGGGATCTCGACTTCACAATCGTCGCCTGCGACCCGGCGCCGGTGCGGGACATCGCGCCGGTGCAATTGCTGCAGAACTCGGCCCTGATCACCCGCCACGACCGGGTCTATATTATCCAGCATCCGGCCGGGCGGCCGAAGGAGGTGGTGCTGCGCAACAATGAGGTCCTGCGGGTCCGCGACCGGGTGGTGCGCTATCGCGCGGATACCGAGGGCGGGTCGTCCGGGTCGCCGGTCTTCAACGAGGATTGGCAGCTGGTGGCGTTGCACCATGCCGGATGGTTCGAAGGCCGCAGCGACCGGGCCGTCAACGAGGGCATCTCCATTCCCGCCATCATCCGCTATCTGCAGGGGCTGGGCGGCAGCGAGTCGGCGGGTGACCGCGGCATCGAGAGCATCCTGGAAACCGTCGGCGACAGTTCGCCCTTCCTGGGATTCTTCGATCAGGGCCGGTCCTTCGAGGTCTCGGTCGACAGCTTCTCCGGCAGCTCGCAATACGCCGATATCGGCTTCTGGAACATCGAGCACTTCAACGACCTGATCAACGATCGCCGCGTCGCCACCATCGCAGATGTGGTTTCGCGCCTGTCGCTGGATGCGTTCGGTCTGACGGAGGTCGAGAGCGGCGCCCTCGGCCGGCTGGTGCGCATGCTCGAGCGGGCCGGGGACTCGTACGGATTCGTGCACCACAACACCCCGGGCCGCCAGGACATCGCGGTGCTGTACGACCGCGATACGACGGTGGCGGAGAAGATGGACGAGATCTACGACCGTCACGCCGACAGGCTCGCCGCCAGGACGCCGAGCGGCAAGACGGCTTTCCCGCGCGAGCCGCTGTTCGCGCGCTGCCTGGTGCAGGAACGCATCGAGGACGACCCGGTGGAATTCGTCATGGTCGTGCTGCACCTGAAGGCCTTTGTCAGCGATCCGCCGAGCCGCGAGCGGCGGGCGCTGGCGGCGGAAAAGCTGGCCGAGATCGTCGCCGATATCCGCGAGACCACGGAGCTTCCGGTGATCATCGGCGGCGATTACAACGAGCTGATGACCACCGATGTGCTGGCACCGCTTCGCGACAGCCCGGATTTGTTTGCCCTCACCACCGACGACGCCCGGGATGGCGGCATCTCCTATATCGGCCGTCGCCACCGCTCGCTCATCGACCACATCATCGTCAGCGACGACGTGCCGCTCGGCAGCATCGAAGGGGATGACGCGGCCATCGTCCGGCTCGACCGATCGGTCGCGGACTTCGCCGACGACGCCTCCGACCACGTGCCGCTGGTGATGCGTATGGTCTATCGCGACGAGCCGCGCGACGATGACGATCAGGGCGACGAGGGCCCGGTCCTTGAGATCCCGGACGGTGCGGAACGCGTCCGGCTGGCCTTCGAATAGGCGATACCGCGCGATCCCGCACCGGGTGAGGGCAGGAGGCGGCTCCGCAAGCGCTGGATTGAGAGCGCTTTCCGCCATCGAGCCCAGCGGCTAGTCCCGTCCCAGCGCCGTCACATGGTCGGGCAGCGGCGTTCCGCCCGCCAGCCTCGGGCAGGGCTCAGGGGCGCCATGGGCGCTGCGGATCGGTACGATCCCGGCCCAGACGGGTAGGGCGTAGTCCTCCTCGTCGTCGACCGGCGGCCCGGTCCGCACCTTCGCCGAGGCCTCTTCGATGGGGATCGAGAGGAGTGTCGTCGCCTTGATCTCCTGCTCGGTGATCGGGCGCAACTCCTCCCACCGGCCGGGATAGAGGAGGTCGACGAAGGTCTTCAATCGGGCCAGCTTGTCGTCCCGGTCGGCGACCTTCTCCGCCCGGCCGAACAGCATCACCGACCGGTAGTTGGCGGAATGATGGAAGGCGGAGCGGGCCAGCACCAGCCCGTCGAGATGGGTCACCGTCAGGCAGACATCGGCGCCTTCGGATTTGCGCAGCATGCGGCTGGCCGAGGAGCCGTGCCAATAGACCCGGTCGCCCTCGCGCCAGTAGATGGTCGGCGTCACATAGGGCAGGCCGTCGATGGCATAGCCGACATGGCAGATCAGCCCGGCATCCAGGATGGCGTCGATCGTTTCGCGGTCGTAGTGGCCCCGCTCGTGGACCCGGCGCAGGCGGGTTCGTTCTGTCCGGTTCGGCTCGGTCATGAAACTGGCCTCCATCCAATCGGCGCCTTGAATAGCTTTCAATTGGTTTGTCGCGAAGAGCCAATCTGATAGAAAAATCGCATACCAATCTTCTTGGACGGAGCGGACCATGTCGAAACCGGCCGGTGCGACCCTGGCCCTGTCCCTCGACCGGGCGTCGCCCCTGCCGCTGTCGCTGCAGCTCTATCGCCAGGTCCGGGACCTGATCCTGGGCGGGAGGCTGCCTCCCGGCCGTCGCCTGCCGGCCACCCGGTCGCTGGCGGCGGAGCTTGGCATCTCGCGGACAACGGCGGTCACCGCCTATGACCAGCTCTCGGCGGAAGGATTCCTGGAAGGGCGACGCGGCTCCGGGGTGTTCGTGGCCGAGCTGCCCGAGCGGCCGCTGCGCCGCGCACCCCTGGATCCTGGCAAGGATGCCGACCCGTTGCCGCCATCGGCGGCCGGGTCCCAGCCGAGATTGCCGGGCCGCCCTTTCGATCTCGGGGCCCCGGACCCGGATGCCTTTCCGGCCGGGGCGTGGAGCCGGGCGCTGGCCCGCAGCTGGCGCCGCCCGGATGTGCAGATGCTGTTCGGAACGCCGGGCGGGTTCGCGCCGCTGCGTCGGGCGATCGCCGATCATCTGCGCCTGGTGCGCGGGGTGCCCTGCGATTGGCGGCAGGTGATCGTCACCGCCAGCGCCACCGAATCCATCGAGCTGGTTGCGCGGGGCCTGCTGCGCACCGGCGATGCGGCCTGGGTCGAGGATCCGGGCTATCCCAAGACCCATAGCGCGCTCGCGGCGGCCGGAATGCGGCCGGTTCCGGTTCCGGTCGATGCCGGTGGGCTGGATGTCATCGCGGGCCGGCAGGCCGCGCCGAACGCCCGGCTGGCGGTCGTCACCCCATCGCGACAGTTCCCGCTCGGCATGACCATGACCCTGGCGCGGCGGCTGGCGCTGCTGGATTGGGCGTCCGAGGCCGGGGGTTTCGTGATCGAGGACGATTACGACAGCGAGTTCCGCTATGCCGGCCGTCCGATCGCGCCGCTGGCCGGGCTGGGCGAGGGCGGCCGGGTGCTCTATCTCGGCAGCTTCACCAAGGTCATGTTCCGGGCCCTGCGGCTGGGCTATGTGGTGGCGCCGGACGCGGCCGTCGACGATCTGCTGGCGGTGCAGCGGCAATTCGGCGGCCAGGCCTCCATGGTCGCCCAGCCGGCGCTCGCCGAATTCGTCGCCAGCGGCGCCTTTGCCACCCATATCCGCCGCATGCGCCGGCTCTACGCGGCCCGGCAGCAGGCTCTGCTGGCCGCCCTAGAAAGACGGCACGGGGGATTGCTGCATGTGGAGCCGCAGGATTACGGCATGCATCTGGTCGCCAGGTTCTCCGGCCGCTTTGGCGATTGCGACGATGTGGCGGTGGCCGGGCACTGCATGCGGGCCGGCATCGACGTGTCGCCGCTCTCGACCCTCTATCGCGGCGACAACCCGATCGGGGGTTTGCTGCTCGGCTATGCCGGCTGGGACGAGGAGGCACTGGAGGCCGCGACGGAGATTCTAGCGGGTGTCCTTGAACAGGTGGCCGTTGGCTGATGCGATCTTCGATCAAGCCTTCTCAAGACCCCTCACCCTCCCGCTTCGCGGGCCCCTCCCTCTCCCGCAAGGGGAGAGGGGTCTTTGAACCGGGCAAAGAACACCCCTCTCCCCCTGCGGGAGAGGGAGGGGCCCGACGCGAAGCGTTGGGAGGGTGAGGGGGCTTAAGAAAACTCGATGGCAGATCGCCTATCGGTCCTGGTCCAGCGCTTCCAGCTTGGCGACCTTGGGGGCGGAGCGGCCGCCCTGGAAATCGTTGGAGAGGTATATGTCCAGCAGCATGCGGGCGACCGAGGCGCCGGTGATCTGGGCACCGAAGGTGATCACCTGGGCGTTGTTGGAGGCGATGGCGCGCTCGGCGGTATAGGGGTCGGTGACGCAGACGGCGCGCACGCCGGGCACCTTGTTGGCGGCGATCGCCATGCCGGCGCCGGTGCCGCAGACCAGCACGCCGCGCTCGAAGGCGCCCTCGGCCAGCCGCCGCGCCAGGGCGGCGCCGATATCCGGATAATCCACGGGCTCCTCGCCATCGACGCCGATATCGGTGACGGCGAGACCCTGCGCTTCCAGATGGGCGCGCAGGCTGCGCTTCAGCTCCAGTCCGAGATGGTCGCAGCCGATGCCGACGGTGCGGACCTTCGGTTCCGGTGTGCTCATGCGTGCTGTCTCCTGTCTGTCGGCATGGCTGGGTCCGGCCGCAGCCCGGCGAAACCGATGGCCAGCGGCGTATCGTCGAGAATGGCGGCGATCAGGGCGCGGACGACCGGGAAATCGGCCCGGTCCAGCCGTCCCGAGGCGAAGGCCGCTTCCAGGGCCGGCGCCAACACCCGGCCGGTGTCGACACCCTCCACGGTCAGGCCGGCCATCGGCCCTTCCAGGGCCTCGGAGACCGCCATGCCCCCGCCGAGATGGCTGCCGAGCCGGCTGTTGCGGCCGCCGCCGACGGTCACATGCAGGTCGCCCAGACCCGCCAGGTCATAGGCCGTCATGGCATTGCCGCCGAGCCACGCGGCCAGCCCGGCCATCTCGCGCACCGCCTGGTTGAACACCGCCGCCGCCGGGTTCATCGCCCGCGGCTTGGCCGGCTGCGGATTGCGCTCGACATGGCGGGCGTACATGGCGCTGACGGCGATTGCCAGCAGGTTCTTCAGCGCCGCGCAGACCTCCACTCCGGCCATGTCCCGGCTCCGGGAGATGCGGTAATAGGCGGTCTGCATCAGCCCGGTCACATGTTCCAGCACTGCAGGATCGTCGCCAGCATAGACCACGGCGGTCGGTTGCCGGTCGGCAAGTTCCTTGGCGATGCAGGGGCCGCCGATGCCGATCACCGGTGCCGACATGCGCTCGGCGACGGCATCCGTAAAGGTCCCGAGTTCGGAGCCGGACTGACGCAGCCCCTTGGTCACCAGGGCGATGGGGACCGGGCGCCGGAGGCAGCGTTCGAGCTGGTCCATCGCCCACGGGATGCCGGGGCTCGAGACCCCGATGATGATGAGATCGGCCCCCTCCGCCAGCGCCGGCGTCAACGCGTCGATGGCGTAAGGCTCGATGCTGTCGGGCAGGGGTGCGTGCAGGGTCGGATGGGCGGACCGGTCGATCATCAGCGCATCGACGATGGCGCCGTCCAGATGGGTGCCGACCAGCCGGACCCGATGGCCGTTATCGGCGGCGGGAACGGCAATGGCGCTGCCCATCACCCCGGCCCCGAGGATCAGCACCGTCGCCATCAGCCGAGCCTCTTCTCGCTGGCGGCGTCGAAGACGTGAATGGTCCCGGGATCGATGCCCAGCCGGCAGGCGTCGCCGGGATTGGCCCGGAACCGCCCCGACGTCACGGCGCGGAACTCATTGCCTTCCACATTCAGCAGCAGATGGGACTCGGCACCGGTGGATTCGACCAGGATCACCTCGGCGGGCACCGCGCCGCCATCGCCGACGCTGATATCCACCGGGCGCACGCCCAATACCACTTCGGTGCCGCGATCCACCGCCGCGTCGTTGGGCAGCGGCAGGGAGACCGAGCCGACACGGCACACCGCCCCGGTCTCGCCGCCATCGATCTCTCCCTTGAGGAAGTTGATCGACGGCGAGCCGATGAAATCGGCGACGAAGCAATTGGCCGGCCGGTCGTAGATATCCTCCGGGGTGCCGATCTGCTCGATATTGCCGTCGCGCATCACCACCACCTCGTCGGCCATGGTCATGGCCTCAATCTGGTCGTGGGTGACATAGACGGTGGTGGTGTTGAGCCGGTTGTGGATGCGCCGGATCTCGTATCGCATCTGTCCGCGCAGCTTGGCGTCCAGGTTGGAGAGCGGCTCGTCGAACAGGAACACCTTGGGATGGCGCACCAGCGCCCGGCCCATGGCGACCCGCTGGCGCTGGCCGCCGGACAGCGCCTTGGGAAGGCGGTCGAGATAGGGGGAGAGGTTCAGCAGCTCCGCCGCCCATTCGACCTGCTTTTTGATCTCCTCGGCCGGCTGTTTGCGCACCTGCAGGCTGAAGGCGATGTTGTCGAACACGTTCATCTGCGGATAGAGGGCGTAGTTCTGGAACACCATGGCGATGTCGCGGTCCCGCGGATGGACCTTGTTCATCGTCTGGCCGGCGATGCGGATTTCGCCCTCGCTGATGGTCTCCAGGCCGGCGGTCATACGCAGCAGCGTGGTCTTGCCGCAGCCGGACGGGCCCAGCAGCACCACGAAGCGATGGTCGCCGATGGTGAAGGAGATGTCCTCCATCACCCGGATCGACCCGAATTGCTTGCCGACCTTGTCGTATTCGACCGTGGCCATTGCCTATCCCAGTTCCCTAGCCGCAGCCGGCGGCGAATGTCTCGAGCTGGCCGCTGTCGCCGGCCAGGTCGAGGATGGTGAAGCGGTCGCGGCTGAAGCGCGCATGGCGCACCCCGTCGCGGTAGAAGTCGACGTCCAGATCCAGCTCCGCGGCGGTACGCTGGGACCCGGCCCGGGTCATCGCCTCCGTCAGCCGGTCCAGCGGTACCATGACCTGCCGCAGCGGCGCGACGAAGTCCTGCCAGCCACCGGCGAAGCGCGCGTTCAGCGCGTCCGCCATCTCGCCATCGATGGCCTTGCGCCCGGTCTGCTCGCGCATCGAATCCGCCATGGCCGGGCCGTAGCGGTCGGTGAGCTCGGCATCCGGAATCTCGGTCGGGCGGATCTCCGGCGGCGTGTCGGCGCCCAGGATGCGGTTCTGAAGCGCCGAGCAGGTGAGGGTGGCGACACCGACCTGCTCGCCATGGGAGGTGCCGGGATGGCGGTCGCCGGCGAACATGTCGATGTAGTGGGAGATCATGTGTTCGGCCATGCTGCCCACATGGGTGGTGCCGGTGAAGGAGGTTCCGAGCCCCATCACCGTGGCGATCCGGGTCAGGGTGGCCAGCGGCTCCAGCTTGCCCGAGGTGATCTCGGCGGCATGGTCGAGCATGCTGTCCTCGTCATAGGCCAGCAGCACATAGGGCGTGTCGGTATAGGGCGTGTCGAACAGCAGATGCGACATCAGCCAGTCCACCTGGGCGGTGGTCCGGCAGACCACATCGGCGAAGGCGGCGCGGATCAGCCGCGGTGGGCATTTGGCCAGCACGCCGAGATCGCAGAACACGCCCCGGGCCGAATGGCAGGAGATCGAGTGCTTCATGCCGCCGATCGAGACCGAGGCGGTGGACGTGGTGTAGGCGTTCATCGGCGAGGTCGGGAACACCGAATATTCCCGCCCCGACTGGAAGGTGGCGTATTTCACGCTGTCGCTGACCGTGCCGGAGCCGACGGCGATCAGCGCCTCGGCATGCCGGGTGGCCTCGTTCAGCTCCGCCACGCCTTCATCGGTGCAGCGCGGATTCTCCCAGACGAATTCGCCGACATTGCCCCGGGGCGCCAGGGCCCGGAAGACGCGCTCGCCGAGCGCCTCGCGAGTGAATTGGTCGCTGACCACCAGGGTGCTCTTGCCGCCATGCAGCGGCGCCACCAGATCGGCCTCGGCGCCGTCCAGGTCCTCCGCGATGACGATGCTCTCGATGGGGATGGAGGCGAATTCTCCGGTCGCCGGAACCTGCCATTCGCCGCGCACCAGCGGGTCGATCACGCCACCGAAGCTGTGGGGAGCGGTCATGATCGGGCCTCCGAGGCGAAGGCGACAAGCCGGCGGCTGGTCTCGGCGGTGGCACTGTAGAGATCGCGATAGATCTCGAGCAGCGCAGCATAGCGCGGCGTGCGCGACGGATCGGGCTCGACCGGCCGGGTGGCGCCGGCCATGCCCTCGGCCGCGGCGGTGATGGTCTCGTACCAGCCGCAGCCGGCGGCGGCGATCATGCCGGCCCCCAGGGCCGATGCCTCGACCGTATCGCTGATCAGGATGGTCTTGCCGGACGCGTCGGCCAGCATCTGGCGCCAGAGCGGGCTCTGGGCGCCGCCGCCGATGGCCAGGTATTCGCTGACCGTAAGGCCGGCATTGCGTTCCATCAGGCCGGTGCGCAACACCTGGTCCAGGGTCATGCCCTCGATCAGGGCGCGGTAGACATGGGCCGGGGTATGGTCGCCGCCCAGGCCGATCAGGCAGCCCCGCGCACTGGCATCCCAATGCGGATCCATGACGCCGGACCAGTAGGGCAGGGCCATCAGCCCGTCGCTGCCGATGGGGATCTCTTGGGCCGCCGCCTCCAGCTTGGTGAAGACCTCCGGGTCGTCGCGGCCGTCCGGCATGAATTGGTCGACGAACCAGTTCACCAGATAGGCGCCGGAGCGCAGGCAGTTCTCCAGGATGTAGCCGTCCCCCTGTGCCGCGAGCTCGGTCCGCCAGGCGCGGTCATAGGCGTAACCCGGCGACCAGACGCCGGAGACCAGCGCGGTGCCGAGATTGATGTAGGCCCGGTCGGAGCGGGTACAGTTGGTGCCCAGCCCGGCGCATTGCCCGTCGCCGCCGGCGGCGAAGACCGGGGTTCCGACCGGCAGGCCGGTCGCCTCGGCCGCATCGGGCATGACTTCGCCCAGCAACGTGCCAGGCGGATGAACCTCGGGCAGCCGGTCCGGCGTCAGGCCCAGCGGCTCCATGATCTCCGGCGACCAGCGCTTGGCCTCCAGGTCGAACAACCCGAGCGGGTCGGCGCTGATCCAGCCGGTGCGCAGATGGCCGGTCAGGCGATGGACGAGGGCGGCCTGCACATCGGCGAAGCAGGCGGTGCGGGCATAGGCCTCCGGTTCATGCCGCTTCATCCACAGGAAGGTGTAGACGCAAGGGGTGACATCCGGGTAGCGACCGGTGATGCGGTGGATGGTGTCGGCGCCCAGCATCTCCGACAGATCGTGCACCTCCTGGCGGGCGCGCTCGTCCAGCCACAGGATCGCCGGGCGCACCGACCGCCCATCGGCGTCCAGGAAAGCCAAGGTCTCGCGCTGGTTGGAGATGGCGACACCGGCGATGCGCGCCGGGTCGATCTGGGCGAACAGATCCTTCAGCGCATCGCGAGCCGAGGCCCACCAGTCTTCCGGATCCTGCTCAAGGTGGAACAGGGCCGGGCTGGACATTGGGATATCGGCCCGGCCTTCGGCCACGGCCCCGCCCTTCGCATCCCAGGCGATCGCCTTGGTGCTCTGGGTGCTGGAGTCGATCCCGATGACAAGGTCTTTTTCAGCGGCCATGGACGACTCTCACATGGCGAACAACCGAATGTGCTGTGCCATACCCCTCACCCTCCCAACGCTTCGCGTCGGGTCCCTCCCTCTCCCACAAGGGGAGAGGGGCACTTTTCCAGATCGCTGCAATTCCACCCCTCTCCCCTTGTGGGAGAGGGAGGGACCCGCGGCGAAGCCGTGGGAGGGTGAGGGGGCTTGGCATGTCCTTTCGGCGCTGGGCCGCGACTTCCGCCGCGGCCCAGCTCCTCTCGTCAGCCGGAGACGATGTCGTCGACCTTTTCGGCGATGGAGTCCATCGCCTCCTTGGCGCTGTCGTACTCTCCGGCGAAGAACCGGCCGAGCTCGACCGGGATGGTGTCGTTCGACAGCTCGGCCCATTCCGGAAGATCCGGCTCGGAGCCCATATGGTTGTCGATCGTCGCCCGCACCACGTCGAGGTGGCGAGTCGTCCCGGCGATGCCGTATTTGGCGTTGGCCTTGACCCGCGGATCGTCATAGACGCTGGTCCGGGTCGGGCCGGTGCCGCCGCCCAGCGTGGTGATGAACACCTGGGTGTCGGCGGAGGTGGCCCATTGCGCGAACAGCCAGGCCGCGTCCTCGCTCTTGGAGTAGCGCGAGACGGCCAGGGACGAGCCGCCCTGATGGCCGACGCCGGGGATCTCGCCATAGCCGGTCTCGTCGACCGTGCGCAGGGCGTTGGGCGCCGGCGGCACCGCCGCCTCCATCAGGCCGGAGACGATGGAGCTGTCGGGATTGTCCCAGGACGGGAAGAACTCGCCCCAGCTCAGTACCTGGCCGGCGATGCCCTGGCCGACCGATTGGCCCTGGCCGTCCCAGGTCCAGCTGGTCACGCCCGGCGGCATGCTTTCCTTCAGCCGCACCCAATAGTCCATGGCCGCCAGGCCCTGCTCGTCATTGCCGCTGAACTTGCCGTCCGGGCCGAATATCGAGCCGCCATGGCCCCACAGCCACGCCGTCCAGTCGCATTCCAGGCTGTAATGGCCGGACTTCATCTGGCCGGTGGTGCCGTAGATCTCCGGACCCTTGGCCTCCTGGATCGCCTCGGCATTGGCCATGTACTCATCCATCGTCGTCGGCACCGCCAGACCGAGCTCCTCATAGACGTCCTTGCGGTACATCGTGATGAAGATCGGGATGTCGTAGGGCACGCCGACCATGGTGTCCTCGTACATCGAGATGCCGTCGACCAGCGGCACCAGGAAGTCGTCGAAATTGTAGTCCGGCATCGCCAGTTCGCTGTTGGCCGCGTATTTCTCGCGCGGATCGATGACGTCCTGGGAGAAGCTGGCCATCCAGCTCTGGTCGAGATAGTAGAGATCGTAGGTGCCCAGCCCGGACGCCACGTCCAGGGTCAGCTTCTGCAGCACCTGCTCCAGCGGCAGCACCTCGATCTCGACATTGATGCCGGTCGCCTCCTCGAAGAAGCCCTTCAGATGCTGGTTGATGGCGTTGGAGGGCGGCGTGGATTCCGTCGCCAGCCGGATGGTCTGGCCGGCGAAGGGGCGGCCGACATCGCTGAGCCAGGCCATCATGTCGGCATCGGGCACGATCTCCTGGGCCGCCGCCATGTTGAAGCTCTGGCCGCCCATGCGGAAGGGCAGGCTGGAGCCCAGGGTGAAGGCGCCGGCACCCAGGCCGAGCTTGGTGGCAGCCCGAATGAACCGACGGCGGGACATGTCCCCGCGCACATAGCGGTCCGTCACGGACGCCAGATAGTTCTTGCGATCACGTTCTCTCATCATTTCCTCCCTGGTTTCGGGCCCGTCAGAGCCCCCGACAACCGGCGTCGGCCGGCTCCGATTCTTGATCTTGAGACCCCTCACCCTCCCGCTTTGCGGGCCCCTCCCTCTCCCACAAGGGGAGAGGGGTATGACGCTGGCACGGATTGGGACCCCTCTCCCCTTGTGGGAGAGGGAGGGACCCGCGGCGAAGCCGTGGGAGGGTGAGGGGGCTATTAAGACTCATCAGCGACATCATTGCTTCAGCCCGCCCAGCGTCAGGCCGCGGACGAGGTTCTTCTGCACCAGCAGGATGAAGACGAAGGCGGGCAGGATGGCCGCGGTGCCCAGTGCCGCCATGTTGCCCCAGGCGGTGCCGGTCGAGGTGACGAAGGTCGAGGACACCACCGGCACCGTCTTCAGCCCGGTCTGGGTCAGGGTCAGCACAAACAGGAACTCGGTCCACGAGAACACAAAGCACAACACGGCGGTGGCCGCCACGCCGCCGGTCGCCATGGGCAGCACGATGCGGCGGAAGATGTGGAACCGGGAGGCGCCGTCGATCAGCGCGGCCTCGTCGATCTCGGTCGGGATGTCGTCGAAGAAGCTCTTCAGCAGCAGCACCGCCAGCGGCATGTTCATCAGCGCATGCACCAGCACGATGCCGGCATAGGTGTCGAGCAGGCCGAAATTCTTGTAGATGAAGAACATGGGGATCGCCACGGCGACCGGCGGCATCATCCGGGTCGACAGGATCCAGAACACGAAATGGTGCTGGCCGCGGAACCGCATGCGCGACAGGGCGTAGGCCGCCAGGGTGGCGATGGTCACCGCGACGATGGTCGACAGCACCGCCACCACGATCGAATCCACCAGCCGGGGCGTCATGTAGAAATCGCCGCCGCCGGGCAGCACCGCCAGCCCCTGCTCGAAGCCGAGCGAGATGCCGAACACCTCCTCGTAGGATTTGCCGGAGAAGGTGAAGTCGAAGATCTTGGGCGGCCGGGAGAAGATCTCCCGGTCCACCTTCAGCGACACCGTCACCCAGTAGTAGATCGGAAACACGAACAGGGCGACCACCGCCCAGGCCGCGAAGGCGCGCAGCACACGTTGGGTGGGGCTCAGCATCATCGCCTACCACCTCACCTTGAAGACGGAGACGAAGACGTTGGCCAGCACCAGGATGATGAACAGCGCGAACAGGCTGAGCGTCGCCCCATAGCCCCATTTGATGAAGCTGAAGGTCTGCTGCCAGGCGTAGAGGCTGAGGGTGTAGGTGGCGGTGCCGGGGCCGCCGGAGGTCATCACGAAGACGTAGTCGAACAGGCGGAACAGGTCGATGCCGCGGATCAAGACCGCGATCGCGATCACCTTGCCCATCATCGGCAGGGTGATGCGGCGGAAGATCTGCCAGCCGCTGGCGCCGTCGATCATGGCGGATTCGAACGGGTCGCGGGGCAGGGAGCGCAGGCCGGCCACGAAGATCAGCACCATGAACGGCGTCCACTGCCAGACATCGGCCACCACCACGCCCCATAGCGCCAGGCTGGAAGTCGCCAGGATCGGCGTCTCCGGCGTCAGGATGCCCCAGGATTCCAGGACCCAGGTGATCAGCCCGAACTGGGCGTCCTCCATCAGCAGGAACATCATGCCGGTGATCGCCGGCGGGATGACCAGGGTCAGGGTCAGCATGCCGCGCAGGAAGCCGAAGCCCGGATCGTCGGAATCGATCAGGAGCGCGATCGCCATGCCCAGCGCCAACTCAATGGCCAGGCAGACCGCCGTGTAGAACATGGTCACATAGAACGCGTTCCACATGCGCGGGTCGGTGAACAGCTGACTCCAGTTCTCCAGCCCGACGAACTCGATGCCGCGGCGGCGCGGCACGAATTCATGGAAGCTGAGATAGATGTTGTAGAAGAACGGGTAGAGCGCGAAGACCACCAGGATCGCGATCAGCGGCAGCAGCCAAGGCAGCGGGTGGTCGGAGACCATGAAGCGCGGCGCCCGCATGGCGCCCAACATCTGCGCGCGCGCGGTCACGACCCGAACATCCCGCAGTCGGGCAGCCGGCATTCCCGCCCGGATGGCGCCGTTTGGCGGCTGGGCGCCAAATCCTGTCCTCCCTATGGACCCGCACCGTATCGGCGATCGCCGATCGGAGGCTTTGTTGTTCGGCAAGCGTGACATAACATTTTTTACGCTGCAATATCATTTGTTCATCGGCCCGGTCGCGGGCCGGCGGCGAAGGGCAATTCGGTGGCGCAGACAGAGGTTGAAACCGCGAGGCTGGCGGAGGAGGGCGGGCGCGAAGCCTGGCCGGAGCAGCTCGCGGTGCGCATCTGCTGGCACTACTACACGCTCGGCATGACCCAGCAGGAGATCGCCGAGAAGCTGGGCATCAACCGGGTTCGGGTGAACCGGCTGCTGGCCGAGGCGCGCCGCCGCGGCGTGGTGCGCGTCACAATCCATTCCAAGCTGGCCGAGACGGTGGCCCTGGAGCACCGGCTGTCGGAGGCATTCGGGCTCGACTTGGTCGAGGTGGTGATCGGTGGCACCGAAGACGAGATGCGGCTGGCCGAGGTGGTGGGCGCTGCCGCCGCCGCGACCCTGGCGCCGCTCTATCGCGACGGCATGACGATCGGCGTCGGCTGGGGCATCACTTTGAAATCCCTGGCGCAGGCCACTGAGGAGCGGTCGCTGAAGGGTGCTGCGGTGGTCGCCATGATCGGCTCGCTGACCCGGCGCTCCTCGATCGACGCCTTCGAGGCGGCCACCGATCTGGCGCGCCGTCTGCACGCGGAGTGCTACTACCGGCCGGGTCCGATCGTCTGCGACAGCGAGGCCAGCCGCGACACCCTGGTGCAGCAGCCGATGATGCGCGAGGTTCAGCGCAAGGCCCTGGACGCCGACATCGCCCTGGTCAGCGTCGGCGGCGTCGATTCCGGCACCATCCGGCGGTCCGGCATGGTCAGCGAGGCGGAGTACCGCGAGGTCTCCGAGGCCGGCGCTATCGGCAATTTCCTCGGCTACTACCTGGACGACAAGGCGCGGATCATCGATCACCCGATCAACCGCCGGGTGATCGGCTTCGATCCGCAGGAGTTCGTCAAGCTGCCGCGCCGGATCATGATCTCCGGCGGCCCGGCCAAGGCCCCGATCCTGCGCGCCCTGCTGGCCGAGGGCTACTTCACCGGCCTGATCACCGACGACGCCACTGCCGCCCGTCTGCTCGATCCAGAGGATTGACCTCTATTGGGAATGAATCTGCCTTGTCCGAATTCAGAGGCCTTTGAGCTGCTCGTAACCCGCAGCGGTCATCTGGGCTGGAAATGTGGTCGACTGCAAAGAGCCCACATCAGTACCTGAGTCAACTCGGGGAACCTGTGGTACGCTCGGTACCGTGACTGAATCGTGCTGAAACCCCGGAGGGTCACCGAGAAGTTCCTCAGTTATTACAGAGGAGGCGATTTTGACCGGTGGTAATGACTCGGAGAGGGGCTTGAAATGGTGGGTCCGATACGTTCTCGTTCCCTTGGTGGGCAGTGGCGGTGTCATCGCCATTCTTCTTGCCATTATGGATCGTACCTCCGTCGAGCAAGGCAATTCAGAACCTAATCCATTGATTACTGATTGCTCTATTGACACAACCCCTGCTCCGAAACCAGAAGACTTTAAAATTACCATTGTTGAACCGGCCGCTGGCGCAAGCGTTTCGCCGGATTTTACAGTATCTGGGCGGATAGAGAACCCAATAAATGGCTACAAATTTTGGCTTGTGACTGTCGACGATTTCGTGACCAAGTATTGGCCTCAAGAAGATATTGTTCTCAATGGGGATAATAGTTTCAGTATAGACGACGTAAATTGGCCACTAGGTGATAAGCCTGACACTGCGACGATTGCAGTACTCGCGGTGCCGAAAGAAGGCCTCGAATTGCTCGCTGATTACTTCAGTATACCAAAAGAACAGAGGCCACCACATTTGAGTCCAGACGATCTCAAAGAAAACGGTTGTGTTATTACATTGGAGACCAGAGGTATTGTGGTCACTAGATGAAGCCGCTAGCTTGCCTAAGGTTTGGTCTCGGCAGGGGTCTGCAGCCACTACGTGAACAAATGTTTCGCTCTAGCCAGTCAGAAGCTGGCATTCGACCTACGGTAGCTTTGTCCGCAAGTCGGACGTTGACCGCTTCGTCGGCCATGCCGGTAGCTGGCTTTCAGCGCACCTCCAGCGCCAGGCAGGGGTGCGGCTGCAATCGCCCAGCGAGCCGACCCTTCTGCATAAACGCATTCCGAACCGCGGCGCTAGATCCCTGAGCGTTCATGGGCCTCAAGAACCGGAAGAGTTCGAAAAGTGCGCGGAAATCTGGCATTCGCGGCTGATTGAACCTCTCCTTTCGGCGAGGGCGTCTTTCAAACCCTAACGGTAGTACCGCCGCGGATTGACCCCGCGCGCCCCCACAAATACCCGGTAGAACTGGGCGTAGCTGCCGAAGCCGGCATCCAGGGCTGCGGTGGTCAGGCCGATGGCGCGGGTTTCGGACATGGCACTGTCGACCTGTGCCAGCCGGCGTTCGGTCCGGTATTCGGTGAGGCTGTGCCCGGTCTCGGATTTGAATACGCGGCCGAGGCGCGACGCGCTCAACCCGGCGCGCGTCGCCACCGCCGAAAGCGGCAGGTGGGGCTCGGCGCGGATGATCTCGGCGGCCCGGCGCACGGCGGGATGGACCGCAGCACCGGCCATCGACTCTGCCTCGCACCAGCTCTCCCAGGCCCGCGCCGTCCACCATCTCAGCCCGGCGGTCATCAGGTCCGGATCCTCGGACCGGCGCAGCGTTGCGGCGATGCCGGCCAGTTCCTCCACGGCGGCGGGCGACAGGATGCGGACTCCGAGCGCGGTATCGAGGTTCGCCGCCAGCCGCGGCGGATAGAGGTGCCGGGGCCGCAGCACATTCTGCGCGATCACCAGCACCCACATGTCGAAATTGGCGCTTTCCGAGAGGAGCAGATGCGATTGGTCGCTATGGGCCCAGAGCAGGGATCCGGGGCCCAGGGTCACGATGTGCTCGTCGATCAGATAGCGCATGCGCCCGGAGACCGCGAGCAGGGCCACCAGTTCCGCATGGCGCCTGGGCGCGGTGTCGAAGCGCCGCCGGTCGGAGCGCAGCCAGCACAGGCCGGGAACCGATCGCGGCAGGAAGCGATTGGGAGCCATGACGACGCAAAATGTAATGTATTCGCGAGTAGGTGCAAAGACGGGCCAGGTTTGGGTGGATACACTGCCGCCAAATGCGATGTTGAGCCGAGGAGCCGAACGGATGTCCACCGAATCCCTTGCCGAGACCTTCCGCCGCCAGGGCTATTGCATCCTGCCGGCTGCCCTCTCCGCCGCCGAGCTCGGCGGTCTGAGCGCCGCCGCCGATGCGCTGCTGGCCGAGGAGGCGGACGATGACGGCAACGGCCGCTATCACGACATCGGCCGGGGCGACAGCCGGCGGTTCCTGCGGCTGCGCCATGAGGAGTTCCCGGCCGTCGAAGCCTTCCTGATGGGCGATCGCATGCGTGAGCTGGCGACCGTCCTGATCGGCCCGACGCCGCATCTGTTCGTCGAGCAGTTCGTGGTGAAGGGCGCCAATAGCGGCGCCAGCTTTGCCTGGCACCAGGATGGCGGCTATGTGGGCTTCGACCACAAGCCCTATGTGACGTTCTGGATCGCGCTGGATGCGGCGACCGAAGAGAATGGCTGCGTCTACATACTGCCCCGCGACCTCGACCGGGAGCCGCAGATCGAGCCGCATCGCTGGGACGCCGAGAACAAGGAGAGGGTGGGCTATGACGGGGATCAGCCCGGCATCGCCGTCGAATGCCCGGCCGGCACCATCGTTGCCTTTTCCAGCCTGACCCTGCACCGCTCCGGCGCCAACGTGACCGACCGGCCGCGCCGCGCCTATGTCTGCCAATACGCCCCGGAACCGATGATCGACCCGGCCACCGGACAGCAGCGGCACTTCGCCAAGCCGCTGGCAGCCTGAAACCGTCGGCGAGTCTGAAAGCGGTTACATTTTCGGCTGACGGATAAGTCTCCGATGCGGGCGACTCAGCCCGGTGGCGGACCGCTGCTTTCGCGGATGATGAGGTCGGTCTCCAGCCGGATCGAGCGCAGGTCGCGGCCGCTCTCCAGGAAGTCGATCAGCGCCTCCGCGGTGCGCGAGGCCATCAGCTGGCGCGGCGTGCGCAGGGTGGTCAAGGCCGGGGTGGTACAGGCCGCAAGCTCGGTGTCGTCGAACCCGACGATGGTCACGTCGGCCGGCACGTCGAGGCCCCGCCGCCGGGCCTCGCGCAGGGCGCCGAAGGCGAAGAGATCCGAGCCGCAGAGGATCGCAGTCGGCGGATCCGGGCGGTCCATCAACCGGGCGAAGGCGGCGGCCCCCTCGTCGATGTCGAAGGGCACCTGCTCGATCCGCTCTGGCGGCAGCCCCGGGCCCAGACGGTCGAGCTCGCGCCGGGCGCCCTCGAGCCGGTCGCGGGCCCGATCGTTATGCTCGGTCTCGCCGGAGATCAGGGCGATGCGGCGATGGCCCAGACCGGCGATGTAGTCGGCCATCTTGACCATGGCGTCGACATTGGAAAAGCCGATCTGTGCGGCTGAGGCCGCGTCGTTCCAGGCCCAGGTCACCACATAGGGGATGCCGTTGCGCTCCAGGGTGCGGGTCACCTCTTCGGAATGGTCGTGGCCGACCAGCACCACGCCGTCGACGCCGCGGGAGACCAGGTGACGCAGCTGGGCCGCCTCGGTGGCGGCGTTGTATCCGGAGGTCGAGACCACCAGCAGGTAGCCGATCTCGTCCAGTCGCCGCTGCAACTCGCCGAAGAAGCTGCCGAACAGGATGCTGTTGAGGCGCGGGAAGACCGCGCCGATCATGCGCGATCGCCGGGACGCCAGGGCCTTGGCCGCGCCATGGGGGATGTATCCCAGGGCGGCGACCGACGCCTCCACCCGGGCCCGCCGGTCCGGCTTTACCGAGTCCGGCTGGTTGAAGCATCGCGAGACCGTCGCGGTCGAGACACCGGCATGATCGGCCACATCCTTGAGGGTCACCGGCCGCTCGGGTTTCGCCATGGTCTGGTCCGCAATCCTGTTTTCCGGCGCCCGTACCGCGTCGTGGAGCCGTCGGGATCCATCCGGCGAGGCGCTGCCGGCCATTTTAGGCCTTGACGGTGCCCGAGTGCCAACTCAGAATGAAAGCGCTTACAAATTCGGCCACACAGATGCCGAAGCAGGGAGGCTGGCGATCGATGGATCGACGGCGCAATGACGGCGGGCCCACGGTCTTCACCAAGGTGATGAGCGACCCGGTGCCGATCCCGGAAGAGGGGATCGAGCGGGCCCTGGAAATCCTCCGGTCCGGCCGGCTGTTCCGCTATGGCGAGGACACCGGCGGCGGCAGCGAGGCGTCAAAATTCGAGGCGGAGTTCGCCGCCTATGCCGGCCGCGCCTTTGCGCTGGCGGTCAATTCCTGCGGCTGCTCGCTGTTCCTGGCCCTCAAGGCGCTGGGCCTGCAGCCCGGCGATCCGGTGCTGTGCAACGCTTTCACGCTGGCGCCGGTGCCGGGCGCGATCGTCCATGCCGCCTGCAGGCCGGTGCTGGTCGACATCAACCGCTCCCTGTCCATCGACCTGGACGATCTGGAAGCCAAGATCCGCTCCAGCGGCTCGCGGGTGCTGCTGCTGTCGCATATGCGCGGGCATGTCGGCGATGTCGAGGCGATCGCGGCGCTGTGCGAGCGCTACGG
Organism: Alphaproteobacteria bacterium; assembly: GCA_965227455.1. Classification (GTDB taxonomy): domain Bacteria; phylum Pseudomonadota; class Alphaproteobacteria; order DSM-16000; family Inquilinaceae; genus JABDIP01. The sequence continues at coordinate 1,638,570 of OZ245752.1, read as the reverse complement.
CGTCGACATGGTCGAGGATTGCGCCCACACGCTGGGCGCGCGGTGGAACGGCCAGGCCGTCGGCACGTTCGGCCAGGTCGCCTGCTATTCGGCCCAGACCTTCAAGCATATCAACGGCGGCGAAGGCGGCATCCTGACCACCGACAATCCCGAGGTCGCGGCCCGGGCGACCATGCTGTCCGGCAGCTACATGATGTACGAGCAGCACGCGGCCCGTCCGCCGGCCTCGACCTTCGAGGCGATCCGCGACGCGACACCGAATTTCAGCATGCGCATGACGGAGATCACCGCCGCGCTGCTGCGACCGCAGCTGGCCCGGCTGCCGGATTGGATCGCGTCCTGGAACGCCGCGCACGACCATCTGCTGGACGGGCTGGGCGACATCGCCGGGCTCTCGCCGATCTATCGTGACGCCCGGGAATCCTATGTCGCCAGCTCGATCCAGTTCCGGGTCGACGGGCTGGACAGCGAGGGCATCGAGCGCTTCGTCTCCGAGGCCGGCAGCTGCGGCGTGTTCCTGAAATGGTTCGGTGCGCCGCGCACCGCCGGCTTCACCAGCCGCTACGACCAATGGGGCTACGCCATGGCCGACGGGTCTCTGGCCAATGCCGACCGCATCCTGGCGACCCTGGTCGACATGCGCATCCCGGTCGGCCTGACCGCCGAGGATTGCGACACGATCCTCGCCGTCCTGAAGGAATCCATGGAGGCCGCCGGAGGTCCCGGCTCCCAATACGTCTGACCACCAACCACCAATACGAAACGACGAACCAAAGGAGAGGCACAATGTTGAGATATGCATTTGTAGTCGTCATGACGGCGCTGATCGCCGTCACCGGGCCCGCCGCGGCCAAGACCCTCAGGCTCGGCATGGGCGACCCGATCGATTCCGATCAGGGCGCACTGGCGGTCCGCTTCAAGGAGCTGGTCGAGGGCTATTCCGGCGGCGACATCACCGTCGAGCTGTTCCCGGGCGGCTCGCTCGGCGCGGAAACCGAGATGCTGCAGAACGCCCGCATGGGCACCCTGGACTTCGCCCTGGTCGGCATCGGCAACGTGACGCCGTTCGCCAAGGAGCTCGGCGCCCTGACTCTGCCCTACATCATCGAGAACACCGGCGACGCGGTCACCATGACCACCGGCCCGCTGAACGAAAAATGGAACGAGATCGCCGGGGCCGCCGGGCTCAGGATCGTCAGCTGGACCTATTCCAACTTCCGCTACCTCACCAACTCGGTCCGCCCGGTCACCACCCTGGCCGATCTGGAAGGCATGAAGGTCCGTGTGCCGCAGAACCGGGTCATGCTGGCGACCTATGAGGCCTGGGGCGCCGCGCCGATCGCCATGGCGTGGCCGGAAGTATTCACCGGTCTGCAGCAGGGCGTGATCGACGGCCAGGACAATCCCTACATCGTGAACTACACCATGAAGTTCCACGAGGTTCAGGATCACCTGACCGAGGTCCATTACAACTACTCCCTGCAGCCGCTGGTCATGGGCGCGCGTGCGTTCTCGCAGTTCTCCGCCGAAGAGCAGGCGATGATCGAGCGGGCCGGGCTGGAGGCGCAGCTCTATTCGCTGATGTTCCAGCTGGAGCAGGCGGGGGCCGCCAAGCAGGGCATGATCGATGCCGGCGTCACCGTGCATACGCTGGAGGACGAGGATCAGTGGATCGCCCTGGCCAAGGAAGAGGTCTGGCCGGCGTTCTATGACGAGGTAGGCGGCAAGGAGTTCGTCGACGAGCTGCTGGTCCAGCTCGGCCGCTAAGGCCCGATCGACCGGAGGGGCGGCCTGCGCCCCTCCGGCCCCCCTGAAAGGCTCGTGGATATCGGGCGGATCCTCCCATGGATCCGCCGCCGCTGATCCGCTGCGGCGCCTGCCGCGGCGCAAGCCGGCCCCATCCGTGACCCTGCCGTTCCCCTGCTCGCTGCGACGGAGGCCGCGATGTGGAGACTCAACAATCTTGAGGACTATGTCTGCCGGGCCCTGCTGGTCCTGTTCGTGACGCTCCTGTTCGTTCAGGTCATCCTGCGCACCGGCTTCGGTTTCGGCCTGCCCTGGATCGAGGAGCTGTCGCGCTTCGCCTTCGTCTGGTTCGCCTTTCTCGGCGCCGCCCATGCCGCCAAGCTGAACGCCCATAATCGGGTCGAGCTGCACCTGAAGGCCCTGCCGCCGCGGGTCTACGCCTTCGTCATCCTGTTCGCCGACCTGCTCTGGGTCGCCTTCAACATGGCCATCGTGTGGAAGGCCTGGGAGGTGATCGATGGGCTGCTGGAATTCCCCTACACCTCGCCGGCGATGGAATGGTCCATGGCCTATGTTTACATGATCTTCCCTATCTCCTTCCTGCTGATCTCGTTCAGGACCCTGCAGATCAACTACATGCGCATCGTCCACGGCAAGGAGCCGACGGACGCCGATACGGCCGAGATCGAGGAGATCGCCAAGCAGGCCGCGGAGGAGTCGAAATGAGTACGACGCTTCTCCTCTTCGGCACCTTCTTCGTCCTGCTGCTGCTGGGCGCTCCCATCGTGGTGGCGCTCGGCGCTTCCGCCCTGGCGGTCTACCTCGTCGACGGTAACAATTTCTCGTCCATGATCGTGCTGGCCTACAACGCCGTCGACAGCTTCCCGATCATGGCGCTGCCCGCCTTCATCCTGTCCGGCGCGCTGATGGGCGATGCCGGCATCTCGCGAAGGCTGATCGCGGTGGCAGAGGTGCTGGCCGGCAAAGCCGCCGGCGGGCTGGGGGCGGCGACGATCCTGGCCTGCCTGTTCTTCGGCGCGGTCTCAGGCTCCGGCCCGGCAACGACGGCGGCCATCAGCATGCTGCTGGTGCCGGCGATGGTGCAGCGGGGCTATGCCGCACCCTACGCAGCGGGCATCACGGCCTCGGCGGGCGGGTTGGGCATCATCATCCCGCCCAGCATTCCCATGGTGATCTACGGGGTGACCGCCCAGCAATCGATCTCCAAGCTGTTCCTGGCCGGGGTGCTGCCGGGCATCCTGCTGTCCGGCGCCCTGGTGGCGCTCAACTACATCCGCTCCAAGCGGGCCGGCTATGGCGGCGTCGACGACGACATGGTGCCGCAGAACAAATGGACGGTGCTGTGGGACGCGAAGTGGTCGCTGATGGCGCCGGTGGTGATCCTCGGCGGCATCTATTCCGGCTTCTTCACGCCGACCGAAGCTGCGGTGGTCGCGGTGTTCTATTCCCTGTTCGTCGGCGTGGTGCTGCACCGGGAGTCGAGCATGAAGGGCATCAAGCATGCGCTGGAAAGCACCACCTGGCTGACCGGGCGGGTGCTGATCATCATGTTCGCGGCGACCGCCTTCGGCCGGGTGCTGGTGGAGAACCAGATCCCGGCGATCATCGCCGAGAACATCATTCAGCTGACAGACAGCGTCATCCTCATCTGGCTGGTGGTGATCGCCTTCCTGCTGGTCCTGGGCATGTTCCTGGAGACCCTGGCGATGATCCTTATCGTGACGCCGGTGCTGCTGCCGGTGATGGTGGCCTTTGGCGTCGACCCGATCCATTTCGGGGTGGTGATGGTGGTGTGCTGCCTGATCGGCTTCTCGACCCCGCCTCTGGGCGAGAACATGTTCATCGCCTCCAGCATCGCCAATGTCTCGCTGGAGCGCATATCGGTGAAGGCCTTCCCCTGCGTGCTGGTGATGGTCGCCACCGCAATCGTCTTGGCGCTGGCGCCGGAGATCTCGTTGTTCCTCCCACGCCTCTTCGGCTTCTAGGCGCCGCACGCCCCGCAGGCCAGGTATGGCCGCGGGGCGTGCACCTCTTTCCAGATCAGGCGGCTGCGGCCTGCTCGTCGACGATCTCGCCGCGGGCCGGGTAGTCGCGGGCGATGGCGAAGTCCAGCGCCTTCAAGAGGTCGCCGAAGGCCGGCCGGGCAAACGGCATGGTCTGCACCGTGCCGAAATAGAGCGTGCCGTCCGGGCGGACCAGGAACAGTCCGGGCTCGCTGAACTGCGCCGGCTCCTCGATGCCGATCGAGGTCTTGCCGATGCCCGAGGAGACGTAGAGGCCCCAGCGGCGCGCCTCGGCGAGCGACAGCCCATAAGCGATGTCCAGCCCGTCCAGGCCCCAAGTCTCCTTGGCCTCGGCGGCGCGCTCCGCATTGTCGCTCGAGGCCACCAGGATGTTGACGCCGCGTTCGGCGAACTGCGCCGCCTTGCGGTTGAGATCGCCCAGATAGGTCGAGCAGATCGGGCAATGCAGGCCGCGATAGAACACCACCAGGGTGAAGTTCTCCGGCGACTGGCCGGACAGCGACCAGGTGCCGCCGCCGACCAGCGGCAGGCTGAGATCGGGAACCGGCTGGCGGGGCATCAACGGGGTGGGGAGGGTCATGGCGAGTCCTTCAGCGAGAATGGCAGCGATAATGGAACGATCATTCCAGTACGTAGATAGGGCGGGCGGTGTCGATTGGGAAGCGGGAACTGATTGGCTATGTCCCGTCGCCGATCACGAAGACGCGATCGGTGGACCGCTGGGATTGCAAAGGCGGTGCCGAAGCCCTCACCCGTGTCGCTGGTGCTCGCCACCCTCTCCCACAGGGAGAGGGAACTGGAGTGCAGCTCTTTGTTTCCCTCTCCCCTTGGGAGAGGGTGGCGGGCGAAGCCCCGCCGGGTGAGGGCCCGAGAGCCGTAGTCGCCGATGGGCTGCGGCCTAGTCCAGCGTCCTTAGCGCCGCCGCCACCGTCGCCCGCATGCATTCCGGATCGGGGTCGGTGCGGGCGATGACCCGCAGCCCCTGGACTGTGGTCAGGAAGAAATGCGCCAGGGCCCTGGGGTCTTTGTCGGCGGAGATCTCGCCGGCCGCCTGGCCGCGTTCCACCAGTCGGCGGAAGGCCGACTCCACATGCTCGAAGATCGTCTTGATCTTCTTGCGGATGCGCGCACTGCGCGGCGACAGCTCGATGGCGGTGTTGGTCAGCAGGCAGCCCAGCCCGCGGCCATCGCCGGTGGAGAAGACGATCACCGATTCGAAATAGGCGCCCAGGCACTCCCGCACCGTGCCCTTGCCCTGCAGCAGCTTCAGCCGCTCCCGGTTGATGGCCAGCACGTAATGGTCGAGGGCTGCCAGCAGCAGGCCCTCCTTGCTGCCGAAGGTGCCATACATGCTGGCGCGGTTGATGCCGGTGGCCTGCACCAGATCGTCGATCGACGTGGCCTCATAGCCCTTGCGCCAGAACACCGTCATGGCGTCGGCGATCACCGCCTGTTCGTCGAAGGTGCGTGTGCGCGGCATGCGGACCCGGCTGAATTGGAATACCTGTTCCAGTTATTCCGCAGTTGTACTGTCGGCAAGGCCCGATGTCGATATCCGGCAGCGCGCGGCTAGTGCGGCGCGTAGACCCGGCGTTCCTCGGCGATGCCCTTCAGGGCGAAGCTGCCGAGATCCTCGAAGTCGCCGCCATGGGCGGCGGCGAAGGCATCGGAAACCAGGACCGGCCGCTCCAGTTCCCGGGTCAGGGATTCGATCCGACTGGCAAGATTGACGGCGCGGCCGATCACCGTGAAGTCGAGCCGGTTGGCGCCGCCGACATTGCCGTAGAGCACGTCTCCCACATGCAGGGCGATGCCGCATTCGATGGCCGGCGCCCCGGCCGCGATCCGCTCCGCGTTGGCGGCCTGGATTCGCGCCAGGGCGTCGTTGGCGGCGGCCAGGGCGCGGGCCGCGGCCGCCGCGTCGTCGCCATCCCCCGGCTGGAAGATCGCCAGCACCGCGTCGCCGATGAATTTGAGGATCTCGCCGCCCTCGGATTCTATCGCCTGGGTCACGGCGTCGAAATAGCCGTTCAGCAGGTCGATCAGCACCTGGTCGGCCAAGGTTTCCGACAGGGTGGTGAAGCCCTTGAGGTCGCAGAACCAGATCGCCGCCGAGATGGTCTCGCCGGAACCGCGGCGGATGGCGCCTTCCAGCACCCGGCGGCCGGCCACCGGCCCCACATAGGTGTCCATCAGCGTGCCGGCCAGATGGCGCAGATAGCGCACCTCGATGGTGGCGCCCAGCGCGGCCCGCAGCCCCTCCAGGATCGCCACGTCGTCGTCGGTGAAGCCGCCGGGCCGGTCGGTGGCGAAGCTCATGGCCTTGTTGGAGCCATCGCTGAAGGGCAGGGCGATCACCACATAGTCGGTCAGCCCCTGCTGGCGCAGTTCGGCGACGATCTCGTATTCGTCGACCTCAGGCGGGTCTTCCAGCCGGCAGCGGGTGGTGCGGCCCTCCTGATAGGCGACGAAGATCGGGCTGCCGCTCAGCACCTGCGGATTGTCGGGGTCGATCCGGAATTGCCGGATCGTCAACCCCTTTCCCTGCTCCCACAGGGTCGAGAAGCTGTCGACATTGGGATGCAGGCTCGGCACCCCGGTGGTGTAGCGGCTGATCGGCAGGCCGGCATCGCACAACCGGGTGACAATGGCTAGGTCCAGCGCCTCGGTGTCGCCGATCAGCCGGGCCTCGGAGATCAGCCAGCTTGTCAGCTCAGCAACGGTGTCCGCGACGGGCGCCATGGCGCGGAGTATGGCACTGTCATCATGGTCGGGGTACCGAGTTCGGTGTGTGAGGGGAGGGCCCGGTTTCGATCGGCTGACGCCGCTCGGCCCTCGCCCGTCTCGCTATCGCTCGCCACCCTCTCCCAGAGGGGGTAATTATATACTTGACTGAACAGACCCTATGCCCCATGTATAGGGGCAGGGGGACACATCATGTCGGAAGATGAAGAGCGCCGCATTGCAGCCGACCTTCAGCGGTTAGTTGATCGAGAGCGGGGCAAAGCACTCGAAATTCAACTCGGCCAAGGTGGTCCCTTTGAACTTCCAAGATGCCAGAGATTTCTAACGGCCTACATCCGCGATCCGCGCACATTTGAATTTGAACTGGAGACAGAGAAAGGCCAACGCGTGCGAATTCCAGTTGATGTGTCGTCGCTTCAGTCGATGAAGCTTCTAATCGACCACCTGATAAGCACGACAAAACCCGGCGGAACACCATCATGACCGACCTTTCCAACCCCATCTTCCACGACGAAGACGAAGCCCGTTCATATCTAGAGGGCGTGCGCTGGCCAGCTGGCCCGTTCTGCCCGTTTTGTGGTGAGTTCGACTCCGTCAAAGCACTGCCGCCCAAAGGATCGATGGGCAAAGGCTGGTATCACTGCAAAGGGTGCCGCAAGAAGTTTACCGTGCGTGTTGGAACGCTCTATGAGCGCTCACATGTGCCGCTGCACAAATGGCTGCTGGCTACTCACCTGATGTGCGCCAGCAAGAAGGGCATGAGCGCGCACCAGCTACACCGCATGCTCGGCGTCACGTACAAAACCGCGTGGTTCATGGCCCATCGCATCCGCGAAGCCATGCGTGAGATCAACCCCGAACCGCTTGGCGGCACCGGCAAGACCGTCGAAGCCGATGAGACCGTGATCGGCGGCAAGGAGCGCAACAAGCGCAAGAGCAAACGCAACCCCAAGAACATCGGTGCGGTCGGCAAGGAGATCGCATTCTCACTGGTCGAGCGTGGCGGCAAGGTTCGCTCGTATCATGTGCCTGCGGTCAACGCTAAGACCCTGCGCCCGATCCTCGTCACTCAGGTTGACCGTAAGTCAGTCTTGATGACTGACGACGCGGGCCAGTATCGCATCATCGGCCCCGAATACGCGGGCTTCGAGACCGTCAATCACGGGATTGAAGAATATGTGCGCGGCGACGCTCACACCAACACAATCGAGGGCTATTTCTCCATCCTCAAACGCGGGATCACCGGCACCTATCACCACGTTAGCCAACAGCACTTGAAGCGCTACTTGGCCGAGTTCGATTTCCGATACAACGAACGTTCTGCCCTTGGCGTTTCCGACGCTGAACGTGCCGACAGGGCCCTGAAAGGCATCGAGGGCAAGCGCCTTACCTATCGGCGGACTGGTGAAGGGCGAGCGAGCGCGTAAGCGCCTGACCACCAAAGAGGTGATCGTCCGCTTTCTGGAACGCGGCTTCGGTCGCGAGCGGCCCTAGCCGCTACTATTCCGTCCGCCCCAACCTTATGCGCATGGCCTCTTCGGAAACTTCAAACAGCCTTGCCAGAGGAAGTGTAGCTCGTGTGCCACCAGACTGCGCTTCTTTAATCAGAGGATATGGCATCAAAATATTCGCGGCCAGTCTATTGGCCTGCGTTTCCAGTTCACTGGACAAATGACTTCTATATAACTCGTCATCAATAATACCATCTTCAATCAGATCACGATGTAATACGTAGTGAGCTATTTCGTGAGCGACAGTAAACCTCTTTCTATTTGGATGATGAGCAGCATTTACAACAATTCCATAACCAGACGGGCCAGCAAACTTTGCATCTCTAGTAAGTTTACCGGATACGTTGTCTGCAATTAGTTGATCGGAAACCCTCAATCCAAGGTGGACTGCGATGGCATACACATCTACAGGCGGCTGAATTTGATACTGTCGGATGACAGCAGTCGCGACTCTATGCCCCACCATCTGCATCACCATCATCGCCGCCAGTCCCATAACTGCGCGCTATATCATCCGCCTCTTCTGAAGAGAGCGGCTCTTCGCCTACCAAACTCATAATCCCACTCGCCGCCCTATTGGCGATTGGCTCGGCAACCTCAGCCGCCTTCTTCTCTGCCGCTTCGATTGCTGCTTTTGTCGCGATATCCACTGCCTTGTCGCGAATTTCGGTATACCCAAAGAATGCGAACATTGCGATAACAATGCCAATAAAAGTCAAAACAATGGCAGACGAGGTCATCAAAATCGACGGTAAATCTATTCCTTCTGGCAGAGATATTATAATCTTTTCTTCAATCGCCCACAGCAAGAAGGCGATAATTACAAGGTTTGCCGCAAATAATGCAAACACAAGGCGCTTCATTTTTCCAGAACTTGACGATGGCTGTCTTTTTGGGTTTGGCTGCGCTTCTTCTCAGTCGATGATTTTGGTTTGTGCGGCTTTGGCGGTGTCTCAAGCATCCGCCTGACAGTCGCCTCAAACTTCCGGTCAACGGAGTCTGGCTTTTTCATGATCCGAGAATACGACAACGCGCTGCGCTTATCCGCAAAATACTACACGCCAATTGGTGAGGTCATTTTCCGCTGGGCACAATTGGAATACCAGATGCAGGAGATTATCTGGCGGGCGCTTGGGATTGACAACAAACAGGGACGAACGCTCACCGTGGGAATGGGAGCACGGACGTTAGCGGCGGTGCTCGGAACCCTCACAAAACAATGGATCAGCGATCCCACTGAGACACAGATGACGCACTCCATCGCCAAAGGCGTGCGTAGCCTGTCAGACTTCCGAAACCAACTAGCCCATGGTTCCTGGCAATACCCCAAAGGTGGACGGAAGACAGACGTCTTTCTGCACTACATGAAGGAAACCGATCAGAGAATCTTGCCAAAGGCTGTGAAACACGAACCAACAGAAATCAAAGCTCAGGCTGAAAAACTGCGTCGGCTCAACGAGAAAGCGCAGGATCTGATCCACCGACTCGATGCGAGGCAAGCGCCATAACGAGATAAATGGACCTTACGGCGTCTTCCTTGTTCGTCCAATCTGGCTCGAATTGCACAAGCTCGGCAACCCCCGCCTCGATCATCTCAGGGGTAACTTCGATCTCTGCGCCGGCCTGTCCATCCTTAGATGGTTTTGCGTTCTGTTCAGTCAAGTATATAAGCCCCCCCAGAGGGAGAGGGAAATCTCGGCTACCGCTGAAACCCTCTCCCTCTGGGAGAGGGTGGACTGCTGCAGGCAGGCCGGGTGAGGGCGGAACCGGCCTAGGCCGCCAGCAGCGGCCGGACCGCCTCGATGCCCTTCTTGCGGGAATTGGCCGCGATTTCCGCCGGCGTCTTGCCTTTGTCGTTCTGCGCGTCCGTGACGGCGCCCAGATCCATCAGCGCCGTCACCGCCTCCGGTTTCGCAGCGCGCACGGCGGCGAACAGCGGCGTCTCGCCGCGCTGGTTGCGCGCCTCCAGCTCGGCGCCGGCGGTGGCCAGCAGCGTCAGCACCGCGATCCGGCCATGGAAGGCGGCATCGAACAGCGGCGTCTCGCCGGCGGCGTCGCGGGCATCGAGCTCCGCCCCATGGGCCATCAGCAGCTCGGAGATGGCGACGAAGCCGGCTTGCGCCGCGCGGTGCAGGGCGGTCTTGCCCTTGTAGTCGCGGGTGGCGACATCGTCGCCGCGCTCCAGCAGCGGCCGCACCCGGTCCGGATCGTCCGGGGCATTGTGGTTGCCGCGACAGGCGTCGACCAGCTCCGGCCAATCCTCCGGCGGGAAGTCGGTGTCCGCCAGCCGGAGGCCGCGGGCCAGGGCCAGGGAGCGCAAGGTCGGGTCCTCGATCCAGTCGCGATGGCCCGACGCCACCGGATCGCCCCCCGCCGACAGCAGCATGTCGGCCAGCGCCGGCTGCTCTGTGGCCACGGCGTCGAACAGGATGCGGGGGTCGACCGCGGCATCGGCGCCGGCATCGAGAAGGCGCCGCACCATGTCCGGCTGCTTGCCGGCGATGGCGTATTGCAGCGGCCAGGCCTGGTACGGGTTCCAGGGATGCTCGCGGCTCACCGCCCGGTTCGCGGCCTCCGGATCGTCGGCCAGCAGCGCGTCGACGCGCTTGCGGTCGCCCAGATAGCAGGCCGACAGCAGGTCGCAGCCGGCGCCGCGGGAGTCCAGATAATCGGCCGTCTCCTCGTGCCCGCGCAGGGTCGCCACCAGCCAGGGCGATACCTCCATGCGGGTCTCGCGGAAATAGCAGCCAAGCGCGTGGCAATCGGCGTCGTGCTTCTCTGCCAGCAGCTTCACGACTTCCGTTCGTCCGCTGCGCGCCGCTTCCCAGATCATCGTGCGGCCGTGCGGGCCGGTCCAACGGACGAATTCGCGCGGGTCATTCAGGAACTCGGTCACCGCCTGCAGGTCGCCGGACCGGCAGGCCGGCAGCACGATCTTGAGAAAGTCGTTGGTCTCGCCGGACAGACGTCGCATCCCACCAGCCCCGATGGTTTCGATTGGCACCGGGCCCGGTATGGCAGCATTGGATGAAAAGGCGGTTATCGTCGGCGCGATGTCGAAATCGCGCAGGGTCCGCCGTCATGGGGGTGAGCACGGAGCGGTTTCGTGCTGTGATCCAACCGGGAGGAGCCGGCCATGTCCTATGCGATGCTGATCTACGAGACCGAGGATGCGTTCAACGCGCGCACCGACCCCGAGAAGCAGGGCGAGTATTGGGGCGCCTGGGCCGCCTATCACAACGCCCTGCTGGAGGCCAAGGTGATCACCGGCGGCGGCTCGCTGAAGCCGGGCCATGCCGGTACCACCCTGCGCTTGCGCGACGGCAGCCGGCAGGTCCAGGACGGGCCTTACGCGGATTCCAAGGAGCAGCTGGGCGGCTACATGATCTTCGACGTGCCCGATCTCGATACCGCCCTGGACTGGGCCTCGCGCTGCCCGGCCGCTGCCTATGGCGCGGTCGAGCTGCGTCCGATCCACAAGATGGAATAGGGGCGTCGGTGCCCGGACCGGCCGGAGCATGAGGTGACGGCCGCGGGCGCAGCAGACCGGGCGGCGGCGGAGGCGGCGCGCAATTCCTATGGACGGCTCATCGCCTATCTCGCCGCCCGCACCCGCGACGTGGTCGCGGCCGAGGATGCCCTGGGCGAAGCCTTCCGGGCGGCGCTGGAGAGCTGGCCCAGGGCCGGCGTGCCCGACCGGCCGGAAGCCTGGCTGCTGACCGCCGCCCGCAACCGCCTGCGGGACGAAGCCCGGCATCTGGGCGTCCGCGACCGGGCCGCCGACGCGCTGCGGCTGGCGGCCGAGGAGGCGTCGCAGGCCGGTGCCGAACACGCGGACTTCCCCGATGAGCGCCTGAAGCTGCTGTTCATCTGCGGCCATCCGGCGATCGATGCCGGCGCTCGCACCGCCTTGATGCTGCAGACGGTGCTGGGCCTGGATGCGGCGCGGATCGCGTCGGCCTTCCTGGTGTCGCCGGCGGCCATGGGGCAGCGGCTGGTGCGGGCCAAGGCGCGGATCCGCGACGCCGGTATCGCCTTCGCCGTGCCCGAACCGGCGGATCTGCCGGAGCGGCTGGAGGCCGTGCTGTCGGCGATCTATGCCGCCTATGGCACCGGCTGGGAGGATGTCGACGGCGCCGACCCCAGGCGCCGGGGGCTGGCCGAGGAGGCGATCTGGCTGGCCCGCCTGCTGGCAGAGCGCATGCCCGACGAGCCGGAAGCAAAGGGGCTGCTGGCGCTGATGCTCTATTGCGAGGCCCGGCGGCCGGCCAGGCGCGGCGGTGACGGGTCCTATGTGCCGCTGTCCGACCAGGATGTTGGGCTGTGGTCGCGCCCGATGATCGATGAGGCCGAGCGGCTGCTGACGGCGACCGCCGCCATGGGCCGGGCCGGCTGCTATCAGATCGAGGCGGCGATCCAATCCGCCCATGCCATGCGCATGACCACCGGCCGGCGCAACTGGGACTCCATCGTGCTGCTGTACGAAACGCTGGCCGACATCGCACCCGCGGTCGGGGCCCTGATCGGCCGGGCCGCGGCCTTGGCGGAGGATCGGGGTGCCGTGGCCGGCCTGGCCGCGCTGGACGCCATCGATCCGGCCGTGGTCCGCTCCCACCAGCCCTATTGGGCGGTCCGGGCCGATTTGCTGACGCGGCTGCGGAGATCGTCGGAGGCCGCGGACGCCTATGACCGCGCCATCGGCCTCTCCGAGGACGAGGCGGTACGTTCGTTTCTCCAGCGCAGGCAATTTGAGAGACGATAATTGATTGATATCAATATATTGAGATGTATTATTAATGTAGAAAATAAAGAATGTTCAGGCAGGTTTTCTGTGGCTATTCGCTTGAACCGCATCATGGGTTGATCCACCGTCGCATGCGTTGCCCGGCATTCAGTCGGGGCGCTCCAGGGCAACCAACGGATCAACGCGGTGTCGGCAATCGAGATCGTCAAGGAAACGGCCTATGGGCAGGGGTTCCTCCTGCGGCTGGCACTGGATGGAGCCCATGCCGGCAAGGCGCTGCCGATCCATGCCTATCGGCCGGGCATCGGCGCTGCGGGCCGGCCGGTGATCATGGTAATGCATGGCGTGACCCGGATCGCGGCGGACTACATGGATTCCTGGGTCGGTCTTGCCGAGCGCTCCGGCTTCTGCCTGCTGGTCCCCGAATTCAGCAAGACCGATTGGCCGAAGAGCCGGCGGTACAATCTCGGCAATCTGTTCGCGGACGACGGCACCGCCCTGCCGCGCGAGGGATCCAGCTTCGCGGTGGTCGAACAGGTCTTCGACGCCGCCGCGCCGGTGCTGGGCAGCGATGCCGCGACCTTCAGCCTGTACGGGCATTCCGCCGGCGCGCAGTTCGTACATCGCTTCGTGACCCTGACCGGCGCGCCCAGAGTCGATCGCGCGGTGGCCGCCAATGCCGGCTGGTACACCCTGCCGGACCGGTCGCTGGCCTATCCCTACGGGCTGGGCGGCGTGGAGGTGGAGGACGAGACCCTACGGGCGGGTTTCGCGACGGAGATGACGATCTTGCTGGGCCAGTCCGACAACGACCCGGACTCGCCCGATCTGCGCAAGACGCCGGAGGCGATGGCCCAGGGCCCGCATCGCCTGGCGCGCGGCCGCCACTTCATCGACGCCGCCGCGAACCTGGCCGCGGAGCGCAGGCTCGATTGCGCCTGGACCTCCCGCGAGGTGCCCCATATCGGCCATAGCGACCGGGGCATGGCGCCCCATGCGGCGCGGATCCTGATGGAGGCGCGCGGCTAGGGTTTCCTGTCAGGCGCCGAAGCGCTCCACCAGGAAATCGATGAACACCCGGACCGCAATGTCATCGAACTGGACCACTACGAAGGCGACGATCCGATCACCGAGATGACCCAGCCCGGCGACGACGACCACCGGCAATAGCGATTGCATTTCCATTCGGTCCGGCCGGGACGCCGAAATCCGGTGTTCCGGCCGGCCGGAAAATTTGTTTGTCCTACAAACAGTCACTGTCCGTTGCGTATCTCTGCCGGCCGGTGGAATATACCTCCCAAGACATCCTCGTAAGACAATCGGGACGTGTCCCTGCCATCGCGCAGGGCGCCCGCAACGACGCATTCTGGGGAGGCACGCATGACCCGTATGATCGCCAAGACCTGGCACCGGAGACTCGCCGGTGCGCTAGTGGCCGGCATGGCCGCCTCGATCGCTGGCGCGGCCGTGGCCGAGGAGCTGACGCTGTCCTACTTCATGGGCCCGCGGCATCCGATGAACCGGGCGGTGTTCACGCCGTTTGCGGAGAAGCTGGCGGAGGTCAGCGGCGGCGAGCTGACGGTGCAGCAATTCGCCGGCGGGGCGCTGAATTCCGCGCCGCCGAAGCAGTACTCGATCCTGTTGGACGGCATCGCCGACATCGCCTTCGGCCTGCCGGGCTACACCGCCCAGCTGTTCCCGGTCACCAATGTGGTCACGGTGCCCAACGTCTCCACCGATGCCGAGGACGGCACCGAAAAGCTGTGGAACGCCATAGAGCTGGTAGAGCAGGAATACGACGCCAAGGTGCTGGCGATCTGGGCCAACGATCCGCCGGTGCTGCTGACCCGCGACACGCCGGTGCGCACCCTGGAAGACCTGCAGGGCATGAAAGTGCGGGTGACGTCGGCCCAGGATGTGCCGTTCATCGAGGCGCTGGGCGCCAGCGCGGTCTCCCAGCCGGTCAGCGTCATCAACCAGAACCTGGCCAACGGCACCATCGACGCCATCGCCATCGACCCCAGCGCCATCGGCTCGTTCAAGCTGTGGGAGCCGGCCAACTACGTGACCCTGGGCCTGCCGGGCTCGGGTTCGGCCTTCTTCCTGCTGATGAACAAAGAGGTCTGGGAAGGCCTGAGCGACCAGGAGAAGGCCTGGGTCGACGCCGCCAGCGGCATCGAGCTCAGCCGCAGCGGCGGCCGGGTCTATCGCGCCGCGGCCGGCCGCGGGATCGAGACCGCGCGGGAGAACGGCGTCGAGGTGATCGAGCTGTCCGAAGCGGAGATTGCCCGCTTCAACGCGGCCATGCAGCCGGCCATGGAGGAGTTCATGGCGCGGGAGATCCGCGACGGGCTGACCGGTGCCGATGTCATCGCGGCGATGAACGGGGAATAGCCGACCGACGCGCCGCCAATGATGTCGGAGCGATCCGCCGCCGAAGCCGGCCTCGGCTGGCTGGACCGCATCTCCGCCGTGCTGGCGGTGACGGGGGCTGTTGCCATCGTCCTGCTGGTCGTCCTGACCGTGGTCGCGGTCGTCTTCCGCTACCTGCTGGATGACCCGATCTTCGGCATCGACGACCTGTCGCAGATGGGGCTGTCGCTGGCCGTTGCCGGATCGATCGCCTATGGCGGCCGGGCCGGGGCCCATGTGCATGTCGACGTGCTGAACATGGTGGGTGGGCGCAAGGTCACCCGCTACACCGACATCCTGGCCCGGGCCATCGGCGCTTTCATCGTCGGCCTGACCGCCTATGCCCTGGTCAAGCAGGGGCTGTGCGGCACCCGTTGCGGCCACTTCACGCCGAACCTGGTGATCCCGCATCTGCCGTTCTACATGGTGCTGGCGGCCGCCATGGCGATCTATGCGGCGGTGCTGGCGCTGGAACTGGTGATCGGGGTGATCCACCTCCGCGCCGACCGCGACCCGAACGAGCATCGCGGGTAGGGGCATGGGAGGTGCCACTCGGACTGCGTCCAGCGCTCGAGCCCTCACCCGGCCTGCCTTCGGCAGTCCACCCTCTCCCAGGGGGAGAGGGTTTTGTGTGCTGGCCGATCTGACCCTCTCCCCCTGGGAGAGGGTGGCGAGCGGCAGCGAGCCGGGTGAGGGCTCGCGCTGCCGTCAGTTGGTCATTCCAGCCGACCCGCGCTCCTCATGACCGGAATCGAGATCGGACTGCTCGGATTCCTGGCGCTGTTCGTTCTGCTGGCGATCCGGGTGCCGGTGGGCACGGCGATGATGGCCGTGGGCTTTTTCGGCATCCTGGCGATCAACCCGCGCGGCGCCCTGCCGGTGCTGGCGGGAGAGGTGTTCAGCATCTCCACCGTCTATTCCCTGACCATCCTGCCGCTGTTTGTGCTGATGGGGAATTTGGCCGGGGTCTCGGGCATGAGCCGGGATCTGTACGACGCGGCCCATGGCTGGTTCGGCCATTTCCGCGGCGGTCTGGCCTCCTCGACCATCGTCGGCTGCGCCGGCTTCTCCGCTTTGTCGGGATCGTCGCTCGCGTCGGCCGTCACCATGGGGCGGGTGGCGCTGCCCGAGATGCAGCGCTACCGCTACGACAATGCGTTGGCCACCGGATCGATCGCCGCCGGCGGCACGCTAGGCATCCTGATCCCGCCTTCCGCCGGCTTCGTGGTCTACGCCATCTTGACCGAGGTCTCGATCGGCCGGCTGTTCATGGCCGGCGTCCTGCCGGGCATCCTGCTGTCCGGCCTGTTCATCCTGGCGATCTGGCTGATGACGGTGTGGAAGCCGCATCTGGCGCCGGCCGGGGCGGATCCGTCGCCGATGGCCGACAGGGTGCGGGCCCTGGGGCAGGCATCCTGGATCATCGGCATCATCGTGATCACCATTGGCGGCATCTATCTCGGCGTCTTCTCTGCCGTCGAGGCGGCCGGCATCGGCGCCTTCCTCGCCTTCCTGGTGGCGCTGCTCCGGCGCAGTCTGACTTGGAGCTCGGCCCGGGAGGTGCTGGCCCATTCCCTGCGCTCCACCGCCACCACCTTCTTCATCCTGATGGGGGCTTTCGTCTTCACCCCCTTCGTGGCGCTGTCCGGCATCCCCTTCGCCCTCACAGACATGCTCGAGGGGCTGGGCGCCGACCGCTACACGGTGCTGATCATCATCCTCGCCGTGTTCATCGTGCTGGGGACCTTCCTGGAAGGCTTCGCGATCCTGGTGCTGGCCCTACCGCTGGTGCAGCCGATCATGGAGGCCTACGGCTTCAACATGGTCTGGTTCGGCGTGCTGATGGTGATCGTGCTGGAGATGGGGCTGATCTCGCCGCCGGTCGGGATCAACGTCTTCGTGGTCAAGGGCGTCGCCCCGGATGTGCCCATGAACACCATCTTCCGCGGCATCTGGCCGTTCTGGTTCGCCATGCTGCTCGCCATCGCGATCCTGATCCTGATCCCCGACATCGCCCTGCTGCTGCCGAACACGATGTTCGGGTAGGGGCGCTTTGGTCGATCCGTTCGCGGCCCCCTCACCCAGCTCCGTCTAGGGCTCGGCCATCGGCCTCGCCAAGCCTACTCAACCCTCTCCCCCAGGAGAGGGAACCAATTTCGCACACCTTAAGTCCCCTCTCCCTTGGGGAGAGGGTTGCGCAGTCTTGGCAAGGCCAAAGGCCGCGCCCTAGCCGGAGCTGGGTGAGGGGGACGCCCGTCGATCGGTTCTGATCCCGCGCATCTGCGATTGCCATGCCCATCACGCTGGAACTCCGGACAGCAGCCAGTCGCGGACCTGGCACATGGGTTCGGTCAGTGGCCGGTCGGTCGGCCAGACGACGTGGAAGGCGTTGTCGGTATGCAGCAGATGGTCGGACGCGCGCGTCAGCAGGCCGGAAGCCAGCATCGGCTCGATCAGGTGGGTCCAGCCCAGGCCAATGCCCTGGCCGCCCAGCACCGCCTGGACCACCAGCACATAGTCGTTGATCGACAGGCCCTTGGCTTTCGCCGGCGGCGGCGCGCCGACCGAGCGGAACCAGTCTTCCCAGTCGGGGGTCGGGCGGAACGGCTCCTCGAGATGGATCAGCCGATGTTCCGCGATCTCGGCATCGGCGGCCGGCATGCCGACCTGCTCCACATAGGCCGGGCTGACGATGGCGCCGATCACCTCCGCCGCCAGCACCGCGTCGTCGCAGCCGGTCCAGGCGCCGTGCCGGCCGCAGCGGATGCCCAGCGGCACGCCCTCCTGCACGATGTCGGTGTCGCGGTCGGAGGTCTGGATGCGCAGGTCGATATCCGGCAGATCCTCGCGAAACTTCGGCAGCCGCGGCAGCATCCAGAAGCTGGCGAAGGCGGTGGAGGCGGAGAGCGTCACATGCCGGTCGGAGCCGAGCGCCCGCAGCTCCTCCGCCGATTTGCG
Organism: Alphaproteobacteria bacterium; assembly: GCA_965227455.1. GTDB lineage: Bacteria > Pseudomonadota > Alphaproteobacteria > DSM-16000 > Inquilinaceae > JABDIP01. The sequence continues at coordinate 1,620,409 of OZ245752.1, read as the reverse complement.
GATGTGGGTCAGGCCCAGGGAGACGTCGGCATGGAAGCGGCGGCCGGCCTCGGTCAGCTCGATGGACCGGTGCCGGCGGGTAAAGACCTGCGCCCCCAGCTCGCGCTCCAGGGTGCGGATGGCGAAGCTGACGGCAGCCTGGGTCATGCCCAGCTCCTCCCCGGCGCGGGTGAAGCTGCCCAGCCGCCCGGCCGCCTCGAAGACGATCAGTGCCCGCGCCGAGGGCAGGATGGCGCGCAGATTTTGCATAAGCTGAGTTTATCTCAGGCCAAAGATTTTTCCAGCGTCACGGCTGCATCGATCGCTGCTAGCCTTCGCTGCATCGAGGTCAGGGAGCAGGCCTGCCATGGAAGGAAGCGCAGCACCGCCGGCCCGCGGCCGGCAGGGGCGGGGCCGTGCCGCCCGGCGCGACCGGCGGATGCGGGCCACGGTGGCAGCACCCGCCTATATCACCCGGCGCATTCCGACCTATGACATCCTGTCGGAAGAGGAACTGGTCCGCATCGAGGAGACCACCGACCGCATCCTCGAGGAGATCGGCATCCGCTTCCAAGACGACCCGCGCTGCCTGGAGCTGTGGCGCGAGGCCGGCGCCGATGTGACCGGCGATCTGGTCCGCTTCCCCAAGGGGCTGGTGCGGCACGTCCTGTCGACCGCCCCGGCGGTGTTCACCCAGCACGCCCGCAACCCGGAGCGCTCGGTCAAGTTCGGCGGCGACCATGTGGTCTTCGTGCCGTCCTACGGCTCGCCCTTCGTCATGGATCTGGACCGGGGCCGGCGCTACGGCACCATCGAGGATTTCCGCAATTTCGTGAGGCTGGGATATGCCAGCCCCTGGCTGCACCATTCCGGCGGCACCGTCTGCGAGCCGACCGACGTGCCGGTGAACAAGCGCCACCTGGACATGGTCTACAGCCATATCCGCTATTCCGACCGGGCCTTCCTGGGCTCGATCACCGCGGAGGAACGGGCGGAGGATTCCATCGCCATGGCGCGGCTGCTTTTCGGCGAGGATTTCGTCGAGCAAAACTGCGTCGTCATGGGCAATGTCAATTGCAACTCGCCCCTGGTCTGGGATGCCATGGCGACCAAGTCGATCCGCGCCTATGCCAGGGCCAATCAGGGATCTGTGATCGCGCCCTTCATCCTGGGCGGCGCCATGGGGCCGGTGACCACCGCCGGCGCCGTCGCCCAGGCCCATGCGGAGGCCATGGTCGGCTGCGCACTGTCGCAGCTCGAACGTCCGGGCGCGCCGACCATCTATGGCAACTTCCTCTCCTCCACCCAGCTGCGCACCGGATCGCCCACTTTCGGCACCCCGGAGCCTGCCGTGGGCTCGCTGGTGGTCGGCCAGCTCTGCCGCCGGCTGAACCTGCCGCTACGCTGCTCGGGCTCCTTCACGACGTCGAAACTGCCGGACGCCCAGGCGATGATGGAGAGCGTGAGCTCCATGCACGCCTCGGTGCTTAGCGGCGCCAATTTCGCCTTCCACGCCGCCGGCTTCCTCGACGGGCTCCTGTCCATGTCCTACGAGAAATTCGTCCTGGACACGGATTATCTCGGCCATATGCACGCCTATCTCGCCGGCGTTCCGACCGACGACAACCAGCTCGCCTTCTCGGCGATTGCCGAGGGCGGGCCGGGGCAGCATATGTTCGGCTCGGCCCACACCCTGGCCAATTACGAGACCGCCTATTGGGAGTCCGGCCTGTCGGACAGCATGTCCTATGAGCAATGGACGGAGGCCGGCAGCGAGGATGCGGCGACACGGGCCAACAAGCGTTGGAAGCGGCTTCTGGAGGAATACGAAGCGCCGCCGATCGACCCCGGCATCGACGAGGCGCTGCTGGACTTCATGAACCGGAAGAAGGCGTCCATGCCGGACGAATGGCATTGAGCGCGCCGGCCCGACGCACCGACCCGCTGCTTGAGCCCTACCGGCTCAAGCATCTCACCCTGCGCAACCGCATCATGTCGACGGCGCATGAGCCGGCCTATTCCGAGGACGGGCTGCCGAAGGACCGCTACCGCCTCTACCATGAGGAAAAGGCCAAGGGCGGCATCGCGCTCACCATGACCGCCGGCTCGGCCCTGGTCGGTGAGGACAGCCCGGCCGCCTTCGGCAATCTGCACGCCTATCGCGACGAGATCGTGCCATGGCTCAAGCGGCTGGTCGACGGGTGCCACGAGCATGGCGCCGCCGTCATGATCCAGATCACCCATCTCGGCCGCCGCACCAATTGGAACCACTCCGACTGGCTGCCGGTGCTCGCCCCGAGCCCGGTCCGCGAGCCGGCCCATCGTGCCTTTCCCAAGGAGGCGGAGGATTGGGACATCGACCGCATCGTCCGGCAATACGCCGACGCGGCGGAACGGATGAAGGCCGCCGGCGTCGACGGTATCGAGCTGGAGGCCTACGGCCATCTGATGGACGGCTTCTGGTCGCCCGCCACCAATCGGCGCGACGACGACTATGGCGGCACCCTGGACAACCGGCTGCGCTTCACCTGGCGGGTGCTGGAGGCGATCCGCGACCGGGTCGGGCCGGAGTTCATCGTCGGCATCCGCATGGTGGCGGATGAGGATTGGAAGGTTGGGCTGAGCCGGGAGGAGGGGGTCGAGATCGCCCGCCGGCTGGCCGGCTCCGGCCAGGTGGATTTCCTGAACCTGATCCGCGGCCATATCGAGCATGACGCCCATCTGGCCAAGGTGATCCCGATCCAGGGCACGCCCGCCGCCCCCCATCTCGATTTCTGCGGCGAGGTCCGGGCGGAGACCAAGTTCCCGGTATTCCACGCCGCCCGCATCAACGACGTCGCGACCGCGCGCCATGCGGTGGCCGAGGGCAAGCTGGACATGGTCGGCATGACCCGCGCCCATATCGCCGACCCGCATATCGCGCGCAAGGTGTTCGAGGGACGCGAGGCGGAGATCCGCCCCTGCGTCGGCGCCACCTATTGCCTCGACCGCATCTATGAGGGCCATGAGGCGCTGTGCATCCACAATCCGGCCACCGGTCGCGAGGCGACCATGCCGCATGTCATCGCCCGTGCCGACGGCCCGGCGCGCAAGGTGGCGGTGATCGGCGCCGGCCCCGCAGGGCTTGAGGCGGCCCGGGTGTCGGCAGAGCGCGGCCACGGCGTCGTGCTGTTCGAAGCGGCCCACGATCCCGGCGGCCAGATCCGCCTGGCGGCTCGGACCCGCCGCCGCAGCGAGCTGATCGGTATCGCCGATTGGCGGGCCGAGCAATGCCAGAGGCTGGGTGTGGAGATGCGCTTCGATGTGCTGGCCGACGAGGACGACATCCATGGGCTGGAGCCGGATGTGGTGATCGTCGCCACCGGCGGGCTGCCCGATACCGGCTTCCTGGAGGAGGGCGCCGATCTGGCGGTGACGAGCTGGGACATCCTCTCCGGCGACGCCAAGATCGCCGACGACGTGCTCCTTTTCGATGACAATGGCGGCCATCCCGGCATGCAGGCGGCGGAGGCCATCGCCGAGGCCGGCGCCGATCTGGAGATCGTCAGCCCGGAACGTTTCTTCGCGCCGGAGATGGGCGGTCTCAACCATGTCTCCTACGCCGCCGCCTTCCAGCGCCATGACGTGGCCATCACCATCAACCGCCGTCTGCTCGGCGTGCGCCGCCAGGGCAACAAGCTGGCCGCGATCATTGGCTCAGACTACGGCGACCGGCGCGACGAGCGGCATGTCGACCAGGTGGTGGTCGAGCACGGTACGCTGCCGCTGGACGACCTCTATTTCGCGCTCAAGGAAGAGAGCGTGAACCGCGGCGAGGTCGACTACCCGGCCCTGATCGCCGGCAGGCCGCAGGGCATCGCGACCAATCCCGACGGCCGGTTCGCACTCTTCCGCATCGGCGACGCCGTGTCGTCCCGCAACGTGCACGCGGCGATCTACGACGCGCTGAGGCTCTGCAAGGACCTCTAGTCTCAGATCACTCCGTCGCGTTCGAGCGCATCGATCTCGGAATCGCTGAAACCGGCGGCGCGCAACGTTTCTTGGGTGTCGGCGCCGAGTGGTGGGCAGGCGCGGTCGGCGGCCGGGTCGGTGCCGCCGGCATCGAGCGGGCTTGCCAGGATGTCGAACGACGTTCCGTCTTCGACGGTCAGGGACTGGAAGCGGCCGCGCTCCCGCACGAATGGGGCATTCATCGCCTCTCGGGGCGATAGCACCGGAGCGGCCGGCACCCGGCCAGCGAAGCGGTCCAGCCAGTCCGCGGTCGTACGGGCGGAAAGCCTTTCGTCGAGCAGTTCGGTCAGCAGGTCGCGATGCGCCAGCCGTCCGGCGAATCCGGCGAAGCGCGGGTCGGCGGCCAAGTCCTCCGCGCCCAGCTCGGCGCAGAGCACCGGCCAGAACTTCTGCTTGTTGCACATCAGGTAGATCCAGCCATCGGCGGTGCGATAGAGCTGGCAGGGCACCAGCGACGGGTGGGCCGAGCGGGGCAGGCGGTCCGGTTCGTAATCGCCGTTCAGCGCCCAGGCGCCGGCATAGCTGAAATTGAACAGGGCGGTGTCGAACAAATTGACGTCCACGTCCCGGCCGCGCCCGGTCGTCCGCGCCGCCAGCACAGCGGAAACAAGCGCCAAGGCCAGATAGGTTCCGCCCATATAGTCGACCAGGGAGAGGCCCATGCGGGCCGGCGGACCGTCGGGCTCGCCGGACATGGCGAAGTATCCGGCCTCGGCCTGCATCAGGAAATCGTAGCCGGGCCAGTCCCGGCGCGGGCCCGAGCGGCCGAAGGCGGAGCAATGGGCGCAGACGATGGCCGGGTTGGCCGGCTCAAGCGCTGCGTAGGTGATGCCCAGATTCTCCGGCACGTCTCCGCGCAGATTGTTGGCGACGGCGTCGACATGCGGCGCCAGCCGGTGCAGCACCGCTTGGCCGGCCTCGCCGGACAGGTCCAGCGACAGGCTCTTCTTGTTGCGGTTGAAGGCCTGGAAATAGAGGCTGGCATCGCTCGCCTCCGGATCGCCGGCGAAGTACGGCCCCAGCCCCCTTGCGTAATCGCCGCCGGTCTTGCGGTTCTCGACCTTGATTACCTCGGCGCCGAGATCGGCCAGGTGCTGGGTCCCGAACGGTCCCGCGCCATACTGCTCGACCGCCAGGACGCGCACGCCGCGAAGGGGTTTGTCCATCTAGCGCCTCCGCCCTGGAATCGCCCGGACCTCAGTTAAGCAAGACCCTCGGCAGCCAGAGGGCGATGTCGGGGAACGCCATCAGCAGGGCCAGGGCGCAGAGCTGCAGGATCACGAACGGGATGATGCCGCGATAGATCTGCTGGATCTTCACCTCCGGTGGACAGACGGCCTTCATGTAAAACAGCGCGAACCCGAAGGGTGGTGTGAGGAAACTGGTCTGCAGATTGACCGCCAGCAGGATGGCGAACCAGTAGACCAGCTCGAAGCGGTCCACATGGGTGCCGAAATCCATCAGCTCGATGATCGGCGCGAAGACGGGCAGTACGATCAGGGTGATCTCGATCCAGTCGAAGAAGAAGCCCAGGAAGAACACGATCCCCATGATCAGCAACAGCAGGCCCCAGGAGCCCAGGCCCATGGATTCGACCAGGCCGATGACGATGTGGTCGCCACCCAGGGATCGGAACACGAAGGAGAACACCGTGGCACCGACGAACAGGCCGAAGATCATCGCATTGGTCATGGCGGTGCGCTCGACCACGTCCCGCAGCACCCCGCCGAAATGCTTCAGCTCGGCCATGAAGCCGCCGCCGACGCCGTGATCGTCGAAGTCGACGGTGGTCGTCCCGCCCTCGAACGCCATCTCGCGCACGCCGATCGACGGCAGCAGCACCAGGTTCACGAAGGACAGGATCAGCGCACCGATGGCGCCGACGCCGGCCGCCTCGGTGGGGGTGGCGAAGCCGCCCAGGATCGAGCCCAGGACCATGATGATCAGGAACACCGGCGGCACGAAGCTGCGCAGCACCATGGCGGCGACGCCACCGGAGGAATCCGGTCCGATCGCGTCGGGCAGCGGCGGCGCCGATTCCGGCTTCAGCCGCCCGAGGATCAGGATGTAGACCATGTAGAGGCCGGCCAGGATCAGCCCCGGGAACACCGCCGCGACGAACAGGTTGCCGACCGAGCGGCCCAGCAGGTCGGCCATGATGACCAGCATGATCGAGGGCGGGATCAGGATGCCCAGAGTGCCGGAGGCGGCGATAGTGCCGGTGGCCAGCGGCACCGCGTAATTCCGCTGCAGCATGGTCGGCAGGGCCAGCAGCGACATCATCACCACCGAGGCGCCGATGATGCCGGTGGTCGCCGCCAGGATGGTGCCCATGACGGTCACCGACAGGGCGAGGCCGCCGGGGACCCGCCGCAGCAGCACTTGAAGACAGTTCAACAAGTCCCTGGCGACGCCGGATTTTTCCAGCATCGTGCCCATGAAGATGAACATCGGGATGGCGGTCAGGATCAGGTTCTCCATGATCCCGCCGAAGATCCGCGACGGAATGGAATTGAACTGGATGAAATGGAACACGCCCATCTCCATCCCGATCAATCCGAAAGCGAGGCCGACCCCGCCCAGCACGAAGGCCACCGGATAGCCGGAGAACAGCAGCAGCGCCAGGGCGGCGAACATCAGCAGCGGCAATGCGTCTTCGATATACATGGCTGCTATTCCCCGATCACTGCGGCGGCCTGTTCGGCCGGCAGGCGGTCTAGCAGTCCGGCGACCGATTTGATCAGCTGCGACACGCCGGCCAGACCCATCAGGACGTAGAGCGGGTAGAGCGCGCCCTTGAGCAGCCAGATGTTGCTCAGCCCCACCACCGATTTCGAGACCTCGCCCTGGGCGAAGGAGGTGGCGACATAGTCGGTGGCCAGGTAGACGCCGACCCCGGCATAGGGGATCAGGAACAGCAGGCACCCGATCGTCTCGATGGCGTATTTGCCGCGCTTCGGCAGGCCCTCGCGGATCAAGTCGATGCGCACATGGGCCTGGCGGGTATAGGCGTAGCCGATGACCAATGCGAACAGGAAGGTGTGCACCCAGTATTCGCTTTCCTGGATCATCGTCGAGTTGAGGCCGAACGGCTTCGGCACGCCGAAATACCGGGTCACGACGTCGTAGCAGACGATCAGCACAAGCAGCAGCGATGCCCATGCGCCGATTCTGCCGACGAAGCCCAGTAGGGCGTCGATGCCCCGGCTCAGGCTCAGCAGGGCTCCCAAGGTCTCATTCCTTCAAGGTGGAAAAGAAGCGGGCCCGCCCTGGGGCAGGCCCGCGTCTGTCAGACCGGCTTACAGGTAGCCGAGGTCCCTCCAGATGGCATATTCAGCGCGGAACGCCTGCAGGCTGTCCCATGCCGCCTTGAAGTCGGGGTTGGTGGCGCTTTCCTCCGCCGCAACCGCATTCCACTCGGCTTCCAGCCGCTCCAGGATCTCGTCGGGCCAGCGATGGATGGTCACGCCCTTTTCCTGCAGGTCGGCCAGGGCCCGGCCCTGGATCGCCTCACCCAGCGCCAGCGCGTCGGTGACGTTGGCCCGACACGCGACCTCCAGGATCGCTTTGTTGCGCGGCGACAGGTTGTCCCAGGTCTCCTTGTTCATCAGCAGCTCCTGCAGCGTCGACTGCTGGTGCCAACCCGGGAAGTAGTAATGCTTGGCGATCTGGTAGAAGCCCAGATCCAGGTCGATCGCCGGCATGGAGAACTCGGTGGCGTCGATGGTGCCGCGCTCCAGGGCGGGATAGATGTCGCCGCCGGCCAGCAGCTGGGTGTCCACGCCGAGCCGCTGCATGACCCGGGCGCCCAGGCCGAAGAAGCGCATCTTCAGGCCTACCAGGTCCTCGACCGAGGTGATCTCCTCGCGGAACCAGCCCGAGGCCTCCGGCGCGATGACGCCGCAGATCAGCGAGTGCAGGCCGTTGCGGTTGTAGATGTCGTTCATCAGCTCATGGCCGCCGCCATGATAGATCCAGGCCAGGTATTCGCTGGCGCTGGGGCCGAACGGCACCGCAGAGAACAGGGCCAGCGCCATGTTCTTGCCGGTCCAGTATCCGGGCACCGACCATGCCGCGCCGACCGATCCGTTGGCCGCCGCGTCGAAGACCTCAAGCGCCGGAACCAGGGCGCCGGGCTCATGGAAGGTCAGTTGCAGCTCGCCGCCGGAGACCGCGTCGACGGTCTCGGTCAGCTTGGTCCCCAGGGTGCCGAGGATCACCAGGCGGCTTGGGAAGGTCGAGGGCATGTTGATCCGGACGCGGTCCTCCGCAAGGGCGGAGGGGGCGGTTGCCAGCACGCCGGTCACCATCGCCGCGCCCAGGGCGCAAGCGGTCAAGCTCTTGCTAAGTTTCACGGATTGTCTCCCTACTCCATTCTTATTACGCATGACCTATCGATCGGAGTTGCCCCGATAGGTCGGCTTGAGGCCTTGGGCAGCAGTTTTCCCGCACCCTGACAATTTGCGCAATTTCTTTTCTCGAAAAACCGTTTCAATCGACCCTTGTCGCCTGTTCCTCGCCCGGATTTGAAAGGTCGATTGCGCCGGTTCGGCCTAGAGCGCCTCGAACGGGTCGATAAAGGCCCAGTCGGTCTCCAGGACGCCCTGCCAGCAATTGGAGGCCTTGTGAGCGTTCTGTTTCGTCTCTTTGCGCAGGTCGACCACCATGCCGACATGGTTGCCGGCGATGCCGTTGATGCTCACCAGGTCGCCGTCGACGCGGAAGTTGATCCCGGGCGTGTCCTTGACGCGCTTGGAACGCCAGGTGCGCATCATCATGAACGGGTTGAGGAAGTTGAAATGGGCGACCTTGATCACGTCGGCCATGGCCGGGGCGTTGAAAGTCGCGAACGGCACCTGTCCCCACAGACCGGCGACCTGGGCCAGGCCGCCGCCAAGCGAGTGGCCGGTGACCGAGACCCTGCGGCCCTTGGCGATCTGCTTCGCGGCCCGCACCATGTGCCGGGCCGATTTGCACTGGTTGGGCAGGATCCTCAGGCCGATCTTGATATCGGCCAGGACGTCGTTCACCCCCTTGCCGTATTTCTGGGTCAGGTGGGTGCCGCAGAAGCCGACCACGACATCGTTGCCCCGCTGCCAGATCCCGCCCTGGAACCCGTCGCCGAGCAGGCTGCCGGTCTCCCATTTCTGGACGGTCCAGTCATCGACCATATGGCCTGCCGGATCCTCGTAATACTGGTTCTTGCCGGTGTTGTAGACGGCTGAGGCGATCTTGGCGTAGTCGAGGCAATTGGCCATCAGAGGGCTCCGGAGGCTGCGCGGCTCTGCCGCTGGTGGGTGCGCGGTTGTCGGCGCGAGCCCTCCCGAATTCGCCGATCGGCGCCCGCATCACCCACTACCTACGGGGCAAATGTCGATGTGGTTTCAGGGGGAGACGCTTCGGTCTCCGTCACGCGGGCGCGCGCTCCTGCAGTCCGCCCTCGGTGACCAGGAAGTCGACCACCACCTCCAGCCCGTCCCCGGCCTTCAGGTTGGTGAAGACGAAGGGCCGGTCACCACGCATCCGCCTTGTGTCGGAGTCCATCACCGAAAGATCGGCGCCGACCAGCGGGGCGAGGTCGGTCTTGTTGATGATCAGCAGGTCGGAGCGGGTGATGCCCGGGCCGCCCTTGCGCGGGATCTTCTCGCCGGCGGCGACGTCGATGACATAGATGGTCAGATCCGCCAGCTCCGGGCTGAAGGTGGCCGCCAGATTGTCGCCGCCGCTCTCGATCAGGCACAACTCGGCGGCCGGGAAGCGGGCCGCCATGTCGGCCACCGCGTTCAGGTTCATCGACGCGTCCTCGCGGATCGCGGTGTGCGGGCAGCCGCCAGTCTCCACCCCCATGATGCGCTCCTCCGGCAGCGCCCCGGCGCGGGTCAGGATCAGCTGGTCCTCGCGGGTGTAGATGTCGTTGGTGATGACGACGATGTCCAAGGTGTCGCGCAGCCGCTTGCACAGCGCCTCCACGAGCGCCGTCTTGCCGGATCCGACCGGTCCGCCGATGCCGACCCGAAGGGGCCCGTGTGATGAAGTGTTCGTCATGATGCTGGTCCTTGGTGGTTAGTCGGTGGGCACACGGTCTGCCACAATGGAACACGGCCCACCAAACCCACTTGGTTGTCATTCCCGCGAAAGCGGGAATCCAGTCGAGCACTGTGCCATCTGGATTCCCGCTTACGCGGGAATGACGAGTAGATTGTGAAGGACGCAACGTAACCCATTGGCATGCCTTGCTGCCTCAACCCCTCAACTCCGAAACAATCGTGTGTACTGGGTCTCGTGGCGCATGGCGGCGATGTCGACCATCACCCCGGACGACCCGATCTCGTCCAGCGGCGTGCCGATGGCGCGGTCGGTGGCTTCCAGGATCGCCGCCTCCAAGGCTGCCGTGGCGCGCTGCCCGTCGGTCTGGCCCAGAGGTACCAGTCGCACCGCCGCATTGATGAGGTTGGCGACAACCGACTGGAGGAAGAGCGCGGTGGCGGGACGCTGCTCCGCACCGCATAGCCGGGCCGCGATGCCTGCGACGACCGCCGGGGTTGGGGCCATGCCCGCCGATGTCAGGGTCTCCGCCAGGGCGTCCAGTTCCGCATGGGGCCAGGCGCTGCGCAGGGTGGCGAGGAAGGCCCGACCCTGGGTTTCCGCTTCCAGCGCCAGCTCCGCCGAACCGCGCATCGCGGCAGCCAGCTCGGCGACCCGGACCGGCGCCTCGGTTTCCCAGGCGCGGGCGAAGAAGGCCGCCTCCGCGAACAGCGTGCCATGGGCTATGTCGCCGGCCAGCCAGGCGATCAGCGTCTCGCGATCGTTGACGCGCCCGTCCTCCACGGCCCATTCCAGCCCGTGCGAGTAGCTGAAGGCGCCGATCGGGAAGGCCGGCGACAGCCAGCTCTGCAGGCGCAGCAGGGCGGTGATCTCACTCCGCGGCATGGTCTTGATGGCCGTGATGGTGGTGGCCGTGGCCGCCATAGGCGCCGCCCTCGGGCTGGAAGGGCGCCCGGACATGCCGGACGCGGCCGCCGAGCCCGACGATCATCTCCTCGATGACCTGATCCGGCCTCAGCCGCAGGCGCAGGGTGCCGTTCTCGGTCCCGGCAATGTCTGTCGGCAGGTGGCGGTTGCCCACATGCCAGGCGATACGCAGCAAATCCAGTCGGCTTTCAGCCGTCACCTCCATCAGCGGCTCGTCGGCTGCCGCGACGGCGATCCAGCGCCCGTCCTCGAGTTGCAGCCCGTCGCCATCGGCCAGCGCCACCGCTCTCGGAAGATCGAGCAGCAGCGTCTCGCCGCCTTCTGTTGTCAACCGCACCCGGCGACGGTGGCGGCCGTCGAAGTCCAGCAAGACCCGGTCGGCGGGATGCGACCAGTCTCCGGCCTTGGCGTGTCGTGTCGCGCGCAGCATCACCAACCTCAGAACAGGAAGTAGCGCTGCGCCATGGCCAGCACCTCGGCGGGCTCGCAGGTCAGGACCTTGCCGTCGGCCTTGACCTCATAGGTCTCCGGATCGACGTCGATGGCCGGGGTGGCGTCGTTCAGGACCATGGCGGCCTTGCCGATGCCGTCGCGGGTATTGGCCACCGGCAGCACCGACCGGGCCAGGCCCAGACGGTCGCCCACATGGCTCTGGGCGGCGGCGGCCGACACGAATGTCACCGCGCTCTCGGTCAGGGAGCCGCCGAAGGCGCCGAACATGGGGCGGAAATGCTGCGGCTGCGGCGTCGGGATCGAGGCGTTGGGATCGCCCATCACAGCGGCGGCGATGGTGCCGCATTTCAGCACCAGGTCCGGTTTCACCCCGAAGAAGGCCGGCGACCAGAGAACAAGGTCCGCCAGCTTGCCGACCTCCACCGAACCCACATACTCGGCCACGCCATGGGCGATGGCCGGATTGATGGTGTACTTCGCCACATAGCGCCGGGCCCGCAGATTGTCGTTGTCGCCCCTCTCGCCGGCCAGCGCGCCGAATTGCTTCTTCATCTTGTCGGCGGTCTGCCAGGTGCGGATCACCACCTCGCCGACCCGGCCCATGGCCTGGCTGTCCGAGGCGATGATCGAGAAGGCGCCCATGTCGTGGAGGATGTCCTCCGCCGCGATGGTCTCCTTGCGGATGCGGCTTTCCGCGAAGGCCACGTCCTCGGGGATGCGGTTGTCCAGGTGATGGCAGACCATCAGCATGTCGAGATGCTCGTCCACCGTATTGGCCGTGTAGGGGCGGGTCGGGTTGGTGGAGGAGGGGATGACATTGGCCTCGCCGGCTACCTTGATGATATCCGGCGCATGTCCGCCGCCGGCCCCCTCGGTGTGGAAGGCGTGGATGGTGCGGCCCTTGAAGGCGGCGATGGTGTTCTCCACGAATCCGCTCTCGTTCAGGGTGTCGGTGTGGATCAGCACCTGCACGTCCATGTCGTCCGCCACGCCCAGGCAGCAATCGATGGCGGCCGGGGTTGTGCCCCAATCCTCGTGCAGCTTCAGGCCGCAGGCGCCGGCCTCCACCTGCTCGACCAGCCCGGCCGGCAGGCTGGCATTCCCCTTGCCGAAGAAGCCGAGATTCATCGGGAAGGCCTCGGCCGCCTGCAGCATGCGGCCGATATGCCAGGCGCCCGGAGTACAGGTGGTGGCGTTGGTGCCGGTGGCGGGGCCGGTGCCGCCGCCCATCATCGTCGTGACGCCGGAATAGAGCGCCTCGTCGATCTGCTGCGGGCAGATGAAATGGATGTGCACGTCCAGCCCGCCGGCGGTGAGGATCTTGCCCTCGCCGGCAATGGCCTCGGTGGCTGGGCCGATGACGACGTCGACGCCGGGCTGGACGTCCGGATTGCCGGCCTTGCCGATGGCGGCGATGCGGCCGTCGCGGATGCCGATATCGGCCTTCACGATCCCCCAATGATCCAGGATCAGGGCGTTGGTGATGACCGTGTCGACGGCGCCGTCGGCCCGGCTGGCCTGGGACTGGCCCATGCCGTCGCGGATCACCTTGCCGCCGCCGAACTTCACCTCCTCGCCATAGGTGGTGAAGTCCTTCTCCACCTCGATGATCAGGTCTGTGTCGGCCAGGCGCAGTCGGTCGCCGGTTGTCGGGCCGTACATGTCGGCATAGGCCGCGCGGGAAAGGGTGGCCGGCATCTGTCGTTATTCCTCCAGCCTGCCCATCACCGCCTGGTTGAAGCCGTAGACGGTGCGGGTTCCGAAATAGGGGACCAGGGTCACCTCGCGGCTCTGCCCCGGTTCGAAGCGGATGGCGGTGCCGGCCGGGATGTCCAGGCGCATGCCCCGGGTCGCCTCACGGTCGAAATCGAGCCCCGCATTGGTCTCGAAGAAATGGAAATGGCTGCCGACCTGCACCGGACGGTCGCCGGTATTGGCGACCGTGACGGTGACCGGGGCGCGGCCGGCATTGAGCTCGATCTCGCCCTCGGCCGGCAGCACCTCGCCGGGGATCACCGGCTCAGCTTCCAGACCAGCCAGCCGACGGCGGCCGCCGCCAGGGCCCAGGCGACGATCTCGACGCCATGGGGATGGGCGTGGCCCAGCGGCCCGTCATGGGCCAGGGCGGCGCCGGGGGCGAGGACGAACAAGGGTGCCAGGTACTTCATGGGTGTTCTCCAGTGGTTCGAATCGGTGGATCAACGGATCGGATTGTGGACGGTGACCAGCTTGGTGCCATCGGGAAAGGTGGCCTCGACCTGAACGTCGTGGATCATCTCGGCGATGCCGTCCATGACCTGGTCAGCGGACACTACATGGGCGCCGGCCTCCATCAGCTCGGCCACCGGCCGGCCGTCGCGGGCGCCCTCGACGACGAATTCGGTGATCAGGGCGATGGCCTCCGGATGGTTCAGCTTCACGCCGCGCTCCAGCCGGTTGCGCGCCACCATGGCGGCGACGGCGACCAGCAGTTTGTCTTTCTCTCTCGGCGTCAGGTTCATGTCACTGCCCAGTGCCTGTGCTGATTTCTTCTTTTGGATTCATAGGGGTGCCGTCCTGCCTTCAACCACTGTCGTCATTCCCGCGAAAGCGGGAATCCAGTTTGGCACCGCACTCGCTGGAGTCCCGCTTTCGCGGGAATGACGAATTGGAGGTGCAGTGGTGTCGATGCCCATGACGAGTCCCATCCTCAACAATTCCAGACCCGGGGCAGGCCCACCGGCCGGTCCCAGAACAGGGCGCGCAACTCGGCGACAAGGCTGCGCACCGCCGGCCGCAGGGCGTCGCCGTCGCGGCCCAGCACCCGGCACAGCATCAGCCCGTCGACCAGCGTGGCGCCGCCGATGACTCCGGCATCTTCGAAACCCGCTAGCACCTCCCGCGCCCGGTCGCGCATGGCCAGGGCGTCCGGTCCGGCCCAGAGCAGGGTGGCCAGCGCGGTCGAACCGGCGAGTTGGGACGGGCTGTCGACAATGGCGCGGATGGCGCCGTCCAGGCGCAGCCCGTCGGCCCAGATCAGCCGGCCGTCGCGGTGCACCCGCCAGCGATCGGCGATCCACCCACGACGCAGCACCTCGCCATAGGCCTTCCGCCCAAGGACCAGCCATTCCAGCGCCAGCGCCCGGGACCCCTCCGCCAGGTCCAGGCGGGTGGTGCGCGACAGGCCGCAATCGTCGAAGGCGATGGTTTCCTGGGGCAGCCATTCCAGCCGGGCCTCGTCGCAGACCGTGAGCTCAGTGGCGATGGCGGCCACGCCGTCTGCCGAGCGGTAGATCCGCTCCGCCGCCTGGCTGGTCACCGTGGCTGCGGCGCCGGATTTCACGATGATCTCCTGGCGCAGGCTGTCGCCGCCGGTGAGGCCGCCGGCCGTGTTCAGCAGCACCGCCTGCAGCGATCCATGAAAATCGGTGCGCGGGAACAGAATCCGGCAGGGGTTGCGCTGATAGGCGGTGCCGACGCGGTTTCCCGATCGTACGGTCAGTCGCGACCGGCCATCCACACGCTGCGGCCGAATCGGCCGGCGCGCCATGACCGCATAGGGCCTGGGCATGGTCAGGACGGCGGGGGGCGGCGTCTGGGACATGGCCGGTTGTCCTACCTCTCCGACCGCTCGCCGAGGAATGTGCGCAGGTCACGGCAGAGTTTGGCGTCCAGCGAGACGTAGACGAAGCCCATATTGGTGCGCTCGGCCACCATCTCGCCGGGATAGGGCAGGTAGCTCAGCTCCCGGCTGCCGAAGGAGGGGCTGGCGGTGCCGACCTGCCATTCGGTGGTCAGCGTGATGTCGACCAGCTTCAAGGCCGGACCGCCGGCGGGGTCGTCGATCTCCAGCGGCACCCCGGCGATGCGCAGATAGGCCGCCTTGTCCTTCGCCGCGCGGAACCCATCGATGAACTGGGCGGTCAGGATCTGCAGATCGTCGGCGCTGTCGGACTCTGAGATGTAGGAATGCAGGTGGTCGGCATGGTCGTGGTTATGGCCGTGACCGTGGCCATGCCCTTGATGGATCGCGTCATGGGGCATTGGACCACCTCCGGCCGGTGAATTCGCCCATGGGGATGTCGACCGGCTTGTCGATATGGGCCTTGTGCCGGCCCAGCGTGCCGGCGGAGACCATGGCGCCCAGCACGTCGACGATCACTCGGGTCGCCATCAGCGCGGTGATGTCTGAGGTGTCGTAGGGCGGCGAGACCTCCACCAATTCCATGCCGCAGATGCCTTGCGCCGCCACTTTCGAGGCCAGGGCCAGCGCCTCGCGGGGCAGGAAGCCGCCAGGCTCGGGCCAGCCGGTGCCGGGCACGAAGCCGCAATCGATGCTGTCGATGTCGAAGGACATGTAGACCATGTCGGCGCCGTCCCAGGCCATCTCCAGCGCCATCTCGGCGGTCCTGTCGACGCCCATGCGCTCCATGTCGGACATTGTGATGATGTTGGTCTCGCGCTCGCGGGCCACCTTCACCGCCTCGCGCGGTACCTGCCAGCCGCCAATGCCGACCTGCACCAGGTTCTTCGCCGGCACGTTGGGCAGGTTGGTGGCGTGGAACCACGGCGTTGTGTGCATACGCTCGTCCAGGTCCTTCTCCTGGATGTCCGCATGCCGGTCGAAATGCACGATGCCGATGGTCTTGGACGTGCATTCGGCGATGCCGCGAACCGTGGGGTAACCGATGGAATGGTCGCCGCCGAGGATGATCGGCAGCGAGCCGGCGGAGAACACATGGGCGCAGGCGCGGGAGATCTGGTCGAAGGTCTTCTCGATGTTCGCCGGGATGGTGAAGATGTCGCCGGCGTCGCAGAGCGTCATCTGCTCGCGCAGGTCGATCGCCATCTCGTAATTGTAGGGCGTGTAGAGCGCCGAGATCTTGCGGATGCCCTGCGGCCCGAAGCGGGTGCCCGGGCGGTAGGTGGTGCCGCCGTCGAAGGGCGCACCCAGCACCGTCGCGTCGTACCGGCCAACCTCCGACACGTCCTCGGCATAGGGCGCCTTCAGGAAGGTATTGATGCCGGCGTAGTGGGGCAGCTCGCCCCGGGCGAAGGTCGGGATCGACTTGTCGTCCAGGCTGTCGGAGCCGGTCAGCCCCATGCGCAGGGCCCAGGCCTTTTCCTTCTCCCACTCCTCCTCCGGCAGTTCGGCCTCGGCCCGCATCGCCTTCCAGCCCTGCAGGGTGCTGAGGTCGGGGTGGTGCCGGCGCCGTTCATGGGCGGGCAGGGGATCGATCTGCGCCCGCGGGCGGTGTGCGCCGCGCCGTTCAGGCCGTTGCGTGAACAAGGCTTTCCTCCAGGTCGTTGGCATCGTCGCCTCTGCGGGCGTCGAGGTCGTAGGTGATGGTCGCGCCATAGGCTTCCGGGTCGTGCGGGTCCCAGCGCGGCTTGTCGAAGACCAGTACCCGGTCGCCCAGCTTGAAGCCCTCCTTCAGATCATGGGTGACCATGAAGACGGTCATGCCGGTCTCGCGCTTCAGCTCCAGCAGGAAATCGTGCATCGAGACCCGCGTGCCGGGGTCGAGCGCGCCGAAGGGCTCGTCCAGCAGCAGGATGCAGGGTTTCGCGGCCAGCGCCTGGGCAATGGCCAGGCGCTGTTGCATGCCGCCGGACAGGGCGGCCGGGAAGGACTCCGCCACATGGCCGAGGCCGATCCGCTCCAGGGTCGCGTCGGCCTCGTTGGCCGCCGCCCTCCGCCGGGCGCCGCGGAACCGGCCCCAGCGGCAGGCGCCGAATTCCGCCGCCGCGACCAGGTTCTCGCGGACATTCATATGCGGGAACACAGAGTATCGTTGGAAGACGACGCCCCGGTCGCGGTTCGGCTCCGCCGCCGGGTCGGCTCCGGCGATACGGATCTCGCCGCGGGTCGGCTGTTCCTGGGCCAGCAGCAGGCGCAGAAAGGTCGACTTGCCGCAGCCCGAGGCGCCGACCATGGAGACGAACTCGCCTTCCGCCGCATCCAGGCTGACGCCCTCCAGCACCGGTCGGCCGTCATAGGATTTGAACAGGTTGCGGACCGAGACGTAGCTCATGCCGGCTCCGCCCAGGGATAGAGCCGGCGGGACAGGGACCTGAGCGCCCAGTCGATCACGAAGGCCAGGAGCGTGATCCAGGCGACGTATGGCAGGATCACATCCATCGCCAGATAGCGCCGCACCAGGAAGATGCGATAGCCGAGCCCGTCGGTCGAGGCGATGGCCTCCGCCGCGATCAGGAACAGCCAGGCCGGCCCCAGGCTGAGCCGGACCGCCTGGATCAGTCGCGGCATGAGCTGCGGCAGCGCCACACGGAGCGCGATAACCGCCGTGGAGGCCCCCAAAGTCTGCGCCTTGACGATCATCTCGCGCGGGATTTCGGCCACACGCTGGCTGAGATCGCGGATCAGGAACGGCGCGATACCGATTGTGATCAAAGCCACTTTGGCCACCTCGCCCAGGCCGAAGACGATGAACAGGATCGGCAGGATGGCCAGTGGCGGCACCATGGACAGGGCCGATACGAAGGGCGCCAGCCCGGCCCCGGCATAGGGCACCAGCCCGATCAGCAGGCCGAACCCCAGGCCGATGGCGGCCGCCAGGGAGACTCCGAGCGCCAGTCGCCCCAGGCTTCCGGCGGTATCCTGCCACAGCAGGATCTTGCCCGATCGCCGGTCCGGCTCGACCGCCAGGGCGGTCGCGGTGTTGACGATCTGGCCGATCGCCGGCAGCAGCTTGTCGGCGGGGTTCTCCGCCCGCCTGGCATCGGAGCCGATCACATAGGCCAGCAGCACCAGGCAGAACGGCACCACCGCCAAGGCGACGGCAAGCGTCCGGTCCGGCCTGCGATTGATCAGCCTCACGGGGCCGAATCCGGATCTTGAGCTGACGCCGCATAGCCGTTCGAGGGCCTTACCCAGTGGCCGCTGTTGTGGAATACCAACGCCCCCTCACCCTCCCACGGCCTTGCCGCGGGTCCCTCCCTCTCCCCAAGGAGAGGGATCTTCGAGACGGCCGTTGGTTTTCCTCTCCTTGGAGAGAGGGACGGGCCCGACGCGAAGCGGCGGGAGGGTGAGGGGGCTTCCAGCACGATGGTTTGCCGAACAAGCGCTAGAGCGCGCCGTCCGCGGCCATTTCCATGAAGGTCGTGTCGAAGCGCAGCTTGACGTTGTCGGGGTCGCCGGTGGTGGAGCCGTCGGGATAGGCGACTCCGACGAAATCGGCGGAAGGCGCGCCGGTGCCGAGGATGCCCTTGTCGAACAGGAACTCCGCCACATAGATCATGGTCTGCGGCAGGTCGCCGCTCTTGGTGAAGCCGACGGCGGCGGCAGGGTCGTAGAACATCTCGGTGGTGGCGAGCTGGTTCTCGTAGCCGGCGCGATCGGTGCCCGACGCGATGGCCATGGCTTCGCGGGCGGCGGCCCCTTCGGCACTGTCGGCGGACATTAGCGCCATGGTCTCGTACCAGGCACCGACCAGCGCCTTGCCGAGCTCCGGATGGGCGGCCAGGGTCTCGGTGTTGACCACCATCATGTCGATGATCTCGCCCGGGATGTCGGCGCTGTCGAAGATCCTGCTCACGCCCGGCGTCTCCAGGATCGTCGAGACGAGCGGATTCCAGGTCACCGCCGCGGTCACGTCCGGGGTCGCGAAGGCGGCGACCATATCGGCGTCGGAGGTGTTGATGACGGCGGCGAGATCGGCCTCGGACAGGCCGTTCATGTCCAGCCCGCGGGCCAGCAGGTAGTGGGAGACCGACAGCTCGACCAGATTGACCGGCTGGCCGGCCAAGTCGGCCATGGTGCCGTCGCCCTTGATCAGCACTGCGTCATTGCCGTTGGAGTAATCGCCGACGATCAGCGCCGTGGTGTCGACGCCGCCGCCGGAAGGGATCGACAGGGTGTCCATATTGGTGGCGGAGACGCCGTCGAAGGCGCCGGCGGTGTACTGGTTGATCGACTCGATGTAGTCGTTGATCTGCACGATCTCGACATCGATGCCGTATTTCTCGGCCCAGCGGTCCATGATGCCGCTGTCTTCCATGTAACCCCACGGCATCCAGCCGACATAGATCGACCAGGCGATGCGGAAGCTCGGCGTGTCCTGGGCGGCGGCCGGAGTCGTGGCCAGGGTCGCGGCGGCCAGCGCCGCAAAGGCGGCGGCGCGGACGGAATTCGGCTTGGCAGTCATCGGACTCTCCCTGTCTCCTCAAAATGCAAGGTCGGCCCGACCTGGCGACAACAGGAAGCGCCCGGTCAGACCGGCGCAGTGTTCTCCCGGGATTTTTCCCCGCCGTGTGCCCGCGCGGGATTTTGCCCGCCGGGTGACATCTCTCGGACCTGGCACCGCCATCGCTCGTCCTGAGGAGGGGGCGGCCGGAACCCTAGATGTCCTGCACCCGACAGGCACAGCAACTGCCATGCCAAACCTGTGCAAGGCGGTGGCATCCCGCCTGACGGCGGCTCTTGGCGTCGGGGAAGATGTTGGCGATACCGCCAATGCCCGATCCGTCACCTCCAGATGCACAAAAAACAGGCGGATTGAACGGAGATGCCGCGTCGGCGGCGCTCGGCACGGGTATCCTAATGGCAAAGGACGCGCGGCGAACTGCCTGTTGAATCTCTGAATAAAGCATTCTTTAATGTATACGTTAATGCCGAACGCAGTGGCGTTCAGAAAAGGCAGGACCGGCCGACGCCCGCGCGGGCTCCGTGTGAGGCCTTGGGGTACCCGCGGTCGTACGGCCGGTCCGTTTTCATGAACCCGGTGCCGGCGCCTGAGCGCCGGCACCGGGTCATGCATAGATGCCTAGCGCTTCAGGGCGCCGACGCCAGAGAAGCGGAAGGTTTCCTGCTCCAGGGCGTCGAGCTATTCCAGGCTCGGCTGGTCATTGGCGACGGTGATACGGCCGAGGAAGACCAGCGACAGCTCGTCGGAATGGCTGTTCATGGACAGGGTCTGCCCGTCCATGGAGATGCTGCCGCCGGTCGGCTGGTAGACGCCGGTCAGGATCTTGATGAGGGTAGACTTGCCGGCGCCGTTGTCGCCGACGATCGCCAGCACTTCGCCTGAATGGGTGTCCAGATCGACGTTATCCAGCGCCGTGACACCGCCGAATTTCTTCGAGATGCCGCGCATGGAGACGAGAGGCGCTTCGTCCGGCACGGTCTTTCCTCCCCGCCATCAAACACCCGACCATGTCCTTGAATCGCATGGGCTTTGTCAGTGTGCATGGGCCCAGAACCACATGCCCGATGGCACCGTTACCGCTGCGTTACCGGTAACGTTACGAACTATCTCAGGTGGTCCGACGACTGTCAACGGGTGAGGGGCGTGGGACGCCGGACCGAGGTCGCCTAAACCGTCAGCCGCCTGCGGACATCCGCCTCGACCATGTCGTCGGCGGCGCCGGCGAGAACGATTTCGCCGCGGTCCATCACCGCGAAGCGGTCGGCGAGGTCGCGGGCGAACTCGAAATACTGCTCGACCAGCAGGATGGCCATGCCGCCCTGCTCGCGCAGGAAACCGATGGCGCGGCCGATATCCTTGATGATGGAGGGCTGGATGCCCTCGGTCGGCTCGTCCAGCACCAGCAGGCGCGGGCGGGTGACCAGGGCACGGCCGATGGCGAGCTGCTGCTGCTGGCCGCCGGAGAGGTCGCCACCCCGCCGGGCCAGCATGTCCTTCAGCACCGGGAACAGCTCGAAGACGGAGTCCGGAATGGTGCGATCGCGGCGCGGCAGTCCGGCATAGCCGCTCTCCAAGTTCTCGCGAACGGTGAGCTGCGGAAAGATCTCCCGGCCCTGGGGCACATAGGCGATGCCGCGGCGGGCCCGGTCATAGGGCGCCAGCCGGGCGATGTCCCGGCCGTCCCACCGGATGGCGCCGGCGCTGGCCGGGTGATGGCCGGTGATGGCCCGCAGCAGGCTGGTCTTGCCGACGCCGTTGCGCCCCATGACGCAGGTCACCTCGCCGATCGCCACGTCCAGCCGGATCGACCGCAGCGCCTGGGCGGCGCCGTAATGCAGATCGAGGTCGCGGATCTCAAGCATGGTCGCCGCCATCATCGATTTTGCGGAGAGAATTCCCCCTCACCCTCCCACGGCTTCGCCGCGGGTCCCTCCCTCTCCCCAAGGAGAGGGAAAAAGGAGGCTGCCTCAGAATTACCCTCTCCTCGGGGAGAGGGAGGGACCCGACGCGAAGCGTTGGGAGGGTGAGGGGGAATTCTCTCGGCCAGCATGGAGGTCACCGCTCAGCGCCCCAGATAGACTTCGACGACCCTGGGGTCGGCGCTGACATGGTCCAGGGAGCCTTCCGCCAGGACCGAGCCCTCGTGCAGCACCGTGACCTTGACGCCGAGGTCGCGCACGAAGGCCATGTCGTGCTCGACCACGATGACCGTGTGGTCCTCGGCGATGCGGCGGAGCAGGGTGGCGGTCTCGGCGGTCTCCGCGTCGGTCATTCCCGCCGCGGGCTCGTCGACCAGCAGCAGCTTGGGGTCCTGGGCCAGCAGCATGCCGATCTCCAGCCATTGCTTCTGACCGTGGCTGAGATCGGCGGCGAAATCGTCGCGGCGGTCGGAGAGCCGGATCAGGCTCAGCAGGGCGTCGATCCTTTCCCGTTCGGCGGCGCTCTCCCGGTGGAACAGGGCGGTCAGGGCGCGGCGATCGGCCTTCAGGGCCAGCGCGATATTGTCGCGCACGGTGTGGCTGTCGAACACCGTCGGCTTCTGGAATTTGCGGCCGATGCCAAGCTCGGCGATCGCCGCCTCGTCCAGCTTCGCCAGGTCGACGCCGCCGTCGAAGCGGATGTCGCCAGTATCGGGCCGGGTCTTGCCGGTGATGACGTCCATCATCGTGGTCTTGCCGGCGCCGTTGGGGCCGATGATGGCGCGCAGCTCGCCGGGCTCGACGGTCAGCGACAACCCGTTCAGCGCCTTGAAGCCGTCGAACGAAACGCTGACGCCGTCCAGATAGAGCATGCTTTCGGAATAGGCTTCCTGCATCGGACTACTCCGCCGCCTGGGGCTCGGCGGCCGGTTTGCCGCCCGGCGAGGCCTTGCGCGGCCGCCGTCGCAGCAGGGCCTGGAGCTCCGCGGCCTTGCCCATGATTCCCCTGGGCAGGAACAGGGTCACGGCCACGAACAGGCCGCCCAGCGCGAACAGCCAGTATTCCGGCAGCACGCCGGTGAAGACGGTCTTGCCGAGATTGACCAGCACCGCGCCGATGATGGCGCCGACCAGCGTGCCGCGGCCGCCGACCGCGACCCAGACCACCACCTCGATCGAGTTGGCCGGGGCGAACTCGCCGGGATTGATGATGCCGACCTGGGGCACATAGAGCGCGCCCGCCACGCCGGCCATGCAGGCGGACAGGGTGAAGACGAACAGCTTGTAGCGCTCGACCCGGTAGCCGAGGAAGCGGGTACGGCTCTCCGCGTCGCGCACCGCCACCAGCAGCTTGCCGAGCTTGGAGTTGACCACGGCGGAGCAGATCAGCACGCCCAGCGCCAGGGCCAGCGCGGAGGCGGCGAACAACCCGGCGCGGGTGCCGCCGCTCTGGATATTGAAACCCAGGATGTCCTTGAAGTCGGTCAGGCCGTTATTGCCGCCGAAGCCCATGTCGTTGCGGAAGAAGGCCAGCATCAGGGCATAGGTCATGGCCTGGGTGATGATCGAGAGGTAGACCCCGGTCACCCGACTGCGGAAGGCGAACCATCCGAACAGGAAGGCCAGCAGGCCGGGCGCCAGCAGGATCATCACCGCGGCGAACCAGAACTGGTCGAATCCGAACCAGAACCAGGGCAGGTCCTCCCAGTTCAGGAACACCATGAAGTCCGGCAGCATCGGATGGCCGTAGACGCCGCGATCGCCGATCTGGCGCATCAGGTACATGCCCATGGCGTAACCGCCCAGCGCGAAGAAGGCGCCGTGGCCCAGGCTGAGGATACCGCAGAAACCCCAGACCAGGTCGACCGACAGGGCCATCAGGGCATAGCAGAGATACTTGCCCATGAGGGTGACGGCATAGGTCGGCACATGCAGCGGATGTTCCGCCGGCAGCGCCTGGTTCAGCAGCGGGACCAGCAGGGCGAGGCCGCCCAGAACGGCGAGGGTCCAGCGGGCCCGGCGGTCCATGCCGCGCAGGAGCATGGCGGTGATCATGCCTCTACCGCCCGGCCCTTGAGCGCGAACAGCCCGCGCGGCCGCTTCTGGATGAACAGGATGATGAAGACCAGGACCAGGATCTTGCCAAGCACGGCGCCGGCATAGGGTTCCAGGAACTTGTTGGCGACGCCCAGGGTCATGGCGCCGGCCAGCGTGCCCCACAGATTCCCGACGCCGCCGAACACCACCACCATGAAGCTGTCGATGATGTAACCCTGGCCCAGATTGGGACTGACATTGTCGATCTGCGACAGCGCCACCCCGGCGATGCCGGCGATGCCCGAGCCAAGGCCGAAGGTCATGGCGTCGACCCAGGGCGTGCGGATGCCCATGGAAGAGGCCATCGCCCGGTTCTGGGTCACCGCGCGCATCTGCAGCCCGATGCCGGTCCGGCGCATCACCACGATCAGGGCGGCGAAGACCGCCAGCGACGCGATCAGGATCCACAGGCGGTTGTAGGTAATGGTCAGCTGGCCCAGATCGAAGGCGCCGGACATCCAGGACGGGTTGCCGACCTCGCGATTGGTCGGCCCGAAGATGGTGCGCACGGTCTGCTGCAGGATCAGCGAGATGCCCCAGGTGGCCAGCAGGGTCTCCAGCGGCCGGCCGTAGAGATAGCGGATCACGCCGCGCTCGATCCCGACGCCGACGGCGCCGGAGACCAGGAAGGCCAGCGGCAGGGCGATCAGAACCGAGACGTCGAACAGCCCGGGGAAGGAGGTGCGGATGACCTCCTGCACCATGAAGGTGGTGTAGGCGCCCAGCATGACCATCTCGCCATGGGCCATGTTGATGACCCCCATGACGCCGAAGGTGATGGCAAGGCCGATGGCCGCCAGCAGCAGCACCGAACCCAGGGACAGCCCGTACCAGACATTCTGCGCCGCCTCCCAAAGCTGCAGGGTCTGCTCGATGGCGGCGACGGCGCGGCGGGCTGCATCGCCGGCGGCATCGGCGCGGCCGGCGGCGAAGGCGGAGAGCAGGGCGAGGGAGTCCTGGTCGCCGCGGGCCTCCAGCGTCGCGATCGCCAGGACGAGATCGTCGTCGGCGGTGTCCTCGCGCTTCAACAGGATGGCGGCCCGCGCCTGCTCCAGGGTGGTGTGCAGGTCCGGGTCGGTCTCCGCCTCCAGGGCCAGGGCGACCGCATCCAAAGCGTCCGGATCGCCGCTCTTGAAGACCGCCTCGGCGGCTTCCAGCCGGATCGCCGGATCCGGACTCATCAGGGTCATGGCGCCCAGCGCCGCTCGGATCGCCCGGCGCAGGCGGTTGTTGACCTTGATCCGCTCCACCGCGCGCCGCCCGGCCTCGCCGGCGGCCTCGCCGGTCAGCGGATCGGTCAGGATGTAGTTGCGGCCATCGCGCTGGCCGATGAACACCGCGCCATCGGCCTTGCGGGCATAGAGATCGCCTTCCGCCAGGGCCTCGAGCAGCGGCACGGCGCGGCTGTCCCCGGTCGCGGCGATGGCGCCGATGACCGCTTCGCGTTCGTCGTAGCCGCCCTCGGACAGGGTGAGCATCAACTCTTCCAGGGAGGCCTGGGCGAGGGCAAGCCCCGGCGCGAGCGCCAGGGCGAGCAGGAGGATCAGGCCCGAGATCCGGGTCATTGGGTTCTCATTTCCAGCATCGGTGCTGAAAGCCCTCACCCGGCTCGCCGCGCTCGCCACCCTCTCCCAGGGGGAGAGGGTTGGTCGGCGGCGGGCTTGGGTTCCCTCTCCCTCTGGGAGAGGGTGGGCCGGTGTCGCGTTCAGCGATGCCGGCCCGGGTGAGGGCATCAGCGCTGTCCGATCAGAAGTTCTGGCCGCTGCAGGTGCCGGTCTCGACGTTGAAATTGCCGCAGGCCAATGGCGCCCGCCAATCGGCGATCAGCTTTGCGCTCTCCGGCAGGAAATCGGACCAGGCATCGCCGACCACCAGGCCGGAGGTCTCCCAGACAATGTCGAACTGACCGTCCTCCTGGATCTCGCCGATCAGCACCGGCTTGGTGATGTGGTGGTTCGGCATCATGGTCGACAGGCCGCCGGAGAGGTTCGGCACCGAGACGCCGACGATGGAGTCGATCACCGAGTCCACATCGGTGGTGCCGGCCTTCTCCACCGCCTCGACCCACATGTTGAAGCCGATGTAATGCGCCTCCATCGGGTCGTTGGTCACGCGGCCGTCATTGCCGATGAAGTTGTGCCAGGAATCGATGAAGTCGTAGTTCTCATCGGTGTCGACGGACATGAAGTAGTTCCAGGCCGCCAGATGGCCGACCAGCGGCTCGGTGTCGAGCCCGGCCAGTTCCTCCTCGCCGACCGAGAAGGCGACGACCGGGATGTCCTCGGCGGAAATGCCCTGGTTGCCGAGCTCCTTGTAGAACGGCACGTTGGCGTCGCCATTGATGGTGGAGACCACCGCCGTCTTCATGCCTTCGGAGCCGAAGCGCGCGATCTCGGCCACGATCGACTGCCAGTCGGAATGCCCGAACGGCGTGTAATTGATCATGATGTCCTCGGGCGCCACGCCGGAATCCAGCAGATAGGTCTCGAGGATCTTGTTGGTGGTGCGCGGGTAGACGTAATCGGTGCCCGCCAGCACCCAGCGCTCCACGCCTTCCTCCTCGGCCAGATAGTCGATCGCCGGGATCGCCTGCTGGTTGGGCGCGGCACCGGTGTAGAAGACGTTGCGCGAGCTCTCCTCGCCCTCGTACTGCACCGGATAGAACAGGATGCCGTTCAGCTCCTCGAACACCGGCAGCACCGATTTGCGGCTGACCGAGGTCCAGTTTCCGAACACCACGTCGACGTCATGCACCGTCAGCAGCTCGCGGGCCTTTTCGGCGAAAAGCGGCCAGTCGGACGCCGGATCGACCACCACCGGCTCGAGCTGCCGACCGAGCACGCCGCCGGCCTCGTTCTGCTTCTCGATCAGCATCAGCATGACGTCCTTCAGGGTCGTCTCGCTGATCGCCATGGTGCCGGACAGCGAATGCAGGACGCCGACCTTGATCGGGTCGTCCTGGGCCTGGGCCGCGCCGGCCGCGAGGCCCAGCGCCAGGAGGGAGGCCGCGCCGGCCAGCGCGGTCTTGGTAAGAGTCTTGTTCATGTGCCACCCCGTTGCTCGGAATATTGCGTTGCAACATGGGTAGCAGCAAGATGCGGGCCAGTTGGTCAGCCAGGGTGAGGGGGCGTCATCAGGATGCCCATTGATCCTGGCGATTCTCCTCTGGATTTCTGCGCCCGGCGATCCCGCCAGAGTCCGTCTGCAAAGATTTTGTGCGCTGCATCAGGGCAACTGCCTGCCGATTGCGCAGCGTCGTTGCAGACTAGTCGACCGGATCCGGCGAACGCGCGGCGACCAGAGGCGAGAGTCGTGCCGCCAAGGCCTGGAACCGGGGCAGGTCACGCATCGGGTCCACATCCTGGTCGCGTAGCATCCACAGGTACAGCCGGCGTTGCCATTCCGGCGGCGACTTGAAGGCGAACTCCAACCGATCCATTGCTTCCTCCGTTCGGCCGAGAAGGGCCTGCGCGATGGCGATGTTGTAATGGACGACGGAGGGCTCGGTTGCGATCACCGTGGCCCGCTCGGCCCAGGCCGCCGCCCGCTCCGGATTGCCGAGCCGCGCCAGCAAGGCGCCGCCAAAGGACAGGGCGTCGGCATTGTCGGGATGCTCGTCGATGGCCGCCTCGATGCGGTCCAACGCGGCGCGGGCGGTCGCTTCGAATTCGTCCTGGCGGCCGAGCCGCTGATACTCGCAGGCCAGCAACCCGAGCGTGCGGTAGTCCTTCGGCCGTAGCTCCAGGGCGCGTTCGAACAGGTTTGCGGCCTTGTCGTGCCGGCCCTGCTGGCGGCAGTTTCGGGCGAACAGGAAATGGGTCTCGAAATGGTCGGGCCCGAGGCTCACGGCCCGTTCGAAATAGGGCTCCGCTTCCGAATAGCGGCCCGAAGCGTAGAGCGCAAATCCCCGGGCGGCCTGGGATTCCGCCAGGTTGGGGTCGAGTTCCAGGGCCCGCAGGCTGTGCTTGACGCAGCTCTCGAAGGTGACCTCAGGGTCGCTGAGCGACAGGTAGGATTCGCACGACGCCAGCGCGGCGAAGGCCCGGGCGTAGTTCGGGTCGATCTCGATCGCCTTGCAGAGCATGTTGCGGGCCATGGTGAGGCTGTGCTTGTCGAAGCCGCGCAGGAAGAAGGACCGGCCCATCAGGTAGTATTGATAGGCATCGACGCTGTCGGTGGATTGGCTGTTGATGCAGGCCAGCTCCTCGGGCAGCAGCTTCACCTTCAACACGTCGACGATGGTTTCGGCGATCTCGTCCTGCAGGGCGAAGATGTCATCCATGGCGCGGTCGTAGCGGGCGGCCCAGAGAAGTTCGCCGGACCGACCGTCGAGCAGCTGGGTGTTGATGCGGACCCGGTCGCCCGCGGCGCGGACGCGGCCCTCCAGGACGCAACCCACATTGAGTTCGGCCGCCGTGCTGCAGATATCGATGGGCTTGCCCTTGTAGCGGAAGACGCTGCGCCGCGAAGCCACCGTCAGGGCGGAGACCTGGGACAGGTCGGTGATGATGTCCTCCGTCAGCCCGTCGGCGAAATAGTCCTGATCCGCATCGTCGCCGATGATCGAGAAGGGCAGCACGGCGATCGAAGGCTTTGCGCTTTGCGTGCCGGCCAGCGGAGCGGACGGCGCCGCGGCGCCATTGGTGGCCTGCGGAGGCTGGACCTGTTCGTCGCCGTTGACGCGGCGGTTGCGGAGCGCCTGGTAGAGCGAGATCGTCTCCGGTTCCGGGGCCACGTCCAGCTCCTGGCGCAGCCGGCAGCGCAGGGTCTCGAACAGCTTCAGGGCCTGCGGGCGTTCGCCGCGCTCGACATGGACGCGCATCAGCACACGGCAGGCGGCCTCATGCAGCGGATCCAGGGACAGGAGCCGGCGGGCCGCGCCCACCGCCTGTTCGCGACGGCCGTCTTCCAGCGACCGTTCCATGAGGTCGGTCAAGGCCTCCGCCGCCAGGCTGCGCAGCCTTTGCCGCTCGACCTGCAGCCAGTCCTCGAAGCTGGCGTCGCGCACCAGCAGCCCGTCCAGCAGGTCGCCATTGTACAGCGCGGTCGCCCGCTCGATGGCATCCGGGTCGCGGTCGCGGAGCAGGGCCTCGAAATCCCGCACGTCGACCCAGACACGTTCCCCATCCAGGGTCACCGACTGGCGATCGGTGATCAGCGGGCCGTCCGCCAGCGGCCCCAGGCAGCGTCGCAGGCGGAGCAGGGCCTGCTTCAAACTGTCGCGCGCCTGACGGTCGCCGCTGTCGGACCACAGCATGGAGGCGAGCTTCTCCCGTGCATGGCTGACGCCCGGCGACAGCGCCAGGATTCCCAGCAGGGCGCGATCCTTCTGTCCGGACAGCTGCACCGCCTGACCGCAAGGCGCGGTGACGTGAAAACCGCCGAAAACCGAGATCTTCAATTCCGGGATATTTGCTTGCGCGTTCATGGCATGTCCCCTCCGACGGGCCTTCGACTTTGCCGAAGGCCGGAGGTGGCGGAGCCTCAGGTGGGCCCGCCACCCAAGCGGCACCGGTTCCGGCAGCGACCCTTATCCGTCGCTGTCACCATCCTGTAACAGGTCTGTCTCCGCCGCCGGCGTCGGCCTCTATCAGGCACCGGCGGCGGATGAATTCCCGATCGATTTCCGATGCGCCCCACGGGCGCTTCACGCTGGCCCGAATAGGCTGCCGACGATACTCGGGCGGACGGCTCCTCAGGTCGCGATCATCGCGACCGCCGGCCCGCGCCGATCGATCTCACATCCGGGAGACTGCAAGATGGGCTTCAATCCGATTGAATGGCTTGGTGATCGCATCGAGGATCTGTACATGGGGCTGAAGACCAGCCCTGAGCTCATTCTGGCGCGCGAGACGGCGCGCGGAATTTTCAAGGCCTATCAGCTGCGCGACGACGACGAGGCCTTTCGGGAACTCTGGTTCCTGCTGATGCGGGCGACCGTCACGATGCGGCAGACGCATGACGACGCCGTCGAAGAGGTGCTGCGCTCGATCGACACGCTCAAGACGCTGGTCGACCGCGCGCCGGCCGAGCCGACCCGGTTCGGCTCGCCGATCACCCTGGTGGCGGATGACGGGCTGCTGACTGTGCAGTCCGCCTCCGCGAGCGGACGATATGTGATCTTTTCCGATCACCACATGTTGCCGAACGGCGCGCGGCAGAACTTCTTCCGGTTCAACCGGGACCTCTATGTCGATGTCCTGCGCGACTACTACGGCGCCGAGGATTATTGCCTGGTTGAGAATGGCGATGTCGAGGAGCTGCTGATCTACGAGCCCGAGCTGGGCGAGGTTGAGGGCATCGGCGGCTGGGATTGGGATCAGATCATCGCCTTCCGCAATGTGAAGAAGCGGATCCAGCTGGGCGAGATCGTGCGCGATAATCGCGACTACTACGAGACGGTGGCAGAGCATTTCATTGCCAAGGAGAAGTATTTCCGCATTACCGGCAACCATGATCGTGATATGCGCCAGGAGTCGTTTGCCGGTCTGGTCAGCGCCACGGCCGGGATCGATTTCCCGGTGGCGAGTGACGTCCTGCTGCTGCGCGGCGCCCGCAGCGTCGACTTCGTGGTTTGCCACGGTCACCAGTTCGACACCGGCTGCACACCGAAATACGCGGCACAGACCGGCGAGTCCTTCTCCCAGGCAACCGCCTGGGCGGTTCAGGGCCCCGACCGCAACTGGCGGACCGCGTTGGATCCGATCGGCAAGTGGTTGTCCGGCGACGAGGTGCTCTACAACCAGCTTGTCAGCGACGAACCGAATGAGGGGCTGTCGCCCCTGGAGACCTCGCTCGGAGATGTCGGGGCGACGGTCCAGCAGTTGCTCGACGGCCTTGGCGGGCTGATCGGTACGCTGGACACCCGGCGCGGCTGGGAGGCGCTCTATGGCAAGAACATCGGCTGGGAGTATTTCGACAATGCCGACTCGCCGTCCAAGGCGTTTCGCGAGGAGGTGAAGCCGGGATTCCGCTGGTTCAAGTTCCGCCATATGAACGAGTTCCGGCTGGTCGACCGGCTGGAGCTGGCGTTCGGCAATCGGATTCCCACCCTGATCCTCGGACATTCCCACGAGCCGCGAATCCGTCCGGGCGTCAATTGGCCGGGCGTCGAGCGCCGCCAGATCGACTTCTATCTCAACAGCGGGGCTGCCGGGCGGTTCGAGAACTTGATCTGGGGCATCGAGCTGATCGACGGCGAACCGTTCCTGATCTCCTGGCACCGGGAGACCCGGAGCGGCGGCCCAGTGGCGGTCCGGACCATCTGGGAAGATTCCTATACGGGATCGAAATACATCATCGAACCGGTGTCTTCTGCCACTTTGCAGGAGCTGCTCTCCGGGAAATCGGATGAGGAAGAGGACAGCCGCAATCTGGCGCTCATGATCGCGTCGGAGCATGCCCTGTGACAGGTGTCGGGGCCGTTGTCCGGAATCCGCCGCTCGGGCGGCGTCCGGGTGGCGGCCCCCGTCGCGCCCCGGTCTCATGCCGCCAATTGACATAATGATATAATGACATACCATTAGCCCTGCTGATTATCGGGTGGGGCAATGGTCGACAGGGCGGAAGCGGGGAGCGTCTCGGGTCGCGAGGGCGGCGACGACCGGCCGAACGCCCGGCTCGACCCCGGCGCCCCGGTGCCGCTCTACCATCAGATCTTCGTCATCCTGCGGAACCGCATCTATGGCGGTCAGATCGCCGCCGGCGACATGGTGCCCGGCGAGCAGGACCTGTGCCAGGAATTCGGCGTCTCGCGGATCACCGCCAAGCGCGCCCTCAACGAGCTGGCGGATGCCGGCCTTGTGGTGCGCGAACGCGGCCGCGGCACCCGGGTGATCAAGCGGCCGCCGGCGCCGGCGGTGACCGCGTCCATCGAGGGCTGGCTGGAGAACGTGTCGCTGATGGGCATCGCCACCGAGGCGCGGGTGCTCGATTTCGGTTATGTGCCCGCCAATGAGGATGTGGCCGCCGCCCTGGAAGTGGCCGCAGGATCGGAGGTCCAGCGGGCGGTCCGGGTGCGCAGCCTGGACGATGCGCCGATGTCGTTCCTGGTGACCTATGTGCCGAAGGACATCGGCCGGCAATACGATCGCGAGGATCTCGGCGTCACGCCGTTGCTGCATCTGCTGGAGCGCGCCGGCGTGGATGTGGCCTCGGCCCGGCAGACGATCTCGGCCAGCATCGCCGATGCGGAAGTGGCCGGCGCGCTGTCGATCCATGCCGGCGCGCCGCTGATCGAGGTGCGCCGGGTGGTGCGCGACGCGGCCGACCGGCCGGTGGAGTACATCCGCGTCCTCTACCGCCCCGATCTCTACCGGTTCGAGATGTCCATGCGGCGGGTGCCGGCGGAGGAAGGCATGCGCTGGTCGACGGCGGTATCGGCCGGTGGCGACGAACCGGCGAATGCGCCGGCGGATATCGTCGGATAGGGGGAGGGCGATGGCGGAAACTGCGGCGCTGCCGAGCGAAGACCTGGCCTATCTCGATACGCTGGCCGGCTTCTTCGCCGACCTCAGCTTCGAGGACCTGCCGGCGGAGGTGGTCGAACGCGCCGGCTGGGTCCTGGCCGATTGCCTGGGCGCGATCGCCGCCGGGGTACAGGAGGCGGAGATGCGCGCCGTGACCGAGCGCATGGTCGCGGAGAACGGGCCAGGCCCGGCCGCCATATTGGGCTCCGGCAAAAGCGCCGCGCCGATGATCGCGGCCTTCCTGAACGGGACCGCCGGCACCTTCCTGGAGCTCGACGAGGGCAACCAGTTCGCCCGCGGCCATCCGGGCATGCATGTGGTGCCGGCCCTCCTGGCCATGGCGCAACAGACCCGCGTTTCCGGCCGCGAGCTGCTGACGGCGCTGGTGGCCGGCTACGAGGTCGGGTCGCGGATCGGCATCGCGTCGAAGCTGCGCATGAGCATGCATCCGCACGGCACCTGGGGCACCGTCGCCGCCGCCGTGGCGGTCGGAAAGCTTATGGGCTACGACGCTGTGGAACTGCGCGAGATCGTCAGCGTCTCGACCAGCCTGGGCCTGACCACCAGCCGCAAGACCATGCTGGAAGGCGGCACGGTGCGGAACACCTTCACCGGAATTTCCAACCAGATGGGCATCCTGGCGCACCATCTGATCCAGGCCGGCTTCTGCGGCGAGGCGGACGGGCTGGCCACGGTCTATGGCACGGTGATCGCCGAGGATTACCGGCCGGAGGAGATGGTGGCGGAGCTCGGCAGCCGCTGGGAGATCACCCGCAACTACTTCAAGCGCCATGCCTGCTGCCGCTACACCCATGGCACCCTGGACGCGCTGGAAAAGATCTCCGAAGGGCTGGCCCCGGACGACATCGAGAAGATCGACGTGCGCACCTATTCCCTGGCCGCCCAGCTCGAGGACCGGGCGCCGCGCAATACCCTGGCCGGAAAGTTCTCGGTCCCGTTCGCGGTGGCGACGACCATCGTGAACGGCTCCTCCGGCGTGGAGAGCTTCCGCATGGCCAAGGTGGCGGATGAGCGCATCCGGCGGCTGGCCGAGCGGGTCACTGTCACCGAGGATCCGGCCCTGACCGCCATGATGCCGGCATACCGGCCCGCACGGGTCGCGGTCACCCTGCGGAGCGGCGAGATGCTGGAGGCAGGGACCGACATGAACCGGGGCGATGCGGAAGACCCGTACGGGCCCGAGGATCTCACCGCCAAATTCCACGAGATGGTCGCGCCGCTGCTGGGCGCGGAGCGCACCGAGGCGCTGCTGCGGCAATGCCTGGCGGTTGGCGAAATGGACAAGGCCGGCGACCTGCTGGCGCCCTTCGCGCCGATATCCTGATCACCAAGAGCAACAAACCGACAACTGAGGAGGCATCGATGAAAATGACAGGCAAGGCACAGAGCCGGACACTCTCCCGGCGCACGGTCATCAAGAGCAGCGCCGCCGTCGCCACCGCGACCGCTGTCACCGGCTTTCCGAACATCCTTCGGGCCCAGGGCGGCACCATCAAGGTCGGCGTGCTGCATCCGGTCACCGGCGCCATCGCCTTCGCCGGCACCCAGGCCCGGATCGGCGCCGACATGGCGATCGAGGAGATCAACGCGGCCGGCGGCATCCGCTCCCTGGGCGGCGCGAAGCTGGAGCCGGTCTACGGCGATACCCAGGGCCGTCCGGACATCGCCTCCACCGAGGTCGACCGCATGGCGGGCGAGGGCATCGTCGCCCTGATCGGCTCCTTCGCCAGCTCCAACACCCTGGCGACTACCCAGGCGGCGGCCAAGCACGGCCTGCCCTGCGTCGTCGACGTGGCGGTGTCGGACCAGATCGTCGATCGCGGGTTGGACAACGTCTTCCGCTTCAGCCCCGGCTTCGGCAAATGCTCCGAGGACGCGCTGAACAATCTGGTTACGATCAATTCCGCCGCCGGCGGCGTCGCCAAGACGGTGACCATCATCCATGAGGATTCACTGTTCGGCTCCGGGCTGGCCGGCCTGCTGAACGCGAAGCTGCCGGAGTTCGGCTTCGAGGTGCTGGAGACCATCCCGCACGCCACCCCGACCCGCGACTTCGGCAATGTGGTCACCCGGCTGCGGGCCGCCAATCCGGACCTGATCATCCCGGCGAACTACTACAACGAATACGTCCTGCTGGCCCGGACCATGCTGCAGCAGCGCATTCAGCCCAAGGCGATCTACTCGGTGCTCGGCGGGGCTGCGTCGAATTACCGCTTCGTGCAGGAGCACAATGAGGCGGCGCAGTACATCATGGACTGCAACCACTGGGCCGATCCGCGCAAGGACGCCACCCAGGCCCTGCGGCGGAAGGTGGAGGCCGAGGACAAGTTCTTCACCTACGAGATCACCATGAACTACGACTGCGTGCGCCTGCTGGCCGATGCGCTGGAGCGGGCCGCCTCGGCGGAACGGTCGGCGGTCAAGGGGGCGCTGGCGGCGACCAATTGGGACGGCATGATCATGCCCTACCAGGCGGTCGAGTTCGACGAGCGGGGCCAGAACATCCACGCCCGGCCGGTGAACACCCAGATCATCGGGGACGAGATCGAGATCATCTTCCCCGAGGAGCTGGCCTCGGCCGAGGTCGTGTATCCGATGCCGGCGCGCGGCTGACGCGGCGGATTGGCGGGTTCGCGGGCCGGCTTCGGCCGGTCCGCAATCCGCCGGGAACGGAAGCGTGTTGGACCCTCTCCTGATCTGGTCGGGCCTGGTCAACGGGCTGCTGCAGGGCGCGATCTACGCCCTGGTGGCGCTCGGGCTGACGCTGATCTATGGCGTGCTGCACATCATCAACTTTGCCCATGGCAGCCTGTTGATGCTGGCCATGTACGGCGTCTTCCTGCTGTTCTCGCAGTTCGGCATCGACCCCTATGCGGCGCTGCCGATCCTGGTGGTGGGCATGTTCGCGCTGGGCTACGGATTGCAGCGCGGGCTGATCGGCCGGGCCAGCCACGGGCGCGACGAGAACATTCTGCTGGTGACGCTCGGCATCTCGATCATGATCGAGAACCTGGCCCTGTTCTTCTTCCAGGGCGACACTCGCACCATCGACGTGCCCTATGCCTTCAACTCGGTGGAGATCGCTGGGGTGTTCGTCGCCATACCGCGGCTGATCGCCTTCGGGGCGGCGCTGCTGATTGCCCTCCTGCTGTGGCTGCTGATCCAGCGCAGCGATATCGGCCGCGCCATCCGCGCCGTGGCCAAAGAGAAGCAGGGCGCCCGGCTGGTCGGGATCAATGTCGACCACATCTACGCCGTCAGCTACGGCATCGGCATCGCCTGCCTGGGAGCCGCCGCCTGCCTGCTGATGCCCACCTATCTGGTCTACCCCTCGGTCGGCCATGCCTTCGTGCTGATCGCCTTCACCGTGGTGGTGCTGGGCGGCATGGGCAGCTTTCCCGGCGCCTTGCTGGGCGGGCTGCTGATCGGCCTGTGCGAAAGCTTCGGCGGGCTGTTCCTGGGCGAGAGCTTCGGGCAGATCGGTATCTTCCTGGTGTTCATCGCCGTGCTGCTGTTCCGGCCCAACGGCCTGCTGGGGAGCCGGGTCTGATGCGCATGCTGGGCGCCATCGCCGCATTCGCGGTGCTCATGGCGGTGGTGCCGGTCTTCGGCCCGTCCGATTTCATCCTCTCCTTCCTGACCATGATGCTGCTGTTCGCCTATCTGGGGCAGGGCTGGAACATTCTCGGCGGCTATGGCGGACAATTCTCCTTCGGCAACACGGTCTTCTTCGGCACCGGGCTCTACGCCACCGCCATCGCCCAGGTGCAGTTCGGCCTCGGACCCTGGATCGGCCTCGTGGCCGCGATCGCCGCCGGCGCCGCGGTCGCCTTCGCCATCGGCTGGCTCAGCTTCCGCTACGGGTTGCGCGGCTCCTATTTCGCCCTGATCACGCTGGCCTTCGCCGAGGTGTTCCGCATCGTCTCCAACTCGGTGGCGATCACCGGGGCCGGGGCCGGGCTGCAGGTGCCGCTCGACCCGTCGCCGCTCAACCTGCAATTCGTCGGCCGCGAGAGCTTCTACTGGATCATCCTGGCGCTGACCGTGGGCTCGCTGCTGCTGGCCTGGCAGATGGAGCGTTCGCGCTTCGGCGCCTATCTGATCGCCATCCGCGACGATGAGGACGCCGCCGGCGCGCTCGGCGTCGACACCTTCCGCACCAAGCTCAAGGCCATCGTCCTGGTCGGCGCGCTGACCGCATTGGGCGGCGCCTTCTACGGCCAGATGTTCCTGTTCGTCGACCCGCATATCGCCTTCGGGGTGACGGTCTCGGTCGAGGTGCTGCTGGTCTCCATCGTCGGCGGCATGGGCACGGTTTTCGGACCGCTGCTCGGCTCCGCCACCCTGCATGCGGTCAGCGAGGTCGCCCGCGCCGTCATGGGCGATACGCCGGGCCTGAACCTGGCCCTCTACGGCGCCTTGTTGGTCATCATGGTGACCTTCCTGCCCAAGGGCCTGTTCGGCCTGGCCACCCTGTCGCTGGGGCGGGTGGTCAAGATGGCGAGGGCGTGATGCTGGAGCTCGCCTCGGTCTCCAAGAGCTTCGGCGGGTTGCGCGCCACCGACGATGTCAGCATGACGGTTCCGGAAGGTCGCATCGTGTCGCTGATCGGCCCGAACGGCGCCGGCAAGACGACCCTGTTCGCCATCGCATCGGGCTTCCTGGCGCCCGACAGCGGCGCGGTCCGCTTCCTCGGCCAGGACATCACGGGAGAGCCGCCGCACCGGGTCTGCGGGCTCGGCCTCGTCCGCACCTTCCAGATCGTCAAGCCCTTCGCCGAGCAGACGGTGCGCGAGAACATCCTGGTCGGCGCCCATCTGCGGCATCCGGGCGCGGCGAGGCGCTGGACAAGGCGGCGCGGGTGGCGGAACTGGTCGGCATGGCCGGGCGCATGGACCATCCGGCGGCAGGCCTGACCGTTTCCGGCCGAAAACGCCTGGAACTGGCCAAGGCGCTGGCGACAGAGCCGAAACTCCTGCTGCTCGACGAGGTGATGGCCGGCCTCAACCCGACCGAGATCGAGGAGATCATCCCGGTCATCCGCCGGGTCCGGGATTCCGGCGTCACCATCTTCCTGATCGAGCATGTGATGCAGGCAGTCATGAAGCTCTCCGAGCACACCTGGGTGCTCAACCAGGGCCGGCTCATTGCCGAGGGATCGCCGCAGGAGATCGCCCGCGATCCCGATGTCATCGAGGCCTATCTCGGTCACGGCCTCGCCGAGCGCATGGAGGCGGATCTTGAGCATGCTTGAGATCGCCGACTTGCGGGCAGGCTATGGCGCCTTGGAGGTGCTGCGCGGCATCGACCTGACCATCGCGGAGGGCGAGATCGTCGCGGTGCTCGGCTCCAACGGCGCCGGCAAGACCACGCTGAACGTCAATATTAGCGGCCTCTATCGCCGTTTCGGCGGCGCCATACGTTTCCATGGCGAGGACATCTCCGACCATTCGCCGGAGCAGATCGTCGCCGCCGGCATCATCCATGTGCCCGAGGGACGGCGCGTCTTCCCCAATCTGGATGTGCGCGAAAACCTGACTTTGGGCGCCTTCCGCCGGGCCCGGTCGCGCCGGGCGGCAAATCTCGAGCGGGTCCTGACCACTTTCCCGCGTCTGGCCGAGCGCCTGGACCAGAAGGCCGGCACCCTGTCCGGCGGAGAGCAGCAGATGCTTGCCATCGGCCGCGGGCTGATGGCGGAACCGGTCCTGCTGATCCTGGACGAGCCGTCGCTCGGCCTGTCGCCGCTGCTGGTGGAGGAGATGTTCGCCCTGATCCGTCGGTTGAACGAGGACGGGCTGTCGATCCTGCTGGTCGAGCAGAATGTGGTGCAATCGCTGGAGATCGCCGACCGCGCCTATGTGCTGGAGAACGGCGCCATCGCCATGCAGGGGGCAGCCTCCGAGCTGATGCGCGACGAGGGTCTCCGGCGATCCTATCTGGGGTTGGCGTGATGGCGCAGACCCTGGCCCAGAAGCTGATCGCCCGCGCCGCCCGGCGCGAGACCGTGCCGGTGGGCGAGGTGGTCACCGCCCGGGTCGACCTTGCCATGATCCATGATTCCGGCGGCCCGCGCCGGGTCGAGCCGATCCTGAAGGAGCTCCACGCCGGGCTGTTCGACCCGGCCAAGGTGGTGCTGATCTCGGACCATTTCGTGCCCGGCGATACGGAGGAGGGCGCGCGGATCCTCGACCTGACCCGCGCCTGGGCCAGGGAGCGCCAGGTCGCCTTCCATGACGGCGAGGGCATCTGCCATGTGGTCCTGCCCGAGCGCGGGCATCTCAGGCCCGGCATGCTGGTGGTCGGCGGCGACAGCCATTCGCCGACCGGCGGCGCCTTCGGCGCCTACATGTTCGGCATCGGCGCCACCGAGATGGCCGGGGTGCTGGCCACCGGCGAGATCTGGCTGGCGGTGCCCGGCACCATCCTGATCGAATGGCGCAATCGGCTGTCGCCGGGCGTGACCGCCAAGGACATCATGCTGGCCCTGTGCGCCCGTCTCGGAATGGATGGCGGGCAGTACCAGGCGGTGGAATACTCAGGCGAGGCCATCGCGGCGCTCTCCATGCAGGAGCGCATGACGCTCTCCAACATGGCGGCCGAGCTGGGCGCCCAGGCCGGGCTGATCGCACCGGATGGGACCACCGCCGCCTATCTGGCCGAGCGGAGCGCCGATGCCGGCGACTGGAGTGACCTGAAAACGGATCCGGGCGCAGAACTGCTGGCCCATCATGAATTCGATGCCGCCGACCTGGCGCCACAGGCGGCCGCACCGCATTCCCCGGCCAACGCGGCGCCGGTGGACGAGGTCCCCAACACGCCCATCGACGTCGCCTATATCGGCGCCTGCACCGGGGCCAAATACGACGATCTGAAAGGCGCGGCGGACATCCTGCGCGGCCGGGACGTGGCGGCCGGGGTGCGGCTGGCGGTGGCGCCGGCCTCAAGGCGAGACCAGGACCGGGCCGCGGCCGAGGGCATCATGGCGGTCTTCGAAGAGGCCGGTGCGCGCATCCTGCCCAATGCCTGCGGCATCTGCGCCGGATACGGCGCCGACCGGCTGGGCGAGGACGTTACCTGCATCTCCTCCACCGCGCGCAACTTCAAGGGCCGCATGGGAGCCGCCTCGTCCAAGGTCTGGCTCGGATCGCCGCTGACCGTGGCGGCCTCCGCCATTGCCGGGCACATCGCCGATCCACGCGACTTCCTGCCGAGCGCAGGAGGCGGGTCATGACCGGGCGCGTCTTCCTGTTCGGCGACGATGTCGACACCGACCAGCTGGCGCCCGGCGCGTACATGCATGGCGGCATCGATCTGGTGGCCCGGCACTGCCTGGAGACCCTGCGGCCGGATTTCGCGGCCGGGGTCATGGCCGGCGACATCGTCGTGGCCGGGCGGAATTTCGGCATGGGCTCGTCGCGGGAGCAGGCCGCCGAGGCGCTGCGGCATCTGGGCATCGCCGGCGTCGTGGCCCTGTCCTTTGCCGGCATCTTCTATCGCAATGCCATCAATCTCGGCCTGCCGGTTCTGGTCGCCGACGATCTGTGGAGCACCGAGGACGGCGACCTGGCCAAGCTGGACGTCGACTCTGGAACGCTAACCCTGATCGAAAAGCAGGAGGTCCTGCATCTGCAGGCGCTGCCGGAGAACCTGAAACAGCTGCTCGCCGATGGCGGCCTGGTCCCGCATCTGAAGAAGCGCTTCGCCCGGCGCGAGGAGGCCGGTCCATGAGCCTGAAACGCCGCCTGGCGGAAAAGCAGATCCTGCTGGCGCCCGGTGTCTATGACGCCCTGACCGGGCTGATCGCCGAACAGGCCGGGGCGGAGGCCGTCTACCTGTCCGGCGCCTCGGTCGCCTATTCCCGGCTTGGGCGCTCCGATATCGGCCTCGTCGCCATGACCGAGGTGGCCGACATCGTGGCGGCGCTGCGGGATCGGATTTCGGTTCCCATCGTGGTCGATGCCGATAACGGCTTCGGCAACGCGCTGAACGTGCAGCGCACGGTGCGGCTGTTCGAGCGGATGGGGGCCAATGCCCTGCAGCTCGAGGACCAGACCATGCCCAAGCGCTGCGGCCATCTGGACGGCAAGGCGCTGATCCCGGCGGCCGAGATGGCCGGCAAAATCCGCGCGGCCTGCGACGCCAGGGCCACGGACGAGACCCTGATCATCGGCCGCACCGACGCCATCGCCGTGGAGGGCTTCGCGGCGGCGATCGACCGCGCCGAAGCCTATCTGGAGGCCGGCGCGGACATGCTTTTCGTGGAGGCGCCGCGATCGGATACGGAACTGCGCGCCATCGCCGACCGGTTCGGCGAGCGGGTGCCGTTGATGGCCAATATGGTCGAGGGCGGCAAGACGCCGGCCGTCAAGGCGGCGGATCTGGACCGGCTCGGCTTCAGCTTCGTGATCTTCCCCGGCGGCATCGTGCGGGCCCTGGCGGCGACGGCGCGGGACTATTACGCGAACCTGATCGCCGACGGCTCCAACGAAGCCTTCCGCGAGCGCATGTTCGATTTCGACGGCCTGAACCGGCTGATCGGCACGCCGGATCTGCTGGCCAGCGGCAAGCGCTATGACGGGGAAGAGGGCTGATGGCCGTCGATCCGGTCACCCTGGCCATCCTGAAGGGCCGCCTGGAGCAGATCGCCGACGAGATGGACGCGACCCTGTTCCGCTCCGCCTTCAATCCGATCATCGCCGAGGCCCACGACGCCTCCCACGGTATCTACGACAAGACCACCGGCGAGACCCTGGTGCAGGGCAAGTCCGGCCTGCCGGTCTTCGTCGGAGTCATGGCCTTCGCGGTGAAGGCGGTGATCGACAAGGCGGCCGGGCAGGGCGGGGTTCGGGACGGCGATCTGTGGATCTTCAACGATCCCTATGATGGCGGCACCCATCTGTCGGACTTCCGGCTGGTCAAGCCGATCTTCCGCAATGGTGAACTCTTCTGCTTCCTGGCCTCGGTCGGCCATTGGCACGATGTCGGCGGCAATGTGCCGGGCAACTACAATCCGGCGGCGACCGAGAGCTTCCAGGAGGGCATGCTGATCCCACCGGTGAAGCTCTACGACCGGGGTGAATTCCGCCAGGACATCGTCGACATCCTGTCGGCCAATTCTAGGCTGCCGGGCTCCCTCTACGGCGACCTCAACGGCCAGCTCAATGCCCTGGACCTGGGCGCAAAACGCATGGCGGCGCTGCTGGACGAATACGGCGACGACACCGTGGCAGAGGGACTGGCGGAGCTGAAGCGCCGCTCGGCGCAGCTGATGCGGGCCCAGATCGCCGGGCTGCCTTCCGGGACCGTGTCGGCGGAGGACTGGCTGGATAATGACGGCATCGTCGACGAACCGCTGAAGGTCGCCCTGGACCTGACTATCGACGGCGACCGGATGGTGATGGATTTCTCCCGCTCCTCGCCGGCCTGCGCCGGGCCGGTCAACATCTCGCGCTCCACCACCATCGCCGCCTGCTATGTGGCGCTGAAGCACATCTTCGAGGAGGTGCCGGCCAATGCCGGGGTGCTGGAGCCGGTGGAGTTCCGCATCGATGACGATTCGCTGCTGGCGGTCACCGCGCCGAAACCGGTCGGCGGCTATACCGAGACTATCCTGAGGCTGATCGACGTGGTTTTCCAGGCGATGGCCCAGATCGCGCCGGAAAACGCCATGGCCTGCGCCTAT
Source organism: Alphaproteobacteria bacterium (assembly GCA_965227455.1). Taxonomy (GTDB): domain Bacteria; phylum Pseudomonadota; class Alphaproteobacteria; order DSM-16000; family Inquilinaceae; genus JABDIP01. The sequence goes on along the minus strand of OZ245752.1, from coordinate 1,578,660 downwards.
GGCACCATCAACGCGCTGTCGCTCGCCGGGCATCGGGCCGACGGGCGGCGCTGGGTGATGTTCTCCTTCTTCGGCGGCGGTCATGGCGCCCATGGCGCCGGCGACGGGCTCAACCACGGCAACGCGCCCATCTCCACCGCGACCATCCCGCCGCTGGAGATCCTGGAGGCGGCCTATCCGGTGCGTTTCACCCAATGGGCGCTGCGGCCGGATTCCGGCGGGCCGGGGGAATACCGCGGCGGCCTCGGCGCCATCTACGAGATCGAATTGCTTGAGGAACAGGCGGACGTGTTCCTGTTCGGTGAGCGCGGCCGGCACGGGCCGCCCGGCATCGTCGGCGGCGGTCCGGCGGCGGCCAACCGGTTCTGCTACCAACAGCGCGACGGCGCCCACGAACCGCCGATGGCCTCCAAGATGGTCGGCATCAGGATCGAAAGGGGCCAGACCCTGCGGCTGGAGACCCCGGGCGGCGGTGGCTATGGCGACCCGATGCGCCGCGATCCGGACAATGTCGCGCGCGACCTGCGCCTGGGATATGTGAGCGCGGAGGCGGCGCGGGACGGTTTCGGAGTCATCGTCGATGCGGATGGCCGGCTCAACGCGGCGGCGACCGCCGCGCTGCGAGACAAGGCGGGTGCTGAATGACCGGGCCGACCTATGTGGTAGGGGTCGATGTGGGCGGCACCTTCACCGACGTCTTCATCCTGGACGAGGCCTCGGGTCGCGTCGTGACTGCCAAGGTCCCCTCGACCCGCGGCGACCAGTCCGAAGGCTTCGTGGCGGGGATCGCCCAGGAGATCGGCGATTTCGCCGAGATCCGCACCATCGTGCACGGCACCACCGTCGGCACCAACGCGCTGCTGGAGCGCAAGGGCGCCCGCACCGGCATCATCACCACCGAGGGTTTCCGGGATGTTCTGGAGATGCGCCGCCGCGACCGGCCCACCACCTGGGGGCTGAAAGGCGCCTTCGTGCCGGTAGTCGAACGCACCGACCGGGTCGAGGTGGTGGAGCGGGTGCTGGCCGACGGCACCGTGCTGCGGCCGGTTGACGAAGACGCGGTGCGCGAACGGGCGACGGCCTTGGCCGAGAAGGGCTGCGACGCGGTCTGCGTCTTCTTCATCAACGGCTATGCCAATGGCGACAACGAGCGCCGGGCGGTGGAGGCGGTACGCTCTGTGTGGCCGAACGCCTATGTCACCGCCGCCACCGAGATCCTGCCGGAGATCCGCGAGTTCGAGCGGCTGTCCACCGCTACCCTGAACGCCTATTTGCAGCCCGTCGTCTCTTCCTATCTCGACCGCCTGCAGCATGGGCTTGCCGGCAAGGCGTTCGACGGCGACGTGCTGATCGTGCAGTCCAACGGCGGCGTCATGTCGGTCGACACGGCGAAACGCCATCCGGTCCGAACCGCGCTGTCGGGGCCTGCCGCCGGGGTCATCGCCGCGACCGCCATCGCGAAGGCCGCCGGGTTCGACAACATCATCACCTGCGACATGGGCGGCACCTCCTTCGACGTGTCGCTGGTAGCGGGTGGCGAGGCGGCACTGGCAGCCCAGACCGCGATCGATTTCGGCATGGTGGTGCGCACGCCGATGATCGAGATCACCACCATCGGTTCCGGCGGCGGCTCCATCGCCTGGGTCGATGCGGGCGGCCTGCTGCAGGTTGGGCCGGAATCCGCCGGCTCGGATCCGGGGCCGGCCTGTTACGGCCTGGGCAACGACCGCCCGACGGTCACCGACGCCAATCTGGCGCTTGGCCGCATCAACCCCGACCGTCCCATCGGCGGCAAGCTGGACCGGCTCGACATGGCGGCGGCGCGGCAGGCCATCGAACGGCATATAGCCAACCCCCTGGATCTGGGCATAGAGGATGCGGCCGAGGCGGTGCTGAAGCTGGCCAATGCCAAGATGGCCGGGGCGATCCGCCTTGTCTCCATCGAGAAGGGGCACGACCCGGCAAAGTTCGCCGCCATGCCGTTCGGCGGCGGCGGCGCTCTGCACACCGGCGCGCTGATCAAGGAGGTCGGGCTGGGCTCGGCCCTGGTGCCGCGTTTCCCCGGCGTGACCTCGGCGCTGGGCTGCGTCGTCGCCGATATGCGCCACGACCGGGTGCAGACCGTCAACCGCCTGCTGGAGGAGACCGACGCGGCCGCGCTCGGCCGGGAGATGGAGGTCGTCGCCGAGGAGACCGAGGCACTGCTCGACAGCGCCGGCATCGCCTTCGCCGGGGTCGACCGCCTCTACGCCTTCGACATGCTCTATCTGGGCCAGACCCACACGGTGAGCGCCGAGGTTGCAATGCCGGAGCAGGGCCTGACCCGTGACGCCATCCGCGCCGCTTTCAAGGCAGCCTATCGGGAGGCCTATGGGCGTCTGCTGGAGGGCATTCCGATGCGGGTCATGAACTACCGGGTCGCCGTCGTCGGACGCCGCCCGGATATGGACATGGCGGTCTTCGCGCCGGTCGACGGAAAGGCGCCGGAGGCGTGCCGTTTGGGCACGCGGAACGTATACGCCGACGGGCGGCACCATGAGGCCGGCGTCTACGAGAGGCTGGACCTGGCCGTCGGGGCGACGCTGTCCGGACCTGCACTGCTGGAGCAGCCGGACGCGACCATCTATGTCGATCCGGGATTGCAGGCGCGGGTCGACGATCTCGGCAATCTGGTCATCGCGCCGCAAGGGGAGCCGGCATGATCGGGATCGAGCCCGCCAGCACCGGCCTCCTGATCGTGGATCTGCAGAACGACTTCTTGCACCCGGACGGCGCCTACGCCCGCGGCGGCCAGACTTCGCCGGAGATCGCGGCACTGCCCGAACGGATCCTGCCGGTCGCCCGAGCGCTCCGAGAGGTCGGCGGCTGGATCGTGTCGACCCAGTTCACCCTGGTGCCGGGACGCGATGGCGTGCCGTTCATCTCCAAGCACCTGAAGGAACTCCGGCCATTCCTCGGCAAAGGCGATTTCGCGCCGGGAAGCTGGGGCAACAGCCTGGTGGACGCCTTGCAGCCGGCGGACCTGACAGTGGAGAAGGTGGCCTATTCCGCCTTCTACATGACCCGCATGGAATGGGTGCTTCGCAAGGCCGGCATCGAGACGCTGATGGTCTGCGGCATCGTCACCAATGGCGGCGTCGCCTCGACCCTGCGCGACGCCCATGTGCGCGACTTCCGGACCATCCTGCTCTCCGACGGCTGTGCGGCGTTTTCCAACGAGGCCCATGACCGTGCCGTAGGCGACCTGTCGACCGTGGCGAAGGTGGCGACCTGCGCCGAGGCCGCGGCAATGATCGCCGGCGCCTGACATGGCCGCCGTGGACGTCATTGCCGGGGCACCTGCGACGCTCGACGCCGAGATCGATGTGGCGATTATCGGGGCCGGGGCCTGCGGGCTGACCGCGGCACTTCGGGCGAAAGCGGCCGGGGCGGATGTGGCGGTGTTCGAGCGCGACGCCTCGCCCTCCGGCTCGACCGCCATGTCGTCCGGCTTCGTGCCGGCGGCGGCGACCCGGTTCCAGCGCGCCGCCGGCATCGTGGACGATTCCGCAATCAAGCTCGAAGCGGACATCCTGGCGAAATCCAAGGGCCATTCGGTGCGCGAGCTGGCGCGCCTGGCCTGTGAGACCATCAGGCCGGCGTTGGAATGGCTGGCCGATACCGCGGGCATCGAATGGGTCGTGCTCGACGATTTCCTCTACCCCGGCCATTCCCGCCATCGCATGCATGCGGTGCCGGAGAAGACCGGCGAGGCGCTGATGGCCCGCCTGTTGGCCGCGACGGAGGCGGCCGGCATCCCCATCGTCACCGAGGCCCGTGCGACGAGGCTGTTCCAGACCGAGGACCGCCGCATCCGTGCCATCGCGGTCGAGCGGCCGGGCGGAGCAGCCGAGACAATCGGCTGCGGCGCCCTGGTCCTGGCCTGCAACGGCTATGGCGGCAATCCCGATCTGCTGCGCCGGCACATCCCCGAGGTCGCCGACGGGCTCTATTTCGGCCATGCCGGCAATACCGGCGACGCAGTGCTGTGGGGCGACGAACTGGGGGCCAGGCTGGAACATCTGTCCGGCTATCAGGGGCACGGCTCCCTGGCCCATCCCCATGGCATCCTGGTGTCCTGGGCGCTGATGATGGAAGGCGGCATCCAGGTGAACGCCGAGGGCCGGCGGTTCTCCAACGAGAATGGCGGCTATTCGGAGCAGGCCGAGAAGGTGCTGGCGCAGCCCGGCGGCATCGCCTGGAACCTCTACGACCGCCGCATCCACGAATTTGCCCGGTCCTTCCCTGACTACCGCGATGCGATGGAGGCCGGGGCGGTCCGCCAGGCCGCCGATATCGACGAGCTCTCCGGCATCACCGGCATCCCGGAACTGGCCCTGGCCGAAACGCTGAACGATGTGACCCGGTGCCGCTCCGGCGCCGGAGAGGATCGGTTCGGCCGGGATTTTGCTGGCCAGCCCGCATGGCAGGCACCGTTCCACGCGGTCAAGGTGACCGGGGCGCTGTTCCATACCCAGGGCGGCCTGATGATCGATGCGGATGCGCGGGTCGTCGATGGCGAAGGCCGGCCCTTCCCGAACCTGCTGGCCGGCGGCGGCGCCGCCTGCGGCGTCTCGGGACCGGAGGCGTCGGGCTACCTGTCAGGCAACGGATTGCTGACGGCGATCGCCTTCGGCTTCATCGCTGGCGCCACGGCCGGGAAATTGCGGGCCGCGTGATTCTGAACCTGTCGGCCTCAGGCGCAATGCCCTGACGGCTGGAAATCCCTTTGCATCTGCCCGCCTTAGCCGTATTGTGCACACACTGTATACGATCTGGCGAGGGGGACAGGCGGTGCCACGAGGGGAGGCGCGAAGGGGCGGGCGCAGCGCCCGGCGCGATCTGCGGACGGCGCCGCGCCGCGACATGCTGCCGAGCCTGAAGCGCTCGCTGCCCCTGGTCGAACCGATGATGCCGGAGCAGGTCGAGAAGATCGACGATGCGTCCATGTCCATCCTGGAAGAGGTCGGCGTCGTCTTCCGCGACCCGATCGCGCTGGCGGACTGGAAGACGGCCGGCGCCGATGTGCAGGACGAGCGGGTGCGCCTGGACCGCGCTTTGGTGCGCGAGCTGATCGCCTCGATCCCGTCCGAGATCACCCTGCATGCCCGCGATCCGGACAAGTCGGTTCCGTTGGGCGGCAACCGTTCGATCTTCGTGCCGATGACCGGCGCGCCCTATCTTCGCGACCTGGATGATGTGCGCCGCGGACCGACCCTCGACGACCTCGCCATGTTCCACAAGCTGGCCCATATGGCGCCGGCGCTGCATTCCTCGGCGCACCACATCGTCGAGCCCATGGACCATCCGGTGGCGCATCGGCACCTGCGCATCACCTATTCCTCGATCAAGCATTCCGACAAGACCTTCATGGGCATGACCACGTCCGGGCGGAATGCCGAGGACGTGCTGGACATGTGCGCCATCCTGTTCGGGGCCGATTTCATCGACAGCCATCCGGTGGCAGTGGGCAATTGCAACGGCAACTCGCCGCTGGTCTGGGACGCCACCATGCTCGGCGCCATGCGGGCCTTCTGCCGCCGCAACCAGCCGGTGCTGTGCTCGCCCTTCGTGCTGGGCGGCGCCAATACCCCGGCCTCGACCGCCCCGGCGGTGGCCCAGCTCAATGCCGAGGCGCTGTCGGCGCTGGCCTATACCCAGGTGATCCGCAAGGGCGCGCCGGCGATCTACGGCCATTACCTGGCGACGGTGTCGATGGCCTCCGGCGCGCCGATGGCGGGCACGCCCGAGATCAGCCTGATGAACTTCATGATCGGCCAGATGGCGCGGTACTACGACGTGCCCTGGCGGACCTCGAACACCCTGGGCGGGGCCAAGACCTTCGACGCCCAGGCCGGCTATGAGAGCGCCTCGACCATGATGGCGGTGCTGCTGGCCGGGGCGAACTACTTCTGGCATTCCGCCGGCTGGAACGAGGCCGGCATGCATTGCTCGGTGGCCAAATTCGTGGTCGATGCCGAGCAATGCGCCATGGGCTATCGCATGGCGGAAGGCATCCGCTGGGACGATTTCGACGAGGCCATGGCCGCGGTGCGCGAGGTCGGCCCCGGCGGCCACTATCTCGGCCATCCGCACACCCTGGCGAACTTCCAGCGCGCCTTCTTCATGCCGGAGCTGTTCGACAACAACTCCATCGAGCAATGGCAGGCCGACGGCTCCAAGGACATCACCACCCGCGCCCTGGAACGCGCGGCCAAGATGCTGGAGGAATGGGAAGAGCCGCCCCTCGACCCGGCCAAAGACGAAGAACTCCGCGCCTTCATCGACCGCCGCGAACGCGAGATCCCGGCCGATGGTGGGCTGAACGAGGAGTATTAGGCCCATGCCTGACCGGTGCAGCGGGCCATTCTTCGATTTCCGCACCCCGGTCGAACCCTAGGCGTCCGCCCGCGCTGCGGCGACGCGGCCGCTTACCAGCGCGGCCATGGCGATCAGCGCCAGGGCCGCGAAGGGCAGGCAGGCGACGTAGACCCAATACGCAACGTCGGCGGCCGCGGCGGGATCCTCCATGGTCGCAAAGCCCGCAGCATTGGCGACGATCCCGATATAGGCCGCGCCCAGCGCATAGCCCAATCTGTGCACGGTTGGGATCGCTCCGGAGACCCGCTGGATTTCGTTGGCGTCGGCGAGGGCCGTCGCGCGCCTCAGGACGAAGGTCCAGGCGATCCCGAAGCCGCCGCCTTCCATCGCCGCGAAGACCGCGATCAGCCAGACCGGGCCATTCGGCACCGCGTAGACGAAGCCGACGACGCTGAGTGCGACCACCATCGTGCCCAGCGCGATCATCAGGCGGTCGAACCGCTCGGGCGATCCGCTGACCAGGATCGCCATGACGGTCCAGCCGATGGACGAACAGGCAATGATGAAGCCCGCGGTAATGGCCGAGGCGTGGTGGATCGCCGTGATCAGCAGCGGTCCGAAGGCGGTGATGGCGATGGTCGCCAGGGCCAGGGTCAGGATCATCAAAAGCGCGGCACCCGAAGGTCGCCGGATGTCGAAGGCATGCAAGGGAAGAAGGCGGTTTTCCCCGGCGCGCCCATCGAGCCAGAGAAAGCCCGACAGGCAGATCAGGCCGCTCAGGACGAACGTGGATGTGCGAAGCGCGTCGACTTCTATTCCGCCGGCGGAGATCAGGACCACCGCGAGACACAGAACCGCCAGGCGTCGCAGCGGGAATCCGGCGCTGCTGGCGGTCGGCTGCGGCGCGCCGGCATCGCCGCGCAGGACGATCCAGAGCGCAAGGCCGACCGCCTGGATGGCGAAGAAGCCGAAGCCCCAGCGCCAAGTCGCGAACTCCACGAAGAAGCCGCCGATCAGCGGGCCGAAGAAGGCCGACACGCCCCAGAACGTCGAAACCACCGCCATGGCGCGGGCGATATAGCGGCGCGGGAAGAGCACACCGACGGCGACCAGGGCCATGGCTACCAGCCCGCCGCCGCCAAGCCCCTGCAGGGCGCGTCCGGCCAGCAGCAGGGGCATGGTCGGGCTCACGGCGCTGAGCAGACAGCCCAGCGCGAACAGGATTGCAGCACAGCTCATCGGCTTGCGCAGACCGAAGCACATCGTCAGCAACGCGCTTCCGGCCCCGGCGACAATGGACGCGATCTCGTACAGTGAGACAGACCATCCCACCAGGGCGGCACCTCCGATCGTCGCGACGATGGAGGGCAGCATCGTCGCCACGATGAGGCTGTCGGCCGCATGCAGCCAGACCGCGAGACTCACCAAGGCCAGGGAGCGGGCATGCGGACTGCCGAGGAACTCCCGCCAGGAGACGAATGTCTCCGTATCTGTTTCGGCCGGCGCCCTGCGCATGATCGACTCCCCATGACGACGCAACAGCTACGACTTCGACCCTGGTTGAGGTCAAGGCGGTTCTGGATTCCGAAGTCGCTGCTGTGAGTTGGCGTTGTCGTGGCGCCCGGAAAGCCCTCGATATTTGCACAGCTTTACCGCGCTTGCGGGCGTTGTGTCGTCAAACGAGCTCGAGATGCCTCGCTGCCGCGTCGAAGCGCTGTCTTTCCCCGAGGAAGTTCCGGCCTCGTTCGCCAGCGAAGCCGGCATCGACGATATCTTCCCAGTCCTTGGCCGACACGCCGTAGACCGCCAGTTGTACCGGAAGGTCGAGATCGCAGAGGAACCGCCGCAGGGCCTCGGCGGCGGTCGGGAGGTCGGCGCCAAAGATGGATTGCAGCGCGGCCTCGCGGAACCCGCCGATGCCGGCCACGCTCCTCAGGATCGCCGGCAGGGTAACGGAACAGGCGATGCCGTGTTCCACGCCGTAGCGGAGGGTCAGCGGATAGGACAGGTTGTGCGCCAGCGCCGTTTTCGTGTTCGAGAACGCAAGGCCCGCCAACAACGCCGCCTTGGCGAGGCGCGTCCGCAGATCGTGGTTGTTCAGATCCCCGGCCAGAGCGGGCAGGCATTCGAGGATTTCGCGCGCCGCATCAACGGCGAAGCGCGCGGATATCGGATTGGCGTTGACGTTCCAAAGGCTCTCGAGCGCGTGGGACAAGGCGTCGAGCCCGGTCGAAACCGTGAGCCGATGCGGTTTGCCCAGGGTCAGGTCCGGATCGACGATCGCCGCCTCCGGATAGAGGTTCGGGCGCGCAAGCGAATATTTTTTCCCCGCGCGCGTATCCCATACGGTCGCCCAGCAGGTGACCTCGCTTCCGGTGCCGGCTGTCGTCGATACGGCGATGATGGGCACGGCCGGCAGCGCATCGCCGCCTTCCTTGTGTTCGAGATAGCGTTGGACCCTGCCGAAATCTCCCGCCGCGGCGGCGAAGACCTTGGCGGAATCGATCACCGATCCGCCGCCGATCGCGACGATGGCCTCCGGCGGTGCGCTCAGCTCCGAAAACCGCACGACCTGCGCTCGGAGGGTCTCGAAATCGGGGTTGGGTGCGACGTCGGCGACCGTGAGCACCGGATCGCCGGCGGCTGTCGCCAGGCGCGCAGCCAGATCGGCGAATGGCGGCTCCGGGTATGTGACGACCGCATGCCGACGCCCGGCTATCGCTGCCGGGACCTGTGCGAAAGCACCGGCTCCGAATGTGATTTTCACCGGATTGGCATATGTCCACATTGAACCACCGCGAGCCGGCTGATCGGAACGCCCGGCTCCGTCGGAGTCCCGGAGCGCGAGAAAAATCCGGAACAGAGCCTCTGGCGAAGAAACATTCATTGTCGTTCCTCCCGGCAGCATCAAGAATAATCGCCGCGACGACCCATGGAGGCACGGATGGTCGGTCTGACACGATGCGAGATGCTCGAGAGCGGCTCGGAGCTGCGCGTGACCTGGCACGACGGAACGGCAGCGCGGTACCACGCCATCTGGCTCCGCGACAATGCGCTGGATTCCGCGACACGATCGGCCTCGAACGGCCAGCGACTGATCACGCTCCAGGACATTCCGGCCGACACCCGCATTGCCGATGCGGCGATCCGCGATGGCGAGTTGGAGGTCACCTTCGCTCCGGAGGACAAGACGGTCCGGTATCCAGCAGATTGGCTGCGGGAGCATATCTACGATCGCGAGGAGAGGGACGGTGCCAGGGGCGGGTCGTCCGGGGTCGAGACCTGGGACGGCACGCTCGACCCCGGCACGGTCACCGGCGATTTCGAGACCATCGTCGCGGATCCCGGCGCGCTCGCCGAATGGCTCGGCCATGTCCGGCGCTACGGCGTCGCCAAGCTGACCGGCGGGCCGGTGGAGAGCGGCGCGCTCCTGCAGATCGTGGCGCTGTTCGGCTTCGTGAGGGAGACCAATTACGGCCGCTGGTTCGAGGTCCGGACCGAGATCGATCCGTCCAACCTCGCCTATACCGGGCTCGGGCTGCAGGCGCATACCGACAACCCCTATCGCGATCCCGTGCCCACATTGCAGGTCCTCTATTGCCTGGAGAACTCCGCCGAGGGCGGTGAGAGCCAGGTGGTCGACGGCTTTCGCGCCGCAGAGCGGCTGCGGGACGGGGACCCGCAGGGCTTCGCGCTGCTGTCGCGGTATTGCGCGCGGTTCGAGTATCGGGGGACGGGCGGCGTCCATCTCAGGTCCCGCCGGCCGATGATCGAGTGCGCGCCGGATGGGGAACTCATCGGCGTGCGCTTCAACAACCGCAGCACCGCCCCGATCCTCGATGTACCGTTCGACGAGATGCTGGGCTACTACGCGGCCTATCGGCGGCTCGGCGAGATCATCGACGATCCGGCGATGGCGGTCGGCTTCAAGCTGGAGCCCGGAGAGAGCTTCATTGTCGACAACACCCGCGTGCTGCACGGCCGCGCCGGCTTTTCGGCCGAGGCCGGTTCGCGCTGGCTGCAGGGCTGCTACGCCGACAAGGACGGGCTGTTGTCCACGCTGTCGGTTCTCATGGGTGCCGGCCTGGAGGATGCGGCATGACCTTGGGCATGACGGCGGTTTCGACACATCTGATGTTCCAGGGCGACGCCAAGGCGGCCATCGAACTCTACAAATCCGTCTTTCCCGAATTCTCTGTCGAAAGCATGGAGCTGTACGCGGACGGCGAGGCGGGAGCCGCCGGATTGGTGAAGGAGGCGCGGGCGAAATTCTGCAGCCAGGGCCTCGTGATCATCGACAGCCCCATCCCGCATGAATTTGGCTTCACGCCGGCCATGTCGATCTTTGTCGAATTCCAGGACGCCGCAGCATTGGACGTCGCCTTCTCGCGCCTTTCCGAGGGCGGAGCGGTCATGATGCCGCTGGACGACTATGGATTCAGCCGCCGCTTCGGCTGGCTTGCGGACCGGTTCGGCGTCTCCTGGCAACTCAACCTGCCGCATGGTGATTGAAATGGAACGACCAAAACCCGATGGCAGGAGCGTTCATGTCCTATGACCGGTTGAAGGGGCGGCTGGACGCCGGCGAGATCGTGCTGCTGGACGGGGCTACCGGCACCGAGCTCCAGCGCCGCGGGGTGCCGATGGATCCGGGGGCCTGGTGCGGGCCGGCGACGCTGGACCATGACCGGCTGCTCACCGACATCCATGCCGACTATATCGCCGCCGGGGCCGAGGTGATCACCGCCAACACCTTCGCGTCGTCGCGGGTCATGCTGTCCCGCGCCGGCTACGCGGACCAGGTCGAGGAGATCAACCGGCGCGCCGTCGAGGCGGCCCTGCGGGCCCGCGACGAAGCGCCGGGTGGCGCGGACGTCGTCGTCGCCGGCTCGCTGTCGCACATGGTCCCGGTGACGGCGGGGACTGCCATCGCAAACCGGGACGACTCGCCGGACGATGCGGAGACCGCCTTTGCCCTCGACGAACTCGCCCAGATCCTCGTGCGCTCGGGCTGCGAACTCATCATCCTTGAGATGATGTACCAGCCTTCCAGGATCCGCCTCGCGCTCGATGCGGCGGCCGCTACCGGCCTTCCGGTCTGGTTCGGATTCAGCGCCCGCCGCGCGCCCGATGGCCGGGTTCTCAGCTTCTTTCCCCATGGCGACCTGCCATTGGATGCGGTCACCAGCCTCATCCCGGCGCAGGTCGATGCGGCCGGCGTCATGCATAGCAACGCCGAGCTGACCAAGGACGCGCTGCAATCGGTCCGCGCCCATTTCGACGGGCCGTTGATGGCCTATCCGGATTCCGGCCATTTCGAGATGCCGGACTGGAACTTCGTGGATGTCATGTCCACGGAGGTGTTCGGGGAGTACTGCGCCGATTCGATCAGGTCCGGCGTGCAGATCATCGGCGGTTGCTGCGGACTCACCGTCGACCACATCCATGCCGCCCGGCAGGCCCGGGATGCGGCTTGAGGGCCGGCGGGCCCTGGTGACCGGTGCCGCCGGCGGCATCGGCGTCGCCATCATTGCCAAGCTGCAGGCTGAAGGGGCGTCCGTGGCGGCGGCTGATCGCAGCCTCGACGGCGTCGAAGCCGGGATGCTGCTGCCGGGCGACCTGACCGATGCGGATTATTGCGACCGCCTGCCCAGTGCGGCGGCCAAGGCGCTGGGTGGACTGGATATCCTGGTCAACAATGCCGGGCTGATGCGGCGCGGGCCGATCACTGCCGCGACGGACCAGGATTTCCACCTGTCCGTGGCGGTCAATGTGGAGGCGCCGTTCCGGCTCTGCCGGGCCGCCATTCCGATCATGGCCGGGGCCGGCGGCGGCGCTATCGTCAATGTCGCCTCCTGCTGGGGCGTGCATCCGGGCTCGGACCATCCGATCTATTGCCTGACCAAGGCGGCGCTGGCCTCGATGACCCAGTGCCTTGGCCTCGACCACGCGCGCCAGGGCGTCCGGGTGAACGCCGTGTGCCCGAACGAGGTCGACACGCCGATGCTGCGCACCGGGTTCGCCACGCGCGGAATCGACCCCGGGGACGCCATCGCCGAACTCGACGCCTCGGTGCCGCTGGGGCGGATCGCCCAGCCCGAGGACATCGCCGACGTCATCGCCTTCCTCGCCTCCGACGAGGCCCGCTACATGTGCGGCGCGCTGGTCGAGGTCAATGGCGGCAAGCCGGTGTCATGAGCCGGTTCGACGGCAAGGTCGCCCTGGTGACCGGCGGGCGCAGCGGCATCGGGCTTGCCTGTGCCCAGCGGCTGGCGTCGGAGGGTGCGAGGGTCATCACGGCCCAGCGGCAGTCCGCGGCGGATTTTGAAACCATCGAGGCCGACCTCTCCGACACGTCCGTGCCAGGGCAGGTCGTCTCCGAATGCATCTCCCGGGCCGGCCGCCTGGATGTGCTGATCAACAATGCCGGCCTGATGGAAGAGGCGACGGTCGAGGAGATGGCCCTCGAGGGTTGGCAGCGCACCCTGGCGCTCAACCTGACCGCTCCGTTCCTGCTCATCAAGCACGCCCTGCCGCATCTGAAGGGCGGCGGCGCGATCGTGAATATCGGGTCGATCGAGGGCCTGGGCTCGAACCCGCGCCACGCCGCCTATTGCGCCTCCAAGGCCGGGCTGCACGGGCTGACCCGCGCGGTGGCGGTCGATCACGGCCCGGACGGCGTGCGCTGCAACGCCGTGGCGCCGGGCTGGATCGACACCGAGCTCAACACCGACTTCATCGAGTCGATGCCGGACCCCGCCGCCTTCCGCCGCCAGATCGGCGGCATCCATCCCGTCGGCCGCACCGGATCGCCGGAGGAGGTCGCAGCCCTGGTCGCCTGGCTGGCCAGCGCCGATGCCGGCTTCGTCACCGGGCAGGTCTACACAGTGGATGGCGGCCGGATGGCCAAGCTGAGCCTGCCCTGAAGAGCATTGCCCGCATCCGGTCCTACAGATGAGTCCTCTCCGCGGCAAGCCAGCCGCTCAGGCCGTCGCTGACCGCCGGGCAATGCGGGCCTGTAGCGTGAGCGCTCCGAGACCGGCCGCCGTCGCCAGGATCACAGCCAGGAGGCCGAGCACCGGGATGAACCCGACGATGGCGAGGAACAGGAGGCCTGCCGCAAAGGCGGCCAGGCGCGTCCAATATGAGACATCCGGGTCCCGCCCGACCAGCCTTGCACCCCTGCGGCCAAGGGCGCTGGCTGTCACCAGGAAACCGATGAACAGCGCGACGATATAGAGCGCGCCCAAAACGATGGTGATCGGAATTCCGATGACACTGATTGCCAGTACGATGATCACGATCGGACAGGCCAATAGGATCAGGCACCCCAGGCCGAGCGCCGGCCAGGGGTTGCGGCCCAGCAGTATTGCAGGTCCCGTGGCGGTGTTCGGGACGATCAGGATCTGCAGGGCGCCCAAGACGAACAATCCGAGCAGGAACAGCAATCCGAAGGCGCTGATGCCGGCAAGCGCGTCGCCAACCATGGATCTGGGAGCCTCGGATCTGATGAAGATGATATCCCCCAGGATCTCGGCGCCCGGCTCGATGATGGCTTCGCCGATGCTGCGGTAGGTCAGATCGCCGGCGATCCGCGCAGTTGACGCGATGATTATCGACTCCCCGGCCAGCTCCGCGTCGCCTCCGACCCTGCCGACGAGACGAATCTCGCGGGCCCCAGCAAGAAGATCTCCAGCGACGGTCCCGAGCAGGTCTGTCTCGCGGCCCGCCAGCCAGGCATTGCCGCCGACCATCGTATCGGCGGGAACAACGATCGTATCGGCCGCGGCCATCAGATCTCCGCCGATCGACGCTGCCGGCGTCAAAGTCGCACCGGCGATCCGGACATCGCCTTCGATCGTACCGCTGACAACGATTTCGGCGCCGACCGCCAGAATGTCCTGCGATATCTCTCCACCGATGACGACGGTCTCGCCGAAGGAGACGACGTCCCCGTTCACCTGTCCGTCGATGGTGACGGTCTCGCCGCCTGCGACCACGTTCTCGTCGATCTGACCGTGAATGACGACGGTCTCGCCGAATTCCGCTGCCAAACTGGCAACGCTCGTCAACAAGACCGCCGCACCGGCAATGAGCGGCACCAATGATGTCTGCGGCTTCACCATGGCATGATCCCCCATCGGCTCTGCGGTCGGACCCCTCCGCGGTGCTGGTTCGGCCAACCGGTCATGCATCCGCCTCGCCTCTGAAGAGGTCCAGTGACAGCGAGATCGTGTGTTCGGCCAAACGCCCCAATTCGGCTAGGCCGGCCCAGAGGACCGACCTTGGTTGGTCGCCGGCCACACGCCGGATTTCTTCGTTGGAAAGCTTGACGGCAAGGCTCTCCACGATCTTGCCCGCGACCTCTTCTTGCACGGTCAGCATGTCGCTTGCATCCCGATCGTAGCGACCGCCCCACAGGTGGACGCCGGAGCCGGCCGATATCAATGACGCCGTGATCCGCATGCGGCCGTCGGATTGCCGCACGCTGCCATCGACCACATATAGGACGGGGTCCGCGCCGTCGGTCCCCGCCGCGATCTCCGTGGAGATCACGCGCAGGCCCGTCTCCTCGGACAGGGTGATGCGCAGATCCTCCATCAATCCGGCCACCAGTTCGGACTGGTTAGGGCCGCTGCCGATGCTCTCGAAGGGGATGACGGCCACCGTTGGGACCGCGGGACCGCCATTCGTGCCCACCTGCGACGGCAGGACCGCCAGAATGGCGATCGCCAACACCACGGCTAAGGCGATGCCAATGCCGATCGGCCGGGAATGATGCAGCCTGCGCCGTGTGCCGTGCCGTGGTTTCGCAGCCGCCCGCAGGTCGAGGCGGTATACATGGACGGGCCGGTCGATGTTCTTGACACTGCGATCGCCCAGATCCTTGAACGCAAGGTCGGTTCGATCGCGGATCTCTTCGTAGACCTTCTCGGAGATGCAAAGCCCGCCCGGCTCCGAGAGCCCCTCCAGGCGAGATGCCACGTTGACGCCGTCTCCATGAATGTCGTCACCGTCGATCACGACATCGCCCAGATTGATGCCCATGCGAAGCTCGATTCTGCCGTCTTCGGGCAGGCCGGCGTTCCGCTCCGAAAGATGACGCTGCATCTCGCTGGCCGCGCGGACCGCCTCAACGGCGCTTGGGAATTCGGCAAGTATGCCGTCCCCCATCAGCTTGACGATCCGCCCGCGATGCTCGGCGATCTTGGGATCGATGAGTTCGTGCCTCAGGGTCTTGAAGGCCACAAGGGTGCCTTCCTCGTCAGCCCTGATCAGCCGGGAGTAGCCGACAACGTCCGCAGAAAGTATGGCCGCGAGCCGGCGCTCCATGGAATCTCCCTTCAACCGGAGATTAGCCAAGCGCCGAGAGAGAATCCACGTGCTCAGGCACCTGTAGATGCGCAGTTCTGGCTATGAGCACCTGCTTGGACCGGGCCGTCGCAAGTTGCCGATCTGACTCGCTGGACGCAACGCCCGGCGGCCGCTCCTGACCGATTGCTGTAATCGTGAGCGAATCAAGGAGTGGCCATGACCGCACGGCTCCGGCCTCCCGTGACAGGGAATAGCCGGCGCCACGCTGCATGCTCGTGTATTGCGTAGCTGAAATCGCCATAGGAGATCATGGTCGATGAGTAAGCGGAATCCGTGATGGCTTAACGTCGGACCGGTTGCCGCGACGTAGCGACGGGATCGGCTCGGAAGGCCCGGGATCAAGTCAAGCGACGCAACAGATCGACCAGGTGTCGGCATTGATCCGCTGTGCCGACCGAAATGCGCAGGAAATCCGCGATCCGCGGTTTCTCGAAGTGCCGGACCAGAACGCCGCGCTCGCGCAGCCGGGCTGCGAGTTCCCCACCGCTATGGCCGGGGTGGCGTGCGAAGACGAAATTCGCCGCGGACGGCAGTACCTCGAAGCCGAGATCGCGGAGGGCACCGCCGAGCCATTCGCGATCCTTCATGACGCGCGCTCGGGTCTCCTGAAACCAGGCCTCGTCCTCGATGGCCGCGACCGCACCGGCCATGGCGAGGCAATCCAGCGGGTAGGCGTTGAAGCTGCCCTTCACCCGTTCCAGCGCCTCGATCAGGGGGCGCTGGCCGATGGCGAACCCCACGCGCAGCCCGGCCAGGGCCCGCGATTTCGACAGGGTCTGGACAACCAGCAGATTGTCGTGCTGCGCCACCAGCGGCACCGCACTCTCGGCACCGAAGTCGACATAGGCCTCGTCGACGACAACCAGCCGGTCGGGATGCTCCGACACCAGCGCCGCGATCCCGTCGCGCGGAAGGGCGATGCCGGTCGGGGCGTTCGGATTGGGCAGGAGGATGGCGCCGCAGGGACGCCTGTAGTCGGCGATCTGCACCCGCATTTCGGCATCGAGAGGCACTTCCTCGTGATCGACGCCGTAGAGGCCGCAATAGACCGGGTAGAAGCCATAGGTGATATCGGGAAAGAGGAGCGGCGCGTCCTGCTTCAGAAGGGCCTGGAAGGCATGAGCCAAAACCTCGTCCGAGCCATTGCCGACGAACACCTCCTCCGGCGCCACCTCGTATCGTTTGGCGATCGTCTCACGCAGACGGGACGCGTCCGGATCGGGATAGAGGCGCAGCCGATCCGTCGCCGAGGCGATTGCCGCCAGCACGCGAGGCGAGGGGCCGTAGGGATTCTCGTTGGTGTTGAGCTTGACGATGTCGTCCAGCATGGGCTGCTCGCCGGGCTGGTAGGGCGACAGGGTGTGAACGACGGGACTCCAAAACCGGCTCATGATCGGCGGCCCAATTGCGTTTGGTGACGGCAGGCTATGCCAAACCAGGGCCCGAGTCCGCTCCCGCCGGGTGCCGTTCCCGCCATGGTGAGAAATTCGGGTATCGTTGCGGATGCCCGCGTCGGAACGGGCGGCGGCACATAAGGGGAGGGGGCGCATGAAACTTGGCATGAACCTGCTGCTGTGGACCGGCAGCATGGACGACAGCATGCTGCCGGTGCTGGAGATGCTGAAGGCGGCCGGCTTCGACGGCGTGGAGCTGCCGGTGTTCGCGATGACGCCGGAGCAGGCGGTGTATTGGGGCGGGCGCCTAGACGCTCTCGAATTGCGCCGCACCGCCTGCACCGTGCGCGGCGAGGAGGACAACCCGATCAGCGCCGATCCGGCGGTCCGCGCCAAGGCGGTGGCGGCCAACAAGCTGGCAGTCGATTGCTGCGAGGCCATGGGCGCCGAGGCGCTGGTCGGCCCCTATCAAGGGCCGATCGGTTTTTTCACCGGCACCGGCCCGACGGATGACGAGTGGAAGCGGGGCGTGGAGAGCATGCAGGCGCTGGCCGAGCATGCGGAGGGGACCGGCGTTGTGCTCGGCGTGGAGTTCCTGAACCGCTTCGAAATCTATCTCCTCAACACCGCTGCCGAGACGGCCCGCTTCGCCGATGCGGTCGGGCATCCGAATTGCGGCGTCCTCTACGACACCTTCCACGCCAACATCGAGGAGAAGAGCGTCCGCGGCGCGATCCGGGCCTGCGCCAGCCGGTTGGTTCACGTCCACATCGCCGAGAACGACCGCAGCACGCCGGGACAGGGCGGCGTCCGATGGACCGAGACCTTCGATGCGCTGCACGAGATCGGCTACGACGGATGGCTGACCATTGAGGCCTTCGGCGAATCCCTGCCCGAACTGGTCGCCGCAACCAAGATCTGGCGCCGCATGTACGAAACCGAGGAACGCCTGGCCAAGGACGGCCTGGCCTTCATCCAGAGGGAAGTAGCGAAGCGCTGGTAGACCGAGATAGGACGTTGCGGTGGAGCAGGTATTAGTTAGACCACGATTAACTCGACCGAGTGGCCTTTCAGCCAGTCCTTGACGCTCTCATCCGGCTGACCGTCCGTCACGAGCAAGGCCGGTTTGTCGTTAACCGCGATGGGAACGAGGTGCTCCCGACCGAACTTGCTCGCATCTGCGACGAAGATCAGGCGCTTCGCGCTGTAGAGCATCTGCTGGATGACGGCCGCATCTTCGAAGAGGCTGACCGTGAATCCATCCGCCGCCGAGACGCCGCCGACACCGATAACGGCCGTGTCGGTCTTCACCGGAACAAATGTGTTGAAGCCGTCGGTCTTGGTCGTGACCTGCGAGCCGGCGTGGTAGCGCCCGCCCAGGACATAGAGGTCCCAATGGCTGTCCTCGGGTATGACCGCCGGGACCAGCAGGTTGTTGGTAAGCACCGTCAGCCTGGCGCGCGGGATCAGCGCCCTGGCCACGAACAGGGTGGTCGTTCCGCCATTGATGAAGAGGCGTTCGCCATCCGCGATCAACGTGGCGACCTTATCTGCGATGCGGGTTTTTGCGGGCACGTTGACGAGCCGGCGATCCAGGACCGGCACATTCATCGAGTTCTCGTGCTCAAGCGACACGGCCCCGCCATGGGTCCGCCGGAGGTGCCCCTGGGCTGCGAGCGCGTCGAGATCCCGCCTGATGGTGTCATGGGACGCGTCGAAGAATGCGGTCATTTCAGTCACGTTGACGTGCCCGTTCGTCCGAACGAGTTCAAGAATGTCGTTGCGCCGTTTGAGAGGAAGGCGCGGTGTCGTTGCACCCGCTCGCTTCGGCTGCATGTGCGTCTCCGCCTGTGCCCGCCATCTATGGATTTCGTTTGCTAGCACTCTTGACCCTATCATTCAACGCTGATAAAACCGCAAAAAAACGAATAAAGACGCTATATCGTTCGGATTTCCTGGGCCGGCCGGGTGGCGAAACCGCCTTGCCTTGGGGTTTCGTGGAGAGATGACGCCAAATTCCCTTGGTCCTATTTAGCTGCAAGAAGAATGAAAATTGGGCTGGCAAGAAATAGACCGTCCGACACCAGTGTCTCTTGCTGACTACGTCGCTCTTGCCAAAGAAATTCGCGACATTGCACCACACATACCTCCGGTTTTCTGCGGATTCGCCGCCTGCATCGATCGTGTCTGCGATCTCGATGCGGTTCTGGAAGCGTTGGACGCCTGCAACGGCGATCTGCAATCAGACCTGAGGAAGCGCCTGGTCAGCCATGCCAATGCCGGTACGGGCGGCGAATTCGATGCCGACTGGCCGGATGGCGCGCGAGTATTTGCCGGTATTCGGACTGACCGCACCTTGCCGGGCGGCTCGTCGACTCAGGTGGCGCAGCAATTGGCCATCGCCGGCGCAAAGCCCTTGCTTGCGCTCGAACGCCGCGACCCGGTGCTGCTGGCTCTCCTCCATCCGAACATCCAATTTGCACCTCGCGGTGAGACGATGATGAAGCAGCGGACGCGGCTGCCCATTACATCACATCAGATCATCGAGTTCTCACCCGCTCAGCAAACCGTCCCGGCGCCACGCGCGGATCGGATCATTCTTCGGTTCTCCGATGATTGCTTCCAGTTCGACGAGGCATTTGCCGGGTTCAGTCGAGCAGCTGCGGGTGGCGCGGGCGCTGCGATGCTGTCCGGCTTCAATGCGCTGGAGCGGGACGAGTTCGATCGTGCGCTGACCTGGTCCCGTCGATTGGCGTCGGCTTGGAAGGATGCCGGCATCCCGGTCATTCATATGGAACTGGCGGATTTCACGTCGCCTGACGACCGCCAGCAGCTGTTGCAGACATTTGCCGGGATCTGCAATTCCGTCGGCATGAACGTGGCCGAGCTGGCGGTGCTGACTCCGGATACAGCGGTCGACGAGGCGTCGATTCCCACGGCCATGCTCCGCATCGCCAGCGATATGCGGTTGGATCGGGTAAACGTCCACGCCGATAGCTGGGCCCTGTCGTTCACGCGCGCCGATCCGCGGACGGAACTGCAGGCGATCATGTACGGCTGCTTTACGGCCTCTGCGCGGGCGCATGCGGGATGCGCCGTCGATCCGGCCTCCGCACACATCACAGGGACGCTGGAACCCAGCCCCTGGCCGTCGATCCGGCCTGCGGCCAACGATGGCCACTTCGTGAGTTGTCCCGCTCCGCATCTCGCCCAACCGACCACCACGATCGGGCTCGGCGACTCGTTTCTCGCGGGAACCCTCGCCGTTCTGTCCGGCGTGTCCGGCACCGACCCCAACTGAACCAGGAGGCACAATGACCCCCCGACTTGACTTCCGTTCGATCGACCCTGGCAAGATCCGCGGCATGCAGCGGGTCACGACGGCGGATGGATTTTTCATCACCTGCGCCCTCGATCACGGCGACGATTACCGCGAGCTGATCGATCCCGACCTCTCCAAGGTGCCCTATGCCCGGACGGTCGGCAGCAAGCTCGACCTCATTACGGCGCTGCAGCCCTATGTCGGCTCCTTTCTTCTCGATCCCGAATATGCGGCGGCCCATTCGATCCTGACGGGTACGCTGTCCCGTGAGGTCGGCCTCATGGTCTGCGTGGAGGCGGAGGGCGGCTATGCCGGCACCGGTGAGCGTGGCCAGACCCGATTCCGTGACGGTTGGAACGCGGCCAAGATCAAGAAGATGGGCGCCGATATGTGCAAGCTGCTGTGGTATTTCCGGCCCGACGGTCCGATCCGGCAGTCGCAATGCCGGATCGTCAGTGATCTCGTGGCCGATTGTGCCGACCAGTCGCTGCCATTGGTGGTCGAACCCATCTGGAATGAATTGCCCGGCGAGGAACCGTCCCAGGCCAGTTGGCAGAATCGCCGGGCGGATGGGATCGTGGAATCGGCGATGATCGCGGCCGAGCTCGGCGCCGACTTGCTGAAGCTTGAGTTCCCGGGTCCGGTTTCCACGCCGGAGGAGCGGCGCGCAGCGGCCGCGCGGTGCGAACAGATCAGCGCGGCGGTGCAGGTGCCCTGGGTGATCCTGTCCGCCGGCGTCGGCTATGATGACTTCAAGGTGCAGCTTGAGCTGGCGTGCCGCGCCGGGGCATCGGGCTTCGTCGCCGGCCGTTCCATCTGGCGCGATGCCGTTCCCGACGGTTCCGCCGAGCCGGATGCCGAAGGCCTGGAACGGGCGAGATCGCGGCTAAGCGAGCTCGCCGAGATCACGGTCGGCCTCGGCACGCCGCACAAGCCGACGATTGCCAAGGGCGCGGTATCGGATGCCTTGGAGAAATACTGGTATCGGGACTGGCAATCGGCCGCCAACCAGGCGAGCGCGGCTGAATAGAGACCGGACTGCGGGTTAATGCGGGATGTGCGAGTTGACCGGATCGCAAAACACCAATTAATCTGCAATAAAGAGGCTTAACACGCGACGAAGAACCGGCTTGGCATTGGGAGGCGCCAACGGTCAGCACTTGTCTCGGCAGCGAGTTTGGGCGCCCGCATGGGGTGCCCGCGCCGTGGAGTCCCGCAGATCCGCATTCTGGGGAAATGAAATCTGACAAAGGGAGGAAGTGATGAACGTCAAGAAATCCGTACTGCTGTGGAAATCGGCTGCCGTCGCCTGCGTCCTCGGCACCACCGGCGCCATGGCTCAGGCCAACCTCGAGTTCATCCAATGGTGGGAGCCCGAACTGCCCGCCGGTGCCCTGCGCGCCATCATGGATGATTTCGAGGCGAAGAACCCGGGCATCACTGTGACACTTGTCAGCGGCCCCTACGCCACAACCCGCGACCAGATCGTCGTCGGCGCGGCGTCCGGGACCCTCAGCGATGTAGTCGGTCTCGACGGCGCCTGGGTGAACGATCTGGCAAGGCAAAACGCGATCGCCGCCATGGACGACCTGATGGCCGCATCATCGGACTTCAATGCCGACGAAGTGGCCGCGGTCATCGAGGTCGACGGCAACAGCTACATGTTCCCGGTTGCGTCCTTCGTTTATCCGGTGTTCGTCAATCTGGATCTGATGAAGGAAGCCGGCGTCGAGGCCCTGCCGACGACCCGCAGCGAATTTGTCGACGCGGCGCGCAAGCTGACCGATGAAGACAGCAACCAGTTCGGCTGGGTGCTGCCACTCAATCTGCAGGCGCCCAACGGTATCCAGAACGACGTGATGTCCTGGGTATGGGCATCGGGCAACAGCATGATGAAGGACGGCATGCCCGACCTGACCAACGATGACGTGGTCACGACCCTGGAATTCGTCCAGTCGATGTATGACGAGGGCCTGATCTCACCCGGTGCGTTCGCCAAGAGGGAACAGGACAAGGTTGAGGAGTTCGTCAACGGCCGCGTCGGGATGATGGTCGACTCGCTGGCCCACATCAACCTGATCCGCGAACGAAACCCCGACCTGAATTTCGATATTACCGCGCTCCCCGCCGTCGACGGCTATGACGGTGCCCGCGGCCTGCCGTACGCCTCGTGGGGAATCGGCATCAGCGAGCACAGCGAGCACAAGGAAGAAGCCTTCAAGCTGGTGTCCTATTTGCTGAGCACCGAGGTCAATGCCAGGCTCGTATCGATCGCCAACGCGTTCCCCGGCAATGTGAATGCCGAGCCTGACTTCGTGGCCTCGGACGAGCTGTTCGCTACGGCTTTCGACATCTTCCAGACCGGCTATCTGGCCAACGAATTCGTCGGCCTGCCCGTCGCCGAAGAGCTGATGCGGCAACTCGGTGTCGAAGTGCAGAAGATGCTGGAAGGCGAGCAATCCGCCGCGGAAGCAGCGGCTGCCGCGCAAGCCAACTGGGAAGCCGAATTCTAACTCTGTAGCATGATGGTGATGCGGCGCGCCGACCGCGTCGCATCACCAAGCCCTTGAGACCGGTGACGACCTCCAAGCCACCAGGAGTTGGGGACGCGGCGACATGGCAAACTTCGCGACCGGCCGTGGCACGTCTATTCGGCTAGGGCCAAGCCCGTCCCTTCTCTCCTACAAGCAACGCCGCGCCGCCGTTCCCTACCTGTTCATCGCGCCGGCCATGGCGCTCTTTTTCATTCTCATGCTGTTCCCGATGGGCGTGGTCTTCCGCTACGCGGTGCTGGACCGGGCGATCGTCAGCCCCGACCCGGACTTTGTCGGCCTGCGGAACTTCCGCGAGATCTTCGCCGATCCCGTCTTTTGGCAGTCGGTCGGGCAGACACTGTACTTCACGGTCATGAGTGTGACGTTCCATCTGCTGATCGGCCTGTGCTTCGCGCTCATGCTCAATTCCAAGCGCGTCAACCCGATCGTGAGCAGCATCCTGCGGGTGCTCTACATCCTTCCCTGGTTGTTCACCGCGGTGATCATCGCGATCATCTGGCGATTGCTGCTGGACCCGAACGGCGTCATCAACAGCATCCTGATGACCCTGCACATCGTCGGGTTCAAGGTGGAATGGTTCTCGTCGACCGCGACCGCCATTCACGCCCTGACCTTCGTCAACATCTGGGCCGGATACCCGCTCTACATGGTGAGTCTGCTGGCCGGGCTGCAGGGCGTTCCCCAGGAATACTATGAGGCGGCCAGCATCGACGGCGCCAATGAGCCCCAGAAGTTCTGGTACATCACCCTTCCGCATCTCAAGCCGATCATGATCAGCATCGCCATGCTGGATTTCATCTGGACCATGCAGGTGTTTCCGCTGGTGTGGATGACGACGGGAGGCGGCCCGATCCATGCGACCGAAATGCTCAGCACTTACACCTACAAGCTGGCCTTCTCGCGATTCCAGTTCTCGCTCGCAGCGGCAAGCGCGGTCGTCATCTTCCTCCTGTCGATGAGCATGACCTATTTCTACATCAAGCATCAGAAGGCCAGATGACATGCGGAAGCGGTTCGATCTTCTGACCTGGGTCACGTTCATCGGATTGGGCGTCGGACTCGTCTTCGCCGGATTCCCGGTTCTCTGGATGCTGTTCAGTTCACTGAAATCCAACACGGAGATATTCGCGTTGCCGCCGCGGATCCTGCCCGAGGTATTCACCCTGACCGCCTATGACGCGATCTTCAGCGACCCGGTCAAGATCCAGTTCTTCATCAACAGCTACTTCGTCTCCGGCGCCGTCACCCTGTTGACCCTGCTGGTTTCGATCATGGCGGCATACGCATTCAGCCGTTTCGACTTTCCGATGAAGAGGGTCTTCAACCTCTTTGTCATCAGCACCCAAACCGTGCCGCCGATTACCTTGTTGATTCCGTATTTCGGCATGGTGGTCGCATTTCGGATATTCGACACCTACCTGGCGCTGATCGTGACCTACATGGTCTTCACGCTTCCCTATGCCATTCTCTTGATGACCGGCTACTTCAATACGTTGCCGAAGGATCTCGACCAGGCCGTGCTGGTAGACGGTGGGACGAGCTGGACGGCATTATGGCGGGTGATCGTGCCGATCTCGATTCCGGGCATCGTCGCGACGGGCGTCTACACCTTCCTGCTCGCCTGGAACGAATTCCTGTTCGCGCTCACGCTGACGAAATCGACAGACATGCGAACGGTCCCGATCGGCATTCAACTGCTCATGGGCCAGCACGCGTTCGAATGGAACGAGATGATGGCCATGAGCGTCCTGGGATCACTGCCGCTATTGCTGATCTACCTGGTCGCGCAAAGGTACTTTCTCGCCGGCATGACGGCGGGATCTGTGAAGGCTTAGGGCCGATCTCGTTCGGAAACTCGGCAGGCGAGGAGAACGAACACGTGCTTCTCTCCGGCTGTCGCACCATATATCGGCCCATTGCAGAAGACATGGTTCTGGTGTTGGGATCGCCCTACAGCTCCCGCCCGGCCTTGTGTTCCTTCCAGCGCATGGTGGTGTTGGCGCCGAGCCAGGCGAGGGGTTCCGGGGGCAGGCGTCGCGACGGCTTGGTCCGTCGCGGATGCGCTAGTCTTCCGCCGATGGGAGCCTGACCTCGACACGCTCGCCGCTGAACCGCGACTCGATCTGCTTGGTCAGGTGACCGGGGGCGCTTGCCCGCAGGTCATAGGGGCCGCCGCCGAGTCCTGAAAACACGAAAGTGCCAGCGCTGTCGGCGACCGTCTGCCGGATGGATTGATGCGTGTCCATCAGCCACCAATCGCCGCGCCAGTTCAGCTGGACCCGAGCCCCCGCAAGCGGCTCCCCGCCCTCGCCGACGACCTTTCCCTCGAGGAACTGCTTGCCCCAGTCGAGTACGACTTCGACATAGACGTCGGAACCGGCGACGAGTTCTACTCCGGTGGTGCGAAACAGCGGTCGCGAAAGCGTTTGCAGCCGCAGCCGCCCTTCCGGCACGTCCCCAATCTCGAAATAGCCGACGCTGTCCCCGGTCACCTTTATCCAGCTTCCCTGCGCCTTGTCGCTTTGCAGCCACATGCTGAAATGCGGCACCGGATATCCCGACACGTCCACCATCCGACCCCAAACCCGCCCGGTCGGAAGCGATTCCAGCACGATCTCGAGCGGCGCCCGTGCGCGTGTGAGGTCAACCATCGGCCACGTGACTGTCCGATACCGGGCCGTCGGCTCGACCGTCAGCCGGTAGTCGAAGCCCGGCAGCACATTCGGCAGCTTGACCTCACCCTGCGCGTCGCTGGTTCCGTGATAGGTCGTGTTCGATCGCCGCGAATACAGCTGAATCGACTGG
Organism: Alphaproteobacteria bacterium; assembly: GCA_965227455.1. Classification (GTDB taxonomy): domain Bacteria; phylum Pseudomonadota; class Alphaproteobacteria; order DSM-16000; family Inquilinaceae; genus JABDIP01. The sequence continues at coordinate 1,552,849 of OZ245752.1, read as the reverse complement.
CCTTCGACCGGTGCGCCCTGCTCGTCGACGAGATAGGCCAAGACCTCGATCGGGCGCTCGATCGGGACCAGGCGCGCATCAAGGTGCACCGGTCCCTCGCCAGAAAGGGCCGACTGCTGCAGGACCTTCTGCTCCGGTCGATACCCGTCCAATTCGAAGCGAAGAAGGGGGCTGCGGTCAGTCCCGAGGTCGTCAACCGAGAGCGCGTATCGACCGGCTGCGTCGGTCTCCGTTCGCTGGCCCTGGCCTCGGACACGCGAAACCGCGACACCGGCCAGCGGTCGCCCGGCCGAGTCGGTAACCTGGCCGGCGAGCTGCAGACCCCTGATCTCCGAGATTGCGAGGACGGCGCCGTCGTTGCCGGCGCGCATGATCGCCCTGCTGGCGGCGTACCGGTCCGTGGCAAATGTCTTCAGCTCCTGGTCTCCCTCGCCGAGCCCGGTGAATTCGAACCAGCCGTCAGGCCCGCTCTCCGTTCGCTGCTCCGACGCCGCCGCCAATTGCGCGCCGGTTTGTCCGCGATAGGGCTGCGCCGTCACTATTATCCCGCCCACCGGCTCTCCGCCCTGGTCCAGAACACGCCCCGCAATGCTGCGGTCGTAGTCGTCGATCCGCAGCTCCAGCAGTCGCTCCTCGCCCTCCGCCAGTGCAAGCGGCCCGGCGGTGAGATCCGGCCGTCCGATGGACTCGAGCTGGTAGGAGTAGTGACCCGCGACGAGGCCGTCGAACACAGCCTCGCCGACGCTCCCGGTAAACACCGTCTGTTGGCCGAACTCCGAACGCAGCCTGATCAGGACACCGGGGAGCGGGACCGCGCGCAAATCCCGAACGACGAACAGGAGGCTGCCGAGACCCGTCTGATCGCGCACATCGCTTGGTTCGCGCCGCATGCCGGCCGGCACACCGTGCCCGCGTAGGGCACCGGTCGCAGCGGGATTGATGCGCCCATCCGGGCCGACGCCCGCCGTGGATGATCGTACTTCCGACGGCCCGATGGTCACTTGGGGGTCCGGAACCGGTGTGAGCTCCGCTGAAACCAAGCCGACCAAGAGCGCGACCAGCAGGAGCGCCAGGGCGGCATAGCCAAAGCTCTTCAACGCCGTGACCTTTCCCGTTTAGTGCCACGTGGGACCAGAGCCCCGATCGTCAGTCCTGGGGACAGTAGCTGACGACTTCGGCGCTCGGAAGGCGCTACAGCTCCCGTCCGGCCTTGTGTTCCTTCCAGCGCATGGTGGCGTTGGCGCCGAGCCAGGCGAAGGGTTCCGGGGGCAGGCGGCTGGGCGGGTCGAAGGCCAGCATCTCGTCGATCATCGGGTTGTTGGCCTGGGCCGCCTGTTCCGCCGCCAGCATGCCGGCGAGGGTGCCCTTGGTGGTGCCGAGGCCGTTCTGGCAACAGGCGGCGTAGAGGCCGTCCTCGATCTCTCCGAAGGCCGGCACGCCGTTGCGCGACAGGCAGAGCCGGCCGCCCCAGCGATACTCCATCTCCACATCCTTCAGCATCGGGAAGCGGTTGGCGTAGCTGGCATCGTGATCGCGGGCGACGGCGCGCAGGCGGGAGTCCGAGACCTCCATGCCGGGGTCGTAGGTGAAGCGGTTGCGCACCACGATGCGGTCGCCGCCGGTTCCGGAGATGCGGCGCACGGTGCTGCCCATCGGATCCGCCGGCAGCACGCCCCAGCGCGGCTCGCCGCCCAGGCGCGTCACCTCGTCCGCCGTCAGCGCCCGGGTCATGGAAGCGTAGGTGAAGACGTGCAGCAGACGGCGGCGGAAGAATCCGAAGCTCTCCGCATGGCCGTTCACCGCCAGGATGACGCGCGGCGCCGCGACCGAACCCTTCGGGGTTTCGGCCCGCCAGTCATCGCCGGTGCGGGCGAGGGCGGTGACCGGGCTGCGCTCGAAGAGGTCGAGCTTGCGCCTCAGCGCCTCGGCCAGGCTGCGGATGAACAGGGCCGGCTGTGCCAGCCCGGCGCCCGGCGTGTACAGGCCGCCCTGGTAGAACCCGGTCCCGGTGAGTCGCCGCATCGCGTCGGCGTCCAGCGCCTCATAGGGTTCGCCAAGGCCTGCCAGATGCCGGGCGAATTCCGCATTGTGGGCGAGGCCGCCTTCGGTCGCAGCACCGTTGGTCTTGCCGACCCGGGCGAAGGCTTCGGCTGGCATCTCGTATTCCTCGGCCGCCTCGGCGGAGAAATCGATGGCGGCCCGGTTCATGGCGATCTGCTGGCGGTCCTTGTCCGCCGCACCGCTGTAGCTGTCGGAGCTCAGATCATGGGGCAGGTCGATCATGAAGCCGGAATTGCGGCCGGCCGGACCCTCGGCCACCCGGGACGCCTCCAGTACGACGATGCGGTCGCCGCCGCGCAGCTGGGTCAGCCGCCGTGCGGCCGCCAGCCCGGCCCAGCCGGCGCCGATCACCAGCCAATCGGCGGTGATCCGCTCTTCCAGCTCCCGCGCCGGCGGACGCGGCGGCAGCAGCGCGTTCCAGGCAGCCGGACCAGGGTCCCTGGGAAGGCGCGCGACGGTGATCGGTTTGTTTGTCATCCCGTTCAGGCCAGGAGCGTTCTTGCGATGGGGCCTGCACGGTGAATCCGAAGGACGGTGCTCCCCCTCACCCTCCCGCTTCGCGGGCCCCTCCCTCTCCCCAAGGAGAGGGATCTCGAGGCGGCTTCTGACTTCCCTCTCCTGGGGGAGAGGGAGGGACCCGCGGCGAAGCCGTGGGAGGGTGAGGGGGGAGAACTGACCCATCCACCTGTTGCACGCATCCGGATCACCGCACCGCTCTCTCGGTCAGCTCGACAGATCGACGGAGTCTTCGGCCGACTGGTCCGAGAGGTCGATCCAGATGGTCTTCAGCTCGGTGTACTGGTCATGGGCATGCACGCCGTTGTCGCGGCCGCCGAAGCCGGATTGCTTGTAGCCGCCGAAGGGCGTGGTGATGTCGCCCTCGCCATAGCAGTTGACCGTCACGGTGCCGGCGCGGATGGCGCGCGCCGCCCTGAGCGCCCGCTTGCCGTTGGCGGAGAACACCGATGCGGCGAGGCCATAGGCGCTGTCATTGGCCACCGCCACGGCCTCTTCCACGGAGGCGACGGTGATGACCGAAAGCACCGGGCCGAAGATCTCCTCCCGCGCCAGCTCATCGGCCGGCTTCACCGCGTCGAAGATGGTCGGTTCCACATAGCCGTCCTCGCCCGCGCCGCCGATGGCCACGCTGGCCGAGGCCTTGCCGCGCTCGATATGGCCGGTGACCTTGTCGAAATGCGCCCGGTCGACCAGCGGTCCCAGATGGTTGGCCGGGTCCAGCGGGTCGCCGGTGCGCCAGTCCCGGGCCCGGGCCAGCAGGCGCTCCATCAGCGGCTCGCGGACCGACTCATGCACGATCAGCCGGGAGCTGGCGGAGCAGTTCTCGCCCATGTTCCAGAAGGCGCCATTGACCAGGTGGCCGGCCACCAGGTCGAGATCCTCGGCGTCGTCCAGCACCAGGGCCGGGTTCTTGCCGCCGCATTCCAGTGTGACCTTCTTCAGGTTGGAATCGGCGGCATAGCGCAGGAAGCGCCGGCCGGTCTCGGTCGAACCGGTGAAGGAGATCATGTCGACATCCGGATGCAGCCCGAGCGGCTCGCCGGTGGTCGGCCCGTCGCCGGTGACGACGTTCAGCGCGCCGCGCGGCAGGCCCGCCTCCATGGCCAGCTCGGCCACCCTGAGCGCGGTCAGCGAGGTCTGTTCCGCCGGCTTGACGATCACCGAGCAGCCAGAAGCCAGCGCCGGCCCGATCTTCCAGGCCAGCATCAAAAGCGGGAAGTTCCAGGGCAGCACTAGCCCGACCACGCCGACGGGCTCGCGGGCGATCACCGCCATGACGTCGTCGCCGGCCGGGGCGCATTGGTCGTAGATCTTGTCGATGGCTTCGGCATGCCATCTCAGCGTGGTGATGGTCTCCGGCACGTCGATGGTGACGCAGTCGCGGATCGGCTTGCCGGAATCGACGCTCTCCATCACCGCCAGCTCGTGGCGGTTACGGTCGATCAGCTTGGCGAGGCGGAGCAGGGTCTGCTTGCGCTCGACCGGGTGCAGCCGCGACCAGCGGCCGTCCTCGAAGGCCCCGCGCGCCTTGGCCGCCGCGAAATCGATGTCGTCGGCGCCACAGGACGCGATCTCGGCCAGGGTCTCGCCGGTGGCCGGGTTGATGGTGGCGAAGGCCGCGCCCGATTGGGCGGCGCGAAAGCCGCCATCGATGAAGGCGGTGCACGGCAGATCCAGGCTCTCGGCGATGGCGCCGTATTCGTCGCGGGTCAGGAGTTCGGACATGCGCGGGCCTCCGCTTCGATCTGGTTGATGGCGGCGTCCATGATCTTGACGGTCTCGGCCAGGGCCCGCTTCTCGTCCTTGTTCAGCGGCTGCAGCGGCCGGCGCGGCGGGCCGCAGGGAAGACCGCGCAGGGCCATCCCGTGCTTGATGCACTGGACGAACTTGCCGCCCTGTTCCAGCACCCGCATCAGCGGCAGCATGGCCGACATGATGCGCCGCCCGGTGTCGAAATCGCCGTTCACCGCGCAGGTGCGCCACAGGGCGATATGGGCCTCCGGCGCGAAGTTGGAGCCGGCGCAGACCCAGCTCCGTGCACCCCAGGCGAAGAACTCCAGCGCCTGGTCGTCCATGCCGCAGGCCAGTTGGATATGCGGATAGTCCCGCGCCATCAGGTGCAGCCGGTTGATGTCGCCGGAGCTCTCCTTGATGGCGCAGAAATTCGGCGAACGGCCGACCCGGTCCAGATACTCCGCATCCATCTCCGCCCCGGTGCGGCCGGGATAGTTGTAGAGTAGCACCGGCAGGTTGGCGGCCCGGTCGATCGCCAGGGCGTGCAGCGCGTTCTCCCGGCCGGTCGGAGCGGCATAGGGCGGCGTGGAGATCATGATGGCGTCGGCGCCGGCCGCCTTGGCCTGCTCGGCGAGATGGATCGAATCCTCGGTGCGCATGGCGCCGGTGCCGACGATCAGCGGCAGGCGGTCCTTGATCACCGCCTTGGCCAGCCCCATCAGCTCGACCCGCTCTTCGGGGGACTGGGCGTAATACTCTCCCGTCGTGCCGGCCAGCACGATGCCATGCACGCCGGCCGCGATCAGATGCTCCGCAACCTCCGCGAAGCGGTCGCGGTCGATGGAATGGTCGTCCCGATGGGGGGTGACGATCGGGGTATAGATGCCCTCGAACCGCATGGCCGATCTCGTGTATACATTTCGTACACAATAGCGATGGCGGCGGTCCGTGACAAGCGGCAAGTGCCGAAAGCCCTCACCCGGCTCGGCTTCGCTCGCCACCCTCTCCCAGGGGGAGAGGGAACCAAGAGGGCGTCGCTTCAAACCCTCTCCCTCTGGGAGAGAGCCTGCCCCCGGCTTGATCGGGGGGTGGACTGCCGAAGGCAGGCCGGGTGAGGGCTATTAGAGCTGAATTTCGGCCGACTACGCCGAGATCAATGTATCGATCGGCAGCGGGTCGGGGCGGACGAACATCTCCATGTGGTCCCGCGACAGGGCCCAATGGTCCAGGGTCAGGTCGTGGGCCGCGTCAGCGTCGCCGGCGGCGATGACCTCCAGGAAGCGGTCGTGATGGTCGGCCGCGTCGTGGATGCGGCGGGCCATGTCGTCGTCCCGGGCCCGCCAGAAGGTCTGGCCGATGCGGGCATGGTCGATCAGCAGCCGCTGCAGGCTGGGCATCAGGTACTGGTTGTCCGCCATCAGCCCCATGTCGAAATGGAAGCGGTTGTTCCAGAAGATCATGTCCTCGACCGACCCCGCATTCACCGCCTTGCGGAACTTTGCCTGCACCGCTGCAAGCGCCTTGACCTGCTCCGGCGTCGCGTTCTGTGCCGCCAGCCGGGCCACCGAGGCGTAGATCATCGGCGCGGTCAGGAAGAAATCGCGCATGCTCTTGTGGCTCATCGGCGAGACGATGGTGCCGCGGTTGTCGCGGATCTGGATATAGCCTTCGCCGGCCAGCTGCCGGAACACGTCGCGCAGCGGCGTCCGCGAGATGCCGTAATCCACGCTCAGCGTCGTCTCGTCCAGATGCGCGCCCGGCTCCAGCGCCAGGGTCAGGATCTTCCGTTTCAGATCGGCGTAGAGCCGTTCCTTGCTGCTCTTGCTCATCACACTCCATCCGGGTCGGCCGGCGACGAGGACGCCGCGTCGCCGACGACAATCCACATCGCGTATACAAACAGTATACAAATTCCAGTATACCATTTCATCGGCCGGCGGCTACTGCGCGGGCGCCGTTGTTCCGAAATCGATTGCCCGGGATCGCGCCAAGGGAATTCGGCCGCGGTCCTACAGCCAGGCCTTTACCTTCTCCAGCGTCGCGGGGTTCACGGCAACGCCCTTGCGCTCGGCCCGCCGTCGGGCCGCCCTGCGGCCGTCACCGGGCACGCGGACGCCGGGCTGGTCGCGGAGTTCCTCGACAAGCGTCGAGAGACGTTCGGCAAACAGGCCGCCCGAGGTCGTATCCGGTGCAATGGCCAGGAAGAACTGACCGGTTTTCGGCGGCCCGCCCTTCGTGCCCGAGAAGGGGCTGGCGTTGACTCCCAGCGTGGCGCCGGACATGGCCGCGGCCATGATCTCGACCATCAGCGCCACGCCGACGCCCTTATAGCCGCCGGACGGGGCCATGGAGCCCTTGAGCGCGATCTCGGGATCCGTGGTCGGGTGACCCTCGGGGTCCAGCGCCCAGTCCGGCGGGATCGGCAGGCCCTCGCGGGCGTGCTTCATGATCTCGCTCTTGGCGATCACGCTGGCGCTCTGGTCGATCAGCACCGCCACGCCGCCTTCGCCGTCCGGTGCCGCCAGCGAGAACGGGTTGGTGCCGACCACCGGCCGACGCCCGCCCACCGGCGCGATCGATGCCGGCGCGTTGGTGAAGCCGATCGCCAGCAGGCCCTGCTTCGCCAGCCGCCTGGTGTGGTAGCCGAGCACGCCGCAATTGTATGAATTGCGCACTGCCAGCGCCGCCACGCCCAGTTCCCGCGCCGCTGGGACGAGCGCCTCGTAGCCCAGCGCGATCGCCGGGTGGGCGAAGCCGGTCGCTGCATCGACCTGCACCACGGAAGGTGCCGGCCGCGACAGCTCCGGGCGGGCCTGGCCGTCGACCTTGCCGCAGCGGACATGCTCGCAATAGGTCGGGATATAGGCGAGTCCATGGCTGGCGATGCCATCGGCCTCGGTGGCCGCCGTCGCCTCGGCAAGGGGCCGGGCGTTGGCCTCGGCGGTGCCGGCTGCGACCAGGGCGCGAAAGGCGAGATCCTCGATCTCGTCGAGGGTCAGGATCGGCACGTCGGTCATCGCCGGAACTCCGCGTCAGTCGTTGTCGGTCAACCCAGCGCCGGCCCCGGCCAGCCGCGAGGCCTCGGTCGCCGGCGCGAAGGTGCGCTGGGCGAAGGCGTTGAGCCGGCTCCAGGTCTCCGCATCGACATCACGGCCCGGTGCTCCGCCCGGCGACCCCGCCATGGCCTGGCCGGCTTTTCGGCAGTGCACGCTGTCCGCGCTGCGTGCCGTCAGCGCCGCCGGGTCGCCTTCGATCGAGACGGCGTCTGGCGTGAAGGTCATCGCCACACCGGCCCAGGACAATTCGATGGTCGCTCCGGTGAGCTTTGCGGCGCCGGCGGCATAGGGCGCCAGCAGCAGCGGCTGGGCCGTCGGTCCGAACACGATCTCCAGCCCGGCGGCGATCTCCGCCGCCCGATCGCACAGCGCCGGGCCCGAGACCAGCGGGCAGAGCCGCCCCGAAGGTGCCTGCCAGACACCCTCCGCCGACACCGGGGCCAGGTCGTCATAATCCTTGCCGTCGTTGCGGGTCAGGATCTCGGCCAGTTCCTCTGGCCCCGGCAGGCCGCGCGCGGTCAGCCAGCGGGCCGCCTTGCCCGCCTCCTCGGCGAGGCCCCAGGGCAGCCCGGCGCCGCGCGCCGCGCGCTTGCCGATGGCCTCGATCTCGTTCAGCGAAAATGTCATCCCACGACCTCCGGCAGGGGCGGGTAGGACCAGTCGTCGGCGTCCTCCCCGGACAGCTCGTGGGGGAAGGGCGCGCCCTGGAACATGTTGATGCGCACCCAGCGGTCCGAGCGCGGGTCGAAATGGGTGGCGCCGAAGAAGGACAGCTTGCAGCGCAGCAGGTCGATCGGTAGCAGCGCCGCCGAGATCGTGTTGTCGCGGATCTCGGCATAGGGAAAGCGTGCCGCGATCTGCGCCCGACGCACGATATGGCGGTGCTCTGGATGGCGCAGCAGAAAGGCGGCGACCGTCTGGTCGCCCTCCCAGGCCTCCAGGTCGCGGCGTAGCATCGCCGCGTCACGGCCCGGCGCCAGCGGCTGCTCGTAGGGTTCGATCGGCTCCTCGAAGCGCTCGCCCAGGCGCGGCTCCAGCTTTTCCTCCGAGACGTACCAGACCCGCGCCAGGCTGTCGGGCGAGTTCCAGTCGATCTCCTGGGCCCAGCCGTAGATCTCGTCCAGGAGCGCGCCCAGCCGGTCGAGCGTCATCGCGCCATCGATGCGAAAGGCGGAGTCCTCGTCGGCGCCCATGCAGTCGGCGAGCTCGTCGACCAGATCGCCATGGGGCTCCAGCATCAGCGAGACCAGTTGCTCCTGGCCTTCGATCGAGAGGTTCGTCTCGGCCCAATCGTAGAGCCGGTCCCACGGCGCCTCTCCGTCGAGCGCGCCGGCCGCGACATGTTCCTCCAGATGGGCGAGATCGGCCCGGAGCATGATGAGCTTCTGGATCTGCAGCGAGTGCTCCGAGCGCCATTCCTCGGCGCTGATGCGGGCGCGGGCCAGCATCGCGCGGAACGCCGCGGCCTCGGCGGGTGCCGCGCTCGGCAGGGAGCGGATGCGGGCCAGGGCCTCCTCGCGCGCCGCGATCCAGTTGTTGAGCAGCATCGGGTGATTGACGATGAAGGGTGCCAGGCCGAGCCCGGTGGAATTGCCGACCCCGAAGCGACGGCGCAGCGCCGGCTCCAGGGGCACCGCGGTCTCCGGCGCGCGCTTGTGCGCCAGATGCTCCACCAGGTCGAGGATGAAGGTGCGGGTCAGGAAGACCGACAGCATCTCCGCCTGGAACGGCGCTGCCAGTTCCGGACGATCGGCGATCGCCTCGCGGTCGGCGGCGCCGAACTTGCCCGAGCCGTAGACGGCGGTGGTCCGCATCAGATAGCCGACCGCCTCGACCTTCTCCCGGTCGGGCTGGCGGCCGGCCGCCAGGCAGTCGACGACATGCTCGAACATGCGCACCGACCGGTTGGCGCGCGAGATGCTGATCTCGCGACTGGTCACCCGGCCGGCCTCCTGCTTCGGCACGTTCCAGGACAGGCGCTCGATATCGGCCTCGGTGGGCACGCCGTCGAACAGGGTGAAGGTCGCGTCCCAGGCCTGGGCGATGACCCGGTCGGAGCGTTGCTCCGGCGGCAGGTCGTGGCCGAAGCAGACCAGGCTGTAAGTCCGCTCCGGACCCTTGGCGGAGTAGACCGCGAGGCCGACGCCCTTTGCGTCGATCTCGAAGACCGGGCGCTCGAAGTCCCAGGCCTCATGCTTCATCCGCCGCAGCAGGGTGCGCATGAACGACAGCCGGCTCTGGTGGAAAGACCCCAGGCGGGCAAGGCGCATGACCGTCCCGGGCGGCCGCAACGGCACGGTCGATACGGATTTGCGAGTCGCCTCCATCGGACAGACTTCCTCTCTGGCGGGGCCGGGCCGTCAGGCGCCGGCCTTGCCCTTTTCCAGGGTAATCCGCAGCGCATCCCAAAGCGAGGGCAGCAGCACCAGCGATACCGGCACCGCCGTCACCACGATGAACGACTGCAGCTTGCCGACGCCGCCGGAGCCGACCGAGATCAGGATCAGCGCCATGACGCCCATGGCGATGCCCCAGAACACCCGCACGATGGTCGACGGGTTGTCGCTCTCGGACATGGAGACCGACAGGCAATAGGTCATCGAATCCCCGGTCGTGGCGACGAAGATCGTCGTCAGCACCAGGAACAGCAGCGACACGATGAAGCCGAGCGGCAGGGACTGGGTGATCGCCAGCAGCGCAGCCGGCAGGTTGAACCCTTCGAACGCCTTCGACACCGTGTTGGGTTCGGCGAGTTCCTGCCCCAGCCCGGTGCCGCCGACGATGGTGAACCAGAACATGGTGACGAGCGGCGCCACGATGGACAGCATCACCACGATCGAGCGGATCGACCGGCCACGGCTGACCCGGGCGATGAAGATCGCCATCAGCGGGCCATAGCCGAGGAACCAGCCCCAGAAGAACACCGTCCACCAGCCCAGCCATCCGGCGTCGCCGAACAGGCCGGCATCGCCGCGGTACAGCGCCATCTGGAAGAAGTTCCCGATATGGGTCGCCAGGCCGCTGAAGAAGCTGGAGAAGATGAACAGCGTCGGGCCTGCCACTATGATGAAGACCAGCAGGACCGCGCCGAGCACGATATTGACCCGGCTGAGGATCTGGATGCCCCTGTTGACCCCGGTGATGGCGGAGATCGTGTAGAGCGCGACGAGGCCGGCGATCACCGTGGCATGGGTCGCCAGGCCATCGGGAACGCCGAACAGCGCCTCAAGGCCATAGCTGACCTGGAGTCCCAAGAATCCGATCGGGCCGACCGTTCCGGCGACGACCGCGATGATGCAGGAGGCATCGGCGATCCAGCCGATCGGGCCTTCCAACGCCCGCTCCTTGAATACCGGGTAGAGCAGGGTGCGCGGCGCCAGCGGCAGGCCCTTCTCGTAGTGGTAATGCATCAGCATGACCGTGGTCAGGCTGCCCAGGATGGCCCAGGCCAGGAAGCCCCAATGCAGGTAGGACTGCGCCAGCGCGTAGGGCACGGCCTCCGCCGAGTTGGCCGCGACGCCTGCGAAGATCGGCGGCACCGAGGTGAAATGCGCCATCGGTTCGCCCGCTGCCCAGAACACACCTCCGCCGGCGAGCAGGGTGCACATGACCATCGAACCCCACTGGAAGACGGTAAACTCGGGCGCCTTCAGGCCGCCCATGATCGCCTTGCCGCCGGGCAGCACCGCGATCACCAGACCCATCAGGAAGGTGGCCAGAAGCAGCAACTGCCAGTAGAGGCCGAAGAATTTCGCCGACCAGGCGAAGCTCGCATCGACCACGGCCGAAAGCGTATCGAGGCTGACCAGAGCCAGCACGCAGAACAGGACGATGAACCCGCCCGTCAGCATGAAGATCGGCGTGTTCACGCCGCTCAGGCCGATCGCCCGTGGCCCCGGTCCGGCTGGAATATCGGTCATGTGGATTCCTCCCAGTAACGCATTGAGGTGCACCCGTGCGGTCTCGCGCCGCCTTGCGGTGTTGTTGGTGTCAGGTGGTCATCGGGCGGCGGTGTCCGCCGACGGGCCTCCTTCGGTTGCCGGTTCGAAGCTCTCGGCGAAGAATCTCAGCCAGTTGCCGCCCATGATCGCGGCTGCCTCACCGGCGTCGAAGCCGACGGTCCGCAGCCCGGTCTCGATGTTCCCGAAGTCCCTGTTGTCGCGGAACCAGGTCGGCATCGGCGGGAAGCCGGCGTCGCTCTTCGAGCCCTCCCCATAGTCGATCTGCTTGGTCCAGCGGCCCGTCCGCATCCATTCCACGACGCTGTCCGGCTGGTCCTGGCAGAGGTCGGTGCCGATGCCGATTTGCTCCGCACCCATCAGCTCCGCCGTCCGCGCGACCATCTCGCAGAAGCTCTCCAGGGTGCAGTCGGACTTGTCCTTCAAGTGATGCGGATAGACCGAGAACCCCAGCATGCCGCCGGATTGTCCGAGGGCCCGCAGCACGTCGTCGGACTTGTTGCGCAGGGCCGGGTGCCAGAAGGCGGGATTGGCATGGGTGATCGCGATCGGCCGTTCCGAGATCTCGATCGCCTCCAGGGTCGAGCGCTCCGCCGAGTGGCTCATGTCGACGACCAGCCCGACCCGGTTCATCTCGCGGATCACCTCGCGACCCATGCGGGTGATGCCCGGATCCTCGGCCTCGTAGCAGCCGGTCGCCAGCAGCGACTGGTTGTTGTAGCTGAGCTGCATGAAGCGCGCGCCCAGCGCATGGAGGATCTCCACCAGGCCGATATCGTCCTCGATGGGCGAGGGGTTCTGGAACCCGAAGAAGATCGCGGTCCTGCCGGTCTCGCGCGCCCGCCGCACGTCATCGGCGGTGCGCCCCTGGACGATCAGGTCGGGATAGCGCTCGAACCAGCGGTTCCAGCGCTCGATGTTGTGGACCGTCTCGCGGAAGTTCTCGTGGTAGGCGATGGTCACATGCACCGCGTCCACACCGCCCTCGCGCATCTGCCGGAATATCTTTTCCGACCAGTTGGCGTATTGCAGGCAATCGATCCGATAGGTCTCGGTCACGGCGCTCACTCCGGCCGGCCGGCGGCGATATAGGAGGTCTTCACGGTGGTGTAGAACTCCGCCGCGTAGGCGCCCTGCTCGCGAGGACCGTAGGAGCTGTCGCCGCGGCCGCCGAACGGCACGTGGTAGTCGGTGCCGGCGGTCGCCAGGTTGACCATCACGCAGCCGGTGCGGACGTTGCGGCGGAAATGCGTGGCGCGGGCCAGCGAGCCGGTGACGATGCCCGAGGTCAGGCCGAAATTGGTGTCGTTCACGATGGCCAGGGCCTCGTCGTAGGAGCCGGCCTTGATCACGCAGGCGATGGGCGCGAACATCTCCTCGCGGTTCACCCGCATGGAATTGTCCGTATTGGCGATGACCGCCGGGGCCATGTAGTAGCCCTCGGTCGGCCGCTCCAAGCGCTCGCCGCCGCATAGCAGCTCGCCGCCCTCGGAATTGGCGATCTCGAGATAGTCGAGATTGCCCTGAAGCTGCTCGGCGCTGACCGCCGGCCCGATCTGGGTGCCGTCCTCCAGCGCATGCCCCACCTTCAGCGCCCGGGCGCCGGCGACCAGCTTTTCGACAAAGGCGTCATGGACACGCTCATGCACCACAAGCCGGGAAGAGGCGGTGCATTTCTGGCCGGTGCCGCCGAAGGCACCGCCCAGGGCCGCCGATACGGCGATGTCGAGATCGCCGTCATCCATCACCGCCAGGGCGTTCTTGGAACCCATCTCCATTTGCACCTTGGTCAGGTTCTGCACCGCGGCGGCGGCGATTCCCTTGCCGACCGGGACCGACCCGGTGAAGGAGATCGCGTCCACCTTCGGGCTTTCGACCAGGCGCTGGCCGATCGAGCGGCCCGATCCCATCACCAGGCTGAACAGCCCCTTGGGCAGATCCTGCCTGGCGATGATCTCGGTCAGCGCCACGGCCGAGGCCGGGGTGACATTGGCCGGCTTCCAGATCACCGCATTGCCGAAGGCCAGGGCCGGTGCGATCTTCCAGCTGGCGGTCGCCGTCGGGAAATTCCACGGGGAGATCACGGCGACCACGCCGACCGGCTCCCGCCGCACATCGATCTCGATGCCGTCGCGCACGGAGTCCGCGGTGTCGCCGATCTGGCGCAGGGTCTCGGCGGCGTAATAGGTGAAGAACTGCCCGGCGCGGTAGACCTCGCCGACGCCTTCGGCCCGCGGCTTGCCTTCCTCCCGCGACAGCAACTCGCCAAGCTCGGCGGAACGCGCCATCAGCTCCTCGCCGATGGCCATCAGTGCCTTGTAGCGGCGCTCGATCCCGGTCCGCGCCCAATCCGCCTGCGCCAGGCGGGCGGCGTCCAGGGCCGTTTCCAGTTGATCGGCCCCGGCCTGGGCATAAAGCCCGATCACATCGGAGACATCCGACGGATTCCGGTTTTCGCTCTCGCTCTCGCCCGCGAGCCATTCGCCGGCGATGTAGTTGAATTTGCGAAGGGTCATCTCGACGCTCCAAACCCGCGTCTGTTCCGGGTGAAATCGTCCCGATCGATGGCGACTGTGGACGGGCACCCATATTTCAGTCAAACTCGAACTTCTGAAGCTAATTTCAGATTTGCTGAAATCATGGCCATCAAGATCGAGATGCTGCGCTGTTTCGCCGCCGTGGCCCGTAGCGGCAACCTGGCGGATGCCGCCGAAACGCTGGGCCGGACCCCATCGGCGGTCTCCATGATGCTTAAGCAGTTCGAGGAGCATCTGGGCGCACGGTTGTTCGAGTCCGAACGCAAGAGCCGGCTCAGCGCACTGGGGCGGTTCACGCTGGATGAGGCGATGCGCGAGCTCGACCACTTCGAGCGCACGATCGCCTCCATCGAGAGCTACGCCCGCTCGGAATCCGGCCTGGTCCGCGTGGCGGCGGTGCCCTCGGTCGCCTGGGCGATCCTGCCGGAGGTGACCCAGGGCTTCCTGCGGGACCGACCCGGCGTTCGGATCGATATCCGCGACATGGAATCCGCCGCGGTGCTCCGCGAGCTGGAGCGCGAGCGGGTCGAACTCGGCCTCGCCACGGGAGCGGAGGCCGGCGCCGCAGTCGACCGCGAAACGTTGTTCTCCGACGCCTTCGGCGTGGTCTGCCGTGCCGATCATCCGCTCGCAGGCAGCCGGGGTCCATTGCCGTGGGAGGCGTTGGCCCCATGGCCGTTCATCGCCAACGGCCTATGCGCCCAGATCGCGGACGAGCGGTTTCAGAGGGTCTTCTCGGGCTCCCAGCTCATGGTGCGCAATACGACTTCGCTATTGGCCATGGTTCGCGGCGGCGTGGGGGTGACGGTGCTGCCGCGCCTGGTCGTGCGGAGTGCCGAGCGCGAGATCGTCTTCCTGCCGCTCGCCGACCCGGATGCGCGCCGGCGGATCGACATTCTGAGCCGCGCCCATGTCGAGCTGTCGCCGGCCGCGCAAAGCTTCGCCGACGCCGTCCGACGCATTGCCGGAGAGGTCGTGGCGGGAGGGTGACCCGCCGGCCGCCCGGGTCCCCTGCCTATAGCGGCTTGTAGGCAATGGCTTCGATCTCGACCTTGATGTCGATCATCAGCCGCGATTCCGCAGTCGTCCTGGCCGGCGGGTCCTGCGCGAAGTGCTTGGCGTAAACCGCGTTGAAGCCGCCGAAATCGCGAGCGTCTTCCAGCCAGACGGTGGTCTTCACAACGTCGTCCAGGGTGCAGCCGGCGAGCTCCAGAGCGGCCTTGACGTTCTGCAGGACCTGCTCGGTCTGCTCGGTTATGCCGCCCTGGACGACAGTGCCGCCGGGGCCGACCGGAACCTGACCGGAGATGAAGACAAAGTCGCCGGCACGCACGGCCGGCGACAGCGGAACATGGGACGTGCCGAAACATTCCTTGGGCATGGGCGAACTCCTGTCGCGAAATGAGATCCTGTGTGACCGCGCCGGTCGCGAGGACATGGACCGGGCGGAGGCGAAGCCGACCGAAGGCGGTGGTCACCGCATGAAGCAATTCAATGGTATCGCGGCCCGCGAGCGGCGAGAAGCAGTCGATCGGCGGCGTGTCGTTTCCCCGGTACCGGGGTATGGTTGGGCGTGATGATCGACTTCAGCGGCAACAGGGTGGTGATCACCGGCGCGGCGGGCGGCGTCGGCCGGGCCCTGGTCGAAACCTTCGCGGCCTGCGGCGCCGCTGTGGTCGCCTGCGATCTGCCGGATGCCGATTTCGCCGGATTGGCGGTCGCCGAGACCCATGAATTCGATCTCCTGGACAGCGCGGCGATGGAGCGGTCGGTGGCGGCGATCGTCACCGGCGGCGCTCCGGTGGCGGTAGTCTCCAACGCCGGATGGACCCGGGCCGAGACGCTGGCGGATGTGACGCCGGAGGCCTTGTCCCATGAACTCGATCTCAATTTCCGCAGCGCCGCGGCGCTGTCCCTGGCCTTCTTGCCGAGCATGCGCCAGCGTCCGGGCGGTGCGGCCTTCGTTTTCGTCTCCTCGGTCAACGCGCTCAGCCATTTCGGCAATCCGGCCTATGCGGCGGCGAAGGCCGGGCTCTTGGCCTGGATGCGGGCACTCGCCACCGAGGAAGGCGCGAATGGCGTGCGCGCCAACGCGGTCGTGCCCGGCTCCATCCGGACGCCGGCGTGGGACGAACGGCTAGAACGCGATCCGGAGATCATCGACAAGGTCTCCCAGTTCTACCCGCTGGGTCGGCTGGTCGAGCCGGTCGAGGTGGCGCGGGCCGCCGCTTTCCTCGCCTCTCCGGCGGCCGGCGGCATCACCGGTGCGGCGCTGCCGGTCGATGGCGGCGTCACCGCCGGGCAACTGCCATTCATCGAACAGATCGCCGGTTGAGGGGAGTTCAGCATGGCCTATGACGTAAACCCGTTTCCCGAGGCCGATGGTGACCGCCATGCGATCTGGGAGATGTTGGCCCGCCGCGACATCGACGCGTACCTGGCGCAAGACTGGGGAATGGTCGAGGACGACTTCATCGCCGAGGGATTCTTCGGTCTTCACGCCCACGGCCTGTCCAATCCTGATTCCTGGAAGCTCGCCTTTCCGAGCCTCGCGGCGTATCGCGACGAATGGCTTCGCCAGGCGGCGGCGACGGCGGAGACCGAATTCGCCGAGCCGCTGCGGGACGCCCTGTTCCGCGTTACCACATTGCGCGATATCGATATCGGCGACGGTGTCGCGGTGGTCAGGAAGAAGTTCGACGGGACCGTCGCAAAGGCCGATGGGTCGACGGACAGGCTCAATTGGCAAACGCTCTATTTCTGTGCGGTGGAGAATGGCGCCTGGAAGATCACCAGCTTCGTCGGATATCTGCCGAACCCGATGGGCGGCTGAGCGCAGGCCCTGCTTCCAATCCGCAGGGCCGATATTCGGACCCGTCTTCCGGCCCGCGGTCTGCCTCCCACTGGACGGGCAAACTATGCTCGACCACGCGGATTTGATGGAAAGACCGACATGGCAAGCATCCTCAACGCGGACCAACGCGCCGCCTTCGACAGGGATGGGTACGTCCCGATCCGGGGTTTCTTCGATGCCGCGGAAACCGATCTGCTGCGGACCGCGATGGAAAAGGACCCGGCGATCCGGAGCCATTTCTACAATCGCGGCGACGCCGAAGGGCTGTCGACGAAGATGGCGCTGTGGAACCATCCGGGCGACAGCGTCTACGGCTACGCCGCCCGCTGCCACAAGATGGTCGATACGATGGAGGACCTGCTGGGCAGCGAGGTCTATCACTACCATTCCAAGATAACCGCCAAGGAACCGCGCGAGGGCGGCGCCTGGGAATGGCACCAGGATTACGGCTACTGGTACAGCAATGGCTGCCTGTTCCCCTACATGGCGTCGGCGATGATCGCGCTCGACCGGTGCACCAGGGCCAATGGCTGCCTGCAGGTCCTGAAGGGCTCCCATCATTTGGGCCGCATCGAACATGGGCTGCTCGACGGCGAGCAGGTCGGGGCCGATCTGAACCGTGTGGAGGAGGCGAAGAAGCATCTGGATCTCGTCTATTGCGAGATGGAGCCCGGCGATGTGCTGTTCTTCCACTGCAATACGCTGCACCGATCGGATCAGAACCGCTCCGACGACCGCCGCTGGACCCTGATCTGCTGCTACAACGCGGCGCGGAACGATCCCTTCCTGGAACACCATCACCCGCGCTATACGCTGTTGGAGAAGGTCGCCGATTCCGAGATCAAGGCGGCCGGGCTGAAATTCTCCGATGCCGGTCACGAGGACGCCTTCATGAAGAAGCCGGTCGCGCCGGCGGAACTGCGGAAGACAGAGGCGGCTGGTTGAATATCGGCCGTCAGGCTGTTGCATTGAACGCCTCCCTGTAGGAGTCATGCGTTCGCAGACGGCGAGAGAAACTACCTGTATAGCTTTGAAATCGCAGCAATCCGGCTGCCGCTTATGCGTGGCCTTGATGATGGATAGACGCGACTCTTCTTCATTTTCAATGCGTGCGCGCCCGGCATGGGCGCTATGTATGCACGCGCACGACGCCGAGAGCGAATTTCTGAAATTTGATATGTCAGGTCGGTAACGACGGCAGGTTGTTGACAAGCCATTTGAGGAGGACATCCGCAGCGGGCTTCCGGACTGCTTCGCGTTCCGGGAGCGCGATGTAGGTTGCTTGCTTTTCAATCTCGACGTCGAAGGCCGATACCAGGAGGCCACTGTCGACCAGCCGGTGCGTCAAGGCCTTTGGAGCGAGTGCCAAGCCCTTACCGCTCATGATCGCCATTAAGATGTGCCCCGTGCCGCCGATTCCGCGGTAGACGACTCCCTTCGGGACCGCCACGTTCGATAGCGCAAAGCATTTCGGCCAGTAGTTGTAAATCGCCTCGTGGTAGAGTTCGCCCGACTGGATGTCGATGAGTTGCGCGGGCCTGCCCAAACTCTCGAAGTAAAGCTGGCTGCAAACGACCGACCATCCCTTTGGCCCGAGCGCAATGCCGTCGCTGGCGTCGTGAAGAAAACGGACGGAGATATCGGCGCGCGCCGTCTCGGGAGGCGCATCGAATTGGGTCAGGCACACATCCACGTCGATCTCAGGGTGTTCCTGCCAGAAATTGGACAAGAGCGGCATCAAAAGGAACGAGGCAAAGTCCGTTGTGCAACTCAGTACCACCTTGCGCAGATCGCTGCCGCGCTTGACTGCCAAGCAGGCTTCTTCGACCCGAGCAAAAGACGGCCCAATTCCGTCGATCAAACGCTGACCGGTCTGTGTGAGCGTGGGACTTCGAGTCTTCCGGTCAAGGAGCCGTGCGCCCACCCAATCCTCGACCACCTTGATCTGATGGCTGACTGCTGAGGCGGTCACGTTCAGCCGATCAGCGGCGATGCCAAATCGCCCATGGCGCGCCACCTGGACGAGCGCATAAAGGCCTCGGAACGGCGGCACCTCTGCTCTGGGGAGTTCAGCCATGGCTCGCAAGCTCCGATCATACGCTGTCATTTGATGAAGAAAATTCAGTTTATATGGAATAACTATCACTAACTAGCTGATATCACGCACTTGTTATCTTGATAAATGAAAAAATTGCAGACCTGACATTGTCCTCTGATGCATATCTCGCAAGCGCCTTTCGTGAGCGCGACGTGCTGCGAAGCAGATCTGTCGAGCACTCATGGGCGTGCTGGCCATTAGCAAGGAGAGGAGAAATTATGCCGAAACCCACCGCACGCAACAGGACCGCCGGCCTTTGCGCCGCGGTCGCGCTGTGTTGTTCGGCCGCGTTCTCGACGCCACCGGCGGTTGCCGACGGCGGGATCGCGCTCTGGCGTGACGACAGTCGCTTTGTTTCGGTTGAGTCGAAGGCGCTCTATCCCGAGGGGATCGAACTCAATCCAGAGACCGGCGAGTTTCTCCTTGGTTCGATCCGCAGAGGCATGGTGATCGCCGTGTCGGCCGAGGGAGAGGTTCGCACTTTGGTCGAAGACGAACGGCTCCGCTCGGTTGTCGGAATTCGAGTGGATGAGGGCCGTGGCCGTCTCCTGGTGAACAACTCCGACTACGGCGTTTCCGAAAGGAGCGAACCCTCCGACGGATTCTCAACGGTGGGGCTTGGCATCTATGATCTCGAGACCGGCGCCCCGATCCAATACATCAATCTTGCAGGTCTCCGTCCGGGTGAGAGCAGATTCGTCAACGACCTCACCGTCGATGGGGATGGAAACGCCTTTGTCACGGACAGCCTAGCGGCGGCAATCTACAAGATCACGCCGGCCGGCGATGCCAGCGTCTTCCTGACGCACGAACGCTTCCGAGGTGAGGGCTTCAATCTTAATGGCATCCAGTATCACGAAGACGGCTACCTTCTGGTTGCCAAGAAGAGCGACGGCACGCTCTTCAAGGTGCCGCTGGACAATCCCGCAGCCTTCACCGAGGTCGAGCTGCCAAATCCGCTGGTTGGGACCGATGGCCTGTTGCTCGCCACGCCGACCGAGCTCGTTGTAATCACCAACCGCGCATCCGGCGTGGAATCCAACACGGTGTTCGTACTGGCAAGCCATGACGACTGGGCGACGGCCAAGATCGAGGACAGCTTCGAGACGGGCGATGTCTATCCGACCACCGGCACGATCCGCGACGGAAGAGTTTTCGTGAACTATGGCCGCCTCAACACTCTCGGCGCGACGCTGACAGGCGGTGGCGATTTCATCGAAGGCTTCCGTATCCAAGAGGTTGGCAGATTTTAGGTTCGAGCCGTTGGCCGTCTCAGTCGTCTCTCCACTCGTGACGTCTTGACGATAGCCCCTTGGACCTCTTTCTCCGCTGCTTGGAAGAGGCCCCGCTGACATCGACGGGTTGCGGGGCCGAGGATTCGAAGCGCCTCTTTGCTCCACCGGCCGCCTGGTCTTTGGTTCCCTTGTCACGGGAAACACCGTGATCTTCGGCAATGTGCGGTGAACGAAATCCCGTGATATAGAGGTCCTTTCAATGAAACTTAGAGCGTTTCAGTGCCTTACCGTGTAGATCGCAGGCTATCCGTCGCCCCGATGATGGATGGTAACGATTCTTCACTGTTTTCAGTAGGTTAAGTGGGGTCGTGTGCACTATGTGTGCACACGCACGACGCCAAAGGGCGATTGGCGAAGGTCTGAAATGCGATTTCGGTGGCGGCAATAGCCTCGGTCGAGGCACCGCTCTGGTTGTCGCAGGAGCGGCCGCCGTAGATCAACGAATGGTCGTCAGCCGCTTCTCCGCGGACGGCTAATTCGACTTTTCGCTGCCCCCATCGTCAGGAGCCGGGCGCTGCAGATCAGCTTCGACTGTCTCCCGCGCCGCTTGGCGGTCTGCCCTTCTATTCGTAATCCCTCCGTGAAGTGACGGGCAGCGGTGTACGGCTTGGCGTTGTCTTTCGTTGCGTCTTATCGAAGCAGATCGCGGTATCTGCCCTCCATGAGGGCGCGCCCGCGACGGACGGCATGGCGGGCCCTGTCCTTCGCATGTCTTCGCGGGTCCGCCCAATCCTCGGCGCCAGCCCCGAAGACACGGGCGGCGATGTCTCGGTACCGGGCGCCGGCGAGCGAGCCGTCGAGCGCCTGCAGGACAAGGCGCAGGCGATCTGCCCGCTCCGTCGGAGGGAATAGGCCGGGTCTCAACTCACCGAACCTGGCAAGCGAGCGAAACCGTCGGGCGGTCTTGAGCTGCGGATCGGCCCGTTCCGTGGTGATGTCGATCTCGGCCGTCACCAAGAGCCGGTCCTCGGTGATGCTGGCGCCCCGCCATAGCAACTGAACGCAGCGGCCCCGGTCGAAGAGCAGTGCGTGCTCGTTGCCGTCAGGTCCACTGACGATCGTCGTCCGGCATCGCAGGCCCCGCAGGCTGAACCAGCGTCCCGAAATCCTTGGCGGGACTTCCCGGGCCTCGACGGATATGACGAAAGGGCAATCTTCCGGCCGCCAGAAGACCATGGCCTCCTGGGCCGTCTTGTCGAAATCGTCGCAATAGAAGACACCCCAATCCTCCAGGGCATGCAGAGCCTTGACTATGGCGACGGTCCTAAAGGCAGGGCTTGGACTGTCGACGCTGACTAGGTTTGGATTCAGGGCCCGGCTGGCTTTCCGGAACTCGGGGTTCCGGCGCAGGAATTCCCAGGCCCAGCCTCGCCGGGAAAGCGATGCGGTGTAGTCGTAGTGAGACCTGTCGCGCCAATCCGGCTGGCGTGTCGGAACCCCGCCTCTGATTCCCATGGTTGAAACCTCCGCAGGTTGCCATCGGTTCCGACCTTTCTGGACATATCTACGTATGAGGGTGCGTCAGAGGCTTCACTCGCGGCATGAGATCGGTCCCGGGCCAGTGAATGTTCGGGATTCCGCGGCCCGCGACTAGGCCGTCGCGATGCGGATGGACGGGAAAAGGGTGCGGGGACTACTCGAGAAGCTCCAGGAAGCCCTGTTCGGCCATCCATCGGGCTCGCGCGAGGTGGCTCTCGACCGCCGCCAGGGCGCGCTCGGGCTCGTCGTTGGGCTCGATGCCCAGGATGATGCGGGCCATCTCGGCGGGATCGGCGCCGTCCTCCTCCGCATCGAGAAGTCGGAGGTAAGTGACGAGATGCTGCTCGTCGTACTCGGTCATGCGGTCAGACCAGGGGACCGTGTCCGCGATCGGCGGGTCGGTGTCCGGCTTGGCCATGGCTTTCGCTCCCTGCGCCCCCGTTCACATTAGCCCGAAACCGCCCGGCGCCGTAGCCTCCATGTGCAGTCTGCTCGTAGCGCGCCGGAGCATCGGCCGGAAAGAATATCCTCCTAAAGTAGAGCAGTTGTCCTACGTTTTAACGCATTAGTTACAAATGCAAGGGAATGTTAACCGTTCCAGGATGGCCAGGCAGGCCGGAGACGGGCAGCCGCGAGCGTTGGCTGCATGAGCCACACAGGCTCAAGCCTCGGAGGCCGGTCGATGTCGCCACGACAGGAATCGGAACTGCTTCCCGCGCTGATTGCGCGCTGCGCCCTCGGCGATCCTGCCGCATTCACCTCTCTCTATCGGGCCACGGCGCCGAAGCTTTACGGCATCGCGCTCCGGCTGCTGAAGCGGGAAGCCTGGGCCGAGGAGGCGCTGCAGGAGAGCTACATCAAGATCTGGCGGAACGCTGGCAGCTTCGATCCGGGCAGGGGCTCCCCCATGACCTGGATGATCTGCATCGTCCGCAACCAGGCGCTCGACCTGCTGCGCAAGGCCGAGTGCCGCGCACGGGAAGTGGAGTGGAAAGCGGAGACGGACTTTCGTAGGAGCGGCGACGACCCCTCGATCCGGGCCGAGGTCAGCCGGGAGTTGGCCCGTCTCCAAGAGTGCTTGGCGCGGCTCACGGACCGGCAGCGTTGCTGCATCCTGCTCATCTACCACCAGGGCTTCACCCCGACGGAGTTGGCCCGATCGTTGGACGTCCCCCTCGGGACCGTGAAGACCTGGGTCCGGCGCGGCCTCATCCGCCTGCGGGAGTGCCTCCGGTCATGAGATACGACGACCCGGACCTTCAAGACCGGCTCGCCGGCGAATACGTCCTCGGCACGCTTCCCGTTCGGACGAAGCGCCGCTTCGAGACGCTCATGCGCGGCAGGCCCGACATACGCGAGCGAGTGATCGAGTGGCAAAGCTACCTGGGACCGCTCGACGAGGAGACAGCGCCCGTCGAGCCGCCGGCCGGAGTTCTCCGGCGCCTCCACAGGTGGCTCGGTCCCGGACAGGCGATGCCAGACGTGGCGCTCCAACGACGACTCACCATCTGGCGAATCTTTGGCGTGGCCAGCGCCGGTCTCGCGCTGCTTCTGGCCGCGGCGGCGATCCATTTAGCCCGCGAGCCCAATCAGATGGAACTTATCGGACTCGGGTACGAAAGCGGTCTCGGCTATGTCGCGGTGCTGCAGGACGAGACCGGCAAACCAGGCCTCGTCGTCACCGCACGGCTGGGGATCTCTCGTATTGTCGTCGAGCCGCTCAGCGAACTGACGACGCCTGACGACGGCGTTTTCCAGCTTTGGGCTATTGAGGGAGGAGGCGAGGCCGCATATTCGCTCGCAACGTTCCCCGGCGGCACGGCGTTCGAAGTTGCCCTGACCGGTGGGAAGGCGCGGCACATGCAGACCGCCACATCACTGTTTGTGAGCCGTGAGCCAACGGCTGCCCCGAGTGATGCGGATGGATCCGGAGGGCCGACGGGGCCGATTCTCTATTCGGGTCGCTGGATCAGCCTCAAGGGCCCATCGGAGTTCTAAGACTCGTTCCACGCCCGCTCTGCACCCATTCGCACCATAGCGGCGCCGTGCCGAAAGCCGTTACCGATCTCCAGGCCCTGGCACTTTAGCGAGTAGCGTAGTCGGCAGGTTGGTCCGAGCGGAATCCGATTCCGCGATAGACGTCGCGCAATTCTGGAGCTTCTGAAGCTGGCAATGGACATCTGACAAGGGATGTTGATAATTCCCGGTTGCCGCAGTCGACCACTTCTACCCGTTTAGCCTGAGCGTACTCGGTTTGGCTGCCGATGCCGGGAATTCGGGTAGGCAGGCTGTCACGCATGTCGAAACGATCGGCTCCGGACCCGCTCTCAGGCCTGCTCGCGCGCTGCGCCCTAGGCGACCAGACGGCATTCGTATCGCTCTACCGGGCGACCGCGCCGAAGCTCTATGGCGTCGCGCTGCGTATATTGAAGCGGGAGCCCTGGGCGGAGGAGGCCTTGCAGGACAGTTATCTGAAGATTTGGCGCGGCGCGGACCGCTACGACCCGGGCCGGGGAGCGCCCATGACCTGGATGATCAATGTCGTGCGCAACCAGGCTCTCGATCTTCGCCGCAGAGCGGGTTACCGGGTCGCGGAGGTTGAGTGGACCGCAGCGAACGATCCGCGGCTGAGCGGAGACAACCCAGCACACCAAGCCGAGATCAGCGAAGGTCTGAGCCGTCTTCGGGACTGCATGGAGCGGCTGGCGGAACGGCAGCGCAAGGTGATCCTGCTCATCTACAGCGAGGGTTTCACCCCGACTGAACTCTCTCGCACTCTGGAGGTCCCGGTGGCCACGGTTAAGACCTGGACACGTCGCGGCCTCGCCCGCATCCGGGAGTGCTTGCGCTCATGAGATACGACGATCCGGAGTTGCAGGACCGCCTCGCCGGCGAGTACGCGCTGGGCGCGCTTCGAGGGCCGGCCCGGCGGCGCCTCGAGGCCCTCATGCGCACGCGCCCCGAGCTCCAGGATCGTGTCGGCGCTTGGCAGCAGGACCTGACGCCGCTCGACGAGGAGACACCCGCGGTCGAGCCGCCGCTCAGGATCCTCGAACGCCTCATGGGAAGTCTCGACTCCGCCCATTCCAGGCCGAAGCTTCCTTTCTGGGCGCGGCTCGGCTTCTGGCGCCCCTTCGGCGTTGCCGCGGCTGCTCTCACGGTTCTGCTGGCGGTGTCCACACTTTACCTCGCCTCGCGGCCCCCCGATGTGGAGGACCGCGTCCAGGTTTTCGGTGCGCCCAGCTACGTTGCCGTGCTCCAGAGTGACGCCGAGATCCCGGCGGTCGTCGTGACGGCCTTCAAAGACCCTTTCCGACTGGTCGTGGAGCCAACGGAAAGCCTGGCGATCCCAGCCGACGGCACGCTGCGCCTCTGGGCGGTCGAACGAGATAGCGGCACCGTTCGCCCGCTCACCACGATCGCCGGCGGGGCGGCGTTTCTGGAGCCTCTGAGCGACGAGGGCTGGCAGCACATCAAGACCGCGGAATCGCTAATCGTCAGCCTGGAGCCATTGGGCGCCGCGGCTGAGGCGCCTGTCGGTCCGATTCTCTACTCCGGACCGTGCTTGAACCTGAAAGGACCGCCGGAAACTTGAAACCATGCTGGAAATGCCCGCGTCGCCTGGCTGCGAGGCCAGATTGTGCGGGTATGCCACACCATTGCTTCCGCCTTTAATGAATCCCGGCGCTCACCGGATCTCATTAAGCCTCGCTCCCATCAGCAAGCTATGGCGCGCATCGGTCATTCGATCGAGCCCGGGGGCAATGGCTGTCTCCGGTCGAAAACGGCTGTTTGGGCCGGCTGCATGGAAGACCGGTTTCAGCTCAGAAAGCGGACGATTGAGATTCCCCGCAGGAACGGCGAAGACTGGCCCGAAGCCTTTGTCAGGAGCATGCACGTTCGAATTCTGCGACGGGTCGCAGGCGGTCAAATACTACTGCCGCTTGGATGGCTCAGATATGATAACACTGAACCTTCATGCGTACGATTCTCGTTGAACCGAACTGGCGGACTGCCACCGTTGCTGCAAATTGCTTTGTCTGCAAAAAGTTAAGCCAATTGTGCGAACGCACTGAGTAGTTCATTTCGAGTCAAGGGCAGAAGACGTGGGCGGCATTCCACCACATGTCTCATGGCTACACGACACCGGAGAGCGACAGACTACCGCATGCGGGCGCGAGATCGAGATCTGGGTGCTCGCGCCCGAAGAGGACGAGGAAGTCCTGTCGGCTTGGGCTAGTCATTTCCGCCAACACTACATAAGCGACGAAGATCTGCCCGCCATGGTCGATGGTACCGGGCTAAGCAACGCCGACTATTTGCGGGGCATACTATTCCCGGATGCATCTCAGGCACCGGGGCCGAGCCTGCGTTCGGGCGATTTCGGTGAAATTCTAGTGGCCGACTATATTCAATATCTTCTCGGCTATTGGAGCCCCCGAACGCTGCGCTACCAGGACCGCTGGAACCGCAATGACTCTACGAAGGGTTGCGACATCATCGGTTTCAAGTTTGCGACTGATGCGGCCCATCATCCGGATGACGAGCTCTTCATTTACGAATCCAAGTCAGGCATGACCCAGACAAAGGCGAACCGCCTGCAGGATGCGATCGCGGATTCGATTAAGGACCATTTGCGCGAGGCGATGACGCTCAACGCGATGAAGCAGCGCATGCTGGTGCGCGGGCAAGGCGACCAGGCCGAAAAGGTTAAGCGGTTCCAAAACGAAGCCGCCCGACCGTTCAGGCGGATCAACGGCGCTGCCGCGATCCTCGACGATGACGTGTTTGCCGAGACGGACCTAACCACAGCTAATGCCTCCGAGCATCCCAACGCCGGCAGCTTGCGGTTCATTGTCATCCGGGGCCCATCGCTCATGACTCTGGTTCACGCCCTTTATGAGAGAGCGGCAGATGAGGCCTGACGACAACGCCGTCAACATCCTATCGACCACTCGTGCAACCGCAAAGATGCACGAATTCCGAGTCGCGCCGGAGGATTTCATTGCGCTACCGCGGAGTCCAGAAATTCTGTTCGCGCTTGCGATCGGTCTGCTGGGTGATGTCGCTGCAGCAATTGCAGATATGCCCGAGGCAGATGTCGCTCCACCTAACGAGCTGCCGATCCCGCGCGGTTGGGGCGAGATGGGCCCATTGCCAATCGATGGGCTTCGGTTTGCCTCAACCTTCTTCGACGCGTTCCTGAATGCCCGACTCGATGACACGATTACCACCGAATTCTCGCTATTGTGCGCTTCCGCCTACTACCTTGTCGGCAATGTCGGCAGCTCCGCTGTCATCATCCGGCACATGGATGCTCCCCAGCTAGAGCTTGCCGGTGGCCTCGGGCGTCTAGTCTACGCGATCCTCGCCAATACCTTCGCACCGATTGACGGTGAGCATGCGCATTCTGATCACACCGCTGCGATCCTGACGGCTTTGGATGGCTATGTGCGGTTCGAAAGCGACGCAAATGCTGTTCGCGAAGCGTGTAAAGCACTGCGGTCGGAGGCTTATTTAAACGGGTCGCCACGCGAGCTACTATATGCCGATCTCGTCACCGCTATTTGCTTAAGCAAGTTACGTAATGCCTCTCGCACGCTATTGCCGGCCAATTCCGACCTTGATGCAAACGCGTGGCGAGCGGCAATTTCCAAGCCGCACTTTCCGGTCGAGCTTTGGCCTGCCCAACAGCGGATCGCAGCTGCCGGCCTGTTGCGCGGCCGGTCCGCAGTCGTCCAGATGCCAACGAGCGCCGGTAAGACCCGCGCAACAGAACTGATCATTCGCTCGGCCTTCCTGGCCAACCGCGCATCACTCGCAGTCATCGTCGCACCTTATCGCTCGCTCTGCCACGATATACGTGGCGATCTGTCAGTCGCCTTCGCGGGCGAGCCCGTTAGCCTCGACGAGGCCTCAGACTCTTATCAATTCGACCTCGACCTGGTGACGATTTTTGCGAACAACACCGTCCTTATCGTTACGCCAGAAAAACTGCTCTACATGCTACGCCGCGCGCCCGAGCTCGCCGAACGCATTGGGCTTGTGATCTATGACGAAGGCCATCAGTTCGACGGCATGGCGCGGGGGCCAACCTACGAGTTGCTCCTCACCTCGCTCAAGATGAAGCTCGCGCCTGAGACCCAAATCGTGCTCATCTCGGCTGTCATCGGCAATGCTGCCGACATATCCGCCTGGCTGATAGGTGACCCACAGGCTGTGATCGGCGGTGAGGGACTGATGCCAACTGCCAAGAGCATCGCCTTTGCCAGCTGGCAGGCGGCACGCGGACGGCTCGAATATGTCAGCCCGGCCGACCCTGACGAATCCGAGTTCTGGGTACCGCGCATCATCTCCGACATTGCCCTGCCTCTTCGGGGTCGTGAAAAAAAGCAGCGGCGATTTCCTGAAAAGACGAATGGCGGCGATGTCGGTCTGTTTCTTGGCCTCCATGTCGTGGCGAACGGAAGTGTAGCAATCTTCTGCGGTCGCAAGGACAGCGCCGCCAAGTTGTGCCGCCGCGTCGTCGATATTTTCGATCGTGGCGTCCCATATACCCGACCGGTGGACGTCTCGAATGCCGCCGAGCTGGAGAGGATCCGCAATCTATCGGAGGTTCATTTGGGCGCTCAGGCCAGCGCTACGCGGGCCGCGGCACTCGGCATATTCGCACACCACGCTGACACTCCGCCTGGTCTCAGGTTGTCGATCGAACATGCAATGAAGGAAGACCTGGCTAAGTTCGTCATATGCACCTCGACATTGGCACAGGGCGTCAACTTCCCACTTAGATACCTCATCGTTACTTCGACCCGCCAGGGCCGCGAAAAGATCCTTGTGCGCGACTTCCACAATCTTATGGGCCGCGCCGGTCGTGCCGGTATGCACACCGAGGGAAGCATCATTTTTTCTACGCCGAGGGTCTACGACCAGCGTCGAGATTTCCGGCAGCGATGGCGGTGGATGGAAGCTAAGGACTTGCTCGACGCCAGCAAGTCCGAGCCTAGCAAGAGCAGCATCCTTGCAGTCTTTGATGATTACGAGCAGCGCCAGACAGGAGCGCCGCCGATAGTTCAGCCGATGCTCCCGCATTGGCTCGACCTCGCGTTTGCTGATCGCGACCAAATTGAGGCGGTAGTCGCTGAAGCTTTGGCTATCGAACCCAATATTAGCACCAATGAATTCCGCAAGTTCCTAGAGGACCGCGCCCGCGCGGTTCAGAGCATCGCTACATTCTTGGTTTCGAACATGACGTTCGAGGAAGGCGAGGACGTTGCCGCCCGCGTCGCCGAACTGGCCGCCAATACGCTCGCCTATCATCTCGCCGACGCGCTCACCCGCGAGCAACTGGTGGACTTGTTTGGACGTATTGCGCGGACCGTTGTGGAGCGGACTGATGAACCGCAACGTCTTCTCATCCGCCGCTCGCCCTTGCCTCCCGCCGCAGTCGCTGAACTTCAGGCGTGGCTCACCGATAATATTGAGGCTCTGGGTCTTGCAGTCACCGAGGATCGGCTGCTCGATGCGGTTTCGGAAACGGTGCTGCAGCACACGAATGCTGGTTCCTTCCGCGCTCTCTCTGATCCTAACGTGCTCCCGCTCGCATTGGCCGAATGGGTGGCTGGGCACTCCTATGCCTCGATCCAAACGCTCCTGCTAAATCGGGATGTTCGCGTAAGTGGCCACAACGCAAGAGTCGAAGATGCCGTAGCTCTCTGCGAGAACGGCTTTGGCTATAATGTTGCGATGGTGATCGCCACGCTTGCCGACCTGGCCGAGCCGCTTGACCCACGGGTGCAGAGTGCGCTCGCAGTGCTCCAGCGGCAAGTGAAGAACGGCCTTACTGATCTTGCCGCACTCGCTTTCCTAGAAGCCGGCTTCGCTGATCGTGTCGTCGCGTCGGCGCTTGCCGCACCATGGCCGGAGGTGCGGGAACGCGGCGGTGTTCGAGCGGTGTGCCGGAACAACCCAGCTGAGGTTAACGCAATCCTTGCCGCGTACCCAACATACTTTAGGGTTGTGGCGAATGAGCTTGGAAGCTAGCCGCGATCAAATTTTAGCCGAGGAGCGCCTTGGGAATTTGCTGATGCGGCCAAGACGTCCGAAATGGGGCGACTGCGATCAAATATTCGGTGACTGTTCAATGACTAACAAGGTGCAAAAATTCTTTGCGCCGCTTTGCGCGCTGAAGCCCGCCTTGGAGTTCAGATGCGAATATGCCGGCCAAACATTTTTTCGAAGACTCCTCCGGGACGGGCGCTGCCAGTCAGTACCGTCGAAGATAGCGATCCATTGATCACCCATTGTCACTGCTCAGCGCTAGCCGCTCTTTTCCAACAAGCATCTGGGGCACGCACCCCAGTCATAGCCAAGCGGGAGAGTGAGAGAAGCACCGCATCTCGGTGACGGGTTCGGACGGCGAGAGAGAGGCTCTTGCCGGCCCGTCAGACTGGGAGATCCCGCATGTCCAGATCCAACAACGTCATCCAGAGCGTTCTGCTCGACAAGCTCGTCAAGTCCGCCGCCAATGTCCGCAAGACGCCGCCGAGCGAGGCCGAGCAGGCCGAGCTCAAGGCCAGCATCGCGGCCCACGGCCTCCAGCAGAACCTGGTGGTCCGCCGGACGCGCAAGAAGGGCGTCTTCGAGGTGGTCGCCGGCGGCCGGCGGCTTGATGCGCTGAAAGACCTCCTGGCCGACGGCGCCCTGCCGCCCGGCTACGCCGTCCCCTGCCAGGTGCGTACAAAGGACATTGAGGAGATCTCGCTGGCCGAGAACATGGTCCGCGCGCCGATGCATCCAGCCGACGAGTTCGAGGCTTTCGCAAAGCTGGTCGACAAGGGCCAGTCCGCCGCCGCCGTCGCCCAGCGCTTCGGCACGACCGAGAAGCATGTCCGCCAGCGGCTGAAGCTCGGCAAGGTCACGCCGCAGATCCTCCAGGCCTACCGCAAGGGCGAAATGGACCTGGAGGTCCTGATGGCCTTCACGCTGTCGGACGATCACAAGGCGCAGCGGGCGGTCTGGAAGCAGGTCAAGGACCAGTACCACGTCTCGGCGCACAGCGTCCGCCGGCTGCTGACCGAGAAGGCGGTCCCCGTCAACTCCAGACTCGGCCGCTTCGTCGGTGCCGAGGCCTACGAGGCGGCCGGTGGCCACGTCATCCGCGACCTCTTCAGCGAGCGGGACGAGGGCTACCTGGAGGACGCCAGCCTGGTCCGCAAGCTGGCCCTCGAAAAGCTGGAGGCCAGGGCCAAGGAGCTCGAGGCGGAGTGGAAATGGGCCAAGGCGATGCTCGACCCGGACTACGGCTTCACGGCGGAGTTCGGCCGGGTCTATCCGCAGCCCATCGGTGTGCCGGAGGAGGTCGCCAGGGAGATCGAGCAGATCGATGCCCGCCTCGAGGAGATCGATGAGCTCGACGAGGACGGCTGGACCGAGGCGGTCGAGGCCGAGGCCGAGAAACTCGCCGATCGCCGGCAGGAGCTCGACGTGGTCCTTCGCGAGCACTTGGACTTCACGGCCGAGGACAAGGCCCGCGCGGGATGCGTCGTCACGATCGGGCCCGACGGCCGAGAGCAGGTCCATGCGGGGCTCGTCCCGCGCGAGGAGTGCGAAGCCGACGCCCGGAACGGCCATGCGGAGAAGTCCGATGCCGCACCCTCCGCTGGAGGGTCCGATTCGGCCATCGCGCCCTTGTCGCCCGAGCAGTCCCTGCGCAAGGAGGCCGGCGTCAGCCAGGTGCTGATGGAGGACCTGAAGGCGCACCGGCTGCAGATCACCAAGGCCCACCTCGCCGAGGACTTCGATGTGGCCTTCGACCTGGCTCTCTACGGCCTCTGTCTCGGAGTCCACCACAGTGGATACCGGGCCAACCCGCTCGACGTGCGGGCGGCGCCGACGCACCAGCGGAGCTCCCTCAAAGACCTGGGCGGCACGGTGGCCGACCAGAGGCTTGCCGCCCGCCAGGAGACCCTGCCGTTCTCCTGGCTGACGCTGCCTCCGGCCGAAGGCTTCGCCGCACTGTGCGCCTTGTCGACCGAGGAGAAGCAGACGCTCTTCGCCTGGTGCGTCGCTCAGTGCCTGGAGGCGCAGCTCTCCTTCGAAGACCGGGCCGACCCCGTGATCGAGCAGGCCGGCGAGCGGCTCGGCATCGACTTTGCCGCGCACTGGCGGCCCACGGCCGACAATTACTGGAGCCGCGTGAAGAAGGACCACGCGCTGGAGACCGGCGGACGGGTGCTGGGCCCGCGCTGGCGGCGGGACCACGCCAAGCTTAAGAAGCCGCAGATCGCCAAGGCGCTCGAAACCGCCTTCTCGGGCGAAGGCTCGACGAGCTCCGTGCTCGACGCCGAGGCCCTGGCCAAGGCCGCCAGGTGGCTGCCGCCCGGCATGGCCTATGGGGCCGAGGCCGGCGAGGACCGGCCGGATGCCGCGGATGCGGCGCTCAACGGAGCCGATTCCGACAATGTCGTTGCGGACGGATCGGAGGCCGACGAGTCTAGTGTCGTCGTGCTGCCGGAGTTCCTGACTGACAGCGGCGCGAAGGCGGAAGCCGAGCCGGTTCCCCAGAGCTGACCGGCACAATCCCTACGAAGGCCGGCGGGCCCGATGCGGGCGCCCGCCGGCCTTTTTATCTCCGCGAGCTCCAGAGGCAGAGGGCCGGGTCCGGCAGGCGACGGGTCCCCGGGCGAGAGAGAGGCTCCCGCCGCCCGTCGCGGACAGGAGGTTCCCGATGGAGCTCACCACCAAGGAGATCGAGCAGCTATTGCTCGAGAACGGCCGCCGGCCCGACCAGGACCACCGCCCGGTCGTCAAGTTCTTCGATCCCTGCGGTGCGGCCACCTGGCTCATCTCGCAGGCCGATCCCCAGGAGCCCGACATCCTCTTCGGCCTCGCCGACCTCGGCTTCGGCTGCCCGGAGTTCGGCAGCGTGCGGCTCAGCGAGCTGCAGAGCCTGAAGGGCAACCTCGGCCTCGGCATCGAGCGGGATCTCTACTTCGAGGCGCACTACCCGCTCAGCGTCTACGCCGAAGCCGCCCGGCTCGCCGGCTCGATCGTCACCGCCACGCGGCTGCTCGACGCCGCAGCGCTACGCCTCGGCCGCCTGAAGACCCCAGCGAGGGGGGAGGACGGTGGTGGCGACGACAAGGCGGCCGAACCTCCCGACCCAGAGTGAGAGAGGCGCCTTTGAAGGGTGAGCCCCGCCGCAGGCGAGAGAGCGGATCGCCCGGACCACTGCCCGGCGGGTCCCCGGCCTGAGGCGGGGCGTCATCCCCCGCCTTCGCCCCGGAGGCGAAGCGGCATGCCTCACCGCCAAGGAGTCTTCCTCATGAAACCCTCCGATATCGCAACGGCCGTGCGCACGCTGATCCTCACCAAGCGGCCCGCCTTCCTCTGGGGCGCGCCCGGCGTCGGCAAGTCGAACATCGTCGCCCAGGTTGCCCGCGAGCTGGGCCGCCGGCTCATCGATATCCGTGCCGTCCTGCTCGACCCCGTGGACCTGCGGGGCCTACCGCACGTCAACGGCGACGGCCGGGCCCATTGGGCGGCACCGGAGTTCCTGCCCCGCGACGGCGAGGGCGTGCTGTTCCTCGACGAGCTCAACGCCGCGCCGCCCCTGGTCCAGGCCGCCTGCTACCAGCTCGTACTCGACCGCAAGCTCGGCGAGTACGCGCTGCCGGAGGGATGGGCCGTCGCCGCCGCCGGCAACCGCGAGACGGACCGCGCCGTGACCTCGCGCATGCCGTCCCCGCTCGCCAATCGCTTCATCCACCTTGACTTCGAGGTCGACCTCGACGACTGGTGCCAGTGGGCGCTGCAGGCGGGGATCGCGGTGGAGGTCGTCGCCTTCCTGCGCTACCGGCCCAACCTGCTGCACGCCTTCGACCCGGACCGCAAGGCCTTCCCCTCGCCGCGGTCGTGGCACTTCGCCTCCGACATCCTCGGCGCCCAGCCCGATGCCGCGGTCGAGTACGACCTCCTCGCCGGGGCCGTGGGTGAGGGCGCGGCGGCGGAGCTGGTCGGCTTCCTGAAGGTGTTCCGCCAGCTGCCGAGCCCCGATGCCGTGCTCATGGCGCCCGACACCGCGCCGGTTCCCGACGAGCCGGCTACGGTCTATGCGCTCTGCGGTGCGCTCGCCCGCAAGGCCTCGCCGACCAACTTCGACCGCGTGACCGCCTACGCCAAGCGGCTGCCCGCAGAGTTCAGCGTGCTGTTGGTCAAGGACGCCATTGCCCGGGCCCCGGACTGCCAGCACACCCAGGGCTTCGTCGCCTGGGCGTCCGAGCACGGTGCCGTCCTCACCTGAGCCTCCCCGACCCTTCGACACGAAAGGATCTCGCCATGACCCGTCTCACCGACCGGGCGATGCTGGCCGGCCTCACCATCACCCAGTGGAGCGCGCGCAAGCACGACAAGCGGGTCTCCGACCAGGTCGCCCGCGACCACGACGCCAGCGTCGACGCCGGGCGCTACCACAAGACCCTGGTGGCCAAGGAGGCGCTGAAGGAGATCGCTTCCGTCGCCAACGAGGCGCGCGGCCATCACTACACCAATACGCTGCCCTGGGCCGACAACGGCGCCCGCATCCTGCCGGCCGCCAACTACTGGGACTACACCCAGGAGCAGCGCGCCCTGAAGGAGCGCTTCCAGGGCGCCGTCACGCGGTTCTGCGAGAGCTATCCGCACTACGTCGCAGAGGCACAGACCCGGCTGAAGCGGCTGTTCAGGGCCGACGACTATCCGCTCCCGGCGGAGCTGGCGACCAAGTTCCACTACGAGATCGCCTTCGCGCCGCTGCCGGCGGCCGAGGACTTCCGCGTCTCGCTCGGCGAGGTCGAGGAGGCCCGCATCCGCGCCGACATCGAGCAGCGGCTCGCCGAGGCGACCCAAGCCGCCATGCGCGACCTCTGGGAGCGGATCTACAGCGCCGTGTCGCACCTGCACGACAGGCTCGACCTTTACGAGGTGCATCCGGTCTCGGGCAAGGTGCAGAACCCCTTCCGCGACAGCTTGGTCGGGAACCTGCGCGAGCTGGCCGAGCTGTTGCCTAAGCTCAACGTGACGGGCGACCCGGCGCTCGACGCGATGCGCCACCGCCTGGCGGAGTCCCTCTGCGCGCACGACGCCCAGGCCCTTCGGGATGACGACGCCCTGCGCGACCAGACCGCCAGGACGGCAGAGGACATCCTCGCCGACATGGCCGGCTACGTGAGGCCGGCCGCGGCGGAGTAGGGGAGGCGGACATGGAGAAGATCACCAAGGCGCGGGCGGCGCTTGTCCTGTCTCAGCCCTTCTTCGGTAGCCTGGCCCTGCACCTGCGCCCGGTCGCCGATCCCTCGGTCGAGACCATGGAAACCGACGGCCGCAGCCTCTTCGCCAACCCGGGCTTCGTCGACGGGCTGTCCTTTGACCAGCTGACCGGGGTCATCGCCCACGAGGTCATGCACCTCGCCTGCGCCCACCACGCCCGCCGGGGCGGCCGCGACCCGCGTCGCTGGAACGTTGCTTGCGACTACGCCATCAACGGCCTGCTCTTGGAGGCGGGCTTCGTGCTGCCCGAGGGCCGGCTGCACGACCCGAACTACGATGGCCTCTCGGCGGAGGAGATCTATGCCCGCCTCCCGCAGGAAGATGGAGACGGTGGAGGCGACGGCACGTCGAACGGCCCGAATGCGCCTTCGCCGGCCGATCCCGGCGGCTGCGGGGGCGTCCGCGACGCGCCGGGCCACGATGGCGGCAGGGCCTCGCCGGCGGAGCTCTCCCAGGCCGCGAAAGATTGGCAGATCGCCGCGTTGCAGGCGGCCCAGACCGCCAAGGCCGCCGGCAAGCTCCCGGGCGCCATGGCGCGTCTGGTCGAGGGCCTCCGCAACCCGTCGGTCGACTGGCGCGAGGTCCTGCGCTGCTTCGTCCAGACCACCGCCCGCAACGACTACCGCTGGTTCCCGCCGAACCGGCGCTATGTCGCCATGGGCCTCTATCTGCCCTCGCTGCGGTCCGAGGAGCTGGGGCCGATCGTGATTGCCGTCGACACCTCGGGCAGCATTTCGGAGGACGTCGTTGCGGCCTTCTCGGCCGAGATCTCGGCGATCCTGGAGGACTGCCGGCCCGAGGCCATCCACATCCTCTACTGCGACACGGAAATCGCCGGAACCGAGACGCTTTCCCCAGACGATCTCCCGCTCGACCTCAAGCCCGCCGGCGGCGGGGGCACGGACTTTCGGCCGCCCTTCGATCTGGTCGAGGAATGCGGAATTGCGCCGGCCTGTTTGATCTACCTGACGGACCTGGTGTCCCGGCACTTCCCGCAGCCGCCGGACTATCCCGTCCTCTGGGCCTCGACCACGGACCGGACCGCGCCATTCGGCGAAACTCTGCGAGTCCGGTCGGTCTGACCATCGACTTCCTCCCGTCCTATCGGGCGAGCGCCGACCAGTGCTCGCCCCTTTTGCCGGTGTTTCAAAGCTCCGACTAACCGCGAAAAGCAGCGCCAGCGTGACTTTAAATTAGACATTGGCCGGCTTGGACTTCAGTTGAAGCCTGGAGAAGACTTGTGGCTTACTTTCTTCGGCCAGAAACAGCCATCGACAACGGACGCCGCAATGATCGGCAAGAGCCCGAAACCGACACGATCCTAGCAGGCCCAGAGTTTGCTTTGCCTATTGATTGGCCAAAAGGACGTATCCTATGAAGCCAAGCGGGTGATAACATCTACCTCCCAACATGACAAAATTATGTATTCTCGAAGAGGCTTATGTCAGTCGCCCAGACATGGTGCTCTGAGATCGTGCGTGGGATCTCTGAATGTCCTTTTCCAGATCGGCCTTACCTTTAGTTTTCGCGGTGTTCGCTCTGATCGGCGGGTACGCTCAAGCCGAAGACATCAAGCAGCCTGCGCTTCACGCCACCTCCGTCTTTCGCGGTGCGGAGACAGTGACCGTGGCCCTCGTCCAACTCCAGTCCGAGAATGTAGGGAACTGGGAAGTCGTTGAGCAATGGGTCGAAGAAGCCAAGTCCGAGGGCGCAGATTTCGTAGTTTTTCCGGAGTCCGCCTATCTCGGTTGGCTCAATCCTGCTGCCTTCACCGAAGCAACTACCGTGCCGGGTCCCGTGTCCGACATTCTTTCGAGGATCGCTGCCCGAAACAATGTGTACATAGCGTTCGGCCTTGCAGAAAAAGGTCCCAATGTCTCGGGTGATGTTTATCTGCCCTATGACGCCGGCTTGCTGATCGGCCCAGATGGGTCGATCTTGATCCACAGTCGAAAGCATCAGGTGCTCAAAAACGCCTTCAATCCGGCGGACTGCCCAGCCGGTACCACCGATTCGACAGGCGGATGCAGCTACTATCAGGCGACGGTGGACATGATCCCGGTTGTCCCAACAGTGTTGGGCAATACGGCCGTGCTGGTTTGCGCAGACGCCTATACCTACGACACAACGGCGCTCGATCACGTCAAATCCCTCGGCGTTCAGACAATCATCGTCGTGTGGGGCGTGACCGCAGGCCAGGAAGATCAATGTGGGACAGATGGGTTCAACGCGGTTGGCTTCGCCAAAGACGCCGCGACGTACGCGAATGCGACGGTAATCGGGGCCAACGCTATCGGCCAACGCCCATACGGCCGTTTCCTTCCCTCCGTTTATTGCGGCTATAGCGGGATCGTTGCAGCGGACGGAACGATCCTAGGATCGGTCGACGGTACCGGTGGTGTATTCCTTTTCGATGTGCCAACAGGGGCCAAGTAAGATGTTTAGCGACGCATCATTGCGCCGCTGTACACCTCTTCTTGGCCAGGCTGCTGGTGAAAGGAAATGCTAGGAGCAGCGTGCAGCACGAAAAATTGTCGGTCTCTTCGGAAGCATTCGAAAGCGCATTGAACAAAGGGCAGTCTTGTCCGATTAGGCGACACTCGCGCCAGCTACGCTGGATGACTGAGATGGCTCTAAACCTGCGGTATTCACCTTTCACCTGAAGACGCTCAGGCTGACTGAAGTCCTAGCGGCTCTTCCATCAGGGTGAAGTCCCGGTCGCTGTGCAGGAGCCGGTGGCCGCGCTCGATGCAGAAGGTGGCGATGATCACGTCGATGGTTTTGCGGACCGTGAGGCCGAGCGCGCGCAGCCTGCGGTAGTTCTGCGCGCTGGCGAGGGCGATCTCGAGGCCGACCATGGGCTCGAAGCTCAAGGTCTCGAGCGCGGCCCTGGCGCGGCGGAAGTCGCGATCCTCGCGGAAGCCCTGCAGCACCTCGGTCAGGATCAGGTCGCCGGTCAGCAGGGGCTCCACGCCGAGATAGCCGTCCAGCTGGTCCGTCTCGCGGGTCGCGACGCCGTTGAAGTAGTCGATCCACACCGAGGAGTCGACGAGGATCACGCGTCGCGCCGCATGTCGTCGAGCGAGCCCTCCCACTTCAGCGCGCCGCGCAGGCGGCGGACCCGGGCCTGGCGGCGCGTCCGCACCAGCAGCCGCAGGCCTTCCTCGATCGCCTGGCGCTTGGTCTTCAGGCCCGAGACCTTCAGGGCCTCGTCCATCAGGGCATCGTCGATCACGACGTTGGTCCTCATGCGGCGTCTCCGGGATGTGTATATTTCGTCAATTTATACACACGAATCGCCGCGCGCAAGGCCACATCGGAGCGCCCCGTCTCACAGGCGCTCGGCGGGATCCGGATCTCAGAGTCAGAGGGTGCCGGAGGCGGGGTGAGCCCTGGCCGGAACAGAGAGTGCCGGCTGGCTCATCGCATCCCTCGTCTCACCGGAGATCCACCATGTACTCAGAAGACACAATCGCCGTGACGACGGCCGCGGTGATGGCTCGCCGTCTCGCGGAGGATGCCGAGGCGGTGTGCCGCCACTACCTCTCCAACGGTCGCCGGCAGGGCGCCTGGTGGAGCGTGGGCGACGTGCACAACAGCAAGGGCCGGAGCCTCTATGTCCGCCTCGAGGGCCCCGGCCGGATCGGCAAATGGACCGACGCCGCAACCGGCGAGCACGGCGACCTGCTCGACTTGATCCGGCTGAACCAGGGTCTTGCGACGCTGCAGGAGGCCATGGCGGAGGCGCGGACCTTCGTGGGCGCCTCGCCGGCGGCGGCACCGCAGCCGTCACGGCGGACAAGCCCACGGCGGCGGCCGAAGGCCGAGGCCGCGCGCCGGCTCTGGGCGGCGGCGGGTCCGGTCGGCGGCACGCCGGCGGAGCGCTATCTCCGTGCTCGCGGGATCTGGCGGATCCGCTTCCCGGCGCTGCGCTATCACGACCGTGTCTACTATCGAGCCGACGATCATGCGCCCCTGCGGCGCCTCCCCGCCTTGCTTGCCGCGATCACTGACCTGGACAGCCGGGTCGTCGGCGTCCACCGCATCTGGATCGACCCCGGCGCACCGGTGCTGGCTGCCGTCCCGGCGCCCAAGCGCTCCCTCGGTCCCCATCTTGGCCACGGCGTCCGCTTCGGCCGCACCTCGCGCGACCTGGTCGCGGGTGAGGGCGTCGAGACCCTGCTCTCGCTCAAGAGCGCCTGTCCCGAGCTGGCCATGGTTGCCGCCCTCTCGGCCAATCACCTCGCCGGGCTGGTCCTGCCGCCGGCGCTCGGGCGGCTCTGGATCGCCCGGGACTGCGGCACAGCGGGCCGCC
Organism: Alphaproteobacteria bacterium; assembly: GCA_965227455.1. GTDB lineage: Bacteria > Pseudomonadota > Alphaproteobacteria > DSM-16000 > Inquilinaceae > JABDIP01. Next base: position 1,513,634 of record OZ245752.1, on the reverse strand, counting down.
GCGCTGCCACGCGCCTGCGCGTCCGGGCCGAGGCCGAGGACGTCGCCGTCTACGATCTCGTGCCGCGCCTCGGCGACTTCAACGAGGACCTGCGGGCGCTCGGCCGGGCCGCCTTCACCGCCCGTGTGCGGAGGCTCCTGCGGCCCGCGCTGGCGGCCGCCGGGGGATCAGTACGGGACGCCGCCGCTCCATCATGGCGGGCTCGCCGGACGGCCAAGTCTGTCTTCCCGGCTGCTCCGGAAGGGCCGCGCCTGCGGCCTTGAAGGGCGGCGGTCTAGCGGCGGCGGGGCCCGCGAAAGGCGCAAGGGTGAAGGCTTCGCCCGGCCGGGCGGTCTCCCCGCGCTTCCGCGCTGCGCTTGTGCAGCGCGGGCGATCCCCCTCCGCCCGGCCGCCCTTGCGCGCGGGCCCGGCGCCTCCGCTCCAGGACCGCCATCAAGGCCGCGATCGGCGCGGCCGGAGCAGCTTCAGGAGACGGCCCATGACCCTCATCGAACCCCACCGCAGCCTCGACGGCGCCGCCCATCCAGCATTGCCTGGCACCACCGCCACCGCACACCTGCTGGACGAGATCGCCCTCTACGGCCTCAGGCCCGGCGAGGACGAGCCCGACCGCCGGCCGCTGCCCGAGGCCGGGGACTGCCGCAACGCGCTCTCCGACGCCTTCGACATCTTCGCCGGCCTCTTCGCGAACACCCGCCTCGAGGACGACGCGGAGGACCTGCTGTGGTCCCTGGTCAACCTGTTCCATCGCAAGATCGACCGCGTGCAGCGCCGGCTCGACGACAACGAGGGCGCCCAGCGGCGCTCCCAGCGCGAGCAGGACGGCTCCGAGATCCGCTCGGTCGAACTGGAACGGCTGATCGCCCAGGGCCTTACGCTGCTGGAGCAGCGCAACGCCTTCGAGTTCCTGCGCGACACCGCGGCCGAGCTCTTCGAGGCCCAGACCGGTTCGGCCTGGCGGCCCCGTTCCGGCTCCAGGGTCAGCCGCGCCGCACTTACGGCCGCGGTCATCGACAGCCGCGACTACCTCAACGCCAAGCGCCGCCGCGAGACCGAGACGTTCCTGCCCGAGGGCGCGCGCATCGCTATTACCGGCGGCGTCGACTACCAGGACCACAACCGCATCTGGGCCGTCCTCGACAAGGTCCGCGCCAAGCACACGGAGATGGTCCTGCTGCACGGCGGATCGCCCCGCGGCGCCGAGTTGATCGCCGCTAAGTGGGCCGAGAACCGAGGCGTCGCCCAGGTCGTTTTCAAGCCCGACTGGAACCGCCACAGGAACGCGGCCCCCTTCAAGCGCAACGACGCGCTGCTCGACACAGTGCCCGTGGGTATCGTGGCCTTCCCGGGCTCCGGCATCACCGACAACCTGGTCGACAAGGCCAGACGCCTCGGCATCCGCGTCGCCGACTTCCGCGATCCGAGCTGATCGCTTCACTGCTCGCCGTCTCAGGCGGCTCCGCTCCGGCGGAGCCGCCTGTCGCACGCTCCCCACCGGGGCGGCTATGAACGTGTTGCTCCGGCACTCTTCCTCTGGTCTACCAAAGCGCCTGATCGGTTTGCATCGGCACCCGAGGCCACGAGCCGAAGTGGATGACCTACCACGGCTCAATGCAGTCATCCAGGAAGAGGTCGTTCACCTGTGCTTCGGGCGCCAGAGCAGTCATTGAAAACTCGCCCTTAAACAAGGATTGAATAGGTTCGAACGAGGAGCAAGAGTAGTGATGGGAATTAGCCGGATTCGGATAAATACTAAATCGACGTACCCTTTGGAGCAGTGCGGTAACGCTCACCCGGCATAAGATGAAGCGCATGTCGGCGGATGGCCCCAAAATGCTATCCCTTGTGCTAGAATGAGTGTTAACAACTACATCTACGGCTAACTTCTACGTCTTGATTCCCATATCGATCGATGCCGACACCGGACTTCAGATCTGTTTATGCTTACCCTGACGCCCATTGGACGTTCGTGTCCTGCGCCGATGACAATAAATTCGAAGGGCAGCATTTCGATCGGAAGCAGGCCGGCGAAATCGATGGCAACGGCAAAGTGTCGAAATCAGCCGTCGACAATCTGACAAAACACGCTGAAAAAACCATGTCCGGCTTCGCCAACGCCACAGGCGGGCTGCTGGTTTTCGGGGTTTCAAAGACCGGGGAAGTGCCCGGCGTCGATCATCTAACGGAGAACCAGAAATCGGCGCTTCTGGGGCTGAAATCGCTCAAGGGAGCCTCGATTCCCTCAAAGCTCCACACTGTCAAGGTTGGCGAGGAGACAAGGCAGGTGGCCCTGTTCATGGTAGTTCCTGACGAGCGAACGTTTTGCTGTCGTATCTCCGACGAGGCGGCCTGGATACGCAAAGGGCCGACTACAATTCGGCTGCAAGGGGTCGAACTCGACCAAGTGAAGCGCGACCGGAAGGTCGTCGATTTCGAACGCATGCCTGCTGACCCGTTCGACGTGGCGGACGCCGACACCGCTGTGGTCGATGAGTTCATCAAGAGTAAAGGGTATCGGAAGGATCGCGGCGTCGAAGATATCTTGCGCGAGGCCGGCGCAATCAACGGCAGGACGGAGGCGTGGGAATGGTCGAATGCTGGCTTATTGTTCTTCGCTTCAAACCCCCGCCGAGTGCTTGCCCATGCCTACGTCCGGCTATTGAGGTTCGACTGCGGTTTTGATGACGAGGATGAGCGTCCAACGCCAACGTTCGACAAGGATTTCGACGGCACGCTGACGGAGCAGATCAGAGATTTCCGAACGTTCGTGACCGAGTCGGGATTCTTCAAAACCTACGAATTGCGCGCCCCCGATGGCGGATTTGTTTCCGAACCGGAATATCCACCGATTGCCATTGACGAGGCGGTAGTCAACGCGGTCGCCCACCGCGACTATGCGATCGGGCATCCGATTGTGTGTGAGAAGTATACGGATGCTTTTGTCGTGAAGAGTCCTGGGCGGCTTCAACAACAGGTCAATGTTCCGCCGAGCTTCAGGCTCAGCGAGTTCCAACTGGAAAGCGCGCTGCGAAATCCGAAACTTATGGATTGGCTGCGGTCCATGAAAGATGCCCATGGCGCAGCGTATGTAAAAGCGATACGTGAGGGCACTCGGCGGATGCGCGATGAAATGGACTTACTCGGACTGCCGTCGCCGATCTATGAGAACCGCCCCGCAGAGACCCGTGTAATCTTGCGCAACGACGCAGAACGACGCGAGGCGAAGCCGACGGGACTTGCTCTCAAGGAGAAGGTAACTTCGGATGAATTCACCAATCTCTATCCCCTCGAAGGCCTTGACGAGGGTGGCGCGCGCAGCGGAGACCGTGAACAACGCCGCGTGTTCCTGGCCGCCCTTTGCGACAAGCTCGTCGCTGAGGGCTGGGTGATCGACAAATTCAGCAAGGGCCGGGTGATCGTGCATCTGAAAGGCGCCCAGGAACGGATGCCCGACGCGCTTAGGAAGGTCGTGCGACTGATTCCGGCCTACGAGCTAACGGTCCGGTCCTTCTACGACAGGGGCTATATGTCGATCGATTTCACTCTTCAGGTTCAAAGCGTTTTGACTGCCCAGGAAGCGGCGGCACGGTTCGATCGCGGTTTGCTCATCGGCTTGAAGGCGTTTGCGACGGTCGATGGCAAAGCCGAGCGCGGGCGCATCCTGTCGGTGATGGGCGATCATGTCACGGTGCGTCTTTTCGATAGCGATGTAGAGATCACGCTGCCGGCCAACAAGCTTTATCCCAATCTGCGCCGGGACCAGCTTGATGCGTTGGTTCGAAACGCCGCGCCCAATTACGATCTGGCTCGGGCGATCAAGACCGCGGCTTTGTCGACGATCAGCGGAGCAGCTCGCGAGCGTGCGCGTCGGATTGCGGCAATGGCTGGAACGTTGAGGGAGAACGTTTTTCCAGTCACGGCCGGCACGTTGACAGTGAAGCTCGGCGATCAGCCCTTGCGCCTTCACGAAGAGGGTGACGGCAGGCGGGCCTTGCGCATCAGTAAAATCCAAGAGCCCGATGTCGAGTTCAGCCAGAAGCGATCGACCGCAAACATTCGCGATGGCATTACACAGTTTGGCGCCTACCAGGACAGCCCGCGCGACATTGAACTCGTCGCCGTTGTTGAACCAGGATTTGAGCAGCCAATGCGCGATCTGATCGCACGCCTGCAGGTTGGGAAACATCGATACAAGGGTTCTGAGCAAACATTCTCGACACGGCTTAGACTCGCCCAAGTGTCTTCCGCGAAGGATATTCGGGTGGATGACGAATGCCGTCGCTTGGTCGAGGCCTATCCTGAATGGAGCGGCAATCAGAAGCTGGACAGGGTTCTACTTGTACACACACCGGAAAGCGGGTTTGCGCTGGATGATGTTTTCTCACCGTACTATCAGGCGAAGCGTGTACTGCTCGAAGCTGGCATTCCTTCGCAGATGGTCGACAGCCCTACCTTGAGCAATCCAGACTATAAAGACCTCAATCTCGCGCTCAACGTCGTCGCCAAGACGGGGGTTACCCCCTGGGTGCTGCCGGAGTCCATACCGGATGCAGACTTTTTTGTTGGTCTCTCCTACACGAGTAATCGGGGAGCCGCGATGGATGAACGCGTAATTGGCTTCGCCAATGTCTTCAATCAATACGGCCGCTGGGAGTTTTATTCGGGCGGCAATGAGGCGGTCCCCTATAACGATCGTGAGAAGCATTATGAGCACTTGGTTGCTGAGACGATGAAGAAGCTAAATCTCGGCCAGTCTCCTACGATATATTTCCACTATTCTGCGAAATTCAGCCGCTCGGATCGTGACGCCATTCTGCGCGGCGCACGAACGATACGGCCCCACGGAACTTACGTTTTCGTCTGGATCAACACCCACCATCCGGTGCGCCTGTTCGATGAGCGTGCGGAAACTGACGGGTCAGTGGCGCGCGGTCGATATGTGATTGGCGCTGGCAATCAGATTTACTTGTCAACGACTGGCTACAATCAGTATCGCAAGACGATTGGCACGCCTCAGGCCTTGGAGATCAATGTGTATGTCGAGCCGGGTGCGGATGGCGCCCGACCGGCCATCGATCATCGCTCTCTTGCGCGGCAGGTGCTCGGGTTGACGAAGCTGAACTGGGCGTCGACGGACTCACTTTGCGGCGAGCCGATCACGACGAAGTATGCAAAGGACATTGCCTATCTGACAGCGGCATTCCAACGCCAGCCGGATAGCCCATTTACGCTTCATCCGGTTCTGGAAAGAACGCCATGGTTTATTTAGACAAAGACGTGGCTCAGGGTTTGTATCCGGAAGAAGTAATGCCTCTAAAAGTTCAGAATTCACGAGGTTTCGCCGCCGATCCTCTCACCGGCGGATGTCCGTTTTTTAGGATGAGGCCGACGTTGCAAACGACCATACAGAAAGACCACTTATTGGTCGATTCCTGCCTTTCTTAAAGGGCCTAGTCCGGCCGTCTTTCGCCCCCGCCCCTTCGTCTAAAGCGACCCTGTAGTAAGACTGACGGGACGTTTTCACTTCCTACCGGCTGTGGACGGAGGCGGTAGAGCAAGTTCGTATCGGGTTCCTACAAGGCCCGCGCGGTGAGGGCGTAGCCAGCCTCGGGCCAACCGGAACGGCTCGCCGGTCCGCTGCCACCGCGCCTTCCGCTGCCCGTTGGGGCAAGCCCGCCGTTTCTGGCACGTCCTGGCCGATCCGGGGCAACACCGTCGTTCGTGCGCTCTTTCGCCGGCTCTTTGGAGCCCATCCCTTGGTCTTCCACGGACCGTCTGCCGGACCGACGCCTGCCTTCCTCTCCTCTGCTTCGGCTCATTGGACCGGTAGACCGTGACGCCGGTTGAAGCCCTCGCTTTGACTGCCGTTCCCTCTCGGCTCGTCGGCTCGCATGGCCGCACACTGGTTTTTGCCATGGCCTTCTCTTCCGTTCACGGCCTGTCCGAACATTTCAGCGGTTGGATCGTCGCAAGGCCGTCTTCCCTCTGCCGTCCGCGTTGTTGCCGTGACCCCTACGTGTAGCGCCGCGCCCGCCTTATGGCGTCAACCTGCCAAGGCCGTTTCCGCTCCGCGGACCCTCGGCCTTTCGGTTGACGCCGGCGGTCGTCGCGCTCCCACGAGGGCGTCAACAACGCCAGCAGAGGAGCAAGACGATGGCTTACGACAAGAACCACTTCGAACTGATCGGCCGGGTCGCGGACGTCAAGAAGTTCGGCGAGGTGACCAAGGTGCGGATCGCCGCCAACCTGCCGAGCCGCGACGGCAACGGCGAGTGGAGCAAGCGGGCCTACTTCAACAACGTCACCGTCTTCCGGCCGGCAACGCGCAGCTACATCGACAAGTACGTCGCCGTCGGCGACCTGGTCGGCTGCGCCGGGCGCATCCAGGAAGGCTCCTACGAGAAGGACGGCGAGAAGCACTACACGACCGACCTCGTCACCACGCAGTTCGGCATCGTCGCCAAGAAGAACGGCGCCGGCGAGCCCGCCAGCGGCTCCGGCGACGGCGCCACCAGCGAGGCGCCCGCGGACCTGGACGACGACATCCCGTTCTGACGGACCGCCAATGGGCCCCCGCATCGTCGCCGGTGCGGGGGCTCTTTCCGTGTCCGGGGATGTGCCGGCACGCATGCGGGTCGTTCGCTATGCGGGCTCGCGTTGCGCTCTCGAGGCACCACCCGGCAAGCCGCAAGCTCACCCGGGGCGGGCGGCGAGAGCGCGGCCAAACGGCAACTACACAAGGCTCGCTCGCGCCTTCCCAGCGTGACATGGCGCTCCCGACGCCTCAAGGATCGGCGGTCCCCCCAATTTTTCCCTCCGCTCCGCTGCGCTGCGCTCCAGGAAAAATCGGCACCCCCGCCGCCCGCTGACGCGGCGCGCCCTTCCGGGCGCGTCCTTGACCCGCCGGGACCGCCATGTCCGGCGGACGGCGTCATTTGCTCAAGCAATGGAGGCGACGATGCTGATGGATCACCCGGTGCTGAACACCTACCGCGCGGAGCTCTTCTCGGAGGGAGATCCCCGCTACGCGGCCGCGCAGGAAGTGGCGCGCGAGGACATCAATATGGTCGAGCGGCTGCACGAAGAAGCCAGACAGGCGCCGATCTGGCTCTTCGATGGCTGGGACGAGGAGGGGGAGCCGATCATGGCAGAGAATACGGACCCCTGGGACCGGCTGGAGCTGGCCAAGGACCGGGTGGCGGGTAATCCGACTGCCGTGGCCATCCTGCGGGCCGAGGGCCGGCTGGAGCTCATCGGCGACAGTAACTAGAGGGGAGATATCTCCCCATTTTTGCTTGCGTTGATGGGTGGAAATCGTACCGCGAGGCGGCCGCAGCGGTGACTTGCACTGCGTCGGGTATGACCCAGTTCTTGCCGGTGATCCGTGCCGTCCGGGCGCCTGTCCGGCCCTGAAGGGCCGGCCACCGCTCGCTACTCGCTAGCCCCTGCGGCGGCGAATTGCGCCGGCCGCAGGGGCAAGCTCGCCGAGCCAAGCAGCGCCCGCGGAGCGGCCTTGCCAGGGCGCCGCCGGTCTCTCCGAGCCCGCCGGCGCCGGGCGCGGCCAGGCCCCGCCGGCGGCTCGTCTCGGCCCATCCGGGTGACGCGAGCTGGCGCGGGAGCGGCCGAGGTCGATGCGCGGTGGGAGCCGGCTCAGCGATCCGATCGACCCCTTCATCCCTTGGAGAGACCGGCGCCCGGCCATCCCTCGGAGCCGACCTGCCGCCGGCAGATCGGCGCGCGCAGCGGCGGTCAAGGCCGCGCAGCGCCGCCGGAGGCGGGCCGCCCACGAGGCGGCGCCTTTACCATAGCGAGCACGCCGATAGGGTTGGGGGTGTCGGGTCTACAGCGACAGACCGACTTCTGCGAGCTCCACTGGCGCCTTTTTTTAGTGCGCTCCGATTCCCTCGATGCCCTGAGAAGCGGACGTAATCCAGGCGCGAAGGGGTAAAGACGGCCGGTACCGGTCTCTACCACTCCACGGATACCGGACTTCCCCTCAGGTTGACCCTCTATCTCCGACGTTCTCCCAACGTCGCGAAGGAAGGAGAGGTCAACCATGGAAAAAACTCAAGCACACGAGCCCCAGCGCAGCGGCGATGCCGCGCCCTCCGACAGCCCCTATCTGACGCCCGGCGAAGCCGCAGGCGTCCTCAAGCTGGCAAAAGGAACGCTGGCCAACATGCGGCTCAACGGCACCGGACCGCGCTTCCGCAAGCATGGCCGACTTGTCCGCTATGACATCGAGGATCTCAAAGCTTGGTCCGCGTCGCGCATGCGAACGTCGACATCGGAGGACGACCTGCGGGCCTCGAGCGATGCGCAAGCGGCCTCGGATGGCTGAGCTCTTGACCCGGGTCGAGGTCCTGTACCTGCCGGACTTCGTGAACTACTGGCTGCCCTTCGGCGACCCCCGGCACTGGCAGGAACCGGACCGCAGACGCGCGCTGGCGTATTTCGCGGCGGGCCAGGTCTTCGGCTATATGCGCTGGGAAGCCAACGAATACGGCACCCGGTACTGGCGCTTCTGGGTCCTCCGCGCGGACGGCGACGGCGCTCGGCTGCACCGCGTTCCCGGCGTCAGGCCCGGCGCTGAAATCCTCCTCGACGCACGCGGCAAGGCGCGCGTCAAACGCGCCCTTGAAGCCATCGACGGCCTGGTGAGCGCCGGTTTCGACCCGGCGGATGTGGCCCCTGCCTACTTCCGCCTTCTCCACATCCGCATTCAAACGCGCTCTCCGATCCGGCCTTACACGGCCGCACAAATGCGCGTCCAGGCGATCAGGACGGCGCTGTTCCCATGAGCTGGAGGAGGGGTGCCATCCTCGCCTCCGTCGGTCTTTCGGCGTTCATGCTGACGGCCGTGTCGGTCTTCGAGACCCCGTCATTGCTGCTCTACAATCAGAGTCCGAGCGCCCCGATCGGGGTCTATTGGGTCGACGACTCGGCGAAGGTCTATGTAGGCGACTTGGTCGCCGCCAGGGTGCCTGAACCTCTGCGCTCCCTCTTCGTGGAGCGTGGCTACCTGGCTGAAAACGTGCCCGTCGTGAAGCGGGTTGTCGCCTCGGAAGGCGATCATGTCTGCCTCCGCGGAGGTGCGATCTACCTCAACTCGGACCGCTTGGCGGAGCCGCTGGAGACCGATTCTCTGGGGCGTCCGATGCCGGTCTGGAGGGGCTGTCGCGTCTTGCAGCGGGACGAGTACTTCCTCGCCATGACGGACATTCTGGCGTCGCTCGACAGCCGCTACTTCGGTCCCGTCCGAGGCTCCGAACTCATCGGCCGAGCACGGCCGATCGCGGTCTCGACCCCCGAACTCCCGAACCGCCACCCGATGTGCAGACAGCGAGTCTGTAAGAAGAAAAGCCCATGACGGCCGGAGGGCAAGATAAAAGGAACGGCGCCATGAGGCGCCGGATCCCAGGTCTGCACATCGTTTGGCCAGCGCCATGTGGGTATGACGGTGTCACCCCCTTTTGTGCCCGAAGCTTTGCTCCGCCTGGGATTGCGATGGAGTCATCCAGGCAAGGCCCGGTATTTCGAGGGCATTGCGGCATAGCCCGAAGGTGGCTGAAACAGTGACCGCCGACGGCGAGGACGACTTCAAGCCCAAGCTCGGCCGCATCCGGTCACGGGGTGGCAGGCCAGCGAAGCGGTATATCAACCGCGTACTCCAGGCGATGAACGAATTGCGCGCGCCATCACACCGGGGCCGGGGGAAGGGCCGGTCCGCGTTCTCCGGAAGCCGGATCGGGCGCGGCGCCGGCCACGGCCACGCGGCCGCAGTGCGCGGCCGTCTGTCCGGCCGCGGTGCGGGCCTGGCCGGGGGCCGCGCGCGACAGCCGGGAGTACGCCGTGTCGTGGTCAAGGCCCGCTTCGTGAAGCTGACCGGGAGGGGCAGCGTCCAGTCGGCGAAGCATCTGAAGTATATCCAGCGGGACGGCGCCGGCCGGGACGGGAGGCCGGGCAGGGTCTACGACGCGCTCTCCGATGACGCGGATGCCTCGGCCTTCAACGAGCGCTGCCAGGGCGACCGCCACCAGTTCCGCTTCATAGTTTCGCCGGAGGACTCCACGCAGCTGCACGACCTCAAGGCCTTCACCCGCGGTCTCATGGCACAGACCGAGAAGGACCTGGGCACCAGGCTCGATTGGGTCGCGGTCGACCACTACAACACCGGCCACCCGCACACGCACATCGTCCTCCGTGGCAAGGACGACCTCGACAAAGACCTGGTGATCGCTCGGGACTATATCTCCCACGGCATCCGCGAACGGGCGCAGGAGCTGGTCACGCTGGAGCTCGGCCGGGAAACCGAAAGCGAGCGTCATGAGCGGTCTAGGCGCGAAGTGGCTCAAGAGCGTCTGACCGGTCTCGACCGGCGGCTCCTGCAGGAGGCGGTCTTCGGGGTGATCGATTTGCGTCCGGACGAGAGCGCCAGCGAGTCGCGTTCCGACCGCGCGCTCAAGATCGGCCGCCTGCAGAAGCTCGAACGCATGGGGATCGCCAGGCAGATGTCGCCAGGCGTCTGGCAGCTCTCGGGTTCGATGGAACAGACCCTGAGGCGCCTGGGCGAGCGGGGCGACATCATCAAGACCCTGCACCGGGCCATGAAGGGGGAGGGCCTCGACCGGGGCGCCCGCGACTACGCAATCTACGATCCGGCCGCCATGGCCGGCCGGTCCCTGGTCGGCCGCATCTTCGAGCTCGGTCTCACCGACGAACTCAACGACCGGCACTATCTGATCGTCGACGGCGTGGACGGACGCGCGCACTACATCGACATCGGCCGACAGGACGATCTCTCCGACTACACGCGGGGCGTCGTGATCGAGGTCACGGCACGCAGCGGCGAGCCCGCGCGGGCGGACGTCGCCGTCGCCGAGATCGCCGCCGGCAACGATGGGGTCTACAGCGCCGAGGCGCACAGCGCGCAGGACGGCAGGACCTCGCCCGCCTATGTGCAGGCCCATGTGAGGCGCCTGGAGGCTCTGCGCCGCGCCAACATCGTCGTCCGCCGGCCAGACGGCACCTGGGAGATCCCCAAAGACTTCCTCGACAAGGCCGCGGCTTACGAGAAGGCGCGAAGCGCGCGTTGGCCGGTGCAGGTCACGGTACAGTCGAGCCTGACGATCGAAAGACAGCTGCGCTCGGTCGGTGCCACCTGGCTCGACCGGCAGCTCATTGGGCAAGACCCTGCGCCCCTGCGCGACCTCGGCTTCGGCCGTGAGGTGAAGCAAGCGCTCGACGCACGACGTGCCCGTCTGATCGCGGAGGGCCTCGCCGAGGATCGCGGCCGCCGGACCCGCTACCAGCGGAACCTGCTCCTGATCCTCCGCCGGCGGGAGCTCCGGCAGGTCGGCGACCGGATCGCGAAGGAAACCGGCCTGGATTACCGCCCGGCAGGCGAGGGCGCGTCCGTCGAAGGCATCTATCGGCGCCCGGTCCAGCTGGCGAGCGGCAAGTTCGCCCTGATCGAACGGAGCCGCGACTTCACGCTGGTGCCTTGGCGGCCGGTGCTGGAGCGCAACCGCGACCGGCAGGTGGCCGGGATCGTGCGCGGGCAGAGCATTTCCTGGGAGCTTGGTCGATCGCGTGGGCGCAGCATCGACTGACGTGCAGGCGAGCGGACCGTGGAGGCGCTGCGGCGACAGGTCCAAGCTAGAACCGCGGCAGCTCTCCGCCTGTGCGTTCGAACGCGGCCTGGGCCACGGCATCATCGGCGGTCGCTTTGAGGCTGGGGTCGCCAAGCGTCAGGTTGCCGAGGGGCTGCCGACCGAAGACCCGCATGGGATCGCGGTCGAACTCCAGGTACGGCCCCTTTCGTTGCTGCACATACTCTGCCGTATCGCCCCACATCCACTGGTCGCCGCGCTGCAGGTCGGGCTGTCCATACTTCTCGAGGACCTGATCCGTCATCTGATCGAGGTTCACGCCGGACCCGACGAACCGATACGCGACCTGAGAGACCCGCGAGCCGGCCGGCGTCTGCACGAAGAACACCTCGACGATTTCCCGGTCGTTCCCGAACTTCATGAAACGGACGCTGACGAAGCCCTGCGACAGCACCCGCTCGCGGCTCTGCATTGCAACCAGCTGCTCGAAGGATGGGCCGGTGCCGGTCACGATGTCATCGAAACCCTTCGCTCTCACCCGCGTCTCCACCTCGTCCGGCGACATGGCCAGCTGGATGCCCAGGATATCGAAGCCGTCGACATCGGCCGCCACGAGCGGCGCCGGCGAGAAGAGCCCAACCGTTATGGCGAGGACGAGGACAGCGTGCCGTTTCATCGTCGTACCTGCTTCCTGGAACCTGCCGGTGTGCGGTCGGGCTCCCGCGCCGACCTCTACAGCCCATGATAGCAAAAATTTCTTCGGTTCACTAGAGATCACTCACGTTCGTTCACTATCTCACTATCTAAATATACTACCCGCTGTATCATGTAAGCATTTGATTATATTGATTTAATGCTCTTGACAACTTGCGCTTTGCCGATCTTCTCTTTGGGCGAGCACGATGGATGCGCGGCCCAAGGAGCCAGGCATGACCCCCACGAAAATTCTGATCGGACAAGCTATGGTGGTCTTTGCGATCATCATTGGCTCGCTCTGGGGCGCCACCCAGTGGGCCGCCGCCATGCTCGGCCACCAGGCCGCGCTCGGGCCGGCTTGGTTCACTGCCGCGGGCCTGCCGGTCTATCTGCCCTGGCGGCTTTTCGAGTGGTGGTACGCCTACGAGGCCTATGCGCCGGCGGTCTTCAACAAGGCCGGAGCCCTCGCGGCGGCGGGTGGCATCGGCGGCGCCGTGGTCGCCATCATCGGCTCGGTGTGGCGGGCACGGCAGGCTCGCAATGTCACCACCTACGGCTCGTCGCGCTGGGCGACCAGGGCCGAGGCCAAGCGGGCGGGTCTCTTCGAGCCCCGCGGCCTGTTCCTCGGGCGGCTTGATGACAGCTACCTGCGGCACGACGGGCCGGAGCACGTCATGGCCTTCGCGCCGACGCGATCGGGCAAGGGCGTGGGCCTGGTCATCCCGACGCTGCTCAGCTGGACGGGCTCGGCAGTCATCCACGACATCAAGGGCGAGAACTGGCAGCTCACCTCCGGCTGGCGCTCCCGGTTCTCCCACTGCCTGCTGTTCAACCCGACCGATCCCCGCAGTGCCAGATACAATCCGCTGATGGAGGTGCGGCGCGGCCTTAACGAGGTGCGCGACGTCCAGAACATCGCCGACATCCTCGTCGATCCCGAAGGCGCGCTGGAGCGTCGCAGCCACTGGGAGAAGACCTCCCACGCGCTGCTGGTCGGCGTGATCCTGCACGTGCTCTACGGCGAGCAGGAGAAGACCCTCGCCCGGGTCGCGAGCTTCCTCTCCGATCCGTCGCGCTCCTTCGAGCGGACGCTTCGGGTCATGATGACCACGAACCACCTGGGCACGAAGGACAAGCCGCAGGCCCATCCCGCGGTCGCCGAAGCGGCGCGGGAGCTGCTCAACAAGTCGGACAACGAACGCTCCGGCGTGCTCTCCACCGCCATGTCCTTCCTCGGACTCTACCGCGACCCGACCGTGGCGCGCGTGACCTCGAGCAGCGATTGGCGCATCGCAGACCTTATGGAGGCCCGTCATCCGGTTTCGCTCTACCTGGTCATCCCGCCGTCGGACATCTCGCGGACCAAGCCTCTGGTCCGGCTGATCCTCAACCAGATCGGCCGTCGCCTGACCGAGGACCTCGTGCACCCGGCGCAGGCAAGCCGGCTGCCTCTGAGCAGGGTCCTCCGGTGGTTCAGGCGCGACCGCACGCGCCAGTGCGCAAAGTCCCGCCTGCAGCTGCTCATGATGCTGGACGAGTTCCCCGCTCTTGGCCGCCTGGACTTCTTCGAGTCGGCCCTGGCCTTCATGGCGGGCTACGGCATCCGCGCTTACCTGATCGCCCAGAGCCTGAACCAGATCAGCAAGGCTTACGGCGAGAACAACTCGATCCTCGACAACTGCCACGTCCGGATCGCCTTTGCGTCCAACGACGAGCGCACCGCCAAGCGGATCAGCGACTCGCTCGGGACCGCGACGCAGCTCCGGGCCCAGAAGAACTACGCCGGCCATCGCCTGGCGCCTTGGCTGGCCCACGTCATGGTCTCGCGTCAGGAGACGGCGCGGCCGCTCCTGACGCCGGGTGAGGTGATGCAGCTGCCGGCCGAGGACGCGCTGGTGCTGGTTTCGGGCCATCCCCCGATCCGCGCAAAGAAACTTAGGTACTACGAGGACAGGAACTTCACCGGCCGCATGACCGCTCCCGCGCCCCTCCGCGACGAAGGCTATGCGGACAAGCCCGAAGCACGCCCGGACGACTGGAGCGGCGTCGTGCGCGGCACCGACGACCGCCTGGAACCTGGTGACGACTCCTGGGCCGCCGGCCTCGCGGCGGACGACGGCGGCCTCAAGCGCCATCCCGAGCTCGACGCCGCCGAGCGGCCGCGCGACCCCCAGCCGCCGCGCCACGAGCCCCGCCTGCTGGACGACGACTTCGATGCGCCGCCCACGGTTCGCAAGGACGTGCCGGCGCGGAAGCTCACCGATGTCCAGCGCGCCCACGGCCTCAACGCCGGGGACGACGGCGACCTGCTGCCCAAGTTTTGAGGAGCGAGCCGATGAAGCCCCGCCTCTGCGTCTACATCTCCACCGGCACCGACCGCCTGCTCGCGATCGCCTCCGGGCGGCCCGGAGTCTCCAAGTCGGCCATCGTCGAGGCCGCCCTGGAGTCCTTCTTGTCGCCCGACCGGGACGACCAGCGGGACGCGGCTCTGATCCGGCGCATCGAGCAGCTCGCCCGGCAGATCGAGAAGCAGCGCCGCGACCATGAGATCGTCGCCGAGACGGTCGCCCTCTTCATCCTCTATTTCCTGACGCTCACGCCGCCGCTGCCGGAGGCCGACCAAGGGAGCGCCAAGGCGCTCGGCCGGGACCGCTTCGACTACTTCCTCAAGGAGCTGGCGGGCCGCCTGGCCGAGGGCCGCAGCCTGATCCGCGACACCCTCGACGAGATCGTGGCCCGGGAGGTGGATTTCTTCCGGCTCGACGAGGCTGAGGGGAAGGCTGCGGAGACTGCCGGGAAAGGGGAGGCGGGCCGATGACGATCCTCAGCGATGCCACCCGCTCGCGCCAGCGCGCCATGCTGCGCACCGCCATGGGCCCGGTGATTGGCGCGGCGCTGGAGGACCCGGCCGTGGTCGAGATCATGGCCAACCCGGACGGCACGCTCTGGCTCGACCGTCACGGCGAAGGGCGGGTCGACACCGGCCAGCGGATCCCGGTTGCCGAGGCCGAGCGCATCATCCGCCTGGTGGCCAGCCACATCCGCGTCGAGGCCCACGAGCGGAATCCCATCGTCAGCGCCGAGCTGCCGGAGACAGGGGAGCGTTTCGAGGGCGTGCTGCCGCCAGTCTCAATGGCGCCCTGCTTCTCGATCCGAAAGCCGGCCGGCGTCGTCTACCGCCTCGAGGACTACGTCTCCGACGGCATCATGAGCCCGATCCATGCCGATTGGCTCAACGACGCCCTCTGGTCACAACGTAACATTCTCGTGGTCGGCGGCACTGGCTCCGGCAAGACCACTCTGGTCAACGCGCTGCTTGCCGAGATCGCCGGCTACGGCGAACGCATCGTCCTGATCGAGGACACCCGCGAGCTCAACTGCACCGCCGCCGACCATGTCGCACTCAGGACCAAGCCAGGCACCGTGACGCTCGCCGACCTGGTGCGCTCGACGCTGCGGCTGCGGCCGGACCGCATCGTCGTCGGCGAGGTCCGCGGGCCCGAAGCCCTCGACATGCTCAAGGCCTGGAACACCGGCCACCCCGGCGGGCTGGCCACCGTCCACGCCAACTCCGCGCACGCGGGCCTCTACCGGCTCGAGCAGCTGATCCAGGAGGCGGTCGTCACCGTCCCGCGTGTGCTCATCGCCGAGGCCATCGACATGGTGGTCTTCATCCGGGGGCGGGGTTCCGCCCGCCGGGTGGACACCATCGCCCGCGTCGAAGGCCTTCGCAACGGTGACTACGACCTGACCCTGCTCGCGACTCCCCCGGTGCAACCGCTGACAGATGGAGAGATCCATGAGCAGGACCGTCCAATCCGTCCTGATCCTGAGCCTGGTGCTCGGGCTCGCCTGGACTGACACGGCCCAGGCCGCAGGCTCGGGCATGCCCTGGGAGGCGCCGCTTCAGAGCATCCTGGAATCGATTGAGGGCCCGGTGGCACGCATCGTCGCGGTCATCATCATCACGATGACCGGCCTGACATTGGCCTTCGGAGAGACCAGCGGCGGCTTCCGCCGGCTGATCCAGATCGTTTTTGGCCTCTCGATCGCCTTCGCGGCGACCAGCTTCTTCCTCGCCTTCTTCACCTTCGGCGGCGGCGCCGTCTTCGGCTGAGGGGAGACCAGGACATGGCCGAGAGCACCCAGGGCTTCGAGGTCCCGCTCCACCGCTCGCTGACCGAGCCAATGCTGCTGGGCGGAGCGCCGCGCAACGTGGCGATCCTCAACGGCACGCTCGCCGCCGCTATCGGCATCGGGATGCAGCTCTGGATCGCCGGCCTGGTGCTCTGGGTCACCGGCCACACCGCCGCGGTCTGGGCGGCCCGGAAGGACCCACAGTTCATGGACGTGCTGCTGCGGCACGTCCGCCACAAGCCCTACCTCGGAGCGTGACATGCTGAACCTCAGGGAATACCGGGACAAGCCCGCCGGCCTGGCGGACTACTTGCCCTGGGCCATGCTGGTGGCGCCCGGCGTGGTCCTGAACAAGGACGGCAGCTTCCAGCGCTCGGCGCGCTTCCGCGGCCCCGACCTCGAGAGCTCCACCGAGGCCGAACTGGTCGCCGTCTGCGGCCGGCTCAACAACGTGCTGCGCCGCTTCGGCTCCGGCTGGGCGCTCTTCTTCGAGGCCGAGCGCCACGAGGCGCAGGACTATCCGGACTCCGACTGGCCCGATCCGGTGTCCTGGCTGGTCGACCGCGAGCGGCGGTCGTCCTGCGAAGAAGAGGGCGCCCACTTCGAGAGCAGCTACACGCTGACCTTTGTCTACCTGCCGCCCGCCGAGAGCGCGAACCGCGCCGAGCGGCTGCTCCTGGATACCCCGCCGGACAAGCACAGGCTCGACTACAGCGACTATCTCGCAAGCTTCGTCTCGGCGACCGACCGCGCCCTCGACCTGCTGGCCGGGATCATGCCGGAGGTGGCGCCGCTCTCCGACGAGGAGACGCTGACCTATCTGCACGCGGCCATCTCGACCAAACGCCACCGGGTCCGCGTCCCCGATGTCCCGGCCTATCTCGATGCCCTCCTGGTCGACACGCCGCTCACCGGCGGCCTTGAGCCTATGCTCGGCGGCCATCACCTCTGCACGCTGTCCATCCTCGGATTCCCCAACACCACGGCGCCGGGGATCCTCGACGACCTCAACCACGTCGGCATCGCCTACCGCTGGGTGACGCGCTTCCTGGTCCTCGACAAGACCGAGGCCAACAGGGCGCTGGCCCGCTACCGGCGCCAGTGGTTCGCCAAGCGCAAGTCGGTCGCGGCGATCGTCAAGGAGGTGATGACCAACCAGGAGTCGGCGCTCGAGGACACGGATGCCGCCAACAAGGCCCTGGACGCCGATGCCGCCCTCCAAGAGCTGGGCGGCGACTACGTGTCCTTCGGCCACATGACCGCCACCGTGACCGTCTCCGACCCGGACCGCAAGGCGGTCGACGAGAAGGTCAAGGCGGTGGAGCGGGTCATCAACGGCCGCGGCTTCGTGACCATCCTGGAGACGCTCAACGCCGTCGACGCCTGGCTCGGCTCGCTGCCCGGCCACTGCTACGCCAATATCCGCCAGCCGCTGGTTCACTCCCTGAACCTGGCGCACATGGTGCCGCTCTCCGCCGTCTGGGCCGGGCCGGAACGCAACGTTCATCTGGACGGCCCGCCGCTCATGCTCGCCAAGACCACCGGGGCGACGCCTTTCCGGCTGGTGACGCATGTCGGCGATGTCGGCCACACCCTGATCGTCGGGCCGACCGGCGCCGGCAAGTCGGTGCTGCTCTCACTCATCGCACTGCAGTTCCGGCGCTACCTGGGTTCCCAGGTTTACATCTTCGACAAGGGCGCCTCGGCGCGGGCAGTGACCCTCGCCATGGGTGGCGACTTCTACGACCTGGGCGAGGACGCGGAGCTCGCCTTCCAGCCGCTGGCCGACATCGACCGGGACGCCGATAGGAGCTGGGCGAGCGAGTGGATCGCCGGCCTGCTAGCCCACGAGAAGGTCGTCGTCACGCCGGAGGTCAAGGAGTCGGTCTGGTCGGCGCTGACCAGCCTCAGCGCCGCGCCGGCTGACGAGCGCACGCTCACGGGCCTATCCGTCCTGCTGCAGAGCAACGCGCTCAAGCAGGCCCTGCATCCCTACACCTTGGAAGGCCCCTTCGGGCGCCTGCTCGACGCCGACAGCGACCGCCTGGAGCTGGCCTCCGTGCAGTGCTTCGAGATGGAGGACCTCATGCACGAGGTCTCCCTGGTGCTGCCGGTGCTGACCTATCTCTTCCACCGCCTGGAAGCGCGCTTCGACGGCCGTCCGACTCTGCTCATTCTCGACGAGGCCTGGGTCTTCCTGGACAACCCGCTCTTCGCGGGCCGCATCCGCGAGTGGCTCAAGACCCTGCGCAAGAAGAACGTCTCGGTGGTCTTCGCCACCCAGTCGCTCAGCGACGTCGCCGGCTGCGCCATCGCGCCGGCGCTCATCGAGTCCTGCCCGACCCGGATCTTCCTGCCGAACGACCGCGCCGCCGAGCCGCAGGAGCGAAAGGTCTACGGCGACTTCGGGCTCAACGATCGGCAGGTCTCCATCATCGCCACGAGCCAGCCCAAGCGCGACTACTATTTCCAGTCCAGCCGCGGCAACCGCCTCTTCGAGCTGGGGCTCGGCCCCATCGCGCTCGCTTTCAGCGCGGCCTCCTCCAAGCAGGACCAGACCCTCATCAAGCGCCTTCTGGCCGAGCACGGCCGGGAGGCCTTTGCAGCCGAACTCCTGAAGGAAAGGAACCTGCCATGGGCAGCAGACTTGCTCGGCAAATGGCCGGGCCGATGAAACTCGGCGCCACCGTCGCCGTGCTGGCCGCGGGGCTTGTTCTTGCTCCGGCGCCAGGACACGCCTGGCCCCGATGCCATGACGAAGAGGACGGCTGCATCAGCTATCTCAACGTCGTAACGCACCAGGGCGACGCGCGGCTCTCGGTCGAACGCTCCTGCCGTGGCGGTTTGCGCCACCAATGGGGCAGGGCGGACGCCCGCCAGACGATCCAGCAATGGCTCGATGCCGCTGCCGCTCGCGGACGGGGCCGCCTTTGCGTGCAGCTCCACGACCGCGTCAACGAGATTCGAGTCAGGGCCCTCGGCGGCCACTGCGGCTACGAGGACGGCGAGGTCCATGTCCCCGGCCCGGGCTCCATCCTGCGACGTGGCGGCGCCGCGTCCGCGGAGATCGCTCTTAACGGCTGCCACGCGCGGGTCGGCGATCAGCGCTTCGGCGGCATCGCCCTCGACTTCGCCGATGGCTATGGCTTCGGCGACGCCTACGCGGCCGGATACTTCTATGGCGTCTACGACGGCTTCGGGAGGCGCGGCGTCGGTAGCATCGGCGCGTCGGTCTGGCAGATCAGCCAATACAACACCTTCCACTATCGCATCGAGATCCTCGCCCGCGGCCGCCTCGATTGGGGCCGTGGCGACGACGATGACGACTAAAGGAGACGATCATGAGATTCACGGCAAGACGCCTGCTCGCAGTGCTGCTGATCGGCGCTGTGGTCATGGTCCAGACGGACAAAGCCCGCGCGCTTTCCGTCTTCGACGGCGCGAACTACAGCCAGAACCTCCTGACGGCCGTTCGCACCCTGCAGATGATCAACAACCAGGTCGAGCAGCTTCAGAACGAAGCCAACATGCTCCTCAACATGGCGCGCAACCTGGAGCGCCTCGACTATACCTCGGCGACCCAGCTCCGCGTCGCGATCGCGCAGATCAACCTGCTGATGCAGCGCGCCCAGGGCATCGCCTTCGACGTAGCTCAGACCGAGGCAGCCTACGCTGAGCACTACCCGCAGGAGTACAGCGACGCCATCACGAGCGACGAACTCGTCCAGCACGCTCGCACACGCTGGGACTACGCGATGGAGGCCTACCGCGACACCCTCGTGGTGCAGGCGCAGGTGGCGCAGAACGTCGCGGTCGACGACGCACTGCTCAGCGAGCTTGTCGCGCAGTCGCAGGCCGCCGGCGGGAATCTTCAAGTCAGCCAGGCCGGCAACCAGCTGATCGCTCTGCAGGTGAGACAGCAGATGCAGACCCAGCAGCTCCTAGCTGCGCAGTTCCGCGCCCAAGCCCTCGACGAGGCCCGCAGGACGGCGGCGGAAGAGCAGGCGCGCACCGCGTTCCAGCGCTTCCTCGGCAGCAGCGACGCCTACACGCCTTTGCCCTGACGCGCCGCGGCCACAAGCGAGGCGGCACCCATGGACGACCTTAACGTCATCGACGGCTTCCTGCAGACCTTCGTCACTTTCATTGAAAGCGGCTTCGGTTTGCTTGGCAAGGATGTGGCCTTCTTGACCACGGTCCTGATCAAGATCGACATCGTGCTCGCCGGACTCATGTGGGCCCTGCGCGAGGACGGCCACGTCGTCGCGCAGCTAATCCGCAAGGTGCTCTATGTCGGCTTCTTCGCACTGCTGCTGAATAACTTCGCACTGGTCGCCGACGTCCTCTTCAACTCCTTCGGCGGACTGGGGTTGAGGGCAGTGAACATCGACGCAAACGTCACGGATTTTCTGCGGCCCGGATCTGTCGCCGGCGCCGGCTTCAGCGCGGCCCATCCGCTGCTGGACAAAGCCGGCGAGAGTCTAGGCGTCTTGAGCATCTGGGGCGCCAACCTCATCCTCGCCCTGACGCTCTTCGTGGCCTACCTGGTCGTGATCGTCTCCTTCTTCATCCTCGCGATCCAGCTCTTCATCACCATCCTCGAGTTCAAGCTGACCACCCTGGCCGGCTTCGTCCTGGTGCCCTTCGCGCTCTGGGGCAAGAGCGCCTTCCTCGCCGAGCGCGTGCTCGGAAACGTCGTCGCCTCGGGCATCAAGCTCATGGTCCTGGCGATCATCGTCGGGATCGGCAGCACGATCTTCGAAAGCATGGCCTCGTCGCTCAACGGGGTCGACATCAAGCTGCGCCACGGCATGGCGATGATGCTGGCCTCGCTCTCGCTTCTCGGGTTGGGGATCTTCGGTCCCGGGATAGCCACAGGCCTGGTCTCCGGCGCCCCGCAGCTCGGCGCCGGCGCGGCGGTCGGCACAACGGGTGCGGCCGTGGCAGGCGGCCTCGCCGCCGCCGGAGCCGCTGTTGGCGCAGGCAGGGCCAGCCTCGGCGCAATCAAGGCAGCCACGGCTGTCGCCAGCGGCACGGGCGCGGCCTATGGCCTGGCCCGCGCCACCTCCGGGGCCACAGGCATTGCCGGCATGGCGGCCGGAGGCGCGGGCGTCGCCCGGGCGGGCGCCGGCCTGGTTGGGCAGGGGATCAGCAGCGTGACAGCGGGCTTCCAGAGCAGTGCACAGGCGGGGCGCCACATGGCAATCACCGCGACGGGCGGCAGCACGACAGGCGCTCCGGCGACCGCCGTTTCCGATGCTGGCGCGCTACCGGGCTGGGCCCGGCGGCTCCAGGCCGAGCAACGCATGCGCTCGCGCGCAGCGACCACCACCCAGGCCGTCAGAGAAGGCGACAGGCCCGGCGCCGGCATCAACCCACGCCTGGACGACAGGGAGGACTGAAATGCGGTTCAGACGACCGACCCAGAAGTATGGCAACGCCGAGGCGCCGGTCACGCCCTACCAGAAAGCAGCCCAGGTCTGGGACGAGCGCATGGGCGCGGCCCGGGTCCAGGCCCGCAACTGGCGCTATGCCTTCTTCGGCTCGCTGGCGCTCTCGATCGGGCTGGCCGGTGGTTTGGTAGTGGTCGCGGCCGACAGCCGGATTATGCCCTATGTCGTCGAGGTGGACGCGCTGGGCACGGTCCAGGCCGTGGGTCCGGCGGTCGCGCCCTACGAGCCGGCCGACGCGCAGATCGCCCACCACCTCGCCCGCTTCATTCAGAACGTCAGGTCATTGCCGCTCGACCCCATCGTGCTCCGCAAAAGCTGGGACGAGGCCTACGACTATGCGACCGACCGGGCAGCTATCACGCTCAACGAGTATGGCCGCGCGTCCGATCCCTTCGGCTCGGTCGGCGAGCGAACGGTCTCCGTCGAGGTCACGAGCGTCGTCCGGGCCTCCGACGACTCCTTCCAGCTCAAGTGGCAGGAAGAGACCCACGTCAACGGCGCACTGGCCAGCACCGAGCGCTACACCGGAATCCTGACCGTCGTCACGCAACAGCCTCGGGACGTTGTCACGCTGCGCCGCAACCCGCTGGGCATCTACGTCCACGGCCTCAACTGGTCCCGCGACCTCAACCCCGGAGAAACGCCATGAGGAGCATCGCCGTCCCGGCTCTCGGAGCCGTCCTACTTGCCGCCTGCAGCACCAGCACACCACCGCCGACGATCGACTACGATCCGGCCGACTTCGAGCCCGCGCAGCGTGTCGGCGATCTACCCCGGCCGGTCGAGATCGTCGAGCTCCCGGAGCCCTTGCCGCTGCCCGGCCAGCTCAAACCGCTGCCCACAGGTGGCGACGACGATGACTACGATTGGGTCGCTCCTGAGGACGTCGCCGATGAAGGCAATGCGCTTGCGCGTGTCGAGCCGTCATCGGCGGGCTACGTCAACGCCATCCAGGTCTATCCCTATACCAAGGGGGCGCTCTATCAGGTCTACGCTGCCCCCGAGAAGGTCAGTGATATTGCGCTCGCGCCGGGCGAGCGGCTAATTGCGGTCTCCGCGGGCGACACCGTGCGCTGGGTCGTCGGCGACACCACGAGCGGGGAGGGCGCCGGGGCCCGGGTGCACATTCTGGTCAAGCCGATCCGTGCTGGCCTTGTCACCAACCTCGTCATCACCACCGACCGGCGCAGCTATCACCTCGAGTTGCGCAGTACGGAGGCCACCTACATGGCCTCGGTCTCCTGGACTTATCCCCACGACGAGCTCCTGGCCCTGCAGGCGCGCAACGTAGAGGCCGTCTCGGCCGAGGCGCGGGTGATCGACCAGGGGCTCGATCTCGAGCGACTGCGTTTCCGCTACGACATTACCGGAGACGATGCGCCCTGGAGGCCGGTCCGAGCATTTGACGACGGCTACAAGGTCTACATCCAGTTCCCGGCGCGGCTCGACCAGGGCGAGGCGCCGCCGCTCTTCGTCGTCGGCCCGGAAGGTGATGCCGAGCTGGTCAACTACCGGGTCCGGGGCCGCTACTACATCGTCGACCGGCTCTTTGCCGCGGCCGAGCTGCGCCTCGGGCAGGAACCGCAGCAGATCGTGCGCATCGCCCGCAGCGACAGTCGGCCGCGCGAGCCCTCTCTGCACGTGCGTGGGAGCCGCGGCTCATGAGCGATATCACCGCGCCGCCGGGCGCGACATCGGGTCCCAAGGCCGATCCGGACGAGCTCACGCTGCGCGCCCAGCCGCGCGCCGTGACCCGGCTCAACCGGCGCGTCCTGATGGTGCTCGCCGGCGCCCTCATCCTCTTCGTCTTCGGCGCCACGATGCTGGCGCTCGACCCGCCGAGCTTCCGCAGCCGGCAGGGCGGCGAAGAGCTCTACAACGTCCGCAACAAGCCGACCGCCGAGGGCCTCTCGGAGCTGCCACGGACCTACGGGGACCTGCCGCCGAGGCTTGGCCCACCTCTGCCCGGAGACCTCGGCGACGCTGTCCTCGGCGCCGAGGAACGCCTGGGTCTGACGCCGCCGGCGCCGGCCTCCAACACGCCCGACCTGCCGTTCCGGCCGAACGCGGAGGAAGATGCTTTTAGAGCCGAGCGCATCCGCCAGGCCCGTCAGGACCAGGAAGCGCGGGAGTCCGATGTCTTCTTCAAGGTCTCGCCGCGACCGGCGGCGGGAGATCCGAGCGCGATCGCGCAGACCGGCCCTTCGCCCTTCGCGCCGGAGGGCCTGGGGCCGGGCACAGGAACCGGAGCCGCAAGCGCGACTCTCGATCTCGACCGCCAGAACGACCAGAATCTTCAGGGGCGCAAGCTCGCCTTCCTCAACCAGGACATCGACCCGGACATCTACAATCCTCACGCCCTCCAAGACCCGGCATCGCCTTACCAGCTCATGGCGGGCACGATCATCCCTGCGAGCCTGGTCACCGGCATCAACTCCGATCTGCCGGGTCAGGTCATCGCCCAGGTGACCGAGAACGTCTACGACACCGTGACCGGCCGCTACCTGCTGATCCCGCAAGGCGCCCGCCTGCTCGGCGTCTACGACAGCGTGGTCGCCTTCGGCCAGGAGCGGGCCCTCGTCGTGTGGAGCAGGATCATCCTGCCGGACGGATCCTCCGTCGTTATCGAGAACCTGCCGGCCACCGACACGGCCGGCTATGCCGGCCTCGAGGACGAGGTGGACTTCCATACCTGGCGGCTGATCAAGGGCATCGTGCTCTCGACGCTGCTCGGCGTCGGCACCGAGCTCACCTTCGGCGAGGAGGAAGACGACCTGGTCCGCGCGCTCAGGGAGTCGACCCAGGACGGCACCATCCAGGCAGGCCAGCGCCTGACGGACCGCAATCTCAACATCCAGCCCACGATCACCGTCCGCCCGGGCTGGCCGCTGCGCGTCATCGTCAACAAGGACCTGATCCTGAGACCCTACCGAGGATAGACCCATGACGATCCTGAAGCTCGACAGGCTGCCGGACCGCACGCCGGTCAAGTACTCGATTTCCGTGAACCCGGATCTCAGCCATGCGCTGCGCGACTACGCGAAGGTGTTCGAGCGCGTGCATGGGCAGAAGGAGAGCGTAGAGGAGCTCATCCCCTTCATGCTGGCCCGCTTCATCGACGGAGACGTGGGCTTCAAGAAGGCCCGCCGTGAGCTCCTTGCGCCTGCCGACAATATGACGCCGCCAACGATACCTGCCAGATCAACGTCACCCGACCGACCCCAACCTAAAGCGAAAGGAGGCCCACAATGATCATCGGGCGATTCCAGAGGAAGCCGGACGAGACCTATACCGGCAGCATCAGCACGTTCCTCACGAACAAGCGCGTCCGCATCGTCCCGGCTGACGAACAGGCGAACCCGGACGCTCCCCAGTATCGTGTCCTGTCACGCGGTTGTGAAATTGGCGCTGGCTGGGACGCGCAGACAAACGAGACGCCGTCGCGCGCTTACATCAGCATCGTGCTCGACGGTCCTGAACTGAATTCACCGGTCCGAGTCGCCCTCTTCGAGGGGGAAAGCGACCACTACCTCATCTGGAAGCGGCGCAAGGACCGCGAGGGTGAGGCGCAGTCGGCGGGTAAAGAAGCATAAGTCGTAACCGCGCTGCTCGACTGAACACTCATGTTACCATTCCGGCGCCTGCCAGTGAGGTTCGCGGAACGGGCGTGCCCTAGTCGCCAAAGCGAATTTCCACGCCGGAGACGACCTGCGCGGCGGCATATTCGACAATAGAAACCGGAGTCTGCTGTGGGTCCAGCAAGATTACGCGGTCGCCAGAGTTATTTAGCGGCATGGCGAAGGATGTCATAACAATGCGCCGCTCGTTGTTGGCAGGGATGCTGCCTTCGAGCACAAACTCGTTGCCAGCGCGGTCGCGCAGGCGCCAGCCGTCGAGAGGTATGGCCGTGCTGCTGCCGCTGGCGAGCGTCACGGCTTCATTCCCCCGATCTTCCCCATCGGGGTTGGGAAGAAGTGCAACAATTCTCGGTGTGGAGGAAGGCTGAGGGCCGTCCACAACGGCGCCAAGCGTAAAATCAGCGAAGGCCGGCAGGTGATCGGAGGCGCGCGTGGTGTCATTGCCTCGGGCTGCGACAGCGTCATTGAAGATCGCAGCGGAACCCTGCTCGTAATTGAGAAGCATAGTCGGCGATACGTAAATGTGATCGAACAAGATGTCGCCGGTATTCTGATTCGTGCCGCGGGCATCATGATTGCGCTGCCGGCTGTCCAGATCGATCGTGTTCACTCGCATGCCGTCCGGGGTAAGCTCGTTAGACTTGCGGCCGAAGCTGACGTGGCCCGCCGCATATAAGGGTTCGGTCAAGTTAATCATGAACGGGCCTGGTGTCTCCTCCATCCCTGCCGCTGCGCCCGGATCGCCGGTTTCCAGAATGTTCGCTGAGCGATCGTCCGGCGAGTCATTGCAATCGCAGACATAGACGATCTTGCTGTCGTCGATCAGGGGGTCGAGCGCCCGGACGAGCCTCGCCGCGGCGAGCTCGCGCTGGGCGTCGTTATTCGCTCGGCCACCGAACCTGGATTTCGTGTGGTTGATGAGCAAGGTGAAGCGGTCGGTACCGTCAGGCAGTTCGATTTCCAGTCGCAGCACGTCGCGCCGGTCGGGGAAGGCGACATCCTCAGTATTGTTCGGGAACAGGAAATGCTCATCATCCGCGTCCAGATCGGGTCCAATATTGAGGATACGGAAAGGCCTGCGTACGACGGCCGCAAGGTCTTGTGTTTCGCCGCTGTCGTCGTCGATGACTATTTGCCAGTCAGCAGGCGGAAACAGCAACTCAAGCGCCGCCCGATCTGCGATCTCTTGGAGCCCGATAGCATCGGCCCCAAGCAGTTCGATGACTTGGCGCAACTTTTCCAGGCGGTTGCCCTCTTGCGAAACATCAGTGCTCAGGAACTTGATATTATAGGTGGCAATCCTCACCGACTGCTCGCCCCAAGACCCTTGCGGCGTGAAAAGCAGGATGAATGCGATCAGGACTGCGCTCAGTGCAAAGTGGGCGTGGCTCCGCATAGCTTCTCCCTCCCGATGCCTGCCGTACGTGCGAGCGCATTACTGTATCAACTCTTCATTGTAAGGGGTATGAAGCTGGCTTAGTGCTTGGCGCTGAGAGTTCGAATTAGCGTCCGGTACTGTATCTAGAGGCTGGTCACATCGATGCGGTGCTTTTCAAGGGCCTGCTAGCTATTCAGAAATGCCTGAACCCGCGCAGCAAGCGCGTCACGGTCTTTGATCTCGCATTCCCAGACGACTAGGCTGTCCCAGCCCGAATCTTTCAATTTCTGCCGGTTGGCCGCATCCCTTCGCACGTTGCCGTCTAACTTCGGCTGCCAGTAGGCCTGATTAGAGCGTGGATACCTTGCGTCCCTGCACTCTTGATCCGGGTGTTGATGCCAGAAGCAACCATGGACAAAAACGACCTTTCGCCGGCCAGCAAAAACCAAATCCGGCTTGCCGGGCAGGTCCATCCGATGTAGCCGATAGCGGTAGCCCATCGAATGGACAAGACGCCGTACGATCATCTCGGGCTTAGTATCCCGGCTGCGGATCGCGCTCATGTTCGCGCTGCGCCGTTCCGGATCAATCCGGTCCATTTCCCTTGTGTCCTGACGGTGTAATGGTACTATCATTACATGAGCATGACGGAGGGCAAGGATGCTGTCCTGCAGATCCGCCTGCCGGCGGACCTCAAAGCCGCCTTTCTGAGAGCATGCCAGAAGAACGACCTTAGCGCAGCCCAAGTATTGCGCCATTTCATTCGTGCATATGTCGAGGGTGAGGCACAGCTTGACCTTGACCTGCCAGGAGGGACCTCGAAGGGTGCTTAAAGCCGTTGACCTGTTCTGCGGAGCGGGAGGATTGGCTGAAGGTTTCCGGCAGGCCGGTTACCGCTGCCTTGTGGCCAACGATTCGGACCCGTGGGCTGGGGCGACCTTTGAGGCGAACCATGCTTGTCACGGCACGAAGTTTGTTCTTGGTGATATCAGTGACCGAGACGTGCAAGCGCGTGTTCTGGACATCGTGGGGAACGAGGCGGTTGATGCCGTGATCGGTGGGCCGCCCTGCCAGGCCTTCTCGCAGGTTCGCAATCACCACCGCATCATCGACGACCCTCGCAATGCCCTCTACAGGCATTTCGTCGAGATGATTGCTGCACTTCGTCCGCGCGTCTTCGTCATGGAAAACGTACCTGGGCTCGAGAATCTCGCCCGCGGCAAGGTGCGCGAGCAGATCATCGAAGACCTTGCGATTGAAGGCGAGTATCGCGTTCGCTCAGGAATTGTCGACGCGGCATACTATGGCGTGCCACAGAATCGGCCGCGGGTCTTGTTTGTCGGGGTTCGTGCAGACCTGAATGCGGATCCGCCTTTGCCTAAGCCTGTCCCGCTCGGTGAACTGCCGCGCCTGTCTCGCTCCTCGAGGGGACAAGCTGGCTGGCGTTACGAGTTCGAGACATCGCTGCTGACCGAACGTGCCCGCCAGATTCTCCTCGATCCCGAGGATTCGCGGCTGGTGACCGCCGCCCAGGCCCTCAGCGATCTCCAGCACTTGCGGCCCGCAACAAAGCTGGTTCGGCGTCCTTCTGATGAATCCTTTCCCTACGGCGCCAAGCCCGAGAGCGCCTATCAGCGGGGACGGCGCAAGGGGGCGAGTGTGCTTTACAACGCTGACGTGCCATCCATCCGCGACGATACAGTTGCCAGGCTTAAGGCCATTCCACAGGGCGGCAACTTTCGGGACTTGCCGGAAGATCTTACACGGCGCTATCTCAACGGAAAGAAATGGGGGCCGGAGCTAGGGCGCGAGAATCTAAGCCGGAAATACTTTTTCGCCTATCGCAAATTGCATCCTGACTATTTTAGCTGGACGCTGAACACCAAGACTGATTGCGTCTATCACTACGATAGCCCGCGCGCCTTGAGCGTCCGAGAGTTCGCCCGGCTGCACTCCTTCGACGACACCTATCATTTCATGTTCGGCGACCGGCACAGCCGCTACCGCCAGGTCGGAAACGCCGTGCCACCTTTGCTTGCGAAGGCGATCGCGAAAGCCTTGCGGCCCATTCTCTTGAAGGCAGAATCTGCGCAAAGGGTCATTGCGGCAGCTGAGTAGAGTTTCATCTAGCTCTCTCCAAACTGGGCCTTCATATTGCGTAAAAAGTCGCTGAGAGACTGAATCTTTCTGGTTCCAATGTGATGCTCGACTTCACCAATCTGCGCTTGCTGCGTCTCCTGCAGCAGTAGATGGTTGATGTGATAAATCTGATGGAAGATGTAGCCGCCTAAGCCGCCTGGCATGGCACGCGCCACATTGCTGAGGCGCGCAGTGTCGAACTCGTTCGTAATCAGCACGTACTGCAATTCCGTGGATTGCACCTTGTTCGCCTGGAAAGCGTTGTATTCGGACAGGAACTGCTGTTCGCGATCTTGGCGCATACTCCACTTCGCGGTGCAGATGACATGCGTAATATCGCCTTCGAAGATGGCGATGTCCGGCTTTGGCTCACGGCGCGACCCTTGGGGCCTGATTGGAGAGCGCCTGAATCCTGGCAGTTTTGAGACTCCCCGGCGCAGACCAATTCTGCCGGCCGGCACATTTGACACGCGCTGAAGCAGTATTTCCAGGAGATCTTCGAAACCTTCGCCGAGAGCATTCTTGCGTTTATTGCCAAGGGTGAAGAAATCGCGGCTTACCTGTTCAATATTCGCGGCAACCTTTTCGGCCCGCTCATCCGCTATTCCCTCGTCTGTCAGGATTTTCCAAATTGCAGCAAACAACTCGGAATCCTGAACCTTTCTTTCCTCGAGGAGTTGGGGCTGTTCACGCAGCTGCCGCTTGAACTCAGCAATGCAGCCCTTGAAAAGGTAATCGATCTGATCAAATAGCCCCTGCTTGTCGGTACCGAGTTTTTCACACAAGAGATCCGTGAATCGGACGGCCCGGCTGTGAAACCCGCCGCCTGGCTGCATGTGATTGGAGTCGTAAATATGTGCAAGCCCTGCGCTCACATTTTCCCAGAGCAAGCAGCGATATACGTGCTCCCAGGCGTTTTCTTCTGTGACCTTCCCAGCCTGGTCGAAATACTCATTCAGGACGCGCACCCGCGTTTCGCGGCCGAAAGGCGTAGCTGCCACTTGGAAAAAGCCTTGTGCTGGTCAATTTCTGTTTGCTTGGCTCAACCTAAACGCAAGTTTTGAAAGGAAAAAGCAGCTTTTGCAGTCCAGCGGTTTTGGTGAAGAGGCCGGCCTAGTAGATCCCACGTGACCGATTAGCCACACAGCTCATGAGGGTAAGCCACAAACAAGGAAGAAACCATTTCTATTCTGCGGATTAGCCCACTTCACCTGGCGCGGACAAGCCAATGTGACTCTTAGTCCGTAGACTCATTGACAACGACCCCTTACCTTTTTGCCGATGGATTTGAGCAGACATTTTGGCAAGGCTGTACGGCGGCACCGTGAGCTGATCCGCCTTAGTCAGGAGGGTCTTGCGGATCGAGCAGGGCTTGACCGAACGTACGTCAGCGGTGTCGAACGCTGCCGGCGCAACCCGACGCTCAAGGTCCTGCAGCAAATCTCGGACGCGCTCGGGTCAGATCTCGACGTTATCTTTGCCACCGCAAGGGAAATCGCGGTTGGCGAGCAAAGGGAATAGCGCTCATGACGATGAGAGCTGAGCCGAGCGGGATTCATCTGAATGAAGATCAAGCGGCGCTTGTAAAAGGCATGCTCAAGCGTGGAGACCGGCAACATGACATTGCCGCATGGTTTGGTGTGAACGGCGGGCGCATCGCAGAGATCAGCACGGGACGCAGGTTCCATCATGTCGCCGCGGCGCCCGAAGACCTGTTGCCACCGCCTGGCCCCTATATGTCTGGAAGGGATGCTCATTCGGCCGTCAGGAGTCTCGAAACCATACAGCACATTCTGGAAAAGGCGACTAGGGAGTGTGAAACCGCTATTCAGAAGCTGCAGGACGAGAGCTCATGATACGGCCTGGTGCCTATCCCGTGATTTACGCTGATCCGCCCTGGCGGTTCCACAATTACAGTAGCAGGGGTGAAGGCAGAAATGCGATTTCGCACTACGATTGTCTGAGCCTTGATGAACTGATGAAGCTACCTGTTGCCGATTTTGCAGCGCCTGACTGCACGCTTTTCATTTGGGCGACAGATCCGTTGCTTCCCCAAGCTCTCAAGGTGATTGAAGCATGGGGTTTTGTTTACAAAACAGTTGGCTTCTACTGGGCAAAGCTCAACAAGAGCGCTCACCCCATCTGCTTCTCAAAGGACGATTTCTTCACCGGCCTTGGATACTGGACTCGGGCCAATGTAGAGCAATGCTTGCTTGCGACACGGGGAAAACCTCAGCGCAAAAGCAAGGGCGTGAGGAAGCTATGCGTGGCGCAGCGGCGCGAGCATAGCCGGAAGCCGGATGAGATTTACGATCGCATCGAGAATCTTCTCGATGGTCCCTACCTGGAACTCTTTGCCCGAAAGACGCGAAGCGGCTGGCAACAGTGGGGGAATGAGACCGGCCTGTTTGACAACGGTACCGTTGAGACTCGGCGACAGGCTTCTGATCTCGCGCGTTACTATGCACAAGCTGAGAGCCGGGACTAAGAAGTGGTGGGTGTCTGGACCCACGGTAAGTAAAGAGGTGACGGCGGAGGATGAGACTTGCGCTCAGGCGGTAATGAGGGGAATGCCGCCGGCCTCTCGAACCGTGAACTGGCGACGGCCCAGGCCATGCTGCAGCGGGGTGATGAGTCTGGCGATGTAGCGTATTGGTTTGGCGTCGCTGAGGAGGACCTCGATGAGGCCCTAAGCGAGTATGAAAGCAGCCAAATCAAAGGAAATTCCGATGATCCCCTTCCACCGCGGGGTCCTTATCCATCGGTCCGCTCAGCCCATGCGGCCATCGACGCCATTCGAAAGGCACTTGATCTTCTGAATGCAGCGCGTGCTGTTGCTGGTCTGACCCGCAAAGACTTTGTGCTTCAAAAGGTTGAAGAACCAGCGCGTCTCGCAAGACCGAGAGTGCGCCGTAAGCGCAGACCTACCAAGCCACCCCAGTACCGCCCTGTAACGGCGAAACCGCGTCCGCCGGTCGAACGCCAGACGCCATCAACTGAAGTTGAGCCAGATCAGCGCGAGCGTTCTCTGCCAATCCATGTGCGGCTCCTATTTGAGCACCGCGGTTTTTGCCGCATTACGCTTTTGCCACGACGCGCGCTCGATATGTCAGAAGAACTAGAGGTCGAAAGTGATATCGGAGCGCTTGCTCTGTTCATGCTTCAAGACGAGTGGTTCGACGACGTGCTTGTTTCCGAGGCCGGCCGCCTAATGCAAGAGGGAACGGTCTGGACGGCCAAATTGAAGGACGGAGAGCTTTCTCGCTGGGTGCTAACAGGGCGAGACATTTACGTACTCTCCTCCTCCAGCGATCTGTCGGGCTTCGTTAGCACGGCGCGGCTTGTCATTGGCGAAGAACACATTGTCCTCTGTACGGAGGAGCGCGTCGACGCCGTCCGGAGCGCTCTTGACGAGGCGGGCTGTTCAGCACCTCCCATGCTCCATGCCGATAGCGGTATTCCCAGCGGTTGGGCAGGATTTCAAGATGTAAGGCCGACAAGAGCTGTCGCTCCCGGGCCTGACGGAGATATTCTCAATGTTCTGAGGCCCCGAGCCGAGATCGAGATCGTACTGGATGGCGGTATCAAGATTGACCGTTCAGCTTGGCTAATAGGTCATCCGCCACGCATCGAGATTCATGGCGATGCAGGGTCAGCAGGCAATCCAGTCATCGACGGACAGGAAGCCGCGTTAGGTCCTGATGGGAGCTATAGTGCGGCCAGTTGCGGTGAACCTGGCGAGCACAGCGTTTTCTGTGGAGGCCAAAGCCGCTCCTATTCGATCGTCGGAGGTGCAGAGAAATGGGAGGCTTGGCAAGCCCATCGTTGGCCGCTCGAGCCGATAAATCATGACCGTGCATATTATTCCGTCTGCGGTGTTCTAGTTCGCCCGCCGCTCGATGCAGCAGAAGGCTGCCATGCCGTGATTGTTCCCGCTTCGAACACTCTCCTGCTTGGAGCAATACCTGGTCAGCTTGCTGCAAGCATCAGTCGCAAGGATTACATGGACGGCATTGCGCTCGCTTTCCCGGATTTCGATCCAGTCTGGGCGGTTCCCTCAGATCCGCTTCGCTGCGATAAACGCGCAAGCCGCATACTCTTGATCGGCAAAACACGGCCAGTGGCAAGACCAGCTCAGGCAATTTACAGGACCGGTGCAGACGCCAACAGGCTCAGGCTGTGGTGCAATGCAATCCTAAATTCTGCGCGCAAAAACTTGAAATGCGAGCCATCTGGAAGAGATGCAGCAGATCTTTGGCGGTCATACAAGAAATGCGCCCGTTCGATCTGGAAGACTATGTCATGAGCGCTGATGACCTACTTCTTTGGATGTCTGCGCGCGTGAAGGGCTCCTGGCAGCAGTTCAGGGCCGCCGTAGAAAATCTGCATCTGGCCGGTGCGGCTGATGACAGTGACGAAGGAAGCCGTGTAGGCCGGGCGAGTTCTTTGCCGGCCTATCAGCTTCTTCGCCTTAATCTCGAAAGGCTCGGTCATGCCGAGTTCTTCGACGCAGCCGGTGATGACGAGTGGAGAGTTACGCCTCCTACCCTGGCAGCAATTTCGACAGATGGAGGCGTTCTCGGATTTCTGGCGGGCGCAAGATCAGACAATCTGATGGCAAAGTTGCAGGACGCCGCTCACGGTGAGCAACTCGAAATGAGGACTCTGCCCGCATGTCCCAAACGTATCCTCATCCGCGCAGCGGATACGATTACGTTGGCAGGCGTTGCAGAGGAAGCGGGTCTCCTACTGCAAGAGGATGCGCCAGCCTCAATCCTTTCATGCCTGCCGCCGATTGACGACCCGGCATGGGGGCAGCCGGCCGAACTGCCCTTCGGCTCCGACTGGAAGATCGATCGCTTTTCCGTTTCCAGACTCGCTTGGAGGCCGGCCAGCCTAGATGCTGCCAACGCCTCGCAAGGCGGAGTATTTCGTTTTACGTTCCGCCATCAAAAACATGTGCTTTATTGCTCACGTGGTTTTGCGTCCCGTGTCTCTAGCGCGGTTGGCAAATTCCGGACGCTTCGGCGCCGGCGCATCTATGTCATCAGATACGATCCTGAAACCAAATATCTTCGCATGCCAGCAAGCTGCCGGCCGCCGCTCTTGATCGAGCGGGCGCTTGTTCTTTGCTCCGGGGGGCTGCCGGCTTATCAGCGCGGCGAGAGAGGCCCTGGAACGCTACAATACCCCTGCATCCCTCAGCCCATCGCCCGTATGGTTGCTGCACGTCTGCTGCAAAGCATCTGGTGACCAGTGCTCATGAACAATCCAATCGCTATCTTTGAGACCTTGCGAGAAACCTACCTTCGCTATCTCGATAGCCCGTTTGACCTGCGCTATCCGGACCTCGTAGCGGAAAGGCGCGCCCTGCTTGACTGTGACGGGCGACTCTACCGGACACCTCTCATCGAACCAGTCCCATCCTATGCCAGCAGTGGTCAGTCCTTTCCAGCTGCGGCTGCGGCCATGATGAGTGGTCACTCGAGTGCTGCTCTCATCGCCGATCTGTCCGATTTTGTCTCGGAAGGGCTTTTTCCTATAGGGCGCGAGCTCTACACCCACCAGAGAGAAGTCTTTGAAGAATCGGTCATTCGCGGCCGGGATGTTGTGGTCACAACTGGTACCGGTTCAGGCAAAACCGAATGCTTTCTCTTGCCGATTGTCGCAGAGCTAGTCCGCGAGTCTGTTTCCTGGCAGGCCCCGGCTGCCCCGCCAGCACGGTGGGACTGGTGGAACGACTGGACTATGCGGGGCAGCCGCCGGCACTATGCGCCACGGGTCGCTCAGCGGGCACATGGGCGACGAACCGCCGCCGTTCGTGCCTTGATCCTCTATCCGCTGAACGCGCTCGTCGAAGATCAACTGGGGCGTTTGCGCGTTGCTCTTGATGGACCTGGGGCACGTTCCTGGCTGGATTCTCAGCGTTCCGGCAACCGATTTTTCTTCGGACGCTACACAGGCCGCACCCCGATCTCGGGAAACCGCAACGCAGCGACAACGGCAAGGCTGCGTAATGAACTGATGGCATTGCACGACGATGCCCGGCTTGTGCAAGGATTGCCCGCCCAGGATTTCTTCCCGAGGTTGGACGGCGGTGAGATGTGGTCGCGCTGGGACATGCAAGACCATGCACCGGACATTCTCATCACCAATTACTCCATGCTCAACATCATGCTGATGAGAGGAGTCGAGGCGCCGATTTTTGATCAGACGCGAGACTGGTTGCGGGCAAGCGGTGAGAACGTCTTCCATTTCGTCGTCGATGAACTTCACACCTATCGGGGCACGCCGGGAACCGAAGTGGCCTATCTTATCAGGGTGCTCCTGGATCGCCTTGGCCTAACGCCGGACTCCGATCAGCTCCGGATCATTGCGTCGAGCGCTTCTGTTGCCGACGACGCGAGCGGGCTTGAGTATCTTGAGCAGTTTTTTGGGCGTGACCGCTCGCGCTTTCGCATCATTGGCGGGGTGCAGCAACCGATTGATCCGAACTCAGTTGCGAGCGTGAACGCAAATGCTTCTGCATTGCGCCGCTTTCAGAATGATATCCACGATCCACAAGTGCCACTAGCTGATGCAGCAATCACGTTGCACGGTGCTGTCCGAACGCCGGGAACCCCACCAGGCTCCACGCCTGAACTCATGCTTCGGGATGTTCTTGAGCATTTGAATGCAACCGATGCACTTAGACATGCCTGCAATCAGGGCACGCCTCAAGTTCCCAGCATTGTGCCGCGCTTTCCGCAGCAGGTCGAGGCAACGCTCTTTCCTGGAGTTCCAAGTGCGGAAGCATCAGAAGCGCTCGAGGGGCTTCTTGCAGCACTGACAGCCGCACGCAATCAGGATGGAACAGCGCCCCTTCCGATCCGTGAGCACATCTTCTTCCGCAATCTGCAGGGGCTATGGATATGCACAAATTCAAACTGCACAGCCGCCCCGCCCCGCAGCACACCATGCCCGGCGGGCGCTCTGCACTACGTGCCGGCTCTGACTTGCGGGTGCGGATCGCGGGTCGTTGAACTGCTCTACTGCGAGTCCTGCGGCGAGATCTATTTCGGGGGCTATCGCAGCGATATAGGCAATCCGGGCGAATGGTATTTGAGCCCAGATCATCCCGATCTCGAAGCGTCGCCGGACATGGCTTCGCTTTCCCGTAAGTATTTGGAATACGCAGTCTATTGGCCTGCGGGCAATGGCCTGACACCAGCATCTCGAACATGGACGCAGCAAGGGATTCGCCGGCAATGGCGACCGGCACGCTTCAATCCCGCCGATGGCAAGGTCTCACTTGGCGGACCCGGATTTCTCTATTATGTGCAAGACTTGCACGTCCCCAACCCGCCTGATGATGAGAGTGCGAACCAAGCATATCCGCCGAAGTGTCCCCGTTGTGACGCGGACTGGTCCCGAAGGCAAATCGGCTCTCCAATCCGGACTTTGCGGACTGGCTTTCAGAAGATCGCTCAGGTGCTTTCCGACTCGCTTCTAAGGAGCATCTCGGGTGCAATAGATGCCCGATCGCGCAAGCTAGTCGTTTTCTCCGACAGCCGGCAGGATGCGGCGAAGCTCTCTGCCGGCATGCGTTTTTCTCATTATCGGGACGCTCTGCGCCAGGCTATTACCGAGTCTCTCGCTGAGCAGGGTGCAGGTGCCCAAGCCTTCGCTGCGCAAGCGGCCGGGCGAAATTTGACAGCAGACGAGCACGCTCTTGCGGCTGCATTCTCCGTTGCGCACGCGCACGATGCTGCAACACTGTCAATGGCTGCAAACTCAGCAACAGCGAATCAACCTTCACAGGCACATCCGGGCCTTACAAATGCGCAGGCCGCGTCCCGCATTCTTGCGCGTGCAGCGCAAGGCCCGTTCTTCGTCGCACAACTCGAGGCCGACGCGTCCGCAAAGCTCTTGGGAAATGGCATGAACCCGGCCGGCTTTGGCCAGGAAGTCCTCTGGACAAACCCAGCCGATCGGGATGGAAGCTGGCGTGATCTCTACCACTGGCCACCGACGGTACCTGAGCCCCGGGAGAAGAACGCAACACAGCTTACGCAGCAGCAGCGCAGGCACCTCCAAGAGATCCACTCAAGGTCGTTTGCCGAGACAGCCGAAGTGGTTTTCGCCTCCGGCCGCCGAAGTCTTGAATCCCTGCTCATTGCCTACGCTACAACCGACCGGATTGCTCATCAGGCTCCAAGTTCCCTCATTCAGCAGGCTGCCGATGGCGTAATTCGCTTGCTTGGAGAACGGCGCCGGCTCTCAACCCATGGAGCTGCGAGTCAGCAAAATCCTCCAGGCTATGTCGGACGTTATCTCGCAGCGGTGGCTCAGGCGCACGGCTTGACTGATCAGGCCTTCACCAATGACGTTATTGGCTACCTCCAGCATACCGGCGCTATGAACCAGAATGTCATAGCTGTTCGGGGACTTTGCCTGATGCGCGCTGGTGCAACCTTTATCGAATGCGGCCAATGCCGGCGCATACATTTGCACGAGGCAGGAGGTATCTGCACGGATTGCCGAAGTTCACTTGGCGTGCCTCAGCCCGTAGCGAATGCGCAGATCGATCCTGACTACTATGGCTATCTAGCCGCCCATGCTGGACCCCTTTTCCGCTTGAATTGCGAGGAACTGACAGGCCAGACGAACAAGAGCGAAGGCCGAAAACGCCAAAGGCTATTCCAGGATGTATGCCTGCCGGCTCCTGACGAAATCGCTCTGACCGATCCCATCGACCTTCTCAGTGTTACCACGACGATGGAGGCCGGCGTGGATATCGGTTCGCTTCTTGCTGTCATGATGGCCAACATGCCGCCGATGCGTTTCAACTACCAGCAGCGCGTTGGCCGCGCCGGGCGGCGCGGCACAGGACTCTCGGTCGCGCTTACGCTTTGCCGCGGACGCAGCCACGATGACTACTATTTCCAGCGCCCGGACCGCATAACAGCGGATCCGCCGCCCCAGCCATACGTGGATATGCGGCGCGAAGGAATCCTTAAGCGTGTGCTTGCCAAAGAAGTTCTGAGGCAGGCCTTCAGCAACCTTGATCTGTTTGTTGCTCAGGGCGGCGATAACGTCCATGGAGAGTTCGGCGATGCGGCTGCCTGGAATCTGCCACCCGCTCTACCGTTGCCAGGGACGCCACCCAACAGGACCATTGCTGAATTGGTGGATGATTGGATTCAGAGCAACACCGCGACGGTAAGCGCTACATGCGATACACTTCTAGCGTACACAACGCCTGTCCTGCAAAATCAGCGATCTGCGCTGATTAGCTACGTTCAGAATGATCTAGTTGACGATGTCACAACCGTTGCCAACGACCCCCGCCTGCCACAGTCCTCATTGAGTGAGCGCTTAGCGAATGTTGGGACTCTGCCCATGTTCGGGTTCCCGACGCGTGTTCGTTATCTCTTTCACGAACCACCGGGGGCTGCCCATGAATGGCCGCCTGACGGCATTGTTGATCGGGAACTCGATATCGCAATCAGTCAATTTGCTCCGTCATCAGAGACGATCAAGGACGGCCTGATTCATACTTCGGTCGGCGTAGCCCATTATCGGCCACAGGGGCAGACGGTCGTCGAGCAGCCGAATCCGCTCGGGCCGCCAAGTCCGATTGGACTGTGCAGACGTTGCGGTGCCGTCGACAGCTCGCAGACACCGGCGCAGAATTGTCCTGTTTGCGCAGCCCAACCTCCGGATGACTACGCCATCATTAATCTCTCCCAGCCGCGAGGTTTTCGCACGTGGTACGGACAAAGCAGAGATTTTGAAGGTGTCTTCGAATGGACTGCGCGCGCCGGACGAGCAAAGGTCGGAATTAGACAACTTGCACTGACGACGGTCGCGAACTTTGAGCTTTGGAGCGGAACGGACGACGTTTTCGTCATCAATGACAATGACGGTGCACTCTTCGAGTTCGAAAAGCTAGCTCAGGGGGAGAGCTGGGTGACGCGCGAGGCGCTTGCAAAGGTTGGTGTCAACAGTCCGGCACTTGCTGCGGCTTCCAACATTGACGTTCGAGCCCTAGCTTCCGTCAAGCCCACCGACATTTTCGTTCTCGGCATTGCCTCATGGCCTGCGGGAGTAAACTGTGGGCCGCTTCGACTAGAAGGACGGGCCGCGCTCTATTCCCTCGGATTCCTGCTTCGCCGCGCCGCTGCCGTTCTGCTTGACATTCACGAGCGCGAGCTACGTGTCGGCCTGCGGGTTGTGCAGGATTCGACGGGACAGGTGATCGGCCAGATCTTCATGTCTGACAGTCTCGAGAATGGAGCCGGATACAGTTCGTACCTGGGCAGACCCAACCAGGCGGAAGACCTTCTTCGCTTTGTGACAGGCCAGACGAGCAATGCATTTTATGGCCCGCTCACAGACCCAGCCCATGCGAGCATGTGCCAAACCTCATGCCCAGACTGCTTGCGTGACTTCAGCAACCTTGCCTATCACAATATTCTCGACTGGCGCCTCGGATTGGACCTTGCGCGGCTAGCGCTAGATTCGGCCGTTCAGTTCGATTTTACCTCCTCCTATTGGCAGGGCTTAGATGCCAACGTTGCTGGCCCGTATTACGCTGCCATGCCTGGCTGGCAACGACTCACATTGGCAGGACTTCAAGCGGGCCAGCGTGCAAACCATGCCGAAATCATCACTCATCCCCTATGGGATACTGACCCGAACCGTTTTGGCCCTCAGCTTGCCGCAGCTCATAGCCAAGCGGTGGCAGCAGGTTGTCAGGTCACACCGAAATCAATATTCGAGGTACTTCGAAGGCCCTTTTAGTCGTTGGCCGACAAGCGCACAGATGGTCTGCTCAACCGTAGGCGGTTCACAGACCAGATGCAGGCCGCGTTGCACCTGTGCCTCTGCAACTGTTCCAAAGAGCATAATTTCGAGGTTAGATCCTCCCACTATCTAAGGTATAGATAAAGCTGCTTGCTGGCACCGCCGTCCATCGAGACCAATACTCCGAAAGGAGAGGGTGCCGGTTCTGTTCTTCCGGCCCTTCTTCGCCGCCAATTCGAGGATCGTAACGAGGTCGCCGTGCAGCGTGGCGTCGATCTGGCCGCGCTTGGGGCCGGGTGTGAGCGTGATGCGCTCAATGAGGTCCCGGATAGCGGTCGCCGCCTCGTCGCGCTCATGTGGCCTCCGGAGCGCTTCCCAGAGGCGCTCGACTTTACGGCGGTAGATGCCGGCAACGTTCGGGTGGATGTCCGGGAGGTGCACCGGCGCGTTCTCGAGACGATCGGTCAGGGCGTCCTGTTTGGCCTCCAGCTTGCGGAGGCGGTCCGTCAGGGCGCGGGTGTAGCCTCCCTCCTCGATGGCGGCAACGATCTCCGCAATCTTCTTCTCCACCTCGGCCAGCGCCGCGCGGTCGGCCTCGTTAGCGGTGCGCCGCTCTCTATTGAGCCGGTTGATCTCCTCGACATAGGCGCACACCGCTTCGGCGGTGACCTCCGGCGCGGTAAGCCAATCCCGGAGCCCGGCAAGGACGCGCTCCTCTAGAATTGGCCGGGCGATCGTGTGGCTGTTGGTGCAACTGCCGTTCATGACGTGGTTGGAGCAGGCATAGCGGTTTTGGCCGCGCAGCGTGTACGCACCGCCGCAGCAGCCGCAAGTGAGCAAGCCGGAGAGCAGCGAGCGAGGCCGGTGCGTGGCGTTCATGCGATTGCCCCGTGCCGCGCGGATGGCCTCGATGACGCTGGCGTACTTCACCGCCAATTCCATTTGCCGTTTCTTCGCCGCCTGCCACATAGCGTCGTTGACGATGCGTAGCTCGGGCACCTCCACGGTAATCCAGTCCTTGGACGGGTTGATTCGCGACACGCGCCTGCCGGTCGTCGGGTCCTTGATATAGCGCAGGCGGTTCCAGACCAGCCGTCCGATGTAGAGCTCGTTGTTGAGGAGGCCGGTACCGCGCTTGGCATGGCCGCGCAGGGTGGAGTCGGTCCATAAGCCGCCGGCCGGGCTGGGAATGCCGTCGGCGTTGAGGCGGTGTGCCAGGGCGCGCGGGCTGACGCCCGCGGCGAAGTCCCGGAAAACGCGACGGACGATCTCAGCTTGGGCCTCATTTATCCGCCGCTCGCCCCGGACCGGTTCGCCTCTTTGGTCGGTGCCTATTACTACGTCGTAGCCGTAGCAGAGGCCGCCGCCGGACTTGCCCTGCTCGACACGGCCCCTGAGGCCGCGATGGGTCTTGGCGGCGAGGTCCTTGAGGAAGAGGGCGTTCATCGTGCCCTTGAGGCCGACATGAAGCTCGCTGATCGCGCCCTCGGCCAAGGTGACGATCTCCACGCCGGCGAAGCGCAGATGCTTGAACAGGCTTGCCACGTCGGCCTGGTCGCGGCTCACGCGGTCCAGGGCCTCGGCCAGCA
Source organism: Alphaproteobacteria bacterium (assembly GCA_965227455.1). Classification (GTDB taxonomy): domain Bacteria; phylum Pseudomonadota; class Alphaproteobacteria; order DSM-16000; family Inquilinaceae; genus JABDIP01. Next base: position 1,472,204 of record OZ245752.1, on the reverse strand, counting down.
GGACGTCGAAGGCACCGCGCCGGGCGTCCTGCAGGAGGTCCTGCACGTCCGGCCGCAGGGTCACGCTGGCGCCGGAGATGGCGGCGTCCCGGTAGGTGCCGACGACCCTCCATCCTTCCCGCACGGCCTGCTCGCGGCAGACGCGGAACTGATCGTCGATCGAGGCGGTGCTTTGGCTGTCGGAGGAGTAACGGGCATAGAGCGCCACGCGGGTCATATCATCCGGCCTCCCAGTCCTCGTCGGCTTTCGGAGTCGGCTGGTCTTCATTGGTGGCGTGCCGACGCTCGAAGTCTTCCCGTGCGATCTGCCGGCCGATTAGGCGGGCGATAGTCAGTACCGCCGCATTGACCTTCGCCTCCGCCGCCGAGTAGTCGTTCGCGGCATCGCCGGGCTCGGGCACGGGAGTGCCATCCTCGTCCTCGATCATCGTCAATCCCTTCTCAGAAAAGCATTGGTAGGAAGCCAGTCTTGAATTTGACTTGGGAGTAAGTCAACTATGGAAATAGAAATGTTGTAGGTCGCTATATTGATATCTTGTTCATTCGAAACCAATTAAATCAAGTTCTGGCCACTCCAGATGATGTGGAACAGTACGGAAGGTGAGCGCGACTATTTGATATGTACACCAGATTGGCGTACATATCTGACGTGGAAGCAAAGACAGGAGCGACAGATGGCCCAGACCCCCGGCATAAAGCGAGACCTCATGCATCTGCGCCTGGACGCGAAGACCAAGCGCAGGCTGGAGCGGTTGGCCGCCTACGACGAAACGACCATGAGCGACTTCGTGCTGTCGAACGCGGTCGCGGCGGCCGAGCGCGTCACCGATCCACACGAGAAGATCGTGCTGACGGCGCAGGACTGGGATATCTTCTGTGACGCGTTGATCAACCCGCCGGAGCCAATCGAGAGGCTGAGGGAAGCCGCGCGCCGCTATCGCGAGCGTATCGGTGGATGAGCCGCCCTTGGTCATCGAGCCGCTTGGCCGGCGTGATATCGGCGCTGCCTTCTCCTGCGGATAGCCAGCCCTTGATCCCTATCTTCGGCGGCAAGCTTGCCTGGACGTGCGGCGGCGTATGACGCAAGTGTTTGTCATGGTCGGCGATGCGCTCGGGATGATCGCCGGTGAAAACAATACCGGGCTTCAACTCGTTCGCAGCCAGATGATCGTGAACCTCGTTGAGCTTTCGCACATGCCCGAAAGCTGTCATGCGGATCAGGGTGTCCTACTGGCTATCTGACATCTTCGCCACGGTTCATCCCTTGAAACAATGCTCATTGTGCCAGGCCAGAGCACTGGGATCAGGGCGTTGGCTGATCTCCTCGGGAGTCATAATCCGTTGACCGTGAAAGGCATAGTAATGTTTGCCGTTATCGAATTCTTCCTTAATGCGGCGGCTGACTTCGAAGTGAAGGTCAGGCGCAACGGTCACGTAGCCGGCGTCGAATAGGCTGTGAATGTCGCGCCGCAGCAGCAGGCCGTTCTGCGCCTCATGCTGGCCACCCTCTCCATAGGGACGGATATGTGCCGCCTCTAGCGCCGGCAGGGTCCGCTCCTGGGTGACCGCACAACTCCGCTGGTAGATATCCGTCACGAGGACGCGGAATCCGCCTTGCCCAAGACGGGGCCGAATGAGACGAGGATCCCCGTATCTGTCGCCTTCGCTCAGACCGGGAGCCTCGAAACCAGTCAGGCGATCGCTGACCGCTTCCCATATGGCACGTCCTTCAGCTTCCTCCGTGTTGTAGGTCTTGAATGAGACGATGTTTGGGGACCAGCTTGCCGGCACGGGAATCCAGTTAGATTCCTCGAAGAAAAAGGGTTGGGTCAGGATGCGGCATCCGATCGGAAAGTCGCTTCGATCGTTCGGGTCCGTCCTGCGATAGCGGGCAATGCGCGCACGCATTTCCTGCGCGGACCGTGCGCCATTCGCTTCGCCAAAAGCAGCCCACGCAAGAGAGCAAGGTAGCGCATTGGCGTAGGCGAATATCCCGCCACCAACAATCACATTGAGCGGGGCATGCAGCTTGAACAGGAACAATTCACCGGGCTGGAGTGCTCGGAAATTCGTCGCCGACGGTGCCCAGAAATTGACCTCGTTGAGATTGGGCTGTCGGCGCAACATTTCGAACCAGTCGTTGTCGGTGACAGCGACTACGAGGTTGATGCCCATTAGTGTCCACCGGCAATTGGCGATGGTCCAATCGGATTATCTGGCCAATCGAGTCTGTCTAAACTGTCTTCCGGCACTTTGCCATGTGCTTCAAAAGCTGTCTGAAGTTGTTCTGCAAGCCACCACATTCCGTCGCGGGAAAGCTCAACAGCTGCCTGTTGTCGATAAGCCTTACGCGGATTGGTGTTTCCCTCACCACGCGCTATGTTGCGTTGTGTGGATGCGAATGAACCGCTCCCAAACGTGTCCATCAGTTCGTTGAGGGAAACTCCATTCGCCATCGTGCCTGCTACGAACTCAGCATGATGCACGCGGACATAGCGCGGCCAATTCTCTTTCCACGGACGATGTGCGATGTCCTCTGGCGTAGCATCGTCCCTTCCTGGAATATGGCGTAATCCGATAGCGCGGCCAAAGACACGAATGTCGTTCGGGTCCTGCGTCAACCGGGCGATAAAGATCAAGGCACCGTCCTTGACGGCGCGTGGCCGCTTGGAAGGAGGATACGCGACGGCCCAATGGCAGCCCGCCCGTTTGATTTCGTCGACGATAGAAAACGACAGCGGGACGCGATTGTCTCCCTTGCCAAGAAACTTCACGAACGCCTGCGTAGCATTGGCGAAGATAGATGGCAGCAGCGCAGTCGGAGGTTCGGTGATCCCTGCATCCGCGCCAAAATCGCCCAGATCTCTTGAGTGACTAGACCTGCCGCCCAATGCAAGGTGACGCGTAGTGATTTCGTCCCAAGCATTGACCTGATCTTGTGAGAGGTCGGCCCCGCGCCTCCAAAGAGCATCGAAGTAGGCGCTGCAGGTCGCCACGACAGAAGCATCCTCGGAGACTACCCCGAACTCCTGGTTTCGGCAGAGCGCTGCTTCGGTCAGATTGGCCGAAGTGATGATCACCCGGCTTGCGCCGAACAGGTATAGCTTCGCGTGAAGGTTCCGGATGCCACGCACACGAGCATCTGCCGACAATAGCGTCCGCAATGCTGCTATGTCGCTCACTCCACGCGCAAAGTCTTGAAGATTGAACCGTGTAATGACCTCGATCGAATTGGGGCGGTTTGAAAGAAGGCGACGGAGGGCGCCAACCTTGATGAATGGGCATATGATCCGAAGGTTTGTTGCATCCGCGCGCGCTGCTTCGACCAACTCCCTTTCCCATCCTGCATCTACCAGTCTGATCATCATGGTGATTTCAGCAGAACGCCTAGTTCAATGTGGCCCGTTCTGGCCTCTTCACTGGTGAACAGGCACTTACCCCGGACAGGCCCGAGTAAATCCAAACGAGAAGCTTAATGTTCGGCCGTCTCTCGCGACTCGGAGTTCTTGCTCGTCGTTGCTCACCTTATAGTCCACAATGCACCAGAGTTCCGCCGTTGCCAAAATACCTGTGACTGTCAGAAGGATACGGACAAGGGGCAGCCTCTCATTCTTCGACACCCCTGCGAGCGCCGCACGCTGTCTGATGGAACGACATACGGTCGACCGGCTGCCGATTTCGATCGTCTCCGAAAACGTTACAATCTCCGCCTTACCACTTCGGCTCGGGCTGATATGCGATCTTGGCGACCGCTTTGGTAGCGTCGCCGCGTCGCTGATATTTGCCCAGCTGCACCCCTTCCTCCTCGTCTGAAGTCGAATCGACACGAAAGAGATGCCACATCTTGTCTTTGGTCGGTGACAAACGGTATGTCCTTCCGTTTGAGCGGCAATACAAGTTGGGCGAGTTCCTCAGCTGGGTCCACCCGCAATCTGCGCCTGATAATAGTCGCTCCTCTCGAGCTATTCGGTCCTGCTCGCGCTGTTGTCGATAGCGCTCTTCCTGCTCAACACGAAGACGTTCCTCCTCGCGCTCCACATGGTCCTGAAGCAATCCAATGATAGCCGGGAGCTCAGTGCCTTCATCCTTCTCCCTTTCATAAAGCGCGAGGCAGCCCGCCTGGAGCTCGTCCTTCGGATAAGCGTAGTATTCTTCGTCCTCGAACGCCCGCTGGCGCTGGGCGACGTCCGTCGTCGTAAGCGCTGGCCCAGGCATGCGGTTAAGAAAGTCCCGCATGTCCTCGATGGGTATCCAACAACCCAGTGCTGACTTCAGGACGATTTCCCGTTGACCGTCCCACTTCCTCCAAATCGAGTTGCCCCGATCAATCTGTCTGACGATCTCCTGCGCCAACCTGTTCAATGAATGCGGGTCGCGGATATGGCGCAGGGATGGGCTTTTGACATAGTCAAAAAGTAGCTCCTTTACAGCCCAAACGCGTTCGTCTTCTCTCATGCGAAGTATCCGGGTTAAAGACGAGCGATCATTATACTTATACTAAGTTCAACATGCCTGACCGCAAATACTGGCGGATCGAAAGATGCTCTCGCTACTTCTCCGCGAGCTCATTGAGGCGCCGACCGGGCGCAACACTTCCTAAGATCGGCGGCGCACCGTGCACATTTGCGGTTGGCTACGATCCCGACTACAGATTGATTCTAACACCATTCGGAAATCGAAAGCTCGCTCGTGCCTGCAATGTGAGCACATGCCATGGCCGATCCTATCTCCTGGTATGACGCAAACGCCGATGCGGTAATGGAGCGCTACGAAGCGGTCGATGCGGAAGACGTGCACGGCTGGCTCGCTGCTCTATTGCCTTCACGTCCTGCAGCAGTTCTCGATATTGGCGCAGGGAGCGGCCGCGATGCCGCCTGGCTGGTGTCACTCGGGCATGACGTGGTAGCGGTCGAACCATCGACGGAACTACGTTCCAGGGCGCAGGCCCTCCATGCGGAAAAGCCGATACGATGGGTGGCGGACTCCCTGCCAAGTCTTCGGCACATCTTCAAGACCGGGCTTTGCTTCGACTTCATCCTTCTGAGCGCCGTATGGATGCACATCGTGCCATCCGATCGGGCCCGCGCCTTCCGTAAGCTGATCACACTCCTCAAGCCTGGCGGCGTCCTCGCGATTACCCTGCGCGATGGACCGGCCGAGCCGGCTCGGGGCATTTACCCGGTTTCCCTGAGTGAAGTGGAGGCGCTTGCCCGTGCGCATGGCGCCTTTGTTGAACGAACTGTGGCAAGCGACGATCGGTTGGGGCGGGCAGAAGTTCACTGGACCCAGATCGCGATTCGCCTTCCAGACGACGGAACTGGCGCCTTGCCGCTGCTACGGCATGTCATTCTGAACGACGATAAGAGCTCTACTTACAAACTGGGCCTGTTGCGCACCCTCTGTCGTATCGCGGACGGTGCCGCCGGTTTCGCCCGCGAGCATGACGATGATTACGTCGCGGTTCCCATGGGGCTGGTGGCACTTACCTGGATTCGACTCTATAAGCCTCTGCTTGAAGCTGGCCTGCCGCAAAGCCCGCGCAATCATGGCTATGACCGGTTAAGTTTCGCGAAGGAAGCCTTCCGGAGACTCAGCATGGTGTCGCCGCAGGATCTTCAGGTAGGCATGCGGTTCTCCGGCGATATGCCGGCCGTGCTTCATCAGGCGATCAAGGACGCGGCCGCGACCATTGCCAAGATGCCGGCTACCTACATCACCTATCCCAATGGCGGTCCAATCTTGCCAGTCGACCGGCCTCGCAGTGTCGCGTGCCCTTCGGTGATCCGCCTGGACGAAGCCTATCTTGCCAGCTTCGGCGAGATGCTTGTGCCGACCCGTCTATGGCGGGCACTCCAGCGCTTCGATGTGTGGATCGAGCCGGCGCTGATTTCGGAATGGACTCGCCTGATCAGGCTCTATGCATCTCGTCAGGGCAGGGCGCTCAAAGACAGCCTAATAGCAGCGGCCATGACGTGGGCCGAGCCCACCCGGGACGTGCGCACCGCGCGGGAAAGGGCGCAGCAACTTATGGCAGGGGGTAAGCTGTATTGCGTGTGGAGCGGGAAGCACCTGTCGGCCGACAGCCTCGATGTGGATCACTGCTTACCTTGGGTGGCATGGCCTTGTAGTGATCTCTGGAACCTGATGCCCGCCCATAGGACGGTCAATCAGCGAGAAAAGCGGAACCGGCTGCCATCGGATCAAATCTTGCGCGTTGCGCAGGACCGGATCATGACCTGGTGGTGTTCCGCCTATCAACGGGACGCCAAAAACGTACTTGCTGAGCGTTTCATGCTGGAGGCGGCGGCAAGCCTCCCAGGGGTCACGTTGCCGGTCTCAAACCTCGACGATGTATTCGCCGCAGTGAGCCTGCAACGCATGCGCCTAAAACATGACCAGCAGGTTCCCGAGTGGGGCGGCGAGCGCTATCTTGGACCGACGTAAACAAATAGTCTCATCCACCAACTCGCAAATTGCCGATTGATGGTGCACCGAGGATCCTCCTGATTTGCGCTTTGGACGACCCTGGATTCCCCGGGTGTATATCGGCGTGGGCTTTCGGCGCCAATCTACAAGAATAGCCGTTGAATCTGCTGACCACGCTGGGGTCATTCATCGACGCTGATTTGCACTCTGGAACATACGGACAGCCTCCGCATTGGCTCAATGATCCGTACCAGAGAGGTCCGGCGCATTTCGGCCGGTATCGGCTTCACTGCAGTTTCGGCATAGCAAAGTATTGGCCCGAGATATAGAAAGCGGAGTTAGAATGATCATTGAATCGGGTACTGACAAATCAGCCATTTAGGCAGATCGGACATAGCCTGACTCGTATTGAGATGGTTGCATGCCCCTGTAACTATTGTCTGGCATACGATCTTTTGGTGATATTTGTCCAGCGATGATAGTGCAGATAAAGCTGGTTGCGGGCCCAGGCTTTGAACCCGCGGTCCCCCGATTTGCGTTGCTAGACCGTATCGATCTGCAGCATCCGATGCAGGTTCTCCGGACGCAGGTTCGTGTAGCGCTGGAGCATCTTCCAGTCCCGGTGACCCGTGACAAGGGCGACCTGCTCGATCGTCAACCCGGCCTCGAAGAGTCGGCTGGTCGCTTCGTGGCGAAGGTCGTGGAAGTGAAGGTCCGTGATATCGAGCGCACGGCAGGCTCGATGAAAGGCGGCTCCGACGGATTTTCCGTTGTAGGGGAAGATGCAGTCGGCGCCGTTCGTTTCGCTTCGCTGCTCCTCGATGAGGGCCCAGGCGTCGAAGCCGGTGATGTCCAGCAACGGAACTTTCTGATCGTTCCCTTTCTTGAGCCTCGGATCCTTTCGGTCGCGGACGATGACCGTCCGCGTTCGCGGGTCGGCGTCACGCCACTTGATGCGGCAGATCTCGTCCTGCCGCATGGCCGTGGCGATGGCGAAGCGGACAATGCGGCCGACCGGGATGGTCTGTCGGTCGTTGTATTCCAGGTAGCGGATGATCGCACCGAGCTCATCCTCGGTGGGTCGGCGCTCGCGCTCGTTGCTGCGACCTATGAGGCCGAGCCGCCTCAGGGCGGTCCTGGCCAGGTCCACCGGCTCCTTGCTGACGTCGATGCCGTGAATCGCGGAGGCGTGGGTGATGATGGTGCCCACGTAGGAAAGATCGGCCGCCAGCGTGACCGGGCCGGCGCCCTGTTTCGCGCGCTTCCGGCCGAAATCGATGAGCTTTTCCCGCGTGATCTGGCGAAGCCGGACGCGGCCGAGCCGCCTCTTCAACATCTCGAGGCTGTATGCCTTCGAGCGACGGGGCGCCTTGCCGACCTCCATCATGTCCTTGATATGAATGTCGATCAGGTCGCCAAAGGTCCAGGCCACGGCGGGCCGCTTCGCAACGAGCTCTTCGCAGCGGTCGAAACGGCGCTCGATCTCCAGCGACCAGGACTCAGCATCCTTCTTGCGGCGAAAGGTCTCCGCGGCATACCTTCCCCTGCGTCGCACTTGGCAGCGCCAGTTGCCGGAGGGGAGCCTTGTGAAGGTCGCCATTTCGTGTGCGCTCTGTGTGCAGTCGCAGAGTGAAGGGCCGGGACAAAGCGTGAACTTGCATGATTTTTCGTGTGCACGTTCACGTTTTATCTTTTTGAGTTTATTGGAAAAGTGACACAATATCAAGCACATAGACTGTGTACTGCACCCATGATGGATTGGACCGACCGGCATTGCCGGGTGTTCCATCGCGGGCTGACGCGGCATGCGCTGCTCTATACCGAGATGATTACTGCGGCGGCGATCCGCCATGGGGATCGGCAGCGGCTGCTCGGGTTCTCCGAGGTCGAGCATCCGGTGGCGCTGCAGGTCGGCGGGGCCGACCCGGAGGACATGGCGCTGGCCGCCGAGCAGGCCGAGGCGTTTGGCTATGACGAGGTCAACATCAATGTCGGGTGCCCCAGCGACCGGGTTCAGTCGGGCCGCTTCGGCGCCTGCCTAATGGCCGAGCCGGAGACGGTCGCCGCCAGCGTCGCCGCCATGCGCCGGGCCTGCGGCCTGCCGGTGACGGTGAAGACCCGCATCGGCATCGACGATCGCGACAGCTATGAGGAGCTCTGCGGCTTCGTCGATGCGGTTGCATCGGAGGGCTGCACGACCTTCATCATCCATGCCCGCAAGGCCTGGCTCACCGGCCTCAGCCCGAAGCAGAACCGTGAGATTCCGCCACTGGACTATGACCGGGTCTACCGCCTGAAACAGGATTTCCCGACGCTGGAGATCGTCCTGAATGGCGGCGTCCAGAGCCTCGATGAAGCGGAGGCGCATCTGACCCGGGTCGACGGCGTGATGCTGGGCCGGGCCGCCTACCAGACTCCGGCCATCCTGGCGGAGGCCGACCGGCGCTTCTTCGATCCGACGGCAGTGGTTCCGGATCGCGACGACGCCGTCGAGGCGCTGTTGCCCTATGTGCGTTCGCAGCGTGCTGCCGGCACGCCGCTGATCGCCATGACCCGCCACATACTCGGCCTTTACCAGGGCATGCCGGGCGCCAAGATCTGGCGTCGGCATCTTTCGGAGAACGCGCACAGGGCCGGGGCAACCGAGGCGGTGATCACCGATGCCCTGGACCTCGTCCACCGTGCCCGGGACGCGGCAGCCGCCCGCGCGGCAGCCTAGGCCAGGGACTGGTGCTGGTTGTCTGGCCGGGCCCGTGTGGAGTCTGGTTGCCGGCGCCATCGACTGAGCCATTCGTTGGATGGAAGGTCCGGTGAGCACACTGATCGAAGTCCTCCACTGGGCATCACTGGCAGCTGCCACCGCCTTCAGTTTTCGCATGTTCCGCGATTTGGCCGAACTCGGCCGGCGGCTGGCGCCGGCATCGGCGAGCTCCGTCATGGCGACATACATTCACCGCCAGCAGATCATCGCGTCGGTCTTCGCGCTGTGGACTGCCGCCTTTCTCAGCCACCTGGTCGCCAACGCTGGATATGGGCCGGTCTTCTGGGTCGTGACTGCGCTCTCCGTCGCGTTCTGCCTCGCCGGCTATGCCGGTTCTCGGAGTAGCAATCGCACCCGGGCCGGCGACTCGAAATCTCCCGCCGACAAAGAATGCGAATAGCCCGCCGTCGGACTCGCGCAATTTTTTCTATAAAACTTTAGCAACATGCTATACTGCGCTGAGAACAAAAGAAACTCAGGTAGGCAGATACGATGAGATCGTTAACCAGGACGGTCGCGGCCCTGCTTGTCGCCGCGCCTGTTGCCTTCGCCGGTGCCGCTCTCGCACAGGAATCGGGGGAGCCCTCCGGGCCGGCGATCATAGAGCTCGATGCCGGTGCCGCGGAACGCGGCGGCGACGTGAAGGTGATCCGCGGCTCGGCCGTGCATCCGGAGCCCGTGGCGCGCGCCGTCGGCTCCAAGGCGATTTCCGGTGGCGGTGTCGAGGCGGTCGGCGGCGACCGCTTGTGGCTGGTGGATCGCAAGGCCAGCGAGGTGACCGGCTGCATCCTGGCCGGCACGATCCGGGCCGGCAGCATCGGCGAGATCCGCTGCACGACGGAACGCTTGCCCTAGACCGATGCCCCGCGCTACGCGTGTCACCGGACACCGTAGCGAGAGAGGACGCGCATGGCGGCGGGTGGCGCGGCCGAGACCGATGTCATCGTCATCGGGGCCGGCCATAACGGGCTGACCTGCGCCGGCTATTTGGCCCGGGACGGATTGAATGTCCGGGTGGTGGAGCGCCGCGACGTGGTCGGCGGCGCCGCCCTTACCGAGGAGTTCCATCCCGGCTTCCGCAATTCGGTCTATTCCTACGTCGTCAGCCTGCTGGATGCAGAGGTCATCTCCGACCTCGAATTGCGCCGCCACGGGCTGGAGATCCTCGACCGGCCGGCCGGCAGCTTCGCGCCGCAGCCCGATGGGCGCTACCTGCTGGTCTCCCGCGATCGCGCCACCGCCCAGCGCGAGATTGCCAAGTTCTCCGGCCGGGACGCCGAACGTTATCCGGAGTTCGACGACCTGATCGTCGAGGTAGCGGAGGTGTTCCGGGCCCTGGCCCGGGAAGCGCCGCCCAATCTCGGCGGCGGCTTCGCCGATCTGCTGGCGGCGCTGAAATCCGCCAACCGGGTCCGCAAGCTGCCGCCGGTGCGGCAGAAGGCGCTGGCCGAGTTGATGACCATGAGCATCGGCGACTATCTCGACCATTGGTTCGAGAGCGATGCCCTGAAGGGCGTGTTCGGCTTCGAGGGCGTCATCGGCAACATGGTCAGCCCCTACAATGCCGGCTCCGCCTATGTCCTGGTGCACCACGCCTTCGGCCAGATCGACGGCCGCACCGCCGCCTGGGGCCATGCCAAAGGCGGCATGGGCGCGATCACCCAGGCCATGGCGCGTTCCGCCGCGGCGCGCGGGGTGACCATCGATCTGGAGGCGCCGGTCGCCCGGGTGATGGTCGAGCAGGGCAGGGCGCGCGGCGTGGAACTGGCCGACGGAACCGTCCTCCGGTCCCGCGCCGTCGCGTCCAATGTCAATCCCCGGCTGCTGTTCCTGGAGATGCTGGAGCGCGGCGCCCTGGAGCCGGAATTCGTCCGCGACATGGAATCGTGGCGCTGCCGCTCCGGCACTTTCCGCATGAACGTGGCGCTTTCGGAGCTGCCGCGGTTCTCCAGCCTGGGCGGCGAGGACGACCCGGCCTTCCTCAACGGCACCATCGATATCGCGCCGTCGCTCGGCTATCTGGAGCGCGCCTATGACGATGCCAAGACGGGCGGCTGGGCTCGCGAACCGGTGGTCTCCATGTGCATCCCGTCCACCCTGGACGACAGCCTGGCGCCGGAGGGCCGCCACGTGGCCAGCCTTTTCTGCCAGCACTTCCACCCGGCCCTGTCCGACGGCCGCTCCTGGGATGACGAGAAGGAGGGCGTCGCGGATTTGATCGTCGACACGGTCACCCGCTACGCGCCCAACTTCCGGAACGCGGTGATCGGCCGCCAGATCAAGAGCCCGCTGGATCTGGAGCGCGATCTCGGCCTGGTGGGCGGCGACATCTTCCACGGCGCCCTGCATCTCGACCAGATCTACAGCCTGCGCCCGGCCGCCGGCCACGCCGACTACCGCGCCCCGATCAAGGGCCTCTACCTCTGCGGCTCCGGCAGCCACCCCGGCGGCGGCGTGTCCGGCCTGCCGGGGCGCAACGCGGCACGGGTCATCGCCCGGGATATTCGACGGCTGTAGCCTTGACTGGCTTCAGCGACAGGGCCTGCCACGTGCCTCGCCGCCTCGCTCGATCGCCACGTCGATCTCGCTGAATTCGCCCCACGGCACGGGGACATAGTCGTCACCGTGCTGGTTGAAATCAAGCGGCGTCTGGTCGAACACAGCGTCCGACATGCAGGGGGCATGGCCATTCTGGTCGGTGCGAATCGCGTATAGCTCGGAGGCCTTCACCCCAAGGCCGGAGGCGAGATACCCGTTGTTCACGGGCGCCATCGGTGGCGACTTGCCCGGATCGATTTGGGCGGCCTGCAAGACGTGGTGAGACAGTATCGTGCCCTGCGGGTCGAGCCTTAGAATGCTGGGCTGAAACCCGGTCAGCGTGTGCAGGTGAATTTCGTTGCCATCAAAATAGGCGGCGACACCTCGGTTCGGCCCGTAGTAGAGGGTCCCATTCTGAGCGTCCAGGCTCTGGTCCAGGTGAAGCAACGCGACATCCTTGCCGCCGCCCGAGCCCGGACCGTAGCTTTCAACGTGATAGGCGAGGACAAAGTCGCCCCCGACTTCCGCCAAAAAGGGGTTCCCGTCGACCGCCCTGTAATAGGGGTTGGAATAGAAGAAAGCTTCGGAATCTAGCTCCCCGGTGGCCGGGTAGATGCGCATCACATAGGGATAGGCGTTGTCCCTGAGCCCGGAGACATAGACGAGGTCGTGGGCAGCGTGCGCCATGACCGGTTCGTCCCATGTCGTGCCGGACGATCGATCATACCTGTTCGCCCATTGCAGCTTGCCGTCATCGGAAATGCGAGCGAGGACCTGATGGCTGGTATGCGGCGGTGCAGACCAATTCGAAGCCCGGCCGCCGACCAGGTAGTCCCGGTCGCCCAGTTCGTCACCGGGAAGCCGAATAGCAAAGGCGCCTTGAGCAAAGACGTCCTCTCGATCGACGCTCAGCCAGCGCGACCACACGATCCTCTGCGATTCCAGACCGATCTTCGCCATCCAAAGACCCGATAACGCGTTGATCTGGGCGCTGCCGACCACGATCAGGTGCTCGTTGTCATGCGAGTGGACGACACCCCGGGCCTGCAAGCTTCCGCCGACCTCGCCGAGCCTGAGCAGAGAGGCGGTGGCAGTGGAACCATCCGGTTCGATGTCGATCAAGACCGCATCGGATCGCGGAGGCTCGATGACACGGGTGCCGGCAATCAGGTAGCCGCTTTCGGTCTCCAGCGCGCCATTCGAAGTCGAGAAGACACTCGTGAGGCCCACCTCCGAGGCGAGATCGAAATCGACGCCGAACTGGGCCGGCTGCGATGAGGCGCTCCCCGCCGCCACCGATCCCGACAATGCAATCAGGAATGCAAATCTCGTAATTCCACGTTTCATCGGAATTCCTCCGGTCAAATGGATTCTGCTAATCAGTTCCTGTTAATCGCAAACGGTGGCGCCCGCTTCGTGGATATGCGCTTGAAGAACAGGCACCGCCGCCGCATTCCGCCATCATTGGACGGGACGTTTGAAAAGCAGACCGGTTCGGAATTCCGATCCGAAGTTTTTCGTGTGGCGGGTGTTCAGCCGAACGGATCCGGCATCCGATGGGCGAGGTTTTGGGACCGCCTGGGCGCAGTGCGGTGCAGGCAAATGTCAAAGATCTGTGGCGCCGGCGCTGAAACCGGTCTTCAGGATGCCGCGTCGATCAGGGCGCGCGCCTTCTGCTCGATCTCCTCCCGCCAGGCCAGCCGCTCGAGCCATCGCGCGGGAATGCCGGACCGGCCCCAAATCGCGCCGGCGATCTGCCCGGCGACCGCCGCGACGGTGTCCGCATCGTCGCCGAGATTTGCCGCCAGCAACACCGCCTGTTCGAAGGAGTTCGACCGATCGACGGACCAGAGGGCCGCCTCCAGGGTATGCACTACATAGCCGGTCGATCGAATCTCGTCACGGACCTTGCTGTGCCAGGATCCGCCGGCGATCGCCGCAATCGCCGGGTCCGGGGTCGAGCGGGGCTCGCGGAGCACGGCGCGGTTGCCCACCGCGATGGCATCCACAAGGATCTCCGCCAACAGGGCGCAGCCCTCCACCGCCGAGGCGGCACCATGGGTCGTGACACTCTGTTCTCGGGCTCCCGTGATGGCTGTATTCCGGTCTTCGCGCCAGCGCAGCGCGACCGGCGCGAGCCGCATGATCGAGCCATTGCCGGCCGCCTTCGGGTCGGTGCTGCCGGCCACCGGATCGCCGGTCTTCTGGAATTTCTGCAAAGCGGTGAGGGTGGTGGTGCCAATGTCGAAGCATCGGCCGGTCACCGAGTTCTCGCCGTGGAGAAACCAGCGCAGGAACCGCCGCATCAGGTCGTCCTGATGCAGCCTGTTGCAGGCGATCAGGCTGTCGGCGAGACACAACGCCATGCTGGTGTCGTCGGTCCATTGTCCCGGTGCGAGATCGAACGGCCCGCCGCCGACCATGTCCGTCAGCGGCGCATAGGTATCCCGGAAGCTGAACTCGAGTGTCGTGCCGATGGCGTCGCCGACGGCGAGCCCCAGCAGACAACCGATGGCACGGTCGCCAACTTGCTCCGACTCCTGAGAATTCATGGTCGGATGATAGCGCCGAAGCGCGCGCCGTCTATGGCGTCAGGAGCCGGTCCAGGATTGCCCTGGCAGACCGGGCGAGCGTGGCGCGGTCGGCGGTGTCGTCGAAGGCGATGCGGCCGATGAAGCCTTCATAGATGGCGACGATGGCCTCCAGCAGGGCAGCCGGCGCCAGGTCTGCCGCGATCCGGCCGCCCCGCTGGCCGCGTTCGATGGCGGCAAGGACGGCGTGTCGCAGCGCGGCGTCGTTCTCCGAAATCGCCGCCTTCACGCGGTCGTTGCGGCTGGCCTCGGCCAGCATCTCCACGCTGAGGTGAGCGTCCTCGGTGCTGCACTCCAGGATGATCGCAGCGACCGCCTCCAGGATCGCCTGACGCGGGTCGGAAGCCATCTCGAGATAGCCCGCCAGCTCCTCGATCTCGAGCCGCTCCCGCGCCGCCATCGCCTCGATGATGGCCTCCTTGCTGTCGAAGTAGTTGTAGACGGCGCCGGTGCTGAGCCCCGCCTCGGCCAGGATCTCGCGCATGGAGGTGGCGTGCAGGCCGCGGCGCACAAAACAGCGGCCGGCGGCGTCGAGGATCTCGCGCCGCCGGCTTTCGGCGAGGGCAGGGTCGGCCTTGCGGGGCATGGCTCAGCGCTCCGGCGGCCGCCAACCGGGCCGGCCGAAGACGTAACCGGCCAGGTCGGACAGGCTCCGGGAGCGCAGGCAGTCGCGGGCGATGGCGACCATCTCGTGGAAATTGATCACCAGCGGGTTGGCGCTGTTCAGTGGCCTGGTGATGCCGAAGGTCACCGCTTCCTCCTCGGCCTGGTAGGTGCCGAACATCCGGTCCCAGATCATCAGGATGCCACCGTAGTTTCGGTCGAGATACCGGTCATTGGCGCCATGGTGCACCCGGTGCGCCGCTGGCGTGTTCAGGATCCCCTCCAGCGGTCCGAGGCGGCCGATCTTGGTCGTGTGGATCCAGGTCTGGTAGGTGAGCCCGACCAGGATCGCCACCAGGGTCTGTACCGGGTCGAAGCCGATCAGGATCATCGGCACGAAGAACAGCCACTCCACCAGCCCCTCGGTCCAGGCGAGGCGGTAGGCGGTCGACAGGTTGAACTCCGGCGAGGAGTGGTGGACCACGTGATAGGACCACAGCACGCGCACCTCGTGCTCCCAGCGGTGCATCCAGTAATAGCTGACATCTGCCACCAGGATCGCCAGCACCCAGCTCCACCAGGTCATGGGGATGTCGAACAGGGCGAAGGGCTCCGCCAGGAACAGGGCGATGACGAAGATCAGCCCGTAGGCGGTCCGGTTCAGCGCCTCGCCGACCGCGGCGATGACGACGTTGGCGCCGGTCTCCGCCAGCTTCGGCCGAGCGCCGGTGAGCCGGTCCCAGACGATCTCCGCCAGGGCCAGCACGACGAAGGCGAGTCCGGCCCATTCCAGCACGCCCAACCAACCGCCAACCGCCTCGAACCGCGCTTCCACCAGTGTCTCCTATTTATAAAACGAGCGTTCGTTCTATAAATAGGAAAGCAAGTAGCAGCGTCAAGTGCTTTGCCAGGACGGCGGCGAAGGCTAGGGAGGGTGAGGGAGAAAGGCTAGGCTGCGGCCTAGCAGGTCTCCTGGTTCGGGACCTCGCATTCGATGATCTCGAAGCTGCGCAGGACGCCTTCGCGATAGATGTCGAAGGCACGGCCGTCCTCGCAATGGGTCTTGGCAATGACGACCTCTATGCCGTCGACCTCGCGCTCGACCACCTGGCTCAGGAAGGCCACGACGCATTGATGCTCGTCGAGGATCTGCTCGGTAAGGGCAGGGGCCCAGTCCCGTTGGTCGGCTTGGGCCGCCGAAACGGCGAGCAAGGCCGATAGCAAGACGGTGACGGCGCGGATGGCAGTTCGGCGCGGCATTGCGGGCTCCCGATGGGAATTCCGCATGCTCGCGTAGCACGGCTTGGCCGCCATTGACGTGCGTCAATAGGCCCGCCTTGCCGCGGCCGGATTGCCTCGAATGCCTGGAAGGATCGGCGCTAGGGACTCAGTCCTTCGCCTTGCCGTTCGGCTTGGCGTCCTCGGTCGGTTCGGACGTGCCCTTGAGCTGGCCGCCGGCCTCGACGATCAACTCGCCGTAATGCACCGTGCCGGTCACCACGCCGGTGCCGCGCAGGCGCAGCATGCCTGTGACGTTGAGCTCGCCGTCGAAGCGGCCGCCGATGGTCGCCTCCTCGACGGTGGCCTTGCCCTTGAAGGTGCCGCCGGGGGCGATCTCGATATGCTTGCACTGGTCGATGTCGATCTCGACATGGCCCTGCACCACAAGGTGCTCGCAATCACCGATCTTGCCGGACAGGTGGATGCCGTGGCCGACCAGCAGCTTGCGATGGTGTTCGGATTGCTGTTGCTGCTGCGCGGCAGGGGCGCCGCCGCTGCGGGCCCTCGGCGCGCTCGGAAGCTCATAAGCGCGGCGGGGGATTTCCGGGCTATAGGCCAAGGTCTGTCTCGCGGTCTTCTGGGTCTTGGACTGGGTCTTGGGCTCCGTCGGCGCGTCGCGTGAGGCGCCGCGCATCATGCCGCCGGTCGGCGCCCGCGCGGTCCCCGGCCCGTCTTTTTGATACACCGGCATCGCGTGCTCCGGCCGTTGAAGGGCGGCCAATCGCGCGGCTTTCGATCGACGCTGCCAGGGTCCTCCAACCCGGTTAGGAAACCCTTAACTTCTGCAATGCCGGAGAAAAGCGCCGCATCGGATCCGGCACCAATCTGTTCTGAAACTTTACATTAAAAACACTCAATAACAAATTGATTTAATTATGCTATAGAGTTGCAGTTGCATCTGTCATGGCGCCGTTAGGTCGCCATAGGTCTCCGGCCGGCGGTCGCGGAAGAACTGCCACAGGTTCCGGACCTCGCGGACCATCTCCATGTCCATATCGGCGGTGACCAGTTCGTCCTGGTCCTCCGACGCCTCGCAGAGGAACTCGCCGCGCGGGTTCACGATATAGCTGGAGCCGTAGAACTTGCCGATGTTCCAGGGCTCCTCCGTGCCGACCCGGTTGACCGCGCCGATATAGCAGCCATTGGCGACGGCGGAGGCCGGCTGCTCCAGCTTCCAGAGATACTGGCTGAGGCCGGCAACGGTCGCCGAGGGATTGACGATGTACTCCGCGCCGTTCAGCGCCAGGGCCCGCCACCCCTCCGGGAAGTGTCGGTCGTAGCAGATATAGACGCCGAGCTTGCAATAGGCGGTGTCGAACACCGGATAGCCCATGTTGCCGGGCTTGAAGAAGAACTTCTCGTAGAAGCCCGCGACCTGCGGGATGTGGATCTTGCGGAACTTGCCGAGATAGCTGCCATCGGCATCGATCACCGCGGCGGTGTTGTAGTAGACGCCGGTGATGTCCTGCTCATAGACCGGCACCACGATGACCATGGAATGCTTCTTGGCGTATTCCTGCATCAGCTTGACGGTGGGACCGTCGGGCACGGCTTCCGTCGCCGCGTACCACTTCACGTCCTGGGACGGGCAGAAATAGGGCTGGTTGAACACCTCCTGCAGGCACAGCACCTGCACGCCCTTGGCGCCGGCATCCTCGATCAGCGGGATATGGGCCTCGATCATCGCGTCGCGAATCTGCTCCGGGGTGAGGTCGGTGCTGGCCTTCAGGGCCATCTGGATCAGCCCGCCTTTGACGATGGTCATTCTCTTGTCTCCGCCTGCTGCGGCGCCTTGGTCAACGCCGGGTCGCTTACGTTACACGAGTATTGGGCACGCGCCTTCACGACCGGGTCGAGAAACCGTGAACGGCCGTCAAGGCTGTGTGATTGGTGCAATGCCTGACAGTGCGCAAATCTTAAGGGGACAGGATTTGTCTGCAAGACATCCTTTGTCGACAGGCCAAGAGGTCAGGTGTTCGACCCCGCGCGCCTCCGGTACGCCGCACCCGCCCCCATGGACGGTTACCGGAGGTCACCGTCGCTCTCCAAGACGCGCAGGGTCGCAGGAAGGGCGGCCGGTCAAGCCAGACCGGTCGCCTTTTCGTATGTCTGACACCCTCTCCAAGACTGCGTCGTCCCCGGGCTTGACCCGGGGACCCATTGCTCGGCCAGTGCAAGAGTCGTCGCATTCGCGAAGGCGTGGACATGGGTCTCCGGGTCAAGCCCGGGGGGCGACGAATATGGAAATTGGGCGGACCTACTCCGCCGCGTCGCCGCTCTCCGCCTCCGCCGGGACCACGTCCGCATTGGGGTAGGCGGCGGGGATGCCGAGCAGGGTCATGGTCTCGCGGATATCCGGCAGGGCTGCCTCGGCGGCCTCCGCGCCGGCCTCGATCATCTCGCCGGCGCGCTGGAACTCGGCGATGCCGATATGGCCCAGCCGCGGGGCGATATGGATGTCCGGCGGCTCGCCGGCCAGCCGGCTGCGGGTGATGCGGTCGAGGATGATGCCCAGCGACGAGGCCATCACGCCGAACAGGCTGGGGGTGTCGCGCTCGCGCCGGAAGACCCGGCGGACCATGCCGTTCAGCCCGCTGGACCAGCCGGTCTGCTGCTGCATTACGTCCAGCAGGTCGAAGCCGGCCACGGTCTGGTAGATATCGCCGGGATTGCGGGCCTGGCCGATGATGTCGCTGGTCAGGCTGACCGCAATCACCATCTGCGCCCCCATGGAGCGGCAGACCGAGACCGGCACCGGGTTCACGATCGCCCCGTCGACCAGCATCTGGTGGCCGATCTGCACCGGCGGGAAGACGCCGGGAAGGGCGAAGGAGGCGCGCACCGCGTCGACCAGCAGGCCCTGGCTCAGCCAGACCTCATGGCCGGTCAGAAGGTCGGTGCAGACGCAGGAAAAGGGGCGCGGCAGCTCCTCGATCAGCCGGCCGCCGAGATTTTCGTGCAGATCCTTGGCCAGGCGCTCGCCGCCGATCAGGCCCGGCTTGCGGACCCGGAAATCCATGTAGCCGACCAGCCGCATCTTGTTTAGCCGGCGGGACCAGCGTTCCAGGGCATCGAGCTTGCCGGCCAGATAGCAGCCGCCGACCACGGCACCGATCGAGGTGCCGCAGATGATGTCCGGCTCGATACCGGCGCGCATCAGGGTCCTGATGACGCCGATATGGGCCCATCCCCGCGCGACCCCGCCGCCGAGGGCTAATCCTAGTCGTGGTCGATGCATCGCTTCGCCATATGGTATCGCGCGCATTGGTAAAAAGATTCATACCGTCCGGGCGAGCCCCGGATAGACGGTCGCCATGGTGGCACCGCGGGCCGACATGAATATGGCAAGCGCCAGCCACAGGCCGTGATTGCCGAGATAGGGCACCGCGGTCCAGACCGCCATGAGATAGATCACCGTCGACACGATCATGGTGTTGCGCATGGCCGCGCTCCATGTGGCTCCGACGAAGACTCCGTCCATCTGGAAGCACCAGACGGCCAGTACGGGCATCGCTGCCGCCCAGGGCAGATAGGTACGGGCCGCGGCGCGTACCGAATCGATATCGGTCATGGCGTCGATCAGCAGCGGGCCGGCCAGAAGGTAGACCAGGGTGAACAAAACCGATGTGCCGACGGCCCAGATCGACGATGCGCGCACGGCCAGCCGGAACCCGCGATTGTCGCCGGCGCCGATCCGCTCGCCGGTGAGCGTCTCGGCGGCGTAGGCATAGCCGTCCAGGGCGAAGCCGAGGAACAGGAACAGGTTCAGAAGAACCGCGTTGGCGGCCAGGACGACATCGCCCAGCTCCGCGCCCCTGGCCTTGAAATAGGCAAGGGCGCCGACCAGGCACAGGGTGCGGATGAAGATGTCGCGGTTGACCGACAGCAGGCGCCGGATGGCGGCCGGATCCCACAGCGACCGGACATCCCAGCGTCCCGCCAACCCCTGAGAGACCGACAGGATGACGGCAAGGCCCGCTGCCAGGGCCACGATCTCGGCGATCAGCGATGCTGCCGCAACGCCCGGCACACCCCAGCCGAACCCGACCACGAAGACCAGGTCCAGCACCACATTGACCCCGTTGAGCACAAGCTGCAGGGCGAAGACGAGGCCGGTGCGTCCGAGACCGACCAGCCAGCCGAGCACGACATAATTGGCCAGTGCCGCCGGCGCGCCCCAGATACGGATGTCGAGATAGTCCGCCGCATGCCGCTCCACATCGGCGCTGGCTTCGAACAGGCCGAAGCTGATCCCGGCAATCGGCTGCCGCAGAAGTACCAATAGCGTGCCAATGACCGCACCCAGCGCCAGCGCCCGCAGCAGCGTCGCGCGCACCGATTCGTGGTCGGCACCGCCCTTCGCCTGTGCCGTCAGCCCCGTTGTGCCCATCCGCAGGAAGCCGAATCCCCAGAACAGGAAGCTGAAGATCACCGAGCCGATGGCCACCGCGCCCATGTAGTAGGCATGCTCGAGATGCCCGACCACCGCCGTATCGACGATCCCGATCAGTGGCGTCGACACGTTGGACAGCATGATCGGCCCGGCGATGCGCCAGACGCGCCGGTGCCACTCGGCCGAGCCGAACCGGTCGGCCGCGGTCAGGGGAGGTGCCGTCATCGTGGTCCTTGTGGAGAGGGCGCAAAAAGCCCTCACCCGGTCTGCCTTCGGCAGTCCACCCTCTCCCAGGGGGAGAGGGTTTGGCGCGCCGGCGGAAAAAGACCCTCTCCCACTGGGAGAGGGTGGCGAGCGTCAGCGAGCCGGGTGAGGGCTCACGGCCTCTCCTTTGGCCGTGGCCCTCAATCCGGCGAAGATGCTCCGACTACTGGGTCGTGACGATCCGGCCCTCGACGGTCGGCGACACGGTCCCGGCCGCTGCGATGTATTCCATCACCTGGGCCGCCATGAAGCGCGCGCCCATCGGGTCGATCAGCATTTCCGCGTCGACGAAGGACGAATACCCGTCGCCGCCGCGCGCCACGAAGTCGTTGGTGGCGAGCGAGTAGGTGGCCGACGGGATCAGGTCCTGCTCGCCTACCTTGACCGACACGATCCGGCTGCCCGGCGCCGCCGACGGATCGTAGGTGACGGTCATTCCCGAGACGTGCGGGAAGCGGCCGCCGCGGTCCTCGACCTGGCTGACGCCGTTCTCCAGCGCCGCCAGGATGTCGGCGCCGGTCAGGCCCAGCTTCACCGTGACGTTGCCGAAGGGCAGCTCGGACTGGATGTCGCGGCGGGTCAGCACGGTGCCGGGATCGTAGATCCGGTCGGCGCGGATGCCGCCGCCATTGGTGATCGCCACATCGGCGTTGACCGCCTCGCGCATGGCGTCGGCGATCAGGTTGCCGATCGCCGTCTCGCCGGAGCGCACCGAGGCGCGGCGCGAATCGAGCTGGGTGTCGGTGGTGCCGATCTCCACGTCCAGCTCGGCCGAGAGCTGGTCGAGATAGACCTGCACCTTGGCGGCCATTTCGGCATCGGGCTCGACCGTTGCGGTGTCGATGGTGCGGAAGCTCGGAGTCCAAACGAAGCGTTCGCGGCCGCGGCTCTCCACCGTGTCGAATGTCAAATCGACCGCGGTCACGTAGTCCGCCTGTTCAAGCGATTCGACCAGAGCGATCCGGCCATCGTAGTAGCTCTGAAGCAGATGGTCGTCGCCGCTGAGAACCAGATCGACCGCGCCCTGCGCGATCAGGTCCCGGTCTTCGCCGATATCCGTGTGAGTCAACGCGATCACGAAATCCGCCCCACCATCGCGCAGCTCTGCTGCAAGGCTCTGAGCTGTATCCGTGATGGGCGCGAAAAAGAGATCGCCGGGGCTTGACTTGACCAGCGTACCCAAAGTCGTCAGGCCGAGGAAGCCGATCTGGTAGCCGCCGACGTCGGTGGTCCAGGTCGGAACCGCGCCGTCGATGACCTCGCCGTCGGTGTCGAAGACATTGCCGCCGAGGATCGGGAACTCGGCCTCGGCGATGCGCTGCTTTGCGACCTCCGGCCCGAAGTCGAACTCATGGTTGCCCAGCACCATGACGTCGAATCCGACCCCGTTATAGAGGTCGATCATATGCGCCCCGTCGTCGAATCCGGACATCAGGGAAGGCGAGATCGCATCGCCGCCACTGGTGACAAGGATGTTGCCGCCCTTGGCGCGCTCCGCCTCGATCACCGAGACCAGCCGCGCCACGCCGCCGCGCCCGCCGGACTCCTCCATGTCGTCCAAATCGTTGACGTGCAGGATGGTCAATGATACCGGCTCCGCCCATGCCGGTGCCGCCGCAACGGTCGCCAATACCGCGACCGAGGAAAGCAGGGTCTTTATGGTTTTCATGATCACTCCCGTGTTGCCGCTCGTCTGCCGGACGGTCTGCACCCGCCCGATGCATCCGGCATTTTTTCGATGGGCAAGTGTAGCCCCTGTGCGCGATGAATGCAGCGTCCGCGTTAGCGGTGCGTCGCCGTCCGACATCCGCTGCTAGGGGGCGGTCTTGGCACCTCTGTACCACCCGGCCGCCCACGACACGACGCGGCTGGCCGACAGCCACTGGACCGCAACCGCCGGACCGCCGCCCGAAGGCGCGCTGAAGATGAACGGCGACTTCCAATGCGAGGTCGCGATCATCGGCGCCGGCTATACCGGGCTTTCGGCGGCCCTGAACCTGGCGCGGCTTGGGGTCGATGTGCGGGTGGTCGATGCCGGCCCGCCGGGCGCCGGCGCCTCGGGCCGCAATGGTGGCTTCTGCTGCGTCGGTGCCTCCAAGCTGTCCGACAAGGCGATGATCCGGCGCTTCGGACTGGAGGAGACCCAGCGCTTCTACGCCAGCCAGCGTGATGCCGTGGAGATGGTCGGCGACCTGATCAAGACACACTCCATGAAGGTCGACGCCCGCGGCGACGGCATCCTGACGGTCGCCCATCGCCCGTCCTGGGTCGAGAAGCTGAAGGCTGAAGCGGAGTTCAGCACCGAGACGCTGGGCCTGCCGTGCCGGTTCCTGGACCGCGACGCGCTGGCCGAGCGCGGATTCTCCGGCCAGGAGGCCCATGCAGGCCTGCACCATGCTGACGGCTTCGGCCTGCATCCGCTGAAATACCTGTACGGCCTGTTGCAGGCGGTGCTGGACGCCGGGGTGCCGGTGCATCCGATGACCCGGGTGATCGGCTGGACCAAGACCGGCAGCCAGCATCGGCTGATCAGCCAGGGCGGCAGCGTCTTCGCCCGCCAGGTGCTGATCGCGACCAACGGCTACACCGACGACGCGCTGCATTCCGGGCTGGCGGGGACGGTGGTGCCGGTCATCTCCGGCATCGTGGTCACCGAACCGCTGACCAAATCCGAGCGCAAGACCCTGGGCTGGACCACGGAGACGCCGATCTCGGACACCCGCCGGCTGCTGAACTATGTCCGCCTGCTGCCCGACGGCCGGCTGCTGCTCGGCACGCGGGGCGACACCACCGGCGCGCCGGGACACGAGGAGCGGCTTCGCGAGCGGGTCTCGGCCTGGTTCCACCGCATGTTCCCGGATTGGGAACTGCCCAAGGTCAGCCATAGCTGGTCCGGCCTGGTGTGCATCTCGGCGACGCGGACGCCGCTGGTCGGACAATTCGCGCACCATCCGGGCGTGTTCCATGCGCTGGCCTATCACGGCAACGGCGTCGCCGGCGGAACCTGGTCCGGCTGGGCGGCGGCGGAGCTTATCGCCGGCACCAAGAGCGCCAACGAGATCCTGCCCGCCGTGGTGGCCCAGCCGCCCCGGCGCTTCCCGGTGCCGGCCTTGAGGCGCTGGTCGGTGAAGGCCGCCTATGCGGGGTATGGGTTGCTGGACATGGTGTGACACGCTGCGCCCAGTTTGGTCACTCCCCGGACAGATCCAGATACACCAGCCGCGCCGCCCGCAGCAGCGGGTCGCGGGGCTGGGCGCCGATCAGGGCGTAGCCGAAGCGGCCTTCGATCCAATAGAAGGCGCCGACACCATCCTCGCTGGCGTATTCGAACCGCGTCTCCTCGCCGCCGGGATCCGCTCGGATGTAGAGGGTCAGCCGCTCGCCGGCATCGTCCTCATACATGAATTGCGCCGCCGGCCTGCCATTGGCGGGCAGCAGACGGCCGCCGATCAGCCGGAAGCCCAGGCTGGCCAGGTCCGGCGCCTTAACATCGGTTCCCAAGCGGTTGGAAAGCCAGCGAAACAGGTGCTCCTCCTCAGCGCCCACTTCAACCGCGTGGCGGCGCTCGGCGGTGTACAGGACATGGGCGGCGGTGGCGTCGCGGGTGAAGTCCGGCGCGGCGGCGATAGCGATCGGCCGGGTCGCCTCGTTGAGCTGCCAGCCGCCGGCAACGCCGATGGCCAGTAACAGCACCGCCGCCACCGCCTGGGCCACGATGGCGCGCCTGCGCTTGTGTCGCCGTGCGCGGACAGTGTCCGGCCTCAGCGCGTTCGGCACGCCGGCATCCGCGATCGGCCCGAACAGCTCGCGCAGCCCCTCATTCTGCCGGCGATAAGCCAGCACCTGGGCCGCCGCGTCGGGGTGGTTGGAGAGATAGGCCTCGACCTCTGCCCGCCGGACCGCGTCCAGCGCGTCGTCCACATAGGCGTTCAGATCGTCGAGGGTGACGGGTCGGTTCTTGTCGTCGGTCATTTGACCCTCCGCAGGGTCGGGCCGGCCGGCTGGACATCGGCGGCCATCAATCCGCGCAGCTTCTCGCGGCCGCGGGACAGGCGGGACATGACGGTGCCGATCGGCACCTCGACAATCCTGGCCACCTCTGCGTAGCTGAAGCCCTCCAGGCCCACCAGCAGTATCACCTGGCGCTGCTCGTCCGGCAGCTGCCGCAGCGCCCGGTCCAGATCGTGCAGGCTGATCGCGTCCGCCTGGCGGGCCGGCATCGCCGGTTCCGGCGAGTCCTCGGCGCTGCGGAACAGCGCCCGGAAGCGGCCGCGACGGCGGGCGCCATTGGCGTAGAGGTTGTGCAGGATGGCGAACAGCCAGGCCCTAAGCGAGCCGTCGCCCCGCCAGGTCTCCCAGCGGGTCAGGGCGCGCTCGATGCAGTCCTGGACCAGATCGTCGGCCCAGTCCGGATCCCGCGTCAGGGCGCCGGCAAAGCGCCGCAGACGCGGGATCTCCAGCTCGATCAATGATCCGGGGTCGGTCATCGCCTGTCCTGTCTCGGCCGGTGGCGGCGCCTAGGGCCGCGCCACCCGCCAGATGTCCCGGACGCCCTGGCCGGTGGTGTCGCCCGGCTTCTCGTCCCGGATCCAAGTGTAGAGCGGCTTGCCGCGGTAAGCCCACTGCCGGGTTCCGTCGTCGCGCACGATGATGGTCAGGTCGCCGGACGGCTTGGCGTCGGCATCGACCTTCAGCGGCGGCCAGTTGACCGCGCATGGGCCGTTGCAGCTCGACTTTCCGGGGGCGTCGCTGTCGAAAGTGTAGAGCGTCATGCCGGCGCCATCGACCAGCACCAATCCAAGTTCGGTCTGGGCGGTGCCGATCTTGTCCGAAATCATGCCCGAGTCCCGCGCGCCGGACCCGGTGCCGTAGCAGGCGGCCAGGGCTAGGGTCGCGAAGAGCACGGTGGGCAAACGCAATCCGATCATTCCAGTCATCCTCTCGGGGTCATCGCGGCGTCGTTGCGCGCCGTGGGTGACCGGTTTGACACCAACCGGGATGATTTATTCCCGCCGGGCTTGCCCGAGGCTGCGCTATCGTGGAGCGTTCGGGAGGACATCAGAACACAGAGGCTGCCCCATGCGCCCCAATCGGGTCGTCATCGCGATGATGAAGCACGAGACCAACACCTTCTCGCCGGTGCCCACGCCGATCACCCGGTTCGGCAATGGTGCGCCGGAATGGGACGGGCAAGCGCTGGCGGCCTATGAGAACACCGCCACGCCCATGGGCGCCTTCATCGACCTGGCGCGGCAGGAGGGGGCGGAGATCGTGACCCCCGTGGCGGCGGAGGCTTGGCCCAGCGGTCCGGTGGAGGATGCGGCCTATGCCCGGCTCAGCGACGCCATCGCCGAGGAAGTGGAGAAGGGCTGCGACCTGATCCTGCTCGACCTGCACGGCGCCATGGTCACCGAGAGCTTCGAGGACGGGGAGGGCGAGCTGGTGGCGCGGCTGCGGGCCTTGGCGCCGGACACGCCGATCGCCGTCGCCCTCGACCTGCACGGCAACCTCTCGGACAAGATCGTCGACAACGCCGATGTGGTCACCGGCTTCAAGACCTATCCCCATACCGACATGTACGAGACCGGCGCCCAGGCCGGCGGCATCGCATTCCGGGCCCTGAAGGGCGGATGCCGCCCGACCATGGCCTGGGGCAACCGGCCCATGCTGCCGCATATCATGCGCCAGGGCAGTGCGGACTCGCCGATGCGCGAATTGATCGCTGCGGCCCGTGAGGCGGAGGCCGAAGGCGCGCTGGCGGTCTCGGTGTTCGGCGGCTTCCCCCATGCCGACATCCACGATGCCGGGATCAGCGTCGTGGCTGTGACCGATAACGACCCGGGCGAGGCCCAGGCGATCTGCGACCGCATCCTGGACCAGGCCTGGGAGAACCGGCAGGGCTTCGTCTACCGCAGCGAGCCGGCGGCCGATGCGGTGGCGCGGGCGGCGAAGCTGGCCGAGGGGCCGGTGCTGATGCTGGACCATTGCGACAATTGCGGCTCCGGCGGCACCCAGGACGTGATGGCGGTGATGGGCGAGATCCTGCGCCAGGGGCTGGAGGATGTGGCCGCCTTCGCGATCCACGATCCCCAGGCGGTGGATGCGATGATGGAAGCGGGGGTCGGCGCGGAGGTGACGGTCGATCTCGGCGGCAAGCTGGACATGCCGGCGATCGGCCGGGTCGGCGAGCCGCTCAGCGTGACGGGCCGGGTCAAGCTGCTCTCCGACGGCCAGTATACGATCCGCGGGCCGATGTATACCGGCGTCACGGTCGGCATGGGCCGGACCGCCGTCCTGGACACCGGCAAGGTGGAGATCGTGGTCATCGAGCGTCACCACGAGCCCTGGGATCTCGGCTGCTTCCAGAGCCTGGGCATCGAGCCGGCCGCCAAGCGCTTCATCCTGCTGAAGTCCCGGGTTCATTGGCGGGCCGGGTTCTGGCCGGTGGTCCGCCATGTGGTGGAATGCGCCGGCCTCGGGGTCACCACCTCCGACTACGACCAGCTCAAGTTCCGCCGCGTCCGGCGCCCGATCTTCCCGCTCGATCCCGATCTCACTTTGTGACACCCGGCACGGCGATCCGGTGACGCCGGCGTTAGACCGGTGTCGTATTACGCACTCCGAACGGCGGCGGCTGTGGCGCTGCGGCAGGAATTTCGGAGCTCGGTGCTCGGAAGCCACACTGCTAAGTCGCAGGACTCACAACGTTTTCAACGAGATGCTGCGGTTTAACGGGATATTCGGAAAATTGCCTTTAAATCGGCCTGTAAATGCTTGATTCGCCTCCTAGCTTATTTATCATACGATTGATACGGGGTAGGGCGAACAATCGCCTTTGGGGATAGTTGGTATGGCAACCATTTTTGCGACCTTGGTGATCGGCTTGGCAATCGGCCTCCTGGCCATTGCGCGTTTCGTCGACGCCAGGGACCGCCAGAAGGGCTGACGCGAAAGCTCTAGCCCGTCCGGTTACGATGCGGGCGGCCCCTTGTCCAGGTAGGGCAAGGCAAGCCGGACATCTTTCCCCGTTCCTCTCAGCCGATCCGTCAAGCTTCCGCTCGCGATGGCGCGTGCGCTGTGCCACTCTCCGCCGATGCGCGGCAAGGCGGGACAGAGAATGATGGGGTGGCTGATCGCGGCGTTCCTCGCCTATGCGGCCGTGGTCGCCCTGGTCTTCGTCTTCCAGCGCAGCCTGCAATACTTCCCGTCCACCGATGCCCGCGACGCCGCCGAGCGGACCGGCGGCCTAATGCAGACCGTGTCCTATCGCACCGAGGACGGGCTGCAGCTCTCCGCCTGGTACCGGCCGCCGCGGGATGGCTTGCCCACCCTGGTGCGGTTCCACGGCAATGGCGGCCAGCATGGCGACCGGGCCGGATCGATGCAGCCTTATATGGCCGGCGGCTATGGCGTCCTGCTTGCCAGCTATCGCGGCTATGGCGGCAATCCCGGCAAGCCGACCGAAGACGGGCTCTATGCCGATGGGCGCGCCGCCATGGCCTGGCTGGCTACCCAGGGCATCGGAGACGGGGAGATTGTCCTCTACGGCGAATCCCTGGGCACCGGCGTGGCGGTGCAGTTGGCGACGGAACATACCGTGGCCGGCCTCATCCTCGAGGCACCCTTCACCTCCGCCGTGGATGTCGGGCAGGCCGCCTATCGCTGGCTGCCGGTGCGCCTGCTGATGTGGGACCGCTTCGACAACCTCTCCAAGATGGGCAACGTCACCGTGCCGCTGCTGCTGATCCATGGCGAGGCCGACCGGGTTATATCGGCCCGCTATGGCCGTCGGCTCTTCGAGGCCGCCAACGAGCCTAAGACCGATCTGTTCATCCCGGGCGGCGGCCACAGCAACCTCGATTTCTACGGCGTCGCCGAGAAGGTCCTGATCTTCCTGGGGACGCTGCCCGGCGCCGGCGATGGCTGAGCGGCGCCTGTCTCCCGGCGTGAAATGCGCCGGCACGGCCGGGCAGAGCGGCCGGCGCTTCCCGATCCGCTTCGGCGGACCGACGAGGCTGGCGCTGGCACTGTCCATCGTGCTCGCGCCGATGCTGACGGCCTGCAATCTGCTCTATTTTCCGCACGGAATCGCCGGCCCGGATGATGCCGCCAATGCCGGAATGTCGGCCGTCGAGTATCGCACCGAAGACGGCCTGGTGATCGGCGGCTGGTACCGGCCGGCGCGCAACGGCTTGGCGACGCTAGCCTACTTCCACGGCAACGCCGGGCACCACGGCGATCGCGCCGATC
Source organism: Alphaproteobacteria bacterium (assembly GCA_965227455.1). Lineage (GTDB taxonomy): Bacteria > Pseudomonadota > Alphaproteobacteria > DSM-16000 > Inquilinaceae > JABDIP01. The sequence continues at coordinate 1,443,097 of OZ245752.1, read as the reverse complement.
TTGTCGAGCCCTATTTCGACACGGGCTACGGCGTCCTGCTGGCCGGATATCGCGGCTATGGCGGCAATCCCGGCCAGCCGGACGAGGACGGGCTCTACGCGGACGGGCGGGCCGCGATCAGTTGGCTGTCCGACACCGGCGTGCCGGCCGATCGTCTCGTCCTGTTCGGCGAGTCCCTCGGCACCGGAGTGGCAGTGCAGATGGCGGTCGAACACGAGGTCGCCGGCCTCATCCTGCAGGCGCCCTTTACCAGCACGGTCGATGTCGGACAGTACATGGTGCCGTTCCTGCCGGTCAGCCTGCTGGTGACGCAACGCTTTGATAACTTGTCCAAGATCGACCGCATCTCGACACCGCTGTTGCTGATCCATGGCGAGGCCGACAGGATTGTCCCGGTCCGCTTCGGCCGAGAATTGTTCGACGCGGCGCCCGATCCCAAGACCGCCCATTTCATCCCCGAGGCCGGCCACAACAACCTTGACCAGTTCGCGATCAGCGATCTGGTGATCGCGTTCCTGGACTCGCTTTCGTCTGACTAGCTGCCATCCGCCGACTCCAGCGCCTTGGTCGCCGCCTCGAAGGGCAGCAGGACGCATTCGTGGCGGCTCTTGGCGGCGCGCACCGGTTCGAAGGTGGCGAGGTCGGGCCAGCCTTCGGGGATCGGGCCGTCCTTGCGGATCATCGTCTGAAGGGCGTCGTGGACCGCATGGAGATCGGCCGGCGTCAGGCCGGCGCCGTGCTGGGCCAGCAGCGAGGCGGAGGCCTCGCAGAGCACGCAGCCGCGGACCACATGGCCAATGGCGGTGACGGTGCCATTGTCCAGGGCCAGGCTGACCGTGACCCGGTCGCCGCAGAGCGGGTTGTCGACCGTCGCCTCGACGGTGGCGTTCTCCAGCCGGCCGGCGCCGACCGCCGCCTTGGCGTGCTTCAGGATCGCCTGCTGGTACAGCGCATCGGGCATGGTCAAGAGGCCTTGCCGGTAAAGCGATCCAGCGCTTCGGGCGTGTCGATATCGGTCAGCACGGCTGAATCCTCCGTCTCAACTTCCGCCACCAACTCTGTGTAATCGCCGATCAAATGGCGGGCGCCGACATCGCCGGCCACCTGCTGCATCTCGGTGAAGAAGCGGCGATCCCACAGCACCGGGTTGCCGCGCTTGCCGGCGCGGGTCGGCACCACGATGGCGCGGCCTTCGACCGGGTTGTAGGCGGCAATCAGCCGGTCGAGCAAGCCGGCCGATATCAGCGGCATGTCGCCCAGACAGATCACCGCGCCGTCCGCCGTGTCCGGGACGGCGTCCAGCCCGGCCTTCAGCGACGTGCTGATGCCCTCTGCGAATTCGGGGTTGTGGGCGAAGGTCACGTCGCGGCCGGCCAGCGCCTTTTCCACCTCTTCGCGCTCGTGCCCGGTGACGACGATGACCGGGCCGGCCTGGGAGGCCAGCGCCGCATCCACCGCCCGCTGCACCATGGGCGTGCCGTCGATCTCCGCCAGCAGCTTGTTGCGGGCGCCCATGCGCCGGGACTGGCCGGCGGACAGGACGATGGCGGCGATGCTGGGCGCGCGGGGTGCGCTGACCGCCGGCGAATCCTCCGTGGCCTGGGCCCGGGGCAGGGGCCGGGACGGGATCTCGGTCAGCAGGCCGCCCAGCCCCATGGCCATGATATCCGCCCGGGTCACCGGCACGTCGGCCGCCAGCCGTTGCAGCACCCAGTCGAAACCGTTCAGCTTCGGGGAACGGGCGCAGCCGGGCAGGCCCAGCACCGGCACCCTGTCCACCGCACCCAGCAGCATCAGATTGCCGGGATCGACCGGCATGCCGAAATGCTCCACCGCGCCGCCGGCCAGCTCGATCGCCTCCGGCAGCACGTCGCGGCGGTCGGTGATGGCGGAGGCGCCGACCATCAGCACCAGCTCGACGCCCTCCGACAGCATGGTGCGGATCTCGCCGGCCAGGGTGCGGGCGACATGCTCGCAGCGCCGGTCGCGGGCGATGGACATGCCCATGGGCTGCAACCGCGCGGCGGTGACCTGGCTGGTCTTGTCCAGGATGCTCGGCTTCATGCCGGCAAGCCGGGTCTGCACCAGGCCGATCTTGCGGGGCCGGTAGGGCGCGATCCGGACGACGCCCTCCGCACCGTCGTTCCGGGCCAGGGCCTCGCTCAACTGCAAATCCGCTTCCGGGGCCGCGAAGGGAATGATCTTGATGGTGGCCACCATCTGCCTGGGCTCGACCGGGGCGAATTGCGGCAGCGTCGCCATGGTGATCGATTCATCCATCCGGTTTATCCGGTCCAGGCGTTCGCGGTCGATGACCGCCAGGCCGCGGGTCTCGGCGAACAGGTTGACCCGGCCGGTGAAGGGGGCGCTGGCGGTCAGGTTCGGACCCATCACCGCCGCCGCCAGCCGCCCGGCCGCCTCGTCCTCATGCACGTCGCCGGCTTCCAGTACGGCCGCCACGACACTGCGCCGTCCTGCCGCCTGTAGGGCAGCCACGTCATCGGCGCTAAGGCGCCGGCCCTTCTTGAGCACCAGCCCGGACTCACGGACCGAATGGGCGAGGATCGCCCCTTCGGCCTCGGCCAGCGGGACGTCGCCGAATTTCACGCAGCCGCCTCGGCGGGCTTGGGAGTCTGGCGCAGGGCGGCGGTCATCTGGGCCATGATGGCGATGGCGATCTCCGCCGGCGAGATGGCACCGACCGCGAGCCCGGCCGGCCCGTGGATCCGGGCCAGGACCTCCGGGGAATGGCCCAGCGCCGCCAGCCGCTCCAGCCGCTTGGCATGGGTCTTCCGGCTGCCCAGGGCGGCGATGTAGAAGGCGTCGGATTTCAAGGCCACGTCAAGCGCCGGGTCGTCCAGCTTGGGATCGTGGGTAAGGGCGACGACCGCCGTGCGGTTGTCCGGGTCGAGGGCCGTCATGCCCTCGTCGGGCCAGTCGGTCAGCACGGTGACGTCGGGGAAACGCTCATCGCTGGCAAAGGCGCGGCGTGGGTCGATCACGGTCACGTCGTAGCCGGCCAGGCCGGCCATGGGCGCCAGCGGCTGGGCGATGTGCACCGCGCCGATGATCGCCAGGCGCAGCGGCGGGTTGAAGACCTGGACGAAGACCGGCCCGGTGTCGGTATCGATCCGGCGGCTGCGATCGGCCTTGCGGGCCTCGCCTATCGCCAGCATCAACTGCGGCGTCAGGCTGAGATCGCCATCCGGCGCGCCGTCGATGAATACGGTCTGGGCGCCCGATTCCAGATGGGTCAGGAGGACGGTCGGCCGCTTCTCCTCCCGGGCCTTCAGAACCCGCTTCAAGATCGCCTGCTTCATTCCACTTTCTCAACGAAAACCTGGACCGTACCGCCGCAGGCGAGGCCGACATCCCAGGCCTGCTCGTCGGTGACGCCGTATTCCAGCAGGCGGGGCTGGCCGGTCTGCATGGCGTCGATCGCCTCGCGCACCACCGCCCCCTCAATGCAGCCGCCGGACACCGATCCGACCATGCGGCCGTCCTGGTCGACGGCAAGCTGGCTGCCGGTCGGCCGCGGCGACGAGCCCCAGGTGCTGACGACGGTCGCCAGGGCGACGTCCAGCCCCTCCGACCGCCAGGCGGCGGCCTGTTCCAGGATCGCGTCGTGCTCTGCCATGGTTTCGTCCCCCCGAAGGCGCGGCTTCAGGCCGCCGCCATGGATCGCCAGCGGGCGATGTCGGTTCCGGCGTCCTCCCGCGACAACGCCGCCGTCAGATCCGCCAGGCTTTCGAGATTGTGCACCGAGCGGAAATCGTCCACATGCGGCATCATCTCCCGCGCTCCCAATGATTTGGGCGCATAGCCATCATAGCGCAACAGCGGATTGAGCCAGATGAGCCGGCGGCAGCTGCGGTGCAGCCGGTCGATCTGCGGCGCCAGCTCGTGCCCGGCATCGCGGTCCAGCCCGTCGGTGATCAGCAGCACGACCGCGCCCTGGGCCAGCACCCGGCGGGCCCACCAGCGATTGAAGTCGTGCAGGCAATGGCCGATGCGGGTGCCGCCGGACCAGTCCTCCACCGCCTCGCTGACCCGGCCCAGGGCCTGGTCGACGTCGCGGTAGCGCAGATAGCGGGTGATGTTGGTGAGCCTTGTGCCGAACACGAAGCTGTGGACCCGGTCGCGGTCCGACGTCACCGCATGCAGGAAATGCAGCAGCATGCGCGAGTAGCGGCTCATCGATCCGGAGATATCGCACAGCGCCACGATCGGCGGCGGTCGGGTGCGGCGGGTCTTGGTCACCAGTTCGATGCCGGCCCCGCCGCCGCGCAGGCTCTGGCGCAGGGTGCGGCGCAGATCGACCCGGCCGCCGGACGGGCTGACATCGAAGCGGCGGGTCGGCATCGGCCGCACCGGCAGCCGCATCTCGGAGATGGCGCGCTTGGCTTGGTCCAGCTCGTCCGACGACATCTGTTCGAAATCAATATGCTGCAGAACTTCCTTGTCGGAGAAGGTCAGGGCGGCGTCGATCTCCAACTCCGGCGGCTTCTCTTCGTCCCCGCCATCGCCCTGGCCCGGCTGGCGGCGGTCCGCCATGGCCTCGGCCAGGCGCCGGATGACCTGTTCCTGGGCCTCGTCGCGGCCGCTATCGATCTGCGGCAGCATCAGCGCCATGGCCCGTTTCAGCATGTCCGGGTTGCGCCAGAAGATGTGGAAGGCCTGGTCGAAGATCGGCCGCTGGTCACGCCGGTTCACCAGGGCCGCGTGCAGGGTCCAGTAGAGATCGCCGCGCCGCCCGACCCCGACCGTGCGCACCGCCTCCAAGGCGTTCAGCACTTTGCCCGGCCCGATCGGCAACCCGGCCGTGCGCAGGACCCGGCAGAACTGCATGATGTTCAGGGCCAGCCGGCCGGAAGGTGCGACGGTGTCAGGCATGGCCGAGCTGTATCACCACCAAGACACCAAGGCACAAAGAGGCGGTGCTGGCGGCGCGGCCGCGTGTCTCAATCGACGGTCTGATCATCACACTCCCCCTCACTCGTCATTCCCGCTTTCGTGGGAATGACGGCTATTCTTGCTAGTCCTCTGTGTCTCCGTGCCTCTGCAGTTCAAAGAAAACCTCACCCCGCCGCCGCCAGCTCGGCCTTGACCTCGCTGAGCAGGCGGCCGGCTTCCTCGCCCTGGATCTTCTCGATGTCGTCCTGGTACTTCAGCAGGGTGCCGAGCGTGTCGCTGATGACCGCCGGGTCCAGCTCCAGGGCGTCGAGCTCGGTCAGGGCCTGGGCCCAGTCCAGGGTCTCGGCGATGCCCGGCTGCTTGAACAGATCCTCTTCGCGCAGCTTCTGGATGAAGCCGACGATCTGGGCCGACAGCGCGGCCGGGGTGCCGGGTGCCTTGACCTCGACGATGCGGCGCTCGCGCTCGGCGTCGGGATAATCGACCCAGTGGTAGAAACAGCGGCGCTTCAGCGCGTCATGGATCTCGCGGGTGCGGTTCGAGGTGATGATGACGATCGGCGGCTGGTCCGCCTTCATCACCCCGAGCTCGGGGATGGTGATCTGGAAATCGGAGAGCACCTCCAGCAGATAGGCCTCGAAAGGCTCGTCGGTGCGGTCCAACTCGTCGATCAGCAGCACCGGCGGGCCGGCGGTGTCCGGCTCCAGCGCCTGCAGCAGGGGGCGGCGGATCAGGAACTGCTCGGCGAAGATGTCCTTGGCTAGGCTGTCCCGGTCGCGGTCGCCGACCGCCTCGGTCAGGCGGATCTCCAGCATCTGGCGCGGATAGTTCCACTCATAGACCGCCGAGGCGACGTCCAGGCCCTCATAGCATTGCAGCCGGACCAGCTTGCGGCCCAGGGTCTCCGCCAGCACCTTGGCGATCTCGGTCTTGCCGACCCCGGCCTCGCCCTCCAGGAACAGCGGCCGGTTCAGCTTCAGGGACAAGTACAGGGCCGTCGCCAGCGAGCGCTCGCCGACATAGTGGCCGGCGGCCAGCAGGTCGAGCGTCTCTTCGACGGAGGCGGGCAGGGCAACGGGCATCAATTGGTCCTATCGGCAGGTCTACGTGGCCCCGCAGCCGTGCCCGGGACGTCTTGCTTATGTAGCACGGCCGGCCGTCAAGCCAAGCGGATGCTGATCTTCGTCAATGCGGCTGTCTCCCATTCCAGTCGCATGGTATCGGTTCGGTTCCCGCGTCCGGACCACGCTGCGCATATGCCTTTTTCCACTACCATACTCTCTGGTGTCGTCCCCGGGCTTGACCCGGGGACCCATCCATCCGATCGCTGGCTGGCTGGTTCTTCCGTGCCGGCGGTACCATGGGTCCCCGGGTCAAGCCCGGGGACGACGCAGCTTGGGGCCGCAGAACACTGCGGCTTCGCCAGGATCCATCCATGACCCATACCCTGCCGCTGAACGACGCTCTGATCATCCTGGCGGCCGCGATCCTGTTCGTGCCGCTGTTCCAGCGCATGAAGGTCAGCCCGGTGCTGGGCTATCTGGCCGCCGGGCTCGCCATCGGGCCGCATGGGCTGGGGCTGATCGCGGAGATCGGAGGGGCAAGGCTCCTGGCCGAGTTCGGCGTCATCTTCCTGCTGTTCGCCATCGGGCTTGAATTGCCCGTGGCCCGGCTGATGGCCATGCGGCGGTACATCCTCGGGCTGGGCCTGACGCAGGTGGCGGTGACATCGCTGGTGATCGGGCTGATCGCGCTCGCCTTCAGCCAGGGCGCGGTGGCGGCGTTGGTCCTTGGTGGCGCCCTGGCACTGTCGTCGACAGCGGCGGTGCTGCAGCATCTGGTGGAGCGGGGCGAGGTCACGGCCCGCTACGGGCGGGCGGCGATCGGCGTGCTGCTGTTCCAGGATCTGGCGGTGATCCCGCTGCTGGTGCTGCTGCCGCTGCTGGCCGGCGCCGAAGAGGGGCTGGTGCAAGTGCTGGGATTCGCGGCGTTGAAGGCGGCGGGGGTGCTGGTGGCGATCGTGGTCATCGGCCGGTTCGTGATCCGTCCGGTCTATCGCCTGATCGCCGGCACCCGCAATCCGGAGCTGTTCGCAGCGACGTCGATATTCGTGGCGCTTGGCACCGGCTGGGCCACCGAGCATGCCGGCATGTCCATGGCGCTGGGAGCCTTCCTGGCCGGGCTGATGCTGGCTGATAGCGAATACCGGCACCAGATCGAGGCCGACATCCAGCCCTTCCGCGGCCTGTTCCTGGGCCTGTTCTTCATGGCCGTGGGCATGGCGGTCGATCTCGGCCGCCTGGCGTCCAATCCGGGCATCGTGCTGGGGCTGGCGGCGGCGCTGCTGGTGGGCAAGGCGGCGATCCTGACCGGCCTCGGTCTGCTGTTGCGGCTGGAACTGGCGCTGGCGGTGCGGGTCGGTCTGCTGTTGGCGCAATGCGGCGAGTTCGCCTTCGTGATCGGCGGCTTTGCCGTGTTCCAGGGCGTGCTGGACCAGGATGTGGCGCAGATCGTCTTCCTGGTGGTGGCGGTGACCATGGCGACGACGCCGCTGCTGGCGGTGCTGGGGCGGCGTTGGAGCCGGATGCTGGAGCGCCGCACGGCCCATGGCGCGCACCATGCCGAATCCGGCGGTCCGCTGGACGGCCATGTGGTGATCGCCGGATTCGGCCGCGTCGGCCGCACCGTGGCGGAACTGCTGACCGCCCAAGGCGTGTCCTATGTGGCGCTGGACCAGGATCCGGCGCGGGTCGCCGAGGGCCGCGCCGACGGCCTGCCGGTCTATTACGGCGATGCCAGCCGGGCCGAGGTGATGTCGGCGGTCGGCGGCGGCCGGGCACGGGTGGTGGCGGTCACCCTGGACAAGCCGGGCCCGGCGGAACGCGCGGTCGAGGCCTTGCGGCACGGATATCCGAAGGTCCCGGTCGTCGCCCGTGGCCGCGACATGGCCGACCTGTCCCGGCTGGAGGAGGCCGGCGCCACGGAGGTGGTGCCCGAGGCCCTGGAAGGCAGCCTCAGGCTCGGCGCCACCGTGCTACGGTTGGCCGGCGCGGCCGATGACGACATCCAGGAGACCTTGAACCGCTTCCGCGAAGACGACTATGCCCGGCTGAAGCCGTTTCAGACCACGAGCACGGAGCCCGATCCGAACTCGTGATCGCCTTCGCTGGGTGTCGCGGTAAGTGCGGGTGCGAAGACCTCCTGGCTGTCGGCGACGCCCTTCAGCGCGTGTTCGCCCTTGGAGACCAGCTGCACCGGACACAGCTCGGCGAAATCCCGGGATGTGAGGATGGTGCTGTCCAATTCGCGGCACAGCGCCTCGATCCGTGCCGCCAGGTTGACCGCCGGGCCGATGACGGTGAAGTCGAGCCGCTCATCGGCGCCGATATTGCCGAAGATCACGGTGCCCACATGCAGGGCGATGCCGGCATGGATTTCCGCCTTGCCTTCGGCGGCGCGCTCCGCATTGGCCTCCCGGACCGCCGCTTCGGCCTCCAGCGCGGCGATCAGCGCCCGGGCGGCGGCCATGTCGGAGTCCTCGTCATCCTCCAGCCGGAAGATCGCCAGCAGCCCGTCGCCGAGGAATTTCAGCACTTCACCGCCGGCCTTCTGCACCGGACGCACCATGCAGGCGAAATAACCCGTCAGCAGGTCCAGAAGCTCGTCCTTGGGCAGGGTCTCCGAGGTCTGGGTGAAATCGCGCAGGTCGCAGAACAGGATCACGGCGTGGATCGACCGGCCGGTGCCGATGGTGATCTGGCCGCGGAGGATGCGTTGGCCGGCCTCATGGCCGACATAGATGTCCAGCAGGCGCTCCGCCCGGATGCGGTTGACCATGCTCTCGACCACCGTGCTCAGCGCCGGCATGACGGTTTCGACAAGGGCGATCTGGTCGTCGGTGAAACCGTCCGGCGCCTTTGTGGTCATGCCGAAGGCGGCCAGCAGCACGCCGCGCACCGGCTGGCCGGCGCCGGAAAAGCCGGATCGGGCGGCGCCGACCGGCATGGGCAGCATGACGTAGTCGGTACCGCCCTGTTCGACCAGCTCCTCCAGAAGCGGGAAATCGACCTCGGCGGCTTCGCCGGTCAGCCGGCGTCGGACTTTTGTGCCTGTGCGGTGCATCTGCCCGACCGGGCTGTGGTGATACTTGGCCGATATGGCGATGCTGCGCGGAATGTCCCAGAGGGTCGATTGCTGTGTGTCCGAGAGCCAGGTGTACATCTGGCCGACCATCTGGGGATGCAGCTGCGGCACGTTGAAGGTGACCCGCCACAGCGGCACGCCGGCGGCAGCGAGGCGGGTGCAGATGCCCTCCTGCAGCGCGCCGATATCCGGCAACAGGCGGGCTTCCGTCAGCAGCCAGTCGACGATCGCGCCGACCGAATTGTCATCCCTGCTGTCCGCGCTCTCGGTCATCGCTCGAATATGGCGCATGACGAAGGAAAGGCAAACGCGGCCGCGCTATGCTGGGTCCCCTTGGGCTGATGCGGAGGCGGTGATGGCGCGGGTGACGGGGATCGGCGGGGTTTTCTTCAAGGCGCGGGACCGCGAGGCGCTGCTCGGCTGGTATCGCGAGCATCTCGGCATCGAGTCCGACGATTACGGCTTCGCCTTTGACTGGCGCGAGACGGGCGGGGCGGACAAGCCCGGCTATACGGTCTGGGGGCCGTTCAGGCACGACACCACCTATTTCGACCCCAGCACGGCGCCGTTCATGATCAATTTCCGGGTCGACGACCTCGATGCCCTGCTGGCCAAGCTGCGCGCCGCCGGAGTGACCGTCGACGACAAGATCGAAGACCACAAATACGGCCGCTTCGGCTGGATCATGGACCCGGAGGGCAACAAGATCGAACTTTGGGAGCCGAACGAGGTGCCGCCGCTCTAGCGGTCGGCGCCGTCACCGGCCGCCCAGACCGCGACCGGCTCGGCGATGCCCTTGATCGCATGGTCGCCGACGGATCGCAGGCCGTCGGCGTCGGCGTTGGCGATCGCCTCGTCCACCAGCACCGACTCGCCCAGCGTCTTGCCGAGCCCCTCCAGCCGGGCGGCGCGGTTGACCGTGTCGCCGTAGACCGTGAAGGCCTGGCGGGAGGAGGAGCCGACGCTGCCGGCGGCGATGGGGCCGGCGGCCAAGCCGACGCGGACCGAGAAGCCGGTGCCATCGGCATGGGAAACGAGGGCGCGTGCCGCCGCCAGCGATGCTGCTTCCGGGTTGGCGATGTCGAGCGGTGCGTTGAAGGCAGCCAGGAAGCCGTCGCCGGTGAAGGTGATGACGACGCCGTCATGGTCGCTGACCACATCGGCGCAATCCGCCAGGAAGGCGTTGAGGGTGGTGATCACCTCCTTGGGATCGCGGTCGGCGGCGAAGGCGGTGAAGTCGCGGATATCCATCACCAGAGCGGCCCCGTGGCGCACATGTGGGGCGAGGGCCTGCTCGTCGGCGATCAGCCTGCGGGCCACGGTCTCCGGCACGAAGCGGCCCAGCGTGCCGGCGATACGTTCGCGGGCGGCGCGTTCCGCCTCGCGTTCGGCTTCCGCCGCGACCTGGGCGAAGAAGACCTGTCGCGCCCGATAGACGGCGACCGCCAGGATCAGCGCGGTGATCAGGAAGAACCCGGTCTCCTCGAAGCGGTTGCCGATGCCGACGAAGTCGATGGACAGGAAGATCGTCTCGTAGTCCTGCAGCGTCGCATTGGCCGGCATGTCGCCCCAGGAGAGGCGTCGATCCATGCCTCGGACGACGGTGAGGAAGGCGCTCCACCAGCCGATGACAGCCATCACCCCGGACCAGATCACCAGCCGCCAGGACAGCGACAGGCAGGCGAGCGCGACCATGGGGAAGAGGTAGTAGATGCCATAGGCGCGAAAGGCGATGATCTGGGGAATGTCTGCAGCACGGCTCGCTGGCACGATTGCGAACAGCGCGCAGATTCCCAGGATATCAACGCTGTATATGACAAACTTCAACCACCAGCGGTCGAAGGGCGTGCCGATGACGAGAAGGTTCGCGACGCCGAATGCCAGCAGGCCGATCAGGGCGGCCATGCCCCAGAGGCTGGGTGTGTAGCCGGCCAGGAACGACGCGCCGACCAGCCAGAGGAAGGCGAAACCCAGCGCGATCGTGCGGCAGAGGATTGCGAGGCGCAGGCCCTTGCGTTCGGCGATCAGCAACCGGCTTGCGGAGGAGCCTGTATCCACGGCGGGCCTTTCGACGATGGGTGTGGGCAGGTTGGCGCCGTCCAATCATATAGGGCGCGCGCAGACATCCGGGAGGCGGCAAAGAAAAACGGGGCGAGCATGACGCTCGCCCCGGTCTACGTGGCCTGAGAGGCCGCGTAACAGTCTGCCTGGCACCGACGGGTCCAACGAGGGAGGAGGCGTGGATCGCGGTGCCAAGCCCCAACACCAACATCCATAGAGATAGATAAAATTTGATCTAAAATCAAGATAAAATTTTACCTATGCGAAGTTTTTCGCGTCCCCATGCGGTTTCCAGTGTCTCGCGACGGGCTAGCGATCAGGCGATGACACCGAACAGGGCGCCCAGGCTAAGCGAGCCGAGCAGGGCGAAGATGAGATAGGCAGCGAAGACCGGCAGGCGGGCGAGGGCATAGACCGCGATGGCCGCCGGGATCGAGGTGACGCCGCCGGCCAGCAGGAAGGCCATGCCGGCGCCGGGCGCCATGCCCTGGTCGATCAGCCCGCCAACCAGGGGCAGGGCGGCATAGCCGTTGAGATAGGCCGGCACGCCGACGAAGGTCGCGGCCAGGACCGAGAGCCAGCCGCCGCCCAGGGTCGAGGCGACCAGTTCCGCCGGGACATAGGCCAGCATCAGGCTCTCCAGCACGAAGGCCAGCGTCAGCCATTTGCCGAGGAAGACGATGGTGTCGATGCCGGTGCGCCGGAAGGCCTCGCGCCGCTTGGTCTCGGTCCAGAAACGCCAGACCGGCGGGGCGTCGCTGCGCAGGGAAGAGGCGGCGCAACCGCCGTCGCCGATACCGGGCCGCAGCGGCTCGCGGAACCAGGCGGTGCCCATCACCGCCGCCGTGCCGAAGCCGCCGAGCAGGCCCATGGCGACCGCCGCAAAAGTCTTGTAGGCGGCGAGTTCCACGCCCAGCGTGCCGGCGGTCAGCACGAACATGGACGGGTCCATGAGCGGCGAGGCGAGCCAGAAGGCCATCACCGCCGGCAGCGGCACGCCCATGGCCAGCAGGGCGGCGATCAGCGGGATCACGCCGCAGGAGCAGAACGGCGACAGGGCACCCATCAAGGCGGCCGCGACGATCATGGTGCCGGTGTTGCCGCTGAACGCCTTGGCGATCAGCCGGTCCGACCCGGAAGCCTTGGCATAGGCGGTGACGCCGACCGAGAGCAGCAGGAAGATGGCGACATCCAGCAGGGCGCTGCCGGTGAAGGCGACGCTCTCCCAAGCCTGGTCGGGGGATATGAGCGCGATCGCCAGGAAGATGGCCAGGATTGCCACCACCACCCGGTCGATGCCGAGAGCCGCCCGATACGCCGATATCGCCAGTGTGGTCATCGCATCCGTCCCTAATGATCGATCCTTCTAGAAGGATCGAAATAGCAGGTCGAAAGAAAGCCGGCCGTCAGGCCGCGTCTTCGGTCTCCTGGGCGTCGGCACAGCATTCCGACACCAGGAAGGACAGGGTCTCGTTCATCACCGCATAGTTGGCCCGGCAGATCAGGGTCGTCGCCCGCCGCTCCTGGCTCACCAGCCCGACCCGGGTAAGCCGGTGCAGGTGATGCGACAGGGTCGAGCGCGGGATTTCCGTCCGCGCCTGCACGTCGCCCACCGAAAGCCCGTCCTCGCCGGCCCGCACCAGGAGCCGGTAGATGCCAAGGCGGGTGGCATTGCCCAGGGCCTCGAGCCGTTCCGCTGTGTGTTCCAGATCCATGCAGCCTATATAGGCCGATCGATCGGAGCCGTCAAACGGTATTTCTAGGATTATCGAAATACTTCGAACCTGTGCCGGCTTGGCCAGAAAACACGTGCAATCCTAGAAGCGGTAGAAGGCGCCGACGCCGAAGAAATACTGGTTCTCGGATCCGGCATCGGTAACGACCGCGCCGCTCAGCCGGCCTTCGGGAACATCGCCAAACGGCATTTCGAAGCCGACGAACCCGCCGAGCTCCAAGGCAAGATCGACATCGTCCAACGCCGCTATCTGTGCCTGATTGGTGAAGCTGTCGTTCCGAGGCAGCGTCACACCGATGGCGGGGCCGGCGCGCCAGACCGGATCGCCGAGGACATCGAAGCGGGCCTCCAGCCCCTCGATCTCGGTATCGACGCCGAACGCCGAGAACCGCGAGACGATCAGCGGCACCGCCCGGAAATCGTCCGAGCCCTCGAACTCTGGCACCGCCGCGGCGCCGAGGACCAGGAAGCCGCCAGGGCCATCCTCGTCGGTGTCCTGTGCCGATGCCGAGGCCGTGATGAGCAGGGCCGCGCCGGCGCCGCCGACCACCGCGGCAACGCGACGGAGCAATTTCAACCATTCGAACATTGTTCGGTGCACCTTCTTGCAAGCGGGCCGTATCGCCGGATTGTCGCCGGGACAATCCACAGACCCGTGACGGTTACCGGCCGGTTCGACAGTCCGGACGGGGCGGGTTGGTATTGCTTGGGGAGTTCGGCCGACGGGTCAGCGAACGACGAGGTCGATGGTCACCGTCTGATCCGGCTGAACCGAAAACGCCGCCTCGTCAAAGCTTGGCGCGCGCATCGCCGGGCGCGCATCGTTCGACGCGGCCCAGGGCTCCTGAGGGATGCCGAGGAAATTGCGGTTGAGCTCGCCGTCGCCATTGAGATCCTGGAAGCACGAGATCGCGTAGCGCCCGGCCTCGACCCGATCGAACCGGGATTGCGCGGCCTGACCGACGACGATTGCCGGCGCCTCCTCGAGCGCCGCCGACGGCTCCGTCGGGAAGCCGTCCTCGCTGCCGAATAGCCGGCAGCCGATGGCCTCGGGCTGATGGTCCTGGCTGGTGACATTGACCACGACATTGCCGGCATGAGCCGGCATGGTGGCGACCAGGATCATCGACGCCACAAAAAGAACGGGTGCGAGGATCGAACCGGAGCGCGCCACCGGTCGGCGTTGGGACGTCGAGACTCGGATGATCATAGCGTTCCCATTGAATGCGTGATGCCAGCCCCGTCGCGCGGGTTTTGGCTCGATGGCCGATCAGGCCGTGATCGACACCCCGACGGGCCGCTTGCCCGAGACGTCCGCACTCACGTCGCGCTTCAGGCGCCGGAGCTTGACGAATACCAGCCCGTGCAGGATGAGGGAGATCGGCACGGCGAAGGCCGGGACCATGACGAGCGGGTACGCGGTCGCGTAGAGATTCGGATTGTCGAGCGCCAGAAGTTGCAGCCTGCCCGGTGACGTCAGCACGCCCAGGCCGACTGCCGCGAAAAGGTCGGCGATGCCAAAAAGGCTCCAGCCGATGACGGCCCGATCGGCAAACCGCACGCCGCGATGGACCATCCAGGCGACCAGCAAGGCCAGCACGCCGACAGCAACGTCGCCCCAGCCAGCCGAAACGGCGAATTCCCCTGGGAGCCTGCCGTCGATCCAGAGCACGAGAAAGATGGCGCCTAGAACGCGGTAGACCTGCGCGCCGACGAGCCACGAAAGCGGGATCGCGTCGATGAGATCGGCGACCCGGCCCGGGCGGCCGAGGAAATAAAGGCCAGCGACGACGGGGACGAGCAGGACCGTCAGGACGATCGGTCCTGTTTCCACGCCGGCTCCGGCCAAAAAGACATTCTGCGCGCCCAGCGCATGGATGATGCCCCACCAGGCGAACAGGACCGCGGTCAGCGCGATGCCGGCGGTCAGATGTCGGCCCGTCGGCGCCCGCATGCGCAACAGACCGGCCCAGATGAGCATAACCGCTAGCGCCAGAACGAGAGCCTGGGCCAGCGATACGAGGAGGTGCAGGTAACCGGGGATCGGCAGAGCCATGTCCGTTTTCCAATCTCATCAAGAATGCTAAGATAGTGACTACTGTTTAACATAGTGACTTAGAAAATGGTAGTGACTATCTGTAGATGCCAACGGCTTTTCGGGATCGCCCCATGGTGAAGACCTACAATCTGGCGTGTCCGGTGGCGCGCACGCTCGACGTCGTCGGGGAGCGTTGGACGCTGCTGATCCTTCGGGACCTGTTTCTACAGGGCCCGCGCCGGTACCAGGACCTGATGGATAGCCTGACCGGAATTGGTCCTAACACGCTGTCGGATCGGCTGAAGACCCTGGAGGCGCATGGCGTGATCGAGCGCCGGTTCTACGAGCAGCACCCGCCGCGGGCCGAATATCACCTCACCGAAAAGGGACGCGGGCTGGGTCCGGTGGTCAAGGCGCTACGGAACTGGGGCAGCGAGCACGCAGGGTAGGGCCGACAACCACCGCGAGGACCGGGGTCGCCCTAGCTGCAGTCCCAATTGTAGATCGCTCGGTCGAAGGCGCGCTTTTCCAGATCGTCACGGCGCATGAGGAAGCAGGCCTCTCCCATGTCGCCCCACATCATGTTTTGGGGCGCGCCGAACTGCATGATCACCTGGTCGTAGTCGGCCAAGTGGTCGGGAGAACGAATGTCGTACTGGGTGAACCGGGGATAGCCGCCGAGATACATTTCCGGGCCGCTCCGCTCTCCGCAGAAATCTTCGATCTGATCGAAGTCCGCTGATCGGTCCCTGTTCCACATGGCGGAGAACTCCGCCTCGATCAGGTAGTGCGCGATGGGAGGGACCATGTTCTCGGTCGCGAAGGCGACAGGACGTCCGGCCCGATGAAGCTCTTCCTCAAAAACCGTGAATTCGCCGACCGGGGCTCCCTGGTACGGATCGATCGTCGTCAGACCACCGGCGTCGGCGCGATAGATCACCCTGAAACTCTCGCGATCCTGTGACGGGAACTGGCACCCATACATCTCGTCTCGCGCGACGAATATCTGCATCAACCCGCCTGACGGGAACGGCTCGAAGGCCGGCATCTCGCCGAAGTTGATCTGGCACAGAAACAGCATTGGCAGGCCGTTCGATCCGGCGGGTAGATCCTCGCCCTCGGGCCAGCCAGGCCAGCCACCCAGCCGGCTTTCGTCCGGACGGTTCGAGACCTGCCCGTCCTGCGGTAGGCAGCCCATGACCGGCGCCTGCATGGACAGGAGCCTGTCCTTCAGGTCGTCGAGCTCATGCTGGGTCACTGGTGGACCTTCGGGATCGGCGATGCCGGCCAGCCTTTTGTTGTGGGCGATCCGCTCCTCGACGGTCATCCGCGGCCCGAGGATCTTTTCCAGTATCCAGATGAACGGGTTCACCATGATGGGATCAGCCAGCCGGTCCGTTGAGCGAATCGATCGCGCCGACGAAGTATAGGTTGTGAGCTGCCGTCACATCACCGGGCCATCGCGGGGACGCGCGCCCCGCCGGTGCCAAACGTGAAAAAGGCGCCGCGAACAGGCGGCGCCTCCTTCGATTGCCCTGTGCCGGCGATCAGGCGATCGCGGCGACCGCGCGTTTGGCCATGACCTTGACCAGGTTGGCGCGGTATTCCGACGAGGCGTGGATGTCGCTGTTGAGGTTGTCGGCGGCGATGGTGACGCCGTCGACGGCGCCGGCATTGAGGCCGCCCGACAGGGCCGACTCGATGTCCGAGGCGCGGAAGACGCCGTCGGAGCCGGCACCGGTCACCGCGACGCGCACGCCGCCGGATGTCTCGGCGACCATGACGCCGGCGATGGCGTAGCGGCTGGCCGGGTTGGGGAACTTCTGATAGTTCGCCTTGGCCGGGATCGGGAAGCGGATCTCGGTGATCAGCTCGCCCTCGTTCAGCGCCGTCTCGAACAGCCCGGTGAAGAAATCGTCGGCCGCGATGGTGCGGCTGTCGGTCTGCACCGTGGCGCCGAGCCCGACCAGGGCGGCCGGATAGTCGGCGGCCGGGTCGTTGTTGGCCACCGAGCCGCCGATGGTGCCGCAATTGCGCACCTGCGGGTCGCCGATGCCCTCGGCCAGGGCCGCCAGGGCCGGGATCGCCTGTTTCACCGTGTCCGAGGACGCCACCTCGGCATGGGTGGTCATGGCGCCGATCACCAGATCGTTGCCGTCCTGGCGGATGCCCGAGAGCTCCGAGATGCCGCCCAGGTCGATCACGTCGGAAGGCGAGGCGAGGCGCTGCTTCAAGGTCGGGATCAGCGTCTGGCCGCCGGCCATGAAGGTGCCGTCGGATGCGCCCTTGCACGCCGCCGCCGCGTCGGCGACCGAGGAGGGCTTGTGGTATTCGAACTCGTACATGTTTCTTTCCCTCCCTATTCGGCAGCAGGGGCCGATTGGATGGCCTGCCAGACGCGCAGCGGCGTGGCGGGCATCTGCATGTCGGTGCCGATGGCATCGGTGATGGCGTTCATCACCGCCGCCGGCGCCGCGATGGCCCCGGCCTCGCCGCAGCCCTTGACCCCCAGCGGGTTGTTCGGATTGACCGTGGTGGTCATGCCGACCTTGAAGCTGGGCAAATCGTCGGCCCGCGGCATGGTGTAGTCCATGTAGGAGCCGGTCACGAGCTGGCCGCTATCGTCATAGACGCAGCCCTCCAGCAGCGCCTGGCCGACGCCCTGGGCGATGCCGCCATGGACCTGGCCCTCGACGATCATCGGGTTGATGACGGTCCCGAAATCGTCGACCGCGACGAAGTTGGTGATCTCTACCTCGCCGGTGTCGGGATCGACCTCCACCTCGCAGATCTGGGTGCCGGCGGGGAAGGTGAAGTTCAGCGGATCGTAGAACGCCGACTCCTCCAGCCCGGGCTCCAGATCGGCCGGGTAGTTGTGAGGCACATAGGCGGCGAAGGCGACCTCCTGGATCGTCTTCTCCTTGTCGGTGCCGGCCACGGTGAACTTGCCGTCGGCAAACTCGATATCGCCCTCCGACGCCTCCATCAGATGGGCGGCGATCTTCTTGCCCTTGGCGATGATCTTCTCGGCCGCCTTGACCAGAGCCGAACCGCCCACCGCCAGCGAGCGCGAGCCATAGGTGCCCATGCCCATCGGCGTCTTCTCGGTGTCGCCATGGATCACCTCGACCTGGTCGGTCGGCACGCCGAGATAGGAGGACATGAGCTGCGCGAAGGTGGTCTCGTGCCCCTGGCCGTGGCTGTGGGCCCCGGTATAGACCAGCACGTTGCCGGTGGCGTTGAAGCGGATCTTGCCGCTTTCCCACAGGCCGACGCCGGCGCCCAGCGACCCCACCGCCGCCGACGGCGCGATGCCGCAGGCCTCGATATAGGACGAGAAGCCGACCCCGTGCAGCTTGCCGCGCGATTGCGCGTCCGCCTTGCGGGCCGCCACATTGGCGTAGTCGGCGATCTCCACCGCCTTGTCCAGAGAGGCGCCGTAGTCGCCGCAATCATAGGTCAGGATGACCGGCGTCTCGTACGGGTAGGCATCGGCCGGCACGAAGTTGCGCTTGCGCAGCTCCGCCGGGTCGATGCCCATCTCCCTGGCCGCGGTCTCGACGATGTGCTCCACCACATAGGTCGCCTCGGGGCGGCCGGCGCCGCGATAGGCATCGACCGGGGCGGTGTTGGTGTAGACCGCCTCCACATTGCAGTGGATCGACGGGATGACGTACTGGCCCGACAGCAGGGTGGCGTAGAGATAGGTCGGCACGCAGGAGGCGAAGGTGGACAGATACGCGCCCATATTGGCGACCGTATCGACCTTCAGCGCCAGGAACTTGCCGTTCTCGTCCATGGCCAGCTCGGCCGTGGTGACGTGGTCGCGGCCATGGGCGTCGGACATGAAGCTCTCGACGCGCTCGCCGGTCCATTTGACCGGCCGCCCGACCTTCTTCGAGGCCCAGAGGCAGACCGTCTCCTCGGCATAGATGAAGATCTTCGAGCCGAAGCCGCCGCCCACATCCGGCGCGATCACCCGCAGCTTGTGCTCCGGCGCGATGCCGACAAAGGCGGACAGCACCAGCCGCGCCACATGCGGGTTCTGGCTGGTGGTGTAGAGGGTGAAGCTCTCGTCGCCCGAGTCGTAATCGCCGATCGCCGCCCGCGGCTCCATGGCGTTGGGGATCAGGCGGTTGTTGACGATGTCGACCTTGGTGACGTGATGGGCGCCGGCAATGGCGGCGTCGACCGCGGCCTTGTCGCCCAGCTCCCAATCGTAGACCCGGTTGGCGGCGATCTCGTCATGGACCGTCGGCTGGCCGTCGGAAGTGGCGTCGGCGGTGGAGACCACCGCACCCAGCACGTCATAGTCGACGTCGATCTGCTCCGCCGCGTCCTTGGCCTGGGCATAGGTGTCGGCCACGACGACGGCGACATGGTCGCCGACATAGCGGACCTTGCCGTCGGCGAGGGCGGGATGCGGCCCGGCATTCATCGGCGAGCCGTCCTTGGAGTGGATCATCCAGCCGCAGATCAGGCCGCCCAGCCCGTCCGCCTTCAGTTCCTCTCCGGTGAGCACCGCCAGCACGCCCGGCGCGGACGCCGCGGCGGAGGTGTCGATCCCGTTGATGCGGGCATGGGCGTGGGGCGAGCGCAGGAAATACGCGTGCGCCTGGCCCGGCCGGTTGATGTCGTCGGTATAGCGTCCCTTCCCGGTCAGGAAACGCCGGTCTTCCTTGCGTTTTACGGCTTCGCCGATTCCGTCTGGCATGTCGCGCCTCCCCTCTATTCCGCCGCCGCCGGCACTTGGCCGGCCGCCGACAAGATCGCCTTGACGATGTTGTGGTAGCCGGTGCAGCGGCAGATATTGCCTTCCAGCCAGTCACGGACTTCCGTCTCGGAGGGGTTCGGGTTGGTCTGCAGCAGATCGACGGCGCTCATCACCATGCCCGGCGTGCAGAAGCCGCATTGCAGGCCGTGATGCTCGCGGAAGGCCTCCTGGACCGGATGCAGGCTGCCATCGGCGCCGGCCAGGCCTTCGATGGTGGTGACCTGGGCGCCTTCCGCCTGGGCCGCCAGCAGAGTGCAGGCCTTCACCGACTTGCCGTTGACATGCACCACGCAGGCGCCGCATTGGCTTGTGTCGCAGCCGACATGGGTGCCGGTCAGCCCTAGATTTTCGCGAATGAACTGAACCAGCAGAGTGCGCGGCTCGGCTTCCTTGGACACTGCCTTGCCGTTCACCGTCATGGACACGGTGGCCATCCGATCCTCCCAAATATCGTGTCGACACGCGTAATCCGGCTGCGCCGGTTTGCTCCGCCGCTTGCCGGGCCCGGCCGGGAGCCGGACATCAAGAGGCTAGGGGGATGGCGGGGGGTGGTCAAGCGCGCTAGGCGGCTTGAGGACAGGCCGCGAGGCGATTAACGGACTGCTTCCGGTTGCAGGTTATGATCCCGGCTGCACGTGCCGCGGTGCGCCGCTCGAAACCCGCTTGTACGGCTTCACAGGGACATTCGAAATCATGGGCGAACTCTATTTCCAACTGCGCACGATCTGCCTGCGCCTCTGGCGACCCTGGTCTGCCGATACGGACGAACGCGCTTCCGCGGAGGTCATCGCGTCCGCGGTCTTCGCGCTCTGGCTCGCCTGCGTGCCGCTTGCGGCGTGGCTGGTGTTCGGCGACCTGCCAGGGTTGGTGACGGGGGCGGTCACTGCCTTCCTGTGGGCGCTGGGCGCGCTCTATTTCTTTGTCCTCGGGCTGCCGCCGCTGCTGGCCCGTTTCTTCCAGATGTGGCTGTCCGATCCGCAGAACCGGGACATCGTCGATGACGAGACAGGGCGGGTGGGCGACTGGGCCGCCGGTTACGACGCGAGCGCCAAGCGGGTCGAGCAGCTCAAGGCGCGGGGAGCCCTGCCGGAGGATTATAAGATGCCTGCCGGCGGCGAGTCCGGCTTCGGCGAATTCGCCGACCGTGCCGCCATCGACACACCCAGGATCCGGGGATTTGCCAGTGTCGCCGGCGCGATCCTGATCGTCGCCCTGATCGCCGGCGGCCAGCCGCTGCTGGCCACCTTCTATGCCCTCCCACCCCTGGGCTGGTTCGCGTTGGAGTCGTTGGGGCGGCGCCGGCCGCAAGGTCAGGCGCCTAAAGGCACAAGCCCGGATCAGCCCAGCGTGTAGAACAGCAGCAGCACCAGCACCAGGACGATGATGCCGCTGACCCAGGTGAGGGGGTTCATCCCGGTCTGGCGCGGCTCCGGTGCCGGCTCCGGTGCAGGCGGCGGCGGGGCGGGTGCTGCCGCCGGCGTTGCCTCGGCGACGGCAGGTTCAGGTGCCGGGGCCGCCGCTTCCGCCGGGGCGGGGCCGCCGACCAGGGTGGCGAAGGTGCCGAAGAAATCGTCCGCCATCTTCTTCGCCGTGCCGTCGATCAGCCGCGAGCCGATCTGGGCCAGCTTGCCGCCGACATTGGCGTTGACCTCATAGGTCAGCACCGTGGCCGCGCCGTCCTCGGCCAGCGCCACCTTGGCGCCGCCCTTGGCGAAGCCGGCGGCACCGCCCTTGCCCTCGCCGGTGATGGTGTAGCTCTCCGGCGGGACGATGTCGGACAGGGTGACCGCACCCTGGAACTTTGCCTTCACCGGCCCGACCTTGGCGGTCACCTTGGCCGTCATCTCGGTGTCGGAGGTCTTGGCGATCTCCTCGCAGCCGGGGATCGCCCGTTTCAGGATCTCCGGGTCGTTCAGCGCGTCCCAGACCTCCTGGCGCGGCGCCTCGATGCGGTATTCGCCCTTCATATCCATGGTCGGATGCCCCCCTGCGGCGATGCGATTGCGGAATCAACCTATCCGGCGGCCCGGCCGGCCGCAAGCCGCCGGCCGGATGTCAGGTTCCAGGCCATGAAGCCCGCCAGCAGCGCGGCGCCGGCGATCTGGACCCACAGGCTCCAGGGCCATAGCAGGGCGAGGCCGATGCCCGCCATCACCGGCCGCAGCATCCAGGGATAGGACGCTTCCGCATGGCCCTCGATGGCCGAGATGATGGCGTAAAGGCCGAGCGTGCCGAAGCCGAAGATGGTCAGCGCCGTCGCCAGGTCGCCGCTGAGGAACGGCGTGTAGGCGAACAGCAGCGGCACCACGTAGAGCGCCTTGGCGATCTTCCAGGCTGTGAAGCCCGTCGCCATCGGCCGGGTGCCGGCGATCGCCGCGGCGGCAAAGGCGGTCAGGCAGACCGGCGGGGTGACGTTGGAATCCTGGCTGAGCCAGAAGATGATCATATGCGCCGAGAGCAGGGCGGTGGTCAGCACCGCCGGGTCCAGGGTCGCCTCGCGCACCATGGAGGTCATCTCTGGCGGGACCATGGCCACTAGCGCCGCGGCGTCCGCCTGGGACATCGGCTGGCCCAGCCCGGCGGCGAGGTCGGGCGGGGCGATCAGACCGATGATCGCAGTCAGCTCAACCGGCACGTTTCCGGAGGCGACCGCGCCGATCAGCGCCGATTCGGTTATCAGCACGTAGAGGGCCGGGGCCGACAATGTGGCCAGCACGATATAGGCGGCGGTCACCGGCAGCCCCATGCCCAGCACCAGCGAGGCGATGGCGATCAGGATGATGGCCACCAGCAGGCTGCCGCCGGCCCAATCGGCGATCATCAGCGAGAAAGTGTTGCCGAGGCCGGTGGTGGCGATGACGCTGACGATCAGCCCGACCGTGACCAGCAGCATGGCGGTCAGCACAATGGTCCGCGCGCCGAGCGCCATCGCGTCCAGCACCTTGCGCACGCCCATGCGGTTCGGCGTCAGCCAGCTGGCCACCACCACCGAGACGATGGCGAAGCCGGCCGCATAGGTCGGCGTGAAGCCGTAGACCAGCAGCCCCACCAGGACCGCCAGCGGCAGCAGGAAGGCGATGCCGCCCTCCTTCAGGATCGGCAGGACCTTCGGCGCCTCGCCGCCGGCCGGCACCAGACCCTGCTTCTTGGCCTCGATGCGCACATAGAAGGCGATGCCGAGGAAGTAGAGCAGGGCCGGCAGGAAGGAGACGGCGACGATCTGCAGATAGGGAATCTGGGTGTAGTTGGCCATGACGAAGGCGCCGGCCCCCATGATCGGCGGCATCAGCTGGCCGCCGGTGGAGGAGGCGGCCTCGACCCCGGCCGCGAAGCGCGGCGGGAAGCCGGACTGCTTCATCAGCGGGATGGTGATGACGCCGGTCGACACGGTGTTGGCGACGGCGGAGCCGGAAATGGTCCCGGTCAGCCCGGAGCCGATTACGGCGACAAATCCCGGACCGCCGGTCATGCGGCCGGCCAGGGCCTGGGCGATCTTGATGATGAAGTCGCCGGCGCCCGATGTGATCAGGAAGGCGCCGAACAGGATGAACATGAACACGAAGCTGGAGGAGATGCTGGCGATGGTGCCGAACATCCCGTCCTCGCCATAGATGCTCCGCTGCAGCATGGTCTCGTAGGTGAGGCCCGGGAAATGCAGCGAGCCGCCGAGGAACTGGCCCCACCAGCCGGCATAGGTCAGGGCGATAACGATGATGGTCGGGATGATCCAGCCGGTGGTCCGCCGCGTGAACTCCAGCGCGATCAGGATGGTCGTGGTGGCGACGACGAAGTCCCATCCGCTGGTGAAGCTGCGGCCGGACACCGCCCGCTCGCGGACCAGGATGTAGGCGACGCAGGCGACGAGCGTGAAGCCGATCGCCAGGTCTATCCAGGCGATCATGCGTTCCGCCGCCGGCTTGCGCGGCCGTGCCAGCGGGAAGATCAGCGCGCAGAGCAGACCGAAGCCGGCGAAATGCGCCGCGTTGCGGATCAGCTCCGGGAGGATGCCGAAGGTGTTGAACCAGATATGGGCGAGGCTGAGACCGATGCCGGCGACATAGACGATGCTCGCCATGGGCCCGCTCAGATCGCGCGGGGCGTGGCTGTCGCCGGCGGGACTGGGGGCGGCGTCGGGTTCGGCTGTCATGTCAGCGGGTTGCGGTTCATATCTCAACCCCAATTGTCATTCCCGCGAATGCGGGAATCCAGGCATCACGCTCGTGAAGGTAGAGCATTTGGGACCGCTGGATTCCCGCCTTCGCGGGAATGACAATGGTAGTGGGATGGTGGCGGGCAACCAGGGTGAAGCCCTGCCGACGGGCCGGCGGCGCGAATCCGCCGACCCGTCGGGTCCAATCAGCGCAGGCTGTCGGGGACGTTCACCCCGGCCTCTTCGTAGTAGCGCAGAGCGCCTGGATGCAGCCTGAGCGGCAGACCGGCCAGGGCCGCCTCCAGCGACATCGCCTTGGTCGCCGGGTGGATGTTCTGCAGGAAGCCGAGGTTCTCGTAGACCGCCTTGGTGATCTGGTAGACCGCGTCCTCGTCCACATCGGCGTTCACCGCCAGGAAGTTCGGCTGGGCTATGGTGCGGACATCGTCATCCTGGCCCGGATAGGTTCCGGCCGGAATGACATAGGGCGTCCACAGGCCGAGCCCGGCATTGGCGCGCTCGATCTGCTCGTCGGTGAAGCTGAGGATCTGGACCTCGTCGCCGACCGCCGCGGCAAGCCGGGTCATGGCGCCGACCGGGGCGCCGGCGGCCGGGTTGACGGCGTCGATATTGCCGTTCTGGAAGCCTTCCGCGCTGGGGCTGTAGCCCACATAGGCGACGTCGAAATGGCTGTCCGGATCGGCGACGCCGAGCCCGCCCAGCAGGTGGCGGTTGGAGCCTTCGGTGCCGGAATTGCGGGCGCCGATGGCGAAGGTCTCGCCCTTCATGGCGATCAGGTCGTCGACCGTGCCGGTGTCGACGAAGCTGCGGCGAATGGCGAAATGCTCGACGTTCTGCCACAGCATGGTGACGGCGCGCATGTTCTCCTGCGCCCCGTCATCGGCCAGCGGTCCGGTGCCATTGGCGGCATAGGCGCCGAACAGGCCCTGCACGATGGCGAACTGCGCCTGGTTCTCGCGCAGCAGCTTGACGTTCTCACCGGAGCCGGCGGAGGTGATCGCCGACATGGCGATGCCCTGGCGCGGCTCGAGCTTGATCTTGACCAGCGTGGCCAGCGCTACGCCGACCGGGTAGTAGGTGCCGCCGGTACCGGCCGTCGCCAGCAGGTAGGAGCGGTTGTCCTGGGCCTGTCCCGGGATCGTGGAGAGCGCCGCCATCGCGGCGACCAGACCGACGGTGACGACCGTCCGGACCCAATTGAACTGCATGTCCTGTGCCTCCCTTGTGTGCGGGTTTCCGCTGTCCTTGGCGTCCGACTCAGAAATCTTCCAAGCGGAACGCGAATTTCAAGGGCGGCACTATGCGAAAAACTCGTGGGCGCGGCTAGAGGAAGATGCCGGGGGCCGTTCGTCGCCACGTGACGTGCTTCGGACGTCGCGTCGCTCGCCGGATTGCCGGCGACGCTCAGGGCTTGGCCCTCGCAAGGCTATTCGCCATACTCAGAGTCTCGCTTGGGCTGGGTCCTGCCCGTCTTTCCGGAGGTTTCTCGGTGGCGTCAATTTCCCCCGCCGGCATCCCGCGCCTCGTCATCGCGGCGGCGGCCCTGATCGGATTCGCCGAACCGTCGCTTGCGGCCGAGGCCGGAGCGCCGCATCTGGACGGCGGCGCGCTTTCGCTGATTTCGGTGGTGCCGTTCGCCGGCATCCTGCTGTCGATCGCCATCTTCCCTCTGGTCCTGCCGCAGTTCTGGCACCGGCATTTCGGCAAGATCTCGGCGATCTGGGCGCTGGGCTTCCTGATCCCCTTCGCGGTGCAGTTCGGCTGGCAATTGGCGCTGTTCGAGGTGCTGCACGTCGCCCTGCTGGAATACATCCCCTTCATCATCCTGCTGGGCGCCCTGTTCACGGTGGCCGGCGGCGTGCGGGTCAAGGGGTCGCTGGCGGGCACGCCGGTGGTCAATACGGGCATGCTGGCCATCGGCACGGTCATCGCCAGCTGGATGGGCACCACCGGCGCCGCCATGCTGCTGATCCGCCCGTTGCTGAAGGCCAATGAGAACCGGAAATACAAGGTTCACACCGTGGTCTTCTTCATCTTCCTGGTGGCGAATATCGGCGGCTCGCTGACGCCGCTGGGCGATCCGCCGCTGTTCCTGGGCTTCCTGAAGGGCGTCGATTTCTTCTGGCCGACGACGCATATGTTCGTACCGATGGTCATCGTCTCGATCATCCTGCTGATCGCGTACTTCGCCGCCGATTCCTACCTGTATGGCAAGGAGGGCGGGGCCTTGTCCCATGGCGAGGACGACACCAGCGAATCCCTGGGCATGGAAGGCGGTATCAACATCCTGCTGCTTGCCGGGGTGGTCGGCGCGGTGCTGCTGAGCGGCATCTGGCGGCCGGGCGTGGAGTTCACGGTCTTCCACGTGCATGTGGAACTGCAGAACCTGACCCGCGACGTGCTGCTGATCGCCATTGCCGGCGGCTCGCTGCTGCTGACCAGTGCCGAGAGCCGCAAGCGCAACGGCTTCACCTGGTTCCCCATCGTCGAGGTTGCCAAGCTGTTCGCCGGCATCTTCCTGACCATCATCCCGGCGATCGCGATCCTGAAGGCCGGCACGGACGGGGCGCTGGCGGCGGTGGTCTCGGCGGTCAGCGACGCCAACGGGCAGCCGGTCAACGTCGCCTATTTCTGGCTGACCGGGATCCTCTCCAGCTTCCTCGACAATGCGCCGACCTATCTGGTGTTCTTCAACACCGCGGGCGGCGATCCGGAAGTGCTGATGGGACCGCTGTCGCAGACGCTGCTGGCGATCTCGGCCGGCGCGGTGTTCATGGGGGCCAACACCTATATCGGCAACGCGCCCAATTTCATGGTCCGCGCCATTGCCGAAGAGCGCGGCGTGCCGATGCCGAGCTTCTTCGGCTATATGATCTGGTCCTGCCTGATCCTGATGCCGATCTTTGCAGTGATCAGCTGGATCTTCTTCCTGTAGGGGCTGGCGGTAGACGGTACTGCCATCTCTATTGTCGTCATTCCCGCGAAAGCGGGAATCCAGAAATCCCGGTTGTGACAGTTGATTGACCGATCCATCTGGATTCCCGCTTTCGCGGGAATGACGATCCAAGGAGCGGGGCGGATAGAGCTGAAGGCGGGACTATCCGCCAACCGCCGTCAGTGCGACATCACGATCGGGATCGGGCATTTGTTGAGCATGTCCTGGGTGACGCCGCCCAGCAGGGCCTCGCGCCAGCGCGGCCGGCTGTAGGCGCCGAGCACGATCAAATCGGCCTTCAGATCGGCGGCATAGGACAGGATGACCTTGGCGGTGTCGCCGCGCTCCACGACATCGCTTTCCTGCTTCGCCTTGATGTCGTGGCGCTTCAGATAGGCGGCGAGGTCGGTGCCGCTCTCGAAGCGGCTATGCGGCTTATCGGTAGTGAGGACGAAGACGGTATCTGCCGACTCGAGCAGTGGCAGTGCGTCGCGGACCGCATGGGCCGCCTCACGGACGGCCTTCCAGGCGATCAGGACGCGCTTGCCGACCGGCTGCGGCTCCCATTCCACCGGCAGCACCAGGGTGGCGCAGGCGGCCTGGCCGACCAGCTCGTCGATGCCGTAGATGCCGACATGGTCCTCATAGACCCAGCCATGGTCCTCGCTGACCACGATCAGGTCGGCGTAGTAGCTGCGGGTGGCGAGCAGTTCGTTGTGGTCGCCCTCCAGCACCTCCCAGGTCCAGCGAATGCCTTCGCCCTTGCAGCGATCGGTGACCTCCTTCTCGACCGCCTCCGCCTTTTCCCGCGCGATGGCGGTGGCTTCGGCGATATAGGCGGCCGAGGCGCCGCGGCCCTGGATCGCCGCCGGCATGCCCGCCGGCGAGGTCAGATAGGCGATCTCCAGATGCGCGCCGTGCTGCCTGGCCAGATGCACGGCGGTCTCGAAGCGGCGCATATGGGCGTCGTCATTGGCCATGTGCAGAAGGATGTTCTTGATCGGCATGCGGGCACCTGCGCGTTGGGAGCGTGCCTTGCATATGCCCCAGCAACCGGTCCGGTGCAATGACCTAAGGCAAATCCCCGACCTTGCCGGTGCCGGGCTCGGGCGTCCGGTCGACCCGGGACAGGGCCCATTGGGTCGCCATCGGGCCCAGCAGTTCGAAGATGATCGTGGTGCCGATCGCCGTCACCAGGATCTCGTCCCGGAACTCCGGAAACGCCGTGGCGGCGACCAGGGCCATGCCCAGGGACACGCCGGCCTGCGGCATCAAGGCGATGCCGACCCAGTTACGATAGTCGGACCTGAGGCCGACCAGGGCGCCGCCGATCCAGCCGCCGGCAATGCGCCCCACCACCCGCAGCACAAGATAGGCAGCGCCGATGCCACCGATGGCCGGCAGTGCCGCGATATCCATGGAGGCACCGGCCAGTACGAAGAACAGCACCATGAAGGGCCATTCCACGTTCTCGATTTCATGGAACGGGTAGGTGTGATGCCGGGCGAAATTGGCGACCAGCAGCCCGGCGATCATCGCCGCCAGCAGGAATGAGGCATGGATGGCCAGGGCCAGGCCACCGCAGAGGAACACCACGCCCAGCGCCTCGATCTGCGTCGGCTCGCCCGGCTGCAGGCGGCCGGTGAGATAGGCCGCCGGCAACCCCACGGCGACCCCGACCAGGACAGCGCCGCCGATCTCGACCAGCCCCGATTGCAGGGCCTGGGACGGATCCTGGCCCAATACGGTCTGGCCCCAGGCCAGCAACAGGCTGAAGGCGATCAGCCCCCAGGCATCGTCGATCGCCACAATGGCCAGCAGCATCTGCGAGAAGGGCCCCTTGGCCTTGCTGCGCCGGACCACGTCCACGGTCGCCGCCGGCGCGGTGGCGGTCGAGATGCCGGCCAGCACCAGGCAGAGGATCGGCTCGACGCCCATCAGCCACAGCCCGAGGCCGACCAGCAGCCCGGTGACGACGACCGCCCCCAGCGACACGCCGAGGATCTGGGTGCCATCCTCCGCCAGCACCTGCCGCGTCAGCTTGCCCCCCAGCAGGAAGGCCACCATCACCAGGGCGATGACGGCAAAGATCGGGTACCAGCCGTTGAAGGCCACCGGCAGCACGTTGAAGCCCGACGGCCCGGCGGCGATTCCCACCAGCACCAGCAATGTCACCCGGGGCAGCCGGGTGCGCTCGCCCAGTACGTCCATGGCTAGGCCGGCCAGCAGCAAAGCGCCAATCGTGATGAGGACGATATGGTCCGGCATGCGGGATCCCGCTCGACGCGCATGACGGTGGCGGCCGCTTCGGGGTGCGGCCCGATTGGATCCCTACTATACGGCCAACTTCGAAGGTCTCAACGTTCCACCAGCTCCACCCGGCGGTTGAGCGCGCGGCCGGCTTCGTCGTCGTTGGATGCGACCGGGGCCAGGAAGCCGACCCCATGAGCCTCCAGGCGGCCGCGGTCGACGCCGTAGGTCGAAACCAGGTCGCGAACGACGGACTCGGCACGCTGGCGCGACAGGTCGAGATTGTAGTCGAGGGTCCCCGCATTGTCGGTATGGCCGACTACGTGCAGCGACAGGGCCGCGTCCTCGGCCAGCAGCTTGCCGATCTCGTCCAGGGCGGGGCGGGAGGCGGGCAGGATCTTGGCGCTGTCGAAGTCGAACTGGATGCCGTAGAGGGCGACCGAGCCGGTCTCTGCGATGGCCTCGCGCATCTCATTGGCGGCGACCGCGACCAGCTGGGTCTGCATCTGCTCCGTCTCGATCACCACCAGCCGGGCATAGGTCCAGCCGGCCCGCGATCCGCCCTCCGACGTGTTGCGGACGATGTAGAGCGACAGGAAGGTGGCGCCGCCGGGGCGGTCGGCCCGGACCGCCCGGTAGCGCTGGTCGGAATAGTTTTCGGCGAAACGCGCGATATAGGGAACGACCTGATGGTTGAAGCCGCGGCCGCCGCAATCCTCGTTCTTGCAGGCATACAGGGTCTCGAAATCGCCGGCCTTGAAGGCGTTGTCATAGTTGCGCATGACCTCCAGCGTCGAACGGTCGGGACCGATCTCGTAGATGGTCTTGGTGATCCGGCCTTCCAGATGCTCGAAATCGCCCATCTCGTTGCGGTTGGGCACCGGGCCGGTGAGCAGGTCGTATTCGTCGAATTCGATGACCTCGTGGCTGGTGATCACCGAACCGGGAAATCTCTGGCCGAGGACCGGATGGTCCTGGCTGCCCGGCACGTCCTGCGCATGGAGCGCCGTCGCGAAGCCGGTCAAGATCAGGATGGCGATGGCGAGGATTGGGCGATGGAGGCGCATGGATATCCTCGAGTGATGTCGATGGCAAAAAGGGTGGCAGCGGAATCGTATCCCGACGGACTATGGACCGGGACGGCTACAGCATCGTCACATCATTCCGCCGCCAACTTACGATCCCGGGTCTCGTCGGACTCGATGGCGCGGGCGGGCTGGGGCAGGTCGACACGGACGATCAGACCGCGTCCGTCCACGCCGCCCAGCACTGTGACCGTGCCGCCGTGGCCCTCGGCGATCTCCTTAACGATCGGCAGGCCCAGGCCGCAGCCGTCGGAAGGGCCGCCCGGAACCCGGTAGAAGCGCTCCAGAACCAGATCGCGATCCGGTTCGGCAAGGCCGGGTCCGTCATCCTCGACCTCCAGCCAGGCGCGACCCGGCAGGCGTTCCGAACCCAGGCGCACGGTCACACGACTACCCGATCCGCTATATAAAACAGCGTTCTCAATCAAATTTTTGATCATCTCTCTCAAGAGGGTCTCGTCGCCGGTCACCGATACCGGACCGCCGGCATGCTCGAAGCCGAGGTCGATGTCATGGTCCAGCGCCGTCGGCACCCAGTCCCGGGTCACCGCCTCCGCCGTCGCGGCCAGATCAACCTTGTCCTGACGATGGGTCGCGCCGCCGGGTTCCGCCTTGGCGAGGGTCAGGAGCTGGTCGGCCAGCCGGCTGGTGCGGCGGGTGCTCTCATGCACCCGGGTCAGGCTCTCGCGAACATCGTCCGGATCGGAGTCGCGCAATGCCAATTCCGTCTGGGTCTTCAGCGCCGACAGGGGCGTGCGCAGCTGGTGCGAGGCGTCGGCGATGAACCGGCGCATGCGGACCATGCTGCCGTCCAGGCGCTGCATCAGATCGTTGATCGCCGCGACCAGCGCCCGCACCTCGCGGGGCACGTCGCCATCCAGCGGCGCCAGATCCTGCGGCGAGCGCGCCTGCACCGCCCGCTGCAGCTGGCGCAAGGGCGCCAGGCCGACGGCGACGCCGAGCCAGATGAGGATGGCGGCGCAAAGCACCAGCAGGGCCAGCCGGATGCCGGCGCCAAGCACGATCTCCCGCGCCAGCAGGTCGCGCTCGTTGCGGGTCTGGGCGACCTGGATCTCGACCTGGCCGCGGAATCCGGGACCGGATACCGGTTGGCGCAGGATCGCCACCCGGACCTTCGAGCCGCGATAATCGGCGTCGTAGAACACGGTGGTGTCCTGGGCGTCCTCGGGCAGTCCCGGCAGGTCGCGATAGCCGGTGACGAATTCGTCCTGCGGGCCGGTCACCCGGTAGAACACACGGTCCTGGGCGGCGGAGGAGAACATCTCCAGCGCCACATAGGGCAGGTCGACCTCGATGCGGCCGCTCTCGGCGACGACGCGCTCGGCGATCGCCAGGGCCGAGGCCATCAGCAGCCGGTCATAGGCCTTGTCGGCCTGGCGGATGGCGTTGACATAGGTGTCGGCCAGCAGGGCGGCGCAGACCAGCACCAGCGGGATCAGCAGCCAGGCCAGCAGCCGGCGTCGTAAGGACCAGCGTCGCGGCGTCATGGCTTTTCCATCAGGTATCCGAGCCCGCGCACGGTGCGGATTTCCACCCCGGCGGGCTCCAGCTTCCGGCGCAGCCGGTGCACATAGAGCTGGATCGCATCCAGCCCGGCCTCGTCGTCATAATCGAAGATGTGGTCGGCGATCTGTTCCTTGCTGACCACTTTGCCGGCCCGGGCCATCAGGATCTCCAGCACCGACAGCTCGCGGCGCGGTAGCTCGAGCCCCTTGCCGCCGACGGTGGCGGTGCGCCCGACGCTGTCGAATGCCAGCTGGCCGAGCACGATCTCCGGATTGGCGAGACCGGCGCCACGGCGCAGCAGGGCGCGCACCCTTGCCTCCAGCTCCGGCAGGTCGAACGGCTTGGTCATGTAGTCGTCGGCGCCGAGGTCGAGGCCGCGGATCCGGTCGTCCAGCTCGCCACGGGCGGTCAGGATCAGCACCGGCGTCGCCTTCTTGCGGGTCCTGAGCGCCTTGAGCACGCCCAGCCCGTCGAGCCCGGGCAGGGTCAGGTCCAGGATCACCAGATCGAAATCCTGCACCGTCAGCAGGCCGTCGGCGTCGCGGCCGTCCGCCGACCAGTCGACCGCATAGCCGTCCTGGCGCAGCGCCCGCTGCAGCCCGTCCGCCAGAGTTCGGTCATCTTCGACCAGCAAGATGCGCAATGCCGGTTTCCTCCCGGGACGCAGTTTATGACATGCCGTCCGGGAAGACGAAATTCCGACGCCGAACGGGGCAGGGAGGGGAACCTGCGATGTTGAACCGATTGGGTGCATGGCTCCGCCGTCGGCGGCAGTTTCGGGAAACGGCGCGAATTCGCGACGCAGAGGCGGAACAGGCCGTTGCCCGCGCCCGGGATGCATTTGCCAGGGCCTATCCGGAGCGTCAGGTGCTGGCCGACTGGCTCTATGTCGACGCGGTGGAGGACGGCTATATCGTCACCCTGCTGTCGCCGGTGCAGATCCCGCCCCAGCGCAGCTGGTGGCAGGTCCGGTCCACGGGCGCGGTGAACGAGATCTCCCATGACGAGGCGGCCGGCCGCATCGCCATGCCGGTATGGCGATGAAGCGTCTCGGCATTGGCCTTCTGATCCTGGCGGGTCTGTTCGCCGCGCTGCTGATCGCCGGATTGCTGGTTCCGGAGCGGATGGTGATCCCGGTCGACGGGGCGGACGAGAACGACTGGAACCACCAGACCTTCTGGTACGCGCCCTGGGGCGAGTCGGGTGTGCACCGCGGCATCGACATCTTCGCCGGCACCGGGACGCCGGTGCTCTCGGCCACGCCCGGCCTGGTGGTGTTCCAGGGCGATCTTGGCAAGGGTGGCAATGTGGTGCTCGTCCTGGGCCCGAAATGGCGGCTGCATTACTACGCCCATCTGAGCCGGATCGACGTCGCGCGGGGCCAATGGGTCGGCCGGGCCGAGCCGGTCGGGCTGGTCGGCACCACCGGCAATGCCGCCAACCGCCCGCCGCATCTGCACTACACCATCGTCACGCCGATCCCGCATGTCTGGGTCGACCAGAGCGGCCCCCTTGGCTGGCAGCGCATGTTCTTCCTCAATCCGCACGCCATGCTGATGGCGCGGTGAAAGTCGCTGCCCACGATCGGATAGACCGCGCCTCCCCCTCACCCTCCCACGGCTTCGCCGCGGGTCCCTCCCTCTCCCCAAGGAGAGGGAAACCAAAGGCCGCCTCGAAGGCCCCTCTCCTCGGGGAGAGGGAGGGGCCCGCGAAGCGGGAGGGTGAGGGGGAAGCCCGGCCTCCGACGAAATGCATGCGCTTCGGCGCCGGCGGACAGTCTACTGCCGGTACAGGCTGACCAGCCGGGAAATCAGGACCGCGAGGTAGAGGGTGCCGGTGACCGATTCCAGGGCCGACCACATGCGGGCGACGGCGCCGATGGGGGTGATGTCGCCGTAGCCCAGCGTGGTCAGGGTGACCAGGCTGTAGTAGAGCAGCTGGGTCCAGACGGTCTCCAGCTCCAGGTCGGAGAAGCCGAACGAGCCGGGTATCACCGCCTCGATGACGCTGTAGCAGACGGCCCAGACAACGCCGATCAGCAGATAGGCGGCGATGGCGCCGCAGATCGTGTCGGCGCCCACATGGTCCGCCCGGACGACCTGGATCAGCACCAGCGTCAGCACGAAGAGGCACAGCGCGATCATCAGCAGGCTCGCCACGATGTCGGTCGCATCGGCCTGCCAGATCGGATGGACCCAGGTCAGGTAGACCCAGGGGATGGCGAGGCCTAGCGCCAGGGCCAGGGTCCTGCCGCGGCCGCTCGCCGCGAAGACCGCAGCGAGCATGACCAGGGTGAAGAGCCCCGTAAGCACCAGATTGCCGGCCGTGCTCCCCTCCATCAGCGGCGACAGCACCAGCAGCAGAGTCAGCGAGCCCAGCAGCAGCGTGAAGCGGTAGCTCCTGAGGTCGATCGACACGACCGCCGTCTCGT
The DNA here is from genome assembly GCA_965227455.1 of Alphaproteobacteria bacterium. Taxonomy (GTDB): domain Bacteria; phylum Pseudomonadota; class Alphaproteobacteria; order DSM-16000; family Inquilinaceae; genus JABDIP01. Next base: position 1,409,033 of record OZ245752.1, on the reverse strand, counting down.
CGCCGGGTTCGAGATTCGGGGTCACGACAAAGGCGCGCATGGGTATGTCCTCCCTATTCGGCCGGCGCGGGTTCCGCCGCCGCCGGTGCTGCCGCAGGGACGGTGCGCGGCGGCAGCTTCACGCCGTGGAACAGGGTGTAGAGCACCGGCACCGTCGCCAGGGTCAGGATGGTTCCGACCGACAGGCCGGCGGCGATCACCACCGCCATGGCGAAGAACAGCGGGTCCGGCGGGATCATCAGCGGCAGCAGGCCGAGGATGGTGGTCAGGGTGGTCATCATCACCGGCTGGAAGCGGCTGACCGAGGCGGTGATGACCGCGTCATAGGGCGTGGCCCCGCCGTCGATCTCCACCTGGATCTGGTCCAGCAGCACGATCGCATTGTTGATGATGATGCCGGCCAGGCTGAGGAAGCCCAGCATCGCCATGAAGCCCATATAGGCCCCGGTGGCCAGCAGGCCGATCGCCGCCCCGATGAACGACAGCGGGATGGTGATGAAGATGATCGCCGGCTTGGCGAAGGAGTTGAACTGCCACACCAGAAGCAGGACGATCGCCGCCAGGCAGTGCGGCACGAATTCGAACAGCGCCTCCTCGCCCTTAGCCGCGTCCTCCGGTTCGCCGCCGATCTCGATCGCATAGCCGGCGGGCAGCCGGGCCGCGATCTCGTCCAGCGCCGGCTGCGCCGCCGCCAGCAATTCCGCCGCCTGCAGCCAGGAATGCTTGGCCTGGACGGTGACCGTGCGCTTCAAATTGTAGCGCTCGATGCGGCTGAACTGGTTCACCGGCACGAAGTCAGCCACTTCGGACAGCAGCACGCTGTGGCCGCCGCTCGTGGAATAGACCTCGATGGAGCGCAGCCGGTCCAGGTTGGTCCGCTCCGCATTGGCGGCCCGCAGCACGATCGGGATCACCTGATCGCCCTCGCGATAGGCGGTGACCGTGCCGCCGCTGAAATAGGTGTTCAGGCTCTCGGCAATCTCCTCCGACGTCACGCCGGCGCGGCGGGCGCGGACCTGGTCGATCTCCACCTGCATCTTGGTGATGCGGTTTTCCCAGTTGTTGTGGATGTCCAGCGCTCCGGGAATCCGGGCCAGCGCCTGCTCGACCTCGGCTCCGAAGGCCGAGACCGTCTCCAGGTCGCGGCCGCGCACCCGGACCTCCAGCAGGCCGGTTTCGGAATTGCCCAGGAAGAAGGATTTGATGCGTCCCAGAGCCTCTGGATGGGCGTCCGCCAGATAGGCGCGGGTGCGCTCCTGCACCGGCGATACGGACTCCGCCTCGTCCACCGTCACCAGGATGAAGGCGACGTGCGGGTCCTCGTCGCGCGGCGCCAGCGGTACGAAGAAGCGCGGACCGCCATAGCCGACATAGGCCACATTGGACTGCACCTCGGGATTGGCGGTCGCGTCGCCCAGCCAGGCGATGACGTCGCGCACCGTCTCGTCGGTCGCCCGGGTCGTAGCGCCGTTGGGCAGGTCGAGATAGACGTAGAACTGGTTGCGGGAGGATTCCGGGAAGAACTGCTCCGGCACCTGGGCCAGCATGGTGAAGCCGCCGAACAGCCCGGCCGCAATCGCGACCACGAAGGGCACCCGGGCTCGCAGCAGGAACTTCAGGACCGCGATGTAGACCCGGTAGATCGGGGTGTCGAAGGCGGCCTTGACCTGTGCCGGCGTCTTCTTCGGCGTCGCCATGAACCATTTGCACAGCAGCGGGGTGAAGGTCATCGCCAGCACCCAGGAGCTGAGCAGGGCGATCAGCACCACCATGGACATGGAGCGCATGTATTCGCCTGAGCTGTCGCTGGCCATCATCAGCGGCATGAAAGCCAGGATGGTGGTCAGGGACGAGGTCAGCAGCGGCAGGGACAACTGCTTGCCGGTGCCCATGGCGGCCTCCGCACGGCTGGCGCCCTCGGCCATGCGGCGGCCGATGTCCTCGGCGATGACGATGCCGTTGTCGACCAGGAGGCCGAGCGCGATGATCATGGTCGCCAGGCTGACCCGCTGCAGCTCGATGCCCAGCACGCTCATGAAGACCAGCGAGACCAGCATGGTCAGCGGCACGATCGAGCCGACGATCAGCCCGGTGCGCCAGCCCAGGAACAGCATCACCATGGCCAACACGATGCCCAGCGTCTCATAGACGTTGAGGGTGACGCCCTCGACCGACTCCTCGACGTAGTCCGCCTGGTAGGTGGCGAAGTCCAGCGCGTAGCCGATCGGCAAATCGGTCTCGATCTCGGCGATGCGGTCCTTCAGCCGGGGGCCGAAATCGAGCACGTTGACGCCGGTCTTCTGCATGGAGACCGCCAGCACGATGGCCGGCTCGCCATTGTAGTAGGCCAGGGACTGGGCCGGGTCCTCATAGGCCCGGCGCACGGTGACGATGTCGCGCAGATAGGCGACCTGCTCCGTCGACGGGATGGTGATGACGGTGTTGCGGATGTCCTCGATGGAGTCGAAATTGCCGCTCGGCTCCACCACGGTGCCGTATCCGCCGATCTCCACCCGTCCGCCGGGCAGGATGATGTTCTGCGCCTCGAGCGTCTCGATCAGCTCGTCCGGCGACAGGCCATAGCGGGCCAGGCGGGCGTTAGTGGTCTCCAGATAGATGCGCTCCTGCTGCACACCGTGCAACTCGACCCGGCGGATGCCGTCGACGGTGTAGAGCTCGTCGCGGATGTCGCGGGCCACCTTGCGCATCTCCTCGAAGGAGAAGCCGTCGGCGGTGAGCGCCACAGTGGCGACATTGACGTCGCCGAAATCGCTGTTGACGAAGGGCCCGATGGTGCCTTGCGGCAGGGAGGGGCGGGCCTCGGCCATCTTGTTGCGCAGGTTCTGCCAGATCGGCTCCATCTCGAAGAAGCGGTCATAGACCACGACATGGATGATCGCGACGCCGGTCTTGGAGCTGGACTTGATGTCCTTGACCTCGGGGATCAGGCGGATCTGGCGCTCCAGCTGGCGGGTGATCAGGTTCTCCACCCGCTCCGGCGACATGCCGGGGAAATACGCCGCCACCACCGCCTCGCGGACCGTGACCTCAGGGTCCTCCTTGGAGGGGAAGTTGGAGAAGAGCATCACCCCGGCGATGGCCAGCATGGCGACGACCAGCGCCGTCACCCGGGTGTTGTTCAGGGCAAATCCGGTCAGGTTCATCGGTCAGGCTCCTTCGCCATAGGGCATCTCGCGGCCCATCAGCCGCACCTCCTGGCCATCGGCCAGGAACTCGACACCGGCAGTAGCGATAATGTCGCCGGGGATCAGATCGCCCGCGATCTGGACTTCGTTCTCGTGCAGATCCTCGATCTCCACCGGCACCCGGCGCACGGTCGAGGTGCCCGCGTCGTAACGGAAGACGTGGTAGTCCTGGCCGTCACCGGAGAGGATGGCGTTCATCGGCACCATCAGGCTGTCGGCCACCTGCGTGGCGTTGTCGAAGGCAAAGGCGACCTCCGCCGACATGCCGGCGCGCAGCCGCTCCGACGTCTCGTCGAGCACGACGGTGACCGGGAAGGCATTGGCCTCGGCCGCACGGGCGCCGATCTCGGTGACGGTGCCGGCCAGTTCCAGGTTCACGTCGCTGGGGAAGCGGACCGTGACCGTCTGGCCCTGATGGATCTGGTTGATCAGGGTCGGCGGTACCCGCAGCGTGACCTTCATGTCGCGCTCACCGCTCAACTCGAAGATCGGCTGGCCATTGGCGACCTCCTCGAAAGCCTCGATCGCCTTGGCGGTGATGACGCCGTCGAAGGGCGCGCGCAGCAGGGTCAGCCCCAGATCGCGGCGGCGCAGGTCGAGATGGGCGCTGCGGGCGCCGACCTGGCTCTCGGCCGCGTCATGGCCGGCGACGGCGCTGTCCAACCGCGCCTGGGCGATCCAGCCGTCCCGGAACAGGATGCGCTGGCGCTCCAGGTTGCGGCGCTCTTCCATGTAGACCGCATTGGCCGCGGCGACCTCGGCCTCGGCATGGCGGACCTGCAGCAGGTAGGGCTCCCGGTCCAGCTCGGCGATCACGTCGCCGACCCGAACCTTGTCGCCCAGGCGGACATGCAGGGTCTGCACCCGGCCGCTGACCTCGAAGCTGAGCTGGGTGACATCGACCGGCTGGACGATGCCGGCGATGCGGCGCTCCTGAGCCGCCACACCCTGGTCGAGCGTCGCCCATTTGATCGAACGCACGACGTTCTTGTCGACCGGCACCGGGTCGTCGCAGGCGCTCGGCAGCAGGACCAGCAGCGCCAGACCGGCGGCGCGAACGGCGCCGGGAATGGAACGGGGGAAACGGGTGTTCGTGTTCATGGTCTCGGGTCCTTTGGGCATTCGGGTGGTCATCGTGTGGCTGCCGCCGACGATCGCGCGGGCTTGGCGAGCGTGGTCGGGCCGTCAAACTGGAAGGAGACGCTGCTGAGGTCGTGCATGACCCATCGGCCATTCGAGCATCCGGAGAGGAGCATCAGCACGACCAGTCCGTAGATCGCGATCAGGGTCACTATTCCGCGCATGGCATGGGCCTCCTCGTTCCGATGCAGTCGGCGGTGCCGGGATGTCCGGCGGCGCTTCTTCGCTGCGTCGTGGAGGCAATTTGGCGCGGGAGGCTGCCGGACAGCAGTTTGTCACGGTGAGTCACCGGCGCGTCGACAGCCGGTCGATCGACTGCTAACCTTTTGGATAGGTGGGAGTTTGCACGACCGCCGGGGCCGTTGCGGCATGTCGCGGACCCGGGCCGGCGGTTGTTGGGAGGCAGTCATGGTCCGCCCGGACGGATCCTCCGGGGATCAGCACGCCACCGACATGGCGCCGTCGGAGAGCGCCGTTCGCGTGCAGCTCGGACAGATCTTGGGCAGCGCCGATTTCGCCCAGTCCGGGCGCATCAACGCGTTCCTCAGCTTCGTGGTGGAAGAGACCCTGGCCGGCCGGTCGGACCGGCTGAAGGAATACACCATCGCCACCACCGTCTTCGATCGCGATGAATCCTTCGACCCCCAGACCAACACCATCGTGCGGGTCGAGGCCGGCCGCCTGCGCCGGCGGCTGGAGCGCTACTACCTGACCGACGGCCGCGAGGATCCGGTTCGGATCGACCTGCCCAAGGGCAGTTACGTGCCGCTGTTCCGGGCGGCGCGGCCAGCCGAACCGGCTCCACCCAAGGCGCGGCAGGACAGCGAGGCGCCAGGCGACATTGCGCCGGAGTATCCCAAGGGGCCATCGATCGCGGTCCTGCCGTTCGAGAACCTCAGCGGCGACCCGAGCCAGGAGTTCCTTGCAGACGGCATAACCGAAGAAATCATCAACGCCCTGACGCGGTTTCCCGACCTGCGGGTCATCGCCCGCCACTCGACGTTCAAATACAAGGGGCAACCCGTCGATGTGCGGGATGTCGGGCGGGATCTTGGTGTCGGCTACGTCTTGGAAGGCAGCGTCCGCAAGGCGGGCGACATGATCCGGGTGACCGGCCAACTGATCGACGCGGCCGACGGCATGCATTTGTTCTCCGATACCTATGATCGCGACCTGTCGGCGCAGAACATATTCGACGTTCAGGACGACATATCCGACCATATCGTTGCCGCGGTGGGACAACCCTACGGCATCATCGCGCGCGCCGGCGCCCGGCTCTCCAAGGGCAAGGCACCGCACCATCTGGACGCCTACGATGCGGTCCTGCGCTTCTATGAATACTGGGTCCACCCGTCTTTGGAGCTGCACCAATCGGTGCGTGCCGGGCTGGAACGGGCCGTCGAGCTGGACCCCGGCTATGCTAGCGCCTGGGCGGCGTTGGCCGAAACCTACATGGAAGAACTGGTCTTCGGGTACAACCCGCGGCCTGAGAGCGACCCGTTGGATCGCGCCCTGGACGCCGCGCAACGCGCGGTGATGCTCGATCCCGAGAACTCGATGGCCTATCACATCCTGTCCAACACGCATTTCCACAGACGCGAGTTGGACGAATTCGATGCCGCCGGGACGCGCGCGGTCGCGCTCAATCCCAATCACGCGGACATGTTGTCGGACTTCGGAATCCGGCTGTGCTGCATCGGGGAGTGGGATCGCGGCCGGGAATTGGCAGACAAGGCGATCGCCCTGAGCCCGACACACCCCGGCTGGTTCCATGGGGCCGCCGTTCTGGACCACTATCGCAAAGGCGAGTACGAGGCGGCCCTGGCCGCGGCCAAGCAGTTTCGGGTGCCGGGGCTGTTCTGGCGATTTGTGCTTCTTGCCATGTGCTACGGCCAGCTGGGTCGCGTGGAGGAGGGGCGTGCCGCCTGCGACGAGCTAACCGGGATCGTGCCGGATTTCGCCGAACAGGCATGGACGCACCTCACAGCCTGGAATTTCCAGGAAGATTTCCTGCAAGCGGTCGTGGAGGGGCTGCGAAAGGCGGGGCTCTCGATTCCCGATCCGGCAGACTGACCGGAGTCCCGGTGGTGTTCGTCCCGGGCTGGTCGACAGTGACCGCCGCACCGTTCGATCCCATCCGTGACTCACCGTTACAGCCTCGCAATCGCGCGGGACTCCGGACACTCTGCATCCAGGAACAGCGCAAAAACGAATGCGACGCGAGGGCCATGTTGCAGGACATGAAGCGGAAACTGGTGGCCATCCTGGCCGGGGACGTGGCCGGCTACAGCCGTCTCGTTGGCCAGGATGAGGAGCGGACGATCCAGAATTGGACCGCCTGCCGGGACTACATCTGCGACGTCGCCGGCGACTATCAGGGCCGCCTGTTCAACACCGCCGGCGACAGCCTGGTCTTCGAATTCGCCAGCGTTCTGGATGCCCTGCGCTGTGCCGTCGAAGTCCAGAACTTCCTGCGCGACGTCAACACGGACGTGCCGGCCGAGCAGCAGCTGCTGATGCGCTTCGGGCTGCATCTCGGCGACGTGGTCGTCGACCGGGAGAACTTTCTTGGCAACCGAGTCAACGTCGCCGCCCGGCTCGAGGCGCAGGCCGAACCGGGCGGCATCTGCGTGTCGGAGACCATATACAGCAATGTCGCCAACAGCTCTGAGTTCGCATTCGAGGATTTGGGCGAGCGCGAGTTGAAGAACATCGACCGACCGATGCGGGTTTACCGGGTCCTGCTCAACGGTGGCGGCCTGTCGTCGGCTCCGCCGCCGGCAATCGTCCCGCCAATTGCGGAAACCGGCGACCAGGCGACGGTGGCCGTGCTGCCCTTCGACAATATGGGCGGCGACCCGGCGGACGAGTATTTCGTCGACGGGCTAACCGAGGACATCATCACCGCACTGGCGGCCTGGCGCTCGTTCCCCGTCATCGCCCGCAACTCCACCTTTGCCTACAAGGGCAAATCGCCGGATGTGCGCAGCGTTGCCGGCGATCTGGGTGCGCGCTACGTGCTGGAAGGCAGCATCCGCAAGGGCAACGGGCGGGTACGGGTCAATGCCCAGCTCATCGATGCGGCGACCGGCCATCATATCTGGGCGGAGAAGTTCGACCGTGAAATCGAGGACGTCTTCGCGGTGCAGGACGAGATCACCCACCACATCGCGGCGACCATTGCGCCGGAGCTGGAGAAGGCGGAGCGTGACCGGGTCACCGCCGTCCGGCCGAAGGATCTGACCGCCTGGGGCTATTGCCTGCGCGGGCGGGCCCTGCTGGAGGAGTTCAGCCCCGAGGGCAATACCCGGGCCCGGGAGATGTTCGAGAAGGCGATCGCGCTCGACCCGGGCTATAGCGGCGGCCATGTCGGGCTCGCCTATAGCCATCATCGCGACCTCTGGTTCGAGATCGTGGAACGGCGCGAGCCCGCGATCGAGGCGCTGCTGAGATCCGCGCGAAAGGCCGTGGTGCTTGACCGGGCAAACTCCGAGGCCCACTGCATTCTTGGGTTCGGACTGGTCTGGGACCGGCATTTCGAGCTTGCGATCGCTGCTGGAGAGCAGGCCATCCAGCTCAACCCCAGCAACGCGATTGCCCATGCCCAGCTCGGCATTGCGCTCAGCTTCGCCGGCCGGCCAGTGGACGGAATCGGCCATCTGCAGCACTCGTTGCGGCTGAACCCGCAGGACCCGCGCATCCATTTCGTCCTGGCCATGCTGGCACGGGCCCATCTGAACGCCCGCGACCCCGAGGCGGCGGCGCGCTGGGCCGAGACGACGGTCCATCGGCGCTCCGACTATCCGCTGGCCCATCTGGTGCTGGCCGCCGCCTGCGGCCATCTCGGGCGCGAGGCGGAGGCCGGCGCGGCCCTGGCGGAATGCGAGCGGCTCGATCCCGGCTTTGCCACCCGCTGGGCGCTGCGGCCGATGTACAAGGACCCGGCGGACGACCTCTACTTCCTCGAAGGCGTTCGCCGGGCCGGTCTCGAAGCGGAGGCGCCGTTCGCCTGAGCGTCGGGATAGCGGACATCACGCCATGCGGCCAGGCCGGCGAAAGGCTGATGAAATCGCGCCCGTGCTACCGTTCGGCATTGGCTGGTGGCTGGAGGCAACAGGGCGCGATGCAACTTCACAGAGTTCGGACCTATCGCGAAGCGGAGCGCCTGCCCAGGGAGCAGCAACTGGCCTGGCGTATCGCCGAGGTGGCCGCCGACCCGGTGCCCGTCGAGCCGGAGGTGGCCGCCGCCATCGGCGACCGGATCATCGACAATGCGTCGGTGGCCATGGCGGCCATCAATCGCGGCCCGGTGGCGACCGCAAGGGCCCAGGCCATGGCCCATCCCCGAGCCGACGGAGCCAACCTGTTCGGATTGCCGCGCGACCGGCGGTTCAGCGCGGAATGGGCCGCCTGGGCCAATGGCACCGCGGTCCGCGAGCTCGATTTCCACGACACCTTCTTGGCCGCCGACTACAGCCATCCCGGCGACAACATCCCGCCGCTGCTGGCGGTCGCCCAGCAACTGGGTCTGGACGGGCCGGCGCTGCTGCGCGGCATCGCCGCCGCCTATGAGATCCAGGTGAATCTGGTGAAGGGCATCTGCCTGCACCGGCACAAGATCGACCATGTGGCCCATCTGGGTCCGGCGTCGGCGGCCGGGATCGGTGCCATGCTGGGCCTGGACGCCGAGATCATCTATCAGGCGGTGCAGCAGGCGCTGCATGTCACCACCGCCACCCGGCAGTCTCGCAAGGGCGCGCTCTCGAGCTGGAAGGCCTTCGCCCCGGCCCATGCCGGCAAGCTGGCCATCGAGGCCGTCGACCGCGCCATGCGCGGGGAGGGCGCCCCGTCGCCGATCTATGAGGGCGAGGACGGGGTCATCGCCTGGATGCTGGGTGGGCCGGAAATCGAGTATTCCGTGCCGCTGCCCGGTCCGGGCGAGCCCAAGCGGGCGATCCTGGAGACCTATACCAAGGCCCACTCCGCCGAATACCAGAGCCAGGCGCCGATCGACCTGGCGATCCGGCTGCGCCACCAGGTGATCGAGCGCACCGGTGGCGATTGGGGACGCGTCGCCGAGATCGTCCTGCATACCAGCCACCACACCCACAACGTCATCGGCACCGGCGCCAACGACCCCCAGAAAATGGATCCGACCGCCAGCCGCGAGACCCTGGATCACTCCATCATGTACATCCTGGCCGTCGCCCTGCAGGACGGGCGCTGGCACCATGTGCACTCCTATGCGCCGGAGCGGGCGGCGCGGGCGGATACCGTGCAGCTGTGGCACCGGGTGCGCACCGTTGAGGATGCTGCCTGGACCGCCCGCTATCACGACGAGGATCCGGCCAGGAAGGCGTTCGGCGGCCGGCTTGAGATCGTGTTCGACGACGGCGAGAGGCTGGTCGATGAGATCGCCGTCGCCGACGCCCACCCGCTCGGCGCCAAGCCCTTCGCCCGGGCTGACTATGTCAATAAATTCAATATTCTGACGGACGATATTGTAAAAGAAGATGAGCGGACGAGGTTCCTCGACGCCGTGGATCGATTGTCCGGCCTTGCGGCCGGCGCGTTGCTGGATCTGACGGTGTCCGTCGCCGCCGATCGGCTGACCCGGAACGATCGCAAGGGGATTCTCTAATGCTGTTCGCCAAGAAGACGGCGGCGGAGAAGCGCGCCGCCCTGCGCGCCGGCCTCGACGCCGGGACCCTGCTGCAGGCACCGGGCGCCTATGCGCCGCTGGTCGCCATGGAGATCGAGGCCCAGGGGTTCGACGCGGTCTATGTCTCCGGCGCGGTGCTTGCCGCCGATCTCGGCATGCCGGATATCGGGCTGACCACACTGTCGGAGGTGGCGGGCCGGGCGCATCAGATCGCCCGGGTCACCGAGCTGCCGTCGATCGTCGATCTGGACACCGGGTTCGGCGAGCCGATGAACGCCGCCCGGTCGATCCGCATGATCGAGGAGCAGGGGCTGGCCGGCTGCCATATCGAGGACCAGGTCAATCCCAAGCGCTGCGGCCATCTGGACAACAAGACCGTGGTCGATACGGCGGAGATGGTACGCCGCCTGCGGGCCGCATCGGAGGCCAAGCGCGACCCCAATTTCGTTCTGATCGCCCGCAGCGATGCCCGGGCCGTGGAAGGCCTGGACCGGGCCATCGACCGGATGAAGGCCTATGTCGATGCCGGCGCCGACATGATATTCCCCGAAGCGCTGGAGGGGCCGGCCGAGTTCGAGGCCGTGCGGACGGCCCTTTCCGTGCCCTTGCTCGCCAACATGACCGAGTTCGGCAAATCGCCGCTGCTGACCAAGGCCGAGCTCGAGGCGCTTGGCTACAACCTGGCGATCTATCCGGTCACCACCATGCGCCTGGCCATGCACGCGGTCACCGACGGGCTGGCCGAGATTCGCGCCAAGGGCACCCAATCCGGCCTGCTGGACCGCATGCAGCACCGCCGCGACCTCTACCGCCTGCTGCGCTACGAGAACTACACTGCCTTCGACAAGGACGTGTTCGACTTCGAAGTCTGAAGCGGTCCGCCGGGATCGGGTCGCGGAACCCGAGTCGGATTCAGATCCATGTTCGCCCCGGTGACAGTCATGTGACCGCCGGTAGCCATCCTTTCGTTGCGCCTTCGCAGCAACGCCCGCACCGCCGCGACATCAGGCGATCCAGGCGCCAAGCCAATCAATTTCTGATATTGGCGGGCATCGCAGGCAGAACGGGACCGCACCGATCGCTCATCGCTGAAGGTTGCCGTTACGCGCTTGCATTTCGGCCGCTAGATTTCAGGCCGACGCCGCGTATTTGGATTTGGGGGCAGGATCATGGATGTCGACGCCATCATTGCAGCGGTTAAGGGATTCATCACCGAAAACGAGACGATCTCCGGTACGATCAGCGCCGCAATTGCCGCGGTGCTGGGCAGCGGCGTGTTTTCGTTCCTGCGCCGACCGAAGAAGGTCAGCCAAGGCGAGGCCAACTACCTCTCCGACAAGAAGCTCCTGGCGGCGCCGATCGAGCGTCCGGCCTACAGCGACCGCATGGCCTATGTGCTCGCGGAGCTTTCGGCGCTTGCCTATTACGAGTTCGAGGGCACCGGCGGGACGATCACCGATGCCGCCAAGCAGGTTGCCAAGATCGCGGGCGGCAGCGAGCAGAAAGTCGGCGAATGGCTCGAGACGTTCGCCAGTCAGCTTCTGATCGAGGGCGTCGACAGCGAGAAGTTCCTGCGCGAGATCCTGAAGTCGAACGGCTTTGAGCTTCTCGGCACGGTCAACGTCGTCGAAACCCAGGCATTCGTCTGCAAGCGCCTGGCAGAGGACGATGACGAGACCCCCTATGTCGCCGTCGCATTTCGCGGCACCGAAAAGAAGGTCTCGGACTGGCTGACTGATGCGGACGCCATGCCGACCATCTTGGGAGAGAAGGTTCAGATCGAGGGAAGGGAGCCGAGAAAGGTCCATTCCGGCTTCTGGACCGCGCTGAAGGTCAACACCGATTCCGACGGCAAGACGGCGCTCGATCACGTCAAGGCGATCCTAGCGGAGAATGGCAATGGCGAGGACGGCAAACCGTTGCCGCTCTTCTTCACAGGCCATTCCCTGGGCGGTGCGCTGGCGCTCCTGACGACGGTCGAGATCGCGCGCGAAGCCTACGGCGCCTGCTACACCTACGGCGCGCCGCGCGTCGCCAATTACGAGTTCTTCGAAAACGTGAAGACGCCGGTATTCCGGGTCGTCAATTCGACCGACATCGTGCCGCGGGTCCCGCCCATCGCGATCGGCTGGGTCAAGCTCGTGCAGGGGCTAGCATGGCTGACGGTAATGCTCGGCCCGATTTCCCGGCTGCTCGACAAGCTCGCCAACGTGCTCGACCGGCTGAAGGGCTATCGGCACTATGGCGACCAGCGCTACCTGACGGACGTCAAAAGCGGCCGGTTCAGCGACGTGAAGCTGCTGCCGAACCCGCCGGCCATCGACCGGATCATGTGGATGGGCCAGCAGCTCTTCCAGAACTGGTTTTCACCGGTCAAGAGCCACGGCATGAACATCTACCGGCACAAGCTGCGGCACCTTGCCAACGCGCGCAACCGGCCCAGCTGATCCGGCCTCGCCGAGCGGTGCCCGCACCCGTCCTAGGGCGCCAGTTCGGCCAGGATCGCCTCGATGCCGCGGACGATCTCTTGGGATTTCAGGTCGTCCAGAGCGTCGGCATGGGGCGGTGCGAACCGACCTGAATCGTTGTCGAAGTAGCGCCCGGAGGCATCCGCGAATTCGTCCGCAAGGGCCGCGCGGCACAGGATTTCCGCGCCGATACCGATATCGCCGCCAGCCACCCCGAACGCCTCCTTCACCATCTTGCTGCCGAGCATGGAGCCGGGATTGACCGCGACGATGACCGGTCCGGTCTCCTTGAGCGACTGCGCCAGGCTGCGGGACCACATGGTCAGCGCCAGCTTGCTCTGGGCATAGGCCGCCATGTCCGACAGCCGGACCCGTCCGGCCAGCGCCTCCGGATCGACCGGCGCTTGGGCGGCGGAAGACAGGTTGATCACCCGTCCGGACGCGCCCATCAGCGGCAGAAGACGTTGCGTCAGCAGATAGGGTGCGATGGTGTTGACCGCGAACCGCACGTCCAGCCCGTCCTGGGTGATGGCGTCGGAAACCCGGAAGATCCCGGCATTGTTGATCAGCACATCGAGATGAGCGTGCCTGTCGGCCATCGCCTTCGCCAGCGCCTCCACATCCGCCATCCGGGACAAATCCGCCCGGTAGCTTTCGACGGGACCGCCATCCGCGAGTGCGGAGAGCACGCCTTCCGCCTCCGCCAGCTTTGCTGGATTGCGCCCGTGCAACAGCACGCGGTGACCCGAGGAGACCAGCATTCTGGCGGTTTCCAGCCCAATGCCGTCGGTCGAGCCGGTAACGAGGATGGTCTTTTGCATGGTTTCGCCTTCTTCACCCGGTGCGGTCTGGCAGTATGTCCGCTCAGGACAGCGATGGGCGATCTGGATGGCGGACTCGAGAACATCGGCGGCAGCGCGCCTGGCGACCTATGGAACGCTCGCGCCCGGTCGGGTCAACCATCACCAGTTGGCGGATCTGACTGGGCACTGGCGAAAGGGGATTGTGCGAGGCCGGCTGGTCGAAGCGGGTTGGGGTGCCGGCCTCGGCTATCCCGGCCTCATTCTCAATCCTTCCGGTCGGGTCGTCGAGGTGCATATCTTCGAATCCGTCGACCTGCCCGACCACTGGCCGCGCCTCGACGCGTTCGAAGGAGAGGGATATCGGCGCGTGGTCACGCAGGCCCTACCGAAGACGGCAGCCTCGACGTCTCGATCTATGTGATCGCGGGGTGACCGCTGCCGGACCGGCGCACTCGGGCGAAGTCGTCCGAGTCCTCGATGAAAGCTTCGTGACAGGAAAGCGTGGTAAAGTAATCCAATAAGGGTTCCGGCCGACGGCCCGGTCTGCGGCATGGCAACCCCAAGAAATGGCTGAAAGGCCGGATGTGATAGGGAGCGCAGTGCGTTTGGCGATCGGCGCCGGGATGGCGCTTGGTCTGCTGGCCGGACCGGCCGTGGCGGATGTCAATTTCGACTATCCGGCCCCGGATGCCGGTGCCGCGCCGTCCGGCGTGCTCACCATCTACAGCTCCGCCGACCAGCCCGCCTTCGATCCGGTCGTGATCGCCTTTCAGCAGGCCTATCCGGGCGTGACCGTCGCCTATCACGACATGAATACCATCGAGATCTACGACCGCTTCGTGGAGGCGACCGATGCCGGCGAGCCCTCGGCCGATCTGATCCTGAGCACGGCGCTGGATCTGCAGATCAAGCTGGTGAATGACGGCTATGCGGCGCCCTACAGCTCACAGCAGACCCGGCGGCTGCCGCGGTGGGCAAACTGGCGCGACGAGGCCTTCGGCTTCACCTACGAGCCCATCGTCACCGTCTTCAACCGCACCGAGATGGCGGCCGAGGATGTGCCGCGCACCCGCTACGCCCTGGCGCGGCTGCTGGACGAGGAGCCGGTGCGGTTCTCCGGCCGGGTCGGCACATACGATCTCGAGCGCAGCGGCGCGGGCTTCCTGTTCGCCACCCAGGACGCCCGGGAATCGGATGCCATCTGGGCCCTGGCGCGGAGCTTCGGGGCCAGCGGCGTCAAGCTCTACAGCAGCACCACGGCGATCCTCGACCGGGTGGCCAGCGGGCAGTTCCTGATCGGCTACAACGTCATGGGCTCATACGCCATGGCGCGCGCCGCGGTCGAGCCGTCGATCGGCATCGTGCTGCCCGAGGACTACACCCTCGTGGTCTCGCGCATCGCGGTGCTGCCGATCACCGCCAGGCGGCTCGACCTGGCCAGGCTGTTCCTGGACTTCCTTCTGTCCGAGCCCGGCCAGAGCAGCATCGCCGAGGCGCATCTGTTCGCCATTCATCCGAACGTTGAGGGCGAGGCGACGGCGGTGGCCCTGCGCGCCGCAGCCGGCGACTCGCTCAGACCGATCCAGGTGGGTCCCGGCCTGCTGGTCTATCTCGATCAGGCCAAACGGGAACGGTTTCTGGAACGCTGGCAGCATGCGCTGTCCGGCCGATGACCATGTTGGTCAATGCGATTACAAGCAATGGGAGGAATACCATGAAGATCTTTTCGCCGAAGGCTGTCGTTACCGGCATTGCCTTGAGCGTTTGCGCCACCACGTCGGCCGGGGCGGCCGAATGCATCGCGCCGGCCAATCCGGGCGGTGGCTGGGACTTCACCTGCCGTCAGATCGGCAAGATCCTGTTTGACATCGGCGCCGTCGACAATCCGGTCCAGGTCACCAACATGGCCGGCGGCGGCGGCGGGCTTGCCTACAGCCACGTCGTGACCGAGCGCAACGAGGATGCCGACCTGATCGTCGCGGCCTCGTCGGCGACCACCACCCGGCTGGCACAGAACGCTTTTGCCGGCATGACCGCCGATCAGGTGCGCTTCGTCGGCGCCATCGGCATCGACCCGGGAGTGATCGCCGTTGCCGCCGACAGCCCCTATCAGTCGCTGAACGACCTGGTGGATGCGGCGCTGGCCGATCCGGCCTCGGTCGCCTTTGCCGGCGGCTCCGCGGTCGGCGGTTTCGACCACCTCAAGCCGTTGATGATCCTGAAGGAAGCGGGTCTCGACGACATCACCCAGATCAAATACATCGGTCTCGACGGCGGCGCCGATGCGATCACCCAGACGGTCGGCGGCTTCACCCAGGCCATGACCGGCGATATCTCCGAGATCGTCGGCTTCCTGCAAAGCGGCGACGTACGGGCGATCGCGGTGCTGACGGAAGAGCGCGTGCCGGGGTTCGAGGACATTCCGACCGCCAGGGAGCAGGGCTACGACGTGGTCGCCGGCAACTGGCGCGGCCTGTATGTCCCGCGCGGCATTTCCGACGAGGCCTTCAACGAATGGGCCGATAAGCTCCAGGCAGTGGCCGATAGTGACGCCTGGGCGCAGGCGATGGCCGACAACGGGCTGGCGCCGTTCACCATGGTCGGGGATGACTTCCAGGGCTATGTCGACGGCCTGGTCGCCGATATCCGTCAGATGTCGCGGGATATCGGAGTGATCCAGTAATGGCATCCGACCGGATCTTCGGTCTGGTCGTCACTCTGGTGGCGCTCGCCTACGCGGCGAGCGCCACTCAGATCCAGACGAGCTTCCTGGCCGATCCGGTCGGGCCAAAGACCTTTCCCATACTGGTCGGGGGCGTAGCCGCCCTGTGCGGGATGATCATCGTATTCCGGCCCGATCCCGACCCGGATTGGCCGGCGCTGCGGACGGTGGGGGCGCTGGCCTTTGCGGTCGGCGTCCTGGTGGCCTATGCCTACGCTCTGAGGCCGCTTGGTTTTCTCATTCCCACCGCAATTGCCGCTTCGATCCTGAGCTATCAGATCAGCCCGCGGCCCATTCCGGCGGTCCTGTCCGGGCTCGGCCTGTCCTTGGGCCTGTTCGTGATCTTCCGGTATGCGCTGGGGCTTGGACTCGTCGCATTCTCGAAGGGCCTGGCCGGCTAATACCATGGAACTGTTCGCAAACCTGGCGCTGGGCTTCGACATTGCGCTCTCGCCCTTCACCCTGATGCTCGCAGTCTGCGGTTGCTTCATCGGGACGATCATCGGCGCCCTTCCGGGACTCGGCCCGTCCAACGGGGTCGCCATTCTCATACCGCTCGCCTTCACGCTTGGGTTGGACGCCACATCGGCCCTGGTGCTGATGACTGCGGTCTATTACGGCGCCATGTATGGCGGACGGATCAGCTCGATCCTGCTGAACATCCCCGGCGACGAGCCGGCGCTGATGACCACGCTGGACGGCTATCCGATGGCCAAGGCCGGCCGGGCCGGGGACGCCCTGGTGCTGTCGGGCGTTGCCTCCTTCGTGGGCGCCTTCCTGGCGACCCTGGGCCTGATGCTGCTGGCACCGCTCTTGGCCCGCGTCGCATTCCTGTTCGGCCCGGCGGAGTATTTCGCGCTGTACCTGCTGGCCTTTGCCACCCTGGGCGGTCTTGCGTCGAACAACCAGGCGAAGTCGGCCATCGCGTCGTGCATCGGGCTCGGCATCGCGATGATCGGGGTCGACAACAACTCCGGGCTGCCGCGGCTCACCGGCGGCAATCTTCATCTCTACGACGGGATCGACTTCCTGGTCGCGATCGTGGGGCTGTTCGCCATCGCCGAGGTCTTCTTCTTCATCGAGAGCCACGGGAAAGGCAGCTCGATCGGCGTCAAGCTTGAGAAGGTCACGGTCCCGGTGCGCGACATAGTGGCGTCCGGATGGACCATGCTGCGCAGTTCGGTCATCGGATTCATTGCCGGCGTCCTGCCCGGCGCCGGCGCGTCGCTCGGCTCGTTCCTCGCCTACATGTCCGAGAAATCCGTCTCTCGCGAAAAAGGCCGCTTTGGCACCGGCGTGCCGCAAGGCGTCGCGGCGCCGGAGG
Source organism: Alphaproteobacteria bacterium (assembly GCA_965227455.1). Lineage (GTDB taxonomy): Bacteria > Pseudomonadota > Alphaproteobacteria > DSM-16000 > Inquilinaceae > JABDIP01. The sequence continues at coordinate 1,391,708 of OZ245752.1, read as the reverse complement.
CCGGCAACAACGCCGCGGCCGGCGGTGCGCTGGTCCCGATGCTGACGCTGGGCGTGCCCGGGTCGGGCACCACCGCGGTGCTGCTGGCGCTGTTGGTCACGCTCAACATCACGCCGGGGCCGACGCTCTTCACGGAACGACCCGAGGTGGTCTGGGGGCTGATGGCCTCGCTTTTGATCGCCAATTTCGTGCTGCTGGTGATGAACGTGCCGCTGGTGCGGATCTTCGTCAAAGTCCTGTCAGTGCCGCCGTGGATCTTGCTGCCCGGCGTGACGATGGTCTGCTTCGTCGGGATCTTCTCGCTGTCCGGCAGCTATTTCGATCTGCTGCTGATGGTGGCGTTCGGGGTGTTGGGCTACGTCCTGCGCAAGCTCGACGTACCGACCGTGCCGATCATCCTTGGGATCCTGCTCGGCGGGCATATGGAGGATGCGCTGCGGCGGGCTATGGTCCTGTCCGGCGGCGATTGGACCTTCCTGTTCTCCTCGGGAATCGCGATTGGGCTCTGGACGGTGGCCGTTCTCGGCTTCGTCGCGCCGATGTTCCTGCGCAATCTCCTGCAAAAGCCGCAGCGGATCACCGACTGACGATACGGGTCCGGGTTCGCTCGGGCGCCTTCGGCCCCGGTTGCGCCCGGCAGACGCCTGGACGACCTCAGGTCTTGATCGGTACCCAGATCTCGAGGCCGCCGAGGCCGGTCTCCGCGTCGAAGGACTCATCGTAGCGCTCGAAGTCGGGCCCGCCGGCGGCCTCGTAGTCCGATTCCGGCAGCCAGCGGTTCCAGATGGCGCTGACCGTGCCGCGGATGCTGGAGATGTGGTCTTCGTGACGGAACACCGCGTAGCGCTGCTCGGGGATGCGCAGCCGGGCGAATTCGGCGGGTATGTCGGTGAAATCGGAGACCTCGACGCCGGCGATGTAGTCGAAGTTGCCGTGATCGTCGTGGTTGCAGCACACCCCGTAGGTGGTGTCGCCGATCTGTCCGGCGATGTGCCCGTAATGCGGCACGAAGCGCTGCCAGAGCGACGGTATGGCCTTGCTGGATTCAGCCGTATAGCGTTCGCCGAGCCCGGCGATCAGCATCGGGCGTCCGGTTTCGAAGCGCGGCGGTTTGAGGGTGCTGGTTGGGGTGTCATCCATGGTGATCGGCTCCACTAGGTCGAGGGTTTCGATGCAGCGGGTCGCCCGGACCTCTTCTGGCGTTATCCGGAACTGGTCGCGGAAGGCCCGCGTGAAGGCCTCGTGGGACCCGTAGCCCGCATCGAGCGCGATGCTCAGGATGTCCGGCGCGCCATTGGCGAGCGCCCGGGCCGCGACGGTCAGCCGCCGGCCGCGCACGAAGCGCATCACCGAACGGCCGGTCGCAGCGCTGAACGCCCGCGCCAACTGGTAGCGGGAGATTCCGGCGGCATCGGCGATCCGGTCTAGGGACAGATCCTCGCCGAAACGGTTCTCGATGAACCAGAGCGCTTTCGAGACGGATGTCATTGCCGGGCCTCACGAGTTCGATGCCCCGATATAGCGGCTTCGGTCCCGGCCCGTTTGATCGGCATTGCGGCCGGAGGACCTATCGGCCGGCCGGCCAGATATCGGTCTCCGTGAAGCCGAGTTCGGCGAACTCCTCAGCGCGCAGCGGCGCCTCGTCGGCCATGTAGAATTCGTCGAGCTGCGGCGGTGCCACATCGGTGGCGGAGAGCATGGCGTGGGCCTGGCCGCGATGGTGGATCTGGTGCTGGAACAGGTGCAGGAGCACCCGGTCGGCGCGCTCCACCTGGTCCCGCGCGCCGCGGACCAGGGTGACCGGGGCCGCCAGCCCGTCGGCCGTAAGCCCATCGCAGAGGGCGATCAGCCGGCGGTAGACGGCCGATTGCTCCCGTGAGAGCTCGGCCACGGTCCGGCAGGGGATCTCCTCGGTCCAGGCCCGCGGCCCCAGCCGACCGCCCTCAAGGGCGTCCACGTAATACCAGTCGACATAGAGGATGTGATTCAGCGTATGCCGGATCGAAGGGAAGAACCCGCACCGTTCCGCTTCGAAGGCCTCTTGCGACAGGCCCGCGCAGGCGGCCAGGAGACGGTGGTTGGCCCAGGCGTTGTTGCGGGCCATGGCGCGGAAGTAGTCGGTCGGCTGCATGGCAGGTCCGGGTCTTGGCGAAGGGCGGTCAGGCCGATAGCAGCATTTCCATCGCCGCAATGTCGACCGGCTTGCGCAGCACGGCCGAGATATTCAGGCCGGCTGAGCGTCCGACGCTTTCGGCCAGGGAGAGATAGTCTTCGCGCTGGCCGCTCATCAGGATTATCTCGCCGGAATAGGCGGCGTCGGCCAGCGCCTGCAGGGCGCCGAAGGCGTCGCTGCGGTCCAGCAGGATGTCGAGCACGATTATGCTGTCGGTCTGGCGGAGCAGCCCCAGCCGGATCGGTGAATCGTCCCGGAAGATGCGCACCGCGCGGCCGCATCGCGCCGCGATGGCGCCGACGATATCGGCATCCAGCGGGTTGTCTTCGAAGATCACGATGTCCGACACGGCTAGCCTCCGCTGCCGGCGGCCGATTTCGGCCCGCGCGTATCTGAGGACCGGGCGTCCACCAGGGCCGTGACCGACTCTTCGACGGTGGCGGCCAGCGCGGCGACCAGCTTCCCCATCTTGGCCGGCGGTGTGTCGACCGGCTCGGCCATCAGGGCCCGGCACTCGGCGCAGAGCTTCAGCAGGCCCAGATTGCCCGCCAGCGAGCAGATGTCATGGGCGGCGGCGGCCACCGTCGGCTGATCGTCCAGGGCTGCTGACATGCGATCGAGCCGGGCCTGAGCGTCGGACCGGAACTCGCTGACGTAATGGGCCAGCTTGCCGGTGCCGAACAGCTCGACCAGGCTGTCCAGCCGCCGCGAGTCGATGACGGCTTCCGAATCGGGGGCGGCATCGGCGTCGCCATCCGCCGCGTCTCCGGTGCGGCTGGCGGCCAGCCAGCGGTCGATCAGCGGCAGCAGCACCGCCTGGTCCACCGGCTTGGCGATGTGATCGTCCATGCCGGCGGTGCGGCAGGCGTCGATTTCGGCGGCGAAGGCGTGGGCGGTCAGCGCGATGATCGGGATCTCGTGGTCGCGATCGATCAGCTCGCGGATCAGCCGGGTCGCCTGCAGCCCGTCCATGTCGGGCATGCGCACATCCATCAGGATCAGGTCGTAGCGGGTCTTCTGGGCCGCCCGGACCGCCTGCTCGCCGGTCTCCACCGCATCCACCTGATGGCCCGCCTTGCGCAGCATGGCGCATTCCATCTCCCGGTTCATGGCCAGGTCCTCGGCCAGCAGGATGCGGGCACTGCGCCGCGGCGCGGAGGGCGCCCAGCGCTTGGGCGGGGCCGATGCCCGCGGCGCGCTGGCCGGTTTCAGCGGCAGGCGTACGGTGGCGACTGTCCCGGCGCCGGGCTCGCTGGTCAGGGTGAGGCTGCCGTCCATCAGCTCGGCCAGATGGCGCGAGATGGCCAGGCCGAGGCCGACTCCGCCGGCGGCATTGCCGGGGTCCTCGGCCGCCTGGCCGAACGGTTCGAACATGCGCTCCAGATCCTGGGCGGCGATGCCGTGTCCGGAATCGGTGACCACAATCTCAAAGGCGGCCGCCTTTCCCGCCGTATCCAAGGGCGCGGCGCTCAGGGAAACGGTGCCCTGGTCAGTGAATTTGACCGCATTGCCCAGCAGGTTCAGCACGATCTGCCGCAGCCGATCCGGATCGCCTTCGATCCAGCGCGGCAGGCCCGGATTGAGGTCGTAGCGCAGGCCCAGACCCTTCTCCCGGGCCTCGGCGCCCAGCAGGGAGACGGCATATTCCAGCACGCTGCCCAGCTCGAAGGGTCGGTCGAAGATCTCGATCCGCCCGGCCTCGATCCGCGCCAGGTCGAGGATCCCGTTCAGCAGTTCCAGCAGGGAGGAGCCGGCCTCCTTGATCTGGCTCAGGCAGCGCTGCTGATAGCCGTCCAGGCGGGTGTCGGCCAGGAGGTCGGCGAAACCGAGGACTCCGTTCAGGGGCGTGCGGATCTCATGGCTCATATTGGCCAGGAACTGCGACTTGGCCTGGCTGGCGCGGTCGGCCTCGTCCTTGGCCTGCTGCAGGGCGACGCGGTCGCGGCGGCGGGCGATCTCATAGGCGATCCACTCGGCCACGAGCTGGACCATCTTGCAATCCTCGTCGGAGAAGGGCTCCGGCCGGGGTTCGGCGCTGGTGAAGTTGACCGTGCCGTAGCGATGGCCGTCGATCACCAACGGCGCGCCGAGATAGGCCTCCAGCCCGAAATTCTTGTAGCAGGGATGGTCGCTGATCGGGCTCTGGCCGGCGTGATGGAACCCGGTGGGACCATCCGCTTTCAGCGTGTGGATGCAGTAGGTCTCGCCAAGGTCGAAGCTGGTCCCTGGCGCCACGCTCTCATCCGGGGTGTAGACGTGATCGAGCGTATAGGTCTCGCCGACGATATGGCTGGCGATTCCCATGTCGAGACCGAAATGCCGGCAGCCGAGCTCGAGCATCCGTTCGATCCGTTCATCCGGGGTGGCGCGATAATTCGCCGCCGTTTCGTAGAGTGACCGGAGGGTTTCCTCCAATGTGACCCGCCGGGTGACGTCGCGGACGATGGCCAGGAACCCGACGGTCTTCCCGTCATCGCCGAGAATCGGCACGCCGGTCGTCTCTCCGACAAAGGTCTCCCCGTTCCGGCGGCGATAGGACAGGAGATACGGTTCCAGGTCGGCCGCGGCGTCGGCATTGAAACGCACGCGCCCCTGTTCCTCGTAATCCTCCGGCTTGGCATAGAGGAAGTCCGGGGTCCGGCCGATGACCTCGTCGCGGCTGTAGCCCATCCGCTGCAGGAAGGCGGGGTTTACGTCGATGATCCGCCGTCCCAGTTCCGTGACCACGATGAGCTCCGGCGATCCTTCGAAGAACGCCGTCAGCAAATGGGTCGGATTGGTCGGCATGCCGGCAACCTCATGGTCTACGCCTCGAGACGATCCCGGCCGACACCTTCGCAGCGGAGTAATCAATGCGGGTATCGTCGGGGGAACGCACCACCTACGCGCATCCTGACAGTATTTCGGTACGAATGCGAACCGGCATTCGCCGCAACTATAGTTTTAGTTGTCCGTTGCTCGTCGGTGTCGATTATGCGCGCCGGAAGCGATCACCGGTTTGCGACGGCTTGTCGCGGCGGCGGAACCGCCGCCCCCGGGGTGCCCAGATAGGCGGCCAACTCCGGCGGCGACCGGCTGGCCAGCAATTCGGCGGCACGGCCATCCGCCAGCACGCGGCCGCCATGGACGAACACGGCCCGCATCTCGATCTGGAAGAGCTCGTCCAGCAGATGCGTCACCATCAGCACGGTCAGGCCGCGCTCCCGGCGCAGCCGGTCGACCAGCAGCACCATGTCCTGGCGCAGGGCCGGGTCCAGGGCCGCGAACGGCTCGTCCAGCAGAAGGATCTCCCGGTTGCGCACTACGCTGCGCGCCAGGGCGACCCGCTGGCGCTCGCCGCCGGAGAGCTGACGGGGCAGGCGGGTCTCCAGGCCGGTCAGCCCGACCGTGGCCAGCGCCTCGCCGACCTCGCGATGATCGTCGGCGGTGAGGCGCAGGCCGGGATGCAGGCCCAGGCCGACATTCTCGGCGACGGTCAGATGGGCGAACAGATTGTGTTCCTGGAACAGGGTGGTGGCCGGGCGCGCGGCCGGCGGCAGGTCGGTCACGTCGCGGCCGCCGAGCCTGACTCTGCCGGCGTCCGGCCGCTCGAAGCCGGCGATCAGGTTGAGCAGGGTGGTCTTGCCGGCGCCGCTGGGGCCGATCACCGAGACGAATTCGCCGGCATCGATCCGCAGGTCGAAATGCATTTCGGCGTGGTCGTAGCGATAGAGGACCCGGTCCAGCTCAATCATCGGCACGGCCGCCAATCCCCCTCTCGATGGCGAAGAACAGGGCCAGGGTCATGGCCAGCAGCACCAGCGCCGTCACCGATGCCGCCTCGACCTGGTAGCTGCCCATCTGATGATACAGCAGCAGCGGCAAAGTCTGGGTCCTGGGGGTGCCGAACAGCGCGATCACGCCCAGGTCGCCGGCCGCCAGGGCGGAGCAGATCGCCATCGACAGCGCAGCCGGACGCCGCAGCAGCGGCCAGTCGACCAACCGCAGGCGGTCCCAGCCGGACATGCCCAGGCTGTCGCAAAGCCGCAGATGCCGCTCCGCCGCCTGGGTCGCGGCGGGCCCGAGGATCCTGAGGACGAAGGGCAGGCCCATCAGGGCGTTGACCAGCACCACCAGTCCGAGACCGATGGCGAAGACATCCGCCACCGGCCGCAGCAGGACGAACAGGCCGGCGGCGACCACGAAGGGCGGCACCACCAGGACCATGGTCCCGGCCAGTTCCAGGGTGTCGGCGGATCGCGGCCGGACATAGCGGATGCGCAGGCTGCGGCTGCTCAGCACCAGCCCCCAGCCCAGCATGAGGGCCAGCATCCCGGCCGCCAAGCCGACCGCGAGGCTGCGCCCGGCCGCCTGCCATAGAGCGGGATTGGACAGCCCTGACGCGACCGGCCCCGCAAGGCCGGAGGCGACAACGGCGGAGAGCGGCATCACCAGGATGAAGACGGCCATGCAGATGGCGGCGACATCGATGGCGCGTCCCAGCGGGTGCAGGAGGTCCGGCCGGCCGGACGCGAAGCCGGAGGTCAGCTCCACCGGCATCGGCCGCGCCAGGCGCCCGGCTAGGGCAAACAGCACGGCGCAGACGGCGACCTGCAGCGCCGCCAGGGCCAGGACCCGGTCGAGGTCGAAATCGAAGCGCAGCGACTGGTAGATCGCGACCTCCATGGTCGCGTTCGGCGGCCCGCCGCCCAGCACCAGCACCACGGCGAAGCTGGTGAAGCAGAGCAGGAAGACCAGGATGCCGATGCCCGGCAGCACCTGGCGCAGCATCGGCCATTCGATCAGCCGGAAGATCTGTCCGCCGGACATGCCGAACTGTGCGGCTAGTCGCCAGCTCTCGCCGGGAATGCCGGCCCAGGCCTGGACCAGCAGGCGGGTGGCGAAGGGCATGTTGAAGAAGACATGGGCGATCAGGATGCCGGTCAGGCCGTAGATGTCGAACCGGGTCTCGAGTCCCATCGCCGCCAGCAGGTCGTTGACCAGCCCCGAGCGGCCGTAGATCGCCACGATGCCCAGCACGCCGACCACCGTTGGCACCACCATCGGCAGGCCGAGCAGGCGCAGCAGCAGGGAGCGGCCCGGAAAGACCTGCCGCCGAGCCATGGCCCGCGCCGCCGGCACCGCCAGGGCGAGGCTGAGCACCGCCGACAGGAAGGCCTGCAGTGCGGTGAACCGCAATACGCCCAGCACGTAATCGTCGATCCACGGACCGCCGGATCCGTTGCCGGGCACGATCAGCAATCCGATGACGGCGCCTCCGATCAACAGGGCAAGCGCCGTCAGCGCCGCGGCGCCCGGGAGGAGGGCCGCTGGCCTCAGGCTGGCGCGCATGGCGATACATCGCGGGCGTAGCAAGCCCTCACCCGGCTCGCTTCGCTCGCCACCCTCTCCCAGGGGGAGAGGGAAGAGTGGGGCATCGCTTTTGACCCTCTCTCCCTGGGGGAGTGTGGACTGCCGCAGGCAGGCCGGGTGAGGGCCATCACCGGCTCATGGCCGAGAGCCACTCGTCGATCCACTCGCCGCGCTTGGCGGCGACCGTGTCCGGCGGGGTGAGCAGCGATCGGGCGGGTTCGATCAGATCGTTGAAGGCCGGCGGCAGGCCGTCGGCCGGGATCACCACCGGATACATCCAGTTGGTGGTCGGGATCACGTCCTGGAAGCCCGGTGTCAGCATGAAGGCCAGGAAGCGGTCGGCGAGGTCGGCGTTTTCCGTTGTCGCGATCTTAGCGGCGACCTCCACCTGCATGTAATGGCCTTCCGAGAAAGCGGCCGCCAGGTAGCGGTCTTCCTCCTCGACCGTCACGTGATAGGCGGGCGAGGTGGTGTAGCTCAGCACCATCGGCGCTTCGCCCTCCAGGAACAGCCCATAGGCCTCGCTCCAGCCATTGGTCACGGTCACGATGCGCGGCCGCAGCTTTTCCCAGGCAGCGGCGGCGCCGTCGCCATAGACCTCGCGCACCCATAGCAGCAGCCCCAGACCAGGGGTGCTGGTGCGCGGGTCCTGGATCAGGATCTCGGCATCGCTGTCCTCGACCAGCGCCTTCAGGCTGGCCGGCGGCTTCGCCAGGGTCTCGCTGTCATAGACGAAAGAGAAGAAGCCCCAATCGTAGGGCACGAAGAGGTCGCCGAACATCTCCGCATCGACCGGCGCATGCAGGCCGGACAGGTCGAGGCCGTGCGGCGCCAGCAGCCCGGTATCGCGGGCCTCGGCGACCAGGTTCATGTCCAGGCCCAGCACGATATCCGCGCGGGTCCGCTCGCCTTCCAGGCGCAGGCGGCTCAGGATGGCAACGCCGTCCTCGACGCCGACGAATTCCAGATCGCAGCCGCATTCGGCCTCGAAGGCGGTCTCGATCGCCGGTCCGGGGCCCCATTCGCTGACGAACGAGCTGTAGGTGTAGACGGTCAGCGTCTCCGCCGCTGCCGATATCGGCAACAGGGTGGCCGCGGTCGCGACCAGTGCTGTGTGAAAGATGCGTCGCATGGCATGTCTCCCAACCATTGCGACGGAAAGGAGAGGGGCCTGGCGCCGTTCTCAATCTCCCTCCGCCGGCATTATCCGGATCAGGTTCAACGGGTTGGCCGTCCGGCCTCTCAGCCCCGCGCGGGGCACCCCTATTGAGATGCGGACACAATGATCGGATCGACAAGGAGCGTCAACAAAACGGTAGCAGTGCCGGCGTTTCTTTTTCTGGACATTAAATATCGTGGATATTAGATATCCATAATACGAAATGGAGGGTGTCCGGTGAAACTGAGCGAAGGGGTCGAGTGGGGCATCCACTGCGCCATGCTGCTCGGTGCCCTGGCGCAAGGCGAGACGCTCTCCGGGCGGGCGATGGCCGAGTTCCACGGCGTGCCGGAGAGCTATCTGCTGAAGCACCTCAAGGCGCTGGTGGCGGCCGGACTGCTGGAGTCGGTGACCGGTCCCAAGGGCGGATACCGGCTGGCCAAGCCGCCGACGGATATATCGCTGCTCGACGTGGTGCAGGCCATTGACGGGCCCGGCCCGGCCTTCCGCTGCACCGAAATCCGCCGCCGGGGGCCCTGCGCCCTGGAGGCCGGCGCCTATCCGCGTCCGTGCGGGATCAACGCCGCCATGCTGCGGGCCGAGGACGCGTACCGCTCGGCCCTGGCGGCGGAGACGCTGGCCAAGGTCACCGGGGAATTCGCCGCCCATGCCGACCCCAGGATCTTCGCGTTGGGCGGCGCATGGCTGAACGACAACAAGAGGAGTCCCAGGCAATGACTGTCTTCGTAACCGGAGCCACCGGGGTTCTCGGGCGGCCGGTGGTCCGCAGCCTGATCGCCGGCGGCCAGGCGGTGCGGGCGCTTGCCCGGTCGGAACGGAATGTCACCGAGCTGGAAGAGGCAGGAGCGGTGCCGGTCCGCGCCGATCTGTTCGACGCATGGTCCCTGTCCGACGCGATTGCCGGCTGTGACGCCATCCTGCATCTGGCGACCCGCATACCGCCCAGCTCCGAGATGCGCCGCCGTGCGGCCTGGGCCGAGAACGACCGCATCCGCCGCGAGGGCACGCGGGCGCTGGTCGATGCGGCGTTGGCGGGCGGCGAGGTCACGACATTCGTCTATCCCAGCGTCGCCTTCGTCTATGCCCATAGCGGCGACCGCTGGATCGATTCCGCCAATGGCGCGATCCAGCCCGACCACCCGGTCTGCAGCACGGTCGAGGCCGAGGTGGCGCGGTTCGCCATGGCGGGCGAGGGGCGGCGGGGCATCAGCCTGCGCCTGGGCGCCTTCTATGGCCCCGCCTCGCCGGACAGCCGCCAGGCGCTGGCCATGGCGAAGAAGGGGCTGGCCCTGCCGATCGCCCCGACCGATGCCTACAAGTCGCTGATCTGGATCGACGATGCCGCCAGCGCCGTGGTCTCGGCCCAGGAGAGGGCGCCATCCGGTGTCTTCGACGTGGCCGAGGACGAGCCCTTCACCCAGGGCGACGCCGCCCTGGCCCTGGCCTCGGCGGTCGGGCGCGGCGGGCTGACCCGGCTGCCGCGCTGGATGCTGCGCTTCGCCGTCGACCGTCCGGTGCGCGAACTGCTGGCCCGCAGCCAGCGGGTGCGCAACGACCGCTTCAAGCAGGCCACCGGCTGGAGGCCGGAGGTCCCGAACCAGGCCGAAGGCTGGCGGCGTATCGCCGAGATGCCGGCCGAGTCACCGGTTGCATAGTCCGGCTGTCTGCGCTGCACTGGCCGAAACGAGGACGGCCCGCCTGCAAGGGCCGATCGGAAAGCGGGGGCGGCGCGATGACGGAAGACAGCAGCGGCGGAATCGAGGCGGCGGAGATTGTCCTGCCGTGCCGGGAGCTGACGGAGACGCTGCCCTTCTTCAAGGACCGGCTCGGTTTCCGCCTGGACGCGATCTTCCCCGCCGACGATCCCGCGACCGCGGAACTCTCGGGCTATGGAATGCGCCTGCGGCTGGAGCGGGACCGGCAGGGCGCGCCGGGCCACCTGCGTCTGCGCGCTGCCGATCCGGCAAGCATCGCCGAGGGCGACACGCTGCTGACGGCGCCGAATGGCACCACCATCGAGATCGTCGCCGCCGATCCGCCGCTGGACCTGCCGCCCGTCGCCCAATCCCTGGTGATCAATGCCCTGGCCGGCGGCACCGGAGAGTGGGGCGTCGGCCGGGCTGGAATGGGCTATCGCGACCTGATCCCGGACCGCCAGGGCGGCCGCTTCATCGCCTCCCATATCCGCATCCCCGATGGCGGGCCGGTGCCGGACATGGTGCATTTCCACAAGGTCCGCTTCCAGATGATCTACTGCTATCGCGGCTGGGTCGATCTGCTCTACGAGGACCAGGGGCCGCTGTTCCGCCTGTCGGCCGGCGACTGCGTTCTGCAGCCGCCGGAGATCCGCCACCGGGTGGTGGAGAGCTCCGCCGGGCTGGAGGTGATCGAGATCGGCTGCCCGGCCGACCACATGACCTGCATCGACCATGACCTCGACCTGCCCAATGCGGAGTTGAGGCCCGACCGCGACTTCAGCGGCCAGCGCTTCGTGCGCCATCAACTGGATCAGGCCACCTGGCAGCCCTGGCGGTTCGACGGCATCGAGGCCCGCGATATCGGCATTGCCGCCGCCACTGACGGCCTGGCCGGCGCCCTGGTCCTGCGCTTCAACGGCACCGATGCCATGCCGAAGCACAGCCATGAGGCGGAGTTCGTGTTCCAGTTCGTGCTGGAAGGATCGGCGACGCTCGAGGTCGAAGGGCATGGGACCCATGCCCTGACGGCAGGCGATTCCTATGTCATTCCGAACGCGATGCCGTTCGGCCTGACCGGCTGTTCCGATGAACTGGAACTGCTGGAAGTGGCGTTGCCGGCGGCCTATCGGACATCCGGCTAGGCCGGCGCCGCGTCAGGCGTTGCCGATGAGGATGCCGGCGGCGAACACCAGCGAGCCGCCCAGAACGACCTGCAATGCTGCCCGCAGGAAGGGCGTGTCCATCCAGCGCTTTTGGATCCAGGCGATGGCCCAGAGTTCGACGAAGACGATGAGGATGGCCAGGGTCGTGGCGATCTGGAAATCCGGGATCAGATAGGGCAGGGCGTGCCCCAGCCCGCCGACCGTGGTCATGATGCCCGATGCGAAGCCGCGCTTGATGGGCGAGCCGCGGCCCGAGATCTCGCCATCGTCCGAGGCCGCCTCGGTAAAGCCCATGGAGATGCCGGCGCCGACCGAAGCCGCCAGACCGACCAGGAAGGTGGTCCAGGTGTCCTGGGTGGCGAAGGCGGTGGCGAAGATCGGCGCCAGGGTCGAGACCGAGCCGTCCATCAGCCCGGCCAGCCCCGGCTGAACCCAGGTCAGCACGAACTGGCGATGGGCCTGGGCCTTCTCTTCCTCGCGCACATCCTCGGGCAGATGCCGTTTTTCCAGCGTGGCCCCAAGTTTCATATGCCCGGCCTCCGCCGCCGCCAGATCGCCCAGCAGCTTGCGCGTGTCGGCATCGGTCGCCCGCTGTGCGGCGCGGAGATAGAAGTTGTGGGCGTTGCGCTCCATGCCGCCGATCTCCTCCCGGATGCGGTCGACACCGAGGGCTTCGGTCAGCCAGACCGGCTTGCGGGCATAGAAGCCGGCGACATGCTCGCGGCGGATCAGCGGGATGACGTCACCGAAGCGCCGCTTGTGCAGGTCGATCAGGCGTTGCCGGTGGTGATTCTCCTCGGCCGCCATGCCGTCCAGCATCTCTGCCGTGGCCGGGAAGTCCTGGCGCACATGTTCGGCATAGGACTGGTAGATGCGCCCGTCATCCTCCTCGGAGGATATCGCCAGGGCGAGAATCTCCTGTTCGGTCAATTCCTTGAAATGCCGGCGTCCGGCGAAGCTGCCAATCATCAGCCATATGTCCTGATTGCGGGAATTCCGACCATCGATGCATGCAGATAGGCCGGACGGCCGATCAGGGCAATGGCCGCCGGCTCAGTGTAAGGGTCCGCTCGTAATCGTCCACCGCCGTACTGCCGCCAAGACCGGAGACAGAACAGGCGGCCGTCGCCGCGCCCAGTGCGGCGGCCTCCGGCAACGGCAGTTCCTTGAGCAACCCGGTGACGAGCCCGGCCAGGAAACAGTCTCCGGCGCCGGTGGTGTCGACCACAGGGCCGGGTGGCGGTATCGGGGGCACGTCGATCAGTACGCCGGGCGCCGGGCTCAGCAAAGCGCCGTCCTCGCCCAGGGTCACACCCAGCAGGGCCGAGGTGCCGCAGGCGCGAAAGGCGTCGAGGATGGTCTCCGGCTCCGATTCGCCTGTCTGGTTGCGGGCCTCGGTCAGGCTGGGGATGTAGATGTCCAGATGCGGCAGGATGGCGTCGAGCGGCTGCATGCCGCCGCCGCCATTGGCGGTGTCCAAGGCGGTACGGCAGCCGGTCTGCCGGATCGTCGCCAGTATCTCCGGCAGATCGGCCTCCAGATGGGGCATGAGGTTGTAATAGCCGAACAGGGCGAAGCGGGCCCGGGCGAACAGCTCCATGCAATCCAGGGCGAATTGCTTGTTCGTAACTCGGGCGGCGCCGGACTGATGGATGAAGGTGTGGGCGCCGGCGCCGTCGGTCATCACCGCGGTGACGTTGGTGCCGATATCGGACAGGCGTCGGACATAGCTGGTGTCCAGGCCCTCTTCGGTCAGGCGCCGCAGCACCATATCGCCCCATTCATCCTCGCCGATCAGGGTGGCGGCCGCGACCGAGAGGCCAAGCCTCGCAAGCGCGATGCCGCAGTTCGGCACATTGCCGCCGGTAACCGCGCGGATGCTGTCCACATCCACATGCGGGCGCAGCTCGGCCAGGGTCTTGTCCTGGGGCACCGGCTGGACCATCAGGTCGATACCGGTCTCGCCGAAGACGACGCAGTCGATGGCGGTCATGGCGCGCTCACCGGGCGGGGCAGTCAGTTGCCCTTCAGAATCGTCTCGGTGACCTCCAAATCGGCTTCGAGCGGCAGGGCCGGTTCGATGTCCTGGGATTGCAGCTCGCCGTGATAGGCGCGCACCGCCTCCTCGCTGGAGACGTCGCCCTCGACCACCCGCCGCATCAGCGACACCAGGGTCGCCGGCGATTCCGCCAGGTTGATCTTGCGGCCGAACAGGGCGACCCGCCCGCCATATTTCTCGGCCTGGCGGACCAGCTCGAAGGTGTCCCGTGTGGTGCCCTTGCCGCCGCCGAGGATGCCGACAATCAGCCCTCCCGGGTCGTAGGAGGCCAGCTCCTCCAGTGCCTTGGGGCCGTTATAGACCGCCTTCAGGAACAGCGGCCTGTCGGCCGAGGCGACGCCGGCCAGGGTCCGCACGATGCAGTCATTGATGTAGAAGGGCAGGTCCTCTTCCGAGAGGCCGATGTCGAAGGACGGGTTGAACACCTCCAGGAAATAACGCATCGGGCTGTCGGCCAGCTCCTCGCGGAACAGGGCGTAGGATTCCAGGGTCGAGAGATCGTGGTCCACCTGGTTGCAGAAGGTGATGGCATAGAGCCCGAGATCGGCAACCGCCGTGGCGCGGTCCAGATCGGCGGTGCGGAACGGCCGCGCCGGCCCACCCTTGTAGTCGCCATGGCGCTGGGACCAGATATCGGTGCTGTCGTTCAGCCGCACCGCCGCGGTCACCGGCGTGCCTTCGATGGTGCCGTCGCCGACCAGCACTTCAGCGGAAGACACCGACATCAGCATCACGTCGACCAGGTCGCTGGCCACCATGTCGCGCATGTTCTGCAGGTATTCCGCCCGGCTCTTGTAGCCAGTGCCGCCCTGGCGCGGCCCCGGCGCCGTCAGCCCGAAGCCCATATCGGCGTCCTTGGCATCGGCGATGATGAAGTCCTTCGGCGTGTAGCTGCCGTTGCGGACCCGTTCCAGCTTCTCGTCCAGGCGCTTCATGACCGCCGATCCTCCCCGGTTAAACGATTTTCCGGATACCAGACTCGCCTAGCACGCGGAACATTACAAGTTTGCCGACATCGCCCGAGTTGACGACGATGCCGCGCTGCCCTAGCTCCCCTCCATGGCGTCAGCACCGCTCTTCATCGGCAGCGAGATCTATCGTCATTCCAGCTATGGCCGGAAGCATCCGCTTGCGATCCCGCGGGTGTCGACGGCGATCGATCTGGCGCGGGCGATGGGGTGGTTGCCGGATAGCCAGTACATCGACAGCCCGATGGCGACGCCGGAGCAGCTTCGGCGGTTCCACGATCCGGACTACATCGCCGCGCTGCAGGATGCCGAGCGGGACCAGCGGCTGGATGCGGAGCGGCGGGCGCGCTACCACCTTGGCAAGATCGACAACCCGATCTTTCCGGAGATCTTCCGCCGGCCGGCGACGGCGGCGGGAGCCTCGATCCTGGCGGCGGAGCTGCTGGCCGAAGGCGGCATCGTCTATTCGCCGGCCGGCGGCACCCATCACGGCCGGCCCGACCGGGCCAGCGGCTTCTGCTATTTCAACGATCCGGTGCTGGGCATCCTGGCGATGCTGGATCGTGGACTGGAGCGCATCTACTACGTCGATGTCGACGCCCATCACGGCGACGGGGTGCAGGACGCCTTCGCCGAGGACGACCGGGTGCTGACCGTCTCCGTGCATGAGGGCGCCCGCTGGCCCTATACCGGCGCAGCGGAGGACCGGGCCGGCGGCATGGCGCGCAACCTGCCGGTGCCGGACGGATTCAACGATTCCGAGATGGAATTGATCCTGGAGCGCGTGCTGGTGCCGCTGGGTCGGGCCTTCCGGCCGGAAGCCGTCGTCCTGCAATGCGGCGCCGACGCGCTGACGGACGATCCTCTGAGCCGATTATCTCTATCGAACAACGCTTTGTGGCGGGTCGTTCGAGCAGTTTCCGAATTGGCGCCGCGCTGCCTCGTGCTGGGCGGCGGCGGCTACAATCCCTGGACCGTCGGCCGCTGCTGGGCAGGGGTCTGGGCGGTGCTGAACGGCATCGACCCGCCCGAGGCCGCGCCTGCGGCCGAGCCGGTGCTGCGGGCGCTCAACTGGCATCGCGAGGCCGGCAAGAACCCGCCGGCCGAATGGCTGACCACCATCGCCGACCGGCCGCGGCCGGGTCCGGTCCGCGACGCCGTGCTGGAGGTCGTCGAAGCGGCGCTTGCACCCTGATTGGACTGCGATTGCCGATTGACATCGGATGTGTGAGATCGGACCAACGGTCGGCTGAGCGCGACGGGGAGGGTGGCTGGTCATGGCGGGGGAAAGCGGCGACGTCCTGATTCCGGACTTCATCGCCTATACGATCGGCATCGTGGTCTTTTTCGCCGGGATGCATCTCAATGGCCGCATTCGGCTGCTGCGCGACTACAACATCCCGGAGCCGGTGACCGGCGGGCTGATCGCGGCCGTGGTCGTGTTCGTCCTGCACCAGTTCACCGGCCTCGACATCAGCTTCGACCTGGAGACCCGCGACACCCTGCTGGTCTATTTCTTCACCGCCATCGGGCTCAATGCGCGGCTATCGGATCTGATCGAAGGCGGCCGGCCGCTTGGCATCCTGCTGGGGCTGACCCTGGCCTTCATCGTTATCCAGACCGCGGTCGGCATCGGCGCCGCCGGCCTGTTCGGCCTGGCGGCGCCGGTCGGAGTCCTGGTCGGATCCGCCTCGCTGATCGGCGGCCACGGTACCGCCATCGCCTGGGCGCCGGAGATCGCCGCGGACCACGGGGTGCCCAACGCCATGGAGATCGGCATCGCGGCGGCCACTCTCGGCCTGGTGGTCGCCAGCCTGATCGGCGGCCCGATCGCCCGCTTCCTGCTGAATCGCCACGATCTGACGGGGGAGCCGGAGGACGGTCCGGTGGTCGGCATCGCCCATGAGCGCGAGGCGACGGAGCGGATCAACCATGTCAGCATCATGTCGGTCCTCCTGACCCTGCATGTGGCGATCATCCTGGGCTTCGCCGCAAACGAGGCGGTCGAGGCGGCGGGGCTGAAGCTGCCGCTCTTCGTGACCTGCCTGCTGGTCGCCATCATCATGTCCAACACCATTCCGGTGTTCTTCCCGCGCATCCGCTGGCCGGCCCGGACCCGGGCGCTGGCCATCGTGTCGGACTACTCGCTCAGCATCTTCCTCGCCATGTCGCTGATGAGCATGCAGCTCTGGACCATCGCCGGGCTGGCCGGGCCGCTGCTGGGGATCCTGGCGCTGCAGACCGTGGCGGCGGTCGTCTTCATCCTGCTGCTGCTGTTCCCGCTGATGGGGCGCGACTATCAGGCGGCGGTGTTGAGCGCCGGGTTCGGCGGCTTCGCCTTGGGCGCGACACCGACCGCCATCGCCAATATGACGGCGGTGACCAAGACCCACGGGCCGGCCCCGACCGCCTTCATCATCCTGCCGCTGGTCTCCGCCTTCTTCGTGGACATCACCAATGCGCTGGTCATCCAGACGGCGCTGGGCCTGGGATAGCGTGCTCGCCGCCTTGCCGTCACGATCGCTGCGCTATAGTGGTCGCCGGTACATCGAACAGAGCGTGACAGGCGCCATGATCCGATCCATCGCGAGAATCCTGACGATCCTCGTCTTCGCCCTGCTGCCGGCCACGGCTTCGGTTGCGCAGGAGACGTCGGAACTCTGGATCGAAACCGCCGCCGGCGCGCGCTACCGCTTCGAAGTGGAGCTGGCATTGACCCCGGAACAGCAGGCCCGCGGGCTGATGCACCGCGAGGAGATGGCGGCCGATGCCGGCATGCTGTTCGTCTTCGAGCCGGTCCGGCCGGTCTCGTTCTGGATGCGGAACACCCTGATCTCGCTCGACATGCTGTTCGTCGGCGCCGATGGTCGCATCGTCAATATCGGCGAGCGCACCGTGCCCCTTTCAGAGGCGTCGGTACCCTCCGACGGGCCGGTCCGGGCGGTGCTGGAGATCAATGGCGGCCTTTCGGCCATGCTGGGCATCCGGCCCGGCGACAAGGTCGTGCACGGCGCCTTTCCGGATTAGATAGGCAGGCGCGCCCCTACCGCTTGCGCGCCAAGGTCAGGCCATCGCCGATCGGGACCAGGCTGACATCGACCCGCTCATCGGCGTGCAGGGCCGCGTTCAGCTCGCGGATGGCGACCGTGTCGGCGCTGGTGTCCGCCCGGTCGGCGACCGAGCCGCCCCACAGCACATTGTCGATCATGATCAGCCCGCCCGGGCGGACCAGGGCCAGGCAATCCTCGAAATAGCGGGTGTAATTGCCCTTGTCCGCGTCGATGAAGGCCATGTCGAAGCGGCCGGCCTCGGGTGCGCTGCGCAGGGCCGCCAGGGTCTCGACCGCATTGCCCAGCCGGAGATCGATCTTGTCCGCCACGCCGGCCTCGGCCCAATAGCGCCGTCCGATCGCGGTCCAATCGGCATTGATGTCGCAGGCGATCAGCTTGCCGTCCGGCGGCAGCGCCTGGGCCACGGCGAGGGCGCTGTAGCCGGTGAAAGTGCCGATCTCCAATGCCAACCGGGCGCCGACCAGCTTCGCCATCAGGGCCATGAACTGACCCTGCTCAGGGGCGATCTGCATGGAGGCCGAGCCGCCGAGGGCTCGGGCGGTCTCTTCGCGCAGCTGGCGCTGCAGGTCGGATTCCCGCAGCGAGTTGGCGATCAGGTAATCCTGGACGGCGTCGGAGAGACCGATGCTGTTTCTGGACATGGACTCAATTCCCGGGTTGGGGGCGCTTGCGAACCAGGGTGACGCCGTCGCCGACGGGCAGCATCACGAGCGTCACCCGCGGGTCGGCGTGCAGCTTGGCGTTGAAGGCTCGGAAGGCCTCGGTCTTGGCCTTGCGGTTGTCCGGATCGATGACCCGGCCGCGCCACAGGGTGTTGTCGACCGCCGCCAGCCCGCCGGGCCGTAGCAGGCGCAGCACCAGCTCGTAATAGGCGTCGTAGCGTTCCTTGTCGGCGTCGATGAAGGCGAAATCGTACTGCCCGGCGCCGCCATTGGCGAGGAGGTCTTCCAGGCTCTCCAGCGCGGGGGCGAGGCGCAGGTCGATCCGCTCGGCCACCCCAGCCGCCTGCCAATGCCGGCGGGCGATGGCGGTGAAGTCTTCCGAGGTGTCGAGCGTCACCACCCGCCCGTCCGCCGGCATGGACAGGGCGGAGATGAGGGCGCTGTAGCCGGTGAAGGTGCCGATATCGAGGACCCTGCGGGCGCCAATCGCCTCGATCAGGAAGCCGAGCAACTGGCCTTCCTCCGGCGCGATCTGGTAATGCGCCTGCTCCAGCCCGGCGGTCTCCTCGCGCAAAGCCGCCAGGGCCTCGGGCTCCCGGCAGCCGACCTGCAGCATGTAGGCATACAGCCGCTCGGGCACGAACATCGATGTTGTGGTCAAGGACGGGAACTCCGGTCAGGGACGAAGCCGCGGCTGGCTGGCCGCGGTCCGGGCAACGCGGTCGACGCTTGGCGCCGGACCGGGCGTCGCGATGGCTACCGGGTATATAGGTGCAGTGTCGAGCCGTAAAAGCGCTCGACCGAAAGCCGCTCGGTGGAGATCTCAGCGAATAGCGGGTCCAGGCCGGGGCGGGGACCCGGCTCACGCGCCTCCCACAGGACGATCGGGCAGGGGCCCTCCAGGACCTGTCGGACCGCCTCCGGAGAGACCCGGCCATCGGTCGGGGCCGGCAGGAAGGTGATGGCGACATCCTCGGCGGCGCGGTTGGTATAGAAGTCGAACAGCGACAGATCCGTGCTGCCGGCCACGAACATGGTCGTCTGCCGGCATTCCGGCTGGGCCAGGATGTGGGACGCCGCCTCGCGCCATTGCTCCTTCAGCGGCATGGTCTTGCTCTCGATGCTGGGCAGCGTCATGGCCCCGACCAGCAGCACCAACGCGCCGACCCGGGCGGCACGCCAACCGCCATCGGCACCGGCGGTGCTGGCGATCCAGTTCATCAGATGGGCGACCATCAGATAGGCCGCCGGGAAGATGATGATCAGGTTGCGCGGGGTCAGGATCGGCGAATGCAGGGAGATGGCCGCCGGAATGAGGATGCAGAGCAGGATGATCATCAGCAGCGGCCGGATGTCGAAATCGACCGGGCGGCCGCCCCGGACCCAGCCATACATGTAAACCAGCGCCACGATGCCGACCGCGAGGATCACCCAGGGATTGCCGAACAGGAGGACGAGCACGGACAGCAGCACTCCGCCCAGGTCGGACGGGATCCAGAACCGGCCGCCGGTCAGCCCGCTGATATGCGGGTAGTGGTGCAGCAGCCAGATCAACGAGGCGCCGGCAAACACCGCGCCCGCCAGCAGGATCAGCCGCAGCATCGTCTTCCAGTCCCACAGCAGCAAGGTGATGGTGACGAAACACGCCCCGGCGATGATCATGCCGAAATAATGCACATAGGCGGCCGCCACGCTGGCGGACACCAGCAGCAGCAGCGTCTGCGGTGCGATCCGCCGCTGGTTCTGCGCCTGGTCGATGATGGCGAGGGTGGTGCCGGTGAGCACCGTGGCGAGGGTCAGGAGCAGCGAATAGGCGCGGGCCTCCTGCGCATACCAAACGGCCCCGAACGAGGTGGAGAGCAGGGCCACGAAGGTGACATGGGTCCAGCTGTCGGTGAGCTTGCGGTAGTAGAGCGCGGCAAAGACGATGCCGGCGAAGCCGAAGGCGGCGCTGAAGGAGCGGACGCCCAGCTCGCTGGAGCCGAACATGTCGATCCAGCCGCGCAGCAGGAAATAGAACAGGGGCGGGTGCACATCGCTGTTCACCCGGGCGATCATGTCCGTGATGGGACCGTCCGGGTCGGCGATGGTCACCGAGAACAGCTCGTCCAGCCAGAAGCTCTGGGTCGAGATGCCGTGGAAGCGGAGAATGAATGCCAGCCCGATCACCACCGACAACAGGATCGTCGGAAACCGGTTCCGGATGGCGACGTTCGCATGCTCGCCCCGAGCCATGGCGACCCCCAGTATGTGTCCATGTGCGACCGGGCATTTGCTGCCTCGGCCCGCCATCCGGCCCCGCCATCGACCGGTACGCGTAGTTTTCTTGTATTTTCACCTCTTGCCGAAGGTGAAAAACAACCCCGAGTGTAGTCGAAAGTAACCAAACAGTAAAACGGAATTTATCTCTCGTTAACCTTGGATACATCTATAATTCTGCTGTTTATTTATTAAAAAATTCCAACTTATCTACGAAATTTGTCTTGTTGTCTCATGCCCGGCGGTGCGGCTCCGCTCCAAGCGCGCGCTTGAATCCCGACGAGAACGCTCCTATTTTCCGCGCCACGGGGCGTAGCGCAGCCTGGTAGCGCGCCTGCTTTGGGAGCAGGATGTCGGGAGTTCAAATCTCTCCGCCCCGACCAGAATTCGGGTCCGTCCCAAAATTCGGTCCCATTGAGGAGTGGTGCTGGAACCCATGCAGGCGCGTATCTACCGGCCGGCGAAGACGGTCATGCAGTCCGGCCGCGGCAAGACCCAGCAATGGGTCCTGGAATTCGACCTGGCGACGCCCCGGCGTCCCGAGCCGCTGATGGGCTGGACCAGCTCCGGCGACACCCTCAACCAGGTGCGGCTCAGATTTGCCAGCCAGGAGGACGCGGTCGCCTATGCCGAGCGCAAGGGCCTGTCCTATACGGTGGAGCCGCCCCATGAGCGTCGGGTCGTGCCGCGCAACTACGCCGACAACTTCAAGCCGCGCCCGGCGTGACAACCGACCGCCTCTGCGCGTAAAACATCCCGCATCCGCGCCCGTAGCTCAGTTGGATAGAGCACGAGCCTTCTAAGCTTGGGGTCGCAGGTTCAAATCCTGCCGGGCGCGCCATTTTCCATCCGCCATCAGCGATACTGGCCGACGAGACGGACCTCCTCGCCGCCGAGGCCGGCCTTGAACGCCTTCACGCCGGCCGCGTCGCGGTCGTTGATGCCGCCCAGGTCGAAGTCGCGGTAGCCGCGTGCCTTGAGTTCCTCGACCGCTCTCCACAGCAGCAGCGTCGGAGCGCCGAGCTTGCGGCCGGTGGCATCGCTCCAGCCGGTCTGATAGGTCGCGGAGGTGCCGTGCAGCAGCAATAGGACGGCCGCCACAGCAGCGCCGTCGATGGCGGCGCTCAGGATCAGCAAATTGCGGTCGACGCCGAAGCATCTGCCAAGCGTGAGCAGGAACGTCGGCTTGGGGCCGGGGAAGTTGCGCGCCGTCTTGTCGGCGTTGTACCGGGCCACCAGCCAGCCGAGCCGCTGCCCTGTCTCATCGAATTCAATCTTGAGGCCTTGGCGCTCCGACTTGTTCAGCGTATTGCGCCATTTCTGCTTCAGGCCCGCGCGAAGGCGGTCGGTCTCGGGCGTAATGTCGAGCCACATGGTCTGGTAACCGGGAATACCCGGCTGCCGGCGAAAGCCGAGCTCCGTCATCAGATCGCGCACGGTCGGCGTGTCGACAAGCTCGGGCATCAGCCGGCGTCGCCGTCCGATCCGGCGCGGGAACTCCATGTCGAACGCCTTCAGGAAGAGGCGCCAATGACCCAGGCTGCCGAAACCGTCGAACCAGACCGGTCCACGATCGAGGCTCAGCAGATGCACTGCCCGATCGGCCAGCCCGACTTCCTGGATCTGCAGCAGGCCGGCCTCGGCGCCATCGATGCGGATCAACCCCCATCGGGCGCTCTGCTGCTTCGCCGAGCGTAGGGCTCGGGCATAGGGCAGGGATTGCAGCACCGGCAGCCGTCGGATGCGGGACAGGCGATCCTCCCAATCGGCGATGCTCGGTGAGGTCCAGTCGAGGGTACAGCTCTCGGAAATGGCCGTCGGTCCCGCTGCGATGGATAGTGCGGTCGGTCCGCTGTAGACAATCAATTCCGGCGGCGGTCAAGGCATCGGAATACGGGTGGCAAGGCCTTGAAGTTGATCCCGCGGTCCTGCGCCGGCCCTCATGCCTGTTCGGAATCAGGAGTGGTTTCGCCACGCAGCGGCCGGTCGCGGACGCCGCCGAAGCTGTGCCGGTCGATGGCCACCGCCTTGACCAGGGCGTGGACCCGGCGGCCCGGCTTCAGGCCCAGCTGGGCCACGGATCGCGCGGTGATGCGCGACCAGATCGGCGTGCCCGCATCGACCAGCACGTCGACCAGGGCGTCGGTCACCGGCCCGATCTCCCGCACCTCGCCGGCGAACACGTTGAGGATGCTGATGTCCTTCGGCGGCTCCAGGGCCAGGGACACGTCGCGGGCGCGGATGCGCAGCCGGATCTGGGTCCCGACGGCCGCCTCCAGCGCCGGCACCAGCAGCGTTCCGCCGGGAAAGGCGAGGCCGGTCAGCCGGTGCGTCCGGTCGTGCTCGGAGACCGTTGCCGTCAGCACCGCCCCCGCCTCGTAGCGGCCGGTCAGCGGCCGCAAATCCAGGCGGTTCATCAGCTCGTCCACCGGCCCGACGGCGGCGACCTTGCCGTCGGACATCAGCACCAGCGTGTCGGCCAGCCGCACGATCTCCTCAATGGTGTGGGTGACATAGACGATGGGAATGCCCTCGGCGTCCCGGAGGCGCTCAATATAGGGCAGGATGTCGCCCTTCAGGCCCGGGTCAAGCGCCGCCAGCGGCTCGTCCATCAACAGCATGCGGGGCTGGGTCAGAAGGGCGCGGCCGATCGCTACCCGCTGTTTCTCGCCGCCGGACAGGTCGCTCGGGCGGCGTTTCAACAGGCCCTCCAGGGACAGCAGGGCCACCGCATGGTCCAGGCCCCGCTGGCGGTCGGCCGGCGGCTGCCCCCTGGCGCCGTAGAGCAGGTTGCCGCGCACGGTCATATGCGGGAACAGCCGGCCTTCCTGGAACACGTAGCCGAAGCGGCGGTGCTCCGGCGGGACGAAGAGACCGGCCTCCGTATCGCACAGGGTCTCGCCGTTCAGGCGCACGACTCCCTCCGTCGGCCGGGCCAGCCCCGCCAGGATGTTGACTAGGGAAGTCTTGCCGGCGCCGGAGCGGCCGAACACGGTGACGATGCCGGATGTGGGCGCGACCAGTCGGGCGTCCAGCGCGAAATCGCCGAACTTTGCCCGGATATCGACTTCCAGCGTGCTCACGGGCCGATCCGCCTGCGGATCTGCCGGGCCAGCACCTCCGAGGCGACCAGCGCCGCCAGCGCCAGCAGCACGGAAATAACGGCCAAGCGGAAGGCGGCGTCCTCGCCGCCGGGAATCTGGGTCGCGGTATAGAGCGCGATGGGCAGGGTGCGGGTCTCGCCCGGGATGTTGGAAACAAAGGTGATGGTGGCGCCGAACTCGCCCAGGCTGCGGGCGAAGGCCAGGACCGCGCCGGTCAATATGCCCGGGGCGATCAGCGGTAGGGTGACGGTGACGAACACCCGCACCCGTCCGGCCCCGAGGGTCCGTGCCGCGGCCTCCAGCCGCATGTCGACCGCCTCCAGCGACAGCCGGATGGCGCGCACCATCAGCGGGAAGGCCATCACCGCCGCGGCCATCGCCGCGCCCTTCCAGGTGAAGATCACGGTGATGCCGAACCAGTCATGCAGCCAGGCGCCCACCGGGCCCTGCCGGCCGAACAGGATTAGCAGCAGATAGCCGACCACCACCGGCGGCACCACCATGGGCAGATGCACCAGACCGTCGATCAGGGTCTTGCCCCAGAACTGCCGGCGGGCCAGCAGATAGGCGACCAGGACTCCGAGGGGCAGGCTGCACAGCACGCTCCAGCCGGCGACCTTCAGGCTCAGCGCCAGCGCTTCCGCCTCCAGGGGCTCGATCAAAGACCGCCCCCTTGCGGGGCGCTGAATCCCCGGGTGCGGAAGATCGCCTGGGCGGCCGGGCTGTGCAGGAAAGGCAGGAAGGCGCGGGCGTCGTCGCCGGCGGTGGTCGTGAGGGCCGCCGGATAGGCGATCGGCGGGTGGCTGTCGGTGGGCAGCAGGGCAACCACGCGCACCCGGTCGGTGACCTCGGCATCGCTGGCATAGACGATTCCCAACGGCGTCTCGCCACGCGCCACCAGGGCCAGCGCTCCGCGGACATCGCCGGATCGCGCCAGGCGGGGCTGCAATTCCTGCCAGAGGCCGAGCGATTGCAGCGCGGATCGGGCATAGATGCCGGCCGGTACGTGGTCCGGATCGGCGACCGCCAGGCGGCCATCGCCCAGGAGCGTTTCGAGGTCCGTCGACGGCGTGAAATCCGCCGGGACGGCCGCGCCGGCCGGCGCGATCACCGCCAGCCTGTTGCCGGCGATGTCGGACCGGCTCGCCGCCACGACCATGCCGGCCTCTTCCAGGCGATCCATCCATAGCCGGTTGGCGGAGATGAATACCGAGGCCGGTGCGCCGTATTCGATCTGGCGGGCCAGGGTGGAGGAGGCGGCGAAGGAGAATTGCGCCCGGATGCCGGTCTGCGCCGTGAAAGCCTGCGCGATCTCGGTCAGCGCATCGGTCAGGCTGGCGGCGGCGAAGACCAGCGGGCCGTCACCGGATCGCGCCGCTAGGACAGGGCCGGCGATGAGGGCGGCAGTCACCGCAGTGCCGGCCATGCGCAGAAAGGCACGGCGCCCCTGTGCCGGACCCGGTCCTGGCCGCCGGTCGAAATTGTGGGCGCCGCGTCTCATGATTGCGGCTTCTGATACACGTCGTGCGCGCCGCCATCAATGCGATGCGGGCGGCGGTCGTGTGTCCGTCTGGCCTCAGGGGCGACGGGGGCCGATCAATCCTCGAATGCCGACGCCCGATCCCGAACGGTGGGAGCGGCCTAAGACTCCTGCGACGAGCGGGGCGGATTGCCGGCCGGTGCCGGTTCGGCCGGGTCCGGAATGGCAGCGCCGAATGTCTGCTCGCCCGGATCCGGAATGGCCGTGCCGAAGGACTGTTCGCCCGGGTCCTGAGCGGCGGTGCCGAAGGTCGGCTCCTGCCGCGGGGTTTCGGCCGCCTGCGGGGCAGAGCCCGCCTCGGCCCGCTGCCCGACGACGAACAGGGCGCCGCCGGCGACGATCATTGCGGCGCGAATGCCCCAGCCGACAGTCTCGCCCCAATTGTCGATCCAGCCGAGGATCGCGAATTCATAGCCGATCAGGTTCAGCACGATCGTGCCGACACCGAAGAACAGCAGCAGGGAACCAAGCTTTCTCATGGCGCATCCAATCAATGTCGTAGGCGCGGCAGCGGCGAATCGAAATCCGCCGAGCCTGTAAGCAAGGCACGTATTGGTTTCGGCGAGGTTAAGGAGGTAAAACGCAACCGATTGGATTGCCCGGGTTCCCTTTGGGAATGCGGCCCGGCACCGGCGACGTGACGCGGCCGTCAGCGGTCGGAGCGGTTGTACAGGCCGGCCACCGGATCGGGGTATCGCACATGCTTTCTGGACGGGGTCCAGCCTGGAGCGGAGGGGGGTGGGCGCCTTGGCTGCGCCTTTTCTCCAGGCAGGAACAGGGCGGCGCCAAAGGCGATCATCGCCGATTTGATGATCAGGCTCGCCTCGAGGCCCCAATTGTCGATCCAGGCAAAGGCGACGATGTCACGGCCCAGGTACTCGGCGATTGCCGGCCCCACACCGAAGAACAGCAGTATCAGACCCAAAAGCTTCATGGCACACGTCCAGCCGACGCCGAAAGCACTTCGCCAATTCTGCAGTATTTCGCGCATGCGCGAGCCAAGGTGAACAAAGTACTAAACGGATGTTAACGCGGCGTTAACATTAATTATTTGATTTTATTGACTTTTGAGCTACTCCGGCGGTTCGGAACCCTCTCCGTACAGGGTTGCCGGGTCGGTCTGGACATCGGCGATCGTCTCCAGCGCCCCGTCGCGGGCCGCGAGATAGAAGCAGCTGCGACGGCCGGTATGGCAGGCGACACCGGTCTGGTCGACCAGGACCAGCAGTGTATCGCCGTCGCAATCGACCCGGAGGTCGACCAGGCGCTGCACCTGGCCCGATGTCTCGCCTTTGCGCCACAGAGCCTGGCGGGAGCGGGACCAGTAGCAGACCTGCCCGGTCTTCAAAGTCTCCTCGATGGCCCCGCGGGTCATCCAGGCCATCATCAGCACCTCGCCGGTGTCGTGCTGCTGGGCGATGGCCGGGACCAGACCGTCCTTATCGAACCGCACGGCCTGCCAGAGGGCGTCCATCACGCAGCCTCGGCCGCCGCCCGCAGCCGGTCGAAGCCGCGGGACAGATCGTCGATCAGGTCGGCCGGGTCCTCCAGGCCGATATGCAGTCGGATCATCGGATTGGTCTCGGTCCATTCGGTTGCGGTGCGGATGGCGCGCGGATCGGACGGCACCGCCAGGCTCTCATATCCGCCCCAGCTATAGCCCATGCGGAACAGGTCCATGTGGTCCAGCATGGCGGCCACGGCCTCGGGCGGGCAGGGCGCCAGGACCACGCCGAACAGCCCGCAGGCGCCGGTGAAGTCGCGCTTCCACAGGGCGTGCCCGGGATCGTCCTCCAGGGCCGGGTGCAGCACCCGCGCCACCTCCGGACGGCCCTGCAGCCAGCGCGCGACCTCCAACCCGTTCTTGAAATGCTGCTTCAGGCGTACCGGCATGGTCCGCAGGCCCCGCAGCGCCAGATAGACGTCGTCCGGGCCGGCGCATTGGCCGGTCTCATAGGCGTGGCTCTTGACCTTGATGTAATCCTCGGCGGTGGCGCAGACGATGAGGCCCATCATCACATCGGAATGGCCTACGACATATTTGGTGCCGGCATGGACCGAGATGTCGACGCCCAGATTGAAGGGCTTGAGGTAGAGCGCCGTGCCCCAGGTGTTGTCGATCATGGTGGTGATGCCGCGGGATTTGGCCACGGCGGTGATCGCCGGCACGTCCTGCACCTCGAAGGTGTGCGAGCCCGGGCTCTCCAGATAGATCACCCGCGTGTTGTCCCGGATCAGCCCGGCGATTTCGCCGCCGATCAGCGGATCGTAATAGGTGACCTCGACCCCGAAGCGGGACAGCACCTTGTCGCAATAGGTCCGGCTGGGCCCGTAGACCGTGTCGACCATCAGCAGATGGTCGCCCGCCGACAGGAAGGCCGACAACGCCGTCACGACGGCTGAGAGGCCCGACGACGTGGTCACCGCGTCATGGCCGCCTTCCAGCGCCGCCACCGCTTCCTCCAGGGCTTCGCTGGTCGGCGTCCCCGTCCGCCCATAGGAATAGACGCCCTTCTCGAACTTGCGGCCGACCCGCGACTTCAGCTCGGCGACCGTCGGATAGAGGATCGTGGAGGCGTGATAGACCGGCGGATTGACGATGCCGTGATTGTCCCAGGGCTTCAGCCCGGCATGGGTCGCCACCGTTTCATCTCGGTGCTTTTTGCTTTCGCTCATCGGCTCATCGCAGCTGGAGATCGGGAAGGGGCGACATCTTTGGCGCGACGACCTTGCCGGTCAAATCCTAATTCGCGGCGCCATGGGGCCGCGTTATGACGAGGCTTAGGCTGACGTCCGGTCGCTGGTACAACGAGGGGCCGGCGCGGATCGCGCCACGGCGCTGCTTTTTTTCAACAGGGATGGATTCGATGAATTTGAAACGGGTATTCGCCGCAACTGCTTTCGTCATGATGCCCGCCGTAACGCCGGCGCTGGCCGGCGAGACGCTGGACGCGATCAAGGCGCGCGGCATGGTTCTTTGTGGCGTTCATACCGGGCTGGCCGGGTTCTCAAACCCAGACAGCGAAGGCAACTGGTCCGGGCTGGATGTGGATGTCTGCCGGGCGATTGCCGCCGCCGTCCTGGGAGACTCGGACAAGATCCAGTTCACGCCACTGACGGGGCAGCAGCGTTTCACCGCCCTGCAATCGGGCGAGGTCGACATCCTGTCGCGCAACACGACCTGGACGTTGACCCGGGATTCCGCGCTCGGACTGAATTTCGCCGGCGTCACTTTCTATGACGGCCAGGGCTTCATGGTGCCCAGGGCGCTCGGCGTCTCCAGCGCGCTTGAGCTCGATGGCGCGGCGGTCTGCGTGGGCACCGGCACCACCACCGAGCTCAATCTGGCCGATTATTTTCGGGCCAACGGCATGTCGTTCGAGCCGGTGGTCATCGAGCAGGCGGACGAGGTCAATGCCGCCTACGCCGCGGGCCGCTGCGACGTCCTGACATCGGACGCTTCCCAGCTGGCGTCGATCCGGACCTCGGTGATGTCGGTGCCCGACGACCACGTCATCCTGCCCGAGATCATCTCCAAGGAGCCACTCGGCCCGGTGGTTCGCCATGGGGATGATGAGTGGTTCGACGTGGTGAAATGGACCGTCTATGCGCTGATCGAGGCCGAGGAGAAGGGCCTGACCTCGGACACTGTCGACGAGGCGCTGAACAGCACCGACCCGACCGTGCAGCGGCTGCTGGGCACAACCCCGGGCATGGGCGAGAATCTCGGCCTGGCCGAAGAGTGGGCCTATAACGCGATCAAGCAGGTCGGCAATTACGGCGAGATCTTCGACCGCAATGTCGGCCCGAGCACAGCGCTGCGTCTGGAGCGCGGCGTGAATGATCTGTGGACCCGCGGCGGCCTGATGTATGCCATGCCGGCACGTTGACGGGCCGCTTGAAACGCCGCCCCGGAGGATCGGGGCGGCGGTTTCGCTTCATTCATTTGCGCTCGGTCGTGATGTGCGGCCCATTCCAACGCCAATCGGAGCGAGTATTCGTCCGATTCTGCTTTCGTTTTTCGCAGTACGCCGCCGATTTAATCGGTTTGCTGAGGAATAAGGCAGGAATTGTCCCAAGCAATTGCTTCTGTTTCGGGGCAAATCCTTGCTAAAAGGAACCGAATGGGGTGCGTGAAGCCCCAGGAGGCTAACACTGTCAATCAATAGGGACGGGATCAATGAATCTCAAACACGTTCTCGCTGCCGGCGCGATGGTCACGATGGCTGGCGCTGTTCTTCCGGCCAATGCCGGTGAAACGCTGGATGCCATCAAGGACCGGGGCACGCTGCTGTGCGGCGTCAGCACCGGGCTTGCCGGATTCTCCAACCCGGACAGCGAGGGCAAATGGTCCGGGCTGGACGTGGACGTCTGCAAGGCCGTGGCCGCCGCGGTGCTCGGCGATGCCGATGCCATCCAGTTCACCCCGCTGACTGCGCAGCAGCGCTTCACGGCCTTGCAGTCCGGCGAAGTCGACTTGCTGTCGCGCAACACGACATGGACACTGACCCGCGACAGCTCGCTGGGCCTGAACTTCGCCGGCGTCACCTTCTATGACGGCCAGGGCTTCATGGTACCCAAAGCGTTGGGCGTCACCAGCGCCCTGGAACTCGACGGCGCCGCCGTCTGCGTGCAGCCGGGCACGACCACCGAACTCAACCTGTCGGATTTCTTCCGGGCCAACGGCATGTCCTTCGACCCGGTGGTGATCGAGAGCCTGGACGAGGTCAACGCCGCGTACTTCGCTGGCCGTTGCGACGTGTACACCACGGACGCGTCCGGCCTGGCGTCGATCCGCGCCTCGGTCGCACCGAACCCGGACGACCACATCATCCTGCCGGAGATCATCTCCAAGGAGCCGCTGGGCCCGGTGGTCCGGCATGGCGACGATGAGTGGCTGGACGTGGTCAAGTGGACCGTCTACGCGCTGATCGAGGCCGAGGAGAAGGGCCTGACCTCCGATACGGTCGATGCGGCGCTGAACAGCACCGACCCGACCATCCAGCGTCTGCTGGGCACCACCCCGGGCATGGGCGAGAATCTCGGCCTGGCCGAGGAATGGGCCTACAACGCGATCGCCCAGGTCGGCAATTACGGCGAGATCTTCGACCGTAACGTCGGTCCGCAAACGGCGCTGCGCCTGGAGCGCGGCGTGAACGACCTTTGGACCCGCGGGGGTCTGATGTACGCCATGCCGGCTCGGTAAAGGCCGCTTGAACCGCCGCCCCGGACATTCGGGGCGGCGGTTTTCGCTTTATCCCCGGGCGCTTGCCGCCCGCCACTGGGAGTGAGGCGAGCCTCATGGCAGTAGAAACGCAAGATATGGACGTGACGGGGCGCTCGTCGGCGCTGAACGATCCGCGCGTCCGGGCGATCCTGTATCAGGTCGCCATCGTCGCCGGGGTCGTCGGGCTCGGCTGGTATCTCGTCGACAACACCATCACGAACCTGGAAAACCAGCAGATCGCCAGCGGCTTCGGCTTCCTGGAACGCGAGGCCGGGTTCGAGATCAGTGAGGGCCCGATCGAATACTCGGCCGCCGATTCTTACGGCAAGGCGTTGTTCGTCGGCTTCCTCAATACCGTCAAGGTGGCCGTGCTCGGGGTCATTCTCGCGACCATCCTCGGCACGCTGATCGGCGTGGCAAGACTCTCCTCCAACTGGCTGGTGGCCAAGTTGGCGTCGGTCTATGTCGAGGGTCTGCGGAACATACCGCTGTTGCTGCAATTATTCTTCTGGTACGCGGTGATCACGGTCAGCCTGCCGGGCCCACGTGATGCGCTGAACCCGGTCACCGGCATCTTTCTCAGCAATCGCGGGCTGATGTTCCCAATACCGGAATCGCATCCGGTTTTCCCCGCCATGGGCATTGCCCTGATTGTCGCCATCATCGGGGTCGTCTTCCTCGACCGGTGGGCGGTCAGGCGCCAGGCGCTGACCGGACAGCAGTTCCCGTTGTTCAGCGTCGGCGCCGGGATCATCGTCGGCCTGCCGATACTGGTATGGCTGTTCGGCGGAGCGCCCACGGCAATGGATGTGCCGGCACTGAGGGGCTTCAACTTCCGCGGCGGGCTGGTGCTGACCCCGGAATTTGCGGCACTGTTGTTCGGCCTGACGCTCTATACGGCGTCCTTCATCGCCGAGATCGTGCGCGGCGGTATCCTGGCGGTGCCGCACGGCCAGACCGAGGCGTCGGAAGCGCTGGGGCTGAAACGGAGCTGGACGCTGAGGCTGATCATCCTGCCGCAGGCGCTCCGGATCATCATCCCGCCGACCACCAGCCAGTATCTGAACCTGACGAAGAACAGTTCGCTGGCGATCGCGATCGGCTATCCCGACCTGGTGGCGGTTGGCAACACGACCATCAACCAGACTGGCCAGGCGATCGAGGCGATCTCGATCTTCATGGCCGTGTACCTGATCCTGAGCCTGCTGATCTCGGTGTTCATGAACTGGTACAACAAGAAAATCGCGCTGGTGGAGCGCTGATACCATGGCTGAGCAATCGCAAGGCACCGCCGTCGTAGAGACCGGACCTCCGGTGATGTCGCACGGCATCCTTGGTTGGCTGCGCGCCAACCTGTTCAACAGCATCCCCAACGCGATCATCTCGATCGTGCTGCTGGTCCTTCTAGTCCAGATATTCATCGGGATGGTCAACTGGCTGTTCTTCGATGCGGTCTGGGGCACGCGCGATCCCCAGACCGGGGCGCTAGCCGCCGATGCCTGCCGGGCCACCGGCGGGTTCTGCTATGCGTTCCTGCGCGAGAAGATCTGGCTGATCCTGTTCGGGACCTACCCGTCGGCAGAGCGGTGGCGTCCGGCCATTTCGGTGATCCTGTTCGTCGCCTTGATCCTGGTCAGCTGTGACCGAAGGGCCTGGAAGCTCTGGCTGGGAATTGCATGGGCCGTGGCGCTCGTGGTCCTGAGCACCCTGATGTGGGGAGGCGTGCTGGGCCTGCAGCATGTGCCGAACACCAATTGGGGCGGCCTGCCGCTGACCCTGATGCTGTCGGTGATCGGTCTGGTCTTCGCATTCCCGCTGTCGATCGTGCTGGCGCTGGGCCGAACCTCCGACCTGCCGGCGGCAAAGACGATATGCGTGGGATTCATCGAGCTGGTGCGCGGCGTGCCGCTGATCACGGTGCTGTTCATGGCCTCGGTGATGTTCCCGTTGTTCCTGCCGACCGGGATTACGATCGACAAGCTGCTGCGGGCGCAGGTCGCCATCATCCTGTTCGCCGCCGCCTATCTGGCGGAGGTGGTGCGTGGCGGGCTTCAGGCAATCCCGCGGGGACAGTATGAGGCGGCCGACGCCTTGGGACTGGGATACTGGCAGAAGATGCGGCTGATCATCCTGCCGCAGGCGCTGAAGATCTCGATCCCGCCGATCGTTAACACCTTCATCGGTTTCTTCAAGGACACGTCGCTGGTCATCATCATCGGTCTGTTCGATCTGCTGGGCACCGCCAAGGCGTCGCTGACCGACCCGGCCTGGCGCGGGTTCTACAAGGAGGCCTACCTCTTTATCGCGGTCCTCTACTTCTGCTTCTGCTACTTCATGTCGAAATATTCGCAGAACCTGGAAAAGAGGCTGAACACCAGCCACCGGCGCTGACCGGACCGGACCTCAAGGAAGGCAAATCAATGACAGATGCCGCCGTCGCAACTTCGGAAGACCCCGTCATCCATATCCAGGCCATGCACAAATGGTATGGCGAGTTCCATGTGCTGAAGGACATCGACCTCTCGGTCGACAAGGGCGAGGTGCTGGTGATCTGCGGGCCATCGGGCTCAGGGAAATCGACCTTGATTCGCTGTATCAACCGGCTGGAGGAGTACCAGAAGGGCCTGATCACGGTCGACGGGATCGCGCTCAACAACGATGTGAAGAACATCGACGCCATCCGCCGCGAAGTCGGCATGGTGTTCCAGAGCTTCAACCTGTTCCCGCATCTGACGGTTCTGCAGAACCTGACCCTGGCGCCGATCTGGGTGCGCAAGACGCCCAAGAAGGAGGCCGAGGAAGCCGCCATGTACTTCCTGGAGCGGGTCAAGATCCCCGAGCAGGCGGCGAAGTATCCGGGCCAGCTCTCCGGCGGCCAGCAGCAGCGCGTGGCGATCGCCCGCAGCCTGTGCATGCGGCCCAAGATCATGCTGTTCGACGAGCCGACCTCGGCGCTGGATCCGGAGATGATCAAGGAGGTGCTGGACACCATGATCGAGCTCGCCCACGAAGGCATGACCATGCTCTGCGTCACCCACGAGATGGGCTTCGCGCGCACGGTGGCCAACCGGGTGCTGTTCATGGATGGCGGCGAGATCATCGAGCAGAACGAGCCGGAGGAGTTCTTCCTCAACCCGCAATCGGATCGCACCAAGCTGTTCCTGAGCCAGATCCTCTCGCACTGAGACGGATGGTTGACGACGGCCAGGTCTCTCCGCGGGGGGAGCCTGGCCGTCTTTGCGCACGCCGCTGGAGTGGGATGAAATGACGCCCGGTCGGCGTCATGTCTGAGGCTTGGTCTAAGCCGACTCGGATAGATCGTGGCCGTTCCAGACGACCTTCAGCCGGTACCTCATGCGGGTCAGGGCGTTTTGTTCCAGGCCTGACAGCATCGGAATGCCGTAGGTGATCATCGCCTCCCGGACGGCGGCGATCCGCCATTCGGCGGTCAGCGTCGCCGGCTCCTCCGCTCCGTTGTATCGCCGCATGTCCACCGGTCGGCCATTGAGATCCGGCTCGACGAAACTGGCGCGGTCGTAGTGGAAAGTCAGGGCGCGATCAACCTTGCGACGCATGGCGTCATTGCACAGGTCCCGCAACTGGATCGTCGGGCGGGTCAGGAACCTCTGTTCGAATGGCAGAGTGGCCGCCTCGGCGCCTGGTTCATCGACCGCACCGCGGACCGAAGTGTCGAACGATATCCACAGCCGCGGTTGCAACGAGGGCTCGAGGTCCAGCCATTGGACCGAATGCGACCCCGCCCGATACCAGGCGCGCCCGTCGCGGGCAAATCCCATGGGGGATAGCAAGGCATCAAGCATGGCGACGAAGGGCTCGTCTCTTTCCCAATGCGGGTCTTCGTACCGCTCGGAAGGGGGCATTCGAAGGTGCCGGACCACCCGGGAGCGGAGTTCGGCCGAGATCTCTCCGTTCGACCTGTCGTTGATCAAAAGCAACCGCCTGGCCTGCTTGAGCGTGCCTCGTTCGGGACGGCCATGCTGGCTCGCCTCCCAAAGCAGCCAGGCATCCACGAACGCCGCCGCCTCATCCTGTCGGCCGAGAAGGCAAAGCGCGGCGGCCGGGGCGAGGATACTTGTACCCGACCGCAGCTTGCCCGCAAGGAGAGCCGCCGCGATCAATTCCAGCGATGCCCATTCCGACATGAATGACAGCCCCTCGCTTGACAGCAAGGCAATCGTTGTCTCGACCCAACGCTGCAGCTCCTCATCGGAGCTGACCGTTCCTTCGGGTCGGCTCGCCCTCCGCCAGCGACGTTGGCGCCGGTGTAGTACGAAGAGGGGAATCCCGATCAGAGGCTGGTCCGGGAGATCGTGGTGCGCACCCGACAATCGGCGATCGACCGCGCTGAGTGCCTTGTGCCTCAAACCGGTGATGACCTCGATCCGGCTGTAGTCCAGCCCCTCGGCGACGCTGAGTGCGATGCAGCCGTCGATGTCATCGGTCAGCGCTTTGCTGAAGGTGCCGTTGCCCTCATGCTGAAAGCCCAACTCGGCCATCTCGCGTTCGACAACCGCGGCCACGTCCCTGAGCGTTGGCCCCCGCTGTTTCGCTCGATGCGCCCGCTTTGCCTCGCGAGACGCATCCTTGCGCTGCCTTCGATGGTCCTTGTCGGATAGCAGCCTTTCCGGTGCCGTCAGGATTGTGCCGGATTGCGGGCAATAGCAGACGAGCTCGTGTTTTCGGGCAAGACTGGTGACGTCGTCGGTGATCGATCCCGCGGAGGAGAAGGTCATGGCCATATGGACATGACCCTCCGAGACGTCGTGCCCGCTGGCCCATGGAGAACCGGCCCTGGCGTCCTCGTCCTCCGGCGCAATATCGTCCAGATCGGGATAGGCCGCCGACAGCTCTTTGAGGAACGCCGCGACACTCGGACTCGGCTCGAGGTACGGCGTCAGATCGTCTTCGTCGCAATAGGCGACGTAACGCTCCGAGGCCAGGGCGTCGGTCACCGGTTTGGCCGTATGGTAGACGCAAAGGTGAAAGCTCATCGCTCACCGCCCGCCCGAAGCCATTGCACGTCGATGCCGGCACAATGCTCCGAAACCGTATGCTTATGGTTAAGGCTTTTCTGTGCCTCCCGTTCCGGCTATGGCGCGTGCAGTGACTCCTCGAATGGGAACGTCGAAAGCAGCTCGGTGCCCGTCTCGGTGATCAGCACCTGCTGTTCCAGCTTCACGCCTTCCGCGCCGCCTTCCTCGCCGATGAAGCTTTCCACGCAGAGGGTCATGCCGGGCTCGACGATGC
Organism: Alphaproteobacteria bacterium; assembly: GCA_965227455.1. Taxonomy (GTDB): domain Bacteria; phylum Pseudomonadota; class Alphaproteobacteria; order DSM-16000; family Inquilinaceae; genus JABDIP01. The sequence goes on along the minus strand of OZ245752.1, from coordinate 1,355,985 downwards.
CGTCATAGCCGGCCTCGGGGAATTCCGCGCGGTGGTAGAGATAGGGGTATTCGCCGGTCAGGCCGCAGCCATGGGCCGACAGGTAGTAGCGGTTGGCGGCGTAGCGCTCGGGGATATTCCAGGCGAGCTCGGAATACTCCCGGAAGCTCAGGCCCGGTTTCAGGATCGCCATGTTGTGGTGGAGCTGCTCATGGGCGGTCCGGTAGAGGGTCTTCTGGTCGTCGGTCGGCCTGCCGGGGCCGGAATGGAAGGTGCGCGAGAAGTCGCTGTAATAGCCGTGACAGCCGACCACGTCGGTGTCCAGCGCGACCAGTTCGTCGCGGCCGATCACCCGGCTGCCGCATTCCTGGAACCACGGATTGGTGCGGGGGCCGGAATTCAGCAGCCGGGTCTCCACATAGTCGCCGCCCTGGGCGATAACCGCCTGGTGCAGGATCGACCACAGCTCGGCCTCGGTGATCCCGGGCCGGACCGCTGATCGCAGGCGGGCAACCGCCAGTTCCGTCGCCGCCAGGGATTGGCGAATGCAGGCGATCTCGCCCGGCGATTTTATCGCGCGCGCCATCTCCACCGGCTCCTGCGCGTCGACAAGGCGGAAACCCTCTCCGGCGAGGGCCGCTGCCGCACCGGCATTGACACGTTCGATGCCGATCGTGGCCTTCGCACCGCAAATCTCGTGCAGGATGGCACCTGTTTCCCGCGCCCACTGGCGCTCGCGGTCGGCGATGCCGGTGCCGGCGGCGACGAAGCTGGCGGTGATGGCTGGGCGCACCTCGTCGATGGTCTCCAGCCCGTCGGCCAGATGCATGCAGCCGGTGAACTCGAACAGGATCACCGGCCCCTCGACCGGCAGCAGCAGATAGCGCGCCGGATTGCGCTGGCTGAACACCTGCATGTTCCGCGCACCCGTCGCGTAGCGGATATTGACCGGATCGAACAGCAGGCAGGCGGCGATATCCCGCTTGGCCATCTCCGACCGGACCCGGTCGAGCCGATAGCGCCGGACCGCCGTTATGTCGATGCCCTCGGCCGGGGCACAGCGGTCGAGCAGCCTGAGATCGGCCAGCCCGGCCCGCTCCCCATGCCAATCGAGAATGGTCACCCGGCCCCCATCGGATGCTGCGGCGCCACGGTCTTGGGGATCAGCCCCAGGGCCCGCGGGTCGTCGCGCAGCACCTCCTCCTGGGCATAGGGCTTGAAGCCGGCCCATTGGTAGAGGGTGAGGGCGCGCGGATGGTCCAGGGTGCAGGTCTCCACGATGAGGCGGCGGGGCTCGTCGCGCCAGGCGCGCTCGATGGCGGCCTGCAGCAGGTAACGCCCCATTCCCTGGCCGACGAATTCGGGGATCAGGCCGAAATAGCTGAGCTCGGTGGTGTGTTCCTCGCCGCGGAACAGCTCGGCGAACCCGGCCGGGACGCCGGCCCGGTAAAGCACCAGCACATGGTCGCGCTCGTCATGGATGATCGCCTTCAGCATGGTGTCGCTGAGCTCGCGCCGATCGCCCCACAGCCATTCCTCGCCCACCGTATTGTAGAGATAGCGGTAGAACGACACCGTCGGCTTCTCCGCCTCCAGCAGCGCCACCTTGGCCAGCGGCATGGGCACCGGGCGATGGCTGGGCGGTTCCGTCATCTCCAGATGGGTGACGGTGACCTTGAGCTTTCCGGCGGATTTCTTCTTGGTCGGTTTGCGGGCCATGGCGTCCCTAGCGGTTGGGTCCGGTCTCGAGCGGAAGGTCGGCGCGGCCGCCCCATTCGGTCCAGGAGCCGTCATAGACCGCCACGGCGTCATGGCCGGTGACCTGCTTGGCGAGCGCAAAGATGCAGGCGGTGACGCCGCTGCCGCAGCTGGCGACGAAGGGGCCGTCGCCGGCGAGGCCGGCGTCCCGGAACCGGGCCTCGAGCGCTGTCGGGTCCAGCAGCTTGCGGGTCTCGCGGTCGATCAGGGCGGCATAGTGAAGATTGGCGCTTCCCGGGATATGGCCGGAGCGGCTCTCCGGCCGCGGCTCCGGTTCGGTGCCCTCGAATCGGCCGGGCGATCGGACGTCGACGATACGGATCGCCCCGGAGGAGACATTGGCCAACACCTCCTCGGCGGACCGCACCAGATCCGGCCGGAACCGGGGCTGGAAGCGGGCCGGAGGGTGGGAAACGGTCGCGTCGTCGGTCGGATGCCCGTCGCCGGTCCATCGCGGCAGCCCGCCATCCAGCACCGCCACCCGGTCATGGCCGAAGACCCGGAACATCCACCAGGCCCGGGCGGCGCTGAACAGGCCGTGGGTATCGTAGCTGACGACAAGATGGTCGTTGCCGATGCCCAGCGCGCCGACCTTCTCGGCGAAGAGGTCCGGGCTTGGCAGCATGTGCGGCAGCGGATTGGCCGGGTCGGCGATGGCGTCGATATCGAAGAACGCGGCACCCGGAATGTGGGCCGTCCTGTACTCGGCTCGCGCGTCGCGGCCGGCATCGGGCAGGAAATAGGTGGCATCGACCACCCGCACAGACGGGTCGTCCAGATGGGCCGCCAGCCAGGCGGTATCGACCAGCGGACCGGTCATTGAGGCTTCGCCGCCATGTCCGGTCAGCCCTCGTCCAGCAGGATGTTCACGCGGCGGTTCTGGCGGCCCTTGTTCTCGATCTTGCCGATCCTGAGCGCGCCGATCTCGCTGGTGTTGGCGACATGGGTGCCGCCGCAGGGCTGCAGGTCGGCCGGGTCGTTCTCGTCGCCGATCTGCATCAGCCGCACCTTGCCGCTGCCCGAGGGCGGCTTGACCGACATGGTGCGGACCAGCTCCGGCCGGCCGGCCAGCTCTTCATCGGAGATCCAGCGCGACTGCACCGGCAGGGCGGCGGCGACCAGTTCGTTTAAGGCCGCGCCGATTGCCTCCTTGTCCAGGGCGCCGGTCGGCACGTTGAAGTCGAGCCGGCTCTTCTCGGCGCCGACCTGGCCGCCGGTCACGTCGCCCTCGACGATCGAGCAGAGCAGGTGCATGGCGGTGTGCATGCGCATCAGCCGGAGGCGCCGGTCCCAGTCGATCTCGGCCTCGACCTCGGTGCCGGGAGCGGGCAGGGCGACGCCCTCCTCGGCGATGTGCACCACCGCGTCGGGACCATCCCCCTTGCGGGCATCGACGATGCGGATCTCGCCGCCGTCCCAGCGCAGCCGGCCCGTGTCGCCGGGCTGGCCGCCGCCCATGGGATAGAAGACGGTCTGATCCAGGAAGATCTGCCCGTCGGCCGCGGCGGTCACCGTGGCGGTGCAGGATTTCAGATAGGCGTCATCGCGAAACAGCAGGGTCATGGCCGATCAGCCCTCCAGCCAATGCGGCACCGGCAGACCCTTCTCGCGCAGGAAGGCCGGGTTGAACAGCTTGGACTGATAGCGAGTGCCGAAATCGCAGAGGATGGTCACGATGGTGTGGCCCGGTCCCATCTTCTTGGCCAGCCGGATCGCGCCGGCGACGTTGATGCCGCTGGAACTGCCCAGGCACAGGCCTTCATGCTCCAGCAGGTCGAAGCAGACCGGGATCCCTTCCTCGTCGGGAATCTGGAACGGCTCGTCCACCTCCAGCCCTTCCAGATTGCCGGTGATGCGGCCCTGGCCGATGCCTTCGGTGATCGAGCTGCCGGAGGATTTCATCTCGCCGGTAGTGAAATAGCTGTAGAGCGCCGCCCCCATCGGATCGGCGAGGCCGATGACGATGTCCTTCTTGCGCTCGCGCAGGCCCATCGCCACGCCGGTCAGGGTGCCGCCGGTGCCCACCGCACAGATGAAGCCGTCCACCTTGCCGTCGGTCTGCTCCCAGATCTCCGGCGCGGTGCCTTCGATATGGGCCCGGCGGTTGGCGGTGTTGTCCCATTGGTTGGCATAAAGCACGCCGTTGGGATCGGTCTCGTTCAGCTCGGCGGCCAGCCGGGTCGCCACATGCACGTAGTTGCCCGGGTCGCGGAACGGCTTGGCCGGCACCTCGCGCAGCTCGGCGCCGCACAGGCGCAGCATGTCCTTCTTTTCCTGGCTCTGGGTCTCGGGGATGACGATGACCGTCTTGTAGCCGCGGGCGGCTGCGACAAGCGCGAGGCCGATGCCGGTATTGCCGGCGGTGCCCTCGACGATGGTACCGCCCGGCTTCAGAACGCCGCGCTCTTCCGCGTCGAGGATGATGAACTTCGCCGCCCGGTCCTTGACCGAGCTGCCGGGGTTGAGGAATTCGGCCTTGCCGAGGATTTCGCAGCCGGTCTCCTCCGATGCGCGTCTTAGGCGGATCAAGGGCGTGTTGCCGATTGCCCCGACCAGGCCATCCCGAATATCTGCCAACAGTCGATCCTCCCGTTACGTCGCGTGACTTGTCCCGAACCTACCGCCTCGGCCCGGCCGGTCACAAGGCATCGAACGTCGGCATACAATCATCGCCAGCGGGCGCGCAGCGCTTCCCGGTTGCGGGCCAGCCAGTAGAGGCCGGTCAGGGTGATCGCGGTGTCGATCCGGCTGTCGTCGAGCATGCCGAACGCCTCGTCCGCCGGCAGTCGGAAGACGCGGATATCCTCACCCTCATCCTCGACGCCGTGATAGCCGCCGGCGCCCTCCGCGTCGACCTGGCCGACATAGACCTGCACCACCTCCGACGAGCCGCCGGGGCTGGGCATGAAGCGGGCGATCGGCTCCAGGGCGCCGATTTGAAGCCCGGTCTCCTCGAGCGTTTCCCGGCGCGCCACGGCCTCGGGGTCCTCGCCCTCATGGGCCATGCCGGCCACGATCTCGACCATCCAGGCGGGTTCTCCGGCGACCAGGGCGCCAGCCCGGAACTGCTCGATCAGGACCACCTCGTCGCGCTCCGGATCATACGGCACCACCGCCACCGCCAGGCCGCGCAGCATGACCTCACGCACCAGCATTGGCGTCCAGCCGCCATCGTAGCGGCCATGGCGCAGCCGCAGCCGGTCCATGCGGAAAAACCCCTGGTAGCAGGTCTCCCTGTCCTGGATGTCCACATCGTTGTTGTCCGGCATCGGCTGGGCTCTCGGGCAGTTGCGGTCTCGACGCGACGAAACCGGACACTATCGGAATTGCCGCGTGTGAGGGGGCCGAATTGTCGCAGGACATTGTCCGTATGCGACACTCTCTTGGCGTTCTGCGCCACTGCGCCGGATGGCCGTTCCGAGGCGCCGCGTGTCCGGGATTTTGGTTTGACAATCTCCAGCACGGTCCTACGATTTGCAGGACAATAAGAGATCAAAAATGATGGTCGAGTCAGGGAGAAAATTCGCCAATCAATGCCAGAATTGTCATTTTTCGGCGAATGACTAATTGACGATTTCGATTCGACCTCTCGCGCACGGACCTTTTTTGAACAGGGAGGTATCGACGAACCGGCGAGACTTGAGGAAGGCTCTTCGTTGCTGCGCCGCGACTGACCTGCGGTCTTGAATGCGGCAGGCGAAGATACCGCGAATTCTTGCGGACGGCGTCGATCGCGGCGACCGGCACCGGGACCATCGGAACGGCAATCCGCAAAACCGCATGGACCCCTCAGGATCTCCTACCGCATTTCCGATCGGCGGCGCGTTCTCGAGTGTGTTTGCGATGACCTCAACAACAATCTCTTGCGACCAGTCATGACCGATCGGGCCAACGCCACGCGCAAATGCCCCGGCGCCATGGATCGAGGGGGTGTCGGGGAAACCCAGTAATGCCGGTGCCCGGAAATGGGCATTCGGAACGATATGAACAGGGAGAAGAACAGATGTCGGACTACGACGGTAAACCGAGCAACGCTGAAGCAGACCTCATAGAACGCATGGCAGCGGAGGCGCGACGCGGCCGCCTGCCGCGTCGTGAATTCATGCGCTACGCCGTGGCCGCCGGCTTCGCGGTGCCGGCCGCGACGAGCCTTTGGTCGACCAAGGTGGCGGCGCAGACGCCCAACCGCGGCGGCACCTTCCGCCTCGGCACCCATGACGGCAACACGTCGGATACCCATGATCCGGGCACCTATGTAAGCTTCACCCAGATCCAGTTCGCGCACACCCATCGCAGCTATCTCACCCTGATCACGCCGACCAACGAGCTGGGCGGTGATGTGGCCGAGTCCTGGACACCCTCCGACGACGCGACGGAGTGGACCTTCCAGCTGCGGCGTGGCGTCAGCTTCCACAGCGGCAAGCCCTTGACCGCCGACGATGCCATCGCGTCGCTGAACCACCATCGCGGCGACGACAGCACTTCCGCCGCCAAGGCGCTGATGAATGATGTCGCGGATATCGTCAAGAACGACGACCACTCGTTCACGGTGAAGCTGACCGGCGCGAACGCCGACTTCCCGTGGCTGATGACCGATTATCACATGGCGATGTGCCCGGCGAACTCGGACGGGTCGATCGACTGGCAGTCCGGCGACGGCACCGGCCCTTACAAGATCGTCAACCATGAGTTCGGCGTCGGCACCGAACTGGTGCGCCATGACGGCTGGCACCTCGAAGGGGCCTATTTCGACGACGTCGAGATCACCGTCTTGAACGACCCGAACGCGCGCCAGACCGCCCTGGTCACCGGCGAGGTCGATTCCGTCACCCAGCTCGACCTGAAGACGCTCGGCCTGCTGCAGCGGTCGCCGAACATCGAGATCGACAACATCCCCAGCGGTGCGGCCATCACCCTGCCGATGCATTGCGACACGGCGCCGTTCGATGACGTCAATGTGCGTCTGGCCATGAAATACGCCATCAACCGCGAGGAGATCATCGAGAAGATCGCCTTCGGCACGGCGATTCCGGCCAACGATGTGCATGTCTCGCCGAACATGCCCTACTGGGCCGATCTGCCGCAGCGCGAATACGATCCCGACAAGGCGAAGTTCCACCTTAGTGAGGCCGGCCACAGCAGTCTTTCGGTGGACCTGCACACCGCCGACAGCGTCTATTCGGGGGCCGTCGACCTCTGCGTGCTGTATTCGGAGCAGGCCAAGGCCGCCGGCATCAACATCAATGTCGTGCGCGAGCCCAACGACGGCTACTACTCCAATATCTGGCTGAAGAAGGCGTTCTGCATGGTCCAGTGGGGCGCGCGCCCGACGCCGGACCAGATGTTCAGCCTCGCCTACAAGGACGACGCGGCCTGGAACGAGGCCCGGTGGCAGAATGCCCGCTTCAACGAGCTGCTGATACAGGCCAAGGGCGAACTGGACCAGACCCGGCGCGCCGCGCAGTATCGGGAAATGCAGGAGATCGCCCGCGACGACGGCGGCACCGTCCTGCCGATGTTCACCAATTTCGTCTACGCGCGGAACAAGAACGTGCGTCACACCGGGCAGCTTTCCGCCAGCTGGCAGTGCGACGGCGCCAGGGGCGCCAGCCGCTGGTGGTTCGAGTCCTAAGGCGGGCGGGGCCGCCGACGGTCTCGGCCTGACAACGCCGAACGGGCGGGCTCTCGGACTTAGGTCCGCTGAGCCCGCCGCTCGGACCGTCGGCTCCCTTCGATGAATTCCTATCGCCGCCGCTGATGCCCGCAGGCCGCTCGTCCGCGTGGCCACAGGACACCAGCACATCAAAAGAAGAGGTTTGAACGGGGGGTATCATGGACAGTGTCTTGGGCATCGTCCTCAAACGGCTTGGGCTGGGACTGCTCACACTGCTCGTCATCTCGATACTGATATTCGGGGCTGTTGAGCTGCTGCCGGGCGATATCGCCCAGGCGGTGCTCGGTCAGGGGGCGACCGAGGAGAACCTCGCGGCCATGCGCGAGCAGATGGGCCTCAACAGACCGGCGATCGTGCGCTATCTCGACTGGCTCGGGGGGGCTGTCGTCGGCGATTTCGGAGTATCGCTGATCACCCAGGCCTCGGTGGCCGAGACCATCGCACCGCGCTTCGCCAACACCCTTTTCCTGGCGGCCTATGCGGCGGTGATCGCCGTTCCAATCGCCATCATCCTCGGCGTGATCGTGGCCCTGCTGCGCAACTCGCTCTTCGACCGGGTCGCCAACGTGGTCACCCTGACCTCGATCTCCTCACCGGAATTCTTCCTGGGCTACATCCTGATCCTCTACCTGGCGGTCAAGACCGGCTACTTCCCGGCCATTGCCAGGCTCAGTGAGGGCATGACCTTCCTGGATCTGCTGAACCGGACTTTCCTGCCGGCCCTGACCATGGTGCTGGTGGTGGTGGCGCATATGATGCGCATGACCAGGGCGGCGATCATCAACCTGCTGGCCTCGCCCTATATCGAGATGGCGCGGCTGAAGGGCACGCCGGCCTGGAAGGTCATCGTCAAGCACGCCCTTCCCAATGCCTGGGCGCCGATCATCAACGTGGTGGCGCTGAACCTGGCCTACCTGATCACCGGCGTGGTGCTGGTGGAAGTCGTGTTCGTCTATCCGGGGATCGGACAGCTGCTGGTCGACAGCGTGACCAAGCGCGACTTCCCGGTCGTCCAGGCCTGCTGCCTGATCTTCGCGGCCACCTTCATCCTGTTGAACCTGGCTGCCGATGTCGGCGCCATCCTGACCAACCCGCGCTTGCGGCATCCGAAGTGAGGGCGGGCATATGAACTTCTTTGTGATCGGATATTACGCGCTGCTGATCGGCGCCTCGTGCCTGGCGGCCTTCTATGGCAAGCGCGGGCCGTTCCTGCTGCTGTTCTCGCTGACCCTGGCGTCCTTCATCATGGGCATCATCGGCGGCGAGCCGGCGCTCTGGGCCGTCACCGTAGCCGCCGGGCTGATCGCGCTGTCCGCCGGGACCGCATATGCATTCCGCGAATTCCTGGTGATCGTGCTGCCGCGCGAGGCCGCCAAGGCGATGCGCACAGCGCCGCTGACCGCCAGCTTCGGGCTGTTTGTGGTCGGCGTCTATGCCATCGCCGGCATCTTCGCGCCGGTCATCACGCCGTACGGCGAGGCCGAGGTGATCACCTCGGCCTTTGCGCCGGCGGATGAGAACATGCTGCTGGGCGCCGACCAGCTGGGCCGCGATATGTTCAGCCGCATTGTCTACGGCGCCCGTAACACGGTCGGCCTGGCCCTGCTGGCCACCACACTGGCCTTCCTGATGGGCGCGATCCTCGGCATGATCGCGGCCACCAAGGGCGGCTGGTTCGATCAGGCCATGGGCCGGGTGGTCGATGTGATCATGTCCGTGCCGTCACTGATCTTCGCCCTGCTGCTGCTCAGCATCTTCGGCACCAACCTGGCGATCCTGGTGATTATCATCGCGGTGATCTACTCGCCGCGGGTGTTCCGCCTGACCCGGGCGGTGGCCGGCAACGTCGTGGTGATGGATTACATCGAGGCGGCGCGGCTGCGCGGGGAGGGGACCTGGTACCTGATCCGCAAGGAGATCCTGCCCAACTCGACGGCGCCGCTGATCGCCGAGTTCGGTCTGGAATTCTGTTTCGTGTTCCTGCTGGTGGCCGGCCTGTCCTTCCTCGGCCTCGGCATCCAGCCGCCGACCGCCGATTGGGGCTCCATGGTGCGTGAAAACGCGACGCTGATCTCGTTCGGCGAGATCACGCCGCTCATCCCGGCCGCGGCCATCGCTCTGCTGACCGTGGCGGTGAACTTTGTCGTCGACTGGATGCTGTACCGCTCATCCGGACTGAAGGAGTAGAGGCCGTGGCGAAAAAAGACGTCCTCTTGAAGATCGAGGATCTCCGCATCGAAGGTTATGCGGATGAGAAATGGGTGGAGATCGTGCATGGCGTCGATCTCACCTTGCATCGCGGCGAGGTGCTGGGGCTGATCGGCGAATCCGGGGCCGGCAAGTCGACCATCGGGCTTGCCGCCATGGGCTTCGCCCGTGACGGCTGCCGCATCTCCGGCGGTTCGGTCGAGTTCGACGGCATGGAGTTGACCACCACGGCGGAGAGCGATCTGCGCGCCCTGCGCGGCTCGCGCATTGCCTATGTGGCGCAGTCTGCGGCGGCCTCGTTCAACCCGGCCCACAAGCTGATCGACCAGCACACAGAGGCGCCGGTCTACTACCGCATCAAGAAGCGGTTGGAGAGCCAGGAAGACGCCATGGAGCTCTACGAGCGCCTGCGCCTGCCCAATCCGCGCGAGATCGGCTTCCGCTATCCGCACCAGGTCTCCGGCGGTCAGCTGCAGCGCGCCATGACCGCCATGGCGATGTCCTGCCGGCCCGATCTGATCATCTTCGACGAGCCGACCACGGCACTGGACGTCACCACCCAGATCGAGGTGCTGGCGGCGATCCGCGACATCGTCGACCAGTTCGACACGGCGGCGATCTACATCACCCACGATCTGGCGGTGGTTGCGCAGATGGCCGACGTGATCAAGGTGCTGCTGAAGGGCGACGAGGTCGAGGAGGCGGTGACCGAGAAGATGCTGGAATCGCCCCAGGAGGACTACACCAAGACCCTGTGGGCGGTGCGCAGCTTCAAGCGCGATCAGAAGGCGCGGCCTTCGGCGGCCGTGCCGGTGGTCTCGGTCGAGGATGTCGACGCGGCCTATGGGCCGGTAAAGGTGCTGGAGGACGTGTCCTTCGACGTCTATCCCGGCATGACGGTCGCCGTAGTCGGCGAATCCGGGTCGGGCAAGTCGACCACGGCGCGCTGCATCACCGGCCTGCTGCCTCCGACCAAGGGCCGCATCCTGTTCGACGGCGAGGAACTGCCGCCCAGCTACCGGAACCGCACCAAGGACCAGCTGCGCCAGGCGCAGATGATCTACCAGATGGCGGACACGGCGCTGAATCCCAAGGTGCGGATCAGCGAGATCATCGGCCGGCCTGCGGAGTTCTACGGCGGTCTCAAGGGCACCGCGCTGAAGAGCCGGGTCGACGAGTTGCTCGACCTGATCGAGCTCGACCCGTCGAAGTTCTACAGCCGCTTTCCGCCGGAGCTGTCCGGCGGCCAGAAGCAGCGCATCGGCATCGCCCGGGCGCTGGCGGCCAACCCGACCTTCATCATCTGCGACGAGGTCACTAGCGCGCTCGACCAGCTGGTCGCCGAGGGCATCCTGAAGCTGCTGGACAGGCTGCAGAAGGAGCTGAACCTGGCCTACATGTTCATCACCCACGACCTGGCGACGGTGCGGTCCATCGCCGACGAGGTGGTGGTGATGAAGGAGGGCAGGGTGGTGGAGCAGGGCCCCAAGGACCAGATGTTCACGCCGCCGCACCATCCCTATACCGACCTGCTGCTGTCGTCGGTGCCCGAGATGGACCCGAACTGGCTGACGACCGTGCTGGAAGAGCGCGGCGTCGACAACATCGGAGAAGCTGCCAGCACCTGATCCCGATTTTGTAACTTTATTACCAGAGCTGGATTGGAACGATCCGCAATTTCGCGGAAATGTGCGTTCTATGGGCCAAAAGCGGGCATTCTGCCACATCCCATATACCTTTGGATGAATTGCGGAAGGTCGATCCCGTCACTACAACTGCTGCTTAGTAACCGTTTCGCGTACTCGCCACTGGGTATGCGAAAGGTTACCGACACGGATGTGTCGGGCAGCAGGCGGGTCGACGCGATCTGCCGGTCTTGGGCAAGTGGCCATGTGCACTGCGCCTCGGGGATAAGCCCGGCTCGGAATACCCACGCGAAACACGGATAGGACTTTGATTTATGGGAGTGATTGAGATGGAAGCAGCGCCTGCCGACACGCCGCGCCGGCGCCGCAAAACGATTGCCATCGATGGGCCGGATCCCGTCGATGTGCATGTCGGCATGCGCCTGCGTCAGCGGCGCACGCTTTTGGGCATGAGCCAGGAGAAGCTGGCCAAGGCCTTTGGAGTGTCCTTCCAGCAGGTCCAGAAGTATGAGCGCGGTGCGAATCGCATCAGCGCTAGCCGCCTGCACCTGCTGACCAAGATCCTCGACGTGCCGGTCTCGTATTTCTTCGAAGGCCTGCCGACGTCGGTCCAGGAGCGTCCGTTGCCGTCCGAGCCGGATGCGCCGGATCGCATGACCAGCCGCGAGACCCTCGAGCTGGTCCGCGCCTATTACCGGATTCTCGATCCCGGCGTGCGCAAGCGTCTGGTCGATCTGGCCCGCGCATTGGGCCGTGAGGAACAACAGCAGGACGGCTGAAGTCAGCCTTCATATTCGGGGCGTCGTCACGCCCTTGGGGAATTCCGAGCCACCGCCCCATCCGCCGGCGATCCGCCGCCGGATGGGGTGCGGTCGGAAACCGTAGAGACGCTCCGGCGCCGCATCCGGCCGCGCCGGCCATCGCAATCGACAATCTGCACAGCATGACCGGAATGCCGGGCCCGATCCGGGCGTGGCGATTCTGCTTGGCCGATATGGCGGCGGAGTCTCCGCCGTGTCGATCAGAAGAGCGAGAGCGGGTCGGCGATGGTGCGGCTGTCGGTGCGGGAGATCACGAAGCCGGGTGGCGGGTCCGGCGGCACGCCAAGCACCAGCCGTTCGATGCGGAACGGCTCGACCACGGCCAGCGTGGTGGATTCCTGGTCGACCAAAGTCCGGATTCGCGGGTCGGCCTCGGCTGCGCCGGCCTGGGCGAGCAGCTGACTTTCGCCGGTCGACAGGCCGCTGCGCGGTACGGAGCGCGGGCGCGCCACCTCGGGTGTGGTGCCCGGCCGCAGCGCATATTCCGGCGGGATATAGAGCGGCACCTGGGAGGCGGCGGTGACCGCCGTTCCCGCTGCCGGCTCGCTGCCGATCTCGAATTCCGCATCCGGCCCGCCGCAGGCGGCAAGCAGTGCCGTCGCCGCCAGACCGGCCAGAGTCTTGAACGCCCTGTTCAAACCACGCCCCTCGAGATACCGGTACGCTCCTACGGACTCACGCCGCCGGATGGCCGTCATACACAGGTCAGGCAGAGTTTTCCAGCAGAGCCCGAACGTCGGAATCCTTGGCGTCGTCCTTGGCCGCCGCCACCGCCGGGCCGGGCCGCATGACCTGGGCGTCGAGCCGGCGGGCGAACTGGTCGAACAGCTCGGCCACGCATTTTGCCACGTTCTTCTGGTGGCCCTCCGGCAGATGTTCCGAGGCCTGGGCGCACATCGCCGCGAAATGCCTCGCCGAGCGGACCGACGTGTCATGGGCTTCCATGCGGATCTCGTCAAAGGTCTGCAGGATGTAGTCGCGGGCGATGTTTTCTTCGACCGTCTTTAGGGAAGCTTCTTCGATCATGCCCTTCTTGAGCATGCTGAAGACTTGGTCGGTTTCGGTGGTGATGCGATCGAAGATCGCGTCGACGCGTTCCATGTCGGTCGGCATCGAATTGAGGCGGTCAACGGCGATTTTCGGCTGCAACGCTGCCTTGGAATTTTGCATTTTTTCGTTCCCGGAACCGGGGATGGGACATTTGATTTCGAGCGGCGGCGCACCAGTATACATATCATTAACCAACTGGCGAGACGCAATCGAACGCCAAGGGTTACCGCATAAAAGCGCGGTCGAAATGTGGCAGACATGCAATGCCTAAGACAAAGCGCGAAACGACTATTCCATCCGCGGCACGACCACTTGCCATTGTGGTCGCAGCCCTGCTTGCGGCGGCGCCTTGGGGCGTCGCGTGGAGCCAGGACGCGCTGAGCGACCGTTATCAGGCGATCCGCGCGCCATCCCAGATCCAGGCCGCCCGGATCGCCCGCCAGCGACTGCAATCGGAATTGAACGCCCTGACGCGCGCCGAAACCCGCATCCGCAGCGAACTGCGGGCGACCGAGCGGCTGCGGTTCCAGGATCCGGTGTCGCGGCTTCCGGCCCAGGAACGGGCCTTGCGCGGCCAGCTCGACCGTCTCGAAATCGATCGCCGGGCCGCCATTGCAGAGTTGCAACGCCTGGATCGGGATGCCGGCGTTCCGCCCGAGGCGAGCGGGCTCTCGGTCGGTCCATTCGATCCCGACGCGCCGGTAACCGATATCGTCGGGCCCGCTCCGGAACCGGTCTCGACCGAGGAGGCGGTCGCCGCCGCCCGGGCCTATGTCGAGGACCTGCTGCGCGCCAACCGGTCCCGGCCCTAACACGCCTCCTGAGGATCTAGGGGTTCCCGCTGCCGCCCGGCGGGCCGAGGAAGATGTCGCGCAGCGCGTCGCGATGGGCCTCGATCTCGAGCAGCCTTTCTTCGGGATCCGCCGTGTCCGGGTCATCGCTGCGGTGTCCGCGGCGGATTTCCACGGTGATGACGATCGCGCCCGGCCGGTCGGTCTCGCGCCCTTCATTGACCGCGCCCGGCCCCCAGCCGCCGAGCGACGTGCCGCCCGGCGTGCCGCCGGACCAGACCGGATTGTCGCCGGAATTGCCGCGCACCCAGTCGGGATTGACGCCGGCGATCTGTTGCGCCATCTCCAGCGCCAGGTCGCTGGCCGGGCCGGTCTCCGGATCCGAGAACACGCCGGCCGAGGCGGCGGTGCGGGTCGAATGCACGCTGGCGATCCGCTCCGGCCGGAAGCGCTCGATCAGGTTCATCAGCATGATGTTCTCCGGCAGGATGCCGTGCCCGCGCTCGTCGATCGGGCCGCGCGGCCGGCGACGCGCCTGACCGCGTTCGCGGGCACGGGACAGGCTCTCGCCGGGTGCCGGGAAATTGCGGTTGGTCGGTGTCGACCCCTCGCGTCTTGCCCGCTCGTAATTGTCCGGGAACACGATCGGCACCAGGATCACGGTGAAGTAGGGGGGCTGGGCGGCGCTCTCCAGGGATTGCCGTAGCAATTCGACGGCCTCGATGCCGGATTGTTCCGATCCATGGACCCCGGCGATCACCAGGGCCCGGCGCGTGGTCCGGCCCGGGAATTGCAGGACCCGAAGCGGTCGGCCTTGCGCCGTTTCGCCCAGGACGAATTCGCCCGGCAGCATGCGCATCGCCCGCGCACGCTCCGCCTCCCGATCCTCTGAGAGCCCGGCCGGCGGCAGGCTGAGCAGCGTCCGCAGCCGCCAGAGTATGGCCGCGCCGGCGCCCAGCCGCGCCAGCAATCCGATCTGGTGGTTCACCGAGAAGTTCATCAGCTCCAGCGCGGCATTGAAGGCCGACTCGGCGGACGCCGCCTCCAGCCGGTCGAACACCTTCAGCGCGAACTGGACCGCCGCCACAGGGTTGGTGAGCATCCGCGCGCCCAGGGCGATCCCCTGGGCAAGGGCGGTCGTGTTGGCCTGCAGGAAGTCGGTCACTTCCGTATCGAGCTCGGTGGTCGTGCGCGGCGTGTATCCCGCTGCCGGCTGATCGAGGAAAGGCTGCCATCCGGACTCGTAGCTCTCGGCCCATAGCCGGATCAAGGGCGGGCTGACCACCCATTCCTGGGTCTGGATATCGATCTCGATCGGCAGGGTCAGCCGCAGCCCGACGCGGAAATTCTCCAGCGGCGTGGCCGCCGCTCCCCGCTCGCCGGAGGGGACGGGCAGGTAGTATTGGCTGTAGACCAAGAGGGCTTTGGCGATCTCCTCGACCGTCGGCGCCGTGCTGTTCACCGTCGGCGAGGGGTTCGGCGTGGCGGCGACGAAATGCGGCCTGATCGCCTCCGCGATGCCCCGGATGGTCGCACTCGGTCCGATGATGGCGGAGACCCGGGGGCGCAGCTGGCTGTCGTTCATCAGGCCACCCTGGCGATGGGCCAGGATGTCGACCTTCACGCCGTTGGATGGCGCCGCCGGATGCAGCAGCAGGCTGCCAGTCGCCGCCCGCATATCCTGCACCTCCGCCTGACGTTGCACCGCGGTGCCGGCGGTGCGTCCCCGCGGTGCGGTCTGCGGCGGTGCGGCAGCCGGTCCGCGCGGCGCATGGCCCTGCTGGATGACATGGGCCAGCTCATGGGCGATCAGGCGGCGGCCGGGTTCCGTCCCCGGGCGGTATTCGCCCCGGCCGAAGACGACATTGCGTCCAAGCGTGTAGGCCCGGGCACCGATGCCGTGCGCGGCCTGGGCGGCACGGCTGCCGCGGTGAATCCGAACGCTGCCGAAATCGACACCGAACCGCGGCTCGAAGAATGCGCGCTGGGCGGCGGGCAGGGGCTGGCCGCCTTTCTGCAGGGAGGTGACCAGCCGTTCCGTCCCCGGTCCCTGCGGTCCGGCCGGGCTGTCTGCGGCTTTGGCCTGCAGGGTCAGATCCTCGTCCTCTTCCACGGATCGGCGCTGCACCCGCGGTTTGATGTTGGCTGCGCGGGCCGGGGCTTCGGTGGGGCCGGCAGCGTCCGGAAGCGGCATCCGCATGACCTGCTCGGCAACCCGATCCGCTTCCCGTTCGAAGCGGTCGTCCGGCGCGCCGACACGCAGCTTGGCCTGGATCAGGTATTGCGTCGCCTGATTGCCGAGGGCGCGCTGTTCGGGCTGCGATGGGCCGGCCGTCGAGACCGCCCGACGGTCGGCCACGGCCCCGGCGGGCGGTGCGCCGCGCGCTGCGGCGGGCCCGGACGTTCGGACCCTGGTCAAGACGCGGGCTCTTGCCGTTGCGAGGCGGCGCCGGGCCCGCTTCGGATGGGCCCAACCATCAGAACTGCAGCCCGCTGGTGAAGATCACGCTGGTCGGGACCAGGGCCCTCTCGCGGTCCTTGTCGGACCCGGCGAGCATGTTCCGGCGCTCCTCGGAGACGCCGCCGGCGCCGGTCATCAGCCGTCCGCCCACGAAGAACCGGTCGATCCCGACCCGGGCCTCGACGCCGGCCATCAGCGGCGAGTTCGGATTCCACCAGTCGAGCCGGTGCATCGAACCGGAAAGATCGAGCTTGAACGCCGGCAGGTTCTCGTCCGTGCTGTCGCCCATATAGGTGTAAGAGAAATCGCCGCGGAAGCCGGAGAGGTTGAAGGATTCCGCGCTGCCGGTCACGAAGGACAGCGCCGCTCCGACGCCGAATTTGTGGCGCTTGCCGAATTCCAGCTTGGTGAAGGGCGTCAGGCGGGCGGCCCGGCCGGCCATGGGCGCGCCGGCATCGTCGCGCGGGGCAAGGACGTCGGTCTCCTTCCAATCGGCATAGGTCGCCCGGAATCCGAGCCGCTTGATCGGGCTGTCCTTCTTGCCGCTGTAGCCGAAGCCGCCGCGCAGGAACCACATCGTCAGCGACTCCGCATTCCGTCCGCCATAGCGGCCGCCCACCTCGAACATGCCGAGATAGCCGCCATGGCCGAGCATCAGCCCGGTCTTGAACTTCCTTTCCGCCTGCTTGCCGGCCGCCGCCATGGTCGCGGTCGGATCAAATCTGTCGAAGCTGAACCAGGCGCTGCCCTGCCAGCCGCGGAACTTGTTGAGGTCCTTGATATCTTTGGAGGGCGCCTCGCCGGCGCCGGCCAGGGCCAGGATCTGCGGAACGTTCAAGGTCAGGCCGAGCTTGAGCTGCTCGCCGCCTTCGTCTTCGCCGACGCCCTTGGAATGTTCGAAGGTGAGCCCGCTCGGCGTCGGCCCGCCGGCGAACTCCGTTGCCGCGAAGATCGGATGGGTCTTGAGCTTCAGCGGTCCGACGCTGAAGAAGTTCGGCGCCGTGATCTGTTCCTTGAGGATGATGCCGAACAGACCGGTGACGATCGGCAGATGCTTCTGCCAGTCGCTGGGCTCGAACTCGCCGGTTTCCTTATCCGACTCCTTCACCGCCTGGACGGTGGAGAGGATCGACTGGGCCAGGACCAGCAGGGTGACCACGCTGGCCGACCGGCTCTTCAGGCGCGAGAGGAACAGATCGGAGCCGAGATAGGATTCCAGGTTGATCCCGATGATCCGGCTGAGCAGGTCCATGTAGACATTGCTGCCGCCGGCTAGCTTGTGGAGTTCGCCGGCATTGTCGGTCCAGGCCTTGAGGAAATCCCCGAACGTCTCGATGCCCTTGGTATCCGCGGCGAAGATCGAGCCGAAGAAGAGGCTGGATGTGGCGACGCCTTCATTGCCCTTGAGCTTGAGTTCCTTCTTCTGCGCCTTGCTGAGTTTCTGGGCGATCACGTCGTTCCACAGATCGATGATCAGGGGGTAGACCAGAAGGTCCATCCAGTTCCAGGCCATCCCCGGCAGGGGGGCGCTGGGCTCGGCATCCGGCGTCGAAGTCCTGGGTCCGCCCGGCTCCGGTGTGGTGGGCTTTGGATCCGGCGTCGAGGTCCTGGGCCCACCGGGCTCGGGCGCGCTCGGCTCGGGATCCGGCTTGCGGCGGATCACGCCACCGGCAGAGGGATCCGTTGCTCGCTGCGTCACATGGGCCAGTTCATGGGCCAGCAGGTGCCGGCCGGAATCGGTGTCCGGACGGAATTCGCCGCGGCCGAAGACCACATTGCGGCCATCGGTGAAGGCGCGCGCCGAGAGCGCCCGGGCGGCCTCGCCGGCGCGATCATCGCGATGGATGCGCACACCGCTGAAATCCTGCCCGAAGCGCGGCTCGAAGAAGGCGCGTTCGGACGCCGGCAGCGGCTGTCCGGATCCGGTCGCCACAAGGCCCGCTCCCGAAACATGCGAGACGGGGGATGGTGCCGCGCTCAGCAGGCCTTGGCTGGCTTGGTTTCCTATGCTTCGGCGCAGGGACTGCAGTGCGGCGCCGGCAGGCGGCCGCGCCTCTGCCGGCCCCCGCCCCGCAGTTCGGCGGGACGAGTTTCCGGCCCTTGCCGCGTGCACGGTTTGCCGCACTGTAAATCCTCCGTCCGGGTCGGGCGCTCAGCCAAGCCGACGGTCGCCGGTTCCGGGTTAGACCGGCACCGGCTCGTCCGGGCGTCGCTCGCGCTCGAATATGCAGGTCTTGGTCGAACACCCCTGTATCAGCGTGGTCCATTTGTCTGGCGCAAAGGTGCCCGAGGGGGGCGGGCTGTCGCCGATGCCGGGCGTCCAGCCGGGCGGGTCCGGGTCGGACAGGCCGCAGGTTCGGGCAAGGTGACCGACGAAGGTATTGCTGTTGGGCCCCAGGGTGCAGTAATGGCCGATCGGATAGGAGCGGAACGCCCGCTCCAGGCAGTTGGCGCTGATCGCCGTGGCCTGGCAATCCGCATCCGCAGACTGGTCGAAGGGCTCGTTGCGCAGCGGTACGCCTTGCCAGCAATCGGCGCCCTGGTCGAAGGGCTGCAGGCTGCGCGTCTCGCTTCCGGCGGCCGGGCTGCCGATGCGGAACAGGGCGTGCCGTCCCACCGGCGATGTCCTGAGGTCGATGGAGCACAGATAGACGGTCGGCATGGACCCGCCGATCGCCTCCCAGGTCTCCGGACTGACCGAGGGCAGATCGATGCCCCGCTCCCGCAGCTCTTCGACCTCCTCCGGGTCGGCCGGCACCAGATCGACCGGGATCGGGTCGCCATCCTGCCGCTGGATCGTCGATGCCGGCGCACCGGACACGCCCGGCCGGCCACCGCCCTGCTGCACAACATGGGTCAGCTCGTGAGCCAGCAGGCGCCGGCCCGTCGGGGTCTCGGGCCGGTATTCGCCCTGGCCGAAGACGACGTCGCGGCCGAGCGTGTAGGCGCGGGCGCCGACCGCCCGGGCGGCGGTGGCCGCGCCGGGCCCGCGATGGATGCGCACACCGCTGAAATCGACTCCGAACCGAGGCTCGAAGAAGGCGCGCTGATCGGCGGCGAGGGGATCGCCGCCGCCCCGCTGTGCGGCAACCGGCCCGAGCGCCTTTGGCCCGAGTGACGCACCCCGCCCCGGCGCGGCCTTGGCCCGCAGGGTTTGGCCGTCTTCCTCCTCGATCCCGCCGCATTTAGAGCAAGGCGACCCGCCCGCGGCACAGGCAGCGCAGCTGCGCTGAATGCCGGGAGATGCGGCCGATACCGATGACTGATCGGGCAGCGGCATGCGCATGACCTGATCGGCGACTCGGTCGGCCTCTCGCTCGAACCGGTCATTCGACGCCCCGACTTTCAGCTTGGTCTGGAGGTCTCCGGCGGACCGGTGGTTTGCTTCGACGACGTGGTTGCCCAGGTTCCGGCGCAGTTGGTCCCATTGGGACGGGCTAGGACCGCGCGATGGGCTTTGTCCCTGCGCGAACCTCCGAGACTTCCTGACCGGCTGACGCGTGGACTGTGGTTCTCGAAATCTCACCGTTCATTCCTTCGCGAAACGTCTTGCGACTCTAAGACCCTTCCAATCATGCAGTAGCACTCACGGGTGGACGGTCGAGCATCGCAATGTCGGTCCGCCGCAACTCAGGCGGCGAAGCCCCTCAACTCCAATAGTCAACGACAGCGTCTATCAGCGCCTGGGCCTGTTCGTTCCGAGCCTCGGTCGGGGCCTGCGACGTGTAGCCGGATGCCTCCAACAGCGCACTCGGCACGTGTCTGGAGAGTTCGAGCACGGTCATGGCGCGCAGGGCCTGGTCGGTCGATTGCAGCCCTGCCAGGATCCCGGATGTTCCTTCGATGGACCCCAGCTCCAGCAGATGGAGGCCGGCCAGAGCGCGCAAATCGGGGCTGGCCGATTTCCTGGAACAGCCCTTTAGGAACGGCCTGTCCTCCGGACCGAGTGCGTATCCAAAGCTGTACATGGCGTAGAGGCTGCCGGGAGGATCGCCGTGCTCGATCAGGTATTGCAGCCTGTCCTTCACAGTCCGCGCGACGTCCCGCTGCAGCAGCAAGAGCGGGTTGGGGTTGTCGGTCGACTCCGCGATCCCGACGAGGTCATCGGCGATGCGGGCATCGGGCAAGTCGAACAACCAGAGGCCGGGTTCGAAAGCTTCGGCCTTGGCTTTGTCGGCGCCGGTCAGGATCCGAAGCAACTCCGTGTAGCAATCGCCCGGATCGAAGCGGGAGAGCACCAGTATGGCCACTCTTATCAGAGCGGCATCGTTGCTGGATTCGACGAAACCGACAATGTCCCCGGCCGCAACGCCATCGGTCCGAAGGATCTTCAGAACGTCGAGATTGCCGAACAGGGCACCGGGGTGCTCCGGCATGCTGAACGGATCCGGAAGTGCGGCTCTCAGCGTCTCCAATGCAGCCGCGGTGACCGTCTCCGAGACCATCCGATGCGTCTCCTAAGGACGCCTGCGCGCATCGCCGGCATAATCGTCCGGCCGCCGTGGCAGTGGCGGATTATGCTCCGCTGCGATCCGCCGTTCCATATCCACGGCATGGACTTCGTGGGTCGGCGTGCCGCCCGGTGGAATCGGACTGCGAGGAGCGTGCGTTCCCTGCATCTTCGGCAGCGCATGGCCGCAAAGTTCATGCGTGAAGAGCAGATGGAAGGGCACGTCGACCCAGCGCCCGCCGATGCGATATTGACCCTGGAAGCGGGGATCGATCCTGACCGTCGGATCGACGCGCTGACCGCCCTGACCCGGCGCGCGGCCCGTGCCGGGGCTGGAGCGCGGCGAGGTGCCTGGCCCGCCGGCTCTGAAGTCCACCGTCGTGGTCCTGGAATTTGTCACCACATCGCACAGGCAGCCGCATCCCACCGGCGTGCGCGACAGATCGGCCCGGGTCACCGAGGACCGGTACGGAACCCCCGCCCAGTCGCAGAAACCGCCCGGGGTCGTTCCCAAGTTGGACTGCCCGGCCGTGACATTGCCCGTGGTGGCGTCGACGGTGAAATTCCCTTGCGGGCAGGTGTCGTCGATCAGTCCCTGGACAGCGGTGGTCAGGGGTGTGGCCGTTCCGCCCGACGGGGCGGGGACGGAGGCGCTCGGATTGACCGTCAGGGTCCGCTGCAGCACGGGCTCGCCGGTCGACTCGGTCCTCTGGATCGTGCGGCCCGGCGGCGAGCCGGCTCCCAGGCTGCGGGCATGCCCCTGCTGGACAACATGGGTCAGCTCATGGGCCAGCAAACGGCGACCTGCCTGGGAGTCGGGTGCGAATTCAGAGGATCCGAACACCACGTCCCGACCAAAGGTGAAGGCGCGCGCCTGGACCTGCTGCGCCATCTCCGCGGCCCGGCGGCCGGTATGAATGCGCACGTCGCCGAAATCACGGCCGAACCGCGGTTCGAAGAAAGCCCGGTGCGGGGCGGATAGCGGTCGGCCGCCTGCGGGCATCGAGGCAAATGGTGCCGAGGGCCGCACGCCGCTTCGCGCGGCACCCGTTCCGCCCGTCCGGCTGCTTTGCCGGGCACCAGCGCCGGAAGGCGATGCGGGGGCTCGTTGAATCTCCTCGCGGCCGCATTTCGCACAGGGCGCGCCGCCGGCCGCACAGGCGGAGCATGTTCGCTGAATGCTCCGGGGCGCCGGCGACGGGCTGGTTGCGGCCGGTGTCGGCATGCGCATGACGCGGTCGGCCACGTGGTCGGCCTCCCGCTCGAACCGGTCGTTCGCCGCCCCGATCTTCAGCTTGGGCTGAACCGC
This sequence comes from Alphaproteobacteria bacterium, assembly GCA_965227455.1. GTDB lineage: Bacteria > Pseudomonadota > Alphaproteobacteria > DSM-16000 > Inquilinaceae > JABDIP01. The sequence continues at coordinate 1,333,838 of OZ245752.1, read as the reverse complement.
CTGGGCATGCGGCGATATTGCGAAGGCCGCGTTCCCGATCCCGCGCTGCAGCCGCTGAACCGGCGAGGGGCGTTCGCCACCGGACGGGGGACTGCCACGTCGGCTGGGATAGCGCGAATTCCGGTCCGTTGCGGCCCGGGACTTTGCAGTTGCGCAACGCATTATCGTGTCCTCCGTGTCTTTACCCTGACGCTCACCGCTGCGACTCCCCGGGCATGCAGAATGCGCAAGGGTCATATCCGACGCCGGCCGCCTGTTCCCGGTGGGCGAAGAAGATCCGACGGTCGGTGCGGATCTCGTCGATCTGGCAGGCGCCACTCAGGTTCTCCATGTCGTGGAACTCCCGCGTGTGGGAGTTGCCCAGGAACTGCGTGGCGACCTGGCCGGGTCCGCTGGCGCGGGGGGTCAGGTCGACCTGCAGGCTGCGGGTCAGGGCCATCGTCGGCGTCTTTTCCAGCCGGGGATGCACGATATGGCACAGCAGGGTGCCGGAGTTCGGCACCGTGCTGGCATCTCCGGCATAGAGACCGACTTCGCGCAGCGTGCCGGTCCCTTCGCCCCGGCCGAAGGTAGTCCTGGCCCGCAGCCACGAGGTCGACCTGGTGCTCACCTGACCGTCCCGGTCAAGGAAGTCGATCTCGTCCGGGGCCACCGCCCTGCGCGCGATCTCCTGCTCCAGGGCGGTGGTGTTCCGGTTGAAGGTGGGCAGCGCGCTGTCCCAGGCCGGATCGCCGGCGCCGACGGCGATGAAGAGGTTGCCGGCGGGCGATGCGGTGCCCGCCACGAAGGATGCAAGCTCTACGTAGAAGCCGTTGGTCAGCACGTTGCCCTCCTGTCACTTCACTCTGGCGGTTTTCCGTCCGCTCGTTACGGGTGGATCTGGTTCTTCAACTGCTGCACGCGGAGCCACAGCAACAGGATCAGGATCAGCAGGACGATGATCACGATCAGGCAGATCCACCACCAGGGCGCATACAGGTCCATCCAGTCCTTCGGGTCGTCCGGCTTGACCGTGGGAATGATCGGCTGTCCCTGCACAACGGGAGTCACTACCGGCTCCCCGCGGCGCGGATCGAAGGCCAGGATGCGCGCGTAATAGCCGTTGTTGTAGTCGCGCACCGGTCCCAGCCAGGTCCCACCGGCGGCAAAGAAGTTGATCTGGTCGGCGTGCCCCGGCCCGAGATACTGACCGCCGGATCCCCTCGGCAGCAGGTTGTATTCGCGGATCACCTGGGTATCGAGCACCTGGATGTCCCGGTTGTCGACCGCCGTCTGGTCCGGGGCGACATCGACACGGACATACTCGGCGAACGACTTGGTTCGGGTGAACGCGGCGCCGGATTCGGTCGTGCCCTCGGCCCGGAACCGGAAGCTGTAGGTGCCCTCGGTATCCGTCGCGGTGAACCGCAGCGTGTAGACCCCGTCATCGGCGACCGCATCGCCCTGGGTGCCGTCATCGCGCATCTCTAGACCGGGGTCCTCGCCACGATCCAGGGCGTCCTTGTCGCAGGCACGGAGCAGACTGGCCATCAGGGCAAAATGGGGCTGCGGCGGATCGGCGGTGGTCGGTGTTCCGACCTGCGGAAGCGTTCGCGTGTGCTGAAACTGCGGATCCAGCGGGGGCAGGGTCGGGGTGATCTCCTCGCACGTGCGCAGCTCATGGGTGCTGGCGAAGGTGCCAAACCCCTCTTCCGGGGTCTCGATATCGACGGTCACGGTGACCGGATGGTTGCTCGGATCGTTGAGCACCGGCCGGCCGCCATCCCTCAGATCGGCGGTCAGAACGATATCGGTGTCGGTTCCGTGCACCACGCGGTCCATGGAGAAGCGGGCACGCAGCGTCAGATCGACCAAAACGAACTCCAGATCGGCCGTGGATGCGGCACCGTCGCTGTCCCGGACAGCGGCCCAATTGACCCCGCCTTCCGGATTGTCGATGACGCAATAGGCGAGGCCGAGCGTCATGTCCGGCGCCGGGCAATTGGCGTCGGGCTGATCTATGCCGCCTAGCTGCAGCTTGAGCTGGTGCGCGTTGCCCGGAGTGTTCCAGGCATGCAGCACCGCGACCCGGTGTTCATTGGGGTTGATGGCGAAGTTGGCCGGCAATCCGCCTCCCGCGATGAGGTTTAGGCGGAAGAAGTTCTCCAACGAAGTGATGAAGGGCTGGATCAGCCCCGGGCCGGTACCGATCAGGTGAAACTCCGAATTCGCCCGGCCGGCGTAATGGTTCTTAATGTCGGTCAGTAACCCGACATCGACAAAGCCGCCGCCGTTGCCAAAGGCGACCGTATCGACCTGGACATTCGAGTCCGCACAGACATCGCTCAGCGTGTTGCTGCAGGCCTGATAGCCGGTGTCCGACGGCACGAATGTAGAACTTGGGCGGTTGTGCTTACCATCGCTCAGCAGCAGCACGCCCCGCTGCACCTCGGCCGAAGCAATGTCCTGCGTGGCGTCCAGGTTGGAGCCGGCAAAGGCCTCCTGCAGCCCGTCGGCGATGGGTGTGCAGTTATTGGAGAGCGGATCGACAAGGGCTGACGTGTAGTCGCCTGGAGATACGTCGACTTGGTTCAACGGGATCTCGGTCGCCGTCTGTGCGCCGCCGGAACACAGGGTCGAGAACAGCGCCAGGCCGATCCGGTCGATGAAAAAGTCCGGATCGCGGAAGATCGCCATGGTGTTGGCCAGGAAGTTGGCCGCCAGCTTGGCGTCGTCCCATTTGTTCTGGCTGAGCATGCTGCCGGAATGGTCGAGCACGATCATGTAGTCGACCGGATAGCGCATCTTCACATTGGCCCATGAATTTGTGGGATCAGCGCCGTTGAAATTCTCCGGCCATGTGCTGATTTCGTCGTTTACCGTATCCCGGCCCTCGACACCGAAGCTCATGATCGGCGGCTGGTCGCTTAGACCGAATTCCGCCGCCGTCAGCCGCATTTCCACCGTCCATTCGGTATCGGTGATTGTTCCGGGCACCTGTCCCACTTCGCTGCCCAGGAGGCTGGGGTCCCAAGGGCCCGTACCGGTGCTAGACGTTTTCGTCAGGACGAGGCCGCCGCCGAGGTCCCGCGCGACATCGAACTGGAAATCGTCGGCGGTCGACGCGTGGTTATGGAACGGATCGATATAGAACCGGATCTGATCGGAGGTGGCTGGGGTGCCGTTGGACGCCCGGATCAGCACATACAGATCATCGCCGGCGCGCATCATCTTCAATTCGCCGGTGAAGTCGCCCGCAAGGTCTTTCGTCTGGGCCTGCGCCCAGGCTGCTTCCTCGACGCCGTCGATGACGATGCCCGTCGGGTCGATCAAGGTCGGGGTGACCGTGTAGCAGGTATTGTCTAAGGCGCTGTTGACCGTGGTGGCGGCGCAGGTGCTGGCGGTGTTGTCCGACCATGCGGGGCCGGCCGCGAGGCAACAGAAGAGTCCGAGGGCCGGTCCCAGGGCCGCGTGTATGCCATTGATTCCGAAATGCATTGTTCTTGTCCTTATCTAAACGACGATAAAGGGAATTGTGATGACCACCGGGGTCTGGGGATCGGCCGGCGGTGAGCCGTCCACCAGGGTCAGCACGGCGGTGGTCACGATGTCGCCGGTGGTGCCGAGGGGCGGCGCCGGATCCGGATCCTTCGGACCGTCGACCCGGGCCAGCACGTCGAACTGCGAAGCGGGCGCGACGCTAATCGGTGGGCCTGTCGGCTCATCCGCCAGCGGCGTCCAGCCGCTGGTATCCGCCACATTCGGCACGATCCGCCTCTGGACCTCATAGGTCCGGGTCTCGGTCGGGCTGTCGTTGCGGATGCGATACAGGATGTTGCGGCCCTGCGGCCGGGTCAGCTGCTGCTGCGTGACCTCCAGGCGGCCTTCCGTGTTGAGCCGCGCGCCGGCGTAGAAGAAGAAGGCCGCGATCGGTGGTGGCGCGTTCAGCGTCAGGCTGATCGGAGGCTGCGGCGACCGGAGCGTCGCATTGCGCGCGGCGATGACTGAGACGTCGAGGTCGGCGGCGGTGATGCCGCCGGACGGCACCACGGTCACCGTGACCGTCGCTTCGCCGCTGGGCGGGCTGAAGTTCAGGACGGATTGATCGGCGCTGGCGGTGCCGAACCCGCTCGGCAGCGTGACCTGAACCTGGAAATCCTCATCGGATTGCGGCGAGAGGAAATCGGCGCGAACGCTGTAAGTGAACTCGTGCGACAGGCCGGCCGTCAGGTTCTCGTCCGCCGGGATCGCCGACTGGTAGACGGAATCGACACTGCCCTGCGGCAGGTTGCCGGTGGACTGCGTCAGCCAGAGGTTCAGCTCCTCCTGGGCGATCACGCTGGCCAGCAGGTCGTTCTGGACCAGCGCCGGGAGGAGGCCCTTGATGAGGTTCTCCGGCGAACTGTTGAGATATTGGCGGTACTCGGCGAGGAAGGGCGGCACGATGTCGCCGTCATTGCCGATCTCGTCCACCAGATCGAGCCATGCGACCTGCTGCGCATAGAGCTCGTTCAGGAACCGCAGCGCGTCGTCATTGTCCATGGAGCGTCCGACAGTCTGGACCTCGCCGACCCGGGCCAGGTTCATCAGCTCCTGCAGCGCCATCAGGATCAGGGTCTCGTCCCGATTGGAGCTGGTCGCGTAAGGCAGGTTGTTGTCCCTCAGGCGCTGGAACAGGGTTTCCCGCAGCCCCCGCAGCATCTGTGCGTAGCGGTCGACATCCAGCACTTCCAGCCCGCGCCGCAGATCGATGGGAACCTTGAGATTATCGGCGATGGTGATGCCGCGCTTGCGCAGATCGAAGATCATGTAGTCGCGCACCGCATCTACGCCGGCTCGCCGCTCCAGCCGGGCCAGCGGCAGGTACCGGTGACCCTCCGGCACGACGAGGCCGCTCAGGTCGCTGGCGTCCTCCTCGACCCGGACGACCCAATGGCGGCGCAGGCGCGTCGCGGTCTCAACACCGATGCGTTCGTTGATAAGCCGGGCGTCGGCGCTCGGCTCGCCGGCGGCCCCGACCTCGTCTTCCCAGAGATCGAGATAGACGATGTCTGTGCGATCGGTGGGGCCGGCCGGCGGCGTGCTCAATGTCGGAAGGCCGGCGCCCTCGGGCTGGTCGGCATAGGTCGCCGTGTTGAGGTTGATGGCCATCATGCCGTCATGCAGCATCACGCCGGACCCGATGGCGAACTCGTTCGGGTTGCCGCTTTCCGAGATTTCGAATCCCTGATTTCCGGCCGGCACGCCGGTCCCGACGAAGTATTTGAGGATGGCCCGCAGCTCGCGGTTGCGGATGTCCTCGAGCTCGTTCCAATCCGCGTCCAGCAGCGGCACGCCCTGCTGCAGGCGGACGCCGACATAGTGGCGCGGATCGCTGACCGTCTCTCCGGTCAGCAGCTCGTGCATGACGTTCGTCAGCCTGAATGTATCGCGTGAAATATCAGCCATGGGCTCGTCCCCAATACCGGTCAAAACACCAAACGAATGGTCCGGGCGAAAGTGTCCGCGGCGGCGATCGGGATCACCGGATGGCGGATGTAATTGATCATGAAATCGGCCCCGCCCAGGCTGCCGATCAGCGCGAACTCGCGCAGCGGGAAGGCGCTGTCGCCGGGCGCGATGGGCAGCGTGCCGGGCGGCACGGTTACCTCGATTTGCACCCGATGGGTCACGGTCGGCGTCACCTGGCCGACGACGTCCAGATAGGACAGGGTGACCTCGGCGGCGCCGGCGGAGATGGTCTCCGGCGCCGGGTCGACCAGCTGGTCGATGGCCGGGGTCGCGGGCGGCGGCGGCGCCGTGTCCCACACCGCCTCGCCGCGGCCGAACGCCAGGGTCTGGATGCCGAGCGCGCCGGCCTCGCCGATCATGAAGCCGGCCAAGAGCTCTCGGCAGCGGTCGACGATCAGGTTGTTGCGCCAGCCGAATTCGCGGTCCGGTCCCTCGGCCCGGACCAGCCTGTCGAAGTAGCGGCCCTTGAGGCCTTCATTCGGCGCTGCCATAGCGTCCTCCGTCATGATTCCAGTCCGTCCGTGAAGTCCTCTCCCGGTGCCAGCGCCGCCATCTCCAGCGGCGCGGCATTCAGGGTGTCCTCATGGGTCTCGGAGATCCGCCGCGAGGTCGGGGCCGGCGGCAGGCCGTAGGTGTAGACGCGCTCTGTGCGCAGATCGCGCGGCGTGACGAACACCGCCCGGTCGGTCACGGGCATGAATTCCCTCAGCACCGAGGACAGCCGTTCGATACCCTGATCCAGCTCGTCGTCATCGGTGGTGTCGGGGGTCAGGAACACCCCGATCGTGTCGCGGGCGTAGCGGTCGTCATTGCCCCGCACGCCGTCCGGGCCGAGGTCGTGGGTGTAGGTCCCGAAATCCTCGAACCCGCCGCGCAGGGACGACTTGGCCAGATTGCGGGTATCCACGGCGACCGAGCCTGCATAGCGTGCATCCCGGCTCTCCGACGCCCGGTAGACGGTGCTCTGGTGGAGGATCGGCTGGTTGGAGCGGTGAATCAGCAGGGTCGTGTCGCCGAACAGCAGCGGCAGCGGATCGCGCCCGGCATAGGGACCATCGGTGATCCTCTCCGGGGCCTCCCAGCTGTTGGTCGCGACATCCAGGGGCCGGCTGTGCCAGACCGACCAGCCCTGGTCTTCGCGGTTGGAGCTCCAGAACAGCTCGACGGCGCCGGTCCCGTCGATCAGGGCCGCGGGCTCGCGATCGTGATAGGTGGCGTCGGCCGGCGACCGCGGCAGGGCCTGGACCGCGCTCCAGCCCAGATCGTCGAGCGCCAGGCCGGTCTTAACCCGATAGACCAGCTCGGAATAGCTGCGATCCCCAGCTGCCGAGCGCGCCTGGCGGGACCAGAACACCCAGATGCGCGGGTTCGGCACGGCGGGTTCGACCACCACCTGCAGATCGGTTTCGACCCTCGGCTCATCCGTGCCGTCGAGCGGCAGGGCGACGGCGACGCCCCAGACGCCGGCGGTTCTGCGGTTGTAGCGCAATTGCCAGCCATCGCCGGCGCTCTCCAGCCAGAACAGCCATAGCGCCCCGGTCTCGTCCGTCACCGCTGCCGGACGCTTACGGGCGGGCCCGTCATCGACGATGCCGCCGACGGCGAAGGGGCCGGACTCCGGGGCTTCGTCCACCGGCGACCATTGGCCCGCCGCGCGCGTGCGGTAATGGGTGCTCCAGGCGCCGGCCGCCTCGTCGAACGTCGACCAGAAGAGCCACATGGCGCCGTCATGCAGGGCGGCACTCGGGTATTTCTCGATCTCCGCCTGTCCGACCGCCGGGAGGCTCGGGGCCATATCGCCGATTTCGGCGCTGGTGCGATAGGCCAGCAGGTGGTCCCGATAGGCTTCCACCACATAGGTTTCGCCGGCGGTGGCGTCAGTGATCCGCCACGGGCTGTCGGTCCCCGAGACGATGCCGTCCAGGGTCAGCTCGAAGCCGGTCGCCACGAAGCCGCTCTGCAGCGCCGGCGACACCGGTCCGGCCACAAGCTCTCCCAGAAGGCCGAGCTCGAGCCGGGCGGTCGGTGAGCTCTTGGCCCAGATGTGCCAGCGGCCCTTGCGTTCGGTGTGGTAGAACAGCCAGCGGATGCCGTCCGCATCGGTCGCCGCAGCTGGTCGGCCCTCGAACGCGGAATCGACCGAGAGCAACGTGCTCTCTGGCGCCCACACCCCGCCGGAGTCCCGCTGTCGCGACCAGAGATTGAGCTGTGGCGGCCGGTTCGAGCGGAGCACGTTGTGGACGTATTCCTTGGTCGTGCTCTCCCAGCCGCTGCTCCGCTTGACCGTCGCCTCGACCGTCGGGATCAGGCCGACGGACTTATAGATCGCCGGCGCGTTGCGGATTTCGTTGCGCTGGGCGTCGAACTCGAGCTTGAAATCGGTGCTCCAGCCGATCCAGCCGGCCAGCAGCGGCAGCAGGTCGCCGGGCGCCCGGTCGACGTCGTGCAGATCGCGCACCGCCGTCGCGAAGCTGTGGAGCCGGTCGAGTTCGCCGCCGGGCAGGTCGAGGAAGCGGCGCAGCGGTCCGCGCAGCCGGTCGGCCGCCGACATTTCCGGCGGCGGGTCGATGGGCGTGGCGGTGTCGTATCGCCGGTAGATCACCGGCAGCAGATCATAGAGGTAACCGGCATAGTCCTGCGGCGTCGTCGCCAGCGCGGATACGCGGTTGTGCCGGTCGATGTCGTAGGTGGCCGGCGCCCCCTGGAAGGGGAACAGCATGTAGTAGTAGACCGTTCCCGGATCCAGCCCATCATCGGTGACGCCGGTCGCGTCGGCGGTCAGGAGGTCCGCTACCAGGGTCGCGGAGTCCGGCGCCACGGGGTAGGTGCCGACGCGCCGCACCACCCGCACGCCGGTCGCCGTGGCGCCCTCGGGCAACCGCCAGGACAGGTCGATCCGGCCGCCGGCCGGGTGGGCCACCGCGCGGAGGTCCAGGAGCCGCATCTCAGTAGCCCCCCTCCAGGGTCAGCTGGAGGCCGCCCAGATAGGGCTGGTCCGCGGGATCGTCCGGGTCGTCGGGAAGCTGCGGCAGCTCGTTCTGGCCGAGGTCGAACTTGCCGGCCTCCGCTACCGCCGGTCCGCTGCCGGCGTCGCGGCGGAATTCGGAGATCGTCACATAGTCGACGCCCGGGATCGCCTCGATCGCCTCGTAGAACTTGCTCAGATAGACGGATTGGGCGAACTGCACCCGATCGAAGGCGAGCAGGGCCGAGACCGCCTCCTGGATGACCTCGCGCATGTCGCTCTGCGCGTAATAGGCGGCCAGGCCCACGGTGGCCGTGACGTAGATCTTGACGTAGTCGACATCCTTGATGGAGATGATCGTGGACAGCGGCCGCTTGTCCTCGAAATAGGCCAGCAGATTGGCCTTCAGCACGTCGCTGACAAAGCCGCCGCCCTCCGGCGCCACATAGAGCGTCACGTTGTTCCAGTTGCCGTGCTCCGCCCGGACCTTGCCGACGCCCTTGAAGTTCAGCGCCAGGGCCTCGTAGTCGGCGCCGGTCACGGCCCGCTTCAGGGACCGGAAGACGCTTGGGGCATGCAGCACCGCATGGTCGACGCTTTCCCGTTCCGCGCCGCCGGTGGCCCGGGTCGGATTGACGACGCTGGCGCCCGCCAGGGTCAGGGCCGGCGCGTCCGCGATGGTGTCGATGGCCCGGGCCGGGACATTGCCCAGCGCACCGCCGCCGACGCGGTAGCGGGCGCGGATCGTCGCGCCATTGGGCACCACCGCGCCGAAGGTGCCGTCGCCGAAGACGATGGTGGCGCGGTCGTCCTGGTCGATCTCGATGACGTAGTCCTGCGCCTGCTCCTGGCTGAAGGCGAGGCTGTCCTGCAGCGACCAGCTGTCGTCGATGACGGCGCCGAGCTGGGTCCAGACCTCGATGTCCCGGTTCACCGCGCCGCTCTCGCCGATCGAGCGCAGCATCAGGCCGCCATGGGCAAGCTGGAAGCGCTGGTTCGGGCTGCCGTCGGAAACGCCGAGCACGTCTTCACGGATCAGGCGGCCTTCCTCGACCTGAATGCTGTAGGTCCGGTCCGGCGGCAGCTGGGTCCCGTCGATGATCTGGGTCTCGCCGGTGTATTCGAAGCGCACGCTGGGGGCGTCCGGCCGGCTTCTGGTGGCGAAGGCGTCGCCGCGCTGCAGCGTCACCGTGTCGGTGAACCCGGCCGGGAAGGTGATCGTCAGGTTCGTCGCCGCCGGCACGGCCGTGGCCAGCCGGTAGCCGATCAGCTTGAGGTGCTCGATGACGCTGCGGCGCTCCTGGGCCGTGCCCAGGAAGGCCTCATTGGCAATGCGGTCCTGGTAGTAGGAGACGATGTCGAGCGCGTGCGCCTGCGCCTCCAGCAGCACCTTGCCGAAGTCGGCGGCGTTCTCGTGATCGGTCCAATCCGGCAGCTTGGCCGGAATCTGGTCGCGCATCGCCCGCAGCAGGCTGTCGAAATCCCGCGCCATGTAATCGACCACCTGCTGGCCGTCTATTCGTCTTATCTCCATGGGATGACATCCTGCTGCTGGTCAGACCCGATCATTTGAAGCGAATGCGCACCGCCTGGCGCGCAAGGTCCTGTTTCTTGGTGTAGGCGACCTCCACCGTCATCGACTCGTCGACCGACTGGACCGAGACCGCGTCCACCACGATGTCGCTGGACAGCCAGCGCGCGAGCGCCTGGCGGATGGTGAATTCCTGGGCGGTGGCGAGCAGCGGCTCGTTGGGCTCGAACACGTGGTTGAGCAGGCCGCAGCCGAATTCCGGCCGGTGCACGCGCTCTCCCGGCGCGGTGAACAGCACCTGGATGATCTTGCCGCGGATCGCCTCGTCGCCGCCGGTGGCGCTGATCCGGCCGCTTTCGGTGACGGCGAAGGGGAAACCGAAGGATGTGGTGGCGCCGTTGAGCGGGATCATTGGATACCTCCCGGGGCGCCGTCGGCCTGCGAGAAGGCGACATCGGTCTGGGTTGCCGTGTCTCCGGCGACGGTGGCCGAGATATCGCCGCGCGTGATCACTTCGACCACCTCGGCGTGGTCGCGGATGTGCTCGACGACGCCGGTGGCGACCGCATGGGCAAGCTTGCGCCAGCCGTCGCGGATGGGTTCGGCCTTGTCCGGCTCCAGGCCTTCGAGCGACGATTCCATGACATTTTCCATCTCGTCGTAGATCGCCTTGGTCATGCCGGTGGTCGCGGCAGGGTTGCCGATATCGAGTGCCATGGCCTGCTCACCCCGTCGTCAGTTTCTTGGAGAGGATGGTGTTGGCGCCTCCTTGGGCCGCCAAAAGTTCGCCCATACTTCCCGGGAACAACGGTGTCGGCGCACCCATGTTGCCGACATGCTGGTGGCTCAGCAGCCAGGTGATCAGATCCTCCGTGCAGATCCGCTTGCTGCCGCCGACCGCAACCGACGGTCCCATTGGGCCGCTGCTGCCCATGGAGATCGTGTTGCCGTTCTTGTCCTCGATGGTGATGCCTCCGGACTCCATGGCGATCTGGTTGGGGCTGTTGGGCCCGTCGGAGATCGTCACGCCGGCGCTGTCCAGGACGATCTCGCTGCCGTTCTGGCCATCGGTGATGGTGATGCCGTCCTGGTTCAGGACCACGACATGTTCGTGCTCGGCCTCGTAGAGGATGATCATCTCCTCGCCCTCGGCATCCTCGAACTGGATCGTGTGGCCCGCCTTGGTCTTGATGATCTTGCGGGTCGGCGGGTCCTGCACGCTGCCCTGTTCGGCGCCGTCCGGGTCGTTGGGCTTGGGCAGTTCGCTCTCGCCGTCGGGCTTGCTCCAGAAGGTGCCGACCCAGACCGGGAACTCCAGGTCGCCCTCCTCGAACTCAATCCAAACACCTGCGCCGACTTCGGGGACGAACAGCATCCCCTGGCCCAGATCGCCGCCATAGGGCGTGCAGGGCAGGGCCCAGCCGGTCACCACGTCCGGCCCCAGCACGCTGGGCACGGTCAGCTTCAGGCGGCCGAGCTGTTCCGGGTCGGCATTGTCGACCACCAGGCCGCGATACTTGCCGTAGAAGCGCCGTTCGACCTTCTGGATGAGATAGGCGACCGATTTCTCCAGGTTCATCGTCCGGCCCTCCTCACAACAATCCGCCCAGGCCGCCGGCATCGCCGAAATCCTCGTCGCCGGTCGGCAGGATCGCGTTGCGCTTGGCGCAGAAATGCTGGGTGTAGCCGCCCTGGCTGAAGCGGTGGGTGACATGGGTGACGTAGTAGAGTCCGCTGAATATCTCGCCGATGCCCTTGATCGGCACGGTCCGGCGCGGCTTCAGAACATGGGCGTACTGGTTGGCGGCGATGTCGCCTTCCGCGGTCACGAACCATTCGGACTCGTGGAACAGCCCCTGGCAGAGGGCGGTCATTTCCGCACTGCCCGAAGTGCCGTTGCGGCCGACATAGACGATCCCGGGATCGGTGCCGGCGGGAAGCAGGCCGTCGGCGTCGGTGTCGCCCAGCACGGTCTGCTGGGTACCGCTCGCCGTGGCCTCGATGACCTCCTTGCTGGTCCGGTCGATCTGGTACATGGCGACCTGGGACGGGGTCAGGGCGTTGATCTCGAACTTGATCTCGCCGAGCGTGGTCTCGTCGCCGAAATGGGCGGCCAGCACCGGCTGCGGATCCTCGTCGAGAGTCGGGCTGCGGAAGTATCCGGTGGTGCCCTCGACGAAGCATTCGTAGCCGTTGCGCAGGGCCAGGCGCCGCAGGAACTGGATGTCGGTTTCGCGCTGCAGGATGGTCGAGATGGCCTCGTCGTGGATCACCGCCGTGTCCTCGACCTCGGCCGCCAGCCCATAGAGCGAGAAGATCTCCTGGGCGATGTCACTGTCCTTCTTGTTGGGCCAGTCCTTGAGCTTCTCCTCGCGGTCCAGCAGCACGCTGGAATCCATGCCCCAGAGCTCCAGCACGACCTGGTTCTCGCAGGGGTTGAAGGTCGGCTTCACATGGGTGATGTAGCCGCTGATCAGCTCCTCGGTGCCGCTCTCGAAACCGCCGGAGATGGCGACCGTCTTCCACACCCGAAGCCGCTCGTCGTCCAGGTGCGACCACTCCCCGTCGGGCAGCAGCGGCATGCTGAGCTTCAGCCGGAACATGGCGGCAATGTCCTCGTCGAGCTCGACCTCAAGCTGGAGCAGGTCGTCGACCAGGTCGGAGGCGTCGGCGCCGTCGATCTCGAGAATGACGCTGTCGTGTTCCATGACCCCGCCTATGGCCGGACGTTGCGGGGCAGGGCGATCGGCTTGCCGACCCGGCCGATGATGAGGGGCTCCAGCACGTCGCATTGCAGGGCTGCGACCTGGTCGCACAGCGCATCGGCGGTCACGATCTCCCGGTTGAAGGTGATCTCGGCGGTCCAGCGGTGGCGCAGATCGCGCTGCGCCAGTGCCAGGAAGGCGCCTTGAGCGCGCAGGTCGTAGACGACGTCGCCACTCGCCTCGGACAGGACGTAGCCGCCATCCGGCGTGGTCGAGATCCGGATGTCCGGCGCCAGGGCGATGCCGCGGCCGTCGAGGTCGGCGACCAGTGCCGCGGGCAGCGACTGGGCCCGGACCGCCGCGTCGAGGTCGCCCGCAAGGGTCGGGTCTATGTCCGCGAACAGCTCCGTCTCGCCGAGCGTATCGGTTGTTGGGCGGGGATCGTCCCCGGTGCCGAGCCTGGCGGCCAGGACGCCGCGCAGCCGGGCGATGTTGGCCCGCAGCTCGGGCCAATGGGGTGTGCCGCTGTCGCGCTCCAGCCGGAACTGGCCGGTCGTCTCCGGTGCCTTGCCGAACAGCGCCCGCGGCGAATGGAACTCCGGATTGGCGTCGCAGAACCGCCACCAGTTCCGGCTCTGCCGGTAGTATTTGTAGGCCACCTGATCGAGGCGATCGTGGCCCTCCAGGATGTGCTGCGCCTGGGGCTCCGCCTCCGGCGTCATGCGCAACGCCTTGGATTCCAAGGCACGGCCGTGGGCATCCAGGGTTACCACGCTGGGCAATTTTCTGTAGCGGGAGATATTCGAGAACATCGCCGGCTACCCCGGAACCACGACCTGGGCCACATCGGTGATGTTGGCCAGATTGACGGCGCCCATGGCCTCCTTGATCAGCTTGGAGGCCTGATAGGGAATGTTCTTGCCCTCGACGACCCGGAGCGTGATCGAGGCGGTGGCGCGGATCGGGTCCAGGTGCTGGTTGAACTCGGTCTCGGTGATGCTGAGGGATTCGATGTTCACCGGCAGGATCCGCTGCCGGCCCCAGATGAACAGCGTCATCGGCGGATTGGCGTTTTTGGCGAAGCTGAACCCGTCGCTGTCCAGACCGGCGATCAGGTCGACCAGCCCGCCGAGAATGCTTTCGTCCTTGGGGTGGACCATCAGCTCAAGCGCCGCCAGTTTGGGGTACAGGCCGAACAGCTGGGTCACCCCGTCACCGTCATTGAGGTCGTCGGTGGCGTCGAGCCGGATGTCGAAGGTGAACGATTCCTCTTCGATATTGACCAGCTGCTGCGACTGGATGGCGAGCAGGTCGTCGCCTTCGAATTCCCGCCTGTGGAACTCGCGCAGGGTCTGGCGCTGGCTGGCGGCCTGGGCCTGGCCGCTCTGGCCGGGCTTGGTGCCGGTGTTCCGCACGTCCTGGCCCGGGACCTCATAGGTGAGGCTGCGGCTGCGGGTGATCTCTTCGGGATTGAACTGGAACACCACGAAGGGCGGCGGCAGCGAGATCCCGTATTCGAACAGGGCGCCCTTGAGGATCTTCGGCTTGTTGGGAAATCCGTCGGTCACTGCACGCCCTCCTGACTGGTCCCGATGGCGTGCCCGGCGAATACCTTCTCCTGCCAAAGCTTGCCGATCTTGGCGAACTCGCTCTTGGTGCTCTGGATGATGTGCGGCATGCCGATCGCGCAGCCGCTGTTCGCCGCCCGGAACGCGGCGTTCAGGACGATGTTCTTGATGCTGCCGCCGGCGACCGGGATCTCGCGGGCCAGGAAGTCGTAGTCGATCTCCTCGCTGACCGGCGCCTGCTTCGGGAAGTGCACCTTCCAGATCGCCCGGCGGTTGGCCTCGTCCGGGAAGGGGAAATCGAGGATGAAGCGGATGCGGCGGATGAACGCCTCGTCCATGTTGTTGCGAAAATTGCTGGCGAGGATGACGATCCCGCTGCTCTCCTCCATCTTCTGGAGCAGGTAGCTGACTTCGATGTTGGCGTAGCGGTCATGGGCGTCGGACACGTCGGTCCGCTTGCCGAACAGGGCGTCCGCCTCGTCGAAGAACAGCACCGCATTGCTGGTCTCCGCCTCGTCGAAGATGCGCCCGAGATTCTTCTCGGTCTCGCCGATGTATTTGCTGACGACCCGTGCCAGATCGACCTTGTAGAGATCGACCTGCAATTCGCTGGCAATGACCTGGGCGGCCATCGTCTTGCCGGTTCCCGGCGGTCCGGAGAACAGCACGCCCAGGCCGGTGCCGTGGGCCAGCTTGTTGCCGAAACCCCATTCGGTCATCACCCGATAACGGTGGCGGGCCTGGGCGCTGATCTCCCGCAGGGTGTCGGCGGTGCCGGGCGGCAGGACGATGTCGTCCCAGCCATAGCGCGGCGTCACCTTCACCGCCAGGCTGCCGAGCCGCTGGTTGGACTGGTCGCGGGCGGCGGCGGCCAGGGCCCGGGTGGTCGGGATCTCGTCGTTGCCGCTCAAATCGCTGCGTCGCCGGGCAAGCTGCACCGCATCCAGGATCTGACCCTGGGTGAGACGGAAGCCGTGCGCCAGGGGTTCTATCGATACGCCGTCGACCTCGGGCCAGTGGGTCTGCAGGGCGCGCTTCCAGGCCTCCTGGCGACGGTCGACATCGGGCGGCGGCACGGCGATGGAATGGCAGACGGCGGCCCGCTGCAGATCCGGCAGCCGCAGGGCCTTCTCGCCGGCGGCATAGGTCAGCCAGCCATACTCTTCCACGATCTGCGCCAGGACACGGGCCACAGTCCGGTCTTCCGGTTCGACCAACCCGTCGACTCCGCTCAGGAAGATCGGCGCCTGAAGCAGGAGGGAGTCGCGGAAGGCCAGCATCAGCAGCTCCTCCACCTGGCGGCCCTCCGTCAACAGCCGCTCCAGGTCGACTTCCAGCATCGGACACCCCAGCCGCTGGCAATCGGCAAGTGCCAGGTCCCGGCGGCCGACGCCACGTGGCCCGTGCAGGTGGAGAAACAGCGGCCGGTCGACCGCTCCCGCATCGGCGAAATGCCGCCTTGAAGCCCGCAGCAGACTGTCCTTGGCGGCGGCGTCGGCGAGGTCCGCCGGCGCCGATTGCCGCCCGTCATGCAAGCGGCTCAATCCGCGCAGGCGTTTGTCGGGCATATATTGGCCCAACAGGATGGCGAGGATTCCCGGATCCAACCGCAGGCACTGCGCCAGTCCGCTGGAGCCGGATGGGCTCTGCGGGTCGTCGCTGGATTGCAGCAGCCGGGTGCGCAGAAGGACGCCGCTTTCCTCGAAGAGCGGCCGGTACTGCCAGCGCTCGCGCTCGGTCTCGCAGCACAGGTCGAGCACCAGATCGACGGTCGGCTTCTTGCGGGTGATGTCGTTCTGCAGATAGGCGTAGAGCCGGTCGTATTTCGCCCGCAGCTCTGGCGCCAGGCAGATGACGAGGGCCTGCCGCTCGATCGGCGCCAGCTTGAACAGGCCGGCGATCCGCTCCAGGGGCAGGTCGATGCCGTTCGTCCGGCTCTGCTCGATCGCCGTGGCGAGGTGCCCGTCCAGATCGGCGAGCCGGCCGGCGGCGGAGCCGTCCTCCGCCGTCGTGGCCGATCCAGGGCCGGACCCGTTGAGCAGCCCGTCGACCTCCTCGTTGGAGACGAAGAGATGCGACTGGGCCCCCTGCGCGGCTTCGGCGGCGCTCCAATGGCGCCGCAGGCGTGCCACGCGCCGCGCGATCAGCAGGTCGAGCCGGTCCAGCTCCTGCGACAAATGCTCCAGGGTGCCGGTATAGGGACCCGGCCGGTCCAGAGCCTTGCGCGCCGCCTGGCCGGTCATGACGTCACCTCGAAATGGAAGGTGCGTCGGAACAAATGCGAGACGTCGACCCGGATGCGGTGGAAACCGAGCGGCAGGCCGGCCGGAATGGTCGCGGTGAAGGAGTCGCCGACGATGTCCAGGCCGCCCTCGACCGACTGGCCGGACATGGAGACATAGGCGCGCCAATCGTGAAGGTCTTCGCCGGAGAAGGTGACAACGGTTCCGGCCGGACCGCTTGCCGGCTCGATCCGGTCGACCACCGGTGGCTTGAAGGGCGCCCGGACATCCGGAACGCCGACCGTCGTCACCCGCTGGGCCATGGTCCGTTCCGCGGCAGGCGTCTGGTCGAGCTGGACCACGGAGACCTCGTAGAGAACCGACAGCCGGAACGGCTCGCTAAAGGTGCTCCAGAGCTGGCTCAGCTCATCGAGATCGACCTGGGACGGGACGATCTTGACCTGCTCCCGGGCATCCTGCAGGCCCGGCACCAGATGCGCTTCCGGCACCACCGGCGTCTGGTGGAACACCCGCATGGCCTCGCCGAGGATTTCGTGGGCGGTGGTGTTGCCGAACTGCGGATCGCTCTGGGCGAAAGGCGTCATCAGATACAGCAGGTTGAGCGACAGCGGCGGCGGCGTCAGCCGGGTGGGATCCGTTCGGGAGACTTCCCATTCCTTGTTGCGCAGATGGGCGTTCTCGCGGATCTCGCAGAGCCAGAGATTGATGCGGCGGGTGCTGGTGCTGGGCTCGTCCGGCGCCAGGAGCGTAACGTCGACGGCCGGCAGCAGCTCCATATCCGCTTCCAGGAATGCCTGCAGCGATTGCCCGACCATGCCGATTGCGGTTGATGCGCTCATGACGGCCGGCCCTATCGAAAGCTGCGCAGGCGCAGGGAGCCGAGGTAGCTGCGCTCCCAGAAGGCGCGCGGCGCCGCGGCTTGCGGTGCGGGACGATTGACGTAGACCGGCTGCACGACGGTCTGCGGCGCCCGACCCTGCGCCGGCCGCCCGGCGCCGGAGCGATGCTGGGTTGCCTCGGCTGCTGCACCGGGCCCGGCGGCCGGTTTGGCGGCGGGTGCCGCTGCCTGCGAACGGGTCTCTGCGACGGCCTCCTGAAGGCGGGTCATGGTTGCCTGGGCGCGCGCCGCCTCCGCTCCGGCTCGGGGAATGGGTCGGGCAGGGGCCGCCGCCCGGCGCGACGGCATGTCTGCGACCGCCGGAGCGGCGGTTGGCGCCGCCATCGGTTCTTCCATCGGTTCCGGCGTCGGCACCGCCGCGACCCGGCGCTGCGAAGGGGCCTGCACCGATTGCGGAGCCCGCGGTCGCGGCGTCGCAGCGCGCGGCAGATCGATCACCTCGGGACGTGCCGGCGTATCCTCGGAGGCAGGGTCGGACCGACCGGGGTCGGGCGCGACAGGCCGGGGCTCGTCGGAGCGTTGAGCCGGGCGTGCATCCTCCACGGTCTTCTGCCGGCGCGCAGGCATGGCCGTATTGGCAAGGCGACGGTCGATGGGAGCGCGGGTATGTGCGTCGTTCGGTGATCCGGCAGTCGGCGACGCGGTTGGTTCCTTTGTCTCGGAGCGCGCGGCAGGTTTCGCCGTTGGCGTTGCCGGCTGGACCGCCGGAAGCTCGATCAGCGGTCCGGCAACGGCCTTCGGCTTGGCTCCCTGCTGCGCGCCGTTCGGCTGCGCCGGCTCCGTGTCGCTTGTCGCCTTCCGGTGGTCGGGCAAGATTGCCGATGCCTGCGGCCTTGCCACCGGCGCAGTGGCCATATCCAGAGGCTCCTGGGCTATTGAGGGTATCTGCAGATCCGCCGACACGGCCTCGCGGGCCTGGAGCGCGGGCGCCGGGCGATCGGCGGCATGCGCCGGGCCGGTCTTTGCCGATGCGGGTCGGTCCAGCGGCTGTGCCTCCGGAGTCGGCAGCGGCGCGATGGGGCCGGCCAGCGGCCCGAACGGGTCCGGCGTCGTCGGATAGCGGAAGGCGACGGGCGGCACCCGCGATGCCGACTTGACCTCGGCATGCGCCTGGCTGGCGCCCAGCAGCGCGCCGACCCGGGCACGGTAGGGAAACGGCCTGGCGCCGGCAGCGAGGACGCCGCGCATGTAGCCGCTGCCGCCCTGGCGCTCAGGCGACGGCATCGTTCAACCGCTCGATTTCGTCGGCCAGCACGGCGATGTATTTGCGCCGCCGATCACGGCTCATGGCCATGATCTCCTGCTCGCTCCAATGATAGTGATAGGCGAGGTAATGGACCTCGCGATACAGCATCTCGCGGCTGGTCCTCAGCTCTCCGAAGAAGAAGTCCTGCAGGTGGAAGGGTGCCGTAAAGGCCTTGTGGCAATCCGGGCAGGTGACGTCCATGACCAGGCTGGTCTGGGGTGCGAGCGCCTCCATGCGACGCTCGATCTCCAGCCGCGCCGCCGGCGGCAGCCGTTGGATCAATTCCTGAGACGCCGCCTGGCCGTCGCCAAGCTCGACGATGCAGCGGCCCAGCAGCCCGGTCAGCGCCTCCGCTTCGTTCTCGTCCAGCAATGCCGACAGCTGCTCCTGGTCCTCGCCGTTGGGCAGGCGCAGGCGCACGCTGTCCGGCGCCGGATCCCAGTCGCTGCCTTCGAACGAATTCGGCGGCAGGTCGATCCGGTGATGCAGAGCGGTTGCCGGGCGCTCGACGATCGGAATGTCGGAGATCTTGAAGTCGACATCCGCGCGTTGGCCGCATTCGGGCCAGGGGCAGGCAATGGTGGCGCAGACCTCGTCGCCGAAGGTTAGGGCCCGCAGCTGCAGCAGGATGAAGTCGCGGTCGGCGACCAGGAGCCGGCGGGCATCTTCGGCGCTGACCGGGCTGCGGGCCCCGATCCGCTTGACGCAGCGCGCCAGGACCTCGGTGACCTTGACCGCCGCCGGCCCGGCGCGATCCTGCGCCAGCAGTTCCTCCTCGCCGCCGCCGAGCGGGACGATGACCGCTTCGCGGTGCACCGTGCCGTCCGCGTCGACGAGTCCGCCCGGCAGCGTGATGGTCCGGCCTTCCATGGCGTCGATACCCGCTCGCCCGTGCCCGCTCAGGTCTCGGTCGGCTCGGCGACGGAATCGTCGCGCTGCCAGCCTTCATGCTCAAGCTTGATCGATTGGATCATCACCGCGTTGCCGCTGGCATCGAGTTCCGGCAGCGCCTTGTATTCGGACACCCAGCAGCGATAGACGTTGTAGGACAGCACCTTCGCCCCCTGCAGGTTGAAGCAGTCGATGGTGATGTCCTTGCGGAAGTTCTTCAGCGACATTTCGGCGTCGGCAGCGAAATTGTTCACCGCGTTGGCCCATTTCTCGAACGTGTCGTCATGGGTGACGCCGGCCTCCAGCGTCACCGCTTCGTACTTCGTCGCGCCGGGCAGCTTGTGCTCATGCGACGGGTCGCCGCCATCGCGCCAGGAAACGGCCTCGGTGGTCTTGGTCAGGCCGGATATCTTGCTGACGCCGGCGACGTACTCGTTGTCCCACTTCACCTTGAACTTGAAGTTCCGGTAGGGATCTTCCCGATGGGTGTTGACGGAAAATTGGACCATGTCACATGTCTCCTAATCGAAGCCGCTAGGCGCTCTGGCCGGCTTTCTGGCTGATCTTGACGACCACGAACTCGGCCGGCTTGAGCGGCGCGAAGCCCACCAGCACATTGACGATGCCCTGGTCGATGTCGTCCTGGGTGGTGGTCTCGGAATCGCATTTCACGAAGAAGGCCTGGTCCGGCGTTCCGCCTTGGAAGGCGCCGCGTCGGAAAAGGGTCATCATGAACGAAGTGATGTTCAGCCTGAGCTGGGCCCGGAGCTCCTCGTCGTTCGGCTCGAAGACCGCCCACTGGATCCCGTCATAGATGCTCCGCTTCAGCATGTTGGCGGTGCGCCGGACCGGCACATAGCGCCATTCCGCATCGCTGTGGACCGTGCGCGCGCCCCAGATCACCAGGCCGGATGCGGCGAAGGACCGGATCACGTTGACGTTGACCGGCGCCGGGTTCAGCAGACCCTGTTCGACATCGGTGAAGTCCTTGACCAGCCCGGTCGCGCCGGCCACCGCCGCGGCGGTTCCTGCCGGTGCCTTCCAGACTCCGCGGGTCGCATCGGTCTTGGCATAGATACCCGCGACAAAGCCTGACGGCGGGAGGGCGATGGGATCCGCCGAAACTCCGGAAGGATCGGGCCCCTTGAGCCAGGAAACATAAACCGCGGCAAGGGCGTTTTTGGGCGTGGCGGCGGCGACGAGGCTCTGCGCTTCGGCGACGGTGTCGACATCCTGCGGCATGTCGCCGATGAAGAAGCAGTCGCGCAGCGGCCGTCGGGCGCAATAGCTCATGCCTTCGCCGAGCACGCCCGACGACCCGATTCCGGGCACCGCGATGAGGCTGACATCCGATTTGTCGTCGAGGCGATCGAAGGCCTGGATGTAGGGCAGGTCGCCGGTGACCGGCGAGCCGTCCGATCCGGGGGTGACGCTGACCACGGCGGCCTCGGCGGCGGCATCATGGTCGCCGACCCGGTAGCGTGGCGCGGCCAGACCGCTATGCGCCAATGGCCGGGTGACCGCTCCGCCCAGGGTCTCGGTCCCGCCGTTCAGGACGCCGAGCTGGAGCAGGCCGGTGACATCCTCGGCGCTCGCGGTCGCCGGCGCGACGGTGACCGAGGAATTCAGCCCCGCAGTGCCCGAGGTGAGCAGGAGGACGCCGCCATCGACGGTCGCGGTGAAGGCGCTCAGCGCAGCCGGATCGGTCGATCCGCGACGCGCATCGAGGGCGCTCACCAGGGATTGGATGGCGGTCGCGACATTGGCGTCGGTGTCCAGATTGGGGACCGTGCCCGCCGTCACCGCGTCCTGGAGGTTGATATCCTGGTAGCCGTCATTGTTCACATTGACGCGCAGGGTCGTCTGCCCAACCGGCGGTGGCAGTGCCGGCGCGCCCGCACCACGGCTGGTGCCGGCGACGGCATTGGTGTTGCCGGCGTTGACCGATACGGAGATGTGGATCGAGTTGCTGGTGGCGTTCTCGACGAAATTGGCCGCCGTCGGCACCATGCTCAGATTCTCGAAGGTCTGGAGCGGGGTCGGTTCGCCCTCCTGAAACACCGAGAGGTTGAACTCGTTGGCCGGGTCCAGCGTGCCGTCGGTGATTTCCAGCTCCAGGGCGTTGCCCCAGAAGCCGGGGCTGGCCGCCGACACGGTCATGCTGGCCTGAGGCGCGGCGCCGCGGTCGTTGATCACGATATCGGCGGTCGCCGCATCGTCGCTGGCCACCCGCACCACATAGGCGATCGATCCGCCGTTCTTGAAATAGTTGAGGACGGAGTGGGCCAGGTAGGAGTTGTTCAGGAACCCGCCATAAAGGTTCTCGAACTGGGTGAAATTGAAGATCCGGACCGCCTCGGTCAGGCTGCCCTTCTCCGCGACGCCGATGAAGGCGGCGGTCGATGTGCTTGCGGCGGTAATTGGCCGAACACCACTAGAAACCTCTTCCACGTAGACGCCTGGATATGTGGGCGTGACCATGGTGACCTCCGTTGTCAAACCTCAATGCAGCGGCCCGGCAGCAAGCCCGCTCCGTGGCACGGAGCCTCGGCCGCAATCGATAATGGGAATGGTCGGGGCGCTATTTGCGCTTGCCGGACTTGGGCTTCGCCGCGGGGGCGGCGGATTCCTTGGACACGTCCGTCTCGGCGCCGGCATCGTCGCCAACACTCGGGGATGCGGTGTCCTTGACCTTCATCTTGGACAGGTCCGCGGCGGCGCTCTTGCCGGACTTCGCCGGCTGAGGCCGCGAGGCAGTCGGTTCCGCCGTCTTGGCGGCTGGCTCGACCAGTGCAATGATCCGGCGCTTCACCAGCTTCTCGACGAAAGCGTTGTTGGCGACCTCCACGGATGCGAGCTCCACGGAGTCCCGCGGCGGCAGATGAAAGGCCCTCTTGCTGTTGCCTTGGAAGGTCACACAGCGGCCAGTCATGTTCATGGCCCTCAAGCTCTCGGTCATTGTCTGCTTGTCCCTTCTATTCGCAGTCCTGATTGGGCATGAGCCGGCGGAGCGGGCATCCCGACAATCCGGGAGGCCGGACATGGCGCCCACGCATGGGCCGTTCGCCGTAAATTAGCGGGTGAGGGGACATGGGCGCCTGCGGCCCCGGTCCGTGGAAGCGGCACGGCGCGGGATCGTGTGGCAATCCCTTGCACATGGAGCGACCGTCAGATGTCGTCAGCGGCAGTGGCATCCGAGTCCCCAATCTTTGCCAAGGATCCCGGATGTCCGTTGAAATTCGCGGGTGCGCAGACGCCTAGCGGCGTGCGGTCCGAGCGGGCGATCCGGTCTTGGCGAGGGGATTGAAGCAAACGGTCGTCACGAGATTCTCACTGTTGCTTCACAACTTAATTATCGGGCGAAATTTCTTGTATTCCGGATGGTTAGGAGTCTGCAAAGGCACCCGCAGCCGGCATGGCGCGCAGGTCCGTGAAGGGCGGGGAGACGGGGTCGGAACGGGAAAGGGCAGGGCCCTCGGATTCACCGAAGGCGCCTGCCCTTTGAATTGGCTCCCCGGGCCGGACTCGAACCAGCGACAAGGTGGTTAACAGCCACCTGCTCTACCAACTGAGCTACCGGGGATCAGGTCGGCGGCGCTCCAAATCAGGGGCCACCGCGATCGCGGGCGCGACTTATATCAAACCCTTTTCGGCGATGCCAGCCCTACGATTTCGGGCAGGTCATGCCATCCTTGGTCTTTCGAATTCCTTATCATGGAGGCGCGGACCGGAATCGAACCGGTGTCCACGGATTTGCAGTCCGCTGCCTAACCACTCAGCCACCGCGCCGCCGGGAACAGGCGCAGAGCTATAACCGCGCCGTCGAGCGCCGGTCAAGCGCTTCCGGGAAAGTGCGGTTATGGTTACCGGACATTTACCTTATCATCTTTGTATTATGGCCTTCGGAAGCTATATACGTGCTGCGCGCCGGTGTCCGGCGGCGGTCCCGATCGCCCTGTTTTCCGTACCAAGAGCCGAGCCGATATGACTCAATACGCCGCCGCCCGGCTGAACATGGTCGAGGGCCAGCTCAAGCCGAACAAGATCGTGACGGAGGCGATCCTCGATGCCATGGGCGACGTCCCGCGCGAAGCCTTCGTGCCGAAATCCCTGCGCGGCATTGCCTATGTCGACGAGGACATCGCCATCGGCAACGGCCGCTATCTGACGGAGCCGATGGTCATGGGCCGGCTGATCGAATCCCTGCAGATCGACCCCGGCGACATCGTCCTGGTGATCGGCGGCGGAACCGGCTACAGCGCATCGGTGCTGGCGCGCTTGGCGAACACCGTGGTGGCGATCGAGGGCGACAGCGATCTGGCGCAGCAGGCTAGCGAGACACTGGCCCATCTCGGCGTCGACAATGCCGTGGTGATCGAGGCGCCGCTGACCGGCGGCTATGCCGAGCAGGCGCCCTACCAGGCGATCATCATCGACGGGGCGGTGGCCGAGGTGCCGGCCTCGATCCTCGACCAGCTTGCCGAGGGCGGACGCCTGGCGGCGGTCGTGTCGCCCCAGGGCGGTCTCGGCAAGGCGACCCTGTTCCAGAGGATCGGCGGCGCGGTCTCCCATCGCGAAGTGTTCGACGCAACGCTCCCGCTGCTGCCGGGCTTCGAGCCGGTACCGGTCTTCGAATTCTAGCCCAGCCCCAGCCCCCTGATCCCATGAACGCTCCCGTACAATCGGCTCCGCAGATCGACGTCGAGACATTCGACCGGCTGCTTCGGACCAGCGCGGATGTCACCGTGCTCGATGTCCGCGAGCCCTGGGAGCGGGAAATCTGCTCCATAGACCCGAGCCTGGCGATTCCGCTTGGCCAATTGCCGGATCGGCTGGACGGCATCCCGAGGAGTGGCGCTTTGGTGGTGCTCTGTCATCATGGCGTACGCAGTCTTCGGGCTACACTCTGGCTGCAGGGGCAGGGGTTCCCGGCGGCGGTCAACCTGGACGGCGGCATCGATGCCTGGGCCGACCGGATCGACAGAACCATGACGAGGTATTGATGACTGTGGACATCGCGCACCGAAGTGCGGGTCGGCGACCGATGGCGATGCTGGCGTTGATCGCCGCGACCTTTGCGACCGTGCCGGCGGAGGGCCAGCAGCTGGTCGATGCGCTTGCCATCACCCACGACACCAATCCGACCCTGTCCGCCCAGCGCGAGGCCCTGCGCGCCACCAACGAGCAGGTGTCCCAGGCCCTGTCCGGGTTCCGCCCGAATGTCGAGGCCGATGGCGACTTCGGCTACCAGTATTCGAACACCGATCCGTCCAACGGCCCCAGCTCGTCCGACAGCGTTACGCCGTCCTCGATCGGCATCACGGTCAACCAGCCGCTCTATCGCGGCGGCCGGACGACCGCCAGCCTGCGCAGCGCCGAATTCGCGGTCCAGGCAGCCCGGGCGACCTATCAGAGCATCGAGCAGCAGGTCCTGCTGGATGCGGTCACCGCCTATATGGATGTGGTCCGCGAGCAGGCGGTGCTCGAGCTCTCGCTCAACAACGAGCAGGTGCTGCGCCGGCAATTGCAGGCCACACGCGACCGGTTCCAGGTGGGCGAGGTGACCCGCACCGATGTCAGCCAGGCGGAATCGCGCCTGGCGCGCGCCACCGCCGACCGGATTGCCGCCCAGGGCGATCTGGACAATGCCAGGGCGACTTATGCCCGGGTGATCGGCCGGGCCGCCGGCGCAGTCTCGCCGCCGCCGCCGGTCACCGGTCTGCCGGGATCCCTGGAGGAGACCATCGCCCAGGCCGAAGGCAACAACCCGGCCATCATCACCGCCAATTTCAACGAGCGTTCGGCCGATGCCAATGTGGATGTGGTGTTCGGCGAATTGCTGCCGGAGGTCAGCCTGGTGGGCCGGGCGCAGTCGACCTACGAACCCAGCGACACTATCGACCAATCCGATACCGCGTCGGTGACCGCCCAGGTCACCGTTCCGCTCTACCAGTCCGGCGCGGTGTCGTCGCGGGTGCGCGAGGCCCGCTACAACGCCAATCAGAGCCGCATCCAGGTGGAGGAGACGCGGCGCGACGTGGTCGAGAATGCGATCCAGGCCTGGGAGACCCTGACCACGGCCCGGGCCAGCATCGAGTCCCTGGTGACCCAGGTTTCCGCCGCCCGCATCGCCCTGGAAGGCACAGAGCAGGAAGCCCTGGTCGGTTCGCGGACCGTGCTCGACGTTCTGGATGCCGAGCAGGAACTGCTGGACGCCCGGGTTTCCCTGGTGCGCGCCCAGCGCGACGAGGTGGTCGCGACTTACGCCCTGCTGGCTGTCACCGGGCAGCTGACGGCGCGGGCCCTGGGGCTTGCGGTCGAATATTACGACTTCGACCCCGACTATCGTTCGACCCGCGGTCGGATCTGGGGCACATCGACTCGCGGAGAGTGATTGCGAAGGCGGAATCTCGCGGAATTCGGCACCCTGTCTATTTAACCTTTGTTAACTCTGTTCTAGTTTATCGAATCGGCACCGATAGCCTGGACATGAGTCGATGAACCAGCCGAAACCCGAGCAAGAACCATCCATGGAAGAGATCCTGGCGTCGATACGCCGGATCATCTCCGAGGATGGCGATGAAGCCGAGCCGGCGGGCGAGGGGCCCGCGGCCGCCGCCCCGCCTGAGACCGCCGAAACCGCTGAGCTCGCCGAACCTGCGGAACCTGAGCCGGCGGCTGCCACCGACGATGATGTCCTAGAGCTTACCGAGGTCGTTACCGAGCAACCTGCGCCGGAACCCGAGCCGATCCCGGAACACGAGCCGGAACCGGAACCTGAGCCGATGCCGGAACCCGAGCCGGAACCGATGCCGGAGCCGGAACCTGAGCCCGAACCGGCACCCGAGCCCGAGCCCGAAACTGCGCTGGATTTTGCCGAGCCAGACATGGATGATGCGCCGCTCGATTTCGAGGCGCCGTCCGACCCGCCGTTGATGGAGGATCCCCTGTCCCAATCCCATGCCGAAGACGACTCGCTGGTTGCCGACTCCACGGCCCTGATGGCGAGCGCGGCGATGTCCAAGCTGACCGAGTCGCCGTCCGAAGGCGCCGCGGATACCGGCGGACCGATGCAGATCGGCGACAAGACGATCGAGGCCCTGGTTCGGGAGTTGATTCGCCCGATGCTCAAGGAATGGCTCGATAAGAACCTGCCGGCCATCGTCGAGCGCATCGTCGAGCGCGAGGTCTCCCGGGTCGCGGAGCGCCTGCACAACAATTGACCGGCCGCGCCGCCGCCGTCATTCTGCGCGGCAGCCGGCCGCGGGCTGACGCCTGCGCCTCCCGATAAACCTGCAAGAAAGCGCACGCTGGAAAGGTTCAGCGATGCTGGACAAGACGTATCGGCCTGCCGAGACCGAAGCCAAGCATTACGACACCTGGGAAGACTCCGGCGCGTTTGCGGCGTCGGTCGAGTCCAACGCCAACCCCTATGTCGTCATGATGCCGCCGCCGAACGTCACCGGCAGCCTGCATATGGGCCATGCCCTCAACATGACCTTGCAGGACGTGCTGATCCGCTACCAGCGGCGGGCCGGCAAGGACGCCCTGTGGCAGCCTGGCAGCGACCATGCCGGCATCGCCACCCAGATGGTGGTCGAGCGCCAGCTCGCCGACGACGGCAAGTCCCGCCATGATCTCGGCCGCGAGGCCTTCCTGGATCGGGTCTGGGACTGGAAGGCGGAATCCGGCGGCACCATTACCCGCCAGCTGCGCCGGCTCGGTGCCTCTCCGGATTGGGAGCGCGAACGCTTCACCATGGACGAGGGGCTGAACCGGGCCGTGCGCCGGGTGTTCGTCCAGCTCCACCGGGAAGGCCTGATCTTCCGCGACAAGAGGCTGGTCAACTGGGACCCGAAGCTGCACACCGCGATCTCCGACCTGGAGGTGGAGCAGCGCGAGGTCAAGGGCAAGCTGTGGCACCTGCGCTACCCGCTGCAGGACGATCCCAAGAAATACGTCGTGGTGGCCACCACCCGGCCGGAAACCATGCTGGGCGACACCGGCGTGGCGGTGCATCCGGACGACGACCGTTATAAGGACCTTGTCGGCAAGTTCGTCACCCTGCCGCTGGTCGGCCGCGCCCTGCCGGTGGTGGCCGACGAATACGCCGATCCGGAGACCGGCAGCGGCGCGGTGAAGATGACGCCGGCCCATGACTTCAACGATTTCGAGGTCGGCCGCCGGCATACCCTCGAGATGATCAACATCTTCGACCACAATGCCTGCCTCAACAACAACGTGCCCAAGGCCTATCGCGGCCTCGACCGCTATGCGGCGCGCGAGAAGGTGCTTGAGGATCTGGAGGCGGCCGAGCTGATCGACCGGATCGACGACCATGAGCACACGGTGCCCCATGGCGACCGCTCCGGCGTGGCCATCGAGCCCTGGCTGACCGACCAGTGGTATTGCGACGCCAAGACCCTGGCCAAGCCGGCCATCGAGGCGGTGGAGCAGGGGCGCACCGTGTTCGTGCCCAAGACCTGGGAGAACACCTATTTCGACTGGATGCGCAACATCCAGCCCTGGTGCATCAGCCGCCAGCTCTGGTGGGGCCATCAGATCCCCGCCTGGTACGGCCCCGACGGCACCATCTTCGTCGAGGAGACCGAGGAGGACGCCCATATCGCCGCCCGCCAGCATTACGGCCATGACGCGGCGCTGGAGCGCGACGCCGACGTGCTGGATACCTGGTTCTCCTCTGCGCTGTGGCCGTTCTCCACCTTGGGCTGGCCGGACAGCGTGCCGGAGATCGAACGCTACTACCCCGGCGACGTGCTGGTGACCGGCTTCGATATCATCTTCTTCTGGGTCGCCCGGATGATGATGATGGGGCTGCATTTCATGGGCGATGTGCCGTTCCGCACGGTCTACATCCATGCCCTGGTGCGCGACGCCCGCGGGCAGAAGATGTCCAAGTCCAAGGGCAACGTGATCGACCCGCTGGAGCTGATCGACACCTATGGCGCGGATTCCTTGCGGTTCACCCTGATCTCCATGGCCGCCCAGGGCCGCGACGTGAAGCTCTCGGAGCAGCGGGTCGAGGGCTATCGCAACTTCACCACCAAGCTGTGGAACGCGGCCCGCTACTGCCAGATGAACGAGTGCCGGCCGCGCCGGGATTTCGATCCGGCGGCCTGCGAGCTGACGGTCAACAAATGGATCGTCGGCGAGGTGGTAGCCGCCGCCGCCAAGGTCGATGCGGCACTAGCCGGATATCGCTTCAACGAGGCGGCCAATGCGCTCTACCAGTTTACCTGGCACAGCTTCTGCGACTGGTACCTGGAATTCACCAAGCCGGTGCTGCAGGACGGCGACGAGGCGGCCCAGGCCGAGACCCGCGCCGCCACCGCCTGGGTTGTGGACCAGATCGTGCAGCTGCTGAACCCGCTGATGCCCTTCGTCACCGAGGAGCTTTGGCAGCAGTTGTCCGATGATCGCGACGGGCCGCTGATCGGCACCTTCTGGCCGGAATACCCGGACGCCCTGGCTGACCCCGCGGCGGCGGATGAGATGGGCTGGGTGGTCCGGCTGATCTCCGCGATCCGGGCGGTGCGCTCGGAGATGAACGTGCCGGCGGCGGCCAAGATCCCGATGCTGCTCAAGGGCGCAAGCAAGGCAACGGCGGCCCGGCTGAAGACCCATGAAGGCATCATCACCCGGCTCGCCCGGCTGGACAGCGCCGGCACCGCCGATGGCGAGGCGCCGAAGGGCGCGGTCCAGGAGGTGATCGACGAGGCGACGATCCTGCTGCCGCTGGAGGGCATCGTCGACTTCGCCCAGGAACGCGCCCGGCTGGAGAAGGAGGCCGCGAAGATCGAGGCCGACATCGCCAAGCTGGACAAGAAGCTCGGCAACCAGCAATTCCTCGCCAAGGCGCCGGAAGAGGTGGTCGAAGAGCAGCGCGAGCGCAAGGCCGATCTGGAGCGTGCCCTGGAGCGGCTGCGCGCGGCCATCGCCCGACTGCTCGAAACCGATGGCTGACCAGGCGTGACAAGGTGTGACGGAGCCCTAGCCGTGGCTGGGTGAGGGGGAGGCCGGCCTCCTCGACCAAAGCCGCGTCCTCGAGCGGCGGGTCCGCCGGCCCATGGATTGCGGCGATGCAGAAGTAGGCGGCCGGCGTCAGTCCACCCGTATGGCCGTGAAGACCTCCTGGGAGTTGCAGACGAACCGGACGCCCGAGCGGCCGCAGATCGGCAGCGCCGCCTCGAATTCCACCGGGTAGCCCAGTCCCTCGACGTCGCGAAGGCGGGGCTTCCATTCGCCGTCCTGCCAGATGGCGAAACCGCCGATTTCGCCGCGTTCGTGATCGTAGTCGCCCGACCCGAGCAGTTCGGTGCCGACGACCTTGAAGGGAATGTTCAGCACCAGGAAATGGGCGATCAGCTCGGGCGTCACTTCCGTCTCGCCGAGGACCGGCTTCTGCCAGGTCTCGTCCTGACCCTCAACGCCCTCCTCGTCGAGCGCCCAGACCCAGATCGGATGCTCCAGGCTGTCATCCAGGGTGATGTCCTCGAGGGACTTCGATTTGCCTGTCTCGAATTCCATGGTGCGCCGCCTCCGGATAGTGGTTGCGACTGTTGGTCGTGCAGTCGCCCGCAGCATGCAGCGGCGAGCTTAAGAATTCGTCGCCCAGACAGCTTCGCATCGGCCAGGCGATTCCCCCATCAATCCATAATCGCGTAGCTGGTCATCCGCATCTCCGCCCCCTCGTCGCGCAGCGCCATCAGCGGCCGGTAGGCATCCGAAGCGTACCAATCATCGATCGCTTGCAGGCTCGGAAACCGGACGATCACTGCCAGCTCATGGTCGCGGGCCTCGCCCGTCAGATCGCTGCCGACCTTGCTGCGATACACGAGCTCGGCTCCGTAGGGCGCGGCTACCTGTCGGGTCTTGGCGAGATAGTCCTGAAAGAGCGCTGGGTCCTTGACGGTGACACGGGCGATCATCAATGCACTCATTTGCAAGTCCTTTCAATTCGGTAGGTGTCAGACGGCGTGCGGGACGGCGCCGGCGGAGTTGTGCCCGCCACGCGGACTGTCCGGGATATGACCGGACTCGGGATCGTGGCTGGCGCGCCAATCCGCGGAGTCCCGGACGAAGCTCGGATCGGCCAGCAGGATGTGGTTGCGGTCCCGTTCCAGGGCGTCGGGATCGAAGGCCGGCGTCATCAGAAGCTTTGCGAAATTGGCGAGTGCTCTCAGCATGTTGCCGGCCGTTCTTCGCACCTCCGGTCGGTCCGCCACGACCCGCCTGGCGATGGCGTCGAAGCCCTCTGGTTCGCGTCCGCCGACCTCCCGCACCGCTTCGGTCGGGGCGTTGACGGCGAAGGCGCCGCGCCGGTACTCGTCGGCATAGCGCCGAAGCTGGGTCTGCATCGCGCGCGGGAAGCCCCGGGCGGTGAGGGCCTTCAGCAGCAGGCGTTCGGAGATGTCCCGATAGACGACCCGCCGACCCAGGGCCCGGCCTAAGGAGCCGGCGATCTCGTTCGGAGAGATCAATTCCGGCCCGGTCGGCCGATAGGTCTTGCCGGCATGGGTCGCCGGATCCGCAAGCGCACCGACGGTGACCGAGGCGATGTCCTCGTTCGATGGCGCGGCGTTCTTCTTCTCGTCGCCGGAGCCCAGCGGCATGGGGAGCAGGCCGAGCTGGGCCATGCTCTCCAGGACCATGAAATAGTTGTCGGCGAACCAGCCGACATTGTTCACCGTCACCGTCGTGTCCGGCAGCAGCGCCAGCACCGCGTCGTTCAACCAGGCCTCCCGCGTGAAATGCGAGGGATGGTCCGGATGGGCCAACCACTGGCTGAGCACCACCACATGCTCCAGCCGCGCGTCATGGGCGGCGACCGCGAAGACGGTGCCGAAATGCAGCCCGTTGGGGGCGGTTGGGGCGCAGTGATAGGCCCGCTGCACCCCGTCCATGGCCCGTCGCATATCGGCCAGGGCAAACTGGTTGCCGATCTGGATCTCGGCTCCGGCGGCCCGGAGCCGGTCGGCGCGGTGATCGTCTCGGCGCACCAGGGCGCGCACCGGGTAGCCCTTTTCGCGCAGTTGCAGGGCGGTCGGAAGGCCGGTCTTGCCGGCGGCGCTGGTGACGAGGATCTTCGGTTTTCTGGACATGTGCCGGTCTCCCGCTAGAACTGGTCTCGGATGCCGCTACGATGACGACGATGGCGTCCAGATCGTCTGTCACTTGAAATTATCAAGTGAAGAATTTATTTTATAAACTCACAAATGCGTGAGCTGGGCTGAGCATGACCGTATCGCGCCGTTACAAGCTGCTGTGCCCGGTAGCCCGGGCACTGGATCGCATTGGCGATCGCTGGACACTTCTCATCCTGCGGGACCTGCATGCAGGGCCGGCGCGGTTCTCCGATCTGCTTTACGGTCTACGCGGCATCGCCTCAAACCTGCTCACCGACCGCCTGCAGCAGCTCTGCGACGACGGTCTGGTGGCGCGCCGCGATGCCGAGCATGGGGTGGCGCTCTATGAGCTGACGGAGCTCGGCCGACGCAGCCGCGATGTCCTATTCGAATTGGCCCTGTTCGGCGGCCGGTTCGCGCCGGACGAGGAACTGCGGCGCCCGGGCAATCTGCGGACGGTTGCCGTCACCCTGGAAGCCGCTGCGCAGCGGGTAGTGTCGCCGGACATGGCGTTCCGGGCAGAGATCCGGGTCGACGGTGAGCCCTTCACGCTCGATGCGGGCGAGGGGCTGGTGACCGTGCGTGTCGGGTCCGCCGACGCCCCGGATGTGGTTCTCACAACATCCTACGAACCGATGGTGGCCGCGTCGGAAGGCGAGATGGCGATGGAGACCTTCCTGGCCGATCATGCCAGCTTGGAGACACGGACATCCGGCAAGGATGCGGAGATGATGCGCCTATTGGCGGCCGTGATGGCGCTGCTGCAGGGCGAGGACTAGACGCCGGTCTAGGGTCTCCGGCCTTCGCCCAGAACCTCCACGATGGCATCGACATCCATCTCCAGGTCGAAGAGGCAGAGATCGGTGGTGTACCGACCGTATTCCTCCTGCAGCAGGATGACGCCCCGGCTACCTTCGATCAGGTTGACCCCGCACATCGCCTCGTTCCGGTCGTAGTCGATCTCCACCAGGCGGCCGACTTCGCCCTTGAACAGGAGATCCACCCGGGCCCTCGCCTCGCCGGAATACCAGCCTTCCGTCCAGCGCGCGGGCGACCACCAAGGCCGGCCGACGCGCACCAGCTCCCCGAGGAAGACCGCATCCGCGAAGCCAAGGTGCTCTTCGACCGTGCTGCGCAGGCAGGAGCAGGCATGGGCGCGATCCGGCGCCGCAGCCAGCAGCATCAGAATCAGCGTCGCAAGGAGCGGTGCGGCGATCCGGCGCGGCCGGAGAGCGTGTCTGGAGACGGGCATGGACGTGACCTTGGGTCGTCGAGAACGGTATCGGCGACAAACTATCGCTCCGATTGTAAAGCCCGCACTAATGCCGCGAAATCGGAGCTGCCGCCCATGAAACCCGCGAACACGCGTCCGGTGCATGCCGCCCATGCTGCACTGGCCGTAGAAAGTATGAGGATTGCCGGCTAGTCTGGGCGCCGACACTGAAAAACACCGAATTCCAGGGGGAAGCAGATGCCACTCGACACACCGGGCAAGGGCAGATTCGACAAATCCAAGCTGCCGAGCCGGCATGTCTCGGTCGGGCCGGACAAGGCGCCGCACCGGTCCTATTACTACGCCATGGGCCTGACGGAGGAGGAGATCGCCCAGCCCTTCGTCGGCGTGGCGACCTGCTGGAACGAGGCGGCCCCCTGCAACATCTCGCTGTCGCGCCAGGCCCAGGTGGTCAAGGTCGGCGTGAAGGCGGGCGGCGGCACGCCCCGGGAGTTCACCACCATCACCGTCACCGACGGCATCGCCATGGGCCATGCCGGCATGAAGTCGTCGCTGGCCTCCCGCGAGGCGATCGCGGATTCCGTCGAGCTGACCATGCGCGGCCATTGCTACGACGCCATGGTCGGTTTGGCCGGCTGCGACAAGTCGCTGCCGGGCATGATGATGATCATGGTCCGGCTGAACGTGCCGTCGGTGTTCATGTATGGCGGCTCGATCCTGCCGGGCCGCTTCAAGGGCCGGGACGTGACCGTGCAGGATGTCTTCGAGGCGGTCGGCGCCCATTCCGGTGGCAAGATGTCGGACGAGGATCTGCACGCTCTGGAATGCGTCGCCTGCCCCAGCGCCGGGTCCTGCGGCGGCCAGTTCACCGCCAACACCATGGCCTGCGTGTCAGAGGCCATGGGCCTGGCGTTGCCCGGCTCGGCCGGCGCGCCGGCACCCTACGAGTCCCGCGACCAGTATGCCGAGGCTTCGGGCCGGGCCGTGATGGACCTGATCGCCAACAATCTCCGCCCGCGCGACATCGTCACCCGCAAGGCGCTGGAAAACGCGGCGACCGTGGTGGCGGCCTCCGGCGGGTCGACCAATGCCGGGCTGCACCTGCCAGCCATCGCGCACGAGGCCGGGATCGACTTCGACCTGCACGCCGTCGCCGAGATCTTCAAGAAAACTCCCTACATCGCCGACCTGAAACCCGGCGGGCGCTATGTCGCCAAGGACATGTACGAGATCGGCGGCGTGCCGGTGCTGATGAAGGCGCTGCTGGACGGCGGTTTCCTGCATGGCGACTGCATCACCGTCACCGGTAAGACCATCGCCGAGAATCTCGAGGACGTTGTCTTCCCGACCGACCAGGATGTCATCCGCCCGACCTCAGCCCCGCTCAGCCCGACCGGCGGCGTGGTGGGCCTGCGCGGCAATCTGGCGCCGCAGGGGGCGATCGTGAAGGTGGCGGGCATGAGCAAGCTCAAGTTTAGCGGCCCGGCCCGCTGCTTCGACAGCGAGGAGGAGGCCTTCGCGGCGGTGCAGACGAAGCAATACGAGGCCGGCGAGGTCATCGTCATCCGCTATGAGGGGCCGCGCGGCGGCCCCGGCATGCGCGAGATGCTGGCGACCACCTCGGCGATCTACGGCCAGGGCATGGGCGACCAGGTGGCGCTGATCACCGATGGCCGCTTCTCCGGCGCCACCCGCGGCTTCTGCATCGGCCATGTCGGTCCCGAAGCGGCGGTCGGCGGTCCCATCGGCCTGCTCAAGGATGGCGACATCATCACCATCGACGCGTCGGAAGGCACGCTGGAGGTGGCGCTGTCCGACGCCGAGCTCGAGGAGCGCCGCAAGAGCTGGGCGCCGCGCAGCCATGACTACCAGTCCGGCGCGCTGTGGAAATACGCCCAGCAAGTCGGCGACGCGGAGAAGGGCGCGGTCACCCATCCCGGTGGCGCAGCCGAAACTCACTGCTTCGCCGATATCTAGATTTAGGGAAGGGGGCACCGCCCCCTCCCTCATTCACCCTCATCCTTCGACAAGCTCAGGATGAGGCGCGGGGGGATGGGGTGCTCTGTGACGTCGCCTCACCGGTGCGCGTCCTTGCCGCCGCCGTAATCGGCACCGCCTAGCTGGCCACCGGATACCGCCATCGTTTCCGCCCCCGGCACGATGTCGGTGTTCTGGGTGGCGGCGATGCTCCAGCCGTCGCCCGTGCGCCGCAGCACCAGCAGCATGACGCCGTGGCGCGGCTCCAGCGGGCTGTCGTCCGGCGCGCGCTGGCCTTCCATGCGCCAGCGGCCGTGCACGGTGGCGACGTCGTCAACGAGATATTTGACCGATTGCTCCTCCACCGTCAGGCGGCTGTCGCGAAAGAAGCGTTTCAGGGCGTAGTCATGGGCCTTCTCGATGGCGCGCCGCCGGCGCCACCAGATGCCGACCACGTTGACAAAATCCGCATCCTCGTCGAAATGGCTCGCAAAGCCGGCGGCGTCGCGGCGGTTCCAGGCCGCGATGAGCTGGTCGAGCGCGGCCTCCGGCGTGGCGATCAAGGGCATGGCGGGGCCTCCGGAGTGTCGGATCGGCGGCAGGACCGCATCAGCATAGAGGAAGGGCGATTTGCCGTCCGATGGTTCAGTTGGGCCCGTGTCGATCCGCCCGTACCGGCGGTCCGACCTCACGCGCTGCGCGGCGATCTATGTGGCGTCCCGGCGGGTCGCCTTTCCCTGGGTGCCGCCGGAGCGGTTCTCGCCCGACGATTTCCTTCGGGATACGCGGGAAGAGGAGATCGCCGTCGCCGAGGGCCGCGCCGGCGGCGCCGGGACGGACCTCCTGGGCTTCGTCTCGGTCTTCTTGCCCGGCCGTTTCATCCATCATCTCTATGTCGATCCCGAACATCGCCGATCGGGTGTCGGACGGCTCCTGGTCCGCCATGCGATCGGCATCCGCTCCGGCCCCTGGCGCTTGAAATGCGTCGAGGCCAATGCGCCGGCTATGGCGTTCTACCAGTCGGAGGGATGGGTGGAGGAGGGGCGAGGCAGCGATGACATGGGCCCGCACGTCACCCTGCGGCACGATTGACGGGCTGAAGGGGTCGTCAGGCGACCTTGGCGGCCGGTTCCGCCTCGGTGGATCGGTTTTCCTTGTCTTGCGGCCGGTTTCCGGATTGCGGCGCGCCGGAGCCGACGAAATGGGCGAAGACGAAGGACAGGAAGCCGCCGACCACGGCAAGCTGCACGAACAGCGCCACGGCGCTCAGGAACTCCAGCGGCCGGCTCACGAACCAGGCCGCGCCACGACCCTGGGTGATCTCCGCTGCCGCCGTGAAGGCGGCGGCGATGACCAGCGGCGGACCGGAACAGGCGATGACGCCCAGGAACAGCCGCCAGGTGTTGCCCGCCGTCAGGGTCCAGGACCGCTTCAGGCTGAATTGCTTCAGCCCCAGCGCGATCGCCGGAAAGACCAGGATCAGCCGGTTGATCGACACCGCGATCACCAGGAATCCGGCGGAGAGCAGAGTGACTGCGACTTTCGGCGGCTCGGCGCTGATATGGGTGATCGCCATCATCGCCACCACCGGGATGTACAGCACCACCAGCATGGCGATGCCGAGCCCCAGATAGCGGGCCTCCCGGGATCCGAACAGCGCGGTGCGCCGTTCGCCGTCCCGCTCGGCGATGGCACGGTGCCAGGCCACCAGCACGGCGGTGCCGGCGATCATCATGATCACCTCGCCGAGATAGCCGAGCTCCGGCAGGCCGGCCTCGACCGCCAGAATCGGCGCCAGGGCCGCGCCAACATAGGCCAGCAGGAACCATAGCCAGCCGACCCGTACCAGCAGCGGAAAATGCCGGATGGCGAAGTCGTAGCTCTGGGCGACCGTGCGCCGAAGCGGCAGCGTGCTCATGCCCGCAGTGTCGCAACCGGGAATTTACAACCGTTTAACGAATCCGTGCTCCGGACCGATCAACCGCCATCGCTGCCGGACCGCGACCGCAGGACCATGGTCCGCCCCCAGAGGATCATCCCCAGGCCCATCAGGAAGGGAAAGGCGGCGAAGAAGGAGGACGAGATCAGCAAGGCGGCGAAATGCTCGGTCGTCTCCGCCGACAGGATCACGTAGAGGCTGACGGCGATGGTCGCCAGGGTCACCGCGATGCCGAGCCCGGTGATCGTCCAGCCGATGATCGAACCCGCCGATCCCCGCTTGCGCTCGGGCGCCGACACGCTCTCCGTCAGATCCGGATGCTCGCTCATCGGGCGCGCCGCTGCCGCAGGACCAGGATTCCGCCGCCGACCGCGCAGAGCCCGATCAGCGCCGGCACGCCGCCGAGCAGCACGTAATACAGCAGCCAGCGCACATTCTCCGGGTCCGACATGTCGTTGCTGAGGAAGATCGCCATGCCCAGGAACAGCGAGGTGCCGCCGCACAGCGATGCGGTCAGTCCGCCGACGAAGATCAGGATGCGGCCGAACCACACACGGCCCCGGCCCATGATCGGCGGCAGTTCGGCCTCGCTCATGCCGCGGCGAGGGTCACGACCACCGGCGTGTGGTCGGACGCCTTCTCCTTGCCGCGCGGCTCGCGGTCGATGGCGCATTCCTCCAGCCGGTCGGCGGCCTGCGGCGACAGCAGGAAATGGTCGATGCGGATGCCGTTGTCGAGATCCCAGGCCCGGCGCTGGTAGTCCCAGAAGCTGAAGGCGCCGCCGCCCGAATGCAGGGCCCGATAGGCCTCCACCACCCCAAGATTGAGGATCGAGCGGAAGGCCTTCCGGGTCTCCAGCCGGAACAGCGCGTCATCGGCCCAGGCGGCCGGATCGTAGCAATCCTCGGCCGCAGGAATGACGTTGTAGTCGCCGCCCAGCGCGAAGGGCTGGCCGGTCTCCAGCAGCGCCGCCACGCGGGCGCGAAGCCGTTCCATCCAGGCCAGCTTGTAAGGGTATTTCGGGCTGTCGACCGGATTGCCGTTGGGCAGGTACAGGCAGGCCACCCGCAGATCGTCGACCTCCGCCTCGATATAGCGCGCCTGGTCGTCCTCCTTGTCGCCGGGCAGGGCGTCCAGGATCACCTCATGGGGCCGCTTCGACAGGAAGGCGACTCCGTTGTAGCTCTTCTGGCCGACGATCGAGACGTTGTAGCCGAGATCCTCCACGGCCTCGCGCGGAAACCCGGACTCCTCGCATTTGATCTCCTGCAGCAGCGCGATATCCGGGCTGGCCGAATCCAGCCAGCCCAGCACGTTGGGCAGCCGTGCCTTTATCGAATTGACGTTCCAGGTGGCGATGGTGGGCATGGCGACGGGAACCGGATCGTGGCGCAAGAGAGTGCGCCATCATGCCGGGATTCGTCGCCGGCTGCCAGCCGGGCAGGGGATCAGATCGCGAAGGAGGTGCCGCAGCCGCAGGAGGAGGTGGCGTTGGGGTTGCGGATCTGGAAGGAGGAGCCGATCAGCTCCTCGACGAAGTCGATCTCCGATCCGGCCAGCAGGTCCAGGGACACGTCGTCCACCACCACCGTCACGCCGTCGCGCTGGAAGGTGCGGTCCTCGTCCCCCACCGTGTCGTCGAAGCTGAAGCCATATTGGAATCCGGAACAGCCGCCTCCGGAGACCGCGACGCGCAGCATCAGGCCCTCGCCGGACTCAGCCTTCATCAGCTCGGTGACCCGCCGGGCGGCGGATTCGGTGATCGTCAGCTGGCGCATACCGTCATCGGGCATCGTCGATTGGTCCGTCCTGCTCCATCAATCCCATCGGGAACCTATCCGATCATGTAGGCATGCCGACGGAACAATCAAAGTATAACACCGCGGCGGG
The DNA here is from genome assembly GCA_965227455.1 of Alphaproteobacteria bacterium. Classification (GTDB taxonomy): domain Bacteria; phylum Pseudomonadota; class Alphaproteobacteria; order DSM-16000; family Inquilinaceae; genus JABDIP01. Next base: position 1,295,115 of record OZ245752.1, on the reverse strand, counting down.
CATCCGGCATCCGCGCCGTCTAGCCGGATCCCGAAGCGTCGAGGATGTCGACCAGCGCCCCGATTTTCGGCGATCCGGCGCCCTTACGCCAGATCAGCTCGGTCCGTGCCCGGTCTTGCCCCGTCGGCAGCGCATGGGTCGACAGCCGCCCGCCTTCCGGGAAGGTTCCCAGCACGCTCTTCGGCAGCAGCGCGATGCCCATGCCGGCCACAACGCATCCCAGCATGGCGTGGTAGGAACTCAGCTCAATCACCCGGTCGGGCCGGTCGCTGCGGCCCTGGTACCAGCTCTCCAGCCGGCGGCGGTGCGGACAACCGGGCTCGAAGGTGATCATCGTCTGCGAGCCGGCGGCGGCCATATCGACTGGCGGATGGTCCGGCGGCGCCACGATCACCAGTTCCTCCTCGAAGGCCGGCACCGCTTCGAAGGGTCCCTCGGGGACCGGCTCGGCCACGAACGCCGCCTCCAGCTCTCCGGAGAGGATCGCCGTCGACAGCTGCTCGGGATTGCCGGTCCGCAGTTCCAGCGTCACCTCGGGATGCCGCCGGTGGTATTCCGAGAGCACGGCCGGCAGCCGCACCGCCGCCGTGCTCTCCATGGCACCGAGCCGGAAGGTCCCGCGCGGCCGGGAATCCTGCACCGCGTGCTTCGCTTCCTCGGCCAGGCCCAGCAGCCGATCGGCATAATCCTTCAGGATCAGGCCGGCTGGCGCCAGGTGCATCCGCTTGCCATCGCGGATGAAGAGATCCACCCCAAGCGACTGTTCCAGTTGGCGAATCCGGGTGGTCACGTTCGACTGGACGCGATGCAGGCGCCGTGCCGCCCGGGTGATGCCGCCCTCGTCGACAACGGCGCGAAAGATCCGTAGATCGGAGAGTTCCATATTCTCAATTCATGATGCAAATGATCATAATTATTCATTTTACGTGATGATCTCAGTTGCGTAAACCGTCTCCACGCGAACGGACGGGCCACGCCGATTGGCCAAGGAGACCGCTATGCATGAGAACACGATCAACCTGAACGCCATCGACATCCGGACCCTGCCGCCGGAGCAGTGGAACGCCGTGCTGCGACAAGCTACCCGCCGCGCCCATCTGGAGCGTTCGATGGCCTGCCGGGATCTGGCCGGGAGGGCATGGCGCGGCGCCTTGGACCGGGCCCGGCGCATCCTGTCGGCAGGCAGCCAGGGCCGGACACGGGCTGCGACAGCGTTGTGACGGTGCCGAGAATACTCAACCCTTCGGCATGTGCCGAACATGCCGCTGGAAATCTTGGGGGAGCACGCCCGATGAACAAGGAGCAAATCGACCTTGTCCGGGACACCTGGGCAATGGTGATGCCGATCGCCGATACCGCGGCGACGCTGTTCTACGATCGGCTGTTCGAAATCGATCCGGCGACCCGGCCGCTGTTTCAGGACGACAGGATGGCGGAACAGCGCCGGAAACTGATGCAGACATTGGACTACCTCGTGCAGGGGCTCGACAATCTCGAAGCCCTGACGCCGGCGATCGAGGATCTGGGCCGCCGGCATGTGCACTACGGCGTCCGGGACGCCCATTACGACAGCGTCGGCGCGGCCCTGCTGTGGACCCTGGAGCAGGGGCTGGGCGAGCATTGGTCTGCCGAGGCGGGCGATGCCTGGACCACGCTCTATGGCGTCACCGCCAGCATCATGAAGCGGGCGGCGCGCAACGGGGTCTCCGCCGCGTAACGGGTCTGCGTTTGGCAAATCGGCACAGCCTGTGCTGCCGGCCCGCCTGCGCTAGACTGTCCGCAGACGACCGGCATCGATAAGGGTTGAGTCATGAAAATCGCAGTGTTCGGCACCGGCGGTATCGGCGGCATCTACGGAACGCGGCTGCACGCGGCCGGCCAGGAGGTGCATTTCATCGCCCGCGGTGCCCATCTCGCCGCCATGCGGGAGAACGGGTTGAGCGTCGAGACCGAAGGCGGCATCCGGCGCCATGAGGGGATCTCGGCGACCGACGATCCGTCGTCAATCGGGCCCGTCGATATGGTCCTGTTCGGCGTCAAGCTCTGGGACACGGAGACCGCGGCCGCCGCCTGCCGCCCGCTGCTCGGCCCGAATACCGGCGTGTTGTCGCTACAGAACGGCATCGACGCCTATCCGGTGCTGGCCCGGGTGCTGGGGACGCAGCATGCCCTGGCCGGAGTGGCGGAGGTGTCGGCGGTGATCGCCGGTCCCGGTCTCATCCGCCAGACCGGCACCTTCACCCGGATCCGCGCCGGCGAGGAGGATGGCCGCGAGAGCACGCGCCTGACCGCATTCGCCGCAGCCTGTGCTGCCGCGGACATCGAATACATTCCGAGCCCGAACATCGCCGCCGATCGCTGGCGGAAATTCGCCCTGATCGTCGCCGGGTCCGGCCTGACGGCGGTGACCCGGCAGACGGTCGGCACGGTGCGCAGCGACCCGCATATGCGGGCCACCTTCGCTGCCTGCCTGGAAGAGACGATTGCCGTCGGCCGGGCCGAGGGCGTCGAGTTGGAGCCCGATCTTGGCTCGAAGCTGATGGGGTTCGTCGAGGCGCTGCCGGAGGATATGCGGGCCTCCATGGCGGCCGATCTCGCCGCCGGCCGACGGCTGGAACTGCCCTGGCTTTCGGGGCGGGTCTCGGCCCTGGGCCGTGAGCTGGGGGTGCCGACGCCGGTCAACGACACCCTCTATGCCGCTCTGAAACCTTACGAAATGGGCCGGTAGCGTCTTCGGATCTGCGACATTGCCTCGCGCATCCGCTGCGCCTAGTTTTCCGCCATGCGCGCGCCCTTCGCCAGTGACCCGGCCGCCAGCCGGGGCCGGCTGCATCCGGAACCGGAGAGCCCGACCCGCTCGCCGTTCCAGCGCGACCGCGACCGCATCCTGCATTCCGGCGCGTTCCGCAAGCTGAAGCACAAGACCCAGGTCTTCGTCTATCACGTCGGCGACTACTATCGGACCCGGCTGACCCATAGCCTGGAGGTGGCCCAGATCGCCCGCTCCGTGGCCCGCTGCCTGGCGCTGGACGAGGATCTCTCCGAAGCCCTGGCGCTGGCCCATGATCTCGGCCACACCCCGTTCGGCCATGCCGGCGAGGAGGCCCTGGACGCCGCCATGACCCCGTTCGGCGGCTTCCGGCACAACGACCAGACGCTGCGGGTCGTGACCTATCTGGAACAGCGCTATGCCGATTTCGACGGGCTGAACCTGAGCTGGGAGACGTTGGAAGGGTTGGCCAAGCACAATGGTCCGGTGCTGCCGTGCCCGCCGGGCGAGACCCTGCCGCCGAGCCTGGCGGCGCTGAGCGAGGCGGTCGACCTCATGCCGGAATGCCAGGCCGGTCCCGAGGCCCAGATCGCGGCCATCGCCGACGGCATCGCCTACAACAACCACGATATCGACGACGGCATACGGGCCGGCCTGTTCGCCATGAACGACCTGAAGGAATTGCCAGTGATCGGCGAGATTGTGGTCGCTCTGGAGGAGCGCTATCCGGGTCTGGAGCGGCGGCGGCTGATCCATGAATCGATCCGCCGGCTGATCGACAGCATGGTCAGCGATCTCTTGCAGGAGAGCCGGACGCGGCTGGCCATGCTGGCGCCGCAATCGGCGGATGATATCCGCAGGGCGCAAACGCCGGTCATCGCGTTCAGCGAGGAGATGGAACGCAACGACCGGGTTCTGCGCGCGTTTCTGTTCAATCGGATGTACCGCCACGAGGACGTCAATCGCGAAACAGCCCGGGCCCGGAGCGTCGTTGCGGCGCTCTTCTACGATTACATGGAGCATCCGGACCATCTGCCCGAGGAGTGGCGCAAGGCGGCGACCGGCGCCGAATCGGCTGATCTGGCGCGGCTTGTAGCCGATTACATCGCCGGGATGACGGACCGGTACGCCATGGCGGAATATGATCGATTGATCGACGTTGAAGGAAAAATATGTTAGAATTTCAGGTATCTATAAGGATTTATTAATAGTTTGATAAAATAAGGGCTAATGGCTGCTTGTAACGGGAAGACAACAATACCCGGAAAGCCTTGGCCAGTGCGGGACCATCTGGTAACTCCGGTCGGGAGGGTCATGCGTCGACCATGGCCGTCAGGCCAGGATGGTGAGACGGACAAGCGGTGTCGCGAAGGACGGAATAGAGGCCCCGAGACAGATGACTGATTGGGCAAAAGACGACCTTATGGATCCGCCCTACGCGGAGGACGACCGCGGTTCGGGCAAGGGCGGCGGCTCCCGGCTGATCCGCCATGTCATCGCGCTGGCCTTGGTGGTGGTTGCCATCGCGGCCATGGGCTACGCGGCCTGGTTCGGATACAAGACCTGGCGCGCCCAGGGCAGCGAAGGGCTGGCCCCGGTCATCCAGGCCGATGCCGGTCCGACCCGCGTCCGGCCGGAGCAGCCGGGCGGCATCGTCATTCCCCATCAGGACCGCCTGATCCTCAACGATCTGAACGGCGGCGGCGCCAGCGTCTCGGCGGAAAGCCTGCTGCCGCCTCCGGAAGAGCCGTTGCCGCGGCCGACTCCGGCGGTTGCGGCCGCTCCCGCCGCCGCTCCGGCATCGAATTACGCGCCGGCCGAGGCAGCGCCGGTTCAGACCGCCGCAGTCGCCACACCGCCGCCGGCGCCGGCCCCGGCACCCGAGCCCGCCCAGACGGTGCAGTCGGTCGCGGTCACCCCGCCGGTGCCGCAGCCCTCTCCGGTCGCGGCCCGCGACGCCGAGGACAAGGTGCCGGCCGTCGCCACGCCACCGGCCCAGGTGGCCCAGTCCGCCGAACCCGCCCCGGAGCTGATCACCCGCCCCGCCGCCGAGGCGCCGGCAGCGCCGGAGTTCGTCTCCGTAGGCAATCTGATGAGCGCCCATCGGGTGCAGCTGGCGGCGGTCGATTCCGAGGAATCCGCCCGCCGGGCCTGGCTGCGCTATCAGGGCCTGTACCAGGACGTGCTGGGCAATCTCAGCCTGCTGGTGCAGCAGGTCGAGGTGAACAACCGCACCTATTTCCGGGTCCAGGGCGGTCCGCTGGAGGCGGACAGCGCCGGCCGGATCTGTCAGACCATCAAATCGCGCGGCGCTGACTGCCTGGTCGTTCGCCCCTCCCGGTGACCGGCAACCGTCCCCTCGCGGCGATCTTCGGCTGCGAGGGCGCCCGGATCAGTGACCGGGAACGGGAGTTCTTCCGTGACGCCGACCCGTGCGGTTTTATCCTGTTCCAGCGGAACTGCGAAGACCCCGAGCAAGTCCTTGCCCTGACATCGGAATTGCGGGCGGCCGTCGGCCGCGCTGCGCCGATCCTGATCGATCAGGAGGGCGGGCGTGTACGCCGCCTGAAGCCACCCCATTGGCCGGAGCACCCGGCGGCCGCAAGGATCGGGCGTCTGGCCGAGACCTCGCTTGAGAGTGCGGTCAGAGCCGCAAATCTGCACGGTCGGGCCATCGCCGCCATGCTGGCACCCCTGGGCGTCGACCACGACGCCGCGCCCTCCCTCGATCTCGGCCTGCCTTCGGAGAGCGAGATCGTCGGCGACCGGGCGTTCTCCGGCGACCCGGACGTGGTGACCGCGCTCGGTCGGGCCATGAGCGAGGGCTTACTCGCGGGCGGCGTGATGCCGATCGTCAAGCACATGCCCGGTCATGGCCGGGCCCAGGTCGACAGCCACAATACGATGCCGGTGGTCACCACCGATTGGGAGACCCTGGAGGCGACCGATTTCGCGCCATTCCGGGCGCTTGCCGGCCAGCCCTGGGGCATGACCTGCCATCTGGAGTTCTCCGTCATCGACCCGGGACGGCCGGCGACCCTGTCGCCGCTGGTCATCCAACGGGCGATCCGCGAGTCCATCGGTTTCGATGGGGTCTTGTCCAGCGACGATCTCTCGATGAACGCGCTGAGCGGCACGCTCGGCGAACGCGCCGCCGGGGCGGTCGCCGCCGGCTGCGACCTGGCCCTGCATTGCAACGGCCTGTTCGACGAGATGGTCGATGTGGCGGCATCGGTGCCGCGGCTCTCCGACAAGGCGGTCGAGCGTCTTGAGCGGGCGGAGGCGGCGCGGCCAGCGCCTCCCAGCGAGGCTGATGCCCGGGACCTTGTTGCCGAGCTCGAATCCCTGCTGGCGGCCGCCTGATCCGCAATCCGGACTAAGCGACGCCACGGGCATTGCGCCGAAGACCGCACTGCAGTCAAATCCGCACCATGACCGAATCGATTCCGGGCGACGATTTCCAGGATCCGCCCCGAGTGCCGGCGGAAGACGCCGCCTTCGTCCTGCAGCTCGATGCCTATGAAGGGCCGATCGACGTCCTTCTGGACCAGGCCCGCGACCAGAAGGTCGATCTCACCCAGATCTCGATCCTGGCGCTGGCGGACCAGTATCTGGCCTTTATCGAGCGTGCGCGGCGCCTGCGGCTGGAGCTGGCGGCCGATTATCTGGTGATGGCGGCCTGGCTGGCCTATCTGAAGTCCCGGCTGCTGCTGCCGGAGGAAGAGGACAGCGACGAACCCAGCGCCGCGGAAATGGCCGAGGCCCTGGCCTTCCAACTACGCCGGCTGGAAGCGATGCGATCGGCCGGCGGCCGGCTGATGGCACGGCCGCAGCTTGGCCGCGACTGGTTCGCCCGCGGCGCGCCGGAACCGAGGCTGGTGGTGACCAATTCGGTCCTCGACGTTTCCCTCTACGACCTGCTCAAGGCCTATGCCGGCAACCGGAGCCGGGCGCAGGCCGGCGATACCCTGCACATCCGGGCGACCGAACTCTATTCCACCGACATGGCGCTGAAGCGCCTGACCGACATGCTGGGCGTGCTGCCGGGCTGGTCGACCTTGGCCAGCTTCCTGCCCGAGGGCATCACCGATCCGCTGGTCGCCCGCTCGGCGCTGGCGGCGACTTTCGCTGCCTCTCTGGAACTGGCCAAGACCGGCAAAGTCACTCTGCGCCAGGCACGCGCCTTCGACGATCTCTATATCCGCGGCACGGAGCCGTCCCAATGAGCGATAATGTGGTCAGCATGGCTGGCCAAACCATCGATCCGGAGCATGCCCAGCATGTCCGGCTGATCGAAGCGCTGCTGTTCGCCGCCGCCGAGCCGCTTGGCGACGCGGTGCTGCGGGCTCGGTTGCCGGAAGAGGCTGATCTGGCCGCCATCCTGGCCGATCTCGGCCGGCTCTATGAAGGGCGCGGCGTCAACCTGGTGCGGATCGCCGAGGGCTGGGCGCTGCGCACCGCGCCGGACCTGACCAGCCGTATCCGCCTGTCCAAGGACGTGCCGCGCAAGCCGTCCCGCGCCGCGATCGAGACCCTGTCGATCATCGCCTATCACCAGCCGGTGACCCGGGCCGAGATCGAGAGCATTCGCGGCGTGAGCACCAGCAAGGGCACGCTGGACCTGCTGATGGAAGCCGATTGGGTGCGCCCCGGACGACGCCGGGCGACGCCGGGACGGCCACTGACCTGGATCACCACCAAGGCCTTCCTGGACCATTTCGGCCTGGCCAGCCTGGACGACCTTCCCGGCGTCGATGAGCTGAAATCGGCCGGCCTGCTGGATACCCGTCCGGCCATCGACACCCTGGGCGACCGGGCGGGGCCGGCCGGCGAACTGGTCGATACCGAGTTCGAGGACGAGGCGTCGGAGGTGGGGGAGGACGAGGCCCTGGCCGACGACGATCTGTTCGCCGACCCGGCAAGCTGAGATTAAGAACCGGTTGCAATGCGGGGTCGCCGGCCCTTAATTGGGCTGATGATCCTGATTTCGGTCCAATCCCTTGCCTGACATGGCGAAGCCGGGCAGCCATTCCGCATCGGCGTCGGCCGATGCCCTGACGCTGGACGGGGTCTCCCACGCCTATGAAACGGTGCTGGCGGTGGACGGTGTCGATCTCTCCGTCCGACCGGGGGAGATCGTCTGCCTGGTCGGTCCGTCGGCCTGCGGCAAGTCGACCTTGCTGCGGGTAGCCGCCGGTCTGGAGGATCTGCAGCGCGGCGTTGTGCGGATCGGCGGCAAGGTGGTGGCCGATGACAGCCGCCATGTTCCGCCGGAGAAACGCGGCGTCGGCCTGGTCTTCCAGGACTATGCGCTGTTCCCGCATCTGACCGTCCTGGACAATGTCCGCTTTGGCCTGACCGAACTCTCCGGGGCCGCGAAGCGCGACCGGGCGCTGCAGTCCTTGCGCCAAGTCGGCATGGCCGACCAGGCGGAGGCCTATCCGCATATGCTGTCCGGCGGCCAGCAGCAGCGGGTCGCGCTGGCGCGGGCGCTGGCGCCGGTGCCGCGGGTCCTGTTGCTCGACGAGCCGTTCTCCGGGCTCGATTCCCGGCTCAGGGCGCAGGTGCGCGACGAGACCTTGCATGTACTGAAACAGAACGCCGCCGCCACACTGGTCGTGACCCATGATCCGGAGGAGGCGATGTTCCTGGCCGACCGCATCGTCCTGATGCGCGACGGCCGCATCGTGCAGAGCGGCACGCCGGTGGACCTCTATTGCCGGCCCAAGGACGCCTTCGCCGCGGCCTTCTTCGGCGAGGTCAACCAGATTTCCGGTCGGGTCGGGGCCGGGGTGGTCGAGACGCCCTTCGGCCCGATCGCGGCCGAGGGCCTGACCGATGGCCGGCCGGTCGATGTGCTGATCCGGCCCGAGGGCCTGCATCTCAGGGCCGGAAGCGACGCCGGCAATGGCGCGCTCACCGGACGGGTCGAGGCGGCGCGGCTCCTGGGCCGCACCAGCCTGGTGCATCTTTCGGTCGATGACGGTGCCGGCGGCGACCTGCATTTGCACGCCCGCATGCCCGGCCAGTTCCTGCCGGCCGAGCAGAGCCATGTGACGATTGCACTCGATCCGGCACAAGCCTTTGTCTTTCCGTCCGGAGATACCAGATAATGGTCACGGTGCGGGTTGGCCGCAGCATTGCGGGCGGGTAGGGGTTCTGCCATTATCCGCCGCAAGCAATGGCCGGCGAAGCAATGCCGGCTGCCAAGCGTTGTTATGGAGATGTCCTTATGGGCTCTATAGGATTGCCGCAAATCCTTCTGGTCTTGGTTCTCGTCCTGATCCTGTTCGGCGCAGGCAAGCTGCCGCGGGTGATGGGCGATGTGGCCAAGGGGATCAAGAACTTCCGATCCGGCATGAAGGATGAGGGCGAAACGGCTGAATCGTCGGACAAACAGATCGACGGCGAGGGCGAAACCCTTGCCACGACCCAGTCGAGCAAGGACGAAGCCGCAAAGACCTGAGTCAGGCCGCGTGCCGGTCCCGCAATGACCTCGGTCGCGGCGGGGCTATCGGTATGCGCCTGAACGAAAGGGCAAGATGTTCGACATCGGCTGGCCGGAACTTGTCGTCATATTGATCGTCGCGATCGTTGTGATCGGACCGCGCGACCTGCCGAAGGCGTTCTACACCGTCGGCAAATGGGTGCGTGCGGCCCGGCGCGTCACGGCGGATTTCCAGCGCCATGTCGACGACATGGTCCGGGAGACCGAGCTGGAGGACCTGAAGAAGGTCGCGACCGAGGCGCGCAGCTTCAATGTCAAGAACCAGATCGAGAAGGCCGTCGATCCGACCGGCGAGTTGAAGAGTTCGCTGGTGTTGGATCCGGATGTGGCTGACAAGCCCAAGACGCCGACGCCGAGCGTGCCGGTCGACACCAAAGGGGAATCCAAGGCTTCGGACGTTGCGACCCCGCCGGCCGAGCCGAAACCCACAGCAAAGGCGGCCCCTGCAAAGCCGGCCCCGGCCAAGACGGCCGCCAAGGCCTCGCCGCGGGTGCCCTCAAGGGTGCCAAGGAAGAAGACTACCGCCGGCGCCAAATCCTCGGCCAGCAAGACGCCGACCTCGGAAAAAGCCTCCTAGGACCGGCCGGTGCCCGAAGACCACCAAAAGACCGACGAGAACCCGATCGACGACAAGCAGATGCCATTGCTCGATCACCTGATCGAGTTCCGCAACCGCCTCATGGTATCGGTCATCGCGCTGATCGTCGGGTTCGTCGCCTGCTACATCTTCGCCGAGCACATCTACGCCTTCCTGGTGAAGCCCCTGGCGGATGCGCTGGAAGGCGAGAACCGCCGCCTGATCTATACCGGCCTGACCGAGGTGTTCTTCACCTATATGAAAGTCGCCTTCTTCGCGGCCCTGTTCCTGACCTTCCCGATCGTTGCCGGCCAGCTCTACCTGTTTATCGCGCCCGGCCTCTACCGGAACGAGAAGCGGGCCTTCCTGCCCTTCCTCATCGCCACCCCGGTGCTGTTTTTCCTCGGCGGGGCAATGGTTTATTACGTGATCTTCCCGATCGCCTGGCAGTTCTTCCTGTCCTTTGAGACCCTGGCCGCCGGCGAGGGCACCCTGCCGATCCAGCTCGAGGCGCGGGTCGGGGAGTATCTCGGCCTAGTGATGAAGCTGATCTTCGCCTTCGGCCTGGCCTTCCAGCTTCCGGTCGCCCTGACGCTGATGGCCCGGGTCGGCATCGTCAGTTCCGAGGCGCTGGCCGCCAAGCGCAAATACGCCATTGTGGCGGTGTTCGCCGCGGCGGCGATCCTGACCCCGCCGGACATCATCAGCCAGGTCGGGCTGGGCATTCCGATCCTGGTCCTGTACGAGATCTCGATCCTGCTGGCCCGCATGGTCGAGAAGAAACGGGCCCAGCGCGAGGCCGAGGAAGAGGCGGCGGCCGGGTAGAATGGTTCGTGTCTCTGATTTCGAACCACAGAGCCGCAGAGAACCAAAAGAGCACCCAAACTCGTCATTCCCGCGAAGGCGGGAATCCAGTGGGCACGGTGGTTCTACCGTCGCCGTTGTGACTTCTGGATTTCCGCTTTCGCGGGAATGACGATACGGGTTGGTTCTCTGTGTCTCTGTGCCTCTGTGGTTCACCTTGACGCCCGGTCAGCTCGCACATTGCCCGCCAGCCTGGCGAACCCCAATCCCGTACTGGATTTGACCCGTCGCGGGCCCTATAACCACGGTCCCCGGTTGAGCCGGGTTCGCCCGAATCGCCGTCGGTAGCCGAGACATGCACGACATCCGCGCAATCCGTGAAGCACCGGACGCCTTCGACCGGGCCATGGCGCGGCGCGGCCTCGAGCCGCAATCCGAAGCGATCCTCAAGCTCGACGTGGCGCGCCGCGAAGCCCAGACGGAACTGCAGCAATTGCAGAGCCGGCGCAACGAGGCATCCAGGGAGATCGGCCAGATCAAGAAGCAGGGCGGCGACGCCCAGGCGCTGATCGACGAGGTGTCCGCCATCAAGGACCGCATGGCGACCCTGGAGGGCGAGGAGCGTATTGCCGCCGAGGCGTTGCGGGTCCTGCTTGGCGGGCTGCCGAACGTGCCCGACAGCGATGTGCCCGACGGCGCCGATGAATCCGACAATGTCGAGGTCCGCCGCCAGGGCGAACCCAGCCGCTCGAACAGCGCCCGGGAGCACCACGAGCTCGGCGAGGCGCTCGGACTGATGGATTTCGGCACGGCGGCCAAGATGTCGGGCTCGCGCTTCGTGCTGCTGCGCGGCGCCCTGGCGCGGCTGGAGCGGGCGATCGGCCAGTTCATGATCGACCTGCATGTGAACGAGCACGGCTATACCGAGGTGGCGCCGCCGCTGCTGGTCCGCGAGGAGGCGCTCTATGGCACCGGCCAGCTGCCGAAATTCGCCGAGGAGAATTTCCGCACCACCAACGACCTCTGGCTGATACCGACCGCCGAGGTCTCTCTGACCAACATCGTCGCCGGCGAGATCGTCGCCAGCGAGGCCCTGCCGCACCGGTTCACCGCCCTGACGCCGTCCTTCCGCGCCGAGGCGGGGGCCGCCGGTCGCGACACCCACGGCATGATCCGCCAACACCAATTCTACAAGGTCGAACTGGTCAGCGTCACCGAGCCGGACCAATCCGAGACCGAGCTGGAACGCATGACCGGATGCGCCGAGGCGGTGCTGAACAAGCTCGGCCTGGCCTACCGGGTGATGAAGCTCAGCACCGGCGATCTCGGCTTCGCCGCCCACAAGACCTACGACATCGAGGTCTGGCTGCCGGGCCAGAACGCCTATCGCGAGATCTCCTCCTGCTCGAACACCGGAGCCTTCCAGGCGCGGCGCATGAATGCCCGCTGCCGTGCCCAGGGTGAGAAGGAAACCCGCTTCGTGCACACGCTGAACGGATCCGGCGTGGCGGTCGGCCGCGCCCTGATCGCGGTGCTGGAAACCTATCAGCAGGCCGATGGCAGCATCACGGTGCCGGAGGTGCTGCGGCCCTATATGGGCGGCCAGACCGTGATACAGGCGGTGTAAGTCAGTGCGGCTTGACATGCTTGTTCGTCATTCCCGCGAAAGCGGGAATCCAGAGGCCACGAAGCGCCGGCGTCACGAGCGTGATTCCTGGATTCCCGCTTTCGCGGGAATGACGTCATTAGGTGGAGTCGAAGTGCGGAATGGCCAGCGTCAGTTGCCGATCCGTTCATTGGACCGATAGGAATTCAAATGTCGCTGCGCATCTTGCTGACCAATGATGACGGTATCCATTCCACCGGTTTTGCGGTGCTGGAGCGGATCGCCCGGGAGCTGTCGGACGATATCTGGGTCTGCGCCCCGGAGCGCGAGCAGAGCGCGACCAGCCATTCGCTGACCATCCACCGGCCGCTGCGGCTGCGCGAGGTCGGCGAGAAGCGCTATGCCGCCGATGGCACGCCGACCGACTGCGTGCTGCTGGCGGTCAACCACATCCTCAAGGACCACCGCCCGGACCTGGTCCTGTCCGGAGTCAATCACGGCTACAACATCGCCGAGGACGTGACCTATTCCGGTACCATCGCCGCGGCCATGGAGGCGACGCTGCTCGGCATCCGCGCCGTGGCCCTGAGCCAGGAACTGCCCGACGACCGGCCGCCGAGCTGGGAGACAGCGGAGGCCTGGGGTCCGGAGGCGGTGCGCCGGGCAACCTCGGTCGACTGGCCGACGGGGGTGCTGGTCAATGTCAATTTCCCGGCCGTGTCGCCGGATGCGGTCAAGGGCTTCGCCGTTGTGCCGCATGGCAACCGTAAGATCGGCGACGAGCTGAGCGAGCGCATCGATCCGCGCGGGCGCGCCTATTTCTGGGTCGGCACCACCCGCAGCAACGAGAGCGTCGCAGTGAACACCGACGCCCATGCCCTGAGCGAGGGCAAGATCCCGGTGACGCCGCTCTATCTCGACCTGACCCATCATCAGAGCCTTCCGACGCTGGAGCAGGCCTTCACGTGATCGAGGAATCGCGCAAGATCCGGCTGCTGATGTCGCTGCGCCGGTCCGGCGTCACCGATACCAAGGTGCTGGGCGCGATCGAGCGCATACCGCGCGAGGTCTTCGTTCCGCCGGCCTTCCACGACCAGGCCTATGAGGACATGGCCCTGCCCATCGGCATGGGCCAGACCATCAGCCAGCCGCTGGTGGTGGCGCTGATGACCCAGGCGCTGGAGGCGGGCGACCGTCACAAGGTGCTGGAGATCGGCACCGGCTCCGGCTACCAGGCCGCCGTCCTGGCCAAGCTGTGCCGCCGGCTCTACACCATCGAGCGGCACAAGGAGCTGCTCGACCTGGCGCTGCAGCGCTTCTCCCAGCTCAGGCTGCACAACATCACCGCGCTGTGCGGCGACGGTAACAAGGGCTGGCCGGAGCAGGCCCCATTCGACCGTATCATTGTCACCGCCGCCCATGCCGGCGAGGCCGCGCCTGCCGCCCTGACCGAGCAGCTGGGAGTCGGCGGCATTATGGTCATCCCCATGGGCGACGACCGGCGCAGCCAGTTCGTGGTGCGGTTCCGGCGCACCGAGAACGGGTTGGAGCGGGAGGATCTGTGGCCGGTGCGCTTCGTGCCGCTGCTGCCGGGCGTGCCGGACGCAAAGGCGCCCGTGTCCGTCCCGTGATCGGCGGCCGGCCATATCTTCGCACCGCGGCCCTGGCGCTGGCCGCGGCGATGCTGGCGGCCTGCACCATTCCCAGCCTGGAGACCCTCAGCCGGCGCAACAGCGCGCGGGCCACCTATGTGGCGACGCCGGCCAGCGTCACCGTGCAATCGGGCGACACGGTCTACGGGATCGCCCGGCGCCACCGGCTGTCGCCCCAGGCGGTGATCGACGCCAACCGCCTGACGCCGCCCTATACCCTGTTCCCCGGCCAGATCCTGCGGTTGCCGGGCGGGCCCGGGCACACGGTGCGCAATGGCGACTCCCTCTACGCCATCTCCCGTCGATACGATGTTTCGGTGGGCGACCTGGCCCGGGCCAATGGTCTGCGGCCGCCCTATACGATCTATGTTGGCCAGCAGCTGGCGATACCGCAGCCCGCGCCGGCCACCCAGACGGTAGCCGTTGCGCCGAGCCGCCCAGCCTATCCACAGCGATCGCAACCCGCTGCGGCGACTTCGCCCGGCGAGTCCGCGAGCGCGGCGCCGCCTTTGCCGCCAAGGCGTCCGGACCGGTCGGCGCCGCCCCGCACGGTGATCGCCTCTCCGATCCCGCCCAGGCCGCCGCAGCTGGTTGCGGCACGGGAGCGGCAGATCGCACTGCCGGCGATCCCCGCGCCCCAGGCGCGCTCTGCCTCAGGCTTCCAATGGCCACTGGCCGGGGAGGTGGTGTCGCGCTTCGGGCCAAAATCCGATGGTCGGCACAATGACGGAGTCAACATCGCCGCAGCGGCCGGAACCCCGGTTGTCGCCGCCGATAACGGCGTCGTGGCCTATGCCGGCAACGAGCTGCGCGGCTACGGCAACCTTGTCCTGATCCGCCATGACGGCGACTGGGTCACCGCTTATGGCCATGCCGAGCGGCTGCTGGTCTCCCGCGGCGACCGGGTTCGCGCCGGCCAGCGCATCGCCACGGTCGGCCGCAGCGGCGCCGTCCGGACACCGCAGCTGCATTTCGAGCTCCGCCGCGGCGCCGTCGCCGTCGACCCCCTGGACCACCTGCCGCCAGTCCCGCAGCAGCTTGGACTTCGCTAGAGACGGTCTTGGTAGCCCTCTCCCCTCGCGGGAGAGGGTTGGGTGAGGGGGCTCGCGAAAAGTCATGTGCGCGGCGGACGCCGCGCGACCCCTCACCCGTCTCGCTGAGCTCGCCGACCTCTCCCACAAGGGGAGAGGTGATTAGTGTCCGACCTGAAGCCCATTAGCCGCCGTCGTCCAGCGTCTGGCCCAGGCGCCCGGCGAGGTCCTGGATGAACTGCCAGGCGACGCGGCCGGAGCGGGCGCCGCGGGTGATGGTCCATTCCTGGGCCTCCGCCTTGAGCTGCTCGGGGTCGATCTTCAGCCGATAGGCGGCCACATAGCCTTCGATCATCGCCAGATAGGTGTCCTGCGAGCAGGCATGGAATCCCAGCCACAGGCCGAAACGGTCGGACAGCGAGACTTTCTCCTCCACCGCCTCGCCGGCGATGATGGCGGTCGAGCGCTCGTTCTCGATCATGTCCCGGGGCATCAGGTGCCGGCGGTTCGAGGTGGCGTAGAACAGCACATTGTCCGGTCGCCCCTCGATGCCGCCCTCCAACACCGCCTTCAGCGATTTGTAGCTGGAATCGGCCTGGTCGAAGGAGAGGTCGTCGCAGAACAGGATGCAGCGCCGTTCGGATTGGCGCAGCATCGTCAGCAGCCGGGGCAGGGAAGAGATGTCCTCGCGATGGATCTCGACCAGGGCCAGGGCGCCGGCGCGCTTGGCATTGATCTCCGCATGTACCGCCTTGACCAGGGAGCTCTTGCCCATGCCGCGGGCACCCCAAAGCAGGGCGTTGTTGGCCGGCAGCCCGTCGGCGAAGCGCTGGGAATTGCCCAGCAGAATGTCGACCTGCAGGTCGATTCCACGCAGCAGCGCCATCGGCACCCGGCTGACATGGTCGACCGAAACCAGCCGATCCTGCTCCGCATGCCAGGTGAAGGCGTCGGCGGCGCTGAGGTCCGTCGGCGCCGGCGCCGCAGGGGCTAGCCGTTCCAGGGCATCGGCGATCCGCGACAGCATCGCGGTCAAGTCCTTGTCGCTATTCGTCACCAACACCACCTAACAACTTCGACGCCCCCACCCGCGCAAGCACCTGGCGCGGGGTGCGGGAGGGTAGCAGGCAGCGACCGGAATGCCCAGAAACCCTGGATTCGTCGGCGGGCGGGTTTCGATTGCAAAGGAAGCGCGGGCGACTATAGTCCGCCGCGTCGAAATTACTGCGGCAGGCCGAAGCGCCAATCGGCCGCCGCGTGAGGGAGTGAAGTCTTGGAACAGAGCCTGCTACCGCAATTGATGCCGATCATCCTGATCTTCGTCGTCTTCTACTTTCTCTTGATCCGTCCCCAACAGAAGAAGATGCGCGATCACCGCGAGATGCTGGCGGCGATCCGCCGCGGCGACAAGATCGTCACCGGCGGCGGCATTGTCGGCGAGGTCGTCAAGGTCGGCGAGGATGACCAGTTGACGGTGCAGATCGCCGATGAGGTAAGGGTGAAGGTGATCCGGTCCACCGTCACGACGGTGCTGTCCAAGCCGCAGCCGGCTTCGAAGGACGCCCCGGCCGGCGGCAGCGTTGTCGAGCAACCCAAAGGCTTGATGGGCAAGCTGTTCCCCCGCAAGTAGCGGCGGCCGGAATCCGGCCAACCAGCCACAACACTCGATAGGCGCCGATGGTCTATTTCGCCAAGTGGAAGATCGTCCTCGTCCTGCTGGTCTGCACGCTGGGCGTGGTCTATGCCGCACCGAACCTGCTTGGCAGTTCGGAAGCGACCGTCGCCGCGCAGAGCGACGTGGCCGGGACCTATGGCAGCTTCAGCATCCAGTCCAATGGTCGCTGGACCTACCTTCTGGATACCGGCAGCGCCCAGTTCCAGGCTCTCCCCCGGGGCGATAGCCGGACCGACTCCTTCACCGTGACGGTTACCGACGCATCGGGATCGCAATCGGCCCGCGATGTGAGGGTCACGGTCCGTGGCGGCGAGGACGAGCCGCAAAAGACCGGCGTGGTGGATCTGACCACCGCGCATTGGACGGACGATCTTCCGGGATGGCTACCGGTCAACAGGGTCAATCTCGGACTGGACCTGCAGGGCGGCACCCATCTGCTGGCGCGGGTCGAGTATCAGCAGATCATCGACCGCCAGATCCTGGCCCTGGAGGAGAATATCCGGCGCCCGCTGCGCGAAGCGGATATCTCGCGCCAGGGCGGCATCGAGGTGCGCGGCGACGCGGTCGTCCTGACCCTGCGGGATCCGGCGGATTTCGACCGGCTCCGCGATGTGGTGGCGGAGCTCGATCCACGCTTCCAAGTTGAGATGGACCCGGCGACCGGCCTCAGCCGGATCAGCTTTTCGGAGGATGCGGTCGCGGAAGTGCGCAACAACGCCCTGGGCCAGTCCATCGAGATCATCCGCGGCCGGATCGACCAGCTCGGCACGACCGAGCCGAACATCCAGCGCCAGGGCGAGGACCGGGTGCTGGTGCAGGTTCCGGGCGAAGGCGACTCCCAGCGTGTGAAGACCCTGCTGCAACAGACTGCGCGCATGTCGTTCCACCTGCTGCACGACAATTGGCTTCCCGGCCAGACGCTGCCGGCCACCGCGCCGCGCCGGGCCTTCATTGCCGAATCCTATGAGAAGATACCGGGGACCGACGACCAGCCGGTGCAACGGTATCTGGTCAGCCGGACCGAAAACGTCAGCGGCGAAAGCCTGGTCGACGCGCAGCCGACCCTGCACGAGAACCGGCCGGTGGTGTCCTTCCGGTTCGATGCGGGCGGTGCGCGGGATTTCGCCGATACCACGCGGGCCAATACCGGACGATACCTGGCGATCCTGCTGGACGAAGAGGTGATCAGCGCGCCCAGGATCAACGAACCCATTCTGGGCGGTGCGGGGATCATCGAAGGCCAGTTCGGCTTCCAGGAGGCCAGCGATCTGGCGCTGCTGCTGCGCGCCGGCGCCCTACCGGCGGATCTGACCTTCCTGGAGGAGCGCACGGTTGGCCCCAGCCTGGGCGCCGACAGCATCGCCGCCGGCAAAGCCGCCGCCGCCATCGGCATGTCCCTGGTGGTGGTCTTCATGATCGCCGCATACGGCATGTTCGGCGCCATGGCGGTGGTCGCGCTGCTGTTCAACCTGGCGCTGATCCTGGCGGCCCTGTCCGGCATACAGGCGACACTGACCCTGCCGGGCATCGCCGGCATCGTGCTGACGGTCGGCATGGCGGTCGACGCCAATGTGCTGATCTTCGAGCGCATCCGCGAAGAGATCGCCAACAAGCGATCGCCGATCTCCGCCATCGATGCCGGCTACAGCCGGGCGATGACGACTATCATCGACTCCAACCTGACGACCGGCATCGCGGCCCTGCTGCTGTTCGCCCTGGGGTCGGGGCCGATCAAGGGCTTCGCCATCACGCTGGGCTTCGGCATCCTGGCCTCGATGTTCACGGCCATCATGGTGACACGCCTGATGGTGGTCACCTGGCTGCGCCGCACCCGGCCCAAATCGATCCCCATCTAACCGAGGCGTCGCCAAATGTTCCGCCCGATCCGGCTCGTACCCGCCAACACCACGATCGATTTCGTCAACCGGCGCGTGATGGCCTACATCCTGTCCGGCGTGCTGATCGTCGGATCGTTGGTCATGCTGGCGGTGCAGGGACTCAATTTCGGCATCGATTTCCGCGGCGGCAGCCTGATCGAGGTACAGACCGACGGCCCCGCCGACCTGGCCGAAATGCGCGCGACCTTGGGGGCGCTGAACCTGGGCGAAGTCGTGCTGCAGGAATTCGGTGCGGAGAACGAGGTGCTGATCCGCATCCAGCGTCAGGAAGGCCCCGAAGAGGAGCAGATCGCGGCGATCGCCGTCGTGCAGGAGGCGTTGGGCGATACGGTGGAGTATCGCCGATCGGAATTTGTCGGTCCGACGGTCGGTCAGGAGCTGATCGAGGCGGGCACCCTGGCCGTAGTCCTCGCGATCACGGCGATCCTGATCTACATCTGGGCCCGGTTCGAGTGGCAGTTCGGCATCTGTGCGGTGGCCGCCCTGGTGCATGACGTGGTCTCTACGATCGGGTTGTTCGCGCTGATCCAGCATGAATTCAATCTGGCGACCGTCGCCGCCCTGCTGACCATCGCCGGCTATTCGATCAACGACACGGTGGTGGTGTTCGACCGGGTGCGGGAGAACCTGCGCCGCTACAAGCGCGCCACCATGATCGAGATCCTGAACCGCAGCCTGAACGAGACCCTGTCGCGCACCACGATGACCAGCTTGACCACCCTGCTGGCGCTGTTCGCCTTGTTCTTCTTCGGCGGAGCGGTGATCCAAGACTTTTCATTCGCGCTGATCTGGGGCGTCCTGATCGGGACTTATTCCTCGATCTTCATCGCCGTGCCCCTGCTGCTCTATCTGAAGCTGCGTCCGCCGCCGGCCGAGGAGTCCGAAGGCCAGGAGGCGGCCTCGGCCAACCCGGCCGAGTAGCCGGTGGAGGTCACCCCGATAGCGGCCGCCGGCCGCCAGGTGATCGAGGCCTACCGGCCCGGACATTTCCGCGTCAGCGGCATCGAATACGGGACATCCGTCATCGTCACGCCCGAGCGCACGGTTCCGTGGAGCGATGCCGGCGCCGCCGCCATGGCGCTCGCGCAGTTCTCCGCCGTCATCGAGGCCGAGCCTCCGGTCGACGTGCTGCTGATCGGCTGCGGCGCACGGATCGCGCCGTTGCCCAAGTCCGTCCGCGACGGGCTGCGCGAGGCGGGCATCGGCGCCGACACCATGGACACGGGCGCCGCCTGCCGGACCTTCAATGTCCTCGTCTCGGAAGGGCGCCGGGTCGCAGCGGCCCTCATCGCGCTCTAATTCCGCCGTGGCGGCAGATCCCCGGCTTTCCGACTGCGCCCGGCTCGTGCGCCGCTACGACAATGACCGATACCTGACTGCCCTGTTCGCGCCGGCCGAACGCCGCGAGGCCCTGTTCGCGCTCGCCGCCTTCAATCTGGAGGTGGCCAAGATCCCCGAAGTTGTCAGCGAGCCGATGCTGGGCGAGATGCGCCTGCAATGGTGGCGCGAGGTGATCGATGAGATCGCCGAGGGCAGGGCCCGAAAGCACGAGGTGGTAGAGCCGCTGGCGGCGGCGGCCCGTCGGTACGACCTGCCGATCCGCGACCTGCATCCGTTGCTCGACGCCCGCGGTTTCGACCTCGAGGATCGGGCGCCGGCCGATCTGGCGGAGCTGGAATGCTATGCCGAGGCGACGACGGCGCCGCTCAACCGTCTCGCCTTTCAGGTGTTTGGCGTGTTCGGCGAGGCGGCAGAAGGCGCCGCCGTTGCGCTTGGCAAGGCCACGGCGATCACCGGCTTGTTGCGCGCCATCCCGTTCCATGCCCGGCAGCGCCGGGTCTATCTGCCGACGGCCATTGTCGAGGCCGTTGCGGTGGAGATGGGCGACGTGTTCGAGTTGCGCCCGCATGCCGGGCTATCGCGTGCCGTGGAGCGGCTCGCGGAGGTCGCCGGCAAGCACCTCAGCGCCGCGCGTATGCTGGGAGCGCGGCTGCCGCGCCTGTCGGCACCTGTGATGCTGCAGGCGACGCTGGCGGCAGGACATCTGAAGCATTTGCGTCGGTCGGGGTTCGACGTCTTCTCCACCGATGTCCAGACAACGCACCCGCTTCGGGTGATCAGACTGCTCTGGCCCGCCCTGATCGCGCGGTATTGATGAAGAAACGTTAACCCTATGGAAAAGCGGCCGCCGTACCCTTGCTCCGGCAACTGCGCAAGGGTGGGTGGAATGAAGCGAATCTACGGTCTGTTGGCGTTGGGCCTCGTCATTGTCGCGATCGGAGCGTTCGCGCTCATTGGCGGATTTGGTGGCGACGGCATTTCGTCCAAGGGCGATCGGCAGACGCAATTCTCGGCGCTCTTGCGGCCCGACCGGGAAAGGCTGGCGCACCAACGCGAAATCGTTCGGAGCGAGGCGGAAGGCCGGTATGGCATCAAGGAACTGCATCGCAGCGAAGAGGACATTGCGGTGCTCCAGGCCCTGCTGGACGACAATGCCTTTCTGCCCCATCAAACCTATGAACTGCAGAGCCTCGGGATCGTGTTCGGCGACATCTTCGACGCCGCGCCCCGCTTTTCCTGGACCATTGTGACCGACGAGCACGGAAGGGACGCCACGATCCGCTATGGCGAGACGAGCCTGCACATCAACGCGCAGACGATGATCTCCCAGCGGGTCGAGCGCGGGGAGACCGTCGATGTCAGGATGCTCTATGAAGAGACATTGGAATCGGTCGGGAACGAGAACTCAAGACTTCGCTAGCAGCGGCGGACAGGGTGGGCCGTCTGAGACGGCCCGCCCGGACCGGCGACCGGAACTGCCCGGTCAATAAAGGTTCTGCGCCGAGACCATGGCGTAGAGCATCGGGATCGACAGCATGGTGTTGGTGCGCGAGAACAGCATCGCGGTGCGTGCCGCCTTCGCCTTGCTGTCGGCGTCCACCTCGACCAGGCCCAGCGCCTTCTTCTGGTTCGGCCAGATCACGAACCAGACGTTGAACCACATGATGGTGCCGAGCCACATGCCGATGCCGATCGCGGTGTGCCGCGGCACGCCGTCGGTCAAGCCAAGCAGGATCGACTCGAACAGATAGCCGTTGATGGCGGCCAGCAACAGGCCGGTCACCAGGGTCGACATGGCGCCCCAACGGAACCACCACAGGGCGGCCGGAGCGATGACCTTGCCGATCGCCGGCTTCTGCTCGTCCGGGATCTTCGGCATGTTGGGGATTTGCACGAAGTTGAAGTACCAGAGCAGGCCGATCCACATCACGCCGCTGAGCACATGCAGCCAACGCAGCAGGAAGGCCCACCAGCCGGTATCGAAGCCCAGCCCCTCACCATGCCAGCCGAGCACGATGAGGATCATGACAATCGTCAGAGCGATCCCCGCGACGACCGTCTTTTGCAGGTCTTGCAGTATGTTTGCCATAGGGCCCCCCGATTTTCGATGCTTGGGCCGCACGAACCGTGCGAATCTGAGCCGGAATCAATAGCGCAATTCGCGTGGATGCGCGATAGCGGGGCTTAGGCCGGATCTAGGCGGCGGCGCGGGGCCGGGCCAGCCAGGCGTCGAGATCGGCCAGGGCGCGACTGGTGTAGAGGCGCTTGCGCTCGCGGCCCTTGACCTTCTTGCCGCCGGTCTCCGGCGGGGGGAAGAGGCCGAAATTGACGTTCATCGGCTGGAAGGTGGCGGCATCCGCGCCGCCGGTGATGTGCCGCAGAAGGGCGCCGAGCGCCGTCGTCTCCGGCGGATGGGACGGCTGCAGCCGGAGCCGCTCTGCGGCGGCGAAGCGGCCGGCCAGCAGGCCGATCGCCGCGCTCTCCACATAGCCTTCGACGCCGGTGACCTGGCCCGCGAAGCGCAGCCGCGGCATGGCCTCGAGCCGGAGCGAGCCGTCCAGCAGCCGCGGGCTGTTCAGGAAGGTGTTGCGGTGGATCCCGCCCAGCCGCGCGAACTCCGCCGATTCCAGCCCCGGGATCATGCGGAACACCCGGGTCTGCTCGCTGTATTTCAGCTTGGTCTGGAACCCGACCATGTTGTAGAGCGTGCCCAGCGCGTTGTCCTGGCGCAGCTGGACCACCGCATGGGGCTTCTCCGGGCGATGCGGGTTGGTCAGCCCGACCGGCTTCATCGGCCCGTAGCGCAGGGTCTCCCGGCCGCGCTCCGCCATCACCTCGATCGGCAGGCAGCCCTCGAAATAGGGCGTGTCCGCCTCCCAATCCTTGAACTCGGTCTTCGGCGCCTCCAGCACAGCGTCCAGAAAGGCCTCGTACTGGTCCTGGGTCATCGGACAGTTGATATAGTCGGCGCCGGTGCCGCCGGGGCCCGCCTTGTCGTAGCGCGACTGGAACCACGCCTTGGAGAAGTCGATCGACTCCTTGTAGACGATCGGCGCGATGGCATCGAAAAACGCCAGCTCCGCCTCGCCGGAGAGCTGGCGCACCGCATCCGCCAGGGCTGGCGAGGTGAGGGGCCCGGTGGCCACGATGACGCTGTCCCAATCCTCCGGCGGCAGGCCGGCGACCTCGCCGCGGTCGATCTCGACCAGCGGATGGGAGGCAAGATCGGCGGTGACGGCGCGGGAGAACCCGTCGCGGTCGACCGCCAGGGCGCCGCCCGCCGGCACCTTGTGGGCATCGCCGGCGCGCATGATCAGCGAGCCGCAGCGCCGCATCTCCTCATGCAGCAACCCGACGGCGTTCTCGTCCTTGTCGTCGGAGCGAAAGGAGTTGGAGCAGACCAGCTCGGCCAGCCCGTCGGTATGATGCGCCTCGGTGGTGCGCACCGGCCGCATCTCGTGCAGCACCACCGGCACGCCGGCCTGGACGATCTGCCAGGCGGCCTCGCTGCCGGCCAATCCGCCGCCGACGATATGGATCGGGTCTGGCTTCGTATCGCTCATGGTCCGGGTCCGGGTACGGGGTCGAGGCCCCTGACATAGCGGGGGCAGCGCGCCCGTGCAAATCACATCGGACGCCTACGGTCCAGGGACCGCATGGGGACGCAGAATCGCGCAAGAATTGAAAAAATGGCGAAAATGTGGAATAACCCTGCGCACGCGCCGTTGTCGTCTACTCGGCAATGGGAAAGGTAGGCATCGCGTGGCCCCAGGTAGGGGTCGGAAGGTTCCCGACGGAAACCGGGCCTTCGGTTCATTCGGACCGCGCGCTTCGCAGCAAGGCATCAACCCGTTGGAGGTCGTGGTATGCGACGCCCTCTGTTCATCGCCCTGGCAACGATCGCGTTGCTCGGTATGGTAACCGGGCTTGCCGCACCGTCGGCGCGCGCGGCGGAACCGCAGATCCTCGGCCTGGTCGCCAGCAATGGCGCGATGCCGATGGTCTGCGACGACCGGGATTGCGCCGTCGACCTGTCGGCCTTCTGCATGCAGGAGCGCGCGCCGGTGCCGCCGCCCAACACGCCTTACGAGGTGGCGGAGGGTTACACGGACGCCATCACCATCGTTGCCCGGACTGCTGCCGGCCGCACCGTCCGGATGCCGGCAGCACGGGTTGCCGATTTCACCAGCGCGCGCGGCAACCGCGCCGTTCGCATGTCGGTCCCGATGCAGTCCATGGCGGCGCTGGGGCTGACCGATATCACGGTGGAAGTCGGGTCGATGGCCTCGCTGGTCCCGCAGACGCTGGCGCTGAGCGACGACCCCGCGGTCCAGTCTGAGATCGCGCTGGTGACCGGCCCGCTGCGCCAGGTCGCCGACCGGCTGGTCGACCAGGGTGGTCCCGGAACGGTGGCGGCGCTGATCACCAACCGGCTGATCAATGCGATTCCAGAGGCCGATGGCGGCGATGTCGACGATCGCGGCCTGCTCTGGTCCAAGATCGTCGGCGAGGGCGATGCGGTCTGGGAGGATCGCGAGGGGCTGGAGATGGCGGAGGACGCCTATCGCCGGTGCTCCGGGCTCCCCGGCGGCGGCTTCATCTCCTTCCGCCAATGCCTGGCGGCCCGCCACGACATCTTCCTGAGCCCGCAGAACCGTGCCTATTGGGACGCGGTGGAAAGCGGCATCTAGCGACGCTCCCACCGGCATGCCGCGCATCCCCCGCGCCGATTGCAACGTGCCGGGGGTGGCGGCGGAAAATCCGATCTTGTAGGTTTGTCGGCAGAACAGGGTCGGTCCGCATTCAGCGCTCTCAGCTCCCCATTCGGGGATTCCGATCCGGAACCATTGCCGATGCCGGGCGATTATCCGGTGGGGTTTTCTGGGGCGGGTCCATGGACATCACAAAAAGAACGGTATGGCTGATCGCTGCTTCGGCAGTCGGGTGGATGATTCTCGCCGCCGCGCCACAGGTCGCGGTCGCGCAGACGAATACCTGCCAATTCGCCAATGACGGCGATTGCGACGAGCCCGGCCGCGGCACCGGGCTCTGCAAGCCGGGCACCGATACCAATGATTGCTCCATCGCCAATCCCGGCCCCAACAGCTGCCAGTTTGCCAATGACGGGGAATGCGATCACCCGGACATCGGCACCGGCGCCTGCCCGCCCAACACGGACCAGAACGACTGCCAGGCGGCGGCCGAGCGCGCCGCCGCCAATCCTGGCAACAGCTGCCAATACGCCTTCGACGGCGATTGCGACGAGCCGGGTCGCGGCACCGGGCTGTGCGAGGCCGGCACCGATACCCAGGATTGCTCCAACCCGAATCCCGGCCCCGATAGCTGCCAGTTCGCCTTCGATGGCGAATGCGACCACCCGGGCACCGGCACCGGCGCCTGCCCGCCGAATACCGACCAGACCGATTGCCAGGTCGCCGGCGGCGGGTTCTCTCCACTGCCGGCCGGCAGCGATTCCTGCCAGCACGCCAATGACGGCGAATGCGACGAGCCGGTGATCGGCACCGGCCTGTGCGTCGGCGGCAGCGACGCCACCGACTGCGCCCAGCTGGGCGAGAACACCTGCCAATACGCCAATGACGGCGAGTGCGACGAGCCGGGCATCGGCACGGGCATCTGCGCCATCGGAACCGATACCGCCGACTGCCGCCCGGCCGCGGTCGTCGCACCGCCGGAAACCGCTGCCTGCCCGCACGCCTCGGACGGCGAATGCGACGAACCCGGCATCGGCACTGGGCTCTGCCCGGCCGGCAGCGATACCGCCGACTGCCAGAACCTGGCCGGCGTCGGCCCGAATAGCTGCCAATGGGCCTTTGACGGCGAATGCGACGAGCCCGGCGGCACCGGGTTCTGCCAGCCCGGCACCGATACCAGCGATTGTTCCGGCCAGCCGCCGATCGCCGATACCAGCTGCCCCTACGCCAATGACGGCGAATGCGACGAGCCCCAGGGCACCGGATTGTGTCCCGCCGGCAGCGATTTCGCCGATTGCTCCGGTGTCCAGAATGCCGCGACCTGCAGCTGGACCAATGATGGCGAGTGCGACGAGCCCGGTATCGGCACCGGGCTCTGCCCGGCCGGCAGCGACACCGCCGATTGCGCCGGCGTCCAGGGTGCGGCCACCTGCAACTGGACCAATGACGGCGAGTGCGACGAACCCGGCATCGGCACCGGACTCTGTCCGGCCGGTACCGACACCGCGGATTGCAGCGGTATCCAGGGCAACAACACCTGCCAATGGGCCAATGACGGGGAATGCGACGAACCGGGCATCGGCACCGGCTTCTGCGATGCCGGCACCGACACCGCCGATTGCAGCGGAGTCCAGGGTGCCGCCACCTGCAGCTGGACCAATGACGGCGAATGCGACGAGCCCGGTATCGGCACCGGGCTGTGCCCGGCCGGCAGCGACACCGCCGATTGCGCCGGCGTGCAGGGCGCGGCCACCTGTAGCTGGACCAATGACGGAGAATGCGACGAACCGGGCATCGGTACCGGCGCCTGTCCCGCAGGCACCGACACGGCGGATTGCGCCGGGCTGCAGGGCAACAATAGCTGCGAATGGGCCAATGACGGGGAATGCGACGAGCCCGGCATTGGCACCGGTGTCTGTGCCGCCGGCACCGACGCCGCGGATTGCGCCGGCATGATCGCCGATACCGGCCCGAACAGCTGCCAATGGGCATTCGACGGGGAATGCGACGAGCCCGGTGGCACCGGTCTGTGTTCCGCCGGCACCGATACCGCCGACTGCTCGGGCGGATTCACCGGCGCCATGCCGGTCGCCGGACCCGATAGTTGCATGTTCGCCAATGACGGCGAATGCGACCATCCCGACACCGGAACCGGCGCCTGCCTTGCCGGGACAGACACCACCGACTGCCAACCCTGAGAACAAGACTTGAGGGTCTTGTGACGTCCGGGAGACAGGCTTCCGGGCAAACTGAATAAATGCGTCCTTAACTATCGGCGCAGATAGTCGTCTCACTTTGGTCCCGTCCATCCGGCCGTGACCGCAACATGGACACCCAAGGAGTTTGTTCCGTGCACTTCCGTCCGTTCGCCCTGACCGTGGTCTTTGCCGCGGCGGCCCTCATCCTCGCTATGCCTGCCGATCCGGCCCGGGCCCAGAACAACTCCTGCCAGTACGCCTTCGACGGCGATTGCGACGAGCCGGGCCGCGGCACCGGCCTGTGTGCCGCCGGCACGGACACCCAGGACTGCTCGATTCGCGATCCCGGCCCGAACAGCTGCCAGTTCGCCAATGACGGCGAATGCGACCACCCGGGTGTCGGCACCGGCGCCTGCCCGCCGAACACCGATGTGAACGATTGCAGCAATGTCGGCGGACCGAATTCCTGCGAATTCGCCTTTGACGGCGATTGCGACGAGCCGGGCCGCGGCACCGGCCTGTGCGCCTCCGGCACCGACACCCAGGATTGCTCGGTCCGCGACCCGGGCCCGAACAGCTGCCAGTTCGCCAATGACGGAGAATGCGACCATCCGGGCGTCGGCACCGGCGCCTGCCCGCCGAACACCGACGTCAACGATTGCGGCGGACGGTCCGGCGGCGTCGGCAACAATTCCTGCAACTACGCCTTCGACAACGAGTGCGACGAGCCGACCATCGGCACCGGGCTGTGCTCGCTGGGCACCGACGCCAACGACTGCCGGGGTCTTGGCCGCAACACCTGCCAGTATGCCAATGACCGCGAATGCGACGAGCCGGGCATCGGCACCGGCCTGTGCAAGATCGGCACGGACACCAACGACTGCCGGTCGTAGGATGAGCGGGAATGGGTGAGGGCGGTTCTCGGCCCTCACCCGGCCTGCCTTCGGCAGTCCACCCTCTCCCAGGGGGAGAGGGTGGCGAGGGAAGCGAGACGGGTGAGGGCGTCCGGACGCAGTGCCTGCCGCTAAGCCCGCTTGCGGGCGTCGCCGCCGCGCAGATGGCCGGCCAGGTAGTGGCCAGTATGGCTGCCCGTCGTCTCGGCCACCTTCTCCGGCGTTCCGGCGGCCACGATCTCGCCGCCGCCATCGCCGCCTTCCGGCCCCAGATCCAGCACCCAATCGGCGGTCTTGATGACCTCCATGTTGTGCTCGATCACCACCACCGTGTTGCCCTGGTCGACCAGCGCGTGCAGCACCTCCAGCAGCTTTCGCACATCGTCGAAATGCAGGCCGGTGGTGGGCTCGTCGAGAATGTAGAGGGTGCGGCCGGTGGCCCGCCGCGACAGCTCCTTGGCGAGCTTGACGCGCTGCGCCTCGCCGCCTGACAGGGTGGTCGCCGGCTGGCCGATCTGGATGTAGCCAAGGCCGACCCGGCGCAGGGTCTCCAGCTTGTCGCGGATCGAGGGCACGGCGCGGAAGAACTCCGCCCCTTCCTCGACCGTCATGCTCAGCACTTCGGCGATCGACTTGTCGCGGTACAGCACCTCCAGGGTCTCGCGGTTGTAGCGCTGGCCGTGGCAAACGTCGCATTGCACATAGACGTCGGGCAGGAAGTGCATCTCGATCTTGATGACACCGTCGCCCTGGCAGGCCTCGCAGCGCCCGCCCTTGACGTTGAACGAGAAGCGCCCCGGCCCGTAGCCGCGCGCCTTGGCTTCCGGCAGACCGGCGAACCAATCGCGGATCGGAGTGAAGGCGCCGGTATAAGTGGCCGGGTTGGAGCGCGGCGTGCGGCCGATCGGCGACTGGTCGATATCGATGATCTTGTCGATGAATTCGGCACCGTCGATGCGGTCGAATTCGCCGGGATGGTCGCGGGCGCCGTGCAGCTGCCGCGCCAGACCCTTGTACAGCGTCTCGATGATCAGCGACGACTTGCCGCCGCCCGATACCCCGGTGACGCAGGTGAAGATGCCGAGCGGGACCGATCCGGTGACGTCCTTCAGATTGTTGGCCCGGGCGCCGCGCACCGTCAGCGCCCTGGACTTCTTGCCGCGCCGGCGCTCGGACGGGATCGGGATCTGCTGCATCCCGGTCAGGTACTGCCCGGTCAGGCTGTTGGGGTTCTGCAGCACCGCCGGCGGCTTGCCCTGGGCCACCACCGTGCCGCCATGGATGCCGGCTCCGGGGCCCATATCCACCAGATAGTCGGCGGACAGGATCGCCTCTTCGTCATGCTCGACCACCACAACCGTGTTGCCCAGGTCGCGCAGCCGCTTCAGGGTTCCCAGCAACCGGTCGTTGTCGCGCTGGTGCAACCCGATCGAAGGCTCATCCAGCACGTAGAGCACGCCGGTCAGCCCGGAGCCGATCTGCGAGGCGAGGCGGATGCGCTGGCTCTCGCCGCCGGACAGGGTGCCTGACGCCCGGCCCAGGGTCAGATAGGCGAGGCCGACGCTGCTGAGGAAGCCCAGCCGCTCGTTGATCTCCTTCAGGATGCGATAGGCGATCTCCTGGTCCTTGGGCGACAAATGGTCGTTCAGTGTGCCGAACCAATCCTCCGCCTCGCCGATCGACATGCGCCCCACATCGGAGATGTGCAGCTTGCGTATCTTCACCGCCAGCGCCTCGGGCTTCAGCCGCTGCCCGTCGCAGGCCTCGCAGGGCATGGTGTTCTGGTACTTGCCCAGCTCCTCGCGCACCCAGCTGCTGTCGGTCTCGCGGAAGCGCCGCTCCATATTCGGCACCAGGCCCTCGAAGGCCTTGGTGGTCTTGTAGGCCCGCAGCCCGTCATCGTAGTTGAAGGTGATCTTCTCTTTGCCGGAGCCGTGCAGGATGGCGGTACGGACCGCCTCCGGCAGTTCGCTCCACGGCTCATGCACGCTGACCTCGTAGTGCTTGGCGATGCTGTCCAGGGTCTGGGCGTAGTACTGCGAGGAGGAGTTGGCCCAGGGTGCGACGGCGCCGTCATAGAGGCTCTTCGATTCGTCCGGGATCACCAGATCGGGGTCGATGACCATGGTGGTGCCGAGCCCGTCGCAGGTCGGGCAGGCGCCGAACGGGCTGTTGAAGGAGAACAGCCGCGGCTCGATCTCATCGATGGTGAAGCCGGAGACCGGGCAGGCGAATTTGGCGGAATAGATGATCCGCTCGCCGCCATCGGCGTTCTCGGTGACGGCGAGCCCGTCTGCCAGCTCCAGCGCCGTCTCCAGGCTGTCGGCAAGCCGGTTGCCCAGGTCGTCGCGCACCACCACCCGGTCGACCACCACCTCGATATCGTGCTTCAGCTTCTTGTCGAGGATCGGCGTCTCGTCGATGTCGTAGATGGTGCCGTCGATCTTGACCCGCTGGAAGCCGCGCTTCCTTAAGTCCTGCAGTTCCTTCTTGTACTCGCCCTTGCGGCCCCGGACGATCGGCGCCATCAGGTACAGCCTGGTCCCGTCCTCCATCGCCAGGATGCGGTCGACCATCTGGCTGACGGTCTGGCTCTCGATCGGCAGGCCGGTGGCGGGCGAGTAGGGCACCCCAACCCGGGCCCAGAGCAGCCGCATGTAATCGTAGATCTCGGTCACCGTGCCGACGGTGGAGCGCGGATTGCGGCTGGTGGTCTTCTGCTCGATGGAGATCGCCGGCGACAGGCCCTCGATGGAATCGACATCCGGCTTCTGCATCAGCTCCAGAAACTGGCGCGCATAGGCCGACAGGCTTTCCACATAGCGGCGCTGGCCCTCGGCATAGATCGTGTCGAAGGCGAGGGACGATTTGCCGGACCCGCTCAAGCCGGTGATCACCACCAGGCTGTCGCGCGGCAGGTCGACGTCGATGCTCTTCAGATTGTGCTCGCGCGCGCCGCGCACGCTGATGGTCTTGTGCATCAGCTCCCACCAATGGATTGCGGTCGGGAAGGCGCCGCCCTCCCCACGGGGGACCGGCCGGAGAGGCGGCGCAGGGTCCGAGAACAAATATGGACCATCGGCCCCTGAAAATCGACTCCCGGTCGGCAGCGGGCGACACTCTGCTGACAGTCTGGCGACTTGATCCCGGGCCGGGGTAGGCGGATGCTGGCGGCGGGGGAAAGCGGATATCGCCGCAACGCCGCCGATGCGACGCGGCCGGCGGAGGCGATCGTCCAAGATCCGCAAGGGGAGGATCATGAGCAATCTGACCATCTACGGCATCGCGCCGAGCACCTATACCCGCAGCGCCCGCATTGCGCTTATCGAGAAGGGCGTCGACTTCGACTTCGAAACCGTCGAGCTGGGCTCTCCGCAGCATCTTGCGCTGCATCCCTTCGGCAAGATCCCGATCCTGCAGCATGGCGATATACGGCTTTACGAGACCTTCGCCATCGGCCGCTATGTCGACGAGACCTTCGACGGGCCGGCGCTGCAGCCATCGGACCCGGTCGACCGGGCCGTCATGACCCAATGGATCAGCGCGACTATCGACTATGTCTACCCGGCGCTGATCCGCAACTACCTGCTGGCTGGATACATCTACCCGCAGATGGCCGGTGAGGCGCCGAACCGGGCGGCCATCGACGCAGCCCTGCCGGATCTGGAGAAGAACATCGCCGTGCTGGACGGTGCGCTTGCCGGACGGCCGGCCCTGGTCGGCGACACGCCGACGCTGGCCGACCACATGCTGCTGCCGATCGTCTTCTACATGAACATGACGCCGGAAAGCGCCGAGCTGATGGGCCGGCACGGCAACCTGTCGGCCTGGCTGGAAACCCAGTCGGCGCGGCCTTCCGCGCAGCAAACGGTCCCGCCGCCACCGCCAAATTAAGGTTAGGACTCCTAATTAAAAAAATGGGAGTGATCAGCATAGCTGCGTCGTTCCCGGCCTTGATCCGGGGACCCATGTTTCGGCCGGTGCCATGGATGCCCGGGTCAAGCCCGGGCACGACGCGGGAAGGGGCTAGACTTTGCTGGCCCATGCTCCACATCCCGGTGGCTAAGCCGGTGAGGCGGCGCTAAGGTGCCCGCCCTCAACGAATCGCATAAGACGGAACCAAACCGATGGCGGGCAGCGTCAACAAGGTGATCCTGGTGGGCAATCTGGGCCGCGACCCGGAGGTGCGCACCTTCCAGAATGGCGGCCGGGTGTGCAACCTGTCGGTCGCCACCTCGGAGTCCTGGAAGGACCGCAATACCGGCGAGCGCCGCGAGAAGACCGAGTGGCACCGGGTGGTGATCTTCAACGAGAACCTGGTCGGCGTGGCCGAGAGGTTCCTGCGCAAGGGCTCCAAGGTCTATCTGGAAGGCCAGATCGAGACCCGCAAGTTCACCGACAATTCCGGTGCGGAGCGCTACACCACCGAGGTGGTGCTGCGGCCCTATCGCGGTGAGCTGACCATGCTGGACGGCCGCCAGGATGGCGGCGGTGGCGGCGGCTACGACAGCGGCCCGTCCTATGGCGGTGGCGGCGGCGGCTCCGGACCGGGACCGTCGGGCGGCGGTGGCGGCGACCTGGACGACGAAATTCCGTTCTAGAGACGCCGTGCCCGGAGCCGGGCTCAGCACGCGACGGTTTACGCAGCGCTCCCCTCACCCTCCCACGGCTTCGCCGCGGTTCCCTCTCTCTCCCCTAGGAGAGGGAAATTCGAGGCGCTCTTTGGTTCCCCTCTCCTGGGGGAGAGGGAGGGGCCCGACGCGAAGCGCTGGGAGGGTGAGGGGAGCGCTGACCTCTCCTTCAAATCGGGGCAAAGACGCAAATGCCGATCGAGATCTACCTCGCCTACCTCGCCACCGTCGGCATCTTCTTCGCCACGCCGCCGGGGCCGAGCCAGCTGCTGATGATCGCCAACAGCATGACCCACGGGCTTCGGCCAAGCCTTTCCACCGCCGCCGGCGACCTCTCGGCGAATGCCTTGCAGATGACCGCGGCGGCCTTCGGGCTGGCGGCGGTGCTCGCCACCTCGGCGGAGGCGCTGCAGATCGTCAAATGGGCCGGTGTCGGCTATCTGGTCTATGTCGGCTTCCGCACCTTCCGTAGCCCGCCGCCCGCCCTGACGCGCGGCGCGCCGGCCAACGGCGCCCGGCTGTTCCGACAGGGCTTCTTCACCTCCGCGGCCAATCCCAAGGCGGTCTTCTTCTTCGCCGCCCTGTTCCCGCAATTCATCGATGCCAATCTCCCGATCTGGCCGCAGCTCCTGATCCTCGGCGCCACCTATATCGCCGTCGACGGCATCATACTGGTGATCTACGGTTCGGCATCCGAACGGGTCGCAGGCCGGCTCGGCGGCACCCTGATGCGGTCGACGAACCGCGTGTCGGGGTGTCTGATGATTGCAGCGGCCACCTTGCTCGCCTTCAAGGACGTCGAGGCCGCGCCGAACCGCTAGCCGGGCCTCTGGATTCCGGCAATCCGCCTGGGTTTTTCAGGTCCCCTTTGGCAGGATTGGGGAGCCGATCTCGCGACGGACGGCGGCATGGCGAACACGGCTCGGCCGGCGGGTTGTAGACAGCCCCCCTGATTTCCCTCCGGCCCCAGAATTCCGCGCCTTTCCGCATGTCCGCCACATTGTTCGCATATGCGATATTTGTTATAATCGGACCGCCGATACGACCTTCGGCCGCGACCGGCGCGAACCCTTGATTCCCGCCCGTTACGCGGCATTCCTGCCTAGGACATCCCTTGACCGATTCCCCCTCCGACCCCTCGGGTTTCGACATCTCGCCGGTGACCATCGAGGAGGAGATGAAGCGCTCCTACCTCGATTACGCCATGAGCGTGATCGTGCAGCGCGCACTGCCCGACGTCCGCGACGGCCTGAAGCCGGTGCACAGGCGCATTCTCTACACCATGAAAGAGGGCGGCTTCGATTCGACCAAGCCGTTCAAGAAGTCGGCCCGCGTGGTCGGCGACGTCATGGGTAAGTACCACCCCCATGGCGACCAGGCGATCTACGACGCCATGGTGCGCATGGCGCAGGATTTCTCCATGCGGCTGCCCCTGATCGAAGGGCAGGGCAATTTCGGCTCCATGGACAACGATCCGGCCGCGGCCATGCGGTACACCGAGGCCCGGCTGGCCAAGGCCGCCGAGGCGATGCTGGACGACATCGACAAGGACACGGTCGATTTCCGTCCCAATTACGACGAAAGCACTACCGAGCCCGAAGTCCTGCCGTCGCGGCTGCCCAACCTGCTGGTCAACGGCGCCGGCGGTATCGCCGTGGGCATGGCGACCAACATCCCGCCGCACAATCTGGGCGAGGTGATCGATGCCTGCTGCGCCGTCATCGACGACCCGTCGATCGGCATCGACGCCCTGATCGACATCGTTCCGGGGCCGGATTTCCCCACCGGCGGCCTGATCCTGGGCCGCGCCGGCATCCGCGCCGCCTACCACACCGGCCGCGGCAGCGTGGTGATGCGGGCCCGCACCTCGATCGAGGAGATCCGCAAGGACCGCGAGGCCATCGTCGTCACCGAGGTGCCCTATCAGGTCAACAAGGCCCGGCTGA
Source organism: Alphaproteobacteria bacterium (assembly GCA_965227455.1). Taxonomy (GTDB): domain Bacteria; phylum Pseudomonadota; class Alphaproteobacteria; order DSM-16000; family Inquilinaceae; genus JABDIP01. Next base: position 1,260,873 of record OZ245752.1, on the reverse strand, counting down.
TGGAGCGCATCGCCGAGGTGGTCAACGAGAAGACCATCGAGGGCATCGCCGACCTGCGCGACGAGAGCGACCGTGACGGCGTGCGCATGGTCATCGAGCTCAAGCGCGATGCCGTCGCCGACGTGGTGCTGGCGCAGCTGTTCCGCTACACGCCGCTGCAGACCTCTTTCGGCGTGAACATGCTGGCGCTGCACGACCGCAAGCCGGAGCAGCTGGACCTCCGGCAGATCCTCGACGCCTTCATCGCCTTCCGCGAGGAGGTCATCACCCGGCGCACCAAGTTCGAGCTCGCCAAGGCGCGGGACCGGGCCCATGTGCTGCTGGGCCTTGCGGTGGCGGTGGCCAATATCGACGATGTCATCGCCCTTATCCGGCGTGCACCCGATCCTCAGACGGCACGTGAAGAACTCATGGCAACCGATTGGCCTGCCGGAGATATCGCGCCGTTGATCGAGCTGGTGGCCGAACCGGACCGCATGGTTGCCGAGGACGGCACCTACCGCATGTCCGAGGCCCAGGCCCGGGCCATCCTGGACCTCCGCCTGCACCGCCTGACCGGGCTGGAGCGCGACAAGATCGGCGAGGATCTGCGCGAGGTGGTGTCGGAGATCGAGGCGCTGCTGGGGATCCTGGCGAGCCGCGAGCGGCTGCTGGAGATCCTTCGCGAGGAGCTGCTGGAGATCAAGGAGAAGTTCGGCGATCCGCGCCGCACCGAGATCACCGACGCCGAGTTCGAGGCCGATATCGAGGACCTGATCCAGCGCGAGGACATGGTCGTCACCGTCACCAATACCGGCTACATCAAGCGGGTCGCGGCCTCCACCTACCGGGCCCAGCATCGCGGCGGCAAGGGCCGCACCGGCATGTCGACCAAGGACGGCGATTTCGTCACCGAGGTCTTCGTCGCCAATACCCACACCCCGATGCTGTTCTTCTCCAGCCGCGGCATCGTCTACAAGCTGAAGGTCTACCGGCTGCCGGAGGCGGCCCCCCAGGCGCGCGGCAAGGCGCTGGTGAACCTGCTGCCGCTGGAGGAGGGCGAGAGCATCTCCACGGTCATGGCGATGCCGGAGGACGAGGAGACCTGGGGCGAGCTCTGCCTGATGTTCGCGACCGCCAGCGGCAATGTGCGGCGCAACCAGCTCTCGGATTTCGTGAACATCAACCGCAACGGCAAGATCGCCATGAAGCTGGATGAGGGCGACGCCCTGATCGGCGTCAGCACCTGCACCGAGGACATGGACGTGCTGCTGGCGACCCATCTGGGCATGTCGATCCGCTTCAAGGTGACCGATGTGCGCGTCTTCAGCGGCCGCACCTCCACCGGCGTGCGCGGCATCAAGCTCGGCGACGACGACCGGGTGATCTCCATGACCATGCTGAAGCACAGCGACGTGACGGCCGAGGAGCGCCGGGCCTATCTGAAGCGCGCCAACGCCCTGCGCCAGGCCGAAGGGGAGGACAGCGACGGCGCCGACGAGAGCGACAGCCCGGATATCGAGCTCAGCCAGGAGCGCTTCGACCAGCTGGCCGAGGAAGAGGATTTCATCCTGACCATCAGCGAGCAGGGTTTCGGCAAGCGCAGTTCGTCCCATGGCTACCGGCTGACCGGCCGCGGCGGCAAGGGCATCTGGAACATGGAGATGGGCGAGAAGAATCAGGCCATCGCCGCCAGCTTCCCGGTCGCCGACGGCGACGAGGTCATCCTGGTCACCGATGGCGGCCAGATCATCCGCACCCCGATCGACGATGTCCGCATCGCCGCCCGCAAGACCATGGGCGTGACCGTCTTCAAGGTCGGCGACGGCGAGCGGGTCGTCTCGGTTGCCCGGGTCCGCGAGAACGGCGAGGATGAAGAAGGCGAGGAGGCCGCCGGAGACGGCGAAGATCCGCCCGCCGGCGGCGACGCCACTTAGGCCAGGTAGCAGGGGCGGGAGCGGCTTGCGATGACGGATAAGCGGATCGGCATCTATCCCGGCACCTTCGACCCGGTCACCAACGGCCATATGGACATCATCCAGCGCGCCACCCGGCTGGTCGACAAGCTGGTCATCGCGGTCGCCCGCAACGCCGGCAAGGGCCCGCTGTTCAGCGCCGACGAGCGCGTCGAGCTGGTCCGGGAGGAGGTGGAGGTGCTGCCGGAGAACGGCACCCATATCGAAGTCCGCGCCTTCGACACCCTGCTGATGCATTTCGCCCGCGAGGTCGATGCCGGCATCATCATCCGCGGCCTGCGCGCCGTGTCGGACTTCGAGTACGAGTTCCAGATGGCGGCCATGAACGCCAAGATCGACCCGCATATCGAGACCGTCTTCCTGATGGCCTCGGACCGCAACCAGTTCATCTCCTCGCGCTTCGTGAAGGAGATCGGCCAGCTCGGCGGCGATATCAGCCACTTCGTCAGCCCCCGCGTCCACGACCGCCTGGCCAACCGCTTCACGGGCGCGAAGCACCGGAAATAGCGGTGGGCCGCACGCGCATTTCCTCAATCCGTCGTCCCCGGACTTGATCCGGGGACCCATCTCGCTGCCCTCCGGCCTGGGTGCCCGGGTCAAGCCCGGGCACGACGCGGGGAGGGTGGTGTCCTTGACAGGGTGACCCGTTTGCAGGTATCACCCCCGCCGTCATGAGCACGCGCACGAAATTATATTATCTGCTGACCACCAACCGGCCTCTCAGCGAGGCGGGCGCGTTGGCGTGCGCGGCAAAGGGATCGCCCTCGACCTGACCTGACGATCCCCTGACCCGAACCGGCTAACCGCCCGCGGCCTCGCGAGGCGGTTTTTTCATGTGCGCAATCGGAGGAACGAAAGGAGCAGACAACGATACCCCTGGGCGGGTGTGGTCAAACTGGTAAAGGCGCCCGGCTTAGACCCGGGAGTTTGCAGGTTCGAGTCCTGCCACCCGCACCAAATCTTCTGACTCAGACAGGCCAACACGGATGGGGACCTGGCCAAATCGGTAAAGGCGGCACGCTCAAAACGTGCGTCATGTCCGGGTTCGACTCCCGGGGTCCCTACCAGTCGGCGGCATTCGATACGGCAAGCACGGGATGCGTTCCCCTCACCGGTCTGTAAAACCGGCGGCGAAAAACCGAGGGGCGGGCGCCGGGTGGTTCGACTCCACCGCATCCCACCATCCGCGCTGCGGCGGCGATCTGACGCCAAATCTTCCCGCCGGCACGGTTGACCGCAACCGCCGCGCTGCCTATGGTCCCGCGCCGTGACCGCTTAGCTCAGCTGGTAGAGCAACTGACTTTTAATCAGTAGGTCCAGGGTTCGAGCCCCTGAGCGGTCACCATCACTGTCACTGTTCCATCATCGTGCCGGCTTCCCGAGCCCCGGCGGGGTATTCCCTTGCGCCGGGCCCTCCCGCGGCGCTTTGCTACACCGACGTCCGCCGTGCTTCCATCAGCGGTATGATGCCGACTTGGCGGGGCAACGCGTCCTCTCCCGCCGTCGACCGCCGGCGCCGAGAGCCGTAATCCCGGCCGGCGCGCCTGGCGTTGGTGGCGGGCGCGAGCGTTATCGAATGAATTGGGAGGCCAGTCATGGAACGGATCACGGTCGACGTCGCGATCATTGGGGCCGGCAGTGCCGGCATGCGGGCCTATCGCGAAGCCACAAAAGCCACCGACAGCGTGTTGCTGATCGAGGGTGGGGCCTACGGCACCACCTGCGCGCGGGTCGGCTGCATGCCCTCGAAGCTGCTGATCGCCGCCGCCGAGGCGGCGCATCACGGCCGCCATACGGCGCCCATGGGCGTCACCTATGCCTCGCCGACGATCGACGGTGCCGCTGTCATGCGGCGGGTCCAGGCCGAACGCGACCGGTTCGTCGGCTTCGTCGTCGAGGCGGTCGAGGGCTGGCCGGAAGACCATCGGATTCAATCGACGGCCACGTTCCGCTCCGACAACGAGCTGGACCTGGCCGACGGCCGGCGCGTCGCGGCCGACCGCATCGTCATCGCCACCGGGTCGCGCTCCAGCGTCCCGAGGGTGTTCGAGGGCTTCGGCGACCGGCTGGCGGTGAACGACGACGTATTCGACTGGGACGACCTGCCGTCCTCGGTCGCTGTGTTCGGCGCCGGCGTGATCGGGCTCGAGCTCGGCCAGGCGCTGAGCCGGCTCGGCGTCCGCACCACGCTGTTCGGCCGGGACAATCTCGTCGGCCCGCTCACCGATCCCGAGGTCCTTGCGACCGCGCGGTCGCTGTTCGCCGAGGCGTTCCCGTTCCACCCGCATGCCGAGGTGACCCGGCATGCCCGCTCGGATGACGGGGTGGAGATCGATTACCTCGAGGACGGCGAGACCAGGACCGAGCGCTTCGACTGGGCGCTCGTCGCCACCGGCCGCCAGCCGAACGTCGACGCGCTCGGGCTGGAGAACACGACCCTGGAGCGCGACGGCCGGGGTGTCCCGGTGCATGACCGCTACACGGGCCAGTGCGGCGACAGCCGGATTTTCATCGCCGGCGACGCCAACAACCGCCTGCCGCTGCTGCACGAGGCGGCGGATGAGGGCCTCGCTGCCGGGTACAACGCCGGCAATTACCCGGAGATCCGTCGGCTGGCGCGGAGCGCGCCGATCTCGGTGATGTTCACGGATCCCCAGGTGATGATGGTCGGCGCCTCGTTCCGCGAGCTGACCGAGGCAGGGACCGATTTCGTTACCGGGGAGGTCGACTGGTCCGATCAGGGCCGCGCCCGGGTGATGGGCGTCAACAAAGGCCTGCTAAGGGTCTATGGCGAGCGCAACACCGGCCGCTTCCTCGGGGCGGAGATGGTTGGCCCGCGGGCCGAGCACCTTGCCCACCTCCTGGCCTGGTCTCTCCAGTCGAACCTGACCGTCGGCGAGATCCTCGAGCGTCCGTTCTACCACCCGGTCATCGAGGAAGGCGTGCGCACCGCGCTGCGCACCCTCAACCGGGCGCTGGAAATGGGCCCCGAGCCGCCGCCGCGCTGCATCGATTGCGGCCCGGGCGGCTAGCCGTCCTCGCAGGTCAGGACCAGCGACAGCGGCTTCTCGCCCCCGTCGGCTACCTGCTCGGACAGGTCGGCCAGCACCAGGCCGGCATCCCGGATTGCCGCATGCCAGGACTCCAGGGTGCGGAAGCACCAGGGCATGGGCTGCCAGTCCGGGTTCTCGAAGGCCGAGAAATCCCCGGTGCGTCGGCCGTCGCGAGAGGGACCGTCCCGGGTGTGGGGGTGCAGGGTCTGGATGACGATGCAGCCACGTCGAGCGAGCAGCGATCTGGCGGCAGAGAGCAGGCCGGAGGGCATGTTGCAGGCCCATGCCGGTCTCGCCGAACTGTGCCGATCCGCATTGGCCAGCGGGACTGAATTGGTGATGGCCCGCGCCACGCTGTTCAAGCGTGCACTGGAGTCGGGACAAAGTAATCCCGCCAAGCCTGTGTCATTGTCTCCACCCTCAAAGAATGGGAGGACGCAACGGAAACAACCGCGACCAAATCGGCGCTGTCAACCACAAATTGATTCACTATCCGCGAAGTAGAGCGCCACCGTTTCAAGGGAATGTGTCATGAGTTGCGACAAATTGACAGTCAATTTTTCAACCTTGTCACAATTTCCTGAATATCGTTTACTGTATTTACAAATGAAAAAACAGCAACAATTGAAACAAATTAGCCTCTTTACTGAGTAATGTCAGATAACGTATAATAAAAGCGTTTTGTAGGACAATAATATATTAGAGATTGATGATCATGGGTCTAAAATGTCAATCATCGCTCACGTCACGAGGAGGCTTCCTGCGCCTATCACTGTGCAGTGCGTTTTGCGTCGCTGCCGCGAGCGCCGGTCTGACGGCCTGCACGGCGCCAAAGGGGGCCGGCGACGATTGTGTCGTGGTCGCGCGCTCGGCTGGTCCGCGTGTCGTCGGCGGGCGTACGTTGGTCTGCGGCTCCGACGATGTGAGCAACGCCGATCAGCAGACTTACTTCGAAGATCACCTGTTGGACGACGGGTTCTGGTGATCCGGGCAGGGCGGCAGCCTCCAGAATCGTGAGTGCGGGAGAGCCGGCAGACCATCGCCCCACCGTCCGGCGGCTCTATTCATGCCCCACCGCAAGCGAACGGCTCAGATGACCGACTCTTCATCCGACGTGACGGCCCATGCCTGGGGCGGCGCGTATCATCGCGTTCCATGCCGTCTTGGCCTTGCCGGGAACACCGGCCTGTCCGGCGAATGCCATCCAATCGCTGGGCTCTGCCGGGACCATGCTCCATCCGGCTTCTTTGGCACGGAAGAGGCCGCATGTCTCTTCTTGCGACGAAACCAATTGGGTCGGACACGATTGAACTTGATCCATTGTGACGTCAGTCCCGCTTTTATGCGGCCTTGCAGGTCAGGATCAGCGACAGCGGCTTCTCGCCCTCGACGGCCGTTGGCTCAGCCAGGTCGGCCAGCACCAGCCCGGCATCCCGGACGGCCGCCTGCCAGGACCCGAGGGTGCGGAAGTACCAGGGCATGGGCTGCCAGTCCGGGTTCTCAAAGGCCGAGAAATCCTCGGTGCGCCAGCCGTCGCGATAGGGGCCGTCCTGGGTGTGGGGATGCAGGGTCTGGACGATAATGCAACCGCCGAGGGCCAGAAGCGAACGGGCGCAGGAGAGCAGGCCGGCGGCGTCCTCGTCCAGGATGGCATAGTTGAACACGATGGTGTCGAACGGGTCGCCCAGGGTCGCCGTGCCGTCGATCAACCCGTCATAGCCCAGCACCCGGTAATCGCCCTTGGGATCGGCGGCGCGGGCATCCTCGATCAGCGATGCAGCGCCATCGATGCCCACCGCTTCGCAGCCCAGCGCCTCCACCGCCCGCCGGATCAGCCAGCCTTCGCCGCAGCCCACATCGAGCAGCCGGGCCGGCTTGCGGGCGACGATTGCCGCGACGATGGCGTCGTTCGTCCCGGCCCGCCGCGACGGGATCTGCCCCTCGCGCACTGCCCGGGTCCAGTTGCCGGCATTCTTGTCCCAGGAACCGGCCAGCGATTTCGATCGATCCATGGAGTGCCCCTCCTAGCCCGCGGCCGCCGTTTCGACGCGGACCATATGATCCTCCTCCAGGCGGCGCCAGTCCGCCCGCGGCGGTTCGAAATCGACCGGGCGCAACAGGGAGGGCGGCTCGCTGGTGTCGAGGGCGAAATGGCGGCGGCGTTGGGACCGGTCGGTGCTGGGCACCGCGGAGATCAGCCGCTGGGTATAGGCATGCGCCGGGCGTCCCAGCACCTTGGCGGCGCTGCCGTATTCGACGATGCGGCCGGCCAACATCACCGCCACCCTGTGCGCGATGCGCTCCACCACCGCCATGTCGTGGGAGATGAACAGATAGGCAAGGCCGCGTTCCACCTGCAGTTCCATCAGCAGGTCCAGCACCTGGGCCTGGACCGAGACGTCCAGCGCCGACACCGCCTCGTCCAGGATGACGATCGTCGGGTCCGTCATCAGCGCCCGCGCGATGCAGAGCCGCTGACGCTCTCCGCCGGAGAACTGGTGCGGATAGCGTTCCAGGCTGTCCTTGGGCAGGCCAACCCGTTCGAGCAGGCCTGACATGCGGCCCATGACAGCTTCGTCGATGGGGACGCCGGTGGCGATCACCGGTTCCGCCAGCAGGCTGTGCACGGTCAGGCGCGGGTTGAGCGAGGCGAACGGGTCCTGGAACACCATCTGGGCGCGGCGTGGGGCGCCTTGGTCGTCAGTGGCGACTGGCAGGGAGATCGCGCCCCGAAACGGTGGCGCCAGGCCGAGGATGGCGCGGGCGATGGTCGATTTCCCGCTGCCGCTCTCGCCGACGATGGCCAGGGTCTCGCCGGCCGCCAGTTCCAGATCGGCGCCGTCCACCGCGCCGACCACGCCGACCACACGGCGCAGCAGGCCTGCCCGTACCGGGTAGCGCACAGACAGATCGCGCACCGTCAATACCGGTGCCGGTTCGGCATCCGCCGGCGTGTCCCGCACCGCTTGACCGCTGCGGAAATGCGGCACCGCCTCCAGCAGGTCGCGGGTATAGGGATGCGACGGCTGGTCGAACACGGTGTCCAGATCGCCGCTTTCCACCACGTTGCCCTGGCGCATCACCAGCACCCGGTCGGCGATCTCGGCCACCAGGCCCATATCGTGGGTGATGAACAGGACCGACATGCCGATCTCGTCGCGCAGCTGGGCCAGCAGCGCCATGATCTGGGCCTGGATGGTCACGTCCAGCGCCGTCGTCGGCTCGTCGGCGATCAGCAGGCGCGGCTGGCAGGCCAGGGCCATGGCGATCATCACCCGCTGGCGCATGCCGCCGGAAAGCTGGTGCGGATAGTCGCGCATCCGCCGCTCGGCATCGGGGATGCGCACCCGGTCCAGCGCCTCACGTGCCTTCCTCATGGCATCGCGGGTCGACAGGCCCTGATGCAGCAGGAAGGACTCCGCTACCTGGTATCCAACCTGCTGCACCGGGTTCAGCGAGGTCATCGGCTCCTGGAAGATCATGCCGATCTCCGCCCCTCGGATGCGCCGCATCGTGTGCTGGGATGCCTGGGCGAGGTCGATCTCCGTCCCGTCCTGGCGCCGGAACGCCATGCGTCCGGCCACGATGCGGCCGCCGGCGTGGTCGACCAGCCGGTTGATCGACAGGGCCGTCACGGTCTTGCCGGAGCCGCTTTCGCCGACAATGGCCAGGGTCTCGCCGGCCTGCAGGTCGAATCCGACATCGCGCACCACCGGATCGCCGCCGAACCCGACCGCCAGATCGCGCACGGACAGCAGGGGAGGCGTGGCACTCATGCCCGCGCCTCCCGGGTCCGCGGGTCGACGATGTCCCTGAGCGCGTCGCCCAGCAGGTTGAAGCCCAGCACGCCCAGCATGATCGCCACGCCGGGGAAGGCCAGCAGCCAGGGTGCGAGCTCCATCAGGTTGCGGCTTTCGCTCAGCATCAGCCCGAGCGAGGGTTCCGGCGGCTGGGTGCCGAGCCCGAGGAAGCTGAGCGCCGCCTCGGTCAGCAGGGCCCAGGACAGAGCCAGGGTCACCTGCACCGTCAGCGGCGCCGCCAGGTTCAGCAGCAGGTGCCGGGTCAGGATGTAGGATTGCGCGCTGCCGAAGGTCCGCGCCGCGTCGACGAAATCCCGGGCCTTGATCGACAGGGCCGGCCCACGCGCCACCCGGGCGAAGATCGGCGTGTAGACCACGGCGATGGCCAGGATGGTGGTCAGGGTCCCCGGCCCGGCGACCGTCACCACCAGCAGGGCCAGCAGGATCGCCGGAAAGGCCAGGAACACGTCCATCACCCGCATCAGCAGCCCGTCGCGCCAGCCGCCCCACCAGGCGGCCACCAGCCCGATGATTGTCCCGGCCAGGCTGGCCAGCGCTACCGATCCGATGGCGATGATGAAGGAGGTGCGCACCCCCACCGCCAGCCGGCTGAACACATCCCGGCCGAACAGGTCGGTGCCCATCAGGTAGGTGGCGCTGGGACCCTTCAGCCGGTCGATCGGGAATTGCGCCACCGGATCATGCGGCACCAGCTTCAGCAGGCCGGCCAGGGCCAGCAGCAGATAGAGCAGCACGATGGCGCCGCCGATCCGGCCGCTGGGATGGGCCATCAGGCGCCTCAGCACGCTCATCGCTCGCTGCCCAGACGGATGCGCGGGTCGAGCGCCGCGTACGTCAAATCGACCAGCAGGTTGAGCGCCATGAAATTGAAGGCGATGAACAGCACCGCCCCCTGTACCAGGGCATAATCACGCTGGGTGATGGCGTTCAGCACCAGCCGGCCGAGGCCGGGCAGGGCGAACAGCTCCTCGACGATGACCGCCCCGCCCAGTAGGTAGCCAAGCTCGACGCCGGTCAGCGTGACGACCGGGATCAGCGCGTTGGGAAAGGCGTGCTTCCAGGTCACGCCCCGCTCGGCGACGCCCTTGCTGCGGGCGGTGCGCACGAAATCGTCGCCCAGCACGTCCAGCATGGTCGAACGAGTGGTGCGCATGACCGATGCGGCGAAGGCCGATCCCAGCGTGATCGCCGGCAGGATCATTTCCCGCAGATTGGCCAGCGGGTCCTCCAGGAACGGCACATGCACGCCGATATTCGGCGAGATGCCGAAGCCCACCGACAGCACGAAGATCAGCACCAGGCCAAGCAGGAAGTTCGGCGTCGACTGCCCCAGCATGGCGGCGATGCGGGTGGCGAGATCAATGGGCCGGTCCGGATGGCTGGCCGCCAGCACGCCGGCCGGGATGCCGACCGCCAGCGCCACCAGCATCGACAGCAGGGCCAGCTCCACGGTGACCGGAAACCGCTCCAGGATCACCGCCATCACCGGCCGGCCATGGATTACCGAGAGGCCGAGATCGCCCTGCACCGCGCCGCCGATCCAATGGGCGTATTGCGCCGGCCAGGGCCGGTCGATGCCGAAATAGGCGGCCAAAGCCGCCCGCTGGTCCGGTGTCAGCAGTCCGGCCTCGGTGCCCAGCATGGCGATGATCGCATCGCCCGGCACCATGCGGATCGCCACGAAGACCAGGATCGAGACGCCGAGCAGGATCGGCGGAAACAGGACCAGACGCCTCAGCGCGTAGGTCATGCCCGCCAATCCTCAACGATTGCGATCTGGGGATTCCTTCCAGGCGTCGTCCCCAGGCTTGACCCGGGGACCCATGTCAGCCGCAGACCGGATCCATAAATGGCAGCACGCCCCACCGCCCGAGGTCCCCGGGTCAAGCCCGGGGACGACGCGGCTATATGGGGCCGGGCGAGCAACGCGCCCATGCCAACGTCAACGGTTCAGGCTGACCTGGCTCAGGCCGTAGAGGGAGTCGTTCGGCATGGGAACGAAGCCCTCAACATGGCTCTGCTGGGCCGTGTACTCATAGCCGTTGTACAGCCAGATCCACGGCGCCATCTCGGCCAGGTGCCGGTCGAACTCGGCGAAGATTGCCCGCCTTGCCTCCGGATCGGTCTCGGTGCGGCCGCGCTGCATCAGGGAATCCAGCGTGTCGTCGATGTAGTTGGAGACCTTCTGCAGGTTGCCGTCCCGGGTCCAGTAGCGGGTGTACATGGTGTAGGGATCGGCCCGGCCGCCATTATGGGCGGCGGCCACGTCGAAATCGGCCTTCAGCCAGCGGTCGATATAGACGTTGAGCTCCAGCACCTCGATCTCCACACCGATCCCGATCTCGCCGAGATTGGCCTGGATCACCTGCGCCTCGGCCACCGCTGTCGGCGGCTCGCCGCGGGCGGCGATCAGGTTGAGGGTGATGTCGCTCTGGCCGGAGGAGGCCAGCAATTCCTTGGCCCGGTCGACATCCCGCTCATAGCAGAACAGCGAGGCCGGATCGGACCGGTAGGCCGGAATGGTCAGCGGGCCGGTGACCTGGCCTTCGCCGAGGGACGCGGTGTCCAGCACCTGCTGGCGGTCGATGGCACAGGAGATGGCCTGGCGCACCGCCAGATTGTCCATCGGCGGCCGCGACGGGTTGAGCTGCAGCACGTGGTAGGAGATCGCCGGCGCGCGGTTCAGTTGCACGCTGCCGTCGGACGCCACCAGCGACGCTACCAGCGGATCGTTGAGCAGGGCGAAATCGATGGCGCCGGTGCGCAGCGCCGCCAGGATCGCCGTCTCGTCCGGCATCACCCGGACCTCGATGCCGTCGATCGACGGCCCATCGCCCCACCAACCGGCATTGGCCGACAGTTCGGAACGCTCGTTCGGGCTCCAGCTCTCGAGCTTGAACGGCCCGGAGCCGATCGCTTCGGTGCCGACGGTGCCGGCGGCGATCTCCGACGCCGGGACGATGGCGGCGTTCAGATCGGTCATGGCGGTCAGCACCGGCGCGTCCTGCTGCGACAGGTTGAAGACCACGGTGCGGTCGTTTGCGGCCTCAATGCTCTCGATGGAGAGAAAGTTGGCCCGGGTCGCGGCACCGGTCGCCTCGTCCAGGATGCGCTCATACGACGCCTTCACGTCGGAGGCGGTAACCGGGTCGCCATTGTGGAACGCCGCCCCGTCGCGCAGGGTGAAGGTCAGCCGGGTGCCGTCATTGGAGAATTCCCAGCTCTCGGCCAGTGCGGGCTGGATCTGCAAATCGGCGTCCAGGGTCACCAGCGGCTCGTAGACCAGCTCCAGCAGGCGCAGCGAGGCGAAGGCTGTTTGCTTGTGCGGGTCCAGCCCGGTGGCGTCGGTTGCCCAGGCCATGACCAGCGTGTTGTCCTGGGCCTGGGCCGGCATCGCCATGCCCAGTGCGGCGGCAACGCAGGCGGCGATACTCAGTCGTTGCAAGTGTTTCATGATGTCCTCCCCATTGGCCGGAACCCGCTCCTTCGGGCCACCGGCGATCAAGCCTATCAGCCCCGGTCCCGCCGCGGCCAGCCTGGAGAGGTTATGCGGCGGCCGGCGCGGCCTCCTCGCTACGGGAGGGGCGCAGATACATCATCCGGACGATCACGAAGACGGCGCAGGCCGCCAGCATGTGCTTGATGGTATGGCCGCTGACCACGCCGGCCAGGATTTCGAAGATCTGCCGGTCCAGCTGCTCGCAGACGATGGCCAGGGCATAGGTACCGAGGGCCAGGGCCAGGAAGGCCCGCTGGCGGGGCGGGTGGGGAAAGACCGCGATCAGCGCGATGATGCTGGCGAAGACCGTGCCTTGCACGGCGAAATAGAGCCGCAGGTCGTCGGTGAAGCCCCAATAGATCACACTGGCGAAGCCGATCGCCACTGCCGGCAGGATCAGCGCCTTTTCAAGGCGCCGGCCGGCATATTCCGCCAGCAGCGCCACATAGGCGCCCATGAAGCCGATGGTCATGGGCAGACGGTCCCAGACCAGGGTGCGGTTGTTCGGTTCCCAGTGGTAATAGGCCGATCCGGCGCTGACCAGGGCGGCCCCGGCGAAGAATATGATCCAGGCGAATCGGGCGCCCTCGGGCCGCGCGGTCAGGCAGCGATGCAGCCCCAGCAGGCCTGCCACCAGGAAGGCGAGGTTGGAGGCGACGTCACCGAAATTGGGAATGCCGAAACAGCCGCGGCTGTCGGCAAACAGATGATATTCCAGGGGTTGCGGGATCGGCGACAGGGAAAACAGGACCGCCAGCACGACGACGGGGATTGCCGCCAAGAGGGTCGTTTGCCAATTCATGTCCGACACGCTCCACCCCTGCACCGTTTCCGGCTTAACATGGGGAAACAACAAGTCGGGAGCAATGCGCCGTGTTCCTCAAGACTTTACCGCCGTCGCCGACCGCAGGCATCCGCCGGACAGGTTCCTAGGTCCGCGCCATGGGTGCGACCGTCCTGGAGCGTATCGGCAGCGGCCTCGCCCGCTATCTGGATCATCCCAGCCGTCGTTACGTGACCTTCTCGGTGACGCCGGTCGACAGGCTGGCCGCCTGCCTGCAGCCGGGCGACGTATTGCTGGTCGAGGGCGACAAGCGGATCAGCGTGGCGATCAAATACCTGACCCAGTCGACCTGGTCCCATGCCGCCTTCTATGTCGGGCCGGATTGGAGCGGTGCGGCTGATGGCAGCTCGGAGCCCCGCACCCTGATCGAGGCCGATCTGCAGGACGGCGTGATCGCCGTGCCGCTGGCCAAATATGAATCCCTGAACACCCGTATCTGCCGGCCGGTCGGCCTGTCCAAGGCGGATCGCCGCAAGGTGGTCGGCTTCGTGCGCGAACGGCTGGGCATGCGCTACGACCTGAAGAACGTCATCGATCTGATGCGCTATCTGCTGCCGACGCCGCCGGTGCCGGTGCCCTGGCGGCGGCGCATGCTGGCGCTGGGCAGTGGCGATCCGACCCGGGCGATCTGCTCCACCCTGATCGCCCAGGCCTTCCAGTCGGTGCGCTATCCGATCCTGCCGCATGTGCGCGAAGAGGCGATCTATGACGATTCCCTGCGCCGGCACGTGGTGCGCGAATACCTGCATATCCGCCATCACAGCCTGTTCGCGCCGCGGGATTTCGACATCTCGCCCTATTTCTCGGTGGTCAAGCCGACTCTGGAAGGCGGTTTCGACTATCGCCGTCTGAACTGGTACGAGGGAGAGCCCCCGTCGACCGACCAGGGGGATTTGGACCCCGACGAGGAACCCGCCAAGACAGCCAGGCATGCCCCGTCCTGACGCCGCGTCGCGCCTGTGGCCCCTGGGGCTCGGCGCAGCCGCTTTCGTAGTCGTGGCGATGGGGCTTGCCGGCCATCGCGAGCTTGCGGCCGAAGATCCGCCCTGGCCGCGCCAGATCCTCGGAGTCGGGGCGCAGGGGATCGCCTTCGTGGCCGACGGGACCTGTTCCATCTGCCATGCCGATCAGGATGCGGCGTGGCGGACATCGCATCATTTCCATGCCATGCAGCCGGCATCCGAAGCCACGGTCCTGGGCGATTTCGCAGACGTCCTGTTCAACCACGACGGCACCACGAGCCGGTTCTTCCGCAGCGGCGGCGATTTCTTCATCGAGGCTGACGGGCCGGACGGCGACCGGCAGGCGCTTCCGGTCCTCTACACCTTCGGGATCGCGCCGCTGCAGCAATATCTGGTGCCGCTGGCCGGGGGCCGGCTGCAGGCCTATCCGATCGCCTGGGATACCCAGGCCGAACGCTGGTTCGACCTCTATCCGGGGGTGGATACCCCGCCGGATCATCCGCTGCATTGGTCGGGCCGCCTGAACAACTGGAACGGCCGCTGTGCGGAATGTCATTCCACGGATCTTCGCACCGGCTTCGATCTGGCCTCCCGGAGCTTCCGAACCGAATGGTCGGCGGTCAATGTGGGGTGCCAATCCTGCCACGGCCCTGGTGCGGCGCATGTGGAGGCCGCACAGTCTGGAGAATTCGAGGCCGGCAGGCCCTACGGTCTGGTCGTCGGCTATGGCGGTCTCGACGCGGCCGGACAGGTCGAGACCTGCGCCCGCTGCCATGCGCGGCGGCACCGCATCACCGCCGACGACCGTCACGACGTGCCGTTCCTCGACCAGTTCGTGCCGGCGCTGCTGCGCGAAGACCTGTATCACGCCGACGGCCAGATCCTGGACGAGGTGTTCGTCTACGGCTCCTTCGTACAGAGCCGGATGTACCAGGCCGGCGTGACCTGCCTGGACTGCCATGACGCCCATTCCGGTCGTTTGCTGGCCGAGGGCAATGTGGTCTGCACCCAATGCCACAATACACAGCCGCCGGACCGCTTTGAGGGCCTGATTGCGGCCGAGTACGACACGCCGGCCCATCACCATCACGAGCCCGGCTCGGCCGGGGCGCAATGCGCCAACTGCCACATGCCGGCACGGACCTACATGATCGTGGATCCGCGCCGCGACCACAGCCTGCGGGTGCCCCGGCCCGATCTATCGGCGGCGCTTGGCGCCCCGAACGCCTGCACCGGTTGCCATGCCGGCCGGACGGATGCCTGGGCGGCAGAGCAGGTCGCCGAATGGAACGGACCCGATTTCGAGCGCCCGGCCCATTACGGCCTGGCCATCGCCGCCGGCCGCGCCGGGGCGCCGGCTGCCGGTCCTCTCTCCGCGCTCGCACAGGATGGCGGCCAGCCGGCCCTGGCGCGGGCGACCGCCATCGACCTGCTGCGGCAATACGGCGTGGATGGCGGCCCGGCGATCGTCGCGGGCCTCACCGATCCCGAGCCCTTGGTGCGGGCCGCGTCCGCCCGGGCCATGGCGCTGGCCTCACCGGAACGCCGGATCCCGTTCCTGTTTCCGCTGCTGACCGATCCGGTGCGCGCGGTGCGCATCGAGGCGGCCCGGCAACTGGCGCCGATCCCGGTCGAGCAGATGGTGCCGGACCTGCGCATGCCCTTCGAGGCGGCCCTGGAGGAATATGTTGCGGCCCAGATAGCATCGGCCGAGACCCCGGAGGCGCATCTCAACCTGGCCCGCATGTGGCTCGACCGGCGGCAGCCGGATCGTGCCGAAGAGTCCTATCGCACAGCCGCGGAGCTGGCGCCCGACCTCGGCGACCCTCCCTATGCGCTGGGCCTGCTGCTGGCGGAGCAGGGCCGGCTGGACGACAGCGCCGCCGCGTTGTCCGAGGCGGCGGATCGCATGCCGGACAATCCGCGTGTCCGCTACAACCTGGCCCTTGCGCTGCAGGAGTTGGGGCGCCTGGGCGAGGCGGAGGAGGCGTTGCTCTCCGCCGAGGCGCTGGCGCCGGACGACCCCGACACGCTCCGGGCGCTCGCCATCCTCTACGCGCAACAGGCTAGGTGGGCGGAGGCCGAGCGCTATGCCGAAGCGCTGGTCCGGGTGCGGCCGGGCGAGAGCCGGCTGCTCAGGGACATCCAACAGCGGCGCGACAGATAGCCGCAATTCCGCCTGGTGAGGCCGCGGCGGGCCTCAAGACCGCACCTATGCCGGGCCTTAGCAGCGCAGAAGATCAAGCTTTTCGAGGCCTTGAACTAGGCCTGACGCGACCGAGTCTCGCTATTGCGCACGCACTCGACGGAATGTCCGGAGTCGGCGTGCGACATGGGCGGGGATGGACGCACGTATTTTTGAGGGGTGCAATGGTCCCTGCCTGCAACAGGGAGGCAGATTCAATGGCATCCATCCTATTGGCCCCGTCGCGGCTGCTGGCGACGGCCGTGGCGTGTACCGTCCTCGCCGGCGGATCGGCGGCACTGGCCCAGGACGACCCGCCGAACATCCTCGTGATCTGGGGCGACGATATCGGGCAGACCAATATCAGCGCCTACACGATGGGAGTCGTCGGGTATCGCACGCCAAATATCGACCGCATCGCCGATGGGGGCATGATCTTCACCGACTACTACGGCGAACAGTCCTGCACCGCCGGCCGGTCCTCCTTCATCACCGGCCAGAGCGTGTTCCGCACCGGGCTCAGCAAGGTCGGGTTGCCGGGTGCGGAGCTAGGCATGCAAGTCGAGGATCCGACGATCGCCGGTCTGCTGAAGCCGCTGGGCTATGTCACCGGCCAGTTCGGCAAGAACCATCTCGGCGACCGAGACGAGCACCTGCCGACCAATCACGGCTTCGACGAGTTCCTCGGCAACCTCTACCACCTCAATGCCGAGGAGGAGCCGGAGCTGCCGGACTACCCGACGAACCCGGCCTTCGCCGAGCGCTTCGGACCGCGCGGGGTGATCCAGTCCTTCGCCGATGGACGCATCGAGGATACCGGGCCACTCACCCGGCTGCGCATGGAGACCATCGACGACGAGACGGTGGACGCCGCCCTCGACTTCATCGACCGGGCGCACGCGTCGGACCAGCCCTTCTTCGTCTGGTGGAACGGCACCCGCATGCATTTCCGGACCCATGTGAAGGACGAGCTGCGCGGCATCTCCGGCCAGGACGAATATGCCGACGGCATGGTCGAGCACGACATGCATGTCGGGCAGCTGCTGGACAAGCTTGATGAGCTCGGCATCGCCGACGACACCATCGTGTTCTATTCGACCGATAACGGGCCGCACTACAACACGTGGCCGGATGCCGCCGCCACGCCGTTCCGGGGCGAAAAGAACACCAATTGGGAAGGCGGATGGCGGGTTCCCGCCATGGTGCGCTGGCCCGGCAACATCCAGGCCGGGGCGGTCTCCAACGACATCATGCACCACATGGACTGGCTGCCGACCTTCCTGGCGGCGGCCGGTGTCCCGGACGTCAAGGAACGGCTGCTGGACGGCCATTCGACCGGCGACCGGGACTACCGGGTCCATCTGGACGGCTACAACTTCCTGCCGTACCTGACGGGGAGCGAGGAAGCCTCGCCGCGCAATGAGGTCTTCTATTTCTCGGACGATGGCGACCTGACCGCGCTGCGCTTCCAGGATTGGAAGATCATCTTCATGGAGCAGCGAGTGGAGTCGACGCTGCAGGCCTGGGCCGAGCCCTTCGTGCCGCTCAGGGTGCCGCTGATCTTCAACCTGCGTCGCGATCCCTACGAACGGGCCCAGCTCACCTCCAATACCTATTACGACTGGCTGCTGGACCATGTCTTCATGTTGGTTCCGGCGCAGGTCTATGTCGGAGAGTTCCTGGCCACGTTCCAGGAATACCCACCGCGCCAGGAACCGGCCAGCTTCAGCCTGGACCAGGTGATGGCGATGCTGCAATCGGGCGCCGGCGCGCGATAGCGGGACCAGCCGATCGGATGTCCGCGGCAACAGCCGCGGGCACTCCGGTTTGGTCAGTTTCCCCCTTTTGCAGTAGCGAGGATTGTTGCGATGCCACCAATCCATGTATCGGCCCGTTCGCAAGGACTGCGCCGTGGCGCCCTCGCCGTCATAGCGATCGCGGTATTCGCCTGGATACCGGCCTCGGCACAGGACGGGCCGCTTGGGTCATGGACCGATGGCCCGAACCGGCAGGCGATCATCGACTTCGTTGCCGCTGTCACCGATCCTGACGGGGATGCCTATGTCCCTCCGGTCGACCGGATCGCCACCTTCGACAATGACGGCACGCTATGGGCCGAGAAGCCGACCTATTTCCAGATCTACTTCACCATGGACCGGATCCGGCAGCTTGCGCCGAACCATCCGGACTGGGCCGGCACGCAGCCGTTCCAGGCGGTGCTGGAGGAGGACCGGGACCGGATCGCGGCGTTTTCCCTCGACGACGTCAAGACGCTGGTGATCGCCGCCCATGGCGAGACCACCCAAACGGAGTTCCAGGCCGCCGCCGAGGCCTTTCTGGCGGATGCGCGGCATCCCGAACGCTGGGTCGCATTCACCGCGTTGACCTACCGACCCATGGTGGAGTTGCTGGACTACCTGCGGGCCAACCAGTTCCGCGTCTTCATCGTCTCGGGCGGCGGAGTCGAATTCATTCGCGTCTTCTCCGAGGCCGCGTACGGCATCCCGCGCGAGAACGTCATCGGCTCCAGCCTCGAATACGAGTTTCGGGACCAGGACGGCGGATCGGACGTCTATCGCCTGCCGGTCATCGGCTCTTTCGACGATCGCGCGGTGAAGCCGGCGAACATCGCGCTCCATATCGGCCGCCGGCCGGTGATCGCGGTCGGCAATTCCGACGGCGATTTGCAGATGCTGCAATACGCGGATGACGGCGACGGGCCGTCGCTGTCGGTGCTACTGCACCATGACGACCCGGTCCGGGAATACGACTACGATCACGGGACCGAGGCGGCGCTCGCCATGGCCGAGGCGCGGGGATGGCTCGTGGTCAGCATCGCCAGGGATTTCGAGACGGTGTTCGCCTATCAGGCGGAGTAGGTGCAGGGCGGCCGGCTACTCCGTCACCATGGCGATCTCCAGCAGCAACTTGCGCAGCATGCCGCTGGAGAATCCGCGGAAATCGTCGATCAGCACGACGAAGCCGATGCCGTCGGGCCCGACCACCTCGGTGCGGTAGTGGTTCAGGGCGGCGAATTCCTCGCTGGCGATGACCAGGCCGTTGATGACGATGCCGCGGTCGTTGGCGGCGTCGCGGGCCGCCACCGGCCCGGGGAAGACATTGGTGACGCCGTCGCCGGCGATGTTCAGCAGCTGGCGCTCGGCGTACCAGGGGCAGGTCTCCAACAGCACGACGCCGGTCTGGATCGCCAGGGTCAGGCTGGTATTGCCGTCCCCGACCCGGGCCGGCAGCGAGAACAGGCGGGCGGCGATCTGTGCGGTGTCCTTGGGCCCCGATATGCCGGTCCAGGGCACGACGACCTGAACATTGCGGTTGGCCGACCAGGTGTAGACGCTGACCGCCGTGACGCCGTGCCGGCCGGCCTGGATGGCCCGCATCAGGCTGGGATGATTGAGCGCCCGGGCCAGGCCGTCGAATTGCAGGCGCATTTCCTCCGGCTCCATGGAGCCGGAGACGTCGAGACCGATCGCCATGCAGATATCGGCCCGCTCCAGGGGCTGGGCGAAGACGGCGGCGGGGCCTGCCAGGGCCAGCGACAGCAGTACCAGCGCAGCGAACCGGACTGGGCCGGGCGACCTGCGAAAACATATCAACGACCCCGCCGACGGCGATTGTCGCGGGCGCCGCTCGAACCTCCTATCGCCGTGCCGGCCAACTGGCATTCGTTGACTGATCCAAACCGCCGTACCAAATCCTTCACCGCCGAAGCTACCAGAATTCGCCCTTGCAATCCCGCGCATTGTGCCGGCTGCCGACCAATCGCGCGGGACAGGGCAGGCAACGCCGTCGTAACGAAACGCGCCGATTCGCTACCGGACCGCAATCCGGTGGACACGGGAGGCGCACACGCCAGCCCGGCGCCGGGCATCGATCAGGCGCGCCCCGGGCTCTAGCGCTTTGATTGCAAAGAAACTTTCATAGTGGCCAATTCCCGCATCCCATGGCCGGATTCGCGGCCTCGGGCGCGCTTGCCACGCCGAATTCGCACATGTAGTGTCCGATTGAGGGAGAAACTACTAGAGGTGCTAAGCGTGATGGCTGATGCCGCAGCCAAGCGATCTGCGCCAAGTGCCATTCGCAGATGGATGGGGCCCGCAAGCGTCGTGATGGCGATTGCCCTTGCCGCTTGCAACAACAACCCATTCCTCAACCTCAATGGCTCCGATCCGGCGCCCGCCTCGACCACGTCCGCGGATCCGGCCGCAGGCAATGCGCCTGCCGTCGACCAGATGTCGACCGCCGTCGCGATCCGGGACGCTGCCTGCTACAGCGATTTCGAGCTGGCCAACCAGGCCATCGAGACCAAGCTGGCGGATAGCATCCGCAACATCACCGTCAGCGGCGATGTCGGCGAGAACGCCCTGCGCGACGAGATGATCCTCGGCCTGCGCTTCAACGCCAACCTCCAGAAGAGACTGGCCTTCGACACTTTGGAAGAGTGCCTGCGCTGACCCGGGCCTCTTTTGCGCTGTCGGGACGCTAGGGCGTTTGGGCGCCCCGCGCATTCACGTAGATGGCATAGAGCGACGTGGTCGCCGTGATGAAGAGCCGGTTGCGGCGCGGGCCGCCGAAGGTGCAGTTGGACACCTTCTCCGGGATCAGGATCTTGCCGAGCATGGTGCCGTCCGGCGTGTAGCAATGGATGCCGTCGCCGGCGCTGGTCCAGATATTGCCCTTGGTGTCGAGCCGGAAGCCGTCCGCCACGCCGGGGGTGATCTCGGCGAACACCTCGCCGCCGCTGAGGCTGCCATCCTCGGCAACGCGAAACGCGCGGATATGGTGCGGCCCGTTCGGATCGTGGCTGAGACCGGTATCGGCGATGTACAGCATCGACTCGTCAGGCGAGAAGGCGAGGCCGTTGGGCTTGTCGAAATCGTCAGAGGCGATTGTCAGGGCGCCGCTCGCCGGGTCGAACCGGTAGACGTAGTTGGCACCGATCTCACTGTCGGCCTTGTAGCCTTCGTAATCGGTCAGGATGCCGTAGGGCGGATCGGTGAACCACACCGTGCCGTCGGACTTCACGACCACGTCGTTGGGCGAATTGAGCCGCTTGCCCTCGTAGCTGTCCGCCAGGACGGTGATGCTGCCATCGTGTTCGGTGCGGGTGACCCGTCGCTTGCCATGCTCGCAACTGACCAGACGGCCTTCACGGTCGCGGGTATTGCCGTTGCTGTAATTGGACGGGCTGCGGAAGACCGTGGTGCCGAGCCCTTCCTTCCAGCACAGCATGCGGTTGTTGGGGATGTCGCTCCAGACCAAGTACTCGCCATCGGCAAACCAGACCGGGCCCTCGGCCCACAGGCTTCCGGTGAACAGCGTCTCCACCCAGACATTGCCCAACAGGTATTCCCGAAACCGGTCGTCGTGGACCTCGAAGTACTTCGCCAATGCCGCCTCCCGCCAGTTGTCGCGGCACTGAGCGCCGCAATTCGATGTCCCGAGTTGGTACACCAGCGGACGCCGTTGTTCAAAGCGGCCCGGCGGATGGGGCGCCGAATTGGCCAGCGGGCATCACGTTTTGGTGTCGGGGGCGCAATCGATCGGGAAAGCTCTATCTGTAAATCAAATGACAAGCCTTGTTCGATAGACACCGAAGGGAATAGCGGACTTCACAAGGTGTAAAGTCACTGTACACTGCTAATTGCGGTGGTATCGCCGGTCGGCGTTTCGGATTTCGGCAGGGCGCAGGATGCGCGTCGATCTTCAAGAAGTGCCGGTCGGAAATCGGGCGATGCCGCCACGCCGCTGTCAACCGCATGGGGAAAGGACTCAACCATGACGTCACGGCATCTGAAGATTCTGGTGGTGGCTACGGCCTTGTCGCTATCCGGTTGCGCCGTCAGCGACGCCGGACCGGCAGAATTTTCGTTTGAAAAAATCACCATCTCCAACCCGTTGACGTCCAGCGAGGAGCGGACTCGGTAATCGGGAGGAGCAGGGCGGGGGACAGCCTGGACAAAGAGACGGCCCCGGTTGGGGATCCGGGGCCGTCAAGGGCATGGGTCCATCCGCCGCCTGACGGTCGCAATGACAGGCGGCAGGAACGACTATCGACCAGCGTGGTTAACAAATCGTTAATGTGTAATCAGATTGACTTATTCTATTTATAGAACTGACGTTCTCGCTCCCGTAACGCACTGAAACTCCACACGAACTCTGATCGTTGGCTGTCTTTGTCGCAGCCAAAAAGAAAGCGCCGGCTGGATGGACCAGCCGGCGAGTTCACAGGGGTCTTGCTCGGAAGCTGAAGGATCCGCGAAAGGATTTGGTGGGGCGCATTCCCTTCGCATCACCCTCGACACCGACTCTAAGCCAATCCAGACAGCCGGCTGTGACGGCCATCACAGGTGACGAATCTAATTTGCAGAGCGGCCTGGATGCGCAACTTTTGAATCAGGGATGGCGGCTTCCAGTTTGGGCCGAGATGTCGAGGTCGGTGCCGGCTTGGCCGCTCTAGTAGTAGTCGGCGCCGCGCACGTCCTCGACCAGCTCCTCGAGCTGCTCGAAATCGCTCACGAAGAGCTGGTTCGACCGGCGTTCGACCAGGCCCGACTTGGACAGCTCGCCGAACACCCGGGCAACGGTCTCCCGGGTCGTGCTGACGCGGCTTGCGATGTCGCTGTGGACGGGGATCGGCGAGATCACCGCCGTCGACGAATCCTCGTCGGTCCGGCTTGCCCGCGCCAGGCGCAGGATCTCGGCATGGACCCGGTTGTTGGCGCCCAGCGTGCTCAGATCCATGATCCGCTCGGTCGACCGACGCACCGTCACCGCAAGGTTCTGCATGATGTCGAGCGCCAGCTTGGGGTGGCTGCTGACCGTCTTCTGGAACAGGGCCGGCGACATGGAGGCGAGCAGGGTGTTGGTCAGCGCGATCACGCCGGCCGAGCGCGGCCGCTCGTCGATCGCCCCCATATGGCCGAAATAGGTGCCGGCGGAGATGTCCACGAAGCTGACCTCGCGGCCGGAGAACGAGTAATCGACGATCCGTACCATGCCCTCGACGATGAAATAGGCGTCGCGGCCGGTATCGCTGCGGTCGAAAACCTGCTCCTGCGGTGCGTAGCGACGCCACCGGCATTGCTGCGCCAGGGTCTGCCGTTCCGCCGGCGTAAGCGGTTCGAACAAGGTGATGCTGTCCAGAGAATGACTGGTGGTTTCGGTCACTTGGCCCCCACACCTTCCGTCCCGGTCTCCACAATAAGGCGGAGTTTCTTGGAGGCAAAGAGCCGTCTTCAGCGCCGCCCGGCCAGGGACCGGTCCTCGACCGCGATACGGTGACGCAGCAAAAGGGCGGTGGCGGCACCGGCGACGATCGCGATCCAGACCTGCCCGAACACCAGGGGCAGCACAACGATCTCCGCCGCGACCACCAGGTAGTTGGGATGCCTGACCCAGCGATAGGGCCCGGCGGTGACCAGCGGCGCATCGGGAACGGTGATGACCCGAGTCGTCCAGAACCGCCCCAGCGTGGCGATGACCCAGACCCGTGCGGCCTGCAGCAGGACGAACAGCACCAGCAACGGCCAGGAGATCGGCGCCGTCGCCGGGGTCAGCAGCAGGAGGGCGATCAGCCAGCCGCCCTGGATCAGGAAGAAGAGGGGGTAGTGACCGGCACCGGCCTCCACGCCGCCCTCGGCCAGCAGCCGTGCGGTGTTGCGCTTGGCGTATTGCAGCTCGGCGATACGCTGCGCAGCCACCGCCAGCACGATGATCTGCGGCCAGCCGAAGGCCCACTCGGGCATGGCGATCATGACTCCACCAGCGCCATGCCCAGGGTGAAGCCGGGCCCCAGCGCCAGCAGCAGCCGCAATCCGCTGTAGCCGCGCCGGCGCTTCTCATCGAGCACGAACAGCACCGTCACCGCCGACATGTTGCCGAACCGCCGCAGGACCTCCGCCTCGACCGCGAGCGCATTCGGGCCCAGTTCCAGGGACGACTTCATGGCGGCGATCACCTTGGTGCCGCCGGGATGGGCGATCACGCCGTCCAGATCGCCGACCCTAAGGCCCTGGCCGGCCAGGAAGTCGTCGACCACCGGCCGCATGCGGGTTTCCACCAGGTTCGGGATGTCGCGGGAGAACAGCACGCCGAAGCCGTCCTCTTCGATATTCCAGCCCATCACATCCAGGCTGTCCGGCCAGGTGTATTCGCCGGTGGCCAGGATGCCGACCGGCCTCCGGCCCGATTCCTGGAGCTTCGGCGTGTGCTCGATCAGTGCCGCCGCGGCGCCGTCGCCGAACAGGGCGGAGGCGATGATGTTGCTCTTGCACAGATCCTGCCGGCGGAAGGTCAGGCTGCACAGCTCGACCACCAGAAGCAGCACCCGCGAACCGGGCATCGACCGGGCCAGCGCATTGGCCCGGGCCAGGCCGAGCGCGCCGCCAGCGCAGCCGAGCCCGAAGACCGGCAGCCGCACCAGGTCGCGGCGAAAGGCCATGCGCTCCATCAGCCTGGCATCCAGGCTGGGTGTGGTGATGCCCGTGCTGCTCACGACCACCAGCGCATTGACCGCCTCGGGGCCGATGCCGGCCTCGTCCAGACAGCGTCTGGCGGTGTGCTCGAGCAGCGCCTCGGCATGTTCGACGAACAGGGCGCTGCGCTCCGGCCAGCCATGGGGCTCCAGATACCAGTCCAGGGGTGCGCAGAATTGCCGGGTTTCGATGCCGGCATTGTCATAGGCCGGCACCAGGCGGTCGAAATCGCGGCCGCGGGCGGCGAAGACATGGCGGGCGGCGCCGACGATCTCGGTCTGGGAGATGGTATGGGGCGGCGAAGCTGTGGCGAGGCTGGTAAGGCTCGGCATGGCTTGTCTTGGTCTCCTCAGTATCCATTTTAAGGTGGATCGCCACCATCGCGTGGTAGTAGCTACGTACGGGAGCATGGACCGGTTTCACCGTGCGGCTGCATCCGCCCTGCCTGCGCATCATGTCGGCCGTGCCTCAATTCTGCCCGGCCATGGCCATGAGCGGACGTAAAATGCGATCACGATCTGCTTCCGGATCAAGGAGCTAGACTGTGGCGGCGAGAAAGAACGCGAAGGACGGCAAGGGCCGTGCCGCGCCTGGAAAGCCGGCCAAGATCAATCCCTTCCTGACCGTGGGCTCGCGGCTGCGGGCCTATTTCCTCGCCGGCGTCCTGGTCACGGCGCCGATCTCGATCACGCTCTATCTCGCCTTCCTGATGTTCAGCGCGATCGACGAGACGGTGCGCGCTGCGCTGCCGGAATGGCTCGATCCCGAAATCCAGCTGCCGGAGCCCTGGGGTTCGATCGGTATTCCCGGTATCGGACTGGTGGTGTTGCTTGTCGGTCTGACGCTGATCGGCTGGCTGACCGCCGGTTTCATCGGCCGCCTTTTCGTGCGCATCAGCGAGGGCGTGCTGGCCCGGATTCCGGCGGTGCGCAGCCTCTATGGCGCGGTCAAGCAGATCCTGGAGACGGTGCTGGCAAACCAGTCGTCGGCCTTCCGTGAGGTGGTGCTGGTGGAATATCCGCGCCGCGGCATGTGGGTGATCGGCTTCATCACCGGCGCCACCGAGGGCGAGGTGCAGAACCTCACCGAGGACACGCTGATCAACATCTTCGTGCCGACGACTCCGAACCCCACCTCGGGTTTCCTCATCTTCGTGCCCAAGAGCGACCTGACTGTCCTGGACATGTCCGTGGAGGAGGGGATCAAGATGGTGGTCTCCGCCGGCATCGTCACTCCGCCGGACGAACGGCCGAAGTCGGAACAGGCCAAACCGGCCATCGCCGCGCGCAGCCGGGACCAGGAAGACCGGATCGAATCCGCCGCCATCGAAGCCGCCAAACGCGACCGCCTGCCCAAGCGCAAGATGGGGTAGGCAGTCTCGCTGCGCTTCGGGGCCAGGCAGTCTCGCTGCGCTCGAAGCTATTTCTGTACCCCTCACCCTAACCCTCTCCCGCAAGGGGAGAGGGGACTCTAGTGGCACATGCTGGCAAGTCCCCTCTCCCCTGGTGGGAGAGGGTTAGGGTGAGGGGGCTTCGAATTCCTTCGAGCTTCGCGAGACCGCTTACCCAGAGCGCAGCAGCCGGACCGCCGCGTCCCGTTCGAACAGGTACAAGAGCGACCGCAGCGCCTCGCCGCGATCGCCCTTCAGCTCCGGGTCGCGTTCCAGGATCAGCCGGGCATCGTCGCGGGCTGCCGCCAGCAATTCGCCATGCACCGCCAGATCGGCGACCCGGAAGGCCGGCAGGCCGCTCTGCTTGGTGCCCAGCACTTCGCCGGCGCCGCGCAGGCGCAGATCTTCCTCGGCGATGCGGAAGCCGTCATCGGTCTCCCGCAGGGTGGCGATCCGCGCCCTGGCGGTATCGCCCAGGGGCGGCGAATAGAGCAGCAGGCAGGTCGAATCGGCCTCGCCCCGGCCAATCCTTCCGCGCAGCTGGTGCAGCTGCGCCAGCCCGAAGCGCTCGGAATGCTCCACCACCATCACCGTGGCCGAGGGCACGTTGACGCCGACCTCGATCACCGTGGTGGCAACCAGCACGTCGACGCCGTCGCCGGCGAAGGCCGCCATCACCGCATCCTTCTCCGCCGGCTTCAGGCGCCCATGGACCAGTCCGACACGCTCGCCGAAGCGCGCCTTCAGGGCCGCATGGCGCTCTGTCGCGGCGGCCAGGTCGCTGTTCTCGGACTCCTCGACCAGCGGGCAGACCCAATAGACCTTGGCACCCTGCTCCAGCTTGCGGGCCACCGCGGCGACGACGTCCTCGATGCGGTCGGCGGGCAGGGCGCGGGTATCCACCGGCTTGCGGCCCGGCGGCTTGTCGACCAGCCGCGACACCTCCATGTCGCCATAGGCGGTCAGCGACAGGGTTCGCGGGATCGGCGTCGCCGTCATCACCAGCACGTCGACCGCGCCGCCGCCCTTGGCCGAGAGCTGCAGCCGCTGATGCACGCCGAACCGGTGCTGCTCGTCGATCACCGCCAGTCCGAGGTCCTGGAATTCGACGTCCTCTTGGATCAGCGCATGGGTGCCGACGATCATCGGCAGGGCGCCGGACGCCAGGTCTTCCAGCAGCGCCGCCCGCGCCTTGCCCTTGTCCCGGCCGGTGAGCACGCCGATGCGAAGCCCGGCCGCCTCGGCCAGGGGCGCGATGGTCTCCAGATGCTGCCGCGCCAGGATCTCCGTCGGCGCCAGGAACGCGGCCTGCTTGCCAGCCTCCACGGCGGTCAGCATGGCCAGCAGCGCCACCACGGTCTTGCCGCTGCCGACATCGCCCTGCAGCAGCCGCAGCATGCGCGCGTCCGACGCCATGTCGCCGGCGATCTCGGCCAACGCCTGGCGCTGCGAACCGGTCAGGGAGAAGGGAAGGGCAGCCTCGACCTTGGCGGCGAGCGTGCCATCGCCCTTGAGCGACCGTCCCGGCAGCCGGCGCATGGAGGCGCGGACCAGCGCCAGGGCGAGCTGGTTGGCCAGCAGCTCGTCATAGGCCAGCCGGGCCCGCGGCTTGGAGAAGGGCGACAGGGCCGCCTCGTCGCCAGGGGCATGGGCGGAGGCCAGTGCTTCGTGCCAGTCCGGCCAGTCCTGGCGGCGGCGCCAGGCCGGGTCCTGCCATTCCGACAGGGCCGGAACCCGCTCCAGCGCCGCAGCCAGGGCCTTGCCCAGGGTCTTGGGCGCCAGGCCGCCGGTCATCGGATAGACCGGTTCCACCGTTGCGATCTCGGCGAACTCCGCCTCGGTGCCGATGCGGTCCGGATGGGCCATCTGCGGCGCGCCCTGGAACTGCTCGACCCGGCCGCTCACCACCCGTGTGCCGCCGACCGGCAGGACCTGGTTCAGCCAGTCCTGATTGGCATGGAAGAACACCAGATCGATGCTGCCGCTCGAGTCCGAGCACCGGACCCGGTAGGGCGCTCGCCGCGAGGGCGGTGCGATATGGCCATCGACATGAAGCGTCAGCGTCGCCACCTGGCCCGCGGGCGCCTCCACGACCTTCGGCGCGAAGCGGCGGTCAACGATGCCCGACGGCAGGTGCCACAGCAGGTCGATGACCCGCGGGCCCGCCAGCTTCTCCACCAGCCGAGTGGATTTCGGTCCGATGCCAGGAAGCTGGTCCACATCGGCAAAAAGCGGATAGAGGATTTGCGGACGCACCGGACGGGTTCTATACCGTGTCCCCATTCATTGCCGGAGAGTAGCCGAATGACCGAGCGGCCCGATAGCCCGGAGCTCGACGTGCTGCGGCGACGCCTGAAGTTCCGCAGCTGGCATCGCGGCACCCGCGAGGCGGACCTGTTGCTGGGCAGTTTCGCCGACCGGCATCTGGACAGTTTCTCGGCCGAGCAGCTGGCCCGCTACGATCGCCTTCTCGGCAACAGCGACCCCGATCTGTACAACTGGCTGACCGGCCGCGAAGCGGTTCCGGCCGACCAGGACGACGACGTCATGGCTCTTCTGAAAAAGCATGAATACCAATCGCAAACCGATTGACATCAAACGTGTTTCATATCGACCTTGATCCGGCCAAAGCTGGTTTTCAGCTGATCGGCGGCGCCCCGGAGGGCCACGAATCGCGGCTACTGGCCGATTTGGCGGCGCGGGCGCCGGGCGGCGTCCTGCATGTGGCGCTGGACGACCTGCATGCGGCCCGGCTTGCGGAATGCGTCGCCTTTTTCGCACCGGAGCTGGAGATCCACACCTTCCCGGCCTGGGATTGCCTGCCCTATGACCGGGTTTCGCCAAATCCGGAGATCGTCGGCCGGCGCATCCATCTGCTGGCGCGGCTGGCCGGCGGCGGCGCGCCAGGGCTGATCCTGACCACCGTCAACGCGCTGTTGCAGCGGGTGCCGCCGCGCTCGGCGCTCGGTCAGTCCAGCTACTCCGCAAAGATCGGCGATCGCGTCGATCTGACGTCGCTACAGGGCTTCTTGGCCAACAATGGCTACAGCCGGGCCCAGACGGTCCGGGAGCCCGGCGAATACGCCGTGCGCGGCGGCATCGTCGACCTGTTCCCGCCCAGCAGCGAGGAGCCGGTCCGGCTCGACCTATTCGGCGACGAGTTGGAGGCGCTGCGCAGCTTCGACCCCATCACTCAGCGCACCACCGGCAGGGAAAGCGCCATCGTCCTGACGCCGATGAGCGAGCTGCTGCTGGACGACGAGTCCCGGGCCCGCTTCCGCTCCGGCTATCGCGCCCTGTTCGGGGCGGTCACCGGCGACGATCCGCTCTACGAGGCGGTGACCGCCGGGCGCCGCCATGTCGGCATGGAGCACTGGCTACCGCTGTTCCACCCGGCCATGGAGACCCTGTTCGACTATCTGCCCGGCGCGGTGGTCACCCTGGATGCCCAGGTGGCCGAGGCCCGGGATGCCAGGATCGGACAGATCGCCGATTTCTACGATGCCCGCATGACCATGCGCGGGGTGGAGAAGCGCACCGACAGCCCAGTCTACAAGCCGCTGCCGTCGGACCGGCTCTATCTCGGGGCCAAGGAATGGGACGGGTTCCTGGCAAAGCGGGCGGTCGGCCAATTCTCGCCCTTCGCCGGCGCGCCGGGCGGGATCGATGCCGGCGGCCGCCGCGGCCGCGATTTCGCCGATGCCCGGGCCAATCCGGACACCAACCTGTTCGACGCAGTGCTGGAGCATATCGGCACCCTGCGCCAGGACGGCCGGCGCATCCTGATCGCCGGCTACACCGCCGGCGCCCGCGAGCGTCTGCGCACCGTGTTGCGGGAGCATGGGCTGGGCGAGGTGGAATCGGTCTCCAGCCTCAAGGCGCTGCGGGAGTGCGATCCCAAGGCCACCGCGGCGGCGGTGCTGCCGATCGAGACCGGCTTCGTCGCTGCGGACCTGGCGGTGATCTCCGAGCAGGATCTGTTCGGCGACCGGTTGGTGCGCCAGAGCCGCCGCAGGCGCCGGTCCGAACAGTTCATCTCCGAGGTTTCCGCGCTCAGCACCGGCGACTACGTGGTCCATGTGGAGCACGGCATCGGCCGCTATGAGGGGCTGGAGACGCTGACCGTTTCCGGCGCGCCCCATGACTGCCTGCGCATCGTCTATGCCGACAACGACAAGCTGTTCCTGCCGGTGGAGAACATCGAGGTGCTGTCGCGCTTCGGCTCGGACGCCGCAGGGGCCCAGCTCGACCGGCTGGGCGGCGCCGGCTGGCAGGCCCGCAAGGCCCGGGTCAAGAAGCGGCTGAAGGACATGGCGGAGGAGCTGCTGAAGATCGCCGCCGCGCGGGAGATGAAGCAGACCGAACCGCTGCCGCCGCCGGACGGCCTCTACGACGAATTCGCTGCCCGCTTTCCCTATCCGGAGACCGAGGACCAGCAGCGCTCCATCGAGCAGGTGCTGGACGATCTCAATACCGGCCGGCCCATGGACCGGCTGGTCTGCGGCGATGTGGGCTTCGGCAAGACCGAGGTGGCCCTGCGCGCCGCCTTCGTCGCCGCAATGGCCGGGCACCAGGTGGCCGTCGTGGTGCCGACCACATTGCTGGCCCGCCAGCACCACCAGACATTCCTGGAGCGCTTCCGCGGCCTGCCGCTGCGCCTGGCACAGCTTTCGCGCATGGTCTCGGCCAAGGACGCCAAGCTGGTCCAGCAAGGCCTGACCGACGGCACCGTCGACGTGGTGGTCGGCACCCATGCCCTGTTGGCGAAATCCATCAATTTCAAACGCTTGGGACTCATCATTGTCGATGAGGAGCAGCGATTCGGAGTGCGCCAGAAGGAGCGCCTGAAACAGCTCCGCGCCGACATCCATGTGCTGACCCTGACCGCCACGCCGATCCCGCGCACCCTGCAGATGGCGCTGTCCGGCGTGCGCCAGCTGTCGCTGATCGCCACCCCGCCGGTCGACCGGCTGGCGGTGCGGACTTTCGTGCTGCCCTTCGACCCGGTGATCGTCCGCGAGGCGATCATGCGCGAGCATTTCCGTGGCGGTCAGACCTATTATGTCTGCCCCCGTATCGAGGATATCGAGAAGGTCGCCGAACAGCTGCGCGAGCTGGTGCCGGAGATCAAGATCGTCAGCGCCCATGGCCGCATGCCGGCCCGCGCCCTGGAGGACGTCATGGCGGCGTTCTACGAGGGCCGCTTCGACGTGCTGCTCTGCACCTCGATCGTCGAATCCGGCCTCGACGTGCCTTCCGCCAACACCATGATCATCCACCGCGCCGACATGTTCGGCCTAGCCCAGCTCTACCAGCTCCGCGGCCGCATCGGGCGCTCCAAGCAGCGGGCCTATGCCTATTTGACCTACGCCCCGGACCGGGCCCTGACCGAAACGGCGCAGCAGCGCCTGCACGTGATCGAGACCCTGGACACTTTGGGGGCGGGGTTCAGCCTGGCCAGCCACGACATGGACATCCGCGGCGCCGGCAATTTGCTGGGCGAGGAGCAGTCCGGCCATGTCCGGGAGGTCGGCACCGAGCTCTACCAGCAGATGCTGGAGGAGGCGGTGGCCGAGGCCCGCGGCGGTGGCGGCGACGGGATGGAGGGCGAGCAATGGACGCCGCAGATCAATCTCGGCATGCCGGTGCGTATTCCGGAGGGCTATGTGGCCGACCTCAACGTCCGCCTCGACCTCTACCGGCGGATCTCACGGCTGGTCGACACCATGGAGATCGACGGCTTCGCGGCAGAGCTGATCGACCGCTTCGGAGAATTGCCGCAGGAGGTTGAAAACCTCCTGCATGTTATTGCCCTGAAACAGCTTTGCCGGATCTCCGGTGTCGAGAAGCTGGAGGCGGGGCCGAAGGGCGCGGTGCTCACCTTCCGCAACAACAGCTTCTCCCATCCGGAACGGCTGGTGGATTTCATCGCCCGCCAGGCGGTCGGCATCAAGCTCCGGCCGGACCACAAGCTGGTCTACAGCCGCGCCTGGCCCGACGCCGCCACCCGCGTCGACGGCGCCCGCAAGCTGATGCAGGACCTAGCCTCAATGGCGGCGTAGCGATCCGCTGGAATGGCGTCATTGCGAGCGAAGCGCGGCAATCCATGTCCTCGGCAAGCAGTGGATTGCCGCGTCGCTCCGCTCCTCGCAATGACGACGAGGGGCCGGGACTACAGCACCTTGCGGAAGACGATCTTGTCGTCGCCGGCGGTGTAGTAGTCGCGGATCCGCGCCTCCTGCTCATAGCCGTGCTTGTCGTAGAAGGCGCGGGTGAGGGCGAAGCCGTCCACACCGGACGTCTCCACCAGCAGCATCCGCGCGCCCTCGGCCCGCAAGGCCTGCTCGACATGGCGCAACAGCGCCCCGCCGCGCCCCTGTCCCTGGCGGTCGGGATGAACGCCGATGAAGTAGAGGTTCCAGACGCCGTCGCCCATGATCTCGGGCGCGTAGTAGGCGGCTGCCACCACACCATCCTCATCGTCGGCAATCCAGCGCTGGCCTTCGCCCTGACCGGTCGCGAAGTACTCCGACAGCATCGAGTCGAGCACCTCGAGTTCATGGGGTCGGAAGAGGCCGGTCGCCTCGCCAAGCGCAATCAGGGCGGACTGGTCCTCGGGATTGGCAGGTCGGATCATTTCTGTGTTCCTTCATGTCGGAAGCGGTGGCGAGTTGGCCATCGGCGGCGCAGGCGCACGCCGTTCGCATCTCGCATGGTCATCGGGATTTCTCGGAGTTGAGACCATCGGCCACAGCGCCGCCGGCCCGCACCGAGGGGTGCGGAGTTCGGCGCTGCACGATCATGCCCCGCATCGGGGGCATATCAGCAGGTCCTGGTGGTCTCCGACATAAAGGCTCCGGACAGGGGCGGGGCGCTTGGGCACCCCGCGACTCCGTCCTGGATAGCGAATGCCGCCGCCGGCCGCAACCTAGCCCTGCGGTTGCGGCTCCGGTCCGCCGCCGGCGGCAAGGCTCTCCAGGTGGCGGCGCACGCTCTGGGCCTCGATGAAGATGCGCTTCACGTCCGGGTGGGCGTCCTTGATG
This sequence comes from Alphaproteobacteria bacterium, assembly GCA_965227455.1. Classification (GTDB taxonomy): domain Bacteria; phylum Pseudomonadota; class Alphaproteobacteria; order DSM-16000; family Inquilinaceae; genus JABDIP01. Next base: position 1,227,626 of record OZ245752.1, on the reverse strand, counting down.
CGCTGTTCCAGGGCGGAGATCGCTTCCTCGACCTGGGCCGAGCTCATGTGATCGGCGAAATCCAGGCTGATGTTCAGCAGGATGTCCTGGGGCCCGAGATGCATGGTGCGGAGTTCGTTGATGCGGCCGATGCCCGGCGTCTCCGTCGCCAGCTTGCCGATGCCCCGCACCACATCCGGCTCCGCCGCCTCGCCGATCAGCAGGCTCTTGCACTCATAAGCCAGCAGCATGGCGGTCAGGGCCAGGATCAGGCCGATGACGACCGACGCCGCCCCATCCAGGATCGGCATGTCCAGCGCCTGGCCAAGCCCGATGCCGGCGAGCGCCACCAGCAGCCCCAGCATGGCCGCGGAATCCTCGAACAGCACGGTGAACAGGGCCGGGTCCTTGCTCTTGCGCACCGCCTCAAAGAAGGGCATGTCGCCCCGGGCCCGGTTGAACTCCTTGAAGGCGACGGTGCAGGCCGCGGCCTCGAAGACGATGGCCGCGCCCAGGACGATGTAGTTGACGAACACATTCGTCACCGGATGCGGATGGATCAGCTTCTGGATGCCCTCGTAGATCGATACCCCGGCGCCGATCGCAAAGATGATGATCGCGACGACAAAGGCCCAGAAATACAGCTCCATGCCGTATCCGAAGGGATGCCGGTCGTCGGCCGGCCGCGACGATTGCTTCAGCCCGTAGAGCAGCAGCACCTGGTTGCCGCTGTCGACCAGGGAGTGGATCGCCTCGCTGAGCATGGCCGAGCTGCCGGTATAGGCGGCGGCGCCGAATTTGGTCACGGCGATGAGGGAATTGCCCACAAGCGCGGCGTAAATCGCTTTCTTGGAGCTACCAGCCATGTCGTCCTCGAAGGGTCGGTGATGTGGGAGAAGCGGGAGATGCGAACGGAGCCGGACGGCCCGTCGGATCAGACGTGGGAGAGGGAGGCCTCGGCGCCGGCCAGGTCGAACATGGGAAAGAAGGAATCCGGCTCCTGCGCCCCGGACAGGGCATAACGCCGGTCGAACACGAAGCACGGCACCGCCTGAATGCCCATGCGGCGGGCGGCGGCATCGGCGGAGCGGATATGGTTGATGTCGGCCCGGCTGGACAGGTGGTCGGACACCGCGTCGCGGTCGAGACCGATCTCCTCGGCGATATTGGCCAGGGTGTTGCGGTCGCCGATGTCGCGGCCCTGCTGGAAATAGGCCTGGAATATCGCCTCCGCCACGCCGGCCGGATCGCGCCCATGGCGCGCCGCGTAGCGGACCAGGCGATGGGCGTCCAGCGTGTTGGGCGTGCGGCGGATGGCGTCGAGCTCCAGGGTCAGCCCGTCGCGCTCGGCGGTTTCCGCGACCATGGCGTAGATCTGCGCCGCCCGGCCGGACCCGCCGAATTTGGCCGACAGGTAATCGCGGCGGTCCATGCCGCCGGGCGGCATGCCGGGATTGAGCTGGAAGGGCTGCCAGTTCAGATCCACCGGCAGGCTCGGCCGCTCCGACAGGGCGCGGTCCATCCGGTGCTTGCCGATGAAGCACCAGGGGCAGACCAGGTCGAAGAAGATGTCGATCTGCATTGGGGAATCGCCGATCTGTTCTCCTTAGGAGCCTATCCGAGGAATGCTTATGGCCAGCATCGACCAGGGAGGCGTGGGTGTCAGGAGCGAACGCGCAGGCGATGCTGGATGCATCGTCAAGCGTTCGCGACGCCGCACCCGCGCCTCCCTGGTCGACCCTCCGGGCCGCGTTTTCAAGGGCCTGGGACTTCGTCCGACGCCGCTCACGATGCCTCCGGCATCGCCACGCGGCGCCGTCCTAGCCCAAGCCCTTGAAAACGCGGTGCTGACCGTAAGCATTCCTCGGATAGGCTCCTTGCCAGGAATCTACAGTGAAGATGTTGTTAATCAAACCGGCATAGGGTTACAGGGCCATTAAAGCGACGACAAGGTGATCCGCGGTGTCCAGCAAGGAATACGTGGCCGGCCGAGTGGGGGCCGTGCTGGCAGAGGCCAAGGGCAATGTCTCCACGGCGCGGCAGCTGCTGATCGCCGAATGCCTCCGGGACCCGCAGCTGATGCAGGGCCTGGTCGCGCCCTATCTTCCCGGCATCGTGTCCCATGCCATCGACCGTTCCGCCAAGTCGAAGACGACCAAAAGGGCGTCGGAACTCCCGGCCAAAGCGCTGGACACCGTGGTTGGACAGCTCGGCAAGGCGATCGGCGAGACCCGGCTGCCGCGCGGCATGACCGCGTTGACGGAAACGCCGAGCCGGCCGAAGGCCGGACCGCGCCATCAGGACGCCATCCGGCAGATGGCGGACGCCTACAAGCAGAAGCGGCAGGCGTTCTAGCCAGGCCTATCCGCCGCCGCCCGGGTCGCAGGCCTGACGGGTCGCATTGCTGCCGCGGGTGAACCCCAGAAGCGAAATGCCCAGCACCTGCGGGGCGGATGTCCGCCGCAGGATGGTGATCTCCATCGCGATCCCCCGGCGCATCGCCGCGATCAGGCGCTCGGCGTCGCCATCCTGGCTGTAGCCGTAGCCGTCGGCGCCGATCCTCAGGGTGAAGCTTTGCCGGTCATCGACCACCGCGACCAGCTCCCGGGCGCCATCGGCCACCCTGCGGTCCACCGCCAGGAAACCATGGGGAAGGCGGTCGGCATGGCGGGTGTTGAACACCCAGTAGACCTCCGCGTCCAGGATCGCCGGATGCACCGCGCGCAGGGCGCAGCGGGTCTCCGACGCGTCGATCCGGTAGACATGGCCCTCCCAATCGGAATAGCTGCCGATATAGGAGCCGCCATCCTGTGCCCCGGCGGGCATGCAGGCGAGGAGGGCCAGCAGGGCCAGGGCGGCCAGACCAGGCGCCTTCCGGAGCCGGGGATTTGCGGTCATGGGCATGCGAATCCGATGCATATCGCATTGGAGGATTGGTCGGCGGGCGCGATTAGGCAATGAAAAGACTACGAAACCGTTCAAGGAAGGTGGTCTTCGCGGCATCCGGAGCCAGCGCCACCAGCTTCGGCGCCCGGCTCTTGCGGCGATAGCCCAGCACCTTGCGGGCCTCCGGTTCGGTGAAACCGGCGAGATCGACCGCTTCGGTAAAGGCCGCGACCCGGTCGGCGCGCTTGATCAGCGCGGTGATCTCCGCCGGCAGGCGCGCCGGCAGCCCGAAGCGGATATGAACCGCTGCCTGAAGAGCTTTCTCCACCGTCTTGTAATCATTGCCAATCGATGCCTTGAAGGGCGAGATCATATCGCCGATGACGTATTCCGGTGCGTCGTGCAGCAGAGCTGCCAGCCGCCATCTCCTTTCCAGGCCCGGCTTGTCCTGGGCCACCAGTTGCTCCACCAGCACGCTGTGCTCGGCCACCGAGAACGAAAAATCGCCCAGGGTCTGGCCGTTCCAGCGGGCGACCCGGGACAGGCCGTGGGCGATGTCCTCGATCTCGATATCCATTGGCGACGGGTCCAGCAGATTGAGCCGGCGGCCGCTGAGCATTCTCTGCCAGGCGCGCATGTCTATGGTCCACAAGTCGAATCCGCCCCATCGCTGCCATGGCGGGCCCGATCCGTAAAGGCCCATGAAGCGCTGAAGGACCTGGAAGTCCACGGCCGGCGCAATTCCGCGCGCGGCCTTACGCTTTGTTAAGGGCCGGTCCGTATTCATTTGCTTCAAATCCCTTCGTCAGCCACTAGGTCCTCGGGGGCTCCCGTGAATCAACGTCTGAAGTTCAACGTCGTGATGCTGCTCATCTTCGGCATCGCGCTCGGCGGGATCGGCTTCGTTGCCGATACCATCCTGAAAGACAACGCCCGCGAGGAGGTCATCCAGAAGGCCCGTGTGATGCGCGCCAGCGCGCTCGCCATGCGGGGCTACACGGCGAATGAGATCCGGCCGTTGCTGCAGCAGCTGCGCACGGACGAGTTCCTGCCGCACACGGTGCCGTCCTTCGCGGCGCACACCAATTTCGAAGAGATCCAGAAGGCCTTCCGTCACTACTCCTACAAGGAGGCGACGCTGAACCCGACCAATCCCCGCGATCTCGCGACGGATTGGGAGGCGGACATCATCCAGGCCTTCCGCAACAATCCGACCCTGACCGAGGCGGTCCTCGTCCGCGATTCGGCGGTCGGACAGATGCTGACCATGTCGCATCCGATCCGCATCACCAACCCGGCCTGCCTGCAGTGCCACAGCACGCCGTCCGCCGCACCGGCCGCCATGCTGGCGCGCTATGGCTCGGCCAATGGCTTCGGCTGGCAGATGGACGAGATCGTCGGCGCCCAGATCGTCACGATCCCGATGTCCGTCGCCCTGGAGCGCGCCCAGCAGATCTGGACCATCATCATGGCCAGCCTGGCCGGCACCTTCCTGGTCGCCGTCATCGCCGTCAACTTCGTGATATCCTTCCCGGCCAAGGAAGAGGACAGAGGCATGGTGCCGGCACCGGGTCCGTGACCCGCTAGCACCGCCCCCACAGGGACCGAACTCCGGCCCGCTTTCGGCCAGGGCGTCCGCCTTAGAGGGCAGGGCGCCCGGCCGAAAGCGGGCCGGAAACGTTTAGGACGCAGGGCCTGGGGCGCTGCGGCATCCAAGAAGAAGGGCGGGCCAATGCGGCCCGCCCTTATCGTTTCTGGCGACTACTGCCAGTGCGCCCGGATCAGGCGAGGTCGAAGCGGTCGAGGTTCATGACCTTGGTCCAGGCCGCCACGAAATCGGCGACGAAGGCCTGTTCGCCATCGTCCGATCCGTAGACCTCCGCAAGGGCGCGGAGCTGGGAGTTCGAGCCGAACACCAGGTCGACGCGACTGCCGGTCCACTTCACCTCTCCGGATGCCGAGTCCCGGCCCTCGAAGGAGTCTTCCGAGCCCGGCTTCGCCTGCCACTTCGTGCCCATGTCCAGCAGGTTCACGAAGAAGTCGTTGGTCAGGGTCTCCGGCCGATCGGTCAGGACGCCCTCCTCGGACTGTCCGGTATTGGCGTTGAGAACGCGCAGGCCGCCGACCAGCACCGTCATCTCCGGCGCGGTCAGCGTCATGAGCTGCGCCCGGTCGACCAGCAACTCCTCGGCCGAGACCGAGTATTTGGTCTTCTGGTAGTTGCGGAACCCGTCCGCGACCGGCTCCAGCACGTCGAAGGAGTCCGCATCGGTCTGCTCCTGCGAGGCGTCCATGCGACCGGGCGAGAAGGGCACCGTCACGTTATGCCCGGCGTCCTTGGCCGCCTTCTCGACGGCGGCGCAGCCGCCCAGCACGATCAGGTCCGCCAGCGACACCTTCTTGCCGCCGGACTGCGCATCGTTGAAGGCGCTCTGGATGCCCTCCAGGGTCTCCAGCGCCGATGCCAGCCGGGCCGGCTCGTTGACCTCCCAATCCTTCTGCGGTGCCAGGCGGATGCGCGCGCCGTTGGCGCCACCGCGCTTGTCGGAGCCGCGGAAAGTGGACGCCGAGGCCCAAGCGGTCGAGACCAGGTTCGACACGGAGAGGCCCGATGCCAGGAGCTTGCCCTTGAGATCGGCGATATCCTGATCGTCGATCAGCGCGTGGTCGACCTCGGGGATCGGATCCTGCCAGATCAGGTCCTCGGCCGGCACTTCGGGGCCGAGATACAGCGCCTTCGGACCCATGTCGCGGTGGGTCAGCTTGAACCAGGCGCGGGCGAAGGCGTCCGCGAACTCGTCCGGGTTCTGGTGGAAATGCCGTGAGATCGGCTCGTAGATCGGGTCCATGCGCATCGCCATGTCGGCGGTGGTCATGATGATCGGCACGCGCTTGGAGGAATCCTCCGGATCCGGCGCCATGTCCTTCTCCTGGAGATCCTTCGGCGTCCACTGGTTGGCGCCGGCCGGACTCTTCACCAACTCCCACTCATAGCCGAACAGCACGTCGAAGTAGCCGTTGTCCCAGCGGATTGGGTTCGGCGTCCAGGCGCCCTCGATGCCGCTGGTGATGGTGTCGCGGCCCTTGCCGCTGCCATAGCTGCTGAGCCAGCCGAGGCCCATCGCCTCGATCGGCGCGCCTTCGGGCTCCGGCCCGACAAGCGCGGCGTCGCCGGCGCCATGAGTCTTGCCGAAGGTATGGCCGCCCGCAGTCAGCGCGACGGTCTCGTAGTCGTTCATCGCCATGCGAGCGAAGGTCTCGCGGATGTCGCGGCCCGAGGCGACCGGATCGGGATTGCCGTTGGGCCCTTCCGGATTCACGTAGATGAGGCCCATCTGCACGGCGCCAAGCGGATTTTCGAGATCCCGGTCGCCGCTATAGCGCTTGTCGCCCAGCCATTCCGTCTCCGCGCCCCAATAGATGTCCTCCTCGGGCTCCCAGATGTCCTCGCGGCCGCCGCCGAAGCCGAAGGTCTTGCCGCCCATGGATTCGATGGCGGCGTTGCCGGCCAGGATCATCAGATCGGCCCAGGAGAGCGCCTTGCCGTATTTCTTCTTGATCGGCCACAGCAGCCGGCGGGCCTTGTCGAGATTGCCGTTATCGGGCCAGCTGTTCAGCGGCGCGAAGCGCTGGGTGCCGGTGGACCCGCCGCCGCGGCCGTCGGCGGTGCGGTAGGTGCCCGCGCTGTGCCAGGCCATCCGGATGAAGAGGCCGCCATAATGCCCGTAATCGGCCGGCCACCAGTCCTGAGAATCGGTCATCAGGGCGTAGAGGTCCTGCTTGACGGCCGCCAGGTCGAGGGATTTGAACGCCTCTGCATAGCTGAACCCGGGGTCCATGGGATCGGACAGCGACGAGTTCTGGTGGAGGATCCTGAGGTTCAACTGGTTCGGCCACCAGTCGCGGTTCGACCTGGCCCCAAAACTCACGGCCCCGTGCATCACCGGGCACTTGCTAACACCCTCCATTATCTCCTCCGATGGTGTGCTGGTTTGAATTTAGAATCGTTCTAACAACATACGGCTGCGGTGTCTATCGATCCAATAGATTGTTTGCCGCCCAGCCATAGAGTGGCTCTTTGTGAGGACGCGTGAACGATCGCCGGCCCCCATGGGCGAACCGCGCCGCGTCTTGGAACCGTGCGCCGGTTGCGCGCCCGGCACAAGGGAAATTGGCTTGGAAGGGGCCGAAGAAACCAGGGTTGTCCGAATGCACTCCACGCACGCGTTTGCCAGAGGACGCACCGTCCAGGACAGTGCAAAACCGGCTCGGATCAACGATCAGGGGCGATCTCGAGACGAAACGGCAATTCCGCAACTACACCAGCTTAACGCGCTTGGCCGAGGCGATCATACTTGCTGACCCAAGGGTCAGAGTTGCGCCATCGTATTACATTCCGTGGTCAAAGCCGCACTAAGTAACCTTTTGATGCTCACCCTTGACGAGTGGGGCAGTTTCAAAGTTAACTTTGAGTTGACCTAACGCCGTAACTACATCTGGTTACGCGCTGGCCTGTTCTTGGCAGCGAACCCCGTGCTGTCGCCTGTGCAGACATCGGGAGGAGGCATCGTGGCTGGCAACGGGACCCGCCACGCTATCTTTGTTGATCCGCCAGGGGTCTCAGACGAGACCAAGGCGGCGATCCGACACCTTGCAGCTCGTATCGGTCTTTCGCTCGACTTCATTGCCGAGTCGGTGCTGACCTCTGCCCATCTGAACAGCACAGTTGCAGTCATTGTCGCGACGACGTATGTGCCGCAAGCGCTGCGCGCCTCTGCGGCACCGTTGGTTCTGCTCGAGCCGTTGGCGTTGGCCGATGTCGGACTTTCCGGCAAGCTGGCGGGCACGGATTTCGAGAAGCCGGAAGACTGCGATCCCAACCGTACGCTTAGGTTGTTGCAGGCTGATGGGACTTCGGTTCGGATTAGGCCTGTTCGGCCGCCGGGCCGCGCTGGCTGGGCGGTGCCGCAAGGCGACATCGAGGTCATCGTCCGCGACCCCACTGTCAAAGGGGCCGCGATGGCTTTTGCGCGCACTGTGGGCACGGCCAGTGGAGCACGACTGGCCTTCCTCGTGGGTCTCTCCGGCCTTCTCCACATAACCAATGAGGGCGTCGCGATATTGGAGCGTTGGCTGGACCAGACCCTTCCAGCTTCAGGCACGGAGCGCACTCCGATTGACGATCTGGATCTGTCGCACACCCTTAGCGGCGAAGAATTCAGGGAGTGGGTCAACGAGCATGTGGGCAGGGCCGTCTATCGGCGTTTCGCACGCATTGCATCGATCTTCGGAGTCGGCAGTGTCCTAGCGCTCGCCGCGTCCGGATTCGCATACATCGAGTTGAAGATTGGCAACGATTTCCGCGACGCGAAGTCATCGCTGGTTAAGGAAATCGAGGACAATCTTCGGGGCAATGTGAACGAGGCCGTGGCCACGACGCTACTGAGTCTCTCGGATGTGAACGAAAGAGTGACCACTCAGACCGAGGCGGCGATAACCGATGCTCTCAATCCGGAGAAGATCGAAGGGGTCGCGGCCGATCTGGTCGAGGAATACGTGGCCAATGCAACGGCCAGTAAGCGTATCGACGAATTGGTGCAGGCGGCCATCGACGACGACCGGAACCTCCAGCGTCTGGTTGACGCCGCGACGGAAAAGATCCAGTCCGAGGGCGCGCTGCAGGAAGTCATCTTGTCGGGGGTTCGGCCAGAGGCCGCGGCTCCAGGAGACCCCAGCCAGCGCGCACGGGCGCTGCAGATTCTCGTATTCTTCGAGACCGAGGAACGGCTGCGCAACATACTGCGCACCGTTCTGATAGGGGAGACCAGCATTGATAGCGAACTCTATGAAATCGCCCTAACGGAATACACGCCAGAAGGTTCGGATGTAGACGACGCCGTGTTCGATGCCGTGATCGACAAGCTCGGTGGCCGCGACGATATGGAAGCCGGCCTTGCACAGGCGGTCCAGACTTTCATCTCAGGCTATTCAGGCTCAAATGCCGGAACGGTCACCCGCGCACTTGGTGACGGCGGTATCGCCGCTCCGGTCGCTGATGTCTTCCTCTCGTCCCTGGCCGGGATGGAAGGCGACGGCGTCGTGACCGCGTTGGTTGACCTGGCGCTCTCGCATGAAGAGCGTGCGAGCCACCTCGGCTGGATCGGGCTGGCCGGCCTTGGCGAACGCCGCATCGAGTTCAACACGCGGATCGAAGCACTGAAAGCACTTTGGCCTGCGGCACGCGACATTGTGCAACTGCCCGACTCCGATCTCACTCGCCGCAATTTCGCTGCGGCAACGGCGCCCGAGGGTCGGGCGCTGGTGGATCTGATCTGGCACCTGGAGCGATCCGGCGAGTTATCTCACGAGGCGTCCAGGTCACTACGGTTTCGTATCACGCGGGAAGGCAGGTTGATCGAGAGCGAGGTGTTTGAACTCAACGAGCGCCTGGAACGCCTCCGCGCCGAACGGGCGATCTCGCAAAGAAGCCACAGTATGCTACAGCTTGTCCTCGAGGGGCTCGAAGACTCCAGCCTGCTGCAGGCCTTGCTAATCCTTCGGCAAACGGGTGCGGGCGGCGGGGGCCTGCTCGATACGCTCGAGCGGCTGTTCGTCGCCGGCGAATTGGAGGAGGATGGCTACCGCTATCTCCGTCGCTATGCCGAAAGGGGCCTGGTCGAGCCTGAACCTTGGTTTGAGGAGGAAATGCAGGACCGGCTGAGGGCGGTGAGGGATTTCGGTGACATTACGGCTCATGGATATCTGATTCTGCAGGCAACCATTGTCGGATCTCCCGGGAGAGCAATGGATCCGAATGGCTTCATGCGGCTGCTTAATGAATTGGATTCGCGGGGTGAGATGAGCTCAGAAGCATATTTTCGTCTTCGCGAGGCTGCCGAATTCACGAGCATCACCGAGGCCCGCCAGCTATTGCCGCGGCTCGAGGGACAGATGTCGTCGGTGGCCTATCGACAGCTGAGCGCCGCACTACAGCCTGGCCAGGGTTCGGAGATCGACCAGCTGAGCCCGGCTCTCTTCGCCCTTGCCGAACGACTCTTGCGGCTGGAGCGGTCCTTGGCGGCAACGTCTGAACGCGCACGACCGGTCGTCGACGCTACGCTCAAGAACGCCGTGCTGGTGGCGCTGCTGCCGCCGGCAGACGACCCCGAAGTCTGGGCTGACTTGCTCGCCGGACTTGAAGAGATAGAACCTGACCCGACAATAGAACGGCGTAGGTCGATCATTACGTTGTTCAGTCAGCGAGCTCGCACCACGCCCAGTCAGCCTGCTGGCCACTCCGCCTATGACCTGCTTGCGGAGGCAGTGCTCCGACAGGATGGCTGGCACGACAATAAGGACTTGGTCGACGTGCTAACGCATTCGATCGAAAATTGTCCGTTTCCTAAACTACCGAACCACGTCGAGCAAATCCTGCGGACAAGCGGTGCGGATCACGCTGTCCTGCCGCTGGCTGCGGCGCTCCGCCGGTGGACCGACCAATCCGCAGAAACGTATGCCGATTTGGTAGGTATCTTTCGACTCGGCTCAGCACCGCAAGAGGAGAAGGAACTCTTCGTTCATGCGCTGGAGCACACTCTGGATCGGGACCGGCGTCCGCGCCTAGCCGTGCTGCGTGGAGCGCGTGAGGCGCTGGAGGCTACGATCGACGAAGACTCTGCGGCGGCACTCGACCTCGCCGAACTGGTTTTGGACGTCTATCTCGACAAGCTGGGGGGCCCAGAAGACGACGCTGCGCGGATAACGACCGCGCTCGAATTATCTGGGCTCGCGGTGCCGCTCCATGCGCTGGCTCAGGAAGATTCCCGTGCGGTCAGGCTTTTCGACCGATTGGCCCAAAGCATCCCCTGGATTGCCAGCCTTGAGGACGTTCGCGACTTCGACGATGGCGAGTTGGATTTCGGCTTGGCTCTGGCGGACAAGGCGAACTCGACAACGGCCTGGTACCGCCTGCCCGACACCGAAACGCAAGAGTACTGGCTTCACGTCAAAGCGGGGCAGGCGGAGATCACGATCGTCGATCATAATCACCATGAGGTCATTCGTACTGAGATCCTGCGACCAGAGCGTCCGGTAGACGTGCATGGGGGTCGGGCTGCCTATTTGCGCATACGCGCAACGGCTGGCGACGAAGCCAATGTGCCGAATACGGTCACCTTTGAGTCTCGTGACAAGCCTCCCACACTTGAAACTGGCAATTCCCTTGAAGACGCCAAGCCGATAGAGGTCAATGTGGTCTACAGGGGTACGTTCGACGAGCCGCGCTTCGTCCAGTTCGACGTAGAGATTGGAGGACACTATACGATTGAGACCGATTGGCTCAGCGCGGAAGCGGATACTGACCTGAGGCTCCTTGGCGCAAACGACGTCGTCCTTTCTGCCAACGCGGGCTTTGGCGGCGAAAAACGGGCGCGCATCGACTGGATTGCAACCGAGACCGAGACCGTACGGCTGGAGATCGCCGGGCGTCCTGGCCGGTTCGATCTGGTCGTTAGGCAGTCGGGCGTCGAAAACGTAGCGCCTTCGCAGGTTTCTTCCGTCGATTGGGGTCGGGCACCTATGCTCGCAGAACTCGGTCGAATTGTGCCTATCGAATTCGAAGATAATGCGGACTATGGCTGGGTCGGTTTCATGTTCGAGGCTGGGTCGGTCTACCGGGTGGCGGCCAGCGAGACGGTGGAGATAAGCCACGCTGAGACTGATCGCATTGCCCACCTTGAAGCCCGCGCCGATAGCGCCGTTGCCTTTCTTGACCGACCTCGGTTCTTTCTCGCGGATGCGGAGGGCGAGCATCGAGTGAAGATTGAGCGAGCTTCCGGGTGGCACAATGTCTCGCTATACGTCGCAGAAATCGATCCTACTGCAGCGCCTGAGCATGTTGTGGCGGTTGCGGACGCGACGATGGCTCTGGAGACCAACGGCGCGCCGCTACCACCGTCTGAAGGCGATGGTTGGCTCGTCTCATTGCCGGATCCCGTTTCGTTTTTGCCGCTCGATTTGATGGAAGGGCAGACTTATAGCCTGGCGCTTCTGCCAGTCTCGTCAGATCCGCTGCCCACCATAAGTCTGCATAGTGCAGACGAGCTCGAATCGGAGACAGTCGGAATTGGATTCGACCGTGCGGATTTGGTCTATGCGCCGCCCGAAAGCGGTCGCTATCTATTCCAGATCGAGGCGGCAGACAATGAGAACCTGCCGCCTCTGGTTCACGTTCTCGTGTCCGTTTCAGGCCAATAAATAGTCCCGCGCCCGCAGCCACCAGATCGGCGCGCAAGCCTACGGCGTACCCGCAGTCGCGGCGCTAGGCCTGTGCTGGAGCAGCGCAAGGGCAACCGACTGCAGCGACCACGCGGGAAAAGTTACTTCAGCGTAGCCGAACTAGTATTTCGAACCGGTCGAATTTGCACGTCTCCACGAAGATGCTCACATAGACTCCACGCGCCATGGAGGTGACCGGCTTCGTCGGCCGCCGAGCCTATGCCAAACTCACTTTGACCGTCGAATACAGCGTAATCCTGCTCGGTCATCGCCTCCATGCCGCCGTCAACCCGCAGCGGCAACGGGCGGAAGACAAGATGGTCGAAGTTCCGCAGGTCCGCGCGGAAGGTGGTGATCTTGGATTAACCGCAGGGATGGCGGATGGGGTGGGATTCGAACCCACGAGGAGCGCTAACCCCTGCCGGTTTTCAAGACCGGTGCCTTCAACCACTCGGCCACCCATCCGCGATGGCGGCTAGTAGCTAGCAAATCGCCGGATGAAGTCAACGACCGGTATGGCCGTCCTGCGGCCAGCCGGTCGGATCGCTGGGTTCAGCAATGGGGAGATATGGGACGTGGTGCCGTGGCCCCTGTTGGGGAACCGCGCCCCCGCCGGCAGGGGCACCGGCGGTCGGGGCGGCAGACCCGGCTGACATGGATTGCCGGGCCGGCGGGCGCGGCGCCGTGGGGTGCGCCGCGTGGGGATTCGTTGGGGGTATCAGACGGTTATGGGGTGAACCTGCGACCTTAGCTCATCAGCCAGTAGGCCGGCCACACCAGCGACCAGGCGACGTTCTCCATCACCAGCGAGGTGCAGTAGCTGAACTGGTAGCACCGGTCGAAAGCATCCGGCGCGGCCTGCAGGAAGGTGACGAACAAACCGAACATGTAAGCCACCGAAATCGAACCCCAAGGAAGACTTCTCATTGTACTGGCCCCTGATCTTGTGGCGGCATCTCCGCGATCCCGCCGGTCATAGTCTCGATCATTCCCGCTCGTGGCTTTTACCGGAAGCACTCAAGCGCTGCGACAAATGATCAAATCAACTGGCGTTAATAGTACCGACCAGCCCAAGGACATGTTGTGTCAAAACTGTGATATGGCCTTTGGAATTACGGTAAAAATCCGATTAATTGGTTAACATTAACTCCAATTCCCCGCGATATTATTGCGTTTTTGGATGTGTCGTGCCGTGACACTGCCGCTGATTTCAGCAGCGATCGACGCGATATTTTCAACAATTCTATGAGAATGTTCGAAGAGCCGACAACCGAGACGTTGTATCGGGGCGTCAGGGCCATCGGCCCGTCCTGCATTCCGGCTCCCTGATCCGGGGGTTTAACTTCCCGTCAACCCTGTTGGTCGCACCATTGGCGCCGATTTCCACCTGCCGGCGAGATTTCGACGCGCGCTTCCGATGGGTCCGACATGATCAGCAATCCGGTTTTCAGGCTCCGCCGCATCGCCACGGCTACCACAGCCCTGGCCGGCACCCTGGCCATGACCGCATGCCTGGGTTCGGGAGACGGCAGTTTCAGCGGGAGCAGCAGCGGATTCGGCGGAGGAGCGGCCACGCCGCGCACCGGCGGCGGCGGCGGGACCATCCTCAGCTACGAGACGGATCCGGAATACCAGGGCATGGGAGGCCTCAGCCAGGTCGGCGCCAGCACCTACTACAATGGCGGCAGCAATCCCAACGGCTATACCGGGTCGGGGGTCACCGTGGCGGTGATCGATACCGGCATCGATGTCGACCATCCGGAATTCGCCGGCGCCATCCACCCGGGCAGCCGCAGCGTGGTTGGCGGCTCGGTCGATGACATCGGCGCCCACGGAACCGCCGTGGCCGGCGTCGTGGGCGCGGCGCGCGACGGCAACGTCATGCATGGCATTGCCTTCAACTCGACGATCCTGGCCCTGCGCGCCGACATTCCGGGAACCTGTCCGGCCAGTTGCCTGTACAGCCAGTCGGCCCTGCAGGCGGCGACCGACGTCGCCGTGTCCGAGGGCGCGGATGTCATCAATTTCAGCCTGGGATCGTTCGGCGCGACCTCGAATGGCTGGCGCAACTCGATCATCAACGCTGCCAACAACGGCGCCGTGATCGTCGCCGCCGCCGGCAACGAGTTCAACAACCCGGACCCGGTCATCGCCGCCCAGGCGGTCAATCCCATCAACCCGGCGGCCCTGGTCGCCACGGAGCCGGCCCTGCAGGGCCCGATGATCGCCGCCGGAGCATACGATACCGGGACCGGCGACATCGCGGCCTTCAGCAACCGCGCCGGCATCGCGATGGACTATTACCTGCTGGCGCCGGGCGTGAACCTGGTGACCACGGATATCGGCGGCGGCTACTCCGTCGTCAGCGGGACCTCCTTCGCGGCACCGATGATCTCGGGCGCCGCCGCCTTGCTGATCGAACGGTTTCCGGCGCTGACCCCGACCCAGGTCGTCGACATCCTGCTGGTCAGCGCCATCGATCTCGGCGCGCCCGGCACCGATCCCATCTATGGCCGCGGCCTGATGGACCTGACCGCCGCCGCGTCGCCGCTGGGCACCCTGTCGATCCCGTCGACCAGCTCGGTGGATGGCGGAGGTACCGACCCCGCCGACACGGTGCTGGCGCTCGGCGCGGCGTTCGGCGATGCGCTGAACGGTTCCAGCGCCCTGGCCAGCGCCATGTTCCTGGACGGCTATGGCCGGGACTATGCCATCGATCTGAGGGAGTCGATCTCGACCCGGTCGACCGGCCCCGACCTCCTGGGCTACCTGACCGCCGGCAGCGAGGGCGAGAGTTTCGAGACGGCGCTGACCGAGACCACGCAGATCCGCGTCCGCACCGATGAGTCGGACACGGAGCCGGCGCGCTGGCTGGGCGCGGCCCTGAACGAGGACGACCGGTCCGATGCGAGCTTCAGCCTGCGCCACCAGTTGACCGAAGGCACCGATGTCACCGTTGCCCAGGGGCAGGGCGCCGCGACCCGGTTCGGGCTTCATGGCGCCGGCGCCCCGATCGGCGCAGGTCTGCTGGCCGCCAGCGACATGGCGTTCTTCGGCATGGCCGATGCCGGCGGCAACGCCACCGTGTCGACCGGGCTTGGCAACGGCCTGCAATTGCGGCTCGGCATCGGTGTCAACGAGGCGACCCTGGGCGACGAGCTGGAGTCCGGCGCCGACGACGCCTCGGTCTACATCGCGGAGATGAGCCACCTGGCCGAGAATGGCATGCGCTTCGGCGTGCAGTTCGGGCACCTGATCGAGGAGGATGGGCTGCTGCAGGCCGGCGGCGATGGCGGATTCGCGATGAATGGGACCGCCACGACGGATTTCGTCAGCGCCTTCGGCGTTGTGCCCCTGACGGATACGATCGATCTGTTCGGCAGCTACACCACCGGGCAGAGCGATGCGGACTCCCTGTCGACGGACCTGATCGGCGGCTTCAGCGGCGTGCGCAGCGAGGCCATGAGCCTCGGAATCGCGGCCCGCGACCTGTTCGCCTTCAGCGACCGCCTGTCGATCGCCGTCATGCAGCCGTTGCGGGTGACCGACGGCACCGCCACCGTGGTCACGCCGGAATCCCGCACCCTGGAGGGGACGGTGAATTTCCAGGAAGAGACCGTCGGCCTGGCGCCCAGCGGCCGCGAGACCGATGCCGAGATCAGCTACGGGTTCTCGCTCGGCCCGCAGGAGCAGGTCGATTTCAGCTTCGTCACCCGGTTCGAGCCGGACCATGTCCAGGACGCGGCGCCGGAATTCTCTGCCGGTTTGCGCTACCGCCTCTCGTTCTAGGGGCCGGTCGGCCATTCGCAGGCCAGCAATGTGTTGAAGCCCGGCCGGGCGTATGGCACAAGATGTTGTTGCTGGCCGGTGTATGGAGACTAGGGACATGGAGCGGATTCGGGCGATGCCGATGGGCATGGTCGCGATCGTAGCTTGGTTGCTCGCCGCGATTCCGGCGGCCCAGGCCCAGACTCCATTCGAGCAATGGCTGGACGCCGTGCGGGCCGACGCCCGGGCCATGGGCGTCAGCGAGGCGACCCTCGACAGTGCGCTCAGCAATATCAGCCCCATCGAACGGATCATCGAGCTCGACCGAAGGCAACCGGAAGGCCGGCTGAGCTTCGCCGAGTATCTGCAGCGCCAGACCCCGGATTCGCGGATCGAGCGCGGCCGCCGGCTGCTAGAGGAGAATCGGGACCTGCTGGCGGAGATCGGAACCGCCTACGGGGTCCAGCCGCGCTTCATTGTCGCGCTCTGGGGCATGGAGACGAGCTATGGCAGCTACACCGGCGGCTATCCGGTCATCGAGGCGTTGGCGACCCTGGCCTATGACGGGCGGCGCGGCGACTATTTCCGGCGCGAGCTCTTGAATGCGCTGAGGATCCTTGACGAGGGCCATATCGCCATCGCCGACATGAAGGGATCCTGGGCCGGCGCCATGGGGCAAAGCCAGTTCATGCCGTCGAATTTCCTCAGCCTGGCGGTGGACCATGACGGCGACGGCCGCCGCGACATCTGGACCACCCGGGCCGATGTCTTCGCCTCGGCGGCGAATTTCCTCGCCAAGGCCGGCTGGAACGATGGCGTCACCTGGGGCCGGCAGGTCCGGGTGCCGGACGGCTTCGATGCGACCCTGGCCGGCCTCGGCTCGCGACTCAGCCTTGGCGAATGGCAGGATCTCGGAATCCGGCGCTCCGACGGCCGCGATCTGCCCAGCGCCGATGTCAGTGCGTCGCTGGTGATGCCGGACGGGCCCGACGGCGCGGCCTATCTGGTCTATCAGAACTACCGCGCCCTGATGAACTGGAACCGCTCGACCTATTTCGCCACCACCGTCGGGATCCTGGCGGACCGGATCGGCGGCTGTCAGGACGGGCCGGGAGGCTACGGATGCACGTTCTGAGTCTTCCACCGGCATGTAGGAGCCGGCTCTCCGGGCTGATCGGGGTCCTGTTCGCCGTGCTGACGCTGGGCGCCTGCAGCAGCGTCGAGCTGGCCAGCCATATCGCCGCCGTCAGCCGGCCACAGGGCGAGGGGGTCTACAAGGTCGGCTCCCCCTACCAGATCAACGGCAACTGGTACCACCCCGAGGAGAGCTTCACCTATGACGCCGTCGGGGTTGCGTCCTGGTACGGCCCCGGCTTCGACGGCAAGCTGACCGCCAATGGCGAGACCTATGACCAGAACGCGCTGACCGCGGCCCATCCGACCCTGCAAATGCCCAGCCTGGTGCGGGTCCTCAATCTGGAGAACGGCCGGTCGGTGGTGGTTCGGGTCAACGACCGCGGACCCTTCGCCCATGGCCGGATCATCGACGTCTCGCGCCGCGCCGCCGATCTGCTGGGCTTCCGGGAGCAGGGCACGGCCCGGGTCCGGGTCCAGGTGCTGACCGAGGAAAGCTATGCGATCGCCGTGGAGGCGAGGGGCGGCGATATCGGCCCGGTGGTGGCGGCCCGGCCGCGCGAGGAGGTCCAGGTGGCCTCCCTGACGACCCCGACGACCGCCGCCAGCGCCGCTATTCCTGCCCCGATTCCGGTACAGCGACCGACCCAGATCGTGCCGACGGCCGCCCCCGCAGCGGCAGCCGAGCCGGCGCCGGCGCGGCCCGAACCGGCGGCCAACGGCTATTTCGTCCAGGCCGGCGCCTTCTCGGTCTATGACAATGCCAGCCGCCTGCGGGCCCGCCTGGCACCTTTGGCCAACACCACCATCTCGCCGCTGACCCGCAGCGACGGCTCGACCCTGTACCTGGTGCAGCTCGGCCCGATCGAAACCGCCGCGTTGGCGGATGAAGTGCTGGCGGGCGTCATCGACCGGGGCCAGTCCGATGCCCGCATCGTTTCGCGCTGACCCCGTCCGGGATCCGATGTCGGCGCCCGCCAAACTTTTGCCACTGCACAAGGTCTAGCTAGGCACCGCCGCAACCGCTTTTACGGAGTCCCAGGTCACGATGCCTTCCCGCGTGACACCGCATCTTCCGCCCTCCCGTATCCGCTCCATCGCCGTCGACCCCTCCGGTCCAGCCCAATGGCTGGCCGCGCTGGCGTTCGGACTGGCCGTTCTGGCGGCCTTCTCCGCCACGGCGCTGGCCCAGTCGACCGTCGAGACCAATGCCGAACAGGCCATCCTGGTGGATATGGAGACGGGCTCGATCCTGATGGCCAAGGAGCCGGATTCGCCCATGCCGACCTCCTCGATGAGCAAGATCATGACGATCTACATGCTGTTCGAGGCGCTGGAGGATGGGCGGCTGTCCCTGGACGAGTTGCTGCCGGTCAGCGAGTACGCCTGGCGCAAGGGCGGCTCGAAGATGTTCGTGGAAGTGGGGACCGAGGTCCGGGTCGAGGATCTGATCCGCGGCATCGTGGTCCAGTCCGGCAATGACGCGTCGATCGTGATCGCCGAGGCCCTGGGCGGCACCGAGGCCGGCTTTGCCCAGGCCATGACCGAACGGGCCCGGCAATTGGGCATGGAGAACACCAATTTCGCCAATGCCACCGGGTGGCCGGACCCCAACCATTATTCCACCGCCCGCGACCTGGCGGTGCTGTCGCAGCGCCTGATCCAGGACTTTCCGCAGTATTATCACTATTTCGCGGAGACCGAATTCACCTTCAGCGAGATCCGCCAGGGCAACCGCAATCCGCTGCTCTACCGGAACATGGGCGCCGACGGCCTCAAGACCGGCCACACCGAGGATGCCGGCTACGGCCTGGCGGCCTCCGCCGTGCAGAACGACCGCCGGCTGGTGCTGGTGGTCAACGGCCTGCCCAGCGTCAACGCCCGCGCCGATGAGAGCGCCCGGCTGATGTCCTGGGGCTTTCGCGAATTCGACAATGTCGCCCTGTTCGATGGCGGCGAGACGGTGGAATCGGCCGCGGTCTGGCTCGGCCAGACGGAAACCGTGCCGCTGGTCCTGGCCGACGATCTGACGGTCACCCTGCGCCGCTCCCTGCGCAGCGACCTGTCCGTGGTGGCCCAGGTCGAGGAGCCGGTGCGCGCCCCGATCGCCACCGGAGATCGGCTCGGCAAGCTGATCGTCACCGCCCCCGGCTCGCCCTCGATCGAGCTGCCGCTTCTGGCCGGCGCCGATGTGGAGGAGAAGGGCTTCTTCGGCCGCGTCGCCGCCAATGCCGGACAGATCCTGTTCGGCTGGCTCGAATGATCTCCCACGGGCACTTGCCCAAATCCCTGAGAAACATCAATATCTAAGGCAAGCTATCCACACCGGCTGTGAATTGCCTGAGTAGATTCTCAGTGAGCAGCCCTTGCTGTGGATATCGGTCGGAAGTCGGTCGCTGATTGTTAGTAGGTGCGATCGGCTAATGACATCGCGCGAAATTCGCGAGATAGCTTGCCCTCGTAGGAGGGACCAAAAATGTTCATTGCAGTAGATGGGATCGACGGGGCCGGGAAGACGACCCTCGTAAATTCGCTTGGTCAAATTCTGAGCGAAATCCATCCGCTGTTAACGAAAGAGCCGACAGATCATTCACACTGGGGCGAGCAACTTAGGAATGCCACGGTCAATGGCCGACTTCCGCGGAAGCAGGAAGTAGAGTTCTTCCACCAAGATCGCCTTCACCACATTAAAGACGAGATCCAGCCCGCACTTGATCAGGGCCGCTGGGTGATCAGTGATAGATATGTTGATTCAACGCTTGCATTTCAGGCCGATTCGCCCGCCGACGCTGACCTACTATATGCCTGGATGTCAGAAGAGATTCTGACCCCCGACATCACCTTCATCCTTGATTGCTCCGTAAAGACAGGGCTGGAACGCATCAAAGCACGTCGAAACGGCCGAACGACGTTCGAAATACCCAAGACGCTTGAGCGTGCTCGTGCAATTTACGAGTCCCGAAGTGAGCCCCATCACGTTCATATCAATGCCTCCGGCGGTCCAGAGCAGACGCTTGAACAGGCAATAGCCGCAATAAAGGATCGACTCGATGAGAACGATAGGGCGATGAAATTGCTGGATTTTCCTGATAACCCGGGTCACGGCCGGGACCGGTTGACAGCTTTCTGATCGATCGTATTTCTTCATCACGACAACTACAGCTAACCCGCCTACGATGGATGGGTTGTGGATCAAATTGCTCCATATCTGCCGCCCCGCGCCAATCCCGATCTCGTCGGCCACGTCGCCGCCGAACAAGCACTGCTGACCGCCGCCGGCTCCGGCCGGCTGCCCCATGCCTGGCTGATCGGCGGCCCGGCCGGCATCGGCAAGGCGACACTGGCATTCCGCTTCGCCCGGTTCCTGCTGTCCGGAGGTGCCGGGTCCGACTCCGGCGGGCTGTTCGGAGACACTGTCCAGGACAGCCTGCATCTCGACCCGCAGGACCCGATTTTCCGACGCATTGCCGCCGCCGGCCATGCCGATCTGCTGACCGTCGAGCGGCCACCGCCGGACGACAAGGGCAAGCGCCCGGGCGATATCCCGGTGGCCGAAATCCGGAAGATCGCGCCCTTCCTGCGCCTGACGCCGGCCGAGGGCGGCTGGCGGGTGGTCATCGTCGACGAGGCCGAGCGGATGAACCGCAACAGCGCCAATGCCTTGCTCAAGGTGCTGGAGGAGCCCCCGGACCGTGCCGTCTTGCTGCTGGTCTGCAACCGCCCCGGCGCCTTGCTGCCCACCATCCGCTCGCGCTGCCGCAGCCTGACGCTGCAGCCGCTGCCGGAGCCGGAGCTGATGGCGCTGCTGGCCCGCCAGGCGCCGGATCTGCCGGAAGAGGATGCCCGCGCCGCAGCCCGGCTGTCACATGGCAGCCCCGGCCGGGCCCTGGAGCTGGTGGAAGAGGGCGGTCTCGTGCTCTATCGCGGCCTGATCGACCTGCTGGAGACCCTGCCGAATCTCGACATGGTGGCGGCGCACCGGATGGCGGACAAGCTGGCGGCCCCGGCCGCCGAGCGATCCTACCGGACCGTCGCCGGCCTGCTGGAGGCTTGGCTGGAGGGGCTGATCGGCGCCCTGGCGCGCGGTAGCACGCCGCCGGAGATCGTCGCCGGGGACGGCGCGCTCGGGCAGCGGCTGACGGCGGGCCGGGCCGGCCTTGAACCCTGGCTTGAGGTATGGGAAAAGACGCACCGCCTTTTCGCCCGGGCGGATAGCGCCAATCTGGACAGGAAACAGGTCGTTCTGCAGGCCTTCATGGCTCTGGAGGACGCAGCACGGGCTTGAGAGCTAGGTCCGCTCACGCGGACGCGGCACCGGCCCGCTCCCCCACCCGGCCACCCATCAGGATACTGGCGTTGGGTGGCCGGGTGGGGGAGCGGGCCGGTGCCGCAAGCTCAAATGGAGAGCGACACGATGGCCGGTGCCGACAAGACCTACTACCTGACCACGCCGATCTACTACGTCAACGACCGGCCCCATATCGGCCACGCTTACACGACGCTGGCCTGCGACGTGCTGGCACGCTTCAAGCGGCTGGACGGCTATGACGTGCATTTTCTCACCGGCACCGACGAGCACGGCCAGAAGATCCAGCGCTCGGCCCAGGAGGCCGGAACCGATCCGCAGACCTTCACCGACCGGGTCAGCCAGAATTTCCGCGATCTGGGTCGGCTGCTGAACTTTTCCAACGACGATTTCATCCGTACGACCGAGGCGCGGCACAAGAAGGCGTCCCAGGCGATCTGGCAGGCGATCGCCGCCAATGGCGACATCTATCTCGACAAATATGCCGGCTGGTACTCGGTACGCGACGAGGCGTTCCATACCGAGGACGAGCTGACCGAGGTCGACGGCAAGAAGATCGCGCCCAGCGGCCATGAATGCGAATGGGTCGAGGAGGCGAGCTATTTCTTCAAGCTGTCGGAATGGCAGGACCGGCTGCTGGCCTTCTACGAGGCCAATCCCGACTTCATCCTGCCGGCCACCCGGCGCAACGAGGTGGTCAGCTTCGTCAAATCGGGCCTGCGCGACTTGTCGATCAGCCGCGCCACCTTCGACTGGGGCGTGCCGGTGCCGGGCGACGAAAAGCACGTCATGTATGTGTGGCTGGACGCGCTGACCAACTACATCACGGCGGTCGGGTATCCGGAAACGAATTCAAACGCTTACGAGACGTTCTGGCCGGCCGACCTGCACATGATCGGCAAGGACATCCTGCGCTTCCACGCGGTCTACTGGCCGGCCTTCCTGATGTCGGCCGGGCTGGAGCCGCCCAAGCGCGTCTTCGCCCATGGCTGGTGGACCAATGAGGGTCAGAAGATCTCCAAGACCATCGGCAATGTGATCGACCCCCATGCGCTGGTCGGCGAATACGGCCTGGACCAGGTGCGCTACTTCCTGCTGCGCGAGGTGCCGTTCGGCAATGACGGCGATTTCTCGCACCGGGCCATGGTCGGGCGCTGCAATGGCGACCTGGCCAATGATTTCGGCAATCTGGCCCAGCGGGTGCTGTCGATGATCGCCAAGAACTGCGGTGCCGCGGTGCCGCAGCCCGGCGATTACTCCGAGGCCGATCGGGCGTTGCTGGACAAGGCGGCGGCCCTGTTGCCGGAGCTGCGCCAGCAGATCGACGTCCAGGCCTTTCACAAGGCCCTGGAGGCGATCTGGGCCGTGATCGGCGACGCCAACCGCTATGTGGACGAGCAGGCGCCCTGGACGCTGCGCAAGACCGATCCCGAGCGCATGGCGACGGTGCTCTACGTGCTGGCGGAGACGGTGCGGCGGCTGGCGATCCTGGTCCAGCCGGTGATGCCGGACGCCATGGCGGTGATGCTGACGCAGCTCGACGTCGCCTCCGACGCGCGCAGTTTCGACCGTCTGCACGACGATGACGCCCTGGTGCCGGGAACCGCCCTGCCAAAGCCCGAGGGCGTGTTCCCGCGCTACGTCGAGGAGGCGACGGAGGGCGCCTGATGCTGGTCGACAGCCATTGCCATCTCGACTTCAAGGACTTCGCCGGCGAGCTGGACGCGGTTGTCGACCGTGCCCGCGACGCCGGCGTCGGCCGCATGGTCACGATCTGCACCCGCCCCAGCCAGCTGGAGCGCAATCTGGAGATCGTCGGGCGCTATGACGACGTGTTCTGCGCCGCCGGCGTGCATCCGCACAACGCGGCCTCGGAAGCGCCGATGAGCGTGGAAAAACTGGCCGAGATCGCCCGGCATCCCAAGCTGGTCGGCATCGGCGAGAGCGGCCTGGACTATCATTACGACCACAGCCCGCGCGACCAGCAGCAGGCCAGCTTCCGGGTGCATATCCAGGCGGCGCGGGAGACCGGCCTGCCGCTGATCGTGCATACCCGCAGCGCCGATGACGACACCATCCGCATCCTGCGCGAGGAAGGCGCGGGCGCCGGGGGGAAAGGGATCGGCGACAAGCCCCTGCGCGGTGTCATTCACTGCTTCAGTTCGGGCCGGGAACTGGCTGAAAACGCAGTCGATTTCGGGTTCTACGTGTCCCTGTCGGGCATCCTGACCTTCAACCGGTCGGAGGAGATCCGCGACATCGTCCGGGACCTGCCCATGGATCGTCTGCTGGTCGAGACCGACTCGCCCTATCTGGCGCCGGTGCCCAAGCGCGGCAAGCGCAACGAGCCGGCCTATGTGGCCCATACCGCGGCTCGGCTGGCCGAGGTCAAGGGCCTGGGGGTCGCCGAGACGGCCCGTCAGACGACGGAGAACTTCTTCACGCTGTTCGACAAGGTGACGCGCCCCGATAACGCCCCGGCGGCCAGCGCATGAAGGTGACGGTCCTGGGCTGCGGCGGCTCTCTGGGCGTACCGATGGTCGGCAACAATTGGGGCACCTGCGACCCGTCCAACCCCAGGAACCGCCGCCGCCGGCCGGCCATCCTGGTGGAGCAGGGCGAGACCACCGTCCTGGTCGACACGCCGACCGACCTCCGTCTCCAGCTCCTGGACGCCGGCGTCACCCGTCTCGACGCGGTGCTCTATACCCACAACCATGCCGACCACATCCATGGCATCGACGACCTTCGGCCTCTGACATGGAAGGACGGCGCGCTGCAGGGCTATGCCGACGCGGCGACGCTGGCGCACCTGAAGGCGGCTTTTCCATACGCCGTCGCAAATGTCGATATGGATAGAGGCATTTACCGGCCGATCCTCACAATAGAGGTCATCGAGGGCCGGACCCGGATTGGAGATCTCGATGTGCTGCCAATCGTCCAGGATCACGGCCTTTCGGAATCGCTGGGCTTCCGTTTCGGCGACTTCGCATATTCCACCGACGTGGTGGATCTCAGCGAGGAGGCTTTCGCGGCGCTTGAGGGCATTCGGGTCTGGGTGGTCGACGCTACCCGTGAGGAACCCCACGCCAGCCACGCCCATCTGGACCGGGCGCTCGGCTGGATCGAACGCCTGAAGCCCGAGATGGCCTATCTGACCCACATGAACCACCAGATGGACTACGACCGGCTGATGGCCAAATTGCCGGAGGGCGTCGAACCGGCCTATGACGGACTGGAGATCGTGCTCTAGCCGATCTCACACCCTATTTTCCATAATATACATTATCAGACTTACCGTAATCGGCCTTCACCGGGACATTTCCAGGTCGAGCGGCCATTTGGACATCCCCCTCGAGATCGCCTGACCGAACTTGGTTTCCCGGACAGTCCGGAGATTGGATTTCGCGGTCCGCTGGACACGAAGCGGCCCTTCCCGCCGCCGGCTCGTGCCGTTAGACGGCCACAAATCGGTAGATGATGGGTGGCTAGCGGCTCTGACCAGCATGGGCCGTGGTTTCGGGAGCGACCGGTGACCATCGACGACTACATCGACCTGGCGATGTCCAGGAAGGGTTTCGGCTCGGATCGGGAGCTTGGGCGGGCCCTGGGCTTCAAGGGCAACCCGGTCAATCACTGGCGTTCGAAGCGGGCCTGGCCGGCGGATCAGACGATGATCCGGCTGGCGCAGATGGCCGGCGTCGATCCGGTCTGGGCGCTTGTCGAGCTGAATATCTGGCGGTCGCCGCCCGGCGATGCCCGCACCGGCTATGAGACGCTGAGAAGCATGTTGGAGCGGATGCGCGGCGCCGCGGCCTGAGCCGGGATCCGGGAATGGCGCCGGGCGCGCCGATTACCTTGGAATCGTGAACCGTTCGAGCCGCGTGCCTTCAAAGCGGTCGAGGCAGTCGGACTGCACGCAGGAGTCCGGCACGGACTGGCATGCGGCGTGGACCACGTAGCGCTCGCCCTCCGGCGTCACGTATTCCGGCGGCATCTGGGCGTTGAGGCGGTCCGAAAAGGCCTGGCATTCGGTATCGGTCCACCAGAAGGTCGCCCGGTCGTGGGCATAGGCGACGGAGCAACTCCCATCGCCGAGTTGGTCCGGCGCGGCACAAAGAAACAATACGGCTATCCAAACGGACATAATATGTCTATGTCGGTGCGAGTCGCGCGGTTTTCAACGGTTTTCCGTCTGGACGCCTTGGGCACGGCGTCAGGGCGACGCCCCGCCTGCCCCGTCGCGCAATTGGCGCTCCGACGCCGACAAGCGTTCCCGCAAATTGCGCATCAGCCACAGGGCCGTGTCGATCGGCGTGGCGCCGAATCCGGCCGCCAGGCGCCGGGACCAGTCCTCATGGCGCCGGTTGGCCTCGTCCAGCGCCTCCCGGCCGCCATCGGAGAGCTGCAGCAGCTTGGCCCGCTTGTGCTCGGGATTGTCGCCATAGGCGGCGAACCCCTCCTCCACCAGCACATTGGCGATGCGCTGCACCGCCTGCCGTGTCAGGCCGATCAGCCGCGCGATCTGGGCGACGGAGCGCGGCCGATCGTCGATCGCCCGCAACACCTGCAGGCGCGCGCTGGTGAGCCCGAGATCCACGGTCAGGCGATCCTCCGCCGCCGACAGCGAACTGTTCAGGCGAAAGGTCTCGAGGATCAACGCCGACAGCGCCTTCGCTTCGTCCGTCTGCTGCACCGTCAGCCTCACATCCGCACATTTGACAATATATTGTCGAATTGACAGTATATTGTCAATAGTCAAAAGGCGTGATTAACCCGGATGGACCGACTCGGGCAAGCGGGCTAGAACTCCGACCGTCGCGGCGCGCGCCGCCGGTTTTCCCATCTCGGGGTTCCGCCTTATGACCGATCCGCTCGAACCGTCGGCCTCCGGAATCGATCGCCTGCTGGCCGTCATGGCGCGGCTCAGGGACCCCGATGGCGGCTGCCCCTGGGATCTGGAGCAGAGCTTCCGGACCATCGCGCCGCACACCATCGAGGAGGCCTATGAGGTCGCCGATGCCATA
This sequence comes from Alphaproteobacteria bacterium, assembly GCA_965227455.1. GTDB lineage: Bacteria > Pseudomonadota > Alphaproteobacteria > DSM-16000 > Inquilinaceae > JABDIP01. Next base: position 1,201,250 of record OZ245752.1, on the reverse strand, counting down.
GAGCGCGACGATATGGCCGAGCTCAAGGACGAGCTGGGCGATCTGCTGTTCCAGGTGGTGTTCTACTCCCAGATGGCCCGCGAACAGGGCGATTTCGACTTCGAGGCGGTGGCGGCCGCCATCGCCGACAAGATGATCCGCCGCCACCCGCACGTCTTTAGCGACGTGACGGTCGAGACGGCGGATGAGATGTCCGAGCGCTGGGAGTTTCAGAAGGCCGAGGAGCGGGCCGAGAAAGCCGCGGTGGATGGCCGTGCGGCCAGTGTCCTGGACGGTGTCGTGCCCGGCCTCCCTGCCCTCACACGGGCCCTGAAACTTCAAAAACGTGCCGCCCGGGTCGGCTTCGACTGGACCCGGCCGAAGGAGATCCTCGACAAGATCGAGGAGGAGATCGGCGAGCTCAGGGCCGAGATCGACGGCGCCGGCACGCCGGACCGGATCGAGGACGAGATTGGCGACCTTGCCTTCGCGCTCGTGAACCTGGCGCGCCGGCTGGATGTCGACCCGGATTCGGCGCTTCGGCGCACCAATGGCAAGTTCGAACGCCGTTTTCGCCGCATAGAGCAATGGCTGGCCGAGGATGGCCGCACGCCCGATGATGCCGATCTGGACGAGCTGGAGGCCCTGTGGCAGCGGGCGAAGGGCGAGGAATAGGCGACATCCAGCGCAATCGCCCGCAGGAAAAGGACAAAAGGAAAGGCCGCGACACATGAGCACCAAAGCCTGGGCGCGGGAAATGGCGCTCTACACCCACTGGCAGGAAGGGACCCTGTTCGGTCTCTGCGAGACCCTGTCCGACGCGGAGCGCAAGCGTGACAACGGCCTGTTCTTTGGCTCCATCCATCACACGCTCGACCATATCCTGATGGTCGACGGCCGATTGCTGCGCTACGTGGTCGACGGACAGCCCGCGGCCGACCCGTTCGAGCCGCGGAAGATCGTGCATGAGGACTACGAAGCGCTGAAGCAGGCGCGCTTCGCCTTCAACGCCGACCTGCTCGCGCTGATCGAGGACCGCCCCGACGACTGGCTCGACGGCACGCTGACCCTGCATGCGGCCCATCTGGGACGCGAGCGCACAGTTCCCCGGCAGTTCTACATGATGCAGATGTTCAACCACGGCACCCATCACCGGGCCCAGGTGACCGCTGCCCTGCACCGCATGGGCATCAGCTACGGCAACACCGACCTCCCGTTCAACCCGCTGTCGCAGTACTAGGCGGCCGGCCAACGCAATCGTCATAGCGAGGAACCGCAGGGGACATGGCAATCCACTGTTGGCCGATGGGCTGGATCGCCGCACTTCGCTCGCGATGACGCCGCGGCTGCAATTCTAGCGAACCGGAATTCAGCCGGTTTCGGCCTCGAGATCGGCGCGGAGCATGTCCCGGACAATATGCCATGTAGCGGCATCCGGGGCCAGGATCAGCAGGCCCTCATGGACCATCGGCGTGTAGGCTTCGCCATCCGCAAGGGCAGAGAATCCGCCGGCTTCCAGGTGCATCAGCACGCCGGCGGCATGGTCCCAGGGCTTCAGGCGGACCGGGACGCACAGATGCGCCAGACCGGACGCAAGCTCCAGATATTCGATGCCGGAGCACCGCAGGTTGCGGCCTGAGGCCATGGCGTCGCGCAGCCGGCTGACACTTGGCCAGAAACGGCCGGAGTATTTTGGGCCGCTGACGAAGCCGCGCATCTTGTCGATATCGGTCGGGGCGGCCACCCGGGTCCTTTCGCCATCGATGACCGTGCCCTGGCCGGCCACGGCCCAGCCGGTGCGCCCGGCGATGGGCTGGTGGATCCAGCCCGCCACCGTCTGACCGCCGTGGGCCAGCGCCACGATCATGGCGAAATTCTCCTTTCCCGCGGCGAAATTGGCGGTGCCGTCAAGCGGATCGATGATCCAGACCGGCGCGTCGCCCGAAAGCCGGTCCAGCACCGACGGATCTTCAGCGGCCGCCTCTTCGCCGACCACGACCGAGCCCGGAAGCAGCGCCTGCAGTTCGGCTTCCAGCCGCGCCTCGGATTCTTCGTCGGCGATGGTCACAAGGTCGCCCGGCTCCTTCTCCCGAATCTCGCCGGCGGCCAGGGAGCGGAACCGGGGCACGATGATGTCCCGCGCCACCGCTTCCATGATCTCGGCGACTTGTCGGCTGTCGGGCGGCGTCATGGGCATTCCTAAAATCGGGGCGGCGGGAGATCCGCGGGCGAAAGAAAGGGGCGCCGTCGCGCCCCGATGTCTTCTATAGACCAGATTCGTGGTGAACCGGTTACAAAACCCGGTCACGGCTCACTGCTGGCGTCACCGCTATTGCGGATGGATGCCGCGGCCTTCCAGCCGCGCAAGGTCGGCGGCGTCGATGCGCACCCGCAGATGGGCGAAATCGTCGTCGTCATGGCGTTCCAGCACGTCGCCGCGCTCATGCAGCCAGGCGATGGTGCGGCCGTCGGCGACGCTGACCCTGAGCTCGACCACCGGCCGGCCGGCATCCAGCTTGCACCCGATCGCCTCCAGCAGGGTATCGGTTCCCTCCCCTGTCAGGGCGGACACGGCCACCACGGCCGGTCGCCGGCTCAGCTGGTTGTTGACGATCTCGGCCTCGGCCGCGTCGAGCAGGTCGACCTTGTTCAGCACCTCGACATCCCGGTCGTCATGATCCGCCTCGATGCCGAGATCGGACAGCACGGACAGCACGTCGGCCCGCTGGGCGGCGCTGTCGGGATGGGCGACGTCGCGGACATGCAGGATGATGTCGGCGGTCTGGACCTCCTCCAGCGTGGCGCGGAAGGCCGCCACCAGATGGGTCGGCAGGTCGGAGATGAAGCCGACCGTGTCGGACAGGATCGCCTTGTGGCCGCCGCCCAGCGAGATCTGCCGCATGGTCGGGTCCAGGGTGGCGAACAGCATGTCCTTGGCCATGACCTTGGACTGGGTCAGCCGGTTGAACAGGGTCGATTTGCCGGCATTGGTGTAGCCGACCAGCGCGATCACCGGATAGGGCACCCGCTGACGCGCCGCCCGGTGCAGCGAGCGGGTGCGGCGGACATCGGCCAGATCCTTCTTCAGCCGGTCGATCCGCTCATCGATCAGGCGGCGGTCCAGCTCGATCTGGCGCTCGCCCGGGCCGCCCATGAAGCCGGCACCGCCGCGCTGCCGCTCCAGGTGGGTCCAGGACCGCACCAGGCGGGAGCGCTGATAGCTGAGATGCGCCAGCTCGACCTGCAGCTGGCCTTCCTTGGTCTTGGCCCGGTCGCCGAAGATCTCCAGGATCAGCCCGGTGCGGTCGATCACCTTGGTGGAGAGCCGCTGCTCCAGGTTGCGCTGCTGGATCGGCGTCAGGGCGCCGTCCACCACCACCACATCCGCCGCTTCGTCGGCCACCACCGCCGCGATCTCGGCGATGCTGCCGCCGCCGAGCAGGGTCGCGGCCTTGGGCCGGGCGATGCGGATGCTGTTCTGGTGGACGATGTCGAGGCCGATCGCCGCCGCCAGCCCAACAGCCTCTTCCAGCCGCGCATCGCCGCTACGCGCGGCCCGGCCTCCGGTCAGCAGATCGGGATGGATGACGACAGCGCGCCCGGCCGATCCGGCGGCGGGGCTCCCTGCCCCGTTTACCGGTGGCACGGCGCGTCAGGCCTCTTCTTTTGACGGCTCGAACAGCTGGATCGGATGAGCCGGCATCACGGTCGATATCGCGTGCTTGTAGACGAGCTGCGAATGGGCATCACGTCTGAGCAACACGGAGAAGTTATCAAACCAAGTAACGATGCCCTGGAGCTTTACACCATTGACCAAAAAAATCGTTACCGGCGTCTTGTTCTTCCGGATGTTGTTCAGGAAAACATCCTGTACGTTCTGACTCTTCTCCGACATATCTCTGCCTCGTTAGTCTGATTCTTGGGGCCCTTGTTCCCGGCCCGTGATTGGCGTCAGCGGCAGCCCAATACCTGGGTACTGGCGGCCGCATGGTATAGGATGCGTCTCCACGCGCGTAGCGAAATTTCCCTGCGTCGCACAATTATTGTTTCGGCGGAACCGCCGCCGAAATCAGTCGCGTGCACCGGTGGTTTCGGCATAGCCGACATAGGAGTCCCGCAGCTTGCGGCTCAAGGCCCCCGGCCGGCCATCGGCAACCGGCTGCCCGTCAATCCGCGTCACAGGCATAACATAGGTCGTCGCGCTGGTGATGAAAGCTTCCGTCGCGCCTAGGGCCTCCTCTACCGAAAATGCGCGCTGCTCGAAGACGATCCCGGCCTCCTCCGCCAGGCGCAGCACCGATTGCCGGGTGATGCCGTTGAGGATGAGGTTGCTGGCATTGCGGGTCACCAGCCGGCCCTCGGCTGTCACGATCCAGGCATTCGACGAACAGCCCTCGGTGACGTTGCCCTCCTCGTCCACCTGCCAGGCCTCGAAGGCCTCCGCTGCCTGGGCCTGTTGCTTTCCCAGGACTTGAGGAAGAAGCGACACCGACTTGATATCCCTGCGTTTCCAACGGATATCCGGGATCGTGATCACCGCGACACCCTGATCGATCTTGTCCTTCGGATCGAGGTTCATCCGGCGTGTGGTCAGCACCAGCGTCGGGGTCGCGCTCGCCGGAAACCGGAAGTCGCGGGGTGCGGTTCCACGGGTGATCTGCAGATAGACGATGCCGTCGCGCACCCGGTTGCGGCGCAGCAGCTGGCGCATGATCAGCCGCAGCACGCGCTCGGAGACCGGCCAGCCCATCTGCAGTTCGTCCAGGGAACGGCCGAGTCGCGCGATATGCCCGTCCTCGTCCACCAGCCGGCCGTTCTGCACGGTCACCACCTCGTAGACGCCGTCGGCGAACTGGAATCCGCGGTCCTCGATATGCACCGCGGCCACCTCGTGGCGCAGATACTGGCCGTTCACATAAGCATATCGCGGCATCGTCGTCCGTCCTGGTTCGTCGCGGCGGCGGCTTCCCACCCCTTCTCAGGCAAAAGCATAACCACTTGTCATTCCCGCGAAAGCGGGAATCCAGAATAGGTGCTCATGACATCGGATGTGCCTGGACCACTGGATTCCCGCTTTCGCGGGAATGACAGGCGTGATGTGTCTCGGCCCTAGAAGAACTCCAGCCGGACAGCGAACATCTTCTCGATCTTCTTCACCGATTCCGCCGAGGACAGCAGGATCACCCGGTCATGGGGTTTGATGACCGTGTCGGGCCGGGCGATGATGACCGACTCGTCGCGCACCAGGGCGCCGATGATCACCCCGGATGGCAGACGGATCTCCTTGATCGGATGGTTGACCAGCGGCGAGGTCTCCAGCGCCTCGGCCTCGATCACCTCGGCGAAGCCGTCTTTCAGGGAATGCACCGATTTGATCCGGCCCCGGCGCACATGCTGGAGGATGGTGGAGGCGGTGATCGAGCGCGGGCTGACCACCGCATCGATCCCCAGGGACCCGACCAGCGTGTTGTAGGTGGTGCTGTTGATCAGCGTGATCACCCGGTCGGTGCCGTAGCGCTTGGCCAACAGCGAGGACAGGATGTTGACCTCGTCATCGTTGGTGACCGCCACCACCGTCTCCGACAGCCGGACATTGGCCTCGTCCAGGATCTCGGTATCCAGCGCATCGCCATGCAGGACGGTGGTCCGGTCGAGCTGCTCGGCGATCTGGCCGGCTCGGGCCCGGCTGCGTTCGATGATGCGGGCGGTGACGCCGGGATGGTCGCGCTCCAGGTCGCTGGCCAGGGTCAGGCCGATATTGCCGCCGCCGATGATGATGATGCGCCGCGCCTCGCGCTCCTCATGGCCGAAGGCGGCCATGGCGCGGGTCACATGGCTGGTCTCGGTGACGAAATAGACCTCGTCGCCGGGCAGCATCTGGTCGTCGGCGTCGACGATGATCGGCCGGTCGCCGCGCATGATCGCCAGGATCTCGATATGGAGGTCGGGGAACAGGCCGGTCAACTGGCGCAGGGGCGTGTTCACGATCGGGCATTCCTCGCCGCAGATCACCCCGATGACGCGGACCAGCCCGTCGGCCAGCGGGATCATGTCGAAGGCGCCCGGCACCTGCAACCGGCGGCCGATCGCCCGCGCCACCTCGATCTCCGGCGAGATGATCACGTCGATCGGCATGTTGTCGCGGCTGAAGAGATCGGCCCAGATCGGATCCAGATAGGCCTGGTTGCGGATGCGCGCGATCTTCGTCGGCACGCTGAACAGGGAATGGGCGACCTGACAGGCCACCATGTTGACCTCGTCCGACTGGGTCACCGCAATGATCATGTCGGCGTCGGCGGCACCCGCCTGTTCCAGGATCGGCGGGCTGGAGGCATGGCCGACAAGGCCGCGCACGTCCAGCGTGTCGGACAGCCGGCGGATCAGCTCTCCCGACTGGTCGATGATCGTAATGTTGTTGGCTTCCGTGGCAAGGTAGCGGGCGATGTTCTCGCCGACCTGCCCGGCGCCGCAGACGATGACCTTCATGATGGGCTAGCCGAGAGTTTGGGGCAGCAACGCGTCCGCTCCTCCGTCATTCCCGCGAAAGCGGGAATCCAGATGGTGCGGTGCCAGACTGGATTCCCGCTTCCGCGGGAATGACGAACAGGGGGGCTGGATAGCAAGGAGGCCTGTCGGCAGCGTTGTGCCCATGTGCTCTGCTCACTCTCCGGCCAGTTTCTGCGATCGTTCGTTGCCGCCATGCACGCCCAGGTTCTTCAGCTTGCGGTGCAGGGCGGAGCGTTCCATGCCGACGAATTCCGCGGTGCGGCTGATATTGCCGCCGAAGCGGGTGACCTGGGCAATCAGGTATTCCCGCTCGAACAGCTCACGGGCGTCGCGCAGGGCCAGGCCCATGATCTCGCCGCCCTTGTCCCAGCGCATGGAGGCCGGGGTGATGGCGCCGATATCCGGCGGCAGCATGTCGGTGCGGATCGGCGCCGAGCTGTCGCCGGTCGCCATGATCAACAGCCAGTCCACCACATTGCGTAGCTGGCGCACATTGCCGGGCCAGCCATAGGCCTGCAGCGCCGCCATCGCGTCATCGGCGATCTGGCGCGCCGGCAGACCCTGGGATTCCGCCGAACGCTGCATGAAATGCGCCGCCATCAGCGGGATGTCCTCGCGGCGCTCGGACAGCGGCGCGATGGCGATCGGCACCACGTTCAACCGGTAGAACAGATCCTCGCGGAAACGCCCGGCCTCGATCTCCGACGGCAGGTCGCGGTTCGAGGAGGCGATTACCCGGACATCGACCTCGACCCGGATGGCGCCGCCGACCCGGGTGAAGGTCTGCTCCTGCAGCACCCGGACGATCTTGCCCTGGGTCGCCAGCGGCATGTCGGCGACCTCGTCCAGCAGCAGCGTGCCGCCATGGGCCATCTCGAAGGTGCCGACCTTGCGCGGCCCGTCGCCGCCGTCGATCGCTGTTTCGGTGCCGAACAGCTCCTCTTCCAGCCGGTCCGGCGACATGGCGGCGCAGTTCAGCACCACGAAGGGCCCGTCGGCGCGGCGGGAGCGGCTGTGCAGCTGGCGCGCCACCACCTCCTTGCCGACCCCGGCCGGACCGGTGATCAGCACCCGGCTGCCGGTCGGCGCCACCCGTTCGATCTGCTGGCGGAGCTGCTGGATCGCCGGGGACTCGCCGATCAAATCGTCCGGGGTGCCGGCGCGGCTGCGCAGCTCGACCACTTCGCGTTTCAGCTTCGCCGCCTCGATGGCCCGCTCGACCATCAACAGCAGGCGATCGGATTTGAAGGGTTTCTCGATGAAGTCGTAGGCGCCCTGCTTGATGGCGTTGACGGCCATCTCGATATTGCCGTGGCCGCTGATCATCAGCACCGGCAGGTCCGGGAACCGCCGACGCAGCTCCTCCAGGATCTGCAGCCCGTCGAGCCGGCTGCCCTGCAGCCAGACATCCAACACCACCAGGCTGGGCTGCCGGTTGTCCAGCTCGGCCAGGGCCTGGTCGGAATCCGCCGCCTCGCGGGTGGTGTTGCCCTCATCCTCCAGGATGCCCCGGATCAGCAGGCGGATATCGTCCTCATCGTCGACGACCAGAATGTCGTGCGCCATGAATCAGTCGCCCGCGGCTTTCTTGTTGGGCTTCGGCCGGGATTTCCGGTTCGCGACGGCCGCCGTTTCAGGCTTCTGAAACACCAGCTGGACTCGCGCCCCGCCCCCATCGCGGTCCGACAGGAGCAAACGGCCGCCATGATCTTCCATGATTTTTTTGACGATAGCGAGGCCCAATCCGGTGCCGCGACTGCGGGTTGTGACATAGGGCTCGGTCAGCCGGTCCCGATCCTCGGCCGGCAGGCCCGGGCCGTTATCCTCCACGGTCACGATGGCGCTCTGGTCGTCTGCCGTCAGGCTGACATCGATCCGGCCCTTGGGCTTGCGGCCGGTGGCGCCCTCGCGGTCGCCGGCGATGGCGTCCACCGCGTTCTGCAGCAGATTGGTCAGCGCCTGGGACACCAGCCGGGCGTCGCACTGGACCATGGGCCGCTCCGCCGGCGCGGAGATGACGAATTCGATGCGATGATGGGCATTGCGCTGCAGGAACACCGCCTGCTCGACGATATTGGCGATGTCCTCGGTCTGGATCACCGGTGCCGGCATGCGCGCGAAGGAGGAGAACTCGTCGACCATGCGGCCGATATCGCCGACCTGGCGGATGATGGTGTCGGTGCAGGTGATGAAGGTCTCGGGATCGGATTCGATCTGCTTCAGGTATTTGCGCTTCAGCCGCTCGGCGGAAAGCTGGATCGGCGTCAGCGGGTTCTTCATCTCGTGCGCAATGCGGCGGGCGACATCGGCCCAGGCCGCCTTGCGCTGGGCGGAGAGCAGCTCGCTGACATCGTCGAAGGTGACCACATAGCCGCGCACCTCGCCCTGAACCCGTTCCGGGGCGATGCGGACCAGCAGGGTGCGCCGCATGGTGCCGCGCTGGATGATCACCTGCCCCTCCGCCAACTTGGTGGGCCGCCGCCGGCTCTGGGCCATCAGGGCGCTCAGCTCCGGCACCACATCGGTCAGCTTCTGGCCGGCCAGGGCCTCCAGGCTGAGCCCCAGCAGCTCCGTCGCGGAGCGGTTCGGCAGGTTGATGCGGGTGTTCTCGTCCAGACCGAGAACGCCGGCGGAGACGCCGGACAGCACGGTCTCGGTGAAGCGGCGGCGCAGGTCGAGCTGTCGGTTGGCCTCGATCAGCTCGCGCTGCTGGCTTTCCAGCTGGCTGGTCATGCGATTGAAGGCGCGCGACAGCTTGCCGAGCTCGTCATCCTTCGTCGGCGCCTCGACCCGGGCCGTTAGGTCGCCGGCCCTGACCCGTTCCGCTACCCCGATCAGGGCGCCGATCGGGGTCACCAGCGTGTCGGCGAAGACCAGGCCGATCCACACCGCCACCAGCATCAGCAGCACCGCCACCACGGCATAGATCAGGGTGAAGGTGAGCTGGATGGTCGAGCGCCGGCTCTCCAGCTGCTGGTACTCGGCCACGGCCCCCTGGGAGCGCACCATGTGGCCGATCACCTGCGGTTCCACCAGCCGGCCGATCAGCAGATAGGTATCGACGAACCGGTCGAGCTGGATCAGCGCCCGGACCCGGTCGTCGGCCTCGTTGGTCAGCAGCACCACATCGCCCTGGCGAGCCTGCTCCAGCAGATTGTCGGAGATCTGCTCGAACTGCAGGGTGAAGGTCAGGTTGGAGCGCGCCAGGGTGCGGCCGCTGCGGTCGAAGATCAGCGCCTCGCTCAAGCCCCTCAGGATCGCCTGGGTCGAGACCATCTGGTTGAAGAACGGCGAATCGTCGACCAGACGGGCCATTTCCCGGTTGAGGTCGTTGGCCATGGAGAGCGCGTCGGCGCGCAGGGTCTGCTGATGCTCGGCCAGATAGGCCTGGGCGACCGACAGGGATTCGTTGATCGCGGTGCTGACCCGCTCGGAGAACCAGGCCTGGACGCCGAGATAGAAGACCAGGGCCGAAAACGCCGCCACGATGATCGCCGGCGCCACCGCCAGCACGCTGAACAGGGCCACCAGCTGGGCATGCAGCCGGGAGCCGGCGATCCCCCGCCGCCGGCGCCGCCACAGCCGCAGGATCCGCCGGCCAATGACCAGGCTGAGCAGCAGCAGGATCGCCAGATCCAGGTTGAGCAGCAGGTTGACCGTATCCGCATCGCCGCCCAGCGCCGGGCTCTCGGTCAGCACCGCATAGGTCGCGACCCCGGCCACCAGGGCCGCCACGGTCAGCAGCAGGGCAAGCTTGTTGGCGAGGCCGGCACGGGCGGCCCAGATGGCCAACTGCCGCAGAATCGTTGGGGAGGAGTCGGCGATCTCGCTGGTCATGAATGCATCGCGGTGCGTCCGACGGGCCGGCGCTCATGCGCGTCACCAGCCCATGTGGCCCCTTGGCCGTCCTTGGGCAAGCTCAGGATCCGGGCCCTAATTCCCAGGCGCGGTCATCTTAGGCCGCGCACCACCTGGATGTCTAACTCGCGGATCTTCTTGCGCAAGGTGTTTCGGTTCAGGCCCAGCAGCGCGGCCGCTTTGATCTGGTTGCCGCCGGTGGCGGCCAGGCTGAGGGTGATCAGGGGCCGCTCGACCTCGTGCAGCACCCGGTCATAGAGGCCGGTGGCCGGCAGCCCGTCCTTATGGGCCGCGAAATACTCCTTCAACTGGCGCTCGACCGCGCCCGACAGGCCTTCGTTGCGGCGGTCGTCGGGGTCGGTGGCCGGCTGCTCGACCTCCGCCAGCTCCGATTCGACCACGTCCAGGCCGATCACCTCCTGCGAATAGAGCGCGGCCAGCCGACGCACCAGATTCTCCAGCTCGCGGACATTGCCCGGCCAGGGATACTGCCCCAGCCGGTTCATGGCGGTGGCGTCCAGGGTCTTGACCGGCAGACCCTCCGCGGCCGCCTGGGCCAGGAAATGATGGGTCAGGGCGGCGATGTCCTCGGTGCGCTGGCGCAGCGGCGGCAGGCGGATCGGCACCACCGCCAGGCGGTAATAGAGGTCCTCCCGGAAGATGCCCTGGCGAATCGCATGCCGCAGGTCGCGGTGGGTAGCGGCGATGATCCGCACATCCGCCTTCATCGGCACCCGGCCGCCGACCGTGGTGTATTCGCCCTCCTGCAGCACCCGCAGCAGCCGGGTCTGCGCCTCCATCGGCATATCGCCGATCTCGTCCAGGAACAGGGTCCCGCCCTGGGCCTGCTCGAAGCGGCCGCTGGACCGGGCTGTGGCGCCGGTGAAGGCGCCCTTCTCATGGCCGAACAGCTCGGACTCGATCAGCTCGCGGGGGATCGCCGCCATGTTGATGGCCACGAAGGGCCCGTTGCGCCGCTTGCCGTAATCGTGCAGGGCGCGGGCCACCAGCTCCTTGCCGGTGCCGCTCTCGCCGCTGATCATCACCGTCAGGTCGGTCGGCATCAGCCGCGCCATGACCCGGTAGATCTCCTGCATGGCCGCCGAGCGGCCGATCAGCGGCAGGGACTCGCCGGTTTCGGCGGCAGGCTTCTCGGCCTGGCCACTGTCATTGGCCGGCGGTGCGGTCAGGGCCCGGCCGACCACCGCCACCAGCTCGTTCAGGTCGAAGGGTTTTGGCAGGTATTCGAAGGCGCCGCGCTCGGTCGCCCGGACGGCGGTCATCAGCGTGTTCTGGGCGCTCATCACGATGACCCGCAGGTCCGGACGCACCCGCTTGATGCGCGGGATCAGGTCCAGCCCGTTCTCGTCGGGCATCACCACATCGGTGATCACCAGATCGCCGGCGCCATCCTCGACCCAGCGCCACAGGGTGGCGGCATTGCCGGTGGTGCGCACGTCATGCCCCAGCCGGCCCAGGGCCTGGTTCAGCACCGTGCGGATGCCGCGATCGTCGTCGGCCACCAGGATCGTCGAATTGGCCATCACGCGGCCTCCGTCTCGGTGCGCGCGGCTTCCAGCTCCGGATGCATGGGCAGCCAGGTCTTGAAGCTGGTGCGCCGCGGCCGGCTCTGGCACTCGATGATGCCGCCATGGTCGCCGATCACCTTGGCGACCAGCGCCAGGCCGAGCCCGCTGCCATTCTTCTTGGTGGTCACGAAGGCGTCGAACAGATGCGCCTGGATGTCCTCCGGGATGCCCGGCCCGTTGTCGCGGATGGTGATCGCCAGCGGCAGGTTGGTGCGCTGGTTGGTGCCCGGCACCGCGATGCTGACGCCGCGCTGATAGCCGGTGGAGATGACGATCTCGCCGCCATTGGCCGGCACCGCCTCCGCTGCGTTCTTCACCAGGTTCAGGAAGACCTGGACCAGCTGGTCGCGATTGCCAAAGACCGGCGGCAGCGACGGGTCGTAATGCTCGGTGAAGCGCACATGGCGGGCGAAGCCGTTCTCGGCCAGGCGCCGCACCCGCTCCAGGACCTGGTGGATATTGATCGCCTCGCGGCTGATCGGGCCGGCATCGGCGAACACCTCCATGCGGTTGACCAGGGCCACGATGCGGTCGGCCTCGTCGCAGATCAGCCGGGTCAGCTCCCGGTCACCCTCGCCGGCCGACTGTTCCAGCAGCTGGGCCGCGCCGCGGATGCCCGACAGCGGGTTCTTCACCTCATGGGCCAGCATGGCCGACATGGCGGTGACGGAGCGGGCCGCATTGCGATGGCTGAACTGATTGTCGAAGCGCTGGGCGATGGAGATCTCCCGGATCGATACCACCAGCTGGCTCGGCGGATCGCCGATCGGCGCCACGCTGGCGGTGACCAGATGGGCGCCGATCCTCGGTGTCTCCAGGGTCAGCCCGTATTCCGACATGCTGCTGCCTTCGGCCAGGGCCTGGCGGATCAGCGAGAAGATCGGGCTGTCCTCGGGCAGCCAGTCGGCGAGCCGCTGGCCCAACAGCATCGCCTCGCCTGCCGCCAGGAAGCGCTGGGCGTCCAAGTTGACGAAGCGGATGACGCCGTTGCCATCCAGCACCAGCACCGCCTCCGGCAGGGCGTTGAGCAGCTGCCAGGGGTCGATCCCTTCGGCCGATGACCGGCGGTTGCGCGGCGGAAATGCAGTCATGCCGCCAGGGCCATGCCGTTGCCGAGGAACACCGCATCGATCAGCGCCCGCACCCGGTCCGGCTCGGCGGTGCGGTTGACCTCGGCGCGGAAGCGGGCGGCGTCGCGCAGGCCGGCGGCATACCAGCCGAGATGCTTGCGGGCGATGCGCACGCCCTTGGCGACCCCGTAATGGCCCAGAATCGCCTCGTAATGCTCGCGGACGATGGCATGGCGCGCCTCGGGCGCCGGGTCGGCGCGTCGAGTGCCGGTCCGCAGGTATTCGATCACCTGGGACGGAAACCAGGGCCGGCCCTGGGCGCCGCGGCCGATCATCACCCCGTCGGCGCCGCTTTCGTCCAGGCAGCGGTCGACATCGTCGAAGCTCAAAATGTCGCCATTGGCGATCACCGGCAGCGAGACCGCCTCCTTGACCCGGCGGATGAAACGCCAGTCGGCGCTGCCATGGTAGAGCTGGCAGCGGGTACGGCCATGCACGGTGATCATCCGGATGCCGCTCTCCTTGGCGATGCGTGCCAGGGTCGGGGCATTGCGGTTGTCGTCGTCCCAGCCGGTGCGCATCTTCAGGGTCACCGGCACGTCGACCGCGCGCACCGTGGCCTCCAGGATCCGGCCCGCCAGCGGCTCGTCGCGCATCAGCGCCGAGCCGGCCAGCTTGTTGACGACCTTCTTCACCGGGCAGCCGAAATTGATGTCGATGATCGCCGCACCCCGGTCGACATTGAGCCGCGCCGCCTCGGCCATGATCTCCGGGTCGTGGCCGGCCAGCTGGACCGCCATGGGAAATTCTTCGGCGCAATCGGTCGAGCTGCGCATGGACGCGCGCGCCGCCCGCACCATCTCCTGGCTGGCAATCATCTCGGACACGACCAGGCCGGCGCCCTGCCCGCGCACGATGTCGCGGAACGGCCGGTCGGTCACGCCGGACATCGGCGCGAGGATAACGGGGTCGTCGATGACGACGGCCCCCAATGCAATGCCCATTTTTTAGGCGCTCGGTTGATGTGCACTCATTTTGGGCAAAACTAACACGGTCGCATCTCTTTTCAAGTGAGATAGATGGTTAGCAGCAACAATTCCGACATGATTGCGCATTGCACTTGGCGGAAAATGGCCGACTCAGTAGGCTCGCGCGTCCGTTTCCAACACCCGGAATCCCGATGAGCCAGGCCGATTGTGCCGCCCTGATCATGGCCGCCGGCAGCGGCGAGCGGTTCGGCGGCGACATGCCGAAGCAGTACCGCCTGCTGGCCGGGAAACCGGTGCTGCGCCATACAGTGGAGGCGTTCCTGACCCACCCCTCCGTGGACCGGGTCCGGGTGGTGATCAACCCGGCGCATCGGGACATGTGCTTGAAGGCTTTGCAGGGTTTGGCGATCGGCGACCCTGTGGATGGCGGAGCAACCCGGCAGGCTTCGGTGCATCGGGGGTTGGAGGCGCTGGGCGCCACGCCACCGGGCTTTGTGCTTGTCCAGGACGGTGTCCGGCCTCTTACCGATAACGGCACCATCGAACGGGTGCGCCGGGCGCTGGATGCGGGTCCGGCGGCCATCGCCGCGGTCCCGGTGGTCGACACCCTGAAGCGCGGTCAGGACGGCGTCAGCGCTGGCACCGTGGACCGCTCCGGGCTCTGGCGGGCCCAGACTCCCCAGGGTTTCGCCTACGACGCCATCCTGCAGGCCCATCGCGACGCGGCCGACAGCGAAGTCACCGACGATGCGGCGATCGCCGAGCAAGCCGGCCTGCCGGTGTCCCTGGTCCCGGGCAACGAGGACAATCTGAAAGTGACCACCGAAGACGATCTGGCCCGGGCCGAGGCCCTTTTGTCCGCCCGTGGCGGCGATATCCGCGTCGGCAACGGTTTCGACGTGCATGCCTTCGGGCCCGGCGACCATGTCACCCTGTGCGGCATCGAGATCCCCCACGATAAGGGGCTGGTGGCCCATTCCGACGGCGATGTCGGGCTGCATGCGATCACCGACGCGATCCTCGGGGCGCTTGGCGCCGGCGATATCGGCCAGCATTTCCCGCCCAGCGACCCGCGCTGGAAGGGCCAGAATTCCGCCGCCTTCCTGCGCCACGCGGCCGGGATGGCGGCGGAGGCCGGCGGCCGCATCGTCCATGTGGACGTGACCCTGATCTGCGAACGGCCAAAGATCGGCCCGCATCGCGAAACGATGACGGCCCGCATCGCCGAGATCCTCGGCCCGGGCACCGCCGTCAGCGTCAAGGCCACCACCTCGGAGGGTCTCGGCTTCACCGGCCGCGGCGAAGGCATCGCCGCCCAGGCCACGGCGACATTGCGGCTGCCGGCCGGGGGAGCCTGACATGGCACTGCGCCTGATCCGTCCCCTGCCCGCCGGCATTACGCTCTGGCATCCGGCGACTATCGCCGCCACCTGGTTCGGCTTCGGCCTGATCGGCATCGCGTCGGGCACCTGGGGATCGCTGGCCGCCCTGCCCTTCGCCGCCGCCATCGCCTGGTATCTGGGGGCCTGGGCGTTGGTCCCGGCGGCGGCGCTGGCCTTCGCAGTCGGGGTCTGGGCCTCGAACCATATCGGCAAATCCGGCGAGAAGGATTCCAGCGCCATCGTCATCGACGAGGTCGCCGGGCAATGGCTGACCCTGGCGGTGGTGGCCGTTGACTGGCGGTACTACCTGATCGGCTTCCTGCTATTCCGGCTGGCCGACATCGCCAAGCCCTGGCCGGCCTCCTGGGCCGACCGCAAGGTGCCGGGCGGGCTGGGCGTCATGCTGGACGACATCTTCGCCGGCCTCTACGCCGCCCTGGCGCTGTGGCTGCTGAGTCTGTGGCTGGGATACGGGCCATGGTTCGCGACGACGGGCTGACCGCCAAGGCGGCGGCGCTGCTGGACACGCTGCGGCCGCAGGGGCGGATGCTGGCGACGGCGGAAAGCTGCACCGGCGGGCTGATCGCCGCCACCCTGACCGAGATCGCCGGCTCGTCCGACGTGGTCGACCGCGGCTTTGTCACCTATTCCAATGACGCCAAGACTGAAATGCTGGGTGTGCCGGCCGCGCTGATCGCCGAGCACGGCGCCGTCAGCGACCGGGTGGCCCAGGCCATGGCGGAGGGCGCGATCCGCCATTCCGCGGCGGACCTCGCCGTATCCGTGACCGGCATCGCCGGTCCCGGCGGTGCGACCCCGGGCAAGCCGGTCGGTCTGGTGTTCCTGGGCATCGCGCGACGCGGAGAGGATGCGGTCGCCGAACGCCACGTGTTCGACGGCGACCGGCAGTCGGTACGGCTGCAATCGGTGCATCGCGCCCTGGACCTGCTCGCGGAGCTGGCCCGGCCGCGGGGATCGTGAGCGCCATCTTCGAGCGGTTCCTCGGCGTCGATTTCAGCGGCGCCCGCAATGCCGGCAAGGCCATCTGGATCGCCGAGGGGTCTCCCGTCGATGGCGGCCTTCACATCGACAGCCTGCGGCGGGCCAGCGACCTTCCAGGTGGCGGCGCGGCCCGGACCGCCGCCCTGACCGCCCTCCGCACGCATCTGGCGGGCCAGGACAATGCCCTGATCGGCCTCGACTTCCCCTTCAGCCTGCCTGGCGAATTGGTGGACGTGCCGGACTGGGCCGGCTTTGCCCAAAGTTTTGCGCGCCGATATCCCGATCCCGAGGCGTTCCGACACGCATGCCGGCGACGAACCGGCGGGAGGGAACGCAAACGGCGCACCGACCGCCGAACCGCCACACCGTTCTGCGCTTACAATCTCCGACTCTACCGCCAGACCTATTGGGGCATCGCGCAGGTGCTGGCGCCGCTATGCGAAGACACGCAAATCGCCATCGTCCCTGTCCTGGACAGATCCGACGCATCGGCGACCCTGGCAGAGACCTGCCCTGCCTCGTCCCTGAAGCGCTTGGAGTGCTATCGGCCGTACAAGGGCCGCGAACCGACCCTGGCCACCGCACGGCGGGCGATCCTGGACCTTCTGAAGCGTGCGGGCCTTCGGTGCTCAGATGCGATCGGAAATACCGCCGTCGCGGATATCGGCGGCGATGCGCTGGATGCATTGATCGCCGCGATGACAATGTGGCGGGTTGCCATGACGCCCAGTACGCAGTTCTCGGCCCGCGATCCAGTCGACGCGCTGGAGGCCCGGGTGTTCGCCTGGCCGACGGGCAGCGATGGGGACGATTAGGGCATTGCCGGCTTCAAGCAGCGCCGGCGGCAGGACTGACTTTGCCACAAGCTGGCACCGTTCAGGCGTTGCCGTCCTCACCCTTCGACAAACTCAGGATGAGGGCTCTTGGAGCTGACGCCATCACTCAGCACCCTCATCCTGAGCTTGTCGAAGGGTGAGGATGGCAAAGCCGGCGCCGCTCCCTGCCTAACCCGAAACCGGTTTCGTCCCCGCGGGGACCGTCGCCCCCTTGCGACCGTAGAGATCGCCGGCACGGGCCTCGAAAGCGGCGACCATGCGCTTGACCGCCTCGTTGAACAGGGCGCCGATCAGCTTCTGCAGGACCCGGGAGCGGAACTCGAAATCGACGTAGAAATCGATCAGGCAGCCATCCTCATGGGGGATGAAGACCCAGTGGTTGTTGAGATGGCTGAGGGGGCCGTGGGTGTACTCCACGTCGATCCGGTTGGGCCGGTCCAGGGTGACCCGGCTGGTGAAGCGTTCCCGCACCATGCGGAAGCCGATGATCAGATCGGCGGTGATGACATTGCCCTCGCGCTTGGTGATGCGCGAGGCGAGGCACCAGGGCAAGAAGTCGGGATAGCGCTCGACATCGGCGACCATGTCGAAGAGCTGCGCCGGGGTGTAAGGCAGCACGCGCTTCTCTGCATGGGTCGGCATGGGTCGGCCTTCCGCCCCTACTCAGCCGGCCGGTCGGCGGCGAGGTCGACCAGATTAATGGTATCCAGCCCGGCCAGCTTGGCCTCGCGGGCGGCGCGAAGCTGCTCGAAGTCATCGCCGGCCAGATAGGAGGACCGGGTCAGCGGCGAGGCCGAGACCATCAGGAACCCCTTGCCCCGGGCGACCCGCTCATAGGCATCGAACTCATCCGGCGGCACGAAGCGGTCGATCGCCGCGTGCTTGGGCGTGGGCTGCAGGTACTGGCCGATGGTCAGGAAGTCGACATCGGCGGCGCGCAGATCGTCCATCACCTGATAGACCTCCTCCGCCGTCTCGCCGAGCCCGACCATCAGGCCGGATTTGGTGAACACCGACGGGTCGTTCTCCTTGGCCTTGCTGAGCAGCGCCAGGGAGGTGAAGTAGCGCGCGCCCGGCCGGATCGACGGGTAGAGCCGCGGCACCGTTTCCAGATTGTGGTTGAAGACATCCGGCTTGGCGTCCGAGACCACATCCACCGCGCCCGGCTTGTCCTTGAAGTCGGGCGTCAGCACTTCGATCGTCGTATCCGGCGAGCGATCACGGACCGCCTGGATGACATTGGCGAAGTGCCGGGCGCCGCCATCGTCGAGATCGTCGCGGTCGACCGAGGTGATCACAATGTGGCTCAGCCCCAGGGCGCCGCAGGCATCCGCCACATGCTCCGGCTCATGCGGGTCGAGCTGGTCCGGCCGGCCGGTGGCGACGTTGCAGAACGCGCAGGCGCGCGTGCAGACGCTGCCCAGGATCATCACCGTGGCATGGCCCTTGGCCCAGCACTCGCCGATATTCGGGCAGGCCGCCTCCTCGCAGACCGTGTTCAGCTTCAGCTTGCGCATGAGCTGGCGGGTCTCGTGGTACTCCTTGCTGACCGGCGCCTTCACCCGAATCCAGGCCGGCTTGCGCTGGATCGGATTGTCCGGCCGATTGCGCTTTTCCGGATGGCGTATGCGGTCCTGAGCGATGGGCATGGTGATTCCGCCGGGTCCCGAGGTGCTTCCTAGACTTGTAACATAGGATCGACGGCGGCCATGGCCAAGAACCGCCGCCGCATGGCTGGTTTGCGCGCGATTGCTGGCATTACGCCGTGCCGGCTGATCTATAATTGATCGGATCCGTGACATGGGAGGACATCGTGGACCAATCGGGGAAGATCGCGCTCGTCACCGGGGCCAGTTCGGGCATCGGCCGCCATACCGCCATCGCGTTCCTGAAGGCGGGTTATTCCGTCGTCGTCACCGGCCGGCGTGCCGACAAGCTTGAAGAGACCATCGCCGAATCCGGGGTGCCGGCCGACCAGGCCCTGCCAGTCAGCTGCGACGTCACCGACTCCGCCGCCGTCGCCACCCTGTTCGCCGAGACGGAGAAGCGGTTCGGGCGCCTGGACGTGGTGTTCAACAATGCCGGCAACAACGTGCCGGCCATGCCGATCGGCGATCTCAACGTCGAACAGTGGCGGACGGTGATCGACGTCAACCTGACCGGCGCCTTCCTGGTCGCCCGCGGCGCCTTCAACCTGATGCGCCGGCAGGAGCCCCAGGGCGGCCGGATCATCAACAACGGCTCGATCTCCGCCCATGTGCCGCGCCCCGGTTCGGCCCCCTACACCGCCTCGAAACACGCCATCACCGGCCTGACCCGGACAATCTCCCTGGACGGGCGACCGTTCAACATCGCCTGCGGCCAGATCGATATCGGAAACGCCGCGTCGGACATGACGGCCCAGATGGCCGCCGGCGTGCCTCAGGCCAACGGCACCATCGCGCCGGAACCGACCATGGACGTCCGCCACGTCGCTAATGCGGTGGTGCAGATGGCCGACCTGCCGCTGGAATCCAACGTCCAGTTCATGACCATCATGGCCACCCAGATGCCGTTCATCGGCCGGGGGTAGACTGAGAATCCGCGCCCAACTCTGCCATCCTCACCCTTCGACACGCTCAGGATGAGGGTCTTCTTGGATAGGCCTGCCCACAACAGAACCCTCATCCCGAGCCTGTCGAAGGGTGAGGTCGGCTAGGCCAGAACCGATGCCTGGCGCCTAGCGCCCCCGCTTCAGCTTCTCGATCGTCTCGTGCAGGGCGGAGAGGAAGGCCGAGCGGTCCCGGTCCGAGAACGGCTTGGGGCCGCCGGTGACGGTGCCAGCCGAGCGCAGTTCATCCATCAGATTGCGGGTTGCCAGCGCCATGCCGATGGAATCCTCAGTGAAGGCGCGGCCGGTGGGGCCGATCACCCTGGCACCGGCCTTCACGCAGCGATCGGCCAGAGGGATGTCGGCGGTGACGACCACATCACCCGGACCGGCGCGCTCGGCGATCCAGTCATCGGCGGCGTCGAACCCGTCGCCGACGATCACCCGATGGATATCCGGATGGTCGGGAATGGCGATCAGCCCGTTGGCGACCACATGCACCGGCATCCCATGCCGCTCGGCGACGCGGTAGACCTCGCGCTTCACCGGGCAGGCATCGGCGTCGACATAGATCGCGCCGGCTCTAGCCTTGTCAGTCATCGGCAGCGGCCGCTTCGGCTTCGGGTGGCGCCACTTCGACCCTGCCCCGCTCCGTCCAGCGCATGGTGACGGCGGCGGCGATGCCCAGCACCGCGAAGCCGCCGACCAGCGGCAGCACGGTGCCGTCATAGGCCTGGGCGATCGCCGTGCCCAACGCCACCGATATGACCGTGGTCAGGGATCCGATCACCGCCGAAGCGACGCCGGCGATATGGCCCATGGGCTCCATGGCCAGGGCGTTGAAATTGCCGAACAGCAGGCCGAGGCAGAAGAACGCCGCCAGCCAATAGACCATCAGCGCCCAGAGTGGCGGATTTCCGGCCATGGCGGCGGCGATCGCGAGAAATCCGAGCGACAGGCCGCTCAGCACCAGCAGCGAGGCCCAGGACAGGGGCCGCATGCCATGGCGCATCACCAGCCGGGAATTGACGTAGGAGGCACCGCCGATGGCCAGGGACAGGGCCGCGAAATACAGCGGGAACTGCGCGGCGACGTCGTATTGCTCCTGGAAGATCTGCTGTGCGGTGGTCAGGTAGCCGATGAAGGCCCCGAAGATGAAGCCGGCGGCAAGGGTATAGCCGAAGGCGACCCGGTTGAGGCAGACCTCGCGGATGGCCCTGCCGATGCGGCCGAGCGACAGGCTGGCACGGCGCTCCGGGGCCAGGGTCTCCGGCTGGCGCAGCATGAACCAGACCAGGGCCGTGATCGCCAGCCCCAGGAACAGCCAGAAGATCGCCCGCCAATGGCCGATCAGCAGGATACCCTGCCCCAGCGCCGGGGCGATGGCCGGCACCAGGATGAACACCGCCATCACCAGCGACATGATCCGGGCCATGGCCCGGCCCTCATACTGGTCGCGGACCAGCGCCACCATCACGGTGCGCGGTCCGGCCGCCCCGATGCCCTGCAGGAAGCGCCCGGCCAGCATGACCACGAAGCTGGTGGCGAAGATCGACATCAGGCAGCCGGCGATGAACAGGGCCATGCCGACATAGATCGCCGGCTTGCGCCCGATGCTGTCGGAGAGCGGCCCGAACAGCATCTGGGCGATGGCCAGGCCGAGGAACAGCGCGGTTATGACCAGCTGCGGCTCGTTCTCGCCCGTGGCGCCGAGATCGTCGCCGATCTCCCGCAGGGCCGGCAGCATGGCGTCGATCGACAGCGCCACCAGCGAGATCATCAACGCCGTCAGCGTCACGAACTCGGCAAAGCCCGGGCCTTTGCGATCCTGTTCCACGGTCAAGCTGTTCCCCTTCCGCCGCCCGGAGGTCAGACGGCGACGAGGCAGGCTCCGCATGGCATGGCGGGCCCGCCCTATTTTCTAAAGGAATGTCTTTAGAAATTCGACGCTATGCCCCCTGCCCGCCTTTTGCAAGGCCGATTTTCGGCTGGAAGACTAATGCGACAGGATCTGGCTGAGGAACAGTTTGGTGCGATCGCTTTTCGGGGCGGCGAAGAATTCGTCCGGCGGCGCCTGCTCCACGATGCGGCCTTCATCCATGAAGATCATGGTGTCGGCGACCTCGCGCGCAAAGCCCATCTCGTGGGTGACGCAGACCATGGTCATGCCGTCGCGGGCCAGGTCGACCATAACGTCCAGCACCTCCTTGATCATCTCCGGGTCCAGGGCTGAGGTCGGCTCGTCGAACAGCATGATCTTGGGCTTCATGGAAAGGGATCGGGCAATAGCGACCCGCTGCTGCTGGCCGCCGGAGAGCTGGCCCGGATATTTGCCGGCCTGCTCGGGGATCCGGACCCGTTCCAGGTATTCCATGGCCAGGGCCTCCGCCGCCTTGCGGTCCAGGCCGCGGGCCCGGATCGGCGCCAGCGCCAGGTTCTGCAGCACGGTCAGATGCGGGAAAAGGTTGAACTGCTGGAACACCATGCCGACCTCCCGGCGGATGGCGGTGACGTGCTTTGTATCGTCGTCCAGTTCGATGCCGTCGACGGTGATGCGGCCTTCCTGGTGTTCCTCCAGCCGGTTGATGCAGCGGATCATGGTCGACTTGCCCGATCCCGACGGGCCGCAGACCACCACCTTCTCGCCGAGCCGGACCCGGAAGCTGATGTCCTTCAGCACCTGGAACTCGCCGAACCACTTGCTGACGCCCTCGAAGGCGATCATGACGGGATTGGAATCGGACATGGGTCGGGAGCGGTCCTCGTCCTGTGGCGCACTCATCCTTCGTCCCTCGACAGGCTCGGGATGAGAAGCTCCGGATGAGGTCCGGGTGGTGGATAGGCCAAACAGCACTCCTCATGCTGAGCCGGTCGAAGCATGCCGGCCACCAGATCAGCCATCAATTCCGCACCCTCAGACGGTGCTCAAGCCAGCTCACGAAGATCGAGAGGGTCACCGTCAGCACCAGGTAGATGCCGGCCACGGTGAACCAGATCTCGAAGCTCATGAAGGTGTCGGCGACCACATTGCGGCCGGCGGTGGTCAGGTCAGCGATGGCGATGGCGCTGACGATGGCGGAATGCTTGATCAGGTTGACGATCAGGCCGGTCAGCGGCGGCAGCACCAGGCGGAGCGCCTGGGGCAGGACGATGTCGCGATAGGTGTCGAAGCGGGACAGGCCGAGGCTCTCCGCCGCCTCCCACTGGCCGCGCCCGACCGACTGGATGCCGGCCCGGAAGATCTCCATGGCGTGCGCCCCCTCGAAGAAGGCCAGGGTCAGCACGCCGGCCCAGAACCGGTCGAAGCCGAAGATCGGCGCCAGGATGTAGAAGAAAAGGAACAGCTGCACCAGGACCGGCGTGTTCCGGATGACCTCGAGATACACCTTGGCCAGCAGCCGCGCCGCCCAGGAGTCCGACAACCGCAGCAATGCGCCGACCAGGCCGATGATGACGGTCAGCACCAGGCTCCAGAGGCCGATCTCGAGCGTCACGAACAGGCCGCGGACCAGCGGGCCCCAGATGAGTTCGCCGTCGATCACCCGGTACAGGTAGCGCTGCACCCGGTACCACTGCCAATTGTAGCCCATCTGCTCGGCACCCTGGACCGCGAGCCAGATCAGGGCGGCGCTCAGAACCGCGAACTGAACGATGTCGACCACCGTGGCGCGCAGCCGCCGGCGCGAACGCCCCATACGACGCAGCAGCCGCGAGCGCGACCCCGTCCCGAGAGATGTCTCGCCGACCGCCATCACCGCTCTCCCCGCCCGTCGCCGAGCCCGAGGCGCCGTTCAAGCCGGTCGAAGCCGGCGGAGAATCCGGCGCAGATGACGAAATACATCGCCGCAACGGTGATCCACACCTCGAAGACCCGGGAGGTTGCGACCACCACCTCAAGTCCGGTGAAGGTCAATTCCTGGATCGAGATCAGGGCGATGATCGAGCTGTCTTTGATCAGCGAGATGAATTGGTTGGCCAGCGGCGGCACCACCCGGCGCACCGCCTGCGGCAGGATGACGTCGCGCAGGGTATCGAAGCGCGACAGGCCGATTGCCTGCGAAGCTTCCCACTGACCCTTGTCGATCGACTGCACGCCGGCGCGGACGATTTCGGTCACATACGCGCCCTCGAACATGGCAAGCGCGATCAGCCCGGCAACGAAATTGCCCAGCAGTTCCGGCCGGCCGAACAGGACGGAGATGAACGCCAGGGTCTCCGGCGACGCTTCGCGCACGAAGGCGTCGATGCCCAGCAGCGGCATGATCTGGCTGGAGATGAAGAAGTAGAAGACGAACAGGAAGACCAGCGGCGGGACGTTGCGGATCAACTCCACATAGGTCCGGCTGACCATGCGCAGGAACAGGTTGCGGCTGACCCGGCTGAGGCCGAACACCAGTCCGATGAGCGCTGCCAGGACGTTGCCCCAGATCGCCAGGCGCAGGGTGGTCAGGAAGCCGTGCAGCAGCAGGTTGGCGACCCAGCCCTCCTCCGCGTCGTAGCGCAGGATGTAATTGGGAATGTGGGTCCAGTCCCAGTCGTAGCGCAGGACCGAATTGACCCTGAGCGCGACGAAGGCGACCAGGGCCGCCACCGCCGCGATGATGGCGACGTCCAGCCAGTGAAACCGCCGCTTTCGGGTCATTGGGCGCATGCGTGCCACCGGGATGGATGCCGTTCGGCCTGAAGCGGCACCGTCAGCGCTCGGCCCTCACCCGGTCCGCCTGCGGCGGCCCACCCTCTCCCAAGGGGAGGGGGTTTCAAGCGACGGCCCTTGGTTCCCTCTCCCCATGGGAGAGGGTGGCGAGCGGAGGTGAGCCGGGTGAGGGCTCGCCGCCGCTGCAATCACCGATTACTCAGGAACCTGGTCGGCCCATTCGCGGCCGCGGAACCAGTAGTCGTTGCGCTCCTGCAGCCAGCCATCCTGCCAGCGCAGGCGGATCCAGTTGTTGAACACGTTGAGCGTGTCCGGATCGCCCTTGCGCACTGCGAAGGCCTCGGAGCCCTGGTTGTAGACCTGGTCGATGGGCACGAACAGCACGTCCGGATAGCGCTCGACCCAGGTCGCCGGAGTCGGGTCGTAGGCGAAGGTGGCCGTGGAGCGGCCGTTGATGATCTCCAGGAAGGACTGCCCGTCCTCGTCGAACAGGTTCAGCGTCGCCTTGGGCAGTGTCGCCTGCACAAAGCTGGCCGGGGTCGAGCCGCGGCGCAACGAGAAGACCACGTCCGGGTCGTTGTAATCCTCCAGCTTGGTGAGGTCGGCCGCCAGCTCCTGATGGGCCACCAGCCGCATGCCGGAATGGGCGTAGGGAATGGTGAAGTTGACCGTCAGATTGCGCTGCGGCGTCACCGTCATGCCGCTGATGATGACGTCGAAATTGCCGGCGATCAGGGCCGGGATGATGCCGTCCCAGGCGGTCGGCACGAAGTTGACGTCGACGCCGAGATCCTCCGCCAGGCGCCGGGCGACATCGATCTCGAAGCCGATCAGCTCGCCTTCCTTGTCGCGCATGGACCAGGGCACGAAGGTCGAGAGCCCGACATTCAGGGTGCCGCGCCGCATGATGTCGTCGATGGCGCTGTCCTGGGCGGATGCCTGCGGGCTCTGCGCAAGGACCGTTGCCGCACCGACAATCGCGGCACTCACGGCAAGAAACTTGCTCCAGCCGGTTCTGATCGCGTTCATTTTGCTGCCTCCACTGTCTTGTTCTTGAAATAAGCGTACGCCGTGCTTGGCGGGCGATCAAATGCTCAACGCCGGCCTTCGTCTGGAATTCCGGCCGATCGCGTCGCTTGGAACCGGGCTTTGCCAGGCGCTAGACTTGTCTCGGCAGCACTAGGCCAATCCGCCAATCCGGGAAGCTGACGCGCGATGGCGACCAAGCCAGCCAATGTGAAGACCATCGTCGGGACCAAGGCGCTCAAGGGCCTCAACCGGCGCAGCGACGGTCCCGGCCTGATCTTCCTGGCCGGG
Organism: Alphaproteobacteria bacterium; assembly: GCA_965227455.1. Lineage (GTDB taxonomy): Bacteria > Pseudomonadota > Alphaproteobacteria > DSM-16000 > Inquilinaceae > JABDIP01. Next base: position 1,175,477 of record OZ245752.1, on the reverse strand, counting down.
CATTTGGCTGCCATGGGCGCGAGCGGGTATCTGCTGTGGCTGTCGCTCGGCTCCCTCTGGGCCGTGCCGGCCACAGTGCTGCACGGCATCGTGCTGGTGCACTGGTTCTCGCCCTTCCACGAAACCTCGCACCGCACCGCATTCGCCACCGGCTGGCTGAACACGGCCGTCAACTGGTTCTCGGCCTTGATCCTGGGCCTGAATCCGACCCATTTCCTGCATGAGCATTTCCGGCATCACACCTTCACCCAGGATCCGGAGAAGGACCCGCAGGCCATACCGCATACCGACACGCTCGGCGGATACCTGTTCTATGCCACCGGCATCCCCTATTTCCGCTCGCTGCTGCGCGACCTGATCGTGTTCCCGCTCGGTTTCTTCTCGGCCCAGGTGCGCAGCTACGCGCCGGAGGTCGCGCTGCCGCTGATCCGCCGCGACGGGCAGATCATGGCGGCGGTCTATCTGGCGGTGGCGGGCGTATCGGTCTGGCTGGGAAGCTGGGATGCGGTGCTCTTCTGGCTGCTGCCCAGGGCCGCGGGCGAGCCGGTGATGCGGCTGATCCGCATGTCGGAACACGGCGGCTGCGCCAAGGTGCCGGACATGCTGCGCAATACCCGCACCGTGCTGACCGTGTTCGCGCCGCGCTGGCTGGCCTGGAACAACGCCTTCCATGCCGAGCACCACAACTCCCCGACGACCCCCTTCCACGCGCTGCCCAAGCTGCACGCCCTGCTGGGCCCGCATCTGGCGGAGCTGGAGCACGGCTATGTCACCACGCAGCGGGTGCTGATCGAGCGCGCCTCCGGCCGAAACAAAGGCGCACCCGCCTGAGTTCGCAGAGTCCTCTTCAGACCCCTCACCCTCCCACGCTGACGCGCGGGCCCCTCCCTCTCCCACAAGGGGAGAGGCGCACCAACCGGGCACCGCTCGGATCCCCTCTCCCCTTGCGGGAGAGGGTTAGGGTGAGGGGGCTTAGGAACTGGGGAGTCTGCTATTGGCCCTGGCGTCGGCGGTGGCGGAAGTATCGGAATCCGCGCCAGCTCTGCCAGCCGAGGAAGGCCGCGCCGGCGGCTCCGCCCACCGCCATGGCGCCGAACAGCAACGTGGTGTCGGTGTCCGGCGACTCCATCGCCGTCTGCCAGAAGCCATAGGTCAGCCGGACGCAGAGCAGGAACCCGGCGATGGCCGCCAGCAGGATCGTCCAGTTCCACAGCAGGACGAAGAACGTCTTGATGCGGTCCCACAGGCCCGGTTCGGGATCCTGCGGCGGCTCCTCGGCCGGCTCCTCTTCCGGCGGCTTACCGCCGAACACTCGGTTCAGCATCGCTTCGGCCGGTGCCGTGCGGTCTAGAAGTGGATCGCCCGCCCATAGGCGTCGAGCACGCTCTCATGCATGGTCTCGCTCAAGGTCGGGTGCGGGAAGATGGTGTGCATCAGCTCCGCCTCGGTGGTCTCCAGCGTGCGGGCGATGGTGTAGCCCTGGATCAGCTCGGTGACCTCCGCCCCGATCATATGGGCGCCCAGCAGCTCGCCGGTCTTGGCGTCGAACACGGTCTTGACCATGCCCTCCGGCTCGCCCATGGCGATGGCCTTGCCGTTGCCGATATAGGGGAACTTGCCGACCTTGACCGTATGGCCGGCTTCCTTGGCCTTGGCCTCGGTCAGGCCGACGCTGGCCACCTGCGGCATGCAGTAGGTGCAGCCCGGGATGTTGGAGGTGTCGAGCGGGTGCACGTCGTTGAGGCCCGCGATCTTCTCCACACAGATCACACCCTCATGGCTCGCCTTGTGGGCCAGCCAGGGCGGGCCAACCACGTCGCCGATGGCGTAGACCCCCGGCTCGCCGGTCCGCATCCACTCGTCGATGACGATGTGGCCGCGATCGACCTTCACCTTGGTGCCTTCCAGGCCGATATCCTCGGTGTTGCCGACGATGCCGATGGCCAGGATGACCCGGTCGACGGTGATCTCGGTCTTCTTGCCGCCGGCATCGATGGTGGCGGTGACGCTGTCCTTGCCTTTGTCCAGCTTGTCCACCTTGGCGCCGGTGAGGATCTTCATGCCCTGCTTCTCGAAGGCCTTGCGGGCGAAGGCGGAGATCTCCTCGTCCTCGACCGGCAGCACCCGGTCCATGATCTCGACGACGGTCACCTCCGCGCCCATGTTGCGGTAGAAGCTGGCGAACTCGATGCCGATGGCGCCGGAACCGACCACCAGCAGGGATTTCGGCATGGCCTCGGGCACCATCGCCTCGCGATAGGTCCAGACCAGCTTGCCGTCCGGCTCCAGCCCCGGCAGGGAGCGCGCCCGGGCGCCGGTCGCCAGGATGATGTGCTTGGCCGACACGGTCTCGGTCTTGCCACCCTTCTCCACCGTCAGCTTGCCCTTGCCGGCCAGCTTGGCGTTGCCGTCGAACACGGTGACCTTGTTCTTCTTCAGCAGGTGTTTGACGCCGCCGGAGAGCTGGGCCGCGACCTGTCGGGACCGTTTGACCACTTTCTGAGCATCGAAGGTTACCCCGTTGGCCTCAAAGCCATAACTGCCCAGATTATGCAGCAGATGGTTGATCTCCGAGGTGCGCAGCAGAGCCTTTGTGGGGATGCAGCCCCAGTTGAGGCAGATGCCACCGAGCGCCTCGCGCTCGACCACCGCGGATTTCATGCCCAGCTGCGCGGCGCGGATGGCGGCGACATAGCCGCCGGGGCCGCTGCCGATGACGATCAGGTCGAAGCTGGTATCGGCCATGCCCTACTCCCCAAACTCTCTTATGCCCACTTCACCGCGTCGTCCCCGGGCCTGACCCGGGGACCCATGCTACACCCTGCCATGCCGTCCGACAGCCCATCCCGGCCGCGCCACGGGTCCCCGGGTCAAGCCCGGGGACGACGCAGGAGGGATGGCGCAACAGACCGTCCCGTCAAAGCATCATGCTGAACGGATTCTCGATGATGACCTTGTAGGCCGCCAGGAATTCCGCGCCGACGGCGCCGTCGACCACCCGGTGGTCGACCGAGAGCGTGCTGCTCATCACCGTGGCGACGGCCAGCTCGCCGTTGCGGACGACCGGTTGCTGGCTGCCGGCGCCGACCGCCAGGATGCAGCCCTGGGGCGGGTTGATGACGGCGTCGAAGGCCTTGATCCCGAACATGCCGAGATTGGAGACGGAGAAGGTCCCGCCCTGGAACTCCTCCGGCTTCAGCTTGCCCTGGCGGGCGCGGCCGGCGAGGTCCTTCATCTCCGACGAGATCTCCGCCAGCCCCTTGTTGGCGGCGTCCTTGATGATCGGCGTGATCAAGCCGTTGTCGGTGGCCACGGCGACGGCGATGTCGACCCGGTCGTAGAGCAGGATGGCGCTGTCGGTATAGGACGCATTGGCCGCCGGCACCTTCTCCAGGGCCAGGGCCGCGGCCTTGATGACGATGTCGTTGACCGACACCTTCACGCCCTCGGGCGCGGCATCGTTGATCTGCTTGCGGGCGGCCAGCAGCGCATCGATCTCGGAATCGATGGTCAGGTAGAAATGCGGGATGGTCTGCTTGGCCTCGGTGAGGCGCCGCGCGACCACTTTCCGGATATTGTTGTTCGGCACCTCGGTATAGGGGATGCCATAGGCGTCGGCGAGCTGCCGTGCGTCCGGGCCGGCGCCCGGTGCGATGGGTGCCGCCGCCGGGCGCGGGGCTGCCGCCGCTGCTCCGGCCGCGGCCTTGGCGCCGCCGCCGGCCTGGGCGGACAGGACATCGGCCTTGACGACGCGGCCATTGGGACCGCTGCCGGAGATGGCTGCAAGATCCAGCCCGGCATCGGCGGCCAGCCGGCGCGCCAGCGGGCTGGCAAAGACCCGACCGCCGGTAGGCTTCGCTGCCGGAGCCAGTGCAGGCGCAGCGGCCGGCGCCGGAGCGGTCGCGGGGGCCGCGGCGCCATTGCCCGAGGAGGCCGCGGATCCGTTGGTGGCCGCCGCCGGCGGCGGAGCGGCGGCCGTGGAGGCGGAGTCCAGCGCCGCGGCGTCCTCGCCTTCTTCCAGCAGCAGCGCGATCACCTCGTTGACCGGCACGCCCTCGGTGCCTTCGGGGATCAGGATGCGGCCTATGACGCCTTCGTCGACCGCCTCGACCTCCATGGTGGCCTTGTCGGTCTCGATCTCGGCGATCACGTCGCCGGCCGTGACCTCGTCGCCTTCCTTCTTCTGCCAGCTGGCCAGCGTGCCCTCGGTCATGGTCGGCGACAGGGCCGGCATGAGGATCTTGATCGGCATCTCGTGTCTCCCCGGTGCGCTTCTTGTCAGGCGCGATAGGTGGCCTTGCGTGCCGCCTCGACGATATTGGCCGGCTGCGGCAGGGTCAGCGCCTCCAGATTGGCGGCATAGGGCATCGGCACGTCGGCGCCGCAGACCCGGATCACCGGCGCGTCGAGATAGTCGAAGGCCTCTTCCATCATCAGCGCCGACAGCTCGGAGCCGATACCGGCGAAGGGCCAGCCCTCCTCGGCCGAGACCAGGCGGTTGGTCTTCTTGACGGATTCGATGATGGTGGCGGTGTCCAGCGGCCGGATGGTGCGCAGATCGATGACCTCGGCGTCGATGCCGTCCTGGGCCAGCATTTCCGCCGCCTCCAGCGCCTTTCCGACCATGATCGAATAGGCGACGATGGTCACGTCGCTGCCGGCCCGGACAATCTTGGCGCGGCCGATCGGTACCGTGAACTCCGGGTCCTCCGGCACGTCGAAGCTCTGGCCGTAGAGGATCTCGTTCTCTAGGAAGATCACCGGGTTGGGATCGCGGATCGCCGATTTCAGCAGCCCCTTGGCATCCGCCGCCGACCAGGGTGCGACCACATGCATGCCCGGGCAATGGGCATACCAGCTGGCATAGTCCTGGCTGTGCTGCGCCGCCACCCGGGAGGCCGCCCCGTTCGGGCCCCGGAAAACAATCGGGCAGCCCATCTGGCCGCCCGACATGTAGAGGGTCTTGGAGGCCGAGTTGACGATCTGGTCGATGGCCTGCATGGCGAAGTTGAAGGTCATGAACTCGACGATGGGCTTCAGCCCGGCCATGGCGGCGCCGACGCCCAGGCCGGCGAAACCATGCTCGGTGATCGGCGTGTCGATCACCCGGTCGGCGCCGAATTCCTGCAGCAGTCCCTGGCTGACCTTGTAGGCGCCCTGATACTCGGCCACCTCCTCGCCCATCAGGTAGACGTCGGGATCGGCCCGCATCTCCTCGGCCATGGCGTCGCGCAGCGCGTCGCGCACGGTCAGGCGCTGGGTCTTGTCGAAATACTTGTCCTCGTCGCTGGCCGGCGGTGCGGAGATCACCGGTGCGGCCGCGGCCGCGGCGGGCTCCGGATCGGCCACCGGTGCCGGAGCGTCGGCCGTGGCCGGCGCCGCCGAGGCCGAACCGATGGAAGCCTCGTCCTCGCCATCGGTCAGCAGCACGGCGATTGGCGTGTTCACCGCCACGTTCTCCGCGCCCTCATTGACCAGGATGCGGCCGAGCTTGCCTTCGTCGACCGCCTCGACCTCCATGGTCGCCTTGTCGGTCTCGATCTCGGCGATGATGTCGCCGGCGGATATCTCGTCGCCTTCCTGCTTGACCCATTTGGCGAGCGTGCCCTCGGTCATCGTCGGCGACAGCGCCGGCATCAGGATTTCGATCGGCATCTTGTGTCCTCCCGCACCCGGCGGCCCATCCGGGGGCCGGCCGGATCATGGCGCGTTCTTGTGTCTAGGCGGCCGTGACCAGCACGTCGGTGTAGAGCTCGGACGGATCCGGCTCCGGGCTCTGCTGGGCGAATTCCGCGGAATCGTTGACGATGGCGCGGATCTCCTTGTCGATCGCCTTCAGATCGTCCTCGCTGGCCCCCTTGGAGTCGAGCAGCCGCTTCCGCACGTAATCGATCGGGTCGCTTTGCTCGCGGACCTCCGCAACTTCCTCCCGGCTGCGGTACTTCGCCGGATCGGACATGGAGTGGCCGCGATAGCGATAGGTCATCATCTCCAGGATGTAGGGCCCCTTGCCGGAGCGGGCATGCGCCTGGGCCTCCAGCGCCGCCTCCTTGACCCGCAGCACGTTCATGCCGTCGACCTGCATGCCGGGAATGCCATAGGCCTGGCCGCGCTTGTAGAGCTCGGGATCGGCCGAGGCGCGCTGCACCGAGGTGCCCATGCCGTAGCGGTTGTTCTCGATCACGAACACGGCCGGCAGCTTCCACAGCGCCGCCATGTTGAAGCTTTCATAGACCTGGCCCTGGTTGACCGCGCCGTCGCCCATGTAGATCGCGGCGACGCCCTTGTCCTTCTTGTATTTGTGGGCGAAGGCCAGGCCGTTGCCGAGGGAGACCTGGGCGCCGACGATGCCGTGGCCGCCATAGAAGCCCTTCTCGCGGCTGAACATGTGCATTGAGCCGCCCTTGCCCTTGGAATAGCCGCCGCGCCGGCCGGTCAGCTCGGCCATCACGCCGCGCGCCTCCATGCCGGTGGCCAGCATATGGCCATGGTCGCGATAGCCGGTGATCACCGTGTCCTGCGGCTCATGGGCCGCGTCCATGCCGACGACCACCGCTTCCTGGCCGATATAGAGATGGCAGAACCCGCCGATCAGCCCCATCCCGTACAACTGACCCGCCTTTTCCTCGAAGCGTCGGATCAGCAGCATCTGACGGTAATAGTCGAGCAGCTCCTCCTTTGTCGCCTTGGGCTCGTCCGTCGTGCCGGCACCGTTGGATTTCGCGGATTTTGCCTTGCCGCGGGGCTGTTTCGTCGTGGCCAATGGGCCCTCCCGAAATGGCGTGGGAACCGGCCGGATGCCTGGGATACGCCCCTGCGCGGCCGTCCCTCTTTAGTAAAGTGGTCATACCAATTTTGCAAGGGGGCCCGACGGCGGAAATCGGCGCTGGCGCTGCTATCCGTCCCGATCCGCGGAGCGGCCCTGCACCGCCAGCAGGATGATCGCCAGCGTCAGGACGACGACGATGCCCATCCCGAAATGCAGGCTGGTCGCCTGGGAGACCATCCCGATCACCGGTGGTCCGGCCAGGAAGGCCGTATAGCCGGCGGTGGAGACGGCGGCGATGGCGGCACCGGGCGGCATGTCGCGGCTGCGCGCCGCCGCTCGCACCACGATCGGAAAGACCGACGAGATGCCGATGCCGCACAGCGCAAATCCGAATATCGCCAGCGGCGGTGTCGGCGTCGTCAGCACCAGGGCGATGCCGATGAGCGCAATGGCGCCGCAGCTGCGCAGCACGCCGACCGCGCCGACCCGGTCGACCACCGCGTCGCCGGCCAGCCGCCCCAGGGTCATGGTGACGGTGAAGGCGCCGAAGCCAAGGGCCGCGACCTCTTCCGTCGCCGACAGCGCATCGCGCAGGAAGACGGCGCTCCAATCGTAGATCGTGCCTTCGCTCAGCAGGGCGCAGAAGGCGATGATGCCGAGCCACCAGATGGCGCCGGTGGGCAGCGCGAAGGGCGCGATCGGACCGTCCTTGCCCGGTCTGTCGGGCAGCAGCAGGAAGCCGGCGACGATCACCGCGGCGACCAGGAACGCCCCCACCGACCCGATATGGACGGTCAGCGGCACGCCCGCCTTCACCGCCAGCGCGGCGATGCCGGCCGCCGCCATGGTGCCGACGCTCCACATGCCGTGCATGATCGAGAGGAAGCGCCGGCCGGTCCGCCCTTCCCCATGGGCCGCCTGGGCGTTCATCGCCACGTCCAGAGAGCCGGTGAACGCCCCGAACACCGCCAGGGCCGCGGCCAGCGCGATCAGGTTCGGCGCCAGCACGATCAGCGGCAGGGCGGCAGCCATCCCGACCGCTGTGACCCGGGTGATGCCGTAGCTGCCAAACCGGCCGATCAGCCAGCCGGTGATCGGCATGAACAGCATGGCGCCGGCGCCGGCGCCGAACAGCGCCAGGCCGAGCTCGTCATAGGTCAGGCCCAGCCTGGCGCGGGTCTCGGGAATGCGCGGCAGCCAGCTGGCCAGGGCGCCGCCGCTGGCCATGAAGACCACGGCGATCGCCGCCATGAAGCGCCGTCCTTCGCGGCGCGACAGGTCCGGGCTGTCGGCCATTCAGCGGATCAGGATGTCGGGATCGCGGGCATGGCGCCCGCAGACCGGATCATTGCGTCGGCCGTGCGACGCCGGTGACGGGATTGCCTGCCTCATCCGGGTAGAAATAGATCACTTCGTCCGGATGGGCATAGTTCAACATCACCCGCACCCGCTCTTCCAGCAGGTCCGGATCGATCTGCTCGGGGCTCAGCAGCCCAGCGCGGTGCTCCAGCACCTGCCGCTCGGACCGGAGTGCGGCCAGGGTCGCCTCGGCCTGGGCCAGCTCGGCCTTCAGATGGGTGCGGGCCAGGATGCCGTGATCGCCCTGCACCGCGTGATAGGCGAAATACGCCACCAGGCAGGCGCCGAAGGCCGGTACGACGGCCGGGCGCAGGAGGCGTTTGAGGCGAAGCAGCAGGGGCATGCCCCGAATCGAATCACTTTGATTCGCCTGCGTCAACTCATTTAATCGAATGGAGTCAAAGCGTTAGCCCGGCCGAATCGGTAACCGCTTGATGCGACTCGCTTTTCCCGGAAAGCCGTGTCAACGGCGCAGTCAAACGTGGAGCGGCGCCCATCTGCCCAATGACCGCACGGGCGCATTGCTGATAGGGTCTGCCCACCCGTCCACATGACAATCGAGGAGACGCAGCATGGACCGTTTCACGGGCGCCTGCCTGTGCGGCAGTGTCCGCATCGTGGCCACGGGGCGCCCATACCGGGTCGGCCTTTGCCATTGTCTCGACTGCCGCAAGCATCACGGGGCGCTGTTCCATGCGTCCGCCATCTTCCCCGAGGATGCGGTCACGATCGAAGGCGAAACCCGCGACTATGCCGGGCGGCATTTCTGCCCGCGCTGCGGCTCATCCGTCTTCGGCCGCAGCGCTGACGAGATCGAGGTGAACCTGGGATCCCTGGATGCCCCCGACCAGTTGACCCCGACCTACGAAATCTGGACTATCCGCCGGGAATCCTGGTTGCCGCCGTTTCCGCTCGCGAGGCGATACGAGCGCGACCGCGACGCCGCGAACCGTTTCGAGGAATAGACTGCATCCGCCGCAGGCTTCGTCTTGGCCGGACCCGCCCCAGCCCCCTAGGCTGTCGATGCGATCGGGAGGCGCGCAGAGATGAACCGAAATCCGGATGTCGACCGCTGGCTGGAGAGCTATGACAACCCGATGAAGCCGGTCGTCTCGGCCATCCGGGAGCTGGCGCTGGCCTGCGATCCTCGGATCACGGAAGCCATCAAATGGCAGGCCCCGACCTTCATCTACAAGGGCAACATCGCCAGCTTCTTCCCCAAGGCCAAGAAGCACGCCAGCCTGATGTTCCACAAGGGCGCGGAGATCCCCGGCGGCTTCCCCAACCTGGAAGGCGACGGCAAGGAGGCGCGCTCGTTCAAGGTCGCGGATCTGGCGGAACTGGAGGCCAAGTCCAGCGAACTGAAATCGATCTTCGTCGCGTGGTGCGACCTCATGGACGGCGCTGGCTAGAGTCGGATCGCCGGTCTCCAGGGAGGCAGGCTTCGGAATGCGCCAGATCGGCCCGGTCCCACCGATGCCGGTTGCCGATCAATTGCTAAGGTCAGCCATTCTCTCGGGACAGAAATCCGGATCCGGTGGGCCCGATTGGATGCTGATCTTGACGAGGTCACCTTCCGACACCGCAAGTTCCGCTGACGTGCAATCGTAGACGTCGTGTTCGGGTCCGAGCGTGATTTCTTCTCGCTGGCCGCTGGTTAGGTTCCAGCAACAGACCGATATCGGCGAATTGAGACCGGAGATGGAGCCGAGGATGCCAAATTCCGCAATCCTCCAGACCGTGTTGGTCGCGTACTCCGCCACGAATACATCGTCTGCCAAGGTCTCGATCCCCGCGGGACCTTGGAACCCGGAAGCGAATTCCTCCACGCTACATTCCGCTTCCGTACGCAGGATGTCGCCGTTGCCGTAGTCAGCGACGAAGAGTCCGTCCGCGCCCGAAGCAATGTCGATCGGATTGTCGAACAGTTCCGATGCGCATTCGACCTGCTGGCCGCATCCGCCCACGACCCGGACGATCGTCCCGGCTCCCCGATTGGCGACGTAGAGGTCGCCGTTCCAGAACTCAAGTCCATCTGGAAGGTAATAGCCGGATGTGCAGGTCGAGACCTCATAGGAGACCGTATCGATCGCGAGGACCTGATGAGTTGAATATGAGGACACGTAAAGCGTGCCGCCATCTTCCGAAACAACCAGCCCTGCCGGATTTTGTACCGTAGCGATCGTTGTCACCTCGCCATTGATGAGTTCGGCAACATAATGGTGGGCATAGTTGCTGGCGTAGATCGCGCCAGTGGCCGGATTGAGCGCCGGACCGATCCATGTTCCCGGCCCAAACTGTGCGATCGGCGTGGTTAGCCCGGCCCTGTCGACCGCAGACATATCACCCTGGACACCGAGGACGAGCACATGCTCCCCCCGTCGTTCGAGCCCGCGCGGGCCGATCACGTCCGTTGTCAGAGGGCTTAGCTCGAACCCATCGGGTACCGGATCGGCGTGCGCACCGTGTACTGACAGGCTGAAAAGTGCGGCAACGGCCGTGCCGATCGCCATGGTGGATGCGTTGCTACTCATCATCTGTCTCCCATGTGACGCCGACGTCGGTCACGGACGCCTGTCGCGCCATTCATTGTCGGAAGGATCGGGAGGATGCCGCCGCATCAGGGAACCCTCACGGCGCTTGCCTTTGCCACCGCGAAGTCGTCGCAATCGCCATCCATGCGCTCAAGCGTCAATGGCAGCATCGGGCTGTTGCCCAATGACGGCGGCGAGTAGCCTTCGGGAACCAGGTAGGCGACGATTTCCGTCGCATTCTGGTCGTGGCCGCCCGTCGTGATGTCGACGAAAAAATAGCCATCCTCATCGATCGGAACCGTCGGATATGCCCAATACGGCTTGGTCCACCAGCCTCCGGACACTTTGATGTAGGTCGCGATGGCGTACCGGGTCGGGTCCTCGACCGACGTGAAACCGAAGAGGTTGTCAAAAGAGCCGAGCGCCGGGACATGGATGAATTCCAGCACCGGCCTGGCCGACGGATCCGGCACCGAGGCGTCGATATCGACCCTGACGATATCGTCAGGGTCGGCATCCAGACCCTCGCTCGTGCAGTTGTAGTCGCACTGCCCGATGCCCAGCTCGAATTGCACCACCGAAGGGTTACTGAGGTTCTCGCATGACACGGTAATGGGTGGAGCGATACCGGAGACCGCGCCACTGACGGTGTTCGGTGTCAGCAACCAGATCGTGTTTCCCCTGTTTTCGGCCACGAACAGGTTCTCGCCAATCTGGGCGACTCCCACCGGTCCCTTGAACCCAGTCGCCAATTCCGTGGCAATGCAGTCCGAGTCGATCCGGAAGATCGAGCCACTGCCGAAATCGGCGACGAATAGCTCGTCATCGCCCCTGCCGATGCCGACGGGGTCGCTGAAGATGCCTCCGACGCAGACTTGCGGCGTTTCGCAGGCCACAAGGTCATCGATGTATTCGATCCGTTTTTCGCGGCGATTGGCGATGTAGAGCGTGCCATCCCAGAGCGCAAGTCCGTCCGGGAGGTCGCTTGTACCGCAGGTCTCGTGCTCACCCGCCGGAACGTCATAGGTGTGGATCTGATTGCCGGTATAGGAGGCGGCGTAGATCCTTTCACCGTCTTCAGACACAGCCAGTCCGGCCGCCCGAGGGATCCCGCCCACGATCGGCAGCGGAGGGCCGCCGGAGCTTTCCGAATACTCGGCCACATATCCGTATGTATTGTTGCTGGCGTAGATGCTGTCCGACGCCGGATCTGGTGCAAGGCCGACCCAGGTCCTTCGCCCGAAATCTACGATCTCCGTCGTATCTCCCGTTCGGTCGACCTCATGGAGAACACCATGGACGGTAAGCACGAAAAGCTTGCCGCTGTCGGCTGCGATAGCGCGTGGCAGGCCGATCGTCGCCAGCGGATATGCGTCATATCCCTCGGCGTGCGGATCGGCGGCGGCGCCATTGGCCCAAAGACCGAGCACCGTCGCGATGATCGCGGCCGGCGCCAGAGAAAAGATCCGTATGTTCATGGTTTGTCCCCCGTCGGCGACGACACGATCCGTGCGCCACCGTTCATTCGATTGCTGTCCGGAGACATTTGGCCGGCGCCGCCGCGTCCTACGAGCTCGACGTGACGCCGAATTCATCGCTGGAATTTAAGTCGGCCGTTGGGGTGTCGGATAAGCAATGGACCCGTCGGTCGACAGCAGCCTCTCGCCTTCGACTACAATTAATGCGAACAATTTCTCGGCGAATTTGGTCTTAAAAAACGATATCAGAACCAACTCGCATCTAAAAATTGCGATCTCTTACCATTTTTCGTTCTGATTGGCAAGAATTTTCGAAACTCACGAAATTTTATTGCTTTCACTCAGACCTGACTCATTTGATCAATTGCGATACACCCACACCGGATCCTTCAGAGTCTCCTCGCTACTCCAATTCGCGCACGAGACGGGCAACGATGCGCCGGACCAGGGGTGCCACGACCAGGACGGTTGGAAAGGCCACCAGCCAGGACGATATCCACGCCGACATCCAAAGCCCCAGGAACGCGTCCACCAAACCGATGGCCCGCACCGTGGCGATTCCGGAAACGACCAGCGACATGAGGCCGGAGAGCAGGAGGCCGAACAGGTACGGGGCGTAGCGCGGGTGCATGATGGGGTCCTGCCGTCACACCTTTTCCAGGGCCCGGTGCGGTTCGGCCGGCAGGGTGATGGCGATCGGATCGCCCGGCCGGACCGTTCCGGCGGCGAGGACGATGCCCATGATGCCGGCCTTGCGGATCAGCTCGCCGTCGGCGTCGCGGTCCAGGGTCGCGGCCATCAGCCCCTCCTGGATGCCATTGAGCTGATGGCAGGGATTACGCAGGCCGGTCACCTCGACGATAGCGGCCTCGCCCAGCTGCAGCGTGGCGCCGACCGGCAGGCTGAGCAGGTCGATGCCGCGGGTGGTGACGTTCTCGCCCATCTGCCCCGGCACCAGGGCGAACCCGCGATCGCGCAGCTCGTCATGCAGCTCGCTGTGGATCAGGTGGACCTGGCGCAAGTTCGGCTGGGTCGGGTCGCGGGCCACCCGGGAGCGGTGCTTGACGGTCTCGCCGGCATGGGCGTCGCCCTCCACGCCCAGCCCCTTGAGCAGGCGGATGGACTCGGCGTTCGGCTTGCTCATGGTATGGGTCGCGCTGAGGCTGACCGCGGTGACGATGCCGGCCATCCGGATGGGTCTCCGCCTCTAATCCCGCAAATCAGCTCTCGTGTCGCCGACCTCACCCTTCGACAAGCTCAGGATGAGGGTGATTGTGGCGCGGTTTGGCCTCCCAAAACCTTCATCCTGAGCTTGTCGAAGGGTGAGGTCGGCAACGCCTGGACTGTCGTCGGAGGTCGGGTGCCCGCCCTACCCCCGTAGCACCCCGCGGCCGGCATAACGCGCCGCCCGGCCGAGGTCTTCCTCGATGCGGATCAGCTGGTTGTATTTGGCCATGCGGTCGGAGCGGCTGAGCGAGCCGGTCTTGATCTGCCCGCAATTGGTGGCGACCGCCAGATCGGCGATGGTGTTGTCCTCGGTCTCGCCGGAGCGGTGCGACATGACCGCGGTGTAGTTCGCCTTGTGGGCCATCTCCACCGCCTGCAGGGTCTCGGTCAGGGTGCCGATCTGGTTGACCTTGACCAGGATCGAGTTGGCCACGCCTTTGGCGATGCCGTCGCCCAGCCGCGCCGGGTTGGTGACGAACAGGTCGTCGCCGACCAGCTGGATGCGGTCGCCGATGGCGTCGGTCAGGGCCTTCCAGCCCTCCCAATCATCCTCGGCCATGCCGTCCTCGATGGAGACGATGGGATAGCGGCCGACCAGGGCGGTGTAGTAATCCACCATGCCGCCGGCATCGAGCGACTTGCCCTCGCCCTCCAGCTCGTATTTGCCGTTCTTGAAGAACTCCGAGGAGGCGGAGTCGAGCGCCAGGACCACATCGTCGCCCGGCGCGTATCCGGCCGCCTCGACCGCCTTCATGATGAAGCCGAGCGCCTCGTCGGTGGAGGACAGGTTCGGCGCGAAGCCGCCCTCGTCGCCGACATTGGTGCCGTGGCCGGCATCCTTGAGCTGCTTCTTTAGGGCGTGGAACACCTCCGCCCCCATGCGCACCGCCTCGGCCACGGTCTCGGCCGACACCGGCATGACCATGAATTCCTGGATGTCGATCGGATTGTCCGCATGGGCGCCGCCATTGATGATGTTCATCATCGGCACCGGCAGGTCGCGGGCGAAGCTGCCGCCGACATAGCGGTAAAGCGGCAGACCGGCCTCGTCCGCCGCCGCCTTGGCGGCCGCGAGGCTGACGCCGAGAATGGCGTTGGCGCCCAGCCGTCCCTTGTTCTCGGTGCCGTCGAGCTCGATCATCATCTGGTCGAGGGCCACCTGCTCCTCGGCCTCCATGCCCGACAGCGCGTCGAAGATCTCGCCGTTCACCGCGTCGACCGCCTTCAGCACGCCCTTGCCGAGATAGCGTTCCTTGTCGCCGTCGCGCAGCTCGACGGCCTCATGCACGCCGGTGGAGGCGCCGGAGGGAACCGCGGCGCGGCCGGTCGCGCCGGTTTCCAGCGTCACGTCGACCTCGACGGTCGGGTTGCCGCGGCTGTCCAGGATCTCGCGGCCGTGGATATCGATGATGGCGGTCATCGCAATGCCCCTGTCGGTCAGAGTGGAATGCGCCGCCGGCCCCTGCCGCGCAGGCGGGGCACAGATACAGAGTCCTCCGGCAACGCGCAAGGCGGCGCGGCGGGTCCGGCCGAATTCACGGTAAATTTCCGATGGCCCCCACCTCCGGTTCCCGGTGTCCCGGTCACGATCCGGCAGTTGCAACAGACAGACTGCAGGAGAATGCCCGTGATCGCGTTTTGGAGGCGGTTCTTCGCCGGATCGGCTGGCGCCGAGCCGGCATCGCATATGCGGTGGTCCGGCATGGACACCGCCCTGACCCTCTGGTTGCTGGGTGTGGCCATCGCCGCCGCCCTGGCCGGGCTTCCCACCCCCGCGGCGGCACAGAGCTATGACTGGCGGGCGATGGTGGTGACCGCCCCGGTCAAGGCCCCACCACCCGGCCCGTCGCAGACGATGGCGGATCGGGTCTATGGGATTGATGTGGCTTTGACAGCCGGGTCTTGACCGCCGTGGCGGATAGGCCGATGACCTGCCGCCATGCCTACGATCCTCGAAACAGACCGCCTGCGACTCCGCGCGTTTCGGGCGGACGATGCCGAGGCGCTCTACGACGTCTTCGCGGACCCCTATGCAAGGCGATTCTACCCGCAGATGGCGGATCCGGCCAAGGTCGAGGACTGGATCGCCTGGAACCTGCGGGTCTACGACACCTTCGGGTTCGGGCTTTGGGTGATCGAGCCCAAGGACGCCCCGCGCCTGATCGGCGATTGCGGCCTGACCTACCAGGACGTCGCAGGCGAGCAGTTGCAGGAGATCGGATGGCACACCCATGCGGCGGAGCGCGGCAAGGGCTATGCCACCGAGGCCGCCCGGGCCGTCCTGGCCTACGCGCTGCAGGATCTGGGTTTCGACTTCGTCTGCTCAAAGGTCGATCCCGCCAACACCGCCTCCCGCACCGTCGCCGGCCGTGTCCACGACCGTCGCCGCGACTACCTCACAGACAGTAAGCGGCGGCTGCTTTACTACACCGAGGCCGCAAGACCGACGGTCGTCTAGGGCGGCCACGCTTTGGACTCCGCCGGCCGGCTGTTGGGCAGGATCGCCTCGCGGCGCCTTCGAAAGAAATAATTGCCGAACGTTGTCAGGCCACCACCTGATCGATAAAATTGTCAGGAATTTCCAGTGAATTGATTGCCCGCTGGCGAACGATTCTTCCAAGAAAACACATCAGCAGGATGATGGCATGGCGGATTCGGACCCTTCACCCGCCGCAGGCGAGCAGCAGCCCGTCCAAGCGGAATCGCCCACGCAATGGCCCCCCGAAAACTACCGGCAATGGGTCGAGTCTCAGATCGCCAGCAAGATGCTGGTCAAACTCAGCGCGATCCTGGGCGTCGTCGGCGTTGGGACGCTGGCTGCCATCGTCACGGGCTATCTTTCGTGGCAGGGCCAGTTACTCAAGAATCAGCAACAGTCGATGGAGAAGACGGTCGAGGACCAGGTTCTGAACAGTATCCGGCCGCAAATCTCCAGCCAGATCGCGGAAAGGCTGCTCGACGCATCCGGCCTGGTTGAAAAGGCGGAACAACGTCTGCCTTCCAGGATCGATGCCCTGCTCACCCAGCAGCTTGCCGACCCGGAGTTTCGCAACAAGATCGCGCAAACCGTCATCGACGAACTCATCGAGGACGGCGACCTTCAGGCCGTCATCATGGACGTGGCGCTTAGGAAGGCAAACGATCCTGAATTCAATCCGACGACGCGTGCCCTGGCACTGCAGATGTTCGCCCTGTTCCATGGGGGCGAGCTGACACAGACCACAGGCTGGAACCTGCGGGAGCAATTCGTCCTCCTGGCCGAATCGGCCACGATCGGCGGTGGCGGTGAGCCTGGCGCGGAACCGAAGACATTTCCGCTGAAGCTCATGGAAGCGGTTCTTCGCCACTATCCGGTCGGAATCCGCATCGACTCCGAATGCACTGACGACCTCGTACTCTGCGAGAGTCACGATGATCGGATTATTGCGGCGATGCTCGCCAACGTTCCGAATGACGATGAAGACTTCGAACAGCTAAGTGCGGATCTCGACGCGTTCTTCCGGGCGGTGAGCCCCAGAACAATCGATGCAATCAAAGTGTGGGTCCGGGCGAATAGCGACCATATCGCAGCACCGGCAATTGCCAGCGCGGTCCTGGCCTCGACCGACGAAACCGTCCTGGCAGCGGCAGTCCCGATCATGGTCGAGTTCGTGTACTCGGAAGACCCGATGCTCCGCTTCCTCGGTCTGGAGGCGCTGGCCGCGACCGGCCACAACAGACCGATCCCGGAAAACACTCGTGCCGACGCGCTCGATGCGTTGTGGACGATTACGCCGACCGCAATATTGCGGGACGCTACCGCCGATGCGCTCGTCGAGAAATTTGAGTTCGCGCCCGATGAGCGACTGAACAGCCGCAGCATCATCATGGACGGATACCTGGAACACCTTTCGGAGCTGGTCGATTGGGAGGCCAGCTTCAAGGCGTATCCCGAGCAGCATGAATTGCTGTTCAACGCCTTGCTGAACCTGATCCGAACCGGTGATGACGGCCGGGAGTGGAATTCCATCATCCAGGCCAAACTCATCGGACATGAACCGAGCATACCGGACGCCACGGAGCGAAATGGCCACGCGTTCAGGATCTGGGCCGCGAGAATGGAATTGGATCACGGGTCAGGGCAGCCCTCGGCCGCAGCGGCCGCCAAGCAGTTGCTGGAAGCCCTGCCCGACGGCTTCGTGACCGACCAGGTCATCAGCGAAGCGGTCGCGAAGACGATCCGGTTTGCCACGCGAGAGAGCCTGGCCGATCTCGCCGATCGTCATGCGGACCACTGGCAGAGAGGCGCGCAGGACGACCCGCACAACCTCATCAGGGCGATAATTGCCCGCGACCGCTCTATGCCAGCGCCATATTCCCTGCTGGATTCACTGTTGGCCCAGCGGCCCGCCGACCAGGCCTCGGGATGGGATTCCGGTAGCTTTAGCGCGCACCTCCTTGTCGCATCCCTCGCCCAGGGCGAGGAGGATCTGGCCAAACTGCCGAGAAGCGAGCTGTTGCAGTGGATCGCGAGGCGCGCAAACGAACTTGTCGCCTCCGACGATCCGGCTGAACTGGCGCTTTGCCGCATTCTCCTCGATCAGTTGAACCTCGCGCTTGACCATCATGGTGTCGTCACGACCGCTGCGATTGAAAGATCGTCCCTGCTGCCTGTCGAAGACCCGGCCGAAGTGCTCGCTCCGAGAATCAACGCGTTGCAGCGACGGCTGAGCTGGATCGGTGAGTCGGTTTCAGCGGAACACACCATCCTGTTCGACGACGAGAGTTCCCGGACACTTGCGCTCCCGGTGGGAGAATCGACTCGCTGGTACCGGGCCAGCAGCGACGTCAGCCGCCGATACTCCGCGGAATCGCTTCCAGGCCTGGAGATCGTCTTCGCCGACATTGCACGGACGCAGTATTACCGTCACTTCAGCGCCGGCGAACGCGCCGAGCCGATTGTAGTGCCGGCGGGGACCTTCGCCATTGGTCTGCGGTCCCAGACTCCGCCGGAATCAGAGGCGATTACCCGGAGGATCAAGGGAGAAAGGGCACCGTCGCGTATTGCGCCCTCGCCAGACTACGAGACCTATCCCGTCACGCTCCCATTCCTGTTTGAGGTCGTCGCCGGAGACCAGCCGGGTGCGTTGACTCTGCAATTCGATGCCGCACAAGGCCAGATATTGCATCTGCAAACGCGCAGCATCAACGAATCAGAATATGACGAAACCGATACGATACTGGACCTGTTCGACGCCTCCAGTGAGCAATTCATCGCAACGAACGATGATCACAACATGAGTTTCTTTTCCGAGATCGTCACGGAACTGGATATCGATCGAGAACTGCTATTGCGCGTCTATGACTTCGACGACATCAATTTCGCGTCGGAGATCAGCTTTCTGTTGTCGGGGACGATCTTGGCTCCCGATCAGGTGCTGAAAGGCACAACCAGCGCGCTGGAACCGGCGATCGTCGACATCGAAACGGAAGTTGTCATCGAAACGATCGAGCAGACTGCTTGGCTGGCATTTCATTCGGATCAAACTCGATCGCTGTCCGTCGACACTAAGGCGGCCTTCTGGGTTTATGAGGCGTCCGACCTTAGCCAGGCAATTCACTCCAATGAATTCAGGTCTATCAATGGCAACACCGCAGCATTCCAGGTTTCGGCGGATGCACGGTATTTCGTCAAACTCGTCGTCCCCGACGATACCTCAATGACTCGGATCGCGATCCGGGAGGCACCGCCAGTTCAAACCGCCGCCGAACGCTAGTCGGGGGCCGGGCCGGGCAGTCCGCATTACCTGCATGGTAATTGCGGCCAAGAGGATCGAGTCCGTATCTCTGCCGGCACATTCCCTGAATGGAAAGGGTCGTGCCATGAAACTTCATCAAGCGAACGACACGCCATTGCGCTGGGTTCTATTGGCCAATGCCGCTGTCTCCGCCGTCTCCGGTCTTGCCTGCCTGCTGGCGGCAGACCCGGTGGCAAGCAGCCTGTTCGCGCCGGGTGAGTCGCTGTTCGGCTGGTCGGCGGCCGGGTTGGTGTTCGAACTCGGCATCCTGCTGCTGGCCTTCGCCGGATGCGTGGCGCTGATTGCCACCCGTCGCCTGCTCAGGCGCGGCTGGGTCTGGGCGGTGATCGCCGCCGATATCCTCTGGGTGCTGGACAGCGGGCTCTTGCTGGCCCTGTTCCCGGAGGTCCTGACGCCGGCCGGGTTCTGGATCGTGGCGGCCTGCGCCGGTCTAGTCGCCCTGTTCGCCATCGATCAAGCCGTCGGCCTCGCCCTGCTCTACCAGGGGCCCAGCAGGATCACCGTCACGCGATCCGGCGACCGGATGACCCTGACTGCCGGCATCACGACCTCGGCGGTGCCCGCCCGGGTCTGGCAGGTGATGAGCGATCAGGAGGGCTATGCGGACGTCGCCGACAATATCGGTGCGGTCGAGATCGTCGAAGGCCGCGGTGCGGGCATGGTCCGGCAATGCAGCGACACTGACGGCAAGAGCTGGCGGGAGACCTGCACCTTGTGGGACGAGGGCCGCGCCTTCGCCTTCCGCGTCCATACCGACGCTGCGGATTACCCCTACCCGATCGCTGAGCTGGCCGGGACATGGTCCCTGGCCGCGATCGATCACGGCCGCACGGAAATCCGCATGGACTTCGAAATCCGGGCAAAGCCGGGGCTCGCCAAAGGCCTGCTGTTCCGCCTAATGGCGGCGCCATTCGCCAAGATCTGCGACAGGTTGTTGCAGCGATGGGTCGGGATCATGGAAGACCGGCCGATCTCCGGCGCGCTCAATACGGCTCTTCAGCCTGTTGAAGGGAAGCCGGCTTGATCGGCAGCGTACCGGCCAAATACCGGGTTGAATGAGTGTCCCGCACCCGGCTCCAAACTAGCCGACAGGTCAGTACGCGCCGCCCTTGGGGACGCAGCCATCCTCGTCCGGGCATTTGCCATGGGCCAGACGGTTGTCGTCCCTGCACACCTCGGGAACGCTCCATACATGGAGGTCGTCGCCCGCCAGGGCTTCCGCACGGAGATAGTCAAGGAAGGCGTCCATTTCCTCGAACACATGATGGTCAGGCCCACGACCACCGTAATAGTGCCAATGCTCGACGATCACCGGACCGTCTGTTTGCATCACCCCGGCAATCCTGGCCAAGGCGTCCTTGGAGACGATCGATGGGCCGTCCTTGACCCACTCCTCGGATCCCCGGGCATGCACTCTGAAATGGAGTTCGCTCATATCGTCCTCGACGTTTGGCCCGATCCTGCAACCGCACGTGGGAGCAGGATCGGGTTGGACCCAGTACTCGGCTCGACTACAGAGCCAGTTCCATATGCGGCCGGCCGTCGGAGGTCTTCTCCGCCGTCCGGCCGGTCCGGTCGATGGTGCCGGTCACCCTCTGGCGGTAGGCCGAGAAGCTGTCGAAGGTCACCACGTCGACCGGCGCGTCGAATTGCAGGGTGACGCGGAACCGGTCCGGCGTCGCCAGTGCCTGCACGCCGATCACCTCGCCCTCGAAGGGCTGGCTCAGATAATGGCCGCGGACCCGGTCGCCGACGGCAACAGGGCTCGGTGGCGGCCGGTTGCCGAGAGCGGCATGCAGGGTGTTCCAGTCCCTGTAGCCGTGCTGATGCGCCAGCAGCTCCAGGGCGCGGCTATGGCCGATGGGCGTGCCGTCGGCGGCCAGGGTGGCGCGCACGCGCCTGGCCTGGGCCTTGAGGTCCTCAAGGGAGGGAAGCTGGGAAGATCCGGTCATGACAAAGCCTCACGCAGTGCTGCATGCGGAAATTGGATGGGGCTCGCATTGCCATCGGTCCGCATGTCACTGGGATAGGCGGATCGGATCGTCAGGGAAGGATTTCACCAAGGCTTGCGCCCGCGAGCGGCAGGGACCTTCGGCCCGGCGCTGTAGATAGGGAGCGACCGGCGGGCTGTCAATCGCCGCGAACCGGCCCCGCGCTCGGCGCATGATGCCGGCCTCTAGGACCGGCTCGGCAGGAATTCGACGCGGATGTCCTGGGAGAAGGCCTCGGAGTCGGGCGTGCCTCGGGCCGGGTCGAGCAGCGCCCGGTCGCTGGTGTCGCCCGGCCCCAGCAATCCCAGATCGCGCACCAGCCGGTCGGAATAGCCGGGCAGCACGATGCGGTAGTCGAGCAGGCGCCGCCAGGCCGGCATTGGCGTGGCGTATTTGGCGATGCCGGTGGTGCAGTTGTCGATCAGGGTGTTGTAGAAGCGCGGCGTGCGGTTGATCTCGTCGGCCTCCTCCAGCAGGGCGCGCAGCAGCCAGGCGCCCTCCTCCGGTGGAATGGCGATCCGGTAGAGCCGCACCGGCAGGCGCTGGACATGGCTGCGCAGGCCGATCACGTCGCGCTCGTCGCCCAGCACGTAGATCACCTCATAGTTCCGGAACAGCCCCCGGATCGGGCCGTAATCTTCTCCGACCTCCCGCCGCGCCTCGATCGAGACCGCCAGATAGGTGCCGTCGGAGAAGCCGAAGCTGAGGAATGTATGGGCGACGCCCTTGAAGCTGGAGATCTGCGAGATGCCGTACCAGACGCTGTCCAGCTGCGTCAGGTCGTAGCGCCGGTCCTCATAGCGCGGCTCGGCGACGGCGCCGGTTGCGTCGTACCGGAATTCCCGCACATTGCGAAGGCTCGCCACATCTCCTTCGAATACCACCTCCGGCAGGCGATCCTGCCCCGCGATCCACTCGCGATCATGGCTCGGCGAGCGCAGCAGCAGCAGCAGGGAGAAGATCCCGGCGCCGGCCAGGGCGGCCAGACCGGCATAGAGGGCGATGGGTTTCATGGTTTGAGGATGCGGCCGGCAGGGAGGTGCATGCGTATCACCGAATCGCCTGCGCCGTCGATCCGGCAGCGATCCGGTCCCGCTCCGCCAGCACCGCCTGAGCAGCGTCCAGCAGGATCAGCTGGTCGCCAAGGCCGATCTCCGAGCGGAAATCGACATGGTCCAGCCCGTCGAGCAGGTAGAGGTCGGCCCCGCCCGGCGCTACGGCCTGCGCCAGCGCGAGGCTCTCCGTGTAGGGCACTGCCGGGTCGTCTTCGCCATGGACCAGGATCAGTCGGGCGCCTAGCGCCGTCAGGTCGTAGCGCGAGGGCGACAGGGCGGCGAAGCCGTCGCGCAGCTGTGCGGGAAGCGCGGATATCAGCTCCGGGACCGCATCGGGATCGCGGTTCTCCAGCACGGCCAGCAGTGCCCGCCCGTCGGGGCCGAGCCCGGCCGCCAGATCGTCGATGGCGGCGGTCGGGTCGGCGATGCGGCGGCGGGCGAGCACGGCGAAGGTGGCGCGGTCGCCGGGATCGCCGAGCTGGTCGGCGTTGACGGCCACGAAGCGCCACTTGGCGAGGCCATGGGGCCGGCCTTCCCGCCATGCCCCGCCATCCGGGCCGCGGAACCGGCCGGTGGTGAGGTAAGTCACGACCGCATTCATGTCGTGATAGCCACCGATGGCGACCAGAAATCCGACATGGTCGTCGACATCCGGTTCCAGGGCCCCGATCAGTGCCGGCCCGACCGCATAGGAGACGGCGGCCAACCCGACCGGGGTCGCAGCGCCGCCGGCCGGCAGGCCCGTCAGGGCCAGGGCGGCGTCGGCGATGGCCCGGGAATCCTCCGGCCCGACCCGCAATCGCCTGAGATTGGCGATGTCCGGCACCAGCACCGCGAAGCGCATGCGGGCCAGGGAATAGGCCAGCGCCGTGACCCTCGGATCGTTGCGCCCCTCCTCGGTCAGCCCTGGCACCAGCACCATGCGGGCCAGGGCGCCCTCGGCCGGCACATAGAGATCGCCGGCGCCGTCGCGCCCGTCGATGCGCCAGACCACGGGCCGGCGATCCGGAAAACCGGTGGATCGCTTGAGGTTCGAGGCCGCATGGCCGGCGGCGATGTCTTGCAGCAGGAGCCGCGCCTCGCCGGCGCGTTCGCCGCATCCGGCAGTCGACAGAGCACACGCCGCGAGAGCGAGGATTGCGAACAGGCCTCTACGGATCGGAAACACCCTGCTCCCCCTCACCCTCCCGCTTCGCGGGTCCCTCCCTCTCCCCGAGGAGAGGGGTAATTGTGGTGGCCTTTGATTCCCCTCTCCTTGGGGAGAGGGAGGGACCCGCGGCGAAGCCGTGGGAGGGTGAGAGGGAATGCGCTTGACGATGGATTCTGCCGGTGCCCCTCGGCCTAGCGAGATGTCCTGGACAGCGAGGCCGGTCACGGTCGCAGTCAGACAGTGATCGGCGCCGCCTTGGCAGTCCGATCAAACTCCATCAATGTCTGAAGAACGCCGCGTAGTTTATTGATGGGTATCATGTTCGGGCCGTCGCTGGGCGCCGAGTCCGGATCCTGGTGGGTCTCCATGAAGACCGCCGCCACGCCGATCGCCACCGCCGCCCGGGCCAGGACGGGCACGAATTCCCGCTGACCGCCCGACCGGCCGCCCAGACCGCCCGGCTGCTGCACCGAATGGGTGGCGTCGAACACCACCGGATAGCCGGTCTTGGCCAGGATCGGCAGGGACCGCATGTCGGAGACCAGGGTGTTGTATCCGAAGCTCGCACCGCGCTCGGTCACCAGGATGTTGCGATTGCCGGCCTGGGCGATCTTGTCGACCACATTGGTCATGTCCCAGGGCGCCAGGAACTGGCCCTTCTTGACATTCACCGCTTTGCCGGTGGCCGCCGCCGCCAGCACTAGGTCGGTCTGGCGGCACAGGAAGGCCGGGATCTGCAGCACGTCGACCGCCTCCGCCGCCTGGGCGCATTGCTCGGCGGTGTGCACATCGGTCAGCACCGGGCAGCCCCGCACCTCCCGCACCTCGGCTAGGATCGGCAAGCTCTTCTCAATGCCCAAACCGCGCGGGCTGTCTGCGGAGGTCCGGTTCGCCTTGTCGAAGGAGGACTTGTAGATCAGCCCGATGCCCAGTGCGTCGGTCAGCTCGACCAGGGCCGCGCTCATCTCCAGCGCATGGTCCCGGCTCTCCAGGGCGCAGGGCCCGGCGATCAGGGTGAAGGGCCGGTCATTGGCAACGGTTAGGGGACCGATCTGGACAGGATGGGCGGTGATCATGGGCATGGGCCCCGTATGTGCAGTGCGAGTTTGGCGAGAGTGCGTTCGGTGGTTGGGACACCCTGAGAAGGACTACCACAGAGGCACAGAGACACAGAGGAATGAACAACCAACATCATCGTCATTCCCGCGAAGGCGGGAATCCAGTGTTCCCTGCAATTCTGCTGCCACGATTGTGATCCCTGGTTTCCCGCCTTCGCGGGAATGACAGTCAAAATTGGTTCTCTGTGTCTCTGTGCCTCTGTGGTGAACACAAGGGGCGCAGCCTCTCCTAGACCAGCCGGCTTTGTTCGATGGCGGCGCGGATGAAGTCGGTGAACAGGGGGTGCGGGTCGAAGGGCTTGGATTTCAGTTCCGGGTGGAACTGCACGCCGATGAACCAAGGATGGTCCGGCAGTTCGACGATCTCCGGCAAAACCCCGTCCGGCGACAGGCCGGAGAACTTCAGCCCCGCCTCCTCCAGCCGTTCGCGGTAGTTGATGTTGACCTCGTAGCGGTGACGATGGCGTTCGCTGATCGATGGCGAGCCGTAGATGTCGCGGACCTTCGAGCCGTCCGTCAGCACAGCGTCATAGGCGCCCAGGCGCATGGTGCCGCCGAGATCGCTGTCGCTGCCACGCACTTCCTTCTCGTTGCCGCGGGTCCATTCGGTCATCAGCCCAACCACCGGCTCCGTCGCTTCGCCGAACTCGGTGGAGCCCGCTTCAGGGAGGCCCGCCATGTGCCGCGCCGCCTCGATCACCGCCATCTGCATGCCGAAGCAGATGCCGAAATAGGGCACGTCGCGCTCGCGGGCGAACTGCGCCGCGCGGATCTTGCCTTCGCTGCCGCGCTCGCCGAAGCCGCCGGGGACCAGGATGCCGTGCACCCCCTCCAGCCGGGTCACCGCGTCCTCGGATTCGAAGATCTCGGAATCCATCCAGTCGAGCTTGACCCGGACATTGTTGGCGATGCCGCCATGGGCCAGCGCCTCGGACAGGCTCTTGTAGCTGTCGATCAGCGAGGTGTATTTGCCGACCACGCCGATGGTCACCTCGCCCTCGGGCTGGCGCACCCGCTGCATGATCTCGGTCCACATGTCGAGATCCAGCGGCGCCCGCCCCTCCATGCCGAAGTAGGACAGGACCTGATCGTCGAAGCCCTGCTCGTGATAGCTGATCGGCACCTGGTAGATGGAATCGACGTCCAGGGCGGCGACCACCCGCTCCGGCCGCACATTGCAGAACAGCGCGATCTTGCGCCGCTCGTTCTCCGGGATCGGCCGGTCGGCGCGGCACAGCAGCATCGACGGCTGGATGCCGACCGACAGCAGCTCCTTGACCGAGTGCTGGGTCGGCTTGGTCTTCAACTCGCCGGCGGTCGGGATATAGGGCAGCAGGGTGACATGGATGAACAGCGCCCGCTCCATGCCGATCTCGTTGCCGAACTGCCGGATCGCCTCGACGAAGGGCAGGCTCTCGATGTCGCCGACGGTGCCGCCGATCTCGCAGAGCATGAAATCCTCGTCGCCGATGTCGGAGCGCAGGAAATCCTTGATCGCGTCGGTGACGTGCGGAATGACCTGGACCGTGGCGCCGAGATACTCGCCGCGCCGCTCCTTGGCGATGACGGTGGAGTAGATCTGGCCGGTGGTCACATTGTCGCTGTTGCGGGCGGGAACGCCGGTGAAGCGCTCGTAATGGCCGAGGTCGAGATCGGTCTCCGCCCCGTCATCGGTGACGAAGACCTCGCCATGCTGGGTCGGGCTCATGGTGCCCGGATCGACGTTCAGATAGGGGTCCAGCTTGCGCAGCCGGACCTTGAAGCCGCGCGCCTGCAACAGCGCCCCGAGCGCCGCCGACGCCAGACCCTTGCCAAGAGAGGAGACCACGCCGCCGGTAATGAAGATGTACCGCGTCATGGACCCTCAGCTTATACCCGTCACGTTCCAACCCCAACGAGAAAGAGGCGGCCCGACCGCCGCCCCTTGCAGACCCCCGGATTTCCGCGGTCGGTCATTCCGACAGAGGCGCGTTGAGGCCGTCCTGTTCCGCCGGCGCCGATTCGGTCACCGCTGCCGGCGCCTCATCGAGGATCGAGCTCGGCTCGCCGCCGCCGCCGCCGGCGAGGATCGCCAGCAGGATGCTAGTCGCCATGAAACACGCGGCCAGGACGCCGGTCGCCCGGGTCAGGAAGCTGGCCGTGCCGCGCACCGACATCATGCCGCCGCCGCCACCGCCGCCGCCCATGCCGAGCCCGCCGCCTTCGCTGCGCTGGATCAGCACCAGGCCCACCAGGCCAATCGCGATCAACAGGTGAATGACGAGAACGATCTGCTGCAAGACGAACCTCGATTGGAATCCTGTCCGGCGCCACGGCCGACCGGCTCGCGTCACGGACGCGCCCTTTTACATAAGCAGTGCGACCAAGACCAGTACCGTTTTCTGTGATCCGGCAGTTCGATTTTCACCGCCGCCGTTTCGGGCGAGGTCGGATTGCACCCCGATCCGAGCAGCGCGCATAGGAAAGCCGCCGTAGAATTCGGCACGATCCTAATCACTGTGTAACCTCAGCGGGATTTCATGGCGAATTAGGAGTCGGCCCCGTAGCGTCTCCTGCGCGCCACCCCGCACTCAAAGACCAAGTGAGAACGTTCCATGCGATGGTCAAAGCTCAGAAAGCTTGTCGAGGACAGGATCTGTGACGAATTGAAGGGCCGCATTGCCATCAACAGCACGGCCTACGGCAATTGCACTTGCGGGCACGCATGGGTCACGCTTGACGGTGAGATTCTGGCCAATTTCTGCACGCGTGCTTACTACAACGAGCACTACGAGGGCTCGTCGTCCGAGAAGACCAAGAAGAAATATCAGGATCAGTTCGTCGTCTACGGGGAAGGCCGTCGGCAGGACTTCTATGCATCCTGCTGGGACTACGTTCACAGTGCCTCTGTGGACGACGCGCTCGAGGAGACCGACCCGCCGATGCAGGCATTTGCGGTCATCGACAAACGCGTCGGAAAAAGACGATTGGCGAAGATTGATCCCGACACGCTCCACCCTTTGGCCCGACGGCTATTCGAGGAGCGTATGAAAAGCCAGATGGCTGCTTAAGGCGAAGCGGGCCTACCCGCAGGCCTGTCCTATAGCCCAGAAATCGTCGGCCTTGAGGCTGGCGCCGCCGACCAGGGCGCCGTCGACATTGGCGACCGCCATCAATTCCTCGGCGTTGCTCGGCTTTACCGAGCCGCCATAGAGGATGCGGACGTTTTCCGCCCCGGCCATGCGGGCGGAAAGCGTGCCGCGGATATGGGCGTGGGTCTCGGCCACGTCGGCGGCGGTGGGGGTGCGGCCGGTGCCGATGGCCCAGACCGGCTCATAGGCGACGACCATGTTCTCCGCCGTGGCGCCGGAAGGAATCGATCCGGCGATCTGCCGGGAGCACACGGTCAGGGTGTCGCCGGCGTCACGCTCCTCCAGGGTCTCGCCGATGCAGATCACCGCGACCAGCCCGGCGCGATGGGCGGCCAGCGCCTTGGCCTGCACCTGCTCGTCGGTCTCGCCGTGGTCCTGGCGGCGCTCGGAATGGCCGACGATGACATGGCTGCAGCCGAGATCGGCCAGCATCTCCGCCGCCGTGTCGCCGGTATGGGCGCCGGACGCCTCGGCATGGCAGTCCTGGCCGCCCAGGGCCACGCCGCTGCCGGCGATCGCGGCCCGCACCGTGCCGACCAGAGGCGCCGGCGGGCAGACCAGCATGTCGAATCCCGGGGACGCGGCCCGGTATCGCTCGGCCAGATCACCGGCCAGGGCCTCGGCATCGGCGACGAGGCCGTTCATCTTCCAGTTTCCGGCGATCAGCTTGCGGGGCATGGCGGGGCGGTGTCCTCGATGGCGGGGCGGGGGAATCCGCGGCGGGGGAGCCTTCGTTTAGCAGGCCCGCAAGCACCCTGCCAACGGCCAATCGCGCCCGGGGACGCCGGATGTCGGATGCCGGTTGCCGCTGCTGCCCGCCGCACCTAATATGCCGGCCCTTCGGGACCTGGCCATGGCAGGATGGCGACGCGGCGGCGCGGCTGTCCCGGAGAACGCAATGACCGCCGGCGCCCATTGGTAAGGCCCTTTCATGCTCCAGCTCATCCGCGGCAAGGTCGGTTCCTGGTTCATCAAGATCCTGTTCGTGCTGATCGCCATCGCGCTCGGCGGCGTCGGACTGACCGATATCTTCAGCGGCACCGGCGTCGGCGCCACGGTCGCCACGGTGGGCAACGAGCGGATCACGGTGCAGCGGCTGACCGACGCCTTCCAGATCCAGCTGCAGCAATTGCAGCGGCAATACGGGCCGTCCTTCACCGTCGAGCTGGCGATCGGCCTGGGCATGATGGACCAGACCATAGAAGGCCTGGTCAACGAGGCCCTGTTCGACCAGGCCGCCGACACGCTGGGTCTGCAGGCCCCGGATGACGTGATCGCCGAGACGATCCGCCAGGACCCGCTGTTCCAGGATCGCACCGGTGAGTTCAGCCAGGTGCAGTTCAACAACTACCTGGCGGCCACCCGGGTCGACGAGCCGAGCTTCGTGGCCCAGCGCCGGCGGGAACTGGGGCGCCAGGAGCTGATCTCCGTCATCGGCGCCGGCGCCGGCGTGCCGGACACCCTGGCCGAAGCCCTGCACCGCTATCGCAACGAGACCCGCCATATCACCGCGATCCTGATCGGATCGGCGACCGTGAGCGATGTCGGCACCCCGTCCGAGGAGGACATCGGCGCCTATTACCGCGAGAACGAGCAGCAGTTCATGGCGCCGGAATACCGGGAGCTGAGGGTGATCAGCCTGACGGCCGAAGCGGTTGCGGATACGGTCGAATTCTCCGAAGCGCAGTTGCTGGCGGAGTACGAGCTGCGCCGGGATCAATTCGATACGCCGGAGCAGCGCGCCTTCGACCAGGTCGTTGTGTCGGACGAGTCCGTTGCGGCCAGGATTGCCGAGGCGGCCGCCGGCGGCCTGACCCTGGCGGAGGCGGTCGACACGGTGGAGGATGCCCAGGTCTCGGTCATTCCGTTGGAACTGGCGCCGCGCGGCGAGTTCCTGCCGGCCCTCGGCGATGCCGGCTTCGCGCTGGCCGCCGACGCGGTCAGCGAACCGGTCAACTCGCCCTTCGGCTGGCACGTGCTTCAGGTAACGGAGATCCTGACCGGAGGCGTGCCGGATTTCGAGGATGTCCGCGAGGAGATCGAGACCGAGCTGAAGCTGGATGAGGCCCGCGACCTCGTCTTCGAGCTCGCCGACGATCTGGACGACCTGATCGCCAGCGACGTCTCGCTCGACGCCGCGGCGGCGCAGCTTGGCCTGCCGCTGCATGTCACCGGGCAGGTGGCCCGCGACGGCAGCCTGCGCGACGGCGGCCGGCTGGAGGGCATCCCGGCCCTGCCGCTGGTCCTGGATGTCGGCTTCGGCCAGTTCGAGAACGTCACCAGCCCGCCCGAGGAGACGCCGGAAGAGGAATTCTTCGTGGTCCGCACCGAGAGGGTCGTCGCCCCGGCGCTGCGGCCGATCGACGAGGTCCGCGACGATATCGTCGCCGCCTGGACCGACCTGCAGACCGCGGCGGCGGCCGAAGCCCTGGCCGAGACCATCGCGGAGCGGATCGACTCCGGCGACTCTGTCGCCGATGTGGCCGCCGAGTTCGGCGCCGTCATGGTCGAGCAGTCCGATCTGCGCCGCGACGGCGCCAATCGCGGCACCCTGCCGGAGGCCCTGGTCGCCAGCGTGTTCGATGTGTCCACCGGCGATGTGGCCATCGCACCGGCCGCCGACGGCCATGTGGTCGCCAAGCTGGAGGCGATCATCGCCGCCCCGGCCTCGGATACCGGGACCCTGGAGGACATCGCCGCCGGCCAGAGCGGGGCTATCGCCAATGACCTGCTGGCCGGCTTCGCCGCGTCGCTGCGGTCGGAATACGACATCGACATCGACCGGGCCTCGATCTCCCGCCTGTACCAGCAGCCGCAACATGACGGGATGTAGGTTGCCGGTGGTCGGTGTAGTGGGATCCGCAATTGCCACTGCGTCGTCCCCGGGCTTGACCCGGGGACCCATGGATCGGCAAGTGCAATTGCTTCAGGGTCTGAATCAACGGATGGATGGGTCCCCGGGTCAAGCCCGGGGACGACGCGTTGAAGCCAGGGGCGTATTCGCTCCCTCAGGGGCGTCGCGATAATGGCGGTCTTCCCGGACCTCGAGGGATTCAGCGAGCGCTACCAATCCGGCGCGGCCCAGGTGGTCTGGACCCAGCTGGTCGCCGATCTGGAGACGCCGGTCTCCGCCATGCTCAAGGTGGCGGACGGACGGCCGCACAGCTTTCTGCTGGAATCGGTGGAGGGCGGCGCCATCCGCGGCCGCTACTCGGCGCTGGGGCTGAAGCCGGACGTGATCTGGCGCTGCATCGGCGGCAAGGCGGAGATCAACCGGCAGGCCCGTTTCGATGCCGAGAGCTTCACCGCCGACGACCGGCCGCCGCTGGAGAGCCTGCGGGCCCTGATCAACGAGAGCCGCATCGACCTGCCGGAGGCGCTGCCGCCGATCTGCGCCGGGCTGTTCGGCTATCTGGGCTACGACATGGTGCGCCAGATGGAGCGCCTGCCCGACGACAATCCGGACACGCTGGGCGTGCCGGAAAGCGTCATGATCCGCCCCACGGTCATCGCCGCCTTCGACAATATCGAGGACATCGTCACCATCGTAACGCCGGTGTTCCCGGCCGACGGGCTGGACGCCGCCGCCGCCTATGCCCAGGCCCGCGAGCGGCTGGCGGACGTGGTGGCGGATTTCGAGCGCAGCCTGCCGCATCGCCGCGAGCGCGACTCCCTGGTCGACGAGTTGCCGCCGACCGCCTCCAACATGACCGAGGCGGAGTATTGCGACGCGGTCGAGCAGGCCAAGGAGTACATCCGCGCCGGCGACATCTTCCAGGTGGTGCCCTCGCAGCGCTTCTCGGTGCCCTACCGGCTGCCGCCGCTGAGCCTTTACAGGGCGCTGCGCCGGCTGAACCCCTCGCCGTTCCTGTTCTACCTGGATTTCGGCGAGTTCAGCATCGTCGGCTCCAGCCCGGAGATCCTGGTACGGCTGCGCGAGGGCGAAGTGACCATCCGCCCGCTGGCCGGCACCCGCCCGCGCGGCGCCACCGCCAGCGAGGACGCGGCCCTGGCAGAAGATCTGCTGGCCGACCCCAAGGAGCGGGCGGAACACCTGATGCTGCTGGATCTGGGCCGCAACGATGTCGGCCGGGTGGCCAAGATCGGCTCCGTCAAGGTCACCGAGCAATACGTGGTCGAGTATTACTCCCACGTCATGCACATCGTCTCCAACGTGGTCGGCGAGCTGGCCGAGGGCAAGGACGCCCTGGACGCCCTGATTGCCGGCTTCCCGGCCGGCACCGTCAGTGGCGCACCCAAGGTCCGCGCCATGGAGATCATCGACGAGTTGGAGGTGGCCAGGCGGGGCGTCTATGCCGGCGCGGTGGGCTATTTCGGTGCCAATGGCGACATGGACACCTGCATCGCGCTCAGGACCGGCGTGGTCAAGGACGGCCAGCTCTACGTCCAGGCCGGCTGCGGCGTGGTCGCCGACAGCGACCCGGCCTCGGAACAGCAGGAAGCGGTCAACAAATCCCGCGCCCTGATCCGCGCCGCGGAGGAATCCGTGCGCTTCGCCAGCTCGCGGCGGTAGCCGCGCAGGCCTGAATCCTGCCATGGCCGGCCGCCGGCATGCCTCACCACAACGTCGCCGCGCTATTCTTCGCTAGTGTTTGCCGCAAGGCGGGCCAAGAATGGAATTCGCATTGCTGCCGGCACTGTCGGCGCTCCGCCTCACATGGCCGGAGATGTGAGCTCGCCACGCCAAATCACGCCGGTCATCTCGAGCGGAGGTCACATAGAGGATTCGGGAGATGTCGGACTCCAAGACTCCGTTTCATCGGGGCGAGATTGAGGTCCAGTCCCGGCTCGGCATCGAGCAGAAAATGGTGGAGCTGGGCCGCCGGATGATCCGCGATCATATGCCGGACGAGCATCAGGCATTCTTCTCTCACCTACCATTTCTGGCCGTCGGCACGATCGATTCCACTGGCCGGCCCTGGGCGTCGATCCTTGCCGGTGAGCCCGGTTTCGTTCGGGCGACCGGCTCCGGTACGCTTCAGGTCGAGGCGCGGCCGATCTACGGCGATCCACTGGGCGAGTCCCTCGTTGACGGGATGGACATCGGAGCTCTGGGGATCGAGTTCCAGACTCGCCGGCGCAATCGGGTGAACGGCAAGGTAAGCCATAGCGGCCCGGACGAATTTCGGATCCAGGTCGCCCAAAGCTTCGGAAACTGTCCGAAATACATCCAAGCCCGCGAGCCCACACTCGAGGGCGCGATCAAGAGCATGGGCGCTAGGAGACCGGTCCATCGCGGAGCGGAGTTGAGCAAGGAACAGGCAGCCATGATCGCCGGCGCCGATACCCTGTTCATCGCAAGCCAGTTCTCTGAAGACACCGCCGATTGGAGCCATGGGGTCGACGTGTCGCACCGCGGTGGCAAACCGGGCTTCGTTCTGGTCGCGCACGAGACATTGCTGCTGTTCCCGGATTATTCCGGAAACTGCATGTTCAATACGCTTGGCAATATCGCGGTCAATCCGAAATGCGGCCTGCTGTTCGTCGATTTCGACACCGGCAACACGCTTCAGCTGACGGGCGAGGCCGAGATCCTCTGGGAGCCGGCCCACACCCGGCGTTTTCCCGGGGCCAAGCGGGTGCTGGCCTTCTCCGTGGAGGAGTCGCTGCATATAGAACGGGCCCTCCCCATCACGTGGGAGTTTCGGGGGTATTCCCCAGTATTGGATACGTTCGAAGATGTCGGGGCCGAAGATGTCGGGGGCGGAGGCGACGTTGCCGAGCAGCTGCCGCCCATGACACTCAGATCGGTCAACGTATCGATGCCCAAGGACATCTTGCACGACGGAAAGGACGTTACGACCGGCATATACAAGGAGCCGGTGGACGGCCGGGTGATGCTGCGCAGCCTGAACCTTGACGGGGATGGCCAGGCCGATCTGTGGGGCCATGGCGGAGCCTTCCGGGCCGTATATGTGTACTCATTCGAGAACTACGGCTACTGGGCGCGTGAACTGGGTCGCGACGATTTCACAGTCGGCCAGTTCGGTGAGAATTTCACCGTCGAGGGCATGCTTGAGGACGATATCCGCATCGGCGACGTGTTCCGTGTGGGAAGCGCATTGGTCGAGGTCAGCCAGCCGCGGGTGCCTTGCTACAAGCTGGCGATCAAGATGGGGATCGAGGGGTTCCAGAACCAATTCATGGCAAGCGGCCGAATGGGGTTCTATTTCCGTGTCCTGGAAGAGGGCGAGGTCGGCGCAGGCGACTCCATCGAACTCGTCAGGCGCGCTCCCGGCGCCATGACCGTTCGCGAGATCAACGAGCTTCTGTATTTCGACAAGAAGAACCTTGATGGGGCCGCCAGGGCCTTAGACATGCCGGCCCTCTCCCATGGCTGGAAAGGCTCGTTCGAAGAGCGGATCGCCAAGGCGGCCGCGCCCGCCAACACCCAGGAGAGGTATCGTTCCTTCGTCGTGGACCGGAAAGAGCCCGATAGCGAGACCATCACCTCCTTCTACCTGATCCCAGAGGACGGCGCCGCGTTACCCGAATTCCTGCCAGGCCAGTTCCTCACTTTCGAGCTGAGTATCCCTGGCCAGTCGAAACCGGTGCTTCGGACCTATTCACTGTCCGACAGCCCGAACCCCGACTACTACCGCGTAAGCATCAAGCGGGAACCTGCTCCACCCAACCGACCGGACCTGACGCCCGGATTGTCGTCGAACTATTTCCATGACGAGGTGGGTATCGGCACCACGCTTCGAGTCGGTGCGCCGCGCGGCAAGTTCCATCTCGATCCGGATAGCGAAAGGCCCGTCGTACTGCTGAGCGCGGGAGTCGGCCTCACGCCGATGATCAGCATGATGAACACGATCGTCCAAAGCGGCGCCCGGCGACCGGTCTGGTTCCTCAACGGCGCCCGCGACGGTCGCGAGCACGCCATGGGCGCACATATCCGACGGATGGCCGAGGACAACGAGAACGTCCAGGCCCATATCCGCTACAGCCAACCCGGATCGGCGGACATCGAGGGCCGCGACTACGACAGCCGGGGTCGCATCGACATCGCATTGTTGAAGCAGGTGCTTCCCTTCGATGACTACGACTTCTACCTCTGCGGGCCGACGCCCTTCATGCGGTCGCTCTATTGCGGCCTGCTTTCGCTCAATGTGTCCGAGGAACGCATCCACTACGAGTTCTTCGGCCCCGCCTCGGTTCTAAAGGAGGACGCCAAGCCGATCGGTCCGGCGAAAGCGCCGACCGCCGAGACCGAACTTGCCGGCGGCATCCAGGTGAGTTTCGCCCGCTCGGGCGTAACCGCCGCTTGGGACCCGGATTGCGAGAGCATCCTGGATCTCGCCGAGCGGCACGGCCTGAACCCCGACTATAGTTGCCGGTCGGGCATCTGCCATACCTGCATGTGCACGGTGGTCGAAGGTGAAGTCGAATATCTCGAGGAGCCTCTCGGCGAGCCGGATCGGGGCTGCGCATTGATCTGCTGTTCGAGGCCCAGGACAAACCTTGTTATCGAGGTGTAAAGGCTGGTGAATAGCGCGATTTGCGACATGGACACCTGCATCGCTCTCAGGACCGGCGTGGTCAAGGACGGCCAGCTCTATGTCCAGGCCGGCTGCGGCGTGGTCGCCGACAGCGACCCGGCCTCGGAACAGCAGGAAGCGGTCAACAAATCCCGCGCCCTGATCCGCGCCGCGGAGGAATCCGTGCGCTTCGCAAGCTCGCGGCGCTAGACGCCGGTCCATGCCGAAATCCGCCGCCTTCATCCGGATCAAGGCGGACATCCTGGGCATCGTCGAAGCGATACCCGAAGGCCGGGTAACCACCTATGGCGCTATCGGCCGTCATCTCGACGTGATGGCCCGGCACGTCGCCTACATCCTCACCATGCTGAGCGACGAGGAGAAGGCGCGTCACCCCTGGTACCGCGTCGTGGGCGATAAGGGTCGGATTGGCAAGCCGAAGTTCAATGGGTTCGGCATCAGCCAAACGGAACTGCTGCAGTCGGAGGGTATCTCGGTCAGCAGTGAAGGATATGTCGATCAGTTTGACACGGTTTTGGTTGCGACGACCAAAGTAACGGGCTAGGGAGCACACCGCAGCCGCGATCAACTCTTCTCACGATTGCCAATGAATCGGCGTTTTACTGCTTGATTTGCCGGATAGGGCTCGCATCATGGGTTGCATGGTCGCCGAGCGATTCGCACCAGCGGAACGGCTGGAGCTGTTGGAGACCGAAGCTGAATCAGGCTCCGGTCGGTCGGAAACGCGCCGCACACCACCTCATTCGGACCCCGTTCGACGCTTGCTCGGCAACGCTGCCGGGCGCCTGCGCGACGGGCGCGCCGTGTTCGCATTCGTCTACGCGCTGCTCGCCCTTCTGACGATCCTGATCCCGGCCAAGGTCTGGGGCCAGGAGCGGGCCGATGCCTGCATGGCGGTGGGGCTGGACATCTCCGGCTCCATCAACAATCGCGAGCTGCGCCTGCAATATGACGGGCTGGCCGCGGCCCTGCTCGACCGCAAATTCCTGCAGGCGGTGGAGACCGGGCGTCACGGGCTGATCGCCGTGTCGGTCTACACCTGGGCCGACAGCCACGACACGGTGCAGGTGATCGTGCCGTGGATCGGCGTGCAGACCGACAAGCATGCCGAGGCCATCGCAGAGGCCCTGGACAAGCAGGAGCTCGATCGCATCATCCGCAGCACCAGCCTGACCGTGGCCCTGCAGGCCGGCACCGAATTGCTGCGCAACTGCCCGTGGTTCGCCGACCGCCAGCTTCTCAACATCGCCGGGGACGGCATCACTAATGTCGGGCCCGGCCCCCTGCCCGCCCGCGACGCCGCCATCGACCGCGGCATCATCATCAACGGCCTGGTGGTCGGCGGCGAGACCGACACCATCCAGCATTACAGCGACAGGGTCGTCGGCCCGCCGCGGATCGGCTTCCTGGTCACCGTGGGCGATTACACCGACTTCGCCACCGCCATGCTGAGCAAATTCATGCTGGAGATCAGCGCCCTGCCCCCGGCGGTGGAAATCCCGGACTGACGCCACAGTCGAGCTCTGCGAGCGGCTTGCGTCGCCA
This sequence comes from Alphaproteobacteria bacterium, assembly GCA_965227455.1. GTDB lineage: Bacteria > Pseudomonadota > Alphaproteobacteria > DSM-16000 > Inquilinaceae > JABDIP01. Next base: position 1,138,799 of record OZ245752.1, on the reverse strand, counting down.
CCTTCCACACTGCAAAAGTGCATGGAACCGAAAGGTCGAATTCCGTGCACGAATACCTGGATCTGGATCGCTATCCCCTCGATGACCTTGATGGGCCGGCCGGCGCGGGGCTCGCGCGGGATTGCCGGGCAACCTTGGCCGCCGATGGCCTGTTCAGCCTGGATGGCCTGGTCCGGTCGGCGGCGCTGGCGCGATGCGTGGCGGAGGCCGGACATGTCCTGGACACAGCCGCCTTCACCCATGCACGGCGGCACAACGCCTATTTCGAGGACAGTATTCAAGGGCTTCCGGACGACCATCCGGCCCTGGCGAAGGTCGAGACGGTCAACCATACGATCTGCGCCGATCAGATCGCCGGCGGGCTGCTGCTGCGGATCTATGAATGGCCGCCGCTGGTGCGGTTCCTGGCGGCGGTCATGGGCAAGCCGGCGCTGCACCCGATGGCGGACCCTCTGGCCCGGGTGAACGTGATGGCCTATCGCGACGGCGAGGCCCTGAATTGGCATTTCGACCGGTCGGAATTCACCACCACCCTGCTGCTGCAGGAGCCGGAGTCCGGCGGTGCGTTCCAGTATCGCCGCGATCTGCGCTCCGATGAGGATCCCAACTACGACGGCGTGGCCCGGCTTCTGGCCGGATCGGACGATCAGGTGCGCACCTTGCCCCTGACGCCGGGAACCCTGAACGTATTCAAGGGCAAGAACACCGCCCATCGCGTCACGCCGGTCGCCGGTCCGCGCGACCGCGTCATCGCCGTCTTCTCCTATTTCGACAGGCCGGGCGTGATGATGCGGGAGGCCGAGCGGATCGGTTTCTACGGCCGCGCCGGCTGACCGTTCCGGGCAGGTCTTCGCCCAAAAGATGAGCGCCGATTAACCAAACTCGCCATTTACGGTCCGTTCATCGCAGTTTCGTAAAATACGTGATTATGCCGCTCGTTACCAAGCCGACGCCCCAGCGGGCGATCGTCGAGGGTCTTGCCTGCCAGAAGGCCGGGAAACTGCCGCAGGCGGCCCAGATGTATGTGAGCGTGATCCAGGAGGATCCGTCCAATTCGGATGCCTGGCATCTGCTGGGCACGATCGAGATCGCGCGCGGCAATTTCCCGGCCGCCCATGACCTGATCTCCAAGGCGCTGCTGCTGAAGCCCGATTGCGCCATCTACCACCACAATCTGGGTTTTGTGCTGGGCGCCCTGTCGCGCATGCCGGAGGCCGTCGCCTCCTATCGCCGGGCGGTGGAGCTGGCGCCGGACTATGCCGAGGCCCTGTTCAACCTGGCCCAGATGGTGCGGGTAAAGGCCGGAGACCCGATGATCGCGGCCGTCGACCGGCTCCTGGCCAAGACCGATCTGTCCGATCAGGACAGGTGCTTCATCGAGTTCGCTGCGGGTAAGATCCACGCCAATCTGGGACATCACGACCGCGCCTTCGGCCATTACGCGGCCGGCAATGCGGCCCGCAAGGCGAAACCCAAGGAGGCGACCGGGCGCGCCTATTTGGAGCGAATCCTTGCGCAGAGCGTTCCGGCGCCGGCGACCCGTACCGTCGAAGACAAGGCCGCCGGCAAGACCCCGGTCTTCATTGTCGGCATGCCGCGATCGGGCACGTCGCTGGCCGAACAGGTGCTGGCGAGCCATCCGTCGGTCCATGGCGCCGGCGAGCTGCCGCTGATCGAACGCATCTGCAACACCCTGCCCCATCGCAGCCCCGGCCGGGCGCCCTATCCGGAATGCCTGGCGACGGTGCCGGAGGACGCCCTGGCGGAGCTGGCCGGCAGCTACCTGAAACATGCCGCGGCGCAGGCCGGCGACGTCCGGATCATCACCGACAAATCGCCGCTGAACTTCCGGCATCTGGGGCTGATCGCCCGGCTGTTCCCCGACGCCCGGATCGTGCATTGCCGGCGCGACGCGCTGGACACCTGCCTGTCCTGCTATTTCCAGAACTTCTCCAACGGTCAGGACTACAGCTTCGACCTCTCCGATCTCGGGCGGTTCTATGGAGACTATCGCTGGATGATGGCGCAATGGGCCGAGCGCCTGCCGATCCCGATCTTCGACCTGGACTACGAGGCCCTCGTAAAGGATCTCGAGGGCACCGGCCGCAAGCTGCTCGAGTTCTGCGGCCTCGACTGGCACCCGGACTGCAACCGTTTCTTCGAGACCGAGCGCCCGGTGCTGACCGCCAGCCGCGCCCAGGTCCGCCGGCCGGTCTACACCACCTCCATCGGCAAATGGCGTCCCTACGAAAAGCACCTCGGCCCGCTGATCGAGGCGCTTGGGGAGTATGCGGAGACCGCCTGAATACGGGCGCTTCCGCCCCTTGATCGAGTCCACCCAACGCTTGTCATTCCCGCGAATGCGGGAATCCAGACGTCATTGCGTTGACGGCCCGAGCACCGTGTCCCTGGCTTACCGCTTTCGCGCGAATGACAACGGTGGCTGTTTGGCGGGCCACTACAACGGCATCCGCATCACGTAATGGTCGCCGTCGCGCTCGTAGACCACGGCGCCGAGGGGCTCGTAAAAGCCGGGGATTGGCGTTCCGAGATACAGTTCGGTCAGCCCAAGCTTTGCCGCATCGGCCTTCAGCGCGCGAACCAGCGCCGCGCCCACGCCCTGTCTGCGGAATTCGGGCGCGACCACCAGCGCCGCCAGCCAGGGGCGCAGATGCGGCCGCCTGGAGTCGTCGTCCTCGACCAGATTGACGGTTCCGGCCGGGACGCCATCCACCAGAGCCAGCCGCGACAGAGGAATGGCGTCGGGATTAGACGCCTCCGCCAAGTAGCCTGCCAGGGTCTCCGGGGTGAACCCGGAGTCCGGCCGATCGCGCCAGAATGCCTCGTAGATCCAGGACGCTACGAGATCGCGCCGCTCCGGATGCTCGAACAGATGGGCGATGGTCAGGGGCATGTTCGCGACCGCTCCGCCATTAAGGCCTTGCCAAACACGGTCATGCGGGACTTCAGGACCCGCGACCTTAACGGATTCCGCCTTGGGTTCGGCCAGGCCATCTGACCGCTGCGACCGGACGTACCGCCCGCCCTACTCTACTTCAGGAGTCGAAACGCTACCGATCCGGGGCGCATCTGGCTGCGCTGCAGCCGTTCCGGATCAATCTCCTCGGTCAAGGACCCGTTGGGCCCGGGCTCGTCGAAATCGTCGACCGCGAATCCGGCCTCCTTGAAGGTCCGCCAATAGCGGGACAGCGGCCGGTGGTACCAGACGAACGGGCTGGCAAAATGGTTCCAGGGTGGATCGTCGACCCTTCTGTCCTCGAAATAGGGCGCCGTCCAGCGCACCGCCACCGACCCGGCCGGTTCGGCCTCATCAGTATTGGAAAGCGGAAAACACGGATGGCTGAAGACCGCGACGGCCACGCCGCCCGGCTTCAGGACACGATGGAACGCGCGGATGGCGGCCGGCAGGTCCGGCACGTCCATCAGCACATAGTTTGAGACGATCCGGTCGACGCTTTGGTCTTGAACTCCGGCAAGATCGCTGCAGGACACGGTCCGATAGTCGATGTCGAGATCCGCCGGCGTCTCCCGGCGGGCGATTTCGATCATGCGCTCGGCGGCGTCGACGGCAATGACCCGCGCCCCGCCCTGGGCGAGCTTTCGGCTGAGATAACCGGTGCCGCACCCAGCATCCAGCACCGTCAGCCCATCCACCTCTCCAAGGAAGGACCACAGCACCGGGTCGGAGCTCAGGCGCCGGTTGAGATCGCCCTCATGGCCGACCTGGATGTGCCAGTCCTCGGCATTGGCGTTCCAAAGCGCGATCGCGTCGGGATCGTTCATGTCAACCGCCTAGGCTTGTATTTGGGCGGCGGAGACTACCCGCTCCGGATGCAATATTGAAGGGCCTGCGGAACGCTATCGCGACAGCGGCGTCAGCGCGATCACCTGCCCCGTGCCATCCAGAGTCAACGCCATCTTGCGGACGATCCAGACGCCGTTCTGGCGCACCGACACCATGCGCAGCGTGCCGGAGGCCAGCGGCCCCCTGACGGATACCGTGACGTCGGCCTCGCCGGTGTTGTTGTGCTGGTTGACCGAACCGCCGGTCCACCAGGAGACCTCGACGGGAGACCCGACATGTTCGGCGACCTGCGGGTTGTTGGCCGCCTCGTACTTGATCGTGTCGAAGGGCTCGAGATTGCTCAGAGCCACGAAGGCGGCCACGAATATGCCGATGAAGAACAGCGCGCCCAGCCCATAGACGATCGCCGCGGCGATGGCCCAATTGCGCTGCACCCGCCGGAAATGCTCCACGCTGCGCCAATGGTCGTTCTGCCAGGCCCATTTGTCGCCCTTGAACAGCAGCACGAAGGGCATGACGAAGCCGACCACCGGAAGCAGTGCCAGCAGGGCGATATAGGTACCGTTGCCCAGGCCCCAGATCCAGTTGAAGGCGAAGGCGCCCCAATTCAGCCGGCCGACCTCGGCGGGCAGTTCCGCCGCCGGCCCCTGGCCCGAGGTGTTCGGCGTGGCATCGAGATACGGGTTGCCCTGATATGCGCCGCTCATCGGTCTCTCACCCTAAGCTGTCCGCTGGTCAACGGGGATTGCCGGCTGTAATGTTGCCGACGGCATGTGAAAGGTATTCAGGCTGCGTAAACTCAAGGATAACGTGTCGAAATGTTGTTGCTGATCGATAATTACGACAGCTTTACCTACAACCTCGTCCATTTCCTCGGCGAGTTGGGGGCAGAGACCGTCGTGCGGCGCAACGATGCGCTGACCGCCAAGGAAGCGCTGGCCATGCGGCCGGACGGCATCGTGCTGTCCCCGGGACCGTGCGATCCCGACAAGGCCGGCATCTGCCTCGACCTGATCGCCGAGGCCGCCGGCGCGCTGCCGATCCTGGGGGTCTGCCTGGGCCATCAGGCGATCGGCCAGGCCTATGGCGGCGCCATCGTCCGGGCGCCGGAGATCATGCATGGCAAGCTCTCCGATATTGCCCATGACAATACCGGGGTCATGGCCGGGCTGGCCAATCCGCTGAGGGTCACGCGCTATCACTCGCTGATCATCGACCGCAAGACCCTGCCCGATTGCCTTGAAATCACGGCGGAAACCGATACCGGGCTGATCATGGGCGTGCGCCACAAATCCCTGCCCGTCCATGGGGTTCAGTTCCACCCTGAGAGCATCGCCTCACAGGACGGTCACCGGCTGCTGGGCAATTTCCTCGAGATCGCCGGACGGAAGCGCGCGGCATGAGCGGACCTTCGAGCGATCTGCAGCCCTTCATCGCCAGGGTCGCCGACGGCCAGGCGCTGAGCGAGGACGACGCCACGGCGGCGTTCGAGATCATCATGTCCGGCGACGCCACTCCGTCCCAGATCGGCGGCTTCCTGATGGCGCTGCGCACCCGCGGCGAGACCGTGGAGGAGATCACCGGCGCGGCCCGCATCATGCGGGCCAAGGCGCTGCACATCGAGCCGCCCGAGGGCGCCATCGACGTCTGCGGCACCGGCGGCGACAATTCAGGCACCTACAACGTCTCCACCGCCGTGGCCCTGGTGCTGGCCGCCGCCGGCATTCCCGTCGCCAAGCATGGCAACCGGGCGCTGTCCAGCCGCACCGGCGGCTCCGACGTGCTGGGGGCGCTGGGCGTCAACCTGGATGCCGACATGTCTCTGGTGAAGAAGGCGCTGTGGGAAGCCCATGTCTGCTTCCTGTTCGCCATCCGCCACCACAGCGCCATGCGCCATGTGGGTCCGACCCGGGTCGAGTTGGGCACGAGAACGATCTTCAACCTGTTGGGACCGCTCAGCAATCCGGCCGGCGTCAAGCGCCAGCTGATGGGTGTGTTCGCACCGCAATGGGTCGAGCCGCTGGCCGCCGTGCTGGGCAAGCTGGGGGCTGAGCGTGCCTGGGTGGTGCACGGCTCGGACGGGCTGGACGAGATCACGACGACGGGCCCGACCCAGGTGGCCGAATGGAAGGACGGCAAGGTGACGAACTTCGAGATCACCCCGGAAGAGGCCGGCCTGGAGCGGGCCAAGCCGGAGGATCTGAAGGGCGGCGGCGCCGAGTTCAACGCCGCGGCCATGCGCGAATTGCTGGCCGGCACCAAATCCGCCTATCGCGACATCGTGCTGATGAACGCCGCGGCGGCCCTGATGGTGGCCGGCAAGGCCGACAGCCTGACCGACGGCGTCTCCAAGGCGGCCGCGCTGATCGATGGCGGCAAGGCCGCCGAAGCGTTGGACCGGCTGGTCGCCATCACCAACGAGCCGCCGCCGGCCGAGTCCGCATAGAGCACACCCGATGTCCGACGTCCTGGCCAGGATCTGCGCCGACAAGCGCAAGCACATCGCGCGCCGCAAGGAGGAGCGGCCCTTGGCGGATGTGGAGCGGGTCGCGGGAGTGGCCGCGCCGCCCCGCGGATTCGCCGACGCGCTGTGGCAGGCCCGGGAAGACGGCCGCTACGGGCTGATTGCCGAGATCAAGAAGGCGTCGCCGTCCAAGGGCCTGATCCGCGAGGATTTCGATCCACCATCCCTGGCCCGGGCCTATCGCGAGGGCGGGGCGACATGCCTGTCGGTGCTGACCGACGTGCCGTATTTCCAGGGCGACGATGCCTTTCTGCAGGCCGCGCGGGATGCAGCACCGCTGCCCGCCCTGCGCAAGGATTTCATGCTCGATCCCTATCAGGTGGCCGAATCCCGCGCACTGGGCGCGGATTGCATCCTGCTGATCATGGCGGCGCTGACAGACGCGGAGGCCGAGTCTCTGGCGGCATCGGCGGATCGCTGGGATCTGGATGTCCTGGTGGAGGTCCACGACCGCGCCGAACTTGATCGGGCTCTGAAACTTGATCCACGCCTGATCGGCATAAACAATCGCAATCTCAAGACGATGGCAGTCGATCTTGCGACGACGGAAGAGCTTGCACCTATGATCCCGGCTGAGAACCATCTGGTGGTCTGCGAAAGCGGCCTGTCGACCTCCGCGGATCTGGCGCGCATGGCGGCGATCGGGGTGACGACCTTCCTGATCGGTGAATCCTTCATGCGCCAGGCGGATGTGGCCGACGCGGTCCGCACCATGCTGGAGCAGCCGGTGACCGCATGAGCAAGGAGTTCACCCATTTCGACGAGGCCGGCGCGGCGCGCATGGTCGACGTCTCGGACAAGGACGTGACCCATCGTATCGCCCGGGCCGGCTGCCGGGTGACCATGCAGCCGGAAACCCTGGCCATGATCCGCGACGGCGTCGCCAAGAAGGGCGACGTGCTGGGCGTGGCGCGGCTGGCGGGCATCATGGCGGCCAAGAAGACGTCCGACCTGATCCCGCTCTGCCACCCGCTGCCGCTGACGTCGGTTACCCTCGAGTTGACCTGCGACGAGGACAGCAACGCCGTTGAGATCGTGGCCGAGGCCAAGATCGACGGCCGCACCGGCGTCGAGATGGAAGCACTGACCGCCGCTTCGGTCGCCGCCCTCACGGTCTACGACATGTGCAAGGCGGTGGACCGCTCGATGACCGTGGCGGATCTGCGCCTGCTGCACAAATCCGGCGGCAAATCAGGCACCTACGAGGCCTCCTGATGATCTCCGTCGAGGAGGCGAAGGGACGGATCACCGCTGCCTTCCAGGCCTTGCCGGCGGAGACCGTAGGCGTCGCCGAGGCGCTGGGCCGGGTGCTGGCGGAGGACGTCGCGGCCCGAGTGACCCAGCCCTGGGCGCCGATCTCCGCCATGGACGGCTATGCGGTCCGGGCCGCCGACGTTGCCAAGGCACCGGCCGAGCTGACGCAGGTCGGATCGGTGCCGGCCGGGCGCAGCCATGACGGCACCGTCGGCCCCGGAGAATGCGTGCGCATCTTCACCGGCGCGCCGCTGGCGGACGGTACCGATACCATCGTCATCCAAGAGGACACCGAGGCGGATGGCGACCGCATCACCGTCAAGGAGACCGCCGCCAAGGGTGCATACGTCCGGCCGGCCGGCCTCGATTTCGCCGCCGGCGACGTGCTGCTGCGGCAGGGCCGGGTGCTGACGGCACGGGATGTCGGCATCACCGCCGCCATGAACCATCCCTGGCTCAGGGTGCGCCGCCGGCCCCGGGTGGCGATCCTGGCGACCGGCGACGAGATCGTCATGCCCGGCGATCCGATCGGCCCCAACCAGCTCGTCAGCTCCAACGGCCTTGCGCTGTCCGCCCTGGTGACCGCCTGTGGCGGCATTCCGGTCAATCTCGGCATCGCGCTCGACACCCGCGACTCGCTGATCCGGATGGCGGCCGGGGCCGAGGGCACCGATCTGCTGATCACTACCGGCGGCGCCTCGGTCGGCGAGCACGACCTGATCCGCGACGTGCTGGGCGATCGCGGCCTGGAGCTCGATTTCTGGAAGATCGCCATGCGGCCGGGCAAGCCGCTGATGTTCGGCCAGATCGACGGCACGCCGATGCTTGGCCTGCCGGGGAATCCAGTTTCGTCAATGGTTTGCGGGCTGTTGTTCGTGCGCCCTGCCCTGTTGGCCATGCTCGGCGTCGACGGCCCGGACCCCCTGACCGCGAGCGCCCGGCTGGGCTGCGACCTGCCGAAGAACGACCGTCGCCAGGACTATCTGCGCAGCCGGCTGGAGCGCAATTCCGACGGCCAGGCCGTGGCGACGCCGTTCAACCTGCAGGATAGCTCGGTCATGTCGGGACTGGCCGGAGCCGACTGCCTCGTGATCCGCCCGCCCCATGCGCCGGCCGCCGCCAAAGGCGACGTGGTGGAGATCGTCACCTTCGCCGCCGGAATGACCCGCCTGTAATCGCATCCGATGATTTGGGCCTGCGGAACTAAAACAGAACAAATCTTGACGTTTGTGTTTTGTTCCGGTTAGTCTGCAGCCGACTCGCCGATCGCCCAAACGTGTCACTCCTTCGGGCAACTCTTTGACGGGGCCAACCCATGCTGACCCGCAAACAGCAGGAACTGCTGATCTTCATCCACCGCCGCCTGGCCGAAGGTGGCGTCTCGCCCTCCTTCGACGAGATGAAGGACGCCCTGGACCTGCGTTCCAAATCCGGCATCCACCGCCTCATCACCGGGCTGGAGGAGCGCGGCTTCATCCGGCGGCTGCCCCACCGGGCCCGGGCGTTGGAGGTGCTGCGCCTGCCCGAAGGACTGGACACGGCGGAGGAGACGGCCAGGACCGAAAAGCCCTTTGCGCCCAACGTCATCAAGGGCGATTTCACCGCCGCCATGCCCGGGCGCGCGGTCGGTGCCGCGGAAGAAGCGGCAGTCGTCTCCCTGCCCCTCTACGGCCGCATCGCCGCCGGTACGCCGATCGAGGCGCTGCGCGACCATTCCCATTTCTCCGACGTGCCCGCGACCATGCTGGGCAAGGGCGACCACTACGCCCTGGAAGTGGCCGGCGACAGCATGGTCGATGCCGGCATCTTCGACGGCGACACGGTGGTCATCCAACGCTGCGACACCGCCGACAATGGCAGCATCGTCGTGGCCCTGGTCGACGACCAGGAGGTCACGCTTAAGCGACTGCGCAAGAAGGGCGGCACCATCGCGCTGGAACCAGCGAACCCGGCCTACGAAACCCGCATCTTCGGCCCCGACCGGGTCAAGGTGCAGGGCCGGCTGGTGGGCCTGATCCGGCAGTACGGCTAGCGGGCTGCGGCCGCGAACGGCGACTCCGCCAAGGACTGTGCTGAAGCCGATCGGCGGCTCTCCGGCTTAGCCATCCTCACCCCCCGTTCAAGCCGGGGGCAGGCTCTTCGACAAGCTCAGGACGAGGGTTCGGGCGGGCAGGATTGTCCAAGAGAGCCCTCATCCTGAGCTTGTCGAAGAGCCTGCCCCCGGCTTGAACGGGGGGTGAGGTCGGCTACGCCAGCACGGCCGATGGCAATTCCGGCACCGGCATCCGGCCCATCGAACGCCCCTGGCACTCGGCTCATCGCCCGGCCCACATTTCGTTGTAGGCCGACTCCTTCGCCACGTTCATATCTATGGTCGCAAGCCCTTGCAGGCCGAAGGGGATGTTGGCGCCGTATTGCCAGATGACCGTCTCCACCATGGTGCTGATCGGCGTCAGCTCGGGGCGGAATTGGCGCTGGAACAGGGCGTCCGCGCGTATCTCCTGCCCGGGCCTGTTCAGGTAGGGCCGGTTCGCCCATACCCTCGCCACCGTCGTCGCCGGCAGGGCGCCGCCCCGGCCGAGCTGGCTCAGCCCCGTCGTCAGGGCACCGAGGCGCTGCACCGCGAACTGCTCCGCGGCCGGGATCAGGTTGCGCGACCAGCCCTCATAGACCCGCACCCCGTGCCGCATGCCCGAGCCCCAGACCGACGGGTGTCCGTAGAAGCCGCCGATGCCCGGATAGTCCGAGGCATGCATCACCTCCATCCAGCCGATGAACCACTCCCGGGACACCCGCCAGCGCTCCAGATCGGCATAGAGGCGCACAGTCGGCGGAATGCGAGGGTTCATGCCGGTGGCCATGGCGATGGCCTGCTTGGCCGATGCCCGGCCGTTGCTGCGCGCATGGGGGCCGGTCAGCTTGTCCCGGCGACGCCAGACGCCGTTGTAGATCGGCAGGATCCGGCACCGCCCTTCGCTCATGGAGAAGATCTCCTGCGCCTCCGCTCCGGTAAGGGGACCGAGATCGGGGTCGTTGCCTTCGTTGAGGTAACGCCCCCAGAAGGCCGGCACTTCCGAATCCGCGAGGTCGGCGGGCCGTGCCGCGCGAAGCCGGGCGGTGATGTATTCGAAGAACCGCATATGACCGACACCGGCGGCCGGGCGGAAATCCCTGGGAATCCGTCGCGCAGGGATCTCGAAGGTCGTTCGGGTCTGGCTGTCGGCGCCATAGTACAAACTCATCGCTGCCCCCACCGATCATCCTCCCAGACGACGATGTCGCCGTCCGCGATCGACCCTGTCGGGGTAACGTCACAAATCTGTCTCGACAGTCACTGGGCCGTTGGCGCGGACATACTGGGTCCGGCCGGCAGCCCGATTTCCCATCCGCCTAGTCTGAATCCCCTGCCCGCTCCCATTCAGGCCTGCGGTCCAGTGTCCAGGGCCTGAGGCCGGTGCCGTCGGCGACCCGATCCACAGCCGGGCCGTCGGGAGTCAGGGAGATGGCATGCGCCCCGTGCCGCCAGACGTCGAAGCGATCGATGATCGTCTCGGCGCCGCAGGACCGCGGAACGGGTACCGCGGCGAAGACGATATCCGCCGCCACGCAATCCTCTGCCAGCGCCCGCGGATCGCGGACCAGGGCGATCACGATTCCGTCGCGGCGGTACAGGCAGCCGAGCAGGTCGCAGCTCAGCGTTCCGTCCTCGCTCGTTCCCTCTTGCGGCCAGGCCTGCGCCCCGGCGCGGCCATCGGCCCGCAACCAGATGTCCCGGGTGAAGCGGTCGCGGCGCCAGCCCGACAGCGCCAAGCCGCCCTCCGCCGTCCGGACGGCCATGAGCTGGCCATCCTCGCTGACCAGCACGTCCGGGCCCGGCTTCGGCCATACCAGCCCGGCCTGGCCGGCAAGGATCCCGACGATGCCCCAATAGCGCCAGCGACCGTTCCACAGGCACAACCACAGCCCGCCTGTCACGGCCAGGGCCAGCGCCCAATCGGGCGATGCGGCGATCCGCAGCGCCGCGTGCGGCCAGCCGGACGCCGCCTCGGCGATGGCCAGAAGCGCGGATATGCCCCAGCCCATGGGGATCAGGGCAAGGAAATCCAGCCCCAGTGGCATCAGCAGATAGGCGGCCAGGCCGAACGGCATGATCCACAACGCGGTCAGCGGCACCGCCAGCAGGTTGGTGATGAGGCCGTAGCTGGCGATCTGCTGGAAATGGTAGAGCGCAAAGGGCGCCGTCGCGGTCGAGGCGATCGCCGTGGACAGCAGGACGCCGCCGAAATACAGCGCCGCCAGCCGCACCGGCCCAGCCCGGCTGCGCCATTCGGCCAGGCGATGGCGCAATGCTTCATAGCCTGCGATCAAAGCGATGACGGCGGCGAATGACATCTGGAAGCTCGGCCCAAGCAGGCTGTAAGGCGACACCGCCAGCACCAGGGCGGCGGCCCAGGCGGCCAGCCGCATGGAGATGGCCGTCCGGTCGACCAGCACCGCCACCAGGACCAGACCGGCCATCACGAAGGCCCGCTGGGTCGGCACCGTGGCGCCGACGATGAACATGTAGGCGAAACCGCCGGCAAGGGCGGCGATGGCGGCCCATTTCTTGATCGGGTATTCCAGCGCCAGTGACGGCACCAGGGCGAGGCCGGCGCGGACCGCAAAGAACACCAGCCCCGCCACCAGCCCCAGATGCAAGCCGGAGATCGCCAGCAGATGCGCCAGCCCCGCATCGCGGATCGCATCGTGGATCTCGCCCCGGATTGCGCCGCGATCGCCGGTCATCAGCGCCGTCGCGATCGCCGCCCGGTCGCCATCCAAGGTCTCCCAGATGCGCGCGGCGATGCCCCGGCGCAGGCTTTCCAGCCAGAGTCCGGTCCGAGAGCTGTCGCCGTCCGCCAGCCGCGGATGGCCCACCGCGTAGCCGACGCCCCCGATGCCCTGGAAGAAGGCATGGCGGCGGAAATCGAAGCCGCCGGGGATGACCGGCCGGCTCGGTGGGTTCAAGACCGCACGCACGCCGATCCGTGCGCCGGTCGCGACCGGATCGGATCCCGGCAGCAGGCGCACCCGGACCCGGCTCGGCGTTTCTGCCGCCGCCAGACGGTCGACCGCCGGGTCCGCCAGCACCAGGCGCACGCCGTTCGGCGTCAGCGTCTGGCCGACGACGCGCCCTTCGACCCAGGCCGGCCCGACCCGCGACTCCAGCATCGGCCCGTCGACCCGCGCGGTACCGAGCTGGGCTGCGGAGAATCCGAGGGCGATCGCGAGAACGGCGACGGCGACCGCCGCACCGGTCCGACCGCGGCTGAACGCATAGGCGGCAAGAGCGCCGACAATGGCCATCGCGCCGGACCACCGGGCCGGCTCCGTGGGCAGCGAGAAGTAGCCCAGAATGCCGATGCCGGCACCAACCGGAATCCAGAGCGGCCACCGCTCCCGCTCGGCGCTCAGGGCCTCGGTGATGAGGGACAATCGGGCAGTCGCGAGCACCCGTCGCCAGGGCCGCGATCCGGCGTCGCCCCAGTTCTCAGCCACAGTTTCGCGCGGACGAATCCATTGAACCGTCAGTGTCTCAGATTTGAGGCCAAACGGATGTATTCGGCCCGGCGCGATCGTCGCGCCTTCCTAACGACTTACGAGAAGCCGCAGGCCCAGTGCGCCGAGAATGACGGATGCGGCGCGGTCTATGTACACCTTTGCACGGAGATAGCGTCGGCTGACAGCGCGCGTGCTCATCCCAAACGCGAGTGCCGTGTAGAAAAGAATCTCGATCACCAGATGATTGAGCACGACGACTGCATTTTCCATCCCGCTCATCCCTGCCGGAAACACAACGATCAGCACGGCTGCCGCGAAGAGCACGGACTTTGGGTTAAGGAGGTTGATCAGGAATCCCTGGCGAAAGGCATGATTGTTGGGTCGGCTTTCCACGCCAATGCTATCTCGCGCGCCCGTCCACATCTTGTACGCGACGTAGAGGAGGTAAGCCGCACCGGCCAATTTCGCCGCAGCGTAAGCCCAGGGAAAGAGACGGAACACCGTCTCCAGTCCGAGCAATGCCATCAGTGTCCAAATTGCTGCCATCAGTCCGAGCCCGCACCCTATCGCAATCCCAGCGGGCCGCCCGGCGCTCAACGTCGTCCGTATCGCAACCAACAAGGCTGGTCCGGGGCTCGCGATGGCCGCAAAAAGCGCGATGTTGAATGCGACGAGGTGTTCGAACGTCATTTGTGGTTCCTCTGGCCTGGCGAAACGGAGGCGTTGATCCAAGTCGGGCGAATGCGCAAGCTCGCGTCACTCAATGCAAATTCAGCCCGAATGATCGCAAATGGCAATGGCTGTCAAAAGCAGGCCTGACAACATCGCCCGCCTTCACTGAAACGCTGCGCTTTGGCCCCATGGCCATCGTATGCGCCGCGCCGGCGCAAAGCGTCGCTGCGACGCCAACCCACAAGACGGGCTCATTTGCCTGTCGGTTATCCGGATCGGAAGCGGGATTGCTGCAATAGGCCCGGCGCTGTCGATCAGACGGGGCCGCATGGAGCGCCAGGCAGCGGAACGCGGCAGATTCCTGTCTTAGGGGCCTTGTGGCGCACCGACTGCCTGGCCTATCCGCAGCCCGGCATTGGCCGCCTGGTACAGCGGTCGCGGTGGGCGAAGGGCCGGGTCGATGCTGCGCCGGAGCCATTGCTGCCCCTGCAGCAGCTTGAGCGACTGGGACAGGGCGCGATCGGTGATCGGCAGCAGCCGGGTCTTGATATCCGTGAAACAGCTTGGTTCCTGGCTCACGGCCAGGATCGGGATGGTCCAGGCGCGCCGCAGCAATCCGCGCTCGGAGGGTCGGGGGACCGCTCTTGCGATCCTGTCCGCCACCCTTGCGACCTCCGCCCCCTTCGGCGTCAGCCGGTACTCCGGCCTGAGCGGGTGACCGTGACCCGGGTTTCGTTCCAGGAGGCCCAGATCGATCAGATGGCCCAGGCTCTGGGCGAAGGCCGTGCGCCCCGCCCCCGATGCGGCCAGCAGCGGCGCCTGCCGCCCCGGCGTGCCGGAATGCATCAGGGCCAGGATGTGCAGCGACCAGGCCCGGGACGTCACCTTGACAAGCGCGTCGATGTCCATAAAGTATAGTTACTATATTTTCTGACCAGAAGGAAGCGCCATGCCAGTCGTAACGTTGGACAACACGATCACCATCGCCCTGTCCGTGCGGGATCGCCACGCCAGCGCCCGGTGGTATGGCGAAATGCTGGGCTTCGAACTTCTCCATCACTTCGACGAAGCCGGCTGGAGCGAGCTGGCGACGATGACCGACGGCGTGACTCTGGGGCTGGGGGAGCAGACCGAGCCGGCGCCGGGAAATACGGTTCCGGTGTTCGGTGTCTCGGATATCGATACGGCGCGAAAGGACCTCGAAACGGCCGGCGTCCGGTTCGACGGCGAGACCATGGTGGCCGAGGGCATGGTCAGCACAGCGACCTTCTTCGACCCTGACGGAAACGCGCTGATGCTGGCCCAGGACCTCTCGGGCGCCGGCTGACGGCGCATATCTGCTGGGTTGCAGAGGGCGCTGTCTGTCAGTCCGGCTAAGCGCTTACGGCTGATTGCGGTACTGCCACTGTGGGTTTGGAGGCTTTTCGGTCGGGGCGTGCCGAGGCCATCGGAAAATCGCCGACCTCGGCACGCCGCCCCGACGTGGCGTCTTCAGGCCACTTGCATGAAGTGTGCGACTGAAGGGGCTCCGGCGCTGTCCACAAGGAACAGCATGTAGTAGCCCGGCGGAGCAACGTCATTGCTGGACGGGATCTCAATGCTGATCTGAGTGGCGGCGGTTTGGCTGAATGCAATCTTGATGTAGCGCTGATGGGTGTCGGTATGGTGCGTCGCGGCTCCCGGGGCGATGAGACAGACACTGGCGATGTCCGCGGCGGAAGGCGTGTCGACCGTCACCGTGGCGCCGTGCGCGGCCGAAGCCGGAGCGGCGGTCACGACGGGTCGCGTACCCAAGGTCAGATACTCCGGCGAGTAGGCTTCCGCAGTCTGCTGATTTCGGGCAGCGCCGAAGCCGAGAGAAGCGTCCACACCTCCCGACGCGAAGACGCGCGCATCCGGCAGCAACACGACCGACGAGTGATACTGGCGGCCGTCGGTCATCGGCGGAGTGACGGCCCAACTGTCGGTTGCCGGGTCGTAGATCTCGCCGACGAGTACGAATACGGGTGACGTGTCGAAACGGCCCGAGGTCTGGCGCCCTCCGACGACCATGACCTTTCCGTTCGGCAGGGCGATGCAAGCCACGCCGATGCGGACATTGGCCATGTCGGCCGTCTGGACCCATCCGGGCGTGGTGGCGGGGTCGGAGATGTCGATGATCTCGCATTCCTTGATCGCCGGTTGGCCCGGCGCCCGACCACCAGCCACGAAGACCCTTGCCACGGGCGCCGGACCCGTGTCGTCGATGAGCAGGACCGAGGCGCCTTCCTTGCGGTCGGGAAAAGCCATCGGAGCGAGATCTGTCCAGCTTCCGGCGGTTGGCCCAGTAAAGCTAAATAGAGATACGTCGCTGGTTGCCGGCGTATGGCTGTTCCAGCCAGTGCGCGTGAAGAACATGCCGCCGGACGGCAGCCAGTGGAAGCCGGGGTATAATCCTGAAAATCCCTTGGTGCCGCCCGTGACAATCTGCCAGGCAGGCGCCGGGTCCGACATGTTGATGACCTCGATTTCCTCGACGGCGGCGCCCCCCGGCGTGCCGGACAGAATAGCGGTCCGACCGTCGTTCATGGCGACCATCGTCGGATACCAGCGGAAATCGTTCATCTGCCCGGTCGGAAGGTGCGACCACGTCTCCGTCGTCGGATCGAAGATGTGGGTCGAATCCACCATTCCCTGATCGGCGCCGCCGCCCGCGATCAGCCGTCCGTCGGGAAGGAAGGTGTGGCCGGCGCAGAACAGATCGTCATCATCGGTGAAAGGCACGGTGCTGTAAGTGTCGGCGGCGGGATCGTAGAGAGCCGTGACGGTACCGTAGGCGGGCCCCAACTCGGCATGCCCGGACCACATGATCACCTTGCCGGTGCGCAGGACTGCCGCGTGCACGGCGAAGGCGGGTGAGGGAGCGAGCGTTTGCCACGAGCCGGAATCCGTATCATCCACGCAGAGATCCGGTGGCGCCGGGTCCGGACAGGAGAACGTGCCCGGATCGAGCGGCAGGGGGAATCGCAATGCGTTGACATAGGCATCGGTAAGGAAAGCCGTTTGCTTGACGCGGATGAGGCACACCATGCCGGACATCACGTGCGATTCCACATGACAGTGGACCGGATGCAGCGACGCGAGGTCGTACTCCTGCCCGGGGCCGTCCTTGTGCTCTTCATCGCAGGGCGGCAGCACGACAGGCGGCGCCACCGTGTTGACCACGAACGACTCCGCGGGCCCGATCGATTGGTTGTCGATGTGCAGCCCACCGAAGCTCCAGTGGGATGCATGGGCATGGAAGTTGTGCCAGCCCTGGCCGAAGTCGTGGTTGAACACGTACCAGCGGATCTTCTCGCCCGAATTCATCTCGATTACCGGGGTATTGCCGGCGTGAGACCTGCCATTGATCGACATCGACGTGTTGGAGGCGGAGTCGCCGTTCTCGGTGACCGTATGGGTCGAGGCGCCGGTGTTGTTCCACGTCACCGTCGCGCCCGGCGCGATGGTGATGTCGGCAGGCGTGAAGGCGTGGTCCGAGATGGTAACGGTTTCGCTCGCCGCACCTCCGGCTTCGACCGTAATCGAGGCCTGCATGACCCCGTGGTAGAAGCACTCGTAGTGGTACGGCCCCGCCGTATCGAAAGTCCGGGCCCAGCTACCGCCGGGGAGGATGTCGAGGCTGTCGAACAGAGGAGCAGCCCGCCGTCCCGCCATCACGTGCATGAAGATCGGCACCTCCAGGTCGACCTGGGGCCAACAGGGGTCGCGGACCACCACGCCGCCGATCAGGCCGATCCTGGCCATTTCGCCGAGCGATTTGTGATGGTCATGGAATGGCCAGCACCCGGTCATCTCGAGCGTGACGTCGTACTCATACGTGAAGCTCTGGCCGGGGCAGATTGCATCGCTGCGAACGCCGTTCTTGTCGGTCACGCCCAGGGGATGGGCGCCGTCGGAATCGATCCCGTATCGCAGGCCGTGCATGTGAAGGCTGTGCGGCTCATTGTCGCCGTTGAGGACGTGAATCCGTAGCCGGCGCCCCGGCTGCGTATAGATCACCGTCGGGATTCGGCGTGCGACCGAGGGCTCCGAGATGTCGCTGACGATCAACTTGTCGGGCACCATCGTCGTGTAGGTATCGTCCGTATACTGGCGGTAGACCAACGCGGTGAACTTCTTCAGATCGGCCTCGTCCTCGCTGATGGTTCCGTCTTCGTGCCCCGGCCGGCGGAAGCAATCCCGGCGATAGGTGTAGCCACCGCCCTCCTCCGGATTTACCGGGGAATAGTCGAGTACGGGCTCGATCTTGAGGTAGGCATCCTGGATGACGCATGCCCCGGCCAGCGCCTCGGCGGGAAACGGGACCGCCAACAGCACCTCGAGTTCTTTATCTTTCAGGTTCAGGAACAGCTCGCTGCTCAGGTCTGCGACCAATGCGCCGTGGTAGTAGACCTTGAAATAGAGGTCGGGACGGCGTTCCCCGAAATTGATGCTGATACCCCAGAAATTCCAATAATTCTCTTCGAAATCGGCCAGGGAAAACGTAAACCGGAATCGGCCCAACTCATCGGTGTAAGTACTTCCCAGGTATTGATCCGCGCTGATGTCTTTGTCGTAGATCCGAACCTCGAAACCGCAACCGGACTGTTCTGTGGATTCGTCGATGACTTTTCCGGTGATCAACCACTGCTCTATCACTGATGGCATAATCGCCTCCATCACTGGCATTCGCCAGCTCTCTCAAATTCGATAAATAAAATTGACACTAAATAAAGAGAAAATTGTACATTAAAATTAACCAGAAGAGGTATCGAAAAGTCGGATTCCCGGAATCGATGGACCCTGGGTGTCAGGTTCGTTCCAACAGGAGCGTGGTCGGGGGTCGCTCACGACGATCTGACTGGTTCGCATGAAATGAAGGGCCGGCCTACGAGGCGCCCCTGCCAGAGTTCCCTGGCGCCGGGGGACGGTCAGACCCGATGTGCCAGTACTATCGGCCAGCGTTGACACCCAATCATCGGCTGCCAGGCGCTCACGGCTGGTTGCAGAACTGATCCCGCGGGTTCCAGCCCGTCGACTGCGGCTCCTCCGGCATGGCACACCAGCCGTCGTGATCCATCTCAGCGCCGCGACAGCTGAAGCCCCAGGTGACGCAGTCGAAGACGATGCGGCGGACGGTGCAGACCTCCACCACTTCGCCGCCCCGCGCCCGGCAGCTGGCCAGAGCATCGGGCTCGGTGTTCGAGGTCTGGGTCTGGCAGCCCGCAATCGCCGCGATCAGAGCGGCGTAGATCCACGCTTTTCGCATCCATGTCATCCGTTTATCGGCTCTTCTTCATGCCTTCGATGGTGGCATGAAACCATCCGGGTGCGGTAGGCATCAATGGGACCGGTGTGCTATGCAACCGCGCCCCTCCGGCACGCTTCCCAACCATCCGGCCGCCCTCCATGCCCCCACCCGACACCGTCGTCACCCGCTTCGCACCCTCGCCGACCGGCTATCTGCATATCGGCGGTGCCCGCACGGCTCTGTTCAACTGGCTCTTCGCCCGTCATCACGGCGGCCGCTTCCTGCTGCGGATCGAGGATACCGACCGGGCGCGGTCGACCGAAGACGCGATCCGGGCGATCCGCGACGGCATGGCCTGGCTCGGGCTGGACTGGGACGGCGAGCCGGTCTCGCAATTCTCCAGGCGGGACCACCACGCGGCGGCGGCACAGCGGCTGCTGGACAAGGGCCTGGCATATCACTGCTATTGCACCAAGGAAGAGCTGGCCGAGATGCGGGAGGCGGCGCGGCGCGAGGGCCGACCGCAGCGCTATGACGGCCGCTGGCGCGACCGCGATCCGTCGGAGGCGCCGGAGGGCGTGCCGCCGGTGGTGCGCTTCAAGGCGCCGCAGGACGGCTCGACGACCATCGAGGATGCGGTCCAGGGGCCGGTGACCGTCGCCAACGACCAGTTGGACGACATGGTGCTGCTGCGCGCCGACGGCACGCCGACCTACATGCTGGCCGTCGTGGTCGACGATATCGAGATGGGCGTCACCCATGTGATCCGCGGCGACGACCATCTGACCAACGCCTTCCGCCAGCTGCAGCTGTTCAACGCTCTGGAGGCCGCGGCACCCGTGTTCGGACACGTGCCCCTGATCCACGGGCCCGACGGGGCGAAATACTCCAAGCGCCACGGCGCCACCGGGCTGGAGGCATTCCGCGACCAGGGCTATCTGCCGGCGGCCCTGCGCAACTACCTGGTGCGGCTGGGCTGGGCCCATGGCGACGACGAGGTCTTCTCCACCGAGCAGGCAATTCAGTGGTTCGATTTCGACGGCATGGGCAAATCCGCCGCCCGCTTCGATTTCGCCAAGCTGGAAAACCTGAACGGGGTCTACATCCGTGGCACCGAGGATGCGGTGCTGGTGGATCTGATCGCGCCGCGCCTGGCCGAGGCGGTGGGCCGCGACCTCGGCGAGGACGATCGCGCCCGGCTCCAGGCCGGCATGGACGGGCTCAAGCAACGCACGAAGACCTTGAACGAACTCACTGAAAATGCCGCATTCTACGTTCGTCAGCGGCCGCTCGAACTGACCGAGAAGGCGGCCGGTCTGGTCTCCGGCGATGCCGCAGGACTGCTCGAGCGGGTCGCCACCGCCCTCTCGGAGATCGCCGAATGGGACGAGGCGGGGATCGAGGCAGCGGTCCGGGAGATCGCCGAGGCCGAGGCGCTGAAGCTGGGAAAGGTGGCGCAGCCGCTGCGGGCGGCGCTGACCGGCTCCACCGTCTCTCCGGGAATATTCGAGGTCGCGGCGGTGCTGGGGCGGGACGAGTCCCTCGCCCGCCTGGCCGATGCCACCGGAAATCGCGGCGGTTGACACGCGGATAACGGGGGGTTGCGTTGCTATTGACCCCCCTGGGAACTATTCTTGAGGCACGCCCGAGGTGCCCGGCTTGGCACCCCTTCGCACAATTACAAGGACATCCCAATGGATCAGGACAAGCCTGTCGCTTCGACCAACACGGCCAACGACACCGTGACCCTGACCGACAATGCGACAGGCGAGAGCTATACCTTTCCCGTGATGGGGGGATCGGTCGGGCCCCGGGTCGTCGATATCCGCAAGCTATATGCCGAAACCGGCATGTTCACCTACGATCCCGGCTATACCTCCACCGCCTCCTGTGACAGCGGCATTACCTATATCGACGGCGATGAGGGCGTATTGCTGCATCGCGGCTATTCGATCGACGACCTGGCCGAGCACAGCGACTTCATGGAGGTCTGCTACCTGCTGCTCTACGGCGACCTGCCGAAGGTCGAGGAGAAGGCCAGTTTCGAGCGGACCATCACCTACCACACCATGGTCCACGAGCAGCTGATGAACTTCTATCGCGGCTTCCGCCGCGACGCGCATCCGATGGCCATCATGGTCGGGGTGGTCGGCGCCCTGTCCTCCTTCTATCACGACAGTACCGACATCAACGATCCGGCCCAGCGGGTGATCGCCTCGCACCGGCTGATTGCCAAGATGCCGACCATCGCCGCCATGGCCTACAAATATTCCATCGGCCAGCCCTTCATCTACCCGCGCAACGATTGCAGCTATGCCGCCAATTTCCTGCGCATGACCTTCGGGGTGCCGGCAGAGGATTACGTGGTCAATCCGGTGCTTGAGCGGGCGATGGACAAGATCTTCATCCTGCACGCCGACCATGAGCAGAACGCGTCGACCTCGACGGTGCGGTTGGCCGGCTCCTCCGGGGCGAACCCGTTCGCCTGCATCGCCGCCGGCATCGCCTCCCTATGGGGCCCGGCCCATGGCGGCGCCAACGAGGCGGTTCTGAAGATGCTGGAGGAGATCGGCAGCAAGGACCGGGTCGCGGAATACGTCAAGAAGGCCAAGGACCGGGACGATCAGTTCCGGCTGATGGGCTTCGGCCATCGGGTCTACAAGAACTACGACCCGCGCGCCAAGGTGATGCGCCAGACCTGCTACGACGTGCTGGGCGAGCTGGGCGTGACCAACGAGCCGCTGCTGGATCTGGCGATGGAGCTGGAGCGCATCGCGCTGGAGGACGAGTATTTCGTCGAGAAGAAGCTCTATCCCAACGTCGATTTCTATTCCGGCATCATCCTCAGGGCGATGGGTTTCCCGACAAGCATGTTCACAGTGCTGTTCGCACTGGCCAGGACGGTCGGTTGGGTGGCACAGTGGAAGGAGATGATCGAGGATCCGGTCCAGAAGATCGGACGACCCCGCCAGCTTTATGGCGGACAGACCATGCGGCAATTCGTGCCGCCGGAGCAGCGTGGCTAGCAGGCCCGACCAGCATCGTCGCAGAGGCGCCCGTCACGGCAAGCGGGCGACGTGGAGCAACCGGCCCCGGTCGGCCCGGCTACGGCGCGTGCCCGCCCCCGCCAACGACAACCGCTTCCAGATGACCCGCACCGGGCGTTACGCGCTGCTGGCGATGGTCGCGGGTCTGGCGTTGGCGGTCGCTATCTACTTCACGATGTGAACATCGGCGGGTAGGAAACCGCTACGTCTCCCTTCCATTCGTCGTTCCCGCGAATGCGGGAACCTCGAGAGGTTAGCGCTGCCCATCGAGATTCCCGCGTTCGCGGGAATGACGCCAAGTGAGAAGAAACCGCGACCCGGTCACCCAGTCTGCCGCTCATCTGACTCTTCCGACGCTTGCCACCCGATCACCTTCAGGACCGCATCGGCGGCGCGATCGCTTGGCGGTGGGCCGCCCAGGCCGGCCAATTGGGACGCTTCGGCGCAGTCGCGACGTTGTGCCGCAGCGGCGTCCGGGTCGTCGAGCAGCTCTGCCAGCGCCGCCTCCAGGACCTCGGGCCGGCAATCCTCCTGCAGGTATTCCGGAACCGCCTTGCGGCCCAGCACTACGTTCATCAAGGACACGTAAGGGATCTTGATCAGCCGCCGGCCAAGCCAGGCGGTCAGGGCATTGACCCGATAGGCCACCACCATCGGCGCGTTGGCCAGCGCTAGCTCCAGAGTCACGGTACCGGATGCGGCCAGGGCCGCGTCGCAGGCGGCGAAGGCGTCGTATTTGGCCGCATCGCCTTCGACAATCACCGTCGGCACCGACCAGCCGGAGACGGCGTCGCGAACCTGGTCGGCCACGGCCGGCGCGGCGACGAGCACCGCCCGCAGTTCCGGCCGATCCGCCGCCAGCCGCTGCAGGGCCTCGCCGAAGACCGGCGTCAGCCGCTCGATCTCGGCGCTGCGGCTTCCCGGTAGGACGCAAAGCAGGGGTGCCTCCGCCGGAATGCCGTGCGCGGCGCGAAACCGGTCGCCATCGCCACGGTCAGCGCCGTTCTCCACCACCGGGTGGCCGGTGACGGTGCAGTCCAGGCCGTGCACCGTGAAATAGGGCGGCTCGAAGGGCATCAGGGTGAGCAGATGGTCGAACAGCCGGGCCACCTTGACTGCGCGCCCCGGACGCCAGGCCCAGACATGGGGGGCCACGAAATGGATCCGGCGGATCCCCTGCCCCTCCAGCCGCTTGGCCAGGCGCATGTTGAATCCGGGGGAGTCGATGGTGACGACCGCATCGGGCCTCAGCTCCAGCACCGCGTCGGTGGTCTGGCGGATCCGCCGCAGCAGGTGCCGGGCCTTCGGCAGGATCTCGACCAGCCCCATCAGCGACAGCTCATGCATCGGGAACAGGCTGTCGAGGCCTTCCGCCGCCATGCGCTCGCCGCCGATGCCGGCGAAGCGGATCGCCCCGCCGGTCTTCCGCTTCAACGAGGCCATCAACCGGGCGCCGATCAGGTCCCCGGACGCCTCGCCGGCGACCAGAAACAGGGTCGGCGGGGTCATGCCTCGGGCTCGACGCTGACGACGAAGATGCCGAGCCGGTCGGCCGCGTCCGCCACCGCCTTGGAATCGTTGATCAGGGCGCCGCCGGCTTCCACGGCGATGCCGGCCAGACCGGCGGCGGCGGCAGCTTCCACGGTCGACACCCCGATCACCGGCAGGTCGAGCCGATTGTCCTGCTGCGGCTTGCGCGCCTTCACCAGCACGCCGCCGCCGCCTTCGCGCACCAGGCTGCCGCTGCGGGCGAGCATGGCATCGGTGCCTTCCGCCGCCTCGATGGCCAGCACGATCCCCTGCTGCACGATGGCGCCCTGGCCGACATCCAGCCGGCCGACGGCGCGCGCCACCTCGAAACCGCGGGCGATGTCGGCGGTGTCCAGCTCATCCGGCGCCTGGCGGGTCAGCAGGCCGGGCTTCGCCAGCAGATCCCCCAGCACCTCATAGGGCGCTACGACGCGGAATCCCTCTTCCGCCAGCGCCTCGCCGATACCGCGCATCAGGGTGTCGTCGCCGACCGAACCGAGACCGATCTTCAAGGCCAGCTTGCCGCCGCGCAGATCGGGCATCAGCTCGCGCAAGGTCGGACGGCGGAACTGGCCGATCATGCACAGGTCGCGGACCTCCTCCGCATGCAGGCGGTCGAAGACCCGGCCGACGGCGCCCAGGCGCATCCAGGCATGGGGCAGGCCGTCCAGGGCGTCGGCATCCGCCTGTCCCTCGAAGGCGACCAGGAAAACGTCGCGACCAGCCTCCATCGCCGCTTCGGCGATCCGCCGCGGCAAAGGGCCGCCTCCGGCCAGGATTCCCAGTTTCGACATGGCTTCGGACATCCCGGTGCTGACCGGCATCGACCGCTCAGTCGGCCGACCGCCGTGGCTGGACGACACCGCGTTTGCCGGTTTCGCGCAGGAAGACCAGCAACTGGCCAATCGGCCCGTCCTCGCCGTGATCGCCGGACAAGGCCTCGATCCGACCGGCCAGCTCGCCGTCGCCGTCGCCCTCGAACAGGGTGCGATAGACCCGGCGCAGGGCGTGGATCGTCTCGCGGTCGAACCCCCGGCGCTTCAGGCCGACCAGGTTCAGCCCGTTGAGGTAGCCGCGCTCGCCGACCACCATGCCATAGGGGATGACGTCCTGCTCCACGCCGGTCAGCCCGCCGATGAAGGCGTGTTCGCCAATCCGCACGAACTGGTGCACCGCGCTCAGCCCGCCGAGGATCGCGTGGTCGCCAATCTCCACATGGCCTCCCAGGGTCGCGTTGTTGACCAGGATGACATGGTTGCCGATCACGCAGTCATGGCCGATATGGGCGCCCATCATGATGTGGCAATGGTCGCCGACGCGGGTCAGCAGGCCGCCGCCCTCGGTCCCGGGCGAGATGGTCACATGCTCGCGGATCGAGCAGTTGGCGCCGATCTCCAACCGCGAATCCTCGCCATGGAACTTGAGGTCCTGCGGGATATGGCCGATCGAGGCGAAGGGGAAGACCCGGGTGCCCTCGCCGATCACGGTATTGCCCTCGACCACGACGTGGGATTCCAGCCGGACCGAATTCTTAAGTGTCACTCCGGCACCGACTACGCTGTACGGACCGATGCTGACCGCCTCTCCCAGCGTCGCGGCCGGGTCGACGACCGCGGTGGGATGGATCGATTGCGCCATCAGCGATCCATGATCATGGCCGCGAAGGTGGCGTCGGCGCACAGCGCGCCGTCGACCTTCGCCTCGCCGGTGAAGCGCCAGACATTGCGCCGGTGCTGCAACTTGTTCACATGGATGCGCATGCTGTCGCCGGGCGTCACCGGACGCCGGAACCGGGCGCTGTCGATCGACATGAAGTAGACCAGCTTGCCCTCCGACTCCTTGCCCAGGGTCTGGACGACCAGCACGGCGGCCGTCTGTGCCATCGACTCCACGATCAGCACGCCGGGCATGATCGGCCGCTGCGGGAAATGACCCTGGAAGGCCGGCTCATTGACGGTGACATTCTTGATGCCGACCGCGCTGACATCCGGTACGACCTCAACGACACGGTCGACCATCAGCATGGGGTAACGGTGCGGTATCAATTCCATGACCCGCAGGATATCGATGTCCGGCATGGTCTCGCCGGTCGGGGTTGAATCCATGGCCTATCCGCCCTTCAGCCCGCTCAACTTCATCAAGCGGGAATACCAGCGCCAATACTGCCGGCTCGGCATCGCCGGCGACCCGAATACGTCCTCTCCGGCCGGCACATCCCGCATCACGCCGCTCTGCGCGCCGACGCGGGCACCGTCGCCGACAGTCAGATGTCCCGCCAGACCCGCCTGGCCGGCCAGAACGACAAGCCTGCCGAGCTTGGTGCTGCCGGAAATGCCGACCTGAGCCACGATCACGGACCCCGGGCCGACCTCGACGTTGTGCCCGATCTGTACCAGATTATCAATCATACTGCCCTGGCCGATGACGGTATCCGGCCCGGCGCCGCGGTCAATCGTGGTATTGGCGCCGATCTCGACATGATCCTCGATGATGACCCGGCCAAGCTGCGGCACGGTGACGTGGCCGGCCGGGTCGATGGCAAAACCGAAACCGTCCTGACCGATTCGCACGCCGGTGTAAATGCGAACCCGCCGCCCGACCAGACAATGGCTCAAGGTGGCGCCGGCCCCGACCTCGCTGTCCTCGCCGATGACCACGCCGCGCCGGATCACCGCGTTGGGCCCTATGCGGCAGCGATCGCCGATCTCCGCCTCGGCCTCGATGACGGCGCCGGGACCGATCTCGGCCCCGGGAGAGACCTTCGCGGCCGGGTCGACGACGGCGCTCGCCGCTATTCCAGGCGCAATCGGCGGGCCGGGATAGAGCGCCTGGGCGATCAGCGCATAGGCCTTGTAGGGGTTGTCCGACAATAGCAGCGCCATGCCGTCCGGCGCCTCTTCGGCGAATTGCGGCTTGGTCACGCAGGCGCCGGCGGAGCTGGCCCGGAAAGCCGCCCGATACTTGGTGTTGTCGAGAAAGGCGAGATCCTCGGCACAGGCCAATTCCAACGGCGCGACATCCCGGATCATGCGGTCGGGATCGACCCCCTCCGCCAGCTGCGCACCGGCCGTCTCGGCAAGCTGTGCCAGGGAGAACGGACCGGAGTTATCGAAGAATCTTGGGTCGGCCATGGTCTCACTACGCGCTGGCGCGTCCGCTATTGATCCGGCACCGCGACATCGACTCGGGGCAGCGCCGCGTTCAATTCCGCTAGCGCCTCATCGGTAAAGTCAAGTTCCTGGTCCACCATCACGATGTTGGATCGGTTCAGGACGACATTGGCGCGCTGTCGCTCGGCGATGGCCGCGATCACGTCCACCAGCGAGGATTGGATCTGGTCCATGGCGTCATCCAGCGCCCTGTCCAGCTCCGCCCGGCGGTACTGGGCCTGGCGCTGCGCCTCGGTGACCTGCAACTCGAACTCCCGGCGCCGACGCAGGAATTCCTCGTCCGGCAGTATCGGTCGCTGGTTGGTCAGCTCCGCCTCCGCCGTGCGCAGCTGCTCCTCGATGCGAGCGAACTCTCCCTGATAGGCATTGCGAAGCTCGTCGATCTGTTCGCGAACCGTGGCCGCCGCTGCTGATTCCCGCACGATGCGCTGAAAGTCCACCACGATGATGACCAGCGCCCGGTCTTGCGCGGCGCCAGGACCCGGCACCGCGATAAACAGCAGCAGGAGGGCCAGGGCGAAGACGCCGAGGCGGCTTGTCATGGCTCAGAAACTCGTTCCGAAGCTGAACCGGAACACCTCTTCCTCGTCGAAATCTTCCTTCAGCAGCGGAACTGCGAAATCGATCCGGATCGGCCCAAAGGGCGATGACCATGTCAGCCCGAGACCGGTGCTCAGGCGCAGAGAGGCTTCATCCTGGACCTCCGCGCCAGTGTCGTCGACGTCGAACAGCGTCCCGAGATCGGTAAATATCCTCCCCCGGACACCGAACTCCTCCGGCAATCCGATCGGAAAGGCCACCTCCGCAGTCCCGACCGCGAACAGATTGCCACCCAGCGCATCGTCGGTCAGCGCATCGCGCGGCCCGATGCCCGATCGCTCGAACCCGCGGAACAGATTGCCGCCGACGAAGAACCGGTCGGCGATGTTCACGTCCTCGTCGATCCCGAAGATATAGCCGGCATCGCTGCGCAGGTTCAGCACGGTATCGCCGAACAGGGGGAAGAATATAGTGCCGGAGGCCGTCGTCCTGAGATACTGGACATCACCGCCAAGCCCCGCGAGGTCGTTGCCGAACTCCAGGAGATAGCCCTCGGACGGCTCGATGCGGCTGTCGAGTTGGTCGTAGACGATGCGATGTCCGACCAGGGATGTCAGTGTCGTGCCTTCCTGGTCCTGGATGAACCGCGACGCATCGGAATCGACGTTTTCGATGGTGCGGTCTTCCAGCCGGTAGCGCACCGTCTGGCGCAGCCGGTCGCCCAACGGGTAGCCCAGGCGCAGGCCGAAGCCGATCGAGTCCTCGTCGAACGAGCTCTCATCCTGGTTGTCGGTCGTGGTGTTGAAGGCGTCGAAGCCGGCCGACAGGTCCTTGTCCAGGAAATAGGGCTCGGTGAAGCTGAGCGTGAATTCCTGGGTGCGACCGCTGATGGTACCCGCAAGGCGAAGATCCTGGGCGCGACCGAGCAGGTTGCGCTCCCGAAGGCTGACCGTGCCCACCGGACCCTCGGTGGTCGAAAAGCCGCCGCCGATCGAAAGCTCGCCCGTGGAGCGTTCCTGCACGTCGACGACAATGACGGTCTGGTCGGGCACGGAGCCGAGCTGCTGCGTCACCTCGACCCGCTCGAAGAACCCCAGGTTGCGAATACGCGCCTCGGACCGCCGGAGCCGCGATGTGTTGAACGGATCGCCCTCGACCAGTTCCAATTCGCGACGGATGACCTCGTCCACCGTACGGACATTACCGTTGATGTCGATCCGCTCGACGAACACCCGCGGGCCTTCATTGATCCGATAGGTGAGATTGATCAGCCGCTCTTCGCGCAGGCGCTCCACCTGGGGTTCGACATCGACGAAGGCGTATTGCAGGTTGCCGACCGCGTCCGTGAGGTTGACGATCGACTCCTCGACGGTCTCGCTGGAGTACCAGTCCCCGGACTCCGTGGTCAGCTCGTCCATCAGCAAATCCGTGTCGAGATCGGGCAGCACCGTCTGGATTTCGATCGTACCGAACTGGTACCGCTCCCCCTCCTCCACGGTGAAGGTGATGAAGAATTCCTCACGATCCGGGGTAAGCTCGGCGATGGCGGAAATAACGCGGAAATCGGCGTAGCCTTCGGCCAGGTAGAACCGTCGCAGCAATTCCCGGTCGAATGCCAGACGGTCCGGATCGTAGGTATCGTCGGTGGTCAGAAAGCCGTACCAGGCGGACTCCGCGGTCTGGATCTCGTCGCGCAGGTCGGAATCGCTGAATTCGCTGTTGCCGATGAAGCTGATCCGGCGGACGGTGGTCAGCGCCCCCTCGTCGATCTCGAAGACCAGATCGACGCGGTTCTGCTCAAGCTGGATCACCTTCGGTTCGACGGTGGCCGCGAACCGGCCGCTGCGCCGATAGATCTCCAGCAATCGCTGGACATCGGACTGGACCCGGGTCCGGGTATAGACCACGCGCGGCCGCAACTGGACCTCCGCGGTCAGGACGTCGTCCTCGATCCGCAGATTGCCCTCGAAGGCGATGCGGTTGATGATGGGGTTCTCGACCACCGTCACCACCAGCGCCGCGCCCTGCCGGCGCAGCACCACATCGGCGAACAGACCGGTGGCGAACAGGCTTTTCAGGGAATCGTCCAGCGATCCGGCCGCGAACCGGTCGCCGGGACGCACTGTCAGATAGGAAACGACGGTCGTGGGCTCGATCCGCTGGGCGCCCTCGACGATGATCTCGCGAATGATGTTGTCGGAAAAGGGGTCCTGCGCCGCCGCGTTACCGGCGCCAAGTGAAATCAGGAATAGAAATAGAACTCCGGCCCGGAAGCCTGCGCCCCGCCACACAAATCGCCACAAGTGATCCCCCAGACGGCCCCGCCCATGATTATCAGATTAGTTCTCGCAGGAAAGCGATGACCTTCAATTGAATCAGATCGTTGAAGGTCACAAAGACCATCAGCGTTAATACCAAAGCGAGTCCAATCCGAAAACCATATTCTTGGGCGCGCTCGCCAAGCGGACGGCCGCGCACAGCCTCTATGGCGTAGAACAGCAGATGTCCGCCATCGAGGATGGGGATGGGGAAAAGATTGATCAATCCCAAGCTGATAGACAGCAGGGCCATGTAGTACCAGAGCAGTGTGACCTGCCCCGTCTGGGCCACGTCGCCGGCAGTTTTGGCGATCCGCACCGGCCCTCCGAGATCTTCGGTCCCGCGCTTGCCGACGATCATCTGGCCGACGATCCGCAGGGTCTCGCGGACGAAGGCATAGGTCTCCGAAACCGCCATCGGTGCGGCCTCGGTGATACCGACCGGCCCGGTTCGCACCGCTACGCCGATCCGCAGAACCTCGATCATGCTGCCATCGGTGGCCTCGACAAGTTCCCGCCGGGGGGTCACCGGGATGAATTCCTCGCCGCCGGAATGGCGCACTTCCAGCAGAACTTCCGCGCCCTCGGCGGCCCGGATCGCCAAGCCGAGATCCCGGAACCGGAACACCGGCTGGCCGTCGACGGACAGGATGCGATCGCCCGGCTCGAGTCCGGCCTCCGCCGCCGGACTGCCCGGCACAACCTCGCCGACGACCGCCGGCGGGATCGGATTGCCGAACGTGGCGAACAGGGCGAAGAAGACCACGATCGCGAACAGGAAATTGGCGATCGGCCCGGCGGCAACGATTTCGGCGCGCTGATAGAGCTTCTTGTGGTGGAAGGAGACCGCCTTCTCCTCCGGCGTCATCTCGGCCACCTCGTCGCTCGCCTGGGAGGCGGCGTTGGCGTCTCCGAACATCTTCACATAGCCGCCAAGCGGGATGGCGCTGAACTTCCACCGTGTACCGGCCTTGTCGGTGAAACCGAAGATCTCCCGGCCGAAACCGATCGAGAAGACCTCGATCCGCACGCCGTGCCGGCGGGCCGACAGGTAGTGGCCCAGTTCATGGACAAAGACCAGGATCGTCAGCACCACCAGGAAGGCAGCGAGCGAAATCACGGTACCGGTGAAAAAAGCCATGAGAATCCCGAACAGCGGCAGGGAAACAAGTATTCTAACGCAGATCGTTTAAAGAAGGCTGACAGCGTGGCGTCTGGCCTCGGCATCGATCTCGGTCACATCGGACAGCGTTTCAAGGGGATGGTCGCCGATCCCCGCCAGCGTCTCCTCCACCACCCGGATGATATCGAGGAACCCGATCCGCCTTTCGAGGAAGGCGCCGACCGCCACCTCATTGGCGGCATTCAGCACCGCCGGGGCGCCGCCGCCGGCCGTCAGCGCCTCGCGCGCCAGGCGCAGCGCCGGAAAACGCACCGGATCCGGCGGCTGGAAGTCGAGCCGCGCCACCTCGGCCAGGTCCAGGCGGCGGCAGGGCGTGTGCATGCGCTCGGGCCAGGCCAGGGTATAGGCGATCGGGGTGCGCATATCGGGCATGCCGAGCTGGGCCAGCACCGAACCGTCCACATAGGCGACCAGGCTGTGGATCACCGATTGCGGGTGCACCAGCACGTCGATCTGCTCCGACGGCAGGCCGAACAGGTACGAGGCCTCGATGATCTCCAGCCCCTTGTTCATCATGGTCGCACTGTCGACGGAGATCTTGGCGCCCATGTCCCAGGTCGGATGCGCCACCGCCTGTTCCGGCGTCGCCGTGGCCAGGGTCTCGGCATCGGCCTCGCGGAATGGTCCGCCCGATGCCGTCAGCACCAGCTTTTCGACCGAGTCCTTGGCCTTGGAATCCAGCACCTGGTAGATCGCATTGTGCTCGGAATCCACCGGCAGCAGGGTGGCGCCGCGTCGGCGCACCCGGTCCATCATCAGCGGACCCGCGGATACCAGGCATTCCTTGTTGGCGAAGGCGACCATGGCGCCGCGCTCGGCGGCGGCCAAGGTCGGGGCCAGCCCGCAGGCGCCGACGATCGCCGCCATTACCCATTCCGCCGGCCGCGCCGCCGCCTCGACCAGCGCCTCGGTGCCCGCCGCCGCCTCAATGCCGCTTCCCGCCAGCCCGGCCTTCAGCTGGGCATAACATTCCGGATCGGCGGTCACGGCCATGCGCGGCCGCAGGCGCAGGGCCTGGTCTACCAGCCGGTCGATATTGCGGTTGGCCGTCAGGGCCTCGACCTCGAAGCGGTCGCGATTGCGCTCGATCAGGTCGATGGTGTTGGAGCCGACCGAGCCGGTCGATCCCAGGATCGTGACGCGCCGGCGTGGCGCCATATCCACAGCCGCCGTCATAGCCACACACTCCCATTGAACACGAAATACACTACCGCCAATGCCGGTGCCGCCGCCAGCAATCCGTCGATGCGATCGAGGATACCGCCATGGCCGGGGATCAGCGCGCCGCTGTCCTTGGCGTTGAAGCGGCGCTTCAGGGCGGATTCCATCAGGTCGCCAAGCTGAGCCACGATTGCCAGCAGGCCGCCCAGTATCGCCGCCAGGGACAGGGCCGGCACCGAGACATACCCCGTGAAGTACCACGCCACCAGGGCGCCGACACCGGCTGCGGCGACGGCAGCGCCGGCCAGCCCGGCCCAGGTCTTCTTCGGGCTGATGCGCGGCGCCAGCTTCGGCCCGCCGATCGACTTGCCGGCGAAATAGCCGCCGATATCCGTCGCCCAAACCACCAGGAACAACCAGGTGACCACGGCAAAGCCCGTATCGGGCTGCTCGCGCAGCCAGATCATCAGGGCAAGCGGAATGCCGACATAGGGAATACCGAGGCCGACCAGGACAAAATGCCGGTGCCCCGCGGCCATCGACAGCGCCAGCAGCGCCGCGGTCCAGACGCCCAGCAGGATCATCGCCTCGGCCAGTCCGACCAGGAGCACCAGGGCCGTCACCGCCGCCAAACAGACGATACCGGCATATAGCAGCCGGTCTCGCCCCCTGACCCCGACCAGAGACAGCCATTCGTAAAGGCCGATGAACCCGGCCAACGTCACGGCGACCGCGAAGATCCAGCCGCCGGCATAGATCGCCGCCAGCACAGCCGGCGCCAGCACCAGTGCCGCCAGAACCCGTGTTGCCAGATTTCCGAGGGATCTAGACGCCAACCGAGACCCCGTAGCGCCGGTCGCGTCGCTGAAATTCGCCGATGGCCATTTCGAGATGGTCGCGGTTGAAGTCCGGCCACAACGTATCGACAAAGACCAGTTCCGCATAGGCCGCCTGCCACAGCAGGAAATTGCTGATGCGCTTCTCGCCGCTGGTCCGGATCACCAGATCCGGGTCGGGCATGCCGTCGGTGAACAGGCGTTCGGCCAGCGCCGCCTCGTCGAGCCGGTCCAGATCCAAGTCGCCGTCGCGCACCGCCTCCGCCAGCCGCCGGGCGGCAGCGGTGATCTCCTGCCGGGCGCCGTAGCTGAGGGCCACGGTGAGCTGGAGCGTCGTATTGTCCCGGGTGACCTGTTCGGCATTGTCGATCAGATCGACGATATCCGGCTTCAGCCGGGAGCGGTCGCCGATCACCTGCAGGCGGACCCCGTTGCGGTGCAGTTCGGCCACCTCGCTGCGCAGGTATTTGCGCAGCAGGCCCATCAGTTCGGAGACCTCCTCTTCCGGACGGCCCCAATTCTCTGTGGAGAATCCGAACAGGGTCAGGTAGCCGATGCCGAGTTCGCCGGCGGCCTCGACCGTCCGTCGCACCGCCTCCACACCGCGGTGATGGCCGACGGTGCGCGGCAGCCCGCGGGCCCGGGCCCAGCGTCCATTGCCATCCATGATGATGGCCACATGCGCCGGCGGCCGCGCCGACGTCTCCGACAGAGTTCCGTGCATGGGGCTGCGGCTATCGTCGCGGAGCGGTCATGGATGGACGGTTCGTCGAGGCGCCGACGAAGGGCCGGGCGCGATCCGTGCCCCGGATGCGCCATAATTGAACCCATTCGGGCCGGATTTCTTGCGCCTTGACCTGGATCTCCATGAGGGCTCCTGAGAATCAGACCTGCATGATCTCGGTTTCTTTGCTCGCAAGCGCCGCGTCGATTTTCGCAATGTGTTCGTCGGTCATGGTCTGGATTTCCGCCGATCTCACCTTGTGCTCGTCCTGGGAGATCTCGTGATCCTTTTCCATGCGTTTCAGCGTATCCATGCCGTCGCGTCGCACATTGCGCACCGCCACCCGCGCCTGTTCCGCATATTTCCCCGCGATTTTGCTCATTTCGCGGCGACGTTCCTCATTGAGCTCGGGAACCGGCACCCGGACCAGCTGACCGTCCGGCTGCGGGTTCAGACCCAGATCCGCCTCGCGAATCGCCTTCTCCACCGCCTTGACCAGACTGGCATCCCAGACCTGGACGGTGAGCAAGCGGGGCTCGGGCACGCTGATCGTGCCGACCTGGTCCATCTGCATCTCGGACCCGTAGGCATCGACCATGATCCGGTCAATCAGGCTGGGCGACGCCCGCCCGGTCCTCAGTCCGGCGAATTCGTCGGCGAGCACGCTGACCGCGCCATCCATGCGCCTGTTCAGGGACTTCATATCCGAAGCGGTCATGGCTCACTCCTCCTCGGTGATTATCGTTGATCGGCCTTTTCCGGTGATGACCTCGGCGAAGCCGCCGGGCTCATGGATCGAGAAGACCAGTATCGGAATGTTATTCTCCCGCGCCAGCGAGATCGCGGAATGATCCATCACCTTTAGGTCGTTGGACAAGACCTGCATGTAGGTCAGCCGCTCAAACCGCTTGGCGTCGGCCACCTTCTTCGGGTCGGCATCGTAGACGCCGTCCACCTTGGTGCCCTTCAGCAGAGCGTTGCAGTCCATCTCCGATGCCCGCAGGGCAGCCGTGGTATCGGTGGTAAAGAACGGGTTGCCGGACCCGGCGGCGAAGATCACCACCCGACCCTTCTCCATATGCCGCACGGCGCGGCGGCGGATATAGGGCTCGCACACCGTCTCCATCGGGATCGCCGACTGCACCCGGGTCTGCAGGCCGCGCCGCTCGCAGGCGCTCTGAAGCGCCAGGGCGTTCATCACCGTGGCCAGCATGCCCATGTAGTCGGCGGTGGTGCGTTCCATGCCGTTGGCCGCACCGGCCATGCCGCGGAAGATGTTGCCGCCGCCGACCACCAGGCAAACCTGGGCGCCCAGCTCGATGACCTGGGCCACCTCGCCGGCGATGCGGTCGACCGTGTCGGGATCGATGCCGTATTGGCGGTCCCCCATCAGCGCTTCGCCGGAAATCTTCAAGAGCACACGGCGATACAATGGCGCGGATGGCATGCGGACCTCCCGTAATTCAGCGGCGCCGGCCGGCGCTCGGGCGCGGCCGGCGCATGAACATGTATTGCGAGTCGGGTCGCGGCACCAGCCCGGTGCCGCGGACCGAAACAGACTTTAGCCGGCCAGGGTGGCGGCGACCTCGGCGGCGAAGTCGGCCTCTTCCTTCTCGATGCCCTCGCCCAGCACGAAGCAGGTGAATCCCGAGACGGCGACCGGGGCGCCGACATCCTTGGCGGCGGCGGCCAGGACGTCCTTCACCTTGCTGTCGTCGTCGATGAACCAAGCCTGCTCCAGCAGGACGACCTCCTGGTAGTACTTGCGGATGCGGCCTTCGACCATCTTCTGGACGATCTCCTCGGGCTTGCCGCTCTCGCGCGCCTGCTCGGACAGCACGTTGCGCTCGCGCTCGACCAGCGCCGGGTCGAGGTCCTCGGTGGAGACCGACTCCGGACGGTTGGCGGCGATGTGCATGGCGATCTGCTTGCCCAGCGCCGAGAGCTTCTCTGCATCACCGGACGATTCCAGGCCGACCAGGACGCCGATGCGGCCAAGATCGGTGGCGACGGCACCGTGTACGTAACGGGCCGTGACGCCGGTCGAGACCCGCTGCTCGCCGATCCGCCGCAGGCTGATGTTCTCGCCGATGGTGGCGACCATCTGGGTCAGCTCCTCGGCCACTGACCGGCCGGTGCCGGGATACTCCGCCGCCTTCAGCGCCTCGATGTCGCCGCCCGCGCCGAGCGCCAGTTGAGACAGTGTGGCAACAAATCCCTGGAAGGTCTCGTTCCGGGCAACAAAATCGGTCTCGGAATTTACCTCGACCGCGGCCGCGACCGGGCCGTCGACCGCAACGCCAACCAGGCCCTGGGAGGCGACCCGGCCGGCCTTCTTGGCAGCCGCCGCGAGGCCCTTGGTGCGCAGCCAGTCGACCGCGGCCTCCAGATCGCCGTCGGTCTCCTTGAGCGCGTTCTTGCAATCCATCATGCCAGCGCCGCTCTTCTCGCGAAGCTGCTTGACCAGGGCGGCGGTCACCTGCGCCATGTTGTCCTCTCAGTGTCTGGCGCGCCTCCTGCGGGCGCGCTCCCATCTCAGCGATCCGGCGGCGCGAAGGCCGCCGCCATTCCATCCAGGGCGGTCCCTCAGGCCGAGGCGACCGCCTCCTCAACAGGCTTCTTGTCATCGGCTTCGCCCGCCGCCGACTCGTCCTTGGCTGCGTCCTCGGCCGGAGCGGCATCGGCAGCCTCGGCGCCCTCCGCCGGGGCAGCATCGGCAGCTTCGGTGGCCTCCGCCGGGGCGGCATCGGCAGCTTCGGCGGCCTCCGCCGGAGCCGCTTCGCCCATCTCGGCCGCCAGTTCCTCGGTCTCGGCCACCTCGGTCGATTCCGCCTCGGCCTCACCCTCGCCCTCGGCCGCCAGCGCCGGCTCGACCGGCGCCTCGCTCTCGCCGATATCGGTGCCCGACGCCATCATCTCGGCCTCGATGCCGGACAGCACGGAGGCGGAGAGCAGTTCGCAATACAGGTCGATGGCGCGCAGCGCGTCGTCGTTGCCCGGGATCGGATAGGTGATGCCGTCCGGGTCGGAATTGCTGTCGATCACCGCGATCACCGGGATGTTCAGCTTGGTCGCCTCCTGCACCGCGATCGACTCCTTGTTGGTGTCGATGATGAACAGGATGTCCGGCAGGCCGCCCATGTCGCGGATGCCGCCCAGCGCCCGCTCCAGCTTGTCGCGCTCGCGGGTGACGCCCAGGCGCTCCTTCTTGGTCAGGCCGGAGGCGGCCTCGTCGGCCAGCTGCTCGTCCATCTCCTTCAGCCGCTTGATCGACTGCGAGATGGTCTTCCAGTTGGTCAGCATGCCGCCGAGCCAGCGGTGGTTGACGTAGTACTGGCCGCAGCGCGTGGCGGCGGCGGCAACCTTGTCCTGGGCCTGGCGCTTGGTGCCGACGAACAGCACCCGGCCGCCGCCGGCGACGACTTCGCGGGCCGCTTCCAGGGCGCGATGCAGCAAGGGCACCGTCTGTTGCAGATCAATGATGTGCACGCCGTTCCTGACACCGAAGATGTACTGATCCATCTTCGGGTTCCAGCGGCGCGTGTGGTGGCCGAAATGAACGCCGCTCTCAAGGAGCTGGCGCAGCGTAAAGGTCGGAGACGCCATGTCTTGTCTTTCCTTCTCCGGTTGTTCCGCCGCGGGCAAAAGGTCCGGCTGCCGGCCCGGTTTCCCGGACCACACAGACGAACACCGGATGGACCTGCCCTGCGTCGACAGGCCGCGATGCCCACGTGTGTGATGAAACGCGGCGGCTAGATAGCCCGGACCGGTCAGGATTGCAAGCTTTGCTCACCCCGAACTGCCGTCGAACTGGAATCAGGCCGGCTCGGCGCGTTCCTGGGGTGTCAGGAAGACCTCGAACAGGCAGGCGCCGATGATCAGGGCGGCGCCGGTCCATTCGATGGCCGACAGGCGCTCCTCGGGCAGGAACAGGCTGGCGGTGAGGACGGCGGTGAGCACCTCCGACATCATCAGCAGGCCGACCCGACCGGGGAACAGGAACTTCTGGGCCCAGAACAGCACGCTTACGGCCGGCAGGAAGGCGGCGACCGAAATCAGGCCGACCATCGGCAGAACCTCCACCAACAGGTCCCGGCCGGGGCTCTGGACGGACCCGGCGACATGGGCGAGCGCTATGGCGGCCAGGGCGGCGCAGACGAACTGGACCATGGTCATGCCCGCCACCGGCACCGCGTCGAAGCGCCGGATCATCGCCGCCCCGAAGGCCCAGGCGACGCCGGACAGGAGCGCGAACAGATCACCAATGTTCAGCGGCACCGAACCGCCGCCGGAAACCAGGAGCGCGAGCCCACCCAGCCCGCCGGCGATGGCGGCCCAGCGCTGCCAGCACGCCTTCTCTCCCAGCCAGGCCATGCCGATCAGCGTCGCCCAGACCGGCGTCAGGTAGAACAGCAGCGTCGCCCGCACCACGGAGGAATGGACCAGCCCCGAGGCGTAGAGCGCCATGCCGAGTCCGGTCAGCGCCCCGATCGCCAGCCCATGGCTGACATGCCCGCGATACCGGCCCCATTGCCACAGCACGATCAGCGCCAGAACGAGCCCGGCCGGCAGGTTCAACAGCGCCACCGCCCATCCGCCGTCCACCCCCTGGCCTTCCAGCGACCGCAGCGGAATCCAGTACAGCCCCCAGAGCGAGGCGGACAGGAACACGGTGGCGGAGGCGAAGCCGACGCTGGGGGAATTCAATCGCATGAGCCACGTCTTCTATCGCCGGCAGCCGGGTTCGGCCAGGGCTCGCTGCCGCATTCTGCCGGCGGCTTGACAGCCACGCAAAATGTTCTTCTTATGTTCTCATGCTCATGAGCGTCGATAGCGAGCCCTTGCGGACCGGTCCAAAGCGCGGTTTCGACCGCGCCGCCGGACCGGCTCCGGCCGCCACCATCCTCCATGCCGACCTGGACGCCTTCTACGCCTCGGTCGAGCAGCTGTATGACCCATCCCTGCGCGGCAAGCCGATTGCCGTCGGCGGCGGCGTGGTGCTCGCCGCGTCCTACGAGGCCAAGGCCTTCGGGGTGCGCAGCGGGATGGCCGGCCGGCGGGCCCGCGAGCTCTGTCCGGAGCTGCGCTTCGTCAGCGGCCATTTCGACGAATACCAGCGGCTCGGCGACGCCGCGATCAACGTGCTGGGCGATTTCACCCCGCTGGTCGAGCGCATCTCCATCGACGAGGCCTTTGCCGATGTCGCCGGTGCGGAACACCTGTTCGGCCCGCCCGAGACCATGGCGAGGAGGATCCGGGAGCGGGTGCGGGACGAGGTCGGCCTGCCGATCTCGCTCGGCGTGGCGCGCACCAAGCATCTGGCGAAGATCGCCTCCCAGGTGGCCAAGCCGGACGGGCTCGTCGTGGTCCCGCCCGCCAGGGAAGGCGACTTCCTGCGCGACCTGCCGGTCGGGCTGATGTGGGGCGTGGGCCCGGTGGTGCAGCGGCGGCTCGCCGATATGGGCGTGTTCACCATCGGCCAGCTGGCGCAGACGCCGGGCTGGTCGCTGGAGCGCATTCTGGGCCGGGCCGTCGGCGGCAAGCTGGCGGCGCTGTCGCAGAACCGCGATCCAAGGGCGGTGATCAGCGACCGGCGGGCGCGCTCGGTCGGCTCGCAATCGGCGCTCGGCCGAAAACCGGCGACCGACGCGGTGATCCGCCCCACCCTGCTCCACCTGGCCGACCGGGTGGCGACCCGACTGCGCGCCAAGTCCCGCGCCGGACGGACGGTGACGGTGCGGGTCCGCTTTGCCGATCTGCGCGCCGTGACCCGGTCGGCGACCCTGCCGGCCGCAATCTCGGCGACCCTGATCCTGGCGGAAGTCGCCGTGGATCTGGTGCAGGCGGCCCTGTTGGACCATCCGCAGGAGAAATCCATCTCGCTGCTGGCGATCTCGGTTTCGCAGCTCGAATTCGACACCGAGCTGCAGTTGGAATTGCCCTACCGGCTGGACGCCGACAAGCGCCGCCCCGGCACCGCCAAGGGCACGGCCCGCTGGATGGCCGACCGCGCCGTGGACAGGATCCGCGAACGCTTCGGCCGGGAGTCGATCGGCTATGGCTCGGTGGTGCTGGGCGACCGCCGCGCCGTACCCGACGCGTTCCGGGAACTCGCCGAGCGGGAACTGTGACCGCTGTAGTCTGCTTTACCCTTCGTCTGGACGGCGTGATTTGATGCAGGATATAGAGAGAGGAGATTTATCGTAGAAGTTACCCAGCAAATTGAGCATGGGGGCTTCCATGGCTGATATCTTTGCGAACATCAAATCCGTTCCTGTCGATCAGCTTGAAATGATCGCGAGCATTCTCGAGATGCGCGCGGCGATCCCGTCGCAGCGCGAGATGCTGAATGACTACCTGTCGGAAATTCATTTCCCTGAAGACGCTACTGTACTGGAGGTTGGATGCGGCACCGGCCCAATCTGTCGCGTTCTGGCGAAATGGCCGAATGTATCGAAGGTCGTAGGGGTGGAGCCGTCCCCGGCCTTCGTCGCAAAGGCCCGAGAGCTCGCATGCGGCATGACCGGCATCGAGTTTGAAGAGGGCGACGGAACATCACTCCGGTTTGGTGACGCCAATTTCGATGTCGTGGTCCTCCATACGGTCCTTACCCATGTCCCGCGGCCCGAAATCATCCTAGCAGAGGCCTACCGCGTGTTGCGTCCAGGCGGCAGCCTGGGTTTGTGCGACGGAGACTTCTCAACGGCAACGGTTCAGGGCGGAGCGATTGATCCTCTGCAGTCATGCGTGGAACAGTTTGTCGAGAACTACGTCAACGACCGTTGGATAGTTCCTCGGATGTCGGCGCTAGCGCAGGCGGCCGGTTTCGAAGCTGGCCCTCTCCATAGTTACGGATTGGTCGAGACGAACGCGCCGGAATTGACGATGAGCTGGGTGGATCGCGGCGCAGATGCGCTCGCCGCGCAGCACTGCATCGGAGTGGAGCTCGCCGAGGCGCTCAAGGCCGAGGGACGGAGACGTGCAAAACAGGGTTCGTTCTTCGGCTACATGGCCTATGCGGCCCTGACGGCGCGAAAGCCTGACTAGACGTTTGGCCGGCCGAGGCCAAGCGAACCCGTACGGTGATATTCGGCGAGCTTGCAGGGCAGCAGCTGTGAACGTCTTAGAAGACCCGGCTGTCCCCTGAAAAGGACTCGGCCAGCAGGTCGAACACCAGGCGGATGCGGCGGCTTGTATGAAGCTCGCGGTGCGTCACCAGCCAGGTCGGGACGGGGAACGGGCCCACGTCCGGCAGGATCTGTTCGAGGCTGGGAACCAGCGCGGCGGTTTCGTCGACGAAGATGCCGATGCCGAGGCCCTGCTTCGCGTATTCCAGCATCGCCGTCCCGCTGGCCGTGGTCAGCCTGCAATTGCGCCTGGTCAGCGAAAGGCCGTGCGCGTTCAGCAAGTCGATCACGCGCTCGGGCTCCTCGAAGCCGATGAAATCCAGGTCGGCCACGTCGCTCGCGGTCTTCGGCCGGCCATGCCTGTCGAGATACGCCTTCGATGCGTAGAGATGGGCGGCGGATTCAGCGACGAGCTTCGCGATCAGATCCGGCTGCTCCGGGCGTCCGTGCCGGATGGCGATGTCGGCCTCGCGTCGCGTCAGATCGCGGACTTCGTTGGAGGCAACCACGTCGATCACGATGCCCGGTGCTACTGCCTGAAGCCGTTTCAACACAGGGGGCAGATGATAGGTCGCCACGATGTTGGTCGTGGTGATGCGGACATGCCCCTCGATGGCTTGCGACTGGCCCGACGCCGCAAGCGAGATGCGGTTGGCCGCGTTGCCCATGGCCCGGAAGTGGTCGAGCAGCCCGAGCCCGGACTGCGTCAGGACCAGCGATCGGCCGACCCGCTCGAACAGGGTGACGCCGAGATGCTCCTCAAGCGCCGAGACCTGCCGGCTGAGGGTCGGCTGGGTCTGGCCCAGGGCCCGGGCGGCGGCCGACAGCGATCCCTCCTCCGCGGTCGCGAGGAAGGCGCGGGCCTGGTTCCAGTCGAAGGACACGGACTGCCAATTCATGCATTTTCGTATAACGCAGCTGCGAAAATCCGCAATTCCTATTTGATCCGCGCATGGGTAGACAGGCGCCTCGCGACCCGCTCGCACGGGTCCAGGTGACCAGATTCAACCTATAGAGACACTCTCATGCAGCACGCTAGCGCGCCGCACGCCCTGCCCGCCGTCCCATACGATGACGACCAGGCGATCCCCGTCTTTTCCCGCTGGTTCGGGTCCTGGCGCGTGTCGCTGCAGCGCCGGGCGCTGGACTCCGGCCAGTTGACCCGCCGCTACGACCGGGCGGCGCCGGGCTGGCACCGGACGCTGGATCGGCTCGGGGTGCCGGATGCCTATGAGGCGCTCCTCCGATCCGAGCTTTCCGGCGTCGAAGCGGCCGATCTCCGGGTGCTGGATTGCGGCATCGGAACCGGGGCCCTGTCCTGCGCCCTGGCGCGGGTCCTGCCGGCGCCGTTCCGCCTCGATGCCATCGACATCTCGCCCCGCATGCTGGAGCGGGCCGGCAGCAGGCTTCGGGAGGCGGGGCTGGACGCCTCGCTGCGCCAGGGCGACGTGCGCGCCCTGCCCTACGAGGCCGGCGCGTTCGATCTGGTGATGACCGGCCACGTGCTGGAGCACCTGGCGGATCCGGGCCCGGCGCTCGGCGAGATGGCGCGGGTGCTCAAGCCCGGCGGGCTGCTGATCGCCTGCCTCACCCGCCGTTCGCCCCTTGGCGCCTGGGTGCAGCTGAAATGGCGGACCCATCGGGTGACGCCCGACCAGGCGGAGTCCTGGCTCCGCAAGGGCGGCCTGGAGACCGTGCGTTGCCGGTCGTTCGGCAGCCGCTCGATCTCGCGACAGCTCAGCATGGCCTGCATCGGCACGAAACCTCTTTGAATTCCCAACAGGAGTATGCGCAATGACCTCAGTCGAACACGTGGAACGGACCATGACCCCGCCGAACAGCAAGTTCTGGGACAAGATCGCCGACAAGTATTCCCGGCAGCCGGTGGCCGACGAAGCCGCCTATCAGCAGAAGCTGCGGGTGACGCAGGACTATCTGCGTCCGGACATGGAGGTACTGGAATTCGGCTGCGGCACCGGCTCCACCGCCATCGTACACGCGCCGTTCGTGAAGCACATCCTGGCCACCGACATCTCCGAGCGCATGCTGGAGATCGCCCGCGGCAAGGCAGAAGCGGCGAAGATCGACAATGTCACCTTCGAGCAGGCCGCCATCGACAGCTTCACCGCTCCCGACGAGACCTATGACGTGATCATGGGCCACAGCATCCTGCACCTGCTGGAGGACAAGGAGGCGGTGATCGCCAAGGTCCGCCGGATGCTGAAGCCGGACGGCGTCTTCGTCAGCAGCACCGTCGTGCTCGGCGAGCGCATGAAATGGTTCAAGCTCATCGCCCCGATCGGCAAGGCCCTGGGGTTCTTCCCCCTGGTCAAGGTCTTCACCGCCAAGGAACTGGAAGCCAGCATCACCGCCGCCGGATTCGCCATCGACCACCGCTGGATGCCGGGCAAGGGCAATTCGGTGTTCATCGTGGCGAAGAAGGCCGGTTAGCTGCCCACCGCGGCCGCACCAATCGGCAGTGGTTCGCGACAGTTACGGCGTTTGCCGCGCCGGGACGGCCAGGTCGCGGTTCAACCGCTCTGCACGGACCGCTCGGGCGGGAAGCGCAGCGTCACGATGGTGCCGCTGCCTTTCTTGCTGCGGATGTCGAGCGTTCCGCCGTGCAGCTCCATGAATCGGAGACAGAGATAGAGCCCCAGCCCGGTGCCCTGCTTGGCATGGATGCGCCGGGTCTGCCGGAATGGCTCGAGCGCCCTGACCTTCTCTTTCTGGGACATGCCGATGCCGGCATCCGAAACCCTGATCGTGACGGCGCCGTCATCGCGAGACCGCACCGCGGTCCGCACCTCGCCATGTGGATGGGAGAATTTGACGGCGTTGGACAGGAGATTGTTCAGGGTCTGCGCGACCACCCGGCGGTCGCAACGCAACGGCGCGACGGCGTCCGGGCAATCGACGATCAATCGGACCTTTGACTCATCCGCCATCGGACTCATCATGTGCGCGCAATCGGCGGCCAGCCTTGGAACATCCACGGCTTCCTCGCACAGCTGAAACTGTCCGGCTTCGATCTTCGACGTATCCAGAACGTCGTCCACGAGATTTAGCAGGAATTGGCCGCTCTGGTGGATGTCTTCGGCATAGCCCTCGTATCGCGAATCCCCGAGCTTGCCGAAGAGCCGGTTCCTCATGACCTCCGAAAAGCCGAGTATGGCGTTGAGCGGGGTCCGAAGATCGTGACTCATGGCAGCCAGGAAGTCGGACTTCGCTTCGCTCGCCCGGACCGCCTCCGCCTTGGCCACTGTCAGTTCGTCGACCAACGCGGTCAGCGCGTCATCGCGCCCGACCAGAACGACAGTGAACGCGACGACGAGACCGGAGAGCAGCAACCCGCCACTCAGGATCATCCACGCATTCTGCGGTCGGTGCCTGGCGATGTATTCCTGGGTGGGAGACAGTCTCAGCGTCCATCTGCGCCCGCCGAATTCATGACCGTATTCGTAGATCAACGTGCTCGAGCCACCCAGCAGACCTTCGTCCTTGAGGATGGGAATGCCCGAAGCCGCCCGGGCGTTTTCGTACAGCAGGCGCGAATCCGCCGTCGTTTCGTCGACAAGCCTGATCACGACATCTTCGGTCTCCAGATTTCCCAACGCATTCACGACGACGTCGCCCATGCGCAGGACGCCGACGACGAACCCTCTCAAACCGCCTGGCTGATGGATCGAATAGATTGGCGACGGCGTCCTCGTATAGACCGGCGCGAATATGAGAACGCCGGCCTGGTGGTCCGTTTCCTGGACCAGATCGATCGGCGCCGTGGCAACCGGAAGACCGGATTCCCGGGCCAATGTAAGCGCCTGCTGCCTGGTCGGATCCGAGGCGACGTCATAACCGATGGCGGATTCATTGCCATCGTGGGGTTCAATGAACCGCACGACGACATACTCTTCGCGTTCCGCCGCCGGTCGTAGCTGTCCTGACTGACCGCGCTCGCTGATATGGAACACCCGTCCTTCTCTC
Organism: Alphaproteobacteria bacterium; assembly: GCA_965227455.1. Taxonomy (GTDB): domain Bacteria; phylum Pseudomonadota; class Alphaproteobacteria; order DSM-16000; family Inquilinaceae; genus JABDIP01. Next base: position 1,094,090 of record OZ245752.1, on the reverse strand, counting down.
CTGCGGACATCGGCCTCGAATGCGGCCCGCTCCTCCTCGAACACATTCGGGTTCCAGGACAGCGCCTGTATGCCGCGATTGGCGGCCAAGACGCCGTGCGCGAACTCGTGAAACTCGTGATGATCAAACTCTCCGACGGTGTTGACGAAGCTTTGAAGCGACGCCACCGCCATCATGTCTCCGTAGAGGCTCCTTTCGAAGGCCAGGGCCAGGAACGTTGCCTGTCGATCGAACTGATTCTGAATGCGTCCCCTCTCCCACGATGTCGCATTCCAGGCGACCAGAACCGCCAACACAAAGGCGAATGCCGATGGCACCGTCGCGGTCACCCGCTTCGATACCGGCATTCGATTGCGAGAAAGCGACCACATGAGGATCAACGGCGCAAAGATCAGCACGCCGAAAGTGTCGCCGATCCACCATGTCGCCGCGTTGTAGAGAAAATTCTCCTGCGGAATCCTTCCGGCCATGACCAGCAGCGACACGCCAAGAACCGCATTGACAAGGCAGCTTGCCGGACCGCCCCAGAAGAGAAACGTCACGACCTTGCGCCAATCGCTGAACGGTAGCGGATAGGCGGAACAGCGCCGCACCAGATACGCGCCCGCAATAGCCTGAAGTGCGGCGCCCAACCCGATGCCGATGGCAAGCGGCATGACGGTCCACGCCATTGCCGCAGAGTCCGGATTCGCGCCAATCCAGTAATTGAGCGCAAAAGACCCGACAAAGACCCCCGGCCAGATGCGATACCCGAAGATCAGGACCGCTGCCAGCGCGATGCCGGAGGCCGGAAAGACCGGCGTGGCATAGCCCGGCGGAACGGCCAACATAAGCCCCAGCTTGGCAGACAAAAGGTAGGCGAGGGCCAATCCGGTAATCCTCGCGAGGCCCAAAAGACGCTCGCGGGCCTCGGAGTACAGAAACGCAGAATGACCGTAGTCCATCATCGGTCAAAGTGCCCGCACAACAACCCAGGCGATTTTTTCTTTAAATTTTTTTCGCTCGCTAGTCGGTTATGTTTCGATTCGGCCTATCCCTGTATGCATTCTAATGAGTTTTTTCTAATTGTTAACAGTTTATGACGATTTCAGGCGGGCAGATTCCAGGCTCAATGCGCCTTGGCGCTACACCTCCTGCACGTCGACAATCCCCGGAATCGCCCTCAGCGCCGCCCGGCCTTTCGCCGTAATGGCGTAGCCCTGGGGCAATACCACTTCGACCTCCCGGCCTTCGCCGACCGGGATCATGATGTTGACGCGGCCGCGGCCGTCGCCCTCGCGGCCGAGGGTAGCGGCCAGGGGTGCGGCGGCCTTGGCTTCGTCGAGGAAGACCTTGAGGCCGATGCCGGCACGGGCGACGGCCTCGTCCAGGGGCTCGATGCGCTGGCAGGTCAGGCGGTAGTCGTCGCCGTTGGACTGGGCCTCCAGGGAGAGCAGTGGCAAGGTGCGCATTCCAGCAGATAGTGGAAGGATACGAGGCCATCGGTCATTTGGCGGATGCCTGGCAATCGGTGTCGGCCGTCAGATAGCTGCTGCCAAGGGCACCGGTCAGGAACACGGGCCGTTCCGGCTCCAGGGCCCTGGTCAGGCTGAGTTCGCCCTGCTCCCTGGCAAAGGGAACCGACCATTGCACCTTGGTACCCGCCGGGATCGGTCCGCTGCCCTGGTTGACGATGATCACGTCGTAACCCGCCACCTCGCAAGCGACCACGGGCTCCGTCGCGCCCTGCGCCTGTGCGCATGCGGGACCTGTGATTGCGATTGCAAGAGCGGCAAGCGCCGGTCCGAGCCACATCCGCATGATTGCCGATCTCCCCATGACGGCCGGGCGTGGGCGCGGCCTGTGCTCCGGTTCGCCCCTAGCGCTTCTGCTCGATGACGATGCGGGCCAGGAATTGCGGATCGGGCCGCAACTCCTCGTCTCCCGCCGGCATGCCGCCGACGGACAGCATGTAGGCGATGACGTCGACATATTCCTCTGCGGCCAGCGAGCCGGGATTGTTTTGCGGCATCGTCGCCCGCGTGTATTCGAACAGGGTGGCCAGCGACCGGCCTTGCCAGTTGCGCATGAAGCTGGCCCGCGCCAGGGCCGGCGTCGAGCGCATGTCCGGATCGTCGGGGGCCCCGTTCAGCCTGCGGCCATGGCACAGGCCGCAGGGCCCGGGATAGATCGCCCGGCCGCGCTGCGCCTGGGCCCCGGTGAACACGCCGTCCCAGACCGACAGCGTCGGGCCGGCCGCCTCCAGCCCTTCGAGCACTGCCGCAACCTCCGCGGCGCTCACGCCGCCGAAGCCGTTCGTCCAGGCATTGCGTACGTAGCTGGCCAGCGCGGCGATCTCGTCGGCGGCCAGATCGGGAAAGGGCGGCATGTTGCCCTTGCCCTGGTGGACATTCTCGACGATACGCGCCGGGGCGGCGAGCTGGGCGTTTCCGGCCAGTGCCGGAAAGGCGGGCGGGTCGCCGATGCCGTCCTCCTTGTGGCAGAGCGCGCAGTTCTCCTCGTAGAGCGCCTGGCCCTGCCGCAGCAGCGCCGGATCCACGGCCTGCTGGGCGAGCGCGGCCGGGGCGGCGACAAGGAAAAGGCCGGCGGCAACGGCGGCGGTCTTCAGCATCGGCTGTGCTCCCCGAGTTCGGGCCGCGGGTTCACGACCACAATTCCTCATCGGTGATCCCCTGATCCAGCGCAAGCTCGGCCTCGATGGCCATGTCCGACGTCACGTCGATATCCATCTTGAAGGGGGAGTACCCCCGCCCGGAGACGAACAGCCGGCATTGCCCTTTCGGTACCCCCAGCTCCGCCACGCCGCGTGCGTCGGTTACGGCCCGGTAGGGATGGGCGACGACCTTCGCCCCTGCGACCGGGTCCCGGCTTTCGCCGTTCACGGCCTCGACCCGCAGCCGGCATTCCGGCGCCGGCGCGACCCGCACGCCGAAGCCGGCCGCACCTTCGCCGTGCGGCAATGCCGCGCCGGCCGCCGCAGCTCCGGCCTCCCACTCGAACAGGCCTTCCGCATCGGGCGCCGTCAACGCCACCTCCGCGACGTAGAGGGCGTCGGTGCCGGGCCAGGCTTCCGGGCCCGGCACGGCCTTCGCCAGTTCGCGGCCGTCCTGGCCGCGTACCGCGAGCGACCAGCCGTCGGGCCGGCACCCAGACGAGCATTTGACCCCGACGCGGACGGTGAAGGCCGCGCCGCGCTCGACGGCCGATGGCACGTCCCAGACGGTCACCTGCACGGCGTGCGGTCTGACGGTGAAGGAGACCGGCGCCGATAGCTCTGCATGGGTGGCGCCGTCATGGTCATGGGCCGGGCACACGGCCGACCAGCCGTACTCCCCCGGTTCCGCCGGCGCCGTCAGCACCAGCGGGTCGGTATTGTTGGTTTCGCCGCCGAACCGGACAAAGTCGGCGCTCCCGGCCAGCGCGCCATCCTGATCCCTGATCAGCAGCGCATGGCCGCGCAGGTCGCAGCCCGGCGCGCAGGTCACGCTGCCGGTCGCCGTCAATTCCCCGCCGGCATCGACCTCGCGCGGGACAAGGTCGACGACGCACGACCCGAACTCCCGCTCCGTCACGCTGTCCACGGTCATGTGCGCATCCGTGTCCGGCGGGGGCTCCGTCCCCGCCGGACACCGATCATGCGGCTAGATCGACGGCTCTTGAGCGGCATGGGTGCCGGCGATATAGCCGTGGACATGGCCCTTGCCGAGGCCGTGCTTGTTGAAGCCGCCCACGGCCTCGCCCCCGGCATAGAGCCCGGGGATGACCGCGCCCTGCATGTCGACCACCTGCTGCTCGCCATTGACACGCAGTCCCCCGAAGGAGTCGTGCCAGATCACCATGATCGACAGCGCGTAGAAGGGCGGCCTGGCGATACGGTGCATCGGAGCGTCGGCTTCGCGCTCGAAATCCGGATCGCTGCCGACATCGACGAAGGCGTTCCACCGGGCCACGGTTTCCTCGAGGTACTTGAGCGGGACCCGCTGGAACTCGTGCCCCTCCTCGATCTTGGTCACCAGGTCGCGGACGGTGTCGGCGCTGAAGAAGTAGCCGTTGTCCGAGACATAGGGGAAGCGCAGCTCCCACCCGGTCCGCTCGACCGCGTCCTCGTCGAAGATCGCCCAGAGCGGCCCAGAATAGTAGTGCGGCGCCTCCGACCCCTCGTTCATCGCCAGGGCGGCGTCGACGCCGTGGTCGTAGCTGTACATCTCCCGCACCCACTCCTTGCGGCAGTTGCGCCAGTCGACCGGGGTGTGCTCAAGCCCCTGCCCTGGAGCGCCGCCATCGCCCGGATAGCGGTTCGACCCGGGCCGGACCGGCAGCCGGACCTCGTTGAAGAAGCGCTTGCCGACCTGGTTGACGGCGATGAACTCCTCGAACCCTGCGCGGCCGACATTGATTCCGGCGGAGCGCCGGAAATCGAAGGTCGGATGGCCGGGCATCATGGTCGTGTAGGCGTCCCGGGTGCCGAGCCGTGTGGAGAGGTGGAACGTCGTCGGGTAGGACAGGTTCTGCTGCATCCCGGCGAGGCCTGCGCCCACCTTGACGCCCGCGATCAAGGCGCTGGCGTCCTGTCCGTGCGGACCCTGCAGGGCGAGGCCGCTGGTCGGGAAGGCTGGTTCACGCATGGCGGGGTAAAACATGCCCCGGACCTGCGGATTGCCGGCATGGCCGCCGCTGGCGAGGATAACCGCCTTGCGGGCCCGGATCGTGACCGTCTCCCGCTGCTCGTCGATGTTGCCGTTCTGCCAGTAGCTCTGCAGCAATTCGCCCGTCTCGGGGTGGTTCCGCGGCGAGTAATGCGCCCTGATCCCCAGGGCTCTGCCGGAGAACGGCTCCTCGCGGACGATCTCGTCGAAGTGCCGGTGCAGCATGAACTGCACGCCCTTCTCGCGCGCGGAGAACTCCAGCGGCCGGGCCAGCGCGGCGCCGTTGCGCACCGCGTTGGGGCCGACGAAGCGGCTGGCATCCTGCATCTGGACCGGGGCGAAGGCGCTGCCGCGCTCCTCATTGGCGACGCCCGCATCCTCGGCCGTAACGGTCCCCGCCTTGATGTCCGTCGTGTCCCCCACCATAAGGAAGCAATAGGGCGCCCTTGCGCGCGACAGTCCGCCGCCACCATGGGTGCCGTTGATGCGCGTGAAGCGGACATAGTTCTCCATCAGGAATTCCCGCGTGGCCGGGCAGTTGTCGGCCCAGCTGCGCATCATCTCCCGGTCGTTGTAGCGGTAGGGGCTCTGGCCCTTCGGATCGACCACCGACCAATCGGTGACATCGGTGAACAGCAGCTCGACGCTGTCGTCGAGCTCCTCGGGATCCTCGACCGGTGCGACCGTGACGAATCCCTCGGCGTCGCTTTCGCCGGCCATGTCGCGTTTCTGGATCACGTCGCCGCCGCCGAGCGACAGGAAGGAGCCGCTGTGCAGCATGCGGCCGCCCAGGTCGAAGTTCTGGTCGACCACCAGCACCTCGGCCCCGAGGTCGCGGGCGCGGATCGCCGCCGTGAGGCCGGCGCAGCCGCCGCCGGCGACGACCACGTCGACTTCGTAATCCCAGGCGATGTCGCCGGCGGCCGGCGCCGCCTGCTGTGCCTTCGCCGGTGCCGTGGTACCGGCGAGCGCCGCCGCGCCCACGCCAGCGGCCGCGCCGGTCTTGACGAAATCGCGCCTGCTCAGGCCGGTATGGTCCTGACGCTCCAATTCATCGTGGTTGTCGCTGTGTTTCTTAGCCATTGATGGTCCCTCCCCAGGAGTCGCCAAGGGGCCCGTGGCCGGCGGTCGCTGTCCGCGAGCCGGGTCCCGTGCGGCCTCTGATCCAGTTCAAGAAATGCGACGGGCTTACAGGGGGCCGTGGCGCGCAATTATTCTAATTCGAGCCTGATCACTGACGCAACAATATTAAGTTCGGTGCACGTGCGAAGAAATAATAATACAACGAATCAATAGGATAAGTGACTCCGCGGTGCGGAGCACGCGCGCGGAACGGAGCGGCAGCCACATCCATGCGCGAGGCGGGGACGGCAGCCGGCGGCCGAGCGGCGGATCAGCCGCGATGGATTGCGGCAGCCAGATCTCAGGACGGATCGAGGCCGACGCCGACCAGATGACCGAACAGCTTGGTCAGCCGGTCGCGATCCGGTTCCGAAAGCGGCGGCTTGCAGATGGACGCGATGTTGGCGCGGAGATGCTCGGGACTGCCCGTGCCGAACAGGACGACGTCGACGCCCGGCTCGTGGCGGGCAAATCGATACGCCGCATCGGTCAGGCTGCTCGCGCCGCCTTGGCGGATGAGGAATGGCAGCGGCTCCTCCTCCGCCGGCCAGTCCGGGAGATCGCCCGCGTCGGCCAGGGCGCGCAACGTGTCGCGCAGCAGGGCCGGCCGGCTGAAGACATCGCGCACCGCGTACATCGCGAGGGTGCCGATCCCACGCCCGATGGTCTCCGGCAGGATCGTCCCGCGGGCATTCTGGTGCATCATGTGGAACGCCAGCATCACCGTCCCCCAGACTCCGTCGCGGACGGCACGCGCCAGCATGTCGTGGGCATGGTCGTGGGGCGCCCGCTCGGTGATCCCGAGATGGCGGATCTTTCCCTTCTCCTTCTCCTTCAGCAGCGCCGGGACCAGCTCGCCGACCGCATGGTCGTAGGCCCAGGGGGGCACCCCATGCAGTTGGAAGACGTCGATGAAATCGGTCCTCAGGGTCCGCAGCGAGGCTTCCAGGCTGGCGACGACGTAGTCGGCGGGGAGCGGCTTGCTGCCGCGGCGCATGCTGGCCTTGGTGCAGAGCACGATGCCGTCGCGCGGCATCCCGGCGATCGCCTCGCCGACGATCGCCTCTGTGCCATAGCTGGCGGCCGTGTCCAGAAGATTGACTCCGAGGTCCAGCGCCTCGCGCACCAGCGCCACCGATTCCCGCACGGTCTTGCCGGTGCCCTGACCCAGCCGGCTGTGCCCACCACAGCCCAGCCCGGCGACACTGACCACAAGGCCGGTCCGGCCGAATTCCGTTCTTTCCATACCGATTGTCCGCCGCTGCCGCCATGAGCCCCGCTCGGCAATAATACGCCGTTACACCTCCTGCACGTCGACAATCCCCGGAATCGCCCTCAGCGCCGCCCTGCCCTTGGCGGTGATGGCATAGCCCTGCGGGAGGACCACTTCGACCTCCCGGCCTTCGCCGACCGGGATCATGATGTTGACGCGGCCGCGGCCGTCGCCCTCGCGGCCGAGGGTAGCGGCCAGGGGTGCGGCGGCCTTGGCTTCGTCGAGGAAGACCTTGAGGCCGATGCCGGCGCGGGCGACGGCCTCGTCCAATGGCTCGATGCGCTGGCAGGTCAGGCGGTAATCGTCGCCATTGGACTGGGCCTCCAGCGAGAGCAGGAGCGGCGTGCCGCCTTCCAGCAGGTGGCGGGATGCGGCCAGGACCTCGGCGAACAGGGTCACCTCGAACACGCCGGTGGCGTCGGAGAGCATGACGAAAGCCATGCGGCCGCCGGAGCGGGTCGACATCTCGCGCTTGGACATCACCACGCCTGCCATCTTGAAGACGGTCGAGGTGCCGCGCAGGCGGCTTTGGATGTCGCGGGACGGCACCGCGCCGACCCGCACTGTGTTGAAGCTGTCCAGCGGGTGGGCGGAGAGGTAGAAGCCGATCGCCTCGAACTCCTGCTTCAGGCGCTCCATCAGATCCCAGTCCGCAACACCTGGCAGCGGCGGCGCGTCGAGGCCGCCGCCATCGGCGCCGCCGAACAGGTTGGACTGGCCGGCGCTGCGCTCCTCCGCCTGGGCGCTGCCGTGACGGACCAGCAGATCGACGCCGGCATGCAGCCGGGCGCGGTTGCCGTCCAGCCGGTCGAAGGCGCCGGCCCGGATCAGGTTCTCCCATTGCCGCTTGTTCATGACCTTGGGGTCGACCCGGCGGGCGACGTCGAACACGTCCTGGAACGGACCGCCCGACTGGCGCTCGGCGACCAGGGCTCGCATCGCCTCCGCCCCGACCCCCTTGATGGCGCCCAGCGCATAGCGGATGGCGTGGCTGCCGTCGTCCTGGCGCTCCACCGAGAACACCGCTTCGGAACGGTTGACGTCCGGCGGCAGCAGGGCGATGCCGATGCGGTCGAGCTCCTGGCGGAAGGCGTTCAGCTTGTCGGTGTTGCCCAGGTCCAGGGTCATCGAGGCGGCCAGGAAGGCAACCGGATGGTTGGCCTTGAAATACGCCGTCTGATACGCGACCAGGGCATAGGCCGCGGCGTGGCTCTTGTTGAAGCCGTAGCCTGCGAACTTGTTGACCTGGTCGAAGATCATCGAGGCCTGGGCCTTCTTGACCCCGCGGGCGACGGCACCCTCCACGAAGCTCTTCTTCTGGGCGTCCATCTCCGACTGGATCTTCTTGCCCATGGCACGGCGCAGCAGGTCCGCACCGCCCAGCGAATAGCCGGCCAGGACCTGGGCCACCTGCATGACCTGCTCCTGGTAGATCATGATGCCGAAGGTCTCTTCCAGGATCGGCTGCAGGCTGGGGTGCAGGTAGTCGGGCTTCTCCTCGCCCAGCTTGACCTTGATGTATTTCGGGATGTTGTCCATCGGGCCGGGACGGTAGAGCGCCACCAGCGCGATGATGTCCTCGAACCGGTTCGGCTTCATGCGCTTCAGCACGTCGCGCATGCCGGCCCCTTCCAGCTGGAACACGCCGACCGTATCGCCGCGGCCCATCATCTCGAAGCTGGCTTCGTCATCCAGCGGGATCGACTCCAGCACCACCGTCTCGCCGAGCGAGGATTCGATCAGCTCCAGGGTGCGGGTCAACACGGTCAGGGTCTTAAGGCCCAGGAAGTCGAACTTCACGAGGCCGGCCTGCTCGACATATTTCATATTGAACTGGGTGACCGGCATCTCCGAACGCGGGTCGCGGTAGAGCGCCACCAGCTGATCCAGCGGCCGGTCGCCGATCACCACGCCGGCGGCATGGGTCGAGGCGTGGCGGTAGAGGCCCTCCAGCTTCAAGGCGATGTCGATCAGATAGGCGACGGTCTCGTCGTCCTTGCGCATCTCCTGCAGTTGCGGCTCGCCGTCGATGGCCTGCTGCAGGGTGACGGGATTGGCCGGATTGTTGGGTACCAGCTTGGTGATGCGGTCGACCTGGCCATAGGGCATCTGCAGCACCCGGCCGACATCGCGCAGCACCGCGCGGGCCTGCAGCTTCCCGAATGTGATGATCTGGGCGACCCGGTCATGGCCGTATTTGCGGGCCACGTGCTGGATCACCTCGTCGCGGCGGTCCTGGCAGAAATCGATGTCGAAGTCCGGCATCGACACGCGTTCCGGGTTGAGGAATCGTTCGAACAGCAGGCCGAAGCGCAGCGGGTCGAGATCGGTGATGGTCAGCGACCAGGCGACCACCGAGCCTGCACCGGAGCCGCGGCCGGGCCCGACGGGAATGCGCTGCTCCTTGGCCCATTTGATGAACTCGGCGACGATCAGGAAATAGCCGGGAAAGCCCATGCTCTCGATCACGCCGAGCTCGTAGTCGAGGCGCTCGCGATAGGGCAGCGCTGCGGCCTCCCGGCCGGCTTCGTCCATGTCGCCTCGGTAGACATGGGCGGTCAGCCGGTCCGCCAGCCCGGCCTCCGCCTGGGCGCGCAGCTCCTCCGCCTCGCTGCGGCCCTCGACCGTCGGATAGGCCGGCAGGATCGGCGCCCGGCGCTGGGCCATGACATGGCAGCGCTGGGCGATCACCAGGGTGTTGGCGACCGCCTCCGGCAGATCGGCGAACAGCGCCTTCATCTCCTCCGCCGATTTGAAGCGGTGGTTCGGCGTCAGCCGGCGGCGCTCCTGCTCCGCGACATAGGAGCCCGAGGCGATGCACAGCAGCGCGTCATGGGCGGCATACATGTCCTCATCGGCGAAGAAGGCGTCGTTGGTGGCGACCAGCGGCAGATCGTGCCGGTCCGCGAGGCCGATCATCGCCGGTTCGATACGGTCCTCGACCTCCAGCCCGTGCCGCATCAGCTCCACGTAGAGCCGGCCCGGGAACAGCGCCTTCAGCCGCTCCAGCCGTTCCTCGGCGGCGGCCGACTGCCCTTCCGCCAGCAGCCGCCCGACCGGACCATCGGGGCCGCCGGTCAAGGCGATCAGCCCGTCGCTATGGCCCTCCAGCGCTTCGAGCGCGATCTGCGGGGCGTCGGCCGAGCCGCTTTCCAGATAGGCGCGGCTTAGCAAGCCCATCAGGTTCTCGTAGCCGGTCTCGTCCTGCGCCAGCAGCACGATGTGGTCGGGCCCGCAGGGCGCCCCGGCCCGCCCTGCCCCGGCCCCGGTCGCGGTCTCGACCCGGGTCAGCGGCAGCAGGGTGCCCACGATCGGCTGCACACCGCCCTCCGCCGCCGCCAGGCAGAACTCCAGCGCCCCGAACATGTTGCCGGTATCGGTGACGGCGACGGCCGGCATCCGCCGCTCGCGGCACAACGCCACCAGCGCCTTGGTCTTGATCGCCCCTTCCGACAGCGAATAGGCGGAATGGACCCTCAGATGGACGAAGTCTGCATGCGCCATATCGCTCTCCCCGACTCGGGCGCAATGATGTCAGGGCGGAGGGAGTGAGTCAGCACTGGCTGCGCCGGCCTGCCTGTGGATATCGGGGATGGCGACGGACCGGCGTGACGACCGCTCAAACCGTGACTACGTGGATCTCGTCGGCGACGAATGCCGCGAAACGGCGTCGCTTGGAGTCCAAAGCCAATGGCGGTGGATGAGGCTGGCCACGGATAATGCTGCTGGTCTGCGGTCCCGTCGGAATGTCAGGCCATTCGGCCGCAACCTCGCCATCGAGCAGCGATATCAGCCGCGGATGATCGTAGAACGCAATCACGTGATCCTCGCCGACCGGCATCATCCGGCCCGCCGGCTGCTCCAGTTCCACGCTGCGGACGCAAGTCTGCGAGGGAACATCGTAGGCAATCACCCCGTTGGGACGGAGTCGTGGGATGTCGCCCTGCTCCATGGCCTCCTCGGGATCTTCCTCGTCGGAACCTCCAGAGATAAGGAGACGATCATCGGTCTGCCAACAGGCCGACGCCTCCTCCACCAGCCCAACATGGAAGGCCTGGGCCGTATGCCCGTCTATCGTGTCGAGACTGGTCGGAGTCTCGAGGCACTCAGCGAGGTCATAGAAACAGACGGCATCCCACGGGTGCCATGCCCACCCGGCGCTGAGCATGCGCGTGCCACCCGAATTGACCTGAAGCCGAGAGTGAAAGAAGTCAGCCGGCGTGCGATCAGGGATGTCTGTCAGCCTTTCGCCGGTGACCGCATCCTCGATCTCGATCTGGTTGTAATGCTCAGGGCAGTGGGCGAGAAGAACCCGACCATCCACGTCGGCCCACAGGCAGATCGGATACTTGTAGTCATCGGCGTGGTAATAGCTGCGATTGATCTCGCGGAGCGACTTGCCCGCTATCACCAGCCCCTTGGTGCCAAGGCGTTCATAGATTACGGCAACGCCAGCCTCGGGGACGGAAATCGCGGAATCGAAACGGTAGGAGTACCGGACTCGCGCCTGCTCCACTGAGCCATCGAGATGATGTCGGCTGACGCCTCCGACCCAGTCGACAAGTACGTCATCGTGCCAAGCGAGCGATCGGACGTTTTGGGCTGGCAGTCTCAGATGGGTGGGAGCGCCCGGCATTCCGGCTGTCGCCTACGACGCGGTCAGCCGCGATTCCCCGGCCGCACCGGTCGGCGCCATCGCCACCACCACCCCGTCGCGCAGCTCCAGGGTGCGGTCCATGCGGTTGGCCAGTTCCGGGTTGTGGGTGGCGACCAGGGCGCCGATGCCGGTGTCACGGACCAGGGTGACCAGCATGTCGAACACCTCCTCGGCGGTGTGGTGATCGAGATTGCCGGTCGGCTCGTCGGCCAGCAGCAGGGTCGGCCCGTTGGCCAGGGCGCGGGCGATGGCGACGCGCTGCTGCTCCCCGCCGGAAAGCTGCCGCGGCTTGTGGGTCAGCCGGCCGGACAGGCCGACCTTGGCCAGCAGCTCCTCGGCCCGCACCCGCGCCACCTTGCGTGGCTGGCCGGCGATCATCTGCGGCAGGATGACGTTCTCCACCGCCGTGAAGTCGGGCAGCAAGTGGTGGAACTGATAGACGAAGCCGATCGCCGAGCGGCGCAGAGCGGTGCGATCGCGGTCGCCCAAGCCGTTGCAGGCCTTGCCATCGATGGCGATGGTGCCGGCATCGGGCCGCTCCAGCAGGCCGGCGGCATGCAGCAGGGTCGACTTGCCCGAGCCGCTGGGGCCGACCAGGGCCACCATCTCGCCGGCCGCGACCTCCAGATCGATGCCGGACAGCACATCCAGATGCACCCCGCCCTGGTCGAAACCGCGGCGGACGCCGCGAAGGGCAAGGCGCGGAGTCGCCCCCTGCAGGCTCGGCCTATTCATTGCGCAGCGCCTTGACCGGATCGAGGCGGGCGGCGCTCCAGGCCGGATACAGCGTGGCGCCAAAGGAGAAGGTCAGCGCCATGATCACAACGGCGGTCACCTCCGGCCACTCCATCTTGGCCGGCATCTGGGTGAGGAACCGGATCTCTGGATTCCACAGATCCGTGCCGGTGACGAAAGACAGAAACTCCTGAATGGCATCGAGGTTCGCGATGAAGACGACACCGGAAATAAAGCCCAGCATGGTGCCGAGGACGCCGATGGTGGCGCCGGTGATCACGAAGATGCGCATCACCGAGCGGCGGCTGGCGCCCATCGTTCGCATGATGGCGATATCCGGGCGCTTGCTGCGCACGAGGATGACCAGGCCGGATATGATGTTGAAGGCCGCCACGAAGACGATCAGCGTGACGATCAGGAATACCATGTTGCGCTCGACCTTAAGCGCCGTGACGAAACTGGCGTTGGATTGCTGCCAGTCCCAGATGCGTCCCTGCCCGGCGACGATCGGCTGCAGCACGCGATGCGCCGGTGACAAATCGTCCGGATCCTCCAGATAGACCTCCAGCGCCGTCACCTGTTCCGGCATCCGGTAGAAGATCTGCGCCGCCTCGATCGGCATGTAGACGAAGCTACTGTCGTATTCATGCATGCCGGCTTCGAAGATCGCCGCGATGTCATAGGCCCGCAGCCGGGGCGTGGTGCCGAACGGTCCGGCATTGCCGATCGGCGAGATCAAGGTCAGGGAATCGCCCAGCCGCAGATCGAGATTGGCGGCCATGCGGCTGCCGATGGCAATCACGTCGGTGCCGGCGAAATCGCCAGGGCGATCCATGCGCAGGTTTTCCGCGATTGCCGGCCGTGCCAGGAAGTCGTCCGGCACGACGCCGCGGACTGCGGCGCCGACGGCGCGCTCCCGATGGCTGATCAACGCCTGGCCCGCGATGATCGGCGAAACGGTCACGACCCCATCGGCATCCCGGACCTCGGCCAGCAGCCCGTCATAATCCTCCAGCGGCTCGCCGAACCCATAGATGCCGAGATGGCCGTTGAGGCCCAGGATGCGGTTGATCAGCTCTTCGCGAAAGCCGTTCATGATCGCCATGGCGATGATCAGGGTCGCGACCCCGAGCATGATGCCGACCAGCGACAGGATCGAGATGATCAGCAGGAACCCCTCGCCACGCTGCGGCAGCAGGTAGCGGAACGCGACGAACCGTTCGAAACCGCTGATCATGGGTCGCCGTTCCTGGCCGTTGCTGGGGAGTCCAATACCGCCAGAATGGCGATGTTTATGGCGATTCCGGGACGGCCCTAGCCGGCGATCTTGGCCAGCGCCGCATCGGCCGCCAGCTCCTCGCGCTCGCCGGTGGCGCGGCGCTTCAGTTCCACCGTGCCCGCCTTCACGCCGCGCGGGCCGACCACCAGCTGCCAGGGCAGACCAATCAGGTCCATATCGGCGAACTTCGCTCCTGCCCGTTCGGCCCGGTCGTCGTAGAGGACCTCGATCCCGGCGGCCTCCAGCCGGCCATACAGGTCCTCGCAGGCGGCATCGCACTCGGCATCGCCGGCCTTCAGATTGATCAGGCCGACGGCGAAGGGGGCGACGGGGTCGGGCCAGATGATGCCGTTCTCGTCGTGGCTCGCCTCGATGATCGCGCCCACCAGCCGCGACACGCCGATGCCGTAGGAGCCCATATGCACCGGCACCTGGCTGTCATCGGCGGTCGAGACCAGGGCATTCAGCTTGTCGGAGTACTTGGTGCCGAAATAGAACACCTGCCCGACCTCGATGCCGCGCTTTTCCAGCCGCTTGTCGGCCGGCACCTCGGCCTCGAAGGCCGCCTGCTCGTGCTTGTCGTCGGTCCGGGCGTAGAGGCTGGTCCATCTGTCGACAATCGGCGTCAGGTCGGAGTCGTAGTCGATCTCGGCGGACAGCACGTCGAATTCCAGCACGTCGGCATGGCAGAACACGCCGGATTCGCCGTTCTCGGCAAGGATGATGAATTCGTGGCTCAGATCGCCGCCGATCGGCCCGGTCTCCGCCTCCATGGGGATCGCGTGCAGACCCATGCGCGCGAACGTCTTCAGATATGACACGAACATCTTCTGATAAGCCACTACGGCGGCGTCATAATCTACATCGAAGCTGTAGGAATCCTTCATCAGGAACTCGCGCCCGCGCATGACGCCGAAGCGCGGCCGGACCTCGTCGCGGAACTTCCACTGGATGTGGTAGAGCAGCTTGGGCAGTTGCTTGTAGCTCTGCACCCCGTGCTGGAAGATGTCGGTGATCTGTTCTTCATTGGTCGGGCCGTAGAGCATCTCGCGGTCGTGGCGGTCGCGGATGCGCAGCATTTCCTTGCCGTAATCGTCATAGCGCTCGGACTGCTTCCAGAGATCGGCCGACTGGATGGTCGGCATCAGCACTTCCTGGCAGCCGGCGGCGTCCTGCTCCTCGCGGACGATCTGCTCGATCTTCTTCAGCACCCGGAAGCCCAGCGGCAGCCAGGAATAGATCCCCGCACTGGCCTGCCGGATCATTCCGGCGCGCAGCATATAGCGGTGCGAGACGATCTGCGCCTCGGACGGGGTTTCCTTCAGGGTCGGCAGGAAATAGCGGGACAGGCGCATGGGGCGGGATCTGTGCTGCGGAAGACGGGCCGGAACGGCGGCCGCGACTTTAGGCAAAGGGCGCAGCCCTGTCCACGGCGGACCGGCCGATGGACCATGGTCTGAAACGATCCTCGGCGATGGTCGGACAACTGGACTATTCGGTCCGACCGGCCGGCCGCAGGAGTCCGCAGACCCTCGTGCCGGCACTCGGAACCGGGCTAGCGTCGGTGCAGGTTCACAGGCAGGGGCGAACCAGCGGGCCGGCGGCAAACAGCCGGTCAGCACAGCATATTGGAGACAGGCTATGCATGGGGACCAACCAAAGGACATGCTCAAGAAACTGCTGGTGACATCGGCGCTCGGCGTAATGATCGCCGCTTCGCCCGTGACGGTAGACGTCGACACAGAACACGGCGTGATCGCCGTCAAACCGAGCGCGGCGATCGCCAAGGATGGCGAAGACAATAGCGGCTCCGGCTCCGGAGACGATCGTGATCGCGACCGCGACAGGGACAGCAGCGGTTCCAACAGCGGCAGTGACGACGATGACGACGATGACGACGACAAGGACGACGACGACAAGGACGACGACGATGATCGCTCCGGCCGTGGCGGCGGCGACGATGATGACAGCTGGGTCGTCCGCGAAGTCAACGGCCAGATCGTCCGCACGCGCCAGCGTGACGGCGAGACCCGTATTCGCGTGCGCAACATCGGCGAAGACGAGGATCTGGTGCGGGTGCGCCTACGCGACGGCGAGACCGAGGTCCGCGTCCGAGATCCGAATTCCTTTGAGGACGTGGTTCGGGTCCGGCTTCGCGACCAGGATGATGAGGTTCGCGTTCGCGATGCCCTGACCGAAGAGGACCTGGCGCGGCTACGCCAAGAGGGCAGCATCATCATTGACGGCATCAGTGTGGAGATCGCCGATGACGGCGCCGTCGTCAACGTCGATGACGCAAGGGTGAGCGCCGAGGTGATCTCGATAAGCGCCGGCGACGATTTCGCGTCGGTGCAGGTCGGCCCGGACAACATCGAGGCCGTACGCCTGTCAGGCGAGCAAGCCGATTTGCTCGCGCGCGATGGCTGGACCGTCGACACCCTAGACGGCAACACCGACGGCGTTCTCGATTCGGACGAACTCGGCTTCTGATACGAAGGCGGCTGCGGCGGCACCGAGGGGTCGCCGCGGCCGCCGTCACTGGAAGGAAATGTCATGAAATACCGTACTGTCGTGGCGGCCTGCCTGATGCTGGCCGCATGCACCAACGTTGGCGCCGGGCGAGGCCCGGTCGCCGAAAGCGACGTCGATCTAATGGAGCGGACGTTGCAGCTTGCCCTGGATACGAATCCCGACGGTCAGGACCGCTGGTGGCACAACGTGATGACCGGCCACTACGGCTCGATCGTTCCCATTGCTACCTACGTTACCGAGCATGGGGTGTTCTGCCGGGACTACCGCGACATCCAGACGATTGGTGGCAGGGAGACGGTCTACGTCAGCCGTGCCTGCCGAGCCGATGACAGCAGCTGGGTCTGGGTCGAGGACATCGCTGCTCCGCAGCAATTGTGAGCGCGGGGCGCGGCGGAGGCGTCTTGCTGTCCGCCGCGCCCCAATGCCCGGCGCTGCAACGCGATTTCGACGTTGCGACCGGGCCGAGGAGGACGATAGGACGCTAGGACAGGCCGGAACGACCGGGTTTGCTCGGACTGCATCGCCCTATTTCCGGCAGATCGGACCTTGGTCCGACCAGCGCTCCGGCATTGGTCGCATGACGCGCAGATTGGGTCCGATGGCGGTCGCGCAGGAGTCCAGGGACCCTCTCGGTGCACCACAGGCTCGCACTAGTGTGGTTGCCCACTTCCCGGGCATGGCCCCGAATCCAAGGATACAAGGAGATCACCGAATGCAGGCGGACGATTTGAAACGCGTCGGAACCCGTCTCCTGGCCACGACCGCGCTTGCCACGTTCATTGCGGCCGCACCGGTCTCGGTGGACCTGAGCGCCGACTCCGGAGTCATCGCTCTCAGGGCCGACGTGGCCCGGGCTAAGGACGGCGACGACAACAGCGGGTCCGGCAGTGACAACAGCGGTTCCGGCAGCGACAACAGCGGCTCGGGCAGCGACAACAGCGGGTCCGGCAGCGACAACAGCGGGTCCGGCAGCGACAACAGCGGCTCGGGCAGCGACAACAGCGGCTCGGGCAGCGACAACAGCGGGTCCGGCAGCGACGACAGCGGCTCGGGCAGCGACAACAGCGGGTCCGGCAGCGACAACAGCGGCTCGGGCAGCGACAACAGCGGGTCCGGCAGCGACGACAGCGGCTCGGGCAGCGACAACAGCGGGTCCGGCAGCGACAACAGCGGCTCGGGCAGCGACAACAGCGGGTCCGGCGGTGGTGACGACGACAACAGCGGCCCGGGTGGTGGTGACGACGACGATCACGACGAAGACGAGGACGAAGACGAGGACGAGGACCGCTCTGGGCGGCGCGGCGGTGACGACCGGGCCGACGACCGGGGCCCGAAGGTCGAAATCTTCGGCGACACCATCGAGATCGTCTTCGCCGACGGTACCAAGGAGGAAATCGAGAACGGCGTCTACGAGCGTAAGAACGCGGCTGGGCGGACCGTCGAGGAACGCCTGGCGACCCAGGCCGATTTCGACCGGCTGCTTGCAGCTACGGCGAGCGGCAACCTGGACACCGCGACCCGCGAGTCCAGCCCAGGCGTGGCGAAGACCGAGGTCTTCGGCAACAACATCGAAGTGACCTTCGCGGACGGGACCAAGGAAGAGATCGAGAACGGCATCTTCGAGCGCAAGAACGCGGCCGGCCGAACGGTCGAGGAGCGCCCGGCGACGCAGGCCGATTTCGACCGGCTTGCGGCGATTGCCGGCGCCAGTGTCTCCGGTGGAGGGGCGGCCCCGGGCGTGCCCGGCGGCGGTACTTCGGTCGGTGAGCGTGAGTTCGTGCTGTCGGACGGCACCAAGATCGAGGTCGCCGGCAACAATATCGAAGTGAAATACGGAGATGGCTGGAAGGAAGAGATCGAAGGCGGCCGTTACGAGTTGAAGGATCCGGCCGGCAATACCGTCATCGAGCGTCCTGCAACGGCCGGCGATCGCAGCCGGCTGGAAGCGCAGATTCCCGGCTGAGCCCCACCAACCCGATCAGCCGGTATCGGCCCGGAGCCCCCCGCTCCGGGCCCTCTTTTTACGTCCCGAGAGATTCGCGGGCGACGATAGCCGCTTCGACCCGATTGCGGACCTGTAGCTTTCGGAGAATGTTGGTCATGTAGTGCTTGACCGTCTTCTCCTGAAGATCGAGCGCACGCGCGACCTCCTTGTTGCTCATGCCGTCGGCAACCTTCAGCAGGATCTCGCGTTCGCGATCGGTCAGACCGTCAAGCCGGTTGCTCGGAGCAGGGATGCCGCCTGCCCCCGCCTCTTTGATGAGGCGCGCGGCCAGGGACGGCGAGACGTACGACGCCCCCTTGGCCACGTCTCGGACCAGCCCCACGAGCTCGGCGCCGCCTACGCCCTTCAGGACATAGCCGAGAGCGCCCGTCTTCAGGGCGGCGTGGACGTCGTCGTCCTGTTCGGAGACCGTCAGCATGACGATGCGGACCGCGGGATAGGCTTCGACAATGCGCCGTGCCGCGGTCAACCCGCCGCCCGGCATCGAGATATCGAGAAGTGCGATGTCCGGCATGTGCCCTGCGACCAGCGACACCGCTTCGTCGGCGCTGGCACCGACACCGGCGACGTCGATATCCGGCTCGGCCGACAGGGTTCGAACCACCCCTTCGCGATAGAGGGGATGATCGTCGGCGACGATCAGCGTGATCTTGTCATCCATTTCAATTTTCCTCGGAGAGATCGGCGATCATCTCCAGCCTTGTCCCCTGGCCCGGCGCGGCGTGGATTTCGAAGCGCGCGCCCAGGCTTTCCACGCGGTCCTGCAGCCCGGCCAGCCCGAGTCCGCCATCGGTGGCCGGACCGCCGGGCACGGCCTCCGGCGAGAAGCCGGGCCCGGTGTCCGAGACCTCGACATGCAGAGCGCTGCCCTCAAGCCGGCATTCGACCTTTTGCCCTGCTCCGCCTCCATGACGGAACGCGTTGCTGAGGCCCTCCTGAACAAAGCGATAGACGCAAATCTTCATGGATTGCGGCAGGTCGGGGCAATCCCCGCCCATCACCAGATCCACCGCGCTGCCGGTCCGCCGGCGATGGGACTCGACCGCCGAAGTCAGGGTCTCCGACAGCGTCAAACCCTCCAGGACCGGCAGCGACAGCCCCTGCGAAATATCGCGAATATCCCGCATGGCGTCGTCCAGCGAGGTCTTGACCACCTCCAACTCCTCGGCGGCGCCGTGTTCGCTGCCTGCCGACGGGCGTAGGGCGTCGAGTCTGAGGGAGGCCAGCGCCAGAAGCTGGGCCGGCCCGTCATGCAACTCGGCACCGATCCGTCGCAGATACCGCTCGTTGAGTTCCGTGGCGCGATTGGATGCGCGAAGAACGCGTTCCCGCAGAGCTTTGTTCTGGTCATTGAGCCGCCACAAATCTTCCACCCGCTGCTCCTGGGCGACCCGCTGTACCTCGATCGTGCGGCTGCCGCGCGCAACGATGCCGAACATCATGCCGAACATCGACAGGCAGACCATCGCGACGATCAGCCAGCTGTCGAGCCGAGCGTGAAACAGATTGTCCTCAAGCTCGGTGGCGACCTCGTAGAATTCCGCCACGGCAATGACTCGGCCCGACCAGGCCTCGCGGATCGGGCTATAGATTTCCAGAAGGGGCAGTCCCAGCGCCCGCTCGGACACGTCCTCCTCGTCATGCAGTTCGTCGAATTCCGCCGCGACGTGGCCGCGCCAGGCTGCGCGAAGATTTTCCGTCGGCTCGAACCGTCTGCCGACGATCGACCGGTCAGAGCTGTAGACCACCAGGCCGCCGGGCTTCCAGATTTTCAGGGATGCCACCCGCTCGCCGAAGGTGGTGGTCATCAGGATCTCGTCGATCGCCCGGCTGGCGCCAATCGAGAGCGTGTCAGATCGGGCTAGGTCCTGGGACAGTGGCGCCAGGAAGCTCTCCATATAGAGCGCCGTGGCAATCGCCGTGTTTCGGGTTACCCCGGCTTCGATCTGGCGCGTCACCCAGAAGCCGATCACCAGCATGCCCACCAGCAGCACGCCGCTGCCCATCAGGGCGAACTGCCTCGCCAGGGATAATCCGTGCCACTTCACCAACCCGGGAGCAATCATGCCGCGCCGACGAACCTCCGCTAAGACTGCCAAGCATAGACCCTATACTTGGGGATGAGACCTGGACTGAAGTCCGATGATCGCATGGGACCATTGGCAAAGCCTTACATGACCGTCGAGCAATGACCGATCCGCCGGTGGGCCGGGATGGACATAGCCGGTCGGTTGCGACCGGTGCCAGCACATCGCGCCCGGGTTCGTCGTTGAGGGGCTGCTGCGGGACGACGGCGGGCGCAAAATTAGGCAAGGTGCGGTGCCGCGCCCTTGGCGGACCGGCCTACGCGCAGCGCGGCAGAAGGACTAGAATTGCCCTCACCGTGCAATTCGGGAGATGGGCATGACTGTCATGATCGAGAAGGCAGGCCCGATCACCACCGTGACCATGGACCGGCCGGCGGTGCGTAACACGGTGAACGGGCCGACTGCAGAAGCCGAATTCGGTCGCGTCAGCGTATCAGGACCAGCGTCGTCCGCGTGTGGTGATGCCGGTGGAGCTGGGCGTTCGGAAACCGACCCTGGACCACCCGTTCCAGCTCCGCCCAATCCTCCTCGGTTCTCGGTGGGAGCAGGAAGCCGCGGTGGCCCAGATCACGGGATTCGATCTCCAGCGGCACGGCTTGCGGCAACCCTTCGATCATCGGGACTTCGGGAGATGCCATGAGCACCGCCTGAGGCTGGACGCCGCTCGGCAACTCCAGCCGCCAATCCACGGCATGGCTGGACAACAGGACGAACACGGCCGCCTGATCCCCGATTTGCCGCAGGACGACCGAACTGCGATGCGCGTCGTATTGGCTGCGATAGATGTCATAATCGACATGTTCGGTGACGGGCACCAGGGGCCCGGTCCGCCCGTCTGTCACGCGAACGATATGGACGTGGCGGACCTCGGCGGGATTGAGCCCGCCATCGACGGCCGGATGCCGCGCCAAGAGGGCTGCGACCATCTCCGCCAGTTCCCTGGCGTATCGCTCTCGCAGCGAGTCCTGATGCCGGATCGCGGCCCTCAGCGCTTCGGGATCGGTCGGCGCCGGAGCCGGCCGGTAATCCGCTGGCAGGCCGAGCCGGGCATTCGCCTCCTCCCTTGGGCGCGGCGTAGGCATGCGCGCGGCCCGCCGGTAGCGATAGATGTAGATGGCGTCGTACCCGCGCGGCTGCACGAATTGCGTTGGCTCCCGGGGGAAACTCTCTACCCGCTCATCCCAATAGTCCGCCCGCTCGACGTCGACCTGCACGCCATTGCCGGACCGGTAGCTGCGAGCGACCCGCCGCATCGCATGATACTGTCCGGCCTCGGCCGCCTTAAGCGACCATCGAAAGCCCTCGGCACTGTCGACTCCCCGCGATAACTCCGCACCGAGATAGGCCTGCGAAACCAGATGTCCGCGGTCCGCGGCCTGCCGCAGATAGTCGATTTGGCGGGCGCGGCATGTGTCGTGGTCCTCCCGCTGCGGACACCTGCTGCGCGTATGCTGGGCAAGCGAGAAAAGCGGCTCCAGGTCGCCATGCTCCGCGGCACGTTCGAGCAGATCCTGGACGCGGTCGACGCTGCCCGGTTCCTGGTAACCCTCGAGGGCGTCAACCACCATCATCAATCCGAACAGGTCATCCTGTGCCGCTGCCCGCTCGAACCATTGCCGCGCCTGCGTCTCGTCCTTTGCCACACCGCGCCCCAATTGCATGGCCCGGCCGAGGTTGTACTGTGCCGGCGCGAAGCCGCGATGCGCGGCCTCGGTGATCAACCGCACGGCCGCCGGCCGGTCGCGCCAAGTATCGCCGAGCCCGTGGAAGACCATCGCGCCGTAATTGCCCATGGCCGGCGCGTAGTCCTGGCCGGCAAGCACCTCGAACATGAGCCGCGCCGGCGGTTCCAATCCCAGATTGAAGGCCCATACACCGACCTGATTGCGCAGCGAGAGCAGCCCCGGGTAGGGCGCATAGAGCACCGCGCCAAGTCCGATGACGCCCAGGGTCACCGACATCAATATGCGGGTTCGCAAGGGCATGCGCCCGGGGGGACTTTCTGCCATGTGCTGGACCTTCCTTCGCTCGGCAATGGCTTATATCGGCAATTGGTTGATACTTCTTATAGGTGAAAGTTCACGATGCCTGCGTCGCAGTGGGCGAGTGCGCGAATTGGGGGCGAGCACGAGTCTTCAGCGCGTTGCAGTCCTCAGCGCACGAGGACGATGGCGGTCTGCCGATAGTCGTGACGATGGATCTCGGCATTGGGAAAGCGTTCCCGGAACCGCTCTTCGAGGGCGATCCAGTCCCCGTCGTCATACGGTGCGCGCAGGGCGTCCCGGAAGCCGAGATCCGGCGACTCCACCGATAGCGGCACCGACGGCGCCAGCCCCTCGATGGTCGACAGGTCGCCCGAGGATACCAGGACCGCCTGGGCGCGTCCTTCCCCGGGCGTCTCGAGGCGCCAGACCACTTCATTGACGGAAAGCAGCACGAACACGGCGTCTTCGGCGCGGACATAGCGCACCGTCACCGGCGATGGCCGGAACTCCTCATTCCGCCGGTAGGCGTCGAACCCACGCTCGTCAGCCATGAGGTGCAGGGGCTCCGCCCAACCATCGGTCACCCGCACCACATGAACATCCGTCACAGTCGCGGCGTCGACGCCGTCGCGGATGGTCGGATGGACCTCCAGCAGCGCCGCCACCGCCTCCTGCTGCTCCGCGATATATCGCTGATACAGGGAGTCTTCCTGCTCGATGTGGATCCGCTGACGCTCGAGGGTGCTGGCGATCTGCCGGTTCTCCGCTTCCAGGGCCAGCCGCAGGTCCCGGTCGATGGCGGTCCCCGGCAATGCGAGCCGATCAGCCCTGTAGGCAAAGGCGACGCTGGAAATCGGGTGGCCGAGCCGCCCGAGCAGCGCCGATTCGGTGCGCAGGAACGGCGTGCCGTGTTCGAGCGACCAGTCGGCGCAGCGGAACACGCTGTTGCCGCGCCACTCGCAACGCGGCCGGAGCGCACGGACGTGCATGTCGCGCCCCTCCAACAGATAGACAGGGGTGTCGTCGGGAACCCCTTCGATGGCGCGATCGCGGCTCCTGCCCGCGACGATGATGGCACGGAGCCGGCTCGCACGGGCGCCAATCAGCCGCCAGGTCACCTCCTGGCTCGACGAAACCACGAGCAGACCGTCCTCGACGTCGCCGACATCGAGTTCGATCACGTCGTCCTCGCGGCTGGAACCATAAACGCCCGCGTAATGCAGCTGGAGGGGCGACCGGCGCAACGCATCGGCCTGCTCCGCCGTCGGCGGCGAAAAGCTTGTTACAGAGACCGACTCCGGCGTCGGCCACCAGAGCACCGCCAGCATTGCGCAGAGGATCGTAACGATCGCGCCCGCCAAGGCGAACCCCCAGCCGCGGCGCAATGGGTTCCAGTTGACCGTCATCGCCGCCAGATCCCGAAATGCTCCTCGAAGCGGAGTCGTGCCGGCTCGAACCCGCGTTCGGCGGAGATGCCGTACCAGATCCGGGCGGCCTGGTGATCGCGCTCCACTCCGACGCCCGAAATGTACAGTTCCGCCAATCGGAATGGGGCCTCGGCGTCGCCGTCTTCCGCGGCCATCCTCAGGAAGCGCACAGCTTTGGTGGGGTCCCGCTGCACGCCGATTCCCTGCAGATACATCTCCGCGATCCGCATCCGGGCCGATGTATGCGACGCAATGATCGCCAGACGCGGCATCCGCGTGTACCGGTAGATGTAGATCGCATGTCGGTCGCGCGGCAGCACCAAGCCCGTCTCTGGGCGCTGGTACAGCGCGACCCTCTCGGTCCAGATTGCCGCCTGCGCAAGGTCTACCTGCACGCCGTCGCCGCGATAATAGGCGTTCGCGACTTCGCGCATTCCGAAGAAGGAGCCGGCGTTAGCCGCCCGTAGAGACCATTGGAATGCCTCGGCCGGATCGACGCCGCGCGACAGTTCGATGCCGAGCTGCGCCTGCGCGGCGACGTGTCCTCGTTCGGACGCCTGTCGCAGATAGCCGATCTCACGCTCCTTGCAGGTATCCCAATCGGCCTCGCAAAGATTCTGCGAGTTCATAGCGAGCCCATAGAGCGCCTCCGTCTCGCCGAGCGCCGCAGACCGCTCGAGCAGGTCCTGTACAAGTTCGGCTTCCTGCGGAATGAGCTGGCTGGCCAGTTCCATCATCGCGAAGACATCGTCCCGGGCCGCCGCGCTTTCCCACCACTGGCGCGCCTCTGTGCTGTCGGCGGGTGTGCCGCGTCCAAGCTCATGGGCCCATCCGAGGTTGAACTGGGCCGGCGCGAAGCCTTGAACCGCCGCTTGGGTCATCAATCGCACGGCCCTCGGACCGTCGCGCGCGACACCGCCGCGCCCGTGGAAGACCATTGCGCCGAGATTTCCGGTGGCCGGAGCGAATTCGCGGGGACTCAAGACCTCGAACATCAGGCGTGCCGGCGCTTCTAGACCGTGGTTGTAGGCCCAGACGCCCAATTGATTGCGAACCGACAGGAATCCGCCATAGGGCGCGTAGAGAAAGGCGCCGAGCCCTATGGTCAGCAAGCCGATCGCGATGAGAATACGAACCCGTACCGGCATCCAATATATTCCAGGACCACCCGTTCTCGCACATCTGATGCGCTATGTATTCGTATCTTGGTCAACAAATGGTTGAGCGTCGAGCCGCACACCGCGGCCCGAACCTCGGCTTCGATCAGCCGGGCGTGAGACGTAAGCTCGGAGAGGAGACCTCGCCCGCTTCCCGCCCCTCACCCTGCGCGCCGACCGCATGTTGACTCACCGCCAGTGGGACCTGCCCCTGGATGAGGCGCTGAAGGCCGAAGGACAGTGCGGAGAAACCGTCCTGGAGGCGGAAACTTTGCCCGGAGCAAAGATTTTTGCAGCCGGTGGAGGCCGACGCGGCGGGGCCGGATCGGCCTGAAACCGCCATCTGACGTGCCCTGTCAGATTGCGCAACAAATATTGGTTTTCAATCGGTTAGCACATCATGGTTACCGCCGAACGCGGGCCCGAATGCACCGGAAACGACCGGTTTTAGGCGATTCCGGGCATTTTGCGAAAATCAGGCCGGTAACACTTTGATCATAAATTGGAGTCCATTTGGCCTACCCAGGGCTGCTCAACCGCGGCTCGGGACCGCATTCGGGGCCTCCTGGCTACGCGGTCACGGGCACGCCGCTCGGTGTCGGGCAGACCGATCTGAAACAGTGTCTGAGATACGAGGGCAAAATGAGCGTCAAAGACGATTACGCTGAATTGGTTGCCAAGAAGACCGGCTGCACGAAGACCGCCGCCCGCAAGGCGGTGGACGAGATCTTCGAGCAGATCATGAAGACCACCAAGCGCACCGGCGAGGTCCAGATCCCGGGCTTCGGCAAGTTCCGCGTCCAGAAGCGCGCCGCGCGCATGGGCCGCAACCCGCGCACCGGCCAGTCCATGCGGATCGGACCGAGCAAGTCGGTCGGCTTCCGCCCGGCCGCGGCCTTCAAGGGCTCGCTCTAAGCATCTGCCTTTAGAAAGGGCCGGGACCGGGGCCGCTGCCGCGAGATGCGCAGCCGCCCGGGTCCCGGCCCTTTTTCTTTGCCCACTTGCCGGCTCCGTGCCGCTTGAGTGACATCAACGCCAGACCGTATCCGCTGCGCTAGATTCGCCCTTCCCAATCACCGGGAGGAACGGCCGTGGCGCAGACACATCCCTGGATCGCGCGCAATGTCGCCGGCATCGAGCTCTCCGCCATCAAGGAGATGGCGATGCGCGGCGCCAAGGTGCCCGACGCCGCCTCGCTGACCTGGGGGCTGCCCTCTTTCCGCACGCCCGAGCCTATCCGCCGCGCGGTCGCCGCCGAGTTGGAGCGCGATCCCGAGATCGGCAAATACGCCTTGCCGGACGGGCTGCCGGCCCTGCGCGACGTGGTGGTCGAGACCCATCGCGCAGCGACCGGCATCACCGTCGACCCGGACGCCAACGTGCTGATCACGGCGGGCAACATGCAGGGGCTGAACGCCCTGTTCCACACGGTGATCGATCCCGGCGACGAAATCATCGTCACCGACCCCGGCTTCGCCTCGCACTTCCAACAGATCCGCCTTGTCGGCGGCGCGCCGGTGTTCTGGCCACTGGACGAGGCCAATGGCTGGAGCCTCGATGTGGACGCGCTGCCCGGCCTGATCACGCCGCGCACCAAGGCGATCGTACTGGTCTCGCCATCGAACCCGACCGGAACGATCTTCCCGGAGGCGGCACTGCGCCGGGTCGGAGAGATCGCCCTGGAGCACGATCTGCTGATCCTGCTCGACGACCCCTATTGCCACTTCACCTACGAAAACGCCGAGCGGTACTTCAATCTCTCAGCGGTGCCGGAGCTGTCCGACCACCTCGCATACCTCTTCACCTTCTCCAAGACCTACGCCATGAGCGGCTGGCGGCTCGGCTACATGATCGTGCCGGAGTTCCTCAAGCGCCAGGTGCTGAAGGTGCACGACGCCACGATCATCTGCACGCCGCGCATTTCCCAGGTCGCCGGCCTGGCCGCCCTGATCGGCAACCCCGTACACCTGACGGAGTTCGAGACTATCCTTGCCCGCCGCCGCACCCTGATCTGCGAGCGCCTGGACCGCCTGTCGCATGTCTTCCAGTATTCCAAGCCGGAAGGCGCCTATTACGTCTTCCCAAGGATCGTCGCCGATCACACCGACTCCCGAAGCTTCGCCCTCGACCTGCTGGACAAGGCCCACGTCACCGTCACCCCCGGAGCCGCCTTCGGCCCCAGCGGCGAGCACCATGTCCGCATGGCGTATTGCGTAGAGGACGCGGTGATCAAGACGGCGTTTGACCGGATGGAGACGTATTTCGGGCGCTGAGGCGCACGGAACCGAAATCAGGCCCCCAGATCCGCCGGTGAGATCAGGACGCCGAATTCGGCGCACCAGATGACCACGCTGGGATAGTCGGCGAGGTCGATGCCGGCGGGGATCGGGTAGTTCTGGCTGCCCTCGAAGGCGCGCAGGCCCCCCAGGTCGATGAACATGGTGCCGCGGACGTCGTCATTGGTGCGGATTTCGGCCTTGGGCACCAGATAGACGTGGAAGGCCGGGCCGGGGCCGACCTTGAAGTCCTCCTCCAGGAAAACCGTATCCTCATAGACCGTGACGTTGCCGCTGCCGTAATGGATCGGGTCGGAGGGGTTGGCGTGGATGAACTCGCCGCGGGCGACGACCACGGCGTCCTCCGAGGCTGCCAGCTGCTCCATGGCGGGGGGCGGCGGGAAGACGTAGGGGAACAGGAAGAAGCCCAGGGCGACGCCGAAGCCGGTGCCGACGATGCCGCCGATGAGGAAGATCGCGATGCCGCGCCACATGGGTCGGCCTCCCGTGTCTGTTGGGGGGATGCGCGGGGATGCGCGCACGGGCTGACGGCAAAATCCTGATGCCAGCACGGTATCCGGTCAATGCGGATTCGCACCGACCCTCCTGGCACCCTCACCCTTCCCGCTTGCCGCGCGCCTATCAGCGGTGCGTATAATCAGCGCCAAGAACAGGGTGGGCCCCGGTCGCGTCCAAGCGCCGTCCAGAGGGTCCGAGAGGCGGACAACAAGAACCAAACCAGCGGATGGCATCTCAGTCCATGGCGAGCGGGTCCGAACCGCCGCGGCTGGCGCTGCGGGGGATCACCAAGCAGTATCCAGGCTGCCTGGCCAATGACGCCGTCGATCTGACCCTGCAGCCGGGCGAGATCCACGCGCTGCTGGGCGAGAACGGCGCCGGCAAGTCGACCCTGGTCAAGATCGTCTACGGCGTGCTGCGGGCCGATGCCGGCACCATCCAATGGGAGGGGGAGCCGGTGGAGATCGGCAGTCCGGCGGAGGCGCGCCGGCTGGGCATCGGCTTGGTGTTCCAGCATTTCTCCCTGTTCGACAGTCTGACCGTGGCGGAGAACGTGGCGCTGGGCATCGACCATGCCGAGAAGCTGCCGGAGCTGTCGGTGCGCATCGCCGAGGTCTCCAAGCGCTACGGTCTGGCGCTGGACCCGGCCCGGCATGTGCACACCCTGTCGGTCGGCGAGCGCCAGCGGGTGGAGATCGTGCGCTGCCTGCTGCAGGACCCGCGGCTGCTGATCATGGACGAGCCGACTTCCGTGCTGACGCCGCAGGAGGCGGAGACCCTGTTCGAGACCCTGCGGCAGCTGGCGTCGGAGGGCTGCACGATCCTCTATATCAGCCACAAGCTGGAGGAGATCCGGGTCCTGTGCGACCGGGCGACGGTGATGCGCGGCGGCCGGGTGGTCGGCGCCTGCGACCCGCGCCAGGAAACCGCCCGCAGCATGGCCGAGATGATGATCGGCAGCGAGCTTTCCGACCCGCAGCGCACGCCCGGCGGCTCGGTGGGCGAGCCGATGCTGGTGGTCGACCATCTCTGGACCTCGTCCGACAGCCCCTTCGGCACCGATATCCGGCATGTCTCGTTCAGCGTTCGGTCCGGCGAGATCTTCGGCATCGCCGGGGTGGCGGGCAACGGCCAGGCGGAGCTGCTGTCGGCGCTGTCCGGCGAGATCCTGTCACCGGTGGACACGGCGGTCCGGATCGACGGAACGGCGGCCGGCCATCTGGGGCCGGCGAAGCGCCGGGCGCTCGGCATGGCCTTCGTGCCCGAGGAGCGCATGGGCCATGGCGCGGTGCCGGAGATGAGCCTGGCCGACAACGCGCTGCTGAGCGGCTACGACACCCAGGACCTGGTCAAGGGCGGGATGATCCGCTTCGAGGCGGTACGCGAGACCGCCGCGGTGGTGATCGACACCTTCCGGGTGGTCGCCACCGGCCACCATGCGGAGGCGCAGAGCCTGTCCGGCGGCAATCTGCAGAAATTCATCATCGGCCGGGAGATCCTGCAGAAGCCGCGGCTGCTGGTCGCCGCGGCACCGACCTGGGGCGTCGATGCGGGGGCGGCCGCCGCCATCCACCAGGCGTTGATCGACCTGGCCCATGAGGGGGTGGCGGTGCTGATCGTCTCCCAGGATCTGGACGAGCTGTTCGCCATCTGCGACCGCATCGCGGTGCTGTTCCACGGCCGCCTCTCCGACAGCCTGGAGACCCATAAGACGAGCGTCGACCAGGTCGGCCTGCTGATGGGCGGCCTGTTCGACACGGCGGAGGAGCCGGCCGATGCGAAATGATGCGGCCGTGACCGGCCACGCTTTCTTGAGCCCCCTCACCCTCCCAACGCCTTCGGCGCCGGGTCCCTCCCTCTCCCACGAGGGGAGAGGGACTCCACTCAGCGCCGATGGAAAGTCCCCTCTCCCCTTGTGGGAGAGGGAGGGACCCGCGGCGAAGCCGTGGGAGGGTGAGGGGGCTTACGAAAGCACCGAAGGCATTTTCGGGGGTGCAGCATGACCCCCTTGCTCCGGCTTGAGCCCAGGGCCGAGGCGTCGCGGGCTTGGGTGTATCTGACGCCGGTGCTGGCGGTGGGGCTGACCCTGGTGTCGGGAGGGATCCTGTTCGCGGCCATGGGGTTCGATCCGTTCGGGTCGCTCCATGCGATCTTCGTGGCGCCGATCACCACGGTCTATGGTCTCTCGGAATGGCTGGTGAAGGCGACGCCGCTGACCCTGATCGCGGTCGGGCTCGCCATGGGCTTCCGGGCCAATGTCTGGAACATCGGCGCGGAAGGGCAGCTAACCCTGGGGGCGATCTGCGGCGGCGGGCTGGCGCTGGCCTTCTGGGGCGAGGAGAGCTGGTGGCTGCTGCCGGCGATGATCGTGGCCGGCGCCCTGGGCGGCATGGCCTGGGCGGCGATCCCGGCCTTCCTGAAGACCCGGTTCAACGCCAACGAGATCCTGACCAGCCTGATGCTGACCTATGTCGCGACGCTGCTGCTGGCCACCTTCGTCTACGGGCCGTGGCGCGACCCGGACGGCTTCAACTTCCCGCAATCCCGCCTGTTCGGCTATGACGCGACCCTGCCGATCCTGGTCGCCGGCACCAGGCTGCATCTCGGCGCCCTGTTCGCCCTGGCGGCGGTGATCGGCGGCTGGATTCTCATCAGCCGCAGCTTCATCGGCTTCCAGATAAAGGTGATCGGGCTGACGCCGCAGGCGGCCGGCTATGCCGGCTTCAGCCAGAAGCGCATCATCTGGTTCACCCTGCTGCTGGGCGGCGGGCTGGCCGGCATGGCGGGCCTGTTCGAGGTTGCGGGGCCGATCGGACAGCTGGTGCCATCGATTTCCCCGGGCTACGGCTTCACGGCGATCATCGTCGCCTTCCTGGGCCGCCTGCATCCGGCCGGCATCCTGGCCGCCGGGCTGTTGATGGCGCTGACCTATGTCGGCGGCGAATCCGTCCAGATCACCATGGGGCTGCCGCTGGCGGCCACCAGCGTGTTCCAGGGCATGCTGCTGTTCTTCCTGCTGGCCAGCGATGTGCTGATCCGCTTTCGCATCCGGGTCGGCCGACCGGCGGTGGCCCGCCCGGCGCCGGCGTCCAAGCCGGCATCCGAAGAGGCCGGGGCCTGACGCCGATGCTGGACATCACCGTCGCCATCATCGTCGCCACCATCACCGCCGCAACGCCGCTGCTGTTTGCCGCCCTGGGCGAGATGATCACCGAGAAGTCCGGCGTGCTCAACCTGGGCGTCGAGGGCATGATGATCGTCGGCGCGGTGACCGGCTTCGCGGTGACGGTCAGCGTCGGCAATCCGGTGGTCGGGATCCTGATGGCGGTTCTGGCGGGGGCCGGGATGGCGCTGCTGTTCGCCATCCTGACGCTCAGCCTGCTGGCCAACCAGGTGGCAACCGGCCTTGCGCTGACGATCTTCGGCATCGGATTGAGTTCGTTGATCGGCCGCTCCTATGTCGGCACACCACTGCCCGCCCTGCCCAAGCTGGACATTCCCGGACTGTCCGACCTGCCGGTCATCGGGCCGCTGATCTTCGGTCATGACGCGCTGATCTACCTGTCCGTCGCCATGGTGGTAGCGACCGGCTGGTTCCTGAATCGCTCGCGGCCGGGGCTTATCCTGCGGGCGGTCGGCGAATCCCACGAGGCGGCCCATGCGATCGGTTATCCGGTGATCGTCATCCGCTATCTGGCGGTCCTGTTCGGCGGCGCCATGGCGGGACTCGCCGGCGCCTACCTGTCGCTGGCCTATACGCCGCTGTGGATCGAGAACATGACCGCCGGGCGCGGCTGGATCGCGCTGGCGCTGGTGGTGTTCTCCAGCTGGAAGCCGGTCAGGGTGATGCTGGGCGCCTATCTGTTCGGCGGCGTCACCATCCTGCAATTCCACGCCCAGAACATCGAGGGCTTCGCGGTGCCGTCGCAGGTGCTGTCCATGCTGCCCTATCTGGCGACCATCCTCGTGTTGGTTGTGATTTCCTACGACGCCAGCCGAATCCGGTTGAATGCGCCGGCCTGTCTCGGAAAAACCTTCCATCCGGACGGCTAATCGGCCGAATATAGGGGCAACAAGACCCCGTCTTGGCAGGTATGCAAGCAGGAGAGTGTCAATGAACAGGAATTGGCTTGGCCGCGCTTTGGCCATCGGTGCGGCCGTCGCGCTGTCGGCCACCGTCGCCGCCGCCGAACCGCTCAAGGTCGGCTTCGTCTATGTCGGTCCGATCGGAGACCATGGCTGGAGCTATCAGCACGACCAGGGCCGCCTCGCCCTGGAGGCGGCGCTGGGCGATCAGGTCGAGACCACCTACGTGGAAAGCGTGCCGGAAGGTGCGGATGCCGAGCGGGTGATCCGCCAGCTCGCCTCCACCGGCCACAAGCTGATCTTCACCACCTCATTCGGCTACATGAACCCGACGGTGCGCGTGGCGCGCAGCTTCCCGGACGTGGCCTTCGAGCACGCCACCGGCTACCAGCGCGCACCCAATGTCAGCACCTATGCGGCGCGCTTCTATGAGGGCCGCTACATCGCCGGGCTGATCGCCGGGCATATGACCGAGAGCGGCGTGATCGGATATATCGGCTCGCACCCGATCCCCGAGGTGATCCGCGGCATCAACTCCTTCACCCTGGCCCTGCGCAGCATCAAGCCGGACGCCGAGGTCCGCGTGGTCTGGGTGAACTCCTGGTACGATCCCGGCCGCGAGGCCGATGCCGC
Source organism: Alphaproteobacteria bacterium (assembly GCA_965227455.1). Taxonomy (GTDB): domain Bacteria; phylum Pseudomonadota; class Alphaproteobacteria; order DSM-16000; family Inquilinaceae; genus JABDIP01. The sequence goes on along the minus strand of OZ245752.1, from coordinate 1,061,671 downwards.
CAAGGCGCTGATCGACCAGGGCGCCGACATCATCCTGCAGCACACCGACAGCCCGGCCCCGGTGCAGGCGGCCCAGGACCGCGGCGTGCTGGCCGTCGGCCAGGCCTCCGACATGGAGCGCTTCGGCCCGGCCGCGCATCTCACCGCCATCGTCGACATCTGGGACAGCTATTACATCGCGCGCGCCCAGGCGGTGATCGACGGCACCTGGTCGTCAGAGGACACCTGGGGCGGGCTGAACGCCGGCATGCTGGAGATGTCGGCCTATAACGACGCCATTCCGGCCGAGGTGGTGGCCATCGCCGATGCGGCCAAGGCCGGCATCATGGACGGCTCGCTGCATCCCTTCACCGGACCGATCCGCAACCAGGCGGGCGAGCTGGTGATCCCCGAAGGCGAGGTCGTGCCGGACGGCGATCTTCTGTCGATGGACTGGTATGTCGAGGGCGTTCAGGGCTCGATCCCGAACTGACGCCTGGGGAAAACAAGCGGGTCTCGGCTGCTTCGGCCGGGACCCGTCTTTCATGGCCCGCCGTCCAACAAAACGGATGACTTGCCGAACGCCTTTTTGTAGATTGTTTTCCCTACAAAAAAGACCGCGCCGATATGGGCGCGGCCCGAGTTTAGGGAGGAATCGCCACCAGGCGATATCGAAGGATAAAACCTTCGAACGGTGTTAAGGATAAATAATAGGCCGAGTGGCGAGGCAAGCTAAATCGTTAGCTTGCCTATTTTTTATGCGTATTCTTGCCGAGAATGCGGTCTAATTGAACAAATCATGCTCATTTTGCCGGAATTGGCCGGCCAGCTGCCTGCAAATAAGCCCCAGTCCTCGCCGAGTCGTTTTCTCAGCAACGACCGTTCCGGTGGCCTCTAGATTTGCCGCCACGCCCGTCCGGCAAGTAATCGACGACATTCAGCGGTTGAGTTCTGCAGTAAAGACAACCGGCTAGCGAACCGCCGACTGCTCGACCAGCGCCCGTGCCGCGACGGCGGCCTCCTGCGCATAGGCCCGATCGCCGCTGATCAGGATCATCGCCTGGCAGCCTTCGAGCAGCAGCATGATCCGCCGTGCCAGTCCGGGTGCGGCTGCGCCATGACGATCCGACAATCGCTGCGCCAGCAGTTCCTCGATGGCCGCCTTGTGCCGCCGGGCCACATCGCGGGCCGGATGGCCGGGCAGCCCGGCCAGTTCCATGGTCAGACGGGTGAATCCGGAGCCGGCCCAGCCCGGACGGACGGCCCAGCGGTCGAGGGCATCGAACAGGGCATCGGTCACCGCGGCCGGCGCCTCGGAAACCGGCCCGAGCCAGGCTTCGATGCGGCCGACCGCAAGCCCACCCTGATGCTCCAGAACCGCTGCGAGCAGCGCATCCTTGCTGTCGAAATGATAGTAGAGCGTGCGCTTGGTCACGCCGGCGGCCTCGGCCACCGCGTCGACTCCGACCCGGTGAAAACCGTCGCGATAGAACAGGTCGTAGGCCGCTTCGATGACGCGCTGTCTGGTCTCCGCCCCCGATGGCCGCATCGTCCCCTCCCGCAGGATCCGCATGTATACCGACAAGTGAGTGTACATGACCGGCCGGCAATGCGTGACTGGGGCAATTCCGCAATGCAATGCCCTGGAGTCACCCATGAGCACCGAACCCCTCACCATCCGGTCGGTCACCGCCCGCCCGGTCGACGTGCCGCTGGCCCGTCCGATGCGCACCGCGTCCGGATCGCTGCCCTCCGCGCCGCTGGTGCTGATCGATGTCGCGACCGAGGAAGGCGTCACCGGTCGCGCCTATATCTTCGCCTATACGACGGTGACCCTGTCGGCGCTCACCGCCTTGATCGGCGATCTGGCACCGCTGCTGGAGGGCGAGGACGCCGCCCCGGCCGAACGCTGGGCCGGTTTCACCGCCCGGTTCCGGCTGGTCGGCCGCCAAGGCCTGCTCGGCATGGCGCTCTCCGGGATCGACATGGCGCTCTGGGACGCCCAGGGACAGGCGGCGGGACTGCCGGTGGCGCGGCTGCTCGGTGGCACGATCAAGCCGGTACCCGCCTATGACAGCTATGGCATGGTCGACCCGGTTCGGGACCGGCACATGCTGGAGGACTCCCTCTCCCAGGGATTCAAGGCGATCAAGATCAAGATCGGCGGCGGCGATGTCGGCCAGGATTTGGAGAAAGTCGCGGCGGTGCGCGACATCATCGGCGACGATATCGCGCTGATGCTCGACTACAACCAGTCGCTGACCGCACCCGAGGCCATTCGCCGTATCGACCGGCTGGCCCGTTTCGAACCGTACTGGATCGAGGAGCCGGTCCCCGCGGAGGATCTTGCCGGACATGCGGCGATCCGCGCGCAATCCCCGGTGCCGATCCAGACCGGCGAGAACTGGTGGTTCGTTTTCGACATGGCCAAGGCGCTGGAGGCCGGAGCCTGCGATTACGCCATGCCGGACCTGATGAAGATCGGTGGGGTGACCGGCTGGCTCAGCGCCATGGGGCTGGCCGAGGCGGCCGGCATGCCGGTCTCCTCGCACCTGTTCGGAGAGGCGAGCGCCCATGTCCTGGCGGTCAGCCCGACCGCCCATTGGCTGGAATTCCTCGACAAGGCCCGGCCGATCCTGGCCGAGCCCATGGTCCTGGAAGACGGCATGGTCCGCCCGCAGGGCACCGGGCTTGGGATCACCTGGGACGAAGCGGCGGTGGACCGGTACGGAGTCTGAGGGCCTGTGGGTCGGGCAGCGCCCCTCCCCCTCACCCTCCCACGGCTTCGCCGCGGGCCCACCCACTCCCCGAGGAGAGGGAAGCCGCGTCCTACCAAATGGATCGTTTCCCTCTCCTTGGGGGAGAGGGTGTGGCGGCTTGGCGAGGCGTAGGCCGAGCCCTAGCCGAAGCCGGTGAGGGGGAAACCGGATTGGCGTTGCAGCACGGGGCCCTACATCTCCCGCGCCATGTCGCGGAAGGAGATCAGGTCGGATTCCACGATCAGGAAGATCACCACCCACACCGCCGCTGCCAGCAGCGAAGTGATGGTGAATTTGAGCGCCAGCCGGGGCTGGTCGGGTGCGCTTTCCGCGTGGCCCGGTTCGGGATTGTCCGGCCGGTGGGCACCCCAGGGCAGCACCACGAACAGCATCACAAACCAGGTGACGAAATAGACGAAGATGCCGCTGACGAGGCCCATGCGCCTAGACCTGCTCCAGTTCGACCAGGGTGCCGAGGAAATCCTTGGGGTGCAGGAACAGCACCGGCTTGCCATGGGCGCCGATCTTCGGCTCGCCGTCGCCCAGCACCCTCAGGCCATCGGCCACCAGCCGGTCGCGGGCGGCCCGGATGTCTTCGACCTCATAGCAGATGTGATGGATCCCGCCGGCCGGGTTGCGCTCCAGGAAGCGGGCGATCGGGGAGTTGTCCCCCAGCGGCAGCAGCAGTTCGATCTTGGTGTTGGGCAGGGTGATGAAGACCGTCGTCACGCCGTGCTCGGGCTGGTCGACCGGCTCGGAAACCTCGGCTCCCAGCATGTCGCGATAGAGCGCACAGCCGCCCTCCAGATCCGGGACCGCGATGGCGACATGATTCAGGCGGCCGATCATCTTCCGTCCCTCCCCCTCAGCTGAGCCGCATCAGATGGATCTGGGTCATCGGCTTCTTGCCCTGGCGGGCCTTGATCGCCCGGCGGATTGCCAGCCGGGCGGCCTCCCGCAGCGTCTCGTCGTCGCGCCGGCTCAGCGTCGGCAGCCGGTTGACCGCTTCGCGTACCGCCTGGGACAAATCGTCCTGCAAATCCAGCAGCGCGTCACCATCCTCCAGGCCCAGCAGCGTAACCTGTGGATCGGCGGCGATCTTGCCGTGCTTGTTCACCAGCACCGTCGCCATGGCTGCGCCATTATAGGCCATGCGGTGGCGATGGCGGATGGTCTCGCTGTCGCCCAACGGGATCAGCCGGTCGCCGTCCAGGGCCAGCCTGCCGGCGGCGATCACCCCTTCGATCTCCGCCCGGCCCGGCGCCAGACGGAACAGCGCCCCGTCCTCCGGCACCAGCGCCTGCTGCACCTGGCAGGATTCCGCCAGCTCGGCATGGGCCAGCAGGTGCCGGGTCTCGCCATGCACCGGGATCGCCACCTTGGGCTGCAGCCATTGATACATGGCCAGCAAATCGTCCCGCGCCGGGTGGCCGGAGACATGGATCGGCGCGCCCTCCTCCGCATCGTCCGGCGTTACCACGGCGACGCCCTGCCCGATCAGCAGGTTGCGCACCCGGTTGATGGCCTTCTCGTTGCCGGGGATTTCCCGCGACGAGAAGATCACCGTATCGCCGGCTCCCAGTACGATGTTGGGATGGTCGCCCTGGGCGATCCGGGTCAGCGCCGCGCGGGGCTCGCCCTGGCTGCCGGTGCAAATCAGGACGATCTTGTCCTCCGGCATGAAGCCGGCGTCATTCTCGGTAACGAAGGGCTCCGGAGGGTCGAGATAGCCGGTTTCGGTGGCGGCGGTGTGGACCCGCCACAGCGAGCGGCCGACCAGGGCGCAATGCCGGCCATTGGCATGGGCCGCCTCGGCGATGCTCTGCAGCCGCGCCACATTGGTGGCGAAGCAGGCGACGGCGATGCGACCCTTAAGCCCGGCCATGCGCTCCGTCAGCGTCTTGCGCACATCGGATTCGGAGCCGGTGGTGCCGGCTTCCAGCACATTGGTGCTGTCGCAGACCAGGGCCAGAACCCCTTCCTCGCCGATCTTGCGGAACCGGTCCTCATCCGCCGGATTGCCGAGCAGCGGGTCCGGATCCAGCTTCCAATCGCCGGAATGCACCACCGCGCCGAAGCGGGTGCGGATCACCAGGGCGTTGGGCTCGGGGATGGAATGGGTGACGGTGACCAGTTCCACCGCGAAGGGGCCGGCATTGACGGTGCCCGAGAGCGGCACCTCAACGATCTCGACCTCGTCGGCGAAATCGGATTCCTGCAGCTTCAGCCGCAGCAGGGCGGCGGCGAAGGGCGTCGCATAGACCGGGCAGCGGAAGCGCGGCCACAAATACTGCACCGCGCCGAAATGGTCCTCATGGGCATGGGTCAGCACGATGCCGACCAGATCGTCGCTGCGTTCCGCGATGAAGGCCGGATCGGGCATGACCACCTCGATGCCCGGCGTCGACTCGTCGCCGAAGGCGATGCCCAGATCGACCATCAGCCATTTGCCGTCGACCCCGTAGAGGTAGAGGTTCATGCCGATCTCGTCGGACCCGCCGAGCGGCAGGAAATACAGGGCATCGTCCCGGATATTCGGGACCACGCCGTCCAAATCGGTCATGTATTGTTGTTCCGTCTGTGTATGTGCAGCAGGCCGCGCATGGTCATCTCGCCGTCGATGGCCTCGATGACATCGGTTGCGTCGGCGAACTGGCTGGCGAGGCCGCCGGTGGCGACGACCGTCATGGGCGCTCCGAATTCCTGCTTGGCGCGGCTGACCAGCCCTTCGATCAGCCCTACATAGCCGTAGAAGACACCGGACTGCATGCCCTGGACCGTGCCCTTGCCGATGACCTTGTCCGGCTTGGCGACCTCGACCTTTGGCAGCTTGGCGGCCGCACGGTGCAAAGCGTCCATCGACAGGTTGATCCCCGGCGCGATGATACCGCCGCAGTAATTGCCGTCCGCATCGACGAAGTCGAAGGTCGTCGCGGTGCCGAAATCGATCACGATCAGCGGCGGCTTGTGCATCTGTGCCGCCGCCACCGCATTGACCAGCCGGTCGGCGCCGACCTCGCCGGGGCTGTCCATCAGCACCTCGATGCCCAGATCGACGTCGGGCGCGCCGACTTCCAGCGGCGTGCAGTCGAAATGGTGGGTGCACAGGCGCACGATGTGGAAGGAGGCCGCCGGCACCACGCTGGCATAGATCGCGTCGGTGACGTCCTCCTTGCTGAGGCCGGCCATGGACATCAGCTGCAGCAGCCAGACGGCATACTCGTCCGCCGTGCGTCGCGGATCGCTGGCGATGCGCCAGATGCCGCGCCGCTCGTCGCCGTCATAGACGGCGAAGACCACATTGGTGTTCCCGGCATCGATCGCCAGCAGCATCACGGCGCTCCGAAAAAAACATCGCCGGCGGTAAACCGTCGCCGGCTGCCGTCGCCCAGCACCACATGCAGGGCGCCATCCTCGTCCAGCATCTCGAACCGGCCGATGACGATCTCCCGGTCCAGCCGGACCGTAATCAACTCGCCGATCCCGGTCGCCTGCTTCCGCCAGGCCTCACGAATGGGGCCGAAGCCGCGCACCAGCCAGACGGCCAGCCAATGATCGAGCCTGGCCGCATAATGCTCCAGCAGCGTGACGGGCAGAACGAACGGATGCCCCTCCGCCGCCAGATCGGTCGCCGGGTAATCCACATCTTCGGGGTGGCTGTCAAGGTTGACGCCGGTGCCGATGACGACCCAGTCGACGTCTCCGTCCGCCGTAACCGCCGATTCCAGCAGGATTCCGGCCAGCTTGCGGCGTTGCACCACGAGGTCGTTGGGCCATTTCACATGCAGCGCCTCGATCTCCGGCGCGACCTCCCGCACCGCATCGACCATGGCGAGGGCCGCCACGAAGCTGATCTGGCCGGCGGCGGCGGGCCTGCAATCGGGACGCAGCAGCACCGAACAGTACAGATTGCCTGGCGGCGACTGCCAGCCGCGGCCGCGCCGCGCCCGGCCCTGAAGCTGCTCGCGGGCCCAGACCACCTGCCCTTCGGCAGCCCCCTCCTCGCCCAGCTTGCGGGCCACGGCATTGGTGCTGTCGACCGCGTCCAGGTCGTGCAACTGCCAGCCCTTGGGCAGTGCCGGAAGTTCCAGGCCGTCCTCCGGCTCCATACCGGACTCAGAAGAGCGTTGCCGCAGCCGTTGCGGCCGCTTCGACGATCGGCGAGGCGACGAACCAGAAGAACAGGGTGAACAGGCCGGTCGCCGCCAGCACGGTGGCGGTGTCGCGGCCGATCGGGCTGTCCAGCGCCTCCGCCGGATCGTCGAAATACATCAGCTTGATGATGCGCAGGTAATAGAAGGCCGCCACCACGCTGGTCAGTACGCCGATCACCGCCAGGGTGTAGAGCTCGGCATCGACCGCCGCCTTGAATACGAAGACCTTGCCGAAGAACCCGGCCAGGGGCGGGATGCCGGCCATGGAGAACATGAAGACGGCCAGCGCCGCCGCCATCAGCGGATGGGTCTTGCTGAGCCCCGAGAGATCGGTGATGCCCTCGACCATACGGCCGTTGACCCGCATGGACAGGATGCAGGCGAAGGTGCCGACATTCATGGCGAGATAGATGGCCATGTAGACCAGCACGCCATGCACCCCCTGCTCGGTGCCGGCAGCGAGGCCGACCAGCGCATAGCCCACATGGCCGATGGAGGAATAGGCCATCAGCCGCTTGATGTTGCGCTGGTGGATGGCGGCAAAGGCGCCGAGTGCCATGGACAGGATCGAGGTGACGATGATGATCTGCTGCCACTGGGTCACCAGCTCTCCGAACGGGCCGATCATCACCCGCACGAAAAGGGCGATGGCGGCGATCTTGGGCGCCACGGCGAAGAAGGCGGTGACCGGGGTCGGCGCACCTTCATAAACGTCCGGCGTCCACATGTGGAACGGCACGGCGGAGACCTTGAAGGCGAGGCCGGCGGCGACGAACACGATGCCGATGATCAGGCCGGCGGCGACGTCGGCATCGTTGCGGAACACCTCGGCCAGTTCCTGGAATCCCGTGGTGCCGGCGAAGCCGTAGACCATCGACGCGCCATAGAGCAGCATGCCGGAGGACAGCGCCCCCAGGACGAAGTATTTCAGCCCCGCCTCCGACGAGCGCACGGTGTCGCGGCGGAAGGCGGCGACCACATAGAGCGACAGGCTCTGCAGCTCAAGGCCGAGATAGAGCGAGATCAGGTCGTTGGCGCTGATCATCATCATCATGCCGAGCGTCGCGAAGACGAACAGCACCGGGTATTCGAACCGCGCCATCTGCTCGCGGCGCAGATAGCGCTGGCTCATGATGATCGCGAGCGCCGAGCCCAGCAGCACCAGCACCTTCATGAAGGTGGCGAAGCCGTCGGTGACGAACAGACCGTTGAAGGTGACCAGCCGCTCGGTGCCCAGCGCGATGACCATCAGGCCGGCGATAATGAAGCACAGCACGCCGAGGTAGGAGACCAGCCGGGTCGCCTCCTTGGCGCGGAATACGCCGATCATCAGCAGCAGCATGCCGGAGCAGGCCAGGAAGATCTCCGGCGCGGCGGGGGCAAGATCGGGAAGAGTGCCGTTCATATGATGCGCGCTCCCCTACCGGCCGGCAAACACGGCCGAAGCCGCCTGCCCCAAGGCCAGTTGATGATCGGCGATCAGCTTGTCCACCGAGGCTTCCATGACATCGATGAAGCTGGACGGGTAGATGCCCATCCAGAACACCAGCGCAATCAGCGGCACGAAGATCGCCACCTCGCGCGGCCCCAGATCCAGCATGCCCTTCAGGTCTTCCTTGGTCAGCTCGCCGAAGATCACCCGGCGGTAGAGCCACAGCATGTAGGCCGCGCCCAGCACCACGCCGATCGAGGCCAGCGCCCCGACCCAGGTGTTGGCGGCGAAGGCGCCGACCAGGCTGAGGAACTCGCCGACGAAGCCGCTTGTCCCCGGCAGCCCGACCGAGGCCAGGGTGAAGATCATGAACACCAGGGCGTATTTCGGCATGATGTTCACCAGCCCGCCGAAGCGCGCGATCTCACGGCTGTGCAGCCGGTCGTAGACGACGCCGACGCATAGGAACAGTGCGGCGGAGACGATGCCGTGGCTCAGCATCTGGAAGATCGAGCCCTGGATGCCCTGCACCGTCATGGTGAACATGCCGATGGTCACATAGCCCATATGGGCGACCGAGGAATAGGCGATCAGCTTCTTCATGTCCTGCTGCGCCAGCGCCACCAGCGAGGTGTAGATGATCGCGATGATGCTGAGCGCGTAGACCAGCGGCGTGAAGAACTCCGTCGCCTCGGGCAGCATCGGAATTGAGAAGCGCAGGAAGCCGTAGCCGCCCATCTTCAACAGCACGCCGGCCAGGATCACCGAGCCCGCCGTCGGCGCCTCCACATGGGCGTCCGGCAGCCAGGTATGCACCGGCCACATCGGCACCTTCACCGCGAAGGAGGCGAACATGGCCAGCCAGAGCCAGGTCTGCATGGAGGAGCTGAAATCGGTCGCCAGCAGGGTCGGGATATCGGTGGTGCCGGCCTCCAGATACATCGCCAGCAGGGCCAGCAGCATCAGCACCGAGCCCAGCAGAGTGAACAGGAAGAACTTGAAGGCGGCATAGATGCGCCGCTCGCCCGATCCCCAGACCCCGATGATGATGAACATCGGGATCAGCACGCCCTCGAAGAAGATGTAGAAGAGCATGTAGTCCAGGGCGCAGAACATGCCGATCATCATGGTCTCGAGGATCAGGAAGGAGATCATGTACTCCTTCACCCGGACCTTGATGCTGCGCCAGCTGGCCAGGATGCAGATCGGCGTCAGCAGGGTCGACAGCAGCACGAACATCATCGAGATGCCGTCAACGCCCATATGGTAGGAGATGTCGAAGCCCGGCAGCCATTCGACCTTCTCGACGAACTGGAAGTCGGCCGAGCCACGCTCGAAGCCGAACCATACAACCAACGAGGCGACGAAGGTGAAAACCGACGTGAAAAGCGCCATGCCGCGGGAGTTGTCGGCGACCACATCGGAACTGGAGCTGCGAGCGATGAAGAAGATGAACAGCGCCCCCAACAAGGGAAGGAAGGTCACCGCCGACAGCCAAGGAAAATTCGCCATTCTTCGGTGCCCCTAGCCCGCAGTCGTGAACAGATACCAGGACACCAGCGCCGCCACGCCGATCAGCATTACGAAGGCGTAGTGGTAGACATAGCCGGTCTGCAGCCGGCTGATCCGCTCGGCCGCGAAAATGCTGACCTTGGACAGCCCGTCCGGGCCGAGACCGTCGATAACCGCCCCGTCGCCGGACTTCCATAGCCGGAAGCCGAAGCGCAGGCTGGGCCTGACTGCGATCGCGTCATAGAGCTCGTCGAAGTACCATTTGCGGAAGAACAGCGCGTGGAGCGGCTTCAGCACGGTCGACACCATGCCCGGGATGCCCGGGATCAGCACATAGGCCAGATAGGCGCCGACGATGCCGGCGACGCCGACCACCACAGGCAGCGCCTTGACCCAGAACGGCACGTGATGCGCCTCTTCGACGGTGTCGTTGCCCGGCAGCATCAGCAGGGCGTCGCGCCAGAAATCGGCCCGCGCCTCCACCGATCCGCCGAACCACTGGTAGCCGGCCATGCCGGCGAAGACGGCGCCGATGGCCAGCACCACCAGCGGCCCGAGCATCACCCAGGGCGATTCATGGACATGGGCCATGACTTCGGCCTGGGCGCGCGGCTGGCCGTGGAAGGTCATGAAGATGACCCGGAAGCTGTAGAAGGCGGTCATTGTCGCCGCCGCGATGCCGAGCCAGAAGGCGAAGTCGCCGAACCAGCTGTGGTCGGCGAAGGCCGATTCCAGGATCAGGTCCTTGGAGTTGAAGCCGGCGAAGCCGACTATCGTGCCGGGGATGCCGATGCCGGCCAGGGCCAGGCTGCCGATCACCATCAACCAATAGGTCATCGGGATGTGTTTCCGCAGACCGCCCATATGCCGCATATCCTGCTCGTCGGACATGGCGTGGATCACCGAGCCCGCACCCAGGAACAGCAGCGCCTTGAAGAAGGCGTGGGTCATCAGGTGGAAGATCGCCGCTGAGTAAGCGGAGACACCTAGTGCGAAGAACATGTAGCCGAGCTGGCTCATGGTCGAATAGGCGATCACCCGCTTGATGTCGAACTGGGTCATGCCGATGGTCGCCGCCACGAAGCAGGTCGCGGCGCCGACTACGGTGACCACCATCAGCGCCACCGGCGCGTATTCGAAGAGCGGCGACAGCCGGGCGACCATGAAGACGCCGGCGGTGACCATGGTGGCGGCATGGATCAGGGCGGAGACCGGGGTCGGTCCCTCCATGGCGTCCGGCAGCCAGGTGTGCAGGCCAAGCTGGGCCGACTTGCCCATGGCGCCGATGAACAGCAGGATGCAGGCGCAGGTCAGCGCGTCGACTTCCCAGGAGAGGAAGGTGAAGCTGGTCCCGGCAATCTCGGCGGCCCGATCGAAGATCACGTCGAACTGGACGCTGCCGAACAGCACGAAGACGGTGAAGATGCCCAGCGCGAAGCCGAAATCGCCGACCCGGTTGACCAGAAAGGCCTTGATCGAGGCGGCGTTGGCGGTGGGCTTCAGGTACCAGAAGCCGATCAGCAGATAGGAGGCGAGACCGACGCCCTCCCAGCCGAAATACATCTGCACCAGATTGTCGGCCGTCACCAGCATCAGCATCATGAAGGTGAACAGGCTGAGATAGGCGAAGAAGCGCGGCCGGTGCGGGTCGTGCGACATGTAGCCGATGGAATAGATGTGCACCAAGGCCGACACGCCGTTGACCACCACCAGCATGACGGCGGTCAGGGTGTCGAATTTCAGGGCCCAGTCGACGGTGAAGTCGCCGCTGTGGATCCAGGCGCCGAGATTGACGGTGCGCTCATTGCCGCCCAGGGCGACGTCGACGAACAGCCAGATGGAGATGATCGCGGCGATGCAGACCGCCAGCACGGTCACGCCCATGGCGCCCCGGTCGCCGATCCAGCGGCCGAACAGGCCGGCGATCAGGAACCCGATCAGCGGCAGGAAGATGGCGGCTGCGTCCATGCTTCAGCTCAGCCCTTCATCAGGTTGATGTCTTCCACCGCGATGGTGCCGCGGTTGCGGAAATAGACCACCAGGATGGCAAGCCCAATGGCAGCCTCCGCCGCCGCCACGGTCAGCACGAACAGGGCGAAGACCTGCCCGACCAGATTTCCGAGATGGGTGGAGAAGGCGACCAGGTTGATGTTGACCGCGAGCAGCATCAGCTCGACCGACATCAGGATGATGATCACGTTCTTGCGGTTCAGGAAGATGCCGAAGATGCCGAGCGTGAACAGCATCGCCGCGACGACGAGGTAGTGGGACAGGCCGATCTCGAACATGTCAGACCCCCTCCCCGCTCTCGATCTTGCGGACCACCACCACCTCCTCGCGGCGCCGGCCGACCTGATCGGCGATGCGCTGCCGGCGGACGCCGGAGCGCTGGCGCAGGGTCAGCACGATGGAGCCGATCATGGCGACCAGCAGCACCAGGCCGGCTGCCTGGAACAGGTAGATGTAGTCGGTATAGATCAGCCGGCCCAAGGCCTCGGTATTGGTCGCCGCCCCCGGCGTTCGGCCCGGCGCACCGGCGAAGGTCGTGGCCTCGGGGGCCGCCACCCAAGCGCCGAATACGAAGATCAGCTCGGCCAGCAGGATGAAACCGATCAGGGCGCCGATCGGCAAATATTGAAGGAATCCCTCGCGCAGTTCGGCGAAGTTGATGTCCAACATCATCACGACGAAGAGGAACAGCACCGCGACGGCGCCGACATAGACGACGACCAGGATCATCGCCAGGAACTCGGCGCCCATCAGCACGAACAACCCGGCCCCGTTGAAGAAGGCCAGGATCAGGAACAGCACCGAATGCACCGGGTTGCGGGCCGAGATCACCATCACGGCCGACGCGATGGCAATGGCGGCGAACAGGTAGAACGCCAGAGCCTGGACGATCATGTCCCGGCGCTCCCGCGGCTTCGGGATGAAGCGGACGGCGTCACGGTATCGGATACTCCCTGTCGAACGGTGCGGACGCCAAGGCTCAGGCGCCCAAATCCCCACTGATGCGGGGGTCTTTTAACGGTACGGTGCGTCGGCTGCAATGTTGGCGGCGATCTGCGCTTCCCAGCGGTCGCCGTTCGCCAGCAGCTTCTCCTTGTTGTAGAAAAGTTCCTCTCTGGTCTCGGTGGCGAATTCGAAGTTCGGCCCCTCGACGATGGCATCCACCGGGCAGGCCTCCTGGCACATGCCGCAATAGATGCATTTGGTCATGTCGATGTCGTAGCGGGTGGTCCGCCGGCTGCCGTCGTCGCGCGGCTCGGCCTCGATGGTGATCGCCTGGGCCGGGCAGATCGCCTCGCACAGCTTGCAGGCTATGCAGCGCTCCTCCCCGTTGGGATAGCGACGCAGGGCATGCTCGCCGCGGAAGCGCGGGCTCAGCGGCCCCTTCTCATAGGGGTAGTTGATGGTCGCCTTGCGCTTGAACATGTAGCTGAAGGTCAGCGCCAGGCCGGACAGGATCTCTGTCAGCAGGAGCCCGCGGACGCCGCGGTCGATGAAGGACATGGTCTCTTTCCTCCTTATCCCGCGATCACGGTGCCAGATCGAACGCCATCAGCAGGCCGGCGATCACCACCACCCACAACAGCGACATCGGCAGGAACACCTTCCAGCCCAGGCGCATGAGCTGGTCGTAACGATAGCGCGGCAGGGTCGCCCGCACCCAGATGAATACGAACAGGCAGAACGCGATCTTCAGACCGAACCAGATCGGGCCCGGGATCCAGGTCAGCCACGACACCTCCAGCGGCGGCAGCCATCCGCCGAGGAACAGGATGGTGGTCATCGCCGCCATCAGGATCATGTTGGTGTATTCGCCGAGGAAGAAGAGCGCGAAGGTCATCGACGAGTATTCGACGTTGTAGCCGCCGACCAGCTCCGATTCGCCCTCCGGCAGGTCGAAGGGCGCCCGGTTGGTCTCCGCCAGGGCGGAGATGAAGAACACGATCGCCATCGGCGCCAGCGGGCTGAACAGGTACCAGCCGCCGAACCAGCCGGTCTCGCCGCCCCACCAGCCGGTGCGCTGGGCCATCACGATCTCCGACAGGTTGAGCGACCCGGCGCAGAGCAGCACGGTGATGATCACGAAGCCGATCGAGACCTCGTAGGACACCATCTGCGCTCCGGAGCGAAGGGCGCCGAGGAAGGCGTATTTCGAGTTCGAGGCCCAGCCGGCCATGATGATGCCGTAGACGCCGAGCGACGAGATCGCGAACAGGTACAGGATCCCGACATTGATGTCGGCCAGAACCAGATCGATGTCGAAGGGGATCACCGCCCAGGCGACCAGGCTCAGCAGGAAGGTGATCATCGGCGCGATGATGAAGACGACGCGGTTGGCGCCGGCCGGGATGATGGTCTCCTTGCCCAGCAGCTTCAGCCCGTCTGCAAAGGGCTGCAGCAGGCCGAACGGCCCCACCACCATCGGCCCCTGGCGCAGCTGCATGGCCCCCATGACCTTGCGCTCGGCATAGGTCAGGTAGGCCATGGCCACCAGCACGACGACGATGATCATGACGATCAGCACGGTCGTGACCACTGTCGGCCAGACATAGGCCTCGAACCAGGGATAGGAATCGAACAGGGGCTGCAGGAGGCTATCCATCGGTCCCGGTCCTTTCCTCCCCGGCATCGGCGCCGGCGTTGAGGATCTGCTCGACGCAGAGCGCCATGGTCTCCGAGGCCCGGCAGATCGGGTCGGTCATGTAGAAGTTCTCGACCACTGATACGAAGGGCGCGGACTCGGTCTTGCCGGCCTGGCCGAAGGGTGCCCACTCCGCCTGCCCGGGCACATCGACGGTCGCGAAGACCGGCGCCACCTCCGCCATGTGACGGCGCAGGGCATCCAGGGTGTCATAGGGCAGCGGCGCCCCGAGCCGGGCGCTGAAGGCACGCAGAATCTTCCAATCCTCCCGCGCATTGCCCGGCGGGAAGATCGCCAGCCGGGCCCGCTGCACCCGGCCCTCGGTGTTGACGTAGGTGCCGTTCTTCTCGGTGTAGGCGGCTCCCGGCAGGATGACGTCGGCGCGATGGGCGCCGCGATCGCCGTGATGGCCCTGATAGACCACGAACGCCTCGCCCAGCCGGCCGGTATCGATCTCGTCGGCGCCCAGCAGCCAGACCAGCTTGACGGCGCCGGATTGCGCGCCCTCCAGGATGCCGGCCACGTCTCGACCGCCCTCGCTAGGCACGAAGCCGAGATCGAGGCCGCCGACCCGCGCGGCCGCCGTATGCAGGACGTTGAAGCCGTTCCAGCCCTCGGAGATCATGCCGCAGCTCTCGGCGACCTGCCGGGCGGTGGCCAGCACCGCCGCGCCATCCTCGCGGGCCAGGGCGCCCATGCCCAGGATCAGCATCGGCCGTTCGGCATCCTTCATTGTCTTGGCGAAGGCGTGGCTGCCGGATGCAATCTCTTCCAAGGTCTGCGGCCCGGCGCCGAGATACTCGGCCCGGTAGCCGAGATCGGTCTGCGGCCCGACGACACCGACCTTCAACCCGCCCTTCAGCCAGCGCTTGCGGATGCGGGCATTGACCATGGCCGCTTCCCAGCGCGGGTTGGCGCCGACGATCAGGATCGCATCGGCCGCCTCGATGCCGGCGATGGTGCTGTTGAACAGGTATGCGGCCCGGGTCGAGGGATCGATCTTGGCGCCGTCCTGTCGGCAGTCGAGGCTGGTGACGCCGCGCCCGGCCATCAGCTCCTTCAGCGCCAGCATGGATTCCGCGTCGCAGAGATCGCCGGCGATGGCCGCCATCTCGCCGCCGCCCAGCCCTTCCATGCGAGCGGCGATAGCGGAGAAGGCCTCGTCCCAGGTTGCCTCCTGCAGCTTGCCGTCGCGGCGCACATAGGGACGGTCCAGGCGTTGGCGCTTCAGCCCGTCATAGGCGAAGCGGGTGCGGTCGCTGATCCACTCCTCGTTCACGTCCTCATGCAGACGCGGCAGTACCCGCAGCACCTCGCCGCCGCGGGTGTCGACGCGGATATTGCTGCCGACCGCGTCCAGGGCGTCGATCGACTCGGTCTTGCGCAGCTCCCAGGAGCGGGCGTTGAAGGCGTATGGCTTGGAGGTCAGGGCGCCGACCGGGCAGATGTCGATCAGGTTGCCGGACAGCTCGGTGGAGATCGCCTTCTCGATATAGGTGCCGACCTCCATATGCTCGCTGCGGCCGGTGGCGCCGAGCTCCGGCGTGCCGGCGATCTCGTCGGCGAAGCGGATGCAGCGGGTGCAGTGGATGCACCGGGTCATGAAGGTCTTGATCAGCGGGCCGAGGTTCTTCTCCTTCACCGCCCGCTTGTTCTCTTCGAAGCGGCTGCGGTCGAAGCCATAGGCCATGGCCTGGTCCTGCAGGTCGCACTCGCCGCCCTGGTCGCAGATCGGGCAATCCAGCGGGTGGTTGATCAGCAGGAATTCCATGACGCCCTTGCGGGCCTTGTGCACCAGCTCGGTGTCGGTCTTGATCACCATGCCGTCGCCGCAGGGCATGGCGCAGGAGGCGATGGGCTTGGGCGCCCGCTCCATCTCCACCAGGCACATGCGGCAATTGGCCGGCACCGACAGGCGCTCGTGATAGCAAAACCGCGGGATCTCGATGCCGAGCTGCTCGCAGGCCTGCAGCACCGACGTGCCCGGCTCGACCTCGATCTCCATCCCGTCGATGGTCAGTTTCGGCATGCTCCCCGCCCCCTACTCCGCCGCCGTGCGATGGGCGGCGTCGCGGTATTCGCGGATGCGCTGCTCCATCTCCGGGCGGAAATGCCGGATCAGCCCCTGGATCGGCCAGGCCGACGCGTCGCCATGGGCGCAGATCGTGTGGCCTTCGATCTCCTTGGTGACCTCCAGCAGCATGTCGATCTCCTCGACCCGGGCATTGCCCTTGACCATGCGCTGCATCACCCGCCACAGCCAGCCCGTGCCCTCGCGACACGGGGTGCACTGGCCGCAGCTCTCATGCATGTAGAAATGCGACAGCCGGGCGATGGCGTAGATCACGTCGGTGGACTTGTCCATGACGATCAGCCCGCCGGTGCCCAGGCTGGAGCGCGCCTCGCGCAGGCTGTCGAAATCCATCAGCACTGTTTCGCAGTCGGATTTCGGCAGGATCGGCGTCGAGGACCCTCCGGGTATCACCGCCAGCAGATTGTCCCAGCCGCCGCGCACGCCGCCGGCATGGCGTTCGATCAGCTCCTTCATGGGCACGCCGAGCTCTTCCTCGACATTGCAGGGCTGCTCCACATGGCCGGAGATGCAGAACAGCTTGGTGCCGCTGTTCTTGGGCCGGCCCAGCGCCCCGAACCAGTCGCCGCCGCGGCGCAGGATCTCCGGAACCACGGCGATGGTCTCGACATTGTTCACCGTGGTCGGGCAGCCATAGAGGCCGGCGCCCGCCGGGAAGGGCGGCTTGTTGCGCGGCTGGCCCTTCTTGCCCTCCAGGCTCTCCAGCAGCGCGGTCTCCTCGCCGCAGATATAGGCGCCGGCGCCGCGATGCAGGTAGAGGTCGAAATCCCAACCGGTGTTGGCGGCATTCTTGCCCAGAAGGCCGGCATCATAGGCCTCGTCGATCGCCTTCTGGACGTTCGAGGCCTCGCCGTAGAACTCGCCGCGGATGTAGATGTAGCAGGCATGCGCGCCCAGCGCGAAGGAGGAGACCAGCGCGCCTTCGATCAGGCGGTGCGGATCGAAGCGCAGGATCTCGCGGTCCTTGCACGTGCCGGGCTCGGACTCGTCGGCGTTGATGACCAGGTAGCTCGGGCGGCCGTCCGGCGACTCCTTGGGCATGAAGGACCATTTCAGCCCGGTCGGGAAGCCGGCGCCGCCGCGGCCGCGCAGGCCCGAGGTCTTGACCTCCTCGATGATCTTCTCGCGACCCAGCGCCACCAGCGCCTTGGTATTGTCCCAGATGCCGCGCTGGCGGGCGGAGTCCACGTCCCAGCCGTACCAGCCATAGAGGTTCGTGAAGATGCGGTCCTTGTCCTGGAGCATCGCTCAGCCCTCGTCCTTCGCCTCAGGCGCGTCGCCGTCATCCTTGCCGGCATCGTCCGCCTTGGCCTCCACCTTCGGTTCGGCCTTGGCTTTCGGCTTCGCCGCCGCCTTGGGCTTCGCGACCGCCTTCGGCTTCGCCTCGGCCTTCGGCGCCTCGTCCGCCGCATCCTCCGACTTGGCCTTTGCGGGTGCCTTCTTGCTCGGTGTGGCGACGACCTTCAGCGGCTCCAGCAGGCTGGTCGGGCCGGACAGGGCCTGGCTGCCCTTGCGCCCGATCTGCGAGCCGATCTTCGGTTCCTCGCCCTTGGCCAGCGCGTCCAGCAACTGGCCCATGCGCTGATAGTCCAGGTCCTCGTAATAATCGTCGTTGATCTGGACCATCGGGGCGTTGACGCAGGCGCCCAGGCATTCGACCTCGACCACGGTTACGGTACCGTCGGCGGAGGTCTCGCCCGGCCCGGCCCCGGTCTTGTCCTTGATCGCCTTCAGCACGTCGTTGGAGCCGCACAGCCAGCACGGCGTGGTGGTGCAGACCTGGATGAAGTGGCGGCCGACCGGCGCCTTGTTGAACATGGTGTAGAAGCTGGCGACCTCGTAGGCGCGGATCGGCGGGATCTCCAGCAGGTCGGCGACGTAGTCCATCGCCGCCCGGGGCAGCCAGTTGTCGTGCTGCCGCTGCGCCAAGTCGAGCAGCGGCAACAGCGCGCTCTGCTGCCGGCCGTCGGGGTACTTGCCGATGATCGCCTTGGCCCGGTCCAGGTTCTCGGAATTGAACTCGAAGCTGGCCGGCTGGGCCGATTCCGGGGCGGGAGCGCCGAAGCTCATCGATCGATCTCCCCGAACACGATATCCATGGACCCGATGATCGCCACCGTGTCCGCCAGCATGTGCCCCTTGCTGCTGAAGTCCAGCGCCTGCAGATGGGCGAAGCCGGGGGCCCGGATGCGGCAGCGATAAGGCTTGTTGGTGCCGTCGGACACCAGGTAGACGCCGAACTCGCCCTTCGGCGCCTCCGTGCCCACATAGACCTCGCCGGCCGGCACGTGATAGCCCTCGGTGTAGAGCTTGAAGTGATGGATCAGCGCTTCCATGGAGCGCTTCATCTCGGCCCGGGGCGGCGGCGCCACCTTATGGTCATTGACCTTGATCGGCCCGTCCTTGGGCATCTCCTCCAGGCATTGCCGGATGATGCGGTTGGACTGCCGCATCTCCTCGACCCGCACCAGGTAGCGCGCGTAACAATCGCCGGTCAGGCCCACCGGCACGTCGAAATCGACCCGGTCATAGACGTCGTAGGGCTGTGCCTTGCGGATGTCCCAGGCAACGTTCGAGGCCCGCAACATCGGCCCGGAAAAGCCCCAGGCCACCGCATCCTCCGCCGAGACCGTGCCGATATCGACGGTGCGCTGCTTGAAGACCCGGTTCTCCGACAGCAGGTTCTCGATGTCGGCCAGAAATTTCGGGAATCGCTCGGTGTATTCCCAGATGTCGTCGGCCAGGCCGGCCGGCATGTCCTGATGCACGCCGCCAGGACGGAAATAGGCCGCATGCAGCCGGGCGCCGGAGACCCGCTCGTAGAACTCCATCAGGAGTTCCCGCTCCTCGAAGCCCCAGAGCGATGGAGTAATCGCCCCAACATCAAGGGCATACGTCGTTAAGTTGAGAATATGGTTGAGGATGCGGGAGATCTCGCTGAACAGCACCCGGATGTACTGTCCGCGCAGCGGCACCTCGATCCCCAGCAGCTTCTCCGTCGCCAGCGCGAAGGCGTGCTCCTGGTTCATCGGCGCGACGTAGTCCAGCCGGTCGAAATAGGGCACGGCCTGGAGATAGGTCTTGTACTCAATCAGCTTCTCGGTGCCGCGATGCAGCAGGCCGATATGCGGGTCGGCGCGCTCGACGACCTCGCCGTCCATCTCCAGCACCAGGCGCAGCACGCCGTGGGCGGCGGGATGCTGCGGCCCGAAATTCATCGTGTAGGGCTTGATCTGGGTATCGGTCATCGCGTCATCCGCCCTCGGAGGGCTTGCCCTCCTCCGCCTTCTCGTCGCCGGGCAGGATCTCCCGGGTCATGCCCTCCCAGGGGCTGAGGAAGTCGAAGGTCCGGAAATCCTGGGTCAGCTTGACCGGCTCGTATACCACCCGCTTCTGCTCGTCGTCGTAGCGGACTTCGACATAGCCGGTCAGCGGGAAATCCTTGCGCAGCGGATGCCCCTCGAAGCCGTAATCGGTGAGGATGCGGCGCAGATCCGGGTTGTCGGAGAAGAAGATCCCGTACATGTCCCAGGTTTCGCGCTCGAACCAGGTGGCGGTCGGGTGGACGCCGGCCACCGACGGCACCGGCTGTTCCTCGTCGGTGGCGCATTTCACCCGGACACGCCGGTTCTGCTTCATGCTGAGCAGCTGGTAGACGACCTCGAAGCGCTGTTCGCGCTCGGGATAGTCCACCGCCGTCACGTCGGTGAGCTGTTCGAACAGGCAGCCCGCATCGTCGCGCAGGAAGGTCAGCACCCTGCAGATCGCGCCGGCCCGGGCGGTGACGACCAGCTGATCGTTGATGACCTGGCAGCCGGAGACATCCGGGTCCAGCTCCGCGGCGATGTACTCGCCAAGCTCGGTGAGAGAGCGATCGACCATGATCCCGGGCGCCGGTTAGCGGATGATCCGGCCGCCGCGGCGGATCTTCTTCTGCAACTGCAGGATGCCGTAGACCAGCGCCTCGGCGGTCGGCGGGCAGCCCGGCACATAGATGTCGACCGGCACGATGCGGTCGCAGCCCCGCACGACCGAATAGGAATAATGGTAATAGCCGCCGCCATTGGCGCAGGAGCCCATGGAGATCACCCAGCGCGGCTCGGCCATCTGGTCGTAGACCCGCCGGAGCGCCGGCGCCATCTTGTTGGTCAGGGTGCCGGCGACGATCATCACGTCCGACTGCCGCGGGCTGGGGCGCGGAATCACCCCGAGCCGGTCCAGGTCGTAGCGCGGCATATAGGCGTGGATCATCTCCACCGCGCAGCAGGCAAGGCCGAAGGTCATCGGCCACAGCGAGCCGGTCCGGGCCCAGTTCAGCACGCTGTCCAGGGAGGTCACCAGGAAGCCCTTGTCCTGGAGTTCCGACGATACGGCGGCGACCACCGCGTCCTGCTCGACTGCCGGAGTCGCCGTTCCGGTCGGGACCACGGGCTTGTCGCCTACTCCCATTCCAGCGCCCCCTTACGCCATTCGTAGACGAAGCCGACGGTCAGCACGCCGAGGAAAACCACCATCGACCAGAACCCGTACATGCCGATATCGCCGAGGGAGATGGCCCAGGGGAACAGGAAGGCCACCTCCAGATCGAAGATGATGAACAGGATCGCCACCAGATAGAACCGCACGTCGAATCGCGAGCGGGCATCGGTAAAGGCGTCGAAGCCGCACTCGAAGGCGCTGACCTTCTCGCTATCGGGCTTCTGCTCGGCGACCAGATAGGACGCGGCGACCATCACCGCGGAAATCGCGGTGGCGATACCGAGGAACAGCAAGATCGGGAAGTACTCGGCCAAAAGCGATTGCGACATGCGGCGCCTCGGGCTGCGGTGATACGAGTGTGACGACGGGAAGAAAAACCAGACAACTCAACCCGTTGTAGGCATCCGCGCCACGCGTGTTTCGGCTAGAGATATAGGCCGGAGCGCCGGGCAAGGAAAGCGAAATCGGCCCGGAACCCCTATGGTTGCGGGCCGTGCGGCGGGTCGGCCGGACGGGACGCCCGCACCCGATACGGCACCGACTCCGCGAAACGCCGAATGGCGGCTGCCCTGCACCCTCCGGGCATCGCTGCGCTGGTCCCGGCAATCCTCCTGGAAGGAATCGGGCGACCGGGTGTAGTTTATATAGATAAAATGCTATACGTGACGGCGGAACTGCTTGTCACGGAACGCAATTAGCGGCCGGCGAACGGTCGATAACGCCCGAACACCTCGGGGAACACAGGGCGGTACTGGCATCACAAATGGGCGATCCGACCCACAATCTGGGCATCCTGTACGCGGATGTGTGCAACAGCGTCCGGCTTTACGAAAGGTTGGGCGACGAAGAGGCGCACCGGCTGATCCATGACTGCCTGGACAAGCTGGTGGAGATCACCCGGCAATACGGCGGCACCGTCATCCGCACCCAGGGCGACGGAGTCATGAGCGTGTTCGAGACCGCCGACCAGACCTTCGACGCCGCGCGCCAGATGCAGCAGACCTATCGCGACGGCCATATCACCATCACCGCCGGCTTCAATTTTGGCACCGTGATCGCCGATGGCGGCGATGTGTATGGCGATGCCGTGAACCTGGCGGCCAGGGTCGCCGCCCTGGCCAGGCCGGGCGAGATCCTGCTGACCGGCGAGACGGTGCGGGAGTTGTCGGAGAATTTGAAGGACTGGGTGAGGCTATTCGACACCACGACGGTGCGCGGCCGCAGCCGGCCGGTCGAGATCTTTTCGGTGCGCACCCATTCCTCGGACCACCAGACGACCTTCGTTCCGACAAGTGCCAAGAACCGCGCCAACCGGACCCGCCAGCCCGGCCTGCTGACCCTGCAGCATGGCAGCCGAAAATACCGCATCGGCGAAGGCACGCCGTCCCTGGTGCTGGGCCGGGACGAGCGCTGCGATCTGGTGGTGAAGAGCTATTTCGCCTCGCGGCGGCACGCGGTCATCGAGATGAGCCGCGACCGTTTCGTGCTGACCGACCAGAGTTCGAACGGCACCTTCGTGGCGCCGGACAACGGCCATGAGATCTTCCTGAAACGCGAATCCGTGCCGCTGCTGGGCGACGGCACCATCTCGCTGGGCGCCGCCCCCTCCGATGACGAGAGCTATACCGTCAGCTTCCACGTCCGCGAGCCGGACTAGCCCGGGCGGCGGACTACCGCGTCATCTTCGATCGGAAGGGAATGGCGCGAGTGACGGGACTTGAACCCGCGGCCTCCGGCGTGACAGGCCGGCGCTCTAACCAACTGAGCTACACCCGCATAGGCGGCTGAACCAAGGGGTTCAGCGAGGCGCTTGAGATACGCATTCGACCCGGCCGTGTCAAGCGCACGGACCAAGGAATCTCCACGAATCGCGGCCGGCGCTGGTGGGCGATGACGGGATCGAACCGCCGACCTCCTCGGTGTAAACGAGGCGCTCTGCCAGCTGAGCTAATCGCCCGGTCGCGTAGAAGACGTCCCTAACATAGGACGACCGGGCTGATTATGCAGCCCGGCCCCGGTAGTCCTGCGGTCTTCCGCTTCGGCTTCGCTTGCCCAATTCGGCCTGTGAGGATGCCGGATTGGGGAAGCGGCGGCCTTGCGCCTGGCAATGGTTGCCGGACCGACGGACATCCGCCGCCGATCCGGCAATCCATCGGAAACCCTAGTTCACAGCGTCTTTCAACGCCTTGCCAGCCTTGAACTTCGGCTGCTTGGACGCCGGAATGTCGATCGGCGCACCGGTCCGCGGATTGCGGCCCTTGGATGCCGCACGCCGGGCAACGGCGAACGTCCCGAAGCCAACAAGGCGGACTTCATTCCCCCTCTTCAGCGAATCGGTAATACCGTCGATCACGGAATCTACCGCCTTCGTGGCATCGGCCTTCGACAACCCGGCGGCATCTGCAACGTGAGCAACGAGATCCTGCTTATTCACTTCAAGCCCCCCTTCTTGGACTCAGGAGATGTGAAACTATCCGGAAGCACAATCGAACGATCTGACACTTGTCCATACCGACGGCGGAACCGCCTTCGCAGGTCTCAACCATGCATGACTAAAGCCGGTGCCGGCGATACGGAGTCGAGCAGGAACGCTCGATTTGAGGCGCGGAGTGTAAGCGCAAGAAAGCGCCGCGGTCAATCGCCGCGACGCTTTTGACGCACTTATTTTCCCTGGATTTCCGCCATTTTTAGGTCAATGCCGGACGACATTCCCGTCGTCCGTGTCCCCGCCGACGCCGGTCACCGAATCGACCTCGGCTGGCTCGATCCATTCGATGGCCTCCAGCGGCTCCGTCAGGGCCTCGGCCAGGACCTCGTCAAGCGCGCTGACCGCCTTGATCGTCAGGCCGCGCTTCACATTGTCCGGGATCTCGGCGAGGTCCTTCTCATTGTCCTTTGGAATCAATACGGTTTTCAGCCTGCCCCGTAGCGCGGCCAGCAGCTTCTCCTTCAAACCGCCGATCGGCAGGACCCGGCCCCGCAGGGTGATCTCCCCGGTCATCGCCAGATCCTTGCGGACCGGAATGCCGGTCAGAACCGAAACGATGGACGTCACCATGGCGACACCGGCGCTCGGACCGTCCTTCGGCGTGGCGCCCTCGGGCACATGCACGTGAATGTCCTTGCGGGCGAAGTCGGTCGGCTTGATGCCGAACTCAACGGAGCGCGACTTCACATAGCTTTCCGCCGCCTGCACCGATTCGCGCATCACGTCGCCAAGCTTGCCGGTGGTCGTGACCTTGCCCTTGCCGGGCACCCCGACCGCCTCGATCGACAGCAGCTCGCCGCCGACCTCGGTCCAGGCGAGACCGGTGGTCACGCCGACCAGGTCTTCCATCTCGACCACGCCGTAGCGATAGCGCTTCACGCCGGCGAACTTCTCGATGTTGCGGCGGGTGACCGCGACCTTGCCGCCCTTCTCGCCCTTCAGCAGGATCTCCTTCACCGCCTTGCGGGTCAGGTTGGCCAGCTCGCGCTCCAGGTTCCGCACCCCGGCCTCGCGGGTGTAGTAGCGGATCAGGTCGCGCAGGGCGTCGTCGGAAATGGTCCATTCGCCCTTCTTCAGCCCATGCGCCTCCATCTGCTTGCGGATCAGGTGGCGCTTGGCGATTTCGACCTTCTCATCCTCGGTGTAGCCGGGGATGCGGATCACCTCCATGCGGTCCAGCAGCGGCTGCGGCAGGCGCAGCGTGTTGGCGGTGCACAGGAACATCACGTCCGAGAGGTCGTAATCGACCTCCAGATAGTGGTCGTTGAAGGTGTGGTTCTGCTCCGGATCCAGCACCTCCAGCAGGGCCGAAGACGGGTCGCCGCGCCAATCGGCGCCGAGCTTGTCGACCTCGTCCAGCAGGAACAGCGGATTGGACGATTTGGCCTTCTTCATGCCCTGGATGATCTTGCCGGGCATGGAGCCGATATAGGTCCGGCGATGTCCGCGCACCTCGGCCTCGTCGCGCACGCCGCCCAGCGACATGCGCACGAAGTTCCGGCCGGTGGCCTTGGCCACCGACTTGCCGAGCGAGGTCTTGCCCACGCCCGGCGGTCCGACCAGGCACAGGATCGGGCCCTTGATCTTGTTCATCCGCTGCTGGACGGCGAGGTATTCGAGGATGCGCTCCTTGACTTTCTCCAGCCCGAAATGGTCGTCGTTGAGGACCTTCTCGGCGAGGCGGATATCCTTCTTCACCTTGGTGCGCTTCTTCCACGGGATGCCCAGCATCCAGTCGAGATAGTTGCGCACCACCGTCGCCTCGGCCGACATCGGGCTCATGTTGCGGAGCTTCTTCATCTCCGCGATGGCCTTCTCCCGCGCCTCCTTGGACAGCTTGGTGGCGGCGATCTTCTCTTCCAGCTCCTGCAGCTCGTCGCGGCCATCCTCGGACTCGCCGAGCTCCTTCTGGATCGCCTTGAGCTGCTCGTTGAGATAATACTCGCGCTGGGTCTTCTCCATCTGGCGCTTGACCCGGCCGCGGATCCGCTTCTCCACCTGCAGCACGCCGATCTCGCCTTCCATGAAGGCGTAGACCTTCTCCAGCCGCTCGGAGACCGAGGGGGTCTCGAGGAGCTGCTGCTTTTCGGGGATCTTCAGGCTGAGGTGGGAGGCCATGGTGTCGGCCAGCTTGCCGGGCTCGTCGATCTGGTTAATCGAAACAAGTACTTCCGGCGGGATCTTCTTGTTCAGCTTTATGTACTGCTCGAACTGCGCCACGGCGGCCCGGCCCAGGGCCTCGACCTCCTGGCCCTCATCGCCGATCTCGTTGATGACGTCGCCGAAGGCCTGGAAGAAATCCGGATTGTCGGTGAAGCGCAGGATGGTGGCGCGGCGGCCGCCCTCCACCAGCACCTTCACCGTGCCGTCGGGAAGCTTCAGCATCTGCAGCACCGAGCCGACGGTGCCGACGGAATAGATGTCGGAAGGTCCGGGATCGTCCTGGGCGGCATTCTTCTGGGTGACAAGCAAGATCTGCTTGTCGTCCTTCATGACGTCTTCCAGCGCCCGGACCGATTTCTCGCGGCCCACGAACAGCGGCACGATCATGTGCGGAAAGACGACGATATCCCGCAGCGGAAGCACCGGGTAGAGAACACCTCGGTTCAGTTCAAGCATTCACTCTGCCTCTTGGGAAACGGCTAAGACCGGCCCCAATCGGCCGGTCGCTTTCACTGTAACTTGGCGTCGCCTCAGCCGGGTTCAAGGGACCGGCGGACGCAGCGCGGGTGCCGCCGACGCGGGGCCGGCGGACCGTGACCTCAGGCGCCGGGCGCCATGTCGCCGCGCTTCTCGGCATAGATCATCAGCGGCTTGGAACTGGCGTCGACAACCTCGCGGTTGATGACGATCTCCTCCACGCCCTCCATGCCCGGCAGGTCGAACATGGTCTCCAGCAGGATGCCTTCCATGATCGAGCGCAGGCCGCGCGCGCCGGTCTTGCGCTTGATCGCCTTCTTGGCGATGGAGCGCAGGGCCTCCTCGGCGAAGGCCAGTTTGACGTCCTCCATCTCGAACAGGCGCTGGTACTGCTTGACCAGGGCGTTCTTCGGCATGGTGAGGATCGACACCAGCGCGTCCTCGTCCAGGTCGCCCAGGGTGGCGACGACCGGCAGGCGGCCGACGAATTCCGGGATCAGGCCGAATTTCAGCAGATCCTCGGGCTCGACCTCGCGCAGCACCTCGCCGGTGGCGCGTTCCTCCGGGCTCTGCACATCGGCGCCGAAGCCGATCGAGGTGCCGCGGCCGCGCTGGGAGATGATCTTCTCCAGCCCGGCGAAGGCGCCGCCGCAGATGAACAGGATGTTAGTCGTGTCGACCTGCAGGAACTCCTGCTGCGGATGCTTGCGTCCGCCCTGGGGCGGCACCGAGGCGACGGTGCCCTCCATGATCTTCAGCAGGGCCTGCTGCACGCCCTCGCCCGACACGTCGCGGGTGATCGACGGGTTGTCGGATTTGCGGCTGATCTTGTCGACCTCGTCGATGTAGACGATGCCGCGCTGGGCCCGCTCGACATTGTAGTCGGCGGCCTGCAGCAGCTTGAGGATGATGTTCTCGACATCCTCGCCGACATAGCCGGCCTCGGTCAGCGTGGTGGCGTCGGCCATGGTGAACGGCACGTCGATGATCCGCGCTAGAGTCTGGGCCAGCAGCGTCTTGCCGCAGCCGGTCGGCCCGATCAGCAGAATGTTCGACTTGGCAAGCTCGACATCGCCATTCTTCTGGCCATGGGCGAGGCGCTTGTAGTGATTGTGGACCGCCACCGAGAGCACGCGCTTGGCATGGGGCTGGCCGACCACGTAATCGTCGAGGACCGTATGGATGTCGCGGGGCGTGGGAACGCCGTCACGATTCTTCACGAGGGTGGTCTTGTTCTCCTCGCGAATGATGTCCATGCACAGCTCGACGCATTCGTCGCAGATGAACACGGTCGGTCCGGCAATGAGCTTCCGCACCTCGTGCTGGCTCTTTCCGCAGAAGGAGCAGTAAAGGGTGTTCTTGGAGTCCCCGCCTGAAGATTTGCCGCTGCTCATCGAAGCTCCGTTATTGCGCCGTTTTTCCTCGATCGGAACCCGCTGCGACTCCCGGCCGGCAATGCCCGGAATCGATTTGGATTGTCATGCATTCTGCCGAGTATTCCCGACCGAAAACACACCCGCAACATTTTCATTCAACATGAGAGTGTGGAACCGATCAACATATAGTTAAGTTAATCAATTTGCAGCCGGTTCCTTGTCTAGCCCGGGGCGTTTTTCAACCACTTGATCGACAATCCCGAACTGTGCGGCTTCCTCCGCCGACATGAAATTGTCACGCTCGACGGCCTCCTCGACCACGGACAATTTCTGCCCGGTATGGCGGACGTAGATCTCGTTCATCTGGCCGCGCATCTTGAGGATCTCGCGCGCCTGAATCTCGATGTCGCTGGCCTGGCCCTGGGCGCCGCCATGGGGCTGATGCATCATCACCCGGCTGTTCGGCAGGGCATAGCGCTTGCCGGAGGCGCCGGCCGCCAGCAGCAGCGATCCCATGGACGCCGCCTGGCCGATGCACACCGTCGACACGTCGCTCTTGATGTATTGCATGGTGTCGTAGATCGCCATGCCCGCCGTCACCACGCCGCCCGGCGAGTTGATGTAGAGGGCGATGTCCTTGCTCGGATTCTCCGATTCCAGATACAGCAGCTGGGCGCAGATCAGGCTGGCCAGCCCGTCATGCACCGGGCCGATCAGGAAGATGATCCGCTCCGACAGCAGCCTCGAGTAGATGTCGTAGGAGCGCTCGCCCCGGTTGGTCTGTTCGACTACGAACGGCACCAGGGTATTCATGCGCGGTTCAAACTCGTCCATATCGGTCCTCGGTTCCACTCGCTTCGCCTTTGCGACCTGGATTAGCGGCCCCTCCGGCATCCGACCGGGCCGCGATTCCCCACTCTCGAGACACGACACAAAGATTGTGTCGAGCGTGGGACCGCCGCCTCAGCTATCCGCCTTGGTGGTCTTTTTTGCCGCACCCTTGGCGGGCGCCTTCTTCTCGGCGCCGCCCTTGGCGGCCGGTCTCGCCGCCGCCTTCTTCTTCGCAGCCGGCTTGGCCGCCGATTTCGCCTTCCCCTTGGCCGGCTTCGCAGCCCCGGAGTCGGATGCGGCCTCGTCGTCCGGATCGCGCAGCAACTCCTCCGGCGTGACCGATTTCTCTTCGACCTCGGCGATCTCCAGGATGTAGTCGACCACCTTGTCCTCCAGGATCGGCGCCCGCAGCCCGTCGACCGCCTGCGGGTTCTTCTGGAAGAACTCGAAGACCTGCTGTTCCTGGCCCGGATGCCGCCGCGCCTCGGCGATGATCGCCCGGTTCAGCTCGTCCTGGCTGATCTGCAGATTGTTGATCTGCGCCACCTCGGACAGGATCAGACCGAGACGCACCCGGCGGTCGGCGATGCCGCGATATTCCTCCTGCAGCTCCTCGTCGGATTTTCCCGCATCGGGATCGTCGTCGCCGGCCTGCTTGCGCGCCTCCTCGACCTGCTGCCAGATCGACTGGAACTCGGCATCCACCATGCCGGCCGGCACTTCAAAGGTGTGGTTGTCGGCCAGGGTGTCAAGCAGCAGACGCTTGATCCGCGCCCGCGAGACCTGCTCGAACTCGGTCTCGGTTTGGCGGCGCACCGCGTCCTTCAGCCCATCGAGATCGTCGAAGCCGACTTCCTTGGCCAGATCCTCGCCGACCTCCATGGTCTTGGCCTCGCGGACCTCCTTCAAGGTGACGTCGAATTCGGCGTCCTTAGCGGCCAGTTCGGCGGCGTGGTAGTCCTCCGGAAAGGTCACGGTGATGGTGAACTCGCCATCCTTCTTTCCGACGATCTGGTCCTCGAAACCGGGGATCAGGGAGCCCGAGCCGAGCTCGACCTCCATGTCGGTCCCCTGCATCTCCGGGCGCTTCTCGCCATCGATGCCGCCGGAGAAGTCGATCAGCACCTGGTCGCCGAGCTTGGCGGCGCGCGCCTTGGCGACTTTGGTGAAGCTCTTGCGTCCCTCGGCCAGCTTCTTCAGGCCCTCGGCCACCGTGTCGTCGGTGACCTCGGAGCGCAGGCGGGTGAGTTTGAGGGCGCCGAAATCGATCGGTTCGATCTCCGGCAGGATCTCCACCGCCATGGTGTATTCGAGGTCGGCGCCGTCATCGAATTTGGTGATCTCGATCTTCGGCTGCTGGGCCGGACGGATGCCGCGGTCGGACATGGTCTCGCGGGAGCTGTCATTGACCGCGCCTTCCAGCACCTCGCCCAGGACCGACTTGCCATAGCGCTGGCGCAGGATCTTGCGCGGGATCTTGCCGGGGCGGAAACCGGGCAGCCGGATCTTGCCGCCGAGGTCGTCCAGCCGCTGCTCGACGCGTTGCTCGATATCGGCGGCGTCGACGGTAATCTTGTATTCGCGGCGCAAGCCTTCCGCCGCTGTCTCGGTCACCTGCATGGGTCTCTATGCCTGCTCTGCGTTCCTGGGACCGTAAGCGCTGACGGTCCGCGTTCTTTCGCGATCGGCGTGGCCCGGCTGGTGCGGGCGGAGGGACTTGAACCCCCATGACTTGCGTCGCTGGCACCTAAAGCCAGTGCGTCTACCAGTTCCGCCACGCCCGCGCCGACGGGGGATAACCGGTACCCTGCGCCATCGCGGCGCGGTCTATAGCACACCAGATTCGCACCGCACAGGACAAATCCGGGCCCGGCGATGCGACGGCGTGGCGTCAACGATTCCCCTCCTTCAGGCCGCGCAGCACCGCGGGCAGCCCGTCGATCACATCCTCCGCGATCAGCCCCGGCCCGAAGGCCGACGCCGCCGCCCCATGCATCCAGGCCGCGGCACAGGCGGCGGCGAACGACGCCATGCCCTGGGCCAGCAGCCCGACGATCATCCCGGCCAGCACATCGCCGCTGCCGGCGGTGGCAAGGTCCGGCGGCGCATTGCCATTGATCGCCGCGCGACCGTCCGGTGCGGCGATGACCGTATCGGCACCCTTCAACAGGACTGTCGCACCGCTCTCACGGGCCGCCGCGAGAGCCCGCTCGAGCTTGCTGCCGTCGTGCCCGAACAGGCGGGCGAATTCGCCCTCATGTGGCGTCAGGACGCACCTGTCGTTCAAGGCGGCGAACAGAGCCTCCCGGTCGTCGGCGAAGCTGGTGATGCCGTCCGCGTCGAGCACCAGCGCCTTGCCGGCCGCGCAGGCCTCAAGGGCCCGCTGCCGGGCGGCGTCGCCGATACCGGCACCCGGTCCGACCAGCACCGCGTTGTGCCGTTCATCCGCCATCAGCTCCAACCACCGGTCCTCGGAGTCCACCAGCAGCCCCGGCGGGCCGGCCGCGTAGACCGGCCACGCGGAGTCCGGCGCGGCGATGGTCACCAGCCCGGCCCCGGCTCGTCGCGCCGCCTGGGCGGCCAGCCGGGCGGCACCGGTCATCCGCGCTCCGCCCAGCACCAGCGCGTGACCGCGGGTGTATTTGTGGCCGTCGGATTTCGGCCAGGGCAACGCCGCCTGCCACAGGGACGGCCCGTTTTCCGCGGTCGCCGGTTGCAGGGACTGCAGCACGCTTTCCGGTATGCCGATATCGGCGACGCAGCAATCGCCGCACAGGGCACTGCCTGGAATCAGCAGATGCCCCGGCTTCTTGCGGAAGAAGGTGATCGTCAGCACCGCTGGCGCGGCGATCCCCAGCACCTCGCCGGTGTCGCCATGCACGCCGCTGGGCATATCCACCGCGACCGAGGTCAGGCCCTGGTCGCCGATGCGGGACAGCATCGCGGCCGCCGCACCGTCGATCGCGCGCGCAAGGCCGGCACCGAACAGCGCGTCGACGACCAGCGGCGCCCCGTCCAGCAGGGGGTCGACGTTATCGTCACCCAGCCGCTCGACCGGCCCCGACCACCGGGCGGCCGCAAGCGCGGCGTCGCCGGACAGGGATTCCGGATCGACCAGGGTCGCCAGGCGCACCGGCCACCCCTCCTCCGCCAGCAGCCGCGCGACCAGCCAGCCATCGCCGCCATTGTTGCCCGGTCCGCAGAGAACCAGCACCAGGCGCCGGGGCCAGCGCTCGCGGATGGCGGCGGCGATGGCGGCTCCGGCGTTTTCCATCAGCTGGATCCCGGGGATGCCGCCGGCGATAGCCAGCCGGTCGGCCTCCCCCATCTGCTCCACCGTCAGCAATTCCTGCCCCGTCATCTCCATCGCCCATCTCGTCGCTCGGCCGGGACCGGCAAGTCTGCGCCGCCGGCCCGGAAACGCCAAGACGCATGGCGGCATTTCGGCGAGACCATTGTGAGCGGATGGTGAGGTGGATCGGCGATGGTCGCCCCAGCGCGCGCCGCCGATCGTCCCATGCGGTCATTCGGCGGGCGGTTGCCTGTCAATCGGGCAGGCCGCCCCGCGATCGGCGGCGCGACGGCGCGGCCACGCTGCAGTCGGGTCGCACGGGCACGGTTCTTGCTGTGTCGGAGGTCACTGCCGTCGTCGGGACGGCCGCTAGACTGCGGAACACTGAATGCCGGACCCGGCCATTGAAGCCGGATCCCAGGCCGCCCCGGCAACGGTCCGTCACGGAACGAGGGAACCAGGGCGCATGGCATTGCAGGACTATCTGAAAGCGAAATGTGGGGGTTCCAGGATGAGTTTGTCGCCGCGATTCACGATCTGCACGATCGACGGCGATCTGGAGGTCAGCCGCGACCCGGTCAACGGCTGGCGCGTGCATTTCCCCGGCGGCGAGCGCGACGATTTGCTGGTGGGCGAACAGGCGGTCTCAGTGTTGACCGATCCCTATATCCGGGCGGCAGTCGAAGCGGTGCTCGAATTTGAGACTCGAAAATGGACAGGCCCGCGCACGCCCGAGGAGCCCGGCGAGAATTGATGCCCGGCGCCGCGGGACCAGCGCGGCGCCCGGCAATTCCTTCTAGAGGCCGGACGGCGCATCCAGCCTTATGGCCTCGAAGACCCTGTCCAGGGGATCCTCTCGGGCCCGACGCGGCCGCGCCGTTTCGGATGCCGTGTTCGTCGGATCCCTGAAGGCCCGCGACAATAAGGCAAGGCATTTGAAGTGCGTTACGCCGACCACGACGAGGAACGCGCCCAGCCGCATTCCGACGAACAGAACCGCATCGAGCGGCGTCACGGGCACATCCCCGAACATCAGCAGGATGACGGCGGCGCCGACGACAACCAGGCCATAGCCCAGCACGGTCAGGCCGGTCAAGGTGTGCATACCGCTCGCCGAACGGTCCATCCCGGCCCGGCCGGCCCGCAGGGCCTCGCCATGTCGCCACAGGTAGGCACCGACGCCCAGGGCGAGTCCTCCGGCAAGGACCAGGAAGACGGCATGGGACACGATTGCCAGCATGGCTCCTCCTTTTCGGCCCCGGACCTCATCCGGGGCATATCGATCATTTAGATGTTTCTGTTATTACAGAAATGAATGTAGGAACCGGATGCGTGGAGGTCAAGCCCTGTTCCTAACTAGTGCTGCGATCGAGCGGCACCCGACGAGCTCAGGGACGGAGCTTCGGCCCAGCCGCGCAACGCGGCCTGTCACTCGAACTTGATGTGCGGAAGAGATGGGGCGACCGATGGGATTTGAACCCACGACCACTCGGACCACAACCGAGCGCTCTACCAGCTGAGCTACGGCCGCCACCGGGAGGCCGGTGATATGCGTCATCCAGGGGTCTTCGTCAAGCCTTTGCCTCGGCGAACGGCGCTGCGATCATGACGAAAATCCCCGCCGAGCCGATACGGACGCCGATCATGAGCCCATCCCGATTCATCGACCTGAGCCACAGTGTTGCCGATGGTGTGGTCACCTATCCCGGCCTACCCGCCCCCGTCATCTGCGACTACCTTTCCCGGGAGGCATCCCGGTCGCACTACGCGGAGGGCACCGAGTTCCATATCGGCCGCATCGACATGGTCGCCAATACCGGCACCTATGTGGACGCGCCGTTCCATCGCTATGCCGACGGCAAGGATCTGTCGGAACTGCCGCTGGAGAGCCTGGCCGATCTGGAGGCCATGGTGGTCCGCGCCGATGCCGGGGGCGGCAAGGCCATCGACGCCTCCGCGTTCCAGGGCCTGGACGTCGCCGGCAAGGCGGTGCTGGTGCACACCGGCTGGTCGGCCCATTGGAACACCGACAGCTACCTGACCGGCCATCCCTACCTGACCGCCGACGCCGCGGTACGCCTGCGCGAGGCGGGCGCGGCCCTGGTGGGCATCGACTCCCTGAACATCGACGGCACCCATACCGGCGAGCGCCCGGTGCATTCCGACCTGCTGGCCCACGACATCCCCATCGCCGAGCACCTGACCAATCTCGCCTCCGTGCCCGACCGCGGCGCCCACTTCTTCGCGGTGCCGGTCAAGGTGAAGGCGTTCGGGACATTCCCGGTGCGGGCCTTTGCGATGCGATGAGGGCGCGCCGGGTCTCGACCGACGACTGGCTTAACGGACCTGCAACGTCCAGGGTTCTAGCTTTGACGACCTATTCGCATTTCGATTGGCCCAATCGGAACACTGGCCGTTATGCACTGTTGCGACACCGTGCGACCTGGAAACGACCAATGCCGCACCACGTTGCGGGACCACCCAACGCGGGTCCTCGCGCTCGGGCCGGACGCCGCATGAACAAGACGTCGAATGGACTGAGAAAGACGCGCCCCGGAACCGGCGTCGACTGGACCAGTATGGCTGTCTGGATGCGGCTCCTGGCGATCAGCCTATTGACCGGTTTGACTTATGGCGGGACGCCTTCGGTCGTCGGGCTCATCATCGCCAACCTGTTTCAATTGGCCGGTGAAACCTTGCGATACACGACGCTGGTCGTCAGCTCCCTACCCCTGATCGCTTTGGCCGCGGCCTTGCACCATCGGATCCTGCACAAAGGCGCGGTGGCTCCGTTCCTCCTGATGAAGCGAGCGACTTGGCCGGAAGCCGGAATCGCCTTTGTCTGGCTGATCGCGTTCACCTGCCTGGCCGGGCTGACCGGCAAACTCGTCTTCCGACTGGTCGATCCGGGGCTTGATGCGGCAACCTATCCTGTCGCGCTGCTCGGGGTGATGATACTCCCCGTTTGCCATGTGATGATCTCGGATGTGATCATCGTCTGGCTGCGACGCGCCGGGCCCAACCCGGCTGCCGGGTGACCGTTTCTTCGCCGTGCCGGTCAAGGTGGAGGCATTCGGGACATTACCGGTGCGGACTTTCGCGATGCGATGAGCACGGCTGCGGGACCGGCAATACCAGCCGGGAATGCCTGAACTTGGTAGTTGCCAAATGCGTGTGGCGTTCGATGCATCGGCATGCTAGCGCCCGCCCGCATCAGTGAGGTCCCGTGACGGAAGACTCTCGGACACCACAGCCACGGCGTCCCGGTCTTGGAATCGACTGGTCCCGGCCGGCCGTGTGGTCCCGGCTGATTGTCGCCAGCCTTGTTGTCGGCCTGGGTATCGGCGCGACGGTGCCGTTCATTGGCGGAGTCGTCGCGCATCAATTCGACCGGGCCGGCGACTCGCTCTTCTGGACGACAATCCTGATCAGCACGCTCTTCGTCGTCGGTGCCGCCACGGCGGCTCAGGTGTGGCTTCTGCCAAAGCCCTCCAAATCCCCATTCGACTACTTCGCGATGGCGGCATTGCCGGAACGATGTCTTATCTATGTCTGGATGATTGCCGTGGCAGCGCTTTCCGGGCTGGCCAGCAACGCACTTGAGCGGCTCGTCATGGCCGATCACGTTGGATCGCCTCAATCGGAGCCCCTGATCGCCCCGGCAATGGTCATCATTGTGTTCACGCTGATCGTGGATAGTCTCGTCGCCTGGTTGCGCCGCGCCTCATCCTAGAGAGCGGTGCTCAACGGGCCACGCCAACTCCCTGCCCCGCCACTGTTACACCGCAGAAACCATTCTCGGTTTAACGCCGGCCGGAATTTCCCATACAGTCGGTTCATGGACGACGCCGGGCCGACCCCAGGCCTGCGGGTTTGCGCGCCCGCCCAAGAAGACGCGACATCCTCGTCGACCGCCCATAAACGCGTTCCATGGGAGGACCAGACATGCCGACTTGGCAACCCGATCCGACATTCTATCCGTCGCCGCGCATGGCGATGAAGGCGCCCGAGGAGAAGCTCGCCTATGTGGCCAGCTTCGATCCGGAGAGACAGGTGCCCGACGAGCTGGCGGTGGTCGATGTCGACCCCGCGTCGTCGACCTATTCCCAGATCGTCGGCAAGGTGGCGATGCCCAATACCGGCGACGAGCTGCACCATTTCGGCTGGAACGCCTGCAGCTCCTGCCTGTGCCCGAACGCACCGCATCCCCATGTGGAGCGCCGCTACCTGGTGGTGCCGGGGCTGCGTTCGTCGCGGATCCATATCCTGGACACCCAGCCCGACCCGAAGAACCCCAAGATCGTCCGCGTCATCGAGCCCGAAGAGGTCCAGGAGAAGACCGGCTATTCGCGCATCCACACCACCCATTGCGGACCCGAGGGCATCTACGTCAACGCGCTGGGCGGCGGCGAGACCGGCAATGACGGGCCTGGCGGCATCTTCCTGATGGACCATGAGAGCTTCGACGTGCGCGGCAAATGGGAGATCGATCGCGGCACCCAGGACCTGGCCTATGATTTTTGGTGGCATCTCGGCCACGACACCATGATCACCAGCGAGTGGGGCAAGCCGGAGAACTTCGAGAACGGGCTGGTGCCGGAGGTGCTGTTGGGCAGCCAGTACGGCCGCAAGCTGCATTTCTGGGACCTGCATACCCGCAAGCACCAGCAGGAGATCGATTTCGGCGAGGAGCACCAGCTCGTCTTCGAGCTGCGCCCGGCGCATGACCCGACCAAGGCCTATGGCTTCGTCGGCTGCGTCATCAGCCTGAAGGATCTCTCCTCCTCGATCTGGACCTGGTACCGCGACGAGGAGAAGGGTGAATGGGCGGTCAAGAAGGTGGTCGAGATCCCGGCCGAGCCGGCCGACCCGGACTTGCTGCCGCCGATGCTGAAGGGCTTCAAGGCGGTGCCGCCGCTGGTGACCGATATCGACCTGTCGATGGACGACAAATACCTCTACGTGTCCTGCTGGGGCACCGGCGACATGCACCAATATGACGTCAGCGATCCGATGAATCCCAAGCTGACCGGCAAGGTCCGGATCGGCGGCATCGTCTCCAAGGCGACCCATCCCGGCGCCTCCAACGGCGCGCTCAACGGCGGGCCGCAGATGGTGGAGATCAGCCGCGACGGCAAGCGGGTCTACTTCACCAACTCGCTCTACGGCGCCATCGACGAGCAGTTCTATCCCGACGGCATCGACGGCTGGATGGTGAAGCTGGATGCCGATCCCGACGGCGGCATCGCCTTCGACGAGGATTTCTTCATCGAATGGCCGGCGGGGCACAGGCCGCATCAGGTGCGCCTGGAAGGCGGCGACTGCTCATCGGATTCCTACTGCTATCCGTGAGGGTGGGTTGGGGCAGGCAAGGCTGCCGCGCAGCAGGACGGCAAGCCGACTAGATTCCGGTTCCGACGACCATGCCGTCGCCCTCACCCTCCCACGGCTTCGCCGCGGGCCCCTCCCTCTCCCCAGGGGAGAGGGGAATCCGAACCAGGTCCTGATGCCCCCTCTCCTGGGGGAGAGGGTGGGGCCCGCGAAGCGGGAGGGTGAGGGCGACGGCTTCACCACAGGGCGCGTTCGCCCGCAGTTCGTCGATTACCCGTCATGACCAACCTCTGGCCCTGGCTCACCCTGGCCGGGCTCGGTGCCTTTCACGGGCTGAATCCGGCCATGGGCTGGCTGTTCGCGGTGGCGCTCGGCTTGCATCGCAAGAGCCGCACAATCGTCCTTCTATCGCTGCTGCCGATCGCCTTCGGCCACGCGCTGGCCATCGTGCTGGCGGTGTTCCTGGTGATCGTGATCGGCACCAGCATCGACCAGTCGATCTTGCGCATCGGCACCGGCGTGCTGCTGATCGGCTGGGCGATCTATCACGCGCTCTACGGACACCGGCACCGGGTCAGGGTCGGCATGCAGACCGGCATGGCCGGGCTGGTGCTGTGGTCCTTCCTGATGGCGAGCGCCCATGGCGCCGGGCTGATGCTGCTGCCGGTGCTGATCCCGCTCTGCATCGCCGCCTCCCCGGCGGCCGAGATCACCGCAGCCGGCGCCCTGCCCGTCTCGCTCGCCGCCGTCGGGGTGCACACCGCCGCCATGCTGGCGGTGACCGGCACCATCGCGGCGGTGGTCTATCACTGGGCCGGGCTGGAGTTCCTGCGCCGCGGCTGGATCAACCTCGACCTGCTGTGGACCGTCGCCCTGGCCGGCGCCGGCGCGCTGCTGATCTTGCACTGGTAGCGACGGCCGGGCACGTGCCCCCTTCCCGCCCCGGGCCGCCGGCGGCATAGTGCCGGCCGGAATGGGAGGACAGGCATGCTGCAGCTAGCGGCCGGGATGAAGACGCTCGGCACCGAGACCGCGTTCGAGGTGCTGGCGCGGGCCAACCAGCTCGCCGCCGAGGGGCGCGATATCATCAATCTCGGCATCGGCCAGCCGGATTTCAAAACTCCGGAGCATATCGTCGAGGCGGCGATCCAGGCGCTGCGCGACGGCCATCACGGCTATACGCCGGCAGCCGGCATCCCGCCGCTGCGCGAGGCGGTCTCCGCCTATCTGAACCGCTGCTACGACGTCGATGTCGATCCCGGCAACGTGCTGATCGAGCCGGGCGGCAAGGTCACCATGTGGTTCGCCATGCTGACCTTCGGCGAGCCGGGGGCGGAGATCCTCTACCCCAATCCCGGATTTCCGATCTACGAATCGGCGATCCGCTTCACCGGTGCGGAGCCGGTGCCGATCCCGCTGCGCGAGGAGAACGGCTTCGCCTTCGACGCCGAGGAGGTGCTGTCCAAGATCACCCCGCGCACCCGGCTCCTGATCGTCAACAGCCCGGCCAACCCCACCGGCGGCGTGGTGCCCAAGGAGCAGTTCGACCGGCTGGT
Organism: Alphaproteobacteria bacterium; assembly: GCA_965227455.1. GTDB lineage: Bacteria > Pseudomonadota > Alphaproteobacteria > DSM-16000 > Inquilinaceae > JABDIP01. The sequence continues at coordinate 1,023,099 of OZ245752.1, read as the reverse complement.
GGCGGGCCTGGCCGAGCATCCGCATGTGGCGGTGATGAGCGACGAGATCTACAGCCGCATGCTCTATGACGGCCGCCAGCACACCACCCTGCTCTCCTATCCGGAGATCCGCGACCGGCTGATCCTGCTGGACGGATGGTCCAAGACCTATGCCATGACCGGCTGGCGGCTGGGCTTCGCAGTGTGGCCCGACAGCCTGGTCGAGGGCGCCACCCGGCTCGCGGTCAACAGCCATTCCTGCGTCAACGCCTCGGCGCAATATGCCGGCATCGCCGCCCTGGAAGGCCCCCAGGACGCGGTCGACGCCATGAATGCCGCCTTCGCCGAGCGCCGCCAGGTGATCGTCGCGGCCTTGAACCAGCTTCCCGGCTTCCGCTGCGTCGAGCCGGGCGGCGCCTTCTACGCCTTCCCCAACATCACCGGCACCGGTCTGGACGCCAAGGGCCTGCAGACCAAGCTGCTGGAGGAGGCCGGCGTGGCCGTGGTGGCCGGCACCAGCTTCGGCGCGGAGGGCGAAGGCTATCTGCGCTTCTCCTATGCGAACTCGGTAGAGGCGATCGAAGAGGCAGCCCGCCGGGTCGGCGCCTGGCTGACGGAACACACTGGCTGAAGACGCCGATTCTGAGCCGGCGGGATCTCAATCCGGCGTCGTTCCTCCACCGATCATCGACGGAGCGCGGGCTTCATATCGTAGGCCTGAACCCGATAAGGACTGTGAGTCAACAGAGTCCTGCAAACCTGCGCTTCTTGATCAGGGTCTCGGATGTGAACCCAGAGCAGAACCCGCCCGGCGTCCAGCTGCTCTTCCAGGAAGGCCGACTGTTTTCGGGGTATCCAGGTCTCCAATACGGAACTCATACTGACCCCTGGCTGGGCGCCCGCTGCCGACAGGAGATCGGTCAGCGTCCCCACGGACGAAAATACCGGATCCGACGATCGAACCGCCCCAACCTCGATTAGGTTAGCCAAGTCTTCTGACGGCAGCTTGCCGCCGGGCTCATGCCTTGTCTGACGGCGATGCCGTATTGCTCCACCGGCTGGCCGATACCGTGAAGCACCCCCGAGCGCCCTCCGGCAGGCGACGATGGTCGTCTCCAGCGAGCCTTGGTTGATCTTGGCGAGCGCGTCTCCGGCCTGCTTGAGTTGGTCCCAATCATCGAAGACGCAGACGGCCTGCCTTACCAGCTCAGGCCCCGCAACGCTTAATGACTTCGGCGGCATTTCTATGCCCACGCCGGAACTTGGGCCGACCTTTGGCACCGCCGAGGTCGGCCATTTAGGAACTGACTTCGAGCACCGTATCTTGCATGGCCCCTGTCCTCATTGATGTCCGTCAATGGGCGGGGACGGCAGAGGCACCGACCTCGCTCGTGGCAAGGCTCTCAAGACGATCGGGGTCCAGCACGACGATTTCTTTGAAGCCGGAAAGCTCGATGACGAAGAGATCCTTGAGCCGGCCGACCGTCCGACTGATCGTCTCGGTCGTCAGTCCGAGATAGTCGCCGATGTCGCGTCGGGTCATCGGAAGGTAGATTCGGTGGGGGTTTTCACCGCGTCGCTTCAGATCGGTGGAGAGTCGCACAAGAAAGGAACAGAACCTCTCAACCGCCGATTTGCGTCCCAAGAGGACCAACTGGTCTTGCGCAATGAGCAGCTCATTCGTCACACGTGAGAGCAGACGGCTCCCGAGCATCGGATCGCGATCGATAACGGAGTCCAATTTCGACCTCTGGTACCGGCAGAGCGTTGCAGTGGACAGTGCCTCCGCCGACTGCGCGTAGCGATCGGATGTCCCCAGTCCGAGAAACTGACCGGGATAGAGAAACCCGGTAATCTGGCACCGTCCATCGGCCAACACCCTGTAAAGCTTCACAACGCCCCCGATGACCTCGAACAGGTGCTCGGCCCGATCACCCTGGCAGTAGACCCGCTGCCTCGGCGCATACGACTGAATGGCGGTGAGGCAGAATGGCGAATCGGACAGATCCTGAGACTCGCTCTGGGCCCTTGTCCCGTGGGTGGCCGGGCTGGGCGATGGCGCGTTGGTGGTGCGGATGGCCAGCATGATTGTCCCCCTGTGTTTCCACGTCGTTGCGTGGAGCCATTGCAGGGGACAGCGAAGCAGCCGATCGACAGTGTTTCATGACCGCCAAGAGACGATTTGCAATCGATCGTGACGGTTTGTGACAATGCCTGGCGGAATGCGGTAAGGATTGTGGCACATGCGCCAGAACGCCTACCGACGGTAGCGACCCAAGAGGGCATTGACCGAGAGCCGACGATGAAGCAGGCGAGCCATATTCTTGTGGTTGATGATGATCCCCGCGTTCGCGACATGCTGGATCGCTACCTGGAGAGCGAGGGCTACCGCGTAAGCCATGCGGATTGCGGCGAAGCCATGCGCCGCCAGATTGGAGAAAACCGTTTCGATATGATCCTGCTGGATGTCGGCCTGCCGCAGGAGGATGGACTGTCCCTGGCGCGGGAAGTCCGCGGCTCATCCTCGGTGCCGATCATCATGGTCACCGGCAAGGGAGATATTGTCGACCGTGTCGTCGGGTTGGAGATGGGCGCCGATGACTACATCGCCAAACCGTTTCAATTGCGCGAGGTGCTTGCGCGAATTCGCGCAGTCCTGCGCCGCTCCTCGCAAACGACACCGCAAGTGGACAGCGGCACCCGAGGCGGCGATGCCGCTGATCGCGTCACCTTTGCAGGGTGGCGGTTTGACCTCTTGAGGCGGGAACTCACGTCTCCTGCGGACCGGCCGGTTGCACTGACGACCGGGGAGTTCGACCTGCTGTCAGCCTTCGTGAGATCGCCCAACCGTCCGCTCAGCCGGGACCAGCTCATGGACCTTGCACGGGGCCGGGACTGGGCGGCCTACGACCGAAGCATCGACACCCAGGTCGGCCGGCTGCGCAAGAAGATCGAGAAGAACCCGAAGAGCCCCGAGTTCATCAAGACCGTCCGCGGTGTCGGCTATGTCTTCACGCCCAAGGTGGAGCGCTAGTGGCGAAAGCTCGGCCGTTCAGCGGTGCAGGGCCTCCTGAATTTTGCTCGCCAAGTCTTTGGTCTTGTAAGGCTTTCTGATCAGCAAGGCGCCGTCTTCTACGGGGCCGCCATCGACGGCTCCGGCCTCCGCAAACCCGGATGTGAACAGCACCTTGAGCCGGGGCTTCAGCTTCCTCGCCTTGGCCGCCAAGTCCCGGCCATTCATGCCGCCCGGCATCACGATGTCCGTGAACAGCAGGTCGACTTGCTGTCCATCTGCGAGGATGTCGAGGGCCGCTTGGCCGCTGTCGGCCTGCAACACCTCGTATCCGAGCTCGATAAGGCGCAAGACCGAGGTGCGCCGGACACGTGCGTCATCCTCGACGACCAGAACCGTCTCACCGGATGCCGGGGCGATTTCAGCCAGTCGTTCGGCGGTCGTCACGACCGTCTCGTCCGCATCGAGCTTCCTTAGATAGAGGCTCACGGTCGTGCCCTGACCGAACTGGCTCTCGATCACCAGATGGCCGTCGGACTGCTTGGCGAAGCCATAGACCATGCTGAGACCAAGACCGGTGCCGGCGATGGTCTCCTTGGTGGTGAAGAAGGGCTCGATGGCCCGCTCCTTAACCTCGTCGGACATGCCGACGCCGCTGTCAGTCACCGACAGCACAACATAGCGCCCAGGATCGATTCCTGGGCCACCATCAGATATCTTGGTGTCGAGCTCTTGGTTCGCGGTCTCGATCGTCAGCGTGCCGCCGTCCGGCATGGCGTCCCGGGCATTGATCGCCAGATTCAACAAGGCGCTCTCCAGCTGACCGGGGTCGGCCTTGGTCTTCCAAAGCTGATTCTCCAGGACCGTGGCGATCTGGATGGCGCCGCCTAAGGTGCGCCGCAGAAGCTCTGTCATTCCCAGGACCAAGTCATTGACATCAATGGTCCGTGGTGCGAGCGCCTGGCGTCGCGCGAAGGCGAGCAATCGTTCCGTCAGACTGGCGCCGAGCTGGGCCGCCTCCTGCGCCTGTTCGACCATCACCCGCTGCTTCTCGTCGGTGATCTTCGGCTCCAGCATTTCCAGATTGCCCGTGATCACGGTGAGAAGATTGTTGAAATCATGCGCCACACCGCCCGTCAATTGCCCGATCGCGTCCATCCGCTGAGAGCGGCGCAGCTGGTCTTCTGCCAGCCTGCGCTCGGTCACGTCGGTCTGAATCCCAACGAAATGGGTGACCTCCCCTAAGTCGTTTCGAACCGGCGAAATTTGAACGTTGACAAGGAATTCCGAGCCGTCTTTGCGGTAGTTCCGCACAACGACATCGACTGGCACCTCCTCTTTGAGCGCGGCACGTATTTGGTCGAGCTCCGGCTGGTCGGTGGCCTCGCCTTGCAGAAGTCGCGGGTTCCGTCCGACAAGCTCCTCCCGCGCATAGCCGGTCATGCGTTCGATCGCCTGATTGGCGTAGATGACGGGATTGTCCTCTTGTCGGGGATCGGTGATCAGTATGCCGCTGTCGATGGTCTCGATTGCGCGCTCCCGCAACAGCAATGTTTCCTGCGCGTGGCGGCGCTCGGTCGTATCCTGAATGACCGCCAGGAACACCGGAGGCGATTCACTCCGCGACAGCTGGAGTCGAACCTCGACGGGATAGGTGGTGCCATCCTTGCGCCGATGGACGGTGTCGAACTGTATCTGGGTCCGTTCCCCTTCGCGAAGGGGCCGTATCAGGTCTTCGAAGCTCTCCGCCGAGAATTCGGGCTTCAGGTCGATCGGGGTCAGCGTCTTCAGCTCTTTCATCGAGAAGCCGAGATTATCGCGTGCGCCCTTGTTGACCTGCACAAACCCGAGCGTGTCCGACCTGAACACGTAGACCTCGTTCGTGGAATTTTCGATGATCCGTCCAAGCCGGGTGTTGAGCGATTCCGCGCTCTTGCGCTTTGACAGGTCATGGACAATGCCCGTGAACCGTCGCCGTCCCTCAAGGTTGAACTCGCTCACCGAGAGCTGCATCGGAAAGGTCGATCCGTCCTTGCGCTTACCCGTCACTTCCCGCCCAATTCCGATGATCTTCCTTTCGCCGGTCCGCACGTAGTCCCTTAGATATTGGTCGTGACGACCGTAGTGCGGCTCCGGCATCAGGATCTTCACATTGCGGTCGCGCAATTCGTCGGCCGCATAGCCGAAAAGGCGGCTTACCGCCGGGTTGAACTCCTCGATGTTCCCGGCTTCATCGATGGTGAGGATGGCGTCGACAGCGGTGTCGAGGATCGCGCGCAGCTTCGCCTCGCGATCCTCGAGCGCGGTCAACGTCGATGCAGTCCGCCGCTGCATGTCATTCAACGCCGAGACGACGTCGTCCAGTTCGTCTGGTCGGTTCGGAGGGCCGCGGCGTTCAAGGTCGATCGGCGTCGGCGTGCCGGGAGTGTCGTGGTCTCGGGCAAGGTCCGCGATGCGGGCCAAATGGCGAGTCACAAGCAGATGGAAGAGCGCGAGAATGAACCCGGCGACGAGAAAAGTCTTGATACCGTTGCTCACCAGGATGATCAGGACCTTGTCGATCAACCGGGCATAGACCGCATCGAGGCTGGCGACGGCCAGGAGCCTGCCGATTTCGAGATCCTGTTCGCGGTATCGGTAGGTCAGCGGGTACGCTCGGGAGACCACCCGACTAGACTGGCGCGTGCCGGCCGTCCAACGGGGCGTTCCCTCGATCTGGATGCTGAGATACTCCATGTCCGGCAGACGACGAATGCCGTCAAGCTGCGTCTGGATTTGCTCTCCATCGGCGACCCATACCGAGTTGATCAGACTCTGCAGATAGCTCGCCTCAATCACATCGAAGTCGTGTTCGATCTCCCGCACGTCATGCACATAGTCGAGGTAAAGCTGGATCGCCGTCGTAACCACGGTGATCAGGGAGCTGAATAGAACGACACCCACGATTAGCCGGCGCGCCAGCCTTCCCCGGACATTGAGCAGTTGGCCCAATCGCTTCATGGCAGGTCTGCAGGGTCAATCCGCGAGCAGCGGTTGGAGCGAGCGATCGTAGAAATCCCGGTAGGTTCCGTCTTGCTTCATGTCCCTGAGCGCTGCCGCGAGTGCAGGTATCAGCGCCTCATGCTTTTCGTGTACGTACATGTACATCTCCGGAGAAGCCAACGGCGGCGCAAGAAGCCGCACGTCGCCCAGACCGCGAGAGGCAATGACATGAAGTCCCTCCCACTTCTCGTAGATGATCACATCCGCCCGATCATTGACCAGAAGGTTAAACAGTTGATCGGCGTCCCGCACCTTGGTCAACGACTGAGCATCGACAATACTGTTCTCGAGGATCTTCCAGCCGTTTATGAAGGCCACGTTGTAGTCCCTGAGGCTGGCCCAGCTATCGGTCGCAAAGCTTACGTTCCTGGCGAAGCCGACGAACTCCCAGCGCATCATCGGCTCGGGAACGCGCCGCAGATTTGGGTAGCTGGATTCCAGTCCGGCAATCCGGACCACGGTGGCGTCGTCGATGCCTTGGTTGACGTTCAGCAGGGATCGTTCACCTGGCAGCCAGACGATATCGGCAACCAGACCAACACGCCCGAACGCCTCGATGGTCAGGAGGTCATGAAATCCGGTGTGCTCGTCGTTGGACAAAGGCGGACCGGACGTCGTGTTGACGGTCATGCGTTCTTGCGCAGGTACTGCATCGCCGAGCAGCCACATGAGCGCGACGGCGGCCAGTCCTGCGCCGACCGATTTTTTGCTCATGACATGCTCTTGTGTCTCTGCAATTACGGCCCCTCGGTATGCGCCCCGATCCCAGGAACCCTACAGATCGCATTGGCCGGGGTAAATCGCGCTGCGGAGTGATCCGCTTTGTGCCCAGCCGGCTCCCCGGCAGTCCCGGCGCCCGAGAAAATTCTCCGCCCCGTGGCAGATTCCCGGTTCTGGTCGGCATGACTCAGTGGAGGCACGCCTCGCAACTGGGAGACGACCATGACAGACCGACCGAACCGCCGCCTCGGATCGCGCATCCTGGGGACCGGCACGGGATTGCTTGCGCTGACCATATCCGGTGCTGCCGCCGCCTTCTGCGGCTTCTATGTGGCCCAGGCCGATACCGAGCTGTTCAACAACGCATCCAAGGTGGTGATCGCGCGGCATGATGACCGCACCGTCATCTCCATGGCCAATGATTACCAGGGCGACCTGAAGGAGTTCGCCATCGTCGTGCCGGTGCCGCAGATCCTGGAGCGCGAGCAGATCCACGTCACCGACAGCGCCCTGATCGACCATCTGGACGCCTATACCGCGCCGCGCCTGGTCGAATACCACGATTACGATCCCTGCCTGTTCAGCGCCGAGACCGGAGTGCTCATGTCGGCGGCGCGCAGCACCATGCGCGGTCTCAGCGTGGAAGCCCAGCAGCTCGCCGACGCCCTGGGCGTCGCCATCGAAGCGGAATACACAATCGGCGAATACGACATCCTGATCCTGTCGGCGGAGGAGAGCGGCGGGCTTGAGACCTGGCTGACCGGCAACGGCTACCGGATGCCGGACGGCGCCGGGGCTGTGCTGGCCGACTATCTGGACGCCGGCATGTTCTTCTTTGTCGCCAAGGTCAATCTGACGGAGCAGGCCGCCCTGGGCGGGTCCTATCTGCGGCCGTTGCAGATCGCCTTCGAGTCGCCCGACTTCATGCTGCCGATCCGGCTTGGCATGCTGAACGCCGACGGCGCCCAGGAGTTGTTCGTGATGACCCTGACCCGCCAGGGCCGGGTCGAGGCGGCCAACTACCCCAATGTCCGCATCCCGTCGGACATGAACGTGCCGCTCTATGTGAAGGACCGGTTCGGCGAGTTCTACACCGCCATGTTCGACCGTGCCGTCGAGCGCGAGGACATGCGCGCTGTGTTCCTGGAATACGCCTGGGACATGGCCTGGTGCGACCCCTGCGCCGCCGACCCGCTGAGCGCGTCCGAACTGCGCGAGCTCGGCGTGTTCTGGGCGGCCGGTGGCGGCATGGCCCAGGACGTCTACGTGACCCGCATGCATCTGCGCTACGATTCCGAGAGCTTTCCGACCGACCTGGAATTCCGCGAGACCACCGACCGGGAGAACTTCCAGGGCCGCTATGTGATGCGCCATCCCTGGATCGGCGAGCCCGCCTGCGATGCGGCCGCCGCCTATCTGGAGGGCCTGCCCGGGCGCTTCGAGGCCGAGGCCCAGACCCTGGCATCGCTGACCGGCTGGCCCGTCAGCGGCATCCGCGACGTCATGGAGCACAACGGCCAGAGCTTCACGCCGATCAGCGGCGACACCCCCTGGTACCAGCGCATCTGGCCGGGCAACAATTGATGCCGATCTCACCGAGCGAGGTGGTCCTCTCAGCGGAGCTGCAAATGTAAGTGGTCGTCGTGCCGGGCGGCCCGACAGCCCTGGAATCGGATCAGCCTGGCATCGGTGGCAAGGCGCTGCCGAAGATGCGGTTCCAGGAGTATCTTTCGGAGTCCGTAGCGATCGCCGTTGGCAGACAGCCAACGCAGCATCGCGCCGGTTCGCCCTTCGTCGAGGACCAAGCCGCCGAATGCGGGCTGCAACCAGTCCATGTCCCAGCGCAGATCGGCGATCCGCGCGTCGCAGGGCTGCGGTTCGCCAGGTTCCGGTTGCGCATAGGCCCAATAGCCCACGGCCCAGGCCCCGCCCGAAGGCTCCGGCATCCGGTCGTAACGGCGGAGATAGAAGAAGGCGAGATCGACATCGAGCCCGTTGCGATGGCTGAGATGCGGCACCATCGGGAAGCCGCCCCCGAAGGGAAACCCGGCATCCAGATAGGCGGTGATCGTACCCGGCGCCTCCCGCGCCATCGCCGTGGACAGATCCAGCAGAAGCCGGTGGATCGGCGGCCGCGCATAGTTCCGGTTGGTCAGGCAATACAGCGGCGAGATGGCCCGCAGTTGCCGACCCTCGTCCGAGAAGCACGGCAGACGTTCGCGTCCGAATGCGGAGGCCAGCGGCGGCGCGACAAGGAAACTGGCGACCGAATACGCAAGCAAAAAGATAATGATGGACACAACGTTCGATAGCCGGCCCAACCGCTCTCGGAGCCGGGTGCGTATTTGGCGGAGCAGCGGCCAGAGAATCCACAAAACCGCGCCACCGATCTGCGTCGCCATGGTAAGCAGCGCCACGAACAATATCGCCAATGCGCCTGCCACGGGATGTTTGCGAAATTCAGCCAATGGCCCCAGCAAGGCGGCAACGGGCCAGGCGATCCAGGCGGAATCGCGCATCGGCGAAACTCTCCCAACGGGTCTCCACGGTTTCGGGCTTGGATGATTTCAGGACATCTTGCTGAATTCGGGGCGTGCGAGGATTGCGCCTGATACAGCTCCGAAGGTCAGCGCAGGTAGAGGCGCATCACCTGCCGCCATTTGCCGGCGCTTCCGGCATGGCGGAACCCGGCCCGCTCGAATTGCGGAACGAATCCCATGAAACGATAGCTGGGCGCATCGGACGGCACCGGAAAGGCCTCGATCCTCTCCGCACCATGCGCCCGGGCATAGTCCACGGCGGCGGTGATCATGCGATCCGCCAGGCCCCGGCGGCGATGCGACCGGGCGACGTAGAAGCAGATGATGCTCCAGGTGGATCCATGGTCTTCGACTCCGCCCTCCGAAAGCCTGCGAAACGAGGATCGCGGGCCGACCGAACACCAGGCCACCGGCGTGTTCTCCAGATATCCGATCAAGCCGACCGGCACGCCCGTCTGGACGCGCCGCTGCAGCTCTGCCTTTTTCGCCGCCTTGTCGCGCCGATCCGCGGACGGCATGTCGCGCCAGACCATGCACCAGCAGTAATGCGGCCCGCCGCGCCCCTCGAAAAGCCGACACAGATCCGACCATTCGCCGGGGCCCACGGTGGTCACGCGAAACGGTAGCGGATCGGATGCGGAATGTGATGGCGCGCCGGACATCGGTTTCCTCCTTGGGCCCGGTCACCAGCCTATCGCACCCCTGCGTCAGGACCTGTCAGCACAGTGAGCGACCGAGCACAGAGCCCTTTCGGGAATGCCTAAGAGATAGTCGAATTTGTGCACATTTCTTGTGCAGCAGTGCTAAGAAATAGGCATTCACCGACGGCGCTCCAGCCGGAATCCCCAACGATCCGACCGGATTTCGCCGTTTCCAGCCAACCGGCAAATTGGCATGGGCCGTGCTTTACCGGAGGGGACCGATGCCGTGCGGACGGCAATCGTCGAGCCCCTTTGGGCCTGCCACGGATTTGCTCTAGGGAACCACCGGACGCTCATGAAGAAAATCGAAGCGATCATCAAGCCGTTCAAGCTCGACGAGGTCAAAGAGGCGCTCCACGAGATCGGCATCAAGGGGATCACCGTCACCGAAGCCAAGGGGTTCGGCCGCCAGAAGGGCCATACCGAACTCTATCGGGGCGCGGAATACGTCGTCGACTTCCTGCCCAAGGTGAAGGTCGAAGTGGTGATGGATGACGGGCTGGTCGAGCGGGCCATCGAATCCATCCAAAGCGCCGCGGAGACCGGACGCATCGGCGACGGCAAGATCTTCGTCACGCCGATCGAGGAGGTCGTACGCATCCGAACCGGGGAGAAGGGTGCCGACGCCATCTGAGGGAACCTGACGAGCCGCCGCGCGCCCTGCCCGCCATCCGGCCAGGCGGGTCGTGCGTCGTGCCCGTCGCCAGCACACAACCACCAAGCAAAAGAGAGAAAGAGGCATGTCCAACGACATCTCCAAGGTGTTCGACCTGATCAAGGAAAACGACGTCAAATACGTCGATCTGCGCTTCACCGATCCGCGCGGCAAGTGGCAGCACACCGCCCAGCATGTCAGCACCATCGAGGAAGACACCTTCAGCGACGGCATCATGTTCGACGGCTCGTCGATCGCCGGCTGGAAGGCCATCAACGAATCCGACATGGCGCTGCTGCCGGACGCGTCGACCGCCGTCATGGATCCGTTCGCGGCCCAGCCCTCGCTGATCCTGACCTGCGACGTGCACGAGCCCTCCACCGGCCAGCCCTACAACCGCGATCCGCGCTCGGTCGCCAAGGCGGCGGAGAACTACATGGCGTCGCTCGGCGTCGGCGATGCCGCCTATTTCGGTCCCGAGGCCGAGTTCTTCGTGTTCGACGACGTGCGCTTCGGTTCGGAGATGCATCGCGGCTACTACTTCCTCGACAGCGAGGAGTCGCCGGGCAATGCCGGCCGCGAATACGACGAAGGCAATATGGGCCACCGCCCCGGCATCAAGGGCGGCTATTTCCCGATCCCGCCGGTCGACAGCGGCTCGGATCTGCGCGCCGAGATGCTGAGCACCATGGAAGAGATGAAGGTGCCGGTCGAGAAGCACCACCACGAGGTGGCGCCGGCCCAGCACGAGCTCGGCATGAAGTTCGACACCCTGGTGAAATGCGCCGACAACATGCAGATCTATAAGTACTGCGTGCACATGGTGGCGCATGCCTATGGCAAGACCGCCACCTTCATGCCCAAGCCGGTCAAGGACGACAACGGCTCCGGCATGCACGTCCACCAGTCGATCTTCAAGGGCGACAGCCCGGTCTTCGCCGGCTCCGGCTATGCCGATCTGTCGGAGACGGCGCTGCACTATATCGGCGGCATCATCAAGCACGCCCGCGCGATCAACGCCTTCTCCAATGCCACCACCAACAGCTACAAGCGGCTGATCCCGGGCTTCGAGGCGCCGGTGCTGCTCGCCTATTCGGCGCGCAACCGTTCCGCCTCCTGCCGTATCCCCTACGTGACCAGCCCCAAGGGCAAGCGCGTCGAGGTGCGGTTCCCGGATGCGTCGGGCAACCCGTACCTGACCTTCGCGGCGATGCTGATGGCCGGCCTGGACGGCATCCAGAACAAGATCCATCCGGGCGACCCGATGGACAAGAACCTCTACGACCTGCCGCCGGAGGAGCTGGCCGACGTGCCGACGGTCTGCGGCTCGCTGCGCGAATCGATGGCGGCGCTGGAAGCCGACCACGAGTTCCTGCTGAAGGGCGATGTTTTCACCAAGGACATGCTGGACGGCTACATGGAGCTGAAGTGGGAGGAGATCTACACCTTCGAGCACACGCCGCACCCGGCCGAGTTCACCATGTATTACAGCGTGTAATACGCGGATTTGAAGGTCGCCTGACAGGAGCCCCCGCCGTCCCGGCGGGGGTTTCTTCGTTCAGGCACGTCGTACGCCGCGCTTGGCCGGCGGACGCGGTTCACGCTACGCTGTCCAGTTGGAGGCTGAAACTACTTGGTGGCGACCGTCCCTGCGCGCCGGATAAGCGGGCACCGGCAGGCTGGGCGACCGCGATAGATGTCGAACAAAGACACCCAGGTCGCCGTCCTGTTCGCGACGGTCTGCGACAGCGAGCGGCTCTACGAGACACTCGGAGACGACCGGGCCCATAGGCGAATTGCCGAATGCGCCGAGGCGATGGCGTCGGCCATCGCCGCCGAGGGCGGCCGCGTGGTGAAGACCGCCGACGCGGAGATTCTGGCCGTGTTGCGCGACGCCGACTCCGCCTTCAGAGCCACGTCGAGAATCCTCGACAGGCAGGATTCGGGCATGCTGCCGATCCGCATCGGGTTCCATATCGGGCCGGTGATCGTCGATGCCGGCGACGTGTATGGCGATACCGTGAACCTGGCGGCGCGGGTTATGGCGCTGGCGCGGGCCGGCGAAGCGCTGGTCACCGATGCCGCGGTCCAGGCCATGTCGGGGGCGAACCGCAAGAGCACTCGGCTGCTGGACCGCGAGACCAGCGTCAAGGGCAAGAGCCTGCCGATTACCGTCCACGAAATCGTCCGGGTCGACCAGGATATGACCATGCTGGGCGCGTTCACCGCCGCCCCGCAACGGCGCGTCGCCCGGTTGGGGCTGGTGCACAGGGGACGCCGCCTGACGATCGACGGCCCCACGGGCAAGATAACCATCGGCCGGGTCGACGATAACGATCTGGTGGTCCCCGACGCGGCGGTATCGCGGCTGCATGCCACCATCGAAGCGCGGCACGGCCATTTCCACATCAGCGACATCAGCACCAACGGCACCTATGTCCAGGCCGAAGGCCAAGCGCCACTGCTGCTCAAACGCGAGGGCCTGCAGCTGACCGGTTCCGGCGCCATATCGCTGGGCCGGGCGCCCGACGGCAACGATGACAACCTGATCCGGTTCGAGCAGCTGTCGGCCTGACGGGCCCCCTCACAGAAACCACTGCAGCACGAGACCGAACAGCCCGCTGACCGCCAGCGTGGCGATCACGCCCATGCGGGCCGCGAACAGACAGCCGGCCGCCGCCACGACCACCGCCAGCGAGCGCCATTCCAGGGAGCCCGGGATCGGCAGGGAGAGGCTGACCGGCCCGACAGCCAGGTCCGTGAACTCCCGGAACACCACCTGCAGGCCGAACCACAGAGCCAGGTTCAGGATCACCCCGACGACGGCCGCGGTGATGCCGGCCAACGCCGCCGACAGCAGCGGCCGCCGGGCCAGCGACTCGATATAGGGTGCGCCGGCCAGGACCCAGAGGAAGCACGGCGCGAAGGTGACCCAGAGCGTCATCAGCGCGCCGGCCAGCCCAAGCCATAGCGACTGTCCGTCCTGCCAGCCATGGGCGGCGAGGAAGCCGATGAACTCGGTCACCAGGATCAGCGGGCCCGGCGTGGTCTCCGCCAGCCCCAGCCCGTCCAGCATGGCGCCGGGCGTCACCCAGCCATGGGTCTCCACCGCCGCCTGGGCCATATAGGCCAGCACCGCATAGGCGCCGCCGAAGGTGACCACCGCCAGCTTGGAGAAGAAGATCCCGATCTCGACCAGGATATGGTCGCCGCCGAGAACGACTGCGGCCGCCAGCAATGGCGCGAACCAAAGGGTAAGCCATACGGCCACGGTACCGGCGGTGCGGCGCAGGGACGTCGGCGCCGGCGGCGGTGCGGCCCCCTCCTCCGCCTCTGGCCGGTAGGTGACTCGGACCGCCCCGATCACCGCGCTGGCCAGCACGATCAGCGGGAAGGGAACGCCCAGAATGAAGATCGCCACGAAGGCGCCGGCGGCAATCGCCCAATCGCTGCCGGTCTTCAGCGCCCGCCGGGCGATGCGCAGAAGCGCCTCGACCACGATCGCCAGCACCGCCGCCTTGATGCCGAAGAACAGCGCCGCCACCAGATCCGCCTGGCCGAACCGCGCATAGATGGCAGCCAGCAGCAGCACGATGGCCGCCCCCGGCAGCACAAAGAGCAGGCCCGCGGCCAGGCCGCCGCGCACCCCATGCAGGCGCCAGCCGGCATAGGTCGCCAGTTGCATCGCCTCCGGCCCCGGCAGCAGCATGCAGAAGTTCAGCGCCCGCAGGAACTGGGCCTCGCCCAGCCAGCGCCGCTCTTCGACCAGCATCCGGTGCATCAAGGCGATCTGCCCGGCCGGGCCGCCGAAGGACATGAGTCCAAGGCGGCCCCAGACGCCGAGCGCCTGGGCGAAGTCGGGCGCGGGGCCCCCGGCCCCGACCTCCTCGGTCGCTCCGGCGCTCACTCGGCACGTCCCGGCTCGGGCCTGGGGGCCAGCGGTGCGCCGGCTTCACGCCAGGCCTCGATGCCCCCTTCCAGCACGTGCACATCATGGCCATACCGGCGCAGCACCTTGGCCACCCCCTGGCTGACCTCATGGCCATGCACGCAATAGACAAAGACCGGCGCGGCGGGATCGAGCTCCGACCGCCAGCGGTCGACCTCGGCCGGGTCGCGCCAGCGCGCATTCGGCAGGATCGTCGTATCGCCCTCGAACGCTGCCGGTTTGCGCACGTCGATCACCGTCGGCATGGCATCGCTATCCAACAGCGTCCTGAGTTCATTCACGGACATGAAAAAACCGCCCATCACAAAGCCCCTCCCGAGTCCCGGTGGGGCGGCGCTTGGGCGGATGCCTGACGGGGCGGCCGCTGAAGGCCCCGTGTAGGGAAACTAGCGTGGCCTGGCGCAGCCCGGCAAGGGCCGTTGCCGGCGTCAGCGGGGGACGGCCACCTGCTTCTCGATGCCGCCCAGGCCGTCGACGCTGTCATGTGCGCGCACCGTCACCGTCTCGATGCCGGCCGGGATCAGGATGCCGCTCTGGCTGCGGGTGAAGGGCTGCTCGTGGACATGGGGATGCAGCAGAACCCGGGTGCCCAGCACCGTCCCGTCCGGGGCCACCACCTCCCAGCGATCGGCGTAGTGCTCCCAGCCGGTGTCGTCATGGCGCACGGTCACGGCAAAGGAATAGGTGCCGCCGGCGCCGCGGCTGATCTGCACATCCAGCACATCGGCCTCGCCGGCCGCGGCCGGCAAGGCCATGCCGAAAGCCGCCAACAGGCTCACCCAATAGATCCGCATCCCGTCCTCCTCGCCCATCGCTGCCGGATGATAATCGCCCCGGCGCGACGAGGTCGACCGGTTCCTGCCCGGCACCGATCAAATCCGATTGACCGGATGTTCTGATTATGTTCTTTTCATCGCCGTCGGAACATATGGAGAACGATCATGAGGCCCTGGCCGGCTGTCCGCGACTTTTTCGCCCTGTCGCTTTTCTTCGCCGCGGTTTACGGTTTTGCCATGCTCGGTCACGCTTACGGGCTCTGACGCTGGTCAGGTCGCAACGGTGCCGCCGGAGCCGGGTTTTGGCACCGGTCGCGGATTGCCGCGGCGGTCGATGGCGACGAAGGTGAATAGCCCGTCGGTGACCAGCACCAGGTCGCGGGATTCGCGGCGGCGGACATAGGTCTCGACCTTGACCTGGATCGAGGTGTTGCCAACCCGCTGGACGGAGGCGTAGCAGCTGATCAGATCGCCGATGAATACCGGCAGCCGGAAGCTCATGGCGTCGATGGCCACGGTGGCGACACGGCCGCCGGCCCGCTCATAGGCGACGACGCTGCCGGCCAGATCCATCTGGCTCAGCAGCCAGCCGCCGAAGATATCGCCATTGGGATTCGCGTCTGCCGGCATGGCGATGGTGCGGAGAGCGGGCTGTCCCTCCGGCACCGCAGGCCGGTCCTCGGAACGCCCCTCCCCGGATTTCTCGCCGTCGTTTTGAGTCTTCGCCATGATGTATACCAAATCTTGTATAACCCTGGGCTAGGCATACAGCATATCCTTGCCTCGTCACCATCGCGATTCTAAACACTGCGCCCATGTCTGATCTGTTCGACCGCGCCCAGCCCACACCCGAGGGCTATTCCGCCCACGACATCGAAGTGCTGGAGGGGCTCGAGCCGGTACGCCGCCGGCCCGGCATGTATATCGGCGGCACGGACGAGCGGGCCATGCACCACCTGGTGGCCGAAGTGCTGGACAACGCCATGGACGAGGCGGTGGCCGGGCACGCCACCTGGATCGAGCTGTCGCTGGCCGAGGACGGTGCGGTGACAGTCCGCGACAACGGCCGCGGCATCCCGATCGAGGAGCATCCGAAATTCCCCGGCAAATCGGCGCTGGAGGTGATCCTCACCACGCTGCATTCCGGCGGCAAGTTCTCCAACAAGGTCTATCAGACTTCCGGCGGCCTGCACGGCGTCGGCCTGTCGGTGGTGAACGCCCTGTCGGACCGGCTGACGGTCGAGGTCGCCCGCGACCGGCGGCTGTGGTCGCAGAGCTATGCGCGCGGCACTCCCGACGGTCCGCTCGACGACCAGGGCGCGGTGCATAATCGGCGCGGCACCATGATCAGCTTCCATCCGGATGCGGAGATCTTCGGCAAGTCCAGCGCCTTCGACGCCAAGCGCATGTACCGCATGGCGCGGTCGAAGGCCTATCTGTATCGCGGCGTGGAGATCCGCTGGAGCTGTCCGCCGGGCATGGCCGATCCCGATGCCGGCTTACCGGCGACGGCGACGCTGCATTTCCCGGGCGGCCTGCTGGACTTCCTGCAGGCGGCCCTGACCGGCCGCGAGACCCTGACCCCGACGGCCTTCGCCGGCACCGCCAATTTCCCCGACGATGCCGGACGGGTGGAATGGGCCATAGCCTGGCCCGAGGACGAAGACGGCTTCACCAACTCCTATTGCAACACGGTGCCGACACCCCAGGGCGGCACCCACGAAGCCGGCCTCAGGGCCGGCCTGCTGCGCAGCCTGAAAGGCTTCGCCGAGTTGACCGGATCCAAGAAGGGTTCGGCGATCGCGGCCGAGGACATCGTCGGCGGTGCTGCGGTGATGATCTCGGTGTTCATCCGCGATCCGCAGTTCCAGGGCCAGACCAAGGAGCGGCTGGCGACGCCGGCCGCCGGCCGGCTGGTCGACAGCGCGGTCAAGGACCATTTCGACCATTGGCTGTCCGGCGATCCGGCCACCGCCAACATCCTGCTCGACCGCATCAGCGAGCGCGCCGAGGAGCGCGTCCGGCGACGCCAGAGCAAGGATCTGGCGCGCAAGACGGCGACCCGGCGGGTCCGGCTGCCGGGCAAGCTGACCGATTGCAGCCGCACCAGCCCGGAGGGCACCGAGATCCTGCTGGTGGAAGGCGATTCCGCGGCCGGCACCGCGAAATCCGCCCGCGACCGGGAGATCCAGGCGATCCTGCCCCTGCGCGGCAAGATCCTCAACGTCGCCAGCGCCTCGGCGGACAAGCTGGCCGGCAACCAGGAGGTGGCCAATCTGATCCAGGCGCTGGGATGCGGCACCCGCAGCGAATACGACGAAGAGCGGCTGCGCTACGAGCGGGTGATCATCATGACCGATGCGGATGTGGACGGCGCCCACATCGCCTCGCTGCTGATGACCTTCTTCTTCCGGGAGATGCGCGGGCTGATCGCCGACGGCCATCTCTACCTGGCCCAGCCGCCGCTTTACCGGCTGCAGCATGGTGCGACCGTGGTCTATGCCCGCGACGACGCGCACAAGGACGAGCTGATGGAGAGCGTTTTCGCCGGCAAGAGCAATGTGGAGGTCGGCCGGTTCAAGGGGCTGGGCGAGATGACCACGCCGCAACTGCGCGACACCACCATGGATCCGGCCCAGCGCAACCTCTACCAGGTCCGGCTGCCGGAGCATGACGATCCCGATGCCGCCAAGGACACCGCCGATCTTGTCGAGCGCCTGATGGGCCGCAAGCCGGAGCTGCGGCTGGCCTTCATCCAGCAGAACGCCCCGAAGGCCGGCGAGCTGGACGTCTAGGGTCGCGGCCGCTCCCGCGGCCGGATCGCGTCAAAGAGACAGGTACATCAGCAGAGCCATCGTCAGCGGCACGGCCATGTCATTGGCGTATTGCGCGACGGTGGCGATCTGCTCGCCGCTGATGGTTTCGCCGTTTCCGGCTGCTTCCAGAACCGGCAGGACCTCCTGCCACATCCCTCGGACCACCAGCAGCTCATCGCGGATTTCGGCGGTCGGCGGCTGGATCAGACGCAGTTCGCTGTCTCCGTGGATCAGCCCGTTGAGGATTTGGTCGAACTCACCGGTCGCCTGGGCCAGTCGGCGGCGATCCGACTGCGCCCCCCGCTCATAGACGACCATCAGAAGCGAGCGCAGGACCCGCTGGGTATGCGCTCTCAGCCGGCCGGTCTCGTCGATGGTCGTCGAAAGGATCGAGTGGTTTCGGCCGCCATGAATGTAGTGCTCATAGGCGTCGACCATCTGATCCAGGGCGGCGATCGTGTCCGCATGGCTGCTGGTCAGCTGGCGGACCTGCTCGTCGGTAATGGCGGAAGCCGAGATGCCGGAAAAGATCACGTCATAGCGGCGCCATTGGGCGTCGACCCGCTGCAATGCCTCCAGGATCTCCGGGCGCACCGCACCGCCCTGCCGCTGGTCGCCGACCAGCAGTTCCGCATGGGTCTGGTTGAAGCGGTTCCGCGACCAATGCACCGAACGCATGCTGGGGGATGCCTGCACGTCCAGCGCCGCAAGCAGGGCGCTGTTGGTCATCCGCTCGATCAGCAGCCATTGACGGCCGGCCATGGCGAAGGAGCGGGTGCCGTCGGCCTGGGCCGGTTCGGGAATGCCCGCCAGCACCAGGATCGCGGCTGCCAGAAACCCGGCCGAATGCAGTGCCCGGCCAAGCCACACAGTGTGCATCGTTCTAACCCCTAGCGTTCATGTCTGTTGCTGCGGGAGCAGCGATTTGCCGCCCGGACGTCGCATTCGGATGCCGGTGCGGACCGGATGCCGCCCCTACCGGGACGCGGTCTCGATATCCGCCCAGAAGATCGCCTCGACATCGATGCCGACGGTAATCGCGCCGATCACCTCGCCGGTCGTCTCATCGGTGATGGTCATGTTCAGCTGCGACTGGAATGTCTGGGTCGACTCGTCCAGTTCGACCTCGTCGATCATCACCGCGTCCGGGCCGACCAGGAAGGTCTGCTGCCATTTCGCCTCGTCGCCCTGCCAGTAATCGGAGGTGACGTCGCTCTGTCCGACATTGAGGCCGCGGTTGTCCATGACGAAGACCTCGGTCACGATGCCACGCTGCTCGGCCTTGGATTGCGACAGGAACCGCGAAAGTTCGTTGGCCAGCACCCGATCGATCAGCGGCCTTCTATCGGAACGGGTTTCGGCACGCCATTGCTGGTCCATCGCAATGATGTCGCTATCGCTCAGGGTCGCATTGCGGGCATTTTGTTCGCGCAGCGCCGCCGTGACGATGGGATTGCTGATCCAGGCCTTGACTCTGGTTTCGCCGAATTCCCGGATCGAATCCTCATGCGGCCCGGCACTCCAGGCGATGCCCGGGAGGACCAATGCGGCGCACAGTCCAAGGATGCATGAGATGCTGTGTTGGAATGTCTTGGTCGTCTTCACGGTCAGTGGTCCCTAATGCCGGTTGGACTTTACCCTGCACTTCGGCATCCCTTGCAGGCGCGCGCGTGCTGCAATAATTGGTAGTGCAGCGTCCGAGGATTCCACTAACGAACACTAAATTACCAATTTGGGGATCAAGACTTCATTCCACTAAACCAACGGTAGTTGAATGCTATTCAAATGATTTCCAAATGGTCCTCAGGACAAAAGTCCCCACTGGTGGCCAACCGCCGGAACATATCTGGCATTGCGACTATCACCATCGACGCTACAACGGGCTGACGGATTCGTTATTCCAGGTATGATCATTGTCACTCGCTGCCTGCATCCGTCTCGGTAGCATTTGCGTAGCTGGTGTATATGCGCCCGCTATTGGGGGCTCATTCATTCGGTTCGCCAAACGCACAAGGTCAGGATCATGATGAGCAAGTCACGTTTCCAAATCCCGGTTCTCCTGCTGGCAACGGCCACGCTGGCCGCTTGCGACTACAACCACCGCCGCAGCTATGTGGAGCCGACCTACCGGCCGTCCCTGTTCAACTACGCCGCCGGCGGCCGCGATCTGGAGGTCCAGACGGTCGGCAACCCCTATACCGAACGGGGCCTGGGCGACCAGGAGTTCCCGGAATTCATCGTCGCCTCCATGCAGGGCCACAATCTGGGCCAGCCGACCAACTTCACGACGGTGCCCGGCGGCACGGCACGCGACCAATACAAGGTGGTGATCGTGTTCAATCCGGTCGAACCAGCGACCTATCGGTCCCTGTGCGAGGGCGAGGCCCTGTCCGGCCCGACGGAAGAGAAAGTCAGGGTCAAGGCGGCGTTCTGCCAGGGCGGCCGCAGCAGCGGCGAGCGGGTTTTGACCGGGGTGCGCGCCGATGTCGTAGCGGAGGCCGGTCCGAATTCGGACGCCTTCCAGCGCATGATGGCCGGCGTCACCCGCGACCTGTTCCCGCTTTGGGACAATGACTTCGATGACGACTGCCGCGGCTTCATCTGGCTCTGCCACTGAGCCCGCCGGCCGACGCCGCGCTATTTGATAAGCGCGCTCAGTTCCCGGAACACCGGCGTGCCCGCCTGCCGCATCCATTCGAACACCACCATTTCGGTGGTGACCAATTCGATGCCGTGGCGGGCCGAACGCTCATAGGCCGCCTGGGCACTCTCCGGCCGGCGTGACGTTGCTGCGTCGCGGACCAACCGGGTCTGCAAACCGCGTTCCTGCAGGCGCAGGGCCGTCTGCAGGACGCAGACATGGGCCTCGATGCCGCAGATCACCGCCTCGTCGCGACCGAGAGCCTCTAGACGGCGGTCGAAGCCGTCGCTGCCGGCGGCGGAAAAGGTGATCTTCTCCACCACCGCCTCCGCCGGCGCCAGGGCGGCGATGGTCTCGACGGTCCGTCCGAGCCCTTTCGGATATTGCTCCGTCACGATCATCGGCACGTCCAGCCGGTCCGCGGCGCGCATCAGGATCTCCGTATTGCGCAGGAACCCGGGCAGATCGTGCATGGCTGGCGCCAGGCGCTCCTGCACATCGATGACGATCAGGACCGAGCGGTCGGCGTCCAGCAACATCCTTCTTCCCTCTCCGGTCGCGGCAGCGTCGCAGTTCTGCGCATTGGCAAGAAGCTTCGGTGTCGAATGCGGCAACCTTCATGTTTCTGCAACGATTTTGATCGGGATAACCAAATATTGACATCCCGGTTTGACTTTCTATGCTCCGGCCCCAATTACTGGCCAAAGCGGGCCACGCGACAATTATACTGGCGAAAAGATACCCACCGGATGAGTTTTTCTGACCTCGGGCTGAAGCCCGAAATCCTGCGCGCCGTCGAGGACGCCGGATATACGGCGCCGACGCCGATCCAGGAGCAGGCAATACCCTATGTCTTGCAAGGGCGCGATGTGCTGGGCATCGCCCAAACCGGCACCGGCAAGACCGCAAGTTTCACTTTGCCGATGTTGGAGATCCTCTCCAGCGGCCGGGCCCGGGCGCGGATGCCGCGATCGCTGATCCTCGAGCCGACCCGCGAATTGGCCGCCCAGGTGGCGCAGAATTTCGAGACCTACGGCAAATACGAGAAGCTCAGCTACGCCCTGCTGATCGGCGGCGAGCGCTTCGAGGAGCAGGTGCGCAAGCTGGACCGCGGCGTCGACGTGCTGATCGCCACGCCGGGCCGCATGCTCGATCTGTTCGAGCGCGGCAAGGTGCTGCTGGCCGACGTGAAGGTGCTGGTGATCGACGAGGCCGACCGGATGCTCGACATGGGATTCATTCCCGATATCGAGCGGATCGTCGGCCGGCTGCCGGCGATCCGGCAGACCCTGTTCTTCTCGGCCACCATGCCGCCGGAGATCAAGCGGCTGACCGAGGCCTTCCTGACCAATCCGCGACAGGTGGCCGTAGCGCCCCCGGCGACCGCCGCCACCAATGTCGAACAGTTCATCACCACAATCGGCAAGGCCGACAAGCGCGCCACCCTGCGCCAGCTCCTGAAGCAGGAGACGGTCCGCAACGCGCTGGTCTTCTGCAACCGCAAGCGCGATGTGGGCATCGTCTTCCGGTCGCTGGAGCGCCACGGCTTCAATGCCGGCCAGCTGCATGGCGACATGGTGCAGGCGGTGCGGACCGAGACGCTGGGCAAGTTCAAGAACGGCGACATCCAGATCCTGGTGTGCAGCGACGTCGCCGCGCGCGGGCTGGACATCAGCGATTTGAGCCATGTGTTCAATTTCGATGTCCCGACCACCGCCGACGATTATGTGCATCGGATCGGCCGCACCGGGCGCGCCGGTCGATCGGGCCGCGCCTTCACCCTGGCGACGCCGGAGGATCGCAAGTTCGTTACGGCGATCAACAAGCTGATCGGCACGCCGATCCCGCCCCTGGCGGTGGAGAGCGAGGCCCCCTCCGAGCCCGCCGCCGAGGACACCGCCCCTGTCGCCGAGGAGACCAAGGCGGCCGCGCCCAAGCGCCGGCGCGGTGAGCGCCGCAGCGGACCGGCCGAGGAGCCCAAGCGACGCACGCCGAAACGGGAACGCAGCGGCGGAGGCCGCGGCGGCAAGCGCGGCGGCAAATCGGAATCCCATGACGAGGCGGTCGTCGGGCTGGGCGATCATACGCCGGCATTCCTGCTGCGGCCGGTGCGCCGCGTGGCGGCCAACAGCTAGCCCCCAGAGCCTTCCGGCCACGGCAAAAGCCCGTGGCCACCGCACCGGAAAAGGCCGCCCGTTCGGGCGGCTTTGTTCATTTCAGGCCACAGCCCGGTTGACTCGGAGTCGGGCTTTCGAAACTCTTGCCGTTTGCCCGATGCGGGGCCGGGCGGCAGTGGCGGCAAGAAGAGAAGAACGAATGGGGCGGTGGCTGTGGGTGCTTGCGGTGTTGGGCCTATGCGGTCTTGTCCCTGTCCCCTCCTCCGGCCAGGAGACGGAGGAAGAGCCGGAACCGGTAGTCGTATCCGCTGATGAGCTGGTCGTCGACGAGGTCCTGAACATCGTCATCGCCCGCGGCAATGTGGAGGTCTCGCAGGCGGGGCGGCTGCTCACCGCCGACACGGTCACCTACAATCCGCGCAACGGCGTCGTGACCGCCAGCGGCAATGTGATGGTCATGGAGCCGACCGGCGACGTCATCTTCGCGCAATATGCCGAACTCGACAGCGAGTTGGCGGAGGGGTTCATCGAGGGCATCGGACTCCTGTTCTCCGACGATTCCCGCCTGGCGGCCGATCGCGGCATCCGGCGCGGTGGGCAGACCGAGGTCGGGCGCGCCGTCTACTCGCCCTGCGAGCTTTGTGAAGAGGATCCCGACCGGGCGCCGCTCTGGCAATTGCGTGCCGGGCGGGTCATCCACGATAGCGAGACCAAGGACATTGTCTACGAGGACGCATTCCTGGACGTCTTCGGCATTCCTGTCTTCTATACGCCGTATTTCTCGCACCCCGATCCGTCGGTGGACCGCCGGTCGGGATTCCTGGCGCCGCAGATCGGATCGACCAGCGATCTGGGGCCGTTTCTGCGGGCCTTCTACTACTGGAATATCGCACCGAACAAAGACGCGACAATTCAGGTCGGCGGAACACGCGATGCCGGATTCATTCTTGGCGGCGAGTACCGGCACCGTTTCGAATACGGCGAGATCCTGCTGGACGGCAGCGTCAACGAAAGCGATCGCACGGAGCTGAGCGGCGGCACGGAAGTGGTTCAGCAGGACGAGATCCGCGGTCATATCTTCGCCGAGGGCGAGTTCCACATCGACGACAACTGGCGCGTGGGTGCCGACATCCGGCAATCCTCCGATGACACGTATCTCGACCAGTTCGAGGTCACGGGCGAAGACGTTCTGACCTCGCGCGCCTATGCCGAGGGCTTTTATGGGCTGAGCTATGTTGGCGCGGAAGCGTTCCGGTTCCAGGATCTGCGGCAAGACACCATCGATCAGCCGCTGGTGGCACCGCTGCTTGCGGCCAACCACGTCAGCGAGCCCGGCAGCCTGCTGGGCGGGCAATGGTTCGCCAACGCCGATGCCCTCAACCTGATCCGGGACCAGGATCCGGACATTCTGCAGTCCGGGACCGAGGGCGTCGACACGCGCCGGCTTTCGCTGGAGGCCGGCTGGAATCGGGAATTCCGCACCGAATTCGGACTGCTGACCAATGTATCGACGTCGGTGCTCGGGACCGCGTACTGGTCCAACGATCTCCCGGTAGGCGGCAGCCCGACGGATTCCGAGGACGACGTGACCGATCTGCGGGCCATTCCCAGGGCCACGATCACCAGCAGCTTCCCGATGATCCGCCAGCAGGGCAGCATCCAGCAGCTGGTCGAGCCGATCGTGTCCTTCACCGCCGCGCCAAATCAGGGCGAGGTCGACGACATCCCGAACAATGACAGCGTCGATGTCGAATTCGACGAGATCAACCTGTTCAGCGACAGCCGCTTTCCCGGCATCGATCGGGTCGAGGGCGGCCTGCGCTTCACCTACGGCCTGCGGTTCGGGGTCTACGGGTTCGGCGGCGGGTCTACCACCGTGTTCGCCGGCCAGAGCTACAGCTTCAGCGACCAGGACGATTTCCCGGACGGCTCGGGTCTGGAGGACCAGCAATCGGACTGGGTCGGGCGGGTGACGGTGACGCCATCGCCATTGTTCAATCTCGACTACCGGTTCCGCTTCGACCATCAGACCTTCGACGGCCGCCGGCAGGAAGTCAGCCTGATCGCGGGGCCGGACCTGTTCCGGGTCGGCGCGAATTACACCTTTGTCGACCAGATCGCCGGCACCGGTTCGGACGAGGATGTGGAGGAAATCACCGCCCGCTTCAGCTCGCGCCTGGCGGAGAACTGGTTGCTGTCCGGCTCCCTCCGCCGCGATCTGGTGCTTGACGAATCGCGCGAGATCTCGCTTGGCCTGGCCTATGGAGATGAGTGCATCACCATCGGCATCGACTTTCGGCGCGACTTCACCGAAGACCGCGACTCCAGCTCCGGCGATTCGGTCTTCTTTACCGTGAGCCTGCGCAACCTGGGCGATCTGCCGTTCTCGGTAAAGGGCGGCGACCTCTTCGACTGACCGCTCGCCAGGCGCGCGCCCGCGCCCGCCGGCAACGAATTCCTTGCTCAACCCCGCGATTGTTGGAGGATGGCATTTGTCATGATCCTCCCCCTCGATCCGGCCTGGCAGATGTGGGCGGTGATCGCCCTGCTGGTGGCGACGATGGTGTCGTT
This sequence comes from Alphaproteobacteria bacterium, assembly GCA_965227455.1. GTDB lineage: Bacteria > Pseudomonadota > Alphaproteobacteria > DSM-16000 > Inquilinaceae > JABDIP01. The sequence goes on along the minus strand of OZ245752.1, from coordinate 997,579 downwards.
CGCGCTGGAGCGGGTTTCGCTGGAGGTGACCTCCCTGACCACGCTGGCGGTCCTGCTGCTGTGGTTCCAGCTCTTTCCCGTCGCCGATAGCGACGGCCGCAACCAGCTCGATGCGGCGGAGTTGCTGCGCGGCTTTGCCAACCCGTCCCTGTTCGCCGTGCTGTCGCTGCTGGTGATGGGTCAGGCCATGGTGCAGACCGGCGCCCTGTCCGGGCTGACGCGCATGTTCGTGCGGCTGTCGAAGAACCATCAGGGGCTGGCCCTCATCAGCGGCTTCGCCGGCGTCATGCTGACCAGCGCCTTCCTCAACAACACCCCCGTCGTGGTCATGTTCATCCCGATCATGCAGGCCATGGCGGTGCGCCGGAACATGTCGCCGAGCCGGCTGATGATGCCGCTCAGCTTCGCGGCGATCCTGGGCGGCATGACCACCCTGATCGGCTCCAGCACCAACCTGCTGGTCTCCAGCGCCCTCACCGATAGCGGCGAGCCGGCGCTGAAGATGTTCGACTTCCTGGTGATCGGCGTCTGCATGGCGGCGGTCGGCGCGCTCTATGTCGTCTTCGTGCTGCCCCGGCTGCTGCCGGAGCGCGGCGACATGGCACGTACCCTGCTGCATGGCGGGCGGCAGTTCATCGCCGAGATCGACATCCTGGCCGACAGCCCGCTGATCGGTCAGCAATCGGCCGCCGGCCAGTTCCGCGCCCTGCCGGACATCACCGTGCGGCTGATCCAGCGCGGCGACCACCTGATCATGCCGCCTTTCGAGGCGGTCACCCTCAGGTCCGGCGACATCCTCTTCGTCGCCGCGACCCGGCAGGCCCTGACCGACGCCATGGCGCGCAATGTCGGCTATTTCCTGGCCAGCGGCGGCCCGGGCGCCCCCTCCCATGACGAGCCGGACGGGCCGGAGGTCGAGCGGGTGCTGGGCGAGGTGATGATCACGCCGGCCAGCCGCATGATCGACCAGACCATCGACATGGTCGGCTTCCGCCGCCGCTTCGGCTGCCCGGTGCTGGGCATCCAGCGTCGCGGCCGCATGGCCCGGCAGCGGTTGAGCGAAATCCGGCTGGAGGCGGGCGACGTGCTGCTGGTGGTCGGCGACCAGACCAGCGTCGATGCGCTGAGCGACAATTCCGACATGCTGCTGATGACCTGGGCGGTCCGTGACGTGCCGCGGCTGAAGCGGGCACCGCACGCGGCGCTCATCTTCGCCGCGACGGTGCTGGCGGCGGCGACCGGCGTGGTACCGATCACAGTGGCGGCCCTGGTCGGGGCGCTGGCCACCATCGTCACCGGCTGCTTGAACCTGCGCCAGGCGGTGCGGGCCATGGACCGCACGATCCTGGTCCTGGTCGGCTCGACCCTGGCGCTGGGCCACGCCTTGCAGGTCACCGGCGGGGCCGAGTTTATCGCCATGAACGTGCTGGGTGCCGTCGCCGGGCCGCAGCCGATGATCAACATGGCGGTGCTGTTCCTGGTGGTCGCCGCCGCAACCAATGTGCTCAGCAACAATGCCTGCGCCATCCTGTTCACGCCGATCGCCGTCAGCCTGGCCGGCAGCCTGGGGGTGGCGCCCAACGTCATGGCCATCACCGTGCTGCTGGCGGCCAACTGCTCCTTCGCCAGCCCGATCGGCTACCAGACCAACCTGCTGGTGATGGGTCCTGGCCACTACCGCTTCGCCGACTTCCTGAAGGCCGGCCTGCCGCTGATGCTGCTGATGTGGCTGACCTTCTGCCTGATTGCGCCGGGTTACTTCGATATCGGCGTGATGCCCACCTCGCAATAATCCCGTCCGGCCCCTTGAATGCAGAGTCGGCTTCGACCATTTAATTGAACATTGTTCAACAAAACGAAGCCGAGATTATGAACAGCGTTCACCGAGAGCCGGGCAAGCCTGCCATTGAAGTGCCCAACATCTCACGAAGGCGGTTCACGATCGCGTGCATAGCCGCCACGGCTCTGCTGGCCGGCTGTGCGACCTTCCAGGAAGCGCCGGGGCTGGACGCCTCGAACTCGGCCATGATCCGCGTGGTCCGCCAGCCCGTCCCCGACGATCAGCGGCAGCCCTGGCTGATGGATTTCAGGCTGTCGGTGGACGGCAACTCACTCGGCGAAATTACTGCCGGATTTGACCAGTCGTTCCGGCTGGCTGCCGGCCCGCACCAGCTCAGGCTCTCGGTGCCGGAGGTCAGCGCCGGCCTCGGACAGATCGGCTACACGGTGCGCAGCGTCGACCGGACGATCGAAGTTCTGCCCGGCGAAACCCAGTATTGGGTCTTCGCCTATGATTTCGCCGAACGCCGCATGACCGGGCTGCTGGCGCCGGAAGACCGGTGGCAAGACTACCTGTCGCGAACGCAGGTTCCGCCCGGCACCGCGGCGCCGACGATGGACCTTCTGCTCCAGGCGCCGATACGGCCGGGCGCCGCCTTGCCGTCGGACATGGCGGTCCTGGCCATCGCCCAGAGGTTCTAAGGCCAGTCGCTCTAGCGCATCACCGGCATGGTGAATTCCGCGCCGCCCTTGATGCCGGTCGGCCAGCGCGAGGTGACAGTCTTCAGCTTGGTGTAGAAGCGCACCCCTTCCATGCCATGCATGCCGTGGTCGCCGAAATTGGAGCGCTTCCAGCCGCCAAAGCTGTGGAACGCCATCGGCACCGGGATCGGTACGTTGACCCCGACCATGCCGATATTGCAATCGCTGACGAAGGTGCGGGCGGCATCGCCATCGCGGGTGAAGATGGCGGTGCCGTTGCCGTATTCGTGGGCGTTGACCAGGTTGAGGGCGGATTCGAAATCCGGCTGGCGCACCACGGAAAGCACCGGGCCGAAGATCTCCTCCTTGTAGATGCGCATGTCCGGCGTCACCTCGTCGAACAGGCAGCCGCCGATGAAATAGCCGTCCTCATAGCCCTGCAGCTTGAGGTCGCGGCCGTCGACGCGCAGCTTGGCACCCTCCTCGACCCCGAGATCCACATAGCCGCGGACCTTCTCCAGGTGCTGCTTGGTGACCAGCGGGCCCATATCGGCATCCGGGTCGGTGCCCGGCGCCACCTTCAGGCCGCGCACCTGCGGCTCGAGCTTCTCGATCAGCTTGTCGCCGGCATCGCCGACCGCGACCGCGACGGAGATCGCCATGCAGCGCTCGCCGGCGGAGCCGTATCCGGCCCCCATCAGGGCGTCGGCCGCCTTGTCGATATCGGCGTCGGGCATCACCACCATGTGGTTCTTGGCCCCGCCCAGGGCTTGCACCCGCTTGCCATGGGCCGCGGCGGTGGAGAAGACGTATTCGGCGATCGGCGTGGAGCCGACGAAGCTGACGGCGCCGATGCCCGGATGGGTCAGCAGCGCGTCGACCGCCACCTTGTCGCCATGCAGCACGTTGAACACGCCCGGCGGCGTTCCCGCCTCCATCATCAGCTCGGCGAGGAAATTGGCGGAGGACGGATCGCGCTCCGACGGCTTCAGGATGAAGGTATTGCCGCAAGCGATCGCCAGCGGGAACATCCACATCGGCACCATGGCCGGGAAGTTGAACGGCGTGATGCCGGCGCACACGCCGACCGGCTGGCGCATGGAATAGCTGTCGATCTCCGTTCCGACATTCTCGGAGAACTCGCCCTTCAGCAGATGCGGGATGCCGCAGGCGAACTCGACCACCTCCAGCCCACGCTGGATCGAGCCGCGGGCGTCGGTCAGCACCTTGCCGTGCTCGGCGGTGATGATCGCCGCCAGCTCGTCCATGTTGCGCTCGACGAGCTCCTTGAACTTGAACATGACCCGGGCGCGGACCAAGGGCGGGGTCGCGGCCCAGGCTGGGAAGGCCTCGCGCGCCACATCGACCGCCTGGCCGATCTCGGCCTCCGACGCCAGGGCCACCTGGCGCGCCACCTCTCCGGTCGCTGGATTGAACACGTCGCTGAAGCGGCCGCTGGATCCGGCGACGAGCTTGCCGCCGATGAAATGCTGAACCGAGTCAGCCATACCTTCCTCCCCTGGGAACCCCCGCGCCGAGCCAACCTGGCGCCGTTTTTCGGGCCGGCACAATAGCAAGCGCGCTTCCCCGACCACAACATCGCATCGGTTCGTCGGCATTCCACGCGAAGACCCGGCAAAGTTGCCATGATTTCGGCGGGTTAACCGTTCCTTATCCGCATTGTGCGTTCTTCTTGGCGCAATAGGACCTTTGTCGTAGTTGTTACCCGCCGCGTCGATCGGCGAATTGGCCCCCAGGGCCGCTTCGTCATCGCCATCGAACCTCGGTTTCGCCCATGTCGCTTGGCCTCTACGATTCGGAGAGACGGCATCGCCGCAAGATGTTGGCGAGCCTGTTCCGGTTCGGGCTCGTCATCGTCGCGCTTGTCGTCACCTCGGCGATTTCCTACCGCTACGGCATCCGCCAGGTGGAGACCGAGGAGGCCCGGCTGCTGGCCGAGGTCGAGACTCTGCGGGAAGCCAAGAGCAGCCTGGAGCGCGATGCCCTGCGCCACCAGTCGGAGGTGCGCACGGTTGAGATCCGCTATGAGGAGCTGCAGCGGCGATTCGAGACCCAGATCCCGACCGGCCCGCTGCTGGAGCTGACCCAGCTTGCCGCCGGGCGGCTCGCCGAAGGCATGGATCCGGAGCGGCTGGCCTTCTACATCCAGGAGGCGGCGGAGCCGCGCGAATGCGCCCGGCTGGACAGCAAGCGATTCGTCATGCCGACCCCGTCGTATCAGGGCTCGGACGGCGTCGTCTCCTTCGACAGCGGGCGGATCAGCGTCACCGGGCTCGGGCAGAACGCCATCGCCGCCAATGGCGGCATCCAGGGCTGGTTCGATCCGGCCCGCGAGGTCTCGATCACCCTCAACGTCATCGACGGCGAGACGACATCGATCGGCGGCGTGCTGCCGCTCTACAAATCGGTGGTGCTCGAGGATCGGGAATTCCGCTTCGCCTTCCAGCCCGGCCGGCGCAGTTTCGTGCAGGTCGCCGTGGACCGCTGCGCCTTTCCGTGATTCCACGCCTTAGGAGCCCGGGGACGGGTTGGCCGGCAAGGGTCCTGCTTGCGGTCGTCCTGCTGTCCGTGGCGGGCTGCGATTTCGGTGAGTCGACGCCGAAGCTGCGGCCGATCCTCTCGGCCTCGGTCGTGCTCGCCTTCGGCGACAGCCTGACCTACGGAACCGGTGCCAATGCCGAGGCCAGCTATCCAGCGGTGCTTTCCACGCTGATCGACCGGCGTGTGATCCGGTCGGGCGTGCCCGGCGAGGTGACCGCCGCCGGCCGGCGGCGGCTGCCGTCCGAGATCAGGCGCCATAGGCCGGCCCTGATCATCCTATGCCACGGCGGCAACGACATCCTGCGCAGGGTCCCGGAGAGCACCGCGGAGGAGAACCTGCGGGCGATGATCGTCCAGGCGCAGGAATCGGGCGCCGAAGTGCTTCTGGTCGGGGTGCCGAGTCCTGGTCTGTTCCTGTCGGACGCGCCGGTCTACAGGCGGCTGGCCGAAGAATTCGAGCTGCCCTACCTGGACGAGTCGCTGGCCGACATCCTGTCGAGCCGCAGCCTCAAGAGCGACACCATTCATCCGAACGCCGCCGGCTATCGCAAGCTGGCCGAGGACATCGCCGACCTGCTTCGCCGCGCCGGTGCGGTGTAGCCGACAGAACCAAAGCCCTCATCCTGAGCCTGTCGAAGGATGGGGAAATTGGCTTCAACGGTCGGAGCTTACTTACGGACCCAGGATCCGCTTGCGTTCAGGACGTACTCACCGGGTTCGGCGCGCTCGATAAGGCGCGCGCCTGCTAGCTGTTCCACGGCGGCCATGGGCGCGCCTTCCTCGTCGGCGATTTCCTTGTAGCGCACGCGACGACGCTCGTTGATGGAATCCACCAGCTCTTGCACGCCCGGATCGCTGCGGACGACACCGATATAGCCATTCGGCATCTCACCGACCTGCCCGGCCGCCTTGGCCTCGTCCAAGGACTGGGCGAGTGCCGGCCCGGCTCCGCAAAGAGCGGCCAGTCCGACTCCGCCTGCAATCACTCCACGCCTGGAAAACATCGCGGCACCCCTAGAAAATATCGTCTTCTTCCTCGAACAGCTCGTCCAGCTCGCGATCGATCTTGATCCGGACTTCCTGCTCGATGCGGATGTTGAGGTTGATCTCGATCGGCTCCGTGGGCGCCTCGACGCGCACCGTCGGATTGCACGCGGCCAGCGCCGGCAAGGCGGCAAGCCCGGCAACCAGGCCGCGCCGACCGGTCCGTGTTTCGCCTTGGTCGCGACCGGCAATCGCATCGGCCGTCATCGTCCTGTTCGTCATTATCATTCGCCCCGCAATATCCGGCCGGTCTGATCTGCGATCGCCAATGACCGCAGCCCCGACAAAAGTATCTGATCCAGCGCCCCGGACAGGTTCACGTTCAGGGCGATGGGAAACCCGTCATACACCTCCGGGTTCGCACCGGTGAGCCGGATCGCAACGTCGAGATCCTCGCCGGTTCTGCCGTTCAGGGTCGCGCGCAACGCCTCGTATTGAAAGTTCCGCACGGCACTCAACAGCAAAGCGACCCCACCTTCCCCCGGATCCCCGATCGGCAGCGCCGCGACATAGCGAATGACGCCGCTTTCGGTGGTTTCCAGGACACCGTTTTCGATGGAGATCGTGTCGCCGATAAGGCGGAATGGCACGCGGCCGTCCATGCGCCCGGTCACGGTCAGGCCCTCGACCGCGAATTGCTCCGACAGCTGCGCCAGGTCGATGCCCTGCAAAGTCAACTCCAGGGGCAGCTCACGGTCCCCGAGCCGGGACTGGAACGGCGCCACCGCCAGAGAGCCGCCGGCCAGGCCGAAGCCCATGCCCTGAACCGAGAGCCGGTCGCCGTCGGAGAGGCCGAAGGACACCGCACCATCCTCCAGCGATACGCCGAGATCGGCGCCGCCCAGGGCCAGGAGCTGGCCGTCGGGCAGGTTGAGCGGAAACAGGCTGTCGGCCCTGATCCGACCATCGATGCTCCGGATGGCCACGCCGGACAGCGCCAGGGTGACATCCTCCAGATCGAGTTCCCCGGACGATGCCAGGCCCCTCCCCCAGGCCAGGCGGGCCTGACCGGCGACGCTGCCGGTGACCTCGCCGACCGGCGTCGTCGCCAGGATCGGCGACAGGTCGACCGGCTGGCGGATGCCCGGCGCGAAGGAGATCGGATCGACCCGAAGCGCCGCCCGGCCGGCGCCCGATTGCGGATCGTGCTGCCCCTCGACGCTGGCCGTGACCGAGGCCGCCCCCCGGACATTGCCCTGGAATTCCAGAAGACCGGTATCCCCCATGGCGGCGCCGCCGTTCAGGGCCAGCGGCGCGAACAATGCGGGCGTCTGCAGGGAGAGCACCCGGGCGGCGTCGAGGCGCCCACCGATCGACGGGCTGGACGCACCCTCGGCGGACAGGGTCAGCTCGACGCCCTCGAAGCCGATCCCGGTATCCGGTAACTGTACCGACGCGCCGGAGATCGCGATGTCGGTGGATTGTTCCGCGCTGCCAAGCTCGTCGGCCGCAATCGTCATCGAGGGCAGGCCGACCTGCATCCGGAACCCGTCCGGCGTTCCTTCATCCAGGGCGAGCTCTGCTGGATCGCCACGAAATTCGAAGGCAATCGCCGGATCGCCGGCGCCAAAGGCAACCACTGGCTGATCGGGTAAGGCCGACAGACAGCCCGCCAAGCCCCCGGGGAACGTCAGGCGCCCCGCAATGCCCATGGCCTCGACGGCAACGGGCATGCACCCGTCGGGCACGATGGCCCAATTGTCGCCGTCCTGGCGGAACGACGCGGCCAGCTCTGCCGTCCCGCCTGCGATGTCCAGTGCCCCGTTGAGCGAGCCCGAGGCCAGCAGATCGCCGGCGACGCGACCGGCCAGGCCATCCTCCGCCCGGTCAGCCGATGCCGAAAGATCGACCGCGCCGGAAACGCGCCCCTGTCGGCCGCTGGCCGTGAAGGGGCCGGCCATCTGCATCGACCATCCCGTCCCGACCGGCGCAATCCGAATATCGGTTTCGAATTCGATGCTCGCCGAGCTGTCCGGCGCTACGGGCTCCAACACCAGGCCGGTTCGAAGCGATCCGGCGAAGGACAGTTCGGCCGTCCCGCCGCGCGCAAGGTCGCCCGCCAGTTGGACGTTGAGCGTGCCGGACAGGGATGGCGCCTCCAGGCCGGCCAACGCCAGCAATTCCGCCAATAAGGGCAGGTCGGCCTGTGTCGCCAGGTCGACCGGAGATGACGGCTGCCGCCACTGCTCAACATGCGCGTCGAAGGCGACCCGACGATCACCGCCAAGGGACTGCGCCGTCAGCGCGACCGCGCCATCCTCACCCTCAAATCTGCCGTCGAGGGTCAGTGTCGCCGCTGTCCCACCCGGCATCTCCAGCTCGCCGGCCAGCGCCGCGTCGAGGCGATCCAGCCCACCCGGCGTGCCGGCCAGATCCACGCGGCCCTCGGCGACCTGCAGCGTCGCCTCGCGCCAGGCCAAACTGCCGGCCTCGGTTGCCAGCGAAGCGTCAAAGGCGCCGGTCGGCATCACCGTCGCGCTGAACGGGATGCGCGCCTCTCCGGCATCGGCCCGCAGCATGGCCTCGCCGGACAGGGCGAGACCGCCCTCTTCGTCGGGCACCGCCTCGAGATCGACGGCCAGCGCCACGGCCCCGACCGGGGTCGCCAGGGCGATCGCGCTGTCCTGCATCACGATCCGCCCGACCGGCAGGATCGGCAGCGTCGTCTCTGCCCCGTCCCCGGCCGTCGGGGGCAACGGCGGGCCGGACGACGCCATGGGATCGAGCCGCACGCCGGAGATGTCGAGCCTTTCGATCCAGCCTTGGCCGATGAATTCGCCCAGCCGGTATCGCGCCTCAATGCGGTCGATGGCGAGGCTGCCGGCAAAGTCCAGCTCGATATCGGACAGGACCGTCCGGTCGAGGCCGACCGCCTGCACCGTCAAGGCGCCGACTGTCAGCCCCTGCTGCTCCAACGCCCGGAGGATCCGCGCCTCGACCAAGGCCGGCACCGCCACACGCCAGGCGACAGCGGCACCCGCCGCCGCCAGGGCGACGACCGCGAAAACGACGGCAAGACCGCGCTTGACCGATCTACCCATGCGGGCCAAGTCCATGGTCGGAATCGCTGTGCATGGGCGTCACCCTAGCGCATGGAGCCGGCCCGGTCCGGCCCGTCCGCGCGGGTATCCTATGTGGCGGCCACCACCATGCTTACAGAATTGCGCGGCTTCGACTAAGGTCTGGGAAAATTCAGGGAGAACGCCATGAGTCAGCCCGATTCCGTCGACCTTCTGGTCGTCGGCGGCGGCATCAACGGGGCCGGCATCGCGCGCGACGCGGCAGGGCGCGGGCTGAAGGTGCTTCTGTGCGAGCAGAGCGACCTGTCTGGCGCGACGTCCTCCTCCTCTTCCAAGCTGATCCATGGCGGCCTGCGCTATCTGGAGATGTACGAGTTCCGGCTGGTCCGCGAGGCCCTGGCGGAACGCGAGGTGCTGCTGCAGGCGGCGCCGCACATCATCTGGCCGATGCGCTTCGTGCTGCCGCACAACAAGCTGCTGCGCCCGGCCTGGCTGATCCGCATGGGGCTGTTCCTCTACGACCATATCGGCGGACGCCGGACGCTGCCCGGAACCGCAGGCCTGGACCTGCGGCAGGGCCTGCAGGGCGCGCCGCTGAAGCCGGAGCTGGTCAAGGGCTTCGAGTATTCCGATTGCTGGGTCGACGACAGCCGGCTGGTGGTGCTGAACGCCATGGATGCGGTCAACCATGGCGCCGAGGTGCTGGTCCGCACCCGCTGCATCAGCGCCCGGCGCGTCGGGGCCGGCACCGGCAGCCGCTGGAAGGCGGTGCTGGCCGACCAGGCGACAGGTGCGGAGCGCGAGGTCACGGCCCGCATCCTGGTCAACGCCGCCGGCCCCTGGGTCGACCATTTCCTGCAGAAGGGACTGGGTGACAACGCCGCCCAGAACCTCAAGCTGGTCAAGGGCAGCCACATCATCGTGCCGCGGCTCTATGAGGGCGAACACGCCTACATCCTGCAGAATACCGACAACCGCGTGGTCTTCGCCATCCCCTATGAGGGGCGCTTCACACTGATCGGCACCACCGACGTCGTGTATGAGGGCGACCCCGGTACCCCGGCCATCACCGACGCAGAGACCGAGTATCTGTGCGAGGCGGTGAACCGCTATTTCGACAAGCCGGTCGCGGCGTCGGATATCGTGCACACCTATTCCGGCGTGCGGCCGCTCTATGACGATGCCGAGGCCAACCCGTCTGAGATCACCCGCGACTACGTCTTCGACGTGAAGACCGACCACGGCAATACCCCGCTGCTGTCGATCTATGGCGGCAAGATCACCACCTACCGCCGGCTCGCCGAGCATGCGATCGAGAAGCTGGAACCCCATCTGCCCGGACTCGGCCCGGCCTGGACCGAGGAGGCGATACTGCCGGGCGGCGACCTGGCCGACGGCTTCGATGCCTATGTCGCGGAGTTGCAGAGCCGCTATCCGTTCCTGCCCGATGCCCTGACTTGGCGCTATGCCCGGCTCTATGGCTCGCTCTGCCTGGAATTCCTGGCCAACGCCACGACCCTCGCCGATCTCGGCGAGGAATTCGGCGCCGGCCTCTATGCCCGCGAGGCGGAATACCTGATCGACCGGGAATGGGCCCGCAGCGCCGACGACATCCTGTGGCGCCGCACCAAGCTGGGCCTGGTGATGGCGCCGGAGGGCAAGGCGCGGCTGGCGGATTGGGCGGAGCGCCGCGCCGGCAAGACCGAGCCGGCGCTGGCCAGCTAGGCGCACCGCCTGGACGGACCCATGTCGAAATGCATATGGGCGGCGTGCCAGCGGTCGTAGTCCGGCGTCAGCACGACCCGGAAGACACGGCAGGCGCGGCGCGCGACCTCGGCCAGGAAGGCCGCATCCGGACCGCCATTATCCCACGCTGGACCGATCGCGATGCGTCGGCCGTCCTCCAGCACGAAGCCGGAGATATCCAGCGCGTTAGCGAAGGCGTGCTGGCTCAAGGTGCCGAACACCGTCCGGCGCATGGGCCGGCAATTGTAGCTGCCGACATGGTCGACACGGGCGACTCCTTGGCCGAAATGGCGGAGCGCGACCGGCTGCAACACCTGGGCCTCGAACTCCGCGAAGGCGGTGGCCAGGGCGCAGCTGGCGATGAAATCCTGGTTCAGCGCAACCGGCCCGCCAGCCAGGCGCACCCCGCCGCTCAGCCCGCAGCCGCCCTCCTCCTGGAAGCCCCCGATGGGCGTGTAGTCCAGCCCGCTGGTGGAGAGGTCCGCCAGGCATTGCCCGGAATCGGCCGGCGCCGCCGGCGGTGGAACCAGCGCCACGGCGACGCTCGGCCAGCCTCGCTGCACCGCCAGCCCGATACCGGCCGCCAGGCACAGCCCGACCGTCACGGCCATCCATCCTTTGCGCATATGTCTCGTTCCCCTAGGCCCCGCATCCTCAGCTAGGCGCGGAGTGTGACCAAAATGCGCGGATTTGGAGGATTCAGCCGGGCCAGGTCATCAACCGGTCCGGCACCTTTTCCTCGTTATCGCGGCCATCGGTCTCGCGCACCATGCGGAACCCATGGCGCTCGTAGAACCGGATGGCGCCGGTATTGGGCTGAAAGACCCAGAGGCTGAGCCCGCCGGGCGACTGCGCCTTGGCGGCATCCAGCAGTGCCGCACCGATGCCCTGCCCCTGGCGATCGGGCCGGACATAGAGATGCATCAGCCAATCGCCGTCCCGGGCTAGGTAGCCGGCGATGTCACCGGACTCCTCCTCCGCCACCAGCACCTGCTGGGTAGCGAACACGATTTCGCGGTTCCAGGCGCGCGTCTCGGCATCGCTGTGCAGATCCTGCGGCAGATAGGGCATCCGGCGGCGGGCCTGGATATGGATGTCCGCACAGGCATCGGCGTCCGAGGGACGGGCGTTTCGTATGGCAATCAATTCGCGGCGGCCCCCTGGCTGCGTAAGGCCCTTCGACCCTGCCTCCATTACCGCGGGAACACAAATACAGAGCGCCGGCGCCGGTCGGTTCCGACCGACATTCCTATGCGTCGCGCCTGTGACGGTCCTGTATCAGGGGGCCGCTGAAATCGCCCCTGCTGGCGCAGGAACATGGCGCCGGCACACCCTGTCCAAGGCGCAGCGAGATTGCTACCGTCTGGGCAAACAGGCACAAGCTCAATTCAGAGACCGGTAATGCGACGCCTTGCATGGACAACACTCCTCCTCCTCTTCTTCGCTGCCAGCGCGTCGGCGAATGTCGATCAGCGCCGGGTCGCGTTGGTCATCGGCAATGGCGCCTACCTGCATACGAGCTTCCTGCCGAACGCCCCGAATGACGGCCGTGCCGTCGCCGGGATGTTGCGTCGGCTCGACTTCGAGGTGCATGAGGGAATCGACCTCGACCGCCGCCGTACCGAAGAGCTGATCCAGAGCTTCTCGCGAAAGCTCAGGGGTGCGGATGTCGGCCTGTTCTTCTATGCCGGCCATGGGCTGCAGGTCGGCGGCTCCAACTATCTGGTGCCGGTCGACGCCAAGCTGGAGGATGAATCCGATCTGGATTTCGAGGCGATCCGGCTGGACATCATCCTCAACCAGCTGGAGCGCCAGCCGCGCACCAATATCGTCCTGCTGGACGCCTGCCGCGACAACCCGTTGTCGCGCAACCTGGCCCGCAGCATGGGGGCGTCGCGCTCCGCCGCCATCGGCCGCGGCCTGGCCCGCATCAGCGGCAGCATCGGCACGTTGATCGCCTATTCCACCGAACCGGACAATGTGGCGCTGGACGGGGAAGGCCCCAACAGCCCGTTCACCACGGCGCTGCTTGAGCACATGGACACGCCAGGGCTGGAGATCCGCCAGATGCTGACCCGGGTGCGGCAGCAGGTGATTGACGCCACCGACAGCCAGCAGGTGCCCTGGGACCATTCCTCCCTGACCGGCGATTTCTTCTTCAACCCGCCGGCTCCGGAATCCGATACGCCGGCTTCGCCGGACCCCAATATCGCCGTCAATCCCAACCAGGACCCAGGCGTCACCGTCACGCCGAATGTCGGCCCATCGATCGACCCGGCCACCACCGAGCTGATGATGTGGGATACGGTGCAGAAGATCGCCGTGCCGGAGCAGCAGGTGGCGGCGTTGAACCTGTACCTGGAGACCTATCCCCAGGGCCGCTTCGCGCAGCTGGCCCAGATCCAGATCGCCGCGCTGACGGCGCCGACCAACAGGCCCGACCCGCCGGACCGGGAGATCACGCCCGATGTGCCGACCGGTCCCACCGCCGCCGAAATCGAGCGCGGGCTCGGCCTCACCCGCAACGACCGCGCGGCGGTGCAATCGGCCCTGACCATGCTGGGCTACGACACCCGCGGCGTGGACGGGGTGTTCGGCAACAACACCCGCAGCGCCCTGCGCGACTACCAGCGGGCGCGCGGCCAGCCGGTCACAGGCTATCTGACCGGCGAGACGGTGGCGGCGCTGGCCGCTGCCGTGGACGTCACCCGCGATAGCGCCAATACCTGCCAATGGGCCTTCGACGGGGAATGCGACGAGTCGCGCTACCAGGGCGGCGGCAGCGCCTGTTCGGCGGGCACCGACACCTTCGACTGCCAGGGGCTCGCCCTGGTCAACACCAGCCCGGCGACCGGCCCCGACAGCTGCGAATGGGCGCGCGACGGCGAATGCGACGAGGACCGCTACGCCGGCAGCGACACCGGCCTCTGCGCCGCCGGCACCGACACGACGGACTGCCGCGGCTATACGCTCAGGGCCAACGACACGGGCAACACCTGCGAATGGGCCTATGACGGCGAGTGCGACGAGGACCGCTATCAGGGGGCGGCCACCGGCGTCTGTCCCGCCGGCACCGACACCGCCGATTGCCGCGGCTATGCGCTGGTCGGCTCCGGCCAGTCGAACGCCGCCAACAGCTGCCAATGGGCCTATGACGGCGAATGCGACGAGGACCGCTATCAGGGCAGCCTCAGCAACGCCTGCTCCTGGGGCACCGACACCTATGACTGCCGCGGCCTGAGCCTGCGCTAGCGCGTCGCGGCCGCGCCGTGTCGGGCGGGTAGAACAAAAGCTTCACACGCCTGCCATGGTAGTGCGGTCGCGTGCCGGTGCCCGCCTCTCATTCCTCTGAACCTGCGACCCGCTGGCGATCGCCCGCCGGCCCGCTGGCAGAAGCAGCTCTGGCCGGAAACCAACCAGATCGGGTCCAGCAACTGCCGGACCGATGCCACCCTCTCCCGATGGGAGGGGGTGGCAATCCGCAAATTCATGGCACCGATCTGAAACCGAATCGGGCCGCCCTCCGTAAGTCATCTGTATGAAACCTGCGCGCCGGCGCGATGACGGGCTTTCCAACTCGCGGTCCGGTTGTTAACGTTTCAGTGCCGCAAGGAACTTGAAAAGTGGAGAATGCCGGTGCGAACTCTGGCATTTGCAGCCCTTTTCCTCCTGCTGCCCGCCCTCGTCTCCCTGGCAGCGGCCGCCCCGGCCATCGATGAGCGCCGCGTTGCCCTGGTCATCGGCAACGGGGCCTACGCCCATACCACCGTGCTGCCGAATGCGCCCAATGACGGCCGCGCCATGGCCGAGGCGCTGCGCGGCCTCGATTTCGAGGTGCTGGAAGGCATCGACGTAGACCGGCGCGGCACCGAGGATCTGATCCGGCAATTCGCCCAGCGCCTGCGCGGCGCCGATGTCGGGCTGTTCTACTATGCCGGCCACGGGCTGCAGGTGAACGGCTCGAACTACATCGTGCCGATCGACGGCGCGCTGGAGGACGAGACCGACGTCGCTTTCGAAGCGGTCCGCCTGGACGTGGTCCTGACCCAGCTGGAACGCCAGCCGCGCACCAGTCTTGTCTTCCTGGACGCCTGCCGCGACAACCCGCTGGCGGGCGGCGTCGGCGCGACCCGGTCGGCCGCCATCAGCCGCGGCCTCGCCCGCATGGATGGCAGCATCGGCACCCTGATCGCCTATGCCACCGAACCGGATACGGTGGCGCTGGACGGCGAGGGGCCGCACAGCCCCTTCACCACCGCCCTGCTCGACCATATCGACACGCCGGGCCTGGAGGTGCGGCAGATGCTGACCCGGGTGCGCCAGCAGGTCATCGCCGATACCAACGCCCAGCAGGTGCCCTGGGACCATTCCTCCCTGACAGGCCAGTTCTTCTTCCGGCCGGCGGCGGAAAAGCCCGTAGCCGTGGCGGAGCGTGCCGCCGAAGCAACGCCCGACACCGGCGCCGCGGAGCTGATCGTCTGGGACACGGTGCAGGGCATTAGCAATCCGGTGCAACAGGCCTCCGCGCTGAACCTCTATCTGGAGACCTTCCCCGATGGCCGTTTCGTGCGCCTGGCGGAGATCCAGATCGCGGCGCTGACCGCGCCGGCGCCGGAGCCGGCATCCGACATCCCGGCGGTCCTTAGCGAACCGGCCGCCGACGCGCCGGTCGACGAGCCCCCTGAGGCCTCGCCGCAAATTGCCGCATCGCCGGACGTCCCGCGACAGTCGCTGCCGCCGGGACCGGCCGACATCGAGCAGTCGCTTGGTCTCGGGCTCAACGACCGGCGCACGGCGCAATCCGCCCTGACGCTGCTGGGCTACGACACCGGTGGCATCGATGGCGTCTTCGGCAGCAAGACCCGCGGCGCCCTGCGCGAATACCAGGAAGCAAACGGCGATGCGGTCACCGGCTATCTGACGGCGGAGACCCTGCTCGCCCTGGGCAGTGCCGCCAACTCGTCCCGGGACAGCGCCAATTCCTGCCAATGGGCCTATGACGGCGAATGCGACGAGGGCCGCTTCGAGGGCAGCGCCAGCGATTCCTGCCTCGCCGGCACCGACACCATCGACTGCCTCGGCTTGACGCTGCTGGCCGACGGCTACGGCCACGGCGAAAGCTGCCCGGCGAATTTCTGAGCCAGTCCCGACCGTCTTCGGCGAGGCTCAGGACGGTTTGGATCGGACCCCCAACAGGCCGCACAGCATGACCGCGTGATTGTGCCGTTCGTCTTTGGCGCCGAACAGCAGCGTGACCCCCGACGGCCGGTCTCCGGCCTCCGCCAATTCCTGAAAGGCGGCCACTCTCTCCGGAGACTTCAACTCCTCGCCATACCGGTCCTGGAATTCCGACCAGCGTTCCGGATCGTGGTTGAACCAGCGCCGCAACTCTGGGGAAGGCGCGATGTCCTTGAGCCAGAGGTCGACCGCCGCGGCGTCTTTCGACAGGCCGCGCGGCCATAGCCGGTCGACCAGCACCCGATGGCCGTCGCCGGGGTCCGGCGGGTCGTAGACACGCTTCGTCCGAAAAGTCATTGCCCACCAACCCTCGACATCGCCGATCAGAAGTCTTATCTCATCGTCCTATAGACTAGGCAGATCTGCAACATGGATGCCCTGAGCGATATCCTCGACCTGCTCGAGCTGCGCGGCACGATGTATTTCCGCACCTCGTTCTCGCCGCCTTACGCCGTCGCGGTGCCGCGCCACGGCCGCGCCGCGCGGTTCCATCTGGTGGCCCAGGGGCGCTGCCATGTCGGCATCGAGGACCGGCATTCCGTCACCCTCAACACCGGCGATTTGATCCTGATCCCGAACGGCGCCGCCCATGTGCTGAGCGACGTGCCGGACCGGCCGGCGACGGCGCTCGAGGACGTGCTGGAGCAGGCGGGCTACTCCGGCGAGGGCGTGCTGGCCTATGGTGGCGATCCGCGGCCCGATGGCGACGCCAAGCTGATCTGCGGCCATCTCAACTTCGCCGACGGGGTCGAGCACCCGCTGCTGCGCGCCCTGCCCTCGCATCTGCTGGTCACCGCCGAGCTTCGCGCCCGATCGCCCTGGCTGGACGAGCTGATGCGGCTGATCACCCGCCAGATGTTCGCCGGCTCGCCCGGCTTCACCGCCTCGGTCATCCGCCTGTCAGAGGCGCTGTTCATCGAGGCGGTGCGGGCCTGCGCCGACCAGGACGAGGGGCTGCGCCGGGTGATCACGGCGATCGGCGATCCCAGGATCGGCCGGGCGCTCAGCCTGATGCATCGCGACCTGGACCAGGACTGGACCCTGGACCGCATCGCCCGGGAGGTCGGCATGTCGCGCAGCCGCTTCGCCGAGCAGTTCCAGACGCTGATGGGCAGCGCGCCGATGAGCTACCTGTCCGACCAACGGCTGCAGAAGGCGATGGCCCTGCTGTCCGGCACCGGAGAGCCCATCCAGCGGGTCGCGGCACGGGTCGGGTACCAGTCGGCGGCCGCCTTCTCCCGGGCCTTCTCCAACCGCTACGGGCACAGCCCCAGCGACGTCCGAAGGGCCGTCGCCTGAGCCATAATTTGCAGATCGTCCAATAGTCGATGCCGATCGGTTCGTAATCCGGCCGGATCCTTGTCTGAACGGCCGGTTTCTCCAAAATGCTGAACAGGCGGACGGCACCCGTCATCCGCCGGTTCGAAACCCACTCTTGGAGACCCGAAACCATGATCTCGAAACTGATGAAGGCCGCCCTCGTATCCACCGCGCTGATGGTGGCGGTCGTGCCGGCCCAGGCCGCCGATGAGCTCAACGTCACCCCCGGCCTGTCGATCGCCGGTGCACCCCTGGCCATGCACGGCTACGACCCGGTGGCCTACTTCACCCAGGGCGAGCCGGCCCGCGGCTCCGACGCGCTGGTCCATGTCCATGAGGGTGCGGCCTACCGCTTCTCCAGCCAGGCCCATCTGGACGCCTTCAAGGCCGACCCGGCGCGCTATGTCCCGGCCTATGGCGGCTTCTGCGCCTATGGCGTGTCGGTGGGCAAGAAGTTCGACGGCGATCCGACCCTGTGGAAGATCGAGGACGGCCAGCTCTATCTGAACCTGAACGAGGAGATCTACGCCCTGTTCCTGGAGGACATCGACGACAACATCGAGAAGGCCGACGAGAACTGGCAGGACATCGAGCACACCGCGGCGCTGGATCTCTGATCGACGCCCGGCGCG
This sequence comes from Alphaproteobacteria bacterium, assembly GCA_965227455.1. Classification (GTDB taxonomy): domain Bacteria; phylum Pseudomonadota; class Alphaproteobacteria; order DSM-16000; family Inquilinaceae; genus JABDIP01. Next base: position 979,536 of record OZ245752.1, on the reverse strand, counting down.
GTCGGGGTGCGGCGGCACCCCGACCCGGCAGCCCGTCCGGGGCGTCGGTCTTCAGTTGAAGGCGACGTCCCAGGCGGCCGGCCAATTCGGCCCGCCGGCAATCCGCACCATCAGGACATCCGGCCCGGTCAGGAACTCGTCCAGATCTGTGTCCATGGGCAGCGACGGCATGCCCAGATTGCTGGCGTCCAGGAACCCCTCCGGTCCCGGCAGGCGCACCTTCAGCAACAGCCGCGGCGAGAAATCCATATCCGTTTCCGTCCGGCTCGGCGCGTTGTCGGAGCGGAAGCTGCGCAAATAGGTGGCCGGGGCGACGTTGTTGATCAGGAAGCCGTGGTTTTGGCTGGGAAAGGCGAGATGGTTCCGCACGATGGGAACCAAATCGTTTCCGGGCAGCGTGCCACGCCACTGGTTGACGTCCCGGAACGATCCCAGCAGCGCATCCTGCGAAAGCGACCCGATCGGCATCGGCTGGTTGTTGTGGGTGATCGTCCGGGGATCCCACTCGTCGGTTACCTCGATCACCGGCCGGAAGGTCTGATCGGGAACCTGACGGCTGTCCTCATAGAGGTTGATATGCGCCTCCACGAGCTGGACGCCGGGCGGCAGCTCGGGCAGGTAAAATTCCACATAGATCCGCTTGGTGCCCGGCGGGATCGTCGGATCCGCCACGTCGAGGCTGAACAGGGTCCCGTGGTTCAGATCGCCGTCGCCGCACCCGACCACGGTGCAGCCGACCCAGGCATCCTTGTCGGCGGCGATCCACAGATACGCGAACTCGCCCTGGGCCGATCCTTCCGCCACCGGTGTCAGGGGACCGCCCGGCGCCGGACAGAAGGCCTGGCAGAACGCAGCGCAGCCTGAAAGCGAGAGCGTGAGAAGACCGGCGAGCGCCAGCCCGCGTAAAGGTCCATGTGTCATCGCGTACCCCCTTTTCCTTATCGTTGAGCGACCATGCGGCCGCCACGGGTCGGGGCACATCGATGGAGAAGGCATCGGATCGTCCGCCCTGCCGCACCGGCCACGACCAGTTTCGGCATCGCGGTCACACAGGGTTGTCACATTGGGGATCGCAGACGGCTGCGATGCCGAACCGGACTGCGCGACGAGGGCGACGAGGCAACTCTGATGATTGACCAGTCCCGACGCAACCGGCCCCACGCCATGTCGGCATGGGGCCGGTACCGCCTACATGGGATGGTAGTTCGACTCAGTCCGAGAACGCCAACTCATCGCCGTCGTCATCGTCATCGTCGTCGTCATCATCGTCATCGTCATCCTCGAAATCCTCGGCCTCCTCGACCGCTTCTTCCGCGTCGACGAATCCGTACCCGGTGCCGAAATCAAAACCTCGGTCGAAGCCCGGCGTGAACGGATCATCCATGTCGATCGCCGTGTCCTCGAGGATCTCGTAAATGTCGTCCGGCTCCAGCCGGCGGTTGGCCTCCAGCATCAGCGCCGCTACCGCCGCGACATGCGGTGCAGATGCCGAGGTGCCGAAGAAGTGGTTGCCGCCCGGCGTGCGATCGCCGAAGGAATCCCGCCCGCCGAAGAACGTCGTGACGCCGCCGTCCGGGCCGGTGAAGTTCGGCTTCTGACGCACCTCGGTCGGAATCCGGTTGCCGTCGGTATCGAAGAATATCGGCGTGCCGCCGGCCGCGGAGAATACCTCCGGCTCCGGCGGGGATACGCCGAAGGCCGGCGTATTGCGCCAAAAGGCCGCCCCGACGCCCGCCGCGCCGGCGGCATTGGAGTGACCGTAATTGGTGGCGCTGTCGGTCGGGAAATCCGTCGGGAAGGACGTGGCCGGATCGGTGATAGCGTCCCCGCTGGGGTCGAACACAACGTATTTCAGGAAGTTGGGGAACGGGCCGGCAAAGTGCTCGATCCCGATCTCCACAACCAAAGGCGGCCCCGAATTGACGATACCGAAGATTTCGACCGGATCACCGCCGATATTGAAGTCGAAACCGCCGAAGCCGCTGAAGACACCGCCGATGTAGAGCAGGATATCGATGTCGCTGGCCGATCCGGGCGCCCCGCTGACCGAGGCGAAGGGTTCGTCCCACTGGAAGGCCCAGATCGTCGTGCCCGTCGCAAGCACGAAGCTCTGCAGGTCATCGACGCCGACGCCGGGGTCGAAATCGTGTCGGGTGCTCCCGAAGAACGTACCCGGCACCCCGGAGTCCTCGAAGCCATTCTGGGTGCTCTCCCAGGAATTGCGCCCGCTATTGCCGGCGGAGGAGAAGTACGCAACACCGTTGGCCTTCACGGTGTCCGCCGCCTGGGCGATGATGCCGTCCTGGAACATCGGCTCGGCGAAATAGATAACGTCGTCGACGATGATGTCGGCATTGCCCAGGGCCGGGTCCGCCAGTTCGATGATGCCCTGTGCAAAATCCGCCTGGCCGCCGAACGCGGTATGAAAGGCCTGCCGCGCAGCCGGGGCGACATCGCGGATCAACTGCATCATCCCGCGCCCCTCGTCGATGAGGGTTTCCTCCTCGCCTGGCGGGGCACAGGGCCCTTCCTCGATGATGTTGATCCGCTGTAGTCGCGGGAGGTCGCGGCTGGCGATGTCCGCCGCGGCCCCACCGAGGCAGTCATAGCTGTCGGACAGCACGCCCACCGTCACCCGGCGGCCGCGCACGCCCTCGTCCTCACGCGCCTCGTCGGCGAACATCGCCCGATCGCCCTGGCTGGTCACCGATCCGATATTGGTCATGGCCATCGCCGGGCGGGCGAATTGCAGGGTATCCAGGCCGGCCGCCGCCTCCAGCGACGCGATCGGCAGAAGGCCCGAGACCACATGACCGAAGGACGAGCCGTTTTCGAGACCCAGCGCCTCCAACTCCTGCAGCAGCGCATCGGTGTCCCCGGTTGCCACCGCGTCGATGACAACCTTGTCACCGACGATCTGCATCATCGACTGGTCGGCGCTGACCCCGGCCACGGCCACCGACGGCGCGGCACGCAGCGCGAAGGCCGATTGCTGTTGATACAGCCCCGCCAGATCGGTGCCGATCTTGGCCATCGTCCCGGATTTCGCGCCCATGAGATCGGCGGGAACCGATTGCGCCAGGGCCGTTGGGCCGGTCCCCAACCCAGCGATTCCCAGCGCCACGGCAGCAGCCAATCCAATTGTAGGAGTATTCGGCAAGTATTTCACGTGAGCCTCTCCTTGTTTGTTCACTACAACCGCCAAAAAGCGGCCGTGCCCGGCCCTCGCAGGAAGTACCGGGAAGAAGAAGCAACTATGCACCGGCCGCTGCTGACTCGGCAACTTTCCGTTGAATATACTTGGAGAACAACTCGTTATGACTGTTTCTTGATATTTCAGTGGCAGAAACCATTGCCCAATACCCGGTTTTGGACCGGTTACAGGCACCGAAGGGCCCATGACCGGCCTTGGGGCGACGATTTGACGCTGTCGGCGCGCCGAGCCTCCTCGCCTCTCAACAGGTGGGCAATTGTGAACTCGCGCAACAGTGAATTCCGCAGCAAAGGGTGGCCGGCACAACCTCGCTCGCGAGATCAGCCATGCAGGCATGATGCGAACCGTTCAACGGTCCGAGGTCACTACCGGCCAAGGTGCTCCAGCAGTTCGCCCCAATCGACGCGCGCACCGGGCCGGAACACATAGCGTTCCAGGACCGCCGCATAGAGCGGCACCGCGAGGCTATCCGTGTTCAAGGCCACCTGGCCCGAGGGTGCCCTCAGCAGCTCCAGATAGTGCTGGCAGCGTTCCACGAAGCTCTCGTCCTGGGCACAGAGGCGCGGTCGGCTGGCGCACCGCATGAAGACCGCACGCGTGTCGACTTGCGTGTCGGCCGGCCGCTTCCGTTTGAGCAGCGCCAATGCCGTGTCGATATCCTCGACAAGCAGCGCCGTCGCGATCGCTTCGGACTGTGTCCGTTCGTCAAGGTGCGACCAATCGGACCTCGAGACGCCGTCAATGTCCTTCACGTAGCATTGAAGCACCTGGGACAGTGCGGTCGGATCCAGATCGCTCTGCCGATCGTCCCGGCGCACGACCCGGGCTAGCTGCAAGGTCAGTTCGATTTCCGCCCGCTGCCTCCAGAACCGGTAGATCTCTTCGTCCGTCAGTTTCTCCTTGAGAATGTACTCACCGGCGCGGATGGCGCTGGCGAAGAACTGCTCGGCGAGGTCGATCTGCCCGGCGTAGATCATCGTCAGGCCGTGCTCCGCAAGCCGACTGACGATTCCGCCATAGGCGAAGTGGCCGGCCGAGTCGATCTGTTCGGTGGGGTCCTCCGCCGCGCATTCGGCCCAGTAGTCCGACTCGTCCTGATAGTGCTGGGCCCAAGTTGCCGCGTGGGAATGGCATCGCGAACGCAGTCGAATCCTGCCGATCTTCACCGGCTTGGCCTTGCCGTTCGGGAGGATCACCATTCGGCGCAGAGCTGACACCGGAACCTGGATGCCGTCCCGACGCCGATATGTCTGCCTGACGGCAATCGTCGCGTGCCTTCGGATCCCCAGGAGGTCGCGAACCGAGACATGGTCGTTCGGCAGAAGCAGCTGCCCTTGCAAATACCTTTCGAGCGGCGAATTCTTCAGCCCCTCAGCCGGCTGCGCGAAGCAAAGCAGGCTGCCGGCGGCGGCCTCGCCGTCGTGCCAGTCGGCATCGGTCAGATTGTCGGGATCGGTCGACCATTCGTCGATGATCGGCACGATGACGTCGCAGCCCTCTATCAGGCCGAGGCGGTTCTTCTTGCAGTAGTCCAGCGCATCATGGACCGCGCCCAGCGCGTGGCTCTCGAGCAACGGCTCCGCGTTCCGCTTTTTCGGGTTGCTGTGCAGGCGCGTCAGCGCCGCATGCAGGTCCGCCTCCAGGACCCCGACATCTTCTACGAAGCCGCTGCCGGAATAATTGTCGTCGAGCGGCGCACATTCGGGCAAGGCGCCGATCCAGGTCAGCACAGGGCCTGCGCCCGGCGACAGCGGCGCAAAGTGCGCGCGGACCCGCGGGTCCCGAAGGAAACCGATAGCGGCATTGCGTGCGTACCAATAGGGGTGCAGAAACCCGGCGACCTGGGCCGCCCAGAACTGGAAGGCCGCCAGCCGCGAGGGATGCGGCGCGACGTCGTCGCTCTGCGCCGTCACCGCCGTGCACATGGCCCCGTAGATCCGGCGCAGAGCGAACCGCTTGTCCGGGGCTACGGTGATCTCGGCGGCACGGGACTCCGCCAGGTCCGGCGCGTTGGCGATGTCCAACACGTAGCGCTGCAACTCGCTCCGCGAGATCGGATGGAAGGTGACGTCGTAGCCCATGACCAAACCGTGCCGTGGCGACGCCTATCGATACGGTGGAATGCTTGCGCCTTCGTTAGCCTGCACGGCGGTTGACCGGCGGCTCTAGGGTGAGTCCGGCGTTGCAGCCGCCTCCTCTTCCGCCAGCGACACCAGTGAGGCGTTGCCGCCAGCCGCGGTGGTGTTCACCGATAGCGTGCGTTCCGTCGCGTAGCGGTGCAGGTAGTGGGGGCCGCCGGCCTTGGGGCCGGTGCCGGAGAGGCCTTGCCCGCCGAAGGGCTGTACGCCGACCACGGCGCCGATGATGTTGCGGTTGATATAGGTGTTGCCGACGCCCAGGCGCTCGTGGATATGGGCGGCGGTGGCCTCGATGCGGCTATGGACGCCAAGCGTCAGGCCGTAGCCGGTGGCCTCGATGGCGTCCAGCACCCGGTCGAGATCCTCGGCCTTGTAGCGGATCACGTGCAGCACCGGGCCGAACACCTCGCGCTCCAGCCGGTCCAGGCTGTCGATCTCATAGGCGCGCGGGGCGAAGAAGGTGCCGTTGTCGCCGGCGCCGTCCAGGGACACGGTGAACAGCAGCGACGCCTCCTTGGCCATCCGTTCGGCATGGGCCTCCAGCATGCCATGGGCCTCTTCGTCGATCACCGGGCCGACATCGGTTTCCAGCAGCGCCGGGTCGCCGACCTTCAGCGTCGCGGCCGCCCCCTCCAGCATCTCCAGCAGGCGGTCGGCGATGCCGTCCTGCACGAACAGCACGCGCAGGGCCGAGCAGCGCTGGCCGGCGCTGCGGAAGGCGCTTTCGATGACGTCGATGACCACCTGCTCCGGCAGGGCCGTGGAATCCACGATCATGGCGTTCTGGCCGCCGGTCTCGGCGATCAGCGGCAGGATCGGGCCCGGCCGGTCCGCCAGGGTGCGGTTGATCAACCGCGCCGTCTCGGTCGAGCCGGTAAAGGCGACGCCGGCGATGCGCGGATCGGCCAGCAGCGCCCCGCCGACGGTCGGCCCGTCGCCCGGCAGCAGATGCAGCACCTCCGGCGGCACGCCGGCCTCGTGCAGCAGCTGCACCGCGCGGTAGGCGATCAGCGGCGTCTGCTCCGCGGGCTTGGCGATCACCGCATTGCCGGCAGCCAGCGCGGCGGAGACCTGACCGGTGAAGATGGCGAGCGGGAAGTTCCACGGGCTGATGCACAGGAAGACGCCGCGGCCCCTGAGCGCCACGGAATTGTCCTCGCCGGTCGGCCCCGGCAGCATGGACGGGCCTTCGAACTCCTCAGCCGCCCTGGCACCGTAATAGCGCAGGAAATCGACCGCCTCCCGCAGCTCGGCGACGGCGTCCGGCAGGGTCTTGCCGGCCTCGCGCACCGCCATGGCCATCAGCTCCGGCCCGGCCGCCTCCATCAGGTCGGCGGCGCGGGTGAGGATCTCGGAGCGGGCGGCACCGCCCAGCGCATCCCAGCCGCGCCAAGCGCCGGCAGCGATGCGGGCCGCCTCCCCCGCCTGTTCGGCGGTCGCGTCGACCACGCCGCCGACCATCCGGTGCCGGTCGGCGGGGTCGGTCACCAGCCGACGGTCGCCCTCGCCCGCCTCACCGCCGATCAGCGGCCCCGCTTCCCAGGTGACCTGTGCCGCCGCATCCATCGCTTCCAGCACCGGCAGCAGGGTCGGCGGATCGCTGAGGTCATAGCCCACGGAATTCGGGCGTTCCGGCGCGTAGAGCTCGACCGGCAGGGGGATCTGCGGATGCGGCTTGTCGGCCAACGCCGCCACCTTGGCCACCGGGTCGGCGACGATGTCCGCCACCGGCACCTGCTCGTCCTGCAGCCGGTTGACGAAGGAGGTGTTGGCGCCGTTCTCCAGCAGCCGGCGCACCAGATAGGCCAGCAGATCCTCATGGCCGCCGACCGGGGCATAGACCCGGCAGGGCAGGTCCGGTGCTACCACCTGGTCGTAAAGCGGTTCGCCCATGCCATGCAGGCGCTGGAATTCGAAGCCCCCAGGGGAGCCCGCTTGATTGCCGGCCGCCTCCAGCACGAAGGCGACGGTCTGGGCGTTGTGGGTGGCGAACTGGCCGTAGAGCCGGTCGCGGGCCTCCAGCATGCGTTTCGCACATGCCAGATAGGACACATCGGTGGAGGCCTTGCGGGTGAAGACCGGATAGCCGGAGAGCCCGTCGACCTGGGCCAGCTTGATCTCGGTATCCCAATAGGCGCCCTTGACCAGCCGCACCATGATGCGCCGGCCATGTCGCCCGGCAAGGTCGATCAGCCATTCGATCAGCGGCATGGTGCGCTTCTGATAGGCCTGCACCGCCAGCCCGAAACCGTCCCAGCCGGTCAGGGCCCGATCGCCATAGACCGCCTCGAACACGTCCAGGGAGAGATCGAGCCGGTCCGCCTCCTCCGCATCCATGGTCAGCCCGATCTCATGCGCCTTGGCCGCGACGGCCAGGGCCTTGAGCCGCTCGCTCAGCGCCGCCAGCGCCTCCGTCCGCCTGGCCGTCTCGTAGCGCGGCCACAGGGCGGAGAGCTTGACCGAGATACCGGGCCCGTCAATCGGCCCCCGCCCCTTGGCCCGCTTGCCGATCGCCTCGATGGCCTTGTGATAGCTCTCCAGGTAGCGCTCGGCATCGGCATGGGTGCGGGCCGCCTCGCCCAGCATGTCGTAGCTGTAACGATAGCCCTTGCCTTCCGGCCCGGTGGCGCGGTCCAGGGCCTCCTTGATGGTGCGGCCCATGACGAATTGCCGGCCCATGATGCGCATCGCCTGCACCATGGCCTGGCGGATCACCGGCTCGCCCAGTCGCTTGACCAGCCGGGACAGCACCGTGCGCGGCTCGCGCTGCTCCTCCGGCTCGGGGCGGATGACCCGGCCGGTGAGCATCAGGGCCCAGGTCGAGGCGTTCACGAACATGCCCTCGCCATGGCCCAGATGGGCGTCCCAGTCGGCCCCGCCTATCTTGTCGGCGATCAGCCGGTCGGCGGTCTCGGCATCGGGAATGCGCAGCAGCGCCTCGGCCAGGCACATCAGCGCCACGCCTTCCTTGGAGGTCAGGCCGTATTCCTGCAGGAAAGCCTCCAGCCCGCCGAAGCTGTGCCGCGTCTCCCGCACCTTGGCCACCAGGCCCGCGGCCCGCTCCTTGATGTGCTTCTGGACCTCGCCGGGCACCACGGCCAACGGGATCAGCGCTTCGACGATCTCGGTCTCGTCGGCGCGATAGGCGGCATCGATGGCGGCGCGCAGGCCGTCATGGCGGGGCAGTGGATTGTCGAGGAAGGACATGGGCGGAGACCCGTTGGCGAAGTCCCGAAGGCGGCCAGCCAGTCTAGGTCGAGTCGGCGGCCAGCGTCAGCCTCAAAGCCACCACGCCCGACCCTGGGTCGGCTATGCTATGCTGCGGCCCGGCCAATGGCCTTCAACCGGCGGAGGGATTGCCATGATCTACGCCGTAAGCGGCCACCTGATCGACGACAAGCGGGCAGAATTCCATCGACGGCTGACCGACGGCACCATCGCCGCGCAACGGCCGGATGGGGCGGAGATCGTGGCCTCGATGCGCCGGGCGCGGGTCGGCGAGGATGGCACCGTGCGCTGGACCGAGCTCTGCTACTGCTCGCCACCGCTGCGCCATGAGCGCGAGACGGTGCTCGACCGCTATTTCATCGACATCAATACCGAACCTGTCGAGGCCCATGCCCCCTTCGTCGGTAGACCGCTGATGGAGATACTGAGCGAGGAGTCGGACCGCTAGAACGCGCTCCGGTCAGGTCGCGGCCGACGATGCCGCCTCCGGCTCCGTTTCGGCCAGAGCCCCGGCCCTTTCCTCCGCCACCTGCAGCAGCTGGGCGGCGACGGCGACGGCGATGGTCTTGGGGTGTTTGCCGGAGATGCCGTCGATGCCGATCGGGCAGACCAGCGGGCCCGAGTCCACGCCGAGCTTCCGGAACCCCTTCTCGAACCGCGCCCGCTTGGTGCGCGAGCCGATCAGCCCGGCATAGGCGAAATCAGCCCGTCGCAGCACAGCCTCGGTGACCCGGAAGTCGAGGGCATGGCTGTGGGTGGTGACCAGGTAGAAGGCGCCGGCGGGCGCGGTCGCCACCGCCTCGACCGGCCGGTCGGCGATTTCGATACGGACATTCGCCGGCACGTCCGCCGAGAACTCGTCCGCCCGTTCGTCGATCCAGCGGACCCGGAATGGCAGATCGGCCAGCACCGAAACCAGCGCCTTGCCGACATGGCCGGCGCCGAACAGCAAAAGGGTCTCGGAGTCCGGCCGCATCGGCTCGAACAGCAACGAGGCGTGTCCGCCGCAGCACTGGCCGATTGCCGGCCCCAGCGGGAACTCCCGCAGCTCCGACACGCGGCGCCGCTCCTCCAGCATCCGCCGCGCAATCTCCAGCGCCTTGTGCTCCAGTGCGCCACCGCCGATGGTGCCAACGAACCGGTCGGGGAACACCACCATCTTGGTGCCGGCAGCCCGCGGCGTGGACCCCTGCGCCTCGGCCATGGTGACCAGCACGCAGGGATCGCCCGCCTCCCGCGCCGCGGCGAGCGCCGCCAGCCAATCGGACTGGTCGAACGGACTCATCGGGCGGCCGAACGGTGGATTTCAATCTGCGCAATCATGCCGGCACTGTCGCGCATCGCCGTCAAGCCGGCAAGCCATGCTCACTTGAACGGCGGGCCGACGATCCAGGCGACCATGGCGCGACGGACACCCTTGGTCACCGGCGTTACCCGATGCAGGACGTAGGACGGGAACAGGATCAACTGGCCCTTCTTCTTCGGCGCGATCTCGACCTTGCCGGTCCGGTTGAATTCCAGATCGCCGCCTTCATATTCGGACGGGTCGCTCATCTGGAAGGTGATCGACAGCTTGCGGTGCGCCTGCTTGTCGTTTCCGACATCGATATGCCAGGCATAGTGGCCTTGCTCAGACCCGTCATAGGTCACGTGGTACAAGGGCTCGTCGGTCCCGGTGATGTCGAACTGATAGGTGTTGGCGTTCAGGATCGAGATCGCGTCGATCAGCTTCTGGTAGACCCATTGATTGTCCCGGGCCGGCGGGATATGCCGGACATAGCTCCTGTTGCCTTCCGGCTTGTAGACGAGGTTCTCGCCAACCAACACGCGCCGCGGCTCCAGCGCGTCGGCCATTTCATTGATCCGATCGATCTCGTCTGACGTGTAGACGCCGTCGCCATAGACGAAGGTCGGCATCTTCGGCCGGATCGGCGGCCGTTTCGGCACTGGATAATGGAACATCGGCGCAATCCCCCGCGGCGGCACAAACGTGCACCGTTCATCGTCACTCCCATCCTAGATAGACAATCGCGTCTTCGCCGGCCAGGGGATGATTGCCCCGCGGCGCCTGAACCGAGCAGCACTGCGCCACCGCTAATTGATCAGCGGCCCGGCCTCCAGCTCGGCGGCGATCCGCCGGACGATGGGCATGGCGTCGGCCCGGCTCATGCCGGTCTCGAGCCGCGGGTCATAGAGGATGCGGACCATGTTCTCGTCGCCCGCGCTCAGCGTCTCGCGGGTGGTGCGGCTGGAAAAGACCGTGCCGTCGGGATCGTCGATATCGTTCATCAGGCCCAGCGCCTGGGTCAGTTCCTGGGCCAGGCAGCGGCGGATATGCCCGTCATCCAGCGCCACGGAATCGATCAGCACCACGGCCGAGGCGATGGCAAAGCGCGACCGGTTGGGGCCGGGATAGGCGCTGACCATGCAGTCGAAGCCGATGCTCGGATCGCGTCCGAAATCCAGCTCCGGAAACTGCTGCCACAGCGCCTCCATCTCCTCCCCGGTTCCGATCAGCACCAGCATGTTGGCATATTCGCCCTTGCGCCGCTCGCGCACTCGCATGGGCGTCAGGCGATCCAGGGTGGCGATGACCGCCCCGGCCGCCGCCCGGTGCGGATCCGCATGGGCCTGCCCGACCTGGATGCGGACCGGCTCCTCCCAGCGGCGCAGAGGTAGCTCGTCGCCGCTCATCTCGTCATAGAACGCCACCAGCTCGAACCGGTCGGCCAGGGCCGCGGGCGCCGGCGGATCGAGGTTGAAGTCGAGCGTCGGGGCGCAGGCCGCCAGAACGGGGATGACAAACAACACTGGGCGAAACGCCAATTTGAATCCTCTTCTTTGGCCAGCCGGCGCAATCCGATCTGCCGGAGCAACATTCCCCGAAGACTCTTGCCAAGTGCGTAAGATTGATTTTTCGTAAAATTGAATGTATTATCCTGGACGTTTCATCCCGCCCGGACCGTCAGGCCCTCCGCTTCCAGAGGCATTCCCATGGCACTCTCGTTCGGCCGGACCATCACCATCGATGGCGGCCGCAGCACATCCGGTTGGAACGGCCCCCGCTACGAGCGGGTGGTGGCCAATTTGCTGCATGGCATCTTCCGCTCAGACACCGGTCGGGCGATCCGGTCGGAGATCACCCGTAGTCTGACTATCCGCCCTAATCCCGGTGGCCCGGCCAATGCGCGACCGCACAACCAGACGGCGGCCACCCGGCACGGCCAGATGGTGCGCAACTGCCGCAACGGATTCGGCCTGCACGATGCGCGCGGCAACCTGCTCTATGGTGCCGGCATCGGAACCAATGTGACGATCGAGTTCACCCCGGCCGATTACGGCCCGCCCACCGCCAGCAATTTCCTGACGCCCGACTCCGTCCTGGTCCATGAGCTGACCCATGCCGTCAGGCAGATGGCGGGCGTGCTGGACTGCAATTTCATGGCCGACAATTTCGACACCATCGAAGAGTTCTTCGCGATCCTGGTCGGCAACATCTTCCGCTCGGAGCTCGGCCGCACGGCGCTGTGCCCGAACCACAATCCCAGCGGCCCGATGGGGCGGGAGAGCGACTTCATGCGCGGTCCCGGCCGGGTCGGGCTGGTGCATCGCATGGCGCAACAGCAACCGCGCTTCACCCGCAACCTCTCGCGGGTCCGCGGCACCACCTTCAATCCGTTCCTCGACCATTACTGACCGCTGCCCCAGCACGGCGGATGACCCGGCGTTGCGCCTGCCCTATCGTGCCGCCAGAGCATCGCAGGGAGGGGCCGGGTGGATATCGATCAGTTCCGTAAGCAGGCGCACAAGATGGTCGACTGGATGGCCGACTATCTGGCATCGGTGGAAGACTATCCGGTGCGCGCCCAGGTCCGGCCCGGTGAGATCGCCGAGAAGGTGCCGGCTTCGCCGCCGGACGCGGCCGAGTCGATGGAACGGATCTTCGCCGATTTCCAGGCGGACATCCTGCCCGGCGTAACCCATTGGCAGCACCCCAGCTTCTTTGCCTATTTCCCCGCCAATGCCTCGCCGCCCTCGGTGCTGGCGGAGATGCTGACGGCCACGCTGGGCGTCAACTGCATGCTGTGGCAGACCTCGCCGGCGGGGACAGAGCTGGAAACCCGGATGATGGACTGGCTGCGCCAGATGATCGGCCTGCCGGAGGACTTCCACGGCGTCATCCAGGACACCGCCTCCGGCGCCACGCTCTGCGCCCTGCTGACGGCGCGGGAACGGGCCACCAGCTGGCGCGCCAATGCCGACGGCCTCGGCGCGCTGGGCGGCGACGGGGTGCGGCTGGCGGCCTATGTGTCGGAGGAGGCGCATTCCTCCATCGAGAAGGATGCGATGATCGCCGGCTATGGCCAGGACGGCCTGCGCAAGATCCCGGCCGGCGACGATTTCGCCATGCGCCTGGACGCGCTGGAACAGGCGATCGCGGCCGACCTCGCCGCCGGCATCACCCCGGCCTGCGTCGTCGCCACGCTGGGCAGCACCGGCGTCGGCGGCATCGATCCGCTGGCGCCCATCGCCGAGCTCTGCCGCCGCCACGGCATTTTCCTGCATGTGGATGCCGCCTGGGCCGGCAGCGCCCTGATCCTGCCCGAGCACCGCGGCATGATCGCCGGGGTGGAGCATGCCGACAGCTTCGTCTTCAACCCGCATAAATGGCTGTTCACGAATTTCGACTGCTCGGCCCATTTCGTGCGCGACCCGGAGGCGCTGACCCGCACCCTTTCGGTTACCCCGCTCTATCTGCAATCCCGCGAGACCGGCCAGGTGATCGATTATCGCGACTGGGGCGTGCCGCTGGGGCGCCGCTTCCGGGCGCTAAAGCTTTGGTTCGTGATCCGCAGCTACGGCGTTGAAAAACTTAAGTCGATGATCGCCAATCACATTGCCTGGACGGCCGAGCTGTCGGAGCAGATCGCCGCCGCCTCGGATTTCGAGGTGATGGCGCCGCCCATCCTCGGGCTGGTCAATTTCCGCTACCATCCTGCGGGAATGGACGACGAGGCGGAGCTCGATGCCCTGAACCAGCGCCTGCTGGAACGCCTCAACGATAGCGGCCGGCTCTACCTCACCCAGAACCGCGTCAAGGGCCGCTACGCCATCCGCTTCTCCATCGGCCAGACGACGGTCACCCGGGACCACATCCAGCGGGCCTGGGAGATCATCCAGGAAACAGCGGCGGAGCGCACGGCCTAGCCGCCAGCGCCCCTACTCCACCACCACCGCAGTGCCGGCGGCGGCGACCATCAGCATGCTGCCGCCCTGGCCGACGGTCTCGTAGTCCAGGTCGATGCCGATGACCGCATTGGCGCCGATGTCGCGGGCCTGCTGCATCATCTCCTCCATCGCCATGGCCTTGGCCTTCTTCAGTTCCTCCTCATAGGCGGCGGAGCGGCCGCCGACAATGTCGCGGATGCCGGCGAACAGGTCCTTAAAGATGTTGGCGCCCAGGATCGCCTCGCCGCTGACGACGCCCTTGTAGTCGACGATCTTGCGGTCCTGCAGGGTGGCGGTGGTGGTGACGAGCATCGGTGGCGGTCCTTTCGGGCTTTAAGGGATCAGGGATCAGGGATCAGGGATCAGGGATCAGGGATCAGGGATCAGGATACCTTTGTGTCGATTACGCGCCAGAGGCAAGGTGCATGAACGCCACCGAGCCCCCATCTGATCGTTGATTGCTGACTGCCCGTCGCTGGCGGCTATGAGCCGGCCGATTGACCGCGGAGACCATGCTCCATGCCCTATGCCAAGGCCTATGCCGCCACGCTGATCCTGTTCCTGGCCATCGACGTCGTCTGGCTGGGTGTGCTGGCCCGCGATTTCTATATGTCCCAGATCGGCGACCGGATGCGGGAGCAGCCCGACCTGTTCGTGGCGGCGCTGTTCTATCTCGGCTATGCCGGCAGCATCGTCTTTTTCGCGGTGAATCCGGCGCTCACCGCCGGGTCGTGGAAGGTGGCGGCCCGCAATGGTGGTCTGCTCGGGCTGACCGCCTATGGCGCCTACGAGCTGACCAATTTCGCCACCCTGCCCGGCTGGCCCGCGGCCATGACCCTGGTGGATATCATCTGGGGCGCGCTGCTGACGGGCACGGCGGCCGCCGGCGGCTACCTCGCCGCCCGGCCCCGCAAGCGAAAGGCCTGACGAATCCTTCCGATCGTCCGGTCTCGAGCCATGGGCGATCGATGTGGCCTCCTATTCCGAAGACGCGGGCAAGCATTTGGCGCCAGCCCATGGCGGCCTGGCGGTAGGCCGTTCAGCGATTGTTAGGGCCGGTGTGCTCGATTGGGCGCGAGCGACAAGGAATCCCAGGGCGTGAACAAACCTGCCAGAGAGACGGCCCCGGCGCCTGCCACCGAAGACGACGGGCCGGGACTCTACCGGCTGGTCGAAACCCGCCATGGCCGGTATCTCGCCAACCCCAACGACGTCTATATCGGCCGGGCGCTGATCGACTATGGCGAATTCTCCGAGATCGAGTCGGATCTGATCACCCAGGTCTGTCCCGAGGGCGCCAGGGTGGCCGAAATCGGCGCCAATATCGGGGCGCATACGGTCGCAATCGCACGCAGGGTCGGACGCACCGGACGGGTCCACGCCTTCGAACCGCAGCCGGTCGTCTTCCAGAATCTCTGCGCCAACCTGGCGCTCAACAACCTGACCAACGTCTATGCCTACAACAAGGCTTGCGGCGCACGGCCGGACAGCCTGACCTTCCCGGACATCCGCTATGATTTGGAGGGCAACTTCGGCGGCATGGCCCTCGACAAGCTGCCGAAGAGCGAGCACGGCCAGACCGTCGAGATCGTGCCGCTCGACGACCTCCAGATCCCCTTGCTCCACTTCGTCAAGATCGATGCGGAAGGCATGGAGGTCGAGGTCCTCACCGGCGCCGCCAAGACGCTGGCGCGGGACAAGCCCATCCTCTACGTGGAGAACGACCGCGTCGATCGCTCGGAAGAGCTGATCCGGCTGATCCAGGGCCATGGCTACCGGCTCTGGTGGCACTGCCCGCCCCTGTTCAATCCGGACAATTGGGCCGGCAACACGACAAACGCCTGGCCGCGCATCGTCAGCTTCAACATGCTGTGCATCCACAAATCGCGCACCGCGAACATCAACGGGCTGCGCGAGATGGCCGATGCCGGCGAGCATCCGATGAAGATGAAGAAGTAATCGGCCTGAGTCGCGACAGGCCGTGCCGGGTCGGTTCAGAGCGGCTTCTCTTCGATGGTCACATGCTTGGCATAGAAGGCCACTCGCCCTGCCAGCTCCGACGCGAATCCGAATGGCTCGGGATAGCTCCAGGCGATCCTCGGCACCCGCAGCTCGCCGTCGGCATCGACCAGGTCGAAATAGGCGGCGTCGCCCTTGAGCGGGCAGTGGGTCGTGTGATCCGCAGGACGCAGCCGCGGCGTCACGTCGCCAGGCGGCAGGTAAAGGACCGGATCGTAGAGATCCTTCCCCACCTCCAGCACCCGCACCGCCCCGGTCGTCTCGGCCAGAATCTCGCCCTCCAGCCAGACCACCACCCGCCGCTCCACCGGCTTGATCCGCATGAAATGCCGCGGCTCGGCCGGGTTGTGGATGGCGTTGGCCACTAGCGTCATATCGGCATGGCTCGTCACTTAGGTCTCCGTCCCTCTAGTTCCGCAGAGCCTCGATCGCCATCAGCACCCGTTCCGGCGTCGCCGGGGCGTCGAGATGGGGCATGGCGCCGGGGCCGGCGGTCGCCGCCACCGCATCCTTGAGCGCCAGGAAGGCGGAGATGGCCAGCATGAAGGGCGGTTCGCCGACCGCCTTGGAGCGGTGGATGACATCCTCCTTGTTCGGGTTGCCGTGCATCAGGGTCACCCGGAAGGAGGTCGGGATGTCGCCGGCCGTCGGGATCTTGTAGGTGGAGGGGGCGTGGGTGCGCAGGTGGCCCTTGTCGTCCCACCACAGCTCTTCCGATGTCAGCCAGCCGAAGCCCTGGACGAAGCCGCCCTCGACCTGGCCAAGATCGATCGCCGGATTGATGCTGTCGCCGCAGTCGTGGAGGATGTCGACCTGGGTCAGCCGGTGCTCGCCGGTCAGGGTGTCGATCATCACCTCGCTGACCGCCGCGCCATAGGCGTAGTAGTAGAACGGCCGGCCGCGCCCGGCCTCGCGGTCCCAGGAGATCTTCGGTGTCTTGTAGAAGCCGGTCGAGGACAGCGAGACCCGGTTCATATAGGACAGCTTGGCGAGCTGGCGGAAGCTCAGTTCGTGGCCACCGCCACGGACGGCATTGTTTTCAAAAACAACGTCCTGTCGGTTCATCCTGAAGTGATCTGCGAAGGCCATTGCCATGCGATCCTTGATGGCGCCGGCGGCGACCCGCGCCGCCTGGCCGTTCAGGTCCGTGCCGGATGAGGCGGCGGTCGGCGAAGTGTTCGGCACCTTGGCCGTCGTCGTGGCGGTGATGCGCACCCGCTCCACGTCGATCTGGAATTCCTCCGCCACGATCTGCGCGACCTTGGTGTAGAGCCCCTGCCCCATCTCGGTGCCGCCGTGGTTCAGCTGCACGCTGCCGTCCTGGTAGACATGCACCAGGGCGCCGGCCTGGTTGAGATGGGTGACGGTGAAGGAGATGCCGAACTTGACCGGCGTCAGCGCCAGCCCCTTCTTGAACCGACCCTGCTGGGCGTTGAAGGCGTCGACCTGGCGCCGCCGCTCCGCATAGCCGCTGGAGCGTTCCAGCGCCGGGATCAACTCCGGCAGGATGTTGTCGGTCACCTTCTGGTGGTAGGGCGTCGTGTTGCGGGCCCGCTTGCCATAGAGGTTGGCCTTGCGCACCTCCAGCGGCTCCTTGCCCAGGGAGCGCGCGATCTCGTCCACCACATATTCGATCGACACCATGCCCTGCGGTCCGCCGAAGCCGCGGAACGCGGTGTTGCTGACCGTATGGGTCTTGCAGCGATGGCCGGTGATGGTGGCGGCCGGCAGGTAATAGGCGTTGTCGGCATGGAACATGGCCCGGTCGACGATGGCATTGGACAGGTCCGGCGACATGCCGCAGCGCCCGGCCAGCTCCATCTCCAGGGCCAGGATGCGGCCGTCCTCGTCGAAGCCGACCTCATAGCGGGTCAGGAAATCATGCCGCTTGCCGGTCATGATCATGTCGTCGTCGCGGTCGAGCCGCAGCTTGACAGGCCGGCGCGTGCGGTCGGCCAGCAGCGAGGCGATGCAGGCGATCAGCGCCGGCTGGGTCTCCTTGCCGCCGAAGCCGCCGCCCATGCGGCGCACCTCCACCGTCACGGCGTGATCGGACCGGCCCAGCACCTTGGCGATCAGGTGCTGCACCTCCGAGGGATGCTGGGTGGAGGAATGCACCAGCAGATCGCCATCCTCCTGCGGCAGGGCATAGGCGACCTGGCCTTCCAGGTAGAAATGGTCCTGGCCGCCGATCTCCAGCTCGCCCTTGAGGCGATGCGGCGCCTTGGCCAGCTCCGCCGCGCTGTCGCCGATGTGGAAGGTCAGCGGCGGCGACACGAACAGCCCTTTGTCCCAGGCCTCGCGGACCGAGATCACCGCCGGCAGGTCTTCGTACTCGACCGCGATCAGCGCCGCGGCGGCTCGGGCCTGTTCGATGGTCTCGGCGGCGATGGCGGCCACCGCCTGACCGGCATATTCCACCAGCCCGTCCGCCAGCACCGGATCGCCCGGAAAGACCGGTCCGATATCGATTTCGCCCGGCACGTCGGCGCCGGTCAGCACCGCCTGCACGCCAGGCGCCGCCTCGGCCCTGGCGGTGTCGATGCCGGCGATCCGCGCATGCGGCCGATCCGACATCAGCACATAGGCCATCAGCGTGCCGGGCAGCTCCGGAATGTCGTCGATATAGACCGCCTCGCCGGAGACATGCTTGGCCGCGCTGTCATGGGCCAGGGCCGCAGCCACGCCGCCCTGGATCGCGGCCGATCGCGGGATATGGCGGGAATCGTCAGCCATGCGCCACCTCCGATAACAGGTCGGCCTGGCCGGTGGACTCCATGTAGAAGCGCAGCATCAGATTGCGGGCGACCAGCGCCCGATAGCCGCTGCTGGCCCGCATGTCGGTCATCGGCTGGAAGTCCCGGTCCAGCGCCGGAAGGGCAGCGGTGACCGCGTCCAGCGTCCAGGGCTGGCCGGTCAGCACCTGCTCCAGATGGTCGGCCCGCTTGGGAATGCCAGCCATGCCGCCATAGGCGGCGCGCAGCCCCGTGACCGTGTCGCCGTCCAGGGTCACGGCAAAGCCGGCGGCGACGGCGGAGATATCCTGGTCGAAGCGCTTGGACACCTTGTAGGTGCCGTAATGCGCGCCCGATTGCGGCAGCGGCAGGCGCAGGGCGGCGACGAATTCCCCGGGCGCCAGGGCCGTCTTGCGGTAGTCGAGATAGAAATCCTCCAGCGGCAGCGTCCGGCTGCCCCCCGCGCTCTGCAGCACCACCTCGCAGCCATAGGCGATCAGGGCCGGCATGCTGTCGCCGATGGGCGAGCCGTTGGCGACATTGCCGCCCATGGTCCCGGCATTGCGGATCTGCACCGATCCCAGCCGCCGCACCAGGGTGGCGAAGCCCGGATAATGCCGCTCGATCGCCGGCAGCACGTCGGTATAGGCGGCCCCGGCGCCGATCTCCAGCACGCCGTCGGCCTCGGCGATGCCGCCCAGATCCACGACGGTGCCCAGCACGATCATGGTGTCCGGCCGCCGGTGCTGCTTGGTGACCCAAAGCCCGACATCGGTACCGCCGGCGAGAAGCCAGGCCTCGGGATGCTGGGCCAATACCTGGGACAGCGCCGCCTTGTTGTGCGGGGCGAGGCAGCGCGTGCCGGCCACCGTCAAGTCGAGCATGTCGCGACGCCGGATCGATCTCAGGAGTGCCGCCGTGTCGGCCTCGGCGGCGGAGAATTGGTCGTCGCGGTCGGCATCGTACATGCGCTCGGCCGCCTCCAGGATCGGCTGGTAGCCGGTGCAGCGGCAGAGATTGCCGGCCAGCGCGTCGCAGGTCTCGGCCCGGTCCGGTGCCTCGCTGCCGCGGAACAGCGCAAACAGGGACATGACGAAGCCGGGCGTGCAGAAGCCGCATTGCGAGCCGTGGCAGTCGACCATGGCCTGCTGCACGGGATGCAGGGCGCCGTCCGGCCCCTTCAGATCCTCCACCGTGACCAGCTGCTTGCCGTCCAGGGTCGGCAGGAACTGGATGCAGGCATTGACGGCGCGGTACCGCACCCGGCCGTCGTCCAGTTCGCCGACCGCCACCGTGCAGGCGCCGCAATCGCCCTCCGCGCAGCCTTCCTTGGTGCCGGTGCGTCCATTGGCGCGCAGCCATTGCAGCACCGTGGTCATCGGGTCGACCCCCTCGACCGTCACCACCTCACCGCCCAATACGAATTGAATGCTGCCCGTCATGCCCGGCGACCGCCGTTCTTCTTGTTCTTGCTAAGGGCCGAGTATCGGCCAACCGCAGAGCCGCCGCAATGCGCCGCAGGCAATCGAGTATCCGAGGCAAAACAACAACTGTCGTTCACCACAGAGACACAGAGACACAGAGAACCAAGACACCAAGAATTCTGCCCTGCGGGCGATTGAGACAGGTGGGACCGCCAGCCCAGCATCTCTGTGCCTCTGTGTCTCTGTGGTGAAACTCACTGGGTTTTCGCCCGACCTTGCCAGCCCCTCGCCTTCCTGCTGTCATGCGTGGCCTATCAAGCCAGGAGGCCGGACCGCCGTGGCGGCGAAATCATCCCTCACCCTGTCGGAGCTGAACGCGATGCCGGCGGCGCAGTTCGTGGCGCATCTGGGCGAGGTGTTCGAGCACTCGCCCTGGGTGGCGCGGCGGGCGGCGGTGGGCCGGCCCTTCTCCAGCGTCGGCGTGCTGCACGACGTGATGGTGGCGGCGGTCCGGGCGGCGGGGCCGGAGGCGCAGGACACGCTGATCCGGGCCCATCCGGATCTCGCCGGCAAGGCGGCCCGGGCCCGCGACCTGTCCGATGCCTCGACCGGCGAGCAGGCCTCGGCCGGCCTGGATTCGCTGAGCGACGAGGAATACGAGCGCTTCGACCGCCTCAACCGGACCTATCGCGACAAGTTCGGCTTTCCCTTCATCATCGCCGTGAAGGGGCTCGACAAGACGGCCATCCTCACCGCCTTCGAGCGCCGCATCGGCCATGACGAGGAGACCGAGCGGCAGACGGCGTTGGAGCAGATCGCCCGCATCGCCCGCATCCGGCTGGGCGACCTGGTCCGGGACGACGGGCTGCCGGGCGAACCGGCGAAACCCGCCGAGACGCCGGGCAATGGATCAAGCAAGGGGGACATCATGGGGCGCCTGACCACCCATGTTCTGGACACTGCCCACGGGGTGCCGGCGGCGGGGCTGAAGATCCACCTGATCCGGCTGGAAGGCGGGATCAAGCAGCATCCGCTGAAGACGGTCATCACCAACAGCGACGGGCGCTGCGACGGCCCCCTGCTGGAAGGCGAAGCCCTGACCGCCGGCCAGTACGAGCTGCTGTTCGAGGTCGGCGCCTATTTCCGCGAGCGCGGCCTGCTGCTGCCGGAACCGGTCTTCCTGGACGAGATCCCGATCCGCTTCGCGATCGCCGACCCGGGCGCCCATTACCATGTGCCGCTGCTGGTCAGCCCCTGGAGCTACAGCACCTATCGGGGTAGCTGAGGCGAACTGGCGGTTGGCCGAAAGGCCGTCGCCCCCTCACCCTCCCACGCTTCGCGCGGGTCCCTCCCTCTCCCCAAGGAGAGGGGAACCAACAGCCGCCGCGAACAATCCCTCTCCTTGGGGAGAGGGAGGGACCCGCGGCGTAGCCGTGGGAGGGTGAGGGGGAGAGCTGAACTGGCCAACGAAGCCGACGTAGGCCTGAACAGCTAGCTGTCAGGCGCGGCCTCCAGCATGCCCTCCGCGACGCCCAGCCAGCACGCATAGCTTTCATGGCCGAACAGGACGAAGCGGATTTCCCGCAGGCCGCCGGCATGGTCGCGACAGATGCCCAGGGCGATGGCAGCCGCGTCCGCCGGTGGGTAGCCATAGACGCCGCAGGAAATGGCCGGAAACGCGATGGTCGCCAGGCCGTGCTCGTTGGCCAGGGCGAGCGAGGAGCGATAGGCGGAGGCCAGCACCGGGGCGGATTGCTCTGCCGAATGGTAGACTGGGCCGACGGTGTGGATGACATGCCGGGCCGCCAGGTCGAAGCCCGGCGTGACCCGGGCCTCGCCGCGCGGGCAGCGCACGCCAGGGCTGACTTCCGGCACCTCGCGGCAGGCCTGCAGCAATCTCGCCCCGGCCGCCCTGTGGATCGCGCCGTCCACGCCGCCGCCGCCGAGCATGCGCTCATTGGCGGCGTTGACGATGGCGTCCGTTGCGGATTTCGTGAGGTCGCCCTGCTCGATAACGATTGTGCAGGTTTCGCTGAGAACGAAGCGCTTCATGGCCCTGCTCCTTCGAGTCACTCCAGCCTTTCGATCCGCGCGACGCCAACCGGCGTCAGCCCTGTTTCGGAGAGAAAATGCGGCGTCGCCAGCAGGCGCACCGATTCCCGCGGTTGGGTATCGGCATCGTCGGCGGTATAGGTCTCGCCGCTGTCGGTGCCGGCATCCCAGGCCCAGAGCGGGATCTCCAGCCGCTCGACCCAGCCGTCGCCGGTTCTGAGATCGATCCCGGCGGCGCCGGTGAACCAGTCCGGGCTGGGCGCGATCATGGTGGCGAAGGAGAGGAAGCGGCGATTGGGGTCGGCCTGGAAGGTGGCGGTCATCCGACCCGGAAGGGTGCGCAGGCCCGGCGCCTGGAAGGTCTCGGCGACGCGGTTTCGGCGCATGCCCTCGGCCAGCTCCGCCAGCATCACCGACGACCGGCCGTTCTCCGCGACCAGCTCCAGCCCCGACGTGGCGGTGCGCCCATCGGCGAACACGATGTAGCGGGAATTGTGCGTCGCGCCGACCAGGCCGGAGAAATGGGCGCTGTCCGGATACTCCAGCGGATGAGTTTCCGCCGTCCAGGTGATGTCGACCTCAACGCGGTACCGGGCGGACTCCGCGTCATGGGCCTGGGCCACCGCCGAACCGGCCGCCAGCAGCGCCAGGACAAGAACCCAGGGCAGGCAGATCAATCTCACGTTTCGCCTCCTAGTCCAGATAGGTCCAGCTGTCCGCGCCGTCGAAATGCCGGATGCGCAGGGGTGCCACGACCTCTGGAGCGCACAGGCGGCAGTTCACGGCCATGCGGCCCGAGCGTTCCGGCTGCAGGTTCTCCCAATGGGTTGTACAGCCGCAAGTCCGGCATGTGTGGAAGGCAAGCGTGCGGTCGCCCCAGACGTAGCGAATCGTGGCGTCGGTTTCGGCCGTCAGCGTGATCTCGGCTATCGGGGCATGTGCCCAGAGCGTCCCGAGCCGCCGGCAGATCGAGCAGTTGCATTCGGTCAGCCAGTCCGGCGTGCTCGCCAGCGTGAACGTGACCGCGCCGCAATGGCAGGCACCGCTGATCATGTCCCAGGATTTCCCAATATTGTCAGCTCGCTGAAATCAGTCAGTCCCCGGTGCCCCGCGCCTTGGGCCGGGCGCTGGTCCAACAGTATCCCGGTGAGAACTCGGTGACGGGCGTCTTGTATTCCGGCACACGTTTTCTGTTTCTCCGCCTTGAATTCGGGAGTATCGCAACCCATCTCTTATCCACACAAACATTATGGTTAATGACCGATGGCCAGCATCGACCCGCTGGACGTGAGCCCCTATCTGACCCTGCCGCGCCGCGATCTCAGGACGGCCTGCCAGGCGTTAATTCGCCATATCGACCATCGGCCGCCCTGTGGCGCCTGCCCGGTCTCGGACCTGTGCGTGAAGTCGAGTGTGCACGTGGATCGCGTTTCGCGTCGGAACTCGCCCGACACCCTGCCGAGAGCGCGTCTGAAACTGTCGCGCGGATCCCAGTCGCGGCCGGAACCGGTCGCCGCCGCGGTCTGATCCTCGGTGCAATCAGCCTAAGGCAAGTCTCGTCCGTCCGTCTCCCGTCGGCCGTCGTCAGACCGACGCGCCGCGAAGGTAACCGTCCAGGTTCTCAAGCGCGGCGCCGAGGCCCGCCTTGCTGCCGGCGACCATGTCCGAACCATCCAGCGCGGCGATCTGGTCCGTCAGCGTCAATCGCGTTCCCGCACCTTCTGCCGCAAAGACGACGGTGATCAGCGAGACCGAAAGCGGAGTCTCCTCGAAGGCGACGCTCTCCGCAAAGACGAGGCGCCGATCGGCGACGATATCGTGGTAGCGCGCCTCGACCCGGATCCTCAGGTCTCCCGCCGGACCGCACCGGCTGACATCGCGCCCGCCGACGCGGAAATCGGTCGCGAGGTACTCGATGCCCTGATCCGCCGACGGCGCCGACCACTGAGCCCGCGCAGCGGGATCGGCCCAGGCCGCGAAGACCCGCGTCGGCGGGGCGTCATAGACGCGTTCCAGTACAAAGGTCTCATGTTCGGTGGAGCGCCCGGCCGCCTGTTCGGTCGTCATGGCTTGCTCGGCGCGTCGGAATCATCGGCCACTTGCGCTTCCAGCAGCTCGAACATCGCCCCCCAGGCGTTGCGCGTGAATGCCTCGTATTCCGCCCAGTCGGGATGCAGTTCATGGACCAGCGTCAGGACGCTGCCATCCCCGTCCGGATCGATGCCGACAGTCAGCATGTCCACCGCATCTGGCTGGTCGGCGACCCAGAACCGCATGCGCAGCCGGATTGGCCGCTCAATCTCCAAGTAGGTTCCCTGATGCACAACCAGGCCGCTGTCCCGGCGGTCGACGAAGGTGAAGCCACCGCCAACTCGTGCGTCGATTTCGGCGCGCACCGGCTCCGTGTCCGGCATGGTGAACAGCCAGCGCCGGGCCACTTCGACATCAAGCCAGGCGTCGAACACGCGCTCGGCCGGCGCATCGAAGCGGCGGGACACGGTGACGCTGACGGATTTGGTGACGGTCATGGCACAATTCTCATTCTACAGCCTGCAATTCGCCGGACAGCGCCGCGTCCAGCTGCCCGAGAAGCCAGGTCCATCCGCCCTTGCGCTGGTCCGGCGTGTCGGCGCCCTCGAAGAAGGCACTCTGCTCAGTCAAGATCAGCCGCGTACCGTCCGCGATCTCCTCGAGTTGCACGGTGGCGAGCGATGCCGAGATGCGGGTCTCGTCCAGATCCATCGTGTAGGAGAAGACGATTCGGCAGTCCGGCACGATGTCGTGATAGACCGTCTCGTTGTTGAACCGCCGGCCGCCCGGCTCTCGCCCAGCCCAGTGTTCGCGGCCGCCCCGGCGGAAGTCGAGCGCATGGGTGATCTCACTGAAACCGTCGCCTACGGCGAACCAGCGGCGCTTTGCTTGCTGATCGGCCCAGGCTGCAAAGACCTGCGCCGGCGTGCCCCGATAGTCGCGCTCGATGGTGAATGTGGCGTGGGCCGTGCTTCGCTCAGTCATGATCGAATCTCCCTCTACGGATAGGGTTTGGCCTCTAGAAAGTCCCGGTAGGCCCGCTGATAGGCGGGGCGTTGCTGCAGCCGTGCGAGATAGGCCTTAAGGACGGGATGCCCGCCGATCAGGCCGGTCACCGTGGCCATGAAACAGCTATGGCCGACCAGGATGTCGGCGCCGGAGAAAGCGTCGCCGACCAGGTAGTTGCGGCCGTCCAGCACGTTCGACAGCATCTCGGCGCGGAGGCCGAAGGCTTCGCGGCCATAACCGGCCAGCGCCTCATCATGCTGGCGCCCCTCCGGGCGCATGTGCTCCAGCGGCCGCATGGTGTTGTCGAAATAGGTCATCACCGCCGGATCGATTTCCGTGCCGGCGAAGACGCACCATTGGTAATAGGCCGCCCGCTCCGGCGTTCCGACCGCCGGCGCCAGGCGGCTCTCCGGGTGCTCGTCGATCAGCTGCAGCACGATCGCCACCGATTCCAGCATCGTGTAGCGGTCGGTCCTGAGGGCCGGCACAACGCCCAGCGGATGGATCGCCCGGTAGGCGTCACCGTCCTGCTGACGCTGCATCATGTTGACCAGCCGGCTCTCATAGGGGATCGCCAGTTCCTCCAGCGCCCATCTCACCCGCTGCGAGCGAAGCGGCGGCCATTCATAGAGTTCGATCTTGGCGGTCATCGGCTTTGCTCCTTCAGCTCGGTGACGAGGGTTTCCAACTTGTCGAGGCCGCCCCGCCAGCCTGGCTCGGCGGCGTCGACCATCCACGCGGCGGAGGGGTCGAGCAGCGTCAAGCTCTGGCGCACATGCAGCCGCGTCCCCTCGCCTTCCGCCGCGAAGGTCACCCGGGTCTCGGTGACGTAGCGCGGATCGCCGTCTCCGAGAGAAATGCGGCTGGAGAACCCGATCCGCTCGGGCCGGCGAATTTCGGTGAATCGGGCCCGGGACCAGTGGTCCCCGCCATCCGGCGACCGCATGCAGATGTCGAACCGGCCGCCCTCGCTGAAATCGCAGATGCACTCCGGCACGGTGAAGCCATCGGGACAGAACCATCGCGACAGGTGCTCCGCGGTCGTCCAGGCCTCGTAGACCAGAGCCGGCGGCGCGTCGAACAGCCGCGTGACCTCCAGCGTGCGGGTATCCTGCGGGCTCGACATCCCATGCGGCGCCATCACTGCGCCGTCTTCAGTTCGATCGCCAGCGCGGCCAGCTGGTCGATGCAGGTGTTCCACCCCTGGTGGAAGCCCATCTCCTCGTGCTTGACCCGGTCCGCCTCGTCCTTGTGCAGCACCAGGGCGGTGTATTCGGTGCCACCGTCGCGATCGGTCATGGTGATGATCGCCGACATGAAGGGATTGACGACCGGCCGCCATCCGGGCAGCAGGGCATCGGTGAAGACGATCCGCTCCTGCTCGACCACGTCGACGAAGACGCCGCTGTGGTCGTGCTCCTCGCCCTCCGGCGAGCGCATAACGGTGCGGAAGATGCCGCCCGGCCGGACATCCATCTCGCAAACCGGTGTCGTATAGGGCGCCGGCGTCCACCACTTCTTCAGGTGCTCCGGATTGGTCCAGGCCTCCCAGACCAGGGCGCGCGGCGCGTCGATGAAGCGGGTCAGTGTCAGGTCGAGGCGGCTGTCCGCCGATTGTGTTTCAGTCCTGGCCATCGGCCTTCCCCTCCTTGTCCTGCAATTCCTTGAGGTAATCGCCCAGGCGATCGAGGCGGCCCTCCCACAGGGCCCGCTGTTCGGCGATCCACCGCTCCGCCGTCGACAACGGCGCCGGCTCGATGTGGCAGGTGCGCACGCGGCCGCGCTTCTCGGAGCGGATCAGGCCGCTCTGCTCCAGCACCTTCAGATGCTGGACCACCGTCGGCAGCGCCATCGGCAGCGGCTTGGCCAATTCGGTGACCGAGGCCGGTCCGGAGATCAGCCGCTCGACCATTATCCGCCGGCTCGGGTCGGCCAGCGCATGAAAGACACGATCCAGGGCGGGTTGTTGGTTAGTCATATGGCTAAGTAACACGACCGACCTCCGCACGCCAAGTGAAAACTTAGTGAAACGCCTAACTTTCGTATTGCGGGAAATAAGGGTTGTTGGCGGGCGCCTCCGGTCCGACTGTTAGCCGGTTCGAATCCGCCAAGGGAGACCCGGCCGATGTCCGACAGCGCTGATCTGGTCCTTTACCACTTCGCCCCCTCGCGCTCGATGATTGCCCGCTGGATGCTGGAGGAGGTCGGCCAGCCCTACGAATTGCGCGTACTGGACTACAAGAACGGCGAGCACCGCGAGCCGGCCTATCTGGCGATCAACCCCATGGGCAAGGTTCCGACGCTGGTCCACAAGGGTGCGGTGATCACCGAGGCGGCGGCGATCTGCTGCTATCTCGCCGATGCCTTCCCCGATGCCGGTCTCAATGTGCCGGTGGGCGATCCGCGCCGCGGTCCCTATCTGCGCTGGCTGTTCTTCGGGCCCAGCTGCCTGGAGCCGGCGGTGATCGATTCCATGCATGGACACGGCGAAGCCAGGCCGGAACAGCTGGGCTGGGGAACGCCCGAGCGGGTGCTGGACGTGGTGGCCGAGGCCGTCGCGCCGGGCCCCTATCTGCTCGGCGAGCAGTTCACCGCCGCCGACGTGATCATCGGCTCCGGCCTGCGCTGGGCCATGTGGGGCAAGGCGATCCCGGAGCGGCCCGAATTCACCGCCTATGTCGCCCGCCTCGGCGAACGCCCGGCCCAGCAGCGATCCATGGCCGCCGACATGAAACTGGCCGAGGACTCCGCGGCTTCGAAACCGTAATACCGGCCGACATCGCGGCGCTGCGCCCACCGCCCTGGGGTCAACCAATCCTTCATCTAAGGGTTGGTATACCCACAGCACTCTTCCAATTTGGGCGTTACGCGGGTGCTGACCATGGTGCGGAAGGTTCTAGTCGCGTTCATCGTGGGTCTGGCGATCCCGGTGGCCGGCTTCTTCACCGCCGAATGGATCCTGGGCGAGCTGCTGAACGGCCGTCCGGTGCCGCCGGAAATGATCGCCAATTGCGCCAGCGAAAGCCTCTTCGCCGACACGGGCTGCGGTACCGTGCGTCGCCTGGTCGCGCTGCGCGATGCCAGTTTCTGGTCCGGCGTCGCTGCCTTCGACCTGATGGCCCTGTACTTCTTCACCGCCATGGTGGCCGGCCGCAGCCGGGAGTTGAACGCGGCGATCTTCCCGCTGCTGATCCCCCTGTCGCTGCTGCTGGTGACGGCCCTGGTGTTTATCCAGGGCGCCATCCTGACCTATACGGTGGCGGCGGCGGAGATCCACGCCATCGGCCGGCTGCATATCTGGCTGGTGGGCATGATCGCGCTCGGCGCCCTGTTCGGCGGCTTCAAGCTCATCGGCGCTACGGTCCGGCTCGGCCGCCGACCTTCGACCCAGATCTTCGCCAAGGTGATCGACAAGACGCGGGGGCCGAAGCTGTGGGAGTTCGTGACCCAGATCGCGCGCAAGATAGGCGCCCACCCGCCCGACAACATCATCGTCGGCCTCGACCCGACCTTTTTCGCCACCGCCGCCACTGTGGAGATCATCAACGAGGACAAGGCTGTCAAGGGCGAGACCCTGTTCCTCTCCTTGCCCCTGATGCGCCTGTTCAACCTCGATGAGTTGCGCGCGGTGATCGGCCATGAACTCGGCCACTTCAAGGGCGCGGACACCGCCTATACGCTGAAATTCGCGCCGGTCTATTCCGGCCTGGCGCGGGCCATCGACACGCTGGACGGCGGCGGCTTGAACCTGGCGACCATCGCCAGGCTGCCAGCGCTGTCCATGCTGTCGCTGATGATCGAGCTGTTCGCGCGCAACGAACGCATGATCAGCCGCGACCGCGAATTCGAAGCCGACCGGGTCGGCGTCAGCGTCTCCAGCCCGCAGGCGCTGGCCTCCGCACTGGGCAAGGTCGCGGTCTACGGGCCGGTCTGGGATCATGTGCGCGAGGAGAATGTCGAGCGCCTGAACCAGGGCAAGATCAATGCGAACATCTCCAAGATCTTCGAAGACTCGGCCAAATACGACGTGACCCACAAGGCGGTCGGGGCGATCATGACCGAGATCCTCACCACCGAGATCCCGCATCCCACCGACTCCCACCCCACCATCGAGGCGCGGTATCGCAATATCGGCTTCGACCCCGAGACCCTGACCGTGGAAACGCTGGTCGGAACTGGCGGCAGCGGCGATGCGTTGATCGACAATCCGCAGATGCTCGAGCGCGACCTGACGGTGCAGGAGCACCGGTTGATGGTGATGATGGGCGCCGCCGATCCGCCCGGAGACTCGCTACGGCGTGCGGTGGAGATGCCGTCGGAAGGGCGCGTTCCGCAGCAGCAGCTGCCGGCCGGCGACAATCCGATCTACGCCCTGAGCGCCGCGCTGATCAGCGTCGACGGACAGGTCAGCCTGGAAGAGATCGCCGTCGCCGAGGAGGTCGGCGCCCGGCTGATGCCGGGATTCGACCGGATCGAATTCCGCGAATGCTGCAGCGAACCGGATGAACTGCCCGATTTCCGCAGGACCGTCGACGACCTGTCGATCGAGTTCGACGCCGAGAAGCGGCGCGCGGTGTACGATTACCTGAAGGGCATCGCCATGGCCGATGGCCATCTGCCGAAGTCCGAGCGCGAACTGCTGCTCTACGTGCGAATGCGCTGGGAAGTCTGACGCCGGCGGCGGCTCAGGAGATCCTGCCTTAACCGGCGCCGTTCAGTTGCCGTCCAGCCATTCCGAATGAAACATCGGGCCTCCGGATAGGTTGGTTAACCGAATAGTCACCACAATCCTGTAGTTGCAGCATTGCGGAAGCGATCTGCAGCGCCGTCCCCTTGCCGGAAGGTAATGGACGCAAGACGTCAACTGATCTATCGGGATTCGGAGACTATGAGCGGTTCAACAATTTCCCTGATCGCCGTCATCGCCATTGCGGCCGTGCTGGTGTTCTACTTCATCGCGATCTTCAACAAGCTTGTCGTCGACCGGAACCGGTTCAAGAACGCATTTGCGCAGATCGAGGTGCAGTTGCAGCGGCGCTACGACCTGATCCCCAATCTGGTCGAGACCGCGAAGGGCTATATGGCCCACGAGCGGGAGACGCTGGAGGCGGTGATCCAGGCGCGCAACCAGGCGATGGCCGCGATGAAGCAGGTCCAGGCCGATCCTGGAGAGGCGATCGCGACCCAGGCGCTGATCGGGGCCGAAGGCATGCTGACCGGCGCGCTCGGCAAGCTCTTCGCCCTGTCCGAGGCCTATCCGGACCTGAAGGCCAACCAGAACATGATGCAGTTGTCGGAGGAGCTGACCACCACCGAGAACAAGGTCGCGTTCGCCCGGCAGGCCTTCAACGACGCGGTGATGCAATACAACACCCGCCGCGAGACCTTCCCGGACAGCGTCATCGCCAATGGCTTCGGGTTCAAGGAAGCTGCCCTGCTCGCCCTGGAGAACGAGGAGGCGCGGGTGGCGCCCAAGGTTTCCTTCGCCTGAGGGAGGCCCAAACCGGCGTCGATCCGATGCCTCGCATCATCTCAGCCCCCGTGGAGGCTGCGTAGATGGATTTCTTCGGACAACAGGATACCGCGCGTAGCAACACCGCGTGGCTGATCATCCTCTTCATGCTCGGCGTCGTGTGCATGATCGCCCTGGTCCACGGCACGGTGGCGGTCTGCTACGCCTACCTGCAGGAGGAGTACTATCACGAGGTCCACCTTGCGACGGGGAAATACGTCGAAGTCGACCTGGTGGCCGTCCTGCTCGATTGGGAACTGGCCCTGTACACCAGCGGCGCCACGCTCGGCCTCATCCTGCTCGGCAGCCTTTTCAAGATCATCCAGCTTGGCAGCGGCGGCAAGGCCGTGGCAGAGGCCATGGGGGCGATGCCGGTCAAGCCGAATAGCCGCGACCCTCATGAGCGCCGGCTGATCAATGTGGTGGAAGAGATGGCGATTGCCGCCGGCACGCCGGTCCCGGGCATCTACATTATGCATGAGGAGCAAGGCATCAACGCCTTCGCCGCCGGCTACTCTTCGTCGGACGCGGTCGTGGCGGTCACCTATGGCACCATGACGCGGTTGAACCGCGAAGAGCTGCAGGGCGTCGTCGCCCATGAATTCAGCCATATCGTAAACGGCGACATGCGGATCAACATCCACCTGATGGGCCTGCTGCACGGGATCCTGCTCGTCGCCTTGCTGGGCGAGGTCCTGATGCGCACCGGGCCCCGGACTTCCGGCGGGTCGCGGCTGGTGCTGTTTGTCGGCGGCTGGATGCTGCTCACCACCGGCTATATGGGCCTGTTCTTCGGCCGGTTGATCAAGGCCGCGGTGTCCCGGGAGCGGGAATACCTGGCCGACGCGGCGGCGGTCCAGTTCACCCGCAACCCGGCCGGCCTCGCCGGTGCTTTGAAGAAGATCGGCGGCTACTCCCGGGGATCGGAAGTCGAGCGGCCGAATGCGGAATTCGCCAGCCATCTGTTCTTCGCCAGCGGCATTGCCAGCCTTTTCTCCACCCATCCGCCGCTGGAGGAGCGGATCCTGCGCATCGAACCGGACTGGGACGAGGAATACGAGATCCTGCCGGACAAATACATGGATTCCGCCAAGGATGCCGGGCCGGCCCCGGCCCTGGCCGGAGCCATTCCCGAGGTGCCGGATACCGTCCACGTCGAACGGTATTCCAGCTTCGGGGCGCCTGACGTCGCGGAAACGGTCGATGTCGCGGAATCCGCCGCCTTCACGGAACCGGCGGTTGCCGCCGAACCCGTGTCCCCAGGCCTGGCCCGGGCCGGAGCCCTTCTCGAGGTGCCGGAAACCGTCCACGTCGAACGGTATTCCAGCTTCGGGGCGCCTGATGTCGCGGAATCGGCGATTACCGCCGAACCGGTCTCCCCAGACCCGGCCGGGGCCGAAAGCGAGACCGGCGCGCCGCCGAAGGCGCATGTCGACTTCGAGCGGACGCTGCTTCTCACCTTGCCGGACGAGATCCTGACGGCGGTGCAGCAGCCAGATGGCGCGCAGGCCGTCACCTATTCGCTGATCGTCAGCCACAATATGGGGATGTGGCAGACGCATCTCGGCAAGCTGAAAGAAAGCGCCGGGGCAGATGCGCTCAAGGCCATGGACCAGGTCTTCAAGCCGGTCGCGGAACTCGACCGCCGCTGCCACCTGCCGCTGATTGCGCTATGCGCGGCCAGCCTGCGCGACCTCTCCGAAGATCGGCAGAACGCCTTCCGGCAGACCCTGGACGCGCTGATCCTTTGCGACGAGGCCGTGTCGCCATTCGAGTTCGCGCTGCAGCGGGTGCTGCGCCGCAAGATGGGCTGGGACAGCAATGCCGGCGCCCCGGCGGATTCGGGCGGCCAGACGCTGGGCGACCATGTCCGGGAAGCGGGCCTGCTGCTTTCGGCGCTTGCCTGCGCCGGCCAGGACGACCCCGCCCAGGCCGAGGCGGCCTATCGGGCCGGGGCGCGGATGCTTGAGGTCGAATCCGTCTCGGCCCAGACACCCGCCGGGGAGATCGACTTCGCCCAGGTCGGCGCAGCGCTGGACCAGTTGGAACGGCTCGCGCCGCCGGACAAGAAGGTTCTGATTGCTGCCTGCGCCGCGACCGCCGCCCCGGACGCCGGGGCCACGCTGGAACACGGCGAGATCCTGCGCGCCATCTGCGACTGCCTGGATGTGCCGGTGCCGGCCTCCCTGTCGGACGGAAAGCCCGCCGGGGCAAAGGCGGTGGCGTAGCGACCGAGCGGGAACCGCTGCCCGAAATCCGCAAGCGCTGGGAGGTCTGAGGCCGCAAAACGCCGGGACCTTGTCCAGAGGCGCCCAGTTGCGGCAGACTCGCCGCCATGGTTGCGCGATCGGACTGGGACCGGCTGCGATTGGGCATGGAGCTGCTGTCAAACGCGGTGGCCGAGGAGGTGCTGCGTTATCCGGCGCCGCACCCTACGACCGATACCCATTTCAGGCATCTGCTTGAGCTGCGGCGGCTGTTGCCGACCGAACTGGCGCGGCTGGAGGCGGCACATGAAGCCGAGTCGGTGGAGATCGCCGACTTCATCCAGTCCTCGCCCTGCCGGGACACCCTGAAGGCCCTGCTCGAACCGGCGCGCTGACCGCGTCACAGCGGATAGGCGATCACCACCTCATCATCGTCCATCTCGCCGGTTTCGACGAAGCCGAACCGCAGATAGAAGTCGCGCGGTCCGCCCTTGCCCGGCACATAGCTTGAAACCAGCCGCTTCGCTCCCGGACGGCTGCGCGCATGGGCGGCGACCAGGTCGAGCGCCGCGCGGCCGAGCCCGCGGCGCTGGTGCCGATGGTCGATCATCAAGCGCCACAGCAGGATGTCGCCCGGCTTGTCATCCTCCTCAACTGTCGCGCTGGGCAGGGTCGGATCGAACAGCATGACGAAGCCGACCGGTTCGCCATCCGCCTCGATCGCACGGAACCAGGCGCCCCTCTCGAAATAGGCCTCGGCGATCGAGACCGCGTTCGGCGCCACGAAGCCGCGCTGCTTCGGCGCCACCTCGAGGCCGATGATCGTTCGGACGCTGTCGGCAGTGATTTCGGCCAGCGTGACGACCGGTTCAGCCATTCGCCAGGTCGACCAGCGTCGCCGCCAGGACCCGTGCCCCGGCCGCAAGATCGGCCGGCGTGGCGTTCTCTGCCGGGTTGTGGCTGATGCCCTTCTCGCAGGGCACGAAGATCATGCCGGTCGGACAGACATCTGCCAGGGCCTTGGCATCGTGGCCGGCGCCCGACGGCAGGTCCATATGGCCGAGACCGAGCGCCTCCGCCGCGCCGCGGATAGTGTCGCGCATGTGGTCCGGGAAGGCGACCGGGGCGCTGTACTGGGTCTCGTTGACACTGACGCCGCAGGGGCCGGCCTCCACCTGGCAGGTGTGGGCGATGGCGTCGCCGAAGCGGTTCAGCACCTCGGCCTCCGGGTGGCGCAGGTCGATGGTGAAGAACACCCGCTCCGGCACCGTGTTGGGGGATCCGGGCACCACGTCGAAGCGGCCGACGGTGAAGCGCACCACATCGTCCGGATCGGCGGTCATCGCCTCCAGCGCCGTCACCATGCGGGTCGCGGCCAGCAGGGCGTCCCGGCGCTGGGCCCGCGGCGTGGTCCCGGCATGATCGGCATGGCCGGTCACCTCGATGGCGAACCAGCGCGCACCCTGGATGCCGGTGACGACGCCCACCGGCAGGCCGGCCGCCTCCAGCCGCGGCCCCTGCTCGATATGCGCCTCCACATAGGCCGCCACCTCGATGCCCAGCGGACGCTCCGTGGCCGACGGCGTCGCCGCCCGCATCGCATTCAGCGTGTCGGCAACGGCGATGCCCTCGGCATCCCGCGCCGCCTCCGCCTCCGCCTGCGGCATGGCGCCGGTGAAGACGAAGGAGCCGGTCATGCCCGGCTGGAAGCGCGAGCCCTCCTCGTTGACCCAGGCGACGGCCTCGATCGGCCGCCGCGTCTCGATCCCGGCCTCGGAAATCGCCTGCAGCGCCTCGAACGCGGCCAGCACGCCGAAGGCGCCGTCGAACTTGCCGCCCATGGGCTGGCTATCGAGATGGCTGCCCGCCAGCACCGGTGCCGCATCCGGGTCGGTGCCGGCCCGGCGCACGTAGACGTTGGTGATCGGGTCGATGAACAGGGAGAAGCCGAGCTGCTCCGCCCAGGACGCCAGCAGCATCCGGCCCGCCGCGTCCTCGGCCGAGAAGGCCTGGCGGTTGACCCCGCCATCGTCCCGGCCGCCATGGCGGGCCATGTCCATGTGCCGCGTCCACAGCCGCTGTTCGTCAACCTGCGCGGCGGCGGCCAATGCCTGTTCCGACGGGGAGGATGCCATGGCACAGTGCTCCGGGGTGATTTGGACCAACACCCTTATCCTGCTGTCAACGACCGGGCAAGACGGAGACCCTCTACATGGACAGCGACTATCCCCGCGACCTGGTCGGCTACGGCCCCAAGCCGCCGCATGCCGACTGGCCGGGCGGCGCCCGCATCGCGGTGCAGTTCGTACTGAACTACGAGGAGGGCGGCGAGAACTGCATCCTCCACGGCGACCCGGCCTCGGAGGCCTTCCTGTCGGAGATCGTCGGCGCCCAGCCGCTCGCCGGCCAGCGCCATATCAACATGGAGTCGATCTACGAATACGGCAGCCGCGCCGGGGTCTGGCGGGTGCTGCGGCTGTTCGCCGAGCGCGGCATGCGGCTGACCTGCTATGGCGTCGGCATGGCGATCGCCCGCCACCCTGAGGTCGCCCGCGCCATGGTGGCGGCCGGCCATGAGATCGCCAGCCACGGCTGGCGCTGGATCGACTACCAGGAGATCGACGAGGCCACCGAGCGCGATCACATGCAGCGTGCCGTCGAGGCCATCCAGAAGGCCACCGGCGAGCGGCCGGTCGGCTGGTACACCGGGCGCTGCGGCCCCAATACGCGGCGGCTGGTGGTCGAGGATGGCGGCTTCCTCTACGACAGCGATTCCTACGCCGACGACCTGCCCTACTGGACCGCCGAATACGGCCGGCCGCATCTGGTGATCCCCTATACGCTGGACGCCAACGACATGCGCTTCGCCACCGCCCAGGGCTTCAATTCCGGCGATCAGTTCTTCGCCTATCTGAAGGACAGCTTCGATACCCTCTATGAGGAGGGCGAGGAGACGCCGAAGATGCTGTCGGTCGGCCTGCATTGCCGCCTGGTCGGCCGCCCCGGCCGGGCCGCCGCGCTCGCCCGCTTCCTGGACTATGTGGCGGAGAAGGAGCGCGTCTGGGTCTGCCGCCGCATCGACATCGCCCGCCACTGGATCGACCGGCATCCCTTCCAGACGGAAGAGTAGCGGGCTGCCATTTCATTCGATGAATCCACCAGGCTCCTCCATCCTCCTCTTTTTGTCATTCCCGCGAAGGCGGGAATCCAGTCTGCACCGCACCAACGGCCTCGCCACCGTGTACACTGGATTCCCGCCTTTGCGGGAATGACAACAGGGAATGGACGGGAAATGCCCGGTGACGTCACTGCCTACGACCTGATATTCCGCGACGCGCTGATCGTCGACGGCACCGGCGCCCCGGCCAAGCAAGGCGACCTCGCGATCCGCGGCGACCGCATTGCCGCCATCGGCGATGCCGTCGACGGTCCAGCGACAGCGGAGATCGACCTTGGCGGCCTCGCCGTCGCCCCCGGTTTCATCGATGTGCACACCCATGACGACCGGGCGGTGATCGACACGCCGGAGATGCCGGCGAAGGTCAGCCAGGGGGTGACAAGCGTGGTGGTCGGCAATTGCGGGATCAGCCTGTCGCCGATCGTGCTGGACGGCGATCCGCCGCCGCCCATGAACCTGCTGGGCGAGCGTCCGAAGTTCCGCTTTCCGCGCTTCGCCGATTACGGGGCAGCGGTCGACGCAGCCCGTCCGGCGGTCAACGTGGCGGCGTTGATCGGACATTCCACGCTTCGGGTCGGGATCATGGACGATGTCCGTAAGCCGGCTACGAATGCCGAGATCGCCGAGATGGGCGCCCTGCTCTCCGACGCGCTGGCCGCCGGCGCCATCGGCTTCTCCACCGGTCTCTTCTACCCGCCCAACGAGGCCGCCGGCATCGACGAGGTCTCCGCCCTCGCCGCCCGGCTGAAGGACAGCGGCGGCATCTACACCACCCATATGCGCAACGAGCATGACGGTGTCCTCGACTCCCTGGAAGAAAGCTTCGAGACCGGACGTCGCGCCGAGGTGCCGGTCGTGATCTCACACCACAAATGCGCCGGGCCGGCCAATTGGGGCCGCAGCACCGAGACCCTGGCGGCCATCGAGGCGGCGCGCGCCGGCCAGCCGGTCGGCCTCGACGCCTACCCCTACGCCGCCGGCTCCACGGTGCTGATCCCACGCTTCATGGATCCGAACATCCGCATCCGGGTCAGCTGGTCGAAGCCGCATCCGGAAATGGCCGGGCGCGACCTGGCCGACATCGCCGCCGACTGGGGGTGCAGCCAGGAAGACGCGGCGCGTCGGCTGGACCCGGCCGGGGCGGTCTATTTTCAGATGGACGAGGCCGATGTCCGCCGCATCCTCGCCTATCCGCACACCATGATCGGCTCCGACGGCCTGCCCCATGACAGCCACCCCCACCCCAGGCTCTGGGGCACCTTCCCCCGGGTCATCGGCCATTACGGCCGCGATGAGGGCCTGTTCGGTCTGGAGGAAGCGGTGCGCCGGATGACCGGGCTTCCGGCCGAGACCTTTCGCCTGCCCGGCCGCGGCGTGCTGGCCGAGGGCCGTTTCGCCGACATCGTCGTCTTCGACCCAAAGACCATCGCCGACCGTGCCACCTATGACGAACCCACCCTGCCCGCCGCCGGCATCGACAGGGTCTACGTCAATGGCCGCGAGACCCATCACCATGGCGAGGCCACCGGAGACCGGGCAGGACGGCTGCTCCGCAGGACGGCTGACGAGAAACGCCAAGTTAAGCACGGCGCCGGATAATCGGCGCTCCACCCACCGAATTCGGGACACGCAGCGTGCCGAAGCCGAATGCCGCATCCCCTACCAATTGGATCGCGATGGCAGGCAAATGCCTCGACGACGTCGCCATCGTCACGACCGTCCTGGTGGGGTTCATCGCGGTCAGCACATTCTATGAGTATCTCAGCTACGCATTCGGCCGCTCCGCAGGCTCGGCGCTCACGGTCCTGCTCTCCTGCGCCATCACCACCGTCGCCGTCACCCTCTGGGCTTTGTGGACCCGGCTGATCGCCTGGTCGTTCCAGCGTTTCGAGCGCCGTGCCGGCCCCTGGGAAGAACCGGCCGCGCCGCCCGACGAACCGCCGGCCCTGCAGGTGCTGCTGGGAACCCGCGTCCTGCCGAGCTTCCTGGTCGTGACCGCGACGCTCATAGGGTTCGCGCTGATCCCGACGGATGCGGATTCCTTCGGCATCGACATCGACAGGATGCTGATGACCTTCTACCTCGCCATCATCTGCATCGCCCCGCTGCGGCGGTTGATCGTCGAGAAACTCGTTCATCGCCCCCGCAACCGGCCGATATCGACCGAAGACACCGGCGTCACGACCATCTTTGAGTAAACCGGACCCGGCATCGCCCCCTCCGGACCCCGATTAAAGACAGTTGCATTCCTTGGAATGTTATTTATATTCCATGGAATGCATCGAAGGAGGGGATCATGGGTCTTTCGCGTCGCAAGTTCATTCGGGTGCTCGGCATCGGCGGTGCGGTCTGCGGGACGATCGCCGCTGCCGGCTATGCCGCCGTCTCGGTCGACGGCATGCCGGCCTCGGCCATCGCCGCCTGGACCGGGCCCGACCCCGGCGAGTCCGATATCCGCATCCGCGCCCTCTCCCACGCCATCCTGGCCCCCAACCCGCATAACCTGCAGCCTTGGCTGGTCGATCTGAGTGTGGCGAACGAGATCACGCTCTATTGCGACCGCTCCCGGCTGCTGCCCCACACCGATCCCTTCAGCCGGCAGATCATGATCGGCCACGGCACCTTCCTGGAACTGCTGGCCCTGGCGGCGCAGGCGGAGGGTTACCGGGCCGACATCCAACTGTTCCCGGATGGAGCGTTCCCGGAGAACGAGATCGGCGAGGCGCCGGTTGCCCGCATACGCCTTGTGCGTGACCCGGGGCTCCCGTCCGATCCGCTCTTCGCCCAGGTCTTCGACCGGCGATCCAACAAGGAGCCGTTCGACACCGAGCGCTGGCTCGAATCCGCCGACGCCGACGCGCTCGGCGCAGCCTACGACAACCCGGCGATCCCGCTTACCGTGACCACCGACCGCGATCTGATCGAGCGGCTGCGCGACATCGCCGGCGAGGCGTCGCGGATCGAGATGGTGACTCCGCGCACCCATAAGGAGAGCATCGACCTGATGCGCATCGGTGCCGACGAGATTGCCGCCGATCCGGACGGCATCGACCTGCAGGGTCCGATGATCTGGTGGGGCCGCAAGTTCGGGTTCATATCCCGCGCGGCGATGCTGGACCCGTCCACCTCGGCCTTCGAGACCGGCGCGGCGATTATTGCCGAGCAAAGCGCCACTGCCACCGGCTGGGCCTGGATGACCACCGCCGACAATACCCGCGAGACCCAGATCGCCACCGGCCGCGCCTATGTCCGGCTCAACCTTCGGGCCACCGCGCTGGGCGTGGCCTTCCACCCGATGAGCCAGGTGCTGCAGGAATATCCGGAGATGGCGGAACTGCAGGCGGCGTTCCATGAGACCATCGGCACACCGGCGGGCGGCACGGTCCAGATGCTGATCCGGCTCGGCTATGGGACGTCCCCCGGCCCCTCGCCGCGGCGGCGGCTCGACGATCTGATCTTGACCTGAGGGCGCCTTTCGCGTTGGAAGGCGGCATGGATCGCAAGGTCGACGACGCAACCCTGCTGCAGGTGCTGAACTTCATCGGCATCGCCAACCAGCTCGCCGTCACCCGAGCCAACCAGGTTCTGGCCGAGGGCAGCCTGCCCTTCCCGCAATTCGTCATGCTGAGCCATTTCAGCAAGGACCCGAAGCGGCCGCGCACGGTGACCGGCATCGCGTCGGCCTTCCAGGCGCCGCAGCCAGGCATCACCAAGACGGTGCAGAAGATGGTCAGGCGCGGCCTTCTGGAAGCCCGCCCCGACGCCGAGGATGGCCGCAGCAAGCACCTGTTCATGACCCAGGCCGGCGCCGCCGCCTTCGCGACCGCCAACGCCGCCCTCGCCCCCACCGCCCGCAAGGCCTTCGCAGACTGGTCCGAGGCCGACATCCTCGCATTGCACGGCCTGCTGCGCCGGCTGAAGGACTGGCTGGACAACAACCGCGAGGGGTGAGCTGGCACTGAAACAATGGAAACCCGATTGCCTTTGACTTCCGAACCACAACCGCCTATCTCCACGCCCATGAGCAAGCGCATCGCAACCACGCAGGCCACGACCACGACGACCCGCATCGGCGGGCCGCGGGGATCTGGCATGCGGTGAGGACCGCGACACTGCGCTGACCCTGAGGCCCCGCCGGCGACGGACGGGGCTTTTTGATTCCGCACCCTCCGTCCGAACCGCACACGAATGGAGGATGAAATGGACCCGCACGACCACCGGGCGATCGCCAACCGGATGGACCTCTTCCACCAGCAGGAGGAAGGGCCGGGCATGGTGTTCTGGCACCCGCGCGGCTTTGCCATCTATCGCATCGTCGAGGATTACATACGCCGGCGCATGCGCCGCGCCGGCTTCCGCGAGATCCGGACACCCCAGCTCCTGGCGCGTGCGCTGTGGGAGAAGAGCGGCCATTGGGAGAAGTTTGGCGACAACATGTTCTCCCTGGGCGAGAACGGCCATGTGCATGCGCTGAAGCCCATGAGCTGCCCCTGCCATGTGCAGGTCTTCAACAAACGCCTGCGCTCGTTCCGCGACTTGCCGATCCGGCTGGCCGAGTTCGGCGCCTGCCACCGCGACGAGCCGTCGGGCGCGCTGCAGGGCCTGATGCGCACCCGCGCCTTCGTGCAGGACGACGCCCATATCTTCTGCGCCGAGGAGCAGGTGGTCGAGGAGGTGGCCCGCTTCTGCCGCCTTCTGGGCGAGGTCTACGCCGATTTCGGCTTTGAGGATGTGCGCGTCGCCTTCTCGACCCGGCCTGAGGTCAGGGCCGGTGACGACACGGTCTGGGACAGGGCCGAGGCCCAGCTGGAGGCGGCGGCACAGGCGGCCGGGCTCGACTACCAGCACGATCCCGGTGAAGGCGCCTTCTACGGTCCGAAGCTGGACTTCCATCTGCGCGATAGCCGCGGCCGGGAATGGCAATGCGGCACCGTCCAGCTCGACATGGTGCTGCCCGAACGCCTAGACGCCCGCTACGCCGACGCCCAGGACCGCCGCGTCCGCCCGGTGATGATCCACCACGCCGTGCTGGGCAGCGTCGAACGCTTCATCGGCATCCTGCTGGAGCACCACGGCGGCACCCTGCCGCTCTGGCTCGCACCCGACCAGATCATCGTCGCCAGCATCGGCCGGGACCAAGCCGGCTATGCCGAGCGGGTCGCGGCGGATCTGCTCGACCGGGACTTC
Organism: Alphaproteobacteria bacterium; assembly: GCA_965227455.1. Lineage (GTDB taxonomy): Bacteria > Pseudomonadota > Alphaproteobacteria > DSM-16000 > Inquilinaceae > JABDIP01. The sequence goes on along the minus strand of OZ245752.1, from coordinate 938,374 downwards.
CGCGCCGTGGCCGACATCCGCGCCGAACGCCTGTCCCGCAAAATCATGGATGCACGGGCAGCCGGCATCCCGATCCTGATGGCCGTCGGCAAGCGAGAGGAATCCGATGGGACCGTGTCGCTACGCCGACCCGACGGGAACCAACAGGTGCTGTCGGTCGAAGACGGGGCGGCGGCGTTGAGGTCGGAAGCGTTCCGGTGAGATCGTGCGGTCGAGCCCTCACCCGGCCTGCCTACGGCAGTCCACCTTCTCCCCCTGGGAGAGGGTTTGGTCGGCGAGCCGGTGGGTTCCCTCTCCCCCTGGGAGAGGGTGGCGAGCGAAGCCGAGCCGAGTGACGGCTCGACCGGGCACCGCCGGCCCTAATCCGCCGCCTCGGACAGATCCTTCGCCCGGTCGGCGGAGACCGCCTGCCCCACCGCCGTCAGTCGCTGTTCGGCGATCTCGCGGATGCGGGCGCGCAAGTCCGGGTCGCTGCGCACGAAGCGGCGGAAGTCGCGGCTGGAGAGCACCAGCAGGCGGCAGAAGCCGGCGGCCGAGACATTGGCGGTGCGGCGGCGGTTGGCCAGCATGGCCAGCTCGCCGAAGAAATCGCCGGCGCCAAGCGTGAACCTGTTGCCGTCGCGGTCGACCTCGACAGAGCCGGACGAGATGAAGTACATGGCATCGCCGCGCTCGCCAGCGGTGACGATGCGCTCTCCGGGATAGGCCAGGCGCGGCTTGAGCAGCGCCACCACCTGGCGCAGCTTGGCCTCGGGCAGCACGTCGAACATCGGGAAGCGCCGGACCAGGGCGGCGGTCTCCAGGCCGAGATCGAGCTCCGGCCGGCCGGCGACGGTCTTCCAGCCATCGCCCAGGCTGCGCTGCAGATCGTGATAGATCTCCGGACCGATCAGGGATTCCGCCAGCAGCATGCGATACTCTGCCTCCTCCATGCGCAGCGCCGCCTTCTGCAGGAAACGTTCTTCCAGCGAGCGGGCATAATCCGGGTATTGCCGGTAGAGCGCCGCCTGCGCCGCCTGGCTGCCGTCCAGCCGTTCCTGCAGCAGCGCCAGCAACTGCTCGGCGATCGGCTTGCCCAGCAGGCCCGACAGCTTGGTGCGGGTGAAGCCGATCAGCTCCTCCAGCACCATGCGGGTGATCAGCAGGGTTTCGAAGCGGTCGGCCAGGTTGCGCGCCAGGAAGCGCTCGATGCCGAAGCGCCGGTGCAGGGCGCTGGCGAAGCGGAAGGCAAGCCGGAAGCGCAGGCTGTCCCGGGCCGCCTTCAGATAGCCGTCGGGCCCGGCGGATTTCGCGGCGTCCCGCAGGCGGCCGGCCTTGGCTACCAATACGGTGACCAGGCGCCGCGATACCGTGCGGTCGGCGAAGTGATCGAGGTAGAGCTCCTCCTCGCGGCCGGCGAGCGCCACCAGTCCGATGCTGAGCTGGTCCTCTTCGGGCAGGGGGCCTGCCGCCTCGCCATCCGCCACGGCGGAGAGCCGCCGTCGATAGGCGCCGGCGACGTCGTCGGCGACGGCGGGCGCGATATGGTGACGCGGGGCCGCAACCGAGACCTTCTCGGCCACGGTGCCCAGCGCCATCTCCACGGCCCGGTCGCGGACCGCCTGCTCCACCGCCGTCAGCCGGTCGAGCTTCAGCAGCCGCAGCACCGGCCTCAAGGTGGTGGCGTTGACCAGCAGGGTGAACAAAACGAATCCGGTCGCCAGCACGCCGACGAAACGCTTCACCTCGGGCCCGATGAACGGGCTCTCGGTGATCGCCAGGGCCAGCGCCAGGGTCACCGCGCCGCGCAGGCCGCCCCACAGGATGACCGTCTTGTAGGCGCCGCTGACCCGCTCGGCGAGGCCGCTGGCGCTCAGCGCCGGCAGCAGCCCGAACAGCACGGCGGCGCGGGCCGCGAAGGCCGCCGCCACCAGCACCGCCAGATAGAGGCCGTCGGTCAGGCTGATGCCGACCAGGAATCGCGGCACCAGCATGGAGGCCAGCACGAAGATCAGGGTCGAGGCCCAGAAGCCGAGCTGGTTCCAGATGTCCGACAGGCCCTGCCAGCTCTGCGGCGTGATCCGGGTGCGGCCGGAGGAGCCGATGATCAGCGCCGCGACCACCACCGCCACCACGCCCGACTGGCCCAGATAGAGTTCCGCGACGATGAAGGTCAGATAGGCGCCGGCGACGGTGACGGTGACCTCGGCCAGCGGCAATTCGCGCAGCGGCCGCAGGCACAGAATGGTCGCCCAGGCCCCGGCGACGCCGCCCGCCACTCCGCCGGCGAAGACCAGGGCGAAGCGTCCGATGCCGGAGGACCAGTCGGCCGGCCCGCCGCCGGCCGCCATCACGAACAGGATGGAGAAAGCGGCGATGGCGGCGGCGTCGTTGAACAGGCTCTCGCCCTCGATCAGGATCAGCAGCCGGCGCGGCGCCCCCAGCTCGCGGAAGATGCCGACCACGGCGACCGGATCGGTGGTGGCGACGATGGCGCCCAGCAGCAGGCAGACCACCAGCCCCACATCGGAAACCGCCGCCAAGGCCAGGCCGACGGCACCGGTGCTGACCAGCACCGCCACCACCGCCATCAGCAACACCGGGGCGATGTCGTCGATCATGCGGCGCACGTCGATGGTCAGCCCAGCCTGGAACAGCAGCACCGGCAGGAACAGGTAGACGATGGCGTCCGACCCCAGGGTCAGCGCCCCGATGCCGCCCAGCACCCCCACCCCGCCGGCCATCGGTGCCAGCAGCGACACCGCGCCCAGCGCAATGCCGAGCCCGGCCAGCAGCACCGAATGCGGCAGTCCAAGCCGCTGCGCCAGCGGCTGCAGCAGCGCCACCAGCGCCAGCAGAACGGCAAAGACGAGGATCGCGACGGCCAGATCGATCATGCCCCGTTCTTAGCACGGGGCCGCGCAGTTTGGAGGGGCGGCGGAGAGGTATTAGGGGTGACGCTAGGAGCGAAAGGGACGAAGTGCCGTCGCGGGTCGAACAGCCACCTCCCGTTGTCATTCCCGCGAAGGCGGGAATCCAGAGATCGCGCTGGTGCCGCCTGACAAGGCCGTGCCAACTGGATTCCCGCCTTCGCGGGAATGACAACGGATGTGCGTCAAAGGTCCAGCGTCCAGTCCTGCCCGACCAGGTCGGCGCCGAAGCTGTGGTGCGGAGCCTCCGCCACCAGCTTGAACCCGGTCTCCCGGTACAGCTGGCAGGCGGCGACCAGGACGTCGTTGGTCCACAAGGTGACCTGGCGATAGCCGGCATCGCGGGCGAAGGCGATGCACTCGGTGACCAGCCGGCGGCCGATACCCAGGCCCCGGACCGAAGGCTCGACCAGCAGCAGGCGCAGCCGGGCGACCTCGTCGGTCTCCCGCACCAGGAAGACGCAGCCCAGGCGTTCGCCGTCGCGCTCGGCGATCCAGCACCGCTCCCGCGCCGGGTCGCGGGTGCGCAGGAACTTCGCCGCGATCTCCGCCACCAGCGCCTCGAAGGAATCGTCCCAGCCATATTCCCGCGTGTAGACCGCCCCATGGCGTTCGATCACCCAGCCGATATCGCCGGGTCCGTGCTCCCGCAGGGTGACTTCGGCCGCCGGGCCCGGTTCGGCGGCAAGGATGCGCTCGACCGTGCGCATCGACTGGGTCAGCCGCCTGCGGTCGTCCTCCGGCACCGCCAGCAGCAGGTCGCCGACCTCTTCCCGGGAGCGGTCCTCGAGCCGTTCGAACGCCGCCTCGCCGACCGGCGTCAGCGACAGCACGTTGCTGCGGCCGTCGGTTTCGGCCCGGCTGCGGACCACCAGCCCGCGCCGCTCGAAGCTTGTCAGCATGCGGCTCAGATAGCCGGCATCCAGGCCCAGAGCCGTAACGAGCTCCTTCGCCGTCGGCTGATGGCGCGTGCCGAGCTCGTACAGGACCCGGCTCTCGGCGAGCGAGAACGGGCTGTCATAGAGCCGCCGGCGCAGCACGCCGAGGCGGCGGGTATAGAACCGGGAAAACTGACGAATGGTGTCGATCTGTTCCAGCATGCCGCGCCGATCCCGTCTCGAAGAAGGCCCTCAACGGCCTCAGTGTAACGGTGCAAGATTTATTTGACAAAGTCAAATAATAGCCTGTTCGGCGAATTCCGCGGACAACCGGCTGGCTGAAAGGCCGGAATCCCGGCAGAATCCCCAGTAATTGACTTTGTCAAAGAAGCACATCGACGGTTGCGGCGGCCCGATCCCCATACGTCGACAGGCTCAGCATGAGGACCTTGTTCACTGCCAGAGATCCTCATGCTGAGTCTGTCGACGTATGAGGGCCGGGCCGTAAGAACACCCTGACGCTGCGGATCAGTCCCCACCGCCCGCCGCAGGCCGGGCCGTGGCGCTCGCCAATGCCACGCCGCCCAGGATCAGGGCGAAGCCGAGCAGGTGGAACAGGGCCAGGCGCTCTCCGAGGAACAGCATCGCCAGCACCGCGGCATAGGCCGGCATCAGATACATGAAGGGGCCGGCACGGGCCGGGCCGATCACGGTGACGCCCTTCTGGTAGCTGGAATAGGCCAGGACGGAGGCGAAGACGGCCACGCCGGCGACGCTCAGCAGCGCCTCCGGGCTCCAGACCACCGGCTGGCCGGCCAGGGTCTCCGCCACATAGAACGGTGCCAGGCACAACACGCCGGCCGCGGCGATGGCGGCGAAGAGGACGAAGGTCGGCATCGCCAGCGACTGACGCTTGAGGAGGACGGAGTAGACCGCCCAGGCGATGGTGGCGCCCAGCACCCAGAGGTCGCCGATGGTGAAGCGCAGGGCCAGCAGGGCCGCGATATCGCCACGGGCCAGGATGGCGGCGACGCCGGCGATGGCCAGCACGATGCCGGCAATCTGGCGCGGCCGCACCGGCTCGCCCCGGAACAGCGCGCCGATAGCCAGGATCAGGGCTGGCGAGGCGGCATAGATCAGCCCGGCATTGGTGGCGGTCGTGGTCTTCAGCCCGACATAGACGAAGGCGCCGCAGACCCCCATGCCCAGCGCCCCGAGCAGCAGCAGCACGGCCCACTGCCGGCGCAGGACATGGCGATAGCGCCACAACCCGGCCCCGGCGAGCGGCAGCATCAGCACCAGCGCCAGCGACCAACGCCAGAAGGCCAGCCCGACAGGCGGCATCACCTCGGCGGCGGCCCGGCCGATCACCACATTGCTCGACATCATCAGCGGCGCCACCAGCAACAGCCCGTAGGCCAGCAGGTCGCCGCGCGACGGCGGACCGGCAAGGGTGCGGCCTCTGGAGGTCATGTCAGACATTAAGATTATCCGCTAACCGGTTAGAAATTCGGAAAAAAACAGCAACTCTATCGCAAGCTGCGGCTTTCATCGGAACCATGGTCGCTTTATCCAATATTAGAGATTGGCCCGGATGATCGACATGCGTGATCGCCCCGCAACGATCAATCCGGCCGGGATTAGCGGTGCCCCGACAGGCACCTGCCCGCCGGAACTCGGAGATGACCATCATGCGGACCCTATTGTTCATCGCGTCGGCCGTCGCCGCGCTGTCGATTCTGTCGCCCCTGCCGGCGATCGCGGCAAGCTTCGACTGCGACCAGGCGACATCCGAGGTCGAGCACATGATCTGCGGCGACTCGGGGCTGTCCCGCCTGGACGAGGCGCTGGCCGAGGCCTACCGGCAGGCGCTGTCGGCCGCGGCCGAGCCCGACGCCCTCAGAAGCCAGCAGGCCGATTGGCTGCGCGACCACCGCGATCCGTGCCGGCATCGTCACTGCCTAGTGACCGCCTACCGGCAGCGAGTCATCTGGCTCGATGGGCTCGGCGGACGGGCCGCGGCAAACGGGCTGAGCCAGGATTCGCTCGTTGCCTTCCTGCAGGCGGAGCTCAACCTGCCAGAGCAGGCGATCGGGGACCAGGCGCGGATCAGCTTCGCCCCGATCCGGTCGCCCGGAGAGGCGGAAGCGCGCTGGATCGCCTTCTCCGTCGGCTGGATCCAGGCCGGACCGCATCTCGGCATCGTCGATGTCTCCGGCATCCAACCGCGTGTGGTCAGCTGGGAACCGTATGACTGCGTCTGCGAGTCCCTCGGATCGCTGCGGGCGGTGCGGCTGGTGGCGACGGAACCCGATTTCCTGGTCGTCGACTACACGCCGTACACCGGCACCTGTGTGGCGTTCGTGCCGACCGACGTCCTGCGGGTCGACGAAGGCGGGTCCTTCACCAGGGTCTGGCAGGGCACGACCTACGAAGCCGGCGGGCCGCCGGCGGGGGCCGAGATCGCCGAGATCGCCTTCACGCACCTCCGCCACGGCGACGATCGGGCCATCCTGAGATCGGCGAGGCAGGTCGGCTGCGACGACAGCAACTGCTTCTGCACCGAGGGCACGCCGATCCGCGACTTCGTCGAGCTCTTCGTCTGGGATCGCGAAGCCGAGCGTTTCCGGCTGGCGGACTAGGCGAGCGCCGCTCACCGTACCTGCTCCACCGGGAACCGATCCGGCGGTTCGGCGATCGCGTCCTGGGCGGCGACGATCTGGATCTCCCGCGCACCCGCGGCGACCGTCGCCTCCATCACCGCGAAGACCGACGCCGCCACCCGGCCCAATGACGCCGCCACGTCGCCCGTTTTCAGGTAGTGCGCCAGGAACAGGGCCGCCGTCATGTCGCCGGCGCCGTTGACCGTGATCGGCAGCAGCGGCGTGCCGACCAGCCAGGCGCCCTCGCCCGAGAGCGCCAGCAGCTCGATGGTCTCGGCCGGTGCGCCCTGGCGCTGCAGGCTGGTAATCAGCACGATGCCAGGCCCCAGCGCCCGGGCCGCGTCCGCCGCCGACAGGGCATGGTCCAGCGTGTCGACGGCCTGGCCGGTCAGGTATTCCAGCTCGAACTGGTTCGGGGTGATGATGTCCGCCGCCGGCACCGCCCGGTCGCGCATGAAGTCCGGGATGCCCGGGCGCACGAAGAAACCGCGCCCGATATCGCCCATCACCGGGTCGCAGCAATACAGCGCCCCGGGGTTGGCCGCCTTGACCCTGCCAACGGCATCCAGGATCACGTCGCCCAGCGACACATCGCCCATGTAACCGCTCAGCGTGGCGTCGCAGCGGGGCAGCGCGCCGCGCTCGCCGATCCCTTCGATCACCTCGGCGATGTCGTCCGCCGGCAGCACCGGTCCGCGCCAGGCGCCATAGCCGGTGTGGTTGCTGAAGTGCACCGTGATCACCGGCCAGACCTCGATGCCCAGCCGCTGCAGCGGGAACGCGGCCGCGCTGTTGCCCACATGGCCATAGGCAACCGTCGACTGTATCGACAGGATATTCAAAGGGTTGTCAGGCATCGCTGCGATACCAGGAGAAGTCTTCCGGGGCCATCTCGGCGGCCAGCTCCAGCCCGCGCTCGGTGCCGTCGGCGCGCAGGGCGGCGATCACCCCGGCCTGGTCCGCCGGGGTCCGGTTCTGGCTCATCTTGCGCTTGCCCTCGATGCGCTCGATGGCGATTTCAACCCCGACCAGCCCGGTCAGCATCTTGTCGATGAAGCCGTCTGGCGGCTCGGCCATGGACCAGGGCTCCGGCCGGCCCGCCTCCTGCACCGCCACCAGCCGTTCCAGATGCGCCCGCAGCGCCTTGGGCTCATGCTCGGTCCGGGCCCGGCCATAGACATGCACCGAGACGTAGTTCCAGGTCGGCACCGCCAGCGGCGTGGTGTACCAGCGCGGCGAGATGTAGCCATGGGTGCCGGTGAACACCGACAGCACCGCCGGGTCGGCCTCGATCGCCTGCCAATGCGGGTTGGCCCGCGCCATGTGGCAGTGCAGGACGCCCTCCCCGGTCTCGGTGTCGAGGTCGATCAAGAACGGCAGGTGGCTGGCAGTCGGCGCGTCCGGCCCGTTGCTGACCAGCAGGCCGAAGCTGCTGGCCTCGACCACTCCACGCAGCCGTTGCAGATCGGCCTCCTCAAAAGGCTTTGGCGTGTACATCGCGCAACCCTCATGCGACGGCGAGGCAGGGTTCCGGCGATTGCCGCAACAGCTCCGCCAGCGAGGACAGGCCGCGCTCCAGCTCACCATGGGTCCGGGTGGCGCAGATGCTGACTCTCAGCGCGTGCGGCGTTTCCGCCCGCCCGGGCACGAACAGCTCGGTCGAGGTCATCGACACGCCCCGGTCCCGGGCCGCGGCGACGATGTCCTGGGCCCGCCACGGCTCCGGCAATTGCAGCCAGATGTGGAAGCCGCCGGGCGTCGCCTGGAAGGAGAATCCGGCCAGCACGCGCTGGGCGATCCCCAACCGCACGACGGCGTCGGCCCGGATGCGCGCCGCCATCTCGTCGGCCACGCCGGATCGGACCCAGCGGGTCAGGATCTCCGCCTCGATCGGCGGCGCCATCCAATTCAGGGCCCGGGCGGCGGCGGTGAAGCGGCCGATCCGGTCCACCGGCACCGCCGCGTAGCCGACCCTGAGGCACGGCGCCAGGCTCTTGGACGCCGAGGTGAGGTACAGGCTGCGCTCCGGCGCAAAGGCCGAGAGCGGCGGCGGCGCGTCGGCCGCCAGCATGCCGTAGACATCGTCCTCGACGATGGTGAGGCCATGGGTCCGGGCGACCTCGGCGATCTCGGCCCGCCGCGCCTCCGGCATCATCACCGTGGTCGGATTGTGGATGGTCGGCATGGTGTAGAGCATGCGCGCGCCGCTGGCGCGGCAGGCGGCGTCCAACGCCTCGGGGATCATTCCCTGCTCGTCCATGGCAACCGGCTTCAGGGATAGGCGCTGCAGGCTGCCCAGCGCCCGGGTGCCGGACCAGGTCAGCTCCTCCACCAGCACCACGTCGCCGGGATCGGTCAGCCCCATCAGGGCGGCGGCGATGCCGTGCTCGGCGCCGCTCACTAGCATCACCTGCCCGGCATCGACCTGCAGGTTGCGGCGGGCGATCCATTCCGCCCCGGCGGCGCGATGGTCCCAGCGGCCGGTATGGGGCTGGTAGTTCATCAGCGTCTCGAGTTCTCCGGACTGCGCCAGCGCCGTCATGCCGGCGGCAAACTCCGGGGCGGACAGCGCCGCGGCCGGCTTGTTGATGCCAAGCTCGATGGTCGCCGGGCCGCCCGGATCCGGCATCGCCAGGGTGGCGGTGGAGCGGGCGCCGGCCTTCACATAGCTGCCACGTCCAACCTCTCCGACCAGCAGGCCGCGGCGCTCCGCCTCGGCATAGGCGCGGCTGACGGTGCCGACGGTGACGCCCAGATGCCAGGCCAGGTCGCGATGGGTCGGCAGCCGGTCGCCGGCGGCCAGCCGCCCGGCATAGATGTCCTCCGACAGCGCATCGGCGATGCGCAGGTATTTCGGCCCGGGCCGGTCATTGAGGGACGGCAACCACATTGTCATCATCACCTCCACTGATTGTCTCGATTTTCGCGCGAAATTCGCACCGTTTTGTCAGGGTACAGTGGAGACAAAGCAGCGCCAATCGATACATTGTCCCGATCAATCGGAGACAATTCCCTGGCGCGGACAACCGGTGGCGCAGCACACCCGGCCCGGGCGGCGCGTCCGGATCGGCGGTTGGGGTCGTCTCCAATCTCTTAACGTCTTGTTGATATGACTTACCAACGATGCGTTGACCGCCCAACCGAGCGATCTGGGAAGATGCCGAAGCAAGCTGGGAACATGCCGAAGCGATCGGGGAAGACGCCGAAGCGCTCCGGGGAGAGGCCAAAGCGATCCGGGGAGACCCCGAAGCGATCCGCGCAGCCGCTGAAGCGGACCGCGGAGGCCACGAAGCAGTCCGATGAGACGCTGATTCACTCGGAGGAGGCAGCGCAGAAACGCACGCCCTTCATCGGAAAGATCATCGATTTCCTGCTCTATACGATCATCGTGCTGTTGATCCTGTCGGTGGCGACGCTCTGGCTGTCCAGCGTGGAGGCGCTGGTGGCGGCGATCGTCATATTCTGCCTCTCAGCCGGGACGATCATTCATGTGTCGTTCTCGTCGTCCCAGCTGAAGATGATCAAGTCGTCTTCCTACTATCAGATCAATTACAAGCTGTTCTCGCCCTTCGCGCTTGTCATCTCGTTCCCGGTGATCTGCTATCTGCTGAACGGGATCGAGCCGCAGTTTTTCATCGGTTCGAGCGGCGCCTCAATTGTGGATTTCCTGGCGTTTGGCTTCGACAACATCATTCGGGTCGTTTTCTGGGATATCCCCGAGATCTTCGGACTGTCGGCGACCGGGATTTCCCACAACGTGGACAACCTCGTGATCTCCACGTTCATCCTCCTGTTCAGAACGCTGATCGGCCTCAGCCTGCTGAAGATGCTGCTGCTCTACCTGCGGAACTAGCGGTCGGACCGGATCAGCCGCCGGCATCGCCGGCCGGCCGCGCGGCCTTCAGGGATTCGTCCAGCTGGCCGCGCAGCCAGGCTTCGAAATCGCGCACGCTGCGGGATTTCGGCAGACGCTTTCCGACCACGAACCAATGGGCGTAGCCGGTGGGGTGACGGCCCGGAAACGGGGCCGTCAAGCGCCCCATCCTCAGGGCGTCGGCGGCCAGCATCTCCCAGGCCAGGAAGACCCCCTGCCCGGCGATGGCGGCATCCAGGCAGAGCGAGCCGTCGGAGAAGATCGGCCCGTCGCCGAGCATGGCCTCGTCCAGCCCGTTCGGCCCGAGCCAGATGTTCCAGCTGTAGACCTGGCCCGCATCCCGGATGATCGGAACCCGGCTCAGATCCTTCGGAGTCTTCAGCTGCCGGGCCAGCTCCGGGCTGCAGACCGGGAAGACCCGCTGGTCGACAAGCCGTTCGGCGTCGACATCCGGCCATTGGCCTTTGCCGACCCGGATGCAGACATCGACATCCGAGGTATTGGGATCCACCAGAGGCATCGCCGCGTCGACCCGGATGCGGATATCCGGGTGGCGCTCGTGGAAATCGTTCAGGCGCCAGACCAGCCATTTGCCGGCGAAGACCGGCGCCACGGATACGGTCAGCGTGTCCTCGCTGCGGCGCTCGGCCAGGGCGACGGCGGCTGAGAGCTCCGACATGCCGGTGGTCAGGTGGCGCAGGACGGCCTCGCCCTGTGGCGTCAGCGTCAGGCCCTTCGGCAGCCGTTCGAACAGCACCCGGCCTAGCTGCTGCTCGGCCTTCTGGATCTGCTGGCTGACCGCGCCGACGGTGACGCCGATCTCGGCCGCCGCCGCGCGCAGGCTTCCCAGGCGCCCCGCCGCCTCGATCGCCCGCAATCCGCCCAGGCTCGTGCGGTTCAGGTTTCGCATATAGAAAAACTAAAGCAGCCCACAGGGATTATCGATCCTTTTCTGTTAGTTCATATGAATATGATGTAGCCATGCTAAATCTACTGAAATCCATTATCCGACCCCTGATCGGGCACCGGTCTGCGCGCGCTCACGACAGTCGGGCGTGGAGCAGCGATCCGCTGGCTCATCCCGATCTGCAAAGGATGTCCCAGACCGAACTGGCCGACCTGCCCTTCGATCCAAGACGGATCGCAGCCGAATGCGAGACGGCCCGGGCCGCTGGCGTCACGCGCCACCGATCGCCGCAAATCGCTCGGACAGGTCTGCAATGGCCTGGACATACGGCCCCGGGCCATAGCTGATCCGGGCGACCCCGAGGCCGGCCAGGACGTCTATGGCGGGCGTGCCGCGCATCATCACGTTGACGGGCAGCGATGAGGCCTCGCAGACCGCGCCAATGAGATCCGGATCGACGAGACCGGGAACGAAGAAACCGCTGCCGCCAGACTCCGCATACGCCGCGCCGCGCTCGATGGCCGCGGGCACCAGGTCCCCATGCCGAGCGCGATCCTTTTCCTTCAGAAACAAATCTGTCCTGGCATTCACGAAGAGCGGTACGCCCGCCTCATCTGCGACCCGGCGCACCGCGGCGATCCGCTCGCACTGGGCCTCCGGCGCATGAAGCCCCTCGCCACCGACGATCTGGTCCTCGAAATTGATGCCGATGGCGCCGGTGGCGATCACCCTCGCAATGTTGGCCGCGACGCCGTCCGGCGACTCCGCATAGCCGCCCTCGAAATCCATGGTGACCGGAACGCCGACGGTGGCGGCAATGCGCGAGACGATCTCCAGATGCAGGTCCAGCGGGATCGCCTGGCCGTCCGGATAACCCTGGGCCGCCGCCACCGACCAGCTTCCGGTCGCCACCGCCTTGGCGCCGGCCTCGGCGATCGCCTTGGCGCCGCCGGCATCCCAGATGTTGTACAGCACCAGGGGCGACCCCGGCACGTGAAGGTCGGCGAACTGCCGGGCTCTGTCGGCTTGGCTCATGGTTGTTCCTTTGTTCGGGCGAAGGCCTCACGGCGGCATGGAAGCCGACCGCATCGATTCCGGGATTCCATCCTGACCCACGTCTATCGACCCGGCCCACAATAGGCGAGGCCGAACCTCTCAATCAGGTCTGAAACCGACCAATCGCCCGCCGAGAAGACGTCCTGCCCGCAAGCCACCGGGCCCGAGGGGAAGCCATCAAGAGCCGGTTCCCGTTGACTTCCAGGGCGATGCCCGTCGCGGTCGCGCTGCGTGAGGAACGGATAGTCCTGGCCTTCACGAAGAGCGGGACATCCGGCTCATCGGCGGCCAAGAGCCAACGCAGATCATGGACGCTCGGCTGGAAGGTGGTCACGTCGCGCGGCTGGGAGTTTGGCGTTCTATCGCCAATCCAGCCGCTTGTCGGCCACTCCGGGCCTCTGTATTTCAGCAAGCGCGGCAGACATCCGCACAAGGCTCGCATTTGCCGTCATCAGCCAGTAGGTGATCCCGCCTTCTCGATAGATCTCAATAGCGCCCTGCATGCGCTCAATCGCGTATTCCAAGTGGGCCGGGTTGCCGGTGCGAATTGCAAGGATTTCAAGCGTGTCCGCCAATCCGTGGCTCGAATATGCCCAGCCAAGCGAATTCCGCTCGCGGGGCCGTTCCTCGAGCGCGGCCTGGTAGGCTTCGACGGCCTGCTCGAGCCTTGCAACGCTGCTTTCCTGTGCACCCAGGGTCCTGAGTGCGTCGCCGAGGTTGTTCTGGACCGCCGCCCATTCGAGCGGCAGGCGCTCGCGGGTCAGTTCCTCGAGAGCGGCCCGATGGGCAGCAATAGCCGCCTCGAGGTGGGCGGTGTCACCCTCTCGTTCGCCCAGAGCCCGGAGGGCAGCGCCAAGATTGGTCTGTGTCATCGCCCAATTGAGCGGGACGCGCTCGCGCGTCCATTCTTCCAGCAACGCCCGGTAGACGGCAACGGCCTCCTTGAGCCTGGCAGTTCCAGTTTCTCGTACGCCCAGGGTTTGAAGGGCGTTGCCGAGATTATTCTGCGTCATTGCCCAGTCGGACGACACGCGCTCACGAGTCCGCTCCTCGAGGGCGGCCTGGTATGCGGCGACGGCCTCCTCAAGCCTGGTCGTGCCGCTCTCCCGCTCGCCCAGAGTCCAGAGCGCGTTGCCGAGATTGTTCTGGGTCATCGCCCAGTCGAGCGGGACTCGCTCGCGAGTTCTTTCCTCAAGCGCGGCACGGAAGGCGCCGACGGCTTCCTCAAGCAAAGTGGCATCGCTTTCCCACCTTCCCAAAGCCTGAAGGGCGCTGCCCAGGTTGTGCTGGGTCGTTGCCCAATCGAGCGGGACGCGCTCGCGAGTCCGCTCCTCAAGAGCTGCCCGGTGGGCGGCGATAGCGTCCTCGATCAGTGTACTGCCGCTCTTTCGCACGCCCAGGGATTGCAGGGCGACGCCGAGATTGTCCTGGGTCGCCGCCCAGTCGAGCGGCACATGATCGCGGCCGCGCTCCTCGAGAGCCGCGCGGTATGCCGCGACTGCCCCTTCAAGCCGGGCGGTGCCGCCCTCTTGCTGCCCCAGGGCCCAGAGCGCGCCGCCGAGATTATGCTGGACCATCGCCCAATCCAAAGGCGCGCTCTCGCGTGTCAATTCCTCTAGCGCCGCCCGGTAGGCGGCGACGGCCTGCTCGAACCCGGCTCGGCCGCTCTCCCGCGCGCCTAGCGTCTGAAATGCGTTGCCGAGGTTGTTCTGGGTCACTGCCCAGTCGGCTGGCTGCTCCTGTCGTGGGGCAAGGCTCAGCGCAACTTGGTAGGTGTCAATAGCGCGACGGAGCGCCGCATTGTCGCCGAACTCGTCGCCAAGGTCGAACCAAGCCAAACTCGCCTTGATCAGATAGCTCCAGCGTCCGGCTCTCTCGTTGATCGGGAGAAGTTCGGCCGCTTCCTCGAACAGTCGGGCCGCCTCGGCAAAGGATAGACGTGAAGATTCGAGCCTCGCTTGTTCGCTGACAAGCGCGGCCTCTTCCCGCAACTGCTCTGCAAGCACTCGCGTGAGCGACTCGCGTTTGGCGCGAACGATGCCGCGTGCAGCTTCCAACATTGCGCGTGCGGCGTCGTGATCGGCGAGCTCGATGGCAGCAACGGCTCGATCACGCAGCGCCTGAACGTCCGGATCATCGACCGTAAGGCTTCGGACCTCTTGCAGGAGGATGCGATGCTCCTCCGCCATCTGCGCAAATCGGTCGGGCAGTTGGCTCGGCTCAATGCGGGCCTCGCCAAGGATCTCCAGGAAACTGGCAATCGCAGCGACGCGGTAACGGCTTGAGTCTGGGACCAGCGCGTCGAGTCTTGCCAACAAAACCGACCGGTCGCCCGCATCGGTTGAGGCGGCAAGGCGTACCAGTTCCGCAACCATCTCGTACGGCATACCGCAGACGACCGTCACCGTGCTGTCGGTGATGTCATCGCCAGCGGCCACGCCGCAGTTAGCGTCAATTCGGTCTCCCAGGACTTGGGCAGAACTGGGCAGGTGGAGCCCGGTAGCCAGGAATGTGAATACAAGGATGCCGCGAAGCAGTTGTCGCGTCGTCATCGATCTAGACTGTTCGTTCCGTCGCCATCGATGATGATCGTAGAGTCTTCGACGTTGCCACCTGTTGCGACGCCTAGAGTCGCCGTTATCCGATCGCCGAAGAGCCCCGCGGCGAGTGCAATGGTCCCGGCGATCACAAGCGCGAGAAAGATCAAGCTTGATCGGGATGGGCCATGGATCGTCGTAATCGTCACGTCGCGGCCAGCGGCGATGCTACCACGATCGCCTCGGACTTCATCGACCCGCGCCGGCTCGGGGCGACCCCCATCCGCCTTGACGAAATACCTGAGTACGGACCATGCGCCACCGGCGACGATCACCAGGCCACTGCCCAGCCATGTCAGGACTGCACGATTGCTATCGTCGCCAATAAACGACCACACATCAGTCATGGCAGGCCTCCAGAATGCGACCATAGACTCTATAGCAAGCAGAGCAAGAAGTTCAACTATCGGTAGGGCACACGCCCCGTTTACGAATACGGCAAGGATTGATTGCGATTGAGCTGAATCCTGCAATGGCGCAGGCACGTCGGTGCGCCGGAATCGCCTGCAGAGGATCGTGAACTCAAGGAGGCGTGTGCCTCCGATCGTGCAGACGCAAAGCCACCGACGGGTGACCAAGCCACAATTCGAAAACGGATCGTCGCACCGACGTTCGTGGTTCCTAGAGCCGGGCCAATGACGGCCATCGCCCGTTCCTGACCGATTTCCTGCCCGCCGATTCCGGTTGACTTCCAGGGCGATGCCGGGACATTGGGGTGCCGCGCCCGCGTCGCGTTGGCGACGCAGCGGAACAGATTGCGGATTTGCGGATGAGTGCCGATACCACCATGCGGGCCGGGGCCGAGCTGACCCGGCTGCTGGTTCGATCCTATAAAACCGACCATGGCGTGCACGCCGAAACGGTCATCGGCGCGGCCGGTGCGCTGGCCGGGGATTTCGCGCTCCGGGCCATGGAGCGCAACCCGAAGGCCTCCGGCTTCATTACCAGCAAGAAGGTGAGCCAGCTGCTGTTCGGCACCGACCCTCTGGGCACCACCGGGCTGTGCGGCGTGATCCGTCAGGGTGCCGCGAAGGCCGGCGCCAACGAGGCGGCGATCCCGGAGCTGGAGGACATCACCGCCCGCATCAAGCAGGCGATGGAAGGCGGCCCCTACCCACCGCTCAGCGTGCCGCACGAGCACTATCCCCAGGAATGGTCGCCCAATGCCTGCCCGCGCCTGCGGGGCGCGGTGGCGGAGATCTGCCAGTCGCACGGGCTGGACAGCCAGAAATCGGCGACCGCCCTGGTGATCGCCTGCGCCTTCCTGATCAACGAGACCCGCCAGGTCCTGCCGCCGGAGATCGGCGCCAGCATCGCGCTGGAGATGATGATCGGCGTCGCCCGCATGGCACCGGTGACCGAAGAACATCCGGAACGCCGGGCCGGGTAATCTTGAGGCGCCCGTTCTGGCTTAGTCGGCAACGCCCGGACACGCCTCGACCGTCGCGTCAGCCGCCCCGCCACTCGGCCCCCGCCTGCATGGCAAGGTGACCTTCGTGATCGGCGATCCACAGATCCATGGCGGCATCGCCCTTCGGTGACCCGCTGAGCACGAACGGTTGCTGGTCGAACACCGGCCGCACCGCCCGAAAATCGAAACGGGCCAGCGGGATATTCGGTCGGGCCCGTGCCGCCAGGCCGACCAGCAGGGTCGCCAGCAGCGGCCCATGCACCACGAGGCCGGGATAGCCTTCCACCCCGGTGGCGTAGTCGCGGTCGTAGTGGATCCGATGGCCGTTGAAGGTCAGCGCGGAATAGCGGAACAGCAGGGTCGGATCGGTCGCGAATTCTTCGCGGATCTCGGCATCGCCGGGTGCGGCCTGCCCCGGCGGGATGGCGCCCTGCCCGGCCAGCCCTTCGCGGTAGACGATATCGTGCTCGTCGACGATGGCGACGCCGTCCGGGCCCAGGATCTCGTGCCGCGCCGTGACGAAGTGGAGACGGCCGCTGCGGCCCTGCTTGGTCGTGACATCGGTGATGGTCGATCGGCGCTCCGCTTGGTCGCCGATCCGCAGGGTGCCGGGAAACGTCACCCGGCTGCCGGCCCACATCCGCCGCGCGACGCCAAGCGGCGGCAGGAAGCCGCCGAGCTCCGGGTGCCCGTCCCGGCCCAGGATGGAGCGTGGCGCGATGATCCAGAAATAGAGCCAGTGCCACAGCGGCAGCAGCGGATCGCCGTCGCTCAGGGGCGCATCGCCGGTATCCAATGTCGACTGCAGGGCGAGGCATCTCTCCAGACCGATCCTGTCGCGGACGGACTCCGATCGCCCCACCCAATCCTGCAGCGTTGCTTCGTCCGCACTCATGGATCTTCAACCCGTCGATTAGGCCCTCGGCGGCATCTGGCGATGCGGACCGGCACCGATGGCCGGCCTATGCGCGTTTGCGGCATCGGAACTCGAACGGTGCGATCGCATCGGCCGCGGCCGCCCGCGCGACATTGGCGGCCATGATCTGCGCCCTCTCCTCCCCATGGACCAGTGTGACCGCCCTGTGCGGCGACCGGCCGCCGCTCTCGACAATCTCGCGGACCCGGGCGCCGTAGGCCATGGACGCATCGCGCCGGTCCTGGAACGCCTCGACCACGAAGCCGGTCGCCTCCAGGCGTTCCACCGTCGCCGCCGGCGTCGCCAGGAAGCTGGATCCGGAGTCGGTCGCCCAGGGCGTCGGGTATTCCACCGCGCCGGATGGCCCCTGGGTGATCTCGGACAGGACCAGCCAACCGCCCGGTTTCAGCACCCGGTAGATCTCCCGGTAGAAGCCGTCCTTGTCGGCGATGTTCATCGACACGTTCATCGAATAGCCGCCGTCGAAGCGACCGGATTCGAACGGCATCGACAGGGCGCTGCCCTCGTGGAAGGAGACCAGGTGGTCCAGCTGCAGGAGCGCGGTCAACTGCCGGGCCACGGCGCAGAACTCCGCCGTCAGGTCGATGCCGGTCACCCGACAGCCGAACCGGTCGGCCAGATAGCGGGCCGGGCCGCCGATGCCGCTGCCGACATCGATCAGATGGTCGGCCTCGGAGATGGAGAGCCCCTCGGCCAGATCCTCCGTCGCCTCCAGCCCGCGGCCATGGAACTGGTCGTGCGGCGCCAGCTCGGCGATGGTCGGCCGGTCGGGATCGACCCCGTCCCCGGCCAGCGCCGCGCGCAGTCGATCCATCAGGTCGCCGCTGCTGTAGTGGCCGGTGACGTCGGACTCGGTGGCCATGGGTCAGTAGCCCTCCTCATAGGCCCAGCATCTTCCGCTGGTCTCGCACAGGATCAGTTCGCCGGTAACGGTGTCGAAGCGCACGATACTGGTCGCCACCGTGTTCTGCACGGAGAGGTTCTGACGCAGCTGAAACCGGGCGGTCGCGCCGTCCGGAACCTGCGGATGGTCGCCCGGAAAATCGAAGCACTCGAACGTCGATTCGCCGAGATTGGCGAGACAGCGGCTCAGCTTGCCGGTGAAGGTGTCGAGCCGCCAATGGTGAAAATCCGCCTGCAATCCGGAGGCGCCGCGCGCGGTCAGCAGCGCAAAGCGCGGCTCCGCGGTCGCCTCCTGCCCCGCCGCCGGGCCGCTCGACGCCAGAATGATCGCCAGTGCCGCGGCAAGGCGTGCCGCTCTTCGCATGGGTCCTCCCGCTCTCTCCGGCCGGGCCGGCTGTCCGTCACCGCATTTTCGCAGACGCCGGGACCGGAGCAAACCCGCACCGCTGGCCGGTCCGGCCTGCCACGGCTAAGCTGGGCCCGGGATCCGATGACGATGACCAGGACAGCACGTCTCTTGGCCGGGTTGGTGGCGGCGGCCGCAATCTGGGCGCTGCCTGACCGGCACCATGCGGTCGAGGCCCAGCCGTCGACGGAGGTCGATCTGGCGCTGGTGCTGGCCGTCGACGTGTCCAATTCCGTGGACCGGGCGGAGAACGCCTTGCAACGGGCCGGCTATGTCGACGCCCTCGGTCATCCCGATATCTGGACCGCGATCCGTTCCGGCCCGCTACGACGCATTGCGCTGACCTATGTGGAATGGGCCGGGCCGACCGAGCAACGCACGGTCATTCCGTGGCGGCTGATCGACAGCCCGGAGGCGGCCCGGGCCTTCGCCGCCGATCTGGCGGACCGGCCGATCCTCTTCGCCCGCGGCACCGGCACCTCGATCTCCGCGGCGATCGCCTACAGCGTCGCCCTGTTTCCCGGCAGCCCGTTTCCCGCCCATCGACAGGTCATCGACCTCTCCGGCGACGGGCCGAACAATCGCGGCGGTCCGGTGGTCGCCGCCCGCGATGCCGGTCTGGCCCGCGGCGTGACCATCAACGGGCTGCCCCTCATGCTGCGCCCGTCCCGCAGCTATGAGGCGGTCGACCTGTATTACCGGGACTGCGTCATCGGCGGGCCCGGTGCCTTCGTACTGCCGGTCTATGACGACCGCCAGCTTGGCCAGTCGATCCGCCGCAAGCTGGTCTTGGAGATCGCCGCGACGATGGACGCGTCCGCCCCGGCGGAGCCGCTCGTCAAGGTTCAGGCCGAAGCGCCCACCGACTGCCTGATCGGCGAGCGTCTGCGCCGCATGCTTTAGGCCGGGTCGCTCGGGCCTCAGAAGCTCTCCTTGCCGACGAGGTCGTCGAACGGGAT
The DNA here is from genome assembly GCA_965227455.1 of Alphaproteobacteria bacterium. Lineage (GTDB taxonomy): Bacteria > Pseudomonadota > Alphaproteobacteria > DSM-16000 > Inquilinaceae > JABDIP01. Next base: position 918,874 of record OZ245752.1, on the reverse strand, counting down.
GCAGATCGCCTTGCGATAGGCCGGCCGGTCGCGAAGCCGGGCATACCACGCCTCGACATGCGGCGTGTCCGGTCGGACGATGTCCATCTCAAACCAGCGATAGAGCATCATGCCGGCCGGAATATCGGCCATTGTGAATTCGTTTCCAGACATATAGCCGCCGGTCTTCAGATGACGGTCGAGGAATTCGAACCGCTTCGCCGTGGCGGCGAGAAGCCGGGCGATGGTGGCGGGGTCGCGCTTCGCCGGCGGCGTGCGCACCAGCTTCCAGAACAGTTCGATCCAGTCGGGATACAGGCTGGCGGCGGTCCAGGCCATCCATTGATCGGCGGCGGCGCGGGCCTCCGGCGACTCGGGCCACAGGCTGCCGGCGCCATACCGCGCCGCCACGTACCGGACGATGGCGTCGCTCTCCCACACCACCGTATCGCCGTCGACCAGGGTCGGGATCCTGCCATGGGGGTTGAGGACCAGATAGGCGGGATCGTCCAGCCCGCCCCAATCGCCGCCGGCATCGATGCGCTCATAGGCGACACCCGCCTCCTCCAGCGCCCACAGTGCCTTCTGCACATTGCAGGACGAACGACGTCCCCAGAGAACAACCGGCTGGTCAGGCGGGTTGGCCATGCCAAAGTTTCCAATCTGTCGAAAACAGTGCCCTGCACTAGACCAGATCGGAGCCGCCGACGGAACACGATGACGCCAGGGCCGATACATGGCGATTCATCGACAGCTGGGACTTGATAGAGCCGGCCTGGACGGCGTACCAAACGCAGCCCAAACCTCGTGCCGCAGCTGTCCGTCGCCCATCGCATGGACAAGCCAATCGGGACATGCGCTGATGACGACGGGTACCGATGCCGAGGAAGACGTTGCCCAGGCCTGGGACGGCAATGCCAGGGCCTGGGCCGAGGATGTCCGCGCCGGCAACGACCGCTACCGCGAGATCTATACCTGGCCCGCATTCCGGGCGTTCCTGCCGGATATCGCCGGGCTGGAGATCCTCGATCTGGGCTGCGGCGAAGGCGAGAACACGCGGCGCCTGGCCCGGGACGGCGCCCGGATGTCGGGCATCGACCTCTCTGAAGGGATGATCCGCCTGGCCCGCGAGGCAGAGGCCGCCGACCCGCTCGGCATCGCCTACGCGGTCGGATCCTTCGCAGACCTCTCGCCCTATGCGGATGCCGCCTTCGATGCCTGCGTCTCGACCATGGCGCTGATGGACGGGCCCAGGCTCGACGATGCCCTGCGCGCAGCGGGACGGGTGCTGCCGCCGGGCGGCTGGCTGGCGTTCAGCGTCCTGCACCCCTGCTTCTTCATGAAGCACTTCCGCTGGCCGACGAAGGAGTACGGGCAGGAGACGCATCTGGAGGTCGGCGACTATTTCGCCGATGCCGTCAGCGACGATCATTGGCGGTTTTCCAAGGCGCGGCGCGGAGTTTCCAAGACACCCGAACCGTTCCGGGTTCCGCGCTTCGCCCACCGTCTGGAGGATTATCTCAACGCCGTGGCCGGTGCCGGTCTCATCCTCGAGCGTGCGGCCGAGCCGCGCCCCGAGGAGCAAACCGCGCAGGACCACCCCTGGCTCTGGCGTTATCGACGGCATACGCCGATGATCCTGATGATCCTGGCGCGAAAGCCCTCAGAATGACGTCCATCGCCACATCGACACCGTTCCAGACGCCGGAGGTGGAGTCCGTCTTCGCAGCCTACCCGCCCGCCCTGCAGGACCGGCTGCTGCGGCTCAGGGATCTGATCTTTGAGACAGCGGCGGCGACCGAGGGCGTCGGCGCCCTGCAGGAAGCCCTGAAATGGGGGCAGCCCAGCTATCTGACGCCGCGGAGCAAGAGCGGGACGACGATCCGCATCGACGCGGTCAAGTCCGAGCCCGGACGCTACGCGCTGTATGTGCACTGCCAAACCAACCTGGTCTCGTCCTTCCGGGAGATGTATCCGGACGCGCTGACCTGCGAGGGCAACCGGGCGATCCTGTTCGACGCGCAGGACCCGGTGCCGGAGGAAGTGCTGCGCCACTGCATCGCCCTCGCCCTCACCTATCACGCAAGGAAGGCCGGCCATGGCCGATGACCGGGAGAGCGCCGACATCATGAACGGCTCTGCGCGCTATCCGAGCCTCCAGGGCCGGCCCGTCTTCATCAGCGGCGGCGCCAGCGGCATCGGCGCCTCCCTGGTCGAGCATTTTGCGGCCCAGGGCGCGCAGGTCGGCTTCATCGACCTGGCCGACGAGGCTGCGGCGGCACTGTGCGACGATATCGCCGGAACCGGTGCTGCGCGGCCCTGGTACCGGCATTGCGACATCACCGACATCGCCGCCCTGCAATCCGCCATCGCGGAATGCGCCGAGGCGCTGGGAACGATCCGGGTGCTGGTCAGCAATGCCGCCAGCGACGACCGGCACCAGGTGGCGGAAATCACCCCGGACTACTGGCACGGCCGCATGGCGGTCAATCTGGACCACCAGTTCTTCGCCGCCCAGGCGGTGGCGCCGGGCATGGCCGCGGCCGGCGGCGGGGCAATCGTCAATATGGGCTCGATCGCCTGGCAACTGGGCTTCCCGGAGCTCACCGCCTATGCCGCCGCCAAGGCCGCCATCCTGTCCATGACCAAATCCCTCGCCCGTGCCTGGGGCCCGGACGAGGTGCGGGTCAATTGCATCCTGCCCGGCGCCATCCTGACCGAGCGCCAGCGGCGGCTATGGATGACGCCGGATTACGAGGCCGAAGTCATGAAATCCCAGAGCCTGAAACGCCACCTGACACCGGACGAGGTGGCCCGCCTGGCCCTGTTCCTGGCCAGCGACGACTCCTCCGGAATGACCGGTCAGGGCCATGTGATCGACGGCGGCTGGATCTGACGTCGCACCCGTATTCCGAACCGGCGCGACGACCGCTCACGCTGCTTCATGCGATTGCTTCAGCGTCGATGTTCACCTATTGTTCCGACCCATGATTCACGGTTCGCGTTTGGAGTGACTCTCGATGCTAAGCGGAAGCTGTTGCTGCGGGGCGATCAAGTTCGAGCTGCTGGCTGAACCATCGATGATGGCAACCTGTCATTGCACGCGGTGCCGCAAGGTCGGCGCGAGCACCTTTGTCTTCGTCAGGAAAGACGACCTGAAATGGGTGCAAGGCCGGGACCAGGTGGCGCTTTTCGAGCCTTCATCTTCCTACAAATACGGCCGTTGCTTCTGCAGGATCTGCGGCACGTCGCTCGGCGAGATCCTCTCCGAGGCGGACAGCTTTCCAATCGCGGCGAATGCCATCGACAGCCCGCTTGGCCTGAAGAACCGGTTCCACGAATTCGTCGCCGAGAAACCGTCATGGTACCAAATCTGCGACGACGCGAAACAGTTCGACGGGCACCCCGTATCCGCTTGACCTTGCCTCCAGGAGAACGGATTTCGAGGACAGCAGGGTCCCGACCCTAGGCGGTCTCCGCCGCTTCATGCTCGGCGCAATCGAGCCGCAGGTGTCGGTCTCCCAGCGGCGAGGCGAATTGGTCGCAATGGTGGGGCGCCTCGGCCCCGGCATGGGCGTTGGGCCGGAAATGCCGGCAGGTGGCGCACAGGCGCGATCCGGCCATATCGCCGGAGTGTTGCAGGGCGCCGATCAGCTTCAGCAGGGCCTGATAGACCGTCTCCTGCTCGGCCCGGGAAAGCGTGTTGACCGCGTCGTTGAGGAAGTCCGGCCAATGGGCGATCCGGTCCGCCTCCCAGACGCCGTCGACCGTCAGTCGCAACGCGATGGCGCGGCCATCCGCAGCGTCCTTTTCCTTTACCAGCAATCCCTTGCGGACAAGCGTTGCCACGGCGTCGCAGGCGGTGGGCCGGGTGATGCCGAGTCCGTCGGCCACCTCCGACAGCCGTTGCGGGCCGCCCCTCGCCCGCAGCAGCGCCAGGATGTCGCCCTGGGTCGGGGTCAGGCGCTGGGCCTCCGCTCCCTTCCAGGCATGGCTGCGCAAGGCGGTGCCGATCTTGCCCAGCGCCGCCCCGACCCGGCGGTCGAGCGGTTCACTGATGGAGTCGAAGACGGTGCCGGCCATGGCGATCGGATATGATTAGGATTCCTAACTAAAATATCGGCCTTTTCGGCGGATTGCAAGGGATTGCCGATGGCCGGCAGCGCCCGCCCCGGTTTGCATTTCCCGGGGAGACCGGCTATCGGGAAGGAGACGGCCGCGGGAAAGCGGCGAGCAAACATCGACAGGGAGGAAATCCATGAACAGTCTCACGCGCCGCCAGGCGCTGGGCGTGATCGGCGGCACCGCGGCGGCGGCTGCATTCCCGATGCCCGCCCGAGCGAATACCAAGATCACCGTCGGCGCCCTGCGCTTCACCAGCCATGCAGCCAGCTTCGTGGCTCTGGAGCGCGGCTATTTCGCCGAGGCCGGGCTGGATGTGGAGTTCCGGTTCTTCCAGGCGGCGCAGCCCATGGCCGTGGCGATCGCCTCCGGCGATGTGGACTACGCGGTTACCGCCATCTCCGGCGGGCTGATCTCCCTGGCGCAGCGCGGGGCGATCCGGGTGATCGGCGGCGCCCTGTCGGAAGAGGCCGGCATCGACGGCCAGAAGATCCTCGCCTCCGACGCCGCCTACCAGGACGGGCTCACCAGCCCGGCGGCGCTCGACGGTCGCAGCTACGCAATCACCCAGGCCGGCTCGTCCTTCCACTACATGGGCTCGAAGATCGCGGCGGCGGAAGGCGTCTCGGTCTCCTTCAAGCCCCTGCAGGGGGTCGGCGCGATCATCGGCGCATTGAAATCCGGCCAGGTCGATGCCTGGTCCATCGTGCCCCATATCGCAAAGCCGCTCGACGCATCGGGCGCGGTGCACATCATCGGCGACGTCGCCGACTACATCCCGAACTACCAGGTGACCACGGTCTTCACCTCGGCCGAGAACGCGGCGGAGAAGCGCGCCGACACCGAGGCCTTCATCGCCGCCTTCTCGCAGGGTGCCGCCGACTTCAACGCCGCCCTGGTCGACAAGACCGAGGGCGACAGCGGCCGCGACGCCATGGTCGATCTGGTGCACAAATACGTCTACACCGACCGGCCGCGGGAACGGGCGGCCCCGAGCATCATCAACGGCGCCATGCGAATCAACGCCGGCGCGGCGCTGAACGTCTCCTCGGTCCAGGACCAGCTCGACTGGTTCCAGGCGGAAGGCCTGGTGGATTCCGACATCACGCTGGAAACCTTCGTCGACACCAGCTACGTCGAGACGATCTGAACCAGAGGATCGGGCGCGGCCGATCGAGCCGCGCCCTGCCTCCTTCGGGCCCGCCTGAGCGATGAACCTGCGGCTGGAAAATGTCACGCACCGCTACGGCCAGGTCGAGGTGCTGCGCGGCATAGATCTCGACATCCCGACCGGCAGGATCGTCTGCGTGGTCGGACCGTCGGGATGCGGCAAGTCGACCCTGCTGCGGCTGATCGGCGGTCTCGAGCAGCCGGGCGGCGGCCAAGTCGTGCAGATCGGCGACCCGCAGGCGGACAGCCTCAACCCCCTCACCTATGTCTTCCAGGATTTCGCGCTGCTGCCCTGGCGCAGCGTCGAGCGCAATGTCAGCCTGGTGCTGGAGGACCACGCCCTGCCCGCCGGTCGCGCCGAAGCGATCGTCGACGACGTGCTGGCGCGGACCAAGCTCAGCGACTTCCGCACCGCCCTGCCGAAACAGCTTTCCGGCGGCATGAAGCAGCGGGTCGCTATCGCCCGGGCGCTGGCCGTCAACCCGGCGGTCATGCTGATGGACGAGCCGCTCTCGGCCCTCGACAGCCAGACCCGCGAATTGCTGATGGACGATCTGATCGCGCTTTGGGAGCGAACCCCCTTCACCGCGGTCTACGTCACCCACAACCTGGCCGAGGCAGTGCGGCTGGGCCACGCCATCGTCGTGCTGTCGCGGCGCCCGGGCACCATCCGCGAGATTGTCGAGATCGATCGGCCGCTGACCGGCCGCGGCATCGGCGATTCCGAACTGGAGGGGCACCAGAGGCATCTCTGGACCCTGATGCGCGACGAGGCCCGCGCCGCCGACGCGGAACTGCTCGATGCCTGACGGCAAGCGGGCCGAGACCCGTGCGGTCCAATTCCGCGGCGGCGGATTCGCGCCCAGGCCGGTGCGGCTCGTCGGCGCCCTGGTCTTCGTGGCGCTGATCGCCATCGCCGAGATCGGCACCCGGACCGGCTTCATCTCGGCCCTGACCTTGCCGGTGCCGTCGGACGTGCTGGTGGTGTTCGGCGAGCTCTACCAGACCGGCCTCTTGTGGAAGCACATGGTGCCGTCGCTGACCCGGCTTGTGGTCGGCGCCATCATCGGCGCCGGGGCCGGCATCAGCGTCGGGGTGATGATCGGCCTCTTCTCCTATATCCGGGCCGGGCTGGTACCGCTGGTGGCGGCCATCTTCCCGATCCCGAAAATCGCCCTGCTGCCGCTGTTCGTGATCTGGTTCGGCATCGACGAGGGCTCGAAATACGCCCTGATCGCCTTTGGCACCTTCACCCCCACCGTCGTCGCCACCTATGGCGCCGTCGACAATGTGGACCGCACATTGATCCGCATGGGCCAGAGCTTCGGTCTTTCCTGGACCTCCATCGTGCGCAAGATCGTGCTGCCGGGGGCGATGCCGGGCATCCTGTCGGGGCTGCGCATCAGCCTGGCGATCGCCATCATCCTGCTGGTGGCGGCCGAGATGCTGGGCGCGGAATTCGGCATCGGCGCCTACATCCTGCAGGCCGGATCGCTCTATGATCTGGAAGCGCTGTTCGCCGGCGTCGTCATCCTGTCCCTGCTCGGCGTCGGCGTCAGCTATCTGCTTGGCCTCATCGAACGCAGGCTGTTGCGCTGGCGGGTCTGAACCGCCGGCCCTCACACGAAGGGTGCACCATGGCGGAAGAAACCGGTCCGGACCCGAACGCCCGTCTGCCGATCCCCGGCTTCGACCGGGTCGCCTTCCTCAAGCCCCTGGTCGACGACCCGCGCATCGAGATCGGCGAGTACACCTACTACGACGATCCGGCCGGGCCGGAGGCATTCATGAAGAACGTGCTCTATCACTACGAGCATGCCGGCGACCGGCTGCGCATCGGCAAGTTCTGCGCCATCGCCACCGGCGCCACCTTTCTGATGAGCGGCGCCAACCACCCGATGCGCGGCGTGTCGACCTATCCCTTCGCGGTGTTCGAGCGCGGCTGGCGCAAGGGCTATGAGGGCGAGCTGGAATCCGGGTCGCGCGGCGACATCACCATAGGCAACGATGTCTGGATCGGCCTGAAGGCGACCATCCTGCCCGGCGTCACCATCGGCGACGGCGCCATCATCGGAGCGCATGCGGTGGTGTCCCGGGACGTGCGGCCCTATGCCATCGCCGTCGGCAATCCGGCGCGGGAGGTCAAGCGCCGCTTCGACGACGCCACGGTGGAGGAGCTGCTGGCCGTCCGCTGGTGGGATTGGGACCCGGCCAAGATCACCCGCAACGTCCAGATCATCGCCGACGGCCGTCCGGACCAGCTGCGCGGTTGCCAGTGACCGTGACTCACAATCGGACCGACCATACCGCACGGCCATGCGTATCCAGGCGGGTCCGTGATAGGCTTGTGGCAACCACATAGGATGATTCGGCCATGACGATGCTCAATCGGTTCCTGTGGGGCGGACTTGGGGGGCTGGCGCCGATCCTGGCGACATTCCTGATTCTGGAAGCCCAGACCATCGCCCTGTACCTGGACGAGTTGCGGCAGGGCGGCAGCATGCTGACGATCATCGGCTACGCGGTCCGCGTCGTCGGGCTGTTCGTCGTCGGTGGATTGTGGGCCGGCCTGCACAAATCCGAGGCCGACCCGAAGAAGCTGTTCCAGCTCGGCATCGTGGCCCCGGCGATGATCACCGGCATGATCAGCGCCGGCCATGCGGGCGCGGTCGGCAGCGAAGCCGATATCTCGGCCCGGTCGGCACCGATCACCCGGCCGGCCGCCCCGGCGGTGAGCGGCCAATCCTCGTCGCGCAGCTTCTTCGGCAGCAGCGACCGGCCGCAGACCGATCGCCCGCGGCCCCGCGACAATGACGATCCGGTGAAATCCTTCATCCGCGGCCTGTTGGGCCGATAGCGCATTAATTGTTCGACCGGCACCAGCCCGCTCCCCCGCCCGGCCACCCTGAGGATACTGGAGTTGGGTGGCCGGGCGGGGGAGCGGGCTGGTGCCGATTCCGCGTGAGCGGATAATGCGCTAGTCAGCGCTCGGTCACCGCCAGCATTCCGACATAGGGGTAACGGGTCTCCGGCGGCGGATCACCGGACAGCCAGAGCTGCGAGATCACGCCGTCTAGGTAGAGCGCCCATGGGCAGCCCATGCGGTCGCGCATGAACATGCCCAGGGTCCAAAAATTGACCGGCGTCCGGGTCATGGCCAGCACCACCGCCCCGTCGGAACGCACCCCCACCGCATTGCGGCTGCGCCGGCTGGTCGATCGCTCGCGGAATGCGGGATGGATCGCCCCGTCGATGACCAGGAGCGGGCCGCTCTGGGTGGCGATGGAGACGGTGTCGTCCATGCGGAACTTCGAGGTCTCGACGATCCGCGCCACGCCGGAGGCGACGGAAAAGACGCCGTTGGGCTTCAGATAGAAATTGCCGGTCCCGGCTCCCCGGTTCAACGGCCGCAGGACCGCGCCCTCCTCCACATGCAGGCCGAGCGGCGAGCCGTCCGTCTCATAGATCCCGGCATTGGTCACGGCCGCCACCCGCTCGCCCCGATTGGCGAGGGCATCGGCCACGGCCCGGATCGACCCATAGGGTTTACCGGTCTCGTCCTTCCAATGCAGGGACATCTTGTGGCGCGAGAGGTCGAAGACCGTGCCGGAGATCGGGTCCGACGCAACAGCGGCCGATGCCGCCAACCCGGCAGGAACTGCTGGCAGGGATTGCAGCAGCTTTCGGCGCGAGATCACCGTCGCTCGGTTCCTCGGTTGATTGAGCGCTTCACGCCGGCGTCGTCCCCGGGCTTGACCCGGGGACCCATGGTGCCGGACGTGCAAACGCAATTCACACCGGGAGCATAGGTCGCGGCCGATGGATGGGTCCCCGGGTCAAGCCCGGGGACGACGAGAGTGGGTGTGGCGGGGTCGAACCGCCGCCGCCGCAATGCGGCGTGTCCGAACACGGCAGACGGCCGGCTCGCGGCCCCGACTACCCCTCAGCCTCAGCAGTGTCGATCTTGACTTCGGAATGCAGGGTGCGGTGCACCGGGCATTTCTCGGAGATCTCCAGCAGCTTGGCGCGCTGCTCGGCGTCGAGATCGCCATAGAAGCGAAGCTCGCGGGTGATGTGGTCGATGCGGCCCTCCTTGGTCTCGCAATCAGCGCAATCCTCGGCATGGATCTTCTCGTGGCGCAGCACCGCATGGGCCCGCTCCAGCGGCCATTTCTTGCGGTTGGCGTAGAGCCGCACCGTCATCACGGTGCAGGCGCCGAGCCCGGCCAGCAGCAAGTCGTAAGGCGTCGGCCCGGTATCCTTGCCGCCATAGCTCTCCGGTTCGTCGGCCAGCAGCCGGTGCGGCCCGGCGGCGATGGCCTGCTGGAACGGCCCCCAGCCGGTCTCCTGGACCACCACCGCGCCCTTGACCGTCTTCACCTCCGGCACCGCCGGCGCGTCGGCCACAACATAGCGGGACGACCAGGCGGACAGCACCGTGGCGACATACTCCGCATCGGCCCGCTTGGAGAGCAGATGGTCGGCCTTGTCCAGGGAGACGAAGCTCTTGGGATGCTTGGCGGCACCGAAGATCAGCCCTGCATTCTCGATGCCGACGGTGTCGTCGATGGGCGAATGGAACACCAGCAATGCCTTCTTCAGGGAGGCGATGCGCTCGTCCTGGCGCTGGTTCTGGATGTCGTCGATGAACTGCTTCTGGATGCGGAACGGCCGGCCGACCAGCAGCACCTCGGCTTCGCCCTTGGCCTCGATCTCCTCCACATTGTCCTGGAACAGATGCGCCACATGACCCGGGTCGTGCGGCGCGCCGATGGTGGCGACGGCCTGGGCCTCGGGCACTTCGCCGGCTGCGGCCAGCACCGCGGCACCGCCCAGGCTGTGGCCGATCAGCAGCTTCGGCGCCTCGCGGGTCTCGCGCAGATAGTCCACCGCCGCCAGCAGGTCGCCGACATTGGAGGTGAAGTTGGTGTTGGCGAACTCGCCCTCGCTGGAGCCGAGCCCGGTGAAGTCGAAGCGCAGCACGGCGATACCGCTATCGGCGAGGGCCTGGGCGATGCGACTGGCCGCGAAGATGTCCTTGGTGCAGGTAAAGCAATGCGCGAACAGCGCATAGGCGCGCGGCGGACCGTCCGGACTGTCCAGCCGTGCCGCCAGCGTGGCGCCGGTCGCGCCGGGGAATTCGAGCTTCTCGGTGCGCATGGGGTAGCCTCCTCGCCGCATGGGTCGACCTGTTTCACCACAAAGATGCCCGGACACCAAGGCGGTTACGGCCCGCTGGCAGTCTCGTGACGAGTCGTGACCGCGCTCTGGCGGATTTCCCGCCGCGCGGATACCGTGCCGAGATGGCCAGGGATCGTCTCTACTTCTTCCTGCTGAACATCGGTCACTTCCTGGACCACCTGTTCACCTTGATCTTTGCGACCGTCGCAGCACTGGTGCTCTATCGCGAATGGGGGATCGGCTATGCCGAGTTGCTGGCCTATGCGACGCCGGGATTCTTCGCGTTCGGCGCCTTCTCCCTGCCGGCCGGTTGGCTGGCCGACCGGTGGAGCCGCGACGGCATGATGTGCGTGTTCTTCTTCGGCATCGGCGCGGTCTCCATCGCCACCGGCTTCGCCCAGACGCCGTTGCAGATCGGCGCCGGGCTGTTCGTCATAGGCATGTTCGCCGCCATCTATCACCCGGTCGGCCTGGCCATCGTCACGACGAAGTGGCGCGACACGGGCATGCGCATTGCCACCAACGGGGTCTGGGGCAATCTGGGCGTGGCCAGTGCGGCGCTGATCACGGGGTTCCTGATCGACCACGGCGGCTGGCGCATGGCGTTCATCCTGCCGGGACTGTTCTCCATCGCCGTGGGGCTGGTCTACATGGTGCTGCGCCGGGAGGGCATCCGTGCAGAGCGCAGGGCTGCGCGGGCGCGACCGGACAGTGCGACGCCCGGCCCCTCGCCCAGCTACAAGGCGCTGCTGATCCGCGTGGCGGCCATCGTCTTCGTGACCGCCGCCGTCTCCTCGATCATCTTTCAGGCCACCACCTTCGCGCTGCCGAAGATCTTCGAGGAGCGCCTGCAGGGTCTGGCGTCCGACCTGTCCTCCTGGATCGGCGGCCTCACGGCGGCGGGCCAGTCGGGCGATATGGCGACCATGATCGGGTCGCTGGCCTTCATCGTTTTCGCCGTCGCCTCCATCGCGCAGCTGGTGGTCGGACGCATGCTGGACCGGTTCGGGCCGCGCCGGGTGTTCATGGCAGTGGCGGGCCTGCAGCTTGTGTTCTTCTCCGCCATGCCCGGTCTGACCGACGGGTCGGCCCTGGCCGTGGCGCTCGGGTTCATGCTGGGGGCCTTCGGGCAGATCCCGATCAACGACTTCATGATCGGCAAGACCGCCAGCGGCGCCTATCGGGCGCGCATCTACGGCGTGCGCTACGTGGTCAGCTTCTCGGTGCTGGCGGCGACGCTGCCCCTGATCGGGTTCGTCTACCACAATTGGGGATTCGACACCCTGTTCCGGATCCTGGCCGTCGCCGCGGTGGTCATCCTGGCCGCCGTCGCGGTGCTGCCGAAGCAGCTGCCGTCGCCAGACACCGTGCCGGAACCGGCGGAATGAGCCCATCCGACGGGACAGCCCCCGCGACCTAGATCGTCACGAACCGCCAGCGCCCATCCTCAAGGCTGCGACCGATTTCGCCGAGCGTCACCAGCCGGTTGAGATGCGCCAGCGCCTCGCCCAACGCGAACATCATCTGATGCTGGTCGAGCTGCCGGGGAAACAGGGCGCCGGTCACCGCCATGGCCTCGGCCGGCGCGGCGCAGGCCTCCAGGGTCACCGACAGCCGCTCGTCATGATGGCCCGCCAGCGCCGCGATCCTGGTCGCCAATCCGCGGAACGGCAGGCCATGGGACGGCAGCACCAACACGTCGTCAGGAAGCCCGTCGAAGATCGCAAAGCTGCGGAGGAATTCGCCCAGCGGATCCGCCTCGGGCGCCGAGGGCCAGACGCTGATATTCGGGCTGATCTTCGGCAGCACCTGGTCGCCGGCGATCAGCAGGTTGAGATCCGGCGCGAAGAGGCAGGCATGCTCCGGCGAATGCCCTTGGCCGGTCAGCACCTGCCAGTCCCGGCCCCCTATGGTCAGCGTGTCGCCGTGCCGGATCGGCCGGAACACGGCCGGGATCGGGCTGACGATATGGCGATAGGCGCTGCGCCGGCGCACCAGCATCTCCACCCTCGCGTCGTCCAGCCCGGCCCGGCGATAGAACCTGCCATAGGCGTCCGCCAGCCCGTCCGTATCGTCGAGCCACAACATGCGGGACGCCAGCCATTCCGCCTGGGTGGCAATGAATTCCGCGCCGCAGCGCTCGGCCAGCCAGCCGGCGAGGCCGATATGGTCCGGGTGCATGTGGGTGGCCAGGATCCTGGAGACCGGCCGCCCGGCCAACGGCCCGGAAAGCAGGGTCTCCCAATGCGCCTTGATCTCGTCGTTGGGAAATCCGGTGTCGATCAGGCACCAGCCATCGCCATCCTCCAGGCACCACAGGTTCACATGGTCCAGCGCGAAGGGCAGCGGCATGCGGATCCACAGCACGCCGGGGGCGACCTCCAGCACCTGCCCGGCAGCGGGCGGCATCTCGAAGGCATAGGTCAGTGTGTGTCCATTCATGGCCCCGACCTGCCCGACACGGCGGGCTGGGTCAAGGCGGAACGGCGTACAAATGCAATACGGATGCGCCGGCTTGCCCTCACCCGGCCTGCCTGCGGCAGTCCACCCTCTCCCAGGGGGAGAGGGTTGCGCGCCGGAATCGGACGACCCTCTCCCACTGGGAGAGGGTGGGCGACGCGTCAGCGTCGACCCGGTGAGGGCCAGAGCCGCTCGCAAGGCTGGGTACACTCGCCTATCATTGCGTACAAATAGCCATAGCCAGCGTCCGCCATGTTCTCTTCCGAGCCCCATCCCTGGTTTATTCCGCTCCACCGCCGGGTCATCACCATGGCGGTGTGCGTCGCCTGGCTTGTGTTCGAACTGATCGGCCAGCAATCCTTCTGGCTGATCCTGGCCGGCGCGGTAAACGGCTACGCGATCTGGGAATTCTTCCTGGGGCCGAACTACCGCACCGCCAACAAGCCCAGCAGCCCTGACCAGGATTCATAGCTTCCGGCGAATTCGGGATTTCACAATCGCGATCCACATGCCGCCACATTCCCGACCATCATAGGGCGCCAACCAATTGTTACCTGTGATCTGGGGCCCGGCGGGGAGTCGTGCGGCGATGAGATGTCTTGTTCCGGTCCTGCTGGCCGCATTGGCGGCCTGCGCGCCCAATCCGCAAACCGCGGCCGGCGGCGATTCGACCTATGAGGTCGCCGCCGCGCCGTCCGAAGAGGACATCGCCGCCACGGCCAGCCTCTATCGGGAATCCGTCCGGCGGTCGGCGGTGCTGGGCCGCGCCATCTACCAGAAGGATTACGCGACCGCCTTCGCCACCGAATTGCTGCTGGATTCCGGCGCCCTGGCCGGCGAGGAGCGGATCAAGGGGTGGGTTACCCAGGAAGGCGAAGGCTCGCTGCTGGTGACCTATGTCGCCGAAGAGGGCGGACGGCGCCTGGTCGGCTATGAGGTCGCCTTCCCGGGCGGGCTGGCCGGCACCCCGACCCTGTTGCCGACGGCGCCGGACACGCCGCTCGTCGGCGAGCTGGCGCTGATGTACAACGCCCGCGAAACGGCGATTGCCGATCTCCAGCCGCAATGCGCCACCAACTACAACACGGTGGTGATACCGGCCACGCTGATCGGCCAGCAAGGCTGGCTGGTCTACCTTATGGTAGCGTCGATGAATCCCGGCGAGCGGATCCTGGCCGGGCACGCGATGGCGCAGGTCTCGCCCGACGGCCTGACATCGCTCGGTACCCGGTCGCTGTCGCTGACCTGCCAGATCGTGCCGGTCCGGCCGCCGGAAGGCACCGAGCCGGCCGGGCTGTTCCTGACCCATCTGGCCACGGCCTGGCCGCTGGAGACCCATGTGTATACCAGCCTGGCCTATGGCGTGCCGCTCTATGTCCAGACCAGTGCGGGCACCTGGACCGTCGACGGCGACAAGATCGAACTGACCAACCTGGCGACGCGCTAGAGCTCGTCGCGACGCGGTGGGTCGGCGCCCGGACGGGTGCAGGTGATGGCGGCGGCACGGCCAGCGAAGGCCAGCGCATCGGCCAGTTCCGCTTCGCCCAACACCTCCAGCCCGTCCACCGAGAGGCGGCCAAGCTCGGCCAGCCGGACCAGCAGCCCGGCCTGGAACGTATCGCCGGCACCGACCGTGTCGACCACCTCCACCGAAGCGCCCCTGGCCTCGGCGCGCAGGCGCCCGGTCAGCCCGAAGGCGCCGCGCTCGCCTGCCGTAACGGCGATGACCGATGGGCCGGTGTCGAGCCAGCGCCGGGCGACGGTATCGGCCGGCTCACCCGGATAGAGCCAGTCCAGATCGGCGGCACTGACCTTGACGATGCTGGCCAGCCGGATCAGCGCTTCCAGCCGCTCGACATAGGCGGTGCGCTCGCCGACCAGGGTCGGGCGCACATTCGGATCCAGCGAGATCACCCGCCGGCCGCTCTCCCGCGCCATCAACCCGGCCAGAGTCGTCGCCGCCGGTTCCACGGCCAGTGAGAACGAGCCGAAATGCAGGCAGGCGATGGGGTCGGGAATCGAGTCCGGCACGTCGGCGGCCACCAGGCTGCGATCGGCGGCCCCGGTGTTGAAGAAGGCGTAGCGGGGCTCCTCGCCGGGCGCCAGGGCGACGAAGGCCAGGGTGCTGGATTCCTCGCCGCGCACCACCAGGCCGGTGTCCACCGCATTCGCTTGCAGGGTGGTGACCAGCTGGTCGCCGAAGAAGTCGGTCGAGACCCGGCTCAAGAACCCGGCCGGCTGGCCGAGCCGGGCGGCGGCGATTGCGACGTTGAAGGGAGACCCGCCGGGAAGAGGCCGGTAGCCGGCCTCGCCGGCCGACCCGGTCATCGGCACAAAATCGATCAGCGCCTCGCCGCAACTGACGATCATCGCTTGCCGCTCCCCTCCTCGCCGGCGCTACTCCGCCGCTTCCCTGGCAGCCGGCGCATCGCGGCGCGGCGGCGGTTCGACGGCCAGCGCCTCGCCCGGCTTCAAATCCTTGCGCTGCTTGCCGTAGCTCCCGAAGCGCGCCAGGACGCCCTCCATCTCTTCGTCGGAGAGGATCACCGGCTTGCCGTCGCGCTTGGTGTACCAGTATTGCCGCGCCAGGGTCTCGACCTCCTCGGCCAGCCACATGGCCTTCCGGAGGTTGGGACCGAAGCAGATCATGCCGTGATTGGCCAGCAGGCAGGCCTTACGGTCCTCCAGCGCCACCAGCATGTGGTCGGACAGCTCCTGGGTCCCGAAGGTGGCGTATTTGGCACAGCGGATATCGGTGCCGCCGCCGACGCCGATCATGTAGTGGAAGGCCGGAATCTTCAGATGCCGGCAGGCGAGCGCGGTGCAGAAGGTGGAATGGGTGTGCACCACGGCCCCCGCCTCCGGCTTGGCGCGGAAGACGTCGAAATGCATGCGCCATTCGCTCGACGGCAGGAACTCGCCGTAATAGCCGCCGGACAGATCCATCTCGACGATCTGCTCCGGCTCCATCAGGTCGTACGGGACGCCCGATGGGGTGATCAGGAAGCCGCCATCGATGCGGGCGCTGATATTGCCGGACGTGCCCTGGTTGATCCCCAGTTCGTTCATGGCGCGGCAGGCGGCGATGATCTCCTTGCGGAGCTTGCGGTTCTTGAGCTTTGGCATGGGCGCGACTGTATCGGCGGTTCGCCGCCGGTTCAACACGCGGAGCCGGTCCGCTACCATCGATTCCGCAGAAAAGCTGTGCAGCGGACCCTTCATGGCCGACATCGCCGCGATCCTCGACCTGGGCAAGACCAATCTGAAGCTGCTGGCGATCGACGCGGATGGCCGCATCCTCGACAGCGAGACGGCCGGCAACCAGCCCGTGGCCGGCCCACCTTATCTGCACTTGGATGCGCAGGCCGTCTGGAACTGGCTGCTTCCAGCGCTGCAAAGTATGGCCGCCCGCCACGCCATCCAGGCCATCGTGCCTTGCGCCTATGGCTCGACGGCGGCCCTGACCGACGGGTCGGAGCTGGTTCTGCCGATCATGGATTACGAGGCCGACCCGCCGGAGGAGATCAAGGCCGCCTATGCCGACGCGGCGCCGGGTTTCGACGAGGTCTGCGCCCCGACCAATCCCGGTGGCCTGACCCTGGGCCGGCAGGTCTTCTGGCAGAGCCGGGCCTTCCCGAAGGCGTTCGGCCGCGCCCGGCACATCCTGCCCAACGCCCAGTTCTGGGCCTGGCGCCTGTCCGGCGTGGCCGCCACCGAGGTCACCTCGCTCGGCGCCCAGACCCATCTCTGGGCGCCCAAGGCCGGCGACTATTCCTCGCTGGTCGAGCGGGAGGGCTGGCGGCCCCTCTTCCCTCCCCTACGCAAGGCCTGGGAGGTGCTGGGGCCGATCACGCCGGAGGTGGCGGGCGCGACCGGCCTGCCGCCCGAGACCCCGGTGCTGTGCGGCATCCATGACAGCAGCGCCAACTACCTGCGCTACCTGGCCGCCGGCATGACCGACTTCACGCTCATGTCCACCGGCACCTGGGTGATCAATTTCAATGCTTCCCAGCCGCTCGACGCCCTGGACCCGGCTCGCGACACCTGCTCCAACACCGACATCTACGGTCGCCCGATCGCCTGCAGCCGCTTCATGGGCGGCCGGGAGTTCGACATTCTGGCGGACGGCGCACCGCCGGATGCTGCGACCCTGGAGGACGTCGCCGCCCTGATCGCCGCCGGCACCATGGCCCTGCCCTCCTTCACCGATTCCGGCGGCCCTATCCCGGGGAGCGGCGGAAGGGGTCGAATCGAAGGGCCGGAGCCGCGGACCGACTCCGGCCGGGCTGCGCTTGCGACTCTCTATACGACTCTCATGTGTGTGCAATCGATCGACGTCATCGGCTCCACGAACGACATCGTCGTTGACGGGGCCTTCTCGCGGAACCGACTGTTTTGCCAATTGCTCGCGAACCTGCGCCCGGAGCAGTCTGTGTTCTCTTCCAGCGAAGGCGATGGGACGGCACTGGGCGCCGCGCTGCTGCTGCGATTGCAAAGGAGCGCCACGGCCGGAGAGGCGAGTTGGCCGCCGGTATCATCGGCGGGGATCGAAGATCTTTTGTCCTATTACCGGCGCTGGGCGGCCTTGCTTCCTTGATTTCGGATCGGTCAGCAGAGCCGCTGCATAAGCACGAGGGCAATCAAAGGTTCGCAGGGGTCTCTTGTCTTCCCGTAACGAAGTTGTAGGACCCCAGGATGAGCTCAAACACGACTTCCATTTCTTCCGCCGTTCCAGGCGTGTAGATCATCACGAACCCTTCCCATCCTGGCCTTCGGTCCGCCCAGGGGTGATGAGTTGCCCAGCCAGCGTTGACGGCTTTGACGGCAAGTTCGGGTGAAAGAGACGCGTGCAGGCTTCCGTCAGGGTGGATGTGGGCGAATTCCCGTCCGCCGACGATCACGTCGGGACGGGCCAGGGTGAGTTCATCATTCAGCCAGAAACCCTTCGCGCCCGGCAGCGACACGACGGTCGGGCGGATCTCCACATCTGGAATGTTCGCAACGCGCCTTAGCAGCGCTTCGGAGATTTCGGGAACCGGCTCGACCCCGATCTGAACGTGCGGTACGCCGTCCGTGGTCTGCGGTATCGGACTGCTTCTCAAGGGTAGATTCTCTGTAGTTGCCGACGCCTGACCGGTGCCCGCCACGATCACGGCGACGAGAATCATGAATCTGAGAATTGGCTCGGACCTCATGCGCTGCACTCCAAATGGTTTCTGACCCTGTCGCTACGGCGTCGGCGCGTCTTCCCGCAGCAGCCCCTCCGCCTTCAGCTCCGCCCACAGATCGTTCGGCACGTCGATGGCGAAGGTCTCGACGTTGCGGGTGATTTCCGACGGGGTGCGGGCGCCGGGGATGGTCGAGGAGACGGCCGGGTGGTGCAGCGGGAACTGCAAGGCGGCGGTGGCGAGCGGCACGTTGTGGCGCTGGCAGACCGCCTCGATCTTCGCCACCTGCTCCATGATCTCCGGCGGTGCCGGGGCGTAGTTGTAATAGGCGCCCTCGACCGCGCCGGTGGCCAGGATGCCGGTGTTGAGCGGGCCGCCGATGATGATGCCGATGCCGCGCTCGACGCAGAGCGGCAGGAAGGTGTTGAGGGATTCCTGCTCCAGCAGGGTGTAGCGGCCGGCCAGCAGGAAGCAGTCGAAATCGCCGGCCTCGGCGAAGCGCTGGCACATCTCCCATTCGTTGACGCCGGCGCCGATAGCGCTGATCACGCCTTGCTCGCGCAGCTCGATCATCGCCCGGTAGCCGCCCTCCATGACCTCGGCGAAATAGCGGTCGACTGTTGCGGCGTCGCCATGGGTCCAATGGTCGACATCGTGGATCAGCAGGATGTCGATGCGCTGCAGGGCCAGGCGCTGCAGGCTGTCCTCCACCGAGCGCATGACGCCGTCATAGGAATAGTCATAGACCGGGTCGAACGGCAGGGTGCGCTTGAACAGCCCGCCATCGATCTTCGCCGGATCCTCGGGGATTAGCCGCCGGCCGATCTTGGTGGAGAGCACATAGCTGTCGCGCGGCTGCCAGCGCAGCGCCTCGCCGATGCGGTGCTCGCTCAGCCCGTAGCCGTAGAGCGGCGCGGTGTCGAACAATCTGATGCCGGCATCATAGGCGGCCGAAACCGTCGCCCGTGCCTCCTCGTCGCTGAACTCGGCATAGAGGTTTCCCAGCGGTGCGCCGCCGAAACCCATCTGGCAGACAGGCAGCTTGGTCCGGCCGAGCGGCCGCGTCGTTTCCGGTTTCATGGGTCTATGTCCTCCCTGCCCTGCCGCCAAATTCGGATATTGGCTGGCGCCGAGCATTGCGCGACGCTTCGTGTCGCGCAAGCGTGACCGCAGATTTGCGCCCGGCATGCTAAGACGCCTGATCCAGGATCGGAGGGAGGACTCAGCATGGATGGAGAACAGCTGCGTGAGCTTCAGGCGCCGCTGAAGGACCGCTACCGCGAGGACCCGGAGGCGGCGGTGATCACCCTGAAGGCGGACGGTTCCCTGGATGGCGAGGGAATCACCTGCTCGGTCGACACCGGCCGGGCCCTGGTCGAGGCCGGGCTGCATCCGGCGACCGGCGGCGACGGGCTGTCGGCCTGCTCCGGCGACATGCTGCTGGAGGCCCTGGTGGCCTGCGCCGGGGTGACCCTGCGGGCGGTGGCGACGGCGATCGGCGTGCCGCTGCGCGGCGGCACCGTGCGCGCCGAAGGCGATCTGGATTTCCGCGGCACCCTGGGCGTCGACCGCGAGGCGCCGGTGGGCTTCCGCGAGATCCGCCTCGCCTTCGACATCGACAGCGACGCCGATTCGGAGCAGATCGCCACCCTCACCAAGCTCACCGAGCGTTATTGCGTGGTCTACCAGACCCTGCGCAACAGCCCACCCGTCGCGGTGGACATGCGCACGGTCTAGGGCTAGGCCGCTCCCTCCTACAGCGCCTGTCCGCCCTCGGGGTCGAACAGGTGCATCTTGCTCATGTCGATGGTCACCTGCGTGGCCTGGTCCGGCTCGGCCGGGTAGTGCGCGTCGACTTGGGCGGTGAGCGGGCTGTCCGCGGTACGGCCGATGATCAGGGTGTGCGGGCCGAGCGGCTCGATGGCACGGGGCGTCACCGTCACGACCGCCGGGCCGGCGGAACCGCCGGCCATGTGCTCCGGCCGGATGCCGAGCGTGACCAAGCGATCCTTCAGCCCGCCATACTGCGCAGCCAGCGACTCCGGCACCGGCAGGCGGGTGTCGTCGGCGAGAATGACGTCCAAGCCGTCGCCACCGCCATCAACCCGGGCCGGCAGGAAGTTCATGCTGGGCGCGCCGATGAAGGCTGCCACGAAGGCGTTGGCCGGCTTTTCATAGAGAGTGATGGGCTCGGCGACCTGCTCGATGATCCCCTTGTTCATCACTACGACCCGGTCGGCCATGGTCATCGCCTCGACCTGGTCATGGGTGACGTAGACGACGGTGTTCTGAAGCCGACGGTGCAGATTTTTGATCTCGGTACGCATCTCGATGCGCAGCTTGGCGTCGAGGTTCGACAGCGGCTCGTCGAACAGGAACACGTCCGGGTCGCGCACGATGGCGCGACCGATGGCGACGCGCTGGCGCTGGCCGCCGGACAGGTGCTTCGGCCGGCGCTCCAGATAGGGTTCCAGCTCCAGGATCCGGGCCGCCTCGGTGATCTGGCGGTCAATCTCGGCGGATTCGACGCCACGCACCTTCATGCCGTAGCCGATGTTCTCGCGCACCGTCATGTGGGGATAGAGCGCGTAATTCTGGAACACCATGGCGCAGTTGCGCAGGCCGGGGCGCAGATTGGTGACATCGTTCTCGCCGATCCTGATGACCCCGTCGGTCGCGGTCTCAAGACCGGCGATCATACGAAGTGTCGTGGTCTTGCCGCAGCCGGACGGCCCGACAAGCACGACGAACTCCTTGTCGGCGATCTCCAGGTCGAGATCGGGGATGACGGTCAGGTCGTCGAATTTCTTCACGACCTTGGTCAGTGTCACACGCGCCATGCGGCCCTGCTTTCGAGCGGATCCGGTTCCAGGACGATGCACGCCCCCCGCCGCCCGGACGCGACGGGGGGCGATGCAATCGATACCCGCCTAGAGCGGCGGCAGGCCCATCGAGGCCCGGTAGGCGGCGAGTTGCTCGTCGCGTCCCAGATCCTCGGTCATCTTCTCCCATTCCGCGGCGATGGCGTCGAGCGCCTCCTGCGGCTCGACCTGGCCGGCCAGCGCCTTGGAAAGCTCGATTTCCAGCACTTCGGTGTAGGAGAAATAGCCCGGAAGACGCATGTCCAGCGCCACGTTCGGGGCGTCCAGGCTGCCCTGCTGGGCGGCCAGGTATTGCCGTGCCTCTTCTTCCGAGAAGATCGTCAGCCACCGCTCGATATTATCGAAGTGGCTGAAGCGGTACGGGTTGACGCCCGACCCGCCGGTGATCGCGGCGATGCCGCTGTTCTCAGGATTGGTCAGCCACTCGACATAGTCCCAGGCCGCTTCCTGGTTCCGGCTCGCCGCCGGCACGGCCGACTGCCAGCCGCCATAGGCCATGAAGGGAGAGCGGATCACCTCGTCGAAGGTGTCCCACTGGCCGGTCTTGTGGTTCCAGAACTCGTTGGAGCCCGGCAGCAGCGCGGAGCCGACATTACCGGCCACCTGGCTCTGATCGGGATCGGCACCGATGGTGCCGGTATCGCCCCAGTCGAAGTTCATCGCCACCCGGCCGCCGGCGAACGCGGTGCGGATGTCACCGGAATTGTAGTTCAGCGCACCCGGCGGCGAGACGGAGACACTCTGGATGTATTCCTCCAACGCCCTGAGCCAGCCCGGATTGTTGATCTGCGGCTCGAAGGTCTCCGGATCGAAGAACATGGAGCCCGGGTTGTCCGGATGGTTGGTGTAGCTGGCGGCATGCGAGAAGAAGAACCAGAACTGCTGGCCGCCTCGCACGAAGGCTTCCGCCGTCCCCCACAACTCGTCGTCGGGGCGGGTGAAGAATTCGGCGATGTCGTAGTACTGCGCCCAGGTCTCCGGCGGCGCCAGGTCGTAGCCATAGCGGTCGCTGAAAGCCTCCTGCTCGGCCGGATCATTGAACAGGTCGAGCCGGTAGGAGATCGTGTGCAGATCGCCGTCGATCGTCTGTGAGATGGTCTTGCCGTCCCACACCATCAGCCGCTCGCGATAGACCGGGTGAATGTCCTCCCAATCGGAGGTTCGGCGGATATAGACCGGCATCTCGGAC
This sequence comes from Alphaproteobacteria bacterium, assembly GCA_965227455.1. Lineage (GTDB taxonomy): Bacteria > Pseudomonadota > Alphaproteobacteria > DSM-16000 > Inquilinaceae > JABDIP01. The sequence goes on along the minus strand of OZ245752.1, from coordinate 896,723 downwards.
AAGTACGGCGCGAAGTCCGGGAGCCATGCCGGGGCGAACGAGATCACGTCGAAGGACGCTTCGTTCTGCACCATCGAGGTCAGGAACTTCGGATACAGCTCGCTGAACGGAAACTCGATGATGTTCACCGTGCCGCCGGTGTTCTCCTCCCAAGTCTTCGCCGCAGCCTGGTGCGCGCTGGCGATGAACGGTCCGGTCATCGAGCCGACATTGATGGTGACCCCGCTATAGTCGGGATATTGCTGTGCCGTCGCAGCCCCCGACAGCGCCAGCGCAACGGCCGCCGCCCCCAGGGTCAAGGCCTGCTTCATTTTCATCTCAATCCTCCCTTTGGATCTGGTTGCGATCATTTGATACCACCGAGGACAAGGCCGGACCGCATCAACCTGCCCAATACTGTAGCCAGGACCAACATCGGCGCCAAAGCGACCATCGTCGCCGTCGCCACCGCCCACCATTCGTCGCCGCGCACCGTATTCTGACCGGAGAGCAGGATCGGCAGGGTCTGCCAATCCGAGGTGGTCAGCAGGAGCGCGAACAGGAACTCGTTCCACACGAAGCCAAGGGTGATGATCGACACCGCGATGATGCCCGGCCGCGCCATCGGCAATACGATGCCGAAGAAGATCCGCAGCCGCGGCACATCGTCGACCAGTGCCGCCTCCTCGATCTCCACCGGCAGCGCCTGGAAGAAGTCGCGCATCAGCCAGATCACGATCGGCAGCGAGAACGAGGTGTAGGCGAAGGTCAGGCCCCAATAGGTGTCCAGCATCTTCAGCCCCTCGCGGCCGAGCTCCGAATAGAACAGGAACAGTGCGAAGGCGGTGACAATCGGTGGGAACATGCGCTGGGAGACGAACCAGAAGACCACGTCGTTGTTGCCAAGCACCGGCCCCGGCAGGTTGAAGCGGTTCAGCCACACCGCCAATGGCAGGCCGAGCACCAGCACCAGGGCCAGGGCCTGAGCCGGCGGCAGGTCGAGCCATTCGCGCAGCACCAGATATCCGCCGATGCTGGTCACCGCGAAGACCAGGCCGGAAAGGAGCCGCACGCGGAACGGAAAGCGGACCAGCGCATAGGCGGCCATGGACCCCAGCAGCACGGACAGGAATGTGGCGCTGAGCCCGACGAAGGTCGAGTTCAGGAAGGGCGAGATGAAATTGCCCCGCTGGCCGGTGAACAGCTCAACCAGATTGTGGATCGTCGGCTGGAAGTCGATGAATGGCAAGTAGGTCGCCCCACCGCTGACCGCCGGCGGCGTCTTGAACGCCGTGATCACAACCCAGTAGAGCGGGAACAGGGTGAACAGCATCCACCCGAGGCAGAGCAGGAACACCCAATGCCGGCGGCTCATGCCCGTTTCTCCAGATGCGGCCTGAGCACGGCCAGATAGAGCACGCCGAACAGGACGACGATGACCAGGAACAGGAAGCTGAGCGCCGAGGTCTGGCCGAGATTGAACTTCTTGAAGCCCTCCTGATAGGCGAACAGAGTCAGGGTCTCGGTCGAGATGCCCGGGCCGCCGCCGGTCAGGACGAAGACCGTGTCCATGATCTTGAAGCTCTCGATGATGCGGATGAAGATCACCGCAGCGGAGATCGGCAGCAGCATCGGGAAGGTGATGCCCCAGAATTGCTGCCACGCGGTGGCATTCTCGATTGCCGCCGCTTCGTAGACCTCCGGCGGCAGGGTCTGCAGCCCGGCCAACATCATCAGTATGACAAAGGGCGTCCACTGCCAGACCTCGACCGAGATGATGACGCCAAAGGCCCAGGTCACATCGGTCAGGAACGGCAGGTTGGGATAGCCGAACAGGGTGAAGAAGTCGTCCACAGGCCCGATGGTCGAGTTGAACAGCATGCGCGCGATCAGCGCGATGGCGATCGGCGCCATCAGCATCGGCAGCAGGAAGGCGACCCGGAACAGATGCTCGCCCCGGACCCGGCTGTGCAATGCCAGGGCAATGGCGAACCCGACCACGTATTGGATGGCGACGGAGATGAAGACGATGGTCGCCGTGGTCGCGATCACCGACCAGAACCGCACCTGGGTCAGCAGATCGCCGTAGTTGTCGAAGCCGACGAATCGTGGCGGACGGGGCGGCACCAACCGCACGCTCTGGAAGCTCATCGCCAACGAGACGATCAGCGGGAACAGCGCCACCAGCAGCACGACCAGGAAAGCCGGCCAGATGAACACATACTTGATGGGCTCCCGCAACGCCCCCGGCCCCCTCCCCAGACGCCGCTGCCGATCAGCGGTCGATTTTAATCGATTTAACGGTACCTTATGGCAAAGCCCGCAGGCGGGCAATTCTTGACCTCCCGGGCCACCTCGGCTCTGTTCCAGCCATCCAAGCCCCTCCCAGCTGTCGGAGCCCTCCGCGATGGACCTCATCCTTTTCGATTGCGACGGCGTGCTCGTCGACAGCGAGATCATCGCCTGCAAGGTTCTGGCGGCGGAAATCGGCGCGCAAATCCCCGCGCTCGACCAGAAGGCCTTCGCGGCCCGGATCTTCGGGGTGACCGATCATGATGCGGTGCGCCAGGCCGAAGACGAGTACGGGGTGACCCTGCCGGACGGCTTCGTCGGCCATGTCGCCAATGCGATCCACGACGAGGTGCTGCGCAGCGTCGAGCCAGTGACCGGCGCGGCGGAGGCCATCGGAGCCATCGCCCTGCCCATGGCGGTGGTGTCGAACAGCCCGGTGGAGCGGGTCCGCCAGATGCTCGACCGCACCGGCCTCAGGCCGTTCTTCGACGATCGGCTGTATTGCGCTGAGATGGTGGCGCAGCCCAAGCCGAAGCCGGATGTCTACCTGTTGGCGGCCGAGCGGATGGAGACTGCGCCCGGCCGCTGCATCGCCGTCGAGGACAGCGTCGCCGGGACCACCGCAGCCGTCGCCGCTGGCATGATGGTGATCGGCTTTCTCGGCGGCCAGCACATCCAGCCTGGCCACGACGAACGCCTGCGCGCCGCAGGGGCAAATCAACTCTGCCAATCGATGGCGGAATTAGATGCAGCGATGTCCGTTGTCTTAACAGGAAGTTAACGGCGAACAATACCGCCGACGGCTTCCCTGGAGGCATCGGACGGCAAATGACGCTTATAGTAAATCCAATGTTAAAAGTCGGACCTTTTAACCATCATGTTTGGTTAATATTCCAGTAGGGTAAATATCTTAGTCCGACATATTAACGAAACTACATAAAAATTTTGATAGATTGCGTTTTTTAATTGAATTATCGGCCGAAAACAGCGATTATCAATGAACGATTAATTGCAAAAAACCGGCTGCTAAAGCTACTCGATGCGACAGGGAAAAGAGGAAAACTGAGAAACCGACGGATCGAGTATCAATTATGACGAGTAAGGTTGTTCACCTTCCCGGCGCCAAGGGCGGTCCCAAGCCGGAGCAATTGCCCGTCGACCAGGACATAACCGCGTCCGCAATCATCGACCTGAACGGGCTGATCCAGAGCGTCAACAGCGACTTCACGGCGCTGGTCCAGTATTCGCGTTACGAGCTGGCCGATATGCGCTGGTCCGATTGCGGCCATCCCGACGATACCGATACCGAAGCGGCGATGATCGCCGACCTGCTGGTCGGCACCGTCGGCAACGCCCAGATCCCGCGCCGGCTGGTCGCCAAGGACGGCACGGTGATCTATGGCAGCCTGCGCCTGTCGCCGCTGCGCGACAGCGAAGGCAAGCCGATCTCCCTCTTCGCGGTCTTCACCGCCTTCGCCACCTCCGGACCGAAGGCGCCGGACCCCGAGACCCTGGGCGAGAATGTGAGCGTGCTGCCGACGGCCGCCGCCCCGCCCCGCCCCGACCTCTTCGCTACGCAGCCCGTGGGCGACGACGAGCCATCGTCTGAATCGCGGACGGATACGTCCACCCAGGAGCTGCTGACCCTGCTGAACCACGAATTCCGCACCCCGCTGAACGCCATCATCGGCTTTGCCGAGATGCTCGACCGGGAGACCTACGGCGCGCTTGGCGACCCGCATTACCGCCAATACGCCCGGCACATCCATGAGAGCGGCGAGCGCCTGCTCGAGTTCCTGTCCGACATGTTCGATCTGGTGATCGGCGACAGCAGCGCGCTGCAGATCAGCGATTCGGTCATCGACCCGCAGGCGCCGGTCGAGGCGCTGCTCGGCAAGGGCGGCGAGGATGGCGAGGGCGATCGGATCGCCCACGATATCGACGGCCTGGCCGACGGCACGCAGATCATGGCCGATCCGCAGATCATGACCCGCATCCTGTCCTTCCTGGTCGCCGACGCGATCCGCAGCAGCGGCGATGGCGAGGTCTCGGTGACGGTCGATGAATCGGCGGCGGATGGCGGGCTGATCTACACCATCGTCAACCCCGGCGGTTCCGATACGGCCCCGGCCGAACTGCCCTTCGGGCGGCTCGGCGATGTCGGCGACGGCGACAGCACCAACACCCGGCTCGGCCTGCCCTTGTGCAAATGGCTGGTCCGCCTGCATGGCGGCGAGCTGGAGGTCAACCGGTGTGCGGAGGCCGGCACCGAGGTGCATGTCCGCCTGCCGGAACGGCGCATCCTGCGTCAGACCGTGTCCGGAGCCGAGGAAGACAGCAAATACGCCGGATGAGCGGCCGCGCAAGGGGTGCCGACCGCCGGCGACCTTGGCGAGCAAATCTACCGATCGTATTCGCTGCCTCTGCTTAAGTAGTCTTCGACTATACGAATGGTTATCGCGGATTCGTGAATGCCGCTAACCTTTGGTTTCCGTGTAATTAAAACGTTTTCTCATAAAATTGTCACATTCAGCCTTGTACCTGGTAAGCGATCGGGGTAAGCCGGTCTGATCAAAATGCGCCGTCGGGGCGACAGAGCGCGAAACGTTACATCGTCAAGGGTCTTGCTTGTCTTCCGAACTCAGGGGAAAGACAGCATTGAAGACATGGACAGGGTTTCGATCGGACGCAGATGCCGAAGGAACCGTTACGACCGGCCGGCGCCGCAGGGCGCCGGATGTCGGGACATATCGCCGGGGCCGAATGTGATGGCGGCGCTTCCGCCTAAGGCCGCGAGCCCGCACCGCGAGGTGGACGCCCTCTCGGTGCTCAGCCACGAATTGCGCACGCCGCTCAACGCCATCATCGGATTTGCCGAGATGCTGGACGGAGAGGTGCTGGGCGATGTGGGCAACGAGCGCTATCGGGAATACGCCCGCCACATCCTGGAGAGCGGCGCCCGGCTGCGCGATCTCATCGCCAACGTGCTGGACATGCTGTCGGACCATGGCGGCGGCATTCCGCCCAGGGCGGTCCCGACGCAATCGGCCGAAGTCATCGCGTCCTGCCTGGACCTGGCGCGCCCGGCCGCGGAGGGAGCAGGAATCCGGGTGGCCGGAAACGCCGATGCCGGTCGCGCGGTGCTGCTGGCCAATCGCAATGCGGTGGCCAAGATCCTGGCCGAACTCGTGCATGACGCGATCGCAAGCTCCCGCAAGGGCGACTGCATAACCGTGTCATCGGCCCATGACCCCGACCGCCGCGAGTTCGTGTATCGGATCGAGCGGCTTGGGCGATCCAAGGCGCAGCAGCGCCCGGCCGGCTCTTCCGGGCCGCGGGACAGCGCGGCCGGGGCCCGGCAGGGCGGGACCGATATCGCCGTCGCGATCTGGCATCTTCTCGTGCGGCTGAATGGCGGCCGTCTGGATGTCGACCGGCGGTCGAAGCAGGGATGGATGGCGCGTGTCGCCTTTCCGGATGCGTTGTGCCGCCCGGCGCCGGAAGCCGGCCGCGGCCCGCTCCTCTAGTCGATGATCGCAGACGTCAGGACCGGCCCGTCAGCGCATCCACCGCCGCCCGGGACGGCATCGACGGGGCGGTGCCGACGCTGGTCACCGACAGACCCGCCACCGCGCAGCCGAAGCGCGCTGCGTCGCGCGGATCGCGGCCCTCCGACAGGCCGACGGAGAAGCCGCCATTGAAGGCGTCGCCGGCGCCGGTGGTGTCCACCACCGTCCCGGCCTCGACGGCCGGGATCAGCTCCGCGCCGCCGGCATCCTTGAACAGGACGCCCTGCTCTCCCAGTGTGATGATGGCAGTGCCGACGCCACGCCCCAGGAAGATGTCGGCGGCCGCCTCGGCCTGATCGGCGTTCTCCACCGGCACCCCGGCCAGGGCCGCCGCCTCGGTCTCGTTGGGGGTGAAATAGTCCACCATCGGGTAGATATGGTCCGGCAGGGCCACGGCCGGGGCCGGATTGAGCAGCGTCGTGACGCCGTGTTGCCGGGCGATTTGCAGGCCGCGCTCGGCCAGCACCACCGGCAGTTCCAGATTGGTGGCGAACACCGCCGCGTCGGCAATGGCCCGCTCGGCGGATTCCAGCTCGGCCACCGACAGGTCCGCGACCGCGCCCATGGCGACCACGATCGCGTTGTCGCCGCTCTGCTCGTTGACCAGGATCGCGGCCGCGCCGGTACCCGTCTCCGCACTCTCGAAGACGAAGTCCTCGGAGATGCCCTCGTCGCGATAGGTGCGACGCGCCAGCTCGCCGAAGGCATCGGCGCCCAGTTTGGAGATGAAGGTCACCGCCGCCCCGGCCCGCCGCGCCGCGATCGCCTGGTTCGATCCCTTGCCGCCGGGGCCGAGCTTGAACTCCCGCCCCATCACTGTCTCGCCCATGGTCGGCAACCGCCCGGTCCAGAACGCCAGGTCGGCCACGAACACCCCGAGTACCGTCACTCCCTGCCCCGCCATGATCGCCTCCCGTCAGCCGGCCGACCCGTCCGGAAGGATGATCCCCTTCTTCAGGATGAAGCAGCCATAGCCGCGGCGCTCGCCGGTGCAGACCACGGCGTAGGACCGCTTGGCGTGTTCGTAGAACTCCATGCGCTCGATGCTGCCCATGGGCCAGTCCCGGCCGGACGACTCGTTGACCAGCGCCTGCACCTCCTGCTGTACCTCGGGAATGGTGTCCGGCTCGCCGACCACCTCCATGCGATGCACCGGCGCGTCGACGAAGGTGTCCAGCGGATAGACCGAGAGAATGGCGCGGGCGGCCCGCGGCACATCGACCCCGTCCAGCCGGATCAGCTCCTCGCTCACGGTGTGCTTGGCCACCGAATCCGCCGGAAAATTGCAATCCGCAAGCACCAGATCGTCGCCATGCCCCATGGCACGCAGGATGTAGAGCAGGTCCGGTGTCAGTAGCGGATCGAGATTCTTGAGCATTGGATGGACATCTCCCTATCGGTCCGCCGCGTTGATCGCGGCCGGAGAAGCTAGTCTCAGGCGCCGGTGATCAGACCGGCCACCGTCCCCCGCATCACACCGTCACTGCCATCGCGGCGTCAAGCCGTAGCAGCCGCCGCCGCGCTCAGGCCCCGCCCCACACCGTCGCCGCATAGACGCCGAAGGCCAGATAGGCGCTGCCCACCGCGCCCGCCAGGATGCGGGTCGCCATCGGGCTGCCGCGCCAGACCAGCACCAGGCAGCCGGCGAAAACGGCGGCCGCCTCGACCCAGGCGAAGATGCCGCCGTAATGGTCGCGGTCCCAATAGGAAACCGGGCTTTCGAAGCGCCAGTCCGAGAACGGGTAGAAATGCCGGTGGCCGTCATCATTGTGGAACGGAAGGTCGCCGGCCACATGCAACAGCATGCTGGCGAACAGCAGCTTGCCCGGCAGCGATCCCATCCTCCAGGCGATTGCCAGGCCGGCCAGGATCAGCGGGATCGAGTTCGGCACGTCGAAGATGTTCTGCCAGAGCGGATCGTAATAGCGCTCGGACCAGATGATGTTCTCCGGCGTGCCGAGGACGACCTTTTCGATGAAATAGAAGACGAACATCGCCGCATCCGGCAGCACCGCGCCGACCAGGATCGCGATCTGCGACCGCAGGCTCTGTCTACGGCCCAGGAGCGCCATGTTGATGATCAGGTGAGCGGGGGTATTCACCTGCGGCTCCTCAGCGCCGGCCGGGTCCCATCACGACACGCCCGCCTGGCGGTGCAGCAGGTCGGAAATCGCCGGGTAGGTATCCTTATATGTCTGGTAGATCGGCCGGTAGGCCTCGTGCATGGCCGGATCCGGCTCGATGGTGCGGACCACCTGCACCATCTCGTCCGAGGCGGTGGCGATGTCCTCATAGAGCCCGGCCCCCACAGCCGCCAGGATCGCCGAACCCAGGGACGGCGCGTCGGCCACCTTGGTCAGGCTGAGCGGCAGCCCGGAGATGTCGGCATGCAGCTGCAGCCACAGGTCGGACCGGGTGGCGCCGCCGGCGATGACCACGTCGCGCGGCTCGAACCCGGTGCCGCGCATGGTTTCCAGGATCAGCTCGGTGCCGAAGCCAATGCCCTCGATGATGGCGCGGAAGATGTGCGCCGGCCCGTGCTTGAGGGTCAGACCGGAGATCACGCCGCGGGAATTGGGGTCGGTATGCGGCGTGCGGTTGCCCTGGAAATGGTCCAGCACCACCAGCCCTTCGGAGCCCGGCGGCAAGGCCGAAGCCTCGGCATTCAGGCGCTCATAGGTCATCTCCTCGCCGAGCATGCCCTTGAACCAGTTGACGATGGAACCGGTCGAGGTCTGCCCGCCTTCCACCACGTGCAGGCCCGGGATCACCGCATCGGCATAGGTGCCCCAGACCCCTTGGCCGTGGAAGGCGCTGTCGCTGAGCCCGAGATGCAGATGCGAGGAGCCGGTGATGAAGGCGAGTCGGCCGGGCCGCACCACGCCAAGCCCGATCATGCCGATGAAGGCGTCGGCACCGCCCTGCGCCACCGGCAACCCCTCTGGCAGGCCGAGATGCTCTGCCGCGGCCGGCGTCAGGCCGCCGATCACCTCGCCCAGCGGCAGCACGTCCTTGGGCCATTTGTCCAGCAGGGCATCGAGGCCGAGCCGGGCCAGCAGCCCCGCCTGATAGCCGCCGTCGCGCGATCCGTAATGCCACCGCACCGAGACGTTGTTGATGCTGGCGACCATGCGACCGGTCAGGTGGAAGTTCAGGTAATCCTGGAATTCGCAGATATGGGCGGCGGCGTCGAAATGCTGCGGCTCATTCTCCTTCAGCCACAGGGCCTTGGGCACCATCCATTCCGCCGAGACCGGCCCGGCACCGGCGCTGTTCACCTTCAGGGCCGGATCGCCGCAGCCCGCCACCCGCTCGGTCACCGAGCCTGAGCGCATGTCCATCCAGATGAGCGCCGGGCGGACCGGATCGCCCTGGGCGTCCAGCGCCACCACGCTGCAGCAGGTGGTGTCCAGCGCGATCGCGGCGATGTCGGTCGGCGCAACGCCGGCCTCTGCAACCACCTGTCGGACCGACTGCCCAAGCGCCCGCCACCAGTCGCGGGGATCCTGCTCGGCCCAGCCGGGATTGGGAAAGCGTGTCTCGTAGGGGGTGGCGGCGAAGCCGATCGGGGTGCCGGTCAGATCGAAGATGCCGGCCCTCAGGCCCTCGGTGCCGCCATCGACACCGAGCATATACGGTCCCGCCACGTCATGCCTCCCAACACGGTCGTTCGGACCGCCGGGCGGTCCAATGCGTTATTTCCGCGATCTTGGCATTGGCGGGCCACAGCGTCCACCGGGCCGCGGAGCGAGGCCGATGGAGACCGGGCCGGTCACCACCCTTCGCTCATGAATCATGTCAATAGGTCAGAGGCAAACCGGCGTCTTGCGCCGGTAAGGGTCGGCGCCGGCCTTCAGCCGGCATGCGCGCAGTTCTTGTCGCATTCGGGCGCGTTGCCGTTCGCCACTTCAAGAGCCGCCTTGGCGACCCGCAGGCAACCGCCGGCCTTGAAATGCACATGGACCGTGATGCCGTTGTCCTTGCAGACGCGTCCGAGGTCGCCCTTGGCGCCGCCTTCGGCAAATGTCACCACGTCACCAACCGAGACAGTCATGTCCGCCCCCATTCTTCTTGATCGGTTCCTGGGAACGGCACCGCCATCCCCTTGGGTTGGTGCGAGAGTACTAACCAATCGTTAAGGGCGGCTGAAGATCATTTATAGACTTCGCGCACCCAAATGCCGTCGCCGAAGCGGATCGATCGATCCTGGGAAATGCGCGTTCCAAGGCGGGTTCCGAGTCACCCATTTCGGCACCTGAAGAAATCCTCCCAAGGCACTGAATTCCGGGGAATAAACCTCTTGGCAGCCCGTTCTCAAAAAGACAGGTCAAATTGATTGCGTGCCTTCTCGGGGACAGCCACTCAGGCGTGGCAAGTGGGGCATGACCACCATCGACGCGATGCGTGCAACGTATCGCCGGGTTGCCGGTTCAATTCGAGCCGGCGCATGCCGTCACGGGGAGGACCGAACCGATGTCTCGACGCGCCGCGGCCATATGGGCCGCTCTGGCAGCGGGATTGTATCTTGCACCGGCATCGGCCGGCGAGGTGCAGCAGCAACAGACCTGGGGAAGCCCCCGGGCGCTGGTAGCCGCTGCCGGCCTCAACCTGCGCGCCGAACCTTCGCTGGACGCGGCGACGATCACCGTGCTGCCGCGCGCCTGGCCGGTCGCGGTGCTGGACGATGCCGGCCCGACCATGCGGGTGAGCGGTCGGGACGATCACTGGAGTTACGTCGCAACCTTCCGCTGCGCCGACGCGGCATGCGAGACCTACGAAGCCGGATGGGTGGCGAACTCCTATCTCGCCTATGACGACCGTTTCGCGCCCATGCAGGATGGCCGGTCGGGAGTCGTCGCCGGTTATGATGCGCGATCGGTTTTCGCCTACGACATCTCCACCGACGGCGCTTTCACCCGCTGGCGCCTGCCCTGCTCCGCCGGCAGCTGCAGCACCGCCATCGGCATCGCGCCGCAATGCGGGCCGCTCGAGGAACTGGCGCTGGGAAGCGTCTGCGTGCTGTCCGGCACGCTGCACCGCCATGGCGATCTGGTCCGCGGGCGCTCCCGGACCGGCAATTGGCTGGACCGGCAGGATGTGAAGCTGGCCATTGACGCGAACGGTGCATTGTGCCCGCTCGTCCAGGACGGAACCGGCGGCAGCACCTATTGCGCCACGGCCGACAGGACGGCGGCCGGCGTCGAAGGCCCGGCCGCGGCAATCGCCCGGCTCGCCGCAGAGCGTCGCCAGCGCCTGGCCCTGACGGCCGCCAGCAGCCTCAATCTGCGTGACCGCCCGTCCCTGTCCGGGAGCATCGTTGCCCGCTTGCCCAGAGCCTCCGCCGTGGAGCGCCGGGACGATCGACGAATGCCGGTGATCCTGAACGGACGGCGGGACGATTGGGTCCGGGTCACGGTCCTCGAATGCCCCGGTTCCGGCGGCTGCCGGACCGACCTGTCCGGCTGGGTGATGGATTCCTACCTGGCCTATGAGGACCGGCTGACGGCCGTCTCCGACTGGTCGGGTGCAGAGCGGTCGGGCAATAGCGGCTATGGCTTCGAGGTATCGACGGACGGCACCTTCCGGCATTGGGAGGCCTGCGGCGCCGGCCAGTCCGGGCTGGAGATCTGCAGCCGAACCGGCCGGATGTATCGCTACCGCGATCTGTTCATCCTGCGGGACGAACGCGGCGACATCCATCCGGCCTTCGTGGCGGATGCCGGCAAGCTCTGCGTGATCTCGTCCGGGCTCCGCCGCGACGCCTCCACCGGCTGCGACAGCTAGCGCCGGCGCCGCCCAAGGGATCGGCTTGAGGCGCAGCTCATCGGGCGTGGCGCTGATGAAGCCATGGCGGGCATAGGCCGCCTGCCCCTCCGACATCGCCAGGAATGCCAGAAATTGCGACGCCGCCCCGCCGCGCGGCGAGCGTGTCAGGGCACCGATCGCGTGAGCTGATCATGGCGGATTCCGATGATAGCGCCACCATAGACCGGTGATGCCTTCGCGTCGTGGGTCGCCGAAGTGACAACCGAGGGTCGGGGTAGTGTTGTGCCGCCATGCTAGAGTGCCCTTGCCGAGCCGCAACTTTCGCGATTCTTCGGGTCACCAGAATTCGGCGGAATTTAGCGAGTTTCTGTTGATCTATGCTGGGCACGTTAACAGATTGGAAAGTTTGGAAGAATAGCGGGTGCAGAAAAATAGCTTCAATCAATACTAAAATTCTTCCTCTTATAGTTGTAACGCTCTTTTAACTCGTCTCACTTATCGATAATCGGACTGACACCCTGGCAACTGATTGGCGGATCGGTTTATGTACAAGATTCCCCTTGCAGTTCTGGCGGTTCTGGTCAGCGGAGCCGCTATTCTTTTCTACATGTCGGCCGGCGAGGACAAGCAGCCAAGACGGACCGGCGTTGTGTTCGAGAGCACCTCGACGCCCACAGTCACGGAAGCTCGCCCTGTGGCCGGCCTGAGCGCGCCGCTGCCGGCGGTTCGGTCGACCCCGTCGGGCAACCGCCTGGTGATCGGGCGGATCTCCAGCAACATACCCAAATACCTGCCCCGGCTGCAGGCCATGGCTAACTACCTGTCGATTGAACTGGCGGGTCAGGGGGTATCCGGAGTGGACATCAGGATGGTGGACACTCTGGAGGAGATGATCGAGCTGTTCCTCGCCGGCGAGGTCGATCTGGTCTCTGAGACGGCCTTTGGCGCTATCGAGTTGGAGCGTGACGGCCTGGCGGAGATGATGCTGCGGGAATGGAAGGGCGGCGTTCCGGCCTACACATCGATCATCTTCGTGCGGCGCGACAGCGGCATCGACGATCTCGGCGATCTCGTCGGACGCAGCATTGCGTTTGAGGAACGCAGTTCCACCTCCGCCTATTTGGTGCCGCGGTCTCTCCTGGCCCGTGCGGGTTACAGGATGGTCGAGCTCGGCAACCCCGGGGCACGGCCGCCGGGCGACAGCATCGGCTTCAGCTTCGCCGATGAAAGCGACGGGGGCGGAGGCAGTGCCGTGCGCATGGTGTTGGACGGGACTGCCGCGGCCGGCGCCATGAGCAACCTCGATTGGCAGGAAGCCGAGGATTTTTCCGAGGAAGACAAGCGCAATCTGTCCATCATCCAGGTCTCCGACCCGCTCATCCGCTCGGTCCTGCTGGTCCGGAGCTCGCTGGATCCCGCCGTCAAGGACCGTCTGGAGCAGATCTTTCTGCGCATGCACGAGACCGCGGCGGGGCAGGACACCTTGGAGCAGTATTCGGGTGTTGCGCGCTACGACCGCATGGAGGGCGAGGCGCTCGTCACTCTGATGAACGCGCGGTTCATGTACGAGACCTCCGGCACCTTCTGACCGGACGTCCCACCAATGCGGGCGCAGGGGCGAACAGGCCCCTGCGCCCGAGACGACCTGACGGCACGAAGCCGTCAGTGAGTGCCGCATCCCAGCTCCAGACGGATGACGGCACCGGACAAAAAAGGGCGCCCCGCCAGCCGGGAACCGTCCATAGGGGCCAACAGGGAGTTATCCATGTGCAACCGACAGCAAGAAATTCGAATCGTGGGCCCGAGCCGTCGCCCCGGGGCGTCGGCTGAAGGAGTGGTTCCACGGTGACGGGGTCACTGACCTCCCCCTGTTTCGGGTCCGATCGGGGGATGTCGCCGTGGGTTGAATGCCGGATTGGGGGTCTGGCTTCTCGTCAGGCCTTCCCATCCATGCATTCCGGCTTGTCCGCCAGGAGGGCGGGCGACCATCAATTTCGTGGGAGGGGAAACCATGAAACGCAACAGGTATGTTCACGAGAAAATCCCTGCGTTCGCTGTGCTGCTCGCAGTCTGCGCGGCGCCGACATTGGCGCATGCGGAGAATTACGGGTATGGCGGATTTGGCGGGTTCGGCCAGAACAGCATCGAATTGACGCCGCTCGGCACCTTCGCCACCGGCATCTTCGACGACGGCGCCGCGGAGATCGTGGCGTACGACCCGGGGACGAAACGGCTGTTCGTCGTCAACGGGGCAGACGCCACAATCGACGTCCTCAGCATTAGCACGTCCGGCAATCCGCAACTTTTGTTCCAGATCGACGTAACCGGCCATGAAGGGGCAGGGAACCCGGTCGCGGACGCGAAGGCCAACAGCGTCGCCGTCCATGACGGGCTGGTGGCAGCGGCGATCGAGAACGTCAATACCCAGGCGCCGGGCGCCGTGCTGTTCTTCGACACCGACGGCGACTTGCTGAACCGCGTCGTCGTGGGCGATCTGGCGAACGGGACGGATTCGGCGCTGCCGGACATGGTCACCTTCTCGCCGAACGGCGATTGGGTGCTGGTGGCCAATGAAGGCGAACCCGACGACAATTACCTCGTCGACCCGGAGGGCTCGGTCAGCATCATCGACCTGCGCTACGGCGTCGAGAACGCCTCGGTGACCAACGTCGATTTCCGGTACTTCAACGGCGCCACACTGGATCCCAGCGTCCGGATCTTCGGCCCCGGCGCCACCGTTGCCCAGGATCTGGAGCCGGAGTACATCGCGGTTTCGGCGGATTCGTCGACTGCCTGGGTGGCGCTGCAGGAAAACAACGCGGTGGCGACCATCGACATCGCCAGCGCCAGCGTGACGAGCCTCTCCGGGCTGGGGTTCAAGGACCACAGCAGCCACCGGAACACCCTCGACGCCAGCAATGTCGACGGCATCATCAATCCGACTCCGTGGCCGGTCAACGGCATGTATCAGCCGGACTCCGCGGTGACCTTCGAGGTTCACGGCGAGACCTACCTGATCACCGCCAATGAGGGCGACGCCCGGGAATACCTCGGCACGCCGGGCTTCGTCGAGGAGGTGACCGTCGCGGATGTCGTGCTCGACCCGACCGCCTTCCCGAACGCGGCGATGCTGCAAGATCTGGCCAATCTGGGTGCCCTGACGATCACCGACACCCTCGGCGATGCCGACGGCGACGGGGTTTTCGACTCGCTGTTCTCGTTCGGCGCCCGGTCCTTCTCGATCTGGAAGACCGACGGCACCGGACCGGTCGACCTGATCTTCGACAGTGGCGATGCTCTGGAGCAGATCACCGTGGCCCATCTCCCGGGCGAGTTCAACTCCACGAATGACGAGAACATGTCCTTCGACGACCGCAGCGACAGCAAGGGTCCGGAGCCCGAGGGTCTCGCGGTCGGAGTGGTCGATGGCCGCACCTATGCCTTCATCGGCCTGGAGCGGATCGGCGGCATCGTCGTGTACGACGTTTCGAACCCGTACCGCCCGTCCTTCGTGCAGTACATCAACACGCGGGACTTCAGCGGCGACGCCATGGCTGGGACGGCCGGCGATCTCGCCCCGGAGGGTCTGGTCTTCATCTCCGCGGCGGACAGCCCGACCGGAAAGCCGCTGCTGGCGGTGGCCTTCGAGGTCAGCGGGACCACCACGATCTTCGGGATCGACGAGGTCGTCGCCCAGGTGGACTTCCGACATAGGGTCTGCGACGGCACCCTGACGGGTGTGTTCAACACGATCGTCGCCGCCTCGGGTGAGACCTGCATCCTGTCCAACGCCCTCGTCTTCGGGAGCGTCAGGGCAGAACCCGGCTCGACGCTCTTCGTCCACGGCGGCGGCATCTTCGGCAACGTTGCCGGCGATCCGGGCTCTTCGGTGGCCGTCCTGTCGAGCTTTGTCGGTGGGAGCATTCGGTGCGAAGACGCGGTTGCCCCCAGCGGCTGCCAGGTTTCCCGAGCGATCGTCGGCGGCAATGTCCGGTCCAGATGGGCCGAGGGGGGATTCGTGAACGTCTTCTCCAACTATGTCGACGGCAATGTCCGGCTGGCCGGAAACACCGTTCAGTCCTTCGTCAGCCTGAACACCATCGGCGAGGACCTGACGTGTCGCGGAAATGATCCCGACCCCACTCCCGGCGGTCTGCCCCCGACCAACACCGTCTTCGGGGACAAGGAGGATCAGTGCGACGCCGAATTCGGTTTCTAGTCTGGAAGGAGGCTTCTCGATCGGACCGCTGAAGCGGTCGGAAGCCCCGCCATCGCGACGGGGCCGGGTACCGGTTGGAGACCGCTCCCAGGGCAGCGCTTTGGGAGCGGTTTCATTGTGAAAACGGGGGTCACGCCGAGCAACCGGCTGCCCCACGCGATCGTCCCTCCGTCGGCGGGCGCTCAGCCCGCCGACCCGGTTCCGGCATCCAGCCGCGCGATCGCCGCATCCAGCCGTTCGTCCAGACGGCGCGCATCGCGCACGGCGTGGTCGGCCTCGTCGGTGTTATCGAAATAGACATAAGCGTCACGGCCGGCCGCGAGGTTGTCGGCCAACCAGTCCGCCCAGTCCGTCAGCGCGGCGTCATCATACGCCCCTCGATACCGGTTCGTCCGACCATGCAGTCGCACATAGGTGAAATCGGCGGTCACGACGCGCGGCGCGGTCAGCTCCGCCAGTTCGAATGGGCAGAACGCCACGTTGCAGCTGCGCAGCGCGTCGTACACGGCCTCGCAATGCCAGCTCAGGTCCCGGAACTCCATGGCGAAACGCCGGCCTGCGGGAAGCAACGCCAGGAAATCGGAGAGCCGGCCAAGATCGACATGCCAGCGCGGCGGCAGCTGGAAGAGCACCGGCCCGCACTTGTCGCCAAGCGCCGAGAGACGATCGAGAAACGTCGAGAGGGGTTCGGCACAGTCTTTCAGGCGCCGAAAATGGGTGATGGCCCGCCACGCCTTGACGGCGAACAGGAAATCCGCCGGCGTGCGCTGCGCCCAGCCGGCAAGCATCGTCTCGCGCGGCAGGTGATAGAAGCTGGTGTTGACCTCCACCGTCCGGAGATACCGAGCATAATGGCCGAGCCAATCCGTCCGCTTCAGCGCGGGTGGGTAGAACGGCCCCTGCCAGTTGGCATAGCTCCAGCCCGACGTACCGACCCGTAGATGCCCGGGCGCGATCGCCAGGTCACTCCGCCGCCTTCGCCGCCTCCTCGCGGGGCGCCCTCCCCTCTTCCCGCTCGATTTCCAGCACCGCCGCCATGGTCTTAAGCACGCTGTCCGGCGTCAGGCTGACGCTGTCGATGCCGTGCCGGACCAGGAACTGCGCCACCTCCGGATAGTCCGACGGCGCCTGGCCGCAGATGCCGGAATGCCGGCCGTTGCGCTTGGCGCCGTCGACCGCCAGCCGCAGCATCTCGAACATGCCGGGGTCGCGCTCGTCAAAATCGAAGGCCACCATCTCGGAATCCCGGTCGACCCCCAGGGTCAGCTGGGTCAGGTCGTTGGAGCCGATGGAGAAGCCGTCGAAGCGCTTGGAGAACTCGTCGATCAGGATGACGTTGTTGGGGATCTCGCACATGACGTAGATCTCCAGCCCGTTGCTGCCGCGCTCCAGCCCGTTCTCGGCCATCACCTGCAGCACCCGGTCGGCTTCGTCCAGCCGGCGGCAGAACGGCACCATGAGCTTGAGATTGGTCAGCCCCATCTCGTCGCGCACCCGCTTCATGGCGGCGCATTCCAGGGCGAAACCCTCGCGATAGGCATCGTGGATGTAGCGCGAGGCGCCGCGGAAGCCGATCATCGGATTGGCCTCCTCGGGCTCGAAGGCACGACCGCCGATGAGGGCTGCGTACTCGTTGCTCTTGAAGTCCGAGAGCCGCACCACGACCGGCTTGGGATAGAACGCCGCGGCGATGGTCCCGACCCCTTCCGACAGCCGCTGGATGAAGAAGTCGGCCGGCTTGCTGTAGCCGTCGACCATGGCCAGGATCCGCTCGCGCTCCGTCGGCTCCTCCACCCGGTCCGGGTACAGCAGGGCCATAGGATGGGCCTTGATGTACTCGTTGATGATGAATTCCATGCGCGCCAGACCGACCCCGTCATTGGGCAGGAAGCTCGTCTTGAAGGCCAGTTCCGGATTGCCGAGGTTCAGCATGATATGGGTCGCCGGCCGCTCCACACCGGAAAGGTCGGTGGAGGTAACCTCGAACGGCACCGCACCGCGATAGATGCGGCCGATATCGCCCTCGGCGCAGGAGACGGTCGCCTCCTCGCCGCTGGTCAGGCTCTCCGTCGCATGCTCGGCGCCGACGACGGCGGGGATCCCCAGCTCGCGGGCGACGATGGCCGCGTGACAAGTCCGCCCCCCGCGATTGGTGACAACCGCCGCCGCCGTCTTCATCACCGGTTCCCAGTCCGGTGAGGTGGTGTCGGCAACCAGGATCTCGCCGGGCTCGAACTCGTGCAGATGGGCGGTGTCGACCACCACCCGGGCCCGGCCGGAACCGATCTTGGTACCGACCGCCCGGCCAGTGGCCAGCACCTCGCCGCTGCCTTTCAGCACGAATTCCTCCAGCGTGGTGCCGGAGCGCTGCGAGGCTACCGTCTCCGGCCGCGCCTGCACGATGTAGAGGCGGCCATCGAGCCCGTCCTTGGCCCATTCGATGTCCATCGGCCGCGGCTCGCCGGCCCGGGCAGTGTAATGGTCCTCGATCTTGATGGCGTAGTCGGCCAGGGTCAGGGCCTCGTCATCGGTGATGCAGAACCGCTTGCGGTCGGCCTTGGGCGTCGGCTTGTTGATCACCGGCTCGCGGGTGCGACCGGGCGCATAGACCATCTTGATGCCCTTGTCGCCCAGTACGCGGCGCAGTACGGCGCGGTGGCCTTGGCTGAAGGTCGGCTTGTGCACGTAGAACTCGTCCGGGTCGACCGCGCCCTGTACCACGTTCTCGCCCAGGCCGTAGGCGCCGGTGATGAAGACCGAGTCGCGGAAGCCGGTCTCGGTGTCTATGGAGAACATGACGCCGCTGGAGGCCAGATCGGCACGCACCATCTTCATCACGCAGGCCGAGAGCGCGACCTTGAAATGGTCGAAGCCCTGGTCGATGCGGTAGGAGATCGCCCGGTCGGTGAACAGCGAGGCGTTGCAGCGCTTCACGGCGTCGATCAGCATCTCCTCGCCATGCACGTTGAGATAGGTGTCGTGCTGGCCGGCGAAGCTGGCGGTCGGCAGATCCTCGGCCGTTGCCGAGCTGCGGACGGCGACGCTGAGCTCCTCGCCATACTCGTCGACCAGCTTGCGGTAGGCCGTGAGGATCTGCTCGCGCATCTCCTGGGTCAGCCCGGCGGCATAGACGATTTCCCGCGCCCGCCGTCCGGCCGCGGCCAGGGCCCGGACATCGGCCTTGTCCAGCCCGTCCAGCAGGGAATGCAGCTCGTCCCAGGCCTCCGCCTCGGTCAGCGCGGTGCGGAACGCCTCGGCGGTGACGGCGAACCCGTTCGGCAGGCTGACGCCCAGCGGCGCCAGTTCGCGATACATCTCGCCCAGGGAGGCGTTCTTGCCGCCGACGATCGGCACATCGTCCATGCCGAGCTCTTCGAACCAACGGATGTATCGGGGGTCTGACATCGGGCGTTCCTCCGGGGCCTGGGGGCTGGGCCCGGGCGGTGCGACCGCCCGCGCCGTGATCTGTAGCGGAGAGTGTCAGTCTAGCCCAGCGCCTCCCATGACCTGGATCAAGCCTGCCCGGGCGCGGCGATTTGACCTGCCTCAATGGCGGCGGGCGCATTCCGTCCCAACATATCGGGAAAGCCGATAGGACGGCCGGAAGGAGGATTTCCGTGGACAGCCTGAGCACCGAAAAAGCCTGCTACATCATCGCCAAGGCGCGGGAATTCGACGTCAAGGTCGACCCGGTCGGGCCCGATCCCGGCAGCAATCCGGCCGACGACGACGAGCTCGACGTGCTGGAGGATTTCGCCGCCGACCCCACCTTCGACGAGCTCACCGCCGCGATCCGCGAGCTGAACCGCGACGAGCAGATCGAGCTGGTCGCCCTCACCTGGCTCGGCCGCGGCAGCTTCTCCACCGACCAATGGCACGAAGCGGTCGCCGAAGCCCGCGACGCCCACAATGACCGCACCGCGGAGTACCTGACCGGCATCCCGCTGCTCAGCGACTACCTCGAGGAAGGGCTGACGGCGATGGGAGAGTCGTGCGAGGGCTAGCGGGCCTCCCGGGTCCTTCGGCGGCGATCGCCGCGCCCAATCTCTCCTGAGCTCAATATCGTGCCCGACAATGACGTCGGCACGTCGATCGAGTCCGGATCATCACTCCCGATAGTCCGGCAAACCAATCGTCGCGGAACCGGTGACACACCTGTGTCGGTGGGTGCTGACTATGGTCGCCTCGCGGGCCGACAATTCATCAAATCTCGAATTCCGGCCTGATCTATCCCGGCCAATATCCAGGAGCGGGGAATGGACAGTATCGGGGCTGTAGAGGTCTCCATCGACCTCGCGATCAGGGTAGCGAGCCGCGATCTAATGGCCGTCCCCCCTCGGCTGCGCTCAGCCTCGCAGGATCTCCTTCTCGTGATCCACCGGGACCACGACGTGGATTTGAAGGTGCTGGTACCAGAAATCCGTACCGGAAACATTGACCATCCATTCCACGCGCATCTGATCCGCAAGACCTCCGAGGCGATTTGTGAGGACCCCGTAGTCTTGAGGTCAGCCCGAGAGTTGCTGGCGCAGGCAGCCCAATCGCATCACCCTGACCTGGACTCCGGCCAAGCGGCGCGCGGTTTACATGCACTCGAACTGGCTTTGTCGGAATCGGCCAGCGTTCAGTCCAGAATCGCGAAAAATCGGCATCCCAGAGTCCTGCTGGACGAGTATTTTGAAGGCAATACCAGGGGCAAGGTCGCCGGGGTCGATCCCGGCTCCGAGGTCCTGCTCGACGCGCCCAAAAGCGTCGGGGTGATCCCGAGCGACCAGGTGGCAGGTCCTCCGCCGATCCCGGCACCACGGCCGGCATCTCGGGGCAAACCTCCTAAACGGCCGTCGCGACCGGAGAGAACGGCCTCTTGCAAGTCAGGCCGGGCACTGGCTCCACCGCGAAGCGCAAGGTCTTCGGGCAATGTGTTCGCCGGGCCGGAAGCCGCTGCGAGGTTTCTGCCTGGTCGGGCTCTATTCAACCCGCCGAGGACGATGTGGGTCGGTGTCGCCGAGCCCGTCGAACTTCGGCTCACTGCCAAGGATGTCCTGACGGTCGAGCAACGCCTGGAAATCGAAAAGACCATGGTCGGGCGCGGGGAGATCCAGGAAAGCGCCGTCAAGCGTGTCGGCGCCCGCATGGCGGCCCAGCTGTTCTGCGACAAGGAATACCTGGCAATCGAATGCCGGAGTTCGACCGAGCAGGATGTCGACCTTGAAGGGGTGACGATCTGGGATTGGATGGTGAGACCGTTGCGGCCGGGCACGACCACGTTGGACCTCCGGTTGACGCTGAGGCAGGACGCCGGAGGAATAGCACTTGTGCGGGATCTGGAGGCCCTGCGATCGGCGATCAAGGTGAAGGTGAAGACGATCTGGACGCGGCCGCGCCGATTCTGGCGGGATCAATGGGCAAAGGTGATCACCCTGGTCATTGCGGCCGGAGGGCTGGCCCTTGGTGTCGTGACCTTCTTGCAGAGCAGTGCGGGACCCTGATCTCGACCCTGATCAACGCAATGCCGCAGTCGGAAGCAAGCGCCGCTGTGTGACCGGTCTGTGACCGCTGGTTGCTAAATCGTCGTCCCTTGCAATTTCCGCAACACGGCAATTTTCGCCGGAGGGGATGACGATGGCTTGGAAATGGTATGACATCACGCAGTACAAGGCCTCGGTGGGCGGCAGCCGGTATTACGGCGGCGTTCAGCTGTTCGGCGACGGCTTCTACGCCTTTCTGAGGTTCCACAAGGACGGGCCGTTGCCGGCCGCGTCCGCGCCCACGACCTACGGTCAGCGCTTCTACGGCCATATGGACTATCAGCAGATGGACGAAGTCGTCGATCTGCTGCGCAACGAGCAGCCCGTCCGTTTCGGCTGGAACGACCAGAACGTGGACCACTTCCACCTGATGACCGGCGCCGAGCCGGTTGGCGAGGGCGACGGCACGCTGGCCACCTGACTCGAACGCGGTTCCGCGTAGACGCACGTTCCGCGCAGAACACTCGCCAAGGTCAGCCGCCCGGGCCATCGCGCCCGGGCGGCTTTCACTGCGCGGTCGCGGGACCGGTTAGCGCTTGGCGTCCAGCGGCGACTGCAACACGCCCTTGCCGCCGGACCGCTTGCGAAGCGGGATTTCGAAGACCCACATGACGACAACGCCGGCGGCCATGGCAAGAAGCAGGGCCAAGACCGGCGATGCACCGAAACCGCGGCTCACATCCAGGACCGGTTGGTGGATGGCGTAGAGCGGGTAGGACAGCGCACCCAGCCACATTGCCGCCGGCGAGGCCGCAAGACCGAGCGATGCGCGCAGCAGCAATGGCGCGGCGACGAAGGCGAAAAGTATCGATGCCGGTCCGGGCGGCAGAAAATTGCCGAACAGGACCAGGATCAGGGGGAAGGCGATCAGCGCCGCATCGGGCCGGACCGGCAACGGCCGGTCTCCGAACCAGCGATGGATCATGACGCCGATGAGATAGCAGGTGATCCCCCGGCACAGGGTCGGAAACAGGTTGGTGTCCCGGAAGCTGTAAACGGACCGGTCCGTGGCCAGCGTGGTCCAGAGGAACACGGCCGCTGCCAGCGCCAGGCAGGCCAGAAGGCCTCGGTTGCCCAGCCTGCGGAACAGGACACCGTGCAAGGCGTTCGCCAGGATCTCGACGAAGAGCGACCATGCCGGGATATTCAGCAGGAACAGCTCTCCGGGCATCCAGAGGGCAGGCAGGAAGGCCAGGATCGCCGCCAGCGAAAGAAGCAGAGGGGCATCGAAGCCCTGGGCCAGCCCGATCCAGGCAAAGCCGATGGCGGAACCGACCGCCAGCGGCTTCCAGAGGCGCTTGTAGCGCAACCCGACGAAACGCGGCGTGGACAGCCCGCTTTTCAGGCGCCCCTCATAGGTCCGTGTCATGACGAACCCGGAAAGCATGAAGAAGATGTCGACGGCCGAGTGCGCCAGCAGGTCGGGCCCTTGGAGCAGGTAAGTCGCCCGAACGTGGTGCAGAAGCACCATGATCGCGGCGATCCCCCTCAGGGCGTCGAGCCCGTAGAGCCGCGTCATCGGTGCGCTCTCAGAGCAGCGGTGTCGCTGTGCCGAAGCGGTCCGTCATCTCACCGGCCCATCACCCTTTGCTTGATGCGACGGACATTCTCCTTCATCGGCATGTGGTCGATGATCGTCTGACGCATGGTCCTGCGGGCGCGCGTTTCCCGCGTCGGCCGGATCTCGAAATCGCGCCAGACCGGCTTGCCCGTCTTCTCGATGCGCTCGTACCAGAGGTTTCCGTAAAACTGGGTCCTCTGCGCGGGCAGGTGATCGTAATCCGCCTTCACCGCATGCAGCGTGTCGTCGGACGGCGCAAAGATGACAATGCTGTTGTTGTGGATCTGCCGCTTGACGGTTTCGCACCATGACCACGGCACCCAGCAGCGATCATGCTGCGGGTTGCCCCGCCAATAGGCCTCCACATAGGCCCGCTCCGCCGTGAAGCGCATATAGTGCGTGTGATAGTCCCGCTGCTCGGAATCGGGATCCGGATTGACGTTGATCATGTAGGTCAGGGCTTTGGCTCGCACGTCGGGATGCGGGCTGATCTCGTAACCCGCCAGATACTTCTGCAGGCCGACATCCGGAAAAACGTTGTCGGAATCCAGGCCGAACTTGGCGACCAGGCAATCGCGAAACTCGGTCGAGCCGAAGAACGCGTTCACCTCTTCGACGATGCCGCCCGCGCTGGGCTGACCCAATCGAAGCGTCAGGCCGAAGCCTTCGCAGGTATCGATATTCGTGTGGAGGTGCCCGGGATCGTCTCTCCAGGCAAGATAGTCGCCAATGCTTGACGCCGTGCCCGGAAACTCGATCGGCTTGTAGGAGAGTGCGCGCAGCTTCTCAATCAACTGCCTGTCGTCGGCGGCCCCATCGATCCGTATTTCCGGAGCCTCGAGAATGCTGGCGAAGTCCTGATCGGTGAAGAAGTCCCTGATTTCAAGATGACGAAATGGCTCATCAAGAAATTCAGCCTGCTCGATTTTCGCAAGCAAATAATCAAAGCGCGTCATAAGACCATCTTCCCGTGTGCACGTACACGGTTTCTAGCCAGGGAGCGGTTAAAGGCCAGTTAACCATTGGCCTGAGGAGTGGACGTTCATCCGCAATTGACGTGCCGTTCGGCGGCATGGACAACGGCCAGGCTGCCGGTAGGCGGACCATTACGACGCGAGCGCTGGATACTTGCCGCGCCACCTCCTCGTCGTCATCATCTCCGTGGCCTGGGGTGGCGCCTCTGCCCTGGCCTATTGGCTCCGCCGATTGCATACCGGACCTGCCATCGTGACCAACGAATCCGAATTGCCTGCCTCGCTCATGGACGCGGCAGGGAGCCTCCGCACCCAGGCGCTCGGCTATCCCGAATCGACCGAGGATTTTCCCTGGGGGCACAGCGCCTTCAAGGTGAAGGGCAAGGCGTTCCTGTTCCTTGCCCATGACGAGGGCTGGCTCAAGCTGTCGATGAAGCTGCCGCAATCCCGGGAATTCGCCCTGGCCTATCCGTTCACGGAGCCGACCGGCTACGGGCTCGGCCGGGCCGGCTGGGTCTCGTCGCGGTTCGGCGGTGATGACGACGTGCCGCTGGACGTGCTGAGCGCTTGGCTGGAGGAGAGCTACCGGGCAATCGCCCCGGAACGTCTGGCGGCGGAGCTGGGCTAAAGCATCGCCCTGACGCCAGGCGTCATTGCGAGGAGCGCAGCGACGCGGCACTCCACTCCTGACGGAGACAGTGGATTGCTTCGCCTGCGGCTCGCAATGACGATCGGGAGGGAGGCGGAGTCTGCCGCGCGCCCTAAGACGCCTTCTTCTGGTCCTGCCGGCTGCGGTCGCGATGGCGAGCGATGGTGATCGCCGTGCGCGACTTGCCGACCTTGTGGACGAAGTTGTAGCGGGCGATGTGGTAGCTGGGATTGGCGCCGTAGAAATTGGCGCGCATCTTGGCCAGCTCCTCCTCGCGATAGGTCTGCAGCGGCTTCTCGGCCTCGTCCGCGGCGCGGCGCTTGGCCTTGGCCTTGAGCATCTTGTCGACGGTCGGCTCGTTGACCAGGGTCTCCGCCCGCTTCTGCAGCTCGTTCTCGTATTTGGCACGGTCGCCGGCAAGCTTGGCGTCGGCCAGACCGAGCTCAATCGCCTCATCGACCCCCATCGGAAGGCGGGCATCGATGATGCGCTTGGCGTTCTCCTCGCCGGCGCAGTGCGGCAGGTGATACGTCCAAAACTCCGAACCGTGCAGGTTGCCCATATCCTTGTAGTGCGGGCTCAGCACCACGCCGGAGCGCAGCCAGACCTGGTCCGCGGCCCGGGCCAGGAAAACGCCGCCGGCGCCGGCATTGCCCTGCAGCGCGGCCACGGTGACATGGGTCTCGGTGCGGATGATCGCCTCGGCCAGATCGTCGATGGCGTTGATGTTGCGCCAGCTTTCGTCGGCCGGGCTCTCCGCCGCCTCGATCAGGTTCAGGTGGATGCCATTCGACCAGTACTCATGGCCGCCGGTCAGCACGATGACCTTGGTGTCCCGCTGGCAGGCCGCGTTGTAGGCGGCCAGCAGCCGCTCGCATTGGGCGGTGCTCATGGCGCCGTTGTAGAAATCGAAGGCCAGATAGCCGACGCCGTCCTTCTCGGCGTAGCTGATCTCCTGGTAGCCGCACTCGCCGTCCACCGGGATGTCCATCACGCCGTCCAGATCGTCGGCCAGCAGCTCGGTGGCCGGCAGCTTGAAGCTGTCCTTGTGCGCCTTGTCGCGCAGATAGCCGATCCACACCGCCCCGTCGGTGGTGGCGCGGCAGATGGCCGGGCCGCTGCGCGCGACGATGGCGCCGGGCTCGCCGGTCAGGCCGGTGGCCGGGCGCGGATCGTGCAGGAATACGTCGCGGTTGCGCAGCTTGTTCTTGATGCCGGGCGCGCCGTCGGCGCTCAGCAGCTTGCGCATGACCGTCTCGGTATCGTCGCGGCGCCAGTCGATGGCGCGGTCGGCCTGCTTGGCCGGCGGCCGCTCGATGCCGCGCGCCTCGGTCCAGACCTGCTCCGGGTCCGGCGGGCCCTCGCCCTTCTCGAACCGGTCGATCGCCTGCAGCACCGCCTTGACGGCGGCCTCGGTGACCTCGTTTCGGTAGAGGCTGGACTTGCTGGTTTTGCGCATCGGAAAGCCGGCGGCGGCCCAGATCGGGCCCGCATCCATCTCCGCCTCGGCCTGCAGCACGGTGACGCCCCAGCGCTCCTCCTGGTTCAGGATCGCCCAGTCGATGGCGGACGGACCGCGGTCGCCGGGGATGCCGGGATGCACGATCAGGCAGACATGCTTGGAGAAGATGCTCTCCGGGATCGCCCGCTTCAGGAACGGCGCCACGATCAGGTCCGGAGCGTAGAGGTCCACCGCCTCCTGGGAGGTGGCGTCGTCGATGTCCAGTTCGACGCTGACCTCATGGCCGCGCCCGGTCAGCTCGACGAACAGGCGCTGGCTCAGGCTGTTGAAGCCGCTGGCGATGAAGAGAATGCGCATGGGATGGTGTCCTTTCCCCGGCCCGGCCGGCAGCGGCGGCCGGCGGGCCCGGTTTGGTTGTCCATGTTTTGACGGTTTGTCCTGTGGTGGCGGGCGATCCGGCGTCAGGCCGCGACGATGGTCCAGGGCACGGCCGCATCGCCGCCTAGCGGCAGCGACCGGTCATAGGCGCAGCGCTCGGCGTCCAGGAAGGCCAGGCAGGAACCGTTGCCGTCATCCCGGACACAGCCCATCTGCAGCGATTTCGGCTCAACGGCCTTTTCGCCTCCGGATTGCTGCTCGATTCCGAAGCGCGCCTCCGCATCGTAATCGGCAAAGGCCGACTTGATACGGAAGGCGCTGTACGGCACCGGCCCCAATCCGCGCCAGTCGAAGATCCGGCGCAATTCGAATACGTCGCCCACCAGGGCCAGCGCCTTGCTGTTGCCGCCCTCGGTAACGGCGCGGCGGTACTGATTTTCGACCGTGTAGCGGCCCTCATTGACCTGGCGGACCAGCATCAGCGCCGCCTGCATGACATCCAGCGGCTCGAAGCCGGCGACCACCACCGGCCGCTGGTATTCCTCGGCAAAGAAGGCGTAGGGCTGGCTGCCGATCACCGCACTGGCATGGGCCGGCCCCAGGAAGCCATCGACCGAACGCAGGTCGATGCCGCCGATATCGGCCGATTCCAGCATGTGGTGGATGGCGGCCGGCGTCAGCAGATGGTTGCAGAACACGCTGAAATTCTTCAGCCCTTCCGACTGCGCCCGGCGCAGGGCCACCGCGGTGGGCGCCGTCGTCGTCTCGAAACCGGTGGCGAAGAACACCACCTCGCGCCGCGGATTGTCGCGGGCAATCTGCAGGGCTTCCTGCACCGAGCGGACGGGACGGATATCCGCGCTTTTCGGCTTGGAGCGGAACAGGCCCCGGCGCTTAGCCTCGACCACCTGCACCATATCCCCATAGGCGCAGACGATGGCATCATGCTGCCGGCTCAGCTCCAGCGCCTCGGCGATGCGGCTGGTCGGCAGCACGCAAACCGGGCAGCCCGGGCCGCGCAGGAACTGCACGTTCTCGGGCATCAGGCTCTGGATGCCGAATTGCAGGATGGCGCGGGTATGCGCGCCGCACACTTCCATGAATCGATAGGCGCGACCGGGCTCGACCTCGTCGATCAGGCGGTCTGCCAATTGCTCAGCCAGATCCTGGCGGCGGAACTGCTGTCCATAGTTCATGCGACCAAACTCTCCCCGGCGTCGATCCGACCGCCATCGGCGATCGTCGCGAGCGTGGTGTCGGCCTCCTTGGCGCTGATCTTGGCCACCGCAAATCCGACATCGACCAGCACGTAGTCGCCGACGGACACGGTATCCAAGAGCTCCACGGAAACCTGCTCCGTAGCACCGGCGAAACCGACCGTAGCGGTCCCGGAATCGCCATGCACTTCCATCACAGCGGCAGGTACAGCATTCGACATTTTTCTTACCCCGGACTGAAGACCCCAAAAACTAGTGGAGCCAATTTGTCAGGCATTTATGTAGTCATACTTAATTATTTTGCCTAAAATCGCTTAACCATCATCTTTTTCGCCCGGCCGACGGATAAGTACCGGATTCCGGGCACAAAACTCTCACAGCAGTGTTGATAAGTTTCTTATTCCGGGCGCACGGCGGGCGGATTCGCCTCGAGTTGGAAAGCGCAATACTTGTATCCGGGGATCTTGGATTGACGGTCGATGGCGGTGTTGGTCAAGAGGCTGGCGGCCGCCTCGGCGAAACAGAACGGCATGAATACGACGCCTTCGGGCCGTCCAGGATCGGCCCGGCAGGCAGCGACTATCGCACCACGGCCCGCGGCAATCCGCACCGGGTCGCCGAACGCAGGGCCGAGCCACCATAGGCCGCCCTCTGCGACATTTAGTCCCGGCGCCGGAGCAGTAGCCTCCAGAGCGGCGCTGCGGGGGAAATCGCGCTGGTGTGCCCATGCTCCGGCACGCCAAGTGTCACCACGGTCTTCAAGTCGGGCATCATCGCCGGGCGGCGCTCTGGGACCATCGATGCAGGTCAATGGGCCGGGCGATGGCCCTCCAGCAGCGGCCGCAGCTCACCCATCGCCTCGCCGACCGCATCGAGGAAGGCACGGATGCGCGCGGTCTGCCGCAAGTCGCGATGGGTCAGGGCCCACAGGCCGGTCTCCAGTTCGGGCATCGGGTCGCCGACCCGGCGCAGGGCCGGGTCCCCGTCGCCCATGAAGCAGGGCAAGGCCGCCAGCCCCATGCCGGCCCTGGCCGCATCCTGCATGGCACTCATCGTGTTGGCGCGGATCGTCACCGGCGGCGCCAGCGCGCGCAGCCAGCGGGCCGAGGCGAGATGCGCAAGGCTGTCATCCGGGGCCACCCAGCGGCAATCGGACAGGTCTCCGTCCGGCTCGGCCAGATTGGCGCTGCGATAGATGGCCGTTGCAATGCCGCATAGCCGTCGGCCGACCAGGGTCTCGGGTGGTGAATTGGTTGGCCGCAGTGCGATATCGGCATCGCGGGTGCTCAGATTCAGGAAGGTGTCGGAGATCACCAGCTCCAACGCGATCTCCGGATAGCGTCGCTCGAACGGCGCGATCAGCACCGGCAGCAGCAGGCGCGACACGGTTTCGGGCAGGGTGACCCGCAGCTCACCACGAAGCTGCAGATCGCGACCGCGCAGGACCCGTTCCGCCGCCAGGATCTCCGCCTCCACGCGATCCGCCGTCTCGGTCAGCGCATCGCCCGCCGGAGTCGGCACATAACCGCGCGGCTGTCGTTCGAACAGCCTGACGCCCAGCCTGTCCTCCAGCCCGTTCAACCGGCGGAACACGGTGGAATGGTTCACCGCCAGCGCCCGCGCCGCGCCGGACAGGCTGCCCTCGCGGGCCACCGCCAGGAAAACCCGCAGATCGTCCCAATCGACCATTTGTGCATTTCTGCAAAAGAAGTTTGGATATTTGGTGAATTGCTTTGCAACAGAGCAAAGCACATCTTGCAGGGCGAGACAACCGGTCGGTTGGCCGACCTACACAGGAGACTCGTCATGATCGATAGCAAGACCGCTCCCTATGCCGCGTTGGTTCTACGCGTCTCGCTAGGAGTGATGTTCATCGCCCATAGCGCCTGGCTGAAGCTGGTCGTGTTCACCCTGCCCGGCACGGCGCAGTTCTTCGGCTCGCTCGGCCTGCCGCCTGTGCTCGCCTATGTGGTGTTCGCGGCGGAGACGGTTGGCGGGCTGGCCCTGATCCTGGGCGTGCAGACACGCTGGGTGGCGGCGGCCCTGATCCCGATCCTGCTGGGCGCGACGTGGGCCCATGCCGGCAATGGCTGGGTGTTCAGCAATGCCGGCGGCGGCTGGGAATACCCGGCCTTCCTGATCGCGGCCTCGGTGGTCCAGGCCCTGCTCGGCGACGGCGCCCACGCGCTGCGCCTCAACCGGCTTCGCACCGCCACGGCGTGATACCGGCTTCCGCCGGTGCACGCCGGACTGCCTGGAAGCCGCGGCTAGGGATCGAGGCCCGGAAACCGGCCGGCGATCGCAGTCACGGCAGTCCGGAACCGTGCATCGGCGTCGCCCGACAGCGTGACGAACGGCACGCCCCGCGCTTCGAGTTCCGACCGGCAGGCCGCGAAGAACCGGCCGCGGTCGGTCTCGGCCGGAAAGTATCGGGTGCCGTCATCCACCCAGGGCGCATCGATATCGGTCAAGAGATAGAGGTCGGCCG
The DNA here is from genome assembly GCA_965227455.1 of Alphaproteobacteria bacterium. Taxonomy (GTDB): domain Bacteria; phylum Pseudomonadota; class Alphaproteobacteria; order DSM-16000; family Inquilinaceae; genus JABDIP01. Next base: position 866,641 of record OZ245752.1, on the reverse strand, counting down.
CGTCCCGGAAATCGGCAAACCACGGATCGCGCCCGCCGCACAGCATGTCGGACCAGACGGCGGTCAGGATCGGATCGCCGTCCAGGATCAGAACGCGGTTGGCGTTGCGCGCGGCCGCCGCTTCCGAGGCGATGTGCCCGCGCGCAATGGCCAGCAGATCCTCCGGCGTGCATTCGGTGCCGAACGCGTCGGTATGGGTCCGTCCGTATTCCGGGACCAGCGCCGTGTCGAAATGCGCCGCCAGCCGGCCAGCCAGCGTCGACTTGCCCGTGCTCTCCGGACCGAACAGGCAGATGCGCTTGGCGAAATACGGCCGGACCAGGTCGGGGATGAAACGCCAATGGCGGAACGGGTCGCGTCGAATATCGGCCGCCGATATCGGCACGGCCTGCCGTCCGGGATCGACCGGCACGAACCGCGCGCCGACCTCCTCGGCCAATCGATGGCCGTAGCTCTCCGAGGCGAAGACATAGTCGATCGGTTCGGGGTGGAAGCGCCGTACGATCCCGCGCCAGATGTCCCAGAACTCCGGATGCTCGGCCGGCTCCTGCGGCACCGGCTCCGTCAGATGACGGACCCGGCATTGGGGCGCAAGCCGGGACATCCAGTCATACCGCAGGGCACCGGGGATCGGATCGCCCTCCAGGCTGCAGGTCAACACCGTCACCGCATCGGCCACCGACCGCGCGAAATCGCAGCAGAACACATGGCCCAGATGGGGCGGCATGAACTTGCCCAGCAGGAATCCCCGAGTCATGGGTCAGGCGCTTGCCGTGGCGCCGGCCTCGACGGGACCGGTCTGCCGGCGCTCGGCACGCAGCCAGGCCATCAGCCCCCAGCTCGCCATGCCCAGGAAGACCGCATAGAGCCCGGCCGTGAGATAGAGCTCCTTGTAGGTGTAGATGCCGATGGACAGCACATCGACGGCGATCCACAGGACCCAGTTCTCGATGCATCGCCGGGACAGCAGGAATTGCGCCATCAGGCTCATGACGGTGGTAGTGGCATCCCAATAGGGCACCGAGGCATCGGTATTGCTGGCCATGAACCAGCCAAGCCCGGCCGCGCCCACAATAATGATGCCCGCGGTCAACGCCCGCTGCCCATGGGCCAGCCGCGCGACGGTGATCAGCCCGTCCGCCTGCCGCCCGCGCAGCCAGTACCACCAGCCATAGAGCTGAATGACCACATAGTAGATCTGCAGGAGCGCGTCGCTGTAGAGCTTGTAGTCGTAGAAGATCTTGGCATAGAGGATCACCATCGCCAGCCCGAACGGGTAGTTCCAGATGTTCCGGCGGACGATCAGATAGACGTTGGTCAGCCCCAGGATGGTCGCGACGATTTCGATGGCGGTCATGGCCGGGGAATATCCTCTGCCCTTCCGGGAATGTGGTAGCCGCGCTGTACTGCCGGGCGGTCGGCGATGGCCTCATACCAGCGCAGGATATTGGAGAATTCGGCCAGGTCGATGCCGTGGCGTTCGAAGCGCGCGATCCAGGGCCAGAGGGCAATATCGGCGATGGAGTACGCCCCGGCGACGAATTCCGCCTCCGCCAGGCGCCGGTCCAGGACGCGGTGCAGCCGGTCGGCCTCGGCCGCGTAGACCTCCTCCGCGTAGGGCGCCTTGCCGGGATGGAAATAGCCGAAATGCTCGGCCCGGCCGAGCATCGGGCCGATGCCGCTCATCTGCCACATCAGCCACTGCATGGCCGTCCAGCGGGCCGGCCCCTCCTCCGGCATCAGGCGGCCGGTCTTCTCGGCGAGATAGAGCAGGATCGCGCCCGACTCCGCCAACGTGATGCCGGTCTCGCGGTCGACGATGGCCGGGATCTTGTTGTTCGGGCTGATCTTCAGGAAGTTGGGGTCGAACCGCCGGTCGCCGGCGATGTCGACGGGATGGGGCGCATAGAGCAGCCCCACCTCCTCCAGCATGATCGAGACCTTGCGGCCGTTCGGAGTCGACCACGTATAGAGATCGATCATCCGGCCTCCCCGCCCCTCGCGGTCAGCCCGCGGCCGGCCGGTGTTCGGCGAAATCGTCCCTCAGCTTGCTCTTCAGCACCTTGCCGGTGGCGCCCAGCGGCAGGGCGTCGACCACCACCACATCGTCGGGGATCATCCACTTGGCGACCTTGCCTTCGAAATACCCCAGCATCGCCCCCTTGTCCGGCGCCTCGCCGGCGGCGACGATGATCAGCAGCGGCCGCTCGCCCCATTTCTCGTCGGCGATTCCGACGACGGCGGCCTGTGCGACCTGGGGATGGCTCATGGCCAGATTCTCCAGCTCGATCGAGCTGATCCACTCGCCGCCCGACTTGATCAGATCCTTGGTGCGGTCGGTGATGCTCATATAGCTGTCCGCATCCAGGGTCGCGACGTCGCCGGTGCCGAACCAGCCGTCATCGTCATGGGCATCGGAGGTGTCCAGCTTGTAGTAGCCGCTGCACACCCAGGGCCCGCGCACCTTGAGCTGGCCGAAGGCCTCGCCGTCATGGGGCATCGGCTTGTTGTTCTCGTCGACGATCTTCATCTCGACACCGAAAATCGGCCGGCCCTGCTTGCTCAGCACATCGTATTGCCGATCCTCGGGCCAGTCTGCCATCTTGGTGCGCAGCACGTTGAGCGTGCCGAGCGGGCTCATCTCGGTCATGCCCCAGGCATGCCGGACCTCGACATCGTAGTCCTTCTGGAAGGCCTCGATCATCGAGCGCGGCGCCGCCGAACCGCCGACCACCAGGGTGCGCAGGGTCGGCACCCGGGTATTGGCTTCCTTCCAGTGATTGAGCAGGCCGAGCCAGACCGTGGGCACGCCGGCGGTCATGGTGACGCCTTCGCGGTTCATCAACTCGGTCAGGCTGGGTCCGTCCAGGCCGGGGCCAGGCATGACCAGCTTGGTGCCGGTCAACGGCGCCGCATAGGGCGTGCCCCAGGCGTTCACGTGGAACATCGGCACGACCGGAAGCACCGCCTCGCGTTCCGCCAGGCTCATCACATCCGGCAGCGAGATTGCGTAGGAGTGCAACACCGTGGAGCGGTGGCTGTACAACACGCCCTTGGGATTGCCGGTGGTGCCCGATGTGTAGCAGAGCGAGCTTGCGGTGTTCTCGTCGAACACCGGCCATTCGAACTCGTCGGAATGGCCGTTGACCAGTTCCTCATAGCAGAGGGCATTGGTCAGCTTGGTCTCGGGCATGTGCGCCTGGTCGGTCATCACCACCACCGCCTCGATGGTCGGCAGCTTGTCGATCACCGCCTCGACCAGCGGCAGGAAGGTCAGGTCGACGAACAGCACCCGGTCTTCCGCATGGTTGACGATATAGCCGCATTGCGACGGGTGCAGCCGCGGGTTCAGCGTGTGGCAGATCGCGCCCATGCCGGAGACGGCGTAGTAGATCTCCAGATGCCGGTGGGTGTTCCAGGCGATGGTGGCGATCCGGTCGCCCTGCTTGATGCCCAGCGCGGACAGGGCGTTGGCCAGTTGCCGGGTCCGCCGATGCAGGTCGGCATAGGAGTATGTGTGAATCGGCCCCTCGACGGTCCGGGTGACCACGGTCTGGTCGGCGAATACCCGCGCCGCATGGTCGAGAATCGACGAGATCAACAGCGGCGTGTCCATCATCAGACCGCGCATCATTCCTCCCCTTTGCTTTCTTGATGGGCGTCCCGGGCCATAGGGTTGGCCAGGCGCCAGTGATATGGCGGAAACCGTACGCTCCGGGCCTCGGTGATTTCAACAGCGAGCACCGTCGCGGGACGGTGGAGTCCGGTGCTCCCGGGCGCCGCGACCCCGTCCGGCCGCGGAGCGGGTATGAAGCAGAAAAGTTGTGGTCAAGCCAGCAAGGCACTGATAGACAGCGCAGTGTTGCGCGTTGATGCGAAAAGGATTGCCTGCCGCTCTTGCCATGGTGGTGGTCAGCGACGCATACTCGCAAGGCGACTTGTCCTGTGACCCCGGAGAGCACATACCTGCGAAGGAATACCGCACCCCAGGTCGATCGATAAACCGCACATCAAATGCATGGCCGTCGGCACGCCGTCATAGCCCGTCCTGTTCGGTCATGCGTGTTTCGCTTACCAGGCACCTTCCCGACCCGATGCGGGGGCAAAAAAGGCGCCCTCTTGGAGTTTGTTTGTTAGATGATGAACCGGAGAAACTTCCAGCAACCGGAACCGTCCCGCCGCGACGTCAGCGCTGTCGTAAAATGGTTCAACCGGGCCAAGGGGTTCGGATTCGTGCAACCCAGCGACGGTTCGCCGGACGCTTTCCTGCACGTGTCGGTCCTTGAGCAGCTTGGTCGCAGCGAGTTGGATGAAGGCACGACGATCACCTGCGATATCGCCGATGGACACAAAGGCCCGCAGGTCGCCGAGATTCACGATGTCGACGAATCGACGGCCTCACCATCGTCCGCGCCGCGTGCCCCCAGTGGCGGCTTCACCGAAGAGTTCGAAGGCACCGTCAAGTTCTTCAACGTCGAGAAAGGCTTCGGTTTCATCAAGCCCGACGATGGCGGACGGGACGTCTTCATTTCGGCACGCACCTTGGAGCGTGCCGGGCTGAGCATGCTCGAATCCAACCAGCGGGTTCGCGTCGCGACCCGCATGGGACTCAAGGGTCCCATGGCAGAAAGCGTCACGCTTATCTGACCGTTTGATCGCCCCGCCCGTCGCCGGATCGGCGGGCGGGGTCCACTGCCCGCCGCTTCGCGCTTGATCAGTGCGCCGATGATGGGTGTCGGCGTTGCCAAGGCTGCCGGACCGGATCGCGAATCGCGCGCACCCGCTCCATCTCCCTCGCAAACACGAAACTATCGTTCTGAAATCGACTCATTTCTGCGCATTAATTGCGCGCATCGGATGGGCGCCGGAAGCGGTTCCGGCCCGCCAGGATTGGTTCGGGCCGGTTCCGCGGCGCTTGCCGGAATCGGAATCGACGTTCGAGGTTCATGATTCTAAAAGAGAATTCCTGCCGTTCGCCATTTTTCGCGATTTTTGCGATATGGCAATCAATCGAGCGTAGCGTCTCGCGGTCCCTCAGGCCGACGGGACACTATGGTTTACAGTTCGGTAAGGCTTTGCCTGCATAGTTTTGGTTACCGCCGCGGAACGATCTCTTTGATGAAGCCACGATTCATAAACTCAGCATCGGTAGCGATCGCGCTTGGCTGCGCCGCCCTCACGGGCTGTGCAAACCCGCCAGGCGGACAGCTCGCGCGAGGGGCCGAACAATCCACCAGCGGCGAGTTGGTGGATACGGACAATTCGGTCGAGACGCTGGTGCGCATGGGCGACTTCACGATGTCGCGCGGCGAGATCCCGGCGGCGATATCCTTGTACCGACGGGCCCATGCGGCGGCGCCGGATCGCGCCCTGCCGCTGGAGAAGCTGGGCCGGGCCATGTCCACGATCGGTTCCCATGACGAGGCCGCCGGCGCGTTCCGGGCCCTGCTGGAGATCGACCCCGTGAACGCTATCGGCCTGCGCGGCCTGGGCAATGCCTATCTGGCGCTGAACGAGCCGGATCTGGCCCTTCCCAACCTCGAGGCCGCCGTGGCCGTCAACGAAGACGCACCGGGCCTGAGCAGCCTAGGCGTCGCACTCGACATGCTCGGCCGCCATAACGAGGCGCAGGACGCCTATGAGGAGGCCCTGCAATTGCAGCCGGCCGATCTCGACGTGGCGACCAATCTGGCGATCTCGCTCTCCCTGAGCGAGCGCCATGACGAGGCGGTTCAGCTGATGCGCCGCACCGCCGCCTCACCGACCGCGACCGTGCGGCACCGGCAGAACCTGGCGATGATCTACGGCCTCGCCAACCGCACCGACGATGCCCGCGCCGTGGCGCGGCTCGATCTGGACGAGCTCTCGGTCGAGCGCAACCTGGCCTATTACGCCGCCCTGCAGCGCATCGAGGACAGCCGCCGCCGCGCCGCCGCGATCGGCGACAGCAGCGGCGCCCGGCTCGTTCCGTAACCTCTCTCCGCAGATCCCGACAAGACTGCGGGGCGCGCGCCATAGGGCCGCGCCCCGAATTCGTTGCGCATCCAGCGGCCGGTCCCTCAGGTGTCTGCTCTCGCGTAGCCGTCCTCATCCTTCGACAGGCTCAGGATGAGGCTCCGGGTACAGACGGTGGTCTCAAGAGCCCTCGTCCTGAGCCTGTCGAAGGGCGAGGACGGCAGAGTCAGTACGACAAGTGGGATCCGCGCGCCGCTCATGACGCGCTTCGCGCCGGCTCAACCCGACTGAGAAAGTTGCAGAGACCGAGGATGAGGCCAGCACGGCCTCGATCGCGCCTGGCTAGAACGCCTTGATGATGTTGTCGGCGACGCTGAGCATGGCCGGGCCCAGCAGGATGACGAACAGCGGCGGCAGGATGAACAGGATCATCGGCACCGTCAGCATGGCCGGCAGCTTATGCGCCTTCTCCTCCGCCTTCATCAGCCGCTCATGGCGCATTTCCGCCGACAGGACGCGCAGGGACTGGGCCAGCGGCGTACCGTATTTCTCGGTCTGTCCGAGCGTGTTGACCAGGGCGCGGATGCCGGGCAGGCCGGTCCGCGCACTCAGATTGTGCAGCGCCTGTGTGCGCTCCGGCATGAAGCCGAGCTCGACCGATGTCAGCGCCATCTCGTCGGCGAATTCCGGCGAGGACTTGCCGAACTCCTGCGACAGGCGTTGCATGCTGGCATCCAGGCTCAAGCCCGCCTCGGCGCAGATCACCATCAGATCGAGGCCATCCGGTAGCGCCTTCTGCAGCAGTTCCTGTCGCTTCGTGCCGGCGTTCTTCACCAGAATGTCCGGCAGATAGGCACAGAACAGCACGATTCCGGCGCTGAACAGGATGTGCTTGGCGCTGAAATTGCCGCCCAGCTCACCGAACAGCAAGAAAACACCAACAACGACTGCCGCTGCCAGGGGCAGGATCGCTTTGGCGAACAAATAGGCGACCATGGCGTCATGCGACCGCCAGCCGGCCTGTGCCAGCTTTTTGGAAATGGCGTCGGCGTGCTTGCTGCGCAGCAGATTGAGCCGCGTGACGACCTCCCGCATCGCGCCTTTGGCTTTTTCGTTCGACTTCTTCTCGCGGCCGGAGGTCGCCGCTTCCTTGAGCTTCAGCCGGCGTTCCGCGAGCTCCTTGGCCTTGGCCGCCATCGGATCGCGATGCATGAACGCGCTCCACAGGGCGAACACGGTCAGCACCGCCGCCAGGAACGAGCTGAGGAGGATCAAGGCCTCCGGTGCGATCGGAAGATTGTCCATGGCGATCAGATCTCGAAGCGGATCATCTTGGCCATGACGGCGAAACCGGTAGCCATCCAGAGGCCGCCGATGGTCAGCATGACGATGCCGCGGTTATCGGTCCACAGGGTGGAGATGTATCCGGGGTTCACCAGATACAGGATGCCCAGCATGATGAAGGGCAGCGAGCCGATCAGCAGGGCGCTGAACCGCGCCTCCGCCGAGAGCGCCCGCACTTTCAGCTTCGCAGCCCGGCGTTTGCGCAGGATGTCGGACAGGTTCTCCAGCGTCTCGCCGAGGTTACCGCCGGTCTCGCGCTGCACCGAGATACAAACGACGAAGAAGCGGAATTCCGGCACGCCGATGCGGTCGGCGCAGCGCCACAGCGCCTCCTCCATGGCACGGCCCAGGGACAGATCGGAGACGATCCGCTTGAACTCGATGCCGATCGGATCTTCCATTTCCGATCCGACCGTCTTGATGGTCTCGGAGACCGGCAGGCCGGATTTCAACCCGCGCACCATCAGGTCCATGGATTCCGGGAACTTGGCGAGGAATTTGGCGCGGCGCATGGCAACCATGCGGCCGAGCACGATATGCGGGATGCCGAGCCCGCCGGCGACGCCGAACAGGATGGCCGGCAGCAGCGGCAGCCCGATCAGCTTGGTCACGAGGAAGATGACCACGCCCCCGACCGCCAGGCAGGCGAGAAAATAATGGTTCAGGGTGGCGTCGATGCCGGCCTGGTTGATGCGGCCGCGCAGAAGGTCGGGATTCGGCAGCACCTTGCGGACGAACTTATCGAATCCCTGGGCATTGCGGCCGTCATCGATGATCTTGACGCCGCTTTCGTCCTTCTTCTTCTTCTCGTCCTCCTCGGCACGGGCGCGCTTGGCCACCGCGTCCATGCGCTTGGCCTTGGCGAGCTGGCCGTCGCCCGTCACCTGCATCACGGCACCGCCGATCAGGAGGACGAACAGCATCGCGCCGGCGCCGACGAGATAGACTAGCATTGGATCCTCCGGCCCAGCATCGCTGCTCTACACGACCTCGAGCAGCGCCTGGTCGAGGCCGTGATACTCGGCCCGCGGGGTGAAGTGCGGCCGCACGCCGGCCGGCTTGAAGACGCCGGTCAGCTTGCCTTCCTCGTCCTCGCCGGTGAACTCGAAGTTGAACAGCTCCTGGGTGACGACCACGTCGCCCTCCATGCCGATCACCTCGGTCACGCTGGTCACCCGGCGCACACCGTCGCGCATGCGGCTGACCTGCACGATCATGTCGACGGCGCTGGCGATCTGGGTCCGGACCGCCTTGGCCGGCAGGTTGATGCCGGCCATGCCGACCATGTTCTCCAGACGGACCAGGGCGTCACGCGGCTTGTTGGCGTGGATCGTGCCCATCGAGCCTTCGTGACCGGTGTTCATGGCCTGAAGCAGATCGACTGCCTCCTGGCCACGCACCTCACCGACGATGATCCGGTCCGGACGCATACGCAGGGAGTTCTTCACCAGGTCGCGGATGGTGATCTCGCCCTTGCCCTCCAGGTTGGCCGGCCGGGTCTCCAGCCGGACCACATGCGGCTGCTGCAGCTGCAGCTCGGCCGCGTCCTCGATGGTGACGATGCGGTCGCCGTGGTCGATCATCTGCGACAGGGCGTTGAGCAGCGTCGTCTTACCGGAACCGGTACCGCCGGACACCAGCATGTTGAGCTGCGAGCGCGCCGCGATCTTCAGCAGCACGGCCATCTCGGGCGAGATGTTGGCCTGCTGCGCCATGATGTCGAGGGTGATCTTCTTTTGCGAGAATTTACGAATCGACAGCGACGGGCCGTCGATGGCCAGCGGCGGGCCGATGGCGTTGACACGAGAGCCGTCCGGCAGACGCGCGTCACAGATCGGGTTGGTTTCGTCGATGCGGCGGCCGATCCGGGTGACGATCCGGGTGGCCACGTTCATCACATGGGCGTCGTCCTGGAACACCACGTCGGTCAGGGTCAGCTTGCCGCCCTTTTCCACGTAAACCTGCTTGGGGCCGTTGACCATGATGTCGGTGACGCCCTCATCCGCCAGCAGCGGCTCCAGCGGTCCGAAGCCGATCATGTCGTCGACCAGCGAGCGGACCAGCTCCGCGTGTTCCTTGCGGTTCAGATGGATGCCGAGCTCGTCGCGGATCTCCGCCACGACCCCGTCCAGCTCCCCGACCAGGGTCTCCGGCTCCAGGTTCGAGGCCGAGGCAACGTCGATCCGCTCCAGCAGGATCGGCTTGACCTTCAGCTTGGCATCGGTGACCGAAAGCTGGCCCGGAGTCTGCGACCGCTGCGCGTTCTGCGTCGCCTGGGCCGGCGAGGCCGAGGCCTCCGCCACCGCGCCGCCGCCATTGGAGGTGCTGACCAGGTCGTTGACCAGGGTGGCCACCAGCGAGCGCTGCTCCAGCAGGTCGGGCGCATCCGGCTCCAGGTCCAGCACTTCCATGACGATGTCGCTGACCTGATGGGCGACCTCCTGGCGCGGCAGGCGCTTGACCGCCTCCGGCTGGAGCCGCTTCTTCACCATCGGCTGCAGCATCTCGTAGAACCGCGCCAGCCGGTTGTTGTCGCCGCCGCCGGCGACTTCCCGCCCGCCCGCAGCATCCGGCACCGCCCCTTCAACGGGTACCGGCTTCAGCGACATCTTGTCCGCTCCACTCGAGTCCATGGATTACCCCTACCTCTTAAAACTGAACCAGGACCGTCTCGACGCCTTGGTGTCGGAGATGCCCCCCATGAGCTTGGACAGCCCGTTCATCGATTCCGCAATGCGTCCCCGATTGACCCCCGCCGCAAGCGGTTTGCCGTTGATCGCGGCCTTGGCCGCCTTGGGATCCTCCGGCAGGATGAAGTCGATCTTGGCCCCCAGGCTCTTCTCGAATTCGTTCGGCGCCAGCTCGTTGGACTTGGCCAGCCCGACCCGGTTGGCGACGATGTAGAGCTGCGCTTCCGGCGCCAGCGTCTCCAGGCTGGTGCGGATGCGCAGCGAGTCGCGCAGGCCGGCCAGCGAGAGATCCGTCACCAGGCCCACGGAATGGGCCGATTCCAGCACCGAGGAGCAGGTCGCCACCAGGTGCCGCGGCATGTCGATGATGATGACGTCGAAAATGCGCTTCAGCTCGCCGATCAGCCGGTCGACGGAGGCGGCCTGCACCTGCACCTCCTGGTCCAGCGCTTCCTCGCCGCTCAGCACGTAGAGATTGTCGCCGCAGCTCACCATGGCGCTGGCGACGAACAGGGAGTCGATGCGGTCGGGCTGCTCCAGGGCGCTGCGCAGGCCGGTGCCGGGATCGAGGTCCAGGCTGAGCGAGGCGGTGCCGAATTGCAGGTCGAGATCGACCAGGCCGACCTGCTTCTTGTGCCGGTTGGCGATCTGCCAGGCCAGGCCGACCGCGACCGCGCTGCCGCCGACGCCGCCATGGGCGCCGACCACCACCGACAACAGGCCGTTGGCGGCCTGGTCGGTCATGCCGTCGCGCTGATTGGCGGTGAGCATGGTCCGGCGCAGCTCCTGGCCGGAGATCGGCTTGACCATGTAATCGGTGACGCCGGCGGAGACCAGGGCCCGGAACAGGCTGACATCATTGTCCGGGCCGATCGCCAGCAGGGTGGTCGCCGGGCCGCACATCTCGCCGAGCGCGGCGATCTCCGACACCGGCGAGGACGAGCCCGTGATGTCGACGATCAGCAGAGCCGGCGCCGGATTGCCGCGCAGCATCGAGAGCGCATTCTCGATGCCGCCTTCATTCACCTCGACACCCTTGCGGCCGCCGGGCACTACCCGGCTGATCGTCTCAAGCGTCTCCGCGTCGGTGGCGAAGGCCATCACCGGAGGCGCCTTGTTGCCGACGACCCCGATGCCTTCGGAGAGTTCAGATACTGCGCTCATATCATGTCCCAAACGGGCTGAGGGCTGTGGTGGTGCCGCTGCGATAGCGGGTGACGGCGCGAACCGCCGTGACGCCGTCGATCGGACCGGCCGTGCGGCCGACCAGCAGATCCTGCGGATCCTCGATCATCGCCGCGAGATTGGTCGCGACCGAGCAGCCCGGCGGCGGCATCAGCACGCCCGGATTGAAATGCGGGGTGCCGCCACGCAGGCAGGCCGTCGCCAGATAGTGGGTCCGTGCCAGCGACACCGTCACCTGATCGAACCCGACATTGCCTTCGGCCATGGTCAGCGAGCGGATGCCCATATCCGTCAGCGCGTTGGCCACCGCGTTCTCCCGCGCCAGGGCGAACGGCCCCGACGCGACAATGGTGATGGCATCGTCGCTTTGCACCCGAACCTGGGAGATGAAGGACCGCAGATTGGCCTGCGCGATCGGATCGAGGGTGGCGCTTCCGGGCAGGAAGGTGATGTCGTGGTTGATCCGCACGGTGTCGACCCGGTAGGGGTCCATGGTCGGCGCCGACCGGGCATCGGTCGAAAACGGAAACTGCGGGTAGGTGCAGGCTCCGAGCATGCTGATCGCCAGGGCGACAAGCGAGGCGCGTATCACGGCCCGGCCCTTGCCGCAGCGGCGATCGGAAGAAGGCTGGCAAGACATCGTGAATTCCCTCACTTAAGGATGAAACCGGCCGAGCCGACGGCTCCGGCAATCGGTGAGCCGGCAAGGACCGAAGCGGCCCCTGGCCCGGCAAGCTGGGCCTCCGGCACCTGGTCGATCGGCGCCACCAGCCGGTCGGTCGGCAGCGCGACACGATCGGGATTGATCGGGGTGACCAGATACGGCGTCACCACGATCACCAGTTCGGTATCCGAGTTCTCGTAGTCGCGGCGCTTGAACATCGGCCCGATCACCGGCAGATCCGCCAGGAAGGGCGTGAGGTCCTCGGAATCCAGGGTGCGCGACTGGAACAGCCCGGCGATCACGAAGCTCTGTCCGCTGCCGAGCTCGACCGTCGTCTCGACCCGACGGGTGGAGATCGCCGGAATGGAGAAGCCGCCGAAGAGGATGGCGCCGTTGTTCGACAGCTCGCTGACTTCCGGCAGCACATGCAGGCTGATGCGGCCCTCGTCGAGCACCGTCGGCGTGAAGGCCAGCGACACGCCGAAGGACTGGTACTGGATCCGAGTCCCGCCATCGCCATCGCTGACCGCGATCGGAAACTCGCCGCCGGCCAGGAAGCTGGCCGTCTCGCCGGACAGCGCCGTCAGGTTGGGCTCGGCGAGAATGCGCGTCAGGCTTTCGGAGATCAGCGCATCGATCAGCGTGTTGAACGAGAAGTTGTTGGACGAATAGCCGGTCAGCAAGCCATTGCTGCCGCCGACACCCACCGTTCCGCCGAAGCCCGGCGACTCGAGGAAGTTGCCGGTGGCGAAATCGAGGAAGAAGTTGCCGCTGGAGGCGATCGCCTCCCAGTTGATACCGATATTGCGCACCGCGGAGCGCGAAACCTCGGCGATCCGGACTTGCAGGTTGACCTGCTGGGAGCCGGTGACTTCCGCCTGGTTGACGATCAGCCCGGTGCCGTCGGCCGGCAGGAGCCCCAGCGCTAGCTGCTCGGCATCGGCGATGTCCTCCGCCGATTCCGCCTGACCCTGGATGATCAGGGAGCGGCCCGCCGCACTCACGTCCAGCGTGGAATCCGGCGCCGTTTCGGCGATGTTGCGGTTGATCGAGCCGACGCCGATGCCGACGACAACATTCATGTCGGCGACGACGATGTTGTCGGCACCGACCGCATACAGGTTGGTCTCGCCCGGCTGCCGGCCGAATATGTAGATCAGCTGCGGCGACATCACCTGGACGTCGGCGATTTCCGGATCGGCCAGATAGACGGTGTTGGCCGGGTTATCCAGCCGCACCAGTTGCCCCTTGCCGACGCCGAGATCGACCTGGCCGACATCGCCGGCGAGAATGCCCTGCTGGGCGGCCGCGGGCAGCGCGGCAAGCACCGTCAAGACCGCGAAGGACATGCAGCAGAGAAGCCGCTTGGAAAACTGGAACATCTTGGTTCTCATCCTTCGAACGTCAGGGGTCAGTTGCCGCGGATGACGACGACGGAACCGCCGCCACCACCGCCGCCGCCGATCAGGACGGAGATGTCCCGAGTGGCGGTGAAGGTCTGGTCTTCGCGTCGGATCGAGTGCTCGTCCTTCGCCATGTCCTCCACATTCCCCAACGACTGGCCGACCGCGTTCTCAACCGATTGAACGGGAACCGGCGCCGCAGCGGCGCCGTCGGCCACCTCGGCATCCTCCGGAACCTCACCCGGAAATACCGTCGGCACTTTCTCGATGACCTCCGGCTTCTCGGACATTCCTGCCACCGCCTCGGCCATGGCTTCCGGCTCCCCGGCCACCTGCTCGGAGCCGGCATCCCCGGCCATCTGTTCGGAACCGGCATCCCCGGCCATTTGCTCGGTTCCGGCATCGCCGGCCATCTGCTCGGTTCCGGGAGTCCCGGCCGGCTTCTCAGGCAGCGCTTCGTTCTCCTCCGACTCCCCTGGCTGCAGGCTGCGCAGGGCCAGACTCATCGTCCCCATCTGCTGCATCAGCGTGAAGGCCTCGACCTCGCGCGGCGTCACCTCCAGCGTCGCCATGCCGCCGACCCGGGCCGGCCCCTCCGGCGCGGCCAGCGCCTGGTCGATCGCCAGCACCTTCATGTTGAAGAAGACCGTCTCGGAGACGCTGCCGACACCGGTTTCATGGGTCAGCAGCACATCGACCCGGTCGCCGGGCAGAATGAAGCCGGCGGAGGCGCGCAGCGGACTGATCGGAATGGCCACGGCGCGCATGCCCGGCTCCAGCACGGCGGCCACATAGCCCTGCTCCCCGGGCCTGGCGATCTTGAAGTCGGTGATCGGCTCGCCGGATGCCATCGGGTAGCGCACCACGGCACCATAGAATTCGGCGTCGGTGCGCTTGCCCTGCACGGCGTAGGCCGGCGGGACATCCTCGGTCGGCCAGCCCTGCCAGCGAACGGATTCCGGGCCAAGCAACATGCCGGGCTGCAGGTTGCCCTGCGCCACAAGCACATAGAGGTCGGGCTCGACCTCGACCTCAACGACCCCCGGAGGGACGGGCTCCGGCGTCTGGGACGCAATCCACTGTTTGGCAAAAATTATCGTGCCAACGCCGATGATCAGCGCCAGACCCAGCAGCACAACGACCCGCACAGCCATGTAATGACCTCCTGTCCAGTCAGCCGGTCCACAAACCGACTGCAACCACACCACCGCCTATTGCGATGGCCACCCCGTAGGGAATCTTTGATTTCACGACGGAGCTGAGAAACGGACCGGCAACTTCGCCGCCCCGGGCCAGCACCGTCCGCCGACGCATCGCCTCGGTACAGATGGCGGATGTCGCCATCACGCCGCCGGCCAATGTCGTCACGAACAGCATCGGCAGAAACAGCTCGACCCCCGACCACAGCGACAGGGCGGCAAGCATCTTGGCGTCGCCGCCGCCGATCCATCCGCGATCGAAGGCGATAAATCCGGCCACCAGAACGCCGCAGGCCAGCGCCACCGGAACCAGCGGCTGCTCGACGCGGGGCCAGGTCGCGATGACCCAGGCCGGATACAAGGCTACGATCCCGATCGAAATGCGGTTGGGTATCTTCATGGTCAGCGCGTCGCTGACCAGCGCCCAGCACAACAATCCGGCAAAGCACAGGATCACAAAGTGACCGGTAGATACCGTAATCATTCCTGCGGGCCTTCGATCGGGTCAGTTGAATGGGTTGAAAACAAAGAAGGGCGGGCGACATGCGCCGCGCCGCCCCTCTCCGTAAGGTCTTGCGATCCGGGCCCGCGAGCGGGCCCGGATCCCCAGTTGGGCTTAAGAGCTGCCCTTGGCACTGGTAGCGGCGTTCTCCAGGGCGTCTTTCACGACGTTGAAGATGTTCTTCAACGCGTTACCCATGAGAGTCAGGGCCGCAATAGCAGCAACGGACACGAGAGCGGCGATCAGACCATATTCAATGGCCGTGGCGCCCGACTCGTCGCCCAGAAAGCTCTGGAACTTCGTAAGCATTGCAATGTACTCCTGGCTAGCGGTTCATAACCTACCTGCCCAGTTTGTCCGTCAAACATGAATGATTCGTTAATCGATCTAATCCCTACCGCCCTTATATTCTTGAGTACTACCACTCTCGTGGTTAA
The DNA here is from genome assembly GCA_965227455.1 of Alphaproteobacteria bacterium. GTDB lineage: Bacteria > Pseudomonadota > Alphaproteobacteria > DSM-16000 > Inquilinaceae > JABDIP01. Next base: position 851,262 of record OZ245752.1, on the reverse strand, counting down.
CGGATCGTTAGTCTATCTGAATTTGCAGCGCCTTTATTTGTAAAGACATAAAATAGACTACAGACGACGCAAGTGTTTATTGCCTGCCAATAATGTTCGCGCGGCCTGCCAGTGCAGCCCGCCGACAACCGATTGATTTCGCCGATTCATTACCCTCTCGGCCGAAGTCGAAATGCCAGGGCAATCGCAGCTGGTGGCTGGGATCCGGCTGGATTCCGATCCTTGTCGGTCGGCCGATACTTGGTTGATCTGCCACGGACTTTGCCGCCAGCAACGACTCACCCGGGGTTCACCGCATACAGCGAGAAACGGCCGTCCAGCGCCTCGGGCAGAGGAAGCGGCGCGAGGAAGGACGGCGGGTTTCCAGCCGCCAGATCGTCGTAGAACAGACCCGACGCGCCGTCGCTGCCATAGAACTGCCCTTCCAGCGGCCATTCCGGGCAGACCAGCAGGAGTTCAACCCCGGATTGGCGCAGGATCGTTTCCGCACTTTCCGCAGATCGGGCGGTCATCGCCCGATAGGTCGCGGTGAAGCCGGACTGATAGCGATGGTTGGGAATGGAATAGACCGCATGCGGTGTCCGGTAGAGCAGTTCCGGACCGAAATCGACAAAGGCCATCACGCGGCGGGAGCGGTCGCCGAGCCCGTCCGGGTCCGCCAGGACCTGCGACAGCGCATTCAGCGGGCACAACTCATCTGATTCCGCTGCTGCCTGCTGGGTGGCCTCGCCGGCCGGCACTGCGGCCTCGGCCGGTTCGCCATCGGCTGACGCACCGACGATCACCGCAGGCAGGAAGGTCCATGTGCAGGCGAACGCGACGACGAAGGCCCGCGGCAGCGCCAGCAGTGGCTCCGCCCACGGCAGACGGTTGATCCAGGCCAGGCAGGCGCCGACCACGGCCGCATAGGGAAGGACCAGCATCGCCTCCGCATAGGCCACCCAGCGCACCTGGGCAAAGGACAGCGGAATGAACACCAAAGCCATCAGCGCGACCACCAGCCAGCCCCGCCAGGCCGAGCCGGAGCTGCGGCGCAACATCCAGACCAGCCCCGGAACGGCGAAGGTGCCGGCGCCGAGCCATAGGAACAGGTGTCCGATGGTCGTCGCGGCGTCCGGGCCGGTGAGATCGGACCACCGGACGATCGGCTGGAACTCGGCGATATTGGCGAGCCGAACCGAGCGATAGAGATCGTCGACCCGCGAGAACGGGCTCTCATACATGCCCGGTGCCGCCACCCAGATCACGGCGAGCACCACGGATGCGGCACCTCCGGCCGCCGCGACGCGGCCCAGGAGGTTTGCGGAGATCCTCGGGACCCTCTCCAGCCCCTCCATGGCGCCCCAGAAGGCGGCGTTCAGCGCGAAGACACCCAGATGCACGACGGAAAGCTGGTCGTATTCCAGTTGCAGCAAGCGGGCGAAGCCCCGCTCGATCGGCAGCGACAAGGCGAGGACGGCCAGCAGCGACAGGCCGTGGATCAGCAGCACCCGGGACAGCCGCGCATCGCCCGCTAGCCAGAAGACCCCGGGCACCGCGATGCCGACGATGACGAACAGCATGGTCTCCAGGCTGACCCAGAGCGCCAGCGCCGCGACGGCGCCGGCAAGCGCCGGCCAGGCGAGGCGGCGCGGCTCGAGGATCATGCGGATGGTCAGCCCCACATAGACGACGAACAGCAGCATCAGCAGGCAGTTCTGGTCCGGCCGGCCCACCAGGAAGGTCACCAGCAGGGCCGGCTGGGTGACGAAGAATACGCCGACAAGCCAGAGCCACTGACGCTGCACCAAAGGTGCGGCGGCCCAGACGAAGGCCAGCAGGGCCGGGAACAACATGGCCGGGCCGATGATCACACCCCACCAATGCAGCCCCTCCTCGAAGCCGACGAAGGGGGCGGCGATCAGGCCGCCGATCAGCAGCAGCACGTCCAGGGGCCGCGTCCAATGCTGGAGCAGCCCGTCCGGCGGGCTGATGCGGGGATACAGGGGATCGAACCAGGCGCCGCTCTCCCACAGATACAGCACGCGGTTCATCCGCATATAGGCGTCCGGCTCGGCCAGGACGCCGCCGAAGAACGGGGCCACGCCGCCATAGACCAGCGCGATCTGGATGACCAGGAAAACGGCAAAGGCCTTGGTCGGCTCCTGCCAGAATCCGGCATCGCCGGCGGCCGGCTCGAGGGACCCTCGCGTCTCCGTCACTGATGTCATGGCTGGTGATCCGATGGTGCTGGTCGGCGCGTGCGAATGCAGCCCGCAGCCTCTGCCAATAGGCTTAAATGTTTCTTAGCGAAGCCCCTGAAAACTGCGGCCTTTGCAACAGGCAAAGCCGCCCCACCGTGACCAAGCTGATCATCCAGATACCATGCCGCAACGAGGCGGAGACCCTGGGCGTCACCCTGGCCGACCTGCCCCGGGAGGTGCCCGGCGTGGACCAGGTGGAGTGGCTGATCATCGACGATGGCTGCACCGACCGGACGGTCGATGTGGCGCTTGAGGGCGGTGTGGACCATGTGGTCCGGCTGAACGGCCACCAGGGGCTGGCGCGCGGCTTCGTGGCCGGGCTCGAGGCCTGTGTCGCCGCCGGCGCCGATATCGTCGTCAACACCGATGCCGACAATCAGTATTGCGCGGCCGACATCCCGGCGCTGATCGCCCCGGTGCTCAACGGCGAAGCCGATATCGTGGTCGGCGCCCGCCCCATCGAGCAGACGGCCCATTTCTCGCCGACCAAGAAGCTGCTGCAGAAGCTGGGCAGTGCGGTGGTGCGGATCGCCAGCAACACCGATGTGCGCGATGCGCCCAGCGGCTTCCGGGCAATGAGCCGGTCGGCGGCGATGCGCCTGCATGTGTTCGGCGACTATACCTATACCATCGAGACCATCATCCAGGCCGGCCAGAAAGGCATGCGCATTGCCTCGGTGCCGATCCGCACCAATAGCGACCTCAGGCCGTCGCGGCTGATCAAGAGCATTCCGCGCTACATCGCCCGTTCGGTCACCACCATCTGCCGGATCTTTGTCACCTATCGCCCGCTGCGGCTGTTCCTGCCGCTGGCGATGGCGATCTTCCTGGCCGGGATGGTGCTGGGCACGCGCTATCTCTATCTGCGCCTTCTCGGTCAGGGCACCGGCCACGTTCAATCGGTGATCCTGGCGGGAACGCTGCTGGGGACCGGCGTGTTCGTGTTCCTGATCGGGGTGATCGCCGATCTGATCTCGACCAACCGCAAGCTGCTGGAGCAGATCGACTGGAAGATCAAGCAACTCCAGGAGAGCGTCCGCGACCTCCGCGGCCCATCCGAGCCGCAGGTGGTCCTGGACCAGCGTCGCCTGCAGGAAAGACTGGCGGCGGATGCCGGCGCTCCGTCTGAGGGCGCACCGAAATCCGGCCCGGCACGCCCTAAGGCGGCACGGCAGAAATAGCGTCCAATCGGCTGTTATTGCAGCCGGATCAGCCCATAACGACCGAATTCGCCCACCAACGCCGCCCCCTGCCCGGCCCGCCGGATACAGGCGATCAATCCTGCCGCATCGATGGCGTCCCTGGCCGGGTCGACGATGATGTGGGTGATGCCCTGCCCCCGCATTTCATCCGTCAGCGTCGCATCGCAGGGCCGGCGCCCGTCGAAGATCTCCGCAGCCCAACTCATGCGCCGCCACCACTCCAGCACCTCGTCGTCGCGATAGGGGTGCGATTTGACATCGACGAAGACGGGCATCCCGGTCCGGATCCGGAAGCTGGTGAAGCGCAGCGGGTTATGCAGATAGATCTGATCGTCGGCGGCGTGGCTCCGGACATGCCGGACCAGCTCCGCATAGCCGGCGTCGCGATCCTGGGGCAGGCGGATCGCCGCAGCGCTCTCCACGAGTTCCACCGAGGACAGCCGCTCCGAAAAGGACATGGCCGCCACCGCCACCGTCAACACGATCATGACCGCGCGGGCCGGCGCCGCAGAGATGATCGGACCGAGGCGGCTGTCCACCAGCATGCGAACGATCCCGACCACCATCGCCACCGTCGCCAGCGGCATCAGCACAGTGGAGATCCGCCAGGGAAACAGCAGGTAGAGGGCGTTCGATCCAATCAGCACCGCCGCCAGGGTGGCCAGAACGCCGAGCAGCGCTGAAAAGGCCATCACATAGGCCAGACGCTTGTTGAAGAACGCGGCCAGGCCGGTGCCCAGGGCGATGACCAGCAGGTTCAGCACCTGGCTGCGATCGAACCAATGGGCCGGGATTGCATGATGCGGGATCCGCCGCTCGGCGATGATCGCGCGCGACGCCCGGAAGGCCTCGGCATCGCCCGGCGAGAATTGGGCATAGGAGTACCACAGCACCGGGCTGACGATGGCCAGGGCCGTCAGGCAGCCGACGATCGCGTCCCTGGGTTTCCTGGCGAGGAGAAGGTGATGCGAGGCGAAGGCCAGCACCAGGAACGCGGCCGGCAGCAGATAGGATTGATGGAACAGGCCGGCCAGGGCGGCAAGGACGTAAGGCGAGACCGGCCGCCCGGCCGCGAACAGGGCCACGGCCAGGACCATCAGCACGCCGAATTCGCTCGGCTGCAAGTACATGCCCAAAACGTATTGCCCGGCCATCCCCCGCAGCATGAAGGTGTCGTGGATGGCCACCACCGACAGCAGCAGGACAAAGAGGCAGAGCGGCCCCCACCCGCCGGCCGAACCGGCATCGCGGCTGCGGAAGATGGTCACGCAGCCAAGCGCGAACACCAGCGCCAGGGCGAAACTCGCTAGCCGCGTCCCCGGCACCAGCCCGATCGTGTTGAGCCCGCCGACAAGCCAGGAAAACAGCAGGAACGGCGAGGTCGTGGTGGACATCCAGTCCGCGGACAGATGCCCGTAGCCGGATCCGGCAAGGCCGCTCAGCAGATAGGTGTTCTGGTTGTCGACCGGGAAGACCGGCGCCACCAGCCCGATATAGATGGCAAGGGACAGGAACAGACTCGCGGCCAACACCATGTGCCGCTGCAGCAGGGCGGCGACCCATGGGAGAGCGTCGCCGGACCTGGCGGCCTGGATGGATGCCTTGTCGAACAGGGTCATCCCCCCTCCTCGGAGGTCGTTGCCGGACGGATCGGTGGCCATGCCCGATCTGAATAGACGCTGCGCGGTGTGGCATTGGTTAATGGCGAGGCGGAATTCCGGGATTCCAGCGCCGGGCGATTCGTACGCCCGGCGATCTCGCCGCCGAACGCGTAGGCGATCACCGGGCGGCGACTCGACCGGAGCCAGCCTCGCGACCGGCCGATGCCCCCAGCCGGGCCGAGATCGGTTCCGCCCGCTCGCCGAACAGCGTTACGGCAGGTCCGAAGATGCGCCGCGCCAGGTCCCAGGCCTTGGCCTCCTCGCCCGTTCGCTTGTCGCCCAAGGGAGTCACCACATGCCCCTGACGCGACGTGAGGACCGGAAAGAGGGCAAAGTCGACGATCCGCGCGGAGCCGTCCGGCATCACGCCGACCGCGACCTCCAGCACCGCTCCGGTGCGATTTTCCAGCTCGACGAAGTCGGAAACGAGATTGCCCAGCGAGTATGCAATCAGGCTCCCCCGGTAAAGCTCGGGAGGGTTCAGCACATGGCTGTGGCCGCCGATCACAAGATCGAATCCGGCATCGATCATGTCACGGGCCGCGAGCTGCTGGTCCGCATTCGGCTGGAAATGCCATTCGTCGCCCCAATGCACCAGGGCGATCAGCAGGTCCGTCTCCTCGGCCACCGATCGCGACACATGGGCCCGGAACTTCGCGAGACCCTCCGATCGGTACTCCCCTGACCAATCGTCGAAATTCAGCTCATGCACCGGCCAATCGCGCCGCCAGTAATCGGTCTCGCCATCGGCGCCATTGTAGGAATTCGGCGGGATGGTATAGGCGGCGAACCCGATCCGCAGCCCCCCCGCCTCGACCACCCTGAGCGCGTCGGCGGTTCCCGTCTCGCCGGTTCCCACAGCGATCAGTCCGCGCGCCGCGAGCGCGTCCAGCGTCGCCCTGACCCCCTCTAGCCCTTGGTCGAAGGTGTGGTTGTTGGCGGTGCTCAGGACGTCGAAGCCGGCCTCTGCCAGGGCATCGAGATGCTCCGGCGAGCCGTTGAAACGGACCGAACGGACCGGCGGGCCGACCGGCTGCGACGGATCGACCGGGAACTCCAGATTGCCGACGGCGAGGTCGAACGCCTCGATCATCGGCCTGATGCGCGCATAGGAGGCCTGGAAGTCGCCCCCGGCCTGCCTGCGGTGTTGCATGATGTCGCCGACAAATCCGATCCGGACCACCGGGCCCGGCACCGCCGGATCCCGGTCCAGCTCGGCCGGGTCGGCCACCGCCCAATCGGCTGGGTCCTCCACGAAATCGACGGTGGTGCTGTAAGGCTTCAGCACCGCCGACGACAGCGGCACCAGCAATCCCGACAGCGCGAGCGCAACAGACGCCCCGGCTATCGCGAACCTGCGGGCATCGGCCTGCCGTGACGACGGGGCATTAATCCCTTTAGCCATCCGCCTGCCCGAATAATGTGTAGACCGTGAACCGCGCATTGGAAAAGGACACGGTCACCCGCCGGTCCCCGGTTCTGTCGATCGGCGTGTAGGGCGGCATCTCAAGCCCGGTGCGGTCCCATACGAGATAGTCCGCTCCGGTGCGGACGAGCAGATCGGCGATACGGCGCGGGGTATTTCGATTGGCATAGGTTCGGTCCCACTCCACGATGCCGGGCCAGCCCCGCGCTTCCAGGGCCAGACGGTCCGGCGCGGCGACCTCCTCCAGCCGGCGGCGCCATTCGCCGATCAGCGGTGCGGTGGTCGCGGGGAAGGTCTTGAAATCGACGTAGACGCTGCGTTCGGTGTACAGCCGGAAGGGCTGGAAGCCCGGTGGTACGATGAACAGCGCGCCCGGCGCGGACTCGCTACGGACCCAGGCGTAGAGCTGTTCTTCCTCCTCAGGCACCGGGGCCTCGAGATCGAGCTGCCAGCCATGCAAGCCGATGCTGACCAGGCCAACCATCGCCCACGCGGCGGCGGCGGCGGCGCGCAGGGACGCGTTTCGCCAGGTGATGGCCGTCGCCAGCATCAGGACCATGGCGACGACGAGCACCGGATGCCATTGCACCTGCAACATCGCCAGCAGCAACGCCAATCCGGCCAGCGCCCAATACGCTCCGCGCGCGATGCGTGAACGCCCGTCGGGTCCATCCTGGAACAGCCGCGTTTCCACGGCCGCGGCAAAGGCGACCATGCCAAGCGCCAGCAGCACCGGCGTGGTGCGGGTCAGCACGACGCGGTAGAGAGCGCTGAACTGCTCCACCCAGCTGCCGGCGCTCCAAGTCGTGTGGGCCGCGATCGCCAGGCCGGCCAGCACCGACTGGCCGAGCAGCACTCCGACGAATCCGGCCATCCCTGGCTCGGCACGCCGGTCGGAGAGCAGGACGACCCCCGACCAGCCCAATCCGACCATGACCACGAACAGCGCCACGCCCATCGGTTCCAGGACGAATTCATGCGGCGTCCTGAACAGGTAGCCCAGTCCCACCACGTCGATGTCGGCGCCCGCCGGCGTGTCGGCCAGGCCCAGTAGGAGCGGCACCATGGCAGGGCTGCTGACCAGCAGACTGACCGCCCCCGTCACCGCCAGCCGACGCCATCCCCCGGGCGGCGCCAGGAATGTCGCGATCACCAGCACGGCCGCGCCATGCGCCCCGACGACCGGGTGCGCCACGGCGGTCAGGCCCAGCAGGATTCCAGCGGCGACGGCGCGGCGGCAAACGAACCGCTCATACGTCCAGAGCAACAGGCAGAGCGCGACCCATTGCATGTGAAAGGCGGCGCCGAAGATGCCGTCATATTGTCCGCGGCCCAGGCCGTTCAGCGTGCCACAGGCGGCGATCAGCACGGCCAGTGGCAGCAGCACGCCATCGACGCCGATGGCGCGCAACAGCCTGTACATGCCCAGGATGGTCGCGACCGACAGGACCAGGGTCGCCAGCAGAAGCCCGCCGGCGATGCCGATGGTCGATTCGAACAGCCATACAAGCCCAGCCAGGACCGGGGTGTGAAAGACGAACTCGCGGACCATGAAATCAGTCGGATACAGCGACGCGTCGAGTTGCGCGCGCGCCAGGGGGATGTAGACAAAATCGTCGATGGCTGGAAACGATCGATAGCCCAGCGCCAGGCGTGCGACGAACGCCATTGCAACCGCGACTACGAGGCCGACGACGCCGCGGCGACCCAGTCGCCCAATCCAGTCCGTCACGACCGCACAACCCCGGATCAGTGGTTTCGGAATTCGAAGGAGTATCGGCAGATATCGGTTAACCCACTGTAAACCGGTCCTCTTCGGTCCGGCTCGGTCGTCGGTCGAGTTGTGCGTCGTCACCCGTCCGGCCAAGCGCCACCGACATGACTGCCGCGCCCGGAGAGTCGATCTTCCGTGACAGCGCCTCGTGCCACGCCTAAAAGGGCCCCGGACTTCGAGTCCGCCTACCCCGCCGCATAGTGTCATTCTGTCGAAGGGAACCGCGGTCGATGAACCGTCTTTTCAGCTTTCTCGGGAGTCTCGTCTTAATCATGGCTGCATCGGACCAACCTGCCGGCGCGCAGGATCTTGAAAACACCCTGTACCTGGAACTGGAGCACGGCCGGGTCGTGATCCAGATGCGGCCGGACCTGGCGCCGCAGCATGTGGCGCGGATCAAGGAGCTTGCCCGCGACGGCTTCTATGACGGGATCGTCTTCCATCGGGTGATCGACGGCTTCATGGCCCAGACCGGCGACCCGACCGGCACCGGCACCGGCGGCTCCGGCCAGAAGCTGCCGGCGGAGTTCAGCGACGAGCCCTATGAGCGCGGCACGCTTGGCATGGCCCGCACCAATGATCCGAACAGCGCCGATAGCCAGTTCTTCATCACCTTCGTGCCGACGCCGTTCCTCAACGGCCAATACACCGTATGGGGCCAGGTGACCGAGGGCATGGAGGCGGTCGACCAGATCGTCCGCGGCGAGCCACCGACGAACCCGGACAAGATCATCAGCCTGCGGGTGGCGGCCGACGTCGCCCAGTAACCGGGCCAAACACGAAAGACGGCCCTGCCGAGATGGCAGGGCCGTTTTTGATTCCGGGCCTAACGGTCAGCCGGCGTTGGCGCAGGCGATGCAGTTCGGCGTCGTCGGATCGAGGTTCAGCCGCTTGGCGGCGATCGGCTCGCCGCAATTGACGCAATAGCCGAACTCGCCCTCCTCGATCCGCTGCAGCGCCGTCTCGATGCGGCGCAACTCGACCTGGCGGCGGCGCTCGGTTTCGATCGACATGGCCTGGCTTTGCAGCGCGTCCATGCGGGACAGCCGGCCGACCCGGGTCTGGTCGAGTTCCACCGGACGGCGGGCGCCGGCTCCGGTCTCGGTCAGCCGTTCCAGCTCCGCCCGGCGCTCTTCCAGACGGGCCTTCATGGCCACCGTGTCGATATCGCCCCGATCGTCCACCTGTCTTCCAATCCGGGCCGGCCATCCGGCGGCAGCGCCGCCGGGTCCGCGGTCGGGCCCTCGCCGACCTGTCGCCGTCAGGAGGCCTGCGCCAGATCCGGCTCCAGGGCCACATCCTCCAGCGTCGGCGCATCGGGATCGATGACCGTGCGATCCGAAGTAGGCCGGCCCTCGAAGTCGGTCCAGCAATGGCGCTCGAAATCATACAGCTTGCAGCGCGACATGACATCGAAGAGCCATGGGAAGCTGAAGCGCTCGGTGACCGCGCGGTCGCCGACCATGGTATTCAGCCGTGCCTGTGCCTCGGGCAGCTCGTAGCAGGGAATGCCGGGATTCACATGGTGCACCGCGTGGTCGTAGACGTGATGCATGAACCAGGACAGGGCCCGCGGGAATGTCAGCTGCGTCGTCAATGCCTCCTGCGGCGCTACCACGTTGCGGTCTACCCGGCCTCGGAACCAGGGGATGCGCGGATGGGTGTGCTGGACATACAGGGTGAAGGAAATCAGCGTCATCCATACGAAGAAGGGCAGGACGAAGCCCAGAAGCAGCGCCGTCACCGTCCCGGTGCCGGAATAGAGGGGTGCAGCGGCCAGCAGGGCCAGGAAGGCCGTGAGATAGACCATCAGGAAGGCGAAGTGCCGCCAGGACGAGGCATGGATGCGCTTGGGCATGTAGGACCTGGGGAAGAACTTCACCTGCCACCAGCGCTCGACGATGTAGTAGATGCCCAGACCCAGCAGGGTCGGCGAGCGGTAGAGCCGCTCGGCCCTCTGGCGCCATTTCGGCAGCGCGCGAAACTCCTCCAGCGAATAGGGCGTGAATGAATCCCGATGGGCGCCGTTGGTCTTGGGGTGATGCAGCTGGTGATGGTCGTAGAGCCACAGGCGATAGCTGAACAGGCCCGGCATGAAGGAGAGCATCGCGATCAGCTTATTGAGCCGCGCCGAGCGCGTCAGGCTGCCATGGGCGGCGTCATGGGCCAGGGTGGCGAGGTTGGAGATCTTGGTGCCGGCCAGCACCGAGGCGAGAACCTTCATCCACAGATCGGGCAGAAACAGCACCCCGGCGACCGCGATGGCATAGGTGCCCATGTCCAATGCGAACAGGAATACACCATGGGCCGTATTCGGCCGCACGAACTGCGCAAGCTCGTCCTGAATCTCGCGCCGGGAAATCTGCTTCATGTTATGCCTTCCCTTCTGCCTGATCGGGTTTCTTCAGCTATCGGTTGAATACGATAAGACATCTCAGCATCGAGGGCTAGACCGCTCGGAAACCAGGATTCCGTTAACAAATAGCCTTAACACGGCCAATTCAAAGCCCGCACTGATCCGCATCAAACCCGATGGGGTCCGACCATGGACCCATCGAGTATCGCGCCGGAGCGTAAGAAAAAATCTAGCCCATCGCAATAATATCATCGCGTTCGGAATACATACGAACGTATATATTGGTCATTTATTTCCTAAAATTGATTATTTCGGTCAAGAAACTACAACCGAAGATCAATAATCGGTCTTCCGGATCCAAATTATTCTCTTGAGAAGTCTCTTTTTCGCTGCATGGGCCGGTCCAATTCCTATAGTCTTGCGCAACACAAGCTCGTTGAACGCAGTTTGTCCGTCGCTGACCGGCATTGTGGCGGTATTGGGGGAACACCCGCAGATGCAAAGGAAGCGAAATGGCTTCGCTTTCTAATGAGCGTCGGATAAGCTTAAGCTTAACAATTCGTTATCACAACTTTGTAACTTAGAGGACGATCCAGACGAACAACCAAAGCGGGCGGCAAGCCGTAAGCGTTGTTCAATCACAAGATGTGCAATGGGGCGCTGGTCCATACCGGATTGGAACTACAGATAGTGGAGCGCTAGACAATGGATCAAACCGTGGAAACGGTGGAGGTATTGGCTCGTCGCAGAGCGGCGCGCGGCGGGTCGATGATAGGAGGCGGAGAGACCGGCGGAGCATCATCGGTCGCAGGTGACGTGGACGGCCGGGAACGCGACTGGAGGGCCGAGATTGAGTCGCGCCTGATGGTGGAGCGGTTCGAGGAGGCGGAGGTCGATCTGGACCACGAACGGGGCATTTGCTGGTTCTGGTTCCGATTCCACAAGCGACCGAGTTTTACACGCGCCTTGCTGCGCGATGTCGGGCGTCTGCAGCAAGCGCTGGTGAGCACCGCCAACGCCTACGACGCTCCGGTCCTGCCATTGAAATACGTCGTCTGGGCTTCGCGGACGCCCGGCGTGTGGAACCTCGGCGGCGATTTGAAGCTGTTCGCGGAGCTGATCCGCACCCAGGATCGCGGCGGCCTCACCGAATATGCCTACAAGGTCACCCAGGAAGGCTTCGCCAACTGGATCAGCATGAATCTGCCGATCATTACCGTCGCCATGGTTCAGGGCGACGCGCTTGGCGGCGGCTTCGAGGCGGCGCTGTCGAGCAATCTGATCGTCGCCGAGAAAAGCGCGCGCTTCGGCCTGCCGGAGACGCTGTTCAGCCTGTTCCCGGGCATGGGCGCCTTCAGTTTCCTGGCCCGGCGAACGACCCCGGCGACCGCCCAGCGCATGATCATGAGCGGGCGGATCTATACCGGCGAGGAGCTGTTCGATCTCGGGGTGGTCGATATCCTGGCCGAGGACGGTCAGGCGGAAGCCGCGTTCCACGACTACGTGTCCAAGAACGCCAGGCGGCATGCCGCCAGCCGGGCCATCATCAAGTCCCGCCAGCGGTTCCATCCGCTGACGCTGGAGGAGATGCGCGACATCGCCGATCTGTGGGTCGATACCGCGATGTCCTTGACCGACCGGGATCTCCGTAAGATGGAGCGGTTGGTGGCCGCCCAGGACCGGCGCCGGGAGAAGGACGAGGCGACGGATTAGGGTGCCACGGTCCGGCACCGCGGCTCCGGCGGCACGGCGGCGCCGCTAGCGGCCGGATCGGCTGCGCTGCTGCTTGCCGAGTTCGCGCTCGAGCTCAAGGCGGACCTTGGAGAACTCCGTTTTCAGGTCCTGGATGATCGGCCGGCCGGCCTCGCCCAGCTGATCGCTGCGGGCGTCGCGCAGGTCCAGCAGCATGCGGACCATGCGGGACGCTCCCACATGGTTGGCGCTGCTGCGCAGGGAATGGGCGGCATCCTTGAAGGCGACCGCGTCCCGCGCCTCCGAGGCCTTGGCCATGTCGGCCATGATCGACTCGGAATCGGTCATGAACTCGGTGATCACTTCGACGAAGAAGGACCCGTCGGTGTCCAGGGTCTGCAGCGCCCTGAGCGCGCCGCGATCGACCACCGGCTCGGTGACAGTCTGGTAGCGCGGATGCTGCGAAATCGGGGTGACGGTCTCGTCGGACTCGGTCTCGGCCGGGGCCGCGTCCTCGACGCTGGCGGCACCGGTGCCGGCCACCTTGGCAATCATCGCGAATAGCCGCTCGGGCTCCACCGGCTTGGTCAGATAGTCGTCCATGCCGGCATCGGCGCAATCCTTGCGCGCCTGCTCGGTGGCATCGGCGGTCAGCGCCACGATCGGAAGGTGATGGCCGCCAGATTCCGACATGCGGTGGATGCGGACCACGTCCAGGCCACTGGTGCCGGGCATGTTCACATCCATCAGCGCGATGTCGAAATCCTCCTTGGCCAGCAGGTCGAGCGCCTCGTCGCCATCGGCGGCGGGCACCACCTGGTGGCCGGCATTCTCCAGGATGCGGGTGATGACCATGCGGTTGGTGCTGTTGTCCTCGGCCAGCAGCACCCGGCGCGGCGCGGCCGTGCCACCGGCTCCGAATGCGTCGTCGTCGTCGGAAATCGGCATCTGGGTCGGCCAGGGCGCCTTGATCGCCAGCGCGGCATGCAGCGCATTGCGCAGTCCGGTCTCCTCGTCGGCCGTCACCATGGCGATGCTGACGGGCCATTCGCGGGCCGCCGGCGCGCTGTCCTCCGGCGCCTCCGCGACGATCTCGACAATCGCCGGCTGCGATTCCGGCCGCCGGCTGCGCACCATCTCGACGAAGGACGAGACCAGCGGGTCCGCGGCGCGATCGTTCACCACCACGATGGTGCCGCCCATGGCGCCATCATCACTGAGAATGGTGCGCAGGGTCTCCATATGCTCGATGATCACCGGCTCGACCAGCCAGCCGGTCATCTTCAGGAACAGCCGGTCGGTCACCTCCTGATCCGACGAGACCAGCATCACGGGCGCGCCGCGGGTCTCGATCGGACCCTGCTTCTCGTCGACGGTCTCGAACGGGATGGTCAGCCAGAAGGTGCTGCCCTCGCCCGGCGTGCTGCGGACCCCGACCCGGCCCCCCATCATCTCGACAAGCTGCTTGGTAATGGCCAGCCCGAGCCCGGTGCCGCCGTAACGCCGGCCGATGGTGTCGTCGGCCTGGGTGAAGCCCTCGAAGACCGATCCAAGCTTGTCCTGGGAGATGCCGATGCCGGTGTCGGAGACCTCGAACAGGATCAGCATCTCGCCGCTATAGGTGCCCTGCACCCGGACAGACAGCTCGACCTCGCCGGATTCGGTGAACTTGATGGCGTTGCCGATCAGGTTGATCAGGATCTGGCCCATGCGCTTGGCATCGCCGCGCAGATGGCTGGCCACGGCCGGGTCCAGGGTGACGCGCAGCCGCAGCCCCTTCTGCTCGGCCTGGCCGTGGAGCATGGTCCAGATCCGCGCGACCACCTCATGCAGGTTGAACGGGTCGACATGCAGGGTGAGCTTGCCGGCCTCGATCTTGGAGAAATCCAAGATCTCGTTGATCAGGCTGAGCAGCGACTGGGCCGAGGTGTCGACCGCCGCCACCATGCCGCGCTGCTCCTCGGAGATGCGGGTGGATTTCAACAGGCCGCTCATGCCGATGATGGCGGTCAGCGGCGTACGCAGCTCATGGCTCATGGTGGCCAGGAAGCGGCCCTTGGAGCGGTTGGCCTCCTCGGCCTGGGCCCGGGCCCGGTTCAGACGGCTGATCAGCGGCATGACGTAGGCCGGCAAGACCAGCAGCGCCGCCAGCAATCCGAAGGCCGCATAGAGATGCTCGGACCAGTACGCGTTGCCGGCGATCACATAGCCGAAGCCGCAGAAACTGACCACGGCCGCGACGATGAGAAAGAACACGCCGAAGCGGAAGCCGTTGCCGAACGTCACCCAGAGATAGATCAGATAGAGACCGGCCGCCTCCTCGCCGCCGCTCAGCAGCACATAGCTGAGGATCAGCTGGTCGGCGAAGATCCCGAGCACCCGGCGCGGCGTCGACTGGCGGGGGACCATCAGGATGTGAAGAAGTAGGCCCCAGGCGATGCAGTGGCCGATCGACATGGCGATCAGCGCGCTGCCGGTGCCGGCATTGTAGCCGGAGGTCCACACCAGGATGCCCAGGAAGGCGATCACGATCGACAGCAGGAACATACGAACGATGATTTGTTCGTGCTCGGAATCCGGCCGTTCGGCGAAATCGTGGCAGCTCCGGGCCAGCCGTGGCAGGCACGCGGCCGCCACCGCGATCGGCATCGCCGCCATCAGAACCAGCAGGGTCGTGGTCAGGACGGGGCTGTCATTCCAGATGCCGGAGTTGATCAGGATGGCGGTACTGATGCCGAAGGTCGTGACGGCGAGCACCGAAAGTGCCGCGACGACGATCTTCGGCTTGCGGCCGATCTCGGCGGCCTCTCCGACCGGTGCGCTCTCTTCCTGAACGGATTCCTCCGCGCCGACCGTCGTGTCGACTCCCTGGAGGATCTTCTTGATCGAACCCATGCCCTGCCCTGCTCCTCGCTATCGGGCGTCAGCCGGATATTTTTCGTTTCTTCCGCACCATCGAGACGACACGCTCGGCAGGCAGAGTCACCGTTACCTTGGTTCCCTGCCCCTTCTTGCTGTCGATGACGACCTTGCCGCCATGCAGCTCCGTCAGATCGATCGCCAGGGTCAGGCCAAGCCCGGTCCCGGGCTGGCTCGCTGCGATCGGGCCCTCGACACGGCCGAACCGGGTGACGGCGATCTTGATCTCGTCCTCGTCCATGCCGATGCCGGTGTCCTCGACTACGAAGCTGAAGCCGCCGGCCGCCTGTTTGGCGGTGATCGTCACCTGACCGCCGGCGGAGGTGAACTTGATGGCGTTGGTCAGCAGGTTCAGCAGCACCTGCTTCAGCTTCGACGGGTCGGCCCAGACGCAGACATCGGGATCGGCCACCTTGGTGCGGACCTGGACATTGGCCAGCTTGGCCCGCTCCGCCGCCAGCCGCTGCACGTCATCGATCAGGCTGGCGACATTGACCGAATCCTCGTTGAGCGGGATGGTGCCGGCCTCGATCTTGGAGACGTCGAGGATGTCCTCGATGATCTGGCAAAGCAGCGCGCCGCTGGTTTCGATGTCGCGGCAGTATTCCAGATACTTCTCGGTGCCGACCGGGCCGAACACCTCGGCCTTGATGACCTGGGCGAAGCCGACGATGGCGTTCAGCGGCGTGCGCAGCTCATGGCTCATATTGGCCAGGAACTCGGACTTGGTCCGGTTGGCCAGCTCGGCCGCCTCCTTGGCGTCGATCAGCGCCGCTTCCGCCTCCTTGCGGTCGGTGATGTCCAGCGACACCGTCACCACATGGGTGATGCGGCCGAGATCGTTGCGCACCGGCGATTTGGTGGTCAGGAAGATGCGCTGCACGCCCTTGGAGGTGATGAACATCTCCTCGAAGCTGGGCGGCGCGTCGCCATTCTCGAAGATCTCCAGATCCAGGGTCAGGGCGTTGCGCGAATAGTCGTTATCCAGCAGTTCGACGGCGGTCTTGCCCGACGCCTCGTCCGGCCCGACCCCGAACAGGTTGGCCTGGTAGGAGTTGATGAACGCGTAGCGGCCGGTGGACGTGGTGGCGCTGATCATCGCCGGCACCGCATCGATCACCCGGAGCAGGCGCTTGTGGCTTTCCCGCAGCGCCCGCTCATGCTGGTCGGTCTCGCGCTCGATGCGGCGCTCCAGGGTGATGGCGCGCTCGTTCACCAGCTTCTGGTGCTGGCGCAGGGTCAGCAGATTGCGCGACCGGGCGCGGAATTCGTGGTGGTCGACCGGGGTCAGCAGGAAGTCGGTGGCGCCGGCATCCAGTGCGGCATAGCGGAAGCTGCGATCCTCATAGGCGGTCACCACCATGACCGGGATCTCGGCACAGTTCGGGATCTCCCGGAACTTGCGGATGAAGTCCGCGCCGTCCATTTCCGGCATCTTGAAATCGGTGACGACCAGGTCGGGAATATTGGTCTTGGCCCATACCAGAGCATCGCGCGGATCGGCGAAGGCCTTGACGATCGCGTTCTCCTCCAGCGACGACGCGAGCCGGGCCAGAACTTTGCGGTTGGTCCCGCGGTCGTCTATAACAGCGATGATCGACATAAGGCCGGATTTACTCGGTCGCGATCGGGAAACGCCAAGACATGACGGGCCGCGATTTGGCGACCGTCGCTCTCTATTCCGTCCTAGACACGAATGATAAATTTCCCCTTAACAATCGTTGAAATACCAAGGATTTGAGGGCCCTGACCCCATCTCGCACGCCGGTCGCGATCGTCCATCCGACGGACCGATGACGCCGGATCGGAACATTCCGTTCTGGCGGAGCAAATCTCTGGCCGAAATGAGCGATGCGGAGTGGGAATCCCTGTGCGACGGCTGCGCCAAATGCTGCCTGGTGAAGCTGCAGGACGTGGAGAGCGGGGTCACCGACTACACCGATGTGGCCTGCCGCCTGCTCGATTGCGGCACCTGCCGCTGCACCGACTACGCCAATCGCCGGACGGAGGTGCCGGATTGCGTGGTGCTGACCGCCGACACCATCGACGGGCTCGGCTGGATGCCGTCGACCTGCGCCTACCGGCTGCTTTCGGAGGGCAAGGAGTTGCCCTGGTGGCACCCGCTGGTCTCCGGCGATCCGCAAACGGTGCATCAGGCCGGCATTTCGGTCCGCCACCGGGTGCTCTCGGAGACCGAGGTCGACGAAGACGCGCTGGAAGACCGCATCGTAGACTGGCCGCGCTAGTACTCGATTCGCCGACAGGAGCGTTGATGAGCGACGACCGCCTGCCGACCGAGCTCTGGGTGAAGGCCCATGTCCGGCGCTGTTTCGCCGACGGCATCCCGGTGACGGTGGCGCGCAAGGGCGAGCTGACCGGCGGCATGGTGCTGCTAAAGATCAACCAGTTGGAAAACGGCTGCCGGGTGCTGACCCAGACCCGCGACCTGGACGGCAACCTCGGCTGGCTGCCGGCCCTGGAGGGCAAGCTGACCGACGAGGCCGATGCCGACGCCTATATCGCCCGCGCCGTTGAACGCGACCCGGACCTCTGGGTGGTGGAGATCGAGGACCGCGACGGCCGCCACCCCTTCGAGGGCAAGGTGTTGTGAGACCCGATTACCACAAAGACTCAGAGACGCAGAGCACCAACAATGCGGCCTCCACCTGCCGTCATTCCCGCGAAAGCGGGAATCCAGGAGGGCATAGGACCATCTGGATTCCCGCTTTCGCGGGAATGACGGCAGCGGGAAAGGCGCGCCTCGCGTTGGTTCTCTGCGTCTCTGTGCCTCTGTGGTTCTCCTACCCCAACACGCCCGACGTCCCGTCATACAGCAGCTTGGCGCCGGTCGCGGCCAGCAGCGCGTAGCAGATCCGGTAGAAAAGCCGGTCGGAGACCCGTCGGTGCAGCAACAGCCCTAGCCCCATGCCGATGGGGACCAGCGGCGCCAGCACCGCGGCGGTCGTGAGGTTCTCCGTGCTCAACTGCCCCAGCCAGCCATAGGGCACCAGCTTCACGTAGTTCACGGTGATGTAGAAGACGGTAGCGGTCGCCACGAAGACGGTGCGGTCCAGGCGCTGCGGCAGCAGGTAGATCGAGATCGGCGGTCCACCGGCATGGGCGACGAAGGTGGTGAATCCGGCAATGACGCCCCAGAACCCGCCGCGAACCGGATCCGGCCCCCTTGCTTCGCCGCGCGCTGCCGCATCGGTCTGCAGCAGGTGCCGGGTAACAAAAGCGAGCGCCATCACGCCCAACATCAGCCGGATCATGTCGCCGTCGAGATAGCGGAAGCTGGCGGTGCCCACTGCGATGCCCAGCAGCGCCGCCGGCAGCAGGATGCGCAGGTTCCGGCTGTCCCATCGGTTGCGATAGGCCCAGATCCCGAACAGGTCCATCATGCACAGGATCGGCAACATGATGCCGGCGGCCTGGATCGGCGAGATCACCAGCGCCATCAACGGCACCGCCACCAAACCGACGCCGCCGCCGAACCCGCCCTTGGAGATGCCGGCGATCAGCACCGCCGGCACCGCCGCCACGTAGAACCAGGGGTCCTGGATCACAAGGTAGGCGCCGGCTCAGGCGCCCGCGGGCGCCGCGGCGATGCTGGCCTGACGCAATAGGCCGCTATAGAGTTCCACATCGCCGACCACGCCGACCATGCGCCCCTCGCCGTCGACCAGCACCACCGGGCAGCCGGTGCGGTGGCGCAGCTCCAGCGCCAGGCGCATGGAGATGCCGGGCGTGGCGGTCGCGACCTCGGCTTGCGACAACTTCGCCGGGTCGGCGCCTTCGGCAAAGGGCACCAGCCGGCCATCGCCGCCATCCACCTGTGCTGATTGCGGCCGCCCATCGGCATCCAGCGCCAGCAGGGTCCGGCCGGACCAGTCCAGGCGCAGCAGCCCGCCATCCCGGGCGATGGCATCCACCGCCGTCATGAGGGTCGAACCGGACAGCACGTTCAGCGGGTTCATATTAGCCACGAAATCGGCGACATACTGGCTGGCCGGGGCCAGCACGATCTCCTCGGGCCGGCCGTATTGCACGATGCGGCCACTCTCCATGATGGCGATGTGGCTGCCGATCTTCAGCGCCTCGTCCAGGTCGTGGCTGACGAAGATGATGGTCTTCTTCAGGCTGCGCTGCAGGTCCAGCAACTCGTCCTGCAGCCGCGAGCGGATCAGCGGATCGAGCGCCGAGAACGGCTCGTCCATCAGCAGGATGTCGGCGTCGGTGGCGAAGGCCCGGGCCAAGCCCACCCGCTGCTGCATGCCGCCGGACAGCTCATGGGCGTATTTGTCGGCCCATTGGGCAAGCCCGACCAGTTCCAGCTTCTCGGTTACCACCGCGTCGCGCTCGGCCTGGGCCAGGCCGCGCAGCTCCAGCCCGAAGCCGACATTCTCCCGGACCGTGCGCCAGGGCAGAAGCGCGAATTGCTGGAACACCATGGCAACCCGGTTCATGCGTAGCCGCCTTAGGGTCACCGGATCGCAATCGGCCACGTCGACCTCGCCGGCGGCATCGTCGACCAGAACCGAACCGCGGGTCACCGTGTTCAGGCCGTTGACACAACGCAGCAGGCTCGATTTGCCGGAGCCGGACAGCCCCATCAGGACGCAGATCTCGCCCTCCTCGACGGCTATCGAGGCGTCGGTGACGCCGACCACGCTGCCGGTCTCCGCCAGGATCTCGTCCCGGCTCTTGCCCGCATCCAGCAAGCCCAACGCCGCCTCCTGGCGATCGCCGAAGATCACGTCCACCTTGCGGAACTCTACGGCCGGCATCGCTCAGCGGCCCTTGTCGCCGGTTTCCGGCTGCTTGCAGATCCGGTCCAGCAGGATGGCGACGATGACAATGGCAAGACCGGCCTCGAAGCCGCGGGCGATGTTGACGGTGTTGAGTGCGCGCACCACCGGCGTCCCCAACCCGTCCGCTCCGACCAGGGCGGCGATCACCACCATGGACAGGGACAGCATGATGCATTGGGTCAGGCCGGCCATGATGGTCGGCATGGCATAGGGCAACTCCACCTTCCACAGCAGCTGCTGTTTGGTGGCCCCGAAGGCCTCGCCGGCCTCGATAAGCTGCTTCGGAACCGAGGAGACACCCAGATGGGTCAGCCGGATCGGTGCCGGGATGGCGAAGATCACGGTGGAAATCAGCCCCGGCACCACGCCGAGACCGAACAGGATCAGGGTCGGGATCAGATAGACGAAGGTGGGGATGGTCTGCATCAGGTCCAGCACCGGCCGCAGCGCCGTATACAGCCAGGGCCGGTGTGCGGCGGCGATGCCGATCGGCACCCCGACGACCAGGCAGATGGCGGTGGCGAAGACCACCAGGGCCAGGGTCTCGACCGTCTCTTCCCAATAGCCGAGATTGATGATCAGCAGCAGCGACAGCAGGATGCCCGCCGCCAGCTTCCAGGACCGGTGCAGCCAATATCCCAGGCCCGCGAAAACCGCCACCAGCAGCAGCGCGGGCAGCCACAGCATGATGTCGATCAGCCCTTCGATCAGGAACCCAAGGACGTCCGATATCAGGTTGAAAACCCACGCGGCATGGTCGTTGAGAAGGTCGACGAACGCCTTCATCCAGTTCCCAAGCGGGATCTTATTGTCGGTCAGCCAGTCCATGGCTTGATCCCGAAGGAGGTCCGGGCCGATAGGCCGCGCTCCCCCTCACCCTCCCACGGCTTCGCCGCGGGCCCCACCCTCTCCCCGAGGAGAGGGAAAACAACGGCAGGTGGCGTCAATCCCCTCTCCTCGGGGAGAGGGAGGGGCCCGCGAAGCGGGAGGGTGAGGGGGTAGCGCTGAACCATCAACTGAGCGGCAGACGGGAGAGAGAACGCCCAGCGGTGCAGCCAGGCGCCCTCCCCGACACGATGGTCGCCCCTACAGCCCCAAGGCCGATTTGACGGCCGCCATGCCGTCGCCGCCATCGGCGGTCGTGACCCCGTCCAGCCAGCCGTCCAGAACAGCCGGATTGGCCTTCAGCCAGGCCGAGGCGGCATCCGCCGGCTCCTCGCCGTCGTTCAGGATAGCGCCCATGATCTCGTTCTCCATCGCCAGGCTGAACGAGAGGTTGGTCAGCAGCGCACCCACATTCGGGCAGTCGCCCAGGTAACCGGCCCGGACATTGGTGTAGACCGTCGCACCGCCGAGATTGGGGCCGAACCAGTCATCGCCGCCGGTCAGGTACACCAGCTCGAAATTGGCGTTCATCGGATGCGGCTCCCAGCCCAGGAACACGATCCAGTCCTCGCGGCGTTCCGCCCGGGACACCTGCGCCAGCATGCCCTGCTCGGAGCTCTCGACGATCTCGAAATCCTTCAGGCCGAAGGCGTCGTCGGAAATCATCTGCTGGATAAGCCGGTTGCCGTCGTTTCCGGGCTCGATGCCGTAGATCTCGCCATCCAGCTCATCGGCGAATTTGGCGATGTCGGCGAAATCCGTCAGACCGCCATCGGCGACGTATTTCGGCACCGCCAGGGTGTATTTCGCGCCTTCGAGGTTGACCCCGATCGACTCCACCGAACCGTCGTCCAGATAGGGCCGGATGTCGCCTTCCATGGTCGGCATCCAATTGCCCAGGAAGACGTCGATATCCTGGTTCTTCAGGCTGGCATAGGTGACCGGCACCGACAGGATGGTGGTCTCCGGCTCATAGCCCAGCGCCTCCAGCACCACCGAGGTCGCCGCCGTGGTCGCGGTGATGTCGGTCCAGCCGACATCGGAGAACCGCACCTCGCGGCAGCTGTCCGGGTCGGCGGCCTGGGCCTGGCCGGCCAACACCAGGGCGGCGGCCATGCCGACCCATCGCAAGCATCGAGAACAGTGCATCCCAATTCCTCCCATTTCTCTCAGCGGCTTATCGCGCCGCCTTCAGCCACGGCTTGATCCGCGGCAGATTCCAATCGCCCATCCTATCGGCAAGGCGGCGGGGGAAAAAAGGGCAAAGGTTGACTCGCCAGTCAATAAAGACCGGCCGGCGGCCGGCGGACCGGGCGCTGGTGGGCGGTTCCGCCTAGTCCTCGCTGCCCTTTCCGGACACGCCCAACAGACCGGCGAGATCCGAGGGGAACGGAAAGACGATCGTCGAGCTCTTCTCCCCGGCGATCTCATGCAGCGTGGTCAGGTAGCGCAGCTGCATCGCCTGCGGCCGCCTGGCAAGAATCGTCCCGGCCTCGAGGAACTTTTCCGCCGCCTGCTGCTCGCCCTCGGCATCGATGATCTTGGCCCGGCGGACGCGTTCGGCCTCCGCCTGCTTGGCGATCGCCCGGATCATGCTCTCGTCGAGATCGACGTGTTTCAGCTCGACATTGGCGACCTTGATCCCCCAGGCATCGGTCTGGTCGTCCAGGATGCGCTGGATGTCGGCGTTGAGCTTCTCGCGCTCGGCCAGCATCTCGTCGAGCTCATGCTGGCCCAGAACCGAGCGCAGCGTGGTCTGGGCGAGCTGGCTGGTGGCCAGCGCATAGTCCTCCACCTGGATGATGGACCGCTGCGGATCGAGCACGCGGTAGTAGACGACGGCATTCACATGGACCGAGACATTGTCGCGGGAGATGACGTCCTGGGTCGGCACATCCAGGACCCGGGTGCGCAGATCGACCCGCACCATCTGCTGGATGATCGGAATGACGATGATCAGGCCCGGCCCCTTGACCCGCCAGAACCGTCCAAGCACGAAGATCACGCCGCGCTCATACTCCCTGAGGATGCGCAGCGACGCGAAGAGAATGGCCAGCGGCGCACCGATCAACACAATCAAGGCCCAAGGCATTTGGCTACCCCCCGTTCGGTTCGGGCTCGACAATCACTGTCAGCCCCTCGATCCCAACGACCCGGACACGGTTTCCGGTGCTCAGAGCGTCCGCCCCCCTGGCCCGCCAGATCTCGCCGCGGATGCGCACGCGCCCGGACTCGCCGGACCATTCCACGACATTGCCGGACCCGCCGATTATCTCCTCGACGCCCGACACCACGGCCCTGCGCCGGGAGCGCATGAGCATGATCGCGGTGAACAGGATCAGCGCCGACCCGACCAGCGCGACCGAACCGATCAGCATCCAGGAGATTCCGAACCCGGGCACATCGGTGTCGATCAACAGTACGGAGCCGACGACGAAGGCGACCACGCCGCCGAATCCCAGCACTCCGAAGCTCGGAACGATCGCCTCGGCGATCAGCAGCACGGTTCCGATCCCGATCAGCGCCGCACCGGCGAAGCTGATCGGCAGCACATGCAGGGCGTAGAGGCCGAGCACCAGACTAATCGCGCCGAACACGCCGGCAAAGACGGTCCCGGTGTAGAACTCCAGGAGCAGGCCGTATATCCCGCCCAGCAGCAGCAGATAGGCGATGTTCGGGTCGGTGATGACGGCCAGCACCCTGGTCCGCCAGTCCGGCTCGATCCTGGTGACCTGCAGCGACGCGGTCGTCAGCGTCCGCTCATCGCCGTCCAGCATCACCGTGCGGCCATCGATACCCCGCAGCAGGTCGTCGATGTCGTCGGCGATCAGATCGATGACCCCTTCGGCCAGCGCATCCTCGGCCGACAAGGTGGCCGCCTCCAGGACCGCCTCTTCCGCCCAATCGACGTTGCGGTCGCGCATTTGCGCCAGGCTGCGGATGTAGGCGACCGCATCGTTCACCGCCTTGTCGGCGCTCGTCGGATAGGGGCCGTTCGCTGCTTCGTCCTCATCCGCCCCCTCGGACTCCCCGGCGGCGCCCGCGCCATTCGCCTCTCCGTCGGCCTCCTCGTCCTCCTTCCCGTCATCCGGCGGCGATGGCACCGACGGGAACCCGCCGCCGATCTGCACGGGCGTCGCGGCACCCACGCTGGTGCCCGGAGCCATCGCTGCGACGTGCGAGGCATAGAGGATATAGGTGCCGGCGCTGGCGGCGCGCGCCCCGGCTGGCGAGACATAGACGGCAACCGGGATCGGCGAGGAGAGAATGTCCTGGATGATCTCGCGCATCGAGCTGTCCAGGCCGCCCGGCGTGTCCATCTCCAGCACGACGATCGCCGCCCCGAGTTCGTCGGCTTCGCCCAGGCCACGCCGGACATGGTCGCTGACCGCCGGCCCGATCGGCCCGTCGATGCTCAACAGGACGGCGGTCGTGGAATCCTGCGCCCGGGATGCACCAAGCATCCACAGCGACACTGCGATACAAAGCACTGCGAGTGAAGTACGCCGTGCCTTGACGAATGACGGCACCGTCACCCTCCTTCGTCGTTGCGGAGTCGCGTGCCGGGGCCGGCTGTCGGCACCGGCGCGCCTCGTTATCGGCCCGGGACCGGACGAGGGGACCGGACAGCCGCCAGTATACCCTACTCTTGCGAGAAGTTCGGTATTGCCGCCAACCGCCATCCGATGCCCGGAAGGCAGTGCGGCAGCAAGTCAGCCGGTGGCGGCCAGCGGCCGATAGATCGGTGCGTTGAAATCAGGCCGCCTGGTCGAGGGTGACTCGGTTCCGGCCCGCGCGTTTGGATGCATAAAGCGCCATATCGGCACGGTGAAGGGCCGATTGCAGATCCTCCTGATCCGGATCGATCTCGCTATGGCCTATGCTCACGGTGAAGGTGAGGGTCGCGTCGCCGACCGGGATTTCGATGGCGGCAACATTCTCGCGAATGCGTTCCAGCAGGACGCCTGCGCCAGAGCTATCGGTGTGCGGCAGGATAAGCAGGAACTCCTCACCACCCAGTCGGCCCAGCAGGTCCTGTTCGCGGACCGTGCGATGGCAACACTCTGTCAGCGCCCGCAGTGCCGCGTCACCGACCGCATGCCCAAAGCGATCGTTGACGGCCTTGAACTCGTCGATGTCGAGCACGGCGAGTGAAACGGGGAACTTGTAGCGTCGGGCCCGACGCCATTCGCGTTCGGCGAGCTCCATTACATAGCGACGATTGAAGGCACCGGTCAGCGCATCGGTCGATGCCAACCGCCGCAGCTCGATCTCGTCCATCACGATGGCGGCGAGATCCTTGAGCACCTGGCGTTGCCGCTCGTCAATCTGGCGCGGCGCCCGGTCGATCACGCAGAGTGTCCCAAGCTTCGAGCCGCAGGGCGCGACCAGCGGCGCCCCGGCATAGAAGCGGATGTCCGGCGCCCCGGTGACCAATGGATTGTCGCGGAACCGATCGTCGAGGCTTGCGTCCGGCACCACCAGCAAGTCGTCACCACGGATCGCATGATCACAGAACGCAAACTCGCGCGGCGTCTCCTGCGCCTCGAGCCCCTGTCGCGACTTGAACCACTGACGCTCGGCATCGATCAGGGACACAAGCGCGATTGGCGTGCCCAATAGGTGGCTGGCCAGGCGGGTGATGCGATCGAACGCCTCGTCGGCTGGCGTATCCAGCAGTTCGTAGCTCTGTAGGACCGACAGCCTGTCGGTCTCGTCGGCATCAAGGGGTAGGCTCATCTGGCATCGAAGCTGCGGGGGCAAGTGCGCTTCGATGGTCGATGAGAGGGCTTAACGATTACATAATTGGGCAATCGCCCCCCAAGCGGGCATCGCTCCCATCGCTAGCCGGGCGCGACCTCCGACGGCCGGTAGACCGGCGCGTTGGATGGCTCCAGCGGCGGCTTGCCGAGGATCATGTCGGCCGCCTTCTCGGCCATCATGATGGTCGGGGCGTTGAGGTTGCCGCTGACAATACTGGGCATGATCGAGGCGTCGACGACCCTGAGCGCCTCCAGCCCGCGCACCCGGGTCTCGCCGTCGACCACGGCCATGTCGTCCGACCCCATCTTGCAGGTGCAGGAGGGGTGATAGGCGCTGTCCGACTTGGCCCGCACGAAGGCGTCGATCTCGGCATCGCTGCGCACATCCGGCCCGGGCGCCACCTCTTCGCCGCGATAGGGATCGAAGGCCTTCTGGGCGAAGATCTCCCGGGTCAGCTTCACGCTATCCCGCATCTCCTCCCGGTCGCCCTCGGTCGCCAGGTAATTCGGCTGGATCAGCGGATGGTCCTTCGGATCGGCGGAGCGCAGCTGCAGATGTCCGGTGCTGGTGGGCCGCATGGGGCCGACATGGGCCTGGTAGGCGTGCAGCTCCGGCCGCTTGCGGCCATGGTCGATCACCTGCGAGGGCAGGAAGTGATACTGCAGATCGGGATGCGGCACGGAGTTGTTGCGGCGGATGAAGCCCCCGGCCTCCAGATGCGCCGAGGCCCCCAGGCCGGACTGGAACAGGAACCAGCGCAGGCCGGTCAGGATCATCGGCAGTCCGCTTTGCACCGTGTAGAGGGTGATCGGCTGGGTGCAGGCCTGCTGGACGTAGAGCTCCAGATGGTCCTGCAGGTTCTGCCCGACGCCCGGCAAATCGGCCACGACCGGGATCTCATGGGCCCGCAGATGATCGGCCGGGCCGACGCCCGAAAGCATCAGCAACTGCGGCGAGTTGATCGCGCCGCCCGACAGGATCAGCTCGCGCTTGGCCGTGGCGGTCCGGGCCTTGCCGCCCTGGCGGTACTCGACGCCGGTGGCCCGTCTGCCGGAGAACAGCACCCGGGTGGTCAGCGCGCCCGTCTCCACGGTCAGGTTGGGCCGCTTCAGGACCGGGCGCAGGAAGGCCCTGGCGGCGCTCCAGCGCAGGCCGTTGTGGATGGTCATGTCCATCCGCCCGAAGCCTTCCTGCTGGAAGCCGTTCATGTCCTCGGTGAAGGGATAGCCGGCCTGGACACCGGCCTCGATGAAGGCCTCGAATAGCGGATTGTCCGACTCGCCGGTGGAGACGTTCAGCGGCCCGTCGCCGCCGCGATATTGATCCGCACCCTTGCCCCGGGTCTCGGCCTTGCGGAAATAGGGCAGCACATGCGCGTAGGACCAATGCGACAGCGCCGGGTCCTCGGCCCAGCGGTCGTAATCCAGCGCATGCCCCCGGATATAGACCATGGCATTGAGCGCCGATGAGCCGCCCAGCACGCGACCGCGCGGCCAGTACATCCGCCGGCCGTCCATGTGCTCCTGCGGCTCGGTGTGATAGTACCAGTTGTAGCGGTCGTCGGAGAGATTGTAGGTCAGCGCCGCCGGCATGTGGATCTTCCAGGTCCGGTCCTTTGGCCCCGCCTCCAGCAGCAGCACCCGGATATCCGGATCGGCCGACAGCCGATTGGCCAGCACGCATCCCGCCGATCCGGCACCGACGATGACGTAATCGAAGCCCCTGTCGGCCAACCGCCCCTCCCCGTATTCTGATGGCGCCGGCGACGGCGCAGCGCCCGGTGATAGGGCGCGGGAGCCTGTCCGGTCAACCGCGCCGGCATACCCTGAAGGAGAGGCCATGCCCGACCACGCCTTCCCGCCAGACCGCCTCACCCGGTTCGCGACCTCCGCTTACCAGTCGCTCGGCATGCCGGAGGCGGATGCGGCGCTGCTGTCGGATTCGCTGGTGCAGGCCGATCTCTGGGGGCATCAATCCCATGGCGTCATGCGCATCTTCTGGTATGGCGCGCGGCTCCGGTCCGGCGCCATGAAGTCGGCGACAACGCCGGAACTGGTCGTCGATGCCGGCGCCGTGGCGGTCCTGGACGGCCGGGACGGCGTCGGCCAGGTGCTGGCCTCCCGCGCCATGGAAGAGGCGATCGCCCGCGCCAGGGTCCATGGCATCGGCGCGGTCGCGGTGCGCAATTCCGGGCATTTCGGTACGGCGATGTATTTCACCCGCATGGCGGCGCAGGCCGGCTGCATCGGCTTGCTCACCACCAATGCCAGCCCCGCCATGCCGCCCTGGGGCGGCCGCGAGAAGCGCGTCGGCACCAACCCCTTGTCGATCGCGGCACCGGCCGGGCGACATCCGCCAATGATGCTGGACATTGCCAACACGGCGGTCGCCCGCGGCAAGCTCTATCTCGCCCGCCAGCGCGGCGAGCCGATCCCGGAGGGCTGGGCGATCGACGATGCGGGCCACCCGACGACGGATGCGGCCGCCGGCATCGCCGGCAGCATCCTGCCGATGGCCGGGCACAAGGGCTACGCCATCGCCACCATGGTGGATGTGCTGTCCGGCGTGCTGAGCGGCAGCCGGTTCGGCGCCGATGTCATCGGCCCCTATGTCCCGGACGGGCGAAGCGGCGCCGGCCACCTCGCCCTGGCGCTCGACATCGAGGCCTTTCGGCCAAGGGACGCGTTCGAGGCCGACATGGAGTGCTTGATCGAGAATCTCAAAACCACGCCACACGCCATTGATCATGAAGAGATCTTCTATCCCGGCGAGATTGAGGCGCGGGCAGAGGCGCGCAATCGGGTCTCCGGCATCGTCCTTCCGGAAGACACCCTTGCCGATCTCGACGCAAATGCCGAGGATTTCGGGATCGAAACTTTGAGCAGCCTTTCGCCGTAACTGTCCATCGTGGGCTTCGCGCTCCGTATCTCGCGTTCCGATGTCCATGCCCGGTCCAGAGCCCATGTCAGGAGGACTTCCATGAGCCGCAAGCTGCCTGACAAGACGATGCGGAAGACCTTTCTGCCGGCCATTCTGGGACTTGCCTGCCTTTGGTCGCTCGCATTGGTGGCCGGACCGGCCGGGGCCCAGGACTATTCCAGCCAGTTCCTGGATGTGCTCAATGAGGCGTGCTTCTCGGATCAGACCAGCCTGCGCAGCGACCAGCCGCGGACCCGGTCGCGGGTGCGGGTGATCCTGGCGAATTCGCGCAGCGGCGACCTCTCCCAGATCTGCGCCTACGACTTGACCTGCGGCGAAGTGGTCTTCTCCGGACGCATCGAGCGCAGCCGCCGGGTGTCCTTCTCCGTCTGCACCGATTCCCGGTCGCGGGGGCACATCCTGCTGCTCGATCCCTTCGGGACCCTGGTTGAGCACAGAAATCTCCGCAGCCCGGCTACGATCCAGCTCGGACGGTAGGCGAATGACGATCTTCAGGCTTGGACACGAACCCAACAAGGACCTCGACTTGTTCGGCTGGTACGGGTGCCACATTCGGGGCGTGGATTGTCCGACCTGCACCCAATGGGGCGGCAGCGCGCTGCGCTACCCGACGATCGCCTGCGCGGACATTGCGGCGCTGGGGGGCATCGTCAGCCAATTCCTTGATTCGGGTCCAAGGGATGGTCGACGAAAGCCGCCCGCCCCGATGACGGTGGCCGAACTCCGATTGGTCAAGGCCCAACTTGAGCCGGTCCTGGGGCCGCAGCGGCCGGTGGAGCCCGGAACCAGCTTCGGGCCCGCCACCGGCGAGCTGCGCGGACCGGTACAGGACTTCAACTGGACACTGATGTCGGTGATGTTCGTCAAGCAGTCGGTTTTCGACCGCATGAACGCTGCAGGGTTTGCGATCGCCGGCGCCCGCGCGGACCTGTCCTACAAGACCTTCCGGGGACGGCGATGGCTCGAGGACGAGGGCCCGGGCGAACCCCTGATCGAGCTGGAAGTGCCGCCGATCGCGAGGCTGATCAAGGGGTCCTGCAAGCAATGCGACCTGTGCGGCCGTATACAGCTAGGACGAAGCTGGACACTGGATCGCGCCGCATTCGACCCTTCGGTGCCGCTGCAGCGCATCTTCGAGATTCCGACGCACGTCGTGGCGACCGGAGCCTTCCGCGAGTTCCTTCGGGATGGCCGGTACTCCGGCGTGAAGATCACCAAGCAGAAGACGAACTAGCCCAATGCGGTCACTGTCCTTCTGATATTCCCGGTCCACCGCCAGAGGCCTCGACAGGCCGTGCCACGGCCTTGTAGGACTCCCCCATGGATACGCTTAAGACCCGCAAGCTCTACATCGACGGCGCCGCCGTCGACGCCCATTCCGGCCAGAGCTTCCCGACCATCAATCCGGCCACCGGCAAGCCCCTGTGCGAGGTGCAGGTGGCCAGCGAGGTCGATGTCGACCGCGCCGTCAAGGCCGCCGCGGACGCCTTCCCAGTCTGGTCGGCGATGTCCGGCGCCGAGCGCGGCCGCATTCTGAACCGGGCCGCGGCGCTGCTGCGGGAGCGACGCGAGGAGCTGGCGCGGCTGGAAGTCCTTGACACCGGCAAGCCGATCGCCGAGGCCATGGTGGTGGACGTGGATTCCGGCGCCGACGCCATCGAGTTCTTCGCCGGGCTGGCGGCCAGCCTGCATGGCAGCCATGTCGACCTGCCCAACGCCTTTGCCTATACCCGGCGCGAGCCTCTGGGGGTGTGCGCCGGCATTGGCGCCTGGAACTACCCGATCCAGATCGCCTGCTGGAAATCCGCGCCGGCGCTCGCCTGCGGCAACACCATGGTGTTCAAGCCGTCCGAACTGACGCCCCTGACCGCTATGGCGCTGGCCGAGATCTACACCGAGGCCGGCCTGCCCGCCGGCGTCTTCAACGTGGTGCACGGCTCCGGTCCGACCGGACAGGCGCTCGGCACCCATCCGGGGGTCGCCAAGGTCTCGCTGACCGGCTCGGTCCCCACCGGCCGCCGGGTGATGGCGGGCGCGGCGGAGACCCTGAAGCATGTGACCATGGAACTCGGCGGCAAGTCACCGTTGATCCTGTTCGCGGACGCCGATCTGGACAACGCCGTCTCTGCGACCCTGCTGGCGAATTTCTATACCCAGGGCGAGGTCTGCTCGAACGGCACGCGGGTGTTCGTGGAAAGCGCCATCAAGGACGCGTTCCTGGACAAGCTTCTGACACGGGTCGGCAACATGACCATCGGCGACCCGCTGGACTCCGGGACCGATATCGGCGCCCTGATCAGCGCCGACCACCGCGACAAGGTGCTGGGCTATGTGGAAGCCGGCAAGGCGGAGGGCGCCAAGCTGCTCTGCGGCGGCACCGCGCCTGACGATCCGGCCCTGAAAGATGGGTATTTCGTGGTCCCGGCGGTGTTCGACGAATGCCGCGACGACATGACCATCGCGCGAGAGGAGATCTTCGGCCCGGTCATGGCGGTGATGACCTTCGAGGACGAGGACGAGGTGATCGCGCGGGCCAACGACACGCCCTACGGGCTGGCCGCCGGCGTCTTCACCCGCGACCTCGCCCGCGGCCACCGGGTGGTGGCGCGGCTGGAGGCCGGCACGTGCTGGATCAACAACTACAACATCACGCCGGTGGAGATCCCGTTCGGCGGCTACAAGCAGTCCGGCATCGGCCGCGAGAACGGTCTCGCGGCGCTGGAGCACTACACCCAGCTGAAAAGCGTCTATGTGGAATTGGGCGACGTGGACAGCCCGTATTGAGGCTGAAGCGCCTCGGGCTCGGCCGTCCCGGGAAACCCGTCAGCTCTTGCCGCCGACCGTCTTTCCGGCTTTCTGGGAGCCCTCCGTGTGGCGGAGCAGCTTCTCCAGGAAGTTGAAGCATTCCGACGACATGTCGATGAACTTGCAGGCCAGCATGTTGCTGCCCGGCTCCATGCGCACCACGGTGGCGGTGAACTCATGGGCCGGAGGCTCGGTCGAGGGTCCGAGGGAACCGCAGAGCACGTCATCGATGGTGCAGGGCACCGACAGCCGGTGCATGTCATAGATGGCAAAACCGCCCAGCGACCAGTCGCGGGTGTGCACGATGTCGTCGCCGACCTGGACCGAGAGGCACGGGTAATCGCGGCGGAAATCCCGCCGGAAGTTGCGTTTGATCACCTGTGCCATGCATCGTCCTCGGTAAGCCGGTGCAAACCCACGATTTTTTGCGCTTTCCGTCAAGGAACCGTTAAATCGCGAACCATGCGGAGCGGACGCCGTTTGCCAATGCGTCGCGGGTATTTTGCCACGCTACGCCGCAAGGTCACGTGCAAATCACCGTCAGGCGGTCGTGATCGCGGCGATCAGGAAATTGCGCAGCCATTTGAGCTCCCTGTAGGACAGCCCGGACCCGACGTGAATCTGTCCGGCATCGCTGGCGATGACCAGCTCCTTGCCCATATTGCCGTCCTCGGCCTTGAGGGTGATGGACTCGATCTCGTCGAAGGTCAGCGTCGAGGGACCGCGCTGGCGGTGGCGGAAGGCATCGTCCACCGTGAGCTGGCTGCGATCCAGCCGGATCGCCCTGCCGGAGGTGCGATCGCGATAGAGCATGTAGGTCGGAAAGGCGGCGAAGGCCAGGCCCATGCAGGCCATCAGGAGCGGCTGCTGGCCGCCGAAAAAGGATCCGGCGAACAATCCCAGCCCGGCCAGCAGGAACACCCCGAAAAACCAGAACGGATACCGTGGGGCCGTGATCGCGATGGTGAAGGCGTCCGCATGGTCACGGGTGACCGCCAGCCCCGGCGGTGCCTGCGCATCCGGGTCGAAGGCATGGCTGACCTTGCCTTCAGCAACCAGTTCGCCCAGGGGCTTGTCGAGGTCATCATGGTCCCGCACCGAAAGCGCGTCGCCCTCGATCTCGATGGCCGGCAGTTTCAGCCGTTCGGCATAACCCTCCCACCGTTCCCGCGGCACCTTGGAGGATTGCTTGACGAAGAGCGGCACGCATTTCTCCCGATCCTCGTGCAGCAGTTCGATGACCTGATAGATCCGGGTGCTGTTCTTGCTGCGAACCAGGATCCGGCGATACAGCACACCCTTGTAGGCGCCGTAGGGCTCGTACCAGGCATCCACGCCGAACAGCCCGCGCTCCATCACTTCGACGCCATCGGCGCTCAGAACCGCGCGGTGCCGGCGAAACAGCCGGGTGACGCCCCAGGCAATGACGAGCGCGCCGAGGATGGTCGTGCCCACGAGGAGCACCATGTCACCCTGCGTCAACGAGGTCACGCCCCCGAGCGCCGCAACGGTGACGGCGATCCAGGCCCCGCCGAACAGGATCAGGGCGATGGCGGAGGACCGCTTGGGCGACAGGTCGAGGGTCTGCGGCAGGAAAGTGAGGTCGGTGTCCACCCGCACCGTATGCCAGCTTCGCAGACCGGAAATCGCCATTGCCGCCTTCTCCTTTCTGCGCCAAATCCACCAGGATTCCGAGAATAACTGGTTAACGGCCCGGCACCAGGCGACTGGCGGGCCGGCATGTTCTTGTCATCGTCAGGCCTTCGCTATCCCCGCGACCAGATATCGCTTCAGCCAGACCAGGGCCGAGCGGGACAGGCCGAGCCCGACGCGCATCCGACGGTCGTCCCCGGCGATCACAAGCTCATCGCCAAGATTGCCGCGGTGCCGGCGGACGGCGATGGATTCGATCTCGCTGAGCAACATGGACCCGCGGGTGCCGGGCTCCGAGGCGAGGTCGTCGGTCACCGTGATGCCGCCTGCATCGAGGGTGAGGGTTCGGCGTGACGCCATGTCCCGATGAATGAGGAAAGCCAGCAGGATGATCGTTGCCGGGAGCGTGACGCCGAGCACGAAGGGCACCAGATCGACGATCCGCGCAGCCAGGTAGAGCAGGACGATCGGGATCGACAGCAGGCCGGAGACCCAATACGGCGTACGTGGCGCCGCGATGGTGATGATCGCGGTGTCCTTCGTACATTCCTTGACCCGCAGCCCTCGGGGAGACCGGTCGCCATCGTCGGGTGGCGGATCGGACCGGCTGTCCCGAAGCCGTTCCGCCAGCGGCGTGTCGAGCGCGTCGTGCGGTCGTGCCGACAGGCCGTCCGGCGCGGCGAGATCGACCTCCAGGGCCGGAAGCCTGAGCCGGCGCGCATAGTCTTCCCAACGCCGCCGAGGGATCAGATCCGATCGCTTGACGAAGAGCGGGACCGTGAAGGCCGGATCGTCGTGCAGCAGCTCGATGACCTGGATATGAGTCGGCACATCCGGGCTGCTGTTGCGCCGCCCCCTGCCGATCAGCACCTCCGCATAGGCCACCCCCCGATACACCGCGATCGGCACGAACCGGTCCTTCATCCCGGTGCCCTCGAAAGCCACGCCGTCAGTGTGGAGCGTTGCCTGCCGCCGACGCATCGATCCGAGGCCTGCAATCAGAAACAGGGCGCCCAGCAGCGCCCCGCCCCAGACGATTCCCGCCTGCAATTCCGCCGGCAGCGGCAATCGGCCGGACAGCCCCAAAGCGCCGATCATCCACGAGGCGCCGATGACCGTGAACAAAACCGCTTGCACCTGCGACCGCCCGACATCGACTGTCTGCGGCAGGGACCCGAGATCAATATCGATCTCGCGGATCACCCACCGGCCCGGGTCCTGTCTCTTGCGGCGCGCCTTCGTCATCGATGCCGAAATGACAGGCAAGGCGGAAACTTTCCGTTAAGCGGGGCGGCGGCCGTGCTGCTCCCTCCAGCCGACAACTAAGGCTTGCCCGTATCTCGAAAATCGCTTTAAGCTTAAAATAATTTCCATGGCAGCGCCGCCCGTGCGGCCGGAGTGACGATTGGCGGCTTCCGAAGTAGCTGAGGGGCGGACCGGACCACAGAGCCTGGGACCACGGCTTGCCGGCCGGCATGCGCTTGTCACCGGCGCCGGCCGGGGGATCGGCGCCGCAATCGCCAATGCGCTGGCGGCCGAGGGCGCGAAGCTGACGCTGACCGGCCGCAACCAGGAGGCACTCGACCGGCTGGCTGGCGAGCTGCCGGCGGAAAGCTTCGTCACCGTCGCCGACGTGACCGATCCGGCCACCATCGCGAGCGGCTTCGCCGAGGCCGAGGAGGCGCTGGGGCCGGTCGACATCCTGGTCAACAATGCCGGCATCGCGGCCAGCGCGCCGTTCCGCAAGCTCGACGCGGAACACTGGAACCGCATCCTCGCGGTCAACCTAACAGGCGTCTACACCTGCACCCATGCGATCCTGCCCGGCATGGTCGAGCGCGGCTGGGGCCGGGTAATCAACATCGCCAGTGTCGCCGGCCTGCGCGGCTATGCCTATACCGCCGCCTATTGCGCCGCCAAGCATGGAGTGATCGGGCTGACCCGGTCCCTGGCCATCGAGCACGCCCGGACCGGCGTGACGGTCAACGCGGTCTGCCCCGGCTATACCGAAACCGACATGGTCACCCAGGCCTTGGACACCATCCGATCCAAAACCGGCCGCAGCGAGGACGAGGCGTTGGCGGAGCTCACCCGGATGAACCCGCAGGGCCGCCTGACCCGGCCGGACGAGGTTGCCGGCGCGGTGCTCTGGCTGTGCGACGCGGGATCGGACGGCATCACCGGCCAGGCCATCGCGGTGGCCGGCGGCGAGATCATGTGATGGATGACGGCCAGCCGATCACAGCGCCGATCGACCATGAGGTCACGGCCTCGGGCCGCAAGCCAGAGCTCCGGCTGTGGCTGCGCATGCTGACCTGCGCCAATCTGATCGAGGCGGAGGTCCGGGCCAAGCTGCGCGAGCAGTTCCAGATCACCCTGCCGCAATTTGACCTGCTGGCCCAGCTCGACAAGGCGCCGGACGGTCTTTCCATGGGCGAACTCAGCCGCCGCATGATGGTCACCAATGGCAATGTGACCGGCATCGCCGACCGGCTGGCGGCCGTCGGCATGGTGCGGCGGGCCCGCAGCCGCGGCGACCGCCGCAGCCAGACTGTCACCCTCACCCGCTCCGGCCGCGAGGCGTTCCGAGGCATGGCGCGCGCCCATGAAGGCTGGATCGCCGACCTGTTCGCCGGCCTCGACCGCGGCGAGATGACCGCGCTGATGGACTCCCTGGGCCAGGCCAAGCGATCGGTCCGCGAGGCCGGCAAGGGGCGGAGCGCCGCATGAGCATGGCGGACTATCAGGCCCGGCATTTCGGATGGTCCGTCGAGGACCGGGTCGCCACCATCACCCTGGACCGGCCGGAGAAGAAGAACCCCCTCACCTTCGACTCCTATGCCGAGCTGCGCGACCTGTTCCGGGCCCTGAACAGCGACGAGTCGATCCGGGCGGTGGTGATCACCGGGGCCGGCGGCAATTTCTGCTCCGGCGGCGACGTGCATGAGATCATCGGCCCGCTGACGAAGATGTCGACTCCGGAGCTGCTCGATTTCACCCAGATGACCGGCGATCTGGTCAAGGCGATGCGGGCCTGCCCGCAGCCGATCATCGCCGCCATCGACGGGGTCTGCGCCGGTGCGGGAGCCATCCTGGCGATGGCGTCCGACCTGCGCTACGGCACGGCGAAAGCGAAGACCGCCTTCCTGTTCGTCCGGGTCGGCCTGGCCGGCTGCGACATGGGCGCCTGCGCCATGCTGCCGCGCATCATCGGCCAGGGCCGGGCCGCGGAGCTGCTCTATACCGGTCGCAGCATGGACGGCGCGGAGGCCGAGCGCTGGGGCTTCTTCAACCGGCTCTGCGCCGCCGAGGAGGTGCTGGCCGAGGCCAAGGCCATGGCCAAGCGCCTGGCCGACGGCCCGACGGTTGCCAATGCCATGACCAAGCGCATGCTGCACCAGGAATGGGACATGGGGCTGGACGCCGCCATCGACGCCGAGGCCCAGGCCCAGGCGATCTGCATGACCACTGAGGATTTCATCCGCGCCTTCAACGCCTTCGCGGCGAAACAGAAACCGAAGTTTGAAGGCAACTGATGGCCGATACCAGCTTCCTCCACTGGCCCTTCTTCGACGACCGGCACCGCGACCTCGCCACCGCCATCGATCGCTGGGCCGGCGAGGCGCTGGCGGATGGCGGACAGGGATCCGGCGACATCGACGCTGCCTGTCGCGACCTCGTGGCGCGGCTCGGCGATGGCGGCTGGCTGGCGCACAGCGTCCCCGCCTCCCATGGTGGCGCGTCGGAGCGGCTGGACGTGCGCAGCCTGTGCCTGATGCGCGAGACCCTGGCGCGCCATGCCGGTCTCGCGGATTTCGCCTTTGCCATGCAGGGGCTCGGCACCGGCCCGATCAGCCTGTTCGGAACCGACGGTCAGAAGGACCGCTACCTGCCGCCGGTCCGCGAGGGCAAGGCCATCGCCGCCTTCGCCCTGTCCGAGGCCGAGGCGGGTTCGGACGTGGCGGCGCTGGCCACCGGGGCGCGCCGGGACGGCAATGGCTGGCGCCTGGACGGTGCGAAGACCTGGATCTCCAATGCCGGCATCGCCGACCATTACGTGGTCTTCGCCCGCACCGGCGAGGCACCGGGTGCGAAGGGGCTGAGCGCCTTTGTCGTCGATGCTGATGCGCCGGGCCTCTCGGTCACCGAGCGTTTCGACCTGATCGCGCCCCATCCGCTCGGCACCCTGACCTTCGAGGATTGCCGGCTGCCGGCGGAGAGCCTGATCGGCGAGCCCGGCGAAGGCTTCAAGATCGCCATGGCGACGCTCGACGTGTTCCGCCCGACGGTCGGCGCCGCCGCCCTGGGCTTCGCCCGCCGCGCCCTGGACGAGGCGGTCGGCCGGGCCGCGGAGCGTGAACTCTTCGGCCGGCCGCTCGCGGACCTGCAGATGACCCAGGCTCGGATCTCCGACATGGCGACGGCGGTCGATACCAGCGCCCTGCTGGTCTACCGCGCCGCCTGGGCCAAGGATTCCGGGGCGGAGCGGATCAGCCGCGAGGCCTCCATGGCCAAGATGCATGCCACCGAGGCGGCCCAGGCGGTGATCGACGGGGCTGTGCAGATCTTCGGCGCGCTTGGCGTCGTCTCCGGGGTCAAGGTCGAGGAGCTGTATCGCGAGATCCGCGCCCTGCGCATCTATGAGGGTGCCACCGAGGTGCAGAAGCTGATCATCGCCCGCCAGACCCTGGAGACGGCGCGTGGCTGACCGGCACGGAACGGCAATCGACAGGGGGTGAGCATGGCCGAGTACACCGCCCATATCGACACCTTCGCCCGAGACAACCTGCCGCCCGCTGGGCAGTGGCCGGAGCTGACCTTCACCCTGCCGGAACTGCAATACCCGGAGCGCATGAACTGCGCCGCGGAACTGCTTGATAAGGCGATGGAAAACGGCTGGGGCGACCGCACCTGCCTGATCACGCCGGACGGGTCCTGGAGCTATGCCGAACTGCACGCCCAGGTGAACCGCATCGCCCGTGCGCTGACCGAGGACCTGGGCCTGGTGCCGGGTAATCGGGTGCTGCTGCGCGGCGCCAACAATCCGATGATGGTCGCCTGCTGGTTCGCCGTCACCCGCGCCGGCGGCGTCGCGGTGCCGACCATGCCGCTGCTGCGGGCGGTGGAGTTGGGCTACATCCTGGACAAGGCCCAGGTCGGACTGGCGCTCTGCGATGTCCGCCTGGCGGAGGAACTCACCGCCGCCGGCGCCACCGCCCCGATGCTCGACCGCATCGTCCTCTTCGGCGGCGATGCCCCCGACGGCCTGGAAAGCCTGATGGCCGGCAAGCCGGACAGTTTCGACGCAGTCGAGACCGCGGCCGACGACATCTGCCTGATCGCCTTCACCTCCGGCACCACCGGACAGCCCAAGGGCACCATGCACGCCCATCGCGACGTGATGGCGATGTGCGACTGCTTCCCGCCGCATATCCTCAAACCCACCGCCGACGACGTCTTCTGCGGCAGCCCGCCGATCGCCTTCACCTTCGGCCTGGGCGGTCTGGTCACCTTCCCGATCCATGTCGGGGCCGCCACCCTGCTGCTGGAGAAGGCGCCGCCGGACGTGCTGCTGCAGGGCATTCAGGACCACAAGGCGACCATCTGCTTCACTGCGCCCACCGCCTATCGGGCGATAGTCGACCTGGCGGATCAATACGATATATCGAGCCTTCGAAGCTGCGTCTCGGCCGGCGAGACCCTGCCCAAGCCGACCTGGGAGGCGTTCCGCGACAAGACCGGCATCGCCATCATCGACGGCATCGGCGCGACCGAGATGCTGCACATCTTCATCTCCGCCGCCGTGGAGGACATCCGCCCCGGCTCCACCGGGCGCCCGGTGCCGGGCTACGAGGCCTGCGTCCTGGACGAGGAGGGCAAACCCGCCCCGGCTGGCGAGGTCGGGCGTCTGGCGGTGAGGGGGCCGACCGGCTGCCGCTACCTCGACGATCCGCGCCAGGCGGACTATGTCCTGGACGGCTGGAACCTGACCGGCGATGCGTACATGGTCGATGAGGACGGCTATTTCTGGTACCAGGCGCGCACCGACGACATGATCATCTCGTCGGGCTACAACATCGCCGGGCCCGAGGTCGAGGCGGCGCTGATGGCCCACGAGGCGGTGAAGGAATGCGCCGTGGTCGGCGCCCCCGACCCCCATCGCGGCACTGTCGTGAAGGCCTTCGTCGTGCTGCGCGAGACCGCCGATGCCGGCAACGAGCTGGTTGCCGCGCTGCAGGATTTCGTCAAGCAGCGCATCGCACCCTACAAATACCCCCGCGCCATCGAATTCGTCGCGGCCCTGCCGCGCACGGAAACCGGCAAGGTCCAGCGCTTCCGCCTGCGCCAGCAGGAGCTGGAGAAGGCGAAGGCAGGATGACGTGCTGTGACTTGCGGGCGGACATATCCAAGCCCCCTCACCCTCCCGTCGCTACGCGCCGGGTCCCTCCCTCTCCCACAAGGGGAGAGGGGCATGGGGCAGGTGCCGGTGTCGCCCCCCTCTCCCCTTGTGGGAGAGGGAGGGGCCCGCGGCGCAGCCGTGGGAGGGTGAGGGGTCTTGAGAAAATACGGAACGCGATACCAAACTGAAGCATCACTGGAATTGGGAGGCACAACACAATGAAAACAAAGGTATTGGCAATGGCTTCGGCGGTCGTGATGGCGGCCGGGGCGGCACAGGCGGCGGATGAGGTCCGGGTCGGCATGATCACCACCCTGTCCGGCGGCGGGTCCGGGCTCGGCATCGACATCCGCGACGGCTTCATGCTGGGGCTGGAGCATGTCGGCGGCAAGCTGGGCGGGCTGGACACCGTGGTCACCGAAGGCGACGACCAGCGCAAGCCGGATGTCGCCAAGCAGCTCGCCGAGCGCATGATCGAGCGGGAGGATGTCGACATCATCACCGGCACGGTCTGGTCCAATCTGGCGCTCGCCCTGATGCCGACCATGGCCCGCAACGAGGTGATCTATCTGAGCCCGAATGCCGGCCCGTCGGTGCTGGCCGGGGCCCAGTGCAACGAGTTCTTCTTCAACGTCGCCTGGCAGAACGACAACAACCACGAGGCCATGGGCCAGTATGTCCAGGACCAGGGCTTCCAGAACGTCTACATTCTGGCGCCGAACTACCCGGCCGGCCGCGACGCCCTGACAGGTTTCAAGCGCTACTACACCGGCAACATCGCCGGCGAGGTCTATACCGAGCTCGGCCAGCTGGACTACGCGGCGGAGCTGGCGCAGCTGCGGGCCGCCAGCCCCGACGCGGTGTTCTTCTTCCTGCCCGGCGGCATGGGCATCAACTTCGTCAAGCAGTACGACCAGGCGGGGCTCAAAGGCGACGTGCCGCTGTTCGGCCCGGCCTTCTCGTTCAGCCAGGACATCCTGGCGGCGGTCGGCGACGCGGCCCTAGGCGTGATGAACACGGCCCAGTGGAGCCCGGATCTGGACAACGCCGCCAACCAGCGCTTCGTGGCCGATTTCCAGGCGGCCTATGGGCGCATCCCGTCGCTCTACGCCTCCCAGGGCTATGACGCGGCCCTGCTGATCGACGCCGCGGTGCGCCAGGTCGACGGCGATATCGAGGATGGCGAGGCCTTCCGGGCGGCCCTGCAATCGGCCAATTTCGACTCCGTCCGCGGCGGCTTCCAGTTCAACCGCAACCACTTCCCGGTCCAGGACTTCTACCTGCGCCAGGTGACCAAGGATGGCGAGGGCCGGCTGACCAACACGCTGGTCGGCACCGTCTTCACCAACCATTCCGACGCCTACGCGGACGATTGCTCGATGTAGGGTCGTTGGGCGTCGAAAGTTGCCGATGTCGCGCCTATTGAGGATTGCTGCTGCGGTGGTGGGTGTCGCCGCCGTGGCGGTAATCCTCCTTCCATATCTCTGGTGGTGGAGGATGAAGTCCGAGCAGGCGGTGCTCTTTCATGACACCTACGTCCACGTCGATTTCGCCAGCACGGTCGGCTTGCTCATCGTTGCCATCGCCGTGGTTCTCATTCTGCTTGCGCAGGCCCGCATCCTGGAGCGGCTCGACCGTCTTCCGGATCGGACGGACCAAGATGACTGACCACCAAGACACCAAGGCACCAAGCGGTTTGTCCCTTGCCCCCGCCACCGCTCGTCATTCCCGCGAAAGCGGGAATCCAGCAAGCGCTGGCGTCGCCTGGATTCCCGCTTTCGCGGGAATGACGTCCAGTGACGGGGGCAAGAGGCCGGCCCCTTGGTGCCTTGGTGTCTTGGTGGTGAAGAACCGGGGCATCGCCCCATGACCGCCCTCCTCTTCGTCGAGCAGGTGCTCAACGGTGTGCAGCTGGGCGTGATGCTGTTCCTGATGGCGGCGGGGCTGACGCTGGTGTTCGGCATCATGGACATGATCAACCTGGCGCATGGCTCGTTCTACATGGTCGGGGCCTATCTGACCGCGACCTTCGCCGGGCTGTTCGACAGCTTCGTCTTTGCGCTGCTGGTGGCGTTGCCGCTGGCGGCGCTGGTCGGGCTGGCGGTGGAGGTCGTTGCGCTGCGAACCCTGTATCGTCGCGACCATCTGGACCAGGTGCTGGCGACCTTCGGGCTGATCCTGTTCTTCAACGAGCTGGTACGGATCATCTGGGGGCCGGTGCCGATCTTCTCCAATCCGCCAGCCTTTCTGTCGGGCACCGTTGAGATCCTGCCCGGCGCCCCCTACCCGGCCTTTCGGCTGGCCATCATCGGTGTCGGCATTGCCGTGGCGGTGTTCCTGTGGGCCCTGATCGGCCGCACCCGCATCGGCATGCTGATCCGGGCCGGCGCCTCCAACCGGGAGATGGTCGGAGCGCTGGGGGTCAATGTCGCCCTGCTCTACAGCCTGGTCTTCGCGCTGGGCGCCGGGCTGGCGGCCCTGGCCGGCGCCATGGCCGGGCCGATCCTGGCCGTGCAGGTCGGCATGGGCGAGCAGATCCTGATCCTGACCTTCGTGGTGATCGTGATCGGCGGCATCGGCTCGATCCGCGGCGCCTTCATCGGCGCCCTGCTGGTCGGGCTGGTCGACACCTTCGGCCGTATCCTGCTGCCGGCCGCCTTCAAGCTGCTGCTGGACCCGTCGACGGCGGACGGCGTCGGCGCCTCG
Organism: Alphaproteobacteria bacterium; assembly: GCA_965227455.1. Classification (GTDB taxonomy): domain Bacteria; phylum Pseudomonadota; class Alphaproteobacteria; order DSM-16000; family Inquilinaceae; genus JABDIP01. Next base: position 809,025 of record OZ245752.1, on the reverse strand, counting down.
CTCTCCTCCATGTCGATCTACATCGTCATGGCGGCGGTGCTGTTCTTTCGGCCCCGCGGGCTCTTTCCGGCGCCGGCGTAAGAGAATGAACCACGGAGACACAGAGACACAGAGGGGGCCGGTATTGCACCCCACTCTCCGTTGTCATTCCCGCGAAGGCGGGAATCCAGGAAACGCCGGTGCCGACTGGATTCCCGCCTTCGCGGGAATGACAAAGGGAGGTTGCGGCACCGTTAGTTCTCTGTGTCTCTGTGCCTCTGTGGTTCCCCTTGTTGGTAAGCGCACATGAGCGCGTTGACCCGCCTCTTCGCGACCCGCGAGCGCATCGTGCTGCTCGCCACCCTGGCCTTCCTGCTGGTGCTGCCCTTGCTGGCGGAGGCGGCGGGCGAGCGGTTCTACATCAGCCTCGCCACCCGAATCCTGATCTTCGGGCTGGCCGCCGCCAGCCTGGACCTGGTCCTCGGCTTCGGCGGCATGGTCAGCTTCGGCCACGCCGCCTTCGTCGGCATCGGCGCCTATGTGGTCGGAGTGATGTTCTTCCACCAGTTCGAGGGCAGCACGCTGTTCGGCCTACCGGGCAGCGTGAACGCCTTCCTGGTCTGGCCGCTGGCAGTGCTGGCCTCGGCCCTGGCGGCCTTCGTGATCGGCGCCATCTGCCTGCGCACCAAGGGCATCGGCTTCATCATGATCACGCTCGCCTTCGCGCAGATGTTCTATTTCCTGTTCGTCTCGATGCGGCGCTATGGCGGCGATGACGGCATCGCCCTATGGACCCGGTCGGAATTCGGCGGGCTGATCGACATCGAGGACAACACCAGCTTCTACTACCTGGTGCTGGCGATCCTGCTGGCTTTCCTGGGCTTCTGCCACCGGCTGCTCAACGCCCGCTTCGGCATGGTGATCCGCGGCGTGAAGGAGAACGAGCGCCGCATGCAGGCGCTGGGCTTCCCGACCTATCGCTACAAGCTGGCGGCCTTCACCCTCGCCGGGGCCGGCGGCGGGCTGGCCGGGGCCCTGCTGGCCAACGCGACCACCTATGCCGGGCCGGCCTTCATGACCTGGGACCGGTCCGGCGAGATCATCGTGATGGTGGTGCTGGGCGGCATGGGCACCCTGTTCGGGCCAGTGTTCGGCGCCGCCGCCCTTTTGCTGATGGAGGAGGTGCTGGCCGACATCACCGAGCATTGGCAGATCGTGCTGGGTCCGATCCTGCTGCTGGTGGTGCTGTTCGCCCGGCGGGGGCTGTACGGGCTGATCCAGGGGACCCCAGGCGGGTCCATCGCACCGGCCATGCCGGACCCGGCAAAACCGGTCGAAGCCGATGACTGACTCCGCCATGCTGCGGGCCGAGGGCCTGTCGAAGCGCTTCGGCGGCCTGACCGCCACCGACAATCTGTCGCTCGACGTGCGGACCGGCGAGCTGCACGCGGTGATCGGCCCCAACGGTGCCGGCAAGACCACCTTGATCGGCCAGCTGGCCGGCGAGATCGTGCAGGATGCCGGGCGCATCCTGTTCGCCGGCGAGGATGTGTCGCGGCTGGCGACGGCCGATCGGGCCCGGCGCGGCCTGGTGCGCAGCTTCCAGGTGACCAGCATCTTCTCCGGCTTCACCGCCGCCGACAATGTCGCCATGGCGGTGCAGGCCAATGCCGGGCACAGCTTCCGCTTCTGGCGTGGCGCCCGGACCGATCCGGCGCTGCGCGAGCCGGCCCTGGCGGCGCTGCAGCGGGTCGGCCTGGCCGAGCGGGCCGATATCCCGGCGGCCAGCCTGTCCCATGGCGAGCAGCGGCAGCTGGAAGTCGCCATGGCCATGGCCACCGATCCCACCGTGCTCTTGCTGGACGAGCCGATGGCTGGCATGGGACCGGAGGAATCGGCCCGCATGGTGGCGCTGCTGTCGTCCCTGAAGGGCACGCTGACGATCCTGCTGGTCGAGCACGATATGGATGCGGTGTTCACCCTGGCGGACCGTATCACGGTGCTGGTCTATGGCCGGGTCATTGCCAGCGGCACGCCGGAGGCGATCCGCGCCGACCCCGCGGTGCAGGAGGCCTATCTCGGCGAGACCGAGGGCGCGGTCTGATGCTGCGGGCGGAAGGGCTGGAGACCTTCTACGGCGAAAGCCAGGTCCTGTTCGGCATGGATCTGGAGGTCGGAGCCGGCGAAATGGTGACCCTGATGGGCCGCAACGGCATGGGCAAGACGACCACCATCCGCTCGATCCTGGGCCTGACGCCGCCGCGCGCCGGCCAGGTGCTGCTGGACGGCGAGCCGCTGCACGGACGCCCGCCCCATGCCATCGCCCGCACCGGGCTGGGGCTGGTGCCCGAGGGCCGGCAGATCTTCCCGAACCTGTCCGTGGCGGAGAACCTGGTGGCCACCGCCGCCAACCGGTCCGGCCGCTCCGACCCCTGGACCGAGCAGCGGGTCTACGCCCTGTTCCCCCGCCTGGCGGAGCGGCGCGGCAATATGGGCGGCCAGCTGTCCGGCGGCGAGCAGCAGATGCTGGCCATCGGACGGGCGCTGATGACCAACCCGCGGCTGCTGATCCTGGACGAAGCCACCGAAGGGCTGGCGCCGCTGATCCGGGCGGAGATCTGGTCCTGCCTGTCCGGGCTGAAGGCCGACGGCCAGGCGATCCTGGTCATCGACAAGAATGTCGACGCACTGGCGCGGCTGGCCGACCGCCATACCATCATCGAGAAGGGGCGCGTCGCCTGGGCCGGCGATGCCGCCGCCTTCCGAGCCGACCCGAGCCTGAAGGAGCGGTATCTTGGGGTCTGAACGCATCTTCTCCGTCGACCGGCTGGTCCGCTTTTCCCATTGCGATCCGGGCGGCATTGTCTATTTCCCGCGCTACTTCGACCTGATGAACGCGACGGTGGAGGACTGGTTCTACCAGCGGCTCGGCCTCAACTATGCCGGCCGGCTGATGGCGGACGGCCAGGGGCTGCCGACGGTGCATGCGGAATGCGACTTCATGCGCCCCAGCCTGATGGGCGAGACCCTGAGCTGGGCACTGACGGTCCAGAAGATCGGCACCAGCTCGATGACGGTGGAGATTACCGCCTCCTGCGACGGCGAGGAGCGGTTGCGGGCCACGCTAGTTCTGGTCGCGACCTCGCTGGAAACCCACCGCCCGATCCCGATCCCCGACGATCTTCGGCAGGCCGTAGAGACCTATCTGGCCGATTGCCGCTGAACCCTATCGACAGACACTTTTCCGCAAGACGAGGCCACTACCGATGCCCCCTACTCCGCACCAGATCCTGCAGCCGCCCGGTTGGCCGGCGCCCAAGGGTTACTCCAACGGGATCGCCGCCGAGGGTCGGCTCGTCTTCGTCGGCGGGCAGATCGGCTGGGACGAGGCCGGTCGGTTCGCCGAGGGCGGCTTTGTCGGACAGACCCGGCAGACCCTGGAGAACATCCTGGCGGTGCTGGCGGAAGCCGGCGGCGCCCCGGAACATCTGGTGCGCATGACCTGGTATGTGGTCGACATGGCGGAATACAAGGCGGCGCAGGAGGAGTTGGGCACCGTCTATCGCGAGATCATCGGCCGACATTTTCCGGCCATCGCCCTGGTCCAGGTGACGGCCCTCGCCGAACCCTCCGCCCGGGTCGAGATCGAGGCGACGGCGGTGGTGCCCTGACGGTCAAGCCGGTCCTCCATCGCCTTCGGCGTGGCAAAGCCCTGAGGCTGAGAGCCGGTTGCGAGAGGCTTGTGATGTCGTCCCTCTAAACCCTGCGGCCGAACGCAATGGGCGCCGCCGCAGCCCGGTTGAGGGGACCGACGATATGAGCACACCGAATTCGACGATCACGAGGCTGCTGGGCGGACAGGCCGGGGTCCAGTTGACGACCCAGCATGTCGACAAGCGCTGCCGCCCCCCGTCCCGGCGGACCCACTGGCCGTTCGGCCATCCGCGCGGCGGGCTGAACCCGGTGCCGGCGGCGCAATGGGTCGGGGCGCCGCAGGTGCTGCAGGCCAATGCCCCGGAGAAGCACTTCAAGCCCTGGGGCACCGCCGGCGTCAAGCGGGATTGCGGCTCCTATACCGTGGCATCGCTGAATGCCATGGGCTATCGGGTCGGCGGCCGGCTAAGCAAGAAGATGATGCTGCCCCGCGGCCACGGCGCCGAGGTCAACGGCAAGGCGGTGCTGCCGATGGCGGAGACCACCCTGATTCTGGACACCATCGATGTCGAGCTGCATGCCGGCCGGCCGGTGGCCGTCGCCGTCGACTACCATGCCGGCGGATCGCCGCTCGGCGACGGCCTCAGCGATCACTGGTTCTACCTGACCGGCCGCGACTACCTGCCGGACCGGACCGTCTACTACATCGGCCAGGACAATGCTGCCTCCTGGGGCAAGAACATCCGGCTCTACGTCCATGAAGAGACCCTGAGCCTGATCAAGCCCGGCGTGGAGTCGTCGGAGAACGCCATCGACCACGAATATTCGGTCGTCAACCTGGTGACCGTTCGATAGTGACACCGCTGTGACGTTCGCCTTCTAAGGATATTGCCATCGCGCCGGGTGGCGGAACGCCCCGCGGGCGCGGAAGCGCGAATGAGGGCAGCGATCCATGTCCATCCCCGGAGGCGACGCCGCGACCATCCCCATCGCACGCCCCGGCGACCCGGTCCGGCTGACCAGCAAAAACACCGATCTGGCCGGGCGCCCCATTCCGGCCAAGGACGCGCTGCCCGCCGACCATCCGTGCGCCGTCCTCGAGCCCATTCCGGTGGCGCGCTGGATCGGACCGCGGCAGCCGCTGGACGCCTGCCCTGCCGGCGATGGGCAGCCCGCTTCGATGGCGGACGTCACCGACGGTGGATGCCACTCGGGGGCGGTGGCGACCCTGGCGGCGCTGCAGGAGCCGCCCTGCACGCGCTATGTGCCGCTATCCGAGGCGGCCGTCGACGTTAATAGCGGGATTCCGAGGTCGACGCAGGAAAACGCCCGGATTCTCAATCTCTTAGACCTGGAACTTCACGCCGGCCGGCAAGTCGTGGTCGCGGTTGGATCAACCGTCGGAGGGGCGCTGTCCGGCGACCGGCTGTTTCGCATCACTGGCCGGAGATATTGGCCGGACGGTACGATCTTCTATGTCGGCGAGGATGATGCAAAGGCCGGCAGGGACATCCGGCTTTATGTCCATGAGGTTGATCTGAGCCTAATCAGCGCCGACTAAGAGCGGCTACCGAATCAGCTTCCCAGCGCCCTTCAAGGCGCCGCCGGCCGGGGACCAGAACGGCCCGACAATGCTGAATTGGAAACTGCCCTGCCGTCCAAGAACATGCCGTCATCGGAATGGCCCCGCCAACTCCTGGTCACAAGCACAGGCGGTGGTCAGGCCGTCCACGCGATGCCAACCGTTGCTATCTCAGACTGTGGATATAAGCGATCAGGTCGTCGATCTCCTGATCGTTGAGGGCGAAGTTGGGCATCGTCAGATGCGGGCTTAGCAAGAACACCCGCAGGCTGAGGGCCGTCGCCGACGACATGTCGGCCACGTCCTGGAAGGCCGGCGCGCCGGTGATGTCGGTGCCGCGGAAGCCGCGGTCGACCGCATGACAGTCGATGCAGACCGTGCGGGCCAGCACCTCGCCCCGCATCGCGTCGCCGAGCGAGTCCTGGGCCATTGCCGGATTGGCGGCGAGCAGTGTCGTGAGCGTCGCCAGTACAATCGGTCTTGATGGATACTTGGAACAGGGCATGGCTATGGGTGCCTCTTCATCATGACGCCCAGCGTCCTTTCAAGGCGCCGCCGGCCAGGGATCGGAACGGGCCGACCCGGATGCGATCCTCGTTCTTCACCGACCAGACCGGGGTCAGGCCGCGGTTCAGCATCTGGTCCGCCCCCCGCTCGCTGAGCCAGAGTTCCGCGCAGGGCAGCAGATACTCGTCGCCCTCGTCCCGCACCACCTGCAGCGGCATGCCGTCGAGCTGGTTGGGCGCGCCCGGGCGCAGGGACCAGCCATCGGCGGTGAAGGCCTGGCCGATCAGGCAGGCGGCGGCGAAGGCGGGATTGCCCCAGACATAGGATTGCCGCCGGGTGGCGGCGTCGGCATCCTCGGCGATCTCCTCGAAATCGAAGGCCTCGATCGGATTGCTGCGCACGCCATAGGGCAGCCGCTGCAAAACCCGCGGCAGGAACAGCGCCACGCTGGCGGCATCCGGCAGGGCGCGCAGTGCCGCCCAGGCCTCCGCCGCATCGATTTCGAGCTTCAAGGTCCAATTGTCCGGGTCCGGCGCCTCGGCGAAGGAGGCGCAGCCGGCCAGCACCGACGCCCCGCCGGCCAGGAACGGCGCCCCGGCCCGGCCCGCGACCTGCGCCAGCCGTCCCAGCAAATCGGCGTCTTCGATGCTGCCGCCGAAGGTGTAGTTGCCGACCAGAAGGGACCAAGGCAGCCCGCCCGGCGTTTCCAGCGCCTGCTCCACCAGCAGCTTGTACAGGCCCGAGGACGCGAGCGACTCGCGGTCCAGATCGGCGGCCAGATCGGCCTTCGAGACGTCCAGCAGGTAAAGCTTAAGCGTGGTGTCGGTCTCCAGCCGCCGGACCAGGAAGTCGAGCGACAGCCAGCCGGATTCCACGCTCTGGAAGTCCGGATCGTGCAGGATCGTCCGCAGCTGCTCCGAGGTGGCGGCATCGACCGCGCCGACCAGGTGGTCCTGGCGCGGATCCGGCGCCGGCACCACATGCGGCGCCACGATATCGCGGATCAGCTGGTCGGCCAGATCGGAGCCGCTGCGGCTGCGGACATCGGCGGCGGCCTCGCTGGATTCCGACAGCACCGCGCCCAGCAGATCGTCAGGCAGCGGCACGCCACCGGCGGGCGGCGGGGGCTCCGGGGCGTCCGCAGCGGGTGTCGGCTCCGGCGCGGCGGGCGTCCCGGCCCAGGCCGAGACCTCCTCTGCCGCGGCGGCGAAAAGGTCGCGGTTCAGCAGCCGGCGGCGCAGGGCGCGCAGTTCGGAAAACACGCTAAGCTGATCAACGATGTGATCGGGATGAAGGTTGTCCAGTTCGCCGAAGCGGACGGTCTCGCGCCAACCGTCGCCCAGCGGAAGGGCGATCTCGACGCCCAGCCGGGCGAACACCTCGTCGTAATTGTCGCGATCGATGGCGATCGGCTGTGCCGCCAAGCGGCTTGCATCGGCCTCCTCATCGCGGCTGCCACGACCGCTGAAATCGCCTAGGATCAGCATGCGGAAGGGCGTGTCGCGCTGTGCCGTCGCCGGCTGGGGCGTGTCGGAGACCCCCATCTGGATCTGCCCGAACATGGTCGGTCTGTCGGTCACGGCTTCCCTCCCCGCTTCTTATGGCCTGCGCCGGTATTATCGCCGCAAAACAGGGGCCGTGGCGAGCCCGGACAAGAGGCGCCAATGCGGCATTGCGCCGTTCCCTCGAATTGTCGACACTCGGCGCGCGGTTCGATAAGCCACGTAAGAAGAAGAGGTTGCGGCGATGGCGCCAACCCCGATCGAACAGATGAACGCGCGCAAGGCGGAAAAATTCGCTCTGTTCGACCGCCACCTTAACGCACAGATGGTGCGGGTGCTGAGTACCATTGGTTTCGATGTCGACTATGTGCGCGCCGAGGGCGCCTATCTTTTCGACGCCGACGACAACCGCTATCTCGACCTGCTGAGCGGCTTCGGCGTCTTTGCCATGGGCCGCAACCACCCGAAGATCGCCCGGGCCCTGACAGAAGTGCTGACCGCCAAGCTGCCCGGCATGGTCCAGTTGGACGTGTCGCTGCTTGCCGGGCTGCTGGCCGAGCGGCTGTGCGGGCACATGCCCTGGCTCGACAAGGTCTATTTCAGCAATTCCGGCGCCGAGGCGGTGGAGGCGGCGCTGAAGCTGTCGCGTTACGCAACAGGTCGGTCGCGCGCGTTGTACTGCTCGCATTCCTATCACGGCCTGACCTATGGCGCGCTGTCGCTGACCGCGGACCCATCGTTCCGCGAGGGTTTCGGCCCGCTGGTCGGCGACTGCGTCGAGGTGCCGTTCAACGACCTGGTGTCGCTCGAGCGCGAGCTTGCCCGCGGCGACGTGGCGGCATTCTTCGTCGAGCCGATCCAGGGCAAGGGGGTCAACCTGCCGCATGATGGCTACCTGCCCGACGCTGCCAAGCTCTGCCGCAAACACGGCACCATCTTCGTTGCCGACGAGATCCAATGCGGCATGGGTCGTACCGGACGGTTCCTGGCATCGGAGCACTGGGCCGTGGAGCCGGACATCGTGCTGCTGGCCAAGTCGCTGTCCGGCGGGTTCGTGCCGGTCGGCGCCACGGTGACGCGCAAATGGATCTTCGACGCGGTGTTCGACCGCATGGATCGCGCTGTGGTGCACGGCTCCACCTTCTCGAAGAACGACCTGGCAATGGCTGCCGGCCTCGCCACCCTCGATGTCATGGCCGAGGAAAAGCTGGTGGAGCGTGCCGCCGAGCTCGGGCCGCTGCTGATGGACGGGCTGTGCCAGGCCCTGAACGGACTCGCATTCCAGACCGAGCTGCGCGGCAAGGGGCTCATGATCGGCCTGGAGATCGGGCCGCCGACAGGAGTCGGGTTGAAGACTGCCTATGCGATGGTCGAGAAGGCGCGGCGCGGCTTGTTCTGCCAGTTGCTGCTGATCCCGCTGCTGGGGGACCACCGGCTGCTGGCCCAGGTGGCGGGCGGCGAAATGCCCGTCATCAAGCTGCTGCCGCCATACGTCATCGACCACGCCGATATCGACTGGATCATTAGTGCCTTTCGCGCGGTGCTAAAGGACGCCGAAAGCCTCGGCGGTATTTGGAATCTGGGCCTCAGCCTGGCCGGCCACGCGGCGCAGGCGCGCCGGGCCTAGGCCCGGCGGCGAACAACGAGGAGCCGAAGCCAATGCCTGAAACGGTCCATGGCGGCTGCCTGTGCGGCGGCGTCCGATACACCTATGCCGGCGAGATTGGCGGGGCCGGCATCTGCCACTGCGTGGATTGCCGACGGACCACTGGCAGCGCCTTCAACATCAGCATCCGTCTCGACCTGTCCCGGTTCGACGTGGTGAGCGGCGAGCCGACATCGTTCACCAAGCGGGCCGACCGGGGCAGTGAGCTGACCCGGCATTTCTGCCCGGACTGCGGGTCGCCGCTGTTCACGACCTCGCCGGCCTATCCGGAGGCAGTGTTCGTCAAGGCGGGATCCCTCGACGATCCCACGCTCGTTCGACCGGCCCTACAGGCATGGACACGCTCGGCCGTTCCCTGGGCGCGGATCGCCGACGATCTGCCGGCCTACCCGACCGAACCGGAGTGACGCCGAACCGGCGCTACCCTCTCGGCGCCTCGTAGTTCACCATCCAGTTGATGCCGAACTTGTCGGCCCAGGTACCGAAATAGGCACCCCAGAAGGTGTCCTGCATCGGCATCTTCACGGTGCCGCCCTCCGACAGCTTCGCGCAATACGCGTCGCACTGCTCCCGGCTCTCCACCGCGATCGATATCGAGAAATTGTTGCCCACATCCGGCGGCGGGCCGAAAGCCGAGCAGCTGTCGCTGCCCATCAGCACATTGGCGCCGACCGGAAGCGAGACATGCATGATCCGGTCCTTCTCTCCTTCGGGCACGCCCAGATCCGACGGCGCGTCGCCATAGGTCTGAAGGAACATGAACTCGCCGCCGAACACCGAGCGGTAGAACTCGAACGCCTCGCGGCAATTGTCGTCGAAGGTCAGATAGATGTTCAGGGACATGGCGCTCACTCCCGTTGGTAACCAGAGAGTTACGGTAGTGACGCGGCAACAGGGGTGTCAAGGGATGAGCGGGCCGGCCGTCGCTGCGGACGAGATTCCCTAGCCGGCGGCGCGAACGCGAATTCGTTGAAACCGATCGCGAAGGCACTCCGTTTCTACAAAGGCAGTGCAACGGCCCCGCCCGACGCTCGGGGTTCATTCCGCACAAGACCTCTGAAGGAGCCTCTCCGTGACCAATCCCACCGGCAAGCTGAACAGGTATGACCAAGGCGCTGAGTCCAATGACATGTTCATCGGCAAGATGAAGGGAAAGATCTCGATCCCCCGCTTTCAATGGGTTCTCGAGGGCAAGCTCGCACGATGCGCCCAGCCAGGTGGCTTCGCCGGCAGCGACAGGGTCCATACCGTCAATCGGCATGACGCGTACTTCCTGACGAGCAAGAACGTCAGCCGGGTCATCAGCGTCAACTCGCGCGCGATGGACCAGGCTGGGCAGACCGCCCTGACCAATGCCGGCATCGCCTTTCACCATTTCCCCATTCCCGACTACAACGCGCCGACGGCGTGGGAGTTGTGGGAAGTCGCCCGCCTGATCGAGACCGGGCGCGGCGCGACGGTGATCTATTGCGGATTCGGCGCCGGGCGCACGGGCACCTTTGTCGCCGGCTGGGCGAAGCTGAAGATCAAGCCGGCGATCAGGGGATTGGACAAAGCGACATTCCTGAAACACAATTTCGGCGTGGAGGCGGCCTGCCAGACCCGGGTGCTCAACACGCTCGTCCCCAACGGCCCGCCGCCCGCCCATGCGCGGACGCCCAATCCACTGCCTCCGCCGCCGCCGATCAATCCGGTGGCCGCGCCGCAGCTCTCCGGCATCGACCTGCCCGCCGGCGCCGCATTCGCCAACTTCAACGGCGGATCCGGCAGCACGTTCCATCCGCCCTTGGCAAGCGGCGGATCGGTCGAGTTCTAGCGGCCGCACCACGCCGACGCTGCGATGCCGCGGTCGGGGAGAACCGGCATCGCCGTATGCCTCGATCATCGGCACCAAGACGGTCCGGGCCGCCTCGGGCGGCCCGACCACCCTTCCCCGCGACGGCGATCGCGAGAACCTGAAACCGAACCCGAAGCCGCGTCGTTTCTATGAGGGACATGCAACAGGCCGGTCATCGCTCGATGCCGGCGGTCCCTGAGACCAGACGCCAAGAGATACGGAGCCCGAGCGAGGCCATGACAACGAACTCACAGACCGTCGCGACGCGGACCAGCCGAGGAGAGGTTCGGAAACGGATTGCGCGCGTCCTCTTCTCGGCCCATCGCCCCGGTGCTCGTCAAGCGCCAGGCGGCTAGGGCGGCCTCCATGGAAGAGCTGATCCGGCAGTTGTCGGAGAGCATTGACGACCCCGAGGAGAGGCGCCAATTCCAGCAGGCGGCGGAAAGCCCGCGCGATTGAGGGCGCAGGGAGCAACATGCGGTCTTTCGGACAGGCCATCTGGACGATGAGCGGCGACGATGTCCGCATGTACGGGGTACTGCCGTTCACGACTCGGATGACGGTGGTCCTGTTGGAGTCGGGAGGGGTATGGCTTCACTCTCCCGTGCGGCCAACATCGGACCGTCAAAGCGCCGTCGACGAGCAGGGCCCGGTCGAGCACCTAGTTGCGCCCAACAAGATCCATAGCCTCGGCATCGAACCCTGGAAGGCCTTGTACCCTTCAGCCATGGTCTGGGCCTCGCCGGGGTTCAGCGCGCGGCATCCCGATATCGCCGTGGATGCGCTGCTGGCGAACGACGTCGAAGCCCCCTGGAGCGGCGAAATCGATCATTGCGTGATCGACGGACATGCCGTCCTGGATGAGGTCGCGTTTCTCCACAAACCCTCCCGGACGCTCATCATCACGGATCTGATCCAGAAGCATGAGACGGCCGGCGAAACCTGGATCTGGCGCCGCGTCAAGCGCATGGCCGGCATCCTGGGCGAGGATGGCGGTGTCCCCCTGGACATCAAGCTCAGCGTCCGGGACAAGACGGCCATGCGCCGGAGCGTCGACACCATTCTCGCCTGGGATTTCGACAATCTCATCATTGCGCACGGCCACTGCATCCAAGGCGGCGCAAAGGACGCCGTCAGCCGCGCCTTCGCTTGGATCACTGGCGTTTGACGACCCAACCATCGTGCAACCGAACCGCGACGGTTGACGCGGTCGAAGGCGTCAAGCGCCCGCCTCGTCGACCAGGGCGCGGACCCAGCCGACATCGTCTCCGGACAGGGTGTCGATCAGCCCCTCGCGGAGCCAGGCGATGAGCCTGCGGCGGTAGTCGAAGCCGATACGGTCGGCCTGCTCGATCCGCTGCGGGCTGAAGGCATGGCAGCGGATCGTGATGCCGTTCTCGTGCAGCAGACGGGCGTCGTCCGGGTGGAAGACGTCGAGATCGATGCAGAGCTGGTCGAGCTCGGCGGCCTTGGCGACACCGACCGGATCGCCATAGCGTTCATGGACGATGCCGCCGGTCCGGATACCGGGAATGGCCCGTTTGACGGCCGCCAGGCTGGCATGGTCGAAGGAGATCATCATTGCCCGGGCGCGATCCCCGGGATCGGCGATCGCCGTGGCCAGGGCGTCGATATAGGGGCCCAGGCGAAGCTTCTCCTTGATCTCCACCTCGAAACCCATGTCGAGCTCGCGGGCCAAGGCCAGGGCCTGGTCCAGGGTCGGGATCAGCTCGCCGGCGAATTCGGCATCGAACCAGGAACCGGCGTCGCAGCTCTTGATCTCCGCCAGGGTGCACTGGCCGACCACGCCGCTGCGGTCGGTGGTCCGGTCCAGGGTCAGATCGTGCAGCACGATGATGGCCGCGTCGGCGGTCAGCACCGTGTCGATCTCCGCCGTCGTGCCGCCATGGGCATGGGTGGCGCGGATGGCCGCGGCGGTGTTCTCCGGGGCGGCGAGCATGTGGCCACGATGGCCGCAGACATGCACGAAGCCGTTGTCGCCGGCCTTGAAACTGAAGGTCATGAGGGCCCCTCCATTCGTCGAAGTGCACCAGCCCGCGCCCCGATCATATCCCGGCGAACCGCCGTTCCGAGGATGAAGGTTTCATGATAGGGCCGCATCGCGCGGGCATCACCGGAACCGCGCGCGGATCTCCAACGATATTGTGACTCATTGTCAGGGGTCTGGCGGCCGATCGCAGACGGAAATCCGCTAGGGTTGGCGCCATGTTCGGACTCCTCACGCCATCCGCGCGGGCAGGTCTCGCCCGGCTCGTCGCCCTGTGCTGCCTGGCGGTGCTGGGCGCCTGCACCAGCGTCGAGCGACTGGCCCTGCCCGCCCCGGAACTGGGCGACCGGTACTGGGCCGCCAGCGAGACCCGGTCCGAAACCCGTGTTGATCACCGGGCCTGGGACGCGTTCCTGGCCACCTATGTCGCCACCGACCTGGCCGGCGTGAACCGGGTCGATTACGCCGCCGTCACCGCGGCCGACCGATCGGCGCTTGACGCCTATCTGGACCGGCTGCAGGCGACTGAGGTCAGCCGCTTATCGCGCGACGAGCAACTGGCGCTCTGGATCAACCTCTACAACGCCCGCACCGTGGCGCTGATCCTGGACAACTACCCGGTCGACTCGATCCGGGATATCACCTATGGGCTGCTGTCCTTCGGCCCGTGGGACGAACCTCTGCTGACTGTCGAGGGCCGGGCCCTGTCGCTGAACGATGTCGAGCACGGGATCGTGCGGCCGATCTGGGCCGACCGCCGAGTGCACTACGTGCTGAACTGCGCCGCCGTCGGTTGCCCCAATCTGGGTGCGCGCGCCTATACCGGGGCCACCATCGATGCCGCCATGGACGCGGCGGCCCGGGCCTATGTGAACGACCCGCGCGGTGCCCGCTTCGATGCCGAGGGCCGGCTGATCGTCTCCAAGATCTATGGCTGGTTCCGTGAGGATTTCGGCGACGATCACCAGGGCGTGCTGGCCGAACTGCGCCGCTATGCCGCCCCGGCCCTGCGCGAAAGGCTTGACGGGCGCGAGGCGGTCGACGGGTATGAATACGATTGGGCGCTGAACGACGCTTCCGGTCTATAGCGACGACCCGCCCTTCGCACGGTCGGACAGCACGGCACGGCGGGTCCGCCCCTTCAAACGCTTCAGCGGATGCGCCGCGGGGTCGGCCGGCGGTGGCGGCGGCGGCGCGCCTGCCGTCGTTCCGGTGAGCGGATTCCAGAATCCCGGCCCGGCCTCCATCTCCACCGGCAGTGGTTGCAGGATCATCGCGTCGCGCTTGGCATTGTGCACGCACATGGAAACCGGGCCGTCGGCCGAGGCGACCATGAAGACGCAGGATTCGCACCGGTCGCGCTCCAGCCGCTCGGCATCCATGAAATTGTGCACGAACAGGCTGAGCCTCCGGATACGGCCGCCGGACCGAAGCAGTCCGGCGCGCATCCGCCAAGCCTTGCGGGCCGCGAAGACGACGGCCCGGCCGCAGAGTCCCGGATTGCCAAGCGCCATGCGGAGCACCGCCGGTATCCATTGGCGGCGATCGTGCCAGTCGAAGCGGCGTCCGCCGGCGGCGGCGAACAGGGCTGCGAAGAACGCCGGGTCGTCGAACAGCGGATAGAGCCGCCCGCCGGCGGAAAGCAGCACGGCGTAACGGTTGCAGCGCGGATGGCCGACCATCGCCGCGTCGAAGTCGACCGGAAACCCGACCCCGTCGGAAATCCGCGCGATCACGGTCTGCTGGCTGATCACCGCATCGCGCTGCCGCAGCACGCCGCGCCCGGTATCCGCCTGCAGCTGGAACGAGGCCAGGTGGACGGCGCCCGCTTGGTCGGCAAAGAACCGGGTCAGCGCCGGGATCTCCTGGAAATTCCCGTCGAACACCGTGGTGTTGAACAGGATGCGCAGGCCCAGGCCACGCGCCCTTGCGATGTAGTCCAGGCGCACCGCGTTCAGCGCCGCCTCGCTGTCGTATCCGGGACGCTCCTGGGTCAGATCCACGTGGAACGCCACGTCGACGAGGCCGGCATTCGCCAGCTCCGCCAGCAGGTCGCGGCTGGCCTTGATGCCGTTGGTGAACAGGGCCGGACGCATCTCCCGCTCGCGGATGCGGCGGACAATGGCGACCAGCTCGTCGCGGCGGCGCAGGGTCGGGTCCCCGCCGGTCACCTGCACATCGGTGTTGGGGCCGTACTGGTCGCGAATCCCATCGATGCGCCGGAACAGCTCGTCCAGCGGAACGTCCCGCACCGCCTCAGCATGCTCGGAGAGGTAACACAGGGTGCAATCCAGATTGCAGCGCTGGGTCACCTCCAGCGCGACGCATCCGATGGAGAGGTTGCGCCCGGCAAGCTGCCGGTCGTCCCAGGCGCCGTGGCGTCGCAGGCTGTCGCGCAGCGGCGCGCGGCGATCCTCCGGCGCCGGGCCGGCGGTCGGCCAGGCGGTGATCTCCAGCGGTGTCAGGAAGGACTCGGGCGGCGGGTATCCGTCGGCCATGACGCCTCAGTCGCAGCGCCGCAAGGACTGCGGCCCGGGGGCGGCACCTCCAGCCGCCCGACGCGCGCGCACTTTAGAGCAGCCTGGATGGCTGCTGGATAAACCGTTGTAAAACCTCTGTGATCGCGAGCGCCGAGGCGCGTCAGGCCTCGGTCACGACGCGGAAATGATGGGCGCCGTCCTCGATCCGGTTGGCGATCGGGCCGGCGATCTCCGGTTCGATGTCGGGGCTGTCCGGATCGAACAGGCCGCAGGCCTTCAGGGCCGTCCTGACAGCAACGCGGCGGCCGAGGGATTCCAGCAGCACCCGGGCGCAGAGCGGCTCGCGACGGCTGCCGGTGGAGACGCCGAGCTTGAGGCCCATCAGCCGGGTCAGGCGGTGCTGGTAGTTGGGATAGAGGATGGTCTGGCTGATCTCGTTGCCGGTCATGCTGTCATAGTCGATCAGGAAGATGCGGTCGTTCAGGTAGAACGCCATGCCGCGGTACTTGCATTTCAGCCGCGGTTCGGACCGGCGCGCGACGTTTTCCATGCGCTGATAGGTCATGGTCCCCGCCTCGCCGGTCAGCCGCAGCAGCGAGCGGAGGATCAGGCCGGGCCGGGTCATCGAGTAGCTGTATTCGAAGTAGTAGCCTTCATAGGCCAGCAGGTCGCCGCGCGACCGGCGCACCAGCTGGTCCAGATAGGCGACATAGGGTCGTGGTGCTGCCCCGGACGAGGCGCCGGTGGGCTTGAGGCCGACGATTTTCTGGAAATCCGCGTGGGGCAGCAGGATCTCGTGCTCCTCGACGCCGAAGAAATCGCACACGGACCGGAACACATGCCGGGACGGGCTCGACCGGCCGCTGAGGTATTTGTTGAACTGGGAGCGGTTCACCCCGAGCCGGCGACAGACTTCCGCCACCGATTT
This sequence comes from Alphaproteobacteria bacterium, assembly GCA_965227455.1. GTDB lineage: Bacteria > Pseudomonadota > Alphaproteobacteria > DSM-16000 > Inquilinaceae > JABDIP01. The sequence goes on along the minus strand of OZ245752.1, from coordinate 792,882 downwards.
GTAGTGATCGGTCAGAAGCCGGAGGTTCTGGGGAAAATCCGAACTCATCGCATCAGACGCCGCATGACGGCTTCGAGCCTAGCCGGATATGCGGGGCCTGACTATCGATATGGCGCGAACTGGCGCTCTTTTGGCATCACATCGCGCCGCGTCGCACCGCAGCGCCAAATTGTGTGGTTGATATTCCAATGATACTCGCAGGTTGCCGTGCTTTATTCGCAGGAACTCTTCCCCGCGGACGGGGCATGGCCGGGGAGGCAAGCGACAATAAGATCCGCCGCATCCAGGTCCATCCGCCCGGACGCGCGACGGCGCACCCAAGAGGCCGCTCCTCCCGCCTTGTGCCCTTCGGCAGCCTGGGAGGCCTTCATGTTGGAATCCCCTTCGGCCTGTCTCGGGGCACGGACCCGACACGGATGCCCTCCGGCATTCCCCTGATGGGCGGCACGCCCATCGGCCATACGACATAAACAGGACAAGGGGGCCGACACGATGAGTTACCTCGAAGCCATATTCAACGCCATCGGCGACGGGACCTGGGGGTGGTCGTTGATCCCCTTCCTGGTGGTGCTGGGCGCCTTCTTCACCCTCGCCTCCGGGCTGGTGCAGTTCCAGTTCTTCGGGCGCATGTTCCAGGTGCTGTTCCCGGGCAAGCAGCCGGAGCCGGGGCAGCATGTCAGCTCCCGCGAGGCACTGCTGGTCAGCGTCGGCGGCCGGGTCGGCGGCGGCAACATCGCCGGCGTGGCAGTCGCCATCACCCTTGGCGGCCCCGGTGCGGTCTTCTGGATGTGGGCGATCGCGCTGGTCGGCATGGCCACCAGCCTGTTCGAATGCACCCTCGCGCAGCTCTACAAGCGCTCCGACGAGAACGGCACCTATCGCGGCGGGCCTGCGCAGTACATCCTGCACGGGCTGGGCAGCCAGTACAAATGGCTGGCCGTGATCTACGCGGTGTCGCTGATCGCCGCCTTCGCGCTCGGCTTCAACGCCTTCCAGGGCAACACGGTGGCCGGCGCGGTCAATGACAGCCTGGGTATCGGCCGCATCTGGACCGGCATCGGTCTCGCCATCCTGACCGGCTTCGTGGTCTATGGCGGCATCAAGCGGATCGCCAAGGTCGCCGACGTGGTCGTGCCGATCATGGCGGTCGGCTATATCGGCATGGCGCTGCTGATCATCCTGTTCAACATCGGCGACGTCCCGGCCGTCTTCGCCATGATCGTGAAGAACGCCTTCGGCTTCGAGGAAGCGGTTGGCGGCGGCATGGGCGCCGCTGTGGCGCAGGGCTTGCGACGCGGGCTCTTCTCAAACGAGGCCGGCCTGGGCAGCGCGCCGAACGTGGCGGCGGTCGCCTATGTGCGCCACCCGATCAGCCAGGGCATCGTGCAGGCGTTGTCGGTGTTCATCGACACCATCATCATCTGCTCCTGCACCGCCTTCATGATCCTGCTGGGCGACGTCTATGTGGCCGGGGCCGCCGGCATCGACGGCGTGGTGCTGACCCAGCAATCCATGGTGTCCCATGTGGGCGCCTGGAGTCAGTACTTCCTGACCGCGGCGATCCTGCTGTTTGCCTTCAGCTCGATCATCTACAACTACTATCTCGGCGAGAACGCGTTGACCGTGTTCACCGAGTCGGAGATGTCGCGCCACGTGTTGAAGATCCTGATCGTCGGGCTGGTGTTCCTGGGATCGGCGGCACCGGGCGCGACCTCGGTGTTCTTCTTCTCCGACCCGATGATGGGCATCCTGGCGCTGGTCAACCTGCTGGCCATCATCATGCTGTTCCCGACGGGCCTCAGGATCCTCAACGACTATCGGGACCAGCTGAAGCAGGGCCGCGAGCATCCGGTGTTCGACGCATCGAAGTTTTCCGATCTGGACATCGACCAGACGGCCTGGACCTTCGACGACGAGCAACCGGCGCCCGCGGCGCAGACGCAGCCGGCGGAATAACAACGCCGCGCGCTCCGGTGAATGCCGGCTTGGGGGCGGGACGCAAGTCCCGCCCTTTTCTCTGCAAAGCCCCTTGCCCCGACGATCATCGCCGGGCATAGTCGGATCTCTGCTAGAACATTTCATGAACATGGATCGGTTTCGATGACCCGTTCGGACTTCGACGCCTATTGCAGAGCGCTGACCGGCACCACCCATGTGGTGCAATGGGGCGGCTCGTCGGTGTGGAAGGTGGGCGGCAAGATCTTCGCGATCTGCTCGATCTGGGGCGAAGGCAGCCACAGCAAGATCAGCTTCAAATGCAGCCCGCTCACCTATGACATCCTGACGGAGCAGCCTGGCATCATCCCCGCCCCCTATCTGGCGCGGGCGAAATGGGTGCAGGTGGAGAGCGCCGACGCCATGGGCGACGATGACCTGCGGGACTACATCCGCGCCGCCTACGACATCATCGCCGGCAAGCTGACCAAGACGCAGCGCCGGGCGATCGGCATCTGAACGAAGCCAGCTGCGCCATCGGTCCGGGTGTGACGCGCCGCACTGCGACGGGTCCGGCGCCGCGTAGGATGGCGCCGCTGACAACCTGGGATTGCCATTCGAGACGGCATTTCAGGTTCGTCGGCGAAGCACAAAAGCACCACACAATGAGCAAATGAGGAGAAAACCATGCCAGTGGTAACATGGAGCCAAAGCTATCCGGGCATCCTGATCGACGGCGATCAGGCTTTCATCACCGCCACCACGCGCGATCTGAATCTGATCAAGTCCAAGCCGATCGGCAAGGACCTGCTGACCCTTCTGACCAAGCGTTGCCAAGGATATGGCTGCTCCGTCACCGGCGGCGCCACGGTCACGATCTCGCTTGCCCCAGGCACCCTGACAGAATCGGCGGAAGCGACCGCGGCCGATCCGGACACGTCCGCCGGCTTTGGATGTGTGAAGACCGACAGGGTCCTGCCGGGCACGACGATCAAGCTACCGGGACGGGGGTCCAGTTCGTTCGCCGCTTTCAACCCCAATGCCGAGGCGCAGTACACGGCGCTTTGCGGCCTGCAAACGCCGACCTTCGTGGCGCTTGCACACGAACTCTGCCACTCCCTGCATCATCTGAGCGGCGGTCTGCGCCTGGCAAACGGGCCGGGCTCGGTGGGCGATCGGTTCCAGGCGATGTATCTTCAGGAGGAAGCGCATACGGTGGGCATCGGCCCCTATGCCAACACCCGCATTTCAGAGAACGCCGTCCGCCGCGAATGGGCACTTCCCGAGCGCACCTATTATTCCACGCCGGGCGATTGCGACGCGCTGCCCAGCCTCGCATAGGGACCAGGGCGGGGTTTGCCGCCCAGGTTTCGCGGATCGAGGCAGGGGCCGGCGCCGGTCGGCCTGGCCAGAAGATCCAACGCGCTGGAGCGCCTCTGGCATTGACCTTATTGGCGGCTGGTCAGTAAGCGGATCCCGGCGAAGCAGAAGAAGGCGCCCAGCAGGCCCTGAATCCAACGCCGCGCCTTGCCGTAGATCCGGACCATGGGCCGGGTCGAGAAGGCCAGCGCATAGAGGCAGTGGATCGCGATCGACAAAGTGCCGGTGCCCAGCACCAGAACCACGCCGACCCAAATCGGCGCGTCGGCCTGGAGGCCGAGGGAAATGATCGCGATCCAGGCCAGCGCCGCCTTCGGGTTGGTCATCTGCACCGTGAAGCCGCGCAGGTAGTAGCCGCGGTCGCCGCGCCGCGGGCCGGCCAGGGCAGCCGCGTCGATGTCGTGGGCCGAGACGGCGGAGCGGAACGCCTTGTAGGCGAGCCAGAGCAGGAAGCAGCCGCCGACGATCTTGATCGCCGTCAGGGCCGCGGCATAGGCGGCCAGCAGCGCCGAGAGGCCGGCCACCGTCAGGATGGCCCAGCAGACCGACCCGGTGCCGACGCCCAGCGCCAGCGCGGTTCCCGGCCGTCGCCCGACGCTCATCGCCGTGCCGATCACCGCCAGGACATTCGGCCCCGGGCTCATGATCGACAGCAGGAACGCCGAGTAAGCCAGCAGAATCCCTGGAAGAAACTCCGACACCTGATCCATCGCGCATGCCTCCGTCCGATTCGGTTGGCGGAGCATATCAACCCCTGCTGACACCCTCTTGTCAGCAGGGGTTGCGGCCTATTGGGTCGTGGACCGGTCGCTGGGCATCCTCTGAGGCGGGATCAGGTCTCCAGACGCTGCAGGGCGGTCCGCTTGGCGTCGTCCAGCACCGCCGGCTCCGCGCCGGCCTTGGCCAGCACCCGCAGGCCGAAATAGACCGACATCAGGTACCGCGCCTCCCGTGACACTGCCTGCCCTTCCGTATCGGGGCGAAGCTCGGCCAGCGCTTCCGCCAGCGCCATCTCCATGCGGGCGAAGCTCGCCTGGACCGTCCGGGCCGCATCCGGGTCCACCGGCGCCTGGTCCATGGAGGCGTTGCAGATGAAGCAGCCGCGGCTGTCGGCGCCGCCCGGACTGCCATCGGCCGCCGCCTGCAGGAATCGGTCGATCCGCTCCAGCGGCGCACCGTCTCCGGTCAAACCGCAGACCGCGCTGTCGATCCACAAGCTGTCATAGAGCGCCAGGGCCTTGTGATACATGGCGCGCTTGTCGCCGAAGGCGGCATAGAGGCTGCCCTTCTTCAGGCCCGTGCGGTCGACCAGGTCGCGCATGGAGGCGCCCTCGAACCCCTTGGTCCAGAACACGTCCATGATCTCCGACAGCGCCTTGTCGGGATCGAATTCGCGGGGCCGGCCCATCGTCGTCGTCGGTTCACGCATTGGTGATCACGCCACTTCTTGACCAATTGGTCATTAAGTCCCATTTCCACGCTGTTGGCGGCGAAGGGCCGCCTTGTCTTAGGCCAATATAGTGACCGATCGGTCAAAAAGTAAGGCCGGTGCAGTGGAAAAGGAGAACCGAACGATGACAACGGAAGTGAACGTGGCGGCCGAGCGCGAGTCCAACGGCGGAATCGGAGCCACAGATGAATTGGCCGCACTCGGCCAGCGCCTGTCCGATGTCGGCAAATCCGCCGTGCGCTACAGCGTCGCCGGCGTGCTCGGCTGGATCGGCGCAATGAAGTTCACCGCCTATGAGGCCGGCGCCATCGAGGGCCTTGTCGCCTCCAGCCCGCTGACCAGCTGGCTGTACGACGTCACCAGCCTGCAGGGCGCCTCCAACCTGATCGGCGCCATCGAGATCACCACGGCGCTGCTGATCGTAGCCGGCGCGCGGTTCCCGAAGGCCGCCCTGGTGGGCGCGCTCGGCGCCATCGCGACCTTCGTGGTCACGCTGAGCTTCCTGTTCACCGCCCCCGGCTGGGAGGCGAGCCTGGGCGGTTTCCCGGCCCTGTCCGTTGTGCCCGGCCAGTTCCTGGTGAAGGACAGCGTGCTGCTGGCCGCGGCGGTCTGGCTGCTGGGCGATGCCGTCAGCCGGTATCGCGCCAACGGATGACGCATGGACGCCGGGACCGAACCGGCCCGGCGTCCCCCACCCCCTGGATTGGAGAGCCTGTCATGAGCGACGTGATCGCCAACGATGTCGTGATCTACACCAAGGATTACTGCGGCTATTGCGCCAGCGCCAAGGCGCTGCTGGCTCAGAAGGGCGCCGCATTCCGCGAGATCGACGTCACCCACGACACCGACCTCCAGGCGGAAATGATGGAGCGCTCCGGCCGCCGCACGGTGCCGCAGATCTTCATCGGCGACCGCCATGTGGGCGGTTTCGACGATCTGGCGGCCCTGGACGCGGCCGGCGGGCTGGACCCGCTGCTCGGCGATACCAAGGCCGCCAAGGACGATGCCGCGCATCATCGCCTGGTGATCCTGGGCAGCGGGCCGGCCGGCTATACGGCGGCGATCTACGCCGCCCGGGCCGGGCTGGAACCGGCCGTCATCACCGGCGTGGAGATCGGCGGCCAGCTGACCACCACGACCGAGGTGGAGAACTGGCCGGGCGGCGACGTGACCCTGCAGGGCCCCGAGCTGATGGAGCGGTTCCGCGAGCATGCGGAGCGCTTCGAGGTGACGCTGATCCGTGACCACATCGAGGCGGTCGATCTTTCCGTTAGACCGTTCCGGCTGGAAGGCGATGCCGGGGTCTACACCGCCGATGCCCTGATCGTGGCGACCGGCGCCGCGGCCCGGTATCTCGGCCTCGACTCCGAGACCGCGTTCAAGGGCCGCGGCGTGTCGGCCTGCGCCACCTGCGACGGGTTCTTCTTCCGCGATAAGCCGGTGGCGGTCATCGGCGGCGGCAATACGGCGGTCGAAGAGGCCCTCTACCTCGCCAACATCGCGGGCCATGCGACCCTGGTGCATCGCCGCGACGCGCTGAAGGCGGAGAAGATCCTACAGGACCGGCTGTTCGCCAAAATCGCCGAGGGCAAGGTCACGGTGCTCTGGGATCACGCGGTCGACGAGGTGCTGGGCGATGCCTCCGGCGTCACGGGCCTGCGCGTTCGCAACACCGGTACCGGGGACACCCGGGATCTGGAGGTGGACGGCGTGTTCATCGCCATCGGCCACGACCCGAACACCGGCCTGTTCGCGGGCCAACTCGACCGTGACGGCGGCTATTTGACGACCGTCGGCGGCCTGGCCGGCAATGCGACCGAGACCAGCGTGCCCGGCGTCTTCGCCGCCGGCGACGTGGCCGACCCGGTCTATCGCCAGGCCGTCACCTCTGCTGCGACCGGCGCCATGGCGGCGCTGGACGCGGAACGTTACCTCGCCGGTCTGGCGGCCGGCGAGGTCCCTTCCCCTCTGAAGACCGCAGCCTGAGAAAGGAACACTGACATGACGACCGTGATTGCCAACGCGCCGGTGCATATCGGCGACGACAGCTTCGATGCCGTGACCGGCCGGGACGGCCTGACCCTGGTCGATTTCTGGGCCCCGTGGTGCGGCCCATGCAAGGCGATCGGCCCGGTGCTGGAGGATCTGGCGGCCGAATACGGCGAAGCGCTGACGGTGGCCAAGATCAACGTCGACGACCACCAGAAGAAAGCGGCCGAATTCGCGGTGCGCGCCATCCCGACCCTGATGCTGTTCAAGGACGGAACCCCGGTTGAGACCCTGGTCGGCCTGCAGACCCGCGCCTCACTGGTCGCGGCGATCGACCGGGCGCGCGATTAGTCGGCGCTCTCCTGCTCGACGCAGATCTGGTCGCTGTCCTCGGCGGACAGGGGCGCATCGAGCAGGCCGCAGCGGTGCGGCGCGCCCTCGGGATGATCGGGCTTGAAGAACCGGCAGGTGTGGCAGGCGCCGAAGGGCCGCCCGCCGCGCCGCCGCAATGTCTCGGTCAAGATCGTCTGCAGGCCGTCGGCAATACCCGATCGGTCCGCTTCGGACAGCCCGGAGGTCGATTGCAGCACCGCGTGGATCGGGTCGTCGGCCAGTAGCTTTGCGCCCTCGTCGGTCAGCGCGATGCGGACCTGGCGGCGGTCGGCGGGATCGGCCTCCTTGGCCACCAGCCCCTTGCGCTCCAGGGCGCCCAGGGTCTGCGACACGGTGCCCTTGGTGGTGCCGAGATAGGCGGTCAGGGCCGAGGGCGTGCGCGAGAAACGGTTGGCCCGGGCCAGGTAGCGCAGGGCCTCCCACTGCACCGGCTTCAGGCCGCCGGCATGGGCGTCGTTCTGCAGCACCCGGGCCAGGCGCTCGAGCAGGACGGTCAGGTCGTGTGACGATGTCATGAGAAAATAGTATCGACTCAAAACTTTTCTTGCAAGCCGGATCGGGATGCATTATCTCATCGGTATCGACTCGATACTATAAGGACGAGAGCCATGAGAACAACCCTGTTGGCCGCCACCCTATTGGCGGCCGGTGCCACGGGCGCCCTGGCCCACGGCATCACCAGCGAAATCGATCAGACCAAGATGCCGGCCTTCGACATCACCTCGGCGGAGGCCACCACCGATGGCCGGCTGACCACCTTCATGATGGAAGTTGCCGGCGTCGCCGGCAGCGTGCGGCCGGTGCCGATTGGCCAGCTCACCGGATCGAAGGTCGAGGCCTATGTCTGGCCGACGGATCTCGACCCCGCCACGGTCGGCTTCGACCCCGACTCCGGCATCCTGGCGCTGGCCATCACCTCGCATCCGGATTTCGACGACACGCCGCTGTTCGACGAGAACCAGGATGGCGACCCGGCCAATGACGGTGCCGACTGGCACTCCCACTGGGTGGTGCTGGTGCCCGACGACGCTTGCGGCGCCGGGCTGAAGGTCCGTGACGTCTCGCCGGGCGTCGACCTGCTGCCGGCCACGGCGCCCTATCTGCCGATCGCGCTCGACAGCCCGGGCATGAGCCCGATCCTGGACGGCCGCACCGCGCGCATCACCGTGCCGGTCGGCGATGCCGAGATGGCCGCCTTCGACGCGGTGACGGCGGAGCTGCAGGTCAATGAGGATGGCGTGGCGCCGTTGCTGTGCGTCACCGGCGTGCACGATGTCGGCTCGGGCGATTTGTCCCTGCCCGGGAGGGTCATGCCGGTCGAATGACGAAACACCGGAGCGATCCGGCGAATGACCCCGTATGCCCGCCGCGGGTCCTGAACGAAATTGGTGGGCTCAACCTGACTGATACGAAAGGACTTTCCCCATGCCAAGGATCACCCCCTACCCCCATGCCGAGGCCACCGGCGACCGCAAGGCGCTGATGGACGCCGTCAAGGCGCAGTTCGGCGGGGTCGTGAACATGTTCGGCACCGTCGCCCAGTCCCCGTCGGCGCTGAAGAGCATGCTGGGCGCGTTCGGCGCCCTGGCCGAGGGCAGGCTCGGCGCCAAGCTGGGCGAGCAGATCGCCGTCGCGATCGCCAACTACAATGGCTGCGCCTACTGCCTGTCCGCCCATACCCTGCTCGGCAAGAATGCCGGCGCCACGGCGGAGGAGATGGCCGAGGCGCAGGCGGGCCGCGCGGACGACCCGCGCAGCCAGGCGGCGATCCGCTTCGCGCTGAAGGTGGTCGAGGACCGCGCCGATGTCCAGGACAGCGATTTCGCGGCCTTGCGCGCGGCCGGGTTCGACGATGAGGAGATCGTCGAGATCTTCGCCCACATCGCCCTGAACCTGTTCACCAACTACATCAATGTCGGCCTGGACGTCGATGTCGACTTCCCGGTCGTGACGCCGGCACGCGTCGCCGCATAGACCTCCGGGTTCGAATGTGACGGCGTCCATTCCCCGACCCTCTCGCATCACGCGCTCCCGAGGGTCGGGGACGTGGCGTCTCGACTGCCATCCTGCGTGCGCCCATCGAACAGCCATGGGTCTGCAGAGGATTCAACGCCCAGTAGCCTCGGTCTCCGTCCGTTGGATCACTCAGGCAGCCCCAGCACGCGCAAGACGGCGAGCGCGCTTTCGGCTCCCGTCCTGTCCCGGTGGAGCAGGAGTTGGCTGAACTGCGTCACGGAGATCGCTGCATCGGCCTCAATGGCCCTGACAACCTCTGTCCGCGCCTCGTCGTCCTGGCCCAGCGCATGGTAGGCCAGGGCGCGCCCGATATGAGAATGCGCGGCGTGTATTGCCGCGGGGTCCCGCTCCAGGAACTGTTCAAATACGATCAAGGCCTCATCGGGCTGATTGGCATCAAGGTACGTGAAGCCCAATTCCTCGAGAAACCATGCCGGATAATACGGGCTGAGCCGCATCGCCGTCCTATAAAGGCGAATGGCGTCCTCCGGCTGACCGGCATAGTGCAGGCACATGGCCAGCAGCGCCGTATTGGTCGCATGGTTCGGATTGTAGGCGACGGCCCGTTCGCCTGCCGCGACGGCTTCCTCGTATCGCCGATTGAACAGATGCAAGATGCCCTGCAGCGCGTGGACGTCAGGCAACGTCTCGTTGAGGTTCAGCGCCTGCTCGGCCAGCAATGAGGCATTCTCGAAGGATTGTTCGCGGTCGCCACTCCATCCCTGGTAGGCGTCCTGCCAATGGGTCCCGGCGAGGAGCGCATAGGCCAGAGCATAGTCCGGGTCGATGGAGATGGCGTCCTGGAACAATTCGCGCGCGGTGACATTGTCGGACTTGTTGGAGCGGTAAAGGTGTTCCCGCCCTCTGCTGAGGAGGTTCCAGGCCTCGACGCTCTGCGTATGACGGCGGTGGACCCGTGCCTCCTCGCCGTCGGTGAGCTCGATGCGCAACGCCACAACGATCCGGTCGGTGATCTCGTCCTGCAGCGCAAAAATGTCCCCGGACTCTCGGTCGTAGCGTTCGGCCCAAAGATGGTTTCCAGTCAGCGCATCGATCAGTTGAGCGGTGATGCGCATCCGATCGCCAGAGGTCTGTAAGCTGCCTTCGAGGACGTATCGGACACCCAGTTCCTCGGCCACTCGCTGCACAACCACCGGTTCGTCCCGGTATGCGAATGCCGAATTTCGGGCGATCACGAACAGGCTGGAGATTTGCGACAAGGCCGTGGTGATGTCCTCCGTGAGGCCGTCCGCCACATGATCCTGGCCGGCATCGCCACTGAGATTGTCAAACGGAAGCACGGCGATGGACGGTTTGTCGGGAAGCGGCAGGACCATGCGCTCGACCGATGCCGGCCTGACGGTCGGCTCCCACGGCCTCACCCACGTCACTGCAACGGCTGCCCCGACCAGCACGATGACTGCCGCAATGATCGCTGCCCGTTTTGAAGCTTGCACCGGGGGCTTCGCTTCGCCGACGACCTTGCCGGCTGTCTCGGGGCCCGTCAGCACCCGGTAGACCATGACCGGATCGGCAATGTTCTTGACCGCGTGTTTGCCGAGGCATTCGAAACCCAGATCGGGCTGCTTCTTGATTTGGTCGAACACCGCACGCGAAAGGTAGATGCCGCCGGGGTCGGAGAGCGTCTCAAGGCGGGCCGCAATATTCACACCGTCGCCAAGCAGGTTGTCGCCCTCGACAATCACATCGCCAAGGTTGATCCCGATGCGCAAGCGCATGCCGCGGTTCTCAGGAAGATCGGCATTCAGAATACCGAGGTCGCGCTGAATATCGACGGCGCAGCGTACTGCTTCCACCGGGCTCGGGAATTCGGCGATGACGCTGTCGCCTGCGCCGCCAAATACGCGGCCACCATGATCCGAGACCCGCCCGTCCGTGATCAGCCGGCAAGCGTTGAGAGCGCGGACTGTCGCCTCGTCGTCGGCCTCCATGAGCCGGCTGTAGCCGACCACATCAGCGGCAAGGATCGTGGCGAGGCGGCGCTCCATTTCAGCAAACCCCTGGTCTTGAGACTGGATTGGCGGTGGTCAGCTATCCATCGGCATGCAGGGCGCTCCGCACGTCCTCATACAACCATCGGCGCCCGTCTGTCGCGGTGTGCTCATTACTCCGGTGCCACGGGTGGCGTGCACAATGCGGCCGCCGCCGCTATTGCGGGTACTCAAAGACGACCGAGACGTCGATCGCCGGATCGAGGCTGTGCTTGATCGGGCAGGCATCGGCGGCCCGTTCCAGCTTTTCGCGATCCGCCGGGTCGATCCCCGCCGGCATTCTCACGATCGCATCGACGTTGGTGTAGCTAATCTTGGGCGGCGGCGTTCCGCGCAGCTCGATCTCGATCTCCGCGTCCGTCAGGTCAATTCCGTTTCTTACAGCTACCGAGCCCATGGACATCAGTATGCATCCCGACAGAGCGGCTTCCAGCAGATCGCCCGGTGAGAGCTCCTCTCCCTTTCCCGAATAGGGGCAGTCGATCGCGACGGACTTCCCCATCGCCGCGGCAGTCGCGGTGCAGTGCTGCCGATCGTCATAGACCGTTCTCAATGGCGGCATGATCACACCTCCATCAATGAGCCGTTTCCCGAGGGAATGCGGCTCTGCGTCACCAGTTCCGGACCGTGCATTCAGAATGGCAGTCGACGAACCTGATGACCTTTGTGCCCGGCTCGTACCTGAACCGATCATCGAAGCCCGGACCATGCCGATTGCGGACGGCCCGCGCCTTGATTTGCGTCAGGCCGACGCGACTAGCGTGACCATTCATGGCGCGGGGGATGGGGCTCCGTCATCGCGGTCAACCAGCGTGAAGATCTCCTGCGGCGCGCCGACGCCGCGCATGCTGTGACGGCCAAGCGACGTCATCTCGTTCGGAAAGCACCGTGGGAAAGCCGATGACACGAGCACCCAGCGCCCCAGATCCTTGCACATTGCAGCGAGGCGCGCGGCTTCGTTGGCGGCCGCGCCGATGACCGTGCATTGCATGCGCTGGGGCGTCCCAAGGTTTCCGTAGATCACATCGCCGACATGCAGCGCGAGACCGAATTCGAATGGCGGGTCGCCTCTGGCCTTTCGCCGATCGTTCAGGGTATCGACCCTCGCCCGCGCATCCCGCGCGGCGGCCAGGGCCGCGGCGCAGGCGCCTTCGTCGCGCGTGCAGGCGTCCCGCAACGGCTTCTCGGTGCCGCCGATCGGGAAGATCGCAAAGACCGCATCGCCAACATAGCTCAGGATTTCCCCGCCGTGATCCAGTACGGCGGCGGCGGTGCAATCGAAGAATTCATTCAGGGCGCGAAAGAACTCTTCCGCGGACACTGCCTCGGACAACCGGGTCGAATCCCGTAGATCGCACAGCCAGATCACCGCGTGAATCTTGTCGCCGTCGCCGCGCTTCGTCAGCCCGGCGAGCACCCGCTCTCCCGTGCGCTCGCCGAGATAGGTCTTCAGGATATCGTCAGCCACAGGCTGCGTCCTCGATTCCGGCGGTTGCTCCAGCGTTCGGTCACACCACAATCGGCGTGCGCTGGCCGCCGCCCGGCCTCGCCGCCTAGGCCGCTTCCGCCACGGATTCACCGAGCAACGCGCGCGCCTTCTTGCGAATAGCGCCCTCGGCGCCGTGATTCACCATCAGGCCCATCTTGACCGCCTCAGCGACCTCTTCTCGGGGAATTCCCAAAGCGTCGCATTTGGCCAGATGGTGGTCCAAGCAGGGATGGCAGTTGGCCGCCGCGGACGCACCCATCGCCACCAATTCCTTCGTAACGTCGTCCATTCTCAGCTCCCGTCGAACGTTGTGCGAAGGGAATTCCCACACCCGCCACGACACGGCATTGATCTGCGTCTAGCTGCGGCGGTCTTTCTCCATTCGGCGTGGAGCACGGCGATGCAACCCGATGGTGCCGTCCGCCGAATCCATGGCGGTCGCCCGCAACAGCGCTTGGTGATACTGTTACAGGCGCGTTACACGACGACCGGATTGGTCGGGTAGCGCGCAAGACATAACCTCCGCGAAGGCGGGATAACCGGGGGGCGGCCATGTTTGCCAGCAAGGTGCAACGGGATCCTCATCTGTGGGAGGCCATCCTCTCGCTGTTTTCCCTGGTGATCGGGATCATGCTCTCGATCGTCGTCTACGGAACCGATCCGCATATCCCCATGCTGCTGGGCGTCTTCGTGGCCGCCTTGATCGGCTACCGCGCCGGTTTCTCCTGGGACACGATCCAGGGCGGCATGCTGAAGGGCATCTCCAACGCCCTGCAGGCCATCGTCATCCTGCTGATCATCGGCATCCTGATCGGCGTGTGGATATTGAGCGGCGTGGTGCCGACCCTGCTCTATTACGGGCTGAAGATCCTGTCGCCGACGATCTTCCTGCCGGCGGCCCTGATCATCTGCGCCATCACCTCGCTGGCCACCGGCACCTCCTGGGGCACCACCGGCACCATCGGCGTCGCCCTGATGGGCATCGGCGCCGGGCTCGGCTTCCCGCTGCCGCTGGTGGCGGGTGCGGTTCTGTCCGGCGCCTATTTCGGGGACAAGATGTCGCCGCTGTCGGACACCACCAACCTGGCGCCGGCCATGGCCGGGACCGACATCTACACCCACATCCGCCACATGACATATACCTCCGGGGTGGCCTTCGGCCTGACCCTGGTGATCGAGATCGTGCTGGGGCTGTTCTATGGCGGCGGCGAGGAGAACCTGGCCGCGGTGCAGGAGATCATCGCCACCCTGGATCGCGACTTCACGGTGGGTCCGTGGCACCTCATTCCGCCGCTGCTGGTGATCGTCTGCGCCTATCGCAAATACCCGGCGATCCCCGGGCTGGTGGCCGGCGTGCTGTCGGCGGTGGTGCTGGGCGTGGTGTTCGAGGGCGTCTCCTACCCCGACCTGCTGGACGTGGCCTATGGCGGCTATGCCAGCAACACCGGCATCGAGTCGGTCGACTCCCTGCTCACCAAGGGCGGCTTCACGGCCATGCTCTACGCCATCTCGATCGTCATCTGCGCCATGATGTTCGGCGGCATCATGGAGGAGACCAACCAGCTCAAGGTCATCGTCGACCGCATCCTGCAGATGGCCAAATCCAGCGGCTCGCTGATCGCCTCGACGGTGCTGACCTGCCTGGGCGCCAACGTCGTGCTGTGCGACCAGTACATGGCCATCGTCATGGGCGGGCGGATGTACGCCCAGGCTTATCGCGACCGCGGCCTGCACGCCAAGAACCTGTCCCGGGCGGTGGAGGACAGCGCCACCGTCACTGCCAACCTGGTGCCGTGGAATTCCGGCGGCGCCTATCAGGCGGCGACCCTGGGCGTGGCGACCATCGCCTATCTGCCCTTCAACTTCTTCTGTTGGCTGTCGCCGATCGTGACTCTGGTGTACGGCTGGATGGGCTGGACGATCCACCCGGCGGACAAGCCCGGAGAGGCCGAGGCGGCCGCCAAGACCGCCCCGGCAGAGTGAGGCCGTGGCGATGTCGCGGATCGTACGGATCGCGCTGGCCCTGCTCTGGGCCGCGCTGCATGCGCCGGCGGCGGCGCAGGACCGCACGCTGGATCCGGATTCGACCCTGGCCGGGGTGCTGGACCGGGGCAAGCTGCGGGTCTGTTTCGAGGCGGGCTATTTCCCCTTCGAGATGATCGCCACCCGGTCGGGCCTGCGCGAGCAGAGCCTGCGCCCGGCCGATGAGCGGCGCGGCGGGCAGGTCGCCCAGTTCGGCGGCTTCGACATCGACCTGGCGCGGGAGATGGCACGGGAACTCGGCGTCGATTTCGCGCCGGTAAATACCCGCTGGACCAGCATCATCCCCTCCCTGACCCTCGGCCGCTGCGACGTCATTATCAGCGGCATGTCGGTGACCGACGAGCGGCTGGAGCGGGTCGATTTCTCCGACCCGTACATGCAGGTCGGCCAGACCGTGCTGCTGAACAAGGCGCGCGCGGACGACGTATTGACCTATGCCGACCTGAACGACGCGTCCTTCACCATCGCCTCGAAACCCGGGACCACCGGCGAGGAGGCCGTGCGGCGGTTCATGCCGGAGGCCGAGTACCGGCCCTATGAGACGGAGATGGAGGCCGCCGAGGCGGTGGTTGGCGGCGAGGTCGACGCCTTCGTCTATGACCGGCCCTTCAACGTCACGTTCCTGGCGTTGCGCGGCGACGAGGATGTGGTTTTCCTCGGCCAGCCCTTCACGGAAGAAGCCATCGCCTTCGCCATCCGCAAGGGCGATCCCGAGTTCCTCTCCTGGCTGAACGATTTCCTGGCCGAGATCCGTGCCGACGGCCGCTACGAGCGCATCCGCGCCAAATGGTTCGACGAGACCGACTGGTTCGACCGCTACCGGTGACCGCCGGCCGGGCTATCGGTCCGGGCCTGATCCAGGAAGAGCTCCGTCAGATCCGGCTGCGGCACCCAGCAGACATCGCGCTTGCCGAAGAAGCGGTAGCGGCGGCTGCCGATCCAGTCATAGACCCAGTCGCGGATCGGCCGCGGAATGATCAGGAAGACGGCCAGCAGCGGCCAGAGCCCGTCCAGGCGCCACAGGGTGCGCAGGGCGGCGGAGGATTTCCGGTAATGCTCGTGGCCGATCACCAGCACCACCGAGCCCAGCCGGTCGCCGCGCTCGAAATCCGACCCCAGGATCTGGTCGGCGATCGGCGATTGCAGCGAGGCGAAGCGGAAGCGGCGGCGCTTGTCGCGGGCGATTACGAACTGCACGCTGGCGGTGCACAGATTGCACACGCCGTCGAACAGGATGATCGGTCCGGTCGGATTAGCAATCGAGGTCACGGCGGCGCGTCCTTTCCGGCGGGCGCTCGAACGGCGTCACCAGCGGCATCACCCAGTCGGCATGGGCCAGATTGCGCTCGATCTTGGTCAGGTCAACCTCCGGATCGTAGAGAAGCTGCGCCGGCCGGCCGTTCAGCGAGGCGCAGACCCGGGCCCGCACCTCGACGTTCTCGATGCCTTCCTGCTCGTCGAACAGCCGGGCGATGTAATGGGCGTATTGCAGGACCATGTCGGGCCGGCTGCCGACCTTGCCCGCCTGGTGCCGCAGCAGCAGGTCGCGCGGGGTGATGTCCCATTCGGTGCCGGTCGCCGGGTCGCGCACCGTGAAGACCGCCCGCGTCCGCTTGTCGCGCAGCTTCATCTGCCAGGAGAAGCGGTGCCCCTCCTCGTTCCAGCTCGGGCTGCCGGGATAGAGCAGATGGCGCAGCGGGAACAGGATCTGGAAGCTGAACCAGACGATGATGAAGCCGAGCAAGGCCAGCTTGGCGGCCTTCGACGGGCTGACGCTTTGAGCGAGGCTAGACATCGGCCGTCTTCTCCGCGGCGGCCGCCAGCCGCCCGATTCCGCGCCACATGCGTCGCCAGACCTGCCGCGGCCAGTCCGGATCGAAGAACATCATCGTTCCCGCCATGGTCAGCCAGGGGAAAATCCCGATCTGGAACATGAAATGGTTGGTCAGATGGAAAACGCCATAGACAACCGTGATGTAGATGCGCGTTCGCTTGAACAGCAGCAGCGGCGCACCGAACAGATGCAGGATGATCGATCCGTAGGCGCCGATCGCCACCACCCAGTCATGCACGAAAAGGTGGCCGATGATCGGGAAGTCGTCGCGCCGCGCCATCCACATGGCCAGGGGCTCCAGCCTGAGCCAGTCCGGGTTCACCTTGACGATGCCGGCATACAAATAGAGCACCTCGAACTGGGCCACGAACAGCCAGATCGCCCAATAGGGAATGGTGTGCACCACCGGTTTGCCGCGCTTGGCGCGCAGCCAGGCGTCGACGGAGTAGCTCTGGCTGGCCGGCACCACCATCATCAGGAAAGCGACGATGCTGACCAGGTAGAAATGGTTCAGGTAGCGCGCCTGGTCGAGCAGGAAGACATAGGTGAAGGCGAAGAAGAACACCGTCATGGCGAAGCGGTAGAACAGCCCGATGGTGATCATCAGCGACAGCACCGCCAGCAACACGAAATGCCAGTACATGCCGTCGCCGGGCCAGGGATGGACCCATTCGAACCCGTAATATTTGAACAGGAAATCCGGCCGGATGTAGTAGCGCTCGATCCAGCCGTGCTCGTAGAAGCGCCAGCATTCCACCAGCATGATCACGCCGAAGGAGACGCGCAGGAACACCAGCGACGCGCTGTCTACCGGCCGGAACAGCCCGGTGAACCAGCGGTCGAACGCCGCCGACAGCCTTCTTGTTGCAGTCGCCGGCGGTTCAGCTTCGCCGGCCTGGCACGCAGACATGCCTCAGCCCCGAGATGTGCATGACGCCGCATTCTTGGCCGAACCGCCGCAAACAGCAACTGCCGGTGCGTGAATTTTTCAATCGCCGCGCGAATCGCCCCGTGCGGCCAGCAGGCCCGCCTCGCGCCGCACCCTGAGCACGCCCTTCCCGGCAACGAAAGCCAGGCTGATCAGACGCTGCAATGTGGCGAGCTCCTTTTCGGAAGCATCGATCCCCGGCGGCAGGGAGGTCAGGTAGGCCAAGATATCGTCCGGATCCGAGATGGCGTAGACATCTTCGAAACGCGCCACATCGATCCGCTCAAAGCACGTGCCGAGCGCACTCGCCGCCTGCTCCAGCCCGAACACGGACGCGGCCGGATCGAGGGCCGGCCCTCCGAACGCCTCGCCTCCCAACCGGAACAAGCTCGCCAGATTGCCGCGCCCGCTGGTCGTGACCACCGCCAGCCCGCCCGGCCGGAGAACGCGCCGCATCTCCCGGATGGCGCGGTCGGGCTCGGGCACGTGGTGGAGAACGTGCATGGCGACAACGAGATCGAAGCTGTCATCGGCGAATGGCAGCGCCATGGCATCCGCGACCCGCCCTTCGACCTGCGCGAAGCGACCGCAGGCCGTGGCGCGCCGCACCGCCTCGCCCACCATGCCCTCGGAACTGTCGGCGACCGTCAACGCCAGCCCGCCGGGCAACCGGGCGGCCGCCTGGGTCCAGAACCAGCCGACGCCGCATCCGATATCCAGCACCCGGGCGCCGGCGGCCACGCCCAGCCGATCGGCCACCCAGTCAAACCATCCGCCGGTGCCGTAGCGCGTATGCAGGCGGGCACGGGTCGCGAGCTTGGCACTGTCGCGGTATTGCGAGGCCAGCGGCGCAGCGGGTGACAAGGCCTGGCGGGTCATGCCGCCAGCGTAGCGTCAGATGCCGCCATCGGCCAGCGGCGCCGGCGAGAACAGGACGCCGAACCGCTCGCACCAGATCACCACCGACCGGTAGCGGTCGATCTCGGCATCGTCGGGGATCGGATAGATCTGATCGCCGATATTGCCCTTCAGCGGTCCCAGTGAGAGCCATTCGCTGGCGCTGACATCTCGCGATGCCTTCGGATCGTCGGCGGTGAGCAGCCAGACCTTCAGGTCGGGGCCGTTGGTGACCTGGAAATCGCTCAGACGCAGCAGATAGGTGCCGTCCACGGTCTGCAGGATCTCCGCCAGCCCCTCGCCTTCATGGGCCCTGTCGGCATCGCTGAACCGGCCCTGCCGCACCACGGTCAGGGACACGTCCGAGGGCAGGAACTCGGACACTTCGCGATCTATAAAAAGAGGCGAGCCCAGGTACCAGAACCCAACGCCGGACACGAAACCCAGCAGAAACATCGGTATGGCGACCTTGAGAAACCGGAGCATGGCTTGATCCCTTGTTGCTGTTCGCCCTGCCTGTTGCTTGCCGCCCGCTGCAACCGTCTCTTTCGCGCGGCGGCTTGCGGTCGACCCATGGCGGCTACAAGGATCGGTGGCAGGACGCTGCCGTGAATTTCCCTTTTCTGCAAGTCGCATTCGATGGCAAGACCGTGACGGTGCCGTGACCGCCGGGCCGGCATCTCAGGCAACCAGCCGATGGAGATCGGCGGGAACCGTCGAGCAGCCGAAGTCAATGCGCCCACGGTAATGGCAACATGCCTTGCCATCGGGCGACATACGGGACGATCCTGGCCGCGGATTCAAAAGAGGACGGAGAATGACGCCGGGGATTGTGCAGCATGACAGGCTGGAGGCCCTGTCGCAGGCCCTGGACCGGTTTCCGCGGGTCCCGGCGGCCCATGTCCCGACGCCGCTGGAGCCCTTGCACAATCTCGGTGACGCGCTCGGCATCGCGCTGTTTGTCAAACGCGACGACTGTACCGGCATCGGTTTCGGCGGCAACAAGGTCCGTCAACTGGAATTCTATCTGGGCGCCACCCTCGAACAGGGTGCCGATACGCTGCTGATCACCGGAGCGGTGCAGTCCAACTACGTCCGGACCGCCGCCGCCATGGCACGGCGCTTCGGCCTCGACTGCCATATCCAGCTCGAGGAGCGGGTGCCGGATATCGACGCCCTGCATCGCACATCCGGCAACGTGCTGCTGGACCGGCTGTTGGGCGCGACCATCCATCACTATCCGGAGGGCGAGGACGAGGACGGCGCGGACGCGAATCTCGGACGCATCTCGCAGGATTTGAGATCACAGGGCCGCCGGCCGTTCATCATTCCGCTGGGCCCGAAATCGCCGCCGCTGGGGGCGCTCGGCTATGTGCGGGCGGCCATGGAACTCGCGGAGCAGTTTGCACAGGGCGATTTGGCGGTGGACGAGATCATCGTGCCGTCCGGCAGCGCCTTTACCCATGCCGGCCTCCTGTTTGGATTGCGCGCCCTGGGGCCGGAGGTGCCGGTCACCGGGATCTGCGTCCGGCGCGACGCCGCACGACAGTCCGAGAGGGTCGCCCAGCGGGTCCGGGGGATCGGCGAATTGCTCGAAATGCCGCAGGAACTCGGCGCCAGCGAGATCCGGCTCCATGACAGCACTCTCGCACCCGGCTACGGCCAGCTAAACCCGCAGGTCACCGAGGCCATCGGACTGACCGCCCGGTCCGAGGGCCTGTTCCTGGACCCGGTCTATTCCGGCAAGACGATGGCGGGGTTGATCGCGTTGGCCCGGACGGAGGAGCTCGCTGGCAAGCGTGTGCTGTTTCTGCATACAGGTGGTCAGCCCGCCCTCTTCGCCTATGGCGACAAGCTGCTGACCGAGTCCGCTTCCGGCCCGGCCTGATCCGAACGTATCGGTCTGGCCGGTCGAAACATTGGCCGCGGCGCCTATCCGGCTTCGGACGAAGCCTCGCGCGCCTTTCCGGTCGCTTCCTTCAGCCGCACAAGATGCGCGATCTGCTTGGCGACGTCCTGAAAGACGAACTGAAACGCCTCGATGCCGCTGTCGAACTCCATGCGGTCCCAGGACATGTTGTCCGGCTCCGCCAGAGGTCGCAGATACAGGGTCTTCCAGACCACGAAGCTGGGCTTCGGGCGAAAGACCTCCGCTCCCGGCTCCGCCAGAAACCGCACTTCCGGATTGGGCGCCAACTCCCAGCGCCCGTCGATCTCGAAGCGGTCGGTGTCGGACCGCGTGTCGCCCACATCGATCACCACACGGGTGTCGGTGATGCGGATCGAGACATACTCCTCATCCACCGCATCGGCGAATTCCGTCAGCAGCGGCCGAACCTCGTCAAGTTGGTTCTTCATGGTGTTTCCGGAGGCGGTCGGCCGCCGCCCCCTGCCTTCATTGTAGCGCTGCTCGGTGTAAATGATCTTGTCGAGTTCTTCCTTAAGGGACATGTCAGTGGCCCCACTGCATGAAATTAGCGCCCGTCCGGGCTGCCAAATCTTATATCCCCGCTATATCCGCGGCTTTGGCTTCCCGCACTCGAAATCGGTCGATCCGCCCTGCGGACGACCGGGCAATTTCCCTGTTCACGAAATCACGCCGGACAGCATGCGCTAAATCGTGGCGGCATTCAATGCACCCCTTTTACGTGCATATATGCAACCGCCACCCGCACGCCGCATTCGGCGGCCGGCGGTCGTCCCCGTCGCCCTAGCGCCCCTTGAACACGGGTTTGCGCTTCTCGAGAAACGCCGCAATGCCCTCCTGCCGGTCCTCGGTGGCGAAGGTGAGTGCAAAGGCCTTTCGCTCGAAAGCCAGGCCGGCGGCCAGCGCCGAGTCGGACGCCATGCGCACCGCCTCCTTGGCGAGCCGGACGGCGACCGGCGATTTCGCGGCGATCTTCGAGGCCAGTTCCACCGTGCGGGGAATCGTCTGGTCGTCGGGCACCATCTCCGCCACCAGACCGGCTGCCAGCGCCGTCGGGGCATCGATGAATTCACCGGCCAGGGCCATCTTCATCGCCAGCGGCTTACCGACGATCTGGGTCAGCCGCTGGGTGCCGCCGGACCCGGCGATGAGGCCGAGATTGATCTCCGGCTGGCCGAACCGGGCCCCCTCTCCGGCGATGATGATATCGGCCTGCATGGCCAGCTCGCTGCCGCCGCCCAGGCAGAACCCGTTCACCGCCGCCAGCAGTGGCTTGGGGAATTGCGAGATCGCCGCCCGGTACTCCGACCGCCGATGGCCCAGCACCTCGATGGCATTGAGATCCGCCATCTCCCGGATGTCGGCCCCGGCCGCGAACACGCTGTCGCCGCCGGTCAGCACCACCGCGCGGATGTCGTCATCGGATGCCGCCTCGTTCAGCGCCTCGGCCAGACCGGCCAGCATTGCCGTATTCAGCGCATTGCGCGCCTCTGGCCGGTTCAGGATCAGCAACAGCACATGATCGGCGGGATGCTCGCGCAACAGGTCTTCGGCCATGTCGGCTCACCTCGGTTCCGGGTCGGGATGGCGGCCATCGTAGCCGAGGCGAACGATCACCAAAACTTCACCGTTCCTGATTTGATGCCGGTGCCGGTTCGACACCACATTGCTGCCACGCCCACCGTGACGAGGGGAGACACGCGATGTTGACGAGGGCTCTGGTCGCCGGCGCGACCGCCTTCCTGCTGCTGGCCCAACCCGCCGTGGCGCAACAGATGGATTGCGACGCCATGTTCAGGCAGGCGGAGGAGATGCTCGCCGCCAACACCGACGCCGATGTGGACGAGAAGGTCGAGGTCTACCGCATGGCCCTGGAGGCCTATGAGGCCTGCGAGGCCGGCGAGAGCGAAGAGGAAAGGGCCGAGCGCCTGTTCCGCGAGGTCTTCGACACCGCCGGCGGCATGTAGCGCCTATTGACGGCCGGAAATCCGGGTCCGACCCCAGAGATTGCCGCATTGCACGCACCCGGTGTCCGACACTCCCAATTGCGGGCGTGAGGGCGTATTGTTGCGTCCGATTTCCGTACGATCAGGAGTAAGACCGATGGCGCAGCCCGCCGCCGCCCAGACTTCGCCCGGCAAGCGACCCGCCTTCCAATGGGAAGACCCGCTGCTGCTGGACGACCAGTTGAGCGAGGAGGAAAGGCTGGTCCGGGACAGCGCCCGCGCCTATTGCCAGGACAAGCTGATGCCGCGGGTGCTGCAGGCCAACCGCGACGAGGTCTTTCATCGCGAGATCATGACCGAGATGGGCGCGCTGGGATTCCTGGGCGCCACCATCGACGGCTATGGCTGCGCCGGGGTGAATTCGGTTTGCTACGGGCTGATCGCGCGCGAGGTGGAGCGGGTCGATTCGGGCTACCGCTCGGCCATGTCGGTGCAGTCCTCCCTGGTGATGCATCCGATCCATGCCTATGGCACCGAGAGCCAGCGGCAGAAATTCCTGCCCAAGCTGGCGACCGGCGAATGGGTCGGCTGCTTCGGGCTGACCGAGCCCGATGCCGGCTCCGACCCGGCGGCGATGAAGACCCGGGCCAAGGCCGCCGATGGCGGCGTCGTGCTGTCCGGTGCGAAGATGTGGATCACCAACTCGCCGATCGCCGATGTCTTCGTCGTCTGGGCCAAGGACGAGTCCGGCGCCATTCGCGGCTACATCCTGGAGAAGGGCATGGAGGGGCTGTCGGCGCCGAAGATCGAGGGCAAGTTTTCCCTGCGCGCCTCGGCCACCGGCGAGATCGTCATGGACCAGGTCTTCGTGCCGGAGGAGAACCTGCTGCCCAACGTCACCGGGCTGAAGGGCCCGTTCGGCTGCCTCAACAACGCCCGCTACGGCATCGCCTGGGGATCCATGGGTGCGGCGGAATTCTGCTGGCACGCGGCACGGCAATACACCCTGGACCGCCAGATGTTCGGCCGTCCGCTGGCCGGTACCCAGCTCATCCAGAAGAAGCTGGCCGACATGCAGACCGAGATCACCATCGGCCTGCAGGGCGCGCTCCGCCTCGGCCGGCTCAAGGACGAAGGCCGCGCGGCACCCGAGGCGATCAGCCTGATGAAACGCAACAATTGCGGCAAGGCGCTGGACATCGCCCGGGTCGCCCGCGACATGCATGGCGGCAACGGCGTCGCCGACGAATACCACGTCATCCGCCACTGCATGAATCTGGAAGCCGTCAACACCTATGAAGGCACCCACGACGTCCACGCCCTGATCCTGGGCCGGGCGCAGACGGGGATCGCGGCGTTCTAGGGAGCGGACAGTCGAGGCGCAGAAGGACTACCGCCTAAGCCAACCTGACCGTCATTCCCGCGAATGCGGGAATCTCGATGGGTTGGGCGCTGGCGGCTCTAGATCCCCGCTTTCGCGGGAATGACGAATGTGGTTGCGGGACGACGCCAACCTCTCGGGCATTCCACATTAGTGAGTCCAGGCAACGCCACCCTACCCTCAAGCCAGCTCCCATTTCTCGCGCCACTCGGACGTGACGTAGTTGATGATGATCGACTTGCGGACGCCGTTGATGGGGGCGCGGGCGACGCTGTGCCAGGTGTTGTCGGCGGGGACGAAGATGAGGCCCTTGTTGCGGCCGTAGGGGGCGGCGCCGACGCATTTGAAGTCCGGCGGGCCTTCGTGGATGCGGGTGCCGGCGTCGGCCAAGGCCGGATCGTCCGACAAATAGACCAGCATGGTGAGCTTCTTCACCGAAATGTCGGTGTGCGGCTCGAGCCAGAATCCGTCCGTGTCCTGGCAGTACTCGATCCTGAGATGACCGTCCGACAGGTCGGCGCCGGTGGCCTGCTCGATCGCCTGCCGCACTGCCGGATTCTGGAAGCCGGCGACGACGCGGCGGCAGACCGGGAAGCGGGACTGGGTCTCCGCGTTGAAATAGACACGCAGCGCGTTGTTCGTCTCGCGGCGGCCGTTGAACAGCACGCCTTCCGGCGGCGGGAAGGGCAGATTGGCAATCTCGGCGCAGGTGCCGGGCGGCAGCGCGTCTTCCAGCAGCCAATGATCGTAGGGCGCGGTCTCGTGCCGGGCTGCCCGCAGGCTGGCGAGGAACGAGTCGACGACCGGATCGGACGGGGCGGCCTCAAGCGCGGGGGACGAACTCATGGTCGGGATCCTTATGCAAACGGGTTGAGCTGCTTGATCTTGGCGGAGAAGCGGTGACGGCCGAGCTCGTTGTCCAGCGCCGCCTGCGTGGTCATCCAGTTGAACATCACGTAGCGCCGCTCTCCGACGCAGGGCTTGTGGCCGTGCCAGGAGTTCTCGGTACGCAGGAAGGAGGCGAAGGTGCCGCCATTGGGCGGGACCTCGGCAACGTAGTCCTCGATGTCGTCGGGCCGGCGCAGCAGGCGCAGACGCCCCTCCCCCTCGTCCCAGACCTCGTTGAGATAGAGCAGGCAGGTGACGAACTTGGTCTTGGTGTCGTTGTGGATGCGGCCATCCTTCTTCCGCGCCCGGCCGCGCACGGTGATCATCAGCGGCTTGTCGGTAAGGTCGACTCCGTATTTCTCCGCCATGACATCCTCCAGCTCCTGGCTGCGGATGTCCTCGATCAGCGCCGCGAAGGCCGGGCCGTAGGTCAGCTCGGACAGCGGGAAGATCCCGGGCTTGCGGATGTCCGGGAAATCCGCCCGGATCGCCGCCAGGTCCTCCGCGCCCAGGACATCGGGAGTGGTGAAGAACGGGAACGGCTCCCGCGCCACCTCGGACCGGGCAATGGCTTCGAAATCGATCACGACCGCCTCTTGCTGGACATGCGGGAAGCCGGCGAATCGGACGACCCGCCGGGCGCGCGGACCATAGGATCGGAACGGCGGTCGCGAACTGATCCAGGTCAATAGGCGGGCCGGCGGCGGCGAACCGCGCTCGCCCCGCCGGGCTTCACCCGTTGCGATAGATGTAGCTGTAGCCGTTGATGGCGGGCACGCCGCCGAGATGGGCGTATAGCACCTTCGAGCCGGCCGGGAAGTGGTCCTTGCGGATCAGGTCGACCAGGCCCTGCATGGATTTCCCCTCATAGACCGGGTCGGTCATCATGCCCTCCAGGCGCGCAGCCAGGCGGATCGCGTCGTTGGTCTCCGCCGACGGCACGCCATAGGCCGGATAGGCGTAGTCGGGGATCAGGGTGAGGTCGGCATCCGAGATCTCCCGCCCCAGCCCGACCAGTTCCGCCGTGTTGCGGGCGATGTCGAGGACCTGGGCGCGGGTTTGCTCCAGGGTGCCGGACGCGTCGATCCCGATCACCTTGTCCGCCCGCCCGTCCCTGGCGAAGCCGACCAGCATGCCGGCATGGGTCGAGCCGGTGACCGTGCAGACGATGATGTAGTCGAAGGCGAGCCCCATCTCCGCCTCCTGGGCCCGCACCTCCTCGGCAAAGCCGACATAGCCCAGGCCGCCGAACTTGTGCACCGAGGCGCCGGCCGGGATGGCATAGGGCCGACCGCCCTTGGCCTTGACGTCCTCCAGGGCGCGTTCCCAGCTTTCCCGGATGCCGATGTCGAAGCCCTCGTCGACCAGTTCGATCTCCGCCCCCATCACCCGGCTCATCAGAATGTTGCCGACCCGGTCGTAGACGGCGTCCTCGAACGGCACCCAGCTTTCCTGGACCAGCCGGCACTTCATGCCGATCTTCGCCGCCGTCGCCACGACCTGCCTCGTGTGGTTGGACTGCACGCCGCCGATGGTCACCAGGGTGTCGGCGCCGGACGCGATGGCGTCGGGCACGATGTATTCCAGCTTGCGGATCTTGTTGCCACCGAAGGCGAGACCGGAATTGCAGTCCTCCCGCTTGGCGAAGATCTCGACCTTGCCGCCGAGATGCTCCGACAACCGCGACAGACGCTCGATGGGCGTCGGCCCGAAGGTCAGCGGATAGCGTTCGAAATTCTCCAGCATGATGGGCCTGTCCATCTAGTTCGATTGTGGTCCGTTGGCGTCGATCGAGCTCCAGAACTTGAATCGGGGGTCTTCATAGCCTTGCGGGTCCGTCGTCTCGCGAACGAATTTGGCGAAATCCCGCGCCCAGTCAGGGCAGCGCGACACCGCCTCCCGCAGCGCCGCGAGCCCCTCTTCGATCCGCCCCTGGTCGCACAGAGCGTCCCCAAGTCCGTTCCAGGCAAAGAAGTTGTTCGGGTTGTCGCCATAGCGATAGCCGGTATCACCCTCGGCCGGCTGGCCGGGCCACATATCGATGGTGCGCCGAAACAGGGCTTCCTGACGGGAGGCGCTTCGCGTGCCATAGGCGAGCGCGATCATGTGAGCGGCAAGGAGCCGCTTGGGGAAACCGGCGCCCAGGTCCTCGCCCTCATCCACGATGCGAAGCATTCCGACATGCCCGTCTCGGTCGGGTGCCATGCGCATCGTTCCGGAGTGGTATACCGGCTGCTCATCGCCTCCCACCCAGGCTCCGCCGAAATCTTCATCCGGAAAAATCCGCTTCACGTCCTTCATGTAGCCGACGAGGTCGAACATGATGCCGTGAGCAAAGCCACGCAGGTCGTAGGGGACGTCCACGATCTCAAGGTTCGGCAGGTCCCAGCGCTCCATCCCATGACAATGGATCCACAATACCGCGGTGTCTTCGTCCTCACCGACGGCGTGGAAGTCCAGCCATCCCCTCGGATGTCGCGGCGCCGTTATCCGATAGCCCCATTTTTGCAGTGTCGCGAATATGCCAGTCATAGCGCCCGCTCCGGCGAAACGATCACGGACGGGAAAGGCAATTGTGTCCCTGCCGACCGCATTTCGCTTTCTACCATCATCCAAATGGAATGTGTTTCGTTGTGCCCTCCGGTCCGTGTGGTGGATAATCGCGGCGACGCCGGCGCGGCCGCGCAAACGGGGGAAGGCATGCAGACGATCTTCGTGATGGTGAAATGCGAGTTGGGCAAGGTCTATGACGTGGCCGCCGAGGCGGTGGACCAGGTCGAGCAGGTCTCCGAGGTGCATTCGATCTCCGGCAGTTTCGACCTGCTGGTGAAATGCTACCTGCCCGCCGACATGGATATCGGCCGCTTCGTCACCAGCCAGGTCCAGACCCTGCCGCACGTCAAGGACACCCAGACCATCATCAGCTTCAACGCCTTCACCTGAGCGGCCCGCGGGGCCGGCCCGCATCGCCGGATCGCGACATGGACGCCGAAGCCCAGCGCCTGATCGCCGAAGCGGAGCTGAAGGCGGAGCACACCGTCGCCGTCGTGCGGATGATCGTCGGCGGCGTGCTGGGGCTGGCCTTCATCCTGACCGTGCTCGGCCAGGCGCCGCCGGACAATCCGGTGCTGGAGCGGCAGATCCTCCTGGCCGCCGGGACGATCGGCGGCTATTTCGTGCTGGGCGTCGTGTCCTTCGCGGCCGCCCGCCCGGCCGTCTTTCGCGCCTGGATGTCCTGGGTCTTCGCGACGCTGGATGTTGGGTATGTGCTTGCGAGCGCCGAACTCGGCCTGATCAATGCGGCGGTTTCGGCCAGCTACACCGCCGCCTTTCCGGCGCTGTGGCTTATCCCGCTGGTGCTGGCCTTCGGCACCCTGCGCTACAATCCCCGGCTCCAGGCCTATGTGGCGGTGCTGCTGATCGGCGGGCTGGCGCTGATCATGGACTACCGTACCGAGATCGGCGTGCTGTCACCCTCCCCGCCGCCGCAGCTGGCGGTGCTGTTCGAGGGCCCGCCGAACATCATGCGCATCGTGATGATGGCGCTGGCCGGGCTGGTGCTGGTGATCGCCGTTCGCCGGGCACGCGGCATGCTGGTCCATGCCATCGATGAAAGCCGGCGCAAGGCCCGGCTGACCCGCTACCTGCCGCCGAAGATCGCCGACTGGATGGTCGAGACCCCGTCATCGGTGGCGCGGGCCGGGCGCCGCCAGAGCGTCGCTGTGATGTTCTGCGACATCCGCAATTTCACCAGCCGGGCCGAGAGCCTGGATCCGGAGGCGCTCGGCGTGTTCGTCGGCGAGTTTCGGCGCCGGGTCGCAATCGCCACCGACAACCATGGCGGCGTCATCGACAAGTTCATCGGCGACAGCGCCATGGTGCTGTTCGGCGTGCCGGAATCCGGGCCCGGCGATGCCGGAAACGCACTGGCCTGCGGCAGCGCCATCCTGGAGTCGCTGGAGGATTGGAATTCCGAGCGGACGGCGGCCGGGGAGGACCGGGTCGCATTCGGCATCGGCATCCATTGGGGCGAGGTCTTCAGCGGCGCCATCGGCGACGAGTCGCGGCTGGAATTCACCGTGCTGGGCGACTCGGTCAACGTGGCCGCGCGGCTGGAGCAGGAAACGAAATCCGCCGGCCTTCCGCTCATCGTCTCGAAGGATCTGCTGGACGCCGCCGGCGCATCGCCGGAGGACTGGACCGCCCTGCCCGATCGCCAGCTGCGCGGGCGGCAGGCCGCCATCGCGCTCTACGGCAGAGCCGATTAGGGGTTTGCCTCGGGAGTCATCTTCAGACCCCTCACCCTCCCACGCTGCGCGCGGGCCCCTCCCTCTCCCGCAAGGGGAGAGGGCTTCAGTTCAGCGCCAAAATAGATACCCCTCTCCCCTTGTGGGAGAGGGAGGGGCCCGCGAAGCGGGAGGGTGAGGGGTCTGGAGAAGACTTGATCGAAGATCGCATCAGTCGGCGGATCCGACTCGTGCCTTGACCGCGTCGGTATCCACGCCGCCGGCACGCATCTTCTCCTCGGCCTGCGCCTTCACCGCGGCGCAGAAGGCGGCAAGGAAGGTATCATGGGCGCAGGCGGCATCCATCTTGGTGTAGACGAGGTCGTATTCCACCGGCTCCCAGGTCTCCAGGCCGGCCAGATTGTGCTGCAGCTGGACCTCCAGATTGTCGAGCGCGCCGGCGAACCGGGCCTCCGGCGTTTCCTTCGCCTCGAACTCCTCCCACAGCGCGACGATCTCCACGCCGACCGGCCCGGGCAACATGCGGCGGATGGTTTCCATGCCGGCGCGCTCCAGCTCCGCCTTGGCGCGCTTGCGGTCGCTCACCTCGAAGAACGGGATGTCGCCGGCCTCAGCTTCCGCCAAGTCATGCACCAGGATCATTTTCAGCGTGCGGGCGATATCGACCGGCTGGTCCAGATGCCGGTGCATCAGCACCGCCATCAGCGCCATCTGCCAGCAATGCTCGGCCACGCTCTCCCGCCTTCCGTCCGACAGCCAGCTATGCCGCAGCTCCAGCTTCAGCCGCTCGGAGAATGCGAGAAAATCGAGTATCGCCTGGACGTCGCCCACCTGCCGCTCCTTGTCTTGGAGTCCCTCCGCAAGACGGAACCCCTAGTCCACCCGGCCATTGCCGGCAACCGCCGCGACACCCGCGACCCTTGTGCGGAGATATTTTAAGCCTAAAATAATTCCCGCAATTTCGTAGACATGCCATTTCGCAGAGATACGGGGACGGCCATGAAGATTGCCTGCATCGGCGGCGGCCCGGCGGGGCTGTATTTCGCCATCCTGATGAAGAAGGCCGATCCGGCGCATGACATCACCGTCTATGAGCGCAACCGGCCCTACGACACCTTCGGCTGGGGCGTGGTGTTCTCGGACCAGACCCTGGAGAACCTGGCCGGCGCCGACGAGGAGAGCCGGGACGAGATCATCGACAGCCTGGCCCATTGGGACGATATCGACGTGCACTTCAAGGGTCGGGTCATCAGCTCCGGTGGCCATGGCTTCTGCGGCATCGAGCGCAAGCACCTGCTGAACATCCTGCAGGCCCGGGCTGAGGCGCTGGGCGTGAAGCTGGTGTTCGAGACCGAGGTAGAAGGGCTGGAGGAATTCTCCGACTGCGACCTGATCGTCGCCTCCGACGGCATCAACAGCCGCATCCGCGCCCTGCATGCCGACCATTTCAAGCCCAGCATCGACACCCGCCACTGCAAGTTCATCTGGCTCGGCGTCTACAAGGTCTTCGACGCCTTCACCTTCGCCTTCGAGGAGACCGAATGGGGCTGGTTCCAGGCCCACGCCTACCGCTTCAACGATTACACTTCGACCTTCATCGTCGAGACGCCCGAGGAGGTCTGGGAGCGGGCCGGACTTGCCGATGCCGACACCGACCAGAGCATCGCCTTCTGCGAGAAGCTGTTCGGCAAGTACCTCGACGGCCACAAGCTGATGTCCAACGCCCGGCACCGGCGCGGCTCGGAATGGCTGAGCTTTCCGCGGATCAGCAACGAGAGCTGGGTGAAAGACAATCTGGTGCTGATGGGCGATGCCGCCCACACGGCGCATTTCTCCATCGGGTCCGGCACCAAGCTGGCGCTGGAGGACGCGATCGCGCTCGCGCGGGAGATGCAGGCGCATGGCAATGACGTGCCGAAGGCTCTCGCCGCCTATGAGGAAGAGCGCCGGATCGAGGTGCTGAAGATCCAGTCGGCGGCGCGCAATTCCACCGAATGGTTCGAGAATGTGAAGCGCTACACGGCCATGGAGCCGGAGCAGTTCGCCTACAGCCTGCTGACCCGCAGCCAGCGCGTCAGCCATGAGAATCTGCGCCTGCGCGACAAGGCCTATCTGGAAGGCGTGGAGACCTGGATCGCCGGTCGGGCCACCGGACGGACGCCGGACAAGCCGGTGCCGCCGATGTTCACCCCGTTTCGCCTGCGCGGGCTGGAACTACCCAACCGCATCGTGGTCTCGCCCATGGCCATGTACAGCGCCCAGGACGGCGTGGCCGGCGATTTCCATCTGGTGCATCTGGGCGCCCGGGCCCTGGGCGGCGCCGGGCTGGTCTATACCGAGATGACCTGCGTGACGCCGGAGGGGCGCATCACCCCGGGCTGCGCCGGCCTGTATGACGAGAGCCACGTCGCGGCCTGGCGCAGGATCACTGAGTTCGTGCACCGGAACTCACCGGCGAAGATCTGCCTGCAGCTCGGCCATTCCGGCCCGAAGGGCTCGACCCAGCTCGGCTGGGAGGAGATGGATGCGCCGCTTAAATCCGGCAATTGGGAGCTGCTGGCCCCCTCGCCCGTGCCCTGGAGCCCGAACAACCAGGTGCCGCGGGAGATGACCGAGGACGACATCGGGGCGTTGATCGCGGCCTTCCGCCGGGCCACCGAATGGGGCGAGCAGGCCGGCTTCGACATGGTCGAGCTGCACGCGGCCCATGGCTATCTGCTGTCCAGCTTCATTACGCCGCTGAGCAACCGCCGGACCGACTGCTACGGCGGCAGCCTGGAGAACCGGTTGCGTTTTCCACTGGCGGTCTTCGACGCCATGCGCGCGGTCTGGCCCGCGGAGAAGCCTATCTCGGTGCGCATCTCCGCCACCGACTGGGTGGATGGCGGCATCACCGGCGACGACGCGGTGGCCATCGCCCGGGCCTTCAAGGAGCACGGCGTCGACCTGATCGACGTGTCGGCGGGCCAGACCTCGATCGAGGCGCAGCCGGTCTATGGCCGCATGTTCCAGACCCCGTTCTCCGACCGCATCCGCAACGAGGTCGAGATCGCCACCATGGCGGTCGGCAACATCTACGAGACCGACCACGCCAACTCGATCATCGCCGCCGGCCGCGCCGATCTCTGCGCGCTGGCCCGCCCTCACCTCGCCAACCCGAACTGGACCCAGCACGCCGCCGCCGAGCTGGGCTATGCCGAGCAACCCTGGCCGAACCCCTACCTGACGGGCAAGGCGCAGTATGAAAGGAACCTGCAGCGGGCGGCGGAGATGGCGATCGCCATCTGAGTCCGGGTTACCGACCCAGGGTCACCTCGGCGAGCACGGCGCCGTCGGCGGAGAGGAAGCTGGCCTGGACCCGGCGCACGCCATCGACGCCCAGCAGCCGGCAGGCGACCGGCACCAGCTCGCGGCTGGGCAGGCCGGACAGCAGGCCCGAGACCGACATCCCGCCCTCGGCGGCATCGGACACCTCCGGAAACGGGCAGCCCAGCTTGTCCAGGCGCATGCGCAGCGCCTCCATGATGTCGGGCCCGCCATCGGCCTCGACGATCACCTGTAGGACCGGCGGGCGTGCCGGAACCGGCTCGGGTTGCTGGGATTGGGCTGCGGAAGAATGGTCGGCGCCGGACATCGCGCTGTCCTCGAATGGCAATAATGGAAAGGAGAAAGGCCGTGCGTTACCCGCGAGGGGTGCCCGGCATTCGTTTCCACTGGGTGCCATTCGAAGAAAACATTATGTCGACCCTATAGCGCCGGTTGCGGGCGCCGTCAACGCGCTGCCCCAATTGGTTGGCGATCGGGCGTGAACGGCGAGGCTTGCCGGGCTCTGCCCCCAATGCCGCCTACTGCGGCAGGTACCCCGCGAATTCCTTCTCCACGGCCTTCGGGTCCGCGGCCAGGCCTTGCGCCACGCCGGTGGCCATGTCGCCGGGATAGACGTCCTCGATCCCCGCCTCCAGGGAATCGAGTGCGGCGGAGACCACCTCGGCGGGCTGCATCTTGGGAATATCGACGCCGGCGGTCATATCGGTGTCGACGGCGCCCGGCATGACGCCGATCACCGCGGTGCCCTGGGCGGCAAGCTCGGCCCGCACCCCCTGGGTGAGGCTGAGTCCCGCCGCCTTCGAGGCGCAGAGCGAGCCCATCATCGGCAGGTTCACCCGCGACAGGATCGACAGCATATTGACGATGGCGCCGCCGCCATTGGCCTTCAGCACCGGCGCGAAGGCCCGGCACATGACCAGCGTGCCAAAATAATTCGTCTCCATCTCCTGCCGTGCCGGCGCCAGATCGCCGATGCCCAGCAACGGCGTGTTGTTGTTGAAGCCGGCATTGTTGATCAGCATGGAGGTGTCTGAGGCCTGCGCGGCGGCTTCCGCGACCGCTGCCGCATCGGTGATGTCGAGCAGCACCGGCGCGACGCGCCCGCCGCCGGCCTCGACCAGATCGGCAATGGCGGCGGTGTCGCGGGCGGCGGCATAGACCTTCGCCGCACCCCGCGCCAGCAGCCCCTCCACATAGGCCCGGCCAATGCCGCGGCTGGTGCCGCTGACGAAGGCGATGCTGTCCTGGATATTCATGATGGCGGCTCCCCTGTCTTCTTGTTCGGTTGCTTGGCGACGAGCTTAGAAGAAGGAAGGGTTTTTCACCACCAAGACACCAAGGCACCAAGAGTCCCGGCTGACCGCGCCGAAGGCGCACCATTCAATTCTCACCACAGAGACACAGAGGCGCAGAGATGGAGCGCTGACGGCGGAAGCCCACACCGCTGGCAACTCTGTGCCTCTGTGTCTCTGTGGTTATCCATCATGCGCCTGCGGCGCGGCCGTCCGGGACTCTTGGTGCCTTGGTGTCTTGGTGGTGAAACCCCAGGTCATCTGACCCCGAGCACCGCCAGCAGCAGCGACAGGGTCCCGATGGTGATGCCGGTGGAGACCAGCACCGCGGTCGCCGCCTGGGCGATGCCGGTGCCGTAGCGTTCGGCGAAGAGATAGGCGTTCACCCCCGATGGCAGGGCGGCCATCACCACCGCCACCGTGGCCCAGAGCGGCTCGACGTCGAACAGGTAGGTCGCCAGGAGCCAGACCAGCAGCGGGTGCACGAAGATCTTCAACGCGATCAGCACCGCCGATTCCGTCATGCTGCCGGCGATCCGATATTGCGCCAGCGACGCCCCCATGGCGAAGGTGGCGCAGGGCAGCGCCGCCTGGCCCAGGGTCTCCGCGATGGTATCGATCGGCCCCGGAATGCCGAGACCGAGCAGGTTGAAGGCAAGACCCAGCGCCAGCCCGACCATGATCGGGTTCTTCGCCATGCCGGTGGCGGTGACCAGCGGCAATCGCCTGAGCCCGGCCCCGCGCCCCCGCCCGGCCTCGATCACCGCGGTGGCGGTCGGAAACAGCAGCAGGCTGTGGAAGGCGACCAGCAGGAACAGCGGCAGCGCCGCCGCGTCGCCGAAGGCGGTCAGGATCAGCGGGATGCCCAGCAGCACCGTGTTGGAATAGGCGGCCGACAGCCCGGCCGCCCCCTGCGCCTCCAAAGGCCGGCCGAACAGCAGCCCGGCGCTCGCCATGCCCAGGGCGAAGACCGTGAGCGCGCCCAGGTAGTAGGACAGCAGGAAGCCCCACTCGATGGTCTCCGGCAGTTCCACCCGGGCCAGGGTGCGGAACAGCATGATCGGGATGGCGAAATTGAAGACGAACAGCGACAGCCCGCGGATCGCCCCCTCATCGAACCATTTCGCCTTGGCCGCGCCGAACCCGAGGATCACGAGCCCGAAGACCGGCAGGATGATGTCGAGGATAAGGGCCATGGCGGATGCGGGCTCGGGCGATAAACGGGCGGCCGTCCCGGCATGGCTCTGCCTTGCGCGCAGTGACCGGCGATCGGTCGGACCGGTGGGGGATCGCGCGGCACGGGCCGCGCGGGGGAGAGAGCGCACTATCGTCGTTCTGACCAATGCGGGCAATCGGCATGACCGGATCGCCCGCTCCCCGCCCCGCACCGAACCAAGCGGCCGACCCTACTGGTTGCGGCCGGCCATGACACCGCCATCGACGTCCCAGACCGCGCCGGTCACCCAGCCGGCCTCGTCGGAGGCCAGGAAGTCGATCGCCGCGGCCACATCGTCCGGGCGGCCGACCCGGCCCACCGGATGGAAGGCGTCGAAAGCGCCGGTCAGCGTATCCTCGATCTTGTCCTGCTCGATGAAGGCGCCATAGATCGGCGTCACCACCACGGCCGGCGAGACCGCATTGACGCGGATGCCCTGCTCGGCCAGCTCCATGGCCAGATGCTGGGTCAGGGCATGCAGTCCGGCCTTGGCCATGGAATAGGCCGAGGACGGCGTCGCCTTGATCGCCTGCTTGGCCCACATGGAGCCGATATTGACGATCGAGCCGCCGCCACGAGCCGCCATGTTCCGCGCCGCCGCCTGGGTGATGAAGAAGGTCGCCCGGTTCAGGTCGTGATAGCGGTCGTAGTCGCCGGCCTCGTGCTCCAGGAACGGTTTAGGCGCGAAGACGCCGGCGGCGTTGACCAGGTGCGCGATGTGTCGCGTCTCGCCACCGATCTCGGCCACGAAGGCGTCCACTGCCACTGCATCGCCCAGATCGACGGCGGCCGTGTCGATGGCGCCGGACCCGGCCGACTCCAAATCCGCCTTGGCGCGGGCCAGCTTGTCCGCGTCGCGGCCGACCAGGATCAGGTCGAAACCGCGGGCGCGCAGGCGTCGGGCGGCGGCGAGGCCCATGCCGCTGGAACCGCCGACGATCAGGGCTGCCGCATTCGTTGAGGATGTCATGTCGTGTCTCCTTGGGTTCGGTTGCCTACCTATCGATAGATAGATTACTCGTAGATGGAGTTGATGCGCCGGACGTCAACCCCTATCTATCGCTAGATAGAGAAATCTCCGTGAGATGGGCCATGAACGCGGCGACCAGCAAGGTGGATGAGATCCTCGACACCTCGGAGGCCTTCGTGCAGGCGCGCGGCTATAACGGGTTCAGCTTCCGCGACGTGGCGGCGGCAGTCGGCGTGAAGAGCTCCAGCGTGCACTACCACTTCCCGACCAAGGCCGATCTCGGCGCCACCCTGGCGCGGCGCTATCGCGAGCGGTTCCTGGAGAAGCTCGGCGACGCGGCGGCGTTCAGCGCCGACAGGCAGGCCGCGATCCGGCGCTATGTCGGCGTGTTCCGCGACGCCCTGATCCATGACGGCCGGATGTGCCTGTGCGGCATGCTGGGCGCCGAGATCCAGGCCCTGCCCCCGGCCGTCGCAGCCGAGGTGAAGCAGATGTTCGAGGAGTCGGTGGACTGGCTGGCCCGGGCCCTGGGCCGGGCGGACGAGGACGGGCGCACGACGGCGCTCCGCATCACCGCGACGGTGGAAGGCGCCATGATCCTGTCGCGTACTTTCGGCGATCCTGACGTCTTCGACCGGATCATGGATGACGCGCCGGACGCCGCCTGACGGACAAACCGCTCGTTTAATGGGATGCCGGTTTCGGCAGCCGCATGACGGCCCTCAGGCCGCCCTCCTCGCGGTTCTCCAGTTCGATATCGCCACCATGGCCGCGCACGATGGAGCGGGCGATGGCCATGCCGAGGCCGATGCCGCCGGTCTCCTGGCTGCGGGATTCCTCCAGCCGGACGAAGGGCTGGAAGACGGTTTCCCTGTCTTCATCCGGGATGCCCGGTCCGTCATCGTCGATGACGATGCAGATGTCCTCCGCCTGCCCTTCCACCAGGACGCGGGCGCGTTCGCCATAGACGACGGCGTTCTCGATCAGGTTGCGCACGGCGCGTTTCAGGGCGACGGGACGGCAGTCGAAGGGCAGTTTCCCCGCCTCGGCGAATGTCACATCCCGGCCCAGCTCCGCCAGATCGTCGCAGACACTGTCGACCAGGGCAGCAAGGTCGACGGCGCGGGTCGGCTCCCGTGTGGCCTCCTCCCGCGCGAAAGCCAGGGCCGCCTCGGCCATCTGCTCCATCTCGTCCAGGGTCTCCAGGATCTTGCGCCGGGCCTCGGCATCCTCGACGAATTCGGCGCGCAGCCGCAGCACCGTGATCGGGGTGCGCAGGTCGTGGGAAATGGCGGCCAGCATGCCGGTGCGGTCGCGCACGAAGCGGTCAAGGCGCTGGTTCATGGCGTTGAAGGCGCGGATGGCGTTGCGCACGTCCAGCGGCCCCTGCTCGGGCACGTCGGCCACGCTCTCGCCGCGGCCGAGACGGCCGGCCGCCGCCGCCAGATTGTCCATCGGCCGGGTGATGCGGCGCACGGTCAGCACCACGATCACGATCAGCGCCGCCGCCATGATCGCCGTCGATACCAGGGAGGGCAGCGCCCAGAGCGGGCTGGACACGGGCAGCGCCGACTGGGCGTTCAGCCAGCCGCCATCATCCAGCCGGACGGAGATCGTCAGCCCGATCAGCTGCGGTGTCAGCCCGGGTTCGAACAGGTCTTCGCCGTCATGTTTGTCGTCATCGTCGTGATCGTCGTGATCGTCATCATCCCAATCCTCGCGCCGTTCGCCTCCATTCGAGCGCTGCTGCGGCGGACGGCGTTCGGGCCATCCGAAGCGGGGCCGGCTCTCGCCATAGAGATTGGACTGACCGGAGACATCGACCCGGATCTCGGTGGCCGAGCTGCCGTCCAGCATTCTCTCCAGCCGGCGCCGCAGCATGCTGCCATTGGTCGAATGGCGGATGGCGCTGGACGGCGACATCCAGAAGCGCAGTAGCGGCGCGTTGGCACCCCGAACCACGCGGCGATGCAAGGCCGGCGGCGTTTCGTCCAGCAGCCGGACGACCGATGCGACGCGCCGCAGGACCTGCTCGCGGGTCACCTCTTGCACCGCCTCGCTGCGCTCATGCAGGAAGAAGGCGAGCGTCGCGGCCTGCGACGCCACAAGAGCCAGCAACAGCAGCACTATGATCTGGCTGGCCAGACGCCGGGGCAGCACCCGTTTGATGGCCGCCCAGACGCGGTTCATGCGCGCTTCACCTCGGCGCTGAACATGTAGCCGCCGCCCCAGACCGTGGTGATCAGCTTCGGCGATTTCGGATCGACCTCGATCTTCTTGCGCAGCCGGCTGACCTGGTTGTCGATGCTGCGGTCGAAGACATTGGCGGCACGGCCGCGGGTCAGGTCGAGGAGTTGGTCGCGGCTCAGCACCATGCGCGGACGGTTGACGAAGGCGCTCAGCAACTGGAATTCGGCCGTGCTCAGCGGCACCGCCACGCCGTCCTCGCCGATCAGCTCACGGCCCGATACGTTCAGCCGCCAGCGGTCGAACAGCACCGTCTCGGCCTCCACCGCCTCGCGCTGCTGCGGCAGGGCGTTGGCGCGGCGCAGCACCGCCTTGATGCGGGCCAGCAGCTCGCGCGGGTTGAACGGCTTGGTGACATAGTCGTCGGCGCCGAGCTCAAGGCCGATGACCCGGTCGGTGTCCTCGGCCATGGCGGTCAGCATGATCACCGGGATCTCGGTGGTGGCGCGCAGGTCGCGGCACAGGGTCAGGCCGTCCTCACCCGGCATCATCAGGTCCAGCACCACCAGATCGATGGCGCCGGCCTTCAGCACGCGCTTCATCTCCGCGCCGCCATCGGCCACGGTCACGCGATAGCCGTGCTTGGCAAGGTACTTGCCCAGCAGGTCGCGGATATCGCGGTGGTCGTCGACCACCAGGATGTGGGGCGATGGGTCCATATTCGTCACGGCCTCTTCCGACCAAACACAAGATCACCACAGAGACGCAGAGGCACAGAGAAACAACCAGCGACTGCAGCAATCCGGCGAATTTGCCTCGCCATACAGATCGTCGTTCCCGCGAAAGCGG
Organism: Alphaproteobacteria bacterium; assembly: GCA_965227455.1. Classification (GTDB taxonomy): domain Bacteria; phylum Pseudomonadota; class Alphaproteobacteria; order DSM-16000; family Inquilinaceae; genus JABDIP01. The sequence goes on along the minus strand of OZ245752.1, from coordinate 754,286 downwards.
GAACGACGATCCTTCTGCTAACCTTGGTTCTCTGCGTCTCTGTGTCTCTGTGGTTCGAATACTCACCCAGTATCGGGCAGATCGAGAAACACCGGGGTCAGAAAAATGTAACAAGCCTTGTCAGCCCGGCGCCGTGCGACACATGGCGACAGATTTCCCGGTTTGCTGACAAACCTGCGCGACGTTTGGCGGGTCTAATCCGACCCATCGAAACCTTGCGTGAAAGAGGATACCCATGAAGACCGGATACAAGGCCCTGATCATTGCCGGCGTCGTCGCCGCGGCCGGAGTCACCTTCGCGGCCGGGACCGGCCTGGCGGACGACCGCGGACACCGCGGCCATTTCGGCATCTCCCAGGGCGATGACGGTCGCGAGTACCGACGCGGCCGCGGACGCGGTGCGGCCATGCTGGAGAATTTCGACTCCAACGGCGACGGCCAGCTGACCCAGGCCGAGATCGACGCCGTGCGCGCCGACCGCTTCGCCCAATTCGACACCGACGGCAATGGCGAGCTGACCCTCGACGAGTACGAGGCGTTGTGGCTGGACGCCATGCGGGAGCGCATGGTCGACCGCTTCCAGAGCCTGGACGATGACGGCGACGCCATCGTCACGACGGCCGAGTTCGTCAATCCCTTCGCCGCCGTGGTCAGCCGCATGGACCGCAATGAGGACGGCATCCTGGATGCCAGCGACATGCGCCGCGGCGGCCGCGACGACGATGACGATGACGATGACTAGGCGACCCGCGACTTCCGGGTGATCGCCTGGATCCAGGATTGCACGGCGCGATGCGAAGGAGCATCGCGCCGCTTTGCATTGGCGCGGCGCTGCCACCTAGCGGCGAATTAAGTTGCCGTCGCATCTGGAATTCCCGGACTGGCAACGCCAAATGCAGCGTGTCGCATCCCCCGTCCCGATAGACGATGCTTTAATGCGCTAAGGCGACGACACGTCGTCCTTGGCATATCGCAGCATCCGAAAGCCCCGCCGCACGTCATCCGTCGCGGCTCTTGAGACGTGAGACGATCATGGCGCCGGATTCGGAGCATCTTCCAGACGGATTGACGACGACCGAAGCCGAGCGCCTGCTGATGGCGCACGGGCCCAACCGCCTGCCAGAGCGAAAACCGCATGGCGTGGTGGTCATCTTCCTGCGCCAATTCCTCAGCCCGTTCATCTACATCCTGCTGGCGGCAGCGGCGGTATCGCTGCTGGTCGGCCAGACTCCCAGCGCGGTCTTCATCCTGGCGGTGCTGCTGCTGAACGCGGCGATCGGCACGGTCCAGGAATACTCCGCCCAGCGCTCAGCGGCCGCCCTGCGCGCCATGGTGCGCACCCGCGCCCATGTGCTGCGCGACGGGGTCGCCCGCACCATCGATTCCGAACAGATCGTGCCCGGCGACGTCGTCTTCCTGGCATCCGGGGATCGCACGCCGGCCGACATCGCCCTGCAGGACAGCGACGGGCTGTGCGTCGACGAATCCATGCTGACCGGCGAAAGCCTGGCGGTGACCAAGAACGCCCATGCCCAGGTTCCTGTCGACGCACCGATTGCCGAACGGATGGATTCCTGCTTTGCCGGCAGCATCGTCACCCGCGGACGCGGACGCGGTGTCGTGTCCGCCACCGGGACCCGGACCCAGATCGGCCGCATCGCCACCAGGGTGGCGCGACGACGGGTGTCGGAACCGCCGCTGATGATCCGGATCCGGCGGTTCACCTATCAGGTCGCGGGCGCGATCCTGCTCGCCATTCTCGGGCTCGCCGGCTTGATGGCGGTGCGCGGCGACTACGACCCGACGACCATGGTGATGATGGGGATCGGCCTGGCGGTCTCGACCATCCCGGAAGGTCTGCCGGCCGCCCTGACCGTGGCCCTGGCCATCGGCATGCGGCGCATGGCGCGAGCCAATGTGATCATCCGCAAGCTGGTGGCGGTCGAGGCGCTGGGCTCGGCCACCTTCATCTGCACCGACAAGACCGGCACGCTGACGGTCAACGAGCTGACCATCGCCGCCGCCGTGCTGCCGTCCGGGCACCGGTTCGAGACCACCGGCGCCGGAATCGCGCCGGGCGAGGTCGCCGGCGAGGACAAGGCGCTGCTGCGCGAGCTGTGCGTCACCGGCATCCTGGCCAATGAAAGCCACCTCGACTATGCCGGCGGCGACTGGGTCTCCGACGGCGACATCGTCGACGTCGCCTTCCTCGTCTTCGCCAAGAAATACGGGCTGTCGCTGAACGGCATCCGGACCGAGCGCCAGCGGCTGCACCTGATCCCCTATGAATCGGAAAGGGCTTATAGCGGCAGCCTGAACCGCGAGGGAGACGGTGCTGCGTTCTATGTGAAGGGCAGTCCTGAGAGGCTGCTGGCGGCGTCGACCACCATGCAGATGGCGGATGGAGTGGCGCCGATCGACCGGGAGAAGATCGAGACGCTTTTCGTCTCCCTGGCGCAGCAGGGCTACCGCGTCATTGCGCTCGCCAAGCGCCGGCATGTCGATGGCGACCCGGCCGACCGGCTGGCCGACCTCACCTTCCTGGGCATGGTGGCGATGATCGATCCGGTGCGCCCCGAAGCCCGGGATGCGATCCGGGATTGCCGGGCCGGCGGCATCGGCGTCGCCATGGTGACCGGCGACCATCCGGCGACCGCCCGGGCGATCGCCAAAGATCTCGGCCTCTGCGGCGCCGACGACCCGGTGGTCACCGGTGCGATGATCCGCGATGGCGAGGCCCAGGGGCCGGACGCGCTGCGGCAACTCATTCTTCCGGCCCGCATCTTCGCCCGGATCGAGCCGGTCCAGAAGGAGCGCATCGTCGAGACCTTCATGAATGACGGCCATTTCGTCGCGGTCACCGGCGACGGGGTCAACGACGCCCCGGCCATGCGGCGCGCCAATGCCGGCGTCGCCATGGGACACTCGGGCACGGACGTCGCCAAGGAAGCCGCCGACCTGATCATCACCGACGACAATTTCGCTTCCATCGTCGCCGGCGTCGAACAGGGCCGCATCGTCTACAACAACATCCGCAAGGTCATTGCCCTGCTGGTCGCCACCGGGTTTTCCGCGCTGCTGCTGTTCTTCCTGTCGGTGCTGGCCGGACTGCCGATGCCGCTGACCGCGGTGCAACTGCTGTGGCTGAACCTTGTGGCGAACGGCCTGCAGGACGTGGCGCTGGCCTTCGAGCCCAAGGAGGGCGGCGAATTCCGCCGCCGGCCGCGCGATCCCTCCGAACCGATCTTCGAGCGGCATGTGGTCGAGCACGTGCTGGTCGCCGGCGCCGTCATGGGGCTGCTGGCCTTCCTGACCTTCCTCGCCGCCCTCAACAGCGGCGCCGGCGAGGCAGAGGCGCGGAACGTGACCCTGCTGCTGATGGTCCTGTTCGGCAATGTCCACGCCCTGTCCAGCCGGTCTGAGACACGCTCGCTTTTCACGATGCCGCCGCTGCGAAACCCGTTACTGGCCGTTGCGGTCCCGTTCGCCCTGTTGCTGCATCTGGGCGCGATGCACGTTCCGGGTTTGCGGGACGTGCTGGACATCGCGCCGGTCGACGGATCGACGCTTCTGATGCTGGCTGGGGTCGCATTGGTGTTCCTGGTCTTCGAGGAAGGGCACAAGGCGACCTTGCGCTGGCGCGGCAGAGCTCCCGGGGCTGGCGCGGGTTCGCAAGCGCCGGCCTGAGGATCACGGGCGGCCCAGCCATCCCGGCTCGACCTGCGGCAGCGGAATGGCGTCGATCAGGGCCCGGGTGTAGGCGTGCTGAGGATCGGCGAACACCGTCTCGCAATCGCCGGTCTCGACCACTTCGCCATGCAGCATGACGACGACCCGGTCGCAGATGGCTCGGACCACCGACAGGTCGTGGCTGATGAAGGCCAGCGCCAGGCCCAGATCCCGGCGCAGCTCGGCCAGCAGGGCCAGGATCTGCGCCTGGGTCGACACATCCAGGCCGGAGACGATCTCATCGGCGACGACGAAGGCCGGCTCCAGGGCGATGGCGCGGGCGATGCCGACCCGCTGTCGCTGGCCGCCGCTGATTTCGTGGGGATAGCGGTCGATGAAACCGGCCGGAAGCCCGACCCGCTCCAACAAAGCAGCCGCCTTGCGCTTTGCCTTCACCCGGTCCTCCACCTGCCCGAAGGCGATCAGCGGCTGGGTCAGGATGGTCTCCAGCCGGTGCCGCGGGTTGAGCGCCGATTGCGGGTCCTGGAAGATCATCTGCATGCGGGCCCTGAGCGGCCTGAGCGCCGCCTCGTCCAGCGTGCCGATCGGCTGGCCGTCGAAGGCGAGATGGCCGCCGGTCGGCCGGTAGAGCCGGAGCAGGGTTCGCCCCAGGCTTGTCTTGCCCGAGCCGGACTCGCCGACGATGCCGAGCGCCTCGCCGGGCCGGATCTCCAGGTCGATGCCCCTCAGGATTTCCACCATGGGCGGCGGGCCGAACAGGCGGGACGCCGCCCGGTCCGGCAGCGACAGGTGCAGCCCCTCGGCTTTCAGGATCGGGCCCTCAGCCATCGCCGGCCCCTGCCCGCTTTGCATCATAGGCGGCGGCCTCGGCCAGCAGCCGCTCGGTCAGTTCCGGCGGCACGGGTGCCAGGGCATCCGCCGGACGGTCGTAGCGGGGCGTGGCGCGGAACAGGGCCCGCGTATAGTCGTGCCGGGGTTTCGCGAAGATCTCGCCGGCGGGCGCCGCCTCGACGATGCGGCCGGCATGGATGACGCTGACGTCGTCGCAGATCTTGGCGACGACCCCGAGGTCATGGGTGACGAACAGGATGGCCGTGCCATGGGCTTCCTGCAGGCCGCGGATCAGGCGCAGGATCTGCCGCTGCACGGTGACGTCCAGCGCCGTGGTCGGCTCGTCGGCGATCACCAGCCTCGGCTCGCCGGCGAAGGCGATGGCGATCAGCACCCTCTGGCGCATGCCGCCGGAGAGTTCGTGCGGATATTGCCGCAGGACGGTCCCGGGGGCGCGGATGTGGACCTCGTCCAGCAGCGCCAGGGCCCGGTCCTCGGCCGTCTTGCGGTCCAGCCCTTGGCGTAGCCGCAGCACGTCGACCATCTGCCGGCCGACCGGCCGCACAGGGTTCAGCGCCGTCATCGGGTCCTGCGGGATCAGCGCCAGATCGCGGCCCAGCATGGCCCGGCGCTCGCGCTCCGACAGCGCGGCCAGGTCGGCACCGGCAAAGCGGATCGATCCGCCGGCGATCCGCGCGATGGCCGGCATGACGCCGAGCACCGCCCGCGCCACCATGGTCTTGCCGGCCCCGGACTCGCCCACCAGCCCGTGCACCCGGCCCGGCTCGACGCCGAGATCGACACCCCGCAGAACCGGCTGCCCGGCTCCCAGGCGCCCGATCTCCACATGCAGGTCGCGGATGTCCAGCACTGCTTCGGTCATGGCCAAATGCCCTCGAGGAGACACCGCCATGATCCCCTCTCCCCTTGTGGCAACTCACGTTTCGACCTCATCGCCGCATCACCGGGTCGAGGGCGTTTCGCAGGCCATCGCCGAGCAGGTTGAAGCCGAGCACAACGGTGATCACGCAGCCCATGGGCAGGGCCATGATCCACCAGGCCTGGTAGACGTTGCTGCGGCCCTCGGCGATGAGGCCGCCCCAGGTCGGGGCGTCCGAGGCGACGCTCAAGCCCACGAAGCTGAGGATCGCCTCGACGATGACGGCGATGCCCATCTCCAGGGTCAGCAGGACCAGCAGCAGCGGCGCCACATTGGGCAGCACCTCGGTAAATAGGATGCGCCAGCGGCCGAGACCGATGGTGACGGCCGAGGCGACATAGTCCTGTTCGCGCTGGACCAGCACCTCGGCCCGGATCACACGGCAGAACCGCGTCCAGTCGACGATGACGATGGCAATGATCACCGCATGCAGGCCGGCGCCGATCACCGCCACCAGCACGATCGACAGCAGCACCGGCGGGAAGGCCATCCAGATGTCGACCAGGCGAGAGATGGCGGTATCCACCCAGCCGCCGAAATAACCGGCCATCAGGCCGAGGATCGTGCCCAGCAGCGCCGCCAGGGTCGCCGCCACCACCGCCACGATCAGCGCCACCCGCGCGCCGTAGATCAGCCGCGAGAGCAGGTCGCGGCCGAGGCTGTCGGTGCCGAGCGGGTATGCCGCCTCGCCCCGGTCGAGCCAGGCGGGCGGCAGCAGGGCGCTGAACAGATCCTGGCCGAGCGGGTCCTGCGGCGCCAGCAGCGGCGCGGCCAGGGCAACCAGGACCAGCAGCCCGACCACGCCGCCACCGAACCACACTCGACCCTGACCGGCTAGGGCCCGGATCGCCGCGTGTCGCTCAGCCATGGCGCACCCTCGGGTTCAGCAGCGCGTACGTCAGATCGATCACCAGGTTCAGGGCGATGAACAACAGCGCAAAAGTCAGCACCAGCCCCTGGATCAGCGGCAGGTCGCGGTCGATGACGGCGCCGATGGCCATGTTGCCGATGCCGGGATAGCTGTAGATGCGCTCGATCAGCACGGTGCCGCCCAGGAGGAAGGTGAACTGCACCCCGGTCAGGGTCACCGTCGGCACCAGGGCGTTGCGCAGGGCCTCGCGCAGCAGGATGCGGCCCTTCGAGAAGCCGCGGACGCGGGCCATCTGGATGTAGTCCTGGGTCATCACCTCGGCCAGCGTGCTCTTCAGCACCCGGGCGATGGCGGCGGCCAGCGGCAGCGCCAGCGCCGCTGCGGGCAGCAGCAGGTGCGACAGCAAACCGGCGAAGATGGTCAGCTCGCCACGCACAAGGGTTTCAATGAGATAGAAGCCGGTGATGAAGTCGTATGCGAGCCTGGGATCGATGCGGCCGGAGATCGGCAGCAGCGGCAGCAGCACGCCGAGGAGCAGGATGAACATCAGCCCCCAGAGGAAATCCGGCACCGCCTGGGTGAAGCCGATCAGGGCGTCGACCACCAGCTCCGGCCAGCCGCCGCGCCAATAGACCGCCGCCAGCGCCGACGCGCCGCCCAGCAGCACCGCCATCACAATAGCCAGCCCGGCCAGTTCCAGCGTCGCCGGCAACCGGCCCAGCACCAGGGTCACCACGTCCTGGCGCAGGCTGATCGACGTCCCGAAATCGCCCCGGACCGCATCGCCCAGCCAGATCGCGAATTGCTCGACAATCGACCGGTCGAGCCCGTAGAGCCGCCGCAGGTTGTCGATATCCGCCTCGCTGGCGCCGGGCGGAATCATCATCGCAATTGGATCGCCGGGCACGACACGCAGCAGCACGAACACGACAACCGCCACGCCGAACAGGGTCGGTATGGCCAGGAGCAGTCTGCGGAGGAGAAACATACCGGTCATGAAGGGAGCCGGCGTAGTCCCCTCTCCCCTTGCGGGAGAGGGCTAGGGTGAGGGGTCGCGCGCTTGCGCGCATGAAATCGGTTGTTTATCCGCCCTTCGGGCGGATCCCCCTCACCCACCCGCTTCGCGGGTCCCCCCTCTCCCGCGAGGGGAGAGGGAAAGGAACCGAACACCTGGCTTGTTGATCATTCCCGCTTGCTGCCCTACCCCGCCGGGCTCATCAGCTGCGGCAGCAGGAAGTTGGCGATGTGCGGGGTCACCTGCACGTCGTCGCGGTGGACGATGGGCTGGACGTATTGCAGCAGCGGGATGACATAACCCTGCTCGGCAATGTGGCGGTCGACCGCCTTCCAACCTTCGATGCGCTTGGCCTCGTCGGGCTCGCCCCAGAGCGGGCCGATCATGCCGTCGAGGTCGTCGGTATCCCAGACCGAGTGCGGCGACGGGCCGAACATGGCGAAGCCGGTGGAGGTCGACGGGTCGCCGATCGAATTGCCCCAATTGTAGAAGGCCGCCGGGGCCAGCTCGTCACGAGCGCGCAGCTCGAAATGCTTGGCGATCTCGTAGATCTCGATCTCCGCCTCGATGCCGACCTGGCGCCACATGCCGACGATGGCCTGGATCATCTCGTAATCCTTGGGCTTGAAGCCGCGCGTGGTCTGCAGGGTGAAGCGCACCGGGTTGTCCGGCGAATAACCGGACTCCGCCAGCAGGGCCCGCGCCCGGTCCGGATCGTGGCCCACGGTGATCGAGGCGTCGAAGGCGGCATATTGCGGCGCCTGCAAGGTGTCGATCGGCACCCCGTAACCGCGCAGCAGCCGGTCGACGATGGCGTGCTTGTCGATGGCGTGGTGGGCCGCCAGCCGCACATTGCGGTCTTCCATGACGCCGATGTCGTTCAGGAAGATCATGGCGATGTCGGAGACCGGCGTGGTGGCCCCCGTCAGGCCGGACTTGGCGCTCAGGCGGTCGAACTCTTCGTATGGGATCTCAAGCGTTACGTCCGACGCGCCGCTCTCCACCTCTGCGATGCGGCTGGTGGCGTCGGGCACGAATTTGAACACCACCGTCTCATAGGCCGGCGCGCCGCCCCAATAGTCCGGCACCGCCTTCAGGCGCAGGAAGGCGTTGCGTTCGAAGGCGTCCACCCGATAGGGGCCGGAGCCGATCGGGTTGGCCTCGAAGCCTTCCGGCCCGACCGCCTCGTAATGGTGCTTGGGCAGGATGTAGGCGGTCAGGAAGGCCATCCACTGGAACAGGGTCGGCTCGAAGGCCAGCACGTCGCCGGTAATGCGATTGCCGTCGATGGAATAATTGCCGACCTTGGACCAGACGAACTGGATCGGGTTGCCGGTGTCGGGATTGCCGGCTCGCTCCAGCGACCAGACCACGTCCTCGGGCGTGACCGGCACGCCGTCATGCCATTTGGCACCCTCGCGGACCTCCAGATGGATCTGCGAGCGGTCCTCGTTCCAGCCCCAATCGGTGAGCAGGCCGGGCTTGAAGCTCAGATCCGGGTCCTGGTCGATGAACTGGTCGAACACCGATTTGTAGATAGACTGGATGGTCGGGTTGACCGCCGAGGGCCCCACCGTCGGATCCCAGGACGGCAGGTTGACGTTGTAGGCGATGGTCAGGCTGCTGCCGGCCTGCGCCATGAGCGGCGTCGAAGCGAGGCCCGAGGCCAGCGCCGTGCCCGCCGCCCCGTAGGCCAGTACCTGGCGGCGTGTCGGTCGAAACATGATGGCAAACTCCCCGTTCTTGTTTGTTGTCTTCGATGCCTGTCTAAGCCCCCTCACCCTCCCAACGCTTCGCGTCGGGTCCCTCCCTCTCCCACAAGGGGAGAGGGGCTACCAACCAGCGCCGGCCCCGGTTGTTTCCCTCTCCCCTGGCGGGAGAGGGAGGGGCCCGCGTAGCGGGAGGGTGAGGGGGAACTGCGGAAATGCCGTGTTGGCCCCCTACTCCGCCGCCTGCGGGGCGCTTTCGGCCCAGCGTTTCATCAGCGTGTTGGAGGGTTCGGTCTCGTCGACCAGCTTCTTGGCGGTCTCGACGCCGGCGACCGGCAGCAGGCCGGCGTCCAGCAGGCCGATCTGCACCAGCACCGAGGCCTGGTCCCAGTAGATGTGCTCGTTGTAGAGCTTGTCGCCGCGGAAGCAGACGATGGCGACCAGCGGCACCTCGACGTATTTCCCGGTCGGCTCCACCCCCGGCAACATCCAGTCGATCTCAATGTCGTGGGTGAAGCAGAACAGCATCTCGTCGACCAGCCGGTCGGCGCCGATGGTGCGCGAGATCGGGATCAGCTTGGTGTCGGCCGGCGTCTTGGGGATGAAGTGGTTCTTGTAGAACCGGTGCAGGTCCTTGTAGCCGACCCCGCCGGTCATGGTCGGGATGTGGTTGACGTAAGGGCTCGGCACCATGGTCGCCATGGTGGCGTCCACGTCGCGGGTGGCGAACTCGTACTCGCAATGCTTCTCCCAAAGCGCCGAGAGATCGTAATGCGGCCCCATCACCTTGCGGAACAGGGCGATGGAGCGGGAATGGGCCATCAGGGCCGAGGGCTTGTCGTAGGACGCCCGAGCCGGCGCGCTGAAGCCATGGCCGGCGCCGGGATAGATGTGGATCTCGACATCGTCGCGGTCGGCGAAGGCGGCCTGGACCTGGGCCACCGCCTCCATCGGGATGCTCTTGTCCTCGGCGCCAAAGTGCAGCACCAGCGGGCAGGCGATCTGTCCGGCCTCACCGAGCGACTGCTCGATGCCGCCGCCGTAATAGCCGACGGCGCAGTCGACATCAGTGCGCGCGGCGGTCAGATAGGCGAGTCGGCCGCCGAGGCAGAAGCCAAGCGCCCCGACCTTGCCGACGCATTGCGGCAGGGCGCGCAGCGCAGCGACCGTGGCGGCGATGTCCTCGAGGGCCTTGTCGACATCGAACTGCTGCTTGTAGCCGCGCCCCTTCTGGACGTCGGCCTCGGCATAGCCGAGTTCGACGCCCGGCTCGATGCGCCAGAACAGGTCCGGCGCGATCACCACATAGCCCTCCTCGGCGTAATAGTCGGCCACGCCGCGGATATAGTCGTTGACGCCGAAGATCTCCTGCAGCAGCACGATGCCGGGGCCGCTGCCCGTCTCCGGCGTGCTGACATAGGCCTTGAACTCGCCGCCATCGCTGGTGGCGACCGTGACAGTGGTGCCGGTCATCCGATGCCCTCCCGTGTGTCCGACCGCCGGGACCGACGGCGATCGTTGGCTTGGCGAACATAATACACGGGGGCGGCGGCTTCGCACCCCTGACTAGCCGTACCCGGATTGGCAGCAGGTTGCGGGGTTTTCGACCCGCCCCCTGCACCGATCATTCTTCGGAGTGAAGGACAGATGGCGACTTCCGACCCGAGGCGGCCGTTCACGTCAACCGGCACCAGCCTCCAACTCGGATCGCCAAGCCGTCAGACGGATGCTGTGCCGAGGTCGGCATCGCCGAGCTGACGGCGGACCTTCAATTGCTGTTGCCGCTGGTTGTTTCGCAGGCCGCGACCAAGACCTCAGAGCTGATGCCGAAACGCGTGACGATATTGCTGTAGCGCATTGACCAAATGGAAAGATCAAGGAACTCCTGCACAACAACGGCTCGGCATCCACCGACCAGCTTCGGATTCACCGTGAAGAGCGCCCGCCACAGCAAGCCACCGATCTTAGCCGATGGCGAAGTACCGTGTGTCAATCCGACGGTACAGAGCAAGCCGCCAGGCTTGAGGACACGATGGGCCTCCGAGAGCAACATACGGATATCTTCCTCGGTGAGAAGGTCGAGAACATAGCTGGCGATAAATCGGTCGAAACGCGCGTCTGGCGCTATGACGGTCATTGCGCCCTCGGTCTGCTCGACGGTGACACGTTCCCCCCAGCGGGCCAGACGCTCGCGAGCAAGCCGAACCATTGTCGAGCTGATATCGACCGCACGGTAGCGGCAATCGGACGGCAGGTAATTCGACAACAACCGCTCGGCGAGACGCCCGGTTCCACAGGCGAACTCGAAGACAGAACGAGCCTCGTCAAATTCCGCGTGGGCGATGACGTCGGCAACTGCGGGGTCTTCATAGAATCTCTGGCTGTCTTGCTTTGCGCCGAACCAGTCGTAAAAGGCCTTTGCCTCGTCGTGCGATAGCGTCTGCATCCTCCGGCGCCCTCTCGGATCACGGCTCAGCGCAAGTAAGCACCGCAAGCCGTGCGCGGACAACAGCCCGGCGCCGGGCATCTCGAGTGCGCTCACAGCCAACCGCTCAATATCGGCCCTTCGACGCCTCGAACGCACCCCGGTTTTCGCCACGCTGGAATTGCGGCCCATTGCTCAAATCGTGCTCTCGCCGGGTTTAGATCAATGCGGTCGTAATCCGAATGTGGCTAGTGAGAACGAGATCACGGCCCCGTTCCGGAGACCAGAACGATGACACAGGCGAACCCCATGCCAATGTGCCCTATGGCAAAGACCTGCAAGGGCATGATGGAGAAACCCCTTTCGGCCCTGATGATGGTGATCCCCGGCATCGCATTCATCGCCCTGGGGATATTGATCGTCATTTGGCCGTCGGTCCTGCCTTGGCTCGTCGCCGCGGCGTGCATCCTGGCCGGCCTCGCCATGCTGCTGATGGCCAAATTCATGCGCGGTATTGGCGCTCGCCTGAGACATGCCGGAGGCTAGGCTCCTATGCCTTCGCTGCAGTCCGATTCCAAAGCAGCTGGTGGGCAGGTGCGGGAAGGAATGATGGATACCGCGTCGAACGAGCTGCTCAAAACCTATCTTGGTCAGCGGTCCGGCGAGCGCGTTCTGGCGGGCCGCACCGGGCGCGGGGAAGGCGACAAGATCCACGCCGTTATCTGGCTGTGCGATCTGCGGGACTCGACCCGGCTTTCCGAATCCGTCCCCGTGGAGGAATTCTTTCACTCGCTGAACGAATTCTTCGACTGCACCGCTGCCGCCGTTCTGGAACATGGCGGGGAGGTCCTGAGCTATGTCGGCGATGCGGTGTTCGCGATATTCCCCATCGGATCAGCCGAGAAACCGCTCCGCGAAGCATGCTCTCGTGAAGAAGGCGCCTGCGCAGCGGCACTGGCTGCGGCTCACGACGCACGGGCTCGGGTCGACGATCTGAACCGGCGGAGGCAGGAACGGGGCGAGCCGCCGCTGGACTTCGGTCTCGCCCTGCACATCGGCGATGTGATCTATGGGAATCTCGGAGTCGCACAGCGCATGCAGTACACGGTCATCGGCGCGGCCGCCAACGAAGCCGCGCGACTGGCCGGCATGTGCCGGGAACTGCGGCGTTGGGTCCTTGTGTCCTCGAAGTTCCCGCACTGCTTTCCGGGCGAGATGGTGTCGCTGGGCCATCACGTCATGCGGGGTGTCGACACGCCCCAGGAGATCTTCACGCTGGTCGAACGTGACGACTGATTCCCGCCCATGCGCGGGACGTCTCATGTTCGACCAGCGTCACGGAGGATTGTCATGGAGAACCTTCATCCCGACGAGATTCGCCGCTCTGTACGCACGACATACGGTCGGATCGCACGATCCGGCAACAGCTGCTGCGGGCCGTCGACCTCGCCATGCTGCGGGCCCAAGGCCGCCCCGACGCCCCCGAAGCTGCGCGAGCTGGGCTACGACGAGGCTGACATAGACGCCGTGTCCGGAACATGCAGCCTGGGGCTCGGATGCGGCAATCCGGTCGCGCTCGCCTCGCTCAGGGACGGTGAAACGGTCCTAGACCTCGGCAGCGGTGGCGGTTTCGACTGTTTTCTCGCCGCAGAGCGGGTCGGGCCGGACGGCCACGTCATCGGCGTCGACATGACAGCGGATATGGTCGAGCAGGCGCGCGACAACGCCGGAAAGATCGGGGCATCCAATGTCGACTTTCGTCTCGGCGAGATCGAACACCTGCCCGTGGCAGATGCCAGCGTCGACGCCATCATATCCAACTGCGTCATCAATCTCTCACCCGCGAAACCCGATGTGTTCCGAGAGGCTTACCGTGTTCTCAAGCCGGGCGGCCGCGTGGCGCTCGCCGATATCGTCGCCATTTCCGAACTGCCGGAGGAATTGGCCCAAGACGCCGAAATGATATCGAGCTGCATCGGCGGCGCGGCGCCGATTGACGATATCAAGTCCTGGCTACTTGAAGCCGGCTTCGAGAACATTCGCATAGCCGTCCGCGAAGAGAGCGGAGAGTTCGTTTCCTGCTGTTCACCGGGACGTGGTCTCGAAGCGATCGTCGCCGCTGCCACGATCGAAGCCACCAAGCCGGTTTGATCAAACGGCGGACCTCATCACCGCGGCTTTGATCATTCGGCCGAAGCGGCCGACGAGCAAATCACGATCGCGGCCAAATTGATCGGCGTTACCGGCCATTGCCAGATCGTTTGGCCGGGACACTACCGCTTGACGCATGTCATGGATTGCGAGGCGCTGCGGTCGTCTTGTTGGTGGCTGTTGGCCATTGCAATTCGCGCGGTGAGTACGGTTTTGAAATCGACCTTGGTCGTCCTTGGGTTCGGGATTGCCGTGTGGGCGTTATGCGGCGCGCTGGTCGGAATCGGCCGGCAGTTCATGAGCATGGATGCAACTCTTGTGGCGCATGCCATCGGCGCGCCTGTCGGGGCTGCCCTGATTTCACTGCTCTATTTCAGGAAATTCGCTCTCACCACACCGCTTGCCACGGCGATCGCGTTTGTCGGAGTAGCGCTCGCCCTCGACGCCCTGGTGGTCGCCCCGTTCATCGAAAAGAGCTTTGAGATGTTCGCGAGCCCGCTCGGAGTCTGGATACCCCAGGCATTGATCTTCGCGGCGACCTATGCGACCGGACGCCTGGCCGCACCGCAGCCGCCCGCTGATGACAAGCGGGTGAGACGCTAGTTCGGCCCATCGTGTTCACAGGAACCGGTCCGAGATGTCGCGCCCCGTCGAAGATGCAGATCGGCACGAATGACATCGATGCGTCGGATCGCTCTTGCCAAATCGCAGACATCCGAATTCAAGTTGAAGCACGATCACGTGCAGATACCATGAACTCGGCAGGTAACTCGCCAATCGAGGTGCAATATGGCCAAGGTCGAGAGTTTGCATGGGACAACGCCCGCGGAGATCTTCTCCAGCGGGCTGGAGAACTCTGAACACATTGCGGGCGTGGCGGCGGCGGTGCTGTGGAAAGACGGCCGGGTCACGACCGGCTGGTCGAACATGGACCCGGCGCATCTGGCGCGGCTGATCCTGATGCTGGACGAAAAGCAGCGCCGCACGACGATCAGCGACGCCGATCTCTGATACGCCGAAACCGGCCGGACATACTCCTGAAACATCGCGACGCTAAATCGCGACCCTCGCGCCGGATGCGGATCCGACAACCGGAAAGCCGGCCGATCAATCAACGCGCTTCTGGCAGCGGATTTTTCCGTTACTCTGTGGGGCAAGGGCCGTTGCATCCTGTTCTACGCGGCCCGGACAAACACAGAAGAGGCAACAGGAGGTCCAATGTCCATCGTTCCCCGCCGCGCCCGCGGCCCCATTCTGGCCGCGAGTGCGGCCGCCCTGCTGCTCGCCGCCCCGGCGACGGCGCAGGAAGTCAAGATCGGCGCCCTGTTTGGCATGACCGGTCCGATCGCCAATTTCATGCCGCCCATCGTCGATTCCGCCAATCTGGCCGTCGACCAGATCAACGCCCAGGGCGGCGTGCTGGACGGCCGTGAGGTCCGGCTGATCATCGGCGACACCCAGGGCGTGGCCCAGGGCTCGGTCGACGCCGCCACCAAGCTGGTCAATGTGGACAACGTGCCCGTGGTGGTCGGGGCGCTGACCAGCGGTGCCGCCATCGCCGCCGCCAACAGCGTGACGATCCCGGCCGGCGTGCTGCAGATTTCACCGACCGCAACGTCGCCGGAGGTCTCCTCCCTGGACGACAACGACCAGGTGTTCCGCGTCGTGCCCAGCGACGACTATCAGGGCATCATCCTGGCCAAGCTGGTCATGGATCAGGGCCTCGACCGCGTGGCGCTGACCTATGCCAACAATGACTATGGCGTCGGCATCGCCAGCACCTTCCGGTCCGCCTACACCGCGGCCGGCGGCACCATCACCGCCGACCAGGTGCATGAGGAGAAGAAGGCTTCCTACCGCTCGGAGCTGGCGACCCTGGCCAGCGGCGATCCCCAGGCGCTTGTGCTGATCGCCTATGCGGCCGACAGCGGCATCACCATCGTGCGGCAATCGCTGGAGAGCGGTTTCTTCGAGCGCTTCGTCGGCACGGACGGGCTGCGCGACAATTTGCTGATCGAGGAGATCGGCGCCGAGAACCTGGGCGGCATCTTCTTCACCTCGCCGACCTCGCCGCCGGGCACCGATGCCGGGGCGCGCTTCGAGGAGGCCTATTCGGCCGCCTACGAAACGACCCAGGACAAGTTCTTCATCCAGCAGACCTACGACGCGGTGTTCCTGGCGGCCCTGGCCATCGAGCAGGCCGGCAGCACCGACCGGGCCGCCGTGCGCGGCGCCCTGCGCGCCGTCGCCAACCCGCCGGGCACCCAGATCCTGCCGGGCGAGTGGGAACGCGCCAAGGCGCTGATCGCCGCCGGCGAGGCCATCGACTATGCCGGCGCCTCTGGCCCGCATGATTTCGACGAGAACGGCGACGTGGCCGGGGTCATCGGCCATGTCGTGGTCGAGGACGGATCCTACAAGGAGATCGCGATCATCCAGCCCTAGGCTCCCAGCCGGGCTGCGCCCTTGATCCCACTCCTCGCGGATGCGAGCCTCCCGGGTGGGATAGCACAGGCAAGGACGGGCGGGCGTGTCGCGACGGCGCGCCCGCCCGCCATGACCGGCGGCCGGGTCTTCCGTCCGCCGCACAAAACGCGATGCCGGCCCGGCCAATGCGGTCGGGAACACAAGAGCCTCGCGGCAATGGAGGAGGAAGAACCATGACAATCCTGCGCAGGACCAGCCTGGCCGGAGCGGCCCTGGCGACGGCGATGATGGTGGGCGGCACATCGCCGGCGATGGCCGAGGATCTGACCATCATGACGTCGGTGCCCAGTCTCGGATTCCCATTCTTCGTGCATATGATGAAGGAGCTCGAGGCCGAGGCCGAGGTGCTGGGGGTCGAGACAATCCAGTCGGACGGCCAGAACAGCACGCCGAAGCAGACCGCCGACGTCGAGACGGCGATCATCCAGGGCGTCAACGGCATCGTCATCAGCCCGATCGAGGTCGACGCCATGGCGCCGGCCCTGCAGCAGGCGGTGGACAACGGCATTCCGGTCGTCACCATCGACCGCCGGGTCGAGGGCGTGCCGGGCATCCTGGCCCATGTCGGCGCCGACAACGTGCTGGGCGGCGAGGCCCAGGGCCGGTTCATCATGGAGAAATTCCCCGACGGCGCGACCATCGTCAATCTCCAGGGCCAGCCCGGCGCCAGCCCGGCCATCGACCGCAATGCCGGCGTGCACAACGTGCTGGACGAACACAGCGACAAATACCCGTTCATCGCCGAGCAGACAGCGTTCTTCGCCCGCGACAAAGGGCTGTCGGTCACCGAGAGCATCCTGGCCGGCCTCGACTCGCCGCCGGACGTGATCGTCGCCGCCAATGACGACATGGCGCTGGGCGCGCTGGAGGCCGTCTCGGCGCTGGGCCTGAGCGACCAGATCACCATCATCGGCTTCGACGCGCTGCCCGAGGCCCTGGCCAGCGTCCGCGACGGCGGGCTGGCAGGGACCGTGGAGCAGTTCCCCGGCGGGCAGAGCCGGCGGGCCATGCAGGTGATGGTCAATCATCTCCAGGAAGGTGCGGCGCCGGAGGACAGCCTGATCCTGCTGACGCCGATCGTCATCGACGCCGACAACATCGACCAGGCGGAGCGCCTGGGCGAGATCCAGTAGTCCAAACGGGCGGGGCTTCCGACCGAGGCCCCGCCACCTTCTCCTCCGCCTGCCCGCAAGGTCCGCCCATGACCGAGCCGCTGCTGCGCATGACCGGGATCGCCAAGCAGTTTCCCGGGGTCAAGGCGCTGGACGACGTGTCGCTGGAGGTGCGCGGCGGCGAGATCCACGCCCTGGTCGGCGAGAACGGCGCCGGCAAATCGACGCTGCTGAAGATCCTTGCCGGCGCCCATCTGCCGGACAGCGGCACCATCGCCTTCGCCGGCGAGACGATCGCCCTCACCAGCCCGCTGGAGGCCCAGCAGTGCGGCATCGTGACGATCTACCAGGAGTTCAACCTGGTCCCCAATCAGACCATCGCCGAGAATGTGTTCATCGGCCGCGAACCGGGGCGGGCCAATTTCGTCAACTGGCGCGAGATGGCGCGGCAGACCGCCGAGATCGCCGGCCGCCTCGGCCTGGCGCTGGACCCGATGGCGCTGGTCCGCGATCTGAGCGTCGCCGAGCAGCAGATGGTCGAGATCGCCCGCGCGCTGTCGATGGAATCCCGGCTGATCGTCATGGACGAACCGACCTCGGCGCTGAGCGAAGTCGAGGTCGAGAAGCTGTTCGCCATCGTCCGCGAGCTCCGCGACCGGGGCCTGAGCATCGTCTTCGTGACCCACCGCCTGGAGGAGGTGAAGGCGCTGTGCGACCGCTATACGGTGCTGCGGGACGGCCGGCTGGCCGGCAGCGGGGCCGTCGCCGACGCCAGCATCGACGACATCATCCGCCTGATGGTCGGCCGGTCCGTCGACACCCTGTTCGAGCGCCGCGAGGTCGAGGATATCGGCGAGGTGGCGCTCAGCGTCAGCGGCCTCAGCCGCAAGCGCACCGCCCAGGATCCGCACGCGACGGTGTTGCACGATGTCGGCCTGGAGGCGCGACGCGGCGAAATACTCGGCCTCGCCGGGCTGGTCGGCGCCGGACGGACCGAGCTGGCACGCGCCATCTTCGGCGCCGATCCGATCGATGCCGGCACCATCGCCATCGACGGCCAGCCGGTGACGATCCACTCTCCGCGCGACGCAATTCGCCACGGCATCGGCCTGGTGCCGGAGGACCGCAAGCAGCAGGCCCTGTTCCTGGCCCTGGCGATCCGTGCCAATATCAGCATTACCGCGCTGGACCGGGTCGCCCGCTGGGGCGCCTTCGTGGACGAGGCCGCCGAGGCCGACCTCGTGGAGCAGTTCCGCGCCAAGCTGAACATCCGCATGACCGGCCCCGGCCAGCCCGTCTCCAACCTGTCCGGCGGCAACCAGCAGAAGGTGGTGCTGGCCCGCTGGCTGGCGCTGCAGCCGCAGGTGCTGATCGTCGACGAGCCGACCCGCGGCATCGATGTCGGCGCCAAGGCCGAGGTGCACCAGCTGCTCTACGACATGGCGCGGTCCGGCATTGCGGTGATCGCCATCTCCTCGGAACTGCCCGAGGTGCTGACCATCAGCGACCGCATCGTGACCATGCGCGAAGGCCGGGTCACCGGCGAGATCGCCCGTGCCGAGGCGACCGAGGAACGGCTGATGGCGATGATGACGTTGGGCGCGGTCGAGGCGGCGTGAGGGTTGGCGGACGGGGTGCCGAGGGCAGCGGCGGCGGCGCGGCAATTCGGAACGCGCGAAGATCGGTAAGAACGGGAGCGGGACATGGCGGAGATGAGCAAGGACGCGGCGGCCGCGAAAGACGGGTTCGACGCCTTCGGATTCCTCGCCCGGTTTGCGCCGCTGATCTTCCTGATCGTGCTGATGGCGGTCTTCGCCATCCTCGAGCCGCGCTTCCTGAACCCGCTCAACCTGTTCAATGTGATGCGCCAGGTGTCGATCTACGGGTTGCTGGCGATCGGCATGACCTTCGTCATCCTGACCGCCGGCATCGACCTATCAGTGGGCTCGCTGATCGCCTTTGCCGGACTCTGCGCCGCGCTGGTTGCCAAGGGCGGGCTGGAGAGCCGGTTCGCCGTGGGAGCCGCGCAGGAGGCCGCCGGCTATGGCTGGGGGCTGGCGGCGCTGGCGGCCATCGCCGTCGGCATGATCTGCGGCGCGCTGCAGGGTCTGGCGATCACCAAGCTGAAAGTGCCGCCCTTTGTAGTCACCTTGGGCGGCATGTCGGCGTTCCGGGGCGCCGCCCTGCTGGTCTCCGGCGGCGGCCCGATCAGCGGCTTCAGCGAATCCTATCGCTGGTGGGGCCAGGGCAAGATCCTCGGCGACGTACCGGTGCCGGTGGTGATCTTCCTGCTGTTCGCCGTCCTGGCCCATGTCGTGCTGCGCTACACCCGCTATGGCAGGCGAGTCTATGCGGTCGGCGGAAATCCGGAAGCGGCCCGGCTGTCCGGCGTCAACGTGGCGATGACCGTGGCCAGCGTCTACGTGATCATCGGCTTCTTCGCCGGGCTTGGCGGCTTCGTGCTGTCGGCCCGGCTGAATTCGGCCGAGGCGGTGGCCGGCATGACCTACGAGCTGACCGTGATCGCCTCGGTGGTGATCGGCGGCACCAGCCTGTTCGGCGGCGTCGGCACCATCTTCGGCACGGTGATCGGGACGATCCTGATCGGCGTGCTGTTGAACGGGCTGGTGCTGATGAATGTCTCGTCCTACATCCAGCAGATCATCATCGGCGTCATCATCGTGCTGGCGGTGGCCTTCGACACCTTCGCCAAGTCGCGCCGAAGATCGGCCTGAGCTGGCGCCGGCCAGTCAGGGCACCAGCCAGGTCGCGGTGAGCCCCTCGCCAGCCCAGTGGAACCGCGCCCGGCGATGCCCCTGAGCCGCCAGATAGAGCCACTCCAATGTGTCGATCGCCACGGTGACGGCGGCGAAGTTCTCCCGCCCGGCCTCATTGTCCCCGGCCCTGCCGCCGCTGACGGCCTCCGAAGGATCCCCGATCGGGCTGCCGGGGCCGGGCGAAAGCCGATAGCACATCCGGCTCATGGGCCGGGTCCGGTCCCACGCCAGATCGGCCAGCGCGTCCTCGGAATGGCGGGCGGCATGGCCATCGATGCAGAGCTGCACCTTCGCGGCGGGGTCGTAGAAATGCATCGACACCCGCGGCTCGGCAGCGATCTCTGCAAACTTCATCGACCGGCGATCGGTGTGGAATCGCAGGCGGCGCCGGTCCGGGTCCAGATCCCGCAGAACCACCGTCCTGGCCGCCGGCCAGCCGTCGCTGCGCAGCGACGCCAGGACCGGCGTGTGGAAGGCCGCCCGGCGATCGGTCGCCCCGCGCACAAGCATCCGCCAGGCTTCGGCCAGCGTCGCCTCGAGGTCGTCGTAGAATAACGGTGGCGCGACGTCTGACCCGGTCATTCGGGACTTCGCACCAGGTCAGGTGATTTTTCACCGGTATTTCGCATTCTCAGCCTCTTGCGGGATCGATCTGGGCGGGCTCTCACACCATATTGGAGGGGCGCGTCGGCGCCGTCGACGTGCGTCCGTATTCCCGTCCATCCATCCAGTCGGAGCCTTCAATGTCATTCAGCCTGCCCGATCTCCCCTATCCGGTCGACGCCCTCGCCCCGCATGTATCGGCCGATACACTGCGCCTGCACCATGGCAAGCATCACGCAACCTATGTCGACAAGCTGAACGGCCTGGTGTCTGGGACCCGGATGGAGAGCCTCGGACTGGATGCGATCGTGCTGGAATCTGCCGACGATGCGGCCCAGGCCGGTATCTTCAACAATGCCGGCCAGGCCTGGAACCACAATCACTATTGGAACTGCATGAGCCCCAATGGCGGCGGCGCTCCGACCGGTGACATCGCCGACGCGATCAACGGCGCCTTCGGCGGCTTCGACGGATTCCGCGACGAATTCCTGAAGGTCGCCGCGGCCCATTTCGGCAGCGGCTGGGCCTGGCTGGTGCTCGATGGAGACGCCCTCAAGGTCACGTCGACGCCGAATGCGACACCGCCCATCGTGCACGGCCAGAAGGCCCTGATCGCCTGCGACGTCTGGGAGCATTCCTACTATCTGGACTACCAGAACCGCCGCCCGGACTATCTCGCGGCGTTCATCGACAAGCTGATCAACTGGGACTACGTGAACCAGCAACTGGCCGAAGCCAGGGGCTGAGTTCGAACCGTTCGTCGCTGCCCGGACCGTCCGACGGTCCGGGCCGCACCGCTACCAGGCCAGGGTCCCGCGGGCGCCCTTGAACGGCCCGACCACCCGCGGCGTGATCCAGCCGCCGTAAAAGTCGCCTTCCTGGGCGGTGGCGCGCTCGTCGCCGATCCAGCATTCGTCCACCCGAGAGGCATAGAAGGCGAGATGGTCGGCGATCGCCGCGAAGGCCGGCGTGGGGTCCGGATAGCTCCAGGCCGCATTCTCCGATCGCCGGCCCTCGACCTCCAGCGACCAGTAGCGCGCCATGCCCTTGAATTCGCAGAACGATCGTCCGGACCCGGAGGTCAGGTATTCGCGATCCACATCGCCGATCGGGATGTAATAGACCGGCGGATGGCTGGTCTCCAGCACCCGGTAGGCACGATAGGATTCAGCCACGGTCCTGCCGGCGAAGACGACCCGCACGATCTCCGCAACCGGCTCCAGCCGCGGCGGCCGGGGATAGTCCCAGACCGATTCCTGCCCTCGTCCTGGCGCCACCCGTTCCGGTCGCGTAAACACGTCCCCTCCCCAATTCCGTTGGTTCAAGCGAACCACTCGCCATTACGATACGTAGGAGTCTCCGGATCGGATCGCCCACCCGCCGCCTCAGGATGCCGCAGTGCCGAATTCGACGCCCCCTGACCCGATAGACCTGCCCTCGTTCGGCAGTGAGATGTCCGTCGCCGTCATCGGCGCGAGCGGCGGGCTGGGCCGGGCTTTTGTGGAGTCCCTAGTCGCCTGCGCCGAAGTCTCGACGGTGTTCGCGCTTTCGCGATCGGAGTTTCAGAGCCCGAATCCGAAGGTCCGTCCGGCACCCATCGACCTGGAGGACGAAGCCAGCATCGCCCGGGCCGCTGCCACGGTCTCTGCGGCTTCCGAAGTGCTGCACCTCGTGATCGTCGCGGCCGGCGTGCTGCATCTGGGCCGCGACGTGCAGCCGGAGAAGACCTGGCGGTCCCTCGACGGGCCGGCGATGGAGCGGGTGTTCCGGATCAACACCATCGGGCCGGCGCTCGTCGCCAAGCATTTCCTGCCGCTGCTGGCCCGCGACCGCAAGGCCGCCTTCGCCGCCCTCTCGGCCCGAATCGGTAGCATTTCGGACAACCAGCTCGGCGGCTGGCATGCCTATCGGGCGTCCAAGGCGGCGCTCAACATGATGATCAAGACCCTCTCCATCGAGCTGGCGCGCCGCAGCCCGGACGCGCTGTGCGTCGGGCTGCATCCGGGCACCGTCGATACCGCCCTGTCGAAGCCTTTCCAGTCCGGCGTGGCCGCGGCAAACCTGTTCTCAGCGCAGGAATCCGCCGGCCACCTGCTGCGGGTCCTGGATCGACTTGGTCCGGCGGATTCCGGACAGGTCTTCGCCTGGGACGGGGCGCGGATTGCGTTCTGACCGCCCCCGAAAGTCCTTCGCCGGTCCGGTCGAGAGAAATTCGCGCTGGTAACCTTGCATTAACCAAACTAGAACTTGCGCCCGCGTCGCATTAGACTGCGCGACGTCGATCCACGGTCCGCAATTTGTTCGCGGGCCGGCCGGATGCCACCGAAAATGCCGCGCTGTACAAACCGGGCCGTCGGTCGGCGGCGCGGTATGCGTTCGATGGGAAGCCGGGCACCTGGTTCATTTGGCGAATGCGCATTGCATGCAGCGCCTGTCCGCGGTCGCGGACGGGTTCGGCATGCATGGCGGCGCCTGGGCGAACCGGCGATGGCGGTCCTGTCGATCAGGCCGGCGCCGCCGACAAGTCCGCCCGGAGCGCGCGCCGCGTTGATCAGGGATTTGCTTATGGCCACGACACGGAATACCGCACAGTCCGCCAGCCGCCTGAGACTAGCCTTCCTGCTGTCCTATCTCGCCGGCGCGGCGGTCATCGCCGCATCCGTCGTCATGCCCGTGGAGCTGCCTCTGCTGATCGGCCTGCCCAATGCGGTGATGCTGCTCTACCTGCTGGGCTTCGTCTTCGTGAAGCGCAAGGCGCATCTGGTCGAACCCTTCGCCGACAGCCTGTTCTATCTGGGCTTCCTGTTCACGGTGACGGCGCTGGTCGCCTCCCTCCTGCCCTATGCCATGGAGGTGGCGATCCCGTCCGTCGAGGCGGTGCTGGCGCAGTTCGCGGTGGCCCTGACCACCACCCTGTTCGGATTGATCGGCCGGGTGGTGCTGCGGCAATTCGCCATCACCGTCGACCGGGCCGAGGCGGAAGCCCAGGCGTCGTTGTTCGAGCGCACCCAGGCCTTCAACGACCAGCTGGATGGTGCCATCGCCCGGTTCCAGGCGACCGCCGACCGGCTGAACAGCGATCTTGAGCAGAGCGTCAACACGTCGGTGGAGGGCATCGAGGCGGCCGGCAAGGCCGGGATCGCGGAGCTGCGCGAGACCGCGACCACCGCGCGGGAGGCCATCGGCAAGTCGACGTCGGAGATCGTCGACCAGCTGGATATCCGCATGCAGCAGGCCTTCCGCAACAGCACCGCCTCGGTCGACAAGTTCAGCGAGAGCCTGGCGACCCTGAAAGGCCGCACCGATCAGGCTCTGGAACCCTTCTCCAATGAATTGCGGGGTTTGTCCTCCGATCTTCGTCAAGTGCGCGAAGCGGCCATACGCAATGAGGAACGCATTACCCGGATCTTTGAATCCTACGACCAGATGATGGCCAAGCTGCGCGATGCGCAGGAGGTCGGCGACCGGTTCCAGGAGCTGCTGGGCACCCGGATCTCCGGTGTCGTCACGGCCCTGGAGAGCGCCTCGCGGACCGTCGACTCCCTGTCCGGCGAACAGCGGGCGGTGCTGAGCGGGCTGGCGCAGGAGATCGACGGGGTGACCGCCGCCCGCGAGAAACTGACGTCGGACGCCGCGGCCCTGGCCGACCTCCGGGTCAAGCTGGGCGACGTGCTGAATGCGGCGATCGACGAAACGACCGCCACCTCGCCGCTCTCCACGGAGGGATCGCCGCTCGCCATCGATGAAGAGGCGTTCGGCAACCTCCGGCCGACGCGAGAGGAGGATGTCTACATCCCGCCCCTGCGCGGCCGCCATAGCGGGCCCCGGGGCGGCGCATGATCACGCCGCGCAAATCCGGCGACATCAGCGGACCGGCCCTGCTGCATCTGGCGGTGTTGATCGCCTTCGCCCTGCTGCTGGTGGCGGCCCTGACGAGCCGGAGCGAGGTGGTCGCGACCGAGCATTTCGACGGCACCATCTCCGACCACCAGCGCGCCACATCCGACGCCGCGGCACAGGCAAGGCAGCTGGCGGAGACCTATTTCGGCGTCGACCGGCTGCTCGAGGAACCCAGCCACGATCCGATCCTGGACGACGTCTCCGAGGTCGCCAATTCGCTGGCGCTGTTCAAGACCGCGGCGGATTCCGCATCGGCGCGCGGGTTGCTGGCCGGGCGGACCTTGCCGCAACTGTGGACGGAGCTGGCCGAGGCCAAGCAGTCGGCCGACGATGCCCAGCGGGCGCTTGGCGAGATCCAGGGCGCGCTCGACACCGTCGTCGCCGGCCGCGACGACGTGCCCACGGCGGTCAGCGAGCTGGTCGCCTACAACCGCGAGCTCCAGATCCGCAACCTGCAACTGGTCGGCCAGTTGGCCAATCTGGAGCGGCGGGCCGGCGCGGTCGGCAAGCCGCCTTGCTGGGTCACCCCGGACGGGCAGGCCGAATACACCTACAAGATCACGATCACCGACCTGGATCTGACCGTCGAGCCGATCTGGCGTGAAGAGCGTGCCTCCGAAATGGAACGCATCGGCGCGTCGCTGAGCCGGGAAGTCGTCAGCTATGATGACGAATCCTTCTCCCGGGCCATGTACCCCTTCCTGGCCTTCGGCGTCGAGTCCGATCCGGAATGCCGGTTCTTCGTCCAGGTGATCGACGACACCGGGCCGTACAAGGATGCCTGGCAGGCGCGACTGGCCCTGGTGGAGGGCTATTTCTACAAGTACTGGGTCAAGTGACCCGCCGCTGATCGCCGCTCGACTCCGACGCGGATGGGAGGCGAAGATCGCCCTCCGAACACCCGCCGCGCATCTCGGAGAGCATCGATGGCGTCGATCGAGGCAAGGTTGGACTCGCTCGGACTGGTATTGCCGGAACCGATCAAGGTTCCGCCGGGCGTCGTCCTGCCCTTCCCCTTCGTCAGCATCCGCGGCGAGCGGGTCTTGATCTCCGGCCACGGGCCGCAGGAGACGGACGGTTCGCTGGCCGGGCCGTTCGGCCAGGTCGGCGGCGATGTCTCGGTGGAGGAGGCCTACGGGCTGGCGCGCAAGGTCGCCCTGTCGATGCTGGGCAGCCTCAAGCGGGAGCTGGGCGATCTGGACCGCATCACCGCCTGGCATCGGGCCTTCGGCATGGTCAACGCCGCCCCCGGCTTCGACCGTCATCCGGCGGTGATCAACGGATTTTCGGAATTGATCCTGGAGGTCTTCGGGCCGGAGGTGGGGCGCCATGCCCGCTCCGCCGTCGGCATGGCCAGCCTGCCATTCAACATGGCGGTGGAGATAGAGGCCGAACTGGCAATCGCCGGCTAGCGTTGCGCGATCCGCCCAAGCGCGCCTCGACATTCGGCTATGTCAGGCAACCGGCGAACGATCTGCACATCGCACAGCTCAGCAACTGCTTGAAAATTTTCTCCTAAATATTTGATGTGTAAACTATCTTCGTACGGCGCATCTTCGTGCCACACCAGCGCAGATGCGCCGTTTGCGGCCAATCCTAAAGGGAATATTAAGGCCGCTGGAGCACGCTTGCCGCAAAGGTGACAGTACCGGGCCGGCCGCTGGGCCCGTGCCCGGATAGACCGGAGCCAAGGCGCATGAACCTGCAGTCGATCCTCCAGCCGGGTGAGCCGGTGGTGTACTCCACCCGCGGCGAATCCTTTGTCGAGCCGTTTATCGCGCTGCTCGGCCTGATGGCCGGCGGCTCGGTCCTGACCGCCGTGGTGCAGCCCGGCGGGGTCTGGACCATCCTCGGCATCTTCGTGCTGCTGGTCGCGGCCGTCACCTTCGTGTCGCGCAAGGAACAGCCGATCCACCAGGCCCAGATCCTGATCACCGACCGCCGCCTGCTGTTCCAGCCCGCCAAGCGCAATGCCGCGGTGATCGACCTGCCGCTGGCCGACGTGGTCGATATCGAGTGGTCGGAGGCCGATACCACCGGAACCCTGCGCATCACCGGCCCGTCCGGCGTCCTGGTCCTGCCGGCCATGCGCGAGCCGGACGCCCTGGCCGGCGCGCTGGCCCATGCCGCCGGAAAGCGTCCGCCCGCGCCCGTCGGCCGCATGCTGAACCCCGACCTGCTGGTGCCCGGCAGCTACCTGGTGACCGCCGGCGGCATGTACATGCTGCTGCGCTGGATCCTTTCGGAGCGCTGGATCGCCACCCTGTCGAAACTGACCGCCTGGGAGGGCGTGGCGGTGGAGGTCTTCGCCTTCGGCTCCTCGCTGATCGCAGCCCTGGCCCTGGCCGCCCCGGTCGGCCGCCTGGCCGGCGTGCTGCTGACGGTCACCCTGCTGAAATCCTGCGTCACGGCGGAAGAGATGCGCGCCGGGCTCTTGTTCCGCAACCCGGACCGCTGGCACCGCCGCGCGGCCATGAAATGGGCCGGTGTGCTGTACGGCGATGACTGGCGCGTGTCGCTAACCGACCAGGGCACGCATCACACCGCACAGGACGGCGCCGCCTCGACCTGACGGGACGCCGAGACCGATGCCCGCCGACCTCGACGCAGCCCTGCGGCCGGGCGAGACGATCGTCTACCGGACCCGCGGGCGCGGATACGGTCGGACAGCCGTCCTCATCGCAGTGATGCTGGTCGTCGTGCTGCTCTATTCTACGGGCAAGTTCGCCTCCTATCGTGCGCATGACTTGGCGTTCTGGGAATTCTTTCTGACGATATGCTCGACGACCGGCGCTGTCGGCGCCGTTGCCGTTGTAATCTTCGCGTACACCATCCGCCGACAGCGCCGAGCCCCGGACGATCTGGTCATTACCAACCGGCGGCTGCTCTTCTCAAAGGGCGGATGGTCCCGCAAGATTGAGGCGGCAGCGCTGGACAGGATCGAGCGCGTGGGTTGGTCCGGATCACCACGGGCTCCGAGCATCGAAGTCGTCGCGGCCGGCCGTGCTATCGACCTGCCGAGGCCGCGCGATGCCGATGCACTGGCCAAGGCGCTAACCGACGCGATCGGTGTCTCCCCGCTCCCAGCCATAGGCCGTATGGCCAACGCCGAGTTCTGGCTTCTAGGAGCCGTCCTGGTCTGGGCGGTTTGCTATACGGCTGCCTGGTCCGGTCTGCGCGCAACCGGATGGCTGCCGGTCGAGGACCCGTCCAGCCTCGCATTCCGGACGATTGACCTGATCCTCACGGTGTTCGCAATGGGGGCTGCCTGGCTTGCCTACCAACTGGTCAGCGGTCTGCTGACAGCGACGATCATGCGGCCATTCGTGACGCCCCAGCAGATGCAGGCGGGCCTTTGCGCCGGCAACCCGGACAAATGGCATCTGCGGATTGCCCTGAAATGGGCCAGCCTCCTTTATGGTCGGCCGCTGCCCTATCTGAACTGCTGAGCAACGGCCGAGGAAGAGCTTCATGGTCGCCGATCTGGACGCCGTGCTTCAGCCGGGTGAGAAGATCGTTTACCGCACCCGCGGGCAGTCTTTTGCGAGCGAATTCACCCATCTGGGCATCGTGATCGCGTCTTTGTATCTGTTCACCTGGCTGAATGGTGCGCTGCGACATCCGGACTTGGTGATTTCGGTCGAGACCTCGACTCTCATCAGCGCCGCCGTTGGCATGGCCGTCGGGATCATCGCTGCGCTTGTGTTCAAATGGTCCCAGAAATGGATCGCAGACGAGTTGATCGTCACCGATCGGCGCATGCTGTTCGCCAATGGGAGTTGGGATAACAAGCTCGAGGCGATGGATCTGGACCAGATCCGGCAGGTTTCTTGGGTCTCGGAATTCTGGACCCGGCATGTGTCGGTCAAGGGACCGTCAGGAACCATCCGGTTGGAACGCTTGCGCGACGCCGATGCCGCGGCGCGGGCTATCGCGGTTGCGAGTGGGATCGAGGCACCGCCGGCCCTCGGGAGATTGGCCAGGATCTATCCGGCGCTTTTCGGGATGCTGCCGGCGGTATTTGCAGTCTACCTCTCGCTCAGGGTCCTCGTGGGTCTCCTGAACCTGTCGCCCACTGGCAGCGGCTTTGACTTCGAAACCACCTCAATGACGCTTGGGGTTACTGCCATCGCCTGGATCGCCGCGCTTGTGATTGGCGGTCCGTTGGGTGGAGCACTCACATTGGCATCGCTGTGCCCCTTCGTCCCAGCCGGGCAAATGCAGGCCGCTATCTGCGCGGGCCGAAATGACCGTTGGGATGTCCGCCTGGCCCTTGCCTGGGTCTCCCTGTTGTACGGCCGTCGACTGTCCTACCGGCCGGTCTGACAATTTCCGATGGATCAGGGTCCCGTCTTCTTTATGCAGGCTGCACGCCGGCCCCAATTCATGTAAAAGCCTTTCACATGAATTGGGCGAAGCGAGGTCGCGGTCGGCGCGGCTATCATCATGGCAATCTGCGCGAGGCGCTGGTGGCGGCGGCGCTGGAGCTGATCGCCGAGAAGGGGCCGGCCGGCTTCACCTTCTCGGAAGCCGCCAGGCTGGCCGGGGTCAGCGCGGCAGCGCCCTACCGCCATTACCGCGACCGCGACGCCCTGATGGCCGATGTGGCGCGACACGGCTTCGAGCGCTTCGCCGACGATCTGGACGCGGCATGGAACGACGGCAATCCGGATCCGGTCTCGGCCCTGGACGCGGTGGGCCGCGCCTATCTCGCCTTCGCCGGCCGCGAGCCCGCCTATTACGTGGCGATGTTCGAATCCCAGCTGCCGCAGGACACCAGCCCGGAGCTGGCGGAGGCCTCCAACCGCGCCTACGAGGTGCTGCGCACCGCCTCCCAGGCGGTCTGCGGCCTGCTGCCCAAGGAGGGCCGGCCGCCGGCTTCCATGGTGAGCTACCATCTTTGGTCCATGGCCCACGGCATCGCGTCCCTGTTCGCCCGGGGCGATGCCGGCCGCCGCAAGCTGCCGATGGTGCCGGAGGACCTGCTGGAAGCGGAAATGCTGATCTACCTGCAGGGGCTTGGGCTCGGCCAGGACTAGATTCGAGGCCTGCGGGCGGATTTTTGCAGATTCCCTCTTGAAAGCGTCGCGGACCCACGCCAGATTGACCAATGTAAAAACCTTTTACATGAGGGTCCGATGGAATTGGCAGCGAAACTGGACGATATGGGCAAGCCGGCGTGGATCGCCGCGACGGTCCTGACCTTCATCGTCTTCTGGCCGCTGGGCCTGGCTCTCCTGGCCTATCTGTTTTGGAGTGGACGCATGGGATGTTCGAGACATGGCGGCCGTGGCCGCTGGCACCGCAACGGCAATGGGGGCGAATGGGGCTCATGGGGCCGCCGACGTCGCTCCTCCAGCGGCAATACCGCCTTTGACGAGTATCGCGAGGAGACGCTGAAGCGGCTCGAGGAGGAGCAGAAGGGCTTCATGGACTTCCTCGACAATCTGCGGCGGGCCAAGGACAAGGCCGAATTCGACCAGTACATGGCAGAGCGGCGGCGATCGCCCGCCAGCCGGGACGAGCCGGATATCCCGGACGGACCGGAACCGCAGCCGCAGGGCTGAGCCGCCAGACGCAAGGACGGCGCCGGGATCGATGTCCCGGCGCCGTTTTCGTGTGTCAGCGGAGGAGAGTCCGGCGCGCAGTTCACACATTGGATTGGCTTAGCCAGCCTCACCCTTCGACAGGCTCAGGATGAGGAGTTCTGGGTGGAGGCAGGTGCCCCAAGATGCCCTCATCCTGAGCCTGTCGAAGGGTGAGGTCGGCTACCCCGGCACAGAGTCGCAAGGTCCGGCGAGGCCCCTCAATCGCCGACCGTGATCTCGATCCGCTCCTTGCCCTTGCCGACGTTCTTTCGCTTCAGCGCAATGCGTCCGACTTCGGCGGTGCTCTTCAGATGGGTGCCGCCACAGGGCACGCGGGCGAAACCGTCGATCTTCCAGTATCGCTCTTCCCGCTCCGGGTCGCTGAAGGCGCTCTCGATCGGCCTGTCCTCGGCGACGATGGCATTGGCGGCGTCGGCCAGTTCGGAAAGCCTTGGCGCGATCGGCTCCGGCCACAGGAAATCGATCCGCGCCTTGTCCTCGGCGATATTGGCGCCGATCTTCTCGATCGGGTCGAGCGCGCGGTAGGCCAGCTCCAGCACCAGCTCGGCCGCGAAATGCAAACGCATCAGCCGGTGCCGCCGCTCCCAGTCGATCACAACGGCGACCGGATCCCCCGGGGCAAGTCCGTGCCCGTCCGCCAGCCGGTAGACGATCCCCTGCCCGTCCTTGCGGGCCTCCAGCACCGGATGGCCGCCGATGGTGCCGCGGTCGCTCTCCTGCCCGCCGGAGAAGGCGAAGAAGATCGTCTCGGCCAGGGTGACGTCGGCGCCGTCCACCGTGGAGACATGGGTCTCCAATCGGGTGCGGTACGGGTCGTCCCAGAAGGCTTTTCCGGTCATTGACGGTTTTCCACAGCGCGGTTCGGTGCACTCCTAAGGCCGGTGACCGCGCAACACAACCCGCCACGGCCCGCAACTTGGCTGCGAGATCGCTTGAGCAGAGCCACCTAACCGGTTGTTAGGAATGGGACCGCTACCATCCCAGGCAATGATCCCGACGGCGCTGACGATCTCGCCGAGCGGGCAGCAAGATCGGGCAGAAGCCCCTGCATTTCAAGGTGTTGTTCCGGCGCTGCGGCGTCACCAGATAGACGCGGGACGGGATTTGAGAGCGATGCGGGAGCCTCCTATGAATCGGGACGCGGGACGGGGTGCGCCCGCCGCCAGCCGGCAATGAGCGTGGTCGAACAGGCGGCGCCGAAGCCCGGCATCCGCGACCGTCTGCGCACGCTGGTCGAGGCGCAGGCGACTCAGAACTTCATCATCGCAGTGATCGTGGCCAATGCCATCGTGCTGGGTCTGGAGACCTCTCCGACGGCCATGGCGGCGGCCGGGCCCCTGCTACATGCGCTGGATCTGGCGGCACTGGTGATCTTTGTATTGGAGATCGGCCTGAAGCTGGTGGTCTATCGCCTGTCCTTCTTCCGCAGCGCATGGAACGTTTTCGATTTCGTCATCGTGGCGGTGGCGCTTGTGCCGTCCGGTCAGGGCCTCGCCGTGCTTCGGGCGCTCAGGATCCTGCGGGCCCTGCGCCTCATGTCCATGGTGCCGAAGATGCGAGTCGTGGTGCAGGCGCTGCTGTCGGCGATCCCCTCCATGGGCTCGGTGATCGCGCTGCTGATGCTGGTCTTCTACGTCGCCTCGGTGATGGCGACCAAATTGTTCGGCGCCGCTTTCGACGAATGGTTCGGCACCGTCGGCCGGTCCTTCTATTCCCTCTTCCAGATCATGACCCTGGAATCCTGGTCCATGGGCATCGTGCGACCGGTGATGGAGACCTTCCCCTGGGCCTGGGCCTTCTTCGTGCCCTTCATCCTGATCACCTCCTTCACGGTGCTGAACCTGTTCATCGCCATCATCGTCAACGCCATGCACGAGGCGGCGGCCGATGAGGAGAAGGAACAGGAAAGCCACATCGCCGAGATGGTCGAGGAGATCCGGGCGTTGCGGGCCGATGTCGCGGCGCTGAAAAGCGGAAAAGGCGACCGCGTCACCGATTAACGCAATCTTCGCGCTCATGCCCGCATGCTCCGGACGGACCCCGACAGGGAGGATCGGACGGAATCATGAGCGCCTGGAAGGTCCTCGGCATCGACCCGACGGACGATGAGCAAGCCATCCGCCATGCCTATGCAAGGCAGCTGAAATCGACGCGGCCGGAAGACGATCCGGACGGCTTCATGCGCCTGCGCCGGGCCTACGACAATGCCCTGCAGGAAGCGCGGGCCAGTGCATCGCCGCCGGACGAAGACGAGGATGCGGCA
Source organism: Alphaproteobacteria bacterium (assembly GCA_965227455.1). Classification (GTDB taxonomy): domain Bacteria; phylum Pseudomonadota; class Alphaproteobacteria; order DSM-16000; family Inquilinaceae; genus JABDIP01. The sequence continues at coordinate 721,903 of OZ245752.1, read as the reverse complement.
GAAGAATTCGAGGCGCCCGACCGCGACATCGGCGAGCCGGCCGAGGCGATGTCGGCCGACGAGGCGCCGGATCCCGATGTGGAGGCCATCGTTGAACGGCTGGAGGCCGGCGACGAGGCCGGCGCGATCGCGCATCTCCAGGCCGCGCTCGACATGCCGCGGCTGGTTGCCCTGGAGGCCCGCGCCGCCTTCGAACGGTCCCTCCTCCAGGCTCTGGCCAACCGGAAACCGCTGCCGCTGGAGCTCTGCAAGGCCGCCATCGACCACTTCCGTTGGGACGAGAGCATCGACCACCTGTCGACCTGGCATCGCTATCTGGCTCTGCAGCTGCTGAAGGTGCCGGAGGCCGAGTGGCGGCTCGACTGGCTGCGCAAGCAATCCCGCCGCAGCGGTCTCGCCAACACCACGCCGCTCTCCGCATGGCTGCTGCTGAGCCCGTACCGGCCCTGGATCTTCCATCCCGCCTTCATGCTGACCGACGACAAGCACCTGCATTCGATCGAGGATCTGCTGAACGACCTGTACCGCCACAACCCGCTGATCCCGGAGCAGTATCTCGACCCCCGGACCGTGCGCTGGTGGCGCGACGCCTTCGCCCGACCGGCATCGACGAAGAAGCGCCAGCGGCAGTTCTACACGGCGGTCTATTCGCTGGGCATGATCGCCTCGGGCGTCGCCTTCAGCCTGGCAATCACGCTGCTCGGCTGAGGATCGCGTCCGGTGATCATCGGTATCGACCTCGGCACCACCAACAGCCTCGTCGCGGCCTGGACCGAGGACGGCGCGAAGATCGTGCCCAATGCGCTCGGCGAGGCGCTGACCCCGTCGGTGGTCGGGCTGGACGACACCGGCGAGGTGCTGGTCGGCCGCGCCGCCAGGGAACGGCAGATCACCCATCCCGACCGGACCGCCGCGGCGTTCAAGCGCCATATGGGCACGGACCGGCAGATCCGTATGGACCGCCGCGACTACCGCCCCGAAGAGCTGTCGGCGCTGGTCCTGAAATCGCTCAAGGCCGATGCCGAAGCCGCGTTCGGCGGAACCGTCTCCGAGGCGGTGATCTCGGTGCCCGCCTATTTCAACGACACACAGCGCAAGGCGACGCGCATCGCCGGCGAGATGGCCGGCCTGACGGTTGAGCGGCTGGTCAACGAGCCGACCGCGGCGGCAATGGCCTACGGCCTGCATCAGCGCGACGCCGAGAGTAAGTTCCTGGTGTTCGATCTTGGCGGCGGCACCTTCGACGTCTCGGTGCTTGAGCTGTTCGCCGGGATCATGGAGGTGCGGGCCAGCACCGGCGATAATTTCCTCGGCGGCGAGGATTTCGTCGACCGTCTGGTGCAGGGGTTCATGGACGTGGCGGCCGCTCCGGCCGGCCTTGGGGCCGGCGATCTGGCCGGCGCCGCATTGCAGGCATTGCGCGATCAGGCCGAGCGGGCCAAGCGTCGTTTCAGCGATCGCGAGACGACCGAGATGCGGCTGCGCTGGGGCGACCGGACCCTTGCCTGGACCGTCTCCGAGGACACGTTCGAGCATCTGACGTCGGAGCTGATGGGCCGGCTGTCCACGCCCATCGAACGGGCGCTTCGGGATTCGCGGATCAAACCCGGCGAGCTGGACGAGGTGGTGCTGATCGGTGGTGCTACGCGGATGCCGATCGTGCGCCGGCTGGTGGCCCGCATGTTCGGCCGCATTCCGGCGAGCCATTTCGACCCCGACCAGGCGGTGGCCCTGGGCGCCGCCGTTCAGGCCGGCCTGAAGGCCCGGCACGCGGCGCTTGACGAGGTGGTGGTCACCGATGTCTGCCCCTACACACTCGGCCTCCAGGTCGGCCGCCCCATCGGCACCGAGCAGGTGCAGGAAGGCCTTTTCCTGCCGCTGATCGAGCGCAATACCACCATCCCCGCCAGCCGGATCGAGACGCTGTGGCCGATCCACGACCGGCAATCGGCTGTCGACGTGGACGTCTATCAGGGCGAAAGCCGCACCGTCGCCGGCAATATCCGGCTCGGCAAGCTGCGGGTGCAGCTGCCGCGCGGCGCAGTCGAGGACAAAGGGGTCGATGTGCGGTTCACCTATGACGTCAACGGTCTGCTCGAGGTGGAGGCGAACGTCCAGGCGACCGGGGAGCAGCACCGCATGATCATCGAACAGACCCCGGGCGCGATGTCGGAGAAGGAGATCGCCGAACGCATGAAGACGCTGGAGGCGCTGAAGATCCATCCGCGCGACAAGGCGGAGAACCGGGCCGTGCTGGCGCGGGCGGAACGGCTCTACGAGGAGAGCCTGGGGGAAGACCGGCAGCGGCTCGACCTGCTTATGGTCCATTTCGAGTCCGTGCTGGCCGGCCAGGACCCCGAGCAGGTCGCCAATGCGCGCGAGCGCCTCGCGGCGGCGCTCGATGAATTCGAGGGCGAGTCCTATTTTTGAGCGTGCATCGGATGTGACGACTAGGAGGAGCCGATGACCGACCGGCTGCACAGGATGCTCGACCCGGACGAGCGCATCCGGCACGAAACCTCGGGGCGGAATCTGCCCGCCTTCTGGCGGTCGAGACTGGCCGATTGGATCGGCCTGAGCCTGTTCGGCCCCGGCATCCTGATCCCATTCAGCGACGCGTCGTCCGATGAACTGGCCGGACTCTATCTCATGGCCGGCGGCATGATACTTGCGGTTTATCCGATCTGGCTGCTGGCGAAATCGGCCGCGCTGATGCTCCGGCCCGACCGTCTGATCGTGACCAATCGACGCCTGCTCTTCCGAGCCGGCGGGCTCGCCGGTCCGGCGGTCCTGTCGCTCGCCTTCGACGAGATCGTGCGGATCGAGGGCATGGGCGCGCTCGGTTCGACCGCGGTACGGCTGCATGGCGGTGGGCATCGGATCCTGATTCCGGCGATGGCCGATCCCAAGCCGATCGCTACAATCCTGCGGAAAGCACGCGGGGCCAATCGGGTCGACAACCGCTCCTGGCCGGCGGCGTTCGAAATCGAAAAGATCGGTTTCCTGGCGGCCTGGGCCGCCATCATGATCGGCGGATCCGCCATGTTCGAGGCGCTGGGCCTCGTCGATATGGAAAGCGCGCCCGACTCCGGGCTTGCGATCCTCATTCCCCTGTTGATCGTCGGGATCGTCGCCGCGGTCGCCGTCGGGCCGTCGCTGGCCTATCTGCTGTCGCTTGCCATCGCGCGGCCGTTCACCCCGTGGAAGCGCATGCGGCAGATCGTCGAGACGTCGGAATGGCTACCCAGTTGGAACCGCATGCTGGTTCGCCGCTGGGTCGGCCTGCTCTACGGCCGGCCGCTCGACTCCCGGCCCGGCTGACCGCAGGCGCTGACAAGCGCCGCCAGGTCCCGCCACGAGATGCGGGAGCGGGGGATCGCGGCGCCGGCCATGTCCTCCATGCCGAATTGTTCCGTTTCGCCGCCAAGCCGCTCGTAGAATCCGATCGCGTCGGTGTTGGCATCGAAGACCAGGAGATAGGCGGACCGGCAGCCCATCGCGATCAGCCGGTCCACGACCGCCGCGAGCAGCCGCCGGCCGAGGCCCGTGCCCTTGCGCCCGGGACGGACATGGATGTGCTCGATATAGGCATCGAACCCGTCCCCGCCGGATCGCGCCACCGAAACGAAGCCGGCGATGCCGTCCTCGCCCTCGGCCACCAGGGTGATGCGGTCGCAGCCGCTCTCCTCGAGCAGCTCGAACCAGTGGCTGGACCGGTCCTCCTCCACCGGACCGTCGAGGAAGGCGTCCGGCAGGATGCCACGATAGGATGCGCGCCAGCTCTCCACATGCAGCGCCGCGATGGCATCGACATCGGCAAGGGTGGCCGGGCGGATGGTCATGGGCCGGGGCGGCCCTCGGTCTGGGCGGCGGCTTCTCCGGCGGCGGTACCGGCATCCCCCTGCCCTTCCTGCATGCCGACCGCCTCCGGCGGCCTCTCCGGCAGGATGCCGCGGGCATAGCGCTGCATGACGAATTGCAGCAGCAGCCCGATCAGGAAAATGCGGATATAAGAGGCGCGGGTGATCCAGTCCGGCGGCAGCCGGTTGGTCACCAGCTCGGTCGCCGACCAGATGCCCCAGATCACGAAGGCGCCCAGGATAGCGCCGCGATTGTTGCCGCTGCCGCCGACGATCAGCATCACCCATACCAGGAAGGTGGTCATCAGCGGCTCGGTGGCGTCGGGGCCGATGAACTTGAAGGAATGCGCCGTCAGCGCGCCGCCCAGCCCCATGAACATGGCGCCGAACATGAACGCCTCCAGGCGGAAGCGCACCACGTCCTTGCCGGCCGCTTCCGCCGCCGTGTCGTTTTCGCGGATCGCTCGCATCACCCGGCCCCAGGGGGCGTTCTGCCCGCGCTCGATCAGCCAGTAGATGACCGCGACAATGGCGAGAATGACACCCAGGAAGGCGAGCTGGGCCCAGGGCTGGTCCAGGGTCTCGAAGGGCCGCGGGATCGAGGCGATGCCGCGCGGACCGTTGGTCAGCCAGGCCTCGTTCTTCAGTACCAGGCGCAGGATCTCGGCGATGCCGATGGTGGCGATGGCCAGATAGTCGCTGCGCAGGCGCAGGCAGATGCGGCCGACCCCATAGGCGATGACGGCCGCGGTCAGCATGGCGGCGACCAGGCCGACCGGGATCGGCAGGCCGAAGCCGCCGAGATGGTTCGGGCTGTCCGGCGCGGTCAGCAGGGCCGAGGTATAGGCGCCGATGGCGAAGAACCCGGCGATGCCGGCATTGAACAGGCCGGTCAGCCCCCAATGCACGTTCAGCCCGAGCGCGATGACCGCGTAGATGCCGCCCATGGTCAGCAGGGCGATCAGGTACATCATCAGGCCGAATGCGGTCTCGCCCATCAGAACACCCGGCCCTTGAACAGGCCCGAGGGCCGCCAGATCAGCATCGCCACCATCAGCGCGAAGGCGACGGCGGTCTTGTAGCCCGGCGACAGCAGCGGCGCGTCGGTGATCCAGGGATAGGCCGACAGCTCTTCAGCCAGGCCGATCACCATGCCGCCGGCAATCGCCCCATAGGGCCGGCCGATGCCGCCCAGGATGGCGGCGGCGAAAACCGGCAGCAGCAGGTTCCAGCCCATGTTCGGATTGAGCTGGGTGTCCATGCCCAGGAACACCCCGCCGGCGGCGGCGAGCCCGGCGCCGATCAGCCAGGTCCAGACGATGACCCGGCCGGTGTCGATCCCGGTGACCCGCGCCAGGTCGGGGTCGTCGGACATGGCCCGCATGGCCTTGCCGGTGCGGGTCCGGGTCAGGAACAGGTGCAAGGCAGCCACCAGCAGCACCGCGCCGCCCACAATGTAAAAATGCCGCTCGGCGATGCGCAGCGCATCGAAGAACACCATCGGCCGCTGGATGCCGGTCTCGTAGGAGGTGATCTCCACCCCCCAGAACAGCTGCACCAGCGAGCGTACCATCAGCGTCACGCCGAAGGAGGCGATGACGGTGATGATCGTCGCGCCCTTGCGGAACGGCTTGTAGAAGGCCCGGTCGATGCCGACGGCGATGCCGCCGGTCGCCAGCATGGCGATCGGCAGCGCCGCCATCGCCGGCCAGCCCAGGCCGAGCACCAGGGTCAGCGCCAGATAGGCGCCCAGCGTCATCAGGTCGCCATGGGCGAAATGGGCGAAGCGCAGGATGCCGAACAGCAGCGACACCCCGATCGCGCCGAGCGCATAGATGCTGCCGAGGACGAGGCCCGGGATCAGATAGAAATTGATGAACTCCAGCATTGGCGCCTATTCAGCACCGCTGTGGGCCCAAGCCAAGCATTTTATTCAACTCGGCCCTCCCGCAAATCCGACCGGCGAAATCGGCGAGATCTGGCGCGTGCAGCGATCAAAATCGGGCGACGCATATCTTGAGGTGCATCAATGCTCCCATTCGCCTCAGCGCTCATGAAGACACCGAGGGGGAGGATGCGAACGCGCCCACGGCTTCGGGGTCGAACACGCCACGCACCTCGCAGCGGCCCGTCAGCGCATAGCAGACGCTTTAGACTCGGCGCGAGACCGTTTCCGCCCCCGATCGACTGACAACAACGCCAGATGCATCAGGAGGCTGAGATGGCCGAACTTGGCAGGAGAGAACTCATCAAGAAGACCGCCATGGGCACCGCGGCCGCCTCTGTGTGTCTATGCGGCCTGAATGGTTGCGCTTCGTACACGAAGATCGGCCGAACCTCGGCCGCCACCCCGGAATCCTACACGGTCACCGGCAATGTCCTGACCGTCGACCTGTCGAAGGAGCCCAATCTCAGTAGAGTTGGCGGCGCCGCCAAAATTCTGCATCCCCGTATCCCAGGGGGCCTGATCATTGCGCATGCCGACGAAGACCGATTTGAGGTCGTCTCTCTCCTGTGCACGCATAGGGGTGTCGAAGTGGAATACCGTCACCAGCTATCCCTGTTTCAATGCGCCAGCATCGGCAGTTCCAGATTCACGATGGACGGCGAGACCATGAGCGGCCCCGCTCCACGGCCTCTCCGGGCCTATGACGCGGTTGTCAGGAATGGCACTCTGACCATCAGCATCTAGGCGACCTGCTGCATCCTCTGACGGTGGCGCGTGAGGACCGCCAGGCAGGAGCGACCACGCGATACCGCGCCTGTGCCGGCGATGTCTCGCGCGGGCAACGGGCCCTCGACAGCGTCCATCGCCGCGACTGCGAATTGCTGGCTCCCATCTTATTCCCAGGGCTCGAGGAACCCGCCTCGGGCCATTTGGATCCGCCCGGTCTATCCAGCTATGCCGGGCGGGTGTTCTTCGGTATTGCTGTCTCGATATCCAGGGATAAGGTCGCAAGGACGCGGATCAAACCAGGGAACCCGCCGTGCCCGACGTCACCGTCTTGGATTACCTTGCCTTTGCCTTCTATGTCGCGAGCTGGGCCGGTTACACGATCTTCGCGGATCACAGCCGCTGGCGCAGCCAGAGCATCATGAAGCTGATGGACGCCTATCGCGTGCAGTGGATGGTGCAGATGCAAAATCGCGATGTCCGGATCATGGACGCCAACATCATCGGCGGCCTGCAGAACGGCGCGGCCTTCTTCGCCTCCACGACGATCTTCGCCCTGGGCGGGCTGATCGCCGCCTTGGGGGCAAGCGACGAGGTGATCGGCATCCTGGCGACCCTGCCGCTGGTCGAACCCGGCACGGCGGAGACCTGGCAGCTCAAGATGCTGCTGCTGATCGCGGTGATGGCCCATGCCTTCTTCAAATTCGCCTGGACCTTCCGGCTGCAGAACTACTGCTCGATCCTTCTGGGCGCGGTGCCGAACGAGACCGGCGACGAACCCGCGAACACCGGCATGGCAATGCGTGCCGCCAGGATCAGCGCCCTGGCCGCCCGCCACTTCAACCGCGGGCTGCGCGCCTATTTCTTCGCCCTGGCCGCTCTCGCCTGGTTCCTCCACCCGCTGCTGTTCATGACGATGACAATCTATGTGCTCTACGTCCTGTATCGGCGCGAGTTCCGCTCGAAATCCCTGAGGGCGCTGCAGAGTGGAAGCGATATAGACTAGGGTCTCGCAAACATTGGGGTTCAGTTGCGGATGGAGTCCCGGCGGGTAACGGTGTTCGGAGGGTCGGGGTTCCTCGGCCGCGAAATCGTGAAGCGCCTCGCCGCCGAGCGCCGCCCCATCCGCATCGCTGTCCGTCACCCCGAACGCGCGACTTTCCTCAAAGGACTCGGACAAGACGGCCAGATCGAATGCCTCCAGGCCGACGTGTGGGACGAACCCACCGTCACCCGGGCGGTGGAGCACTCGGCCGCGGTCATCAACACCGTCGGCCACTATGTCGAGAAGAGCAAAGCGACCTTCGACCAAATCCACGGCCAGGGGGCGCTGCATGTGGCCCGGCAAGCCAGGGAGGCCGGGGTCGAACGGCTGATCCACATCTCGGGCCTGGGCGCCGATCCCACCTCCGACTCGCCCTATGTCCGCGCCCGGGGCATTGGCGAGGCCCTGGTGAAGGAGGCGTTCGGCGGCGTCACGATCCTCCGCCCCAGCGTGATCTTCGGCCCGGAGGACTCCTTCCTCAACACGCTGGCCGGCCTGGCCCGCCGATCCCCGATCCTGCCGCTGTTCGGCCGGGGCCTGACAAGATTGCAGCCCGTATTCGTCGGTGACGTCGCAGCGGCCTGCGCGGCCGCCTTGGTCAGCCCCTCGGCGATCGGCCAGACCTACGAACTCGGCGGCCCCGGCATCTACACCTACAAAGCGGTGCTGCAATTGGTGCTCCGGCACCTCGGCAAGACACGGGCTCTTGTCCCCGTCCCTTTCCTTGTCTGGGACACGCTGGCGGCGTTGCTGGCCGTCCTTCCCAACCCGCCGCTTACCCGCGATCAAGTGACACTGATGAAACGGGACAACGTTGTCGCAGCGACGGGATCGACGCTGAAGGATCTCGGCATCGAACCGGCGTCCGTGGAAGAGGTGTTACCCAGCTGCCGGACTAACGGGCAAAGCGGCGGGGACCGGACGGAATAGCGAGAAGCAGCCCAACTGCGTCGGAATCATGTTAGCAGTGGGCGCTTATTCAATTGAGAGGACAACTTTCGTGTTTTCTATGTGGTCCTCGGCTTCGAGGAGGATGCCCTGAACATCGGACCTTCGCGAGATTTCAACGATTTCCTCGAGGTCTATTCCTTCCTTCTTCAATGCGTCGGCGGCGACACTCGGCATGAGTCGGGCCGCGACATTGAGGACGCTCAAAGGGATGGTGAACGTCTTATCCGGCTCAGTACTGCCACCGGAATAGGCTCGAATTTTCAAGCTCGCCGATTGCGCCACCTTTGGAACCACGCTCCCCTGCGATCCACTCATTTTGACACCAGTTATCCTCTCGTCTGGAATGGCCCAGGGTCTTGTGTTGCGCGACACCCGGGCCCCTAGGCCAGGCTCGGCGCCGCTCCGCGACCCGCCGGCATCATGGCTTGGTCGCGGACATCGCCTCGTCGATGGTTTCCTTGCCCTCGCCGCCAAATCGGGTGGCGACATAGCCGATGAGGAGCCCGACCGCGGCACCCTCGGCGGCAAACCAGAAGGGTGAGGTCAGGATGCCGAGGTCGCCGAACAGCGACAGCATCATCGACTCCATCACGTCGTAGGCGAAGAAGGTCAGGACGAAGTTCATCCAGGCGCCGAGCAACGGCGCGCGAAACCACCAGGGCATCGGCAGCTTCAACACCGGGTGCCAGGTGAACACGCCGAACACGCCGATGATCGCCCCCAACGTCGTGTACCAGAGCAGTATGCCCCAGCGGATCAGCCAGCCCGCCTCCGGCAGGAAGACCGGCAGGAAAACGAACCCGATGAGACCGACCAGGAACCCGATGCCCTTGCCGATGGCGATCCGCGTGACCAATGACGGTTTTCCGAACACCCTCGCCTCTCGAATTACGTGAGACTTGGTGTCCTACAAGCGCACGGCGAAGAACGCCATGATGCAGGTCAACCGATACTGCCAACGCGAGGCTAATGGGGAGCCGCAACGGGTCGCGAGCGGCCGTGACCGCCCCGGCGATTGTGAGTCAGAAGCGAGAGGGGAAGCTGACGAAAGCACATGGAAAGCTGACGTCTGAGATCGAAAATCCGCTCACTGCTGATAAGCGGCCGAGGTTGCGTGCGACCGTCTAGGCTTGCGGATAGCCAAACGCAGACACGCCCTCGGATCTCCGCGCCGAGCATATAGACCTGAAGATCCAGGCCACTCTATGGTGCGGCTATCAATTTGGAAGGTTATCGACGCATTGCTGCCGGTCGAGGGCATGACGATATCCACTGCAGCCGTCAGCCAGAGCGGAAAGAACATCCATGTGGCGGTCGCCACCTTTCAGGTCTGGCCGCCTGGCGACGCCCACTCGGTTTTTATGCTCCATGGCGTGTTCTGGCGACCAGGGCCCGCGCCAGCGCTTACCTCCGCGTGGGATTCGGCGCCAACGCGTGAGGAGCCGACTCGTTAGCGGCGACAATTCTGCTCCTAGGCAAGGTTAATGTGGCCGTGGTGCCCTCGCCTAGCCGGCTGTCGAAGGTGATTGAACCATCATGTAGTCTTGCCAAGGCGATGGCCAATGGCAAGCCGAGGCCGGTCCCTTCGTATTTGAGGTACAGATCGCCGTCGATCTTTCCGAACGCCTCACGCAGCTTTGGCATCTGGTCCATGGCGATCCCGATGCCGGTGTCGGCTATCCGCACCTCGACATCGCCGTTCCGGTTGACCGCAGCTCCGACTTCTATATTGCCGCCATGTGGCGTGAATTTGATTGCGTTCGACAGCAAATTCACGATGATTCTCTTGATTTTCTTCTCATCGGCCAACACTGTGGGAACATTAATATTGAACTTTGTCTTTATTTTTACCTTGGAGTTCGTTGAGAATGGTAACAATTTCTCAATGGACTCATTTACGACAGTCCTAAGGATTACATGACTTGGGACTATTTCCGCGCTCTCCGACTCCGATCCAACGAATTCCAATATGTCGTCGATCATTGAAAGCAAGCGGCTGCCACTCATATTGATATCTTTCAAATATTCACCATGTTTTTTCTTATCTATTGTGATATCTGTCTGCGAGATCAATATATCAGAGAACCCAATTATAATATTTAGTGGAGTTCTCAGTTCGTGACTCATCTGGGCGAGGAACTTTGTCTTGGCTTGATTTGATGCCTCGGCCGCCTCCTTGGCCTTGCGTAGCTCAGTCTTCGCCCTCTTCATCCAGGTGGCGTCCAGGATCACCCCGTCCCAGAGGACCGAGCCGTCCGGCTGCCGATGTGGCCGGGCGATCGCGTGGGTCCATTTCTCTTCTCCGGTGCGAGTGATGATCTGCGCCTCGACGTCCCACATCGTGAGATCCCGCGATGCCGCCAGCAGCCGCTCGCGGAAGGTCTCTCGGTATTCCGGTCCGTGGCAGTCGAACAGCGCCTGCGGATTGGCGATTATCTCTTCGGGCGACACCCCGAACAGATCGCGCGCACCCTCGCTGATGTACGTATATCGAATGTCGCCGTCAGGCGTGACCAAGCGCTGATAGACAACACCCGGGATCGTCGCGGCCAGCGATACCAGCCGCTCGTCGGCTGAGCGAACCCGGCTGAGCAATTCCGCCTGGATCCGACTGGATGCCTCGGCCGCCTCCTTGGCCTTGCGTAGCTCGGTCTTCGCCCTCTTCATCCAGGTGGCGTCCAGGATCACCCCGTCCCACCGGACCGAGCCGTCCGGCTGCCGATGTGGTCGGGCGATCGCGTGGGTCCATTTCTCTTCTCCGGTGCGAGTGATGATCTGCGCCTCGACGTCCCACATCGTGAGATCCCGCGACGCCGCCAGCAGCCGCTCGCGGAAGGTCTCTCGGTATTCCGGTCCGTGGCAGTCGAACAGTGCCTGCGGATTGGCGATAATCTCTTCGGGCGACACCCCGAACAGATCACGCGCACCCTCGCTGATGTAGGTGTATCGAATGTCGCCGTCAGGCGTGACCAAGCGCTGATAGACAACACCCGGGATCGTCGCGGCCAGCGAAGCGAACCGCTCGCTGGTTGACTGCCGCTGCTGCTCCCTCCTGTGCTGCGTGATTGCCAATCCGGTCAGGGTCGCTATCGCATCCATCACAACGCCGTAATTAGGGCCAGGCTCGCGGGTTTCGGAGTGGTGCCAGGTTATGGCGCCCAGGAGGTCGTCGTGGGGGCTTTGAACTGGGCGAAAGCAGCAGGCGCGAAGGCCGCAGCGGTGAGCGGCCTTCGCAAGACCGGCCCACTGCGGATCAGACTCGACGTCCGCCAGGACGATCTGCTCACCGCGCCGCACGGCCAAGCCCCAGGGGCTTGCCTCACTATCTAAAGAGATGCGGCTGATGGCCCGAACGTACCGTTTGGGCAGGCCAGGTGTCACACAATGGCGCAGCAGCGCGCCTTCGGAGTCGAGAACGTGAATGGAGCAGAGAGAAGGCGACAGGAGTTGCCCGGCGAGCAGGGCAATACGCTCAAGGATGTCTTCTAGGTCGGCTGACCTTGCAATGAGGTCCAGAATCTCGCTCTGCTCTCGAAACACACGGGCCAGGTGATCGTTTGCCTCTGGATCGAATGGCGCGTGGCAACGGCGTGTTCCGGAGGTATTGGCGGTCATCGATGGCCACACTCTCTTGGGAGCGGACGATCTGTCGATTCTGGCGCGCGCACCATCCGGTCGTAATCGCGAGAGCTGGTCGCCACCATGGTCCCGCTTGAGTCCTGTGCGAGCCTGTCCAACATGACGGTGACCAACATGTCTTTTGTCGATGGCAAGTCGCCCTGGGCAATCCTCTCGAAGACATTGTGGATTTCCTGCAGCGTCGTGCGCACGCCCGACTGCAGGTGCCCTCTCAACTGCTGCCTGTGCGGCCGGATGCAGAGCGCCGAAAGCACGGTCTCCGGCCGATTGCACTCACTGTCGTCGATCGCCGCATACTTTTGCGAATCGGCGAAATCGCGCACATAGCCGATCAATTGGTCCGGCAAGGAACGATGACCGGTATCGAAAACGATGAAGTTGGAAACGAAGGCCGCGTCCATGTCCAAATCTCGCATCGTGTGGCGTCTTGCCCCATTTGCCTGGACCGGCACAAGCCGCTTTGTAGTATTTGTATTCAGCTTTGACCAGTCTTCGAGAGATTTTATTGTGAATTATCTTGCGACTCAAACATGATTAACGAAAGATTAAGCATCCTAGACACTTAGCAAAATATTAACCTTAACAAACGGTAAATGAATCTCAGGATTTGTTGGTTTCATTCCGTCGAATGAGCGAATCCAACTCCGGCGAAGGCATGTGGTCCGCCCAGGGTCAGGACCGGCCTATCTGGCACCGATGTTCACGGGGCGGCTCCGTGATCCATAGCCGATGTCAGTTGCCGCTCAGTTCTCTCTGAACGATCTCATGACGAATGCTCCGCCCTGAGTCGGTCAGCCAGCTTGCCCGCATTTGGCCACAAGGCGTTGCTACCGAGCGGCAGGGCCTGGGATTCGAGTCGGTCCGGCGCGGTTGGTCGCGGCCAGCGCCGGCGACGGCAATCATGGAGGTGGTGCGGTGAGCGTCACGGCCCGGTTCGAGATTCAATATTCCCAATATCTGGACCCCTCGGGGACAGCGGTGCAGGCGCTGCCGGCGTTCGCCGAAAATGCGGCCGACCTGATCCCGCTCTATCGCGCCATGGTGCTGACGCGGCGCTTCGACGCCAAGGCGGTCGCCCTGCAGCGCACCGGCCGGATGGGCACCTACCCCTCATCGCTCGGACAGGAGGCGGTGACCGTCGGCCTGGCCGCCGCCATGGAGGCGCAGGACGTACTGCTGCCCTCCTACCGGGAGACCGGGGCGATGATCTGGCGCGGCGTGTCGCTGGAGGAGATCCTGACCTATTGGGGCGGCGATGAGCGCGGCAGCGACTTTGCAGGCCCCCGCGAGGATTTCCCGATCAGCGTGCCGGTCTGCAGCCAGACCCTGCACGCGGTCGGCGTCGCCTATGCCATGAAGCTACGCCGCCAGCCGCGGGTGGCGGTGGTGGCGCTGGGCGACGGTGCGACCTCCAAGGGCGATTTCTACGAGGCGATAAACATCGCCGGTGCCTGGCAGGTGCCCGCCGTGTTCGTCGTCAACAACAATCAATGGGCGATCTCGGTGCCGCGCGAGAAGCAGTCCGCCGCCGAGACCCTAGCCCAGAAGGCGATCGCCGCCGGCATTCCCGGCGAGCAGGTCGACGGCAACGACGCGATCGCCGTGCGGCACGCGGTGGGCCAGGCCGTCGAGCGGGCCCGGGACGAGAACACGCCGGGCCTGGTCGAGGCCCTGACCTACCGCATGACCGATCACACCACCGCCGACGCCGCCGGCCGCTATCGCGACGAGGACGTGGTCAGCGAGCAGTGGAAGCTGGACCCGGTGGCGCGCCTGCGCACCTTCCTGGCCGATGCCGGCGCCTGGGAGAAGAGCGACGAGGAGCGCCTGATCGAGGAGACCGACGAGACGATCGATACGGCCGTCGAGGCGTATGAATCCCTGCCGCCGCGATCGCCGGATTCGATCTTCGACCACCTCTACGCCGAATTGCCGGCGGCACTGGCGGAGCAGCGGTCGTCCATTGCACGCGCCACCAGCGAGGGAGGCTCGAACGATGCCTGAAGTGACCCTCGTCGATGCCGTCAACATGGCGCTGGCCAAGGCCCTGGAGACCGATGAGGAGGTCGTCGTCCTGGGCGAGGATGTCGGCGTCAATGGCGGCGTGTTCCGCGCCACCGACGGTCTGCAGCAGCGTTTCGGCGATGAGCGGGTGATCGACACGCCGCTCGCCGAGCTGGCCATTTCCGGCATCACCGTAGGCATGGCCGCCCAGGGGCTGAAGCCCGTCGCCGAGATCCAGTTCATGGGCTTCATCTACCCGACCATCGACCAGATCATCTGCCATGCCTCGCGGCTGCGCTATCGCACCCGAGGCCGGCTGACCTGCCCCATGGTGCTGCGCGCGCCCTATGGCGGCGGTATCCATGCGCCGGAGCACCATTCGGAGAGCACCGAGGCGATGTTCGCCCATATTCCGGGGCTGAGGGTGGTGATCCCCTCCTCGCCGCTGCGCGCCTACGGCCTGTTGCTGAGCGCCATCCGCGACCCGGACCCGGTGGTCTTCCTGGAGCCCAAGCGGGTCTACCGGGTGGTCAAGCAGGAGGTTGCGGATGACGGCGCCGAGCAGCCGCTCGACGTCTGCTTCACCCTGCGCGAAGGCCGCGACGTCACGCTGGTGAGCTGGGGCGCGATGGTCAAGGAGACCCTGGAGGCGGCGGATGCGCTGGCCCGGGAGGGCATCTCCGCGGAGGTCATCGACGTGGCGACGCTGAAGCCGCTCGACATGGCAACGATCCTGACATCGGTGGAGAAGACCGGGCGCTGTGTGATCGTCCATGAGGCCGCCTATACCGGCGGCTTCGGCGCGGAGATCGCGGCCCGTCTGGCCGAGCGCGGGCTGCTGTCGCTGCTGGCGCCGGTCGAGCGGGTGACCGGCTACGACACCATCATGCCGCTGCTGCGGCTGGAGGATGTCTACATGCCGACCGTGGAGCGGGTGCTGGCCGCGACACGGCGCGCCATTTCGTTCGCCTGATGGATTTTTTGAGCCCCCTTACCTTCCCACGGCTTCGCCGCGGGCCCCTTCCTCTCCCACAAGGGGAGAGGAGTCTTGCTGGCGCACTGGCCGGATCCCCTCTCCCCTCCCGGGAGAGGGCTAGGGTGAGGGGGCTCGAAATCTCTTCAAACTGTCATGACACCGAGGACCGATCATGAGCGAGTTCGTACTTCCCGATCTGGGCGAGGGCCTGCAGGAGGCCGAGGTGGTCAGCTGGCATGTCAGCGAGGGCGAAAACGTCGTCGCCGATCAGCCGCTGGTCTCGGTGGAGACAGATAAGGCGGTGGTGGAGATCCCCTCGCCCAAGGCCGGACATATCACCAAGCTGTTCGCCGAGGCCGGCGACATCGTCAAGGTCGGCGCACCGCTGGTCGCCTTCGACGATGCGGGCGCGGTCGATGCCGGCGGTATCGTGGGCGATATCGAAGCCACCGAGCAGGTGGTGGCCGAGGCGCCGACATCCGAAGGCCCCGCCAATGGCGGCGGCGTCAAGGCGACGCCGGCGATCCGCGCCCTGGCGCGCCGCCTCGATGTGGACCTGTCAGTGGTCAGCGCTTCCGGACCCGACGGCACGGTGACCAAGGCCGATGTGGAGCGCGCCGCCAAGGTTCTGGCGGATGCGGGCCCGCTGGAGCCGCTGCGCGGTGTTAGGCGGGCGATGGCCTCGCGGATGGCCCAGGCCAATGCGGAGGTCGCCCCGGCGACGGTGGTCGACGACGCCGATATCGACTCCTGGGCCAAGGGCGCGGACGTGACCATCCGGCTGATCCGCGCCTTGGTCGCCGGCTGCAGGGCAGAGCCGGCGCTCAATGCCTGGTATGACAGCAAGGCGGCCGGCCGGCGGATCACCCAGGCCATCGACCTGGGCATCGCCGTCGACACGGAGGACGGGCTGTTCGTACCGGTGCTGCGCGACGCCGGCAGCCGCGATCCGTCCGACATCCGCCGCGGCCTCGATCAGATGAAGGCGGACATCAAGGCGCGCAAGGTGCCGCCGGAAGAGCTGCGCGGCGCCACCATCACCCTGTCGAACTTCGGCACCATCGCCGGCCGCTACGCGACGCCGGTGGTCGTGCCGCCGCAGGTGGCCATCCTCAGCGCAGGCCGCATCGCCCCGCGGGTGGTGGCGGCCGACGGCGAACCGGCGGTCCATCGCACCCTGCCGCTGTCGCTGACTTTCGATCATCGGGCGGTGACGGGCGGCGAGGCGTCGCGCTTCCTCGCCGCGGCCCTGGCCGATCTGGAACTTCCCGACTGACCGACAAAACCGCCCATGTGCCGGCGACCCGCGGCGGCAACCGATCTGCCGGATGCCGCCATCCGTCGCAAACCGCCGGTCGAAACGCACGATTGCAATTCCCGAGAATCGGACCACTCTGTCATTTCGATTCTGACGGGCAAAGCGGACGCAGATGGCTGAGAGCGAACCACGAGCCGGCCCCGAGATCGCCCTGATCGGCGCGCCGACCGATGTCGGTGCCGGGCATCGGGGCGGATCGATGGGGCCGGAGGCGCTGCGAGTCGCGGGGCTGGATCGTGCGCTCAGGCAGCTCGGCCGTTCCGTGGTTGACCGCGGCGATGTAGCCGGGCCGCCGAACCCCGACGCAGCACCGGTCGGCGGGTACCGTCACCTGGCCGAAGTCACGGCTTGGTGCGCGGCGGTGCGCGATGCCGTTCACAAGGCCCTGGCCGACGGCCTGTTCCCGATCCTGCTGGGTGGGGACCACTGCCTGGCGATCGGCTCCATCGCCGGGGTCGCCAAGCATTGCGCCGGGCAGGACACGCCGCTCACCGTGCTGTGGCTGGATGCCCATGCCGATTTCAACACGCCGGAGACATCGCCATCGGGCAATATCCACGGCATGTCGATCGCCGTTGCCGCCGGTCAGGGGCCGGATGAGCTAACTGGCCTCGGCCACGCCAATCCGATGATCGATCCGCACCGGGTCATCCAGGTCGGCATCCGCTCCGTTGACCACATTGAGAAGCGCATGGTGGTCGCGAGCGGCCTGGAAGTGCACGATATGCGGCGCATCGACGAGAGCGGCATGCGCCGGATCATGGAGCTGGTGCTGGGTCGCGTCGCCAGCATTGGCGGACACCTGCATGTCAGCTTCGACGTCGATTTCCTGGATCCGTCCATCGCGCCCGGTGTCGGCACGACGGTGCCCGGCGGACCGACCTATCGCGAGGCGCAGCTGTGCATGGAGATGATTTACGATTCCGGGCTGATGGGTTCACTGGATGTTATGGAACTCAATCCAGCCTTTGACGATCGCAACCGCACGGCGGAACTGGCGGTGAGTCTGGTCGAGAGCCTGTTCGGCGAACAGATCCTGAGCCGCCACCACTAGACGTCTATCTGAGGCCTCAGGCCGGGAGCATGGAGATGGCAGCCCCCAAGTATTCGGCCCAAGAGCTGATCGACATCGAGACCGAGCTCGGCGCCCACAACTATCACCCGCTCGACGTGGTGCTGACCCGCGGCGAAGGGGTCTGGGTGTGGGATGTGGACGGCAACAAATACATGGACTGCCTGTCCGCCTATTCGGCGGTCAACCAGGGCCACTGCCACCCGAAGATCTATGCGGCATTGGTGGAGCAGGCCGGCCGCCTGCCGCTGACCTCCCGCGCCTTCCGCAACGACCAGCTGGCGCTGTTCTACGAGGAGGTCTGCGCGCTCACCAACTCGCACAAGGTGCTGCCGATGAACAGCGGCGCGGAGGCGGTGGAGACGGCGATCAAGGCGGTGCGCAAATGGGGCTACGAGGTCAAGGGCGTGCCCGCCGACCAGGCCGAGATCGTGGTCTGCGAAGACGGCTTCCACGGCCGCAC
Organism: Alphaproteobacteria bacterium; assembly: GCA_965227455.1. Lineage (GTDB taxonomy): Bacteria > Pseudomonadota > Alphaproteobacteria > DSM-16000 > Inquilinaceae > JABDIP01. Next base: position 703,901 of record OZ245752.1, on the reverse strand, counting down.
CATCACCATTGTCGGCTTCAGCACCGACCCCAATGCACACGGCAATTTCGGGCCCTTCACGCCGGGCTTCAATATCATCCCCTATGGCGACGCCGACGCCTTCGAGCAAGCGATCACGCCCAACACCGTCGCCTTCCTGGTCGAGCCGATCCAGGGCGAGGCCGGGGTGATCATCCCGCCCGACGGCTATCTGAGGCGGGTGCGGGAGCTGTGCTCGCAGCACAACGTGATGCTGGTCTGCGACGAGATCCAGACCGGGCTCGGGCGCACCGGCAAGCTGTTCGCCGAGGAGTACGAGGGCATCGAGGCGGACGTGACCCTGGTCGGCAAGGCGCTGTCCGGCGGCTTCTATCCGATGTCGGCGGTGCTCTCAAACACCGAGGTGCTTGGCGTGCTGCAGCCCGGCCAGCACGGCAGCACCTTTGGCGGCAACCCGCTGGCCTGCGCCGTCGCCCGCGCCGCGCTGAAGGTCCTGACCGAGGAAGGGCTGATCGAGAACTCGGCCAAACAGGGCGCCTATTTCCTCGAAGAGCTTACCAAGCTCCGCAGCAACAAGGTCAAGGAGGTGCGCGGCCGCGGCCTGATGCTGGCCCTGGAGTTCCACCCTGACACCGGCGGCGCCCGCACCTACAGCGAAGCCCTGCGCCAGGCGGGCATGCTGTGCAAGGAGACCCACGAGTCGACGCTGCGCATCTCCCCGCCCCTAGTCGTCGACCGCGACCAGGTCGACTGGGCGCTGGAGCGCATCGACGGGGTGCTGCGCAGCCACTGACGACGGCTGCGGCCAATCCGCTGATTTCGGGGACAAATCCGCACCGCCGGCCTACCCCCGGCCCAGATACTCCGCCGCCAGGGCCGCGTAGCGCCGGGCCGATTCCGGGATGTAGGCGGCCTCCGCCTCGGTCAGGTCGCGGGCGTATTTGGCCGGGCGGCCGGTCCAGAGCTGTCCGGCCGGCACGCGCTTGCCGGGCGTGACCAGGGCGCCGGCCGCCACCATGGCGCCGGCCTCGACCACCGCATCGTCCATGATGCAAGCCTGCATGCCGATGAAGCAGCCCTCGCCCAGGGTACAGGCATGGACCACGGCGGAATGGCCGATGGTCACGCCGTCGCCGATATAGGTGCCCTGCCCGTCCTTGGAGACATGGATGACGGTGCCGTCCTGGATATTGGTGTTTGCGCCGATGCGGATCTCGTTGACGTCGCCGCGCACCGTGCAGGCGAACCACACGCTGCTGCCGGCCCCGATATGCACGTCGCCGATCACCGTGGCGTTGGGCGCCACCCAGACATCCGGCGCGATGGTCGGCAGGACGCGCCGATAGGACAGGATGATCCCGACCATCGGGTCTAGTACCCACCATCATGGAAGGATGACCCGTATGATCGCGTCCCGCGCCCGCCGGGCAGGAAGCGTCGCGCAGTCGATGTGGTGCATCGGCTAGCGGCGCTGACGCCCTCCGGCGGGCGCGGGACGCGACCCGGAGGACGACTTTGCAACCCCTTCGGACGGCGTCGCGCGGCCCTTGTGATGCGGCACATCACGGCGGACCACGCTCCTGGCCGAAGGGGTTGCGAAGTCGTCATACGGGCCATCCTTCCATGATGATGGGTACTAGGCCGCCGAGGATGTGGCGGGCGCCAGCCCGGTCGCCTCGTCGACTCCCAACAGCAGGTTCAGGGATTGCACCGCCTGGCCCGAGGCGCCCTTGCCGAGATTGTCGAGCACGCCGGACACCACCGCCTGGTCGCTCTCCGCATTGTGCAGGACATGCAGGCGCAGCTCGTTGCTGCCGTTCAGGGCCTCCGGGTCCAGCTTGTCCATGGCGGCGGTCTCGGCCAGGGGCGCCACGGTGACAAAGCGCTCACCGGCATAATGGGCCGCCAGCGCCGCCTGGATATCGGCAGGCGACGGCGTTCCGGGCAGGGCCCAGAGCGGCAGCGGCAGATGCACCGTCATGCCCTGGCGATAGCGGCCGACGCTGGGCAGAAAGACCGGCGCATGGTCCAGCCCGGCCCAGCGCGTGATCTCCGGCAGATGCTTGTGCTTCAGGGTGAGCGCGTAGGCATAGACCGTTGAGTCCGTGGCATTCGAAGCCTTCGGGTCTTCGAAGGCCGCGATCAGCGCCTTGCCGCCGCCGGAATAGCCGGACACGCCGTTCAGCGTCGCCGGAAACCCGGCCGGCAGCAGACCGGCCTTGACCAACGGATGCAGCATCGCCACCGCGGTGATGGCATAGCAGCCCGGATTGGCGATGCGGGTCGCCGACAGGATCGTCTCGCGATGGCCGGCATCGTACTCCGGAAAGCCGTAGGCCCAGCCCGCCTGGGTCCGGTGCGCGGTGGAGGCGTCGATCACCTTCACCGCCGGGTTGTCGATCAGCGACACCGCCTCGCGGGCCGCCGCATCCGGCAGGCAGAGGATGGCCACATCGGCGGCGTTCAGCGCTTCACGGCGGCGTGCGGTGTCCTTGCGCTCGGCATCGCCGAGCCGCAGCAGTTCGAGGTCCCGCCGTCCGGCCAGCCGGTCGGCGATCTGCAGACCGGTCGTCCCGGCCTCGCCATCGATGAACACCGTCGCGGTCATTGTCCTGTTTCCCTTCACCCGCCGGCCATGCCGGCACCCGATCCTATACGAAATCCGCTGGCTGTTAGGCCCTGTTTTTGTTGAACCACAGAGGCACAGAGCCACAGAGAACCAACGGTGCCCCAACCACTCCTTGTCATTCCCGCGAAGGCGGGAATCCAGGAAAAGCCGGTGTCGACTGGATTCCCGTCTTCGCGGGAATGACGCCAAGTGATGGGGCGGAGGACAATTCTCCTCTGTGTCTCTGTGTCTCTGCGGTTCGACTTCCCCTCCGGCGAAACGCGAAAGGGGCCCGCCGGCGTCCGGCAGGCCCCTGATTGGGTACGCGATCCTGTCGGCGCGGCTTACCGCTTGGAGAACTGGAAGCTGCGGCGGGCCTTGGCCTTGCCGTACTTCTTGCGCTCCACCGTGCGGCTGTCGCGGGTCAGGAAGCCGCCGGATTTCAGCGAGCCGTGCAGTTCCGGCTCGTAGTTCAGCAGCGCCCGGCTGATGCCGTGCCGGACCGCGCCGGCCTGGCCGGACAGCCCGCCGCCCTTGACCGTGGCGACCACGTCGTACTGGTTGCGCCGCTCGGTCACGTCGAAGGGCTGGCTGATGATCATGCGTAGCACCGGCCGGGCGAAGTAGATCTCCTGGTCGCGGCCATTGACCGTGATCTTGCCGGAGCCCGGCTTGATCCACACCCGGGACACCGCATCCTTGCGGCGGCCGGTGGCATAGGCGCGGTTCTGGGCATCGAGCTTCTGTTCGTATTTCGGCGCTTCCGGCTCGGCGATCTGGGCCAGATCCTGCAAGTCGGACAGCGTCTGCGGTTCGTCGGCCATGGGCCTACCTCTTGTTCTTCGGATTCATCGCCGCGATGTCGAGCACTTCCGGCTCCTGCGCGCCGTGCTTGTGCTCGGGCCCGGCATAGACTCTCAGATTGCCCATGACCTGGCGGCCCAGCGGCCCCTTCGGCAGCATGCGCTCGACCGCTTTCTCGACCACCCGTTCCGGATGGCGGCCGTCGAGGATCTGGCCCTTGGACTTGCCCTTGATGCCGCCGGGATAACCGGTGTGCCAGTAGAACATGTCCTGGTCGCGCTTGCGGCCGGTCAGCCGGACCTTCTCGGCATTGATGACGATGATGTTGTCACCGGTGTCGATATGCGGGGTGAAGGTGGGTTTGTGCTTGCCGCGCAGCCGGATCGCAATGGCGCTGGCCAGCCGGCCCAGCACCACGCCTTCGGCGTCGACCACGAACCACTTCTTCTCCACCTCGGAGGGTTTCGCGGAATAGGTCTTCATTGATCTCACATCCTGAACGGACCGATGCCCGGGGCATCGGAAGCGGCGTGTTCTAGGGGACCGAAACGTGGCTGTCAATCGGAAAACCGACGCGAAAACAGAGTTTTATGTATGCGGTACTATAATACCCAAGTCCATGCCGGCAGACGTCCCGGATGTGCGTTCCGGACCAACATGATAGCGTCCCGGCCCATGGACCTCTCTGCCTATCTCGACCGGATCGCCTTCACCGGCGACCCGCGGCCCGACCGCGCCACGCTGGACGCGCTGATGCACGCCCATCTGCTGGCCGTTCCCTTCGAGAACCTCGACCAGCAGCTCGGGCAATGGGTCACGACCGACCTGGAATCCGCCCATGCAAAGATTGCCGACCGGCGGCGTGGCGGTTGGTGCTTCGAGTTGAACGGGCTGTTCGGCTGGGCCCTCGCCGAGATTGGCTTCGAGGTGCACAGCCTTGCCGCCTATGTCGAGCGGGATCCCGCGGCCCCCCGTCCCGCCAGCCATAAATGCCTGCGCGTGCAGTGCGGCGAACCGCTGCTGGTGGATGTCGGCTTCGGCGGCAGCCTGTTGCAGCCGCTGGCGCTCCGACCGGGTGAGGCGGAACAGCCGCCCTACCAGTTCGAGATCGCCGAACAGGAGGACGGCTTCCTGCGCTTCACCGAGCGCTCGCGGGCCGGGGCGTCCTCGTTCGACTTCCGCCTGACGCCGGTCGGTGACCGCCATTTCGACGACGTCAACGACCAACTCCAGACCGACGCGGACTCGCCCTTCCGCCGCACGATCACCGCACAGCGGCGCTTCGCGGACCGTCACCTGGTCCTGCGGGGACGTGTGCTGAGCGACATCGGACCGGATGGCGTGGACAAGACGGTCCTGGCATCCGCGGACGCTCTCGTCTCCTGCCTGCGAGACCGCTTCGGCCTCGATGCTCCCGAAGTGGCATCGATCTGGCCGCGGATTGTGGCGCGGCATGAGGAATTGTTCGGCGGCTAGCCGGCCTGATCGGACCCGGCGGCCGGCGGAATGGAATAGGTGCCCGTGGCGTGCGCCACAGGCTCCTCCTCCCCCTCCGAGCGCATCAGCACCTCGCCATAGGCGAGCCGGCGGCCGAGCTTAAGCAGGCGGCCCTCGGCGTGCACGCCGACCGGGGCCGGGCGGCGCAGGAAATTGATGGTGATGGAGGTGGTGACCGCCAGTTCGACCCGGCCGAGGCGGCTCATCACAGCGCCGTACAGCGCCAGATCGGCGAGGCTGAACAGGGCCGGCCCGGTGATTGTGCCGCCGGGCCGCACGAAATCGTCCCGATAGGGCATGAAGACATCGATCCGCCCGTCGCCAAGGAAGTCGACGCGCAGATTGTAGTCGCGCACCAGCGGCACCTGCTCCCGCACCAGTGCCTCGAATTCCGCCGCTGTGATCACGGATCCGCTCCTGCGCTTTCAGTCCCGTCGCCTGCGCGGCCCGGCCATCCTCATCCTTCGACAGGCTCAGGATCAGGACGATGAGAAGACCGCCGATCCAGATAACACCCTCGTCTTGGGCTTGTCGAAGGATGAGGATGGCAACGCCGCATCGGCCTCGACGAATTGATTTGCACGCCATCGGCCAGGTGCGCCCTGCAAATCCGGTTGAATTTGCCGGTCCGATACTGTCCAGTGTCCGCCCCCCGGGCCATGGCAGGCGGAGCATTTTCTGGCCCGGCCGGCGAGCGTAGACTTACCGCATCGGGGCCGATGGGATGGGAGGATCGCAATGGGCACGTCAGAATTTCCAAGCGTGCGGACCGCCAGGGACCGCGCCAAGGCGGTGACCTCCGCACCGGTCGAGGAAGTCCCGGTGCTGCTGCGCTCCGACGCCGACGGCATCGCCACCCTGACCCTGAACCGGCCGGGCGCGCGCAACGCGCTGTCGAGCCGCTTGATGGCGCAGCTGCACGAGCAGCTGGAGGAGCTGGCCGAAGACCGCAGCATCAATGTGGTGGTCATCGCCGCCAACGGCCCCGGCTTCTGCGCCGGCCACGACCTGAAGGAGATGCGCGCCAATCCCGGCCGCGAGGCCTATGAACGGCTATTCCGGCAATGCTCGCGGCTGATGCTGGCCATCACCGGCCTGCCGAAGCCGGTCATCGCCAAGGTGCACGGCATCGCGACGGCCGCCGGCTGCCAGCTCGTCGCCAGCTGCGACCTGGCCGTCGCCGCGGAAGACGCACGCTTCGCCACGCCCGGCGTCAATATCGGCCTGTTCTGTTCCACGCCGATGGTGGCGCTGAGCCGCGCCGTCGGCCGTAAGACGGCGATGGAGATGCTGCTGACCGGCGACATGGTTCCGGCCGAAGATGCCAAGCGGCTGGGCCTGGTCAATCGGGTGGTGCCGGCCGATGCGCTGGACCGCGAGACCGACGCATTGGCCCGCCAGATCGCCGACAAATCGCCGCTGGTGCTGGCGATCGGCAAGGAGGCCTTCTACCGCCAGGCCGAGATGGGTCTGAAGGATGCCTACGACTATGCCAGCGAGGTCATGACCCGCAACATGCTGGCCCGCGACGCCGAGGAAGGCATCGACGCCTTCATCGAGAAGCGGCCGCCGAAATGGACCGGGCGGTAGCGATGCGGCCAGGTAAGCGGGCGTCGGCCGCGCGGTGAAGCTCCATGTCCGACCACGACCATTACCAAGATTCCTTCCTGCGCAGCATCCTCGACCGGGTGAAGACCATCGCCATGGTCGGGGCCAGCCCGCATTGGAACCGGCCGAGCTACTTCGCCATGAAGTACCTGCAGGCCAAGGGCTATCGGGTGATCCCGGTCAATCCGCGGGCCGCCGGGCAGGAGATCCTTGGCGAGCCGGTGCGGGCCAGCCTGGCCGATATCCCCGACCGGTTCGACATGGTACAGGTGTTCCGGAATTCCGAGGCCGCGGGGCCGATCGTCGACGAGGCGCTGGCACTGCCGACGCCGCCGCCGGTGGTCTGGATGCAATTGGGCGTGCGCAACGACGAGGCGGCCGAACGGGCCGAGGCGGCGGGCTGCACGGTCGTCATGAACCGATGCCCGAAGATCGAATGGGCCCGGCTCTATCGCGAGCTTGGCTGGAGCGGATTCAATACGGGCGTCATCTCGTCAAGGAAAAGGAAGCTGAATAAATGAGCGACAACAGGACACCGGGTTTCGATACGCTTGCCATCCATGCCGGCGCCCAGCCGGACCCGGCCACGGGCGCCCGCCAGACCCCGATCTACCAGACCACCTCCTATGTGTTCGACGATGTCGACCATGCCGCCTCGCTGTTCAACCTGCAGAAGCTGGGCTTCATCTATTCGCGCCTGACCAACCCGACGGTGGCCGTGCTGGAGGAACGCGTCGCCAGCCTGGAGGGCGGCATCGGCGCCACCGCCACCTCCTCCGGCCATGCGGCACAGCTGCTGGCGCTGTTCCCGTTCATGGAGCCGGGGGCGGAGATCGTCGCGGCGCGCAAGCTCTATGGCGGCTCCATCAACCAGCTCGGCAACAGCTTCAAGCGCGCCTTCGGCTGGAAGACCAGCTTCGTCGACAGCGACGATCCGGAGAACTTCCGCGCCGCTATTACCGGGAACACCAAGGCCCTCTTCATCGAGAGCCTGGCCAATCCTGGCGGCGTGGTGTCCGACCTGGAGGCGATCTCCGCCATTGCCCGCGAGGCCGGCATCCCGCTGATCGTCGACAACACCATGGCGACGCCCTATCTGTGCCGACCTATCGAGCACGGCGCCGATATCGTGGTGCATTCGACGTCGAAATTCCTGTCGGGCAACGGCACCTCGATCGGCGGCGTGGTGGTAGACAGCGGCAAGTTCAACTGGGCCCAGAACGACAAGTTCGCCGGGCTGACCGCCGAGGAGCCGGGCTATCACGGGCTGAAGTTCTTCGAGACCTTCGGCGAGCTCGCCTACACCTTCCACGGCCATGCCATCGGCCTGCGCGACCTGGGCACCAACCAGCAGCCGATGAACGCCTTCCTCACCCTGCTCGGCATCGAGACCCTGTCGCTGCGCATGGAGCGGCACAGCGAGAATGCGCTGAAGGTGGCGGAATACCTGGCAGGCCACCCGCAGGTCGCCTGGGTCGAATATGCCGGCCTGCCTTCCTCGCCCTATCACGCCCTGGCGCAGAAATACGTGCCCAAGGGCTGCGGATCGGTCTTCACCATCGGGCTGAAGGGCGGCTATGAGGCCGGCGTGAAGCTGGTGGAGAGCGTCGAGATGCTGAGCCATCTGGCCAATATCGGCGACGCCCGCTCGCTGATCCTCCACCCGGCCTCCACCACCCACCGCCAGCTCTCGGCGGAGGATCTGGAGGCGGCCGGCGCCGGCCCGGATGTGGTGCGGCTGTCCATCGGCCTGGAGACGGCGTCCGACATCATCGCCGATCTCGACCAAGCCCTGGCGACGGTCGCGGACGCCTCGCCGGTGGCGGCGGAGTAGGCAGCCGCCCGCTGACCTGGCACCAGCCAGAAGATCGGCAGGCCGCGTTCGACCAAAGGCCTAGGATGGCCCTGGCGAATGCGGCCTGCCGTCACCCGGCGTGGTGAGCCTCGCCCCTAGGTCCAATCGCGAAGCTCGGACCAGGCGTCCATGGTGGACCGCAGGGCCCGCTTGCCGAAGCGCTCGACCACCGACGATACCAGCACGAGCGCCACGCCGAGGCCGGCGAACAGGACCCATGAGTTCACCGTCATGTGCTCCACCGCCGCGGCGAGGGCACCGCAGAACCCGGCCAAGGCGATCACCGCGCCGGCCAGCAGCGGTTCACGGTGCTTCCGGAACAGGCCCAAAGCGGCCAGCGGCACGCCGGCCAACACCAAGAGGACACCCGTGAAGACGGAGTGGTGGGCCAGCAGAACCTGCAGCGACAGCACGGTCAAGATCAGGCTGGCTGCGCCTCGATAGTATCGCCCGTTGCCCGGCGATCTCTCCGCGCCGATGAACAGCAGAAGCGCGATCGGCGCGTACACCGCCACATAGGGAAAGGCGATGGCCTGATCGGCCGCCCAGACAAAATCCTTGGCGAACACCCACCAGGAGAATCCGGTGATGACGGTGCCGACAAACGCCGCGACCTCCACAAGCGATCGGTTTCCAATCCAGGTTCCGCCGAAGATCAGGGTCGTTCCAAGCAGGGCACCAAGGGCGCAGTAGCCCCACAGCGCTTCCACATGAAGCCCGAAACGCGTCGCGGCGATCGCGAGCGGCAGGAGAAACATCGCCCGAACGGCCGCACCTTCGGCGGTCCGGAAGACCGGCGGCGCTTCCCGGGACGCGAAATAGCGTCGCTCAAGGTGCAGAACCGCAGCGACGAGAATGGCCAACACCGCCGCCCCAAGAATCGTGTCGCGTTCCGGGATCAGGAGAAGGACGTTCAGTGCGGAGAATGCGAGCGTCAGGTGCCGCGCCTCACCGCGTGCGAGGATGGAGAATCCGGAATAGGCCACCGGGACCAGCATCACCGCCGTCACCGCCGCCACCAGAGCCGTGGTCGTGGGCGTCACGGCCGCGAAATGAGACCAGCGATCAACGCCGTCAGCGGCGAGGAGCTGGTGGATCATTCCCCCAAGCTGCGCGAATTGCACCGGAATGACCGCCGCTGCCAGGGCGAAGAAGAGCCTGGCACCCTTGGCGTCGCTCAGGGTCAGGCGGCTCACCAGTCCGCCGCCGACCAGGATCAGCATGAGGCCGAGGTACACCCAGTTCCTCAGCGCACCGTCGATGTTCTCGAATCCCTGCAGCAAATAAAGCAGGCCCGAAATACCCACGGCTCCGGCGCCGAACCAGCGCAACAAGGTGGCGAAGCGCGCATTCGACTCGACATCCGGGTGGACGGTCCGAGCCTCAGCGTTGTGATCCATGATCGTCATGATCAGTCCTCCTCCTTCCTGAGTTCTTCCAGGGCGGCCAGGAGCTGTTCGCGCTCCTCCGCCGCATCAAGCTCGCGCTCGAGCCTGTCGCCATCGCCGGCGACGACCTCGTCCAGGTATTCATCCTCGATCACCGCCATCTCCCATCGGTCGAAGACGGCATTCACGTCGGCAATCGATTCCTGATCCGTAGCGCCGACCACCTGGGCGCGGGCGCTCCGGCTCGACAAGGCCGTGCGCTTGAGCTGAAGAGCCGACAGCCGCGCCTCGACGGCGGCGAGCCGGTCCTTGAGCTTCTCGGCCAGGGCCTCGTACTGGGCAAGCTGGCCATCGACCTGCGCATGTTCGGCCTCGGCGCGCTTCATCCGGCGCAGGCACTCCAGCGCGCGGTCCTCGTCCTCCTTCGCGAAACGCTTGGCGCGATCGCGCCAGCGCTCCGCGTCATGGGCGAGACCGTCCCGGCGTTCCCGAAGGCGGTCCGCCTGGGCGTTCACTCCGCCCATCTGGACCTTCAGCTTCGCGGCGGCTGCGCGGACATCCCGAATCACGGACTCGGCAACCGCCTCATGGTTTTCGACCTTGTTGACGAATTGCTCGAAGCTCGCGCCCACCGATGCGACCAGACGCTTCAATCTCATGATCCAGCTCCATCAATTGAACACTGTTCATCGCAAGATATTGAACGTTGTTTATTTTGTCAATCCCAGAATGGCCGACGCTTGCTGCGATGAAGTGACCAAGCAGCAGAACTTGTGTATTTTCAGGACATCAATTCAGTAAATTGGGCCATTCCGAGTGTTCACCACTATCGTTTGTCTTAAGGTTTCATTTACCAAGAACAGCACCGTCATTGCCGGAATCCCGACAAAAGAGCCAGACATGGTCGCGCCGACCTTGGCTGGCGCCAGAGGCGGATTGATCATCAATTCCGAAAGCATCCGCCGTAGGGTTGAAATCCGCTCCTGCGATAGGCCCGGATCGTGACGCCGCGCCTGGTCTTTTCCCCCAGATACGACCTGACGCTGTACGGGCTGGAGCGGTTGCATCCATTTGATGGGAGGAAGTACAGCCGTGCCTGGGGGCGGATCGTCCGGGCGCTGGGAGGCCGCGCGAATGCCGCGCTGGACGCGCCGGCGGCACCGGTCTCCGACGATCTTTTGCGCTTGGTGCACAGCCAAGCCTATCTGGACACGTTGGCGCGTTCGACCGACGCCATCGCCCTGGCGCTGGAGCTCCCCTTCCTCAGGCTGCTGCCCCACTCGGTGCTGAAGAGGCGGCTGCTCAAGCCGATGCGGCTGGCAACCCAGGGCACCATCCAGGCCATGGGCCACGCACTGGACGGCGCCACGGCGATGAATATCGGCGGCGGCTACCACCACGCCTTCCCCGACCATGGCGAGGGCTTCTGCCTTTTTGCCGACGTGCCGGTCGCCCTGGCCCACCATCGCCAGGTCGGCGCCATCGCCGTGGACGAGCCGGTCCTGCTGATCGATCTGGACGCCCATCGCGGAAATGGGTTTTTCGCCTCCTTCGAAGACGACCCGGCGGTGCATATCCTCGACCTCTACAACGCCCAGTGCTATCCGGGCCTTTTCGACGGCGACGAGGACAAGCATCCCTTCCAGGTCCCGTTGCGGGCCGGTCTTACGGATGGGGACTACATGGCCGCCCTGAACCGCGAGCTGCCGGAATTCCTGGACTCGGTCTCCAATCCGCGGCTGGCGATATACAATGCCGGCACCGACATCGTCGCCGGCGATCAGCTGGGCGGCCACGAGGTCAGCTATGACGGGGTCGCCGCCCGCGACCGCCTGATCGTCGACACCCTGGCCCGGCGCAACATCCCGACAGTGATCGTCACCAGCGGCGGCTACAGCGACGCCTCCCACCGGCTGATCGCGGATCTGGCGATCTATCTGGTGGACCGGGCATCGGGCTGAGCGGTCCCAGACGCGGTCCCGGGGTCAAGCGGCGACGGTGAAGCGTTCGCCGATATGCCTGGGCGTTTCAGCCTCGTCCAATAGGGCGACGGCAGTCACGTCATGCCCGCGCGACAGGGCTTCCGTCACGACCCGGCGGCCGACATCACCCGTTGCTCCGAACACGGTCACTTTCATTCTTCGATTTCCTTCATGCCTTCTGGCGTGCCGCCACCGGAACGGTTGGCGAGGATTGCCGCTGGCCGGCCCATTGGCTCAGCCAGACGCTGCCGAGAACAGCCAGGACTCCGAGGAACTGCAGCGGGGTCAGTCGCTGGTCGAGCACCCACCAGCCGAGGAAGACGGCCGTGGTCGGGCTGAGGAACCCCAGGGTCGAGACGATCGAGGGCTCGATCCGGGCGATGCCGCGAAACCACAGGGCATAAGTGAAGGCGGCGCCGATCAGGCCGAGATAGGTCAGGCCCAGCACGTTCTCGCCGGTCAGCGGAGGCAGCGGCGGCTCGACCCACAGCGCCAGCGGCAGCAGCAGCAGCCCGCCGGCCGCGAGCTGCCAGGCCGTGAAGGTCAAGAGCGATACCGGCGGCCGCCATTTGCGGCTCAGCACCGTGCCCGCCGCCATGGAGACCGCGCCGCCGAAACCCGCCGCCAGTCCAATCGGGTCCAGCGCCGCCTGCGGCGTCAGGATCAGCAGCGCCACGCCGCCCAGCCCGGTCATGGCGGCCAGCACCGACAGGGCCAGGATCTGCGAGCGCAGCAGCAGGCGGGCAAGGAAGATGACGATCAGCGGCTGCAAGGCGCCGACGGTCGCCGCCACCCCGCCCGGCAGGCGGTAGGCGGCGACGAACAGCAGCGTCCAGAACACCGAGAAGTTCAGGGCCCCAAGCACGGAGACCCTGGCCCACCACAGCCCCTCCGGAAGCCGTCGGACGATCAGCAGCAGGAGCAGCCCGGCGGGAAGCGCCCGCAGCATGGCGACGGTCACAGGGTACCCGTCGGGCAGGAATTCCGTGGTCACCAGATAGGTGCTGCCCCAGATCGCGGGTGCCAATGCGGTCAATGCAAGGTCGGTGCTGCGCGACATAGGCCGTCTCCCATGAGATATCTTGATGTCAAGATAATTATAGAAATCTTGACGTCAAGATAAATCTGCGGGACAAGGAGTCATGGATCACGTCGACAAGATCGTCACCCAATGGAATCGGGAGCGGCCGGACCTCGATGTCGAGCCGATGGCCCTGATCGGCCGGCTCAGGCGCCTCTCGCTCCAGCTTGCCCGCGGCATGGACAAGACCTGGGCCGCCCATGGCCTGAACGCCGCCAGCTTCGACGTGCTGGCGACGCTGCGCCGTTCCGCCCCGCCCCACCGCTTGTCTCCGGGCGCGTTGCTGGACTCGACCATGGTCACCTCCGGCACCATGACGAACCGCATCGATCAGCTGGAGAAGGCCGGCCTAGTCGAACGGATCCGCAATCCGGAGGACGGCCGTGGATTCCTCATCTCGCTGACCGACAAGGGTTTCGCCGTCATCGACGCCGCCGTCACCGAGCATGTGACAACCCAGGCGCAGCTCGTCTCGGGGCTATCCAGGGAAGACCGCGAGGTGCTGAACGCGCTGCTGCGGAAGTTCGCAGACGGATTGGAGGGGTCCTGAGACCCGCCGGTCCCGTGACGTGGGCTAAGGCACTAGCACGGCGGCGCCCTTCAAGCGCCCGGAGCGTAGGGCATCGAGGGCGGAATTGGCCTCGGCCAGGGGAAACAGCTCGACGGAGGTACGGACCGGAACCTGGGGCGCCAGGGCGAGGAACTCCTCCGCATCCTGGCGGGTGAGGTTGGCGACAGAGCGCACGACCCGCTCGCCCCACAGGATCTCGTAAGGGAAAGCGGGGATCTCCGACATGTGGATGCCGCCGCAGACCACCACGCCGCCCTTGCGCACGGCGCGCAGTGCGGCCGGCACCAAGGCGCCGACCGGGGCGAAGATGATGGCGGCGTCCAGTTCCTCCGGCGCCGGCGCATCCGACGGGCCGGCCCATACCGCGCCGAGCTCCAGGGCGAAATCCTCGGCCGTGCAATCGCCGGGCCGGGTGAAGGCGTAGATTTCCGTACCCCGGTGCTGAGCCACCTGGGCCACGATATGCGCCGCCGCGCCGAACCCGTAGATGCCGAGCCGCCCTATGCCCTCGCCCGCCATCCGCAGCGACCGGTAACCGATCAGCCCGGCGCAGAGCAGCGGTGCGACCTCGGCGTCGGAGTAGCCGTCCGGCAGCAGGAAGCAGTACCGCGCATCGGCGATGGTGTGATCGGCGTAGCCACCGTCGATCTGATAGCCGGTGAAACCCGGCCGATCGCACAGGTTCTCCGCGTCGGACAGGCAGTACCGGCACTGCCCGCAGGTATGGCCCAGCCACGGGATACCGATACGGTCGCCGAGGCGGAACCGGTCTACCCCTTCGCCCAGCGCCGCGACCGTGCCGACAATCTCATGCCCGGGCACGATCGGCAGCTTGGGCTCGGTAAGGTCGCCATCGACCACATGCAGGTCGGTGCGACAGACACCGCAGGCCGCCACCTTCACCAGCACCTCGCCTGGCCCGGGTTCCGGGTCCGGGCGCTCGACCGCTTCCAGCGGCGTGCCCGGCCGGTTCAGGACCATCGCTCTCATCTACGCTCCCCGGGGGCCGTGCAAGCTGGCTGTCTGCAGGTTACACCACCGACACCTGCCATGGCCGCTCCTGTCTCCAAGGATTGATCGTTTGCCGAACGTACCGGCACCGGCGCAACATGTTGGCTGGCCGGCTCGCTGTCGGGCTTCACTCCGATTGCGAGCGAAATCGACACGCGATCTGACAATGGGAGCATCCGAGTCGATCCAATCTCCCGGGTCTCCACAATCCATCAAGATGCTGGTGTTCAGTGGAGGACCACCCGGGACATCGTCCCGCCAGCAGGTATGTCTTGCGGTGGCAATTTGGTGACCACTCCCCCGGCGGCCAATATCTGAATGGTGTATTCGCGCGGCTCTCCAAGAACATCGAAGAACGCAAAATATCCGACTGCGTCGACAAACGTGCTTGATTCCACAGTTCCATTGGCCGTGAGTTGCACCTCGACACCCTGTGCCGGCTCACCACTCGACCAATAAACATAGCCAGAAAGGAATATCGCCCGATCGGCGAGACCCGATGTCGCGACGGCGACCGTAATGATGATCGCCGAGACGATGATCCACAAACGATGGCGTACGGCTGACATCTGCCACCTGCTATTGCTCTGATGGTTCCTGCTTTATTGACAGCAGAACGGCATCATCAAGCTCTATTCGCGATCCTGTTTTCGACGCCGCGAATTCATCCAAATCAACAACTTCGGTATGGTAGCCGTCCAGCTCAATCGCCAATCTCGGGAACTCCCCTCTCTCGTCTTTGAATACCCTCACATCATCAAAATCTCCGTTCCGCTCAACCATGGTCAATGGATAGCAGCTGATGACGCGGGTACCGGTCGCGTTTTCGCGGCCTTCGATCTCTACAGATCCGCTAACGTAGAAGGACTTCTTCGATACGAGAAAGTAGTCAATGATCAAAGGCGCAATCACCAACGCCGCGCCAATGAATATGACTCCCACGACGGGACCAGTACTCAACTCGTAATGCTTCGTTACGGGGTTGAAGGACATTCCCAACCCCTTGCTGACGAATCCGACTTTTCCTAAACCCAACTCCAGCAGCAGAATGAGTATCATTGCTGCGCCAACGAAAACGGGACTCAGGACCAGGATGTCAAACATGCGTGCATTTCAATCACACGCCGCAACTTAGCACCTTGATCTGGATCACTGATCGCAAGGGAATGCGATGTCTCCAGGTTCGAAAGTCGACAGCCGGCCGGCGTCAGCGAAAATAGGCCGCCCGTTCAGAATCAACCATTCCGCTAGCGCTTTCCCCCACCCGCCTGTTGCGCCTTCAGGCCGTCCTGCAGGGCCTGGGCATTGGTATTGAACCATTGCGCCTTTTCACGCTTCCAGCGGTCGGGGGTGCCGTCCAGCAGGAAGGACAGCAGCGTGAAGCGGCTGCCCTTGGTCACGTCCAGCGCCTCATGCAGCAGGGAGCAGGAGAACACCACCGCATCCCCGGTGCCGGGGCGGTAGAGGTTGGAGCCGAATTCCGGGAAGCGGAGTTCGCCGCCCTCGTACTCTTCGGTGTTGAGGTTGAGGGTCATGGCGAAGCGGCGCTGCGCCTTGTCGGGGATCGAATTGTCCCGATGCGGCCGGAAGAACCCGCCCTCCTCGGAATCGTAGCGCACGATCTTGAACTCCTCGACACTGTCCAGCCGGGTGTCGAAGGCACGCTCTACCTCCGGCGCGATGCGGGCGAAAACGGTGTCGGAGATATCCTGGAACAGCTTGGGATCGCTGACATGATGATCGCGCCGGCGCTTGATCTCGTGGCGGATCTCCTTCGTCTCCCGGCCGGACTTGCCCATGGTGATGGTGCCGCTCTCGGCATTGTCCTCATGCCAGATAGCGATCAGCCGCTGGCAGAACGCCCGGTCGAGGACCCGGGGCACGATCAACACCGGCGCGGTCATGGTGACGGTCTGGGCCGAGGCCGGCGGACCGAGCCGATCGAGGCAGGCCAGGGCCTGCCCGGCATGGGACAACTCGCTGCGGCCCTGGATGGTCTCCAGAACCCGCTGGCTGCGGTCCAGCACGAAGGTGACCACGGAGCGGGTCGCCGTCCCGCCGCCCTTCCGCGGATCGAGCACGGGGACGCCGTATTGCCGGTGCACCCGGCCCTGCGGATCGGTCATCAGCAGGAAGGGCAGCGAGTCCTGCTGGGCGAACTCGGCATTGGCCGGAAGCGTGTCGGTGTTGATGGCGAAAACCTGCGCGCCGCGATCCGCGAACGCGCCGGCCTGAGCGCGCAGCCCGTCCAACTCGGCGCGGAACGCCGTCTTGCGGCCGTTCGGGTAGAAATGCAGCACGATCGGTCCGCCATCGACCAAATTGTAGAACGGGTCCACCGAACGGTTCTGATCCGGCAGCAGGAAATCGGGCGCGCGGTCGCCGGGTGCCAAGGGCGCGGTCCGGTCGCTGGGCAAACTCATCGTGGCCGAAGGCTTGATTGCCGCCATGTTCCCCTCGTCTCGCTATTCCGCCGCCACCGGCACCGGCACCGTCCGCTCGCCGCCGCGCGGCAGCGTGATCGCCGCCAGCACGGCAATCAGGCCGATGCCGCCGAACATCCAGGGCAGCAAGGCAAAGCCGCCGCCCAGCCCGTAGCCGAAGGCCACCATCTCCACCGCAATCGGCGCCACGCCGAAAGCGAGGATGAATTTCAGGCCGAAGACCAGCCCGCGCCGATGCCCCGGGGTGTAGCGGGCCAGCAGCAGGTTCTCGGCCGGCAACAGCCCGCCGCCGACGAAGATCGCTACCGTCGCCGCCAGCAGCAGCGGCAGTTCCACCAGACCGGCCATCAGCACCAGCAGCGGCACCTGCAGCGCCAACCCGCCGATATAGACGGTCTTCAGCGGCAGCCGGTCGCACAGATAGCCGCCGGCGACCTGGGAGAAGGCGCCGATGGTGTAGACCAGGGTGACCAGCCCGCCGACCCCCAGCATGGCCCCGCCGGTCAGGCCGGTCATCTGCTCGTCGAACCATTTCGGCAGCGCCGTCTGCATGGCGTTGAAGATCAGCCCGCCGCAGACCATGGTGACGGTCAGGACGATGAAGGCGCGCTTCAAGTCGCTGCGTTCCGGCGCCGGCTGTTCGACGCGATCCACATCGCGGTCGGCCACTATGCCCAGCGCGATGGCGGCGCCCAGCGCCAGGCCGGCGGCGATCGAGATCGCGCCCGGTACCAGGAAGGCGGCGCGCCAGTCGAACCAGTCGGTCAGCGATGCGGCGATGGTCGCGGCCACCGCCACCCCCAGGCTGCCGAAGATGCCGACGATGCCCATGGTGCGGCCGCGCTTGACCGAGTGGCGCACGATCCAGGCGAAGGCCACCGGGTGGTAGATCGAGGCGCCGATTCCCAGGGCCGCCAGGGCCACCACCATGCCGGCCGGACCGTCCACCAGCCCCGCCGCCATGGCGCCGCCGCCGGTCACCAGGAAGAACACCACCATGATCTTGCTCGGGCTCCAGCGGTCGCCGAGCCAGCCGGCCAGCGGCGCGCCCAGGCCGACCATCAGGCTGCCCAGGGTCCACAGCCGGATCAGCTCGTCATAGGGCATGACCCAGACGTCGCCGAGGCCGATCACCACGGTCAAATACAGTCCGGTCAGGATGTGCATGGTCGCATGCCCAATACAGGCAAAAACGACGACCAGCCGATCAGAGTAGTGACCCATGCTTTGACCTGACCCGTATTATGGTTAACCGGCACAAACAGACATTTTCACCGCAACGAATATTCACGGCGCATGCCCCCACATTGCCATGAAGGCGACAAATCGTTGCCTTGACACCCCAATAGGGTGCAGCCATGACGTATCACAGCCGAACCATAGACATTCCCGAACCCATCGATCTGGACAGGATCGTGTGGGATCCGGAATACCGCGCGGAAATCCGCTGGCGGCTGGCGAACGACAACAATCCTCAGCCGGACCTGCCTCGGGTCTCCGACGCGATCCACTCAAGATAGTCCGGATTGCCACCGGGGACCGGAAGCCCGACCACGCAGGGGCATTCATACGAATGCAGCGCGCGCACCCGATCCGTCAAGGGTTGTAGCAAATCCTCCCGGGTCTTGGCGATCACGACCGTCTCCACCGCCTCCTCGACCTTTCCCTGCCAGCGATAGATCGAGCGCATGCCGTCGATCATGTTGGCGCCGGCTGCCAGCCTCTCTTCAACGAGAACGCGGGCGATACCGTCCGCCTCCTGCTTCGAACCGACCGTGATGTAGGCGAATACCGCCGCCATGTCCTGGCACTCCCTTTTCCACACCTGCCACATGCATTAGGCTGACGGCCTCGATGACGGGGACCGGGTCCGAGAGGTCCGGCGACCGCGAGGGATGCCGCACCATGTCCGACCGCGCCGCGACCGCCAACGCGAAATACCGCTCAACAGGCAGACCGTCCCGGCCGACCAAGGCGCAGCAGAGCTGGCTGCTGCGCGGCATCCGGCAGCCGGGCGGAAAGCTACCCCTGTTCGACGAGCGCGGCCAGCGCATCAGCCGCCGCACCATCGATGCCTGCATCGAGGCTGGCTGGTGCACCCGCTGGTTCGACAATCCGCTGAAACCGGATTGGCAGGTCTGCCGGCTAACCGAAGCCGGCCGCCGGGTGATCAATCATGGGGCCGACCGGTCCTAGGGCGCACTGGTGCACACACCCTCATTCCCGCGAACGCGGGAGTGACGCTGGGGAGGTGAGCGGAATGGCACCGTGCCGGTGGCAGCCGATCAATCCCGGCCGCGATCCTTCAGGCGGCGGATCTCGTCCTCGACCCGGCGGACTTCCGGAATGCCGAAGAACCCGATCTTGCGCTCCCGGGTGCGGCCATGGTGCCGGCTGTGAGACCGGACGAGCTGGCGGTTGAAGATGACGTCGCCGGTGCCGTCGGCACGTTCGCGACGCTCCAATTCGTCGATCTCATCGGCCTCGAAGGACTGGACCCGGTTGCCCTTGATGATCACCAGCCGGTCGCTCGAGATGGCATAGATGGTTTTCTTCGCGCCGAGCCAGATCCAGACCGGCGTCAGCATGATCCCCAGCCCGACCAGCAGGAACGGCACCCCGAACAGCGGAAAGAACGCGAAAACGCCGCTATCCGCCGGCGTCATCGAGGCGGCGCCGGCAATCCAGAACAGGGCGAACCCGGCAAACACCGCCCCGAACAGCATGACCGGGAGGCCCGCAAGCGCCATGCGCCGGGGTGCGGGCCGGTCGGCCCAGATCAGCCGCTCGCCCGGGCGCATCTCGCGCTGGGCGATCGACAGGGCGGATGGCGGAGCATCGTCGCGGTGCACGGCGGTCATGGCCCGATGATGGCGGACCGGACTTTAATGCCGGTTAACCGGAACCGGCGCCACCGGTTTCGAAAGGCAGCGCCAGCGCCAGCAACCGCCCCGCCTCGCGCCGCTGCACCGGGTCCAGCGTCGGCACCGGTGGACGGCAGCGGTCCGTGGCGAACAGGCCATGGGCATGCCGCAGCAGCTTGAAGAAGCGGATGCTGACATCGATGTGCTGGTTGGAGAAGGCCAGTACCGGCAGCATGGCCTCGAACAGCCGGCGGGCGGCTGCCTCGTCTCCCGCGACGTAATGCCGGTGGATCGCCACATAGCGCGGCTCCATGCAGGTCGGCATGAAGGCGTGCACGCCGCGCGCCAGGGCGTCGAGCATCTGGCTGACCGCCCAGCCGCCGCTGACATGCAGCCGGCCGCCGGTCGCCTCGAGCACCCGGCTGTATTTCGGGCCCGCCGGCACCGTCTCCACCTTCAGGCATTTGAAGGCCGGGATCGTCTCGAACAGAGCCACGATCTCCTCGATGGCAAGTCCGGGTCCGTGCCAGTCCAGATCCTGGATCATCAGCAGCGGCGGTCCCGCATCGGCGATTGCGCCCAGCAGGTCCCGCCGGCCGGCCCGGTCGGTGCCCGCCGGCGCCTGGCAGAGGATGCCGTCGGCGCCCAGCGATCTTGCCAGGCGGGCCCGTCGCAGGCGCTCGGCCTGCGCATCCGCTGTCACGCTCAGCACCACCGGGATGCGGCCGGCCGCCTGCTCGACGATGATCGCCGCCACCCGGTCGATCTCGGCCGGCGTAAGGCTGGCGCTCTCCGACGCCACCGCCAGGGCCAGGATGCCGACACAGCCGGCGGCGACCACATGGTCGACCTCCCGCCGCAGGCCGGCCTCGTCGATGGAATCGTCGGCGGTGAACGGCGTGTTCAGGCTCGGCACGATGCCGCGCATGGCGACGGGGCACGGATCGCTCATTGCCCGTAGCCGAATTGCTGCGGCAGCCACAGCACTGTCTCGGGCACCAGCACCATGACCAGCAGGGCGGCGATCAGCACCAGCATGAAAGGCCAGATCTCCCGCACCATGTCGCGCAGCGGGATGCCGGTCAGCCCGTTGATCACGAACAGCAGCACGCCATAGGGCGGCGTGATCAGCCCGATCATCATGTTGACCACGATAACCACGCCGAAATGCACCGGGTCGATGCCGAGCTGGCGCACCGACGGCATCAGGAGCGGCACCAGTACGAGCAGCATGGTCGTCGCATCCAGGAAACAGCCGAACAGCAGGAACAGCAGGTTGACCGACAAAAGGAAGGCCAGCGGCGACAGCGCCAGGCTGTCGATGAAGGCGGCCAGTTCATTGGGGATGCGTTCGACCGCAATGACGTAGTTGAACACGAAGGCACCGGCGATGATCAGCGCCACCACGGCGCTCGACCGGGTCGAGTCGACCAGCAGGTCGACCAGCCCCTTCAGCGAAAGCGCCCGGTAGAACAGCCCGGCCAGCAACAGGGCGTAAGCGGCGGCGACCGAGGCCGCCTCGGTGGGCGTCGTGGCACCGCCATAGATGCCGCCCAGCAGGATCACCGGCAGCATTAGCGCCGGGAAGGCGTTCAGCGTCAGCCCGGGGATGCGGCGCAGCGGCACCGGCTCTTCGACCGGGAAGCCGCGCCGGTTCGCGACCACGGCGATCACCAGCATCAGACCGGCCGCCATCATCAGCCCCGGCAGCACGCCTCCGAGGAACAGGAAGCCGACCGAGGTGCTGGAGACCAGCGCGTAGAGCACCATGGGGATCGAGGGCGGGATGATCGGCCCGATGGTCGCCGAGGCGGCGGTGATCGCGGCGGCGAAGCCGGGGCTGTAGCGGCCTTCCCGGCGCATCATGTCGATGATCAGCTTGCCGACCCCGGCGGCGTCGGCGATGGCACTGCCGCTCATGCCGGAGAAGATCAGGCTTGCGACCACGTTGACATGGGCGAGGCCGCCGCGGAGCCGGCCGACGATGGCCAGGCAGAAGGCCAGCAGGCGGTCGCTAATGGTGCCGGCATTCATCACATTGGCGGCGAAGATGAACAGCGGCACCGCCAGCAGGACGAAGCTGTTGAACAGCCCGTTCAGGATCTGCTCGCCGGCCAGACCCACATCGCGCCCGGCCGCGAACAGATAGGCGATGCCCGACACCAGCATGGCGAAGCCGATCGGCATCCCGATCGCCGCCAGCCCCAGGAACACCCCGATCAGCAGCAGGATCTCGAAGCTCATATTGCAATCCGCCCGGAATTCCCAAGATCACCTCTCCCCTTGTGGGAGAGGTCGGCACGCGAAGCGTGCCGGGTGAGGGGTCGCGCGGCGTCGGCCGCGCGAAGACTCTCGGTTAGCCCACTCACCCTCCCTCTCCCACGAGGGGAGAGGGGTCTTCCTGCAGTCCGGTCGGTCAAAGGTGCTTTTGCCAGTCGGCGCCGAACAGCTGCCGCAGGTGGATCAGCTGGCGGATCGCGACGGCCGCCATGAAGACCAGGAAGATCGAGAACAGCAGGTCGAAGCGGATGTGCAGGACCCAGGTGCTGGTGCGGCCCATGAAGCTGACGAAGTCGAAGGTGGCCGGCAGGGCGGCGATCATCGCCGCCGCCAGCACCACCGCGCTCACCGCCGCCAGTATGCGGCGCACCGGCGGCGGTGCCGCGTGGTAGGCGATGTTGAAGGCGATGTGGTCGCGCTCCCTGAGCAGGAAGGCGCAGCCCCAGAACACCAGCCATAGATAGGCGACCATGCATAGTTCCAGGGTCCAGCCCAGCGGCTGGTTGACCACGTAGCGCATGAAGATCTGCAGCAGGAAGGCGCCGAACATGGTGGCGAAGATCGCCGCCCCGACCAGTTCGGCGCCCCGGCTCGCTATCCGCAGCGGGCGCACCGCCGACGACCGGTCACTCGGTCGCGTTGATGCGATCGATGAGCCCGTCCGGCCAGGTCTCTGAATACTCTGAATTCAGATAGGCCTCTTGCACCTGGGTCCGGAAAGCATCGACATCCGGCGTGGTGATGGTCAGCCCTTCCGCGGCGAAGAAGTCGAGCAGCTCCTGCTCGGCCCGCAGCCGGTTCTCGTTGTTGAACCGGACGGCCGCGGCCGCCGCCGCCTCGACCAGCGATTTCTGCCGCAGGTCAAGGTCGTCCCAGGTCGACCCGGCCATGGAGAAGAACACGCCGTCGACCAGATGGCCGGTCAGCACGATCTGCTCGGTGACTTCGTAAAAGCCCGCCGCCTTGTCGGTCGGCAGCGGATTGTCCTGGCCGTCGATGGCGCCGGTCTGCAGCGCGGTATAGACCTCGCCGAAGGCCAGCGGCGTCGGGTTTGCGCCCAGCGCCCGCCCCAGGAACTGCCAGGTGTCGGAGCCCGGCATGCGCAGATTGACGCCGTCCAGATCGGCCGGGGTCTTCACGTCGCGCACATCGCGCAGGTTGAGCTGGCGGGTGCCGAGATAGGCCACGTCCAGGATCTGGATGCCCATCACCTCATTGACCTTCTCATAGAACTCCGCCCCGATCGGTCCACCGAACACCGACTGCTGATGGTCCGGATCGCGGATCAGGTAGCCGGCGGTGAAGATCGAGTATTCCGGCAGCTCCTTGGCGATGTCCTGTGCGGAGATCAGCGCCATCTCCAGATTGCCGCGCTGCATGGCGGCAGGCTCGGTGCCCTGGGCGAACAGGGTGGCGTTGAGGAAGACCTGGACGTCGAATTCGTCCGGTGCCGACCGCTCAAGCCATTCCTTGAAGACGTACAGCATCTCGGCGTGGGAATCCCCCGGCACCGCCGGCGTCGAAATGCGGATCTCGATCGGTTCCGCCGCGGCCGGCGCCGGTGCGGCAAAGACGGCCAGCGAAGCCACGCCGGCAATCGCCGCAGCGGCCAAGGCGCGGCGATGCAAAGTCCCGAATACGGTCATGATGTCCTCCCCTTTTGAGCCGAATGGGCCCTTCGGCCTCTTGAACGGAAATTGATGATGCCATCGGGGATTCCACCTGACAAGCGGCTAAAAGATCAGTGACATATCAGTGTGCAATCAGTACCATCGCCGCCGGGACGGACTGCGCCCGTAGGGTTTCGCGATTTTCGAAGGGCGGGGATCACCTGGATGTCGACCGCTAGAGCACAGCTCCATGCCGCCGTCCCCACGCCGTTGGACCAAGGCCTGGGCGTCGATGTCGGCCGGCTGCACGCGCATTGCACCGGATTGCTGGAGGCCGGCTGCGACGGGATCGCCCTGTTCGGCACCACCGGCGAGGGGCCGTCCTTCAGTGTCGAGGAGCGCATCGCCGTGCTGGACGATTTGCTCTCCCGTGGCTTCGATCCGGCGCGGCTGATCGTCGGAACCGGCTGTGCCGCCCTGCCCGACACCATCCGGCTGACCCGGCATGCGGCCGCCGCCGGCTGTGCCGGCCAGTTGATCATGCCGCCCTTCTTCTTCGACCAGGTGACCGATGACGGGGTGTTCACGGCCTATGCCCGCATCCTGGAGCGCTGCGCCGGCGTGGCCCCGCGTCTCGTGCTCTATCACATTCCGGCGGTGAGCGGCGTGCCGGTGGCCTTGGAAGTGGTGCGGCGGCTGGCCGACGCCTTCCCGGAGGCGGTGTACGCGATCAAGGACAGCTCGGGCGACTGGGGCTACACCGACCGACTGATCGCACAACGCGGGGCGCTGGACGTGCTGGTCGGGCATGAGCCGGACATCGCGCGGGCCATTGCCGCCGGCGGCGCAGGAACGATCTGCGGCCTCGCCAATGTGGTGCCGGACCTGCTGCGGCGGCTCTGCGATGCCGCGCCCGGCGACGGAAGCAACAGCCTGCAATCGGCGGTGACCGCACTGGCCAACGCCTTCGACCGCCTGCCGGTGATCCCGGCGCTGAAGGCGATGACGGCGGCGGCCACCGGCGATCCCGACTGGGTCCGCGTCCGTCCGCCCCTTGTCGCCCTGCGGCGCGAGGATATCGAGGCGCTGGCGGCGGCCATGCGGGTGGCGCGGGTCGGGTGATGGCCAAGACCGCGCACATCGCCGGCCGGTCGGTGCCCGGCCCCCTGCGTGGGCCGTTGCGTCGCAGCCCGGTCGATGGCGACGCGGCGGCGTGGAACGCGCGGCTGGAGGCGGACGGGTATCTTTACATGCCGGGCGCCCTGGATCCCGACCGGGTCATGGCGGCCCGACGCGAGGTCTTCGGGCAGCTCGCCGCGGTCGGCGAGATCCGCGAACCGGCGGAGGACGGCATCGCCACGGGAACCAGCCGGCGCGCCGACCTCGCCGGCGATCCCGGCCGTTTCCTTAAAGGCATCTGCGAGGGGCCGGCGCTGCGGCGGGTCAGCCACGGGCCGGAGCTCCGCCAACTTGCTGCAGGTCTGTTCGGAGAACCGGCACGGGCCTTCGATTTCCTCTGGCTACGACCGACCCCGGTCGGCCGGGCGAGCCCGCTGCATTTCGACCATGTCTACATGAACCGGGGTTCGCAGCGGGTGATGACGGTCTGGATACCGCTCGGCCCGGTGCCGCTCCATGACGGCCCGCTGCTGATCGTGGAGGGCGGGCACCGGTTCGAGGATCTGATCGCCGAATACCGCGGGCTGGATGTCGACCGGGACAAGGGCCGCTCCGGATCCTTCTCCGACGACCCGGTGACGATCGCCGAGCGGTACGGCACCCGGCTGCTCACCGCCGATTTCGCGCCGGGCGATGTCGTGCTGTTCGGCCCGTTCACCCTGCACGGCTCGTTCGACAACCATTCGCCCCGGCGCCGGGTCCGCCTTTCCTGCGACGCGCGCTACCAGCCGGCGGCCGATGCAATCGACCAACGCTGGTTCGGCGCCGAGCCGCCCGGCCATGGCGGGCTCGGCTATGGCGGGCTGAGCGCCGCCCGACCGTTGACCGCCGAACCGTTCCGCCGATGAGGGCCGTCGATCCGTGAAGCTGAGCGAACAGGCCTATCGCGCCTTCAAGACCCATCTCTATGCCAAGGATCTGCGCCCCGGCCAGTTCGTCTCCCAGCGCGAGCTGGTCACCCTGACCGGCGTGCCTCTGGGCCCGATGCGCGAGGCGCTGCAGAAGCTGGAATCCGAGGGGCTGGTGGAGATGATCCCGCAGCGGGGCATCCGCCTGGCCGAGGCCAACCCGAAGCTGATCCGCGACGCCTTCGGCCTGCGTGTCCTGATCGAGACGGCGGCGGCGCGGCGCTTTGCGGAGAGCGCGCCAGATGGCGATCTGGCGGCGCTGGAGGCCGCGCACCGGGACATCGTCGCCCGCGCCCGATCCGGCATCGACGAGGCCCTGCTGGACTCCGCCCAGGCCGTCGATTGGAGCCTGCACGACACCCTTGTCGCCTGCCTGGACAACACCCTCATCTGGAACACCCATAAGGCCAACAGCGACCGCATCCGCCTGATCCGGCTGGATTCCGGGATGCTGACCGCCGGCAATCTGCTCGACGCCATGGACGAACACCTGGCAGTGATCGACGCCTGCCGACGCGCCGACGCCGACGGTGCGGCAGCGGCCATCGAGGCGCATCTCTCCACCGCCATGCGCCGGGCGATGGGGTTGCTTTAGGCGCGCATGAAAACCCTCTCCCCCTGGGAGAGGGTGGCGAGCGCAGCGAGCCGGGTGAGGGCCGGCGCCGCCCCTGCCCTCAATGGATATCCTCGCTGTCGCGCATGGCCTGGGCCAGCATCTCGAAACCGAAATCCGGGCGCTTGCTGGCCTCGATGATGACCGCCTCCTTGCGGACCAGCCGGTCGATGATCGCCGGCAGGTCGGCGGCGACGTCCTCGGGAACCACCACGGCGCCGTGCTGGTCGGCATGGATCAGGTCGCCGGAACGCACGATCATGTCGGCGACCTCCACCGGCCGGCCGAACTCCTCGATCCGGACATAGGCATGCGACGGGCCGACCTGGCCGGCCAGCATCTGGAAACCGTCAGCATTGTCGTCCAGATCGCGGATGCTGCCATTGGTGACCACGCCGAGAGCGCCCAGGCCGCGATGCACATGGCTGTGGACCTCGCCCCAAAACGATCCGAAGCCCGGCGCGGGATCGAGATCCTCGATGACGATCACCGACGGCTTCGGCCCGTCATCCACATAGGCGTAATAGTCGAGCCGGCGCTGGCGTACTGTGCCTGCATCGTCGCTCGCCGGATGTTCGGCGCGGATAGTGGCGGTCCGGGCATAGCCGACGATCGGCGGCATCTGCGGCCTCAGGCAGACCAGCGGCCGGGTGGTGAAGCCCTCGCCACGGCATTCCGGCCTAGCGACCTCGAGCGCGTTGCAGATGGTCGGCGTATCGAACGATCTGAGCTGCGCCAGCAGGTCGTCCGTCAATGAATTTGGCATTCCGCGATCCTCCCCCGACAAACTTCTCCGCCCCGTCCGGCAAATACAAGTCCGCTCGCGATGGAGTTTTCACCGGATATCCTGTTTTCGACTTATGGGTGTCGAAGTGTAAACCCCGGAATTCCGCCGTTTCGCAAGAAAGATATTAACAAAACTGGTTAAGCTATTGCCATAAAGTGAGTTTTTCGATAAAGTTGAAGAATAATTGACCAAAAAGGTCAAATGGAGAGTGCCATATGGGTAGCGGAATGCGTGAATTCCTGTCCGACGATTCCGGAAGCATCTCGGCGGAGTTCGCTCTTCTCGTCCCGGTTATAGGGGCTGCCCTGCTCCTGGTCATTGGCCAGGTCTTTACTCTTCTCAACCCCCAAAACCGCGTGGCCGCCAAGGTCAGGGTTCGTCGGCGGGGTTCCTGACGACGCACCAAAGCGGGTTTTCCTGGCATGGAAGAGGCCCTGATCACCCCAGATCAGGGCCATTTTTTCCGCCGGGTTCCGGTGGGAAACCGGGGCTTGAAAGGGTGGTGACGACAAGTATATGAAGGGCGGATTCGGACAAAGGAAAGCACCTCTTTCCTCAACTAGAAATCTCGAAAACCGACTTCGGAACCAGTTAATCGAAATTAACGGAAGTTAATGTTTATAGTTAATAAGGTCTGAAACTTCCGTACAATACGACATTATTTCTTTACATTCGGCCCGTTTTCGATTAATACTCTGCTAACCGTGTTAAGGAACCAGGAAGGGTCTTGGGATGCGGAAGATCGGCTCGTTTATGACGACACCCTTGGCAAGTGTCGCGGAGCGCAGCGCCGCTGCCAGGTCACGGCAGCACCGCTTCCGCCGCCGGGCGCAATATGGCTGCCGGGCGACGCAATCGGCGTCCAAACTGGTGTCGCGGTTCGGCGATGACGCGCTGTTCCACATCAGCCTGCGCGCCGATGCCGGGCTGGCAGCCGGCGACTTCGAGACCTATGCGCTGTGGCAGCGCCGCCGCCGGGCGGCCGAGCGGCTGTTGCAGACGCGCCAGACCTGCGTATTGGCGCCGGGAGGCAAGGCCTGATGCATATGCAGCGTCGAACCCGTCCGGCCAAGGACCTCGCCGCCTCCGAAGTGCGGCGGCCGCCGCCGGCCCTGGGACTCAAGGCCAAGGCGCCGAACCGCTTCGCAGCCACCGTGCGCGCGGCACAAGCCGCGCCGCGGCCGGAGATCGCCGCCTATCGGAAGGGCTATCAGGACGCCACCGACCGCAACCGCGCCATGATCCTGAACCTGGCCAACGCCCTGGAAGCGGCGATGGCGGTCGGCTGGCCCGACGATGTGGAGCCGCGCAACGCGGAATGGCGCCGGCTGCTCTGGCGCGCCCGGCGGACGCCGAAGTAAGAATCACCTTTTGACTGCCGCTATACCGAGGCTGCGCGGTGCCATAGGTGCCGCGCAGTCTTCTTTTGTTCGTGCTTCACGCCGCCGGGCTTAGCAGAGGCGCCGTCCAGGCACTCTCCCCTCCCCGTTTTGCTGGTCAATCGTTTCCTCGAAGTATAAAGTCAAGTCGCTTGACTAAATACTTCGAGGACCTCCGCCATGCGTCGTCGCATGCTCCTGGTTTCCGCAGCCGCGAGTTCGATCGCCCCCATGGCCGCCGGCGCCGAGGGCGCGCGGACCTTCGCGCTCGGGGACATGGAATTCGCCTGGCGCCACAGGGCGGGCCGCCTGCACGGCCACCTGTCCGCACCGGGCACCGGCTGGCTCGCCGCCGGCTTCAATGAAGACCGCAGGCTCAGGGGCACCTGCTTCGTCATCGCGGCTGTTGCCCACGTTCCGCTTCGTGCCGAAGTTCATATCGCCCAGCCGCCGGATCATCGGCCGGTCGAGGACGTCACCGGACATCCGGCCGGCCTTGGCGACCTGGGCGGCAGCTTCGTCAACGGTCGCTCAAGGCTCTCGTTCAGCCTGCCGCATTCGAGTGCCGATGGCACGATGCCGGATCTTTCGCCAAGCCGTTCGGTCCACCTGATGCTGGCCTGGTCGCACGCCCCCGAATTCGACCACCATTCCGCCTGGCGCGGCCATGCGGATATCGTGCTCTAGGCACGCGGCGGGCGCCCGCATGTCGACTCAGACACTATATCGGCTGAAAAATGGTCGGAGCGGCGGGATTCGAACCCACGACCCCTTGTCCCCCAGACAAGTGCGCTACCAGACTGCGCCACGCTCCGACAAAGCGCCGCCGATGTCAGGACCGACGGCGGGCGGGACTATACGCCGCGACCGGAGGCGAGGCAACGCCGTCCGGCCGGTTTCGGCCATCCGAATGCTAGCCCCGATGCGCGCTAACCCTGGCTCGACAAAGCGGCGCGCAACTGCCTGAGTTCGTTCAACAACGACCGCAATTCGTCGCGCAGCGGCTCCGGCAGGCATTCGCCACTGGCGGCCTCGGCCTGATCCGGGATTTCCGGAACCGGCGGCGTATGGCGCTCCGGCGGGTTGCTGGCCGGCTTGGGCACCGACGTCCGCGCCTTGCCCTCGCGCAGAAGCCGCTGGACGCCCTTGATGGTGTAGCCATCCTCATACAGCAGCTTCTGGATCTGCCGCAGCAGGTCGATGTCTTCCGGCCGGTAGTAGCGCCGTCCGCCGCCGCGCTTCAGCGGCCGCACCTGGCTGAACTTGGTTTCCCAGAACCGCAGGACGTGCTGCGGAACCGAGAGCTCGTCGGACACCTCGCTGATGGTCCGATAGGCGCTCGCGGATTTACCCACGCCGCGGGAGCGAACGCCGCTGTCCAGAAGGCTGGCCATGCTCAGGCGGCACCTTTCTGGCTGTTGAGTCCGTCATTGATCCGGTCTTTCAGGACATGTGAGGCGCGGAATACGAGAACCCGGCGGGGCAGGATCGGAACCTCCTCACCGGTTTTTGGGTTGCGTCCGATCCGCTGGCCCTTCTGGCGCACTCCGAAACTTCCGAAGGATGAAATCTTGACCATCTCCCCGCGCGACAGGGCGCCGGAGATTTCTTCAAGCACCGTCTCAACCAATTCCGCTGATTCGTTGCGCGACAATCCCACTTCTTCGTAGACCGCTTCGCTGAGATGCGCGCGTGTTACGGTCGTCTCTGCCATTGCCGGCCCCCCCTTTTTATGTGGGGAACCGTACTTCGCAGGGAATATCCCGTCAATTACACAGAGTTGGAACCGGTCCTTGACACGGGCCGGACAGATGTCACCAGCGGGCCAGCGCCGATGCCCAGGTGAAACCGCCACCCATCGCTTCCATCATCACCAGATTTCCGGGCGTGATGCGGCCATCCTTCAGGGCGGTGTCCAGCGCCAGCGGGACCGACGCGGCCGAGGTGTTGGCATGCCGCTCGACGGTCATCACCACCCGGGCCGGATCCATGTCGAGCTTCTTGGCAGTGGCATCGATGATTCGCTTGTTGGCCTGGTGCGGCACCAGCCAGTCGATGTCCTCAGGTGTCAGCCCGGTGGCTTCCAGCGCCTCGTCGACCACCTCCGCAAGCCGCACAACGGCGTGCTTGAAGACTTCGCGGCCGGCCATACGGACATGCCCGACGGTGCGGGTCGAAGAGACGCCGCCATCGACATAGAGCAGGTCGTGATGCTGCCCGTCGGAATGCAGATGGGTGGTCAGGATGCCGCGATCTTCATTGGTGCCGGCGCCATCCTGCGCCTGCACCACCACCGCGCCGGCGCCGTCGCCGAACAGCACGCAGGTGGTACGGTCTTCCCAGTCGAGGATGCGCGAAAATGTCTCAGCCCCAATAACCAGGGCCGTGTCCGCCTGCCCCAGCCGCACGAAATTGTCGGCCACAGCCAGCGCGTAGAGGAAACCCGAGCACACCGCCTGGACATCGAATGCGGTGCTGTCGCCGAGGCCGAGGCCGGCCTGCACCCGGGTCGCGGTGGCGGGGAACGTCTGATCCGGTGTCGCAGTGGCCAGGACGATCAAATCGATGCCGTCGGGCCGGACCCCGGCATCGGTCAGCGCCGCGTCGGCGGCGCGGATCGCCAGATCGGAGGTCTTCTGGTCCTTGGCGGCGAAGTGCCTTTGGCGGATGCCGGTCCTCTGGACGATCCATTCATCCGAGGTGTCGACCTGGGCGGCGAGTTCGTCATTGGTCACCACCCGGTCCGGCAGATAGGCGCCGGAGCCGATGAAACAGGTTCTGCGGACACTCATTCGGCGACATCTCCAACTTTGGTCGAGATGCCTTCCTGCGCTTGATTTTCAAAGTGATGGAGACCGTCCCTCACCTTGTCGTTGAAGCCGTTGTGGACCAGATCGATGCCGGCGTCGATGGCGCTGGCAAAGCCGTGCGCATCGGTGCCGCCATGGCTCTTGATGCAGATGCCGCCCAGGCCGAGGAACATGGCGCCGTTGTATTTGCGCGGATCGAGCCGGTCACGCAGCTTGAGGAACGCGCCGCGCGCCAGCACATAGCCGATCCGGGCCAGGATCGAAGAGCGGAACGTGCGGCGCAGGTATTCGGCGAACAGCTTCACGGTTCCTTCCGCTGTCTTCAGGGCGATGTTGCCGGTGAAGCCGTCGGTGACGATGACGTCGACGGTGCCCGTCGGTATGTCGTCGCCCTCGACAAAACCCTCGAACCGGCCCGGCAGCCCCTCCATCTCGCGCAGCTGGGCCGCCGCCTCCTTGACCACGTCATTGCCTTTCAGCGCCTCGCCGCCGACGTTCAGGACGCCGATCGTGGGCTCCTTCAGGCCCAGCACCGATTTGGCGAACACCGCACCCATCACCGCGAACTGCACCAGATGTTCCGGCCGGCACTCGATGTTGGCGCCCATGTCCAGCAACACGCTTTCACTGCGCAGAGTGGGAAAAAACGTGGCAATTGCAGGGCGGTCGATGCCCGGCATGGTCTTCAGCACGAACTTGGCCATCGCCATCAGCGCACCGGTATTGCCGGCGGAGACCACGCAATGGGCCTCGCCATCGGCAACCGCGTTGATGGACAGGCGCATGCTCGACTCGCGACCGCCGCGCAGCGCCTGCGACGGCTTGGCGTCGTTGGTCACGATCTCGCTGGTGTGGCGAACCTCCGACATCTCGGCCAGCTTGGGCCGCTGCGCCAGCAGCGGGCCGATTCGCGCCTCGTCCCCGAAGATGAGGAACCGCACGGTCGGATGGTGCTGCCGGGCGATTTCGGCACCAGCGATCACCATGTCCGGGGCATGGTCGCCCCCCATGGCATCTAGCGCGATGGTCAGTGGCGTCGACGCCGCGTTTGCGGTCATAGGCCCTGAGCTCACAACGGCGCGGAGGCGCCGCTATGCGTCCGCTGACGCGTCAGTCACCTCGCGGCCATCATAGTAGCCGCAGGCCCCGCAAACGTGGTGGGGGCGCTTCAACTCGCCGCAATTGGGGCATTCCGCATACGCCCCGGAGCTCAAGGAATCATGCGCGCGGCGCATGTTACGCCGCGATATCGACGTTTTTCTCTTGGGAACGGCCATTTCTTCAGAACTCGCTATTTCAAAAGGCGGCCACGCCGGGCCGCCTGCTGCGGGGCGTGTAATACTGGAATTGCATCGCCGGGGCAAGCGGCAAGACTTGCCATTTCCGACCGGTTGCCGGTCAAGCCTTCGGTTTCAGCCGTGCCAGTTTGGCGAACGGCCCCTCCTCGGCCGCATCGTCAGAGCGGTCGCCCGCGGCCAGTGCCTCGGCATCCAGGATGGCGCCCTCCGCACGGGGATAGGGATCCAGCGCCAGTGAAAGGTGCTGCGCCACCAGCTCGCCGATATCGACATTATCCCCGTCGATCGGTTCGGGCTCGTCCTCGGTGACAGGGTCGATATCGACGATCTCCGCATCCCCGGGCTCCGGCTCCGGCGCCAGCCGCAGGGCGAAGGAGTCCGACACGGTGCGCGGCAGGGGCTCCAGGGTCACCACGCAGGTCTGCGTCACCTCGGCCTCGAAATGCCCGGCGACAACGACGATCTTGCCGGATTTCCGCTGCTCCAGAGTGACCGTCGCCGTCAGGCTGGCGATCGCCGACAGTCCCAGGCGCCGGGCCAAGTCCCGACACTCCTCTTTCGTCGCCGCGATGGTCTGGCGCACCTGCCCGCCGCGCAGCTCTTCCAGCGACACCGGCCGGCTGAATTCGGGCATCTTTTCGCTCATTCGCCCCACCCCCTCAATGCGGCGCCGGGCCGAAGCGCGGGCCATCCTCGGCCAGCAGGACGTCGACCGGCTGCTCCGCCAGCGTGGCGCATTCGCGCCGAACGTAGCCCGCCATCGCGGCAACCTGGGACGGGGTTCCCTCCGCCGTCCGATACAGGTTGCGCCGCAGGGCATCGGCCAGCGCCTCGTCATCGGCCGAAGCCAGCCCCTCCCGATAGGCGCGGGACCGGCCATAGAAGGCCTCCGCCATGCGCTTGACCTTCTTGCCGACGCTCAGATCGCCGACCCCCATCTCGCGCAGGGTCACGTCCATATCGGCGAACAGCCGGTCGATCAGCGCCTGGACCACCGCATCCTCCCGCTCGCCGCGGCCGGCCAGCCGGTCGAGGATCATGAAGATGTGCAGGACCAGCATGTCGAAGCGCCCGTCGAAGGTATCCGGCACGCCGCAATTGAGATAGAATCCGGGCTCCCGCGAACGCTCCACCAGCCGCACATAGAGGTGCTGGACGGCAGTTTCCTGCGGGTCTGGGCGGAACAGTTTCGAGATCACCGGGGCATCCCCTTCCACCGCATCGGCGATGGTCCCGTTGACAGAGAGTGTTTCGTGTTGATGATGGCGCCGTTCGAACTGGTGTTTTAGCACCGGTTCGTCAATGGGTGGAATGCCCGCGACATGCCGAAAGCGGCAGGGGTCGCGCGCCACCCGCCGCTAGGGTGAACCGTAGATGGTCTTGTCTGAGTTACACCGCCTCGCCCGTCTGGCCATGGCCGCAGCGGTGCTTGTCGGCGCCGCCGCCTGCTCTCCGGTGATGGCGACGCGCGGCAACCTGATCGACAATGAGCGGTTCGACCGGATCATCGTCGGCCGCAGCACCGCCAATGACGTGGCCAACGTGTTCGGATCGCCGACGACGGTCTCCACCTTCGATCGGCAGACCTGGTACTATATCGGGCAGCGTACCGAGAAGGTCGCCTTCTTCGACCCCGAGATCGTCGAACGCCGGGTCATCCGGGTGGAGTTCACCGAAACCGGCATTGTCCGCCAGATCGAGGATCTGGATCTGGACGACGCCCAGACGGTCGAGCTGGTCGAGCGCGAGACGCCCACCCTGGGACGCCGGCTCACCGTGCTGGAACAGCTTCTCGGCAATTTCGGCCGCTTCAATACGCCGTCATCGGGGCCCGGGGGACCGGGCGGACCCGGCCAGCGCTAGCCGGCCTCACCACCAGCGCAGCGCGCCGACGATATTGGAGTAATCGTCCGTCCAGGCCCGGGTGCCCGGCTCGCGGCGCAACGGCCCCCAGGCCGGCCGGTCATCCAGGAACGCATCGTCGCCCGGCCGGGTCATCACGACCCAGTCCGCGATGAGCGCCGAATTCTCGCGGTCCTCGATCGATGGACGGAAATGCGCGATCCGCGTCGCCACGCCCAACTGCTGTGCCAGTTCGGCAAGGACCGGCTCCAGATCGATGTTCCGGTTGGAAATATTGATCAGCAGCACGCCGTTCGGCGCCAGCTTGTCCACGAAAAGCTGAAGCGCCTCGCGGGTCACCAGATGAACCGGGATCGAGTCCGATGAGAAAGCGTCGCTGATCAGCAGATCGAAATGGCCGTCCGGCTCCGCCTCGAGGGAAAGCCGGGCATCGCCATGCACCACCGGGGAGCCCGGGGCGCATTCCGCCAGATGGTGGAAGTAGCGCAGATCCTGGGCCAGCGCGGTCACCGCCGGATCGATCTCATAGAAGGTCCAGCTCTGGGCATCGCGCCGGTAGCAGGACAAGGCGCCGCTGCCCAGCCCGATCACGCCCACCCGCCGCAGCGTCCGGGTCTCGTTCAACGCCTCGAACAGGCCGCCGACGGGGCCGGTCGGGTAGTAATAGGCGGTGGGCAGGCGCCGGCGTTCGGCATCGCGATACTGGGCCCCGTGATGGGTCGTGCCGTGCATCAGGATGTGGTAAGCGCCGTCCTGCTGCGCCCGCACGCTATAGACCCCGAAGAAGCTGCGGTCCCGGACCAGCGTTTCGCCGTTGTGCATGAGGATCGGACCGAACACCAGCAGCGCGCCCAGCCCCATGGCCAGCCCACCCGGACGGCTGCGGCTGAGAAAGGCCAGCACCGGCAGGATCAGGAACATCAGGACGATCGCCAGATCGGAGTCCGAGGTGACGGGCCGACCGAGGATCACGTCGGAGATCAGCAGCAGGGCCGCGACCAGCACCGGGCCCAGCCAGTCGATCCGCCGCAGCGCCCGCATCTTGTCCTTCGGCCAGGGCCGGGCAAGGCAGGCCAGGGCCAGGACCAGCGGGTATTCGGCGATCGAATCCAGCAGCACCGGCGCCAGCAGCGCATTGAACACGCCGCCGAGCATGCCGCCGAAGGACATCCAGAAATAGAACTCGGTCAGGTGGCTGGCAGCCGGCCGGCGTCCGATCAGCTCGCCATGGCAGACCATCGCGGCGACGAAGAAGACCAGCAGATGCAGCGGCAGCAGCAGATAGAACGGATTGGTGGCCCAGAAGAACGCAGCGCCGAGGATCATCACAAAAGGATGCACCTGCAGCATCCGGCGATGCGGCAGCAGCGGATTGCGGGCGAAGGTCAGCACGAAGGTCAACAGGTAGAGCGCCAGCGGGATCACCCACAGGAAGGGTGCGGCGGCGACATCGGTGGTGATGTGGGTGGTGACGCCGAGCAGTAGGCTCGACGGCACGAAGGCCAGGAAGACCCAGTGCGCCCGCCGCTGCCATCCGATGGCTTGCGTGCGCTCGTGCGCCGGGGCCGGCGCCGCGCCCGCCGGCGCCCGGAAGTCGCCGGCGCTGCGGAACACCTTCACCGCGCTGGCGGCGATCATCATGCACAGCGCCACATAGCCGATGGTCCAGGCCCAGGATTGCCCGGCCAGGGTCAGCGTCGGCTCCAGCACGATTGGATAGGCGAACAGCGCCAGGATGCTGCCGATATTGCTGGCGGCATAGAGATAGTACGGATCCTCGGCGGTCTCGTGCCCGGTATGGGAGAACCAACGCTGCAGCAGCGGCGCGGTCGCGGAAATGGCAAAGAAAGGCAGGCCGACGGAGACTGCGTACAGGCCGATCAGCCAGACCACCGGCGTGCCGTCGGATGGCGGCGACCAGCCCTCGGCGACCCCGAGCGGCAGCGTGACAAGGGCAACCGCCAGGACGATTCCATGCAGCAGCACCTGCCAGCGGAACCGCAACAGCCGGCTGGTGAGATGGGCATAGGCATAGCCGGCCAGCAGCATGGTCTGGAAGAACAGCATCGCCGTGTTCCACACCGACGGCGCGCCGCCCAGCAGCGGCAACACCATCTTGGTGAACATCGGCTGGACCCAGAACAGCAGCACCGCGCTGATGAACAGCGTCGTGGCGAAGACCGGCAGCACGCCGAAGGCGACGCTCGGGCTCAGCTGGCCAATACGGCTATTGCGGTTGGCAGTACCAAACATCCGGATTCTACGCAGTCCCCAATTGAACCGCCGGGGGAGAGCCCCAAGCGGCGCGCCAGCCTAGCCGCCGAAGCCCTAAGAAATGCTTGCCGCAGCGGCCCCGGAACAGCGCCGGCCCTACCAATTCAAAGCCTTGAAGATATTGGAATAATCGTCGGTCCAGGCGCGATAGCCGGGCTCCGCGGCCAGGGGCTCCCAGCGGGGGTCGACATCGAGGACCGACAGCGCCGCCGGGTCGGCCGATGCCGCCACCCATTCGGCCACGGTGGCGGTAGCAAGCGCCTCGGCGGCCGCTTCCGCATCCGGGACGTAGCGTTGCACGCGTGCGCTGAAGCCGGCCTCGGCCAGCACCGCCGCCAGAGCCGGCCGCAAACTCAGGTTCCGATTGCTGATATGCAGCAGCAGGATGCCGCCGGGCGCGAGCCTCTGCCCATATAGCGAGACCGCCTCGCGGGTGATCAGGTGGATAGGCACCACGTCGGAGGAGAAAGCGTCGACAACCAGCAGGTCGAACGGGCCGTCGCCACCCCTCTCCAGGGACACGCGGGCATCGCCATGGATGATCGGGACGTCCGGCGCGCAATCGGGCAGGAAGTGGAAATGCCCGGAGTCGCGGGCCAGATGGGTGACCAGCGGATCGATCTCGTAGAAGCGCCAATCCTCGCCGGGGCGCCGATAGCAAGCCATCGATCCGGTGCCGAGGCCGATAACGGCGATCCGGCGGGGCGCGTCGGTTTGCGGCAGGGCGGCGAAGACGGACCCGGCCGGCCCGGCCTCCACATAATAGGTCAGCCTGGTCCGCCGGCGTCGGGGATCGCGGTATTGGGCGCCGTGGATGGTGGTTCCGTGCACCAGGGCGGTGACCCGGCCCTGATCGATGATCTTGACCGTGTGCACCCCGAAGAAGCTGCGCTCCCGCGCCAGGATGTCGCTCTGTGAACCGAGGAAGGTGGGCACCAGGGCCAGGAAGCCGGCAACGCAGGCGGCGAAGACGATGGGCTGGCGGGACTGGGTGTAGATCGTCAGGGC
Source organism: Alphaproteobacteria bacterium (assembly GCA_965227455.1). Lineage (GTDB taxonomy): Bacteria > Pseudomonadota > Alphaproteobacteria > DSM-16000 > Inquilinaceae > JABDIP01. The sequence goes on along the minus strand of OZ245752.1, from coordinate 666,200 downwards.
GAGCACGATGATCGCCGCGAACATGCCGACCTGCCAGGGCTCGATCTCGGCGATGTCCAGAAGCATGGTGACGCCGAGGCACAGACCGGCCGGCAGGATCACCGCGACGATCTTGGCCGGCTCGGGCAGGCTGATGCGCAAGGCGTTCCAAGGCCTCAATGCGCAGGCCAGCACCAGGGCCAGGGGATATTCGACGACCGAATCGAACAGCACCGGCGAGATCAGCGCGTTGAATACACCGCCCAGCATGCCGCCGAAGGACATCCAGAGATAAAACTCGGTCAGGTGGCTGATCTCGGGGCGCTTCCGCCACAGCTCGCCATGGCAGACCATGGCGCCGACGAAGAAGCCCGCCAGATGCAGCAGGGTCACCGGCAGGATCGGCTTCTGCAGCAGGAAGACGAGGCCGAGGACCGGAAACAGTAGTACCTGCGCCCGCAGCATCCATTGATGCTTGAGGATCGGCTTGCGCGAGAAGGTCAGCACGAAGGTCAGCAGGTACAGCGCCAGCGGGATCACCCAGAACAGCGGCACCGCCGCGATGTCGGTGGTGATGTGGCTGGTCACGCCGAGCAGAAGACTCGACGGCACGAAGGCCAGCGCCAGCCAATGCGCCCGACGCCGCCAGGTCACCGACCGGTCCGCCGGGGCCGACACCGTCACGCGGTGTGCCCGCATCGCCCAGCCCTCGCCCACCGAGCCGCGCAGCAGATAAACCGCGCACAGTACGATCAGCAGGCCCAGCACGCCGTAACCCGAGGCCCAGGACCAGGACTGGCCGGCCAGGGTCAGGGCCGGCTCCACCAGCACCGGATAGCCCAGCAGCGCCAGCATGGAGCCGATATTGCTGGCGCCGTACAGGTAATAGGGATCGTCGGCGGTCTCGTGGCCGCTATGGGAGAACCAGCGCTGCAGCAGGGGTGCGGTCGCCGATACCACGAAGAAGGGCAGCCCCACCGAGACGCCGAACAGCCCGATCAGCCAGCCCACCGGCATGCCCTCGGTGGGCGGCGTCCAGCCCGGCGCGACGGCGATGGGCAGGGCGGTGGCCGCCAGGGCCAGCAGCCCCAGATGCAGGATCACCTGCCAGCGCAAGCCGAGGAAGCGCGAGCTGAGATGGGCATAGGCGTAGCCGGCCAGAAGTGCGGTCTGGAAGAACAGCATCGCCGTGTTCCACACCGCCGGCACGCCGCCCAGCATGGGCAGCACCATCTTGGTGAACATCGGCTGGACCCAGAACAGCAGCAGCGCGCTCAGGAACAGCGTCGCCGCAAAGGCCGGCAGGATGCCCGGCAGCGCCCGCCCCTGACCGGCCTGCATGGCCAGGCCCGGCTCGACGCCCTTCGGCATTTCGTGATGCGCTGACATCCTGTCCCGACCGGGCCGGCGTCCGGCCGGCTACCAGTTCATCGCCCCGAAGATGTTGGAGTAGTCGTCGGTCCAGGGCTTGGTGCCGGGGCTGGGCGGCAGCGGCGCCCAGCGGGGATCGCTGTCGAGGATCGCCAGCGTCTCCGCATCCTCGGCCAGGATCACCCATTCCGAAGCGGCGGCGAAATCCTCGAACGCCCGCGCATCGGGGACGAAGCGCTGGGTCCGGGCGGTCACCCCGGCATCGGCGACCAGGGCCGCCAGCACTGGGGCCAGATCGACATTTCGGTTGGTGATGTTGATCAACAGCAGGCCGCCTTCGGCGAGCTTGCTGCGGTAGAGCGCCAGCGCCTCGCGGGTCATCAGATGCACCGGCACCGCGTCGGAGGAGAATGCATCCAGGATCAGCAGGTCGAAATACCGGTCGTCGAGCCGCTCCAACGAAAGCCTGGCATCGCCATGGATCACCGGCGCCTCCGGCGCGCAATCGGCCAGGTAATGGAAGTACCGCGGATCGCGGGCCAGCTCGGTCACCAGCGGGTCGATCTCGTAGAACAGCCAGTCCTCGCCCGGCTGGCGATAGCAGGCGGTGGTGCCGATACCGAGCCCGACGATGCCGATCGACCGGTCGCCGGCATTGGGCAGGCGCTCGAACACCGAGCCGACCGGCCCCTCCCGGTAGAAATAGGTCAGCGGTTCGCGGCGGCGGTCCGGATCGACATGCTGGGCGCCATGAATGGTGGTGCCGTGCACCAGGGCGGCGAAGCGGCCATCGCGCTTGGTGGTGACGGCGTAGACACCGAAGAAGCTGCGGGCGTGGGTCAGCACGCTGCTGGAGCTGCGATCGTCGGTCGGGGCAACCCGCAGCAGGACCAGGATCACGGCGATGCCGAGCGCAAAGGCCCAGGGCAGCTTGGCGAAGACATAGCTGGCGGCCGCCACGACCACGAAGACGCCCAGCCAGGCGACCTTGCCGACACTCAGCTCCACCAGGCCGGCGAACCCGGCGACGGAGATGCTCACTACGGCGGGGATCAGGATCGCGGCGATCATGCCCGGCGGCGGCAGGCGCAGCTTCTCCCGGCTCCATGGCCTGAGCGCGCAGGCCAGCACCAGGGCCAGGGGATATTCGACGACCGAATCAAAAAGCACCGGCGAGACCATGGCGTTGAACACCCCGCCCAGCATGCCGCCGAAGGACATCCAGAGATAAAACTCGGTCAGGTGGCTGGTCTCGGGGCGTTTCCGCCACAGCTCGCCATGGCACACCATGGCGCAGATGAAGAAGGTCGCCAGGTGCAGCAGGGTCAGCGGCACCAGCGGGTCGTGGACCAGGAACAAGGTCGCGGTCAGCAGGATGAAGGCCGGCTGCGCCCTGAGCATCCACTCATGCTTGAGGATCGGCTTGCGCGAGAAGGTCAGCACGAAGGTCAGCAGGTACAGCGCCAGCGGGATCACCCAGAACAGCGGCACCGCCGCGATGTCGGTGGTGATGTGGCTGGTCACGCCGAGCAGGAGACTCGACGGCACGAAGGCCAGCGCCAGCCAATGCGCCCGACGCCGCCAGGTCACCGACCGGTCCGCCGGGGCCGACACCACCGCGCGGTGAGCCCGCATCGCCCAGCCCTCGCCCACCGAGCCGCGCAGCAGATAAACCGCGCACAGTACGATCAGCAGGCCCAGCACGCCGTAACCCGAGGCCCAGGACCAGGACTGGCCCGCCAGGGTCAAGGCCGGCTCCACCAGAACCGGATAGCCCAGCAGGGCCAGCATGGAGCCGATATTGCTGGCGCCGTACAGGTAATAGGGATCGTCGGCGGTCTCGTGGCCGCTATGGGAGAACCAGCGCTGCAGCAAGGGTGCGGTCGCCGATACCACGAAGAAGGGCAGCCCCACCGAGACGCCGAACAGCCCGATCAGCCAGCCCACCGGCATGCCCTCGGTGGGCGGCGTCCAGCCCGGCGCGACGGCGATGGGCAGGGCGGTGGCCGCCAGGGCCAGCAGCCCCAGATGCAGGATCACCTGCCAGCGCAAGCCGAGGAAGCGGGAGCTGAGATGGGCATAGGCGTAACCGGCCAGAAGTGCGGTCTGGAAGAACAGCATCGCCGTGTTCCACACCGCCGGCACGCCGCCCAGCATGGGCAGCACCATCTTGGTGAACATCGGCTGGACCCAGAACAGCAGCAGGGCGCTCAGGAACAGCGTCGCCGCAAAGGCCGGCAGGATGCCCGGCAGCGCCTGGGCCGCCCGCGTCTCGACCGAAACGACGTCCCGGCTGCTGGTCATCTGGAATCCTTCCATCAACGGATGGCGGATAAGACCAGAGTCCCGGTTACCCCCCGGTTAACGGAAAGTCCTTAAAGGCGCGGAATTCAAAGGGTTTCGCCGGCTGCCGGGTTCGCGCAGGGGCGCTTGGAACCAATGCCTTTGTCGGTGGTCGGCAATGGCGACGACACCTCAAAAGCGTCGTCCCCGGGCTTGACCCGGGGACGACGTGGGAAGGGGTTTGGCAGCGGCTCCAGAGTGGTAGCCGCCGCCAAGAGATCATCCCGTCAGTGCGCCAGGATCGCCAGCAGCAGCAGTGCCACGATGTTGGTGATCTTGATCATCGGGTTGACGGCGGGGCCGGCGGTGTCCTTGTACGGATCGCCGACGGTGTCGCCGGTGACGGCGGCCTTATGGGCTTCGGAGCCCTTGCCGCCATGGTTGCCGTCCTCGATGTACTTCTTGGCGTTGTCCCAGGCGCCGCCGCCCGCGGTCATCGAGATGGCCACAAACAGGCCGGTCACGATCACGCCCAGCAGCATGGCGCCGACGGCGGAGAAGGCCGCCGATTTGTCGGCGATCAGCAGCACCACGCCATACACCACGATCGGGGCCAGCACCGGCAGCATCGAGGGGACGATCATCTCCTTGATCGCCGATTTGGTCAGCAGGTCGACCGCCCGGCTGTAGTCGGGCTTGGTGGTGCCCTCCATGATGCCGGACATCTCGCGGAATTGGCGTCGCACCTCCTCAACCACCGAGCCGGCGGCACGGCCGACCGCGGTCATGCCCAGGGCCCCGAAGAGGTAGGGCAGCAGGCCGCCGAGCAGCAGGCCGACCACGACGTAGGGGTTGGCCAGGGAGAAGTTGAGATCGACGCCGGCGAAATACGGATAGCTGGCCGGGTCGGCGATGAAGAAGTTGAGGTCCGAGGTGTAGGCCGCGAACAGCACCAGGGCGCCCAGGCCGGCGGAGCCGATGGCGTAGCCCTTGGTCACCGCCTTGGTGGTGTTGCCGACGGCATCCAGAGCGTCGGTGGTCTTGCGCACCTCCGGGTCCAGATCGGCCATCTCGGCAATGCCGCCGGCATTGTCGGTGACCGGCCCGTAGGCGTCGAGCGCAACCACCATGCCGGCCAGCGCCAGCATGGCGGTCACCGCGATGGCGATGCCAAGCAGCCCGGCCAGCAGATAGGTGATGATGATCGCGGCACAGATGATCAGCGCCGGGACGGCGGTCGCCTCCATGGAGATCGCCAGCCCCTGGATCACGTTGGTGCCGTGGCCGGTGGTCGAGGCCTGGGCGACCGAGCGGACCGGCCGGTAATCGGTGCCGGTGTAGTACTCGGTGACCCAGATCAGGAGGCCGGTCACGATCAGCCCAACCACGGCGCAGATGAACAGCGACGTGCCGGTGAAGGTCTGCCCGGTAACGGTGAACTCGGTGCCGAAGCCGATCACCCAGGCGGTCACCACCGCGATGCCGACAAGCGACAGCACGGCCGAAGCGATGAAGCCGCGATAGAGCGCGCCCATGATGCTCTGGCTGGTGCCGAGCTTGACGAAAAAGGTTCCGATCACGGAGGCGATGATGCACACGCCGCCGATCGCCAGCGGATAGGCCATGACCGACTCCATGACATCGCTGCCGACGAAGAAGATCGATGCCAGCACCATGGTCGCGACGACGGTCACGCAATAGGTCTCGAACAGGTCGGCCGCCATGCCGGCGCAGTCGCCGACATTGTCGCCCACATTGTCGGCGATGACGGCCGGGTTGCGCGGATCGTCCTCGGGGATGCCGGCCTCGACCTTGCCCACCAGGTCGGCGCCGACATCGGCACCCTTGGTGAAGATGCCGCCGCCCAGACGGGCGAAGATGGAGATCAGCGAGCCGCCGAAGCCGAGCGCCACGAGGCCGTCGACTATGGTCCGCCCCTCCGCGCCCATCGACAGCAGCGTCGCGTAGTATCCGGCAACCGCCAGCAGCGCCAGGCCCGCGACCAGCATGCCAGTCACCGCACCGGCCCTGAACGCGATGCCCAGGCCGTGCTCCAGCCCCTGCCGCGCGCCCTCCGCGGTGCGCACATTGGCGCGGACCGAGATATTCATGCCGATATAGCCGGTCGCGCCGGACAGCACCGCGCCGATCAGGAAGCCGACACCGACGCTGAATCCCAGCAGCAGGGACACGATGATGAAGATGACGACGCCGACGAGGGCGATGGTCATGTACTGCCGGTTCAGATAGGCGCGCGCGCCTTCCTGCACGGCACCGGCGATTTCCTGCATGCGTTCGCTGCCGGCATCGGCGGACAGGACCGACCGGGACGCCCAAATCCCGTAGACCACGGCCGCGACGCCGCAAAGCAACACAAAGACCAAAGTGGCTGACATGAAGATGTTCCCCTGAGAACCGTTACGCCGCGCCGGCGCGACTTTTTTTCAGTCGCCCGCGGGCCGCCAGAAAGGCGCCGGGAAAATGCCAGAACCCCTTTGGCAACGCAACATGCTGGTAACAATCTTCGCCGCGTAAGGCTTTCGGTGCCTCAGGAGGCGGGCAGCCGGGTCCGCAGCTTCAGGAGAATGACGGCGGCGGTGGCGACGATCAGCGGCAGGACCATGCCGAGATTCACCGCCTCCCAGCCGATCCGGCTGTGCAGGACGCCGGAGGAGAAGGACGCCAGAGTGACGGTGGAAAACACCGCAAAATCGTTGACCGCCTGAGTTTTTGCGCGCTCCGCCGGGGTGTGGGTTTCGGTCAGCAGGCTGGTGCCGCCGATGAACATGAAGTTCCAGCCGACGCCCAGCAGCACCAGGGCGCTGAGGAACTGCTCGAATTCGATGCCGGACAGGGCGATGGCCAGGCAGCCGGCATTGAGCAGGGCCCCGACGAGGATGATGTTCAGCGCCCCGAAACGCTGGATCAGGTGCCCGGTGAAGAAGGCCGGGGCGAACATGGCCAGGGCATGCCACTGAATGACGGTAGTCGAATCGTGGAAGGTGAAGCCGCAGGCGATCATGGCCAGCGGCGTCGCCGTCATCACCAGGGACATGGTGCCGTACCCCGCGGCGGCGGAGATCGCGGCGGTAATGAATTTCGGCTGGCGCACGATCTCGCCCAACGGCCGTCCGCTGTCCTTGCGGTCCGCGGCACTGGGGCGCGGGATCTCCACGAACTGCAGCAGCACTACGGACAGCAGGGTCAGCACGGCGATGACCGCGTAGCCGCCGGCGAACAGCACCGGCGCGAACAGGTCGTAGCTCCATTTCGCCAGGGTCGGCCCCAGCAGGGCGGCGAGCACCCCGCCGGCCATCACCAGGCTGATGGCCTTGGGCCGGAACGCCTCGCTCGCCGTATCGGCGGCGGCCAGCCGATAGAATTGGGCGAAGGCGTTGAACATGCCGACCGGGACCGACGCCGCCACGAACAGCGCAAAGCTGTTGGCGAAGATGGCATAGGCCGCCAGGCAAGCGCCCGCGCAGCCGATCAGCGCGCCGATGGAGAAGCCGATCCGGCGGCCGACATGTCCCATCAGGATCGACGCCGGGATGGTGGTCAGCATGGTGGCGGTGAACATGACCGCCAGCGGCAGGGTGGCCCAGCCATCGTCGACCAGCATCACCGCCCCGGCCAGGGCTGCGACCGACAGCACGATGCCGTTGCCGCTCATGCCCAGCGCCACGCAAAGCGCCAGTATGAGCACGTTCTTGCGGGTCGGGTCGTCGCGCGTTTCCGCGGCGCTTTCAATTCGGTTGGGGGCGGTCATGGCCGCGGCAGCTTAAGTGCCGGGACCGGCTGAAGATACCGTCAAATTGTCCCGATACGGATGTAACAAAGGGACGGTCTAATTAGGGGACAGCTAATAAGGGGACAGTATTCCTAACTCAAAGAGTTAGGTATACTGTCCCCTTATTAGCTGTCCCCTAATTAGACCGTCCCTTTGTTAGCTGTCCCCTTGTTACATCGGCCGCTGGGCGACGCCCTGGACCAGTGCGTCGCGGACCAGCTCTTCGCCCATGATGCCCTGGGCGACGCCGACGATGCGGACCTTGATGGCGTTCACGTTGACGACGCCGTCCCGCATGACGCGATTGGTGTGCAGCACCCCGTATAGGTCGCGCAGGATGGCGTCGTTCAGCCGCGGCGCCATGGCGATCACCTGGTCGGCGGCGGCATCGTCGGGCACCTCGAGCGCCACGATGATGTCGATCACCTGGTCGATGCCGTCATCGCCGATCAGCGGCAGCTGCAGCGGGTTGAAGCGGACATAGACCGGCGCCGCCGGGGGCGCCTCCTCAATGACCTCCTCGACCATTTCCTCCGGGTCCTCCTTGAGGAAGAAGAACCAGCCGGCCGCCCCGCCGCCGCCGAGCAGCAACAGGACGAGCACAAGGATCACGACTATCTTCATGGCCTGCCTGGCCTAGGAGCCTGTCCGAGCGATGCTTATGGTCACCACCGCGTTTTCAAGGGCTTGGGCTAGGACGGCGTCGCGTGGCGATGCTGGATGCATCGCGAGCGGCACCGGACGACGTCCCAAGCCCTTGAAAACGCGGCCCTGCGGGTCGACCAGGAATGCCCGCGTGCGGCGTCGCGAACGCTTGACGATGCATCCAGCATCGCCTGCGCGTCCGCTCCTGGCACCCGGCCATTCCTGGTCGATGGTGACCGTAAGCATTGCTCGGACAGGCTCCTGATCAGGGGATGGAGCCAGGAAGGCTACTTCGGCCGACTTAAGAAACCTTTTAGGTCGAGGGCAGAAGTGTCTGGCATTGCAACCATTTATTCCGGCTGGAAGTGCTGCCAGGCCGGCGGCAGTTGGAGAGGATTTCCATCCGCGCCCATCGGAATGACCGCATCGCCGGCGACGATCTCGCCGATCTCCGTGAGCGGGCATCCGATCTCACTCGCCAGCCCCCGCAGCGTCTCGCCGGCCTCGGAGGCCGCGGTGAAGACCAGTTCGTAATCGTCGCCGCCGGCCAGCGCCGCCGCCCGGTTCTCCGGGCTGAGCGCTGCCGCGGCCCGGGCGGCAGGCGACAGGGGAATCGAGTCGGCCGTGATCCTGGCGCCGACTCCGGAGGCGGCGCAAATGTGGCCGAGATCGCCCAGCAAACCGTCGGAGACATCCGCCGCGGCGCTGGCGATGCCGCGCAGGCGCTGGCCCAACTCCACCCGCGGCGTCGGCAGATGGTAGCGGCCGGCGAGATGCTCTCGATCGGCCTCGTCGAGTCCGGCCAACGCGCCCCTCGCCGCCTGCAGGCCGAGCACGCCGTCGCCGATGCTGCCGCTGACCCAGACCCGGTCGCCGACCCGGGCCCCGGAGCGGTGGATTGCCTCGCCCTCCGGCACGGTTCCGATGGCGACGATCGAGATGGTGGTCGGGCCCGGGGTCGAGACCGAATCGCCGCCGGCGAGGTGCATGCCGAAGAGATCCTGGTCCTGGCGCAGCCCATCGGCGAAAGCGGCCAGCCAATCCTCGCCGACCTCCTTCGGCAGGGCGGTGGTCAGCAGATAGGCCAGCGGCCGGGCGCCCATGCTTGCGAGGTCGGACAGATTGACCCGGAGCGCCTTGCGGGCCAGCCGGCCGGGATCCTCGCCGGGCAGATAGTGCACGCTTTCGACCATGGCGTCGGTGGTGAGGACCAGGGTTTCACCGGCCGGTGCGGACAGCAGCGCGGCGTCGTCCAGGAGGTCAAGCGACCCGGCAAAGCCACTCGCCAAGGGCTTGAAATGGCGGTCTATGCGCTCGAATTCGCCGATCCCGGCCATGGGTGCTCAGGCGCCGTCCGGCCCGGCCGCCACCGCCATCTCGTCCGGCCTAAGGCCGCGCGCCAGCCGGTCCAGCACGGCGTTCACCAGGGCCGGCTCCTTGCCGCCGAAGAAATCATGCGCCAGGGCGACGTATTCCGCGACCACGATGCGCGCATCGACCTCCTGGTTGGCCATCAGCTCCCAGGCGCCGGCGCGCAGGATCGCCGACAGCAGGCGCTCCAGCCGATCGAGCGACCAGCTCTCATCCAGGGCGCCGGAGACCATGTCCTCGACGTCCGAATTGCGTTCGGCGACGCCACGCAGGATGGCGGCGAACAGGTCCGGATCGGGCGGCACCAGCGGCTCGCCGTCGATCTCGGAGTCGAAGCGATGCTTGACGAACTCGCCGATCACCGTCTCGACCGGAACGCCCGTCGAGGCGATCTGATACAGCGCCTGCACCGCGTTGAGCCGCGCCGAACTGCGCCGCGCCTTGGCAGAGGGTTTGCGGGGGGCGGTCACGGGGTTTTCTGATTCGTTGTGCAGGCGTTGCCGGCCTCACCCTTCGACAGGCTCAGGGTGAGGGCAAGTGGGGAACAGTCGTTCCAGCAAGAACCCTCATCCTGAGCCTGTCGAAGGATGTGAGTGGCAACGCCGCCGGTGCCGGTCGCAGCATGGGAACGCCTGCGCGACATCAGCCGGCCGCCGGGAAGCGGCGGCGCAGGGCCACCATGGCCAGGCATGCTTCGGCTGCGTCCGCGCCCTTGTTCTTGCGGTCGACCTTGGCCCGCTCCCAGGCCTGCTCGCCGGTCTCGCAGGTCAGGATGCCGTAGCCGATGGCCAGACCGTCCCGGGTCGCCAGATCCTGCAGGCCGCGGGCGCTCTCGACGCAGACATAGTCGTAATGGGTGGTCTCGCCGCGGATCACGCAGCCCAGCGCGATGTAGCCGTCATAGCCGCCCTCCGGCGACCGGGCGGCGAGTCCGATGGCGGCCGGGATTTCGAAGGCGCCGGGCACGCTGAGGCGCTCATAGGTGGCGCCGACCGCCTCCAGGGCGGCGACGGCGCCGCGCACCATCTCGTCGGCGATCTCCTCGTAGAAGCGCGCCTCGACGATGAGAATACGGGGTGCGTCGGCCATGGGTCAGCGCCCATCCGAGGAAGGCTTGGCGATCGGCCGCTGTTCGACGATGGTCAGCCCGTAGCCTTCCAGCCCGACGACCGTCTTCTGGGTATTGGACAGCAGCACCATCTCGCGGACGCCGAGATCGAGCAGGATCTGGGCCCCGACGCCATAGTCCCGCAGCTCCTTGCCCGGCTCTTTCGGCGGATCCGCGGGCGGCTCGTCGGCGGCTTCGCCGGTGTCGCCGATCCGGGCCTTCAGCCGGGCGGTCAGGCTGTCCGGCCGCGGCTCGCGGATCAGCACCACGACGCCCCTGCCCTCGTCGCCGATCATCTGCATGGCGCCCGCCAGCTCTCCGGCGCGGCCCACCGAATCATCACCCAGCACGTCCTGCAGAACGTTGAGCGCATGCATACGCACGCAGACCGGTTCATCGCCGGAGATATCGCCCTTGATCAGCGCCACATGCTCGGCATAGCTGACGGTGTTGATGTAGACCCTGAGCCGCCAGTCGCCGCCGTTGCGGCTATGGAAATCGGTCTCCACGCCACGCTCGACGATGGTCTCGGTGCGCCGGCGATAGGCGATCAGATCGGCGATGGTGCCGATCTTCAACCCGTGGAACTGGGCGAATTTCACCAAGTCCGGCAGCCGCGCCATGCTGCCATCATCGTTCATGATCTCGCAGATGGCGCCGGACGGGTTGAGGCCGGCCATGCGGGCGATGTCGACCGCCGCCTCGGTATGGCCGGCGCGGACCAGCACGCCGCCGTCCCTCGCCTGCAGCGGGAAGACATGGCCCGGCGTCGCCAGATCGTCGCGGCCGCACTTCGGATCGACCGCCACCGCGATGGTCCGCGCCCGGTCTGCGGCGGAGATGCCGGTGGTGATCCCTTCCCTGGCCTCGATTGACAGGGTGAAGGCGGTCTGGTGCCGCGAGGCATGGGTGCGGTTCATCAGCGGCAGGCCGAGCTGCTCGATGCGCTCGCCCTCCAGCGCCAGGCAGATCAGGCCGCGGCCGTATTTGGCCATGAAGTTGACGGCTTCGGCGGTCGCCATCTCGGCCGGGATCACAAGGTCGCCCTCGTTCTCCCGATCCTCGTCGTCGACCAGGATGAACATCCGGCCCTGGCGGGCTTCCTCGACGATCTCCTCGATCGGCGACAGGATGTCCTGGTCGTCGGCGCTCAGCCGGCTGTCGCCGGCGCCGGTCACGTCCTTGCCGTCAGCCGCGCCACGTAGCGCGCCAGCATGTCGGCTTCGAAGTTCACGCGGTGACCCGCTCTTAAGAGGTGGAATGTCGTGCATTGCCGTGTGTGCGGAATGATGTTGACGCCAAAATGGGTGTTGCCGTCGGCGTTGTCCATCACCTCGTTCACGGTCAGCGAAACCCCGTCCAGGGCGACCGATCCCTTGGCGGCGACAAAGCGGCCGAGATCGGCCGAAACGGAGAAGACAAAACGATTGCTGTCGCCCTCGGGCCGGCAGTCGACCACGGTCGCCAGACCGTCCACATGGCCGTAGACCAGATGGCCGCCGATCTCGTCGCCGATGCGCATGGACCGTTCCAGATTGACCGGCGTGCCCAATTCCCAATCGCCCATCGTGGTCTTGGACAGCGTCTCCGCCGATACGCTGACCCCATAGCGGCCGGGCTCGGTGTCGGTCACCGTCAGGCAGACGCCGCTATGGCAGACCGACGCGCCGATTTCGATATCGGCGGTGTCGTAGGCGGTCTCGATCACCAGGCGCGTATCGCCGTCCGGCTCCACGGCGGCGACCCGGCCGATATCGGTGACGATTCCGGAGAACATGCTTCCTCTCAATCGGGCATCGTCCCAATGCCCAGTTCCGTGCCGGACGAGATGATATCAACCGCCGGCAGCGGCGCATACGCGCTCGATGGCCTGTTTCTCCCAGCCGCCATGGACGGTCCGCGGCAGTGCGTCGGCCGAAAACCATGCGGCCGGATGGCGCCCTCCGGGATCGCCGCCGGCCCGAACGTCGTAATGGAAGACCAGATGCCAGCCACGACGTCCTCGAAACGACTCCACATGGCTGAAACGGCAGGCTTGCAGATCCAGACCGTCCAATGCGGCGGCGATCTCGCCGGCCGCATCGTCGGGATGGGTGAACGGAGCGACGTCGCCGCCGGGGAGCCACCATTTCTCATTGTCCGGGTCGTAGCGGACGAACAAGACATCGTCGTTCGGGTTGCGGACCACCAGGTTAGCGATCACCTGGGTTTCCACGGATTCAACGGCCATCGTCGGGTCTCCTGACAGTGCTGCGGGACAGTTCGGTGTCGATCCAGGCGATCTCTGCCGCCAGGAGCGCGGCCTCGCGCCGGCTGAGCAGCCCGGACGGGGCCCCGGCGGCGACGGCCTTCAGGGTGTCCTGGCGATCGCAGAGCGCGGCGCGGCGGCCGCGCAGCAGGGATTCCAGCTCCTCGGGTTCGAATTCGTCGGCGGCGGCAAGCGCAGCGCAGACCGGCTCGCGGTCGCGGGCAACGGTCTGCCAGGCATCGCTCAGCGACTGACGAAGCGCCGTGCGCCCGGGCCGCGTGATGCGGAACACCGTGCGGCTTGGCCGACGCCCTTCGCGCTCCTGCCCTTCCTCCCGGGCCAGGCCCTGCTTCACGAAGGAGCGCAGCATCGAATAGATGGCCGCATCCTCGATGCGGAACCAGAAGGCCAGCGCCGGCGCCGCCAGGATCTTGCGGACGCGATACCCGTGGAGCGGCCCTTCGGCCAGCAGCCAGAGCATGAGGATGCGGGTCATCGGATGACACCTTTGGACATCTCATCCATATACTAAAAATTTAGTATATGATCAATCGGCGAGCCCGTACTGCGATCCGGCACGCGGTTGATCTGGCGCAATCGAATTTCCGCCGTTGACAGGGAGGGCCGGCACCGGGCTGAGTTCAGCGCCCATTGACGAAGGAGGCATCGATGTCGTGGGAGCTTTGGCTCGCCTTTGCCATTGCCAGCAGCGTGCTGCTGGCCGTCCCCGGCCCCACCGTCATGCTGGTGGTCAGCTATGCGCTCGGCCGCGGCAGCCGCAGCGGCTGGGCGACCGTGCCAGGCGTGACCCTCGGCGACTTCACCGCGATGACCATCTCGCTGGCCGGGGCCGGGGCGATCCTGGCGGCGTCGGCGACGCTGTTCACCGTGCTGAAGCTATGCGGCGCGGCCTATCTGATCTGGCTCGGCATCAAGCTGTGGCGGGCTGAGCCGACGCCGGCCGCCATCGGTGCACCGGCCAGGGCAAATGGCGGCCGGGCGATGTTCTGGAATGCCTATGTGGTGACCGCGCTCAATCCCAAGAGCGTGGTGTTCTTCACCGCCTTCGTGCCGCAATTCGTGGTGACGGATCAGCCGCTGCTGCCGCAGTTCATCATCCTGGAAGCGACGTTCCTGGCCCTGGCCACGATCGGTGCCGCGGTTTGGGCGATCCTGGCCGGCGAGCTGCGGGCGCGGTTCCGCCGCCCGGCCACGCTGCGCCTGGTCAACCGCATCGGCGGCGGCTTCCTGATCGGCGCCGGCGTCCTGACGGCGGTAGCCCGGCGGACATAGGCCCCTTCGACCGTTCCGTGATTATCCGGTGATCAAACCGTGTTGCCCGCGGTGGACACTCCCTCCGCCTGCATAGCAGGCCGGAATCGGATGTATTCACCTGGAGCAGCCCATGTCCGTCGAGCACTGGCTCGCCTATGCCATCGCCTCCGCGACCCTGCTGGCGATCCCCGGTCCGACCGTGATGCTGGTGGTCAGCTATGCGCTGGGCCGGGGCCGCGGGGCCGGCTGGGCGACGGTTCCCGGCGTGACCCTGGGCCATTTGACCGCGATGACCGTGTCGATGCTGGGCGCCGGGGCGGTGCTGGCCACCTCGGCGACGCTGTTCGCGGTGTTGAAGCTGGCCATTGGCGGATTCCTGATCTGGCACGGGATCCGGCTGCTCAGCCGCTTGCGACCATCGCCCGGCCGACCGGCGGACAACGGGCGGCGCGAAGGCACCGCCGCGATGTTCCGCAATGCCTATGTGGTGACAGCGCTGAACCCGAAGAGCGTCGTTTTCTTCGCCGCCATCGTCCCACAATTCATCGATGCCGGGCGTCCGGTTATGCCGCAGTTCATCCTGCTGCTTACTACCTTCCTTGGGCTGGCGGCTGCCAGCACGGCACTCTGGGCCCTCTTGGCCGGTGAATTGAGAGCACGGTTCCTTGGTCCGACAACACTCCAAATGGCAAACGCCATCAGCGGCGGTGTCCTGATCGGCGCAGGGATGCTGACCGCGGCCCTGCAGCAGTCCTGATTGGCGACGGACCTGACCGGCGGGCCGGAGCCTAGTCCTCCATCGACCAGCCGAACAGGCCGAGGCGTCGGCCGGCAACGATGTCCGCTATGGCCTGGCGGGCGTATGCCACCGTTTCGGCGGGCAGGTCGTCGGTCGGCAACCATTCCCAGCCGAAGCACTTGTCCGGTTCCCGGTTCTCGATCTCGCCGGTCCAGCGATTGGCGCTGAAGAACATCGAGAGCCGGTCCGTCCTGCCGCGAAAATGCAAGACGTGGACGAGGTCGAGATCCTGGGGCGCGATGGCGATACCGGCCTCCTCCATCGCCTCCCGGATGATCCCGTCGGCGATGGTTTCGTCCGGTTCCAGACGTCCGGCGGGCACATGGTACTGGCCGGCGGCGAATTCGGTGTTGCGGCGGCGGCCCATCAGGATGTGACCGTCGTGGAGCAGGACCAGATGCAGGTCGATATGGATGTCGGGTCGTCTCATGGAGCCGATCCTATTCTGTCCGGACGTAGCTCTCCCAGAGGTCTTCGCCGGCGGAGCGGATGTCGAGGCGGCGGAAGCGGGCCTGCTGGTCCAAAGTGTCAACGCCGTAGGCCTGCAGCGCGGGAACGCCGTCCGCACCGATCAGGCTGGGGGCGCGGAACCATTCCAGCCGGTCCACCAGATCGGCCTGGATCAGCGCCGCCGCCAGATGCGCCCCGCCCTCCACCATCAGCCGGGTGATGCCGCGCGCCGCCAGCGCCTCCAGCCCGGCCTGCAGATCGGGTATGCCGGTATCGCGGGCCGCCACCTCGATGACCTCGACGCCGCAATCGCGCAGCGTTCCGATGCGGGCGGTATCGCCATCGGCCAGGGTGATCAGCCAGGTCGGCAGCTCCTTCGCGCCCTGGACCAGCCGTGCGGTCAGCGGCATGCGCAGTCGCCGGTCGACCACCACCCGCACCGGCGAACGATTGTCCAGGCCGGGCAGCCGGCAGGTCAGCTCCGGATCGTCCATCAGCACCGTGCCGCTGCCGACCATGATGGCGTCGTGATTGGCGCGCAGCGCATGGGTCCAGTCGCGGGCGACACCGCCGGTGATCCAGCGGCTGGCGCCGGTATGGGCGGCGATGCGGCCATCCAAGGTGGTCGCGAGCTTCAGGGTCACCACCGGGCGGCCCTGCTCGACCCGGCTGAAGAACCCGGCGTTCAGGGCCCGCGCCTCGGCAGCGCGCAGGCCGGTCTCGACCGCGATACCGGCATCGCGCAGCATGGCGATGCCGGCACCGCTGACCCTGGGATCGCTGTCCTCCACCGCGATGACGGCGCGGGAAATGCCGGCCGCGGTCAGCGCCTCGGCACAGGGCGGGGTCTCACCGGTATGGCTGCAGGGCTCCAGGGTGACATAGGCGGTGGCGCCGGCCAGCCGGTCGGGGTCGGCCTGCCTTGCCCGGTTCAGCGCCTCGGTCTCGGCGTGGGGCCGGCCGCCGGGGCGGGTCCAGCCGCGGCCGATGACCCGGCCATCGGCGACCAGCACGCAGCCGACCGCCGGGTTCGGCCAGACCCGGCCGAGCCCGCGGCGCGCCAGGGCCAGCGCCAGGCCCATGAACCGATCATCATCCTCGGGCAGGCTCATCGGCTAACCGCCCCTGGCGGCATGGGGTCTCCGAAGAGACGAATTCGTGGCCAAATGGGGCCGATCAATCGGCCTCGACCCGCAGCTTCTCGACGAATTCATTGAAATCGTCGGGCTCGCGGAAATCCCGGTACACCGAGGCGTAGCGGACATAGGCGACCTTGTCCAAGCTGGCCAGGGTCTTCATCACCATCTCGCCCAGCGCCTTGGACGGGATGTCGCTCTCGCCGGTGCTTTCCAGCTGGCGCACCATGGAGTTGACGATGCGCTCGATGCGGTCGGACGGCACGTCGCGCTTGCGCAGGGAAATCTCCAGGGAGCGCACCAGCTTGTCGCGGTCGAAGGGTTCGCGCCGGCCGGTGCTCTTGATCACCGTCAGCTCGCGCAGCTGGATCCGCTCGAAAGTGGTAAAACGGGCGCCGCAGCTGGGACAATAGCGGCGGCGGCGGATGGCGGAATTGTCCTCCGTCGGCCGCGAATCCTTTACCTGGGTGTCGTCATGTCCGCAAAACGGGCATCGCATCGATCGGTCGCCCCCTCGTTATTATCGTTATTTGCCGTCCGGATAGACCGGGAAGCGCTCGCACAGATCCCGCACCCTCGCCCGCACCGATTGCTCCACGGCGCTGTTGTCGTCCGGGCTGGCGGCGAGACCGTCGAGCACTTCGATGATCAGATTGCCGACCTGGTTGAACTCCGCCTGGCCGAAGCCGCGGGTGGTCGCCGCCGGCGTGCCCAGCCGGATGCCGGAGGTGATGGTCGGCTTTTCCGGATCGAACGGGATGCCGTTCTTGTTGCAGGTGATGCCGGCGCGCTCGAGGCTGTCCTCCGCCACCTTGCCGGTCAGGCCCTTCGGCCTCAAGTCGACCAGCAGCAGATGGGTGTCGGTGCCGTTCGAGACGATCTCCAGCCCGCCCTCATAAAGGCAGGACGCCAGCGCCTTGGCATTGTCCACCACCGATTGTGCATAGACCTTGAAGGAGGGCTGCAGCGCCTCGCCGAACGCCACCGCCTTGGCGGCGATCACATGCATCAGGGGGCCGCCCTGCAGGCCCGGGAAGATCGCCGAATTGATCTTCTTGGCCAGGGCCTCGTCATTGGTCAGGATCAGCCCGCCGCGGGCCCCGCGCAGGGTCTTGTGGGTCGTCGTGGTCACCACGTCGGCGTAGGACATCGGGCTCGGATGAACCCCGCCGGCCACCAGACCGGCGATGTGCGCCATGTCGACGATCAGGGCGGCGCCGACCGAATCGGCGATCTCGCGGAACCGGGCGAAGTCGATCACCCGCGGATAGGCCGAGCCACCGGCGATGATGAGCTTGGGCTTGTGCTCCCGGGCCAAAGCCTCCAGCTCGTCGAAATCGATCAGCGCGTCCTGGCGGCGCACGCCGTATTGCACCGCGTTGAACCATTTGCCGGACTGGTTCGGTGGGGCGCCGTGGGTCAGGTGGCCACCGGCCGCAAGGGACATGCCCATGATGGTATCGCCCGGCTTGGCCAGGGCCATGAAGGCGGCCTGATTCGCCTGGGCGCCGGAATGCGGCTGGACGTTGGCGAATTTGGCGTCGAACAGCCTGCAGGCGCGTTCGACCGCAAGGGTCTCGGCCACATCGACGAATTCGCAGCCGCCATAGTAACGGCGGCCGGAATAGCCCTCGGCATATTTGTTGGTCAGCACCGACCCCTGGGCCTCGAGCACGGCGCGGGAGACGATGTTCTCGCTGGCGATCAGCTCGATCTGATAGCGCTGGCGATCGAGTTCCCGGTCGATGGCGCTGGCCAGATCGGGATCGGCCTCGGCAACGCCGCGGGTGAAGAACGGAAGGGAACCGGTCTCGGAAGACGAAGCGGAGATGGTCATGGCGGAATTATCCCGACGCGGCTGACAGTTTTGCGACACGGCGGTCGTGGCGGCCGCCTTCATACGCGGTGGTCAGAAAAACCGAAAGGCAATCCTTGGCCACTTCTTCGCCGATCAGCCGACCGCCGAGCACCAACACATTGGCGTCATTATGCTCCCGCGACAGCCTGGCGGTGGTGGCGTCGTGACACAGCGCGGCGCGAATGGCCGGGTTCCTGTTGGCGGCGATGCTGATGCCGATGCCGGTGCCGCAGACCAGAACGCCGCGCCCGGCCCGGCCGCCGGCGACCGCCTCCGCCAGGGCGGCGGCGAAATCCGGATAATCGACCGACTCGGTCCCGTCGGTGCCGAGATCAAGGACTTGCTGCTGGTGTTCGGCCAAGTACCGCTTCAAGGCTTCCTTGAGGCCGAATCCGGCATGGTCGGAGGCAATGGCACACACATCCGATGACATCGTGGGTTCACTCGCAATTCTTTAGATGAACAGGCCGGCAGCCGTCGTTTTCGCCCGTTCCAGATATCGGGCCTCAAGGCGATTTTGACACAAGCGCTGGGCCTGTTTCCAGTGGTTGTATGTCCCGACTTCGGCGAAGCGAACGGATTCCGGTGTTTCACAACGCATATTCGAATACGGGTTTCCGCAGTAATCACCTGACTAACATCTCGAAATTTCGCAATGCAATCGTAACCTACAACCCCGTGAATTGGCGCTTGACCGGTGCGGCGGCGGACGTTGGCTATTATTATTGCGCTTTGTCGCGGCTATCCTTGGCTATTTTAGGAAATTTAGTTGACAATCAAGCATCAAGATGTATCTCTGTCCGCATAAAACTCGGGCTTCCACAGGACATCCAAGATGAGTGAAGAACAAAATGCGGAGACATCAATCCCTAGGGCAGATTTGCTACGTTTGGCAACCGAAGTTGTCGCGTCTTATGTAAGCAACAATGCCGTCGGTCCGGACCAATTGCCTGAGTTGATCAACTCCGTGCACAACACGCTGATGAGCGTCGACGGCAGCAGCTCGGCTGCTCCGGAGCAGCCTCAAAAGCCCGCGGTGCCGGTTCGCCGCTCGGTCCAGCCGGACTACATCGTCTGTCTCGAAGACGGCAAGAAGCTGAAGATGCTCAAGCGGCATCTGCGCACGACCTACGAAATGACACCCGACGAATACCGCGCCAAATGGGGCCTGCCGGCGGATTATCCGATGGTGGCGCCGAACTATGCCGCGCAACGTTCCGCCTTTGCGAAGAAGATCGGCCTGGGTCGTGGCGCCCGTGGCGCCGGCCGCAAGAAGGCCAAGAGATAGACCCGGAAGAATCACCGGATTCTACCGCGTCGTCGCACGCGACGAACCCGGTCGGCCTCCGCCGGCCGGGTTTTTCATGGTCTCGATACGGTTTCCGAGGCGGAGGTTGCGTGCCTAGGCGGTGGGGCCGCGGCGACCGAGCACGTAACGCAGCTTGGTGATGGCGGTGCGGCGCAATGTCGCCTCCGAGGCCGTGGCCGGGCCCTGGATCGACACCTCGACCTGGGTCTCGGGATCGACCGCGGTAACCTTCACGACGCTGCCGATGCGCCGGAACTCCAACAGCACTTCCGAGGGTTCGGGTGCCGGCCGGGCATGGCGCGGATGCGGCCGATCAGCCATGGCAAAGGGCCCATCCAAGCCGCCCCTCCGGGCGACCGGGCCGCGTTGTGCACTTGAAAGGAGCTTGGCCGGACCGGGACACGTGCCGGCCGGAAGACCGCTCAGGCCGCCGTCGGCGACCCGCCAATGGCATAGCCGAGGCGTCCGACAAGATAGCGTTCCATCTCGATCAGTGAGCGGTTGAGCTCATTGATGGAAGCCTCGTTGATGCTGGCGGATTGCAGGCCATCCACTTGCCGCTCGAACATCTCGCGCAGCTTGTCACGCAATGCCAGGCCCTTTTCCGACAGCCGGACGCGAACGGATCGGCGATCGTGCAAGGAGCGCTCCTGAACCAGATAGCCGTTCTCGACCATCTTCTTGACGTTGTACGACACGTTGGAGCCCAAATAGTACCCGCGTGCCGTCAGCTCGCCGACGGTCAGGTCGTCATTGCTGATGTTGTACAGAATCAAGCTCTGCACATTGTTTATGTCGTGGATACCTCTCCGTTCCAGCTCGGCCTTGACGAGTTCGAGGAACTGGCGATGCAGCCGCTCGATCAAGAGGATGCTCTGGTAGTACGGGTGTTGCACCAACCCCTCCTACAGGGACCGCGTTTCCTGATCCTTAGCGAATCATTCACTAAGGTTAGGATAACTTTGCTAGCGAAACCTTAACTAATCATTTCCCGGTAATCATCTCAAAGATACCCGAAAAGTCCCGGGCCTCCGAACCACCGTTGCAGAACAAGGCGTAAAGCGCTGCAGCCTCCGCCCCAAGCGGGGTTGCGGCATTCGCGGCATGGGCCGCCTGCTGCGCCAATCGAAGATCCTTGAGCATCATCGCCGCGGAAAAGCCTGGCTCATAATTGCGATTCGCAGGAGAATTTGCAACCGGTCCGGGTACCGGGCAGTAGGATGTCAGTGACCAGCACTGACCGGAACTCTGCGACGAGATGTCGAACAGCTTCTGCCGGTCCAGACCCAGCCTCTCGGCCAGAGCGAAGGCTTCGCACACGCCGATCATCGAGATCCCCAGGATCATGTTGTTGCAGATCTTCGCCGCCTGGCCGGCGCCGGAATCCCCGGCATGCACGATGGTCTTGCCCATCGCCGCCAGCAGCGGTTCGGCCTTGCGGAACGAGGCTTCCTCGCCGCCGACCATGAAGGTCAGCGTCGCCGCGTCGGCCCCGGCCACGCCGCCGGACACCGGCGCGTCGAGCATCTTGAAGTCGGAGACCGCGGCATGCGCCGCCACCATGCGGGCGGTATCCACGTCGATGGTCGACGAATCGATCAGCAGGGTGCCCGGCGCGGCGGCCCCCAGCACCCCGCCATCGCCCAGATAGACATCCCGGACATGCTGGCCGTCGGGCAGCATGGTGATCACGATTTCCGCCCCGGCGATCGTCGCCTCGATCGAGCTGCTGGCCGAGACGCCGTCGCGCGCGGCCGCCTGCAGGCTGTCGCCGAACTGGTCGAACCCGCTGACACTGTGGCCAGCCTTGACCAGGTTCCGGGCCATTGGCCGACCCATATTGCCAAGTCCGATGAACGCGATATCCGTCATGGGTCAACCTCTCACTTCAGTGGGCGCGCATGGAAGGCGCCGTGGGCGTGTCGGGGGGCGCAGCGGGAAATGCGGCGGCCGGCCCGCCAAGATCGCAGGTGAAGATGACCAATCGGTTTCCGGTCACGTGACGGTCAGGTCCAAATCGCCCAGCGGCTCGAAATAGCGATCCACCGCCGCATCGGAAATCTCGGCCAGGGCCGCGGGGCGCCAGGCCGGGTTGCGGTCCTTGTCGACCAGCACGGCGCGGATGCCTTCGAACAGGTCGTGGCCGGCGATGAACCGCTGCACCATCCGATACTCCATGGTGACGCAGGAATCATAGTCCATGCTGCCGCCGTGCCGAAGCTGTTGCAAGGTCACCTTCATGCTCGTGGGGGAGTTGCGGTCCAGGGCGTCGCGGGCGCCGGCCGCCCATTCGCCCTCCTGCCCCGCCAGCCGCTCGGCGATCCCCTCCACCGAATCCGCGGAAAAGCAACGATCGATGGCCGCCGCCGCCTCGGCCAGGGATGCCGCTCCCGGATCGGCGGCGAAGCTAGCGACGACCCGCTCCACCACATCCGCCGCCGCGCCCGACCACTCCGCGGAGACCAGCGCTTCCACCAGCCCGTCCATGGCCTCGGACGGCAGGTAATGGGTGGCGATGCCGGCATGGATCGCGTCGGCCGCCTTCAGCCGGTGCCCGGTCAGCGCCAGGAAGGTGCCGAGCGCCCCCGGGCAGCGCGGCAGGAACCAGCTGCCGCCCACATCCGGAAACAGGCCGATGCCGCATTCCGGCATGGCGAACAGGGTGCGCTCGGTCGCGACCCGGTGCGAGCCATGTACCGAAAGCCCGACGCCGCCGCCCATGGTGACGCCGTCGATCAGCGCGACATAGGGCTTGGGATAGTGATGGATGCGCCAGTTGAGCACGTATTCGCGGCGGAAGAAGTCGGTGTCGGGATCCTCGGACATGCGCGGCGCGCGCTCCGGCCCGGCATCGTAGATTGCCCGCAGATCGCCGCCGGCACAGAAGGCGCGGTCGCCGGCGCCCCGCACCACCACCGCATGGATCGACGGATCGTCGGCCCAGGCGACAAGCCGGGGCTCCATGGCCTGGATCATCTCCAGGGTCAGCGCGTTCAGCGCCCGCGGCCGGTTGAGCGTAATGAGGCCGATCGGCCCGGCCGATTCGAACAGGACCTGGTCAGTCATCGAGAGGGAGGTATCCAAAGTTGTGTCCGGGGTTGTGTCAGGCCTGATCCGACAGCAGGCGCCGGGCGACGATCAGCCGCATGATCTCGTTGGTCCCTTCCAGAATCTGATGAACGCGGACATCGCGCAGGAAGCGCTCGACCGGGTATTCCCTGATATAGCCGTAGCCGCCGTGGAGTTGCAAAGCATCGTTGCAAATGTCGAACGCGGCATCCGTGGCGAAGCGCTTGGCCATGGCGCAGAGCATGGTCGCGCGGGGGTCGCCGTCATCCAGCGACGCCGCGCCGCGATGCACCATCAGCCGCGCCGCCTCCAGATTGGTGGCCATGTCGGCAAAGCGGAACTGCAGCGCCTGGAACTCCGCCAGGGCGCGGCCGAACTGCTTGCGGGTGCGTAGATGCTCCCCGGCCGCCTCCAGGCAGGCCCTGGCACCGCCGATCGAACAGGCCGACACGTTCAGCCGGCCGCCATCGAGCCCCTGCATGGCGATCTTGAAGCCGTCCCCCTCCTCGCCCAGCCGATTCGCCGCCGGCACCCGGCAGCCGTCGAACAGGACGGCGGCGGTCGGCTGGCTGTTCCAGCCGAGCTTCTTCTCCTTCTTGCCGAAGTCGAGGCCCGACGTGCCGGCCTCCACCACGAAGGTCGAAATGCCCTTCGGCCCGGCCCCGCCGGTGCGGGCCATGACCACGTAGACATCCGAGGTTGAGCCGCCGGAAATGAAGGCCTTGGAGCCGTCCAGCACATAGTCGTCGCCGTCCCGCACCGCCCGCGTGGCCAGGGATGCGGCGTCCGATCCCGCCCCCGGCTCGGTCAGGCAATAGCTGGCGAAATGCTCCATGGTCATCAGCCGGGGCAGGAACCGGGCCCGCTGGTCGTCGTCGCCGAAGCGGTCGATCATCCAGGACGCCATGTTGTGGATCGAGATGTAGGCCGCCGTGGAGACGCAGCCGGCCGCCAGCTCCTCGAAGATCACCGCCGCGTCGAGCCGGCTCAGGCCGGACCCGCCATGGGCCTCGCCGCAATAGATGCCGGCAAAGCCAAGCGCGGCCGCGGCCCTGAGGGCGTCGACCGGGAAGGTGCAGGTCTCGTCCCACTCCGCCGCATGCGGCGCCATCTGCTCGGCGGCGAAATCCCTGGCGGTGTCCTGGAAGGCCCGCTGGTCTTCGGAAAGCGTGAAATCCATGGGCGGGGATCATAGTCCGGCTCGGCCGGGCGTCAAAAGACACCGGATGGCGGAAACCGCGCCCGCTGCCGGGACCTGCACGAATCCTTAAGCACTGAAGGGTAGAACGCCCTGATCGCCCTTGATCGTCGTTTGACCGGTCTCGGTGGGGACAAAATGCCGCTTGATCGAATCGTACTGTGGCTCCTGAAGGGGCTGCGGACCCTGGTATTGGTGTGGGTCGGCCTGCTGAGCTTTGCACTGCTGCTGGGCATGACCGGCCTGCGCGAGGCGCCGGGTCCTTCGGAATTCTCCGAGCTACGCCAGCGCCTGGAGACGCGGGTCAGCGTCTCGGACACCGAACCGGAGACCCGATCGGAGGCCGGCCAGCCCGTCCGGTTCGATAACTTCCTGGTATCGGTCTATCTGATCCCGATCTTCCTGGTCCGCTGGATCTGCGGCTTCGGCGCCTATCGCCGGATCTCCCCGGCGACGATCCTGATCGGACTGTTTGCGCTCGCACTCATCAGCGCCGGTATCGGCGGGCAGCTGGCGCAGGATATTCCGGGGTTTGGCCCGAACGATCCGCTCTCCTCCCTGACGATCTACGCGTCGGTTTTCGGCGCTCTGTTGGCCATCCCGGTCCTGATCGCCGGCGCCCTTGCGGTCTTCACGCGGCGGCCGCAGGCGGCGCTCGCCTGGCTCCTGAACATCCCCGGCGCTGTCGACCGCTGGCTTCGGCACCTCTTCGACCCGCAATCCGGTGGGCTTGCAACCCGCATCGGCCATCGCATTGCCTTTCTCTCCAACGGGCTGCTGTTGGCTGCCCTTGCCGCGCCGAGTGCGGCCGCCATCTGGTGGGCCTGCGACTGGCTCGACGGGCGCGGCGTCAGCCTGTTCGCCCTGGTGGTCCGGGCCGCCGCGGTGGCGCTGTGCATCGCCATGCTGGTCCGGGCCCATCTGCGCAGCTACCGGATCGGGGCACCGGTCTCCGAGTAGGGCGTCGAACCGGCGCCTGGGATGCGGCCCCGGCGCGTCTGTGCTAGGTATCGCGGATCGCAGTGCCGGCGGCGTCGGCCGCCCTATCCGGACGTTTAACAATGCCACGCTTTACCCATCCCGGCCGCTACCCCCGCACCCGCCTGCGCCGCAATCGGGCGGATGGGTGGACCCGCCGGATGGTGGCGGAGAACCGGCTGAGCCCGGACGATCTGATCTGGCCGATCTTCCTGACCGAGGGCAAGAGCTCGCGGGAGGCGGTCGCCTCGCTGCCTGGCGTTGACCGACTGACCGTCGACCTGTTGGGCAAGGCGGTGACCGAGGCCAAGGGGCTGGGCATTCCGGCAGTGGCCCTATTCCCGAACGTGCCCGAGGACCTGAAGTCGGAGAATGGCGAGGAGGCCTTCAACCGCGACAATCTGATGTGCCGGGCGATCGCCGCGATCAAGTCGGCGGAGCCGGATGTGGGGGTGATCGCCGATGTGGCGCTGGACCCCTACACCACCCACGGCCATGACGGCATCCTGCATGAAGGCCGCATCCTCAACGATGAGAGCGTCAAGATGCTGGTCATGCAGGCGCTGACCCTGGCCGAGGCCGGCGCCGACATCGTGGCGCCGTCGGACATGATGGACGGACGCATCGGCGCGGTCCGGGAAGCCCTGGATTCCGCCGGCATGAGCGACGTGCGGATCATGTCCTACGCGGCGAAATACGCCTCCTGCTTCTACGGGCCGTTCCGCGAGGCGGTGGGATCGGCGACGGCGCTGCAGGGCGACAAGAAGACCTATCAGATGGATCCGGCCAACAGCGACGAGGCGCTGCGCGAGGTGGCGCTGGACCTTGAGGAAGGCGCCGACATGGTGATGGTCAAGCCCGGCATGCCCTATCTCGACATCGTGCGCCGGGTGAAGGAGACCTTCGCGGTCCCGACCTTCGCCTATCATGTCAGCGGCGAGTACGCGATGCTGAAGGCCGCCGCCGCCAATGGCTGGTTGGACAATGACCGGGCCATCCTGGAGAGCCTGATGGCCTTTAAGCGCGCCGGCTGCAATGGCGTGCTGACCTACGCCGCGATCGAAGCGGCGAAGCTGATGGACGCCTGACCGCGGCTCGGCAGCAGGAGTTGGCCCATCGACCGGCATGAGATGTCGGAACTGCCTTCCGCCGATCGTCTAGGGATCAGGGGACATCTGAGCGCCATGCCGGCGCGCCCGTCCGCCCAACCCTAGGAGGGCACCCACCATGCAAGACCACAAAGTCGTCTCGCCACAGGAATGGCTGGCCGCGCGCAAGGCGCTGCTGGCGAAGGAGAAGGAATTCACCCGCCTGCGCGACAGGCTGAGCGCCGAACGCCGGGCAATGCCATGGGTCCGCGTGGAGAAGGATTATGTCTTCCACGACACCGACGGGCCGGTCAGCCTCTCGGCGCTGTTCGGTCCCTGCAGCCAGCTGATCATTTATCACTTCATGTTCGGTCCCGACTGGGAGGAGCCGTGCAAGAGCTGCTCCTACATCTCCGACAGCTTCAACGGCACCGAAACGCATCTGAAGGCGCGCGACATCGCCTTCACCGCCGTCTCCCGGGCGCCAGTCGACCGCCTGACGGCCTTTGCCAAGCGTATGGGCTGGACGTTCCGCTGGGTCTCGTCGGAGGGCACCGACTTCAACCGCGACTACCATGTGTCGTTTACGCAGGCAGAGCTGGACGGCGGCGAGGTCTATTACAATTACGGCCCGACCGGCTTCCCGGCCGACGAGGCGCCGGGGATCAGCGTCTTCGCCAAGGACGAAACCGGCGCAGTCTTCCACACCTACTCGTCCTACGCCCGCGGCCTCGACCTGCTAATCGGCGCCTACAACTACATCGACCTTGTCCCCAAGGGTCGGGACGAGGCCGAGCTACCCTGGCCCATGGCGTGGATCCGCTATCACGACAGCTACGAAGAGGCCTGACACCGGCGCGTTTAGCGCTCAGCCGCTCCGCCCAGGCATGGACCGGTAGGAATCGCGCAGAACGGCAAGGGCCCGCTTGCGGGTCGTCTTATCCTCGGCGATGCGGCGCTCATGTCGGCATCGTCGGTCAGCCGACAGGCCCTACCGTCGCCTTGCGGCGATCGAGTGCCTCTCGCACTGCCTTGGCCAGTGCGGCTTTCTTGAACGGCTTCAAAAGAATGTTCGATTGATTGCCGAGGACGGCCAGATTCTCCGTGTAGCCGGTCATGTAGAGGACCCCCATGGTCGGACAGAGGTCTCGCGATTTCGACGCCAGGTGTGCGCCGCTGATTCCGCCGGGCAGCACAAGGTCGGCAAACAACAGGTCGAACGGGTTGTCGCTTTTCAGCAGCCGCAATGCCGACGTGCCGTCGCCGGCGGCGCTCACGGCATAGCCCTGGTCCTTGAGGATGGAGACAGCAAGACTCCGAAGGTCGGGATCGTCCTCGACCACCAAGATGCGTTCGCCTTCGCCGCGATGCGCCGGTGCGACGGCCGGTTTCGGGTCGGCCTCGCGCGCCTTCCAATCGGCCTTCGGCAGCAACAGCCGCACTGTCGTACCGACGCCAGGGCTGCTTTCGATCTTCACGTCGCCGGCCGACTGCTTGACGAAACCGTAGACCATGCTCAGTCCGAGGCCGCTGCCCTTGCCGACTTCCTTGGTCGTGAAGAACGGGTCAAAGACGCGGCTGATGACGTCCGGCGTCATCCCGGTGCCCGTATCGTGAACCGCGATCATCGTACATTCGCCGTCGCCCATGACCGACAAGTCCGTGCCCTGAGGTGCCCAGCGGTCGGTCTCCAGCGTCAACCGGCCTCCTTTCGGCATCGCGTCGCGCGCATTGACCGCCAGGTTGAGCAAGGCCGTTTCGAGTTGGCTTCTGTCGACCATGGCCGGGTTGACATCCTCCGCCAGGATGGTTTCGATCTCGATCGTCTCACCCAGCGTCCGCCTCAGCAGCTCCACCATGCCGCAGACGAGCTCGTTCGGGTCGACGGCTTCCGGCAGCAGTGGCTGCCGTCTGGAGAAGGCCAGCAGCCGGTGGGTCAAGTCGCGGCCGCGGTCCAGGGCGCCGAGCGCGACATCGGCGAATTCCTTGGCATCGGGCTGCGATGCGACCTCCTCGCGAAGCAGCTCCAGGTTGCCCATCGAAATGGCCAGCAAATTGTTGAAGTCATGGGCCACGCCGCCGGTCAGCTGGCCGACGATCTCCATCTTCTGCGCCTGACGCAGCTGCTCTTCGGCATGCTTGATTTCAGTGATGTCCTGGGCCGCGCCGAAGGCCTGCGCGATCGATCCGCTCTCGTCGAAGACCGGCTTGGCGGTCTCCTCAATCCAGCGCGTGTCTCCCTCAGCCGACATCACGCGGTATTCCAGCCTGAAGCCTTCGCCGGACTTCAACGCGGTGAACACCCGATCGACGCCCGGACGATCGTCGGGATGCACCACCCTTAGATGTTCACGCGCACCGCAGACCTGCGTCGGCGCTTCGGCCTCGGCCATGCCAAGGGCCTCGGCGTATTCCTTCGAACAGAAGATGCACTGGTCGCTTGCCGCGTCCCAGATCCAGTACCCCAATCGCGCGAGTTCCGTCGCCTGCCGGAGCCGTTCCTCGTTCAATCGGATGGCGGCCTCCGCTTGCTCGCGATCCTTGACCATGGCGTTGAAGGTCGCCGCGAGCTCGGCGACCTCGTCGTGACCGCGCACCGGGGCGGACACGTTGCGCTTGCCGCGCCTGAACCGCTCGACCGCCCGCGACAGGATCGCGAGGTTCTTTGTCAGCCCATATCCGATCGCCAGCGCCGCCAGGATGCTCAGAGAGACTTCCACCGCTGCGATCGATGCGCCTCGGCGCAGTGCGTCCTGAATGGTGCGTTGCATGACATCGAGAGAGAATCCCATATCCACACGACCGCGTCCGGCCTGGGCGAATAGGATCGGAGCGGTGACGTCGTAGATGCCGTCGGAGGAGTCCGTCGGCGACTCGTCGAACTGGCGCGCGGCCGGCAGGTTTCCGATGGCGAGGACGTCATGGTCCCGGATGTCGGTGATCGTGATGTACTCCAATTCCCCGTGATTCAGCACCGACATCGCGTACTCCTCCAAGGAGGCGTAGTCGGCCTCGACCAGAAACCGACCGACCGTCGCGGTGAATTGATCGAGTATCAGATCCGCCGATTGCGCCAGCCTGTCGGCATGGGTCTGTCGCACGCCGGCTGTGTTCGCCCAGACCAGGATCGACAACATGACGACTTCGATCACGACGATCGAAACGACGATGCGGTAGCGGAGTGACCGTAGAGAGTTTCGCATGGGCCGATATCAGGGTTCGCCCGCCATAGGGGCATAATCCTCGAGACTGTCGTATTCTTCGGGCTTGGCCGCTGCAAAGCCCAGCCACCCCAGGTGTTCGAGAAGCTCAGCGCCCTCCGGGCTCGCACTCAATCCGATCAGTGCATCCGCGAACCGCAGCGCCTCTTCATCGGATATCCACGGGGCAACGCTGAACGGCATATTCGGAACTCCAGCGGTTTCGGCGACGACGCGCAGTTGAGCCCGAATGCTCGCCTCGGCACGTCCCAGAGGAACCGTTCCCAGTCCGGCGCCGTCGGTGGCGCCTCGGACGACCGACATCATCGACGCGTTGTGGCTGGGTGTCGCTACAAGCGTCGTGGACCGATCCAAATCGCATCCCGCAAGTAGCAGCCGCTCACGGATGAGGGCCGTGGTTATCGCCATCGCGCTGGGCGTTGCGACGGCCTTGCCGCACAGATCGCCGATCTTCGAGATGCCGCTGTCCGCCCTCGCGACGATCGCCGACCGTAACGGTTCTCCATCGACCCGGACCACGACCCGGTAGCCCGCCCTGCGCTGTGCAAGGAAATAGAAATGCGGTGCCGTAAAGAGGTAGTCGTAGCGCTGTTCATCGTGGGTTCTGCGCACGAACGCGGCATAGGTGGGCGCGGTCTCGAGCGCGATATCCAGGTCCAACGCGTCGGCAAGGTACGCCACCAGCGGGTCGAACCGTTGGACGAGCCGTTCGGTACTGACGATGGGAAGAAAGCCGAAGACCCGGGACCCGGCGGCGTCGTGGGCCAGGGAGCCGCTCGTGGCCAGCACGCACGACATCGAGATCGCTGCGACCAGCCAGCAACGCGGCAGTATTGCCAATCTGTTCTGGCGTCTGGCGCCGGCGCCCCCTGATCTGCCGTGTCCGCTGACCATAGTCTGAAGGTTCGCTTGCATGCAGTCGCGCCGCTTGCGACCGATCAATGACCGTATACGACACCGAATTAGCCAATTGATATCCGCTGAGTCCACAAAGAAGTCCTAAAATCTGTGTATCTCCAATCGCTAGGCTAGAAGATTATTATTTGAAGCATCCTGAAAATCGGTACGGCGGCCCACTTCTGCACCCCTGGGCAGTGACTTGCCCACCATACTCAGCAATGCCCAGGGATACTTGGAAGTTGGCTCCGGACCGGCCGACTGTCGGTCGCGACAATGCCGAATGCGGATCTGTCATGTCCGCGGCAGGCCCTGTGGATAGCGCGTCGCATGGGCGCGGCGCGACCGGGTGACAGAATCCGTCTTCAGCCGGCGAGCGCCTCGAAGAAGGCGAGCGCGCATCGGTCGTGCCAGGTGCGCCGGTCGCCGCGGCCGTGGAAACCGACGTGACCGCCGCTGTCCGGCAGCAAAGGCGTCAGCCAGGGGTTGGCGGACCAGTCGTGGCGCAGATAGGCGTCGACCGGGATCCAGGGGTCGTTATGGGCATGGATCACCAGGGTCGGCACCCGGATCGCCGGCAGGAACTGTTCGGCGCTGCAGGTCGCATAATAGCCGTCGGCGGTGCCGAAGCCGTTGCGCCGGGCTACGAAGACATCGTCGAAGGCGTAGACCGAGTCCGCTGCCAGGACGGCTGCGCGCTCCTCAGCGCTGACCCCGTCCCGGCCTTCGGTGCACTCGATCTTCATGCGGTCGAGCATGTAGCGATGATAGGTGCGGTTGCGCGGTTCCATGATGCGCCGCTGGGCGGATTTGAGATCGATGGGGGCCGATATCGCCACCGCGGCCCGCACCGCCGCGCCCGCGCCCTCCTCCCCAAGATATTTCAGCAGCATGTTGGCGCCCAGCGAGTAGCCGATGGCCACCACGCCGCCGGTCGTTGCATCCGGCGGCAACCGCCGCAGGGCCGCGCGCAGATCCTCGCTGCGGCCGGCATGGTATTCGCGCCGGCAGGCCAGCCGCGACGGGCCGGCACCGCGGAGGTTGAGCCGCAGCACCGGATGTCCGGCCCGCAGCAGGCTGTAGGCCGAGTTGCGCATATAGGCGCTGTCCTCGCAGCCGGTCAGGCCATGGGACAGCACCGCCAGCGGCCGGTCGGTGGCGGTGGACGGGCGATGCAGCATCGCCATCAGCGCGTCGCCCGTGCCGTCTTCCATCGCCAGGGACAGGCGCTCGCCGGGCCAGGTCGACAGGTCGACGCCCAGTCCCAGCCGGTTGAAGATCGTGTTGCGGACCGTCTGCAGGTCACCGCCCAGCCACGGCGCCCGAGGACGAAACGGCGGCGGCCTGAACGCCGAGGCGGTCCGCACCGTGCCCTCAGGCATTCAGCCAGTCCCGGACGATGGCGATCTGCTCGTCATCCATCAGCGCCGGCGCGTGGCCGCAGCCGGCGATTTCCACCAGGCGCACATCGTGGCCGCGCTCGACCATCTGGCCGGCGACTTCGGGTGTCAGCAGGTCTGAGGACTCGCCGCGGATGACCAGCACCGGGCAGGCCACCGTCTCCCAGATCGACCACAGGTCGACATCGCCGATCTCTCCCATGGTGAAGACCGCGGCGATGCCGGGGTCATAGGCGAGCCCGACCATGCCGTCGTCGCGCTTGCGGGCGCTGTGCTGCGCCAGATGGCGCCATTGCGCGTCGGTCAGCGGCCCGAATGGCGCGTGAATATGGCGCAGATAGACCTCCAGAGCATCCTCCGCCAGGAATGTCGGATCGGCGCCCAGGTAATCCGCGATCCGCTGCAGGGCGGCCGCCGGAATGAACGGTCCCACATCGTTGAGCACCAGCCGGCGGATCGGGCTTGCCGTCTGGGCCGCCAGCATCATGCCGATCAGGCCGCCCATGGAGGTGCCGACCCAATCCACCTCTCGGGTGTCGAGCCGGGCGATCAGGGCGGCCATGTCGGAGAGATATTGCGGATAGCCGTAAAGTCCAGGATCGGGCAGCCAGTCGCTGCCGCCGCGCCCGACCACGTCCGGGCAGGCAACCCGGCGGGTTTCGGCCAGCTGCGCTGCCAGCATGTCGAAGTCGCGCCCGTTGCGCGTCAGGCCATGGGCGCAGACCACCGGCGGACCGGAGGCGGCATCCGGACCCGCTTCCGGCTGGAAGGCGGTATAGGCGATGCGATGGAAGCCGGCCGGGCTGAGTCCAAGATACGCGCAATGATCCATCGATTTTCTACTCTTGAAGGATTCTTCGTTACAGCGTCGTTACTTCGACCGTAGCATTTCCGCAGCGTTGCAACAGAGATCGCGGTAACCATTAAGCATTGATCAACCAGTTTCGCCCAGGCTTGGGCGCAACTTGTTTAAATTGCCGCGGTTCGATTTACCATGATGTCCCCGACCAAACAGGCGCTTGCCGAGGCGGTCGCCTATGACGATCCGCCAGAGCTCGAGGAACGCCAGGCGTCCCCGCGCAGCGCGGTATGGATCGCCGGCCGGCTGACCGCCGGCGAGCTCACCATCCCCTGCGACGTGCTCAACGTCTCCGCCGGCGGCGTGCGCATCCGCTCCGCCACGCCCTGTGCGGCGGATGCCGAGATGACGCTGGAGGTCGACGGCCAGGCCGGGATCTCGGTCAAGGAGGCGTGGCGCAACGACGATCTGGCCGGCCTGCGCTTTGTGGCGCCGGCCGACGCGGTGACCGGTTTCCTGCGGTCGCTGGAGACGGTGGAACCGTCGATCATGGAACAGCGCCGCTATCGCCGCTGTTCGGTGCTGTGGACGGCCTGCGTCTTCTCCGCCGGGCGGACCATGGATGCGGTGGTGCTGAACCTGTGCGCCGGCGGTGCCCGGGTGCGCCTAAAGGAAACGCCGGCGCTGGACGACCGGGCGACCGTGTCGATCGGCCGCTTCGGCGATTTCGCCGGCCGGCTGGTATGGCGCGACGGCAATGAATTCGGCCTGGAATTCCTCGATCCGCCGGAACGCATAGTCGCCAAGGTCGGCGCCACGCTGCCCCGGATCCGCGCCGATTTCGAGCGCCGGCAGGGTCTGATCGACTGACCTGACGGCGGCCGCAACCGCCTCTATGACATGACGTCGCAGGTCCCCACCCGGCCCGTGCGCCGGAACGGACCGGCGCCATCCTCCCGGTCGGCAGGCGACTGCGCCCAGGCCCCGGAGCCGGCCCGTGCCGGGCCCGTAATATTCGTGCCTATCGAAAAACAATACCGAACACATTGAAAAGCCTGGGATATGTGCCGGCGGCCTGCCACCGGCCCCTATGGCGCTGCGCCGCTGTTTGCGGGCATGACCGCTGGTCTGAGCAACAATCCACCCAATATAGAATGGGGCGGCACAACGGTTGCCGCGGACCGGACTCGCGCCGCCGCGTCTGGTAGAATGGTGCCCGTATGGAGGACCGGCTGCGCCGATCGCGGCGTCGCAAGCCTTTGTACGGATTGACGTATCCGGATTGCCGGATCGTCGGCCGATGGCGCGGCAAGTGCGGCGTCGGTCAACCTGGATCATGGGTGGTGGACACGCGCGGGAATGTCGAGATCCGACGGAAAGGCGGCCGGTCCGCTTTCGGGGGTTACGGTGGTCGACCTCACCAGGGTGCTGGCCGGCCCCTATTGCACCATGATCCTGCGCGATCTCGGCGCCCGGGTGATCAAGGTGGAGGCCCCCGGCCGCGGCGATGACGCGCGGCATTTCGGCCCCTTCGCCGACCGCCGCTCGGCCTATTTCGAATCCCTCAATCACGGCAAGGAATCGATCGCGCTGGATCTGAAATCCGCCGACGACCGGACCATATTCGAACGCCTGCTGGATCGGGCCGACGTGCTGGTGGAAAATTTCCGCGCCGGCGCCATGGAGCGGCTGGGCTATGGCTGGGACGAGCTGCACCGGCGCTGGCCAAAGCTGATCTATGCCGCGACCAGCGGATTCGGGCATACCGGCCCCTACGCCCGCCGTCCGGCCTATGACCTGGTGGTCCAGGCCATGGGCGGCATCATGAGCCTGACCGGCCATCCGGGCGGTCCGCCGACCCGGGTCGGGACGTCGGTCGGCGACATCACTGCCGGACTTTTCACCGCGGTTGGCATCAACGCCGCACTGGCGTCGCGCGGCCGCTCGGGCAAGGGCGTCAAGGTCGACGTGTCGATGCTGGATTGCCAGGTGGCGATCCTGGAGAACGCCATCGCCCGCTATGGCGCCACCGGAGAGGTGCCCGGACCGCTTGGCGCCCGGCATCCGTCGATCACCCCGTTCGAGGCCTACGCCACCCGCGACGGCCATGTGGTCATCGCCGCCGGCAACGATGCGCTGTTCGATACCCTGTGCCGGGCGATCGGCCGGCCCGAGCTGGCCAGCAACCCGCTGTTCCTGACCAACGAAGCCCGCACCAAGCACGCATCGGCGCTTAAGGACGAGATCGAGGCCACCCTGGTGAAACGCGAGACGGCGCTTTGGCTTCATGTTTTGGAGGAATCCGGGGTACCTTGCGGCCCGATCAATACGGTACGCGACCTGTTGGACGACGCCCAGGTGGCGGCGCGCAACATGATCGTAACCGTCCAGGACGACAATCGTGACGGCAGGGGAATGAAGGTGTCCGGCAACCCGATCAAGTTCTCCCACTTCGCAGACCCGACCAACCGGACCGCCGCCCCGACCCTTGACGCCGACCGCCAGGCGTTGCTGCAAGAGTTGGGCCTGGATGAATAGAAAAGGCATTGCCGGCGCGCGACGGCTGACTGCCGGGCCCATCGAGCACCGGCCGCCGCCGAGCCTGCCGGCCTGGGAGGCGCCGCGCCCGCCGACCGGCGGCGGCAGCGAGCCGGCCGGCGGCGGCGATACCGGCATGCCGATCCTGAAATGGGTCTGGATCGGCGTCGCAGTGCTCGTGTTCCTGCTGCTGCTCACCCCGGCGGCCGGCCTGCTGCTGTTGCGCACCAGCCTGCCGGACTTCCGCAGCTCGGTCCGGCTGGAGGGCATCGAGTCGCCGGTGCAGATCATGCGCGACGCCCAGGCGGTGCCTCATGTCTTCGCGGCGTCCGACGCCGACGCCTATTTCGCCCTGGGCTATCTGCACGCCCAGGACCGGCTGTGGCAGATGCATCTGCAGCGCCGCTTGGGCGCCGGGAGGCTGGCCGAGGTGATCGGCGAGCCCGGCCTCGGCTTCGACCGGTTCATGCGGCTGATCGGCGCCTACCGCTTGGCCGAGGAAAGCTATTTCCGGCTGTCCTCGGAGGTTCGGGGCGCGCTCGATTCCTACGCCGCCGGAGTCAATGCCTGGCTGGAGACCCGGCGCGGCGCGCTGCCGCCGGAGTTCTACCTGCTGCAGACCTGGCCGGAACCCTGGAAGCCTGCCGATTCCCTGGTCTGGGGCAAGCTGATGGCGTTGCAGCTCTCCGGCAATTACCGGGCCGAGCTGCAGCGCGCCGAACTGTCCTCATTGCTGGGCGAAGAGGCGTTGGCCGTCTTGTTTCCGGAACAGACCGCCAGCGAGCCGGTGACCCTGAGCGAGTACGTGGCGCCGGAACGGCTGCGCAGCCTGCGCGCGGCCCTGCCGCCCATGCTGGGGCCCGCGACAGCGTCGAACGAATGGGCCTTGTCGGCCGGCGAGACCCGGACCGGCGGCGCCATCCTGGCCAACGACCCGCATCTCGGCCTCAACTCCCCCACCTTGTGGTACCTGGCGCGGGTCCGCACCCCGACCATGAATCTGGTCGGCGTCACCGTGCCCGGCGTGCCGTTCCACGTCCTGGGCCATAACGGCTCGATCGCCTGGGGCATGACCACCACCGGCAGCGACGTCCAGGACCTTTTCATCGAGCGCATCGACCCGGACGATCCGAGCCGCTACCTGACCGAGGATGGCAGCCGGCCCTTCCGCATCCGCACCGAGGTCATCGAGGTCGATGGCGGCGAACCGGTGACCCTGACGGTGCGGGAGACCCGGCACGGCCCGGTGCTGTCGGACATCGACGCCGATGCGGCGGCAATGACCGACGACGACCACGTGCTGGCGCTGTCCTTCACCGCATTGGCGGCCGACGACACCACCTCTGAGGCCATCTACCTGATGGGCCGCGCCACCAACTGGGTCGAGTTCCTGGGCGCGTTGCAGTTCTGGGTCGCGCCGCAGCAGAACATCGCCTATGCCGATATCGACGGGAATATCGGCCTGATCGTTCCCGGCCGCATCCCGATTAGGGCATCGGGCGACGGGTTGACGCCGGTGCCGGGCTGGA
Organism: Alphaproteobacteria bacterium; assembly: GCA_965227455.1. Taxonomy (GTDB): domain Bacteria; phylum Pseudomonadota; class Alphaproteobacteria; order DSM-16000; family Inquilinaceae; genus JABDIP01. Next base: position 629,861 of record OZ245752.1, on the reverse strand, counting down.
CCGGCGAACACGATTGGACCGGCTATGTCCCCGTGGAGGCCCTGCCCCAGGTGCTGAACCCGGCGGAGGGGCACATCGTCAATGCCAACAACCCGGTGGTCGGGCCGGGCTATCCCTATCTGATCGGCCATGACGACACCGAGCCGTTCCGCGCCGAACGCATCCTGGAAGTGCTGGAAGCGAGCCCCGGCCAGACCATAGACAGCACCCTCGCCCTGCAGATGGACACGGTTTCGGCGGCGGCGCGCAACCTGCTGCCGCTGATGCTGACCGTGCGGCCCGACAACGCCGCAGCCTCCGAAGCGATCACGCTGCTGCGCGGCTGGTCCTACGAAATGGACCGCGACCGGCCGGAGCCGCTGATCTTCGCCACCTGGCTCCGGCACCTCAACGAGGCACTCTACGCCGATGAGCTCGGCACCCTGTTCCGGGAGTATTGGCGCCTCAGGCCGAGGGTGGTGCGCGGCATGCTGACCGAGAACCAGGATTGGTGCGACGACCGGCGCACCGCCCGCGACGAAGCCTGCGCGGAGATCCTGCGCAGCTCGCTGGACGCGGCCATCGCGGAGTTGTCCGAGCGTCATCAGACCGGCCTGTCCGACCTGCGCTGGGGCGATGAGCATGTGGCGCCCTTCGCACACCGGGTCTTCAGTGCCGTGCCGGTGGCGAAATCGCTGGTCGACATCTCCATCGAAACCGATGGCGGCCCCTACACGGTGAACCGCGGCAACAGCCGGGTGAACGGCAGCAGCACGCCGTTCGCCCATGTGCACGGCGCCACCATGCGTGCGGTCTACGACCTGTCGGACCTGGACAACTCCCGCTTCATCATCGCCACCGGCCAATCCGGAAATCCGTTCTCGCCGCATTACGGGGATCTGGTGGAACGCTGGCGGGATGGCGACAGCTTCACCATCGCCGGAAGCCCGACGGAGCTTTCCAGGGGCGGCAATGCGACGCTGACGCTGCACCCCTACAAGCAATCCGCGGATCGCTGACCATGGCCGCCGCGCTCCCCGTCGACTTCGACGACATCCGCGCCGCGGCCGAGCTGATCGCCGGCGAGGTGGTCGAGACGCCGACGGTCGAGGCGGCGCCGCTGTCGCGCCTGTGCGACTGCCGGCTGGCGCTGAAGCTGGAGAACCTGCAGGCCACCGGTTCGTTCAAGGATCGCGGCGCGCTGGTCAAGCTGAAGAGCCTGGACGCGGCGGCGCGGGAGCGCGGGGTGATCGCCATGTCGGCCGGCAACCACGCCCAGGGGGTGGCCCATCACGCCGCCCGGCTGGGCATCCCGGCGACCATCATCATGCCGACCAACACCCCCTTCACCAAGGTGCGGCGGACCCAGGAGCTGGGTGCCCAGGTGGTGCTGCGCGGCGAGAATCTGGACGACAGCCGTGACTATGTCGACGAGCAGGTCGCCGAGCGCGGCCTGACGCTGATCCACCCCTATGACGATCCGGCGATCATCGCCGGCCAGGGCAGCGTGGCCATGGAGATGCTGGCGGCGGTGCCGGAGCTGGACGATCTGGTGGTGCCGATCGGCGGCGGCGGGCTGATCGCCGGCATCTCCATCGCGGCCAAGGCGCTAAAGCCGGAGATCCGGATCACCGGCGTCGAGGCCAGCCTGTACCCGTCGATGAGCGACGTCCTGAAAGGGACCGAGGCGACCTATGGCGGGGCGACCATCGCCGAGGGCATCGCTGTGAAGCGGCCCGGCCTGCTGACCCGCGAGGTGGTCCGGACCCATGTGGACACCATCCAGCTGGTCGACGAGGCCGATCTGGAAACGGCGGTCCAGCGGCTGATGACCGAACAGAAGATCGTCGCCGAAGGCGCCGGAGCGGCCGGCGTGGCAGCGGTGTTCGCCGATCCGGACCGTTATGCCGGCCGGCGCGTCGGGGTGGTGATCTGCGGCGGCAATATCGATGCCCGCCTGATGTCCTCGATCCTGCTGCGCGGGCTGATCCGCGATGGCCGGCTGGTCCGGCTGAGGGTCGAGATCGTCGACGTGCCGGGCGCCCTGGCCCGCATATCGGCGGTCACCGGCAAGGCCGGCGCCAACATCGTCGAAGTGCATCACCGGCGGCTGTTCTACGAGCTGCCGGTCAAGCGGGCGGAGATCGACATCGTGCTGGAGACCCGCGACGGCGCGCATGTGGAGACCGTGGTCGCCGGCCTCAACGAGCAGGGTTTCCCGGCCCGCATCCTCACCGAAATCGGCGCCTGACCCGGCGCCGGGGCGTAGTGCCGGTCTAGACGTCCTCGACCGCGGTGTACCGGCCGAGATGGAAGGCCAGCGGCCGCCGGTCGTCGCCGCCGGCCAGGCGGATCACCTGCCCTACCAGGATCTTGTGGTCGCCGCCCTCATGGACGTCGGCCAGAGTGCATTCGAACACCCCCAGGCATCCCTCGATGATGGGCGCGCCCGTTTCCCAGGCGGTGCTGCCGACTCCGTCCCAGCGGTCGCCGTTTCCTGCAAAGCGGACCGACCATTCCCGCTGATCGGCGGCCAGCACGTGGACCGCAAAGCACCCGGCTCTGCGGAACGCGGACAGATACCGCGACCGGGCATCAAGACAGAACAGCACCATCGGCGGATCGAGTGACACCGAGGTGAAGGAATTGATGGTGATCCCGACCGGCGCACCGTCATCGGCCAGGGTCGTGACCACGGTGACTCCGGTCACGAACTGACCCAGCGCGTCGCGAAATTCCCGCGCCGAGAATTGCGCCTTGGGGGTCGGAACCTTGGCCGATGAGTTGCGTGTGGGCACGGTGCGATCCGGGTGTCCGTCTGAGCGTCGCCTGCGCACAGTCATGCGGAGGAAAGGGCCGACCGGCAAGTCCTAATCTTGCCGGGTCCGACAGGGGCCACGCATCCGCCGGCCCCGCCATCGCAGGTGGAGGGTTGCGCGGGCGCCAGTCTCATTTTGATAACTGAACCGACAGCGAGAATTGGCCTGGGCAAGGGCCAAACCGGAAATACGAACTGCCGAGTAAAGATTCTATCAAGGTTAACAATTGGTTATTGACATTCGTTTCGATGGCATGGATGTTGCCTTCAATTTACCGAAATTGCGACCGACCCAGACGGTCGCTGACCGGGCCACCACAAGTGATGGCCGACACAGATGATGGACAGAAGCTGTCGCTAACAGTCGCGCAAATGCAGACGACGCGGCCCAGGAGCAGATACATGGACAGAACGAAGACGGGTGCAACCGTCACAGTTGGAATTCTCACCGCAATGCTTCTGGCATCCTCCACGCTGGCCGGAGAAATCCGCTCAGGTTCCGGTGCCGTTGTGCTGAACGGACACCGAATTCCGGTGGTCAATGGGGCCGGCGGTTGCGACGACTTCGATACGTCGATCGGCAGATGCCTGGACAATATGGTGGCCGGTGTTACAGAGCTGGCACCGCAGCTCCCGCCGGCAGGCGAACCACCGCCGGACCCGAATCCCGACCCCGATCCAGACCCTGATCCCGATCCGGACCCTGATCCCGATCCGGATCCCGACCCTGATCCCGATCCTGATCCGGATCCCGACCCGGATGACGGTGACAACGACGAAGACGACGACGGCGACAACGACGAGGACGACGACGGCGACAACGACGAGGACGACGACGGCGACAACGACGAGGACGACGACGGCGATGGCGGCAGCAAGGATCGCGACCGTGATCGCGGGGACGATGACGATGATGACGGCGGTCAGGATCGCGGCAAGGATCGCGACGGCGACCGCGGCGACAATGATGACGACGGGGACGACGACGATGATGATTAAGCCGTTCCGGCGAAACCCGGACCGGCCGTCATCCGTTCGATTGGGCCGAACGGTTCCTATGGGTGCTGGAATTCCGCAGACGGCAGAAAACTTCGGGTGAGCCCGCCCCAGTCAGACAAAGGTTACGATTGTCCTCTTGGAGGAAGTTTGTTTTCGGATCGAGGTCCCGCTATTGCCGTTTTCAGTGTTCGGCACGCTTCCACTAGATGGAGCCACTGAAACTTTGTAGGGTCGGGTTGCATTCAATTGCGGTGGAGCAGCAACCTCGTCCAAGGGGCGTAATTTCGGGGATGACGGTAATTCCCGAATCGATACCAAAGCCGACCCCGATCTCGGATCCGATTGGGACGGCTACCGTTCGCTGCCGGGGCTAGAGTGCGGCCTCTCATCCCGACGGCGGCGGGCCGCGCCCGAACGAAAACAAATGATTGAAAATCGCAAGAGAGTTCACAATGCCAAAGAACGATGACATGGGCACAACAATCACACTCTCACCCTCTGGTTCGACAACCTGGCTTGAATCCGCGCTCGGGGCCCTCTAGGCGCACCGGGACCGCGAGATCGTCTGCCGATCTGGCTGGCCGAAGCGGCGGCACGGCCCCGGCGGGGTCAGCGGGCGGACGCACCGGCTTAGCAGGCCTCACCGGCCCGCAGGGCTGCCGCAGGATCGCTCAGATGCCGACACCACGAGGAGATGGCAATTGTCGCCATCCGAACAGCTCTATCGACTGATCGCCTTGTGCTACGAGGCGACGTCCGGCGATGCCGGCTGGACACGGTTCGCCGCCAACCTGGCGCGCGCGCTGTCGGCCACTGGTTGCGCGGCGGTCATAGGGACATCCGCACGTGACGGCGAAACCGTCCTTTGGTCCTACGGGGATCCGCCCAACCCTTCGGGCCGCTGGCAGCCCAAAAACAACGGCCGGCGGATCCCATTGTCTCCCCGCGGTCCCCTGAGAACGGCGACGACCTCCCAGGGTCGCTTTCTCATCGCGACGCTGTGCGTCCGCGAAGGAGCATCCCGGCTGTTGATCGCCACGCGACCGCTGGAAGCGCCGCCCTTCGCCGACGCCGAGGTCGATCTGTTGGACGAGCTCCTGCCGCACCTGGCGCGCGCGTTGCGCCTCTACCGGACGATCCGCAGCGGCGAAGAAATGCACGATGCCCTATCGGAGATCATGGATCGGCTGCCGGAGGCGATATTCCTGGTCGATCGCGAGGGCGCCGTTCTGACCTGCAATGGCTCGGCGCGGGCCATCCTGCGACAAAACGACGGGCTGACGCTGGCCGATGATCGCATCTGTCTTGCCCGGCCGGACGAACAGGCAGCCCTGCTCGCGTTAATCGCTAGGGCCGGGCAAGCTGCACCCGCAGCCGGTCGGCAACCGTCCGGGATTGCCGCCGATGTCTCGACGATGTCCGCGACCAGACCCTCCGGCCTTCGGGCGCTGCCTATCGTGGTCACGCCGGTGCTGTGCCACAGCGGCTCCGATGTCAGGCCAGCCGCCGTCGCCGCCGTGATCACCAAGGATGTCGAACGCGGCCATCCGGTCCTGGCGCCCGATCTCGGCGCCGCCTTCAACCTCACCCCGGGTGAGGCCCGGCTTGCCGGGCTGATCGCCGACGGGCTGGGGTTGCAGGACGCTGCCGCTGGGCTGGGCATCACGCGAAACACCGCCCGTACCCACATGAAGCGGATCTACGCCAAGACCGGCGTCCACAGCCATGCCGATCTTGTGCGGCTGCTCAGCCGGGGCTCAATCGAGCTGCGATTGCTTGACAATGACGACATGACCTGACCGCTGGCTGCGGCCCGGCATCGGTCCGGCCGCGTCGCCGCGAGGGCGTCGCCCCCTCCCGGGCGGTATCGGGGCTTGCCGCGCCGTTCCCGGCGCTACCGGCCCTGCCGGCGCGCCAGCGCGCAGACAATGCCGTTGGCGGAAAGGGCAGCATGGCGGGACCATGGAATCAGCTGCGGCGAATCGGCAGCCGCGATGATCGCCAGCCTGGCATGTGCCGTAGCCTCTGAGGCCGGCGGGCACCGCTGCGGATCCCGGCTCACGGGCGCCACCGCGGCGCCATCCTTGTCGACACTCTTGAGAGTGCCGAAATCCGTCACGCTGCCACCCGCTCGGCATTCATGCCTGTACAACCCATCCTTGCCTCAATCAGGCCGCCTGGCGCCATCAGCCAGGGAATCCCGCATTCCGATTTCGCCGTGCTCTGTTGCTCTTCTACTCTAACTATTATTCGGCTCAACGCAAATCTCTCGAAATTCGCTATTTTCTTTTGAGTTTTTCTACAGATCATAAGTTGTTTGCCGTGCAAACAATTACCAATACGAATGAAACCTGGCCGGCGGTGCGGGCCAAAGCGGGGATTCTCGAGGCGTCCGGTCCCGAGTTCTGTAACACACACTTAACACGATGTATCAGCCGGTTAACGTCCGGCCAAAGCCCGTCCGCGCGCCATTTCCGGATTATCGTATTCAGAACAACGAACTGCCGCTTGGCGTTCGTGGTGGCATGAAGTTTGCCTACTGGGTCTGAGAGGCCGTACGCCTTCGGCTGGGGACAGGATATCGGCGATCGCAAACAAGCCGGCCTCTCCCCTGAGGCAGATCGACGCGGCCGGTGGGGACGGCAAGAACCAGAAAAGGATCGAACGATGTTACGAGCCCCCATTACCAAAGCGGGCGCAATCGCTGCCGTGATGGCAGTCTTGATGTCGAGCTCCGCGCTGGCCGGACAGGTAAGGTCCGGATCCGGAGCGGTCGTGACGAACGGGGCAGGCATTCCGGTCATCAATGGCGCCCCGATCTGTGATCCGCTCGCCCTCCAGGCCGGCACCTGTCTCGACCCCAGGATCGACCGCATTGCCACATCGGCCGACCCGGTCGGGCCCGGCGGGGAACCCGGCGGCGGAGGCAATGGCGGCGGCAATGGCGGCGGCAATGGCGGCACCGGGGGCAACAGCGGGTCCAGCGGCACTAGCGGCAATAGCGGATCGAGTGGCAATAGCGGATCGAGCGGCAATAGCGGATCGAGCGGCAATAGCGGATCGAGCGGCAATAGCGGATCGAGTGGCAATAGCGGATCGAGCGGCAATAGCGGATCGAGCGGCGGCAGCGGGTCCGGCGGCTCTGGTGGCAACAGCGGTTCCAGTGGCAATAGCGGGTCGAGTGGGACCTCGGGAACTCCGGGCACGAGCCCGTAATCGGGCGACATGCACGCGGCGATGCCGATGACTGAAGAGCGGCGGAGGTCTCGCCAAACGCAGCCATCGGTATCCGCCGGCCATGGAACCCGCAGCGGTCACGGAGAGGATACGCTTCGCCAGGGAAGTCGGCGTAAGCGTGCAGCATACGACAAGAGCCTCGAACAATGACTGGACCGACACCAACGTGGCTAAGGGCGATCGCCATCAGGCTGTTGATTTCGCTTTTCGTCCTGGCGCCCGTCGGCGCACAGGCCGGGGAGGCCGGCGGACCATTCGATGGTTCGATCGGGTCGCCTATCCGGACTATTGACGATGACGAGCTCGGTCGTGAAGTCGGTTTTGGCTTGCGCGCGATTGGCGACGACGCAGACGGTTGGGATGAAGAGCGCATTGCCGTCATTCTCTGGGACGAAGCGAAACCCGTCCGCCTGCAACCTCGACTCGATCTCGCCGGCGGCCAGTCCGCCGCAAGCGCATCGATAAGCGTCACCGTGGGAGGCCGATAGCGCCTTTCATAGAATTGGCACCCCGCAGATTCCACGCCCGCCGCATTTCGGCGGGCTCTTTCTTTGTGTGCGGGATCGCCGCCACCACCGGATCTCTATTGCGAGGACCGATCCAGCGCCGGGCCCGCATCTCCTCTACCGGCATCGAACCGGAACCAGGCAACACCTCACCGGCGCGCCCGGAACCGGCGCTGTCTCACCTGTCTGACAGTCTGTAAAGCCGACGAAACAACCGCGGACCGCCGCGCGCTCGACCATCTGCCAACTCAAGATCTTTTTTCTTTAATAACAATGAGATAATGCTCCGTTCGACATCTGGCACGCGGCTTGCAGTCTTGTTCTTGTGCACGGCCATGGTCGACATCGGACCCCTCGGGTCAGATTGAAGACGGGGCCATGCAACCGGGCGGATGGCGACGTGCCAAACGTGGCCGCCGTGCCGTATCGAACGGGTCTCGGATCGGGGCCCAGGACCAATAGACCGAAGAAGGATATTGCTATGAAAAAGTTGCTAGGAGGCGCTTCGGCACTGGCCCTGCTCCTGGGCCTGAGCGCGCAGGGCTTTGCCGCTGATCTCACCATTGACGGCGACACCGCCAATGCGGATGCGATCTCGGCAAACATCATGTCCCAGGATATCGACAACGAAGTCGACGTCGACGACGACCTGCTGGACGACGGTGCCCTGTACGATGCCCAGATGCTGTTCGGCGGCGAGACCTTCCGCGCTCAGGATGCCGACGTGAACAACTTCAACACCGGCATCAATGGCTCGCAGCAGGGTGGCCTGGCGATCGCGGTTTCGGACAATGCCGATGGCGCGGTCAGCGTCAACGCCCTCGCCCAGGTGGCCTCGAACGACATCGAAGTCGACGATGACGATGGCGTCAACGACTCCACCTACGTGGCCGTGATGGACTTCGGCAGCCAGACGTTCCGCGACCAGGACGTGGTCGTGAACAACTTCAACTCCGGTTGGAATGGCGCCCAGCAGGGCGGCATCGCCATCACCGGCGCGACCGGGACCCTGACGACCCCGTAATCGCAGTGTGTGCGGATGGACGGTCGGCGGGTGCTCGCACCCGCTGGCCGGCCACTCGCAGCTTCAAATTTTGCGTTTTTAGGTCAAATACAAGAGGTCGCGAAATGACTGCTGAATTGAACCTCAGAGGCGTCGCAGTGTTCGCCGTCGCTGGCGCGGCGCTGATGCTCGCCGGCAACGCACAGGTTCTGGCCGATGACGGGCTCTTTGAGTCCTTTGATGCCGTCGAGGACGATGCGCTTTCGGAGGAGCGCGGTCGCAACATCGTGATCGACGAAAACGGTAACATTCAAATCGTCACCGATGGCGGCGCCGTCGCGATCAATGCCGGATTTCAGGATTTCAATGGCACGATCAACGGCGATGCCACCGGCGGCGCCATGAACATCGCCACAGGCGCGCTGTCCGACCAGCGATTCGTCATCAATGCATTCAACACCGGCAACAACGTCGCGATGCTCAACCAGTTGGCGATTACGGTCGACATGACGACGCCCGCGCCCTGATCGGGGGTGCCAAATAATCGTACCAAGGTTTTAAGGCATACCGATGCGCAATTTACAACTCCTCCGGTCGTCCGGTCGCCGCGACCCGATTCGCCCGCTGGCCGGCCTGGCAATTATCGCCATGACCCTGTCGGCACTGGCGGGACCGGCCCTGGCCGGCGAAGTCAGGCTGTCGATCGGCGGCCTTCAAACAAGCGTGCCCGTGCAAAGCGTGCGCGAGCGCCGCTGGGAATCGGTCATTAAACAAGAACGCGACTTCAGCTGCGGCGCAGCCGCTGTCGCCACGCTGCTGACCTTTCATTATGACCGCCCGACGGAGGAGGTCGAGGTCTTCGAATCCATGTTCGCGAATGGAGATCAACCCCTGATTATGCGTCAGGGATTCTCGTTGCTCGACATCAAACGGTTTCTCGAATCCGAGGGCTACGTGGCCGACGGTTACCGGATCTCGATCGACCGGTTCTCCAATGCCGGCATTCCGGCAATCGCGATCATCGTGATCCGCGGATATCGGCACTTCGTGGTCGTCAAGGGCGTTTCGGAGGATTCGGTCCTGGTCGGGGATCCTGCCCTAGGCATCAAGGAATACCCGCTCGACGAATTCGAGAGCATGATGGCAAGCGACATCTTCTTCGTCGTTCGCAATCATGTCCCGACCGGCCGGGATCATTTCAACTTGGACGCCGAGTGGGCCGCCAATCCGTCGGCACCCTTTGGCAGCGCCACGCAGCAGACCAGCCTCGGCACGCTCACACTCTCGCTGCCAAATCCGAACGGACGCGGGGGGAGCTGGTGACATGGTCACCCGCACACACTCCATCCGCGAGTTGAGGCGCCGGGCCTGCGCCGGCGTGTCACTGACAGCGATTGTGACAATCCTGTCCGCATGCTCCGCGATGCAGGAAAAGGACGAGCCGCTGGTTGCGTCGGCCGGGGCTACCGGCCAGCCCTGGTCACTGCAGTGGAACACATTGACCGGCCTTGGCGAGGCTGGCGCGACCTCCCTTCCAACTGAAGGACGCGTTGCCGGCGCCCCACTCCAATTGATAGGTCGGGTCGACAAGGATTGGGTCGACCAAGTTTCCGAGGTCGCAGAAGGCGGCGGCCCGCCAGCGGTTCCAAGGGCGGTTTCCGGCGAAGACGGCGTCAACGGGACGGCCCTGACGCGGACCGTCGAACAGTCGGCCGACCTGCCGCTGCGCCCCCTCCCGCTGCTGCTGTCGGGCCAACGGGACAAGGTGGTCGACGACCCGGCGATCGCACTGGAGCCTGAGCCGCCGGAGCTGCTTGTGGACGGCCGGCTGCGCGATCCGATGATCGCTGAGCGACCGGTCGGCGAACCCCTGCAATTGGTGATGGTCCACCGCCCGGATTGGGTGGAGACCTGGCAGGACCTTCCGGCTGTCGACGAACGCCTGGTCGGGGCGCCGCCGCAATCGCTCATGAGCGCCGCAACCGACCGACTGGCCAATCGGCGCAACGAGCCGGTCGTAGCGGCCGTCCACATTGGCGCCCCCTTCTACCCGCTGATCCTCTCGGACGGCAGCTATCACTGGCCGGAGAACGCCGGCGCTACGATACCGGCTGCGGACCCCTGCCGCGTGGCCGATGCCGCCACACCCGTCGCAGGCAATTGCGGTGCTTCGGACGCTCAGATCGCACTGGCGGAAACGGTCATCGACGATGCGGCATTGTCGGAGCTGCGCGGCGGCTTCGTGACCGTCGGCGGCTTCCAGATCGACTTCGGGTTCTACGTCGAGACCCTGGTCGACGGCGTGACCGAGCTCACGTCGGCGCTCACCCTCGACAGCATGCTGGCCGGCGAGAGCGCGGGCGGCGTAACCGTCGTCGATTCCGCCTTGATCGCGGGCGCCGGCGATACGGTGACATCGGTCGAGCATGTCTTGAGTGCTTCGGAGATCGGCGCGACGATCGCCAACACGCAGAGCGACATCAACATCACCAACGTCGTCACGCTGGCAATCGACGTCATCGATCTCAGGCAGGTGCAAACCGGGACCAACGGAAGCGGGATGCCGCGCATGCCGCTGGAGCTGCAGCAATCGATCATTCGCGGCATAGCCAGATAGCGGCTGCACCGGGCATCCGCACGACCAGATAAAGAGGGCCGGCGGCCATGCCCGCCGGCCCTCTCTCCTATCAAACACCCTGCTGGTGCCACCGCACCGGCTCCGGATGGCAGGATCGTCCAGGACTGACCCGTTTGCTCAGAATATGTCGAACCTGATGGGGACGCGCAGCAGCATGCGCACATCCGGCGCATCCTCGGTGACGCCAGTCTGAAGCGTGAGGTTCAGCGACGTCCTGTCAGTCAATGCGTAGCTAAATCCGAAACTCAGCGTCCCGACGTCGAAATCCTCCGACGAAATCGTGCTGGTACCGGTACCGGTCGTGATCTCCTGATCGGTCTCGAATACGAACTTGTGCTCGTAGCCGACGCTGAACGAGGTCCTTTCGTTGAGGGAGTACCCCATGCCAAACGAAAGTCCGAAGATATCGCCCGGGTCGACATCGCCGATCAAAGTTCCGGCGACATTTTCATTCACATCCTCTTCGAAGTTCCACAGATAGGCGATGTTGCCGTAGAACACCGCCGGATCGGTCGGGAAGATCCAGGTCACACTCGGCTCGACGGCCCAGAATCCCGAGCCGGTGGAAAGCTCGGTCTCGATGCCTGTCGTCGGGTCGCGGTCGATATCGAACGGCCCCTCTCCGGTGGGCGTCTTGACGCGCAGATTGCCGATGAAGATCGGCCATCCATCGGCTCCGGAATTGAACTGGTAGCGGCCGGTGATCTCAACGTCGCCGAGATTGGCGTTGTCGAGATTGCTATCAGTGGTGGCGGATGTGGTCAGATTTGTCTGCTGAACCCGGTCGTCGCGATAGACGAACGGCACCCGTATGTCGATTTCCGAGCGGCTGGTGATGCCGGTACGGGCGGCCGCCACCGCGGTGATGGCATCACGGTCAGCGTCGCTGACCTCAAGATCGCCAATCAGCACCACATCGGCGATCTGCACCCCGTTGAAGAAGAACCGGTTGGTGCTGGTTTGCTCGAACTCTATGGATGGTTCGAAGACGAGTGTGCCCGGCGGGGTCAGGACGCCACCGACCTCGCGCAGCCCGGCGATATCCTGGATCTCGCGCAGCGCATCATCGGGGTTCGGTGACTCGCCGACCGGCTCGCTGCCGGCTTGGGCAGTCTGGGCGGCGGCCTCGGCTGCGCGCTGTTCGGCCGGATAGGCGGGCGCCGTGACGGCAGGGATATAGCCGGCTTGGCGTGGCGATTGCACGCCCAGGAAGGCCCGTTCCAGCGCCTCGATGCGCTCCCGCTGCTGCTGCAGCGCCCGCTGCTGCTGGTCGAGCTGCTGGCGCTGCAGATCCACCATGTCGTTGAGCCGGCGGATCTCGAAATCGGTCGTTTGCGGCAGATCCTGCGCCTGCGCCAAGCCGGGCGCACCGGCGATCACCGCAAGTCCCAGACTGTTCAGCAGGCAGGTCCTCAAGCTTCGTTGCACCGTCATCTCCGCTTCTCCCCCGATGGCACTGGTTTTCGAGGACCGGGTCCCTGCCGGGCTTTCCCTTGGGTTCTCGCCGGCACGGCCGAGAGGCCTCGAACCCTGGTCTTATCGATTCTTGGTTAACAAACGTTAAGGATGTCGCCGGGCATGGCGCCCGGCGACATGGAATGGTGGCGGATAGCGGCCGCCGTCAGTGGGTGGCATAGGACCGGCCGGTCTTCAGTCCGAAGCGGTCGATATGCCGGTAGAGGGTGACCCGCGACACGCCGAGATCGCTGGCCGCCGCGGTCACGTTGAACGAGTTGCGCTCGAGCGCCGCGCGCACGAAGACCTCTTCCAGGCGGCTCTTGGCCTCGTCCAGCGTCAGCACGCCGCTATCGTCGAAGATCGGAACGGCGATTGCAGCAGCCCCGGCCCCTGCCCCCACATGCACAGCCCCCGCCAGGGCCGGCGACTGTTCCAGCCCGAGATCGTCGGCGGTAATGACCGCACCATCGGCCATGACCACCGCCCGTCGGATCCGGCCGATCATCTCCCGCACATTGCCCGGCCAATCATGCTGGCCCATGGCCATGCGGGCGCAATCGGAGAAGCGTGTCGCCTCCGCATCCAGCTCGCCGGCGAAGCGCTGGACGAACACATTGCTGATCAGGGCGATGTCCTCGCCGCGGTCGCGCAGGGCCGGCATCTCCAGCGACAGCACGTTGAGCCGGAAGAAGAGGTCCTGCCGGAACCGGCCGGCCTCCACCTCGTGCGCCAGGTCCTTATTGGTCGCCGCCAGGACCCGCACATTGACCGGGATCTGGCGATGGCCGCCGACCCGCTCGATGGTGCTCTCCTGCAGGAACCGCAGCAGATGCGCCTGCAACTCCATCGGCATGTCGCCGATCTCGTCCAGGAATATCGTGCCGCCGTCGCACGCCTCGATGCGTCCGATCTTGCGCTGCGAGGCGCCGGTGAACGCGCCCTTCTCGTGGCCGAACAGCTCGGTCGAGATCAGGGTCGGCGGCAATCCGGCGCAGTTGACCGGCATGAAGGGGCCGGGCGCGAAGGCGGATCGTTCATGGATCGCCTGCGCCGCAAGCTCCTTGCCGGTTCCGCTCTCGCCGGTGATCAGGGTCGGCGCATCGGTGGTGGCGAACCGGCGGATCGCCTTGAAGACACGCCGCATAGCGGCGCTCTCGCCGATCATGATCGGCTCGTCCTCTTCCCGGTCAGGCGTGGATTGGCCGGCGCCGGCGGATGGGCCCGCCTTCAGGCGGGACTGCAGGTAGAGGTATAGCTCGGGGTCCCGCCTAGCCAAATCCGCCAGCAGGTCCGTTACCGCCCTTTCCTGTTCGCTCTCCCGTTTGTCCGCCTGATCTCCGGTATCTGTCTGATTAGCGTGTCCATGTCGTCTGGGGGTCATTTATTCGCCCTCTGTTACGCGACTTTTGGTTTTCTCCGTTGCTTCCCTCGAGACTAATTACCCCATGCACCTGTTCGCGTCGTTGCTCTGGATCAACCTTTTGGCGGTATCCGCCCGTCCAGCCCCCACGTAATTGGCTGTGCCGTTTGTCGGCATTTCCTCCGCGCGAATCTTTTGCCCCGAGAGGGTGATTCAACCATCCGCGGCTGGCTGTGTCATCACCCCTATGGGTGATTTAAATCGAATTTTAGCGATTTGACGAGGCCTTTCGGGAAATACATCCATACCGTGCCCTCGAGCGTCGAAATCCCGGCCTCTCGGAGGGCCGAACCGCGCGGGCAAAGCGCGGTTTAAAGCGTTCTTTAAGGAAGACTCGACAGGGTCTCCTTGTATCTCCGAGCAGAAATGAAATGCAGACGAGCGCCCCAAACCAATGCTGATCATTGCAGGTTGTGTCATTGTGGTGTTGTGCACATTCGGTGGCTATATGGCCATGGGTGGGCATCTGGGCGTGCTGTGGCAGCCCTTCGAGGTGGTCATCATCTGCGGCGCCGCTGCCGGCACCTATATCACCGCCAACACCACGACCGTTCTGAAGGGCACGATGGGCGCCATCACCGCCGCGATGAAGGGTTCGCCCTACACCAAGGAGCGCTATCTCGACCTGCTGGGCCTGCAGTACCAGATCTTCAAGACCGCCAAATCCAAGGGCATGCTGGCCCTGGAATCCCATATCGAGAACCCGGAGGAAAGCGATCTGTTCGGCGCTTTCCCGACCGTGATGGAGAACCATCACGCGGTCACCTTCCTGCGCGACTATCTCCGCCTCATCTCCCTGGGCACCGAGGATCCGCACACCCTGGAGGACCTGATGGACGAGGAGATCGAGACCCATCACCACGAGCACACCCAGATCGCCGATGCGGTGCAGAGCGTCGCCGACGCCATGCCGGCGCTGGGGATCGTCGCGGCGGTGCTGGGCGTGATCAAGACCATGGGTGCGATCACCGAGCCGCCGGAGGTGCTGGGCAAGCTGATCGGCGGCGCGCTGGTCGGAACCTTCCTCGGCGTCTGGGTCGCCTACGGCTTCATCGCCCCGATCGCCAGCGCCATGAAGGCGCTCGCCGATTCCGAGCAGCGCTTCTACATGTGCATCAAGGCGGGCCTGCTGGCCTATCTGCACGGCTATGCGCCGGCGGTGGCGGTGGAGTTCGCCCGCAAGGCGCTGTTCTCCAATGTGCGGCCGGACTTCTACGAAGTCGAAGAGGCAACCGCCAACCTGCCGCCGGCAGCCTGACGCCGCGGCATTGCATATGGCTTGACCCGTGTCGGCGAACGCTCCCGCCCCGATCATCATCAAGAAGAAGAAGGGTGGCCATGGGCATGGCCATCACGGCGGCGCCTGGAAGGTCGCCTATGCCGACTTCGTGACCGCCATGATGGCCTTCTTCCTGCTGCTGTGGCTGCTGAACACGACCACGGACGAGCAGCGCGGCGGCATCGCCGACTATTTCAACCCGGCCGCCATCGCGCACAATGCCAGCGGTGCCGGCGGCGTGCTCGGCGGCACCACGGTCGCCACCCCGGGGCCGATGTCCTCTCCCAGCTCGCCGGCCAGCACCTTCGACGCCCTGCCCGGCCGGCCGGAGGCGGCGGAGGACAGCGACACCATGGATGACGGCTCCAGCGACGACATCTCCGACGACACCCAGCTGGGCGAGTCCGAGCGCCCGGTGGAGGAGAAATTCTTCAACGCCAACCGTCCGGCCAGCGACGAGGAGCTGGAGTTCATCCGCAACACCCGCGACCTGTCCGACGAGGAGATGGAGTTCCTGCTGGAGGCCAACGGCTTTTCCGAGGAGCAGGTGGCCTATCTGCGGGAGGCGCAGGAGATCAGCGACGAGGAGCTGGACGAGGCGCTGGCCGAGCGCGAGCAGCGACAGTTCGAGGAGGCCGAAGCGGCGTTGCGCCAGGCCATCCAGTCGGTGCCGGAGCTGGCCGATCTGTCGGACAGCCTGATCATCGACCAGACGCCGGAGGGCCTGCGCATCCAGATCGTCGACCAGGAGCGCCTGTCCATGTTCCCGATCGGCAGCGCCGACATGTTCGACCGCACCAAGCAGCTCATCGGCCTGGTCAGCCAGGCGATCACCGAATTGCCGAACCAAGTCTCGGTCAAGGGCCATACCGACTCCACGCCTTTCGTCAGCGGCGCCAGCTCCGACAATTGGGAGCTGTCGACGGACCGCGCCAATGCCAGCCGCCGCGCCCTGATCGAAACCGGCCTGTCTCGCGACCGCATTGCCGACGTGGTCGGCAAGGCCGATACCGACCATCTGTTCCCGGACGACCCCAACAGCCCGCGCAACCGCCGCATCTCGATCATCCTGCTGCGCGAAGCGCCGCTGCCCGCCGCCAGCGCCGTCCAGTAACGACAAATCGGCCGCGCCGGCGCGAATTGCCGCCGGAGGGCACTTGGCGGTTGTTCCCCATGGCGGGAATGGCCTTTAATTGCGATGACGGATGAACGCCTTGCCCGGCAAACGAGGCCGGCGACCCGTCAGGGCAATAGGAGGCCGCGTTTGACCGACCCTGTATCCGGCGGCACCGATCTGCTGGCGCAATACGACGCCGGCGGGTTCTACGACGAGCTGCTGGGCGCGGAGGACGAGCACACCCGGTCGACCGATGCCCTGCGCCGGCGTCTGGCCGAATTCCAGATCGACGATCTGCGGCGGCGCTCCGAGGATGCGGAGCGCGAGTTCCAGAACCTGGGCATCACCTTCCTGATCCTCTCGGAAAGCGAGGCGATCGACCGCATCCTGCCGTTCGATGTGCTGCCCAGGGTGATCACGGCCAGCGAATGGGAGCGGCTCAACGCCGGCGTCATCCAGCGCGTGACCGTGCTGAACCAGTTCCTGCACGACGTCTATCACGACCAGAAGGCGCTGAAGGACGGCATCATCCCGGCCGAGCTGGTGACCGGCAACGAGAACTTCACCGAGCGCATGGTCGGGGTCGACCTGCCGTTCCAGACCTATGTGCAGATCCTGGGCGTGGACCTGGTGCGCGACGGCGACGGCACCTTCCGGGTGCTGGAAGACAATTGCCGCTGCCCCTCCGGGGTCTCCTATGTGGTGGAGAACCGCCACATGATGGAGCGGGCCTTCCCCGACCTGATGGAAGGCGTCTCGGTCCAACCGGTCAGCAATTACGGCGCCAAGCTGCTGGAGGCGATGTGCGAGATCGCGCCGGAGACCCGCGGCGACCCGCAGATCGTGCTGCTGTCGCCCGGCACCTACAACTCCGCCTATTTCGAGCATGTCTTCCTGGCCCGGGAAATGGGCGTGCCGCTGGTCGAGGGCGGCGACCTGCTGGTCGAGGACGACCGGGTCTACATGAAGACCACGCAGGGTCTCACCCGGGTGCACGCCATCTATCGCCGCATCGGCGACGACTTCCTGGACCCCCTGGCCTTCCGGCCCGACAGCATGCTGGGGATTCCCGGGATCATGGAGGCGTATGCCAAGGGTAATGTGGCGCTGGCCAACGCCGTCGGGACCGGGGTGGCCGACGACAAGGCGGTCTACGCCTACATGCCGCGGCTGATCAAATACTACCTGGATGAAGAGCCGATCATCCCCAACGTGCCGACCCAGATTTGCCGCGAGGAGGACGGGCTGGCCTATACCCTGGACCATCTGGAGGAGCTGGTGGTCAAGCCCGTGGGCGAGGCCGGCGGCTATGGCATCACCATCGGGCCGCGCGCCAGCAAGGCGGAGCTGGAAGCCTGCCGCAAGGCGCTGAAGGCCGATCCCGCCAACTACATCAGCCAGCCCATGGTATCGCTGTCGGTCTGCCCCACCCTGACCGAGAAGGGCATCGGGCCGCGCCATGTGGATTTGCGGCCCTTCGCGATCACCGGTAAGGACACCTGGGTGCTGCCCGGCGGCCTGACCCGGGTGGCCCTGCGCGAGGGCGCCCTGATCGTCAATTCCTCCCAGGGCGGCGGCTCCAAGGACACCTGGGTCCTGGCATGAGCGTCCTGCTGGCGCGATACGCCGACGCGGCGTTCTGGATGGCGCGTTACATGGAGCGGGCGGAGAACCTGGCCCGCATCCTGGACGTGACCGAGACCTTCACAAGCGACGTTCCGGGCGACCCGAACTGGCGTTCGGTCATCCAGATCAACGCCGATGAGGAGCGCTTCTTCGACCGCCACGAGAAGGCGGACGGCAAGAGCGTCCTGAACTATTACGCCCTGGACCGCAAGAACCCGACCTCGATCGCCTCGACGGTGGCGGCCGCCCGGGAGAACGCGCGGACGCTGCGGCCGCTGATCAGCACCGAGATGTGGACCCAGCTCAATGTCTTCAACGGCTGGCTGACCGACCTGAAACCGCAGGACGTGCAGCGCACCAAGCTGAGTCGGTTCTGCGGCCTGGTCAAGGAAGGCTGCCAGACCCATGCCGGGATCATCGAGGGCACCTTCTATCGCGACCAGGGCTGGTACTTCTATCACCTGGGCAAGAACCTGGAGCGCGCCGACCAGACCACCCGGCTGGTCGACATCAAGTACCACACCCTGCTGCCGACGCCGGAGCATGTGGGCACCGCGGTCGACGAGGCCGGCTGGAACGCGGTGCTGCGCTCGGCCGCCGGCTATCATGCCTATCGCCGGGCCCATCCGCGCGGCATGCAGCCGGCCAAGGTGGCCGGGTTCCTGTTGTTCGACGAGGAGTTCCCGCGTTCGCCGGTGCTGTGCATGATCCAGATGAACCGTCTGCTGACCCGGCTGAAATCCCGCTATGCCCTACGCGGCGGCAATCAGGCCCTGGAGCGGCTGGACGAGATCGAGGCCTTGATGGGCGAGCAGACCATCGGCGAGGTGATCGGCACCGGCCTGCACGAGTTCCTCGACTTCCTGCAGCGCCAGTTCATCCGGCTTTCCGACGAACTGGCGGCCGATTTCTTCGGTGTCGAGGCGCCGTCGCAACAAGCGTCACAGTAATGGCAAGGAAATTGGTGTAAGATGTCGTATCGCATGGACCAAAGTAGGCGAAAGAGGCGATAGGCGACCCATGTCGGTCATCAAGCCGGGTGTCACCAGCCTGCACCATTTCTTCCGCTCCGGGCCGATGCCGTGCCCCTATCTGGCCGGCCGGATCGAGCGCAAGCTGTTCACCCGCCTGACCGGGCCCGATTCCGAGGCCCTGAACTCGACCCTGTCCCAGGCCGGGTTCCGGCGCAGCCACGACATCATCTACCGGCCGGTCTGCCCCGGCTGCCAGGCCTGCGTGCCGGTGCGCATTCCCGTCGCCCGCTTCAATCCCGGCCGCACCATGCGCCGGACCATGAAGGCCAATGCCGATCTGGTCATGACCGAGCGCCCGGCCCGGGCGACCCAGGAGCAATACGACCTGTTCGTGCGTTATCAGCGCTCGCGGCATGGCGACAGCGACATGGCGCGGATGTCGCAATCGGATTACGCGGCGATGATCGAGGAGGGCAGCGTTTCATCCAGCATGTTCGAGTTCCGCGGCCCTGACGGAACGCTTTCCGCGGCCATGGTCTCGGATTGCCTGGGCGACGGGTTCTCCGCCGTCTACAGCTTCTTCGACCCGGACATGTCGAACCGCAGCCTGGGCACCTATATGGTGCTGGCGCTGATCGGCCGGGCGGCGGCGCTCGGCCTGCCACATGTCTATCTCGGCTATTGGATCGGCAGCAGCCCGAAGATGTCCTACAAATCCCGCTTCCGGCCGCTGGAGGCCCTCACCCGCGACGGCTGGTGCGACCTGCCGCAGGATGGCGGCGAGGGCTAGAGGGATTTGAAGCCGCTGACGGCGGCGTCGAGATGCTCGAAGAGCTCGTCGCTCAGCTGCGAGACCTCGGCGATCGCGCCCGCATCGACGTTCGTGCCGACAGTCTCCACCGCAAGCGAGTCCCGAAGCCGGTTCCAGATGGTCTGGGCGGTGATCAGATCGGTGCGGATCGAGGGCGTCGGCGCCGGGATCAGGCCGATCTCCGGATTGCCTTCGACGAGACCGCGCATGTCGCGGTCGAACTGGGCGATGGCTGAGGCCAGCCGCTCGCGGTTCTGCGGTACGTTGACGCCGTAGGACAGCATGAAGAAAGTCTTGGAGATCTCCTGGGAGAGCACCCGCTGCTCCTCGGCGACGGCGATCGCGTTCAGGATGACCGAATGCACCCCGAAATCGGCGGCCGCCTGGCGATAGGTGAGCTGCAGGTTGGCCAGCACATGGTCGAGTTCCCGCGCCGCGGAGTCGAATTGCAGCACCTCGTAATGGGTCATATGGCCCCAGGAAATGGCGTCGCCGATCCGGCTGTCCAGGGCCGGCCACGCCTCGTCGGCGGCGGTCAGCAGGCGGGCGATCTCGGGATTTGAAGAGGATCGCGACTCCGGCGACTGATCCTGGCGGTGCAGGGTCTGCAGCAGCTCGGTGAATTCCTGCCGCTGCACTTCCAGATCGGCGATCGAATTAGCCGTGCTGCTGCTGGCCGTGAGCTGGGCCATTTCCTTGCCGATCGACTGGGACAGGGCGCGCATCCGCGCAGTCAGATCGTTCTCCCGCGTGAACAGCCTCTCGGCGGCGTCGGAGGTGCTGTCCTGGGCGGTTGCCGCGGGAACTCCGAGCACATGCGTCGCCGCGACGATCAGCGCCACCGCGAGAATAGGAAAGACCCCGTTACTTCTTTTCATCGCCACAATCCTTCGCCTGAACGCAAGCAGGACCTTGGGGCGCCCCAACGCCTCCGATTTGGCGCTGTCCAGTTATCTTGGCAATCCATCACAACATTTGGGTGCGATGGCGCAGCACGTTGAAACGTTATGTCGAGGCAGTTTCGGATTCGTTAAGAAGTTGTGGAAAATTGTTTCGAATACGGGACAGAAGAATTGTCCTGTCCACTGCAATGATCGACCCTGAAAGCTCGACAACACGGGCGCATTACACGAGTTTGCAGCCGCGGACCGCCGAACCTGCCCGCTCAACTGGTACGAGAGGATTGGACCGGAGGAAACCGCGTCTATTTGCCCGGCCGGGGCGACGTGCATCAAAGACCGATTCCACAACACGAATTCTATCTTTTCCGGCCCAATTCATTAGTCCGACAAATGAACCGCGGTCTCAAAACCTTGAGAGTCATGTGAAACCGCCGGTTTTCACACCACGCCGGTTGCTTTCCGGTAACGCCTCTGTAAAGTGGCGGCCACCTGTTCAGGAGGCTGCGCCATCGGGCGATTCGGCCGGACCTTTTACCCGCCCCGGCGGGCATGATCCCAAACTGTCCACCAACACCGAATGGGAAAGGCAGACCATGGACCGTCGTTCATTCATTGGGGGCGCCGTCGTCGGTGCCGCAGCAGGGGCCGCAGCCGTCGGCGCCTATGTCGCAACACAGCAGCAGCCTGCCCCCGAGGTTGCCGAAACACCACCAGCACCGGCACCGGAACCGGCCGCGCCTGCGATCGTCACCGACCGCCGCGAACTGCGCATGGTGACCACCTGGCCGAAGGACTTTCCCGGCCTGGGCACCGGCGCCCAGCGCCTGGCCGACCGCATCACCGCGATGACCGATGGCCGGATTACCGTCAAGCTGTTCGCCGCCGGCGAGCTGGTGCCGCCTTTTGAGAGCTTCGACGCGGTGTCGGCCGGCAATGCCGACCTGCTGCACGCCGCCGCCTATTACTGGCAGGGCAAGTCGAAGGCGTTCAACTTCTTCACCGCGGTGCCGTTCGGGCTCACCGCCACAGAGCTCAACGCCTGGGTACACCATGGCGGCGGACAGGCCCTGTGGGACAAGGTCGGGGCCGAGTTCGGGCTGAAATCCTTCCTCGCCGGCAACACCGGCGTGCAGATGGGCGGCTGGTTCCGCAGCGAGGTCAACACCCCGGAAGACTTCAACGGCCTGAAGTTCCGCATGCCGGGCCTCGGCGGCGAGGTGCTGCGCCGGCTCGGCGCCGCCGTGGTCGCCTTGCCGGGTGGCGAGATCTTCCCGTCGCTGCAATCCGGCGCCATCGACGCCACCGAATGGGTCGGGCCGTGGAACGACCTGGCCTTCGGCTTCTACCGGGTCGCCAAGTTCTACTACTATCCGGGCTTCCACGAGCCGGGCTCGGGGCTGGAATGCACCTTCAACCTGGACCTGTGGAACAGCCTCAATGCCGCCGACCAGGCGGCCGTCGCCGCGGCCTGCGCGGCGGAGAACGACATCATGCTGGCCGAGTTCAACGCCCGGAACACCGATGCGCTGGACACCCTGGTCACCCAGCATGACGTGCAGCTGCGCAAGTTCTCCGACTCCATCTATAGCGCGTTCGCCGAAGCCGCCGAGGACGTGCTGGCCGAGGCCGGCGCGGAGGATCCGCTGACCGGAGAGGTCTACAACAGCTTCGTGGACTTCCGCCGCAAGGCGATGGCCTGGACCACGCTGTCCGACCAGTCCTACGCGGATCTGCGCACCCAGTTCGTCGGCGGCTGACACAGCCGGGGACATGATGAAGGGCGGCCCGGCTCGGACATTTCCGATGCGGGCCGCCCGCATATCCGATCGGCGACAACAGCCGACGGCGACAGGCAGTGGAGGTACAGACCGGTGCACGGGCTTGCTCAGTCCATTGCCGGGGCGATCGACCGGCTGAACGACACGGTCGGCCGGGCCGTCTCCTGGCTGACCCTGTTCATGGTGCTGGTGCAGTTCGCGCTCGTGCTGATGCGCTACGTCTTCGGCATCGGCAGCGTGCTGATCCAGGAATCCATGTGGTACATGCACGGCACGCTGTTCATGGCGGCGGCCGGCTACACGCTGCTCCAGGACGGCCATGTGCGGGTCGACATCTTCTACCGGGGGGCCACGGCCCGCCGGAAGGCGCTGGTCGATCTGTGCGGTGTGCTGTTTCTGCTGGTCCCGTTCTGCATCCTGATGGCCTGGTCCGGCTTCCCGTATGTCGCGGCGTCCTGGGAGGCGCTCGAGGGGTCGCGCGAGACCAGCGGTATTCCCTATGTCTACCTGCTGAAGACCGTGATCCTGATCTTCATCGCGCTGGTCTTCCTCCAGGGCGTGTCGATGGCCCTCAAATCGCTGCTGGTCCTGAGCGGCGCTCCGCCGGTGCCGCCGGCCACCGGCGGACAGGAGGGCTGAGCGATGCAACTCGTCGAGGTCCTCGACCTCCTGATGTTCGCCACGGTCTGCCTGGTGCTGCTGGCCGGTTTCCCGGTCGCCTTCACCCTGGCCGGCGTAGCCCTGATCTTCGCGCTGCTCGGGTTCGCGCTCGGCGTCTTCGATCTCAGCTTCGTCGCCTTCCTGCCCCAGCGGGTCTACGGCACCATGACCAACGAGGTGCTGATCGCGGTGCCGCTGTTCGTGTTCATGGGGGTGATGCTGGAGCGCTCCAAGGTAGCGGAGGAGCTGCTGGAGAGCATGGGCCGGTTGTTCGGCACCCTGCGCGGCGGCCTCGGCATCTCGGTCAGCGTGGTCGGCGCCCTGCTCGCGGCCTCCACCGGCATCGTCGGCGCCACCGTGGTCACCATGGGCCTGCTGTCGCTGCCCACCATGCTGCGCCGCGGCTACGACCCGAAGCTGGCCTGCGGCTCGATCTGCGCCGCCGGCACCCTGGGCCAGATCATTCCGCCCTCGATCGTGCTGGTGCTGCTGGGCGACGTGATCAGCTCGGCCTACCAGAAATCCCAGCTCGAGGCCGGTAATTTCTCGCCCGACACCGTGTCGGTCGGCGACCTGTTCGCCGGCGCCCTGCTGCCGGGGCTGATGCTGGTCGGCCTCTATATCGGCTACCAGATCTTCTCCGCCATCGTGCGGCCGGAGAGCTCGCCGGCGCTGCCGCCTGAAGAGGGCATCGCCGGCATGAGCCGGGGCCAGTTCTACGGCAAGATCGCCCACGCCCTACTGCCGCCGGTCATCCTGATCGTCGCGGTGCTGGGCTCGATCCTGGCCGGGATCGCGACGCCGACCGAGGCGGCGGCGGTCGGCGCCATCGGCGCCCTTCTGCTGGCCGGGCTCAGGCTGGATGAGAGCCACGGGCTGGTGATCTACGGTGCCGGACTGAGCCTGGTGGCGCTGCTGGTGCTGACCGGCTATGTCGACCTGCGCGTCACCCGCACCGAGATCCCGCCCGGCGACCTGATCGGCATCGCGGTGGCGTCCCTGCTTTGCCTCGGGATCGCCTGCGGTATCCTGATCAGCCTCTACCGGGTGCTGCGCACCAAGATCCTGCAGTCGGTAATGCGGTCGACGGCGCAGATTTCCTCCATGGTGTTCGTGATCCTGATCGGCGCGGCGCTGTTCAGCCTGGTCTTCCGCGGCCTGGGCGGCGACGACTCGGTGCATGAGTTCTTGAGCTCGATGCCGGGCGGGGTGGTCGGCGCCATGATCACGGTCATGATCGTGATGTTCCTGCTCGGCTTCTTCCTCGACTTCATCGAGATCACCTTCGTGGTGGTGCCGATCGTGGCGCCGGTGCTGCTGGCCATGGGGCTGAGCCCGGTGTGGCTGGGCGTGATGATGGCGATGAACCTGCAGACCTCGTTCCTGACCCCGCCCTTCGGCTTCGCCCTGTTCTACCTGCGCGGCGTGGCACCGGATTCGATCAAGACAACCGAGATCTATCGCGGCGCCATGCCTTTCGTGACGATCCAGATCCTGGGTCTGATCCTGCTGGCCATGTTCCCGGCCCTGGCGACCTGGCTGCCGACGGTGGTGTTCGGACCGTAGCTGACGGCAGGCCAACGGCATCCGACCACCGGCCGCTCCTCGCAGGACTGGCCGGAACGCGGAGCGAACAATGCGCGGTTGGCCACTCGAGCCAAACGGTCTGTTCCGGCGGCGAACCGCTAGCAGCTATCGCAGGACCAGAACCGAGCAGTTCGCGTGACGGACCACGTTGGCCGCCGTCGAGCCAAGAAGATAGCCGCGCGGCCCCGGCGTGTGCGAAGCGATCATGATCAGGTCGGCCCCCGACTCTTCGGCGAGGCTGACGATGGCGTGATGCGGACGACCGGAGCGAATCTCGATGTCCGCAGTGAGCCCAACCGCCTTCAGCATGTCCACAAGGGTGGCCCGGGCCTTGTGCGCGACTTCTGCGACCAGCCCGTCGGGGAGTTCCGCAGTGAAGAGACCAGGCACGTCTTCGACGACGTACACGGTCGTCAATTTGACGCCCTTATCGGCAAGCTCCTTCACCTTGCCAAGCAATTCCTCGCCTTCTTTCGCGTCCTCGACGTCAATCGGCACGACAATGTTCTTGTACATTTGACTTCTCCCGCATGTTCTCTTGCGACTTGCGCATTCATAGCCCTTTCCTGTCACTGATTTCGGTGACCGGCCATGATTCACGTCAAGCAATGGGCGGAGGGCGATCGGCCAATCCGGCAACGAGATCGATCCGGCGACCGGCCTCAATCAGGAACTGAGCCGTTGGCGGCTTGCGGCCGCTCCGGTCATCTGTGGCTGGAGTGGCGGGCTTGATCTATTGACTTGCGGAACCGGAGACCAGCCTTGAGAGCGGATCTGATGGTCAGCCGCGCGACGCCTGCATTTTCCCACTGACCGCTGGGGTCACCAGCAGCAGATCGATCAGCCGCCGCAGTTCGGCCGACTGTTCCTGTCCGACGCTCCGGCGGAACGAACGCTCGGCCTGCCGCCAGAGCGGCAGTGCACGATCGTAGGTGGTCCGGCCGAGATCGGTGATGTCAACCGAGCGGCTGCGGCGGTTCGCACCGGATCGGACAGTGATCCACCCCGCTTTCTCCAGCGGCCGAAGATTGCGGGTCAGTGTCGTCCGGTCCATCGCCAGGCGCTCCGCGAGCGCGGTGATCGACAGGCCGCCGCTCCGCGCGAGATTGGCGAGCACCGAGTATTGTGTGAGCTTCAGGCCGGCGGGTTTCAACGCTCGGTCGTAGTCTCGGGTCAGGCGACGGGCGACGCGGCGCACCATGGCACAGGTGCAGGGCGATGTCGGCGCGACCGCCGTCGCCTCTCGCCCATCATTGTCTGGAGACGATTGTTCCATTGACATTGATTGTGCACCTACACGAGTGTAGCTGCACACGTCAAGCCCAACGGTGCCGTAATGTCCATGCCCGCCTCGCCCCCCGCCCCGTCGCCCTGGCGCACGCCGATGGTGATCATCGTGGCCGGCTGCCTGATCGCCATGGTCGGGTTCGGCGTCCGCTCGATCTTCGGCCTGTTCCTGGAGCCGATGACCGTGGCGCGCGGCTGGGACCGCGAGACCTTCGCGCTGGCCATGGCGATCCAGAACCTGCTCTGGGGCATCGGCGTGCCGATCGCCGGGGCGCTTGCCGACCGCTACGGTCCGTCTCGGGTGCTGGCCCTGGGCGCGCTGATCTATGGCGGCGGCACCTGGGGCATGGCCGTCGCCGAGAGCGGGCTGGCGCTGCACCTGTTCGGCGGTGTGCTCACCGGGCTCGGCGTCGCCTTCACCGCCTTCTCCATTGCGCTCGCCTCGATCGCCAAGGTGGTCGGGCCGGAACGGCGGTCGCTGGCGCTGGGCCTGGGCACCGCTGCCGGGTCCTTTGGGCAGGTGGTCTTCTCGCCGCTGGGCCAGGCGTTCATCGCCAGCTTCGGCTGGCAGCCCGCACTCCTAATCCTGGCCGCCTCGGTGCTGGTGATCGTGCCGCTGGCCTTCATTCTGCCGACCGACCGCAGCGGCGAAGGCATGGCGGCGGCCGAACAGACCATCGGCGAGGCGCTGCGCGAGGCCATCGGCCATCATGGCTTCATCCTGCTGACCGTCGGGTT
This sequence comes from Alphaproteobacteria bacterium, assembly GCA_965227455.1. Lineage (GTDB taxonomy): Bacteria > Pseudomonadota > Alphaproteobacteria > DSM-16000 > Inquilinaceae > JABDIP01. Next base: position 603,044 of record OZ245752.1, on the reverse strand, counting down.
CTTCGTCTGCGGCTTCCATGTCGCCTTCATCACCGTGCATTTCCCGGCCTATGTGAAGGATCTGGGATTGGGCGCCGGGGTCGGTGCGGCGGCGATCTCGATCATCGGCGCTTGCAACATAATCGGCTCCTTCGCCTCCGGCGCCGCCGGCCAGCGCTGGAGCAAGAAGGGCAGCCTGGCCTTCATCTACTTCGCCCGGGCGATCTGCATCACCGCCCTGCTGCTGGCGCCGAAGACCGAGTGGACCATCTACCTGTTCGCCGGCGCCATGGGCATCCTGTGGCTGTCCACGGTGCCGCTGACTACCGGCATCGTCGCCCAGGTGTTCGGCGTCCGCTACATGGCGACCCTGTTCGGCATCGTCTTCCTGAGCCACCAGATCGGCAGCTTCCTCGGCGTCTGGCTGGGCGGATATCTGTTCGACCGCAATGGCTCCTACGACCCGGTCTGGTGGGCCGGCGTGGTGCTGGGCGTCGCCGCCGCGCTGATCCACATGCCGATCAACGAAAAGCCCCTGCCAAGGCTGGCGGCGGCGGAGTAGGTCTCAGGCCGGCCCCCATTCGTGTTGTCCCCGGGCTTGACCCGGCGACCCATGCCTCCGACCATCCGCGACGCTGCCGGCACGGGTTCGTGGCTCGGGCGGCTAAATGGATCCCCGCGCCAAGCCCGGGGACGACGCAAGGGGGTGAGGTCGCCAACCAATGCCGGAATCCATCGGTAGCTTCGACTATGTGATCGTGGGGGCCGGCAGTGCCGGCTGCGTGCTGGCGAACCGGCTGTCGGCGGATCCGGACGTGTCGGTGCTGCTGCTGGAGGCCGGCGGGCGCGACGATTACATCTGGATCCACATCCCGGTCGGCTACCTCTACACCATGAACAATCCGCGCACGGATTGGTGCTTCTCCACCGAACCGGAGCCGGGGTTGAACGGCCGCGCCCTGTCCTATCCGCGCGGCAAGGTGCTGGGCGGCTGCTCCTCGATCAACGGCATGATCTACATGCGCGGCCAGGCCCGCGACTACGACCAGTGGCGGCAGCTGGGCAATGCCGGCTGGTCCTGGGAGGACGTGCTGCCCTATTTCAAACGCTCCGAGGACAACCACGCCCTGCCCAACGGCGCCGATGACATGCACGGCACCGGCGGCGAGTGGCGGGTCGAGCCCGGCCCCCTCTCCTGGCCGATCCTGGACGCCTTCCGCGAAGCGGCGGCGGAGACCGGCATCCCCAAGACCGAGGACTTCAATCGCGGCGACAATCTCGGCTGCGGCTATTTCCAGGTGAACCAGAGGAACGGCGTACGCTGGAGCACTGCCAAGGCGTTCCTGAAACCGGCCCAGGGGCGGGCAAACCTGACTGTGCTCACCGAGGCCCAGGCGCTGGGCCTGATCTTCGACGGCCGCCGCGTCGCCGGTCTCGAAATCCGCCATCAGGGTGCGGTGAAACAGGTGGAGGCGCGGGGCGAGGTCATCCTGGCCAGCGGCGCCATCGGTTCGCCGCAGCTGCTGCAGCTCTCCGGCATCGGGCCGGGCGACCTGCTGCCGGGCCACGGCATCGCGGTCCGCCATGAACTGCCGGGCGTCGGCGGCAACCTGCAGGACCATCTGCAGATCCGCACGGTGTTCAAGGTGAGCGGCACCAAGACCCTGAACGGGCCGGCCAACAGCCTGGTGGGACGGGCGCTGATGGGCGTGCAATACGCCCTCACCCGCCGTGGTCCGCTGGCCATGGCGCCTAGCCAGCTCGGCGCCTTCGCCAAGAGTGACGCGGCGCGCGAGACGGCCAATCTGGAATACCATGTGCAGCCGCTGTCGACGGACAAGCTGGGCGACTCCCTGCACCCGTTCAACGCCTTCACCGCCTCGGTGTGCAACCTCAGGCCCGACAGCCGTGGCACAGTGACGATCAAGAGCGCCGACCCGCTGGCGCCGCCGGCCATCAAGCCGAACTACCTCTCGACCCCGTCGGACCGGCAAGTCGCCGCCGACGCCATCCGACTGACCCGGCGCATCTGCTCAGCCCCGGCCATGGCGAAGTTCTCGCCGGAGGAATTCCGCCCCGGCCCCGGGATCGAAGGCGACGAGGAGTTGGCGCGCGCCGCCGGCGACATCGGCACAACCATCTTCCACCCGGTCGGCACCTGCAAGATGGGTCAGGACGACCAGGCCGTGGTCGACGACCGGCTGCGGGTGCATGGGCTGGAGGGCCTGCGCGTCGTCGACGCCTCGATCATGCCGACCATCACCTCCGGCAACACCAACGCGCCGACGATCATGATCGCCGAGAAGGCGTCCGACATGATCCGCACGGATCGGCGGGGCTAAGGCGCGGCGACCGGCGCCGCCAGCCGGATCACGCCCTTCACCGGTTCCGTTGGATCGACCGGCTTGCCCTTGCGCAGGATGGCGATGCGGCCGGAGCGGGCCAGGAAGAGGGACTGCTGGCGGGCGGCGTTCAGGTAGCGGCGCCAGGCATCCGGCGGATCCGATGGCCTGGCGCGGTCATCCGCGAAGGCCTTGGCGGCCTGGTCGGGGCTGATCGACATTCCCTCACCACACTCGGCCACGAGGCGGAGGATGGTCTCCGCCATCGGGTCGAGCGGCGTCTCTTCGCTCAGGGCCGGGGTCCTCCGGCGGGGCCGGTCAGCCGCGCAGCCTCTTGACCACGGCCCAGCCGGCCTTCAGGACGGCCGCCGCCAGTGCCAGTTTCAGGACCATGCCGGGAAGGAATGGGACCATGCCGTTCGCGAGCGCGGCCTGGAACGGGCTGGCGATCTCCGGATTGAGGCCGAGAACATGGGTGAGCCAGGCGATGCCCAGAATGAAGGGCACGATCGACCCCAGGAACAGGGCGGCCACCAAACGCGGAATCGTCCGGTCCCAGCCTCGTTCCGCAAGCCATCCGACCAGCATGGCCGAGAGCAGGAAGCCCACCAGATAGCCCGCGGTGGGGCCGGCCATGTAGGCGATCCCGGCGGTCGGACCGGCGAAGACCGGCAGACCGGCGATGCCCTCCAGCAGATACGCGAACACGGTGATGCCGCCGAGCCGCCAGCCATAGGCGGCGCCGATCAGGAGCACGGCCCAGGTCTGCATGGTCATTGGCACCGGCCACATCGGCACCTGGGTCTTGGCGCAGATCGCGATCAGGGCGGTGCCGGCCAGCACCAGCACGGCGTCACGAATCCAACGGGCCTGCCCTTCGGCGGGCCAGGCCGCCGCCATCAACGATACGCTCTGCGTCTGCATGGGATGCCGTTCCCTTTTCGATTCGGTGCGGTTGACGTATGGCAGATATAGCCGAGCGGTCGGACCTGCGCAATTTTCCACATGCCGCATGACCGACTCCACCGCGCTCCCCCTCACCCTCCCACTTTGTGGGTCCCTCCCTCTCCCCAAGGAGAGGGAAAAGAAGAGCTGCCGCGAGTATCCCTCTCCTTGGGGAGAGGGAGGGACCCGCGGCGAAGCCGTGGGAGGGTGAGGGGGTCGCGCTGGCTCTCCGAACGCGCTTACGTGAACCGGTTGGACCGCGGGAAGCCCTTGGGCGGCAGGCGGCCGGCCTGGGCGCGCTTGCCGAGCCAGGCGGTCAGGTCGGTCTCGGTGCGCATGCGATCGCCCAGGCGCCAGGACAGCCCAGCCTCCATATGGAACACCGAGACGTCGGACAGGCCGCCGCCCTTGTAGCGCTGCAGGATGACGCCGCGGCCACGGGTCATCTCCGGCACCTCGTCCAGCGGGAAGCAGAGCAGTTTGCGGTTGTCGCCGATCACCGCGACCATGTCCCCGGCCACCGGAACGCAGACTTTGGCCTCGGTGCCCTCGCCCAGATTCAGCACCTGCTTGCCGCTCTTGGTCTGGGCGACCACATCCGCCTCCTTGACCACGAAGCCGCGGCCATCCTCGGACGCGATCAGTAGCCGGCCCTCCGGATCGTGCTTGCGCAGGGCGACGACGTCGGACTCGTTGCCGAGATCGGCCATCAGCCGCACCGGTTCGCCATAGCCGCGGCCGCGCGGCAGCTTGTCGGCGGCGAGCGTGAAGAAGCGGCCATTGGTGGCGAACAGCAGCAGCTTGTCGGTGGTCTCCGCATGCAGCATCAGCTGCTCGCGGTCGCCTTCCTTGTATTTGACGTCAGAGGTATCGGTCTGGTGGCCCCGCACCGAGCGGATCCAGCCCTTTTGCGACAGGAAGATGGTGATCGGCTCGCGCTCGACCAGCGCCTCGAGCGGCACTACGACGGCCGAGGGTGCCGAGCCGATCAGAGTGCGGCGCTTGCCAATCTCGGTCTTCTGTCCAAAGCGTTTCTTGATGTCGCCGATCTGGTCGGCCAGCGCATGGCGCCGCAGCTCCGGGTCCTTCAAAAGCTTGCGCAGGCCCGCCCGCTCGGTGGTCAGGGCCTTGTGCTCCTTCTTGATCTCCATCTCTTCCAGCTTGCGCAGGGAGCGCAGCCGCATGTTGAGCACCGCGTCGGCCTGCACCTCGGTCAACTCGAAGGTCTTGATCAGCTCTGCCTTCGGATCGTCCTCATAGCGGACAATGCGGATCACCTCGTCCAGGTTCAGATAGACGATCAGGAAACCGTCCAGCACCTCCAGCCGGTGGGCGATCTTGTCGAGCCGGTATTTGGTGCGGCGGACCAGCACATCGGTGCGGTGGGCCAGGAAGGCGTCCAGCGCCTCCTTCAGGGTCATGACCCTGGGCACGCCCTCGGCATCGAGGACGTTGAGGTTGAGCGAGGCGCGCACCTCCAGGTCGGAGCTGCGGAAGAGCTGCTCCATCAGCACGTCCGGGTCGACATTGCGGCTCTTGGGCTCCAGCACCAGGCGGATGTCGTCGGCGGATTCGTCCCGCACATCGGCGAGGATCGGCATCTTCTTGTTGATGACCAGATCGGCCAGCTTCTCCACCAGCCGCGCCTTGGGCACCTGGTAGGGGATCTCATGCACGACGATCTGGTACTGACCCTGGGGCAGCTTCTCCACCTCCCAGCGGGCGCGCAGGCGGAACCCGCCGCGGCCGGTGCGATAAGCGTCCAAGATGGCCTCGGGCGTCTCGACCAGCTCACCGCCGGTCGGGAAATCCGGGCCGGGCACCAGCTTGACCAGCTTCTCCACGGTGGCTTCCGGGTGCTTCAGCAGGTGCAGCAGCGCGTCGCACAGCTCGCCGGCATTGTGCGGCGGGATCGAAGTCGCCATGCCGACCGCGATGCCCTGGGCGCCATTGGCCAGCAAGTTCGGGAACCCGGCGGGCAGCACCACCGGCTCATTGGCCTGCCCGTCATAGGTCGGTCGGAAATCGACCGCGTCCTCGTCGATGCCCTCCAGCAGGATCTGGGCGATCTCGGTCAGCCGGGCCTCGGTGTAGCGCATGGCGGCGGCGTTATCGCCGTCCACATTGCCGAAATTGCCTTGCCCCAGGATCAGCGGATAGCGCTGGGAGAACTCCTGCGCCAGGCGCACCAGCGCGTCATAGACGGCCGTATCGCCATGGGGGTGAAACTGGCCGATCACGTCGCCGACCACCCGGGCCGATTTCTTCGGCGGCGAGTCCGGGTTGAGGCGGAGCTGGCGCATGGCGTGCAGCAGCCGCCGATGCACCGGCTTCAGGCCGTCGCGCACATCGGGCAGCGAACGCGCCGTGATGGTCGACAGCGCATAGCTGAGATAGCGCTCGCCAAGGGCGTCGGCGAAGGGAATCGGCAGGATCGAGTCGGCGGGAGAAGAATCACTCATGGAGGCGGCAAATTACCAGATGTTGTGGCGAATTTACGATAGCGTTCCACATAGCGCTGCCGCGCCGGCGGCACCGGCTTATGGGCCTGTCCGAACAGGGTGCGTTCCACGAAATGGCCGGTCAGCGCAAGCCCTTGTTCCACGGCCTGCGGATCGGCGTCGCCGCGCCCGATCAGGAAGCCCGGCAGGGGCAGAAGCCGGTCGCAATAGGGCTCGCCGGCCGACAGCGACACCGCCCGGCCGGTGCGCGGGCTGACATAGGCCAGGTCGTCATTGCGGCCCGACGCGGCGCAGCGCTCCAGATCGAGGCCAAAGCCGAGCGCACCGAGCAGCCCGATCTCCCACTGCACATAGGCCGCGTCCCAATGATCGCCGGTGAGCGTGTCGAGCAGGGCCAGCATGCCGTCGAACACCGGCGGATGCGCCTCGCGCTCCGGCAGGGCCGACTCCACGATGGCGCAGGCGGAGGACAGCGCCGCAAGCCGCAGCGGATCGTCGATCAGCAACGCGGCGGTGCTTCCGGCCGGTTCCAGCGCATAGGAGCCCAGATGCTCGGCCAGCCGCGCCCGCCACCGCGCCTGCACCAGGGTGCCCGGCTGCAGCGCGGCACGCAGCTTCTGGCCCCGCGCCAGCCCGGCATGGCGGCCATGCTCCCGGGTCAGCAGCATGGCGATCAGCCCGGTCTCGCCATGGGCCCGGGTCGACAGCACGATGCCTTCGTCGGTCCAATCCATGTCAGCGCCCGGGCGCGCGACCGGGCAGGCCCGGTGCTGTTGTGATGGAGTCGTCCTTCATCGCCGGACTTTAGCCGCATTTCGCGTCATGTTGGGGACCGTCCGCCGCATCGATTTGCCGTGATGCCGAGAATCAGGCTATCGGTGTGACCCCAATCACCGCCCCCTTCCCCGGCGACGGCATTCCACAACCACCAACCCAGTACCACCACATCAAAGGACCCGCCTCCTGCCGGGCGGAAAAGAACGGAATGATGCCAAGAGCAAACAGCGTCCCATCGGTCTTGCGCATGGCTGTCCTGGGCGCCTTCGCGGTCGCGGGCCTGACGGCCTGCACGCGGACGGAGGTCACGGAAACGAACTGCGTTCGCGTGGCGGAGGAAAACTCCGCCGGCGAGACGGAAGAAACCCTTGAGTGCAATTCGCAGCGGTTCCAACTGATCTATCGCGACAAGTATTCCGAAGAGCCCGAGGTCGTAACCGACGAAACCTGGTGATCGGTGCGGTCCGCAAGACCCTGCTTCCCACCCTTTCGCAACTCCTGCCTCGGCTGAGACAATTGCGCGCCGCAAGCGCGGTTGGCGGCTGCTAGACTGCGTGCCGGCGCGGCACACCGATGCCGCAGGCGCAGCTGGATCCGATGGGTGTTGCTATGCGTACAGCGAAGAACTCGATGCGGGGGCCGCATTTCGGCCTGTTGATCCTGGCGGCGATGCTGGCCGGCCTTGCCGGCTGCGAAGCGACGCCGAAATCCGGTCGCTGCGCCGTGGTCGACGTGGACCATCTAGCACGGCCGCAGGACATCGGCGGCCGTCAGCTTATCTGCAACCCCAGGCGGGTCAGCGCCGCCTACCGGGACCGGTACTTCCCGGGCTACGAATGGGGCGACGAGACCTGGTGGACGGATAATCCGCAATAGACGGGCTCGGCGATGCGGACGAGACGGGAGATCCTTCGGTTATCGCTGCGAAGCGCAGTCTGCTGCGTCGGAACGGCTGCCGGGCTCACCGCTTGCGATACGCCGCGCAGCGCCTCGCGCTGCGTCTTCGTCAGCCAGCAGCACCTGGTGCGCCAGCGCGACGGCTCCGGCCGCACCCTGATCTGCAACCCGCAGCAGGTGAACGCCCGGTATCGCGAGCGGTATTTCCCCGATTATCAATGGGGCGACACCCTCTAGCCCGCCAGGGCGCTCACGCGTTGTAATCCAGTCCCCAGTCGCGGTAGCGGTCCGGGTCGTCGATCCAGCTTTCGCGGACCTTGACGAACAGCCGGACATGGACCCGGCAGCCCAAGATCTCCTCCAACTCCTGGCGGGCGGCGGTGCCGATGGCCTTGATCATCTGGCCGCCCTTGCCCAGCACGATGGCCTTCTGGGTGTCGCGCTGGACGAAGATAACCTGCGAAATGGCGATGCTGCCATCGTCGCGCTCCTCCCAGCTCTCGGTCTCGACCGTGACGGCGTACGGCAGTTCCTGATAGAGGCGCAGGAAGATCTTCTCGCGGGTGATCTCGGCCGCCAGCAGGCGCTCGGGCATGTCGGAGAGCTGGTCCTCGGGATAGAGCCACGGCCCCTCCGGCACCGCGCCGGCGAGCGCCGATCTCAAATCGTCGATCCCGTCGGCGGTCAGGGCCGAGATCATATAGGTGGCGGTGAAGTCGCCGGCCGCGTTCAGCGCCTCGCTGAGCGCCAGCAGCTTCGGCCGCTTGACCGCATCGATCTTGTTGAGCGCCAGGATGGCGGGACGGCCGGCCGATTTCAGCCCGTCGATGATGGATTGCGTCTCGGGCTTGATTGTGTCGGCGGTGGCGTCGACCAGCAGCACCACCAGATCGGCATCCTGGGCGCCCTGCCAGGCCGCCGCGACCATGGCCCGCTCCAGGCGCCGCTTGGGCTGGAAGATGCCGGGGGTGTCGACGAAAACGAGCTGGCTGTCGCCTTCCAGGGTGATGCCCAGCACCCGGGTCCGGGTGGTCTGGACCTTGGGCGAGACGATGGCGACCTTGGAGCCGACCAGCGCGTTCAGCAGGGTCGACTTGCCGGCGTTGGGGGCGCCGACCAGGGCCACGAAGCCGCAGCGGGTTGCAGCCGTCATGTCCTGTCGCTCGCTTCGCCGCGCAGGGTCTCCAGCAGCAGGCTCGCCGCCTGGCGCTCGGCGACGCGCTTGGAGGTGCCCGAGGCGGTCGCCGGGGCATGGCCGTCGATGCTGACGCGGATCTCGAAGAGCGGCTTGTGGTCCGGGCCGCTGCGCGAGACCTCCTCGTAATCCGGCAAGGGCAGGCCGCGGGCCTGGGCCCATTCCTGCAGAGCGGTCTTGGCATCCTGCGGCGGTCGTTCGTGACGGTCGATCGCCTGGGCGAAGGCGGAGCGGATGAAGGCCTGTGCGGGCTCTTGCCCGCCATCCAGATAGAGCGCGGCGATCACCGCCTCGCAGGCATCGGCCAGGATCGCCTCGTTCTCGCGGCCGCCGGATTCGTCCTCGCCGGGCGACAGGATCAGATGCCCGCCAAGCCCGATCTCGCGGGCGACCTGGGCCAGGGTCTCGCGACGGACCAGGGCGGTGTGACGGCGGGCCAGCGACCCTTCGGGCTCATCGGGAAAGCGTTCCAACAGCCACTCGGCGATGACCAGCCCGAGCACCCGATCGCCGAGAAATTCCAGGCGCTCATAGCCGAAACGGGCGCCGCCGCGGTCCTGTAGATCGGTGCTGGGATGGGTCAGCGCCTCGCGCAACAGGCCGGGATCGGCGAAGCGATGGTCCAAGGCCCGCGCCAGGGCATCGTGATCGGCCTTGCGCCGTGGCATCGAAACCCGCCCGCCGTCAGTCGATCCCCGTGAACATGCGGCTGAACCGGATCGCCCACGGCCATTTCCAGATCTCCCAGGCGCGCGCGTCCTCCAGGCTGAACCAGATGAACTCGGCCCGGCCGACCAGATTCTCCTCCGGGATGAAGCTGACCTGCGGGAACCGGCTGTCGGTGCTGTTATCGCGGTTGTCGCCCATCATGAAGTAATGGCCCTCGGGCACCCGATAGTCGCGGGTATTGTCCGACCGGGGACGGGTGTCCGACACCTCCAGGATGTTGTGCGTCACGCCGTTGGGAAGGGTTTCCAGGTAATGCTGGGCCAGGGGGGCGGACGGAATGTCGCTGTCCGCCGGCTGGGCGCCGACCAGTTCGCGGCTCACCGGCGTGTCGTTGATATGCAGGATGCCGTCCGACACCCGGACCACGTCGCCGGGCAGCCCGATCAGCCGCTTGATGTAGGTCTGGGACGGATCGGCCGGCAGCTGGAAGACGATGACGTCGCCCCGCTCCGGTTCGCTGGCGAAGATCCGCCCCTCGAACAGCGGCACGCCGAAGGGCAGCGAATAGCGGCTGTAGCCGTAGCTGAACTTCGACACGAACAGGAAATCCCCCTTCAACAGGGTCGGCACCATGGATTCCGACGGAATGTTGAAGGGCTGATAGGCAAGCGTTCGCACGGCCAGCGCCACCAGCAGGGCATAGATGAGCGTACGGACGATTTCCCAGAACCCGTCGCCCGAGGCTGTCGATTTCATGTTGGGGGACCTGCTGACGTCGCTATCGCAACCCTGTATCGGGTCCCCGTCCCGCGGAGTCAAACGGCGTTTCCTTTTTCCTGCTCCGCTACGGCCGGCATTGCTTCGATGATCACGAATGCCTGGGCCTGCGGAAAATCGTCGGTGATGGTGAGGTGGATCGACACGGTCATGCCGTCGGGCACCATGGAGTCCAGCCGCGCCTTGGCGCCGCCGGTCAGTTGGATCGTCGGCTTGCCGCCGGGCAGGTTGACCACGCCCATGTCGCGCCAGAACACGCCCTTGCGCAGACCCGTGCCCAGCGCCTTGGAGCAGGCCTCCTTGGCGGCGAAGCGCTTTGCGTAGCTGGCGGCCCTGAGCCGCCGCCGGTCCGATTTCGTCCGCTCGATTTCGGTGAACACCCGGTCGGTGAAGCGGTCGCCGAACCGCTGCAGCGTGCGCTCGACCCGCCGGATGTCGATGATGTCGTTACCGATGCCGATGATCATCGATCAGGCGGACTTCTCGTCCCCGGCATCCGCCCGGGCCGCATCCATGGCCGCGCGCATGCGCTTGATGGCGGCATCGAGGCCGCTGAAGATCGCCTCGCCGACCAGGAAATGGCCGATGTTCAACTCGACGATGGTCGGAATGGCGGCCACCGGCCCGACCGTGTCGAAGGTCAGCCCATGGCCGGCATGGCATTCCAGGCCGACCGCCTCGGCATGGGCGGCGGCGACCCGAATGCGCTCGAATTCGGCCTCCCGGGCCGGTCCGGGCACCGCCTCGCAATAGGCCCCGACATGCAGTTCGACCACCGGCGCGCCGAGGCGCACCGCCGCGTCCAGCTGGGCCGGATCGGGATCGACGAACAGGGAGACGCGGATGCCGGCCTCGCCCAGCCGGTCGACGTAATGCTGCAGATGGTTGTGTCCGCCGACCGCATCGAGGCCGCCCTCGGTCGTCACCTCCTCGCGCCGCTCCGGCACGATGCAGGCGGCATGCGGCAAGTGGCGCAGGGCGATCGCCAGCATCTCGTCGGTCGCCGCCATTTCCAGGTTCAGCGGCAGGTCGATCTCGGCGCGCAGCCGCTCGATGTCCAGATCGCTGATATGGCGCCGGTCCTCGCGCAGATGGGCTGTGATGCCGTCGGCCCCGGCGGTCGCGGCCAGCTTGGCGGCCCGCACCGGATCCGGATGGCCGCCGCCGCGGGCGTTTCGGATGGTCGCCACATGGTCGATGTTGACCCCCAGTCGGAGGGGTCTGCGGCTCGATGGTCTGCTCATGGGGTCCTCGTTCCCTACCTGGTCGCCGGTCAGCCGCTGCGGGCCCGGTCGACGGCGCTGATCACCGGCGTGGCGCGCAGGGCGGCGATGATGTTCGACAGGTGCCGGACATCGGCCACGTCGATATCGATCAGCATCTCGAAGAAATCGGTGGAGCGATGGGTGATCTTCAGATTGGTGATATTGCCGCCATTCTTGCCGATCACCGTCGACAGGGTGCCCAGGCTGCCGGGCTCGTTGGCGATCACCGCGTGCAGGCGGCCGGTGTGCTCGTCGGTCGCGGCGTCCCAGCTGACATCCAGCCAGCGCTCCGGCGTGTCGTAGAAGCTTTCCAGCGTTTCGCAGTCGATGGTGTGGATGGTCACCCCCTTGCCGGTGGTGACGATGCCGACGATGCGGTCGCCGGGAATCGGGTGGCAGCAGCGGGCGTAATGCACCGCCATGCCGGGGATCAGCCCGCGGATGGCCAGCGGCTGGTCCTTGCCCTTGGCCTGGCTCTTGCGCGCCCGGGTGATCGGGACGACCTTGCCGTCCTTCTGCTGGGCGGCCGGGCGGTGGCCCGGGAAGACGGCGTTGAAGACCTCCCGGGCGCCGTTGAGGCCGGCGCCGATATTGGCGTGGATGTCCTCGACCGTGGTCGCCTTGAATATCTTCAGGACGCCTTCCAGCGCCTTCTCGGTGTAGTCGTAGCCTTCCTGGCGGAACACCTTCTGCAGCATGGCGCGGCCCAGCTCGACATACTGGCTACGCTGCTGCAGGCGCACGAAGCGGCGGATCCGCGCCTTGGCCTTGCCGGTGACGACGAAGCGTTCCCATTCCGGCGACGGCGTCGAGGTCTTCGACGTGACGATCTCCACCTGGTCGCCGTTCTGCAGCCGGGCCCGCAGGGTGACCAGGCGGCCGTTGACCTTGGAGCCGACGCAGGTATCGCCGATCTCCGAGTGCACTGCGTAGGCGAAATCTACCGGCGTGGCCCCCTGCGGCAAGGCGATCAGCAGCCCCTTGGGCGTGAAACAGAAGACCTGGTCCTGGAACAGCTCCATCTTGGTGTGTTCCAGGAATTCCTCCGGCTTTTGGGCGTGCTCCAGGATGTCGAGAAGCTCGCGCAGCCAGCGGTATTGCGGCCCGCTCTGGCTCGGCTGGCCCTGCTTGTAGGCCCAATGGGCGGCGACGCCGAATTCGGCCACCTGGTGCATGTCGCGGGTGCGGACCTGCACTTCGATGCGCTGCTGGAAGGGGCCGATTACGGCGGTGTGCAGCGATTGGTAGCCATTCGGCTTGGGCGTGGAGAGATAATCCTTGAACCGTCCCGGCAGCGACGCGTAGCGGCTGTGCAGCAGGCCCAAAGCCTGGTAGCAATCGCCGACATCGTCGACCAGCACGCGCAGCGCCATGATGTCGAGCAACTGCTCGAAGGCCATGTTCTTGCGCTGCATCTTGCGCCAGATCGAATAGGGACGTTTCTCGCGGCCGGTGACGGTGGCGTCGACGCCGCCTTCGGTCAGGATCTCGGTCAGCTCGCGCATGACCCGGGCGATCAGGTCGCCGCCCTCCTCCTTCAACTGGGCCAGGCGGCGCACGATGCTGTCGCGGGCATCGGGGTTAAGATGGGTGAAGGCGAGATCCTCCAGCTCGTCCTTCATCTCATGCATGCCGATGCGCTCGGCGAGCGGCGCGTAGATCTCCAGGGTCTCACGGGCGATCCGCCGGCGCTTCTCCTCATTGCGGATGGCGTCCAGGGTGCGCATGTTGTGCAGCCGGTCGCACAGCTTGACCAGCAGCACCCGGATGTCGCGGGACATGGCGACCACCAGCTTGCGGAAATTCTCCGCCTGCTTGGAGGTGTCGCTCTGGAGTTCGAGTTTCGACAGCTTGGTGACGCCGTCGACCAGGGTGCTGATTTCCTTGCCGAACTTCTCCTCGATGTCGTCCAGCGTGGCGACCGTGTCCTCGACCGTGTCGTGCAGCAGGCCGGTGACGATCGAGCCGGTGTCCAGCTTCATGTCGGCAAGGATGCCGGCGACCTCCAGCGGGTGCAGGAAATAGGCGTCGCCCGAGGCCCGGCGCTGGCTGCCATGGGCCTTCATGGAGAACACGTAGGCGCGGTTGATCAAATCCTCATCCGCGTCCGGATCGTAGGATTTGACCCGCTCGACCAGTTCGAATTGCCGGATCATCGGTCGCCCCAGGCCGGCCGCGAGGGCCGGGGCATCGGCCTTACCGGCGCCGGATCGCTCTCGGTTCTGTTCCGGTCATGGCGCACTGGGATCAGACCACCCGATGGTCGGTTTGGCGGTCCGCCTCCGCTGGCGGGCGGCCATGGCCCGCCGATTCCGGATCGCTAAGCGAGGGGGTCGTCCTCGGCGGACAAGGAGTCGTCCGGCGTCGCCGGCGGCTCTTCGGCGGCCTCGGCCGGTTCGTCCGCGGACATCCCGCCAAGCGGATCGGCCGGCGCCTCTGCCAGCGGGTCGGCGGGCGTGGCGGAGAGATCGGGCTGCGGCATGACGTCGCCGCCGCCGAGCTGCGGACCAGCATCGGCTGCGCCCGGCATCCACTCTTCCTCGCCGGCCATCAGCTCGATGATGTCCTCTTCCGGCTCTTCGGGCTCGTGCACCTTCTGGTAGTCCTTGACCAGGGCGTCGCCCAACTCCTCGAGCGAGATGGTTTCCTCGGCGATTTCGCGCAGGGCCACGACCGGGTTCTTGTCGTTGTCGCGATCGACGGTGAGCGGCGCGCCGGCGGACACGTCGCGGGCCCGGCGGGCGGCATTCATGACCAGCTCGAACCGGTTGGGAATCTTTGTAACGCAATCTTCGACGGTAACGCGGGCCATGCCGTTCCTTCTCCAAGACACCGGTGCTATGAATAATATATGTGGGCGCCCCGGGGCAGGCAACAAAGCACAGCCCGAATGCCCCGAACCCATGAAGGTCCGAGCACGGCGCCCAGCGCCCGTCCGGCGGCAATTCCGGCGGCGCGGCCGGGTTGTAGCGGAATTCCGCCGGGCATTGCAAGAGCGGCGCGCGTCGGCGGCCCGTAACGATCCGGTCTCAACCGGTCCGCCGTGTTGCCGGAGACAAAAACGCCAGAAAGGTGCGGTCGTCCGTCGGTTAGAATTTAATAAAATGCAAGGAACAATTGTATCGGCTGCTAAGAAACGATTGACCTTCAGGGTCGAAGCGTCTACGCCGTTACTCAGCCGTAATTCAAGAATTCGACTTATAGCAAAGGCGTTGATATGATTTTCTACAAAGAAGAGAGGTTGGCGCTCTTCATAGACGGGGCCAATCTTTACTCTGCGGCCCGTTCGCTTGGTTTCGACATCGATTATAAGCGCCTCCTGGAGCTTTTCGCGAAGAAAGGGCGCCTGATTCGCGCGTTCTACTACACGATGCTTGTCGAAGACCAAGAGTATTCGCCGATCCGTCCCCTGATCGACTGGCTTGACTACAACGGCTACACGATGGTCACCAAGCCGATCAAAGAGTTCACGGATTCGCAGGGCCGGCGCAAGGCCAAGGGCAGCGTCGATATCGACCTGTCGGTCGACGCCCTGGAGATGACCGACAAGGTGGACCACATCCTGCTGTTCTCCGGCGACGGGGATTTCCGCCGGCTGGTCGAGGCGATCCAGCGCAAGGGCGTGAGGGTGACCGTGGTCAGCACGGTCAAGGCGCATCCGCCGATGGTGGCCGACGATCTGCGCCGCACCGCCGATAACTTCATCGAGTTGCAGGAGCTGGCGCCGCATATCCAGCGCACGACGCCGCCGAGCCACCGGGCAAGCGAGTATGCCGACGCCGGGGATCAGGACGAGATCGACGAGGACCTCGACGACGAGCTGGAGGGCGAGGAGGAAACGGCCTACTACCGCACCGCCTGATCGCCGCCGCACCGGCCCGGCGACCGCCTGGTCAAAGGGGCCGCCGCGGCGCGCTGGCTTTGTATTCGAATTGGCCTAGAACTGGGGGCCGGATGGTGCGACAGCCACCGTCCGGCCCTGTTACCTTGTGCTGCGCGGAGAACCGACGATGGCAGGCAATCAGCAAGGCGGACAGCTCTCCCTGCTGGATCGCGGCGCCGCGCCTGCGACCGGTACGGTGCCGGAGCAGCCGGGCCGGGATTGCCCGCTCTGCCCGCGGCTGGCCGAATTCCGCACCGACAACCGGGCCAAGCACCCGGATTTCCACAACGCGCCGGTCGATTCCTTCGGACCGGTCGCGGCCCCGGTGCTGGTGGTCGGCCTGGCTCCGGGGCTGCGCGGCGCCAACCGCACCGCCCGCCCCTTCACCGGCGATTACGCCGGCGACCTGCTCTATGCCACGCTGACCAAATACGGCCTGGCCGAGGGGCGGTACGAGTCCCGCCCGGATGACGGCCTGCGGCTCACCCGGTGCCGCATCACCAATGCGGTACGCTGCGTGCCGCCGGAGAACAAGCCGATCGGCCAGGAGATCAAGGCCTGCCGCCCCTATCTGGCGGGCGAGCTCTCGGCCATGCCCAATCTGAAGATCGTGGTGGCGCTGGGCGGCGTCGCCCACCGCGCCATCCTGGCCGCGCTGGGCCTGAAGCAGTCCGCCCTGCCCTTCAAACACGGCACCATGCACCCGCTGGCGACCGGGCCCGACGACACCCGCCTGCTGGCCGACAGCTACCACTGCTCCCGCTACAACACGAACACCGGCAAGCTGACCACGGAGATGTTCGAGGCGGTGTTCGCGGAGGTGGCAAGGCGGATCGGCTGAGGGCGCCCTGTCCGTTCACCGGCGTCGCTAGCGCCGAGCCGCATCCGTATACATCTCGATCAGCTCGGCGAAAGTGCCTTCCAACGGCCGGGCGGAAGGGTAGTACGCGACCATGTCGATCTGGAGAGCCGGCCGGATCGGAATGGCGCAGACCCCAGGCACCAGCAAATGGTCATGGACGTATTCCGAGGCGAACGATATGCAAAGCCCCCTCGAAACCAGGTCGACCGCTGCACTGATCGTCGTCACCTCAAAGCGGATGCGGGGCTCCGCTCCGGCGTCGCGGAAGGCCTGGTCAAGCCGCTCGCGCGTCGGCGTATGGTCGGTTCCCAGCACGCAGTCGAAGCCGTCCAGGTCGGCCGGCGAGATCCAATCACGCGCGGCAAGCGGATGCTCTGCCGGGACCAGCCAGACCAAATCGAGGCTTGCCAGCTTCCGGCTCGCTACCGCCGGATTGTCGGACGCCCAGGTCGCCAGACCGATGTCGAAGCGGCCATCTGCGACGCCATCGATCATATCCGATCTGGATTGCACCTCCAGCGACAGGCTAACGTCCGGATTCCGGCAGATGAACTGGGCGACGACCCCCCCCACGACACCCATGGAGAAGCCGGGCAACGACGCCATCCTGAGATGCGTTCTCGCCCGATTGCGGATGTTCATCGCGGCGTCGGCAATACGGTCGAGACCGACAAAGCAGCGATCGACTTCGCTGCAAAGCTCCACCGCTTCCCGGCGCGGGGTCAGCCTGCCCTTCCGCCGGTCGAACAGGCTCATGCCGATCCCCGATTCGAGATCTGTCAGCAACCGGCTAACCGCCGGCTGGGACAGGCGCAGATTCTCTGCCGCCCCGACCACGGTGCCGGCATCCATCACCGCCTTGAAGGCCTCCAACTGTCGGAACGTCAGCATCTGGATCACCGATCAGCACTTGGCGCGGCCGGTCACTCAACTGGGATATAACAACAGTGTATACCCCTCTCACAAATTCTCATTTGACGCGATTGGGAATTCGACCCAGGGTTGTTCGCGTCAAGATTGAGCCTGGCGCCTCATCGGAGACGCTTTCGTGACCATCGTTCTCAATTGGGGAGTGCGGACGATGACCTGGTCATTCCGGTTAGAGTTGCGAGGACATGAGTTACGGGAACAGTTTACTAAACGCCCCAAAACGCAGGGCATTACGGGACATTACGGTGACAGTTTACTAACATTACGGTGACAGTTTACTAGGGTCCGGACTCATTAGATCCACCAGATGACGATGGCCGCGATGGTGACAGTTGCCAGGAAGTTGGTGACTTTGCGGTCGAAGCGGGTGGCGATGCGCCGCCAATCCTTGAAGCGGCAGAACATGCGCTCGATCACATTGCGCTGCCTGTAGACGGCGGTGTCGCAGTCGAGCTTTGTCCTGCGATGGCGCTTGGGCGGGATGATCGCCCGGGTTCCGCGCTCGGCCAGCCAGCGGCGCAGATCGTCGCTGTCATAGCCTTTGTCGGCAACGAGGTCGGCCGACGGCGGCAGCGCCGCGATACACTCCCTGGCCACCCTCATGTCGTGGGTGTTTCCGGGTGTCAGTAGCAGGACCCAGGGCCGCCCTTGCCTGTCGCAGACGGCGTGGAGCTTGGTGTTCCGGCCGCCGCGGGTCTGGCCGATACCATGGGCCAAGGCCCCCCTTTTGCGCCGCCGGCCGTGCGATGCACCTTGATGCAGCTGCTGTCGATGAACAGCCGGTCGGGGGTGTCTTCGGCCCCGGCCAGGGCATGAAAGATGTCCTCCCACACACCACGCTCCGCCCAGCGCACGAAGCGGTTATAGAGCGTCTTCTTCGGTCCGTAGACGTGCTTTGGGCAATCATTCCAGCGCCCACCGCTCTGCAAGGCATGGACGATGCCGCTCAACACCCGGCGATCGTCCACCCGCCGGCGGCCACGTGTGTTCCGCGGCAAGAGCGGCTCGATCCGAGCCCACTGTTCATCCGAAAACCAGAAGAATTCCGCCATGTCCAACGCCTCCGCCAAAACGGCGTTGAATCACAATCCCGGCATCGTGGGAATCGCTTTAATGGGTCCGGACCCTAAATCCCCAATTGTAGCTAGCGTGCCGTCCATGGTCCGCCTTGCCCGTCTTGTCGTCACCGGCCTGCCGCATCACGTCACCCAGCGTCGCAACCGGGGTGAGATTCGGTTGAATTCCGCACATCCAACCGCGGCTGGTCCGGCCCGGACTGCGCCGCCTCCCGCTCAGTCAATCTGATCCGCCCTCGCCGGCACCTCGGTCGCCTCCCCAGGCGCACGGATGATCTTCAAGGCCTGCTCCACCGTGTCGGCGACCTGCATAAGGGCGATCTCGGCGGCGCCGACGGTCTGCTCGCGCAGCATGGTCTTGTGCATGAAGTCCTGCAGATGGCTCCAGAACGCGCCACCCATGGCGACAAGCGGAAAGCGCTGCAGCTTGCCGGTCTGCATCAGGGTGATGACCTCGAACGCCTCGTCCAGAGTGCCGAAGCCGCCCGGCATCACCACGAAGGCCGAGGAATACTTGACCAGCATCACCTTGCGCACGAAAAAATGCTGGAACTCGATGAAGCGGTCGACATACGCATTCGGCTTCTGCTCCTGCGGCAGGCGGATGTTGCAGCCCAGGCTAATTCCACCGCCCTCCTTGGCACCACGATTGGCGGCCTCCATGATACCGGGCCCGCCGCCGGTCATGACGGTATAGCCGCCCTCCGCCAGGGCGCGCCCCAGCGCACGGGCCAGCTCGTAATGGGGGTGGCCCTCGGCGAAACGGGCCGAGCCGAACACGGTCACGCAGGGGCCGTCGATGTCGAAGCTCTCGAAGCCCTTCACGAACTCCAGGAACACCTTCACCGCGCTGGCCAGATCGTCATCGCGCCGCCGACGCTCCGACAGGAACAGCGACTCGACGTCCTCGACCCGCTCGAGCAAGGTCTCGTCTGGCACGTCGTGGTCGGATCGGTCCTGGGCCATGGCGCGCTCCCGTCTTTTGGTCTTCGTTCCGGCCAGTGAAGGCGTTGCCGATGCGGACCGCAAGGCTCGATCGCCGTCACACGGTGACAGCCGCCCGCCTTGCCTGCGCCAGACCGCCCGAACCTGCTTGCCCTTCCACCCCATTCCCGTCTGTGGTCGAATTCGAACAAGTGATTCGGGTTGCACGCGGGAGTGGCCCTGGTGTCTTCGGGGTTAGATCGTCGGGCGGCGGCGGAGTATTCGGCGCTGTTCGATGCGCTGTTTCCGATCTGCCGGAGCATTGCCGGACAGGGGCTGTTGGAGAGCCTGGAATTCTTCCGGCAGCACATGCCGCTGGAGGTCGAGAGCGTGGCCACCGGCACCCAGGTGTTCGACTGGCAGGTGCCGCCGGAATGGCGGATACGCTCCGCCCGGCTGACCGGGCCCGATGGCGGGACAATCGTCGATTTCGCCGACAGCAACCTGCATGTGGTGAGCTTTTCCAAGCCGGTGCGGGCGGTGCTGCCGCTGGAGGCGCTGCAGGCGCATCTGCATTCGCTGCCCGAGCAGCCGGATCTGGTGCCCTATGTCAACCAAGCGCCCTATGGCGAGCCGCAGCTCGGCCGGCGCGGGCTCTACCCCTCGGTTAACGGCCCGCAGAACTGGGGCCATTCGGACGACAGCACCATGGACCACCGGGAGATACTGAACAGCGTGCTGACCCTGCTCTCCAATGCCGATGGCAGCCGCGACCTGATCGCCGTCGCCGAGCGCCGCGGCACGGCCGTGCAGAACCTGATCCCCATTGCGGAACGGCTCGAGGCGGCCGGGCTGTTGGAATTCCAGGCGGGGTAGCACGATGCGCATCGTCACGGTCACCGGCAACCATCCGCGCCACGCCTATCTGGTGCGCCAGGTGGCGGCAAGCGGCCATCTGGCCGGCACCATCATCGAGCAGCGCGAGAGCTTCGTGCCGCGGCCACCTGACGGGCTGTCGCATCGGCTCTCCGCCCTGTTCACCCTGCACTTCCACCGCCGTGCGGAAGCCGAGGAGCGGTTCTTCGGCGGCTCGGCGCTGAAGCCGATCGTCGGCATTCCGGCCCATGCGGTCGACCCGGACCGTCTGAACGGCGCCGATACCCTGGCCTTCCTGGACGAGCTGGCGCCGGACCTGATCCTCTCCTATGGCTGCCACAAGCTGGCGGAACCGGTGCTGGCCCGCGCCCGGCGCTACGCCTGGAACGTGCATGGCGGCCTGTCGCCCTGGTATCGCGGCGTGGCCACCCATTTTTGGCCCTCCTACATGCTGGAGCCGCAGATGACCGGCATGACCCTGCACCCGACCACCGACCAGCTCGACGGCGGCGCCATCATCCACCAGAGCGGCGTCGAGCTGGTCCGCGGCGACGGGCTGCACGACCTGGCGGCCCGCGCCGTGCAGGGATTCGCCGACGGCCTGCCGGACCTGCTGAAACAGGTCGCGGGCGCGCGGGAACCCGTCACCGGAACGCCGCAAGCCACTGCCGGCCGCCTGTGGACCGTCGAGATGTGGCGCCCGGAGCATCTGGTCGTCGTGTACGACCATTACGAGGACCGGATCGTGGACCGGGTCCTGGACGGAGCGCTGGTCGGACGGGAGCCGAAGCTGGTGACGGTCATGCCGGGTGGACCGACAAAAGGTTGAACCACAGAGGCACAGAGACGCAGAGAACCAAGAAAAAACGTTGTCATTCCCGCGAAGGCGGGAATCCAGAGGTCAGGACCGAGCAGCCGGCACGGCTGGATACCCTGGATTCCCGCTTTCGCGGGAATGACAGCTGTCTTTTGGTTCTCTGTGCCTCCGTGCCTCTGTGGTTCACCCCTGGTTTTCGGCAGCATCAATCCCGGACCGTTGACTGCGCTAACCTGGGATTCAGCCTTCCTGTGGTAGATAATCGGTGCCGCTGTCGACCTGGACAGGAACGGAACCGCACCCATGATCGGCATCGAAGGGTGGTCGCCATCTCGGCGCAGATGGATGCTGCGATCCGCGTTGACGGCGCTTTGCGTGTTTTCGGCCGGCGCCGCCCAGGCGGCCTGCGACAATGGCCGGGACACCCTGACCGACGCGGATGTGGTGGAGCTGGCAACCGCCGAAGCGCTGAAGAGCGATGCGCTGTGGGATCTCTCGGTGGAGAACATGGTGGCCGAGGTGCTCAGCGTCGGCGATATCTGGGAAGTCACCTTCCAAGACCCGGACTGGGACCCCAACATGCTGGGCGACAACGGTTTCCTCGTCCGCATGGGCAAACCCTGCGGACACATTCTGGAACTGCTTCGGTATCAATAGACTGAAGCGGGCCGCAGAAAAAACGAAGCGCGAGACCCTGAACAAAAAAGCCGTCATTCCCGAGAAAGCGCGAATCTAGAGGTCATTGAAGTTTCGACGGCGCATCCGAGACATCTGGATTCCCGCTTGCGCGGGAATGACGGCTATGTGGTGGGGCCTTGATGCCTTTCGCCATTGCCGCTCCAGCTCGCCCATCGCTGTCCCCAAGACCCACTACCCCATCAGCCGGTCGTCGAACGGGAAGTGGCTGAGAAGTTCGTGGCCGTCCTCGGTGATCAGCACCTGGTCTTCCAGTTTCACGCCTTCGCGGCCGCCCACCGCACCGATATAGGTCTCCACCGTCAGCACCATGCCGGGCTCCAGCACGTACTCGTAGGCGCCTTCCAGCCAGTCCTCCGGATAGGCGATCTTCGGCCATTCGTCGCACAACCCGACGCCATGCATGCGGCAGGCATAGCGCTCGGCGACGAACTCCTCCGGCAACGGCCGGCCGCCGAAGGTCAGCTCGCGCATGGGCGTGCCCGGCGCCAGCAGGGCCATGTTGTCGACGATCTGGGCATGGGCCTCGGCGAACAGGCGCTTTTGTTCCGAGGTCGGGGCGGCGTCGCCGAGATGCCAGGTGCGGGAGATGTCGGTGCAGATGCCGTAGCAGCCGACCAGATCGGTGTCGAAGGCCAGCAGGTCGCCGTCCTGCACGATGCGTGGGCCGCATTCCTGGAACCAGGGATTGGTGCGCGGGCCAGACGCCATGATCCGGGTCTCGATCCACTCGCCGCCGCGCTTGATGTTCTCGGCATGCAGGACGGCCCAGATCTCCGCCTCAGTCATGCCGGGTGCTGCCTGCCGCTGCATTGCGTGCAGCGACTGCTCGCAGGCATGGATGGCGCAGCGCATGGCCGCGATCTCCTCCGGCCCCTTGACGGACCGGGCCTTCTCCATCAGCTCCTCGCCGTCGCGGATGTTGAACCCGACCTCTTCCAGCGCTCGCAGACCATGGATCTGGATCTTGTCGACCGCCAGCCGGCGGCTCTTGCCGCAGCGGATACGCACCACCGCGTCGATCTCGGCGGCGAAGCTGCGCGCTGCCTTCTCGATGCGGTCGCCGGACACGAAGTAGAAGAAGGAGGCGTCGCCCCGGGTCTCCTGGATCAGCGGGTTGAAGCCGGTCAGCAGGGTCCCGGGCTTGAAATCCCAGACGATCATGTAGCCGTCGGCGGTCACCAGGCAGGCGCGGAACGGGTTATGCGCGTTCCACAGCTGCATGTTGGTGGTGTCCGAGGCGTAGCGGATGTTGAGCGGGTCGAACAGCAGCACCGCCGCATAGTCCCGCTCCGCCAGCATGGCGCAGATCCGGTCCAGCCGAAACTGCCGCATCGCCGCCAGGTTCGGCGCGGCGAGCCCGGCCGCCTCCCATTCCTCGAACGCCAGCGGCGTCGGCCCGATCTCGACCCGGTCATTGTCGTCCGGCGACCCGTCCGGCTTGGTCGCCGGCCGTTTCGACGGATCGATCTTGCGGGTCTCGCGATACGGCACGTCCGGTGTCATGGCGGGCACTCCTTCTGCCGGGAGCATATTCCGGAAGTATTACGGTCAGATACGCAAATCTGATGGCGCGTCCAATTGGCGGCGCCTACCCCTTCTCTCGCATCACCCGGGCCTTTTCCCGCTGCCAGTCGCGTTGTTTGGCGGTCTCGCGCTTGTCGTGCTGGCGTTTGCCGCGGGCGAGGCCGATGTCGAGCTTGGCGATGCCGCGCTTGTTGAAGTAGAGCGAGAGCGGGACCAGGGTCACGCCCTGGCGTTTCACCGCGCCCAGAAGGCGGTCGCGCTCGCGGCGATGGACCAGCAGTTTGCGCGGCCGGCGCGGGTCGTGGCTCTGATAGCCGGCATGGCTGTATTCCGGGATATGGGCGTTGAACAGGTAGAGCTCGCCCTCCATCTCGCCGGCGTAGGATTCCTGGATGCTGGCCTTGCCGCCGCGCAGCGACTTGACCTCGGTGCCCTGCAGGACGATGCCGGCCTCGATGTTGTCGTCGATGAAATAGTCGAACCGGGCGCGCCGGTTCTGGGCGATCACGCGCCCCGGCGGCGGCCCCTTCTTCTTCGGGGTCATGGTGCTACTGCGTCGTTTCGGGCGCGGAGGGTGTCACCGGCATTCAGGATGCGCGGGTATACACGGCGGCGGGCGGCATTTCCACCGTGGGGATGTGCGGTCCGGCCCGCCTTAATTCAACAACCCCGCATGCACCATGGCGTCGCGCACCGCCTGCTTGGTGCCCTCGCCGGGCTCGACCAGGGGCAGGCGGACCCGGGAGGGGGCCTTGCCGAGCAGTTCGGCGGCGTATTTCACCGGCGCGGGGCTGGATTCCAGGAACAGGGCGCGGTGCAGCGGGCCAAGCCTGTCGCGGGTTTCCGCCATGGTCTCCAGGTCCCCGTCGCGCCAGGCGCGGTGCATCAGGGCGCACAGCCTGGGGGCCGCATTCGCCGTGACGGAGATACATCCGTGACCCCCCTGTGCCAAAAAAGCGGTCGCCGTCGCATCCTCGCCCGATAATTGGCAAAAATCAGGGCCAATTTCCAGGCGTGTTCGTAACGGTCGTGCAAGGTCGTTGCTGCTATCTTTAACCCCGACGATGTTCGGCAGCTTGGCAAGCCGCGCCATAGTTTCCACCGACATATCGACGATGCTGCGCCCAGGGATGTTGTAGATGATGATCGGCAGGTCGGCGGAATCGTGAACAGCCTTGTAGTGCTGATACAGACCCTCTTGGGTAGGCTTGTTGTAGTACGGCGTCACCACCAGGGCGGCGTCTGCACCGGCTTCCGCCGCGTGGCGAGTCAGCGCGACCGCCTCTTCGGTCGAATTGGAGCCCGCGCCGGCAACCACGGGAACCCTACCTTTGGCTACCTCGACGCAGAGCTCGACAGCGCGCATATGTTCCGCATGACTGAGCGTCGGCGATTCGCCGGTGGTGCCGACCGGGATCAGGCCTTCCGTGCCTTCCCCGATCTGCCATTCGATAAACGACTGATAGCCGTGTTCGTCGATGCCATCCGCCGTGAACGGCGTCAGCAGGGCGACCATGGACCCCTGGAACATGACCTTCTCCCGATGGGGCGGAGCGTAACCGGCCGGACCATAGCCACCCGGCCCGGCCTTGCCAAGCGTACCCTGGCGGCGCTGGCGATGCTCGCCGCCCTGGCGCTGCCGGCCAACGCGGCGGCGCAGGAGTTCGAGATCGCACCGCTGTCGCCAGCCGACGTGGTGACCTATCGCGCCGCCTTCCTGGCGATGAACGCCGATGCCTGGGACAGCGCCCTGGCGGCGGCGCGCCAAGCCGAGGATCCGGTGCTGGCGAAGGTGATCGAAGGGCTGTACCTGGCCCGCGACGAGGCCGAGGCGCCGTTCACCGATGTGGTCGGCTTCATCATTGCCAATCCGGACTGGCCCAATATCAGCGATCTGCGCCGCGCCGCCGAGCGCCAGATGCCGGAAGATCTGCCGCCGGCCTTCGCCGCCGCCTGGTTCGCCGACTATCCGCCGCTGACCTTCGATGCGGTGATGCGCTACGCCGACTCCCTGGCGGCGCTGGGCCGCGACGAGCGGCTGCACGAGTTGATCAACGAGCGCTGGACCAGTATCCGCGTGACCGAGGACCAACAGCGGCAGTTCCTGAACCGGTACGGCGATCTGCTGGAGCCCGGCGCCCATGAGGCCCGGCTTGAGGCGCTGCTGTGGGCCAACCGCTCCACCGAGGCGCGCCGCATCCTGCCCATGGTCAGTCGCGGGCTGCAGGCCTTGGCCAATGCCCGCATCCGCCTCGCATCGCGGCGCCGTAGCGGCGTCGACCGGGCGGTTGCCGCGGTGCCGGACTCCCTGGCCGATGATGGCGGCCTGATCTATGAGCGGGTGCGCTGGCGCCGCCGCGCCGATTTGACCGAGGGCGCTGTCGAACTGCTGGACCGGCAGCCGGAAAACCCGACCCATCTGAGACGCTGGTGGACCGAACGCAATATCCTGGTCCGCCGGCTGTTCGCCGATGAGGATTACCAGGGCGCCTACGATCTGGTCTCCTCTCACCGGCAGCAATCCGGCATCCCGTTCGCCCAGGCGGAATGGCTGGCCGGCTGGCTGGCCCTGCGCTTCAACGGCCGGCCCGATCTGGCGCGGGACCATTTCCGCCGGCTGTTCGACAGCGTGACCACGCCGATCAGCCTGGCCCGCGGTGCCTATTGGGTCGGGCGCTCCTACGAGGCGATGAGCGACACGACGAATGCCACCAACTGGTACCGGCTGGCGGCGCTGTACGACACCACCTTCTACGGCCAGCTCTCCGCCGGAAAGCTCAGCGAGCCGACGGTCGCCAGCCTGCCGCGCGAGCCGGACATCCCGATCGAGGTGGCCGAGGCCTTCGCGGTGAGCGAGCTGACCCGCATCGTGCTGGCCCTGGACCAGATCGACGAGCAGGCGCTGTCCGACCGCTACCTGCGCTCGATGTCGCGCGGGGCGCAGGACGATCCGGTCCGGCTGGCCCTGATCACGCAGCTCGCCAGCGAGATCGAGCGCCGCCATATCGCCGTGCGCAATGCCAAGCGCGCGGTGTCGATCGGCCCGCCCCTGATCCAGGCGAGCTATCCCATCCTGCCGCTGCCCCGGGCCTCGCCGGTGCCCGAGACGGCGTTGCTGCTGGCCCTGATCCGGCAGGAAAGCGAGTTCCGCGTCGACGCGGTCAGCCGCAGCGGCGCCCGCGGGCTGATGCAGCTGATGCCGGCCACGGCCCGGCGCATGTCCAATGCGCTCGGCCTGCCGCACAGCCTGCGCCGGCTGACCGCCGATCCCGACCACAACATCCAGCTGGGCTCGGAATACCTGGCCCGCATGCTGGACCGATTCGACGGGTCTTATATTCTGGCGGTCGCGTCGTACAATGCCGGTCCCACCAATGTCGAACGCTGGATGGAGCAGTGGGGCGATCCGCGCCGGCCCGGCGTGGACGTGGTCGACTGGATTGAGAGCATTCCGTTCTATGAGACCCGCAACTACGTACAGCGCGTGCTGGAAAACACCCAGGTATACCGGCTCAGGCGGGGCGAGCAGCCGACCGTCGGCACCCTGGAGCAGGACCTGACCCGATGACCGGCGATTGGAATGGCATCCGCGCCTGCGTCTTCGATGCCTATGGCACCCTGTTCGACGTGCATGCCCCGGCCGCCCGGCTGCGCGACACGCTGGGGGAGCGGGCCGACCAGCTCTCCGCCATCTGGCGCACCAAGCAGCTGGAGTACACCTGGCTGCGCAGCCTGATGCGGCGCCATGTAGATTTCTGGCAGGTCACCGGCGAGGCGCTGGATTTCGCGCTGGAGGATACCGGCCTGTCCGAGGAGGTCGACCGCGAGGCGCTGCTGCGGCTTTACCTGACCCTGGACGCCTACGCCGACGCCGCGCCGGCCCTGGACCGGCTTCGCGCCGCCGGGCTGAAGACCGCCATCCTGTCGAACGGCGAGCCGAACATGCTGGCCGAGGCCACCGGCAGCGCCGGGCTGGACAGCCGGCTGGACGCGGTGCTCTCCATCGAGGATGCCGGCGTCTACAAACCGGACCCGGCAACCTATCAGATCGCGGTCGAACGGCTGGACATCGCCGCCGGCGATATCTGCTTCATCTCGACCAATGCCTGGGACGCCGCCGGCGCCTCCAATTTCGGCTTCCGCGTCGCCTGGATGAACCGTTTCGGACGCACGGCGGAACGCCTGCCGGCCCATCCCCACGCGGTGATCGGCGGCCTGGACGAGCTGCCGCCCCTGCTCGGCCTGTGACGGCCGACCTCCCGACGATCTCCGACATCGAATCCGCCGCCGAGCGGCTCGCCGGCACGGCAATCCTGACGCCGCTGCTGGAATCGCCGCTGCTGAACGACAGGATCGGTGGGCGGGTGCTGGTCAAGGCGGAGATGCTGCAACGGACCGGCTCGTTCAAGTTCCGCGGCGCCTACAACACGATCAGCCGATTGCCGCCCGACCGCCGTGCTGCCGGCGTCGTTGCCTATTCCAGCGGCAACCACGCCCAGGCAGTGGCGGCGGTGGCGAAGCTGCTCGGACTGCCGGCCACCATCGTCATGCCGGCCGACGCGCCGGCCATCAAGCGCCGCTCCACCGAGGCCTGGGGGGCCACCATCGTCCCCTATGACCGCTATCGCGAGGATCGCGAGGCGATCGGCGATGCCATCGCCGAGGAGACCGGTGCAACGCTGGTCAAGCCCTATGATGATCCGCATATCATTGCCGGCCAGGGCACCGTCGGGCTCGAGCTGGCGGCGCAACTGGCCGAATTGGACGCACGGCCGGATGCGGTGCTGGTGCCTTGCGGCGGCGGCGGGCTGATCGCCGGCGTATCCATCGCCCTGGCGGACCGCCTGCCCGGCGTGCCGGTCTATGCGGTCGAGCCGGTCGGCTTCGACAGCACCGGCCGGTCGCTCAGCGCCGGCACGCGCCAGCGCTGCGACACTTCGGAGGCCTCGGTCTGCGACTCCCTGCTGGCGCCGATGCCGGGGGAGGTCACCTTCGCGATCAACCGCTCCACATTGGCCGGCGGCCTGACCATCGAGGACAACGATGCACTGGCCGCGGTCGCGACGGCGTTTGAATTTCTGAAGCTGGTGGTCGAACCGGGCGGCGCGGCCGCCCTGGCGGCGGTCCTGTCGGGCGCCTTCGACGCCGCCGGCAAGACGGTCGCCGTGGTCTGCTCCGGAGGCAATGTCGACCCGACGCGGTTCGCCGAGGCGCTGGCCGCGCGCTAGAGGCCCTTTCGCTGAAACGAAAACTTCGCTGAAACGAAAACGGCCCGCTCACCGGGAGCGGGCCGCTCTTGTCCGCACAGGCGGAGAGGGTATCAGTTGCCGGCCTTGCCGCCGGCCTTCTTCGCGGCCGGGGCGTCCGACTTGTCGCCGTCGCCCAGATCCGCCTTGAGATCGTCCTTCACATCGTCCTTAGCGGACTCGGCCTTCTTGTCGTCGGCCTTGGTCTCGTCCTTCTTGGAGTCGGGCGCGATCAGCAGGTCGACCTTCACCGGCTTGGGCTCTTCATTGACGCTGCGCTTGACGATGCCGTCGATAAAGGCGCCGCGATTGATCTCCAGGCTCTCATGGACGATGTCGCCATTCACCTCGGCGGTCTCCATGAGGCTGACTTCCTTGCCGCGGATGCGGCCGTTGACCCGGCCGAAGACCTTGACCTTCTCGGCGACGACCTCGCCATTCACCTCGGCGGTCTTGCCGATGGAGATGGTGGAGCTTTGGATGTCGCCATCGACGACGCCATCGACCTGGACATCGCCATCGGTGCGCATATCGCCGGAGACCCGCATGTCGACGCTGATGATGGTCGGTGCGGGGGCACCGACAATTTCGGCAAAAGCGCCAGACTTCTGGCTGGGTTCATCCTGCGATTTCGAAAACATGTTCACCCGCTTTCAGGAAGTTCCAAGGGTTTCTCGGCCGGCCGTTGATCCGCACCTCATAGTGCAGATGCGGACCCGTGCTGCGGCCGGTGTTGCCGATCAACCCGATCTCGTCGCCGATATTGACCTCGTCGCCGAGTTCGACGGCGATCGAGTGCATGTGGGCATAGCGGGTCGTCACGCCGAGGCCGTGGTCGATCTCGACGAAGTTGCCATAGGCGCCATTGCGGCCGGCGAAGATCACCTCGCCCGGGCCCGGCGCATAGATCGGCGTGCGCGGTCGGGCGGCGAAGTCCAGGCCCTGGTGGCGGGCCCGGCGGCCGGTGATCGGATCGGTCCGGGTGCCAAAACCGCTGGAGAACCAGAACTGGCCACGTACCGGGGTGGCGATCGGCAGGCGGTTCGCCAGATCGCGCAGGGCGTCGGCGCGGTTGATCATCTCGATCAGGTCGATAGCGTCGGTCCACGACTCATCGGTCATGATCGTGTCCGGGAATTCCGGGATCATGGGACCGCCGGCGCCGAGCATGAATTCCGGCTCCAGGTCGCGGATCATCCGGTCGATGTCGAGGCCGGTGAAGGCCAGGCCTTCCTCTACCAGGGTGATGTGCTGATCGGCCTGCTCGCGCAGCTGG
Organism: Alphaproteobacteria bacterium; assembly: GCA_965227455.1. Lineage (GTDB taxonomy): Bacteria > Pseudomonadota > Alphaproteobacteria > DSM-16000 > Inquilinaceae > JABDIP01. The sequence goes on along the minus strand of OZ245752.1, from coordinate 573,623 downwards.
GCGAAGAGCTGTTCCTGGCTGGCACGCAACTCGGCAATCTCGGCCTGCATGACGCCCAGGCGGCCCATCAGGCCGCCATTCTCGTCGCGCAGCCGGTCGCGGTTGGTGGCGATCTCCACCGCGTTCTTCGCGCCCTCGCGGATCAGCGAATCCTGCCAGGCGATGCGATCGCTGGCCTCCGCTGTCTGGGTCGTGAGCGATGCGATTTCCTGACGCTGGGCGACGCCCACCTCGTGCAGGTGCTCGATGGTCGTATAGGCGCCCTCATTGGCGGCGGTCAGGGCGTCGACCTGCGCGATCAGCCAGTCGTTCCAGGATTCCATGGCGCTGGCCGGCTGGGCGAACTCGGCGATCGCACCTTCCGGCGCCGGCGCACCGAGCGAGTCGGAGGCCGCGCTGCGCGGGCTGGCCATCAGACCGGCGCTGACCCGGTCAATGCTGGCCAGCAGCTCCTGACGGTTGGCCTCGAGCGATTCCAGCGTGCCGATGCGCTGCGACACGGCCTGCTGCAGCCCATGCACCTGGGCCTGCAACTCGCCATTGCGCGCGACGATATGCCGGTAGATGGATTCGTTTTCGCCGATCTGGGTCGATACGGTCTCGAACTCGCCGGGCCGGTTGGCCAGATCGGTGATCAGTTCCGCATAGCCGACTTCCATGTCGACGATGTGGTTCGCCTGCTGGACGATCTTGATCTCGGCCATGGTCAGCGCAGCCGTGCTGACTATTGCCCACGTCAAAACGCCGGCCGCGACCCCTGCAAAAAGGATCTGCGTCCGACGTCGCAGATTGATGTGCTCGACACCCTGCTCTGACCGAATAAGAATCTGCCGGTCTTTGAATACCCGCAGCAATCTGTTTCCGATCGTGGTCCGAAACGCCGCCATGGCCCCCGCCCGATTTGATCTAGACGCCATTCTTTGCCCGGCTAGTTAACAAACGGTTTCCCGAGAAACCGGGCCTATTTGCCGGAGCGCCTTCAAGTATTTTAGCGATTATACACGCTATCAGCTTGAAAAGCGAGATAACGCGCCAATCACAGGCCGGCGCTAAACTAAAGCGGTAGTCGGGGAAAGGCAAATACCTAGGCTGCACGATTTCTGTGACAAAGTATGGTTAAGCTTGGACCACAATCTTTTGCATAAAACTTAACGCATCGGTCGAGATACCTGATTCTTCAAGGATTTTGATTCGCACCTTGGGATCATACCGCGAATTCTCCTTGGCCCATGACTCTGCATTTGCCCTATACGGACGCCGAATTAGATATGCAGACACCGGGCGCACATTGTCACAGGCCTGGGTTATGCTGGCTTGGAGACATGGAAGGGACGGACTGCGATGAGTGGGCAGAAGGCTGAGTCGCCGGGGGAGCGCGGCGCGGAATCCCGCGATCCGGTGGAACAGGTGATCGTTCCGCGGGCGCGGGACCTGGGCGGGTTCGAGGTGCGGCGGGCCCTGCCCGCGGCCCAGCGCCAGATGGTCGGGCCGTTCATCTTCTTCGACCAGATGGGACCGGCGGAATTCCTCACCGGTGCCGGCATCGACGTCCGGCCGCATCCGCATATCGGACTGGCCACCATTACCTGGCTTCTCGACGGCGAGATCATGCATCGCGACAGCCTGGGCTCCGCCCAGGTGATCCGTCCGGGTGAGGTCAACTGGATGACCGCCGGCCGCGGCATCGCCCATTCCGAACGCACGCCCGATGCCCTGCGGCCGCAGACCAAGAGCCTGTTCGGGCTGCAAAGCTGGATCGCCCTGCCCAAGGAGCGCGAGGAGACGGCCCCGACCTTCTCCCACCACGCCGCCGACGCCCTGCCGGTGATCGAGGACAAGGGCTTGCGCGCCGTGCTGATCGCCGGCACCGGCTGGGGTGCCAGGTCGCCGGTCGAAGTGTTCTCGGAAACCGTCTATGCCGACGTCACCCTGGCGGCGGATACGGTGCTGCCCCTGCCGGACGAGCATGAGGACCGGGCGGTCTATCTGCTGTCGGGCACCATTGAGATCGCCGGCGACCGGTTCGAGCCCGGCAGCCTGCTGGTGATGCGACCCGGCGATGCCGTCAGCGTCCGGGCGCTGACCGACGCCCGGCTGCAGGTCCTGGGCGGCGCAACCATGGACGGCGCACGTCACATCTGGTGGAACTTCGTCTCCAGTTCCAAGGAGCGCATCGACCAGGCCAAGGCCGATTGGAAGGCCGGCCGCTTCGAGATCGTCCCCGGCGACGAGGAGGAGTTCATCCCTCTGCCGGAGCGGTGATGCCCGGCGGCATCAGGGATCCCACAGCTGGTCCTCGACGCCGTTGATGTGTAGGTCGGCGAAGCGGCCCAGGCAGGTTCCCACGCTTGGGTCCTCGCCGGCGAATTGCGCCGCCAGCACGCCCTGGATGGCCAGCCGCGGCAAGCCGGATTTCACGGCCATATCGTGCTCCAGCCAGTCGCAGGGATGCCCGCTGCCATAGCGGACGAACACCCCGACGGCGGCGATGACCACAGCGAGTACGGCGATCTTCAGCCAGTTCATTCAAGTTGGGCCAAGTGATTGAGCGGGTGATGGGTCGGCGCCTAATGTGCCGCCGAACATGGCGACACCGAGGCCGCCAATGACTACGAGAATTAGGCGTCGACTTGTCAATAGCGACTACCACAGGCGACGGTTTGCGAATGCGTGACCTGATCCGGATTTGAGGTAACGCTCAAACGTCGCTGCCTTGGTCTTTTCCGAGAATGCCACATACGTCATCAGACGCCACGGTTTGTACTTGGAAGTATGGGCGGATTTGCCGGCATTGTGGTCTGCCATGCGCCGCTTCAGATCGCCCGTCAATCCAACATAACGCCGGCCAGTCGTCTGCAGGCTCTCCAACAGATAGACGTAATGCATAGGAGCAGCCCTTCTTCGCTCAAGCTTCGAAGGGCATCCTGCTTCGCGTGAAATCATCAAGCAAATCCTGCGAAGCGCGCAGCGCGAAGCAGGATGGCGGAGAGAGAGGGATTCGAACCCTCGAAGAGCCGTTAAGCCCTTACTCCCTTAGCAGGGGAGCGCCTTCAGCCACTCGGCCATCTCTCCGCGGCGCGGGTCTTGCGCGAATGCGGGTTGTAGCGACCGCCGGAGGCGGCTGTCAATCGCCCGGCGCGGACACCTGCCAGGGAGCCGTGCTAGGCTGGCCGGATGCTGGGGGCCGAACCCTTTCACCGGACACTGCGTTTCAGCGCCGGCGACACGCCGGACGGGCGCTGGGCGGCGGTGCACGCCGATCCCCATCCGGCCCTGGCCGGCGCGGTGCGGCTCTATCAAGGCTTCTCCGGCCTGTCGCCCAAGCCCTTGCGGCGGCGGGAGCTGCCCTTCGGCAACATCGTGCTGATCCTGAATTTCGGGCCGCGCTATCGCATGGTCGACCGGGAGACCGGGGCCGGCGAATGGCGCAGCTCCTTCGTGGCCGGTCTGCATGACAGCTATGTGCTGGTCGACAATGACTGCATCGATCGCTGCCTGCATATCGATTTGAGCCCCTTGGCCGCATACCGCCTGCTCAAGGCGCCGATGGTCCATTTCCACAATCGCACCGTCGAGTTCGGCGATGTGCTGGGGCCGGACGCCGATGACCTGTTGGACCGGCTGTTCCAGGCCGCGGACTGGCAGGCCCGGTTCGCAATCCTGGATCGGTGGCTGCTGCGGCAGCTGACTGCGGCCCCGCTGCCCTCGGCCGAAATCGCCTGGGCCTGGGAGCGGATCGAGGCGGCGCGCGGTGCTGTGCGGATCTCCGACATCGCCAGCGCCCTGGATTGGAGCCGCAAGCGGCTGGTGGCAGGTTTCCGCGAGGCGATCGGCGTCCCGCCCAAGACGCTCGGCCGCGTGCTCCGATTTCATCACGCGCTGGAACAGCTCTCCGAAGACTCCGGACCGGCGGCGGAGATCGCGGCATCCTGCGGCTATGCCGATCAGCCGCATATGATTCGCGAGTTCCGCGCGGTCTGCGGCATGACGCCGGGGGAGATGGCCAGCCGCGGCTGGCCGCATTCCGACAGCGTGGTCGAGGCCTGAACCGGGAACATTTCTTCAAGACCGGCCGCCCTGCCCCGCCCTAGCCTGCCGGCACCCTTGTCCAAGCCAGGAGGTGTTCCCCATGTCCGCAACTCCGCAGCCCGGCGGCACCCGCATCATTCCGACCCTGCGCTATGTCGACGCGATGGCCGCCATCGACTGGCTGTGCGCGGCCTTTGGATTCGAAAAGCACCTGGTCGTGCCGAACGAAACGGGCGGCGTCGCCCATGCGCAGCTGGTGCGCGACGGCATGATGATCATGCTCGGCTCCGGCCAGGAGGGTGCGTATGACGATCTCGTCCGCCGACCGGCCGAAGCGGGGGGTGTGACCCAGTCGCCCTACCTGGTGGTCGACGATCCCGATGCGGTCCATGCCCAGGCCAAGGAGGCTGGCGCCGAAATCGTCATGGCGATCGCGGATTGGGACCATGGCGGCCGCGGTTTCTCCTGCCGCGATCCCGAAGGCCATGTCTGGAACTTCGGCAGCTACGACCCCTGGGCCTGACAAGCGACCGTCATCGGAAGCTGGTATAAGCCGGCGTCATGATCGAACCACCGGCCTTCCCCTCGACACAAGACTTCGTCGCGCGCCTCGGCGATGCCGGCTTCTGGCGCCCGTATCTGAGGGAGGTCTTGGGCCGGCACGGGTTGGACGGGCCTGGCCGCGATCCCGACCCCGGCCACAACGCAACCTATCCGACCTTCGTCTGCGGCGATGTGGTGGTGAAGCTGTTCGGCCGCTTCCCGGCCTGGCGCAGGGGTTACGAGTCGGAACGGGCGGCTTACGCGCTGATCGCCACCGACCCGCGGATAGCTGCGCCCACGGTTCTCGGCGACGGGCGCCTGTTCGCGGATGGCGACGACCCCTGGCCGTACCTCATCACTAGCCGCATGCCCGGAACCGCGTCCTGGCGGGCGGATCTTTCGGGCCGGCAACGGCGCAAGCTGGCCGAGGATGTCGGACGGCAGGTCCTCCGGCTGCACGCCCTGTCCCCGTCCGGCGTGACAACCGATGACGACTGGCCCGGTCTGGATATGGCCACGGCCCTGCGGGCAAGCTCCCTGCCGCCCCATCTGATCGAACAAGCGGACACATTCCTTGAGGCCCTCCCGCCCTTCGACCGGGTTTTCGTGCACGGCGATCTCACCGCCAACCACGTCTATGTCGAGAACGGCCGGCTTGCAGGGCTGATCGACTGGGGCGACGCCCTGGTGACCGACCGTCACAACGAGCTGATCCAGATCTACCGCGACCTGTTCGGGTGCGACCGCGCGCTGTTCGACGCGTTTCTCGAGGCAAGCGGCTGGCCGATCGGCCCGGAGTTTCCACGCCTGGCACTGGGCCACGCGCTGCACAGGCAGACCGTCGGCTTCGCCCAGCACCACAGCATGGATGTGTTCGAGCCTATCGCCGCCCGCTATCCCCTGCAGGACTTCGCCACCCTCGACGACATGGCGAACGCGCTGTTCGCCGGTTAGCGTCCCAAAAATGAACAGGGCCGCCTTTCGGCGGCCCTGCGCGATAGGGGCGTGCCCCCACTAAACGGTGTCAATGCACGGGGCTCATGCGAGCCGCGGAGGCTGCTCCACCGCCAGCGAAGAACCCAAAAGCGTGGGCACTGCCTGCAAATCGCTAGACATTGGATCACCTCCTTTCCGTTGTTGAAGCCGAATCTCGAGACGGCGCCGATTCGAGGCCGTCGATACCCAACCTATATAACGCGCAACCGAGACCGGTCAACGCTCCGGATTGTCCGCAACCCAGACGAAGCGGTGGAGCGGTCGGTCGGCCTAGTTGGCGTTCCAGCGGCGATAGCTTTCCTTCATCGCCTCCAACGCCGAAAGGGTCTTTGTGTGGTCGGGCTTTTCGTCGCACAGCTTGCGGTAGCGGTCCCTGGCCTCCACGAAGTCGACCCAGAGTTTCGCCTGGCTCAGCGCGTCGCAACGGCGACGGTCCTTGCCGCCGTTGTAGCGGCGGCCGTCCAGCTCTTCCAGCAGGTCGCGCAGCTTGTCGGCGATGTCCCGTTCGCCCACCGCGTAGGCGTGGTTGAAAGCGGCCAGAAGGATATCGGTGAGGCGTCGGTTGTGCTTCGACAGAAAACCGGTCATGGGTCCGCAAGCCCGTGCGCATTCGATGGTTCAGTCTGCGCGCCGGAATCTTTCGACGCCGTTAACCGGGCGCCGTTCCCGAGCCGTTAGATCTTAAGAAAACAGCAACCATAGCGAGGCGTTTTCGACACCCGACGGTAGAGCACTTAAAATATCATCACTCGCATTTTGAATATAAAGATGACATCTCTACTTAAGCTGCACTTGCTTAGGACATTTTTAATCCCGCCCCTCAGAGACTGGTTAACATCAATGACAGTCAACCAGTGGAAGTGTCATGCATTTCACCCGCCAAAGCTTGATCACGCTGATAGACCTCGTCGAGAACAAGTTGAGTTGCATGGAGGTCTGGGATCGGGACGACCGCCGCGAGGCGCAGCTCCTGAAATCCTGCCTGGAGGAGCTTCAGGCCGCCCGCTCGGAAGGCGGCGGCGTCGCCTTCACCAACCCTGTCCCCCGTCGCGGCCGTCGCCGCAAGGTCGCCCTGGCCGCCCATTGATCCCCGAATATTCCGCAGCCCCATACGGGGCTCCGCCGGCGTAGCGATCAGGGCACATCCATGCCCTTGATCACCGCCGGCCGCGATCCGATCTCGCCAAGCCAGCGTTCTACGTTGGCGAAGGGCGCGAGGTCGATCTCCATGGGCTCGGTGGCGCGGATCCACGGATAGGTGGCGATGTCGGCGATCGAATAATCGCCGGCCAGATACGGCGCCTCCGCCAGCCGGCGGTCCATCACCCCCAGCAGACGCAGCGTCTCGTCGGTGTAGCGCTTGATGCCGTAGGGCACCTTCTCCGGCGCGAAGCGGATGAAATGTCCGGCCTGGCCGAGCATCGGCCCGATCGAGGCCATCTGGAACATCAGCCATTCCATAGTCCGGGTCCGGCCACGCGGGTCGGACGGGAACAGCTTGCCGGTCTTCTCCGCCAGATAGATCAGGATCGCGCCGCTCTCGAACACGCTGATCGGCTCGCCATCCGGCCCGTCCGGATCGACGATGGCCGGGATCTTGTTGTTCGGGCTGATCTTCAGAAAGTCCGGTGCGAACTGCTCGTCCTTGCCGATATGGATCGGGTGCACCGAATAGGGCAGCCCGACCTCTTCCAGCATGATGGCGGGCTTGCGTCCATTGGGCGTGGTGAAGGTGTAGAGTTCGATCATGGATGGGGGTCTCCGGCGGGGGAAAGGCGCGGCAGGAGAGCCGCCCGGAAACCCATGATATGGGCCGGCGCCCTACCCTGCCAATGCCTGCTCCAGATCGGCGATCAGGTCGTCGACGGATTCCAGCCCGATCGACAGCCGCAACAGATCGTCCGGCACCTCGGTGTCCGGGCTCTCGATGGTATGGCGATGCTCGATCAGGCTTTCCACGCCGCCCAGCGACGTGGCGCGCAGGAACAGCCGCACCCGCTTGATCAGTGACAGCGCCGCCGGCCCACCGCCGGCCACCCGCAGCGACAGCATGCCGCCGAACCCGCCGGACATCTGCTTCGCCGCCACCTCGTGGCCGGGGAAGCCCGGCAGCCCCGGATAGCAGACCGAAGCGATGCCCGGATGCCCGTCGAAATGCTCGGCGATCCTCTGGGCGTTGGCGGAGGCCTGCCGAACGCGCACGAACAGGGTGCGCATGCCGCGCAGCAACAGCCACGCCTCGAATGGCCCGAGCACCGCCCCGGCGAGATATCGGATCTGGCCGATCCGGGCCCAGAGATCGCTCTCCTGGGCCGTGACGATGGCCCCGGCGATCACGTCGGAATGGCCGTTGAGGTATTTGGTCGCCGAATGCACCACCAGATCGGCGCCATGCTCGATCGGCCGGCACAGCACCGGCGAAGCGGCGGTGCTGTCCACCGCCAGGATGGCGCCGGCGTCATGGGCGATCTGGGCCGCCGCGGCGATATCGGTGACCGCCCAGGTCGGGTTGGCGGGAGTTTCGACATAGACCAGCTTGGTCTTGCCGGGCTCGACGGCGGCACGCAGGGCGTCGGTGTCGGAGGTATCGACGAAGCGCACATCCTGCCCGGCCGGCTCGGCCACGTCGCGCAGCCATTTCGGCGTGCCGAAATACATGGCGCGGGAGACGACAGCCTGACTGCCCGCCGGCATCGCCTGGAACACGGTCGCCGTGGCCGCCATGCCGGATGCGAACAGCTTGGCGGCCGCACCGCCTTCAAGCCGGGCCAGCACATGCTCGACCTGGTCATAGGTCGGGTTGTCGTCTCGGCTGTAGCCGCGACCGCCGATCCTCTCGTAGGACTCGTCGCGGGCGAAGGTGGTCGAGGGATGCAGCGGCGGGATGATGGCGCCGGTCTGGGTGTCGATGAACCCGCCGGCCTGGGCGACCAGGGTCTCCGGGTTCTGCGGCGGTGGCTTACGGTCGGTCATGGCGGCGGTTTTCGCTCTTCTTTCGGGCGGCACAGCATAGTGGATGGCGTCGCCGCCGCAATAAGGGTCGCAGCCCAGGTCCTGCTGTATGCGTGGCGCCGCAGCCGACGACCGGCGCTCCCCTACCCCTTCAGCTTCTCGCGCAGGATCTTGTTCACCGCGCCGGGGTTGGCCTTGCCCTGGGTCGCCTTCATGACCTGGCCGACGAACCAGCCCAGCAGCTTCTCATTGCCGGATTTGAACTGCTCGACCTGACCCGGGGCGCCGGCAATCACCTCGTCGACGATGCTCTCGATGGCGCCGGTATCGGTGATCTGCTTCAGGCCCTTCTTGTCGACGATGGCGCCGGCATCCTCGCCGGTCTCCAGCATCTCGGCGAAGACCTCCTTGGCGATGCGCCCGGAGATGGTGTTGTCGCCGATCAGGTCGATCAGCCCGCCCAGCTGGTCGGCGGAGATCGGGCTCTCGGTGATGTCGTGCCCGCCCTTGTTCAGGGCGCCAAGCAGCTCGGTGATGAGCCAGTTGGCGGCGATCTTGGGATCGCGCTTGCCGTCCCCCTTTACGACCTCTTCGTAGAAATCCGCTCGCGCCCGCTCAGCCACCAACACGCCCGCGTCATAGGGCGGCAGGCCGTAATGGTTGATGAAGCGCAGCTTCTTCTCGTCCGGCAGCTCCGGCAGCGTCTCGCGGATGCGTTCGATGAAGGCATCGTCGAATTCCAGCGGCAGCAGGTCCGGATCGGGGAAATAGCGGTAGTCGTGCGCCTCCTCCTTGCCGCGCATGGAGCGCGTTGCGCCCTTGCCGGGATCCCAGAGGCGGGTCTCCTGGATCACCTCGCCGCCATCTTCCAGCAGCTCCACCTGGCGGGCCGCCTCATAGTCGATGGCCTGCTGCACCGCGCGGATCGAGTTGACGTTCTTCACCTCGCAGCGCGTGCCGAAAGTGTTGTCTCCGACCCGGCGCACCGAGACGTTGACGTCGCAGCGCATGGAGCCCTCCTCCATGTTGCCGTCGCAGGTGCCCAGATAGCGCAGGATCGAACGAAGCTTGCGCAGATAGGCCGCCGCCTCTTCCGGCCCGCGCAAATCGGGCTCAGAGACGATCTCCATCAGCGCCACGCCGGAGCGGTTCAGATCCACGAAGGTCTTGCTGGGGTGCTGGTCGTGCAGGCTCTTGCCGGCATCCTGTTCCAGATGCAGCCGGGTGATGCCGACCGTGCGCATCTCGCCGCCGGGCAGGTCGAGGATGATCTCGCCCTTGCCGACGATGGGCTGCAGGTACTGGCTGATCTGATAGCCCTGGGGCAGGTCGGCGTAGAAATAGTTCTTCCGATCGAACACCGAATGCTTGTTGATCTCGGCCATAAGCCCAAGGCCGGTGCGCACCGCCTGCTCGACGCAGACTTCGTTGATCACCGGCAGCATTCCGGGCATGGCGGCGTCGACCAGGCTGACCTGCTCGTTCGGCGCGGCGCCGAAATCGGTGGCCGCTCCTGAGAACAGCTTGGCCTTGGAAATGACCTGGGCATGCACCTCCAGCCCGATCACCATCTCCCACTCGCCGGTGGCGCCCTGCAATATCGGATGCGTCGTCGTCATCGCCTAATTCTCGCCTTCGCCGTCCGCGTCGCGGACCGCATACACCAGTTCGAACCGTTCCAGCACAACCGGCTGCCTCTCGTCCATCACTTCCCGCGCGCCTCGCATTGCCGGGAGAAGAATCGCCAATGCCCCTGCCGCCACCAGGCGAGCGTCCGGTCGCCCTCCCCTTCGTCATAGGCGAAGGCCTCGTCGACCTCGGCGAAGGGCAGCAGCCGCACCTCCGTCGCCCGGATCACCGCAACCGGACGTCCCGCGCCGTCGAGGATGACGCTGTGATCGCCGGCCGCCGGGAGCGGATCGCCGTCGGCCTCGTAGTCCGCCACCAGCCCCGCCGTCGCCCGCTTCGGCCCGTCAATCACCAGCGCGGCCAATTCATCCGCCATCTCAGGGCTGTCGCCGAATGGCCAGGCCTGAAACGGAACATCGCCGGCCAAACCCGCCGACTCGCAGTACCGGCGCCAGAATTGGTCAATCGCAGCAGCGCGATCGACCGACTCGTGAGGGATTCCGTTCAAGATGCGGCCTGCGGCTATTGGTTTACCGTAAATATCACGCTTTGGCCTTTCGGGGCGTATCTGACGAAGAACTCGCGGAGCCGTTCGAACCACTCCCAGGTGAACTCGAAATCCTCTTCGCCATAGATCGAAGGCCAGGCACCCTTGCAGTATTTGAAGTAGCGTTCGCGCATCCAATCCTTCGTGATCGGTACAAGCGCTTCGGCAAGATCAGAGACTTCTTTGGGCTCGATCAGCCGAATGATGTAGCGGGAATCATCTTCCGAGACTCGGCGTCCGCCTAGGACGCAGAGATTCAGCGGATAACTGCCGTAATCCTCCGGCAACGCCCAGGCACCCGCCTCAGGAGACACCTCGTAGAAATTAGGCGTATCCGGAGGAAACTCACCGAGGCAACGGTGAATTGCATCCCACGCGACATCTGTTTCGGCGAAGGTATCTTTCGGTGAATCCAACAGATTCCCCTCGTCCTGCTTGACGTATACCAGCCCGCTTCCCATCGCCTTGGCCGAATCCGGCCCAAGCTTATCCTTGTCGGGATCGGCACCCACGACAAAGATGGATTGCCCGCCCGGTGTCGGAGGATTCATGGCTGTCTCGAACTCGAATCCGCCGCCCATCGCCTCCTTTTCGATGACGCCTTGAATGTAGTCCACACGGTCATCGTCGTTTCCGAGGCCAAGCAGGTGATCACGCTGTTCGTCGGTAATTGCGAAATGCACGCCACGACATCCCATCGAAATGCACTCCCTTTGAAATTCCAGGGCTGGTCCCTACGCCGGTCTCACTCAACTAGAAAATCTTGACCATCTGGTGCGCGTCAACGCCCCGGTCGCCAATCTTCATCGAACGCGCCTCGGTGCCGTAGATGCGAAGTCCGCATCGCCCTTAAAGCGCCGGCAGGGCAGTAACGTCGCCGAAGGTCCAAGTCTGGCGAGGATAGCCTTCCGCCACCGCCGCTGGTCTTCAGACCCGACGCCATTGAGAAACGACGGTCTCGGTCATTCCAGCCCCGCCTCGCGAAATAGTCTCGTGGCGTGCGCCTCCAAATCGTCGGCCGCGTCGAGAAAGCGGACCATCAGGGCCGCGTTCATGAACTCGCCGGGGGCGTCCTCGGACGCCTTCATGGCCCTGGGTTCGATACCGTAGCGCCGGAAACCGTATCGCTCGTAAAGGGCCCTGGCCGCCCGGTTGGTGGTCGCCACGTGCAGGTGCAGCTGCTTCACCCGTGGGCGGGCATGCTCGATCACCGCCTCCACAAGTTGCGCGCCGACCCCGCGCCCGCGGGCCGACTTGCGTACATACATGCCCCACAGATCGCCGCGATGCTGGAATTTCTTCTTGGAATCCGCGACGAAGCCGGCAACGCCCAGCAGGGCCCCGGCGTCCTCAAATCCGAACACCGTGCTCAAGGTCAGCCGCTCCGCGAACTTCTCCTGCGGCCAACCCCGTTCGATTTCGTAGTCCGATCCGAAGGCGTCCGGCGCCAGCCGCAGACCCTCCAGCCGGATGTCGGCGAAAGCCGCTGCGTCCTCCGGACCGAGCCGGCGGATCATCCGACCATCAGCGCCGGCTTGGCGTCGAAGCCGGCAGCGGTCTCCAGAACGTCGGCGACGCGGAACAGGGTCTCCTCGTCGAAGGGTTTCGCGATCAACTGCAAGCCGAGCGGCAGGCCGTCAGCGCCGAAGCCGGCCGGCACCGAGATGCCCGGCAGGCCCGCCAGCGAGGCCGGCACCGTGAAGACGTCGTTGAGATACATGGCGATCGGATCGTCCTGCTTCTCGCCGATGGCAAACGCGGTCGACGGCGCCGTCGGGGTCAACACCACGTCGCAGCTCTTGTAGGCGTCCTCGAAGTCGCGGGCGATCAGGGTGCGCAGCTTCTGCGCCTTCAGGTAATAGGCGTCGTAATAGCCCGCCGACAGCACATAGGTGCCGATCATCACCCGCCGCTTGACCTCGGCCCCGAAGCCCTCGGCGCGGGTATTCTCGTACATCTCGATCAGCGAGTTGCCGGGCACCCTCAGGCCGTAGCGCACGCCGTCATAGCGGGCGAGGTTCGAGGACGCCTCCGCCGGCGCCACGATGTAATAGGTCGGCAGAGCGTATTTGGTGTGCGGCAGGCTGATCTCGACCGGCTCGGCGCCGGCCTCCTTCAGCCATCCGATGCCCTGCTGCCACAGGGCGTCGATCTCCGCCGGCATGCCATCGACCCGGTATTCCGCCGGGACGCCGATCTTCAGCCCCTTGATGTCGCCGGTCAGCGCCGCCTCGAAATCCGGCACAGCCATGTCCACGCTGGTCGAATCCTTCGGGTCGAAGCCTGCCATGGAGCCGAGCATGATGGCGGCGTCGCGGACGGTGCGCGTCATCGGCCCCGGCTGGTCCAGGGACGACGCAAAGGCCACCACGCCCCAGCGCGAGCAGCGGCCATAGGTCGGCTTCATGCCGATGATGCCGGCGAAACTGCCCGGCTGGCGGATCGAGCCGCCGGTATCGGTGCCGGTGGCGCCGAGCGCCAACCGGGCGGCAACGGCGCTGGCCGAGCCGCCGGAAGAGCCGCCAGGCACCAGCTTGGTCTCGCTGTCGCCGGTGCGCTGCCAGGGGTTCACCACATTGCCGAAATACGACGTGGTGTTGGACGAGCCCATGGCGAACTCGTCCAGGTTGGTCTTGCCCAGCAGCACCGCGCCGTCGCGCCAGAGATGGCTTGTGACCGTGCTTTCATAGGCGGGCGTAAAGCCTTCAAGGATATGGCTTCCGGCGGTGGTCTGGATGCCCTCGGTGCAGAACAGGTCCTTGATCGCGAGCGGGATGCCCTCCAAGGGCCCGGCCTCGCCCTTTGCGCGCCGAGCATCCGAGGCATTGGCCATCTCCCTGGCCTTGTCGGGCGTCTCGGTGATGAAGGCGTTCAGGTTCCGCGCCTGCTCCATGGCGGCGAGATGCGCCTCGGTCAGCTCCACCGCGCTGATGTCGCCCTTGGCCAGCCGATCGCGGGCCTCCGCCAGGGTCAGTTCGGTCAGCTCGCCCATCACTCCACCACCTTCGGCACGGCATAGAACCCGCTGGCGCTCTCCGGCGCGTTGCCGAGCACCCGGTCCGGATAATGGCCGTCGGACACCTCGTCGGCGCGGCGGCGCAGGGTGTGCGGCGCAACGCTGGTCATCGGCGGCACGTCGTCGGTATTGACCTCGCTCAGCTGCTCGACCCAGCCGAGGATGTTGTTCAACTCCTCGGCCAGCGCCGGGCGTTGCGACTCGTCGAGCCGGATGCGGGCCAGATGGGCGATCTTGGCGACGGTGGCCTCGTCGAGTGCCATGGGACTGCCTGCGATGCTGGTTTGAGGATGCGCTGCGCAGATAGCACGGCGTTTCCGGCACCGGCAAGGGGCACGGCCGCAGCAGCGGCAGCCACCACCGGCACTTGGCAAGTTCGCCGCCCATCGGCAGAGTGTCGCGCCCCTGATTGCGGAAGGAATTTGCCCCTGTGAGCGTCCATGACGACGTGGCCGACCTCGCCGATGCCCTGTCTCCGGGTCAGCGCCTGCTTGGCCTGGACCTTGGCGAGAAGACCATCGGGATGGCGCTGTCGGATTCCGGGTTCATGATCGCCTCGCCGGTCGGCACCATCCGGCGGCGCAAATTCACCCTGGATGCCGAGGAGCTCCTGAAGCTGGTGGATGCGCGCGAGGTCGGCGGGCTGGTGATCGGCCTGCCGGTCAATATGGACGGTACGGAGGGGCCGCGCTGCCAGTCGTCGCGGCAATTCGCGGCCAATCTGCTGGCGATGCGCGATTTGCCGGTGGCGTTCTGGGATGAGCGGCTGTCGACCAGCGCGGTCGAACGGGCGATGGTCAGCGCCGATCTCAGTCGGAAGAAACGGGCGAAAACCGTCGATACCGCGGCGGCCGCCTACATCCTGCAGGGCGCATTGGACGCGCTGCGACACGCACGCAGCGCCGAAAGATCAGATCGCTAGAAGCGGTAATTCAGCCCGATCGAGAGGACGGGGTAGAACTCGACGAGGTCGAGCTCGTCCTCAATGTTGCGCGCCTCAGCGTCCAGATCGACGCCGGGAATCGCCGGACCAGACGTCTGCCTGAGCACGACATCCGGGTTGCCCTGATACAGCACGCCGGCGCGGACCGTGAAGGTCCAGTTGCTTCGGCTGGTGAAAGTCGTGTCGTAGCCGAGGCCCACATACGGCGAGAACTCGTCGACGGACAGATCGCCACTCAGCCCTGCCGCCGCCGGCAGCGTCGTCCCGCCGACCACCGAACCTGCCGGCGCGAATGCGCTCAGATTCGCCTCATTGCCGTTGTACAGGGCGCCCAGCGTCAGATGAAAGCCGTTGCGCAGCGGGTGATAATCGACGAAACCGCCGCCGGACATGAGGTCGACGTCCAGATCGTAGTCGATCCCGTCATACGTCTCGTCATAGTCAAAGGACAGATAGTTGCCGACGCCTCGCACGGTGAAGTGTGGCGAGACGGAATAGGCGATCTCCGGACCGAATCCGGCGGTGCTGCCCTGGGCGCCGATAGCAACCCGGCTGTTGCCCTGGGCCAACGCTTGGGAGGACCCAAGAGCAATCACAAATGCCGCACAGATGCCGGCGAGGGCATTAACTGGTTTCATAGGGGCATTCCCTGCGATCAACCGAACTGGCTATGCACTGCATCCGCCCCGCCGCGGCTTGCCAGGCTGTTGCAACGTCAGCCATGGTACACCCCCACCTTGTAGAAAAGGTTAACGCCGGCATCACGTTGGCGCGATTGAATCCAAGGCGTTAGCGCCACGACCAGGGATTTCGGATGCCACCGGCGGAAGAAAATTCGGCCCTTGCGGGATTGCGGATTCTCGATATGACCCGGGTACTTGCGGGCCCCAGCGCCACGCAGATGCTCGGCGACCTGGGCGCCGACGTGGTCAAGGTCGAGCGTCCGGGGGCCGGCGACGACACCCGCCGCTGGGGGCCGCCATTTCTTAAGAATTCGGACGGCGAGGACACCACCGAGAGCGCCTATTACCTCAGCGCGAATCGCAACAAGCGCTCCCTGACCCTGGACTACACCAAGCCCGAAGGCCGGCAGATCGCCGTCGCCCTGGCCGGCAAGGCCGATGTCCTGATCGAGAACTACAAGCCCGGAACGCTGGCGCGATACGGACTCGGCTACGACCAGCTCAAAGGCGAATGTCCGGGCCTGGTCTATTGCTCGATCACCGGGTTCGGGCTGACCGGACCCTGTTCCGACCGGCCCGGCTACGATTTCCTGATCCAGGCCATGGGCGGGATCATGAGCGTGACCGGCGAGCCGGAAGGCCAGCCGATGAAGGTCGGCGTGGCGATCGCCGACCTGATGGCCGGCATGTACGCAACCGTCGCCATCCTGGCCGCACTGCGGCACCGCGATGCCTCCGGCGAAGGCCAGCAGGTCGATCTGTCGCTCTTGGATTCACAGGTGGCCTGGCTGTCCAACGCCGGCCAGTACTACCTCACCTCGGGCGAGCGCACGCCGCGATACGGCAATGCCCATCCGACCATCGTGCCCTATCAGGCCTTCGCCGCATCGGACGGGCATTTCATCCTGGCGGTGGGCAATGACAGCCAGTTCGCCCGCTTCTGCGATGTCGCCGGCCGGCCCGAGCTGGCGGCCGACAACCGCTTCGCCACCAACCCGGCGCGGGTCCGCAACCGGTCGGAGCTTATCGCGATCCTGGAACCCGTGATGGCGGCGCGGTCCTGCGCCGATTGGCTTTCAGAGCTCGAGGCGCACGCGATCCCCTGCGGGCCGATCAACACGCTCGACCAGGTGTTCGCCGACCCGCATGTGCTTGCCCGGGACATGAAGATCGCCATGGAGCATCCGCTGGCGCCGGACCCGATCGACCTGATCGGCAGCCCGTTCAAGCTGTCCGACACGCCGGTGGCGCACCGGCACGCGCCGCCAACCCTGGGGCAGCATACGGACGCGGTTCTACAGGACTGGCTGGGGCTTTCGGCGGCGGAGATCGCCGCGTTGCGGGATGGAGGCGCGGTTTGAGCGCCCAAGTATCAACCAACTCCCCATCGTCATTCCCGCGAAGGCGGAAATCCAGGCGTCACGCTTGTGCCGCTTACACGTCGGTGAACGCTGGATTCCCGCCTTCGCGGGAATGACGATGGTGGGTGGTTGGTAGAAACTGCCTCTATCAACTCCCTACAAATACGGCGTGAACAGCCGCGCCAGGCCGTCGCGGATCGCCACCGCCAGGCCGCGGCTGTCCAGGGCCGCCGGCGTGAGCCGCCGGGCCGCTGCGATCTTGTCGGCGATGATGGCCTCCACCGAGGCCGCCAGGCCGGTGTCGTAGCATTCCAGATTGAACTCGAAGTTCAGCCTCAGGCTGCGCGGGTCCCAGTTGGACGAGCCGAACAGCGTCCAGACCCCGTCCACCACCATCAGCTTGGAATGGTCGAAGGGCGGCGGCGTCAGCCAGACCCGGCAGCCGGACGAGACCAGCTGCGCCAGGCGGCTGGCCGAGGCCCAGGCCACCGGCGGCAGGTTGTTGCGCTCCGGCAGCACGATGTCCACCTCTACGCCGCCCATGGCAGCCAGGCTGAGCGCCGTCATCAGCGGCTCGTCGGGCAGGAAGTACGGCGTGACGATCCGCACCGAGGAGCGCGCCTCGGCCACCGCGCCGAACAGAGCCCACAGCATCTTCTGGGATTCTTCGTGCGGCCCGGTGGCGACGTCGCGGCTGACCACCGGCCCGACCGGGGCGATCTGGGGGAACCAGGCGGTGCCGATCAGCTCCTCTCCGGTGGTGAAGGACCAGTCATCGGCGAACACTTCCATCATCTGCGCCACCACCGGCCCCTCGACGCGGAAATGGGTGTCCTGGACCGGAGTCGGCGGGGTGTCGCCCAGCACATGCCGCTGGCGGATGTTGAGGCCGCCGGTAAAGCCGATCCGCCCGTCGACGACCAGGATCTTGCGATGGGTGCGCAGGTTGAGGAAGGGCATGCGCCAGGGCACCAGGGAGAACAGGAACCGCGCCGCCGGTATGCGGCGCCGGCGCAGCTCGCCGACGATCGGCTTGAGCGCGTAGAAGGTGCCGATACCGTCGACGATGACCCGCACCTGGACGCCGCGCCCCACCGCGCCCTCCAGGGCATCGAGGAACCGGAAACCCACCGCATCCTTGTTGAAGATGAAGCTGCTGAGCGCGATGCTGCGCCGGGCCCCATCGATGGCGGCGATCATCTCGGGATAGGCGGCGTCGCCATTGATCAGCGGCACCACCGCATTGCCGCCGACCAGCGGGCTCTGGGAGAAGCGCTCGACCACATTGGCGAGCATGGTCAGGTCCTTCGCCTCCGGCGGCAGCACCGCGGGCGAGGCGCCAGGGCGCCGGCCGTCCGGGTTGACCCGCTCCGCCCGAAGGCGGCGCGCCCGGCGCCGGATCCGGTTGATGCCCAGCATCACATAGAGGATCGAGCCCAGGATGGGCGACAGCCAGATCAGGCCGATCCAGGCCACTGCGGCGCGTTCGTCGGATTTGCGCAGCAGCACATGCGCCGTCATGCCCACGGCCAGCAATACGACGACGATGCCGAGCAGGACGGAAAGCGATTCCACCGGCGTTCACGGACCTCTTGCTTCGGGATACGGGAAGTGCCCCGCCCGGATATTCGGGCACCGCGCCGCCATGGACAATGCGGGAGGTCGGGATTGGCCCGATTTCGCATAATGCAATGCTTGTGTCGCGACCCGTCGGGACTATAGTCGCGCCCCAATGAATCGCCCCTCGCGACCGGCGGCGCTGGACCGCAAGCATCTGCTTGGCATCGAAGACCTCGAGCCGGGCGAGATCGGATTGTTGCTGGACACCGCCGAGGGCTATATCGCGGTCAACCGCCAGCCTGAGAAGAAATCGGCCCGGCTGCGCGGCCGAACGGTCATCAATCTTTTCTTCGAAAATTCAACGCGGACCCGCACGTCCTTCGAGCTGGCCGGCAAGCGTCTGGGCGCCGACACGATCAACATGTCGGTCGGCTCCAGCTCCATCAAGAAGGGCGAGACGCTGATCGACACGGCGATGACCCTGAACGCCATGCACCCGGACGTGCTGATCGTGCGCCATCCGGAGTCGGGCGCGGTCAAGCTGCTGTCGGAGAAGGTGACGGCGGCGGTCATCAATGCCGGCGACGGCAGCCACGAGCATCCGACCCAGGCACTGCTGGACGCGCTGACGATCCGCCGCCGGCGCGGCCGGCTCGACGGGCTGACGGTGGTGATCTGCGGCGACATCCTGCACAGCCGGGTGGCGCGTTCAAACATCCATCTGCTGAACATCATGGGGGCCCGGGTCCGGGTGGTGGCGCCGCCGACCCTGCTGCCGCCGGAGATCGGCCGCATGGGGGTCGAAGTGCATCACGACATGAAAACCGGCCTCGCCGATGCCGACATCGTGATGATGCTGCGCCTGCAGCTGGAACGCATGCAGGGCAGCTATGTGCCGTCGACCCGGGAGTATTTCCGCTTCTACGGGCTGGATGCGGAGAAGCTGGCGGTCGCCAAGCCGGACGCGCTGATCATGCATCCGGGGCCGATGAACCGGGGCGTGGAGATCGATTCCGCCGTCGCCGACGACATCGACCGCAGCGTCATCCTGGACCAGGTCGAGCTGGGCGTTGCCGTCCGCATGGCCTGCCTGGAGCTACTGACCGCCCAATCGGAGACCGGCGCGTGACCGCGTCGCCGCCCCGCCCCATCGCCTTCGTCAACGCCCGGCTGCTGGATCCGGCGAGCGGTCTGGATGCGCCGGGCGGGCTGCTGGTCCGCGACGGCAAGATCGCCGATGTGGGGGCCGGGCTGTTCGCCGACGGCGCGCCGGAGGATGCCGAGAAGGTGGATTGCGGCGGCCAGTGCCTGGCACCGGGCCTGGTCGACATGCGGGTGACCATCGGCGAGCCCGGCCATGAGCACAAGGAGACCATCGCCAGCGCGGCGCAGGCGGCCGCGGCCGGCGGCGTGACCTCGCTGGTCTGCCTGCCCAACACCGATCCCGCCATCGACACGGTTGCCGGGCTGGAATTCGTCGCCCGCCGGGCGCGCGGCACCCGTGGCGTGAAGGTCTATGCCTATGCCTGCGCCACCAGAGGCGCGGAGGGCAAGGCGCTGACCGAGATGGGGTTGCTGGCCGAGGCCGGCGCCGTCGCCTTCACCGATGGCGACCGGGCCATCGCCGATACCCTGGTGATGCAGCGGGCGCTGACCTATGCCGCCGGCTTCGACCTGCTCGTGGTGCAGCATCCCGAAGAGCCGCGCATCGCCGGCGACGGCGTCATGAATGCCGGCGAATTGTCCACCCGGCTTGGCCTGCCCGGCATCCCGGCCCAGGCCGAGGTGATGATGATCGAGCGCGACCTGCGCCTGCTGGAGCTCTCGGGCGGCCGCTATCACGTGGCCCATGTCTCCACCGCCGCCGCCATCGACGCGATCCGCGCCGCCCGGAAGCGCGGCCTGCACGTCACTTGCGATGCCGCGCCGCCGCATTTCACCCTGACCGAGACCGATGTCGGCGATTACCGCACTTTCGCCAAGCTCTCCCCGCCCCTGCGCGGCGAGGCCGACCGCAGGGCGGTGGTCGAGGGGCTGGCCGACGGCACCGTCGACGTCATCGCCAGCGACCACGTGCCCCACGACCAGGAATCCAAGCGCCAGCCCTTCGCCCAGGCCGACGCGGGCATCGTCGGGCTGGAGACCCTGCTGCCCCTGGCCCTGGAGCTGCACCACCGGGACCACCTGTCGCTGCTCGACCTGATGGCCAAGCTGACGTTGCGGCCCGCCGAACTGCTGCGCCTGCCGGGTGGACGCCTCGCCAAGGGTGCGGCCGCCGACCTGGTAATGTTCGACTCGGAGGTTCCCTGGCGCATCGATACCCAGGCCTTCCGCGGCAAGTCGAAGAATGCGCCCTATGAGGGCCGCCCGGTCGCGGGCCGTGTCCTGCGGACGTTCGTAGACGGGAGAGACGTATTTCAGTTCGAGGAAATGGATAACTGATATTCCGCCCTCTTTCTCCTCAATGATGATGACTAAAGACTATTTCTCCATAGCCATACGAAGCACCAACGGGTTGAAGGCGAAGCCGCCTGATTGCAGGGTGCCGATACCTCTGTATCAAACGCCTTTCGCGGGGGAATATTATTGCGTTTGGCGCATCTTTTTGATATTTTATTTCTTTAACTTGAAATATGGTGACTATTATGAATTGCTATGTAACATTAAAATACATATTTCGTCTGTCCGCACGCATGACTTCTGTCTTACTGTCAACGGCATTGGTATTCTTTCCGACCTCAGCCTCAGCAGATGCCCAAGTAGCGCTAATTATCCCGGCCGGCGAGCCCTCTTCTGCGAGGATTGCTCTAACGGCGGATCCGATGAGACCAGCTTCATCAAATGCAATTAGTGCCAGTTGGGGTGACATAGGAACGGTAACTGACCTAGCTGATGGCTTTGTGAAGGTTTCACTCGAGAAGGGTGGGGACGGTTGGCTACCCCAAGCCGATGTGGCTCTTTCTGTCGATCGCAATGGTGTGATCTGTTTCGAAATCGGACTTTCGAAGGCTCTGGAACGAAACGTCTACCAGGACACCGAGTTTTTCGGCATGAACACGAATCTTGGAGAATCAATTCGGTTGGAAGCTTCAGTGGCAGCAGAGTTAGGAGCTGACATATCGATTTGCCCTCAATCAGGCATTGGTCAGACAGTCGTATTAGTTCCAGACGACTTTAGCACACCCCAAGACTCGAACCGTCAGCGGATGGCTACACGCCAACCAGTAATAGAGACCCTCGAAGTAAATTTTGGAGGAGAATTTTCTGAACCGGCGGTTTCTATTGAATCGGGCGCAGATTTTTCGATGAATATTGAAGCCTATTGCTTAGATAAAGACAGAAGGGCTCCTAGTCAAAAAACACAATTCAATGTATCTGAAACTCCGGAATTACTTCTACAAGATAGTGTGCTTGTGGCCTTGAGTCTTGAAGATGCAAACATACGCGAGATTCAGCATTGTCTTTGGGCCACTCGCCATCCACAATTACTTGAAACATTGAACTGGAGATCGGTAGCGATCGGTGTATTCGAAGAGTCTAGCGATCATGGCCAAGGGTCTGAACTCGACATACAAGCGTTGTTGATTGAAATGAAACGTAGAAGACACTCGGCACTCGAATCTGCATATCTTGATCGAGTGCTTCTTCGGCCCTGTTTCGATCAATTCGAATGGTATATTCCAAACGAAGAATCCGGCAAGTTGGAAGAATTCATAGAATGCCTATCTGAAACTGGAAATACTTGTGACTGACAAATGAAAACAATAAATGGCAAAATCACATATCTTTCGCGATTTTCTCGCGTAGTGATTTTTCGTCTGGCATCCTATAAGATAACTCTTAGGAGTAGAATGACGAGATCCTACTGACCAGATGCCTGACGTCCTAGGCTCCTTCTCCTTCACCTGGCCGTTCTATGCTGCAGCCCTGCTGGGCTATCTTCTGGGTTCGATACCGTTCGGGCTGGTGCTGGCTTGGATGGGCGGCTATGGCGACATCCGCAAGATCGGCTCGGGCAACATTGGCGCGACCAACGTGCTGCGCACCGGCAACAAGCCGCTGGCCCTGGCGACGCTGCTGCTGGATGGCGGCAAGGGCGCCATCGCGGTGCTGATCGCGGCCCGGTTCGGGCCCGACATGGCGGTGCTGGCCGGCGGCGGCGCCATGCTGGGCCATTGCTTCCCGGTCTGGCTGAAATTCAAGGGCGGCAAGGCCGTAGCGACGGCGCTCGGCACCCTGCTGGCGATCTCCTGGCCGGTGAGCCTGGCCTCCGGCCTGACCTGGCTGCTGATCGCCGCGCTGTTCCGCTACTCCTCCCTGTCGGGCATCGTCTCGATTGCGATGGCGCCGGTCTATGCCTGGCTGCTGACCGCCTACCCCATCACCGGAACCTATTGGTCCGACCCGCAGCGTACCCAGCTTGCCGTGTTCATCGCCGTGCTGGTCGTCCTGCGCCATCACCAGAACATTCGCCGCCTGCTGAAGGGCGAGGAACCGAAGATCGGGCAGAAGAAGCCGGGTTGACCCCACGGCGCCCGCTGAACCATGGTTGTGGCATGGTTCAACCGACACGCGAACTTTCCGAGAGCGAACGTCTCGACTGGCTGCGGCTGGCGCGGACCGGATCTGTCGGGCCGATCACCTTTCGCGGGCTGATCGGGCGGTTCGGGACGGCCCGGGAGGCGCTGGAGGCGCTGCCGGAGATGGCGCGGCGGGGTGGCCGCAAGGGCGGGCTGACACCGGCGTCCCTCGCCGATGCAAAGCATGAGATGGAGACGCTGGCGGCGCTGGGCGGGCGGATGGTGGCGCTGTGCGAGCCCGACTATCCGGAGCCGCTGGCGGCGATCGAGGATGCGCCGCCGGTGCTGTGTGTGCTGGGCCGGCGCGACCTGATGTCGCGGCGTTGCGTGGCGGTGGTCGGGGCGCGGAACGTGTCCGGCAATGGCCGGCGGATCGCGACGAAGCTGGCGCGGGATCTGGGCGCGGCCGGGCTGACGGTGGTCTCGGGGCTGGCGCGCGGGATCGATGCGGCGGCCCATGAGGGGGCGCTGGAGAGTGGGACGGTCGCGGTGGTCGCCGGCGGCATCGACGTGGTCTATCCGCGCGAGAATGAAGGGCTCTACCGGCGCATCGTCGAAGAGGGGTGCGTGGTCGCAGAATGCGCCGTTGGCATCCAGCCGCAGGCCCGCCATTTCCCGCGGCGCAACCGCGTCATCTCCGGCCTGTCGGTGGCCACCATCGTGGTCGAGGCAGCCCCCCGCTCCGGCTCGCTGATCACCGCCCGCATGGCCAATGAACAGGGCCGCGAGGTGTTCGCAGTGCCGGGCTCGCCGCTGGACCCGAGAGCCCAGGGCTGCAATGCGCTGATCCGCAAAGGGGCCACCCTGATCCAGTCGGCCGAGGACGTTCTGGAGGCGCTGTCGCCGATGCTGCGGACCTTGGATTCGGGCAGGCGCGACGGAATCGAGTCCCTTGACATTGCCGGCGAACCGGCGGAAATCAACGGCGCTGCAGCGCAGTCGCGGGTGCTGGAATGCCTGTCCCCGACTCCGACCCCGGTTGACGAAGTGCTTCGCGATTGCCAATTGTCAGCTCCAACGGTCTTCGCGATTCTGCTGGAGCTCGAGCTTGCCGGTCGCATCGAGCGCCACCCCGGCAATCGCGTCATGTTGATTTAACCCGCCTGCCATAAAGTACCGAAAACGGCGGGCATCCCCGGAATTCAGGTCCACTGTAAGAGCGAGTTCGTCTGTGCCTGAGCGCAATCTGGTCATTGTCGAATCCCCGGCGAAGGCCAAGACCATCGGCAAATATCTCGGCGGCGACTTCACCGTGCTGGCCAGCTATGGCCATGTGCGCGACCTGCCCGCCAAGGACGGCTCGGTGCGCCCGGATGACGATTTCGCCATGGATTGGGAGCCGGGCGACCGCTCCAAGAAGCATCTCGACGCGATCGCCAAGGCGGCCAAGACGGCCGACCGCGTCTACCTCGCCACCGACCCGGATCGCGAGGGCGAGGCGATTTCCTGGCATGTGCAGGAGATCCTGAAATCCAAGCGAGGCCTGAAGGATCTCGACATCCAGCGGGTCTCGTTCAACGAGGTCACCAAGCGCGCGGTGCTGGACGCGGTGGCCCATCCCCGGGCCCTGGATACCGAGCTGATCGAGGCCTATCTGGCGCGTCGGGCGCTGGATTATCTGGTCGGCTTCACCCTGTCGCCGGTGTTGTGGCGCAAGCTGCCCGGCTCGCGCTCCGCCGGCCGGGTGCAGTCGGTGGCGCTGAAGCTGATCTGCGTCCGCGAGGCCGAGATCGAGGCCTTCCAGCGGCGCGAATACTGGACCATCGAGGCCCGCTTCCGCACCCTGACAGGCGACGAGTTCACCGCCCGCCTGACCCATCTGGACGGCAAGAAGCTCGACAAGTTCGGCCTGCCCGACGAGGCGTCGGCCAAGCGCGCCCTGGCGACGCTGCAGCCGCTGGACTTCAAGATCGACGCGGTCGAGGCCAAGCAGGTCCGCCGCAACCCCTACCCGCCCTTCACCACCTCCACGCTGCAGCAGGAGGCCTCGCGCAAGCTGGGCTTCGGCGCCAGCAAGACCATGCGCACCGCCCAGCGCCTCTATGAAGGCGTGGATATCGGCGGCGAGACGGTGGGGCTGATCACCTATATGCGGACCGACGGGCTGCAACTGGCCCAGGAGGCGCTGGTCGCCGCCCGCAGCGAGATCGGCCAGCGCTACGGCAACCACTACCTGCCGGACGCGCCGCGGGTCTACAAGAGCAAGGCCAAGAACGCCCAGGAGGCGCATGAGGCGATCCGGCCGACCGATCTCAGCCGCGATCCCGACAGCCTGCGCGGCCATTTGGGCAGCGACGAACAGCGGCTCTACGAGCTGATCTGGAAGCGCACCATGGCCTGCCAGATGGCGGCCGCGGTGATGGACCAGGTTGCGGTCGACATCGATGGCGGCAACGGCAAGGCGATGCTTCGCGCCACCGGCTCGGTGGTCAAGTTCGACGGCTTCCTGAAGGTCTATGACGAGGGCCGCGACGATCCTTCCGACGGCGACGACGACAGCCAGCGCCGCCTGCCGCCGGTCAACCAGGGCGACCGGGTGGACCGCATCGGCACCAAGGACGAACAGCATTTCACCCAGCCGCCGCCGCGCTATTCCGAGGCCAGCCTGGTGAAGCGCATGGAAGAGCTGGGGATCGGCCGGCCATCGACATACGCCTCGGTGCTGCAGGTGTTGCAGGATCGCGACTATGTCCGGCTGGAGAAGCGGCGCTTCATTCCGGAGGATCGCGGCCGACTGGTCACCGCCTTCCTGACCAGCTTCTTCAGCCGCTATGTGGAGTACGACTTCACCGCCAAGCTGGAAGACCAGCTCGACGACATCTCCGGCGGACGGATCGACTGGAAGACGGTGCTGAGGGAGTTCTGGTCGGCCTTCTCCGCCGCCGTGGCCGAGACCAAGGATCTCTCCATCAGCCAGGTCATGGAGGTGCTGGACCAGGATCTGGGCCCGCATTTCTTCCCGGCCGGCGAGAACGGCCACGATGCGCGCAAATGCCCGGTCTGCGCGGATGGTCGGCTGGCCCTGAAGCTGGCCCGCAACGGCGCCTTCATCGGCTGCCAGAACTATCCGGAATGCCGCTTCACCCGGCCGCTGCAGGTCATGACCGAGGATGCCGCCGGCGAGGCCGCCGCCTTCCCGCGCGCCCTGGGCGACGATCCGGAGACCGGGCTTGCCGTCAGCGTGCGCCAGGGCCCCTACGGCATCTATGTCCAGCTTGGCGAGACCGGCGGCGAGGAGAAGCCCAAGCGGGTCTCCCTGCCCAAGGGCGAACCGGCCCAGGAACTCATGCTCGACCGGGCGCTAGGCCTGCTGGCCCTGCCGCGGGAGATTGGCCGGCACCCGGACACCCGCGACCCGATCACCGCCGGGATCGGCCGATTCGGCCCGTATCTGAAGCACGGCAACGCCTACAAGTCGCTGCCGGCCGACGAGGACATCCTGAATATCGGCATGAACCGGGCGGTGGAGCTGCTGGCCGATGCCAAGCCGCGGCCCAGCGCCGAGCCGGTACGGGTGATCGGCGAGCATCCCGATGACGGCCAGCCGGTGGCCATCTTCAAGGGGCGCTACGGTCCCTATATCCGCCACGGCCGGGTCATGGCGTCGCTGCGCAAAGGCCAGGAGATCGACGCTGTCAGCCTGGACGAGGCGGTTGAGATGATCGCCGCCAAGGCCGCCAGGAGCGGCAAGAAGGGCGGCAAACGGGCCAAGCCTGCGGCCAAGAAGAAGGCCCCGGCGAAGAAGGCGACCGCCAAGAAGACCACGGCCAAGAAATCCACCGCCAAGAAACCGGCGGCCAAGGCCGCGCCGCGCCAGTCGGCGGCCGGAGACTAGCCCGCCTTGCCCAAGGCCAAAAAGCGCCCCTTCCCCAGCAAGGCCGAGATTGCGGAATTTATCCGCGAGAGCCCGACCCCGGTCGGCAAGCGCGAGATCGCGCGCGCCTTCCAGATCAGCGGCTCGGACCGGATCGCCCTGAAGGAACTGATGAAGGAGTTGCAGGCGGACGGCACCGTGGAGCGCGGCCGCAAGCGCCGGGTCTCTGTCCCCGGCGGGCTGCCCGAGGTCACCGTGGTGGTGATCGAAGGCGTCGACGCCGATGGCGAAGTGCTGGCCCGGCCGATCCAATGGAAGGAAGAGGCCCCGCCGCCGCGCATCTACATGGCGCCGGAGCGGCGCGGCCACCCGGCCCTGGCCGAGGGCGACCGCGCCCTGGCGCGGCTGAAGCGCAACCCGGATGGCAGCTATACCGGCCGCACCATGCGCAAGCTGGGGGCGGCGACCAGCGACCGCCTTGTCGGGGTGTTCCGGCGCAAGCCCGGCGGCGGCATCGTCGAACCGGCGGACAAGCGCCGCAAGGACAGCCTGTTCGTCGCCGCCGAGGATTGCGGCGACACCGCCGATGGCGAACTGGTCATCGCCGAGATGCCGCCCGGTGCCCGCTTCGGCCCACGCCGGACCCTCATCGTCGAAAACCTGGGCGACGCCAACCATCCCCGCTCGGTCAGCCTGATCGCCATCCATGGCGCCGGCATCCCGACCGATTTTCCCGACGAGGCCATGAAACAGGCCGATGTGGCGAAGCCGATGGCCCTGGGCAGGCGGACCGACCTTCGCGGCCTGCCGCTGGTCACCATCGACGGCGCCGACGCCCGCGATTTCGATGACGCCGTCTGGGCCGAGCCGGACCCGGAGACCGAGGGCGGTTGGCATATCCTGGTGGCCATCGCCGATGTCGCGGCCTATGCGCCGGCCGGGTCGGCGCTGGACCGGGAGGCCTTCAAGCGCGGCAACAGCTGCTATTTCCCGGACCGGGTGGTGCCGATGCTGCCCGAGGCACTGTCCAACGGGCTTTGCTCCCTGCGCCCGGACGAGGATCGCGCCTGCCTGGCCGTGCATATGTGGATCGACGGCAATGGCCGGCTGAAACGGCACCGCTTCGAGCGCGGCCTGATGCGCAGCCAGGCCCGTCTGACCTATGAGCAGGTCCAGGCCGCCCGCGACGGCAAGCCGGACAAGCAGACGAGGCCCCTGCTGGACACGGTGATCGCCCCGCTCTACGGCGCCTTCGCCGCGCTGATGGCGGAGCGCGACAAGCGCGGCACCCTGGATCTCGACCTGCCGGAGCGGCGCATCGTGCTGGACGATGCGGGCAACGTCACCGGCATCGCCGCGCGCAGCCGGCTGGACAGCCACCGGCTGATCGAGGAATTCATGATCGCCGCCAATGTGGCGGCGGCCACCACCCTGCAGGAAAAGGCGCTGCCGGCGCTCTACCGGGTACATGACGCCCCGGACCTGGCCAAGGTGCAGGCGCTGCGCGAGTTCCTGGAGCCGATGGGCTACCGGCTGGCCAAGGGCCAGGTGATCCGCCCGCGGGTCTTCACCCAGATCCTGGACCGGGCCCGGGGCAAGCCGGAAGCGCAGGTGATCAACGAGATGGTCCTGCGCAGCCAGTCGCAGGCGCTCTACCAGACCGACAATATCGGCCATTTCGGACTGGCCCTGTCCCGCTACGCCCATTTCACCTCGCCGATCCGCCGCTACGCCGACCTGACGGTGCATCGCGGCCTGATCCGGCTGCTGCGGCTGGGCGACGAGGGCGCCGGCGATGACGAGCTGGCGCGGCTGGGGCCGATCGGCGAGCACATCTCCTTCACCGAACGGCGGGCGGCCGCGGCGGAACGGGACGCGGTGGACCGCTACACCGCCGCCTTCCTGGCCGATCGGGTCGGGGCCGAATTCCACGGGCGGGTCGGCGGCGTGACACGGTTCGGCCTGTTCGTCACCCTGGCGGACTCCGGCGCGGACGGGTTGGTGCCGATCGGCAGCCTGCCGGAGGATTTCTACGAGCATGACGCGCGGCAGCACGCCCTGATCGGCCGGCGTTGGGGCCGGGAATACCATCTCGGCGCCAAGGTCCGGGTGCGGCTGATCGAGGCTGACCCGCTGACCGGCAGCACGATCTTCAACCTGGCCGACGACAGCGAGGGCACAGCCGTGCCCTGGCGCAGGGCCGAGCCGGACCGTAGACGCTCTCCGACCGGCCGGCGGCCGCCGCCGCGCAAGCGGGCCCGCAAGAAACGCTGAACCTCTGCGCGACAAACCGGCCGCCGCCACGATTTCGCCGCGACCGACGATTTTAATCTGTGCTAAGGACCCTATGGCACAATCGATTTACGCGGGCCTGCTTCGCCGGAACCCCCGAACCGGACGCGGCCCGCAAATCATGTTCTGGAACCGGATTGATGACTCAGCCGCTGCCGTTGGAAGCAAGGACCCGCCGGGCCAGCATCGCCCTCGGCATTCTGCTGCTCGGCGCCTGCGCCACCAGCGCCCCGAACACTGCCCTGGTGGAGGTCGACGGTCCGGTCCGGGCGTCGGTGTTTTCCGAAGGCTATGACAGCATCTCGGATTTCTATCTGCAGCGCATTCCGCTGAGCGATCTGACGGTGGACGGCCTCTCCGGGCTGGCAACGATCGACGAGGGCTTTGCCGTCGCTCGCCAGGATGATTTCCTCGAGATGTCCCTCGACGGCAGGGTGATCGACGAATTCCAGGCGCCGGCGGCCCGCAATCCCTATGCCTGGGCCAATCTGACGGTGACGGCGGTAGCCAGCGCGCAGCAGGCCTCGCCCGAGTTGGACGAGGCCACGCCGGAAGAGATCTACGACGCGATCTACACCGCGATCGCCGAGAACCTGGACGATTATTCCCGCTACTCCACCGCCGACAAGGCGCGCCAGGAACGGGCCTTCCGCGAAGGCTATGGCGGCATCGGCCTGCTGTTGAACCTGGATGATGCCGGCCGCGCGCTGGTCGAGGAGGTGTTCGACAACGGTCCGGCCGGGCGCGCGGGCATCGTCGCCGGCGAGCTGATCATCTCGGTGGACGGCGAGGATACGGCCGACTGGACGCTGGAGAAGCTGGGCTCGCGCCTGCGCGGCCTGTCCGGCACCGAGGTCCGGGTGACCATGTTGTCGACCGACGGCGTCGGCCGGACCCTGACGCTGAAGCGCGAGCGGGTGATCCCCAATGTGATCAACACCCGCATCGAGGACGACACGGTCATCGTGCGGATCTCCCGGTTCAACGCCTCCACCCGCGAGAACCTGAAGGGCGCGCTGACCGAGGCGCTGGACGGCCTGGAGAGCCGGGCCAAGGGCGTGATCCTGGATTTGCGCGGCAATCCCGGCGGGCTGCTGGACCAGGCGATCAATGTCGCCGATCTGTTCATCACCGACGGGCGGATCATAACCACCAATGGCCGCCATCCCGACAGCCTGCAGCATTTCGACGCCGGCCGGGACGATCTGGCCCGCGGCCTGCCCATCGTGGTGCTGGTCGACGGCCGCTCGGCCTCCGGTGCCGAGGTCGTCGCCGCCGCCATGCAGGATAGCGGCCGGGCGGTGCTGGTCGGCGCCAATTCCTTCGGCAAGGGCAGCGTGCAGCGCGTCGTGCGGCTGGACAATGACGGCGAGCTCTACCTGACCTGGAGCCGCATCTATGCGCCGTCGGGCTATACCCTGCATCGCCAGGGCGTTCTGCCGACCATCTGCACCAGCGGGCCCTTCACCGATCCCGACCAGCTGATCGCCATGTTCCGCGCCGGCGAGATGGCGCTGACACCGCGCCTGGCGAATTACCGCTTCGCCGCGCCGGACGACGAGGAGGCGCTGGACGCGCTGCGCCAGACCTGCCCCTGGCAGGAACATGACGCCGAAATCGACGTCGAGGTGGCGCAGCGGGTGATCGCCGATCAGACCCTTTATGCCCAGGGCCTGGCGGCCTTCGGCCAGGCATCGCTGGCGCAGCGCTAGAAGCGGCCGGCCGAGACAGAGCCTTCTTGACAGCCGCGCCCGGCGCATTATGGTGCGCGGCCGACCAGAGACACATGTGACATTGGTCCGCCACCGGGCCGGCCACGCGACAACACAGGATTCCGCATCATGGCGAAATCGAACACGCTGAAGATCCGCATGAACAGCACGGCCGATACCGGCTTCTTCTACGTCACCAAGAAGAACCCGAAGACCACGACCGAAAAGCTGGTCATGAAGAAATACGACCCGATCGCGCGCAAGCACGTCGAGTTCAAGGAAGGCAAGATCAAGTAGCCGGCGTCAATCGCCCTACGATCGAAGGCCGCGCCCTGGAGCGCGGCCTTTTTGGTTTGCGGGGCGGCGCGGAGTTGACGCGCCCGGCCCCAACCCACCTACGTCGTCCCCGGGCTTGACCCGGGGACCCATCAAACAGCCAGCGCGAACTCCCGATTGCGGGTCTAACCGGAATATGGGTCCCCGGGTCAAGCCCGGGGACGACGCTTGTGGAGATGGGGCCGACCGAATTGGTATCCGGCCAAGATGGAGAAAGCCGAGAGTGCCGACCGGCCTAGCCGATGGCGGCCAGGATGTCCGGGGGAAGCTCGTCCAGCCCTTCGGCGACGACCCGGTTGCGGCCGCGCTTCTTGGCGTCGTAGAGGCAGTCGTCGGCCCGCTTGATCAGGCTGTCGGCCTGTTCCGTCGCATCTTCGGTGGCCGCGACGCCCAGGCTGATGGTGATGCTGACCCGGCCCTTCTTGTGCGACACCTTGAACGGCTTCTCGGCGATCGTCTGGCGCAGGCGCTCGGCCACCATCGCCGCCGCCTCCACCGAGGCGTCCGGCATGATGATGACGAATTCCTCGCCGCCGATGCGGGCGATCATGTCGAAGTTGCGCAGATTGCGGCTGACCCGGTTGGCCAGTTCCTTCAACACCTCGTCGCCGACCTGATGGCCGTAATTGTCATTGGTGTGCTTGAAGAAATCGACGTCGAACAGGATCGCCGCCACCGGCTTGTGGGTCTCGGCGATGCGGCCGATGATCCGCGACAGATGGGCGTTGAGATAGCGCCGGTTGAACAGCCCGGTCAGGCTGTCGGTCAGCGCCATGGAAAGGCTGTCCTCGTAGTTCTGCCGCAGCCGGTCCTGGTAGCGCTTCCGCCGCACCTGGGTGCGGACACGGGCCAGCAGCTCGTTGCGGTCCAGCGGGCGCACCAGATAGTCGTTGGCGCCCAGCTCCAGCCCCTTGGCGATACGCGGCAGGTCGCCGTCGCTGGCCATCAGCAGGATCGGCGTCTGACGGGTCGCCTCATGGCTGCGCAGTTGCGAGCACAGGCGGAGCGAATCCTCCTCCAGCATCGACATGCTGATGATGACCAGCTCGTAATCGTCCTTCAGCGCCGAATCCAGCGCCGCCTTGCCGGTGTCCACCTCATCGAGCTGCTTGCAGACCGGGGTCAGCGTATCGACGATCTTCTCGATCTCGATCTCGCAATCGTCGACCACCAGGATGCGCGCCTCGTCGGCCGATTCCGCCTGTTCCGAAGCCGCCTTCGCCAGCACGCCCAGCTCGCCGGAGGTGGTCTCGCGCTGGCGCCACTCGTCCATCATCATCTTCAGGCGGACAAGCGAGCGCACCCGGGAGAACAGGGCGATGTCGTTGACCGGCTTGGTAAGGAAGTCGTCGGCGCCCGCTTCCAGGCCGCGAACCCGGTCGGCGGTGTCGCTGAGCGCGGTGACCATGACCACCGGGATGTGCATGGTCTTCTTGTTGTCCTTCAGCCGCTGGCAGACTTCAAAACCGTCCATGCCGGGCATCATGACGTCGAGGAGAATGATGTCGGGGGCGTCGGCCTCTGCGCGTTCCAGGGCCTGGGGACCGTTCGAGGCAGTGATGACCTCGAAGTACTCGTGCGTCAGCTTCGCTTCCAGAAGCTTGACGTTCGGCAGTACGTCGTCGACGACCAGGACCCGTGCGGACATGTGTCTCTAGCTCAGATACCGCTTCACCGTATCGAGGAACTTCGCGATCGAGATCGGCTTCGCGATGTAATCCTCGCACCCACCTTCACGGATCTTTTCTTCGTCCCCTTTCATGGCGAACGCAGTGACCGCGATCACCGGAATGCGTCTGAGATCATCGTCCTCTTTGATCCACTTTGTCACCTCCAACCCGGAAACCTCCGGCAATTGGATGTCCATAAGGATCAGATCGGGCTTTTCCTGACGCGCGATTTTCAGCGCTTCCATGCCGTCCCGCGTCTGCAGCGTGGCGTAGCCATGCGCCTCCAGCAGATCGTGGAACAGCTTCATGTTGAGTTCATTGTCCTCAACGATCAGGACGGTCTTCGCCATCGCCTGTTCCTTATCGGCCGCGGCTGCGGAACTGATGGATGGAGACATTAGGTTTGACCCCCCTTCGTTGAACATCGCCGCCCCCGGCGCCCCCGGGGAGTCCATTGACGACCAACACACTGGCCGGTTTATCAATATTTGGTTAACAATTTGTCACCACGGGCGCGCCCGCTGGCTGTTTCCGTGGCGTGGACAAGAGGTCAATCGATGCCGGCCACCGGGCTCTGCCGCGATTGCGCAACGGTCTGGAGCACGCCGCCCGCAGCTGGCCGCTGCGAGGTGTGCAGGTCGCCCCGGCAGATCCAACACCCTGAACTTCATTCCCTGGCGATCGCCCATCTGGATTGCGACGCGTTCTACGCGACGGTTGAGAAACGCGACCGTCCGGAACTGGCGGACAAGCCGGTGATCATTGGTGGCGGCAAGCGCGGCGTGGTATCGGCCGCCTGCTACGTGGCCCGGATGTATGGCGTACGCTCCGCGATGCCGATGTTCAAGGCGCTGGCGGCGTGTCCGGATGCAACCGTCATCCGCCCGGACATGAAGAAATACACCGAAATCGGCAAACAGGTGAGGGAATTGATGCAGTCGGCCACACCTTTGGTCGAGCCGATCTCCATCGACGAGGCCTTCCTGGACCTGTCGGGCACCGAAGCGCTGCATGGCGGCAGCCCAGCAGTCACCTGCGCCCGCCTGGTCGGGCGGATCGAGCGGGAGATCGGCATCACGGTCTCCATCGGCCTCAGCTACAACAAGTTCCTCGCCAAGCTCGCCTCCGATCTCGACAAGCCGCGCGGGTTCGCGGTCATCGGCGAGGCGGAGGCGATGGATTTTCTGGCCGAGCGTCCGGTCAGCCTGATCTGGGGCGTGGGCAAGGCGCTGCAGGCCAAGCTGACCGGCGACCGCATCCGCACCATCGGCCAGCTGCGGGAGAGCGACGAGAAGACGCTGATGATGCGCTACGGGACGATCGGCCGCCGCCTGTGGCGTTTCGCCCATGGCCGCGACAGCCGCGTCGTCGAGCCCGGCGGCGCCATGAAGAGCATCTCGTCGGAGACCACCTTCAACGAGGACATTGCCGATCTGGATGAGCTCAGCCGCCGGCTGTGGCCGCTCTGCGAAACGGTCTCCCGCCGGATGAAGGCGAAGGCAATCGCCGCCGGCACCGTGGTGCTGAAACTGAAGACCGACCGCTTCCGCATCCTGACCCGCAGCCAGAAACTGGCCGCGCCGACGCAGCTGGCCGACAATCTGTACCGCACCGCCCTGCCCCATCTGGCCGGCGAGGCGGACGGCACCCGCTTTCGTCTGATTGGGATCGGCGGCTCGGACCTGGTGGCGGACGATCTCGCCGATCCGCCGGACCTGCTGGATCCGGGACTGGCGCGCCGGCGCAAGGTCGAGGAGGCGATCGATTCGGTGCGCGCCAAGCTCGGCGACACGGCCATCGCCAAGGGCCGCGGCTTTACCGCGAAGTCCGAATGAGAGGCCCCGGAGCCCGGAAATTCCCCCTCACCCAGCTTCTGCTAAGGCTCGGCCAATGGCCTCGCCAAGCCTTCACAACCCTCTCCCCAAGGGAGAGGGAACCAAGGTGAAGTGTGGCCAATCCCTCTCCTTGGGGAGAGGGTGCGGAGGCTTGGCGAGGGCCTTGGCCGAGCCTTATCCGAAGCTGGGTGAGGGAGATGCTCCAAACGGAGCCAGAGGAAGACTGTCGGAACAGCTCAGCAATCGGGCGCTTCGACCGGCTCCAGCTCGAGCAGGGTCGCCCGGACGACGAAGTCGCCGTAATCGATCAGCATGCCGTCGACGATGCCGTTGTCGTAGAGGGTCACCGACATCTCGTAGGTGGGCTCCGATGTCGGCTCGGCGAGCGAGAAGAAGGCCAGTTGGACCGGCCAGGACGGCCGTTCCAGGAGCGCATTCTCGGCCGACACAGCCGGCTGCAGATCGCCGATCACGGCGCTGATCTCGTTCAGCCCGTCGACCTCGGTGCCGTCGAACAGCATGGCGATGAAGAAGCGTTGCCCGGCCTCGGCCTCGTCCAGCAGGCGCAGGGTATGGGCGGTCGGGAACAGGGTGCCGCTGGGCAGGCGCTCCTCCCGGTTCTCCGGCATGCGGAACTCGACGGTGCCCGGGCCCTCGCCGGTGAAGCTGGCGATGCCGCGAACCTCTTCGTCGGTGAGGTTGCCGGTCACGTTGCGGACGCTGAAATTGAAGTCGCGGCCGTCCTTGGACTCCCAGGTGGCATAGGTCATGCGCTGTTCGACCTGGCCGCCCTCGGCGAAGACGTAGTTCGTGCGGTAGCGCTGCTCGACCGTCCATCCGTCGCAGCTGTCTTCCCAGACGAACAGCATCTGGCCGCCGACATCGCTGACCTGCGAGCCCATGCGGGCCGATGCCAGGTCAAGCTGATAGATCGCCCGGTGCGGAGCGATTTCCCATGCGGCGGACGGCGTCGCGGCCAAGAGACCGGCGGCGAGAACGATCGCGGTGTGTCGCGCGGCGAAAACTGACAAACAAGCCTCCAACGGTGCCCAGTTCAGACTGGCCAATGATTATTGAAACATAGTGAAGCGCCAGCATACACAAAGCCTTGAATGCGGTTTTTATGAGAATGACGCAAGGCGGGACCGGCGCGGCAAAGCTTGCCGCCGTCTCCGTCCGATCGGCAAGGATTTCCATGCCCGACCCTCGGATGCATCGATGCCGCTGATAATTATTTTTTTAAATCAATAAGTTCGTTGTAATTCTTGATGGCACGGGGAATGCAACACCGCACCGTGACGTTACCCAAGCCCACGTCACAGGAGTCCCGTTCGCCATGGCATCGCCGCTTCGCCAATTCACCCAGTCCGAGCCGTTCGCCAGCGACGCGGGATCGCTGGACGCCGCGCTTCTCAGCCTGACCGGCGCCCTGCAGGACGGATCCGGTCCGGCGGCCTCGTTCCTGGTGCGCCACGCCCTGGATTTGGTCCGCGAGGCGGAGACGGTGCTGGTGGCCCAGCGCCGGCGCATCGCGCAGCTGGAGCGGCTGAGCGCCACCGACGATCTGACCGGTCTGGAGAACCGGCGCAGCATGTTGGATCATCTGCGCCGCCACCTCGCCGCGGCCCGCCGTCACGGCGAGACCGGCGTACTGGCGCTGTGCGACCTGGACGGTTTCAAGCCGGTCAACGACCGCCACGGCCATCCGGCCGGCGATGCGGTGTTGCGCCATTTCGCCACACTGATGCGCCGGAGCGTTCGCGAGACCGATGTGGTCGGACGGCTGGGCGGCGATGAGTTCGCCATCCTGCTGACCCACTGCGACATCGATGGCGGGATGGCCAAGATCGAAATCCTGAGGGCCATCGCCGACGCCGAAACCGTCGATTGGCAAGGCCGGCGCATCGGGATGCGGGCGAGCTTCGGCGCGGTGCCCTACCGGGCCGGCGCCCAGGCGGACGAGTTGATCGCCGCTGCCGATACGGCGCTCTACGCGGACAAGGCGGCCCGGCGCGACGAGTGATGCCGCGCCGCGGGCGCTATTTCTTGACCGGCGGCATGTCGGGCTTGATGTGCAACTCCTTCATCCGGGCCCGTTCGACCTCGGCCGGCGCCTGCATCATCAGATCCTCGGCCCGCTGGTTCATCGGGAAGGCGATGACCTCGCGGATATTGGGCTCGTCGGCCAGCAGCATGACGATGCGGTCGATGCCGGGCGCCGAGCCGCCATGGGGCGGCGCGCCGAACTTCAGCGCCGACAGCATGCCGCCGAACCGCGCCTCCAGCACATCGGGGTCGTAGCCGGCGATCCCGAACGCCTTGTACATGATCTCCGGCAGGTGGTTCCGGATGGCGCCCGAGGACAGCTCCACGCCGTTGCAGACGATGTCGTACTGGAAGGCCTTGACCTCCAGCGGGTCCATGCTCTCCAGCGCCTCCAGACCGCCCTGGGGCATCGAGAACGGGTTGTGGCTGAAGTCGATCTTGCCGGTCTCCTCGTCCAGCTCGAACATCGGGAAGTCGACGATCCAGCAGAACTCGAAGCGATCGCGGTCGATGATGTCCATATCCTCGGCGATCCGGGTCCGGGCCAGGCCGGCCATCTTCTCCGCCGCCGGCTTCATATCGCAGATCAGGAACACCGCATCGCCGTCCTCCAGCCCGGCAGCCTCCCGCAGCGCCTGCTGCGCGGCCTCGGGCACGAACTTGGCGATCGGCCCCTTGCCGCCGCCATCGGCGAACAGGATGTATCCGAGCCCCGGCGCCCCCTCCCCCTGGGCCCAGGCATTGAGCTTGTCGAAGAAGCTGCGCGGCCTGTCGGCGACCTGTGGCGCCCGGATCGCCCGCACCACGCCGCCCTTGGCAATGACACCCTTGAAGGCGCGGAACTCGACGTCGTCGCGGGCGAACACATTGGTCACGTCGCAGATGACCAGCGGGTTGCGCAGATCCGGTTTGTCGGATCCGTAAAGCAGCATCGCCTGCTCATGGGGGATGCGCGGGAACGGCGGCGGGCTGACCGGCCGCGGGGTGCCAGTGAAGTCCGCGAACTCCTCGAATACGCCGTGCAGCACCGGCTCGATCGCCGCGAAGACATCCTCCTGGGTCACGAAGCTCATCTCGAAATCAAGCTGGTAGAACTCGCCCGGCGAGCGGTCGGCGCGGCTGTCCTCGTCGCGAAAGCAGGGTGCGATCTGGAAATAGCGGTCGAAGCCGGCGACCATCAGCAACTGCTTGAACTGCTGCGGCGCCTGCGGCAGAGCGTAGAACTTGCCGGGGTGCAGACGGCTGGGCACCAGGAAATCGCGCGCGCCCTCGGGGCTGGTGGCGGTAAGGATCGGGGTCTGGAACTCGGTGAAGCCTTGCTCGATCATCCGCCGGCGGATCGACGCGATGATGCTGGACCGCAGCGCGATGTTGCGCTGCATCTTCTCGCGCCTGAGATCGAGGTAGCGGTATCTGAGGCGGATGTCCTCGCCGTAGTCGGCCTCGGAGTTGACCTGCAGCGGCAGCATGTCGGCGGTCGACTGAGCCGAGATATCGTCGACCTTCACCTCGATGCGGCCGGTCGGCAGCTTGTCGTTGATGGTGTCCTCGGTGCGCAGGGTCACCGGCCCGGTCACGGTGACGACGGTCTCCAGCCGCGCCGCTTCGGCGGCGGCGAAATGCGGGCTGGAGACGTCGATGACGCATTGCGTCAGGCCGAAATGGTCGCGCAGATCGACGAACAACAGGTTGCCGTGGTCGCGCTTGCGATGGACCCAGCCGGACAGCCGCACGGTCTGGCCCGCATCGGTCTCGCGCAGGGCGCCGCAGGTATGGGTACGATAGGGATGCATGGGTGACGGGTCCTTGGGCATCGCGCGCCGGCTTCTTCTGCAGTGAGGAGCAACCGATTTCCCGCTGGAAATCGGCGCGCAAAAGCACACCGATGGCGGTGGCTTGTCAAGGCGCCAGTCCGCGCGGGCGGCAAATCGACCGCCACCCCGCCGCTCGCCTTGCCACCGTTTTGGTCTAGGTTAAAGATGCAAAACTCACGGCAAGAGACGGGCCGGACCTTCGCCATCGCGGCAGAGGGCGGCAAACGGCCCCAAAGGCGACAGACAGGCGAGGATTACCGATGTTCAGAGGGATGGCACTGGCGGCCCTGACGGCCACCATCACACTGGTCGCGGCGACGGTGCCGGCGCATGCCC
The DNA here is from genome assembly GCA_965227455.1 of Alphaproteobacteria bacterium. Classification (GTDB taxonomy): domain Bacteria; phylum Pseudomonadota; class Alphaproteobacteria; order DSM-16000; family Inquilinaceae; genus JABDIP01. Next base: position 534,929 of record OZ245752.1, on the reverse strand, counting down.
AGCTCAACCCCTTCCGCCGGTCGGATTTCGAGGTGACTGACACCGATATCCGGCTGGCCACGGCAGCAGCGGCCAAGCTGTACGAGGGCGAGCGGGCCGAGCTGGGCGATTTCGAGGATTGGTCCAATCCGGAGAGCGGCGCCCGGGGCTCGGTCATGCTGGTCGGGATCTTCACCCATAACGACCTGCCCTGCCGGCGGCTGCAGCATGATATCGAGCTGCCGACATCGGGCACGCCGTTCCGCTATGTCTTCGACCGGTGCAAGCTGCCGTCAGGAGAGTGGAAGCTGCTCTAGTCCGCGGCCGCACTGCGCATACGATACTCGCGCCGCTAGCGTCCGGCCGCCCTGGATATGGTCGGAACATCGGCCGCGCCGTTAGACGGCCGGCCCTCGGCCAGGTTGCGCTGGCAATCGGTGAGCACGCGGTTGAGATGCTTGCGGTCTATGGGCTTGCTGATGCTCTCGGTGAACCCGAGTCCCAGGTGCTTTTCCCGGTCGCCCCGCATGGCATCGGCGGTGATCGCCACGATCGGCAGGTCCGCGGCGGGGCCCGGCATGGCACGGATCGCCTGCAAGGCCTCGATGCCGTTCATGACCGGCATGCGGATATCCATCAGCACCAGGTCGTAGGCGCGCCGCTCCACCGCAGACACCGCGTCTCGACCATTGCCGACCACCTCCGTGTCATGGCCCAGCCTGGACAGGATGCGGACCAGAAGGTCGCGGTTCGACAGGTTGTCCTCGGCAACAAGGATCTCGAGCGCCGGCAGGCCGGATGCCGTCAGCTGGGCGTGTCGGTTGTCCCGGCCCGTCGATTCCGGAGCGCCCGATCCGTTCGTCGGACGCAGGCTCGTCTTCAGGGCGCTGGGGACCAGCGGCTTCTGCAGGCAGGCCTGGACAGTCGGTGCATCGTCGCCGGCGGCGCGGTGGGGCAGCGGGCCGGCGGAGGCCAGCACCAGCCGGGTCGCCGACAGCAGAGGGTCCTTGCGGACATAGGACGCCAGCGCCAAACCGTCGGACCGCGGCGGGGCATGCTCGACGATCGCTGCTTGGTAGGGCATGCCCCGCTCGGCGGCGTCACGCAACAGGGCGAGTGCCGACTGCCCCTCATGGGCGGTCGCCACCGCCATACCCCAGGCCCGAAGCTGCCTTGCCAGAACCTGCCGGCCCAAGGCGGACCCGTCGATGACCAGCACGCGCATGTCGGCCAGATCCGCTTCGGCGGCGGTCTCTTGCGCCTCCTCCCCCGGCACCTCTGCCAGACGCGCGGTGAACCAGAACCGGCTACCTTCCCCGACAACGCTCTCGACGCCGATCCGCCCGCCCATCACCTCCACCAGGCTCCGGCAGATCGCCAGCCCCAGGCCGGTGCCGCCGAAGCGGCGGGTCATCGAGGCCTCGGCCTGTGAGAACTTCTCGAAGATGTTCGCGCGGTACTCCTCGGCGATGCCGATGCCGGTATCGGCGACCTCGAACCGGGCCGTGGCGACCCCGTCGCTGCGGGCATCCAGGGTCAGGGCGATGGTAATGCCGCCGGCCTCGGTGAATTTCACCGCGTTGCCGATGAGGTTGAGGAGAACCTGCCGCAGCTTGGTGCCGTCACCAATCAGTGTCCGCGGCACATCCGGATCGACATAGAGTGAAATCTCGAGGCCCTTCTCCCTGGCCTCGGCGCCGAACAATGTTGCGACGCTCTCCACGATACCCGTGACCGGGATCGGCGCGTTCTCCAACTCGACCCGGCCGGCCTCGAGCCGTGAGAGATTCAGGATGTCGTTGATGATTTCGAGAAGCGCGGTGCCGGACTGGTACACCGTGTTCGCATAGGCCCGCTGCTCGTCGCTGAGATCGGTCTCAAGCAACAATTCGGTCACCGGAATGACGCCGTTCAGCGGCGTCCGGATCTCGTGGCTCATGGTCGCGAGGAATTCCGACTTGGCGGCGCTGGCGCGCTCCGCCGCATCCTTGGCCACGGTGAGTTCCTCGGATGTCCTGCGCAGGCGCTCGACCGTTTGCGCCAATTCCTCCGCCAGTACCTTCGAGTCCTGCCAGCGGCGATAGGCATACCAGGCCATCGCAATCGCCAATGCCGGCAGCGCCGCGATCCAGTCATCCAGTTCCAGATGCTCGAATTCGCGCGTGGCGGCGAACAGCCATTCGACAAAATCAAGGGAGGCAAGGACGAGCGCCAGACCGACGAATGCCAGCACGGCCAACATGAGGTCCCGATGGCCGGGCCGAATGTGGCGAATGAGGCGCTTCACCATCGTACTAACCTCGGGCCACCTGTCGTGGAACATGCCAGGGCGCGCCTGACATGCATGGGTTTCGAAGACCGCCGCACGGGCCGACGACCCGGCTGCCGGCCGCTGGACAAGGGCAATCCTCTAATGAGATTCGAAGGACCGCTTGTTGAAGTATAGATCGTCTCCCGCGGCCTGACGTCCATTATCGACAACAACTTAACAGCGACTATCGGGGCGTTATTCCAATACCAATTAGTTAACTTACAAAGTAGCCATGCCGGTATTCTGGAACTGCCAGTCGCACCTGCAGAAAGCAGGAGACGCAAAGCCAGAAACCCCTTCCCACACGAGAAGGGGTTCCGGCCGAGACGTAGTGCATTGCGGGGGAGCCGGCCGTCGGGCGGAGGCGCGACGGCCGGCCGGTACGGCGGTCAGCTTCCGGTGTCGCTGAGACCCGGGTCGTTGAACGGCGGCACATGCAGGCCGATCAGCGCGTCGCGCAGTTCGTCCAGCGACAACGGGTGGACGAAGCCGTTGATGTTGGCGCGCTGGGAGGCCAGATCGTCCGGCGTCAGCGCCAGCAGGTTCCACTTCACGCGCTGGGCCAGGGTCTCGTCCAGCCCCGGCGCCGACATCACGAACCATTCCGGATACAGGCGGGTGGAATGGACCAGCGGGAAATCGTCATTGTTCCGATCGACGATGGTGAAATCCGCCATGTTGATCTTGCCTTCGCGGGCCATCGCCTCCAGCACGCCGGTGCGGATGAAGGCGACGTCCGCCACCCGGTCGCGCACCGCATAGACCAGTTCATCCTGGGTACGGCGCTCTTCCAGCGACGCAAGGTCCTGCGGCACGGCGACGCCGCGAAGCTGCAGGTGATAGGCCTGGAAGATATAGGCGCCGGCGGAGATGCCGACGCGCAGCGACACGACCCGGCGGCCGCGAACGTCCTGGGCGGTCTCGATGCCGGAATCGGACCGGGAGATGATCACGCCGGAGAACTCCGTGCCGGACCGCTTGTTCAAGGTGGCCAGAGGTTCCGCGCGCAGGACCGACATGCCGATGGCCGATTGCACCGGATTGGTCAGGAGGAAATCGACATTGCGGTTGCCGAGATTGTAGATCGAGGCGTGCACCGCCAGCGGCACGATCCGCACCGGCTCACCGAGCCGCATCGAGAGATACGTGCCCAGCTCGCTCCATTGGTTGATGGCGACCTCATCGCCGCGCGGGGCGGTGACCCCGAAGCGGATTTCGGCCGATGCCGAGGAACTCACGAATATTGCCGACAGCACGGAGAGTGCGAGAGCGGCTACTTTCACTTTCCGGAACATGCCAATTCCTTTCGTTGCATTGGACCTATGGAACGGGCCCGGATTTCACGCCCTCGGGGAGGAGGAAACCGCGGTTACATCAGAGAATCCTGTCTCGACCGCCGGGTCGGCGGCAGGCTCGAGGATCGGCGCGGCCGGTATCCATGAGCACGCCAGCCTTCAACCGTCGGCTGTGAGCGAAATATCACCAACAAAGTGTAAACGGCACGTTTACATTGCAGCGGATGAGAAGATTATCTAATTAAAATGGATTCATATTTTGATAAGCATTCGAATAGGTCAGCGACTCTGACAATTGACAATCAAAACGGGCTGTATCGATACATACTCTAATGAAATCAATAACTTGAAGCACGATACCGAGGCCAATTCCAGACCCGAAACCGCGCTCCGCAGCCGGATGGACGGCGGATTGCCGGCCGCCGGCCACCGGAAACGGCCAACCGCCCCGAGCAAATAATTCGCCCGGGGCTCCCTGGCTGTCGGTCCAGCCAGAACTAGAAGGTGAGATACATGGCCGACGTCCACGCCTTGCCGTCATCGATCTGACGCCCCTGCAGATAGACCGGGCGGAAGCCATGCGGCCCGTTGACCGGCTCGATGTCCACCGAGCCGGAAACGTCGCGGGGCATCGGGGCGTCGCTGAGCCGCTCGATGGCCAGGAAGATCTCGGTCCCGCCAAGCTCGCGGCGCAGGGCACCCTCGGCCAGCAACTGCTCGCCGGAGACATCCCATTCGAAGCTCGGACAATGCACGAACGGGTTGCCGTCCAGCGGGTTGCCTACCTTGACGTAGCCGTCGATGGTGCCCGACACGGTGATGCGCGACCGTGCCAGATTGCTGATATCGATCTCGACGCAGTCGGCATCGCCATAGGTGTCGGTGCGGAAGCCGATCCGGGTTGGTCCGGCGCGCCAGCATGTCTCTTCCTGATGCTCGAAGCCGCGGCCGCCGAATCCGTTGATGACGCCGTTGCGGATGTCGATCTCGCCGCGCCAGTCGGCCCAGCGGTAACGATCGCGGATCCTGGCACCGCCGAATCGCACCCGGATGCGGCGGTCGGAATAGCCGGCCTCCTCCTGCAGGTTCCGGGTCCAGATGCAGCCGGTGTGGTCGAAGGCGGCAATCTCGTCCCAGCCGGCATCGCCAAGGAAGCGGTAGTCGATCGTGGCCTTGCCGCTATGGGCGAACTCGTCGCCCTGGCGGTGGTCGCCGCACCAGGCCAGGCCGACCAGCCGTTCGCCGGTGGTGGCCCATGTGCGCCGCGCCCTCAACGCCTCGCCGATGGTCTTGCCGTCCAGCGTGTCGGCGATGATGCCGGTGACGCCGCCCTTGGTGCCGAAGACCGCGGTGCCCGGAACACCGCCGCCGCAGCGGCCGCGATGCTCGTCGCCATTGGCCGAAGCGCCCAGCTTGTAGCCGCGCTCCGCCACCTCCTGATAGAGCCAGGGGAAATGCCCCCAGGCCGAGGTGATCTCCACCAGCTTCTCCAGCTTGGGATAGTGCCAGTCCATGATGCAGCGGCGGCCGCCCACATGGGGCATCAGCAGATGGCCCTCCGGGTCGTGGGCATAGGTCGCCCAGAGCTCTTCCAGCGGCCAGGCGCCCGGCTGGATGGTGTCGCCCTCCATGTCCTCGTTCCACTCGAAGGAGCGCGCCACCCGGCCCTGGGCGTCGAAGGGGAATTCCGGCGTCTTGCCGTGCAGGAAGACCACGTTGTGGTCGCCGCCGGCGCAGGAATTACCGCACCACTCGGTGCCCGGATAGCACACGAAGCTGCCATCCTCGTTCAGCTCGTGGATGATCTCGACCGCCCGGTCCCAGCGGTCCTTGGTGATCTGGAAGTCGTTGGCGGTGTAGCCGAGCACATCCAGCCCGGCGATATCCCGTCCGTAGGTCAAGTTGTAGGTGGTGTCGTTGGTGCCGACGGTGTCCTCGGAATGCACATGCAGGTCGCCGTAGAACAGGCGCGGGGTCGGCGACGCCTCGTCGGCGGTGACGTAGAAGGTGGCCGGCGCGACCTCGGGATGGTCGAGCAGGGTCGCCGTCACCTCAAGCTCGCCCGGCTCCGTCGGCAGATCGTCGATGGCGGCCACCGACCAGCCCTTGCCGGCCAGCTTGACCGTCTTGTCGTAGACCGCCTCGCCCTCGCGGCTGGCGGCGACCTGGACCGAGGCGGCCGTGTCCCAGCAGGTGTTGCCCCAGGAATCCTCGGCCCGGACCCGGAGCGTGTAGGGCTCGCCCGGTCGCAGCAGCCGCGAGCCGGCCATCATCAGCTGCGCAGGCGCGCCCGGCACCACATCCATGACGATGTCGCCGGGGATGTCGCAGAAGCGCGAGGTGCCCAGCGGGTCGATGTAGCAGCGGAAGCGGAAGCCCTTCTCCACGAAGGTCTGGACGCGGGTGCCGGGGCCGCCGCCGCGGCGGTCGCCGAGGCGGATGATGATGTGGTCGCCGGGTTTCAGGTAGCCGTCGACGGTGTCGACGATGACCGCCTTCTGGAACGGCCGCTCATGGCCCTTCTGGTCGAAGCGGACCTTCAGCGACTGTACCGTGGCCGGGCTCTGGCCCTCGACGCAGGGGCCGGCCTGGTATTCGGCGGAGACATAGTTGGCGCCGGCCGGATCGGTGGTCTGGAAAAGGGCCCAATCGGAATAGAACTTGAACGTCGCCTTGATCCAGGCGCCGTCGGCGATGCCCGACGCGCCGACCTCGTAGTCGAGAACGATCTCGGTCCACTCGCCGGCCACCAGATGGTCGCGGTTGCATGTCACCCGGCCGAGGAAGCCCATCTCCTTGGTCTTCTGGTACAGGCCCTTTGGCGCGAAATAGTCGCCCAGCACATCCTTGAGCTGCGCATCGGTCATGCGTTCCATGACGTCACCTTTGATTTCCTGATGATGGCTTGACGGTCCGGGGGGCTCCCCGCCCCCGGATCGCTTGATGGTCCCCCGCCCTGGATCAGAACGGCCAGGGTGCCGACGGATCCCACACCGGAATGCCCAGGAAGGCATACCAGGGCGCCATGACAATCAGGCCATAGGCCATGGCGATCAACACTGCCACCCAGCCGGCCTTGAAGTAGTCCGACATGGAAAACTCCTCCGAGCCGTAGGCGATCACCGCGGCGGTGATCTGGGTCGGCAGCAGATAGGCGAAGGTGTCGGTGTCGCAGACCAGCAGCATGAAGGCCACCGGGTGCAGATCGACCAGCGGCGCCATTTCGTACACGATCGGCGCCAGCATGGCGACCGCGGCCACGTTCGACAGCATGCCGATGCGCACGATATGGGTGCCGACCATCAGGCCGAGCACGATTCCCCACCAGGGCAGACCGATCACGCCGTCATGGATCAGGTCGGCCAGATAGTCCGCCAGACCCGATTGCCGCATCGCCGCCGTCATGGTGATGGCGCCGCCCAGCAGCAGGAAGGTGCCCCAGATGGTGCGGTCCTGGACCTCCTTCCACTTGAAGGGGAACAGGCCCGGGGTGAACAGCAGCAGGATGCCGACCAGGCCGATGATGCCCAGCTGGAACCGGTGCAGTTCGAAGATCGGGCTGCCGCGGCCCATGACGAACAGCAGCGCCACGAAGGCGAACAGCGCCAGCAGCGTCCATTCCGCCGTCGTGGTCGGCCCCAGCTCCTTATGCTGGGCCCGGATCTTCTCATGGCCGCCGGCGATACGGACGCTGGCGGTCTTGAAGTGGTACCGCACCCACCATTGGGTCAGCACGAACATGCCGAGATAGGGCGCCTGCAGCAGGGCCCATTGCAGATAGCTGATGTTGAACCCGTCCTGGGCCATGATGTCGACCATGATCAGGTTGGGCAGATGCGCCGTCATGATGAAGACGCCGCAGATCATGGTGCCGTACACCAGCGACTGGATGACGATCGCCTTGCGCGCCTCGCGCTCCTCCGGCGTCGTGCCCAGCAGGTTGACGATCCCCTTGACCACCGGCAGCAGCGTGGCGGCGCGGGCATTGGCGGCCGGGATCAGGAAGGCCAGGATGATGTTCACGAAGAACATCCCCCAGATCACCCGCCCCACCGTGGAGGCCTTGATCCGGTCGAGTACCGAGAGGGCGATGCGGCGGTCGGCCTTCAGAAGCTGCATGACCGCGCCGACCAGGAAGGCGAACAAGCAGAGCCACACCACGTGCCGGGTGAATCCGGCGAACACCGTGCCCAGAGGCGGCCGGCCGTCCTGCCAGGGAATGCCCTGGGTCAGGATCAGCAGCAACGGGATCGAAATGCCGGTGATTCCCACCGGCAGCGCCTCGGAGACCCACATGATGCAGGCCCAGACAACGATGGCGGCAACCGCCATTCCGGCCGGGGAAAGCCCCTCGGGGGGCGGAATGACATAAAGCAGAAGAAAAAACGAAACCCAGGCAAGTACAAATCCGGTCAAGACGCGTTTCGGATTCCGCCCGGTTTCCTCGATGTTCGAGATGATCTGATTGAAGAACGAACCAAGTTTCGGTGCCGGTGCCGCATAATCCTGCATGTCGATCTCCCCTGTTGCCTGCAAAACGGCCCCGATTCCACTGCCTCCGGAACCTGGGCCGTCATGATCAAGACTCTCCTGGGTCGCCGATGCGGCTACGCTCGCATCGGTAGCATTAGACACAAAACTCCGTTTAATTGGTCAGCAAAACAATATTATTGACATGTCATAGTAGTATAAATTCATCTTGCAAACAACGAATCCATGTCACATCTTTCCGTTTCGAACCCAGCCGCTGAACAGATCGAACCATCCGTCAGACCACCTAGCAGGTCCCTCGGAAGCCGGATTCGGTCGTAATTTCAATGAACTCCACGTAGGAGAGACCGGTGAGCACACCCGGATCACGACCGCTTCCCTGGCCATCAGAGGCCGCAAGAAAATTGCAAGAAGAGGTCGATTTTCGTGCAACCGGTTCGAATATCGTGCTCGACTTTCATGGCGATCCGTTGCGCGCCCGCCTGGCGGTGTTCTCCGACGGCAATCACCACATGGCCCTGGAGGAGAGCCTCGCGGCGTTCCTCGAGTGCACACCCGAGGCCATGGACATCTTCTATGCGACCACACCGCCGCGGGTGCTGCTCGGCGCGCTAGGCAGCGGCAGCCTGCGGGTCGGCAACCTGGTCCTGTCGGTGCGCCCGCATGTGTTCATCGGCCCCGATAGCGTGCTGGACCAGCTGGTCGCCAGCGGCGAAGTCGCCGACCACCTGCCCTTCGCCCAGAGCCGTGGCAACGTGCTGCTGATTCGCCGCGGCAATCCGAAGGACATCGCCGGGCTTGCCGATCTGCTGCGCCCGGATGTTCGCCTTGCGCTGTCCAATCCGGTGACCGAGTCGGCCTCGCACGGGGTCTACCGGGAGACGATCCTCGGCCTGGCCAAGGCCGAAGGCCAGGACCTGCAGCGCTATCGCCAGGCCCTGGACGACGGCGCGTTCGTAACCAGCGCGCTGATCCACCATCGGGAGATCCCGCAGATCCTGGCCGATGGCGAAGCCGACGTGGCGGTGATCTATTTTCACTTGGCGCTTAGATATGCGCGGGTTTTCGAGGACCTTTTTGAGATCGTTCCGCTGTCGGCCCTGTCCGGGGAGGGCGGTGCCGGCGAGGCCAATCCGGTCACCCGCTACCATATCGGACTGGTCGGCGATGGCGGTGCGTTCGGGCCCGCCCTGCTGGACTTCATGACCGGGCCGGAGGTGGCGCAAATCTATGACCACCACGGGCTGACCGCGCCGGGCGACTGACCGGCCGGAAATCGGGGCGGCAACGCCGGATAGCGGGTTTGTCGCCCGCATCCCGCCATGTTAAGACCGCTCTATGGCCGACCACCCCCGTTTGATCGTTGATTCCAAAGACTGCGCTGATTTCTGCAAACGCCAGATGGAGGCCGAATTCGTCGCGGTCGACACCGAGTTCATGCGGGAAAACACCTACTGGCCCCTGCTCTGCCTGGTGCAGGTCGGCGGCCCCGACGAGGCTGCCGCCATCGACCCGCTGGCCGACGGCATGGACCTGGCGCCGCTGTTCGAACTGCTCTCCGCCCCTTCGGTGCTCAAGGTGTTCCACTCCGCGCGCCAGGACATCGAGATCTTCGTCAACCTGACCGGTGCCGTGCCGGCGCCTTTGTTCGACACCCAGGTGGCGGCGATGGTCTGCGGCTTCGGCGATTCCGTCGGATACGAGACCCTGGTCAACCGGCTTGCCGGCAAGCGGATCGACAAGACTTCGCGCTTCACCGACTGGTCGCGCCGGCCGCTGACCGACAAGCAGTTGCGCTATGCCCTGGCCGACGTCATCCATCTGCGGCCGATCTACGAGAAGCTCAGCCGGCAGCTGGCCCGCAGCAAGCGCGAGCATTGGCTGGAGGAGGAGATCGCCATCCTGACCCATCCGGACACCTATCGGGTGGAGCCGGAGGAGGCCTGGAACCGCATCAAGACCCGCTCGACCGACCCGAAATTCCTCTCCTGCCTCAGGGAGCTGGCGGCGTGGCGCGAACGCGAGGCGCAGAAGCGCGACCTGCCCCGCGGCCGGCTGCTGCGCGACGACGCGCTGCTGGAGATCGCCGCCCACACCCCGCGTAGCGTCGACGAACTGGCGCGCACCCGCGGCTTGAGCCGCAGCATGGCGCAGGGCTGGCAGGGAGCCGGATTGCTGAAAGCCGTCGAGGACGGGCTGGCGACGCCGCCCGAGAAGCGGCCGAAGCCGCGCGCCCGCATCGTCCCGCCCCAGGGCATCGGCCCCATCGTCGAATTGCTGCGGGTGCTGCTGAAGATGAAATGCGACAGCTTCGGCGTCGCCCAGAAGCTGGTCGCCAATGCCGGCGATCTGGAACAGGTGGCCGCCGACGACAATGCCGACGTGCCGGCCCTCAGGGGCTGGCGCCGCGAGCTGTTCGGCGAGGACGCGCTGGCCCTGAAGCATGGCGAGATCGCGCTGGCGATCGACGGGAACCGGGTCAGCACCGTGTCCACCCCCCGCCGCAAGGGCGACGACGCCGCCGCGGAGTGACCGCTGGGCGCTGCAATCGGCCGCCCGGTCGTGACAATTACTTCGAATTTGAATAAAATGTCAGCCGACATGGGCCCTGCTGCCCGCCGATTCGCCTGGGAGGGATGACCGGGTCGGCGGCCGCGGCACGGAGATACGGACGGCGCGTCAGGACCTGCGCCGTTCGCGGGAGGTGGCGGGATGAGTGACGGGCGTGTGGACTATTCCCGGCGCGACGGGCGCCGGACGATCCACCTGTATGATTTCGATACCGGGCGCAGCGAGCTCAAGCGCAACCACCGCATCTACCTCTCCAACTTCGCCAGCGAACTGCACAATCCGCGAATCGTCTGGCGGATCATCGGGCTGGCCAGCCGGGCGGGCGACAGGACCGCCGCCGGCCGAAGCTTCAACGAGCGGCTGAGCTGGGCCCGGGCGCGGGCCGTGGAGAGCTTTGCGATGCGGGAGAATCTGGCGTCGATCGGCCGCGGCGCCGGCCTCGTCGAAATGCCGACGCTGAATACGCGGGTGATCGGCGTCGGCACCCGGATGAGCGATGTGGAGGGCACCACCCGGAACGACGCCTTTCATCGCGGCGTGATGATGTTCAACACCACGGTCCAGCTGGCCGGCGTCCGCATCACGGCGCGGGTCCCGTTCGAGCGCCACAACACCTTCCAGATCAAGTATGTCGGCTCCGGCGGCGGCGGCGAGGCGATCGTCGGCAACGTCTCCGCCTTTGCCATTCGGGACCCTTACAATTACTGGCAGCGCTACCTCTATGGCGGCATCCATGGCGGTGCCGGCGCTCCGGTCGGCTGGGGTGGCGCCCTACCCGCCGGCGAAGGCTGGGTCGAGTTCCGCACCGGGCGCCGGGTGACCGTCGAGGATTTCGAGGGATCGGCGCATATGCGCGAGGGCGGCGCCCAGGCCGGCAACGTCGGATACTCCCAGCTCGAGCTCGAATTCGGCCAGGGCCTCGGCGAGCGCGGCGGCCCGATTCGGCTCAATGTCCCGACCGGAGGCGGCTTCGCCTTCGGCGCCTCGGAGACCATCATCGGCGGCCTGGCGACGGCCGGCGACGCCACCCATAGCCGCGGCTGGGAATACCTTTAGATCGACGCCGCCGGTCGGGGCGCGCTCGCGGGCGCAGCGATCCGGCCCGTCACGCCGAGGATCTTGGCGACCGCGTCCAGTCGCCGTCCGACCGCGTCGCCGTCGAGTGCCTGCTGGTCTTCCGGCAGCCACAGGACCAGGTCGTCGCCGACCCGCTCCAGCCGGGTGCTGTCCAACAGGCCGGTGGCGCCGCCGGTCAGCGCGTGGGCAAGCCGGAGCGTACTGCCCAGGAGCCGGGCCCGCTCGACTTCGTCGGGGGTCAGGACAAGTTCCGCCGCCTTCGACACCGAATCGCCGATCACTCCGCCATAGCGGACATAGATGGTGGATGCCAGGAACACGCGCTCGGCGTGATCGAGGCCCACCACGGCCAGCCGGAGCGTCCTCAGATAGGCGTGTTCGGCCCGGTAGTCGGGATGCTCGGCCCAGCAGAAATCGCTGAGCAGGCAGGCCGCCTCGCGCAGCCGGGCGACGGCCGGCGTCTCGCCGACGAAGAGCGGGCGGGTCCAGCGGGCGAAGCCGGCGGCCTCGCCGAATCGGTCCAGCCGCCGGGCGATTTCGGTGCAGGTGTGCAGCAGCGGATCGGCCGCCTGCTCCTTGCGCGACAGCTTGTCGAACAGATGGCCCTCGCGCAGCCCGTAGGCCGAGAAGACCACCTCGGCCGGCGCCATGGCCTTGAGCAGGGATTCCAGCACCAAAGCCCCGAGCGGCAGGGTCTCCAGCCGGCGTTTGTTGACCGCCGGCAGCCGGTCGAGCGAGGCCTTGCCCTGGCGCGCGATCACGCTGGCCAGCTGCTGCACCTCGGGGCCGGGCACCGCGTAATGGTGGATGATGTGGACCGGATAGCGGGTCCTGGCCATGTGCACCTTGGCCAGCGACCGCCAGGCACCGCCGACCGGATAGAAGGTGCGGCCGCGATACTCGGCCAGCCAGTCCTGCCCGGCAAAGACCTCGTCCACCTGGGCCCGCATCTCCGAGCGGGTCTTCTTGCCGACCATCAGCCGGAACGGCCCGAGCGGCAGGGTCACCTGTCGCCCGATGGATTTCTGGTCCAACGCCACCAGCTCCAGGGAGCCGCCGCCGAGATCGCCCATTACCCCGTCGGCGCCCGGGGTGCCGGACAGCACGCCCATGGCCGAGAGCCGTGCCTCCTCGGCGCCGCTGATGGTGGAGACGTCCAGGCCGCTCAGCCGCTTCACCTCGGCGACGAACTCCGCCCCGTCCTCGGCATCGCGCACCGCGGCGGTGGCGATCACGTCCACATGGCGGACCGCCATGCCGTCGAGCAGCCGGCGGAACCGGGCCAGGTTCCTCAGCGCCATTGTGACGCCGTCCGGATGCAACCGCCCGGTGCGCGCGAGATCGCGGCCAAGGCCGCACAGAACCTTTTCGTTGAAGATCGGCAGCGGCGCCCGGCTGAGCCGGTCATAGACCAGCACCCGGATCGAGTTGGAGCCGATATCGATGACGGCGACGCGGCCGGACCGGGCGCGTCCGATCGGGCCTAGGCGAAGGGCGTTCACCGCCGGGAGGTCTGCATGCGAGGAATCGTCAGCTTTGGATCTTCAACACCAGGCGCGGTGCTCGTCTCGGGTCCTTCAGGGCGCTGCCGCGTCCCGAAAGGCTGGGATTGGTCATGAAGTACCGATGGGCGCTGAACGCGTCCTCCGGTGCCTCGACACGCTTGTACGACCCGTCCGCCGACAATGTCCAGCTACTGGTCTCGTCCCGCAGATTGGCGACCATGATCTCCTCGATCACCTGTCGGTGCACGGTCGGATTGTCGATCGGCACCAGGGTCTCGATTCGGCGGTCGAAATTGCGCTCCATCCAGTCGGCGGAGGAGATGAACAGCTTCGCCTTCCCAGACGGCAGCTTGGCGCCGTTGGCGAAGCAGACGATGCGAGAATGCTCCAGGAAGCGGCCGACGACGCTCTTCACCCGGATATTGTCGGACAGACCGGGCACCCCGGGCCTGAGGCAGCAGATGCCGCGGATCACCAAGTCGATCTGCACCCCGGCCTGGGAGGCGCGGTACAGCCAGTCGATGATCTCGTCATCGACCAGGGAGTTGAGCTTGGCCCAGATCTGCGCCGGTTTGCCGGCCTGGGCGTTGTCCATCTCGGCCTGGATCAGCGAGACCAGGGTGTCGCGGATCTGCAGCGGCGCGATCTTCAGCGTGTCCATGTGCTCCGGCGGAGCATAGCCGGTGATGTAGTTGAACATCGCCGCGGCGTCGTGGCACATGCGCGGATCGCAGGTGAAGTAGCTGAGGTCGGTGTAGATCTTGGCGGTGATCGGGTGGTAGTTGCCGGTGCCGTACTGCACATAGGGGCGCAGCCCGCCCTGCTCCCGCCGTACCACCAGCGACACCTTGGCGTGCGCCTTGAGATTGATGAAGCCGTAGACCACCTGGGCGCCGGCCCGTTCCAAGTCGCGGGCCCAGCGGATATTGGCCTCCTCGTCGAAGCGGGCCTTGAGCTCGATCATGGCTGTGACCGATTTGCCGGCCTCCGCCGCCTCGATCAGCGCCTGGATGATCGGCGAGTTCTTCGACGTCCGGTACAGGGTCTGCTTGATCGCCACCACGTCCGGGTCGCGGGCCGCCTGGCGCAGGAACTGCACCACCACGTCGAAGCTCTCATAGGGGTGGTGGACGATGAAATCCTTGTCGCGGATCGCGGCGAAGCAATCGCCGCCGAAATCGCGGATGCGCTCCGGGAATCGGGCGTTGTAGGGCTTGAACACCATCTCCGGACGGTCGTCGACGATGACCTCCTTGGTGTCGGCAAGCCCGATGAGACCGTCCAGCCGGAACACATCCTCCGGCGCCACCGCCAGCTCCTTGCGGACGAATTCCAGCAGGCTTTCCGGCATCGAGGAGTCGACCGACAGCCGGATCACGCTGCCCCGGCGCCGGCGCTTCAGGGCGCTTTCGAAGGTCTTGACCAGATCCTCCGCCTCTTCGTCGATTTCCATCTCGCTGTCGCGGATGACCCGGAACGCGCCGTGGTCGAGGGTGGCGAATCCCGGGAAAAGGCGATCCAGGAACATCATGATGACGTCCTCGACCAGCACGAACCGGATGCCGTCCCCCGGCAGGCGGACGAAACGATCGAGTTGCCCCGGAATCGGCAACAGGGCGCTCAGCTCCTGGTCCTGCTGCCGGTTGATCATTTGCAGCGCCAGGCTGAACCCGCGATTGGGCAGGAAGGGGAATGGGTGCGCCGGATCGATGGCCAGCGGCGTGAGAATCGGGAAGATCTCTTCCACGAAGGTCCGCTCCAGCCATGTGCGGTCCTCGTCGCCGATCTCGCCCGGGTCCAGCACCGCGATCCCGGCATCCCGCATCTCCCGGCGCAACGCCTGCCAGCAGGCCTGCTGATCGTCCATCAGGTCGCTGACCATGGCGTTGATCTCGGCGAGCTGCTGCGACGGCGTCAGGCCGTCGGCGCTCGGCGTCTTCACGCCCATGCTGACCTGGGCCTTCAGCCCGGCGACGCGCACCATGTAGAACTCGTCCAGATTGCTGGCCGAGATCGACAGGAAGCGGACGCGCTCCAGCAGCGGATGGCTGGTGTTCCCTGCCTCCTCGAGGACCCGCTGATTGAAGGCGAGCCAGGACAGCTCACGGTTGATGAAGCGGTCATGGGAGGTGGCGCTGACGACCGATGCTTCGATCTTCACGGGGGACGTCACGGAAAAATGCCTCTCTCTAGGGGACCGGGTTTGCTCCCGCGTCCCGGATTTGGGTCGCCGCGGTCCAGATCAAGATCGATTGAGTTCGAAACGATCTCAATCGTGAATCTTGATCTCTTTCAACATGTTAGAGGCTGATTCACGCCTCATGCCGTTTTGGCACGAGGCGATCAGGCTCTATGACCGCCAATATCGGTAGAGTACAGCACTTTATATAGTTGTTTTTTGACACAGGTCATGAGGCCGTGAATGATCGGGCCGCCGCGTGCCCGGCGCCGCCCCTCTCCCCCGGTAGGCGCGCCCAATTGGGGAGCCCGCCATGAAGACCCTTTTCGTGCTGCGGCACGCCAAATCGGACTGGTCGACACCGGGTCAGGACGACCATGAGCGGCCCCTGGCCGAGCGCGGCGAGCGGGCGGCGCTGGTGATAGGGCGCTACATGGCCCAGAAGGGATATCATCCCGACTTCATCCTGTGCTCCGACGCCAAGCGCACCACGGAGACCTGCGCCATCGTGACCAGCCAGTGGAAGATGGTGCCGCCGATCGAAGCGGAACGCTCGCTCTACCTGGCCGGCCGGAGCGGCGTGCTGAACCGGTTGGGCGGGGTGGTCAGCCGGCATGCCAGCGTCATGGTCATCGGCCACAATCCCGACCTGCACGAGTTGGTGACCGGCCTCGCGCAATCCGGCTCGGTCGAGTGGCTGCAATCGGCGGAGGACAAGTTCCCGACGGCGGCCCTTGCGGTTCTGGAACTGCCCATCGAGCATTGGCGCGACGCGGCCAAGACCGGCGGCACCCTGGTCGACTACGCGACGCCGAAGATGCTTGTGTGACGGGCTTGCCAGTCCGAATCGCGAGAGCCGTCAGGACCCCCGGACCGACTTACTCGCCGAATAGAATCCGCCTCGCCTCCTGGAATCCGATTCTCGGCACGGCCCCTGGACCGGTCAGCGGTGCACCGTCCTCGCCAATTGCACGCACGAGATTGCGAAGCTGTTCCGTTGGCGCATAGACACCGTCGTCGGTAACCGCGACGACGCCATCCGGATGCAGGAAGACCTGACCAAGCACCTCGAACGAGGGATCGAGGACTATGATGCGGTCGGTGCAGCCGATCGCAGATACGCCGCCGAGAATGGTTCCGAGACCGGCCCTTGACGCACAGCGAAAGACGACGCGCGCAATCCTGCTGTCAGGGATCCAGGCCCGAACCGTCCCATCGGCTGCGCTGGAGATGATCCGCCGACCATCCGGCGAAAACACAACGCTTCCGACGGCCCGTGACGCAAAGCGGCGAGCTATGGAATCGCCATGCGCTCCAAACGACAAAACCGTCCGATCCCAGTCTTCTTGCTCCACGACATCCGCGCCTGAGGCCCACCCCTCCAGCGTCCGAAGCCTTACCGTCCCGTCCTCCCTCGCCGAGGCGATCTGATACCCATCCGGCGAAAACGCGACGTCAAAGACCATGTCGTCATGCCCCTCGAAGGGCGTGCCGATCGGCACGCCGTCAAGCGTCCAGAGGCGAATGGTCCCGTCGGATCCACCGGAGGCAATCCGCTGACCGTCCGGCGAGAACGCGACGCTTCGGACTGACCCGCTATGCCCCTCGAAGGGCGCGGCGGCCGGCGTGCCGTCCAACGCCCAAAGCCGCACCAGCCCATCACCGCCGCCCGAGACGATCCGCTGGCCGTCCGGCGAAAACGCGATGCTGAGGACATATTCTCCATGCGCCTCGAGGGGCCCGCCGGCAGGATCGCCCTCCGACGTCCAGAGCTGCATCTCCCCGTGAGACTTGCCGGAGGCAATCCGCTGACCGTCCGGAGACACCGCGACGCTCCCGACCGATCCACGGCGAGGCCCGTCGAAGGGCGCGGCGGCCGGCGCGCCGTCCAGCGTCCACTGCCGGACCGTGCCGTCATCCCCGCCCGAGACGATCCGCTGGCCGTCCGGCGAGAACGCGACTCGTTGGATTGGTCTTCCTCCTCCCTCCAGCGGCCAAAGGGCGGGCTCGCCCGTGGCGGTCCAGATCCGCAGCGTCCGGCCAAATCCGCCGGCAACAATGCGACGTCCGTCAGGGGAAAACGCGACGGTATGTAGGTCCACGCCATACCCGCCGAACGGCGCAACCGCCTGCGTTCCCTCCAACGTCCAGAGGCGCACCGCACCGTCATCCCCGACCGAGACGATGCGTTGGCCATCCGGCGAAAACGCGACACTCTCGACGTCATCTTCGTGCCCCTCGAAGGGCGCAGCGGCCGGCACACCGTCCAGTGACCAAAGTCGCAGAGTGCCATCTGCCCCACCTGACAAGATTTGCTGGCCGTCCGGCGAAAACGCGACGCCTCGAACCGCTCCCCGATGACCTTCGAAAGGCTCCGCCGCGGGCGTAAGGTCCAATGTCCAGAGCCGCACCGTGCCGTCGCCGCTGCCCGAGACGATCCGCTGGCCGTCCGGCGAAAACGCGACGCTGTTGACGCCCAGGAAGTGGTCATCGTTGGGATCGGCGGCGGGCGTGCCGTCCAAGTTCCAGAGCCGCACCGTGCCGTCGCGTCCGCCCGAGACGATCAACCGGCCATCCGGCGAGAATGCGACGCTCTCGACATGCCCGTCATGACCGGTGAACGGTGCGGCGGCGGGTAAGCCCTGGAGCGTCCAAAGCCGTACCATGTTGTCGTCTCCGCCCGAGACGATCCGCTGGCCGTCAGGCGAAAATGCAACACTGCGCACCCACCCCTCATGACTCTTGATGGGCGCTCCGACGGGGACGCCGTCCAGCGTCCAGAGCCGCAACGTCCCGTCATCCCCAGCCGAGACGATCTGTTGACTGTCCGGTGAAAACGCGACGCTTTCGATGGTCCCATCGTGGCCCTCGAACGGCACCGGCGCAGGGGCGCCTTCCGGCGTCCAGAACCGCACCATGTCACCAGGCGAAGCCGAGACGATCCAACGACCGTCCGGCGAGAACGCGACGCTCATGACCGCGTCATCATGTCCCTCGAAAGGTGCGGCAGCAGGCGTACCGTCCAGGGCCCACAGCCGCACTTTTTGGTCGTAACTGCCGGTGACAATCCGCTGGCCGTCGGGAGAAAATGCGACGCTATAGACCGACCGCCCCTGACCCTCGAAGGGCGCGGGGACCGGCGTGCCATCGGCTTTCCAAAGCCGCACCGTGCCGTCTTCGTCAGCCGAGACGATGGTCTGACCATCCGGCGAGAATGCGACGCTCATGACCCTGTCATCATGTCCTTCCAGGAGTGCGGCGGCCGGCATGCCCGTCAGGGTCCACAGCCGTACTGTCCCGTCATTGCCTCCCGAGACGATGCGCTGACCATCCGGTGAAAATGCGACGCTGCGGACCCGGCTTTCGTGCCCTTCGAACGGCGCGGCGGCGGGCACACCATCCAGCGTCCAGAGTCGCACCGTCTTGTCTTCACTGGCCGAGACAATGAGCTGACCGCCCGGCGAAAAGGCGATGCTCGTAACGGGGCCGCCGTGCCCCTTGAAGGCGTCGCCATCCGGTTCGCCGGCCAACGTCCAGAGCCGCAAGCTGCCGTCGGATGCACCAGACGCGATCCACCGTCCATCAGGTGAAAACGCGGCGACTGTCGCGGCAGCCTCGATCTCTGCAACTTTGAGGGGACCACCGAGATTTGACACATCGAAGAGATCGATGCGGCCATGGTCGTTGACGACCATGAGCAGCGTTTCGTCGTTCGGCGCGAAGGCGACCTGGATCGGAGCCAGATCGGTCAGGCCCAGCTGCGGCACGAAACGAATGGAGTCGGCCCTGGCCGGCGGGACGACGGCGAGGGCCGCGACGAGGAGTACGACAGCCAACACACCGATTCCAAGACAATGTCCGGCTCTGACCAAGGTCATCAACACGCGTCCTCCAGGCTTGACAGCGGGCCAACGAAAACGGAGAAAATTGTCACGAGACTGCAACCTGAGCGTCGACTGCCCGTTTTGCGTCGCGGCGCTCTAACAATTGGTTAACGGCTTGGCCTCGCCGCGAATCGAGGGCATGCGCTGACGGCAGCTGAACCCCGGTACCGGTGAGCACCGGCCCGTGGGAATGGGCGCCTGGCTCGCGACGCGCTCTTCGGTTGTGATCGTTGCAGACTAGGGGGAGGTCAGGCCGTGCCTGTCTGTGAGGACCGGTGCGACCGGTCGGCCGCTACTCCGCCCAGCCCAGATCCTGCAGTACCGTGCGCGCCAGCGGCACCGTGACCGGCCGGCGCTGGGCCAGGCTGGCCTCGTCGATCGCCGCGGCCAGCCGGCCGGCGGCGGCGAAACTGCGCTCGATGCGGGGCAGCAGGTAGTTCACCACCTCCGCCCCGACGGTGAGCTGGCGGTCGGCGAACAGCTTGACCAGCACCGCCGCCAGCAGTGGGTCGTCGGGATCGCCGACTGCGACCGCCGGAATCGCCTTCAAGCGTGAAGTCAGGTCGGGGAGCGACAGAGCCCACCGCGCCGGCGCGTGCAAGCCGGTCAGCAACAAGAAGCCCTCCCCTTCACGGACGAGGTTGTAGAGGTGGAGAAGCGTCTCCTCCGCCACCGCGCCGGCGATGCGGTCGGCGTCGTCGACGGCGACCGCCGGCTGAACCGTGGCCAGCGATGCCAGATCGGCACGCGCCAGTGTCTTTGCGTTGAGCAGCAGGGCCCCGGAGCGCGCCGCCCAGACCCGGATCAGATGGCTCTTGCCGCATCCGGCGGGACCGTGGATCGCAATGGCCGAGGCCGACCAGGCGGGCCAGCGGTCGAGCCAGCCCACCGCCTGCTGGTTGCTTTCGGCCACTAGGAAGTCGGCCATGCCCATGGCCGGCCGGTGTCCCAGGTCGAGCGGCAACTGGTCCTCGCCGCTCATTATTCGGGGTCGGTGCCCTCGGGAGCCGGCGGTGCCGATTCCAACTCAGGGTCCGGCGGTGCCGGGACCGGTACCGCCGGCGTGATGCCCAGGAAATAGTGGCTGTCGCGATAGCGGGCGATGAGGAACCGCACCATCACGCCGATCACGGCCGCCACCGGCACCGCCAGCATGAGGCCGGTGAAGCCGAACAGGCTGCCGCCGGCCAGCAGGGCGAACAGTACCCAGACCGGATGCAGGCCGACGGATTCGCCGACCAGCTTCGGCGTCAGGAAGTTCCCTTCGACGGCCTGGCCGAGCACAAACACCCCGGCGACCACCAGCCACATGGTGGGGCTGTCGAACTGGAAGACCGCGATTCCGGTCGCGACCACGAAGCCGGAGACCGAGCCGACATAGGGGATGAACGAAACAAGCCCGGCGCCGAGCCCGACCAGCAGGCCGAAATTGAGTCCGACTACGGTCAGGCCGATGGCATAGAAGATGCCCAGGATGGCGCACACCATGCCCTGGCCGCGGATGAAGCTGGCCAGAGACTGATCGACCTCGCCCATCAGGCCGCGAATGGTCTCGGCATAGGGACGCGGCAGCAGGCCGTCGATCTTCGCGGTCATGCGGTCCCAGTCGCGCAGCAGGTAGAAGGCCACGACCGGGGTGATCACCAGCAGCGAGATCAGGTCCAGGATCGCCATGCCGCCGCGCCACACGCCGCCGATCAGGGCGGCGATCCAGCCGACCGCGGAGCCGACATACTGGCTGGCGGAGTCGCGCAGGCGCGACAATTCGTCTTCGGAGATCTGCGCCCGCATGGTCTCAAAGACCGGCGTCAGGGCCTCCTCGATGGCGGCAGCGTATTCCGGCAGGGCGGCGATCAGCCCGACGATCTGGGACTGAATCACCGGCGCCAGGATGACCAGAACCAGGAGGAAAATCACGAAGAAGCCAGACAGGACCAGGGTCGTCGCGGCCCAGCGCGGCGCCTTGACCGCCTCAAGGCGGTCGGCCAGCGGGTCCAGCAGATAGGCGATGGCCATGCCGGCGACGAAGGGGAACAGCACGTCGGACAGCAGCCAGAGCAGCGCCCCGGTGACCACCAGGCCGATCAACCAGAATCTCAGATGCTGGGTCGCTGTCATCTGCCCCGTCCCCGAATCGGGTACGGGCTGATAATCACCGGCCCACCGCGTGCGTCAAGGCAGGAGTCGGGCGCTGTCGGTGCGGCGCAGGCGCGGCGTTCCGACCAGGCCTTCCTGGGTCAGGTTTTGCTCCAGCGTCAGGTTCTGCTGCGCCAGGGCGGTCTGCAGCTGGGTCTCGCTGCCGATAAACTCGAACTCCAGCACCGCCTCGGTGGCGGACAGGCTGATGATCTTGGTGGCGGTGATGGTCGGAACCCGGGCCAGCCGCGCCTGGGTCTGGAACCAGTCCGCCGCGACGGCAACCGGCACCAGCACGGCCAGGACGTTATTGTCCGTCGGGCGCACCCGGGTGCGCTCGCGCCACTCGGCCTCGATGGTCTCGGTGGACTGCTGCACGCCGGAGGTGAGCAGCGAGGCCAGGCTGTCGGCGCTCGGCACCAGCAGGGTCTCGACGCTCGGCGCGCCGCTCTCGGAATAGCGGTTCAAGGTCACCGACAGGCCGCCGTCGAACGGTTCGGCGAGCGCGACGATGGAATCACCCGCCTCGTAGCGGTCGGCGATCTTGCGCAGGGACTCCGGGTCGCCGGTCAGGGCTTCGGGAATGCTGATATCGGCGACGTCGGCCAGGTCGCCGAACGGGACGACGACGGGCACCAGCCGCTCGGTGTCGAAGAAGTCCAGCCACGCCTCCATCCACGGGTTCGGGCTGTCCCACAGCCGCGTTCCCTGGGCGGAGCGGAACACCGGGATCACCAGGACCGGCTTGCTGACGGTTTCGGTGAAATCGACCAGACGGCCCTGCAGCAGGCTGCGCACGGCGGCGGGATCGAAGGCGAAGGTCAGGTTGGCGATGTAGCGCCCGGTGGTGGTGCGCTCGTCATTGACCTCGAAGGCCTGCAGCAGGCTGGTGATGTCCTCGTCGCTCAGCGTGTCCTCGTCGAGCTGGCTGCTGTCGACGGCAAGCCGGCTGACCAGCTGCGAGAAGGCGACGGCCCGGCCATCGGCGAAGGCCTGTTCGCGGGCCAGCGCGGTGGTGTCGCCGGTGGCGTCGACATAGATGTTCCGCACCACGAAGATCTCGTCGCGCGAGGTCGTCGGGACGATCGAGGACGAGGTCTGCGCCGCCGCCTGCAGGGCGCTGAATGCCAGCAGCAGCATGGCGATTGGCAGGGACCGGTGACGCATTGCAAAGCCTTCCGATTCAGCTATGGTCGGCCCGCGATCGGCTGGGGAACGCGGTCCACGCGCAAGCCGACGGGCCAGCCTGCGAGAGGATGCCATTAGCACATCAGCAAACGAATCTGACCCCTATAAGGCAGCCGGCGTCGATATAGCCAAGGGCAACGCGTTCGTCGACTCCATCGGCGCGGCGGTCGCCGGCACCGACCGACCGGGGGTGATGTCGGGAATCGGCGGATTCGGCGCGATGTTCGATCCGCGCGCCGCCGGCTACCGGGACCCGATTCTGGTGGCCGCCACCGACGGCGTCGGCACCAAGCTGCGCATCGCCATCGAGAGCGGACGGCACGACACGATCGGTACCGATCTGGTCGCCATGTGCGTCAACGATCTCGCCGTGCAGGGCGCGGAGCCGCTGTTCTTCCTGGATTACATGGCATCGGCGGCGCTGGACCCGGCGGCGGCCGGCGCGGTGGTCGCCGGCATCGCCGAGGCCTGCCGGGCGGTCGGCTGCGCCCTGATCGGCGGCGAGACGGCGGAGATGCCGGGCATGTACGCGGCCGGCGACTATGACCTGGCCGGGTTCGCGGTCGGCGCGGTGGAGCGCGGTCAGCAGGTGACCGGCGCCGGGATCGCCGCCGGCGACGTGATCCTGGGCCTGACCTCCAGCGGCGCCCATTCCAACGGCTTCTCCCTGATCCGCAAGATCGTCGCGGATGCCCGCCTCGCCTATTCCGACCCGGCCCCCTTTGCGCCGGACGCGACCTTGGCCGAGGCCCTGCTGACGCCGACCCGCCTCTACACGCCGGCCATGATCGCGCTGGCCCGGGCCGGGCTGGCCAGGGGCTTTGCGCATATCACTGGCGGCGGCCTGACGGAGAACATTCCCCGGGCGCTGCCGGAGGGTCTGGGCGTGGTGCTGGACGCGGCCCGCTGGCCGTTTCCGGCGGTCTTCGGCTGGTTGAAAACCGAGGGCGGGCTGAGCGATTCCGACATGGCGCGCACCTTCAACTGCGGCATCGGCATGGTGGTCGCGGTGGCCGAAGGCGACGCCGATGCGGCCGCCGAGCTGATGCGCGGCCATGGTGAGACCGTGCTGCCAATCGGCCGCGTGGAGGCGAAGTCCGGCCCCGCGGTCACCATCGACAACACCGCCACCGCTTGGGCCGGCACGCCTTCGGATCCGGCATGAGCCGATTGAAGATCGCCGTGATGATCTCCGGTCGCGGCAGCAATCTGCGCGCACTGATGGATGCCTGCGCCGAGCCGGGCTTCCCGGCCGAGATCGTCCTGGTGCTGTCCAACAACCCGGATGCCGGCGGCCTGCGCCATGCGCGGGAGGCCGGTCTGACGGCCAAAGTGGTGAACCACCGGGACTACGCCGACAAGCCGACCTTCGAGCGAACCATGGAGGCGGAACTGGTGCAATCCGGGGCGGAACTGGTCTGCCTGGCCGGATTCATGCGGCTGCTGACGCCGGAATTCGTGGATCGCTGGCGCGACCGCCTGATCAACATCCATCCCTCTCTGCTGCCGGCCTTCAAGGGGCTCGACACCAATCAACGCGCGCTGGACGCCGGAACGCGCATCTCCGGCTGCACGGTACATTTCGTCCGCGCCGACATGGATGACGGACCGATCATCCTGCAGGCCGCGGTGCCGGTGCTGGAGGGCGACGATTCCGACGTCCTGGCAGCCCGCGTGCTGGCCGCCGAGCACCGCTGCTATCCGGCCGCGCTGCGGCTGATCGCCGAGGGCCGGGTGCGAATCGACGGCGACCGGGTCCGGGTCGACAGCCCGCCGGCAGCGGGCACGCTGTTCAGCCCGCCGGTCTGATTGCGGTCGGTTTCGTCTTGTCAAACCGCAGCCGGCGACCGTAAGAAACTGTCGGGGCAGCGATCCCGCGAACGGGCGATCGCGTCAGCGTTTTGGGGGTGGCGACATGACCGGCATCGACAGGCAGACCGAGGCGGATGCATTCCTGGCCAGCAAGCAGGCCACATGGAAGAGCTTCACCCGGCTCAGCGTCTGGGCATCCGTCGCCGTCGTGGTGATCCTGGTCCTGCTGGCCCTGATCTTCGTCGTCTGACGGCGCGCCGACCCCCGGCGGGCGCGCCGACGCTAGGTCCTAGCCGACAATCTGGTCTTCGCTGAAGAAGAACGCGATCTCGGTCGCCGCGTTCTCCAGGCTGTCGGAGCCATGGGCGGAATTGGCCTCGATCGACTCCGCGAAATCCTTGCGGATCGTGCCCGGAGCAGCATCCGCCGGGTTGGTGGCGCCCATGATCTCGCGGTTGCGGGCCACGGCGTTCTCGCCTTCAAGCACCTGCACCACCACCGGGCCCGAGGTCATGAAATCGCACAGGCTGCCGAAGAACGGCCGCTCCTTGTGCACCGCATAGAAACCCTCGGCATCGGCCCGCGACAGGCGGATCCGCCGCTGCGCCACGATGCGCAACCCTCCCTCCTCGAAACGCTGATTGATGGCGCCGGTCAGATTGCGACGGGTGGCGTCGGGTTTGATGATCGAAAGAGTGCGCTCGATGGCCATGCTGCGTCCCTTGAAGGCGGGTTTGGAGTGAAAGTCGCGGCGTTATAGACAGGGCGGCGTTGGCGGGCAACGGCCGATCGCACCCGATCGAGATTGGGGCCCGGTTCAAGACTGCGAATGACCGTCTTTGGCCTAAGCCGGTCGCGGTGCGGGCGTTGGTGAGGATCGACCTGGCAGCGCGGACCTGCCGCTATCCGATCACGACAGGACCTCCACTGGCGACTATTTGCGGAATTGACTCGGGTCAATACGCGGCCTCGCCCGCCCTTCTATCCTATTTGCCTCGCTGAGAACTTGGGCGAACCGCGCATATCAGGTTCCGACGCTTCAGCCGGCGGCTTCACATCGCTGCTGCCGGATCGAGGCGGACGCACCCAGACAGGCGGGCGCCAGAAGAATGGACGACACCCATGCGATATGAGGCCCCCGAGACGACCGAAGCGGCGGTGGCTCTGCTCGTTGGCGAGCCCGGTCTGACCCGCGTGCTCGCAGGCGGCACCGACCTCCTGGTCCAGCTCCGCTCCGGCCTCACCGAACCCGACCTTGTAGTCGACGTGAAGCGGATCGCGGCAATGCAGGCGATCGCGGCGGAGGCGGGCGGCTTCCGCATCGGTGCCGCCGTCCCGGCAGCGCGGCTGGGCGAACATGAGGGCCTTCGCGCACTCTGGCCGGGCGTGGTCGAGGCCGCCGGGCTGATCGGCTCCTCGCAGATCCAGAACCGTGCGTCCCTGGCCGGCAATCTCTGCAACGCCTCGCCGGCGGCGGACAGCGTGCCGGCACTCGTTGCCGCCGACGCGATCGTGAGGATCGCCGGGCCAAATGGCCGGCGCGAGCTGCCGGCGGCCGAGGTCGCCGTTGCCCCCGGTCAAACCGTGCTGGCGGCGGGAGAGTTGGTGGAATCGATTCACCTGCCGGGTCGCCCGGCTCGGGCTGCGGATGCCTATCTGCGCTTTACCCCACGCACCGAGATGGATATCGCCGTCGTTGGCGTCGGGGTCAGCCTGTCGCTGGACACCGACGACGTCTGCCGCGACGCGCGCGTGGCGCTGGGTGCCGTGGCGGAGCGCGTGCTGCTGGTCGAGGATGCGGCCGCCGCGCTGATCGGCACCGCCGTCGGCGATGCGGCTCTGGACGCGGTGGCGATGGCGGCCTCGGCCGCCTGCCGGCCGATCGACGACAAGCGCGGCACGATTGACTTCCGCACAAAGGTGGCCGGCGTTCTGGCGCGGCGGGCGGCCCGGACGGCCTTGGTGCGGGCCAAGGCAAAGAGCTAGGAGACCCGATGTCCCAGATCCATGTGACGACCCGGATCAACGGCGATGCCGTCGAATACCTCTGCGAGCCGGAGGAAACCCTGCTCGACGTGCTGCGCGACCGGCTCGGTCTCACCGGCAGCAAGGAAGGGTGCGGCAGCGGCGATTGCGGTGCCTGCACAGTTCTCCTCGACGGTCGCCACGTCTGTTCCTGCCTGGCCCTGGGTGCCGAGGCCGAAGGCCGGGACGTCCGCACGATCGAGGGCTTGGCCGAGGGCGAGCGGCTGCATCCCCTGCAGCGCAAGTTCCTGGAACATGCCGCCCTGCAGTGCGGCGTCTGTACACCCGGCGTCCTTATGGCGGCGAAGGCCCTGCTGGACCGCAATCCGGACCCGAGCGAGACGGAGATCCGCTACTGGCTGGCCGGCAATCTCTGCCGCTGCACCGGCTACGACAAGATCGTGAGCGCCGTCCTCGACGCCGCCAGCGAATTGAGGGAGGCCCATCATGCCGACTGACGTGACGCCGGGTCTGGGGAAGCAGGAATTCTCGGCCGTCGGCACCCGGCCGGTGCGCCCGGATGGCGTCGACAAGGTGACCGGCCGGGCCCGCTTCGGCGCCGACCAATCCGCGCCCGGCATGCTGGTGGGCAAGATCCTGCGCAGCCCCCATGCCCATGCCCGGATCCGCGCCATCGACGCTTCAAGGGCCGCGAGCCTTCCTGGCGTCAAGGCGGTCGTCACCCGCGACGACTTCAAGGACCGCGACGACGATCTGCGCGACGTGCTGCACAACGTGATGGCCCGGGACAAAGCACTCTACGAAGGCCACGCCGTCGCGGCGGTGGCGGCGGTCTCGCAGGCCGTTGCGCGCAAGGCGCTGCGCCTGATCGAGGTCGACTACGAGGTGCTGCCTCACGTCACCGACATCGAAGCGGCGATGGCGCCTGACGCGCCGCTGCTGCATGAGGATCTCTACACCGAGGGCGTCGATCCGGCTCCCGCGAATCCCTCCAACGTCGCCAAGCGCTCCGAATGGGTCCTAGGCGATATCGAGGCCGGCTTCGTACAGGCTGATGTGATCGTCGAACGCAGCTTCCGGACCGAGGCGGCGCATCAGGGTTACATCGAGCCCCAGGCCTGCCTGGCCAATCTCGGGGCCGACGGCCAGGGCGAGCTCTGGTGCTGTACCCAGGGCCACTACATGGTCCGGGACAATTGCGTCCGTCTGCTTGGATTGGACACGTCCCGGCTGCGGGTGACGGCGTCGGAGATCGGCGGCGGCTTCGGCGGCAAGACGACGGTCTTCATCGAACCGGTGGCGCTGGCCCTGTCGCGCAAGGCCGGCCGACCGGTCAAGCTGGTGATGTCCCGCGACGAGGTCTTCCGTGCGACCGGCCCGACGTCGAGCACGGTCATGCGGGTCAAGATCGGCGTCACCAGGGACGGTCGCATCACCGCCGGCGAGGCGGAGCTCAAATACCAGGGCGGCGCCTTCCGCGGTTCGCCGGTCGATCTCGGCGCCATGACGGCCTTCGCCTGCTACGACCTGGAGCATGTCAAGGCGGTCGGCTACGACGTCGTGACCAATCGGCCCAAGCAGGCCGCCTATCGCGCCCCCGGCGCCCCGATGGCGGCTTTCGCGGTGGAAAGCGTGGTCGATGAGCTAGCCGGCAAGATCGGCATGGATCCCGTCGAACTGCGCCTGAAGAACGCCGCCAAGCAGGGCACAAAGGCTGCATACGGGCCGCGATTCGGCCCCGTCGGCCTGGTCGAGACTCTGGAGGCGGTGCGGGCGCATCCGAACTATTCCGTCCCGCTCGGCCCCAATCAGGGGCGCGGCGTCGCCAGCGGCTTCTGGTTCAACTTCGGCGGTCCGACCAGCGTGTCCCTTGGCATCAAC
Organism: Alphaproteobacteria bacterium; assembly: GCA_965227455.1. GTDB lineage: Bacteria > Pseudomonadota > Alphaproteobacteria > DSM-16000 > Inquilinaceae > JABDIP01. The sequence continues at coordinate 506,634 of OZ245752.1, read as the reverse complement.
GAGGACGGCACGGTGTCGGTCGCGGTCGGCACGCCGGACATCGGCGGTTCGCGGGCCTCAATGTGCCTGATGGCGGCCGAGGCGCTCGGCATCGACTACGAGCAGGTGCGCGCCATCGTCGCCGACACCTCCTCTCTGGGCTTCAACGACGTGACCGGCGGCAGCCGCGCCACCTTTGCCAGCGGAATGGCGACGATCCGCGCCGCCGAGGCTGCGATCCAAGAGCTCTGCACACGGGCCGCGCTGATCTGGGGAATCCCGGCCGAGGCGGTCGAGTGGAAGGATGGCTGCGCTCGCCCCGCTGGCCCAAACGCGGGCGATTTCGAGCCCCTGTCCCTTAAGGAGATCGCGGCCACGGCGGGCAATACCGGCGGGCCGATCGCCGGGCACCATGCCTACAATGCCCAGAACGCCGGGCCCAGCTTCGCCACCCATCAGGTCGACGTCGAGGTCGATCCGGAGACCGGCGGCGTCACGGTGCTGCGCTACACCGTGGCCCAGGACGCCGGCAAGGCGGTTCACCCGAGCTACGTCGAGGGCCAGTTCCAGGGTGCGGCGGCCCAGGGCATCGGCTGGGCGCTCAACGAGGAGTACATCTACGGCGCGGACGGCAGGCTGCAGAATCCCGGCTTCCTCGACTACCGGATCCCGGTCGCCTCGGACTTGCCGATGATCGACACCGTAATCGTCGAGGTGCCAAACCCCGGCCACCCCTATGGCGTGCGCGGCGTGGGCGAGTCGTCCATCGTGCCGCCCCTGGGTGCCGTCGCCAATGCGATCGCCGCCGCCACCGGGCGACGCCTGACCGAGGTACCGATGTCGCCGCCCCGCATCCTCAAGGCCCTAGGCGAGGCGGACGGGGCCGAGGCACCGGGCGGCTGAGGCCGTGGCCCACGTCACCCTCGCCGGGCCCTTGCAGGCGGCCGCAGGCGGCCGATCCGAGTTTGAGATCGACGCCGCGAACATCCGCGAGCTGCTGACCCGTCTCGGCGAGGATCACCCCAGGCTCAAGCCGATCCTGGACAAGGGCGTGACCGTGGCGATCGACGGCGAGATCTATCGCAGCGCCTGGTTTCAGCCCATCCCGCCCGAAAGCGAGGTCCACATCCTGCCCCGCATGGCGGGGGGCTGAGGTCCGATCGTCAGCCCTGGGAGCCGTGGCCGGCACCGGCCATCACGGCATCGGCCATTCGGGAGGCAGCTTCATTGTGGCCTCTGTATCTCAACCGAGAGGCAGCCCATTGCAGCGGGTTGTTGCGGCCGCGGCTGAGGTGCTATCACCCCGCCGCCATGTTGCAGGTGAACGACCTCACATATCGGATCGGCGCACGCGTGCTGCTGGAGCACGCGACGGTCAGCGTGCCCAAGGGGCACAAGGTGTCGCTGATCGGTCCCAACGGGGCCGGCAAGACGACGCTGCTGCGCCTGATCATGGGCGAGGTTGCGCCGGATGAGGGCGCGATATCGGTGCCCGCCGGCTGGCGGATGGCGACGGTGGCGCAGGAGGCGCCGGCCGGAGAGACCAGCCTGCTCGATACCGTACTGGCGGCGGACGAGGAGCGCACCGCTCTGTTGGACGAGGCGGAGCACGCCACCGACCCGCATCGCATCGCCGACATCCAGACCCGGCTGGCCGATATCGACGCCCATTCCGCCCCGGCCCGGGCGGCGTCGATCCTGGCCGGGCTCGGCTTCGACGAGGCCGCACAGGCTCAGCCCTGCCGGGCGCTTTCGGGCGGCATGCGCATGCGGGTGGCGCTGGCGGCGACCCTCTTCCAGGCGCCGGACCTGCTGCTGCTGGACGAGCCGACCAACCATCTCGACCTGGAATCCGGGTTATGGCTGGAGAGCTATCTGAAGAGCTACCCCCATACCTTGCTGATCGTCAGCCACGATCGCGGCCTGCTGAACCGGGCAGTCGGCACCACCATCCATCTGGAGAACCGCCGGCTGGTCTCCTATGGCGGCGGCTACGACCAGTTCGAGCGCACCCGGCGCATGAAGCTGGAACAGCAGGCGGCGATGAACGCCAAGCAGCTGGCCCAGCGGCGCCACATGCAGGCCTTCGTCGACCGCTTCCGCTACAAGGCCAGCAAGGCGCGGCAGGCCCAGAGCCGGCTGAAGGCCCTGGCCAAGATGGAGCCGATCGTCTCGGTCGCCGAGGCCCGCACGGTGGTGTTCGACTTCCCCAAGCCGGAGCCGCTGTCGCCGCCCCTGCTGACCCTGGAAGAGGTCGATGTCGGCTACAACGGCACGGCGGTGCTGGGCGGGCTTGACCTGCGCATCGACATGGACGACCGCATCGCCTTGCTGGGCGCCAACGGCAACGGCAAGTCGACCCTGGCCAAGCTGCTGGCCGGACGGCTGGCGCCGCTGGACGGCAAGCTGCGCAAATCGCGCAAGCTGAAGGTCGGCTATTTCGCCCAGCATCAGACCGACGAGCTGGAAGTTCGCAAGACCGCGGTCGAGCAGGCCATGGTGCTCTGGCCGATGGCGACGGAGCAGAAGATCCGCGACCATCTCGGCCGCTTCGGCTTCTCCAAGGACCGCGCCGAGACCAAGATCGGCAATCTGTCCGGCGGCGAGAAGGCGCGCCTGCTGCTGGCGCTGATGAGCCGCGAGGCGCCGCATATCCTGCTGCTGGACGAGCCGACCAACCATCTCGACGTCGACAGCCGGCAGGCACTGGTGCAGGCGATCAACGCCTATGAAGGCGCGGTGGTGCTGATCACCCACGACCCGCATCTGATCGAGCTGACCGCCGATCGGCTGTGGCTGGTCGCCGATGGCGACGTGCAGCCCTTCGACGGCGACATGGACGATTATCGCCGCCTGCTCTCCGGCCGACGCCAGGCCGACCGCGCCGCCCGCAAGGCCGAACGCGCCGCCAACGGCGATGGCGGCCAGCCCGCCGCGACCAGCCGCAAAGACCAGCGCCGCGCCTCCGCCCAAGCCCGCGCCGCCCTGGCCCCGCTGCGCAAGCGCGCCGCCAAGGCCGAGGCGACGATCAAGCGGCTGACGAAAGAGAAGGAAGCGCTCGAGGCAAAACTGGCCGACCCGTCGCTCTATCTCGGCTCGACCGATCAGGTCACGGAGTTGCAGAAGAACCTTCGCGCCGTCGAACGCAAGATCGCTGAAGCGGAGCACGACTGGCTTGAGGCGCACGAGGCGTTAGAGGCGAGTTGAGCGCCATTGCATTGGCTAACGCCACGGTCAACTCGATTGCGTCTCCTGTCTCTTCTTCGCGGTCCTGCCGATCGCCGCCCCTATGAGCGCACCCAGGGCCACGCCCAAACCCAGACCTATGACGACACTGCCCCACACAAACCCAAGCGCTGCTCCGAAGCAAACGCCGAGGCCCAGGCCGATCCTGGTGTAGTAACCGACCGGGTCCTTGGTTTTGTCCATGCCAGACATTTCCGTTCTCCCTGGATTGAGCGTCGGGACTGAGGCTTGAATCATGAGCGCAGGAACTTGGCGAGGTGCATATGGCGGCAGGGTTCGTGGCGCGTGCCGTCGTCGCCCAATTCGATCGCCGACCTCGGCTGCGCCCGGACCGAAAGCAGCCCGCCGAGTTGGTTGTCGCCGCTTTCGTGGCCGTGGATGTTCTGCTTCAGGGTCTCGGCCGTCGCGCGCAGCGCTGCGGCATCGACCGGAAGCAGCCCCAGATGCTCGGCCTGGAGCAGCTTGAGCTCGCGCTTGGGGCTCTTCAGGTAGCAGCTCCCGACCATCTCATAGTGCAGGTCCCAGTGATCCATGATGTAGCCGTCGATTAGCGCCGCCCGACAGGTCTCCAGGGTGGGCGGGCTGTCCACATCGGCTTCGAGGTACAGCACCGCGATCAGGTAGCGGGCGTAGTAGTCGTCGTATCGCCAGCGGTCGAAGACGACAAAGGCGCCCCAGCCATCCGGGGAGAAGAAGGCATGGGGGTTCTTGCGGTCGAATTCCCAGGACGTATAGGGCAGTCCGGAATGGCCCTGGGTCGGATAGCGGTAGCAGTCGCCGACCTCGAAGCAATAGGCGTCCGGCCCCTTGATGGTCTTGCGTGCTCTCGGCTTGGGGTGCGGGCTGGACCAGGTCTCCAGCAGTCCCGCCAGCACCTTTTCCCGCTTCTTCAGATCGCCATCGTCCATGCCGAGAGCGCGATTGGCCGCCAGGTCGGCGCCGGAATTTATGATGTCCCGTGCGAGGTCGAAGAGCTCGGCATCCTCCAGCCCATAGCGGTGGAACTGATCGGCCAGCGCCAGCCAGAAGGCGGTCTCCCCCTCTCCCTTTGGATCGTCCCCCATGCCGAAACGCCTGGCCGCGCGACGGCGCAGCTCGGCCGGTGATTCCGGCAGCTTGACGAGTTCGCGAAACGCGTCGCGCAGGTCGCAGGCGGTGTCGTCCTCATAGAGCTTCGTTCCCCAGGCTCCCATCGATTTCTCCGCTGGTCCGACCGGTCGATTGCATGCGGGACGTTGCCGCCGATAGCAGACCTTCCGTCAAATTGGAACCGGCGGCCCTAGCCAGGCGATGCCGGGATGGCATCAAGCTGCTCGCCAGCGGCTGCATCGGCCTCGCCGCGATGATCGGCAGCCGGGAATTTTGTTTCCGATTCCAGGGCCCTAGCGATCCCTTGCTGTCGCGCGCGGTGCACTGTGGGAATTTGCCGAATGTACCGGCCCGCATCGACATCCATGGCGTTGCCTTTTCGGCAACAGGTTAAGCGAAAAACTGTTCTTATTGCGATCGGGCAGGCCATGCCAGTCTTAGCTTGGCGATGCGCCGGGGATCGCGCAGCGCCGATCAGGAATGCATGGGGCCGGATCCGGACCCGATGGCCGCATCGGCAGGCTATTGGAAGGCCGAAACAACGGCGCCAGCCGGAGTTTGCAACGGGGAGACAGAAAAATGATCGAACGCGGGAACCCGAACCGGGCCCTCGGCCGGAGGAGCGTGCTGAAGGGCACGGCGGCAATTGCGGGTGCCTCGCTGGCGCCCAGCCTGATCACGGTGACTGCACGGGCCGCAGGCCACGCCAAGGTCAACATGCAGCTTGGCTGGCTGGCCAGCAACGGGCTGATCGGCGAGGTGGTCGGGCTGGCCAAGGGCTATTACGACGAGGCCGGGGTCGATCTGGAGATCACGCCGGGCGGGCCGGGAGTCGACGGCGTCGCCTCGGTCGCGGCAGGCCGGGCCGGGATCGGCCAGCTGTCGTCGAGTCCGTCGCTGATGCTGGCGCGCTCCGCCGGGATACCGGTCAAGGCCTTCGCCGCCGGCTACCAGAAGCACCCCTTCACCTATTTCTCGCTGGCCGGGGATCCGATCCGCACGCCGCAGGACATGGTCGGCCGCACCATCGCCACCCAGCCCACGGCGCAGATCCTGCTGCGCGCGCTGCTGGCCAAGAACGGCATCGCCGAGGACCAGGTCGAGGTCGTCAACATGGGCAGCGACATGAACCAGCTGCTCACCGGCCAGGCGCAGGCGGTCACCGGCTGGCTGACCAATACCAACGCCCTGTCGATCCTCGGTCCGGACCGGGTCGACCTGATGCTGTGGGACACCGGCATCCAGCTCTACGCCAATGTCTACTACACCACCGACGACATGCTGGACGACCACAGCGACGTGCTGGCGAACTATCTCGGCGCCTCGGCGCGCGGCTGGGGTTACGCCAGGGAGAACCCGGAAGAGGCGGTCGACATGCTGGTCGCCGCCTATCCCAATCTCGACCGCGACAGCGAGCTGGCGGCGGTCGGACCGGTGCTGGGCTTCAGCTTCAACGAGACCACCGCATCGGAGGGCTGGGGCACGATGAACCGCGAGAACTGGCAGAACCAGATCGACATCTATGCCGAGCTGGGACAGTTCCAGGGTGAGGTTCCGGGGCTGGACGACGTGATGTCCATGTCGATCCTGGAGGCCACCGCAGACGCCAGACCGCGAGTGGGGTGATGGCGGCGACGCCGGCAGTGCAGGCCGGCCGGACCCCGGTGCCCGAATCCGGCGAGGCCCGGCCGGCCGTCTCGGTCCGCGACCTGAGCGTGCGGTTCGCCACGGATGCGGGCACCGTGACCGCGCTTGAGGATGTCTCGGTCGACATCCCCGAGGGCGGGCTGGTGACCATGCTGGGACCGTCGGGCTGCGGCAAGTCGACCCTGCTGCGGGCCATTGCCGATCTGGTGCCGGCCAGTGCGGGCGCCATCTCGGTGCATGGCCGCACCCCAGAGCAGGCGCGGATCGCCCGCGATTTCTCCTTCGTGTTCCAGGATGCCACCCTGCTGCCCTGGCGCTCGGCCATCGACAATGTGCGGCTGCCGCTGGAAGTCGGCGGCGGCGGCGATGCCTCTACACAGGCCTCGCCGGAGGAGCTGCTGGCGATGGTCGGGCTGGAGGGCCGTGAGGACGCCCTGCCACACGAACTGTCCGGTGGCATGCGCCAGCGCGTCGCGATCGCCCGGGCCCTGGTCTGCCGGCCGCGCATCCTGCTGATGGACGAGCCTTTCGGGGCGCTGGACGAGATCACCCGCGACAAGCTGAACGAGGAGCTGCTGCGGATCTGGACCGAGACCGGCACTACCATCCTGTTCGTCACCCACAGCATTCCCGAGGCGGCCTTCCTGGGCCAGCAGGTTCTGGTGCTGGCCAGCCATCCCGGCCGGGTGCGCGAGCTGGTGGACGTGGAACTGGACTTCCCGCGCAAGCTGGCGGACCGGGATTCCATGACCTTCGTGAAGATCACCGCGCATCTGCGCGCTCTGCTGGAGACCTGCTGATGGTCGCCGTCACCCCAACGGGTCCTTCGGAGCTTTCCGGCCGCCGGAGACTGCCGGCGAAATGGCTCGACCGGATCCCGCCGCTGCTGGCGGTTATCGGCCTGATCCTCCTATGGCAGGCGATCATCTCGCTGTTCGGGATCCCGACCTATATCGCGCCGAGCCCGGGCGAAGTTCTGGCGACGTTCGTCGACCAGGGACCGCTGCTGGCGCGCAACTTCGTGCCCACCGTGGCCGAGGCCCTGGCTGGGTTCGTGCTGGGCAATACCGTCGCCATCCTGATCGCGGTGGGCTTCGTGCACAGCCGCAGCGCGGAGAAGGCGTTCTATCCGCTGGCGGTGTTCGTCAACACCATCCCGATCATCGCCATCGCCCCGATCCTGGTGCTGATCTTCGGCAACGGTTACACGCCCAAGATCGTCATCGCGGCCCTGATCTGCTTCTTCCCGACGCTGGTGAACATGGTGCGGGGCCTGCGCTCGGTCAGCCCGGCAACCCTGGACCTGATGCGGGTGCTTTCGGCCAGCAAGCCGGAAGTGCTGTTCAAGATCCGCGTGCAGAGCGCCCTGCCCTTCCTGTTCGCTGCGCTGAAGATCGCCTCGACCACCTGCGTCATCGGCGCCATCGTCGGCGAATGGATCGGCTCCAATTTCGGGCTCGGCGCCCTGATCATCGAGGCCACCTACAATTTCCGCTCGCCGCTGCTCTACGCCACCGTGCTTCTGGCCGCGGCCCTGGCGGTGACCCTGTTCAGCATCACCTCGCTGGTCGAGCGAAGGGTGATCACCTGGAAATCCGGCGCCGTCCACTAGCGCCGCCGCACATGCACCGTCTTACGAAGAGGATTCCATGACTGCGTACGCATCCATCACCGAGGCCGCCCGCGAAGTCCCGATCGTCGAGAGATCCGACGTGGTCGTGGTCGGCGGCGGACCGGCCGGGCTTTCGGCGGCGGTCGCCGCGGCGCGCGGCGGTGCAAGGGTGACGCTGCTGGAGCGCTATCCCTATCTCGGCGGCCTGGCGTCGGGCGGCATGGTGCTGGTGCTGGACGACATGCACAACGACCATGAGATTTCGGTGCGCGGCATCGCTATGGAGATGATTGACCGCATGGCGGCCCGCGGCCTGGCAGTCTTCCCGCCGGAGGCCGACCGTCGCGAGGAGGTCCGAGCCACCCAGGAGATGTGGCGCAAATGGTCGCGCTGGGGCGTGTTCGACTTCCACACCCACTCCAAGCCGCACCCGGTGATCTTCGCCGCCGCCTTCGACCCGGATGGCTGGAAACGGGCCTCCGACGAGCTGGTGACCGACTCCGGCGTCAATCTGCGCCTGCACAGCTGGTTCGCCGGCACCATCGTCGAGGATGGCCGAGTCCGCGGCGTCATCTGCGAGACCAAGGAGGGCCGGCAGGCGGTGCTGGGCGACGTGGTCATCGACACCACCGGCGACCTGGACGTCGCCGCCTCGGCCGGCGCCCGTTTCATCGACGGCTCCTACATCGTCACCACGGTGTTCCGCCTGGGCAACGTCGACACCGACGAGGCCGAGCGGTTCCAGTATGAGGAGCCCGAGGCCTTCGCCCCCATCGACAAGCAGGCCAAGCGCCTGATCGGCGGCTCCTGGGACTACTGGTGGCTGAAGACGCCGCTGACCGGCGTGGTGTGGTGCAACTGCCCGCACATGACCGGATTCGACGGCATGAAGGTTGCGGACCTGACCCGGGCCGAGTTCGAGGGCCGGCGCCGCATCGATGCCCTTCTGGCCCATGTCCGCGAGAACATGCCCGGCTTCGAGCGCGCCCATATCGTCGATATCGCGCCGCAGACCGGCGTGCGTCAGACCCGGATGCTGGAAGGTGTGCATGTGGTCACCAAGGAAGAGGTGATGCAGCGGGTGCACTTCCCGGACAGCGTCGCCCGCGGCCGCGACTACTACACGCCGTACCGGGCGCTGCTGCCCCAGGATGTCGACCAGCTGCTGGTCGCCGGCCGGCACTATTCGGCGACGCCGCAGGCGCAGAAGGTCAGCCGCGAGATCCCGCCCTGCATGGCCATGGGCGAGGCCGCCGGAATCGCCGCGACCCTGGCGCTCGACACCGGCGTGACCGTGCGCGAGGTCGACGTGGCCAAGATACAGCAGACGGTACGGGCCCGCGGCGGCGATCCGGGCGACGTGCCCGCCGCCAACGCATCGATCCTGGAGGCTGCGGAATGAGTGCCAGCAACGGCGAGAGCCGCCCCCTGCCCCTGTCGGGCATCCGTGTCATCGATTTCACCCAGGTCATGCTGGGGCCGTGCTGCACCCAGATGCTGGGCGACTACGGCGCCGACGTGATCAAGATCGAGAAGGCCAAGGGCGGCGACCTGTCGCGCTGGAGCCTGGGCGACGACCCGGACGGCCTGAACAACCCGGTGTTCAGCAGCCTCAACCGCAACAAGCGCAGCATCACCCTCGACCTGCGCGGCGAAGAGGGCCGCGAGGTCGTGCGCCGGCTGGTCGCCAAATCTGATGTGGTGGTCAACAATTTCCGCCCCGGCGTGCTGGACCGGCTGGGGCTGGGTTACGAGGCGCTCCGGGGGATCAACCCGCGCATCATCTTCGCCTATGGCAGCGGCTTCGGGCCGACCGGCCCCTACAGCCACAAGGGCGGGCAGGACATCCTGGCGCAGGCGCTGACCGGCGTCATGCGGCGCAAGGCCGATGAACGCCATCCGCTGTCGATCTACCCGACGGCGCTGGCCGACTACTCCGCCGGCATGCATCTGGTGCAGGGCATCCTGCTGGCGCTGCTGCAGCGGGAGAAGACCGGCGAGGGCCAGATCGTCCATGTCTCGCTCTACAACTCGATGCTGGATATGCAGATGCAGGAAGCCGCCATGTGGATGATGCGCGGCAAGGAGCTGAACTGGGCGGCGATGCCGCTGACCGGCGTGTTCGAGACCAGCGACGGCGCCCTGGTGCTGGTCGGCGCCTTCAAGCCCAACCCGCTGCGCGACATCTGCGCCGCGCTCGGCTTCGAGGACCTGTCGCAGGAGGAGCGGCTGTCCACCCTGGACCGGCAGCGCGAGCACCGCGCCGAGCTGCAGGATCACTTCGCCCGCCGCTTTGCGGAGAACACCACGGCCCATTGGATCGCCCGGCTGGAGGAGCAGGATCTGCTCTGCGCGCCGGTCAACTCGCTGGCCGAGGCGCTTGAGGACCCGCAGACCGAGGTCAACCGCATGATCGTCGCGCTGGCCGACCGGCCGTCCGGGCCGGTCAGGGTGGTCGGCACGCCGATCACCATGTCCGACGCACCCCTGACCGTGCGCCACGCGCCGCCCTCCCTGGGCGAGCATACGGACGAGGTGCTGACCGAGCTGGGCCTGGATGTTGGCGCGGCTGTCGATCCGCGTGCCGAGGGAGTGGTCGGATGACGGTCGATCTCACGATCGCCGACCATGTCGCCCGGGTCACCATCGACCGGCCGGAGGTGTTGAACGCCGTCGACGAGGCCACCGAGAGCCGCCTGAACGCGATCTGGGACCAGATCGAGGGCGATCGCGATGTTCGGGTCGTGGTGCTGACCGGCGCCGGAGAGCGGGCCTTCTCGGCCGGCGCCGACATGAAGTCGGTCGACAAGAACGGCGCCGAGTATTGGCTCGACCCGCGGCCCAACGGCTTCGGCGGCATCTCGCTGCGCACCACCCTGGACGTGCCGGTGATCGCCCGGGTCAACGGCCATGCGCTGGGCGGAGGGTTCGAGATGGTGCTGGGCTGCGACATCGTCGTCGCCGCCGAGGACGCGACCATGGGCCTGCCGGAACCGAAGGTCGGCAGACTGCCCCTGGATGGCGGCATCGTCCTGCTGCCCCGGCTGATCCCGAAGAAGCTGGCGATGGCCATGCTGCTGACCGCCCGGCGCCTCACCGCCGCCGAGGCGGCAGAGCTGCATCTGGTCAATGAGGTGGTGCCGCGCGACGAGCTCGACCTGGCGGTCGATCGCTGGGTCGACGCCATCCTGGCCTGCGCGCCCCTGTCGCTGCGCGCCATCAAGCAGATCGTCCAGCGCACCGGTCACATGACGCCCCGCGAGGCCCGGGACCAGAAGCTGCCGGCGCTGGTCGAGGTGCTGCAGTCTGAAGACGGGCTGGAGGGCGTGCGCGCCTTCCAGGAAAAGCGCAAGCCCGTCTGGACGGGACGCTAGGCGCCGCCGCACCGCCATGGCCTTCGTGATCACCGCGCCCTGTATCGACGTCAAGGACGGCGAATGCACCGCCGTCTGCCCGGTGGACTGCATCTACCAGGGCGGACGCATGTACTACATCCAGCCGGAGGAATGCGTGAACTGCGCGCTCTGCGTGTCGGTCTGCCCGGTCGAGGCGATCTTTGACGAGGACGACGTGCCCGAGGGCGACCGCGCTTTCATCGCCGCCAATGACGCCTTCTTCGGCCCTCAGGCCACCGGATGGGGCGCACCCGGCGGCTACGACCCGGAAACCGTCAGCCCGCTCGACGCACCGCTGGTCGCGGCCTGGCCGAAACAGCCAGGGTAAGCGCACCGTCCGCCGACCATTGCGCTAGGATGGCCGGCGATGCATGCGATTGTCCTGAAATACCTGGAGGAGGTTGCCCGGCGGGGTTCGATCCGCAAGGCCTCCCGGGCGCTGAATGTGGCCTCCTCGGCGATCAACCGGCAGATCCTGAAGCTGGAGGAGGAGCTCGGGACTCCGCTGTTCCAGCGCCTGCCGGCCGGCATGCGCCTGACCCCCGCGGGCGAGCTGGTGCTGCGGCACGTCCGCGCCACGACCTACGATTTCGGCCGCATGCAATCGGAGATCGCGGCCCTGCAAGGGGTGACGGCCGGGCTCGTCACAGTCGCGTCGCTCGACAGCCTGCTGGTCGACTTCCTGCCGCATGCGATCGAGGCCTTCCACCGGGCCCACCCGGCGGTGACCTACCGGATCGACGCCCGTGGACCGGGCGAGGTCGCCGCCCTGGTCGCCTCCGGCCACGCCGATCTCGGCCTCTCCTTCAGCCTGGACGGCCATGCCGATGTGATCTTCGCCGAGGAGGTCGCCACACCCCTCGGCGTCATCATGGCGCCGGCGCACCCGCTGGCCGACCGGCCGACCCTGACGCTTGCCGAATGCACGGAACACACGCTGATCTTCCAAGAGGACACCCGGCCGATCCAGTCGCTGTTCGAGGCCGAGTTGGCCGCGGCGAAGGCGGCAGCGAAGCCGATCCTGACCTCCAACACCCAGACCCTGATCAAGCGCATGGTCCGCGCCGGTCTTGGCATCGCGTTCTATACCAAGCTCGCCTTCATGGATGAGATCGCCCGCGGCGATCTGGTGCATGTGCCGCTGGCGGACAGCAGCCTGGCCAATCTGAAGCTGGGGCTGGTGGTGCCGAAATACCGCCAGCCTGCCGTCGCCGCGGCCCTTCTAATCGAGCATCTCGGCGAGGCCCTCAGGGACCTCGCAATCTGAGGGCGCCGTCGCCTGTTCGACTGGCAATCATCGCGCATACTGGTGGCTTGGCATATGATGAGAGGGCGGGTGCGGGTGAGAACGCATGGAAACGCAATACCGAGAAACCCTCAGCGACAGGTTTGCCGCGACCGGCCATGTCTTTCCGATCGACGTCATGCCGGAATCCGATGCGGCATCCTTCCGAGCCCGCATCGAGGCGCTGGAAGCCGGGCCGATCGGCTACGGCCTGCCGGCGCAGCGCCTGTATCGCTTCAAACCCTATCTGATTTTCAAATGGGCGGCGGAGCTGGTGCGTCATCCGGGTGTGCTCAAGGCCGTCGAGCAGATCATCGGGCCGGACATCATGGTTTGGGCGGTCGGGCTTTTCATCAAGGAACCGCACGATCCGACCGTCATCCGGTGGCACCAGGACGGGTTTCACATGGATATCTCCGACAACGATGACGCCGTCCGCACCTGGATCGCACTCACCGAGACGAGCGTCGCAAACGGCACCATGAGCTTCATCACCGGCTCGCACCTCCGCGGATTCGTGCCGCATGTCGAGGACGATTCCAGCAAGCACATCGCGCTTCGCGGCGAGCATATCCGGGATCCGGACGGCGCCGATGACGCGGTGCCGGTTTGCTTGGCACCGGGGCAGATGTCGCTCCACCACATGCGGACCATCCACGGCTCGCCGGGGAACACGACGGACCAGAGGCGCATGACCGTCGCCATGACCTTCGTGCCGCCCCATGTCCGGCCGCTCTCGGGCCGGGACACAGCGACCCTGATCCAGGGCGAGGACCGCTACGGGCACTGGATCGAGGAGCCGGCGGCGCCCAAGGACGAATACGACCTCCGCTGCGCGGACGCCCATCGTCGGTCGATGGACATCCGGTTCGCCGCCTACCACGGATCGGTGATGCCGGGCTCGTGAGCCCTAGGCTGCTTGGGATCTAATGGCGGATCTTCAGGCTAGCCGCTGGCCTCAACCGTCTGCTTCTGCTCCCAGCCCTTGTCGCCCTGCTGCCAATAGGCCAGCGCATGGCCGTCCTTGCGGTATTCGGTCCAGCGCTCCCGGGCCGCGGCCACTGCCTCGTCGCTATTGCCGTCGAAGACCTCGCAGACCAGGTCGTAGCCGGTGACGTCGAAGGACCGGGCGCCGTCGACCAGGAACAGCACGGTGGCGTCGTTCGGGTTCTCGTCCATGGCGGTCAGCCAGATCGGCTGCAGCTCCGGCGAGCCGTCGCGGGCATTGCCATGGGGCAGGAAGGAGCGGTCGTGATAGGTCCACAGATGCTGGGTCAGGGATTCGACCCGCTCCTCCGAGCCGGCCATGACCACCGCGTGCCAGGACCGTTCGTGGCACTTCTCCAACAATTCGGGCAGGGCCCGCTCCAGCGAGGTGCGCTGCAGATGGTAGAAGCGGATTTCGGTCATGCCGGCCGCGCAATCGCCCTGCCTGTCAGGCCTCGTAATGGTCGGCCACCAGCCGGTCGAGCAGGCGGACGCCGTAGCCGGTTCCGCCCTTGGGCACCGTCGGCTTGGCCTTATCCGACCAGGCGACGCCGGCAATGTCGAGATGCGCCCAGGGCACCTTGTTGACGAAACGCTGCAGGAACTGGGCGCCGATGATCGAGCCACCCCAGCGGCCGGCGGCGATGTTCTTCACATCGGCAATCGGGCTGTCGATCTGCTTGTCGTATTCCTCCCCCAGGGGCATCGGCCACAGCTTCTCGTCGACGGCAGCACCGGCCGCGACCAGCCGCTTGGACAGGGTATCGTTGTTGGAGAACACGCCGGCCATCTGCTGGCCCAGCGCCACCAGCATGGCGCCGGTCAGGGTCGCCAGGTTGATCATGGCGACCGGCTTGAACCTGTCCTGGGTGTACCAGAGCGCATCCGCCAGGACGAGCCGGCCCTCCGCATCGGTGTTCAGCACCTCGATGGTCTGGCCGGACATGGAGGTCACAACGTCCCCCGGCCGCTGGGCGTCGCCGGAGGGCATGTTCTCCGCCAGCGCCAGCACGCCGACCACATTCGCCTTCGCTTTGCGGCCGGCGATCGCGGCCATGGCGCCGGTCACCGCCCCGGCCCCGCCCATGTCCCATTTCATGTCGCCCATGCCGGCGGCAGGTTTCAGGGAGATGCCGCCGGTGTCGAAGGTGACGCCCTTGCCGACCAGGGCCAGCGGCGCCTGCTTGGCGGATTTCGGCGCGCCGTTCCATTGCATCACCACCAGCCGGCTGGGCCGGGCCGAACCCATGCCGACGGCCAGCAGCGCCCCCATGCCGAGCTTCTTCATCTGCTTCTCGTCCAGCACCTCGACCTCCAGGCCGAGCTTGGACAGCGCCTGGCAGCGATCGGCGAAACTCTCCGGATAGAGGATGTTCGCGGGTTCGGTCACCAGGTCTCGGGTTACGAACACGCCATCGGCCACCTTGTTGCGGCCGGCGAAGGCCTTCTTGGCGGCGGCATGCTCATCGGTCATGACCACGAGCTTGGTCAGGGACGGCTTGGCGTCCGGCTTTTCGGTGGTGCGGTAGCGGTCGAAGCGATAGGCGCCGAGCCGGGCGCCGAACGCGAGATCGGCCGCGGCATCGGTGGCCGGCAGCTTGCCCGTGGCGACGCCGTCGAGACGGATTGCGCCAGCCTTTTCGCCGACCGCGTTGAGATGCCCCTGGACGACCCCGCCGATGCGCTGCAGCGCCAGGGAATCCAATGCCTTAAGATCGCCCAATCCGACCAGCAGGATGCGCCCCACCGAGAGGTTCGGCGGCGCCATCACGGACAGCAGCTCCGCCGACTTGCCGGTGAACTTCGCGCTCGCGGCCACGGCCCGTTTGATCATGCCCCCAGATGCCTTGTCGACCTCTTCGGCCGGGCGGGTTAATTTCCCGCCACTGGCGACGCCGACGGCCAGAGTTCCGGATTGGGGTATGCTGGGTGCGGCAAAGCTGATCTTCATGGGTGGATTTCGTCCTCGAGGTCTGAATCGATTGGGGCCCGGCGCGCGGCGTCACGCTCCAGGGCGCGACTGTGTCCCAGGGCGCGACTGTGTCGATGAGTCGCCGACACCACGCCATGCGTTGCAAGGGCCGCCAGAGAGGCTGATCGGAAAAGACAACAACTGACCATGGACCGTATCAGCCTTTACATATTCCGTCATCTGATCGTCGCAACCGCGGTGGCGGCAGCGATCCTGTTTTTCGCCATCTGGCTCACCCAGTCGCTGCGGCTGATCGAGGTGATCGTCGACGGGTCGGCGCCGTTCCACATCTTCCTGCGGATGGTGTTGAACACGCTGCCGAATTTCCTGGTGGTGATCCTGCCGGTCGGCCTGGCCTGCGCAGTGCTCTTCACCTACAACCGCATGCTGGCCGACACCGAGATGGTGGTGATGCGCGCCGTCGGCATCAGCCCGTTCGGACTGGCGCGACCCGCCCTGGCGATGGCCGCTGTCGTCGCCGCCCTGATCTATTCCGCAAACCTCTATTTCCTACCCCTGGCCAACCAGGACTACCGTCGCCTCCAGGAATTGGTGAAGGAGGAGTACTCCACCGTCTTCCTGCGCGAAGGCCAGTTCAACGAGGTCAGCGACGATATCACCGTGTATTTCCGCGAGCGTCTCGACAATGGCGAGTTGCGGGGCATCCTGATCCACGACAATCGGGACAGCGCGAAACCGGTGACCATGATCGCCGCCCGCGGCGTCATGGCGCAGACCGAAAGCGGCCCCCGGGTCCTGATGTTCGACGGCAATCGGCAGGAAGTCGAGCGCCGGTCGGGTTCCGCCACGGTGCTCTATTTCGATCAATACGCCCTCAACCTGGAAATCCTGCGGGAGGACCGCCCCGAGCCCTGGTTGAAGCCGAAGGAACGGTTCCTGCCGGACCTGCTGAATCCGGACCTGGACGATCCGCGCGACGTCGCACAAGAGTCCCGGCTGATCGCCGTCGGGCACCAGCGCCTGTCCTCTCCGCTGCTGGTCTTCGCATTCACGGCGATCGGGTTGGGCGCTCTCTTGTCCGGCGGTTACAACCGACGCGGCCAGGGCCTGCGCATCGTCACCGCACTTGCGCTGGTGGTGGTGGTGTACGCGATGGATTTCGCCGGCACCACCCTGACCCGCCGTTCGACCGCCTTCCTGCCGATGTTGTACGTGACGCCATTGGTCACCTTCGCGCTGGGCATGGCCGCCATGTATATCCGCCCGCCTCGGCCGGCGCGGCGCCAGCCGGCGGCGGCCTGAGGACCCGGCGATGCGGCTTTCGGCAACCCTCTCCTACTACATCGCGCGCCAGTTCCTGCTGTGGTTCTTCAGCTTCCTCCTGGTGATCATGGCGATCATCATGCTGTTCGATTTCATCGAACTGGTCCGGCGCGGCGCCACCAAGCCCAACGTCACCATGCTGCTGACCCTGCGCATGGCGGTGATGAAGGTGCCGGAAGTGCTGCAGGAGCTGTTCCACTT
The DNA here is from genome assembly GCA_965227455.1 of Alphaproteobacteria bacterium. Lineage (GTDB taxonomy): Bacteria > Pseudomonadota > Alphaproteobacteria > DSM-16000 > Inquilinaceae > JABDIP01. The sequence goes on along the minus strand of OZ245752.1, from coordinate 489,937 downwards.
CATCGTCTTGTTCAGTGCCATGTTCACCTTCTGGCGTCTGACCCGTAGCCAGGAGCTGGTGATCGCCCGCGCCGCAGGGGTCTCCGCCTGGCAGTTCATGCTGCCGGTGCTGGCCGCCGCAGCCCTGATCGGCGTCGGCAATGTGGGATTGCTGAATCCGGTGGGCGCGGCCATGTTCGCCAAGTTCGAGGAGCTGGAGAACCGCTTCCTGCGCGGCCGGCCCAACCTGCTGAAAGTGTCGCGCGGCGGGTTGTGGCTGCGCCAGCGCGACGAATCCGGCTTCTCGGTGATCTTCGCCAACAGCGTCAATCCGGCCGAGATCGCCCTCAACGACGTGATCATCTTCCTCTATGACGAGGATGACGCCTATCGCGGCCGCATCGACGCGGAATCCGCGGCCCTGGAGCCGGGCTATTGGGACGTCCGGGAAGCCCGCATCACCCTCGGCGACACCGTGGGCGAGCCGCTCAGCCAGTACCGGCTGATGACCGACCTCACGCCGGAGAAGATCCAGGAGAGCTTCGCCTCGCCGGAGACCCTGTCGTTCTGGGATCTGCCGAATTTCATCCGCACCCTGGAGTCGACCGGATTCTCGGCGCTCAGCCACCGGATGTACTACCTGCGGCTGCTGGCGCAACCGCTCCTGCTGGCGTCGATGGTGCTGTTTGCGGCCGCCTTCTCACTGCGCCAGACCCGCCGTGGCGGCACCGCAACCATGATCCTGGCCGGCATCGTGACCGGGTTCGTCCTGTTCATCCTCAACGACGTGGTGATCGCCCTTGGCCTGACCGAGGCGGTGCCGGCGATGCTAGCGGCCTGGTCGCCGGCCTGCATCGCGCTGCTGATCGGAACCGGCACACTGTTGCATCTTGAAGATGGCTGACCGGCATCCGCGCCGCTTCTGGCACTACCGGTGCTGGAGTGCTATGTCGTGGAAACGCTGAATTTCGGAACGAGTATACCAAGGAGCAGAGATATTGACCGGTTTCATGGAGCACATTGGCCATTACGGGCAGGCGCGGTGCGCCACGCGATGCAGCGCATCGGGCAAGCGCCGCAACGCTCCCGGAAGGGCCAATGTGCTCCACCGGAGGCCGTGCTCTCATATCCGCCCGCCTCGTTGCGGCCCGCTTGCGGTGCGCTGCACCGCGGCGCGGACCGCGCCTTGCGGGCGGATATGAGAGCACGGTGAAACCGGCCAATATCTCTGTTCCTTGGTATTAGATCGCAATTTGAACCGATCATGAAACGCCGCATATTGCCCCTGTTCTCGGCCGTCATCCTGGCGGCGTTGCTGATTGTCCCCGTACCGGCGGGGGCCCAGCAATTCGTCGAGCGCATCGCCGCCGTCGTGAATGACGAGGTGATTTCCACGTCGGATATCCAGGCCCGGCTGCGCCTCGACCTGCTCGCCTCCGGGCTGGAGCCCTCGGCGCAGAACCAGCAGCGCCTGATGCCGGGCGTCCTGCGCACCCTGATCAACGAGCGCATCCAGCTGCAGGAGGCCGGCCGCTTCAACATCGAGGTCGGCGAGGCGGATCTGGAACAGGCGCTTGGCAACATCGCCGGCCAGAATGGGCTGAATGCCGATTCCATGCGGACCATGCTGGCGCAGAACGGCATCCCCATCGCCACGCTGGAGGACCGGCTGCGCAGTAATATCGCCTGGACCCGCCTGACCCAGCGCCGCTTCGGACCCAGAATCGATATCGGCGACGAGGAGGTCGAGGAGGTCATCGAGCGCTACCGCTCCAACCAGGGGCTGCCGGAATTCCTTCTCGCCGAGATCTTCCTGTCGGTGGATTCGCCCGAGGAAGAGCGCCAGGTGCGGCAATTGGCCGACCAGCTGGCGGCCCAGATCGTCGAAGGCGCGCCCTTCCCCAGGGTGGCGCGGCAGTTCAGCGAATCCGGCGGTGCCGCCAGCGGCGGCGATATGGGCTGGGTCATCCAGGGGCAGCTCGACCCGGCGCTCGACTCGGTCATTTCGCAGCTGCAGCCGGGCCAGCTGTCGCTGCCCATCCGGACCCCCGCCGGTTACCACATCCTGCTGATGCGCGATCGGCGCCGGGTCGCCGAGGCGTCGCCGGACGACGTGGTCGCCACCTTGCAGCGGCTGGCCCTGGCCATCCCGCCGGGCGCGTCCGAGGGCGAGGTCCGGCAGGCCATGGAGGCCGCCGAGGATGCCAGCCGGACCGTGCGCAGCTGCGAGGCCCTGGCGGAACGGGCACGGGAGCTCGGTGCCGGCGACCTGGTCGAGGCCGGCCGCGGCCCCATCGGACAATTGCCGCCGGCGATCCGGGCTGAAGTCGCCGGCCTTCCGGACGGGATTCCGACCCGGGCGATCCGGCTGCCCGACGGCGTCGTCGTCTTCATGCTGTGCGATCGGGACGTCTCGGCGGCGGGCCTGCCGAGCCGCGAGGAAATATCCGAAAGTCTCGCCCGCGACCGGCTCAACCTGATGCGCCGGCGGTATCTCCGCGATTTGCGGAACGCCGCCTATATCGAATTGCGGGTGTGATGGTGCGCCCCAAGTTGCGGCCGCCGCTGGCCGTCACCATGGGGGAACCGGCCGGAATCGGCGGCGAAATCGCGCTTGCGGCCTGGTCGGCCCGCAACGCCCAGGCGGTGCCCACCTTCTTTCTGTTTGACGACCCGCCGCGGCTGGAGGCGCTGGCCCGGCACCTGGAATGGGACATCCCGATCCGCCCGATCAAGAGCCCGGAGGAGGCCCATGCGATCTTCCCGAAGGCGGTGCCGGTGCTGCCGATCCGGCTGCCGGCGCCGGTCACGCCGGGTCGCGTCGATGCCGCCAACTCCGCCCGGGTGGTGGATTCGATCCGAGAGGCGGTGGCCATCGTGCAGACCGGCGAGGCCCGCGCCCTGGTCACCAACCCGATCAAGAAAAGCACGCTCTATGAGGCCGGCTTCACCCATCCGGGCCACACCGAGTTTCTGGCCACCTTGGCCGGCAGCCGGATCGCGCCGGTGATGATGCTGGCCTGCCCGGAGTTGAAGGTGGTGCCGGTGACCGTGCACCTGTCCCTGCGCGACGCGGTGGCGGCCCTGCGCACCGACGACATCGTGCATTGCGCCACGGTGACCGCTGACGCGCTGCGGCAGGATTTCGGCATCGCGCCGCCGCGCTTGTCGGTGGCCGCGCTGAACCCGCATGCCGGCGAGGACGGCTCGCTCGGCCATGAGGAGCAGGACATCATCGCGCCGGCGGTGGAAACCCTGAAGTCGCGGGGGCTGGCGATCGATGGGCCGCATCCGGCCGACACCATGTTCCATCCCCGCGCCCGCAGCGAATTCGACGCGGCGATCTGCATGTATCACGACCAGGCGCTGATCCCGCTGAAGACCATCGATTTCGACCGCGGCGTCAACATCACCCTGGGTCTGCCCTTCGTGCGCACCTCGCCGGATCACGGCACCGCACTGGCTATCGCCGGCAAGGGCGTGGCCAACCCGGCCAGCATGATCGAGGCGCTATGCGCCGCCGACCGCATGTCGGTCCGCCGCGCCGCCCGCCCCGGCAAGGCCGCCGTTGGCTGACGCAGCGCTTGCCGATCTGCCGCCGCTGCGCGATGTCATCGCGCGGCACGGCCTGTCGACCCGCAAATCGCTCGGCCAGCATTTCCTGCTCGACCTGAACCTGACTCGCCGGATCGTCCGCGCCGCCGGACCGCTCGCAGGGGTCACGGTGATCGAGGTCGGCCCCGGCCCCGGAGGCCTGACCCGGGCCCTGCTGGAAAGCGATGCCGAGGCCGTCGTGGCGGTGGAACGCGACCGGCGATGCATCCCCGCCCTGGAAGAGCTGAAATCCGTCTCCGGCGACCGGCTGCGGATCGTCGAGAACGATGCGCTGGCGGTCGACTACCGGGCGCTGGCGCCGGCTCCGCGCGCGGTCATCGCCAACCTGCCCTACAATGTCGCCACCCCCTTGCTGATCGGATGGCTCAAGGACATCGACGCCTTCGCCGGCCTGACCCTGATGTTCCAGAAGGAGGTCGCCGACCGCCTGGCCGCCGCTCCGGGCAGCAAGACCTATGGCCGGCTGTCGGTAATCTGCCAATGGCGCGCGGAAATCCGCCGCGACCTGACGGTGGCCGCCCGGGCCTTCACACCGCCGCCGAAAGTGGACTCAGCGGTGGTGACACTGACACCGAGGCAGTCGCCCGAGCCTGCCGAGTGGTCCATTTTCGAGAAAGTGACGGCTGCCGCATTCGGCCAGCGCCGCAAAATGCTGCGGGCCAGCCTGAAGCCGCTTGGCGATGCCGAAGGACTGCTGGCGGAGACCGGCCTGCCGCCGACGGCGCGGGCCGAGGAGATCGACGTGGCCGGCTACGCGGCCCTGGCCCGGGCGCTGGCGGCCCGCGGCTGATCCGGCCCGCGATCCCACGGCCGATTACAGCCCGCCGCGCACCTTCTCCACGAAATCGAATAGGCCGACCTGGCGTTCGCGCTTCAGGCGTTCGGCCTCCAAGATCGACTGGACCTTGGCGACGCTGGCCTCCAGGTCGGTGTTGACGATGACGTAATCATATTCGGCCCAGTGGCTCATCTCGTCCGAGGCCTTGGCCATGCGGCCTGCGATCACCTCGTCGCTGTCCTGGGCCCGGGCCCGCAAACGGCGTTCCAATTCGGACGCGGACGGAGGCAGCACGAACACGCTGACCAGGTCCTGGCGGGCGGAATTTGCCAGCTGCTGGGTCCCTTGCCAGTCGATATCGAACAGCACGTCGCGGCCCTGGGCCAGCTCGGACTCCACGGCCGATTTCGGCGTTCCGTAGTGGTGGCCGAAGACATGGGCATGCTCCAGCAGCTCGCCGCCTTCGACCATCTCGGCATAGCGTTCGGCATCAATGAAGAAATAGTCGCGCCCGTCGACCTCGCCGGGCCGGCGCTGGCGCGTGGTGACGGAGACCGATATCGCCAGCCCGTCATCGCGGTCCAGCAGCCGGCGGGTGATCGTCGTCTTGCCGGCGCCCGATGGCGACGACAGCACCAGCATCAATCCGCGCCTCTGGATGTCCACCGTCATGATCCGCGTCGCCGGCCGCTGCTCATTCGATGTTCTGGACCTGTTCGCGGAACTGCTCGATCACCGCCTTCAGGTCGAGGCCGATCCGGGTCAGCTCCACATCCGCCGCCTTGGAGCACAGGGTGTTGGCCTCGCGGTTGAACTCCTGGCACAGGAAGTCGAGCCGGCGGCCCACCGCCGCCCCGTCCGACAGCAGCCCGCGCGCCTGTTCGATATGGGCCTCCAGGCGGTCCAGTTCCTCGCGGATGTCGGCCTTGGCGACCAGAAGGGCAGCCTCCTGCGCCAGGCGCTCTTCGGGCAGGGCCGGCGAGGCGTCCAGCAGCTCGGAAACCTGGCTGCGCAGCCTCTCGGTCAGGGCTTCGGGCTGGGCGGCGGCAGAGGCCTTGGCATCCGCCACCAGGGACTCGATCCGGTCGAGATGGCCGGCCATGACCGGCGCCAGCCGTACCCCCTCCTCGCTCCGCGCCGCCGCCAGCCGGTCCAGCACCTCGGTCAGCGAAGCCACCATGGCGGCTTCCGCCTCGGCCCGTTCGCTCTCGTCTTCCTCCTCGACCGGCTCGATCACGCCGCGCATCGACAACAGCGCATCGAGCCTGGGACGGGCCGCACCGGCCTCCTCGAACTCGCCGGCCAGGGCCACCAGATCGTCGAGCAGCTCGCGGTTGATGCGCATGCGCGGCATCCGGTCGGCGGTCTTCAACGTCAAAGTCAAAGAGACGTTGCCGCGCTTGAATCGCTCCGCCGCCGCACTGCGGGCGGCCGGCTCCAGCCTGTCGAATCCGCCGGCGATGCGGGCGCGCACATCCAGAGATTTGGCATTCACGCTGCGCGCCTCCCAGGCCCAGGAATAGGCGCCCAGATCGCCTTCGCTGCGTGCGAAGCCGGTCATGCTGGCCAGGGGCGCCGCGGCTTTTTCGGATTTGTCGGACGCAGGCAAAGCAAGCTTTCTCGACGGGGGCTGGCATAATGGCGGGAAGCCCTTATAGACCGTCACCGACAACAGCAACAAGCATCCCGGCCGACATGAAAGACCCCAAGGTGATCCTAATCACCGGTGCCTCCAGCGGCATCGGCGAAGCGCTGGCCCTGGAATACGCCGCCGACGGCGTGACCCTGGTGCTGGTCGGCCGCGATCTCGACCGGCTCGACGCAGTGGCCGCGAAATGCCGGGACGGCGGTGCCGAAGTGCGGCTGGCGACCATCGACGTCACCGAGGCCAAGTTCTTCCGGCAATGGCTGGAGGGGGTCGACTCGACCACGCCGGTGGATCTGGTCGTCGCCAATGCCGGCATTTCCGGCGGCACCAGCGGCGGCGGCGAGCCCGACGAGCAGGTCCGCCGCATCTTCGCGGTCAATGTGGACGGGGTGTTCAATACGGTGCATCCGCTGATCGCCGGCATGCGAGAGCGGCGGCGCGGCCAGATCGCGATCATGAGCTCGCTGGCCGCCTTCCGGGGCTTCCCCGGCGCGCCGGCCTATTGCGCCTCCAAGGCGGCGGTGCGGTCCTATGGCGAGAGCCTGCGCGGGTCGCTGGCAGCGGACGGCATCGAGGTCTCGGTGATCTGCCCCGGCTTCATCCGCACCCCGATGACGGCGGTGAACCCGTTCAAGATGCCCTTCCTGATGGACGCCTACCGTGCCGCACGGATCATCAGGCGCGGCCTGGCCCGCAACAGGGCGCGGATCGCCTTCCCCTTCCCGACCTATTTCGCGGCCTGGCTGACCGGCGCGCTGGCCCCGTCGCTGACCGACCCCTGGCTCAACCGGGCGCCGAAGAAACCGGAGCTGGATGCCGCCAAAGCGGATTAGGGGGATTCAGTTGCCCTGGCGGCGGATGCGGCGCCATTCGGCGACGTTACGGTTGTGCTCGCGCAGGGTCTTGGCGAAGGCGTGGCCGCCGGTGCCGTCGGCGACGAAGTACAGGAACTCGGTGTCGTCCGGGTTCAGCGCCGCCTCCAGGGCGGACCGGCCGGGATTGGCAATCGGGCCCGGCGGCAGCCCAGGATATTTGTAAGTGTTGTAGGGCGAATCCACCCTCATGTCGCGGCGACGCAACTCGCGGCCCAGCGGCGCCTCGCCATTGGTGATCGCGTAGATCACTGTCGGATCGGTCTGCAGCATCATGCCGATGTTGAGTCGGTTGATGAACACGCTGGAGACGATCTCGCGCTCCGAGCCGACGCCGGTTTCCTTCTCGATGATCGAGGCCAGGACCAGCGCCTCCTCCGGCGTGTCGAGAGGCAGCCCCTCCGGGCGTGCCGCCCACAGCTCCTCCAGGACCGCATTCATGTCGTTCTGCATGCGGGCGATCAGGTCGGCCCGGGTGTCGCCGCGGGTGAACTGGTAGGTCTCCGGCAACAGGGAGCCCTGCGCGGGGATCTCGGTGACTTCGCCGACCAGATCCTGGTTGGCCATCAGGATGTCGACCACCTCCCGAGAGGTCAGGCCCTCGGGAATGGTGACGGAATAGGCCACGGCCCGGCCGCGGCGCAGGATGTCCATGGCCCCGGAGCCGCTGACCCCGGCCGGGAACAGGTATTCTCCGGCCCGGAGGTTGCGCTCCTCGCCATTCATCATGACGCCGGCGTAGAACAGCCAGCGATTGGTGACGACGCCTTCGGCGGCGAGCCGGTCGGAGATGCTGCCCAGGGCCGCGCCGCGCGGGATCTCGATCACCAGATCCTCGGTCAGCGGCCCCTCCGCCTCGAAGGCCCGCACGAAGGCGAACACGGCAACGGCCGCGACGATGGCAAGCACCGTCAGCGCAGCAAAGATCCGGCCGAGCCAGGAGACCATGAAGCCTACGCGTACTCGCGGAACACCAGGCTGGCGTTGGTACCGCCGAACCCGAAGCTGTTCGAGAGCGCCGCCTTGACCTGCCGCTCCTTGGCCTCGAGCGGCACCAGATCGACGCCGGTGCAGCTCTCCGAGGGGCTCTCCAGGTTCAGCGTCGGCGGCACGACATTCTCGCCGATGGCCATGATCGAGTAGATCGCCTCGACCGCGCCGGCCGCGCCCAACAGGTGTCCGATGGCCGATTTGGTCGACGACATGGAGACGGTCTCGATCGCCGGGCCGAACAGCCGCTTCACCGCACCCAGCTCGATCTCGTCGCCCAGCGGCGTCGAGGTGCCATGGGCGTTGACGTAGTCGATGTCGGACGGATCCAGGCCGGCCCGCTTCAAGGCGGCGCGCATGGAGCGGAACCCGCCATTGCCGTCCGGTGCCGGGGCGGTGATGTGATAGGCGTCGCCGGACAGCCCGTAGCCCGTCACCTCGGCATAGATCTGCGCACCGCGCCGCCGGGCATGCTCGAGTTCTTCCAGCACCACCACGCCGGCGCCCTCGCCCATCACGAATCCGTCGCGGCCCTCGTCATAGGGGCGGGAGGCCTTTTCCGGCGTGTCGTTGTAACCTGTCGAGAGCGCCCGGGCGGCGGAGAAGCCGGCCATGCCGATCGGGCAGATCGCGCCCTCCGCACCGCCGGCCAGCATCACATCGGCATCGTCCCAGATGATCAGCCGGGCGGCGTCGCCGATCGCGTGCGCGCCGGTCGAGCATGCGGTCACGGCGGAGTGGTTCGGCCCCTTGAAACCGTGCCGGATCGAGACCTGTCCCGATGCCAGGTTGATCAGCGCGGCGGGGATGAAGAAGGGGCTGATGCGTCGCGGTCCGCGCTCATGCAAGGTCACGGAACCTTCGGCGATCCACTGCAAACCGCCGATGCCGGAGCCGATCATAACGCCGGTGCGCTCCAGCGCCTCCTCATCGGTCGGCGCCCAGCCGGAATCGGCGATGGCCTCATCCGCGGCCGCGATGGCGTAGATGATGAACTCGTCGTTCTTGCGCTGCTCCTTCGGCGCCACGACCTGGTCGGCGTCGAACCGCCCTTCGGCCGGATCGCCGCGCGGGATGACCCCGGCAATCTTCGACGGCAGCTGGGACACATCGAATTTCTCGATGGCCGAGATGCCGCTCTCGCCCTCGGTCAGCCGCCGCCAATTGGTCTTCACGCCGAGACCCAGCGGCGTAACCATGCCGAGGCCGGTCACAACAACGCGTCTCATACGCATCCCCGTAGCACGTGGGTATCGCTACTTGGCGGCCCATCCGGCCGCCACGGCGGTCAGCCGCCGGAATTCTGCTCGATGAAGGTAATGGCGTCCTTCACCGTGAGGATCTTCTCCGCGGCGTCGTCCGGAATCTCGCACCCGAACTCTTCCTCGAAGGCCATCACCAGCTCGACAGTGTCCAGACTGTCGGCGCCCAGATCGTCGATGAAACTGGCCGAATCCGAAACCTTGGAGTCTTCGACACCGAGGTGTTCGACAACGATCTTCTTAACGCGATCGGCGATGTCACTCATTCTTTGGGCCTTTCGACAGCATTGTCTTGTATTGGGATACTTGGATGGTGCCTCTCCCGGACCCGGCGCCTGGCACAGTCCCGGGGACGGCGGTCGAGCGAAGCTGGCGTCACATATCACACCTTTTTTGGCGACACCAGCACCAGCCTGGGGCGGAATTTGGCCCTTACAAGGCTAAAACATGGCCATGCCGCCATTGATGTGCAACGTCTGGCCGGTCATGTAGTGCGCCTCGTCGCTGGCCAGGAAGGCCACGCCGGTGCCGATATCCTCCGGCTGCCCCAGGGTACCGGCCGGAATCGTCGAGAGAATCCGCGCTTTCTGGTCCTCGTTCAGGGCATCGGTCATCGGGCTTGCGATAAAGCCGGGGGCGATGCAGTTGACGGTGATGCCGCGCGAGGCGACCTCCGCCGCCAGGGACTTGCTCATGCCCACCATGCCGGCCTTGCTGGCCGCATAATTGGCCTGTCCCGGGTTGCCGGTGAAGCCGACGACTGAGGTGATGCCGATGATTCGCCCCCAGCGGCGCTTCATCATGCCGCGCAATACGGCCCGGGACAGCCGGAAGGCCGACACCAGATTGACCTCCAGCACATCGGCGAAATCCTCGTCCTTCAGCCGCATCGCCAGATTGTCGCGGGTCATGCCGGCATTGTTGACCAGGATGTCGACCTGCCCCATTGCCTCCTCGGCCGCCTTGGCGACCGCATTGGCGCCCTCGGCCGCCGACAGGTTGCCGGGGGTGATATGCACCCGGTCGCCCAGCGACTCCGCCACTTCGCGCAGCCGCTCCTCGCGGGTCCCCGACAGGGCCACGACCGCCCCCCGGGCATGCAGGGCGGCGGCGATCGACTGGCCGATGCCGCCGGAGGCGCCGGTGACGAGGGCCGACTTGCCTGTAAGGTCGAACATGTAACGATGCCCCTTTCTGGTTCTAGACGCCGGCGGCGAAGGCGGCGACGTCGTCGGGCGTCCCGACCGCGCTGGCGGACAGGTCCCGGTCGATGCGGCGGGCAAGCCCGGCCAGCACCTTGCCGGCGCCGATCTCCACCAGCGTATCGATGCCGTTCTGCTTCATGAAGAGCACGCTTTCGCGCCAGCGCACCGCGCCGGTGACCTGGGCCACCAGAAGCCGGCGGATTTCTTCCGGATCCTCGACCGCAGCGGCGGTGACATTGGCCACCAGCGGCACCGCAGGGCGGGAGATGGTCACCTCGGCCAGCGCCGCGGCCATCTCGTCGGCTGCGGGCTGCATCAGCGGACAATGGAACGGCGCGCTGACCGGCAGCAGCACACTGCGCTTGGCGCCATGGTCGGCGGCAAGGCCAAGGGCGCGCTCGACCGCCGCCTTGTGGCCGCTGACCACCACCTGGCCCGGCGCGTTGTCGTTGGCGGCGACACAGACGTCGTCCTCCGCCGCCTGTTTCGCGATCCGGTCGGCGGCGTCGATGTCCAGGCCCAGCAGGGCCGCCATGGCGCCCTGCCCAACGGGAACCGCCTTTTGCATGGCGAGGCCGCGACGGCGCAACAGACGGGCGGCGTCGGCGACGGTGATCGCGCCGGCCGCCGCCAGGGCCGAATACTCTCCCAGGCTGTGCCCGGCAACGAACTTGGCCAGGTCCGGCAGGGTCCGGCCAGAGGCCTGGCGCATGGCCCGGAGCGCCGCCAGGGACACCGCCATCAGCGCCGGCTGCGCGTTCTCGGTCAGGGTGAGCTTGTCCTGGCTTCCGCCAAAGATCAGCTCGGACAGGTTCTCGCCCAGCGCCTCGTCGACTTCGTCGAACACGGCCTTGGAGACACGGAACCGCTGGGCCAGTTCCATGCCCATGCCGACGGCCTGGCTGCCCTGCCCCGGGAAGACGAATGCACGTGCCATTGCAATACCTGTGATGGACGGTTCGGCCGCCCTGGCGGTCCGAAACAGTAGAGGCGGCCAGTCATAATCGCACGCGATGCGAAGTCAAGCGCCCTCGCCCGACACCGACAAAGGCCGACGATCACCTGAGGGTCAAGGAGGAATACACAAAGCGAAACGACGCCGCTTGATCGCCCGCAGCGATTATGTATATTGCGCCGCTTCGCAGACAACTCCTTGCCGGTCGCGGCATCGACCGGCTAGGCGCGGGCAGCCTCGGAAACGGGCTCACAAGGGCCAGATCCACACGGCGCCGTGCCACTGAACAGCCATAAGGGGTGACATATGCCGTTGTACGAATGCGTGTATATCGCACGCCAGGACGTGCCGTCCGCGCAGGTCGAAAGCCTGACGGAGACCTTCTCCAACATCATCGGAGAGAATGGCGGCAAGGTCGAAAAGACCGAGTATTGGGGTCTGAAGACCCTCGCCTACCGCATCAAGAAGAACCGCAAGGGGCACTATGTCCTTATGAATCTCGACGCGCCGCATCCCGCGGTCGCCGAGATGGAGCGGCAGATGCGGATCAACGACGATGTTCTCCGCACCATGACCATCAAGGTCGACGCGCTTGAGGAAGGCCCGTCGGCGATGATGCAGAGCCGCGTCGCGCGTGACGGCGGCCGCCGGGACCGCGACCGCGGCCCCCGGGATCGAGGGGACCGCGGCGATCGGGGTGATCGCGGGGACCGGGGTGATCGTGGCGAGCGCGCCGAGCGCGAGACCAGCAAAGAGGAGGCTTCCTGATGGCCGCTCCTGCCCGCCGGCCGTTCTTCCGCCGGCGCAAGACCTGCCCGTTCTCCGGCGATCACGCGCCGAAGATCGACTACAAGGACATCAAGCTGCTGGGACGGTTCGTCTCGGAGCGCGGCAAGATCGTGCCGAGCCGGATCACGGCGGTGTCGACCAAAAAGCAACGTGAGCTGGCCCGCGCCGTCAAGCGGGCTCGGTTCCTGGCGCTGCTGCCCTACATCGTCAAGTAGGGGTCTGGAGACGGACGGACCGGTGCAATGGGCCAGACGGTCGCCTTCGCGGTCGGCGGCGGCATCCTTACAGGGATGCTGTTCCTGTCGGCGGCCTTCGGGTCGCCGGGCGCGCTGATCACGACCTATCTGACCCCGCTGCCGCTGTTCCTGGTCGGCCTCAGCCTGGGCTCCACCGCCTGCGTGACCGCCGGCATCGTGGCCTCGCTCAGCGTTGTGGTCATCCTGGGCTCGGAGGTGATGGCGCTGTTCGTCGCCGGCGTGGTGATCCCGATCGGCGTGCTGGTGCATCGCACGGTGGCGGTGCATCCCGACGAGAACGGCGTGCCGCAATGGTCGTTGCCGGGAAATCTGCTGCTCTGGCTGATCGGCTATGCGGTGGCAGGCATCGTGGCGGCGGCGGTGGTCGCGGCGGTGGGCGGCAACGGGCTGCAGCTGGTGATCGCGGCGATGCTGACGGCGCATACGGCGCTGCTGGCCGACGTGACCGGCGGCGACGGTGCCGTGATGGTCGAGAGGCTGACGCGCTTCCTTCCAGCCATGGCGGCGGCGGGCTGGGTGCTGATGACGGTGTTGAACGCCGCCCTGGCGCAATGGGTGGTCGGCCGCTTCGACCTGGCGGTACGCCCGCCGATCGCGATGGCCGATGTGGAATTGCCGGCCTGGCCGGTCGTCGCGCTGGCGGTGCTTGGCATCACCGCCTACCTGGCGGAGGGCCAGGTCGGCTATGTGGCGATGAATGTGCTGCCGGTGGCGGCGATGGCGTTCTTCTTCGCCGGTCTTGGCGTGGTGCATGCGGTGCTGCGCGGCCGGTCGTCGCGCCCACTGCTGTTGATCGTGTTCTACACGGCCATGATCTGGCAGGGCTGGATAGCGGTCCTGGTGGCCGGATTGGGAGTTATCGAACGATGGGCCGGTATCCGACGGCGGGTGGCCGCGACCGGACCCGATTTGGAGGATAAGTGATGCAGGTGATCTTGCTGGAACGGGTCGAGAAGCTGGGGCAGATGGGCGATGTCGTCTCCGTCAAGCCCGGCTTCGCGCGGAATTTCCTGTTGCCGAAGAAAAAGGCGCTGCGCGCCACCAAGGACAATCTGGCCTATTTCGAGACCCAGAAGGCACAGTTCGAGGCCTCCAACCTGGAGCGTCGGACCGAGGCCGAGGCGGTCGGCGGCAAGCTGGACGGGGTCAAGCTGGTGGTCATCCGGCAGGCCGGCGACAGCGGCCAGCTCTATGGCTCGGTCACGGCCCGCGACATCGCCGACGGGTTAGGCGAGGAAGGCTTCAAGGTCGAGCGCGGCCAGGTCGCCATCGAGCGGCCGATCAAGGCCCTGGGCCTGTCCGATGTCCGCATCCGGCTGCACCCGGAGGTCTCGGTCACCGTCAGCATCAACGTCGCACGCTCTGCGGACGAGGCGGTGCTGCAGGAGAAATACGGCGGCGCCATCCCGAGCGGCGATCGCGACGAGGAAGAGGAAGAGACCGTCGAGGCCGCCGAGCTGTTCGAGAATCCGGAAGAGGCGAAGGCGCTCGAAGAAGCCGCCGCCGAGGAGAGCGAGGCCGAAGCAGCCGAAGCAGCCGAAGCAGCTGAAGCAGCTGAAGCAGAGGCGGAAACACCCGCCGAACCGTCGGAAGAACAGCGCTAGACGCCTTTCAAGTCCCGACGATCCCGATCAAGGGCGCGGTCGCTGGCCGCGCCCTTTTTCGTGCGTCCGAAGCCTTGCGAATCGCGATTCGATTGAAATTGCCCTGAGTCAATGATGTAATTATCGGTCTGATACAAGACTGGGGCCTGGCTTAGCCACTGGGCGCATCCAGCGCCCCGACCATAATTCGGGGAGGCACGGGAGGAATGCTTCTTCTTCGTCTGCTGAGGCAGGTCGTCAAGACCGGCTCGCTGACCGTGATCGATACCAAGGGGGCAAAGCACCATATCGGCGAAAAAAAGGGCGGCGGAAAGAAGGCCCTGGCCATTCGCCTGCACGACCGGCGCCTGGAATGGCGTCTGTTCTTTCGCCCCCATCTGGCGCTCGGCGAGGCCTATACCGACGGCACGCTGACTGCCGAGAACGGCGACATCTACGATTTTCTCGACCTGGTGACCCGCAACCTGGGGCATTCCCTCCGGCTGCCGCTGGACGGGTTCCGCCGCACGGTCGGCCGGTTCGTACGCCGCCTGTGGCAATACAATCCGCTGAGCCGCGCCGGCGAGAATGTGCGCCATCACTATGACCTGTCCGGCGCGCTCTACGATCTGTTCCTGGACCGGGACCGCCAGTATTCCTGCGCCTATTTCGCCGATCCGAAGATGACGCTGGACCAGGCGCAGGAGGCCAAGAAACAGCATCTGGCCGCCAAGCTCCTGCTGGAGGACGGCCAGAGGGTGCTGGATATCGGCTCCGGCTGGGGCGGCATGGGTCTGTATCTGGCCCAGTCCCAGAATGTCGATGTCACCGGCGTGACCCTGTCCACGGAGCAGCACGCCATATCGCAACAGCGCGCCGCCAAGGCCGGCCTCGCCGACCGGGTCCGTTTCGCCTTGCAGGACTACCGGGAACTGACCGGCAGTTTCGAGCGGATCGTTTCCGTCGGCATGTTCGAGCATGTCGGCCTGCCCCATTACGAGGAGTACTTCCGCAAGGTCTCGGACCTGCTGACCGATGACGGCGTGGCGGTGCTGCACTCGATCGGGCGCATGGACGGGCCCGGCAGTACCAGCCCGTGGATCCGTCGCTACATCTTCCCCGGCGGCTACTCGCCGGCCCTGTCGGAGGTGCTGCCGGTGATCGAGCGCTGCGGGCTCTGGGTCACCGATATCGAGATCCTGCGGCTCCACTACGCCGAGACGCTTCGGCAATGGCGGCGGCGCTTCACCGCCAATCGCGGCCGGATCGCCAAGCTCTACGACGAGCGCTTCTGCCGGATGTGGGAATTCTACCTGGCCGGCAGCGAGGTCACCTTCCGCAACAGCGGCCACATGGTCTTCCAGATCCAGCTGTCCAAGCGGGTCGACTCCGTGCCCCTGACCCGCGACTACATCTACGAGTGGGAACAGCGGCACCGGCGCCGCGAACTCGCCGCCTGATCCGACAACCGAGCCGGCGGGCCCGACAGGGCCTGCCGGTGGTTGCGGAAGCGAATCGGCTTACACTGTTGCCCGCAAGCCACTTCCGAACCGGTTGAAGGACGCGCCGGAGCACTTTCGATTGTTTGGCGAAATTTGCGCTTATCCCCGATTCCATCCACTTTTCGTCCCAAGGAATCCGGGATCGCGGCGTAAAATAGGGACAGCCAGCCGGCGAAGGTTTTGATAGGTTCCCGCGCCATGGAGACAGTCAATCAGGAAGCGACGGTAAGCCGGCTCCAGCCATCCTCCGTCGTTCCCGCCCCGCCCCGAACCCAGCCCGCCAACGAAGCTGCCGAACAGGCGCTGCTGGGCGCGCTGCTGGTCAACAACATCGCCATGGACCGGGTCTCGGACTTTCTGCGTCCGGAGCATTTCTATTTCGCCGGCCATTCCCAGATCTATGCCGCCTGCGTCCGACTGCGCGAGCAGCAGCGGACCGCCGATGCGGTGACCCTGAAAACCTATCTGGAACAGGATGGCGACCTGCAGGCGGTGGGCGGCGCCGCTTATCTGGCCGACCTGCAGGCCAGTGTCGTCTCGGTGCTGAATGTCGAAGACTATGCCCGCATGGTCTACGACCTGTTCATCCGCCGCCAGCTCATCGCGCTGGGCGAAGAGGTGGTCAACGAGGCCTACCGCACCGATCTGGAGGTCGAGGCGGTCGAGCAGGTCCACGACGCCGAGGCAAAGCTCTACGCGCTGGCAAGCGAGGGCGAGTTCCGCAAGGATTTCGAGCCCTTCAGCGAGATTCTCAATCGTGCCATCGACAATGCCAGCCAGGCGCTGAACCGGGACACCCATCTGACCGGCGCGACCACCGGCCTGGTCGACCTGGACCGCATGCTGGGCGGGCTGCAGAAATCGGACCTGATCATCCTGGCCGCCCGGCCGTCGATGGGAAAGTCGTCGCTGGCCGCCAACATCGCCTTCAACACCAGCCGCGCCTATCTCAACAGCAGCGGCAAGGAAGGCGCGGTCGTCGGCTTCTTCTCCCTGGAGATGTCGTCCGAGCAGCTGGCCACCCGTATCCTGTCGGAGGAATCCGCCATCCCGTCGGAGCGCATCCGCAAGGGGGATTTCCCGAAGAAGGATTTCGTCCGGCTGGTCGAAGCATCGAACCTGATCCAGAAGGTGCCGATGTTCATGGACGACACCGCCGGTCTGACGATCCCGGCGCTCAGGACCCGGGCGATGCGCATGAAGCGTCAGTACAATCTCGGCATGATCGTCGTTGATTACCTGCAGCTGATGCGTACCGGTGGCACCAGCCGCCAGGAGAACCGCGTGCAGGAGATCTCCGAGATCACCCGCGGCCTCAAAATGATCGCAAAGGACCTTGAAGTTCCGGTCGTGGCGCTGTCCCAGCTCTCCCGCCAGGTGGAGCAGCGGGAGGACAAGCGGCCGCAATTGTCGGACCTTCGGGAATCCGGGTCGATCGAGCAGGACGCCGATGTGGTCATGTTCATCTATCGCGAGGCCTATTACCTCAACAAGGCCGAGCCGACGGCCGGGACGCCCGAGCATGCGGAATGGCAGGCGGAGATGGATCGCGTGAACAATCTGGCCGAGGTCATCATCGGCAAGCAGCGCCACGGTCCGACGGGCACCATCCGGCTGCATTTCGAGGGCGCGTTCACGCGGTTCTCCAATCTGGAGAAGCTGTACCACGGTGACGCCTGACCCGCGCCGCTCGGGCGCACTCCTCACCATCGACCTGGATGCGCTGGCGGCAAACTACCGGCTGCTGGCGCAGCGCGCCGGCACGGCGGAATGCGCCGTCGCGGTCAAGGCGGACGCCTATGGCACCGGTATCGAACATGCCGCGCCAGTCTTCGCCAAGGCCGGCGCACGGACCTTCTTCGTCGCCGATCTAAACGAGGCGGTCGTGCTGCGCGCTCAGCTGCCGGACGTGACCATCGGCGTCTTCAACGGGCTGATGCCCGGCTGCGAGGCGGATTACCTCGCCCATGACCTGCTGCCGGTCCTGAACCATCTAGGCGATGTGGAGCGGTGGTCGGTCCATGCCGCGGACAAGGGGACCGCCCTGCCCGCCTTCCTGCACATCGACACCGGCATGAACCGGCTCGGGCTCGGTCCCGACGAACTCGACCAACTTGCCACCGAACCCGAGCGGCTGGAGGGCATCGCGCTTGGCGCCATCATGAGCCATCTGGCCTGCGCCGACGATGTGGCCGATCCCATGACCGCGCGGCAGACTGAGGCGTTCCGCGATGCCCTGGCGCGGCTGCCGAAGGCGCGGGCCAGCCTGGCCAACTCCTCCGGCATCTTCCGCGGGCCCGACACGCTCTTTGACATGGTCCGGCCCGGATGTGCCCTCTACGGCATCAATCCGACGCCGGAAGCGCCGAATCCCATGCGCCGGGTGGTGCATCTGGCCGGCAAAGTGTTGCAGGTCCGGAACGTTGACACTCCCATGACCGTTGGCTACGGTGCCACGCACCGAGTCGCCCAAGCCGCAAAAATCGCAACAATTGCAGTCGGTTACGCAGACGGTTACCTGCGGTCGCTGAGCGGTTGCGGGCAGGTCTGGTTCGCCGGCAAGCCGGCGCCGGTTGTAGGGCGGGTATCGATGGATCTGATCACGGTAGACGTCACCGACGTGCCCGAGCGCGATGCGCGGCCGGGCATGATGGCGGAGATCATCGGTGACCACCGCGACCCCGACCAGGTCGCCCGCGAGGCCGGCACCATCGGCTATGAGGTCCTCACCGCACTCGGCCGCCGCTATGCGCGGACCACGATCGGGGCCGGCGCGTGACCTTCCTCGCCGGTATCGGTCGGACCTTCCTGACCTTCCAGACCCATATCGGGCGGCTGGTGCTCTTTTCCGTGGTCGCAGTGTCGCACTGCGTCAAGCCGCCCTACTACCCCCGGCTGATCGGCCGGCAGCTGATCGATATCGGCTACTACTCGCTGCCGGTGGTCGGGCTGACGACGCTGTTCACCGGCATGGTGCTGGCGCTGCAGAGCTATTCCGGTTTCGCGCGGTTCAATGCCGAGAGCGCGATTGCGACCGTGGTGGTGCTGTCGATCACCCGCGAGCTGGCGCCGGTCCTGGCGGGGCTGATGGTCGCCGGCCGCATCGGCGCGTCGATGGCGGCGGAAATCGGCACCATGCGGGTGACCGAGCAGATCGACGCGCTGACCACCCTGTCCACCAACCCGGTGAAATATCTCGTCGTTCCCCGTCTGCTGGCCGGGCTGACCATGTTGCCGGTGCTGGTGCTGATCGGCGACATGATTGGGGTGTTCGGCGGCTTCCTGATTGGCGTCTACAAACTCGACTTCAATGCCAGCACCTATATCCGCTCGACCTGGGAATTCCTGGAGCCGATCGACGTGATCTCGGGCCTGGTCAAGGCGTCGGTGTTCGGCTTCCTGGTGGCGCTGATGGGCTGCTATCACGGCTATCATTCCCGCGGCGGCGCCCAGGGCGTCGGTGCCGCGACCACCAATGCGGTGGTGTCCGCCTCGATCCTGATCCTGGTCTTCAACTACGGCATCACCGAATTGTTCGTCACCCGATGACAGAGATCCCGAAAATCCAGTTGGCCGGAGTGCACAAGCAGTTCGGCAGCAACCGGGTGCTGAACGGCATCGATCTGGAGATCATGCCGGGCGAGTCCGTGGTGGTGATCGGCGGCTCGGGCAGCGGCAAGTCGGTGATGCTGAAATGCGTTCTCGGCCTGCTGACGGCGGATTCCGGATCGATCAAGGTGGACGGTCAGGAAACAGTCGGAATGCCCAGCGCCGAGCGCTCGGAGATCATGCACAAATTCGGCATGCTGTTTCAGGGAGCGGCCCTGTTCGACAGCCTGCCGGTCTGGCAGAACGTCGCCTTCGGGCTGATCCAGGGCCACGGCATGGAGATGGACGCCGCCAAGGCCATCGCGCTGGACAAGCTGGCGGCGGTGGGGCTGCGGCCGGAGATCGGCGATCTGTACCCGGCCGAGCTGTCCGGCGGCATGCAGAAGCGGGTCGGCTTGGCCCGCGCCATCGCGGCGGAGCCGGAGATCGTGTTTTTCGACGAGCCGACCACCGGCCTCGACCCGATCATGGGCGACGTGATCAACGACCTGATCGTCAAGAGCGTGCGCGAGCTCGGTGCCACCACCCTGTCCATCACCCACGACATGGCCAGCGCCCGGAAGATTGCCGACCGAATTGCGATGATCTATCAGGGCAGGATCATCTGGCAGGGGCCGGTCAACGAGATCGACGAGTCCGGGAGCGATTTTGTCGACCAGTTCATCCATGGACGCGCCGAAGGCCCGATCCAGATGCAGGTGCGGGCCCTGTAGGAACTCTTCCCTCCCCTTTCATTCCCGTCATTCCCGCGAAAGCGGGAATCTCGAGACATCAGAGCCTGGTCCCATCGAGATTTCCGCTTTCGCGGGAATGACGGACAAAAGATGAACAGTGTGCGATAAACCGCCCAGATCGTAAGTCCTTTTCGCATCATTTCCTGACAACGCCGATGGCCAAACCCACCACCCAATTCGTCTGCCAGAGCTGCGGCACCAGCCATCGCAAATGGGCCGGCCGCTGCGACGGTTGCGGCGAATGGAACACCCTGGTCGAGGAAGCCGCGGTCGAGGCGATGCCGCGCGGGCTGGGGCGCGGCAAGGCCAATCCGCTGAATTTCGTCGACCTGGACGCACCGAGTCCGGATGCGCCGCGGCGCGTGAGCGGAATCGGCGAACTGGACCGGGTGACGGGCGGCGGGCTGGTGCCGGGCTCGGCGGTGCTGATCGGCGGCGATCCCGGGATCGGCAAATCGACCCTGCTGCTGCAGGCGGTCTGCCGCCTCAGCACGGGCCAGGACTGCGCCTACATCACCGGCGAGGAGGCGGTCGAGCAGGTGCGCTCCCGCGCCGGGCGCCTGGGCCTGGCCGCCGCCAAGGTGCAACTGGCCACCGCCACCAATGTCCGCGACATCGTGGCCGCGTTGGACCGAACGGACGGGCCCGACATCGTGGTCATCGATTCGATTCAGACCATGTATGTGGACGCCCTGGACAGCGCCCCGGGCACCGTCGCCCAGGTCCGCGCCTCGGCGGCTGAGCTGGTCCGCGTCGCCAAGCGCCGCGGCGTCTCCCTGCTGCTGGTCGGACATGTCACCAAGGACGGCGCCATCGCCGGGCCCCGGGTGCTGGAGCACATGGTCGACACGGTGCTCTATTTCGAAGGCGAGCGCGGCCACCAGTTCCGCATCCTGAGGGCGGTGAAGAACCGCTTCGGCCCCACCGACGAGATCGGCGTCTTCGAGATGACCGATGCCGGACTGGTGGAGGTCGCCAACCCGTCGGAGCTTTTCCTGGCCGACCGCACCGGCGACGTCTCCGGCGCCGCGGTCTTCGCCGGCATGGAGGGCACCCGGCCGCTGCTGGTGGAGATCCAGGCCCTGGTCGCGCCGTCGCCGCTCGGCACCCCGCGCCGGGCGGTGGTGGGCTGGGATTCGGCCCGGCTGTCCATGATCCTGGCAGTGCTGGAGGCGCGCTGCGGTGTCGCCATCGGCCCCAACGACATCTTCCTCAACGTCGCCGGCGGTCTGCGCATCGCCGAGCCGGCGGCCGATCTGGCAGTCGCCGCCTGCCTGCTCTCGTCCCTGAGCGGCCAGCCGCTGCCGCGCGAATCAGTCGTGTTCGGCGAGGTCGGATTGAGCGGCGAGGTGCGTCCGGTCAGCCAGCAGGCGCTGCGCCTGAAGGAAGCCGCAAAGCTGGGTTTCTCTCGCGCGATCGTGCCCCGGGCCACCGGCCGCAAGGGCAGCGGCACGGCGGACTTGAAGGGAACGCTGGAAGTGCGCGAGATTGCGGCGCTCTCGGAACTGGTGCCGATGTTCGCCGATTCGGGTGCTGCGTAGCGGAAAGCGGGTGACGTTTGGAAAACTGGCCGATCACCGGCGGCGACATTCTGGTCCTGGTCGTGCTGCTGCTGTCCGGGCTCTTGGCCTTTGCGCGCGGTTTCGTGCGCGAGGCGCTGTCGATCGCCGCCTGGGTGGGCGCGGCGGTGGTGACCGTGTTCGCCCTGCCGTTGCTGTCACCACCCCTGCGCGACCTGATCGACAATCCGCTGGTCGCCGATTTCATCGCCGGCGTGCTGATCTTCATCCTGGCGCTGATCGGACTCTCCGTCGGCGGCCATTTCGCCACCAAGGCGATCCGCGATTCGGCCCTGAACATGCTGGACCGGTCCCTGGGCCTGGTGTTCGGACTGCTGCGCGGCATCATCCTGGTCAGCCTGGGCTACATGCTTTTCGTCTGGCTGGTGCCCGACGAGGACGATCATCCGGACTGGTTCAGCGAGGCCCGCACCCTGCCCCTGGTCGAAGAGGCCGCCGACATCCTGCGGGTGGTGGTGCCCGCTGACGCCATCGGCGACGGGCTGGACCGGGCGGAGGACACGCTGGATCGTCTGGGGCAGCTGGCGCCGGCGCTGATCGAAGGGCGCCCGCTGCCGCCGTCAAAACCTGATGCAGAGGAAGACGAGGCCGGCTATAACCGTGGCGCGCGCGAAGAGATGGACCGCCTTTTGTCCACCTCGCGATAAGGAATTCGGCGAACTCCGACATAGGACTGGCCTTGACGGCTTCCCAGCATCCGGCCTCCGGCGGTATGGCCGATAGCGACAAGTTCCATGACGAATGCGGTGTGTTCGGCATCTTCGGGCACCCCGAGGCGGCGCCGCACACGGCGTTGGGCCTGCACGCCCTGCAGCATCGCGGCCAGGAGGCCTGCGGCATCGTCGCCTTCGACGGCAAGCATTTCCACGCCCATCGGGCGCTGGGAGAGGTCGGCGACAATTTCAGCTCGGAAGAGGTTATCCAGCGGCTGCGCGGCCATGCGGCGATCGGCCACAACCGCTACGCCACGACCGGGCGCACCGCACTGCGCAACGTCCAGCCGCTGTTCGCCGATCTGGCCTCCGGCGGTTTCGCCATCTGCCATAACGGCAACCTGACCAACGCCTACCAGCTGCGCCGGCAGTTGGTGCGGCGCGGCAGCCTGTTCCAGTCGACCACCGATACCGAGGTCATCGTCCATCTGATGGCCAACAGCGAGCGCCGCGGCGTGCTCGACCGCATGGTCGACGCGCTGCATCAAATCGACGGCGCCTATTCCATCGTGGCGATGACCAATGAGAGCCTGATCGGGGTGCGCGACCCGCTGGGCGTACGCCCTCTGGTCCTGGGCAAGCTGGGCGAGTCTCATATCCTGGCCTCGGAAACCTGTGCGCTGGACATCATCGGCGCGGAGTTCGTGCGCGATGTCGAGCCCGGCGAGGTGGTGGTGCTGTCGGAGGCCGGCGTCGACTCCTACAAGCCGTTCCGCACGCCGGAGCAGCGCTTTTGCATCTTCGAGTTCATCTATTTCGCCCGACCCGACAGCATGGTCGAGGGCACCTCGGTCTACGAATCCCGCAAGCGCATAGGGGCGGAGCTGGCCCGGGAATGCCCGGCCCCGGCCGACGTGGTGATCCCGGTGCCCGACAGCGGCGTGCCGGCGGCCATCGGATTCGCGGCGGAGAGCAAACTCCCCTTCGAGCTCGGCATCATCCGCAACCATTATGTCGGCCGCACCTTCATCGAGCCGACGGCGCAGATCCGCAATCTCGGCGTCCGGCTGAAGCACAATGCCAACCGGGCGATGATCGACGGGCGGCGGGTGGTGCTGATCGATGACAGCATCGTGCGCGGCACCACGTCGCGGAAGATCGTGCAGATGGTGCGGGCCGCCGGCGCCACCGAGGTGCATATGCGCATCTCCAGCCCGCCGACCAAGCACCCCTGCTATTACGGGATCGACACGCCGGCCCAGGAAGACCTGCTGGCGCACAAGCATTCGGTCGAGGAGATCGCCGAGGCGATCGGGGTCGATAGCCTGAGCTATATCTCCGATGACGGCCTGTATCGGGCCATGGGCGAGCCCGGCCGCGATGCGGCGCGCCCGAAATTCTGCGACGCCTGCTTCACCGGCGACTACCCCACCGCCCTGCCCGACAAGGACGAAGCCAGCCGGCAGCCCGAGCTGTCCAACCTGGTGGAACGGGCCGGCTGAACACTTCGATTACCGAAATTCCATGCCCTCTGAACCCACTGCCTCCGCCCGGCTGGCTGGCCGCATCGCTTTGATCACCGGCGCCTCGCGCGGCATCGGCGCCGCCGTCGCCAAACGATTTGCCCGCGAGGGCGCGCAGGTGGTGCTGACGGCGCGCACCATGGGCGCGCTGGAGGAGGTGGACGACGCGATCCGCGCCGAGGGCGGGGCGGCGACCCTGGTGCCGCTGGACCTGCTCAAACACGACCATATCGACCCCATGGCCGCGTCGCTGTACGAGCGCTTCGGGCGGCTGGACATCCTGGTCGGCAACGCCGCCATGCTGGGAACCCTCTCGCCGGTGGCCCATTCCGACCCGGTGAAGTGGCAACAGGTCCTGGACCTGAACCTGATGGCCAACTATCGGCTGATCCGTGCCGTCGATCCGCTGCTGCGGGCCTCCGATGCCGGACGGGCCATCTTCGTGACCTCCGGCGTGGCGAGGGACCCGCAGGCCTATTGGGGCGCCTATGCCGTCGCCAAGGCAGGGCTGGAATTCCTGGTCCGGCTCTACGCCGCTGAGACCGCCAAATCCACCGTGCGCGCCAATCTGATCGACCCGGGCGTCGTCCGCACCCGCCTGCGCGCCGATGCCTTCCCGGGCGAGGATGCGTCGGTGCATCCGGAGCCGGAAACGATCACCGGGACCTTCGTGGATATGGCGATGGCTGAGTTCGACGAAACGGGAACGGTCGTGCAGGCGACGGCGGACGCCAACTAGCCAGAGTGGCGCTGGCGAGCCGAGCCAAACTTCCGCCAATCCCTTAGAATACAAAGGAATCGCGCCAGGATGGGGAGGTCATCCTGGCGCGGCGATCTGACGCCCGATCCAAGCCGCGTGACAGGGATCGGGACCGGCTGGGAGGCGGCCGGCGCCAAGTCGTCCGGGCGTCTACGCATCGTCGACGACCGTCAAATCCTCACCCACCTAACCACAGTTTCAACGCGAGGTGAAGGAAGAATACTACACGTTTGACATGCAATGTGTCGCATCGGCGCTATCAATCGAACCCGGCCGTGCACGGGCGCCGCTGCATCAATCGTCGTAGGGATTCTTGCCCTTGCGGGTCAGGAATCGAAGCGGCACCCCATCCAGGCCGAAGCGATCGCGCAACCCGTTGGCCAGGTAGCGGATGTAGGAGTCGGGCAGCGCGTCGCGCTGGGAAACCCAGAGCGCGAAGGTCGGAGGCCGCGCCTTCACCTGGGTCATGTAGCGCAGCCTGACCCGGCGCCCCTTGGCCATGGGCGGCGGATGGGCTTCCAGCATGCCCTCCAGCCAGCGGTTCAACTGCCCGGTGCTGATCCTGGCATTCCAGGTCTCGTAGACCGACAGCACCGCATCCAGCAGCGCATCGAGCCGCTGGCGCTTGAGCGCCGACATGGTGACCGTGGGGATCCCGCGCACCTGCGGCAGCGATGTCTGAAGCCGGTCGGTGAGCCGGCGCAGCGCTGCCTGGTGGTCGCTCACCACATCCCATTTGTTGACCGCGATGACCAGCGCCCGACCCTCGTCGATGACATGGCGGGCGATGGTCAAGTCCTGCTTGTCGAGGATCGCGTCGCCGTCCAGCACCAGCACCACCACCTGGGCCAGGCGAATGGCGTTGATCGCGTCGCCGGTCGACAGCTTCTCCACCCGATCGGTGATCTTGGCCCGGCGGCGCATGCCGGCGGTGTCGACCAGCCGGATCGGCTGTCCGCGATAGGACCAGTCGACGGCGATGGCATCGCGAGTGACCCCGGGCTCGGGGCCGGTGACCACTCGCTCATCCTCCACCAGGGCGTTCAGCAGAGTCGACTTGCCCACATTGGGCCGCCCGACAATGGCGAGCTGGATGACCCGTTCCGCCGGGTCCTCCTCGCCTTCCCCGTCCATCGCGTCGTCCGGCTGATCATAGGGCACGAGCGACGCCGCCAGATCGGTCATGCCGATGCCATGCTCGGCGGAGATCGCCAGCGGTTCGCCGAGGCCGAGCTCATGCGCCTCGAACAGCCCGGCATCCGCCGCACTGCCCTCGCATTTGTTGGCGACCAGCAGCAGCGGGGTCTCCAGGCGCCGCAGCATGCGGGCGAAATGCCGATCCATCGGCGTCAGGCCGGCGCGGGCGTCGAACACCAGCAGGGCCACATCGGCATCCGCCAGGGCCCGGCGGGTCTGCTGCAGCATGTCGGTCTCCACCCCGTCCGGCGGCTGCTCCTCCAACCCGGCGGTGTCGACCACGGTGAACTCCAGCGCACCGATGCGCCCCTCGCCCACCCTGCGGTCGCGGGTGACGCCGGGACGGTCGTCGACCAGCGCCTCGCGCTTGCCGACCAGCCGGTTGAACAGGGTCGACTTGCCCACATTGGGGCGGCCGACGATGGCGACGGTGAAGGACATGGCCCTACTTGCCGGGAATTCGCTGCGATTTCAATGGCGAACGCTAGGCGTCAGCGGCCACCGGAATTGGCGGCAGGCGGCGGGTCACCGGCGATGATTGGATGATCGCCGTATTGGTCATGGCGATCGGCATGATCTGGTCGATCACCGCCTCCAGCGCCTGGACCGACTCCACATGGGCCCGGGCCACGAAGCAATCCTCGCCGGTGACCCGGTCGCATTCGACGATCGCCGGAAGGCCGCGCAGGATCTCCGCGACCCGCTGCAGCTCGCCCGGAACTGGCCGGATGCGCAGCCAGGCGGACAGTCCGAGCCCGAGCGCCCGCGGGTTGATACGGGCGGCATAGCCCTCGATCACCCCGGTCTCCTCCAGCCGCTTGATGCGCTCCGACACGCTGGGCGGCGACAGGCCGACAGTGCGGGCGATCTCGGCGATGCTGGTGCGGGCATCGCCGACCAGCACATGCAGGATGCGGGCATCGACCGGATCGACAGGTCCGTTTTCGTATCGAAGGCGTTTCACCGGGCCAACCTTTCTTCAAGGAACAATAATCGAGAATACACCTTCCAATGAGCATTCAGAAGCTCGTTCAGGCATTCGATACTGGCGGCCATCCAACCCTTGGAGCGACCGCCAAGATGCTCGACAAGGCCGCCAATACGGTGCCGCCGCATGCCTGGTTCGGCGTCAGCGCCGTGTTCCACTATCTGGGTCCGTCCTTCGCCGTACTGCTGTTTCCGGCCATAGGGGTGCTGGGCGTGGCGTGGTTCCGCATCGCCTCCGCCGCGCTGGTCTTCGCGCCCTGGACCCGACCGTGGCGGACCCTTGCCGAGGCCGACCGGCGCGCGCGATGGCTGCTGATCGGGCTCGGCGCCTGCCTGGCGGCCATGAACGTCGCCTTCTACCTGGCTCTGGACCGGCTGCCGATGAGCCTGGTGGCGGCGATGGAGTTCGTCGGCACCATCGGCGTCGCGCTCTGGGGGCTGCGCACCGGCCGCAACCTGGCCGCTTTGGCGCTGGCGGTACTGGGGGTGTTCCTACTGATCGATGTTCGCTGGTCGAGCGATCCAATGGGCCTGATGTGGGCGGTCCTCAACGGCGCGCTGTTCGTAGGCTACATCGTGCTGGGACACCGGATCTCGGCGACCGGCGCCGGCCGCGGCGTGGAGCGGCTCGGAGCGGCCATGGCACTGGCCTTCGTGTTTGTCCTGCCGGTCGGACTGGCGCAGGCGATCGATGCCTTCGGATCTGTCCAACTCGTGCTGGCCGGGGTCGGTGTGGGGATCTGCTCCTCGGTGATCCCCTATGTCTGCGACCAACTCGCCATGTCGCGGCTGCCGAGGGCCAGCTTCGCCCTGATGCTGGCGCTGCTGCCGGCGACCGCCACCATCATCGGAGCCATCGTGCTGGCGCAGATCCCGAGCCTGTTGGACGTACTGGGCATCGCGCTGGTGATGGCGGGGGTGGCGATCCACACCCCGCCGCGATCGCAGGGTCTCTAGCGATAGGCTGTCAGGGTGGCGTTGTCGGACAGCACGTAGAGGGTGCCGTCTGCGACGATCGGCGCGATGGTGCCGTCGCCGCGCAGCGAGAAGGAATGCACGATCTCGCCGCTGATGGGCGAAGCCACGATCCCCTCGCCGTTCGACCCGACCGTGATCAGCCGGTCTCCCGCCAGCACCGGCCCGGACCAGACGATGGGTCCGGCCCGATTCTCCGGATTGAGATACCGCTGCAGCGGCGTGGCCCAAAGAATGCGGCCGCCGCGCTTGGTCATGGCGACC
Organism: Alphaproteobacteria bacterium; assembly: GCA_965227455.1. Lineage (GTDB taxonomy): Bacteria > Pseudomonadota > Alphaproteobacteria > DSM-16000 > Inquilinaceae > JABDIP01. The sequence goes on along the minus strand of OZ245752.1, from coordinate 462,220 downwards.
AGTTCGGCGTTGGTCGTGATCACGAAGATGAACTCTCCCGCCACCACCGGCATGTTGATGCCGCCAACCTCCTGCTCCCAGAGCCGGGCGCCGCTGCGCAGGTCGATGCCGGCCATGCGGCCGCTGTGGCTGATGGCGACCACCATGTCGTCGGCGATGACTGGCTCGGCCCGGATGTCGGCAAGCCCCGCCAGCGCCCCGAACCGGCGCACCGCGGCCAGGCTGTCGGACCAGGCCGGCCGGCCGGTTTCGATGCGCAGGGCGAACAGCTCGCCGGAGCTGTAAGGCGCGATCACCACGCCGCCGCCGGCCGCCGGGCTGGCGCCGCCCAGCAGGGCCGCATCCTCGAGGATTCCGGTATGGCTCCACAAGATCCGGCCGGTGGCCGCGTCCAGCGCCTCGAGCTGGTTGTCGATGCTGATGACAAAGACACGGCCGGCGGATAATGCCGGTGCGGAGCGGATCGGTCCATTCGCCTCGGCCCGCCACAGCAGGCTGCCATCGGCGGGTTCCAGCGCAAGGACCTCGCCGAACCCGGTCGACACGTAGAGCCGGCCGTCGCCGAAGGCGAGGCCGCCGCCGAGCGGGTCGCTCTCCTCATTGTCGCCGGTGGCGCGCACCCGCCAGGCCCGTCGCCCGGTCTCGGCATTGAAGGCAGAGACCCGGCCGCTGGCATCCATCACGAAGACCCGGCCGTTGGCCATGACCGGTGGGTTGATGAGCCGCCGATTGCCGCTGGAACCGTCCCCGGCATCGACCGACCAGGCCTGGTCGAAGGGATGCGCCAGGGCGAGGTTGCCCGGAAAATGGTTGGCGCGCATGCCGGCCTGGGGCCAGTCCCCATTGCGCTCCGCCTGCGGTATGAAGATGTCCAGATCCGCGACCAGAGGGTCCGGCTCGATCGCGTTGGCCAGTTGGAGAACCGAGATCCGGGTACCGGGCAGAGGCGGCTCTTCCTCGGCGCCGAACCAGCCGCCGGGCCCGCAGGCCGCAAGCAGGGGCAGGAGCAGCAGGGCGAGGATACGAAGGGGCCAAAGAGTCTGCATGGTGTCTCAGCCGCCTTGGGCGACGCCGGTCAGCTCCAGCGCCCGGTTGCGGATGCCGGCGGGCGCGAACGGGTCGGCCGCCAACAATTCGAAGATCTGCCGCGCCTCCTCCACATCGCCCAGGCGCAGCGCCAGAAGCCCGGCCAATTCGCGGGCGTTGTAGCGCCAGGCGCTGTCCTCTTCGGTCAGCGGCCGGATTTCGGCGGCCAGCGCATCCGGATCGCCGCTATCCAGGCTGTGCAGCACGGCCAGCAACAGGGCCAGATCGCGCCAGGCATCGGGAACGCCGCTGTCGTCGGCGACAAGGCGATAGATATCCACCGCGCCGTCGGTGTCGCCGGTCTCCAGCCGCAGCGCCGCCTCGTGCAGGCGGGCAACCACCCCCTGGCGGTCCGCCTGGTCCTCGCCCAGCGCCGCAAGCGCCGCGATCGCGGCGGTCGGATCGGATTCGGAGGCCTCCAGCGCAGACAGCAGCGTGCCGGTGAGTTCCTGGTCGCGCTTGTCGGCATAATCCTGCCAGAAGACGTAGCCGGCAGTGGCCAGCAGGATCACGGTCACGACGGCGATGCCGATGTTCCCGTATTTCTGCCACAGCATCTTGGCGCGGTCTTCGCGCAGCGCCTCGTCGACTTCGCGGAATATTTCGCTCATTCACCATCCCCGGGCCACCATGCGGCGGCGGCCCCGCGCCTTAGCAAGCCGGCCGGTTCCGGTCAAGCCGCACCAATCTAGTTAAGGTGCAGCAGTTAAAGGGACAGTATATCTAACTCGGTCGAGTTAGATATACTGTCCCTTTAACTGCTGCACCTTAACTACCGTCTCCTTAGCTGAGGTTCCCAGGCTCAGGCCGCGCTGCGCCATTTGATCGAGCAGCCCATGCTGGCGGTCTGCTGTTCCGGCCCCTTGCCGGTCTCGGCCACCTGCCGCATCGCCTCCAGCAGCTCGCGCGGCGCATCCGGCACCGCCTCGGTGCGCGAGGCGTCGAGCCGGCCGCGATACTGCAGCTCCAGATCGGCGTTGAAGCCGAAGAAATCCGGAGTGCAGACCGCGTCATAGGCGCGCGCCACCTCCTGGGTCTCATCGATCAGATAGGGGAAGGTGAAGTCGTTTTCGGCCGCGAAGGCCTTCATATTCTCGAAGCTGTCGGCCGGATAGGCGACGGTGTCGTTCGACATGATGGCGGCGACCCCGATGCCCTCGGCCTGCAGTTTCCGGCAATCGTCGACGATGCGGTGCACAACGCCGCGCACATAGGGGCAGTGATTGCAGATGAACATGATCAGCGTGCCCTTGGGCCCGGCGACACTGTCCAGCGTGTGCACCTTCCCGTCGATGCCCGTCAGGCTGAAATCGACCGCCTTCCAGCCGAAATCGCAGATCGGTGGTTGCATGGCAGCCATGATATCGGCTCCCCCTTCGGTGTGGTTGTGTCGGGGCAATTTCCTAGACCATCCCACCGGGGATGACAATTTTCACTTCCGCCCTCCCCGATGTCGACCAACCGACTACCCGGGACCGATCGCCCGCAACTCCGCCAGCCGCTCGGCTTCCCGCTCGAGAGTGCGTCCGGCTCGACTGAACAGCTTCGCGAGGTCCGGTTTCAGATGTTCTCGGATGACGGCCGCGGGCAGATCCAGCAATTCGGAGAAGATCGCCAGTGCGAAGACCAGCTGCCGTTCGGTCATGTACCCCTGCCGGCTTGCCTGCCAACCCATGCCGAAGGCGTCGCCATGCTGTTCGAACCGGAAGCTGGAATTGGCCATGAAGACGCCGAATCCGAGGTAGACGGCGGTAAGGTCGGTGGCGAATTCCAGCAATTCCTCTTCGCCGGGCGGCAGGCTCTGGGCCGTGGCAATCAGGAAATGGCTGAGTTCGTGGGCAAGCGTCGCCACCAGCGATATGGGATCGGACAGCAGCTTCGGATTGTAGGTGATGACGACGGCCTCGGCGGTCCTGGTCTCTTGCGGATCGACGGAGAAAGTCCCTGCCGGCGAAGGTTCGACCCCCTGCAGCAGATGTGCGTCGCCAACCAGGAGTTCGGGGTCCGACTCCTGGGCGACCAAGCTGCAGGGCCATTGGTCCATGCGAGCGTGCCGTTTGACCTGGGCAAAGATCGCCTCGGCCAGCGCATGGCCGGCCACGCCCTTCTCGACAGGAAAATACGCGTCGGTCGGCCGCACCAGCTCGGCGCCCCGGAACTGCGGGTATCCGCCGAAATTCTCGAACAGCCATCGATAGGTTTCGAACTCCCAATCAATCGTTTCCTGATCGATGATCGGCGTTCGCCCAAATCCGAATATCATGCGCCCCACATTGGCTGCGGCGACGTAAGTCGTCCATGGCCTTCCGATTAGCGTTGCAATATGGCGGCTATGAGAGCCTGGGCTTGTCGCGGCTTTACCTGTCGACCGTTTTGGGGACAATAGAGGGCAGATAACGAGAAAAGCAGAAGGCGAGGTCCAGGCCCGTATGGATGCAGAGATCATACGTCTTTCCGATGTCCGCCGCGGCGGCCGGCATCGCAAGCGCCGTATCTACTTCGACCGCCGCGAATTATCCCAATTGCTTCAGGTCTATAGCGACCGCGTCAGCCGCGGCGAATGGCGCGACTACGCCATCGACCACACAGCCGGCGGCGCCATGTTCAGCGTCTTCCGCCACAGCCACGACCGGCCGGTCTATGCGATCGCCAAGACCGCCGGCCCCCGCGGCCACGAATACGCGGTCTTCGACGGGCGCGGCAAGCTGGCGCGCACGCCGTCGCTGAGCGAGGCGCTGGCGGTCTTCGGAAAGCGGCTGCAACTGGTCGACGACTGATCGGGCTGGCCGTCCAGGCCAACGGTAATCTTGTCCGCAACCGATGTTCCTGTTATGTTCTCATCAGGCGGATCGGTGTGGACAGTACCAGATGGGTGGATGGAAGCGGCGGCAGCTGACCGACGAGGAGGCGCAGCGGCGGCCGATGGTTTTGGGTGCCTTGGCGGATCAGTCGGTCGACGTGTTCTGTTGGTGCAATCGCTGCGGCCACAATGCGGTGGTGACGACCGAGCGGCTGGTGCGCCAGCTCGGGCCGGATTATCCGATTCCCGAGGTGGGCGCGCAGATGCGCTGCACCGGCTGCGGCGGCAAGGATATCGCGACCCGCCCCAACTGGCCCTCCCAGGGCCGCATCACCCGGCACGATTAGGGTGAAGCCGGCTTAGTCAGCGCCGGGTCGCGCCGTGCCGGATGCCGGGAGGCGGAGTTCGGCGCGCAGGCCGCCTAGGGGGGAATCGTCCAGGCGCAGCGTGCCGCCATGCAGGTCGATCAGGTCGGACACGATGGCGAGACCGATGCCGCTGCCCGGCGGGGCCTCGTCCAACCGCTCGCCCCAGCCGAGCGCCTGCTGGCGCCGATCGGCAGGAATGCCCGGCCCGTCATCATCCACGAAGACGAGCAGGTCGCCGCCGTCGAGCCGGGCCGCCAGGCCGATGCGCGATTTGGCGAAGCGGTGGGCATTGGCGGTCAGATTGCCGACCGCGGCTTCGAAATCGTGCCGCGGCACCTGGAATTCCAGGCCTTCCGGGCAGTCCACGGTGATCTCGACCGGCGGCTGGCGAAACAGGATCGCATAGCCCTCGCGGATGTCGGTCAGCGCCGCCGCCACCGGCATGGCGCGCGCCGCCCCAGCATCGGTGCCGATGGCCTGGGCGAGATTGGCGTAGCGGTCCACCAGGCCGGCCATGCGGTCCACCTGGCGGCGCAGCACCCCGGACTCCTCGCCACCCGGCAGGCCGTTGCGCAGAACCGCCAGCGGGTGGTTGAGGTCGTGGGCGATCTTGGAGACATATTTGCGGGTGCGCGCCAGCAGCCGGGCGTTGCGGCCCAGCAGATCGTTGACCCGGTCCACCAGATCCTGGAGCTCGCGCGGGAAGGCGCCGCCGATCCGCTCGCTCTCGCCCGCCTCGAACCGGCCCAGCGAACGGCCGACGGCGGCCAGCGAGCGGTGCAGGGTCACCAGCATGACGAGGATGGCGATGCCGAGCAGGATCAGCGACGGCACCGTGATCCGCAGGGTCAGCTGCTCCAGGCTGGCGATCTGGTCCTGCACCATGGCGTCGAAGCGGCGGCCGTCGACGCCGGCGAGATAGCGCACGGTCACGGTCCCGCCATCGGGCAGCGGCTCGCGCACCAGCCGTTCGGCCAGGCGCATGGGGCCCAACGGCGAATCGGAAAACCCGACCACGAACTGCGCCGTCGGCCGGTCCAGGGAGGGTGTCAGGGCGGCGTCGGTCAGCATCAGCAGTTCCGAGCGGAAGGCGGTGCGGTCCTCGATATCCACCTGCCAGACCCATTCCAGATCGCCGACGCCGACCTGCGGCGTGCCGGTGACGCCGGCACTGACTGCGGCGGCACGCACCTGCAGGCCGAAGGCCCGCAGCTGGGTGTCCACCGCCTCTTCTGCCAGGGCGCGGATGGCGCCGCTGGTGGCGATCCACAGCGCCGGCCCGCCGATCGCCATCACCAACAGCGACCAGGCCAGCATGCGGCCGGCCAGGCTTGCGGGCCAGAAGCGCCGCTCAGCGGGCATCGCGCGCCGGGGTCACGGGTCGCCGCATGCCAGCCGGTAGCCGTAGCCGAGCACGGTCTCGATCGTCGCCTTGCCAAGCTTGTCGCGCAGACGGCTGACATAGACCGGGATCTCGTTGCTGGTCTTGATGCTGGCGCCGTCGAAATTGTGCTGCACCAGCTCGTCGGCGGAGACCGGCCGCTCGCGATGCACCAACAGGTAGTGCAGGATGCGGAACTCGGTCGGCGTCAGCCGCGCCGGCGCGCCGTCGAACCAGACCCGCATGGCCTGGGTGTCCATGCGCAGGGGGCCGGCCTCGAGCACGGTCTGGCGCACATTCGGGCCGGCGGAATTGGCCACGCCGCGCACCCAGTCCAGCAGCAGCTCCAGATCGACCGGCTTTGTCAGGTAGTTGGTGGCGCCGGCCTTCACCGCCTCCTTCATGTCGGCGACATCCTTACGCGAGGCGGTCAGCACGATCACCGGCATCGCGCGGCCCTCGCCGCGCCAGCGCTTCAGCACGCTGATGCCGTCCATGCCAGGCAGCCCGGGATCCAGGATCACCGCGTCGAACGGCTCATCCAGGCCAAGCTGAAGCGCATCCGGCCCATTATCCGCCAGGTCGACGGCGAAATTGTCGCCGCGCAGCATCTCGGCGATCTGGGTCGAGAGATCGGCATCGTCTTCGACAAGGAGGATCCGCATCGCCGCGCTCACTGCCGGCCGTAGCGCCGCAGCCAGGCGTCCGGGTTGCGCACCACCGAACCGGTGCGGGGATCGAGATAGACGATGATCACCCGGTCGTTCGGCGACAGGATGCGCACCTCGTAGAGGTAGGCGGAGCCGCCATTGTGGGCGCGCACGGTATGGGTTCCAACAATGCGCCCGGCATAGCTGGCATCGCGCTGCAACTGGCGCAGCATGTCGGATAGCGGCATCGACCGGTCGTTCTGGGCGAATGCCGGTCCGCCGACGGGACTCAGCAGAGCCAGGACGGTCGCTATAGCCAGGATTCGTATCATCGGCCCTGTATGGCATGGCCGGGTTTGCGCCGGTAGGGCAGGCCCGTTATGGAATTTTAATGCCGATGAATGGGGCATAACCCGGGCGGCATACCATCGAAATCGCATGTGACCCACCCTCCCGTCATTGCCGCACGAACCCGATGGGAGTGACTCATGCATTGGAAGACCTTGAAGATCGTAACGGTCGTGGCGCTGCTGGCGTCGCCGTCCGCCATCGCGGCCATTCCCGCGCAGGGGGTCGCCCCCGCCCGGGGCGCCATCGAAGGCGCGGTGACCGCGGCCGAATCGACCTTAGAGATCCAGCTGGCGCATCATCGCGGCGGCCGCCACGGCCGGTTCGATCGCGGTCGCGGCCGCGGCGATGGCGACCGCCATTATGGTCATGGCCGCGGACGCCATCATCCGCATTTCCGGTATCACCATCACCGCCCCCGGCATTTCCATGGTCCCCGGCACCGTCATTTCCGTGGCCGGCCCATCCGGCGCCTCTTCCGGCATTGGTTGCGCCACCACTACTAGGCCGATGCCCCCCGGCCTGTTCTCCCGTCCTGGCCCCGGCCCTCTAAGGCCGGAAGGCCAGGACGGGAGTTCGCCGTCGGTTGCCGAATATTCGGACCGCCGCACGTCCCGGCCGCGCCGCGCCCGGCTTGACCGTCAATCCCGCCGCGTGGTTTGTGCCGGGCATGACCGTGCTTCAGGGCCTGGCGCTCTTCGTTGCCGCCTATCTGCTGCTGCTTGGCCGCAATGCCTGGAAGCAGGGCGAGCTTGGCCAGTACCTTCGCGCCCTGGCCATGGTGGTCGGCCTCGTGGCGGTGATCGCCGTCGGCGTGCTGGCCTATGGCCGGTATTTCGGTCGCTGACGGTCGGTCCGCTTCGGCGCCCTAGGACTGGCGCGACGACCGCACCACCGTCTCGATCGCCGGCGCGTCACCGGCCGGCAGGCTCATGGCCCGGGCGTTGGTCAGGCAGGCGGAGGTTAGATCCACCTCGCTGAGATCCACATTGGAAAGATCGGCGCCGGTCAGATTGGCGCCGTCCAGCCGGGCATGTGCAAGGTTGGCGGCGGTCAGATCGCAGCCGGACATGTCGGCGCCGCTCAGATCGGAATGGCTGAGATCGACGCCACTCAGATTGGCGCGCTGGAAATTCGCCGCCGTCAGCCGCGATTCGGTCATGATGGCGCCGGCCAGGTTGGAGCGCGCGAACACCGCCCGGTTGAGGTTGGCATTGCTGAGATTCGAGCGCGGCCGCATGATCTCGCTGGTGTCCAGCGCCTCGGGCTTGACCATGGACAGGCCGCGGCTGCCATCGGAGGTCAACAGGGCGCCTTCCCGGAAATCGGTGTCCGAAAGATCGGCACCGGTCATGTCAGCCTCGAACAGCTGCACGCCGCGCATGTCGCTATGCGCCAGCACCGCATTGGTCAGGTTGGCGCCGTGGAAGGTCGCGGCGAAGATGTCGCAATGGCTGAGATCGGCGCCGCTGAGGTCGCAGCCGCCGAGATTGGCGCCGGCGAATCGGGCGTGCTGAAGCGAGGCACCCTTCAGGCTGACACCGGACAGATCCTGCAATCGGAAGTCGGCCGGCCAGGCGCCGCGTCGCTTCGCCAGCCAGTCGGCATGGCGCTGCAACTCGTCGGCGACGTTGAAGGAAAGTACTGCCATAGGCTCGGCGGCGGCTCAGCCTAAAGTTTATACGTGATTTGTTTTATCCACCGGGAATTACTCATTTCCTAAACAAGCAATGCCGAGGACATGCCGCTAAAACCTCGACTATGCTGTAGGCCAATGAAGTATTTGGGAGAATTCGTCCCGGCCGCGCCGGTTCACCCCTCTTGGGGTCGAGGACACAGCGGTCTTGGGCATCTGGTGCAGGCGGAGGTGATGCCCAATTCCGCTATGTGTGTCCCAATGCCCGCCATTAGCGGGCGGCACGGTTTTCGCGCGATGCGCCCCCCGCCGCAGTGACTGGAATCACAAAGCCGAAAGGATTTTCAAAGCCGCCCTCACTCCCACTCGATCGTCCCCGGCGGTTTCGAGGTGATGTCGTAGACGACGCGGTTGATGCCGGGGACCTCGTTGATGATGCGGGTGGCGACGCGGCCCAGGAAGTCGTGGGGGAAGGGGTAGTAGTCGGCGGTCATGCCGTCGGTGGAGGTGACGGCGCGCAGGGCACAAGCGTGGTCGTAGGAGCGGCTGTCGCCCATGACACCGACCGTGCGGACCGGCAGGAAGACCGCGAAGGCCTGCCAGATGGCGTCGTAGAGGCCGGCGGCATGGATCTCCTCCAGGAAGATGGTGTCGGCCTTGCGCAGCAGGTCGATCTTCGCTTGCGTGATCTCGCCCGGAATGCGCACCGCCAGGCCGGGGCCCGGAAAGGGGTGGCGGCGGATGAAGGTCTCCGGCAGGCCGAGCTCGCGGCCCAGATCGCGCACCTCGTCCTTGAACAGCTCGCGCAGCGGCTCGACCAGCTTCAGGTTCATGCGCTCCGGCAGGCCGCCCACATTGTGGTGCGACTTGATGGTGACGCTCGGCCCGCCGGTGAAGGACACGCTCTCGATCACGTCGGGATAGAGGGTGCCCTGGGCCAGGAACGAGACGTCGCCGATCTTCGCCGCCTCGGCGTCGAACACGTCGATGAACGTGGCGCCGATGATCTTGCGCTTGCGCTCCGGATCGTCGACGCCGTCCAGCTTGCCGAGAAACTTGTCGGCGGCGTCCACATGGACCAGCGGGATGTTGAAATGGTCACGGAACAGGCCGACCACCTGGTCCGCCTCGCCGGCCCTGAGCAGGCCGGTATCGACAAAGATGGCCGTCAGCTGTTCCTCGATCGCCTCATGCAGCAGGACCGCCGCCACGGCGCTGTCGACGCCGCCGGACAGGCCCAGCACCACCCGACCCGACCCGACCTGGTCGCGGATCCGGTCGATCGCCTCGGCCCGGAAGGTCGCCATGGTCCAATCGCCGCCGCAGCCGGCGACCCGGTGTACGAAATTGGCCAGCAGCTTCGCGCCATGCGGCGTATGCACGACTTCCGGATGGAACTGCACGCCATAGAAGCGGCGGCTGTCATCGGCGATGGCGGCAAAGGGCGCGCCGTCGCTGGTGGCGACCACGTCGAAGCCATCCGGAACAGCAGTCACCCGGTCGCCATGGCTCATCCAGACCTGCTCGCGCTGGCCGATCTCCCACAGGCCCTCGAACAGAGCGCAGCCGCCGCTCACATCGATGAAGGCGCGGCCGAACTCGCGATGCTCGTCCGGCTCCACCTCGCCGCCGAGCTGGGCGCACATGGTCTGCTGTCCGTAGCAGATCCCCAGCACCGGCACGCCCAACTCGAAAACCAGTTGCGGCGCCCGGGGCGTGGTCGATTCGACCACCGAGGCCGGACCGCCGGACAGGATGACCGCCTTGGGGGCAAAGGCGCGGATGCGATCCGGCTCGGCATCGTAAGGCCAGATTTCGCAGTAAACGCCGGCTTCCCGGACCCGGCGGGCGATCAGCTGGGTGACCTGGCTGCCGAAATCGAGGATCAGCACGTGGTCGTGGGATTGGCTGTCGGTCATCGGCCCTCGATTCGGTTCGATCGGCGCCCCAGGGGGAATCGGAACGATGGGTGTGGGTTTATGGCAACAGGTCCGGATTCACTACCGAATTCTCCGCATGGCTCCGTCCCGCCTCGCGGATGGCTCGCGCCGGCGCAACCCTGCCGCGAGGCCGTTCATGGTTCGCTAACCTTTCGGCGGCAGGGTGCGGAACCTACGTGACAGCGGGTCACGGGCGATTACCATGGAGGACACAATGGCCAACCGGATCAAGGGAGTCGTCCTGGCTCTCGGAATGGCTGCCTTTCTGAGCGCGTGCGACACCGTCGGCGACGCTGCCAGCGCTACTTGGGACTGGACGACCGACGCCGCTTCGGCGACCGCCGACTTCGTCACCTCGCCGTTCAGCGACGACGACGAGATGTCCGAGTAAAGAGCGACGGAGGGCGGGCGCCGGGCTTCCGGCGCGACGCCCTGCCCTCCGCTCTCGATTTGGCCTTTTCTGTTAAGCCGGCCGGCCGCCAACGGCCGGCTTTGTTGTGTCTGCCCCTTGCCGAGCCCCGTTCACCCTTCCGCAAGGATTGCGCCTCAGGATCGACGCTGGCGGCGTGCGACACGCCGCATTGCATTGGAGGGCACCATGGGCAAGGGCTTTCAGTTTGGGGGCAAGATCGCGGTCCTGAGCGTCATGCTGGCGCTGCTGGGCGGCTGCGGCACGGTCATCAGCGCCGCCGGCACCGCCGTCAGCACCACTGTCGACCTGACGACCGATGCGGTCGTCACCGGCGCCGACCTCGTCGCCACCCCGTTCCGGGGCGGTGAAGAGGAGGAAATGGTCGAGCCGACCGAATAGGCGGCACCCAAAGTCGACCCCGCGCGGCCATCGGCCACGCAACACAATCCCATTTTGCGATCAGCCGGCCGGCGCCTCGTCGGTCGGCTGTTTCGTGCCGGCTTCCGCTTTGCGCTGCAGGATGGCGATGAAGAAACCGTCGGTGCCGTGCCGCGCCGGCGTCAGCTGGAGAGTCGGTCGCGGCGCCCCCCAGCCGGGATACTCGCCGCCGATCACCTCGCTCCAGACATCGGCCACCGGCACGGAGTCGAACGCCGGATGTTCGGCCAGGAAGCGGTCAACCCGCTCCTCGTTCTCCGACCCGATCATCGAACAGGTCACATAGACCAGCCGCCCCCCCGGCCGGACCAGCCGGCTTGCGCTCTCCAGGATCCGGCTCTGCAGGGCGGTCAGCGCCGCCAGGTCGACGGGGCGCCAGCGGGCGTCGGGATCGCGCCGCCAAGTGCCGGAGCCGCTGCAGGGCGCGTCGATCAGCACCCGGTCGAACTTGCCCTTCTGCCGCCGCACCCAGTTGTCCCGCTCCGACTCGAGCAGCTTGGTCTCGACATTGTCGAGGCCGGACCGATGCAGGCGTTCCTTGGCCCGGTTCAGCCGCCCGGCCGACACGTCGCAAGCCACCACCCGGCCCCGACCGGCCATGCGCGCGCCCAGCGCCAGCGCCTTGCCGCCCGCACCGGCGCAGAAATCGACGACCTGCTGGCCGGGCCGCGCGTCGACCAGCAGGGCGGCCAGCTGCGCGCCCTCGTCCTGCACCTCGATGACGCCCTCGCGATAGAGCTTGTGGCCGGCCAGCGGCGGCCGCCCCTCGACCCGCAGGCCAACGGGGGACAAGGGCGTCGGCGCCACGGCGACACCGTCGCGCCGCAGCGCCTCGGCGATCCGTTCCCGATCCCCCTTCATCTCATTGACCCGCAGGTCGAACGGTGCCGGCATCAGCAGCGCGTTTAATTCGAAATGGAAATCGTCGGGGCCGAAGCGGGCGAATGAGTCCTCGGCCCAGTCCGGACATTCGCATAGGACCCGAACAGGCATCCGCGGATGATCGACCGGCGTGAGGTCACGCTTTGCCGCGACCTCGCGCTCCTCGTCGGTGAGCTGGATGTCCTGCGGTGACGCGCGCAACACGATGGCGAGCGCTTGCTCCTGCTCGGACAGCGGCTCCGGCCCATACCGGGACCCGTCGAACCGGGCGTCGAAATCCTCGTCGGTCGCCTGTTCCGATAAGACCAATTCGGCGATGACGCGGGCCCGCACGCCATCCGCATGGCCAAGCGTTTTGAGCCACCAGCCGAGCCGGGCGTGGTGGCGCAGCAGCCGGTAGATGCGCTCGGCAATATCGCTACGGTCCTTCGACCCGACATAACGACGGGCCCGGAAATAGGCCGCCACGATCCCGTCCGCCGGCCTGTCGAAATCGGCGATCTGGCCGAAGAGCTCGATGGTGGCGGCAATCCTTGCGGCGGGGGTCACGGGCCGGTCGGTCCGGCCGGGCGGCGCGCGGCGTCAGAAATCGCGGCGATAATTCGGGGACTCCCGGGTGACGGTGATGTCGTGGACATGGCTTTCCCGCAAGCCCGCGCCGGTGATGCGGAAGAACTCCGCGCCGTTTTGCATGTCGGTGATGGTGCGGCAGCCGGTATAGCCCATCGCCGCCTTCAGCCCGCCGACGAGCTGGTGGATCACCGTCGCCACCGGCCCCTTGTAGGGCACCCTGCCCTCCACCCCTTCCGGCACCAGCTTCAGGGAGTCGGAGACCTCCTGCTGGAAATAGCGGTCGGCAGAGCCGCGGGCCATGGCGCCGATCGAGCCCATGCCGCGATAGGATTTGTAGGACCGGCCCTGATACAGCACCACATCGCCCGGCGCCTCGTCAGTGCCGGCCAGCAGCGAGCCGATCATGGCGCAATCGGCGCCGGCGGCGATGGCCTTGGCCAGGTCGCCGGAATATTTGATGCCCCCATCGGCGATCACCGGCACATCGGCCTTGGATGCCGCCTCGGCCGCCGACATGACGGCGGTGAGCTGCGGCACCCCGACCCCGGCGACGATCCGGGTGGTGCAGATGGAGCCGGGCCCGATGCCCACCTTGATCGCATCCGCGCCGGCATCGATCAGCGCCTTGGCGCCGTCGGCGGTCGCCACGTTGCCGGCGACGATCTGGGTGTAGTTGCTCAGCCGCCTGGCCTGCTCGACCCCCTTCAGCACGCCTTCGGAATGGCCGTGGGCGGTGTCGATGACCAGCACGTCGACACCGGCGTCGAACAGCGCCTCGGCCCGGCTAAGGCCCTTGTCCCCCGTGCCAGTGGCGGCCGCCACCCGCAGCCGCCCCTGCTCATCCTTGCAGGCGTCCGGGTGGAGCTGGGCCTTCTCGATGTCCTTCACGGTGATCAGGCCGATGCAGCGATAGTCGCCATCGGTGACCAGCAGCTTCTCGATCCGGTTCTGGTGCAGCAGGCGCTTTGCGGTCTCGCGGTCGGTCCCCTCGGGCACCGTGACCAGATTGTCCTTGGTCATCAGCTCCGCCACCGGCTGGTCCGGATCGGAGGCGAAGCGCACGTCGCGATTGGTCAGGATGCCGACCAGCTTGCCGTTCTTCTGCACAACCGGAATGCCGGAGATGGAATGGCGCTGCATCAGCGCCAGGGCGTCCTCGAGCGTGTCCGACGGGGTGATGGTGATCGGATTCACCACCATGCCCGATTCGAAGCGTTTGACCTTGCGGACCTCTTCCGCCTGGGCCTCGATATCGAGATTGCGATGCACCACGCCCATGCCGCCAGCCTGGGCCAGAGCGATCGCCAGCGGCGCCTCCGTCACCGTGTCCATGGCGGCAGACAGCAGCGGAATCCCTAGCTCAATGCTGCGGGTCAGGCGGGTGCGGGTATTGGCCTCGGCCGGCAGCACAGAGGAAGCAGCCGGCTTCAGTAGAACGTCGTCGAATGTCAGGGCTTCGCGAATTTCCATCGGCGGCCTGGTCCTTCCGGCGTCAGGGAAATTCGCCGCACTATACCCACGGGCGCCGCGATGGGAAGAACGCAATTCGACGCGTCGCAGAATCGGATTGGAGGTGCGGCCGATTGACATGGGTCAGCGCTGGAGGGCGCTCCGAGGCGATAGGATCGTCGCCGTACCCGATTCCGTACGCCAACAGGAAGACCGGCCGAAACATGCCCGTTCGCAAACGAAGGACCTTGGTCTTGGTGGCCAACGGCACGACCGCCCTGGCCTATGAAAATGACGGGGTCGGCCACGGGCTGCACCCGCTGCCGGCCTTCGAGATCAGCGTCGAGAGCCCGCCGACCCGCGATTTGGGCGCGGAGCGGCCGGGCCGGGTGCACGATCGGTTCGGGCCCGGCCGGCACGCCATGGAGCCCAAGGCCGACTGGCATCGCCAGGGCAAGACCGCCTTCGCCCGGTCGGTGGCCGAGCGGCTCGAAGCGGCGGTGGAGGCAGGCCAGGTCGACCGGCTGGTGCTGGTGGCGCCGCCGACGATGATGGGCGACCTTCGCGCCGCCCTGAGCCGGCAGGTCCACGATCTGGTCGACGGCGAGATCACCAAGGATCTGACGCGGAGCAGCCGCGCGGACCTGGAAACCCAGATCGGCGAGGTCCTGGCGGTCTAGGGGCCCGCCCTGGCCCTGCTGGCGGCCGCTGTGGCCATAGACGGCGGTCAGCGGGCGATGGCGCCACCAGCACTCAGCCGCGAAACCCGGTCGCGACCAGATAGGTTTCCGAGGAATCGGAGCGGCTGGCCTCCGGCTTGGCGTGGCGGACTTTCGCGAAGTCGCGCTTGAGGCGGTCCAGCAGGTCCTTCTCCGCACCGCCCTGGAACAGCTTGCAGACGAAGGCGCCGCCCGGCGCCAGCACTTCGGCGGCGAAATCGGCCGCCACCTCCGCCAGGCCCATGATCCTCAAGTGATCGGTCGATGCGTGGCCGGTGGTCGGCGCGGCCATGTCGCTGAGCACCAGATCGGCGGGCCCGCCCAGCGCCGCCTTCAGCCGGTCCGGCGCCTCGTCGTCCAGGAAATCGATCTTCAGGATGGTCGCGCCGGGTATCGGATCCATCTCCAGATAGTCCAAGGCCACGACCTGGCCGCTACCGGAGTCGGGTTTGACCCGGGCCACGGCGACCTGGGTCCAGCCGCCCGGGGCCGCGCCCAGATCGACGACGCGCTGGCCGCGCCGCAGCAGCGAGAATTTCTCGTCGAGCTGCAGCAGCTTGAAGGCGGCGCGGGAGCGGTAGCCCTGCTTCCTGGCTTCGGCCACATAGGGGTCGTTGAGCTGGCGCTGCAGCCAGCGGGTCGAGGACGACCGGCGCTTGCCGGCGGTCTTGACACGGGTGTGCTTGCCGCGCCCCGTCGGCCGCGACCCCGAGCCCGAGCCTCGCGCCATGTCAGCCGGTCGCTTGGCGCGCGGCGGCGTGCCAGCCGGCCATCAGATCGAACAGGATGCCCTCGCGGACGCCGCGATCGGCGATGCGCAGCCGCTCCGCCGGCCAGGCATCCAGGATCGCCTCCAGAACGGCGCAGCCGGCCACCACAAGATCCGCACGATCCTGGCCGATGCAGGGTTGCGCCGCCTTCTCGACGGGGCTGAGATCCAGCAGCCAGCGGGAGATCCGCCTTGCGTCATCGACGCCGATCGCCGTGCCGTCGACCTGGGCCCGGTCGTAGCGCCGCAAGCCCTGCAGCACGCCGGCCAGGGTGGTGACGGTGCCGGAGGAGCCGAGCATCTGCGCCCGGCCCGAGACGAATTTCTCCCGAATCCGGTTGCGGCCCTCGAATTCGGCCAGGGCCGGCGCGGTCAACGCGACGATGCGCTCGTAATCGTCCTCGCCGATGTCGCCGCCGCCGAAACGCTCCGACAGGGTCACCACGCCGATCGGCAGGCTGATGCAGTCCTCCAGCCGGGCCCCCTTCGGTCCGCCGATGGACAGCCAGGTCAACTCGGTGCTGCCGCCGCCGATGTCGAAGACCAGGGCATAGGGAATGTCCGGGTCCAGCAGCGGGGCGCAGCCATAAAGCGCCAAGCGGGCTTCCTCGACACTGCTGATCACCTCAAGGGTCAGGCCGATCTCGTCCTGCACCCGGCGGCGGAAATCGCCGAAATTGACTGCCCGGCGGCAGGCTTCGGTCGCGACGACGCGGCTGGCGTCGACGCCCCGGCGGCGCATCTTGCCGGCGCAAATCCGCAGGGCCGACAGGGTCCGGCCCATAGCGCCCGGCGCCAGCCGGCCGCTGCTGTCCAGACCTTCGCCCAACCGCACGATCCGGCTGAATGCGTCGATGACCTGGAATCCCTGTGGTGTTGGTTGCGCCACCAACAGGCGGCAATTGTTGGTTCCCAGATCCACCGCTGCACAGGTGATCTTCGGCGGCATGCCGGAGATCGCCGTATCGTCCTCGGGCCCGTCGATTGTGACATGCGCCACGATCGAGCCCCTCGTTCCCTGTTGCTCCGCGCCCCGTTGCCAAAGACCGGCCGGTGCGCGCGATTCCTTGACGCCGATGTTACCGCGCGATTCCCCGCGCCGCCAAGCAAAGACCACCGCAGCACGCAACGGCACAAATGGAGAGCAAGCGGGCTTAACAACCGCGCCGGGGTGTGCTAGAGAGCGCGGCCTTCTGCTGGGGGATCGTCTAGCGGTAGGACATCGGACTCTGACTCCGAGAACCCTGGTTCGAATCCAGGTCCCCCAGCCAATTCTGTCCCATTCGTTCGCGACCCAATCGACCGGCCCCTAATTGGCCGGCCGTTCCGGCTGCGTCGAAAGCCAATCGAATAAATTAGCTGCTGAAGGGAATAGGGCGGCGACCTCGTGCGTTGTCGAACAAGTCCGTGCGTCCGCGGTGACCATCGCGGCGCGTCGCAAAAGCCTGGCGACCAGGAAGGTCGCCACCCCCGGGAGAGGTTGCCATGCACCGGCAAGACGAGATCATGGACCACAATTCCGATCAGTTACCGGCATCCGACGAGAATTCCAAGCCCATCGACTTCACCGTCGATTCCGCCGGCAATGTGTCGCCGGGAACCCGGCAGCGCGCGGCCCGCATGGCCGAGCGCACGCCGCCGTCGCGCAACCCGTGGCGGACCACCGGCTGACCGAGAGCCGCGTGGGGCTCCGGCCCTCCGCTCGCATCACGACCAAGTGACACGACGCGATTCGTTCCTAGCGGATCGCGTCGCTAAGTCGTTCGGTGTCACCGCC
The DNA here is from genome assembly GCA_965227455.1 of Alphaproteobacteria bacterium. Classification (GTDB taxonomy): domain Bacteria; phylum Pseudomonadota; class Alphaproteobacteria; order DSM-16000; family Inquilinaceae; genus JABDIP01. The sequence goes on along the minus strand of OZ245752.1, from coordinate 444,992 downwards.
GCGGTCCGAAGGCCCGATATCGGCCAATCGACCCGCCGGTGCCCCTTGGATGCGAGTTGAGCAAGGAGTCCCTTGATGTTCGGTAAGAAGACGATTGCTGCGATCGGGATGGCGACGGCGGCCGGCGCGTTTGCGCTGCCCACGGCGGTTCCGGCGGCCGGCCTGGATATCCAGGTCGCCCAGAGCAACCCCTGTTCCGCCTGCGCCAATCCGTGCGCGGCCAAGAACAACCCCTGCTGCGCCAACCCCTGCGCCGCGGCGGCGAACCCGTGCAACCCGTGCGCAGCCGCCAATCCCTGCGCCGCGGCCAACCCGTGCGCGGCGGCCAATCCCTGCGCGGCCAACCCGTGCAATCCCTGCCGGGCCAACTGACGACCGGCAACAGGCTTGTCGGAAAACGGGCCTGCCCTCGCGGCGGGCCCGTTTTTCGTGCGCGTCAGGTGCGGTCGCTGGCGGTGGGCAGGTGGCGGCCGACATAGCCGACCATCACCCGGCGGCGGCCGGCATCGGCGATGAAGTGGATCCGCCAGGCCTGGGCATTGATCTTGGAGTGCCAGGAGAAGAGCCGCGCTTCGCCGTCATCGCATTGGAAGGTGCGTGCCTTGCGGAAGCGAGCGGTGTTCAGGACCGTCTCGCTCTCATCCGAACAGGGAACCTCGCAGCCGGCCTCGAACGGCCCATCGAACCAGGTCGCGGCCCGGCGGTTCAGGGCCAGCAGGTGCCGGACGACCTCGCGGAACGGCCGCTCGTTTCCGGTCAGGGCGGCCAGCTGGTCGCGGCAGGAGGGCGTGAAGTCCAGGCGTGGCAGCACGTCGGCCGCCTCCTCCAGAAGCTGCGGGCCGGAGCCGATCTCCGAGCGCTGCCGGTCGTCGATCCAGGCCTCGAAGCCGTCGACCGAATTCGGCGCGTGCCAGTTGACCACCGCCTGGGTTTCGACCGCCTCCTCCTCCTCGGTCAGCAGATGGGTCTCGACGGTCAGCTCGACATCCTGCCAGCGGTCGGCGGCGAAGCTGAGCAAAGGCAGCTCCCGAAACGCGGCCAGCCCCAGGCCAAGCCCGGCAAGCCCGTCATACTGGACCTCGGCGAGCGCATCGTTGGCGGCCTCGAAGGCCTCGAACAGCTCTTCCAGATAGGGGGCCTTGGTGGCCTCGCTGCGCAGCCGGCCCTTCAGCTCCCGCTCCACCGTGTCGTCGACGAACCAGGCGCCGATCGAATAGCCGGGGGCCAGTTCCAGGGCGCAGAAATTGCTGGGCGTGCGCAGGGGCCCGAGCACGCCGCGAATTCGCGCCACCGCCATGGTGCGCACGAAATTCGCGATCTTGTCCCGGGCCAGGTAGGAATCGTCGAAGGGCGGGTCGAGGCTGAGCTCGTTGAAGATCATCTCCATGGGCCGCCCCTATTCCGCCGCCGGCAGGATGAGGTGGTTCAGGGCGTTGTCCCATTCGTCGAAGAAGCCGTCGGGCCAGGTGTCGATGCGGCCGTTGCGGTCCATCTTCGGCGAGATCACCTTGTGCACCGAGCGGCCCTTCTCCGCCTCCTTGACGAAATAGTGGATCGCCACGTCCTCCGCCGGCACCCGGCCGCCATGCACCGCCAGGCGGATGCCGTTCAGCAGATGGTCGCTATGGGTCTCCAGCAGGACCTGGACCCCGCCCTTGGAGACCAGGGCGAGGAATTCGCCCATGCGGGCCTGGCCGCGCGGATGCAGGTGCGCCTCCGGGTTCTCGACCATCAGCAGCGAGCCCGGCTGCGCCGCCAGGCCGGCGATGATCACCGGCAGGATGTAGCTGATGCCGAAGCCCACATTGGTCGGCCGGTAGCCGCGGGTCTTGCCCTCGCGGTCGGCGAAATTGATCGACAGGCGCACCAGATCGACCTCCGGCAGCGGCATCGCATCCAGCCGGGTGCCCGGCGAGACCTCGCCCATCCAGGCATCGACCTGGGCCGGCAGCAGATTGCCCGCCGCATCGGGATGCCGGAGATGCTTGGGCACCGTAAGCTTCTGATGCACCGCCAGGAAATGTGCCGCGTACTCGCCGCGGATGCCGAGCTGGCGCCGGTCGCGCACCACCGTGTCGTTCATCGCCAGGGCGCTGCGCGGGCCGAAGCGCTCGCAGTTCAGATACTGCCAGCCCTCCGCATCCAGCGGATGGTCCAGCGCCGGAGCGCCATCCGCCACCGCCAGCTCGTTGGCTGTCGCCTGTTCATAGGCGAAGCGGTATTCGGTGTCGTCGACGGTAATGCCGATCTCGTCGTCGGCGGCGTGCTCGTAGAGCGCGTCCGACGCGGTGCCGATCTGCACCAGCTCGCCGTTCAGCGACAGCCGGTCGCCGGAAGATTGCTGCAGGCACAGCAGCGCCTGGATGGTCGAGGACTTGCCCATGCCGTTGAGGCCGGTCAGCAGGGTGACCGGCGCCAGGTCCAGGCTCTGGTCCTCGAAGCATTTGAAGTTGTGGAAACGAAGGGTGCGGATCATGCGCTCACGAATTGCCCCAACAGATCACGGACCGCGGCATGCCGGCGACGGACGCTATCGGGATCGTCGATCCCGGGCGCGACCGCCGCGGTGAAGTCCTGATCGTGGAGCAATTCGGTGAACGCTTTGATAACCTCTTCCCGCCTTGCGCGCAGGCGATCGCTTTCGGCCGGGCCGAGCCGCGCCACGGCGACCGACCATGATTCGAGCAAGGCGGGGCTGACCGCCGCGGCCTCTTCCTCGTCCCGGAACGCCCGGCCGTCGAACAGATCGGCGGCAACCTCCATCGCGGCCTCGAAGCGCTGGGAGAGCAGATGCCGGCGCAGCATGCCGTCCAGCGATTCCTCGCCAAGCGATTCGAGGGTGCCGGTCAGCAGGTCCTGGAATGGCCGCTCGAGGGGCGGCGGATGGGCGAGCGGGAACAGCGCCAGGAACCGCAGCACCGATTCGCGATCTGTAGCCGACGCCTCGCCTATGCCGGTCGCCGCGCGATAGGCGGCACCATCGGCCAAGGCGCCGAGCATCTCCGCCCCGGGGCCGCGAATCACCGCCTCGCGGACCTGCTGCGGCGACAGGCGCGGATTGATGCGATGGAAGATGTTGCAGCGAATCGCCGTCGGCGTGCCGGGCTTCACCAGCTCGACCGTGACCTGGGTTTCGCCGAGCCGGCGCTTCAGGGCCCGCGCCAGATCGTCATAGCCCTGTCCCTCGAGCTCGGTGAGGTATTCCAGGCCGGCCAGCACGAAGGCCTTGTCGAGCATGAAAGCGCCCAGGGCTGACATCCGGCCGCGGCCGTCGATCATCACCCAGCGGTCCTCATCCGCCGCATCGACGTAGAAGGCCGGCAAGGGGATCCGGATCAGCAGGCTTTCGACCAGCCGACTCCTGGCCGAATCGGACCAGGCATCGCCATCGGTCGTGGGCGGGCCGATATCCAGCTCGCCCCCCCGCAGCCGGCCCAGGAGCTCCTCCAGCGGCAGCTGGCGCGTCTCGATGTCCAGCCTGGAAGGGTCCAGGCCGGCCGGCGGGTCCGCTGCGGGTGGAAGTTCGGAGGGCATCGCCGCTGTGATTCGGAACGCAAAAGGCACCGGGAGAGTGTCGTCGCCACGCGCGAATGTCCATCCCCGGGGGCCGGGAGCGCCCGCGCCCCTCTCAATCTGCCGTTTCCGGCAAAAAGAAGACCGCCGCAGAGCGCGGCGGTCAGTTTTGGAGTGCCATCAACAGGCTACAGGGAGGTCAGGAAATTAAGTTACCCTCCGAGAGCAATATGATAGCGATTATCGGCGTCGTGGCAATTGCCGAATGCAACCACCGGCTACGAAAATACTCAGCCCAATCAACAATCTCTTGCGTATGGACGGCAGCCGGACCCGGCAAGACGGACGGCGGGAGGAGATCGTGGTCAGCGCACCAGGGAATCGATCAGGGCTGCCAGCGAGGAATAGCCGTTGATCGAGGCGATTGCGCGCAAATCGCTGTAGTCATTGGGGAAATAGTAGTTCTCCGCGGCGCAGCTCGACGCGTTGGCAATGGTCAGCGCCAATTGTCGTAGGCCCTGCGACTGGTCGGGCACATCGTCACCGATGAAGAGCTCGACGACGATGTCGCCGTCCACATTGATCTCCACCCGCAGATTCTGCGCGAAGGCCAGCGGTTCCTGGGTCACCGTCGCCAATGTGGGGAGGAACAGGCCCTGGCGTTCGATACAGGGGGTGAAAGAGGCGACATAACCGGCATCGCCGACCTGCATGTCGCCGATCGTCGGCATTCCCATGGCCTGCGCCGCCTGGCCGGCGGAGGTATCCATGCGGAATTGGGCCGAAGCGGGCATGACGGACAGCATCGCGGCGCAAATTGCCGCCAGGCAAATCAAATTCCGAGAAGACATAGCGACCGTTTTATTGCGGCTCTGGGCCTGTTTGATGGACCGGGGGATACTATGGCGGAAGCGTCGGCAAGTCGAGCGAACCGGAGCATCGGTTCCGGCTTCGCGTTAACGACCTTTTAGCGGGGTTGCGACGACCCTTGTATCGGGGAACACCGATACGGGGACCTTGGGGATGCGAAAGGGTGCCATACACGACCTTCGGCATGCCGCCGAACTGATCGACAAATGCGAGATCGACAACCGGCCGGATCAGGCCGAGTTGGAGGAAATGTCGTTGCGCCTGCGGCAGTTGGCCGAGAGGCTTTCCGCGGAAGCGGTTCTGAAGGTCGCCGAGGTCTAGGCGCTGCGATGGCTGCGCCGGCTTTCGGCGACACTCCGGCACGTCCCCAGGTGCCGGCCATAAATGTTCTGTTAACTTGGCCGTCACGCCTTGTTAATCAGCATGGTCGGACAATGAGATCGTCAAGAGTGGCGGTCGGAGATTTCCTGCCGATGTCCTGCAAATGTCACGGCAAAGGGACTACTGGATCGCCATATAGCAGGATCGATTCGGTCATCGCCGCCGGCGCGACCGACGGTCCATTCGAAACCAGGAGCCAAATCATGTCGGAAGACGACGAACATCCTCTGGACGGCCCCCATCCGACCGATCTCCGGTCGTAGGCCTCCCTCAGCTTCGCGGCGGAAGACGCGCCGCACCACTTGATCGACCTGCGGGTCGGCGATCGTGTTGAGCCAAATCAATGTCGTTGCCGCCCACCGGCAACACTCTTGGGACACCTCGCCTCGTGCAATCTGGATGCGGTGTCCAATCCATGGCAAACGCCTGCAAGCCCCCCCCTTTCCACCGGCATGTTCCGCCCGCCATCGGCCGAACCCTGCGTTTGGTCGCATTCTGCGTGGCCGCGGCAGTGCCGTGGACGACACAGGCGGCGGCCGGAGACGCCGGCAATGGCCGGCAACTGGCCGAGCAATGGTGCACCAACTGCCACCTGATCGGCGCGTCCGGTCCGGGTAGCGATACCGCTCCGCCCTTCACCGCCATCGCCGCCGACCCGAGCAAGGGGCCGGAGCATCTGCGGGTCTGGCTGGCCACGCCCCATACGACGATGCCGCAAATGCCCCTGGATCGCAGGAACATCGAGGATGTGGTGGCCTATATCACTTCGCTGGCGCCATGAGGCACCGGCCGCCATCCGGTACCGGGCAGCACTATTACTAATGCATCGAGGCTCCACCTGAGGTAGTCGCATCTACTTGCAATTGCAGTCTATGCAATCGTCATTGCCGGGAAATGCAACGTTTCCATCGACGCGGAACGGCGCGCGTTATAAATTTCCTATGCCCGCAGGCCGCTGATCTGGGGACATGGACCGCGGCGAAACCCGCAATCGTCAGCGCCCTGCCAAAGATATGCTTGGAGGTCGTCCGATGGGATTGAAGCCCGGATCCGGTGGCCGGAACGCCCGGCGCGGCGCCCAGGACATGCCCGAGGATCTGGCACGGGTTGCCACGATCTCGATCGACGGCCAGGTTCTGGCGCTGCACAGCTGGAGCATGGCCGGTTTTCGCTGCGGGGGATACAAGGGCCATTTGCGCCCCGGCCAGAAGACCAGCATCCGGATCATCATCCCCAGCGGCGACGGCCCGCAATCCTTTGAAATGACCGCTGAAATCCAGCAGCGGGATATCGAGTCCGGATTGATCGCCGGCGAGTTCCTTGGCCTCTCCAAAAGCCAGGTAGAGCGGATGGATGCCATCTTCGCGCGCCGGCTGAGCGGCCGTCGCAGACCTGTCTGAGCCGACCGCCCGGGCCTGCCCGGCCTACGTGCCGATCTGCAGCCTTTCGCGATGGGCCTGAAGCCCGTCGCGGATGCGCAACGCCGTCTCCAGCGCCGCGCGCCCCGCCGCACCGTCGACCTTCGGCTGCGTTCCGGTCGTCGCGCATTGGACAAAGGCCTCGATCTCGCGCCGGAGCGGGTCCCCCTTTTCGAAGCGGTCCTCGGTCATCGAGAAATCTGGCAGGCCGGGCACCGGTATCCCCCCGGGGCCGCGCGTGATCCGGACCAGCCGCCCCTGCATGAAATCGACGACGAGCAGACCGTCCTGCTGGAATATGCGGAGCCGGCGCTCGGTCTTCTGTCCGACCCGGCTCGCGGTGACATTCGCAACACAGCCATTGGCGAAATGGATGCGGGAATTGGCGATGTCCTCGCGCGCGGACAGCACCGGTGCCCCGACGGCGTCCACCGCTTCCACAGACGATGCAGCAAGGGCCATGACGATATCGATGTCATGGATCATCAGATCGAGCACCACATCGGTGTTCAGCGCCCGCGGATCGAATTGCGCGATGCGATCGGACTGCAGAAACAGCGGCCGGTCGACATGGCGCGAGACGGCCAGATAGGCCGAGGAGAATCGCTCGATGTGGCCGACCTGCAAGACGACCCGGTGCTCGCTGGCAAGCTCGATCAACCTGTCCGCCTGGTCGAGATCGGCGGTGATCGGCTTTTCCAGAAGAGTGTGAACGCCGTGGGAGAGAAACTCCGCCGCGAGCGGGAAATGCTCGACGTCGGGAACCGCGATGCTCACCGCGTCGACCTTGCCCAGCAGGACCCGGTGGTCGCTCAGCCCCTCGACCCGGAGCTCCTCCGCAGCCGCCATCGCCCGTTGTTGGTCCCGGTCGACTACGGCGACCAGATCGCAATTCGGCAGGGCGGCATATTTCTCAGCGTGGAACCGGCCGAAATAGCCGACCCCGATGACGGCGACCCGAAGTTTACCGTTCTCCCCCATGACCCTTCCCGCCTACCTGTGGCGGACATCCTTGGACAAATCCGCTGCACCATGCCTAAAGATGGCAACTCTAGCGTGCTGCCCAACGGAATCGTCAAGCCCTGCGGCGAATTGCCCTGATGCGGCATTGTAGCCCGACCAGGTCCGGAAATCGCAAGCCAGCCCGAAATGCGGCGTTAAAGGCCTGCAACAGCCAGCCTAGCGTCTGGCTGCGGCCACTCCGCCCGGCAGCTCGATATTGACCTCCAGCATGGATACGCCGCCGGCATCCTCGACCTGAACGGAGACCTTATCCTCGTCCACGCGAATGTACTTGGCGACGACCCGCAGCAGGTCCCGCTGCAGCTTGGGCAGGAAGTCCGGCCCCTTGCGGCCCGCCTTCTCATGGGCGAGAAGGATCTGCAGCCGCTCCTTGGCGGCCGGCGCCGATTGCTCGCGCGACGACCTCAGGAAAATGTCCAGCAGTCTCATGCCGTTCTCCGCAACAGGCGCTGGAAGAGGCCACGCTTCTCTTCCTTGATGAACCGGTGCTCGAGGGTCTCGCCGAGGAAACGGCCGACCGCGTCGGCATAGGCCTGCCCGGCAGGCGCCTCGCGATCGAGGATAACCGGAGTGCCGAGATTGGAGGCGCGCAGGACGGCTTCATTCTCGGGGATCACGCCGAGCAGCGGGATCGCCAGGATATCGAGCACGTCCTCCACTGTCAGCATCTCGCCTCGGGCGACCCTCTGGGTGTCGTAGCGGGTGAGCAGCAGATGCTCGCGCACCGGCTCCAGCCCGAGCTCGGCCCGGCGCGACCGGCTGGCCAGAACGCCGAGGATACGGTCGCTGTCGCGCACCGAGGAGATTTCCGGGTTCGAGACCACGATTGCCTCGTCGGCGAAATACAGCGCCAGCAGTGCGCCCTTCTCGATCCCGGCCGGGCTGTCGCAGACGATGTAGTCGAATTCCTGCCGCAGCTCGTCCAGCACCCGGGCCACGCCTTCCTTGGTCAGCGCATCCTTGTCCCGGGTCTGCGAGGTCGGGAGGATCGACAGGTTCTCCACCCGCTTGTCCTTGATCAGCGCCTGCTTGAGCTTGGCGTCGCCCTGGATCACGTTGATGAAGTCGAACACCACCCGGCGCTCGCACCCCATCAGCAGATCGAGGTTGCGCAGGCCCACATCGAAATCGATCACCACCGTCTTGTGACCCTTCAGGGCAAGCCCTGTCGCGATAGCGGCGCTGGACGTCGTCTTGCCCACCCCGCCTTTTCCCGAGGTCATTACGATAATCTTCGGCACTAGCTTCTCCGCCAGTTAAGTGTTGCAACCGTCAATACCAAGGAACATGGATATTGACGGGTTTCATGGATCACATTGGCCCTTTCGGATGCGTTGCGGCGCTTGCCCGATGTGGCAATCGCGCTGCGCACCGCGCCTGCCCGCAAGGGCCAATGTGATCCATGAAACCGGTCAATATCCATTTTCCTTGGCATTTCGGGTCAGGTCAGCGGCTCGATCGTGAGCCGGTCCCCATCCAGAAAAATTTGAACGGCCCGGCCAATCAGGTCTTCGGGGATGTCCTCGCGCACCTGCCAATGCCCGGCGATCGATACCAGTTCGGCATCCAGGCTCTGGCAGAAGATGCGGGCGGTCTGGTCGCCGGTCACCCCGGCATGGGCCCGGCCCCGCAGTCGGCCATAGACATGCACATGGCCGTCCGCCAGCAACTCGGCCCCGGTGCTCACCGTGGTCATGACCACCAGATCGCCGCCGCGCGCGTAGACCTCCTTACCCGACCGGATCGGCCGCGTCACCACCGTCGATCGGCTGTCCGCCGCCTTTTCCGCCGGCTGCGGCACCGCGTCGCGGTCGTGGTCGTCGTCGGCCGGGGCCGATCGCCAGACCGGAAAGACGCTCAGCCCGGCATCCACGGCGGCCCGGTTCTGCTCCTCCGACCCGTTCTGGACCCCGACCGGTGTCAGCTGGTGCTGCCTGAGGCCATGCACCAACTCGCCGAAATGGAAGGGGCCGTCGCCGGAGAGCCCCTGCAGATCGAGAACCACCGGCGCATGCTGAAAGAAGGTCGGCGCTTGCGCGATCTTCCTGGCCAGCTGGTCGAAAAAGCTCGGATCGCGCAAATCCACCACCTGGACCACCAGAAGGGTGAAGGTGCCGCCGCGCAGTTTGATCGTTTGGGGCATTTCAACGACTGGCGCGTTTCTGGGCGCTGCCACGATTATCCTTTCGTCCCGCCAATATGGCCCCGGACGGTCCCGATGCGACGGAGAATGACGGCTGCCGACTTTCGCCGACCGGGGACGTCCGACTGTGTCCCCAGACCGCCGCGGCTCCGAAATGAGATGGGCCGCGCCCCGCCAATTATCGCGGCCGAATCAACGGAGTTCGGCCGGGGTTGTACCCCAATTTGAATTTAGCGGAAGCTCGCAGTCAATAAAGGCGGCAAAATGGCGTCGGCCGGCCCTGCCCGATCCGCGAAAACCGGCCGGTTCCCGGGGATTCTTCCGGTCGGGGCTCCACCACCGCCAGTGACCGGCCAGGCATCGACACCACGGCACCGCGTCTCTGTGACCCCGGATCGGCGAATCGGCGCCAGCCAGAGCGGTTTGCGCCGGGTTTTGCAAGGGCGACCGGCGGTTGCCGACGTCCCAGATTTGTCACGCTATGGTCACCGGTAGCGGGACTAGCATCCTCCCAGCCCGCAATACGGACCGACCTGCCTCAGATGCCGCCTGGGCCCGTCGCAGTGTCGGTTTCGGCCCGACGGCATACGCCCCGATGCCATCGCGGTCCGAGCAGCCAGCAACGGGTTCAGGGCCGGGCACGCAGCATCCGGCCGTGCGGGACCCCCGGGACCCGGCCCGCCCCACTGGGCCGGGTCCCCATCAGCGCCGGGAAACGGCGCCAAGCCAAAGGAGAGGTATCATGGTCCTTTCGGACTTGACGAGACGGCTGCCCGCGCTCGGCTTCGCGGCGGCGGCGATGTTCGCGCTGGCCGCATGCGACGATCAGACCACGGCGGAGCAGAACGACACGACCGCGCCGCAAGCCGACCAGCAGCTCGGCGAGCTGCCCGAGGCGACCCCCAAGCCGGTCCCGGCCGATCCGGCCGCCCCGACCGACAACTAGCCGGCACACCGGTCGCACGACGCGCTGTCGGCGGGCCCAGGGCGGTTCGCCGACAGCGTCGCCGGAAAAGAAAAGCCCCCGCATTTGCGGGGGCTCAGTGTTTCAGGGAGGTGCTCGTATCGAGGGAGGACGATCGAGCTGGCCCCACCATGCCCGAAACCGGTCGCATCGGCTGTGACACTGGTCACCAGGGTCACGGGCCGGCCGAAACGACCCAAAGGAGGCCTGAAGGTTCGATTAATATATCAATTCGTTATATGTCTTGCAAATATATAGATTCGTGATAGGTTGGCGATCACAGGAGTGTGATCGATGGATGTAAAGACTCTGTGCCTCGGCGTACTGAGCAGAAACGCCTGTTCCGGCTACGAGATTCGCAAGCAGTTCGAGGAGGGCCCGTTCTCCCATTTCCAGGAGGCGGGGTTCGGCTCGATCTATCCGGCGCTGAAGAAGCTGACCGAGGACGGTCAGGTGACCTGTCAGCAGCATTCCCAGGATTCGCGGCCGGACAAGAAGGTCTATGCGATCACCCAAAAGGGGCGCCACGCCCTGTTCGACGCGGTCAACAAGCCGCCGGGGGAGGACAAGTTCCGCTCCGACTTCATGTTCATGATGTTCTTTGCCGATCTGATGTCGCCGGCCGACCTCGATCGCCGCATTGCCGACCGCGCCGCCTATCATCGGGCCCGGCTTGAATTTCTGCAGAGCTGCACGGAGGCGCAGCCTCCCGGAGAGCGGTTCGTCCGCAATTTTGGGGTCGCGATGCATCGCGCCGCACTGGCCTATGTCGAAGAGCATGGGCACGAACTGATCGGCGAGCTCTTGCACAGGGACGTGGCGGAATAAGCCGCCTCCGGCCGCGCCGTGCGAGGGCGCCCGCGACCGGACCAGACTAAACGAGGGGACACAATGCGACCGTCTTGGTTGATCGCTGCCGTTATCGCGATCGTCGCGACCGGTTGGATTCTGTCCGGGCAGTTGCCGGGCTCCGACTCCGCCGAGGCGGAAGTCGATGTGGCTGCCGTCGCCGAGGCGGAACAGGTGCTGGCCAAGGTCCGGGTCGACCAGGTCTCCGCCGAGCCGATGGTCAATACGCTGATCCTGCAGGGCCGCACCCTGGCCGACCGCAAGGTGGAGATCCGCGCCGAGGCGACCGGCCTGATCGAGGCCGTCATGGTGACCCGCGGCGCCCATGTGGAGTCCGGCACCGCGTTGGTGCGCATCGACATCGACGACCGCATGGCAAAGCTGGACGAGGCCAACGCCCTGCTGGCGCAGCGCCAAATCGAGTTCGACGCGGCCCAGCAGCTGAACGAGCGCGGCTACCGCGCCGACACCCAGCTGGCCCAGTCCAAGGCGGCCCTGGATGCGGCCCGCGCCATGGTGGAGATCGCCGAGCTGGCGGTCGAGAACCTGACCATCCGGGCGCCGTTCGATGGCGCCGTCGAGCATCGCTATGTGGAGATCGGCGATTATGTCGATTACGGCGATCCGGTCGCCATGGTGGTGGATCTGGATCCGCTGCGGATCGTCGGCCAGGTCTCCGAACGCTATCTCGGTCAGATCGATCTCGGCCGGGTCGGCTCGGCCCGGCTGGTCGACGGCCGCGAGGTGGACGGCGTTGTCAGCTATGTGGGTACGGTCGCCGACAGCCTGACCCGCACTTTCACCGTCGAGATCGAGATCGACAATTCCGACGGCCAGATGATCGAGGGGCTGACGGCCGAGTTGACCCTGCCGATCGAGCAGGTCTCCGCCCATCGCGTCTCCCCGGCGGTGCTCAGCCTGTCGGCAGAGGGCGATGTCGGCATCAAGGCGGTCGATGAGAACGATCTGGTGGTGTTCTACCCGGTCGAGATCTTGGGCGGGACGGAGGACAGCGTCTGGATCGGCGGGCTGCCCGACACCTTGACGATGATCGTCGTCGGCCAGGAATTCGTGCAGACCGGCCAGCATGTCGAACCGGTCTGGGTCGATGAGATCACGGTCGGAGGCAATCCCTCGTGAACGCATTGATCGACGCCGCCATAAACCGGTCGCGGACGGTCATCGCGACCCTGGTGCTGCTGTTGATCAGCGGCGCAGTGGCCTATGTCACCATCCCGAAGGAATCCGATCCCGACATCAACATTCCGATCATCTACGTCTCGATGCATCTGGATGGCATCTCGCCGGAGGATTCCGAGCGGCTGATGGTGCGGCCCATGGAAGAGGAGCTGCGCAGCATCGAGGGCGTGAAGGAGATGAGTTCCTCCGCCTATGAGGGCGGCGGCAACGTCATCCTGGAATTCGATGCCGGCTTCGATGTCGACACCGCCCTGCAGGATGTCCGCGAAGCGGTCGACCGGGCCAAGCCGGACCTTCCGGAAGAGGCCGATGAGCCGACCGTCAACGAGGTCAATCTGAGCCTGTTCCCAGTGCTGGTGGTGACAATGGCCGGCGACGTGCCGGAGCGCACCCTGGTGCGGCTCGCCCGCGATCTGCGCGACGAGATCGAGGCCATCCCGACGGTGCTGGAGGTCGATATCGCCGGCGATCGGGAGGAGGTCGTCGAGATCATCGTCGATCCGCTGCTGGTCGAGAGCTACGGCCTGAACGGCGACGAGATCGTCCAGGTGGTCAGCCGGTCCAACCGGCTGGTGGCCGCCGGCACGCTGGACACCGGCCGCGGCCGCTTCGCCATCAAGGTTCCCGGGCTGTTCGAGGGGCTGGAAGACATCCTGAGCCTGCCGGTCAAGGTGCAGGGCGATGCCGTGGTCGAATTCCGCGACATCGCCACGATCCGCCGGACCTTCGAGGATCCGGAAGGGTTCGCCCGCGTCGACGGCCTGCCGGCGGTGGCGCTGGAGGTCTCCAAGCGCACCGGCGAGAACATCATCGACACCATCGAAGCGGTGCGCGCGGTGGTCGAGGAGGAGCGCGCGCTGTGGCCGGAGATGGTCCAGGTCAGCTTCAGCCAGGACCGCTCGAAAGACATCCGCACCATGCTGAAGGACCTGCAGAACAACGTAATCAGCGCGGTCCTGCTGGTGATGATCGTGGTCGTCGGGGCGCTGGGCCTGCGCACCGCCGGCCTGGTCGGCGTGGCCATCCCAGGCTCCTTCCTGACCGGCATCCTGGTGCTGTCGATGCTGGGCCTGACGGTCAACATCGTGGTGCTGTTCTCGCTGATCCTGGCGGTCGGCATGCTGGTCGACGGCGCCATCGTGGTGACCGAATACGCCGACCGGAAGATGGCCGAGGGGCTGGATCGCAAGATCGCCTACGGCATGGCGGCCAAGCGCATGGCCTGGCCGATCATCGCCTCCACCGCCACCACCCTGGCCGCCTTCATGCCGCTGCTGTTCTGGCCGGGGGTGGTCGGCGAGTTCATGAAGTACCTGCCGATCACGCTGGTCGCGACCCTGGCGGCCTCGCTGATGATGGCGCTGATCTTCGTGCCGACGCTGGGCGCGTATTTCGGCAAGTATGGCGGCACCGCCGACAGCGAGCAGATGCGCGCCCTGGCCGACGGCGAGACCTTCGAGCCCAAGAAGGTCCGCGGCTTCACCGGCGCCTATCTGAAGGTCCTGGGCATCGCGCTCAGGCATCCGGCCAAGGTGCTGCTGCTGGCGGCGTTCGCCATGGTCGGGACCTGGTATTATTTCGGCACCCACGGCAAGGGGGTGGAGTTCTTCCCGGAGGTCGAGCCCGAGCAGGCCATCGTCATGGTGCATGCCCGCGGCAACCTGTCGGTCTATGAAAAAGACGATCTCATGCGCGAGGTCGAGCAGCAGGTGCTGCTGCTGAAGGACGAATTCGCCTCGGTCTATACCCGCACCGGCCAGGGCGGCGACGGCGACGATGTGTCCGAGGATGTGATCGGCCAGATCACCATCGAACTGAACGATTGGGACGCCCGCCGGCCGGCCGACGAGATCCTGGATGAGATCCGCTCCCTGACATCCGGCCTCGCCGGCATCTATGTGGAGACCCGCGAGCCCGAGGCGGGACCGCCGGTCGGCAAGCCGGTCGCGGTCGAGCTGAGCTCCCGCTATCCGCACCTGCTGGACGAGGCGGTCGAAACGGTGCGCGCCCATTTCGACCAGATCCCGGGGCTGGTCGATATCGAGGACGACCGGCCGGTGCCGGCGATCGAATGGCAGATCGCGGTCGACCGCTCCCAGGCCGCGAAATATGGCGTCGACATCACCGGAGTCGGCGATTCCATCAAGCTGGTCACCAACGGGCTCACCATCGGCGAATACCGGCCCGACGACAGCGACGAGGAAATCGACATCATCGTCCGCTATCCGGAATCCTGGCGGAGCCTGCAGCAGCTCGACAATGTCCGGGTGACCACCGGGGTTAGCTCGATCCCGATCAGCAACTTCGTCGAGCGTACGCCGCAGCCCAAGGTCGGCACCCTGAACCGGGTCGAGGGCCGCCGGGTGATGACCGTGAAGGCCGATGTGGAGGAGGGCGTGCTGCCCGACGCCATCGTCAGCGAACTGCGCGAATGGCTGCCGACAGCCGGGCTCGATCCCCGCATCGACTGGGAATTCAAGGGCGAGGACGAAGAGCAGAAGGCGGCCCAGGCCTTCCTGGGCAAGGCGTTCGGCGTGGCGCTGTTCATAATGGCGATCATCCTGGTCACCCAGTTCAACAGCTTCTACAGCGCCACCCTGATCCTGTCGGCGGTGATCATGTCGACCACCGGCGTGATGATCGGCCTGCTGGTCACCGAACAGCCTTTCGGCATTGTCATGACCGGTATCGGCGTCATCGCCCTGGCCGGCATCGTGGTCAACAACAACATCGTGCTGATCGATACCTTCGACCGGCTGCGGGAGCGCGCGACCGATGCCCGCGAGGCGATCCTGCGCACCGGCGCCCAGCGCCTGCGGCCGGTGCTGCTGACCACGGTGACGACGATCCTCGGCCTGATGCCGATGGTGCTGCGGACCAATATCGACTTCGCCACCCGGCAGGTTTCGTTCGGCGCGCCCTCCACCCAATGGTGGGTCAGCCTGTCGACCGCCATCGCCTTCGGCCTGTCCTTCGCGACCGTGCTGACGCTTGTGGTGACCCCGTCGGCGCTGATGGTGCGGGCCAATCTGGGGGCGTGGCGCGAGGCCCGGCGGGAGCGCCGCCGGCAACGCCGCATCGCGGCCAAGCCGCAGACCACCGCCGGCACCCTCCCCGCCCCGGCCAACCCGCCGCTGGTGGATGCTGCCGAGTAATCTCCGGCTTCCGGATCAGTCCTTGAAGGCGTCCATGGCGGCGGCGATGCGCGCACCGGTGGTCAGCCAGCACAGCGCGCCGAAGCCGTAGGCCAGCCAGGCGAACCATTGCGGCAGCAGGCAGATCGCCACGAACAGGGCGATGGTCTCGGTGCCCTCGGTCAGCCCGCCGATATAGAACAGCGATTTGCGGCCGCGCAGATCGGTGCTGATGTTGCGCTTGGCGGCGATGATCGCGTAGGCCAGGAAGGACGAGCCGGTGCCCACGAAGGAGAAGATCAGGAAAGCGGCCGCCAGGGCCTGGTCGGGCCGCCCTACTGCAAAGCCGAACACAACGCCGGAGTAGATGAGGAAATCCAGCACGATATCGAGATAGCCGCCAAGGTCGGTGACGCCGACATGCCGTGCCACCGCGCCGTCCAGCCCGTCGGCGACCCGGTTCGCTGCAATCATCGCCAATGCCAGCCAATAATGCTGGTATGCAAGCGCCACCATGGCCGCGATACCGAAGGCAAAGCCGGCCCACGTGACCGCGTTGGCGTGGATTCCTGCCCGTGCCAGCGTCCGGCCGGCCGCATTGAGCGGCGGATCGACGAGGCGGCGCATCATCGGATCGAGCATCAGCGTTGAGGTCCGGTCAGTGGGGGATAGGCATGCACCGGCCATGGATAAGCAGCCGGGCTGCCGGATTCAACGGGATCGCGTCGTCACGATCGATGAATGCACCGTGATTTGGTTACGTCCTTGAGGGAACTGTGCCTCAGCTCGGATCGCCGCCGGGCACTTCGGTCGGCATATCCGGCACGTTGAACACCTGGCCTGGATAGATCAGGTCCGGATTGCGGATCTGGCTGTTGTTGGCCTGGTAGATCACCGTGTACTGGATGCCTTCACCATAGACCCGGCGGGCCAATCGCCACAGGCTGTTGCCCGGCTGCACGACGACCTGCCGGAACCCCGGGGGCGCGGCGCTGACCGCGTCGGCGCGCTGGAACGGCGTCTCGGCCCGGGCGGTCACCGACCCGGCGGGACCGACCTCATCGACCCGGAGCGCATAGACGCCGGGCTCCACCGGATCGGCCGGCTGGACCTCGAAGGATCCGTCGGATTCTGTGCGAGCGGTGCCGACAAACTGATTGTCGAGATAGAGGCGGACATCGGAATCCGGCGCCGATCGGCCGCTGACGATCAACTGGCCCGCCTCGTCATAGTCGACCACATCGATGCTGACCGGCGCACCGTCGGAAGCGCCGGGCTCAGCCGATGCGGTTCCGCTCGTTGCGGCCGGGCTGCCGGTGCCCGCCGCTTGCGGGTCGGCGGCGTCCGCCGTCGTCGTGGCGGTCGGCGATTGCAGCACCGTGGTGGCTCCGATCTCATCCCGCGGCACCAGCAGGGCCAGCGGCTTTTCGCGATCCGGGTCGCCTTCGCTCGGTTGACCGGCGATATCCTGGCGCGGTTCGGGCGCGATCAGCACCACAACCTGGTCGGACAGCCGCGACTGCGGCCCGGAGCGTGCCAGAAGGCCGATCTCGTGCTGGCCCGGGGTCAGGGGCCGGTCCGAGACGAACACCCATTCGCCCCGGCTGTCGGCCGCCACCCGGCCGATCTCGCGATCGCCGTCATAGATGATCACGATCGAACGGGGCTCGGCACGCCCGGCGATCACCGCGTCGCCCAGCTCGTTGACCCGCACCACATCGAAGCTCGGCGGCCGGATCGGCGGCAGCGTCGCCACCTGCTCGTCGGTCAGGATGGTCGTGCTTCCGGCGGCAGCCGTCCCGGTGCCGGCGGAGGTTCCGGCGGAGCCGGTCGAAGCGGCCCCGTCCTGGGCGCTCTGGCTTGCCGGCGGCTGCGCGCCGGTCGCGGTCTGTGATCCGGCGATGCCAGATGCGGCGGGCTGCTGACCGGTGCCCGTCTGTGCGGTGCCGGCTTGCGCCGCGTCGGTCTGCGCGGTGCCAGTCTGTCCTGGTGTCGTGGTCACCGATGACGACCCGGTCTGCGACGCCACTTCGGCCACGCCGGATGAGGCCGTACCGCCTGTCGGCTGCTCGGCGGTGGAGCCGGAGGGTAGCTGTGTCACGCCGGACGACGCGTCGGATGCCCCCGCCTGCGTCGCGCCGCCAGTCTGCGGCTGCGTCTGCTGGCTGTCGGTCGAAGCCGCGGTCGACGCGCCCGCTTGCGACTGCGAAACCGGGTCGGTAGTGGCCGCCGGTGGCGCGACTGCGGTGACCGGCGTGCCGGATTGGCCATCTCCGGCGACCGGGTCCGCGGCATCGTCCTGGGTGAGATACCAGCCGGCGGCCAGGAGGATCGCCAGGACGATGGCGGCGACTGCGGCGCCTACGACACGCTTGTCACGCTTGTCCAAGGATCCATCCCCACCGTTGGGCAATGCCGGGATCAGCGCCGCGCACCGGTCTGCGCATCGATCGCCACCACGGCCTCACATCTGCGTGCGGCACTGAGCGGGTAGCGGCTTTTAAACCATTATGCGCTAATATCATTATGACAAGTATGTACGGTCCTCCCGGCCGCCAAGTCAAATCCACCAGGAGAAGCAATGACAGACGTGCGGGCGATTTGCGTTTATTGCGGTTCCTCCAACCGCGTCGACGAGCGTCACAAGGACTCGGCCCGCCGAATCGGTCGTGAAATCGGCGAACGCGGACTTCAGCTGGTCTATGGCGGCGGACGGGTCGGCCTGATGGGCCTTGCGGCCGACGCGACCCTGGCCGCCGGCGGCGAGGTCATCGGCATCATTCCCGGCCACATCCAGGAGCTGGAGGTGGAGCATACCGGCCTTACCGAGCTGCACGTCGTCGACAGCATGCATACCCGCAAGCGCATGATGTTCGACCGCTCCGACGCCTTCGTGGTGCTGCCGGGCGGCCTGGGCACCCTGGACGAGACCTTCGAGATCGTTACCTGGAAACAGCTCGGCCTGCACGACAAGCCGGTCATCATCGTCGATGCCGACGGCTATTGGCGGCCGATGCTCGACATGCTGGAGCACATGATCGGCTCCGGTTTCGCCCGGCCCGAGCATCGCAACCTGTTCCGCGTCGTCGACGCTGTCGAAGCGGTATTCGACGCCCTGGCCCTGGAGCCGGAGCCGGTGATCGAGCCGCAAGCGAAGTGGATGTAGCCGCGTAGCCAGGCGGGCGTCCTGCCATTCGTTAATCGCGCGTAAACCATTTCCGGGCAATGGTCGGCCTCGGCCGCAAGACATCCGGTGAGAGCTTCCATGTCACGACCTGCGCCCAAACCTGCGCATTTCGCCGTGCGCCGATTCCAGTGTGCGGCCTGCCTGATTTCCCTGACCCTGGTCCTGGCCGCCTGCGTCACCGGATCGCCGCCGCAGCGCCCGATCGGCCCGGTCGGCTTTGGCGTGACGTCGACCGAACTGGCCGGCGCCGTATCGCTGGACCGCTTCTCGCAGACCATCACCGAGCAGGACGCGCAGCTGAAGACCCCGGCCTCGGGCCGCGAAGCCGCCCCGATCCAGGTAGCCGCCGCGACGGTGGTGACCGACGGCGTCGGCAGCTTCACCCGGTTCCGCAATTCCTTCCTGAACGCGGTCGTCGGTGACCGGCGGACCGAGTATCTGGACCACATCCTGTTCCCGCTGCGCCTGGTGGATTACCGCTCGGGCGGCAATGGCCGCACTGTGTCGACCAGCCGGTTCAATGCCGATCTGATCTATGACGCCAACACGCTGCGCCGCACCGGGGCCGCTCCCCTGCCCCTGGGTGAGACCTTCACCGGCGTCGGCAGCGAGGCGATGTATTGGGGCGACCGGCTGCTGGTCTTCCGTCCGGTCGAGGGCCGCTGGATGCTGACCGAGGCAGGGTCCTGCGAGGATCGGAACTGCAAGCCGGCCGACCTGCTCTGCCAGGGCTTCGATACCAGGCGGGCCTTCCCCGGCCGCGGACCGCAGGGTTACGAGGATTTCGACGCCTTCTACCGCGCCTTCTTTTGCATGAGCCACGATCTGACCGGAGTCGAAGAGGCCTCGCCGGCCGGTGCCGCCTTCACCTCGCGCATCCAGTTCCCGCTGGCGAGCTTCCGGCCCATGCCTGACGCCGAGGTCGCGGCCGAGGAACCGGTCGCGCTGGGCATCGACGAATTCGAGCCGGGCATGCTGTTCCCCAGCCGTCGCGCCGTCCCCGCGACCACCATCGACGGCACCCAGGCCCTGGCCATCGTCGGCGCCGATGCCGGCCATCAGGTGGCGGCGGTGTTCACCCGCATCGACGGCATCTGGTACCTGACCGGCCTGCTCGGCTAGTCCCGGCGCAGTGGAGAGCCAGCCATGCGATGGCGCATGCGGCTGAACGCTGTCGCTCTCATGTTCCTGGCCATTGCTGCACCATTGGCAGCCACTTCACCGACCCTGAGCGCCTCTGCTCAAGTTGAGAGCAGCGCCATCGGCTTCGATGTATTCTTGGATGAGTTCGTCCGTGCAGTAACCGAAGGACGAACCGAAGATTACATCGGACATATCCGCTTCCCCCTGTCCGTGGCTCACTTCGAAACCAGCTATGTCGACCCAATCACCGGCGAGGCCAGGCGGAACGACCTCCAGGAACGCAGGAGCGCATCACGCGCTGACTTCACACCGTTCCTGATCCATGACCCGAATGCCTGGACTCACACAGTCCATCATCTGGAACACGCATTCTCCGGTCCGAACACCAAGGCGATCTATCAGGGAAATCGGATGTTGACCTTTTCCAAGGTCGATGGACGTTGGGTACTGACTGAGACACGGATCTGCGTAGACTGTGGACATCCGGAAGTGTTGTTGTGCGCACGGCCCGGCCGGCAGATCGAATTTCCGGGGCCCGGCCCAGATGGCGACGAGGATTTCTACGCATTCTTCGAAGTCTTCTATTGCGCCGCCCATTCGGAAGGTGACAG
Source organism: Alphaproteobacteria bacterium (assembly GCA_965227455.1). Taxonomy (GTDB): domain Bacteria; phylum Pseudomonadota; class Alphaproteobacteria; order DSM-16000; family Inquilinaceae; genus JABDIP01. Next base: position 424,556 of record OZ245752.1, on the reverse strand, counting down.
CAATTACATTCCACACCTTTCACGGGCGAGAACCAATCCCGATGGCGCGCTGGCGCGCATCCAGTTTCCTCTTCGCGGCAGCTATCTCACGACAGGGTCGGGAGAGCCAAAAGAGTTCGTGGTAGCAAACGACGGCTACTTTCATTTGCGTGGCCTGTTCCACGTTGATGGCCACAAGACCCCTCCAACAATTACGGTCGATGGCGCCGATGCATATGCAGAGGTTGTTGGCGCGGGGTACGTAGGGGCCATCAACTTCTCCCGCATTGATGGCCTCTGGTATGTGACCGGCCTGTTCGTCCGCTAGATATACAAACCCACGTGATGCGCGGTTTGCCCGGCGACGGTCCACGCCTGCAAGTTGTGGCGTCTCCCCGCTCCTGACGGTTCCCGGACCGGCGCCCCGCGCCAGCCTATTCGGCTTCTGCTCCGGCTTCGGGCTCGGCCGCCCTCGCGGCGGCTCCCGGCCTGGCGCCGATCCCGCCGGCCCCGGCACGCCGGGCCGATCGGCGAAGCCTGTTCCACAGAACCACCTCGCCCCTGGCAAACCGCCCCCTCAGGCGATTAAAGGCATAGACTGCAAGGTCGCGGGGCGCGCCGCCCGTGGCCGCCATGCCGGCCCAGTCGACCGACCCCATCCAGTGATGCAGCAGGAACGCATAGCGCTGCCGCGCCAACGGCCAGCGGAACACGGCTGCCGGAATGCCGTCGTTAACCTCCTTGAATTGCTCGAAATTCGCCCGCAGCATCCACACCATGGCCGACGCTTCCTGCTGTGCGCCGCCGGCGGTCCCGGTCATGGTCTCCGTGCTCATGGCCGTATTGATCAGCAGCGAAAGGCGCCGCTGGTCGGTCTGAAGGATGCGAAGGGCGTCGTTGCCCCGGACCACCGCCCCTCGATTGAGATCAAGGACCACGAACTCATTGGCGGCGGTGTCGATCAGGATGCCGTGGCGATACAGCAGATCGTGGAAAGCCGGCGGCATGCGCCCGTACAGCTCGGCCGCGTTCCCCGCCCTGGCGGAGAAACCGGCACCGACGGTCAGCAGCTGGTCGTCCCAGGTGTTTATGGAGGCGGGATCCCCCTCGCTGGTCATGAAGCGGTACATGTTCCACATCGCCCGGTCCCGGGCGTTGGTCAGTTCAATGCCGACCTCCCGCGCCTGATCCCGCGTCCTTGCCGCGCGCGCATCTGCCCAGAACTGGGCGTATTCGGCGTGGCTTCCAGCGGGCAGATCCGTCCTGCGGCCCCAGACGAAACCGGAAGCCCTGCCGGGCGCCCGGCCCCATAGCCGCAGCTGGCCGGTTTCCGTCGGCACCTGCACCCGGGCCAGGCGCGCGCGAATGCGGTCCAGGTACACGTCCCGGACCTCGGCCGTGGGGGAATCCGGTCCAAGAGCCTCGGTGGCCGGTGCGCCCCGCAGGTAGACCAGGGTCGGGTCCACCCGGTCTCTTCTGCCCCTGCGGCGGCGGCCGGAGGTGGCCGTCAGCCTCCCGATGCTCGAGGCCGGCAATACCGTGCTCCAGCCACCAGGGCGCTGGTCCAACGCGTCGGCGAGCCGGTCAAGTATGCGCGCCGGGCGAGCCCGGGCTTCCCGGCGGAGCGCCTCGAGTTCCAAGGGCCGCTCGTCGCGTCCCAGAAGCGGATGGGGCGGTATTTCGGTCCGGCGCGGGAAACCCGAACCCAGACTTGGTGGCAGGAGCGACTGTTCTTCGTCCGGAATGGGGCTCGTCGAAGAGCGGCGTGGAATGTCGTTCGGTCGCCCGTCATCCCCACCCTCGCCCAATGCCGCTTCCAATTCGGCGATACGGGTGTTGAGCTCTTCATCCGTCAGCGCCTCGGCCCGCAACCGCAGTTCCGAGATTCTGAACTCCCGTTCGCCCAGGCGCTGAATCCGGGGCGACGGCAGGTTGGTGATCGCCGGAGTCCCGGCAGGCGCCATCACCGAACTGCCGCCGGTCTGCTGGATGACATGGGTCAGCTCATGGGCCAGCATGCGACGCCCCTCGCCGGTCCAGGGACGGAACTGCCCGGCGCCAAAGGCGATATCGTTGCCGACGGTCAGCGCCCTGGCATTGAGGCTGCGGGCCATCTCCGCCGCCCGAGCGTCGGCATGCACCCGAACCTCTCCGAGTTCCCGCTGAAAACGCGGCTCGAAGAAGGCGCGAACCGGCTCGGACAGGGGTTTGCCGCTTCCAGGCAATCCGGCACTCGGAGGCTGCCTGCCTTCAATGCCCTGCGAAGGAGCGGGCGGAGGCGTGGGCATCGGGGGCCGCGCCATCATCGCCTGCAAGGCATGATTGCCGATGGCGCGTTGCTGCAACGGATCGACCCGGTCCGTGGCGGCGGCGGCACGGTTTCCCGTAGGTGCGCCGGTCTGGGGTGAATTGGTCTGGTGTGCGGGATTCCGCTGGCCTGAAAAACGGCGCATCCTGAAAGTCTCTTTGAAAAATACACAACGCCCGAAATCGACGAGGCGGACCGAATATCCTTAATCCCTGAATTATAGCGGATCGGGAGCCATCGGGAAAATCTCCATGGCCCTCTGTATCGCGGTCCCGATTGTCGCGCTGCGCGGTTTGCCCGGTCGCGGCGCGATGCTATAAGGCGGCGCGCCCGATGGCGGGCACCCCATGCAGCGCGAGGAGATCGGCGGGAATGAACAAGATCAAGGTCGCCAACCCGATCGTCGAGTTGGACGGCGACGAGATGACCCGGATCATCTGGGACTTCATCAAGAACAAGCTGATCCTGCCCTATCTCGACATCGACCTGAAGTACTACGACCTGGGCATCGAGTCCCGGGACGCCACCGACGATCGCATCACCGTCGATGCGGCCAACGCTATCAAGCAGCACGGCGTCGGCGTGAAATGCGCCACCATCACCCCGGACGAAGCGAGGGTGGAGGAGTTCGGCCTGAAGGAGATGTGGCGATCGCCCAACGGCACGATCCGCAACATCCTGGACGGCACCGTCTTCCGCGAGCCGATCATCTGCCGCAACGTGCCGCGGCTGGTGCCGGGCTGGAGCAAGCCGATCATCATCGGCCGCCATGCTTTCGGCGACCAGTACCGGGCGACCGATTTCCGCATCCCCGGGGCCGGCATCCTCAGCATCACCTTCACGCCGCGCGACGGCGGCGAAACCATCCGCCACCAGGTCTTTGAGTTCGAAGGCAGCGGCATCGCCATGGCGATGTACAATCTGGACGAGTCGATCCGCGGCTTCGCGCGGGCCTGCTTCAATTACGGCCTGCAGCGCAGCGTGCCGGTCTATCTCTCGACCAAGAACACCATCCTCAAGGCCTATGACGGCCGCTTCAAGGACCTGTTCCAGGAGGTCTTCGACACCGAATTCGCCGACCGGTTCCAGTCCGCCGGCCTCACCTACGAGCACCGGCTGATCGACGACATGGTGGCGGCCGCCCTGAAATGGGAAGGCGGGTTCGTCTGGGCCGCAAAGAACTACGATGGCGACGTGCAATCCGACACCGTCGCCCAGGGTTTCGGCTCGCTCGGGCTGATGACTTCGGTGCTGATGACCCCGGCCGGCGACGTGGTCGAGGCGGAGGCGGCGCACGGCACCGTCACCCGCCATTACCGCCAGCACCAGAAGGGCCAGGAGACCTCGACCAACCCGATCGCCTCGATCTTCGCCTGGTCCCGCGGCCTGTCCTACCGGGCCAAGTTCGACGACACGCCGGACGTGGCCGCCTTCGCCGAGACCCTGGAGCGGGTCTGCGTGGAGACCGTGGAATCCGGCCACATGACCAAGGATCTGGCGATCCTGATCGGGCCGGAGCAGCCCTGGCTGACCACCAACCAGTTCCTCGACAAGCTGGACGAGGGCCTGCGCGCGGCCATGGCCAAGGACTGATAAGCCGTCCTGAGGCCGCCCCAGCTATCCCCATTGCGTTGTCCCCGGACTTGATCCGGGGACCCATCGCAGGCCGGGCACGGTGCGGCCAGCGTGCGATCAATGGGTCGGCAGGCTGGGTCCCCGGATCAAGTCCGGGGACGATGATGGGGTTGCCGCTTTTGCGTTAGGGATCATTCCACCTGGCGGTCGAAATAGTTGTCGATCACCCGGAACGGATAACGGCGCGGCGGCCGGGAGACCGTATCGAGCAGCGCCAGATTGTCCTCCTCGAGGACAAGGTCCGCGGCCCCGAGTGAGTCCGCCAACTGGGCCTCCGTCCTGGCGCCGATCACCGCGACCGATTGCACGGGTCGGTGAAGCGTCCAGGCGATGGCGACTTGGCCGGGTGTGGCGTCGCGACGGTCGGCAACCGCTTGGACCGCCTCCAGGATCTTCCAGTTGGACTCCCGGTCGCGGCGGCTCCAATGCTCCTCATGGGATTCAGCGGCGGTGGCGATGCGGCCGGCATCGGGCGCTTCGCCGGGGCGGTACTTGCCGGTGAGAAAACCCTGTGCCAGCGGCGCCCAGGCGTGCAGCACCATGCGGTGGCGCCGCAGTCCGTCGAAATAGTCGTCCTCGATCTCGCGGCAGATCAGGCTGAGCTGGTACTGCGCCGCGACCACTCGCATCGGAGCCCTGAGAATGGCCTCTGCCGCAGCCCAGGCCGGGAAGTTGGACAGGCCGACGGCGCGGATCTTGCCGGCCCGCCAGGCCGCCTCGACCGCCGACCACGTCTCCTCGATGGCGGTCAGGCGGTCCGGGCCATGCAGATACCACAGATCGATATAGTCGGTATTCAGCCGGCGAAGGCTGGCCTCGATCTCGGTGAGCACCGCCGTCCGCGTCAGCCCGGTGCGCGGGTTGGAGGGATGGTCGCCGCGTTGCGCCCCGGCCTTGGTCGCCAGTACGACCGACCCGCGCCGGCCGCGCAGGGCAGCGCCCAGGACCTCCTCCGACCGTCCGCCGGCATAGACGTTGGCCGTGTCGAAATAGGTGCCGCCGCCATCCAGGAAGGCGTCGATGATCCGCTGCGCGCCGTCTGCATCGACATCGGCGGTTCCCTCGCCACCAAACAGCATGGTGCCGAGGCAGAGCTGGGAGACCACAATTCCGCTCCCACCAAGCGTCGTGTATTTCATTATTGAGCTATCTCCGGATTCTCGATTTCGCTTGTCGGGAAATAGTCTCGTAAAATCGAAGGCGGAAGACAGGCCCAATCTCGCGATGTATGTTTCAGTAATGAAAAGACTGGATTGGGACGATCTCAGGCTCTTCCTGGCGGTGGCGCGGGCCGGCGGTCTGTCGGCCGCCACGGCAAGCACGGGTTCCAGCCCGGCCACGCTGGGGCGCCGCATGACGGCCCTGGAGCGCAGGATCGGCGCCCGGCTGTTCCGGCGCCGGCGCGACGGCTATGACCTCACCGAGGCCGGCCGGGAGTTGCTGTCGCGCAGCGCCGAGGCGGAAGCCGCGATGCTGTCCATCGAGCAATGGTCGGACCAGGCCCCGCTGCCCGCGATCCGCATTGCCGCCGGCGCCTGGACCGGCGCCTTCCTTGCCGCGCATGCGGAAATGCTGGCCGGAACCAGGCCCCGGCTGGCGATAGAGATTCTCACCGGCGCCGGGCTCGTCGACCTGCTGCGCCGGGAGGCCGATCTGGGGCTCCGCAACAGACGACCGACCACACTCGGGTTGGCGGGGAGGAGATTGGGGCCCGTGTCCTTCGCGCTCTACGGAGCCCCGCAATTCCTGGCCGACCATCCGTCGGCAATATCCGAAGAGCGCTGGTCGGACTGCGACTGGGTTTTGTTCGCGCCACCGGACGATGCGGAGATTCCGTCGGCGGCCTGGATCGATCGCAGGATGCGCCGGGCGCCCATGCTGCGCTGCACCGACCCGCGCAACGTGGTCGATGCCGCCGCTGCCGGCGCCGGGCTGTGCGTCCTGCCCTGCTTCATCGGCGACCGGGACGACAGGCTTTCTCGGGCCTCGCCCCCGATCGCCGAACTGCATCACGAACAATGGCTGGTCAGCCATGACGACGACCGGCACGACCGCAGCATCCGCGTGGCCGCGGGCCGTATCGCCAAGCTGATCCAGGGCCGGCGCGATCTGTTTGCCGGCACGGCCTCCGTCCCCGCGACCAGCTCGCGGGATTTTCGGCACGTCCAGGAATGACAAACGGCCCGGATCCTGCGACCCGGGCCGTTTTCAGGTTCTGGCGGCCTGTGCCGCCGGGCGTTAGCCGTGGGCAGCGCGGCGTTCGGTGTCGCGGCGCTTGGGCTGCGGCGGCTGATAGGCCTGCCTCAGATGCTCGGCGCAATAGGACGTGCCGTCGACTGCGGGCTTGCCACAGAAGCGGAAGCCGGGCTTCTTGGGATCGCCATGAGGCCAGCGGCACATGCGCTCGGTCAGCGACAGGATGGTGGCGCCACCGCCGGGCAGCAGTTCGACCACATTGTCGACCGGCGCCCTGGGGGCCGCCTGGGGCGGCGCCGGAGCCGGGCTGGAACTGGTCAGCGCCGCCGGCTTGGGCTTGGCCTTCTTCTCCTTGATCGGCGACGGGCGGCCGGCCAGGCCGAGGCGATGCGCCTTTCCGATCACCGCATTGCGCGACATGCCGCCGATGATCTCGGCGATCTCGCTGGCGCTCTTGCCCGAACCCCAGTACTGCCGCAATACCGCGACCTTTTCTTCCGTCCAACTCATCAGACGCTCTCCCTCGTACCCGCACTTGGGCCACGGCCCATACGTAGAGGCTCACCCGAAATGTGGTAGCCACCCGGCGGCAAGGTACTACATGAAGCGGCAATTGAACAGCCGGAAGCGGCCCCGGCGTGAAGATTTCTGTTGATAAGTTGGTCCCCCGGCCCTGTCAGGATGCCAGAATCCGACCCTATTGGATGTCTCCAGACGGTTTCGGCGCTAAGCCAGGACCGCCTCGATCGCGGCAAGCGCATCGGGCGCGCGGGCGCCGTCGGGACCGCCGGCCTGGGCCATGTCCGGACGGCCGCCGCCGCCCTTGCCGCCCAGCGCCGTGGAGCCGGTGCGCACCAGTTCGACCGCATTGAAGCGGCCGGTGAGATCGTCGGTCACGCCGACCACGATCGATGCCTTGCCGTCATTGACGGCGATGAGGGCGGTGACTCCGGTGCCCATCTGCTTTTTCAGATCGTCGGCCATGGGCTTCAGATCCTTGGGCGGCACGCCGTCCAGCACCAGCCCGGCGAATTTCACGTCGCCGATCTCCTTGACCTGGGTGCCGCCGCCAGTGCCGCCGCTGGCAAGCTTGCGCCGCAGGTCCTCGTTCTCGCGATCCTTCTGCCGCCGGTCCTCGACCACGGCGGTAATCCGGTCCGGCAATTCGGCCGGCGTCGTCTTCAGCGCCGAAGCCGATCGTGCCAGCAAATCCTCCAGCTCCGCGGTGAAGGCCACGACCCCGGCGCCGGTCAGCGCCTCGATCCGCCGCACGCCGGCGGCCACGGCACCCTCGCCGATGACCTTGAAGCTGCCGATATCGCCGGTGCGGCCCACATGGGTGCCGCCGCACAGCTCCAGGGAATAGAACCGGTTGCCGTCGCGGCCCATGCTGACGACGCGAACCACCTCGCCGTATTTCTCGCCGAACAGCGCCATGGCGCCTTCGGCGATGGCCTCGTCCGGAGTCATCAGCCGGGTCACCACCTCGGCATTCTCGCGCACCCGGGCATTGACCTCGGCCTCGACCGCCAGCACGTCCTCGCGGCTCAAGCCGCGCGGGTGGCTGATGTCGAAGCGCAGCCGGTCCGGCGCCACCAGCGAGCCCTTCTGGGCCACATGGGTGCCGAGCCGGCGCCGCAGCGCCTCGTGCAGCAGATGGGTGGCGGAATGGTTGGCGCGGATCGCATCGCGGCGATCGCTCTCGACAGACATCTCCACCGCGTCGCCGACCGCGAGCTTGCCCTTCGTGACTTTGCCCAGATGCACGAACAGGTCGCCCAGCTTCTTCTGGGTATCGCTGATGCGGATCTCGGCACCATCGGCGGTGAACAGCCCGCCGGCATCGCCGACCTGGCCGCCGGACTCGCCATAGAACGGCGTCTGGTTGGCGATGACCGCGACGTCCTGGCCGGCCTTGGCGCTCTCCACCGGCTTGCCGTCGACCACCAGCGCCACCACCTGGCCCTCCGCGCGCACGGTCTCATAACCGAGGAAGTCGGTGGCGCCGACCTTCTCCTTGATGTCGAACCAGACCTGCTCGGTGGCCGCCTCGCCGGAGCCGGCCCAGCTCTTGCGCGCCTGGGCACGTTGCCGCTCCATGCCGGCGTCGAAGCCGGCGGTGTCCACCGTCTTGCCCTGGCCGCGCAGCACGTCCTCGGTCAAATCCAGCGGGAAGCCATAGGTATCGTGCAGCTTGAAGGCGATCTCGCCGGGCAGGGCGCCGCCCTTGGAGAGCTTGGCCGATTCCTCGCCCAGCAGCTTCAGGCCGCGGGCCAGGGTCTTCTTGAACAGCGTCTCTTCGAGCTTGAGAGTCTCGGAGATCAGGGCCTCGGCGCGGTTCAGTTCCGGATAGGCGGTGCCCATCTCGGACACCAGTGCGGGCACCAGCCGCCACATCACCGGCTCCTTGGCGCCCATCAGATGGGCATGGCGCATGGCACGGCGCATGATCCGCCGCAACACATAGCCGCGGCCTTCATTGGCCGGGGTGATGTTCTCGGCGATCAGGAAACTGGCGGCACGAAGGTGATCGGCCATCACCCGGTGCGAGACCGCATGCTCGCCGTCGGGCGAAACGCCGGTGACGTCGGCCGAGGCCTCGATCAACGCGCGCATCAGGTCGATATCGTAATTGTCGTGCTTACCCTGCAGCACGGCGGTCAGGCGCTCCAGCCCCATGCCGGTGTCGATCGAGGGCTTGGGCAGGTCGATGCGCTTGTCCTTGGTGACCTGCTCATACTGCATGAAGACCAGGTTCCAGACCTCGATGAAGCGGTCGCCGTCCTCATCCGGGCTGCCAGGCGGGCCACCGGGCACGCCCGGGCCGTGGTCGTAGAAGATCTCCGAGCACGGGCCGCAGGGCCCGGTATCGCCCATCGACCAGAAATTGTCAGAGGTGGCGATGCGCAGCACCTTCTCATCCGGCAGGCCAGCGATCTTCTTCCACAGGCCCGCCGCCTCCTCGTCCTCGGCATAGACTGTGACCAGTAACTTGTCCTCCGGCAGCCCGAAGCCGTTGGTCAACAGGTCCCAGGACCGCTCGATGGCGACATCCTTGAAATAGTCGCCGAACGAGAAGTTCCCCAGCATCTCGAAGAAGGTGTGGTGCCGGGCGGTGTAGCCGACATTTTCCAGGTCGTTGTGCTTGCCACCGGCGCGCAGGCATTTCTGCGACGTGACCGCGCGGCTGTAATCGCGGGACTCCTGGCCGATGAAGACGTTCTTGAACGGCACCATGCCGGCGCTGGTGAACATCAGCGTCGGATCGTTGCGCGGCACGACCGGACCGGAGGCCACGACCTCATGGCCGTGATCGCGGAAATACTCAAGAAACGTGGTCCGGATTTCGCTGGTCTTCATCGCGCTCATGCCCACCCGCGCGGCGGCCCCGCCCCATGGCAACGGGCCGCGCCACCGGCCGAGATGGCCGGGCGCGGCCCGCCTTGTACCGTGTCCGGGAGGGACGAGTCCAGACGCCGCCCCGCCACCGCCGGGCCCGGACCGGGCGCGGCGGCGCGTACGACCGTCAGGCCTTTTCGGACTCCGCTTCCGCCTCCGCTTCGGCGGCCGCCTCCGCGTCCTCGCCCAGCATCATGCGTTCGGAGACCAGGCCGGCGTTCTGCCGCACCTTGTGCTCGATCTCGTCGGCCATCTCCGGATTGTCGCGCAGGAAGCCCTTGGCATTCTCGCGCCCCTGGCCAATGCGCTGGCCGTCATAGGAGAACCATGCGCCGGCCTTCTCCACCACCCCGGCCTGAACGCCGAGATCAAGCAGCTCGCCGGTCTTGGACACGCCCTCGCCATACATGATGTCGAATTCGACGGTGCGGAACGGCGGCGCCATCTTGTTCTTCACCACCTTCACCCGGGTCTGGTTGCCGACCACCGTGTCGCGATCCTTGATCGCGCCGATGCGGCGGATGTCCAGGCGCACCGAGGCGTAGAACTTCAGAGCGTTGCCGCCCGAGGTGGTTTCCGGGCTGCCGAACATGACGCCGATCTTCAGCCGGATCTGGTTGATGAAGATGACCAGGCAGTTGGAACGGGAGATCGAGGAGGTGAGCTTGCGCAGCGCCTGGCTCATCAGCCGGGCCTGCAGGCCGACATGGCTGTCGCCCATCTCGCCTTCCAGTTCGGCCCGCGGCACCAGGGCCGCCACCGAATCGACCACCAGCACGTCGATGGCGCCGGAGCGCACCAGCGTGTCGGCGATCTCCAGCGCCTGCTCGCCGGCATCGGGCTGCGAGATCAGCAGCTCGTCCACATCCACGCCCAGCTTGCGGGCATAGGTCGGATCCAGCGCGTGTTCCGCATCGATGAAGGCGGCGGTGCCGCCGGCCTTCTGGGCCTCGGCGACAGCATGCAGCGCCAGGGTCGTCTTGCCCGAGCTCTCCGGCCCGTAGACTTCGACGATCCGGCCCTTCGGCAGCCCGCCGATACCAAGCGCGATGTCGAGCCCAAGCGAGCCGGTGGACACCACCTCCACATCCACCTGCTGGCGGGCGCCCAGCTTCATCACCGAGCCCTTGCCGAACGCGCGCTCGATCTGCACGAGGGCGGCGTCGAGCGCCTTGTCTTTATCCATGGACGACCTTTCAACCAGGCGAAGCTGCGCAGACGACATCTCTTGAGTCCCTCTTGCAATAACGGATGACGGGCTTCAACGCCATGGCGGCGTGCGTCGACGTGCAATGTACCTGTTTTGTTCCATTTCGCCAAGCGCTTTTAACAGGCTGATAAAAAAAGACGATCGGAGCCATGTTCCGGGGATGTTCGAATCCTTCCGTCGATCGGATCCGGCCGGCCGTCGACACAGCGTCGGTACGACGGCCTAGCCGTCCGGCCGGCGGCTCCGAGGCGGCGGCGACTCGCCGGGTTCGATCCGTTCGATACCGCCGGCGGTGAAAATGATGTGCTCTTCGGCGAGGTCCGGTTCGCCGCATTGCCGGAGAATCTCGGTGCGGGCCGCGTCGCGCAGCCGCACCGCCGCGGCGAAGTCGCCGCCGTCCGGGCATAGCGGCGCCCTGACGGTGACGGAGACGGCGCCCCGGCGGGGAAACCACTGCTCGCCGCGCAGCACCGACCGGGTGCCGCGAATGGAGATCGGGATCACCGGCAAGCCGGCCTGTGCGGCGATCATGAAGGCGCCCAAGCGAAACGGCAGGAGCCCGGGCATTCGGGTCAGCGTGCCCTCGGCGAAGAACAGCAAGCGGCCGCCGGCCTCCACCCACGCCAGCGCCCGGCGGGTGTCTTCCAGCCCACCCTCCGGATCAGTTCGCTCGACAAAGAAGGTATCAAGACGGGCAAGGAACAGCCGGGCGAAGAGCTGGCCGGCCAACTCCTTCTTGGCGACGAAGCTGACCCCGCCCGGTATGGCCGCGGCAAGCACCATGCCGTCGAGGTAGCTTGCGTGATTGACCACCAGGATCGCACCTTCGGCCTTCAGCCGCCCGGTGCCGGCGATGGTCAGCGGCGTTCCCAAGAGACGCAACGCCAGCCGCGCCGCGCCGCCGAATACCGACCAACGCCATTGTCGGCGCGGAAGCAGCACGACCAGCGGCCAGACCAGCGCCGCCATCAACCCCATCACGAGCCACCAATAGGAGGCATAACCGAAATCGAGGAGACCGCGCACCGCCCGGCGGATCCGGGGCCGGATGCCGGCAAGGGCGAGTCGGGCGACCTGCCTCCAGACGGCCCGCGGCTTGGCGCCGACCCCGCCGCGCTCGTAGATCTCGCGCGCCGCGGCGCGGCGGAGCTTGCCGCTTGAGGTCTTGGGCACGGTGTGCGGCGGGGCGAGGACCACCTCGTCGGGAGGCGTTGTCAGCAGATCCGTCGCCGCCTCCGCCGCCATTTCGCGCAGCTTCGCCAGGGCCGCATCCTCGGTCTCGCGGGTCTCGGCCATGAGCACGATGCGCTCGGTGCCGGTCTTCGGCTCCGTGCTGCCGAACAAGGCGACGCAGCCCTTGCGAATGCCGTCAATCTCGCCGACGAGGGTCTCGACCTCATGCGGATAGATGTTGCGACCGGCGCGGACGATGATGTCCTTGACCCGGCCGGTGATATAGAGGTCGCCTTCGGCCAGATAGGCCAGATCGCCACTGTCCAGCCAGCCATCGTCATAGAGCTCGCGGGTCTTGGCAGGATTGCGGAAGTATCCGCTGGTGGCGGAGGGCCCGCGCCATTGCAGGCGGCCCTCCCGGCGTTCCCCGACCTCGTGTCCGGTGGCATCGATGATCCGGGTCTGGTGCCCGACCAGCGGCCGGCCGCAGGCGACGAACTCGACCGCGTCGGGATCGTCGGCCGCGGCCGGCACCGCCTCGCCGCGCCGTGTGAGCGCGTCGCGGCGGACCCGGTCGATGATCGGCGGCCGCCCCGGCGGCGGGAAGGTCAGGCCGACGGAGTTCTCGGCGAGACCGTAGACCGGGGCCATCGCCTCGGGCCGGAAGCCGTAGCGACCGAAGCGCTCATGGAAACGCTGGATGGTCGACGGGATCACCGTCTCCGCCCCGTTGGCCACCATGCGCAGCGAGCCGAGGTCCAGGCCGGCAATGTCGTCGTCATCGATCTTTCGCAGGCAGAGCTCGAAGGCGAAGTTGGGCGCCGCCGTCAAGGTCGCGCGATGGCGGTGAATCGCCCACAGCCAGCGCTCGGGCCGGGCCAGGAAGGCGATCGGCGACATGATCACCAAGGGTGCGGCGTGATACAGGCTGCCGAGCCAGGCACCGATCAGCCCCATGTCGTGATACAGCGGCAGCCAGCTGACGAAGACGTCGGCGGCGGTGACCTCCATGGCGTGACCCATGGCGCGGATGTTGCTCAACAGATTGTCATGGCTCAGCACGACGCCCTTGGGGTCGCCGGTGCTGCCCGAGGTGTATTGCAGCAGCGCCGTGCGGTCGGGTGCGGCGGTCGCCGGCAGGGAGGCCGGCGCGGCGGCCACAAGCCCCTCCACGCTGTCGACGCCTCGCAGGTCCGGGGCCAGGCTGCTCAGGATGCCGGCCACCGGGCGCGCCTCGGCCACGGTGATCAGGATCACCGCCTGGGCGCTGTTCAGGATGCCGGCCTGCCGCCGCAGATGGTCCTCCAACTGCGCCATCCGCATCGGCGGATAGATCGGCACCGGCACACCGCCGGCATAGAGGATGCCCAGGAACGCCTGGAAGAAGTCGGGGCCGGTCGGCAACATGATCGCGGCGCGGTCGCCAGGCTCCAGTCCCCAGCGGCGTAGGCCAACGGCGACCCGCTTTGCCGCATCGGCCAAAGCGCCATAGGTGATGGTCGGTTCCTCGTCCGACTCCGACCACTGCACCAGGTGCGGGCGCTCGGGGTGATGCCGGACGTGCCAGTTGACGACGTCGACCAGTGTCCCGGCCTCCCGTGGCAAAGCGTCGAAAGCTTCGGTTGCGATGTGGCGGATTGCCGTTGCCCGGCGGGGCTGTTTGCCGGGACCGGCCCGCTGGACCGCCTGCAACAGGTCGGCGGGGGTCTCGGATGTGGCAAGCAGGTCTTCCGGCAGCGACACCTTGAATCCGCGCTCCAGGCGCAGCACCAGTTCGGCACGCGCCAGGCTGTCGAGCCCCAGATCGCGGTCGAGATTGCTGTCCAGTCGCACGCGGAGGCCGCGGCGGCGATGCGGATGCAGCTCGAGCACGAGATCGTGCACCGTGTCCAGCAACACGCGCTCTACCGCGTCGACCGTCGCGGCCGGGGTCTTCGCCGAGGCCTTCCCAGTCGTACTTGCGTGGGGTCGCCCGGCGGCCGGGCCATTTGCGGCCATGCCTCCTGCGCTCCTCCGGCTCGATATCGGTTGCCGTCATCGGCACGTACCGCACCAGAACTCCCTCGTCCGCCAGAGGCGTCAGGCCCCAGAGGGCCCAACGAGGACCGGTGTCATGCCCGCTATTCGGGCGGCTCCACGCTAGCGTCCCGATCGGGAGCCGCCTTGACGCAGGTCAACGGCCGCGGTCGGCGAGGAAAGGACAAAGCCCCCTGAGACTATGGGGGCCTGTGGCTCGTCTTTGATCGGAGTACGGATGGCTTGCGACCACCCTTGCCGACCTGTCCACCCCGATTTCCCAGGGTATCGGGCCAACGCTGGCTGCTTGGGGCCGCCACTCCTAAGCGAGTATGGCTGTTCGCTGCTTTCCCGCCGCGATGGGGTGCGCGTCCGGCGCAAAGCCGGCCGGCGAATGATGGGTGCGCGTACGAAGGGGAGGTGCATGTGGCGATCGACTGGCAAATCATCAGCCAATTTGAGGGCATCCGGAAGCTGGCCGGCTATATCCCGGATAGCGGGGGCAGCAAGAGCGGCGTCACCATCGCGACTGGCGTCGATCTCGGCCAGCGCAGTGAAGCTGAGATCGACGCGCTCGACATCCCGCCGCCGCTCAAGGCCAAGCTGAAGCCCCATACGGGCAAGATTAAAGCCGACGCCGTCGGCTTTCTGCAGCGCAATCCGCTCGGCGTAACCGACGCCGAGGCCGCGGCGCTGGACAAGGCGGTTATGGGCCCGATCGTCGTCCGCCTGACCGCTGCTTATGACGCTTCCGCGGCCGCGGCGGGCGCGGCCTTCACCTTCGCCGCCCTACCGGCCGGCGCCCAGACGGGAATTTGGCAAGAAAATCTGCAAGTTTTACAAAGTGCGGCCAAAGGTCATTGGCCGGTGCGCGCTTCTGCGCAAATTCGGAAATCGTCTTGTCGAGTTTTCTTATATCATCGTCCTCCCGACGAAGAATGGCTCCTTTCACCGCGCCCACGATGCGATACCGGTAGTCTAGTTCTCTGTGGATTCTGTCGAGGCAATCTCGGTAGTCGTCCGTGGAGTGATTGCGGATATCTTCGGCCTTGGCTTCCCCAAGTTTGTAGACAAGTCCGTCGCACCACTTTTGAAGGTCTTCGAATGCCTTTTTCTTGTGCCACAGAGCTTCGTAAACCACGATCGAATCGGTCAAGGACAGCGCCTCGGATAGGCTCTGATCGCCGGTCACAAATCGCATCGGGTGACTGTTCCCGAGCGCCGCGAGAAACTCATTGCGGGTCATCCTCTGGAAGAGAATTTTCAGTAGGTTGCCCTTATCGCGCTTATCGCCCTCAGGTTGATAGTATCTGTCTTCTTTTCGGTCGCTTAGATCTACAAAATCATAACCAACTTTGAACTCATCAGAAAAAGGTTTGAGATTGTCAAATAACCTTTCTCGATTTATTTTAGAATCGGCAAACACAACAGGGAGGCACGATTTGGGATTCGATTTATAGTATTTGAACAAAATTTCCAAAACCTCCCGGTGGCTTCCCTTGCTTCCTTCCTTTCCGTTGACATAGGCAAAATGATATTCACCCTTTATGACGTGCTTGGCCAGTTCCTTGTTGACCGCCAGATGAAAGTTCGACGGGGGCTCCAACACTAGGCCGTATTCATAGGGGCCGGCGCCAGACGGCGCCTCCCGCCAATTGAAATGTTCTGGGTCCATCCATGGAATTTCATCGCGAACGCCGTACTCCGATGCGAAAGTAACATCAATGGATTGGTCTTCTCTGAAAGCATCTAGCTGATCAGATGTGGGAATAATGGGGCCGGATACGACGATTTTTCCTGCCAAGCTTTTGGCTGTGGGCTCTCCTTCCTTGAGTTCTACTTTTTTCGGATCTGCATTATTGAAATATTCTCCCATTAAACCTATTTCCTTGGCCAGCCCTTCGTTTCCAGCTGAATTCCAAATGAATTCGACATTTACGTCGGGTAATTCATTCTTCAGCAGCCTGGATACTTTGGCACCGAACATTAGATCGCCGGAACCTCTGAGGACCTTGGATACTACGACAATCTGCTGCCCAATCTGCTTTGCCTTCGGCGGGGTGACCGCGCTGTACATGTAGTCCATTGCGGCCTGGACGAACTGTCGGTTTTTGCCATTCTCCACAAAGGTTGGCAAAGGACCACGGTTGCGCGGAAGCAATTCCACAATCCGCTGAGTCGATTCAATTGAGAGAAGTCTATTCGACAACTCCTTCCGTATCTGCTCGTTTTTCCAGTCCAATGCTGCATTCGTAGCCGCCGAGCCGGTCGCGGAACCGGTACTGGCCTCATCCGCCGGCGTCGTAGCCGGTGTACCAGCGTGGGCGATACCGCCTGGGCTGCCTGACATTGCTAATCGTTCCGACCCGTGGACGCCGAAATGTGGTCAATCGCGCTCCCGAACGGCGAGCGCCCCGTGTCCCGCATACTCGATCGTGGCGCCGGTATCTTCGTCGAACAGGTCGACGCGGGAGATCAGGTCGGCGGCCTTCAGCCAGTCCTGCTCGTTCGACCAAGTCTTGCGGAGCGCGTTCCGGCCGATGGATTTCGACCGGTCGAGCGTCGCCTTCGACTTGCCGTCGAAGCGGATATGCCAGTTGCCCTCCGGCAACGGCTCGCTCAACGACACCATCAGCGCCTTGTGGTCGCGCAACGGTATGATTCCGGTGAGCCAGCTTCCTACATCGTTGCCGAACATGCGGGCCAGCCGCATCGCCTGGGCGCGCTGGTACAGGCCTTCGGATTCCCGGGCGAATACGTCAGCGGCGCGCATCCGCACCTCCTGCACCCGCATCTCCTCCGAATAGGGCTCGGTGCCCGGCTGGGCGCCGACGACGGCGTCGAGATACAGCCCCGGGGCGGACACCAGCAGGTCCTGCGGCACCATCGGCGCGTCGCTGTCGATCGTCGCCTTTCGCAACGCCTCGGCGAATTCGTCGAAGCCGGCGGCGGCGGCAACTTCGGCTACGGCGGCCGATTTG
The DNA here is from genome assembly GCA_965227455.1 of Alphaproteobacteria bacterium. Classification (GTDB taxonomy): domain Bacteria; phylum Pseudomonadota; class Alphaproteobacteria; order DSM-16000; family Inquilinaceae; genus JABDIP01. The sequence continues at coordinate 407,659 of OZ245752.1, read as the reverse complement.
CGGCCACCCCTCCGGTCACGCTTTGCAGCCGGCTTTGCCGGTGCCGCCGGCATGCAGAGCAGTCCAACGGATATCGTGGGACCCGGCTCCGCCGCGGCGGTCCGGTCGGCCATCGACATCGTCTGGGCCTGGCCTGTGCGCTTCGACGCCGGCGCTTCTGGTTCGGACTGCCGCATGTATTCGGAGTCGAGCAGGTCGCGGATGCTCTCCAGGACCCGCTGGCTGTACTCCTCGCGCTGATCGCTCTTCAGGTCGAAAGGCAGCTGCTCGTCGTCGAACTCATGGAGAAGGCGGGGCAATTCCCGAAGCCCATAGCCGCGGGAATCGTGCACGCCGCTGCCGGCAATCAACTCAACGCCCGGGATGACGCTGAAGCCCAGATCGTCGAGGAACAGCCCGCCGGAGAACTTGTTGTTGATCCGATAGAACATCAGGTTCAGGGACCGGCCCTGATTGATGTTGGTGAGCGTGGCCTTGGTCTCGTCGGTCTTGGTGATCTCGGTCCGGGCGGTCGAGGAGGAACTGACCTCCTCCCGGTTCTGTTGGCTGACCGACCGAGCGGCCTTGCGGGCGACCTTGCTGATCGCCTGGCTGACCTCGTTGAGTGAACGGGTCGTGCCGCCTTTGGCGGTCGCCGACGCGCTGAACGGTCCATAGTTGCCCGATACCGTGGCGGTGGACTCAAAGTTGGTCGACTGCTGGCTTTCCTGGCGCGTCTGGTTCTCCATCTCGGTGGCCAGATCGGTCGATTCCGATTGCGAGATATCGAATACCGACGTCGTCGATCGCGACACCGTCGTTTCGTGCTTGAAGGACTTTGTCATCGTGACCTGGCGTTCCTCGCCGGGCGCCAGGTTTATGCTGCTGATCAGTTCGCCAAGCTGCATCTCCTGCCATGAGATCCGGTACGACAACGATTCCTCGATTGCCAGCCGCGGCAGCATGGTCGGCAGGACGCCGGGCAGCGGCCGCTTGAAGACGCTGTATTTGGCGACGATCCGATCGCCGAGCAGCGAGTGCTCGTAGACCGGCAGGAGGACCGCGCAATGGCGCCGGAACTGCTCGTCGAAGTCGCAGCGCTCCATGACCCGCCGCAACGGCATGCCGTCAAGGGTGACGAAACCGTCCGGAGAGCGATCGAAGACGAACACCTCCATGCCCTCGGCGGCCAGATCCTGCCGCGTCTCCGACAGCAGATCCTTGCTGGTGTCGACCGGCTTGTAGGCCAGCACCTGCCGTTCATGCGTCTTCTTGTAACGAACCTGACGTGTCTTGGTGGTCTTGAAGATCCACCATCCGGACCGGTAGGTCTCGGTCCGCTTGTGGGTGGTGGTCCACCGGGCCGTGCGCGTGTATTCCTGATACAATCCGGGTGGGACCGTCTTTTTCTGACCCTTGCCCTTTTCCGGGGCCGGCACCTCGCCGCCATCAGGCAGCAGCACGAACCCCAGGCTGGCCGCCTGCGATACCAGCCGCTCCATCGCACGCTGCGCATCTTGTTCGCCGATCTGAAGCCGCAAGACCCGCCGCTGAAGATTTTCGATCTCGTCGGCATTCAGCGACGTATTGACGATGTCGCCGATGAACTTTTCGGTGACGCCCGAGACCTTGTCTTTGACCTGCGTGGCAAATTCGAGGGCCAGCCTGAGTTCGCCGAATTTCCGGTCTATCACGGCCGCCCGAAGGTCAATTTCCTCGAAGTCCGTGTATTGGCCGGCCGCCTCGCTCTCCGTCTCGAAGACCAGCTCAACGCCCTGGACATGGTCTCTCCAGAGTGACTGATCGTATTGATTCCAGTCCCTGAAATGATCCGCTGTCAGCCCAGCCTCGGCTTCAATGATGTAATAGAGCCGGCCACTGCCACCATGCCGCAGAACAAACCCGCTCTCGATCCGCCGGCCCGTTGCCGTGCCGTCGTCCTGAAATTCCGTCGCGAATGCCAGAATAGGCTCATCGCCTTCTCCGGAAAGCTGCTTGACGAAGGGCGTCTCGCCCTTGAATAGCAGCTCACTGTCGTCCGCCAGCGCCTTTTGCAGGCTGTCGTCGTCATGGCCCCAGGAACTCTGAAAAAAGGTCCTCAGCGCGGAAACCGATACTGGGCTGTTGTCGGTGATGCCCTTGAAGACGTCGCCCCAAGGGATCTCGACTTCGCGTTTGCGCTTGAAGGACAGGACCGGCGGCGTTTTTGCCGAATCCTCCGGTGGCTTGATATCCAGGTGAGAGACCAGTCGTCCCTCACCGCCATCAACGGTGAAGAGGTCCTCGCGCAGCGGAATGCCGGTTGAGCCGTCGATCTGAGACGCCATGGCGTATGCTCCCGTCACCGGGGTCAGCGGCAGCCCCGTCGCTGCGAGAGAGCGCCTGCAATTCGGACGGCTCGCCATCTGCTCGGCGATCGGCCAGCGTCGCAATTCGCCCACTGGCAGCTTGTTTTCGAGTTTCGGGATCGACAACAACCGTCAGAAATATGCTGACGGATGGGATTGCTCTGATTGTTCCCCGGATCGTGACGGCCCAGTTGCCCGATGCCCGAACTGCGTCTAATGCACAGCCTTGACGCGATAGTCGCGCAGGTTGCCCTTCCTGTAAAGAGAACAAATCATCATTAATGCAATTTAATCCGCCTCATCCATGCTCTGCGCTGGGCGCGAAGCAGCCGGGTGAGGCCGTGTCCATTGGGGCGCATTGGCTGTAACCTGCCGGCAGAACGCCATTATCAGGAAGGCATTCATGTCCGGATTTGTCGGCAGCGCGCATGACGCCATCGGCCAGTTGCAGACGCAGGTCAAGGGCCTGCAGGACAGCAATGAACGGCTGCTGAGAACCCTCCAGGAGGTCGTCGCGGCGAGACACGATCTCGACCTCATCCAAGACGCATTGGACAAGGCCGAGGTTGAAATCGCTCGGGCGTTGAAGGCGCAGTAACCCCGCCGCGCGGTACGGCGCGGCCCCTACTCCGCCTCTGGAAATTCGAGATCCGCCAACACTGCGGCGGCCAGCCGAAGGGCGCCACCAGTGGCCGCGACCATCTGGGGCAGGACCAGCCATTCCAGGGTCCAGGCCGTGCCGGAGCGTTCGGTTTCATGCACCAGCGCGTGATGCATTCCGGATAGCTGGGTCGCGTTGAACCGTGCCAGCGAGACCAGCACCTCCGCCGCCACCGGATTGGATTTATGCGCCATGGCGGAGGATCCGCCGCCGGTGCGGAACCGGACCTCGCCGATCTCGTTCTGCGCCATGATCGCCAGATCCTGGCCCATCTTGCCGAGGCTGCCGGTGACCTGGGAAAGCCAGCTGGCGAGTTCCGCGATGCGGTGACGGGTCGCGTGCCAAACCGGATCGGCCGGTCCGAGCCCGAGCGCCTTGGCCAATCTCCGAGCCACGGCCTCGCCCTTCTCGACCAGGGAGGCCCGGGTCCCGACGGGTCCGCCAAACTGCAGCACGAGCAGACGCGGCATCAGCGCGTCGAGAAGGCCGAGATGGTCTTGGAGCGGCGCCTTCCAGGTCGCCACGCGGTCGCCGAACCGGATCGGCAGCGCCCTCTGCATCCGCGTCCGCCCCATGATCTCGCGATCGCCCTCGGCATCCGCGAGACCGGACAGCGACACTGAGAGCCTTTCAAGGCGGTCGCGGAATTCTGCCAACAGCGGCTTCAGGCGAAGCACCAGGGCGGTGTCGATGACATCCTGGCTGGTCGAGCCATGGTGTACATGGGCGGCATGGGGCTCGCCCACCGCCTTGCGCAACTGCTTGACGAGGTCCGGCACGACCATGCCATCGCGGTAGGTGCCGCGGGCCAGACTGGCCATGTCAGGCTGGAACACGGCGCAGGCCCGTGCGATGGCCTTCGCGGCCTCGGCAGGGATCACGCCTTCCGATGCCTCGGCATCGGCCAGCGCCGCCTCGAAATCCAGCATCGCGCGAAGCTCGGCCTCGAAGGAGAAGGCCCTCGCCACGGCCTCGTCGCTGACAAGGCCCGACAGCAGCGGATGATCGAAGGCGGAAATGGTCATGGCCGCACCATTTCGGCCCCCGCCCACACTCCCGCGTCGTCCCCGGACGTGATCCGGGGACCCATGGCTGCGACCAGCGCAATGGTTGCGAAGCGGGCATGGGGGACGGAATGGGTCCCCGGATCAAGTCCGGGGACGACGCAGTGTGGGGAGTGTCCGTGGGTTGCCGCAGGCATCACACAGCCTCCAAGGCTATGGCAATGCCCTGCCCCACCCCGATGCACATGGTGGCCAGCGCCTTCTTCCCGCCGCGGCGCTTCAGCTCGAGGGCCGCGGTGCCGGTGATGCGGGCGCCGGACATGCCGAGCGGGTGGCCGAGCGCGATGGCGCCGCCATTGGGGTTCACATGGTCGGCTTCGTCGGCCAGGCCCAGGTCCCGCAGCACCGCCAGGGCCTGGCTGGCGAAGGCCTCGTTCAGCTCGATCACGTGGAAATCCGCCGGCGTCAGGTCCAGGCGGTCGCACAGCGCCCGGGTCGCCGGGGCCGGGCCGATGCCCATGATGCGCGGCGGCACGCCGGCGGTGGCCCCGCCGAGGATGCGGGCGATGGGCGTCAGGCCGTGCCTGGCCGCCGCCGCCTCCGACGCGACGATCAGGGCGGCGGCCCCGTCATTGACACCGGAGGCGTTGCCGGCGGTGACCGTGCCGCCCTCGCGGAAGGGTGCGGGCAGTTTGGCCAGCGCCTCCAGCGTGGTATCGGCGCGGGGGTGTTCATCGCGGTCGACGATCCGCGGATCGCCCTTGCGCTGGGGGATCGTGACCGGCGTGATCTCCTCGCCCAGGCACATGGCGCCAGCCGCCGCCTTCTGCTGCGAGCGCAGCGCGAAGGCATCCTGGTCGGCGCGGGCGACGCCGAACGCCTCGGCCACGTTCTCGGCGGTCTCGGGCATGGAGTCGACGCCGTATTGCGCCTTCATGGCCGGGTTCACGAAGCGCCAGCCGATGGTCGTGTCGAAGATCTCCGCCCGGCGCGAGAAGGCGGTCTCGGCCTTGGGCATCACCAGCGGCGCGCGGGACATGGATTCCACACCGCCGGCCACCATCAGCTCCGCCTCGCCGCACTTGACGGCGCGGGCGGCGGCGATAACCGCGTCCATTCCGGAGCCGCAGAGCCGGTTGAGGGTGGCGCCGGGCACGGCCTCGGGCAAACCGGCCAGCAACAGCGCCATGCGGGCCACGTTGCGGTTGTCCTCGCCGGCCTGGTTGGCGCAGCCGAGGATCACATCGTCGACCGCCTCCCAATCCACGCGTGGATTGCGGCCCATCAGCGCCTTCAGCGGCACCGCCGCCAGATCGTCCGGCCGCACCGCCGCCAGTGCGCCGCCGAACCGGCCGATGGGCGTGCGGATGTAGTCGCAGAGGAAGGCATCGGCCATTTTAGTCTATCCCTGCTCGGCCGGACCGCGATGGGCAGCCTCGGTACGGGCCTTCAGGTCGCGCAGGACCGAGAGTTCCTCATCGGTGGGCGGCGGCGTCTCTTCGAGCGCATCGGCGAAGGCGACCGTCCAGCCGACCGTATCCTGCACCTGCTCCCGGGTCACGCCGGGATGCAGGGAAACCACGGTGAACTCACGGCTCTCCGGATCCGGCTCCCAGCAGGCGAGATCGGTCATCATGCGGGTCGGTCCCTTGGTGTCGACGCCGAGCCGGGCCCGGCTGTTGTCGCCGGTGCCGTGGCCGAGCGAGGTTACGAAGTCGATGGTCTCCACGAAGCCGCGCTTGGACTGCTTCATGGTGACGAAGACCTCGCCGCAGGAGACCGCGATCTCCGGTGCCCCGCCGCCGCCGGGCAGCCGCACTTTGGGATGGTCGTAGTCGCCGACCACGGTGGTGTTTATGTTGCCGAACTTGTCGATCTGGGCCGCCCCGAGAAATCCGACGCTGATCCGCCCGCCCTGCAGCCAGTAGCGGAACATCTCGGCGACCGGGACGGTGGTCAGCGAGGTTTCGCAGAGCTCACCGTCGCCGATGGACAGGGGCAGCACGTCGGGCCGGGTGCCGATGGTGCCGGATTCATAGATCAGTGTGATGTCGGGCGCATGGGTCAGCCGCGCCAGGTTGCAGGCCGCCGATGGCGCGCCGATGCCGACGAAACACACATCGTCGTTCTTCAGGGCCCTGGCGGCGGCCACGGTCATCATCTCGTCCGGCGTGAAGTCGCTCATGGACGCCATGTTGCCAGTGCCCGAAGGACCAGATATCGACCAACCTGCCTTCGTCGTTGGGTGAAGATGCCGTGATCTTCGATCGAGTCGTCATTAGACCCCTCACCTTCCCACCGCTTCGCGGCGGGCCCCTCCCTCTCCCGCAAGGGGAGAGGGGGAGTTCTTGCCAGCGTTGACCCGAGACCCCTCTCCCCTTGTGGGAGAGGGAGGGACCCACGGCGTAGCCGTGGGAGGGTGAGGGGTCCTGGCAAGACTTGATCGCAGATCACGACAATACCGCTCGTTTATCCCAGTCGACCCGGTCGGCGAACACCTCCGGGCCGACATCCAGCACATTGGCCTGCATCCAGGCCAGGAAGCGGTCCCGGTCGGCGGCGATCGGGTCCCAGTCGATATAGGCGGCATTGTCGCGGCGGTAATAACCATGGGCATAGGAAGGATGCGCCCCGCCCGGCACCCGGGCGATGGCGGTGACCGTCCAGTGCGGCAGGATGCAGGCGTTCTTGTGCACGTCGTCGAAGTCCTCGACGATCTCCTCCACCGTGACCACCGAGCGCTTCGAGGCCAGCACGACCTCCTTCTGGGCCGCGGTGATGCCTTCGATCAGGACATCGCCGCGCCGGCTTGCCTTCTGGGCATGGATGATGCCGACATCGGGGTTCAGCGCCGGCACCGCTGCCAGCTCCTCGCCGGTGAACGGGCAGACAATGCTGCGGATATTGGGGTTCACCGCCTTCAGCCCGGCCCCGACATAGCCGCGGAAGATGGCGCAGGGCAGCCCCGCGGCCCCGGCCTCGTAGGCGTTGGCCATGGCGGCGTGGGAATGCTCCTCCAGCTCCAGCGGCCCCGGCCAGCCGTTCTCGACCGCGTCACGCAGGCGGCGCAGCAGACCGACCCCGGGATTGCCGGCGAAAGAGAAGATCAGCTTGGCGGCGCAGCCCATGCCGATCATCTGGTCGTAGATCACATCCGGCGTCATGCGGATCAGGGTGAGGTCGCGACGGCGTTGGCGGATCGCCTCATGGGCGGCGGCATAGGGCATCAGATGGGTGAAGCCCTCGAAGGCGACCCGGTCGCCATCCTTAAGGTTCGCCGCAATGGCCTCTTTCAGGGACAGGAATTCCGCCATGCTGCCCGCTCAGACGTCGAAGAACACGGTTTCGCGCTCGCCCTGCAGGTGGATCGCGAACCGGTAGAGGGTCTCGCCGGCACCGGACTCGGGCTGGGCGATCAGGGTCTGGCGCAAATTGGGAGAGCCCAGGGCGGCCAGCACCGGATCGGCGGCATTGGCCGCCTCCTCGTCGCCAAAATACATCCGCGTGTGCAGGTGGATGTTGATGCCCCGCGCGAAGACCAGCAGGTTCACATGCGGCGCCTGCAGGGACCCGTCGGCATAGGGCGTCGGGCCCGGCTTGACCGTCTCGAAGCTCCAGAACCCGGTCTCGAAATCGCAGGCCGACCGCCCCCAGCCGGGAAACCCTCCGGCGCCGAAACGACCCTGCGTGTCGGCCTGCCACAGCTCGACGACCGCATCGCGGACGACGTCGCCGGCACCGTCCTGGACGCTGCCCTCGATGCGGATGCGGGTGCCCTCGGCATCGGCCCCGGCCAGGACATCCAACCGCTCCTGGCTGCGCACCGGCAGGCCGGCCGCGGCCGGGATCAGGCCGATATGCACATAGGGGCCGGCGGTCTGCGACGGCGTCTCCTTCAGGGTGCGATCCGCCATGTCAGTTGCCCTCCGGCCGGTTCTCGAAGGGGGTCGAGCGCCGGCCCCTGAGCACGATGTCGAAGCGGTAGGCCAGGCTGTCGAAGGGTTCCATCGCCGTCATGTCCAGCCGGGCCACCAACCGCTCGACCGCCGCCGGATCCGGCACGGTGTTGACGATCGGGCAAAGCGGGATCAGCGGGTCGCCCTCGAAATAGAGCTGCGTCACCAGCCGCTGGGCGAATGCCTCGCCGAAGATCGACAGGTGGATATGGGCCGGACGCCACTCGCTGCCATTGTTGCGCCAGGGATAGGGCCCCGGCCGGATGGTGCGGAAGGCGTAACGGCCCTCCGCGTCGCTCATGACCCGGCCACAGCCGCCGAAATTGGGATCCAGTGCCGCCAGATAGCCGTCATTGACGTGCCGGTAGCGGCCGCCGGCATTGGCCTGCCAGATCTCGATCAGCGTGTCCGGCACCGGCCGGCCGGATTCATCCAGCACCCGGCCATGGACCACGATGCGCTCGCCCACCGCCTCGCCATCGGCGCCGAAATTGCGGATCAGGTCGTGGTCGAGCGGGTCCAGCATGCCGCGTCCGAAGACCGGCCCCGACATGTCTTCCAGGGAAGGTTCGATCGACAGCAGCGGACGACGCGGCGACCGCAACACCGAGGATTTATAGGCCGGCGCCAGGGCCGGCGGGTGCCAGCCGCGGTCGCGACGCAGGACAGGGGTGGTGTCAGACATTGCCGCCCTCCTCATCCACCAGAACGCCGATCTCGCGGAAGGCCTGCTTGGCCACCCTGAAAGCCCGGTTGGCGGCCGGCACGCCGGCATAGACGGCGACGTGCAGCAGCGCCTCCTTCACATCGTCCATGCTGGCGCCGGTATTGGCCGTGGCCCGGACATGCATGGCCACCTCCTCGTCATGGCCGAGTGCGGCCAGCAGGGCGATGGTGATCATCGAGCGTTCGCGCCTGCTGATGCCGGGGCGAGACCAGACCGAGCCCCAGGCGCCTTCGGTGATGAAAGCCTGGAAATCGGCGTCGAACGCGGTCGTGTTCGCCTGCGCCCGGTTGACATGGGCGTCGCCCAGCACTGCCCGCCGGGTCGCCATGCCGGCCTCCGCGCGGCCGCCAGAACCGGCTTTTTCAGACAAGGCCGACCTCCTTGGCGAAGCCGCGGATCAGACCGGCCAGCACCCGGGGCTGGTCGATACAGGGCAGATGCCCGGACCCGGCCACGACCTCCAGCCGGCCTTCGGGCAGCAGCGCCGCCAGCGACCCGACCACATCCGGCGGCGTCGACCCGTCCTCGTCGCCGACCACGCACAGGGCCGGCAGCCCGAGATGGCGGGTCGTTTCGGTCAGGTCCGTGTCGCGGATCGCAGCGCAGGTGCCGGCGTATCCCTCGGCCGGCGTGCGGGTCAGCATATGGCGATAGCCGGCAAGCGCGGACTGCTGGTCGGCCCGGAACGCGGCGGAGAACCAGCGCTCCAGGATACCATCGGCCAATGCCGCAATACCTCCCGCCTCTGCTGCGGCAATGCGTTCATTCCACATGTCCGCTGTCCCGATCTTGTGGGCGGTGTCGCACAGCACCAGCGCATGGGTCAGATCCGGCCGCTCCGCAGCCAGCCCCTGGGCGATCATGCCGCCGACCGACAGCCCGACCAGCAGCGTGTCCTCGACGCCGATCTCATCCAGCAGGGTCGCCAGATCGCCGATGTGGTCCGCCATGGCATAGGGTGCCGGCGGCGCCTCCGACAGGCCATGGCCGCGCTTGTCGTAGCGGATCAGGCGGAATTCCGGCTTGAGGATGCGGACGACCGCGTCCCAGATCCGGAAATCGGTGCCGAGGGAATTGGAGAACACGATCGTCGGCAGGGCCGGCGGACCCTGATCCTCATAGTGCAGCACGATGCCGTTGATGGCGGCGAAGGCCATGTTCTCGGGTCCTTGTTTCTTGGCCGGACAACCGGCATTGGCGGGCCACCAGAATGCCCCACGGCACCGGCGAAGGGAAACGGTTGGGCACAGCAGGCGTGCAACGGCGGGCCCGCATCAATAGGGCAACCCGACATAGTTTTCCGCAAGCGTCGTCGAAGCGGCGGCCGAGCCGACCAGATACTCCAGCTCGGCGAGCTGGATGCGCTGGCCGAACGGTCCGGTGTCCGGGAACCGGTGCAGCAGGGAGGTCATCCACCAGGAGAATCGCTCGGCCTTCCAGATCCGGGCCAGCGCCCGCTGGGAATACCCGTCCAGGCCGGCACCGGATTTCTCCTGGTAATGCTCGATCAGCGCTTCGCCCAGATAGCGCACGTCGCTGGCGGCCAGGTTCAGCCCCTTGGCCCCGGTCGGCGGCACGATATGGGCGGCATCGCCGGCCAGGAACATCCGGCCGAACCGCATCGGCTCGGCCACGAAGCTGCGCAGCGGCGCCACGCTCTTCTCGATCGACGGGCCGGTGACCATGGTCTCCGCCGCCTCGGCATCGAGCCGGGCACGCAGCTCGTCCCAGAACCGGTCGTCCGGCCAGGCATCCAGATTCTCGTCCGCGGCGCATTGGATGTAATAGCGGCTGCGCTGCATCGACCGCATCGAGCACAGCGCGAAGCCGCGCGGATGGTTGGCGTAGATCAGCTCGTCGCAGACCGGCGGGACATCGGCCAGCACGCCGAGCCAGCCGAATGGGTAGACCCGTTCGAAAATATCGATCGCATCCGAGGGCACGCTCTTGCGGCTGATGCCGTGGAAACCGTCGCAGCCGCAGATGAAATCGCAGGCGATCTCATGGTCCGCGCCATCCTTGCGAAAGCGCACGACCGGCCGGTCGCCGTCGAACCCTTGCGGGCTGACATCCTCCGCCTCATAGATTGTCACGGCGCCGGACGCCTCGCGGGCGTCCATCAGATCCGCGGTGACCTCGGTCTGGCCATAGATCATGACGGCCTGGCCGCCGGTCGGACCGTTGAGGTCGATGCGGTGGCGGGCGCCGCCGAAGCACAGCTCGATGCCGGTGTGGATCAGGCCTTCGGCATGCATGCGCTCGCCGCAGCCGATCTGGTCGATCAGCTCGACCGTCCCCTGCTCCAGAACCCCGGCCCGGATGCGGCCAAGCACATAATCCTTGCTGCGGCGTTCGAGGATGACGGTGTCGATGCCGTTGTTGTGCAGGCGCTGGCCGAGCAGAAGCCCAGCCGGTCCCGAGCCAATGATGGCGACCTGGGTGCGCATGGGCTGACCTCTTTCGGGACCGGTCGGAATCGCGGCACGCGACTCCGGATGGGTCCCTGGCGTCGCGCGTATCGTAGGATACACGGACAATAGAACATACGAACAATTTCGTGAGCGTTATCATCGCACAAACCGCGAAATTGATCGCGGTTCGGTCGAGGGTTTCCCCCGTCGGCGGTACACTTATGGGAAATGAAGACGGATTGTCCGCGTCGCGGCCGGAGCCAGGCCCGGTTCAACGACCGCCGTGGATGACGTCCTTCACCTTGCTGGCGAGCTGCTTGAGGCTGAACGGCTTGGGCAGGAAGTGGATTTCCGCGCCCTTGTCGATGCGCTCGCGGAAGCGATCCTCGGTGTAACCGGAAATGCAGATGACCTTCATGTCCGGCTGTTTTTTGCGGACATTGCTGATCAGGGTCGGACCATCCATCTGCGGCATCACCACATCGGTGATCAGCAGGTCGACCCGGTCCGCTTGGTCCTTCAGCACCGACAGCGCATCCTCGCCGCTGCGCGCCTCCAGCACCTCGTAGCCCTTGTTGCGCAGGGCCCGGGCGCTGAACACCCGTACCGGATCCTCGTCCTCGACCAGCAGGATGCAGCCGGCGCCGGTCAGGTCGCGGGTGGCGGATTCCTCGGGGTTCTCCGCCGGGGCCGCTTCCTCGGTACCGTCCGAGACGTGGCGCGGCAGATAGATGGTGAAGCTGGTGCCCTTGCCGGGCTTGCTCTCGACGAAGACGTAGCCGCCGGTCTGGCGCACGATGCCGTAGACCGTGGAGAGACCAAGGCCGGTGCCCGAACCGATCTCCTTGGTGGAGAAGAACGGCTCGAAGATGCGGTCCAGGTTCTCCTTGGGAATGCCGCAGCCGGTATCGGAGACCTCGATCGCCACATACTCGCCGGGCGGCATCTCGTCGGTGCCGCGGCGCATCCGCCGGGTGCTCTTGTAGTTGGCGGTCTTGATCGTCAGCTTGCCGCCCTCTTCCATGGCGTCGCGGGCATTGACGGCCAAGTTGATGATCACCTGGTCGAGCTGATGGGCATCCACCTTCACCAGGCCCAGCTCGCGGCCATGGGTCATCTTCAACTCGATGTTCTCACCGATCAGCCGGCGCAGCAGGTTCGACAGCTCGGCCAGGACGTCGGTGATATTCAGCACCCGGGACTGCAGCGTCTGCTGGCGCGAGAAGGCCAGCAGCTGGCGCACCAGATTGGCCGCGCGGTTGGCGTTCTGCTTGATCTGCATGATGTCGCCGAAGGAAGCGTCGCCCGGCTTGTGGCGCAGCAGCAGCAGGTCGCAGAAGCCAATCATGGCGGTCAGCAGGTTGTTGAAGTCGTGCGCCACGCCGCCGGCCAGCTGACCCACCGCCTGCATCTTCTGACTTTGGGCGAACTTCTCCTCCAGCTCGCGCTGGTCGGTCTGGTCGATAAACTGCAGGATCAGCCCGACCGGCGCGTCGCCGGTCTCCAGCCGCTGGACGTAGACCGTGACCGCCAGTTCCTTGGCGCCGATGATGTTGATGTCGAAGGTCGCCCGCGGCTCGCCGCCCTTGACCACATCGGACAGGCGCTGGATCACTTCGTCGCGGCTGGCATCCTCCAGATAATCGCCGAACGGCTTGCCTTCCAGACCGTCGCCATCGCCGCCGATCAGCTCCGCGAAGGCAGCATTCCATTCGGAGAGCTGGGCGTCCTCGTCCAGCAGCGCGACGCCGATGGGCGCGTCCTCGAAGAAGCGCTGGAAGCGCACCTCCGAGGCCCTCAGCGCCGCCCGCATCTGGGATTCCGGCGTCAGGTCGCGGACCACCGACCGGGTCCAGATCGATTCGCCGTCCTCGCCATGCACCACCGTCTGGGCGATGGCGGCCTGGAAGCCGTGACCGTCCGGCCCGCGCATGCCGATCTCCACCTGCGGCAGATCGGATCGGCCGACGGTCAGCGCGTAGGGCGGCGCCTCGGATGGCGGCGACACCAGGAAGTCGTGCAGGCGATGGGCGCCGCGCACCAGATCGCGGGCCTCGACGCCAAGCCAGTCGGCCAGGGTCGCATTGGCGAAAACGAAGCGGCCGTCCTGGTCGACGGAATAGAAGCCGACCGGCGCATGGTCCATGAAGTCGACCAGCTTGACCTGCTCCTCGCGGAGGATCGCCTCCATCTCCCGCCGGGTGGTGATGTCCTCGAACCGCCAATGGATATGGCCCGGCCAGACCTCCAGCGGCCGTGCCGAGGCGTGCCACCAAGCGCTGCCGCCATCGGTCTTTGGCCGCCGCAGCTCGACGGAGAACGGCGAGCCGGATTCCGCCGACCGGCGCAGGCGGCGGAAGCGGTTGACCGATTGATGGTCGGCGCCCAGCGCTCCCTCGACTTCCGCCAGGTTCTCCAGCCGCGTGTCCAGGATCCGCCTGGCGACCCCGTTGGCATAGACGATTCGCCCGTCCGGCCCGGTGATCATGTGCGCCGCGACGGTGCCGTCATAGGTGTCGGAGATCATCCGCGCCATCGCCAGCGCACGGCTCGAGCGGCGCCGGTCGAGCAGCGTGGCGGCCAGGGCGGCGGCACCGGCAATCGCCGCCGCAACGCCCAGCGGAAGGGCCAGCGCCGGCACCCGCACACCGACGACAAGGACCGCCGCCCCCAGGAGAACCGCGGTTCCGGCGGCAACGACCAGGGTCCAGCCGGTCAGCGCGCCGGACTGGCCGTCTTCCTGTTCGGTCTCCTGCCATGGCACGGCGGTCGGTCGCCGCGGCGGCGGCGACGCTGCGACCGGCACGCCCTGCGGCGCCGGAGCGGCCTCGGTATCGGGTGGCACTGCCATGTACGTCTCTTCGGGATCCACGCGACAAGCGGTTCACACACTACCGCTTTACACCATCACCGCGAATTTTGGCGGTTTCTCGTCACAAAACGGTTATCGGCAATCAATTCGGCACCGAGCGGCCCTGCAGGCGGAACACATAGGAGATCACCTCAGCCACCGCCTTATAGTGTTCCGGCGGAATCGACTCGTCGATATCGACGGATTGATAGAGCGCCCGGGCCAGCGGCGGATTCTCCACCAGGGCCACGTCTTGGGCGCGGGCGACCTCGCGAATGCGATGGGCGATCTCGTCCGCCCCCTTGGCGACGACCTTCGGCGCCTCCATAGACTCCGGCTTGTAGGCCATGGCGACCGCGAAATGGGTCGGGTTGGTGATCACCACATCGGCTTCCGGCACCGCCGCCATCATCCGCCGCCGGGCCCGATCCATGCGGATCTGTCGCAGCCGCGCCTTGACCTGCGGGTCGCCCTCGGTCTGCTTGAACTCGTCCTTAACCTCCTGCTTGGTCATGCGCTGCTGCTTCTGGTGCTGGTAGCGCTGCAGCAGGTAGTCAAGGCCGGCGATCACCGCGACCACGGCCAGCACGGCGATCATCATCTTGACCGCCATGATCCAGACCCGGCCGAGCACCGCATCCATGGGCATGCCGGCGAACAGCTCGATCCGGGCCAGCTCCGGCCAGACGACCGCCGCGGCAATGCTGCCGACCACGGCGATCTTGATGATGCCCTTCAGGAATTCCGCCACCGCCTTAATCGAGAACTGCCGTTTCAGCCCCTTCAGCGGGCTGATCTTCTCCAGCTTCGGTTTGAGCGATTCGACCGAGAGCAGCCCCCCGTGCTGCACCAGGCTGCCGGCGATGGCCATCGCGACGAAGACGATGAACGGCGCCAGCAGGATCAGCGCCAGCTCGCCCGTGGCCGAGGCGACCAGGTCGATCAATGCGCGATTGTCGGTCGGGACCGTCTCCAGCCGGCCGAGAAACCCGCCCATGCGCTCGGCCATCTGGCTTGAGGCCAGCGGCGCCAGCGCCGCCACCGCGATCAAGCCGCCCAACAGCACGAATCCGTGCTTCACCTCCTGGGAGCTGGCGACCTGACCCTTCTTGCGCGCTTCATCCAACTTTCGTTGGGTGGGCTCCTCGGTTTTTTGGCTGTCGTCCTGTTCTTCGGCCATGGTCCGCGCGCCTCGCTACAGGGGCTGCGGAAAGGCGATCATCGCGTCCTGGAAGGTGCGCAGCCAGTAGAGCAGACCGCCCGACAGGGTCAGCGCCAGCACCAGGATGCCGATCATCACCTGGACCGGAATGGCGACGAAGAAGACTTGGGCCTGCGGCATCAAGCGCGCCATCAGCCCGAGACCGAGATAGAAGATCAGACCGATCACCAGGAAGGGCGCGGCCATCCGGACCCCCACTGCGAATGCTCCGGAGACCTGTCGGGCCACCGTGTCCGCCATGTCGCCGAACGGCAGGGACTCGCCCGGCGTGAACATGGCGTAGCTGTCGACCACGCTCATGAGCATCAAATGGTGCATGTCGGTGATGAGGATCAGCAGTACCGCGAAGGTCATCAGGAAGGTGCCGATCAGGGAGCTCTGGGCGGTGATGGAGGGATTGAAGACAAAGGCGTTGGCGAGGCTGAGATTGAACGAGATCACCATGCCGGCGACGTCGACCGCGGCCAGCAGGATGCGAGCTACGAGCCCCAGAAACACCCCGACCAGGATCTCTCCCAAAATCAGCAGCGCCAGTGCCAGCGGGCTGTCCGGAATCGGCGGCAGGGCGGAGGAGAGCATCGGCGCGGTCAGCAGGCTGATCAGCAGCGCCAGCATCAGCCGGGTGCGCGGCGTAACCACCGAATCGCCGATCGCCGGCAACACCATCAAGGCCGACCCGACCCGGATGAAGATCATCAACGGCGCGAACAGTTCCGCGGCGATCAGCTGTGCCAGCATCGACGCGCAGCTCTTGCTGTCTGGTTCACGACGGGCCGACCGAAGACACTCGGGAGCGATCCGCCAGCATCTTTTCGATCGTCATTCCCGCGAAAGCGGGAATCCAGACAGCCCCATGTAGACGGCGTCCAGACCGTGATTGCTGGATTCCCGCTTTCGCGGGAATGACGAGCTGGTGTTGGGTCGCCGGTACCCAGTTCGTCGCCAGCCATTTCGGCCTCAGGCGCCCAGGCCGACGATGCGGTCGGCCAGCCCCTCGGTATAGGCGATCAGTGCCGACAGCATGAAGGGCAGCAGGAAGATCATCGAGATCACGATGACGATGATCTTGGGCACGAAGGTCAGGGTGATTTCCTGGATCTGCGTCAGGGCCTGGATCAACGAAATGGACAGGCCGACCAGCAACGCGATCAGCATGACCGGCGCGCCGATCTTCAACATGGTTAACAGGGTTTCGCGGCCAATCTCGAGGGCCTCAGCGGCGTTCACCGGTGACCTATCCTTCGCTTTTGGGGTGGTGTTGGACGGCCGGTCCGACCAGGACGGTCAGATCGGCATCCGGACGATTTCCTGATAGGCCTCGACGACCTTGTCGCGGATCGCGACCACGGTCTGCAGGGTGAGCTCGGCATTGTTCACCGCCATCACCACATCGGTCAGATCGGCCTGGCCGACCATGGCCTCGGCGGCGACCTTCTCGCCCCGGGCGCCGGCCGCGGCGGCGTCTCCGATCATGTCGCGCACCATGCTGCCGAAGCTCTCGCCCGGCGCGGCGTCGCGGGCGTCCATGCCGGGTCCTCCGGCCTTGCCGGCGGCGTTCGAATAAGCGGCGGCCGCGTCGGAAATCTTGGCGATCACTGGCTCTACTCCGTCGGGTTGGCGCGCGGAAACCGCTAGCGCAGCAGTTCTAGGGTCTTGGTGAGCATCGAGCGGGCCACTTCGATGGCGTTGAGGTTGGCCTCATAGCTGCGCTGTGCCTCGCGCATGTCCATCATCTCGACCAGCGTGCTGACATTGGGATAGAGCACATAGCCCTCGTCGTCTGCGCTGGGATGCCCGGGCTCGTAGCGCCGGTTGAACTGGCCGGGATCCTCGATGACGTCGGCCACCTCGACCCTTTCGGCACCCAGGGCCCGGTCGAAGACGTTGCGGAACGTCACCACCTGGCGGCGGTAGGGCAGATCGTCCGGTGTCTGGCCGGTGGTGTCGGCATTCGCCAGGTTCTCGGATATCACCCGCAGCCGGGTGCCCTGGGCCCGCATGCCCGCGGCGGAGATCTCAAGGCTCTTCGATAGTTCCATGGTCCTGCCTCCGTAAGTCCGAATCAGCGGGCGCCGCGACCAAGCGCGGTGCGAATCATGCCGACATGTTTCCGGTACAGGTTGAGCGCCAGCTGATGCTGCATGGCGGTTTCCGAGACGCGAATGAGCTGCTGTTCCAGCACGACCTCATTGCCGGTCGGCGAGGCCTCGTATACATCGTCGATGTCGTCGGACCCGGCGGTCCTGGCGGCGCGGCTGGCGACCGGCTGGATGTGACCCGAATGCGTGGTGGCGGTCGCCAGCGTCGGTCCGCCGGTGCGGGCCAGATGCTCGGCAAACGGGCGCAAATCCTGGGGTCGATAGTCCGGCGTGTCGGCATTCGCGATATTTTTCGCGAGAACTTCTTGCCGACTGTTCAACCAATCGATTCGGCGCGTGATGAGTTTGAAGAGGCCTAGATTGCTGAAATCCATGGGGTGCCGGTGGGTTGGGACGTTGCGTTTCAGGGGTACGCCGACCCGCGCGCGCCTTAGGCGGATGCGATTGGGGATGCTCGCACCGGCTTGTTAACATTCTCTAAAAATGTTTCACTTCTTAACAACGGTGGGCCGTCCCGCATGGTTGCCAGGGCGGGATTTTCGGGGGGCGATGGTCCGCCCAATCAAGCGAGGCTCAGGCCACAGGCGTGCTTTATCTGACCCGCAAAATTGGTGAGACCATCGTTATCAACGACGACATCCGGGTCACCGTCGTCGAGATACGGGGCAAATCCATCAAGCTCGGCTTCACATTCCCGTCGGACGTATCCGTCCTCAGGGAGGAGCTGTATGAACGCATCCAGGCGGAGAACCGTGCCGCGGCGGAATCGGCCGGCGACGTTTTCAAGGGCCTGACCACCACGAAGAACGAGCCGGGCGAATAGGGCGCCGGGGCGGCACTCGCGTCTCGGTGACAACCGGGGCGCCGCCGCTCTACCCAGGATGCATGTTGGTGTAGTTGGACAACCGGCCGTTGCCGAACTTAAGGCTTCCTTAACCACGATTCGCCACGCTTTCCGCTTCGGATTCCCGGCTTGGACAGGCATTCTTAGTGGACGATCGTGACGGCAAGGCAGGGTCGCAGGCGAGCGGTTCCAGACCGAGCAAGCAGCGCTCACCCATGGCCGTTGCGCTGCGTTATGACCTTGATCCCAGCCATGTCCCCAAGATCGTCGCTTCGGGGCGTGGCGAGTTGGCGGAGAGCATTCTCGCGGCGGCATTCGCGGCCGGTGTGAAGGTTCGCAAGGATGCCGACCTGACCGAGTTGCTGGGTGCGATGGAATTGGGCGAGGACATCCCGGCAGAGGCGTTCGTGGCGGTTGCCGAAGTGCTGCGTTACGTCTTCGAGGCGAACGGCAAGCTGCGGATCCTGGAAGAACGCGAAGGAGCGATGGAGTGACCGACGTTGCCCAGATCCGCCACGGCCTTGAAGAGGTGGTCGGCGCTGTCGCTTTGGCCCGCCGCAAGGTCGGCGAGGGCCAGCTTGTCGACCTGTCCGGCCTCGAGCGCCGGGTAGACGAGTTGTGCGCCGCGATCCGCGACCAGGACAGCAGCGACGCCCAGGTCCTGCGGCCACCGCTGCTCAGCCTGATCGACGATCTGACCCGGCTGTCGGACGATCTGAAGGCCCAGCACAGCGAGGTTGCATCCGCGCTGAAGGGTTCGCAAAGCCATCGCTCTGCGGCCGCGGCCTATCGCAAGCCGCAGGACTGAGCCCCACCCCGGACCGATAGCCGCATCATGGCCTTCGACGCCTATTTTCGATTCGCCATCGCGCTGGTCTTCGTCCTGGCGCTGATCGGGCTGCTTGCCTGGCTGGCGCGGCGCTTCGGAGTCGCCGGCGCCTTTGTGCGTCCCCGTGCCGCACGGCGGCTGTCGGTGGTGGAATCGCTGCCGCTCGACGCCCGGCACCGGCTGATCCTGGTCCGCCGCGATGCGGTGGAGCATCTGGTCATGCTGGGGACCGGGGGCGACAGCCTGATCGAAAAGGGCATCGAGCCGCCGCCGGAACCCGCCAAGCCGGCGGTCGTCCCGCTGCGCCCGGCCTCGGGCGACCCCACTCCATGACCCGGCGCCGATCCGCGCGGCTCCGTTGGCTCGCCGGGCTGGGCCTGCTGGCCCTGGTCACCCTTGCGGGCGAACCGGCGGCGGCCCAGGCCCTGTCCCTCGACCTCGGCGCCGGGGACGGCGAGACCACCAGCCTGATCCTGCAGATCGTGGCGCTGATCACGATCCTGTCGCTGGCGCCCTCGATCCTGGTCATGGTGACCTCCTTCACCCGCATCGTCATCGTGCTGTCGTTCCTGCGCAGTGCGCTCGGCATCCAGCAGACGCCGCCGAATTCGGTCCTGATCAGCCTCGCCCTTTTCCTCACTTTCTTCATCATGAGCCCGGTCTTCATGGCCGCCTATGACGAGGGCATCCAGCCGCTGATGGCCGAAGAGATCGACGAGGCCGCTGCCTTCGAGCGCACCGTGTCGCCGTTCCGCAGCTTCATGCTGGGCCATGTGCGGGAGAAGGACCTCGCCCTGTTCATGGACATGTCGGGCGAGACCGACATCGCCGAGCCGGAGGAAGTGCCGCTTCAGGTGCTGGTGCCGGCCTTCATGATCAGCGAACTGCGCCGGGCCTTCGAGATCGGCTTCCTGCTGTTCCTGCCCTTCCTGATCATCGACATGGTGGTGGCGTCGATCCTGATGTCGATGGGCATGATGATGCTGCCGCCGATCATGATCTCGCTGCCGTTCAAGCTGGTCTTCTTCGTGCTTGTCGACGGCTGGTATCTGATCGCCGGCAGCCTGATCCGAAGTTACGGCGGCTGACCGCGGGCCCGGAGTCGCTCGGCGCCGGTCAGCTCTGCGGATCGCCGGCGGTGCGGTAGCCGGACAGGAAGCGCTGGAACAGGTCGACCTCTGACACCTGCTGACGGATCGCCGCCAGATCGGCGATCTGGGGCGTGCCGCCTGAGGAGCGGGTCAGGATCGCGAAGGTGTTGGCGGCGGTCGATCGCGCCATTCCGGGCCCGTATTGCCCGGCCAGCCGGTCCAGCCCGGCAGTGTCGTTGGACAAGGCCAGGGCGATTCCGAGATTGAGCACGAGCTTGGCCTGATCCTCGGCGACCGCGCTGCCCGGCGATGGCGGCGGCTCGATCAGTTCCGCCAGCGCCCGTGCGGCGGTGCTCCAATCCTGGCCGCGCCAGGCGATATCCGCCCGCGCCGCCGCCGCGATCGGCGTGCGGTCCTCGGCCAGCAACGTCAGCGCATCGGCGGGCTGGCCCAGTTCGGCATAGGCATGGGCGCGAAGGAGACGGCGCTCGGCCGCTAGCGCCGGCAGCGCATCGGCCTCCTCTTGGCTGGCATCCAGGGCCTCCAGCGCCGCACCGGGCTGTCCGGAAAGCAGACGGATGCCGGCCAGCCGGGTGCCGGTCCGGGCCCGGTCGGCACCGTCGAGCCGGGTCTCGATCAACTCCGCCAGGATGTCGCCGGCCTGGTCCAGCAGATCGATCTCCACCAGCCGCTCGGCCAGCCCCAGCAGGACCCGGTCGCCATCCTCGTTGTCCGGCATCAGCTCGGCGAAGTCGTGATAGAGCGAGATCGCGGCCAGCGGCGGCATGGACCGCACCCTGGAGGATCCGAACAATTCCACGAACCGCGCCTGCAGCCGGGCCGCGTAGGCCTCTCCGGCCGGCGTCTCCGGGAAGGAGCGGGAGGCCTGCTGCAAGGTCTCCAAGGCGCTGCGGAAGCGGCCGTGCTGCCAATACAGCCCCTCGATCCGGTCGATCAGCTGGAACTCGATCTCGTCGCCGCGCCAGGCAAAGCGCAGGGATTCGAAGGTCGCCACCGCCTCATCCCACTCGATATTGCCTTCCGACAGATCGAACTCGATCAGCGCCAGTTCCGACAGGGTGCGGTGGAACCGGTCGTCGGAGGCCGCCGCGGCTTCGAAGGCGGCGGTGGCCGCCGCCGACCGGCCGGCCTTGGCGGCCATCAGGCCGCGCAGATACTGGGTCGATGCCCAGCCATCGGATTCGCCGCGGGTCAGCGCGGACATGCGATTGAGCTGGACCTCCGCCGCCTGGGGGTCGTCGGTCTCGATGGCCGTGCGCGCCGCCAGCCGGGTCAGCATATCGGCGAAGGGGCGCGGATAGGTCTCGATCAGCCGACCGGCCTTCTCGAACTCGGCGGCGGCGCGCGGCCAATCCTCGGATTTGGCGGCGGCCACGCCACGCCACAGGGCGGCATCGCGGGATTCCGCCAGCCCCGGATGGTTGAGATCCTCCGCCGCCGCCTCGATCTCCTCCGCCAGCACGCGCGCCGCACCGCGCAGCATCACGAAGCTCTCCCGCCCGGCGATCGAGGGCTGGCTCTCCTCGACCAGGTCCAGGAGCCCAAGCGCCTCCTGGGCATAACCATGGGCGAAGTTGAATCGGGCGAAATCGAGCCGGGCCCGGTCACGGTCCATCTCCGGCGCCAGGGCCAGGGCCCGTTGCAAGGCCTGGCGCTGCTCGATGAACTCCACGCCGCCAACGCCGCGCCATATTTCCACCTCCAGCAGGCGACCGTCGGTTTCGATGGGCGGGGCGATGGTTGTGACTTCGCGCGCCGTGTCGACCGACGCGGAGAGCAGCAGCCCATCGGCGTCGGTGATCTCGACCCCGTCGGTGGCGAGGCGCATCGCCAGGCTCTCGGAGGTCGGACGCGCCACCAGGCCCTGGATCGACGGCAGCAGCCGCACCTGGGCGAAGCTGGCGCCCTCGGCCAGGCCGATGGAGGGTTCCCGCATCGGGGCGGCGATCAGGGTGTCGCCGACCACGGGGTCGTTGAGCCGGACCAGCCCCTGCGCCGTCGCCCCCTCCACCAGCAGGCGGGCGCCCAGCGGATAGTCCGGCTGCGGCACGACCTCCAGCGCCTGGGCCGAGCGGATCGCGGCAGGCTCCAGCGCCACCCGCCACATGGTGCGGCGACGGCTGACGACGACCTCGCCCTCCTCGTCGGGCTCGAAGCGCAATGCGATCCCACCCTCGGCGCGGACCACATCGGCGCTGCCCAGCGGGCTGCCCTGGGCCGCCAGCACATTGGCGTCAAGGCCGCTTTCCGCCGCGAAGATCACCCAGAGCGAACGGCCGCGGCGAAACACCGCAAGGGCGGACGGGACGCCGGGATCGAACCGGGCGATCGGGTCCACGGGCAGCGGCGCCAGCGATTCGACGGTGACCGGCGCCCGCACGAGCGACCGGTCGGGCAAAAGGGACAGCGGCTGTCCGACGGGCCGCTCCGCCATATCGGGCTCCGCGGTCTCCATGGTTTCAGACTGCTCCGGAGCGCTGGAATGGGGAATGCGGGTCTCCGGGTCCCGCTCGGCCGTCATGACGGGCGGCGGCGGTTCCGGCCGCGGCGGTGTCGCCGGTTCCGCCATGGGCGGGGCCGGCGGCGGCTCCGGGGCCGGCATGGGTGCTTCGGCGCGCACCGGTGTGGGCGTGCCGTCGCCCTCGAGGATATCGATCACGACCTTCGGGCCGAGACGAAAATGCCGCAGCCCGGCATCGAAGGGCACGGCGACGGTGACCCGCAGCGGCCCGGACTCGCCGATCTGGCGCAGCGCGTCGACCCGGCTCAGATTGGCCGGCGCGGCGCGAGCGAAATCGGCGTCGGCCGGCGCCTCGAAGGTGATGTGCACATTGCCGCCATCCTGCTCGGCGCGGTAACCGACCTCGGCCGGCCAGTCGAACACGATGCGGCTGTAGTCGGCATGTTCGCCGCCGCGCACGCGGATGGTGGGCCGCGGTTCGGCGACCGGTTGCGGCGCCGGGGACGGCACGGGCGACAGGTCGAGCACCGGTGCGGGCGGCACGGGCGCGGGTTCCGGGGCCGGGTCGGCGGAGAGGTCGAGCGCCGGCATCGGCGGGGGCGCTGGCGCAGGCGCCGGATCGGGCATGGCCGCCGTCTCCATCTCCTCCGGGGGCGGCTCCTCGGGCGGGGCGGTGGCCGCCTCGATATCCACCGTCACCAGTTCGAAGACCACGCTGCCGCCATCCTGCCGGTCGACCAGCACCGTGGAGGGCTGCAGCACCATCAGGATGGTGGAGCCGCCGCTGATGACGCGCCCTTCCACGATATAGCTCCCGACCCGCCGGAAGGCCTGCGCCGCGCCCTCGCCGATCTGCTGCCCAAAGACCACGAGGACCCGGTCACCGTCGCGGCGCATGCGGTATTCGGCCGGCATATCCCACGCGAATTCGAGCTCGCCGCGATCGCCGAGGTCGCGGCCGTGGACTTCCGCCGCGTCGGCGGCGGCTGCCATAAGCGAAAACACCGCGGCCAGTGCCGCGGCAAGGAAGACAGTCGTCCGGGGGCTGCGTCGTAACGGTTGCCCCTGGCGCTCTGTGGTCGGGATGCTCGCCATGGGTTGCCGCATGGATTAGTCCGGCAGTTCCGGCAGATCCCGGCGACGCGCCAGTTCGGTGGTCACCAGACGGGCGCGTTCCGGATTCATGCCGGCCAGGATGGCGGCCGATTTGGTCCCGCGCATGCGCTCCAGCACGCTGATTAGCACCTCCAGGTCGAGACCGTTGAAGATCGTCGCGGCATCGGCCGGCC
Organism: Alphaproteobacteria bacterium; assembly: GCA_965227455.1. Classification (GTDB taxonomy): domain Bacteria; phylum Pseudomonadota; class Alphaproteobacteria; order DSM-16000; family Inquilinaceae; genus JABDIP01. Next base: position 383,866 of record OZ245752.1, on the reverse strand, counting down.
GCATGGATTCATAGATGCTGACCAGTCCCAGAAGCTGCGCCTCGCCTTCCTCGTCGACCTGGCCGAGCAGCTCCTCGATCTGCCCGCGCACGGCCTCCAGCTCGGCCACCTTCTCGTCGACCCGCTGCTCGGCGACGGCCAGCAGCGCCTCGCGCTGGTCCAGGTCGCGCTCCCGCTGGTCGAGGGCGTCTCGGCGGGCGGAAAGCTGCTGCAGCAGGTCCCATTCGCCGGCGCTCAGATCCTCCGGATCGAAGGCCGGCAGGCCGAAGGGCTGGTCGATCGTCTCCGACCCCATCTCCGCTCCATCCGATGCCGTCGCCTCGGCCATCATCCCATCGCCGGTCGCGGCCTCCGCCATCTGGCTGTCCATGGGCTCATCCGAGCGGGCCTCGGCGGCCAGCAGCGAGCGCGCCGCCTCTGGGCCGGTGCCGGTGACGCCCTCCCACAGATCGCCGACGCGCACGCCGACCATCAGCACGGATACGAACATCAGGGCCGGCAGCAGGCGGATGCGCAAGCGCCGGCGGGCGGCCTTTCGGGGGGCCGGCCGGGGTGCAGGAAGCTGGGCGGGAGCGGTGGCGGGGGCGGTCTGGGTCATCGGTCAGCGCAGGTTCTCGATGGCCTTCATCAAGGCCCGCTTGCTGCGCCCGCCGCCATCCGCCGCCTTACCCTTGCGCGGCTTGGCCGGGTCCTTGGCCGGTTCGGATTCGGCCGATTGCGGGCGGGCCGCTTCGGCGGCGCGGCCGACACCGCTGGCCGCCGCCTCCAGCCGTCCGGCCAGGGCCTCGCCGGCCTCTACCAGGAAGGTCAGCTCCTCGCGCAGCGTCCGGGCCTTGTCGATATCGCTCTGGATGGCGGCGCCGACGCTGCCGGCGGTCTGCTTCAGCCCCTTGATGGCGGTATCGGCCCTGAGCGCGGCGTCGGCCATCGCCCGAGCAGCCAGCTCCAGCTCGGCCCGATTGTCGCGCAGCCGGGCGATGCGCCGGTTCAGGGCGGCGGCATACACCACCGTGGCGCAAAGCAGCACCACGATGAGCCCGTCCAGGATGAGTCCGTAATCGGCGATCACGTGCCGCCCCCCTCTTCCGGCTGTGGTGGTTTGGCGTCGCCGCTGATCTGCACCGCGATATTGCCCTTGGAGCGACCCATGCGGCCCTTGAACATGGCGAATTCACCGCAGCGCAGCTCGATCTCGCCGTCCGGCGGGCAATCCAGCATCAGCCGAGATCCGACCTTCCACTCCAAGACATCGCGCAAGGACAGGGTGACCTCGTCGAGCACCGCGCCGATCGATAGATCGGTCTGCCAGAGCTGGCTGGCCAGATGGCTCTCCCAGATCGAGTCGCGGCCGAACTTCTCGCCCATGAACATCTGCAGCAGCATCTCGCGGACCGGTTCCAGCGTGGCGTAGGGCACCATCAACTCGATGCGGCCGCCGCGATCCTCCATGTCGACCCGCAGGCGCGCCAGCAGGGCGGCGTTGCTCGGGCGGACGATGGTGGCGAATTTCGGATTGGTCTCCAGCCGGTCGAAGCGGAAGGCGACGGTGGATAGCGGATCGAAGGCGGCGCTCATATCCGCCAGCACCACCTTGACCAGCCGCTCCACCAGCTTGCGCTCGATGGTGGTGTAGGGCCGGCCCTCGATGCGCATCGCCGCCGTGCCGCGGCGCCCGCCCAGCAGCACGTCGACGATCGAATAGATCAGCGCACTGTCGACCACCAACAGGCCGTAATTGTCCCATTCCTCGGCCTTGAACACCGCCAGCATGGCCGGCAGCGGGATCGAGTTGAGGTAGTCGCCGAAGCGGATCGAGCTGATCTGGTCGAGATTGATCTCGACATTGTCGGAGGTGAAGTTCCTCAGCGAGGTCGACATCAGCCGGACCATGCGGTCGAACACCACCTCGAGCATCGGCAGACGCTCGTAATTGACCATGGCGCTGTTGATCAGCGCCATCACCCCGGTGGTGGTCTCCTCATCGTCGCCGCCGGTGCCGAGCAGGCTGTCGATCTCGTCCTGGTCGAGCACGCGGTCGCCGTCGGCGCCCTCGCCGTCGCCGGACTCCTCCCACTCCTTGGCCAGGGCGGCGGCGTCTTCGTCGGCGGACCCGTCCTCGCCTTCGGGCTTTTCGGTCTCGTCGGACATTCCGTCTCTCTGATGGCTACCTGAGCGGGCCCGGCCTACTGGACCAGCATTTCGCGGAACAGCACGTCGCGCACATCGGCCGGCGCCGCGGCGACGCTGACCCGGCGCAGCAATTCCTCGCGCAGCCGGTAGAGGCCGGCGGAGCCGCGCAGGTCCTCGATCCTGAGTTCCCTGAGGTAGACCTGGAAATTGTCCACGATGCGCGGCAGCACCTGCTCGACGGTGGTGACGTCCTGCTCGCTGCCCAGCTCCAGGCTGACGCTCAGCTTGAGGAAATTCTGTCGCCGCCGGCCGCTGTTCAGGTTCACCACCATATCCGGCAGCTCGTAGAAGAAACCCGGGGTCGGCGCGGCCTCCTCCTCAACCTCCGCGTGTTCCTCTTCCATCTCGGGCTCTACCCCCAGGAGGGAGTCGAGCATGCCGGTCGCAAACAGGCCCCCGCCCGCGCCGCCCAGCAGGAGCAAGGGCAGCACGATCAGAAGCACCAGTTTCATGGCGCCGGATTTCTTGGGCGGCTCTTCGGCTACCGACTCCTCGGCGCCTTCGCCGGCCGTCTCGTCACTCATCCAGGGGCTCGTTGAACGTGCATCGTTTCAGCCAACGGATGTTGCAGCGCGATGGTTAATAAGCTGTTTCAATTTGTGTTTGTGCGACGGAAGACTCCGGCGCGCGCGATAGGGCCCGGCAGGAACTGCCCGGCAAGGGGTTCCCCAGGGCGGCAACCCCGTCCCAGCCGGCGCCGGCGATACCACCGAAAGCCCAGCGATTCCGGGCCCTTGCGACCTGGCACGGCACATGCACCTCACCCGGCGCGGCCATCGGGCCGACATGGAAACGGATGCCGGACGGGGAATGGAAAACGCACTCTATATCGGGCTCTCGCGCCAGGTGGTTCTGCGCCGGCAATTGGAGGTCGTCGCCAACAACATCGCGAACGCCGACACACCGGGCTACAAGGCCCAGCGCATGCAGTTCGGCATGCATCTGGTCGATGCCACCCGGGATCAGTCGAACCGAGACCGGGACATTGCCATGGTGGTCGACCGCTCGGTGCTGCGCGACACCCGCCCCGGCGCCATGGAGCGCACCGGCGATCCGATGAACCTGGCGATCCAGGGCGACGGATATCTGGTGGTCGAGACCGATTTCGGGCCGCGCTACACCCGCGCCGGCCGGCTGGCCATCGATGCCGAAGGCCGGCTGGTGGACAGCAACCGGCTGCCGATCCTGGGCGAAGACGATCAGCCGATCGAAATCCCGGCCGGGGCCGGCACCCTGGTAATCGCGCCGGATGGCAGCATCTCCGGGGAGCAGGGCCCGATCGGCCGGCTCAAGGTCGTCACCTTCGAACGCGAGGGCGAGATGAAGCCGCTCGGCGGCGGCCTTCTGGCCAGCAACGAAGTTCCGACCGAAGCCGAAGATGTGCAGATCGCCCAGGGCATGCTGGAAGGCTCCAACGTCCAGGCCATCCTGGAGATGACCCGGATGATCGAGATCTCCCGGCGATACCAGTCCACCCAGAAATTGCTCCAGGACGAGCACAACCGCCAGCGCGACTCGATCAGCCGCCTGGCCGGCACCTCGCAACGCTAAGGAGAGGCCCCATGAATTCGCTCAGCATCGGATCGACGGGCATGTTGGCCCAGCAGCTCAATGTCGAGGTGATCTCGAACAACATCGCCAACATGACCACCACCGGCTTCAAGCGTCAGCGGGCCGAGTTCCAGGACCTGCTGTACCAGAGCCTGGTCCGGGTCGGCTCGACCTCGTCCAGCACCGGCACCATCGTGCCGGCCGGGGTGCAGATCGGCACCGGCGTGGAATCCGCCGCCGTCTACCGCATCCACGAGCAGGGCAACATGCAGGTCACCGACAACCCGCTGGACGTGGCGATCAACGGCGAGGGCTTCTTCCAGATCGACCTGCCCTCGGGCGAGACCGCCTATACCCGCGCCGGCTCGTTCCAGCTCAACCCCCAGGGCCAGCTGGTGACGCCGGACGGTTTCACCCTGGTCGGCCCGGGTACCGTGCCGCCGGATGCGGTGAACATCGAGATCAACCAGGATGGCGAGCTGATCGTCTCCATCGACGGCCAGGTGACGCCGACCAATGTCGGCCAGATCCAGCTGGCCAACTTCGCCAATGAGGCCGGGCTGGAGGCGATCGGCGACAATCTGTTCAAGGAGACCCCGGCCTCCGGCGCGGCCACCGTAGGCGTACCCGGCAGTGCCGGCTTCGGGCGCATCAACCAGGGGATGCTGGAGAGCTCGAACGTCAACATCGTCGCCGAGATCACCCAGCTGATCACCGCCCAGCGGGCCTATGAGATGAACTCCAAGGTCATCACCACCACGGACCAGATGATGCAGTCCGTGACCAACCTGCGCTAAGGGGCTGAGACGATGAAACAGATCTTCGCCATGCTGTTCGCCGTCGCGGTGTTCATCGTCGCCGTGGCGGCCGAGGCCGCGACCCTGCGGGGCGAGGCGATCATCCAGGGCGACCGCGTCACCCTGGGCGACCTGTTCGACGGGCTGCCGCCCGATCAGGCCGGCACCGCCATCGCCCGCGCCCCGGCCCTGGGCCGTTCGGTGACGCTGGAGGCCCGCTGGCTGTCGCGGCTGGCGCAGGCCCACGGCATCGACTGGGACACCAGTGTGGGTCCGCTGCGCATCGCCGTCAGCCGCCCCAGCCATCGGCTGGACACGACCATGATCACCGGCTTCCTGCGCGAGACCCTGGCCTCCCGCATGGCCGGCGACCGCTTCGAGCTCAGCCTCGACAACCGCTCTCCGGAGGTGCATCTGCCGACCGACACGCCGCCGACCATGGCCATCGAGGGGCTGACTTTCGACCCGGTCGGCGGCCGCTTCTCCGGCACCCTTGTGGCGCCGGCGACCGGAACGCCGATTGTCCGCCTGGGCATCGCCGGGCGCGCCACCCGCATTCTGGAGGTGCCGGTGCTGCTGGGCCGGATGCGCTCCGGCACCATCATCACCGAGGCCGATATCGGCTATCTCGAAATGCCGGCCCATCGGGTCGCCGCCGATGCCGCCCTGGATGCCGCCGACATGGTGGGGCTGAGCCCGCGGCGTTCGCTGGCCGCCAATACGCCGGTGCGCGTCACCGATCTCAGGCAACCGATCGTGGTGCGCCGGGGCGAACCCGTCACCATGCTGCTGACCAGCGGCGCGCTCACCATCAGCGCCCGCGGCAAGGCCCTGGAAGACGGCGCGCGCGGCGCCCTGGTCCGCATCGTCAACATCGACAGCAACCGCACCGTCGAGGCGGAGATCGTCGGGCCCGGCACCGTGACGGTGCGCGCCTCGACGCCGCTGGCGGCGCTCAATTGATGGAGGCCGGATCCATGCGACGCACCCTTCCGGCGCGGTTTGCCGCGCCGCTTGCCCTGGCCGCCACCCTGGCCGCCTGCAACACCGCCGAGCGCATCGCCGCCATCGGCACGGCGCCCGAGTTGAGTCCGATCGAGAACCCGGCGGCGGACCCGGAATACACGCCGGTACGCCTGCCCATGCCGGCGCCGCAGATCGCCGAGGGCAACGCCAACTCGCTGTGGCAGCGCGGCGCTCGCGCCTTCTTCCGCGACCAGCGTGCCGGCACCGTCGGCGATATCCTGACCGTGCAGATCTCCATTGACGACAGCGCCTCGATCGACAACCAGACCCAGCGCAGTCGCAGCAGCGAGGAAGATGCCGGCTTGGACCTCTTCCTCGGCTACGAGAGCATGCTGAGCGAGATCCTGCCGGACGGCGTCAACAACGCGGACCTGGTCGATTTCGACAGCAATACCTCCAATACCGGCAGCGGCTCGATCAGCCGCGGCGAGAACATCGAGCTGAAGCTCGCCGCCATCGTCATGCAGGTCCTGCCGAACGGCAACCTGGCCATCTATGGCCGACAGGAGGTGCGGGTGAACCATGAGGTCCGCGACCTGGAGATCTCGGGCGTGGTGCGGCCGGAGGACATCACCTCGACCAACACCATCAGCTACGACAAGATCGCCGAGGCCCGGATCTCCTATGGCGGCCGCGGCCATATCAGCGACGTGCAGCAGCCGCGATACGGGCAGCAGCTCTACGACATCATCTTCCCGTTCTGACCGGTCGATATCCCCGCCGGGCCGTCATGGCTCCGGTACGTTGGAAGGGCGCCCCCTGCCCCATGGGGCGCCCTTTCCGCGTTTCGTCCGATGCCATCACAAAGACGCCCGTTAACTATTTGATAACCAGGGAAACGACGAATTATCAACATATTGTACCGACACATTGAGCCCGGACGTTAGATATTCGAGTTGTAATATTTGATACGGAACCTATACTCATGGCTATGAGTTACGTGAGATCCGAAAAGCCTGAGCCGAAGACCGAACCGCAATCCGGTTCGAAGCACCGCCCTTGCCTGATGTGCCGTCAGGAATTCGAGAGCGAGTGGGCGGGAGAGCGGGTCTGCAAGCGATGCAAGGCCACCGCTTCCTGGCGTCAGGGATAGCCTTCAGCGCATAGAATGAAACCGGTCGGCGGAGGCGCCGCGGACCGGACTGCAGACCCCTTCTTGGCGGCCCTTTGGGGCCGCTTCGCACGATCGGCCGAAAGTCCGCGAGCGCACCCGAAAGCGCGCGCCGTGTCTTTGTGCGTCCACGCCCCGGCGGCCCGCCACGTAACCAAATATTAACCAAGCATACCCAGGCTAGCGCGATACGCCCCAACTGCCGCCAGAGCCTTGGCTGATGCACCAACCCCTGATCTACCCTTACGAGACCGCCACAATTTTGGGGAGGTCCCAGTAATGGTGGACCAAACCGCACCGAACTCCCTGATGGTGGTGGAGCAGCCCGCCCCTCCGCCCCGTCCGGAAGCCGATGGACGGCTGGTCTTCGGCTGCGTCTATGTGGCGCTGTGCCTGCTGGCGATCCTGATCCCGGTGAAGGTCTGGGGCGCCGATCGCGCCGATGCCTGCATGGCGGTCGGCCTCGACGTCTCCGGCTCGATCCACAATGAAGAGCTGCGCCTGCAATATGACGGCCTGGCGGCCGCCCTGATCGACCAGCGCTTCATCCGTGCGGTGGAGACCGGCCGCCACGGCATGATCGCCGTCACGGTCTATACCTGGGCCGACAGCCATGACAGCGTCGAGGTCATCGTGCCCTGGATGGGCGTGACCTCGTCCAAGGACGCCCAAGCGATCGCCGAGGTGCTGCAGAGCCGCGAGGTCAAGCACATGGTGCGCAGCACCAGCCTGCTGGTGGCGTTGCAGGCCGGCACCGAAATGCTGCAGGGCTGTCCCTGGTTCGCCGACCGGCAATTGCTGAACATCGCCGGCGACGGCTACACCAATATCGGACCGAGCCCGCTGGCCGCCCGCAATGCCGCCCTCGACCGGGGCATCGTCATCAACGGCCTCGTCGTCGGCGAGGACCCGACGACTATCGAGCATTACGACAGCGAGGTGATCGGCCCGACCAATGTCGGCTTCTTCGTCACCGTCGCCGACTACCAGGCCTTCGCCCGCGCCATGCTCAACAAGTTCCTGCTGGAGATCAGCTGGAACTGGAACGACTGGCTGATGAGCGGACGCCAGCTGCACTGACGGCTTCGGCCGACCGCGCCTCCCCCGGTTCCCCCGTTACCCAGACACCGCGCGTCAGACGATCGCGCGGTGTTCTGCTATCAGGTGCCAGTGCCAGTGATCGGGGCGCCTATGGGCCCGGTCGACCAAGGACGTCAGCTCGAACCCCTCGAACAGGACCACCAGTTCCGCAGCGTTGCAGTAGAAATGCGGGTGGTCCTTGTCGTCGACACCGCTGTCTTCCACGAAGGTGTTCGGCGCCACCTCGGTGCCCTTGCCGTAATGGCCGTTGCGTTTCGACAGCATGGTGCCTTGGAACAGGCCGCCGGGCTTCAGGACCCGCCGGATCTCCGTGATCGCCTGCGCCACCACGCTGCGGTCGCCGTGATAGATGACGTTGAACGACAGCACATAGTCGAAGGCGTCGTCCTCATAGGGCAGCGCCGTCATCTCGCCGACCCTGAGGTCGACCGAAAGGCCCTCGGCGGCGGCCGCCTCGCGGGTGAAGGCGATGCCGCCCTCGCTGCCGTCCAGCCCGTGGCTGTCGAATCCCTCCTTGGCGAACAGGCGGACATGGCGGCCGACACCGCAACCCAAATCGAGGGTGCTCCTGGCCCCCCGTTCCTTCAGCAGCGGCACGATCTCCGCCACGTCAGGCTCCACCGTCAGCCACTCCTCGCGCCCGGCGGCGTCGCGCCAGCGCACATCCCAGGCCTGATGTGCGGTGGCCGTGGCCAGGTTCGCGTCCTCTCGATCCGTCATCCACCCTCTCCTCGAGACACTGACCTAGTGTAGCGGCTCGCGGTCACAATCGCGCGCGTTGCCGGTGATCCGCTGGCTCGGCCGTCGGCGCGACACTATCTTCGTTGCATGACAATCAGACTGGCAAATCGCCGTTCGGAGGCTGATCGCTCTTCGCTGGCCGCAAGTCCCGGTGTGACGCGGCGCGGCGTGCTGCTGTCCGCCCTCGCCGCCTCCATCGCCGGCTTCCCGCGCCCGGCCCGTGCCGCGGCACCGGTGATGGATGCCGCCCTGCGGGCCGGCATGGCCGAGTTGCCGCTGCTGCGCGGGGCCAGGTTCGGTGCGGACGATCTGGTCGACCGGGTGGTGGTGGTCAATTTCTTCGCCAGCTGGTGCCCGCCCTGCCGGCCGGAGATGGCGCATCTCAACACGCTGGTGTCCGAGACCGAGCCGGAGCGGCTGCTGGTGATCGGGGTGAACCTGTTTGAGAATTTCGGCGGGCGCACGGGCGATGCGGCGCTCAACCGGTTCCTGGACCAGACCCGGCCGGCTTTCCCCATCGTCCGCGGGGACGACGCGGTGGCCGCGACCTTCGACGACGTTGACCGCATTCCGACCGTTTTCATCTTCGACCGGTCGGGCCGGCTGGCCACCCGCTTCGTGCACGAGCGCGGCGCCGCCAAGACTCATCTCGACCTGGACGAGCTCCGCGCCGCTGTCAATCCGCTGCTGAGCGCTTGAGGCAATTCGCGGTCGCGGCAAAGGAAAGGGCCGGATCGTTGCCGATCCGGCCCTACCTCTTGACGAATTCCGGCGTTCGTCAATCGTCTCGGTGGGTCCGTTCCAATCGCTCGTGCCGCTCCTGGGCCTCCAGGCTCATGGTCGCGGTCGGACGCGCTTCCAGACGGCGCACGGAGATCGGCTCGCCGGTCTCTTCGCAATAGCCGTAGGAATCGTCGTCGATGCGCTGCAGCGCCTCGTCGATCTTGGCGATCAGCTTGCGCTCGCGATCGCGGGTGCGAAGCTCGAGGGAACGATCTGTTTCACGGGATGCGCGGTCGGCAATGTCCGGCTCGGCCAGACCGCCTTCCTGAAGGTGTGCCAGTGTCTCGGAAGATTCGAGCAGCAGGTCGGCACGCCACCGCAACAGCTTCTCGCGGAAATACTCCTTCATGACGGGGTTCATGAACTCTTCCTGGTCCGTCGGCTGATAGCCCGAGGGAACCGTCGTCGTCTTTGTCCCTATATCCATCCTGTTAACCGCATGTGCTTAGGGCCAGTCCCAAAGAGGGCGGGAGTATATGGATCGACGACGCTGTCGACAATCCCGCCGTAGCGACCATTTAGCGTCCCGCAACCCATTGTAATATTGAAATTTTTGTGAATGCCGGCGCCGCGGGTCAGCGTCGGGCATCCAGTTTTGCCAATTCGACCTCGGCTCTGAGCTCGATTTCGTCGAGCACCTCGCCAAGTTTGGGATCGTCTACCGCGGCCCGGCTGGAGCGCACAAGGGCGCTCAATTCGTCCAGCCGATTGCGGGGAACGCGGCCCAGCAGAATGTCGGTGCGCAGCATGTCCAGCCGATCGAGCAGGGCCTCGCCGCGGGCGCGGGCGCGGCCGTGCCGCTCGGCGGCATCGTCGGAGCCTTGCAGCGCCAGCAGCGAATCGACGGACGGGATCGGCCCGGCCCCGGTGACACCGCCCGCCGCCGGCGCGGCGGCCTCGGTCTCGTCCATGGCCTCGGCAAACCCGTCCTGCTTTGCCGGCTTTCCGGCAGTGGACCGGCGAACAGCGCCACTGCGCAAGGGGTTGGGGCCTTCGATCTTCATCCTGACGATCCGGTGATGCGGCGCCATGGTCTAACGAACCGATTAACGCGCTGTAAATGATGGCCGCCACCCCGGCAGAACTTTCCCACCTGCCGGGCACGCTTTGCCGAGAAGCGCGGCCAGTCGCCCAGTAATTCCGCGAGAACGCCCGGATATCCGCCAGTTCGAGTCTGGCACGCGGTTCGCAACATCGAGCGGCGAACACGTTTCGATGAACCACGGCGACCGATAATGCTGCGATCCGCGCCCCTGTATCCCTCCGTCCGCCCAATCTCCTGGCGACGGTTGCGCCATGCCGGCTTGGCTGCCCTGACAGCCTTGGCCGGCATGGCGGCGCTTATCACCGCCGATCCGGCGGTGGCGGCGTCCCGGATCAAAGACATCGTCGATGTCGAAGGCGTCCGGGACAATCTGCTGGTCGGCTACGGCCTGGTCGTCGGCCTGGACGGCACCGGCGACAGCCTGAACAGCTCGCCCTTCACCGAGCAGAGCCTGATCGGCATGCTGGAGCGTCTGGGCGTCAATGTCCGCGACGACGGCGTCAGCACCGACAATGTCGCCGCCGTCATGGTGACCGCCACCCTGCCCCCCTTCGCGCGCCAGGGCAGCCGCATCGACGTCACGGTGTCCTCCCTTGGCGATTCCGAGAGCCTGCTGGGCGGCCAGCTTCTGGTCACCCCGCTGCTGGGCGCCGATGGCGAGGTCTATGCGGTCGCCCAGGGCGCCCTGTCGGTCGGCGGCTTCTCCGCCCAGGGTGCGGCCGAGACCGTCACCCAGGGCGTGCCGACCGCCGGCCGGATCGCCTCGGGAGCCATCGTCGAGCGGGAGGTGCCCTTCGACCTCGCCGGTCTGACCACCATCCATCTGTCGCTGCGCAATCCGGACTTCACCACCGCAAGGCGGGTGATGGACGCGATCAACACCGCCGTCGGCCCCGGCATCGCCACGGCCATGGACCCGGCGACGGTGCGCCTGCGCCTGCCGCCCACCGCCGGCTCCGACGTGGTCGGGCTGATCACCCGCATCGAACAGCTGCAGGTCGAGCCCGATCAGGTGGCGCGGGTGGTGATCGACGAGAGCACCGGCATCATCGTCATGGGCGAAAACGTCCGCATCAGCACCGTCGCCATCGCGCAGGGCAACCTGACTATCCGCATCACCGAGACGCCGGTCGTCTCGCAGCCCGCCCCGTTCGGGGAGGGCGACACCGAGGTGGTGCCGCGCACCGATATCGCCGTCGACGACGGCGGCGAAAACAAGCTCGGCGTGCTGTCGACCGGGGTCACCCTGCAGGAGCTGGTGCAGAGCCTGAACGCGCTGGGCATCGGCCCGCGCGACATGATCGCCATCCTGCAGTCGATCAAGGCCGCCGGCGCGCTGCAGGCCGATATCGAGGTCATGTGATGAGCGACCTGACCAATCCCGCAAATGCGATCCTCGCCCGCGACCCGCTGGCGGCGACCGCCGCCGCGCCCAAGCCGACCGCCGACGAGGCCGCCGCACGGGCCGCGGCGGAGGAGTTCGAGGCGGTCTTCCTGGCCCAGATGATGGCGCACATGTTCGAGGGCATCTCGACCGACGGCCCGTTCGGCGGCGGCCAGGCCGAGCAGGTCTACCGCTCGCTGCTGACCAATGAATACGGCCGCCTCGCCACCGCATCCGGCGGGCTGGGCATCGCCGACCAGGTGATGTCGGAGATCCTCAAGATCCAGGAGGCCCAGGATTGACCGCCACCCTGAAGGATACGGTCGACCGCCTGATAGAGGTTCTGGACGACGAGGCGGAACTGCTGGGCGCCATGAAGGCCACCGAGATCGGACGCCTGCAGCCGGCCAAATCCATGCTGATCGACAGCTATGAGCGCCTGGCCGCCGAGCTGCGTGCCGACGAGGAGCGCCTGAACGGCCTGGCGCCGACGGAGCGCGCGGCGTTGGGCGAAGCGATGACCCGGCTGTCGCAGGCCTCCCGCCGCAACGAGACGGCGCTGCGGGCGGTGACGACCGCGAATGAGCGGCTGATGCGGGCAATCGTCGACGAAGTTCGCCGGCAGCAGGCCGACGGTTCGGTCTACACGGTCGACGGCGCGGTCGCCGCCGACGGCAAGGCGCCGCCGGTTTCCGTTCGGATCGACGAGCAGCTCTGAGCCGGGGTCCGCGCCATGTCCCTCGCCGTCACCCTGTCGAATGCGCTGAGCGGCCTTGCCGCCAACCAGTCGGCGCTGCAGGTCACCTCGAACAATGTCGCCAACGCCAACACCGAAGGCTATTCGCGCAAGACGGTCGAGCTGGAATCGCGGCTGCTGGACGGTATCGGATCGGGCGTCAGCATCTCCGGCGTCAACCGCGCAGTCGACGAGTTCCTGCTCCGCGAGGTGCGCCGGGAGAGCGCCACCCTGGCCGAGCGCGATGTGCGCCGCGAGTTCTATTCCCGCCTGCAGAACCTGTTCGGCACCCTGGGCGACAACAGCTCGATCGGCGCCTCGATCACCCGCTTCTCCACCGCCATTGAGACCGTGGCCACCAGCCCGGAGGTCGCCGCACACCGGCAGGAGGCGATCAATGCCGGCGCCGCGGCGGCCCGCGAGCTGAACGAGCTTGCCGACCGGGTCCAGGAGCTGCGCGGCGAGACCAATCGCGAGATCGCCGCCGCGGTCGAGGACATCAACCAGCAGCTCCAGACGATCGAGGAGCTGAACGGCAAGATCACCGAGCTGAAGCAGACCGGGCGCACCACCGGCGAGCTGGAGGACCAGCGCGCGCTGGCCGTCGATGCCCTGTCGGAATATCTGCCGATCCAGTATTTCGAGCGCAGCAATGGCCAGATGGTGGTGCTGACCCGCACCGGCCAGCCGCTGGTCGAATCGCGCGCGTCCCAACTGGGATACGCGCCGGCCGCGCTGGTGACCTCGGCACAATCCTATGTCGCCCCCGGCGATCCCGGATATCCGGGTCAGATCCCCGGCATCTACCTGAATCCGAGCAGCCCGCCCGATCCGATCGCCGATTCCGCCCGCGACCTCACCGGCCTGCTGGACACCGGCAAGCTGTCGGCGCTGATCGAGATGCGCGACACCACCCTGCCGGATGTCGCCGCCCAGTTCGATGAGCTGGCGTCCCAGCTTCGCGATCAGGTCAACGCGATCCACAACACCGGAACCGCCTTCCCCGGGCCGACCCAGATCACCGGCAGCCTGGCCCTGCCGGCCGGTGCGGCAACGCCGATCTCCGCCACCGGCTTCGTGCGCATCGGGACCGTCGACTCCAATGGCGATATGAACACGCCGCGGCTCGATCTGGACCTGGGCACGGTGGCAACCGTCAACGACATCGTCACCGCGATCAACGGCACCGCCGGGCTGAACATCTCCGCCAGCGTCGACAGCGCCGGCCGGTTGAACCTGATCTCGGTGACCGGCGATCCATTGGTGATCGCCAATCCGGAGCCGCCATCGGCGCTGGCACCGGGCGCCATCGACATCGCCGGCACGACCCGCGGCTTCTCGCATTTCTTCGGGCTGAACAACTTCTTCGTCGGCGAGCCGGAACTGCACAGCTATTCCAGCCGGGTGGTGGGCAGCAACACCACCGCCGCCGCACCCGGCACGCTTACCATCGAAAGCTCCACCGGCACATTCACCGCCAACTACACCACCGGCATGCGCCTGGACGATGTGGCGGCAGCGATCAACGGGGCGATGTCGGCCCAGGGCATCACCGCCGCCGTGCGCCAGGTCACCGGCGGCATCCGGCTGGAGGTCACAGGGCCGACCGGGCAGAACATCCTGATGCGCGACAGCGGCGCCTTGCTGCAGACCCTCGACGTGCGCGCCGGTGTGACCGACGCCGCCCGCGATATCTCGATCCGGTCCGAGCTGCAGCAGAGCCCGGACCTGCTGGCACGCGGCAAGTTGCGCGAGGAGCCGGCCGGCAGCGGCAATTTCCATATCGGTTCCGCCGACGATGCCACCGCCCGGGCTCTGGCCGAATCCTTCAACCAGGCAATCAGCTTCGGGGCGATCGGCGGCCTGCCGGCCACCACCGACACCCTGGCCGGCTTCGGCGTCACCATCGTCTCTTTCAACGCCAGCAACGCGGCCAACGCCGAGACCGAATTCGCCTTCCAGGAATCGCTGCACCGCGATCTGCTGGACAAGTCGCTGTCCTTCAGCGGCGTCAACATCGACGAGGAAATGGCGAACATGGTGCTCTACCAGAACGCCTATCAGGCCTCGGCCCGGCTGGTCCAGGCGGCGGACGAGCTGTTCGCCATCCTGGTCAATCTCGGGCAGTAGACGGAGGCCGCCATGACCCGTGTCGCCAACTACGCCCAGCACCTGCTGACCCAGTCCTATCTGCGGGTGACCCAGTCGCGGATCAATGCCAACAACACGGCCATCGCCAGCGGCAAGGTGGCGCAGAGCTATTCCCAGCTGGGGGTCGACTCGCACCGGCTGCTCAGCCTGGAAGACAGCAGTGCCAAGGCCGAGCAGTACATCCAGAACATTGACCGTGCCTCCGGGCGGCTGAACATCATGGAATCGTCGCTCGGCACGCTGGTCGACCGGGCCACCTATGTGCTTGGGCAGCTGGCCACCGCGGTCAACGCGGACAATGCCGACAACATCGCGCTGGACGAGCTCGGCCGCAGCTACCTGACCGACACTGCCGAGGTGTTGAATGTCCGCCACGAGGGCCGCGCCCTGTTCGCCGGCAGCCGGGGAAACCTGAAACCGGTCGACCTTGCCGGCTACGACCCGACAGCGGCCTGGCCGCCGCCGGTGCTGGGTACGGTCGACACCAGCTACTACCAGGGCGACGGGGTCACCGCCACCGCCCGGGCCGACGAGAGCTTCGACCTGGATTACGGCATCACCGCCGACGAGCCGGGTTTCGAGAAGTTCATGCGGGCGCTGGCCTACACCGAATGGGCCGGCCAGAACCCGACCGATCCGGATCGCGGCAATGTCCTGTCTGCGGCCATGGACCTGACCCGGGAAGCCATCGACGACATGAGCCGGGTGCGCAGCAAGATCGGCACCAATTCCAGCGTTCTGGATGCCACGCGGCGGCGCCACGAGCAGTTCCAGAACTACGCCACGGAAGCGATCTCCGACCTCGAGGACACCGACCTGACCGAGGCGATCACCAGACTGACCGCGGACGAGACGCTGTTGCAGGCGTCCTATCTGTCGCTGTCGCGGCTGGATTCGATCTCGCTGGTCGACTTCCTGCGATGACCGATCACCCATCACGCCAGGTAGGGCCGTGTTAACCCTGTTGAAAGGTGGAGGACCTATAAATGCTCGACTTCAATACCGAAGCGGTTAGCGAGCCCTCAATGGCCAAACCGGATCCGATCGAGGGGGCTGCATCCATGGATGAGCCCAAGACGATCATGATCGATACTCGATATGGCACCTATGAGGTGGAACGGGACAAAATTGTCTCTTTCCCCAAGGGCCTGATCGGCTTCGGCCAGCTGCTGGACTACGCCATCCTGAACATGCCCCATGAGGGCACCGAGCGGTTTAAGCTGCTGCAGAGCGTTGAAGAGCCCGGCATCGGGTTCTACGTGGTCCCGGTCGGCCTGGAGAATAGCGGCTTTGAGCCCGACGACATCGCCCGCGCCGCCGAGCAGTACGAATTCGACCTTAAGGATCTGGCGATCCTGCTGATCGTCACCGCGCGCAAGAACGAGTCGTCGGTGGAGCTGACCGCCAACCTGCGGGCGCCGCTGCTGGTCGACACCGAGAACTGCGTCGCCTACCAGCATGTCCTGTCGGACGATAAATACCCGCTGCGCCATAAGTTGAACTAACCGGCCGGGCGCGGCGGAACCGGACAGCGGGCGCGGCCTTCGGACCGCGCCCGTTTTCGTGCCGCGGGCGGGCTTCGAACCCACAACCTCCGATACCCGTCTTAAGGATGCGATAACCAAACCGGAGGACAATCGCGGGCTCAAGCGATGCCCGACAACACCCCCATCTCCGCCGCCAAGCCGGCCCTCCCCTACGGCCGACACACCATCGACCAGGACGACATCGACCGCGTCGTCGCCGTGCTGCGCAGCGACCGGCTGACCACGGGGCCCGCGGTCGGCGAATTCGAGTCGGCGCTGGCCGACCGTACCGGCGCCGAGCATGCCGTGGCCTGTGCCAACGGCACGGCGGCCTTGCATCTTGCCTCCCTCGCTCTGGAGATCGGCCCGGGCGACGCCGTCGTGGTCCCGACCGTGACCTTCCTGGCGACGGCCAACGCGCCCCATCTGACAGGGGCGGACATCGTCTTCGCCGATGTCGATCCGGAGACCGGGCAGATGCGCCCGGAGGATCTCGACGCCGCCATCGCGGGAGCCAAGGACAAATCCCTGAAGGCGGTCTTTCCCGTGCACCTGAACGGCCCGGCCTGCGCCATGGCGGAGATCGCGGATGTGGCGCGTAAGGCCAAGCTGGCGGTGGTGGAGGACGGCAGCCATGCGCTGGGCGGCTGGATGGATGACGGCGCCGGCGGCGTGACCGCGGTCGGCGCCTGCCGCTTTTCCGACCTGACCACCTTCTCGTTCCACCCGGTAAAGGCGATCGCCTGCGGCGAAGGCGGTGCGGCGACCACCAACGACCCGGCCTTGGCCGAGCGCATGGCGCGGCTGCGCTGCCATGGCATGGTGCACGACGCGAACCGGTTCGCATCCGAAGACCTTGCCAGCACCGCCGCCGGCGCCGCCAACCCCTGGTACTATGAGATGCCGGAGCCGGGGCTGAACTACCGGCTGAGCGACATCCACTGCGCCCTGGGCACGAGCCAGCTCGGCAAGCTGGGCCAGTTCGTCGGCCGCCGCCGGGCCCTGGTGGAGCAATACGACACCCATCTCGCTGCGCTTGCCCCCATGGTGCGGCCGATCGGTCGCCGGCCGGGCGGGCGGCCGGCCTGGCATCTCTATCCGGTGCTGATCGATTTCGATGCGGCCCCGATCGACCGGGCCGACCTCATGCGGAAACTGGCGGAGCGTGGCATCGGCACCCAGGTGCATTACCTGCCGGTGCATCTGCAGCCCTATTACCGGGAGCGGTACGGCGCCTTGGCCCTGCCCGGCGCCGAAGCCTATTACCGGTCCTGCCTGTCTCTGCCGCTGTTCCCCGGAATGAAGGATGCGGATACCGCGCTGGTGGTCGAGGCGCTGGCCGAGTGCCTGGAGCTCACGCCGTGAGCTCCGCCGTCGTCATCGTGCAGGCGCGGCGGGCGTCGACCCGGCTGCCCGACAAGGTGCTGTGCCGGCTCGCCGGCGAGACCGTGCTGAACCATGTGCTGACCCGCTGCGCCGCCATCCCGGGCATCGACGCCGTGTGCTGCGCCCTACCCGACGACCCGGCCTGCGAGGTGCTGGCGGCGGAGGCGAAGCGTGCCGGTGCCGCAACCTTTCGCGGCTCCGAACAGGACGTGCTGGACCGCTATCACCGCGCCGCCATGGATCTCGGCGCCGACATCGTGATGCGGGTGACCAGCGACTGTCCGCTGATCGATCCCGAGGTCTGCGGACAGGTGCTCAGGCTGTTCCATGACAGCGGCGCCGACTATGTCTGCAATACCGATCCGCCGAGCTGGCCGCATGGTCTGGACTGCGAGGTGCTGGGAGCGGACTGGCTGCACCGGTCCGCCCGGCTGGCGACCCTGCCGTCGCACCGCGAGCACGTGACCCAGTTCATCCGCAATCACCGACGCACCAGAACGGCCAATCTGCCCTGCCCGGAATCGAACCTGGCCTGGCATCGCTGGACCCTCGACACGCCCGACGATCTGAACTTTCTGTCGGAGATTTTTCTCCGGCTGCCGCAGGGGCGGGAGGGCTGGTCGTGGCGCGAGACGTTGCGGGTCAGCCAGGCCAATCCGGAGCTGGCCGATATCAATGCAGGCCAGGACCGATGGGCTGGGCTGAAGAAGTCCCAGTCGGAGGACAAGCGGTTCCAGGCCGGATGATCAGGACCGGTCGGAACGTCGAATCCGAAGGCAATATGGTACCCAAAATATCTGCGGACTCACCTTTGGAACCCAGCATAACTTACTAGTAGAGTTCATAATTTCCTGTGGGTACCGATCTCTGTCTTGATGAAACATCATCGTGCATTCAGAGAGTTCCAGCCGCCGAAGGTGAGAGCCCCTTATGCCCCCTGAGACACTCTTCGCAATCGCCGGCCGGCAGATCGGGCCGGGCCATCCGCCCTATGTTATCGCCGAATTGTCGGCCAATCACGGCGGCGATCTGGAGCGCGCCCGGGCGATCATGACGGCCGCAAAAGAGGCCGGCGCCGACGCGGTCAAGCTGCAGACCTACACCGCCGACACGCTGACCATCGATTGCGACAGACCGGAGTTCCGACTCAATGGCGGCCTCTGGAACGGGCGCACCTTGTACGACCTCTACCAGGAGGCCCACACCCCCTGGGAGTTCCATTCCGACCTCTTCGCCATCGGCGCCGAACTCGGGCTGGCGGTGTTCAGTACGCCCTTCGATCCGACGGCCGTGGACTTCCTGCAATCGCTCGACGCGCCGGCTTACAAGATCGCCAGCTTCGAGATCGTCGACCTGCCGCTGGTCCGCAAGGTGGCGTCCACCGGCAAGCCGCTGATCCTGTCGACCGGCATGGCCAACCTGTCGGAAATCGGCGAAGCGGTCGCCGCCGCCCGCGAGGCCGGATGCGACCAGCTCGCCCTGCTGCATTGCGTCAGCGGCTACCCGGCCCCGCCGGAGGATTGCAACCTCGCCACCATCCCACATCTCGCCCAGGAATTCGGAGTCGTCTCCGGCCTCTCCGACCACACGCTGGGCATCGCCGTGCCGGTGGCGGCGGTGGCGCTGGGCGCATCGCTGATCGAAAAGCACGTCACCCTGGCCCGCGCCGATGGCGGCCCCGACGCCGCCTTCTCGCTGGAGCCGGAGGAGCTGAAGGCGATGGTCGACGGCGTCCGCACCGCCCATGCCGCCATCGGCCAGGTCGACTACACCTTGAAGGGCAGCGAGCGCGGCAACATCTCCGTGCGCCGATCCCTCTACGCCGTCGCCGACATCAAGGCCGGCGAAGCCCTGACCGAAGACAACATCCGCTCCATCCGCCCCGGCCACGGCCTGGCGCCGAAGCACCTCCCTTCCCTTCTCGGCAAGGCGGCGGGCAAGGACATCCCGCGGGGAACGCCGTTGGATTGGGACCTTCTGGACGGATAGCGCAGCGCTTCCCCCTCACCCTCCCACGGCTTCGCCGCGGGTCCCTCCCTCTCCCCCCGGAGAGGGGAACCAAAAGCCGCATCGACGACCCCTCTCCCGGGGGAGAGGGCGGGACCCGCGCGTTAGCGTGGGAGGGTGAGGGGGAAGCGCTGAGCCGGCGGGACTCAGGTCAGCGGTTCAACAGCGCGGTTCCTGGAGCAGCTGCGCCAGGCTGGTTTCGTCCAACCAGGTGTCGTTGCTTTCGCTGGAATAGCGGAAGCCTTCCGGGACCGGCTGGCCGCCCAGATGGGAGGCCTGTTCGCGGTCGCGCCAATAGTCGAATTGCGGCTGGATGACGTAGCGGTCGTCCAGCTCCACCGTGGAGCGGGCGTCGT
Organism: Alphaproteobacteria bacterium; assembly: GCA_965227455.1. Taxonomy (GTDB): domain Bacteria; phylum Pseudomonadota; class Alphaproteobacteria; order DSM-16000; family Inquilinaceae; genus JABDIP01. Next base: position 363,975 of record OZ245752.1, on the reverse strand, counting down.
CCTCGGTGATCATGACCTCGTGCAGCTTCTCGCCCGGCCGGATGCCGACGATGGATTGCGGCAGGTCCGGGGCCATGGATCTGGCGAGATCGGTGATGCGCATGCTGGGCAGCTTGGGCACGAAGATTTCGCCGCCGCCCATCATCTTCAGCGAGGACAGAACGAATTCCGCGCCCTGGCGCAGGGTGATCCAGAACCGGGTCATGCGGTCGTCGGTGATCGGCAGGCTGGTCTCGCCGCCGGCGATCAGTCGCTCGAACAGCGGAATCACACTGCCGCGGGAACCGACCACATTGCCGTAGCGCACCACGCTCAGCACCGGGCCGTTCTCGCCTGCCAGGTTGTTGGCGGCGACGAAGATCTTGTCCGATGCCAGCTTGGAGGCGCCGTAGAGGTTGATCGGGCTGGCTGCCTTGTCGGTGGACAGCGCGATGACCCGGGACACGTTGTTGCGGATCGCTGCCCGCACCACGTTCTCCGCCCCCATCACATTGGTGCGGATGCATTCGAACGGATTGTACTCGGCCGCCGGGATCTGCTTGATCGCGGCGGCATGCACAACCACGTCGACATCGCGCATGGCCATGTCCAGCCGGTCGGTGTCGCGCACATCGCCGATGAAATAGCGCAGGCAGCCATGCTCCCGGGTCGACAGCGTCTGCTGCATGTCGAACTGCTTCAACTCGTCGCGGGAGAAGACGATCAGCCGGCGCGGGCGATAGCGCTCCAAGACCAGCCGGCAGAACATCTGGCCGAAGGATCCGGTGGCGCCGGTGACCAGCACGGATTTGCCGTCGAGGTTGAAGCCGGAGTCGGTCCTGTCCTCGGCCTCGTCCACCGGCGCAAGCGATTGGAGACGGTTCATACCTGGGGCGTGTCCTGACGCGATCTCGTGGGTCCAGACACACCCACTCAACGCCAGTTTGGTTAACAAAAGCAAAATTCGGTTGTATCGCCGACCAGTTATGCGCGTGGACCAACGGATCGGGCGCAACCGCGGCGCAGAGGGCCGCCAGCGGGTTAACCGGCCGTCAATCCTTCCCGGGTTGAATGGACGCTTATGGTTAACGCCCGCCGAGAAAGGCCGGACACGCCGTGACGACCGCCCCGAACACCAAGCAAGACCCCGCCGCCGCAGCCGCCCCGGTGCTCGACCAGGCCCGCCAGCTGATCGAGCGCAAGCAATTCGACCGGGCCCTGGAACGGCTCCGGGAGGCCGCCCTCCTCGACCCCGACAACACTGCCATCACCTGCAATATCGGCGAGATGCTGACGGCGCTGCATCGTTATGACGAAGCCATCGCCGCCTTCAGCCAGGTGCTGGAGCAGGACCCGAAGGCCTGGCCGGCCCAGACCGGTCTTGCCCAGATCGCCAAGCAGCAGGGCGCGATCGGCGACGCGGTGACCCTGTATCAGGGCGTCCTCGCCCAGGACCCGGACAATATCCAGGCGGCGGTCGGCCTCGCCGATCTGTTCGGCCGCGCCGGCGAGATCGACGCCGCGATCGCCCTGTTCGAACGGGCCGTCAAATCCCATCCGCGCCAGATCGATCTTTGGTGGGCCTATGGCGATCTGCAGGTGTCCCTGGGACGCTGCGCCGACGCCCTGGAGAGCTTCCGGCGCGCCGAACGCATCGACCCGACGGCGCCCGAGACCCACGCCCGCATCGCCGTCGCCCACAAGGGGCTCGGCGAGCTGGACGAAGCCATCACCCGCTTCGAGCAGGCGCTTGAGCTGTGGCCGTCGAACTGGCGCATCCATCTCGGCCGCGCCACCATCGATCTGGCCCAGGGCAATCTGGCGCAAGGCTGGAAGCGGCTGGAATGGCGCCACAAGGCCGACGCTGCCCGAGCGCATCTGCAGCCGCAATGGAACGGCCAGGATTTGACGGGTCAGACCGCGTTCCTCTGCGGCGAGGGCACCATTGCCGACGAGGTGATGTTCGCGACCTGCCTGCCGGAATTCGCCGACGGTTGCGAGCGCTGCATTGTTGAATGCCAGGAACCTTTGGCCAGCCTGTTCGCCCGCTCGTTTCCGAATGTCGACGTGCACGCGGAGCCGCCCCTGGAGCAACGGCCGCCAGTGGCCCAGCGCTATGATTGGCTCAAGCCGCTGGGGCCGATCGATGTTTACAGCGCGCTCGGCAGCCTTCCCCGTTTCCTGCGGCCGACCGTCGACAGCTTCCCGGAGGGCGCTGCCTTCCTGAAGCTGGACCCGGAGCTGGACTCGCTGTGGCGCGAGCGGCTGGCCGGCCTGGACAGCGCGTTCAAGATCGGGCTGTGGTGGAACGGTTTCGCGCCCCTGGCCGAAGAGCAGTTCCTGGCGCTGCGCGACCTGCTGGACGCCTTCAACCGCGACGATGTGGAATTCATCCTGCTGGCCGGCGACGTGCCGCGGCATTTCCCGAACGGCATCGACGGGCCCTGGAAGGACCGGGTCAGCGTCGTGGAAGGTATCGACCCGACGATCGATGCCGACGAGGCGGCGGCCCTGATCGCCAATCTGGACCTGATGGTGGTGCCGCCGGGGCTGGCTGCGAACCTGGCCGGCGGCCTGGATGTGCCGGTCTTCGTGCCCGGCCCGGCCGATGACTGGACCCATCTCGGCACCGGCCGCATGCCGTGGTTCCGGTCGATGCACCTGTTCAGCCGTCAGGGCGACGCCCCGTGGCGCGGCGTGCTGGCGACCCTGGCGGAGGCCGTCCATCAAGCCGCCGATGCCAAGACCCGATAGTCCACCGGAAGGGACCTCTTCATGGCCGGCTCGATCCTGATCCGCGTCGACAGCAGCCCGGCCCTTGGCGCCGGTCATGTGTCCCGCTGCCGGTCGCTGGCCCAGGGTTTCGTCGATCGCGGCGGCCGGGTGACCTTCGTGATGGCCGAGGCCCTGCCCGGCACCGCCGAGCTGCTGGCCGCCGACGGTTTCCGGCTGGATACGTTCACCGTCGATCCGGGCGGCCGGGAGGACGTGACCGAGACCGCCGGCATGGCTCGGCGGCACAATGCCGGGCTGATCGTGCTGGACGGGCCAAAATTCGCGGGCCCCTATCAGGACGGGCTGGCACGGGCAGGCTTTCCGCTGGTGATGCTGGACGATAATGGCGATCTCGGCCCGTATCGGGCGGCGGCGATCGTCAACCAGAACATCCATGCCGCCAAGACCCTCTATCCTCGCCATGTGGACGCGCTGTGCGGACCGCGTTTCGTGATGCTGCGCCGCGAGTTCCGGACCCGGGTTCAGTCCAATGCGCCGGTCCGCGAAACGGCAGAGCGGGTGCTGGTCACCCTGGGCGGCACCGACCCCGCCGGCGTCACACCGCATGTGATCAACGCCTTCAAGGGACTGCCGGCCGGCAACTTCCAGCTCGGCGTGATCGTCGGCAGCGGCAACCCGCATCTCGAAGCGATCCAGAAGGCGGCAGAGGCCTCGCCCCATCGGGTGGCGGTGCGTCAGTCGGTGGGCGACATGGCCGCGGCCATGGCATCGGCCGACATCGCCGTCAGCGCCGCCGGATCGACCCTGTGGGAGCTGGCCTATATGGGCGTGCCGACCATCGCGCTGATCGTCGCCGACAATCAGCGGCCGGCGGCCCAGGTCTATGGCGCCCAGGGCTGCGGCGTCGTGCTGGACCTGGCCGCCAATGCCGGCAAGATCCCGCTGGGCGCCGAGATCGCCAAGCTGATGGGCGATGCCGAGCGGCGCCAGGGCTACGCCGCGCGCAGCCGCCAGCTGATCGACGGCATGGGCGTGGTTCGGGTCTGCCAGAAGATCGAGGCGCTGCTGTTCCAGGCTCGCGCCCGCGCATGATCGCCCTGCGGCCGATGCGGCGCGAGGACCGCGACCAGGTGCGCCACTGGCGCAACCTGCCGGCCGTGGCGCAATACATGTACACCGACCGGGAGATCTCCGCCGACGAGCACACCGCATGGTTCGAACGGGTGCTGGACGATCCGACCTGCAGCTACTGGATCATCACCTGCGACGGCGCCGATGTGGGCCTGGCCTGCATCACCGGCATCGACCGCAACCATTCCCGCTGTTCCTGGGCCTTCTATATCGCCAGCTCGGACCTGCGCGGTCGCGGCGTGGGCAGCGTGGTGGAATACAGCGTGCTGTCCCATGTCTTCGACACGCTGGGCCTGGAAAAGCTGTGCTGCGAGGTGCTCGACCTCAACGCGCCGGTGATCGAAATGCACAAGCGCTTCGGGTTCAGCGAAGAGGGCCGTCTGCGCCGCCACATCCGCAAGGGCGACCAATGGCATGACGTCATCGCTCTGGCGATGCTGCGCGAGGAGTGGCTGTCCGCGAAGCCCGCCACAGAGGAGCGGCTGTCGGCCAAGGGCCTGCTGCCGGACTCCGCGGCGCGCCCGGCCGTCGCCTAACCGTCCGGCCGGAACCCCGCCGGGGAAATCCTGTACAGCACATGCCGGCACAGCCGGTGTTTCGTCGGCAGCGTCGGATGGTCGAAATCCTCCGCCGGGTCGCGGGTCATGCCCAGGCGCTGCATGACCGCCTGGGAGCGTTGGTTGACCACCGCGGTCAGGGAAACGATCTCGTCCAGGGCGGCCTGCTCGAACCCGAAGGCGATGGCGGCGCGGGCCGCTTCGGTGGCATAGCCCTGGCCCCAATGGGCGCGGGCCAGCCTCCAGCCGACTTCGACGCAGGGCGTGAAATGCGCCTCGAAGCGCGGGACCGCGATGCCGACGCAGCCGATCAGGGAAGCGGTGCCCGGCACCTCCACCGCCCACCAGCCGAAGCCGTGCCGGTCGAAATGCTCCAGCATCCGACCGAGGATCCCTTCGCAATCCCACCGGCTGAGAAGCCGGGGCATGAATTCCATGACCTCGGGGTCGGCGTTGAGCGCCGAGAAGGGATCAAGATCGTCGTCCCGCCAACCGCGCAGCAAAAGCCTCTCCGTGCGGAGTTCGGGGACGGTCCGTCTGGACAGGGAGCGGAGCATGGCCAGAGTGATAGCCGGTGGCCCTATGCCCGACCAGCATTACCGGAGAGGCCAAAGAAACGACGGTCGGCTAAGACCCGCGAATATCGTCGCCGAAGCCGGAGCCTATGCCCATCTGCCGCTCCTTCGCGGCCCGTTGCAGGGCGCGGGCGGAGACGAACAGGCCGGCGGCGATGAATACGCCGCCCAGGATTATGAAGATCAGCCACAGGCCGTCGAGCAAGGGACCGGCCACCGGGTTGGCCGCAACGGCGTCCTGAGCCTTGCCGTAGGTATAGGCGCCGACCAGGAGGACGATCCCGAAGATGGCCATGAAGCCGCCGGCGAAGATCCGGCCCGTGGTGCTGTAGCGCTTCAGGCGCATCCTCAGCCCTTCACGAACCAGCCGCCGGGTGCGGTCAGCCAGCCGAACTTGCGGATCTCCGGCGGATTGCCCTCGAAATACTCGTCCAGCGCCTGGGATTCGCCGGGCCATTCGCGCATGCCGTACTCGTCCAGCAGCACGATGCCGCCGGTGACGATGCGCGGATAGAAGGCCTGCAACGCCGCCAGGGTCGGCTCGTAGAGGTCGCAGTCGAGATGCAGCAGGCTGATCCGCAGCCCCGGATTCTCGTCCACGAACTGGGCCGCGGACTCTCGGATGTCGCCGTCGACGATCTGGATGCGCGGCTTCTGCGGCACGAAGCTGTCCTGGTGAAACAGGTCGATCAGCTGCATCAGCGTGTTGGCGAAGCCGTCGGGGTTCCAGCCGCCCTCGGTATTGCCCACATGGGCGGCGGCGCCGTCGCGCTCGGTGGTGTCCTGCAGGCCCTTGAAGTGGTCGAAGCCGATCACCGCCTTGCTGCGGTCGCCCGGGTTCAGCATCTCCATGAAGCGGGCGAAGTTGAGCAGGGACTCGCCCTTGTAGACGCCGCATTCCACGACATCGCCGGGCAGGTGCGCGACCTGCTTGTAGATCTCGAAATGCCCCAGCGTCTTGGACATGTACATGCGCCGGGCGAAGACACCAAGCTGGTGGATGATGTCGGGATCGCCGGCATGGCGGCGCAGCAGAGCCGCGTAGCGATCGTCGATACCGGCAGCGACCGGCGGCGACGGTTTCCGCGCGGGCACGCCCATGACCCTAGTCCTCCGATACGACAGCGTTCGGATGGCGGTCCTTCAGCACCGCGAAATCCGAAGAGCGCTCGATCTCCCAGCCGCGGGCCACCATCTCCGGGTCCAGCATCCGACCGTAGCGCGGCACCATGCTCCAGCGGGCCCGGTTCGACCGGTTGCGGCCGCTGCGATGCAGCAGCAGCTGGTGGAAGAACAGCACGTCGCCCGGCTCCAGGCAGACCGGCACCGCGCGGGCGTCGAGCTCGGCGGTGTCGGAATAGGCGAGCACGGCGGATTTCGCCGCTTTGGGTCGACCGTGATCGTCCCGCTTGGGGTCCAGCCGCACCGGATGGATCTGGCCATGGCTCCGCGGGATGATGTGCAGTGGCCCCATTTCTTCGGTGACCGGGGTCAGCGGCGTCCAGACCGTGACCGTGGGGTCCGACATCTGGTTGTAGGTGTAGTCCTGATGCCAGTGGAACTCGAACCAGGGCTCGTTCGACCGGTCGATGCGGAACATCGCCTTGTCGTACGGCACGTGCAGCGTATCGGTCTCCAGCAGCGTCTTGACCACGTCCTGAACCCAGGGGTGCAGCAGCAGCGAATAGAAGGCCGGCACTTCGCGCGCCGCCTCGTAGACCAGGGCGCCGAGCCGCCGGTCGATGGCGCAGAGCGCGTTGAACAGAGCATCGATATCGGCGTCCGGATCGGGATCGTGGCCGGTTGCGTGGCGATACTGGGCGGAGATGATGGCGCTGAGCGCCTGCCTCAGCTCGCTCTTGCGGGCATCGCCCAGCAGGCCGCGGACGATCACCGCGCCTTCGGTCTTGAAGGTCTTGGTCAGACGCTCCGCCGTCATGTCCTCAACGGGCATCTCCAGCCGGGCCAGATCGGCCGAGGCCTCGGTCTCAATCGCAACTGTCTGCATGACTATTCGATCACCACAAAGGATGGGCCGGGTACGTAGGGAACGCGCTGGAGTTTCAGGCGGCGCTCGCCCAGCAGTTCCAGGAAGGCGGAGGTCTCGCCGGGGAACACCGGGTCGCAAAGCTCGTCGAAGCCGACCACCGCACCCGCCGGCAGCCGGTCGAGTATCATCTCCAGGCATTCGCGGGTCGGCGCATAGGCGTCCATGTCGAAATAGGCCAGCGCCACCAGCGTCTCCGGATGCGCCGCCAGATGGTCGGCGAGGGTCATGCGGGCATCGCCCTTATAGACCTCGCAGGTCTGCACGTGCGGCAGCGGGTTGAGCTTGCTCTGGCAGGCGATCACCTCGGCCAGATGGGCCTCGTAATCCGCCGGTACGCCATAGGAGCCGTCGCTGGCTTCGGCCGCCGCGCCGTCCCGGGCGCCGGATCCGGCGATGCCGTCGAAAGTGTCGAAGCCGTAGATCCGGCGGCTGTAATTGACCGGCTCGTAGATGCCGCGAAAGGCCTGCCAGAGGTTCAGGGTCTGGCCGTAGCGGCAGCCGAAATCGAGGATCACGCCATGCACGTCGAGGACGCGGCGGTAGAGCTCGTGGAAGAACAGCAGCCTCGACAGGGCCTGGCGCGGGGCGTAGAGGCCGAGATTCTCGATCAGCTCGGCCGGCGGGATCGGCGAGGATTGCAGCAGGCCGGCCAGGGATGCGCGGACCGCGCGCTCATCCTCGCCATGGCGCTCCAGGCGGGTGATGGTCATGCGGCCGGGCCCCCAGGCGTGGCAGCGCCGGAATTGATCGCATTGCCGCGCAGGATCGGCGCGCCGTCTTCTGTCAGGTCGCCGCGCGTTTCGGCCATGGATCGCGCGCCGGCGATTTCCGCATTGACCGTGTCGATGAAGGCCGGCGGTGCCCCTTCCCCCTTGGTGATAAGATAGCGCAGCGAGATGCGTTCGCCGTCGCCGGCATGGGGCTGGGTCCCGTGCAGGGTGAACGGGTGCCAGAGGGCGGCGAACCCGGCCCCGCCGACCAGCATGGTCTGGCGGCAGGCCATCTCGTCGTTGTCGTCACCGCCATAGCACCAGGCCGCCGCATCTCTGCCGGACTGCTCCAGGCGATGGGGGAAGCGGGTGGCGCCCAGGCGGTGGCTGTCCGCCAGCAGGTGCAGCGGCGCCTCGGCCGGGCCGACGCCGTGCAGGTAGACATAGAGGGTGACGAAATCGGCCTCGCGGCCGGTCCAATCTATGATGTCCTGGTGGAAATCGATGCCGTAGAAATAGGTGACGTCGCGGTATTCCGGCCGCACATAGGCACCCAGATTGTTGACCGGATTGCCCTTGATGCGCCGGACCAACCAGTCCGGGATCCAACGCTCCGGCACGCCGCAGACCAGCTTCTTGTTGAGGATCGCGTATCCCGGGCCCAGCAGCTCGGTCAGCAGCCTGTCCAGGGCATCGTGCTTCTCGACGCAGTCGAGATAATCCGTCAGCCCCTCCAGCATGTTGCGCCCCGGGCGCGGATTGACGCCCTTCATCTGCGGATTGGCCAGGAAAGCCCGCTCGGTCAGGAACATGTCGGCATCGAACCGGCGCCGGCGCCGGATCTCCGACAGCAGCGCGGCGCAGGCCGTCGGATCGACGACGCGGCCCAGATCGGCAAAGCCGTGATCGCGGAAATGGTCGAGCGTCGCCTGTATCAAGGGGACCGTCCTCAGCAGGGGCAATGCGGCGTTGAATGACCGCCCGGCAACACCACCGAATGAAGGCGAGTTTGGTTAATTTCGCGTAAATTCAGGGCTTAAGGGCCGCCTAATTCGGGGACAGCCAATTCGGGGACAGCTAACTTGGGGACAGTATACTTATCTATGGTCCCCGGACCACAGATAAGTATACTGTCCCCAAGTTAGCTGTCCCCGAATTGGCTGTCCCCGAATTAGCCCGAACTAGGCAGCCCGCACCGCTGACCCGTCGGCCACCATGGCACCGATGCGGCGGGTGATCTCGCCGATGACCACCGACCAGTCCTGGCCCGGCTCGCGGATCAGCGGCGTCAGGTCGGGTAGCCAGGGATAGCGGTCGGTGCCCAGCAGGCTCCAGTCGCGGCCGATGGAAACGGCCAGCGCCCGCTGGCCGGTGGCGGCCGCCAGGTAGGGCATGATGGTGCTGACCGACACCACGACATCCAGCGCCCGCATCATCGCGGCCACGTTCTCGAAATCGTTGTAGAGGTCGAGGTCGGGCATGGCGTGAATGACCGTGCCGAAGCTCGAGCGCACGTGCTCCAGCTCGGCGCGGCAATCGTCGTATTGCAGGTTGACCGGCACCACGCCCGGGGCGGTGAACACCGGCGCCCAATCCTCGACGCTGGTATAGAACCTGCTGCGTTCCAGCCCGCCGACGCTGCTGCGCCAGCACAGACCTACCTTCAGCCCCGGCCCCAGGGCCTCGAGCCGCCGCCGCCAATGGGCGACACGGTCCGGATCGACCTTCAGATAGCCGCCCGGCGGCGGGAAGTCCTCGATGCTAGGCCGGCACCACCGGGCAAGACTGCCCATCGGGACCGCATAGTCCGGCTTCTCGTCCGGCGCCAGCCATCCGTAGGACCGTACGCTGAACCGGTTGTCCACACTCTTCTGCGAGGGATGGACCCGGGCGTCCGGAAAGCTGCGCGCGAACAGCGAGACCAGCCGGGGATCGCATTCGATGGCGCAGGAAGCCGCGTCCCGGATCACGTCGGGGATGCAGCCTCCGAAGATGACCTCGTCGCCCAGCCCCTGTTCGGAAGCAATCAGCAGCCGCTTGCCGGCCAGCGGCTCGCCCTGCCAGAGCGGCGCCGGCAGGCCGTCGTCGATGGCATTGCCCCTCTCGTCGCGCCGAGCGTCGTTGAGTCGGTAGCCGGCTTCCAGCTCGCCGACGGCCAGGTGCAAGCGGCCGCGATGCGCGCGCATCGGTTCGTTGTCCGGATCGCGCTTCAGGCATTCATCCTGATGGCGGCCGGCGCCGGCAAGATCGCCCTCACCCTCGGCCATCAGGCTGCGCAGGTGGAAAAGCCGAGGCGACTGCGGATCGAGCGCCGCGGCATGATCCATGCAATCGCGCGCCTCGCCGGTGCGTTCCATCATCAGCAGCAGATAGCCGAGATCGAGCCAGGTCGCGGAATCGCCGGGATCCTGCTCGAGAATCCGCCGGAAGGCGGCAATCGCGCCCTCGGTGTCGTTCTCCTCGGCGAGAATACCGCCGATCATCCTTGCGGCGGCCGGATCGTCGGGGGCCAGCGCGGAGAGGTGCTCGACCCACTTCCGAGCCTCGGCAAAATTGCCGCGGACCCGCAACAGTTCGGCGACCGCGCGCATGGCGAGATGGTCGTCCGGCCGCATCTCCAGATACCGGCGAAACGTGGCAATGGCCTTGGCAATTTCCCTCCGGTTCGCGTGCAACTGCGCCGTTGCCGCCACCGCGCGGTCGAATGTCTCGTCGATGTCCTGGCTCGCCTTGAAAGACGCCAGGGCCGAGTCCGGATCGTCCAGCTGCAGTGCGGCCAGGCCCAGATTGTAGGGGATCTGGGGGTCGTCCGGCCGCAGACCGGCGGCGCGACGGAACAACGACAATGCCTCCACGGCGCCGTCGCAATGTGTCAGGGCGACGCCGAGGTTGTTCAGGATCTCCGGATCGTCGGGATGTACCGCGAGGGCCTTGCGATAGCAGGTGACCGCATCGGCGAAGGCGCCGCTATCCTTCAGGGCGTTGCCGAGATTGAAGTGAAAGGCCGGATTGCCCGGCTCACGCTCGACGACCGCCCGCCCCTGCTCCACCGCCTCGGCGAACCGGCCCGCCTTGTGCAGGACGACAGCCAGGCTGTTCCGATAGGTTGCGCAATGGGGATCGATGTCGATCGCCCGGGTCAGCTCTTCGATCGCCGCTTCGTCAAGCCCCTGCAGATGGCGGACATAGCCCAGAGCGTGCCGGATCTCGGCATGGCGCGGCGCCTGGCGGACAAGCCCGGCCAACCGCCGCGCCGCGTCACCCAATTCCCCGGCATCGATGATGCGGAATATCTTGCTCAGCCGCCGTTCGATCTCCGCGGCGTCGGGCAGGCCGGCAACGGACGCCTGTTTGCGCTTACGCGCCCGCTGCCGGGCCTTCCCGCTTGTACGCGCCATCTCGCTGACCTCCGGTCAGGCCGAGACGACGACGCCGCCGGACAGCGCGGGATCGATCGTCTCGCCTGGTGCGGGGCGAGGCGCGGCCCGTGCCGCCTCAGGCTGCTCCACGACCGCAGCCCAGGCCTTGCGCATTTCGGTGACGTTGGCCGTCAGCTCGTCGACGATTTCGACCGACGATTCCACGCAGGCCCGCTGCAGCCGGAAGAACGCATAGTTGTAGAAACGGTCCAGCATCGGCGCGATGTCGCCGCCATTCTCGAAATCGAGGCTGGAATTCAGACCGTTGACGATGTCCGACGCCTTCTTGATGGCGTTGAAGCGGTCGACGATGCGGTTCTCCTCGATCGCCGAACGGGCCTCGGACAGGCATTTCAGGATGCCGTCATACAGCATGACGATCTGGGTTCCGGCGGGCACGTTCTGCGCCGCCTGACCATAGCTCTGCAGAGCATTGTGGTTGGCGTTCATGGGGCGTGTCCTTCCTGCGAATTCCTAGTTGTCGCCGTTCAGCGAGTCCGCCAGGGACTCGATCTGGTCGCTGAGGGCTTCGGTTGCGGCCAAAGCCTCTTCCAGAGCGGCAAAGCGCTCGATCAAACTGAGCCGGTAGTCTTCGGCCCGCTGCTGGATGCGAAGGACCTCCTCCTCCAACTCGACGTTCCGGTTGTCGAGGCTGACGACCTCCTGGTTGATCGGGCCGTCGAGGTCGACGATCTCCTCGATGCGGTTGTAGAGCCGGTCGCCGATGCCCTGGGAAACGCCGGTCACGTTGACCGTCTCACCGGCGGCGGGGCCCGTATAGACCAGCTTCAGCCCCTCGAAGACGGTGCCGGCCTTGCCGACCAGCGTGGTGCCTTCGACCGTGAACGGGTTGGCCTGGCCGGTCACCGGGTCGCCGTTGGAGTCGAGGAGGTTCGACACCACGATTCCCGATCCGTCGGCATTCATGTTGTTGATCTGGATATCGAAGGACGAGGCGTCGACATCGCCGTCATGGGACAGCACCTGCAGCTCCGACGAGCTGGAGGTGAAGCGGAACTCGAAGACGTCGCGGACTTCGTCGAGCTTGGTCAGCAGGGCATCGTCCAGGATGGTGTCGTCGATCACCAGCCGGTTGCTGGCATCGAGGGTGATGCCGATCTCCGCCAGGGTGCTGAAACCGCTGACGCCGCCGACGCCGCGTGCCAGCTCCTGAGCGACATCGCCCACCGCCGAGCGCAAGGTGCCGTTGCCGAACAGCGCCGCCGACTCGCCGACTTCGCCATCCTCGGAGACCACCTGCTGGGCGTCTACGAAGGCCCTGTATTCATTGTAGGCGTTGACGAATTCGACGATCTTGTCCTTGACGCTGTTGAGGTTGGTGCCGACCTCCACCGCGATCGGATCGCCCGGCTGCTCGCGCAGCAGGGTGAAGGTGACGCCGTCCAGCACGTCGTCGATCTCGTTGCTGGTCCGCTCGACCGTCACGCCGTCGACCACGATCTGCGCCGTTTCCGCCGTTTGCAGCGGCGTCTTGGCCATCGAGCCGCCGGAGATCAGGGTGCCGACGGTGTCGGTGTAGTTGATGCCGATCCCGGTCTCCGCACCGGACAGGACCAGCTCGTAAGTCGGGTTCAGCGGATCGGAACTGGTCTGGATCACCGATGCGGCGACGCCGGTCGCATCCTTGACGGCGTTGAACTTGTCGCGGAGATCGTTGATGGAATCGCCGGCATCGATGACGACATCGGTCGCGGTGTAGTCGGTGGAATTCAGGCCGATGGAGATCGTGCCCGAATAGCCCAGAGCGTTGGTGTCCGTCGCCGTTGTGGCCACGAACTTCTCCGCCTTGGCCAGCCGGTTCACGGTGAGATCGAAGGTGCCGACCGCGGCGGTGCCATCGACGGTGACGGCGACCACGCTGGTCGGATCGGCCGCGCCGCCGCTCAGGAAGACGCTCTTCGCCTCGAAGACATTGTCCTGGGATCCGAAAAAGCCCGGCGGGTTGCGCAGGCCGTTCAGGGCCGTCGACATGGCCGACAGATTGGTCTTCAGATCGTTGAAGGCGGCGATCTTGGCCTGGTTCTGGGTGATCCGGTTCTCGACATTGACCGCCGGGAGCTCGCGGACCTGGACCAGGGCATTGATCAGGGCCTCGGTGTCGATGCCCGACTGGCCGCCGAAAAATGTCGGCGAGCCGTTGACGAAGCTGAGGTTTCCGACGCCGTTGATTTCATCCATCACCGGTTCTCCTGGTCACCTGTTTCGCCCGGTCGGCGGCGGTTCGCAGCAACCGGCTAACAGCAGCGCCTGCTAGGCGCTCACATCCTTGGCCTTGGCGGACCGTTCGACCGCCTGCTCCAGCGCCTCGCGCGCCGCCGCGTAGAACCGCAGCAGCTCCTTGGGCGGGTACTGGTTGATCACCTCGTTGCTGTCCGTCTCGCGCACCTGGATGACATAACGTCCGGTGTTCGAGTCGGCATACGCGGTGGTGCGGGTCGGTCCGGTCGGGCTCAGCGGCTCGACAGCGGCCGACTCGGTCGCAACCTTGTCGCCGGAGGCGGTCGGCGCTTCGACCCGTTCGGGGGCTTCGGCTTTCGCCTGAACCCGCGCGGCCTCGGCCGGCGCCTGCGGCGCTGCCTTGCGTTCGACGGTACTCGGTGTCGCGACGACGCGGGCAGCAACGACTGCGTTTTTCGGTATCTCGTTCATCGTCACGTCCCCTCCTGTCAGAGCTCTCCGCCGATCCGTTGGCACCTACGGTGCAACCTGGCCGGCGGGGCCAGACGGGAGGGCGCGCCAGGCGCCCTCCCGGAGGCTTTGCGGCTCTAACCGTTAGTTGAGGAGCCGCAACAGGTTCTGCGGCAGCTGGTTGGCCTGGGCCAACATCGCCACGTTCGCCTGCATCAGCACCTGGGCCGAGGTGAACTTGGTCATCTCGCCCGCAACATCGGTATCCAGAAGGGCCGATTTGGCCGCGTCGATGTTCTCGATCTGGGTGTCGATGTTCTGCGCCCGGAAGTCGAAGCGGGACATGTACGACCCGAATGTCGCCCGGTTGCTGTTGACCGTGTTGATCGCCGTGGTGATGGCGGTCAGCGCGGTCGTCGCGTTGGTGGTCGTGTCCACCGTGTTGGCGTTGACCGACAGGCCGGTCGCCGTGTTGTTCACGGTGTTGACGGCGATCGACTCCGCAGCAGCACGGCCGACCATGAAGTTGATGGTCGCCGAGACGCTCAGCAGTTCGGTGCCGTTGAACTCCGTCTGCTCGGCGATCGAGGTGATCTCGTCGCGGAGCTGGGTGAACTCGGAGTTGATGTAGCCACGGCTGGTGGCATCCACCGAACCCGACAGGGCCTGGGTGGCCAGGGCCTTCATCCGAGCCAGAATGTCGGAGATCCGGGCCAGGCCGCCATCGGCAACCTGAACCACGGCGCTGCCGTTGGCAGCGTTGGTCGCCGACTGGCGCAGCACAACGATGTCGGCGTTCAGGTTGGTCGAAATCGCCAGGGAGGCGGCATCGTCCGACGCCTTCACGATCCGAGAGCCGCTCGACAGCTTGCCGATCGACGCACGGGTGTTCATGTCGTTGATGTTCAGGAAACGCAGGGCGGTATTCGCGCCCGTATTCGTGGTGACTGTAGGCATTGGTCGTTCCTTCTACTTGAAGAATCCCGACCCTTCCTGGGTCGGTGCGACGGGATAGCTTCCTGCCGTCCCTTCCGACCCGCCGCCATGATGGAGACGGGCCTGTCGCACCGATCCGTGTTGCAAGCGCCATGCCAAACAGTAGATCGCACCGAACACCTTGAAATTCCTCGATTCCCATATGGGACGGCAGGGGTACATTTCTGCCGGTCCGGCATTTTCTGCCGGGCACGACCCGGCAATTTCTGCCGGGTCCGCGCCGCACCGGTGCCGCGATCGACGAGAGGCCGATCCGGCGCCGGAGCAGGCGGGAGGATTTCAAGACCTCGGCCATCGGTGACTACTGCAGCAGGCGCAGCAGGTTCTGCGGCAGCTGATTGGCCTGGGCCAGCATGGCCACGTTGGCCTGCATCAGCACCTGGGCGGAGGTGAACTTGGTCATCTCCATGGCCACGTCGGTGTCCAGCAGGGCCGACTTCGCGGCGTCGATGTTCTCGACCTGGGTGTCGACATTGCGGGCCCGGAAGTCGAACCGCGACATGTACGACCCGAAGGTCGCGCGGAAGCTGTTCACCGAATTGATCGCGGTGCTGACCAGGGAAATCGCCGCGGTGGCGGTGGTCTGCGTGGTGACCGTGGTTGCGTTGACGCCGATACCGGTAGCGGTGGCGATCACCGTGTTGACGGTGATCGTCTCCGTCGCCGAGCGTCCCACCATGAAGTCGATCGCCGCCGAGACGCTGAGCAGCTCGGTGCCGTTGAACTCCGTCTGCTCGGCTATCGAGGTGATTTCGTCGCGGAGCTGGGTGAACTCCTCGTTGATATAGCCGCGGCTGGTGACGTCGACCGAGCCCGACAGGGCCTGCACGGCCAGCGCCTTCATGCGGGCCAGGATGTCGGCGATGCGGGCGAGGCCGCCATCCGCCACCTGGACCACGGCATTGCCGTTGGTGGCGTTGATCGCCGCCTGCCGCAGGGTAACCACATCAGCGTTCAAATTGGTCGAGATCGCCAGCGAGGCGGCGTCGTCCGACGCCTTCACGATCCGCGAGCCGCTCGACAGCTTGCCGATCGAGTTGCGGGTCGCCTGGTCGTTGATGTTCAGGAAACGCAGCGCGGTATTCGCGCCCACGTTCGTCGTGACTGTTGGCATGGTCTTGGTCCTCCATTCCATCGGCCGCCACCGGGCGGGCCGAAGGTGAGTTGGTGTCGCCCAAGGAGCAAGGGGCGTGCCAGCGTCGCGACAAGATTTTCATTTGGAAATCAGCTGCTTACAGCCCACGCAACCGAGCCCGGATGGACGGCCGGCAAGCCTTGCCCTGAACGGCGGGAAAAACTTCCGCCCGCCCGGGCATTCTTGCCGGGCATCGGACCGGCTCGACCGGCGGACCCGGAGGACGATCTCAGGCTCGCGACTCGATCGCTCGAACCGGCCCCTATATAGAATCGCAAAGACCGGGCGCACGACGGGGCGCACTGGGCAACATTGGCCGGGTCGGACGGAATCGACCCGGTCAAAGCCGCCGGATGCCACGGCCGCCGGCCCAAGCCCTCGGATTTTTCTCAAAGATATCAACGTGTTGTGGATCGAACGCCGGTTGGCCCGCGGGTTGCTTTCCGTATGCCGAGACAATTCGCGAGACGACCGGTCATGCACAGTTCGCCCATCGATCTCCTGGTCCGCGCGCCGGGACAGCCCAAGACCCCACCGTCGGAGTCGGACTCCGACGAGCGGTTCTCGGAGCTGTTGCGCCAGCCCTCGGACGCCGCGGCGAAACCACCCGCGGCCGGCCCGAAGGATCTCGCGGCCGAGACGGCAGCGGCGCCCGAGCAGGACGTGCCGGTTGCCCAGAACCCGATCCCGGCGGACCCAACCGCCGGCGCGGTGCCCGCGGAGCAGGCCACGATCGGCGAGTCGTTCCTCGAGGCGATGGCGGTCGTGCCGGAGGCCATCACCCACGCCGCAGTGGCGGCTCCGGCCGCGACCACGGCCGTCGAGGCGATCGTCCCGGCCCCGCAGCCCTCGCCGACCGACCCCGCCGTCGTCAATCCTTCGGTACCCCGACTCCCCGCCGCCGGAACGCCGGTGGGCGACCCGGTTTCGAACCTCGCGCCGACGGCCGGCCTGGCCGTCGGACAACGCCCCGACCCCGCCGGTGGCCAGGCCAACATTCCGGCACCATCGACCCAATTGGGCAGCGTGCCTGAGGTTGTGCCAGTTCCGAAGGTGGCCGCAACACCGGCACCGGCAGCCAACCCGGCACTCCCCGCTGCGCAGCCGAATTTGGCCGGGGTCGAGTCCGTCACGACCGACCCCGCTGTATCTCTCACCGATGGTGAGGTGAACCCTGCAAGTGTGACGGGCAGCGCGGTATCCCCTGCCGCCCCCAAAGCCGCCGCAGCCGCTGCCGGCGTTCAGTCGGCCCAGGCATCGGTGGCGGCGACCAAGGTCATCGCGGTGCCCGACCGGGCCGTGCCCGCCGCCTCTGAACCGCAGGCGCTGCCGGAATCTGCCGAGCTCACCGACGGACCCGACCCGGCCACCCCGGCAACTCCCGCTGTCACCAAGACCGCCGCACGCTCCGGGACCGCACAGACCGGTCTTGCTACGAGCGGCGCCGCTGCCGCCCAGAACAGCGACCGGTCTGCCGCCGTGACGGCGCAGCTGGCGGCCCGACCGGACGCCGCCGCCGTCGATCTGCCGGCATCGAATGCACAACCGGAGCTGCCCGCCACAGCCTCCCCCCAGACCGCGCGGCCGGTCATGGAAGCCACGGCCCTGGCGCAGTCCACCGGCAACACCACCACCCCGCCCCCGGCCGCCGAGCAGGTGATCCTTCAATTGCGGCGGGCCGTCGCCGATGGGGTCGATCGGCTGACCGTCCAGTTGAAGCCCGCCAGCCTTGGCCGTGTCGACGTCCAGATGGAGGTCGGGCATGACGGCCGGCTGCAGGCGGTGATTTCCGCCGAGCGCCCGGAGACCCTGCACCTGCTGCAGCGCGACGCCCGGACGCTGACGACGGCGCTCAACGACGCCGGCCTGCAGACGGACAGCGGCAGCCTCAGCTTCAATCTGCGCGGCCAGACCGGCGATCAGGCCGGCGGCCATGACCGGTTGGCGCCCGACGGCGCTGCGGTCGCCAACGATGTCGGAGCCGAGGACGGCGACGACTCCCCCGCACCCATAACCCTGACCCTCGGCGCTGGCCGGGTGGATATCAAAGTCTAGGAGAGCCCCCATGGATATCGGCGCCCTGACGAACACCACTGGCGCGACCGCCAGCAGCAACGCTGCCAGCGCGTCCCTCAGCGATACCTTCGATACCTTCCTGACCCTGCTGACCACCCAGCTGCAGTATCAGGATCCGATCGACCCGATGGACACCGACGAATTCACCAACCAGCTGGTGCAGTTCAGCCAGGTCGAGCAGCAGATCGCCTCCAACGACAAGCTGGACGCGCTGTTGAACCAGGGCGGCTTCAACCAGATCAGCTTCGCCGCGTCGCTGACCGGGCAGACCGCCGAGTTCTACGGCTCGGACCTGACCTATGACGGTTCGACGACCCTCGAATACGGCTACCAGATGCCGGCCGGCGTCGACGGCGCGACAATCAACATCCGCAACTCCCGCGGCACCTTGATCTACACGGCGAATGCGGAAACTGCGGTGGGCCGGCATGGCTTCACCTGGTCCGGCGAGACCCTGGACGGCACGACCGCCGCACCCGGCACCTACAGCATAGACGTGACCGCCCAGGACGCGGCCGGCGAACCGATCGCGGTGCAGACCAGCGTCGCCCGCCACATCACCGGCGTCGATCTGAGCGGCAACAGCATCCTGGTCGAGACCGCCGACGGCGCCTTCGACATGTACGACATCATCGCCATCCGCGACGCCGCAAGCGATGCGTGATGGCCGCAATCATCGCCGGCCGGCTGGCCGCGAACTGGCATTGAGTGGGAAGGAGCACACGATATGAGCATCTATGGCGCGATGTTTTCCGGCGTTTCGGGGCTTGCGGCGCAAAGCCAGGCCCTGGGCATGATCTCGGACAACATCTCCAACGTGAACACGGTCGGCTACAAGGCGACCAAGGCCCGCTTCTCGACGCTGGTCACCGCCAGCCCGACGGCGAACAGCTATTCGCCCGGCGGCGTGCGGTCGTCGCCGCAGGCCATGATCGACCGGCAGGGGCTGCTGCAATCCTCGGAATCGCCGATGGATGTCGCGGTCAGCGGCGACGGCTTCTTCGTGGTGGCCGAATCCACCATGCCGACCCAGGGCGACGCCTACAGCTACACCCGGGCCGGTTCGTTCACGCCGGACGCCGCCGGCTTCCTGCGCAACACCGCCGGTTTCTTCCTCCAGGGCTGGCGCCTGGACCCGAACGGCAACCTGGCGCCAGGAGTCAACCCGAACGTGCTGTCCAGCCTTGAGACCGTGAACATCAACAACCTGACGGGCACGGTGGAATCGACCGAGGAGATCACCGTCGCCGCCAACCTGCCGGCCTCCGCGCCGATCGTGGCGGCGGTTCCGACAAGCACGGTCGATATGTCCGGCAATATCAGCCGGTCCAGCACCTTGCCGAACGCCACCACCCAGACCTTCACGATCTTTGACGATGCGGGCGCGCCGTTCACGGTCACGCTGACCTATAACCAGACCGCAGTCGGCGTCTCCGGCGGCGCCGACGTCGCCTGGGACGTGCAGGTCACCGCGATCACCGACTCGCTCGGCGGCAACGCCCTGACTTCGGCCCACACGCCGGTCGGCGTCACCTATGATTTCGACACCGGCACGCTGACCTCCGCGGCCAGCTTCGGCATCGACTTCAACGCCCTGACCACCGGCCCCAGCTTCAACGCCGGCGGCAGCACGGCGGTCGACATGGTCGGCACGACGTCGACCATCGGCGGCCTGACCCTGTCGTCGACGCCGAACGGCTCGGCCAGCCTGGCCAATTCGCCGCTGGGCTCGACCTTCCCAATGACGGTGGAGATCTTCGACAGCCTCGGCGTCGCCTATGACATCACCGTGCGCTACGTGAAGACCGGGATCACCGCCTCTGCGCCGATCACCTCGACCTGGGACGTCTATGTTCAGGATCTGACACGGGTCAGCGACGGCGCCCAGATCGCCGGCGCGCCGAGTGATCCGGATGATCCGGCGACCTGGGGCACGCCGTTCGGCAGCCTTACATTCAACGATACCGGCCAGCTGATCGCCACCTCGGCGCAGCCGGCGCCCGCGCCCGGCACGCCGTTGACGCTCGACCTAGACATGTCCGCGTATACTCTGACCAATGGCGCGACCTGGGTCGACGGCACCACCAACTCCATCACCATGAATGTCGGCATCTCCGGCACCCAGGAAGGGCTGACCCAGTTCTCCGGCGAGTACCTGGTGTCCCTAATCGAACAGGACGGTGTCCAGTTCGGATCCTTCACCAGCGTCCAGATCGATGAGGCCGGCGTCGTGACCGCGATCTTCGACAATGGCCGGACATTGCCGATCTTCCAAGTGCCGCTGGCCACGTTCGCCAATGCCAACGGACTGCTGGCACGGACCGGCAATGTCTTCATCGAGACCACCCAATCCGGCCAGTTCTTCCTGCGGGCGCCGAATTCCGGCGGCGCGGGACAGATCGAATCCGGCGCGCTGGAGGCCTCGACCGTGGACCTGGCGACCGAGTTCACCGACATGATCATCACCCAGAGGGCCTATTCGGCGAGCGCCAAGATCATCACAACCGCCGACGAAATGCTCGACGAATTGGTAAGGATTAAGCGTTAGTCAGACGAGTTCTATAGAGCACAGGTAATAACCGGCCGGTCGCAGAAATGGCGTCCGGCCGGGCTTTGCTCGATTAGCGTTCGATTAACCTCGTTCCTTAGCCCTTTCTTAAAACGGGAATCATACCCTTCAATGATGCATCTAGCGTTCAGGATCGAGCGTAGGAGCTTTGGATGAGGCAGTCGCAGGATGCGCGCCAACGCGCGGTGATCGGGCCGGCAGGTAAGCCCCTCTCTATTGAGGACTTGCCGTCGCCGAACACCAAACGTTGGGTCAGCCGTCGCAAAGCAGAAGTCGTCACAGCAGTGCGCAGCGGGTTGCTGAGCCTGGAGGACGCGTGCGCTCGGTACAATATTTCGATCGAAGAATTCCTGTCGTGGCAGCGCCTGATCGAGAGTCATGGCGTACCGGGCCTCAGGGCCACGCGGCTTCAGGACTATCGTCAGTCGGGTCGGGAATCGGCCGGGGTCCTCGACTGACGCCATTGGGGATACCGAATTGTTCGGGACGCCGTTCATCGCGAACGGCGTTTTTTTTGTTTCAAAGCAAGGCATTGGCCAGACGCAAATCGAAAACCGATTAGCCGATATCCATCGACATCTCGTATGGGTTGCATAATGCGCTAGACAGATGACTTATAGGCAAATATTGCCGGTGCTTTTAACCATACATTCAGCACACAAAAGCTACCGTCTCGGATAAGCAGAATCGAGATGGGACCTGCAACTTTTGGATGCATTAAGCCAGACGCTGCGAAGCCTCGGGCCGGTGCGCCTTGCCGCCATCGGTGCGGTGGCGATCGGGCTGATCGCCTTCTTCGCCTTCGTCACCACCCGTCTGTCGACCGCCGACATGACGCTGCTGTATGGCGACCTCGATCTGGCAGATAGCGGCGAGATCGCATCGCGGCTGGACGGGCTGGATATTCCCTATCAGATTCGTGGCAATGGCGCGGCAATCATGGTCCCCGGCGACGAGGTCGACCGCGCCCGCCTGCTGATCGCCCAGGACGGCCTGCCCAAGGGCGGTTCGCTCGGATATGAGATCTTCGACCGGACCGAAGGCTTCGGCAGCTCGAATTTCGTTCAGAACATCAATCGGTTGCGCGCCCTGGAGGGCGAGCTGTCGCGGACCATCGGAACCATCGCCAATGTGCGCCAGGCGCGGGTGCATCTGGTCCTGCCTGAGCGCGAGCTGTTCAGCCGCGACCGGCAGGAGTCCAGCGCATCGGTGTTCCTGCGGCTGCGCGGCGGGTTGAGCGGACAGCAGATCGTCGCGGTCCAGCATCTGGTCGCCGCGGCGGTCCCCAGCCTGGAGCCCCAGAACGTCTCCATCGTCGACGATCGCGGCACGCTGCTGGCCCGCGGCGGCGAGGGCGAAGGCGCCATGGGGCTGTCCACGGCGGAAGAGATGCGTCGCAACTACGAGTTGCGCCTCTCGCAATCCCTGGAGGATCTCCTGGCCCGCACCGTCGGGGCCGGAAAGGTCCGTGCGCAGATCAGCGCCGACATGGATTTCGACCGGGTGACCTCCACCGAGGAGCTGTTCGATCCGAACAGCCAGGTGGCGCGGTCCAGCCAGCTGGTCGAGGAGACCAGCGAGTCCAACGAGGATGACGGCAGCGACCCGATATCGGTCGCCAATGCCCTCCCCGAGGCCGGCGACCTGGCCCCGCTGGGCGGCGCCAGCGCCAGCAACCGGACCGAGACGCTGCAGGAGACGGTGAATTACGAGATCAGCCGCACGGTGCTGAATACCGTGCGGGATTCCGGCATCGTCCGGCGGCTTTCGGTCGCGGTGCTGATCGACGGCACCTACGACGCGGTGGCGGACGGCGATCCGGTCTATCAGCCGCGCAGCGACGAGGAGCTGGCCCAGATCGACGCCCTGGTCCGCTCGGCGATCGGGTTCGACGCCGCCCGCGGCGACACGGTCGAGATCATCAACATGCAATTCGTGTCGCCGGAGGAGCCGCTGGGCGCCGAGGATGCGGGCCTCATGCTCGGCCTCGACCGGCATGACATGCTGCGCATCGCCGAATTGCTGGTGATGGCCGTGGTCGCAGTGCTGGTCATCCTGCTGGTGGTGCGGCCGCTGCTCAACCGGATCATGGATCTGGGCGATGGCGGCGGTACCGCGGACACCTATGACGCCCTGCTGCCCGACAACAGCAGCCTGCCGCGGGCGCTGGCCGGCCCCCAGGGCGAGGCCCTGCCGGGCGCCGCCGAGCTGGAGATGATCGAAAGCGGCACCGCCCTGCCGGCGACCGGAGACGACGGCGACAGGCCCAACAGCAGCATCAACATCGACCGGGTCGACGGTCGCGTGCGGGAATCCTCGGTGAAGAAGATCGGCGAGATCGTCGACAAGCATCCGGAGGAGTCGATCTCGATCATCCGCAACTGGATGTACCAGGAGACATGATGTCCGCGCCCCTGCCCCACCCGTTCCGCACTCCGGCGAGAGGCTAGAGAGCCATGTCGTCGCTGCAAGTGCGCGAGGATTATCGCGGCCTGACCGGTCCGGAAAAGGCGGCGATCCTGCTGCTGGCCATCGGCGAGGAGAACGCCTCACGCCTCTTCGTCTACATGGACGACGAAGAGATCATGGAGCTCTCCCAGATCATGGCCACGCTGGGCACGGTCAGCGCCAATCTGGTGGAGCGCCTCTGCGTCGAGTTCGTCGAGCAGATCTCCTCGACCGGCGCCCTGGTTGGCACATTCGACAGCACCGAGAGGCTGCTCGCCAAGGTGATGGACCGCGAAAAGGTCGAGGCCATCATGGAGGAGATCCGCGGACCGGCCGGCCGCACCATGTGGGAGAAGATGGCCAATGTCAGCGAGGCCGTGCTCGCCAACTACCTGAAGAACGAATACCCGCAGACCGTCGCCGTCGTCCTGTCGAAGATCAAGTCGGACCACGCCGCCCGCGTCCTGTCCCTGCTGCCCGACAGCTTCGCCATGGAGGTGGTGATGCGCATGTTGCGCATGGAGGCGGTGCAGAAGGAGGTCCTGGACGACGTCGAGCGCACCCTGCGCAACGAGTTCATGTCGAACCTGGCGCGCACCAACCGGCGCGACGCCCACGAGTTGATGGCCGAGATCTTCAACAACCTCGACCGCCAGACCGAGAGCAAGTTCATCTCGGCCCTGGAGGAGCGCAACACCGACAGCGCCGAGAAGATCAAGGCGCTGATGTTCACCTTCGAGGATCTCGGAAAGCTCGACCCGCAGGGCATCCAGACCCTGCTGCGCGCGGTGGAGAAGGAGAAGCTGGCGATGGGCCTGAAGGGCGCGTCGGAAAGCCTGCGCGACCTGTTCTTCTCCAACATGTCGGAACGCGCCGCCAAGCTGCTGCGCGAGGACATGCAGGCCATGGGCCCGGTACGGCTGAAGGAGGTCGACGAGGCGCAGATGCACATGGTGCAGATCGCCAAGGACCTCTCCGCCCGCGGCGAAATCGTCATCGCCGACGGCAACTCGGACGACGAACTTGTCTACTAGCGAATCCCGCAAGCCGGTGGACCCCAACGCGCCGTCCCAGCGCTTCCTGTTCGAAACCTCTTTCGACACGGAGGCGATCGGCGCCGAGGAGGAGGCTGCCGAACCGACCTTCAGCCTCGAGGAGATGGAGGCGGCGCGCGAGGCGGCCTATGCCGAGGGCGATGCAGCCGGGCGCCAGGACGTCGTCAACGGCATCGAGAAGCAGCTGCTCAACGGGCTGGGTCGCCTGGTGGAGCAGATGGCAGCGCTGTCCGAGGAACAGGCGCTCTATCAGGAGGGGCTGACCGCACGCAGCGTCGAGCTGGCGCTAAAGGCGCTTCGCAAAATGTTCCCGGCCCTCGCCGAGCGTCAGGGGCTGGTCGAGATCGAGGCGGTGCTCGCGGAATGCCTGCAGGAGGCGAGGACCGAGCCCAGGATCTCCATTCGCATCGCCGGCCCCCTGGTGGAGCCCCTTCAGGAGCGCGTCGACGCGCTCTCGGCCGCCGCCGGCCATGAAGGCACCATCACCATTCTGGCCGACGACACGTTGGGCGACTCCGATTGCCGGGTCGAATGGGCCCAAGGCGGCGCCGAGCGCGTGGTGCAGAACATGTGGCAGGAATTCGAAGCGGCGGCCCAGCGTATCTTCAAAGCCCCGGGCGAGGACTCCGCGCAGACGCCGGAGGCCGGCGACGAGATACCGCCGGACACCGGAGAAGACGCCGAACCCCCAATCGCCGCCGACGATCCGGAGATGGCGGTGCCCGAGGCGCCTGACACACCCGACGCGCCCGATACGCCGAGCGGCGACACACCGATCAACGGATTCACCAATGGCGCCGCGTTCGATGGGGAGGATCCGGCCGGAGAGCCGGCGACGGTTACCGCCCCCGATCCGGCAGTCGACCCGATAGACGATCCGCCAAGCGAGCCGGACCCGGTGCCGGACCCGGCCGCGACGACCGAAATCCCCGGGGCGATGCCGGAAGGCGCCGCATCGCAAGACACCCCGAACGCCAGCTAGGAGCGTTGCCATGAGCGACACCGAAAATCTCGATCTCGACGAACTCGACGCCGTGGAACCGGAGGCCGGACTGCCGGCAAGCGAAGAGCAGGCTGCCGCCGCGGATACGCCGGAGGTCAGCAAGGATCTGGAGGCGATCTACGACATCCCGGTGCAGATCTCCGCTGTCCTGGGCAAGGCCAACATGCAGGTGAACCAGCTCCTCAAGCTGGGCCGCGGCGCCGTCGTCGAGCTGGACCGCAAGGTCGGAGAGGCGATCGACGTCTACGTCAACAACCGGCTGGTGGCCCGTGGCGAGGTGGTGGTGGTCGACGACCGGCTAGGCATCACCATGACGGAAATCATCAAGTCGGACCGGAACTGACGGCAGCGAACCGGTGATTGAGAGAAGGTGGAATAGATGCGCTTACTGATCGTCGGCACCTTGGAGGGCCATATCACCGCAGCGGGCAAGATCGCCATGGATCGCGGCGCCAAGGTCACGGCCGCCGAGACGGTGGAGGCGGCCCTGACCGCCCTGCGCGGCGGCCAGGGTGCCGATCTGGTAATGATCGACGTCACCCTGGATGTGGAGCAGCTCTGCGAGAGCCTGGGCTCCGAGCGCATCCACGTGCCGGTGGTCGCCTGCGGCATCGGCACCGATACGCCAGCGGCGGTGCGCGCCATCAAGGCCGGCGCCAAGGAATACGTGCCGCTGCCGCCCAATGCGGAGCTCATCGCCGCGGTGCTGCAAGCCGTCGCCGCGGAGGCCGACGCTATCGTGTCGCGGGACCCGGCGATGACCACGGTCCTGGCCCTGGCCGAACAGGTCGCGCCGGCCGACGCCTCGGTGCTGATCACCGGCGAAAGCGGCACC
This sequence comes from Alphaproteobacteria bacterium, assembly GCA_965227455.1. Lineage (GTDB taxonomy): Bacteria > Pseudomonadota > Alphaproteobacteria > DSM-16000 > Inquilinaceae > JABDIP01. The sequence continues at coordinate 338,052 of OZ245752.1, read as the reverse complement.
GGCAAGGAGCTGATGGCCCGGCATATCCACAAGAAGAGCCGCCGCGCCAAGGCCCCCTTCATCTCGGTCAACTGCGCGGCGATCCCGGAGAACCTGCTGGAATCGGAGCTGTTCGGACATGAGAAGGGCGCCTTCACCGGAGCGGTGGCGCGCCGGGTCGGCAAGTTCGAAGAGGCCAATGGCGGCACCCTGCTGCTGGACGAGATCAGCGAGATGCATCCGCGCCTGCAGGCCAAGCTGCTGCGCGCGGTCCAGGAGCGCGAGATCGACCGGGTCGGCGGTACCCGGCCGGTGCCAGTGGATATTCGCCTGCTGGCCACCTCGAACCGCGATTTGGAGGAGGAGGTCAAGTCCGGCAACTTCCGGGAGGATCTCTATTTCCGGCTGAACGTCGTCAATATCCGCCTGCCCGCCCTGCGCGAGCGGCCCACGGACATCGAACCATTGGCCACCCATTTCGTGGACAAGTACGCCGAGGCCAACGGCCTTGGCCGCCGGCATCTCTCGCAGGAGGCCCTGGAGCGGCTGAACGGCCACCATTGGCGTGGCAATGTGCGCGAGCTGGAGAACAGCATGCACCGGGCGGTGCTGCTGTCGACCGAAGCCGAGATCGCCGCCGAGACTATTCTGCTGTCGGGTTCCGATATGGCCCCGGAGGCCGAAGGCGGCGCCGAGGGCGCGCCCGCGGGTTCGACGCCAGCGATCCGCGGTGCGGCGGCATCGGGCCTGGTCGGCCGGACCGTGGCCGAAGTCGAGCGCGACCTGATCCTGGAGACGCTGCAGCACACGCTCGGCAATCGGACCCATGCGGCCAACATCCTCGGCATCTCGATCCGGACCCTGCGCAACAAGCTGAAGGCCTATAGCGAAGAGGGCGTCGCGGTGCCGATGCCCGGCGACGCCGAACAGCCGGCCGCCTAACCCCGCCCCGCCCCGCCAAGCTCCCAGCGACCGATGGCCGAAGAGTCCAGCGTAGCCAACGACGCCCTGCCCGCACCGAGCGATCCGGTGCGGCAGTTCGCCGATATGCTGCGGCGGGGCGACATCGCCCTGGCATTGGGGATCGTCGCCATCCTGGTGGTGCTGATCCTGCCGATGCCGACCTGGCTGCTGGATGTCAGCCTGGCCTTCTCCATCACCCTGTCGGTGCTGGTGCTGATGGTGGTGCTGTTCATCTCGCGGCCACTGGAATTCAGCGCCTTTCCGACGGTGCTGCTGATCGCGACGATCCTGCGGCTGTCGCTGAACATGGCCTCGACCCGCCTGATCCTGGCCCATGGTCATGAAGGTCCGGACGCCGCCGGGCGGGTGATCGAGGCCTTCGGCAACTTTGTCATGGGCGGCAATTTCATCATCGGCATCATCGTGTTTGGCATCCTGGTGATCGTGAATTTCGTGGTCATCACCAAGGGCTCCGGACGCATCGCCGAGGTCTCCGCCCGCTTCAGCCTGGATGCCATGCCGGGCAAGCAGATGGCCATCGACGCCGACCTCTCGGCCGGGCTGATCGACGAGACCGAAGCCCGGTCCCGCCGCAAGGATCTGGAGGACGAGAGCAATTTCTACGGCGCCATGGACGGTGCCGCGAAATTCGTCCGCGGCGACGCCATCGCCGGACTGCTGATCACGTTCATCAACGTGATCGGCGGCATCATCATCGGCACCGCCCAGCAGGATCTGAGTTTCGGTGAGGCGGCGGAGACCTACACGCTGCTGACCGTCGGCGACGGGCTGGTGACCCAGATCCCGGCCATCGTGGTGTCGGTCGGGGCCGGCATGCTGGTGTCCAAGGCTGGCGCCACCGTGTCCGCGGACAAGGCGGTGTTCGGACAGCTTGGCGGCTATCCCAAGGCGCTGGCCCTGTCCGCTGTATTGATGATCTGCCTGTCGCTGCTGCCGGGCATTCCGATGATCCCGTTCCTGTCCCTGGCTGCCGCGACCGGCGGCATGGCCTGGCATCTGACTCGATCGCGGGCGCAGGCGGCGCAGGAGGTGACCGAGCGCGAGGCGGCGGATGCCGCCGCCGCCCCGCCGGCCGAGGAGCCGATCGCCAACACGCTGCAGATCGACCAGATCCGCCTGGAGCTGGGCTATGGGCTGCTGTCGCTGATCAACAACGAATCCGGCCAGCGGCTGACTGACCAGATCAAGGGGCTGCGCCGCCAGCTCGCCGCCGATATGGGCTTCGTCATGCCCTCGGTGCGGATCCAGGACAATCTGCAGCTTCCGGCCAACGGCTATGTCATCCGGGTCAAGGAGATCGAGGCCGGCTCCGGCGATGTCCGCCCCGGCCTGCTGCTGGTGATGGATCCCCGCGGCGAGCCGATCACCCTGCCCGGCGAGGCCACCACCGAGCCGACCTTCGGCCTGCCCGCCATGTGGATCGACGCCGCCAACCGCGACGAGGCGATGTTCAAGGGCTATACGGTGGTCGACGCCCAGACCGTGCTGACCACCCATCTGACCGAGGTGATCAAGGACCAGATGCCGGATCTGCTGTCCTTCGCCGAGACCCAGAAGCTGCTGGACGAGCAGGACCAGGCGCAGCAGAAGCTGATCGCCGATGTCATCCCGACCCAGATCACCGTCGGCGGGCTGCAGCGCGTGCTTCAGAACCTGCTGGCCGAGCGCATCTCGATCCGCGACCTGCCGGCAATCCTGGAGGGCGTGGCCGAGGCCTGCGGCTATACCCGCAACATGACCGCCATCACCGAGCATGTAAGGGCCCGGCTGGCGCGGCAGATCAGCGCGGAGAACACCAACGAGGCCGGCCTGATCCCGCTGATCACCCTGTCGCCGGATTGGGAGCAGGCCTTTGCCGAGGCGATTGTCGGCGACGGCGACGACCGGCAGCTTGCCATGGCGCCGTCAAAGCTGCAGGACTTCATCAACACGGTGCGCCAGACCTTCGAGCGGCACGCCATGCTGGGCGAGAGCCCGGTGCTGATGACCAGCCCGGGCATCCGGCCCTATGTGCGGTCGATCGTGGAGCGGTTCCGGCCGACCACCGCCGTGATGTCGCAAAACGAGGTCCACGCCAAGGCGCGGATCAAGACCCTGGGGCAGATATGAGCGCGAATAGAGAGGCCTCGCCGTGCGTCTGAAGACCTTCACAGCCCCGACGGCGACCAAGGCCATGGCGCAGATCCGCGCCGTGCTGGGCGACGACGCCATCATCGTGGCAACCCGCGAGGATGGCGGGTCGGTGCGTGTCACCGCCGCCCTGGACAGTGCCGATATCGCACCGCCGAGCGTGTCGGAGAAGGCCTCCTCCGGCGAGACGATCTTCGAGGCGCTGCGCCGCAACGGCGTTCCCGCCGGGCTGATCGACTCGCTGACCGAACTGGCCGAGGAGGTGGAGACCGGCGAACCGGATTCGACCCTGGCCGCCGCCCTGGACCGCCAATTCAGCTTTCAGCCGCTGCACGTCAATGGCCGACGCCAGGCGCGAATGCTGGTAGGGCCGCCCGGCGCGGGCAAAACCCAGACCATCGCCAAGCTGGCGGCATCGGCGGTGACCGATGGGCTTCGCGTGGCCCTGTTCACCACGGATTCAGAACGCGCCGGCGGCGATGCCCGCCTCGGCGGTCTGGCCGCCGCCATGGGACTCTCGCTCATGACGGTGGACGATCCGGATACCCTCGCCGCCGGCCTGATCGGCGTCGAAGGCCATGATCTCGTCCTGATCGACAGCATCGGCGCCAACCATCTCGACGTGCGGGAGATGGAGACGATGGGTCGGTTCCTGATGTGCGGCGACATTGAAGCGGTACTGGTGCTTCCGGCGGGCATCGATCCGATGGAGGCCCGCGACATGGCGCGGATCTTCGGCGAGTTCGGCGTGAAGCGGATGATCTCCACCCGGCACGACATGTCCCGGCGCATGGGCAGCGCACTGGCCGCCGCCCATGGCGCGCAGATGGCCTTCGCCGCGTTCAGCAACACCGCCCGCATCAAGGATGGACTGATCCCGGCCGATGGCGCGGCGCTGGCCCGGATCATCCTGCATGGCGGCTCGGTCGCGGCCGACGCCCATCACCGGGGAGCCTGAACGATGTCGTCGCAACAGCAAGCCAATGCGGCCAACCGGAACAAGCTCATCGCCGTCGCCAGCGGCAAAGGTGGTGTCGGCAAGACCTGGTTCGCGATCACCATGGCGCATGCCCTGGCCGAGCAAGGCCAGCGGGTCCTCCTGTTCGACGGCGATCTGGGGCTCGCCAATGTGGACATCCAGCTGGGCCTGATGCCGAAGCGCGATCTCGGATCCGTGCTCGATGGCGAGATCAGCCTTCGGGGCGCGCTGATGACCTATGAGGAGGGCGGCTTCGATATCCTGGCCGGCCGCTCGGGGACCGGCAATCTGGCCGGCCTGTCGGCGCCGCGCCTGGCCGCGCTCGTGATCGACCTGGAGAAGCTGGCCGCGGACTACGACCATGTGATCATGGATCTGGGTGCCGGGCTGGAGCGCACCATCCGGCTGCTGGCGACCCGGGCCGGAATGATCCTGGTTCTGACCAATGAGGAACCGACGGCGCTGACCGATGCCTATGCCTTCATGAAGGTGATGCGCACCGAGCACCCGGACGCAGACATCCGCATCGTGGTCAATGCCGCCAGGAGCCCCCTGGAAGGCGAGAAGACCTATGAGACCCTGGCCAAGGCGAGTAAGAGCTTCCTGAGCCACAGCCCGCCGCTGGCCGGCGTCATCCGCAGCGACCGCAACGTGCCCGCCGCGGTGCGGGCCCAGATCTCCCTCTTGGTGCGGTCGCCGCACAGCGAGGCCGCTGCCGATGTAGAAGGCATCGCCAAGCGGTTGGCGGCGTCATGAACACGCCGCAGGTCCCGCCCGCAGGTGCGCCGGCTTCGCCCGCCAAGGGCGCGGCGGGGCTGGTGTCCATTCCCAGCGAGATCGTCCGGCTGCCGCAGGAGTTGGCGGCTCGGCTGCTGCAGGCACCCAGGACCGTGTTCCTGACGGGAACCGTGACCGGCCAGGCACCGGATGGCGCCTTGCAGGTGCGCAGCCAGTTCGGTGAAATCGCCCTGCGCGCCGGCACCAATGTGCCGCCGGACCGTCAGGTCAGCCTGCAGATCCCGCCTCTGTCCGGCAAGGTCGCCGAACTGCCTCCGGCACAGCTGGCAAAGAGCCCGATTCCGGTAAGCCTGTTGCTTCCAAGACCGGCGGCCGCCCAAACGCCCGGCCAGGCAGCGACAGGTCCGGCACCGTCCGGCACCAATCCCAGTGCGCCGCCTCCCGCGGCCCAGGCTCCGGCCAACCCATCCGGCCAGCCCGGTCCCGCCGTGCAATCGTCGGTACAGCCACCGGCCCTTTCGACGCCTGGCCCTGCAAAAGTCGGCCAGGCGGCCGTGACACCGACTCTCCCCGGATCCGCGAACGCGCCGGTCGGAGCCGCGCCGCAAGCGGCTGCCACGCCCATCCCGCCGGCCCCAGGCGGCAGCGCGGCACCGGCGCCTGCCCCGGCCGCCGGAGCGCCATCGGCGCCGTCCGGCGCACCGGCTTCGCCGCCGCCGGCAGGTCCGGCGCCGGCGATGACCGGGCAGCCGCCAGGCGCCGCGCCGCAGCTCGGCCGCCCGGCCCTGTCGCCGCAGATCGTGACCCAGACCGCCAATCCGCCCGCGACGCCGGCGTCCCAAGCCCCTGCCCCACAAGGCCAGGCGCCGGCGACCCCGGCGCCGCCCGGCACGCCAATACCGGCAACCGCGCCGAACACGGCGAATCCGGCAGCGCCGCTCCCGGCAGCCTCCGGCGCGGCCATCGAAGCGGGCAATCGGGCCGGTGTGACCGCACGGCCGTCAGCGCCAGCGCTGCCCGCCGCACCGGCCGCCGCCGGCGACGACTCGCTTCCCGTGGATTCGGCGCGGCGGGTGCCGGCGCTGCGCGAGGCGGTTTCGGTCCTCAGCGCCGCCGACCCGGCGCTGGCCAGCCAGTTCGTCCGCTCGGTGCTGCCGCAGGGCAATGCGCAACTGGCAACGACCCTGCTGTTCTTCCTATCCGCGACCCGTGGGGGAGATATCCGCGGCTGGGTCGGCGACCGGGTGACCGCGCGGCTGGAGGATGCCGGCCGGGCCGACCTGCTGCCGCGCCTGTCGGCCGAATTGGCCGGAACACCACGGCCCGCAGCGGACCCGGCGGCCGGCGAGTGGCGCTCGCAGACGATTCCGCTCTACCAGGATGCCGATGTCGGGGGGCTGGCCCTGCATGTGCGCAAGGCCGGCGACGAGGACGGTACGGCGGAAGACGCCGATGGCGGCGGCCGGCGTTTCGTGATCGACATGGATCTGAGCCGGATGGGGCCGTTGCAGCTCGACGGGCTGGTCCGCGAGAAGCGCCTGGACGTCACCATCCGCAGCCAGGCCGCGTTTCCGGAATCCATGCGGCAGGACATGCGCACCCTGTTCCGCGATGCCAGCGAGACCGTGGGCCTGCATGGCGGCCTGACCTTCCAGGCCGGCGGCCATGACTGGATCACGATCGCGGATGCGCGGGGCGGGGCTTAGGGCGGTAACGGCCTACAGGCCGCGGGAGACTTCTCTCAAGTCGTCATTCCCGCGAAAGCGGGAATCCAGGAGAGGCAAAGGTTCAGCGGATCAATCGTGACAGCTGGATTCCCGCTTTCGCGGGAATGATGATAGGGATGGAATGTCGGCGCCCCTTTCCCCGACGGCCTCGCCCTACCCCTCAGACTCTCCCGCCGTCCGGCGGTTGTGGCCGGTGATGGCGATCTCGTCGAGGATGGCGGTCTCGCGGCGGTTGCGGCGCAGCTGGGCGTTGCGGTCGCGGTCCGACTGGGCGATCTCGTATTTCTTCAGATCGCGATAGGATTCGGCGATCTCCTTGCTGGCGGCCGCGATCTGGCGCTCGACCTGCTCCCGGGATTCCGTCAGATGCTCGCGGCGCATGTGCACCGCCTTCATGTAATTGGCGAAATCGGTGCCGGAGGCGCTGCCCTGGCCGACCACCTCGCGCTCCCGGTCGACCTCTTCGTCCAGCCGGCGCAATTCGAGGCTCAGGCGCTCGGCCAGCGATTCCAGGTCGGCCAGCGCCCGACGTTTTTCGTCGAGCTGCCACCGGTGCACCCGGATGACACTGTGGAGGGAACTCATGCGGCATTTCCTTCTTGCGATACCTCGGTTTCGACGGATTCAGGGGCCGTCTTTCCAGTTATTGCGGCCAGCCGGGCGTAGCACTCCGCCAGCTCGGTCCGCTCGCTCTTGTCTTGGGCGAGATAGGCTTCCAGGGCAGGATTGAGTCGGATGGCCTCGTCGACCGCCGGGTCCGCGCCCTTCTTGTAGGCGCCCAGGCGAATCATTTCGGCCATGTCCTCATAGGTGGACAGGTGCCGCCGCGCCTCGCCGATCACCGCATTCTCCTCCGCGGAGTTGCAGTCCGGCATGGTGCGGGAGATCGATCGCAGCACATTGATCGCGGGGTAGCGGCCGCGTTCGGCGATCTGCCGGTCCAGCACGATGTGCCCGTCGACAATGCCGCGGACCGCATCGGCGATCGGCTCGTTATGGTCGTCGCCCTCCACCAGCACGGTGAACAGCCCGGTAATCGCACCCGACCCGACGCCGGGGCCGGCCCGTTCCAGCAGCTTGGGCAGCTCGCTGAAGGCGGTCGGCGGATAGCCCTTGGAGGTCGGCGGTTCGCCGGCCGTCAGCCCGATCTCGCGCTGCGCCATGGCGAAGCGGGTGACGCTGTCCATCAGGCAGAAGACATGCTTGCCGGAATCGCGGAAGCCTTCGGCCACCGACATCATGGTGTAGGCGGCCTGGCGGCGCATCAGCGGCGATTCGTCGGAGGTGGCGACCACCACGACGCTGCGCGCCAGCCCTTCCGGGCCGAGATCGTCGGCGATGAATTCCTGGACCTCGCGGCCACGCTCGCCGACCAGGCCGATGACATTGACGTCGGCCTCGGTGTAGCGGGCCAGCATCGACATCAGCACCGATTTGCCGACGCCGGAGCCGGAGAAGATGCCCATGCGCTGTCCACGGCAGCAGCTGACGAAGCCGTTCAGGGCGCGGACGCCCAGATCGACCTTGTCGCCAACCCGCCCGCGGGTATGGGCGGCAGGCGGCTGGTTGCGCAGGGGTACCGGCTTGCCGCCCAGCGGCAGCGGGCCCTTGCCGTCGATCGGCTCGCCCAGCGCGTTGATCACGCGGCCCAACCAGCCTCGGCAGGGGTGGATGACCGGCTGCGCCTCCGCGACCTCGGCGACACAGCCGATGCCGACGCCCTCCAGCGAGCCGAACGGCATCAGCAGGGCGCGCTCGTTGCGGAATCCGATCACTTCGCAGGCGACGCGGCGCCGGCCGCGCGCCAGCAGTACGCAGCGGTCGCCGATCGACAACCGGCGCTCAATACCACTGACTTCTACAAGGAGACCGAGGACCGCGGTTACGCGTCCGAACAACCGGTATTCGCGAACGGCGTCGAACTCGTCGATCAAGGCGGCAAGATTAGCGGGCAAAGCGGGGTGTCCAGTCCTGGCGTTTTTTGGGAACGCAGTACCACGTTCCTGGTTGAGCCAATGATGCGCTTTTCGGGTTAAATCTCGGTAAAACGGCCCGAGAAAGTGTTAATCAATTCACGACTTGTTAACTTTTGACCATTAACCTTTATTAATAGAGTAGGTAATTCTGACTGCAGCGGAGACAGGGCCATGCGCGTGCTCCTAGTTGAGGACGACAGCGCGACAGCGAAAAGCATCGAGCTGATGCTTCAGTCCGACGGGTTCGTCGTCGACACCACCGATCTCGGCGAAGACGGCCTGGAGATCGGCAAGCTATACGACTACGACATCATCATCCTTGATCTTCTCTTGCCGGATATCGACGGCTACGAGGTTTTGCGCCGACTGCGCGCCGCCAGGGTCGATACGCCGATCCTGATCCTCTCGGGTCTTTCCGAGCTGGACCACAAGATCAAGGGTCTCGGCTTCGGCGCCGACGACTATCTGACAAAGCCGTTCGACAAGCGCGAATTGGTGGCGCGAATCCACGCCATCGTCCGCCGTTCGAAGGGCCATTCCGACAGCGTGATCAAGACCGGCCGCCTGACGGTCAATCTGGATACGCGCACGGTCGAGGTGGACGGCGCGCCGTTGCACCTGACCGGCAAGGAATACGGCATCCTGGAATTGTTGTCCCTGCGCAAGGGCACGACGCTGACCAAGGAGATGTTCCTCAATCATCTCTATGGCGGGATGGACGAGCCGGAGCTGAAGATCATCGACGTCTTTGTGTGCAAGCTTCGCAAGAAGCTGACCGCCGCCACCGGTGGCGACAACTACATCGAGACGGTCTGGGGCCGCGGCTATGTGCTGCGCGATCCCACCTCGGATTCCGTGGAAGAACCCGCCAAGCGGGCCGCCGCTGGCTAATCGTTCATAACCTTTGCTGGCCGGCCGCAAGGACGGCGGCGCCTTTCACGGGCGCCGCCGTTTTGCTTTGTTGCGAGGGGTTCGGGTTCGACGCGAAGGCGGCGCGACGGGCTGGCCTAGCTGGCCGCAGCCGCTGCAGGCTGGCGGGCGCCGGCGGCGCCGGATTGCGGCCGGAAGAGGTCGCGATGGCCGTCGATCGGCGTGAAACTCTCGGTGATGCCGAAGACGGTTTCGCCGCCACCCAGGTAGAGCACGCCGTCGGCCGGCATCTGGCCTGAAACCTGGTCGAGTGTCCGGGCCATGTCCGTCCGCTCGAAATAGCTCAGCACGTTGCGGCAGAAGACGACGTCGAATCGGCCAAGCGGCGACGGGTCGTTCAGCAGGTTGAACGGCTGGAAGGTCACCATCTGCCGGACGTTGTCGGAGAGTTCCCACTTGTCGCCGATCTGGGTGAAGTATTTGACCAGATAGACGACCGGCAGGCCGCGCTGGACCTCGAACTGCGTGTAGAGGCCGGCCTGTGCCTTGTCCAGAAGCTCGGTCGAAAGGTCGGTGGCGAGGATCTCCACCCGCCAGTCCTGCAGCCTCGCCCGCTCCTCGCTCAGGATCATCGCCAGCGAATAGGGCTCCTGGCCGGTGGACGAGGCGGCGCACCAGATTCGGATCCGCTTCTCCGAGGACCGGCGCTCCAGCAGGGAGGGGAGCACCAGCGCCTTGAACTGCTGGAAGGGGCGGCCGTCACGAAAGAACGAGGATTCGTTCGTGACCATGGCCTCGGTGATATTGGTCAGCAGGCGTTCGTCGCCATCCTTGCGCAGCAGCGCCACCAACTCGTCCAGGCCCTTGACGTTCCATCGCCGGGCCACAGGCATGAGGCGCGATTCCAGCAGGTAGGCGTTGTCCGGCGAAACGACCAGGCCGGACCGCTTCTTCAGCACCGTCTGCAGGATTTCAAAGCTGTCGGCTTTCATCAACCGTCCCCGAAACTGTGTCGCGATGCCGCGGCTGCGGCGAACGCCCGGCAGGGCTCCCTCACAGGAGCCCGACCAGGCTGAATTTGCTCTGGATTATGTCGCTGTCGAACGGCTTCATGATGTATTCGTTGGCGCCCGCGCCCAGGGCTTCCTTGATGCTCTCGACGCTGCTCTCGGTCGTGCACATCACGACCTTGGGCGAATTGCCGCCGCTCATCTGGCGCAGCTCGCGCAGGAACTCGATGCCGGTCATCACCGGCATGTTCCAGTCCAGCAGGATGGCATCGGGCATCTGCTTGGCGCACCAATCCGCCGCCTGACGGCCGTCCTCCGCCTCGTCGCAGTTGAACTCCAGCTCTTCTAGGATCTTGCGCGCGACCTTCCGCACGACGCGGGAATCGTCGACCACCAGGCACGTCTTCATGCCGAGGCCTCCCGGATGGATGGCCGCTCCTGGCCGTCGTCGTGCCGTAGATCGGGTGCGCAGATCTGGTCGTACATGAAGCGGTCCCGTAACCCCGAATAAGTGCCGCGATTCCAATGCCACGGCGGGTTGCGCGGCCTTGGGATGGGACGGGAAACGCTGTCAGAAACTCATTAAGAAGCTGTAAAATGGGACCTTTTCACAATTAAACACACTCAACTTAGCTTTAGTTGTAGGCTAAGGACTTCGGGCTCTACCATAGAGTGATCGACAGTCATTCCATAGCGACGGGCAAATAGACCCGTAACATAGGCGTGGACGGTCCGGGCCCCCAGCTCCTCGGCGGCCAGCGTGCCGATCAGGGCCGCGTCCTGGTTCTCCCGCAGCCCGGCCCTGGGCCCTTCGGCGGTGACGCCGATGACCTGGCCGCCATCTTCGGCGGTGACCGAGATGCGGCCGCCCTGGCTCAGCGCCTCTTCGGCCATCACCAACAGATTCAGCAGCACCTTGACGGTGCCGGGCGGCGGGCCGTCCGGGCCGAGATCGGACGTCATGGACCAGTTCAGCGTCGTCTTGCCCCCCTCCAGATAGCCGGCGGCGATCTCACGCACCTCGTCCATCCCAACCGTCGCCTGGCCGCCGGCGGCGCCGTAGCAGAGCCGGAAACAGCGCAGCCGTCCGGCCGCCCGCTTGCCGCTCTGGGCGATCAGCCCCATGGCCTCCTCGACCATGTCCTCGCCGAGATCCTCGATCAGTTCGACGCCGTTGTTGATGGCGCCGACCGGGCTGATCAAGTCGTGGCACAGGCGTGAACACAGCAGGTCCATGACTTCGAATGTCAGTTCGCTGGTCATCCCGCAGGCCTCATCTGGTTGGTTTGAATCCGTGTTCGCGCTTCCGCCGCCCCTAGTGTTACCGGTAGCATTGCGCCTTCGCCGGGCGGGCGCCGCGCCGGTCCCGGACGGCCAAGGGGGGGAAGCAAGAGTACCGCATGACCGACATGATCCTGCCCGGCTTCATCGTCTGCCATCCCGAGCACCCCGATTGGGGTCACGGTCAGGTGCAGACGGTGATCAACCGCCGGATCACGGTGAATTTCGAGCATCGCGGCAAGGTCGTGGTCAATGGCGATGTCGTCGCACTTGAGATCGTCGACGACGGCGAAGCGGGATAGAACGCCAAAAGTACCAATAAAATCAAAATAGCGAGGAACATCCATGCAGGGCGCGAAGGACGGCAGTCCGATGCAACGAAAGCAGCGCGGCGCTCGGCCATATCCCAAGGGCCGGCAGGTCGAGCCCCAGGCGCTCGAATCGGTTCGCGCCCTGCTGGGCGATGCACCGCGGCGGCGCGACCTGCTGATCGAGCACCTGCACCGGATCCAGGACGCCCATGGCTGCATCTCCCATGCCCATCTGGCGGCGCTGGCCGACGAGATGCGGCTGTCGCAGGCCGAGGTGTTCGAGGTCGCCACCTTCTACGCCCATTTCGACATCGTCGCCGATGACAAGGCCGCTGCCGGCCGGGTGACGGTCCGGGTCTGCGACAGCCTGACCTGCGAGATGATGGGATCCCAGGCCCTGAAGGCGGAGCTGGAGGCGTCCCTGGGCGAGACCGCACGGGTCGTTTCGGCCCCCTGCATGGGACGCTGCCAATGCGCGCCGACCGTTGAGGTCGGGCACCGGCATATCGACAACGCCACCGCGGCGACGGTCTCGGCGGCGCTGGAGGCCGGCGAGACCGCGCCGGAGATCGCCGATTATCAATCGCTGGAAGCCTATGAGGCCGATGGCGGGTATGCCCTGCTGCGGGACTGCTATGCCCATAATCGGCGCGACGAGGCGATCGAGACCATCGCCAAGTCGGGGCTGCGCGGCATGGGCGGCGCCGGATTCCCGGGCGGCCAGAAATGGCGGATCGTCGGCGGGCAGCCCGCCCCAAGGCTGATGGCGGTGAACGCCGATGAGGGCGAGCCCGGCACCTTCAAGGACCGGTGGATCCTCGAGACCAAGCCGCACCAGTTCCTGGAAGGCATGCTCATCGCCGCCTGGGCGGTCGATGCGGAGGAGATCTACATCTATCTGCGCGACGAGTATCCGGGCGCCAACAAGATCCTGACCCGGGAGATCGCCAGGCTGGAGCAGGCGGGCCTAACCTCCGGCCGCAGCATCCATCTGCGCCGCGGCGCCGGCGCCTATATCTGCGGCGAAGAATCGGCGATGTTGGAATCGATCGAGGGCAAGCGCGGCCTGCCCCGACACAAGCCCCCCTTCCCCGCCGAAGTCGGGCTGTTTGGCCGGCCGACCCTGATCCACAACGTCGAGACCCTGTACGTGGTGCCGCCGATCCTGACCCAGGGCCCGGAGTGGTTTTCGAGCCAGGGCCGCAACGGGCGCAGCGGCCTGCGCGGGTTTTCGGTTTCCGGCCGGGTGCGCGAGCCCGGCGTGAAGATCGCGCCGGCCGGCATCACCGCGCGCGAGCTGATCGACGAGTTCTGCGGCGGCATGGCCGACGGCCACAGCTTCAAGGGCTATCTGCCCGGCGGCGCGTCGGGCGGCATCCTGCCGGCGAGCATGGCCGACATCCCGCTCGATTTCGGAACCCTGGAGGAGCATGGCTGCTTCGTGGGGTCCGGCGCGGTCGTCATCCTCTCCGACCAGGACAATGCCCGCGACGTGGCCCTCAACCTGATGCGGTTCTTCCAATATGAGAGCTGCGGCCAATGCACTCCCTGCCGGGTCGGCACCGAAAAGGCGGTCGCCCTGATGGAGCGCCCGGACTGGGACACTGACCTGCTGGCGGAATTGAGCCAGGTGATGCGTGACGCCTCCATCTGCGGCCTAGGTCAAGCTGCGCCGAATCCGCTGCAATCGGCGATCAAGCACTTCCCGGAAGATCTGCGGCAAGGCTGACGGTGCCGCTGTCCGGACCGGTTCTCCGGCGGTCCCGACGATTGATGGACGCATATTCGCGCCGCGGCGCGCATACTCGGCAGTCCGTCAATCCGCAGGAGGGGCCGTCCAGATGAGCAATGTGAACCTGACCATCACCAATCCCGCCGGGCTGTTCGACCCGGCGCCCTATGGGTTCAGCCACACGGTGGTGGCCAGCGGCGGGTCCCGCCTCGCTTACATCGCCGGCCAGGGCGGCGAGAACGCGTCGGGAGATCTGTCGCCGGATTTCGCCGAGCAGGTCCGCCAGGCCTACGCCAATCTGCGCACGGCGCTCGACGCCATCGGCGCCCGGCCGGACCAGGTCACCAAGCTGACCACCTATGTCGTCGACCATGACATGGCGAAGCTGGAGCCGATGACCGTGCATCTGAAGGCGCTGTTCGGCGACGCGCTGCCGGCCCAGACCCTGGTTCCGGTGCCCCGCCTGGCGCTCGACGGCATGCAGTTCGAGGTCGATGCGGTGGCCGTGCTTGACTGAGTCAGACCGGCCGCATCCCTGCAGTTCCGAGAGCGCGTCCGCATGATCCCGACCCTCGAGACCGAGCGGTTGATGTTGCGCGCGCCGCGCGGCGACGACTTCCCCGTCTATGAAGGCTTCTTCACCGATGGCGAGGCATCACGTTTCTACGGCGGGCCGGTGCGTACCGATATCGCCTGGCGGCGACTAGCCTCAGATCTCGGCCATTGGCAGCTGCGGGGCTATGGCCTCTGGGCGGTAGAGCGGCGCTCGGACGGCGCCATGATCGGCTGCTGCGGTCTGTCCTGGCCGGTGGGCTGGCCACGGCGGGAGCTGACCTGGTGGCTGGTGCCGCAGGCACGCGGACACGGATTCGCGACAGAGGCGTCCGGCGCCGCGATCGCCTTCGGGTACGACACGCTCGACTGGCCTCTGGTCGAGACGCATGTGGACGACGAGAATGCAGCGGCCCGCAAGTTGGCGTTGCGGCTCGGCGGCAGGGTCATGGCTCGGGAGACTTTTCCGGATGGCCGCGAACGGGATGTCTTCGCGCTGCCGAATCCCGCCGATGGCTAACACAGGTTCGGCGGAGCAGCCGAGGACCGGCTTCGGACGAGATTCGAAAGCAGCGCTACGCGCCCGCAGGAGACACAGATGCCGATGATCAACGACCACTCTCCGATCGCATTCTCCGCGCCACTACCGGATCGGGTCGACGTAGCCGTCATCGGCGCCGGCATCGCCGGGACCGCCAGCGCCTGGTTCCTCGCCGAACGCGGCGTCAAGGTTCTGTTGTGCGAGAAGGGCCGCGTGGCGGGGGAGCAATCGAGCCGCAACTGGGGCTGGGTGCGCCAGCAGGGCCGCGATTGGGCGGAACTGCCGATCATGATGGAATCCAACCGCATCTGGCGCAGCCTGGCGGAAAAGACCGGCGAGGCCGACCTCGCCTTCACCCAGTCCGGTTGCCTCTATCTCGGCGAGAGCGCGGCCAGCATGGCGCGCTACGAGGAATGGCACGACCTGGCAAAGCAGCACCAGCTGGATACGCGAATGCTGTCGGCCGAGGAAGTCCGCGCCGCCTTCCCCGGCATCGCCGGCAATTGGACCGGCGGCATGTTGACCGAGACCGACGGTAGGGCGGAACCTTTCGTGGCGGTGCCGGCGCTTGCCAGGGCCGCCCAGGCGCAGGGCGTGACGGTGATCGAAGGCTGCGCGGTGCGCACCCTGGATGTCGAGGCCGGCCGCATCGCTGGCGTCGTCACCGAGACGGGCCGGGTCCGTTGCGATCGCGTGCTGCTGGCTGGCGGTGCCTGGTCCAGCGCCTTCGCCGCCAACGCGGGCGTCGACCTGCCGCAGCTGACGGTGCGCTCCACCGTGGCGCGGACCCAGGCCGCACCGGCCGCCTATGGGCCCAATATCTCCACGCCTGACCTGGCGATCCGCCGGCGGGCGGATGGCGGATACTCGGTCTCGACCGGCGATCTGGCGGAGCATTATCTGTCGCCGCAGTCGTTTCGGTATTTCACCAAGTTCCTCAAGCTGCTGAAGGCGTCCGCCAAGGATGTGCGGATCCGGCCCGCGGCGCCGAGGGGCAATCCGGGCGCCTGGGGCGTTCCACGCCGCTGGACCGCCGAGGATCGCAGCCCTTTCGAACGTATGCGGGTGCTGAACCCGCCGCCCAATCCCGCCAATATCCGCAAGATCAGGGACCGCCTGCCGCGCCGATTCCCGGAGTTGAAGGGCATCGGCCTGGCCGAGGCCTGGGCCGGCATGATCGACGTCACCCCCGATGCCGTCCCAACCCTGGGCGAGGATGACCGCCTCAAGGGCCTCTTCATCGCCACCGGTCTGAGCGGCCACGGCTTCGGCATCGGCCCGGCCATCGGCCGCATCATGTCCGACCTGCTGACCGACCGGCCGCCGGGGCACGACCTGACACGGTTCAGGCCCAGCCGCTTCTTCGACGGCAGCGAGATCGTGCCGGGGCCGTATTGAGCGCCGATTGCCGTTGCGCGGCAAAACCGCTTGATGGACGGCCTGCCCGAACGGCACGGTGATGGCGACCAGCCAGGAGGATGAGGGAAAATGCGCGCGGCCGTCGTTCGAAACTTCAATGAAGACCTGTCCATCGAGGAAGTTGCCGATCCGCCCTGCCCCGACAATGGCGTGGTGCTGGAGGTCGCCGCCTGCGGCGTATGCCGCTCGGACCATCACGGCTGGACGGGCGAGCACCCGCGGGTCAAGAACGGCTCGATTCTCGGACACGAGTATTGCGGAACCGTCGTCGAGGCCGGCAGCCGGGCAAAGTACAAGGCCGGAGACCGGCTGATCGCGCCGTTCATCCTGGCCTGCGGCGACTGTCCGGCCTGCCGCTCGGGCGTCTCCAACACCTGCCGGGACCAGATCGCGCCCGGCTTTTCGGCACCCGGCGCCTATGCGCAATTCGTCGCGGTCCCCTTCGACCACAATTTAGTGCATCTGCCAGAGAGCCTGTCGCCGGCGCTGGCAGCGGGGCTCGGCTGTCGGGTCACGACGTCCTGGCACGCGCTGACCGACCGGGCGGCGGTGACGGCCGGGGAATGGGTGGCGATCCACGGCACCGGCGGGATCGGGCTGGCCGCGGCCCTGCTGGCCAAGGCGCTCGGGGCACGGGTGGTTGCCGTCGACATCGTGGCGGAAAAGCTCGAGAACGCCAGGCGGCTCGGCGCCGATGCGACGGTGGACGCAAGCGAGGTGGACGCGGCGGAGGCGATCCGGGAGATCACCGGCGGCGGTGCCCAGGTCTCCATCGAGGCGCTTGGCATCGAAGCGACGACCAACGCCTCCATCGAGTGCCTGGCCCCGCTGGGACGCCATGTGCAGGTCGGCATGCCGATCGGCCGGACGGCGCGCATGGAGATCAACATGAACGCCGTCTACATGAACAACCTCGCGCTCTATGGAACCCGCGGCATGCCGGCGTGGAAGTACCCCTCGATCCTGGGGCTGATAGAGCGCGGCGCCGTCGATCTCAACCCTCTGGTGGCCAAGGAGATCGCCCTGTCGGGGGCGAGTTCGGAACTGAAGGCCATGAACGGGCCGACGCCGCCGGGCACCGCCGTGATCACCGATTTCACCAGTTGACTGAGGCAGCGCGGCGACGCGCCGCACGAGATCACGAGGGATTGATTCGGCAGAATTCTCCGGAGTTCTTGGAACGCCGCGCTGAGAGGTGTTAACTTTCTTGATCTAATGCGCCCAATCCTGAACAAAAATTACATGGGCGACACCGGGAGGATACCGCGATGGACGAATTCGGTCCCTACGACCCGACTGTCGACTACACCAGCGAACCCGCGATCAAGGAGATAAGACCAGACGCCGGAGAGGCGGTGAGCTGGAAACCGCTCAACATGACGCGCCGCAGTTTCCTGCGCAGCGTCGTCTGCTCGGGCGTGGTGATCGCCGGCGCGGGATATGTGTTCTCGCACCCGACCAAGGCGCGCGCCGATGCCCGCGCGGTCGAACGCCTGGTGAGCCTCACCGTCAATGGGCGCAAGCGACAGGTGGAGGCGCCGCCGAACGAGACGTTGGCCTATACGCTGCGCTATCGGCTCGGCCTGACAGGCACCAAGATCGGGTGCAATCGCGCGGAATGCGGCGCCTGCACCGTCATGGCCGACGGCACCTCGATCTACTCCTGCTCCACCCTGACCCATCGCGTGCGCGACAAGGAGATCGTCACGGTCGAGGGGGTCGCCGAGCCGGACGGGACGCTGCACCCGGTGCAGCAGGCCTTCATCGACGAGGTCGGACCGCAATGCGGCTTCTGCACCCCGGGCCAGGTGGTGGCCGCCGTCGCCCTCTTGAACAGCAATCCGAACCCGACCGTGGACGAGGCCCGGCTGGCCATGTCCGGCAATCTCTGCCGCTGCGGCGCCTATGACCATTATCTGCGCGGTGTGATGAAAGCCGCCGGGAGGGCCTGACCATGTCGTACAAGCTGATCGGCAAGAACTTCACGCCCCCCGACCTGGAAGCCAAGGTCACCGGCGCCGCACGGTATTCCGAGGATTTCCGCGCCGATGGGATGGCGTTCATCCGAATCCTGGCTTCGCCGATGCCGCACGCCCAGGTGAAGGACATCGATCTCTCCAAGGCTGAGCAGGTGCCTGGATTCCTTACGGCCCTCACCCCGGAGGAGGTCAAGCAGCCGGAACCGCCGGGCCAGCCGATCCTCTCGGCCGAGCCGGCCTATGTCGGCCAACCCGTCGTGGCGATCGCGGCGGAGACCGAGCAGGCCGCGGAGGACGCGATAGCCGCGGTCGAGCTCGAGCTCGAGCCGCTGCCCTTCTGCATCGACCCGCTGGAGAGCCTGAAGCCCGGCGGCCCCAACGCGCTGCTCGGCGGCAACATCTCGGGCCGGCGCATCGACTACCAGGAGGTCAAGTGGACGGCGCGCGACTTCGCGCTGGCCGGCGACGACCAGCTGCCCATGGGCGACCCGGTGGTCGAGTGGAGCTTCGGCGATATCGACAGCGCCTTCGCCGAGGCGGCGGTGGTCGTGGAGGAGAGCATGGTGCATGCCTCCAATGCGCACCACGCCATGGAGCCGCGCACCGCCGCGGCCTATTGGGAGAACAACAAGTGCCATGTCTGGGGCTCGACCCAGTCGACGGCATTTGCCCAGCCTGGCCTCGCGCGGCTGATCGGCATTGAGCCCAGCGATCTCGTCTTCGTCGCCGAGTATTGCGGCGGCGGGTTCGGCGGCAAGGCATCGTCCTATCCGCTGATGGCGCTGCCGGCGCTGATGTCGCGCAAGCTGGGTGGACGACCCTGCCTGGCGCGCGTGAGCCGTGCGGAGGAGTACTACAACGGCTATGCCCGCGCCGGATTCCAGGCCTGGGCGAAGTTCGGCTTCCGCAGCGACGGCCGGCTGATCGCGGCCGATGTCTATGTGGTCCAGGATCTCGGCTCGACCTCCGGATTCTGGGACTTCAACAATGTCGGCGCGGCCACCACCGTCGTATTCCAGCCCGAGAACATGCGGTTCCGGGCGGTGCCGGTGCTGACCAATACCGTGCCCAAGGGCGCCCAGCGCGGCCCGGGCGAGAACCAGACCGCCAACATGTTCGAGCCCCTGCTCGACAAGGCGGCGCGGGAGCTCGGCATCGACCAGCTGGCGATCCGCATGATCAATGCGCCCGGCAATGGCGGGGCCGACGCCAAATACGGCGCCGACCAGGGGCCGATGACCAGCGCCTATCTGAAGGAAGCCCTGGAGAAGGGTGCGGAGCGGTTCAACTGGGCCGATCGCGTCGCGCGGTCCGGCGAACGGAACGGCTCGAAGGTGCGCGCGGTCGGCATCGGCCAAGCCTATCACTCCGCCGGATCCAATGGATTCGACGGGCTGGTGCGCATCACGCCGGACGGGATCCTGCACATCCACACCGGAGTGGGCAATCTGGGGACCTATTCCTATGCCTCCACGTCGCGGGTCGCGGCGGAGGTGCTGGGATACGACTGGGACCGCTGCGTCATTGAGCGCGGCGGCACGGCCAGGAGCATCCCGTGGAACCTGGGCCAGTTCGGCTCCAACACCAACTTCACCATGACCCGGACCAACTGGGTCGCGGCCACCGATGCGAAAAACAAGCTTCTCGCCATCGCGGCCAGTGAGCTGGGCGGCGACCCGGACGACTACGAGCTGGCCGACGAGCATGTGGTGGCCAAGGCCGACGGGTCCGTGCGGCTGTCCTTCGCCGCGGCGGCGGCGAAGGCACTGGAGCTCGGCGGCGCCTATGACGGCCACGACCTGCCCGAGGACATCAACCCGATGACCCGGGCGGCCGCCAGTGCCATCGCCGGAACCGGCCTGATCGGCGTCGCCAAGGACACCCTGCCCAAGGAGGGCACCGTACCGGCCCTCTCCGCCAGCTTCGTCGAGATCGAATTGGACCTCGAAACGGGCAAGTGGGAGATCCTGGACTATATCGGCGTCGCGGATTGCGGCACCGTGATTCACCCGCTGGGCCTCGCCGCACAGGTCAGCGGCGGCGCGGTGATGGGCTTCGGCCTCGCCACCTCGGAACGCCACGTCTATGACCCGGCCTATGGCCGGCCGGGCACGCGCGGCCTGTATCAGTCCAAGCCGAAGACCTATCTCGATGTCCCGGCGGAAATGGCATGGGACGCGGTCGACCAGCCGGACCCACAGAACCCGATCGGGGCCAAGGGGATCGGCGAGCCGCTGGAGGGATCGGCGTCCGCGGCGCTCATCTGCGCCATCTCCGAGGCGCTGGGCGGCCATATCTTCAACCGGACACCCATCGTCACCGACATGATCGTCAATGCCGCGGCCGGGCGAGAGCAATCGCACGCGCCGCTGCAGACGAACTGCCAGTGATCCGGGCGACGGGGAGGAAACACCATGTCTGACGTGATGCATGATTTCGAGCTCTACCAGCCCGCCTCGATGAACGACGCTCTGGAGCTTCTGGAGGACCATGGCAAGAACGCCTGGATCGTCGCCGGCGGCAAGGACAGCCTGGACTGGTTCAAGGACCGGGTGATGATGCCGCCGGTGCTGGTCGACATCTCCGGCATCGATGAACTGCATGGCATCCGCGAGGAGGCGGATGGCGGACTGTGGATCGGCGCGATGACGACGCTGACCGAGGTGGCCGAGAGCGATCTGGTGCGGGCGAATTTCCCAGCGCTGGCGGAGGCGGCGGTTCGGGTGGCCAGCCCGCAGATCCGCAATGCCGGTACGCTTGGCGGCAACCTGGCCCAGGACACCCGTTGCTTCTACTACCGCGACGGCTTCCCCTGCTACCGGGCCGGCGGCAACACCTGCTACGCCAATACGCCGACGGCGATGAACCGGGAGCACACCCTGTTCGAGGCAAGCCGCTGCGTGGCCATCACCCCTTCGGACACGGCGCCGGCGACGGTCGCGCTGGAGGCGGAGATGGTGATCCTCAACGAGGATGGCGAACGCAGTGTGGCGGCCGAGGATTTCTTCATCGGGCCCGATATCGACATCACCCGGATGACAGTGCTGGAGCCAGGCGACATCCTCATGGGCGTGCGGCTGCCGGCGAAATGGGCCGGATCGAGCCAGTATTTCGAGAAGGTCGCCGACCGCAACGTCTGGGATTTCGCCTTGGCAAACGTTGCCCTGGCGGCGCGGATGGATGGCGGCGTGATCGCCGATGCGCGCGTCGTCTGCGGCGCTGTGCAGTGCACGCCGCGCCGGCTCACCGATGTCGAGGACCTGATCAAGGGCGAGGCCCCGAACGAGGAACTCGAGACGCTGGTGGCGCGGGTGGCGTCGAGCGGCGCGAAGCCTCTCAACTACAACCACTTCAAGGTCCCGCTGATGGAGAACCTGGCGAAGCGCGCCGTGCGCTCGCTCGCCTGACCCATGGAGCTGCTTCGCTATACGCAGGACGTCTTCGGGCAGAAGCTGCTGGTCGGGGTGAACTGGGACCTGCTCTGGGTCCCGGTCGCCGCCGCCGGGCTGGTCATCGTGCTGCATCTCCTCTTGAGGGCGCGCCGCAGGGCTCGTTAAATCGACGCCGAACCAACTACGCTGTCGATCCGAGCAGCCGGAGCCTTCCCGATGCGATCAGACGATCCCAAGATCGACGCACGCCACAAATGGCCGGATCGGGCCTTTCATTGGGTGATGGCGGCAACCGTGATCGTGCTGACCGCAAGCGCGTTGCTCCCGATCCTGGGCGTGCGGTTCGACTGGGTGCCGGTCCATTGGATCTCGGGGGTCGTGCTTGTCGCCGCCATCCTCTTCCACCTGGTCCGCGTCGTGGCCGTCCACGGCTTCAGGGAAATGACGCCCGGTCCCGAGGATATCCGCGAGGCGGTCGGCGACCTGCGCGGCGGTGCGGCGGCACCGAAGCCGGCGAAATACGACGCCTACCAGAAGGCCTATCACTGGACCGCGGCAATTGTCGTCCTGGCGGTGACGATCACCGGCGTACTCATGCTCCTGAAGATCGACACGCCGTTCTGGCGGCGCGATCCGTCGATCCTGTCCGACCAGAATTGGGGAATCGTCTATGTGATCCACGGGCTGTCGTCCCTGGCGATCCTCTTTCTGGTGATCCTGCACGTCTATTTCTCGGTCCTGCCGGAGCACCGGGCGATGCTACGATCCATGATCTCGGGCCGGGGCCCGCGACACGCCCGGGGAGGCGCTCATGAGCACGATTGAGCACAAGAAAGCCGTCGCCATGCGCGAGGCCATCGAGATCGTCGAGGAGGCCTATGAATTCATGCTCGCCTACGCCGCCCAGGGCCGCAAACGCGAGGCGCAGGAAGAAGGCGTGTCCAAGATCAGGGATTATCTCAACCGATTTGCAGACGCGCTGAACCGCATGACCGACATCGCGCCGGATATCGTGCCGGGCGCATCGGGCGCCGCATTCCGCGAGCGCTTCGTCGCCGACCTGGCGGTCGTCCGCTCGGTGATCGCCCTGCTGCTGGAGCGGCCCTCGATCAGCTCGGACATGGTGGACAACACCAATGGGCTGATCGCCATGAGGATTTTCCTGACCGACCTCTTCTTCATCGACCAGGCGGTGCTGCCGCCCCGGTAGACGGTCTCGAGCTAGTCGACGGACCGGATATAGGCGACCAGATCGGCCTTGTCCGCTGCCGAAAGCTGCGGAAAGTCCGGCATGAAATCATGCGGCCGGTTGATCGCAGCCTGAAGGTATGCGGCATCTTCCTTGGCAAGCTCGGCGAATTGCGGCCCTGCATCCTCCTGCCTCGGTTCGTCGACGCCGATTGAATGGCAGGCATTGCACCACTGCCCGGCCAGCGTGCGGCCTCGCTCGGCGTCCGCTGCTAAGCCTGAGGACACCACCAAGAGAGGTGCCAATCCAAGAATCAGGGCGGCTGCATGCCGCAGCCGAGACGGTTGGATGCACCGTCTCGCAACACCTGGCAACGACTCCCGTTTCATTACACTGCCCTCCCCGCTGAGCGGCCTAGTGCACAGCCTTTGCACCTCCTGAATTACGCAATCTCAAGGCCACCGCCGCTTTGACGCAGGTCAAGCAGCCGGACCCATGGCCCGGAATCTGCGCAGGCAAAGCGCGCAATCGCGACCCGGTGGGCAGGTCGGGTCATCTCGATCAATCGTCGCGCACCCGTTATTTGGAGTTCCATAAATTGCCGTGTAATCTGTCACAAAATTATAAGTGCTATTGACCGGCCCCCGACCGACCCGATAGAGGCGACGGCTGATGCCGGCGATACAGCGGGTTGGGAAGTATGACGGAGCCAGTCCGGTTTAGCTTGGATGGCCGCGAGGTCGAGGCCGCGCCCGATGAGACCATCTGGCAGGTGGCCACGCGCCTGGGCACCGAAATCCCGCATCTGTGTCACCGCCCCGAGCCTGGCTATCGCCCGGACGGCAATTGCCGCGCCTGCATGGTGGAGATCGAGGGCGAGCGGGTGCTGGCCGCGTCCTGCATCCGCAAGCCGCGCGAGGGCGTGGTTGTCCGCTCCGGCTCCGAGCGCGCATTCAAGGCCCGTGAGATGGTGTTCGAGATGCTGCTGGCCGACCAGCCGGCACGGGACACCGGGCATGACCCCGACAGCGCTTTCTGGAATTGGGCGGACAAGGTGGGGGTGGCCGAATCGCGGCTGCCCTCCGGCGATGATATCCCGTCGCCCGACAGCAGCCATCCGGCGATGGCGGTCAATCTGGACGCCTGCATCCACTGCAATCTGTGCGTAAGGGCCTGCCGCGAGGTCCAGGTCAACGACGTGATCGGCATGGCGGCGCGCGGCCATGAGGCCAGCATCGTGTTCGATTTCGCCGATCCGATGGGCACGTCCACCTGCGTGGCCTGCGGCGAATGCGTGCAGGCCTGCCCGACCGGCGCGCTGATGCCCTCCGCGCTGCTGAACGAGGCCGGCGAGAAGGTGCACACCCCGGACCGGTCGGTCGACAGCCTGTGCCCCTATTGCGGCGTCGGATGTCAGGTACGCTTCCAGATCAAGGACAACCAGCTGCTTTATGTGGAGGGCCGCGACGGCCCGTCGAACGGCAACCGGCTGTGCGTCAAGGGCCGGTTCGGCTTCGACTATGTCGCCCATCCGCACCGCCTGACCACGCCGCTGATCCGCCTCGACAACGCGCCCAAGGCGTTCGACGACACCGTCGACCCGGCCAATCCCTGGACCCATTTCCGCGAGGCGAGCTGGGAGGAGGCGCTGGACCGGGCGGCGGAAGGCCTGACCCGCATTCGCGACCGGGAGGGCCCGGGCGCGCTGGCGGGCTTCGGCTCCGCCAAGGGCTCCAACGAAGAGGCCTACCTGTTCCAGAAGCTGGTGCGGACCGGCTTCGGCACCAACAATGTCGACCACTGCACCCGCCTCTGCCACGCCTCCTCGGTCGCGGCGCTGATGGAGACCATCGGCTCGGGTGCGGTGACGGCGCCGGTGGCGGAATGCCGCAATGCCGAGGTCATCCTGGTGATCGGCGCCAACCCGACCTCAAACCACCCGGTGGCCGCCACCTTCATCAAGAACGCCGCCAAGAAGGGCGCGACGCTGATCGTCGCCGATCCGCGCGGCCAGACGCTGAGCCGCCATGCCGACCACATGCTGCAGTTCCGCCCCGGCACCGATGTGGCGCTGCTGAACGCGATCATGCATGTGATCATCGACGAGGATCTGGCCGACCGGCAGTACATCGCCGGATTCACCGAGAATTTCGAGGATCTGAAGGCGACCGTCGCCGCCTTCCCGCCGGAGCAGATGGCGGAGATCTGCGGCATCGACGCTGCAACAATTCGCACCGTGGCGCGGACCTTTGCGAAGGCCCGCACGGCGATGATCTTCTGGGGCATGGGGATCAGCCAGCATGTGCACGGCACCGACAATGCCCGCTGCCTGATATCGCTGGCGCTGATGACCGGCCAGGTCGGCCGGCCCGGCACCGGGCTGCACCCGCTGCGCGGCCAGAACAACGTGCAGGGTGCGTCGGATTCCGGCCTCATTCCGATGGTATTCCCAGATTACCAGTCGGTCGAGGCGGATGCCGTCCGGGCGCAGTTCGAGGATTTGTGGGGGACAAAACTCGATCCGCACCGTGGCCTCACCGTGGTCGAGATCATGGATGCCGCCTACGAAGGCCGGATCAAGGGCATGTACATCATGGGGGAAAATCCGGCGATGTCGGATCCGGACCTGCAGCATGCACGGACCGGCATGGCACGCCTGGAGCATATGGTGGTGCAGGACATCTTCCTGACCGAGACCGCCTTCCACGCCGATGTGGTCCTGCCCGCCTCCGCCTTCCCGGAGAAGGACGGCACCTTCACCAATACCGACCGGAGGGTGCAGCTTGGCCGCAAGGCGCTGGATTGTCCGGGCGACGCGCGGGAGGACTGGTGGATCATCCAGGAGATCGCCCGCCGCATGGGGCTCGATTGGCAATACGAGCATCCGCGCGACGTCTTCGCCGAGCTGAAGCTGGCGATGAACTCGATCGACGGCATCACCTGGGAGCGCCTGGAGCGCGAGCACGCCGTGACCTATCCGGTGGAAAGGGAAGATCAGCCCGGCACCGAGGTGATGTTTGGCGACGGCTTCCCGACGGCCAGCGGCCGCGGCAAGTTCGTCCCGGCCGAACTGGTGCCGCCGGCGGAACAGCCGGATGACGATTTCCCGATGATCCTGACCACCGGCCGGCTGCTGGAGCATTGGCACACCGGGGCGATGACCCGGCGCGCCACCATGCTGGACGCGCTGGAGCCAGAGGCGGTCGCCTATCTGTCGCCGCGGGATCTTGAGCGCCTGGGTCTGGAGCCGGGATCTGAGGTCCGGGTCGAGACCCGGCGCGGCGAGATCGCGCTGAAGGCGCGCAGCGACCGCGACGTGCCGGCCGGCGTCGTCTTCATCCCGTTCTGCTTTACCGAGGCGGCGGCGAACCTGCTGACCAACCCGCAGCTCGACCCGTTCGGTAAGATCCCCGAATTCAAGTTCTGTGCCGCGCGTGTAACCATGGGAGTACAGGCATGACCGCCCGGCTCAGACCCTTCGTCGCACTGATCGCGTTCGCCGTCGCCGGCTGCGCGAGTTCCGGTGGCTCGCGCCCCGTCGCCGAGGACGACATCGCCGGACGGGCGCTGATCGCCGCCGCCGAGCAGGGCCGCGCCGATGTCGCGCGCTTCGCCATCGAGCAGGGCGCCGATGTCGATGTTCGGGATCCGGAACGGGGCCGCACCCCGCTGATGCTGGCCGCCGAGCGCGGCGATCTCGACGTCATGGCGGTGCTGCTGACCGCCAATGCCGATGTGGATGCCCAGTCGGACGAGAACTGGACGGCGCTGATCCACGCCGTCTCGCAAGGCGAGATCGACGCCGTCAACCTGCTGTTGGGCGCGGAGGCGGATACCGAACTGCGCGAGGACCGATACGGCTTCACGCCTCTGCTGATCGCCTCCCTGCTGGCCCGCACCGATGCCATCGCGGCCTTGCTGAATGGCGGCGCCGACATCGATGCCCAAGACCGGGCCCATGAGGCGACCCCCATCGTCCTGGCGGCCGGCAGCCGGGATGATGAGGCGACCCAGGCCGTCGCGGAGCTGCTGGTTCGCGGCGCCGATCCCAACAGCGGGGCGGAGCATTCGATCACGCCGCTGATGGCGGCGACCGGCTCGGGCAACCAGCGGGTGATGAGCCTGCTGCTGGCGGAGGGTGCCGATCCGAACATCCGCGCCCGGACCGATGGCCAGACGGCCCTCGGCATCGCCGCCAGCGAAGGCCGTTTCGGCGAGGCGCAGACGCTGATCCGGGCCGGTGCCGATCCGAACCGCCGCGCCGTCCATGGCGAGCCGCCGCTGCTGCTGGCGGTCGCGGAC
This sequence comes from Alphaproteobacteria bacterium, assembly GCA_965227455.1. Lineage (GTDB taxonomy): Bacteria > Pseudomonadota > Alphaproteobacteria > DSM-16000 > Inquilinaceae > JABDIP01. The sequence continues at coordinate 310,961 of OZ245752.1, read as the reverse complement.
GGGCATAAGGAGGTGGTCGAGCTGCTGCTGCTGACCGGGGCCAATATCGACGCCAGCGCCGAGCGGGACGGTTCCACGGCGCTGATCCTGGCGGCGGAGCGCGGCGACGTGCCGATGGTCGATCTGCTGCTGTCCTCCGGCGCCAATGTCTATGCCGCCGCCCATAGCGGGCTGACCGCCAGGCTGGCGGCACAGCGCCGCGAACACGGCGAGGTGGTCCGCCTGCTGGATGCCGTCCTGCTGCAGTCGGGCACGGCCGTCGAAGACGGCGCCAAGGCGGATCCGGTCAGCCAGTAGCCCGAATCAGGCCCGCGCATTCAACGACGCGCAGGCGACAGACTCAATTACCCGCGGCCTGGTCTGCGAGCGCGCGAATATGCTGCTCTGCCGCTTCGAGGTCTTCCGGCCGGTTGGCGTTGAAGAAAGGGTCAACGGGACGGTCCGGGAAGGTCACCTGGACCAGCCGATGCCGGGCGGTCCAAACATCGACTTTGCGAATACCCTCCTCCACCATCGCCCGACGCAGATCCTCGCGGAGTGCCAATGGCCAGAGGCCGAAGACCGGATGCGCCTGGCCGCCCGATTCGGCACAGGCCAGATTGGCATCGGCGTCGGTCATGGCGGCTTGAAGCCGGTCAACAAGATCTTCCGGCAGGAACGGCGCATCGCAGGCAAAGCTAGCGAGATGGGTGCAGCCAGGCGCATTCCCCGCCATCCAGTCGAGGCCCGCCAGTACGCCGGCGAGTGGTCCCGCGAAGCCTTCGACACCGTCCGCCACGACTGGCAGGCCGTAGGATGAAAAGCGCTCCGGCGCGCCGTTCGCGTTGAGAACCAGCGGCCCGACCTGCGGCCGGGCACGCTCGATGACATGGTCCAGGATTGGCCGGCCAGCCAACTTCCGCAGCCCTTTGTCGCCGCCGCCCATACGCCGAGACAGACCGCCGGCCAGGATGACGCCGGCGACGCTCTTGGTCATTGCCTGGCTCCTGCGACGACATTTTTCTCTGCAGCCGCGATCAATCTCTTGAAAGCAGCATGTTCCAGCACATGGTAGGCCGTTTCCTCTGGCGGCCCCTTTAGCGGATGTCCTGTCATCTTGCTCAGTCGGGCGATCTCAAGCCCGGTCAGGACCTTCGTGCCGGCCTGGAAATTGAACAGATGGCTCATCAAGAAGCGCCGCCATGACGGCCAGTTCATCTCTTCGTCAAGACTCTGGAGATCGGCGCGCCACTCCAAAATCAGCTCACGGTCTGACGCCGTCCGCACCATCAGGTTCCGGGTCAGAGCAAACCGTTCCCGGCGAGCAGGCGCGATCAGCCCGCCCATGTCAGGTGAACTCTTGGGCGTTCACGCCGCGTCATCGGCCAGGCTCGCCTTGCGCTGCAGGTGGCGGCCCTCTTCGGGCACCGATTTCGGGTCGGCGTCGAAGACCAGCCGGTCCTCGCCGGCCAGGGCCAGGAAGCGCTTGCCCTTGGCGCGGCCGACCAGGGTCAGCCCGGCCTGGCGAGCGAGCTGCACCCCCCAGGCGGTGAAGCCGGAGCGCGAGACCAGGATCGGGATGCCCATCTGCACCGTCTTGATGACCATCTCGCTGGTCAGCCGGCCGGTGGTGTAGAAGATCTTGTCGCCCGGCGAGACCGCGTGGCGGTACATGTAGCCGGCGATCTTGTCGACGGCGTTGTGGCGGCCGACATCCTCCATATAGACCAGCGGCCGATCGCCCTGGCACAGCACGCAGCCATGGATGGCGCCGGCCGTCAGATACAGGCTGGGCGAGGTGTTGATCTTCTTGGACAGGGCGTAGAGCCAGGAGGTGTGGAGTTTCGCATCCTTGGGCAGGTCGGCCCGCTCGAAGCTCTCCATGACGTCGCCGAACACGGTTCCCTGGGCGCAGCCCGAGGTCAGGGTCTTCTTCTTCAGCTTCTCCTCGAAATCGGTCTCGTGCTCGGTTCGCACGACGACCGTCTCGATGTCCTCGTCATAGTCGACCGCAGTCACCTTGTCGTCCGGCCGCAGCATGTTCTGGTTCAGCAGGTAGCCGATGGCCAGATAGTCCGGATGGTCGGCGATCGTCATCATGGTGACGATCTCGCGGCCATTCAGGAACAGGGTGAGCGGCCGTTCCACGGTCACTGACGCCTCGACGGACCGGCCGTCCTGGTCCACGCCATGGACCCGCTCGGTCAGGCGCGGATCGTCTGGGTCGGGGCGGATCTGGAATTCCTTCATCACATCGTCAGTGTATGCGATCGGCAGTCAGGTCCAAAGGTTCGGGCTGTCGCGCGGATTTCTGCCATTTCCGATTACAGGAAGGGAGACTCTTACAATTCAAACGAATTGTAGTGAGAATTTATGCGATTTTTAATGGAAATATTCTGCAACCACGCCTAGATTAATATTTCCCCCATGCTTGCCGCTGAAACACCGTCCATGGCCGGCCCGCCGATCAATTCGACCGCCGGCAGCGTTGGCTCGCGTCACCGCGAGTCGCATTGACCCTCGAGCAAGGGAGACGACCAATGGCCACAAAGACGTTCGTTGTCGACTACTACAAGGAGGCGCTTGGCCTCGCACTGAGCGCAACCTGGGGCGGAGTGACGATACAAGCCCGCGGGTACATCGTCTGCCACGGGGACAACCACCGGTTCATCATCTATTTCCTAACCGAAGACAGCCCCGTGCCCGAGCCGACATTCATTCCAGCAAATCGCGTCGGCGCGATCTTCGTTCCTTTCGCCGAGAGCGGCTTTTATATCGACATGGTCCGGAACGAACGGCCGATCTACGCCTACATGAACAGCGAACGGCCGGAATGGAACTACATCCGGACGGGCGCGGAACCGACGGGGGAAGAGGAGACCTAACCCGGGCCGCCACGCTCGGGCCCATGACGAGGAATGGCGCGCCGGGCGTACGGCGCGCCCGCCTCACGCAATGTTTTGGCATTGCCGCACCGTACGCTTCTATAATGGCCTCCGGGACATCTCAGCGCCACAAACAGGTCTCGGACGCCAGCCATGGTCAGTGCCTATCCCGACGTGACAGCGCAGCCGCTGATCGACCCGTTCGGCCGCGCGATCACCTATCTGCGCGTCTCGGTGACCGATCGCTGCGACTTCCGTTGCGTGTATTGCATGGCGGAAGAGATGACCTTCTTGCCGAAGAAGGAGCTGCTGACGCTGGAGGAGCTCGACCGGCTGTGCAGCGCCTTCATCCGCCAGGGGGTGCGCAAGCTGCGCCTGACCGGCGGCGAGCCGCTGGTGCGGCGTGGCATCATGGGGCTGATCGAGGGCCTGTCCCGGCATCTGGAGTCCGGCGCCCTGGACGAGCTGACCCTTACCACCAATGGCAGCCAGCTCGCCAAATATGCCGAGCCGCTCTACGCCTGCGGCGTGCGCCGGGTGAACGTGTCCATGGACACGCTGGACCCGGACAAGTTCCTTGAGATCACCCGCTGGGGCCGGTTCGACCGGGTCATGAACGGGCTGGAAGCGGCCAGGAAGGCCGGGTTGCAGGTCAAGATCAACGCCGTGGCCCTGAAGGGCGTCAATGACGACGAGCTTTCCGACATGGTGGCCTGGTGCGGCGCCGAGGGCCATGACATGACCATTATCGAGGTCATGCCCATGGGCGATATCGGCGGCGAGGACCGGGTCGACCAGTACCTGCCGCTGTCGCTGGTCCGCGCCCGGCTGGCGGAACGCTGGACCCTGACCGATCTCGACTATTCCTCCGGCGGGCCGGCGCGCTATGTCCGGGTCGAGGAGACCGGCCGCAAGCTCGGCTTCATCACCCCGCTGACCCATAATTTCTGCGAGAGCTGCAACCGGGTGCGCATCACCTGCACCGGCCAGCTCTATATGTGCCTGGGCCAGGACGACGATGCCGATCTCAGGGCACCCCTGCGCGCCAGCGAAGCCGACGACCTGCTGGACGACGCCATCGCCGAGGCCATCGGACGCAAGCCCAAGGGCCACGACTTCATCATCGACCGCCGCCACACCGGCCCGGCCGTGTCCCGGCATATGAGCGTGACGGGCGGCTAGCCGCCGGCACCGGGCATGACCCACACAAACATCAGGCGCCAACAGCGTTGAACCCTGATCCGTCCTTCAAGAAGGCCCTGGTGACCGGCGCGACCAGTGGAATCGGCGCCGCGACGGTGAATGCACTGACCAGTTCGGGGCTCGAAGTTCTGGCGGTTGCACGGCGGACCGACCGTCTGAAGCAGCTTGCGGCAGAAACCGGCTGCAGATGGCTCGCATCCGACGTGCGGGACACCGATCTCCTGGCTGGCGAAATCGAAGCCTTCGAACCCGATGTGCTGGTCAACAATGCCGGCGTCGGGCACGGGATTTCCGGGCTCGACCAAATCGACCCGTCAGCGGTTCAGGAGGCGTTCGAGGTCAACGTGATCGCGCCGATCCAGACCTGCGCCCTGGCGCTGCCCGGGATGCGCCGGCGCGGCCGCGGCCATGTCGTGAACATCGGATCGATCGCCGGTCTGCACACGCTGATCTCCGGCGTCTATGGCGGGACGAAGGGGGCCATTCACCTGTTCAGTCAGAACCTGCGGTACGAACTTGCAGGATCCGGTCTCCGCGTGACGGAGGTTTGTCCAGGCCGGGTTTCCACCGAGTTCTACCAGGCGGCGCTCGGCGACAGGGACACGCTGGAGACCATGGGGAGGTCCGGCATCCGCGAGCTGCGCCCGGAGGACATCGCCGACGTGATCCTGTTCGCCCTGCGGGCGCCGTCGCATGTCAACATCGCCACCATCGAGGTGCTGCCGACCGACCAGGCGATCGGCGGCGTCAAGCTGACGCCGGTCGAAGACCAGAGGTAGGCCTGCTCGTCAATAGTATCCGTTGAGGATCAGGATCATATCGACCGTCTCGCCGTCGGTGGCGAGGGGGTAGTAGACGCGTTCGCTGTCCAGATATCCGCGGTTGGGATGGGGCATCTGGAAGCGGTCATAGACCGGCCGCTTCCGCTCCACAACCATCGTCATGTTGGCATTGATGCGGTCGACATAGTCCGGGATCACCGCCTGCTCGACGAACATGCCCGTGACGTCCCGTCCCGCCGCCTCGGTCTGCACCGTGCCGTGCAGGCGGAATCGGAATCTGAGTCGGCCGTTGCGATGCACCTCGGCCAGATTGAGGAAGCCCATCAGGTCAGGGACATCCAGCACGTCGAAATGCTGCCGCCCCGGCAGCCGTCCGGCCGGCGCCTTGGCGGCCAGGAGGTCGAAGAGCGCGAGGTATTTCGGGTCCAGCGATGCAAAGTCCGGCCGGTCGAGCAGGATCTGCCCTCCGGACCGAACGCTATGCACACTTGGCTTCAGCACATGCCTGCTCCCGGCAATTGCCGGGGGAACAGCGCCTGTCGGCACTACTTAGAGCAGTATCCTACGATTAGGCCCCTACCACAATTCAAACAGTCGAGGCAGCCCTATACAAACATTACGCGAAATTCCGGGCAATTTATTCGATCGTATACTGGTGCGTATAGCTGTGGCCGTCGGTCACGGTGAGAAGCTCGTATCCGAGCAGCTTGAGCAGGTCGAGGAAGGTGTATGTGTCCTCCACCCGGTTCTGGATGAAGACCTCGGTCGACCGCGCCACGGCAGTCATCTGGGCCAGCATGGCGCGGGCCTGATAGAGGCTCGAGATGGCGTCGCGGTTCAGCGCCACGATGATCATCTTCTCGGCCTCCGCCCCCTTGGTGAAGATCGCGACTTCCGGCGGATAATCCTGGGCCAGCTGCTGCCGGGTCAGGCCGACGATGAAGCCGATTCGCCGCGCGCGGTCGCTGTCCGGCAGGGTGATGGCGCGGGCGACATAGGTCTCGCGGCTGGTGACGGTGGGATAGTAGTAGCCCTCATGACGATCGGCCGCGGCCACATCGACATTGACGATGACGGCCACAAGCAGGATGACGGACATCAAGAAGCCCTGGCGCATTCGGGTTTCCTCCTCATTGGCCCCTTTGGCCACACTGACCGACCGGCCCGAGCGGCGCAAGAGCCGGACCGGGCGCAGAGACGCACGGATGGTCACGATCATGAAACCTGAGGCCGATAGGTTGACGGCAGGTGTACGCCGCCGGCTTGCCTGATACAGTCGCCCCGCCATGAAGACCGACAGCCCCGCCAAATCCCGCGGCTCCGCCGAGCAGTCCGATGCGCCGACGATCGGTTTCGTCGCGGCGGAGACCGACGAGGCCGGCGACGCGCTCGACCGGCTTGCCAAGGAATACGGCCAGATCCCGGCCGACGAGGCCGACATCATCGTGGCCCTTGGCGGCGACGGGCTGATGCTGGAGACGCTGCACCGGTCGCTGGACCGCCAGGTGCCGATCTTCGGGATGAATTGCGGCTCGATCGGATTCCTGCTGAACGAATACCGCGAGAATGACCTGCGGGCCCGGCTCGCGGCGGCACAGAAGGTGACCCTGCATCCGCTGCGGATGACCGCGGTGACCGTGGCCGGACAGACGCGCCAAGCGTTGGCCATCAACGAGGTCTCGCTGCTGCGCGAGACCCGTCAGGCGGCCAAGCTCTCCATCGTCATCGACGATGTGGAACGGATGGAGGAGTTGATCTGCGACGGCATCCTAGTCTCCACACCGGCCGGCAGCACCGCCTACAACCTGTCGGCCCACGGGCCGATAATCCCGCTGGGCGCGGGGGTGCTGGCGCTGACGCCGATCAGCGCCTTCAGGCCGCGGCGCTGGCGCGGCGCGCTGCTGCCGCATCAGGCGAAGTTCCGCTTCGACGTCCGCGAGCCGTCGAAACGCCCGGTCAGCGCTGTCGCCGACTACACCGAAGTGCGCGACGTCGCCTCGGTGGAGGTCTGCGAAGACCGCAGCGTGTCGCTGAACCTGCTGTTCGATCCGGAGCACAATCTGGAGGAACGGGTGTTGAAGGAGCAGTTCGCGACCTGAATTCAGACCGCGGCCACGAACCCGGCGATATCGGCCGCAACCCCGCTCAGATCGGCCCGCAACCGTTCGAAACCGTCATGGCGGCTGCTTGTCTCCTCATCCATGTAGAGGGCGCGGTTGATCTCGACCTGCAGGCTGTGGGCACCCCCCTCCGGGTCGCCGTACCGCTCCAGGATATGGGCTCCGGCATAGGGATCATTCACCGCAACGGAATAGCCTCGGCTTGAAAACGCGCCGACTACGAGCCGGGTGAATGCGGACCGGCAGCTTCGACCATGCAGATCCCCGATGACGATGTCCGGCCGCACCGTCGGTCCATCCGGCGTTGTGGCGTTGCCGACCGATTTCATGGAATGGCAATTCACGTGAAAGACCTGGCCGAAGCGCTGCCTGAGTCCGGTGAGCGTCCGTTCCAGATGGGCGTGGTAGGGCCTGTAGTGGTCGTCCAGCCGGGCCGCGACCTCGGCGACGGGCAGGGAGCGCTCGTAGATCACGTCGCCGGGGCCGACCAGGCGGCGGATCAGGCCAATTCCGCGCTCGCTTCGGATGGTGGGGCGCAAGGGGTCCGGCCAATCGCCATCCAGCAGGTCCGGGTCGATGTCGTCCGGTGCGCGATTGACGTCGATGTAGGCGCGGGGAAAGAGGGCGGCGATGAGCGTCGCGCCATGTTCGGCCGCATCGGCGAACAGTGCGTCGACATGAGAATCCTCCGCCCGACGCAGGACCTCCACCGGAAGGGCCGAACCGAATTCCACGGTCTCCGTGTCGCCGCTATGGGGCGAATCGAACACCAGTGGCAGCGGATCGGCCGCGGTCGCCGTCCGGTGGACGCCGGGCACGGATACGACCTCGACCGTCATGTTGCCTTCGGACCTTTCAGAAGCCCCTCACCCTAACCCTCTCCCACCAGGGGAGAGGGGACCTGTCGGGACATGCCGCTGGAGTCCCCTCTCCCCTGGCGGGAGAGGGTTAGGGTGAGGGGGCTTTGAACGAATGCGCCGCGCGTACGCGTCATTGGTCGTTCAGGTGACAGGCGGACAGGCGGCCCGGGGCGATTTCCTTCAGGGCCGGGGCCTCTTCGGAGCAGCGCGGCATGGCGTGCGGGCAGCGCGGATGGAAATGACAGCCCGACGGCGGCGACAGCGGCGACGGGATCTCGCCCTTGATCGGCAGGAAGTGCCGGCGGGTGGTCTCCAGCCGCGGGATCTCCGCCAGCAAGGCCTGGGTATAGGGATGATTGGGCTCGGCAAAGAGTTGGGCGGTCGGCGCCTGCTCCACCACACGGCCGAGATACATGATCATCACCCGGTCGCTGAGATGTTCGACCACACCCAGATCGTGGCTGATGAACAGGTAGGTGAGACCGAGTTCCTCGCGCAGCCGCATGAACAGGTTCAGCACCTGGGCCTGGATCGAGACGTCCAGCGCCGCCACCGCCTCGTCGCAGACCAGGAACTCCGGCTCTACCGCCAGGGCCCGGGCGATGCCCAGCCGTTGGCGCTGGCCGCCGGAGAACTGATGCGGATAGCGCCGCTTGTAGGCCGGGTCGAGCCCGACCTGGCGCATCAGCCGATCGAGGAATGCCGACAGCCCCGCCCGGTCGACCAGCCCATGCACCTGCGGCGCTTCGCCGATGATGTCGGAGACCCTGAGCCGCGGGTTCAGCGACGACATTGGGTCCTGGAAGATCATCTGGATCGCCAGCATGGCGCGACGGCGCTCGGTCCCGGCCATTCCGGCAACATCCTCGCCGTGGAACAGCACCCGCCCCTCGGTGGCGCCATGGATGCCGGCGACGACCCGGCCGAGGGTCGACTTGCCGCAGCCGCTCTCGCCGACAAGGCCGACCACCTCGCCCTTGGCGACGGTGAGGTCGACGGAATCGACCGCGTGCACCACCTCCTCGCGCAGCTTGGCGCCGATCACGTTGGCGACCTTCGCGGCGGCGTCGAGCCCCTTCACGAAACGCTTGCTGACGCCCTGAAGTTCGATGATGGGCGCGGTCACGACGCCGTCTCCAGGCCGATCGGATGGAAGCAGCGCAGCGTGCGCCCCGGGCCGGGCTCGACATTCGGCGGCTCGGCCAGGCAGTCCTCCGCCGCATGCGGGCAGCGCGGGCGAAAGGCGCAGCCGGCAGGCATGTCGATGGGAGTCGGCGCCATGCCGGGGATCTGGGCCAGCGGCCGGCCGCGTGGATTGCGCGAAGGCACGGACCCGATCAGCCCATGGGTGTAGGGATGCAGCGAGCGATCGATGACGTCGGCCACGCTGCCGCTCTCCACCACCCGTCCGGCATACATCACGCAGACCCGGTCGGCGAGACCGGCCACGACGCTGAGATCATGGGTAATCCAGATCATCGCCGTGTCCTGCTCGCGCACCAGCCGCTGCACCTCGTAGAGGATCTGCGCCTGGATGGTGACGTCCAGCGCCGTTGTCGGCTCGTCGGCGATGATCAGCTCCGGGTGATGCAGCAGGGCGATGGCGATCGCCACGCGCTGGCGCATGCCGCCGGAGAACTGGTGCGGATAGGCCTTCAGCCGCTCCTCCGGGGACGGGATGCCGACCATGCCCAGCGCATCGCGGGACCGTTGCCGCGCGGTATCGGCCTCGACCTGCTCATGGGCGGTGATGGCCTCGATCATCTGGGTGTCGATGCGCAGCACCGGGTTCAGGGTCATCATCGGATCCTGGAAGATCATCGCGATGCGGCGGCCGCGCAGGGCCCGCATCTCCGCCTCCGGCAACCCGACCAGATCGCGGCCGCCAAATCGGATCGAGCCCGAGACGACCTGCCCCGGCGGATCGACCAGTCCCATGATCGAGAAGCCTGTAACAGACTTCCCCGAACCGGATTCGCCGACGATGCCAAGAACCTCGCCGCGCCCGACCTGGAACGACACGTCGTCCACCGACCTCACCACCCCCGCCTTGGTGAAGAAATGGGTGTGCAGCGCCTCAACAGATAGAACCGGCTCGCTCATCGCCGCAGCCTCGGGTTCAGGATGTCGCGCAGCTGGTCGCCGACGAGGTTGATGGCGATGATGGTGATCAGCAGCGCCACGCCCGGGAAGAAGCTGATCCAGTAGCGGCCGGACAGCAGGAAATCGAAGCCGTTGGAGATCAGCAGCCCGAGCGATGGCTTGGTCACCGGCAGGCCGATGCCCAGGAAGCTGAGCGTTGCCTCGAGCGCAATGGCGCTGGCCACCTGCACCGTACCGACCACGATCACCGGCGGCAGGCAGTTGGGCAGCAGATGCCGGAAGATGATGCGCGGCGTCGAGAGCGCCAGGCATTGCGCCGCCTCGATGTATTCCTTGCGCCGTTCGACCAGGGCAGCACCCCTGGCGGTGCGCGCGTAATAGGCCCATTGCACGATAATCAACGCCAGGATGACCTTGTCGACGCCCCGTCCCAACACCGCCAGTAGGATCAGCGCCACCAGGATCGCCGGGAAGCTGAGCTGCAGGTCGACGAGACGCATGATCAAGGTCTCGGTCCGGCCGCCGACGTAGGCGGCGATGAGCCCGGCGGCGGTGCCGATCACCAGGGCGAAGAACCCGCTCATGATGCCGACGCTGAGGCTGGTGCGCAGGCCGTACATGATGGCGCTGAGCATGTCGCGGCCCTGCCCGTCGGTGCCCAGCCAATAGGTCACCTCGCCGTCCCAGCGGTCCGAGCCCGGCGGCATCTTGCTGTCCAGGATGTCGATCTGGGTCAGGTCGTAGGGGTCTTGCGGCGCGATGACCGGCGCGAAGACCGCAACGAAGACAATCATCAGGAGGACGACCAGCCCGGCGACCGCCAGCTTGCTCTCCACGAAATCCGAAGCGATGCGTCGAAGCGGCGATGCCGCGACGACGACGACCGTCACCTCGTCCTCAGCGACCGGGAGCGGTTCGGCGACTTCGGTCATGACCGGCTGTCCGACAAGCGGACCCTCGGATCGACCAGCGAGTAGATGATGTCCACGATCAGGTTGATGACGATGAACATCAGCACGATGACGATCAGGTAGGCGACAATCACCGGCCGGTCGAGCACGAAGATCGAGTCGATGATCAGCTTGCCGACGCCGGGCCAGGCAAAGACGGTCTCGGTGACCACGGCGAACGCGATCAGCGTGCCGATCTCCAGTCCGACGACGGTGACCAGCGGGATCATCAGGTTCTTCAGGACATGCACGAACACCACCCGGCGCTGGGTCAGACCCTTGGCGCGGGCGAATTTGACATAATCCTGCACCAGCGCCTCGCGCATGCCGGCCCGTGTCAGCCGGATGATCAGCGACATGTTGGTCAGCGACAGGTTGATCGCCGGCAGGATCAGATGCGACAGGCCGTCCAGGGTCCAAATGCTGGAGGTGATGCCGAACAGCTCCGCCTCGTCGCCACGGCGGCCCGAGGGCAGCCAGCCGAGCATCACCGCGAAGATCATGATGAGCATCAGCCCCTGCCAGAAATTCGGCAGGCTGAAGCCGAAGATCGAGCCGGCCATGATGCTGCGGCCGCTGATGGAATTGGGCTTGAGGCCGGCCCACATGCCGAGCGGCACGCCGAAGATCACCGACAGGATTGTGGCGGTCAGCGCCAGTTCCAGGGTGGCCGGCAGACGCTCGAAGATCAGCCGGATCGCCGGTTCGTTGAAGACGAAGGAACGGCCGAGATCGCCCTGGAAGACGTTGCCGACGAAGGTCAGATATTGCGCCCACATGGGCTTGTCGAGGCCGAGCGCGGCAATCGCCCGCTCACGCTCGAACTGGTCGGCGTCCGGCGAGATCAGGATGTCGACCGGGTTGCCGATCGCGTAGACGCCGGCGAACACGATGATCGACATGATGCAAAGGACGACGATGCTCTGCATGAGCCGCCGAACCAGGAAGACCGTCATGAGTCCATGGGTCTCCTTCGAAACGGAAAGCGGGCCGGGACGTCTCCGCCCCGGCCCGCCCCCGGTTTCGTGTTACTCGCCGGGCACCACGCCCATGGCCATGGTGTACTCGTCGGTCCTGGCATCATACCGGATGCCCGGTCGCGTGCCCCAGGTGTTGACCTGGAAGTGCAGCGGGATCAGCCCGACATCGGCCATCGCGATCTCGGTCGCGCCGGCCAGCAGCTCCTGCCGCCGAGCGTCGTCCACCGTCGCCAGAGCCTCTATGACCATCGCGTCCACCTCCGGATTGGAGTAACGGCCGCGATTGGAGGCGCCGAAACCACGATCCCGATCATGGGTCGTCAGCAGCGACTTCAGCGGCGAAGAGGCCTCTCCCGTCCCCGAGCCCCAGCCGACCAGCATCAGGCTGAACTCTAGCGCCGATGCGCGTCCGAAATAGGTCGAGCGTGGCATGGTGTCGACCTCGGTCTCGATGCCGATGCGGCTGAGCATCTGCGCCACCGCTTGGACGATCTGGGCATCGTTGATGTAGCGGTCGTTGGGCCCGTGGATGGTCAGCTTGAAACCGTCGCCATAGCCGGCCTCCGCCATCAGCGCCTTGGCGCCTTCGGGGTCGTATTCGACCACTCCGAGCTTGTCGCTGACCCCGAAGAAGCCCTCCGGCAGCAGCTGCCCGGCCGGAATGGCGACGCCGTCCATCACCCGCTCGACGATCGCCGGGCGGTTGATGGCCATGGAGATCGCCTGGCGGACGCGCAAATCGAGGAACGGGTTGCCGATCTCGCTGCCGTCCTTGGCGGAGACCATCGGCGTGACTTCGCGGTCGCTGTCGATGTGCAGGTAGATCACCCGGTTCGACACGCCCTGGGACAGGCTGATCGCATCATTGTTCCGGAGACCCGGGATGTCGGCGGTCGGGACGCCCTCGATCATGTCGACATCGCCGGCCAGCAGGGCTGCGACCCGCGACGGCCCGCTGCTGATGGCCTGCAGGGTGACATTCTCCCAATGCGGCTTCTCGCCCCAATAGTCCTCATTGCGCGTCAGTTCGATCCGGTCGCCCGGGGTATAGCTGACGAACTTGTACGGACCGGTCCCGACCGCCGCGGCACCGGAATTGTAGTCCTCGGTGGCGGCGCCCTCGCCGACCTCGCGACTGATGATCGCGATGGTGCTGATGTCGTTCGGCATCAACGGATAGGGCGAGGCGGTCTTCAAGCGGATGGTGTGGTCGTCGACGACGATCACCTCGGTGATCTGCTTGACGTAGGTGCCCATGCTGGACGGGCTGTTCGGCACGTTCGGCGCCCGCTCGATGGAGAACGCCACATCGTCGGCCGTGAACGGCGAGCCATCATGGAACGACACGCCCTGGCGCAGCTTGAACTCCCACACCGTCGGGTCGTCGGTGACGGCCCAGGACACGGCCAGGCCCGGGTTGAGCTCCTGGTTCGAACCCTGGTTGATCAACCGGTCGAACATGTGCCGGCTGACCTGGTGATTGGGGCCGAGATTGTGGAAATGCGGATCGATCGACGTCGCCTCTGAGGCAAGCGCGATCGTCAGGTCTTCCGCCGCGGCCGGGGTCGCGGCGAAGGCAAAGGCTGTGGCGACCATGGCCGCCTTGAGAATGGGTCTACCCATCGGGTTCTTTCTCCCTGTTCGTTGCTCGGGCAGGCCATCCGATTGGATCGCGGATCTTCCGCCTGCCCGGTCGTGCGGCATTTAATCACGGGCGGTGCCGGCACGGAACGACTTTGCCGCACCGTCGCGTCGTCTCCCTGTCGATGCCGCCATGCGGACAGCAGATTAGCGACATCGTCGACATCAGAGAAATTCATAATTACCATGAGGTTCATGCTTCTGAAGAATGTTATGGGCACCGATCTGAATCTCCTGAAGGCGTTACACGCCATCGGTGCCGAGCGGCATCTGACACGTGCGGGCGCACGCATCGGACTGACCCAGCCCGCGATGAGCCATGCACTGCGTAGGCTGCGCCTGCAGTTCCAGGACGAGCTCTTTGTGCGAACGGGCGATGGCATGGTGCCAACAGCCAGGGCAACCGAACTGCTGCGGTCGGTGCACGAGGTCCTGGAGCAGATGGAGCGCGCCCTGACCCGCGAACACGGTTTCGATCCGGCAAAAGCCCGGCAGACCTTCCGGATCGGAATGAACGACTATGGAGCCCCGTCGCTGGTGCCGCGGTTGATCGCGGTGATCAGGCAGCAGGCGCCGGGCGTCGTGATCCGCGCGGTACAGATCAGCGTCGACCGCAGTATGGAACCGGATCGCTTCGAGCAGGTCTACCGGAGCCTCGATACGGGCTCGATCGATCTGGCCATCATTCCCCATGGCAGCCATCCGTCACGGTTCGAGGCGGAGAATCTGTTTTCGGACCGGGCGGTGTGCATCGTCGCCCGTCGCAACGGGGCTGTCGGCGATCGCATGGATCTGGAGACCTACCTTGCGCTTGGCCACATCCGCATGACCAACGCGGTCGCCGAAAAGAGCTGGGTCGACGACCATCTCGAAACGCTCGGGCGGGCGCGGAACGTGGTGGCGACGGTGCCGCATTCAGCAGCGGCCCTGGCCGCCGTGGCCAATAGCGACCTGATCGCCACCGTGCCGGAGAGCGTGGTGCGCTCATACGGATTCGAGCAAAGACTGAAGGTCAGCGCTCTGCCGATCCCGCCGCGCATTCACCGGTTCACGCAAGTCTGGCCACGATCGCGGAGCGCCGACTCCGCCCATGGCTGGCTGCGCGCAACTGTCCGCCGGTCCTGCGTCCAATAATGCGGCCGCCCCCTGGAACCATTGAGCCGCATCCGCCATAGTAGGCGCGCCTCCGTTGGTGCCCCCAACCATTTCGGCCAACCGTCCAGGACCGCGCTTTGCGCCAGCCCACTGCCGCCAGCCTCGAGATGCTTCGCCGGCTCGTCGCCTTCCCGACGGTCAGCCGCGACAGCAACCTGGCCCTGATCGATCATGTCGGGGATTACCTGTCCGGCCACGGCGTCGACTGCCACCTGACCTTCGACGACGCGCGCCGCAAGGCCAACCTCTACGCCACGCTGGGCCCGCAGGATCGGCCCGGAATCTGCCTCTCCGGCCATACCGATGTGGTTCCGACCGATGGTCAGGACTGGGACGGCGATCCGTTCGAGACGGTGGCCCGGGACGGACGTCTCTACGGCCGCGGCACCTGCGACATGAAGGGCTTCCTGGCGGTGGTGCTGGCCATGGTGCCGGAGTTCCTGGCGCGGCGGCTGGAAACGCCGATCCACCTGGCCCTGTCCTATGACGAGGAGGTCGGCTGCATCGGCGTGCGCCGCCTGATTTCCGATTTCGACCGGATGCCGGTGCGGCCGAAGCTGTGCATCGTCGGCGAGCCGACCACGATGAAGCCGGTGGTGGCCCATAAGGGCAAGCTTGCCATGCGCTGCCGGGTGCGCGGACTGGAATGCCACTCCTCCATGGCGCCGGCGGGCGTCAATGCGGTGGAATATGCCGCGGAGCTGATCGTCTTCCTGCGCGCCATGGCCGAGGCGCGCCGCAAGGGCGGCCCCTTCGACGAGAGCTTCGACCCGCCCTTCACCACCATCCATACCGGCACCGTCTCCGGCGGCACCGCGCTCAACATCGTGCCCCGGGATTGCAGCTTCGACTTCGAGTTCCGGCATCTGCCGCGGGACGATCCGAAGGCCCTTCTGGCGCAGCTGACGGGCTACGCCCACAACACGCTGTTGCCGGCCATGCGCCGGATCTCGTCCGAGGCCGAGATCGCCTTCGAGCCGATCACATCCTTCCCCGGCCTGCAGATCGCCGACACCGATCCGGCGACCGAACTGGTCAAGGCGCTGTCCGGTGCCAACGATACCGGCAAGGTCAGCTTCGGCACCGAGGGCGGTTTGTTCCAGGCAGCCGGCGTGCCGACCGTGGTTTGCGGCCCCGGCGACATCGAGCAGGCCCACAAGCCGAACGAGTTCGTGGAAATGGACCAGCTGGCGCAGTGCGAAGCCTTCCTGCGCCGACTGATCGAGAGAGTATCGACATCGTGAGCAAGAAGACCGGCGACCAGCCGCCCGCCTATCCGGTCGAGTTGACCGGCCCGGATATCGAGCCCTACCGCAATGGCAATACCGGGATCGATTACTACACGTCGTTCAAGTCCGATCGCGACGGCCCGCATGTGCTGATCAATGCCGTGACCCATGGCAACGAGCCCTGCGGTGCCGTGGCCCTGGACTTCCTGTTCCGCAACGAGGTGCGGCCGTTGCTCGGCACCCTGACCCTGGGATTTGCCAACATCGCCGCCTACAAGAGCTTCGATCCGGCCGAACCCAGCCAGTCCCGGTTCGTCGATGAGGATTTCAACCGGGTCTGGGACGAAGCGACCCTGCTGGGCACGCGGCAATCGGTGGAGCTGACCCGGGCCCGCCGGATTCGGTCGCTGATCGATTCCGTGGACATGCTGTTCGACATCCATTCCATGCAGCACAAGACCCTGCCGCTGATGCTGGCCGGCCCGTTGCAGAAGGGCCGCGACCTGGCCAAAGCGGTCGGCTATCCGCAGCATGTGGTCTGCGATGCCGGCCATGCCGCGGGGCGGCGCCTGCGCGACTATGGCGGCTTCGGCGAGGAGGCCGATCCGCGCAACGCGCTGCTGATCGAATGCGGACAGCATTGGGAGACCATATCGGCCGATGTGGCGATCGAGAGCACCCTGCGATTCCTGCTGCATTTCGGCATGATCGAACCGGATTTCGCGGCCCCGCACCTGACCGACGAGCTGCCGCCGCAGAAGGTGGTGGAGGTGACCGAGGCGGTCACCATCAAGACCGACCATTTCCATTTTGCCGACGACTACCGCGGCATGGAGGTGCTGAAGACGGCCGGGACGAAGATCGCCGACGATGGCGACGAGCCGATCGTCACGCCCTATGACGACTGCGTCCTGATCATGCCGTCGCGACGGCTGCGGCCCGGACAGACGGCGGTCCGCCTCGGCCAAATCGTCGACTGACGGCAGCCGGGGATGGCCGAGGACGGCGCGCGTAAACCCGTCGGCATTGTCCAGTCGATCCGGGAAACCGATGTCCCGGCGCTGCTGAAGGCTCTGGTTCTGGGGGTGGTCGGCGGGGCGGTGTTCGCGGCGCTGCAGCTGCCCCTGCCCTGGATGCTGGGCGCGATGCTGTTCACCAGCACCGCCGCTGTCGCCGGCGCGCGCATCGCCGTTCCCTCGGGTTTGCGCAGCATCATGGTGGTCATTCTCGGCATCATGTTGGGCAGCGCGTTCGACCCCGGAATCCTGGACAGTATCGGGCGTTGGGCGACCAGCCTGGCGGGGCTGGCGGCCTACATCCTGTCCTGCATCGCCCTGGGCATCGCCTATCTGCGCCTGATCGCCCGCTATGACGCCAAGACCGCGTTCTTCACCGCAACGCCGGGCGGCTTCAACGAGATGGTGCTGATGGGCGGCGAGATGGGCGCGGATGAGCGGACCATCGCCATGAGCCACAGCGCCCGGGTGATGCTGGTGGTGTTCACCGTGCCGATCCTGTTCCAGATCTTCGCCGGCCTGGACCCGACCGCCCGTGCGGCGCTGGATTCCGTCGAGGCGTCGCTGGCGCCCCTGGACTGGGCCCTGTTGACCGCCTGCATCATTGGCGCGCCGATCGCCCGGCTGCTGAAACTGCCCGCGGCGATGTTGATCGGACCGATGGTCTTGAGCGCCGGCCTGCACCTCGCCGGGACGACCGACGCCAAGCCGCCCTTCGTCCTGGTCGCCGCCGCCCAGGTGATCGTCGGCAGCTCTGTCGGCGGCCGTTTCGCCGGCGTCGGTGCCCGGGAGATCGCCCGGTCGGCGCTGGTCGCCTTCGGTATGACCGCCCTGCTGCTGGGAATGACGGTCGCATTCGCCGTCCTGATCAACCGGATCACCGGGATCGGCGTCCGCGACCTGATCCTGGCCTATTCGCCCGGCGGCCTGGCAGAGATGAGCCTGGTGGCCCTGGCGCTCGGCGGCGACGCCGCCTTCGTCTCCACCCACCACATCGTCCGCATCGTCCTGATCGTGGTCTTCGCGCCCCTCCTGTACGGCCTATTCCGGAGATTTGCCCTGCCGCCCTCCGACGGAACGTGAAACCGGCGCGTTTGGCCTCAATTATGGTAAACGTTTCCGCAACCGGTGATTGGCACTATCGGGCGCGAAAACCGGCTTGACCTCAACCTGCATGGATAGCGCCCGGCGGCCCATCGTCCGCACACGGTCGTAAAGGAGCCCTCCCAATGTTCTTCGGTGCCTTCGAGATCGCGGTCGTCGCGCTCTTCGTCCTGGCCATGATCCTTGCGCTCAGAACCGTCAAGACCGTGCCCCAGGGCCGGGAATGGACGGTGGAGCGCTTCGGTAAGTATGTCCGCACCCTCAAGCCTGGGCTGCGCTTCATCAATCCGATCTTCGACCGCATCGGGTCCAAGATGAACATGATGGAGACGGTGCTGGATGTGCCGAGCCAGGAGGTGATCACCAAGGACAACGCCATGGTGACCGTCGACGGTATCGTCTTCTTCCAGATCCTCGACGCCGCCAAGGCCGCCTACGAGGTGAACCAGCTCGAGCGGGCGACCCTGAACCTGACCATGACCAATATCCGTAGTGTCATGGGGTCCATGGACCTGGACGAGTTGCTGTCCAACCGGGAATCGATCAACGCCAAGCTGTTGGTGGTGGTCGACGAGGCGACCAATGCCTGGGGCGTAAAGGTCACCCGGATCGAGATTCGCGACATCACGCCGCCGCGCGACCTGGTCGACGCTATGGCCCGGCAGATGAAGGCGGAGCGCGACCGCCGCGCCACCATCCTGGAGGCGGAAGGCGACCGGCAGGCCGAGATCCTGCGCGCGGAGGGCCTGAAGCAGGCGGCCATCCTGGAGGCCGAGGGACGCAAGGAAGCCGCCTTCCGCGACGCCGAGGCGCGCGAACGCGAGGCGGAAGCGGAAGCCAAGGCGACACGCGACGTGTCGGCCGCCATCGCCGGCGGCGACAGCAAGGCGATCAACTACTTCGTGGCGCAGAAATATGTCGAGGCGCTGCAGGGCATCGGCGCGGCGCCGAACCAGAAGGTGCTGTTCCTGCCGCTGGAGGCGTCCAGCGTGATCGGCGCGCTCGGCGGCATCGCCGAGATCGCCCGCGACACCTTCGGTCCCGGCCCGGCCGGCCCGAATGGCGGCGCGCGGCCGGCGCCGAAGCCACCGCCCACTCCCGAACCACAAGGCGGCCCGTGGCAGTCATGATGGAAAACTTCGTCATCGAGTTCTGGTACTGGTGGATCGCCGCGGCGGCCTTCATGGCGCTGGAGATCCTCCTGCCGGGGATCTTCTTCCTGTGGCTGGGCATCGCCGCCGCCATCGTCGGCATCGTCGCCCTGGTGATCCCGAGCATGACCTGGCCCTACCAGCTCGCCCTGTTCGCGGTGCTGTCGGTGGCCGCGGTGCTGTTCGCCCGGGTCTACGTCAAGAAACGGCCGGTTGAATCCGACCAGCCGACCTTGAACCGGCGCGGCGAGCAATATGTCGGCCGCGTTGTCACCTTGAGCGATCCGATCGAGAACGGCCGCGGGCGCGCCAAGATCGGCGACAGCGCCTGGTCGGTGGAAGGAGACGACCTGCCGGCCGGAGCCAAGGTCAAGATCGTCGGGGTGGACGGCATCGTCCTCAAGGTCGAGCCCGCCGCTTAAGCGAATATTAGGCAAATCCCTTACATTCTCCGCGCCATCGGCGGCGGGCCGTTGTGCACGCCCGGAGCAATTCTGACCCATAGGGTGCGGCATGATCAGCCAGGGTGCCTGGATCGTTGCGCTGTTCGTTGTCCTTGCGGGACAGCGGCTGCCGCGCAACGCCATGATCTGGGCCGGGCTGGGGATCGTTCTGTACGCCGCCGTCACCGTCGCGGCCCCCCATCCGTCCTGGCCCTATCTGGGCGCCCTGCTGGTGCTGATCGCGATCGGCAACGTGATCCGCCTGTCGTTCCGTCCCGGACAGGTGCGCGAGGTCCGAACCGAGGAGCCGGTCCAGGCGACCGAGTTCGACACGATGATCGGCACCATCGCGCCCGTGACCAAGGCGGTACGCGGCGGCTTCGGCATGGTGATGGTGCGGGACGATCCCTGGCCGGTCTGCGCCGACGAAGACTTGCCGGAAGGCACCCAGGTCCAGGTCATCGGCGTCAGCGGCACCTACCTGATGGTCGCGCGCACGGAATAGGCCGGTCTCCGGCCCAGCCGGCCGCGCAGGCCGTTTCAGAGATCGATAATCGCGTCCGGGTCTTCCGGCGCCGGCGGCCAGGACTCCTGCCGGCGCGGCAGGCGGCGGATGATGATGTCGCCATCCTCGGTGATTTCCGGCAGCGAATAGCGGGGCAGCTCCTCCAGCGCGTCGCCGAGCTGATCGAACGCCCGATCCAGCTCCCGCTCGATGATCCGTCCCAGCTCGCTATCCGTCCAGTCGGATGCGTCCGTGTCCGCGGCGGCCGGCGACAGCGGCAAAACGGCCGCGGCAACCGCACAGGCGAGGATTATTGCCGCTGTTCGTAGCTTTGACGCCATCGCCTTCCCTCGTTCTTACGGGCTGGCCAACGTCAGGCGGTATCTTCCGACAGCGTGACGGTCAGCCCGGACATGGCGTCAGTATACTCGATCTGACAGGAGAGGCGCGACTCGTCGGTGACCGCGGTCGCCAGGTCCAGCGTATCCTCCTCATCCTCGTCCCGCGCCGGCAGCTTGCCGATCCAATCCGGATGGACCCGCACATGACAGGTGGCGCAGGCGCAACAGCCGCCGCATTCGGCCCGGATCGGTAGGCCCGCATCCCGGATCATCTCCATGACCTTCCATCCTGGACGGCCGGTGACCCGGTGTTCGCGACCATCATGGTCTATGACGACTATGTGACTCATTCCTGCTCCCGTCGGCGATCGATTGACGGGGAGGATACTTAGCGGATTGCCTGGACGTTGTCCGCGCGAATCTGGCTGGCGGCTGTAATCGACATGCGGGTTGCGGACCGTGGCGGCATCGGCCGTCGAGAGGGGTATGGGCGCGGCTGCGCCCGCCCGACGAATTGGCGGATCGGGCGGGCGCCCCGCCTGCGGCGGGAACGGCGGTCCCCCTTGGCAAAGAACCGCCGCTGACCGATCAGGACACGAGCCAGTACGCCGGCCAGATCAGCGACCAGGCCATGTTCTCCATCACCAGCGATGTGCAGTAAGTGACGCGGTAACAGCGGTCGAACGCGTCAGGCGTCGCCGCCATGAACGTCACGAACAATCCCGCGATATAGACGATTGAGAGCGATCCCCATGGCAGACTGCGCATTTCAATCCCGCCTCTCTTAAGATGAAAGACCCGGAAACCAATATAGATTTCATTAAGAACACTGTAAAGTTAACCGAAGAATGCAGTTGTCGAAAACTCTAAGGAAAATTACCATATGTTCCATTTTGTTAAAGATAAGAAATATTGACATCATTGTTTTTCAAATTCCTTCCTGATTTTATTTAAGTGCAATCCGGATCACCTGCAGCGCCGCACCATCGCGTCCTCCGCCGAGGGCCGCCTCTGTCGTGCCTATCGATCGAAATCGAATTCTTGGCATTACTAGAGAAATAAGATTAGCCAATGACTAGCCATGGTTAATTGGTTAACGGCGCGGAAACTATACTTATTTTTATTCAAACCTGAGTCCGGGCCTTAACCGATCATTAAAATTCCCGTGTCTTAATGCCGCCCTAGGAACGCAATGCAACCGGGATCGAGCAAGACCGGTGCCGCGTTTCAAAGCCGGAAACGGTTGGGGCAAGGGTAATATCGGAGGCTTCGCAGCCATGCGGGCACAGATTAAGAAGACGGATACCGGCAATTCGCGCTTCGCGTCGATCGTCTCGCGGTCGCAGACGCTCGCGCGTCGGGTCAGCCGGGCAATGGATGAGGTGCGGGCGTCGCATCTGGACGATGCCTTCCTCGCGACCGAGAAGGGCATGTGCTATCGCTGCGAGGAGTTCCCGCCCAAGAAGCGGGACTAAACTCCAAGCCAAGCGACAGACGCCGACGGCCGGGTCGACCACCCGGCCGTTTTTTGATTCCAGTACACGGCCGATGGTGCCCCCTTCCGGACTCGAACCGGAACTCCGCGAAGCGGAAGCAGATTTTAAGTCTGCTGCGTCTACCAATTCCGCCAAGGGGGCCGTCGCTGTGCGGCGCGCGAACGGTACGGGACCGGCGGTATCGCGGCAAGGGCCCGCCACACCGGCTATCGGGACAATCGCGACATTGATGCGGAGCGCCGTCTGGCCTATGGCTAACGCATGGGCGGGGGATTCGATTGGTTCGGCGTTCTGATGATGGCGACCGCGCTGGCGATCTGCGCGCCTTGGGCGATTCGCGTGCTGCGGACCGACCGCCGGGTGCCGCACTACATCGCGATGTGGCTGGCCATCGCCCTGGTGCTCGGCCTGATCTACAAGATCTTCGGACCGTTCTGACGGCCCGCCCCTCTGGCCCTTCGCTTCGAAGTACGTAGACCGCCCATTCAATTACGACCGGGTTGGTTTTCCGTCGATTTCTAGCCGGCCGCGCCCCCTCCCAAGGACGGCTCGCCGCCCAGGTCGCGAATGGCGGCGGCTACCTCCTCGGCGGCAGTGTCCAGATGACCTAGATCCGTCCCGCGCAGCACAACGGTGACCCCGAAGCGGCCGGCGCGGAAGTAGGGGTAGCTGCCGATATCAATGTCTGGATGGCGGTCCTGGATTTGGCCCAATGGCGCCGCCAGGGTGCCTTCCGGCAGGCCGCAGGTGAGGTTGCGGGATTGCATGGGCGCGCCGCCGGTCAGCGTCGGGGCGACGCCGTCGAACATGGCCTGCATGATCTTCGGCACCCCGGCCATGACGAAGACGTTGCCGATGCGGAAGCCCGGCGCCTTGCTGACCGGGTTCTCGATCAGGCTGGCGCCGACCGGGATGGTCGCCATGCGCAGCCGCGCCTCGTTGAGCTGCCCCGGCTCGTAATGGCTCTCCAGCAGCGCCACCGCCTCGGCATTGCGCTCGATGGCCACGCCGAACGCCTTGGCAACGCTGCCGGCGGTGATGTCGTCATGGGTCGGGCCGATGCCGCCGGTGGTGAACACGTAATCGTAACGGCCGCGCAGCGCGTTCACCGCCGCCACGATCTCGCCCTCCACATCCGCCACAACCCGGACCTCGGCCAGCCGCACACCCAAATCACCCAGCCGCTCCGCCAGGAACGGCAGGTTGGCGTCCTTGGTACGACCGGACAGGATTTCGTTGCCGATGATCAACAGCGCGGCGGTGACGAATCGCGGCTCGCCGTCCGGGGCGGTCTGGTCTGCCATTGCGGGATGGATCCTGTGTCGCGAGAGGCGCTGTGCGCCTGGGGGTAGAGCGGTGCGGCAAACCGGCGGTTGTATCGTCCGGGCGCTGGAGGTAGGTTAGCGCCGTGGGGCGGGAACGGTTGATGCGTTTTTTCGCCGCCCCCAATCCAAAGTTACAGATAGGGCTGTCCCCTTGATGAGACAACTCGTCCATAGCCGCTGACGCGCGTACGCTAGCCTATTCATAGGCCGGCGGGACAGGGTTCCGCTTCGAATTCCGTGCGTGCGACGGCCGTCCCCTAACGGGGCCGGCGCAACCCCTCGTAGCACAGGAGCGAAGCGATGTTTCGTTGGTTCGAATCCCGTATTGACCCTTTCCGAAATACCACCGGCGGGCAGCCCCCAAACCGGCTGGCCGCCTTCTATGTGCATTATCTGAGGCAGGTCTGGCCGGCCTTCGCGGTGCTGATGACCACCGGGCTGATCGCCGCACTGATCGAGGTGTCGCTGTTCGCCTTTGTCGGGCGGATCGTCGACATGGTGCGCGAGGCGGAGAGCCCGGCCGGGTTCTTCGCCGAGCATGGCGGCGTGCTGCTGCTGATGTCCGCCGTGGCGGTTCTGGCGCGGCCGGTGTTCTTCACCCTGCACAGCTCGCTGGTGCATCAGGTGATCAACCCGACGCTGACCAACATGATCCGTTGGCAGACCCATCGCTATGTGCTGCGGCAGAGCCTTTCGTTCTTCCAGAACGACTTCGCCGGCCGCATCGCGGCGAAGATCATGCAGACCGGCCCGGCCCTGCGCGCCTCCGCCGTGCAGGCAGCGGATGCGGTGTGGTTCGTGCTGATCTATGTGGTCAGCGCGCTGGTGCTGTTCGCCCAGACCGATCCGCGGCTGATGATCCCGCTGGTGCTGTGGCTGGCCGCCTTTGTCGGCTGCATGGTCTATTTCGTGCCGCGCATCAAGGACCGCTCGGTGGCCATGTCCGAGGCGCGCTCGATGCTGACCGGCCGCATCGTCGACAGCTACACCAACATCCTGACGGTGAAGCTGTTCGCCCATGCCGACCGCGAGGATGACTACGCGCGCCAGGGGCTGCAGGAGCACACCGAGAAGTTCTTCGCGCAGGAGCGGATGATCACCCAGATGGTCGCCTGCCTGCATTCGATGAACGGGCTGATGATGGTCGGCACCTGCGGCATGGCGCTGTTGCTGTGGAGCCAGGGCGGCATCACCATCGGCGCCATCGCGCTGGCGGCGGGCCTGGTGATCCGCATCAACAACATGTCCGGCTGGATCATGTGGACGGTGACCGACATCTTCGAGGAGATCGGCCAGGTCCAGGAGGGCATGGAGACCATCTCCCAGCCGCAATCGGTGCTCGACAAGCCGGCGGCGAAACCGCTGGCCGTGCCCGAGGGCGAGATCCGCTACGAGGGCATCCGCTTCCACTACGGCAAGGAATCCGGCGTCATCGACGACCTGTCGCTGACCATCTCGCCGGGCGAGAAGGTCGGGCTGGTCGGACGGTCCGGTGCCGGCAAGTCGACCCTGGTGAACCTGCTGCTGCGCTTCCACGACCTGGAGGGCGGTCGCATCCTGATCGACGGCCAGGACATCGCCCAGGTCACCCAGGAGAGCCTGCGCGCCCATATCGGCATGGTGACCCAGGACACCTCGCTGCTGCATCGCTCGGTGATGGACAACATCGTCTATGGCCGGCCGGAGGTGGAGGCCGAGGCGGCACTGTCGGCAGCCAGCCGGGCCCATGCCGCCGGCTTCATCGACGGGCTGGAGGATTTCCGCGGCCGCACCGGCTATCGCGCCCATGTGGGCGAGCGGGGTGTGAAGCTCTCCGGCGGCCAGCGCCAGCGCATCGCCATCGCGCGGGTGCTGCTGAAGGACGCGCCGATCCTGATCCTGGACGAGGCCACCTCGGCCCTGGACAGCGAGGTCGAGGCGGCGATCCAGGAGCAGCTCTACAACCTGATGGCCGGCAAGACGGTGATCGCCATCGCCCACCGCCTGTCGACCATCGCCGCCATGGACCGTCTGGTGATCATGGACCAGGGCGCCATCGTCGAGCAGGGCAGCCACGAGACCCTGTTGCAGATGGGCGGCCTGTACGCCCAGCTCTGGACCCGTCAATCCGGCGGATTCCTGGCGGCGGAGGACAAGGTGGCTTGAGGAAAAGAACAAAAGACGTTCACCACAGAGGCACAGAGACGCAGAGGACCAACAACAGAACCCGTCGTTCCCGCCTTCGCGGGAACGACGGGAATGCCTTATGTAAGCTTCTCTGCGTCTCCGTGGTTCCCCAGGCCAGCTGAGCACATCCATGCACGATTGGCGAATGGACCGGGTTGCTCACGGCTCCCGGAACAGGATTTCGACATTGTGGCCGTCGGGATCATGCACAAAGGCCGCGAAGTATCCCGGACCGTAGTGCTCGCGGTAGCCGGGCCCTCCATTGTCGCTGCCTCCAGCCGATACCGCCTCGGCATGCGCCCGTTCCACCGCCTCCTTGCTGTCTGCCGAGAAGCAGACATGCATCTTCGGTGCGGTCGCCTGGCCCTCGGTCAGCAAGAGTTGAACCACCTCGCCCTGCCCGAACCCGACCGATTTCTCACCGTCATCGAAGAAGATCTCGCGCATGCCGATCGCAACGCAGATCGCCCGGTAGAACCGCCTTGAGGCATTGATATCCGCGACTGAGAACTCGAGGTGGTCGAACATGGCAACCGGTCACCCTTGCCCGAGACAGCTCAACGTAGAGTGGAAACCGGTCTCAATTCAATGTCGCACCGGTGCTCGATGCTGTCGCGGCTCTCTTCCGATCACCCTACCCCTAGTACGGTTGGAAGCGGCCATTGCGATACAGGAAGACCTCGTTGGAGACCGGATAAGGCTCGGCGGCAAACATTCGTGTCGCCAACTCCCTCAGCAGTTCGACGCCGGCGGAATCCCGGCTGTCGACCACAAGCAGAAGGTTGCGCGTCGGCACCGCCACCACCGGCTCGCCGGCAAGCCGCAGTCCGAAACGCTGCAAGCCATCGCCGGTCCACAGCTCGTCAAACAGGAGCAGGCTCGACTCATAGATGCCGTCCGCCCCAATCCCGACGATCCCGCCGGAACTGTATGTCTCCAGATTCGGGAGAAGGGCCCGCAGGTTCCGCACCGCGAGCGGCAGGCGTGAATCGCGCGATATCCCGGACTCGGTGAGCTCCTGATCATAGAGGTATCGAAGCGACCGCGGCTCATCCTCGGCGTACAGGATGATCAGGTTGTCGTTGTATTGGTCATAGGCCGGCAGCTGTGCGGCTCCCCCCGCACTACCCCCGCGTTCGATGAAGGTGTTGAGGAAACCTGGCCCCTTGATCACCGGCACGACGCGCGACGCGTCGAGCGGCGCACGGCCCTGGACACCCGCCTCGAGGATGCCGCCCACATGGTCTTCGATAACCTCTTGCAGCCGTTCCGGGTCGGCGCGATAGCCGGCATAGGCGTTGTCTAGGAATACGGTGAACTGCTCCCCATCGCGCTCAACGCTCAGCTCCAAGGGCCCGGCGATCTGGACGTCGGCTGCAGGCGCGGCGCTTCGCAGCGTCTCCGCATAGGACACGGCGAAGTCGTTCG
Source organism: Alphaproteobacteria bacterium (assembly GCA_965227455.1). GTDB lineage: Bacteria > Pseudomonadota > Alphaproteobacteria > DSM-16000 > Inquilinaceae > JABDIP01. The sequence continues at coordinate 284,099 of OZ245752.1, read as the reverse complement.
GTCCGATCACTTGCGGTTTCCCGGCGGCACACGCGGCGGCGACCAAGGCGAGCAGCAACAGCGTGGTGCGCAGGATAGGCTTCATCATTGCTGACCTGTGGTTGACGGGAGCGCGTGAAGGCTACCACGCGGCGATCGTTCGAGATGGCGAAATCGCCCTGGGGCTGTCGGCTGTCGCGCCCTTGCACGGCCGACGAGACTTAGTCCAACCGGCTGCTTGATTGGCAATCTCGCGTCCCATAGGGTCCGAACGATGCAACTCCCCTCCCCCCTGATCGAAGGCCGCCTCGTCAAGCGGTACAAGCGGTTCCTGGCCGATGTGGAACTGGCCGACGGGTCAGTGGTGACGGCCCATTGCGCCAATCCGGGGGCCATGACCGGGTTGAACATGCCAGGGCTGCCGGCCTTCCTGTCGGTCAGCGACAACCCGAAGCGCAAGCTGAAATATTCACTGGAACTGGTGCAGGTCGAGGGCGGGTTGGTCGGCATCAACACCAGCCATCCCAACGGGATCGTGGCGGAGGCAATTTCGTCTGGCCGGGTACCGGAGCTGGCCGGGTATCCGGAGTTGCGGCGCGAGGTGAAGTACGGCGTCAACAGCCGGGTTGACATCCTGCTGGAAGGAAACGGCCGGCCACCCTGTTACGTCGAAGTTAAGAATGTGCATCTAAGACGCCCGGAGCGGGCGCATCCGACGGCGGCGGAATTTCCGGATTCGGTCACCGCCCGGGGTGCGAAGCATCTGGTGGAGCTATCGGCAATGGTGGCCGAAGGCGCGCGCGCGGTAATGGTGTATCTTGTGCAGCGTGGCGATTGTGACCATTTCCGGATAGCCGGGGATATCGACCCGGCCTATCGCGACGGGCTGGACCGGGCCGTGGCGGCGGGAGTCGAGACCCTGTGTCTGGCCTGCCGCATCACGCCGGAGGCCATCGAAGTGGAAAAACCGCTGCCGGTGGTGCTATAGCCGGGCCGGTGCGCCGGAAGGACAGAAGAACAAAGGTGACCCCAATTGAGTGAAGCGGCCGAGGATCTGCTGGAGGCGGGGCGCATCCGCATCCATGAGGCGCACGAGTTCGAAGGCATGCGCCGGGCCGGCCGGCTGGCCGCCGAGGTGCTGGACTTCATCACGCCGCATGTCGAGCCGGGCGTGTCCACCGGCCAGCTCAACGATCTGTGCGAGGCCTATACCCGCGACCATGGCGCGGTGCCGGCACCGCTGGGCTATCGGGGCTATCCCAAGGCCACCTGCATCTCGCTGAACCACGTGGTGTGCCACGGCATTCCCGGGCCCAAGCGGCTGCAGAACGGCGACATCCTGAACATCGACATCACCGTCATCCTGGATGGCTGGTACGGCGATACCAGCCGCATGTTCCAGGTCGGCGACAAGATCAGCGTCAAGGCGCGCAAGCTCTGCGACGTGACCTATGAGGCGCTGATGCTGGGCATCGCGGCGGTCCAGCCGGGCAATACCGTCGGCGATATCGGCCACGCCATCCAGAAATACGTCGAAAAGAACCGCTTCTCGGTGGTGCGCGATTTCTGCGGCCATGGCCTGGGCCAGACCTTCCATGCGCCGCCCAGCGTGGTGCATTTCGGCAGGCCCGGCGAAGGCGCGGTGCTGCATCCCGGCATGTTCTTCACCATCGAGCCGATGGTGAATGCCGGCCGCTATGACGTAAAGATCCTGCCCGACGGCTGGACGGCGGTGACCCGTGACAAGAGCCTGTCGGCCCAGTTCGAGCATTCCATCGCCGTCACCGAGGATGGAGCGGAGATCTTCACCCTGTCCCCGGCCGGCCACACCAAGCCGCCCTACGATCTGTCGTGAGCCCCAGCGGCGCTGAGCCGCCGGACGACACGGCGTCCGGCGACGAGGCGGCCGGCGAGAAACCGGCCAAGCCGCATCATGCCGGCCATCGCAACCGGCTGCGCAGGCGCCTGATCGCGTCCGGCCCCGAGAGCCTTGCCGATTACGAGCTTCTGGAAGTGCTGCTGTTCGGTGGCATTCCACGCCGCGACGTCAAACCGCTGGCCAAGAAACTGCTGGCCGAGTTTGGCAGCCTGGGTGCGGTGCTGGCAGCGGAGCCGAAAGCGCTGGAACAGCGCGGCGGGCTGAAGACCAACGCCATCGCCGCCCTGAAGGCCTCCGCCGCCACCGCCCACCGGATGCTGCGAGAACAGGCCGCCGAGCAGCCGGTCATCGGCTCCTGGCACCGGCTGCTGGATTATCTGGGTGCCGCCATGAAGTTCGAGCGGGCGGAACAGTTCCGCCTGCTCTATCTCGACCGCAAGAACAAGCTGATCGCCGACGAGGTGCAGCAGCACGGCACCATCGACCACGCCCCGGTCTATCCCCGTGAAGTGGTCAAGCGCGCCCTGGACCTGGGCGCCAGCGCCGTCATCCTGGTTCACAACCACCCGTCCGGCGACCCGACGCCCTCGGAGGCGGACATCGCCATGACCCGGGATGTGAAGCGCGCCCTGGCGACGGTCGACATCGACCTTTTCGACCACGTGATCGTCGCCAAGCACGGCAATGAAAGCCTGCGCAGCCGCGGGCTGATTTAATCCGCCGGCGCACACGCCACGTCATCATCCTGTCATCGCAACGCGGATAGGTTGTCGAAACGCAGCAGCGAATCGCCACTGCGCCGACATGGACCGGACCGCGCCCAGCGCCGCCCGCAAAGATACAGGGCCGCAGATGAAGCTCATTCACCTGACAGACATCCACATGACGCCGATGGGCGAGGATCGGCATGGCCTGAGCCCAAACCCGCCATCCGGGTGCGTGCTGGTAGCATTGCGCCGCAAGGCGTAGACTGGGTGCATGTCCCAGACGCATGAGACCGCGAAGCGGGTGCGGCGCAAGCTGAGCACTATCTTCTGTGCCGACGTCGCCGGCTATTCCCGGCTGATGGATGTCGACGAGGCCGGCACCATGGACCGGCTGCGGCAATACCGGCTGGCCATGCGTGGATTGATCGAGCGCCATGACGGGCGGGTGGTGAACACCTGGGGCGATGCGGTCATCGCCGAATTCGCCAGCCCGGTCGAGGCGGTTCAGGCGGCGGTCGAGGTGCAGCACGAGCTGGCCGACCGCAACAACGGCGTTCCGGAAGACCGCGCCATGCGCTTTCGTATCGGCGTCAATCTCGGCGACGTCATGGTCGAGAACGACGACCTCTACGGCGAGGGCGTGAACATCGCGGCCAGGCTGCAGACCCTGGCGGAGCCCGGCGGCGTAATCATTTCCGGCACGGTCTATGAGCTGGTGCGCAAGAAATTCGGCGTCAGCTTCGAGTTTGTCGGCGACCAGTCGGTCAAGAACATCGACGAGCCGGTGCCGAGCTACAAGCTGCTGCTGGAGGGCGAAACCCACCAGGTACAGCACCAGCCGGCGAAGCCCGCGCGGCCACAGAATCGACCGCCCAACGAAACTCCGCGGCGGCAGGACTCGCCCGCTGGAAGCGCACGGCCTTCGGGTGCGCCATGCAAGCCTATGCGCCGGCCGGACCATCTGCCGGGAGAGGCAATCACCAAATTCCGATCCTTGCCGCACCGTGCCCGGTTCGCCTTGTCGATGATCGGATTCTTCTTCCTGATAAACCTGTTTACCGGCATGGATGCCATCTGGTTCCAGTGGCCGTCGATCCCATTCATTCTGATGCTGTTCTGGAGCCTCGCCGGCCGAGGCGGCAAGCATCACGGCGACAAGAACTGAACCTCGGACATCACACCAGCCAACGCCAAAGGAGCGGGAGCAGGATCGCCGTCGCCAGGGCGTTCAGCCCCATTGCGAGGCCGGCGAAGGCGCCTGCGACCTCGTTGACCTGCATCGCCCGCGCCGTGCCGATGCCGTGCGAGGCGACGCCGATGGCCAGCCCCCGCGCCCGCCAGTCGCGGACCCGCAGCAGGGTCAGCAGCGGCGGGCCGAGCATGGCGCCGATCACGCCTGTCAGGATCACCAGCACCGCGGTGAGCGACGGCAGCCCGCCAAGCCGCTCGCTGATGCCCATGGCGATGGGCGTCGTCACCGATTTCGGCGCCAGCGAGATCAGGGTGGTTCCCGCAGCGCCAAACAGCCAGGCGACGGCCACCGCACTGACCGAGGCGGTCAGCGATCCCACCACGATGCTGGCCAGCAGCGGGCCCATCGACCGGCGCACCTGCCGGAACTGATTGTAGAGCGGCACCGCCAGGGCCACCGTGGCCGGTCCCAGCAGGAAATGCACGAACTGGGCGCCATCGAAATAGGTGCCATAGTCGGTGCCGGTGATCAGCAGCATTCCGACCAGCACGGCGACGGCCAGCACGACCGGATTCAGCAGCGGGTTCAAATTGCCCTTGCGGTAGATCCAGAAGCCGGCCTGATAGGCCAGGAGGGTCACCGTCAGGCTGAGCAACGGGCTGGCGCTGAGATAGACCCAGATGTCCTGAATCGGTGCCACTACCGGTCGTCCTCCGCCGGATTGCCACCGGACAGGCGCTGCAGCCCGACCATGACACCGGCCGTCACCGCGATCGTGACCGCCGTGCTCACCAGCAGCGAGACGGAAATCGCCAGCCATTCATCGGCGATCAGGGCCAGGTGCAGCATGACGCCGACCCCCGCCGGCACGAAAAGCAACGAAAGGTGCCGCAGCAGGCCGCCCGCCAGCGCCTGGAGGTCATCCGGCACCGTGCCATGCACGACAAGGCCGATGAACAGGATCACCATGCCGATCACCGGCCCCGGCAAGGGCAATCCGGTTGCGAGAACGATGAGTTCGCCGACCAGCTGACAGCAGAGCAGCAGGGTCACAAATCCGAGCAAATGCGCCTCCATCGGCCGCGGGAAATCACGACGCCGGGCGGGGTCACACCGGCCGTGTCAGGGCGTCTCGGGCCGCTTCGACGATCGGCCGGGTCGCGCAACCTTCCAGATGGTCGTTGACCAGCCCCATGGCCTGCATGAAGGCGTAAACGGTCGTCGGCCCGACAAAGGACCAGCCGCGGCGTTTCAGATCCTTGCTCAGCGCGGTGGACTCGGCGGTCTTGCCGAGCGCGCCCAGGGTCTTCCGGTCCAGCGTTTTCGGCCGTGACGACGGATCCGGCTCATGACGCCAGAAAAAGGCGGCGAGAGAGCCGAACTCCGCCTGCAGGTCCAAGGCGCGCCTTGCATTGTTGATGGTCGATTCGATCTTGCCGCGATGGCGCACGATGCCGGCATCCTGCAGCAGGCGCTCAACATCCGCGGTACTGAAGGCCGCAACCTTGGAAATCTCGAATTCGGCGAAGGCGCGGCGGAAATTCTCCCGCTTGCGCAGGATCGTCAGCCAGCTGAGCCCCGACTGGAACCCCTCCAGGCAGATCTTCTCGAACAGGCGCCGGTCCTCGGTAACCGGATGCCCCCATTCCCGATCGTGATAGGCGGTGTATTCGGCATCTTCGCCGCACCACCAGCACCGCCGGAGACCATCCGGGCCGACAATCGATCCGTCGTCCAATTCCGCGTTCATCAAGGAAGACCTGTTGATTTAGCTGTATTTTTCAGGCGCAAACCGGCTTGTGGAAGGCGCGGAATCGCCGCTTGGAACCCGTCGATGCCGTGAATTGGACCCCACCCCTTGATTGGCGCTTCCGGCATCCCCATCTACTGCTCTATCAGAGATTAAGCAGCCGGTTCGTGACCCTGGCTAGATAAAAACACGAACCGGTTATGGGGTGGGTCCGAACCCCGGTCGAACGGTCCAGTTGCATTGTACTCCTTGGGAAGGGCGGTCTTCGGACCGCCCTTTCCTTTTGCGCCAAGCCTCTGAATCAGTTCACGTAATCGGGCGCGTCCCGGTCTAGCATGCGCCGCAGGGCGGTGAAATGCGCCGCCGCCGATTGCGACGGCTCGGAGATGCGCTCAGCGGTGCTCTCCGCCACCGACTTGGCCACGCGTTTCAGCGGCAAACCGGTTGACATGGCCAGGATCTGGTTCTGGCAGGTCCGTTCCAGGAAGTAGAGCGTGTCGAAAGCCTCGGCAACTGTCGAGCCAGTTACGATCACCCCGTGATTGGCCAGGAACAGGACCGATTTGTTGCCGATGGCGCGGCACAGGCGGTCCCCTTCCTCATGATCCAGCACCAGGCCGTTATAGAGGTTGTCATAGGCGACGGAATTGAGGAACCGGAGCGCATTCTGGTTGATCGGCTCTATCCGGCCGCCCTCCACCGAGGTCAGCGCGGTGGCATAGGGCATATGGGTGTGCAGCACGCAGCGCGCCTGCGGCACCTGGACATGCAGCCGTGCATGGATGTTGTAGGCGGTGGGGTCGAGCGGCAGATCGCCCTCCAACACATTGCCGTCCGCATCGACCAGCAGCAGGTCCGACGCTCTCACCTCCTCCCAATGGGGCCCGTAGGGATTGACCAGGAACCGGTCGCCCTTGGGGGACACCGCTAGGCTGAAATGATTGTCGATGCCCTCATGCAGGTCGAACCGCGCCGCCAGGCGCAGGGCCGCGGCCAGTTCGATGCGGGCTTCGTCCATATTGATGGCGTCGGTATCGTCTTGCATGATCCGGTCTCCGGGCGCTGTCCAGACCGCATCAAAGCATTGCAAGCGCCCCGGACGCCAGCCGTCATCTTCCGACCTCCGGCATCGCCCCTTGGAGACGCGCCATGCTTCGCCTCTACGACAATCTGTCCTCCGGCAACGGTTACAAGGCGAGGCTGGTGCTGGCGCAACTCGGCATCCAGTTTCAGCGAATCGAGGTGGATATCTTCGCGGGTGCATCGCGTACGCCGGAATTCTTGACCAAGAACCCGAATGGCAGGATTCCGGCCCTGGAGCTGGAGGACGGCACCGTCCTGGCGGAATCCAACGCGATCCTGTTCTACCTGGCGGAGGGCACGCCGTTCCTGCCGGAAGACCGGCTGGAACGGGCTCAGGCCCTGCAATGGATGTTCTTCGAGCAGTACAGCCACGAACCCTATGTGGCCGTCCCGCGAGCCTGGGTCCTGCATCCGCCCGCCGGCGGGCTGACCGAGCAGCAGCAATCCGAGCTGGAAAGCCGCCGGGCCAAGGGCCATGCCGCGCTGGCGCTGATGGAGCAGCATCTGGCCGGCCGGTCCTTCATGGTCGGCGACCGCTATTCGATCGCCGACATCGCGCTCTATGCGTACACCCATGTGGCCCCGGAAGGCGGCATTGCGCTGGACGGATACCGGGCGATCAACGGATGGCTGGACCGGGTGTCGGGCCAGCCCGGCCATATCCCGATCACGCAGGAATAGCGCGGCGTCCGGAAAGACGATCCAACTACCGTATCGCGATTTCCCCCGGCCGGATCGGCTGATATGGTCGCGGCCTTCTCACCGCAACCGAATGTCCCGCGATGATTCCTCGCTACAGCCGCCCGGAGATGGCCCGGATCTGGGAGCCCGAGAACAAGTTCCAGATCTGGCTGGAGATCGAGGCCCATGCCTGCGATGCCCAGGCCGAGTTGGGCGTGATCCCGAAATCGGCGGCGAAGGCCGTGTGGAAGCGGGGCAAGTTCGAGATCGCGCGAATCGACGCGATCGAGCGCGAGACCCGGCACGACGTCATCGCCTTCCTGACCAATCTGGCGGAGCATGTCGGGCCGGACGCCCGCTTCGTGCACCAGGGCATGACCTCCTCGGACGTGCTGGACACCTGCCTTGCGGTCCAGCTGACCCAGGCGGCGGATCTGCTGCTGGCGGATCTCGACGCCCTGCTGGCGGTCCTCAAGCAGCGCGCCAATTCCAACAAGCATGTGGTCTGCATCGGCCGCAGCCACGGCATCCATGCCGAGCCGACCACCTTCGGCCTGAAGCTGGCCGGCCATTACGCCGCCTTCGCCCGCAATCGCGACCGGCTGGCCGCCGCCCGGGAGGATGTGGCGACCTGCGCCATCTCCGGCGCCGTCGGCACCTTTGCCAACATCGATCCGCGGGTGGAGGCCCATGTCGCCGAGAAGCTCGGCCTGAGGCCGGAGCCGGTCTCGACTCAGGTGATCCCACGCGACCGTCATGCGGCCTTCTTCTCGGTGCTGGGCGTGATCGCCAGCTCGGTGGAGAACCTGGCGACTGAGATCCGGCATCTGCAGCGCACCGAGGTACGCGAGGCGGAGGAGTTCTTCGCCGCCGGCCAGAAGGGCTCGTCGGCAATGCCGCATAAGCGCAACCCGATCCTGTCGGAGAACCTGACCGGGCTGGCGCGGATCGTGCGGGCGGCGGTCATTCCGGCGCTGGAGAACGTCACCCTGTGGCATGAGCGCGATATCGGGCACTCCTCGGTGGAGCGCGTCTTCGCGCCCGACGCCACCATCGCGCTGGATTTCGCGCTGGTGCGGCTCACGGGCATGATGGACCGGCTGACGGTCTATCCGGAGGCGATGCAGGCCAATCTGGACCAGCTCGGCGGCCTGGTCTTTTCCCAGCGCGTGCTGCTCGCCCTGACCCAGGCCGGGATGAGCCGCGAGGACGCCTACGCCGCCGTGCAGCGCAACGCGATGCCGGTCTGGGAGGGCAAGGGCGCCTTTCTCGACCTGCTGCTGGCGGACCAGGAAATCGGCAAGTTCCTCAATGCCGACCAGCTATCGGCGCTGTTCGACCTCGCCTATCACACCAAGCATGTGGACGCGATCTTCGCCCGGGTGTTCGGGTAGGCCGCCATGCAGGGACATCAGGTCTCTTTCACGACCTGGTCGTGGGCGACCTGGAGGAGTTCGTCCATCTGCTTGCGCAAGCGGTGGTCCGACAGGTCGATGTTCTTTTCATGCAGGTCGGCATAGACCTTGTCGTGCACGTCTTCGTCGCCCGGCTTTTCCATGTCGGACATGATGACGTCCTTGACGTAGCTTTCCGCCTCGGCGCCGGACATCCCCATCAGTTCGGCGGCCCATTGGCCAAGCAATTTGTTGCGACGGTTCTGAATGCGGAACAGCATGTCCTGGTCATGCTTGTATTTCTGTTCGAACGCCTTTTCCCGCTCGTCGAAGGTTGTCATGGTCGGCCCCATCTCCAAAATCTGGCGGTGCGGCCGGTCCTGTTCGCCGGCCAGTCACAAGCACTGCATGCCCTAAGGTCAATATAGTGAATACGGCTGCTGCGGCCAACGAAACCGAGACTTCGATTGCCATCGGGATGATGAAAATGACGCCATGTGCACCTTAGTCGTCCTGCGACGGCCCGGTCATGACTGGCCTGTCCTGCTGGCCGCCAACCGGGACGAGATGACCGACCGGCCCTGGCGGCCGCCGGCACGGCATTGGGACGACCGGGACCAGGTGGTCGGCGGCTTTGATGAGCTGGCCGAGGGCACCTGGCTGGCGGTCAACGATCAGGGCGTGGCGGCCGCGATCATGAACCGCCGCGGCACGCTGGGTCAGGCCACCGGCAAGCGCAGCCGGGGCGAGCTGGTGCTGGAGGCGCTGGACCATGCCGACGCCAGCGAGGCCGCAGTGGCGCTCGCCGAGCTCAATGCCGGCGCCTATCGCGGATTCAACATGGTGGTGGCGGACAATCGCGACGCCTATTGGCTGGCGAACCGCGAGGACGGGCGCGGCATCATCGAGGTCAAACCGCTGCCGCCGGGACTGTCGATGCTGACTGCCGGCGACCGCAACGATCTTACCAGCCCCCGGATCGCCGCTCATCTGCCGCTGTTCCGGCGGGCGGCGGCGCCCGACCCGGGCGCCGGCGACTGGACCGCCTGGGCGGAGCTGATGGCCTCGCGGGGCGGACCGTCGGGGCCGCTGGGCGATATGTGCGTGGTGACGACGGGCGGGTTCGGCACCTTGTCGTCGAGCCTGATCGCCCTGCCGGCGCCCGAGGCGGCGGACACGCCGCCGGTCTGGCTGTTTGCCGCCGGTCCGCCCGGCGAGACGCCCTACCAGCCCGTCAGCCTGCTGTGACCCAAGCGCCAATTGAGAACGGCACCGAGGCCTGCTATATGAGCCTCTTAGGCAACGCTTGGCATTCCGACGAAAGCCGCGTTCCTTTTCTGTCAGAGGCATAGAACAATGAGCCGTCGCAGGCGGATTTACGAGGGCAAGGCGAAGGTACTCTTCGAAGGCCCGGAGCCCGGCACGCTTGTCCAATATTTCAAGGACGACGCCACCGCCTTCAACAACCAGAAGAAGGGCGTCATCTCCGGCAAGGGGGTGCTGAACAACCGCATCTCCGAATACCTGATGACCCGGCTGGCCGAGATGGGCATCCCGACCCATTTCGTGAAGCGCCTGAACATGCGCGAGCAGCTGGTCTACGAGCTGGAAATCATCCCGGTCGAGGTCGTGGTGCGGAACATCGCCGCCGGCTCCTTCGCCAAGCGCTTCAGCGTCGAGGACGGCACGCCGCTGCCCCGCTCCATCGTCGAGTACTACTACAAGTCCGACGAGCTGAACGACCCGATGGTGTCGGAAGAGCACATCACCGCCTTCGGCTGGGCGACACCGCAGGACCTTGACGACATGATGGCCCTGGCGCTGAGGGTCAACGACTATCTCACCGGCCTGTTCCTGGGCGTCGGGCTGAGACTGGTCGACTTCAAATTGGAGTTCGGCCGACTCTACAACGACAATGGCGAGATGCGCATCGTGCTGGCCGACGAGATCAGCCCGGACAATTGCCGCCTGTGGGACGTGCAGACCAACGAGAAGATGGACAAGGACCGCTTCCGCCAGGATCTCGGCGATGTCGAGGAGGCCTATCGCGAGGTGGCGCGCCGGCTCGGCATCCTGCCGGAAGGCGACATCAAGGACATCAAGGCGGTCGGCGGAGAGGCCAAGGCATGAAGGCGCGGGTCGAGATCACCCTGAAAACCGGCGTCTTGGACCCCCAGGGCAAGGCCATCGAGCACGCCCTGGGCAGCCTCGGCTTCGCCGGCGTCGGCGATGTCCGCCAGGGCAAGCTGATCGAGCTGGACCTGGAGGAAAGCGATCCGGACAAGGCCCGGGCGCATGTCGAGCGGATGTGCCAGACCCTGCTCGCCAATCCGGTGATCGAGACTTACGCGATCGACATCCAGGGCTGAGGGCGGCGCTTCGCCCTAAGGATCGGGGTATTGCCCGAACTGCGAAAGCGCGCTGCCATTCCAGGCCAAACCACCATCGTCATTCCCGCGGAAGCGGGAATCCAGTGGTCCTGGTGGTGCGGCGTCGCCAGCCTGATTTCTGGATTCCCGCTTCCGCGGGAATGGCGGTCATTGTTTTGGCCGACACTCCCGACGTCACGCTTGCGCCGGCAGATACCGGATCCACGGGAGCTGGATCAGCGGGTGGTTCAGCCAGGCGAACCAGGCATAATTCAGGAACTGCGCGACATAGAGTTGGGCCGCGACCGCGAACCAGGCCCCCAGGGTCAGCGCGACGACGACAGCGCGCGGCAGGGCGGCGGCGATGCGGCCGACGGATCCGCCGCGATCCGCCGCAGCGGCAGGGGCGATGCGCAGACGTCCGAGCGTTTCCCGTTCATACGGGCTGAGTTCGTCCAGATGCACGTCGCCGGCGCTTACCGCGTCGAACAGGGACCGCGCGTAGTATCGCGCCGCGGCCAGGCGGACCAGGACATAGAGCGGGAACAGGGCGGCGGAGGCGAACAGGAAATACTGGTCGGCCACCGCCCGGACCTCCTCCGGTGGCAGGCCTTCGACCTGCTCGCCGATGAAGAGCGGCGCCGCCTTCATGGCCATGACCGGTGCTGCCAGCGCGATGTAGAGCACCGCCAGTCCGAGCCCGGCGAGCCGGCGCCGGCGCAGCAGCCGGCGGATCAGCGGCACGTCCCAGAACGCCCGCCACGAGCCGGCCGCGGCCTGGCGCGCCTGAGCCACCGGCACATAGGTCATGACCACCATGAACAGCCCGATGCCGAGGAACCCGACCACCGGGCCGACCCAGGCCTGCTCGTAGCCCTTGTGGAAGGAGTTCTGCCAGCCGCCCCACCAGGACAGCAGCCAGAGCGCGCCGATGGGCAGCATCAGGACCGCCGTGTTCAGCGACGCCTGGAGGCCGATCCAGAGATTGTCCCAGAGCGAGCCGGCGATGCGCTGTATCAGCACGGTGATCCGCCCCGGCCCGGCATCGATCCGCCATGCGGCATCCGGCGCACCGAGCAGCCAGTTCGGCCAGGCCACATGGCTTGCCGTCCTGCTGTCGCCCAGCGCGTAATCGGTGAATCCGGATCCATCGGCACCGAAACCGCTCAGCTTGTGCCAGCGCTTGAGCGTGGTGCGCTGCATCAGCCGGTAGGTCCAGCCCACCACCAGGACTGCGGTCAGCGGCGTCAGGCAGAGAATCACCCCGACGGCGTATTTCCAGACCGCCATCAGCAGCCGCCATGGCAAGCGGGCCCGCGCCCGCCCCGGCATCATGCGAAGGCCTCGGCCAGCACCGATCCTTCCGCCACCTCGGTGTCGAATCCCATCACCCGGCCGATGGTGGCGGCGATGTCCACCTGATCGACGGGCCGGTCGACCACGTCGCCGCGGGCGATTCCCGGGCCGAAGACCATGGCCCAGATCTCGTGTGCCGAGCGGCTGTTGAAATGGTGCTGGTACGGCACCGCCATCAGCTGGTTGTCGTCACGGCCGCAATCCGGGACGATCACGAAGACCGTGTTGTCGCGGTATTCCGGGTCGGCCTCCACCGTCGCCACCAGGCGCTGCAGTCCCTGATCGATGATGGCGATGCCGCGGGTGTAGTGGCTCGGCAGGCCCCAATGCACATAGTCGGGGTCCTGGTAGTTGATCATCAGCAGCTTCGGCCTGAGCTCGCCGATCGCCCGCACCGCAAGCTCGGTCAAAAGCGTGTCGCCGCGTGGATTGACGAAGCCGCTCTCGCCGTAGAAGCGCCGCCAACGATCCCAGAAGGCCTCGATCTCAGGCGATTGCGGCTGCCCCGCCGTCTGTCGGTAATCGAGGGATTCCAGCTCTGCCAGTTCCGCCGTGAGCACCGGATAGGCCGGGTCGTCCGGCGCTGTCCGAGCCACCTGCCGGCGCAGCAGATGGGTCTTGAAGCGGTACAGGCTCAGCACCTGGGAGCGGTAGGAGATGCCATACAGGTGGTGGTTGGAGAAGGTGAAGAATTCCTCGTCCGAGCGGTCCTCGCCATTGACCAGCAGCGCCTGATGCGCCGGCACGTTGAAGCTGCGCCGCAGGTACTCGAACAGGGTCGGCGCCTTCGGCTCGAAGCGGTCACGGAAGGCGGCCCCGGCGATGTCCTCGTAGGGATCGTAACGGCCGGTCAGGGTGTAGAGCGTGCCCTGCCCGTGGCTGGTGACGATGCCCTCCAGCGATTCGATCCGCATGTCGCGGAACAGCGTGCCGCGCGCCGCCAGGGTATGGGCCAGGAAGGGCGCATAGGTATGGTCCGGGTCTATCGTCTCCCGCCGGCGCACGCCGCCGCCGAAGCGGACGAGGATGACGTTCGGGCCGCGGTAATCGGGTGCGGCGAGCGCCTTGCCTGCCGGCAAGGCGACGCTCGCGGCAGTCGCGGCGAGCGCGCCGGCGTTGAAGGAGCGGCGACCGATGGGTCTTTGCATGGCTGCCCCCGAAGCGCTGATAGTGTCGGGTATCGCCCGGCTACCATAGCACAGCGTGGCAAGTCGCCGCGCCGCGTCCCCCTATGCCCGCCAGAACGGCTTGTCGACCTCACGCTCGAAGTCGTGTCGGCAGATGCCGACATCCTGCAACATCCGATCGTCGAGCTCGCGGAGGTGCCTGCGTTGGCGGGATCTGTCGCACCAGGCGGCGACCAGGGCGAAGACGAAAGCGACGATGCCGCGATCGCCAGGTCGGGAAACGCGGGATGTCGTTTGCAGGCTTCTCACAATCGGCTCCTCTCGATCCATCGTTCCTGTGGAGCCAAACTAGTCGATTGCGTGACGAGCATGCTTCGACTAACATCGAAGTATGAAAGCAGGACCGGACATCGCCCTCGTCGCCTCGCTGCTTGGCGACCCGGCGCGGGCCAACATGCTGACAGCGCTGATGAGCGGCAAGGCGCTGACCGCAAGCGAACTGGCCTCGGAAGCCGGCGTGACGCCGCAGACCGCCAGCACCCACCTGGCGAAGCTCGAACAGGGCGGGCTGGTCGTGCCGCGCAAGCAGGGCCGCCACCGCTATTTCCAGCTCACCGGCGAGGACATTGCCGAGGTCCTGGAAGGCCTGATGGGCCTCGCCGCGCGGGTCGGCCACCTGCGCACCCGCACCGGCCCGAAGGACCCGGCTTTGCGCCGTGCCCGGGTCTGCTACGACCACCTCGCCGGCGATCTCGGCGTGCAACTGTTCGACGCCATGGAAGCACGCGGCCAACTCGCCATCGACGGCGACTCGGTCGCGCTGACCGAGTCCGGCAAGGCCTTCGCCCAGGAATTCGGAATCGACCTGGCTGCAATCGACGGCAAGCGCCGTCCGCTCTGCAAACCCTGCCTGGACTGGAGCAACCGGCGCAACCACCTGGCCGGCGCATTGGGCTCGGCGCTGCTTGAGCGATTCTACGCGCTGGGCTGGGCCCGGCGCGAGCCCGACAGTCGCATCGTCGCCTTCTCCCCGGCAGGCGAAAAGGCCTTCGCAAAGGCATTTGGTTCGGCGGCCTGACAGACTCGCTTGCCATCCGGGCCACCCGCGTCTAAACCCCCGCCCATGCAGGCCGCCGTCATCGTCTTTCCCGGCTCGAATTGCGATCGCGACGCGGCGATGGCGCTGCGGCGCGTGACCGGCCGGGCGCCGGCCATGGTGTGGCATCGGGAGACCGATCTGCCCGATCTGGACCTGATCGTGGTACCCGGCGGATTTTCCTATGGCGATTACCTCAGATGCGGCGCCATCGGGGCGCAATCGCCGATCATCCCGGCCCTCAAGGCGCAGGCGGAGCGCGGCGTTGCGGTGCTGGGCATCTGCAACGGCTTCCAGGTCCTGACCGAAACCGGCCTGTTGCCGGGCGCGCTGATGCGTAACGCCAATCTTAAATTCGTCAGCCGGCCAGTGGCGCTGAAGGTGGAGAACCCGGACAGCCCCTTCACCCATCGCTATGGCGCGGATGAGTCGGTTTCCTTTCCGGTCGCCCATCACGACGGCAACTACTTCGCCGATGCGGAGACCCTGGACCGGCTGGAGGGAGAAGGCCTGGTGGCCTTACGCTACGCTCGGAACGGCGCCGGCGAACCGGACAACCCGAACGGCTCGATCAACGACATCGCCGGCATCTTCAGTCCGGGCCGCACGGTCCTGGGCCTGATGCCCCATCCGGAGCGGGCCGCCGACCCGGCGCTGGGCAACACCGACGGGCTGGCCATGTTCGAGGGGCTGGTGGAGGCGCTGGCGTGAGCAGACAGGAGCCTGCCGTCACCCAGGCGCTGGCCGCCGAGCACGGGCTGACGGCCGACGAATACGCTCGCGTACTGCAGATCATGGGGCGCACGCCGTCCTTCACCGAGCTCGGCATCTTCTCGGTCATGTGGTCGGAGCACTGCTCCTACAAGAGCTCCAAGCGCTGGCTGAAGACCCTGCCGACCGAGGGACCGCATGTGATCTGCGGCCCCGGCGAGAATGCCGGGGTGATCGATATCGGCGACGGCCAGGCCGCCATCTTCAAGATGGAGAGCCACAACCACCCCTCCTATATCGAGCCCTATCAAGGGGCGGCGACCGGGGTCGGCGGCATCCTGCGCGACGTCTTCACCATGGGCGCCAGGCCCGTCGCCAACATGAACGCCCTGCGCTTCGGCAGCCCGGATCATCCCAAGACCCGGCATCTGGTCTCCGGCGTCGTCGCCGGCATCGGCGGCTATGGCAACTGCATCGGCGTGCCGACCGTGGGTGGCGAGACCGAGTTCCACCCGGCCTATAACGGCAACATCCTGGTCAACGCCATGACCGTCGGCCTAGCCGATGCCGACCGCATCTTCTACTCCGCCGCCAGCGGGGTCGGCAGCCCGGTGGTCTATGTCGGGTCGAAAACCGGCCGCGACGGCATCCACGGCGCCACCATGGCCTCGGCCGAGTTCTCCGAAGGCTCGGAGGAGAAGCGGCCGACGGTTCAAGTCGGCGATCCGTTCACCGAGAAGCTGCTGCTGGAAGCCTGCCTGGAGCTGATGGCGACCGACGCCATCGTCGCCATCCAGGATATGGGGGCCGCCGGCCTCACCTCCTCTTCGGTCGAGATGGCCGACAAGGGCGGCTGCGGCATCGAACTCGATCTGGACCGGGTGCCCCAGCGCGAAGTGGCCATGACGCCGTACGAGCTGATGCTGTCGGAGAGCCAGGAGCGCATGCTCATGGTGCTGAAGCCAGAGGCCGAGGACAGGGCCCGTGCCATCTTCGAAAAGTGGGAGCTGGATTTCGCGGTCATCGGCCGGGTCACCGATAGCGGCCGGCTGGTGCTGACCATGGATGGCGAGACCGCCGCCGACATCCCGGTCGGCCCGCTGGTCGGCGAGGCGCCGGAATACGACCGCCCCTGGCGTCCGACCCCACCGCGCACCGAGATCACGGTCGAGGACGCGCCGCTGCCGGAACCGCCGGAGGCGGTGCTGCGTCGCCTGCTGGCCTGCCCCGATCTGGCCGCCAAGCGCTGGATCTGGGAGCAATACGACAGCACCGTCATGGCCGACACGGTGGCGGGCTCCGGCGGCGACGCCGCCATCGTCCGGGTGCACGGCACCGAGAAGGCGCTGGCGATCACCACCGACTGCACGCCGCGTTATTGCCTGGCCGACCCGGTCACCGGCGGCAAGCAGGCGGTGGCCGAGGCCTGGCGCAACCTGACCGCGGTCGGAGCGCGGCCGCTGGCGGTAACCGACAACCTGAATTTCGGCAATCCGGAGCGTCCGGCGATCATGGGCCAGTTGGTCGGCTGCATCGAGGGCATGGGGGCCGCCTGCCGGGCCCTGGACTTCCCGGTCGTGTCCGGCAATGTCTCGCTCTATAACGAGACCGATGGCGAAGCGATCCTGCCGACCCCGACCATCGGCGGCGTCGGGCTTCTGGACGATCTGTCCGCCCGCACCGGCCTCGCCTTCCAGGCGGTCGGCGAGACTATCCTGGCGATCGGCGATACCGAAGGCCATCTCGGCGCCACGCTCTATCTGCGGGAGATCCACGGGTGCGAGGACGGCACACCGCCGCCGGTCGATCTGGATGCGGAGCGCCGCAACGGCGATTTCGTGCGGGCGCTGATTGCCCAGGGCGCGGTCACGGCCTGTCACGACGTCTCCGATGGCGGCCTCTATGTAGCGGTGGCCGAAATGGCCATGGCGGGCAGCATCGGCGCCGATCTCGACACACCGCCGCCGCGCGCCTTGGCCGGCTGGCTGTTCGGCGAGGATCAGGCTCGTTATGTAGTGACAACACGCGATCCCGAAACCGTGCTGGCCCAGGCCGGAAGCGCCGGAATTACGGCCGCCGCGATCGGGCGCACCGGCGGCGACTCGTTGACTCTGCAGGGCCAAAACGCCATATCGGTGGCGGATATGCTGTTGGTCAACGAGGGTTGGATGCCGCACTATATGGCGGCCGCCGGCACCACCGGCTGAGACCGACACCGAGACCCGACAGGCACGGAGACCCGATTATGGCGATGGACCCGGCGGAAATCGTCCGGATGATCAAGGAAGGCATCCCCGAGGCGGAGGTCCGTATCGAGGATCTGCGCGGCGACGGCGACCACTATGCCGCCTATGTCGTCAGCCCGGCCTTCGAGGGCAAGACCCGGGTCCAGCAGCACCAGATGGTCTATCAGGCGCTGCAGGGGCGCATGGGCACGGAATTGCATGCCCTGGCCCTGCAGACCTCGGCACCGACCGCGTAAGCCGTCGCCGGCTCCCCCACCCGAACTCAGGACAGTCACGATGACGACGATGGAAAACCCGGTACACGAACAGATCCGCAAGGAGGTCGCGGCGACCGATGTGGTGCTCTACATGAAGGGCAGCCCGGTCTTCCCGCAATGCGGGTTCTCCGCCGCCGTGGTCCAGGTGCTCAGCCATATCGGCGTGAAGTTCAAGGGCATCGACGTGCTGGCCGATCCCAGCCTGCGCCAGGGCATCAAGGATTACAGTAACTGGCCGACCGTGCCGCAGCTCTACGTCAAGGGCGAGTTCGTCGGCGGCTGCGACATTGTTCGCGAGATGTACCAGACCGGCGAGCTGCTGGAGTTGATGAACACCCGCGGCATCGAGCTGGCGCCACAGGGCTGACCGCCGGCCGGGGCGATCCCCGGTTCAAAACGCCTCGTACCGATGTTCCGGCCTGACGCCGGGGTCTCGCCGAACACCGTCATTGTTGTACCGGTGCGGCGGGTCGACCGGCGCCGTCGGGCCATGGAGGTATTCATAGCTCTCGGCACTGGCGACGGCATTGCGCAAGGCCGCAAACGCGTCCCATGACAGCCGCGGCCGCCGCTCCTCGGACTCCTGATCCAGGTGGAACCGGTTCACCAGGGCCAGCGCTGCCGCATGGATGCGCCTCTGAGCCCCATGGTTGAACGGCTGGTCCCTCGGGATCCGTTGGCGTCCGGACTCCCGGCGCCTCCTGTTGACCTCGGTACGAACCGTCACCCTCTGGCGACGGCAGGCGGCCGGCAATCGGCGGCGTCTGGGCCAGCGCCGTAGATTGAGCGGCGGGCTGAGCCGCCGCGCGAAGATTACCTCGGCCAGGAAGGCTGCCGACTCTTCGACATAGACGTAGCCGCGGGCGCGGACCAGGTCGCACAGCGCATGGGTCGCCTCATGCACCGCATAGGCCTGCACATACCGGTCGCTGAGCTGGGCACTGCGCAGCGTCAGCGTGTTTGGGCTGTCATAGCTCGGATCGTATTGGGCGCCGGCGCACAGATCGCCGTGGATGACCACCCGGATGTGCCCCTCTGCAATGAGCGACGCCACGCGCGCGAAGCCGGCACCATCGATTTGCAGCCCGTTCAGATTGAAATCGATTCTGGCCACCGGGTCGGAACGCAGCAGATCGGCAATCGCATCTTCCAGATACAAGGAACTTGCCTCCCATGGATGGCCTGCCGCCCCAAGCCGCCAACTTGGACCAGTCGGCGACTAGGATGATGCCCCGGGATCGCCGGAGTGTCACAGCACAGGCCACAATACCCAGGTATCGCGACGGCCGACCGTGATCGCTGTCATACGACGGCCAAGGCCGGCGCGCTTGTCATCGCAGGGCCCGACGTCTAAATCTGCTCCGTCGCATTCCCACATTCGGCCGTATCGATGGACGCCAGCACGCCGGGCGCGCCTGCCCAGACCCTTCTTGCCAGACGCCGGACCGCTGTCGGCGCCGCCGCGGGGCTGGGCGCGTTCCTGCTGTGGGGCTTCGCACCGGTCTACTTCAAGGCGATCGATCACATTCCGGCCCTGGAGATCCTGGCCCATCGGGTGATCTGGACGCTTGTCATCCTGATCATCCTGGTGGCGGGATTGGGCCGGCTGCGCGAGGTGGTGGTGTCGCTGACCAGCCGGGCCCGGCTGGGGATCCTGTTGATCACCACCGTGCTGGTATCGAGCAATTGGCTGGTCTTCATCTGGGCGATCCAGCAGGACCGGATCCTGGAGGCCAGCCTGGGCTACTACATCAATCCGCTGGTCAATGTGGTGCTGGGGATGCTGTTCCTGTCCGAGCGGCTGAGCCGTTGGCAGGGGCTGGCGGTGCTGCTGGCGGCGATCGGCGTCGCTGTGCTGATTGTCGGCATCGGCACGCTGCCCTGGGTCGCGCTGAGCCTGGCATTGACCTTCGGCTTCTACGCCCTGGTCCGCAAGAAGGCCAAGGTCGACCCGCTGATCGGCCTGCTGATCGAGACCCTGCTGCTGCTGCCGGCCGCCGCCGGCTATCTGATCTGGCTGTCCAGCGCCGGCATCGGCGTGTTCGGTCCGCAGGACTGGACCATGAGCGCCATGCTGATCGCCTCCGGGCTGGTCACCGGCACGCCGCTGGTCCTGTTCATGTACGGCGCCCAGCGGCTCAACCTGTCTACCATCGGGCTGATGCAGTATCTGGCGCCCAGCATTCATTTCCTGCTGGCCCTGCTGGTGTTCGGCGAAGCCTTTACGGTGATCCACCTGATCACCTTCCTGTTCATCTGGGCGGGCCTGGCGCTCTACAGCTGGGATGCCGTGGCCCGATACCGCCGAGAGATCGGCCAGACGGCCGCACCGTGAGCGCCGACGATCCGGCTCGGCCTGTTTCCCTTGCCGGCCGGCTGTGGTCGACGCCGGCCCTGGTGTTCCTGGTGCCGCCGCTCATGTGGTCGGGGAATATCCTTCTGGCGCGCGGCCTGAACGACGTCCTGCCGCCTTTCAACCTGGCGTTCTGGCGCTGGGTTCTGGCGCTGCTGATCCTGTTGCCGATCGCGGCCCGGGCCGGGCGCGGCCAGTTCCGCCTTCTGCTGCGGCATTGGCGGCTGGTCCTGGCCTGCGGCGGATTCGGCATCGCCGGCTACAACGCGCTGGCCTATGTGGCGCTGCAGACCGTGCCGGCCATCAACATGACGGTGGTCAATTCCGCCATCCCGGTGCTGATCCCGGTCTTCGCCTTCATCATCGCCGCGGAACGGCCGCGGATCGGGCAGATCATCGGGATTCTGCTGTCCATGGCCGGGGTCATCTGGATCATCGCGCGCGGCGATCCGTCGGCCCTGCTGTCGCTGTCCATCGGCAGCGGCGAGCTGTGGGTCCTGGCCTCCATCGTCAACTGGGCGATCTACACGGTCATCCTGCGATACCGGCCACCTGAGATCGACATGCTGGTCTTCCTGGTCGGATCGATCATCGCGGGCCTGTTGGTGCTGTTCCCGTTCCTGGCCTTGGAGATCGCCCGCGGCGCGGTCATGCCGCTGACGCCGCAGACCGTGGCGGCGGTGGCCTATGTGGCGGTGTTCGCCAGCGTGGCGGCCTTCCTGTGCTGGAGCCGCAGCGTCGTCCTGATCGGCTCGACGGCGACCGGCTTGTCGATCCACCTGATCCCGGTGATCGTAGGCGCGCTCAGCATGCTGGTTCTGGGCGAGCCGTTGCTGACCTTCCATCTGATCGGCGCCGCCTTCATCGCCGCCGGCCTCCTGGTGGCGATGGGCAAGCGCTGACCTGACCGGCGACGGCAAACCCTTAACACTTCCCCGCGCGTCCCCGTTAAGGAATACAACTTGCTTCTGGCCGCCTCGAAGCCGGGCAATCCAGCAATAATCCGATGAAATAACCAAGAAAATCCCGGCATTTGACAGAAATGCCCACCCCATTTCTTAAGAAAATCTTTGTTTTTCGCGAACAAGATTCGTGAACTTTCTATCGAGAGTGGGACAAGAGTTACTGGGGATTGCCGGAATGCCGCAATCGGCGCCAACCGGCAAGAATAGAGGGGATCACGTCATGGCTAGGATAGCGAAATGGTGCGTTCTCGGCGCCTGCACCGCACTTGCAGCCTGCCTTAACAATTCGAACGGGACCACCGGACCGATCATCTTCGACCCGGTCGCAGGTGTGCTGGACGGCACGCCTCCATTCGGTGCATCGACCGGCGTCACGGTACCGATGCTTTCGACGTATCTGGGTGGCATTTCTACGGTCGACGCCAACATTCGTTTCAACGCGGACGGCAGCTTTACCGTGACTCTGCCGGATTCCACGGCGGTGACGGTCACCGATGCCGATCTGGATGCTCCGGCCGAGGCCGATGCGATCCTGGGAACCACCCTCACAAGCTATGTGGTCGGCACGACCATCGTGGACGTCCACATTGGCGAGGATACCGTCGGAAGGGATCTGTTTCTGTTGGCACGGACCGACGACCGCACGGGAGCGGTATCGCCGAGCCCGATGACCTATCTGGTTTTCGGCGACGACACGGAAACGCTGCCCGGCGGCACGGCAACCTTCGCCGGCGGCTTCCAGGCGACCGTGTTCGACGCGGCGGGTGACTATCTTCGCGACCGATCCGGCGGGTCCACCATCGACGCCGACTTCGGAACAGGCGGCGTCACGGTCGTGCTCGATGTGGTCGGCGAGGGCGCCGGCGAGCAATACACCGGGACCGGGACGATTGCGGCCGGAACGTCGCAGTATACCGGCACGATCGCCAGCAGCGGCGGCGCCACGTCCTTTTCCGGCCTCATGAACGGCGGCTTTTACGGATCCGGTGCGGAAGCCACCGCCGGCACCTTCAACGCCACCAATGCCGGCGCCACGGAACAGATGATCGGCGCCTTCACCGGCTTCCAGTAAGGGCTGTCCCATGCCGCGCTGATCGACCGGAAATTCGAGGGCGGGGTCGCCGACGCGGCGGCCCCGCCCCTCTTTCATACGCTGGCTGGCCGGGGGGAGCCGCCGGCACCCAGCCACTTCGACAGCCGCAAAGATGCCGCCTGCCTTCAAGCGCCCGCAACACATCATCCTCCGGTCCGGCCGGGCCCCGGGCCTTGCCATGGTTGCACTTGCAGCCACGATGCTTGCCGGTGGTGCCCTCGCCCAGCAGGCAGAGCCGGGCGCGCCGCCGACGGACCGGATCCAGATCGATCTCAGCCTCATCCTCGGCGAGGCCCGGGAGGCCTTTCGCGCCGGCGACCTGACGCGCGCCATCGAGCTCTATCAGGTGATCCTGCGCTTCGCGCCCGATAGCCCCGTGGCGCGAGTCGAGATGTCGCTGGCCCTGGCGGCGCTGGGCGAACGCGAGCAGGCGGCGCGGCTGCTGCGCGATCTGGACACCGAAGGGCTCAATCCCGAGATCATCGATATTGTCAATCGCCTCGTCGGCCCCGACCGGCTGAATTTCTTCTTCGTTCCCGAGGCATTTCTGGACAGCAACGTCACCGGCCAGACGAAGGACGAGATCGTCTTCATCGGCGGTCTGCCGTTCCGCCTGTCGGAAGAGGCGCGGGGCAACCACGGCTATGGCTATGGGCTGACATTCGGCGCCAGCTACCGGATCCTGGACGAGTCGCCGCGCACCACGGTGACCGGCGGCATCACGTTGCGCGACTTCGAGGGCGCGCCCGACGATGAGCAGATCCTGTTCAGCTCGCTCTCGACGCAGTTGCCGCTCGGCGACCGTTTTGCTCTCACCCCATCCCTGAGCGCCGTCTATCGCTACGACAATTGGCGGCCGCGGGAGGTGGAGTTCGGCGTCGGACTGGCGGCCACGGCGGCAATCGGCCCGGTGCGCAACACGCTTGGCGGCCGTTACCGCCTGATCAACGGCCAGAGTGATGACGCCGGCAGTCGGTTCGATCGCGACGAATACGAGGTGTTCGACACCGTTTCCTTCGGCTTCAACGGCCTCGCCTTTCGGATCGAGGAGCGCTTCACCTACGAGGACTGGGAGACCCTGCCGGACCAGACCAATATTGAGATCGACAGCGGCCTCGACATCACCTTTGCCAACGTGCCATGGGCCATTCCCACCATCGGCGCGTCCTACACATTCCGCGACTTCCGGAGCCCGATGCCGCCGTTCAACATCGAACGCCTGGACCGGGAGGTCGAGGGACATATCGAGCTTTTGCTGCGGGACATCGACGTGTTCGGCTCCAACCCCTTCATCCGCTACCAGTACACCGACCAGAGCTCGAACATCGCGCTGTTCGACTTCGACGAGCACCAGGTCTCGATCGGCATCCGCGCCATCGTCTTCTAGTGCGGGTCGGCCGAACGAAAAAGGCCGCCCCGATGGGCGGCCTTTTCTCTCGATCCGGCTGGCGCTATCGCGAGTAGAACTCGATCACCAGGTTCGGTTCCATCTGGACCGGATAGGGCACGTCGGCCAGTCCGGGCGAACGGATGTAGCGGCCGGTCATCTTGTTGTGGTCGGCCTCGACATATTCCGGGATCTCGCGCTCGGCAGAATGGATCGCCTCGAGCACCATCGGCAGCTCGCGCGACTTCTCCTTGACGGTGATCTCGTCGCCGTCGCTGACCTGGTAGGACGGGATGGTCACCCGCTTGCCGTTGACGAAGATGTGGCCGTGGCTGACGAATTGCCGCGCCGCGAACACCGTCGGCACGAATTTCATGCGGTAGATGACCGCGTCCAGCCGGCGCTCCAGCAGGCCGATCAGGTTCTCGCCGGTATCGCCGCGCCGGCGCACCGCTTCGACGTAATAGCGGTGGAACTGCTTCTCGCCGATATTGCCGTAATAGCCCTTCAGCTTCTGCTTGGCCATCAGCTGGGTGCCGAAATCGGTCGGCTTGCGGCGGCGCTGGCCATGCTGGCCGGGGCCGTATTCGCGCCGGTTGACCGGGCTCTTAGGCCGGCCCCAGAGATTGACGCCGAGGCGTCGATTGATCTTGTACTTCGAACTCGCACGCTTGCCCATCGAGGGGTCCTTTCGCTGTGTTTGTCCCGATAGGCCCGGACCGCGTCCATGGACTGCATGGTCGGCGAAACGGACGGGATGGCGATGACGCGGCCTCTTGCCGGGCCGGACCGCCTCCACGTTCTCGGGAATAAGCCGCGGGACTATACGGATCGCGGCGGCAAAGTCAAACCGGGATATGCAGTCGCCAAGGCGCTGTGCGGCTATATCAATGTGGGTTTTGCCAATGGCGACTGCTCGCCGTCCTCGATCCGCAACAGGGCGTTCCACTTCGCCGTGCGCTCGCTGCGGGCCATGGAACCGACCTTGAGCTGGGGCACGCCCCAGCCGATCGCCAGATCGACGATGGTGGTGTCCTCGGTCTCGCCGGACCGGGCGGAGACGATGCCGCCCATTCCGCCTTCCTTGGCGGCCTGCCAGGCCGCAAGTGTCTCGGTCAGCGTGCCACGCTGGTTCGGCTTCAGCAGGACGGCGTTTGCGGTGCGGTCTTCGGCAGCTTGGAGTACCCGATTGGCATCGGTGACCAGCAAGTCGTCACCGACGATCTGCAGCCGGTCGCCGGCCTCCGCCATCAGACGGGCAAACCCCTGCGGATCATCCTCCGCAAGCGGGTCCTCCAGGGAGCGGATCGGAAATCGCTCAGCCCACTGCAACAGCATCTCGATCATGCCCTCGCTGTCGAGGTCCCGGTCCTCCAGGGCGAGCCGGTAGCGCCCCTCCCGTCCGAACTCCGAGGCCGCGATGTCCAAGGCGATGATCACCTCGTCGCCGGGCGACCTCCCGGCCTGCTCGATGGCGCGGACCAGCATTTCCAGCGCCTCCTCGTTGCTGGTGAAATCCGGCCAGTGACCGCCCTCATCGGCCACCCCGAGCCGCCGATGCGACTGATCCATCAGATCTCCGGCCACGCGGTAGATATCCGCCGTCCAGTCCAGCGCCTGCGCCAGGGTGTCCGCACCAGGGCACAGCACCATCAGATCCTGGATATCGATGCGACGGCCGGCATGGGCGCCGCCACCAAAGATCTGGATCTCCGGCAGGGGCAAGGTCACGGCGCGCGCTCCGGCCAGATGCCGGTAGAGCGGCACACCCGTTGCCGCCGCCGCCGCATGCGCCACCGCCATCGACACGGCAATGCAGGCATTGGCGCCAAGCGCGGACTTGTCGTCCGTACCGTCGGCCTCACAGATGCGGCGGTCGACGGTCTCCTGGTCCTTGGCATCGCAGCCGGAAATCGCTTCGGCCAGCGGGCCGGAGACGTTTCCGACGGCCCGGCGTACGTCGTATCCGCCATGTTCCGAGCCGCCATCGCGCAAGTCGAGGGCCTCGCCCGATCCGGTGGAGGCGCCGGCCGGCGCGATGGCCCGTCCGAACGCCCCGCCTTGCAGCCTGATCTCGGCTTCGACGGTGGGGCGCCCCCGGGAATCCCAGACCCGTCGGCCCAGAACCCTCTCGATCGCGGTCATCGAAGCACCTCCTGGGTCCAGGCCCGGCGGATTTCCGACAGGCGGCTCACCGGGTCGCGCAACAGGGCGCCGGCCACCTTGCGCACCCTGTTCCTGTCGCTGTCATCGGTCAGGTATTCGACTGGCGACTTGCCGTCGACGCGGGCCAGGAACAGCCCGGGCAGCAAAGTCGCGGCACGCCGCTCGATCCCGGCCGGCACTTCCCAGGACACGCCGGCCATATAGCCCATGGCCAGCCGGTCGAAGCAGGCCAGGAAGCGGCCGGACGCATCCGGCACCCACAGGCATTTGAGCAGCAGGTGGTTGAGGCAGAACGCGATGTCGAACGCCGGGTCGCCATACCAGGCACATTCAGCATCCAGGAAGACCGGCCCATTGGCCCCGCACAGGATGTTCTTCGGGCTGACATCGCCATGCACCAGGGCGATCCGGGTGGCCGCCGTGCGCTCGGAGAGTGCCGTCAGCGTCTCCGCATGCTCCGGCCAGGCCCGCGCCGTCGCCAGCAGGTAGGGGTCCAGGCGGATATCGTGGAAGATCGCGTCGGTTGGAAACGCCTCGGCCACCTCGGGACGGTTGGCAGTGGCCGCGTGAATTCGTGCCAGGACCTGGCCGACCTCCCGCGCGAATTCGGATTCCACCCGCCCCTCGCGCAATTCCGTCTTCCACAGCGGATAGCGCGACGCCGGCAGGTAGGCCATCGCCAGCAGGCCGGCATCCTCGTCCTGGTAGAGCAATTCCGGCGCCGAGCCCGGCGCGGCCCGTTCCGCCCATTGCATCCAGCGGGCCTCGTAGAGATTGCGTTCGACCGGGGCCTGCCAATCGGCGGCCACCCGCAATTTCGGCAATGCGCGCTTGACGCAGAAGCGCCGAAGCCCGTCATCGACCAGCCAGATATCGGACGACACTCCGCCATCAAGGCGCTCAAGCGTCACATCGGCGATGTTCCGCACCAGCCCCGAATGTCGGAGCGACTCCATGATCGCCGGGTCCGGTTCCTGCTCCGCCATCGTGCGAGCCCTAGTCCCGCTGCCGTGGCCGGCCGTCCTTGCGACGGCCGGACAGCGCGGTCACCACGCCATGCAGCGACCGCACTTCCTGCTCGGTCGGATTGGCGCGCTGGAACAGGTTGCGCAGGGCCCGGACCATGGTCGGGCGTTTCTCGGCAACCCGAAAGAATTCGGCGCGGTCGAGTTCCTGCTCCAGATGTTCGAAGAAGTTCTGCAACTCCGCCTTGGTGGCCGGATGGGCGCCGCGATCCATCTCGGCCGGCATGTCGACGGGGCCGGCCTGGAACCACTCATTGCCGACGAGTAGCACCGCCTGGGCCAGATTGAGGGACGCGAAGGACGGGTTGAGCGGCACGGTGACGACCGTGTCGGCCAGGACGATATCGTCATTGTCCAGCCCCGCCCGCTCGCCGCCGAACAGGATGCCGACCGGCTCGCCGCGATCGATGGCGGTGCGCATAGCACCTGCCGCCTGGCGCGGCGTGACCACGGGTTTGACCATGTCGCGTGGCCTGGCCGTGGTGGCATAGACATGGCTCAGCTCGGCGATAGCGTCTTCGGTGCGATCGAAGACGCGGGCCGCCTCCAACACCGCGTCGGCACCGGAGGCGGCCGGCACCGCCTTCTCATTCGGCCATCCATCGCGGGGCCGCACCAGCCGCAGGTCGGTGAGGCCGCAATTCAGCATGGCGCGGGCGACGGTGCCGATATTCTCGGCAAGCTGGGGCGCGACCAGCACGATCGCCGGCCCACCTTCCGCCCCGTCCAGACCCCGCTTGGTGCGGTCGGTCCCCGCCATTACTGCCAACACTCCCCTTCCCGATGCGCGCCTTGCTGTATGGCACGAACCGGGCGGGGAATGAAGGCGGGCCGAGTCAGTGGTTGTGGTGCATGCCGGCATTCATGGCGCCGGCCTCCCGGATCTGGACGTCGACGGTGATTTCGCCGGCCCTCTCGAAGACCAGGGTGACCGGGAAGGTACCGCCTTCCTCCAGCGGCTGCTTCAGGCCCATGAGCATGACATGGAAACCGCCGGGCTTGAGCTCGGCCACGCCGCCCGCCGGCACCTCTACGCCGTCCTCAGCGTGACGCATGCGCATGACGCCGTCCTGCATGACCGTCATATGCACCTGCACCCGCGCCGCGATGTCGGAGTCCGCACCGATCAGGCGATCGCCATGGTGCCCGTCGTTGCGGATCATCATGAACGCGCCACCGGCGCCGGCACCGCCGGCCGAGGCCCGGGACCAGGGAAACTGCACAACCAGGTCGCCGACCGAATAGATCCCATCGTCAGCCATGGCCTCTCCAGCCATCGTGCCATGGGACGTGGAACCGTGATGTTGGGCCATGAGGGTCACGGCCGATGCGGTGTCCTCGATCGGTTCAGCCGAGACGGCCATCGGGACGGCGACGGCCAAGGCCGCCACGGCAAAGACAATGCGGTACATATCGATTAACTCCAACTAATGGATTTAATGCCTTCCCCGGACTTGAGGTCCGGGGGGATGCGATCCGTCAGCTGGTGGTGGGGGGTGCCCGGGGGTGGAAGCCGGCCTTGGCCGGGACTTTCGACAGGGCGCTAGTCCGGAACGGAACGATTTGTGCGCCGCTCACCGGCCGCGGCATCTCGACGGCAAACGGCAAGACCGCCGACGCGCTTCCGGAAAGGCATCCCGGGCAGTGCTCGAGCGTGCCGAGCTCCGGCAGCTGCGACGCCTCCGGTTCGGCGGGGTCCAAGGCGATCTCGACATAGCGAATGCCGCTGGGCGAGCAAATCGCGGCGAGCAATGTCCCCGCCGACCCGCCTGCGGCATGCGCCAACGGCATCAGCGCGCCCATCAGCAGACCGAAGATCGCCAGCAGCGCTACGGCCCTTCGATGCCGGCGTCTTGCCGATATGCGTGCGGAATTTCGAGTCATCGATCGGGTGTCACAACAGCGAAGCCGGGCTGATGAGTCAATCAGCCTATGCGCCATCGATTAAGGCTTGCCTAGGAGACCGTCCGATGGTCCGGAGAAC
Organism: Alphaproteobacteria bacterium; assembly: GCA_965227455.1. Lineage (GTDB taxonomy): Bacteria > Pseudomonadota > Alphaproteobacteria > DSM-16000 > Inquilinaceae > JABDIP01. Next base: position 255,299 of record OZ245752.1, on the reverse strand, counting down.
CGCCGTCACGCCTGCTGCACGCCGCTGCGGTACAGCTTGTAGGTCATGCTGTCGCCGAGGGCATCGAAGGAGGCGTCGATGATGTTGGTCGACACGCCGACGGTGGCCCAGCGGTCGTCGTCGCCATTGGCGCTCTCGATCAGCACCCGGGGCATGGCGCCCGAGGCATCATTGGCGTGCAGGATGCGCACCCGGAAATCGACCAGATGCATGTCCTTCAGCACCGGATAGGAGGGCTCCAACGCCTTGCGAAGCGCGATATCGATGGCGTTCACCGGGCCGTTGCCCTCGGCGACGGTGTGGCGCACGTCGTTCCCGACCCGCACCTTGACGGACGCTTCCGACTCGGTGACCAGCTTGCCGCGCGCGTTGTAGCGCCGCTCATCGGTGACCGAGAAGCGCAGCAGCTCGAAATAGTCCGGGACCTGCCCCAGCATGCGCCGGGCAAGCAGCTCGAAGCTGGCTTCGGCCGCGTCATAGGCATAGCCCTCGAAGTCGCGCTGCTTGACCAGGTTGACCAGCTTGCCGACCTGCGGATCGCTGGGGTCGAACTCCATGCCAAGCTCGGTCAGCCGCGCCAGGATATTGGCCCGGCCCGACTGGTCGGAGACGACGATATGGCGGCGATTGCCGATGAGCGACGGCTCGACGTGCTCATAGGTGCGCGGGTCCTTCTGGACCGCGGAGGCATGCAGCCCCCCCTTGTGAGCAAATGCGCTGTCGCCGACATAGGCGGCATTGCGGCTCGGCGGCCGGTTCAGCAGCTCGTCGAACCAGCGGCTGAGATGAGTTAGCTGCGTCAGCCCCTCGGGGGAAACGCTCGTCTCGTAACCCATCTTCAGCATCAGGCTGGGGATCACCGAGATCAGATTGGCATTGCCGCAGCGTTCGCCGAGCCCGTTCAACGTGCCCTGGACATGCCGTGCCCCGGCCCGGACGGCCGCCAGGGTGTTAGCAACCGCATTCTCGGTATCATTATGGGCGTGGATGCCGAGATGGCTGCCGGGCACATGCTCGACTACCTCACCGACGATTTTCTCGACCTCGTCCGGCAGGGCGCCGCCATTTGTGTCGCACAGCACGACCCAACGAGCGCCGGCCTCATGGGCGGCCTTGGCGCAGGCCAGCGCGTAGTCCGGATTGTTCTTGTAGCCGTCGAAGAAATGCTCGCAGTCGAACAGCGCCTCGCTGCCGCGGGCGACGATGGCGGCGACGCTGTCGGAGATCGACTTCAGATTCTCCTCGTTCGTGACGCCCAGCGCCACGTCGACATGGAAGTCCCAGGTCTTGCCGACCAGGCAGACCGCCGGCGTGCCGGCATTCAGCACCGCGCTCAGCCCAGGATCGTTGGCGACGCTGCGCCCCGACCGGCGGGTCATTCCGAAGGCGGTAAAAGTGCCGTTCTTCAGCTTTGGCGGTTCGCCGAAGAAGCCGTCATCGGTCGGGTTGGCGCCCGGCCAGCCGCCCTCGATATAGTCGATGCCGATGGCGTCGAGTTCCCGCGCGATGGCCCGCTTGTCGGCAATCGTGAAGTCGACACCTTGGGTCTGCGCGCCGTCGCGCAGCGTGGTGTCGAACAGATAGACGCGGTTGTCTTCGGTCATCGCCTGTCGTCCCGGGCCGTTCCTGGCCGCCCTTATGCTTCCCGACGCCAGATGGTGCCGTCCGGGCCATCCTCCAGCACTACGCCCTGCCCGGCAAGCTCGGCCCGGATCCGGTCGGCCTCGGCGAAGTCCCGGTCGGACCGCGCCGCCTTACGGCGTTCGATCAGGTCCTTGATCTCGGCCGCCGACAGACCGTCTCCCGCCTGTGCCGCTCCCTGGAACCACGCCTCCGGATCGCCCTGCACCAGGCCCAGCAGCGCTCCCCCAGCCAGCATCTGGCCCTTCAGCCGCGCCTGCTCGGCCGGGTCGGACGATTTGTTCAGCCGGGACGCCAGCTCGTGCAGCTGCGACAGCGCCAGCGGTGTGTTCAGATCGTCCTCCAGCGCTGCCAGCAGGTCCGCCGGCACGCCGTCAGCCTCCGCAGCGATGCCGGCGATCGGCCGCAGGGCGCCGTAGAGCCGGTCGAGCTGCGCCTTGGCCTGCCGCAGGGACTCCATGCTGAAGTCCAGCGGCTGGCGGTATTGGCCGGCCAGCAGGGAGAGCCGGATGGCCTCCCCGGGCACCTCCTTCAGCAGGTCGTGCACCGTGTGGTAGTTGCCGAGTGACTTCGACATCTTCTCGCCTTCGACGGTCAGATAGCCGTTATGCATCCAGTACCGGGCCATGCGATCGGTGCCGTCGGCGCACCGGCTCTGGGCGATCTCGTTCTCATGGTGCGGGAAGATCAGATCCTGTCCGCCGCCATGGATGTCGAAGACCTCGCCCAGATACCGCTTGGACATGGCGGAGCATTCGATATGCCAACCGGGCCGGCCGCGGCCCCAGGGGCTGTCCCAGCCGGGCTGGTCGTCGCTGGACGGCTTCCACAGGACGAAATCGGCCGGATCGCGCTTGTTGGCGGCGACGTCGACACGGGCGCCGGCGATCAGCTCGTCGCGGCTGTGCCGGGAGAGCTGGCCGTACTCCTCCATCGAAGGGACGTGGAACAACACCTCGCCCTCGGCGGCATAGGCGTGCCCCTTCTCGATGAGCCGCTCGATCATGGCGACCATCTCGGCGATATGGTCGGTCGCCCGCGGCTCCAGATCCGGGTCCAGGGCGCCCAGCGCGGACATGTCGTCCTGATAGATCTTCGCGGTCCGCCGGGTCAGATCGGCGATCGGCTCGCCGGTCTCCTGCGACGCCTTGATGATCTTGTCCTCCACATCGGTGATGTTGCGGACATAGGTCACCGCGGCATCCGGATAGAGATGCTTCAGCAGCCGGTACAACACGTCGAAGGCGACGACCGGCCTGGCATTGCCGATATGGGCGTAGTCGTAAACCGTCGGGCCGCAGACATACATGCCGATGCGCTGCGGATCGAGCGGGACGAAGTCCTCCTTCGCCCGTGTCAGGGTGTTGTAGAGCGTGAGGGCCATCGCCCCGCCTCCGGCTGCCAGCGTCCAGACGGCGGGTGCCGAACGGACGGGGCGCGCAACCTAGCAAATCGCGCCGTATCTGGTCCATGCGTGATCTGGCGCAAGGCACGCCATCGCATCGCCGGATAAACCCTTCGGATCGCAGCAGGATTCGGAGCAGATCCGTGCCATCGGGGTCGGATGCGGAATTTCCGATTGTCGACGTCACCGCGGAGTCCGTGGCCCGGACCGGGTTCTTCTGCCTGCAGAGTCGCCGCAAGGCGCCAGGCTACCAGCGCAAACTGCGCTGGCTTAAGGCGCGCTTCGCGGAAGGCATGCGGATCAAGATGCTCGGCGGCGGCGGGCGCGGCTTCATCGAATACATCCCGGGCGAGCATGCGTGGCGGGCCGTCGACGCCGCCGGCTTCATGGTCATTCACTGCATCTGGGTGGTCGGGCGCAGCAAGGGTCAGGGTGGAGGAAAGCAGCTTCTCCAGGCCTGCATCGACGATGCCCGCCGGGCCGGGCTGAAGGGCGTGGCCATGGTGGCGAGCGAGGGAAACTGGCTGCTCGGGAAGCGCTTCCTGCTGGATCAGGGGTTCGTCGCGGTGGACACCGCCCCGCCATCCTTCACATTGCTGGTCAAGGCTTTCGGCGATGCGGAACCGCCCCGTTTCTCAGGCGGCTGGACGGAGAAGGCGGCCCGCTGCGGATCCGGGCTGACAATCGTGCGCACCGACCAATGCCCCTACATCGAGGACGCGGCGGCGCTGATGCACCGCTGCGCCGCCGATCACGGGATCGAAAGCCGCGAGGTGACGCTCACAAGCGCCAAGGAAGTCCGGCAGGAAGCGCCGTCGGCCTATGGCGTCTTCAACGCCGTGCTCGATGGCCGGCTGTTCAGCTATTGCTGGCTGACCGAGCGGGATTTCGCCAAGCGCCTGGCCGAGCACCGCCCGGCCTGACGCCTGTCCTACATGGCCGGCGGGCCGTAGAGGGTGCTCAGGGTCTCCCGCGCCTCGTGCCGGCGGCGCACCCGGGCCCGGGCGGCGGACAGCAGCTCGGCCCAGTCGTTCAGCTCGTAATTCGAGTCGGAAGCCGTCTCGCCGGTCGAGCTCAGCGGTGTGTGGAAAACCATGCGGTACACCGACTCATAGGCTTCCATGGCCGCCTGGAAGTTGCCGGCATCCTCGGCGCAGGCGGCGAGGTTGTACGACACCGCCGGATCGCGCACGCCCGACTGGGCCATGCGCTGCCAGACGCTGCAGGCCGCACCCGGTTGGCCGTCGCCGACCAGATCCGACGCCTGTTCGAACTGCGCCTCCTGGCCGCCGGTCAGTCTGTCCCCTTCCCTGAGGAACGAGACTCGGAACGTCTCCGGATAGGGCGCGATGTCGCGATGGATGCGGTCGGCGGCGTTCTGCGCCAGCTGGGCTCGCAAAGTGTCCACCGAGCGGCCGAAATCATTGTTCAGCAGGCGGGTAATCAGCACCCCGGGATCGTCTCCGGTCGACACGCATTCCGTGGTCGAGCGCGACGCCCGTCCGGGCCGCGGATTGTAGATCGTCTCGCCGGTATCGACATCCATGGCCTGGGTAGCGAAATCCATGGTGACGGTGATCTCGGCGCATTGCCGGACTTCGATCGACATGTCGGTGCAGACGCCGGCCGCGTCGCGGGTCCGGCAGATCTCATTGGTCTGCGGCGGCAGCAGTTCGGTGTCCGAATCGTAGCTGGTTTGCCCCATCATCACCGCGCGGGCGTTGACCGAGCGGGCGTAATCCAGCGCCTCAGCCGGATCGACATTTCCGATCGCAACCGAGCGCCCGGAATGCAGCCGCACCGGGCCGCTTACATCGAAGACCGGCCGGCCTTCCAGCCGCACCCGTTCGAGGCTGGCCGACAGCCGGTTGGCGACGTCCTGGCCGCCCTCACCGGTGAACTCGACCATGGCGATATCGCCGCGCATGGCCAGTTCGAGGTTCTCCGGCGCCATCATCTGTTGGCGGGAGATTTCCTGGGTGCTGCTGCAGGCAGAGAGTAGCGCCGCGGCAAGACCCGACGAGATCAGGACCGAGACGAGGCGAGAGGAACGGATGGCCATGACGGTGTCCTTGAAGCCATTGCAAGGGGCATGGGATTTGGGCGCCGAGCACCCTAGACGGCCGGTCCTAATGGCCGGTTAACCACGCACACCATCGGGGTCATGGAGGAATACAGATCAGCCGGGCGCTCGCCCCAATTCAGCAGCCAAGACGCCTGCGCCTTTCGGCCCCGGTTTTGGCGCTTGGCGCGCTCCTATTCCTGACTTGGATCAATGCGGCAGCGGCGGTGCCAAGGGACAATCGGCGTTAACCATAGAAGCTGCCGACGTCCCAACGGACTTGCACGCCGCGATGCCAAATGCCGCTCCGTTTCGAAGCTGTCAGATGTTGTCGTTCTGCTTGCGTCCCGGACGCCGGTCAATCGAAACGGAGGTATCAAGATGTACAAGGCCATGACCGCTGTGGCTGCCCTGATGGTTCTTGCTGGGACCGCGCAAGCCGACACGGTGAAGCAGATCTGGAACCAAGAGATCGGCGAAGACAATCCCGGCCGGGTCATCGCGGCCAGTGAATGCACCCTGGATGACTCGAGCGCGTTCGGCTGCTGGAACGAGCACGAAACGGACACGTCGGACGCCGTTGAGGCGGCGGATGAACCTGAGCCTGAGCCTGACCCTGATGAAGAGTATCCACCAACAGTTCAGCCTCCGACCTGATCTGCATTGAAGCCAGCCGACAACCGACCGCATAGTCCTGTTCCGTCACAAGGACGTTGAGGTCGGTGACAAATAGCGAGGGGGCGCATGCGCCCCTTCGTTTTGTCCCGTTTCCAGCGGACTGGACACGGGCATCGGCTCACATCAGGAACCGTGACCGGTCAAACGGGCCCGGGCCTCCTCTCGTCCGATCAGCGGCAGCATGGCCTTCATCTCCGGCCCGTGCTCGCGGCCGGTAAGGGCCAGACGCAACGGACGAAACAACGGCTTGCCTTTCCGGCCAGTGGCGTCTTTCAAAGCCGCCGACCATGCGCCGAAGGTTTCGCCATCCCATGGCTCGGATGGCAACAGGTCGGCCGCCGCAGCCAGGAACGACGGGTCTTCCAACACTGGTTCGATCGGGCCCTTGGCCACCTGCCACCAGTCGGCCACGTCTGCCAGCCTGGAGAGGTTTGGCCGGACGGCCATCCAGAATGCGGCATCGATACGGTCCAGCCCGATTTCCGCGAGCCTCGCTGCCACCGCCTCAAATGGCATCTCATGGATGAGCCGGGCATTAAGGCGTCTCAGTTCCTCCGGATCGAATTTGGGTGTCCCGCGCGCGAATTTGTTGAAATCGAAGTCTTCAATCAGCGCTGCCAAATCGGGCAGCGGCGCAACTGGATCGGAGGTTCCCAGCCGGCCGAGCAGGCTGGCCACCGCCATGGGCTCTAGCCCCTCCTCGTCTCGCAGGGTCTCGAGGCTCAGGCTGCCGAGGCGCTTGGACAGGCTTTTGCCGGCGGCGTCGGCCAGCAGCGGCAGATGGGCAAATTCCGGCGGCTCGCCGCCCAGCGCCCGGATCAGTTGGATATGCATCGCGGTGTTGGCGACATGGTCCTCGCCGCGCACCACATGGGTGACGGCAAGGTCAATATCATCGACCACGGAGCCGATATGGTAGAGCGGCCGGCCATCTTCCCGGATCAGCACCGGGTCGGAGAGGTCGCGCCCCTCGAAATGCACCGGGCCGCGCACCAGATCGGTCCAGTCGATCGGCGCATGCTCCAGCCGAAAGCGCCAATGGGGGCTGCGCCCCTGCCCTTCCAGCTCGGCCCGCTCCGCATCGGTCAGGGCCAGAGCGGCACGGTCATAGATCGGCGGCAGGCCGCGGGACAGCAGGCTCTTGCGCTTCAGCGCGAGCTCCTCCGGCGTCTCGTAGCAGGGGTAGAGGCGGCCATCGGCCTTCAGCCGGTCGATTGCCGCGTCATAGCGTGCCGTCCGGTCCGACTGCCGGATGCGGTCGTCCCAGTCGAGGCCGAGCCAGGCCAGGTCGCGGTCGATGGCCTCGGCGAATTCCGGCCGGCACCGCTCGGTATCGGTGTCGTCGAGCCGCAGCAGGAAGCGTCCCTCCGCCTTGCGCGCAAACAGCCAGGCGACCAGGGCGGTGCGGGCATTTCCGACATGCAGCAGCCCGGTCGGGCTGGGTGCGAAGCGGGTGACGACACTCATCGGCGAGATATCCGTTCGGGCGCTTAGGGGCGCCGGGCGGGCGACCTATCCCTCGACGCCGCCGTCGCTGTCAAGGATTTGCCGTGCGGGCGCCATCATGCGCACGAGCTTTAATTCTCCGAAACCAAATCCCTGTATGGAGTTAGATCGCGTGACAACACCCGACCCAGCCGCAAGAGAATCCCGCGCGCCATGAGCACCCAGACGGCCGCCCTCGAGATTTCGGGCCTGACAAAACGGTTCGACCGCCCTGCGGTGGACGGGCTGGACCTGCGGGTCCGGTCGGGGGAGTTCTATGCGCTGCTCGGCCCCAACGGCGCCGGCAAGACCACGACTCTGCGGATGGTCGCGGGGTTGTTGCGGCCCGATGCCGGCAGAATTTCGGTGTTCGGCATCGACGCCCTGGCGGACCCGATCGAAGCCAAGCGAGTAATCGCCTGGGTCTCCGACGAGCCGATGATCTACGACAAGCTGACGCCGTTTGAATATCTGGAATTCGTCGCCGGCCTGTGGAGCATCGACGCAGCCACGGCCGAGGCGCGGGCGCGCGGGCTGATCGACTGGCTCGGCCTGGGCCCGCACGCCCATGAACGCTGCCAGAGCTTCTCCAAGGGCATGCGGCAGAAGGTGGCCCTAGCGGGCGCCCTGGTGCATGAGCCGGATCTGATCATCCTCGACGAGCCGCTGACCGGGCTGGACGCCGGCTCCGCACGCCAGGTGAAGGACGTGCTGGCGGGCCGGGTCCGCAACGGGGCGACGGTGATCATGACGACCCACATCCTGGAAGTGGCCGAGCGCATGGCCGAGCGCATCGGCGTCATTGCCTCGGGCCGGTTGATCGCCGAAGGCACGCTGGAGCAGTTACGCCAGCAGAGCCAGGGCGAAGGCGGCAGCCTGGAGGACATCTTCCTGGAGCTCGTGGCCGAACAGAGCGCTGCTGCGTAATGCAGCCGGCATCCTTGAGTTGGTTCGCTCGCCATGAGCTGAGCCTGGCCTGGCGCGACGGCTGGTCGATGATGACCGCCGGCAAGCGCGGTCGCGAGCCCTTGGTGGCGATCGCCCTGCTGGTCTTCGCCGTGTTCATGCACTTGCTGGCCTTTGCGGTCGTGGCCCCGGCGGTGCAGGCGGGCATCGTGCCGGACAAGGCCACGCTGACCCTGGTGACGGGCGGCGCCCTTCTGTCCTGGTCGCTGATGCTGTCCCAGGCGATGGAATCGGTGACCCGGGCGTTCTATGCCCGGGCGGACCTCGACCTGATCCTCTCCTCGCCGGCATCGGCCAGGCGGCTGTTCTCGATCCGGCTCGGCGCCATCGCGCTGACCACCATGCTTCTGTCGATGCTGCTGGCAGGGCCCTTCGTCAATGTCCTGGCCATGCTGGACCACGCGCGTTGGCTGGCCGCCTATGGCGTTCTGGCGGCCATGGGGGCGGTTTCGGCTGCGCTGGCGGTGGCGGCGACGGTGGCCATGTTCCGCATTCTGGGGCCGCGGCGCACCCGTCTGATCGCACAGATCTTGGCGGCGGTGGTCGGCGCCGCCTTCGCCATCGGCGTCCAGGCGGCGGCGATCCTGAGCTATGGCAAAGTCTCGCGGCTGACGATCTTCCAGTCCGATTCCTTCATCGCCGCAGCACCGGACGCGACCAGCCCGATCTGGTGGCCGGCCCGGGCCGCGATGGGCGACCTGGCGCTGCTCGCCCTGGTGCTGGTCGCCTGTTTGACTCTGCTGGCGGCCGCCATCGCCGTCTTCTCCGCCCGCTTCGGCGACCACGTCATTGCCGCCTCCAGCATCGGCCACGGTGCCAAAGCCAATCTGCGCCAACTGGCCGCCTTCCGGCAGGCCTCGACCAAGCGTGCTCTGCGCCGCAAGGAATGGGCGCTGTTGCGCCGCGACCCGTGGCTGGTCTCCCAGACGCTGATGCAGATCCTCTACCTGCTGCCGCCAGCCCTGCTGCTGTGGCGGAACTATGGGGAGGACATCGAAACGCTGGTGATCGCGGTGCCGGTGCTGGCGATGGCCTCCGGCCAGCTCGCCGGCGGCCTCGCCTGGCTGGCGGTGTCCGGCGAGGACGCCCCGGACCTGGTGTCGACGGCGCCGATCTCCGCCCGCCAGATCCTGCAGGCCAAGATCGAGGCGGTGATGGGCGCCATGGCGATCGTCGTAGGCCCGCTCCTGCTGGCCCTGGCGCTGGCGGCGCCGATGGTGGGGCTGGTCGCCTTCCTCGGTGTCGCCGCCGCCTCGCTGTCCTCGACCGTGATCCAGATCTGGTTCCGGGCACAGGCGAAGCGCAGCAATTTCCGCCGCCGCCAGACCTCCTCCCGTATCGCCACCTTCGCCGAGGCCCTGTCCTCGATCCTGTGGGCCGCGACCGCCGGCCTGGCGGCTGCCGGCTCCTGGTTCGCCATCCTGCCCGGCATCCTGGCCCTGGGCGTGCTCGGCGCCGTGCGGCTGGTCAGGCCCAAGCCCGAGGGCGCCGCCTGACGGTCAGCAAAGTGCTGGCCTACGGATACGGAAAGCCGAACTGGAAACCGATCAGGCGATCGTCTTCATAGGCGTAGGTCGCCCGGTAGACCGGCATGTTGAAACGGCGGAGGATGGCGGATTCGCCGGCCAGCTCGTAAACCGCCGTGGCGCCGATCAACTCGTCGGGCTCGCCGATCAGCGCCTCGACGTCGGCGCGCGCCATGCCAAGCCGGATGCCCTTGCGGCTCACGAAGGCCTCGGGCTCCCCAGGGAGAACGGGCCGCGATGTGTCCTGGCGCCGGTAGCTGACCGACGCGGTCGCCACGCTGTAGCGCTCGCTGCCCGGATGGACGGTGAGGGTCAGCACCTGGCTGCCATCGGCGTTGGAGAATCGGTACAGCGTCGATGCGGCCGCCTGCATGACGGCACCGTCGACGCTCGACAGGACCGGTCCCGTTTCCGCCGGCGTGAGCAACGGAAGCCCGTTGATCGCCAGATCGACGATCGCATCCGTGGCGGCCAGCGCCTGGCACACCGATGCGGACATGGCCACCAGGGCCGCCGCGATGAACCTGCCGAGACGTCGCATGGCCGTTAGCCCAGCAGATCGAGGAAGGCGTTGGTGATCGGGTAGCGGCGGTCGCGGCCGAAGGAACGGCGGGTTAGCTTGACGCCTGGCGGGGCTTGGCGGCGCTTGTATTCGGCCCGGTCGAGCATGCGCCAGACCCGGTTGACGGTCTGCTGGTCGTGGCCGCGAGAGACGATGTCGGCGACTCCCATCTCGTGCTCGATCAGGCATTGCAGGATGTCGTCCAGGGCGTCGTAGGGCGGCAGTGTGTCCTGATCGGTCTGGTCGGGCTTCAACTCGGCGGAAGGCGGCTTGGTGATGATGCGTTCCGGGATCACCCGGCCCGCCGGGCCCAGCACTTCGGCCGGATGCACCTGGTTGCGCCAGCGCGACAGCTCGAACACGGTCGTCTTGTAGACGTCCTTCAGCACCGAATAGCCGCCGCACATATCGCCGTAAAGGGTGGCATAGCCGACCGACATCTCCGACTTGTTGCCGGTCGACAGCACCATCGCACCATGCTTGTTGCTGAGTGCCATCAGTGTAAGGCCACGCGACCGGGCCTGGATGTTCTCTTCCGTGGTGCCGGAATCGGTGCCGTTGAACAGGGGTTCGAGCATGGTCCCGAAGGCGCCCATGGCCGGCTCGATGGAGACCTCGTCCAGCCGGGCGCCGATCAGCGCCGCCAGCTCCGCCGCATCCTCCAGGCTCTCGGTCGAGGTGTAGGGCGAGGGCATCATCACGCAATGCACCCGCTCCGGCCCCAGGGCATCCACCGCGACGACCGCGCTCAAGGCGCTGTCGATGCCGCCGGACAGGCCAAGCAGCACGCCGGGAAAGCGGTTCTTGTTCACATAGTCGCGCAGCCCCAGGACCATCGCGCCGTACAGCGCTTCCAGCCCTTCCGCGGGCGCGGCGCGATCGGCCACCGCGCAGGTCCAACCATCGGCATCGGCATCGCGGGACCATTGGGTCAGCATGACGTGGCTTTGGAAGGCCGGCGCCTGGGCCTTCAAGGCCGCATCGGCGCCGAGCACGAAGGAGGCGCCGTCGAAGACCAGTTCGTCCTGGCCGCCGACCTGGTTCACATAGATCAGCGGCAGACCGCTCTCCGTGACCCGGGCGACCGCAAGGGACAGGCGCTCATCGAGCTTATCGCTCTCATAGGGGCTGCCGTTCGGCACAACCAGGATCTCCGCACCGGATTCCTCCAGGCATTCGGTCACGTCCGGCGTCCACATATCCTCGCAGACCATCAGACCGAGGCGCACGCCCCGGAAGCTGATCGGCCCCGGCACCGGGCCTGCGGCGAACACCCGCTTTTCGTCGAAAACGCCGTAATTCGGCAGGTCGTGCTTGAAGCGCATCCCGGCGAGCTTGCCGCCATCCAGCAGCAGGGCGGCGTTATAGGTGCCGCCCTCCTGCCGCCAGGGCGCGCCGATGATCATCGCTGGACCGCCGTCGCCGGTCTCCTCGGCGAGCCTAGCCACACCGGCCTCGACCACGTCGAGGAAGAACGGCTTCAGCACAAGGTCTTCCGGCGGATAGCCGCTGACCGTGAGCTCCGAGAACACCACCAGATCGGCGCCGAGGGCCGCCGCTTCGCGCCGGGCCTGGCGCAGCTTGTCCAGATTGCCGTCGATGTCGCCGACGACCGGATTGACCTGGGCCAGGGCAATGGCGATGTGGTCCGTCACGGCACGATCTCCTGAAAACGCCGCCATGGCTCATAGATAGGAGCCGGCAATTCCGGCGGCCACCCTATCGCATGCCCGGCCGCCGGGAAATCGACTCCCGTTCAATCCTGACGGCCGGTTTCCTTGCGCCGCCGGCTGTGCTTCTGGATCGCCTTGTACATGCGCCCCTGCTTCCTGGAGCGCAGGCGCTCCTCGCGTTTCGAGGCCTCGGATTGGCGCAGCGCCATGTGCGCCAGCTCGGCCTTCAGCTTCAGATAGCTCTGGAACCGGTCCGCATCCACCGCGCCCGAATCCACGGCCGCAAGGACCGCGCAGCCGGGCTCGGACTCATGGGCGCAATCGCGGAACTTGCAGGTCTGGGCCAGGTCTTCGATGTCGGGGAACGCGCCGCGCAGGGAGTCCTCGCCGCCCCACATCTGCAATTCGCGCATGCCCGGCGTGTCGATGACGATGCCCCGACCGGGCAGCACGAATAGTTCCCGGTGGGTGGTGGTGTGGCGTCCCTTGTCGTCGTCGTCGCGGACCTCGCCGACTGCCATGGCCTCGGCGCCCAGCAGGCGGTTGACCATGGTCGATTTGCCCACGCCCGAGGAGCCGATGAAGGCCACTGTCCGGCCGGGGCCGAGATAGCCCTCCACCGCCTCGAACCCGTCGCCCTGCTTGGCGCTCAGCGCATGGATGTCGACGCCCATGGCCACCCCTTCTACCTCGGCGGTCCGGGCCTGGGGATCGTCGCTGAGATCGGCCTTGTTGAGCAGCACCACCGGCGCCGCACCGCTGTTCCAGCACAGCGCCAGATAGCGTTCCAGCCGGCGCAGGTTGAAGTCGCCGTCCAGCCCCATGACGATGAAGACCGCATCGATATTGGCGGCGACCACCTGGGCCCCGGTCACGGTTCCGGCGCGCTGCCGGGCGAACCCGCCGCGCCGCGGCAGCAGGGCATGGATCAGCGCGGTGTCGCCCTCCTCATGGGGCAGCAGCGCGACCCAGTCGCCGACCGCCGGCCGGTCCTGCTCGTCTTCCCCGCCGGGGCGGAAGCGGCCGGAGAGTTCGGCCATAACCGTCGCCTCTCCGGTCATGGCGAAATAGCTGTACGGGTCCTGGCGCACGATCCTGGCCGGGACCAGATCCGGCAGGTCCAGCGCCTGAACATGGTCTTGAAACTCGGGGGTCCACCCCAGCTCTTCCAATGTCATTGCAGCCCCATGGCAAGGGTCACGGTGCGCCCGGAACGCGAGCGCAAGGCCGATCGGTGTGTCCTATCGGGTGATCCGGAACGGGTCCGGACGGAATCGCTGCCCGGCCACCGGGTGGATCCGGTGCCGGCCCGGGGGCCGAAGGGCGCGACGCAATGAGCTATTGGACAAGCATAAGCCGCATAGCTAGCACGGGATTCGCGGTGCCGGCAACGGCGAGCAAACAGGATTTCAGCGTCGAAACAGTGTGCTGGTGGCGACGTCCAAGCCCTCACCCGGCCTGCCTGCGGCAGTCCACCCTCTCCCGGAGGGAGAGGGTTCATAGGCCTGGACGACGGGTTCCCTCTCCCTTTGGGAGAGTGTGGCGAGTGCAGCGAGCCGGGTGAGGGCGTCACGGCGCTCGCCAAGTGCAATGCATCAGAACTTGGTCACCTCGACCCGCCATTCGGGTCCGGAGCTGACGCCGTGGGTGCCGGCGAAATTGCCCCAGTTGATGGCGAAGGACACGTTGTTGACGCTGTTGAGATAGACCAGCGGGTCGTCCTGCGGCACGTCGCCGAAGGTCGACACGTAGGGGATCTTCGCGTCATAGACCAGATCGTCGCCGTTGAAGATCTTCACGCCGACATCGGTGCCCTTCTCCACGCCCAGCGCGGCAAAGGTCTCGCGGTCGATATTGGTCCAGACATTGCCGTACTGGATGTCGAGGATCGGAATCGTGCCGGTCACCGTGGAGCCCTCGACGGCCGCCTGCTGGTACTCCAGCCGGGTGACCGCCGGCGGCAGCACCGGGCCCACTTCCTCGAAGGTGGCGACGCCGGAGGCGAGCCGGGCGGCGGTGTAGGAATACACGTCGCGGCCGTGGAACGTGTAGGACTGCTCGGAGCCCTCCAGGCGGTGGCGCGCCTCATCGATCTCACGGATCTCGGCGATGCCGAGATTGTCGGCGACCAGGGTCAAGGTGCCGTTGTCCGGCGTCACGAAATAGTGGCCGCTCTCGGTCTTCAGGACCACGGATTTGCGGTCGGTCCCGACGCCCGGATCCACTACCGAGACGAACACCGTGCCCGCCGGCCAGTACGGCACCGTAGTGTTGAGCCGATACGCGCCCTCCCAGATGTTGAACGGCGGAATCTCATGGGTGAGGTTCTCCAGCCGCAGGGTCGGATCGACCGACAGGGCGACGCCGCGCATGGCCGACACCGCCCCGTCCTTGAGCCCGAAATCGGACTGGTAGACGACGATCCCGTTCGGCTCCTCGGCCTGCGCGGGCAGGGAAGCGGCGGCATAGAGCAGAGCGGCCGTCCAGACCGACGCCAGCGTCATTCCCAGGAATTTCATCAGACCCATCCTGTGCCTCCTTCGGAGTGTTCATGGTTGGTGGCAAATGATTCCACACTCGGCCCTATGCGGCGAGGCTTAACCTTCCGGGCCGGCGAAGGTAGTGTCCGGCCGACCGCAGCCCTCGAAAGGAAAGCCGTGGCCGATGGGTCTCGCCTCTGCCAGCCAGCTCGACCGCATGATCGCCCGCCTTACCGCCCAGCGCGACCATTTGCAGGCGGCCGCCATCGCGATCCGCGACCTGCCGGGGCCAGTGCTGGAAATCGGCCTGGGCAAGGGCCGGACCTACGATCATCTGCGCCTGCTGTTCGCCGACCGGGAGATCTATGCCTTCGACGGCAGCGTGCACGCACCGCCCAGCCGGGTGCCGGACGCGGACCATCTGTTCATCGGCGACTTCCGCGAGACCCTGGCGGCGGCCGGGGAGCGACTGCCGGCGCCGGCGGCCCTGGCCCATGCGGATTTCGGCAGCGAGGACCGCGATCGGGACGCGGCGCAGGCGGTCTGGCTCGGCCCGCTGATCGGTGCTCTGATGGCGCCGGGCGGGGTGGTGATCAGCGATCGTGCGCTCGAAGTCGATGGCTGGACGGCCATCGACGGCCCGCAGGGGGATTGGCCGTATTTCATGTGGCGGGCGGGCGGATAGGAAAGACCTTGCCGTTTGCCGCGAAGGGTGACGGCCTAACAACGAAACAGCTTGGCGGGGGACAGGTCCATGACACCGCATATCGAGGCCGCGGCCGACGATTACGCAGACATCGTGCTGCTGCCCGGCGATCCGCTGCGCGCCAAATGGATCGCCGAGACGTTCTTCGACGATGCGCGCTGCGTGAACTCGGTGCGGAACTGCCTGGGCTTCACCGGCACCTATAACGGCACACGGGTCAGCGTTCAGGCGACCGGCATGGGCCAGCCCTCTCTGGCGATCTACGTGACCGAGCTGCTGTCCGAATACGGCGTGAAGACATTGGTTCGCGTCGGGACCTGCGGCGGACTCAATGAGCGTGTCGAGATCCGCGACACGCTCATCGCCATGACCGCCTGCACGGACGGCAGCATGAACCGCGCCTATTTCGGCCCTTTCGATTTTGCGCCGGCGGCGGATTTCGACCTGCTGCGCCGGGCCGCCACGGCGGCCGAGAGCCTCGGCAAACGCCACCATGTGGGCGCGATCGTGTCCACCGATGTCTTCTATGCCGATGGCGGCCTGGCCTTCTACGACCGGCTTCGGGCCCACGGGGTTCTCGGCGTCGAGATGGAGACCAGCGCCCTCTACACCCTCGCCGCCAGGCATGGCGCCCGGGCGCTCTCCATCTGCGCCATGACCGACTGCCTGATCACCGGCAAGCAGATCGACGCCGGCGAACGGCAGACCACGCTGAGGGATCTGATCGAACTGTCCCTGAGCGCCGTGACGACGGACGACGTCCAATAGCCGGCCGCCGGCAGGAAATTGCCCCGGCGGTATTGTCGATCCTGCCAATACCGGCCTGCCCTCCCCTGGATCAAGAGGGCGCGCGAATCGTACAGAATGACCCGGCTTGCCGGTCGCGGTTCGTGGCAGCGCCCATCGCCATGGCGGTTGGCAGGCACCTCCGGGCCGCCGATCCGCTGACCGGCCTCATATGAACAGATACTTCTCCCTAGCCAACTTTATCTGTCGGTGGTGTCCGCCGAACACTAATTCGGTGCCGCGGAAAATGGTAACGTCCCCTTTTACTGGTTCGTAGCACCGGCATTATTCTCGTTTCACTCGTTTTTAGAGTCACTGGCCGAGGATAAGGTGAAGCGGATGGCGTGCCTTCAGGAGGCCAGGGCTGGTCAATTTCCTTGCTCGACGCGACCTGTTGCGATGACAGCGTCTTGACCCCAATAATCTACTATTAAGTGTATTTTGGTGAACTATGTTCGGTAATATCGTTATAATTTCTTGAGGTATAATTACAATTTGAGACAGAAGGTCTCTTGAATCGTTGTTAGAAAGCATCAATTTTTATGGAATAACTTATTGATTAGTCCAATTTCGGGTGCCTAAGATGCCGATCGGTGACGGTGAGCCCAATTTCGGGGAGTATGAGTCATGTTTCGACATGTGGGAATCCTGCGCAGCATCGATTATCAGCAAATTCCTGTTAAAGTTGTATCGTCGGCAGCCCTCGCGGCGGCGTCGATCTGGGCCGCGCCGGCCGCACAGGCTCAGCCGGTCTCAAATAATCAAGATCTGATCGAGCTAGGTCGGGAAATATTCTTCAATGAAACATTCGGAGGAAACGGACGGACCTGCGGCACCTGCCACAGGGCGGAGGACAACTTCGCGATTTCCCCGGCCTTCATTGCCACGCTGCCGCAAAGCGATCCGCTGTTCGTCGCGGAAAACAATCCTGATCTGAGGGATCTCGAGAATCCGAGATTGCTGCGCGAATTCGCCGTGATCGTGGAAAACACGAATGGGTTCGACAACCCGACAACCGACTTCACTCTGCGCGGAATCCCCCACACGCTGGGAATGAGCCAATCGATCGACAGCGCCATGGGCCCGGCTCTCGGCTGGTCCGGCGACGGATCGCCGGGGGACGGAAGCCTGCGGTCCTTTGCTATCGGCGCCGTGATACAGCATTTTCCGCGGACCCTGAACCGCGTGGAGGGGGTCGATTTCCGGCTACCGAACGACTTGGAACTGGATGCACTTGAGGCATTCCAGATATCGCTCGGCCGGCAGGAAGAGCTCGATCTGCCGCTCCCGCTCAAGGGCGTGGTCGCGGCACGAGGTCAGGAGATCTTCCTCGACGACTCTCTCGGCCGGTGCAACATCTGCCACTTCAACGCCGGTGCGAATGGCAACCCTGACATTTTCGGGCCCGCCGGCAATCGCAACTTCAACACCGGTGTCGAGGATCTGGTCGACCAGCCGCTCGACCTGACCGGTGAATTCGTGCCGCCCGATGATGGCCTTGGCTCGCCCGGAGACGGCAGCTTCAACACGCCGTCCCTGGTCGAAGCCGCCGACACCGGGCCGTTCTTCCACAACAACGCGATTGAAACGATCGAGGGCGCCGTCGCGTTCTACAACAGCGACGCATTCAATGACCCCCGCCCTCCCCAGGCGCAGATTGACCTTGAACCGACCCAGGTCGTCGCCGTCGCAGCCTTCCTCAGGGTGATCAATGCGTTGGACAATATCCGTGAAAGCGACGAAGAGCTGGAGATCGTGCTGGACACCCGGCCGTCTCAAGGGGAGATCAAGTTGCGGGCACTACGGCAGGCCGCCGCGGAAACCGACGACGCAACCCAGGTTCTTCAGGATGGCGGGCTTCATCCGGAGGCTGTCCTTCATCTGGCGGAGGCCAAGGAGTTTATGGAGGAGGCGATCAGGACCAGCCCGAACCGCACGCCGTTGATCGAGGGAGCGATCGCCGCGCTGGAGCGAGCGCGCCGCGAGTTGGTGGAGGACGGTACCTCCCTGGCCGCCGTCGCGGTCCGCTGACGGCCCGGCCGGATCGTCCTCCAGCCTGGAACCCGGGCCGGAACCGACCGGCCCGGTTGCCGCTTCAAGGCAACGGCAGGCCGGACGAGCGCGGCCCCCGAGCGGCCTGGTCAAACGTTCGGATCAGGGAAGAGCCGATGGATTACGATGCTGCATTTGCAGATTTCGTCGCTGAGCTAAGGAAGGAGGGTCGGTACCGGGTCTTCGCCGACTTGCTGCGCCATGCCGGCGAATTTCCGCGGGCGACACGCCATGCCGGTTCGGATCGCCGCGAGGTCACCGTCTGGTGCTCCAACGATTATCTGGGCATGGGCCAGCATCCTGCGGTCCTGCGGGCGATGCGCGAGGCCCTAGATCAATGCGGCGCCGGCGCCGGCGGCACCCGCAACATCTCCGGCACCAGCCACTATCACGTGCTGCTCGAGCAAGAACTGGCGACGCTGCACCGCAAGGAGGCGGCGCTGCTATTCACCTCGGGCTATGTCTCCAACATGGCGGCGCTGTCGACCATCGCCGCCCGGCTACCCGGATGTATTGTCCTGTCGGATGAGATGAACCACGCCTCGATGATCGAGGGCATTCGCCACAGCCGGGCGGAAAAACGGATCTTCCGGCACAACGACCCGGCCGATCTGGAGCGCCATCTCAGGGATATCGCCTCGGACCGGCCCAAGCTGATCGCCTTCGAGTCGGTGTACTCCATGGACGGCGATGTGGCGCCGATCGCCGAGTTCTGCGATTTGGCGGACCGCTACGGTGCCATGACCTATCTGGATGAAGTGCATGCCGTCGGCCTGTATGGCAAGCAAGGCGGCGGTATCGCCGAGCGCGACGGTCTCGGCAAGCGGGTGACCGTCATCGAGGGCACCCTTGCCAAGGCCTTCGGCTGCCTGGGCGGCTATGTCGCCGGGTCCGCCGCGCTGGTGGACTTCATTCGCAGCTACGCCTCCGCCTTCATCTTCACGACCGCCCTGCCGCCGCATGTGGCAGCCGGCGCCCTGGCCAGCGTCCGGCACCTGCGCCGCAGTTGCGCGGAGCGAACGGCCCATCAGGAGCGCGCCACCAAGCTTAAGCGATGCCTGAAAGACGCAGGCCTGCCAGTGATGCCCTCGGAGACGCATATCGTTCCGGTGCCGGTCGGAGATCCGGTGCTGTGCCGGCGCGTGACGGACCGGCTGCTCGAGCGCCACGACATCTATGTGCAGCCCATCAACTATCCGACCGTCCCGCGGGGCACGGAGCGACTGCGCCTGACGCCCTCGCCGCTCCACAGCGATACCCAGATCGACCATCTTGTCGAGGCCCTGTCCGAGATCTGGCAGGAGCTTGGCCTCACGACATCCGACAACTGCCATGGGGGATCAAAATCCAATGCGAGAATTCCGGAAGCCGCCTATTTCGGCGCGGGAGACGTCCAGATCGAGACCCTCTGATCCGGTCCGACGCTGAGGGGTGACACCCACCTCCCAGACCATCGGCGTCCGTTCGGGGTGAGGTCGCCGAGATGCCGCGCGTTGCCCGGACCGTGTGCGCCGGTGTGCCCCATCACGTTGCCCAGCGGGGCAATCGTCGTGAGACCGTATTCTTTTCCGACGCAGACCGCACGGCCTATCTCGGCTGGCTCTCCGACTATGCCGAGAAATACGCGCTGGATGTCCTCGCCTATTGCCTGATGCACAACCACATCCACCTGATCGCTGTGCCGGCGACAGAGGACGCCCTGCATCAGACCCTGAAACCCCTGCACATGCGCTACGCGCAGCGGGTCAACCGCGTCCGCGGCTGGACCGGTCACCTCTGGCAGGGACGGTTCGTTTCCTCGGCGCTGGACGAGGAATACCTGTTGGCGGCCATTCGCTATGTCGAGCGCAATCCGATCCGGGCCGGCATGGTACGCCGGGCCGAGGGCTACCGCTGGTCCAGCGCCGCCGCCCATTGTGGATTACGCCCGGACCCGGTGCTGACCGACGCGCCGGCCTGGCGGACATATTTCGACCGCGTCGGCGACTGGTCCACTTGGCTGGCCGAGCAGGACGAGCCGGAGTTGCTCGACCTCCTGCGCCGCAATATGGATAAGGGCCTGCCCTGCGGCTCGGAGGCGTTCATCCGCAGGCTTGAGCGCATGACAGGGCGAGATCTGCGGTACCGGCCGCGCGGCCGGCCGAGAAAGCGGCGGGACTAGGTCGGCTGCCGGCGCAGCAGGAATTCGCGGCCGACCTTGACTATGGGCTTGCCGTCATATTCGACGATGTCGGCGGTGGCGTAGGTCTCGCTCCACTTCTCCGGCAGGTAGCTGCCGGTGCCCACTACGTCGATCGGGGCCTGGGCCAGGGCCATGACCCGGCATTTGGCCGGATTGAAGCCGCTGGAGGCGACGATGCGGACCTTGTCGAAGCCGGCCTCGTTGAGCCGGTCGCGCAGGTGGTGCACGGCGGCGGCGGAGACGCCGGTGCCGATCAGGTAGCGCAGCTCGGTCTCGTCGCGGTAGCCACGGATGGCTGCCGGGACATGGCGTTCCAGCACGGCATAGGAGGTCGGCGGGTCGAGCCCCTCCATATACCGGCCGCCGGGGGTGTCGATGCGCACCGCAAGCTCGCCGGAGGCGGCCAGTTCGGGGAAGCGGCGGCAGACGGCGAGGCTGTCGGTCACCTCCTGGCCGAAATAATCGACCAGCACGGTCAGCGGCGTGTCCGGCTGGGCCTCGTGGAACATCTCGGCGGCCCGGACCGTAGTGCCGGCATAGCCGATCAGGGCGTGCGGCATGGTGCCGAAACCCTTCTCCTGGCCGAAGAAATGCGCCGTGGCGTCGGTGGCGTTGCCGATGAAACCCTTGGCGCCGACCTTGCGCCGGGCCCGCTCCGATCCGACGCTGGCGGCATAGGCCATCATTTCGGCCATCTCCATGCCGGCGCAGTGTCGGGCATCCATGGCGAGGAAGCCGACATCGGGCAGTTCCGTGCACATGGTGTAGGCGTTATAGGCGGCCACGCAGCAGGGGCCGATCTTCTGCAGCAAAAGGGTTTCGGTATCGATCAGGTCGTAGAGCGGGCCGGTGACATACATCAGCGGCTCGCCGGCGCCGACCCATTTGCCCTCGGGATAGCGCAGATCGATGTCGACGGTGACGCCGCGGGTGTCGGCCACCTGCCGCAGCCATTCGATCGCCAGGCGCGGTGCCGAGACCACCGGCCGGCGCATGAAGATGGCGTAGGTGGCGGTGCAGTCGCCGAACCGGCCAACGGTCTCCCGGGTCCGGGTGAAATACTTGTCCGTCCACTCCGGCAGGTCGCCCGCCGACGGCTTCATGGCTGTCATATCCATTCGCCCCAGCTATCAGTGGCCGGCTAGTGGCCGCCCCGCCTACTCCGCGGCCGCGTTGCGGCGGGCCCGATCGCGGTCGGCGCGGTCTTCCTTCAGCTTCTCGGCAATCAGGAAGGCCAGTTCCAGGGCCTGCGTCGCGTTCAGGCGCGGGTCGCAGGCGGTGTGATAGCGCAGCGACAGCCCGTCATCGGTGATCGCCTGGGCGCCGCCCGTGCATTCTGTCACCTCTTCGCCGGTCATCTCGAAATGCACGCCGCCGGGCTGGGTGCCCTCGGCCTGGTGCATGTCGAAGAAGCCGCGGACTTCGGCCAGGATGCGGTCGAACGGCCGGGTCTTGTAGCCCGACGAGGATTTGACCGTGTTGCCGTGCATCGGGTCGCAGGCCCAGACCACGGTGCGGCCCTCCTCCTTGACCCGGCGCAGCAGCGGCGGCAGGCCGTCATGCACCTTGTCGGAGCCCATGCGGGCGATCAGGGTCAGCCGGCCGGGCTCGTCCTCCGGATTGAGGATGTCGATCAGCCGGATCAGCTCGTCCGGATCGAGGCTCGGGCCGCATTTCAGGCCGATCGGGTTCTTCACCCCGCGCAGGAACTCCACATGGGCGCCGTCCGGCTGGCGGGTGCGGTCGCCGATCCACAGCAGATGGGCGGAAACGTCGTACCAATCGCCCGAAGTGCTGTCGACGCGGGTCAGCGCCTGCTCATAGGGCAGCAGCAGCGCCTCGTGGGAGGTGTAGAACTCGGTCTCGCGGATCGGCGGCGTGGTTTCCGAGGTGACGCCGCAGGCGGCCATGAACTGCAGCGCCTCGTCGATGCGGTTGGCCATGTCCTCATAGCGCTCGCCCTGGGCGCTGCGGCCGACAAAGCCCAGATTCCACTGATGCACCTTGTGCAGGTCGGCATATCCGCCCTGGGAGAAGGCGCGCAGCAGGTTCAGGGTGGAGGCGGCCTGATTATAGGCCTGCACCATGCGGTCCGGATCCGGCCGCCGGGCCTCAGGATCGAACTCGAAGCCGTTGATGATGTCGCCGCGGTATGACGGCAGCTCGACGCCATCGACCGTCTCGGTCGGCGCCGAACGCGGCTTGGCGAACTGGCCGGCGACCCTGCCGACCTTGACCACCGGCGTGCTGCTGCCGAAGGTCAGCGCAACCGCCATTTGCAGCATCACCCGGAAGGTGTCGCGGATCTTGTCGGGATGGAATTCGGCGAAACTCTCCGCGCAGTCGCCGCCCTGCAGCAGGAAGGCCTCGCCGCGGGTGACGTTGGCCAGGCTGGCCTTGAGCGACCGGGCCTCGCCGGCAAAAACCAATGGCGGATACTTGCCCAGACGGGCCTCGGCATCGGCCAAACCGGCCGCATCCTGGTATTCCGGCATCTGCATTGCCGGCTTCGCGCGCCAGCTCTCCGGGGTCCAACGGTCCGCCATTTTTCGATCCTCCTGACCACCAAATCTTCTTCGTCCGGCCGCCGTTTTTCGGGCCGGTTCAAAAAGGACTGTAGGCTATACGCCGACTCCGCCGGGTTTTCCAGCAACTCGTTTGAATTGTGGCGAGTTGCATTCGGTTTACGACAGGTTAAGGGTCCTCGCGGCACAGTGGAGCACAAGCGGGGTCCATCCTGGGGAGAGTTTTCTTGAAACGGTTACTTGCCGGCGCGCTATGCCTTGTGGCCGCCGGGATCGCCGGCTGCAGCGCCGATCCCAAGGCCTTCCGGCCGGTTCCGGCACCGCCCGCGGAGGCCGCACCATCACCGGTCGCAGGGCTGCTGGACGGGATCGATCCGGCCGCCGTTACCGGCGTGCTCGATCTTCTCGGCCATGAATACCGGGTCGGTTACGATAATTACGGCGCGCCGTTGATCGGCGTCCTTCCCGACGACGCGGTCGGCACCCGCGAGATGTATGTGCTGTTCAATGCCTGCGACACGGACAATGTCTGCGAGGACATCACGCTGGTGAGCTGGGATTCCGGGCGCGGGCCGA
This sequence comes from Alphaproteobacteria bacterium, assembly GCA_965227455.1. Lineage (GTDB taxonomy): Bacteria > Pseudomonadota > Alphaproteobacteria > DSM-16000 > Inquilinaceae > JABDIP01. The sequence goes on along the minus strand of OZ245752.1, from coordinate 231,994 downwards.
TCCATCTGGACATGATCAACCGCTGGAACCGCGACAACCGGTTCTTGCGCGCCTTCATCGACCCGGACTACGGGCCGGTGCTGCAGATGGACATCAACAGCGGCGGTGGCCTCGGGCCGGATTCCCTGACCCGGCAGATCAGCGTCTACTTCACCGCGCTGGATCGCTTCGCGGCCACGCTCGACATCGTGTGACCCGGTTCCAACCCATCGCCCCGGAAGATTGCCGCGCACAAGGAAGCTGAGATGACACACATCAAGGCGCTGGCCATTGCCGTGGCGGCGCTGACATCTCTCGCGGGGCCGGCGTTTGCCCAGGCGGGGCTGCCCGAGACCGGGCCGGACGCGCCGAATGAGCGCATCGACCGGTTCACGGCCGATTTGGTCGGCGATCTGCTGGACACGCTGGGTTTGCGCTATTCGGTTGGCCTGGGCCAATACGGAGAGCCGGCGATCACCGTGGATGGCGCGCAGCAGGTCGAGACGACAATCCCGAACATCGACGGATTCGAAGTGCAGTTCTTCGGCTGCGACGCCGACGGCCGCTGCGACGAGATGAGCCTTGTCAGCCGCTACCAGCCGGAGCGTCCGACCAGCCTGACCACCGTCAACCGCTTCAACCAGGGCACCCGGTTCACGACGGCCTATACGGGCACCGAAGGCGATCTGATCCTGTCCATGGATCTGAGCGCGGTCGGCGGCATCGGCCGGCAGGCGACGATGATCATGATCGCCATCTACGTCTACAACATGGAAAGCTTCGCCCAGGCGATCGGGTATTCGTAGGGCGCCAATAGCCCCACTTCCGGTTGCTGGGAGGTCCCATGCTGAAAGTCGCGACGGTAAGGTTTGCGTTATCTGTGCTTGCGGCGTTCGCGACGGCATTGGTGGTCGCGACGCCGGCGACCAGCCAAGACGACTTCCCGCGGACCATCGCCAGCATCGATGACGATCGCCGCGGGCTGGTCATGGCACTTGAGCTCTTCCTCAATGTCTATCGGCCACTCGCTGCGCCCAGGCGGCATGGCGACTTTCTGGTCGATCAAGAAATCCAGCCCGGCAGCGCGGAGGAGACTATCCTTCGTTACATCCAGCTCGCCGTCAGCGGCGATACCACGGGAATGGCAGAACTCCATGAGCCGGGGCAAGCCGGGGCACGGAATGATGGTTCCTGTCCCTGCGGTCCGCTTGGCGCGCCTTACTACCGCATTCCCGACAGTTTCAAACTCCTATCGTTCCGCTACGCCTGGCTTTACCGGGACTACACGGTATTCATGGTCACGTTCCAGGAATCCGCCCGCATGTCCTCAGGCGTCTTCATCTCCACCAGGCGGCACGACGGCCGCGTTCTCATTGCCGCCCGGCCGGGTGGCCCGGTCTACGACACCGCGAGTTTCCTCCTGTCCTTGGCCGATCCGGATCGAAGCCCGGCTTCGCTGACGGACCGGCCGCCCGGCCATTTGAACCACACGGTGCGGATCGACGGCGGCGCCAGTCCGATCGACATGCATTTCACCGGCATCCTTCAGTCGTCCGGTGTCGATTGGCAGCCGGCCGGTCAGACCGCGCCAACCGGCGAGGCCGCAGTCTTAGCGTCCAACGTCCTCGCGACTAGTGCGGAACTGAGCGATGAGGCGTTCATCGAGCTCTTCCATCCGTGGGTCGTAGGCAATCTAAAAAGCAGAGTGGCCTCGGAACCCGACTACCTCGCCGATGTGCGCGCCATGTACATGGCTGACACCGATATTGCGCATGTCTTCACCTTCGATGTCGGTCATCGGCTGCTTCACACCTACCTTGCAGAGGACCAGCCGGACCGGCTTCGCCACATGCTGATCATGAGAGACGGCCCCGACCTGGCACTGGCCGGAACACCGCCTGAATTCGGGCTGGCATCCATGATGGAGATCGATGCGGTTCAGCAATACCTGTTCGATATCTGGCGCGACCAGGACTAGGCGGGTGGCCTGAAGGCTAGCTGCGGGCTGGACAGTCGACTTCGACCGGGTATGGCCCGTCGGCAATGCACTCTGTGTGATAACCCTTGGTTCCAATAGAGCGCGCCAAGGAACTGCCGAGGCCTTCATTCGCCTGCAGCTGGCTCAGCACGTGGCGGAAGTCGTAGCGCGGCCGCCAGCCGAGCCTCTCCATGGCGCGGTCGTTGACGTAGACCCGGTCGATTCCCGGGAACATCCGCCAGCAGCGACGCTGATACTCCGCATGGCTCTCCGGAACGCGCCGGCGCAGTGCCGCCGGTGCATCCCGCCCCAGTTCGCTCGTGTCTTCGGGCAGGAACGGCGTGGTCGCGCTAATGATGTAGCGGTCGAAGCCGATATCCGGGGCGCGCTCTACGGCCAGCAGATGAGCGTCGACCGCATCCGCGATATCCACGCGCCGGAAGAGATATTCGTTCGCCTTGGCGTTTTCGTCGGCAAACCCGTCGCGGATCGCCTTGCTGTCGTCCTCTTCGGGAAAGAAGCGCGAGGTCCTCAGCACCAGGCAGGGCAGCCCGTGCTTGCGGTGGAAGAGCTGACAGAGATCCTCGGCCGCAGCCTTGGTGACGCCGTAGATATTCTTGGGAATGGGCGTGACATCCTCGGTGATCCAGGCTGCCGGCTGGCCGGGCGGACGCAGGAGGGCCTGGCCGAAAACGCTCGTGGTGCTGGTGAAGACGAAGGCGCCCACGCCGGCGGCCACCGCCTCCTCCAGCAGGTTGAGGGTGCCGGTGATGTTTGTATCGACGAAATCCTGCCGGCTGTGGGTCACCACATGGGGCTTGTGCAGGGTCGCCGGGTGGATGACGGCCTTCGCACCCGTCATGCACCGCGCCACGAAATCCCGGTCGACAATCGTTCCGACATGGGTCGTAAAGGGCGAGTCGATGATGTCGGCGCCCACGACATCGTGGCCGGCCTCCCGCAAAGTCCGAACCAAGGCTTCGCCGAGATGGCCGGCACTTCCTGTGACCAGAATTCGCATGCCCGCACATACTTCCTTTGCCACGCATTCGGGACGGATCGGCGATGGTTCGCCGACGGCCCAATATGCGATGATTCCGTCCTGTCGCTAAGGCCCGTTTCGGACCGGCCGGGAGGTTTTGCGACAAGCGATTGCGGTGGGGGACCTGGATGCGTTTCATCGTGTACGGAGCCGGCGGGGTCGGCGGCGTCGTCGGCGCCCAGCTCAGCAAGGCCGGGCAGGACGTGGTGCTGATCGCCCGTGGAGCGCATCTGGAGGTGCTGCGCGCGAAGGGCCTGCGCTACCAGACGCCGGTCGAGGACGTCACCCTGTCGATCCCGGCGGTCGGCCATCCGGACGAGATCGTGTTTCGTGACGACGACGTGGTGGTGCTGGCCATGAAGACGCAGCACACCGTGGCAGCGCTGGAGGATCTGCGCGTGGCCGCGGGCGACCGCATCGCGGTGGTGTGCTGCCAGAACGGCGTCGCCAATGAGCGCCTCGCCCTGCGGCGGTTCCCGCGGGTCTACGCGATGTGCGTCTACCTGCCGGCGCAGTTCATCGAGCCGGGCTGCGTGCAGTCCCATGCCCGACCAAAGCCCGGCGTCCTGGATCTCGGCCGCTATCCCGATGGCATCGACGACCTTGCCACGGCGATTGCCGGGCGGTTGGAATTGGCGGGCTTCAGCTCCCGGCCTCGAGCGGACGCGATGCGGCTCAAATACGCCAAGCTGCTGACCAATCTGGGCAACGGGCTGAAAGCGGTCGCACCGACGGAGGGACCGGCGGGCGATATCCTGGACACGCTGAGGGCGGAAGGCCGCGCCTGCTTCCAGGCTGCCGGAATCGACTGGGCCGGCGACGACGAGGTCCGGACCCGCCGCGGCGATCTCTGCAACCACGTGCCCATCGACGGAGTCGAGCGGGTCGGAGGGTCTTCGCGCCAGAGCCTGATCCGCGGCACTGGCGACATCGAGACGGATTACCTCAATGGCGAGATCGTGCAACTCGGCCGGCTGCGCGGGGTGGCCACACCGGCCAATATCGTGATCCAGCGCCTCGCCAATGCCTTCGCGCGCCGCCGGGACCCGTCGCAAACGATTGCCCTGGAGGAGGTGCGGCGCCTGATCGCCGAGGAGGCCGAAGAGACGGCGGTCGGCTAGTCCTCCGCCAGCATATCCAGATCGGCCGGGTCCGGCGCCTTGGTGCGCATGGTCACCAACTCCTCCGCCGCCGTCGGGTGGATGCCGATGGTGCGGTCGAACTGGGCCTTGGTGGCGCCGCAGTTGAGCGCGATGGCGACGGCCTGGACGATCTCCGGCGCGTCGAGCCCGACCATGTGGCAGCCCACGACCCGGTCGGTGGCGCGGTCGACCACCAGCTTCATCATGGTGCGCTCGTCGCGGCCGCTCAGCGTGTATTTCATCGGCCGGAAGCTGGAGCGGTAGATATCGACCTTGCCGTATTGCGCCCGGGCGTCCGCCTCGGTCAGGCCGACGGTCGCCACCGGCGGCGAGGAGAACACCGCGGAAGGGATGTAATCGTAGTCGACGCCGCGGGGCCGGCCGCCATACAGGGTATCGGCCAGCGCATGGCCCTCGGCGATGGCGACCGGGGTCAGGTTGATGCGGTCGGTGACATCGCCGATGGCATAGATGTTCGGCACGCTGGTGCGGTAGTTGGTGTCGACCATGACCGCGCCGCGCGGATTGAGCTCGACGCCGACCTCTTCCAGGCCGATGCCTTCGGTGTTAGGGCGCCGGCCGGTGGCGAACATCGCCAGCTCCGCTTCGATCACGGAGCCGTCGCTGAGATGAGCCAATACGCAGTCCCGGGTCTTCTCAAGCCGGGAGATGATGGTGTTGAAGCGCAGATCGACGCCGGATTTGACGATCTCCTCGGCCAGGGTCTCGCGTACGTCATCGTCGAAGCCGCGCAGGAACATGGGTCCGCGATAGAGCTGGCAGACCTTGCTGCCGAGGCCGTTGAAGATGCCGGCGAATTCGACCGCGATGTAGCCGCCGCCGGCGATGATGACATGCTCCGGCAGCCTCTCCAGGAAGAAGGCCTCGTTGGAGCTGATGCCGTGCTCCCGCACACCCGGCTCCTCCGGCAGCACCGGCCAGCCGCCGGTCGCCACCAGGATGGTCTCGGCCGTCGCGCGTTCGCCGTCGATCTCGACCGTATGCGCGTCGACGAGGCTGGCGCGGCCCTCGATCAAGGTGACGCCGGCTCCCTCCAGCAGGTGACGGTAGACGCCGTTGAGGCGGGCGATCTCTTCGTTCTTGTTGTCGATCAGCCGGGACCAGTCATGCCGGCGGTCGCCGACTTCCCATCCGAACCCCTTGGCATCCTCGAAGTCGTGCGCGAAATGGGCGGCATAGGCCAGCAGCTTCTTGGGCACGCAGCCGACATTGACGCAGGTGCCGCCGAGGAACCGGTCCTCGGCGATGGCGACCCGGGCGCCATGGTTGGCGGCGATTCTGGCTGAACGGACCCCGCCGGAGCCGGCGCCAATGACGAAATAGTCGTATTCGTAATCCGACATCGGAGGCCTCCCGGAGCACAATTAAACGTCGCAGCGCCGTTATATAGGAAGCTGCGCCAAGATGCGCATGCTCCCTCAACAGCTTGTGACAGGCCGACGGAATGCGGATCTCAAGCGGGCGCCGGAGCCTGGACCACAGGCACCGAGATCTGTCGCCAGCGCCAGGCCAGGGCAACGCCGAGCAGGCCAAGCTGCGCCAGGACGGGCAGCAGCCATGCCGGCGAATCCACGGCAAAGGGAACGAACACCGGCAACGCCGCCTGCAATCCGACGCCGCCCAGCAGGGCCGGTAGAGCGACGTAGAGGATACCGAGATACATGGCCGCGGCCAGATGGCCACGCCCGCCGCGCGGCGACAGGATCACGAATAGGATCAGACCGAGATCGCGGGCCAGGAAGAGCATCCAGGCGATCAATATGACCACCACATCCGCCGCTCCGCTCTCCGCGAAGCGCGAAACCGGCCCGACCCTTTCCGCCAGGGAGCCCGGCACCGACAGCGTCACCACGCACAAGATCGCGGTCTGGACCACGGCGACGGTGGCCGCCACCATCCAGGGCGGCGCCGCCTGGAAGGCGGCATAATAGCGTCCGGCGCGCAGTTCCCAGGCAAGCCGGCGCAGATGCACCGCCCCGGATGGCGCCAGGAACGCCGCGCAATAGGTGACGGCGACCACGAAGACAAGCCCGGCTCCGAGACGGCCGGCCAGCGCCAGGGCGGCCAGTTCCTGGTCCTGCAACATCCTGCGGGCATCCTCGGGCAGTCCGAAGGAGACGCCGCCGACATAGGCCGACACGAACAGCACGAAGCCCAGCCAGACCAGCGGCTGCGGCTTAAACTGCAGCTCCAACCGCATCAGGCGGAATACACCGATAACGGCCCAGGCCAGCAGGACGATGCGGGTCACGAAGGAGAAATCGGCCAGGCTCATCGAGATGCCGTACCACGCCACCCGCGAATAGGGCTCGCCGGCCAGGTCCTGGGCCGGTCCGGTATCGAAAACGCCGACGCCACCAGCCGCCAAGGCGAGCAGAAGCCCGCCGGCATGGGCGATGGTGACCTGGAAGCGGGTGCGCCGGCCGCGGATCCGCAGTAACAGCAGGCTGATCAGCAAGGCCAGTGCGTGGGCGAGAAGGCCGAACAGCAGGATCTCGACCAGGGCATTGACCGGCGCCTCGGTGCCCATGAGGATCGCCGGGGCGCAGAAAAGGCTGCCGTACCAGGAGAAGACCGGGGCGCCGAACAGCTTGCCCCAGCTCATCGCCCAGGGGCCGATCGATGACATGCGCTGGGCGTCCCAGGTGCGGTCCGAGACCTCGCCGAACACGGCGTCCGCGGCGGCCCGGGCGCCCCATAGGGACAGCAGGATGGTCATCACCAACCGGCCGGCGGCGGCGGTGGCGCGGGGGCCGTCGATCGCCCAGGCGGTGACGAATATCAGGGCCAGCACCAGTGGCACCGCCACCAGCCGGTGCGGCGTCAGTTCCAGCGCCAGGTTGCGGCGGAACTCCGGATTGCCGATCACGCCGAACCCTCCTCCGGATCTGACACCCGCTCCAGATAGACGTCCTGCATGGAGCGGAACTCCGGATGGAAGGAACAGACCGGCAGCCCGGCCTCCAGCAGCCGGCGCAGCAGGTCGTGCCGCATGGCGGCGTCGCCGTCGAAGGCGATGCGGGCGCTGTCTGGCTGCGCCTCGATCTCGCCGACGCCGGGCATGCCCGACAAGATGCCCGCCAGCCGATCGTCGGGCGCGCTCAGGGCGATGCGCAGGCGTTCGGAGGATTGCCGGTCTGCCTCGCCGATCGGGCAGTGGCGGGTGATCCGCCCCTGGCGGAGCACCAGCATATGGGTCGAGTAATCCTCCAGCTCCGCCAGGATATGGGAGGACACGATAATGGTGATGCCCTCGTCGCGCAGCGCCACCATCAGCTGCGACAGTCCGGTTCGGGCCTCCGGGTCCAGGCCGGAGGCCGGCTCGTCCAGCAGCAGAACCTTCGGGCGGTGGATGATTGCCTGGGCGATGGCCAGGCGCTGGCGCAGCCCGCGGGACAGAGTGCCGGCATCCTGGTCGAGCCGGTCGCCGAGATCGAGGCGGTGGGCGGTATCAACGATCCTGTCTTCCCGTTCGGCCGCCGGCACCGCATGGGCCATGGCGTGGTGGCGCAGGCACTGGCGCACCGTCAGCTCGTCATACAGGCCGAAGAAATCCTGCAGGTAGCCGATGCGACGGTGGATGTCGCGGGGATGCTCGGTGGTGTTCAACCCATCGACGGTGACCGTTCCCGAGAACGGTGTCTCCAGCGCCGCAAGGCAGCGCAGGAGCGTCGTCTTTCCAGCGCCGTTCGGCCCCACAAGACCGGTGATGGTGCCGGGCTCGACGGTGAGCGACACGCCCGAAAGGGCCCGCAACGTGGCGTAGTCGTACACCAGATCGCGCACGTCGATGACGGCGGCGCCAGCCCCCGGCGCCGCAGACGGAATGGCCCCGACCTCAGCTTGGTCCAAGCGTCGGTCTCCTAACCGCCGATCCCGCCCATGCAGACATATTTGACCTCGACGAATTCATCGAGGCCGTATTTCGAGCCCTCGCGGCCGACGCCGCTTTCCTTCATGCCACCGAAGGGCGCGATCTCGGTGGAGATGACGCCCTCATTGACCCCGACCAGGCCGTATTCCAGCGCCTCTGCGACCCGCCAGCAGCGGCCGATGTCGCGGCTGTAGAAATACCCCGCCAGGCCGAACTCGGTGTCGTTGGCCATGCGGATCGCCTCTTCCTCGGTCTTGAAGCGGAAGACCGGCGCCAGCGGGCCGAAAGTCTCCTCCCGCGTCACCTTCATGTCGGTGGTGACGTCGGTCAGCACGGTCGGCTCGAAGAAGGTGCCGCCCAGGGAATGGCGGCTGCCGCCAGCGGCGACCTTGGCGCCCTTGGCAACGGCGTCGGCGATATGCTCCTCGACCTTCTCCACCGCCGCCATGTCGATCAGCGGGCCCTGCTGGGCGCCCTCCTCCATGCCGTTGGAGACCTTCAGCGATTGCGCCGCATCGGCCAGCTTGCCGACAAAGGCCTCATAGACGCCGTCCTGCACCAGCAGGCGGTTGGCGCAGACGCAGGTCTGGCCGGTATTGCGGTATTTCGAGGCCAGCGCGCCGGCCACGGCCGAATCCAGATCGGCGTCGTCGAAGACGATGAAGGGCGCGTTGCCGCCGAGCTCCATGGAGACCTTCTTCACGGTGCCGGCGCACTGCTCCATCAGCGTCTTGCCGATGGCGGTGGAGCCGGTGAAGGTCAGCTTGCGCACCGTCGGATTGCCGGTCATCTCCGCGCCGATGGCCCGGGCGGAGCCGGTTACGACGCTGAAGATCCCGGCCGGGACGCCGGCCCGTTCGGCCAGTTCTGCAATGGCCAGGGCGGAATAGGGCGTGGCGCTGGCCGGCTTGACCACCATCGGGCAGCCCGACGCCAATGCGGGTCCGACCTTGCGGGTGATCATGGCTGCCGGGAAGTTCCACGGCGTGATGGCGGCGCAGACTCCGACCGGCTGCTTGATCACCAGCACCCGCCGGTCGTTCATGTAGGTCGGCATGGTCTCGCCGTAGAGCCGCTTGCCCTCCTCGGCGAACCACTCCAGGAAGCTGGCGGCATAGCCGACCTCGCCGCGCGCCTCGGCCAGCGGCTTGCCCTGCTCGGCAGTCATCAGCACCGCGAGGTCCTCGACGTTCTGGTGCATCAGATCGTGCCAGCGGCGCAGGATGGCGGCACGCTCCTTGGCGGTCTTGGCGCGCCACGCTGGCCACGCCTTATCCGCCGCCGCGATGGCCCGCGCGGTTTCCGCCCCGCCGCAATTCGGAACCGTACCCAGCGACGCGCCGTCGGCCGGATTGGTGACCTCGACGATGCCGCCATCGTCGGCGTCGCACCAGGTGCCGTCGATGTAGACCTGCTGGCGGAACAGGCTGGGGTCGGAAAGCTGCATGACCGAAGTCCATCTTGAAGGAGGAAGCGAGGGCGGGCGAGTATAGGGGGTGCGCCGTCGGGGCGGAAGCTCCGACACTATCATCTCACGAACGACCTCGGGGGCGGCCCTGGTGAACACGGAATCCGAATTCTCGGGCTTTCCGCGTGCGGCGCTGTCCTTCCTCGCCGCGCTCGCCGATAACAACGACAAGGCCTGGTTCGAGGCCAATCGCGACGACTATGAAGAGCATGTCCTGGCGCCGGCCAGGGCCTGCGTCACGGCACTGGGACCCCGGCTGCAGGCACTGGCACCGAACATCCACGCCGAGCCCAAGGTCAATGGCTCGATCATGCGGATCCACCGCGATACGCGATTCAGCCGGGACAAGTCGCCGTTCCGCCCCTGGCTTGGCCTGTGGTTCTGGCAGGGCGAGGGTCGAAGCCGGGAACGGCCGGGATTCTATTTCCAGCTCAGCGCCGACTCGCTGATCCTGGGCGCGGGCACGCATATGATGTCCCGCGGGCAGCTGGAGGGCTATCGCCAAGCCGCGGTCGACCCGGAACGTGGTGCGGCGCTGCGGGACATCGTCGACAGGCTGGTCGCCGAATACGCCTTCGATCTGGGCGGCCGGCATTACAAGAGGGTGCCGACCGGCTTCGATGCCGACCACGCCAATGCCGACCTGCTGTTGCACAACGGCCTCTATGCCGGCCGCAAGGTGCCGGTCCCGGCGGCGCTGCACCTGCCGGGGGCCGTCGACTACTGCGTCGACGTCTACGAGAATTTCGCGCCGCTGCTGAATTGGCTGGCGCCGGTGATCTGATACGGATCGGGCGTCAGCCCGAAACCTGCAATGCGGGAGCGGCGGTCGAAATGCAGAACGATGGTGGTAGCCCCAGGTCGAGCGGCAGCCGGCCGGAGCACCCCCCAACCGGCGAGCCGGGCAGCTCCGGCATAGCGATCCGGGATCCGCGGCGCCTGCTGCGCCCGGCGAAGGGCCTCATCCTGCTGGGCCTGGGCCTGGCGGTGATGGGCGTCGGGTCCGACGTGCTGGAAATGCGGTTCTTCTACAAGATCCAGGATTTCGCCTTTGCCACGGACGCCGAGATGATGGCGGCGGCGGAGTCGAACGACCTGCGCCAGCTGATCATCGCCGTTCCCTATCTGATCGTCATTGTGCTGGCGTTCATATTCGTCGGCCGCTGGATTTACTACTCCGCCGTGAACGTCCGCGCCTTCGGCGCCACCGGCCTGAAAATCCGGCCGGGATGGGCGGTCGGCTGGTACTTCATACCGATCGCCAATCTGTGGAAACCCTATCAGGCAATGAAGGAGATCTGGCAGGCCAGCAGCGAACCGCTGGACTGGCAGAAGCGGCCCACACCGGGGCTGATGCCGGCCTGGTGGACGCTGTGGATCGTATCCAACATCGCCGACCGGGTGACCTTTCGACTGGCCAACGATGCCGTCTCGCTCGACCAGTTCAAATTCGCCACCTTTGTCAGCATCGGCAGCGGCTGCCTCAACATCGCGCTGTCCGTCGTCTTCCTGATTCTGATCACCCGGATTACCGATCTGCAGATCGACGCCGCGGAGCGCAAGACGACGGTGGCGGTCTTCGGCCCCTGAGCAATCCCCGGCTCAGACCTCCAGCCGGCAATCCACCCAGGCGCCGGTGCGGCTGCTCTCCACCGCGGCTTCGATGAACTTCATGCCCTTGGCGCCGTCCAGCACGGTCGGGAAGTCCAGGGCCATCGGATCGCAGGGTTGGCCGGTGCGGCGGGCGACGATGGCCTCGGCGGCGTTGGCGTAGAGATTGGCGAAGGCCTCCTGATAGCCCTCCGGATGGCCGATACCGATGCGGCTGGCGCGTTCCGCTTCCGGCGACAGCAGGCCGTCGATGCGGCGCGTCATGCGGCGCGGAAAATCGCCATGGCGGCGGTGCAGCAGGCTATTCGGCTCCTCCTGGTGCCATTCCAGGCCGCCGGTCTCGCCGAAGATGCGGAAGGCAAGCCCGTGCTCGCCGCCGGCCGCCGAGTTGGTCACCCACATGGAGCCGCGCGCACCGGATTCGTAGTGCAGCAGCAGGGCGGCATAATCGTCCGCCTCGCGGCCGGGCACGCAACTGCCGACATCGGCCATCACCCGCTCAAGATCCAGGCCCGTGACATAGGCGCCTAGGTGATGCGCATGGGTGCCGATATCGCCGAGCACCAGCGAGGCGCCGCTGGTCTCCGGATCGAAGCGCCAGCCAGGGCCATCCGACGCATCTTCCACGCGCGCCGCCAGATGGCCCTGGATGTATTCCAGCTGGACCTGGCGGATGGCGCCGATCTCGCCGGCCTCCACCATGGCCCGGGCCTGCCGCACCATCGGATAGGCGCTGTAATTGTGGGTCAGGCAAAAGACGAGTCCGCTCTCCCGCACCTTGGCGACCAGCTTGATCGCATCCTCCACCCGGGTGGTGAGCGGCTTGTCGCAGATCACATCGAGACCGGCATCCAGGCAGGCCTCGGAGATCGGGTAATGGCTGTCATTGGGGGTCATGATGGCGACGACGTCGGCGCCGTCATCCCGTGCCGTCTCGGCGTCGATCAGGGCCCGCCAATCGGCATAGGCGCGGTCCGGCGCCAGCCCGAGCGCGGCCCCGGCCGCCCGCGACCGCTCCGCATTGGAGGACAGGACACCGGCCACCACCTCGAAGCGATCGTCGATCCGCGATGCGGTCCGGTGGACCGTGCCGATGAACGATCCAGGCCCGCCGCCGATGACGGCGAGCCGCAAACGTCGCCCGAAGGCCTGGATGATCGGGTTCATGCCGGCTTTCCTCCCCGCCTTTGTTTCTTGAGTTTGGACGACCCTTCCGGGGTGGCGCCCACTTCGCTGAAGATCCAGTCGCGAAAGGCGGCGACATGGCGTCGGTTCGCGGTTCGCTCCGGACAGACCAGGAAGTATTTGAAGGGCGGGGCGAAGGTCAGGTCAAAGGGTTTCACCAGGCGACCGGCCGCCAGATCGTCGGCGACCACGGCGGTGCTGCCCAGCGCCACCCCTAGCCCCTCGATGGCCGCATCCACCGCCATGCCGAACTGGCCGAAGCGCGGCCCGCGCGTCGCATCGATGTCCGGATAGCCGGCGGCGGCCAGCCACATGCGCCAGTCCGGCCAGGATCCGTCATGAGACACCCAGGACAGGTGCAGCAGCGGGAAACGGCTGAGATCGGACACCGTGCGCAGGGGCGCGTCCCCTTGCAGAAGCATGGGGCTGCAGACCGGGAAGACCTCCTCCTCCATCAGGATATCGGCGCGCATGCCCGGATAGTCGCCCAGGCCGTAGCGTATCGCCACGTCGATTCCGTCCGCCTCGAAATCGGCCAGAGCCTCGGTGGCGTCGATCCTGAGATCGATGCCCGGATGCGCCCGGTAGAACCGGTCCATGCGCGGCATCAGCCATTTCGCGGCCACCGATGGCGAGACGCTGACCGCCAGCAGGCTCTCATCCCAGCTGCTTTCGATGCCGGCGATGCCGTCCGCAAGCCGATCGAAACCCTCGCTCACCGCCGGCAGGCTGAACTGGCCGGCATCGGTCAACAGGAGCGCCCGGTTGAGCCGGCGGAACAGGCGGACGCCGAGATAATCCTCCAGCGTCTTGACCTGCTGGCTGACCGCCGCCGGGGTGACGTTCAGTTCCGCTGCGGCCTTGCTGAAACTGAGATGGCGGCCGGCGGCTTCAAAGGCCCTGAGAGCGTTGAGCGGCGGAAGTCTGCGCATTTCTCAGATTAGATTTTCTTAATCGAACTCCATGAATTCTCGTTTGAGAATCCTTGTTCGTCAATACACATATGCTCTCAGAGACGAAATCGCCATGACGCAGTCGTGTAAGATTTCATTAACACTTTCCCGAGGAGGGGAGCATGTATCAGGACGTTCAAGGATCGCCGCGCGCGGGCATCCCTCCGCTGGTCGAGGGGTGGACGCCGATCCGCTCGATCCAAGCCATCGAACGGGCCGTCAAATCGCTCAACCAGGCTTTTGAGGGCTGGCTGGAGCAGCGGGCCGCGATCCGCGATCTGCAAAGCCTCGACGACTACCGGCTGCGGGATCTCGGCATCGAACGCCACGACATCCCGAGCGTCGTGGCCAGAGAGGCCGCGGCCAACCGACGCTAGCGCGGGCGGTACCGCATAGGGACCGTCGCGCGCTGCGACTGTCGCGAGCTTGCGCCGGGCGCTTTCGGTGCGATGATCGGTTTCGCACCCCGATCATCCGCCGGAGCGCCCGATGCGCGTCTTGTTCCTGGAGATCGATACGGAAAGCGACTGGGCTGTGGCCTCGGTCGGAGCTGTCGGCCAACCACCGGCAATCGATCCTGACCCTGCCCGGGATCACCCAGGACGACATCGACGAATTCTACGATCGCGGACAGGGATCCGGGTCGAGTACACCCTGCGGCGTTACGATTCTGCCGGCTCGAACAGCGACAGGGTCGCGGTCATGGACGCCTTTGAGGCGACGGCGACCGCCGCGCAGCCAATCGGGCCCTACTCGACCGTGACGCTCTTTGCCAGATTGCGCGGCTGGTCGACATCAGTGCCCTTCAGAACGGCGGTGTGATAGGCCAGGAGTTGCACCGGGATGGCGTAGAGCAGCGGGGCGACGAAGGGGTCGACGTCGGGGAGCGGGATGACGGCGGAGGCGCCGTCGCCGATCCTGGCCACACCCTCGACATCGGAGAATGCCATCACCTTGCCGCCGCGGGCGATGACCTCCTGGACGTTGGACAGGGTCTTGTCGAACACCGCGTCGCGGGGCGCGATGACGATGACCGGGACGGTCTCGTCGATCAGGGCGATGGGGCCGTGCTTCATCTCGCCGGCGGCATAGCCCTCGGCATGGATGTAGCTGATCTCCTTGAGCTTCAACGCGCCTTCCAGGGCGATCGGGAAGCTGGTGCCGCGGCCGAGATAGAGCACATCGCGGGCCTCGGCCACCTCATGCGCCAGGCCCTTGATCAGGGTGTCGTGGTTCAGCACTTCCGCCGCCCGGGCCGGCACTTCCGTCAAGGCGGTGACCAGCTCCGCCTCCCGGGCGTGGTCGATGGCGCCGCGGGCCTTGGCGGCGGCGATGGCGAAGCAGGCCAGCACCGCCAACTGGGTGGTGAAGGCCTTGGTGGAGGCGACGCCGATCTCCGGCCCGGCATGGGTCGGCAGCACCACGTCACTCTCGCGCGCGATGGTGCTCTCCGGCGCATTGACGATGGAGACGATGTGCTGCTTGTGCGCCTTGGCGTAGCGCAGGGCGGCCAGGGTGTCGGCGGTCTCGCCGGATTGCGAGACAAACAGGGCGACGCCGCCCTCGGGCATAGGCGCCTCTCGGTAGCGGAACTCCGACGCCACATCGAGCTCGACCGGCAGGCGGGCCAGGGTCTCCAGCCAGTATTTCGCGACCATGCCGGCGAGCGAGGCGGTGCCACAGGCAACCGCCGTGATGCGCGGCACCTTGGCCAGCTCGAAGGGCAACTTCGGCAGGCCGATGATCTGGGTATGGGGATCGATGAAGGACCGCAGCGTGTCGCCGATGACCGCCGGCTGCTCATAGATCTCCTTCAGCATGTAATGGCGGTACCGGCCCTTGCCGATCAGCGCGCCGGAGAGCTCCGTGCGGGTGACCGCGCGCTCCACCACCGTGTCGTCGGCGTCGTGGACAATGGCGCTGGTGCGGTCGATCTCGACCCAGTCACCCTCGTCGAGATAGGAGATGCGGTCGGTCCAGGGCGCCAGCGCCATGGCGTCGGAGCCGAGATACATCTCGCCGTCGCCATAGCCGACCGCCAGGGGCGAGCCGCGCCGGGCGCCGATCATCAGCTCGTGCTCGCCGCTGAAGATGATGGCCACCGCGAAGGCGCCCTCGAGCCGCTTCAGGGCCTTGGACGCGGCATCGCGGGGCGAAAGCTGCTCGTCCAGATACCGGGTCACCAGATGGGCGATGATCTCGGAATCCGTTTCGCTATCGAAACTATGGCCCAGATCGGCCAGCTCGCCGCGCAGTTCCTGGAAGTTCTCGATGATGCCGTTATGCACGATGGCGACCCGCTCGGTGGCGTGCGGGTGGGCATTGGTCTCGTTCGGGCGGCCATGGGTGGCCCATCTTGTGTGACCGATGCCGACGGTCCCGGCGAGCGGCTCCTCCGCCACGCGGCGGTCGAGATTCGTGAGCTTGCCCTCGGCCCGCCGGCGGTCGATATGGCCGTTGACCAGGGTCGCCACACCGGCAGAGTCGTAGCCGCGGTATTCCAGGCGCTTGAGCGCGTCGATGAGGCGCGGGGCCACCGCATCCTTACCGACAATGCCGACAATGCCGCACATGCGTGTCTCCTTGATCCGCCGTGATTACTTCGACCGCTTGGCCTTCTCGGCGGCCTTGCGGGCCCGGTAGCGTTTCGCTGCACCGGGCTTCTCCACCTGCTCGCCCCTGGCGACCGCCAGGGCGTCGTCCGGCACGTCGCGCACGATGACGCTGCCGGCCCCCACATTGGCCCGGTCGCCGACCCGCACTGGCGCCGCCAGGGCCGTGTTGGAGCCGATGAAGGCGCCCTCGCCGATCTCGGTACGGTGCTTGAGGAAGCCGTCGTAATTGCAGGTGATGGTGCCGGCGCCGATATTGGCCCCGGCGCCGATCCCGGCATCGCCGAGATAGCTCAGATGGTTGGCCTTGGCGCCGGCACCCAGAGTCGCGTTCTTCACCTCGACGAAATTGCCGACCTTGGCACCTGGCCCAATCTCCGCACCGGGCCGCAGCCTTGCGAACGGCCCGACGACGGCGCCGCTGCGCAGGACCGCCCCTTCGATATGGCTGAACGCAAGGATTTCCACATCGTCCTCGACCGTGACGCCGGGTCCGAATACGACCGAGGGGCCGATGGTGACGTCGCGGCCCAGCGCCGTGTCGAAGGAGAGGAACACCGAAGCAGGGTCGACCATGGTCGCGCCGCCGGCCATGGCCGCGGCGCGCAGCCGGTCCTGCATATAGGCTTCCGCCATCGCCAGCTCGGCGCGCGAATTGATGCCGTGGACCTCCAGCGCGCTGCCCTCGACGACGGCGCAGCGGTGACCCTTGTCCCGGGCCACGGCGACCGCGTCGGTCAGGTAGAACTCTCCCTGGGCATTGCCGTCCCCGATGCCATCGAGCAGCTCCGGCAATCGGCGACCGTCGAAGGCCATCAGTCCGCCATTGCACAGGCGGATGGATTTCTGCTCCGCCGTCGCGTCGGCGAATTCGACGATGGCCTCGAGGTTTCCGGCCTTGTCCAGCACGAGCCGGCCGTACTGGGCCGGATCCTCCGGCCGCATGCCGAGGACCACCACGGCCGGGTCGTCCGCCTCGCGGCGGCGGTCCACCATGCGCTGGAGCGAGTCCACGGTGATCAGCGGCGTATCGCCGAAGACCACCAGCACGTCGCCGGAGAATCCGGAGAGATGATCGGCGGCGGCCCGCACCGCATCCGCGGTCCCGCGCTGCTGCTCCTGAATCGCTGAGTCCCAGGGCTCGACCGCCGCGGCGACCGACTCCATATCCGGCCCCACGACGATGACCGCCCGTTGCGGCGACAGAGCATTCACCACGTCGGCCACGTGCCGGATCATCGCCTGGCCGGCGACCGGGTGCAGCACCTTCGGCGTCTGCGATTTCAGACGCGTGCCCTTGCCGGCGGCAAGGACCAGGCAGGCCAGTTCGGAATCAGGCATTCGGGTCGGGTCTTGTCAGCGTGGTGCGGAGTCCCGCCGATCCGCACCCTCGCGGCATCGGGCGTTCCATACGGATGGTGGTCCAGCCTGCTAACCTGGATTGAGAATTTGCCGGAGGCATGGCAACCCGTTGGTGCCACAATGGCAATCGGCGCGAAAATAAACTTTTGTTGCGAATTCCTACAGTGCCGCGGTCGCATGCGGCCGGCGATCGCGGCGCACGGACCGCCTTATCACGACGATGCTGAATGCATTATCATCGCCGCAGCCCCTCCGCGTGGTCGGTGGCGGGGGGATCGGTGCACCTTTGGAGACGGCGATGGGGCTGAAAGAACTTGGCGCGGCGATCAAAGCGAACCCGACGACGACCGAGGTCGCGTTCTGCGGCTTCGACCTGTGGCTGGAGGTCTTTTCCAGTGGCAGGGTAAAGCAGGGCTATTTCAAGAAGGGCGGCGTGCGCGCGACCCCCGAGGAGATTGAGGACACGGCGTTTTTCACCTTCCCGATGCCGATCGTCGGTAAGGGCATCGTGATCAGTTTCGACCCGACGCTGCCGCCCGACAATTTCCGCTTGGCGCCGTAGGGCTGCGCCGTCCGGTCGCGCAGGGTGTGTCGAAGAACACAGTCACAGTGATCATGGCGCCGTATTCTCGAATCCTGGAATCCGGGGAAAGATGGAGCCGATCAATCCTTGCCGGGTTGGACCCGGACTAGCCGCGGGACGTCCGTCGGTCTCGGAAGTCGATCAAAGGAACGTGAATTATGCCACCAGCCGCACGCATCACCGACATGCACACCTGCCCGATGGTGAACGGGGTCGTGCCCCATGTCGGCGGACCCATTCTGCCGCCGGGTGCCCCAACCGTGCTGATCGGCGCCCTGCCAGCGGCCCGCGTCGCCGATATGGCCACCTGTGTCGGGCCGCCGGATGTGATCGCCATGGGTTCGATGACAGTCCTGATCAGCAACATGCCCGCTGCGCGGATGGGTGACTCGACAGCCCATGGCGGGGTCATCGTCATGGGATGCCCGACGGTCATGATCAACTGACGCCAAATAGAACGGCCAAAGCCCGCGGGTTGCCACCCGCCTCAGTCGTTCAGCAATTCTCGGCGACGGCGCAGGCGCCCTGCAGTTCGGCATCCAGGGTGTCGGCTGCCACCTGCACGTTGCGCAGATGGATGACGATCGCCCCGATCGAGGACCGGCCCACCATGCGGACCGGCAGGATCGGGCCGCTGTCAATCGGCTCGGCCAGCCACATGTCCAATTGCCGGCGACGGGCGTTCTCCGGCTTCTCGCTCCAGAAATCGTCGTCGTCATCATCGTCCTTGAACGCGCCGGCGACCGGCTCGAGGTTCACCCGGCAACGCCGTGCCTCTCCGGAGAAGCCGGACCGCCGAGACGGATCCAGTTCGTCCATGCCCAGGTCAGTGAACACCAGATCGAAACGCCGGCTGCCATCGAAAACCGGCACGGTGGTGTCGCATTCGCCGCTTTCCGACACCGTGTTGATGATCGCGATCAGGCTGCTGAGCGGATCCAGGGACTCCTCCAGCAGCTCCGGCGGGACGGTGGCGTTGCGGTCGTTGCGTTCCGGCTCGAAGGTCACGTCGATATCGCCGTCTCGCTCGAATTCCAGCAGGGTCTTGCGGGTCTCTCCGCGCCGGGTGCGTTCGGAGAAATACTGCTCCGGATCGAGCTGGTCGCCATCGATCTCTCCGCCGGACTCGAAGACAGCGAACCAATCGACGAACCAGCCGGGCGCGCCCGTTACCTCCGCGCCCAGGCGGGCGTCATAGCGCTCATCATCAAGGTTGATTTCGAGAACGCTGTTCAGAACGTGCAGACCGCCTGCATAAACGTCGTAGTCGGCGACGACCGGCGGCGTGTCGGCATCGGCGCTCTGAGACACTCCGGCAGCGAGCAGGCTTCCCATGGAGCACGCCACAACGCCCACCGCCCGGACAAGACTCCGGTTCCAACCCATCTATTCCCACTCCTGCGGTGATGCCCGCGCGGCAAGAGCGCCCGCGCCAGGACCAGTACCCCCAATGCGGGGGATAATGCAAGATCGCGGCGGTTTCTTGACACCTCGACGGCCCGGCCGTAGATATGCGCTGCACATTGAGCGGGCGCGTAGCTCAGCGGGAGAGCACCGTCTTCACACGGCGGGGGTCGCTGGTTCAATCCCAGCCGCGCCCACCAGATTTCGCCTCAAGAACCGGTCGATCCGGGGTGAAATCGGTCGCCGCTCGCATGCGAGTATTCGACGGCATTGCGCGGGACTGCAGTCCCGGCCAAGCCGGTTCCAGTCTTGGAAACGCATCGACCGCCGGATCCCCACCCACCAGGATTTTGACAGACATGGCCAATACCGAGGCGTCGCCGATCAACGTGATCACGTCGGTCATGGTGCCGATCCATCGTGCCGGCTGGCCCTTCATCGCGATCTTCGCCGTCGTCACGGCGTTTCTCGCCATGCTGTATCAACCGCTAGGCTGGATCGGGCTGATCGCCACCGGCTGGTGCGCCTATTTCTTCCGCGATCCGGATCGCGTCACGCCGACCCGCAAAGGCCTGGTGGTCAGCCCGGCCGACGGCCGGGTGCAGATGATCACCGAGGCGGTGCCGCCGCCTGAGCTCGGCCTGGGCGATGCATTGCGGACACGGGTGAGTGTTTTCCTTAACGTATTCGACGTACACGTTAACCGTATTCCGGCCGACGGAACGATCGAGGAAGTCGACTATCGTGAGGGCACTTTCGTCAATGCCAGCCTGGACAAGGCGAGCGAGGACAATGAGCGCGCCTCGGTCCTGCTGCGGTTGGCCGACGGTCGGGATCTGGTCTTCGTGCAGATCGCCGGGCTGGTGGCCAGGCGCATCATCTGCGACCTCAAACCGGAGCAGAGCGTGAGCGCGGGCGAGCGATACGGGTTGATCCGCTTCGGCAGCCGCGCCGACATCTACCTGCCGGACGGGGTCGAACCGCTGGTCGTGGTCGGCCAGCGCACGGTCGGCGGCGAGACCGTCATCGCCGATCTGGAGGGCTCGGAGTCGCGCCGCGAGGGAGAAGTCCGCTGAGATGAGAATGCGTCGCCCCAGACGCCCACCCCGGCTGCGCGGGCAGTCGCTGAACCGGCTACTGCCGAACATCCTGACGGTGCTGGCGCTGTGCGCCGGTTTGTCGGCGATCCGGTTCGCCATTCAGGGGCGTTGGGAAGCGGCTGTGATCGCGATCCTGATCGCGGCGGTTCTCGACGGGATGGACGGTTGGGTCGCGCGGCTCCTGAAGGCGCAGAGCGATTTCGGCGCCCAGCTCGACAGCCTTTCCGACTTCATCAGCTTCGGCGTGGCGCCGGCGACCGTCCTGTATCTCTGGGTGATGCAGGACGCCGACCGCTTCGGATGGATCGCTGTTCTGGCGTTCAGCGTCTGCTCCGCCCTCAGGCTGGCCCGGTTCAACACCCAGGTCGGCGGGCCCAACCTGCCGCCCTGGGCCTACAATTATTTCACCGGCGTGCCGATGCCCGCCGCGGCCGGGCTGGTCGTCATGCCGATGACCATCAGCTTCCAGGCGGACGATATGGTGCGCTCGCCGATCCCGGTGGCGCTCTGGGTGATCTTCGTCGCCCTGCTGATGGTCAGCCGCCTGCAGACGTTCTCTTTGAAGGGCGTGCGCATTCCGAACCGCTATATCGTCTTTGTGTTGGTCGGCGTCGGATTGGTTGGCGCGTCCCTGGTCAGCCAGACCTGGCTCACCCTGACGGCTTTGGGGTGCGCCTATCTGGCCAGCATCCCGTTCAGCATGCGCCGCTTCGCGATCCTGGAGCGCAAGGCGGCGGAGATGAAAGCGGAGGCGGAGACCTCCCCCGTGGCAGCCTTGGCGCCGGCGCCCACGCCGATTGCCGCGGGTCAGACAGCGGCCACCGAACAGGACACGGCCAAACCCGAAGGCGACGACTGACCGGCGATTCAGCGTGCAGTGTCGGTTTCCTGCCGACGGCGCCAGATCCAGGGCCGTTCCGCACGCCCCGACCACAATCCCGCTCGCGCCGATTGCGCCCGCCCTTCGAGCGACTCGTAGCGGCTGGAGAGTGACCGGACCGGGAAAGCCCACCCTCTGATGACCATAGCTTCGGCGAGATCGTAACCGGCGACGGAGCAGGCGCCGACCTGATCGTCATTGGCCAGCACCGAATAGATGGCGCACTGCACCGGGCGCGTTCCGATCAGCCGCTCCAGCATCTGCCGGGCTACGGCGCCGCAGTCATAGCTCTCTCCGCGCCGGGACAGGCAGGTCTGGCCGATTTCGGGAGCGTCGATCCCATAGATACGGACCGTCAGGCCGCCGACATTCAGGCGATCTCCCTCCAGCACGACCGCGATGCCCTCCAGCGGCTGCGGCGGGTCGAAACTCATCTGCGCCCGTGCGGAGGAGACCAGCAGGATGGCAGACAGGGCAACGGCAAGCGCGGTCTTTCGGATCATCTCGGTCTTGACGGATTGCGGGCTGCGTACGGATTGCCGTGCACCCTATCGGCACCACATTGACCGGCGCTTAATGGCAATCCAATCCTGCACCGGCGCCGCTGGGATCACAGGTTACCGTTGACGCGACCGGCGCGGGTCGTCGATCCTATGCGGCAAGCAATCCAGCGACCGGCCACGCGCCCGGTCCAGGTTCATCCCAAGACAGTTGAGAGGCGATCGATGGCGAAGTTCGGCATTGGACAGGCAATCCCCCGCGCCGAGGATCCGCGGCTGCTCACTGGCGGCGGACGGTACACCGACGACGTGTCGTTGCCCGGCCAGGCATATGGCTATCTGCTGCGATCGCCATACGCCCATGCCGAGATCCGTTCGATCGACGTCTCCGAGGCGAGCCAGGCCCCGGGGGTGATCGGCATCGTGACCGGTGCGGACCTGGAGGCCGACGGTATCGGGGGCATCAAGGTCAAGTTCGCGCCGAAGAATCGCGGCGGCTGGACCATGCCCGAGCCGCCGCGCCCGGCGCTGGCGGTGGGGCATGTGCGCCATGTTGGCGATCCGGTTGCGCTGGTGGTCGCCGAAACGCTGGCCCAGGCCAAGGACGCCGCGGAGTTGATCGAGGTCGACTTCGACCCGCTGCCGGCCATCGCCGATCCCGGCAAGGCGCTTGACTCCGACGCGCCAAAGGTCTGGGACCTGGAGCGCGGCAATCTGAGCTTTGACTGGGAGATGGGAGACAAGGAGGCGACCGACGCGGCTTTCGAAAAGGCGGCCCATGTGGTCTCCCTGGACCTGGTCAACAATCGGGTCGTCGCCAACTCCATGGAGGGGCGCGCCTGCGTGGCCGGCTTTGACGGTCCGAGCGAGCGCTTCTCGCTATACGTCTCGAGCCAGGGCGTGCACGGCATGAAATCGCAGCTGGCCGAGGACATCTTCCATCTGCCGGAAGACCGCTTCCATGTCCTGACGACGGATGTCGGCGGTGGCTTCGGCATGAAGATCTTCATGTATCCGGAATATGTCGCCGCGCTCTACGCGGCCCGCAAGTTCGGGCGTCCGTTGAAATGGGCGGCGGAGCGTTCGGAAGGGTTCATCAGCGACGATCACGGCCGCGACAACCTGACCCGCGCCGAACTGGCCATCGACGCCGATGGCAAGTTCCTCGCCATCAAGATCGACACGATCGCCAATATGGGCGCCTACCTGTCCAACTTCGCGCCCTTCGTCGCCACCCTGTGCGGCTGCGTGATGCTGACCGGCTGCTATGACCTGCCGGCGGCCTATGTGAATGTGAAAGGCGTCTTCACCCACACCCAGCCGGTGGACGCCTATCGCGGCGCCGGCCGGCCGGAGGCGGCCTATGTGGTGGAGCGGATCGTGGACGCGGCGGCCCGCCAGCTCGGCATCCCGGGCGCGGAGCTGCGGCGCAAGAACTTCATCCCGTCGGCGGCGATGCCCTACGACACGGCGTTGGGCCTGACATATGACAGCGGCGACTTCGCCCAGAACATGGAGCAGGCGATCGAACTGTCCGACTGGAGCGGCATCGAAGCGCGCCGAGCTCAGGCGGCGACGCGCGGCAAGCTGCGCGGCATCGGCATGGCCGCCTATATCGAGGCCTGCGGTGGGGGCCCCGACGAGAAGGCGCGGATCGAGATCGACCGCACCGGCTCGGTCAACCTCTACATCGGCACGCAGTCGAACGGCCAGGGCCACGAGACCGCCTACAAGCAGCTCATCGCCGACTATCTCGGCATCGAGCCCGATGCCATCACCATGCTGCAGGGCGACAGCGACACCATTCCGACCGGCCGCGGCACCGGCGGCTCCCGCTCGATCCCGGTGGGCGGCGTGGCGGTCGCCAACGCCTCGGAGCAGATCCTGGACAAGGCCAAGGAGAAGGCGGCCGACCTTCTGGAAGCGGCGACGGCCGATATCGAAGTCGAGCATGGCCGGTTCACAATCGCCGGCACCGACCGGTCGATCACCCTGTCGGAGATCGCCCAGGCCAGCGAGACCGAGACCGCCTTCGACGAGACCTCGGCCTTCGAGCCGCCCACCAACACCTATCCCAACGGCACCCATATCTGCGAGGTCGAGATCGACCGGGATACCGGGCAGACGGCAATCGTGTCCTATATCGTCGTGGACGATTTCGGAACCATCCTGAACCCGCTGATGGTGGCCGGCCAGGTCCATGGCGGCATCGCCCAGGGCATCGGCCAGGCGCTGCTGGAGCACACGGTGTTCGATTTGGAGAGCGGCCAGCTTCTGTCGGGCTCCTTCATGGACTACACCATGCCCCGGGCCGACGACATTCCGGACATCGACTTCCGCTACAACGTGGTTCCCTGCGCGACCAACCCGCTGGGGATCAAGGGCGCCGGCGAGGCCGGCTGCATCGGCGCGCCGCCGGCGGTGATCAACGCGGTCGTGGATGCGCTGGCGGAGTTCGGCGTGACCCATGTCGACATGCCGGCGACGCCGGAGAAGATCTGGCGGCTGATCCAGGACCAAGCGCCGCGCGCCGCGGCCGAATGACCATCCCGGCCGTTCGGATGGAGGGACCGGGTCGGCAATGAAGATCGCCGAGTCCGATTGCGCGGAATTGCTGATCGGGCTGAAGACACTGTGCCTGGAGGCCGGCGCCGCGATCTTGCGGGTCTACGCCTCTCAAGAGGCCGGCGCCGATCTGAAGCCGGATGGAAGTCCGGTCACCGCCGCCGACCATGCGGCCGAAGCGGCTATTTTGAAGGGCTTGCCCGGGCTATCGCCCGGGACGCCGATCGTGTCCGAGGAACAGGCGTCAGCCGGCGCGGTACCGGACATCTCCGGCGGACGCTTCTGGCTTGTCGACCCGCTGGACGGAACCCGCGAATTCCTCAACCGAAATGGGGAATTCACGGTCAATATCGGTCTGATCGAGAATGGTCGTCCGGTCCTGGGCGCGGTCTATGCGCCGGTGCTGTCGACCCTGTATCTGGGGCGGGTCGGAGAGGCCGCGTGGCGTGCGACCGGGGGAACGTCCGAAACGACGATCTCGGCACGCCGGCCACCGGCGGAAGGGCTGACGGTGGTGGCCAGCCGCTCGCATGGCGATCGGGAGGCGCTCTCCGCCTATCTGCAGGGCCGCCCCATCGCTGCGGAACGCCAGGCCGGAAGCTCGTTGAAATTTTGCCTGCTGGCCGAGGGCAGCGCGGATCTGTATCCGCGCTTCGGGCGGACCATGGAATGGGACACCGCGGCCGGCGAGGCGGTGCTGCGCGCCGCCGGCGGCGCGGTGGAGACCCTGGACGGCCAGGATTTGACCTACGGCAAGCCCGGTCTCGACAATTCCGCTTTCGTCGCCTTCGGACGGCGATGATCCGGCATCCGGTCAGGCGGCGCTGGCCAGGGCGCCCACGCGTTTGTTGAGATCGTCGGCCAGGGCACGGATCTCCTCGCCGGCGACGCCCGCGCGGGCCAGCTCCGTAACGCCCTTGCCTTCCATCAGAGCGCCTGCGAACGCGGTCCGGCTGCCGATCCAGGCCGGCGAGACCTCAGCCCCGAGCTCGCCCATGGCGGCAATCACGGAAGCCGCCAAACGGGTCCGCCTTGGCACACGGTTCAACACCAGCAGCGCCTGAACGCCCTCCTGCCGGGCGAGATCCAGGGTCGGCGCCGTCGCCCAGAAATCCATCGGACTCGGCTGAACCGGCAGCAACACGACGCTGGCGGCGCGCACGGCGATGCGGGCTTCCGTCTCGGCATGCGGCGCGCTGTCGATCAGCACCATGTCATGCTCGGCAGTGAGGCGGTCGACCTCGTTGGCCGTGCGCCAACCGGAGATCTGCCGATGGGCGATATCGGCTGTGCCAAGCCGCTCGGTGCGCACCTCCATCCAGCGCGTCAGGCTGCCCTGGGGGTCGGTGTCGACGGTCGCAACCGAATGACCTGCCTCACGAAATGCGACCGCCAGATGGGCCACGATCGTCGTCTTGCCCGCGCCGCCCTTCTGCTGCGCTACGGTAATTACCGTGCCGGCCATGGAACTCCCCATTCGCTGCTGATGCGGCCCACAACGGCCAGTTGGAAGCCTTGCGCCGTTGCATGCTGCAGCGCAACCGATTTCGCCAAATTTTCCGGCCGATTGCGCCCTCGACCCAGTGGAATAAGGCAATGCATGAGACGGCCATCAAAATGGTAGCCAGCCGCATCGGCCCGCGCCATTATGCGCCCGCAAGCGACGATGACGACCGGTGCGGGCAGGGTCGAAAACCGATTGCTTGAGTGCCGCGCCTTACCGTCGATCGCCGCCATCCGCCATGAGATCACCATGTTGTGAAACCACACATGGGCAGCCGCAGGTTCCATGAGGTTTCCGGAAGGGAGAGTCGTTAGATGTTCAGAAAGGACGAAAAGGCGCCAGGCGAAGCAGGATCGACCGACGCTTACGGCAACCAGGCCGGCGGAACGGAGCCGGCTTCGACACGTCCGGCGGCCCGATCCGGGACCGGCGAGCACTCGGTCATCAGCGCCGGCCTGCGTGTCATCGGCAACCTTGAGAGCGACGAAGACGTTGAGGTCCGAGGCATTGTCGAAGGCGACATCACCAGCCGGTCCCTGACCGTCAGCGCCGGGGCCACGGTGCGGGGCGCGATCACCGCCGACAGCGTCAACATCGCCGGCACGGTGAACGGCGAGGTGACCGCCGAGCGGGTCACGATCTCCAAGACCGGCGATATGACCGGCGACATCACCTACAAGACCCTGGCCATCGACGAAGGCGCGGCCTTCGACGGGCAGTGCCGCCGGGTCGAGTCCGGCCGCAAGGACACCAAGAACGTATCTAATCTGAAGCCGGTCCAGTCGGCCGCCGAAGTGGCGGACGACGCGCCGCCTGCGCCGGCCGCCGCATCGGCCGGCAAGAGCAGCAAGGCCGCCTCCGCGTCCTAGGACTCTGACCGCATCCCGGGAGGTGCCGCAGCGCCACAGCGGTGCATCCCGGGAATGACGGCGGACCATGTTGTGACCAAGCATCGATCCCGAGCACGCGTACTTCCATCGGTCGGCCCCGCTGACCGATTCGGGTCAATCGGTCGCCGGTCCTTCCGGTACTGGGGCGATCGATGAAGTCCCCCTTCGCGAAACCGGGCAAAACGCCGGACCTGCAGGAGCAGCTGGCCCAGGCGGTGAGCGGCGGCAACGGCGTCCAGCGCTCGGTTCTGGGCCCGCGGGTGCGGGTTATCGGGCAGTTGAAGAGCGTCGACTGCGTCGAAATCCGCGGCATGCTGGATGGCGATGTCGACTCCACCATGCTGATCATCGGCGAGGGCGGCCGCGTCGACGGCTTCATCTCGGCCGATGCCGTGCATATCGCCGGGACCGTCACCGGCCGCATCGAGGCGATCGCCGTGAAGATCGCCCGCTCGGCAACGGTGATCGGCGCCATCGTGCACAACAATCTGGAGATCGAGACCGGGGCGACCCTGGACGGTCCCCGCCCCTGGCGCCCGATGTCCTTCATGTCGGAACTGCGGCCGCCACAATAGGCGCGCCGCTCGACGGCAAACGCCTGAGCGGCTAAAAGCCCAGGCGTGACAAAGACATCCGAAAATCCGGTGACTGTGATCGTCGACAGCGGCCCGTCCGGCATCGCCCGGGCGGCGGACGCGCTGCGCGCCGGCAAGCTGGTGGCGTTCCCGACCGAGACCGTCTACGGGCTCGGCGCGGACGCCACCGATGACCGGGCCGTCGCCGCCGTGTTCGCCGCAAAGGGCCGGCCATCCTTCAACCCGCTAATCGTGCACACCGCCACGGCGGAGCGTGCCGAGGGGCTGGCCCGGTTCAACGAGGCCGCCCGAACCTTGGCGGCGACGCTGTGGCCGGGGCCCTTGACCCTAGTCCTGCCGCGGGCCGCCGATTGCCCGGTTTCGCTGCTGGCGAGTGCCGGGCTGGACAGCCTGGCGATCCGCGTACCGGCCCATCCCAAGGCCCAGGCCCTGCTGACCGCCGTAGACCGGCCGATCGTCGCGCCGAGCGCCAACCCCTCCGGCCGGATCAGCCCGACGACGGCCCAGCATGTGGTGGAGGGTTTAGACGGGACCGTCGACCTGGTCCTCGCCGGCGGCCGATGCGAGATCGGCATCGAATCCACCGTACTGGATCTCACCGGCGATACCCCGGCCTTGCTGCGCCCGGGAGCGGTGACTCTGGAGACCCTCGAAGAGCTGATCGGGCCGGTTGCCTTGCCCGCCGACGAACCGACCGGCAGCGACGCGCGGAAGTCGCCGGGCCAGTTGACCCGGCACTATGCGCCATCCCTGCCCGTCCGCCTCGACGCGGATGCGCCGCGGGACGGAGAGGCGTTCCTCGCCTTCGGGCCGACGCTCGGATCCGTCGCGACGCAGAATCTGAGCGCCACGGGCGATCTCAACGAGGCGGCGGCCAACCTGTTCGCCATGCTTCGGGCCTTGGACAATGAACAGCATGCCGGCATTGCCGTGGCGCCGATCCCCGAGGAGGGGCTGGGGGTGGCGATCAACGACCGTCTGCGGCGGGCCGCTGCCGCGGATGACGGCGAGCCGCCGGCCGGCTAGTTTGGCCGCATGAGTGCACAAACGAAGACGGATCGCGCCGCCGCGCTTTCCCGCATCCGGGAGGCGGTCGGCCCCAAGGGCATCGTCGACGATCCGGATGCCCTTGCGCCCTATCTGAAGGAATGGCGCGGCAATTTCCAGGGCCAGACCGAGCTGGTCGTGCGCCCGTCCACCACCGAGGAGACGGCGGCCGTCGTCACCGCCTGTGCGGAGGCCGGGATCGGGATCGTGCCGCAAAGCGGGAATACCGGCCTGGTCGGCGGCGCGTGTCCTCACGAGGATGGTCACGAGATCATTCTCTCGACCGATCGCCTGAACCGGATCCGGTCGGTCGATCCGGTCAACGACACGCTGACGGCCGAGGCCGGGGTGATCCTGCAGAATATCCAGGAGACCGCGGCCGCCGCAGATCGGCTGTTCCCGCTCAGCCTGGCGGCGGAAGGGTCGTGCCGGATTGGCGGCAATCTCTCGACCAACGCCGGCGGCACCGGCGTGCTGCGCTATGGCAATGCCCGCGATCTGGTGCTGGGCCTGGAGGTCGTGCTGCCCGACGGGCGCATCTGGGACGGCCTGCGGGATTTGCGCAAGGACAACACCGGCTACGACCTGAAGCAGCTGTTCATCGGCGCGGAGGGAACTCTGGGAGTCATCACCGCCGCGGTCCTGAAGCTGTTTCCGCGCCCGCGGCAGACCGCGACGGCCTTTGCCGGCATCCGCGACCCCGAGGCCGGCATCACATTGCTGAACCGCGCCCGCGAGGCGGCGGGAGACGCCGTCACGGCCTGTGAGATCATCCCCCGCATCGGGCTGGAATTCGCTCTGCGACACGTGGTCGGAACGGTCGACCCGCTGGAAGGTCACTACGACTGGTACCTGCTGCTCGAATTCACCTCGCCGGTGGCCGACGCACCGCTTGCGGACTGGATGGAGGCGCTTCTCGAGCGCGGGCTGGAAGACGGGCTGGTGCTCGATGCGACGGTCGCCGCCAGCCAGGCGCAGAGTTCAAAGCTCTGGCACATCCGCGAGGCCATCGTGGAGGGCCAGCGCTCCGAGGGCGGCTCGATCAAGCACGACGTCTCGGTGCCCGTGGCCCGGACCGCCGAGATGATCGCCGAGGTCTCGGCGGCGGTGGAAAGCCGCCTTCCCGGCATCCGCCCGGTCCCCTTCGGGCATCTCGGAGACGGCAACATCCATTTCAATCTCACCCAGCCGGTCGGCGCCGACCGCAAGGCCTATCTCGCCCGATGGCACGAGTTCAACGAGATCGTCCACGGCATCGTGGTCGGCATGGGTGGCTCGATCAGCGCCGAGCACGGTATCGGCCGCCTGAAGCGCACCGAGCTGGCGGAGCGCAAATCGGCCGTGGAAATGGAGCTGATGCGGCGGATCAAGACCGCAGTCGATCCGCAGGGGATCATGAACCCCGGCAAAGTCATATGAACCTGGGCTGAGAGGAGGAAGATCCGTGACGGTCAGGATCTATCACAACCCGAAATGCGGCACGTCGCGGACGGTGCTCGGCCTGTTGCGGGACGCGGGCGAGGAGCCGGAGGTCATCGAGTATCTCAAAACGCCCCCGACCCGCGACGAGCTGGCGGACCTGATTGCGCGCATGGGCATCGCGCCGCGCGACCTGCTGAGGCGGCGCGGAACGCCCTATGACGAACTCGGGCTGGACGATCCCAGATGGACCGACGATCAGCTCATCGACCTGATGGCCGAGACGCCGATCCTCATCCAGCGGCCAATCGTCGTCACGTCCGAGGGCGTCCGGCTCTGTCGGCCGGCGGAGACCGTCCGCGAGATCCTGCCGGACGGCCGTTGAGCCGGAGCGTTGCCGGAAACGCCCGGAACGGTTCCCTCTAGACCAGCGCAAACACCCGGCTCGGCCCGCCGGTCGCGCCTTCGATCGCCGGGCTGCCGACGACGATGGTCGCGCCGGCCGCCGGCAGATCTCCGAGATTGGCCACGCATTCCAGGCCCCAGCGGTTGGCCGGAAGCCAGCTGTAATGGGTGGCGAAGGTCTTCGACGGGCCGTGATCCAGCGACAAGGTGTCGACCGCGATGCCCGTGGCCTCGGTGCTCTCCAGCAGATAGGCCACCGTCTCCTCATGGAAGCCGGGGAAATGCAAGCCGCCATCCGCGTCGGCATTGCGGAATCCGTCGCCGCCGACCCGTCGGTCCCAGCCGCTATGCATGGCGACGCAGGCCCCCTGCGGGATCGGCCCGTTGGCCGCCTCCCAGGCCGAGATATCGTCCGGCGTCAGCTGGGTGTCCGCGTCGTCCTCGGCCCGGGACGCGATGTCCACGACCGCCAGGGGAACCACGAGTTGCTCCACCGGGATCTCGTCCGCAGTGTGACCATCCGCGGAGAAATGGATCGGCGCATCCATATGGGTGCCGGTGTGCTCCACCAGCAGCCAGCGATACATGTTGTAGCCATCGGTCTCGATGCTCACGAGCCGCTCATACTCGATGCCCGGCGTGCCGCCGAAGGTCGGGAAGTCGGAACCGAGCGCATGAGTCAGATCGACGACGCGGTTGAAGCTCCGGTCCGTCGCCGCCGGAGCCGGGGACGGGGCCATGACGGCTGCCGTCGCACCCGCGGCCGCCAGAGCCGAGCCCTTGAGGAGACTGCGCCGGCCCAGGCGCTGCATCACCGCCTCTGAACATCCTGGAACACACATGATCGGTACCTCCCTCTGTTGTTTTCCCGTCGCTTATTCCCTGTTCGTCCATCGCCTATAGGAAGCGGTTCCGCGTATCAGACGGCATCGCCGCCGCCCCTGTCCAGCGCCGACCGTCCCAGGAGAATTGACGTTTACGTAAACGTCAATCATAGTCGCGAAAAAAGCAGCATGGCGCGACGCCACCCGGCACCGGCCGTGCTAAAAGTATCCGCCCGAATTCACACGGTACGAGGTCGAAGATGATCCCTTACGCCGCCCCGATCGAGGATATGCGCTTTGTCCTGAACCGGCTGGTCGGGCTGGACCGGATCGCCGCCTTGCCCGGCTACGAGGATGTCTCGCCGGACCTGGTGGATGCGGTGCTGGAGGAGGCCGGCAAGCTGGCCTCGGAGGTGCTGGCGCCGATCAACGCCTCGGGCGACCACGAGCATTCGGTGCTGGAGAACGGCGTGGTGCGGACGCCGAAGGGATTCAAGCAGGCCTACGACCAGTATCGCGACGGCGGTTGGAATGCGGTGCCGTTCGATCCGGAATTCGGCGGCCAGGGACTACCCTGGACGGTGGCCTTCGCGGTTCAGGAGATGTGGCAGGCCTCGAACATGTCGTTCGGTCTGTGTCCGCTGCTGAACCAGGGGGCCGTGGAACTGCTTCAAGACCATGGTTCGGAGGAGCAGAAGCGGCTCTATCTGCCGAAGATGATCTCGGGCGAGTGGACCGGCACCATGAACCTGACCGAGCCGCAGGCAGGGTCGGATGTCGGTGCCGTCCGCACCAAGGCCTGGAAGGATGGCGACGCCTACCGGATCGCCGGGCAGAAGATCTTCATCACCTATGGCGAGCACGACTTCGCCGACAACATCATCCATCTGGTGCTGGCACGAACGCCCGACGCGCCAGCCGGGATCAAGGGTATCAGCCTGTTCGTGGTACCGAAATTCCTGGTCGGGCCCGACGGTGCGCCGGGCGAGCGCAACGATCTGCGCTGCGTCTCGCTGGAGCGCAAGCTGGGCATCAACGCCAGCCCGACCTGCGTCATGGCCTATGGCGACAATGACGGCGCCATCGGATATCTGGTCGGCGAGGAGAACCGCGGCATCGAGTACATGTTCACGATGATGAACAATGCCCGGCTGTCGGTGGGTCTGCAGGGGGTGGCGATCGCCGAACGAGCCTATCAGCAGGCGCTGGAATTCGCCCGTACCCGGGTTCAGGGCCGGGCGATGGGCAATGGCGCGGCGGCCGCCACCATCATTCACCATCCGGATGTCCGGCGCATGCTGCTGGGCATGAAGGCCCAGATCGAGGCCGGGCGCGCCCTCACCTACTATGCCGCCGCAGCGCTGGACACGGCCCAGCGCCACCCGGATGGCAGCGAGCGCAAGGCCGCGCAGGCGCTGGTCGACCTGCTGACCCCGGTGGTCAAGGCGTGGTGCACCGATGTCGGCTGCGAAGTCGCATCGACCGGCGTGCAGATCCATGGCGGCATGGGATTCGTGGAGGAGACGGGTGCCGCCCAGCACCTGCGCGATGCGCGTATTGCCCCGATCTATGAAGGCACCAACGGCATCCAGGCGGCTGATCTGGTGTTCCGCAAGGTGGCGCGGGATGGCGGGGAGTCGGCCAGGCATTTCCTGGATCAGGTGGCGGCGCTGGACGAAAGGCTGGCCTTGGCCGAAGGCGAGGACATCGCTGCCATCCGCGCCAAGCTGGCGGACGGGCTCGACGCCCTTCGCGCCGCCACGGATTGGGTCGCGGCGACCGCCAAATCCGATCCGACCGACGCCGCTGCCGGCTCGGCCCATTACCTGCGGATGTTCGGCCTCGTCGCCGGCGGGTACATGATGGCCCAGGCCGCTCTGGAGGCATCGGAGAGCATGACCGCCGGCGATGGCGACCCTGCGTCGGCCGATGCGAAGCGGGTCACCGCCCGCTTCTTCGCCGAGCAGTTCCTGCCCCAGGCCCGCGGCCTGCTGTCCCCGCTTGTGCAGGGACACTCGACCGTGATGGCCCTGGCGGAGGACCGATTCTAGGGTGACAGCACACTGACGACGCCAATGCGGTTGGCGCTACTTCCCGGCCTGGACGGCACGGGTCTGCTCTTCGAGCCGCTGATCTCCGCACTTCCGCAGGGTTTGCAGCCACTCGTCGTTGAATACCCGCAGAGTTGTGCGGGCTCGTTCACCGATCACGTCGACACTGCGACGGCGGCACTATCGGGCGGCAAGCGATGGCTCTTGCTGGCGGAATCCTTCTCAGGGCCGATTGCGGCAAGGGTGGTCATCGAGAACCCTGACCTCAAGATCGCCGGTGTGGTCTTCTGCGCCAGTTTCCTGACGCCGCCGCGCCGTCCGCTCCTTGCTCTGGCAAAGCGCTCGCCATTGCAGGCCGCCTTCAGCCATGTGCCAGATTGGGCATTGAGGACGTTTTGCCTGGGCAACCGGGCCGATCGTTCGACCATCGACCTTGTTCGCCTGGCCCTATCTCGCGCCGGTCCAAAGGCGCTCGCGGCACGATTGCGGATGCTATCGGCAATGCCGGCATTCGATGGCCACATCGCCGTGCCCACCCTCTACCTAAGGGCGATGAACGATCGGCTGGTCGGCCCCACGAGCATGCACGAGTTTTCGCGCCATTGCCGCCAGGTCAACACTGTCGAGATCGAGGGGCCACACTTCATCCTGCAGACTCGCCCGGACGCGTGCGCGAAAGCCGTCGCCGCATTCGCCGACTCGCTTCAGCGCCGAGTGTCAGCTGCAGAAATCAACTGACAGGCACACCGCGCACCTGGCCGACTGCAATCTAAAGTTTAGATTTCGCTAACCGGTTCTCGCACAGAATGGACGGTCCGATTTTCCACGGATTGTCCTCTCGCAGACGCAGGTGCGACGGTCCTCGGAAGGAAAGGTCATGCCGCCGGCC
Source organism: Alphaproteobacteria bacterium (assembly GCA_965227455.1). GTDB lineage: Bacteria > Pseudomonadota > Alphaproteobacteria > DSM-16000 > Inquilinaceae > JABDIP01. Next base: position 198,110 of record OZ245752.1, on the reverse strand, counting down.
TATCTGGAGAAGATCCTCGCCGATCACGTTAAGTGGCTGAAGAGCCAGCCGGGCGGGGTGCGCGCGGATTTCACTCTTGGAAACCTGCAAGGCCTCGATCTGGCCGGCGTCGATCTGCGCGATGCCAAGATGTCCGGCGTTCGGCTCACCGGCGCGATCCTGACCGGAGCGAACCTGCGCGGCGCCGATTTGTTCGGGGCCGACCTGTCCCATTGCGACCTGAGCGAGGCGGTGCTGGCCGACGCGGACCTTCGCGGCGCCCGCCTACATGGCGCGAATTTCATCAGCGCAAACCTGCGACGCGCCGATATGCGCGACGGGACGTTGCTGACCCAGGGACCGGATGGAGGGATCCAACCCTGCTCCCCCGGCTACCAGACAGTGTCGATCGACCGGGCCGATCTGTCGCGCGCCGACATGAGCGGCAAGCGCATGACCGGCTGGTCGGTGACCCGCACCGATCTTACCGGCGCGCTGCTGCGCAATGCAGACCTGTCCGGCGCCGATCTGTCGGAAAGCAATCTCCAGAACGCCGACCTGACCCACGCCAACCTGACCAATACCGTCATGGCGAGCACGCGGATGTCGGGAGCCATCCTGAAGGGCGCCGCGGTCGCCGGGTGCAGCCTTCGCGGCGCCGATCTGTATGGCGCGGATCTGGACCACTGCGACCTGACCTTGGCAGACACGACCAATGCCATGTTCGCCCGCACCATCGAGACCCTGGACGCCAATCTGCGCCGGGCGATCCTCAATCATGGGAAATGGGTCGAAAGTTCCGGCCGCACCGGGGCTCGCGCCGAGGTCGAAGGGGCCGATCTGCGCGGGATCGATTTGAGCGGGGTCAACCTGTCCGGCGCCGTATTGCGCAAAGTCGATCTGTCCGGCGCGGCGCTCAACGGGGCCAAGCTGATCATGGTCGACTTTTCGAACGGCGTGCTGGACGAGATCAATCTCTACGGCGCCAATCTCTCCGGCGCCAGGCTGGACGGCGCATCGCTGGTGCGCGCCGATCTCACCCAGGCCAAGCTGGCGCCAGCCATGATCAATGATGCCGATGGCAAACCGACGGGACGCCAGTGCATCACCAGGCTGCGCGGCGCCAATCTGCGGCAGGCGCGGCTGGCGTACTGCACATTGCGGGAAGCCGATCTCAGCGGCGCGGATCTGACCGACGCCGACCGCGTCAACGCCAATCTGGCGGGCGCGATCCTGACCGATGCCATCCTGCATCCGCCGGTGGACCCGCCCGGGAAATCCAACTCGGCCGCCTAGCCGCCCACCATCAGCTTGACGATCTCATCGCCATCGGTCTCGGCGGTCCGGCGCTCGCCCGCCAGGATGCCGCGGCGCAGGACGATGATGCGATCGGCGACCGCGAAGATGTCGCTCAGATTGTGGGAGATGAAGATGACGCCGACATTGCTCGTCTTGAGGCTCTCCACCAGCGCCCGCACCTTGCGCTGTTCCGGCACCCCCAGCGCGGCCGTCGGCTCGTCCATGATCAGGACCTCGGCCTTCCAATAGATGGCACGGCCGATGGCCACCGCCTGTCGCTGGCCGCCCGACAGGGTGCGCACAGGCACGCTCAGCTTCTTGATCTCGATATCCAGTGTCTCGATGGCGTCATGGGCTTCCTGCCGCATGCGCACCCGGTCGAGCATCGGGAACAGGCCAAGGGCCTTGCGCATAGGCTCGCGGCCCAGGAATACATTCGCCCCCACATCGAGATTGTCGGCCAGGGCGAGGTCCTGATAGATGGTCTCGATGCCAAGATCTCGCGCCTGTCGCGGATTCTCGAACACGACGGGCCGCCCCTTGTAGAGAACCGAGCCTTCATCCGGCCGGTGAACGCCGGAGATCGCCTTGATCAGGGTTGACTTGCCGGCGCCATTGTCGCCGGCCAGGGCGACCACCTCGCCCGGGAAGAGGTCGAACGAGACATTCTCAAGCGCATGTACACCGCCGAAGCGCTTGGAGATGCCCTGCACCGAAAGGATCGGCTCGGCCGCCGCCGCCGCGGCGCTCATGAGTCGCCCTGCCTGGCTCCGGTCAGCCGGCTGCGGGACTGGTCGACCAGCACCGAGATGATGATGACGACACCGACGGCGACAAATTGCCAGAACGGCTCGACATTGATGAACACGAGCCCGTATTGGATGACGGCAATGATCAGCGCCCCGATCACCGTGCCGATAATTGTGCCCGAGCCGCCGAACAGGCTGGCGCCGCCGATCACCACCGCGGCAATGGCATCCAGCAGCAGCGGCTCGCCGGCCTGTGCCGCGCCGGCGGAGAACCGGGCGGTGTAGAGGATCCCGCTGAGTGCCGCGCAGAGCGCCGCGATGACATAGATCGCCATGGTATGGCGCCGGACATTGATGCCGGCGCGGATCGCCGCCTCGCGGTTTCCGCCTATGGCGTAGGTGTATTGCCCGAACCGCGTCTGCGACAGCACGTAGTGCATGAACGCGACGACCAGGACGGTGATGACCACCGGCACCGGAATGTCTGCAATCTTGCCGTTGCCGAGCCAGGAGAGATATTCGTTGCGCACCGGCACCGTCGTGCCGCCGGCGGCAAGAAATCCGGTGCCGCGGGCGATGCCGTACATGCCCAACGTGCCGATGAAGGCGGGCACGCCCAGGCGCGCAATCAGAAAACCGTTGGTCAGTCCGGGTATCAGACAGACGGCAAAGGCGGCCAGGATGCCTATCAGAAAGGCCGCCTCGGGCCCCAGCTCCGGCACTAGCCACTGCATGATCCGGGCACAGATGACCGCTGCCAGCCCCATGGTGAAGCCGACCGACAGGTCGATGCCGCCGGAGATGATCACCAATGTCTGGCCCAGCGCCAGCAAGAGCGGCGCCACGGCGAACAGGGTGATGCTCTGGATGTTGAACGGGTTGAGGAGGAAGGACGTGTCGTAGGCGAACCGCGCCCAGACCTCAAAGAACACCAGCAACAGGATCAGGAACAGCCATGACCATGCCGCCGCGAGCCATCGCGCCAGTCTTGCCTCTTCGGCGGTCGGATCGCCCCCGGCCTCAACGGCTGCCACGCTGGCTGGCCTCCCTGATGATGCAATAAGACTGCCGGCAAGCCCACTTAAGGGCCGGCGAGGGCGACGAAGTCCGATCGGAATGGGGTTGAGGCCCCATCCCGACCGGTATCTACGCTTATTCGGAGTAGATGAACTTGATGACGTCCGGATCGTTCATGTTGTTGGCGTCGATGACCGTAAATCCGGTGCCGATGGCGATCGGCAGCGACTGACCGGTCAGATGGGCATAGGCGCTCATGACGCCGTAATAGCCGATCTCCGCCGGATGCTGGGCGATGGTCATGTCGACCAGCCCTTCGCCTATGTCGTCGACGATCGACTGCGGTGCGTCGAATGCCACGACCCGGATTTCGCCGGACTTGCCGATCGCGCGAACGCCGTTCGCCGCGCCCACGGCGGAGAACAGGTTGGCGCCGAAGACACCGGCCAGATCCGGGTTCCGTGCAACGACGGCCTGAAGCTGGGACGCCGCCTTGTTGGAGTCGTCGTCATTGAACTGGGTCTCCAGCACGGTGATGCCGGGATAATTCGCCATTTCCAGCTTGAAGCCTTCCTCACGTTGATCGGTCGTGGAAATGCCTGGCTTCACGTTGGAGACATAGACCGTTCCCTCGCCACCGATGGCCTCCGCCAGGGCGCGGGCCGCGATCTGGCCGCCCAGCACATTGTCGGATGCGATGTAGCTGAGCGGGAAGTCGCCGTCACCGGAGCCGTCCTGGTAGTTGCCGTCATCGATGAAGGTGTCGACGGTGATGATCGGAATGCCGGCGTCATGGGCGCGACGCAAGGGCTCGATCAACTGCACCTTGTCGGTCGGTGCGATCAGGATGGCGTCGGGACCCCGGGCGATGACGGCGTCGAGGACCGGCACCTGGAGGGTCGCATTGAATTCCGGCGCACCTTGGAACAGCAATTCGACGCCAAGGGAATCCGCGGCGTGCTGCGCTCCGCGGTTCATGGTGATGTAGAACGCGTCGGTGGTCAGGCCCGGAATCAGGGCGATGGTCAGATCTTTTTGCGCCTGCGCCTGGGCTGCCAGAGAACTCGCAAGCAATGCCGCCATACCCGCAGCGGCCGACATCAGCCTTCTCATGCTGGTTCCTCCCTTCGCCGCGGCATCGAGGTGCCACGGTCAATTTTGTTGTGGGATACGTATTTAAACGTTTTTCTTGCCGGCATGGCAATGTCGGAGTGAGAGTCGGCGCAGGCGGAATGGCTGGACGAAGGCAATACCGGGTCGGCGCGTCCGGATCGCAGGGGAGGCAGGCTGGATGACGGCAACAGATAACCCGCTGCTGGTGGGCGTCGATTTCGGCACCACGCATATTCGCGCTCTGGTCGTCACTACGGAGGGCGATGTCGTCGCGTCCGGAGGTGCACCGACTCCGATCGCGCACCCGCAATCGGGCTGGGCCGAACACGATCCGGAGGCCTTGTGGCAGGCGACCGTCTCGGCGCTGCGACAGGCCGTCGAACAGGTCGCAGACCCCAACCGCATCGCCGGATTGGCCGTTGCCAGCGTCGGCGAAGCCGGCGTTCCGCTCGACGAGCGCGGCGACCCGACCCATCCGGCGATTGCCTGGTTCGACACCCGGCCGGAAACCGAATGCCGCCAATTGGTGGACCGCGTCGGGGAAGAGACGATCGCCCTGTCGTCCGGATGCGGGCCCAATCCGATGTTCGGATTGTGCAAGCTGCTCTGGCTCAAGGCGCACGCACCCGAAGCCTATGGCCGGACACGGCGCTGGCTGAACATGGCGGATTATCTGGCCTGGCGGCTGTCGGGAGTCGTGGCCACCGATTACAGCCTGGCCTCGCGGACGTTGGCCCTCGATTTGGCGGCCGGTCGCTGGGCGGAAGACCTGGTGCAGGCGGCCGGGATCGAACCGGGCTTGTTCCAGCCGCTGGCAGCCAATGGCACGGCCCTTGGCCCGGTGACGGCCCAAGCGGCCACAGCGACGGGGCTACCGCGCCACTGCGTAGTCGGAGTCGGTGGGCATGATCATATCGTGGGCGCGCTTGCCGCCGGTGCCTGGCGTCCGGGCACCCTGCTGAACTCCCTCGGCACCGCCGAGGCGTTGCTATTGGCGCATGACCGGCCGGCGGTGGATGTCGATCTCGCCCGGACCGGATATGCCCAGGGCGCCATGATGCTGGACCGGCCGTATTACTATCTGGCGGCCGCCAACTTCACCTCGGGCGCATCGGCGGATTGGGCACATCGGCTTGTCGGACCCGACCTGTCCCACCGGGAGCTCATCGACGAGGCAGAGGCCGTTCCGCTCGGATGCAACGGGGTGCATGTCCTGCCGACGATGCGGGTTGGCAATCCGCCGCATCCGGCGGCTGTCGCGCGCGGCTGCCTGGTCGGGCTGTATCCGGAGGCGACTCGTGGCGTGATCTATCGCGCCGTGCTGGAGGGGCTGGCTTATGAGGCAAGGCAGATGCTGGTTGGCATGGTGTCCGGCGACGCCCCGCCGCAAATAGACCGCATCCGCGCGATCGGCGGTCTCAGCCGCAATCGCCTGCTGATGGCGATCAAGGCGTCGGTTTTCGGCGAGCCGATCACCGTCCTCGACATGGCCGAGGCCACCGGCCTTGGTGCCGCAGTTCTCGGGGGTCTGGCTGCGGGGGTGTTTCCGGATTTGGACACCGCACTGGCGGGGCTCAGATGCGCCGAGACGGAAATCATGCCGGACGCCAGGCTGAGCGATGCCTATGCTGACCGATATGATTCCATCTACCGGCACTTGCGGACGGCAACCGACGACGTCAGCGCCGCTATCATCGCTGCAGAAACCGAGCAATCAGGCTGAAGATGCGTGAGATGGTGCCCAGGGACAGAATCGAACTGCCGACACGAGGATTTTCAATCCTCTGCTCTACCAACTGAGCTACCTGGGCCCCGACCGCGGATCCGCATCCTGACCGGTCCGCGCAAAGAGCGCATGCTTATAGGCGAAGCGGCAGAGCGTGTCCAGATCGGATAGAGGCTCAGCGACGGCCAATTTCCGGGTCGTCGTCCGGATGCTCTTGGCCGTCCCCGTCTTCGGTCTCGGCCGGGCCGACAGGGATGCGATAGGCGCCCCCGAGCCAACGGGAGAGATCGACATCCGAGCAGCGGCGGGAGCAGAACGGCCTGGTCTCCATGACAGCCGGTTTTCCGCAGATCGGACAACGCCGGCCGCCTATTCTCGCCGGACCGCCATCCCTAGCTTTGCCTGGCTGATCAATCATGAGATCCCGTGCTCATTGTGCTTCGGCGCGCACGCCGTCATCGACCCGACATCACCTCCGCCAGCGCCTGGCCTCGACGCTCACGGGCCAGTTCGAACAACCCGAGGCCGGATAATCCGCGCGCAGTCCGGATGCGCGCCGGATCCTCCTCCAGCAGGCCGCGAAACAGGTCGACCACCGCATTTCGCGCCTCCCGGCGCTTCATGGATATGAAGTCGACCACCACGATACCGGCAATATTGCGCAGGCGAAGCTGCCGGGCAATTGCCCGCGCCGCCTCCCGGTTGACCTGAACGATGTCCGAAGCAGCGCCCGCATCGACGTCGATCGCGGTCAGCGCCGAGGTCGACTCGATCTTGATGGACCCGTCCTTGGGCAATAACACGCGCGGTTTGAGAAGCGCCGGAACCTCCTCCCTCAGATCCAGCGGGCTTCCCGCGATCAGGTCCGACAATTGCGGCGCGGCGGTTTCAATCCAGGCCGTTTGCGCCCTGCGCAGTTCGGTGTCGTCCACCCGTATTTCATCGAGGCCGGAGGTGTCGAGAACAAGTCGGGCCGCAACGTCCGGCCCACGATGCACCAGCTTGGGTGCCGCGGTACCGCCTGCCAATTCGGATAGCGTCTGCCAATTCCCTGCGAGCCGAGATGCTTCCTCGGCGATCTGCTCATGCGAGGCTCCCGCCGCCGCGGCCCGAAGGATCCACCCTCCAGGGGGATCCGGGCGCAAGGTCTGCGCCAAACCCGGGTCGAGCCTGCGGGAAACCGCAACGCCAGCGCCGAGAGGTCGATAGACCAGTATGCGGCCCGGCAGGGCGATATCCCGTGTCACCTCAATGGATTTGCCACCGCGAGCCGCTCGGACGACCTGAACCAGCAGTTCTGAGGATGCACTCGATCCGGCGTCCGTAAGAAAGGCGGGTTTGCCGAGCCCGAGATCGACCCAGGCCGAACCGGAGTCTCGCGCCATCCGATCCATCCGGCCCAGAAAGATGTCGCCCGGCCGCACCGCGTCCCCGGTCCTCTCAGCCATCAGATCGGTCAGGACGCCGTCATCGACCACACCGGCAAGCAGAACGCCATCGTCGCTGACCAGATGGACACTCCGGCTCACGAGGACACCGCGCCAAGCCCGACCAGCATGGACCGCGTTTCGAACAGCGGCAGCCCTACGACGTTGCTGTACGAGCCGCTCAGCTGGCGGACAAAGGCGGCGGCCCGGCCCTGGATCGCATAGGCGCCGGCCTTTCCGCGCCACTCACCCAGTCGGATGTAGTCTTCGATATCGTTCCTCGACAGGCGCGCAAAGGCCACCGAGGTCTGGACAACGCGAGAGATTGCCTTTCCTCCGGGCGCGATCAGGCAAACGCCACCATAGACCCGGTGGCGCCTCCCCGACAGCAGATCGAGGTACCGGCGGGCCTCCTTGGCGTCCTCCGCCTTGCCCAGGATCCGGCGCCCGCAGGCGACCACGGTGTCCGCTCCCAGGACAAAGGCGTCCGGCTGCGTTGCCGCCACCCGTTCTGCCTTTGCCACTGCCAATCTCGCCGCATGGTCGCGCGGCAATTCACGCTCGGGCACGGACTCATCGACGTCGGCAGGAACCACACGGTCCGGCTCTATGCCGATCTGCCGCAGCAGATCCAAGCGGCGCGGCGATGCCGACGCCAGGATCAGCACGGCCGGATGCCATGCCGGTCCGGCCGCGGCCAGAGATCGGTCGATACGATTTTGGGGAGAGTCGAAGACAAGGGCAGACGCGGAGCAAACTCATCTTGCTGGATCGGACCGATTGGTGATCGACCGACCTGCCACGGTCAAGGAGTTTCAGTCTTCAGGGCCGGTCAGCTCTCCGGTCCCGGATCGGGCGGGAACCGCTCCTGAATGCGCTGCATGAGCGCGTCCCGCACCTGACGGAAGGCGTCGAGGCGGGTGTCTCGATTGCCCTCGATAATGGTCGGGTCGAATGTGGGCCAGAACTCCACATCGAATGCCGTGGTCCTGGTCATCTCGATCGCCCGGTGATGCGCCTCCGGTGACAGGGTGACGACCAGATCGAAGGAATCGTCCTCCAGATCGTCGAACGCCTTGGGGCGATGGCGGGAGAGATCGATGCCGAGTTCTTCCATCACGACGACGGCAAACGGGTCCAACTCCCCGACGCGGACACCGGCGCTGTCCACGAAGACGCGGTGGCCGTGAAAATGCTTCAGGATGGATTCTGCCATCGGCGAACGGATGGCGTTCTGGGTGCAGGCGAAGAGGACGCTGGTGGGACGCTGCGACATCCGTCCCTACCCGCGGATATGCAAGACACAGAGCAGGGTGAACAGCCGCCGGGCGGTGTTGTGGTCTAGTCCGATCTTGCCGGACAGGCGCTCCCGCAGAAGGTCCGAGCCCTCATTGTGGAGCCCGCGCCGCCCCATATCGATCGCTTCGATCCGTGAGGGCGGGGCATGCTTGATGGCGTCGAAATAGCTCTCGCAGATCAGGAAATACTCTTTGACGACCTTGCGAAAGGGAAGGATGGGCAGCGGCAGCCGGGCGACTTCCTCACCGTTCTCGTTGCCGATATCGAAAACCAGACGGTTGTCTTCGATCGACAGCGTGACCTTGTACGGTCCGGGCGGGCAATCGATCGGCTCGAAATAATTGTCTTCCAGAAGGTCGTAGATCGCGACCGCACGCTCATGCTCGACCTGCGCATTGCGGCGCCCGACGGTGCGTTCGTCCAGGGCAATGTCGACGATGCGAAACTGCGCGCGATCCGCGGGCCGATCGCTCATGGCGTCGGACCAGGAAAACCAGAGCCGAGGTGGCTGCGCGTCACGTCTCTGGGTCGCCCGCCTGCCCGCCCTCCAGCCGGCAGGTAATCGAGCGCGCATGGGCGTCGAGACCTTCCTCGCGCGCCAGCACGACCGCCGCCGGACCGATGGCGGCAAGACTGTCGGCATCGCAACGGACCAGCGTCGTCCGTTTGACGAAATCGAGGACATTCAGCCCCGAGGCGAATCGGGCCCGTCTTGCCGTCGGCAGGACGTGGTTCGGGCCGGCGACATAATCGCCCACGGCTTCGGGCGTATGCCGACCGAGGAATATGGCTCCCGCGTGCCGGACCGCAGCCGCCAGGGGCCCGGGATCCGCGACAGCGATTTCCAGGTGTTCGGGCGCCAAACGATCGATGATCGGCGGTGCATCCGTCAGTGAAGGAACCACTATGATCGCGCCATAGTCACGCCAGCTCGCAGTGGCGATCTCACCGCGCGGCAGCGTTTCGAGAAGGCCCTCGACCGCCGAGGCGACCGCATCCGCAAAGGCGCCGTCATCCGTGATCAGGATGGATTGCGCGCTCGGGTCGTGCTCTGCCTGGGAGAGCAGATCGATGGCAATCCAGTCCGCCTTGTTGTCGGAATCCGCAACGACGACCACTTCCGAGGGCCCGGCCATCATGTCGATGCCCACGGTGCCGAAAACCTGACGCTTCGCCTCGGCCACATAGGCGTTGCCCGGGCCGACGATCTTGTCCACGGCCGGGACCGTCTGGGTGCCATAGGCCAGGGCCGCAATCGCCTGGGCACCGCCGATCCGGTAAACCTCATCAATTCCCAACAGGTTGGCGGCGGCCAGGACGAGAGGATTGATGTTGCCGTCGGGCGTCGGCACGGTCATGGCGATCCGGCCCACACCCGCCGTCTGCGCCGGTAACGCATTCATCAGCAGCGAACTGGGGTATGCTGCAAGCCCGCCCGGCACGTAGAGCCCGACGGAGTCGACCGGCGTCCATCGCGCGCCAAGCTCGACCCCCTGGGCATCGGTAAACTGGATGGGCTCCAGATCCTGTCGGCGGTGGAATTCCGCGATGCGCTCGGCGGCGACCTCCAGCGCGCGCATGGTCTCCGGTGCGACTGAGGCTGCCGCGGACGCGATTTCGGCCGGATCCATCCGAAGGGCATCCGCGTCCAGCCTGATCCGGTCGAGTTGCTCGGTGTAGCGCAGCACCGCTTCGTCGCCGGTTTCGCGAACGGATTGGAGGATTCTTGCGACGGTCGCCCCAACATCTGCATCGGTCTCGCGCTTAGCGGCCAGCAACGCGGCAAATGACGACTCGAATTCGGCCGTTCCGTATTCCAGCCTAAGCGGCATCGAGCGCGCCTCGGAATCGGTCGATCCACCCGCCGACCTCTTCCGGCCTGGTCTTCAGGGCCGCCCGGTTTACCACCAGCCGCGATGTCACCTCGGCGATGCATTCGACTTCGTGCAAGCCGTTTGCACGCAGAGTGGCCCCGGTCGATACCAGATCGACAATCCTCCGGCACAGGCCAAGGGACGGCGCCAACTCCATGGCACCGTTGAGCTTTATGCATTCGGCCTGCACGCCGCGGGCAGCAAAATGACGACGGGTTATTTCCGGGTACTTCGTGGCCACCCGGATATGGCTCCAGCGGGACGGATCGTCGGTCCTTAGCAGCTCCTCCGGCTCCGCCACAACCAGGCGGCATCGGCCGATCCCCAGATCGATCGGCGCATAGACTTCCGGATAGTCGAATTCCGTCAGCACGTCGTTACCGGCGACACCCAGATGCGCAGCCCCGAACGCCACCATGGTCACGACGTCGAACGAACGTACCCGGATGATCTCCAGGCTGCGATCCTTCGTGAAGAACCGCAGACGACGATCGTCGGGATCGTCAAACGCCGCCTCCGGCTCAACACCGGCGCGCGCCAGCACGGGCCGAAGCTCGGACAGGATCCGACCCTTCGGAACCGCTAAAACCAGGGGCTCATTGGCCTTCGAATTTGCGGGACGGACGGTGGACGACAACGCGGCTCTCCTCGGCGGCAGCGGGCGTCTTAAAGCACCCATGCTGCGGCGCGGCAACCTTACGAGGTCTCCGCTTCCTCTTCAAACATGTGGGAGGGCCTGCGTGTCGTGGGCCAGGGTTCGCCGATATCCTCGATCAGGCATACCGGACGCTTCATCTCCAGCCGAACCGTGGCGTCGCCCGAGAAGTCCAGCTCCGTGCCGCCATCGACCCACCGCACGGCGAGAAGCTCGAGCATCTGCGCCCGGTCCTGCAGGTCGACGCCTCTGCTGCGGACCGCGGTGACGCCTTCGAACCGGATGCCGCAATTGGACCGCAGATAGACCGGCCCATCCTCGGACAGTTCATCCTCCTCGGCCGCCGCTCCGTTTTCCACCGCGCCGATTTCCCACATAAACCGGTTGGCGACCATGACGAAGCGCTTCTGCGCCGCCAGGAAAGCAATATCGCCGATCGGCACGATCGCGTCCTGCAGCTGGGCGGATACGATCGCCAGGTCTTCCGGGTCGTCGGCCCGCAGCTTCAACCGGCGGGCGCGCTGTCCAAGATCGTTCGTCATACCTTTTCGTCGTGCCGGTTAGCCTGAGACGCGCTCGATATCCGCACCGCAGGCTGCAAGTTTGGCCTCGAGGCGTTCATACCCTCGATCAAGATGATAGACCCGGTTGAGCACGGTTTCCCCCTCGGCGGCAAGGCCGGCGAGCACCAGCGATACGCTGGCGCGCAGATCGGTCGCCATGACCGGCGCCCCCGTCATGCGCTTTACACCGCGGATCAGCGCCGAAGACCCGTGGACGGTGATGTCGGCCCCCATACGGGTCAGTTCCGGCACATGCATGAAGCGGTTCTCAAAGATCGTTTCCGTGACCATCGCCGCACCCTCCGCGACACACATCAGCGCCATCATCTGGGCCTGCAGATCGGTCGGAAACCCTGGATACGGCTCGGTCATGGCGTCGACGCCCTTGAGCACGGAATTGCGCCGAGAGACCTTTACGCCGTTCGCGTTTGTATCGAATTCGACGCCGGCATCGCCGAGCACGTTGACCATCGCCTCCAGGCTGTCCATGTCGGCGCCGACCAGTTCCAATTCGCCGCCGGTGATCGCCGCCGCCATGGCATAGGTGCCGGTTTCGATGCGGTCGGCGATGACCTTGTGCGACGCTCCATGCAGTTGCTCGACACCCTGTATGGTGATCGTGTCGCTGCCGATCCCCTCGATCCTGGCGCCCATGGCGACCAGGCAGTTTGCCAGATCGGTGACTTCGGGCTCACGCGCCGCGTTGACGAGGACCGTTTCGCCCTTTGCCAGGCTGGCCGCCATCAAGAGGTTCTCGGTCGCCCCGACCGAAACCTTGGGGAACACCACGCGACCTCCGCTCAGCCCCTTGGGCGCGCGCGCATGGATATAGCCTTCCTTGAGCTCGATCTCCGCGCCCATCTGCTCCAGCCCATGCAAGTGCAGATCGACCGGCCGGGTGCCGATCGCGCACCCGCCGGGCAGGGAAACCTGGGCCTCGCCACATCGGGCGACCAGAGGGCCCAGCACCAGAACGCTTGCGCGCATCTTCCGCACCAGGTCGTAGGGTGCGGTCGTGCTGGAGATCTTCCGGGCCGTCAGCGTCGCGGTACGGCCGGTGGAGTCATCGCCGCCATTCTTGACGACCTTGATCTCAACACCATGCTGCTCCAGCAGATTGCCCATCGTGCTGATATCGGCCAGGCGCGGAAGATTGGAGAGGGTGAGGGTTTCGTCCGTCAGCAGGCTCGTTGCCAACAACGGCAGCGCTGCGTTCTTGGCACCGCTGATCGGCAAACTGCCGCTCAGGACGTTACCGCCACGAATGCAAATCTTGTCCATGGGACCTCAGAGCTGGTGCAACCGATGCGGCTATAACTTGGGGAGCGTTACGCCGGTCTGCTTCATGTATTTTCCGGCGCGGTCGGCATAGGACGTCTCGCAGGGCTGGTCCCCGCGCAGGAAGAGAAACTGGCAGGCACCTTCATTGGCATAGATCTTGGCCGGCAAAGGTGTCGTATTTGAGAACTCCAGCGTGACATGGCCCTCCCAGCCGGGCTCCAGGGGTGTCACGTTGACGATGATGCCGCAGCGCGCATAGGTCGATTTCCCTACGCACACGACCAGCACATCTTCGGGCACGCGGAAATACTCGACGGTGCTCGCCAGGACGAAGCTGTTCGGCGGGATCACACAGACTTCGGTCTTGCGCTTGACGAAACTCGTCTCCGAGAAAGACTTCGGATCGACGACATCGTTGTCGACATTGGTGAAGATGAGGAATTCATCGGAAACCCTGGCGTCATAGCCGTAGGACGACAGCCCGTAGGAGATCACGCCTTCCCGCGTCTGCTTTTCGACGAAGGGTTCGACCATGCCAGTCCGCTTCGCGGTCTCGCGGATCCAGATATCGGACATGATCGCCATCTCGGGTCCCTTTGCTCCAAGGATTGAATGTGCCGGAATCCGGCGGGGAGGCGTTTTAGCCGAGCCGGGGGCTCATCTCAAGCGCCGGAAAGCCGGCCCTTCTGAACCATCCGCAATTCGGTCGGAAGCCACGCCCCCGCTACGATCCATCCTTATCCTTCGGCCCTTCCTTAAGGCGATCCTGAGTCCTCTTGGCCTGTTGCTGTTGCTTGCGTCGACGAAGATTCGCCCGCAGCGCAGCAGCTTCACGCTCAAGCCGCTCGGACCTGCCGCCGACGGCGGCCGATCCCGAAGCATTCTTCTTGTCGGACTTCATGGCGATTTGATGCCCGATATCGGCCGATCGGGCAACATGCTGCCATGAGTGAGCATGGCAAAACTCCTTGCCCGCAAGAGTCGCCTGTGGCAGGTTCGCGCCGCTTTCGTCGGCAGCGTCCGGAACCGGACCCAATCGATCCGCCGATACGGCAGACTCCGACCCAGGATGGGTATGAAAGCGTCCAGGGCGCCGCAGTAGCTCAGGGGTAGAGCGCACCCTTGGTAAGGGTGAGGCCGAGAGTTCAATTCTCTCCTGCGGCACCATTCTCCCATTGCAGGGCGTTCGAACCGGTTACGGGGTCGAACAAAAATCCCAATCCGCACAGGTTCCATCTTGCATTGATGCCGATGGCGGCGCTATGAATCGCAGCCTAAAAGAGAAATTCGGGTCCGCCTCTAGCGATAAGGTTGTGGATAGGTCTGTGGAGGAATTGTGGAAACGAAGCGGATAACTGAACCGGACCGACTGGTCAGCGCCTATTTGCAGCGCCCGATCAGGAGCTATGAGGAAGCCCTCAAGGCCCGGGAATCCGTGCGTTCTACGGAGGCAGTTTACACACAGCTCGTCACTGAGCGGGCTGTGGATATCGACTAAGTCCGAGGCTCCGGCGACACGCTGCCAATATGGCGAGGTATCGATCTCATTGAGGCTTCAATATCGATCGAAGGAAGATATTTCAGTCTCTCTGCCTTTTCAGGCGCACCGACAGCGGCCCTGGCACACTGCCAGGGCCGTTGCCGTTTCCGGGCTCCTCAGCTGGCCGGGACCGGAATGCCGTCGGCATCGATCTCGAAATCCGGCAAGCCATCGCTGTCGCAATCGCTCGGCGTATGATTGCCGACACTGGTCTTTGCATTGATCGCCGCGACGATTTCCCGGCGGGCCTCGACGCCCAGCGGCGATGTGCCCTCGGCACAGGCCCTGTCGATGCCGCGTGCCACGGCACCGGACGCCGGCTCGACCACGCGGTCGAAGAGGGCGCATCCGGACATGAAAAAAGCCGCCCCAAGGGCGGCCGTTGCAAGCGAAATGGTCTTCACGCGTCACTCCTTCATATTGAAGATCGGACCATCGGTGATGGCCCGCAGGATGCCGTTACCCACTGTCAGCACGGCGATGAATTCCTCGGTGAATGCCTGCGCCATGTCGGCGCTGACTTCGGCACCGGTGATGCCGACGATCAGCATCAGCGCGTTGAAGATGATCGTCTTCCAGCCCTTCAGCATGGCTCCTCCTTCCCTCATGGTTTCATCCAGTCGATGGCCCTGGCGATCAGACCGCCAAACGCCGCCGACAGCCCCATCAGCGCGTAGAACGCCCGCTGGCCACCCTTCTGCTGATGCATCCAGTCACGCACCTCGTCGATCTTCTCTTCAAGCTTGTCGAGACGCTCGTACAGCAGGTCCGACTCGCCCTTTGTCACGACCGCAATCCCGGCTCGATCGCCGGTCGGACCGACTCCCACGCCGATCCATGGGAGATCATGCAGGTCGGGCCGCCCGGGCCGGTGACCAGCATCGACCATGTCCCGGATTCCGGGTTGACCAGTATCTGAACCATTCGGCCGGCGGCATCGAGGGCGATGACCTTCGGTCCCTCACCCCAGTCCTTTTCGAGATGGGCCATGATGCTTGCACCATCGCCGCAGGGGGTCCGCTGCGCGGCCGATGGTGTCGAGCACGCCACGAAAAAAAGCGCAGCCCCGAAGGCTGCGATCAGCAGTCGCATTGTCAATCTCCTGTGGTGACTGAAGCGGCGCTAGAGAGGAAGAGCGCCCCAAGCGAAATAGCGGGCGGACACGTTGCCGGCGGTCATGGCGATGCGGACAGCATTGACCATTCCCAATTCCTCGCGGAAGCCCGCCCCCATGAAGTTCATGGCATTGTTGACGGTGTTGCGATCGTAGCCGCCCCACGCCTCCATCGCGGTGTAAAGCCCGCTGTCGTAAGGCCGCCAGAGCGTCACCAGGAAGCAGGCCAACGTCGTACCGCCGAACATGATGCCGCCGCCAGCATTGTACCCTGGCTGGAAGCTGTCCTGCACCACCGCAAACCCCTGGGTGCTTGCATCGGGACTATGGTTGATCGACTGCGTGCGGTAGTCGGACGCCCCGGCGTCGAAACTCGCTCCATTGTCCGAACTGGTAAATATGTCGGGCATGCCGTTCGAAGCCGGCGCCCACTGGTCGATCAGGATATTGACTTCTTCGAATTCCCGATCGCCCCACGCGATATCAAAATTGGCGGCGTTGCTTACGCGGTCCGCCGCGATGGGGACAATTGGAGGCTGCGCGACGCCGACCGGTCCAAGCAGCGGTACGGGCATGTCCCACATCATTGCGCCCTCAATCCGTAAACGATGAACCGGCCTTCCGACACGTTCCCGGATTGGTACCGGAACTGCACCCCGTCGGTACGTTTCGCCATGTCGCGTTGCATGAAGGTCATGAAACTGTGGATCGAGGGCGTCGTATCCTCGTAGCCGCCGCGCAGAATCGCTTGGGTCTTGGTCGTGGCATCGAACGGCCTGGCAATCAGCATCCGCGCCCGGTGCCACTCGTTCACATTGTTCCCGGCCTGCACAACCGCCCCGATCCGGCTCAAGGTCACTTCACTACCGGCGTTGCCGGACGTAGTCTGGGTGGTGTGCCAATAATGCGACCGGAACCAATAGTCACTGGCACCGCTGTCGAAGGTCGCGCCGCCGTCGCCGCTCAACCGAAGGGCCGGATAGACGTTGTCCGAAACCGGCTTGACGTTGGACCAGTCGACAATCACGGCGTCGAAGTCACCCTGCCAAACCAGATCGACCGTCGCCTGATTGACGATCTGGCGATCTACCACCGGCTCCCAGACAACGGGAGGCCCGCCCGGATCGGCCAGCAGGGGCATGTTCATGCCGCTCATCATGGTCCATCCCCATAGGCCACAAGACCGCGCGACAAGAACCGCCCCGTATTGATGTTGCCGCTGCTGAAAAAAAGCCGCAGCCCATCAACCGCCGCCACCGATTTGCGGGTGGCCTGAGACGAAGACTGGTTGGCATTGCCGCCACCGTTCCGAAACAGCGTGTAGGCCAGCAGATTCGTCTGCTTCCCAGACCCCGGATTGAGCAGGAAGATGTTGCCACTCACGCCATAGCTGGCCTGGTTTCCAATGTCGGTTCCAGCGCTGGCCGGATTGAGCAGCATCTGGGCCGCGCCGGCGCTGTTGTTCAGACCCAGCGCGCTGACGCGGGCGACCGAATGATACTGGTAGTCCGACGCACCGGCGTCCCAAGTCGAGCCGCCATCCCCGCTGGTTCGCGCGTACAGCGTGACGCCGTTGGTGACCGGCGTCATGGCGAAGACCTGCAGCCACAAGAGCGCGATATCTTCGGCCCAGGTCAGGTCGTAGGTGCCGACATCCGACACCGTCTCATCCCGGATCGGCCGCCAGATCTGCGGCGCACCCGAGGGAAACGCCAGCGATGGCAGCGGCGCCTTCCAATGCACCATCAGGCGTCGGTCCGGTTCACGTCGCCATGCACGACGATCACATTCGTCGTATCCGCATAGGCCTTGACGACCTTCGCAGCACCCAGCGGCAGCCCGGGGATCACCAGCACGAGCCCGGCCTTGGGCTGGATCGTCACCGTGATCTCGTCATCCACCGCCGACTCCGCGCCCCAGAGCACGGTCAGCGACCGCCTCACAGTGTCGTTGTTGGTCGCCAGGATGCGGATCGTGTCCTCCTTGCTGGCCGGCACCGTGTGCACGGTGTTCGCACCGCCCAGCGTCGTCGCACCGATCTTGATGCCGGCCCCGTCGCCGGCTCCGCCGGTAAGGAACTCCTTGGTCAACGCCATGGTCTGCGCCTCCTATCCATAGACCTGGCCGGTAAGCCAGATCTGCTCTTCGTCAATGCCGATGACCGCGGCAGCTGCCGAGGCATTCGCCGCCGTGAACAGCGCATCGCCTGTCGTGGTCGACCCCAGTTGCGTCCGCGCACTGGCGGCATCCGCGGCCGACAACAGGGTGTCCATGAAGGCCGACACCGGATTGAGGTCTCCGGATGTGCCGACCGCCACCGTCGGGTTGCCCAGCGCATCGAATGCCAGGAACCGGTTGGCCCGTACGGTGTCTCCCGGCAGCACGAAATTGCCGGCCGCCGTGTCTGTCTCCGGGATCGTGAAGGTGCGGTCCAGGCGCTCGGTCTGCTCCTGGTTGACCATCGTCAGCTTGTCGAGGGCGCGTTCGTGGGTCTCCGCCGGAAACGGGTCGTTTTCGACATAGTCGGTATCCTGGGTGATCGGCACGGCCCGCACCGCGACCAGCTTTTCGCCGGCAGCCGGCGTGTAGTCGGTCGGCGACGTGATCGCTGTAAGCGTCCCGCCACCGGGCGCATTGGCGCCCGTCAGCGTGTACTGGGTGTTTTCCGTCCACTGGGTCTGGCTGCCGGCGCATCCCGCAGGAATACGGCGACATGGCCGTTCTCCAGAAAGCGAAACGGCACCGCGAAATCGATCGTGGTGCCGTTGCCGTTGTGAACCACCCGCGCTGCGGATGTCGTGACCGTCATTCCCGGCCCTCCTTCACTGTTTCGATGTCTTGAGCTGAGCAGCCCGATTTGATCGGATCCGAAACCGCCTGCCGGGGTCGTCCGGCAGCGCCGATGTCGTCCTACGGGTCGAGGAAACTCGCGGCGGCAGTCAGCAGCCCATCGGCAAAGACATTGCTGCCGCCGCGGCGAAACTGGCGTGCCCGCGATTCCTCGAAGCTCGCACGCGCCTCGCCGCCAACCTCGATCAGCTTCTCGTCCAGCTCCGCCTCCGAAGTGGTATCGGCGATGATGTCGAGGGCCGACCCGCCATCGCCGCGTACGCCGGCGGCGACGAACTGCACCTGCTGTTCGCCCAGCACCCGGCGCACGTTGCGCTTGTGCCGCTGCAGTTCGATCCGCGTGCGCTCGCGCTCGCGTTCCGCCTGTTCCCGCGACAGCCTGGCATTCTCGTCGCCGGACGACAGGCCGGACACAGCACCGATGACGCTGCCAATGCCGCTGACAATGCTTCCCAATCCCATACGTTCACTCGTTCGTTTGGAGGGTGAAGGTCGCCGCCAGCAGTGTCATCGGCAGCGGCTGGTCCTGGATCACCACGGGCTCGACGCGACGGCCATAGCCCTTCGGGAACAGCACCTTCTTGAAGCCGGTGAAGATCGGTGGAGGGCTGTCCATGGTGTTGCCGCCGGCGCGGAACGGAATGACGTCCAGTGCGCTCTCATCGGCACCATATCGCGCGCCCAGGGTCTCGAAGAATTCCAGCACCAGCTCGGAGACCCGCTTGGTCTTGCCGGATGCCGGCCCGGGCCCGCCGCCCGCCTCCGGCGACAGCATGCGCACTAGCGACCGATAGCTGAGCCCGGCCTGGACCTTGCTTGCCGGCCGGGTCAGGGTGATCTGGCCGGCGGTCACAGTGACGTCGGGATGCACGGCACCATCCGCCAGGATCGATACCGCCTCCCCTTCCAGATGGTCGATCCCGGCAAAGACCTGCGCCGGCGGCCCATCATAGGTCAGCCCGCTATCCACGAAGAACGCCGCGTCCTGAGGCGTGTCGACCAGATTGTAGGGTTGCTCCATATACTCGACATACCGGCGGGTCTGGCCGTCCACGGTCCGCGCCACGACCATCCATAGTTCATCGGCGGTATTTCCCGGCGTGGGCACTGCGGCCACGCTTTCCACAACGGCGTTGCCGCCATCCAGGCGGCCGCCAACCAGATGCCGGTGCCAGCCAACCACCTGCTGGTCCCGCTGGAATGTGAGGCCCAGCAGCAGCCCGTCCCCGCGTGCGGCCCAGACTAGGGAATCCGGCTCCTGCTGGTAGGCCATCTCGAACACCTTCGAGCGCGTGATGTGTTCGGCGACGATGGTGATGTCGTCGCTGACATAGCCATTGATGTCGAAGTCGAAGAAGAAATTGCGGATCTTCCGCCCGGCCCGCTGCAGATGCAGCAGCTGCTGATCGATCCGGACCGGCCGCACGAAGCGGTCCGACCCCCGCGTCGTCTGGCGCTTGACCTGGATATTGGCCGGCGTGACCGCCTCGCTGCTGCCCGCACGGATCACGTATTCGCCGCTTGCCGTTCCCACCACCAGCACGTCGCCGCCATCCATCCAGTGGATGGCGTTCACCTGGTCGTCGGCGATCTGATAGGTGATGGCGTTGTCGTCATTCACCGAGCCATCGAAATCCGACGGGCTGAACACCTCGATCATCGCCGTGCCGGATTTCGACATCCAGAAACGGTCCGGCTCCGCCGCGGTGTTGGCAAAGGCAAGCCGCTGCTCGAAGAAGGTGATAGCGCTGGGATAGCCCGATGTGTCGGACCAGGCGCCCAATCGCCAATTCGCGGTGGCATTGGCGGTCGCGAAGGGCTCGCGGATATTCACCGTGACATTTCGGGCGTCGGTGACGGCGGTGATGATGCCCCATCCCCAATCGGCACCGCTGGCCGGGTTGTTGATACGCAAGACACGCCCGTTATCGCCGGCGGCGAACAGATCGGCCGACGCCACCACGGCCACGGCCGGCCCCGACGCCGCCGCCGGATCGAGGGTCAAGGTGTCGTCGTCGTTCTGGTCCTGATAGGGACCATCGACGAAATCGAGCACCTCCAGCACCCACTCATTCACCGCATCGCGGCGCAACCTGCGCGGCGCGAATTCGGGATGGACCAGATAGAGCGCGGTCGATGTCTGGGCGAATTTGATCTGATCCAGATCGCCTTCCAGAAACGGGCTGTCGATCTCGTAGATCGGGCTCGACAACCGCACATTGTCGATCTGCCGCGTATCGTTGTTGGCGTTCTCGAAGGTGATGAAGATCTCCCGGCTGACCGGGGACTGGAACGAGAATGTCTGGTCCGCTCCAACCGCCAGCGTGTCGCTGGCAATCTCATCGCCTCCTGTACTTGTCCCAACCTTGTAGGTCACCGCACCTGAGATGACGTCCAGCGTGACCGTGTAGAGCTGAGTCGAAACGGCCTTGAACGACTGTTCGGCCCGGGCCTCGTTTCCGGCTCCCGCGCCCACCAGGTTCAATCGATTGTCTTCAGCGTCGTGGGCGAGGGTTCCGGTGCCGGCGCTGATGTCCGTCCAGCCCTCGATACCGGCGTCGAAGGCGCCGTTGGCGAAGTCCCGCCCATCGATGACGATGGAGTGATTGGTATGGAACCGGATGTAGCCCTCGCCGAACTGCAGCACATAGGCCAGCGTCGCCGACAGCTCGAACGGGATCAGCCGGGTGAATTTCAACGAGTCCTTCACGGCGTCGACGAAATGCGTCCCCGGCCGCCTGGCCAGCCCGCCATGGGGCAGCACGATCATGTTCTCGATCGCCGCCGCCCCGGCGGCATACTTCTCGATGTCGACCCGGGCGAACAGCCTTGGGCTGATTTCCCCGGCGGTGAAATTGGTCTGAAGGCGCGACGCGAATGGCATCAGAACGCCTCGTCCGAACCGAACGGGTTGCCGACACCGACCGATCGGGACGCCAGCCAGGTGTCCGCGATCATCGCGTCGCCGGCGCCTTCCTGACCGTCTACCCCACGCGCCTCGATCAGCTTCTGCCGATACAGATCCCACATCACCTGGACCAGTGTCGTGGACTGGGTGATGGGGTGTGCCAGATCGGCCGCCAGCCGCGCCGCGATGGCTTCGATCAGCAGCGGATCGAACGCGTTGGGATCGTCAACCTGCCGCACATAGAGGATGTTCAGCGGTGCCGAGCCGTCGGCGACGACCTTGCGGCCCTCCACCTTCCAGGCGATGGACCGATCCTCGAGCCGCAGGACCCGCAGGCAATCCGTGGGCAGCTGGTAGCAGGCGGCAGGCCCCCATGCCGGCGCCGGGTCCGTCGAGGCGAGCTGTGCCCGTGCCATCGCGCAGTTCCACGGATGGGCGCGCAGGACCGCATCGCGGATCGGCGCATAACGCCGGTTGATCAGCCGCGCCGCCTTCACATCGTCGGACAGGGACGTGATGGTGTCCTCGCCCAGATTGACCAGCGCGATGTTGCCGATTTCAACGACGGAGGTCATGGATCACGCCGCCGGCCAGTCGACTTCGAGGAACCGATCCCGAAGCCGGCTGATCAGAGTGATGGCTTCTTCACGCGTCACGACGTCCGAGATGATGAGCCGGACATCCGGCGTGATGTCACCTTGCGAAAAGGGGTCAACCGCTCCCGGCTCCGTGCCGCGGTCGATATCAAATCTGAATGATGCCATTCTGAGGTTCCTCCAAAGAAAACGGGGGCCGAAGCCCCCGTCAGGTACGAACGCCAGCGATGGCGTCAGGCGTTGCTGAAGTACATGTCGACCACCAGCGTGCCGGAGCCCGGAAGGGCTGCCGCGCCGATGGTGAGCAGGACATCGGTATCGGCCACCAGGGCTGCGCCGGACACCTCGGCGGTCTTGCCGAACAGCGTCGGCGTGTTCGCGGCCGTGAACGTGGCCGCGTTCTTGTACCGATTGGTGGTGCCGGCAACGCCGACCGCAATGGTCGACGTACCCAGGGACGCGCTGGTGTTCAGCACGCCATAGGCAAACACCGACCCCGCCGGCACCCGGAACAGGACGATATCGTCGCCGCTGCCCTGGCCCGCCAGGGCGATCGTCGCGCGG
Organism: Alphaproteobacteria bacterium; assembly: GCA_965227455.1. Taxonomy (GTDB): domain Bacteria; phylum Pseudomonadota; class Alphaproteobacteria; order DSM-16000; family Inquilinaceae; genus JABDIP01. Next base: position 175,556 of record OZ245752.1, on the reverse strand, counting down.
TGACGGCGCAGCTTCGCCGTCCACACGGATCCATCGGCCCGCTTGGCCGGGACCGTGTTCAGCGCCGGCTGCGCTTCGGTCGAATAGGTCGTGACCATGGTCCAAGCCCTCCCTTAGCTCTCGGCCGACAAGATCTCGACGACCTTGCCTTCCTCGACGCGCGTGGCGCCGAACGTGCCCTTCACATAGACCTGGGTGGCGTGGCTCTTGTCCGCGCGCTCCCCGATCCGGGTGGTGATGTCGTTCCACACCCCCAGATGCAGGCCCGACTTCGCCCAGGCGATGTTGCGGCGATAGCTCGAGCCATCGACGCCCAACCGCTCGGTATGGAGGAAGTTGAAACCCATGAACTGGGTGATCTTGCCGTCCACCAGCACCGGCTTGGTGTTGTAGTCCAGGCTGATCGCCTGGGTTTCCGACAGCAGATCGTCATGCTGCTTGGCGGTCAGCGCCACGTACAACATGTCGGAGTCGATATCGACTTCGTTGCCCATCAGGATGGTCTTCGCCGCGCGCAGCTTGGCGATGTTCATCCCCGTGGCAGCCCCGGCGCCGGTGTCCACCGCCACCTGCTGGTTTGCCGTGTCGAAGGCGGTGACGGTGATGCCGTCCTCGCCGGTCTTGGCATCGCCGAAGGCGGCGGTGATGATCTCGTCGTCGATCGCCCGGCCCAGCGCCATGGCGCCGTTGATGGCATAGGCGCTGGACGGATCCACCAGCATCTTCAGCTTGTCCTGGTCGTCGACCAGATCGGCCCATTCGTAATCCGTGGGGAATACCCAGCGGGCGTCATGGGGCGTGGAGATCAGCGGCGTATCGGAATGCCGGGTGGTGCGCTTCTGCGCCGTCACCGGTCCGATCTGCTCGACCGCCTTGCCGGCCTTGCCGGTGTAGCTGTCGGACATGACCGCGGTTCTGAGCTTGCTGCCGCGCTGCTGCAGCAGCATTTCGACATTCGTCTTATATTGCTGGACGAACGCCGTTGAGACGTCGAAAGACATTCGGGCCCTCCAAAACGAAGCCCCGCCGAAGGCGGGGCCATGAGTTGCAGATCGTTCGGGAGGCGTTCCCCGGATTCAGAGGACAGGGATCAGGAATCAGGGATCTGAAGGGTGCTGGCCCTGTCGGCGGATTCCGCCGGCCAGCATGATGCACCCTGATGCCTGATCTCTGATCTCTGTCCTCTGAACCGGACGCTTGCCTGGCTCTGACGGTTGCCTTTACCGGCCCGGCTTACGGGCGTGCGCCGGGGCCTTGCGGCTTGCCCGGAAGGGAATCTCGGGGCCGGGCGCGGACGACTCCGCCGTCACCCAGCCATAGTATTTTTCGGCGCGCTCCAGCGCCTGATCGACATTGAACAGGCTGCCCGGCGGCGCGTGATGCACCGCCAGCCGCAGGCATTCCAGGCGGTTATCGACGCGCCGGGTTTCCATCGACTGCCGGCTCACCGCCGCGGCTCCGGCCAGGCGGCCTCGCTCAACTGCCGCATGCGCGCAACCGCCGCCTTGTGCCCCACATGCTCGCGATTGAGATAGGCGTCGAGAAAACCCTGATCGAGCTTCAGCTGCTCCATCTGCCCCCGCGCCTCGGCGGCCGACGAGACAAACCCACCGCTGCCCGCCACCTTGTCCTCAGCCAGCATCTCGCCCAGCGAGGCCAGCCCCTGCATCAACCGCACACCCTGCTCGCCGGCCAACAGCCCAGCGCGGCCCAGAGCCGCCGCATCCAGCCCGACAAACTCCGCCGCCCGCGCCGCCAGCCGATCCCGCTCGCCATAGGCATGCCCCCACTCGGCCCGCAGCGTCTGCTTGATATCGTGAATGCCCGACCGCAATTCCGCGACCTGATCCTGCGCCCCCCGCGCCGCAGCTTCATAGTGCCGCTCACGGAGTTGCGCCGCCTGTTCCGAGTTCAAGCCGAGCTCATGCGCCAGCGCAGCCAGGGCAGGATCATCCCTGCCATCGATGCCATCGATCGGCTCGAAAGCATATCCGTCCGCACTCTGCGGCCGCCCGAGCCGATCATAGACCTCACCCCATTCCTCAGCCGAAGCCGCCGGCCCCGGCACCGCCACCAGCGACGCCGGATCCCGCCCGATATGCCGTTCGGCATTCTGGTATGAGGTCACCACATCCGCCGGCCCACGCCAGCCCTTGGTCTCAACCAGCGCAGACTGTTCGGCGCTAAGTCCCTCGGTCCACAGCGCAGACCCGGCGCCGGCGTCGCCGGTTGCCGAACCCACGTGGCTAACGCCGACGATATTCGCCTCATCCATCGATCGAGCTCTCCGCTATGCACGCGCACTGCCTGAAGTGACCACTGCTCCTGAGAGCCGCCGGCCAACCAAGGAATCAGACCCCTAACAGGCCGCGCCGCAGCACCGGGCTTGTGTTGACATCGTCCCTCCTGCGCCGACGACGCCCGCGCTCGCCCAAATCATCCGGATCGCCCGGCACGATCGGCGCCTCCTCCTCCGGCGGCCTTATCGGAGAGAGCAATCCCGGATTCAATTCATCATTAGGCGGATTGAAGCCGGTCCCGGTACGCTCGGTCGGCGGCGTAATGTCCTGCGGCGTCTGCGGCTGCTGAAGGAATTTGTCTGCGGCATCCAGAAATCCGATTCCGGTCTCACGTGTCGGATCCGGTTCGTTGCCAGCGAATCCACCAGAGTCACTGCTACCTTCTGGCCCCCGAATATCGCCGCCGCGGCTACGTGCCGAGTTTTCTGCCTCGCGGACCAATGCGCCCTCTCCTGGTGACATTCCTGCACGGCGCTCTTGGGCTGCGCGAGCTGCATCCCGGGCAGCCTTGTTCGACGAGGGTGACTGACCTCTTGGCATGGGATCTCCTCCAATTCAATTTGCGATGCGCCACTTGACAGCGGCCTGTGACAGCAGGACGTTTCGACTATGCAGTTGCTGATTGTATTGCTAGCCGCGCTTCTTGCCGGATGCACAGTGCCGGCCATGGCTCCCGATTTGAGCCTGTATGACCGTTTTGTACTCACCGCGCTCACCGATGACGAAGGAAGACCACTCGACACACTGGGACGTTGGCAATTGCCACTGCTACTTCAGTACGTTGGACCGGAGAGGTACCGCAATGAGGTTGAACGTCAACTCGTTCAACTCGGCGAGATCAGCGAAAAGCCCGTTACTTTGGATGCAGCCTCACCAAACGTGATAGTAGAGATCAGCAATCGGGACACTCCAAGCAACTGTCGTGCCCGAATCTACTCTGAGGGTAAGCAAGTAAACGGTGTCCCCAGTTGGGATTCTGCCAGAGTCCATATCTGGTCCGAGTTGGATGATTCCAGCATAAGGCAATGCATTGCGCAGGAAATGGCACACATTCTCGGCCCACTAGGCGACTTCGATGGGTTGTTCGGGAGCCGACGAGATACAGTATTTGCAAGTTTCGGTGGCGCTTCTCGGCTCACGGAGTACGACATCGCGGTACTTCGCATCCTTTATGATAATCGGCTCTTTCACGGCATGCCGCGAGATGACGTGCTCACAGTGTTACCGGAGATCATCAATGATCTTGAGGCTGAGAATGCGGCGCAGCAATGAACTGCTCGCAAGATCATCAAAGGTGTCAGCGTCAATTGAGCCCTTCACGCCTCAGATCTGCACCGCGATAGCGTAGAGGCCCGACGGCGGGCCGCCGGTGATCTCAGCACGGATCTGGCCTTCGGCGAGTTCGAAATTTTTGTGTTCGGCGGCGGCGAAATCGATCACCTTCACCCAGGTCGCCCCGTCGCCTGCCAGGGTCTGCAGCGTCACGATGGCGGTGTTGAAGTTGCCCGCCACGGTCATGGATCCCTTGCCGCCCGGCCAACGCGTGGCGCTCGACGTTGCAGATCCGTTTTCGATCAGTTCAATGCGCTTGCCCATCATCAGATCTCCAATTGGTTTCGCCGCAGCGCGAAGCTCGACTCTTCGGGGTTCAACCGGCTCAGAATCGAATGCCCCTGATTGCTGCCGCAGTGACCATGACGCCTCAGATCTGCACAACCGGCGCCTGAATGCCGAAATTACGGTGACAGTAACCGAATTGAGCCGGGCAATATCGAGGGCGATCAGCCCTGGTTGGTGGCCGACCCGAGCGACTTGCTTCTCCACGACCCTGACACCGAGCAAACGATCCCGACCCCTCGGTCGGCCGCCTGCCTATGCGGCGTTGTTCTCCGCCGATCCTAGTCCCAGTCGTGCAGGAGCATAGATCAGGTAAATCACGTAAAACAAAAAGACGATCAGAAACACGATTGCGAAGAAAAAAATGAATATTCCCAAAAATGTGACCGCAAAAACCTCGAACAAATTCAGTAGATCCAGGTAACAATCATAGCCTTCGTGGTAGATCAGACCGTCGGCGTGATCGCCACAAAATCTACCGTGTGAATTCGCCAACAAGGAAAACAATGAGAAGACCGGCGAAAGAACCAATGAAGCAATCAACGGGATAGACAACAGGTATTTCGCAATCTTCGCCAGCACCCCAAAAAACTGTGAACGGTCGACAATAGGGAGTCTCATTTCGATCGATTCCTACTTGGAATAGCGCCGCAGGGCGGTGCAATGCTCGGATGATCAATCCAGCTCCGGCGCCATCCGGGAACGACGGCCATCACGACCCCGATCTCCTATGGTGACAGGTTGAGGGCGTCGTGATCCGGGTTCCACGGCTTGCGGTCATAGACGTCCTGAACTCTGGCGCCGAAGTCATTGACCAATTCCCGACCGGTGAAATTCCAGATCGACGCCACCTTGGCGGGCGTCGGATCGTCAATCCGGTCGATAATTCTCCGGATCAATGTGACGGCAATGCGGATATTCGTCGCCGGGTCGCTCAAATCGGCCGGCGGATCTTCGATTGCGGCCCAAGGATCTGGACGGATGTTCATGGGGAGCAGGGATTCTGACAGGCCAAGACCCAGCCCTTCGTCAACCTGGCTGTCGAGACTCTGAGCGTTCTCCACATACATGATCGCCTTGACGAGGTCTGGATCGACGCCCTGAGCCCGCGCCTCCCGCTCAACGATGGACTTGTATCGGCGCACCGTAATCAAACCGAGTGCATTCGACGACCGCCAAGCGCCATGGTCTGGGTCGGCATCCGGGTTCTCCGCGATCTCGAACCGCGCAGATGCGTTCTCGATGATCGCCCGAATTCGTTCGGCCTCGCTGTTGAGGGTAGGCGGCCCAGAACTGCCCTCAGCGCCTGTTGCGGTCGCAGGTGTGATCGGATGATCGCCATTCTCGGCGTCCCTTCGGCGATCCTTGACCGGCCGTTCAGGGAACCGTGCTCGTGCGATGGGCGTACGAAGGTTGTTGGCGCGCCGCCCAATGGTTGAATTCATCCCGGTATCCGCGGACGGAGATCGACGCCGATCGGCTCGATGAACTGCCGTTGTCGTCGATGGTTCTGGAAACGCCGCCTCATGAAGCCGGGTCCAGTGCTCAATGGCGTCTCGATGGCCCCGATGGTCCCGATCAAGCAATGCCGACACAAAGCGCTTGTCCGATCTTGCCGCGGCGATCCTCTTTCGGGCCGAGGCCGCATCGAGCCTACGCATTTCATTCCGACCCATCATCGACCTCCTATAGGCCGGCATCACAATGGCCGCGCGCCGCCAGCTTGCACCTCACGATGACGTTCACCCCTCGCCCGCGCATTCCGCCGCCATCGTCCGCACCGCCGCCTCGTCGGCATTGACCGCCTGCAGGATGTCCAGCACCACCGCGCGGCGGCCTTCGTTGAAGGCGGTCTCGTGGCTGTCGCCGGCGATCTGGGTCGAGCGCAGCACGTAGTGACGCCGCATCAGGTCGCGCAGCACGCGCCGCCCCGGCTCGCCGCCAAAGGCGCGGCGATAATCCTGCCGCCGCCGCATCAAATCGATCATGTCTGCCCGTCCCAATCCCGCCGTCCCCAAAAAGAAAAGGGCCAACCGCCCGGCTGGCCCTTCGAGATAGGGAGGTTGTCCAACGATAGGAATATATGTACATCAAGAACGCATCGCTGTCAAGCCCGCCGGGATCCAAGGGGCAGGCCGACCGGCCCGCCTGGCGGCTGCCGCCGAGGAGGCCGGCAACGACCGCGACACCCCGCAGTCACCCATACCAGCGCTCCACCGCCTCGAACTCGTCCGCCACCGCGCGATGCCCGATCGCGCGCAGGAACCGGCATAACACCCGGTCGGCCTGCTCATGCGCCAATTCCGGATCCCGCACCTCCTGCAGCCGCTCCAGTTGCTCGACCGCCGCATCCGCCAGCCGTTCGACCGCCTCCGGCCGCAGCTCGCGCAGCTGCTTCCTCAGCAGGGCGATTTCGTGCAGCACGGAGGTCATGATCGGCTCCAGACAGGGCCGCCGCGAATGGCGAGCGGCACCGTTTCGGGAAGTACAACCTATCCCCAGGATGCTGGCGACGAACCTGCCGGCATTGGCCGGAACCCCGGGGAAGGTACAATCTTCGGCGGGCAAATCGAGGGGCTCTAGCCTTCACTGAGTTGTGCCATCGCGGCCTCTCGAGGAAGATCGAGGTTGCAGCCCCAGAGCGTTGGCAGGAGAGCCGGTTGCCATGGACAGGACTTCACGCGAGCTGATCAAGGACCTCAGACGTATGGGGTCCAAGGACGCCGCGACCTGGCTTCTGGACCGCTATCCGGCCGGGACGATGGATTCGGGAACAGCGATCCTGGCCATATCTCACCTGTCGTGGAAACGGGCCGACCAGACGCGATTGGCGCGGCACTATCTCAGCACCATTCCCCACGCCAGAGCGGTCGCGTACCGAGCATTCGCGTCCATCATGTCGATACCGCGGTTTCTGGCCGTGATCGAAGAGTATGTCCCGGCCGCCGAAAACCGCCGGGACCTCCTCTTCTACTATCTGGTTCCGACGCTTCGACAGGCGGCAAGAACCGACTCGGACAATGCCGTGATAGCCAGGTTTCTGGCGCGCTACGGCCTGTCCTGGAAACCCGATCGCGGCGGCAGGCTCCATTGAGCCCGCCGAACGATCGCGCCCGCCATCCAGGTCGTCAGGTGGCCGAGGTCAGCGGATCCGCCGCGCCGATCGCCGGCGATCAGCCGCTGCCGAACTCGCAGCGCATGCGGACCGCATGGGCCCGCGCCTCCTCCGACAGGCCGACCACATCGCGCATGTCGGCCATGTAGAACTCGACACCGTCGCATTGGGTCGCGGTGAAGTTCGCGCCATCCGCCACGCAATAGGTGAAGATCGCGCTGCGCAGATCGGCACCTTCCAGATTGGCCTTGCGCAGGCTGGCATTCTCGAACTTGGCGCCGCGCAGATCCGCGCCGCTCAGATTGGCCCCGTCCAGTTCGACATGGCGCAGGTCGGCACGGTGCAGGTTGGCCCCCTGCAGATCGACGCCGGACAGTTGGGCATGCCGTAGATCGGCCCCTTGCAGGTCTGCCCCGGTCAGCTTGCAGCCCTTGAATTCGGCCTTGCTGAGTCTCGCGCCGACCAGTTTGGCGCCGGACAGGTCCGACCCGTCGAAATGGCCCTTGACCATCTTCAGGCCCGACAGGTCGACATTCGACAGGTCGCGCTGCTCCAGGTTGACTCCGCTCAGGTTCGCTTTCGCGTCCTGCGCCAGGGCGACCAGCGCCCGGGTCATGTCCGAAGGCGTGCGGGTCTCCGGGATGGGGATCGTTCTGGTGAAGAGCGGTTCGCTCGTGATCTTGTTGAAGAGTGTTTCTTCGCGCGTGTTGCTGGCGTCCATTCCCTAGTACTTTCTATCGTTGGCAAGGCAACGCCAATTCTTCAGGAATTAGCGGCACTTACAGGAATGGATTTGATATACCATTGACAGAATTAAAATATAGTTACGATATATTAACTATACTGAGAGGCGAGCCAGCCTTGCCGCGGCAGCAACCGAGTCTTGATCCCATGGCTGCCGGTCACGCATCCACTGCGCTCGACTTCGCGCCGGCGCCCGGGTCGACGAGATAGTCCTGGAGCTGGACTGTCATGGCCATCGAAGCGCGGGCGTGCCAGACCCCTGTGACACCGCCGCTCTACCATTGTGAGTGGCGCAGCCGCGGAGGGTTCCATGAGATATGAGAAGCACCCGGACGTGGACGAAACCGGCTGGTACACCCTGGCGCATCCGGAAACCGTGCAGGCCATCAGCGCCGCCCCCGATGCCAACGGGACGAACCAGTTCGTCACCTTCGTGCTGGCCGACGGGACGCGCATATCCTTTGTGTTTCCGGTCACGCTGCTCGACATGGTCGCCGAACTGTTCTTTGACATCCTCCTTTTCATGAACCGGCCCGAGATGTTGCATCGGGACGTGCGGCAACAGGTGGAGGACTGGGTAAGGCAAAGAGAGCGCACCGATCTGGATGAGGCGGGATGGAATGCCTTGTCCCAGGCCGCGCCGGTATACGCACTCAGCGACAGGGCGTCCGTCGACAAGAAGACCTTTTTCGTGGGCTTCGGCCTCAAAAACCAGACAAGCATCTATCTCGGGTTCCAACGACCGATGCTCGATCACGCCGCAACGCTGTTCCGGTCGCTGGCACCCGACATGGACACCCCAAGGCACCCGTGGCTGTTGTGAGAGCCCGGCGCGAGCAGACGGAGGCTCGGGCGATCGAAGGTGTCGGACTCGATTGACTTGGCAGTCCCATCGAATTGGGAGATCAATAGCGCTGGACCCGTCAGGGCCCTAACGTCCGTTGCATGGGGCGCACAATGCTCAGAAAGTCGCTGATATGGGGCCTGCCGCTTCTGCTGGGCATCCTGGTGGCAACGGCGCTGCTGACCCGAAAGACGTTCCATGTCGAATCGGTGGTTTCGGCGCCGCCGGAGGCGGTCTGGGCGGTCTTGATGGACACGGCCGCCTACCCGGACTGGAACCCGGTCTTCATTGCAGTGGACGGGACCTATGCCGACGGTGCGACGGTCACCAACACGGTGCAGTTCCCGGACGGGTCGGATGTCGAGATGGCGGCGACCGTCAAGGCGGTGGTCGCCGGCCGGGAGCTCCGGCAGTCAGGCGGAATGCCCGGCATCCTGACCTTCGATCACCGATGGCTCCTGGAGCCGGTCGAGGGCGGCACCCGGGTCGTCCAGCACGAGGTGGACCGGGGCATCGGACTCTTGTTCTGGAACGCGGACTGGATCGAGCCGGCCTATGCGGAAGTGCTGGACGCGTTGGCTGAGCGGGTGGTGGCGCAGTGATCCGGGATGCGCGTCGGTGTATCTATCTGGTTGCCATCACCAAAGTTCAAATGGTCTGCTACCATTGCACTTCGTCATTTCCGACTGTCTACGCTGCCCGAAGTTTCAATTCAGCAAGTCGACGCTTGTGGACAAGAGCTATGCATGTGTCTAGCTCGAATGCCTTCCAATGGCCGGACCAAATCACGCAAAGGATTGCCGCACAAGCTGCGACAACAGGCACAAAGACTATAAAAAGGAACTCAGTCGCAATTTGGTTATAAACAAACATGAACGATGAGACGGCAAATACCAGCATTGCATAAGTGAATTTCTGATGTCTTACAATGTGATCCATGTTGATACTGGAGATCTCTTTTATAATCTCAATCTCTTCCATTCTTAGTTTATCTAGCAGGGCGATGCTCTCGATCCAGCAGTCTGTCTTGAGAGCTAGAGAAATATGATCATTGGAAGAGGTCATTGTCCCTAGTGAAGCTTTGATATCCTGTGACCGTGGAGATGAGAAACTCATTCTTTTGAAATTCGATACCAGTGTTTGCCATATTTCTTGGATATTATCGAAATCCAATTGCATTTCATGAGACTGATTTGGATTTTGCATGGCTTCCTACTGAACTCAGCTTTGATTTTCTACTCGTCGCATGACGACAATCGACGGACAACATGCCCCGGATCACGGTGACAGCAACCGAATTACTGGGCAGATCGTCGGGGAACAGTTACCCTGGTCGAGAATCATTCGGATACCGGCATAATCGGCGGCGACATCGACCGCTGTGCCAAGCACTTGGCGCCTACCTGGCGCTCGGTGCTTGACGCTCAAGCCTGCGGTGGCCTGTACGCATCTCTTACTTCATGCGCCCTGTGCATCGCGGTGACCGCTTCATCCATCGTGATCAACGCCGTGGACTTCATGTCCTCAACGGCTCCGCTGGACCCTACGATCATCGACAGGGCCGCCGCGGACAGGTTGTCGGGGAACTCCGCGATGAGGACGATGTCGTCCTCGCCGAGAGCGAAGAAGTAGTGGTGGAGCCTCCCCCCGGCTGCCGAAATGACGGCACCGGCGGCCTCGGTTCTGTTTTGCGGGTTCTTCACGATTGCCGAGACAGATGCCTTCGACAACCGGCCGCGTATTAGATAGTGGGGCATGATCGCTCCTCCCGTGATGTGTGTCGTTCCTGCGTTCGCTTTCTCCGCGTGAGAGTGTTTTGTTCCTTATTGAGGCGATCATACTCCCGCAGCCGCTTGGTGACACCTGCACGGTCGGCAAGCGCCGACCAGAACGCGGACAGAGGGGCGGACACGGCAGAATTTCAAGATCACCGTGACGGCAACCGAAACACGGCGGTGCGTCAGCGGATTGCAGGCATAACCGAACCCTATTCGGTTACTGTGACCGTAATCCAGAGTTGCAATAGCAGGAGAATGTAACTAAGAGTAGAGCAATATTTAGTCCGACGATTATTCGAAACCTAACGGTATATGAAAAGCGAAAACTTCTATGCAACGATACGAAATCGATCATCGAACGATCAAACTCATCGTCGGTTTGATCGCCTTGACACTGGCAAGCGCGACAAGTGGTTTCGCTTATCTGACGGAGACGACGATTCTGTCGATCAGCGCGTCGTACCACGTCGGCGGCTGGGCCCGGAACAGTTTCGTCGGCGCCCTTTGCGTCATTTGCGCGCTGATGCTCGCCTATAACGGGTTGTCATTGCGGGAGAAGACCTTAAGCAAGATCGCCGCAATCGCGGCCCTGGGGATCGCGTTTTTTCCCTGCGAGTGTCCGGAATTCCCCAGAAGCCCTGAATACGTTCCCTTCATACATGGGTTTTCGGCCGCGGTGATGTTTCTGCTCCTGGCCTACATGTGCCGCCTGTTTCGTAAGCGCGCCCGGGCGAAATTGGAATTGGATCGGAAGGAATTCGACCGGCCCGGCCTGCGAGAGGCGGCCGCGAGGCGCGCCTTCATCTATAGGATTTGCGGGCTGACGATTGTGGCCGCCGTTCTGGTGCTTGCACTCGACGGGATTCTGGGTGGTAGAATTTCCGGTTTTGTGCCCCGTCTTACCTTTATCGGCGAGGCCGTAGGGCTGATCGCTTTCGGCGTCGCCTGGCTGACGGCAAGCCGGGTCATTTGGGGCATCGCCGCACCCGCAGAGAGATTCGCCCCGTGGAGCGATCGCGACACTGTCGACAATGGCAGCCTGACAGAATGACAGTTAGGAAGAGATCGCAGAACCGCCGGATCCGACCGACACTGCGGACTCCCATTGTTGGCTAGACGACGACCTTCGCCGCCTTAGTCAGCCTGTCAGCAGGATTACGGTGACAGTAACCGATTTGACTCTTGTGATGGCGACATCGCTTGACGGCCCGGCAACTCGGTTGCTGTCACCGCAATTGAGGTCCTGTGTTCTGGGAGATCAATCGAGCCTCCCCCTTTGGATACCCCGTCTGGGCCGGCAGATCGCTGGCAAACCAATTCGGAGGGATCTAAGCTGCCTTCGGAACAGGCATATCTCGGAAAGTGAAGTTCTCGATGCCCGGCAAAATTGTCATTCCGGTCGATCTGTCCCACCAAACATCCGCAGAGGCCGCGTTATCGCACGCACGTCAGTTTGACGCTGATGCGGATCTTGTCCTGCTGCATGTCTTGCCTCACATCCCGGAATACTACGCGACCCACATCCCCGCCGAAATCCTGCGTTCGCAGGCTGAAAACGCACGCAAGGAACTTGAGGAATTCGGGGAAAGAAATGGGATCTCGGACGGCTCCCAGCTTGTTTTGCGGGAGGGGGCACCCGGTCGGGAGATCCTGAATTACGCGGAGGAAACCCATTCCGATCTCATCGTGATGGCGTCCCACGATCCGAGACTGGGAGACATAGTCCTTGGATCGGTGGCGGCATTCGTGGTCCGGCACGCTCATTGTTCCGTCTTTGTGGTCCGTCAGCCCGACGGCTAGCCGCGAAGGTTTGTTCAACCGCGCGACATCCTGAAATCCGGGGACACAGGACACAGTCATAGGACCGCGCAGCGTGCCCGCGGATTCCAATGCGCGTGCAGTCTGGTCCCTGCCTGATCTGTGTCAACTTGCGCCGCATTGTCGGTGGCTATTCTGCACGGGCCGTCAGCGCTCTCCTTGGTGACCTCCTAACGAGCGCGACGGTCGGTTCCAGGGCAGGAGACTTGCGTGTCACAGATTCCACGCCGCGCAGCGGCGCTTGCAGTCGTTCTGGCTCTGGCCTCAACGGGAACAGCGCCCGCCCAGGACGGTCCTGAGCGCTTCGTGTCGAGCCCCGGTGAGTTTCGAAACTCCTGCGCATCGTGCCATGGTGATGACGGTCGGGGCGCGGGCTTCCTCACCAGGGTGTTCCGCGGCGTCGAACCCGGCGACCTGACCCAGCTCAGCAAGACCAATGGAGGCGTCTTCCCTCTTGAGAGGGTGTTCGAAGTCATTGACGGGCGCCTGGAGGTTGCCGCTCACGGCGAACGCCAGATGCCGGTCTGGGGTGATCGGTACATGACGGAATCGATGATGATGCTGGGTCCCGGCCCCATGAACGACTATGTGGTCCGCCATCGTGTACTCGAACTGGTCTATTACATCCAATCGATCCAGGAACCCTGATCCGCGGCGGACGAAGCGCGCCAGGGATACTGGATGACGGCGACAGTTCACGAGGGTCCGGACTCATCAATACACATTCATAGGAATGCGCATTGTGTCCCCGGATACTGATATGCCGAGGCGGCCATGAAGATCTACTTGGTTCAGCATGGAGAGGCCGTTGCGAAGGAGGTGGATTCCGAGCGGCCACTGAGCGACCGGGGCCGACAAGACGTCGAGCGGCTCGCCCGGTTCCTGGCGGGTCGCGGTGTCCACGTCTCGCGCGTATGGCACAGCGGCAAGACCCGGGCCCGGCAGACCGCGGAGCTGCTCGCGGCGGCCGTAGCGCCCGGAGCGAAGGCCGAGGCCCGCGCCGGCTTGGCGCCCAACGATCCGACCCAGGCGTTCGCCGAGACGTTGGCCGATTGGCACGAAGACGCCATGGTCGTCGGACACCTGCCGTTCATGGCCCGCCTGGTGACTCGCCTCGTGACGAACCGTGAAGACGGGAAAACCGTCGCCTACCTGCCGGGCAGCCTGGTCTGCCTGGAGCGCGATGAAGATCGTGCCTGGGCGATCGCCTGGATGCTGCGACCGGAGCTCATGGGTTGAAGACCGGCCGTCCGCCATTGCAGAGGGCAGAGCCGGCGCATGGGTTCGTCAGCCGCGCTTGGCGAGCTCGTCTTCGAGGTCGGAAACCCGCTCCTCGATCGCGACCACGCGACGCCCGATAGCCTTCAGCGCCTGGGTCAGCGACCAGGACACGTAGGCCACGAAGAGCATGATCGCGACCAAGGCGATGACGATGGTGAGGTCCATGAGGCAATCCTCTCCCGTAACCGGGCCCGTGGCGAACAACGATTGAACACGATCATCCACGAAGAGGGCAATCCGGTTACGTCGACGGGAACCCTAGGCAGAGACTGAATTTCGAAAGGGAGCAAATCGACGCGATGAAGATCAACGGCATACACAAAAACTACGGAATCATACGAGGGCCCTTGTGGTCCCACTAAAACTACGGACCTTTCCAGAGAACACTCACCTACGCGGTGTTCAACAAGAAGACGAACACGTGGACCCGAAAGAGCCTCAACGTGAAGCGCGAAATCGACAAGGCGTGGCTCTGGATCACCCGGAAGGCGGCCGCCCACGGGCCGTGCAACCGGTACTTCCGCAAGCTCGCGGAATTACGGTGACAGTTTACTCAATCCCTGATTTTCGGATGCCTGATATTACCTGGTATTACGGTGACAGTTTACTATACCCCGAATTCCGAAGGCACTCCGGGGATGGCTAGCCTAGCTGGGGCGCTTTCGGAGATTGCGGATTTAATAAACTGTCACCGTAATTGCTCACCGTAATTGCTAATCTGTCACCGTAATTGCCGACTGTTGCACAGATTGCTCTGGCTGGAAGACGCCGAGAACGGGGACGAAGACATCACTGTTCTTTCGCCTCATAGTATGATTCTGAGATCGTTATTCGCACTTCATCTGTACAAAGAAGATTGAATGCCGCGCAGATTGATTCATGTCAATGATTCTCTACCAATACGAGATATGGTCTAAGTTTGATCAGGGAATGGTTAGGCAAAATGGCAAACCGACACCTCATTCTCTTTGCAAACTTGGTGCCTCTAGTGGCTTTGACTGCGGGTTGCGCAATTTTCCCTGGATTTGGCTTCACGCTGCAAGAGGGCGATTTTTGGGAATATGGATGGGACTTAGAGCGCCAGTATGTTGACGCCTATACAACCAGTACTACGGAAGACAGCAGCGAGTTTAGGATAACGCTTGGAGAACCTATCCTAATAGACGGGATTCAGTCGTTTCCCACAATCTATTCAGGCAATGGCGATTATGTAAAAGGTCATTGCACGCACGTTGCAGTGCAAAATGATAAGGTATATTGCTCTCCCGATGGGGAGATTTTGATTGACACTTTCGATGCCAATGACGGTCTAATGATTGGTTATGGCTTTTTTACTACACTCAATGAGACTGCGCTTTTCCAAGTACAGCCGGGCCAAATCTCAAATGACTACATCAATACTGATGCATATGTCAGTTCGATATCAACTGAATCCTCTAACTGCGAGTATTACGAGGACTTCGGCACTACCATATGCGGCGGCGAATATGATGAAACTTCTATTCTAAAGGAATATTATATCGAGGGCATTGGTCCCATTGGAGCCTACTATTACAAAGCGGTAGCTGGGACTGATTGGTTTTCAAACCGCACTACGAATATCGGGCTGTTGTCTTCTTCTCTCAGAGGTGATGACGTCGACTATGATTTTGAAATAGAACCTAACAATCTATTAGCAAATGCAACAAAAATTCTCTGGTACCAACCAATGGTAGGGCAGAGGCCAATAATGAAAGGCGAAAACTGGGGTGAAGTCGAGTTTGGAGGAGAAAGAACATTTTCTTTTGTCGATCCGACTATCGAAGTGGAAGATAATGATTCTCCCAGTGATGGGCAATACTTGATGGCTCTGCCCGCCCGAGTCACAGGGTTTTCGACAAGTTATTATGATGAATCATTCACGATCGATATTATTGACGTGCCGGGTCTGCCTAATTATTCTCCCACTATCGAGGACTGGTATAGATTTCATTTACCCTTCCCGGCGACGCTTGCAATTGATCTCGATTTTCCGCATAACAATTTCATGAAACCCGATATTGACCTATTCTTGGTAAGTACCTCGGATAACTGGACGACCGCGACAATCCATGCTTTCAGTGTAGTCGATAACCCAGCCTCGGAAATTTACAGTGAAAGTATAGAGGTCACAGTTGGTGCGGGATATTACTATATCGGCGTAGAGCTGAGTAGGCTGCAAGGATATTCTGGTAGTGTCCCTTATTCGCTGAACATCAAGGAAGCTGGCCAGATAACATCTGTGGATGTTGTTGATATATACGAGGTAGAGGTGCCTGGAGATTTTACACCGCCAAATTGGGTGGAAATAACTGGGAGCCCGAGTATCGTAATAATGGACGAAAGCGGTCCAGTAGGTGACTATTCCAATAGAGATGCGGTTTACGGAAGGCGCCTCGACCTCTCGTTAATGCGCCTTATGGGCCTCATTGATAATAGATTCTATATCGGTGTAACAGATGAAGATGACGGTATCTACAGATTAGAACTTCAAGGAGGCCCCCCGCCTCCGACGTGACGCAAGCCGCGCGTGGTTTAGTTTACCAGCGCTGGTATCGCTGTATTGACTAGAATTACGGTGACAGTAACCGAATTGCCAGCAGTGACTTCAAAGCAAGGCAATCCCGACCAAGATAAATTCGGTTACTGTCACCGTAATTGTATTCCAAGCGAAACCGAGCGTTGTGGTGGATCGCGCTCGTAGTCATCGGCCTCCCGAGCTTTTTGGTGCTCGCCCTGCTTACTAACGCGGTCAGTTGGTCGTAGCCGATAGCGAAAGGCGGCCCGAAAGCCGCCTTCTACACCGACGTGGTGAACAACAACCCCTTTCAAGCGTAGAACAGATCCGGCTGATTTCCCTCGACGCCCTGATAATTCGGTAACTGTCACCGTAACCAGGCCATTTACTTTTGAGGGCTATAAGTACGAAGCGCCGCCCATAGCGAGGGTCGGAATTACGGTGACAGTTTACTAGGGTCCGGACCCATTAAAGCGATTCCCACGATGCCGGGATTGTGATTCAACGCCGTTTTGGCGGAGGCGTTGGACATGGCGGAATTCTTCTGGTTTTCGGATGAACAGTGGGCTCGGATCGAGCCGCTCTTGCCGCGGAACACACGTGGCCGCCGGCGGGTGGACGATCGCCGGGTGTTGAGCGGCATCGTCCATGCCTTGCAGAGCGGTGGGCGCTGGAATGATTGCCCAAAGCACGTCTACGGACCGAAGAAGACGCTCTATAACCGCTTCGTGCGCTGGGCGGAGCGTGGTGTGTGGGAGGACATCTTTCATGCCCTGGCCGGGGCCGAAGACACCCCCGACCGGCTGTTCATCGACAGCAGCTGCATCAAGGTGCATCGCACGGCCGGCGGCGCAAAAGGGGGGCCTTGGCCCATGGTATCGGCCAGACCCGCGGCGGCCGGAACACCAAGCTCCACGCCGTCTGCGACAGGCAAGGGCGGCCCTGGGTCCTGCTACTGACACCCGGAAACACCCACGACATGAGGGTGGCCAGGGAGTGTATCGCGGCGCTGCCGCCGTCGGCCGACCTCGTTGCCGACAAAGGCTATGACAGCGACGATCTGCGCCGCTGGCTGGCCGAGCGCGGAACCCGGGCGATCATCCCGCCCAAGCGCCATCGCAGGACAAAGCTCGACTGCGACACCGCCGTCTACAGGCAGCGCAATGTGATCGAGCGCATGTTCTGCCGCTTCAAGGATTGGCGGCGCATCGCCACCCGCTTCGACCGCAAAGTCACCAACTTCCTGGCAACTGTCACCATCGCGGCCATCGTCATCTGGTGGATCTAATGAGTCCGGACCCTAAATCCCTTTTCTCTGCCTCAACTCAGCACAGGCGGAAGACGGAAAAGAGAATCTAGTAAACCGTCATCGTAGTTCTCGCGTCGCGGTACTCTTGCCGAGCAGACCGCCCCTACGATGCGACGATCCATGGCGGCAGTCAGTACTTCGGCTTTGGCGCGTACGGTCCCGTCTCGCCGTCCTCCGGCGGACGACGGTTGCCAAGGACGTACCGGTTGGGCGCCTCGCGCATCCAGGCAAGGGCGTGCAGGCCACAGCTGATTATGAATTGCCTCTCGGCCGGGCCATACGGCAGACCACGCTTGATGTCGATACATGTCAGGACGTTGCTGGTCAGCTTGCCGAGAATGCGCCAAACCTTGTTGAGAAACGATCTGAATTCCTTGTCGTTCTTCGGGAAGGTCGACGCAATGAAGCCCTCGGAGAGGAATTCGTTACCGCCTCGCATGCGGATTCGGGACCCGAGATACGAAAAATTCAGCCGCGGCCTGTTGGCGATGGTGTAGTCCCCACGCGGAGATGTCGGCCCGATCCAGAACGGCTCCCAGCCCTCCGGCTCCAGCCAGGCAATGATCGTACCGTCCCACATCCGACTTTCCGGCGTGTCGATCTCGAATTCCTGCGCCAGGGAATCGCAATAGAACAGCGACAAGTCTTCCGGCTGCAACTCATCCCGGCCAAGCGCCTTCCTGAGCGTGAATATGCACGGGAATCGCACGAATCTGATGGACGGGAAGGCCTCGCGCAGAGCGTTCGAAAAGTCTTCGGAATCGGCGGGCAGCATCGCCGGCTGACGCCGCTTGGCCGACATTTGCAGTCTTTGAAGCTCTCGGCGAGTTTCCCCACGCATAGATCAACGGTAGCACAATCAGAATACAATGAGCTATCGACGGGTAGCGCTAACAACCTGCTGTCTACACGCCTAGTGAAACTCGAAACGTCGCTCGTGCCCCTCTGATCCCTTTGGAAGGTCCCGATCGATCTCCTCCAAATGTGGCCGCAGCCACTCCAGTAACCGGTCCCGATCGTAAGCCTGCCCACGAGGTGGTTTGGGTACCAGAATCAGAATGTCGCCAGTCTCTGAATTCGCCAGGATGCGCACCGCGGCGCGCTCCTCTCGGCCGGTTAACGTCACATTGTCCGCACGCGTGTCAACCGTATTGATGAGCAAGCTTCGACCAGTTCGTTCACTCTCGAATGCGACGTCAAGATACGATCCGCCGGCGCGGCCCTCGCCAGAGGGCTGAAGGTAGAGTTCAGGTTTTCGCCAGTCGCTTCTCGGGTCTGGCTGTCCACCGCCACGGTGCCAGACTGAGACTCCAATGGCCTTTGCCAGATCGCGCACATCACGCATGATGTTTGTATTGAGAAGTTGCGTGTCCGCATTTCCCAGTCGGTTGTCGAGAATGTCGACAAGCGGCAAGTCTTTCCCTTGGTCAGGGAAGATCTCGATCAAGTTCGCATAGTCTTCCGGCATGAAGCCCGGCAACGGCGGGATTGGAGGCAGGTTTGCCGGAAACGTCTCGCGCTCGGTCTCCGGGTCTTCCGGTGGCTCCAGCCCTGGTGCCGGCGGCAAACTGGGAGCCGGTTCCATCTCCGACCTGTCGCGCCGCTGGAGTGCTGCTCCGCCAGCCGCTGCGATACCCAGTCCGATCGTCGCCGGGCCGCGCTGCGAGCGAATAACCTGTAGGACTCTCGGCGCAACATTCGCTGCAAGCGGCCCCCGTGGCGGCGTGCCACCCTGGCGGCTTGGGGTTGTCAGCCGGATCAAAGGCAGCATGGCCAGCAAGTCGTCGCGGGGCGGCGGCGCTTGCATCAGGCGAATGCGAGCATCGATAGTCTGAAGGGCATCGCCGACGGGGTTGCTTCCGCGAATAGACGGTCGGTGGTAGAGACCACCATCGGGCCCGATCACCTCATTGAAGCTGAGGAATCCTCGCTGCTCGAAGTCGGAATGCGCCTCATCCATCCGCTCGGCGCGCTCCCAGCCTTCAAGCGGGAGGTTTTGCAGGACAGCCATCAGCCGCCATTCGGAGTCCGTCAATTCCCCGTCATTGCTCGCCGCCTCGGAGCCGAGCTTGTAGAAGCCGATCCCATGGAGGATCGCCTCGCGCACGACGATCAGCTGATCGACGGACCTTTGCACTTCCCTTGCGGCAAGCAGCAAACGCTTGGCCCAGTCAGAGTCGCTCTCGCCCGGTCGTTGCGACAGATCGGAAACGGTCCGCCGATCAACATTCAGGGGCCGCTCCGGATCGGGAAGCCGCTGTTGTTCGCGCAGATGCCCGACTCTCCGAATCGAAGTCCCTGATTGCTGCTTTCGGAACCTCGTCTTCCTCGGATCGGCTTTCTGTTCAGAACCGACAGTTCGTTGCCCCGAACCGCTCTCAAGAGCGGCAGCCCTGGGTCGTTCGTTGCGGCGCCGCCCCGACGTGCCGTGGACTGAGCTCGCCGCCAGCGATAACCGGCTGCTTCGAGTTGCCCGGTCACGATCCGACGGCGAAGGCTGATCGTCTGGCTCTTGGAACGCCACCTCGTGCAGCCGGGTCCACTGCCCCACCGCCTCCTCATGCTCGGGATGGTCGCGCTCAATCAGGGCGGTCATGAATGTCTCATTTGACTTCGCAGCCTTGATCCTTTTCCGCGCCGACTCCGGGTTCAGCGCATGCAGCTTGGTTCGCTTCATTGCCCTACTTATTCATTTGGGATTGATCACCCGCAGGAATGCGAGCCGAATTCAGGCGGTCGCCGGCGACATTGCACGCTCAGCCCTACCCGCCCCCAACCACCCGCGCCGCCTGCGCCAGATCCTTCACCGCCCCGGCCCGCTCCGCGCCCAGGCTCGCCGCCTGCTGCGCCTCGGCGGCCTCCGCCTGCCGGCGGCGCAGCACCGCCACCGCTTCCGGGGCCTGCAGCATGTCCATGGGCGCGTTGTAGATGTCGGCGATCTCGCGCACCGCGGCCTCGGCGTCGACGATGCCCGGCAGCGCCCGGTCGAAGGCCGACAGGCGCTCCACCCCCTCGATCACCCGCGCCATGCTCTCCACCTGCACCGCCTTCTGGGCTTGGCCGATCGGGGTCACGTAATCGACCGCAAGCTCGCTTTCGCCCAACTCCGGCGGCGGCAGCGGCAGCGGGCCGTCCAGCCCCAGCCCCGGCTGGCCGCCGGTCAACAACGGCTTGATCGCGTCCGGCCCGCGCTGGGCCAGAGTGTCGCCGTAATTTTGCCGAGGGGATTGCCTGGACAACGCGACAATCCGTGCCGCCAGTCAGTATTTCGGTAAGGGGGCGTAGGGGCCGGTTTCGCCGTCCTCTGGCGGACGGCAGTTATTGATAACGTAACGGTTGGGCGCCTCACGCATCCAGTCCATGGCGCGCAGGCCGCAGCAATTTATTATGGTCGGCCTGGCCGGGCCGTACGGACGACCACTCTTCATGTCAATGTAAGTGAATACGTTCGTGGTCAGCTTGCCGAGAATCCGCCACACCTTGTTGATGAACGATTTGAACTCCTTGTCGTTCTTGGGAAACGTCGACGTGATAAAGCCCTCGTAGAGAAATTCGTTGCCGCCCCGCTTGTAGATCCTGGACCCCCCGCCATACCAGAAATACAGGCGGGGCTTGTTGGCGATCACATAGTCTCCGGATTCCGGTGTCGGCCCAATCCAGAACGGTTCCCAGCCCTCAGGCTCCAGCCAGGCTGTGATCGTACTGTCCCACATGAGTCCCTCCGCAGAGTCGAGACCGAAGCCCTGAGCCAGTGAGTCGCAATAGAACAACGAAAGATCTTCCGGAGACAGCTCCTCCCGACCGAGGGTCTTCCGGAGCATAAATAAGCATGGCATTCTAACGAATCTGACGGACGGGAAGGCTTCGCGCAGCGCGAGCGAAAAATCCTCATTGTCAGCCGGCAGCATCGCGGGCTGTCGGCGCTTGCCCGTCAGCTGCAGCCTTTGAAGCTCCCTGCGACCTTCCCCACGCATGGGCTGACGATAGCACGACGGCCGGGGACGAGGCATCCATCCACCAAGCGATCAGATGGAAAAAAATTTCTACCTAGTGAAAATCGAACCGGCGCTGATGGCCCTCCGACCCTTTTGGCAGGTCCCGATCGATCTCTTCCAGGTGCGGCCGCAGCCACTCCAGGAACCGATCGAAATCATAGGTCTGACCGCGGGGCGGTTTGGGGAGCAGGATGAGGATGTCGCCTGTCTTGGAGTTCGCCAAAATGCGTATCGCCGCGCGCTCCTCTCGCGTAGTCGGCGTCATATTATCCGCGCGCGTATCGATAGTGTTGATAAGCAGCTTTCGACCTGTGCGGTCGCTCTTGAAGGCGATGTCTAGGTACGAGGAGCCGACGGTTCCGCCCCCTTCGCCTCCCGCCGGGAGCCAGAGCTCCTTTTCATAGTCGCTCTTATCGTCGGGCCGTCCGCCGCCGAGATGCCAGACCTCGACGCCGATAGCCTTCGCGAGATCACGCACAGCTCGCATTGTCCTTGAGTTGAAAAGCTGGGTCTCCGGA
This sequence comes from Alphaproteobacteria bacterium, assembly GCA_965227455.1. GTDB lineage: Bacteria > Pseudomonadota > Alphaproteobacteria > DSM-16000 > Inquilinaceae > JABDIP01. The sequence goes on along the minus strand of OZ245752.1, from coordinate 153,701 downwards.
CTGCCCCACCGATCCAAGATGTCGACGAGAGGTAGTTCGCCGTCTTGATCGGGGAAAACTTCCACCAAATCCGCATAGTCCTCAGGCATGAAGCCCGGCAACGGCGGGATTGGAGGCAGGTCTGCCGGAAACGTCTCGCGCTCGGTCTCCGGGTCTTCCGGTGGCTCCAGCCCCGGCGCCGGCGGCAGGTCCGGAGCCGGTTCCATCTCAGATTCGCCGGTTCCCTCGCGCCTCGCACTGCTGGAGAGCGCTAGGCTGGCTCCTATCGCCGTAGCTGCGGCAGCGCTCCGTCCTTGCGACCTGATGAAGGAACTGACGCGTGGCGCGACCACTTCCGAAACGATCGATCTCGGTGCGATCCCTCCCAGCCTTCCGCTAGGCTTCATGACGACTGCCGCAAGAACAGCAGCCAATTCGAGGTCCAGTTCGGGAGGGCGCCTTAATCTTATCAGTTCATCGACCGTCTGCAGCAGGCTGCCGACCGGGTGGTCCTGTCGGAAACTAAGCCGATGATAGATTTCGCCGTCGGGCCCGATTGCTCCGACTATCGGCAATAATCCGGTCCGTTCGAACTCTTCCCTTTCCTTTGGCCCCAAAGAGATCGCGTCCTGCCATCCATCCTCCGGAATGTTCTGGAGGGTGGCCAGCACCCGCCATCCATCCCTGTCGATCAGTCCGTCCGCACCCATGCGACCCGGTTCAAGATCGTAAAATCCGATTTCGTGGAGGATGGCTTCTCTAACGATCAGAAGGTCGTCAAAGGACTCTGCCGCCTGGTCAATTTCGAGCTCCAATCGACCAATCCATTTGGACTCGCTCTCGCCCGTGCGGCGCACTAGTGACGAAAGCTCCGCTGAATCGAGCTGAAGTGGATTCTCTGGATCGGGCAAGAGCACGCTGGCCTGGCTCTCGCGCCTGTCGGATCGCTTGGGATTGAACTGAAGGCTGGCAGTCTTCATGCGGCCTTCGCCGGGCTGATTTGCTCCGGTTCCGACCGAATTGGCCCGTACACCATAGCGATCTGTGGCACCGCGCCTACGAAGTCTATTGTCAGTCGTACTGTTTGCAGCATGGCGCTGGTTACCGGGCGACGCCGTCGTATCTGCAGCATCGGCATCGGCAAAAGCGACTTGATGAAGCCTTGTCCATTGATCGACCGCATCTTTGTGTCCGCGATGCCCTCGATCTAGCAGCGCAGCCATGAATGGCTCGTCGGACTTTGCAGCCTCGATCCTCGTACGTGCTGACTTCGGGGTCAGTGTGTGCAATCTGGTGCGCTTCATTGAATCTCTCTTGCAAATAGGGGTGTCACTCGAAGCCAGCTTTGTTTGTTGCTGCGCTTTGGCGGGTCAGCCCTACCCACCCCCAACCACCCCCACCGCCTGCGCCAGGTCCTTCACCGCCCCGGCCCGCTCCGCGTCCAGGGTCGCCGCCTGCTGCGCCTCGGCCGCCTCCGCCTGACGGCGGCGCAGCGCCGCCACCGCTTCCGGGGCCTGCAGCATGTCCATTGGCGCGTTGTAGATGTCGGCGATCTCGCGCACCGCGGCCTCGGCGTCGACGATGCCCGGCAGGGCGCGGTCGAAGGCCGACAGGCGCTCCACCCCCTCGATCACCCGCGCCATGCTCTCCACCTGCACCGCCTTCTGGGCCTGGCCGATCGGGGTCACGTAGTCGACCGCAAGCTCGCTCTCGCCCAGCTCCGGCGGCGGCAGCGGCAGCGGGCCGTCCAGCCCCTCCCGCCAGAAGGGCTGCGAGCGCCGCTCCAGAATGCGCAGGCTGCGCTCGATCAGCGGGCCCTGGAACTCCGCCTGCATGCGCGACACCACCGGGCCCAGCAGGCGCAGCCGCTCGTCGCGGCGCTGCAGCACCTCGGTCGCGGTCATCTGCGGCCCGTCGCGCAGGGTCAGCCAGTCCACATGGAAGCCGCGCACGATGGCCTGCTGCACCGACTGGATCAGGTCCAGCCCCAGCCCCGGCTGGCCGCCGGTCAACAGCGGCTTGATCGCGTCCGGCCCGCGCTGGGCCAGCGCGTCGTAATAGTTGATGCCGCCCGGCGTGGTGCGGATCGGGTTGAGGAAGCCGTCCGAGGGGGCCAGCAGCGGCGGGTCGACCATCTTCTGGGCGCCGACGATCACCGTGCGGGTCATGGCGTTGGCCATCTTGATGTCCGGCAGCACCGTCATCGCCGGCGAGCGGCCGTAACGCTCGCCGGTCAGCTTCGACCAGCGCGGCACCAGATAGGGGAACTCGTCGAACCCGCCTTCGGAGATCATCTCCCGCGGCTCCAGGCTCAGATACAGGCTGGCCCAGGGCTTGGCGCGCCCCAGCGCCGCGCCGGACCGGGTGCTGGACCCGGCCTCGGCGCGGGGGAACACCGCATGCAGGAAGGTGAAGCGCCGCTCCGGCTGGCCCTCCACCGCGCCGGCGATCGCCGCCGGGGTGCGCGCGCCGAAGAACTGCACCGCCTGCCGGGCGGTGAACTGGAACTGGCGGTACAGGGTGTCGACCCGGCCCGTCGCGCTCTCGGCGATATGGCATTCGCCCAGATGCCGGGTCTGGAAGCGCAGCCCCTCCGGCCCCTGGTCGTCCACCAGCATCACCGCGGTGCCGAACGCCGCCAGGTCCAGATAGAGCTCATGGGCCTGGGCCGAGAAATTGGCCCGCGGGCTGTTGAACAGGGCATAGAGCCGGTCCGACGCCGCCTCCAGCCAGCGCTTCACGTCGTCGCGTTCGTTCAGCGCCTCGTCCTCGGCCTTCAGCATGAACCAGCGCACCGCCGGCCCGGTCAGCATGCCGTGCAGGCCCGAGGCGAGCTGCTCCAGCGCCCAGGGCGCGGTCCCGTCGAAGATGCGCTCGGTGCGCTTCGCCCCGCCGGCCTGCCCGCTCGACAGACCGGCCGGATGCCCGACAAACTCGCCGCGCCGAGGCAGCACATAGTCGGAGATCTCCTGCCAATGCTGCTCCCAGACCCCGCGCTCCCCCTTCACTTGCTCAAACCGGTGGATGATTTCCTGTGCGTCCATATGCGTTCTTCTCCTGGGACAAGCGGTGATGAGGGCGGGCTAGCGCACATCCTTGCCGGCATAAGGCGCCTGGGCGGCGATCTCGGCCTCGGCGAAACCGGCGGCGTCGGGAAACAGCGGATGGACCGCCCCCTGGCGGTCGCGCCAGGTAAAGCCGGCGCGGGCCATGGCCAGCTGCAGCCGGTGGTCGGTCTTGATCGGCTTCAGGGTCTCGGCGGTGTCGCGGCCGGCGGTCATCTCCATGATCGCCTCCGCCTGGACGCGCATCTCCGCCAGGGCCTCGCCCAGAGAGTCGATCAGCGCCCCGGCCCGGCGGGCGGTGTCGGCCCGGGCCTTCAGCAAGGCTTCCCGCCGCGCCCGCCGCTCGGCCCGGGCGTCCTCCGCCTCCACCGCCTCGGCCTCGGCCAAGCGCCGTTCGGCATTCACTACGGCGGCCTCCAGCGTGACCCTCTCATGCTCCGCCTTGGCGAAATCGGCGACCATCCGGTCCATCCGCCCGGCTGCGACCCCTTCGCCCGCTGGCGCCTCGACCACCGCCGCCGCCCGCTCTTCGATCAGCGCGCCACACCGTTCTGCCGCCGTCTGGTGCTTCTCCTGCAACGCCGCCACCTGCGCACGCCAATAGGCCGCGTCGCGGGCCGGCCCCTTGGCCGCCGCCTTCGCCATCGTTCTCTCCTGTCTGGAAGACCTGCCGCCACGAACCGGCGAACCCCGCCTCAAGCGGAATTCGGCTCAGCGCGTATTGTCGGCAGAATAGGAATAAATGTACATCAGCGCGGCGCGGAAGTCAATCCGGCTGCGCGGCCGGGGCGACGGTCTTCGGAAAGGACGGATGGTCGTGCGGCTATCGGCCGCCGCCCGTCTCAGCTCTCGACGATGAAGGTGCCGGGTTCCCGGATCTGGTCGTTCCCGGGCTCGCGGACCACATCGCCTCCGGGCTCGCGCAATCCGTCGCCCTGCCCGTTCGGCGCCGCGGCCGGCTGCGGTGCCGGAGCCACCGGCTCGCGGCCCAGGACCTCGCCGGTGATCAGCATCTCGACCACTTCGCGGGCATGCTTGCGCATGAAGATCGGGGCCTCGAGACCGTTCACGTCGACGAACGTCCCGCCGGACATCGTCGTGCGCACGTTCACGATCGCATCCAGATTGACGTAATGCTCGTTCTCATCGGTGTCGATCAGACGGACGAAAGCCATGGCTGCAACCTCCAGAGTGGGTCGCGAAACCATAGCCGCGCCACCTTAACCGGCCCTTACCCTCGCGAGTTAAGGCGCTATTCGGGTCGAGCGTTGACCACGATTCTTGCGTCGCCATGCGAATCCGCTTCGCATCGTGGCGCGATTGGACGATTGGCGGGGAATCTGATGGTGACCGTCGTTCCGACGCCGACCTGGCTTTCGAGTTCAAGCGTCCCGGCATGCAAGTCAATCAGCGACTTGCTGAGAGCCAGCCCGAGCCCGGTGCCCTCATATTTGCGATCCAACCGGCCGTCGATCTGTTGAAATCGATCCAGGGCTCTCGGAATGTCTGCGGCATCAATACCGATGCCCGTGTCCGACACTTGGATGGCATGACCACCGCCGGGGTCGCTTCGGGCCGAGACCTGGATTTTGCCACCGGGCAACGTGAACTTGACGGCATTGGACAGCAGATTGACCAGTATCTGTTTCAGCGCCCGGGAGTCGGCCCTTAGTAGGGGCAAACTGGGTGGAAGATCCTGAATGATCTCAAGCTGGCCGGCCTCGGCCCGCGGACGAATGAGATTGACGCAGGTGCCGATGACTTTCGCGACATCCAGATCCTCTCTGTCAAGCTTGACGGTCCCGGACTCGATCTTCGAGAGGTCGAGCACGTCGCTGATCAGTTCGAGAAGGTGATGGCCGGATAGGTGAATATCGTTGAGATACTCGACATAGCGCGGATTGCCGATCGGCCCCAATCGCCCGTCTTTCATGATCTCGGCAAATCCGATGATCGCATTCAACGGTGTGCGAAGCTCGTGGCTCATATTGGCGAGGAACTCGGATTTGGCCCGGTTGGCGATTTCGGCGTGGTGCTTGGCCTCGACCAGTGCCTCCTCGCGCAGTTTCTGCTCGGTGATGTCGCGACCGGTTCCCCGAAACCCCTTGAACGTCCCGTCCTCCCCGAAGATTGGCTTGCCATTGATCGAGAGAAAGACCGTCGTGCCATCGGGCAGCGTTCGCGGGTGGACGAAGTCGCGAAACGGCCGGCATGCCGCAAGATCGGCAAGGTGCTTTCGCCAGGCATCCGCGTCGACGCCTGGAATCCCTGTCTCCTGTCTGGTCTTTCCCAGAAGGGCATCTTGCGGAACGCCGGTAACCTCGACGAACCGGTCCGAGAAATACGAGAAGCGCAGCTGCTCGTCCATTTCCCAGTACCAGTCGGAGCTCGCCTCACCGAAATCTTTCAGGCGTTGCTCGCGTTCCTTGATGTCGCTCCGACGCACGTCCGATAGCCGGGTCAGAAGCGTATTCACGGCGTCTACCGTCTCGCCGATCTCGTCGTTGCGACGAATGTCGAGCCGATAGCGCTCAGCATTGGTCGGGTCGTCCTGTGCCGCCATCAGCTTTTTGCGGATCTCGAACAGAGGGTTGATCACCAACAGGCCGTTGGCCGCCACGGTCGCAGCCGACACGAACAACGAGATGATGAGAACCAGGCCGCTGATACGACCGACATAGGCACCGAGTTCATCTTCCACACTTTCGGCATTAATGTTGGCAACAACGGTGACCGGCATTGCGCTCAAATCGGCAGTCCAAAGGATTTCAAGACGATCCTCGCCGACCAGTTCGTGCCTTGCCACTTGCCTCGCCTGTATCGTTTCGAGTGACAGCACCGGCGGCTCTCCGAAGACCGCCAGCAGCTCCCCGGCATCTCCGTAGATTGCTCCGCCTTGCAGCCTGGTGCGCCTCACATCTTCGTTCAGGTCTTCAATGATGTGCTCCAGGCTATGGTGATCGTATTCGTGCAATGCCTTGGCCACGATGCGCATGCCCTCGGTCTCAAGCTGGTCAAATAGCTCGGCCTGCCGACTGAAATAGGATGGCACCAGGATCACGGCCTCGATGATGAAGATGCTTGTGCAAACGATCAGGCCGATCCCGATGCACAGGCGACACCTCATAATCCGTGGCATGTGGCCGGAAATACTTCGTAATAATTGCATTTGTCGGCCCGAGACTAACTTTTAACATGAGAAATAGATCGACACGTTGATTCAAAACAAAATTAAATCTTGCCGATCTAATCTTTCTCTAGCATCGGATTTAGGAGCATGCACTATTGCATTTCAGTTAATTCTAATGGACAAACTCTTGATTGCATCGATTGCCTGCATTTTCCAGATTTCGTAGTGGTGGACTTCGGGTGAACGGCAAATGGTCGCCGAATTCGTCAGGACTGAAAGAGCTTCTGACCGCCGGCGCTTGCCGGAAACGACGCTTTCGGCGGATCGAATGGATCATAGCCGCTCACCGCCTGGGCCGGACGCCGCGCCGCGCGATTGTCCACCACGGCGAACCGCAGCGACATGGCGCCATACCGGGTCGCCGACATCAGGTCGTCGGCCTCCTTCACCACCCGGCCGTCCTTCCGATGGTAGAGCCGGAACTCCTCGAACCAGTCGGCCAGATGGGCGAAGACCTTCAGCCGGCCGGTCTGCATCCGCTCCAGCAGATCCATCAGGCCGGCCTCCACGCCGGTCGAGCCGTCGGCGTATTGCGCGTGGTCGGGCAGCATGCGCAGGCCCTGACGGCGGTACTGGTCAGCCAGCGGCACGCCTGAATCCTTGGAATGCTGCAGCCCGTCATGGGGCCAGGCCCAGGGCAGCCAGGGGCCCCAGGCCTTCAGGGCGGCGGCATGGATCACCGGCGTCGCCTCCCGCACCCGGTAGCAATCGGTGACGTAGAGGCAATCGGCGTCCCGGTCCCAGGCGATGCGTACCGCCGCGGTCGGATGATCCCAGCCGAAATCGAGCGCGCCGAGCTGCGGCCAATGCCGCGGCACCGGGAAGGCCGGCACCGAGAGGGCGCTCTCCGCCACCGGGAAGATCCGTCCGGAGCCGAGCACCGGAACCCCCTTTGCCCGCGCCTCGCGCTCATGGGGCGGATAGGCCGCGACGATGCGCCGGCGTGTCTCGGGCGCGATATGTTCGGCATCATCGATGGTCATGTTGGTGTCGTGCCGGTCCGCCGTGGGCGACACCAGGAACTGCCGCACCACCTCGGACATGCCCAGCAGCGGCGTGAAGGTCAGCCAGACCAGCCCGCCGGTGGCGCTGGTCCGGGTCAGCCCCTCGGAATAGATGTCGGCCGGGGGCTCCTCGTCGAACCACACGAAATCCAGCGTTTCGCCCTGCCATTTCGCCCGGCCCTGCTCGTAATTCTTCAGTTTCAGCACCGAACGCCCGCCGGTCGCATGGGCGATGTGGACGGTGTCCAGCTGCTCTGCCACGCCGCTGCGCGCTCGGGTCCAGCCGGCAATGGCATCGCCGGGGATCATGCCGGTTCCGACATGCCCCGGCCGTCCCATCAGCATGCGTTGCGGGTTGTCCCGTGTGGTCTCACCGGTCGGGCCCGCCACCCAGCCGACCACCGGCCGGTCCCAGCGCCGTCCCCGCCACCAAGCCGGATAGCGCCCGGTCAGGTGAAATGCCGCCTCCGCCGCCCCGGCCAGGGTCTTGCCAAGCTGATTGCCGGCGCGCAGCAGCCGTTCGCGAAAGCCCGCCCCGGCTGCATGGAACTCCGCCTGTTTCGGATAGGGCCGGTAGTGGTCCAGTTGCCGCCGCCGGCGACGCCGCTCGATCTCCTCAAGCACCATCACCCATTCCGCCAACGCCGAGCGCCTGGGCGAGCCGGAGGGCGCGTCGTTCGAGGTCTTCATCGCTCAACGCCTCCACGCCGCCTTCGGGCGGCTCCTTCCGGTCGGAGAACATGCCCAGTTCCCGCCCCAGCAGTTCCAGCGCCCTCAGCGCCACGCTGCCCTGATAGGTGAATTCGCCAGTCGGCTCGCCTTTGCGGTCGGTCACCGGCACCGCCTGCAACGCCCGCTCCGCCGTCTCCACCAGCCGCGCCACGACCCAGGCCCGTCCCGGACCCTCTGCCGGACGTTTGGCGTCGTCCGCCGGATCTTCCAGTGTCCACGCCCGCTCCAGCTCCTCGATCCGCGCCGCTACCCCTGGCCGCACTGCAACCGCCTCGGCGCGCTTGCCGGATCCCCCGCTCCGATACCCGGCCTGGCCATAGGCCGAATTCGGCTCCACGCCGGCGGCCACCAGCCGCGCGAAACGCTCCTGTCGTGGATTGCGCAATCGCGCCATTCAGCCTCTCTTTCATGATGTCCGCGGCGACGCCACCGCCTTGCCGGCGGACCGCACCGCGGCAATCGGCGCAACACCTCGGAAGGGTGGCTACCATGCTGACACCACCTCAGATTGCTGGTATGTTTTCCTATGCGCGGTATCAAACTCTGGCTGGGTCTCCTGGCGTCGCTCTTGATCCTGGCCGCCGTCGCGGGCGGCTATTTCCATTGGCAGGACCAGCAGGCCCGGGAAGCCGACCGCATCGCGGAGATGAACTTCGACGATGTCTGGTCCGCCTATCAGGCCGGGCAATACCGCACGGCCTTTCGGGGCGCGCAGCGGTTGGCAAGCGGCGGCAGCAGCCGCGCGCAGGTATTGCTCGGCAGGATGTACGGATCCGGCCAGGGCGTTCCCGAAGACCACGCCCAGGCCTTCAATTGGTACCTGCGCGCCGCCGACGGCGATCACCCGGAGGCGATGTACGCCGTCGTACGATATTACGGGGCCGGCGTCGGCCTCGAGCATCGCAACCCCTATGGGGCAGCGCAGTGGGCCCTGCGTCTTGCCGAGAAGGGCGACCCACGCGGCCAGGCCTATATCGGCAGGGCATACATCGAGGGCTTCGGTGTGACCAAAGACCCGGAGCAGGGCCGCGAATGGCTGCTACGGGCGGCCCGGGCAGGCAATGCCGAGGCCATGTCGAGGCTGGCACGCGCATTCTGGTCCGGTGAACTTGGCGAACGGGACTACGAGAGCGCCCTGCATTGGTATCTGGCTGGAGCCAGATTTGGCTACAGCCCTTCGATGCTCTCGGCCGTTCGAATGCTCAAGAGCGAGGCTCTGCCGGTGTTCGATCTGGAACAGGCCTATTTCTGGGCAATCGTAGGCACCGCCTGGTATCCCGAACGCCCAATGAACCCCGACCATCTGGAAATCCTGATCCTGGATATCCTGTTTCAGGTGCCGGACGATCTGCCGCCCCGCCCTCCCTTAGTCGACGTATCGGGTCTGACCGGCGGCCCGCCATCCTCGAGAATCTCCTTGCCCGGCGTCCCCTCATGGTATGAGCACTTGATGGAACGCGCCGCCGCCGACCCGTCATTGGATCTGTCGCCGGACGGCTTCGACCAAGGCTGGCCCCGTCGCCTGGACACCGAGGCGCAAGGCCGCATCATGACGGAGGTCCGGGAATACCTGGCCGAGCATCCTGAGCCGCCGATGACGATGTAGCCGTACTGGCGGCCTTGCTTGTATGCCTCAACCATCGCTGACCGAGGACCTCTTCGGGTCCAAATGGCTGCCCGATCAGTCGGTGAACCCCGAAGTGTCGACCGTCGGTTCGTTGGTATCGATCTCTTCGCGTCGCAGCCGCATCGCTTCCAGGATTGCTTCGTTGATTCGCGGATCGCGCGTTCGGCGCTGGATTTCTCTTCTGATGAGGTAGTCGGTATGGGCTTCGTTGGTATCATCGATCGCGTCGTATAGATCCGCTCCGGCCACGATCAGCCCTGCCGCGGCCAACGCAGCACCCACCGGGTTCGCCGCCACGCCCGCCACCAATGCCTCGGCTCCCGAGCCTGCGGCTACGACCGAGCCCGCAGGCGTCAGAACACCCATGTGTTCCGCCAGATCAGGAGGCGGGTCGAGGCTCTGCGTGAAGTCCACCTTCAGCAGTCGGCGCGCTTCCGCCGCATCGAGCAAGTCCTCGTTGGAAAACAGGAAGGCGTATCTTCCAGGTATCGTGTCCAGGGAGTTGCGGCCAGCATGTCGCTCTTCCACAGCAGACTTCATTCCCTGGGCAAGTTCCCGATTCAATGGCGCGACGATCCGATCGATATGGGCAAGCAATGCCTCGACCTTGTCCTCCGGGCTCCGGATCGACAGCTGGATCGCTTCCAGAAGGTCAACGGCGATGTCGTCGGGCACCGGCCATTCGTCAGTCAATGTCTTAGCTGCTTCGATCGTCCTGAGGTCGAACCCGGCGCCGAAGAATTCGTGGAGCGGGTTCTGCTCTTCGAACGGGTCGTGCCAGTATCTCAGATAGGCCTCAACGGCCGCCGGTGACAGAACGTCCTGCAGGGACTCGTCGCCCACATATCCCTCAGTCTCGAGATAGACGGCCGATCCCGTGAACTCCAGATAGGTTGCCGCAAATTCCCTCTGTTCCTTATTCTCGCCAAGCAGCGCCCTTTCCAACCAGGCAATATCCTCAGGAGCGCTTCTTCCCTGACGAAGCAAGCTGTGCGGGATTTGCGAGAACATGATTCTCTGGAAATCGCGCCTGCCGTCGGGGCCGAGATCCGTATATTCCTGAAACAGCGGGATCAGATTGGAGTTGTCAGGATCGATCCGGGCGGCTTCGATCTCTGCTGCCCGAGCTCGCGCGGCCGCGCTCTGGTCCCAGAACAACTTTCGCAGAGGAATCCAGAATTCGGCCGGCCGGCCCTGGAACCTGCGGATCTCGCCGTCAAGACCGCGCCGTTGTTCCGGAGTCAGGCTGTCGAACTGATCGAGGCCACGGAGAACGCCCAGCAATCGCTCGCTGTCGGGCGGCAAAAACTCTGGATCGAGTCCAAGTCGCTCGGCCAGCGCCGCGATTTCGTCGACCATCGCAAGATCGCGGTCGGTGTCGGCTGCCGACGGCAGCGCGGCGTCGATGACGCTTGCCGACCGGCTATCGCCCGGCGGTTTTGCCGCGGCCGCCATTCGCCTCGGCGCCGATCGCTTCAGCGCCGCGGCTTCGGCCGATGACCGTGTCATGATCTCGGCGGCGGCCCTGGCCGTCGCGGTTGCCGCGTCCTCCCCGGCCGCAACGAGCTCATAGGCACGACGGCGGGCGAGCGTCGTTTCGACCCCGGCCTCGGGGGACGCGAGGCCCGACAGCCCTGGCGCAGGCGCCAAGGCGCGCAGCGATTGGTCGACGGACTCGGCCTCGCTGTCATCGATCCGCGCCCGCAACTCGGCCGTCGGCGTTCCCACCAGCGCCGACAGGCTCTGCGCCGCCGCCTGCTGGTCGGGTCGCCCCATCGCCGCAATGGCGGCGAGGCCCTCGGGCAGACCGGCGCGTTCCAGATCCTCCAATACAGGCCGCCAATGATCGCCGAACCGGGCGCGCAGCTCAGCTCCCAATGCAGCGGGTTCGGGACGCTCTGCGGCGGTGAAACCGGCCGCCATGGCCGCCGCCGTCTCGGCCGGCAGGACCCGGCGCTCTGCTTCCGCCACCCCCAACCGCCGCTGCTCGTCCAGACTCGCCTGCGCAAAGGCCGTGGCCATCGCGGCGATGGTGTCGGCGTCGCCGCCCTCGGCCGCATTCTGCCAGGCGTCATGGGCCGCCTGCACCCGGGCATTGCCCAGCACGAAGGCTGCCGGATCTTCCGCCAGCTGGTGCTCACGCTGCCGCGCCGCCGCCCTCAGCCGTCGTGCCTCGCGCTTGCCGGCCCCGGCGATCAACCGGTCGATGGCCTCCGGCGATGCCAGGGCCACGCGACCATAGGCCGCGCCGGCATCCTCGGCCTCGTCGCGCAGCGCGATCATCTTCTCCGCCTGGTCCGCCGGCAGCACCCGGCGGATCGTCTCGTCGGCATAGTCCACGCCCGTTGCCTCGCGGCCCACGCGCAACGCTGCCTGCACCGTCCGGAACCCGGCCCAATAGGCGTCGGTGCCGGCCGCCGTTCCGGCATCCGCCTCCGATGCCGAGCGTGCTTCGGCCCGGCCGACCTTGCGCCCGAGCGCTCGCCGGTCCTCCGCCGCCAAGCCAGGCAGTCGGCCCGCCACCAGCAGTTCCCGGGCGGCGTCGAATTCCCCCTCGCCGATCAGACCGCCGACCGCCGCCAATCCGAGATTGCGCTCGGCGGCGGCCCGGAATCCGGCCAGCCCATCGGCATCCACGCCGCTCGCCTCCATCTCGGACAGCGTGTCCATCAGCCCGTCGCGAATATCGTCATGCTGCAGCGGGTCGGCCTGCACCGCGCGCACCGCCGTTCTCAGCGCGCCTTCAAGACCGCCGGACAAGGTCTCGCCAGAGGCCGCGGCCTCCATGGCTCCGGCCCGCCGCGCCAGCGCCTTCGACAGCGGTCGCGTGCGTTCCGCGAACCGGGCGGCCGCCTCGCCATCCATCTCCTTGAGGCGGATAATGCGCTCCTCCCGGCGCGCCAGATGCGCCGAGACGGCCCGCTCCTGGAAGCCGAGCGTGCCGCTTGGTTCTTTGGCCCTGGCCGCGTCCAGCAACTGATGTTCCTCCTCGAAGAACCCCAGCGCCTCCTCCAACGCCTGGACTTCGGAGCCGGCATTGCGAAAGCCGCGCTCGCGCTCCGTCAGCGCCCGACCCAGCCGGGTCAGCCCGGTCGCAATGCCGCTGGTTCCGCTCTGCTCCACCGAGCGCCTCTGGCTGTAGACCGACGCCGAGACCTGCGGGTCGTACAATGTGATCCTGACCATCAAACACTCCCTCAGATCGGCCTGCGCAGCCCCTACCGGCAGGCCTGCCCGAATTCCCGCAGTTCATCACCATGCTCTGAAGTCCGATCCCCGCCCGGCATGCGGTAGTGATCCGCCAGCGCGTCCAGCCCGGCGCGCAGCCTTGCGATGCCGTCGGTCTTCGGCAGCAGCTTGCCGACCGCCCAGTCGGAGGCCGGCCCGTCCGTCAGGCAGACATGGATCACCACCTCGTTGAGCTGCCGGCCCACCGCGCGCACGGCCCGGGTAAAGGCGACACGGATGTCCGCCTCGCGATCGGATATCTCCGGCCGGCCGCTGACTCGCGGGCGATAGGAGGCGATCAGCCTCGGCTCGCCGCCGGCACCGCGCCACTGCCGATAGAGCCGACGGCCGGCATGGTATTGCCGGGCATCGATCTGCCGGCGCTGCCAATAGCGGTCCAGCATGGTTTGGGTGCGGACCCGGATGTGCGGCGCCGCACCGCCCTCGACCGTTGCGACATCGCCATGCTGCCATCGCTCCTTCGGGCCGCGGTCGCCGCCATCGGGCGCGATCATCACCCCGCTGACCGGATCCCGCTGCAATGCTCCGGACACTCCGCCCGCACGCCGTTTCCTGCTGCCGCGTTTCGCCGCCAAGGCCGTCTCCTCTCAAATCGGGAACGACGCCGGTTGCCAGTGTTTCGGCCGGGCCCTACCCTGATCGGGCTGCGGGACCTCGTCCGGCGTCGATGCTAATATGAACAATATGTTCTGAAATGTCAAGAACAAACCGTGCACAACGATTCCGTCCCGTTTCCTCGGACGGGACCTCGGGATCGAACCGCAGATGAGCGTCGGAACCCGCATGCGCGAACGGGTGCGCCAGCTCGGCATCTCCGAGGCCGAGGCGGCGCGGCGCTCCGGGATCAGCGCCCGCCGGTTCAGCTTCTACGTGAACGATCAGCGCGAACCGGATTTCGCCACAGTGAAGGCAATCTGCGAGGCGCTCCAGGTTTCGCCCAACTATCTGTTCGGCCTTGATGACGAACCGAACATCGCCACGACCGCCGACCAGCCGCCGGAGATCGTCGTCCCGGAAGACTACGTGCCGCTGGCCCTGGTCGCGGCCCAGCCAGGAATGGGCGGCCCGGCGCCGAGCCTGGAAGACGAAAGCGGCTCGGAACGGCTGTATTTTCCCCCGCGCCTGATCCGCCAGCTCCGAACCGAGCCGGAGCATCTCAAGGTCATGGTGGTCGAGGGCCCATCCATGTCGCCGGTGCTGGAGAACCAGGACCAGGTGATCATCGATCTCACCAAGGCGAATCCCTCCCAGCCGGCCATCTTCGTGCTCTGGGACGGCTACGGCCTGGTCTGCAAATGGGTCGAGCGCATTCCCAATACCGACCCGCCGCGCTTGCGCATCAGCTCCGAGAACCCGCGCTTCCAGCCCTACGAGGCGGTTGAGCACGACGAGGCCACGATCATCGGCCGCGTCGTCTGGTTCGCGCGTCAGCTCTAGCACCGCACGCCCCGACTCCGGCCGCGCATCGAGGCGGCCCATTCATGAACAGAATGTTCTTGACATCGCGATCATTTTGTTCATGATTTGTTCCAACGCAATTTCACCGCTGACCGATGACGGTCGAGCCCGCGATTGGAGACGGATCATGGCATTCAGCATCAAGGACCTCGGCGTGCTGGCCTACGCCCACGGCTTCACCTTCTGGTACTACCGAACCGACGACGAAGCCGCCGCGGTACAGGAGATCGGCTATTTCGCCGACGCCGCTGACATGCTCAGGATCGGCGACCGGGTCACCGGATCGACCGCGGACAGGCGGGCGATCGATCTCGTGGTGACACGCAACGATCCGAAAGGCGTTGCCGTTCAGCAGGTCGCCGCCTCGCCGGCCCATTATCGGTAGACGGTGGCTGAGCGGGGTGCTGCGGATATCGGCGGCCGGCCGCTTCGGCCACCATCCGCCCTGACACCGCTCGACCGGGCCTGGCGCCGACGGCAATGGCGGCTGCAATCCGCGCATGATGATTTCGCGCTCCATGGGCTTGCCGGCGACCCTCGTAGGCCGATCCAGGCTGCGGCGGGCCTCGTCCGGTTTCAACGCAGAAACCTTCGTGAGAGCGTTGGGGCATGTCGCAAGGCAGATACTGTCGCCGGCGACCCATCGGATGCCGCGATTGCTGCCCGTCATAGAGTTACCGTCGCCTTCCGGTCTTATCGATCGGCGATCGCTGCGTTGGCCGATGCGGTCGCCACCTTCAATACTCAGAATGCCCGGTATGCCTCGCCATCAAACGAGGCCGCGACGCCGGGCATGCGCTGGGAGCCACGGGAACCCAATTGCACCGTCGAGCCCGTTTGCTAGCGAGCGCTTGAGACCCTACTTGCCTTCCAGCTCCTCAAAGGCATTCACCAGCCGGTTCGGTGGGCCGGGCTGCGGCTCGGCGAAACAATCGACCCTGGCCAGGGTCTGGTAGCAATAGATCTCGGAAACGCCGGGCTGATAGGCCAGCCGCTGCTGCACCACGTGATCGGCTTCCAGCAGCCCGTCCACATTGCCGCATCCGGCCAGGGCCGTGGCGATGACCGCCACAAAGGCAATTCGCAGGTTGATCGGGGCGCGAGATCTCCTCATCCCAAAACCCTGTCCGGAAAACCTCAAGAATCCGATAATCCGGCCCGATCAGGCGTTAACGTCGATGACGACCCGGCCTTTCACTTGGCCCTTCAGAATCTGTCCGGCCAGGTCCGGCAGATCGGAGAGGGGCGCCACCGACGTCGCCGATTCCAGATGCTCTTTCGGCAGGTCCCGCGCCAGCCGCGCCCACGCCTCGCGGCGGCGGGGGATCGGGCACATGACGCTGTCGATGCCGAGCAGGCTGACCCCCCGCAGCAGGAAGGGGATGACGCTGCCCGGCAGGTCGGCCCCGCCCGCCAGGCCGCACGCCGACACCGCCGCACCGTATTGCAGCTGGCTCAGCACCTTGGCCAGGGTTGTCGACCCGACCGCGTCGATGGCGCCGACCCAGCGCTCCCGATCCAGCGGCTTGACCGGCCCTTCGGACAGCTCGCTGCGATCGACGATCTCCGCAGCGCCCAGGGACTTCAGATAGGCATGGGTCTCTTCCCGCCCGGTCGAGGCCGCAACCCGATATCCCGACTTGGCGGCAAGTGCCACCGCAACGCTGCCGACGCCGCCGGCCGCGCCGGTCACCAGCAGCTCGCCATCCGCTTCCGGCGTCAGACCCGCATCCTCCAGGGCAATCAGCGCCAGGGCCGCGGTGAATCCGGCGGTGCCGACGGCCATGGCCTGCCGCGTATCGAACCCATCCGGCAGTTGGATCAGCCAATCGCCCTTGACCCGCGCCTTTTGCGCATAGCCGCCCCACCAGACCTCGCCGACCCGCCAGCCGGTCAGCACCACCTTGTCGCCGGGCTGGAAATCCGGATGCCGCGACTCTTCCACCGTGCCGGCGAAATCGATCCCGGGAATATGCGGATAGGCCCGGACCAGTCGTCCGATGCCGTTCACCACCATCCCGTCCTTGTAGTTCAGATCGGAATACTCGACCGCCACGGTCACATCGCCATCCGGCAGGTCGGCAATCGGCACGTCGGTGATCGCCGCCGAGACCTTCCCCTCGGCTTCGGTCAGCATCAGCGCCCTGAAATTCTCAGCCATGATCCTCTCCTGCTTAGGCTGCCCCGTCCTGCGCAAGGCAATCCCTGAACCGCAACGGCCGGCCGGCCGGCTCGCCGATCAAAGCGCCGTCGCGCATGACCGCCCGACCGCGAATGATGGTCGCAACCGGCCAGCCGGTCACCGTCTCGCCGTCATAGGGCGTCCAGCCGCTGCGGCTCTCAATCCAATCGTCGCTGATCCGGCGTTCCGCGGCCATGTCGACGATGGTGAAATCGGCGTCGAAGCCCACCGCAATCCGGCCCTTGCAGGCGATATTGAAAATCCGCGCCGGACCGGCGCTGCTCAGGTCGACGAAGCGTTCCAGCGACAGCCGCCTGGCGTTCACGTGGTTCAGCATCACCGGAACCAGGGTCTGGACACCTGTCATGCCGCTCGGGCTTGCCGGATAGGGTTGCGCCTTCTCCTCCAGCGTATGCGGTGCATGGTCGGAGCCCAGAATATCGACCGTGCCGTCGGCAACGGCGGCCCACAGCGCCTGCCGCTGCGCCGCATCGCGGATCGGCGGGTTCATCTGCGCCCGGCTGCCCAGGCGCTCGTAGCATTCCGGCCCGGCGAAGGTCAGATGCTGCGGCGTCACCTCTACCGTCGCCACATCCTTGTTGGCGGCCAGCAGCGCCATCTCCTCGCCGGTGGTAATATGCAGCACATGGACCCGTCGCCCGGCCGCCCGCGCCAGCGCCAACAGGCGCGACGTCGCCCGGAAGGCCGTCTCCACATCGCGCCATTCCGGATGCCGCGACACCGGCGCGCCGCCCTCGACCATCGACTTGCGGTCCTTCAGCCGCATCTCGTCCTCGGCATGCACCGCGACCACGCGCCGGCCATTGGCCATGATGCGGGCGATGGTCTCGTCATCCTCCGACAGCAGGTCGCCGGTCGACGACCCCATGAAGATCTTGACCCCGCAGCAGCCGGGCAGGGCCTCAAGCTCGGACAGCCGTTCCGCGTTCTCGCCGGTCCCGCCCATGAAGAACGAATAATCGCTCCAGGCTCGGCCGGCGGCACGCTCCAGCTTGTCGGCGAGGGTCTCGGCGCTGGTGGTCAGCGGATTGGTATTGGGCATCTCGAAGACCGCCGTTACCCCACCGGCTACCGCGCCGCGGGTCCCGGTCTCCAGATCTTCCTTATGCTCAAGACCGGGCTCCCGGAAATGCACCTGGGTGTCGATGACGCCCGGCAGCACGTGCAGACCGGCGCATTCGATCGTCTCCGCCGCGTCCGCGCGACCCAGATCCCCGAGCGCTGCGATCCGGCCGTCGCGGACGCCGAGATCCGTCGCCACGATGCCGCCGGGCGTCGCCACCGTGCCGCCCAGCAGCACGAGATCGTACCTGTCTGCCATATCCGCCCTGCAATCCGTTCCCGCCGCCTCGGAGATGCCCGTACCTTAGCGCAGGTCGCCCCACGATACGGCTGGTAAATGCGTATCCCGGCCACGCCATACCTTGCGCATTCCGGCCTCCCAACCGATCTTCAGTGGGCACTCTCGATCGCCCCTGACAAGGCCCGTTCCATGCCGTCCCACATGATCTTTTCCAATCGCGGCGTATTGGCCATTACCGGCGAGGACCGGGTGGAATTCCTACAGGGCCTCACATCGAACGATGTGGCGGCTGTGTCGGCGAACCGGGCGGTGTTCTCCACCTTCCTCACGCCGCAGGGCAAATACCTGCACGACTTCTTCATCGCGGCCCTGGGCGATACGCTTCTGATCGATTGCGAGGCCGGCCGCCGGGACGATCTCATGCGCCGCCTGCGGATGTATCGCCTGCGCTCCAAGGTCGATCTTCGGGACGCCACCGATGATTTCGCCGTTGCGGCGGTGATCGGCGACGACGCCGCTGAATCGTTCGGGCTAGGTGAGGCCGAACCCGGTCGCGCCACCGCCTTCGCCGAAGGCACGGCTTTTGTCGACCCGCGCACTGCCGGCCTTGGCATCCGGGCCCTGCTGCCCCGGGAGACGGCGGAGACAGCATTGCAAGAGATCGCCACATCGGCTGCAGAGCCGGACGACTACGACCGCCTGCGGCTCACGCTCGGCGTGCCCGACGGCAGCCGCGATCTCATCGTGGAGAAATCCACGCTGCTGGAAAGCAACTACGACACCCTCAACGCCATCTCCTGGGACAAGGGCTGCTATCTCGGCCAGGAACTGACCGCCCGCATGAAGTATCGCGGCCTGGTCAAGAAGCGCCTGATGCCGGTCACCCTCGACGGCCCCTTGCCGCCGCCCGGCACCCCCATCAGCCTCGATGGCCGGGAGGTCGGCGAAATGCGCAGCGGCAGCGGCGACCGGGCCATGGCGCTGCTGAGGCTCGACGCGGTGGTCAAGGCTTCGCGCGGGCAGCCCCTTGTGGCCGGTGATACGACGGTATCGGCGCAATTGCCGGCGGATGCTGCGAACCCGTAATCGCGCCCGACCCACCCCTAGGGTTCGGCGACGATCTCCCAATAGGGCTCGCCGCCTTGCTCGCGGCGTCGCAGGCCGCCCCGCGCACCTGCGACGGAGCCGGTGCTCAATAGCTCCGCCAGATCTGCTGCCACGCGCGGGTGATAGAAGAAATACTCATGGCCAAAGACCTGATAGATGCCGGCCGGCGAAACGTCGATCGTCTCCAGCCCCGGCGCGACCGTCAGGAATTCGCCGGCCTCTCCCAGCCTCGGATAGCCGCTGAGCTGGCGTGACAGCTTGAGCGGCGAGTCGTTGCTCGATGCGTAGAGAGTCATGCTGCCGGCCAGCGGCAGCAACTCGGAAAGCCGTGCGACGAAAGTCTGGGAATCATAGTCCGGCGCCAGGAGCACCAACCGTCCGATGAGGGGCCTCCGGTGCAGGGTCGCCGCCATGCGCTCCAAGGCTGCCACGGTGCCGCGCGATCCCATGCTATGGGCCAGCACCTGCACACCGTCCGACCCGAATCGGTCCGCCAGCCGGGCCAGGAATTCGGCCAGCAGCGGCGCGCTCCACTCCATATCGGCCAAGTCGCTGACATAATCGGTCGGCAGGCCGTTGGCCGGCCAGCTGAACATCACGACCACTGCCTCGCCGACCAGCGTGCGCTGCATCTCCGCCGCCATGCGGCAGGTCCGCTCGAAGCCGTAATTGTAGCCATGGACGAACACCACCACCGACCGCGACGACGTAGCTTCTACGGCGGCTGAAAGCCGATCCAGAAACCGCCCCGCATCGGCGGTCTCGGCCGGGCGTATATCGGTGGTTTCCCGCGGCACGTAGAACGGCACCTCCGAACCTACCCGATCCAGGATCGGGATCGGCGTGAAGGCCACGCGACACAGGCCATATCGGGGATGGCCCCGATCGCCGCTATAGGCCGATGCTTCGGCACTGTCGCCAATGCGCCGTCGATTGGTCAGGTAGAAGACGTCAACCTCGCGCACCGCCGCAACTTCGGCCGCGGAGCCTGACGGCGAACCCTGTGCGAAGCCGGTGGTCGGGGCCAAGAGGGCGAGCATGACCGGCATTACCAGCAACAGGGCCGGCCTGACCATGGCTCAGATACCCCGATCCTTCAGGAAGGCGTCGATATCCGCCAGGAAGGCGTCGCGGACCTCGTCGCGTTCCATCAGCAGCTCATGCCGCGCCCCGGCATAGGTCTTCAAGGCCGCACCCGGCACCAGCGCCGCCATGCGGGCGATCGCCGACCGGCTGACCACGATGTCGTCCGAGGCCATTCCGAACAGCATCGGCACCGCGACCTTGGTTGCCTCGCCAGGCCGGAACAGCGCGGCGCAGGTCCGGATTGTGGCGTCCAGCCAGCCCCAGGTGACACCGCCCAGGATCAACTCCGGCTTGTCGCGGAACCATTTCTGGTGGATCGCATGGCGGTCTCGGTCGGTGGTGACGGCATTGCCCTCGAAGGAGTCGGCCCCGGGCCGCCAGGGACGCTGGGTCACGGCGAAGCCGTCTCCCTGGCCGAACCAGACCGCCAGCCGGGCCAGCGCCTTGACTAGCCAGGTCGGGAACTGCCCCGGTCCGATGCCCAGCAACGGCGCCGACAGCACCACTGCCGCCGCATCCGTTGTGCCGGAGACCAGATACCGCATGGCGACAAGACCGCCCATGGAATGGGCCAGTAGAACCAGGGGCCGCTGGCCGCCGCCCGTTCCCTCGACGCGGCGGACATGGTCGATCACCGCCCGCAGATCCTCGACCAGCACATCGTAATCGTCGACATGGCCCTTCTGGCGGTCGTCCAGGAAGCGCGTCGACAGCCCCTGGCCGCGCCAGTCGAAGGACCAGACATCGAAGCCGCGGGCGATCAGGTCGCCGGCGGTCTCCTCGTACTTCTCGTTGAATTCCGTACGGCCGTGCAGCAGCAGCACCGTCGCCCTGGGTGCCGCGGCCGGCAACCAATGGGCCAGCCGCAACCGCGCCCCATCCGGCCGATCCAGATCCTCCGCCGTCCAGGTCGCAACCGCCTCGCCGTCCGCCATCACGCCGTGGCCTTCGCCTCAACGGTGTCAGCCAGGGTTGCTTGTGCCGCCGCCAGCCGGGCAATCGGCACCCGGTAGGGCGAGCAGCTCACATAGTCGAGGCCCGCCTGCTCGCAGAACCGGATGGAGGCCGGATCGCCGCCATGCTCGCCGCAGATGCCCAGCTTGATATCCGGCCGGGCCTTGCGCCCACGCTCGCAGGCCATGGTCACGAGCTCTCCGACACCGTCCTGGTCCAGGGTGACGAACGGGTCGTGCTCCACGATGCCGGCCGACTGATAGGCCGGCAGGAAGGTGGTGGCGTCGTCGCGGCTGATTCCGAAGGTGGTCTGGGTCAGGTCGTTAGTGCCGAAGCTGAAGAACTCGGCCGCCTTGGCCAGTTCCTCGGCCTGCAGGGCGGCTCGCGGCAGCTCGATCATGGTGCCGACCAGATAGTCGAGCTTCACCTTGCGCTCCGCCTCGACCTCGCCCGCCACCTCGACGATGCGGGTCCGTAGCGATTCCAGCTCCTCGCGGGAGAAGGCGAGCGGAATCATGATCTCCGGAATCACCGAGGCCTTGTCCTTGCCGGCGACGTCGGCTGCCGCCTCGAAGATGGCGCGCGCCTGCATCTCATAGATCTCCGGATAGGTGATCCCGAGCCGGCAGCCGCGATGCCCCAGCATCGGGTTGCTCTCATGCAGCTGCGCCGCGCGATGGGTGATGCGCAGCGGGTCGGCGCCGGCGGCCTTGGCGATCTCGACCATCTCCTCCGCCGAATGCGGCAGGAATTCGTGCAGCGGCGGGTCCAGCAGCCGGATGGTCACCGGCAGCCCCTCCATGATCCGGAACAGCTCGGCGAAATCCTTGCGCTGCATCGGCAGCAGGTCCGACAGGGCGTCCCGGCGCTCCTCCACCGTCTCGGCGACGATCATCCGCCGCATGGCGACAATGCGCTCCGCCTCGAAGAACATGTGCTCGGTGCGGCACAGCCCGATGCCCTCGGCGCCGAATTTGCGCGCCGTCCGGGCATCCGCCGGCGTCTCGGCATTGGCCCGGACCCGCATCCGGCGAATGCCGTCGGCCCAGTCCATCAGGGTGGCGAAATCGCCGGATAGCTCCGGCTGAATGGTCGGCACCTCGCCATCCATCACCTCGCCGGTGGACCCATCCAGGGTGATCACGTCGCCGGCCTTAAGCGTTACGCCGCGCACCGTCATGGTCCGCGCAGCCACATCGATCCGGATCTCGCCGGCGCCCGACACGCAGGGCCGCCCCATGCCGCGGGCAACCACAGCCGCATGGCTGGTCATGCCGCCGCGGGTGGTCAGGATGCCGGCGGCGGCATGCATGCCGTGGATGTCCTCCGGGCTGGTCTCCTCGCGGACCAGGATGACCGTTTCGCCCATCTGGGCCATGGATTCCGCCTCGTCGGCGCTCAGCACGATGCGGCCGGACCCGGCACCGGGCGAGGCCGGCAGCCCGCGGGCGATCACCTTGCGCTCCGCCTTGGGGTCCAGCGTCGGATGCAGCAGCTGGTCCAGCGAGCCGGGCTCGATCCGCGCCACCGCCTGGTCGCGGTCGATCAGACCCTCGGCGCACATGTCCACGGCGATCTTCAAGGCCGCGGCGGCGGTGCGCTTGCCCGAGCGGGTCTGCAGGATGTAGAGCCGGTTCTGCTGGACGGTGAACTCAATGTCCTGCATGTCCCGGTAGTGCTCTTCCAGGGATTTGCGGATGGCGTCGAGCTGGCCGTAGACGTCGGCCATGGCCCGCTCCATCGACGGCAGGGTCTTGTCCTGCTCGGCCGCCTTAGTCAGCGGCCGCGGCGTGCGGATGCCGGCGACCACATCCTCGCCCTGGGCATTGATCAGGTACTCGCCGTAGAAGGTGTTCTCGCCGGTCGAGGGGTTGCGGGTAAAGGCGACGCCAGTGGCGCAATCGTCTCCCATATTGCCGAACACCATGGCCTGGACGTTCACCGCCGTGCCCCAGGCCGACGGGATGTCGTGCAGCCGGCGATAGGTGATCGCCCGCTGGTTCATCCACGATCCGAATACGGCACCGATGGCGCCCCAGAGCTGCTCTTTCGGGTCCTGCGGGAAAGGCGCCTCCAGCGTGTCCTGCACCACCTGCTTGTAGCGATCGACGACCAGGCGCCAATCATCGGCGCTGAGATCGGTATCCAGCGTCAGGCCACGGTCGCGCTTGACGTGCTCCAGCACCTCCTCGAACTGGTAGTGCTCCACGCCCAGCACCACGTCGCCATACATCTGGATGAAGCGGCGATAGCTGTCATAGGCGAAGCGGGCATCGCCGGTCCGTTCCGCCAGGCCGGCCACGGTAGCGTCGTTCAGTCCCAGGTTGAGAACCGTGTCCATCATGCCGGGCATGGAGGCTCGGGCTCCGGAGCGCACGGAGACCAGCAGCGGATTGCCGGGATGACCGAAATTCGCCCCGACTTCCTTCTCGACCGCCGCCAGGGCCGCATCGACCTGGTCGCCCAGTTCGGCCGGATATCGCCGGTCATGGTCGTAGAAATGGGTGCAGACTTCGGTCGTGACCGTAAATCCGGGGGGGACCGGAAGGCCGAGCCTGCTCATCTCCGCCAGGTTGGCGCCCTTGCCGCCCAGCAGGTTCTTCAATTCGGCGGCCCCGTCGGCCTTGCCGCCGCCAAAGCCGTAAACCCACTTACTCATCGCCGTCCTGCTCCCGTATGTGGAGCGATGCCCCGCCAGTATGCCGCCCACCGGTTAAGACAGTGCCACCAGCCCGAATTGCGAATTCCGCATCAAGATCTCCGAACGCCGTCAGCCCTCGATCTTCGAAAACACCGCGATGCGGTTCATCGTCGCCGTGATCTGCGTCAGCAGGCACAGCCGGTTGACTCGCAGCGCCGCATCTTCGGCATTCACCGTGACCGAATCGAAGAACCGGTCGACCGGCCCGCGCAGCGCCGCCAGCGCTTCCATCGCGGCCACGAAATCCTCCGCCGACAGCAACGGATCGACCGCCTTGGTCACCCGGTCAAGCGCCTCCACCAGGGCCGTCTCGCCGTCTTCCGTCAGCAGCTTCTTGTCGACCGTATTGTCATAGGCCCGTTTGTCTTTCTTGGACTCGATCCGCACGATGTTGGCGGCCCGGCGATAGGCGACCAGCAGGTTGGCCCCGTCGTCGCTATCCAGGAACGCGCCCAGGGCCTCGACCCGCGCCAGCAGCCGCACCAGATCGTCCTCGCCGCCCAGCGCAAATACAGCGTCGACCAGATCGTGCCGGACCCCCTTTTCGCGCAGCGTCACCTTCAGCCGGTCGGCGAAGAAGGCCAGCAGGTCGGCGGCCGTCTCTTCCAGCGGCCGCACCGACACACCCTGTGCCTTGTATAGCCGCCAGGCGCCGCCCACGGTCTCCGTCATCCCCAGGCGCAGCCCGTTCTCGACGATCAGCCGGATGACGCCCAGCGCCGCCCGCCGCAGCGCGTACGGATCGCGGCTGCCGGTCGGCTTCTCGTCGATCGCGAAGAACCCGACCAATGTATCGATCTTGTCGGCCAGAGCGACGGCGACCGAAGTCGGCGCGGTCGGGCAGGCATCGTTCGGCCCCAGGGGAGAATAGTGCTCCGCGATCGCCTCGGCGACCTCCTCGGTCTCGCCCTCGGCGCGGGCGTAGTACCGGCCCATGACGCCTTGCAGTTCGGGAAACTCGCCGACCATGCCGGAGGTCAGATCCGCCTTGGCCAGCAGGGCCGCGCTGCGCGCCCGGTCCGGTTCGGCCCCGGGAATGATCTCGGCTAGGTCCGCCGCCAGCGTCTGCAGGCGCAGCACCCGGTCCTCCACCGTGCCCAGCTTGGCGTGGAAGATGATCTGCTTCAGGGCCGGGACCCGGTCCTCCAGCTTCACCTTGCGGTCCTGGTCCCAGAAGAACTTGGCGTCCGACAGCCGGGCCCGCAGCACCCGCTCATTGCCGTCGATCACCGCCGCACCGCCATCCTTGGTCGGCCGGTTCGCAACCACCACGAAGCGCGGCGCCAGCGACCCGTCCTTGGCCTCCAGGGCGAAATAGCGCTGATGGGAGCGCATGGAGGTGATCAGCACCTCCGGCGGCACATCCATGAACTCGTCGTCGATGCGGCCGAGATGGGCGACGGGCCATTCCACCAGCCCGGCGACCTCGTCGACCAGCCCCGGATCGTCGCGCAGCCGCAGCTTCTCCGCTTTCGCCAGCTTGGTCGCCTGGTCCACGATCAGCGCCTTGCGCTCCTCGCGATCCAAGACCACGAAACCGTCCGCCAGCGCCTGCTTGTAATCCCCATAGGTCGCCACCGGCACCGCGTCCGGCGCCAGGAACCGATGGCCACGGACCAGGGCGGAGAAGACGAAGCGGCTCTTCGGATGCGGCTCGAACTCGCCGACCAGCGGCACGCCGTCGAACAGCACGAGGATATGGTGCAGCGGCCGCACCCAGCGGAAACCGCCCTCCGACCAGCGCATGCTCTTTGGCCAGGGCAGCTCGCGCACCGCCTTGTCGATGATCTCGACCAGCACCTCTCCGGTCGGCCGGCCCAGCCGCTCGATCAGGGCGAACCAGACCGTCCCCTTCGGCGTCTCCCGCTGCTCGCATTGCTCCAGGGTCAGGCCGGTAGCGCGCAGGAAGCCAGCGATCGCCTTCTCCGGCGCGTCGACCTTCGGGCCCTTGCGCTCTTCCTTGACATCCGGTTGCGCCAGCGGCAGGCCGTCGACCCAGAGCACCAGCCGCCGCGGCGTCGAATGCGCCTCGGTTGCCGTCCACTCCAGCCCGGCGTCCTTCAGCCCGGCCGTCACCAGCCGCTCAAGATCGGCCGCCGCCCGCGCCTGCATGCCGGCGGGAATCTCTTCGGAGAACAGCTCCAGCAGGAACTCAGCCATGACGCCCCGGCATCACGCCGCCTCCAGCCACATCTCGCAGCAGGCCCGCGCGAGATTGCGAATCCGGCCGATATAGGCGGCGCGCTCGACAACGCTGATCACGCCGCGCGCATCTAGCAGATTGAACAGGTGCCCGGCCTTCAGGCACTGGTCGTAGGCCGGCAGGGTCAGGCGTTGGCCGATCAGGGTCTCGCAGGCCGCCTCCGCATCCTGGAAATGGCGCAGCAGCACATCCGTGTCGGCATGTTCAAAGTTGAACGCCGAATACTCCCGCTCGGCCCGCAGGAACACCTCGCCATAGAGCTTCGCGCCCGGTGCGTCCGGGTCGTTGAAGGGCAGGTCATAGACGTTGTTCACGCCCAGCACATACATGGCCAGCCGCTCCAGCCCGTAGGTGTACTCCACCGGTACCGGGCTGCATTCGATGCCGCCGACCTGCTGGAAATAGGTGTACTGCGAGACCTCCATGCCGTCGCACCAGACCTCCCAGCCGAGCCCCCAGGCGCCCAGGGTCGGGTTCTCCCAATCGTCCTCGACGAAGCGGATGTCGTGCATTTCCGGATCGATGCCGATGGCGTACAGGCTGTCCAGATACACCTTCTGGCTGTCCGGCGGCGACGGCTTCAGCAGCACCTGGAACTGGTAGTAATGCTGCAGCCGATTGGGGTTCTCGCCATACCGCCCGTCGGTCGGCCGCCGCGACGGCTGCACATAGGCGCAGTTCCAACTGTCTTCCGGCCCCAGCGCCCTGAGCGTCGTCGCCGGGTGCGAGGTTCCGGCCCCCACCTCCATGTCATAGGGCTGCAGGATGACGCAGCCCTGCCCCGCCCAGAAGGTCTGCAGCCGCAGAATGATCTCCTGGAAGGATCGCGGAGCTTCGATGGTCACCATTTTGGGATTGGCCGGAGGCAGGGTCGGAAATTGGTGCGGCGCAAAATAGAGACAGCGTCGTGCCTAATCAAGCCATGCCGCGGAAAGAAATCCGGCTAGGCCCGACGGCGGCACTCATGGTCACCTCCGGCGGCGACATAGGCGCCGCATTTCGGGCATTCCACCAGATCCTCGACCTCAAGCCGCTCGCGTTCGCGCTCGCGCTGCCGCGCCTTCTCCGCCGCGGGCTCCGGCGCCGACTCGCGCTTCGCCTGCCGCTCCTTGAGGCTGCCCGCCAGTTTGAAGCCATAGATCACCGCCAGGATGATCAGGCCCAGGACCACCAGTTTCGGAAAGCTGAACATGGGTTCGGTTTAGCAGTCGCGGGCCGCGCTGTCATGCCTCGCAGGTGGGCGGGTCATAGCCCAAAGCGCTGCCACAGGGCGCGCTCTTCCACTGCCGCCAGGAGGTCGTCCACCAGCTGCGGCGAGAGGCGCGAGATCCAATCGTCGCCGGAATCGCCGGGCGGGGCGGCGCCCTGGAAGCCAATCCGCCGCCTCAGCCAGCCCATCCTGGGCATCGCCAGGTGCAGCCGCACGCTGGGTCCGAACTTGGCGCGCAGGGTCGGCCGCAGATGGCCGATGCCGTCGACCAGCCCGTATTCGACGCATTTCGCGCCGGACCAGAAGGCGCCCTCGAACAGCTCCTCGTCCTTGCCCTTCAGCTTGCCGGCCCGCCGCTTGCGCACCATGGCCTTGAAGGCCTCATGGATGTCGACCTGCAGTTCCTTCAGCGCCGCGACGTCCTCCGGCTGCTCGGCCCGGAAGGGGTCGAGGATCATCTTGCGCTTGCCGGCGGTGTGGACCCGGCGCTCGATGCCGTGCTTTTCGATCAGCTCGTTGAAGCCGAAACCCGCCGACACCACGCCGATCGAGCCGACGATGGAGCTCTCATCCACATAGATCTCGTCCGCCGCACAGGCCAGCCAATAGCCGCCCGAGGCCGCCACATCCTCCACGAAGGCATAGACCGGGATGTCCTTTTCCGAGGACAGGTCGCGAATGCGGCGGCTGATCAGCGCCGATTGCACCGGCGAGCCGCCCGGCGAATTGACCGCCAGCGCCACTGCCCGCACGCCGGGCATGGCGAAGGCCTTCTCGATCGTGCCGGCCAGCGCCTGCAGGGTCAGCCCGCGCCGCAAGGCCCCGGCCTGTCCGATCACGCCGGTCAGGCGCAACACCGGAACCACCGGCGCGCGACGGCGAAACCGTCCGAACGGGAACCATCTGGGCATGCGGCGCTCTGGGTCTTAGGGCAGTCTGCTAATTGAGATATATGGGGCCGCCACCATGGCGTCAAAGTGGCAGTGCCGCGCCATCGCGCAGGATCGCCTCCGCCTCGGCGGTGAATCCGCCGCTCTCGGCATGGAGTACCAGCCCCGGCAGCAGCGCCGCCGGCGACCGCACCCCCTTACGTGCCAGCACGATCACCCGTCGTGCCGGCCGCCCCGCCTTCGGCCAAAGCGGCAGCAGGCGAAGATCGCCGAACGCCGGGTGCAGCGCCGCGCTGAGCGCATCGATCCGGTCCGCCCGGTGGATCATGACCAGCCAGCCCTTGCGCTTCAGCACATGGTCTGCGAAGCGGATCCAATCCTCCAGGCCGGCCGCACTTTCCCGATTGGCGATCGCCTTGGACTCATCGGGCGGCGCCGCCTGATCGGACTCCTGATACGGCGGATTGGCCAGCACACCATCGAAACTGGCGGCTGCGAGGCCATCGGGTGGGTCGAGCAGGTCGCCGGCCATGATGGCGATGCGATCGGCGAGACCATTGGCCGCGGCATTTTCACCGGCGAGCCCGGCTAGCGACGGCTGCACCTCCAGCCCGGTGACGCGGCATTCTGCCACCCGCGATGCCAGGCAGATCGCCGCCGTTCCGACACCGCAACCCAGATCCAGGTAGTGGCCATCCCGGGCCGGCGCGGCGGCGGCCAGCAGGACCGGATCGATGGCGGCGCGATAACCCTCCGCCGGCTGTCGCAGGATCACGCGACCGCCCAGGAACCGGTCCTCGGTTACCGCGTTATCGGGATCACTCATCCGGCAGCGATTCGCCGGCCTCCGTCAGCACCCGGCGTGCCTGGCGATAATCGTCGGTGTCGACCATCAGGCGCCGCGGGATCGCCATGACGCTGCCTTCCAGCACCGACATGTGATTGTCGAGGACGACCGACTCAATTCCGGCATCGTTCAGCAGCGCTGTCAGCCAGGACAGCCTTACCACGTCGGTGGTGCGCAGCAATTCTCTCACGCGGCCCGTTTCCCATCCCTGCGCATGACCTCGGAAGCAGACCGGCGCGCACGCCGGCAACCCTTGACCGGCCTCGGTCGCGGCCTATGCTGACAAGTGACGCCTGGGGCGTCAATGCGGGCGCAACCGCGCCGTTGGCGCGGCCGGGCCCGGCCTGATTCCGCAAGCGGTCCCGTTGGGAATAGCGCGCTGACGCGGTATGATCGGGAAAACCTGCCGAAGATGGAGACCAGCGCGTGACGGCTGCCGCCGGACCCACAGACCTGAAGGCCCTGAGCGCATCCAACGCGCTTGAGCGGCTGACCGCGCTCGTCGCCGAGGATCTCCAGGCGGTCAACGAGACCATCGTCAAGCGCATGGACAGCCCGGTGCGGCTGATCCCGCAACTGGCCAGCTACATCGTCGCCTCCGGCGGCAAGCGCCTGCGCCCCATGCTGACCCTGGCGACCGCCCGGCTCTGCGGCCATGAGGGCGACCGCCATGTCGGCCTCGCCGCCGCGGTGGAGCTGCTGCACACCGCGACCCTGCTGCATGACGACGTGGTCGACGAGAGCGGCCTCAGGCGCGGCAAGGCCTCCGCCAACGACGTCTTCGGCAACCAGGCCAGCGTCTTGGTCGGCGACTTCCTCTTCGCCCGCGCCTTCCAATTGATGGTCGAGGACGGCTCCCTGGACGTGCTGCGCATCCTGTCGGATGCCTCGGCGGTGATCGTCGAGGGCGAGGTGCTGCAGCTGGCCGCGATTAACGACGCGGAGACCAGCGAAGAGACCTATCTGCAGATCATACAGTCCAAGACCGCCGCCCTGTTCGCCGCCGCCTGCCGCATCGGCGCCGTGGTGGCCGGTCGCGACGCCGAGGACGAAGAGGCGCTCGGCGAATTCGGCACCCAGCTCGGCATCGCCTTCCAGCTGGTAGACGACGTGCTGGACTATTCCGCCCGCCAGGCCCGGCTCGGCAAGACCGTCGGCGACGATTTCCAGGATGGCAAGTTCACCTTGCCGGTGGTCCTGGCCTATGCCCGCGGCGACGACACCGAACGGGCCTTCTGGCGCCGCACCCTGGTGGACCAGGAAACCCAGGACGGCGATCTCGACCAGGCCATAGCCCTGCTCGACCGGCACGATGCCCTGGCCGACACCGTCGCCCGTGCCCAGGCGGCCGGCGCCCAGGCCAAAGCCTCGCTGGAGCGCTTCCCCGACGGCATCATCCGCCAGACCCTGATCGAGACGGTCGATTTCTGCGTCGGCCGCGATTTCTGAGCGGCCCCGACGCCGTCCCCCTACCGTTACCCTTCGGCATTCGTGATGCTCTATCTGACGGTCAAGGCGCTGCATGTCGCATCGGTCATCACCTGGATGGCCGGCATGACCGCATCCGCGCTGCTGCTTGCCGCCTATCGCGGCCGAGAGGACACCCTCGACGAAGGCTTGGCCGGAGGCCTTCGGCGCCCGCTGCGATTGACGATGTCGGTCGGAATCATGGGGACCTGGCTGCTCGGCGGCTGGCTATTCGTCGATGGCGGCTGGTTTCATGCCCCCTGGATGTTCGCCAAGCTCGCCTTTGTCCTGGCGCTGTCCGCCTTGCACGGCCCGCTGGTCGGGCATCTGAAACGGATCGGCGGCAACGACGAACACCGGGTTCCTCAGTGGATGGGCTATGTGGTCCCGGGCGAAATCGCCGCGGTGGTCGTCATCGCCTTCCTGGTCGTGGCGAAGCCCTTCTAACCGGCCGGATTCGCGCCGAAGGAAATTCCGCCCTCCACGGCCTTGCAGACCCACCGCACTCGGTCTATAACGCCGGCCCGGCTGTCGGAGTGTAGCTCAGCCTGGTAGAGCACTGTCTTCGGGAGGCAGGGGCCGGTGGTTCGAATCCACTCACTCCGACCAAACTTTTCCCGCATATCTGACAATCGTGTTGCCCGGCTCGTTCGCGCCGAACGGACTCACACGCATGGCTCCCGCCCGGGTGAGAGTCAGGCCTCGCGGTGCATTCAGCGATCGTTCCGCCTGCGCCATTCGGCGAATTTCTCAAGGATCTCGTCATTGGTTGCCGGGTAGAGGCCGATGATGGATTGGCCCTCCCGGACCTGTTCGACGACGAAATCCTCATAGGCCGTCATGTCCCGGGCCTCTTCGGCGATCTCATCGGCCAGATGGGCGGGGATGACGATGACGCTGTCGTCGTCGCCCACCATCACGTCGCCTGGGAAGACCGGCGCGTCGCCGCAGCCGATGGGCACGTTGATGTCGATCGCCTCGTTGATCGTCAGGTTGGTCGGGCTTGACGGGCGGTGGTGATAGGCCGGGATATCCAGTTCGGCGATGCGCATGGAATCGCGGAAGCCGCCATCCGTCACCACGCCTGCAGCGCCGCGCACCATCAGCCGCGTGACGAGGATGTCCCCCGCCGAAGCCGCGCGCGCGTCCTTGCGGCTGTCCATCACGAGTACATGGCCCGGCGGGCAGGTTTCGATGGCGTGGCGCTGGGGATGCTCGGGATTGCGGAACTCGGAGAGCTGATTGCGGTCCTCCCGCGCGGGCATGTACCGCAGGGTAAACGCTGGCCCCACCATGTTTCGGCCCCTCTTGGCGACCGGGTGCACATCCTGGATCACCTGGCCTTTCAGCCCGCGCCGGTAGAGCGCTGTGGAAAGCGTCGCTACGGAGACCTGCTCCAGCATCCGCTGTGTCTCGTCCTTCAAGGGTTGGTCCGTCATCGCGCACTCCCATGCCTGGACCCGCCGCCGGCCATCGCCGAGGCATGGCCCGGTGTCGTCAGTAGATTTCGGGCTCCGGCGTCGGCCCGCCGAATTCACGGCGCAGGAAATCGAAGTCGCAGCCCTTGTCCGCCTGTTCGATATGCCTCAGGAACATCCAGCCATAGCCGCGCTCATAGCGTGGCGGCGGTGCCGTCCACGCGGCACGCCGACGCGCCATCTGCTCGTCTGAGATACGGACGTCCAACCGACGGTTGGGGACGTCCAGCGTGATGATGTCGCCGCTCTCGACCAGCGCCAGCGGGCCGCCGATGTAGGATTCCGGCGCGACATGCAGGATGCAGGCGCCAAACGAGGTGCCGGACATGCGCGCATCGGACAGCCGCACCATGTCCCGATGCCCATACTTCAGAAGCGCCTTGGGCATGGGGATCATGCCCCATTCCGGCATGCCGGGCCCGCCCTGCGGGCCGGCATTGCGAAGCACCAGGACATGATCCGGGGTCATCGGGTAGTCCGGATCGTCGATGATCGCCTTCATCTCGGCATAGGAGTCGGCCACGATCGCCGGGCCTTCATGGACGTGGAACTTCGGATCGCAGGCCGCCGGCTTGATCACCGCCCCGTCGGGCGCCAGGTTGCCGCGCAGCACCGCCAGCGAGCCCTCATGGTAGACCGGGTCCGACAGCGGGCGGATGACGTCCGTGTCGTAATTGACCGCGTCGGCGATCCCCTCGCCGAGGGTCCCGCCGGTGACGGTCCGGCATGAGAGGTCGAGCTTGTCGCCAAGTTCCTTCATCAGGGCCCGCAGGCCGCCGGCGTAGAAGAAATCCTCCATCAGATAGGTCTCGCCGGAGGGGCGGATATTGGCGATCACCGGCGTGGTGCGGCCGATCCGGTCCAGATCGTCGAGCTCCAGCGGCACGCCGGCCCGACGGGCCATGGCGATCAGGTGGATGATGGCGTTGGTGGAGCAGCCCGTCGCCATAGCGACGGTCACGGCGTTGCGGGTGCTGGCCTCGGTGATGATCTGGTCGGCAGTCAGGTCCTCCCAGACCATCTCCACGATCCGCCGCCCGCAGGCCGCCGACATGCGCTGGTGATTGACGTCCGGCGCCGGGATCGAGGAGGCTCCGGGCAGGCACAGGCCGAAGCCCTCGGCGATGGCGGTCATCGTCGAGGCTGTACCCATGGTCATGCAATGCCCGTAGGAGCGGGCAATGCCGCCCTCGATGCCCTGCCACTCGGCCTTGGTGATCGTCCCGGCGCGGCGCTCGTCCCAATATTTGAACGCATCGCTGCCCGACCCCAGCACCGTGCCGGCGTAATTGCCGCGCAGCATGGGTCCGGCCGGCAAGTAGATGAACGGGATCCCCATGGAAATCGCGCCCATGATCAGCGCCGGCGTAGACTTGTCGCATCCCCCCATCAGCACCGCGCCGTCGACCGGATGGGCGCGCAGAAGCTCCTCCACCTCCATCGCCGCCATGTTGCGGTAGAGCATGGAGGTGGGCTTGAGGAACATCTCCGAAAGCGAGGGCGCCGGCAATTCCATCGGCATGCCGCCGGCCTGGAGGACGCCCTTCTTCACGAATTCCGCCCGGTCGCGGAAATGCATATGGCAGGGCTGCGCCTCGGACCAGGTGTTGATCACGGCGATCACCGGCTTGCCGGCCCAGTCCTCGGCCGAGAGGCCCATCTGCATCGCCCGGCTGCGGTGCCCGAACGAGCGCAGATCGTCCGGCGCGAACCAGCGGGCGGAACGCAGCTCTTCGTATGACTTGCGGCGGCCGGTGGTCATTGCTCTTCCCTCGTGCCTGTTCTTGTCACCTGGTCCTGTCCCTCGCCGCGCCTTCGGTGAATGCCAGCTCGCGCCGGCGCAGACGCAGATCTCTACCTCCGGCCCTCGATGAGGCGTTGCAGCATTTCGCGCTCTTCTTCCGTCAGATCTACAAGGGGCGGGCGCACCGCACCGGTCTCGAAGCCACGCAGCGCGACGCCGGCCTTGATGGCCGCCACGGCATAGCCGGGTTTGCGGTCGCGGATCTTGGCGAACGGATAGTAGAAGTCGCGCAGCATGGCCTCGCAGACAGCGTCGTCGCCCGCGGTGAAGGCACGATGGAAGGTCAGCGCCGTCTCGGGAACGAAGTTGAACACCGCCGAGGAGTAGGTGTCGACGCCGACCCCGCGATAGGCCTGTGCATAGAGCTCATGCGTCGGCATGCCGCCGATATAGGCCAGCCGGTCGCCGAGACCGACGGTGATGCGCTTGACCGTATCGATGTCGCCGGTGCCGTCCTTGAAGCCGATGAGATTCGGGCAGGTCTCGGCCAGACCGGCCAGTGTATCGGCGGAGCACACTGACTGGCCGCGGTTGTAGACAATCACGCCCATGTCGGTCGCGTTGCAGACGGCCCGAATATGCGCCGCGATCCCGTCCTGCGGCGCGCCGACAAGATAATGCGGCAACAGCAGAATGCCGTCGCCACCCGCCTCCTCGATCGCCATGGCCATGCCGCAGGCCATCCGCGTGCCGTACCCGCAGCCCGCGATGATCGGCTTGCCCGGCTGCGCCTCCCGTGCCGCCTTCACCACATCGACCACCTCCGCCGGCGTCAGGGAGAACAGCTCCCCCGTGCCCCCGGCGACGATCAGCCCGGCAATGGCATGCGGCGCGAGCCATTCCAGATGGGCGGCAAAGGCAATCGGGTTGAACCTGTCCTGGGCGTCGAATGGCGTGACCGGAAAGGACAGCAGCCCCGAGCGAATGATGTCTCGAAGGTCCGTAGGAGCGATCATGCCTGCCTCCCCGATTGGAAATCGGACCCGGGGAGCAGGTGGTTGCTGTCCAGGAAGGCTTTCAGCCTGGCCAGTTGATCGTCGGTGAGGGGCCAGGCGGCGGGCGGCCGGGCGGCACCGCAATCATTGCCCATGAGCTGCAAGGCGCCCTTGACCCCGGCCACATTGGCGCCGCCCTGATCCTCGGCGCGGATATCCTCGAAGACCTGCATGCCGGCGATCAGCCGCCGGGCCTCGGCGTAATCGCCCGCCTCGAGGGCCGCCGATATGGCGACGGAGCGTTCCGGCCACACATTGATCAGTCCGGAGGTGAAGCCACGTGCGCCGACGGCGTAGAACGCCGGCGCCCAGACCTCGGCGAGGCCGCCGACCCAGACGATGTGGCCGGGCGAAGCCTCCATGGCGGCCTTGAGCTTCAGCGGATTGGGTGTCGCCCATTTGACCCCGACCACGCCGGGCAGCGCGCACAGCCCGGAAATCGCGTCGGTGCCGATGGTGTCGTTCCTCAGATAAAGGATGAGCGGAAGATTGCCTCCGGCATCGGAGACCCGGGTCAGGTAATCGAGCAATCCCCGGGATGCGACGAAGGGATCGGGCGGCTGATGGATCATCAGCGCCGAGGCGCCGGCCGCGGCGGAGGCATCAGCAAGACGGCAGGCATCCCGGATACCCCGGCCGACTCCGGCGACCATCGGCACACGGCCCGCGATGTGGGCGCCGGCCGCCTGGACCATGGCCACAGCCTCATCGGTCGTGAGGCTGTAGAACTCTCCGGTGTTGCCGTTGGCGGTCAGGATGTGGACGCCGGCGGCGATGGCCCGGTCCGCGATGGGCTTCTGGCGCTCCGGGGCGATGTCGCCCTCATCGTCGAAGGGCGTGACGAGGATGCCGGAGATGCCTGTCAGGGCGGTGAGAAGGTCGGTGTGCATCAGGAGAGCTCCAATCGCCTGGGCGCCAAATCTTCCGGATCAGGCTTCATGGCTGTCTTCGGTTGCGAACCTGCCGCCCTGATATCGGGCGTCGGGCGCGTCCGGCTCCGGCCGGTCGATCTCGGCTTCGATCCTGGCGCGATAGGAATCGGCGCTGTCGAGCGGCTGCCAGCCGAGATAGGACACCGCATGATTGTCCCACCAGGCGGCAGCATTGGCCGACGCGCCATAGACGATCGGGCAACCGAGGACCGGGACGCGGAAGATGCATTCGATCATCCGGACAAAATCGTCGGCGCTCAGCCAGGTCGAGAGCATCCGATGGTTGGTCGGCTCGGGGAAGCAGGAGCCGATGCGCACGCAGGCGGTCTCGATGCCGAACTTGTCGTGGTACATCGAAGCCAGTGCCTCGCCGAAGACCTTGGATACGCCGTAGAGCCCGTCAGGCCGCGTCGGCACGGATGCATCCAGGCGCTCGGTCTGGCGATAGAACCCGATGGCGTGGTTCGAGCTGGCAAAGACGATCCGCCGGCACCCGTGAATGCGGGCGGCCTCATAGAGGTTGAAAGTGCCGTCGATATTGGCGTCGCGGATCACGTCCCAAGAGGCTTCCCGGGCATGGCCGCCCAGGT
The DNA here is from genome assembly GCA_965227455.1 of Alphaproteobacteria bacterium. Taxonomy (GTDB): domain Bacteria; phylum Pseudomonadota; class Alphaproteobacteria; order DSM-16000; family Inquilinaceae; genus JABDIP01. The sequence goes on along the minus strand of OZ245752.1, from coordinate 117,627 downwards.
GCACGATGCCGTCGCATCCTTCGACCAGCGCCTCGACCGCCGCCCTGTCCCCCAGGTCGCATTGCACGAGTTCCTCATGCGGCGCCGGCTCACCCATATCACGCCGGCTGGAGAGCCGGATCGTCTCCGCCAGATGGGTAAGCCGTTGGCGGCATATGGAGCCGAGCCTGCCGGCGGCGCCAGTGATGAGCAGACGTTTCATGGGGCTGTCCTTTCAGAAACTGGCGACGTGGTGCCCTGGGGCGCCGCAGAGGCGATGACGTCCCCGATCGCCTCCTTTGCAAAGGGCTGGTCGGTCATGGCTTCAGGTGTAGGCGTATGATCCGTCCGGCCGCATCGGCAGCTTGCGCTCCCAGTGCAGGTACCGGTCGGTCTTGAGGTAGTCCTCGTCGATCTCAACGCCCCAGCCCGGGCGGTCCGGCCGCAGCTCGAGATGCCCGTCCGATGGCAGGTAGGGATCCTTGACGTAGGCGGCCCTGTCCTCCGCGCCTTCCATGCCGTCGCTGTGATAGGCGGCGCCCATGGGTAGCCGGTATTCCAGGATCTTGAAGTTCGGCTGCGCGGCGCAGAAATGCAGGTTGATGGCCGTCGCCAGCGGACCCATCGGGTTGTGCGGCGCGACGGTGACGTAATGCGCCTCGGCGATGGCGGCGATCTTGCGCATTTCCAGCAGGCCGCCCACCGCGCAGATGTCGGGTTGGATGATGTCCGCACCGGCGCATTCAAGCAGGCGGCTGAATTCGAACCGCGAATAGAGGCTTTCGCCGGTGGCAAGCGGCACCGAGAGCTGCGCCTTCAGCCGCCCCCAGGCCTCAATGTTTTCCGGCCGGATCGGTTCCTCGTAGAAGAGCGGATGGAACGGGGCCAGGGCATTTCCCAGTTGGACCGCCTGCCAGGGCTCGAAGAGCTTGGCGTGCGCATCGAAGGCGAATTCCTGATCCGGGCAGAGTTCCACCAGCCGGCCGACCCAATCCGACGTGGTCGAGATCACCTTGCCCCAGGGATTGGCGTGGATGTCGATCCGATAGGGCGAGAGCTTGAAGGCCGTCAGCCCGTAAGTCTCCTGCATGGCGGCGCAATGATCGCGGATCGCCTCGGGCTCCGGCGCGGTGTAGACCCCGAGATAGACGCGCACCCGGTCGCGAAAATGTCCGCCGAGCAGCCTATAGACCGGGACGCCCAGGGCCTTGGCCGAGATATCCCAGAGCGCATGGTCGATGGCCGAGATGGCGGCAAGCCCCAGCGCGCCCGGCGGAAACCGGGATTGCTGAAGCAGTTTCAGCACCAGCCGTTCGATCCGCGTCGGATCCTCGCCCTCGATCTGGAGGTAGAGGTAGTCGAGCAGCGGCGGCAGCGCCCGGTCCGGCCCATGGTTGTAGCACTCGCCCCAGCCCGTGATGCCCGCGTCGGTGTCGACTGCAACGATCACCCGCGGCCTGTCGCGGTCGCGCGTCACGTAGGAGCGGAGGCCGATGATCTTCATGGGTCTAGCCGGCGAACCGGGTCTGGGGCACGCCGGTCACGCCCAGACCGGTCACCGCAAAGAGGCTGCCGGCCTCGGGCTGGCTGGTATCGGTCTCGGCCCCGGCGCCGATCGATGTGACGAACAGGACATCGAGGCCGGCGCCGCCGAACATCGGCTTGGTGGGTTTCTCGATCGGCATGTCGACGATCCGGTCCACCGTTCCGCGCGGCGTGATGCGCACGAGCTGCCAGCCGCCCACGCCGGCCATCCAATAGCAACCGTCGGCATCGACCGTGCCCCCGTCCGGGCGGCCGGCGACTTCCCGGGTGTCGAAGAACACCCGCCGATTGGACGGCGTGCCGGAGTCCGGATCGTAGTCGCAGGCCCAGATCGTCCGGACATCCGGGTTCGAGTCGGAGAAGTACATGGTCCGGCCATCGGGCGAAAAAGCCGAGCCATTGGTCGTGAAGACCTTCTCGAAATGGGCCGTCACCCGACCGTCCGGATCGTAGCGGTAGAACTGGCCCCGCCGTTCCGGCGGGCCGCCACCGTCCTTCATCGTTCCGGCCCAGAACCTGCCCTGCAGATCCGTCGTTCCGTCGTTGAAGCGGTTGCCCGGTATGTCCGCCTCTGGATCGGTAAGCACCTGTTTCATGCCGGTCGCCGGGTCGTAGAAATGGAAGCCGGTCCGGGACGCCACGATCAGGCCGCCCGCATCGCGCCGTGCCAAGCAACCGACCGGCTCCCCGAAGTCGAAAACGGCATTCTCCCCGCGCGCCGGTTCGTGCCGGTGGATCAGCCCCGCCTTGATATCCACCCACCAAAGCGCGCCGTCCTCGACATCCCATACCGCGCCCTCGCCGACCTGCGAACGGCTCGGCACGACGCACTCGATCGCTACCACCTATTCCCCCTTGAAGACCCGGCGCTCCGAGCCATCGATATGGCTGATCATGGCCGCGCGCGCCGCCGCCGCGTTCCCGGCCTCCAGCGCCGCCAGGATCGCCCTGTGCTCGGCGCTCATGTCGCGCTTGCCCTTCCGGTAGCCCGTCTGGCCAAGACTTCGGACGAATTTGCCAATGAAGAACCAGTGCGGGCGCAGCATCCTGAGGGTTTCAACCAGGAACCTGCTGTCTGACAACTCTGCGATCTTGGCGTGAAAATTGACGTCCGCTTCAATTGTCGCTTCGCCATTGTCGATGAGCCTTTCGGTCTCGTCGATGATCTCACGAAGCTCCGCCAGGCCCTTCGGGCCGATCCGTGCCGCCGCCCGGGTCACCGTCTCGGCTTCGATCGTCTTGCGGAACAGGAAGTAGCAGGCGATATCGTCGATGCTCTCCAGCGGCCCGTAGCCGGACCCTTCCGTCGGCGACCCGCTGCTGACAAATGAGCCCGCGCCGCGGCGCGAAACGATCAGACCATCCTCGCGAAGCCGGGCCAGCGCGGCCCGGATCACGGGCCGGGACACGCCGTACTCAGCCGCCAGTTCATGCTCGCTCGGCAGCTTCTGCCCCAGCGAGTAGTCGCCAAGACGGATCGCATCCAAGAGCCGGGCATGGACCTGGTTCTCAAGCCGCTCGCTCGGGACGCCCTGCACGGGCACCGATACGGTCTGTGTGGCACTCTCCATTACCCAGGCTCCCTGGCCTCGAGTCTGCTCTAACAACATTAGAAAATCTGTTTGACAACTTGTCAATGTGGTGCAGACTCAAATCCGGAGACACGGCCAAAACGATAAAGCAGGGAGGAGACACGATGAGCAAATTCCGGCCGATCGCGCCGCTGGCGGCTCTGGCCGCAGGCGCGCTCATGATTCCGATGGCGGCCTTCGCGGCCAACGAAGCGCCCATGCTGGCGGATCGGGTTGCCGCCGGCGACCTGCCACCGGTGGACGAACGTCTGCCAAACGCGCCGGAAGTGATCGCGCCCTATGAGGCGATCGGCACCTATGGCGGAACGTTGCGCCGTGTGCTTGGCGGGTCGAACGACCATAACTCCATCCTCCGGGTCGTCAGCCCGCAGGGTCTGACCCGTTGGAAGGCCGACTTCTCCGGCGTCATTCCGAATGTCGCCGAGAGCTGGACCACGAACGCGGAAGGCTCCGAATTCACCTTCAAGCTGCGCGAAGGCATGCGGTGGTCCGACGGCCATCCGCTGACGGCGGACGACATCATGTTCTACGTCGAGGACCTGCTGCAGAACGAGGAGTTCTATCCCAACGCGCCGGCCCGCTACGTCGTCGGCGGAGAGCCGATGACCGCGGAGAAGATCGACGATTACACGGTCACGCTGAAATTCGCGGCGCCCTACGGCACTTTCCTGACCGAACTGGCGACCCCGCTGGCGCAGGAGCCGGTGCTGTGGGCCAAGCACTATTGCAGCCAGTTCCATCCCGCATACAACTCGAACGTCCAGGACCTGGTGGATGCCACCGAGGCCGTCGAAGACTGGCCCGGACTGTTCCGGCTGCGCTGCGGCGAAGTGGAAGCGCCGAACCGCTGGGCGAACGCCGAGCGGCCGACGCTCGATCCCTGGGTGGTTGTCGGAGATGGCTACGACGCCGGCGCCACGCAGGTCGTCATGGAGCGCAACCCGTATTTCTGGCAGGTCGACACCGACGGCAATCAGCTGCCCTATATCGACCGCCTGGAAATGAACGTCGCCCAGGACAACCAGGCCATCGTGCTCGAAGCGATCGCGGGCAATATCGACATGCAGCGCCGCCGCATCTCTGGCCTCGCCAACAAGCCGGTCTTCGCCGAGAACGCCGCGAGCGGCGGGTACGAGATTCTCGACATGATCAACTCGAACTCGAACGTCATGGCGATCCACTTCAACCACACGCACAAGGATCCGGTCATGCGCGAGCTGTTCCGGAACCGGGATGTGCGGGTGGCGCTCTCGCTGGCCATCGACCGGGAAGAGATCATCGATATCGTCTACCAGGGTCAGGGCGAGCCGTGGCAGATCGGGCCGCGTCCGACGCATGTGCTCTACAACGAGCAGCTCGGCCGCCAGCACACCGAATACGACCCGGATCGCGCCAACGAGCTTCTCGATGCGGCCGGCTATGCCGACCGCGACGGCGAGGGCTACCGCCTGCTGCCCGACGGTCGGAGGCTGACGTTCAACGTGCAGTACACCGGCATCGAGCAGCCGGACTGGGGCGACGCGCTCGAGATCATCGACGAGCAATGGGAAGAGATCGGCGTCGATCTGAACATCGGCTCGGTCGAGCGCTCGATCTACTACAGCCGCGGCGAGGCCAACGAGCATGACTTCATGGTCTGGGGCGCGCCGGGCGGACTCGATCCGACCCTCAGCCCGCGCGACGTCCTGGCCGTGCACCCGCAGGCAAGCTGGTTCGCCATTCCCTGGACGCGCTGGTACCTCTCGGGCGGCTCCGACGGGGAAGAGCCGAGCGCGACGATGGTCGAGCGGCTGGCCCTCTACGACGCCTTCAAGCAGGAGGCGGACCAGGACAAGGCGCTCGATATCTTCCGCCAGATCCACCAGATCGCCGCGGATGAGTTCGAGATCATCGGCATCTCCCTGGCACCGAACCTGGTGGGCGTGGTGAATACCGAGCTGCGCAATGTTCCGCGCCAGATTCCGGCCTCGTGGATGTATCCCGATCCCGGGCCGACACTGCCGCAGACCTACTTCTACGCTAACTAAACCGCGACCCAACCGCTGACCGCCGGCCCTCATATGGGGGCCGGCGGCAGCTATCCGGCGGGCAGACCATGATCTGGCGCTTCATCATCAAGCGAATTCTCTGGATGGTGCCGTTCCTGTTCGCCGTGTCGGTGGTGGCGTTCCTTCTAATTCAGGCACCGCCGGGCGATTATCTCACCACCTATATCGCCAAGCTCGGCGAGTCGAACGAGGTGCTGGACCAGGCCTCCATCGACAACCTCCGCCAGCGCTTCGGCCTCGATCAACCGCTCTACGTCCAGTACTTCAAATGGGTCGGCCGCCTGATGGTGGGCGATTTCGGCATGAGTTTCGAATGGCGCCAGCCGGTCAGCGATCTGCTCTGGTCGCGCATGGCACTGACGATCTGCCTGTCCTTCGCCACGCTCCTCTTCACCTGGGCGGTGGCGTTTCCGATCGGCGTCTATTCCGCGGTGAAGAAGTATTCCGTCGGCGACTACATCGCCACCACCATCGGCTTCATCGGCCTGGCCACGCCGAATTTTTTGCTGGCCCTGATCCTGATGTACATCGGCGTGGTCCATTTCGGCACCGATGTCGGCGGGCTGTTCTCCAACGAATACAAGAACGCTCCCTGGTCCTGGGGCAAGTTCGTCGACCTGATGCAACATCTCTGGCTGCCGGTCATCGTGCTAGGTACGTCCGCCACGGCCAGCCTGATCCGCATCATGCGCGCCAATCTGCTCGACGAGCTCAACAAGCCTTACGTGGACACCGCCCGCGCCAAGGGTCTCAGCGAATTCTGGCTGATCATGAAGTACCCGGTCCGCGTGGCGCTGAATCCATTCATCTCCACCATCGGCTGGGTACTTCCGAACCTCGTCTCCGGCGCTGTCGTGACGGCGATCGTGCTCAGCCTGCCGACCGCGGGTCCCCTGATGCTGCAGGCGCTGCTGGCGCAGGACATGTACCTGGCCGGCGCCTTCGTGCTGTTGCTGTCATCGCTCACGGTCGTCGGCATGCTGATCTCCGACATTCTTCTGGTCCTCCTGGATCCGCGCGTAAAATATGACTGACGCGACCAGTTCCGGACTCGCGGTTGAAGCCGTCGGCAAGAGCGATCAGGTCGCCATCGCGTCGCAATGGCAGCTGACTTGGTGGGCCTTCAGGAAGCACCGCCTGGCGATGATCGGACTGTGGGTGATCGGCCTCCTCTACCTGATCTCGGCCTTCTGCGAATTCGTCGCACCCGACGATCCGAGCAAACAGAACCGTCGGGCGGTGTTTCATCCGCCCCAGATGATCCACCTGCTGGATACCGGCGACGAGGGCTGGTCCATCCGCCCGTTCGTCTACGAGATGGACCGCAAGCGCGATCCCGACACGCTCGCCATCAGCTACGAGCCCTCGGGCGACAAGATCTACCTGGAGCTGTTTGGGGAGGGCCCCGAGTACAAGTTCTGGGGGCTCTGGAAGACCAATATCCATCTCTTCGCCACGGCGAATCCGCGCGACAAGTTCTTCCTTTTCGGGGCCGATCGGCTGGGGCGGGACATGTTCAGCAGGATCATGTACGGCACCCGAATATCCATGTCGATCGGCCTGGTCGGCGTCGCGATTGCGCTGGTGCTCGGGATCACGCTGGGAGGGCTTTCGGGCTACTACGGCGGCCGGACCGATGCGGTGATCCAGCGGTTGATCGAGTTTGTTCTTAGCCTGCCGACGATCCCGATCTGGCTTGCGCTGGCAGCGGCGCTGCCGCCCTCATGGCCGACCTATCAGCAGTATTTCGTCATCACGCTCATCGTTTCGCTTGTTGGGTGGACGGAGCTCGGACGCGTCGTGCGGGGCCGGTTTCTTGCGATGAAGAATGAGGATTTCGTCGTTGCCGCTCGTCTGGACGGGGCTTCCGAGGCCCGGATCATCTTCCGTCACATGCTGCCTTCGCTCACCTCCCATATCATCGCCTCGCTGACGCTTGCCATCCCGCTGATGATCCTGGCGGAGACCTCGCTCTCGTTCCTCGGCCTCGGCCTGCAGCCACCGGCGATCTCCTGGGGCGTGTTGCTGAAGGAGGCGCAGAACATCCGCTCGATCAGCCAGGCGCCCTGGCTCTTCATTCCGGGCGGATTCGTCGTCGTCGCCGTCTTGGCCTTCAATTTCCTCGGAGACGGCATGCGAGATGCCGCGGACCCCTATGGTCACTGACGCGCCGATCATCAGCGTCGAGAACGTGACCGTCGGCTTCCCGATGCGGCAGGGCATGTTCAACGTGCTCCACGGGGTTGGATTCGACCTCCACCGGAGCAAGACGACCGCCATCGTCGGGGAATCCGGATCGGGCAAGTCCGTGACGGCGCGCACCATCCTGAACATGGTTCCGCGTCCCGGCGTCATAAACGATGGGCAGGTTCTCTTTCGGCCGGCTGCCGGCGAGGAGATCGATCTGACCGCGCTGGATGCCCGCGGCAAGGCGATCCGGGCGATACGCGGCGGGCGCATCGGCATGATCTTCCAGGAGCCGATGAGTTCGCTCTCCCCGGTACACACCATCGGCGACCAGATCGTCGAGGCCGTTCGACTGCATCGCGACGTCGCCAAGACCGAGGCGCGGGAGCTCGCGCGCGAGATGCTGGAGCAGGTGGAGATTCCGAAACCCAAGACCGCGCTGGACCAGTATCCCTTCGAGTTCTCGGGCGGCATGCGCCAGAGGGCGATGATCGCCATGGCTCTGTCCTGCCACCCCGATGTCCTGATCGCGGACGAACCCACCACGGCGCTCGACGTCACGACCCAGGCCGAGATCCTGGACCTGATGCGCAAGCTCCAGAGCGAGCTCGGCATGGCGATCATGTTCATCACCCACGACATGGGCGTTGTGGCCGAGCTCGCCGACGACGTGGTCGTCATGGAGAAGGGGCATGTGGTGGAGCGCGGCGAGACGCGCGCGCTATTCGCCCGTCAGAGCCATCCCTACACCAAGAAGCTGCTGGGCGCGGTCAAGCGGCTGGAGCTGCCGGCCGACGCAAAGGTCGGGCCCAAGCCGGGCGCACCGGACATCCTTCGCGTCGACGATCTGCGGCTGCATTTCCACAAGCGGCAGGGCTTCCTGCAGCGGATCACCGACACCACCAAGGCGGTCGACGGGGTCAGCTTCAACCTCAAGCAGGGGGAAGCGCTGGGCATCGTCGGCGAGTCCGGGTCGGGCAAGACGACGGTCGGGCGTTGCATCGCCCGTGTCTACGATCCGACCGCCGGAGCGATCGGCTATCACGGCGCCGATCTCGTCGCCGCGAACCGGGCCGAGCTCAAGGCGTACCGCCAGCAGATCCGGATGATCTTCCAGGACCCGTTTGCCTCGCTCAACCCGCGCATGACGGTGAAGCAGATCATTGCGGAACCGCTGGTTGTGAACGGGCTGGCGGCCGGATCCGAGCTTGAGGACCGGGTCGGCACCTTGCTGCGGCAGGTCGGCCTGGATCCCGGGATGATGGAGCGCTACCCCCACGCCTTTTCCGGCGGCCAGCGCCAGAGGATCGTCGTCGCCCGGGCCATCGCGCTGGAGCCCAAGCTGGTAATCGCCGACGAACCGACCTCCGCGCTCGACGTGTCGATCCGCACCCAGGTTCTCGACCTGCTGCTTCGGCTGCAGGCCGATCTCGGCCTCTCCTTCATCTTCATCAGCCACGACATGGCGGTGATCCGCTATTTCTGCGACCGGGTGGCGGTGATGTATCGGGGCCGGATCGTCGAGATCGGCGAGACCGAGCAGATCATCACCGACCCGCAGCATCCCTACACCAAGGCTCTTCTCTCCTCCGTGCCGATCTCCGACCCCGCCCTGCGCGGGACGCGGCAACGCCACCGGTACCGCGAGGGCGCATGAAGATCACCGCGGTCGACACCTATCTGATGCAGCCGGGCGCGCGCCCGGACCTGATGCGGGCCATGGGCGCCGACGCGGATTTCCGGGGCTCGCGGAACTGGCTCTTTGTCGAGGTGGAGACCGACGCCGGCATCACCGGCCTTGGCGAGTGTTCCGGCTGGCCGCGCGTGGTCGAGACGGCGGTGCAGGATCTCACCAACCTGCTGATCGGCCAGGACCCCGCCCATATCGATCGGCTCTGGGGGCATCTCTACCGGGCGATGATGGGCCATGGCCTCACCGGGACCGTCGGTTCGGGCGCCCTGTCCGGCATCGAGATGGCGCTCTGGGACATCAAGGGAAAGGTGCTCGGCGCCCCGGTCTGGCAGCTGCTCGGCGGCGCGATCCGCGACCGCATCCCGGTCTACGGCCATGCCCATACGGCGGACGAGGCCAAGGCGCTCCTCGACATCGGTGTCACGGCGATCAAGACGCCGTTCACCGGGATCGTCGATCTCAACCGGGTCGCCATGCTGCGCGAGGCCATCGGCCCGGAGAACGACCTCGCGGTCGACGCGCACGGGCCCAGCTGGATGACGGCCGCGGACGCAATCCTGATCGGCCGGGAACTGGAGGCATTCGATCTCCTGTTCTATGAGGACCCGGTCGCGCCGGAGAACCTGGACGCCTTCGCCCGGGTCCGCGATGCCGTCACGGTTCCCCTGGCGGCCGGCGAGCGGGTGGGCACGATCCACGGCGCGCGCCCGCTGATCGAACGCGAGCTCGTCGATGTCATTCAGCCCGATACCGGTCGGGCGGGCGGCATCACGCAGATGCGCAAGATCGCCGCGATGGCGGAAGCCCATGGCATCATGCTGGCGCCGCACTCAGGCTCCCTCGGGCCGGTGGCGGAATTCGCGGCGCTGCATGTCATGGCCACCGTACCGAACGCGCTTCTGCTGGAGCGGATCGAGTTCGACTGGCCGGGACGCTACGACGTGGTGCGACCGGTCCTGAAGGTCGAGGGCGGCGCCATCCGCGTGCCCGACGCGCCCGGTCTGGGCGTCGAACTGGTGAAGGACGAGGTCGCCCGATACCCGTCGATGCGGAACGTCTCTGATCCGCCCGCCGACGACGGACGCGCCTATGTCGAGGGAACGGCGGACGAGGCGGTGCACGTCCAGACACGAAGAGCCCGGGCGCGGAGGCTGCGCCGGTGACTGCGCATCGTATCGAACCCGGAATCCGCCGGGGGCGCGTCAATCCGGTCGCGCGGTTCCCGGACCTGCCGAAGAGGAAGCGGCCATGAAGATCGAACATGTCGGCGCGAAGGTCTTTCGCCATTCGACCAACCAGGCCCATGACAGCGACGGGCACACCCACCCGGCGCCGGAAAGGCAAACGCAGTCCGCGATTCTGGAGATCACCTGCGACGACGGCACCATAGGGCGGGTCGTGGCGCGGCCGGGGGATGTCGAAGAGCCGCTCCTTGAGAAATTCGTCCGCCCGGTCCTGCTCGGCGCCGATCCGATGCGCTCCGAGGCGCTGTGGCAGGCGCTCTACAAATGGCAGCGCGGCAGCGCCATGAAGCTTACGGATCGCGTCCTCTGCGCCGTCGACCTCGCACTCTGGGATTTGATCGGCAAGGCCACCGGCCAGCCGGTATGGAAGCTGCTGGGCGGCTATCACGACAAGATCCTCGCCTACGGATCGACCATGTGCGGCGACGATCTCGAGGGCGGTCTCGCCACGCCGGACGACTATGCGCGTTTCGCCGAATGGATGGTCGAGGCGCGCGGCTACAAGGCGATCAAGCTGCACGGCTGGATGCCGCCGATCCCCGGCGCGCCGGACGTCCGGAAGGACTATGCCGCCTGCGCGGCGGTCCGCGAGGCCGTCGGACCCGACGTGCCGCTGATGCTCGACCCCAATCACTGGTATTCGCGCGCCGACAGCCTCTGGCTCTGCCAGCGGCTCGAGGAGCTCGGCTATCTCTGGATCGAGGAGATGATGGAGGAGGCGTCCCTGTCGTCCTACCAGTGGCTGACCGCCCGCACGCCGCGCCTCAACATCCTCGGACCCGAGAGCATGACCGGCAAGCACTGGACCCGCGCCGAATGGGCCGCCAAGGGGGCCTGCGACATGCTCCGGACCGGGGTCTGGGACGTGGGCGGCATCTCGCCGGCGATGAAGACCGCAAAGCTTGCCGAGAGCTTCCACATGTCCTGCGAGGTCCATGGCACCGGGGCCGGCAACATGGCCGTGGTCGCCGCCATTCCCAACACGACCTATTACGAGCGCGGATTGTTGCACCCGTTCATCGATTACGACGAACCCCGCGACTACCAGAACCGCATCGACGACGAGATGGACGCCGACGGCTATGTGCATTTCCACGACGACCCCGGCCTCGGGCAGGATCTGAACCTCGACTACATCGAGGGCAATCTTGTCTGACCTCCGCATCGCCGAAATTCGCGTCACGCCGATCGCCTTCTCGGACCCGCCGCTCCTCAATAACGCCGGCTGCCACCAGCCCTATGCGCTGCGCTCAATAATCGAGGTCGAGACCGAGGACGGGGTGGTCGGGCTTGGCGAAAGCTATGGCACAAAGCCGGTGCTGGACGGGCTTGGGGCGTTGACACCAGCGCTTACCGGGCTGGAGGTCACAAACCTCAATGGCCTTTGGGCGCGCGCCCGTGATGCCGTCCAGGGCGACATGCAGAGTCACACCGGGGCCGAGAGGTTGTTGCCGCGCGTCGTCGGTGCGGTCGAGGTGGCGATGTGGGACGCCTATGGAAAATCCACCGGCCGGCGTCTCTGCGACCTGCTCGGCGGGCAGGTCCGAGAATCCGTACCCTTCTCGGCCTACCTCTTCTACAAGTTCGGCCGCCATGCCGGCGCGGATCGGGACGATATCTGGGGCGAGGTGCTGACTCCGGAACAGCTCGTCGACGAAGCCCGGGCGATGGTCGATCGGCACGGATTCCAATCCATCAAGCTCAAGGCCGGCATATTGGAGCCCGAGGCCGAGATCGCCGGCCTGGAAGCCCTGCGGGCCGCCTTCCCCGACGCGCCGCTCCGCATCGACCCGAATGGCGGCTGGCACCTGCACACCACCCTGGACCTGCTGCCGCGCCTCGAGGGCCTGATCGAATATCTTGAGGACCCGACCCTCGGGATCCCCGCCATGGCCGCGGTTCAAGCCGCCACGGATGTGCCGCTCGCGACGAATATGTGCGTCGTGGCCGATGCGCATCTGCCGCCGGGGATTGCCCAGGACGCCGTCCGCGTCATCCTTTCGGACCACCATTATTGGGGCGGCCTGGCCGCTAGCCGCGATCTCGCGCGGATATGCGCGATCTGGGGCATCGGCCTGTCGATGCACTCGAACTCGCATCTCGGGGTCAGCCTGGCCGCCATGACCCATCTCGCGGCGGCGACGCCGAACCTGACCTACGATTGCGATACGCATTACCCCTGGCAGACCGACGAGGTCATCGAAGGCGGGAGGTTCACGTTCGACGGCGGTGCCCTCGGCGTACCGCCGGGGCCGGGCCTCGGCGTGAGCCTCGACAGGGAGGCCCTTGCCCGGCTTCACCGCACCTATCTCAAGCATGGCTACGAGATGCGGGACGACGAGGCCGAGATGCGCAAGCACTGGCCGGACTGGTCCTTCGCGCGCCCGCGGTTCTAGCCGTCCCGTGAATGGAGTTGGGAGCTTGGAAGTGGATCGGAAGCCGTTGTCCCAGGCGGTGTCGAGCGACGAGGCCCTCGCCTTCTCCCGCGACGGCTATGTCCTCAAGCGCGGCCTGTTCTCCGAGAGCGAGGTGAAGGCGCTGAACCGGATCGTGCAGGACGATCCTGCGGTCTCGGAGGCCGTCTACGGACGCAAGGACGCCCAGGGCGGCACGACGGAACTGGCCCTGTGGCGGGATCTCCAAGAGGATATGTTCAGTGACGTGGCCCGGTGCGAACGAGTCGTTGGATGCGTCGAAGCCCTGCTAGGCGGCGATGCCGCATTCTTCCACGCCAAGCTCACGCTCAAACGTCCCCGGCATGGCGGGGCGTGGGATTGGCATCAGGACTATGGATACTGGTACCGGTCCGGTTTTCTGTTCCCGCATATGGCAAGCGTCTTCATCGCGCTTGATCCCGCAAACCGGGCCAATGGATGCCTCCAGGTGCTCCGCGGCTCGCAGGCCTTGGGGCGTATCGAACACGGCGTCAATGCCGAGCAGATCGGCGCGGACATGGCCCGGGTGAGAGCCGCGATGCAGCAGTTGGAGCACGTCCATGTCGAAATGGACCCCGGCGACGCGCTGTTCTTCCATTGCAACCTCCTGCATGCATCCGGCCAGAACTCATCGGATCGGACCCGGAACGTGCTCCTGTGCTGCTACAACCGCGCCGACAACATCCCGTTCGTCGATGAACCGGCCAACGCGACCACGCCCATCGAGATCGTGCCGGACGATCTGATCATGAGATACGCGGATCGCCCGATTTCGCGCAGCAAGTCGTTTCACGACGGCACACCGGCGCGGTGATGCCGGGCCGGTTGCCGTCGGACCTACGCACCTACGAGATCTGACACCGAACGGGTTGTTAGGAACTCTCTGCTATCGCTGCCGGCGCGATGCGAGAGATTCAGCAGACCGACCGCACGATCTTCGAAGACCGCCCGATCGTCCTGCCGGCGATCCTGGCTGTGTCGTCGCTGGTCTTCGCGTTCGGGCTGGCCTGGCAGATCCCGGCCCTTCTGGCCGGCGACAAGGAGGCCATCGGCATGGTCCTCGGACTGCTGTTCTGCGCCTTCGGAGCGGTTCTGCTGTTTCGCCGTGACCGGTTCGTCTTCGACGCGGCGCAGCGCCGGCTGCGCTGGAGCAAATGGTCGTTGGCGCGGGCCTCGTCGGGCACGGTCGACTTTGCCGACATCCTCGACGTGAACATGGAATCCATCGGCGCCAATGAGGGCGGCGGCACCTATCGGGTGGCATTGCGGACCAGGGACGGCACCGTGCCTTTGACCGAAACCTATTCCGGCGATGCCGAGTATTGGCGTCCGCTGGTGGAACGGCTGCGCGACATTGTCGGCCTTTCAGGCGACCGCGCTGCCGATGCCGACACGCACTCGCTCGTGGACCAGGGCAGGATCATCGATGCGGTGCGCCAGCTTCGCGAGACCGAAGGGCTCAGCATCACCCAGGCGAAGGCCCGGGTCGACGCGGCGCAGCGCGAGGCCGACTGACAGCCGGGAGCCCGTCAACTCCCCAAGACGATATCGAAGGTCCCCGCCAGGGCATCCGCCTCCAATTCCGGGGCGGCCTGCAAGGGAACGATCAGCCGGGCGCGCGCGTCGGGGTTCCGTACCGAGCCGAGCAGACCGTCGCGCGCATTGTCCGGCTCTCCGGCGACGTACATCTGGGTGATCAGCCGGTCGAACCCCGGCCCCTGGACGGCGAAATGGATATGCGGCGCCCGGCCCGGATAGGGAACCGGCCGGATGGTCCGGAAGCGATAAGCGCCGTCGGAATCGGTCACCGTAAAACCGTAGCTCTGGAAATTCTCGTCGATCGGGCCGGTTGCCGGAGCCCGCGGATGGTGGTAGCGGCCGAACGCGTTGCACTGCCAGATCTCGATCCGGGCGCCGGGTTGCGGCCGGCCATCGGTATCGGTCACCCGCCCGAAGACATGGGTCACGACACCGGCGGCCCGCTCCATCCGCCCCTCGACCTGGACCAGGTCGGCATCGCGATCCAGCGGGAAGGTGAGCGGATAGAAGGGTCCGAGCGCCTGTCTCGGCGTCGGCAACAGGGCCGCCGCGGCCGCCGACCCAGGCATTGCGGCGGAAAGGATCAACGGTGCCGATGCCGCCAGCACCTTCCGTCGACCGGGACGAAGCGGGTGGGTCATTTGGCGATCTCCTCGGCTTTGCATTGCTGGTCCGGACCTCTCCGCCATGCTCCGCCCGGCGCCTGCGGGGCACAAATCACAACGGCGTGCGGCGCCCGGGGTTTACGGCACGGATCGGCCGGTGCTAGGCCGCTCCCATGGAACCGGCTTCCGATCGCGCCGCCCTGATCGGCCTCGACTGGGGAACCACGTCGTTCCGCGCCTATCGCATGAGCGTCGATGGCCGCATCCTCGATTCCGTCGACAGCGATGCCGGCATCCTGGCGGTCGGCGACGGCGATTTTGCGGCGGCCCTGCAACTTCAGATCGGAGATTGGCTCAAGCTGCCGGAGGCGCCGCCCATCATCGCCTGCGGGATGATCGGCAGTCGCCAGGGATGGCACGAGACCGCCTATGTCGACCTGCCGGCGGGTATCGAGACGCTCGCCGGCAATCTGGTTGCCGTGGAGCCGCCGGGCAGTCCGCCGGTGCATTTTGTGCCCGGCCTCGCCCGGCGCGACGACCAGGGCGTCCCCGACGTCATGCGCGGCGAGGAGACCCAACTTGTGGGCGCCGCCAATGCAGGAAGCGAGACGCGCCTGTTCGTCCTGCCCGGCACCCACAGCAAATGGGCGGTGGTTTCGCAGGGACGGATCGAATGGTTCGCCACCTTCATGACCGGCGAGGTCTTTGCGGTGCTCAGCCGGCACAGCATCCTCGGCCGATTGATGTCCGGCCGCGACCACGAACCCGCGGCCTTCCGGCGCGGCCTCGACCGGGCGATGTCCAGCGACGCCTCCGGCCTGTTGCACACCCTGTTCGGCGCCCGCGGCCTGCCGCTGTTCGGCGACATCCCGGAAACCGGCGTCGCCTCCTACCTGTCCGGCCTGCTGATCGGAACCGAGATCGCAGCCGCAACCCGAAACCCGGCCTTTGACGCGGGTTTCGATTCGGTCACCATCATCGGCCGAAGCGACCTTGCCGAGCGCTATGCCGATGCCCTGGGTGCTGCGGGTATCGAGTGCGACACGGCGGGCGCCGATGTCTGTGCAACCGGGCTGCACCGCCTGGCGGCCGCGGCGGGGATCTTGAGAACGGAGACCGCATGACCGACTGGCGCGACCTATTTGACCGCATGCCCCTCGTGGCGATCCTGCGCGGCCTGACCCCGGAGTCGGCGGTCGAGATCGGCGACCGGCTGGTGGAAAGCGGCTTCACCACTATCGAGGTGCCGCTGAACTCGCCCGACCCGATCGAAAGCATAGCCCGGCTGGCCCGCAGCCATGGCGACCACGCCATCATCGGTGCCGGAACCGTGCTCTCACCGGACGACGTTGCGCCGATCGCCGATGCCGGCGGCACGCTGGTGGTGATGCCCCATTGCGACCCGGCCGTCATCGCCGAGGCCAAGCGCCTCGGCCTGGTCTGCGCGCCGGGCGTCGCCACCCCGACCGAGGCCTTCGCGGCCCTCGCCGCCGGCGCCGACCTGTTGAAACTGTTCCCAGCCGAGCTGCTCGCCCCGCCGATCCTGAAGGCCTGGCGCGCCGTGCTGCCGGACGACACCGCCCTGGTCCCGGTGGGCGGCATCACGCCCGGGACGATGGCGGGGTATTGGCAGGCAGGCGCTGCCGGGTTCGGGCTCGGCTCGGCGCTCTTCAAACCCGGCATGACGGCCGACGAGGTCGCCAGCCATGCCCGGGAATTCGTCGCCGCCTTCGGTCGCCTACCGGCCCGCACCTGAGGCTTTCGAACACGATCCCAGCCGGTCGACCGTGTCGATCAGGCGCACCTGCATCGGCTGGCGCCGGCCGCGCAGGGTGAATTCCGCCGACGGCAGCGCCGACAGGTCGATATCCGCATGGCGGGCGGCGGCGTCGGAGACGATGAGCTGGCAGTCATGGGTCTTGGTCAGCGCCTCCAGCCGGCTGGCCGCATTGACCGTGTCGCCGACGGCGGTTACCGCCGTGGCGGCCCCGAACCCCATCTCTCCGATGATCGCCGGGCCGGCATGGACGCCGATCCCGACCTTCAGCGGCTCGCGCAGATCGTTGCGCAGGGTCTCGTTCAGCCGCGCCAGCCCTTCTGCGATAGCGCTGGCGGCAGCAAGCGCCTGCCGGCATCCGGCGGCGGGCCCCTTGTCGACGCCAAACAGCGCCATCACGCCATCGCCGGTGAATTTGTCGATCTGCCCGCCGCTCTCGACGATCGCCCGTCCCAGGGCCTCGAAATACTGGTTCATGATGAAGACCACGTCATAGGGCAGGCGCCGCTCGGCCATGGTCGTGAAGCCGCGCAGATCGGCGAACAACACCGCGATCTCGCGCTCCTCCCCGGCCAGCAGCGGTGGTCGTGCGAAGCCATCCGTGGGCCGGGCCGTAGGCGGCAGCAGCGGCACGACTTCCAGATTGGCGGTCGGGCGCAGCTGGCAGGCGAGCCGGACATTGGGCGGTGCGGCAATCCGCTTCAGCACCCGGAGCTCCTCGGCGCTGGGTGCCGGCACCGGCCCGGCGCTGGCGCCGATGCGCACTCGGCAGGTCGAGCACCGCCCGCGACCGCCGCAAACGGCGGCATGGGGCAGTTCGGCCGATTGGCTGGCCTCGAGGATCGAGGCGCCCTTGGGCACCTCGACGCGAATGTTGCCGGGAAAGGTCAGCTCGATCGCGCGATGGTGCCGGCCGCGCCAGTCCCGCCAGGCGCGGGCCAGCAGAACCAGGATCAGCGCCGCCAGCCAGGCCACCAGGATTTGCATCTCGGTGCGGGTGGCGAAGTCCACGGCCACCCGGTCCGGCCAGCCGATCTCCATCATGGTGGTGACCAGCCGCCTGGGATCGGAGCGGATGACCGCCACCGCGCGGCCGCCCTGAACGAAACCGAGCAGCGAGAGGATCGGCACCAGCAGGGCGGCGCTCATCAGATAGGGATAGGCCCGGGTGTACCAGGGCTTGAGCCGCAGCCACAGGTGCAGTCCCAGCCAGCCATGGAGCCAGGCAACCGCCAACGCCACGGATTGCAGCGCCGCCGTCCGGCCGCCATCGGCCCACAGGGCCAGCAGCACATAGGTATAGCTGTCCTCGGTCGCGAAGAGCTGGTGATAGAGCCGGGTGGTCAGCACATGGTCGGCCAGCAGCGGGATCGTGGCGAATCCCAGCAGCAGTTGCAGCGCCTCGGCCGGCCGGATTCGGGTCAGCCGCCGATGCTGGTAGAGCGCCCAGAGCGCGAGCAAGGTATGGATCGCCAGCGAGCCGTAGAGCAGCACTGTGGCGACCGGATTGCGCCACGCTGCCAGGAACCAGCCGCGCCCTGTCTCCAGCGCCTCCAGCGACCAGAGTCCCAGGGCATGGTTGATCAGATGGGTGAGGACATAGGCCAGCAGGACCAGCCCGGTGACCAGCCGGACCCAGCGGATCCACGGTCGCAGATCGGCGGCCGATTTGATCGGCACGGAGACTGCCGCGGTCGTCATCGGTGCCCCTCCGGCATCGTCGCGGCGACCCTCAACGGCGAGAGGGGCGGCCAATGACCGCCCCTCCCCAATTCGACCGACATGTCCGAACCGGTTAGTTCACCCGGAACTCCACCGGCAGGAAGAACATATGATCGGTTTCCGCGACCTCGTGGCAGTCGATGCAGAACTGCACCGCCGCGGAGTTCCGGCCATTGGTTTCCCCGAAGATGCTGCCATCCGGCATCACCATCGTGTACTTCCAGTCGTCGCTGGCCGCATTGAAGCCGGCCGGCATCTTCTGCATCAGGAACAGCGGCCCGACGCCGAGGCTGCCATCGGCATTCACCACGAAGCTGTCCTTCGCCAGCACGCCGCCATTGCGCATGGTGCCGACGTCTTCGTAGCGGGCGTACGCCGAACCGGACTGGTTCGCCAGGTTCGTGACGTAGCGCATGCCGTGAAGGGCCGAGACGTATGGCGCGGTGCTGTAGTAGTCGAACGACTGGTAGTTGATCGCGATCGCATTGCCCGACGCGGCATAGGCAGCCTGCAGTTCCGGCTTCATGCACTCGTAGGCCGCCAGGGCTTCCGCCACGGTCAGCTCCGCCCCGCCGCCTGCGGCGCAGGGATTGCACGGGTTGCACGGATTGCAAGGGTTCGCTGCCGCCGCGCAAGGATTGCACGGGTTGCAGGGATTCGCCGCGCACGGGTTGCACGGGTTCGCTGCCGCCGCACAGGGATTGCACGGGTTGCAGGGGTTGGCCGCGCAAGGATTGCACGGATTCGCCGCGGCGCAGGGATTGCACGGGTTGCAGGGGTTGGCCGCGCACGGGTTGCACGGATTGGCCGCGGCGCAGGGATTGCACGGATTGCAGGGGTTCGCCGCACAAGGATTGCACGGGTTGTAGGCCGCTGTCTGCAGGCGCGGCACGAAGCACTTGGTGCTGGTACCGGCCGTGGCTGCGCAGGGATTGCACGGATTGCAGGGGTTCGCCGCGCACGGGTTGCACGGGTTGGCTGCCGCGGCGCAGGGATTGCACGGATTGCAGGGGTTGGCCGCACAGGGATTACACGGGTTCGCTGCTGCCGCACACGGATTGCACGGGTTACAGGGGTTGGCCGCGCACGGATTGCAGGGATTGATCACCGCTGCACAGGGGTTGCACGGATTGCAGGGGTTCGCCGCACAAGGATTGCAAGGATTGCAGGCCGCCACCTGAATGTAGGGCACCGCCTCTGGGTTCAATCCCGCCTGCCCGGCCGCGCTCTCGCCGCTGGTCAGCATGGGTCCCGCAATCACCACGCCGAATCCGGCCACCATCGGCAGCACAGTCGTGGCGTTCAATCTCATCTTCAACGATTTCATTAAGCCTCTCCGTTCATTCGGTAGTCGCAGTGACTGGGGGTGATGAGAATTCCTTATCAAGCGTACGGGTTTTGCGGCGGTTCAAGAGTAACGAGTGCTCACAACTCTGTGTGGCGTCCGGGCACGGCGCAGAGGGCAAGAAACGGGGCCGCCGACCATCCGTTCACGTCCGTTTGTCGCATCGTGACCACGCAGGTCTATCTTGCGATGCCATGTAACGGGGGTCGCCTAATCTCGAACTGGGCCAGAACGGCAATGACCGATCAGTTCGACGGCGCAATCCGCCGAGGTATCCGTGCGCCGCATCGGCGGCACAACCGGAGTCTTGCGGTCGTCGCCGCCGTCACCATGGCGGTGCTGGCTACAGGCTGCGGAGTCGCCGGCGCCGGAAATCCCGAATTCGCGGCGCCGCAGACGGTAGCGGTGCCGGCCGGTCCGTTCATCGCCGGATCCAGCGCGGCAGAGCGCGAGGCCGCCTATCTCCTCGACGAGCGCGCCTACGGCCACACGGTGACCCGCGACAATCACTGGTACGGCCGCGAGCGCCGTCCGACGACCCACGAGCTGCCGGCCTATGAGATCACCCGGACGCCGATTACCAACGCGCAATACGCAGTGTTCCTGTCGGAGACCGGCCATCGCGCGCCGGATGTCGAACCGGATCTATGGGCCTCCTATCGCCTGGTGCATCCCTTCGAGCGCACCCGCCGGCATGCCTGGCGGGACGGCGTGCCGCCTGAGGGCCGGGAGGACCATCCCGTCGTCCTGGTCAGCCATGGCGACGCCGAGTCCTATGCCCGATGGCTGTCGGACCGGACCGGCCAATCCTGGCGGCTGCCCACTGAGCTGGAATGGGAGAAGGCCGCCCGCGGCGTCGACGGCCGCCGCTTCCCCTGGGGCGAGGCCTGGTCGCCGGACCGGCTGAACAGCGCCGATCGGGGCCCGTTCGACACCGTGCCGGTGGCGGCCTTCCCGGCCGGCGCCAGCCCGTTCGGCCTGCTGGATGCGGCGGGCCAGGTGTTCGAATGGACGTCCAGCCCAGGCAATCCCAGGCGCTTCCTGGTCAAGGGCGGATCCTGGGACGATCGCGGCTGCGGCGTCTGCCGCCCGGCGGCCCGCCATGCGCGGCCGGAAGCGCTGAAGCATATCCTGATCGGCTTTCGGCTTGTCCGAGAGCTGTCATAACGACGATGATGAACCGGAAAGAAGCGAGTTTCTGATCGATGGATACGATCATGCCTGACGACGCAAACACGGCCCAGGACTACCGGCCCGATTTCAAGGCGCTGCCGCGGGAGCGGCTGGAGCGGATGGAAGCCGCCGGTGCCGAAGTGCTGGAATGCTATCGGGTGCTGCGCAAGACGAACGACAACATCGTCGGCGAGGTGCTGCGCAACCAGGGCACCTTCTACCAGTGGCAGCACTATCCCAGCGGCGACGTCTTCGACGCGGAAACCAACGCCCAGTACTATTACCACGCCCATCCGGCCGGCGAGCGCAAGCCGGAACACGGGCATTTCCACACTTTCCTAAGGCCCAAGGGCATGCCGAAGGGCATCCGGCCGGCCGATGTGCCCCATGCGGACATGCCGAAGGGGGCCAACGACAAGCTGAGCCACCTGATCGCCATCTCCATGGACCGGCCCGGCTATCCGGTCCGCCTGTTCACCACCAATCGCTGGGTGACCGGCGAGGTCTGGTATCGGGCCAAGGATGTTCAGGCGATGCTGGACCGCTTCGTGATCGACCATGCGCGGCCGTCCTGGCCGACCAACCGCTGGATCACGGCCATGGTGCAACTCTTCCGGCCGCAGATCGACTGGCTGCTGGAGCGGCGCGACGAGGCGGTGGAGAGCTGGGAGGCGGCGAATCCCGAGGTCGATGTCTATGAGGACCGAAATCTCGAGGTCACTTCCGATCTCGAGATCTCCGTCGACACCCAGCTGCGCGAGATCCGCCAGGCGCTGAAGGCCTAGTCCGGCAACCCGCGGCTATGCGCCGGTGGCTTGGCGCAGATAGGCGATCAGATCCTCGCGGTCCTGGGCATTCGGCACGCCGCGCGGGAACACCAGGCCCATCTTGTTGCCCGGGATGAAGTCCTTCGGCTGCGCCAGATGGGAATCCAGGCTGTCATCGTCCCACACGACGCCGGACTCCTTCATCGCCGCCGAATAGGCATAGCCTTCGACGGCGCCGGCCTCGCGGCCGAACAGACCGGCCAGATGCGGGCCGACCCGGTTCTGCCCGTCGGTCAGGCTGTGGCAGGCCCGGCATTGCGCGAATACGCGCTGTCCATTGGCGGCATCGCCCTCGGCAATCGCCGGCGAGGCGGACAGGCTGGCAATCCCGGCGAGCGTCGCCGTCAGTAACATCGTCTTGCGCATGGAACTCTCCCGACTGTCGGATGGGTTTGATGGTTGGGCTGGGAGGAGGTTACACAGCCGGTCGGCCGCATCGACCGCAGGCTAGAATCGACCTGCGGCCAGTTTGTGGCGACGCTTCGCTTGCGAACGAAGCCCGCTATTCCGCGCCGGCGCGGAAGGCCTCCGGGATGAAGAACAGATAATCGTATCGCGCCGCCAGCGCGTGGCAGTCGGCGCAGAAACGGACACTCTGGGCATTCTCGCCGCCGGTCGTGCCGAACAGGCTGCCATCGGGCATGATCATCGTGTAGCGCCAGTCGCCGGTCGACGCATCGAAGCCGGCCGGCATCTTCTCCATGACCATCAGCGCGCCGGGAAAGACGCCGCCGGCCTGCGACACATAGAAGGTGTCCTTCACCACCACCGCGCCCGGCGGCATCGTCCCGGCCTGTTCGAAACGGCCATAGGCCTGCGCGCTGGCATTGGCGTAGTTGTTCACGTAGCGCTCGCCATGGGTGGCGGACCGGTAGGGCGCGGTGTTGAAGCGGTCCCAACGCAGGAAGTTCCGCGCCGTGTTGTTGCCGGACACCCGATAGCCGCTGACCATCTGGTCGCGGATGTCGCGATAGATCTCGCTGGCCTGCTCGGCCGTCAGATCGGCCGGGTCGGGTGCGGCGAAATGCCCGCCGCCTTCGCCGGACGGCACCTCGCTCGGCCCGCTCTCCTGGGCCGAGGCGGATGTCAGGCATAGGCTGGTGAGGAGAGCGGCCGTGGCAATGCGCCATGACCCTGGCGGCCGCGAAACGGAAAAGTCCGGCATCCCGAGATCCTCCCTCTGGTCGCCCCCCGGAACCCCGCCGTCGCTCAACGCCGTTCTTCGCGTATATACGCATTGCCGATCCGGCGACAAGCCGCGGTGGCCGCCGGTTCAGTGCGCGGCTGCCGTCAGGGGGCCCGTTCCGCCGGGTCGATCACGAATTGGTGCTGCCGTCGCCGAAGCGGGCGAATGCCACTGCCAGACCCGTCGAATCGAGGCCCGGACAAGTGCGCCCTCGATGCAACAAAGTTCTAACGGCGCTGCATCAACCCTTGCCCGGGAACGTTCGGAAGCCGATCGTGAGATTTGAAAGATTATTCAACAATATCAATGGAAACCGACACAATATCGCTGGTTTCCGAAAGGCCAGTGAAACGGTTAATCTTGAGCGTGGATCAAATCGCCGTGAGCGGTTAAACTCCCGCGGTTCTTGGTTACCAAATGCAGAAAAAACGGCTGGGAAGCGAGGAAACGGATGGGCAAATTCGTGGCAGCCATTTTGGTCATCGTGATCGTTGGCTCCGTCGTATTCCACTTCCTGAGCCCATGGTGGTGGACAGAGATCGCCTCCAACTGGGGCTATATCGACAACGCCATCCTGATCACCTTCTGGATCACCGGCTTCGTCTTCGTCGCGGTCCTTCTGTTCATGACCTACTGCGTGCTGAGGTTCCGGCACCAGGAGGGTCGCCGGGCCGCCTATGAGCCGGAGAACAAGAAGCTGGAATGGTGGCTGACCGGCCTCACCACGGTCGGCATCGTCGCCATGCTGACGCCGGGGCTCTTTGTCTGGAACGATTTCATCAACGTCCCGGACGACGCCGCAGAGATCGAGGTGATCGGCAAGCAGTGGGATTGGGCGTACCGCCTGCCCGGCGAGGACGGCGTTCTCGGCAAGACCGACGCGCGGTTCATCGACTTCGACAATCCGCTCGGCATCGATCCCAATGATGCCAACGGGCGCGATGACGTGATGGTCGAGTTCGCCGACATCCACCTGCCCATCGACCAGCCGGTGAAGGTGCTGCTGCGCTCGATCGACGTGCTGCACGACTTCTACGTGCCGGAGTTCAGGGCCAAGATGGACATGGTGCCCGGCACCACGACCTTCTTCTGGCTGACGCCGACCCGGACCGGCCGGTTCGACATCCTGTGCTTCGAGCTCTGCGGTACCGGGCATTACAACATGCGCGGCAACGTGGTCGTCGACTCCGCGGAAGACTATCAGGTCTGGCTGTCGGAACAGATCACCTACGAACAATATGCCGGGCTTGACCCCATCGGCGCCGAGAACGCCGACGACAGGGTCGAGCTGGCCCAGGATGAAGCGGTCGCCGAGCCCGCAACGGTGGTGGCCGACTGATAGGGATGGATCCCGCTCAAGCGGGATGGGGAAACGTCAAGAGGTGGACAGATGACGGATGTGACACGGACCGACGTCGATATCGACTACGTGCCGCCGGCCGAGGTCGAAGATGTCGAGATGCATCATCCGAAGACCTTCATCGGCAAATATGTCTGGAGCCAGGACCACAAGGTCATCGCCATCCAATATGGCGGTACCGCCCTGGCCGTCGGCATGTTGGCGCTGGTGCTGTCCTGGCTGATGCGCCTGCAGCTGGGCTTCCCGGAGACCTTCGACTTCATCGATCCGGCCGCCTACACCCAGCTCGTTACCATGCACGGCATGATCATGGTGATCTACCTGCTGACCGCCCTGTTCCTGGGCGGCTTCGGCAACTACCTGATCCCGCTGATGGTCGGCGCCCGGGACATGGTGTTCCCGTATATGAACATGCTCAGCTACTGGGTCTATCTGGTAGCCGTGCTGATCCTGGTGGCCAGCTGGTTCGTGCCTGGCGGTCCGACCGGCGCGGGTTGGACGCTCTATCCGCCGCAGGCGATCCTCTCCGGAACGCCCGGCGCCGGCCAGGGCGAGTGGGGCATCAACCTCATGCTGATCTCGCTGGTGGTGTTCATCGTCGCCTTCACCATGGGCGGTCTGAATTACGTCACCACCGTGCTGCAGTCGCGGACCCGGGGCATGACCCTGATGCGCATGCCGCTCACCGTCTGGGGCATCTTCACCGCCACGGTTCTCGGCCTGCTGGCCTTCCCGGCCCTGTTCGTCGGCGGCGTGATGATGCTGTTCGACCGCCTGCTCGGCACCAGCTTCTTCATGCCGGCGATCGTGGAATTCGGCCAGCAGCTGGAATATGGCGGCGGCAGCCCGATCCTGTTCCAGCACCTGTTCTGGTTCTTCGGCCATCCCGAGGTGTACATCGTGGCGCTGCCGGCCTTCGGCATCGTCTCCGACCTGCTCAGCACCCATGCCCGCAAGAACATCTTCGGCTATCGCATGATGGTCTGGGCGATCGTCGGCATCGGCGGGCTCAGCTTCATCGTGTGGGCGCACCACATGTATGTCAGCGGCATGAATCCATGGTTCGGCTTCTTCTTCGCCACCACGACGCTGATCATCGCCGTGCCCACCGCCATCAAGGTCTACAACTGGGTGCTGACCCTGTGGCATGGCAACATCCATCTGACCCTGCCGATGCTGTTCGCCATCGGCTTCATCGTCACCTTCGTGAATGGCGGCATCACCGGCCTGTTCCTGGGCAATGCGGTGATCGACGTGCCGCTGTCCGACACCATGTTCGTGGTGGCCCATTTCCACATGGTGATGGGCGTGGCGCCGGTGCTGGTGATCTACGGCGCGATCTATCATTGGTATCCGAAGATGACCGGCCGCATGCTCGACAACAAGCTCGGCCACATCCACTTCTGGATCACCTTCCTGGGGTCCTACCTGATCTACTTCCCGATGCACTATCTGGGATTTGTCGGGGTGCCGCGCCGCTACTTCGAGCTCGGCGAGACCCTGTTCATCCCGCCATCGGTGGATTCCCTGAACGCCTTCATCACCGTTATGGCGCTGATCGTCGGGGCCGCCCAGCTGGTGTTCCTCTACAATGTGGTCCGCAGCCTGACCAAAGGCGAGAAGACCGACGGCAATCCGTGGAAGGCGACCTCCCTGGAATGGCTGACGCCGCAGACCCCGCCGGTGCACGGCAATTGGGGGCCGACGTTGCCGGTGGTCTATCGCTGGGCCTATGACTACAGCGTGCCGGGTGCGAAGGACGACTACTTGCCCCAGACCACCGCCCCCAGCAAGGTCGAAGCGGCGGATGGCAGCGGCCATGCCGGCGTGCAAGTCGAGAAGACGTGAACTTCTTCCACGACATAACGCGCAAGCCCTGGGAAGCGAGCCAGGGCGCGGTCGACGACCTGAACGACGCGGTCGCAACGTCGCCGCCGGCCGGAAAGGTCGCGCTGAAGGTTTTCTTCGGCGTGGTCTCCGTGCTGTTCATGCTGCTGTCGGTCTCCTATGCCGAGCGGATGGCGGCGGCCGGATGGCGGCCGCTGCCGGAAACCTGGCTGATGTGGCTGAATGTCGGCTCGCTGGTCCTGTGCAGCGTCGCCTTCCAATGGGCCTGGTTCAGCGCCCGGCGCAACGAGTTCGACGGCGTGAAGGGCGGCCTTGCCGCCGGCGGCGCGCTGACCCTGGTGTTCCTGTTCGGCCAGCTGCTGGCGTGGCAGCAATTGGAGGCGTCCAACTACTACACCGGCACCAGCCCGGCCAATTCCTTCTTCTTCCTGATCACCGGCCTGCACGGCCTGCACCTGCTCGGCGGGCTGGTGGTCTGGGTCTACACCTCCGTGCGGCTGTGGCGCGGCATCGCGCTGTCGCAGCTGCGCCTGGCGATCGAGCTGTGCACCATGTATTGGCACTTTCTGCTGATCATATGGATTGCGCTGTTCGGGCTGCTGTTCTTCCCGGGCGGGTCGCTGCCGGTGATCTGCCGGGCCTTCCTACCCTGATCGACATGTCGTTGCGCTAACGAGGACGAGGAGTACATGGCAAACGATTCAGCGCCCGCGCCGGCCGCAGCCGTCGCCACGGTCGGCGGCCATAGCGACATGGTCGCGGATTTCGCCTCCGATCAGCGCGCCTTCAAGAAGGTCCATTGGGGCAAGGCCTGCATGTGGATCTTCCTGCTGAGCGACACCTTCGTGTTCGGAAGCTTCCTCGTCTCCTACATGACCGTGCGCATGACGACCACGGTGCCCTGGCCACCCGTCAGCGAGGTGTTCGCGCTGACCCTGTTCGGCCAGTCGATCCCGCTGATCCTGATCGCCATCATGACTTTCATCCTGATCAGCAGCAGCGGCACCATGGCCATGGCGGTGAATTTCGGCTATCGCCGCAACCGCGCGGCCTGCGCCGCCTTGATCGTCGCGACCGCCATCTTCGGCGCCAGCTTTGTCGGCATGCAGGCCTTCGAATGGTCCAAGTTGATCGAAGATGGCGTTCGGCCTTGGGGCAACCCCTGGGGCGCCGCCCAGTTCGGCTCGTCTTTCTTCATGATCACCGGCTTCCACGGCTTCCACGTGTCGGTCGGGGTGATCTATCTGCTGATCGTGGCGCGGAAGGTCCTGCGCGGGGATTTCGACAAGAAGGGCAGTTACGACGGCGTCGAGATCGCCGGCCTGTACTGGCACTTCGTCGACCTCGTCTGGGTCTTCATCTTCGCATTCTTCTATCTCTGGTAAAGGGGCCCCCATGGCGACAGAAGGCCAACAACACCCGATCCGGATCTACCTGATCATCTGGTTCTGGCTGTTCGTACTCAGCGCATTGTCCTACATGGTGGACTACGTCCAGCTCCAGGGCATGCTGCGATGGTCCCTGATTCTCATCTTCATGATGCTGAAGGCCGGGCTGATCGTCGCAATCTTCATGCATATGAAGTGGGAACGCTTCGCGATCCGCTATGTGATCCTGGCACCGCCGCTGGCGCTGCTGGTCCTGGTCGCGCTCATGGCGCTCGAGTCCGACTACGTCTTCCTCAACAGGCTGACTTTCGTCGCGGGAAGCTAGACCCAACCGAATACCAGCCCACGGGCCCTGCCGCTCCGGCGCAGGGCCCGTTCTGCGTTGCGGGGCCGCAGGTGTTATCTTCAAGGAGCAGCAAGGCGTGCTCGACCGAGCCTGGAACGCCGGGTCGGCACCAATGCAAGTGAACGGAGCCAGACATGAGTCGTTTCAAGGCAGTGGTATTCGACTGGGCCGGGACGATGATCGATTTCGGCTCCTTCGCGCCCATGGGCGTCTTCGTGGAGGCCTTCGCCCGGTTCGACATCCGGGCGACCATCGACGAGGCGCGCGCCCCGATGGGCCTGCCCAAGCGCGACCACATCAAGGCGATGATGGCGATGCCGTCAATCGCCGAACAATGGGCCGAGCAGCATGGCCACGCTCCGACCGAAGACGATATCGACAAGGTCTATGAGGTCTTCGTGCCGATGAACGAGGAGGTGGTCGCCAGCTATGCCGCCCTGGTCCCGGGCGCGCGCGATGCGATCGACAACCTCAGGGGACGCGGTCTGAAGATCGGCTCCACGACAGGCTACACCCGCTCGATCATGGAACGGGTGCTGCCCCTGGCGGCGCAGCAGGGATATTCGCCGGACAATCTGGTCTGCTCGGACGATCTGATCGAGGGCCGGCCCGGACCGCTGGGCATGTTCAAATGCTTCGTGGATCTCGGCGTCTATCCGCCATCGGCGGTGATCAAGGTCGACGATACCGAGCCCGGGATCGGCGAGGGTGTCTCGGCAGGTTGCCTTACCGTCGGCGTTGCCCTGTCCGGGAATTATGTCGGCATGACGCCGGACGAGCTCTCGGCCGCACCGGCCGAGAAGGTTGCCGAACTCCGGGCCGCGGCGACCGAGAAGCTGGTCGCCGCCGGCGCGGATCATGTGATTGATACTGTGGCCGACCTGCCGGCCTTGATCGACCGGCTGGACGGCTAGGGGCGATCGCCTACCAGACGACCACCTTGCGATAGAGGTGCCACGTGGCGTGGCCCAGGACGGGCATCACCACGGCCAGGCCGAAGAATAGCGGGATCGCGCCCAGCACCAGGGCGATCGCGACGATGAACCCCCAGATCGCCATGGTGATCGGATTGGCCAGGGTTACGCGGACGGAGGTGAACGCCGCCGAGACGGCCCCGACATCGCGATCCAGCACCAGCGGGAACGAGATGGCGCTGACGCTCAGCACCACCGCTGCGAAGATGAAGCCGGCGCCGCTGCCGATGATGATCAGCGTCCAACCCGCACCGGTACCGAAGATCTGGCCGATGAAATCGTTGACCGACGCCGGGACGAAATCACCGAAGATCTGCTTGTAGATGGTATTGGCGACGCCGAGCCAGACCAGATAGACCGCAAGCTGCACAATGCCCAGAGAGGCAATCGACATCTTCGCCGGCGATTTGCGGATGTCGAAGGCGTGCCAGCGCGAGGTGTCCTGGCCGCGCTCGCGGCGCTTGCTCAGCTCGTACATGCCGCAGGCGGCCAGCGGCCCGATCAGGGTGAACCCGGCCAGCAGGGGGAAGACCAGCGGCAGGACGTCATAGCCGCCGGCGACGCGTGCCATCAGCAGCGTCAGGATCGGATAGATGATGCACAGGAAGACCAGATGGGTGGGCATCGCCTCGAAATCGGCGATCCCTTTGGTCAGGGCGTCCCGGAGGTCCGAGACGCCGATCTTTCGGATCTCTGGCTGCACCGCCGTATAAACCGCGGACTCCGTGACTTGGTTTTCGTCGGTCATGCACGCACCTCTTGACCCGCTGATCGTCCAGGCGGCCGCGAAACGGAGGCGACTCAAGGCGTTCGGTCAAGCCGCCGGTCACATCGAACGCGACCCGCAATGCGAAAAGACTATACGCATCGCATGGGAATTTGTCCCGTTGCTTACGCCAAGCGTTTCCACCGCGCAGCAAACGGTGCGGGACGGTCGGGCAGGCTTGTGGAATTCGCTGCCGAATCAGGCCGCGGCTTCGATCCTGAGCCGTCCCCAGACATCCTTCAGGGCGTCGACCAGCCGGGCCATCTGCAGGTCGTCATGCAGCGGCGACGGGGTCAGCCTGAGCCGCTCCGTGCCCCGCGGCACCGTCGGGTAGTTGATCGGCTGCACATAGATGCCGTGCTCCGCCAGCAGTGTGTCCGACGCCTGCTTGCACAGCCGCGGGTCGCCCACCAGCACCGGCACGATGTGGCTCGCTGACGCCATCACCGGCAGGCCCGCCTCGGAGAGCATGCGCTTCAGCGTGGCGGCACGCTCCTGCTGGCTGCGACGCTCCTCGCCGCTCTGCTTCAGGTGCTTGACGCTGGCCAGCGCGCCCGCCGCCACCACCGGCGGCAGGGCCGTGGTGAAGATGAAGCCCGGCGCGAAGCTGCGCACCACATCCACCAGGGCGGAGGAGGCCGCGATATAGCCGCCCATCACCCCGAACGCCTTGCCCAAAGTGCCCTCGATCACCGTCAGCCGGTCGGCAACCCCGTCCCGCTCCGACACCCCGCCGCCATGGTCGCCATACATGCCCACCGCATGTACCTCGTCCAGATAGGTCATGGCACCGTGGCGCTCCGCCACGTCGCACAGCTCGGCGATGGGGGCGATGTCGCCATCCATGGAGTACACGCTCTCGAACGCCACCAGCTTGGGGCGGTCGGGCGCATAGCGGCTCATCAGCCGCTCCAGATCGGCCGGGTCGTTGTGCCGGAAGATGTGCTTCTCGGCCCCGGAGTTGCGGATGCCGGCGATCATCGAGGCGTGGTTCAACGCGTCTGAGAACACCACGCAGTCCGGCACCAGACGGGCGATCGTCGACAGCGCCGCCTCGTTGGAGATGTAGCCGGAGGTGAAAAGCAAGGCCGCCTCCTTGCCGTGCAGCGAGGCCAGCTCGCGCTCCAGCAGGACGTGCAGGTGATGGGTGCCGGAGATGTTGCGGGTGCCGCCGGCCCCGGCGCCGTAGCGCTGCACCGCCTCGGTCATCGCCGCCAGCACCGCCGGATGCTGGCCCATGCCGAGATAGTCGTTCGAACACCACACCGTCACGTCCGCCGGATCCAGGGTCATCTCCGCATCCGGCGGCGCCAGACCGTAGTGACGGGCGCACGGAAACGTACCGGCGTGGCGCTCCAACTCGGCGAAGGTCCGGTATCGGCCCTCCGACTTCAGACCCTCCAGTGCCCCCCGGAAGATACCTTCGTAATCCATCTTCGGCTCTCCGCGCGACCCGGTTCGATGGCGACGGCCGCGTCCATTCTTTGTCTCAGCCATTTCCTATCCCGCAGGAATATAGTCGCCTATCGGACCCATTCTATTCCCGCAAATGTCATCACAAGGTTGAGAGGCTCTGGCGCGCTGCAACACTGGCAAGCGATGCTGGCGCATCCGCCCGCGAGCCGCACCGGCCACAGATCAGGGAAAGCACACACCATGACAATCCGCGCCAAACTGTTCGGCCTGCTGGTATGCGCCAGTGCCGTGTCCCTTCCGCTCACCACGCTCCACGCCCAGAACGATATGCCCTATCCGGGCACCCGGATCCTGGAGACCGGCAAGCCGTTCGAGACCTATGTCGAGGACCTCAAGGCCGCCATCGCCGCCAACCGCATGGGCGTCGTGGCCCAGGCCAGCGCCACCCGCGGCGCGGCCTCGATCGGTCAGACCATCGCCGGCAATGCCGTGATCATGGTGTTCCGCCCGGACTTCGCGGTCCGCATGCTGGAGGCCAGTGTGCCGGCCGGTATCGAGGCGCCGATCCGCTTCTATGTCACCGAGGAGTCCGACGGCTCGGCGAAGCTGACCTACCGCACCCCGAGCGCCGTCTTCGGCCCCTACGAGGTCGGCGCCCTGGACGACATGGCCGCCGAGCTGGACCTGATCTTCGAAAAGATCGTCGGGGATTCCATGGACTGAGGATCGCCTTGGCGGACCTAGCTGCCGCACCCGCCACCGCCGCAACCGCTGCTACCACACCCGCTGTTGCTGCAGCCCGCGCTCCCGGACCCGCTATTGTCGCCCCCTCCCCACCACCAGCTTCGAGACCTCTTGGCGCCCTTGAGCCTATCACGCCCGCGCTTTTCAAACCGGCCGGGATTGGCCCGGTCGTAGAGATATCCGAACAGCACCAGCGCAATCACAATGCCGCCGGTGACGGGCAGGAACAGGTAGGTCCCGGAAGAAGAGACTGCGCAGGCGCCTAGGATGGGGAGAGCGAGAACCGGAACCAGCCAGCGTCGCAGGCCGCCCCTGGTCGGTTTTGCGATCACCCAATGGGACGCCGTGTTGATCCGACGATACCGATGCGCATCTTCGAACCGCGCATTCACGCCGGGCCAAATGTCGGTCGGCGGCTCTTGACCGAACGCCCGCGCATAGCTGTCGAGCGTGGCCTGGTACCAGTCGCGATACTTGTCGCCCTCGCGCCTGCCGCCGCGCGTTGGGCCGTGATGCAACGGCCGCTGCAGGACTTCGCCGCAGAATTCCGTCCAATAGTTTTCTGTGTACAGAAGATGCAGGTGCCAGGCTTGGTCGACCTGTTCGGACGGCGTCACGGGATGGCCGGCCGTCATCGCCAGAAAGCAGAACCGGCGGTACTCATCAACAACGCGCCCAGCAAACCGCATGTCCCAGCCATTCTCCCGGGCCAGCCTGTCGGTGAACGACAGGGACGCTTCTGAAAGGCCGAATTCGAAATCTTTGATCTTGCCCCACAAGTCACTCGTAATAGTGATCGTCATGGTTTCCTCCATAATTAGAAGTTACATCCATGGCGTTCTAACAAGCTAAATTATACCGTAGTCGTATCGAAAAATCTGTGCTTTGCTCATTGGCATTGTTAAGATTCATGACCTAAAAATTAGCGTATATTAACGATTGTTGCACACCATAGGAATCTTTTCACTAACCCATATTTTCAAGATTGCTGGTCGAGGTATCCTAATTTTTGACAGCCAGCCCGAATATAGGCCGCAGCCCGGTGCCGATGACGGTTCCACCCATGGCAGCAGCGAGCCATAGCCAGCCATGCAGGCTGCCGGAGGCGACGCCGCTGAAGAAGGCGCCGATATTGCAGCCGAAGGCGAGCCTGGCGCCGTAACCCATCAGCAGGCCGCCCAGCACCGCCGCCGCCAGGGACCGCCAGGGAATGCGCCAGACCGGCGCGAAGCGTCCGGCCAACCCGGCGGCCAGCAGCGCACCGACCAGGATGCCGAAATTCATCACCGAGACGGTGTTGGTGAAGACGCTGGCGTCGAGCGCATTGCGTTGATAGGGCCAGGTCCAGAAGGTCCAGTCCGCAAAATCGAGTCCGGCTGCTTGGGCGATCTTGCCGCCCCAGAGCGTGAACCCGTAGGTGACGCTCCAGGCATGGCCCGCCACCGCCAGGGTCGCGAAATTGAGCACAGCCAACGCGACCGCCCCCCAGACAAGCGGCCAGGGCCCGCGGGTCAACCGCACGAGCAGCCCGGTCCCGTCGCCGGCTCTCGACTCCTCCAAGGCGCCATGCCGCCAGCGCTCCAGCACGATGGTCAGCGCCGCGATGCTGCCCAGGACGGCCAGTTGCAGCGCGAGCGCCGGCCAGAGCCCGTATTCCCGGATCAGCGAGATGGACCGGCCCTCTCTCAGGCTCGGCTGCTCGAGCCACCAGGGGAAGTGGTGGGTGGCGAGGAAGGATCCGGCTACGAAGGCCGCCAGGACCACGACCATGCGCGTATTGCCGCCGCCGGCCGTGTAGAGCGTGCCCGAGGCACAGCCGCCGCCAAGCTGCATCCCGATACCGAACAGGAAGGCGCCGACCAGCACCGACACCCCGACTGGCGCCAGCGCCCCGCCGACCGGTCGCCCCAGCAGCGTGCCCTCGGCCAGCACCGGAAAGAACAGCACCGTGGCCACCGCCAGCATCAGCATCTGGGCGCGCAGGCCGGCACCGCGAAAGTCGGTGAGGAAGACCCGCCAGGACGAGGAGAAGCCGAAGGTGGCGTGATACAGCACCAGCCCCAGCGCGGCGCCGATCAGGTACAGGGTCGCCTGCCGTTGCGAGATCGCCTCCAGCAGCCAGGCCCCGCCCAGCACCAGCGCCGCCAGCGCGGCGAGGATCACGGCCCGGTTCGGCCCCGGCCGGGTGGGTCCGCCAATGGCCGTATCCGTTATTGCCGCCAACGCCGCGTCCCCTCTGTCATGCAGGCCGGCGCAGTGTGTCATGGCGCGGCGATCCGGCAAGCCGTCCGCACGGATAAGTGAGAACGCCCGGCGCCCTCGTCACGGCCACGTCACAGAGCATTGATTTGCCTTTGAACACCGATTCCGAGCACATCGCAGCGGTATTTCTGCGCGACACGGGCGCGCGAGCATGGGAGAGAGGCATGAGTTCACGTAATCCGACCAGAGGCCGCCTTTTGTCGGTCGTCGCCGGAGCGGCGCTTGCCGTCGGCCTGAGCCAGGGGGCGGAGGCCCAGAACCGGACGGTCATCGACATCACCCAGGTCGCCTGCCAGTTCCTGGAATCCGAGAACGGCGTCGATCACGACTACACAACGATGCGCAAGGCCGATTGCGAGCGCATCAACTCGGAAACCGGCGACCAGCGGCTGGCCGATGCTGAGGTCCTGAAGCTGCCGGCCGGCGACTACACCTTCCGCGTCACCAATGTGGACGTCCCCTACGAGCTCGGCTTCTGGATCCGCGAGGAGGATTACGACTGGCGCAATCCGATCCACCAGGCGACCAAGATCAGCGTCTCCGGCGGCGGACTGACCACCGGCACCGCCAAGGATTACAACGTGTCGCTGGAGCCCGGCGAATACCTGTATTCCTGCCCGCTGAATACGACCCCCAACTATCGCCTCATCGTCGAATAGGCGAGGCGCCTGCCCGTGACCGGCGCGCGGACCGAAACACCTTGTCCGCGCCGCCGTCACGGGACACAGTTCCCTGAATCCATTTGTTCGGCAGGGACCTATCCGATTGGCAGAACCCGACGGCGGACAGGAACGTCCGATCGAGGCGATACCCTCGGCTGTGCAGGAGTATGACCGGCTGCTGGCCCGCATCGGACAGCGCAGGCCGGCGCTGTTCCTGGATTTCGACGGCACCCTGACGCCGATCGTCTCGCGCCCGGATCTGGTGGCGCTCAACGCCGAGGCACGACAGGTCATCCGGAACCTGGCGGAACGCCTTCCGGTCGCCGTGGTGAGCGGCCGCGAGCGGGCCGAGATCGAATCCCTCGTCGCGGTGGAGGGGCTCGCCTATGCCGGCAGCCACGGATTCGATATCCGCACCGCCGACGGGCAGCAGTACCAGCAGCATGTCGACGGCCCCTTCGCGGAGGCGCTGGACCGGGCCGAGGCCGGGCTGAGGCAACCGCTGGACGCCATCGAGGGCGCGCTGGTGGAGCGCAAGCAGCGGTCGATCGCCGCACATTACCGGCTGGTGGGCGAAGCGGACCTGCCCCGGTTTCACGCCGCCGTCGATGCGGTGCTGGCCAGCGAGTCCTGCCTGAAACCCCTGCGCGGCAAGATGGTGGTGGAACTGGAGCCGGATATCGATTGGAATAAGGGCAGCGCCGTGCGCTGGCTCCTGACCGCGCTCGGCAACGACAATTCCGCCTGCGTCCCGATCTTCATCGGCGACGATGTGACCGATGAGCACGCCTTCGCGGCGATCGCGCCGGAGGGGATCGGCATTGTCGTCGCCGATCCGCAGGGCGAGCCGGAGCGGCGGACCCGCGCCAGCTTCCGGGTCGACGGCCCGGAGGCAGTCGTCGAGACCCTGCATCGGCTGGATTCCGCCGACTGGCCCTGATCCGCCGAGGGGCCGCCAAGATCTTCACCGACCGGTCGACCCAAGGCCGGGCAGACCAAGCCAAGCGATGGAGGACCCGCCCGTGACCTTTACCACTCGACCGGAGATCAGCGGCACCTTCGGGGTCGTCTCCACCACCCATTGGCTGGCATCGGCGGTGGGCATGGCGATGCTGGAGCGCGGCGGCAACGCCTTCGACGCCGCGGTGGCGGCCGGGCTGATGCTGCAGGTCGCGGAGCCGCATCTGAACGGACCGGGCGGCGACCTACCGGCCATTCTCTATCGCGCCGATGGCGGCGAGGCCAAGGTGCTCTGCGCCCAGGGCACCGCCCCGGCCAGCGCCACCATCGAGCATTATCGCGCCCAGGGTCTGGAGATCGTGCCCGGCACCGGGCTACTGGCCGCCGTGGTGCCCGGCGCCTTCGACGGCTGGATGCTGATGCTGCGCGACCACGGCACTCTGACCCTGGCGGACGTTCTTGAGCCTGCCCTCGGCTACGCCCAGAACGGCGTGCCCCTGGTGCCACGCATCCGCGAGACCATCGCCCAGGTCCGCGACATGTTCCTGGCGGAATGGCCCAGTTCGGCGGAGGTCTTCCTGCCCGGCGGCGATGTGCCCAAGCCCGGCGCCCTGTTCGCCAACCGGGCGATGGCGGCGACCTGGCGGCGGCTGCTGGAAGAGGCGGCGGCGGCCGGAGGAGACCGGGCACGACAAATCGATGCGGCGCGGGACGCCTGGTATCGCGGTTTCGTGGCCGAGGCGGTCGACCGCTTCTGCCGCACCGAGGTGTTCGATTCCAGCGGCCGGCGCAATCGCGGCGTGCTGACCGGCGAGGACATGGCTAACTGGCACGCCAGCTATGAGGACCCGCTGGCCTATGACTTCGCCGGCCATACGGTGCTGAAATGCGGCCCCTGGTCGCAGGGCCCGGTCTTCCTGCAGCAATTGGCGCTGCTGCGGGACATGGATCTGGGCGGCATGGACCCGAGCGGCCCGGACTTCGTCCATACGGTCACCGAGGCCATCAAGCTTGCCTATGCCGACCGGGAGGCCTTCTACGGCGATCCCGATTTCGTCGACGTACCTATGGACCGGCTGCTGTCAGACGACTACACGGCCGCCCGCCGCGCATTGTTCGGCGCGGAGGCCTCTATGGAGCTGCGCCCGGGCAGCATCGAGGGTTTCGACACCCGGCTGGCAACGGCCGTGACCGACGGCGTGACGGTGCCGATGGCGGCCGGCGTCGGCGAGCCAACCGTCGCCAAATCGGGCGAGACCCGCGGCGACACCTGCCATGTGGACGTCATCGACCGCCACGGCAACATGGTGTCGGCGATGCCGAGCGGCGGCTGGCTGCAAAGCTCGCCGGTGGTGCCGGGCCTCGGCTTCCCTCTGCCGACCCGGGCCCAGATGTTCTGGCTCGACGAGGGCCTGCCGGCCAGCCTGGAGCCCGGGAAACGGCCGCGGACCACCCTGTCGCCGTCGATGGCGCTGCGCAACGGGCTGCCCTACATGGCGTTCGGCACGCCGGGCGGCGACGGCCAGGACCAGTGGCAGCCGATCTTCTTCCTGCGCCATGTGCTGCACGGCATGAACCTGCAGGAGGCGATCGACGCGCCTTCCTTCCACAGCGAGCATTTTCCCAGCTCCTTCTACCCGCGCCAGAGCGCGCCGGGGCGGCTGGTGGTCGAGGGCCGATTCCCCGATGCGACGATCGGCGGCCTGCGCGAACGCGGCCACGCGGTGGAGGTCGGGCCCGACTGGTCGGAGGGTCGGATGTGCGCCGCCAGCCAGAATGACGGCCTGCTGAAGGCGGCCGCGAATGCGCGTGGAATGCAGGGCTACGCCGCCGGGCGATGATTGCTTCGCAGGCGCGACAGGAAGTTACGCATTTTCCCGAAGACTTGTGGAAGTGTTTGCCTTCTGTCCTTGAACCCTGCTAGGGTCCCGCCCGTAATAATAAGAAAGCCGCGACGCGAAAGCGGCACGGCCCAAGTTTAGGGAGGAACTACGCGGTCACGGAAACTACAATGCACAACGCATGCATTGGCGTTTCTCAACGTTATGTTGCTGAATGCTCCGTGACGAGCCCTGACCGAAATGGTCAGGGCTTTTTTGTTGTCGTTGTATCTGGATTGTGACACGTGTGTTGCACCTGTGACACGCTTGGTGTCGGCCCTTGAAACATCCCTCGGCACGAGCTGCGTTTAGTATGATGATTCCGGGCGAAAATGAGACTCGGATTGAGAACGCCGAGGGAACCGATTGTGGCCAAATTGGCACACCGATAATCCCAGACGACCCTGGGCTCGCAAGAGATGCGTGCCTGCCAACCGCTTCAGCGGAATTGCCGCGCTTACATGCGCTCCGGAACTTCAATTCCTAGTAGCGACAGGAGCAGCTCCAGTTCCCTCAGTGCGAGTCGGGACAGGGCCAGTCGCGAGCCTCTCAGGGACTCGTCCGTCTCGCTGAGGATGTGGCACGCGGCATAGAAGCGGCTGTATTCCTGGGCCAGCCGGAAGGCGAAGTCGCACAGCTCATTCGGCGCGCGCCGTGCCATGGCGGTCGCCACCGCATCGGGAAGCTGGCCCAACAACAGCAGCAGATCGCGCTCCACATCGCTCGGCGGCACGATCGGTCCGGGCGCGGCGCCCTGCATCTCACCCTTGCGCAACAGCGATTTGATGCGCACGGCGGCGTATTGCAGGTAGGGGCCGGTGCGGCCCTCGAAGCGGGTGAACCGGTCCAGATCGAAGATGTAGTTCGACTGGCGGTGGTTGCTGAGGTCGGCGAACTTGATGGCCGCGATTCCGACCATGCGGGCGATCTGCTCGCGCTCCTCTTCCGGATAATCCGCCGCCAGGCCTTCCTCGCGCAGCCGGATCATCGCCTGTTCGGTGCCCATGCTGATCAGGTCTTCCAGCCGCATGACGCCGCCGGCCCTTGTCTTGAACGGCTTGCCGTCGGGCCCGTTCATGGTGCCGAAGCCGATATGCTCCAGTATTGCCTTTCCGGCGATGCCGGACTTGCGGGCACCGCGGAACACCTGCTCGAAATGCAGGCTCTGGCGCTGGTCGACCACATAGAGCATCAGCCCCGGATCGTAGACCTGCACCCGGTCCATGATGGTCGCCAGATCGGTGGTGCCATACATGGCGCCGCCATCGGATTTCAGCAGCATCAGCGGCGGCAACTCGGTTTTGTCGCCCTCCTCGGCGATGGGAATGACAACCGCCCCGTCGCTCTCCTCCGCGATACCGTCCCCTTGCAGACGCTCGACCATGGGCGCGATCAGATCGTGCACATCGGCTTCGCCCTTCCACAGGTCGAATGCGATTCCCAGGCTGCCGAAATCGGCCCGCATGCCGGCGACCGACACGTCCATGAAATGCCGCCACAGGGCCTGATAGCCGGGCCTGTGCCGCTGCAACTCGGCCGTCGCCTGCCGCGCCGCCTCCAGGCGTTCGGGATCGGCCTTGCAGTCGGCCGCCGCATTCGGATAGAGCGCCTCGAGCTCTTCCATCGTCACCGGCGACTCGGTCGGGTAGGGCCCGTCGAACCGCTCGTCGAAATAGGGCAGGTCCGGCTGCTGCAGCGCGATCTCGCTGATCAGCATGCCCATGGGCAGGCCCCAATCGCCCATATGAACGTCGCTGACCACCTTGTGGCCGGCAAAGCGGAACAGCCGCTGCAGACTGTCGCCGATGATCGATGCCCGCAAATGGCCCACATGCATCGGCTTGGCGATGTTCGGCCCGCCGAAATCCAGGATGATCGCCTGCGGCGCATCGGTCTCCGCGACGCCCAGCCGGATGTCGGACGCCAGCGCGTCGGTATGGTCGCCCAGATAGGCATCGGTCAGGGTCAGGTTGATGAAGCCCGGCCCGGCCAGCGAAACCTCCGCCAGCGCCGCATGCCCTTGCAGGCGCTCCAGCACCGTCTCGGCCAACTTGCGCGGCGGCGCCTTGGCCACCTTGGCCGCCGCCAGCGCGCCATTGCACTGGAACTGCCCGAGATCGGGCCGGTCGGATCGCACCACCACGCCCAGCTCGGCCGGCAGCCCGGCATCGGCAAAAGCGGTCGAGACGATGTCGCTCAGAAGCTCGGTGAGGGACGCCATGGGCCTGCGCTGCGATGGATTGATGGGCGCGGCTGTTCTAGGGGACGGTCCATCCCGGCGCAAGGCGCCTCGGCCTACGAGGCCTTGATTCCGCCTTCCCGGTCCCAATAGGGCTCCGGACCGAAGCGCCCGGCCAGGAAGTCGACGAATACCCGGATCTTCGGGCTCAGATGCCGGTTCTGCGGATAGACCGCCGAGACCGCGGTTTCCGGCAGGCGGTAGTCGGTCAGCACCGGGACCAGGGTGCCGGCCTCGAGCCCCTTGGCGGCGATGAAGGTTGGCAGCACGGTCAGGCCCAGCCCGGCGGCGGCGATGTCGCGCATCACATCGCCATTGTTGACTTTGAGGCGGGCGGAAACGCGGACCGGCTGCGGCGTGCCTCCGGAATCGGTGAATTTCCAGAGATCTCCGGCGGTCGCCAGGCTGTAGATCAGGCAGTCATGCTCGGCGAGGTCCCGGGGTTCGGCCGGCAGCCCGCGGCGGCGCAAATAGGCCGGCGCCGCGCAGGCCACCAGCCGGCTCGGCGCCAGCTTGCGGGCGATCAGGGAGCTGTCGGCCATGGTGCCGATGCGGATGGCGAGGTCGTAGCCCTCGTCGATCAGGTCGACGAAGCGGTCGTTCAGCGTCAGGTCGATCTCCAGATCCGGGTAGCGCTTCATGAACACGGCGATGGCCGGGGCCAGGTGCAGGATGCCGAAGGACATCGGTGCATTGACCCGCAAGACGCCGCGCGGCTCGGCTTGCAGGCGGGTGACCGCCAGCTCGGCCTCCTCCACCTCCGCCACGATCCGGGCGCAGCGCTCGTAGAAGGCCGCTCCGACCTCGGTCGGGCTGATGCGCCGTGTGGTGCGGTTCAGGAGCCGCGCGCCCAGCCGGTCCTCAAGCCGCGCGATCTGCTTGCTGACGGCTGATTTCGAGACGCCCAGGCGCCGCGCCGCCTCGGAGAAACTGTTCGCCTCCACCACCCGGGCGAAGGTGATCATACCGCTGATGGTATCCACGGGATCGTTTCCGCCTGTCGACTATGAGTGAAAGCGGCGTCCGCATTGTCGGCGAATTGGAAACGAAAATGCAAGTGTGAAGAGCCCTCACCCGGCTCGTCTAGGCTCGCCACCCTCTCCCTGAGGAAGAGGGAAACTGGGGCAGCCCTATGCCCTCTCCCTCTGGGAGAGGGTGGCGAGCGAAGCGAGACGAGTAAGGGCAGAGCTGGCCGACAAGGCAGCCCTGCCCTGTGAGCCCCTTACGACGTGCCCAGATCGTGCAGCGACATCGGTAGAGAGCGGATGCGCTTGCCGGTGGCCGCGGCGACGGCGTTGGCGACGGCCGGGCCGATCGGCGGCACCCCGGGCTCGCCGACACCGGTCGGCGGCGCGGTCGACGGCACCACATGCACTTCGACCGACGGCATCTCGTCGATGCGCAGCGGGATGTAGTCGTGGAAGTTCGATTCCACCACGCGCCCGCCGTCCAGCGTGATCGCGTCATGCAGGATGGCGCCAAGGCCGTAGCCGATGCCGCCCTCCATCTGGGCCGCGATCACATCCGGGTTCACCGGTACGCCGCAATCGACCGCGCAGACCACCCGGTCCACCTTGATGCCGCGCGAGGTCACCGAGACCTCGGCCACCTCGGCGACGAAGGAGTTGAACGATTCGTGCACCGCGATGCCGCGCCCGCGACCGGCCGGCAGCGGGTCGCCCCAGCCGGCCTTGTCGGCCACCAGCTGCAGGACCTCGCGGTGGCGCGGATGGTCGCCCAGCATGGCCATGCGGAACTCGACCGGGTCGCGTCC
The DNA here is from genome assembly GCA_965227455.1 of Alphaproteobacteria bacterium. Lineage (GTDB taxonomy): Bacteria > Pseudomonadota > Alphaproteobacteria > DSM-16000 > Inquilinaceae > JABDIP01. The sequence continues at coordinate 76,111 of OZ245752.1, read as the reverse complement.
GGCCGCCTCGGCCAGCTCGTCGATGAAAGTCTCGATCGAATAGGCGGTATGGGTGCTGCCCACGGCCCGCCACCACAGCACCGGCACGGTGACATCGGTGGTGACCACATCGACCGTCACATTGGGAACGGCATAGGGCAGGTTGTTGGCCCCCTCGACCGAAGTCTGGTCGATGCCGTTCTGCACCAGCGCGGCCTCGAAAGGCGTGCCCTTCAGGATCGACTGGCCGACGATGCGGTGCTGCCAGCCGACCAGATCGCCCTTGGCGTCCAATCCGGCCTTCAAGGTGTGGAAATACATCGGCCGATAGCGGCCGCCGCGAATGTCGTCTTCGCGGGTCCACACCACCTTGACCGGCGCCCGCCCGTCAATAGCCTGCACCACGAACGCGGCCTCGGAGACCATATCGGCGTTCGGAGTCGCGCGGCGGCCGAAGCTGCCGCCGGCAAGCTGGGTGTGCACATGAACCTGGGTCGGCGGCAGGCCGAGGATACCGGCCGCGGTCCCCTGGTCGACGGTCGGGATCTGCGATCCGGTCCAGATGTCGCAGCGGCCGCCTTCCAGCCGGATGGCGCAGTCCAGCGGCTCCATCGGCGCATGGGCGAGGAAGGGGAACTCGAACTCCGCCTCGACCACCTGCTCGGCCCCGGCGATCGCCCCGCCGGCATCGCCGTCCTGTCGCGCCACATCGCCGGACTGCTTCGCCAGCTCCTTGTATTGCGCCATGATCTCGGCGCTGCCCCGGGTCTCCGCACCGCTCTCGTCCCAATCGACAATCAGGGCATCCCGGCCGGTCTTGGCGGCCCAGAAGCTGGTCGCCAGGACCGCGACGCCCCGCGGCGTCGGCACCACATCGGTCACGCCATCGACTGCCAGCGCCGCCGAGGCGTCGAACGACCGCACGGTGGCCCCGAACAGCGGCGGGCGCTCCAGCACCGCCGTCAGCATGCCGGGCAGATTGACGTCGATGGTGTAATTGGCCATCCCCCGGGTCTTGTCGGGAGAGTCCAGCCGTGGGACATGGCCGCCGATCAGGGTGAAGTCGGCAGGGTCCTTGAGCTGGACCGAGTCCGGCGGCGTCAGGCTCGAAGCCGCCTCGGCGAAATCGCCGAAATTCCCGCTGCGTCTGCTGCCCGGATGGGCGATCACGCCCTTACTGACGGTGATCTCGCCGGCCGGCACGCCCCATTCGGCGGCCGCGGCCTCCACCAGCATGGCCCGCGCCATGGCGCCGGCCTGGCGAAGCTGCTCGTAAGAGTTCGCAATGCTGGAGCTCCCGCCCGTGCCCTGCACCGGGCCCCAATGCAGGTTGTTGTACAGGGCCGCATCGGCCGGCGCGTGCTCGGCGCGGACCTGGGCCCAATCGGCATCCAGCTCCTCCGCGACGATGGTCGGCAGACCGGTAAAGGTGCCCTGACCGAACTCGATATGCTTGATCAGCACCGTCACGCTGTTGTCCGGCGCGATGCGGACAAAGGCGTTCGGCGTGAAGGAATCGCCGGCGGCGCGGGCAATCTTGGTGCCGCCCAGCGGCAGATTCAGGCCGATCACCAGACCGGCGCCGGCGGTCGCGCCGGCCTTCAGGAACTGACGCCGACTCGGTTGTGCCTTTTGGATCATTCGTCCCAGCATGACCTAGGCCTCCATCAACTTGGCGGCTTCGTGGATGGCCGAGCGGATCCGGACATAGGTGGCGCATCGGCAGACATTGCCGCTCATGGCCGCGTCGATGTCCTCGTCGGTCGGCTTGGGATTCTCTTCCAGGAGCGCCACCGCCGACATGATCTGGCCGGACTGGCAATAGCCGCATTGCACCACGTCCAGCGTCTCCCAGGCGGTCTGGACGGCGGTGGCCGCCTTGCCCGAGGCGCCCTCGATGGTGACGACCTCGGCACCGGCAAGGTCGCTGATCGGGATCGAGCAGGACCGGGACGGGTAGCCGTCGATATGCACGGTGCACGCGCCGCACAGGGCCATGCCGCAGCCGAACTTGGTCCCGGTCAGACCGATTTCGTCGCGAATGACCCAAAGCAGGGGCGTGTCCGGAGCGACGTCGACCGTTCGCTCCTCCCCGTTGAGGCGAAATGTGATCATGGATTGTGCTCCTGGAACAGGCGTGAGGCCGAAGACAGGGTGCGGGTGTATTGCATGCTTCCGGCTCACCGACGGCAATCGGCGCAACCGGGCCTCCCCGCATGCGAGAAAAACTAGTTCGCGGCCCTATCCACTTCAACCGACCGGTCAGTGATACTTAGGCGGCAGCGCTGATCGGTCGCACCGGTCGTTTCGCCAGAGAAACGAAGTTGTTCCGGTGACCGTAATTGTCCCGGACGCCCTCGCCCCTAGATTTGCGGGACACGACGCCGGCGGGCGTCAGCGCGGCAATCCAGGGGAGATCCGGTGATGGCGAAGGTACTGGTGGTCTATTACAGCTCATACGGTCATATCGAGACGATGAGCGGCGCAATCGCCGAAGGGGCCCGGTCCGCCGGCGCTGAGGTGACCGTCAAGCGCGTTGAGGAGCTGGTCCCGGAGGAAGTCGCCAAAAGCTCGCATTTCAAGCTCGACCAGGCCGCACCGATCGCCGATCCGAACGAGCTGGGGGACTATGACGCCATCATCTTCGGAACGCCGACCCGCTTCGGCAACATGGCGGCGCAGATGCGCAACTTCCTCGACCAGACCGGCGGGCTGTGGATGAAGGGCGGCCTGATCGGTAAGGTCGGCAGCGTGTTCGTATCCACCGCGACCCAGCATGGCGGCCAGGAAAGCACCATCCTGTCCTTCCACACCACGCTGCTGCACCAGGGCATGGTGGTCGTGGGCCTGCCCTACTCGGCGCAGGGGCAGATGCGGCTCGACGAGTTGACCGGCGGTTCGCCCTATGGCGCCACCACCATCGCGGCCAGCGACGGTTCGCGGCAACCGAGCGAGAACGAGCTGGAGCTGGCGCGGTTCCAGGGCAAGCATGTGGCGGAGATCGCGGCCAAGCTGGCCGGCTGACAATCGGGTGCATTCGGCCGGCTAGGCCGCTGAGGAAAGGGATTGACGATGGGTTTGCTCGTAGACGGCGTCTGGCAGGACCAGTGGTACGATACCAAGAAATCCGGCGGCAAATTCGTCCGTCAGGACAGCCGCTTCCGTAACTGGCTGACCGCCGATGGCGGCCCCGGACCGAACGGCGAAACCGGCTTCAAGGCCGAGGCCGGGCGCTACCACCTCTACATCTCCCACGCCTGCCCCTGGGCCCACCGGACCATGATCTTCCGCAAGCTGAAGAAGCTGGAGGACGCCATCTCGGTGTCCGTGGTCGACTATTTCATGGGCGACAAGGGCTGGCGCTTCAAGGACGTGCCCGGCGCCGTGCTCGATACCGTGAACCACAAGGATTTCATGCACGAGATCTACACCCTGGCAGACCCGAGCTATACCGGCCGGGTGACCGTGCCGGTGCTGTGGGACAAGCAGCAGGGCACGATCGTCAGCAACGAATCCTCCGAGATCATCCGCATGTTCAACACCGCCTTCGACGGTGTTGGCGGCGGTGTCGGAAACCCGGCGGTGGATTTCTACCCGGCGGCGCTGCGGGCCGAGATCGACGAGATCAACGCGGTCATCTACGACACCGTGAACAACGGGGTCTACAAATGCGGCTTCGCCACCACCCAGGAGGCGTATGAAGAGGCGTTCGATGCGCTGTTCAAGACCCTGAACATGGTCGAGGAACGGCTGTCCGGGCAGCGCTACTTGGTCGGCGACCGGCTGACCGAGGCGGATTGGCGGCTGTTCACGACGCTGGTCCGGTTCGATCCGGTCTATGTCGGCCACTTCAAATGCAATCTCAGGCGCATCGCCGACTATCCCAACCTCTCCAACTTCACCCGGGAGTTGTATCAGGTTCCGGGCGTGGCCGAGACGGTGAACCTGGAGCACATCAAGCAGCACTATTACGGCAGCCACGAAACGGTGAACCCGACCCGGATCGTGCCGATCGGACCGGAAATCGACTACTCGGCACCCCATGACCGCGACCGCTTTGCGGCGGCCCAGGGGACCGCTGCATGATCGAGGTCATCCCGTTCCAGAGCCTGGGCCGGGCCGAGCATGGCTGGCTCTCCGCCCGGTTCCATTTCAGCTTCGCCGAGTACTACAACCCCGACCGGGTCGGATTCGGTCCGCTGCTGGTGTGGAACGACGACACGATCCAGCCGGGCGGTGGCTTCCCGATGCATCCCCATCGCGACATGGAGATCATCACCTATGTGCGCAGCGGCGCGGTCAGCCATGAGGACCATCTGGGCAATCGCGGCCGTACCGAGGCCGGCGACGTGCAGGTGATGAGCGCCGGCTCCGGCATCCTGCACTCCGAATTCAACCATGAGGCCGATCCCACGACCCTGTTCCAGATCTGGATCCGGCCCCATACCGGTCAGGTGCCGCCGCGTTGGGAGCAGCGGCGCTTTCCCAAGGCCGACCGCGCCGGCCAGCTGGTGCCGCTGGCCTCCGGCCGCGACGCCGACATCGCCGCGGGTGCCTTGAAGATCCACCAGGATGCGACGCTGCTGGGCGCCACCTTGCCCGCCGGCAGCACCGTCTCCCATGAGCTCGGCACCGACCGGCGCGGCTATCTGGTGGTCGCCAAGGGCAAGGCCAAGGTGAACGGAGAGGAACTGGGTCCGCGCGATGGTGCCGCGATCACCGAGACCCAGACCGTGGAGGTGACCGCCACCGAAGAGACGGAATTCCTGCTCGCCGACCTTCCGTGACGGGCTAGCGCTCGCGGAAGGCCCCGTGCAGGCCGCGATAGACCGGCCGCAGCATGTAGTCGAGGATCGATTTCGAACCGGTCTTGATGTCCGCCTGCACGGTCATGCCGGGAATGATCGGATTGAGACCGTCGACATCGCCGACAAAATCCTGATCGAGGGCAATCACCGCCCGGTAGTAGGGCACCAGCTGCTCGTCGACGAATGTCGTCGCGGAGATCTGCCGCACCGTCCCGCTGACCGCCCCGAAGCGGGAGAAATCGTAGCTCGAGACCCGGACGTCCGCCGCCTGTCCCGGTTCGACATGGCCGATATCGTTGGGCGAAACCTTGGCCTCGACGACCAGTTCGTCACCGATCGGCACGATTTCCATCAGCACCTCGCCTGGCTGCACGACGGCGTTGATGGTCAGGGCCTTCAGGCTGGTCACGATGCCGCGCACCGGGGCGCGTACGTCAAGCCGTTCGACCCGGTCGGTCAGGCCGGCCAGGGCCTGTTCGACCTGGGCCAGCTCTGCGGAGATTTCGCCCGCCTGTGTCAGCGCTTCGTTCTCGAGCCGGCTGACCACCTCCTCCACCCGACCGTTCAGCTCGGCCATGGATGATTGAGTCTCGGCAATCGAGTCGACCGTCTCGACCAGGCTGCCTTCCGCCTGGGCGAGCTCGCGCTGGGTATCCAGGAACACGATCCTGGACATCAGCCCCTGATCGAGTAGGCGCTGGCGGATCGCCAGCTCCTCCTGCAGGAACGCGATCTGCTCGCGAAGGGATTCCGCCCGGTTGATCAGCCTCTGATACTCGCCCTCGGCCTGGTTTAACTGGCTGCGCACAACCATCACCTGATTGGTGCGGTTGGCCACCTGGGTGCGGTAGATCGCCTCCTGGTCTTCTTTGAGATCCTCGAACCCGTCGATTACGCCATCGAAATCCGGTGTACGCGTGGCAGCGAACGCCCGCAGCCGCTCCGCCTGCAGTGTCAGCGACGCGCGGCGCGCCAGCATCTGGTTGAGATCGGACCGGGTGGCGGTCGGCGCGATCTGCAGCAAAGGCACGCCGGCCTCGACCACGTCACCTTCGCGGACCAGGATGGCGCTGACGATGCCGCCCTCGAGGTGCTGGACGGAGTGGATCGAGCCGGCCGGAACGACCTCGCCCTCGGCCAGGGCCACCTCGTCGACCTCGGTGATCATGGCCCAGCCGATGGCTGCCAGGATCAGCACGCTGATGAAGATCATGGCGCCGGAAATGGCGCCCGGCGGACCGGATTCCTCCAGCTTGATCGACTGGATCAGGAAGCGCGAGCGGGCCCGGATCCCATGGCCGGTGACCTCGGATTTGGAAGGGATTACTGCGTTGCTCATATCATCGTACTCTGGATGAATTCGATGGCCTCGTCCGGCGCGCCTACGAACTGGACAATGCCCTGTTCCAGCACCACGGCCTGGTCCGCGAGGCGGATGTGGCTGGGGCGGTGGCTGACCATCAGGATGGTGCAGCGGCCCTTCAGCCGCTCGAGAAGATCCATCAGGATCTGGTCGCCGCCCTCGTCGAGATTGGTCGCCGGCTCATCCAGCAACATGATCGGCGCCCGCCGCAGCAGGGCCCGCGCGATAATCAGCCGCTGTGCGAAGCCGAAGGGAAGTTGTGTACGCGTACGGTTGCCGATCCGGGTCTCGAAGCCTTCCGGCAGGTCGAGGATGCTGTGCAGCAGGCCTGCCTCGGCGGCCGCCTCGGCGAGTTGCTCATCGGAGGCCGTCGGCACGGACAGCCGCAGATTCTGGGCGATGGTGCCATAGAACAGGCTGGATGCCTGTGGCACATAGGCGATCACCCGCCGCATCTCGACGGGATCGATCTGGCGGATGTCCAGGCCGTCGATCGAAACCGCGCCGGCTTGCGGGTTGTAGAGTCCTGCCGCGGTCTTCAGCAAGGTCGACTTTCCGGCGCCGCTCTGTCCCAGGATCGCGACCAACTCGCCGGGCTTCGCCGTGAAGCTGGCGCCGAGCAGGGCCGGGTCGGAATCGGCGGCATAGCGGAAGCTGACCCGGTCGAAAACAATGCGGCCGCCGAAGCTGCGGCCCAACAAGGAGGATTTCCCGACCTGGCTCTCCGGACGCAGCTTCATCAACTGGTTGATGTGCCGGATGCTCTGCTTCACCTGCTCCAGCCGAGAGAAGGCCAGGAACCCGGCCTGAAGGGGCGACAATACGCGCCAAACCAGCGCCATGGTGGCGATCAGCGCACCGACGGTCATTGTGCCGGCCAGTACTTTCAGGGTTCCGAAGCCGAGAACCGCAATGCCTGCAAGGGTCATCAGCAGATGGGCCGAGGTCTGCAGCCAGACGGACCGCTTCGCCGTGTCGTGGTTGCCCATGACGGCGCTGGCCGACATCGCCCGGAACCGGTCGCGCCAGACCTGCTCCGCCGCCGACGCCTTGACGGTGCGTAGGTTGGCCAGCGTTTCGACCAGGAAATTCTGCCGTTCCGACCGGGCCCGGCCGGAGGTCGCCACCGATTCCCGCACCCGGGGCAGCAGGACCCAGCCGAGCAGGACAAAGGCGACGATCATGACAACCGGGACAAGGGCGATGAAGCCGCCCAGCACGGCAATGACCGCCAGGAACATGATCAGGAAGGGCAGTTCGAGCACCACGGAGGCCAGCGGTCCGGTGAAGAAATCCCGGACCGACTCGAACTCCTTCAGACGCGAAACCTGAGACCCGACGGTCGAGCGTTCCGTGGCGGCCGGCGGCAGCGACAACACCTGCTTGAACGCCTCGGCCCCGAGTATGTAGTCGAGCCGTCCGGCGACGCCGCCGATCACTGTCGCCCGCACCAGTCGCAGGACCACGTCGCTCAACAGGGCCACGAGAATGCCCGCCGCCAGGAAGGGAAGGGTATCGATGGAGTGGGCGCCGATGACCTTGTCGTAGATCACCATGATGAAGAGTGGCACGGCCAGCGCCACGAGGTTCAGCACGAAGGTCAGCACAAGCAGCGCATACACCGTCCGCCGGAAGCGCTGGATCAGGGATGCAAACCAGCTTTCGCCGACCGGTATGGCAGCATTGGCCTCTTCCGTACCTGTGTCCGTAAAGTAGTACGCATGACCACGCGTACGGCTGGGCGAGAGCTCACATGTTCGGTTGTTTATACCGTCGAACGCTGAGAATTTGCCGGCATCGTATGATTTGATGACGTACGCATTGCCGTCGTCTAGCACGTACAGGCACGGCAGGAAGCGGCTGTCGATCTTGTCTATAGACGTACGCTCGCAGTGGCTCTCGAACCCCAGTGTGACCAGGACATTGCGCAGATCGATCAGATCGAGCGAGTCGGCGAAATGCGGCAGGGCCTCGGCGACGTCCCGTGGGCTGCCGCGCCAGCGCAGCGCCTCGAGCAGCGGCATCAGGCAGGCGGCAATCGGCGAGACGGCGTTGAAATCTCCGAGCTTGTCCTCTCGCAGGGCGGCGGCGAGTGGCTCCACTGCGGCGAGTTGCAAGGTTGTGGCGCTCATCCGACTCCCCTTCCCCCGCCAAGGGCAACCGTGATCTGTCGCGGTGCCGGCGGTGCCGAGGGTGTCAGCTCAAATGGGTTGAGCTTGCCATCGGCGATGCGATAGCAGCGGTCGCACAGGCGCAGCAGGGACGGGCGATGGCTGACGATGACCAGCGTCCTGGCACCGCGATAGCGCTCCAGCACCGTGGACAGGCGGCGATCGCTGGCCTGATCCAGGGAGGCGCTGGCGTTGTCGAACAGCACGATCGGCGGCAATCCGACCAGGGCGCGGACGATGACGATTCGTTGCCGCACGCCGTCGGGCAGCGTTTCAACGCTGGTTTCGCCGAGCCGGGTGTCGAGCCCGCGCGGCAGCCGGGTGATCACATCCTCAAGGCCGATCGCCCGGCTGAGGTCGATCGCGCGTTCGATCGCCTCGCCGTCACGGAACATGGTCAGATTGTCGAGCAGCGTGCCGCGAAACAGCCCGCCTTTCTGGGGCATGTAGCCGATCTGCGCGCGCAGCGACAGCGGATCCATCTCGGCGACGTCCCGATCGTCGATCAGGATCCGTCCCGTGGTCGGACGCAGCAGGCCCATGATCAGGCTGAGCACCGTGCTCTTGCCGGTCCCGTTGTCGCCGGTCAGGCCAATCGCCTCCCCCGGCTCGATCTTCAGCGACACGTCATCCAGCAGCAGAGGCTGCCCCTCGGCGAACTGGAACGAAACGTTCTGCAGTTCGATCTTGCCTTCGAAATCGGGCGCCGCCGTCACCGAGGCCGGTGCTGCCGGGACCGCGCCTTCGGTCGGCAGCGAAAAAACGTGCTCGAGGCGCTGACGGGCCAGCCGGACGCCCTGAAACTGGGTCCACAGGCCCATGGAGCGCAGGATCGGCTGCAGGGCCCGGCCGGCCAGCATGGTGCTGGCCGCCAGCGCACCGATGGTCAGGGTATTGTCGATCACCAGGAAGCTGCCGGCGCAGACGATGGCCACCATGGCGATCTGGCCAAATGTGCTGCCCAGCCCCTGGCTGATGGCGCTGATCCGGGTCAGATCGAAGACCGCCTCCGCCGACTGGCTCTGCAGGCGCTCGTAGCGGCGCTGCATGACGGGCTCCATGGCCATCGACTTGATGGTGTGGATGCCGGAAAGCGCCTCGATGATGAAATTGTAACGCCGTTCGTCGGTTTCCGACCGCCGCCGCATTGCCTCCCGCATTGAACGGCCGACCAGCATCGCAAAACCGGTGAAGACGGCCAGCAAGATCAAAGGAATGATGACCAGCCAGCCGGCGATGAACCAGATCAGGCCGATGTAGAGAAAGACATAGGGCAGGTCGACCAAGACCAGGGCCGCCTGGCCGGAATAATACTCGCGCAGCCCGTCGAGCCCCTGCAGGCGGTCGAGATAGGACCCCGGCTCTTCGCGTTCGAAGGTCGCAACATCGGCGGAAACGATACGATCGAAGGCCTCGGTTGCCGTCGCGTGCTCGAATTGGGCGCCGGTCCAGCTCATGATGTAGGACCGGCCGATGCGCAGGGCGGCCTCGGCTACCACGACGCCGCACAGACCGAGGATCAGGGCCGTGAATGACGAGATCGCGGCATTCGGCAGGATACGGTCATAGACCTGGAGAATGACGATCGGCAGCGCCAGCGAAAGCAAGTTAATGCTAAACGACGCTGTCAGAACGTCCGGTCTGCCCCACCCCTTTGGGGTCTCCAATTGCCGAGGCCGGTCCATGCATATCCTCTTCAGGACACCGTCATCTTATTGCGGCAGAACATGTTTTCCCGCGGCGCCGCTTGGCCGCGTCGTGCCGGCATCCGTGGTGTTTTTCGACCGTCTGCTTCTAACGAATGGACCTTTCACAATGGTAAACAGGGCATTACGACGATTATCTGCCAGTAACACAATTCGCCAAATTCAAGATTTTTCAGACCAAAACCACAATCATAAGGGTATATAGAAAGACGAAGAACAGTCTATTTTAACCATGATTTATTCCCTTAATAATCTCTACTGGGGATATACGACTTCTTAACGGCCAATCTGCTTTTATTACTCCAGTTTGCGCAAACTACATCGATCGTTTCGGCGATCGACCCCTGGGGAATGCGATATGGCCGCTGATGGCATGGACAAAAAGGGGCGCAACAGCCCCGATTCGGCCTCCGAGGAGCTGTTCAATCTTTCGCGGCCGGCGGAGGATGAGACCCGTGGCGACCGCAAGGACGCCGGCGAGGTCGATCCGCCGACAACACCCAATGCCGGCTCTCAGGAGATCGTCGATCTGCCGAATATCCATTTCGGCAGCAAGGTTGGTGGTATGGAGGTCGGCAAGGACCGACAGGCATCCCCCAACCGCGAGAAGGATAGTGACGCGGAGGCCCGCTCAACCGACCGCCCGGCTGCCCAGCCCGAGTTGGGCGACCGGCCCGACGGGCGCCTGACGGACACCGCGCCCGGCGCTGAATCCCCCAGCGACGATCAGCCCGCCGACTCCACGGACGGCGATGGCGATTCCGGTCTTGGCCGCGGACATACGGTGCTGCGTCCTATCGGACCGATCGCGTCGGCCAAGGAAGCTGTTCCCGTCAAGACCACGGCCCGTGACGCGCAGCTTTCCAAGCAGGGCGAGTCCGATCCGGATCCGCGGACCGAACCGGTTGTTGCCGATAGCAGCGGCGGCAGCGGCGGCAGCGGCGGATCGACCCCGCCGCCGGTTGGCGGCGCTCCGACCGTCAACGATGTCAATCTCACGATCGCCGAGAGCGCCCTGACCGGCGATCCGGTGGGCTCGGTCACGGCAACGGATCCGGATCCGGGAGATACGCTCACTTTCGCGATCACCTCGGGCAATGCCGATGGCGCGTTCGCCATCGATCCGACGACCGGCCAGGTCACTATCGCCAACGGCGCCTTGCTCGATTACGAGACCATGCCCGCGCGATCGTTGACGGTGACCGTGTCGGACAGCGACGGCAACACGGATTCCGCAACCGTCTCGATCGCCGTTACCGACGACAACTCCGAGTTCTCGGTCTCCGCGATCACGGATACGGACACCAACGCCAACCTGGTGGCCGAGAACGTCACCGGCGGCACCGTAGTGGGCATCACGGCCTTTGCCAGCGATGCAGATGGCAGCGACACCGTCAGCTATTCGCTGAGCAGCAACCCCGGCAGCCTGTTCCAGATCGACCCGACCTCGGGCGTGGTGACCGTGGCCCCGGGTGCCAACATCGACTTCGAGAGCGCCACCAGCCACACCATCGAGGTGACGGCAACCAGCACGGATGGTTCCACCTCGGCCCAGAGCTTCACCATCTCGGTCAACGACGCCAACGAGATGGTCGGCACCATCACCGACACCGACGGCGCCACCAACGAGGTCACCGAGAACGCCGTCGGCGGCACCGTGGTTGGCATCACCGCCTTCGCCGACGATCCCGATGCCGGCGACACGGTCAGCTATAGCCTGAGCTCCAACCCCGGCAGCCTGTTCCAGATCGACCCGACCTCCGGTGTCGTGACCGTGGCGCCGGGTGCCAACATCGATTTCGAGAGCGCCACCAGCCACACCATCGAGGTCACCGCCACCTCCTCCGACGGCTCCACCTCGGCTCAGAGCTTCACCATCTCGGTCAACGACGCCAACGAGGTGGTCGGCACCATCACCGACACCGACGCCGCCACCAACGAGGTCACCGAGAACGCCGCCGGTGGCACCGTGGTCGGCATCACCGCCTTCGCCGACGATCCGGATGCCGGCGACACGGTCAGCTATAGCCTGAGCAGCAACCCGGGCAGCCTGTTCCAGATCGACCCGACCTCCGGTGTCGTGACCGTCGCCCCGGGTGCCAACATCGACTTCGAGACGGCCACCAGCCACACCATCGAGGTGACGGCGACCTCCTCCGACGGCTCCACCTCGGCCCAGAGCTTCACCATCTCGGTCAACGACGCCAATGAGATGGTCGGCACCATCACCGACACCGACGGCGCCACCAACGAGGTCACCGAGAACGCCGCCGGTGGCACCGTGGTCGGCATCACCGCCTTCGCCGACGACCCGGATGCCGGCGACACCGTCAGCTACTCGCTGAGCTCCAACCCGGGCAGCCTGTTCCAGATCGATCCCACGTCGGGTGTCGTAACCGTGGCCCCCGGAGCCAACATCGACTTCGAGAGCGCCACCAGCCACACCATCGAGGTGACCGCCACTAGCACGGATGGTTCCACCTCGGCCCAGAGTTTCACCATCTCGGTCAACGACGCCAATGAGATGGTCGGCGCCATCACCGACACCGACGGCGCCACCAATGAGGTCACCGAGAACGCCGTCGGCGGCACCGTGGTCGGCATCACCGCCTTCGCCGACGATCCGGATTCCGGTGACACGGTCAGCTATAGCCTAAGTTCCAACCCCGGCAGCCTGTTCCAGATCGACCCGACCTCCGGTGTCGTGACCGTGGCCCCCGGAGCCAACATCGACTTCGAGACAGCCACCAGTCACACCATCGAGGTGACCGCCACCAGCACGGATGGTTCCACCTCGGCCCAGAGCTTCACCATCTCGGTCAACGACGCCAACGAGATGGTCGGCACCATCACCGACACCGACGGCGCCACCAACGAGGTCACCGAGAACGCCGTCGGCGGCACCGTGGTCGGCATCACCGCCTTCGCCGACGATCCGGATGCCGGCGACACGGTCAGCTATAGCCTGAGCAGCAACCCGGGCAGCCTGTTCCAGATCGACCCGACCTCCGGTGTCGTGACCGTCGCCCCGGGTGCCAACATCGACTTCGAGACGGCCACCAGCCACACCATCGAGGTGACGGCGACCTCCTCCGACGGCTCCACCTCGGCCCAGAGCTTCACCATCTCGGTCAACGACGCCAATGAGATGGTCGGCACCATCACCGACACCGACGGCGCCACCAACGAGGTCACCGAGAACGCCGCCGGTGGCACCGTGGTCGGCATCACCGCCTTCGCCGACGACCCGGATGCCGGCGACACCGTCAGCTACTCGCTGAGCTCCAACCCGGGCAGCCTGTTCCAGATCGATCCCACGTCGGGTGTCGTAACCGTGGCCCCGGAGCCAACATCGACTTCGAGAGCGCCACCAGCCACACCATCGAGGTGACCGCCACTAGCACGGATGGTTCCACCTCGGCCCAGAGTTTCACCATCTCGGTCAACGACGCCAATGAGATGGTCGGCGCCATCACCGACACCGACGGCGCCACCAATGAGGTCACCGAGAACGCCGTCGGCGGCACCGTGGTCGGCATCACCGCCTTCGCCGACGATCCGGATTCCGGTGACACGGTCAGCTATAGCCTAAGTTCCAACCCCGGCAGCCTGTTCCAGATCGACCCGACCTCGGGCGTGGTCACCGTTGCGCCTGGTGCCAACATCGACTTCGAGACGGCGACAAGCCACACCATCGAGGTGACCGCCACCAGCACGGATGGTTCCACCTCGGCCCAGAGCTTCACCATCTCGGTCAACGACGCCAACGAGATGGTCGGCACCATCACCGACACCGACGGCGCCACCAACGAGGTCACCGAGAACGCCGTCGGCGGCACCGTGGTCGGCATCACCGCCTTCGCCGACGATCCGGATGCCGGCGACACGGTCAGCTATAGCCTGAGCAGCAACCCGGGCAGCCTGTTCCAGATCGACCCGACCTCCGGTGTCGTGACCGTCGCCCCGGGTGCCAACATCGACTTCGAGACGGCCACCAGCCACACCATCGAGGTGACGGCGACCTCCTCCGACGGCTCCACCTCGGCCCAGAGCTTCACCATCTCGGTCAACGACGCCAATGAGATGGTCGGCACCATCACCGACACCGACGGCGCCACCAACGAGGTCACCGAGAACGCCGCCGGTGGCACCGTGGTCGGCATCACCGCCTTCGCCGACGACCCGGATGCCGGCGACACCGTCAGCTACTCGCTGAGCTCCAACCCGGGCAGCCTGTTCCAGATCGATCCCACGTCGGGTGTCGTAACCGTGGCCCCCGGAGCCAACATCGACTTCGAGAGCGCCACCAGCCACACCATCGAGGTGACCGCCACTAGCACGGATGGTTCCACCTCGGCCCAGAGTTTCACCATCTCGGTCAACGACGCCAATGAGATGGTCGGCGCCATCACCGACACCGACGGCGCCACCAATGAGGTCACCGAGAACGCCGTCGGCGGCACCGTGGTCGGCATCACCGCCTTCGCCGACGATCCGGATTCCGGTGACACGGTCAGCTATAGCCTAAGTTCCAACCCCGGCAGCCTGTTCCAGATCGACCCGACCTCCGGTGTCGTGACCGTGGCCCCCGGAGCCAACATCGACTTCGAGACAGCCACCAGTCACACCATCGAGGTGACCGCCACCAGCACGGATGGTTCCACCTCGGCCCAGAGCTTCACCATCTCGGTCAACGACGCCAACGAGATGGTCGGCACCATCACCGACACCGACGGCGCCACCAACGAGGTCACCGAGAATGCGACCGGCGGCACCGTCGTCGGCATCACCGCCTTCGCCGACGATCCCGATGCCGGTGACACGGTCAGCTATAGCCTGAGCAGCAACCCGGGCAGCCTGTTCCAGATCGACCCGACCTCCGGCGTGGTCACCGTTGCACCTGGTGCCAACATCGACTTCGAGAGCGCCACCAGCCACACCATCGAGGTGACGGCAACCAGCACGGATGGTTCCACCTCGGCCCAGAGCTTCACCATCTCGGTCAATGACGCCAATGAGATGGTCGGCACCATCACCGATACTGACGGCGCCACCAATGAGGTCACCGAGAATGCGACCGGTGGCACCGTCGTCGGCATCACCGCCTTCGCCGACGACCCGGATGCCGGAGACACCGTCAGCTACAGCCTGAGCTCCAACCCCGGCAGCCTGTTCCAGATCGATCCTACCTCGGGCGTGGTCACCGTGGCCCCGGGTGCCAACATCGACTTCGAGAGCGCCACCAGCCACACCATCGAGGTGACGGCGACCTCCTCCGACGGCTCCACCTCGGCCCAGAGCTTCACCATCTCGGTCAACGACGCCAACGAGATGGTCGGCACCATCACCGACACCGACGGCGCCACCAATGAGGTCACCGAGAACGCCGTCGGTGGAACCGTCGTTGGCATCACCGCCTTTGCCGACGATCCGGATGCCGGCGACACCGTCAGCTACTCGCTGAGCTCCAACCCCGGCAGCCTGTTCCAGATCGACCCGACCTCGGGCGTGGTCACCGTGGCCCCGGGCGCCAACATCGACTTCGAGACGGCGACCAGCCACACCATCGAGGTCACCGCCACCTCCTCCGACGGCTCCACCTCGGCCCAGAGCTTCACCATCTCGGTCAATGACGCCAATGAGATGGTCGGCACCATCACTGATACCGATGCTGCTACTAACCAAGTCACTGACGGAGCTGGTGCAGGCACCGTGGTCGGCATCACCGCATTCGCCGACGACCCGGATGCCGGCGACACCGTCAGCTATTCGCTGAGCAGCAACCCCGGCAGCCTGTTCCAGATCGACCCGACCTCCGGCGTGGTCACCGTTGCACCTGGTGCCAACATCGACTTCGAGACGGCCACCAGCCACACCATCGAGGTGACCGCCACCAGCACCGATGGTTCCACCTCGGCCCAGAGCTTCACCATCTCGGTCAACGACGCCAATGAGATGGTCGGCACGGTCATCGACACCGACGGCGCCACCAACGAGGTCACCGAGAACGCCGTCGGCGGCACCGTCGTCGGCATCACCGCCTTTGCCGATGACCCGGATGCCGGCGACACCGTCAGCTACAGCCTGAGCAGCAACCCCGGCAGCCTGTTCCAGATCGACCCGACCTCGGGTGTCGTGACCGTGGCCCCCGGCGCCAACATCGACTTCGAGACGGCGACCAGCCACACCATCGAGGTGACGGCCACCTCCTCCGACGGCTCCACCTCGGCCCAGAGCTTCACCATCTCGGTCAACGACGCCAATGAGATGGTCGGCACCATCACCGACACCGATGCCGCCACCAATGAGGTCACCGAGAACGCGACCGGCGGCACCGTCGTCGGCATCACCGCCTTTGCCGACGATCCCGATGCCGGTGACACGGTCAGCTATAGCCTGAGCAGCAACCCGGGCAGCCTGTTCCAGATCGACCCGACCTCGGGCGTGGTCACCGTTGCGCCTGGTGCCAACATCGACTTCGAGAGCGCTACCAGCCACACCATCGAGGTGACCGCCACCTCCTCCGACGGCTCCACCTCGGCCCAGAGCTTCACCATCTCGGTCAACGACGCCAATGAGATGGTCGGCACCATCACCGACACCGACGGCGCCACCAATGAGGTCACCGAGAATGCGACCGGTGGCACCGTGGTCGGCATCACCGCCTTCGCCGACGATCCGGATTCCGGTGACACGGTCAGCTATAGCCTAAGTTCCAACCCCGGCAGCCTGTTCCAGATCGACCCGACCTCCGGTGTCGTGACCGTGGCCCCCGGAGCCAACATCGACTTCGAGACGGCGACAAGCCACACCATCGAGGTGACCGCCACCAGCACGGATGGTTCCACCTCGGCCCAGAGCTTCACCATCTCGGTCAATGACGCCAATGAGATGGTCGGCACGGTCATCGACACCGATGCTGCCACCAACGAGGTCACCGAGAACGCCGTCGGCGGCACCGTCGTCGGCATCACCGCCTTTGCCGATGACCCGGATGCCGGCGACACGGTCAGCTACAGCCTGAGCAGCAACCCCGGCAGCCTGTTCCAGATCGACCCGACATCGGGCGTGGTCACCGTCGCCCCGGGTGCCAACATCGACTTCGAGACCGCCACCAGCCACACCATCGAGGTGACGGCGACCTCCTCCGACGGCTCCACCTCGGCCCAGAGCTTCACCATCTCCGTCAACGACGCCAACGAGATGGTCGGCACCATCACCGACACCGATGCCGCCATCAACGAGGTCACCGAGAACGCCGTCGGCAGCACCGTCGTCGGCATCACCGCCTTTGCCGACGATCCGGATGCCGGCGACACCGTCAGCTACTCGCTGAGCAGCAACCCGGGCAGCCTGTTCCAGATCGATCCGACCTCGGGTGTCGTGACCGTGGCCCCTGGAGCCAACATCGACTTCGAGAGCGCCACCAGCCACACCATCGAGGTGACGGCGACCTCCTCCGACGGCTCCACCTCGGCCCAGAGCTTCACCATCTCGGTCAACGACGCCAATGAGATGGTCGGCACCATCACCGACACCGATGCCGCCACCAACGAGGTCACCGAGAACGCGACCGGCGGCACCGTCGTCGGCATCACGGCCTTCGCCGACGATCCCGATGCCGGCGACACGGTCAGCTACAGCCTGAGTTCCAACCCCGGCAGCCTGTTCCAGATCGATCCGACCTCGGGCGTGGTCACCGTGGCCCCCGGTGCCAACATCGACTTCGAGAGCGCCACCAGCCACACCATCGAGGTGACGGCCACCAGCACGGATGGTTCCACCTCGGCCCAGAGCTTCACCATCTCGGTCAATGACGCCAATGAGATGGTCGGCACCATCACCGACACCGATGCCGCCACCAATGAGGTCACCGAGAACGCCGTCGGTGGCACCGTGGTTGGCATCACGGCGTTTGCCGACGATCCCGATGCCGGCGACACCGTCAGCTACTCGCTGAGCTCCAACCCCGGCAGCCTCTTCCAGATCGATCCCACGTCGGGTGTCGTGACGGTAGCCCCCGGTGCCAACATCGACTTCGAGACGGCCACCAGCCACACCATCGAGGTGACGGCCACCAGCACGGACGGCTCCACCTCGGCCCAGAGCTTCACCATCTCGGTCAACGACGCCAACGAGATGGTCGGCACCATCACCGACACCGATGCTGCCACCAATGAGGTCACCGAGAATGCGACCGGCGGCACCGTGGTCGGCATCACCGCCTTCGCCGACGATCCGGATGCCGGCGACACCGTCAGCTATTCGCTGAGCAGCAACCCCGGCAGCCTGTTCCAGATCGATCCCACATCGGGCGTGGTCACCGTCGCCCCGGGCGCCAACATCGACTTCGAGAGCGCCACCAGCCACACCATCGAGGTGACGGCCACCTCCTCCGACGGCTCCACCTCGGCCCAGAGCTTCACCATCTCGGTCAACGACGCCAACGAGATGGTCGGCACCATCACCGACACCGACGCCGCCACCAATGAGGTCACCGAGAACGCCGTCGGCGGCACCGTGGTCGGCATCACCGCCTTCGCCGACGATCCCGATGCCGGCGACACGGTCAGCTATTCGCTGAGCAGCAACCCCGGCAGCCTGTTCCAGATCGACCCGACCTCGGGCGTGGTCACCGTTGCGCCTGGTGCCAACATCGACTTCGAGAGCGCCACCAGCCACACCATCGAGGTGACGGCGACCTCCTCCGACGGCTCCACCTCGGCTCAGAGCTTCACCATCTCCGTCAACGACGCCAATGAGATGGTCGGCGCCATCACCGATACCGATGCTGCCACCAATGAGGTCACCGAGAATGCGACAGGTGGCACCGTGGTTGGCATCACCGCCTTCGCCGACGACCCGGATGCCGGTGACACGGTCAGCTACTCGCTGAGCAGCAACCCCGGAAGCCTCTTCCAGATCGATCCCACGTCGGGTGTCGTGACGGTGGCCCCCGGCGCCAACATCGACTTCGAGACGGCCACCAGCCACACCATCGAGGTGACGGCAACCAGCACGGATGGTTCCACCTCGGCCCAGAGCTTCACCATCTCGGTCAACGACGCCAACGAGATGGTCGGCACCATCACCGACACCGACGGCGCCACCAACGAGGTCACCGAGAATGCGACCGGCGGCACCGTCGTCGGCATCACCGCCTTCGCCGACGATCCCGATGCCGGTGACACGGTCAGCTATTCGCTGAGCTCCAACCCCGGCAGCCTGTTCCAGATCGACCCGACCTCCGGTGTCGTGATGGTGGCCCCGGGTGCCAACATCGACTTCGAGACGGCGACAAGCCACACCATCGAGGTGACGGCGACCTCCTCCGATGGCTCCACCTCGGCCCAGAGCTTCACCATCTCGGTCAACGACGCCAACGAGATGGTCGGCACCATCACCGACACCGATGCCGCCACCAACGAGGTCACCGAGAATGCGACCGGTGGCACCGTCGTCGGCATCACGGCCTTTGCCGACGATCCCGATGCCGGCGACACGGTCAGCTACAGCCTGAGCAGCAACCCCGGCAGCCTGTTCCAGATCGATCCGACCTCGGGCGTGGTCACCGTCGCCCCGGGCGCCAACATCGACTTCGAGAGCGCTACCAGCCACACCATCGAGGTGACCGCCACCTCCTCCGACGGCTCCACCTCGGCCCAGAGCTTCACCATCTCGGTCAACGACGCCAATGAGATGGTCGGCACCATCACCGACACCGACGGCGCCACCAATGAGGTCACCGAGAATGCGACCGGTGGCACCGTGGTCGGCATCACCGCCTTCGCCGACGATCCGGATTCCGGTGACACGGTCAGCTATAGCCTAAGTTCCAACCCCGGCAGCCTGTTCCAGATCGACCCGACCTCCGGTGTCGTGACCGTGGCCCCCGGAGCCAACATCGACTTCGAGACGGCGACAAGCCACACCATCGAGGTGACCGCCACCAGCACGGATGGTTCCACCTCGGCCCAGAGCTTCACCATCTCGGTCAATGACGCCAATGAGATGGTCGGCACGGTCATCGACACCGATGCCGCCACCAACGAGGTCACCGAGAACGCGACCGGTGGCACCGTCGTCGGCATCACCGCCTTTGCCGATGACCCGGATGCCGGCGACACGGTCAGCTACAGCCTGAGCAGCAACCCCGGCAGCCTGTTCCAGATCGACCCGACATCGGGCGTGGTCACCGTCGCCCCGGGTGCCAACATCGACTTCGAGACCGCCACCAGCCACACCATCGAGGTGACGGCCACCTCCTCCGACGGCTCCACCTCGGCCCAGAGTTTCACCATCTCGGTCAACGACGCCAATGAGATGGTCGGCACCATCACCGACACCGATGCTGCCACCAATGAGGTCACCGAGAACGCCGTCGGCGGCACCGTCGTCGGCATCACCGCCTTCGCCGACGACCCGGATGCCGGCGACACGGTCAGCTATAGCCTGAGCTCCAACCCCGGCAGCCTGTTCCAGATCGACCCGACCTCCGGTGTCGTGACCGTGGCGCCGGGCGCCAACATCGACTTCGAGACGGCGACAAGCCACACCATCGAGGTCACCGCCACCTCCTCCGACGGCTCCACCTCGGCCCAGAGCTTCACCATCTCGGTCAACGACGCCAATGAGATGGTCGGCACGGTCACCGACACCGATGCCGCCACCAACGAGGTCACCGAGAACGCCGTCGGCGGCACCGTGGTCGGCATCACCGCCTTCGCCGACGATCCCGATGCCGGCGACACCGTCAGCTACTCGCTGAGCTCCAACCCCGGCAGCCTGTTCCAGATCGACCCGACCTCCGGTGTCGTGACCGTGGCCCCGGGTGCCAACATCGACTTCGAGACGGCCACCAGCCACACCATCGAGGTGACGGCAACCAGCACGGATGGTTCCACCTCGGCCCAGAGCTTCACCATCTCGGTCAACGACGCCAATGAGATGGTCGGCACGGTCACCGACACCGACGGCGCTACCAACGAGGTCACCGAGAACGCCGTCAGCGGCACCGTGGTCGGCATCACGGCGTTTGCCGACGATCCGGATGCCGGAGACACCGTCAGCTATTCGCTGAGCTCCAACCCCGGCAGCCTGTTCCAGATCGACCCGACCTCCGGTGTCGTGACCGTGGCGCCGGGTGCCAACATCGACTTCGAGAGCGCCACCAGCCACACCATCGAGGTGACGGCCACCAGCACGGATGGTTCCACCTCGGCTCAGAGCTTCACCATCTCCGTCAACGACGCCAACGAGATGGTCGGCACCATCACCGACACCGACGGCGCCACCAACGAGGTCACCGAGAATGCGACCGGTGGCACCGTGGTCGGCATCACCGCCTTCGCCGACGACCCGGATGCCGGCGACACCGTCAGCTACTCGCTGAGCTCCAACCCCGGCAGCCTGTTCCAGATCGATCCCACATCGGGCGTGGTCACCGTCGCCCCGGGCGCCAACATCGACTTCGAGACCGCCACCAGCCACACCATCGAGGTGACGGCCACCTCCTCCGACGGCTCCACCTCGGCCCAGAGCTTCACCATCTCGGTCAACGACGCCAATGAGATGGTCGGCACCATCACCGACACCGACGGCGCCACCAATGAGGTCACCGAGAACGCCGTCGGTGGAACCGTCGTCGGCATCACGGCCTTCGCCGACGATCCCGATGCCGGCGACACGGTCAGCTATAGCCTGAGCTCCAACCCCGGCAGCCTGTTCCAGATCGATCCGACCTCGGGCGTCGTGACGGTTGCGCCGGGCGCCAACATCGATTTCGAGACCGCCACCAGCCACACCATTGAGGTGACGGCCACCAGCACCGATGGTTCCACCTCGGCCCAGAGCTTCACCATCTCGGTCAACGACGCCAACGAGATGGTCGGCACCATCACCGACACCGATGCTGCCACCAATGAGGTCACCGAGAACGCCGTCGGCGGCACCGTCGTCGGCATCACCGCCTTCGCCGACGATCCGGATGCCGGCGACACCGTCAGCTACTCGCTGAGCAGCAACCCGGGCAGCCTGTTCCAGATCGATCCCACATCGGGCGTGGTCACCGTCGCCCCGGGCGCCAACATCGACTTCGAGAGCGCCACCAGCCACACCATCGAGGTGACGGCCACCAGCACCGATGGTTCCACCTCGGCTCAGAGCTTCACCATCTCGGTCAACGACGCCAACGAGATGGTCGGCACGGTCACCGACACCGACGGCGCCACCAATGAGGTCACAGAGAACGCGACCGGTGGCACCGTCGTCGGCATCACGGCCTTCGCCGACGATCCGGATGCCGGCGACACCGTCAGCTACTCGCTGAGCTCCAACCCCGGCAGCCTGTTCCAGATCGATCCCACGTCAGGTGTCGTGACCGTCGCCCCTGGTGCCAACATCGACTTCGAGACGGCGACCAGCCACACCATCGAGGTGACGGCCACCAGCACGGATGGTTCCACCTCGGCCCAGAGCTTCACCATCTCGGTCAATGACGCCAACGAGATGGTCGGCACGGTCATCGACACCGATGCTGCCACCAATGAGGTCACCGAGAACGCCGTCAGCGGCACCGTGGTCGGCATCACCGCCTTCGCCGACGATCCGGATGCCGGCGACACGGTCAGCTATAGCCTGAGCAGCAACCCCGGCAGCCTGTTCCAGATCGATCCCACGTCGGGTGTCGTGACGGTGGCCCCCGGCGCCAACATCGACTTCGAGACAGCCACCAGTCACACCATCGAGGTGACCGCCACCAGCACGGATGGTTCCACCTCGGCCCAGAGCTTCACCATCTCGGTCAACGACGCCAACGAGATGGTCGGCACCATCACCGACACCGATGCTGCCACCAACGAGGTCACCGAGAACGCCGTCGGCGGCACCGTCGTCGGCATCACCGCCTTCGCCGACGATCCCGATGCCGGCGACACGGTCAGCTACTCGCTGAGCTCCAACCCCGGCAGCCTGTTCCAGATCGATCCCACATCGGGTGTCGTAACCGTGGCCCCCGGAGCCAACATCGACTTCGAGAGCGCCACCAGCCACACCATCGAGGTGACCGCCACTAGCACGGATGGTTCCACCTCGGCCCAGAGTTTCACCATCTCGGTCAACGACGCCAATGAGATGGTCGGCGCCATCACCGACACCGACGGCGCCACCAATGAGGTCACCGAGAACGCCGTCGGCGGCACCGTCGTCGGCATCACCGCCTTCGCCGACGATCCCGATGCCGGCGACACCGTCAGCTACTCGCTGAGCAGCAACCCGGGCAGCCTGTTCCAGATCGATCCCACATCGGGCGTGGTCACCGTCGCCCCGGGCGCCAACATCGACTTCGAGACGGCGACCAGCCACACCATCGAGGTGACGGCGACCTCCTCCGACGGCTCCACCTCGGCTCAGAGCTTCACCATCTCCGTCAACGACGCCAACGAGATGGTCGGCACCATCACCGATACCGACGGCGCCACCAACGAGGTCACCGAGAACGCGACCGGTGGCACCGTCGTCGGCATCACCGCCTTCGCCGACGATCCGGATGCCGGCGACACCGTCAGCTACAGCCTGAGCTCCAACCCCGGCAGCCTGTTCCAGATCGATCCGACCTCGGGCGTGGTCACCGTGGCCCCCGGTGCCAACATCGACTTCGAGAGCGCCACCAGCCACACCATCGAGGTCACCGCCACCTCCTCCGACGGCTCCACCTCGGCTCAGAGCTTCACCATCTCCGTCAACGACGCCAATGAGATGGTCGGCGCCATCACCGATACCGATGCTGCCACCAATGAGGTCACCGAGAATGCGACCGGTGGCACCGTCGTTGGCATCACGGCCTTTGCCGACGATCCGGATGCCGGCGACACGGTCAGCTATAGCCTGAGCAGCAACCCCGGCAGCCTGTTCCAGATCGATCCCACGTCGGGTGTCGTGACGGTGGCCCCCGGCGCCAACATCGACTTCGAGACGGCCACCAGCCACACCATCGAGGTGACGGCAACCAGCACGGATGGTTCCACCTCGGCCCAGAGCTTCACCATCTCGGTCAACGACGCCAATGAGATGGTCGGCACCATCACCGACACCGATGCCGCCACCAACGAGGTCACCGAGAACGCTGTCGGTGGCACCGTCGTCGGCATCACGGCGTTTGCCGACGATCCGGACGCCGGAGACACCGTCAGCTACAGCCTGAGCTCCAACCCCGGCAGCCTGTTCCAGATCGATCCCACGTCAGGTGTCGTGACCGTGGCCCCCGGCGCCAACATCGACTTCGAGAGCGCGACCAGCCACACCATCGAGGTGACCGCCACCAGCACGGATGGTTCCACCTCGGCCCAGAGCTTCACCATCTCGGTCAACGACGCCAATGAGATGGTCGGCACGATCACCGACACCGACGCCGCCACCAACGAGGTCACCGAGAACGCCGTCGGCGGCACCGTGGTCGGCATCACCGCCTTCGCCGACGATCCCGATGCCGGCGACACCGTCAGCTATTCGCTGAGCAGCAACCCCGGCAGCCTGTTCCAGATTGACCCCACGTCGGGCGTGGTGACCGTGGCGCCGGGTGCCAACATCGACTTCGAGAGCGCCACCAGCCACACCATCGAGGTGATGGCCACCAGCACCGATGGCTCCAGCTCCGTGCAGAGCTTCACAATCGGAGTGACGGATCTGAACGAGGCGCCGACCTTCACCATCAGCCCGGCGACCGGCGATGAAGACACCGCCATTGCGCTGTCCATCAACATCGCCGATCTGGAGCCCGGCGCCACCCAGACCGTGGTCATCGGCGCCGTGCCCACCGGGGCCACCCTGTCGGCGGGCACCGACAATCTCGACGGCACCTGGACCCTGACGCCGGGCGAGCTGACTGGCCTGACCATCACCCCGCCGCTGCACAGCGACGCCGACTTCACGCTAACCGTCACCGGCTATTCCGACGACGGCAGCACGGTCGTCTCCTCGCCGACGGAGAACCTGACCGTCACCGTTGACCCGGTCGCCGATGCCCCGAACCTGACCGTCACCGGCACGGCGACCGGCACCGAGGACGGCTCGCAGCACGTGGTCATCCCGTCCTCGATCACCAGCATTGAGGGCGACCCCAACTTCTCGCTGACCATCGGCAACGTGCCGACCGGCGCCACGCTGTCGGCCGGCACCGACAATGGCGACGGCACCTGGACGCTGGGTGCGGGCGAGTTGACGGACCTGATCATCACCCCGCCGGCGGGCGACGACACCAACTTCACGCTGTCCATGAGCGCGACCGCCGACGCCACGGCGACGCCGATCAATGAGAGCTTCGATCTGGGCGCGGGCGCGTTCACCTATGCCGACGACACCTTCCGGTCGACCTCGGAACCGGCCTACGCGGACGGCGCCGCGGGCGCCGGCTTGGGTGAGACGGGCGGGGGGCTGCAGGTCACCCTGGGCGGCGTTGACAATGCCGACATCCTGGGCATGTCCGGCGGCTGGCAGACCACGATCAACGTGACCGACACTTCCACCGGTACGTTGACGTTCCGCTACAACATGACCCAAACGAGTACATATGAATCCGACGAGTTCTCCCAGGTCCTGGTCAGCGTCGATGGCACGTTGTACGGATCCGGCGGCAACGACTACGTCGCGCAGATCACCGGCGACGGCAATGGTGGCCCGGCGCTGACGACCGGCTGGCAGACCTTTACCGTCGATATCGGCACCCTGTCGCCGGGCACCCATACGATCACCCTTGGCGGCTACAACAACAAGAAGACCTTCAACAACGAGTCGACCGACATCCGCTTCGACGATGTCCAGTTGACCACGACGACCACGACCACGGTCAATGAGACCTTCGACGTGGATCCGGGCTTCGTCGATCTGGCGATCTCCTCGTCGCTGGTCGATACCGACGGCTCGGAATCGCTGTCGATTGTGATCGGCGGCGTGCCGACGGGCGCCTCGCTGTCGGCCGGCACCGACAATGGCGACGGCACCTGGAACCTGACCCAGGCGGAGCTGTCCGGTCTCACACTGGTGCCGCCGACCGACTACGTCGGCACCTTCCAGCTGACGGTCACGGCAACGGCGACCGATGGCAGCGATACGGCAAGCACGGTGGACACCATCGACGTCACTGTCGACTGGCCGATCAACGCCGCGCCGACCGACCTCGATGTCTCGAACACCAGCGTGGATGAAAACGCCGCCAACGGCACGGTCGTCGGCACCGCGACCGCCACCGATCCGAACGCGGGCGAGACCTTCACGTTCTCGCTGACCGATGATGCCGGCGGGCGGTTCGCCATCGATCCCAACACCGGCGAGATCACCGTCGCCGACGGCACCCAGCTGGACTACGAGTCCGCGACCAGCCACAACGTGACGATCGAGGTCACGGATTCCGGCGGCAACACCTATACGGAGGTCTTCACCATCGCCGTGAACGATCTCAACGAGTTCGCGCCGAGCGACCTGGATCTGTCCGGCAACGGCATCTCGATCAACGAGGACGCTGGCAACGCGCACTACCTCTACACCACGGATGGGGGCAACATCCTCGGCGGCCTTGGCCAGTTCACCGCCGAGATGGTCTTCACGGTCTCGTCGGAGCCATCGAGCTTCACGCCGCTGATTTCCTACGCTGTCCCCGGAGGCGCCGCCGGTGCCAACGAGCTGGTGATCGGCGCCGGTGCCGGGTGGGTTACCGGCAATATCGGCGTCTGGATCAAGGGCACCGCATACGACACCGGCATTCCGCGCTCCACCGTGTTCGACGGCGAGCAGCACCAGATCTCGGTGTCCTGGGACAACACCACCGGCGAGATGAAGCTCTATATCGACGGCCAGGAGCAGTGGTCGCAGACCAACATCGCCACCGGGCAGACGCTGACCGCCGGCGGCACGCTGGTGCTGGGCCAGGAGCAGGACAGCGTCGGCGGCGGCTTCGACGCGACCCAGTCCTTCGCCGGCGTCTACAACGAGGTGCGCATCTTCGACGATGTCCGCACCGCGACCGAGATCAGCGACAACGTCTTCTCCGACGTGCCGTCCTCGACCAGCGGCCTCGTCGCCGACTGGCAGATGAACGACCTCAATGGCGGCGTGACGACCGACGCGGTGTCCGGCAACGACCTCACCGTCGGCACGGCGACCGGCGGCGGCTTCACGGTCGGCGCGGCGCCGGCGCTGATCGCGCCGGAAATCTCGGAGGCCGCCCAGAACGGCACGGTGGTCGGCACCTTGAGCACGACCGACGGGGATGCCGGCGACACGCACACCTATGCGCTGCTGGACGACGCCGGCGGCCGCTTCGCCGTCAACTCCGCGACCGGCGTGATCACCGTCGCCAACGCCAGCCTGATCGACTACGAGACCACCACCAGCCACAACATCACTGTGCAGGTGACCGACAGTGGCGGGCTGACCTACACCGAGACCTTCACGATCACGGTGCTCGACTCCCTCGACACGGCGATGGCGGCGACGGCGAGCGCGGCGTCGTTCTGGACCCTGATGGGCGGCAAGATGGCCGACATGCTTTCCGGTACCGCTCTCGGTGACATCCTGTTCGGCGGCGACGGCAACGACAGCATCTTCGGCGGCGCCGGCGACGACGTCATCCATGGCGGTGCTGGCGACGACACGCTGGATGGCGGCGACGGTCACGACGTCATCTATGGCGATGGCGGCAAGGACACCATCACCGGCGGCGACGACACCACCGGCGACGATATCTTCGGCGGTGCCGGGGACGACACGATCTACGGCAGCGAAGGCGACGACATCATCTACGGCGGCACCGGCACTGACGTGATCTACGGCCGCGGCGGCGACGATTTCATCGAAGGCGGCGCGGGCGCCGACCAGATCGACGGCGGCGCCGGCACCGACACCGCGTCCTACCAGGGCTCGAGCGCCGGCGTTTCGGTGGATCTCGCGGCCGGCACCGGTACCGGGGGCGATGCCCAGGGCGACACGCTGACCGGCATCGAGAACCTCATTGGCTCCGACTTCGCCGACACGCTGACCGGCAACACCCTGGACAACGTTCTGGAAGGCGGCGGCGGCGCCGATACCCTGATCGGCGGCGGCGGCAGCGACACCGCCTCCTATGCCGGTGCCGACTCGGCGGTTACGGCAGATCTGTCAACCGGCGGCAGCGTCGGTGACGCGGCCGGGGATACCTATTCCAGCATCGAGAACCTCGAAGGCTCCGGATACGGCGACACCCTGACCGGTGACGGGTCGGCCAACGTGCTGACCGGCGGCGGCGGCGCCGACACGCTGAGCGGCGGCGGCGGCGACGACACGCTCGTCGGCGGCCTCGGTACCAGCTATGGCGAGGCCGTCGCCGGCATGGGCGCGGTCGCCCACTGGACTTTGGACGACGCCACCGGCACCACAGCCGTCGACGCCATCGGGTCGAATGACGGCGTCTACCATGCCGACATCACGCTGGGCGCCACCGGCATCCATTCCGACAGTGCCGCCGCCGACTTCAACGGCAGCGCCGGCACCGACAGCGGCTATGTCGAGGTCAACCACTCCACCGACTTCGAGTTGGCGCAGGGCACGGTGCAGCTGTGGTTCAATGCCGACAGCGTCACCGGCACCCAGTACCTGATCGACAAATCGTCGAGTGACGGCCAGGAGCAGTTCCAGGTCTATATCGACAACGGCCAACTGGTCTTCACCCAGACCAATGGCGGCGCGTTTATCTCCGAGACGGTCGCTGTCACGCCGACCGGCCTGAGCGCGGGCACCTGGCATCATCTTGCGGTGACCTTCGGCGACGGCCAGATGCGGATCTATCTGGACGGCCAGCTGGAAGGCTCCATCGCCTCGTCGAATTCGTTGATCAATGAGGAGAACTTGTGGATCGGCGCCCGCAGCGGCCCTGGCAACACGAACGAGGACAACTTCCAGGGCCAGATCGACGAGGTCTCGCTGCACAACACGGTGCTGACCCAGGCCCAGCTCCAGTCGCTCACCGACGGCGGGCCGGAGAACCAGATCGGCGGCGACGTGCTGCAGGGCGGCGCCGGAACCGACACGGCCAGCTATGCGGACTCGTTCGAGGGCGTCACGGTCGATCTGGCGGCCGGCACGGGCAGCGGCGGCACGGCCGAGGGCGATACGCTGAGCGGGATCGAGAACGTCACCGGCTCCGACCACGCCGACACGTTGACCGGCGACTCGGGCGCCAACCTGCTGGACGGCGGCGGCGGCGATGACACGCTGCAGGGCGGCGCCGGTGCCGACACGCTGACCGGCGGTAGCGGCAGCGATACGGCCTCCTATGCGGACTCCGCGGCGGCGGTCAATGTCGACCTTGGCGCCGGGACGGCCAGCGGCGGCGACGCCCAGGGCGACACGCTGAGCGGGATCGAGAACCTGACCGGCTCCGCCCATGACGATGTGCTGACCGGCGATACCGGCGCCAATACGCTCACCGGCGGGGCCGGGGCGGACACACTGACCGGCGGCGCCGGCGACGACATCCTGATCGGCGGCACCGGCGGCACCGGCGGCGGCGGGAGCTACGCCGACGGCGTGAACGCGTTGAGCCCGGTGGCCTATTGGCAGGTCGACGAGACCTCCGGCGGCGTAGCGACCGACAGCGCCGGCGCCAACGATGCGACGATCCATTCCAACGTCACGCTGGGCACCAGCGGCATCAACGGCAACAGCGGCGCCTTCGACCTGCACGGCAACAACAGCTCTAACAACAACGGCTTCATCGAGGTCGCCCACTCCGGCGATTTCGCACTGGCGCAAGGCACGGTGCAGCTCTGGATCAACGCCGACAGCACGTCGGGAACCCAATATCTCGTGGAGAAGTCCGACGTCGGCGAACGGGAGGAGTTGAAGGTCTACCTCAACGCCGGAAAGATCGTCTTCGAACTGACCAACAACTATTCCACTCACGTCCTCGACACGAACACGACCACGATCACGGCAGGCACCTGGCACCATGTCGCCGTGACGTTCGGCGATGGGCAGATGCGGATCTACCTCGACGGTCAGCTCGCCGGTTCAAGGTCCTCGAGCCACGACCTGAGCAGCAACACCGAGGACCTGTGGATCGGCGCGCGGACCGATGGCGGCTGGAACGAAGACCACTTCCAGGGCCAGATCGACGAGGTCGCCTTCCACGACCAGGCGCTGGATCAGACGGAAATCGACGGTCTCTACAGCGGCGGTCCGACCGACAGCGGCGGCGGCGGCCCAGCCGGCGACGTGCTGGACGGCGGGCTCGGATCCGACACGGCGTCGTACGAGGGCTCGTCGGCCGGTATCTATGTCGATCTCGACCTGGGCACCGCCACCGGCGGCGACGCCGAGGGCGATACGCTGACCAAAATCGAGAACCTGACCGGCTCCGACTTCGCCGACACGCTGATCGGCGATGCCCAGGCCAACGTCCTGGACGGCTCCGGCGGCAACGACACGCTGTACGGCGGCGCCGGCAACGATACGCTGATCGGCGGCACCGGCAGCGACGTCGCCTATGGCGAAGACGGCGACGACACCTACGTGTTCGCCGAGGGCGACCTGGGCAACGACCAGTTCTATGGCGGGCTCGGCTGGGCGGACGAAATCGTCGTTACCTCGGCGGAAGGCACCGAAGGACCAGTTGACGGGCCATGGACCGTGGCCATCGACGGCGGTTCGACGTCGGTCATCACCGACGCCTCGGGCGTGCTGAACCTGACCGCGGACAGTTCAGGCACGATCACGCTTGCGGATGGCAGTGAGCTGGTCTTCGAGGGCGTCGACCGGATCAGCTGGTAGGTGGACGACCCAGTTGGATCTCAGGTGGCTGGCACGGGTTCCAATCTGGTTGGCGCACCTCCCCCTCACCCAGCTCCGGCTAGGGCTTGGCCTGCGGCCTCGCCAAGCCTGCACAACCCTCTCCCCGAGGAGAGGGAAGAGTGCGGCCTCGCATAACCCTCTCCTTGGAGAGAGGGTGCGGAGGCTTGGCGAGGCGATCGCCGAGCCTTAGCCGAAGCTGGGTGAGGGGGCTTGCGCAATCCTGACCGGAAAACGCCCTAGCGCCGGTCGTTGCGGTCATTGAGGTTGCGCACGACCTGGTTCAGCGCCTTCTGCAACGCCTGGCGTTCGCCGCCGGACAGGCCCTCCACGGCCAGCTGGTTGACCTCTTCCTCGAACGGCATCAGCGTCTTGCGCAGCGCCGAGCCCTTCTCGGTCAGATGGATGTTGATCTTGCGCCGGTCGCGCGTATTGCGCACCCGCCGGACCAGATTGCGCCGCTCCATGCCATTCAGGGCCGCCACCGTGGTCGGCTCCATCATGCCGACGCGCTGGCTGAGCTCACGCTGGGTAAGGCCGTCCTCCTCCCACAACGCGCGCAGGAAATACCACTGGCCGATCGTGACCCCGTGACCGCCAATTCGGTCCGCCAGGGCACGGGAGAGAGAACGCTGTGCGTCACGCAAAAGTTGGGCGACATCGTCGCCCTCGTCTTCCAACTTGACCACGATGCCGGTCGCCATAAATCAGTTTCTCTTATCGAATCGCATGCGGCTATGCGGCTCACAACCAATACTCAATAGGCCGTCGACCCTTCAACTTCAATAGCAGCAAGCTACGGAAACGAAAACACTTCCCTGATACACGGTGGCAAACGACCAAAACTTAGATTGTGAAGTGGAGCGTTAGAAAATTACAACGTTTGATCATTTCGCCGCCCTTGTTTCGTTCCACAAAGTCGACTTGTGTGATCGCAGGTTCGGCATGCAATGCTCTCATCGCAAAAACCTGCGATTGTCGACTGTATAGGATTTACTATATTGATTTAACACCATTATTCGTCCGATTTATATTTGAATAATTCAACCGGCGGATGCGCAAAATTGTCGCACCCCGGCTGTTTGATCTTAGAGCGTCGAAGAGGAATGCTTTCCGGCGACGTGTTTTCCGGACAACTCTTCCCGCAATATGCCAATGCGATCGACACATGGCATGATGTCGACGCGACGATAGAAGAGGCCGACTGGCGTTGCGGGAGCTGAGAATGTCGCGAAAGGTGACGGTCGCCACCACCCAAATGGCCTGCGAAGCGAATCAGGCCGCGAACATCGCGCGGGCAATGGAGCTGGTGCGCCGCGCAGCCGAATCCGGCGCCCAGATCGTTCTGCTCCAGGAATTGTTCGCGACACCCTATTTCTGCAAGGACCAGCGGCAGGAGCTCTTCGCCCTCGCCGCCCCCGCCGACGGCCATCCCGTCATCGAGGCCATGCGGTCGGTCGCGGCGGAATTGCAGGTCGTCCTGCCGGTCAGCTTCTTCGAACGCGCCCGGACCGCGCATTTCAACTCCCTCGCCATGGTCGATGCCGATGGCAGCGTCCTGGGAATCTATCGCAAGGCGCATATCCCCGACGGCCCGGGCTATCAGGAGAAATACTACTTCAATCCCGGCGACACCGGGTTTCAGGTCTTCTGTACCCGCTATGGGGCGGTGGGCTGCGCCATCTGCTGGGACCAGTGGTTTCCGGAGGCGGCCCGGATCATGGCGCTCAAGGGGGCCGAGATCCTGTTCTACCCGACCGCCATCGGGTCCGAGCCGCAGGATCCGGCGCTGGACAGCCGCGACCATTGGACCCGCGTGATGCAGGGCCATGCCGGCGCCAATGTGATGCCGTTGGTCGCCGCCAACAGAATCGGCGAGGAACGGGGCGAGAGCTGCGCCATCACCTTCTACGGCTCGTCCTTCATCGCCGGGCCGACCGGCGAGATCGTCGCGCAGGCGGGCCGCGAAGAGGAGGCTGTGTTGACCGCATCGTTCGACCTGGACGAGATTGCCGCAATGCGGGCCTCCTGGGGCGTATTCCGCGATCGCCGGCCGGACCACTACGCGCCGCTGCTGACATTGGACGGCAAGACCGACCGGTAGCCGGCCATCGCCGGGCCCGGACGACATCAAGCGCCGACTTGCGGAACATCGCGCGCACCGCCTTAATAGACGGGCATCGACAGCCGCGGCGGTATCGCCCCGGCTCGGGACCCATGGAACAGCTATCGACGCAATGACGGCACAGGCGCAGACCAACGGTAAACCGGTCCATTCGCGGATCAGCGAGGACCAGACGGCCGAGCTGGCCGATATGTTCCGCCTGATGGCCGACCCGAGCCGGCTGCGGATCACCCTGTTCTGCCTGGATGCGCCGAAATCCGTCGGCGTGATGGCCGAGGCGCTGGGGCTGTCGCCGTCGCTCGTGAGCCACCATCTGCGGCTGCTGCGCGCCAGCCGGCTGATCCAGGCCGAACGCCGCGGCAACCGGGTGTTCTACATGGTCACCGACGAACACATCCGGCGCATGCTGACCGACATGGTCGATCACGTCGCGGAATCGGAGCCGGAAGGCGAATAGGACTGTCGGTGACGGCCGAACCCCGGCCTACCAGCGTGTAGCCTTCGGAGCGCCGTTCAGGACCTCGGCTACTCGGCGCCTTGTGGCGTCGGTCGTGCCGTCCGGCAAGGCGCTGGCGGCAAAGAAGCCGGTCTCGGCTATCTCTGCCGATCGGCTGTCGATGGGCCGCCACTGGCGGCTGACGAACAGGGCGACGTGATCGCAGCGATAGGGCGTGAAATTCGCATACATGCCGAACAGCCCGTCCAGGGCCTCGATCTCGACCGCGCCCTCCTCCCGGGTTTCCCGAATCGCCGCCTCCTCCAGCGTCTCCCATTTGTGCACGCCGCCGCCGGGAAAGTACCAGCCGGGTCGGTAGCTGTGCCGGACCAGCAGCACGTTGTCTTGCGCATCCAGCACCATCGTGCGCACCCCCAGGCTGCGCGGCTTGCGCAGCCGCAGATAGGCGCTTTGCAGCACAAAGGCCACACGCGGCAGGGGCGAGCGGTGCAGCAGGTCGATCCAGGCGCTCATGGTGGAACAAGGCGTCAACCGCATGATCGGTGTCAATGCGCAGGGCTGGATCGCTGGTTACGAGAGGGGGACTTCAACACTCCGGAGGACTTTCGGCCATGACCGGCAACTCCGCGCTGCTCGCCCTCGTGACCTCGTTCTGCATCCTGGCGGCCGGCCCTGTCGCCATGGCTCAGGAGGCCGTCTTTGCCATGGACGAGGATGTCTTTGCCGCCGGCGGCGACCTGCGGGTCACCGGAAAGGCCGGCGGTGACCTGATCGCCGCAGGCGGCAATGTCGACCTTACTGCGGGAGGCGCACTCGATGTCATCGCCGCCGGCGGCCAGCTCGTCGTCGAAGGGACGATCGGCGAGGACGCCATCCTCGCGGGTGGCAACGTGACGCTCGACGGGCGCATTGCAGAGGATCTGATCCTTGCCGGCGGCCAGATTCGGATCGGCCGCAATGCCACTATCGGCGACGATGTGCTGATCACCGGCGGCAACATCAAGGTCGACGGCACCGTCGGCGGCGATGCGGTGATGGCCGGCGGGCGGCTCGCCATCGGTGGCGAGATCGGCGGCGATCTCGAGGCCGCCGGTGGACAGCTCGAAATCCTCCCCGGGGCGCGGATTGGCGGGGCGGTGAGTTTTCGCGGCCGGGAGGCCCCGATAATCGCCCCGGACGCGGTGATCGGCGGCAACGTGGACTACGTCGCCGAGCGGGGCTTTGCCGGCCGCTGGGGCGATCGCCGCGGCCTTGGCTGGGGCGGCAGGGCGTGGCTGGCGATCGCCATGATCGCGACCGGCATCGTCGTGATCCTGATGGTTCCGGGCATTGCCGCCAATGGCGCGGAGCGATTGCGGGAGCGGCCGTTTGCCAGTGCCCTGATCGGCCTGGCACTGCTGGCCGGCATTCCGTTGATCGCGGTGCTGCTGATGGCCACGGTGATCGGTATTCCGCTGGGCGCGATCGTCATGACGCTCTATCCAGCCACATTGTTCATCGGCTTCGTCATCACCGCCTTCGCCCTGTCGGAATGGGCCTTGCGGCGTCGGATCGCCTCGCCGACCCCCTTGCAGCGTCTCGGCACCTTCGCGCTCGTCGTCGCAGTGCTGGTCCTGGCCTTCGCGATCCCGTGGATCGGCGGCTGGCTGGTCCTGGCGACCCTGTTGCTGGGCATCGGCGCGCTGGGACAGGCGTTGTTTGCTGCGCGGGGCAATCGCCTCATGGCATCCTAGGCCGGCCCGAAAGAAAGGCCGCCGACACGCGGAGACACGATCCATGCGCATGACAGGCTATCTGGAGCGTTGCCGGGCCATGTCAGCGGCTCTGGCCCTGGTCATGACCCTCACTGCCGGCGCCTGTGCCACCATCACGATCAGCGAACCCAGGATCACGCCTCCGGCCACGGCGGCCCGAACCGTTCCCCTGGGGCAGGCGCCATCGGCCCTGCAGGAGCGTGAGGCGCGGCACCGGACCTTCATTTCGGAAGGCATTCCGGTTGAATATGTCAACCGCACTAACCCGCTGCCACCGACACAGGCAGAAACGGATGCCGGGGGGCGGCTCTATACCGCGCGCTGCGCCGGCTGCCACGGCAGTCTGGGGACCGGCGATGGCGAGTTCGGCCGCGATCTTACCCTGCCGCCGGCGGTGCTGGCGGCGATGATCGACCAGCCCTATTCGGTGGACCAATACCTGTTCTGGTCGATCTCCGAAGGCGGGCTCAGATCCGGCTCGCAGATGCCGTCCTATAAATCGACCCTGACCAGCCGGGAGATCTGGCAGGTTGTCCAGTACATGCGCGCGGGCTTCCCGCCTGTCGCACCGGACGCCGGATAGCCCGCTCTAGCCGTCGATCATCGCCTTCAGGGTCTCCAGCAGGTCCGCCTCGGCCGCCGGCTTGTCCCAGCGGATGCGGTGGATGCGCGGGAAGCGCATGGCCACGCCGGATTTGTGCCGGCTGGATTGGTGCACACTGTCGAAGGCCACCTCCAGCACCAGCTCCGGCTTGACCTCGCGCACCGGGCCGAAGCGGTTGGTGGTGTTGCTCCTGACCCAACGGTCCAGCTGGCCGAGCTCCTCGTCGGTGAAGCCGAAATAGGCCTTGCCGACCGGCACGATCTCCCAGCCTTCGCCCTCCGCCGCCGGCCGCCACGCGCCGAAGGTGAAATCGGAATAGAAGGAGGAGCGCTTGCCGTGGCCGCGCTGGGCGTACATCAGCACCGTGTCAAGGGTCAGGGCGCCGCGCTTCCACTTGAACCAGGGGCCCTTGGGCCGGCCTGCCACGTAAGTGCTGTCGGCGCGCTTCAGCATCAGCCCCTCGATTCCACGGGCCCGGGCGCCGTCGCGGAGCGCGGTCAGCTCCTTCCAGTCGTCGAAGGGGATCAGCGGCGAGAGGTCGGCACGTCGCGGTTCGTGGCGCGCGAACCACTCCTCCAGCCGCGCCCGACGCTGATCGAAGGACAACTCCCGCAGATCCTCGCCGGCATCGAACAAGATATCGTAGAGGCGCACCCAGGCAGGGCTGTCGGCCAGCATGCGCGCGGTCACGGTTTTGCGGTTCAGGCGCTGCTGCAAATCGTTGAACGGGGCGACTTCGCCGTCGCGGACCACCAGCAATTCGCCGTCCAGCACCGCATCGAAATCCATGACCTCCAGCAGGTCCGGGAAGGCCCGCCCGATATCGTCGCCGGTGCGGGAGAACAGCCGCCTCTGGCCGTCGCCGCGCGCCGCCAGCTGCACCCGGATGCCGTCCCATTTCCATTCCGCCCGGAAATCGGCCGCATCCATGTTGGGCAAGTCGGCCTCGTCCAGCGGATTGGCCAGCATCAGCGGCCGGAATACCGCGCGCTCGTCGATCCGCGGCTTCTCGCCATCGCCCGTCAGCCAGGCGAACAGGTCGGCGTAGGGCGGCTCGAGCCCGTGCCAGAGCTCCTCGATCTCCGCCACGTCGACATCGCCGAGGGAGGCCAGCGCCGTCTTGGCCAGCCGGGCGGAGACCCCGACCCGCATGCCGCCGGTGATCAGCTTCAGCAGGGCGAACCGTTCGGTGGCCTGCATCCGGTCGAGCCAGCCGACCACCATCGCCGGCGCCTCGGACCGCCCGGCCAGGGACAGGGCATCGACCACTTCCGACAGGCGCGGGGCGGAACCCTCTTCCGGATCGGTCGGCCAGATCAGGGACACGGTCTCCGCAAGATCGCCGACGAAGTCGTAGGACAGGCCGAACAGGGTCTCGTCGACCCGCTCCGCCACCAGCCCGCGGATCATCCCCGCCTTTGCGGTGGGAAAGGACAGCCCGCCGGTCAGGGCGGCCAGGGCCCAGCCCCGGTCGGGATCCGGCGCGGTGCCGAAATACTCGGTCAGCAGGCGCAGCTTGCCGTTGCGGGACGGCATGAAGACGAGCGCCTCCATCAGCTCCGCGAACGCCCTCACGCGCCGTCATCCTCCTCGAATCCGACCATGGCCAGGGCCCGGGCGCGCCGTCCCTGCAGGCCGGCCTGGTACACCAGCGCCTCCTCGCGGCCATGGGTGACCCAGACCTCCGGCGCGTCGACCTCCTGCAGCGTGTCGCACAGCTCACCCCAATCGGCATGGTCGGAGATGATCAGCGGCAGCTCCACGCCGCGCTGCTTGGCGCGCTGGCGCACCCGCATCCAGCCCGACGCCGCCGCCACCACCGGGTCCGGCATGCGGCGCGACCAGCGATCGGCTATGGCCGAGGGCGGCGCCAGCACGATGCGGCCCGCCAACTCGGCCTTCTGGGTGCCGGCCACCGGCCGCAGCTCGCCCAGCGCCACGCCATGCGCCTCGTACAGATCGCAGAGGTTCTGCAGCGCGCCGTGCAGATAGACCGGTGCGTCATGGCCGGCCTGGCGCAGCAGGGCCAGGACCCGCTGGCACTTGCCCAGCCCATAGGTCCCGACCAGATGCGCCCGCTCCGGGAACAGGTCCAGCGAGTGCAGCAGCCGGCCGATCTCATGCTCCGGCGGCGGGTGGCGGAAGACCGGCAGCCCAAAGGTCGCCTCGGTGATGAAGGCATCGCAACCGACCGGCTCGAAGGGCAGGCAGGTCGGGTCCGGCCCGCGCTTGTAGTCGCCGGACACCACCACCCGGCTGCCGCGATATTCCAGCACCACCTGGGCGCTGCCCAGCACATGCCCGGCCGGCACCAGCCGGACGTCGACATCGCCGATGCGCTGGGTCTCGCCGAGTTCGAGAGGCTGCAAGCTCCCACCGGCCTCGTCGCCGTAGCGGACCCGCATGATGTCCAGGGTCTCCGCGGTCGCCAGCACCGCCCGGTTGTTGGGCCGGGCATGGTCGGCATGGCCATGGGTGACCACGGCGCGGTCGACCGGCCGCGTCGGATCGACGTGGAATCCGCCGGGCTCCACATACAGGCCGTTCGGCCCGACCCGGACCCAGCTCTCCGGCTTTGGCGGCGAGGCGTGCATGGGGCAAATATGGGGCATCGGCGGTGCGGAGGCCACTCGCGGCGTCTCCGGTCCGTCGTCATCATCCTGGCCCACGCGACGTGCTAGGCTCCGCCCCCTTCGAAGCGACAAGGATCGGATCGTGGACACGAGACTGCCATCCCTGCCCCTTCCTCCGGCGCGGCGAATGCCGTTCATTGCGGCGCTCTGCCTGGCGCTTCTGGCCCTCGCCTTCGCCCGGCCGGCGATGGCCGACCGCGATGCCACCCTGCTCAACGGTCAGGGCCTGTTGTGGAAGATCGAGACCCCCGGCAGCGCCCCGAGCTATCTGTTC
Organism: Alphaproteobacteria bacterium; assembly: GCA_965227455.1. Classification (GTDB taxonomy): domain Bacteria; phylum Pseudomonadota; class Alphaproteobacteria; order DSM-16000; family Inquilinaceae; genus JABDIP01. Next base: position 37,423 of record OZ245752.1, on the reverse strand, counting down.
GGCACCATCCACCTGACCGACGAGCGGGTGACGAAGCTGCCGCCGCAGGTGGTCAAGGCGCTCGGCGAGTCCGACAGCCTGACCCTCGAGATCGTGCTGGACGACGCGGCCCAGCGGGCCTTGGCGCAGGAGATCCGCCTCAGCGGCAACCGCGACCTGGAAGACATCCTCGGCCGTGATCTCTATTCCCAAGTCCTCGCCAGCACCCAGACCATCGGCATGTTCGACGGCGCGCTGAGGACCCTGAAACCCTGGGTCGTCATGGGCATGATCAGCCTGCCGCCGGAGGAGATCGCGCGGGCGGCGACCGGGCATCTGAATGTCGATCAGACGCTGCAACAGATGGCCACCGATCGCGGCATGGCGCTGCACGCCCTGGAGACCGTGGCCGAGCAGGCAGAAGCGCTGGGCGGCATGCCGGAAGCCGACATGGTCCGGATCATCAGCGAGGTCCTGGCCATGCAGCCGGAGCTCCGCGACCTTCTGGAGGAGCTGATCGGATACTACCTGGCGCAGGACCTCGCCGGGTTCCACACCCGGACCATGGAGATGTCCGTCGGCTACGACCCGGAGATGCTGGACCGCTTCATGGAGCGCGTCCTCGACCGGCGCAACTTCCTCATGGCCGACCGCATGGCAGGCGTGCTGTCCGAAGGCAACGCGTTCGTCGCGGTCGGCGCGATGCACCTGCCCGGTGAAAACGGCCTGCTGAACCTGCTGGAACAGCGCGGACATGGTATTACCCGCGTCTATTGACGATTCGGCGTTGTCGCTTGGCCGGCCCGCCGCAGAGCCATGGAAAGGCGGCGATCTTGGGTACGACAGCCGACCCTGAGGACCTCGAGGCCATCGACCGCGCCATCGCCGATTTCGACGGCCAGCATGTCGCCGCGCTCGAAACCGTGGCCTCGCGCCTGGACCCGTCGGCCTCGGTTCTGCGCGATCTGGTGGCCAAATGCCTGTCCGGCGACGAGCGGCAGCAGACCGCATCGAGCTGGATCCTGCGCCGCCTGCTGGAGCGCGGTGCGAAAACGCCGCCCGGTACGCTGGATCGGCTGATCGCCGGCATGGGCCGGACCCAGGGCTGGGAGACGCGCCTGCACCTGGCGCAGTCCTTCCAATGGCTGGAACCGAGCGAAGCGCAGGCGCTCAGCGCCGCGCGAGTCCTCGCCGATTGGTTCGGTTCGGAGAAGAGCTTCCTGCGCGCCTGGGCCTGCGATGCGCTCTGGCGGCTGGGGCTGCGCCATGCCTGCCTGGCGGCGGAAGCCCGCCGTGTCGCCGGGCTGGCGGAAGAGGATCCGGCGGCGTCGGTCCGCGCCCGGGCCCGCAACCTGCCGCAAGAGCTCTGACCGTGACCGAGGCCGCCGCCATCGCCTGCTTCGGCGCCGCCCATGTGGATCGGCATGCCCGCGCCCAAGGTCCCGTCGTGCTCGGCAGTTCCAACCCGGTCGCGGTGTCGATTTCGCTGGGCGGGGTCGCGCGCAACGTCGCGGAATCGCTGGCCCGGCTGGGCTGTCGGGTGGCCCTGGTCAGCCGCGTCGGCAGCGACAGCGACGGCGACCGGGTCATGGCCGCCATGACCGGCCTCGGCGTGGACATGGACGCAACCATCCGCTCGCCCACGGATAACACGGCCGGGTACACCGCCCTGCTCGGGCCGGAGGGCGCGCTGAGCGTCGGCATGGCGGACATGGCGATCTATGACGCGCTGACGCCCGACGTGTTGAAAGAGGTGCTGGGCCGGCTCGAAGATCGCGCCATCTGGTTCGCCGACTGCAATCTGCCTTCGGACTCCCTGGCACTCCTGCGACGGGAGAAGCCGGCCGGCACGATGCTGGCCGTCGACACGGTCTCGGTCGCCAAATCCGGGCGACTGGGCCCGGATCTGGACGGTATCGATCTCCTGTTCTGCAACGCCGACGAGGCCGCGAACCTGGCTGGCGGGCCTGGTCCGGACGCGGATATGGCGGAGGCGATCCGTCAACGCGGTGCGACCGCCGTGGTGGTCAGCCTGGGCGCCCGCGGGGCGGTCCTGGCCGAAGCCGGAGGCTGCACCGCGCGACCCGCCCTAGAGGCCGAAATCCGCGACGTCACCGGGGCCGGCGATGGTCTGGTGGCGGGCACGCTGTTCGGCCTGTCAAAGGGCCGAAAACTGGCGGACTGCCTGGATCTGGGCTTGGCCGCCGCCGCCCTGTGCCTGGAGGGCGACCGGGCGGTCGGCGAAACCCTGACGCCCGAGGCGCTCCTGGCCCGTGCCGGGCTTCCGGCCTAGACAGCCCCCTGAGTGTGCGCTAGTCGCTGACGGATGAGCTTGCATCCCGCCCTTTCAATCGCGCCCGAAGTCGCCGAGGCCCTGGCCGCGAACCGTCCCGTGGTCGCCCTGGAATCGACCATCATCGCCCATGGCATGCCCTATCCGCGCAATCTGGAGACGGCGCAGGCGGTGGAGGCGATCATCCGCGAAGAGGGTGCTGTTCCCGCGACCATCGCCGTGCTCGACGGCCGCATCCGCGTGGGCCTGGATTCGACCGCCCTGGAGAGCCTGGCCACCGCTCCGGACATCGCCAAGCTCAGCCGCCGGGACATGGCCGTGGTGCTGGCCGAGGGCGGCAATGGCGCCACGACGGTCGCCGCCACCATGCTGTGCGCCCATCTGGCCGGCATCCGCCTGTTCGTCACCGGCGGCATCGGCGGCGTGCATCGCGGCGCGGAGTCCAGTTTCGACGTCTCCGCCGATCTAGAGGAGCTGGCCGGCACCCCGGTCGCCGTGGTCTGCGCCGGCGCCAAGTCGATCCTCGACCTGCCCAAGACCCTGGAATACCTGGAAACACGCGGCGTGCCGGTGATCGGTCTGGGCACCGACACCTTCCCCGCCTTCTATTGCCGATCGAGCGGGCTCGCCCTCGACCACCGGTGCGACACGCCGGAGCAGGCGGCCGCCATCATCGCCGCGCAGGCAGACATGCCGGGGGCCGGAGGGTTGGTGATCGCCAATCCTATTCCCGAAGCCGATGCGCTGGACCGCTCGGAGGTCGACGCGGCCATCGAGCAGGCCATCGGCGAGGCGACAGCGCAGGGCATCGGTGGCAAGGATGTCACGCCCTTCCTGCTGGCCCAGCTCGCCGAGATCACCGGCGGCCGCAGCCTCGACGCCAATATCGCCCTGGTGAAGCACAATGCCCGGCAGGGTGCGCGGATCGCGGTGGCGCTGACCGCCTAGGACGGGCCGCCCTACGCAAGCGCCGTTGTGATCCAGTCCTTCAGCGCCTTCCCGATCTCGTCCGGCGAATCCTCCTGGATGAAGTGCACGCCGGGCACGGTCACCTCGGTCAGGTTCGGCCAGCTGCGCACGAAATCCCGGGCACCGCCGCGGATCAGAGCACCGGGCTCCGCATTCACGAAGAGCTTCGGGAATGGCGCCGTCGGCAGCCACGCCGCATAGGCCGAGACGATCTCGGTCACGTCCGCCGGTTCCCCGGCGATGGGGATCTGCCGCGGCCAGGTCAGGGTCGGCCGCCGGGATTCGCCGGGCTCCAGGAAGGGCCGCCGATACTCGGCCATCTCCTCGTCCGTCAGGGTGCGCATGATGGCGCCGGGCAGCACATTTTCCACGAAGATGTTGTTCTGCAGCACCATCTCCTCGCCGGCTGGCGAGCGGAAGCCCTCGAATACCGGGCGGACCGGCGGCGGGAAATCGTCCCAGCTCGGCACCGGCGCGACAATGCCCTCCATGAAGGCGATGCCCCGCACCCGGTCGGGGTTGCGATGGGCCCAGTGGAATCCGAGCGCCGACCCCCAATCATGGATCACGAAGGTGATCTTCTCGTCCGCCCCGATCACCGCGTCCAGAAAGCCGTCGAGATACCGCCGGTGGTCGGCGAAGGTGTATCGGTCCGGCCCGGAGTCCGGCAGCTTGTCGGAATCGCCCATGCCGACTAGATCGGGGGCGATCGCCCGGCCAAGCCCGGCGACATGGGGCATGATGTTGCGCCAGAGATAGGACGAGGTCGGGTTGCCGTGCAGGAAGACGATCGGCGCCCCGTCGCCCTCGTCCCGATAGGCCATGCCGACACCGTCGATCTCGACGCGTTTCTTGGAGGCGCTCTCAGCCATCTGCCGATCCTCGTTCTTTGGGGGTGCTGCGGTGCTCGGGTCAGCCGAAGAACTGCTCGACCGCCTTTTTCATCTCTTCCTCGGAAGGCTGCCGGGTCTGGGTCGATACCGACCAGTCATGGCCGAACGGATCCTGCAGCTTGCCGAAGCGGGCGCCCCAGAACGCATCGGCGACAGGCATGGTCACGGTGGCGCCGGCCTTCTCCGCCTGTGCGACCGTGGCATCGGCATCCGGCACTTCCAGATGCATCGTCACCCCGGTGCCGCCCAGCGCCTCCGGCGTGCGGCTCTGGCCTTTGTTCATCTCCGGAAAATCGTCGGCGAGGAACAGGGTTCCGCCGTTCATGCGCAAGGCCGCATGCACGATCCGGCTGCCATCCGGCGTCGTCATGCGCTGCAGCTCCTCGGCCCCGAAGGCCTTGGTGTAGAAAGCGATCGCCGCCGCCCCATCGGACACCACCACATAGGGCACGACACCGGCCGGCTGTTCATCCGCCATCTCATCCTCCCCCATTCGCTGTTCGAGACCAAACTATAGGCGCGTAGCGTGACAGACCAGATCGCCGGTCCGATCCGACAACCACAATTCGGTGAGGTACGCTAGGCCGCCCGGTAGGCGCCTTCAATCTGTCGCGGTAGCATCTCGTCGCCTCATAGAACCGGGACGATGCGGCGCACGATGGTCGCCGCCTGCCCGGCCGTTTCGTGCAGGAAGGCCGGAAAATCCATGTGGCTGTCGGCGCCGGCCAGGTCGCTCAGCGCCCGGACCACCACCACTGGCGCGCCGAAGCGCTCCGCCACCTGCGCCAGCGCCGCCCCCTCCATCTCCACCGCCAGCCCGGCGAAGCGGGTGTGCAGCCGATCGCGCGTATCGGCGCAGTTCAGGAAGGTGTCGCCGGTCAGCACGGTCCCGAACAGGAGGATCGGCGCCCGGGCGGTCCCGCCGGTTGCCGCGGCGCTGATCGCCGGTAGCTCGACATTCGCCAGCACCGCCTTCAACCGCTGGGCCAGATCGGCAGGCAGGGTGTAGCCGTACTCCTCCGCAAAACCCGGCAAGGGCGGCACGCCGGGCTGATACGGTTTGATGTCGCCATCGATCAGGGCGCCGTAATCGTGGCAGATGAGCCGGTCCGCCACGACCACGTCGCCGACCCCGAGCGCCGGGTCGAGTCCGCCGGCGACGCCCGAGAAGACAAGGGCGCGGCAGCCGTATTCCCGTAGCAGCAGGGTCGCGACCAGCGCCGCATTGACCTTGCCGATGCCGGCCTCTACGGCCACCACCGAATGGCCGTCCAGCGCGCCGGTGCGGAAGGTGAGGCCGACCACGTCCTCCGCGCCTTCTTCCACGAAATGAGCGCCGAACTGCGCCAGTTCTTCCGGAATGGCGGAGATGAGGCCGATGGGCTGCGAGGGCATGGCGGGGACCGGTGCGTGGCGGATGGACCATCCTAGCGCGGCTTGCGGCGGGATTGGAGGGCGGGTCGGTCGCAGCGACACGACAACCGGTTCCGCCGCCGGATGTTCTTGTTATAGTCCAACCCATGACCGCCCTGCCAGCCCTTCGCGACGACCTGTTGCCGCCCCTGTTCCAGGGCTGGTTCGCCCAGCGCGGCTGGACGCCCCATCGCCATCAGATCGAGATGATCGCGGCGGCGGAGGCCGGCGACAACGCCTTGCTGATCGCGCCCACCGGCGGCGGCAAGACCCTGGCCGGCTTCCTGCCCAGCCTGATCGAGCTTTCGGAGCGTCCCAGGCCCGGCTGGGGCGGCTCCAGCCTGCACACCCTCTACATCTCGCCGCTGAAGGCGCTGGCGGTGGACATTCACCGCAATCTGGAGGTACCGATCGCCGAGATGCGGCTGCCGATCCGCCACGAGACCCGCACCGGCGACACCCCCCAGGATCGCCGCGAGCGCCAGCGCAGGCACCCGCCGCATCTGCTGATGACGACGCCGGAGAGCCTGGCGCTGATGCTCTCCTATGCCGATGCGGGGCGCATGTTCCGCGGGTTGCGCTGCGTCGTGGTCGACGAATTGCACGCCATGGCCGGCACCAAGCGCGGCGACCTGCTGTCCCTGGGCCTGGCGCGCCTGAAGTCCCTTGCGCCCAACTGCCGCATCGTCGGGCTGTCTGCGACCGTCGCCCATCCCGACGCGCTGACCGCCTGGCTGTCGCGGACCGGCAGGCCCGATGGCGGCGATGTCCGGGTCGTGACCGGGCCGCCGGGCCTGCAGCCCCATATCGACATCCTGGAGACCCGGGAGCGGCTGCCCTGGTCGGGGCATATGGCGGTGCACGCCATCGCCGAGGTCTATCAGCGCATCCGCGAGGCCGGCACAACCGTCGTCTTCGTCAACACCCGGGCCCAGGCCGAGCTTGTGTTCCAGGAGCTGTGGCGGCTGAACGAGGAAACCCTGCCGATCGCCATGCATCACGGCAGCCTGGCCCGGGAGCAGCGCCGCAAGGTCGAGGCCGCCATGGCCCGCGGCGCGCTCCGGGCCGTGGTGGCGACCTCGTCGCTGGATCTCGGCATCGACTGGGCCGAGGTCGATCTGGTGGTTCAGGTCGGCGCGCCCAAGGGCGTCAGCCGGCTGCTGCAGCGCATCGGCCGGTCCAATCACCGGCTCGACCAGCCGTCCCGAGCCCTGCTGGTGCCGGCAAACCGCTTCGAGGTGCTGGAATGCCGCGCCGCCATGGACGGGGTGCGGGAGATGACCCTGGACGGCGACCCGCCGGCGCCGGGCGGCTTGGACGTCCTGGCCCAGCACCTGATCGGCATGTCCTGCTCTGCCGGTTTCGACGGCGACGCCATGTACCGGGAAGTGACTGCTGCCGCCCCCTATGCCGGCCTGCCGCGCAAGGATTTCGACGATGTGCTGAACTTCGTCGCCACCGGCGGCTACGCGCTGGGCAGCTATGACCGCTATCGCCGGCTGAAGCGCGACAAGAAGGGGCAGTGGCGCATCGCCAGCCCCACCTTTGCCCGGCAATACCGCATGAATGTCGGCACCATCGTCGAGGCGGTCACCCTGAAGGTGAAGGTCCGGCGCGGACCGATCCTGGGCGAGGTCGAGGAGTATTTCGCCAACAGCCTGGTGCCCGGCGACACCTTCATGTTCGCGGCCCAGCTGCTGCGCTTCCACGGCATCCGCGAAAACACCATCCTGTGCAGCCGCGGCGGCACTGGCGAGCCGAAGGTCCCCGCCTATGGCGGCGGCCGCATGCCGCTGTCCACCCATCTGGCGGACCGGGTGCGGGCTATGCTGGAGAAGCCCGATGCCTGGGGGCCGCTGCCCGAGGCGGTGCAGGAATGGCTGCGCCTGCAGCGCTATCGCTCGGTCATGCCCAAGCGCGACAACCTGCTGGTGGAGACCTTTCCACGCGGCGGCAAGTTTTACATGGTCGCCTACACCTTCGAGGGGCGGAACGCGCACCAGACCCTCGGCATGCTGCTGACACGGCGGATGGAGCGCGCCGGGCTCGGCCCGCTCGGCTTCGTGGCGACCGACTACGTCATGGCGACCTGGAGCCTGGAGCGGCCGGAGCATTTGGCCTCGCTTTTCGCGGAAGACATGCTGGGGGACGATCTGGAGGCCTGGATGGATGAATCCAGCCTGATGAAGCGGACCTTCCGCAAGGTCGCCATCATCGCCGGGCTGATCGAGCGCCGCAGCCCCGGCCAGGAGAAGTCGAGCCGCCAGATCAGCGTCAATTCCGACCTGATCTACGACGTCCTGCGCGAGCACGAGCCCGACCATGTACTGCTGCGCGCCACCCGGATGGACGCCGCCCGCGGCCTGACCGATATCGAGCGGGTCGGGGCCCTGCTGAAGCGCGCCAAGGGCCGTATCCACCATCGCCGACTGGACCGGGTCTCTCCGTTGGCGGTGCCGGTGCTGCTGGAGGTCGGCCGCGAACAGGTCTATGGCGGCGCCATGGACACGCTGCTGCACGAGACCGCGGAATCCCTGGTCGCGGAAGCCATGCCGGAGCTGACGGATCAGGGCCGACCGCAATCCGCTTTGCCTTTGTAACCGCTTGCGAATCTCCAACACTTCCTGTTCCCTGACCGCGGATATTCTCGGAGGCCCACCATCGGTTCCCTGCATCCCCCGACCCAGCGGTCGCTGAGTGTCAACGGCATCGAGTTGATCGCCGATCTGAGCGGTGTGTTGTGGTGGCCGGCGCGGCGGACCCTGGTGGTGTCCGACCTGCATCTGGAGAAGGGCTCCGGCTTCGCCGCCAAGGGCGCGCTGATACCGCCCTACGACACGGCGGCGACGCTGGCGCGGTTGTCGGGCGCCATCGACCGGCTGGACCCGGATCGGGTGATCTGCCTGGGCGACAGTTTCCATGACGGCGGCGCCGCGGCACGCCTCAGCCGGGCGGATGCCAAAACGCTCGCCGGGCTGACGGCGGCGCGCGACTGGATCTGGATCACCGGCAACCACGATCCGGAGCCGCCGGCCCATTGGGGCGGCCGGGTGATGGATGAGCTGGTGGACGGTGCCCTGGTATTCCGTCATCAGGCCCGGAACGGCGCGGTTGGAGAGCTGTCCGGCCATTTCCATCCCAAGGCATCGGTCAGCACCCGGGTGCGCCGCATTACCGCCCGCTGCTTCGTCGGGGACGGCCAGCGCCTGATCCTGCCGGCCTTTGGCGCCTACACCGGCGGACTAGACGTGCTCGACCCGGCGATCAGCGGCCTCCTGAGCCGCGGATTCCATGTACACCTGCTGGGCCGGTCGCGCCTGTACAGCCTGCCGCGGCGGGGCCTTGCCCACTGAGTCACCCCGGCATGCCATGCGCGTAGATTGCGGTGATCCGTCGCAGCCCCCGGCGCGTACACACTCCGTGCATCAAACAAAACAAGCCCGACCGCCCATGCGCCACTGCCGTTCACTTTGCGACGGAACCCCGAGCCGTGACGGCCACCAGGCCCCGCGCCTCGGCGTCGCGGCCCGCCCCAACCGCAACGGCTGACCCGCCTCACCGGCCGCCATGTCCGTAATGGGTACCTCACCGACACTCGTCTGGTTCCGCCAGGATTTGCGCCTGACGGACAATCTGGCCCTGCAGGCCGCGATCGCCCGCGGCGGGCCGGTCATTCCTGTCTTCATCCTGGACGACACCATCGATTGGAAACCCGGCGGCGCGTCACGCTGGTGGCTGCGTCACAGCCTCACCCAGCTTCAGGCCAGCCTGGCGACAACGGGAAGCCGGCTGATCCTGCGACAGGGCGCAAGCGCCGATGTGCTCGATGCGTTGATCGCCGAAACCGGAGCCGGTGGCGTCTACTGGAACCGCCTTTACGAGCCGGCCGCGATACGGCGCGATATCGCCATCAAGGCATCGCTGCGGAACCGGGGCGTGGAGGCCCGCAGTTTCAATTCCGCGCTGCTGGTCGAGCCCGGCGACATTCTGACCGCAACCGGGGCTCCCTATCGGGTCTACACGCCGTTCTGGAGGGTCTGCAGTGCCATGGCGCCTTTCGGCACGCCGGTCGCGGCCCCTGCCTCGATCCCTGCCCCCACGGCATGGCCGAGCAGCCACCCTATGGAGGCCATGGGGCTTGGACCGAGCGGCCCCGATTGGTCCGGCGGGCTTGTCGCGAGATGGCAGCCGGGCGAGTCCGCCGCGCAGAAGTGTCTCGCCGAATTCGTCCGCAATGGGCTCGGCTACTACAAGACCCGCCGCAACAGGCCGGATATCGCCGGCACCGCCAGCCTGTCACCCTACTTGCATTGGGGCGAGATCGGACCGCGCCAAGTCTGGCATGCGGTATCGCAACGGCTGGCCAGCGGCGATCTTGAATGTCGCGAGGGCCAGGCGGAGGTGTTCCTGAAGGAGCTGGTCTGGCGCGAATTTTCGTATCACCTTCTCTTCCATTTCCCGACGCTTCCGGACACGCCGCTGAATCCGCGGTTCGCGGCCTTTCCCTGGATCGACGACCATGCAGCGGCGCTGCGCGCCTGGCAGCGGGGCGAGACCGGCTACCCGATCGTCGATGCCGGCATGCGGCAGCTCTGGCAGACCGGCTGGATGCACAACCGGGTGCGCATGGTGGTCGCGTCCTTCCTGACCAAGCACCTGCTGGTGCCCTGGCAGGCGGGCGCCGCCTGGTTCTGGGACACGCTGGTCGACGCCGATCTGGCCAGCAACTCGGCGAGCTGGCAGTGGGTCGCCGGCTGCGGCGCCGATGCAGCACCCTATTTCCGCATCTTCAACCCGGTACTGCAGGGCCAGAAATTCGATCCGCTGGGCGCCTATGTGGGACGCTGGCTGCCCGAGCTCGACCGCCTTCCGGAAAGCCTGATCCATTGCCCCTGGCAGGCGTCGCCGGCCGCGCTGGCCAACGCCGGGGTTCGCCTGGGATCGAATTACCCGGCCCCGATCGTCGACCACCAGATAGCCCGGCGCCGCGCCCTGGACGCCTATCAGCAGATCAAGACGGAGGATACCGCAATGCGTTCCGACACCACTCCGGAGCTGGCCCTGTGAAGATCGGCGTCATCGGTACCGGCATCACCGGCATGGCGGCGGCCTGGCTGCTGCACCGCGACCACGAGATCACCGTGTTCGAGCAGAACGGCTATGTCGGCGGCCATTCCAATACGGTCGACGCACCGGGCCAGGATGGCGCGCCGGTGCCCGTGGATACCGGCTTCATCGTCTACAACGAGGTCACCTATCCCAATCTGGTGCGCCTGTTCGCGCATCTGTCGGTGCCGACCCAGCCCAGCAATATGTCCTTTGCCGTCAGCATCGACAGCGGCCGGCTGGAATACTCCGGCAACAATCTGGCGACCCTGTTCGCGCAGCGCCGCAACCTGCTGCGCCCGGCCCATTACGCCATGCTGCGCGATATCCTGCGGTTCTATCGCGAGGCGCCGGCCTTGCTGGAGAGCGCCGGCAGCGACCTGACGCTGGGGGATTACCTCGCCGCCGGCGGCTATGGCCACGGCTTCGTCTACGACCATCTGCTGCCCATGGGGGCCGCGATCTGGTCCGCCAGCATGCACGAGATCATGGCCTTCCCGGCCCGGTCCTTCGTGCGCTTCTTCCACAATCACGGCCTGATGAAAGTCAGCGACCGGCCGCAATGGCATACGGTCACCGGCGGCAGCCGGGAATATGTGAAGCGCCTGACGGCGGGCTTCGCCGACCGCATCCATCCCGGCCGCGCCGCGGTTCAGGTCCGCCGCGACCGGACCGGCGTCACGGTGATCGACGGCACCGGCGCCGAGGAGCGATTCGACCAGTTGATTATCGCCGCCCATGCCGACCAGGCGATCGGCATGCTGGCCGATCCGTCGCCGGAGGAGCGCCGGGTTCTCGGCGCCTTCCGCTACACCGAAAACCGCGCCCTGCTGCACGCCGACCCGGCGCTGATGCCGCGCCGCAAGCGGGCCTGGGCCGCCTGGAACTACCTCAGCAACAGCACCGGCGACAGCGATGTCTCGGTGACCTATTGGATGAATGCCCTGCAGGGAATCGATCCGAACCGGCCGCTATTCGTCTCGCTGAATCCGCTCGACGAACCGGCGCCGGACTTGACCTATCGCCGCTTCCGTTACGACCATCCGGTCTTTGACAGCAAGGCGGTGGCGATGCAGTCGGAGATCGGCGGCATACAGGGGGTGCAGCGGACCTGGTTCTGCGGCAGCTATTGCGGCTACGGCTTTCACGAGGACGGGCTTTCCGCCGGTCTCGCCGTGGCCGAGGCTCTGGGCGGCCAGCGGCCCTGGCGGTGCGACGACGTCTCGCCGGCAGGGCGCAATGCGCGGCCGGGCCCGGTGGAGCAATTGGCGGCCGCCGAATGACCACGTACAGCCCTACCGAGCACGGCTCGGCCCTCTATTTCGGGCGGGTCATGCACAAGCGGCTGCGGCCGTTCGTGCACCGCTTCGCTTACCGGGTCTTCTCCCTGTGGCTGGACATCGATGCGGTGGCCGATCTGTCGCGCCGGCTGCGGCTGTTCTCCCATAACCGCTTCAACGTGTTCAGCTTCTTCGACAGGGACCACGGTCCGCGCGACGGCAGGCCGCTCCGGGACTATGTCGAGACGACGCTGGGAGAGGCCGGCATCGCCTTGGATGGCGGCCGGATTCACCTGCTCTGCTTTCCGCGGGTGTTGGGCTATGTGTTCAACCCGCTCAGCATCTATTTCTGCCGGCACGCTGACGGCCGGCTGCGGGCGATCCTCTACGAGGTGACCAACACCTTCGGCGACCGCCACAGCTACCTGCTGCCCGTGGATGGCGGCCGCGACAGCGACGAGCCGATCACCCAGGCCTGCGAGAAGGTCCTGTACGTCTCACCCTTCATCGACATGGAGTCGCAGTACCGTTTCCGCGTCAAGGAACCCGGCGAGCGGCTGTCGATCCTGATCCGCCAGGACGTGGCCGAGGGCGAACAGCTTGTGGCCACGCTCACCGGCACCCGGGCAGTGCTGGGCGACAGACAGCTGGCGCAGGCCTTCGTCACCCACCCGCTCATGACCGTCAAGGTGATGGGCGCTATCCATTGGCAGGCATTGTGGTTGTGGTTCAAGGGCGCCACCTTCCATCGCCGCCCGGCACCGCCATCCGAACCCGTAAGCCATCAACTTAGGACCACGCCGGCCGAATGACCGACATGACCCAAGAGCTGATCGCCGAGCCGGTTGTCACCGGCAAGGTCGAGCCGATCTCCCGTTCCGCGCCGCTGACGCCGGTCCTGTACCGCCGCGGCCAGGCGATGCGCTGGCTGGTGGCGCTGGCGCGCAACGTCCAGCTCGGCAGCATCACCTTCGTCTTCCCGGACGGATCGACCGAACGCATGCAGGGCCCGGAACCCGGGCCGGATTGCGTGTTCCGCATCCATCGAGACCGGGTCGCCCGTCGCTTCATCATGGGCGGCACCCTGGGTTTCTGTGAATCCTATCTCGACGGCGACTGGTCCAGCCCGGACATGGAATGCCTGTTCGTCTGGACCCTGATGAACGAAACCCGGCTGTCGGAACTGCTCAACGGCAAGCGCTGGTACCGGGCGCTGCGGTCGATCAGCCATGTGCTGAGTCCCAACGACCGGCGCGGCGCCAAGCGCAACATCGCCTACCACTACGATCTCGGGAACGCCTTCTACGAGAAATGGCTCGATCCGAGCATGACCTATTCCAGCGCCCTGTTCGACACGGCGGAGCCGGGCGAGGACGATCTGGTGCCCGCCCAGCGCAACAAATACGCCGCACTGGCGCGGCAGATGGACCTGCAACCGGGCCACAGCGTGCTGGAGATCGGCTGCGGCTGGGGCGGCTTCGCCGAGTTCGCCGCGGGCGAGATCGGCGCCAAGGTCACCGCCATCACCATCAGCCGCGAGCAGCACGCCTTCGCCAGCGAGCGGGTGCAGCGCGCCGGTCTGGGCGACCGGGTCGATATCCGGCTGCAGGATTATCGGGAGGTCGAGGGCCGCTTCGACCGGGTCGCCTCCATCGAGATGTTCGAGGCGGTCGGCGAGGCGTACTGGCCGCAATTCTTCTCCACGCTGCGCGATCGGCTGGTTCCGGGCGGCAGCGCCGCCTTGCAGATCATCACCATCGACGACGGATCCTTCGAGGAGTATCGCCGCAAGGCGGACTACATCCAGAAATACATCTTCCCCGGCGGCATGCTGCCCAGCCAGACGGCCCTGGCCGATCAGATCCGCCAGGCCGGGCTGCGGCTCGGCGACAAGACGCGTTTCGGGATGGACTACGCGCATACCCTGCGCCTGTGGAACCGGCGGTTCCAGGCCGCCTGGCCGGAGATCCAGCAGCTCGGCTTCGACAACCGCTTCAAGCGGATGTGGGAGCAGTACCTGATGTACTGCGCCGCCGGCTTTGCCGTCGGCACCATTGACGTCGTGCAACTCGCCGTGGCGCGGGACTGATTGCCGGGCAGGGCCTCAGACCCGATGGGCGCTCCGACACGCGACGCATCGATCCGGCTATCCGCCCTGCTGGCCTATGGAAGCCCGGCCCTGCCCCTGGCGGCGCTGAGCCTGCCGACCTATATCCTGCTGCCGAAATTCTACGCCAGCGAAGTCGGCCTCGGCCTCGCCAGCGTCGGCCTGATCCTGTTGCTGGCCCGATTCTGGGACGTCATCAGCGATCCGGTCATCGGCCAGTTGAGCGACCGCATCGAAACCCGGTTCGGGCGGCGGCGCCCCTGGATCGTGCTGGGAACGCCGCTGGTGATGACAGCGGTCTGGTTCCTGTTCGTGCCCGGCACCGGCGCCGGCAGCGCCCACCTGCTGGTCTGGAGCCTGGTGCTTTACACCGGCTGGACCATGATGATCCTGCCGCTGACCGCCTGGGGCGCGGAGATGTCCGGCGGCTACAACGAGCGCAGCCGCATTGCCGCCTTCCGTGAGACCGCGATCATCCTGGGCACGCTGCTGGCTCTGGGCCTGCCGGTGGTGCTGGGCACCAAGGACGGGCCGGCGGCGGCGGACTCGCTGTCGCTGATCGCTTGGACGGTCATCATATTGCTGCCGCTGGCGGTCCTCGCCCTGCTGAAATTCACACCCGAGCCACCGGTGCGGTATCGGGCGCATATCACGTTCCGGCGCGGCCTAGCGGTCCTGATCGGCAACCGGCCGTTCCGCCGCCTGATCGTTGCCTATCTGATCAACGGCGTCGCCAACGGGCTTCCGGCGACAATGTTCATCCTCTATGTCGGCAACGTGCTGCAGGCGCCAGAACAGGCCGCCATCCTGCTGTTCATCTACTTCCTGGCCGGAATCCTGGCGGTTCCGCTCTGGCTCAAGCTCAGCTACCGCTACGGCAAGCACCGCATCTGGTGCTGGGCGATGATCTGGGCCGCGGCGATCTTCGCCTTGGTGCCGGCGCTTGGCTCTGGGGATGTGTGGTGGTTCGTCGGCGTCTGCATTCTGACCGGGTTCAGCCTGGGCGCCGATCTGGTGCTGCCATCCTCCATGCAGGCCGATGTGGTCGATCTCGACACCGCGGAATCGGGCGACCAGCGCACCGGGCTCTATTTCGCCCTGTGGGGCATGGTGACCAAGCTGGCGCTGGCCCTGGCCGTCGGAATCGCCTTCCCGCTGCTCGACCTGGCCGGATTCAACGACGGTGCAGCCAATGCCCCTGTGGCTTTGTGGACACTGATCGGCCTCTACAGCCTTGCCCCGGTGATCTTCAAGGCGATCGCCATCGTATTGATGTGGAGATACCCGATCACGGCGGAACGCCAGGCCGCAACCCGGCAGCGTATCGACCGTGGCATGGACAACGCGCAAAGCGGGACCTCAAATGACGCCACGCAGCCTGACCTTTTGCCTGGCGATCCTGTTCGCGCTAGCGGGATGTAGCAGTATGAAGCCTGAAGACTTCGACGGCACGACGCCGCGTTTCGTCCTCGAGGAATACTTCTCCGGCAAGGTCCGCGCCTGGGGCGTGTTCCAGGACCGGTTCGGCCGCCTGCGCCGGCAATTCGCCGTCGATATCGACGGCACCTGGGACGGCGACACCCTGACCCTGGTTGAGGATTTCGTCTATGACGATGGCGAGATCGACCAGCGCATCTGGACGATCCGCAAGATCGACGAGCACACCTATGAGGGCACCGCCGACGACGTGATCGGCACCGCCACCGGGATCAGCTACGGCAACGCGCTGAACTGGCAATACGATTTCGACCTCCAGGTCGGCGACAGCAGCTTCCGCGTCCATTTCGACGACTGGATGTTCCTGCAGGACGACGAGGTGATGATCAACCGGGCCGACGTCACCAAATGGGGCTTTGCGGTCGGCGAGGCGAGTATCTTCTTCCGCCGCATCAGCGATGCGGAGGCCGCCGCGAACCCTTTGCGGCCCGCATTGGCGGCGGCGGAGTGACGGCACCGGCGAACCAGAGCTAGCCGCTACTCCAGCACTGCCCTCACACGGCTCGGCTTCGCTCGCCACCCTCCCCCAGAGGGCGAGGAAGTGTGCATGTCAGCAAGACAGAAAACCCACTCCCGCTGGGAGAGGGTGGGCCGCCGCAGGCGGAGCGGGTGAGGGCCGCACTGACTCGGTGGTTAGAGGGTGCCCTTCAGTCGATTTTCCACGCCGCCAACCGCCGGCGCAGCCTCCTGAGCACCCAGCCGATGACCGGCAGTCGCTCGTAGACCTGGCTGGCCGCATCCCAATGATCCACATGGGAGACAACTCGGCCATCAGCGCCGAAACGCACCTCGCTGACGCCATCGATCAGCCAGTCTCGATTGCTGCTGCGGAACGTCATCTCCCACCGCAGGAAGCACAGATCGCCCTCAACGGCGCGACCGGTCACGCGGAACCGGGGCTCGGCGACCCTGAGAAACATGTCGTCGAACACAGCCCGGAAGGCGGTCAGGCCCTGAACGTCGTTGAATGGATCCTTGAAGCGGACATCCACCGAGGCCATTTCGGCGAGCCGGTCCAGCGAATCCGGTGACAAGGTTTCCCAGAACCGCACATAGGCCTCGACCGACGCGGCGCTGACTGTGGGCGTCTCGGTCATTTCATGCCTGTAGCGCGGCGCACCAGGGAGAAGTAGGCCCAGTAGGGCAATATGCGCATCAGCTTGAGCCCATAGGCGAAGCGGCGCGGGAAGGTGATCTCGAACCCGTTGCCTGCGAGGCCGTCGACCACCCGGTCGGCGGCGTCCTCGACCTCCATGAGGAACGGCATCGGAAACGTGTTCTTGTCGGTCAGCGGCGTGCGCACGAAGCCCGGATTGATCAGCTGGATCTTCAGGCCCAGACGGTCGAAGTCGAATTTCAGCCCCTCGCACAGATTGATCAACGCCGCCTTGGTGGCGCCATAGGCGAGCGAGGAGGGCAGCCCGCGATAGCCGGCGACCGAAGACACCACCGCCAGATGGCCGCGCTTGCGCGCCATCCAGCCAGGCATCAGAGCCTGCAGGCAGTCGACCGTGCCCAGCACGTTCAATTCCACCTGGGCCCGGAACTCGCCGGCATCGAGCTTGTCCGCCCGGTCCGGCAGATAAACCCCGGCATTGAGGATCGCCAGGTCGATGCCGCCCTGCTCCTCTTCCAGCCGCGCCACGGTGGCGGCGATCTGGGCCGGATCGGTGACGTCGCAAGGTGCGGCGACGATCGTCCCGGGCAGCCCGGCGGCCTCCTCGGCCAATTCCTGCAACGCCTCCTCGCGGCGGGCGCTGGCGGCCACAATGCGCCCGTCCCGCGCCATTCTCAACGCGATGGCGCGCCCGATGCCGGAGCTGGCGCCGGTGATCCATGCGCAGCCTTGATTTCGGTCGGCCATACGATCTGGGTCTCCGCTGTGACGATGGGAGCCGGTACAGGCCCCGCCGGATCAGGTCAACTGATAGGAGATCGTCGACCCGCGCGTCGCGAAGTCCAGCTTCACCCACTGGCCGGCATCGGAATACCAGATGTCCATGGTGAGATCGCCGGTGATGCGATAGCGATTGGCGGCGATCGGGCCGGACATGGCCTCGATGGTCTCCTCGCCCAGCCATTCGGTGTTCACATCCATCAGATAGCCGCGCTGGGTATCGAGGATCTTGGAGTGGTAGATGGTCTCTGGGTTCCAATAGCTGCTCGACAGCGTGT
Source organism: Alphaproteobacteria bacterium (assembly GCA_965227455.1). GTDB lineage: Bacteria > Pseudomonadota > Alphaproteobacteria > DSM-16000 > Inquilinaceae > JABDIP01. The sequence continues at coordinate 19,711 of OZ245752.1, read as the reverse complement.
CGGCCGGCACCTGGAACTGGCCGGCCCAGCCATCGACGTCGAGCACATCCCCGTCCTGACGCACCGACAGCCGAAAATCGCTGCCATCGTCATAGGTTTCGCTGTCGAGCGAAACCAGCTTCTCGCCGCGCCAGATTTCGGTGTTGTGATGGGTGTATCGGAACAGGGTGACGAAGCCCAGCTTGACCTGGAGATTGATATCCACGTCGACGACCAGATCCTCGCCGTCCTGGCGGAAGGTCAGCCGGTGCTCGCCGATCTGGCTGCCCTTGCGCCAGACGGAAAAGGCGAACTGGTTTGATGGCGGAACCGGTGCGGCCAGCGCCAGCCCGGGCAGCGCGATGCCGGCCCCAAATCCGGCCACGGCCGCCAACAGCCCTCGCCGTGGCAGCGTCAGTTTGCAGTCCTTTACCGTCATATCCCACGCTCCAGGCATTGCCGTGGTCCGGGCAGGCCGTCTCGCGGCCTCGAACCCTGCCGTCGAATCATGATCACAATACGATTGAGGGATCGGTTTGGACCAGTTGGAGAAGGGTCGCATGGTAGCCCTGTGCCTGGATGTTTGCGGGTCGACCTCTACATCTACGGCAAAACGCCGGGCTCGGATTTCGCGGTCCCTGCCGCTAGGCTGAGATCGGGAGGACAGGATTTGGCAATAGCGCGCACTGGTGGTGCCACCGACAGCGCCTTCGCTCTCGCGGCGGAGCCCCATGACCACGATGCCTGCGTCGATGACGCCATGGCGCGGGCGGAAGCGCTGTGCGGGGAGCACGGCGCCCGGCTGACACCTATGCGCCGCCGGGTTCTGGAGCTGGTGTGGAACGGGCACCGGCCGCGCGGCGCCTACGACATCCTCGAGGACCTGGCCACCGACGGCAAGAAACCGGCGCCGCTGACCGTCTATCGTGCCCTGGATTTCCTGGTCGAGCAGGGGCTGGTGCACCGGCTGGAGAGCCTCAACGCCTTCATCGGCTGCCCGCATCCCGGCAGGGGCCATGCCAGCCAGTTCCTGGTCTGCGAGCAGTGCGGCACGGCGACCGAAGTCAACGACCCGGAGGTCGCCTCTGCCATCGCCCGCAGCGCCGAGGCCCTGGGCTTCCAGGTCGGCCGCCCGATCGTCGAGGTCAGCGGCCTGTGCCCGAAATGCCGGGACGATGAATCCTCGGCTCCACCCTCACCTTAAGGCATCCAGCTCCAATTCCTGCCGGTCGCCCATCCAGATGGCGTGGTCGGTATGGTCGGCAATGTGATCGCCGGTCTCCGGATGGATGAACACGATCAGCCCGCGCCGATTGAGCGCCAGCCAGGGCACCACCTGCGCGAACAGCTCCGGCGCGAAGGCAATCTGGTAGCTCCACATCGGATGCGGCCCGACCGGCCGGTCGTGCCACCGCCCCATCTCGACCGCATACGCCGCCTCTAGCGCCTCGCGCACCGCCGCAGCGGTCTCCTTGCTGTCGGCATCGTAATAGACATGGGCGTGATAGCCGGTGATGGCGGAAACGGGCTGATCGCTCATCGGCCTACCCGAACGCCAGGGCCCGTTGGCGCAGGCTGGCCTGGTCCATGCGGGCGGAGTACTCCACCGCCTGGGTCAGGAAGGCCATGTAGGATTCGTGGACGCGGGCGGTCAGCGGGTCGCTGGCGCCGATTTCCTCCAGCACCTCCAGGCTGACGCGGCCCAACTCGCCGACGATCTCGTCGCTGAACTCCCTGAGTTGCACGCCATGCTCCTCCACCAGGGGCTTGAGCGAGACGATGTTGTGGTAGTGGAAATCGGCCACCGACTCGTTCGCCACCGACTGCGCGGCGTATTGCACGATCTGCTGCAGATCCTCCGGCAGCGCCTCGAACTTGTCCTTGTTGACGGCCACTTCCAGCCCCGGCCCCGGCTCATGGAAGGCGGGCAGATAGTAGTATTGCGCCACCCGGTGCAGGCCGAAGGCCAGGTCGTTCCACGGGCCGACCCACTCCGCCGCGTCGACGGTGCCGGACTGCATGGCCGGGAAGATCTCGCCGGGCGGCAGCAGCGTCACCGCCGCGCCGAGGCGCCGGAAGACCTCGCCGCCGAGACCGGCGATGCGGATCTTCAGGCCCCGGATGTCGTCCAGCGTGTTGATCTCCTTGCGGAACCAGCCGCCGGCCTGGACCCCGCTGCTACCGGCATAGAAGGCCTTGACGCCGAGCCCGGCATAGACCTCGTCCCACAGCTCCTGGCCGCCGCCGTAATAGAGCCAGCCCGCCAGCTCCGGCGCGTTCAGCCCGAAGGGCACGCCGGTGAAATAGTTCAGCGCCGCCGATTTGCCGACCCAGTAATAGGGCGTGGCGTGCAGCATCTCCGCATTGCCGGCCTGCACCGCGTCGAAGCTCTCGAAGGGCGGCACAAGCTCGCCGCCGGCATACAGGGTGACGGTCAGCCGGCCGCCGCTCATGCCGGTGATGCGGTCCGCGACACGCTGCGCATTGACCCCGACGCCCGGCGCGCCCTTCGGCCAGGGCGCCACCATGGTCCATTCGATGCGGTCCTGGGCGATGGCCGGTGCCGGATGCGCGGCTGCAACCGCAGCGGCCCCCATTCCGGCGCCGGCGACAAAATGACGACGTTTCATGCTCTTGGCCTCCCGTTGGGTCGTGTTGCAACGGATCGTAGAGCATTACGCGTATCGGTGAAATCGCCTCTGACGGACGGAATCCGTGGGCTTGTGCGCAGAGTCAGGTAACGGCAAGTGGACGCCGAAGTCCCAACCAGAAAAAACGCAAAAAATGCGTTGGGACCGGGACCGGAGCAATTTCGGTAAGGTTTTCTTAACTTTGATTCGTCAGATTGGGCGCCGTAAGCCTGTTGCAATTGCTCTCGCAATGACAACGTGAGTGTTGCAGCTTTCAGGCGGAAACAGGAACGCCCGGTGTCCCCCCAACCGCACCCTCGCGTTCTACCGCAGATGATAGCTGCAGCTGGTGGCTCTATATGGCCTGCGTTTCGGACCCTTCCCCACCGAAACCCCGGCGACCCCGGCCACCGATAAAGAGGCCCTGGCATTTCCCCAAATTGCCAGGGCCTCTTCCTTATCGGCGATCCGCGCGCTTTGCAGGCAGGCGATCGGTGGTCCATCCCTCCGCCGGTAGAGCAGCCCGCCAAGTCCACCCCGATCCAACGGCTAACCCACCAACCCCGCCCAGGGGCACGCGATGTCGTCGCCAGGTCCTGACAATACAGACTTGGTTTTAATCGAAGGTTAAAAGCATTCTCTTGGCATTTTATCTAGCCCGACCCGCGCACATGAACGTAGCCTTAAAAACGGCCGGAAACCGTTGACATCCGGGCTGTTGCACCGCACAACCGGGTGACCCCGCATGGCGGTCCGGACAACCAGCGAGGGAGCAACCGACCATGTCGGAAGTGGCCAAGGCCACCCGCAGCCGCAAGGGCGCCGCGACGGCCGATACACCGAGTTCCGACGGCAAGCGCTTTGCGGAAATCGCCGAAGCCGCCCGGGCAAGGCTGGCGCAGGGAACCGTGCTCAGCGCCGAGAGCGCCAAGTTCGCCGCCGAGCCCGCCATCGACGCCGCCGGCCTGGCCGCGGAACTGACCGACGAGCTGCGCGGCCATTCGCGGGCGACCACCGAGGATCCGTTCAGCAATCCGGTGCTTCTGCTGGCGTTGGACCTGTCGCGCCGGCTGGAGCAGGGCCAGCTCAGCTACGGCGCGCTGGAGCAGCTGGTCCAGTACCTGTCGGCTGAGGGCTTCGTGAACCGGGCCGAGCGCTTTGGCCGCTATCTCGGCGAGACCGATCCGGAAGCCAATGAGAACAGGCTGCGTGAGGTCTTCACCGCCCTGACCCGCCCGGCGGATGGCGGCGCCGATCCGGTGCCGTTCGAGGATTTCCAGGCCCGCGTCGAGGACGAGCTGTTCGGCGTGGTCACCACCGCCCACCCGACCTTCAGCATCTCCGGCGAGTTGATGCGTGCCCTGGCGGCGCTGGCCACCGGACGCAGCACCGACGGCTCGCTGCTCTCGCCGAAGACCGCCGCCGACCTGGTCGACCTCGCCTGCCGCGAGGAGCACCGGCCCGATCGCGGCCTCGACCTGCTGCGCGAGCACGAGCTGTCGCTGGAGGCGATCGGCAACGCCCAGGTGGCGCTGCGCCGGGCCAACGCGATCCTGCTGGATGTGGCGAAATCCGCCTATCCGGACCGCTGGACCGAGTTGACGCCCCGGCTGATCACCCTGGCGACCTGGGTCGGTTACGACCTGGACGGGCGTTCGGACATCCGCTGGACCGACACCCTGTTCAAGCGCCTGAAGATCCAGCGCAACCAGCTGGCCCATTACCTGGAAACCGTCCGCTCGATCCGCAGCGACGCCGGCGGCAAGGCCCGGGACCTGCGCGAGACCCTGGATCTGATGGAAAGCCGCATTGCGCTTGCCATCAACCAGGTGACCGACGAGCTGTCGGTGTTCGGCACCGCCGAGCCCACCGAGGAGGAGGCGCGCCACCGGATCAAGGCGGTTTCCCGGCGCATGTATGAGGGCATGACCCTGCGCCTGGAGGACGCCTCCGGCCTGATCGAGATGACCGGCCGCGCCATCGCCCGCACCAAGGACGACGCGCTGCTGACCCGGCTCTGCGTGCTGCGCGCAGAGCTGGCCAATCTGGGTCTCGGCATGGCCCACACCCATGTCCGCATCAACGCCAAGCAGGTCCACAACGCGATCCGTCGGGCGGTCGGCGTCGTCAGCGACCCGAGCGATCCGCGCTACCGGCAATCCTATCTCGACCGGCTCAGCGAGCTGCTCGACAACGTGGAGCCGGTCAGCATCAATTTCGGCTCGATCCTGGGCGAACGTACCTCCGTGAAGCGGCTCTTCATGGTGGTCGCGCAGATGCTGAAATATGCCGGCCGGACGGCGCCGATCCGCTTCCTGATCGCGGAGTCGGAATCCGCGTTCACGGTCCTGACGGTGCTCTATTTCGCCAAGCTTTTCGGCGTCGAGGAGCATGTCGACATCTCGCCCCTGTTCGAGACCGAGAAGGCGCTGGAGGCCGGCAGCCGCGTCATCGAGCAGCTGCTGGAGAACCCGCATTACCGCGCCTATGTGCAAAAGCGTCGCCGGTTGTGCGTGCAGACCGGCTTCTCCGACGCCGGCCGTTATCTGGGCCAGGCCCCGGCCTCGGCCTCGATCGAGCGGCTGAGGCTGAGGCTGATCCGGGTGATGTCCGAGCAGAAGCTGGACGGCGTGCAGCTGCTGATGTTCGACACACATGGCGAGTCGATCGGCCGTGGCGCCCATCCGGCCAGCTTCGAGGAGCGGCTGAACTATGTCGATACGCCGGCGACCCGCGGCTACATGGCCGAGACCGGTCTCGACTTCAAGCAGGAGGTCAGCTTCCAGGGCGGCGACGGCTATGTCTTCTTCGTCAACCAGTCCGGCGCCTTCGCCGTCATCACCCGGATTCTGGAGCATGTCCTGACGCCCAGCGGCGGCAGCGCCGACGATCCGTTCTATGACGAGGCGTCCTATATCCGGGAGTTCTTCACCACGGTGAAGGAGTTCCAGGTCGGACTGATGGAGGACCGCAACTACGGCGTCCTCCTGAGCGCCTTCGGCACCAACATGCTGTTTCCGTCCGGCAGCCGGGCCCTGAAGCGCCAGCACGAGGACCCGTCCGACGTCGATCACGCCTCGGCCTCGCAGCTCCGGGCCATCCCGCACAATGCCGTGCTGATGCAGCTCGGCCTGCTGGCCAACAGCGTCGGCGGCGTCGGAGCGGCGATCGCCAAGGAGCCGGACCGCTTCCACGACCTCTACAAGCGCTCGCGCAGGCTCAGGCAGCTGATGGGCATCGCCGAATACGGGGCCGCTGTCAGCGACCCGCATGTCATGAAGGGCTATATCGACACGCTTGACCCGGGCATGTGGATCATCCGCGCCGGCGCGACGGCCGATCGCGGCAAGGCGGAGGACATGCTCAAGCTGGCCGAGTACCTGGAAGAAACCCGCGTCCACGGACGCCAGAACCAGGTCTTCCGCCGGCTCTACAAGGATTTCATAGTGCTGTCGGCGGCCCTGGCGGATGCCGGCGAGGACGGAAAACCGGCCGGATGCGGCGCGCTGGTCGGCGACGCGACCAAGGATGCGCTGGGCCTGCTGCACGCGATCCGGCTGGCGGCGATCCACGAGATCTTCCTGCTCGCCATGCGCCTGCCGGAGTTCTCCGACCGCCACGCGACGACGCTCAAGCAGCTCATCGGTCGTGTCCTTCATCTGGACATCCCGGCGGCGATCGAGATCCTCGAGGAAATCTTCCCGATGACCCACGATCCCGTCGCGCTGGACGATTTCGGCGAGCCGGCGACCTATCTCTCCGACGACAGCCAGAGCTATCAGTTCGAGAACGAGACGCTGTTCCAGCCCATGCAGGGCCTGTTCGCCCTGATCCGCCGGGTCTCCACGGCGACGGCGCACCGGACCGGATTCTTCGGATAGGCGCGGAATCCGCGCCGCGGGTTCACGATGCCAGGGCCGTGGGATTGACGCGGGCTTCCGGCCGGCGTCGCCTGCGGATGCGCTTGGCAGGGAACTCGATGATCGCCACCGTTCCGTAGCCGGAGCGGCTGAGCAGGCGTAGCCTCCCGCCATGCATCTCCGCATGCGCCCGCACCAAGGGCAGTCCCAGCCCGGTCCCGGAATGGGACCGCGCAAAGGTGTTGTCAACCTGCACAAAGGGTTCCATCACGTTCGGGATGTCCGCCTTGTCGATCCCGATTCCGTTGTCGCGCACGGCAACCGCCAACCCACCGTTAGGCAGCCCGCGAATGCGCATGGATATGTGGCCGTCAGGCGGCGTGAACTTGCTGGAGTTGGTCAGCAGATTGATCATCATCTGCTTGACGAGAAGCTCGTCGCCATGGAGCACGGTTTCGGCATCCACCCGCAACTCCACCGGGTGTTCGTTGCCGACATTGCGGGCATTGATCAGCCGGATGGCGGAGTCGGCGGTGGCACGGAGATCGAACCAGTCCTCGTTGAGCTCGGTCTTGCCGGCCTCGATCTTCGACATGTCCAGCAGGTCGGTGATGATCTCGAGCAGGTGCTGCCCGCTTGCATGGATGTCCTGCGCGAATTCCTCGTATTTCGGCGTGCCCAGCGGCCCGAAGATCTGAAACCGCATCGTTTCCGAAAAGCCGATGATCGCATTCAGCGGCGTCCTCAGCTCATGGCTCATATTGGCCAGGAATTCGGTCTTGCTGCGATTGGCGAACTCGGCGTGCTCCTTGGCGGCGAGAAGCTCGGATTCCGACTTCTTCAGTTCGGTGATGTCACGCACAACGCAAACCGCGCCCGGGCTCGTGTCATCACGTAGCTCGATTGGCGACCAGGAGACGAGTACCGGAATCACCGCACCCGTGTCGTCCCTGAGCGTGGCCTCGCCGCTGGTCTGCTCGGCGATATCCTCGCCGGAACCGAGGTCTTGCGACAGGCCGACAAGATCTGAATAGCGCCGACCTACGAGCGCAGTCCGCGCGCACCCGACCATCTGGCCGGCGGCGCGGTTCGCGGTGCGAATGATTCCATCGGGGCCCACCACGAACAGCGCATCGATCATGGAATGCAGGATGTTGTCCAGATAGTCGGTCGAAACCGTTGTGCGTTTCAGGTTCTCGGTCATCTGCCGGAACGATTTGGCCAACTCGCCGATTTCGTCGCTGCGCGCCAACTCAATCTCCGCCCCATAGTCGCCGGCACCGATGCGCTGGGTGAGCCGCGACAGTTCCCGGATGGGCTGGCTGAGATTGCGCGCAACGTAAATGCCGGTCCCCGTCCCGAGAACCGCCAGCACGAGCGATACGATGACCGAGATGCTGATGGTCTTACGTGCGCCCCGCTCGCCGACATGAGCCAAGTCCTGCTCCAGGGCAGCCAATTCCGCCTGCATATGTTCCGTGGAAACGCCGAGATGCAGGTATCCGATGATCTGCGTGCCGATACTCACCGGCCTCATGACATTGTAGACGCCATCGGCCGCCCAAGAGGCCGGCGAGGTCGTCCGGAGGTCACCATGGAACTCGGTACTGTCGTGCTGGTTGCCATAGTCGGATATTTCCGCCGAGCCATCATGGATGATCCGTCCTTCCAAATCCTCAAGATGTACGAACACAATGCTCTCCAACGCGATCGCCGGTTCCAGGACGCCGGCGATGACGTCGAGATCGAAGAAATACAGCGGTTTGGCCAGAGTCGTTGCCAGGAGTTCGGCCAAATTGTTGGCTTCCTCCTCCAACTGCATCGTCAGCCCGTCGCCCATGGCCCGCAGGCTGGCCTCCCGGGTTTCATGCTCTGTGGCGCGAAACCCGGTCAGCAGGCTCGCCGTGAGGCTGATCACGACCAGCGCGATCAGCCCCAATATGGCCAGAGAGTATCGTGACTGAACCCGCAGCGTCATCTATTCGAACAGATCCTGGATGACGTCGTACTGCGCGCGGACCCGACCCAGATCGCGGGAAACCTGGCCGATAAACGGATCGTAGCGAGCAACACCGTAGTAGGTTTCCAGTACCTCTTCCGCCGCCGCATCGTGCTCCATGCCGGCGAGCGTCTGCTGAAGCGCGTCGCGCAGGTCCGGATCCATGTCGCCGCGAACGAGCAGCACCGATCGCGGGATATCCGGGCTCTCATGGAATATGGTCAACTGGTCCTTCAGGCCGTTCGGCGTGCGCTCCACGTCCTCCCAGTCACCGTCGTTCAGGGCGCCGGCATCCACCATGCCGCGGTTTACCCAGGCGGTGATGTTGATTTCCGTGTCGACAAACACGAAACCGACCGTGCCGGGCGGCGGGGCAATGCCGGGTGCCGAGAGTTCGACTGCCTCCAGCCCATGTTCGCGCAGCATCGCCATCGGGATCAGAAATCCGGAGGTCGAACCTCGGTCCTCGAAGGCGATGACCCGTCCGCGGAGGTCGTCGATCGACTCGATGCCGCTGTCGGCCCGCGCGAACAGGACGGAGCGATAGGACGACACGCCCCGCTTCCATTCGCGCATCAGCGGGTGGGCGCCGGCTTCATCAGCATACCGGAAGGCCGACATCACGGTCTCGGACACCACATCGACTTCGCCCGAAAGCAGCAGCGCGACCATTTCCGCGTTGCTTCGGGCGACGACTGCTTCGGCGCCTGTGATGCCCACGGGCGCCAGCCGATCGACCAGATAGGCCGAAAGCGCCTGCAGCCTGGGAAGCGTCTTCACCGGATCCTGCGAGACCCGCCCAAGAACCAGGGTCTGCTGCCGCGCGGCGATCTGCATATCGCCGGTCTGGGATCCGTGTGTTTCGGTCGCCCATGCTCCCGCCGACCAGGCACCGGCAGCAATCGACAGGGCAACAAGAATTCGGCGGGGCGTCATCATCATCTAAGCAAACTCCCAATCAATCGGGCCCGACGGTGTGATGGGTCCGTCCGGCAAGTCGCCAGGTCCTGCTGAGATGACAAGATCTCTTCCGAGATCCATTATTATGCTTGATAGAGTCTTACTATTCTACTCTAGGTATACAGACATAACGCCGAATTACTATACAAGGTATGCATCAATATTCGGTAAACTTATAGGTGCAATGCAATGTGCATGCGCGCGGCACCTGCCGCGCTGCGCGAGTACTGCCTGTGGTCATCGAAGTGCAGTATCGCCCCGCGGGCGCCGGATCTAGACCGGAGTCAGCACCGGACGGCCTTCGAAATGGGCCGCCAGGTTGTCGATCACCAGCTGCCCCATCGCCGCCCGGGTCTCGACGGTGCCGCTGCCCATATGCGGCTGCAGGACGACGTTCTCCATCGCCAGCAGCGCCTCCGGCACCTTCGGTTCGGCGGCGAAGACGTCCAGCGCCGCGGAGCCCAGCCGGCCATCCTGCAGGGCAGAGACCAGAGCCGGTTCGTCGACCACCGAGCCGCGCGAGATGTTCACCAGCCCGCCCTCGGGCCCGAGCGCCTCGAGCACCGCCCGGTTCACGATCCCGGCCGTGGTCGGGCCGCCGGGACAGGCCACGACCACGAAATCGCAGGCCGCCGCCATCTCCGTCAGATCGGGATAGAAGGGATAGGGGGCGTCCGGCTTCTCCCTGGGACCGTGATAGGACAGCGCGCAGCCGAAGATCGCGGCCTTCTCGGCGATCGCCCGGCCGATGCGGCCAAGTCCGATGACCCCGACCGACTTGCCCTTCAGGCTGCGGGTCAGCGGCATCGGCCCTTCCAGCCATTTTCCGGTGCGCACATGGCGGTCACCGGCGCTGATGCCCCGGCAGACATCGAGTAGCAGGGCGATGGCCATATCGGCGACATCGTCGGTCAGCACGCCCGGCGTATTGGTCACCACCACGCCATGCTCCTTGGCGTAGCCGAGATCGATGGAATCGACGCCGACGCCGTAACAGCCGACGATCTCAAGCTTCGGCAGCGCCGCCATCAGCTCCGCGCTGGCCCCGGCATGGCCGTCGGTGGCGATGCCCCGCACCGCGGGGCCGACCTGCGCCAGCAAGGCCGCCCGGTCCTCCGCCTGCCACAGCTTGTGCAGCACATAGCGCTCCTCCAGGACCTCCATGACCGAGGGCATGAGCTGCAACACGCACAGGACTTCCGGTTTCATCGGCGGGGATCCTCTTTCGGCAAGGTCGGCGGAAACGTGGTGCCCTCGCTCCGTCCAACATCCATCGTCATTCCCGCGAAAGCGGGAATCCACGGTATACGGTGACCGACACGAGGATCGGCTTCAACACTGGATTCCCGCTTTCGCGGGAATGACGGACTGATTGGATGCCTGCCGACCCGACTGCAGGGCAGTACCGTCTGCGTCAGGCCCCTGCCCGACGGACGATCTCCGCATGCAGCGGTTCCGGCAGAGTGATGCCGTCCTGCTGAGACTGCGCCCGGGCGGCGAAGCGGCGGACGCCGGGCAGGCGGGTGCCCGGCTGATCGAGCACCGCGCCGGCCAGCGCCTCGATCCGGTCGGCGAAGCCGTCGTTGCCCATGGCGTCCGGAGCGATGGCCAGGAAGAACTGGCCCACCCGCGGCGGCGGTCCCTCGGCATTGAAGAAGGTCGAGGCCTCATAGCCGAAATTGGCGCCGGTCAGGCAGGTGGCCAGGATCTCCACCATCATCACCAGCGCCGCCCCCTTGGCGTCGCCCATGGGCACCATGCTGCCGGCCAGCGCCGCCTTGGCGTCGGTGGTGGCGTTGCCGTCGCCGTCCAGGGCCCAACCCTCCGGGATCGGCTCGCCCTTCTGGGCCGCGACCATGACCTTGCCGCGGGCCACCTTGCTGAGGCTGAGATCGACGACGATCGGGTTGTCGTCCCGGCGCGGGCAGGCGATGGCGATCGGATTGGTGCCGAAGATCGGCCGGCTACCACCCCAGGGCGCGATGGCGGCCGGCGAATTGCCCAGCGCGATACCGATCAGCCCGGTCCGGGCCAGCGCCTCCACATGGTGGCCGGCGACCCCGAAATGGTGCGAATTGGCGACTGCCATGCCGGCAATGCCCGCCTCCAGAGCGACCGGCCGCAGCGCCGCCAGCCCCTTGTCGATGGCCGGGAAGGCGAAGCCGGTCTTGGCATCGGCCAGGATCGCGGCGGCGCGGGTCCGCTGGATCTCCGGCACCGCACGGCCATCGACCTTGCCGGCGATGGCCTGGTCGGCATAGGCCGGCAACCGTGACAGCCCGTGCGAGGACAGCCGGTCCGCCTCGGCCAGCACCAGCGCCTCTGCCACCACGGTGGCGTTCTCGCTTGAGGTGTTGGAGGCCGACAGGGCGGCGATGGCAAGGTCGCGGGCCTCGGCCAGCCCGATCGTCACGGTGCTCATGGCTCTGCCTTCAGGACCTGGCGCACATTGGCGGCGACCAGGGCGCTTACCCTCTGGTTCGACTGCACGGTGACCCCGGCGATATGGGGTGTCAGGAGCAGGTTCGGAACGTCCTCGAAACCGGCGCCTGCCGGAAGCGGCTCCCGCTCGAACACGTCGAGCGCGGCGCCGCCGAGGTGCCCGGCCTTCAGAGCCTCCGCCAAGGCAGCCTCGTCCACCACGCCGCCGCGCGCGGCGTTGATCAGCACCCCGTCGGACTTCATCGCCGACAGCGCGGCGCCATCGATCAGATGCCGCGTGTCCTCGGTCAGCGGCACATGCAGGCTGACCACGTCGGATTCCGCCAGCAGCCGGTCCAGCGGCATCGGCGCAACACCGAATTCGCTCCAGGCCGGATCGCCGTCGGGCAGGTAGGGGTCGTGCCCGACCAGCGCCATCTCCAGTGCCGCCGCCCGCCGCGCCACCGCCCGGGCGATGCCGCCGAACCCGACCAGGCCGAGCGTCATGCCCGAGGCCTCGCGGCCGATCAGCCTTTCGCGCGGCCAGTCGCCGGCCCGCACCGCGTCGCTCGCCAGATAGGCGCCGCGCAGCAGCATCAGGATGGTCGCCACGACATATTCGGCGACGCTGACATCGTTGGCCCCGGTCGCCGGGATGACCGCGATGCCGCGGCCCTGGCAGGCCGCCACATCGATGTTGTCCAGCCCGACGCCGAGCCGGCCGACCGCCTCGAGCCTTGCGGCCGCCGCCAGCAGCGGCCCGCGGACCTGGGTCCGATTGCGCACGATCAGCGCCCGGGCCCCGGCCACGGCCTCCTCCAGCTCCGGCGGCCGATCCACCAGGGTGCGGTCATGGAGCACCGTGAACTCCGCGGCCAGGGAGGCGACCGCGTCGGCGTCCATGAACTCGGGGATGACGATGTCGGTCATGCGCTCCGATACAGTTTCGTGATCACGAATTCCCGATGACCCAGCGCCTCGGCGGCGGTCAGCCGGCCGTTGCAGGTCCTCAGCGTGATGTCGATCAGCGCGTCGCCGGCCTGGTCCAGGTTCATCTCCCGCCGCAGCAAGCCGGAGACGTCCAGGTCGATATGCTCGGACATGGTCCGCGCCGTCTTCGGGTTGGCGGTCAGCTTGATCACCGGCATCACCGGGTTGCCGATGATGTTGCCCTGGCCGGTCGGGAACAGGTGCACCACATAGCCGGCGGCTGCCTGCAAGGTGTTGCACTCCGCCGCCGCCGAGGAGGTGTCCATGAAATACAGCCCGGCGCCCTTGGACGGCGCCTCGGCCGGCTCCAGCACGTCGATGAACTTGGCCTTCTTGCCGATCTTCTGGAAGTTGCCGAACGCCTTCTCCTCGATCGTGGTCAGGCCGCCGGCGATGTTGCCCTTGGTCGGCTGGCTCTCGGAGAGGTCGTTGGTCTTGTTCTCGTTGATGAAGTCGTTATAGGCGTTCCAGGTCGCCATGAACTTATCGGCCGCCTCCGGCGTCGCCGCCCGGGTGGCGCAGATCTTCTCCGCACCGGTCAGCTCGGAAGTCTCGCCGAAGCAGGTGGTGGCGCCGGCGGCGTCGACCTTGTCGATCAGGTTGCCGACCGTGGGGCAGGAGCCCAGGCCCGAGGTGGTGTCGGACTCGCCGCATTTGGTAGCGATGTAGAGCTCGTCGATGGAGGCTTCCTCGCGGTGCAGTTCGGTTGCCCATTGCACGAATTCCTTGGCCTTCCAGGAGGCCTTGGCGATGGTCGCGATGTCGCCGTTCTCCTCGATGGAGAAGCCTTCCACAGGCTTGCCGGTCTCCGCGATCCCGTCGACGATGCGCTTGGTCCAGCCGGGCTCGATGCCGATCACGACCACCGCCGCCACGTTCGGGTTGGAGCCGATGCCGATCAGGGTCCGGAAGGTCAGTTCCAGATCGGCGCCGAATTGCAGGCGGCCATAGGCATGCGGCAGGGCCTGCACGCCCTGGATGTTGTTGGCCACGGCCTCGCAGGCCGCGTTGGAGATGTCGTCGACCGGCAGGACGATGACGTGGTTGCGGATGCCCACGCGACCGTTCTCGCGCCGGTATCCCATGAATTCACGCAGTGCGGTCATCCTTCGGTCCCTACCATCTCTTGGTTTTTGCGTTGTGCACATGGACGTGGCCGCCGGCCCCGACCGCGGCGATCATCCGGCCGATATCGTTGCCGTATTTGATGATCGTATCGCCCTCGGCGATGTCCGACAGCGCGACCTTGTGGCCCAGCGGAATGGCGTCGGCCGCCTTCAGGGTGATCGTTTCGTCGGTGTCCATCACCCAGCCGGACAGCTCGGTCCCGGCGGCGATCCCCTCCACTACCACGACGCCGACCGTATCGGCGGTTTCATGCACGAGAAAATGCGGCTGCATTGCCTGACTTCCCCAGATTGTCGAATGAGATACGTCGGAGCCTCCGGCTCCTCCCAAGAGCTAAGTCCGAAAGAGGCTGGATGTCAAGGATGGTTATATCTTATATAAGACTCGATACGGCGCATTGGCCGTAACCCGGAGAGCCCGCATGGACCCGATGCCCCAGGTGCCCGACTACCGGCCGCTCTACCAGCAGGTCCGCGATCTGCTGCGCCGGCGCATCGTCGACGGAACCTGGCGTCCGGACGAGGTACTGCCCAGCGAAGGCCGCCTGGCGGCAGAACTCGGCGTCAGCCAGGGCACGGTGCGCAAGGCGCTGGACGAGATGGCGGCGCAGAAGCTGGTGGTCCGCCGCCAAGGGCGCGGCACCTTCGTGGCGGCCCATTCGCCGGACACCACCCTGTTCCACTTCTTCCATCTGGTCGACCCGGACGGCGAACGGCAGATGCCCGAGAGTGAGCTGCTGGATTGCCGCCGGGGAATCGCCGGGCCGGCCGAAACCGAAGCCCTGCAGCTGATGCCGGGGGCGATGGTGCTGCGCATCGACCGCCGCCGTATGATCGGCGGCGTGCCAAGCGTCGTCGAGCGCATCGCCGTCCCCCAGGCCCTGTTCCCGGATCTCGACGCGCTGGAGGAGGACGGGCTGCCGAACACCCTCTACGACCTCTATCAGCGGCGCTACGGCGTGACCGTCGGCCGTGCGACGGAGCGGCTGCGGGCGGTGGCGGCGAGCGCAGAGGACGCGGCCCAATTGGAGATCGAGCCCGGTGCGCCGCTGCTCGAGATCGAACGCATCGCCCGCGACCTGGACGACGGCCCGGTGGAATGGCGGCTCAGCCGCTGTCTCACGGACAAGTTGGCCTATCTGAGCGAATTGACCTGACCGATTCCTCTAGATGATATGTCTTATATATGAATTCACCTTCCGGTTGACGGCACCGTATCATGATGCATAGGTTCCGATCCTATTCTCTGTATGAATTCCGTCCGGAAAGCCCCGAGTCGGACGGCCCAGAAGTCCAGCCGCCCAGCCCGCGCCAAGGGAGGACATCGATGATCCGTGCGACTAGGCGCACCCAGGCCGGCAATCGACATCACGAGGGATGTCGCGCCTCCGGACTCCGCGGGGCCGCCGCCGCATGAGCCAGGAGCCGCCGGTCATCGCCTGCACGGGCATCGCCGTGCTCGATCACGTGTTCACCACCGCCGCCTTCCCCAAGGGCGCCGGCAAGCACTTCGCCTCCGGATACCTGGAAGTTGGCGGCGGGCCGGCGGCGACTGCGGCCGTCGCAGTGGCGCGGCTGGGCGGAACTGCCCTGTTCTGGGGACGGGTTGGCGACGATGCCACCGGTGCCCGCATTTTGGCGGAGCTCGGCGAATGGGGCGTCGATGTCTGGAATGCCCGTCTGTGCCCCGACGGCCGCTCCCCAGTTTCTTCAGTGGTCGTGGACGACACGGGCGAGCGCATGATCGTCGCGTTTGCCGATGCCGAGCTCGACCCCTCTCCGGACTGGCTGCCGCTCGACACATTCGACCGGCTCGACGCGGCGATGGTCGATTCCCGCTGGCCGCAGGGCGCGGAAACGGTCCTCTCTGCGGCGAAGGCGCACAAGATTCCCGGCGTGCTGGATGCCGATGCCACCCCCGACAACGCCGCCAAGGGGCTGCTGTCCATGGCGAGCCATGTCGCCTTCTCCTCGGCCGGGCTGGCGCAGGCGACCGGCACCGACGATCCGGCGGAGGGGCTCGCCCGGGCCGCCGATATGACCGATGCCTGGCTGGCGGTCACCGCCGGCGAGAAGGGCTGCTACTGGCGTGACGATGGAAAGCTGGCGCATATTCCGGCCTTCCCCGTCGCGGTTCGGGACACCCTGGGCGCCGGCGACGTCTTTCATGGTGCCCTGGCCCTCGCCCTGGCGGAAGGCCAGGAGGAAGAGGCCGCACTTCGTTTCGCCAGCGCCACCGCGGCGCTGAAATGCACCCGCCTCGGCGGACGGGCCGGCATTCCGGTCCGCGCCGAGGTCGACGCTCTTTTGCAGGAGGCTGCGTGATGGAATTATCGGCGGGAAAGCTCTGGGGCTATCGCCGTCTGGCCGACGAGACCGGCCGCTTCAAGATGACCGCGGTCGATCAGCGGCCGCCGATCAAATCGCTGATCGCCGAGAAACGCGGCCTGGCCGGGGCGGCCGATGCCCCGTTCGAGGATGTCTGCGAGTTCAAGGCGGCGTTGGCCGGGGCGTTGGCGCCGATGAGCTCGGCCATGCTGCTGGACCCCTACTTCGCCTATCCGGCGGCGATCGGCCATATCAAGCCGAGCCAGGGCCTGCTTCTGACCCTTGAGGATTCGGTCTTCGAGGAGGCGCCCGGCGGCCGCCGCTCATCGGCCATCGCCGATTGGAGCGTGGAAAAGATCCGCCGGCTCGGCGCCGACGGCGTCAAGCTTCTGGCCTGGTACCGGCCCGACGCCGACCCGGATGTGGTCGCCCACCAGAAGGAGTTCGTGGAGACCGTCGGCCGCGCCTGCACCGCCCACGACATCTGCTTCCTGCTGGAGATGTTGGTCTATCCCCTGCCCGGCGAGGCTGGACAGACCACCGACTACGTCGAGCATGCCGCGAAACGGCCGCAGCTGGTGGTGGACAGTGTGCGCGAATTCGCCAACCCGAAATACGGCGTCGACATCTTCAAGCTGGAGAGCCCGGTCGCCGCTGCCGATCTGGTGCAGCCGGGCGCGGAAGGCTCGGAGGAGATACAGCGCTGGTTCGACGAGATCGGCAAGGCCTGCCCGCGCCCCTGGGTGATGCTATCGGCCGGCGCCGGCAAGGATGCCTTCCGGCAGATCCTGACCTATGCCTATCGCGCCGGCGCCAGCGGCTATCTGGCCGGGCGCGCGATCTGGCTCGACGCCGCCCAGCACTTTCCGGACCTGCCGGCCATGAACCAGGCGCTGCTGTCCGACAGCGTGCCCTATATGCGCGAGCTGAACGCCCTGACCTATGCCGCGGCGACGCCCTGGCACGACCATCCGGCCTTCCCGGACGGCATCACCCTGGCCGATGCCGGCCCGGGCTTCAACTCGGCCTATCGCGGGGTGGGCTGAGATGGCCCGGCCGCGCATCGGCGTCCTGCCGCTGGCCCGCCCGACCTTCGACGTCCCCTATGCGGAGGCGACGGCGGCGGCGGCCTCGGCCAATCTGGAGGGCCTCGACGCCGATCTGGTTGGCCCGGCCGCCCTGCTGTTCGACCCGGACACCACCCGGGCGGCGCTGGCCGATCTGCGCAGACAGGACATCGACCTGCTGCTGGTCCTGCAGGTGACCTTTGCCGATGCCGGCATGGCGCTGGCGGCGGCCGAGGCCATTCAGGCCCCGATCGCCTTCTGGTCCTTCCCGGAACCGCGCACCGGGGGCCGCCTGCGCCTCAACTCCCTATGCGGCGTCAACCTCGCGGCCCACGCCCTGGGACGTGCCGGCCGGGCCTACGGCTGTCTGCACCGTGCCCCAGACGACAGGGCGGCGCTGGACGATATCCGCGCGATCCTGGACTCGGCGCCGGAAACCCCGGCATCGATGGCCAAACACGGCAATGGCGCCCAGCCGGACGCCGCGGCCGAGGCGGCGGTCCGCAAGCTGGCGGCAAGCCGCATCGGACTGGTCGGGCAGCGCCCGGACGGCTTCATCACCTGCGACTATGACGCGTCCGCCCTGTCATCGCTGACCGGGACCGAGGTCGCACTCTTCGGCCTGGATCAGGTCTTCGCAGCGGCCAAGCAGCAGCCGGAGACCGCCGTCGCCGCCGCGCGCGAGACCGTTGCTGCCGGCCTGTCCGGGCTCGACGAGATGGAGCCCGAGCCGGTGGACGGCACCCTGCGGGTCTACGGCGCGCTCAAATCCATTGCCGCCGAGAACCGCATCGACGGTTTCGCGGTGCGCTGCTGGCCGGAATTCTTCACCGAATCCGGCTGTGCCGCCTGCGGCGCCATGTCGATGCTGAACCAGGAGATGACCCCATGCGGCTGCGAGGCCGATGTCTACGGCACGCTCAGCACCCTGGCCCTGCAGGCGCTGGCCGACGAACCCGTCTTCATGGCCGACCTGGTCGATATCGATGCGGATGGCGACAGCGCCGTGTTCTGGCATTGCGGCCTGGCGCCGCTCGACATGGCCGATCCGGATTTCGCGCCGCGCGCGACGGTGCATTCCAATCGCAAGAAGCCGCTGCTTATGGAATTCCCTTTGAAGCCGGGACGGTTCACGCTGGCCCGCTTCAGCCAGGCCCGCAACGCGCCGAAACTGATGCTGGGCGCCGGCGAGATGCTGTCGGCACCGCCCTCCTTCTCCGGCACCTCCGGCGTCGCCCGCTTCGACCGCCCGGCGGGCGCAGTTCTCGACACGATCCTGGCCGAGGGGCTGGAGCATCACTACGTCATCGCCTATGGCGACCACCGGCCGGCACTGCGCGCCATGGCCGCGTCGCTTGACCTGCCGGTGCTGGAGATCTGCTAGGCCCGTCGCCTGCCACCCGACACGTCGTCATCGCGAGCGAAGCGCGGCGACCCACTTTCGCCGCCGACAATGGATTGCCGCGTCGCCTGCGGCTCCTCGCAATGACGGCCTAGAAAATCAATCGACCGGAAGACCGCTCGGCACGGTCTCCGGTCGTCCCAACGGGCGCGACTTCGCCGTCTCTCCCGTCAAGGCGTGCAGGAAGGCGACAAGGTCCGCGACCTCGGCGTCGCTCACGGCCGGCAAGTCGACATCCACCCGTGCCGCTTGCCGCGCCATCTCCCGGGCATCCTGCTGGATCACAAAATCGATCGCCGCTAGCCAGGGCGCCGCCGGCAGCCCGGCTGTCTCGGGCGTCCAGGACGCCCTCGCCGCGGCGGGATCGAGGTGCTGGCGGATCATGCCCTCCATGGTCGGCCAAGCGCCGTTGTGCCCGTAAGGTGCGGTCAGCGCGACGTTGCGAAGCGACGGGGTGCGGAACCGATAGGCATCCTCCAGGGCGTCGCTTTCGCCCATGCGCCCGACATCGCGGGCATAGGGGTCGAACATGCGGGTCCGACCGGGACCGAAGGCCGGCAGCCCCAGCGCATGGAAGCCCTGATCCGTGAACAACGGTCCGGAATGGCAGCCGGAACAGCCGGCCGAACCGAAGAACAGCGCCCGGCCCCGCTCGGCATCCTCCGGCAACGCAGCCGTCCCGGCCAGCCAGGCATCGTAGGGGCTGTCGTAGCTCTGCCATTCGCTGGCGACGAAGGCGCCTATCGCGTTGCCGATCTCGACGATGGTCACATCTTGAGGTGTATCGACCATGTCGAAGGCGTCGACGAACATCGCCCCGTATTCCGGGATCGTGCGCACCCGCTGGGCCAGGATCGGCCAGGCCGCGTCGATGCGGTCGTGGATGGCGCCGGCGATCTCGTTTTCCTTCGGGTTGCCCGCCATCTCGAACTGGGCCACCAGCGGGAA